>NZ_CP187557.1:0-637500 GCF_049860765.1 Pseudomonas sp. NyZ201
GTGTCAGTGGAACTTTGGCAGCAGTGCGTGGAGCTTCTGCGCGATGAGCTGCCTACCCAGCAATTCAATACCTGGATCCGTCCGCTACAAGTCGAAGCCGAAGGCGACGAGTTGCGCGTCTACGCGCCTAACCGTTTCGTACTCGACTGGGTCAATGAAAAGTACCTGGGCCGCTTGCTGGAACTGCTCGGTGAACACGGCAACGGTTCCGTGCCGGCGCTCTCCTTATTAATAGGCAGCCGTCGCAGCTCGGCTCCGCGTGCAGCACCCAACGCACCGCTCGCAGCTGCCGTGGCTGCTTCCCAGGCCGCGGCAGCCAAGGTTGCACCGGCGCCAGCCGTCAGCGAGCCGGTCAACCACGCCCCTTCTGCGCCTGTTGCCGAGCCTGCAATGGAAGAAGCGCCGTCCCGGGAAAGCTTCGATGCGATGGGGGGCGACGCTCCGGCCACTGCCCCCGTTGCCGCCAACGGTCGTTCGGAACAGCGTACCGTGCAGGTCGAAGGTGCACTCAAGCACACCAGCTACCTCAACCGGACCTTTACCTTCGAAAACTTCGTGGAAGGTAAATCCAACCAGCTGGCCCGTGCCGCAGCCTGGCAGGTGGCGGACAATCCCAAGCACGGCTACAACCCGCTCTTCCTTTATGGGGGCGTAGGCTTGGGTAAGACCCACTTGATGCATGCCGTGGGTAACCATCTGCTCAAGAAGAACCCCAACGCCAAGGTTGTCTACCTGCATTCCGAGCGCTTTGTCGCGGACATGGTCAAGGCGTTGCAGCTCAATGCGATCAACGAGTTCAAGCGTTTCTATCGTTCCGTGGACGCCTTGCTGATCGACGACATCCAGTTCTTCGCTCGCAAGGAGCGTTCCCAGGAAGAGTTTTTCCACACCTTCAATGCCCTTCTTGAAGGCGGCCAGCAGGTGATTCTCACCAGCGACCGTTATCCCAAGGAGATCGAAGGCCTGGAAGAGCGATTGAAATCACGCTTCGGCTGGGGCTTGACCGTAGCGGTCGAGCCGCCCGAGCTGGAAACCCGTGTTGCGATCCTGATGAAGAAGGCCGACCAGGCCAAGGTCGAGCTGCCGCATGACGCCGCGTTTTTCATTGCCCAGCGCATTCGTTCCAACGTTCGCGAACTCGAAGGTGCACTTAAGCGTGTAATCGCCCACTCCCACTTCATGGGCCGCGATATCACCATCGAACTGATTCGTGAATCGCTGAAGGATTTGCTGGCGCTGCAGGACAAACTGGTCAGTGTGGATAACATCCAGCGCACCGTCGCCGAGTACTACAAGATCAAGATTTCCGATCTGTTGTCCAAACGTCGCTCGCGTTCGGTGGCTCGCCCACGGCAGGTTGCCATGGCCCTGTCCAAGGAATTGACCAACCACAGTCTGCCGGAAATCGGCGATGTATTCGGCGGCCGTGACCACACCACCGTGCTGCACGCCTGCCGCAAGATCAACGAACTCAAGGAATCCGACGCGGATATCCGCGAGGATTACAAGAACCTGCTGCGGACCCTGACGACCTGATGTCAGCGCAGCTTTTCAAGGCAAGGGACTAGACCATGCATTTCACCATTCAACGCGAAGCCCTGTTGAAACCCCTGCAACTGGTCGCAGGCGTCGTCGAGCGCCGCCAGACCTTGCCGGTACTGTCCAACGTACTGCTGGTGGTCCAGGGTCAGCAGTTATCACTGACCGGTACCGACCTCGAAGTCGAACTGGTCGGCCGCGTCCAACTGGAAGAGCCGGCCGAGCCTGGCGAGATCACCGTACCTGCGCGCAAGCTGATGGATATCTGCAAAAGCCTGCCGAACGATGCGCTGATCGATATCAAGGTCGACGAGCAGAAGCTGCTGGTCAAGGCCGGTCGTAGCCGCTTTACCCTTTCGACACTGCCAGCCAACGACTTCCCGACCGTGGAAGAAGGTCCGGGCTCGCTGACCTGCACCCTGGAGCAAAGCCGCTTGCGTCGCCTGATCGAACGCACCAGCTTCGCCATGGCCCAGCAGGACGTGCGCTACTACCTCAACGGCATGCTGCTGGAAGTATCCACAGGTACCCTGCGTGCAGTTGCCACTGACGGTCACCGTCTGGCCATGTGCTCTATGAGCGCCGACATCGGTCAGGCCGACCGTCACCAGGTGATCGTGCCGCGCAAAGGTATCCTCGAGCTGGCACGCCTGCTCACCGAGCCGGATGGCACTGTCAGCATCGTCCTGGGTCAGCATCACATTCGCGCCACTACCGGTGAGTTCACCTTTACCTCGAAACTGGTGGACGGCAAGTTCCCTGATTACGAGCGTGTGCTGCCGAAAGGCGGCGACAAACTGGTGCTGGGCGACCGCCAGGCATTGCGTGAGGCTTTCAGCCGGACCGCGATCCTGTCCAACGAGAAGTACCGTGGCATCCGTCTTCAGCTGGCCGCTGGCCAGTTGAAAATCCAGGCGAACAACCCTGAGCAGGAAGAAGCGGAAGAAGAGATCAGCGTTGACTACAACGGCGCTTCGCTGGAGATCGGCTTCAACGTCAGCTATCTGCTGGACGTGCTGGGCGTAATGACTACCGAGCAGGTTCGTCTGATCCTGTCCGACTCCAACAGCAGCGCGCTGCTGCAGGAAGCGGACAATGATGACTCCTCCTATGTCGTCATGCCGATGCGTCTGTAATCTTTCCAGACAATTCTAGATGTCCCTCAGTCGTGTCTCTGTCACCGCGGTGCGTAACCTGCACCCGGTGACCTTCTCACCCTCCCCGCGTATCAACATCCTCTACGGTGCCAATGGCAGTGGTAAAACCAGCGTGCTGGAGGCCATTCACCTGTTGGGGCTGGCTCGTTCATTCCGTAGCACCCGACTGAACCCTGTCATCCAGTATGAAGAAGCCGTCTGTACGGTTTTTGGCCAGGTGGCACTAGGAGACGGCGCATCGAGCAATCTTGGTGTATCCCGAGAACGCCAGGGAGATTTCACCATCCGTATCGACGGGCAGAATGCCCGTGGTACCGCGCAACTTGCAGAAATCCTGCCGTTGCAGCTGATCAATCCAGATAGTTTCCGCCTGCTTGAAGGTGCGCCGAAGATCCGTCGCCAGTTCCTCGATTGGGGAGTGTTCCACGTGGAACCCCGCTTTATGGGAACTTGGCAACGACTGCAGAAGGCGCTGCGGCAGCGAAACTCCTGGCTCCGGCATGGTACACTTGACGCCGTTTCGCAAGCGGCCTGGGACCGTGAATTGTCCCTGGCCAGTGCTGAAATCGACGAATATCGCCGTAATTACATCAAAGCGTTGAAGCCTGTCTTCGAGCAGATCCTCAGCGAATTGCTGGAGCTGGAGGGGCTTACCCTCAGCTATTACCGAGGCTGGGACAAGGACCGGGAGCTTATCGACGTGCTCGCGGCCTCTCTTCAACGTGACCAGCAGATGGGGCATACCCAGGCTGGTCCGCAACGCGCAGATTTACGCCTCCGGCTGGGTGCGAACAATGCTGCGGACATTCTGTCCCGCGGCCAGCAGAAGTTGGTGGTTTGCGCGTTGCGTATCGCCCAAGGACACCTGGTCAGCCAGGCGCGCCGCGGTCAGTGTATTTACCTGGTGGATGACTTGCCGTCCGAGCTGGATGAGCAACACCGTCGTGCGCTGTGCCGCTTGCTGGAAGACTTACGCTGCCAGGTGTTTATCACCTGTGTAGATCACGAATTACTGAGGGAAGGCTGGCAGACGGATACGCCGGTTGCTTTGTTCCACGTGGAACAGGGCCGTATCACCCAGACCCACGACCATCGGGAGTGAAGGCATGAGCGAAAATCAAACGTACGACTCCTCCAGCATCAAGGTGCTGAAAGGGCTTGATGCCGTACGCAAACGTCCCGGTATGTACATTGGCGACACCGATGATGGTAGCGGCCTGCACCACATGGTGTTCGAGGTGGTCGACAACTCGATCGACGAAGCCCTCGCCGGCCATTGCGACGACATCACCGTAATCATTCACCCTGACGAATCCATCACCGTGCGCGACAACGGTCGCGGCATTCCGGTCGATGTGCATAAAGAGGAAGGGGTCTCCGCGGCAGAGGTCATCATGACCGTTCTCCACGCCGGCGGTAAGTTCGACGACAACTCCTACAAGGTTTCCGGTGGTCTGCACGGCGTAGGTGTCTCGGTAGTAAACGCCCTCTCCGAAGAACTGACCCTGACCGTTCGCCGCAGCGGCAAGATCTGGGAGCAGGTCTACGTTCACGGTGTTCCACAAGCGCCGATGAAAATTGTTGGCGAAAGTGAAACCACTGGTACCCAGATTCACTTCAAGCCTTCGGCTGAAACCTTCAAGAACATCCACTTCAGCTGGGACATCCTGGCCAAGCGGATTCGTGAACTTTCCTTCCTGAACTCCGGCGTCGGTATCCAGCTGAAGGACGAGCGTGCAGGCAAGGAAGAGTTCTTCCGTTATGAAGGTGGCCTGCGTGCATTCGTTGAATACCTGAACACCAACAAGACTCCGGTGAACCAGGTTTTCCACTTCAGCGTCCAGCGTGAAGATGGTGTAGGTGTGGAGATCGCCCTGCAGTGGAACGATAGCTTCAACGAAAACCTGCTGTGCTTTACCAACAACATCCCGCAGCGCGACGGCGGTACCCACCTGGTTGGCTTCCGCTCCGCCCTGACCCGTAACCTGAACAACTACATCGAGCAGGAAGGTCTGGCCAAGAAGAACAAGGTCGCGACTACCGGTGACGATGCCCGTGAAGGTCTGACCGCGATCATCTCGGTCAAGGTGCCGGATCCGAAGTTCAGTTCGCAAACCAAGGACAAGCTGGTTTCCTCGGAAGTGAAGACTGCCGTGGAACAGGAGATGGGCAAGTACTTCTCCGACTTCCTCCTGGAAAACCCGAACGAAGCCAAGGCCGTTGTTGGCAAGATGATCGACGCTGCCCGTGCCCGTGAAGCGGCGCGCAAAGCCCGTGAAATGACCCGCCGCAAAGGTGCACTGGATATCGCCGGCCTGCCGGGCAAACTGGCGGATTGCCAGGAGAAGGACCCTGCCCTTTCCGAACTCTACCTGGTGGAGGGTGACTCCGCAGGTGGATCGGCCAAGCAGGGTCGTAACCGCAAGACCCAGGCCATCCTGCCGTTGAAAGGCAAGATCCTCAACGTCGAAAAGGCCCGTTTCGACAAGATGATCTCCTCGCAGGAAGTCGGCACCCTGATCACCGCCCTCGGCTGCGGTATCGGGCGCGAAGAGTACAACATCGAGAAGCTGCGCTATCACAACATCATCATCATGACCGATGCTGACGTCGACGGTTCGCACATCCGTACCCTGCTGCTGACCTTCTTCTTCCGTCAGTTGCCTGAGCTGGTCGAGCGCGGCTACATCTACATCGCCCAGCCGCCGCTGTACAAGGTCAAGAAGGGCAAGCAGGAACAGTACATCAAGGACGACGAGGCCATGGAAGAATACATGACCCAGTCGGCCCTCGAGGACGCTGCCCTGTACCTGAACGAGTCTGCCCCGGCGATTTCCGGCCCGGCGCTGGAAGCCTTGGTCAATGAATTCCGTGGCGTGATGAAAACCCTGAAGCGCCTGTCGCGCCTTTATCCACAGGAGCTGACCGAGCACTTCCTGTACCTGCCGGCGGTTTCCGTGGAGCAGCTGTCCAACCAGGCCGCGATGCAGGAGTGGCTGGACAAGTTCCAGGAGCGCCTGAACGGCGTCGAGAAGTCTGGTCTGCTGTACAAGACCAGCCTGCGTGAAGACCGTGAGCGCAATATCTGGTTGCCGGAAGTGGAAATCACCTCCCATGGCCTGGCCAGCTATGTCACCTTCAACCGTGACTTCTTCGGCAGCAACGATTACCGCACTGTCACCGCGCTCGGTGCTCAGCTGGCGTCGTTGCTGGAAGAAGGCGCCTACGTGCAGCGCGGTGAGCGCAAGAAAGCGATCAACGAGTTCAAGGAAGGTCTGGACTGGTTGATGGCCGAAAGCACCAAGCGCCACACCATCCAGCGATACAAAGGTCTTGGCGAGATGAACCCGGACCAGCTGTGGGAAACCACCATGGACCCGGCCGTGCGTCGCATGCTCAAGGTCACCATCGAAGACGCGATCGCTGCCGATCAGATCTTCAACACCCTGATGGGCGATGCGGTGGAACCTCGCCGCGAGTTCATCGAAAGCAACGCGCTGTCGGTGGCTAACCTAGACTTCTGATAGTCGGGGATAAATCGGCAAAGTAACGAAGAAGGCCAACCCTCTGGGTTGGCCTTCTTCGTTTGTGCCAGGAAATTTAACCTGTTCCACGTGGAACATCGCTTACGCCCAGGTCCCTTGAATGGGATGTATCTGGAGAAAGGACGATGATCATCGGCGGTAACCTATATGTGGAGGCACTGTTCGGCAGTGCGACCTGGACCATCAGCTACCTGGTGATGGATGACGAAACCCGACACTGCGCCCTGATTGACAGTGTTCTCGACTACGATCCCAAGTCTGGACGCACCGATACCCATAGTGCCGATAGGCTGATCGACCGGGTCCGCGAACTCGGCGCCAGCGTGCAGTGGATTCTTGAAACTCATGTCCACGCCGATCACCTATCGGCAGCGGCCTACCTTAAACAGGCACTGGGCGGACAGTTGGCCATCGGTAGCAATATCACCCAAGTGCAGAAAACCTTTGGCGCCCTGTTCAATGCCGGTCCCGGTTTCGCTCGGGACGGTAGCCAGTTCGATGTGCTGTTCGGCGACGACAGTACATTCACCATCGGTGGCTTGAGGGCGCGAGCACTGCATACGCCCGGTCATACCCAAGCCTGCATGACCTACCTGGTCGAAGCCGGAGACGAGACGGTGGCTTTCGTCGGTGACACCCTGTTCATGCCCGACTACGGCACTGCCCGCTGCGACTTCCCCGGTGCCGATGCGCGTACCCTGTTCCGCTCCATCCAGCGCATTCTTGCCCTTCCCGCCCATACCCGGCTGTTCATGTGCCACGACTATCTGCCCGGTGGCCGCGAATTGCGCTACATGACCACGGTCGCCGAGCAACGCGCCAGCAACATCCATATTCGTGACGGCATCAGCGAGGATGACTTCGCCGCCATGCGCCAGGCCCGTGATGCCACTCTCGAGATGCCCGTACTGATGTTGCCTTCGGTACAAATCAACATGCGCTGCGGCCAGTTTCCCGAACCCGAGGAAAACGGCGTCAGCTACCTGAAGATCCCGATCAACGTTCTGTAGATACGCTTTCGCATCGTTACATCCTATTCGGCCAATAGCTCGCCCTGCTCCTCGGCACACAGCGCCAGCAAGTAATCCCAGACCACCCGCAGGCGTACGGACTTGTGCAGCTCGCGGCGGGTACTGATCCAGTAGCTGCGCTGGATGGTTTCGCTGGGCAGGATGCGCACCAGTCCAGGGTCGTGCCGGGCCATGTAGTTAGGCAACACCGCAATACCCAACCCCGCCCGAGCAGCATGCTGCTGGGCGATCACACTGGTGCTGCGGAACACCACGTTCGGCGCCCGGCAGAAGCTGTGCAGGAACAGCAATTCCTGGCTGAACAGCAGGTCATCGACATAGCCGATCCAGCTGTGCCGAGCGAGGTCCTCGCGGCTGTTGAGGGCGGGCGCCCGGGCCAGGTACTCGCGGCTGGCATAGAGCGCCAGGCGATAGTCGGTGAGCTTGCGGGTGATCAGCAGATCGGCGTTGGGCCGCTCAAGGTGAATGCTGATTTCCGCCTCGCGGTTGATGATGCTGACGAAGCGTGGCACCGCCACCAGCTCTACCTCCAGGCCCGGATAACGTTCGAACAACCCGCTCAGTCGTGGAGTGAAGAATACGATACCGATGCCTTCGGTGACCCCCAGGCGAATCTTGCCGAGCGGCGTAATTGCCTGGGTGATCTCCTCCTGCGCCAGCAGCGCGACGTTCTCCATCGCCTCCGCATGCTTGAGCAGAGCCTGCCCGGATGGGGTCAGTTCATAGCCCTGGGCATGCTGGACGAACAGCGCCGTGCCTAAACTCTGCTCGATATTCTCGATATGCCGGGCCACGGTACTGTGGGTGGTGTTGAGGCGCTTGGCGGCGGTCAGCAGGCGGCCGCTGCGCTGGAGTTCGAGAAAAAACCGCAGATCATTCCAGTCGAACATGTTGGTCCCATTCATCGCTGGCCTCGTTGGCGCTGTGCTAAAACGCACAACGGTTGAGTGAAATCTCTCGTTTTCAACTCGAAAGTAATCAACAACACTGAGGCAAGACAAGAATAAAAATCAGGCGAGAGGTTTGAAATGCCATCAGCCGAACTGTCCTACGACTACGTCATTGTTGGCGCCGGCCCGGCTGGCTGCCTGCTGGCCAACCGGCTTTCCGCCGATCCCGGTTGCCGTGTCGCCCTGCTTGAAGCGGGAGGTCGCGACAACTACCCCTGGATTCATATTCCGGTGGGCTACCTCTACTGCATCGGCAATCCCCGCACCGACTGGTGCTTCAAGACCGAGAACCAGCCTGGCCTTACCGGGCGCAGCCTTGGCTATCCGAGGGGCAAGGTCCTGGGTGGCTGTTCGTCGATCAACGGCATGATCTATATGCGCGGTCAGGCCGGCGATTACGATCGTTGGGCAGAGGAAGGCAACCCAGGCTGGGCGTGGAAGGATGTGCTGCCGCTGTTCAAGACCAGCGAAAAGCACTTTGCTGGCGCTTCGGACATACATGGCAGCGAAGGCGAGTGGCGGGTGGAACGGCAGCGTTATTCCTGGCCGATCCTCGACGCCTTTCGCGAGGCTGCGGCCCAGCAGGGTATTGCCAGCGTCGATGACTTCAACGGTGGCGATAACCAGGGTTGTGGATACTTCCAGGTCAACCAGAAATCCGGCGTGCGCTGGAACGCGTCCAAAGCCTTCCTGCGTCCTGTCGCTGACCGTCCCAACCTCGACGTGCTCACCGGTGTCGAAGTCGATCGGGTGCTCCTCGAGAACGGTCGTGCGGCGGCGGTACGGGGACGTCGGGAGGGCCAGTGGCAGGATTTCCGCGCCCGTCGCGAGATACTGCTGTGCGCCGGCTCCGTAGGATCACCGGGCATCCTGCAGCGCTCCGGCATCGGTCCGCGGCCGTTGCTCGAACGCCTGGGCATCGGCGTACAGCACGAACTGCCGGGCGTCGGCGGTAATCTCCAGGACCATCTGCAACTGCGCCTGATCTACCAGGTGGATAACGTGCGCACCCTCAACCAGGTTGCCAACAGCCTGTTCGGCAAGATGGGCATGGGCCTGCGTTATCTCTATGACCGCAGCGGACCACTGGCGATGGCGCCGAGTCAATTGGGGGCCTTCGTGCGCAGTGGTCCGGAGCAGACCTCGGCCAACCTGCAGTATCACGTCCAGCCGCTGTCACTGGACCGCTTCGGGGAACCGCTGCACCGCTTCGCCGCGTTCACCGCCTCGGTGTGCAACCTGCGCCCGGTCAGCCGCGGGCGTGTGGATATCCGCTCCGCCGATCCGTCCGTGGCGCCGATGATCGACCCCAACTACCTCAGCGCAGCCGAAGACCTCAAGGTTGCCGCCCAAGCCATCCGCCTGACCCGCGCCATCGTCGCTTCCCCTGCCCTGGCGCCCTTCTCGCCCAGGGAATACCTGCCGGGCGCAGCGCTGGATAGCGAAGAAGAACTGCAAAAGGCCGCCGGCCAGATCGGCACCACGATCTTCCACCCGGCCGGAACCTGCCGCATGGGCAGCGGTCCGCTGGATGTGGTGGACGCACAATTGCGAGTGCATGGAGTACCTGGCCTGCGGGTCGCCGATGCCTCGATCATGCCGAACATAGTGTCCGGCAACACCTGTTCCCCCACATTGATGATCGCGGAGAAGGCCGCGCAACTGATTCGCCAGGGCCATGAGGCCGCCGGCAAGCGTAGTGACCGAGCAACGATAACGACGCCCTGAGCCTTGCCCGGGCGGCGCGCAAGAGTGACACCGGCAGCAGTCGACCGGTGTCGACAGTGGACAACAACAATAATCACTGTGCCCCCAACGACGGGGCCGAGGACAGCACGATGTCGGACACCCTCCAGCAACAGGGCGCAACCACGACGGCCAACAGCCGTCGCGAAGAGCGCAAGATAATTTTCGCGTCATCCCTCGGGACGGTTTTCGAGTGGTATGACTTTTTTCTCTACGGGGCCCTGGCCGCGGTTATCAGCAAGCAATTCTTCGCCGGGGTCAACGACACCACGGCGTTCATCTTCGCGCTGATGGCCTTTGCCGCAGGCTTCCTGGTCAGGCCTTTCGGTGCCCTGGTATTCGGTCGCCTCGGTGACATGATCGGGCGCAAGTACACCTTCCTGGTGACCATTGTGCTCATGGGCCTGTCGACCTTCGCTGTCGGCCTGCTACCCACCTATGCCAGCATCGGCATCGCTGCGCCAATCATCCTGGTAGTGCTGCGCATGCTCCAGGGCCTGGCGCTGGGGGGCGAATACGGCGGCGCGGCTACCTATGTGGCCGAGCACGCGCCACCCGGCAAGCGCGGTTTCCATACCGGGTTCATCCAGTCCACCGCCACGCTCGGCCTGCTGCTTTCGCTGATCGTGGTACTAGGCAGTCGGTATATCAGTGGCGACCAGTTCGAAACCTGGGGCTGGCGCTTGCCATTCCTGCTTTCCATCGTGCTGCTGGCGATCTCTACCTGGATCCGCATGAGCATGCACGAATCGCCTGCCTTCGTGAAAATGAAGGCCCAGGGCAAGGTGAGCAAATCACCGATCCGCGAGTCGTTCACCTCCTGGCCGAACCTGAAGGTGGTACTGACCGCGCTGTTCAGCATCAACGCCGGACAGGCCGTGACCTTCTACACCGCCCAGTTCTACGTGCTGTTCTTCATGACCCAGATGCTCAAGATGGACCCGGCCCAGGCCAACTCGCTGTTGATCATCAGCGTGGTGATCGGCGCGCCGTTCTTCGTCTTCTTCGGTTGGCTGTCGGACCGCGTGGGGCGCAAGCCGATCCTGATGATTGGCCTGCTGCTGGCTACCGTCCTGTACTTCCCGCTGTTCAAGGCCCTGAGTCATTACGCCAATCCGCAGATCGACGCCGCCAGCCGCCAGGCGCCTATCGTGGTACTCGCAGATCCGGCCGGTTGCACGTTCCAGTTCGACCCTGTGGGTAAGGCACGCTTCGACAGCCCGTGCGACAAGGTGAAGACCTTCCTGGTCAAGCAGGGCCTTCCCTACAGCTCGCAAGCCCTGCCAGCCGGCAGTGCCGTGGCGGTGACCGTTGGCGAGCAGCGCATCGACGGCTTCGACGAAGCAGCCTTGCGTGCCGCCATCGACAAGGCCGGCTACCCGGCCAAGGCCGAGGCTGCCAACGTCAACCAGCCGATGGTGGTCCTGCTGATCGTGGTGATGATCCTGATCGCCACCATGACCTACGGCCCGCTGGCGGCGGTGATGGTCGAGCTGTTCCCGACCCGCATCCGCTATACGTCGATGTCCCTGCCCTATCACATCGGCAATGGCTGGTTCGGCGGATTCCTGCCAACCGTATCCTTCGCCCTGGTGGTATACACCGGGGATATCTTCTACGGACTGTGGTATCCGGTACTGATTACCGGGGTCAGCTTGGTGGTAGGTCTGTTCTGCCTGAAAGAAACCCGGGATGTGGATATCGACAAGATCTGAGCTGATCACATGCGCAAAAAAACCGGCTTAAAAGCCGGTTTTTTAATTCCGCGAAAAAACTTATGCACGATTTACATGAAACCTTCATACCCAGAAATATGTATGAATATCAGCAAGTTGCATTCGTTTTTCACGGGTCATCCAAATATTGTCAACAAGTTATCCACAGATCGCCTCAGGCCACCGAGGCAGTTTCGCTGGTGGTGGCTTGTGGCGGCAGCGAACCCAGGTCGCGCTGGGTCTGTTCGTTCCACGCTGCAGCGCGGTCGTTCAGCTCTGCGATGGCCCGCGGGCCGGAGCCCTCGGCCCACATCGGCTGGCCGATAACCACCTCGATGGTGCCGGAACGCTTGCCCCAACCCTCTTTCGGCCAGAACTTGCCGGCGTTATGAGCAATTGGCAGCACCGGCAGGTTGGCGTTCACTGCCAAGGCTGCGCCACTGCGGGAGAACTTGCCGACCTGACCGAAAGGCACGCGGGTGCCTTCCGGGAAGATCAGCACCCAGACATTCTGCTTGAGCAGCTCGTCGCCCTTGCTCGCGACCTGTTTCAGCGCGACCTTCGGGTTGTCCCGGTCGATGGCGATAGGCCGCAGCATGGCCATGGCCCAGCCGAAGAACGGCACGAACAGCAATTCGCGCTTGAGCACCTGGCTCAAGGGTTGGAAATAGGCAGAAAGGAAGAACGTCTCCCAGGTGCTTTGGTGATTGGACACGATCACACAAGGCCGCTCGGGGATGTTCTCGGCGCCGGTCACCTTGACCTTGATACCGAGGAATACACGTACCAGCACCAGCGCGAAGCGGCACCAGTAGACATTGATGAAGCGATAGCGCACCGGGAACGACATGAACGGTGCGACAAAGAAGCTCAGCGAGCACCAGAGCAGCGAACTGGTCCCCAGCAGCACATAGAACAGGAAAATTCTGATCGCCTGCAGGATCGACATAGCAGCGTGTACCGTTGCGGGCGTGCCCGCTCGAAGTAAGAACGCGCCCGCAAGGGCCGGCGCGTCAGGTGTGGATAAGTGTTCTGGCGATGGCGGCCAGGTCATCGAAGACCAGTGTATCCGGTGGTACGCCTTTGGCGAGGGTCTTCTCGCCTTTGCCGGTACGCACCAGGACCGGTTGTGCATCGACGGTCAGCGCGGCCTCCAGGTCACCCTTGCTGTCGCCGACGAACCACACGCCGGTCAGCTCGACCCGGTAATGTGCGGCAATCTCGCGCAGCATGCCGGGCTTGGGTTTGCGGCAATCGCAGCCGTCATCCGGCCCGTGTGGGCAGTGGACGATCAGGCCGACCTCGCCACCAAGACCGGCCACCAGCTCGCGCAGACGGGCGTGCATGGCGTCGAGGGTCGACAGCGGGTAATAGCCACGAGCGATGCCGGACTGGTTGGTGGCGACCGCCACCGTCCAGCCGGCCTTGCTCAACTGCGCGATGGCCTCGATCGAGCCGGGGATCGGAATCCACTCGTCCAGCGACTTGATGTAGGCGTCGGAGTCCTGGTTGATCACCCCGTCACGATCGAGAATCAGCAGTTTCAAGGCTTACCCCAGCAGCGAGATATCGGCCACGCCCAGGAACAGACCGCGCAGGCGGCTGAGCAGGGCATAACGGTTGGCCCGCACGCTGGCGTCCTCGGCATTGACCATCACCGCTTCGAAGAACGCATCCACAGGCTCGCGCAGGGCGGCCAGGCGTGCCAGCGATTCGGCGTACTGGCGCGAGGCGGCCATCGGCTGCACGGCCTGGTCGGCCTGCTGGATCGCCGAGTACAGCGAGAACTCGTTGGCGTTGTCGAAGTACTTCGGCTCGACAGTGCTGGCGATGGTGCCTTCGAACTTGCTCAGCAGGTTCGATACGCGCTTGTTCACCGCGGCCAGTGCCTCGGCCTCCGGCAACTTGCGGAAGGCCTGGACGGCCTGCACGCGCTGGTCGAAGTCCAGGGCGGAGCCCGGCTTCAGGGCACGCACGGACAGGTAGGTGGCGACGTCGATGCCTTCGTCTTCATAACGCGCACGCAGGCGGTCGAAGATGAACTCCAGCACCTGCTCGGCCAGGCCGGCGGCCTTGACCTTGGCACCGAACTGCTCGACGGCGACGTTCACCGCGTCGGTCAGGTCCAGGTCGAGCTGTTTCTCGATCAGGATGCGCAGCACGCCCAGGGCCGCGCGACGCAGTGCGTACGGGTCCTTGGAGCCGGTTGGCAGCATGCCGATGCCGAAGATACCGACCAGGGTATCGAGCTTGTCGGCGATGGCCACGGCTGCGCCGGTCAGGGTCGACGGCAGTTCGGCACCGGCGCCGCGCGGCATGTACTGCTCGTTCAGGGCCAGGGCGACGTCTTCCGGCTCGCCGTCGTTGAGTGCGTAGTAATAACCGGCGACACCCTGCATTTCGGGGAATTCGCCAACCATTTCGGTAGCCAGGTCGCACTTCGACAGCAGGCCGGCACGCGCAGCACGCTGCGGATCGCCACCGATCTTGCCGGCGATGAATGCGGCCAGCTTGCCGACGCGCTCGGCCTTGTCGAAGACGCTGCCCAGCTGGGCCTGGAACACCACGTTTTGCAGGCGCTCGTTGAAGCTTTCCAGCGGCTGCTTCTTGTCCTGCTTGAAGAAGAACTCGGCGTCGGTCAGGCGTGGACGCACGACCTTCTCGTTGCCTTCGATGATCTGCTTCGGATCGCGGCTCTCGATGTTGGCCACGGTGATGAAGCGCGGCAGCAGCTTGCCGTCGACGTCCAGCAGGCAGAAGTACTTCTGGTTGTCCTGCATGGTGGTGATCAGGGCTTCCTGCGGCACTTCGAGGAAGCGCTCTTCGAACGAGCACACCAGCGGCACTGGCCATTCGACCAGGGCAGTCACTTCGTCCAGCAGCGCCGGCGGCACGATGGCGGTGCCTTCCTGCTGCATGGCCAGCTCGGCGGTACGCTTGCTGATCAGCTCGCGGCGCTCGTTGAAATCAGCCAGGACGTAGGCCTTGCGCAGGTCTTCCTGGTAGTTGGCCGGGGCGGAGATGCGCACGTTTTCCGGGTGGTGGAAGCGGTGGCCACGGGATTCACGGCCGGCTTTCTGGGCGAGGATGGTGCAATCGACCACGTCGTCGCCGAGCAGCATTACCAGCCACTGGGTCGGACGCACGAACTCTTCCTTGCGGGCACCCCAGCGCATGCGCTTGGGAATCGGCAGGTCGTTCAGCGAATCCTCGACGATGGTCGGCAGCAGGCTGGCGGTCGCCTTGCCCGGGATATGCTGGGAGAAGCGCAGCTTGGCGCCGCTCTGGTCGATCTCGGACAGCTCGACACCGCATTTCTTGGCGAAGCCCAGGGCGGCCTGGGTCGGGTTGCCTTCGGCGTCGAAGGCAGCCTGACGGGGCGGGCCGTCGACGTTGATGCTGCGATCCGGCTGCTGGGTATCCAGGTCACGGATCAGAACGGCCAGGCGGCGGGGTGCGGCATAGACGTGCTTGGCGCTGTAGTTCAGGCCGGCAGCCTGCAGGCCCTTCTCGATGCCGGCAAGGAATGCGTCGCCGAGGCTGGCGAGGGCTTTCGGTGGCAGTTCTTCGGTGCCCAGTTCAACCAGGAAATCTTGAGCACTCATTCCGCAGCCTCCAGCTTGGCCAACACTTCATCACGCAATTCAGGGGTTGCCATCGGGAAGCCGAGGCGGGCACGGGCTTGCAGGTAGCTCTGGGCCACGGCTCGGGCCAGGGTGCGCACGCGCAGGATGTAACGCTGGCGCTCGGTCACCGAGATGGCGCGGCGGGCGTCCAGCAGGTTGAAGGTGTGCGAGGCCTTGAGGACCATTTCGTAGGTCGGCAGCGGCAGCTCCAGCTCGATCAGGCGGTTCGCTTCGCTTTCATAGAAGTCGAACAGTTCGAACAGCTTCTCGACGTTGGCGTGCTCGAAGTTGTAGGTCGACTGCTCCACTTCGTTCTGGTGGAACACGTCGCCGTAGGTGACCTTGCCGAACGGGCCGTCGGTCCAGACCAGGTCATACACCGAATCGACGCCCTGCAGGTACATGGCCAGGCGCTCGAGACCGTAGGTGATCTCGCCGGTGACCGGCAGGCACTCGATGCCGCCAACCTGCTGGAAGTAGGTGAACTGGGTGACTTCCATGCCGTTGAGCCAGATTTCCCAGCCCAGGCCCCAGGCGCCGAGGGTCGGCGATTCCCAGTTGTCTTCGACGAAACGGATGTCGTGGACCAGCGGGTCGAGGCCGATGGCTTTCAGCGAGCCCAGGTACAGCTCCTGGAAGTTCGCCGGGTTCGGCTTCAGGACCACCTGGAACTGGTAGTAATGCTGCAGGCGGTTGGGGTTTTCGCCGTAGCGACCATCGCCCGGGCGACGGCTTGGCTGGACATAGGCGGCGTTCCAGGTCTCAGGGCCTACGGCGCGCAGAAACGTGGCGGTATGAAAAGTGCCGGCGCCCACTTCCATATCGTAGGGCTGAAGCACCACACAACCTTGCTCGGCCCAGTACTGCTGGAGCGCGAGGATCAAGTCTTGGAAGGTACGCACGGCTGGCGTAGGCTGGCTCACGAAATTCACCTGTTTCTAGGGCTGCGAATATAAAGAGCGGGAGTATAACCCGATTCGCCCCTGCCTCTACCCATGGTGCTTTATGCCTCGTTGCTTTTGGTGTACCGACGATCCGCTGTACCAGGCTTATCACGACCACGAATGGGGCACGCCGCAGCGCGACGCGGGGCAACTGTTCGAAATGCTGTTGCTCGAAGGGTTCCAGGCCGGTCTTTCCTGGATCACCGTGTTGAAGAAACGCGAGCGTTATCGCCAGGTGATGTTCAGCTTCGATCCGCATCGACTGGCCGAAATGACCGATGAGGAAATCGAGGAGCGCATGCTTGATCCCGGCATCATCCGCAACCGCCTCAAGCTCAATGCCGCACGGCGCAACGCCCGCGCCTGGCTGGCGCTGGAAGACCCGGCGGCGCTGCTCTGGTCGTTCGTCGGCGGGCAGCCGAAGATCAATCACTTCGTCGGGCGTGGCGAGGTGCCGGCGGTTACCGATGAAGCCAAGGCCATGAGCAAGGCCCTGCAGAAAGCCGGCTTCACGTTCGTCGGCCCGACCATCTGCTACGCCTTCATGCAGGCAACCGGCATGGTCATGGACCACACCACCGATTGCGATCGATACGCCGCCCTGCTGCGCTGACGGGTACAATGCCCGGCTTGTGTATGGAGGAACCTGCCTGTGGATAAATTCAAGGGCGCCTTGATGGTCGGGGCGCTGCGACTGTTTGCCAAGCTGCCTTGGGGCGCCGTGCAGCGCGTCGGTGCGGCCATCGGCTGGATCATGTGGAAAGTCCCGAACAGTTCGCGCGAGGTGGTGCGCATCAACCTGGCCAAGTGCTTCCCGGAGATGGACCCGGTCGAACGCGAGAAGCTGGTGGGCCGTTCGCTGATGGATATCGGCAAGTCCTTTACCGAAAGCGCCTGCGCCTGGATCTGGCCGGCGCAGCGTTCCATCGATCTGGTGCGTGAGGTCGAGGGCCTGGACGTGCTGAAGGACGCCCTGGCTTCAGGCAAGGGCGTGGTGGGCATCACCAGCCACCTGGGCAACTGGGAGGTGCTCAATCACTTCTATTGCAGCCAGTGCAAACCGATCATTTTCTACCGGCCTCCTAAGTTGAAGGCTGTGGATGACTTGCTGCGCGAGCAGCGCGTGCAACTGGGCAACCGCGTAGCGCCTTCGACCAAGGAAGGCATCCTCAGCATCATCAAGGAAGTGCGCAAGGGCGGCCAGGTAGGCATTCCGGCGGACCCTGAGCCGGCCGAGTCGGCAGGGATCTTCGTGCCGTTCCTCGGGACCAAAGCGCTGACCAGCAAGTTCGTGCCGAACATGCTGGCCGGCGGCAAGGCGGTGGGTGTATTCCTGCATGCCCTGCGCTTGCCGGATGGCAGTGGTTTCAAAGTGATTCTGGAAGCGGCGCCGGAGGCGATGTACAGCACCGACACCGAGACCTCGGCGGCGGCGATGAGCCAGGTTGTGGAAAAGTATGTACGGGCCTATCCGAGCCAGTACATGTGGAGCATGAAGCGCTTCAAGAAGCGGCCGGCGGGAGAGGCTCGCTGGTATTGAGGGCGTACGCGGACCCTGTGGGAGCGGGTTTACCCGCGATGACGTCGGTGGATTCACCATCGCAATCGCGGGTGAACCCGCTCCCACAGGGGCGCGGTGAATTCAATTGCCGGCTTTATCCAGTTTCCTGAGAAACACCACCATCTCTTTCTCGGCCTGCTTGTCCCCATGAGCCCGCGCCGCCGCGATGCCCCGCTCCCAGGCATCCCGTGCCGCCAGGTTATCCCCAGTCGCCAGCCACGCCTTGCCGAGCAGTTTCCACGCCGCCGAATACTTCGGGTCCATCTCGACACACCGGGCCAGATGCACTGCCGCCTCTGCGCCATTGCCCTCGTCCAGCCACGATTTGCCCAGGCCAAAGCGCAGCAGGGCGTTATCCACACCCTTGGCCAGCATCTTTTCCAGCGATTCGCGCATGGTGTCTTTCCTTAGAAGAAGGTCAGGCCAACGTGGAACAGCTTTTCCACGTCACGGATGTACTTCTTGTCCACGACGAACAGGATGACGTGGTCGCCCGTGCGGATCACCGTGTCGTCGTGGGCGATCAGCACTTCTTCGTCACGGATGATCGCGCCGATGGTGGTGCCCGGCGGCAGGTTGATGTCCTCGATGGCCTTGCCGACCACCTTGCTCGACTTCGCGTCACCATGGGCGATCGCCTCGATGGCCTCCGCCGCTCCCCGGCGCAACGAGTGCACGCTGACGATATCGCCGCGTCGCACGTGGGTCAGCAGCGTGCCGATGGTCGCCAATTGCGGGCTGATGGCGATATCGATCTCGCCGCCCTGCACCAGGTCCACGTAGGCCGGGTTGTTGATGATGGTCATCACCTTGCGCGCGCCCAGGCGCTTGGCCAGCAGCGAGGACATGATGTTGGCCTCGTCGTCGTTGGTCAGGGCCAGGAAGATATCGGCATCGGCGATGTTCTCTTCCAGCAGCAGGTCGCGGTCCGAAGCACTGCCCTGGAGCACCACGGTGCTGTCGAGGGTGTCCGAGAGGTAGCGGCAACGTGCCGGGCTCATCTCGATGATTTTCACCTGGTAACGGCTTTCGATGGCCTCGGCCAGGCGTTCGCCGATCTGCCCGCCGCCAGCGATGACCACACGCTTGTTGCCTTCGTCGAGGCGGCGCAGTTCGCCCATGACCGCACGGATATCGGCCTTGGCGGCGATGAAGAACACCTCGTCGTCAGCCTCGATCACCGTATCGCCCTGCGGCAGGATCGGCCGGTCGCGTCGGAAGATCGCGGCCACCCGGGTTTCCACATTGGGCATGTGCGCGCGGATCTGGCGCAGTTGCTGGCCCACCAGCGGCCCGCCGTAATAGGCCTTGACCGCCACCAGCTGGGCCTTGCCCTCGGCGAAGTCGATCACCTGCAACGCGCCGGGGTGTTCGATCAGGCGCTTGATGTAGTGGGTGACCACCTGCTCCGGGCTGATCAGCACGTCCACCGGGATGGCTTCGTTGTCGAACAGGCCGGCGCGGGTCAGGTAGGCCGATTCGCGAACCCGGGCGATCTTGGTCGGCGTATGGAACAGCGTATAGGCGACCTGGCAGGCGACCATGTTGGTCTCGTCGCTGTTGGTCACCGCCACCAGCATGTCGGCGTCGTCGGCGCCGGCCTGGCGCAGGATGGTCGGGAACGAGCCGCGGCCCTGGACGGTGCGGATATCCAGGCGATCGCCCAGGTCACGCAGGCGGTCGCCATCGGTATCCACCACGGTGATGTCGTTGGCTTCGCTGGCCAGGTGTTCGGCCAGCGTGCCGCCGACCTGTCCCGCGCCGAGGATGATGATCTTCATCCGCTCCCTTCCCTTTTCTGTTAACCGCGTGCGGCGGCGATCTTGATCAGCTTGGCGTAGTAGAAACCGTCGTGCCCGCCTTCCTGGGCCAGCAGCTGGCGGCCGTGTGGCTGGCGGATGCCGGCGTCGGTAGCCAGGTCCAGCTCGCGGGCACCGGGGGTGCGGTCGAGGAAGGCCGCGATCACCTCGGTGTTCTCCGTGGGCAGGGTCGAGCAGGTGGCATAGAGCAGCATGCCGCCCACTTCCAGGGTCGGCCACAGGGCATCGAGCAGTTCGCCCTGGAGGCTGGCGAGGGCGGCGATATCGTCGGCCTGGCGGGTCAGCTTGATATCCGGGTGACGGCGGATCACCCCGGTAGCCGAGCAGGGCGCGTCCAGCAGGATGCGCTGGAAGCCCTTGCCGTCCCACCAGCTGGCGGTGTCGCGGGCGTCGCAGGCGATCAGCTGGGCGTCGAGGCCGAGGCGGTCGAGGTTTTCGCGCACGCGAGTCAGGCGCTTGGCTTCGAGGTCGATAGCGACTACACCGGCCAGTTTTTCTTCGGCTTCGAGCAGGTGGCAGGTCTTGCCGCCGGGGGCGCAGCAGGCGTCCAGCACCCGTTGGCCGGGAGCCAGTTCGAGCAGGTCGGCGGCCAGTTGCGCCGCTTCGTCCTGCACGCTGATCCAGCCCTGGTCGAAACCGGGCAGGTTGCGCACGTCGCAGGCTTCGGCGAGGACGATGCCGTCGCTGCTGAACCGGCACGGTGCGGCCTCGATACCGGCGTCACGCAGCAAGCCGAGGTAGGCGTCGCGGTGGTGGTGGCGGCGGTTGACCCGCAGGATCATCGGCGGATGAGCGTTGTTGGCGGCGCAGATGGCTTCCCATTGCTCCGCCCAGAAGGCCTTGAGCGATTTCTGCAGCCAGCGCGGGTGGGCGGTGCGCACCACCGGGTCGCGCTCCAGCTCGGCGAAGATGGCCTGCCCTTCGCGTTGTGCACGGCGTAACACGGCGTTGAGCAGGCCCTTGGCCCACGGCTTCTTCAGTTTGTCGGCGCAGCCCACGGTTTCGCCGATGGCAGCATGTTCCGGGACGCGGGTGTAGAACAGCTGGTACAGGCCGACCAGCATCAGCGCATTCACATCAGCGTCGGCGCTCTTGAATGGCTTCTGCAGCAGGCGCTCGGCCAGTGCCGACAACCGCGGCTGCCAGCGTGCAGTGCCGAAGGCGAGGTCCTGGACCAGGCCGCGGTCACGGGCCTCGACCTTGTCCAGTTGCGCTGGCAGCGAACTGTTCAGCGAGGCCTTGCCGCTGAGCACGGCGGCCAGGGCGCGGGCGGCAGCCAGACGCGGGTTCATTGGCCGAGCACCGTGCCGCTGGCGAATTTCTCGCGGCGGCTGTTGAACAGATCGCTGAAGTTCAGGGCCTTGCCACCGGGCAATTGCAGGCGGGTCAGGCACAGCGCGCCTTGCCCGCAGGCGACGATCAGGCCGTCCTTGCTCGCCGAGAGGATTTCACCCGGGGCGCCCTTGCCCTCGGCGGGCTTGGCGGCGAGCACTTTCAGGGTTTCGCCGTCGAGGGTGCTGTGGCAGATCGGCCAAGGGTTGAAGGCGCGGACCAGGCGTTCCAGTTCGTCGGCCGGACGGCTCCAGTCCAGGCGCGCTTCGTCCTTGTTCAGCTTGTGTGCATAAGTGGCCAGGGCGTCATCCTGCACTTCGCCCGGCAGGGTGCCGGCATCGAGCCCGGCAATGGCCTCCAGTACGGCGGGCGGGCCGAGTTCGGCAAGGCGGTCATGCAGGCTGCCGCCGGTGTCCTCGGGGCTGATCGGGGTACTCACCTTGAGCAGCATCGGCCCGGTATCCAGCCCGGCTTCCATGCGCATCACGGTCACGCCGCTTTCGGCGTCGCCCGCCTGTACCGCGCGCTGGATCGGCGCCGCGCCGCGCCAGCGCGGCAACAAGGAGGCGTGGCTGTTGATGCAGCCGTGTCTGGGAATATCCAGCACCACCTGCGGCAGGATCAGGCCGTAGGCCACCACCACCATCAGGTCGGGCTTCAGTGCGGCCAGTTCGGCCTGGGCGTCGGCATTGCGCAGGGTCGGCGGTTGCAGCACCGGGATAGCGTTATCCACAGCCAGTTGCTTGACCGGGCTCGGCATCAGTTTCTGTCCGCGCCCGGCCGGGCGGTCCGGCTGGGTATAGACGGCAATGATTTCGTGCTGGCTGGCCAGCAGGGCCTTGAGGTGTTCGGCGGCGAACTCGGGGGTGCCCGCGAAGACGATGCGCATGCAGTTCTCGCTTAAAAGAAAAAGGCTTGCCGGAGCAAGCCTTCAGGAATGAGGAGGATCAAGCTTGCTGGCGGTGCTGCTTTTCCAGCTTCTTCTTGATGCGGTCGCGTTTGAGCGTCGACAGGTAATCGACGAACAGCTTGCCGTTGAGGTGGTCGCACTCGTGCTGGATGCACACGGCCAGCAGGCCTTCGGCGATCAGCTCGTAGGGTTTGCCGTCGCGGTCCAGGGCCTTGACCCGGACTTGCAGGGGACGGTCGACGTTCTCGTAGAACCCGGGGACCGACAGGCAGCCTTCCTGGTACTGGCCCATGTCCTGGGTCAGCTCTTCCAGCTCGGGGTTGATGAACACCCGCGGCTCGCTGCGATCTTCACTGAGGTCCATGACCACCACACGCTTGTGCACGTTGACCTGGGTAGCGGCCAGGCCGATGCCGGGGGCGTCGTACATGGTTTCGAACATGTCATCCACCAACTGGCGGATGGCGTCGTCCACTTCCGTCACCGGTTTGGCGATGGTGCGAAGGCGCGGGTCCGGGAATTCGAGGATGTTCAGAATGGCCATAGGCGTATGAGCTGCACTGTGCGGTGGGTGACAAACATGAACGCACATAATAAAGGGATTCAGCGCGTTCGGCACCTGTGAAAAGGTCGGCTAGGGTTGAATTGCCGGCTTTCGATGAAAGTTTTCAAAGCATTATCAACAGAGTTATCCACAGGTTGTGAAGTGTGGGCGGCTCACCAAAGATCAAGGATGGTCTTATGTCTTGCGCTGAATTTACCGTCTGTCCCCCTGCCGAGCTGGAAGCGCGATTGCGTTTACAGCGGCTGCCCGAGATCGGCGCACAACGCTTCTGCAAATTGATTCAGGTGTTCGGCAGTGCTTCGGCCGCGCTCAGTGCGCCGGCAGCGGCCTGGTCGGCGCTGGGTCTGCCGCGGGCAGCCCACGAAGCGCGGCGCTGTGCCGAAGTGCGTGACGGCGCTGGCGCTGCAATGCGCTGGCTAGAGCAGCCCGGCCAGCATTTACTGATGTGGGACGACCCCGGCTACCCCGCCCTGCTTGCGGAAATCCCGGATCCGCCGCCGCTTCTGTTCGTCGCTGGAAACCTCGCCCTTGTGGATAAACCTCAACTGGCAGTCATCGGCAGTCGACGCGCTACTCCACCTGCGCTGGGCACTGCAGCGGCCTTTTCCCGCAGCCTGGCCAAGGCTGGTTTTGTCATCACCAGCGGGCTCGCACTGGGTATCGACGGGGCCGCGCACCAGGCCGCCATCGACGCCGGCGGTGCGACGATCGGCGTGCTAGGCAGCGGGCTGGAAAAACTTTATCCACAGCGCCATCGCGCGTTGGCACGGCGCATGCTGGAGAGCGGTAGCGCCCTGGTTTCGGAGTTTCCACTGGATGCCGGTCCGCAGCCTGGCAACTTCCCTCGGCGCAACCGCATCATCAGTGGCTTGTCCCTCGGCGTGCTGGTGGTGGAAGCGAGCCTGGCCAGTGGCTCGCTGATCACCGCCCGTCTGGCGGCGGAACAGGGGCGCGAGGTATTTGCCATTCCCGGCTCTATCCATCACCCCGGGGCCAAGGGCTGCCATCAGCTGATTCGCGATGGCGCGTTGCTGGTGGAAAGCATCGAGCAGATCCTCGAAAGCCTGCGTGGCTGGCAGAATCTTTCGCCAGCGCCCGTGGACAAGCCGCCTCACCCTCTTGTCGCACTCTTGCTTGCCGCGCCGCAGACCAGCGAAGCCCTGGCCCAGGCCAGTGGCCAGAGCCTGGCCAAGGTGCTGGCGGCATTGACCGACCTGGAGCTGGACGGCCGGGTGTGCAATGAAGCCGGGCGTTGGTTTGCCCGCCCTGGCTAAGTACACTGCGCAGCAGCCTACAAGCGGAGTGACAGAAATGGTGAACAGTTGGCGTGCGCAACAAGCCGCGCGGGAAATCCGGGCCGGAGCGGTCATCGCCTATCCGACCGAAGCGGTCTGGGGCCTGGGCTGTGACCCATGGAACGAGGAGGCGGTGGATCGCCTGCTGGCGCTGAAATCGCGTTCGGTGAACAAGGGCCTGATCCTGATCGCCGACAACATCCGTCAGTTCGACTTCCTGTTCGAAGACTTCCCCGATGTCTGGATCGACCGCATGAGCGCTACCTGGCCCGGGCCGAACACCTGGCTGGTGCCGCATCAGGGCTTGCTGCCGGAATGGATCACCGGGGTGCATGACACGGTGGCGCTGCGGGTCAGTGATCATCCGCTGGTGCGGGACCTGTGCTCGCTGACAGGGCCGCTGGTCTCGACATCGGCCAACCCGGCAGGACGCCCGGCGGCAAAGAGCCGGTTGCGGGTCGAGCAGTATTTCCATGGCCAGCTGGACCTGGTGCTGGGTGGAGCGCTGGGCGGCAGGAAGAATCCGAGCGTGATTCGCGACCTGGCCAGTGGCGAGGTGGTTCGGGCCGGGTGATGTTTGCTGCGGCTGATGCCCCTATCGCTGCGGTGCGGCGGTCCGACAAGCCAGCTCCCACAGGCCCCTTGTGGGAGCTGGCTTGCCAGCGATGAGGCCATCAGCTGCACCACAAAAAATCAGGGAATCAGCACGGTCGACCCCACCGTCTTCCTCGCCGACAGCTCACTTTGCGCTTTCGCCGCGTCCGCCAGCGGATACCGCTGCTGGATATCCACCTTCAGCTTGCCACTGGCAATCATCCCGAACAGCTCGTTGGCCATCGCCTGGGTGTTCTCGGCGTTGTTGGCGTAGCTGGCCAGCGTCGGACGGGTCACGTACAGCGAGCCCTTTTGCGCCAGTATCCCCAGGTTCACGCCGGTTACGGCGCCCGAGGCGTTGCCGAAGCTGACCATCAACCCACGCGGTGCCAGGCAATCCAGCGAGGTCAGCCAGGTGTCCTGGCCGACGCCGTCGTACACCACCTTGCATTTCTTGCCATCCGTCAGTTCCAGGACCCGCTTCGCTACGTCTTCATGGCTGTAGTCGATGGTCGCCCAGGCACCCAGGGCCTTGGCGCGCTCGGCCTTTTCCGCCGAGCTCACGGTACCGATCAGCTTCGCGCCAATCGCCTTGGCCCACTGGCAGGCCAGTGAACCGACGCCGCCGGCTGCGGCATGGAACAGGATGATCTCGCCCGGCTGCACGTCATAGGTCTGGCGCAGCAGGTACTGCACGGTCAGGCCCTTGAGCAACACCGCTGCGGCGTCCTCGAAGCTGATGCTCTGCGGCAACGCCACCAGGTTGTTCGCCGGCAGCTCATGCAGTTCGCTATAGGCGCCCAGCGGACCACCGGCATAAGCCACGCGATCACCCACCTTGAAGCGGCTCACGCCCTCGCCCACCGCCTCGACCACCCCGGCACCTTCGGTACCCAGGCCCGACGGCAGGCTCGGCGGAGCGTACAGGCCGCTGCGGAAATAGGTATCGATGAAATTCAGACCGATGGCGTGGTTACGCACGAGGACATTGCCCGCTGCGGGCGCCTTGGGCTCGAATTCGACCAGGGTCAGTACCTCGGGGCCGCCATGCTGGTTGAACTGGATACGCTTGGCCATCTGCTCTCTCCTGAGACGTCGGGAAAGGGCCTATCGGACGCCTTTTGCTTGACCGCCGTCAACTACGGCGGGCACATGCACGGTGGTATGCTACGCGGCGAATTTTCCGCCGGATCCCGCCCGGGCCGGCCCAAGCCCGCTTCAAGGTGACCTGATGACTAGCCGCACCGAGGCCGTGAAAGCCTACCTGCTCGACCTGCAAGACCGGATTTGCGCTGCCCTGGAAAACGAAGACGGCGGTGCCCGCTTCGTCGAGGACGCCTGGACCCGCGAAGCCGGTGGCGGCGGGCGCACCCGGGTGATCGGCGATGGCAAGGTCATCGAGAAAGGCGGCGTCAACTTCTCCCATGTGTTCGGCAGCGGCCTGCCACCTTCTGCCAGCGCCCACCGTCCGGAACTGGCCGGCCGTGGCTTCGAAGCCCTCGGCGTGTCGCTGGTGATCCATCCGCACAACCCGCATGTGCCGACTTCCCACGCCAACGTGCGCTTCTTCATAGCCGAGAAGGAAGGCGAAGAAGCCGTCTGGTGGTTCGGCGGCGGCTTCGACCTGACCCCGTACTACGGCAACGAGGAAGACTGCGTGCACTGGCACCGCGTCGCCGAGCAGGCCTGCGCGCCGTTCGGTGCAGACGTCTACCCGCGCTACAAGGCCTGGTGCGACCGCTATTTCCACCTCAAGCACCGTGGCGAGCCGCGCGGCATCGGCGGCCTGTTCTTCGACGACCTGAACGAATGGGACTTCGACACCTGCTTCGCCTTCATCCGCGCCATCGGCGACGCCTATATCGACGCCTACCTGCCGATCGTCCAGCGCCGCAAGCACGATGCGTATACCGCCGAGCAGCGCGAATTCCAGGAGTACCGTCGCGGCCGATACGTCGAGTTCAACCTGGTCTACGACCGCGGCACCCTGTTCGGCCTGCAGTCCGGCGGGCGTACCGAATCCATCCTCATGTCGCTGCCGCCGCAGGTGCGCTGGGGCTACGACTGGAGGCCGGCGCCGGGCAGTGCCGAGGCGCGCCTGACCGAGTATTTCCTCACCGATCGTGACTGGCTGGGTCTGGACAACAGCGGGCACTGAGCCCATTGTGCACACCCGTTTGCCCGGTCGCCGGGCCTGATTCAGGAAGCGCATGAATGGACCAGTACGTTGTATTCGGCAATCCCATCGGCCACAGCAAGTCGCCGCTGATTCATCGGTTGTTCGCCGCCCAGACCGGTGAAGAACTCGAATACGACACCCTGCTGGCCCCGCTCGACGACTTTACCGCCTGCGCCCTGGGTTTCTTCAAGCAAGGCCTGGGCGCCAACGTCACCGTGCCGTTCAAGGAAGAAGCCTTCCGCATGGTCGACAGCCTGACGCCACGGGCCAGGCGCGCTGGCGCGGTCAATACCCTCAGCCGCCAGGCCGACGGCAGCCTGCAGGGCGACAATACCGACGGCGCCGGGCTGGTGCGTGACCTGACGGTCAACGCCGGGGTCGAACTGGCCGGCAAGCGCATCCTCCTGCTCGGTGCCGGCGGTGCTGTGCGTGGCGTGCTCGAACCCCTGCTGGCGCACAATCCGGCGTCGCTGGTGATCGCCAACCGCACGGTGGAAAAGGCCGAGCAACTGGCCCGCGAATTCGCCGACCTCGGTCCGGTCGCGGCCAGTGGTTTCAGCTGGCTGAAGGAGCCGGTGGACCTGATCATCAACGCCACCTCGGCCAGCCTCGCCGGCGAACTGCCGCCGATCGACCCGGGCCTGATCCTGCCAGGGCACACCGTGTGCTACGACATGATGTACGGCAAGGAGCCGACGCCATTCTGCGTCTGGGCGCACGAACATGGCGCGGTGCAGGTGCTGGATGGCTTGGGGATGCTGGCGGAGCAGGCGGCGGAAGCATTCTTCATCTGGCGCGGAGTGCGCCCGGATACTGCGCCGGTGCTGGCGGAACTGCGGCGGCAACTGGCGCGGGCTTGACCAGACCTGCCTCGGCCCTTGCAGGAGCGTGGCTTGTCGGTCCGCCGAACCGCCGCGAAGGGCCGCTAAACCCCAATTTTCCAGCGAAGCGTTACTCCTCGAACCTGATCGGACACCCCTCCACCCCTTCCAGCTTCTGTAGTTCCTCCACCACCTGCGGCCGTGCCCGGCGCAAGACCAGTTGCCTGCCCTGTCGTCGCAAGCGCCGCGCTTCCTGATGCAGCATCTCCACTCCGGAGTAGTCGATGAAGTTGATCTGCCGTGCATCGATGACCACGTCTGACGCCTGGCAGCGCTGCAGGCGGACCTGAAGGTAATGGCTGGCGCCGAAGAAGATCGAGCCGCCGACGCGCAGCACGTCCGCGTCGCCTTCACGCAGCTGCTGCACCCGTGGCTGCGAGGTGCGCTTGAGGTAGAAGAACAGCGAGGCCAGCACGCCGGCGTAGATGGCCGTTTGCAGTTCCAGCAGCAGGGTGGCAAGGAAGGTGAGCGTCATGACCACGAATTCCGGCCGGCTGACCCGGTACAGCGCGCGAATCGCACGGTGATCGACCAGGCCCCAGCAGATCAGCAGGATGCTGCCGGCCATGGCCGGGATCGGGATATGCGCGATCAGTTGCGCACCGGCCACGGCGAACAGTGCCACCCAAAGTGCCGAGAACACCCCTGCCAGCGGAGACCGGGCGCCAGCGTCATAGCTCAGGCCGGAGCGGGTGAACGATCCCGAGGACAAGTACCCCGAGAACCAGGCGCCAACCATGTTCGACAGGCCTTGGGCACGAATCTCCTGGTTGGCGTCGATCAGTTGCTCTGAACGGATCGACAGCGAACGGGCGATGGACAGGCTGGTAACCAGCCCCAGCATGCCCACCGCCACGGCGCCGGGCAGCAGGCGCAGGATCATTTCCAGATCCCACAGCGGCAGTGGGCTGAGCGGCGGCAGCTTGCCGGCGAAAGCCGGTACCAGGGCGACGTGGCCGAACACCGCCGGCCAGGCCAGTACCAGTAGCGTGGACGCCAGCAAACTTATCAACAGGGCTGGCCAGCGCGGGCGCAGAAGCTTGATGCCCAATCCGGTGAGCATCGTGCCAAGTCCCAATGCCAGTGACGGGCCATCGATCTCGCCCACATGGGCCAGCAAGCTTTGCAGCGCGCGCAGCGCCGTGGCCTGGCTTTCCAGGTCGAGGCCCAGCAGGCTCGGCAGCTGGCCGAGGGCGATCACCACGGCGGCGCCACAGGTAAAGCCGATCACCACTGAATGCGAGACGAAGTTGACCAATGCACCGAAGCGCAGCAGGCCCAGCAACCACTGGAACACGCCGCCAAGGAAAGTCAGGAGCAGGATCAGGGTGATGTAGTCGCTGCTGCCGGGCACGGCCATCGGGCTAACGGCAGCGTAGAGGACGATGGAGATGGCTGCCGTCGGGCCGCAGATCAGGTGCCAGGAAGAGCCCCACAGGCAGGCGACCAGCACCGGTACGATGGCGGCGTACAGTCCGTATTCGGCGGGCAGGCCGGCGATCAACGCATAGGCGATGGATTGCGGCAGTGCCAGGATCGCGCCGCTCAGGCCCACCAGCAGGTCGCGGCGGATGCTGCTGCGGTTTTGCCGGGGCAGCCAGCGCAGGAAGGGTAGGAGTCGGTGGCGGTCGGGCCAGGCCATGGGGCGCTCATTCTCCGATGGAAGCCGTTCAGGGTGGAGGTTCCGGCTTGCCGGTGCAAGCCGGGGCGACTCAGAGTTTCGCTTTCACCGCAGCCAGGGCGTCACCGCCGTCGCGGGTCGTGACGCCTTGCAACCAGCCATCCAGCGCGCCCGGATTGGCGCGGATCCAGGCCTTGGCCGCGTCCTCGTAGCTGACCTTGCTTTCCACCACGCTGGCCATGATGGTGTTTTCCATGTCCAGGCTGAAGTTCAGGTTGGCCAGCAGTTTCGCCGGGTTCGGGCAGGCTTGTGCATAACCCTTGCGGGTCAGGGTGTAGACGCTGCCGCTGCTGCCGAACCACTTCTCACCCCCGGTGAGATAACGCATCTTCAATTGCACGTTCATCGGGTGCGGGGTCCAGCCGAGGAAGACAATCGGCTTCTCGCGCTTAACGGCCCGCTGTACCTGCGCCAGCATCGCCTGCTCGCTGGATTCCACCAGCTTCCAGCCGCCGAGATTGAACTCGTTCTTGTCGATGATCGATTGCAACGAGAGGTTGGCCGGGGCGCCGGAGCCGATGCCGTAGAGTTTGCTGTCGAACTCGCCGGCGCGCTTGTGCAGATCGGCAAAGTCCTTCACGCCGGACGCCCAGACGTACTCCGGCACGGCCAGGGTGAACTCGGTACCTTCGAGGTTTCGCGCCAGTCGGTTGACCTCGCCGCTGGCGACGAACTTGTCATGAAAGCCCTGCTGCGCCGGCATCCAGTTGCCGAGGAAGGCATCCACCAGCCCGTCCTTGAGCCCGCCATAGATGATCGGCACCGCCAGTGCATCGACCTTGACCTGGTAGCCCGCGCCTTCCAGCAGCACCCGGGCCACGGCGTTGGTGGCAGCGATATCGCTCCAGCCCGGGTCGGCCATCTTCACTGTGTCGCACTTGCTGTCGTCGGCCTGCACGGCACCGGCAACGAGGGTACATACAACCGCGATAACGCTTGTGGATAACCCTTTCATGCTCAGTCCTCGGATGGTTAATGGCTTGGTTGTGGATAACGTGCCTTGCGTTCGAGATCGTCGAGATCGATGTGGTTGCGCATGTACTGCTGGCTGGCGTCGACCATGGGCTGGTGGTCCCAGCTCTTGAGCCTGCCGCTGGACAGCGCACCCGCCACGAAGCGGCGACGACGCTGGCTGGCCAGGACCTGCTCGCGCAGTTGAGGGATATTCCAGCGCTGGCGCGCTTCCTCGAGGAAGGCAGCGACCCGCTCGGCCTGCTGCGGATGGGTGGCCAGGTTGTCGAGTTCGCGCGGGTCCCGGTCGAGGTTGTAGAGCAGGCAGGGATCGTCTTCGCTGTAGATGAATTTCCACGGCCCGCGGCGGATCATCATCAGCGGACCGATGGTGCCCTCGGCCATGTATTCACCGATTACCTCGTCATGACCGCCGTCACCTTGCAAATGGCCGAGCAGCGAACGCCCATCCATTGGCAAATTGTCTTCGACCCGGCCGCCGGCCAGCTCGACCAACGTCGGCAGCAGGTCACAGGTAGACACCGAGGCACCGACCCGGCCCGGCGCAAATTGCCCCGGGGCGTGCACCAGCAGCGGCACCCGGGCGGACATCTCGAACCAGTGCATCTTGTACCAGAGCCCGCGCTCGCCAAGCATGTCGCCGTGGTCGCCGGAGAAAACGATCAGGGTGTCCTTGGCCAGGCCGGTTTCCTCGAGGGTCGCCAGCAGCTTGCCGATATTGGCGTCGATATAGCTGCAGGCGCCGAAATAGGCGCGTCGGGCGTCGCGGATCTTCTCCACCGGCAGCGGCTTGTCCCACAGGTCGTAGACCTTGAGCAGGCGCCGGGAATGCGGGTCGAGCTGGTCCTGGGTGAACGGCACGTGGGGCATCGGGATGGCGTCGTCGCTGTAGAGGTCCCAGAACGCCTTGGGAATGGTGTACGGGTCGTGGGGATGGGTCATGGACACCGTCAGGCAGAACGGCCGTTCGCCGCTTTCACGCACGTGGTCGTAGAGGTATTGCTGCGCCTTGAACACTACCTCCTCGTCGAAGTCCAGCTGGTTGGTGCGCACGCAAGGCCCGGCCTGCAGCACCGAGGACATGTTGTGGTACCAGCTTGGGCGATGCTCCGGAGCGTCCCAGTTCACGCTCCAGCCGTAGTCCGCCGGGTAGATATCGCTGGTCAGGCGCTCCTCGTAGCCGTGCAACTGGTCCGGGCCGCAGAAGTGCATCTTGCCCGACAACGCGGTGCGGTAGCCGAGGCGGCGCAGGTAGTGAGCGTAGGTGGGAATGTCGGCAGGGAAATCGGCCGCGTTGTCGTAGGCGCCGATCTTGCTCGGCAACTGGCCGCTGACCAGGGTGAAACGCGACGGCGCACATAGCGGGCTGTTGCAGTAGGCCGAATCGAATACCACCGCTTCGGCGGCCAGGCGCTCCAGGTTGGGCATCTTGATCGGCGATGGCCCGTAGATTGGCAGCAGCGGCGCTGCCATCTGGTCGGCCATGATGAAAAGAATGTTCCGGGCGTTCATAGGTCACGGCATTCCATGGTCAGGAGTTATGGGAAGCAGCTGGAATCCAGAGTGCGGCTGTGCATAACTTGGGTAAAGCCCATGCCGGGCAATGACTGGGATTAGCTGAGCTTATGTTTGAGGCCTTGGACGGGTTATCTCTCGACGTATTGCGGGTATTCGAGGCGGCCGCCCGCCTGCACAGCTTCACAGCAGCGGCGGTGGAACTGGGTACCACCCAGCCGGCGGTGAGCCAGCAGATCAAGCGCCTTGAAGCGCGGCTGGGCGCGCGCCTGTTCGACCGGATCTACCGCGGCATAGAACTGACCGAAGCCGGTGTACTGCTGTACGAGCACGTACACATGGGCATGCTCGATATCGATGCTGGCGTGGCCCTGGTTGCCGGTCGTGACCAGCACGAAGTGCTGCGGGTGGCCACGGATTTTGCCTTCGCCGCCTACTGGCTGATGCCCCGCCTACAGCGTTTCCACGCCGCCTGGCCGCAGGTCGATGTAAGCCTGGTCACCAGCGAGCGAAGCCAGGCCATGTTGCGGCCGGATATCGATGTGGCGGTGCTGTTCGGCGACGGTCGTTTTCGCCAGGGCGAGAGTACATGGCTGTTCGACGAAGAGGTTTTTCCGGTTTGCAGCCCGCGTTTGCTGGATGGAATGCAGCTTCCGCTGGCGCCACAGGCCTTGTCGAAGCTGCCCTTGCTGCACCTGCGCGGTGAGTCGGCGAGCCGCTGGTTCGACTGGAATGGCGTGTTCCGCGAGCTGGAGTTGCCCGGTCCGCCCAGCCCCGGCCCCTTGCGCTTCGACAATTACACCTTGCTGATCCAGGCCGCGATCGCCGGCCAGGGCGTAGCGATCGGCTGGCGTTATCTCGTCGATGCCCTGCTCGACCAAGGCTTGCTGTGCAGACCGCTGGCTACGTCTATTCGTTCTGAAAATGGATACTACGTAGTACGTCCTTTCCGTAAAAGGCGTAGTACGCTGGTCGAGCGATTCGTCGATTGGCTGGGTGAAGAACAATCCCGGCAACCGGTATAGTCCCGGTCCGGTCGGTTTGCGTGATTCAGGAGTGAGAGTGGAAAGGATCAAGGGCTATCACGCCCATGTTTATTACGACGCCAGCACCTTCGAGCAGGCGCGGGCGCTGTGCGAGGAAACGGCGCAGCTGTTTCCGGTGACCATGGGCCGCATGCACCGGCAGCCGGTAGGGCCGCATCCGGACTGGAGCTGCCAGTTGGCGTTCGCGCCGGAGTTGATCGGGGTGGTGTTGCCGTGGCTGGCGCTGTATCGGAAGGGTTTGGTGGTGTTCCTGCATCCGCTGACCGGGGATGAGCTGGCGGACCACCGGGACCATGCGATCTGGATGGGGGATGTCAGGCCGCTGGACCTGTCGATCTTCGAGTGATCTTCACTCTTCGGGCCTGTGAATAACCCTGTGGGAGCTGGCTTGCCAGCGATTGCTGTAGTGAATTCACCATCGCAATCGCTGGCAAGCCAGCTCCCACAGGTTCAGCGGATGGGCCTTAGGATTTGCGCGCAGCGCGCACGCCTTCGGCCAATGCCGAACACAGCGACAGCACGTTATCCACAGCCTGCTCCGGGCTGGTTGCCGTGGCGATCTTGTCCACCAGCGCCGAACCCACCACCACCCCATCCGCCAGCCGCGCAATGGCCGCAGCCTGCTCCGGCGTACGAATCCCGAAACCAACGCTGATCGGCAGATCGGTATGCCGACGCAGCCGTGCCACTGCCTCGGTCACGTGCTCGGTGGTCGCCGAACCGGCACCGGTCACACCGGCGACCGACACGTAGTAGACGAACCCGGAACTGCGCTCCAGCACCCGCGGCAGACGTGCGTCGTCCGTGGTCGGGGTGGTCAGGCGAATGAAATCGATACCCGCGGCCTGGGCCGGGGTGGCCAGCTCGGCGTCGTGCTCCGGTGGCAGATCGACAATGATCAGGCCATCGACACCGGCCTCATTGGCCTGGGCGACGAACTCGGCCACGCCAAAGCGGTGGATCGGGTTGTAGTAACCCATCAGGACGATCGGCGTGGTCTGGTCATCGGCGCGGAATTCCCGAACCATCTGCAGCGTTTTCGCCAGGGTCTGGCCCGCTTCCAGTGCGCGCAGGGTCGCCAGCTGGATAGCCACGCCATCGGCCATCGGGTCGGTGAACGGCATGCCCAGTTCGATCACGTCGGCACCCGCCGCCGGCAGGCCCTTGAGGATCTTCAGCGACGCGTCGTAGCCCGGGTCGCCGGCAGTGATGAAGGTCACCAGGGCTGCACGGCCTTCCTGCTTCAACTCGGAAAAACGTTGTTCGAGACGGCTCATGCCTGCTTCTCCTGCGCGGCCATATGGCTCATTACGGTTTGCATGTCTTTGTCGCCACGGCCGGACAGGCAGATCACCATCAGGTGGTCCTTGGGCAATGTCGGTGCGCGCTTGATGGCTTCGGCCAGGGCGTGGGAGCTTTCCAGCGCCGGGATGATGCCTTCCAGGCGGCAGCAGGCGTGGAACGCATCCAGGGCTTCGTCATCGGTGATGCTGACGTACTCGACGCGCTTGATCTCGTGCAACCAGGCGTGTTCCGGGCCGATGCCGGGATAGTCGAGGCCGGCGGAAATCGAGTGGGCGTCGGTGATCTGGCCGTCGCCATCCTGCAGCAGGTAGGTGCGGTTGCCGTGCAGTACGCCCGGTACGCCACCGTTGAGGCTGGCGGCGTGCTTGTCGGTGTCGACGCCATGGCCGCCGGCTTCGACGCCGATGATCTGCACGCTGGCGTCATCGAGGAAGTCGTGGAACAGGCCCATGGCGTTGGAGCCGCCGCCAACGCAGGCGATCAGGCTGTCCGGCAGGCGACCTTCCTTCTCTTGCAACTGGGCGCGGGTTTCCTTGCCGATGATCGACTGGAAATCGCGGACCATCGCCGGGTACGGGTGTGGGCCGGCCACGGTGCCGATCAGGTAGAAGGTGTCTTCGACGTTGGTCACCCAGTCGCGCAGGGCTTCGTTCATCGCGTCCTTCAGGGTGCCGGTGCCGGCAGTGACCGGAACGATCTCGGCACCCAGCAGCTTCATGCGGAACACGTTGGCCTGCTGGCGCTCGATGTCGGTGGCGCCCATGTAGATCACGCAAGGCAGGCCGAAGCGTGCGGCGACGGTGGCGGTGGCCACGCCGTGCATGCCGGCGCCGGTTTCGGCGATCAAGCGTTTCTTGCCCATGCGCTTGGCCAGCAGGACCTGGCCGATGCAGTTGTTCACCTTGTGCGCGCCGGTGTGGTTCAGCTCTTCACGCTTGAAGAAGATCTTCGCCCCGCCGAGGTGCTCGGTCAGGCGTTCGGCGAAGTACAGCGGGTTGGGGCGGCCAATGTAGTCGCGCTGGAAATAGGCCAGTTGCTCGAGGAACTCCGGGTCGGCCTTGGCCGCTTCGTATTCGCGGGCCAGGTCAAGGACCAGCGGCATCAGGGTCTCGGCTACGTAGCGGCCGCCGAAGGCGCCGAACAGGCCATTGGCGTCGGGGCCGCTGCGAAGGTTGCTCTGGGTCATGGGTCGCTCCGTAGGGAAGGATTTGGCTGACAATGGTCCTACTCTAACCACGACAGGCGCCACTGAAAACCGATAAGATCGCCGCAACCTGTCAGGAAAACTCACACGTCATGTCCAGGGAACTGCCACCGCTCAATGCCCTTCGGGCTTTTGAATTCACCGCTCGCCTGGGAAGTGTCAGCCAGGCGGCGGAACAGCTTCATGTGACCCACGGCGCTGTCAGTCGCCAATTGAAGGTGCTGGAAAGCCATTTGGGTGTGAGCCTGTTCGTCAAGGATGGGCGAGGCATCAAACTCACAGATGCCGGCTTGCGCCTGCGCGAGGTCAGCGGCGAGGCGTTCGAGCGCCTGCGGGCGGTGTGCGCCGAACTGAGCCAGAGCAGCGCCGAAGCGCCCTTCGTCCTCGGCTGCTCGGGCAGCCTGCTGGCGCGCTGGTTCATTCCTCGTCTCGGTCGTCTAAAGGCGGACCTGCCGGACCTGCGTTTGCACCTGTCGGCTGGCGAGGGTGATCTTGACCCGCGTCGTCCGGGGCTGGACGCGCTTCTGGTGTTTGCCGAACCGCCTTGGCCTGCGGACATGCAGGTCCACGAGCTGGCGCGGGAGGCCGTGGGGCCGGTGCTCAGCCCGCGTTTTCCGGGCTTCGAGCGCTTGCGCGAGGCGCCGGCCAGCGCCTTGCTGGAACAGGCCTTGCTGCATACCACCTCGCGCCCCCAGGCCTGGCCCGACTGGGCTCGCCAGCAACACCTGGACCCCGGCGCATTGCGCTACGGTCAAGGCTTCGAGCATCTGTACTACTTGCTGGAGGCCGCGATGGCCGGGCTGGGTGTTGCCATCGCACCGCAACCCCTGGTGGCCGACGATCTGCGCGCCGGTCGCCTGGCCGCGCCCTGGGGCTTCAGCCAGACGCAGGCGTCATTGGTACTGTGGGTGCCTCGACGCGCCGCGGACGGGCGCGCCGAGCAACTGGCGGGGTGGTTGCGCGCGGAGCTGGCGCAACAGGACGATCAGTCGCCGCGCTTGCACATCAGGTAAGCGGCCAGCAGGCCCAAGGCACCGATTGCCACGCCGGCGGTGGTCCAGGGGTGTTGCTGGGCATAGTCGCGGGTCGCCAGCCCGGTTTCCCGGGTCTTGGTCTTCACCTCTTCATAAGCGTCGCCCAGCAGGCTGCGGGAATGACGCAGGGCGTTTTCGGCGTTGCTGCGCAAGGCCTTGAGGGTTTTGCGCGACTCGTCCGAAGCGTCGTCCTTCAGGCTTTCCAGAGATTTGAGCAGGCTTTCGATTTCCGCTTCCATGCTTTGCAGCGAGGCTTTGCGTAGCGAGCTATTGGCCATGGTGACTCTCCTTCAGGGTTGAGTGAGGTGTGTAGGTTCCGACTGCGACAGGCCTGGAAAGTGCGATCGAACGTTTCGCTTCGCTCGCCGCTCAGAGGTAAAACGGCCCGGCGCTGCTAGGCTCTATCCGCACCCACCCAAGGAGAACAGCGAATGTCCGATCATCACACGTACAAGAAGATCGAGCTTGTCGGCTCGTCCCCCACCAGCATCGAGGACGCCATCAACAATGCCCTGGCCGAAGCCGGCAAGAGCATCAAGCACCTGGAATGGTTCGAGGTGGTGGATACCCGCGGGCATATCCAGAACAACAAGGCGGCGCATTTCCAGGTCACCCTGAAGGTCGGGTTCCGCATCGCCAACAGTTGAAACGAAGCGCAGGTTTGATAGGCAGGGCTCCGGGGGGACCGGGGCCTTTGTCGTTTTGATCCACAAGGAGAGCGATCAATGAAGAAGGTGTTGCTGGCAGTTGCATTGATGGGCCTGGCCGGTACGGCGCTGGCGGCGGGCAAGCCGTGCGAGGAGCTGAAGAGCGAGATCGCGGCGAAGCTGGATGCCAAGGGGGTTCAGCATTATTCGCTGGAGATCATGGAGAAGGGCGCCGGGGGCGGCCACGTGGTTGGGTCCTGTGAAGGTGGGACCAAGGAAATCGTCTACAAGCGCGGGTAAGGACAACACGGACCCTGTGGGAGCGGGTTCACCCGCGATTGCAGTAGTGAATTCACCACCGCATCGCGGGTGAACCCGCTCCCACAGGGTACGCGCCCGGCTTTAGTTGCCGAACACCGTCTGCGCCATCAGCTCATACGACCGCACCCGATCCGCATGCTCGTACAGGTCCGAGGTGAAGATCAGCTCATCCGCCCCGGTCTGTTCCAGCAGCACTTCCAGCTTGCCCTTCACCTTCTGCGGGCTGCCGATCATCGCCAGGCCGAGGAAGTCCCCTACCGCATCCCGCTCATGCGGCAGCCACAGGCCGTTCATGCTGGGCACCGGCGGTTTCTGCATCAGGCTTTGGCCGCGCATCAGGGCGAGGATGCGCTGGTACACCGAGGTCGCCAAGTAGTCGGCCTGCTCGTCGGTATCGGCCACCACCATCGGCACACCCAGCATCACGTACGGCGCGTCGAGCACCGCCGACGGCTTGAAGTGGTTGCGGTACACGCGGATCGCCTCGTGCATGTAGCGCGGCGCGAAGTGCGAGGCGAAGGCGTAGGGCAGGCCCAGTTGACCCGCCAGTTGCGCGCTGAACAGGCTGGAGCCGAGCAGCCAGATTGGGACATTGGTGTCGTGCCCGGGTACGGCGATCACTTTTTGATCAGGCGTGCGCGGGCCGAGATAGCGCATCAGCTCCATGACATCGTCCGGGAAGTCGTCGGCGCTGCCGGAACGCTCGCGGCGCAGGGCCCGGGCGGTCATCTGGTCGGATCCGGGGGCACGGCCGAGGCCAAGTTCGATGCGGCCGGGATACAGGCTGGCCAGGGTGCCGAACTGCTCGGCGATCACCAGCGGTGCATGGTTGGGCAGCATCACACCGCCAGAGCCGAGGCGGATGGTCGAAGTGCCGCCCGCCAGGTACGCCAGCAACACCGAGGTCGCCGAGCTGGCGATGCCGTCCATGTTGTGGTGCTCGGCTACCCAGAAACGGTGGTAGCCGAAGCGTTCGACGTTTCGGGCCAGGTCCAGGGAGTTGCGCAGGGCCTGCGCCGGGCCGCCGTCCTGGCGCACCGGCACCAGGTCGAGGGTGGAAATCTTGATATCCGTGAGTCGCTTCATGGGTTCTCCAGGGCAAACGCAAGCCGCCTGGACTGGCAGCCTTTGTTGCTTCTGTGGGGGCACTTGGCGGGGAATCAATCCCCCGGGGGGCGAACGGGCTGAACTTGGCCGCCGCCCCGGCCTCTGAATTCAGGAACGGCGCCGCTCGCGCCGATAACCCGAGGAGGCATCATGAAGAAGACTGCATCGGCTCACTGGCAAGGTGGCTTGAAGGACGGCAAAGGCACCATCTCCACCGAAAGCGGCGCACTCAAGCAGATCCCCTATGGTTTCAACACGCGGTTCGAAGGCACGCCGGGGAGCAATCCCGAAGAGCTGATCGGCGCCGCCCATGCCGGCTGCTTCTCCATGGCCCTGTCGATGATTCTCGGCGAGGCGGGCCTGAAGGCGGACAGCATCGATACCACCGCCGAAGTGACCCTGGACAAGCAGCCCGACGGCTTTGCCATCACTGCCGTGCACCTGATCCTCAAGGCCAGGGTGCCGGGCGCCAGCGACGAACAGTTCCAGGAGCTGGCGAACAAGGCCAAGGCCGGGTGCCCGGTGTCCAAGGTGCTCAACGCGAAAATCAGCCTGGATGCGACGTTGCAATCCTGATAGCAGAACCGTGGCATGCTGCGTCGGTCCAACGGGAGTTGGCTGACGTTCTTTGCCACGAGGAAACTGTTCATGATCCGTATTGCAATCGCTGTACTGGCGTCGTTGCTGGCCGCCAACGCTTCCGCCGCGGTCAAGCCGTGCGAGGAACTGAAGGCGGAAATCGAAGCCAAGATCCAGGCCCGCGGGGTGACGTCCTACACGCTGGAAATCGTGCCGAACAGCGAAGTCCACGACCAGAACATGGTCGTGGGCAGCTGTGAAAATGGCACCAAGAAGATCATCTACCAGCGCAACGGCAACTGATTCACGGCACGCAGTTGATCATTCGCTCTTCGGCCAGCACCTGGCGCTCGGCGTTGTACAGCCGGGCGTTGGGCTGCATGGCCACGGCGCGCGCCTCCAGGCGATAGCGCTGGCCGGCCTGGAAGCCGTCGTATTCGACGGTCAGGTAGCAGGTGCGCTCGGTCGGATCGATGTTGAAACCACCGGCATAGATCTCGTAGTCGAAACGCACCACCAACTCGTGCTTGCCCGGCGTCACCTGGAAGAAGCGACCGTCGGTGAGGCGCTTGCCGTCCAGGCGCTCGGCCATGACCAATTTGCCGGGAGTGATGGTGTAGAAATCGACCCAGGCCTGGTTCTGGTCCACCGGTGGCAGGGGCGTGGCGCAGGCGCCGAGGGTGCTGAAGGCGAGCAACATCGCTGGCTGTCGCATGATGGTCTCCGCAGGCGAGCGATATAAAGCACAAGCATAGCGCTATCAGGTTCGCTGACAACCTGCCGGCAGCCCGCGCCCTACCACCTTGCTCTGCTCGTCATACAGCTTGGCCCAAGGCCGGAAGCCGATGCTGCCGGTCTCCAGGCGGTAGCGCTGGCCGGCGCTGAAATCGGCGAATTTCAGGTTGAGCTGGCAGTCGCGCCACAGCGGCTCGCTGACGGGGCCGATATTGCTCGGATCTACCGGGAACAGGTAACGCACGGTCAACTGGTGGTTTCCGGGAGTGACCTGGAAGTAGCGCTTGTCGGCCCAGGCACGCTCGTCCACTTCGACGGCGTGCAGGGTCTGGTCCTGGGCGGGTGCCAGGTCGACCCAGGCCTGGGACGGGTCCGGATCGGGCAGGCCGGCACAGCCGGCGAGCGCCAGCAGGGCGCTGGCAGCGAGCATGGTTCGCATGGCAAAACTCCGGGCGGGCAGGATAGTCTTGAAGCGATACGGACTTGAGCGAGACCACCCCACGCATGATTCGAATTCTTCTTCTGCTGCGCTCAAGCTCCGGGGCACTCGACCACGTTTTGCGGGTGTTTGTTCCCCTGCTGGTGGCTGGCCTGCTGAACGGTTGCAGCAGCCTTGGCTATTACGGCCAGCTGGCCAGCGGGCAATGGCAACTGTTGCGGGCGCGGGAACCGGTGACCGAGGTGATTGCCAACCCTGCGACCGATCCCGGGTTGCGTCAGCACCTGCAGCGCTCGCAGCAGGCGCGGGCATTTGCCAGCGAGGTGTTGAAGCTCCCCGACAACCGCAGCTACCGGGTATATGCCGATATCGGCCGGCCCTACGTCGTGTGGAACGTGTTCGCCACACCCGAGTTCTCCCTCGACCCCAAGACCCATTGCTTCCCTATCGCCGGCTGCGTGGCCTACCGCGGCTACTACAGCCAGTCCGCGGCACGCGGGGCGGCAGCGCTGCAGAAGCTCGACGGGCAGGATGTGTATATCGGCGGGGTCGAGGCCTATTCGACCCTGGGCTGGTTCGATGACCCGATCCTCAATTCCATGGTCAACTGGAGCGACGAACGGCTGGCAACGGTGATTTTCCACGAGCTGGCGCACCAGCGCGTCTATGTGAAGGACGACACGGCATTCAACGAGTCCTTCGCCACGTTCGTGGAGCAGGAAGGCACCCGGCAATGGCGCGTGGCGCGCGGCTTGCCGGTGCAGCCGGCGGATGCAGGCAAGCAGCGCGACCAGTTCGTCGCGCTGGTGCTGGCGTGTCGGGAGCGGCTCAAGGCGTTGTACGCGCAGCCACTGGATGCGCCAGCGATGCGGGCGGCCAAGCAGGCGGAGTTCGAACGCCTGCGCACGGAGTATCGGCAGTTGCGGGATAGTGAATGGGGCGGGGTCGGGCGCTTCGATGCGTGGATCAACGGGCCGATGAACAATGCCAAGCTGCTGCCGTTCGGGCTGTATGACCAGTGGGTACCGGCGTTTGCCGGGTTGTTTGCCGAATCGGGTGGGGATTGGCAGCGGTTTTATCGACGGGTCGAGGAAGTGGGTTCGCTGCCGGTCCAGGAGCGGCAGCGGCTGTTGAATCGCATCGCTGGCAAGCCAGCTCCCACAGGGGTCTGAGTCGCCGCGGACACTGTGGGAGCTGGCTTGCCAGCGATGAGGCCCTCAAGACCGCAGGAATGCCTGATGCATCTCTGCCAGGGTCTCGAAGTGCCAGGCCGGCTGCTCCGCCACCAACTCCTCCCGGCTACCAAACCCATACCCCACCGCAATCGCATCCAGCCCGTTGCTGCGCGCACCGATCAGGTCATGCTTGCGGTCGCCGATCATCAGGGTCTGCGCCGGGTCCAGCCCCTCTTCGGCCAGCAGGTGGCCGATCAGGTCGACCTTGTTGGTCCGCGTGCCATCCAGCTCGCTGCCGTAGATCACCTTGAAATGCCGGGCGAAGTCGAAGTGCCGGGCGATTTCCCGGGCGAACACCCAGGGTTTGGAGGTGGCGATATACAGCGTCCGGCCCTGTCCTTGAAGCTCCGCCAGCAGCTCGCCAACCCCGTCGAACACGCGGTTCTCGTACAGCCCGGTGACCTTGAAACGCTCACGGTAGAAATTCACTGCCTCCCAGGCCTTCGCCTCGTCGAAGCGGTAGAACTGCATGAACGCCTGCAACAGCGGCGGGCCGATGAAGTGCTCCAGGCGGGTCAGGTCGGGCTCGTCGATGCCAAGCTTGGCCAGGGCGTACTGGATGGAGCGGGTGATGCCTTCGCGCGGGTCGGTCAGGGTGCCGTCGAGGTCGAAGAGGATGTTCTGCTGGTGCATGTCGGTCTCGCTGGAAATGGGGGACGTCACTCGGGCTGGTCGTAGCCCTCGGCCAGGTGCTGGTCCTTGAGGCGCACATAGTTGGCGGCGCTGTAGGGGAAGAACGCGAGCTCCTTGTCGGTCAGCGGCCGTGCCTGCTTCACCGGGCTGCCGACGTAGAGAAAACCGCTTTCCAGGCGCTTGCCCGGCGGCACCAGGCTGCCGGCGCCGATGATCACTTCGTCCTCGACGACCGCACCGTCCATGATCGTGCTGCCCATGCCCACCAGGATGCGGCTGCCGAGGGTACAGCCATGGAGCATGACCTTGTGGCCGATGGTCACGTCGTCGCCGATCAGCAGCGGGAAGCCGTCGGGGTTGAAGGGGCCGGCGTGGGTGATGTGCAGCACGCTGGCGTCCTGCACGCTGGTACGGGCGCCGATGCGGATGCGGTGCATGTCGCCGCGGATCACCGTCAGCGGCCAGACCGAGCTGTCGTCGCCGATCTCGACATCGCCGATGACCACCGCGCTGCGGTCGACGAAGGCACGTTCACCAAGGCGCGGCGTGTGCTGCTGGTAAGTGCGGATGGCCATGAATAGGAAACCTCTCTAAGGCTAATTAGCTGCGGGCGACGGCGATTGTAATTAAGATGGCCCGGTGTTTCTTCTGCCAAGGTGTCTAACCGTGAGTGCGAACAACCCGCTTCTGCAGTCCTATGACCTGCCGCCCTTCTCGGCGATCCGCGCCGAGCACGTGCTGCCGGCGATTGAACAGATCCTGGCCGACAACCGCAATGCCATTGCCGAAATTCTCAAGACCCAGGGCCGCAACCCGAACTGGGCCGGGCTGGTTCTGGCCATGGACGAGCTCAATGACCGCCTCGGCGCGGCCTGGAGCCCCGTCAGCCACCTCAACGCCGTGTGCAACAGCGCCGAATTGCGCGAAGCCTACGAGGCCTGCCTGCCGGCCCTGAGCGCCTACTCCACGGAGCTGGGCCAGAACCGCGAACTGTTCCAGGCCTACGAGGCGCTGGCCGCGAGCCCCGAGGCCGCCAACTTCGATGTGGCGCAAAAGACCATCATCGAGCACGCCCTGCGCGACTTCCGCCTGTCGGGTATCGACCTGCCGCCGGAGCAGCAGAAGCGCTATGCCGAAGTGCAGAGCAAGCTGTCCGAGCTGGGCAGTCGCTTCTCCAACCAGCTGCTCGACGCGACCCAGGCCTGGACCAAGCACGTTACCGACGAATCCGCCCTCGCCGGCCTGACCGATTCGGCCAAGGCGCAGATGGCCGCTGCCGCCCAGGCCAAGGGCCTCGACGGCTGGCTGATCAGCCTGGAGTTCCCCAGCTACTACGCGGTGATGACCTACGCCGAGGACCGCGCCTTGCGCGAAGAGGTCTACGCCGCCTACTGCACCCGCGCCTCCGACCAGGGCCCGAATGCCGGCCAGTTCGACAACGGCCCGGTGATGCGCGAGATCCTCGACCTGCGCCAGGAACTGGCCGAACTGCTTGGCTTCGCCAACTTCGCCGAACTGAGCCTGGCGACCAAGATGGCCGAATCCAGTGACCAGGTGCTGGGCTTCCTGCGCAACCTGGCACAGCGCAGCAAACCCTACGCCGCCCAGGACCTGGCCCAGCTCAAGGCCTACGCCGCCGAGCAAGGCTGCGCCGACCTGCAAAGCTGGGACAGCGGTTTCTATGGGGAAAAGCTGCGCGAACAGCGCTACAGCGTTTCCCAGGAAGCCCTGCGTGCCTATTTCCCGATCGACAAGGTGCTGTCGGGCCTGTTCGCCATCGTCCAGCGCCTGTACGGCATCGAGATCGCCGAGCAGAAGGGCTTCGACACCTGGCACCCGGACGTGCGTCTGTTCGAGATCAAGGAAAACGGCCAGCATGTCGGCCGCTTCTTCTTCGACCTTTACGCCCGCGCCAACAAGCGTGGCGGCGCCTGGATGGACGGCGCCCGCGACCGTCGTCGCACTGCCGATGGCGCGCTGCAAAGCCCGGTGGCCAACCTGGTGTGCAACTTCACCCCGGCCGCGCCCGGCAAGCCGGCGCTGCTGACCCACGATGAAGTGACCACCCTGTTCCACGAATTCGGTCATGGCCTGCACCACCTGCTGACCCGCATCGAGCATGCCGGCGTCTCCGGCATCAACGGCGTGGCCTGGGATGCGGTGGAACTGCCGAGCCAGTTCATGGAGAACTGGTGCTGGGAGCCGGAAGGCCTGGCGCTGATCTCCGGCCATTACGAAAGCGGCGAACCGCTGCCGCAGGACCTGCTGGAGAAAATGCTCGCAGCGAAGAACTTCCAGTCCGGCCTGATGATGGTCCGCCAGCTTGAGTTCTCCCTGTTCGACTTCGAACTGCATGCCCGCCACGGCGATGGCCGCAGCGTGCTGGAAGTGCTCGAAGGCGTGCGCGACGAGGTCTCGGTCATGCGTCCGCCGGCGTACAACCGTTTCCCCAACAGTTTCGCGCACATCTTCGCGGGCGGTTATGCCGCCGGTTACTACAGCTACAAATGGGCTGAAGTGCTGTCGGCCGACGCCTTCTCGCGCTTCGAGGAAGAAGGCGTGCTCAACGCCGAGACCGGCCGTGCCTTCCGCGAAGCGATCCTGGCCCGCGGTGGTTCCCGGGAGCCGATGCTGCTGTTCGTCGACTTCCGTGGTCGCGAGCCCTCCATCGACGCCCTGCTGCGCCACAGCGGCCTGAGCGAGGACCTGGCGGCATGACCACGACCAAGAAGCGCTTCATCGCCGGCGCGGTCTGCCCGGCCTGCAGCGAGCCGGACAAACTGATGATGTGGAGCGTGGACGGCACGCCTCATCGCGAGTGCGTGGCCTGCGGCTTCACCGACACCCTCAACGAGCAAGGGCTGTCGGTGCCGAAGGAGCTGGGTACGCGGGTCAACCAGGATGCGCTGAAACCGGCGAAACCTGCGGTGCAGACGGTGCAGTTCTTCCCGAATCCGAAGTTGAAGAAGCCTTCGGAGTAATCGCACGGTCTTCCACAGGACTGTGCCTTTGCACTAATCCTGTGGGAGCTGGCTTGCCAGCTCCCACAGGGGGCGGCGTCGCGACGGAAGGCGTGGACGGCAAATAAAAACCTCGATACTGTATAAAAACACAGTATCGAGGTTTTTCGTCATGGTCACTCCGGTCCGCGGTCGCGGTACGGCCCATAATCCGCACAACCGCTTCGCCCCCAACCGCTCGGTGGTCGAGGACGATGGCTGGTACCAGGAAGTGCCCATGACCCAGGGCACCGAGATCCGCATCGAAACCGCGAAGACCATCATCACCCGCAACAGCTCGCCGGACCTGCCCTTCGACCGTTCGATCAACCCCTATCGCGGCTGCGAGCATGGCTGCATCTATTGCTATGCGCGACCGAGCCACGCCTATTGGGACCTTTCCCCCGGCCTGGATTTCGAAACCCGGCTGATCGCCAAGACCAACGCCGCCGCCGTGCTGGAGCAGCAACTATCGAAACCCGGCTATGCCTGTGCGCCGATCAACCTCGGTTCCAACACCGATCCCTACCAGCCCATCGAGCGCGAGCAGCAACTGACCCGGCGCCTGCTGGAAGTGCTGTTGCGCTACCGGCATCCGGTGACCATCGTCACCAAGGGCTCGTTGATCCTGCGCGACCTCGATCTGCTCGGCGAGCTGGCGAAGCAGCGCCTGGTGTCGGTGATGATCAGCCTGACCACCCTCGATGATGAGCTGAAGCGCACCCTCGAGCCGCGTGCCGCGGCGCCGAAGGCGCGCTTGCGGGCGATCCGGGTGATGCGCGAGGCGGGAATTCCGGTGGGGGTGCTGTGCTCGCCGATGATCCCGGCCATCAACGACAGCGAGCTGGAGCGTCTGCTCGAGGCGGCCAGCGAGGCCGGAGCATTGACCGCAGCCTACATGCTGCTGCGTTTGCCTTTGGAAGTGGCGCCGCTGTTCGAACAGTGGTTGCAGGACCATTATCCGCAGCGTGCGGCCCATGTTCTCAGCCTGGTCCGCCAGAGTCGCGGCGGAGAGCTCTACGACAGCCGTTTCGGCGCGCGGATGCGCGGAGAGGGCGTATTCGCCGACCTGCTGGCGCAACGCTTCGACAAGGCTATCCGGCGCTACGGGCTCAACCGCCGGGGCGGTTATTCGCTGGATTGCTCGGCGTTCTGCCCGCCGGGTGGGCAGTTGTCATTGTTGTAAAAACAATAATGGCCATTGGCGATTAATGTTTTTTTGATACCATGGAAATCCCGGCAAATGCTTCTGGAACGCCCGTTCTAGAGCCTTCGAATTCAGGTTGAGTTAAGTTTCGACACGTAGCGTACGAATTCAGGCAGACAGAAATGTGATTTGTTGACTACATCTGTAATCCAAGTGACGTAAGCCTGTCTGAATCCTAACCCGGTAAAATGGACTTACCTACGAACCTGTCAAAGAGGATGCATCATGTCGAACAAGGAACCCTCTCCGACCGGCCCGGCTACCCCTGAAGCCGAGACTGCCGATGGCGCTCTGAAACATATCGTTGATGGCTTTCTGCGTTTCCATCACGAAGTCTTCCCTGAACAGGAAGAGCTGTTCAAGAAACTGGCCACGGCGCAGAAGCCGCGTGCCATGTTCATTACCTGCGCCGACTCGCGGATCGTTCCCGAACTGATTACCCAGAGTTCTCCCGGCGACCTGTTCGTGACCCGCAACGTGGGCAACGTGGTTCCGCCCTACGGGCAGATGAACGGCGGCGTCTCGACGGCGATCGAGTACGCGGTCATGGCCCTGGGCGTGCACCACATCATCATCTGCGGTCACTCCGATTGCGGTGCGATGCGTGCGGTACTCAACCCGCAGTCGCTGGAGAAGATGCCGACGGTCAAGGCCTGGCTGCGCCACGCCGAAGTGGCCCGCACCGTGGTCGAGGACAACTGCCAGTGCGGCACCGAGCACGAGAGCATGCAGGTCCTGACCCGCGAGAACGTCATCGCCCAGCTTCACCACTTGCGTACCCACCCGTCGGTGGCCTCGCGCCTGGCGGCTGGCCAGTTGTATATCCACGGCTGGATCTACAACATCGAAACCAGCGAAATCTCCGCCTACGACGCCGAAAGCGATGCCTTCCTGCCGCTGACCCGCGGCGCGCCGATTCCAAGCGCTACCCCGAAAGGCCGCTACTGAGCCTTTTTCGCAACACCTGAAAATCGCTGACGCAACCCACCACGGCCCGCTGCCCGCGGCGCCGTGGACGGGCGTCGGCTGCCTTTGAAAACGTTTTGATGCCTTGCCGCAGCGTCGGCGGTTTCCGGCTGCCCGCGATTCGGGCGGCGCCCCGACGCCTGCGTAAAAGAGTGGCCAGAGGAATGGCCTGAAAAAAGGAGAACAGGATGAACATGACGCATTTCAAAGCGGCGCTGCCGCGGGACCTGCTGGCTTCGGTAGTGGTGTTCCTGGTGGCGCTGCCGCTGTGCATGGGGATCGCCATCGCCTCTGGCATGCCGCCGGCCAAGGGCTTGATCACCGGCATCGTCGGCGGTCTGCTGGTGGGCTGGCTGGCCGGCTCGCCGCTGCAGGTCAGCGGTCCGGCGGCGGGGTTGGCGGTGCTGGTCTTCGAACTGGTACGGACCCACGGCATGGCGATGCTCGGGCCGATCCTGCTGCTGGCGGGATTGCTGCAATTGCTTGCCGGGCGCTTGCGCCTGGGCTGCTGGTTCCGGGTTACGGCGCCGGCGGTGGTGTACGGCATGCTCGCGGGTATCGGTGTGTTGATCGTGTTGTCCCAGGTGCATGTGATGTTCGATAGCTCGCCGCTGCCGTCAGGCCTGGAAAACCTCCTCGGTTTCCCCGCCGTGGTGAGTGCGTCGCTGCCGTTCGAGTCTGCCGGCAACGGCTGGCAGGCCGGGGCAATCGGGCTGGGTACCATCGCGGTGATGTGGGGCTGGGAGCGCTTCAAGCCGACAACCCTGCGCTTCGTTCCCGGTGCCCTGCTCGGTGTGAGCGCGATGACCCTGCTGAGCATCGGCCTGGATCTGGGCGTGAACCGCGTGCAAGTGCCGGCCAACCTCAGTGAAGCCATCGACTGGCTGCGCCCGGCCGACCTCATGGCCCTGGCCGATCCGGCCCTGCTGGTCGCCGCCTTCGCCCTGGCCTTTATCGCCAGTGCCGAAACCCTGCTTTCGGCAGCGGCCGTGGACCGCATGCACAGTGGCCAGCGCTCGGATTTCGACCGCGAATTATCGGCGCAGGGTGTCGGCAACATGATTTGTGGTGTGCTCGGCGCATTGCCGATGACCGGCGTGATCGTGCGCAGCTCGGCCAACGTCCAGGCCGGTGCCAGGACCCGTCTGTCGGCGATCTTCCATGGCCTGTGGCTGCTGGCCTTCGTCGTGCTGCTGGGTAGCGTGCTGCAGCAGATTCCAGTGGCTAGCCTGGCCGGCGTGCTGGTATTCACCGGGGTCAAGCTGGTGGACCTGAAGGCGTTTCGCGGCCTGGGCCGCTATGGACGCATGCCGATGTTCGTCTACGCGGCCACGGCGCTGGCCATCGTCTTCACCGACCTGCTGACCGGCGTGCTGCTGGGCTTTGCCCTGACCCTGGTGAAGCTGGCGCTGAAGGCGGCGCGGCTGAAGATCAGCGTCACCAGCCTGGAACGCGAGGGCCATATGGAACTGCGCCTGAGTGGTGCCGCCACCTTCCTCAAGGTCCCGGCCCTGACCCAGGCACTGGATGGCATTCCGCCGGGGACCACCCTGCATGTCCCGCTGGCCAACCTGAGCTATATCGACCATGCCTGCCTCGAGCTGCTGGAAGACTGGGGTCGGGCCAATGCCAGCAACGGCTCGTCGCTGGTGATCGAGTCGCGTCGCCTGAAACGGCGTGTCGAAGGACGCGTAAGGACCACGGTGGGCCTCGGTACCTGAGCCCGACCTGACGACCAACGGCACCGCCCTGCTGATCGCGCACATTGCAGGCGGTGCCATCACTCACCTACTATCAAGAATCAATACCATTTGCATCCTCCTGCGCGGATCCTTCATGTCCTCCCCTGCCCAGACCCTCTACGTTAAACATTCCCCCTGGCTGCTGCTGTTCCTGCGTCGCCGCCTCGGCAATGGCTGGGATGCCGCGGATCTGCTGCATGACACCTTCCTGCGCGTGCTGCGCCGGCCGCTCGAGTTCGACAACCAGACCGGCGAACGCTCCTACCTGGCGACCATCGCCAAGGGCCTGTGCATCGATCACTGGCGCCGCGCCCAACTGGAAAGGGCCTGGCGCGAGAGCCTGGTGGCCCGGCCCGAGGCAGTCCAGCCTTCCGCCGAGCATACGGCCTTGCTGATCGAGACCCTGGCGGAAGTGGATGCCATGCTGATGCGCCTGCCTGCCAAGGTTCGCGAGGCGTTTCTGATGGCCCAGGTCGAGGGCATCACCTACGGGGTGATCGCCGAACGGCTGGAGGTCAGCGAGCGCATGGTCAAGAAATACATGGCCCAGGCGTTCCTGCATTGTGCCGTGCTCGAAGCCGAGCTCGACGGCGTGCTGGTGGAGTAAGGCGATGCGCGCAACCCATGAAAAGCTCAGCCACGCCAGCCTTGAACATGCCGCCCAGTGGTATGTGCGGCTATTGGAAGAAGGCGACCAGAACGGCGTTCGCGAACAGTGGCAGTCCTGGCTTGACCAGCATGCCGAACACCAGGCCGCCTGGCGCTATATGGAGCGCGTCGGCGAGCGCTTCGCACCGCTGCGCAACGAAGGCGAGCGCGCTGGCCGGGTACTGCGCGAACGACATCCGGCACGCCTGGGTCGCCGGCAGACGGTGAAGTCCATGCTGGTGCTGGCGCTGGGTTCGATGGCCGGCTTCGGTGGCTGGCAGGCCGCCTCGCGCAATGGCTGGACCGCCGACCTGCATACCGGCACCGGCGAGAACCGCAAGATCGCCCTGGCCGACGGCAGCACCCTGTGGCTGGGTGCGCAAACGGCGGTCGATACCCGCTTCGATGGCCGCCAGCGCCTGCTCGACCTGCGTTTCGGCGAGGTCCTGTTGCACTCGACGGTGCAGGACCGCCGCCCGCTGCTGATGGAAACCGGCGCCGGCCTGTTGCAGATGGCGGCAACGCCGGTCCGCGTCGCGCTGCGCTACGCCGAGGGCAATGCCCGGCTCAGCGTGTACCAGGGCCAGGTCGAGCTTTTCACCCGTACGGGCAACCGCACGCTGGTCGAGGCTGGACAGCGCGTCGATTTCTCGGCGTTGGCCATCTCGCCTGCTGCGCCGGTCCAGGCCGCTGGCGAGTCCTGGATTCGCAACCGGCTGACTGCCGAGGCCATGCCCCTGGCCGATCTGATCGATGCGCTGGGCCGCTATCGCCCCGGTCACCTCGGCCTGCATCCGGAGCTGGCCAGCCTCGCGGTGATGGGCACTTTCCCCCTCGATGACACCGACCACGCCCTGCGTCTGCTGGAAGCGGCGCTGCCGATCCGGGTCAAGCGCATGACCGACTGGTGGGTAACGGTCGAGCCCGCCTGAGTTTTTTCGGCGGGTGGTTCCCTTTTTTGCGCGTCGTCCGGTTCAACCGCAGAACCCTCTCATTGACCCCATGAACACAACAGGGACTGCCATGTCGTCGCCCCGCTCCTGCGTATTGGCCCTCGTGCCGATGACCTTCCTCACCTTCGCTCCGCTGGCCCTGCTGCCTGCCGCCGTCCAGGCCGCCCAGGCCAGCACCCGGGTGCAGACCTTCCATGTCGCGGCCGGCAGCCTGAGCGCCGTGCTCAATGACTTCAGCAGCCAGGCCGGGATCTACCTGGCGGGCAGCGACAACCTTGCGGCCGGCAAGCGCAGCGCCGGGCTGGACGGTGACTACAGCGTCGAACAGGCGCTGCTGCTGTTGCTCGGTGGCTCGGGGCTGGTGGCCGTACCGCAGGGTGCTAGTGGCTACGTGCTGCAGCCGGCGCCGCAAGGTGACTCGGTGCAGCTCGACGCCACCTCGATCAACGCCCAGGGCCTGGCCGACAGCTACGGCCAGGACGACAAGGGCTACCGCGCGACCCATTCGGCGACGGCGAGCAAGACCAGCACCGCCCTGGCCGATACCACGCGTTCGGTATCGGTGGTCACCCGCCAGCGCATGGAAGACCAGCAGTCCCAGAGCCTGACCGAAGTGCTCGGCTATGTGCCGGGCATCTTCGCCCCGCCGTTCGCGGCCGGTGACGGCGGCGCCGGCGACCTGTTCTTCATCCGTGGCTTCAACGCCACCGACTATGGCTACGGCTTGCTGCGCGACGGCCTGCGGGTGCAGGGCAACCGCTACGACACCACCAGCGAGCCTTACGGCCTTGAGCGCATCGAAGTGTTCCGCGGCCCGACCTCGATCCTCTACGGTGAAAACGCGCCGGGTGGTGTCGTCAATATGGTCAGCAAGCGGCCCACGGCCGAGTCGCGCGGCGAAGTGCAACTGAGCTACGGCTCCAACGAGCGCCGCCAGCTGGGCATCGACGTGTCCGGACCGCTGACGGACAACGGCAATGTGCTGGGCCGCCTGGTGCTGCTCGGGCGCAAGTCGGGGACCCAGGTCGACCATCAGCCGGATGACCGGATCTACATCGCGCCGTCCCTGACCCTGAACTTCGATGAACAGAACGACCTGACCCTGCTGGCCACCTACCAGCGCGACCGCACCCTGATGGAGTTGGGCTATCCGGCTGCCGGCACCCTGCTGCACAACCCCAATGGCAAGATCAGCAAGCACGCCCTGCTGGGCAATCCGGACTGGGACAACTTCGAACGGGAGGTGTGGACCCTCGGCTACGAATTCCATCATCAGTTCAACGATGACTGGCAGTACCGGCAGAACTCGCGCTACATGCAATCGCGCATCGACCGCCAGGAGATCTGGCCGGGCAGCCTGGACAATGGCGGTTTCGGCACCACCGTGACCAACACCGCCTATGACCGCTACAACAAGTCCATCGCCTACTCGCTGGACAACCAGGTCGAGGGCCACTTCGACCTCGGTGCGCTGGAGAACACCCTGCTGGTCGGTGCCAGCCTCGACCGTACTTCGTTCAACCAGGACTGGAACGCCGGCTTCGGTGGCCGGGTGAACGTGTTCGATCCGGTCTATACCGGCGATCCGGTGACGTCGACGCGGGTGCAGGACGCGCTGCTGGAACAGACCATGTATGGCGTCTACAGCCAGATCCAGACCCGCCTGGACAACTGGGTCATGCTGCTCGGCGGGCGCTATGACCGGGTCAACAGCGAGTACCGCAACCGTCGCGGCACCCTCAATGCGCCGGCCGATCTCGACTACTGGGACGGCCAGTTCACCTGGCAGACCGGGTTGATGTACCAGTTCGACAACGGCGTCTCGCCCTATGTCAGCTACTCCACCGCCTACAACCCGACCCAGCAGGTGTCGAGTGCGTCCGGCCCGCTGGACCCGACCCTCAGCGAGCAATACGAAGTGGGTTTGAAGTACGAGCCCAAGGGCTGGAACACCTTGGTCAGTGCCTCGGTCTACGACCTGCGCAAAAAGGATGACTCGCTCTACGACAGTGTCACCGGCGACTACCGCAATGTCGGACGCAGCCGGGCCAAGGGTGTGGAACTGGAACTGAACAGCGACATCACCGCCAACATCAACGTGACGGCGGCCTACACCTACACCGACTCGCGGGTGACCAAGGACGTGGCGGGGTCGTTGCTGGAGGATCATCAGGTGACTGGCGTACCACGCAACCAGGCGTCGGTATGGGGAACCTACCGCTTCCTCGACGGACAGCTGAAAGGGCTGAAGCTGGGCGCGGGCGTGCGCCACTTCGACAGCACCTTCGCCTACACCAGCCCATCGCTGTACGGGAAGCTGGATACCGGTGACGTGACCCTGGTGGATGCGACCGTCGGCTATCAGCTGAATGCGCATTGGTCGGCGGAAGTGAACGCACGCAACCTGTTCGACCAGGAGTATGTGGCCGGTTGCAACAATGCCGGGCGTTGCTACTGGGGTGAAGAGCGGACGGTGCTGGGGACGCTCAGTTACAACTGGTAATTGAGCTAGCGGAGACTGTGTGGGAGCGGGTTTACCCGCGATTGCGCCAGTGGATTCGCCACCGCAATCGCGGGTGAACCCGCTCCCACAGGGTTCGTCGTGCCTGCTCCTAGGCGGGTTGCTGCTGACCCAGCTCCAACCCCACCCCCAGCTGCCGCGACAGGCAAGGCCAGCGTTTCCATGCCGCGCCGGTTTCAGGGCTGCTCAGCTTCTCGCGATAGGCTTCCACCGATTCCAGGGCGAAGCTCTCGTCGTCGAGCATGTTGTCCAGGGAGTGATGGACCACTTCATCCAGCTGGTTGGCGAATTCCTCGCCGATGAGTTGATGGGCAATCAGGTTGGCAACCGTGGTGTCCAGGGGGATCAGCGGCTGCTGGAAATGCTTGATGTACAGGTCGTTGACTTCTTCCACCAGGCGGTGCGCCAGGTAGGCTTCGTCCAGCAGGCTGTCCAGGCCGACATGCCCGGTCATGATCTGCGGCGGGGTGATGAAATACGCTTCGGCGATTTTCAGCACCGGTTTGATCTGCGATTCGATTCCGGCTTCGCGGGCAACGGTATTGGCGGCTTCCAGCAGCTCGGGTACCTGATCGATGTAGGCGTTGACGAAACGGTTCAACGCACCCTGGGCATCCTGCTCGGGCAATTGGATCAGCGGGTGAAGGTGGGGCAATTGCACTGCAAGTTGGGATTTTAGTTGGCCGGTCTTGGCCTCGTGTTCTTGTGCTTGAGTGATCTGCTCGCGCAATGCGGCAATGTTCATGACAACTCCAGGGACAGCCAGTGACAAAACGGAAACCACTAAATTAGTCCTATTTTGTTATCGCCTAAGACGTATTTCTCATAACGCTTATGCACTTTTGTCTACTTGCGTTATATCACTGTGCCATCATCCTTATAAGTCAATGTCTTACAGCATTTCGCGCTGATCGCTTAAGGCTCGCCAGTCCTTTTCCGCCGCGTCGTTGCGCGCTTTCGACCCCTGTCTATACTCCGGTTTGAATGAAGTCTGGCTGATGAGGCCCCGCCTGCAGTGCAGCGGGGGGCCGCCGTCGAAGTCCGCAGTCTTGACGCCGTGCCCCCTGCCGTAGGCCCTGCCTCCGGGATAACAAGAACGATAAGGGGAACCCGCAATGAAGCGACATCCACACGCCTGGATGGGGCTGCTGCTGTGGTCGGTGATCGCTCCGGCGCAGGCCGCCTGGACCGTGAACATGGCCCCGGGGGCGACCGAAGTCAGCAATGCCGTGTTCGACCTGCACATGACCATCTTCTGGATCTGCGTGGTGATCGGCCTCGTGGTATTCGGTGCGATGTTCTGGTCGATGATCATCCACCGTCGTTCCACCGGCCAGCAGCCCGCGCATTTCCACGAGCACACCTGGGTGGAAATCATGTGGACCGTGGTGCCCTTCCTGATCCTGGTGGCCATGGCCATTCCGGCGACCAAAACGCTGATCGATATCTACGATGCCAGCGAATCGGACGTGGATATCCAGGTCACCGGTTACCAGTGGAAATGGCACTACAAATACCTGGGCCAGGACGTCGAGTTCTTCAGCAACCTGGCGACGCCTGCCGAGCAGATCCACGGCAAGGCGCCCAAGGACGAACACTACCTCCTCGAAGTCGATCAGCCGCTGGTGTTGCCGGTGGGTGCCAAGGTGCGCTTCCTGGTCACCGCCGCCGACGTGATCCACTCCTGGTGGGTACCGGCCTTCGCGGTCAAGCGCGACGCCATTCCCGGCTTCGTCAACGAGGCCTGGACCCGGGTCGAGAAACCCGGCATCTACCGCGGCCAATGCACCGAGCTGTGCGGCAAGGACCACGGTTTCATGCCGGTGGTGGTCGAGGTCAAGTCCAAGGAGGACTACGACGCCTGGCTTGGCGAGCGCAAGGCCGAGGCGGCCAAGCTGAAGGAGTTGACCAGCAAGGAATGGACGCTCGAAGAGCTGGTCGAGCGCGGCGACAAGGTCTACCACACCACCTGCGTCGCCTGTCACCAGGCCGAAGGCCAGGGCCTGCCGCCGATGTTCCCGGCGCTCAAGGGCTCGAAGATCGCCACCGGCCCGAAAGAAGATCACTTGAACCTGGTGTTCCACGGCAAGCCCGGCACCGCCATGGCGGCGTTCGGCAAGCAACTCTCGGAAGTCGATCTGGCCGCCGTCGTCACCTATGAACGCAACGCCTGGGGCAACAACAAGGGCGACATGGTCACGCCGAAAGACGTGCTGGCGATCAAGCAGGCGGAAAGCAAATGAGCCGAGGAGACAGGACATGAGCACAGTGATCGACGACCACGGTCATGCCGGGCATGACCATGCCCACGGCCCGGCCAAGGGCCTGATGCGCTGGGTGCTGACGACCAACCACAAGGACATCGGCTCGATGTACCTGTGGTTCGCCTTCTGCGCCTTCCTGCTGGGCGGCTCCTTCGCCATGGTGATCCGCGCCGAGCTGTTCCAGCCCGGGCTGCAGATCGTCCAGCCGGAATTCTTCAACCAGATGACTACCATGCATGGCCTGGTGATGGTCTTCGGCGCGGTGATGCCGGCCTTCGTGGGCCTGGCCAACTGGATGATCCCGCTGATGATCGGCGCCCCGGACATGGCCCTGCCGCGGATGAACAACTTCAGCTTCTGGTTGCTGCCGGCGGCCTTCGGCCTGCTGGTCTCGACCCTGTTCATGCCCGGCGGCGGACCGAACTTCGGCTGGACCTTCTACGCACCGCTGTCGACCACCTACGCGCCGGAAAGCGTGACCTTCTTCATCTTCGCGATTCACCTGATGGGCATCAGTTCGATCATGGGCGCGATCAACGTGATCGCCACCATCCTCAACCTGCGCGCCCCCGGCATGACCCTGATGAAGATGCCGCTGTTCGTCTGGACCTGGCTGATCACCGCGTTCCTGCTGATCGCGGTGATGCCGGTGCTGGCCGGGGTGGTGACCATGATGCTGATGGATATCCACTTCGGCACCAGTTTCTTCAGCGCCGCCGGTGGCGGTGACCCGGTGCTGTTCCAGCATGTGTTCTGGTTCTTCGGGCATCCCGAGGTGTACATCATGATCCTGCCGGCCTTCGGCGCGGTCAGCTCGATCATCCCGGCGTTCTCGCGCAAGCCGCTGTTCGGCTACACCTCGATGGTCTACGCCACCGGGGCGATCGCCTTCCTGTCGTTCATTGTCTGGGCGCACCACATGTTCGTGGTCGGTATCCCGGTGGTGGGCGAGCTGTTCTTCATGTACGCCACCATGCTGATCGCCGTGCCCACCGGGGTGAAGGTGTTCAACTGGGTGAGCACCATGTGGGAAGGCTCGCTGACCTTCGAGACGCCGATGCTGTTCGCCATCGCCTTCGTCATCCTGTTCACCATCGGCGGGTTCTCCGGGTTGATGCTGGCCATCGCCCCGGCGGACTTCCAGTACCACGACACCTACTTCGTGGTCGCCCACTTCCACTACGTGCTGGTGCCCGGGGCAATCTTCGGCATCTTCGCCTCGGCCTATTACTGGCTGCCCAAGTGGACCGGGCACATGTACGACGAAACCCTCGGCAAGCTGCATTTCTGGCTGTCGTTCGTCGGCATGAACCTGGCGTTCTTCCCGATGCACTTCGTCGGCCTCGCCGGCATGCCGCGGCGGATCCCGGACTACAACCTGCAGTTCGCCGACTTCAACATGATCAGCTCGATCGGCGCCTTCATGTTCGGCACCACCCAGTTGCTGTTCCTGTTCATCGTCATCAAGTGCATCCGCGGCGGCGAGCCGGCGCCGGCCAAGCCGTGGGATGGCGCCGATGGCCTGGAGTGGACGATTCCGTCGCCGGCGCCCTACCACACCTTCCAGACGCCGCCGGAAGTGAAATAAAGGAGGGCTGCGGTCATGAGCGAGGGCATCTCGATCAAGCGCCTGGTCAGCCGCCTGCTGCTGCTGGCGGTGGTGATGTTCGCCTTCGGCTTCGCCCTGGTGCCAATCTACGACGTGATGTGCCGGGCCTTCGGCATCAACGGCAAGACCGGCGGGCAATACCAGGGTACGCAACAGGTGGACCCGGCGCGTTCGGTGAAGGTGCAGTTCCTCTCGACCAACGCCATCGACATGGTCTGGGACTTCTACTCCACCGCCGACCAGATCGACGTCAACCCGGGGGCGGTGAACCAGATGATCTTCGTCGCCCACAACCCCACCGACAAACCCATGACTGCCCAGGCCATCCCGAGCATTTCCCCGGCCGAAGCGGCGGCGTATTTCCACAAGACCGAGTGCTTCTGCTTCAGCCAGCAGGTGCTGCAGCCGGGTGAGCGCATCGAGATGCCGGTGCGGTTCATCGTTGACCGCGACCTGCCCAAGGATGTGAAACACCTGACCCTTGCCTACACGCTGTTCGATATCACCGCTCGCCAGCCGCCGGTCGCCCAGGTGACCCACCCGAACCCGCAGAGCGCCCGATAAGGAGAACAATCCATGGCCTCTCACGATCACTACTACGTCCCGGCGCAAAGCAAGTGGCCGATCATTGCCACCATCGGCATGTTCATCACGGTGTTCGGCCTCGCCACCTGGTTCAACGACATGAAGGCCGGGCGCGATAGCCACGGGCCGCTGATCTTCTTCGTCGGTGCGCTGTTCCTCGCGTACATGCTGTTCGGCTGGTTCGGCGCGGTGATCAAGGAAAGCCGTGCCGGCCTGTACAGCCCGCAGATGGACCGCTCGTTCCGCTGGGGGATGTCGTGGTTCATCTTTTCCGAGGTGATGTTCTTCATCGCCTTCTTCGGCGCGCTGTTCTATGTGCGGCACATGTCGGGGCCGTGGCTTGGCGGCGAAGGGGCCAAGGGCGTGGCGCACATGCTCTGGCCGAACTTCGAGTTCACCTGGCCGCTGCTGCATACGCCGGATCCGAAGCTGTTCCCGCCGCCCAGGGAAGTGATCGATCCATGGCACCTGCCGCTGATCAACACCATCCTGCTGGTCAGCTCCAGCGTGACCATCACCATCGCCCACCATGCCCTGCGCAAGGACCATCGTGGCCCGCTGAAATTCTGGCTGGCGCTGACCGTGGTCCTGGGCATCGCCTTCCTCGTCCTGCAGGCCTACGAGTACCACGAGGCCTACACCAAGCTTGGCCTGACCCTCGGTTCCGGGATCTACGGTGCGACCTTCTTCATGCTCACGGGCTTCCACGGTGCCCACGTGACCATGGGCACCCTGATCCTGTTCGTGATGTTGATGAGAGTGTTGAGGGGCCATTTCAACCCGGACAAGCACTTCGGCTTCGAGGCGGCCAGTTGGTACTGGCACTTCGTCGATGTGGTCTGGGTGGGGCTGTTCATCTTCGTCTACGTGCTGTGAAGGCAGGAATCACCAAGGGGCGTGCGACACCAGTTGGCCGCTGACGAAGCCCCAGGTGATCAGGCCCAGGGTCACGGCGGCCAGGCAGACACGGACGGTCAGGGCCTTGAGCAGGCGGGTGGAGTTCTCGTCGTCCTTGACCAGGAACACCAGGCCGCTGAAGAGGCTGGCGACGGTAGCCAGCAACATCACAACGATCGCGGCTTTGAGCATGGCGACATCTCCGGGGGACGTGATGCATTCGAGTATAGCGGCAGCCTTCATGGGGGCTCGATGAGCGCCTTTCGTCCCGGCCTGGTGCCGACCCTGGTGGTGCTGGCGTTGCTGCCGGTGCTGGTCGGCCTGGGGTTCTGGCAGCTCGGTCGCGCTGAGCAGAAGCGTGCGCTGCTGAATGTGTATGCAGAGCGCGAAGTCGAGGCGCCCGTGCCAGCCGGGAAAGTGCTGGAGGACCAGGCTGATCCGGCCTACCGCCGCGTCCATCTGCACGGCCATTTCGACGGCCAGCACAGCATTCTCCTCGATAGCCGCATGCGCGACGGCAAGGCTGGCGTGGAGCTGTTGCAACCTTTCTTCGATGAGTCCAGCGGGCATTGGTGGCTGGTCAATCGCGGCTGGCTGCCATGGCCGGACCGGCGGGTACCGGCGAGCTTCGACACTCCGGCACACACCCTCGACCTGACGGCCTGGGTCTATATCGCGCCGGGCGCCAGCTTCCTGCTGCGCGCCGATGCGCCTGACGGCGACTTCCCGCGCCTGCTCAACAGCGCCGAGCCGGCGCACCTGTGGCAACAACTGGCCCGCGCCGGCTACCCCCACGAACTGCGCCTGGAGCCGGGGCCGGCCAGTTACCGGGTGGACTGGCCCCTGGTGCCCCTGGGCCCGGAAAAACACCTGGGCTACGCCGTGCAGTGGTTTGCCCTGGCCACGGCCCTGATCGCGCTTTACCTCTACTTCGGTTGGCATCGACACAATAAAAAGGAGAAACCTCATGGGCGTCGCCACGGGTCCACTCGACATGTCTGAGGGCAGGCCACCAAGGAATCGTGCCAAGGGCCGCCTGCAACTGATCCTGATCCTGCTGGTGGTGATCGGGCCGATGATACTCGCCACCGGCATGTACAAATTGCAGTTCTGGGTGCCGGAGGGGCGCAGTTATCACGGCGAGATGATCGGCAACGGCCTGGGGCTGGCCGACCTTGGCGTGCAGGCTCCGGCCGAGCGCTGGCAACTGCTGGTGAGTGCGCCGAAGGACTGCAGTGTCGATTGCCAGCAACTGGTCTACCTGGCCCGGCAGATCAACATCGGCCTGGGCCGCGATGCCAGCCGCGCCGGTCATGCCCTGGCCAGCAGCGAGCCGGTGAGCGGCGCCTACCTGTCCAGGCTGGAGAGCGAATACCCCCAGCTCCAGCGCTATCCGCTGGATGCCGCTCGCTATGGCGCGGTCGCGCCGAACCGTAGCGAGGCGCAACTGTGGATCGTCGATCCCCACGGCAACCTGGTGCTGCGTTACGACGCGAAGGTCAAGGGCAAGGATGTGCTCAACGACCTGCGCCACCTGCTCAAACTGTCCAATATCGGCTAGGAGCCCGCCATGACCCGTCCCGGATATCGCCTTGCCGTATTCGCCACCGGACTGGCGCTGCTGGTGGTGCTGCTCGGTGCCTATACCCGCCTGACCCACGCCGGCCTTGGTTGCCCCGACTGGCCCGGTTGCTACGGCTTTATCAGCGTGCCCAAGACCGAGGCGCAACTGGCCCATGCCGAACTGCATTTCCCCGATTCGCCGGTCGAAGCCCACAAGGGCCGCAACGAGATGGTCCACCGTTACTTCGCCGGCACCCTGGCCCTGGTGATCGCCATGCTGGCGGTGCAGGCGCTGCGCCGGCACGGGCGCGACGGGCAACCCTACCGCCTGCCGTTGCTGGTGCTCGGTGTGGTGTTCCTGCAAGCCGCCTTCGGCATGTGGACGGTGACCTTGCAACTGTGGCCGCAGGTGGTCACGGCGCACCTGTTGGGCGGGTTCGCGACCTTGAGCCTGCTGTTCCTGCTCAGCCTGCGCCTGTCCCGGGCCTATATGCCGCTGCCCGGGCTGCCGCGCAGGGTGCGCCGGCTGGCGGCCGTGGCGCTGATGCTGGTGATCGGGCAGATCGCCCTGGGCGGCTGGGTCAGCGCCAACTACGCGGCGGTGGCCTGCATCGACCTGCCTACCTGCCACGGTGAATGGTGGCCGCAGGCGGACTTCGCCAACGGCTTCCACCTGACCCAGCATATCGGCCCCAACTACCTCGGCGGCCAGCTCGACAGCGAGGCGCGCACCGCCATCCATATCACCCACCGCCTCGGCGCGCTGCTGGTGACCTGCGTACTGCTGGCCCTGGCTTGGCAACTGCACCGGGTCGGGTTGCGGCGGCTGGCGAAACTGGTAGTGGCGGCGTTGTTCCTGCAGGTCGGCCTGGGTATCAGCAACGTGCTGTTCCACCTGCCACTGGTCGTGGCCGTAGCACACAACGCCGGTGGCGCCGGTCTCCTGTTGACCATAGTGCTGGTCAACTACCGCACCCGTCCGGCCCTGCAGCCACGGGCACGCAGGGTCAGTCCCGGCTGGCGGCTCACGCCGTTGCGCCTGGCCGGTGACTTTCACTACCTGGGAGGCAATCCATGGCAACGCACCTGAGTGAACGTCAGCTCGACACCGGCTGGCGCGACTACCTTGAGTTGACCAAGCCCAAGGTGGTGGTGTTGATGCTGATAACCTCGCTGGTCGGCATGTTCCTCGCTACCCGGGCGGGCGTACCCTGGACGGTGCTGCTGTTCGGCAACCTCGGCATCGGCCTGTGTGCCGGGGCGGCGGCGGCGGTCAACCATGTGGTGGATCGGCGCATCGATGCGCTGATGGCCCGTACCCACAAGCGGCCGCTGGCCGAGGGCCGGGTCGCTCCGGTGCCGGCGCTGCTGTTCGCGCTGTTGCTGGCGGTGCTCGGCATGGTGCTGCTGCTGACCTTCACCAACTCGCTCACCGCGTGGCTGACCCTGGCCTCGCTGCTCGGCTATGCGGTGATCTACACCGGCTTTCTCAAGCGCGCCACGCCGCAGAATATCGTGATCGGCGGCCTGGCTGGTGCGGCCCCGCCGCTGCTTGGCTGGGTGGCGGTCAGCGGTCATCTGAGCGCCGAACCGCTGCTGCTGGTGCTGATCATCTTTGCCTGGACCCCGCCGCATTTCTGGGCCCTGGCCATCCACCGCAAGGCCGAGTACGCCAAGGCGGATATCCCGATGCTGCCGGTCACCCACGGCGAGCACTACACCAAGGTGCACATCCTGCTCTACACCTGCGTATTGCTTGCGGTGAGCCTGCTGCCGTTCGCCATCCATATGAGCGGGCCGCTCTACCTTGCCTGCGCCGTGCTGCTGGGGCTGCGCTTCCTGCAGTGGGCCTGGGTGTTGTACCGTGGCGTTCGGCCGCACGCTGCGATCAAGACCTTCAAGTACTCTGTCTGGTACCTGTTCCTGCTCTTCATCGCGCTGCTCGTAGACCATTACCTGTTGTTGAATCTATGACTCGAACCCAGAAAACCGTCTTTATCCTCGTCGCCCTCGTCGCGTTGATTCTCGGGCTGACCATCAACAAGGTGCTCAACGGCCGTGGCCAGGGCAACCCGACCGAACTGATCGATGCCGGCATCATCCTGCTGCCGCAAAGCCGTGCAGTGCCGGAGCTGGAAATGAGCGACGAGAACGGCCAGCCGGTGCGGGTCGATCAGTTGAAGGGCAAGTGGTCGCTGGTGTTCTTCGGCTATACCTTCTGCCCGGATATCTGCCCGACTACGCTGGCGCAGTTGCGCCAGGTGAAGAGCGAGCTGCCGAAGGAGGCGCTGGAGCGGTTGCAGGTGGTGCTGGTCAGCGTCGATCCGAACCGTGATACACCGGCCCAGCTCAAGCAATACCTGGGCTATTTCGACAAGGATTTCCGCGGCCTGACCGGCTCGCTGGAGGCGACGCAGAAGCTGGCCAATGCCCTGAGTATCCCGTTCATTCCGGCCGATACCAGCAAGCCGGGGTACACCGTGGATCACAGCGGCAACCTGGCCCTGATCGGACCGGATGGGGCGCAGCGGGGGTTCATTCGGGCGCCGTTCAACAACCAGAAGCTGGTGGCGCAATTGCCGGAGTTGGTGAAGCGGGATTGAGGTGGGGGATTTGGGGGCCTCATCGCTGGCAAGCGATGAGGCCCTCAAGAGCGATAGAGAACTATCAGAACGCCGGAATCACCGCGCCCTTGTATTTCTCCTGGATGAACTGCTTCACCTCAGGCGAGTGCAGGGCACCGACCAGCTTCTTGATGGCATCGGAGTCCTTGTCGTTCGGACGAGCCACCAGGATGTTCACGTAAGGCGAGTCGGCACCTTCGATGACCAGGGCATCCTTCTCAGGATTCAGCTTGGCTTCCAGCGCGTAGTTGGTGTTGATCAGCGCTAGGTCGACCTGGGTCAGCACGCGCGGCAGGGTGGCGGCTTCCAGTTCGCGGATCTTCAGGTTTTTCGGGTTTTCGGCGATGTCCTTCGGCGTCGACAGGATGTTCGAGGCGTCCTTGAGCTTGATCAGGCCAGCCTTCTGCAGCAGCAACAGGGCACGGCCGCCGTTGGTGGCGTCGTTCGGGATCACCACGTTGGCGCCCGACGGCAGCTCGTCCAGCTTCTTGAACTTGGTGGAGTAGGCGCCCAGCGGCTCGATGTGCACGCCGGCAACGCTCACCAGGTTGGTGCCCTTGCCCTTGTTGAACTCATCCAGGTACGGCTGGTGCTGGAAGAAGTTGGCGTCCAGGCGGCCTTCGGCGACCTGTACGTTGGGCTGGATGTAGTCGGTGAAGACCTTCACTTTCAGGTCCACGCCTTCCTTGGCCAGGGTCGGCTTGACGAATTCGAGGATCTCCGCGTGCGGCACCGCGGTGGCGGCGACGCTCAGGGTTTCCGCGGCGTTGGCGGCAGTGGTGGAAAGGGCCGCGAACGCGGCGACGGCAGCGAACAGCTTTTTCATTGCATCACTCCTTGAGGGAGCCGCTCGGCCCCCGATGTGTCGGTCACGCCGACCCTTTACTTACGGGAAAAATGGACGACCAGTTTGTCGCCAATGCTCTGCAGAACTTGAACCAGGATCAGCAGCAGGACCACGGTGACGATCATCACGTCGGTCTGGAAGCGCTGGTAGCCGAAGCGGATCGCCAGGTCACCCAAACCGCCTGCGCCCACCACGCCGGCCATGGCGGTGTAGGACACCAGGGTGATGGCGGTGACGGTGATCGCGGCGAAGATGCCCGGCCGCGCCTCCGGCAGCAGCGCATTCATGATGATCTGCCGGGTGGTCGCGCCCATGGACTGGGTGGCCTCGATGATGCCGCGATCCACCTCGCGCAGCGCGGTTTCCACCAGGCGCGCGAAGAATGGCGTGGCCCCCACCACCAGCGGCGGAATGGCCCCGGCGACGCCCAGCGAGGTGCCGGTGATCAGCACCGTGACCGGGATCATCACGATCAGCAGGATGATGAACGGCAGCGAGCGGAGGATGTTCACCACCAGCGACAGCACGGCGTAGATGCCCTTCTGCTCGAACATCTGCCGCGGGCCGAACATGAACAGCAAAACGCCCAGGGGCAGGCCCAGCAGCACGGTGAAGAACAGCGAACCGAACAGCATGATGAAGGTGTCGCCGGTGGCCAGCCAGATCTCGGACCAGTCCACGTTGGCGAAGAAATTCAGGGCGTCCATCAGCGCAATACCTCCATATGAACGTCAGCCGCGGTGAAGCGGGCGAAGGCCGCTTCCATGTCGCCGCCGGTGACGGCCAGGGTCAGTTGCCCGTATGGAGTGTCCTTGATGCGGTCGATGCGGCCGGCCAGGATGCTGTAGTCGACGCCCGTCTCGCGGGCCACGGTGCCCAGCAGCGGCGCGTAGGTGGCATCGCCCTGGAAGGTCAGGCGCACGATGCGCCCCGGGACGTGGGCGAAGTCGTCGCGCTGTTCGGCTTCATCCACCTGCTCGTCTTCCTGGACGAAGCGCCGGGTGGTCGGGTGCTTGGGATGCAGGAAGACATCGGCAACCGGGCCCTGCTCGACGATCTGCCCGGCGTCCATCACCGCGACCTGGTCGCAGACCCGGCGGATCACGTCCATTTCATGGGTGATCAGGACGATGGTCAGCTTCAGCTCGCGGTTGATCTCGGCCAGCAGTTGCAGGACGGAGGCGGTGGTCTGCGGGTCGAGGGCGCTGGTGGCCTCGTCGCACAGCAGGATCTTCGGCCGGGTCGAAAGGGCACGGGCGATGCCGACGCGCTGCTTCTGCCCGCCGGACAGTTGCGCCGGGTACTTCTTCGCATGCTCGGACAGACCGACGCGTTGCAGCAGTTCGGCGACGCGGGCGTCGATCTCCTTGCGCGACAGTTCGCCGGCCAGGGTCAGCGGCAGGCCGACGTTATCGGCGACGGTCTTGGAGGCCAGCAGGTTGAAGTGCTGGAAGATCATCCCGACCTGCTGGCGGAAGCCGCGCAGCTGGTTGGCATCGAAGGCGGTGACGTCCTCGCCATCGACGATGATCTTGCCACCGCTTGGCGCTTCCAGGCGGTTGATCAGGCGCAGCAGGGTGCTTTTGCCGGCACCGGAGTGGCCGATCAGGCCGAACACCTGGCCGTTGTCGATGCTCAGGCTCGTGGGGTGCAGCGCGGGAATGTCCCTACCGGCGACGCGGTAGGTCTTGTGGACTTGTTGGAACTCGATCACGTAGCGAACCTTGTGGGGCGCATGGGAATGGGGTCAGCGGTTAGCCGGTCGCGCATTTTAGCCTGTTCGTTTAGAGGTTCTTAGCATTTATTTCGTCATCGTCCATTGCTGCAGGCATAACGCGATCAGTGGTCAATCCGATGGAACGCCAGCCAAGCGGCCCCGGTCACTAGCAAAACAGCCCGCCAACGGGCATCCCCGCGATGGAACTGATGAGGACCGCCAGCCATGCCTAGCAAGAACGATGCGCCACGGGAAAGCCAGCTTGCCGGAACCGACACCCCGGACCGCGCCAATACCAATGCCAAGTTGCAAAGCCTGGAAACCGTGCGCAGCGACGCCACTGGCCAGGCCCTGCGTACTAACCAGGGCGTGAAGATCGCCGACAACCAGAACACGCTCAAGGCCGGCCCGCGCGGCCCGTCGTTGCTGGAAGACTTCATCATGCGCGAGAAAATCACGCATTTTGACCATGAGCGGATTCCGGAGCGCATCGTTCATGCCCGCGGTACCGGGGCGCACGGCTACTTCCAGTCCTACGGCAACCACGCGGAACTGACCAAGGCCGGCTTCCTCCAGGATCCGGAGAAAATCACCCCGGTCTTCGTGCGTTTCTCCACCGTGCAGGGGCCGCGTGGCTCGGGCGATACGGTGCGTGACGTGCGCGGCTTCGCCGTGAAGTTCTTCACCGACGAAGGCAACTTCGACCTGGTCGGCAACAACATGCCGGTGTTCTTCATCCAGGATGCGATCAAGTTTCCCGATTTCGTGCATGCGGTAAAACCCGAGCCCCATAACGAGATCCCCACCGGCGGCAGCGCCCACGACACCTTCTGGGACTTCGTCTCGCTGGTACCCGAATCGGCGCACATGGTGATCTGGGCTATGTCCGACCGCGCGATCCCGAAAAGCCTGCGGACCATGGAAGGTTTCGGCGTGCACACCTTCCGCCTGATCAACGCCGAAGGCGTGGCCAGCTTCGTCAAGTTCCACTGGAAACCCAAGCAGGGCGTGCTCTCGCTGCTCTGGGACGAAGCGCAGAAGCTCGCCGGCAAGGACACCGACTATCACCGTCGCGATCTGTGGGAAGCGATCGAGACCGGCAACTATCCGGAATGGGAACTGGGCGTGCAGATCGTCCCCGAGGCCGACGAGCACAAGTTCGACTTCGACCTGCTCGACCCGACCAAGATCATTCCCGAGGAACTGGTGCCGGTGACGCCGCTGGGCAAGATGGTGCTCAACCGCAACCCGGACAATTTCTTCGCCGAAGTCGAGCAGATCGCCTTCTGCCCCGGGCATATCGTGCCGGGTATCGACTTCACCAACGACCCGTTGCTACAGGGTCGCCTGTTCTCCTACACCGACACCCAGATCAGCCGCCTGGGCGGGCCGAACTTCCATGAAATCCCGATCAACCGGCCCATCGCACCGAACCACAATGGCCAGCGCGACGCCATGCACCGTGTGCGCATCGACAAGGGGCGCGCGGCCTACGAGCCCAACTCCATCGACGGTGGCTGGCCCAAGGAAACACCGCCAGCGGCGCAGGACGGCGGGTTCGAGTCTTACCAGGAGCGCATCGACGCGCACAAGATCCGCCAGCGCAGCGAATCCTTCGGCGACCACTTCTCCCAGGCGCGGTTGTTCTATCGCAGCATGAGCCCGAACGAGCAGGAGCACATCGTCAATGCCTACAGCTTCGAGCTGGGCAAGGTCGAGCGTGAGCACATCCGGGCGCGCGAGGTGAACGAGATCCTGGCCAATATCGACCTGGACCTGGCGGCGAAGGTGGCGGCCAAGCTTGGCCTCCCGGCACCGAAGGCCGGGACGGTGGATGTGCCGGAACTGTCGTTGAAGGCTTCGCCGGCGCTGAGCCAGATGAATCACCTTGGCGAAAGCATCAAGGGGCGCAAGGTGGCGCTGCTGGTGGCCGATGGCGTCGATGCCGGGCTGGCCGACAAGCTGACCAAGGCCCTGGAAGCCGAGAGCGTGCAGATCAAGGTGCTGGGGCCGACTTCAGCGCCGGTGAAAACCGCCGATGGCAAGACCTTGCCCGTGGATGCGTCGATGGAAGGCATGCCATCGATCGCCTTCGACGCGGTCTGGGTGGCGGGTGGCAAGGCGGTGATCGACGCGCTGCAAGGGGATGGTGTGGCGGTCCATTACATCCTCGAGGCCTACAAGCACCTCAAGCCGGTGGCCGGGCATGCCGAGGCGAAAGCCTGGTTCGACAGCCTGAATCTCAAGGAAGACAGCGGGTTGCTGGCGGGGAATGATGCCAAGGTGATCAAGGCGTTCACCCAGGCCATCGGCAAGCATCGGGTGTGGGAGCGGGAGGCTGCGGCTAAAGCCATTCCGGCCTGATCATCGTCCCCTTGTGGGAGCGGGTTCACCCGCGATTGCGGTAGTGGATCCACCATCGCAATCGCGGGTGAACCCGCTCCCACAAGGTCCGCAGATTATTCGTAGGTGCGCTTCGGCGTCAGGACCACCTGGGCCGGCTGGCTGCGGTGAATCTCACTGCGCTGCTGCAGCTCGAAGGCCGGATCACGCTTGCTGACCCGCTTGCCCAGCAGGGTCGACAGCCATGGATAATCGGCCTTGCGCGGCACCTGGAAGACCACTTCGCACTGGTAGTTGACGACATCGTCGGCGATATCGTCGAGCTGCCGACGCAGCTTGCCGATATCCCGGATATCCAGGGCGATCACGGTGCTTGGCGCCGTCGGGTCGATCACCTTGGCCTTCGGCTTGGCTTCGGCCGCTTTCAGCGCTGCTTCGGCACGGTCCAGCTCGGCCTTGCGCGCCTGGGCGATGGCACCGTTGACGCCGCCGGTCAGGGCCGGAGCCTTGGGCATCAGGGCACGGGCGCGGGCCAGGGCGGTGGCGGCAGCATTCACATCACCCTTCTGCAGGACGATCTGGCTGCGTTGCAGATACGCCTCGGCCAATTGCCGCTGGTACTGTTCGAGGCGGCTGTCGTCCGGCGCTTGGGCCTGCAACGCGGCCAACTGGTCCTCGGCGGTGGCCAGTTCACTGCTGGCGATACTCTGCTGCAATTGCTGCCAGGCATCCGGCGTGGCAGGCACGGCGGCGCTTTCGACCGGCTTGCCTGCGCAAGCGGTCAGAATCAGGGAAAACGCGGCAAGGAGCAGATAACGGGAGGCGAACGGCTTCATTCCTACGACTCTCTATTTGCGCGAAAAACGAGCAAGTCTACACCCAGTCCGTGGGCGGGAACATCATTCCTTCGCTGGCGCTCGCGGGGTGCATGGGGGCGGACGCCACCGCGCAGGCGGCGTTCGCTGTTGCATTCAGCGCTTGGGCAGGGCCAGGCTCAGCAAGAATAGCACCGCGGCACAGACCACGATCGAGGGCCCTGCGGGGGTGTCCTTGAACCAGGACATGGCCAGGCCGCCACAGACCGCGACGACCCCGATAAGACTGGCGCCAAGGGCCATTTGTTCCGGAGAGCGTGCATGTCTTTGCGCGGCGGCGGCGGGGATGATCAGCAACGACGTGATCAGCAGCACGCCGACGATCTTCATGGCTACGGCGATGACGATCGCGATCAGCAGCATCAGTGCCAGGCGCAGGCCGGCCACCGGCAGGCCTTCGACCCGGGCCAGCTCTTCATGCACGGTCACCGCCAGCAGCGGCCGCCACAGCGCCACAATCAACAACAGCACCGCTGCGCTGCCACCGAGGATCCAGGCCAGATCGGCCGGGCTGATCGCCAGCAGGTCGCCGAACAGGTAGCCCATCAGGTCGATGCGCACATCGCGCATGAAACTCAACGCCACCAGGCCGAGGGACAGGGTGCTGGGGGCAAGGATACCGAGCAGGGTGTCCGAGGCCAGCGGCTGGCGCTGCTGCAAGGTGACCAGGAGCAACGCCAGCAGCAGGCAGCCGACCGTTACCGCCAGCGCCGGGCTGATGTCGAGCATGAAGCCCATGGCCACGCCGAGCAGTGCGGCATGGGACAGGGTGTCACCGAAATAGGCCATGCGCCGCCAGACCACGAAGGAACCCAGGGGGCCGGCCACCACGGCCAGGGCCAGGCCTGCGAGCAGGGCGTAGAGCAGGAAATCAGCCATGCTTGCAGTTTTCTCCATGCACATGCGGGGTGACCACCGAACCATGCAGGTCGTGGCTGTGGTCGTGATGATGGTGATAGATCGCCAGGCTTGGCGCGTTGTTGCCGAACAGCTCGACGAAGGCCGGGTCGCCGCTGACCTGCTCCGGATGCCCGGAACAGCAGACGTGACGATTGAGGCAGACCACCTGGTCGGTGGTGCTCATGACCAGGTGCAGGTCGTGGGAGACCATCAGCACGCCGCAACGGTGGCGGTCGCGCAGGCGGGTGATGAGGCTGTACAGCTCGGCCTGGCCGGCGACGTCGACGCCCTGGACCGGTTCGTCCAGCACCAGCAGCTCGGGCTCGCGCAGCAAGGCGCGGGCCAGCAGCACGCGCTGCATCTCGCCGCCGGAAATGTTCTGGATCGGGCTGTCGATCACCTGTTCGGCACCGACTTCCTCCAGGGCCGCCAAGGCGGCGGTGCGGTCTACGCCCGGAACCAGGCGCAGGAAGCGCAGAACCGAGAGCGGCAGGGTCGCGTCCACCTGAAGCTTCTGCGGCATGTAGCCGATACGCAGCTTCGGCTTGCGCCAGACGCTGCCGCGATCTGGCTTGAGCAGGCCGAGGACGGCGCGCACGAGGGTGGTCTTGCCGGCGCCGTTGGGGCCGATCAGGGTGACGATCTGCCCGGGGTCGACGGTCAGGTCGATGCTGTCGAGGATGCTCTGCCCGGCGATGGTCACTCCCACCTGCTGCAGGCGGATCAAGGCATTGCTCATCAGGCGCTCCGGCAACTGGCGCAGATGCCGACGACTTCCACGGTCTGCGCCTCGACGCTGAAACCGACCTCCTTGGCACTGGTGACGATGGCGTCGCTGATCGCCGCCTGCTCGAGCTCGATCGCGACATGGCACTCGCGGCAGATCAGGAATTGACCCTGGTGCGCATGTTCCGGGTGATTGCAGCCGATAAAGGCGTTGAGCGAGGCGATGCGGTGCACCAGGCTGTTTTCCAGAAGGAAATCGAGGGCCCGATAAACGGTTGGCGGCGCAGCGCGACGGCCATCCTGTTCGCTCAGTACGCCGAGGATGTCATAGGCACCCAGCGGTTTATGGCTCTGCCAGACCAGTTCCAGCACACGCCGGCGCAACGCGGTCAGGCGCAGCCCCTGGCGGGCACACAGGGCATCGGCTTCGGCCAGGGCAGTGTGGACGCAATGGGAATGGTCGTGTGGGCGGTTGGCCAGCGGGGTAATGGGCATGGGCGGCGACGGTTCTGGTGAGAGACGTTATTATGTTACCTCTCTTTGCATCAATGAGCGCTTATCGTGTCCCGATTTTTTGCCCTTTTTGTCGCTTTTGCCTCAACCCTGGTCGTGCTGGCCCCGGCCCGCGCCGACGTTCGCGTTCTGACCAGCATCCAGCCGCTGCAACTGATTGCCGCAGCGGTCCAGGACGGCGTCGGCAAGCCGGAAGTGCTGCTGCCGCCGGGCGCTTCGCCGCACCACTATGCGCTGCGTCCGTCGGATGTACGGCGGGTAGCGGAGGTTGACCTGCTGTATTGGATCGGGCCGGACATGGAAAGCTTCCTGCCGCGTGTCATCACTGGGCGCAGCAAGCCTACCGTGGCGGTGCAGGATTTGCCCGGCATGAGCCTGCGCCACTTCGGCGAGGACAGCCAATCCCATGAAGAGCATGACGCGCACGGGGATGACCCTGATGAACATGACCACGACCACCGCCCCGGCAGCCTCGATGCCCACCTGTGGTTGTCCACGGTCAACGCCCGGGTGATCGCCGCGCGCATGGCGGCGGACCTGAGTGCGGCGGATCCGGCCAATGCCGCGCGCTACCAGAGCAACCTGAAGGGCTTCGAGCAGCGCCTGGATGTGCTGGACCAGCGCTTGAAACAGCGACTGGCCGGCGTCGCGGACAAGCCGTTCTTCGTCTTCCACGAGGCGTTCGATTACTTTGAATCGGCTTATGGGCTGAAGCATGCAGGCGTGTTCAGCGTGGTCCAGGAAGTGCAGCCGGGCGCCCAGCATGTGGCCGCCATGCGCAAGCGCTTGCAGGAGGCAGGCAAGACCTGTGTGTTCAGTGAGCCGCCACTGCGGCCGCGCCTGGCTGAAACCCTGACCGCCGGTTTGCCGGTGAAACTGGCGGAACTGGATGCGCTGGGCGGGACGCTGCCAGTGGATGCCAAGGGCTACGAGACCTTGCTGGCGAACCTGGGGAACGGGTTGGCGGGGTGTCTGGAAAGCCTATAAAGTCCCTGGCAACGACGCTGTACCCTGTGAGAGCGGGTTTACCCGCGATTGCTATGGTGGAATCACTATCGCAATCGCGGGTAAACCCGCTCCCACAGGGTCCGCGTGATCCTTATAGGGCGAAATGCAGTGCCAGGCTCACATCCTGCCGCGCCTTCAAGCGCACCTCGAACTCCACCGGATCGTGAATCATCACATCCATCCCCGCGAACGATTCCGCCGCGATCAGGCGCGACAGCCAGAAGCGCACGCACGCGACCCGCAGCATCACCGGCCAGAGCTCGGCTTCCGCCGCCGTGAACGGCCGCAGTGCCGCATAGGCGCCGAGGAACGCCCGCGCTCGCGGCAGATCGATCGCTCCCGCCTCGTCACAGCACCAGTCGTTCAGGCTGATCGCCAGGTCATACAGCATCGGCCCCGAGCAAGCGTTGTAGAAGTCGATCACACCGGTCAGGTGCGTGCCTTCGAACATTGCGTTGTCACGGAACAGGTCGGCATGCACGTTGGCCCGTGGGAGCGCCATGATCCGTGCGTGATTGGCGCTGATCTCGTCCAGGCTGGCTTTCAGCAGGGCTTGCTGCCCGGCATTCAGTCGCGGCATCAATTCGTTGCCGGCCTGCAGCATCCAGTCCAGCCCCCGGTCGGTCTTGCGTTCCAGTGTGTGTTCGCGGGTCGCCAGGTGCAGGTGGCCCATGAAATCGGCGACCTGCATGCAGTGCTGGGCGTTGGGCGCCTTGATGTGCTTGCCGGCCAGGCGCGGTTGCAGCAGCGCCGGCTTGCCGGCCAGCTCGCGCAGGGCCACGCCGTCGGTGGCGGGCAAGGCATAAGGCACCGGCAGGTCGGCCTGGTGCAGCACCTCGAGCAGTTCGACGAAGAACGGCAGGTCCTGGATCGGTCCGCGCTCCACAAGCGTCAGCACGAACTCCCCCTGTTCGAGGCTGATGAAGAAATTGCTGTTCTCGGTACCGGCGGCGATGCCCTGGAAATCCAGCAGGCGGCCCAGTCCATAGGGGGCCAGGAAGGTTTCCAGCTGTGGCCGGGTCAGGGGGGTGAAGACAGACATGGTCAAAAACTGCTCAGTCAGGCACGTCGTCGCGACGTGCCGGGTGGATGTTAAGGGTCCGCGTTACCACTCGAAGATTTTCCAGGAGGGAATCAGCATGTCGGGTTGGTCGGACCGGATGAAGTTGGCGTCGCTACCGTCGGCACGCACCAGGAAGTACGGCTTGCCGTTCTTCGGTGTGACCTTGATCGCGTACAGGAAGCCGTTCTGACGGTATTCCTGAATGGTTTTGTCACCTTCCGTGCGAATGGTTACTTCCGGCTCGGCCGAGGGCGCTTCGTCCGCTGCCAGGGCTGCGACCGGCGTGCCGACGAGAAGGCCGAGCAACAACAGGCGATTGAATGTACCCATGATAACCTTGTCCCTTTGTCGTCAATGTTCCGGACATTCTAGCGCCGGGCCCGTCGAAAAGGTTGATTCCGCTCATGAGCCAAACCCCCCTCGTCCTGGTGGACGGTTCTTCGTACCTCTACCGTGCCTTCCACGCGCTGCCGCCGCTGACCACGTCCAAGGGCATGCCGTCCGGGGCTGTAAAGGGTGTGCTGAACATGCTCAGGAGCCTGCGCAAGCAATATCCGGACAGCCCGTTCGCGGTGGTCTTCGATGCCAAGGGCGGAACGTTCCGCGACGAGATGTTCGCCGACTACAAGGCCAACCGCCCGAGCATGCCCGACGACATGCGCGTGCAGATCGAACCGCTGCACGCCGCCGTGCGTGCCCTGGGCTTCCCGCTGCTGTGCGTCGAGGGTGTCGAGGCCGATGACGTGATCGGCACCCTGGCCCGCAGCAGCGCTGCGGCAGCGCGCCCGGTGGTGGTGTCCACCGGCGACAAGGACATGGCGCAGCTGGTGGACGAGCACGTTACGCTGGTCAACACCATGACCGGAACCGTGCTGGATATCGAGGGCGTAAAAGGGAAATTCGGTGTCGCTCCGGAACAGATCATCGACCTGCTGGCCCTGATGGGCGATACCGCCGACAACATCCCGGGGGTCAAGGGTGTCGGCGAGAAGACTGCCGTCGGCTTGCTGGTCGGGGTCAATGGCGGCCTCAAGGAGCTCTACGACAACCTCGACCTGGTGCCGTCCCTGCCCATCCGTGGTGCCAAGACCCTGCCGGCCAAGCTGCTGGAAAGCAAGGAAATGGCCTTCCTCTCCTATCGCCTGGCGACCATCAAGTGCGACGTCGAACTGGACGTCGGCCTGGATGACCTGCACCTGGGCGAGCCGGATCGCGACAAGCTCATGGAGCTCTACACCGAGCTGGAGTTCAAGGGCTGGATCGACGAACTCGAGCGCGAAGCGCGCCGTGCCGCGCAGCCGGCCCCGGTGGCGGTGCTGGATGTCACCGTGGCGGCGGTCAGCGACGAGGCGCTGGTGGTGGCCGAGGTCGAGGTGCCGGTCGAGCCGGATTACGAGACCATCCTCGACCAGGCGCGTTTCGATGCCTGGTTGCAGAAACTCAAGGACGCCCCGCTGTTCGCCTTCGACACCGAAACCACCGGCATCGACGCGCAGCAGGCGCAACTGGTGGGTGTGTCCTTTGCGGTGAAAGCCCATGAGGCGGCGTATGTCCCGCTGACCCACAGTTACCCCGATGCCCCCGCGCAACTGGACCGCGACAGCGTGTTGCTGGCCCTGAAGCCGCTGCTGGAAGACCCGCAAAAGCTCAAGGTCGGCCAGCACGCCAAGTTCGACATGAACATCCTCGCCAACTGCGCGATCGGCGGCGACCCGGCCAACGGCATCACCGTGCGCGGCATCGCCTTCGACACCATGCTCGAATCCTACGTGCTCAACTCCACGGCGATCCGCCACGATATGGACAGCCTGGCGAAGAAGTACCTCGACTACAGCACCGTCAAGTTCGAAGACATCGCTGGCAAGGGCGCCAAGCAGGTGACCTTCGACAAGATCCACCTGGACAAGGCCGGCCCCTACGCCGCCGAAGACGCCGACGTGACCCTGCGCCTGCACCAGACGCTGTTCGCGCAGCTCCAGGCGATCCCGTCCCTGGCCAGCGTGCTGACCGACATCGAGATGCCGCTGGTGCCGGTGCTGGCGCGGATCGAGCGCCAGGGCGCGCTGGTCGATCCCGAATTGCTGAGGCTGCAGAGCCAGGAGCTGGGCGACAAGATGGTCGAGCTGGAGCGCGAGGCCATCGAACTCGCCGGTGAGCCGTTCAACCTCGGTTCGCCACGCCAGCTAGGCGCGATCCTTTACGACAAGTTCGGCCTGCCGGTCTTGAAGAAGACCGCCAAGGGCCAGCCCTCCACTGCCGAAGAGGTGCTGGACGAACTGGCCGAGGAAGGCTATCCGCTGCCACGGGTGCTGATGCAGTACCGCTCGCTGAGCAAGCTCAAGAGCACCTACACCGACCGTCTGCCCGAGCAGATCAACCCGCGCACCCAGCGCATCCATACGTCCTATGGCCAGGCGGTCGCGGCCACCGGTCGCCTGTCGTCCAGCGATCCGAACCTGCAGAACATCCCGGCCCGCACTGCCGAGGGGCGGCGCATCCGCCAGGCGTTCATCGCGCCACCGGGCTACAAGCTGCTGGCGGCCGACTACTCGCAGATCGAGTTGCGCATCATGGCCCACCTGTCCGGCGACGAAGGCCTGATGAACGCCTTCCGCAACGGCCTCGACGTGCACACCGCGACTGCCGCCGAAGTGTTCAACGTGGCCCTGGACCAAGTGACTTCCGACCAGCGCCGCAGCGCCAAGGCGATCAACTTCGGCCTGATCTATGGCATGGGCGCGAAAAAGCTCGGCAAGGACATCGGCGTCGAGACCAAGCAGGCCAAGGCCTATATCGATGCCTACTTCGCCCGCTACCCGGGTGTGCGCCAGTACATGGAAAGCACCCGCAAGCTGGCCGCCGAGCAAGGCTTCGTGGAAACCCTGTTCGGTCGTCGCCTGTACCTGCCGGCGATCAACTCCAGCCGCCCGATGGAGCGTGCCGGAGCTGAACGTACGGCGATCAACGCGCCGATGCAGGGTACCGCGGCGGACATCATCAAGCGCGCCATGGTCGCGGTGGACAACTGGCTGGAAAGCTCCGGGCTCGATGCCCGGGTAATTCTCCAGGTACACGACGAACTGGTGCTGGAAGTGCGCGAAGACCTGGTGGAGCAGGTGCGTGAGGACATTCGTCCGTACATGAGCAACGCTGCGCAACTGGATGTTCCGCTGGTGGTGGACGTTGGAGTGGGGGCGAACTGGGACGAAGCGCACTGAACATCGGGGAATGTCTGCGACATAAGGTCGCGCGAAATGCCCGACTCCGGCAGTCGGGCATTAAGAGAATTCCTACTTATCGCAAATAGTTTCTACACGCCCGGAACTAATCCGGTGAACCGACACTCAGAGGTACTGAATGGCTGGTGAAGCCCTTCAATGCTCCTATGTTGTGTTAAGTGTTGGCAGATATCCGGACCCCGCCCTAGCGGTTCGGAACTTGAACCCCGAACTTCCCCCTCCCCATACGAAGTCCGGGGTTTTTTTTTGCCCGGATTTCGCCGGGCAGCCCTTATGCCTCGGGCTTGTCAGCCAGTTCCAGCCAACGCGCGAGGACGGCGTAGGCTTCTTCCAGCCCCTGCCGTTTCGGTGCCGAGAACAGCTGGATGGTGATGCTGTCACCCCAGCCCTTGCGGATTTCCGACTGCACCTTGAGCAGCGTGTTCTTGGCCGCGCCGAAGGTCAGCTTGTCGGCCTTGGTCAGCAGGATATGCATCGGCATGCCGCTGGCCTTGGACCAGTCGAGCATCATCTTGTCGAAGTCGGTCATCGGATGGCGCACGTCCATCATCAGGATCAGGCCCTTCAACGCTTCGCGGCTGCCCAGGTAGGCCTCGAGGTGGCGCTGCCAGTGCTGCTTGAGCGGAATCGGCACCTTGGCATATCCGTAGCCCGGCAGGTCGACCAAACGCCGATCGTCATCCAGACTGAAGAAGTTCAACAGCTGGGTCCGGCCCGGGGTTTTCGAGGTACGCGCCAGGCTGGCGTGGGTCAGGGTGTTGAGCGCGCTGGACTTGCCGGCGTTGGAGCGGCCGGCGAAGGCGACTTCATAGCCTTCGTCAGGTGGACACTGGTCGACCTTGGCGGCACTGAGGGCGAATCTTGCCGTCTGGCAAAGTCCGAGGATGGGGTTTTTGACTTGCATGGGATGTCCGAAGTGAGCGTTGCCCGGGGTGGGTGCGGCAGGGTGTGTCGTTTCCGTTTCGGCAACGGGAGTATATAATGCCCTAGATTTTGTGTGCGCATTATCCCAGCGTAGGAGGATGTGCACGGGGGCTCAGACTTTAAAGGTTGCGCACTAGAACGCAATGAGCTTCCAACCCTGAAGGGTCGTTCGATGACGAAATGGCTGCTTGCAATCGGTGTCTTGATACCGTTTTCCAGCGCTCAGGCTACACAGGATCCCGAGGCGTTGTACAACCGCACCTGTGCGGCCTGTCACGCCGGGCAGCTGCCACAGGCCCCGAAAGCCGGTGATCGTGCAGCCTGGGAGCCAAGGCTGGCGCAGGGTATGGAGATATTGGTCGGGCATGTAACCCAGGGTTTCAAGGCTATGCCACCGCGTGGATTGTGCATGGACTGCAGTGCCGAGGACTACCAGGCGATCATCCAGTGGATGAGCGGTAGGCCCGATACATAACTCTTTCACCCTTAGCCGTAGTTGGATTAGCTGATGAACAAACTGATCGTGAGTCTGCTGTTGACCCTGGGCGTTACAGGCGGCGCCAATGCCGCTGGCACTATCGTTGGCGATGCCGCTGCCGGTCAGGCAAAAGCGGCCGTTTGTGGGGCGTGTCACAGCCCGGACGGCAATAGCGTCGCGCCGAACTTCCCGAAACTTGCAGGCCAGGGTGAGCGTTACCTGACCAAGCAGCTCCACGACATCAAGGACGGCAAGCGCACGGTCCTGGAAATGACCGGCCTTCTGACCAACCTCGGCGACCAGGACCTGGCCGACATCGCCGCCTACTTCGCCAGCCAGAAAGGCAGCGTCGGTGCTGCCGATCCGAAACTGGTCGAACAGGGTCGCGCCCTGTTCAACGGCGGTAACCTGGAAAAAGGCCTGCCCGCCTGCACCGGTTGCCACTCGCCGAATGGCGCTGGCCTGGCAACCGCCGGCTTCCCGCACCTGGGCGGCCAGCACGCCCAGTACGTTACCAAGCAACTGACCGACTTCCGCGAAGGCAACCGCACCAACGATGGTGATGCCACCACCATGCGCACCATCGCTTCCAAGCTCAGCAACAAGGAAATCGAGGCGCTGGCCAGCTACATCCAGGGCCTGCACTGATCCGTCCGGCGGCAACGTTAACGCTGCGTTAATGGCGCGTGCCGAACATGAAAAGGGTGGCCTCGGCCACCCTTTTTTCATTCTTCAGCCGTTACACTTACGAACTCGGACCCGCCTTGGCCTGTCAGAAAGACAAGTCGTTTCAGGGCGACTCAAAGACTGCACAGGAGCAAAGCATGCGTAATCTGATTCTCAGCGCCGCGCTGGTAGCTGCCAGCGTTTTCGGTATGACTGCCCAGGCCGCGGAACCGGTCGCCGGCAAGGAATACATCGAGCTGAGCAACCCGGTGCCGGTATCCCAACCGGGCAAGATCGAGGTCGTCGAACTGTTCTGGTACGGCTGCCCGCACTGCTACCACTTCGAACCGACCATCAATCCCTGGATCGACAAGCTGCCCGCCGACGTCAACTTCAAGCGCGTGCCGGCCATGTTCGGCGGCCCATGGGATGCCCACGGCCAGATGTTCCTGACCCTCGAAGCCATGGGCGTCGAGCACAAGGTGCATGCCGCCGTCTTCGACGCCATCCAGAACCAGCGCAAGCGCCTGACCGACCCGCAGGACATGGCTGACTTCCTCGCCACCCAGGGTGTCGACAAGGACAAGTTCCTCGCCACCTTCAATTCCTTCGCGATCAAGGGCCAGGTCAACCAGGCCAAGGAACTGGCGAAGAAATACGAGATCACTGGCGTGCCGAGCATGGTGGTCAACGGCAAGTATCGCTTCGACCTGGGCAGCGCCGGTGGCCCGGAAGGCGTGCTGAACGTTGCCGACCAGCTGATCGCCAAGGAGCGCGCCGCGAAGTAAGCGGCGATGATCATGGCGCGCTGGAGAAGCGAGCGGGTAGTCGGCCTGTGTGATCCACGGATCAACGAGCTGCATGTCGGCGAGGACAACCTGCCAAGGGACGGTCGCCTGCGCCTGCTCAGCTTCAATATCCAGGTCGGGATCAGCACCGAGCGCTATCGACACTACGTGACGCGCAGCTGGCAGCATCTGCTGCCACATGTGGGACGCGCCGGCAACCTGCAGAAGATCGGCGCGTTGCTCAACGACTTCGACCTGGTGGCCCTGCAGGAAGCCGACGGCGGCAGCCTGCGCTCGGGTTATGTCAACCAGGTCGAGCATCTCGCCCATCTCGGTGCTTTCCCCTACTGGTACCAGCAGCTCAACCGTAATCTCGGGCGCTTCGCCCAGCACAGCAATGGCGTGCTGAGCCGGCTCAAGCCGCAGCTGCTCGAAGACCACCCGCTGCCCGGCCCTGCCGGTCGCGGGGCGATCCTGGTGCGTTTTGGCGAAGGCGAGGACGCCCTGGTCGTGGTAATGATGCACCTGGCCCTGGGCTCCAAAACCCGCGCCCGCCAGCTTGCCTATATCCGTGAGTTGATCGGTGGTTATCGTCACCAGGTGCTGATGGGCGACATGAACACCCACGCCACCGACCTTCTGCAACATTCCCCCCTGCGTGACCTCGGCTTGATCGCGCCACAGGTCGAAGCCACGTTCCCCAGCTGGCGCCCGCAACGCTGCCTGGACCATATTCTGCTCAGCCCGAGCCTGACCCTGGAAAAGGTCGAAGTGCTTTCGCAGCCGATTTCCGATCATTTACCGGTCGCCGTTGAGATTCGTTTGCCTGACGCCCTGACTGTGGATACGCTTCCGGTTTTGCGTTAATCCCCCCTGATTGCGGGCCCGGGCATGAGCGACGAAGCAGAGCGCTGGAAAGAGAAGTACCTCAAGAGTATCGAACAGCAGGAAAAGCTGGAGCGCCGTTGGGAGGCCCGCCTCGACCTGCTGCGTCGCGGTCTCGTGCGCAGTACCCTGGCCGCTGAGGGCAGCGACCGTGTGGTAGACGAGTGCATGAAGGAAATGCGCGATGTCATCCGCTCCGACAACATGGACGCTGGTCTTGCCGGACTCATTCCCCGTCTCGAAAAAGCCGTGCTCGACTCCGAGCAGCGCCGTGCCACGCGGGTAACCCAGGTAATCACCGCGTTGACGTCGCTGGTCAACCAGCTGCAAACGCTGTCCTTGCCCAGCGAGGTGCGGCGTCCCTTGAAGAAGCTCGGCAAGCAGGTCGAGGCCCGTGCTGGCCAGTCGCGGGAAATCCCCTTGCTGTTGAGTGAGCTGAGCAAGCTGCAGGGCGAAGCGATCGGCGTGCTGACCCATCCCGAGGAACAGAACAGACCGGGCTTTCTGCAACGGTTGTTCGGCGGCCGCGATGCCGCGGAAGAAGTGCCGTCGGCGGCGCCGGTGGGCGAGGCGCCTGTCGTGCCGGCCGCGCCGAAGGCCGAAGTTGCCCCGGTTGCCGATATAGACGAACTGCGACCTTCTTCCCGGACAGCTGATGCCTGCGCAACCAGTGCGCCTGCGGCGGATATCGATACTGCGTCTGAGGTGCCTGTCCCTGTCACTGCCGCTGTGACAGCGACCGCGGTTGCCGAGCCTGAGGTTGCCGATCCGGCTCCAATGGAACTGGAGGTGGTGGCGGAGCCCGCCAATCCAGAGCCTGTCGAAGCCGTTTCACGCGAAGAGGAGCCTGTGCAGCCGGAGCCGGTCGTGGAGCTGACCGCGGAACAGATGCTCTACGCCCTGCCCGACGGTACCGAGCCAACCTACAGCTCGGTGGCGACCCATATCGAGCACACCCTGCTCGGGCTGCTCAACGACCTGGCCCTGCCGGAGCGCCACCGTCCCCAGGCGGAGTCCATGCGCCAGCGCCTGGAGCATGGCCTGAACTGGTATGAGTTGCTTCCGGTGCTGGATGATCTGGCGGTACTGATGCTGGCCATCACCGACAGCGGGCAGCATGAGTTCGAAGCCTATCTGAAACAGCTCAATGAGCGTCTGGAGTCGTTCCAGAGCCACCTGCAGGAGGCCAGCGAAGGCCACGCCGACAATCAGTCCGCCGAACGTGACCTGAACAGCCAGTTGCGCGAACAGGTCGACGGCCTGCACAGCAGCGTGCAGGGCGCGGCTGATCTGGAAAGCCTCAAGCACGTGCTGGAGGGGCGTCTCGAAGGGCTGCTTGGCGTCATGGACGAGCACCAGCAGCAGCGCGACAAGCGCGAAGAGGAAATGGCCAACCGCCTCAAGGGGCTGTCCGAGCGGGTCGCCCACATGGAGCAGGAGGCCCAGGGCTACCGCGAGCACCTGGAGGAGCAGCGTCAAAAAGCCTTGGTCGATCCGCTCACCGGCCTGCCCAACCGCGCCGCCTGGTCCGAGCGTCTCGAGCTGGAAGTTGCTGAATGGGAGGAAAAAGGCGGCCAGTTGCTGATGGCGATCCTGGACCTGGATCACTTCAAGCGCATCAACGACAGTTATGGCCACCTGGCTGGCGACAAGGTCCTGAAGATCGTCGCCAACGAACTGCGCAAGCGTCTGCGTCCTCGGGATTTCATCGCCCGCTTCGGTGGCGAGGAATTCGTTCTGCTGGTGCCACAGACAACGGTGACGGGTGGTCTACAGTTGGCGGAGAGCCTGCGTGCAGCGGTGGAGGCCTGCCCGTTCCACTTCAAGGGTGAGCGCGTCACCATTACCCTGTCGGTGGGTATGACCGAGTTTCGCGATGGCGAACGCAGCGACACGGTGCTCAAGCGCGCCGACGAAGCGCTTTACCGGGCCAAGCACCTTGGACGCAATCGCTTGCAACTCGGATGAACGACCCCACAGGAGGCACGTTATGCTATTGCATTGCACACTTCCCAGGCAGTCCTTTTCCCATGAAAGCGTTTTTCTCCATCCTGCTGCTGGCCCTGCTGGCCGGTTGCACCAGTGGCCCGCAGTTGCGTATCGACCGTAGCCATGTTTCGGCCAACCAGGACAGCCGCATCCAGTTCGTCGTCCTGCATTACACCAATGCCTCGCTGGAGCGCTCGCTGGCCTTGCTGACCCATGGCGAGGTCAGCAGCCATTACCTGATCGGCGATGACCGTGATGGCACCGTCTACCAACTGGTGGACGAAAGTCGCCGCGCCTGGCATGCCGGTGAAAGCCAGTGGGAGGGCCGGACCTGGCTCAACTCCACGTCGATCGGCATCGAAATCGTCAATCCCGGCTTCACCGACACCCCGACCGGACGGGTCTGGCATCCGTACAGCGAGGCGCAGGTGCAATCGCTGATCCTGTTGCTCAAGGACATCGCCAAGCGCAACAACATCCTGCCGCGGCACATCATCGGTCATAGCGACATCGCGCCGTTGCGCAAGCTGGATCCGGGGCCACTGTTTCCGTGGAAGCGTCTGGCCGACGAAGGCCTGGCTATCTGGCCGAATGCCCAGGCGGTGGTGCAGCAGCAGGCGCGCTTTGCGGTGAATCCACCGAGCATTACCTGGTACCAGCAACAGCTGGCACGGTTTGGTTATGCGATCGAGCAGACCGGGGTATTCGATGTTGCCACCCGTCACGTGATCGCCGCGTTCCAGATGCGTTTCCGCCCGCAAAATTTCGACGGCCAGCCGGATGCGCAGACGGCCGCAATGCTGCAGGTCCTCAACAACCAGCGCTAGCAGGATCACTTCATACCCTGTGGGAGCTGGCTTGCCAGCGATTGCGTCAGTCCGGACAACATCGCGACATTGCCGGCCTCATCGCTGGCAAGCCCGCTCCCACAGGGGGCAGAGGTCGCCTGCAAGAAGCTTCACCGTCAAAACCCCGCCAAACGGCCAGGACGATATCCAACCAAGTTGCTATACCTTTGGTATGAAACGGGATATTGCCGATGTCGCCTGCCCTCCAGCTGTTACGCGGCCTGTTATATCGACCCTGGCTCCTGGCATCGCTGGCCGCCTCGGCAAGCGCCTTTTTGCTTCTGCTGGGCAGCCTGGGCCTGGCCATGCACCAGGTGCAGGCCAATGAAAGCGAGCGCATGAACGCCCGCGGTGAGCGGTTCCTGGAACGCCTCGAGCAGATCTTCGGCCAGCTCCGACAGGGCGTCGACCAGTTGTACAAACAGCCCGTGCGCGGCTGCAGCTTCGAAATGTATTCCGCTTTGCAACAGGTCGCCTTCAACAATCGCTTCGTGTTCGAAGCGGCCTATATCGATGATCGACAGATCTGTTCCAGCCGCCTCGGCGATCGCACCTTCCAGTCCTTGCCGCCCCCGGATATTCGCGGCCCGACCTATAGCTATTGGCTCAATACCAGCACCGAACCGGACGATAACCGTGCGGCATTGATACTCGGTCGCGGGCCGTTTCGCGTCTCCACCTCTCGCGGACATCTCACCGATGTGGTCGATCTGCCCGCCGGCGGCAGCCTGCTGGTCGTTCTCGACCAAGGTACCCGTGCCGTGCCGGTTCTCGGGCCCGTACAACCCTGGCCACCGCCCAGCGGCAATTGGCCGCCGAGCTCGAAAACCGCCCTGATCGAGTTGCCCGACCGCTTGCTTTATCGAATGCCGACCCGATCACCGGATTACCAACTGGTGTTGATTGCCCCGCGCGTCAGTCAGCCGCTGAAGATGAGCGGTGCCCTGTGGCTGCTGTTTCCCGGCAGCCTGCTGCTGGCCTGGTGCATCGGCTGGGCGGTGTTGCAACTGGTGCAGCAAAGCCGCTCCATGAGTTCGCAATTGCAGGGCGCGCTGCGCCGGGGCGAATTGCAGGTGCTCTACCAGCCGATATTCGAACTGGCCAGCCGTCGCTGTGTCGGCGCCGAGGCCCTGGTGCGCTGGCGCCGCCCGGACGGTACCCTGACCAGCCCTGAGCTGTTCATCCCGCTGGCGGAAAACACCGGGCAGATCCGCCAGATCACCGATTTCGTCCTGCAGCGGGTGTTCGATCAGTTGGGGCAGCTGCTACGCGCTAATCCGCAACTGTACGTCTCGGTCAACCTCGCGGCATGCGACGTAATGGTGCCGCGTATCGATCGGGTCGCTGCGCGCCTGCTGGCGAGCCATCATGTAGCGGCCAGCCAGATCGCCTTCGAGGTGACCGAGCGTGGCCTGATCGATGTGGCGATAGCGCGGGACAACCTTCAGGCGCTCCGGGCGCTGGGCCATCAGGTGTTGATCGACGATTTCGGCACCGGCTATTGCAGCCTCGCCTATTTGCAAACCTTGCCGGTGGATTGCCTGAAAATCGACAAGGCCTTTATCGACGCTCTCGGCCATGACGCGGCCAGCAGCGGTGTCGCCCCGCATATCATTCGTATGGCCCACGCCCTGCAATTGCGGGTGATCGCCGAGGGGATCGAGTACGAGGAACAGGCCGTGCTGCTTAACAGCGAGGGGGTCAATTATGGCCAGGGCTGGCTGTTCGCCCACCCGCTGAACGCGCGGCAATTCGCCGAACTCATCACCCGCGGTCGTCGCCTCGGGCCTCGGCGGATCGACGACGAAGCCTGATCAGACCGGCAGGGCCATGTAGAACTGGGTCCCGTGTTCCGGCCGCGAATACACGCCCATGCGCCCACCGTGCAACTGCACGATTTCCTTGCACAAGGCCAGGCCGAGGCCGGCGCCGCCCTTCTTGCGTCCGACCTGGACGAAAGGCTCGAAAATACGTCCTTGCTGGCTGTAGGCGATGCCCTCGCCGCTGTCCTCGACGCTGACAATCACCCGCTCGCCGTGCCGACGGGCCTGCAGTCGGATAGTGCCGTTCTTCGGGGTATGCCGGATGGCATTGTCCAGCAGGTTGTCCATGACCCGATCCAGTTGCGCGATGTCCGCCTGGATCCGTGGCAAGGGCGAGCCCAATTCCAGTTGCAGCTCGATCTGCTTGGCCGCTGCGGCCTGGGCGTGGCGCACGCGGGCGCGTTCGAGCAGATCGTCGAGGGCACAGACGCTGCGCTCGAGCTTCTGCTGGCCACTCTGGTAGCGGGAAAAGTTCAGCAGGTCGTTGATCAGTTGGGTCAGGCGCTGCATTTCCTCGCCGATGGTATCCAGCAGGTCATTTTCGCGGCTTTCTTCGGGGAATTTGATTCGCTCCTTCAACAGACCGAAGGCCATGTGCATGCCGGTGACCGGTGTGCGCAATTCGTGGGAGGCACGCAGGACGAACTCGCTGCGCACCCGCTCGAAAGCGCGCTGTTCGGTGACATCGTGCAGCACCATCACGGCACCGAGGATCTGCCCGTCCGGGCGACACACCGGGGTCAGGCTGTAGGTCAGGACGCGGTTTTCCTTGTCGATCTCCAGGTGCAGGTCTTCCGGGACCCGCTCCAGGCTGCCGCCGCGCAGGATCAGGTGCAGTTGCTGGTCCAGTTCGGGGCGCTGCAGTGCCTCGCCCAGGGGGCTGCCGGTGCGGGAGTCGTCCCAGCCCAGTTGGCGCTGGGCCACCGGATTGAGGTGTTCAAGGCGGCCTTGGCGGTCGATGATCAGCAGACCGTCGTCGATGCTGTCCAGCACCGCCTGCAAGCGTTGCTGGCCGGCCAGCAATTCATCGACATTGGTTGCCTGATGCTCGCGCAGGGCCTCGGCCATAAGGCCGAAGCGCTTGGTCAGCTGGTTGATTTCCAAGGCCGAAGTTACTGGCAGGGTCACATCGAAATTTCCCAGGCCGACCTGGTCGGCGGCGCTGGCCAGCGCTTCGATGGGCTGGCCGAAGCGCCGGGCGATACCGTGGGCGGTGAAAAAGCCCAGCGCCAGCACGGCCAGTGCGACCAGCCCGAGCACGCCCGACATCAACACCGCGCGATCCCGGGAGATCTTCTCGGCATCGCGGATCTGTTCCACCGCCTGCTTGTGATACGCAATCAGCGTGGCGCGCAGCTCGCTGAAAGCCTGGCCCAACGGTTCGTCGACGCTGAGGCTGCGTGCCGGCGATGCGGCGGCCTTCAGTTGCTGGAGAAAATCCTGGTACTTGGCATTGGCCCTGGAAAACTCCTGTTCGTTGTCACTGAACTGGCTTTCATGCTGCATGCCTTCATCGAGCAACTGTTGGAACTGCGCCTGCAGGTCCGCCAGGACCCGTGGGTCGCTGCCATCGTCGAGGAGCTGGGTCAACTGTTCGCTGAGGTTCTGCCGCAGCTTCAGGCCCATGTCGAGGACGAAGGTATTGTTGCGAATCATCGTCTGCTGCGAGCTGGCCATCTGCTGGACGCTCACCAGGCTCAGCAACAGGCCGAGCAGTGCCACGGTGATCAGCGCGGAAATGCTGAGAAACAGCCGTGTCCGCAGCTTCATCGCCCATCTCATAGGTTGTACTGCTTGCGCTTGCGATACAGGGTCGAGGCGTCGATGCCGAGGGTCTTGGCCGCCTGGTCGAGGGTATCGCTGGTGGCCAGCACCGCGCCGATGTGTGCCCGCTCCAGTTCATCCAGGCTCAATGCCGCGCCGATGCGCGGGGCGTTGCTGGCCGGCTGTTCGGCCATGCCGAGGTGGCTGACTTCGACCTTCTCCTGGGCGCAGATGATACTGGCCCGTTCGATGACGTTGCGCAGCTCGCGAATGTTCCCCGGCCAGCGGTAATTGAGCAGCGCGGTGCGGGCTTCGTCGCTGAAGGCACGGGCCGGGCGCGAGTACTCCTTGACGAAACGGGCGAGGAAGCGCTCGGCCAGGGTCAGGATGTCTTCGCTGCGCTCGCGCAACGGCGGCAGGTGGAGGGTAATGACGTTGAGGCGATAGAGCAGGTCTTCGCGGAAGCGGCCTTCGCGGACCATGTCCTCGAGGTTGAGGTTGGTCGCGGCGAGAATGCGCACGTCGGCGCGGCGTGTCACCGGGTCGCCGACCCGCTCGTATTCCTTGTCCTGGATAAAGCGCAACAGCTTGGGCTGGAGCGTCAGCGGGAAATCGCCGATCTCGTCGAGGAACAAGGTGCCACCGTCAGCCTGGTTGACCCGGCCCAGAGTGCTTTCACTGGCGCCGGTGAAGGCGCCGCGGCTGTGGCCGAACAGTTCGCTCTCCATGAGTTCGGCGGTCAGCGATGGGCAGTTGATGGTCACGCAAGCCTTGCGTGCGCGCTTGCTCCAGCCATGGATGGCGCGGGCCAGTTCGCCCTTGCCGGTGCCGGACTCGCCGAGGATAAGAATGTTGGCATCGGTGGTTGCTACCTGCCGTGCGGTTTCCAGCACCACCATCATGGCCGGGCTGTGCGAATCGAGGCCATCCTTGGGTTTGCGCACCTCGCCTTCGAGGGCCTCCAGGCGCGCCGAGAGTTGCCGCACCTCCAGTTGCTTGGCGGTAGCCAGGCGCAGCTGATCAGGGCTGCATGGCTTGACCAGGTAATCGGCGGCGCCGGCCTGGATGGCATCCACCGCAGTGTCCACGGCCGAGTGGGCAGTGACGATGACCACGCGCATCCAGGGCGCGAGGATGCGCATCTGCGCCAACACATCGAGGCCGTTGTCTTCGCCAAGGCGCAGGTCGAGGAAGCACAGGTCGAAGACCTGACGCTGCAAGAGGGTCTCCGCCTGGGCCGCACTGTTGGCGGTGGCCACGGTATAGCCCTCGTCCTCGAGGCAATAGCGGAAGGTACGCAAGATGGCGGACTCATCGTCCACCAGCAGAATGCGGCCTTGAGGCTCCGGGGCTGACTCCATTTCCTGCGCTCCTTGGGAATTATCTTGGTTAGTGTCGGAAAAATCGTGCAAGTTGCATGGCAGATTCTGATTCATTCTTTCCCTTCCATGCTAGCTCGCCGTTTTTCGTCCACTGTCGGGATTTCTGACGTTGAAAAAGCGGCGTTTCACCATGCAAAAAGCACGACCGCCGCAGGGGGCATCGTGCAGGATGCGTTCCCAGGCCATTTCGGTCAAATCATAAGTTATTGATTTATAAGAATAATTTAAGCTGCTGAAGGCTGGCATGCAGGCTGCAATGACCCTTCCAGGTCATAACGAACATGCAGCAAGAGGAGCCCGGCACATGAAACGCACTTCCGCCGCCCTGGTGCTTATATCGCCACATCATTTGCGTCAGGCGCTGTTTCTTGTGCTGGCGCTGTTGCTGACCCTGGTCGCCGGGCAGCTTTATCACGCCTGGCAGGCCAGCAAGGTCGAAAGCCAGCTCGCCGTGCAGGTGGTGCGCATCCATGAAAGCCGCGCCGCCCCGTTGCAAACCACTCCGATCATGCGCTCGCAAGTGCTGCCGGCCGCCAGTGTCGATGACTCGACGCCGGCTCCGGTACAGCGCTGGGTCTTTTGACCGCATGCGGACCGGGAACGTTTCCAAAACAGAAGGAGTATCACCATGTTGAGTTGGGCCATTACCTTCCTGATCATCGCCATTGTCGCCGCTGTGCTGGGCTTCGGTGGTATCGCCGGCGCCGCTACCGGTATCGCGAAGATCCTGTTCATTGTCTTCCTGGTGCTGTTCGTGGCTTCGTTCTTCTTTGGTCGTCGCGGTCGAGGCTGAAGCCAATGAAAGGCGTGATACGCAGCGCCCTGGTCGCCGGCCTGTTGATGGCCGGCGGGTCGGCGGCAATGGCGGCCAATGACGGCCAGGTCCGGGCCAGTGAATTGCTCGGCACGGACCCCGAGTATCGGGAAACCTGGCAGGACGTGGTCAAGAAAGAGGAACGACTGCCCGATTGGGTGCTCAACCTGAGCGGAGTGTCCGAACTGCAGATGTCCGCCGTCGAGGAAGATGGCGACAAGTACCTGGTCGGTCCTCTGTGCGAAAGCGCCGGCAAGTGCTTGAACAAGCGTCTGATCGTCGCTTTCCGTTGGGATAAGGAAAAAGCCTACGGAATGCTGGTGGAGGTGCCGGAAGGGCTACCGGGTGACAAGTCGCCGACCCGCCATGCCGATTACCGTTGGCTCGGTGATCCCGACGAAGGCATGCAGGCCATGCTCAGGGAACAGCTCAAACGTGATCCGAACTGGTACTGAGGCGCGACCGCGCGCGTCGGTGCCGTGACAGAAGCTGAACCTTTCCTGTGTTCAAGCTTCTATGTTGCGCCCTCCCGAGGACGGTGGGTGCATGACCAGGGGGCCGGGCAGCTCTGATCGATGCAGTTCGGAGCAGCCTAGGGGTACAAGGAGTGCCTCCGTCGAGGGCCGGGTCAGGAAAGCAAATGCCGGGATCAGTCAGTCGGGGGTGTTCCGTGAATGGAAGATCCTGACCGGGCTGTCCCGGCAGCACCTTGTCCCGACAGATGGCAAATCTGCCATCCGTTCGTCTGTCGACGTAAATTTTTTTGTCAATTTTCCTACATCATCGAAGAGCTTTTTCACCCATTCGGATTGTCGAACGCTGATAGCGTGCATCCATTAAACATCCTGTGAATCTGCCGAAATATGGCGGATCGGTCCTATTCGGGATTCCGAACAGCTTGCGAAAAACCCCTTCCGGCGCTTGATTTCTGCTCAAAATCTCATGCCGATTCGGCATGGGCTACTCGTTTCCGGCATTAGACTGCTCCCCCTCCCGCCTGAATAGTTGCGCCTTTTTTCGCCAGCAAGCGACCGTCCCGGTTCGTTGGCAGCAACCTTCTGCGGTGCCTTTGACTGTTGCCGAAGAAGTCTCCGGATTGGCTAGAAGCCGCTCTGGAACGCCGGTTACAGCGCAATGCCCGTGTCCACTTGAACAAAAAGGTAAAGACATGAAGAAGGCAAAACTGAGCCTCGCCTGGCAGATCCTTATCGGTCTGGTACTGGGTATCGCCATCGGCGCCTTGCTGAATCATTTCAGTGCAGAAAAGGCATGGTGGATCAGCAACGTGCTGCAGCCCGCCGGTGACATCTTCATTCGCCTGATCAAGATGATCGTCATCCCGATCGTGATTTCGTCGCTGATCGTGGGTATCGCCGGGGTTGGCGATGCGAAAAAACTTGGCAGTATCGGCCTCAAGACCATCATCTATTTCGAGGTGGTGACCACCATCGCCATCGTCGTCGGCCTGGTCCTGGCCAACCTGTTCCACCCGGGCGCCGGCATCGACATGAGCACCCTGGGCACCGTGGATATCTCCAAGTACCAGGCCACAGCGGCCGAGGTGCAGCACGAGCATGCGTTCATCGAAACCATCCTCAACCTGATCCCGTCGAACATCTTCGCGGCGCTGATGCGCGGTGAAATGCTGCCGATCATCTTCTTCTCGGTACTGTTCGGCCTGGGCCTGTCGAGCCTCAACGCGGACATCCGCGACCCGCTGGTCAAGACCTTCCAGGGCGTTTCCGAAGCCATGTTCAAGGTCACCCACATGATCATGAACTACGCCCCTATCGGCGTATTTGCGCTGATCGCCGTGACGGTCGCCAACTTCGGCTTCGCCTCGCTGCTGCCGCTGGCCAAGCTGGTGTTGCTGGTGTACTTCGCCATCGCCTTCTTCGCCTTCATGGTGCTGGGCCTGGTGGCGCGGCTGTTCGGCTTCTCGATCATCAAGCTGATGCGCATCTTCAAGGACGAACTGGTCCTGGCCTACTCCACCGCAAGCTCTGAAACCGTGCTGCCGCGGGTCATCGAGAAGATGGAAGCCTACGGTGCGCCAAAGGCCATCTGCAGCTTCGTGGTGCCGACCGGCTACTCCTTCAACCTCGACGGTTCCACCCTGTACCAGAGCATCGCGGCGATCTTCATTGCCCAGCTGTACGGCATCGACCTATCGATCAGCCAGCAACTGCTGCTGGTGCTGACCCTGATGGTCACGTCGAAAGGTATCGCCGGCGTGCCGGGCGTGTCCTTCGTGGTACTGCTGGCGACCCTGGGCAGTGTCGGCATTCCGCTGGAAGGCCTGGCCTTCATCGCCGGTGTCGACCGCATCATGGACATGGCGCGTACCGCCCTGAACGTGATCGGCAATGCCCTGGCGGTGCTGGTGATCGCTCGTTGGGAAGGCATGTACGACGCCGAAAAAGGCCAGAAGTACTGGAACTCCCTGCCACACTGGCGCAGCAAGGAAGCGGCGGTGGCGGGCAAGACCGTCAACTCCTGAGTCCTGTACCGCGCCGAATGAAAAAGCCCCGCATTGTCGGGGCTTTTTCACATCCAGCCGCCGCAACACGGACCCTGTGGGAGCGGGTTTACCCGCGATTGCGATGGTGAATCCACTACCGCAATCGCGGGTGAACCCGCTCCCACAGGGTTCGCGTCATGGCTTCGAGTGACGACTCCGCCTATCATTCAGCCCATCTTTGAGGGGAGTTCGTTCGGATGCTCAACGGCCTTTGGCTTGGTTTCTTCGTGGTGGCGGCCATTTCGGCGCTGGGGCAATGGCTGGTAGGCGGTAATGCCGGGATCTTCGCGGCGATGGTGGAAAGCATCTTCGCCATGGCCAAGCTCTCGGTGGAAGTGATGGTCCTGCTGTTCGGCACCCTGACGCTGTGGCTGGGCTTTCTCAAGATCGCCGAGCAGGCCGGTATCGTCGAATGGCTGGCCAAGGTCCTCGGCCCGCTGTTCCGCCGCCTGATGCCGGAAGTCCCGCCGGGCCATCCCGCCCTCGGCCTGATCACCCTGAACTTCGCCGCCAATGGCCTGGGCCTGGACAACGCTGCCACCCCAATCGGCCTCAAGGCCATGCGCGCCCTGCAGGAACTGAACCCGAGCCCGACCACGGCGAGCAACGCGCAGATCCTGTTCCTGGTGCTCAATGCCTCGTCCCTGACCCTGTTGCCGGTGACCATCTTCATGTACCGCGCCCAGCAAGGCGCGATGGACCCGACCCTGGTGTTCCTGCCGATCCTGCTCGCCACCAGTTGCTCGACCCTGGTCGGCCTGCTCTCGGTGGCCATCGTCCAGCGCCTGCGCCTGTGGGACCCGGTTGTGCTCGCCTACTTGATTCCCGGTGCGCTGCTGCTCGGTGGCTTCATGGCCATCCTCGCCGGGCTGTCGGCCAGCGCCCTGGCCAGCCTGTCGTCGATCCTCGGCAACCTGACCCTGTTCGGCCTGATCATCCTGTTCCTGCTGATCGGTGCGCTGAAGAAAGTGAAGGTGTACGAAACCTTCGTCGAGGGGGCGAAGGAAGGCTTCGATGTGGCGAAGAACCTGCTGCCGTACCTGGTCGCCATGCTGTGCGCCGTTGGCGTGCTGCGCGCGTCCGGGGCCCTGGAGTTCGGCCTGGAGGGCATTCGCCACACGGTGGAATGGCTCGGCTGGGACACCCGGTTCGTCGATGCCCTGCCTACCGCGATGGTCAAGCCGTTCTCCGGCAGCGCTGCGCGGGCGATGTTGATCGAAACCATGCAGACCCACGGCGTCGACAGCTTCCCGGCGCTGGTCGCAGCCACCGTGCAGGGCAGCACGGAAACCACCTTCTATGTGCTGGCGGTGTATTTCGGCGCCGTCGGCATCCAGCGCACCCGGCACGCCGTGGGCTGCGCCCTGCTTGCCGAGCTGGCCGGCGTGCTGGGCGCCATCGGCGTGTGCTACTGGTTTTTCGGCTGATACCGGCTGGCCTGGGCCACGGTCCAGTCCAGCAGTTGCGCCATGGCCTTGTCGGTCGCCTGGCCAAGGCCGGCGACCACCGTCGGCACGTTCTTGTCGCCCAGCACCTGGCGCACCTCGAAGCGCCGGCTGACCAGGATGCGCTGGGTGCGCCCGTCCACCAGCCGCGCATCCAGGCGAATCACCGCCTCGACGCCCTGCGCCGTGTATTCGCTCTGGAACGCCTGCAGCTCGCCAGCCAGCTCGAAATCCGATTGCAGGTTGCTGTCATCGGCGCTCAGGCGCGGTACCCGGCCGTCGCGCTGGAAGGCGTCGAGGATGCGATTACGCAACAGCGCCGGGGCCGGGTCGGTCCAGCGTGCGCCCTTGTAGGTGCTGATCACGTTGCCCTGCGGCACCACGGCGATGCGCGGCATGTCCAGCGCGTCGCTGGTGATCGGCTTGTTCACCCGCAGCGACCAGCTGACTGGCGCCGCACTGGATTGCGCGGTATGCGCCGGCAGGCGATAGACCTCGGCGTTCTCCGCCTTGGGCAGGATCGAGCAGGCACCGCTCAGGCTGATCAGCAGGGCCAGGGACAGACGGCTGGCGAGTCTCATGGCTCGAACTCCTTGCTTTGGTCACGGCCGAGCAGGTAGCCGCTGGGGTTGGCTTCAAGGCGGCGGGAAATGGCCTTGAGGGAATTGAGGGTGTCGCGCAGTTCACGGATCGCCGGGGACAGGTCGCGGAAGCCCTGGGCGCCGCTGTCGATGGCGTCGCGGTTGCTTTCCAGCATGGCGTTGAGGGTCGCGGTGCTTCGGGCCAGGGATTGCATGGTCTGGTCGGCGCTGTCGAAGATATCCGGCCCGCGCTTGGCCAGGAGTTGATTGGCGTTACGCATCAGGTCGCCGGTCTGTTGCAGGGCGGCGCCCGCCTGCTGGCCGAGGGTCGCCATCTGCTTGATCGCCAGGCTGATGTCCTCGCGTTGGGCGGAAACCGCGCCGGTGGTCTGCTCCAGGTTCTCCAGGGTGGCGCTCAGGCGGTTGACGTTGTCCTCGGAGAACAGCCGGTTGGCGTTGTGCAGCAGCAGGTTGATGTTGGTCACCAGGTCGCTACTGTTGGTCAGCAGGCGGGCGATGGGCGATGGCGAGGCGACGATCACCGGCAGCTTGCCGCCCTTGCCCACCAGCGGCGGGCTTTCCGGGGTGCCGCCGCTGAGCTGGATCAGCGAGGTGCCGGTGACGCCGGTCAGGGTCAGCTTGGCCTGGGTGTCCTGCTTGATCGGGGTCTCGGCGTTGAGGCGGATATGCGCCAAGACCCGGCGTGGGTCCTCGGGGTCGAGGCGCAGGCTGATCACATCGCCGACCTTGATCCCGCTGTATTGCACGGCGCTGCCCTTGGACAGGCCGGTCACCGCCTCGTTGAAGACCACCTCGTAGTCCTTGAAGGTGGCATCGACGCTGGCCTTGGCCAGCCACAGGCCGAACAGCATGGCGGCGGCGACCACCAGCACGGTGACCATTCCGATCATTACATGGTGCGCACGGGGCTCCATCTCACTTCTCCTTCAGCGCTGAGGCGGCATCGAGCGCCGCACGGCCACGCGGGCCATGGAAATATTCGTGGATCCACGGCTCGTCGTAGCCGGCCACTTCGTCGATGGGGGCGGCCACCAGGACTTTCTTCTGCGCCAGTACCGCGACCCGGTCGCTGATGGTGTAGAGGGTGTCGAGGTCGTGGGTAATGAGGAACACGCTCAGGCCCAGGGCATCGCGCAGGGTCAGGATCAACTGGTCGAAGGCCGCTGCACCGATGGGGTCGAGGCCGGCGGTGGGCTCGTCGAGGAACAGGATGTCCGGGTCCAGCGCCAGAGCGCGGGCCAGGGCGGCGCGCTTGATCATGCCGCCGGACAGCGAGGCCGGGTATTTGTCCGCCGCCGACTGCGGCAGGCCGGCCAGGGCCAGCTTGACCCCGGCAAGGTGCTCGGCATCGTCGCGGCTCAGGCCGGCATGCTCGATCAGTGGCAGGGCGACGTTCTCGGTCACAGTCAGCGAGGAAAACAGCGCGCCCTTCTGGAACAGCACGCCGAAGCGTCGTTCGATCAGCGAGCGCTCGGTCGGATTGGCCTCCAGCAGGTCCTGGCCGAACACCTTCACCGTGCCCTCGTTGGGCCGGCGCAGGCCGATGATGCTGCGCAGCAGCACCGACTTGCCGCTGCCCGATCCACCGACCACGGAAAGGATCTCGCCGCGGTACAGGTCGAGGTCGAGCTGTTCGTGCACGCTTTGTGCGCCGAAGCGGTTGCACAGGCCGCGCACCTGGATGACCGCCTCGCGGTCGTCTGCCCGGCTCACCAGCCCATCTCCATGAAGAACAGCGCAGCCACGGCGTCGAGCATGATCACCACGAAGATCGACTGCACCACCGCCGAGGTGGTGTGGGCACCGACCGACTCGGCGCTGCCACTGACCTTGAAGCCTTCCAGGCAGCCTATGGAGGCGATCAGGAAGGCGAAGAACGGCGCCTTTGCCAGGCCGACCAGGAAATGCTGCACACCGATATCGTCCTCCAGCAGCGACAGGAACATGGCCGGCGAGATATCCAGCGACAGCGCACAGACCACACCACCGCCAACGATGCCGCAGATCATGGCGAGGAAGGTCAGCAACGGCAGGGAAATCAGCAGGGCCAGCACCCGCGGGATCACCAGCAGCTCCACCGGGTCGAGGCCGAGGGTGCGGATCGCGTCCACTTCCTCGTTGGCCTTCATCGAACCGATCTGTGCGGTAAAGGCGCTGGCGGTGCGCCCGGCCATGAGGATGGCGGTCAGCAGCACGCCGAATTCGCGAAGGAAGGAGAACGCCACCAGGTCCACGGTAAAGATGCTCGCGCCGAAGCTGGCCAGTACCGTGGCGCCGAGAAAGGCCACCACCGCGCCGACCAGGAAGGTCAGCAGGGCGACGATGGGCGCGGCGTCGAGGCCGGTCTGCTCGATATGGGCGACCACCGAGGTCATGCGCCAGCGCCTGGGCTGCAGGGCCCGGCGCGCCAGGGTGGTGACGATCAGGCCGATGAAGCCGAGAAGCTGGCGCGAGTCCTGCCAAAGGGTATCCACGGCGCAGCCGATGCGCGCCATCAACTGGGTCAGCACCGGCACTTGCGGGACGCGGGGCGGGATGCAGAACTCGGTCAGCGAGGCCTGCACGCTGCGCACCAGATGGCGGCTGGCCTCGGGCAGTGCATTGCACTGGTCCAGTTGCGCCACCCGGGCCGGGCCCAGCAGCTCGACGAGCAGCGAGGCGCCGGCTGTGTCGAGCTTGCCGAGCCGGTCCAGGTCGATGCGGGTGGTCTGGTCGTATTGGCCACTCAAGGCGGCGATGGCGTGCTTGAGGCCGGCATAGTGGGGCAGCGTCCAGTCACCGTCCAGGCGCAGGCAGGCCGGGTTCTGGCTGGTATCGAGCGTGACATTGGCGGGGCTGGAAGTGCTGGTCATGGGCTGCGTCTATCCCTGGATGCGCCGCACAGCATAGCGTCACTGTGCCGCCGCTGCTTGACCGTCGTCCACAACCCGGAAGCGCAGCACACCGATCACCTGGCCGTCCTCGGTCAGCACCCGCACTTGCCAGCGCCCGACCGGGTTGGCCGGGAACACCTGCTTGTGGGTCCAGGCGCGATAACCTTCCTTGCGCCCACCGTTGATGTTCAGGGCGATGCGGTCCACTTCTTTGCCGTTGAGTTGCCAGACGTGGTAGATCCGCTCGTTCAGCCCGCGCGGCGCCTTGATCGCGGTGTAGGCGTACAGCCCGGCGCTGCGGATCTGGCTGGCGTTGACCTCCCTGAGGCTCTCGCTCGGGGTGCGGTCGCGGACATCGGTGGTGATCGCGACCTCGGTCATCCACAAGGTCGCTGGCGGTACCCAGGAGCGCAGCAGCCAGCCGGCGCCGCCGATGGCCAGGGTCACCAGCACCAGGGCGATGGCGCGTCGCGCGGTATTGACCGGGAAGCTGCTGATCAGGCTGGGGAAGGACAGCAGCATGGCGACGCCGAGGGCGAGCTTGAAGCTCTCGGCGGTGGTCAGGTGGAGGATGATCGGCAGCGCCGTGAGCATCGCGGCGAACAGGGTCAGGGTATGCAGGGCGAGGAACAGCCAGCGCCGTGGTGCGACCCATTTGTAGTAGAGCGGGTCGATGATCGACACCAGCCCGGCAGCGCCGAGCAACCCGGTGAAGATCGCCTGGCCGCTGTTCCAGGTGGTGGTAACGAAGAAGAACGGCAGGACGAAGAACAGGCTTTCCTGGTGGATCATCTGCGTCGCGTAGCGCAACAGCGGCTGCGGGATCTCGCGCTTGAAGATGCGGGCGAAGAATTCGGTGAAGGTGTTTTCCAGCATCAGCCAGACCCAGCTCACCAGCATCAGGATCGCCACCCAGCTGGCCAGGCTCTCCTGGCGATCGACCAGGATGAAACTGCCGATACCGGAAACGAAACCGCCAAGTGCGATGACCCCGGGGTAGCGCTTGATCAGCTCGATGATGCGCTGGATGTAGATTGGCATGTTGGGGTGTTCGCTGAGGCTGAAAAATACGGTTACAAGGATACCTTGGTTTTTGCCTGTTCGGGCCTCACCGCTGGCAAGCCAGCTCCCACAGGGTCCGTGTGGGAGCTGGCTTGCCAGCGATGAGGCCCTCAAGCCCGCCGCCGATACCAGACCCCAGCCCCGACCACGACCAGCACAACCCCCAACACGCCGATCCAGAACAGTTCGTCATACCCGAGCAACGGCTTTTCCACCCTCACCCATCCGGCTTCCTTGAACACTTCACGCATCGCCTGGTTGGCCTCGTCCAGGCTCACCCCGCGCAGCCGCTGCGCCGGATCGACGAACCTGCCATCGGCATAGCTGTTCAAGGCGCCCCAGTAGTAATCCGCCAGTGCGCTGTTGCCCTGGGTCGTCCAGGCTTCCCGGGCAATCGCCGCCGCCTTGACCCGCTCGAAGGTCGCCGGATCCAGCCCTTCCTTGCGCAGGCGCTCGATCATTGCCTTCATGACCTTTTCTGCGTCTTCCACCTGGTCTCGTTCCAAATCGGCATTCAGGCTGAGCATGCCGCTGTCGCCGAAGCTTTCGCGCTGGCTCCATGGCCCGTACGACAGCCCGTGCTCAAGCCGCAGTTCGCTGTACAACGCCCAGTCCAGGTAGCGCTGCAGCAGCTCCAGGGTTTCGTCGTGTTCGTTGTCCAGGACAGGTTCGAGGAACAGCCAGCTCAGCCGCGCACTGTTGCCCAGCACGCCGCGGACCAGGGTGCGATTGCTCTCGGCCTGGCGCGTGACGCCATCGAGCGTCCGGCGCTCGGCAGGCTCGCCGGGCTCCAGCTCGCCCCAGGCACGCTCCAGATAGGCCGGCAGGACCCGGTCGAGACCACCCACGACGATCAGGGTCATGTTGTTCGGCACGTACCAGCCTTTGCGGATTTCCTCGACCTGGTCCAGGGTCATGGCGTGGATATCGGAGCGTTCGGCGCACTTGAGCCCCAGTTCTATCGCCAGTTGGCTGCTGGCGCGCTGGCCGATGTCCTGGCGATCGAGCCAGCGTTGCAGATGAGAGTAATGCCCGCCGTCCTCCCGCTCGATGATGCGCTTGGACTGCGCCACGGCCTGCTCGTCGATCCGGGTGCGCTGGAGGATCGCCAGCAGCAGGTCGAGAACCTTGCGCTGGTTGCGCGCCGGGGCCTCGATGACGAAGGTGGTATCGGTGTTGCTGGTGTAGGCGTTCCACTCCCCGCCAAGGGCCTGCATGCGCTTTTCCAGGCCACCTTCGCCGCTGTCGTCGATCCCGCTGAACAGCAGGTGTTCGAGCAGATGGGGCAGCTCTTTCTGCTCGCACGGGAAATCGTCGAGGCCGACCCCGACCACCAAGCGGATCGATACATGATCCCGTTCATAACCGGGCTTGAGCAGCACCTGCAGCCCGTTGGGCAGCAGATACCCCTCGACCTGGTTGCGATCGAGGGCAAAGCCGGGGGTACAACCCAGCAGCAGGCAGACGAATATCAGGCAACGCATGCAGAACTTCCTTGAACCAGGTCGATGCGGTACGGGGTCACGGTGAGTGGATTTCATCCGGTACGCTGTCGATCAGCAGACCGCCAGTGTCGTTACCCCCGAGTACCACATAGGCACTGCTACAGAACAATGAATTCAATCTTTTCATGTCCGCGATCAATTCCAGGTGCAGGGCGCTGGTCTCGATGCTTTGCACCACCTTGCGCTGCAGGCGGCTGACGTGGGCATGGGCCAGGCGTCGCTCCTGGGCGCGGAAGCGGCGTTTTTCCCGTAGCAACTGGCGCGCGCTCTCCGGGTCGGCGCTGAGGAATACCGAAAGGCCGAGGCGCAGGTTGGCCAGCAACTGGGCATGCAGGCCGGTCAGTTCCTCCAGGCCGACCTCGGAGAACTCGCGGCGCTGCGAGGTCTTCTGCTGCTGGATCTTGCGCAGCATGCGTTCGATCAGGTTGCTGGCCATCTTCAGGTTAAGGGCCAGCTCGATGATCTCGGCCCAGCGCTGGCTGTCCTGTTCGCTGAGGTCTTCCCGGGGCATCTGCGCCAGGTACAGCTTGATCGCGTTGTACAGCGCCTCGATATCTTCGCTAAGGCTGCGCATCTCCTGCGATACCGTGGTCTTGGTGCCCCGCAGTACGCCGTTCATGGCTTCCAGCATGCTGTCGACCAGATCACCGAGACGCAGGGTTTCGCGCACGGCGTTGGCCAGGGCCAGGCTCGGGGTCGCCAGGGCGGCCGGGTCGAGGTGGCGCGGGGCGGTGCGGCCATTGGTGTCCGGGCGGTCCGGCATCAGCCAGGTGCAGGCCTTGGCCATGAGGTTGACGGTGGGCAGCAGGGTCAGGCAACGCAGGGTGTTGTAGAGCAGGTGGAAACCGATCACCAGCTCCTGCGGACGAAAACTCAGGCTGTCCATCCAGTCGACCAGGGGGTGCAGCAGCGGAATGGTGATCAGCAGCCCCAACAGCTTGTACAGCAGGCTGCCCAGGGCCACCTGGCGCCCGGCAGTGTTCTGCATGCTGGTGCTGATGAAAGCCAGCAGGCCGCTGCCGATATTGGCGCCGATCACCAGGCCGATCGCCACCGGCAGCCCGATCACCCCGGCACCGGCCAGGGTCGCGGTGAGCAGCACGGCGGCCAGGCTGGAGTAGGACACCATGGCGAACAATGCGCCAATCAGGGCATCGAGGAGGATATCGCCGGTCAACGAGGCGAACAGCACCTTCACGCCCTGGGCCGTGGTGATCGGGGTGGCGGCTTCGACGATCAGTTGCAGGGCAAGGATGATCAGGCCCAGGCCGATTCCGACGCGACCAAGCTGGCCGGCGCGGGTCTGCTTGCGCGAGAGGAAGAAGATCACCCCGAGGAAAATCAGCAGCGGCGACAGCCACGACAGGTCGAGGGTCAGCACCCGGGCCATCAGCGCGGTACCGACGTCGGCGCCAAGCATGATCGCCAAGGCCGGGGTCAGCGCCATCAGGCCCTGGCCGACGAACGAGGTCACCAGCATGGCCGTGGCGTTGCTGCTTTGCACCATGGCCGTGACCAGGATGCCGGCAATGAAGGCCAGCGGCCTGCGTGCCATGTTCTGGCCAATGACCCGGCGCAGGTTGGAGCCGTAGACCCTCAGGATCCCGGTCCGGACGATGTGCGTGCCCCAGATCAGCAGGGCGACGGCTGACAATAGATTGAGCAGGGTCAGCATGCTGGGCCCCCTGTTTGCGGTGCCCCATGGGGACAAAATGAACGACGCTCGGAGCCTGGCCGTGAATACGGCGGTTTTTTCCAGTGCTCCCTTTAAGCTTTAGCCCGCTGAAAGCCATGGCGCCAGCGGTTTTGCCACGACCTGGAATGAAAAAAGGCCCCGACGGGGGCCTTGATTCAGTGACGGGCCAGTATTACTGACCCGGGATGCCTGCGCGAAGTTTCACCGCGTCGGCTTATTGCTCGCCACGCTTTTTCGCAATGGCCGTGCGCATGCGGATGTTGATTGTTTCCACCGCCAGGGAGAAGGCCATGGCGAAGTAGACGTAACCCTTCGGCACATGTACGTCGAAAGCTTCGGCGATCAGCACGGTACCCACCACCATCAGGAACGACAGGGCGAGCATCTTCAGCGACGGATGCTTGTCGATGAATTCGCTGATGGCCTTGGCGCAGAGCATCATCACCAGTACGGCGATGACGATCGCGGCGATCATTACCGGAACATGGGACACCATGCCCACGGCGGTGATCACCGAGTCCAGGGAGAACACGATATCGATGATCGCGATCTGCACGATGGTGAACAGGAACTTGCCCCCTGCTCCGCCGGCCGGCTCCTCGTTGCTCTCTTCCTCGCCTTCCAGGCCGTGGAAGATTTCCTGCGAGCTTTTCCACAACAGGAACAGGCCGCCACAGAACAGGATCAGGTCGCGCCCCGAGATGCCCTGGTCGAAGACCACGAACAGATCGTCGGTCAGGCGCATGACCCAGGTAATCGACAGCAACAACAGGATCCGCGTGACCATGGCCAGGGCCAGGCCGAAGATCCGCGTGCGTTGCTGCATGTGCTTGGGCATGCGGCTGACCAGGATCGAGATCATGATGATGTTATCGATGCCCAGCACGATCTCGAGTGCAGTCAGGGTAAAGAGGGCAACCCAGATTTCCGGGTTGGTCAGCCATTCCATGTGTGTTCCTTCGAGCGTAAAGCGTCGCGCACCGCAGCGGCGCGCGACAGGTTGGTTGAATCCCGTTTACTTAGAGGCTGCTGAACAGCGGAAAAATTCCCATGAGCAGCGCGGCGAACATTATGCACAGGCAGACCAGTACCGCCCACTTGAGCGTGAAGCGCTGGTGATCGCCGAACTCGATACCGGCCAGGGCCACCAGCAGGTAGGTCGATGGAACCAGCGGGCTGAGCAGGTGTACCGGCTGTCCGACGATCGAAGCGCGGGCCATTTCCACTGGCGAGATGCCGTAGTGGCTGGCGGCTTCTGAAAGCACCGGCAGTACCCCGTAGTAGAAGGCATCGTTGGACATGAAGAAGGTGAACGGCATGCTCACGATCGCCGTGATCACCGCCAGGTACGGGCCCAGTGCATCCGGGATCACTGCCAGCAGGCTCTTGGACATGGCGTCGACCATGCCGGTGCCCGACAGGATGCCGGTGAAGATACCTGCGGCGAAGATCAGGCCGGTCACCGCCAGGACGCTGCCGGCGTGGGCGGCGATACGGTCCTTCTGCTGCTGCAGGCAGGGATAGTTGACGATCATGGCGATACTGAAGGCGATCATGAACAGCACCGGCAGCGGCAGCAGGCCGGCGATCAACGCGGCCATCAGCGCTGCGGTCAGGGCGCCGTTGAACCACAGCAGCTTCGGACGGCGGGCATCCGGGTACTGGGACACGGAGATTTCGCTGTGGTCGATCTCGTCGCCCGGCAAGTGCAGCTCACCGAGGCGGGCACGCTCGCGCTTGCCGTACCAGTAGGCGATCACCAGGATGGCGGCGACACCGGCGAGCATGGCCGGGATCATCGGCACGAAGATGTCCGAAGGGTCTACATGCAGGGCGCTGGCGGCACGGGCGGTCGGGCCGCCCCAGGGGGTCATGTTCATCACCCCGCCGGCCAGGATGATCAGGCCGGCCATGATCCGCGGGCTCATGCCCAGGCGGCTGTAGAGAGGCAGCATGGCGGCGCAGCAGATCATGTAGGTGGTCGCGCCGTCACCATCGAGGGACACGACCAGGGCCAGCACGGCAGTGCCGACCGAGACTTTCAGCGGATCGCCCTTGACCAGCTTGAGGATCTTGCGCACGGCCGGATCGAACAGGCCGGAGTCGATCATCAGGGCGAAATACAGGATGGCGAACATCAGCATCACGCCAGTAGGCGCCAGCTTGCTGATGCCCTCCAGCATCATCGGGCCGATCTTGCTGGAAAAGCCGCCGAACAGGGCGAACAGGATCGGTACCAGGATCAGCGCGATCAAGGCCGACAGGCGCTTGGTCATGATCAGGTACATGAAGGTGATGACCATGGCGAAGCCGAGGAAGGTCAGCATGGGGGTACTCCAGGCGTAGGTGCGTCGGGACGGGACGAAACGGACGGATCAGCGGGTTGGGTGCTGGGGCTGGAGTAACGGCGGGAATTGCGGGCGCAGGACGGTACGGAAGGACATCGGAATCACCATTGTTCTTGTTGAATAGGCCGGGCATCCTGATTTCGGGTGCCCTGGCGCGCCGGTCGTTTTGCCGGTGGTGAGGCGATGCTAAGGGCCTAAGCTTTCAGCCAGCTTTCGATGCTGAAAGCTTCATTTTTGACCTCGAAAGCGCGACACGGACCCTGTGGGAGCGGGTTTACCCGCGATTGCGATGGTGAATCCACTACCGCAATCGCGGGTAAACCCGCTCCCACAGGGGGCGCGTCGCTCTATTAATTCATTGATTGCAGCGAAGGAGTGCCCAACGAAAATGAGCCAACACCAGGAAGGCGGCTGCCATTGCGGCGCCCTGCGCTACCGGGTCGAAAGCCCGCTGACCGACGTCGCCCATTGCCATTGCTCGATCTGCCGCAAGGTTTCCGGCGGCTTGCTGATCACTTGGGCGACGGTGCCCTGCTCCGCCTTCCAATGGCTGACCGGCACTCCGCAGCGCTACGACTCGTCCGCCAGTTGCGTGCGTTACTTCTGCAGCCGCTGTGGCGCCCATCTGGCCCTGACCACCGACCTGAGCCCGGAAACCATCGATATCACCATCGCTACCCTCGACGACCCGGCCTCGGTCCGCCCCGACCGGCATATCTGGACGGTCAGCCGCCTGCCCTGGTTGCATCTGGACGAGCACCTGCCTGGTGAGGAGCACGAATCGCTGTAATCAGGGCAGCTCCAGGCCGCCGGCCGCCTTGTGCAGGGCGCGCAGGTGGTCGCCGATCAGTTTGGCGTTGGTTTCCACGGCGCGGATTTCCTTGTCGCGCTCGGGGTCGAGCAATGCCCGGGCTTCCTTGTCGAGATCGGTGCTCAGGCTTTGCAACCGGGCCTGTCGCTCGCGGCTGCTGTCCAGCAACTGCTCGCGCTCCTGGGCCTGGGGCAGCCCGTAGCCGCCCTGCCCCAGCAATTCGGCCGGTTTGCTGAGAAAACCACTGTTGGCCAGGATCTCTTGCAACGTGCGGTTGGCCTTGTCGACCCGTCCGTCCTGCTGCGAGCGGCCGCTCAGATAGCGCTGCTTGACCTCGTCCTGGGCCAGCAGCAATTGCCGGCGCAGGGCGGCCTGTTCCAGCAGCAGCATCGCTGCACTGGTGCGCAGATCGGCGCGCTCGAACCAGGTACGGCGCTGCTCTGCGCTTTGTTCCAGCCAGGATTCGACCGTTGCCTGGGGAATCGGCAGTTGTTTCTTCAACACCTGGAACATGGCCTCGAAGCGATCACGGTAGGAATCGAAGCGGTAGCCCAGGCGCAGCGCCTCGCGGGGGTCGTCGAGCACACGGGTGTCCGCCAGGCCGCGGCCCTTGAGCACTTCCAGCAGGCCGTTGGGCATGATGCTGTCGAGGCTGGTCAGTTGCCGGTTGGCGGTACCGCTGCGCAACAGCTTGAGGGTTTCCACCGCGCAGTTGTTGGACAGGAAGAAGTAGTTGCCGTCGTAGCTCCAGTGCATCTCCAGGGCCTGGCGCACCAGGTTTTCCAGCTCCGGACGGGACAGCTTGAGCGGCACCGAGGACAGGCTGCGCAGCTCGGTCTTGGTGTATTCGTCTATGACCTGGCCCAGCGGCAGCACGAACAGGCGCGATGGATAGGAGCCCACCAGGCCGTCCCAGCTGGACAACTGCACGTCGTTGACGAAGGCGCGGTACGACAGGACCAGATGCTGGTCGAGGTCCAGCCGACAATCCGGGCCTCGCGGGCGACCCGGCGCACAGATCACCAGGCGCAACATGCTATGGCCCCAGCGGCTGACCCAGTTCTGGTTGGCTTCGGCCAGCAGGTAGTCCACCGAATAGACCCGCTCCGGGTCGATGTAGCCGAGGGGCTGCTTGGCGAAGTCATTGCCGGCATTGAGGTAAGGCAGCTCTGCCGCACAGGGCGGATGTTCCGGCGCCCAGCCGAAATGTCCGCTCAGGTAGGCGTGCAGTGCCGGGCGACGGCAGGCGTAGCTCGGGTCGAGGAGAAAATACTCCATGTTGACCGCGATGAATTCCTTGGGGCTGCTCAGCTCGTAGCTGTCCGGGGTGCGTACGTCCTGGTGGTTTTCCTGCTCGCGCTCGCCGCGACGACCGACATATTGCGGCCAGCCGGCCAGGTCGAGCAGGCGCGGATCGTCGCTAAGGGTGAAGCGGCGCCCTGGCTGGCCGCGGCATTCGTCACGCAGGCCGACCTTGCCTTGGCTATCGAGCTGGCGTTGGCACTGGACGATCAGGCGACGCTGGTCCGCCGGCCAGAGCCGCGCGCGGTCGTAGATGTGGGTAAGTTCATGGAGCACGGTGGCCAGCAGCTCTTCGCGCACCGTGCCGTGGGGGCGACCGGTCTTCTGCGTGGCGGCGCTGCCGTCGGTGAGGCTGTCAAGGAGACGACGGTTCAGGGCCAGGGTCGACACCAGCGAAGCCTGGCCGTACGCATCCTGCGGCATGCGCGAGTCCCAACTGACGGTGACGCTGCGGTCGAGTCGGGTCTTGAAGCTGGATGGCAGTTTTTCCAGCGCTTCATCCAGCAATGCCTGGGTCGCCTGGCGCTGGGCCGCGCTCAGCCCGTCACCTTGCAAATGCAATTGCAGATCGGCCACGGCGGGGCTGCCGAGCAGCGCGAGTACGCCGCCCAGCAGCCAGGCACGGAGTGATTTCACAGCGCGAGGATGGCTTCGGCGAGTACCTGGTCGCTGGCGTCGCGCGCTTCGGGGACGCGCTGGCGCAGGGTGTTGAAGGCGGCTTCCAGTTGTGCGCCGCGGATATCGCCATTGCTGGCGACGAAGCTGGCCGCGTCGTCACGGGCTTCGCGAACGACCTTGGAATCACGGATCGAGGTGGTGGTGTCCGAGGTGAAATCGATCGAGCGGCCAAAGGCACGGACGATGATATTGCTGGTGGCCACCAGGGTATGTGCCTGGGCCACATCGGCCAGCAGAAGGAAGCCGAGGGTGGCGGCGATCAGCGGGTTACGCATGGAACTTCTCCGGAGAAACAGGGGTGATCATTGGACGAGAATTGCTTGCGCCAGTTCAAGGTCGCCAGCATGAAGATCGGGGTTTTCCCGGCGTAGCCGGCCAATGACCGATTCCAGCCGTGCGCCACGGAGCTGGCCATCGCTGGCGACGTAGGCCGCAGCATCGTCGCGGGCGGCCTGCACCCATTTGCGGTCGAAGGGCGCGCTGGTCACCTGGCTGGTGGCGTAGCCGCCTATAACGCTGGCGGCGGTGGTCATGTCGAAGGCCTCGGCCGTTGTCGAGAACGCCGTTGTGGACCCGAACAGTGCAAGCAGCAAAAACACATAACGCATGGAAAGAGATGGCCCTTGGAAACACAAGGTGTCCAAGGCTATCCCATGGCATCAGCCCGGGCCAGAGCGGTTGGCCCGGCTGTTTTGCAGGGTGTTGCCTGGTGTGTCAGGCCTACAGCGCCAGGATCGCCTGGGCCAGTTGTGCGTCGCTGGCTTGCAGGGTTGGCAGTTGCTGGCGGATATGGGCGAAGGCGCTTTCCAGTTTCACTCCGCGGATATCGCCGTTGCTGGCGACGAAGCTGGCGGCGTCGTCACGGGCGGCACGCACGACCTTGTTGTCGCGGAACGACGAGGTCACGTCAGACGTGGCGTCGGAAGAGGCTTTCAGTGCACCGACCAGGGAGTCGGTGGTGACGATGAAGCTCGTGGCGTGGGCGGTGGAAGCCAGGGCCAGCAAGAGTGCGGCGCCCAGCAGACGGGTACGGATCATGGTCTATCTCCTGAGGTAGGACTTGGGTCCAGCAACTGTCAGACGCACGCTCAGCCGGTTGCGCTACGCGTGGCATAAAACCCTGTTGGAAAAAGCGTAACACGTAACAAGCGAAGCGCCGGTCGATATAACTGTTATGGTTGATTTTATAAATCTGAAAACTGTATCTGTCGACCGGCAAATCCCTCTAGCCCGCGCCTTCCAGAACGAAAAAACCCGTCAGCAGTCACCTGCGACGGGTTTTTCGGAATTCGGTGCCGGCCTTGGCCGGCGGGCCTTGCATTAACGCCAGAAAGGCTTGCTCAGCTCTTCGTAACGTTGTGCTTCGCTGATACCGGCGTCAGCCAGCAGGCGAGCGTCCAGGCGAGCCAGTTGATGGCGGCTGGAGATACGACGTTGCCACAGAACCAGGTTGGCCAGCAGGCGCAGTGGCAGGGCAGCTTTGGATTGTTGAGCGTTGCTTTCGAAAACCAGACCGGAACTGAGGGTACGTTCCATGATGTGCTTCCTTCCGCTTGTGGCGGCATTGAGTAGTGATTTAACTGATGCCAATGATCCTCCTCGGGCGTCCATAACAGTAGATACAGTTCACCTGCATTGTGATGGTCCAGTTAACTGTTTAAGGGCACTGTTGCACTCGAAATGCACGCAACTGTACTGGTTGGCGCAAAAATGGTGCGTTTTTCAATTTTTGGCGAGTGGAAGGCGGAAAATCGAGGGGTTTTGAGCGGTACAGTAGTACAGTTTTTTAAAATCAGTTGGTCGAACTGTTCAGCCGACAGGCATTGCACCTTGTCGGCTGAGCAGTGTTCACCGATTAAACGGCCAGCATGCGCCCGGTTTCTTCCAGGTTTTCATGCCAGGCCAGCGCTTCGCGCAGGATGTGCGGGGTGTGACCGCCCCGCTCGCACGCGCGGGTGAAGTAGTCGTTGAGCGCTTCGCGGTAGTCCGGATGCACGCAATTGTCGATGATCGCCCGGGCGCGCTCGCGCGGTGCCAGTCCGCGCAGGTCGGCCAGGCCCTGCTCGGTTACCAGGATGTCTACGTCGTGCTCGGTGTGATCGACGTGGCTGACCATCGGCACCACGCTGGAAATCGCGCCGCCCTTGGCGATCGACTTGGTCACGAAGATGGCCAGGTGGGCATTGCGCGCGAAATCGCCCGAGCCACCGATGCCGTTCATCATCCGTGTACCGCAGACGTGAGTGGAGTTGACGTTGCCGTACAGGTCGAACTCCAGCGCGGTGTTGATGCCGATGATGCCCAGGCGGCGCACCACTTCAGGGTGGTTGGAGATCTCCTGCGGGCGCAGCACCAGCTTGTCCTTGTAGCGCTCCAGGTTGCCGAACACATCGGCATTGCGGCGGCTCGACAGGGTGATCGAGCTGCCCGAGGCGAAGCCCAGCTTGCCGGCGTCGATCAGGTCGAACGTCGAGTCCTGAAGTACCTCGGAGTACATGGTCAGTTCTTCGAACGGCGATTCGATCAGACCGCACATCACCGCGTTGGCGATGCTGCCGATGCCGGCCTGCAGCGGGCCGAGCCTGTTGGTCATGCGCCCCGCCGCCACTTCTTCCTTGAAGAAGTTGATCAGGTGGTTGGCGATGCCCTGGGTCTCTTCGTCCGGCGGCAGCACGGTAGACGGCGAATCCGCCTGTTCGGTAATGACGATGCCAACGATCTTCGTCGGGTCGATCGGGATCGCCGTGCTGCCGATGCGGTCATCGACCTTCACCAGCGGGATCGGCGTGCGGGTCGGACGGTAGGTCGGAATATAGATGTCGTGCAGGCCTTCGAGATTGGCGTTGTGCGCCATGTTGATCTCGATGATCACCTGCTTGGCGAAGATCGCGAAGCTCGCCGAGTTGCCGACGGAGGTGGTGGGTACGATATGGCCCTGTTCGGTGATCGCCACCGCTTCGATGACGGCAATGTCCGGCAGCTTGAGCTGCTGGTTGCGCAGTTGCTCGACGGTTTCCGACAGGTGCTGGTCGATGAACATCACCTTGCCGTCGTTGATCGCCTTGCGCAGGGTGCTGTCCACCTGGAACGGCATGCGTCGTGCCAGCACACCGGCTTCGGTCAGTTCCTTGTCCAGGTCGTTGCCCAGGCTGGCGCCGGTCATCAGGCTGATCTTCAGCGGCGACTGCTTGGCCCGCTCGGCCAGCGCGTGGGGAACGGCCTTGGCTTCACCGGCGCGGGTGAAGCCGCTCATGCCAACGGTCATGCCATCCTGGATCAGGCCGGCGGCATCGGCCGCGCTCATGACTTTATTGTGCAGCGAGGACAAGCGAATACGATCACGGTACATGGATTGTTATCTCGGGTATTGAAACCAGGAGCGCAGTCTATTGCTTTCGCAAAGACTCGTCCCACGACCAAGGTCGTATGTGAAGCCCTGCAATAGAGCCTTCCGTCGGCAGGCCGGGGACAAAAAAGCCCCGGTCGTTGCCGAACCGGGGCTTTTTGTCACATCTGGAAAAGGCCCTTATTCGACGGCCTTGACCATGTCCTCGATGACCTTCTTGGCATCGCCGAAGACCATCATGGTCTTGTCGAGGTAGAACAGTTCGTTGTCCAGGCCGGCATAGCCGCTGGCCATCGAGCGCTTGTTGACGATGATGGTCTTGGCCTTGAAGGCCTCCAGGATCGGCATGCCGGCGATCGGCGATTTCGGATCGTTCTTCGCCGCCGGGTTGACCACGTCGTTGGCGCCCAGCACCAGGACCACGTCGGCCTGGCCGAACTCGGAGTTGATGTCCTCCATCTCGAACACCTGGTCATACGGTACTTCGGCTTCCGCCAGCAGCACGTTCATATGCCCGGGCATGCGACCGGCCACCGGGTGGATGGCGTACTTCACCGTCACCCCGGCGTGGGTCAGCTTCTCGGTCAGTTCCTTCAGTGCGTGCTGGGCACGGGCCACCGCCAGGCCGTAGCCGGGCACGATGATCACGGTGTCGGCGTTGCTCAGGAGGAAGGTGGCATCGTCGGCGGAGCCGGACTTCACCGGGCGCTGTTCCTTCGATCCGGTCGCCGCGCCGGCATCGGTATCACCACCGAATCCGCCGAGGATGACGTTGAAGAAGGAGCGGTTCATCGCCTTGCACATGATGTACGAGAGGATGGCGCCGGACGAACCCACCAGGGAGCCGGCGATGATCAGCATCGAGTTGTTCAGCGAGAAGCCGATGCCCGCCGCCGCCCAGCCCGAGTAGCTGTTCAGCATCGACACCACGACCGGCATGTCTGCCCCGCCGATCGGGATGATGATGAGCACGCCCATGACGAAGGCCAGGGCCAGCATCACGGCGAAGGCGGTGTAGTTGCCGGTGAAGGTGAACACCAGGCCGAGGCCGATGGTGGTCAGGCCCAGTACCAGGTTCAGCTTGTGCTGCCCGGCGAACTGTACCGGTGCGCCCTGGAACAGGCGGAACTTGTACTTGCCGGAGAGCTTGCCGAAGGCGATGACCGAGCCGGAGAAGGTGATCGCACCGATAGCTGCACCGAGGAACAGCTCCAGGCGGTTGCCGGTGGGGATCGGGTCGCTGATGGCGCTGACGATACCCAGGGATTGCGGCTCGACCACGGCGGCAATGGCAATGAACACCGCAGCCAGGCCGATCATGCTGTGCATGAAGGCTACCAGCTCCGGCATCTTGGTCATTTCCACGCGCTTGGCCATGATCGCGCCGGCGCTACCGCCGATCAGCAGGCCGACGATCACGTAGGCGATGCCATCAGTGGCCAGCTCCGCGCCGAGCTTGTAGATCAGGCCAACGGTGGTGATGACCGCCAGGGCCATGCCAAGCATGCCGAACAGGTTGCCGCGCCGGGAGGTGGTCGGGTGCGACAGGCCCTTGAGGGCCTGGATGAAGCAGACCGACGCTACCAGGTAGAGAAGTGTTACCAGGTTCATGCTCATCTTTACTTCTGCCCCTCTGCCTTCGCGGCTTTCTTCTTGAACATCTCCAGCATGCGCCGGGTGACGAGGAATCCACCGAACACGTTCACCGCCGCCAGGGCCACCGCAAGGGTGCCCATGACCTTGCCCAGCGGGGTGACGGTCAGCGCCGCGGCGAGCATGGCACCGACGATGACGATGGCGGAGATGGCGTTGGTGACCGCCATCAACGGGGTGTGCAGCGCAGGCGTGACGTTCCAGACCACGTGGTAGCCGACATAGATCGCCAGCACGAAGATGATCAGGTTATAGACGCCGTGGGAAATCAGCATGTCTTCCATTGCCCTGCTCCTTAACCGTTCTTGCGGATGACCTGGCCGTCGCGGCACATCAGGCACGCGGCGACGATGTCGTCTTCGAGGTTGATCGTCAGCGCGCCGTCCTTGTCGAACAGCAGCTTCATGAAGTCCAGCAGGTTGCGCGCGTAGAGCGCCGAGGCATCGGCGCCGACCTGGGCCGGCAGGTTGGTCGGGCCGACGATGGTCACGCCGTTCTCGATGACGATCTGATCGGCGACGGTCAGCGGGCAATTGCCGCCCTGGGCCGCTGCCAGGTCGATGACCACCGAGCCGGGCTTCATCTGCGCCACGGTTTCCGCGCTAAGCAGGGTTGGTGCCTTGCGGCCCGGGATAAGGGCTGTGGTAATGACGATATCGGCCTGCTTGGCGCGCTCGTGCACGGCCTGGGCCTGGCGCTGCATCCAGCTCGCCGGCATCGGGCGGGCATAGCCGCCGACCCCAACCGCGCAGTCGCGTTCCTCGTCGGTCTCGTACGGCACATCGATGAACTTGGCGCCGAGGGATTCGATCTGCTCCTTCACCGCCGGACGCACGTCCGACGCCTCGATCACCGCGCCCAGGCGCTTGGCCGTGGCGATGGCCTGCAGGCCGGCCACACCCGCTCCGAGGATCAGCACGCGGGCGGCTTTCACCGTACCGGCGGCGGTCATCAGCATCGGCATGAAGCGTGGATAGTGGTGCGCGGCGAGCAACACGGCCTTGTAACCGGCGATGTTCGCCTGCGAGGACAGCACGTCCAGGCTCTGGGCCCGGGAAGTGCGTGGCGCGGCTTCGAGAGCGAAGGCGGTGATCCCGCGTTCGGCCATTTTTGCGATCAGATCGTTGTTGAACGGGTTGAGCATGCCCGCAAGCACGCTGCCGCTCTTGATCAGGGCCAGTTCGCTGTCGTTGGGCGCTACAACCTTAAGGACAAGCTGCGCGCCAAACGCATCGGCGGCGCTTCCAAGAACCGCGCCGACTGCCTCGTAGGCACTGTCAGGAATGCTGGCATTGACGCCGGCTCCACGCTCTACAGTGACCTGATGGCCCTGGCCCACCAGTTTCTTGATGGTTTCGGGAGTGGCAGCGACCCGTGTTTCGCCCGTCTGCGTTTCGAGAGGAACACCAATGTGCACGTCATTTCTCCTGCGTGATCTTTGTTGTTGAACCAGCGCACTACGGATGGTGCGTCTGGGGCGGCCGATCAGCACGATCCCGCCTGAACGAGGCGGGGCGCGGCATTTTGCAAGCGATCCTGAATCGCTTCAATGGGTTCTGAATGGAAACTTAATCGAAACTACAAGTCACCCTGTGACCACTTGTCGCAACGAACCGGCTTGAGCCCGCCAAACACGGGGTTTAGCGACATTAGGAGATTTTTTAAAAATTTTCTGACAATTTTCGCGGAGAGGAAGAAAAAGGTCGTTTTTTCCGCTTTAAAGCCCCGTAAACATTGGGGTTGTCAGAGTTTTTAATGAAGGGCGGAACAGTTGTCGCTTCTGCGACATTTCCTTATATCTGTAGGTGTTAAATTTAATTGACTACCGGGTCAATTAGTCGGCTTGAGCCTTGTCGGCTGCGGTATAGCGCTGTGCCTCGGTTACCAGCCAATCGCGGAAAAAACGCAATGAAGCGGACTCGACCTTTCTTTCCGGAATCATCAAGTGGTAGGCCTTGATGCTGGACAGTCCGTGCGGGTTGGCGATCACCAGCCTGCGTTCCTCCAGTTCACGCTGGATCAGGAACGGTGGAATCAGCGCCACGCCCATCTCGTGCATCGCCGCTTGGGCCAGCATCGAGAATAGTTCATAGCGCGGGCCTGTCATGTCGCGCGCGACGTTCATTTCCAGGCTATTGAACCATTGGCGCCAAGCGTAGGGCCGGGTGGTCTGCTGCAGCAGGGGCAGTTGGGCGATGGTCTGCGGATCGAGCTTCTCATGCTTGCCCAATAGCGACGGGCTGCACACCGGAACCGGGTTTTCTCCCATCAGCCTGTGGGATTGCGTACCGGACCAGTCGGCGTCGCCAAAGTAGATGGCGGCATCGAAATTGGTGTCGGCGAACAGGAAAGGCCGGGTGCGGTTGGTCAGGTTGACCGTGACGTCCGGGTGGCGCTGCTGAAAATCCTTGAGCCGCGGCAGCAGCCATTGGGTGCCGAAGGTCGGCACGACCGCCAGCTCGATCACGTTGGCGCCCTGCTGGCCCATTACTGACAGTGTGTCGCGCTCCACCGCGTCTAGCTGGGTTGCTACCCGGCGACTGTAGGACAGGCCGGCTTCGGTGAGTTTCACGCCGCGTCTCGAGCGGCGGAACAGTTCGACATTGAGGAACTCTTCCAGCCCGCCGATCTGTCGACAAACGGCACCCTGGGTCAGGGAAAGCTCCTGCGCCGCCTTGGTAAAGCTCTCGTGGCGGGCGGCTGCCTCGAAGCAGACCAGGGCCGTGGTGCTGGGAATCTTGCGCCGCATATACGTCAACCTCACTAATCTGGCTTCTGAACAGCCTTCATCTCAATTACGAAGTGAGAAATTAGCACAAGAGGTTGCGGAATCCTCGTTTGTCGCCCTGCCCGTTCGGGCCTAGGATCAAAGGCACGACAACAATCACTCCCTTTCCCACCTAGAGGATTCCCACATGGCCGGCAAAGCAAGCTTCAACTGGATCGATCCGCTGCTCCTGAATCAGCAGCTCAGCGAAGAGGAGCGTATGGTGCGTGACAGCGCCTACAGCTTCGCCCAGGACAAGCTGGCGCCACGTGTGCTGGAAGCCTTTCGGCATGAGCAGACCGATCCTGCAATCTTCCGCGAAATGGGCGAAGTCGGCCTGCTGGGCGCGACCATCCCGGAGCAGTACGGCGGCAGCGGCCTGAACTACGTGTGCTATGGCCTGATTGCCCGTGAAGTGGAGCGTATCGACTCCGGCTACCGCTCGATGATGAGCGTGCAGTCCTCGCTGGTGATGGTGCCGATCAATGAGTTCGGCACCGAAGCGCAGAAGCAGAAGTACCTGCCGAAGCTTGCCAGTGGGGAGTGGATCGGGTGTTTTGGTCTGACCGAGCCGAACCACGGTTCTGACCCGGGCTCCATGATTACTCGTGCGAAGAAAGTGGATGGCGGCTACCGCCTGACGGGTAGCAAGATGTGGATCACCAACAGCCCGATCGCCGATGTGTTCGTGGTCTGGGCCAAGGACGACGCGGGCGATATCCGTGGCTTTGTGCTGGAAAAAGGCTGGCAGGGCCTGAGCGCGCCGGCGATTCATGGCAAGGTCGGTCTGCGGGCCTCGATCACTGGCGAGATCGTCATGGACAACGTGTTCGTCCCCGAAGAAAACATCTTCCCGGATGTGCGGGGGCTTAAAGGCCCGTTCACCTGCCTGAACTCGGCGCGCTACGGTATCTCCTGGGGGGCTTTGGGCGCTGCCGAGGCCTGCTGGCACACCGCGCGCCAGTACACCCTGGATCGCCAGCAGTTCGGTCGCCCGCTGGCGGCGAACCAGTTGATCCAGAAGAAGCTGGCCGACATGCAGACCGAAATTACCCTGGGGCTGCAGGGCTGCCTGCGCCTGGGGCGGATGAAGGACGAAGGCACCGCGGCGGTGGAAATCACGTCGATCATGAAGCGCAACTCCTGCGGCAAGGCCCTGGAGATCGCGCGTCTGGCCCGGGACATGCTGGGCGGCAACGGCATCTCCGACGAGTTCGGCGTGGCTCGTCACCTGGTCAACCTTGAGGTCGTGAACACCTATGAGGGTACTCATGACGTGCATGCACTGATCCTCGGTCGTGCGCAAACCGGCATCCAGGCCTTCTATTAATAGGGAGACAGTCCATGGGCGCGCTTTCTCATTTGCGGGTCCTGGATCTGTCGCGGGTACTGGCCGGGCCATGGTCCGGTCAGATCCTCGCGGATCTGGGCGCTGAGGTCATCAAGGTCGAGAGGCCTGGCAGCGGGGACGATACCCGCGCCTGGGGACCGCCCTTCCTCAAGGACAGCAGCGGCGAGAACACCAGCGAGGCGGCTTATTACCTGTCGGCCAACCGTAACAAGCGCTCCGTCACCATCGACTTCACCCGGCCCGAAGGGCAGAAGCTGGTGCGGGAGCTGGCGGCGAAGTCCGATGTGGTGATCGAGAACTTCAAGGTGGGTGGCCTGGCTGCCTATGGGCTGGACTACGCAAGCCTCCGTCAGATCAATCCCAATCTGATCTATTGCTCCATTACCGGTTTCGGTCAGACCGGTCCGTATGCCAAGCGTGCCGGGTATGACTTCATGATCCAGGGGCTGGGTGGGTTGATGAGCCTGACCGGGCGTCCTGAAGGAGAGGACGGTGCCGGGCCGGTGAAGGTCGGGGTGGCGCTGACGGATATTCTTACCGGGCTGTATTCGACGGTGGCGATCCTTGCTGCCCTCGCCCACCGGGATCAGCATGGCGGCGGGCAGCATATCGATATGGCCCTGCTGGATGTGCAGGTGGCCTGCCTGGCCAACCAGGCGATGAACTACCTCACGACCGGTACCCCTCCGCGTCGGCTGGGCAATGCACACCCGAACATCGTGCCTTATCAGGACTTTCCTACTGCGGATGGGGACTTCATCCTGACCGTGGGTAACGATGGGCAATTCCGCAAATTCGCCGAGGTGGCGGGTCAGCCGCAGTGGGCGGATGATCCGCGATTCGCGACCAACAAGCTGCGGGTGGCGAACCGGGCCGAACTGATTCCGCTGATTCGCCAGGCCACGGTGTTCAAGACCACGGCCGAGTGGGTCAGCCAGCTGGAGCAAGCGGGTGTGCCCTGCGGGCCGATCAATGATCTGGCGCAGATGTTTGCCGATCCCCAGGTGCAGGCTCGGGGGCTGGCGATCGATATCCCGCATCCGCTGGCCGGGATAGTGCCGCAGGTGGCCAGTCCGATTCGGCTTTCGGAAACGCCGGTGGAGTACCGCAATGCCCCGCCGCTGCTGGGGGAGCATACCGAGCAGATCCTGGCTGGTGTGCTGGACCTTGATGCTGATGCTATCCAGCGACTGCGGGAGGCTGGGGTGCTCTGAGCCCCTTGTCTCTATATAGAGGGAATCGGGGCGGCAGGCCTGATTTGAATCAATTTCAAATTAATGCTTGACGCTCGATTCAATCTCTCTATAATTCGCCCCACTTCCGGCGCAGTCGAAACGGAAAACTCCTTGAGATTCAACGAGTTAGAAGTTTCAGGTAGTATCGGAAGTACTTCGGTCTTCACCGAAAGCGGTTGAAAAAGGCAGTTGACAGCAGGTTGTAACGCTGTAGAATTCGCCTCCCGCTGACGAGAGATCGCAGCGAGTCAAGTGTTTGAAGTTGAACGAGAAATTCTGAAAGACTTCAAAATAAACGCTTGACAGGCTGAGAGGAAAGCGTAGAATGCGCGCCTCGGTTGAAGCGAAACGCTTCGCCAAACGCTCTTTAACAATCGAATCAAGCAATTCGTGTGGGTGCTTGTGGTAATGGACTGATAGTCAGAAAGATTATCAGCATCACAAGTGACTATACGAGCAATCGAATAGTTCATTTTGAGATTGCTGAGTCAAGTTTAGGGTTTTCTCAAAACCCAAGCAGTATTGAACTGAAGAGTTTGATCATGGCTCAGATTGAACGCTGGCGGCAGGCCTAACACATGCAAGTCGAGCGGATGAGAAGAGCTTGCTCTTCGAGTTAGCGGCGGACGGGTGAGTAATGCCTAGGAATCTGCCTGGTAGTGGGGGACAACGTTTCGAAAGGAACGCTAATACCGCATACGTCCTACGGGAGAAAGCAGGGGACCTTCGGGCCTTGCGCTATCAGATGAGCCTAGGTCGGATTAGCTAGTTGGTGAGGTAATGGCTCACCAAGGCGACGATCCGTAACTGGTCTGAGAGGATGATCAGTCACACTGGAACTGAGACACGGTCCAGACTCCTACGGGAGGCAGCAGTGGGGAATATTGGACAATGGGCGAAAGCCTGATCCAGCCATGCCGCGTGTGTGAAGAAGGTCTTCGGATTGTAAAGCACTTTAAGTTGGGAGGAAGGGCAGTAAGCGAATACCTTGCTGTTTTGACGTTACCAACAGAATAAGCACCGGCTAACTCTGTGCCAGCAGCCGCGGTAATACAGAGGGTGCGAGCGTTAATCGGAATTACTGGGCGTAAAGCGCGCGTAGGTGGTTCGTTAAGTTGGATGTGAAAGCCCCGGGCTCAACCTGGGAACTGCATCCAAAACTGGCGAGCTAGAGTAGGGCAGAGGGTGGTGGAATTTCCTGTGTAGCGGTGAAATGCGTAGATATAGGAAGGAACACCAGTGGCGAAGGCGACCACCTGGGCTCATACTGACACTGAGGTGCGAAAGCGTGGGGAGCAAACAGGATTAGATACCCTGGTAGTCCACGCCGTAAACGATGTCAACTAGCCGTTGGAATCCTTGAGATTTTAGTGGCGCAGCTAACGCATTAAGTTGACCGCCTGGGGAGTACGGCCGCAAGGTTAAAACTCAAATGAATTGACGGGGGCCCGCACAAGCGGTGGAGCATGTGGTTTAATTCGAAGCAACGCGAAGAACCTTACCAGGCCTTGACATGCAGAGAACTTTCCAGAGATGGATTGGTGCCTTCGGGAACTCTGACACAGGTGCTGCATGGCTGTCGTCAGCTCGTGTCGTGAGATGTTGGGTTAAGTCCCGTAACGAGCGCAACCCTTGTCCTTAGTTACCAGCACGTCATGGTGGGCACTCTAAGGAGACTGCCGGTGACAAACCGGAGGAAGGTGGGGATGACGTCAAGTCATCATGGCCCTTACGGCCTGGGCTACACACGTGCTACAATGGTCGGTACAGAGGGTTGCCAAGCCGCGAGGTGGAGCTAATCTCACAAAACCGATCGTAGTCCGGATCGCAGTCTGCAACTCGACTGCGTGAAGTCGGAATCGCTAGTAATCGCGAATCAGAATGTCGCGGTGAATACGTTCCCGGGCCTTGTACACACCGCCCGTCACACCATGGGAGTGGGTTGCACCAGAAGTAGCTAGTCTAACCTTCGGGGGGACGGTTACCACGGTGTGATTCATGACTGGGGTGAAGTCGTAACAAGGTAGCCGTAGGGGAACCTGCGGCTGGATCACCTCCTTAATCGACGACATCAGCCGTACCATGAGCTCCCACACGAATTGCTTGATTCATTGAAGAAGACGGAAGAAGCAGCTTATTGGGTCTGTAGCTCAGTTGGTTAGAGCGCACCCCTGATAAGGGTGAGGTCGGCAGTTCGAATCTGCCCAGACCCACCAATTAAGTTACACCATTCAGTGTCATGCCTCAGTCTGGGGCCATAGCTCAGCTGGGAGAGCGCCTGCCTTGCACGCAGGAGGTCAGCGGTTCGATCCCGCTTGGCTCCACCATAATCTGCTTCCTGTAGCTAAAGCTTAGAAATGAGCATTCGGTTCGAATGTTGATTTCTAGTCTTTGTTGACTGGTCCGTTCTTTAAAAATTTGGGTATGTGATAGAAATAGACTGAACGACACTTTCACTGGTGTTGATTCAGGCTAAGGTAAAATTTGTGAGTTTTTGTCATGAATTTTCGGCGAATGTCGTCTTCACAGTATAACCAGATTGCTTGGGGTTATATGGTCAAGTGAAGAAGCGCATACGGTGGATGCCTTGGCAGTCAGAGGCGATGAAAGACGTGGTAGCCTGCGATAAGCTTTGGGGAGTCGGCAAACAGACTGTGATCCAGAGATCTCTGAATGGGGGAACCCACTCAGCACAAGCTGAGTATCTTGTACTGAATACATAGGTACATGAGGCGAACCAGGGGAACTGAAACATCTAAGTACCCTGAGGAAAAGAAATCAACCGAGATTCCCTTAGTAGTGGCGAGCGAACGGGGACTAGCCCTTAAGTTGACTTGAGATTAGTGGAAGGCTCTGGAAAGTGCCGCCATAGTGGGTGATAGCCCCGTACACGAAAATCCCTTGTCAATGAAATCGAGTAGGACGGAGCACGAGAAACTTTGTCTGAATATGGGGGGACCATCCTCCAAGGCTAAATACTACTGACTGACCGATAGTGAACCAGTACCGTGAGGGAAAGGCGAAAAGAACCCCGGAGAGGGGAGTGAAATAGAACCTGAAACCGTATGCGTACAAGCAGTGGGAGCCTACTTTGTTAGGTGACTGCGTACCTTTTGTATAATGGGTCAGCGACTTATATTCAGTGGCGAGCTTAACCGAATAGGGGAGGCGTAGCGAAAGCGAGTCTTAATAGGGCGTTTAGTCGCTGGGTATAGACCCGAAACCGGGCGATCTATCCATGGGCAGGTTGAAGGTTAGGTAACACTGACTGGAGGACCGAACCGACTACCGTTGAAAAGTTAGCGGATGACCTGTGGATCGGAGTGAAAGGCTAATCAAGCTCGGAGATAGCTGGTTCTCCTCGAAAGCTATTTAGGTAGCGCCTCATGTATCACTCCAGGGGGTAGAGCACTGTTTCGGCTAGGGGGTCATCCCGACTTACCAAACCGATGCAAACTCCGAATACCTGGAAGTGCCGAGCATGGGAGACACACGGCGGGTGCTAACGTCCGTCGTGAAAAGGGAAACAACCCAGACCGTCAGCTAAGGTCCCAAAGTCATGGTTAAGTGGGAAACGATGTGGGAAGGCTTAGACAGCTAGGAGGTTGGCTTAGAAGCAGCCACCCTTTAAAGAAAGCGTAATAGCTCACTAGTCGAGTCGGCCTGCGCGGAAGATGTAACGGGGCTCAAACCATGCACCGAAGCTACGGGTATCACTTAGGTGATGCGGTAGAGGAGCGTTCTGTAAGCCTGTGAAGGTGAGTTGAGAAGCTTGCTGGAGGTATCAGAAGTGCGAATGCTGACATGAGTAACGACAATGGGAGTGAAAAACTCCCACGCCGAAAGACCAAGGTTTCCTGCGCAACGTTAATCGACGCAGGGTTAGTCGGTCCCTAAGGCGAGGCTGAAAAGCGTAGTCGATGGAAAACAGGTTAATATTCCTGTACTTCCGGTTATTGCGATGGAGGGACGGAGAAGGCTAGGCCAGCTTGGCGTTGGTTGTCCAAGTTTAAGGTGGTAGGCTGGAATCTTAGGTAAATCCGGGATTTCAAGGCCGAGAGCTGATGACGAGTTGCCTTTAGGCGACGAAGTGGTTGATGCCATGCTTCCAAGAAAAGCTTCTAAGCTTCAGATAACCGGGAACCGTACCCCAAACCGACACAGGTGGTTGGGTAGAGAATACCAAGGCGCTTGAGAGAACTCGGGTGAAGGAACTAGGCAAAATGGCACCGTAACTTCGGGAGAAGGTGCGCCGGCGAGGGTGAAGGACTTGCTCCGTAAGCCCATGCCGGTCGAAGATACCAGGCCGCTGCGACTGTTTATTAAAAACACAGCACTCTGCAAACACGAAAGTGGACGTATAGGGTGTGACGCCTGCCCGGTGCCGGAAGGTTAATTGATGGGGTTAGCTAACGCGAAGCTCTTGATCGAAGCCCCGGTAAACGGCGGCCGTAACTATAACGGTCCTAAGGTAGCGAAATTCCTTGTCGGGTAAGTTCCGACCTGCACGAATGGCGTAACGATGGCGGCGCTGTCTCCACCCGAGACTCAGTGAAATTGAAATCGCTGTGAAGATGCAGTGTATCCGCGGCTAGACGGAAAGACCCCGTGAACCTTTACTATAGCTTTGCACTGGACTTTGAATTTGCTTGTGTAGGATAGGTGGGAGGCTTTGAAGCGTGGACGCCAGTTCGCGTGGAGCCATCCTTGAAATACCACCCTGGCAACTTTGAGGTTCTAACTCAGGTCCGTCATCCGGATCGAGGACAGTGTATGGTGGGTAGTTTGACTGGGGCGGTCTCCTCCTAAAGAGTAACGGAGGAGTACGAAGGTGCGCTCAGACCGGTCGGAAATCGGTCGCAGAGTATAAAGGCAAAAGCGCGCTTGACTGCGAGACAGACACGTCGAGCAGGTACGAAAGTAGGTCTTAGTGATCCGGTGGTTCTGTATGGAAGGGCCATCGCTCAACGGATAAAAGGTACTCCGGGGATAACAGGCTGATACCGCCCAAGAGTTCATATCGACGGCGGTGTTTGGCACCTCGATGTCGGCTCATCACATCCTGGGGCTGAAGCCGGTCCCAAGGGTATGGCTGTTCGCCATTTAAAGTGGTACGCGAGCTGGGTTTAGAACGTCGTGAGACAGTTCGGTCCCTATCTGCCGTGGACGTTTGAGATTTGAGAGGGGCTGCTCCTAGTACGAGAGGACCGGAGTGGACGAACCTCTGGTGTTCCGGTTGTCACGCCAGTGGCATTGCCGGGTAGCTATGTTCGGAAGAGATAACCGCTGAAAGCATCTAAGCGGGAAACTTGCCTCAAGATGAGATCTCACTGGAGCCTTGAGCTCCCTGAAGGGCCGTCGAAGACTACGACGTTGATAGGTTGGGTGTGTAAGCGCTGTGAGGCGTTGAGCTAACCAATACTAATTGCCCGTGAGGCTTGACCATATAACACCCAAGCAATCTGAGCTGAGAAGCCGGATTGTGGTGGTGAAGACGCAATGAACCGAAAGTTCGTGCAGACCACAACTGTCACATACCCGATTTGCCGAGGCGTCGAAAGACGAGTTGGCACACAGAATTTCTTGACGACCATAGAGCATTGGAACCACCTGATCCCATCCCGAACTCAGCAGTGAAACGATGCATCGCCGATGGTAGTGTGGAGCTTCTCCATGTGAGAGTAGGTCATCGTCAAGATTCAATTCCGAAACCCCTATCTGCGTATGCAGGTAGGGGTTTTGTCTTTTAGTAGAAGTACCAGGATTTCGCTGCGCCGTCGCTTGATGACGGAACGGCACACAGAATTTCTTGACGACCATAGAGCGTTGGAACCACCTGATCCCATCCCGAACTCAGTAGTGAAACGACGCATCGCCGATGGTAGTGTGGAGCTTCTCCATGTGAGAGTAGGTCATCGTCAAGATTCATTCCGAAACCCCTGTCTGCATTGCAGACAGGGGTTTTGTCTTTTCAGGGCCTAGGTCAGCAGATTGCGCACATTGTTCATGGCGTCGTCGGCAAACTTCTGCAGAAAGGCCTGAAACGCCGGGAGCGCCTCCGGGCCGCCCTCCCATGGCTCGCCCTGGATGGTCCATATAGCCCGGCTGCGGTTGTTATCCAGATCCTTAACCTCCATGGCCGCCCATAGATTGCCGATATTCAGGCTGGTATGAATCAGGCTCCAGGTCATGTACATCGCCTGCTCATCCCTCGAGTTCAGTTGCTCGATCACGAAGTTGTTGTCTTTGAAGAACTTCTTGCGGATCGAACGCACGCCAGTACCCGTCATCTCGATGTGGCTGAGTGCCGGTATGAACACGGCGAACCCGGCGAAATTGCCGACGATACGCCAGGTATTGCTTGCCGGTGCTTCGATATCGACCTGGGACACGACCAGGCAGCCTTGCGGATTGCGGATCAGCGTGTCGGGTTTCAGTACTCGCATGATGTTGCCCTCTGGGTGGTGAATCAGATGAAGCGGATTTCCCGCAGGTAGCGGCAGCCAAGCTCAAGCAGGGCAGGGCTTTTCTCCGGATAGCGCTCGCCCATCAAGTGCACGCCATCGCGTGCATTGGCATGCTCGATCAGTGAGATGTCGCCGATGTCTTCCTCGAACCCGTCGAGATAAAAGCCGAGAACGTCAAACAGCGCGTTGTCGCGATCGACCTGCTGTAGTTGGCGCTGCCACTGCGCCACGCTGACCAGCTCGAAGCTTCGCCCGGCATCACGAAATGCCGCGACATAGCGCGCCCAGTGAAGAGGCTCCGGGTTATGAAGGTGGAACACGGCCTGTCCAGCGCGATAACGGCTGGCGTGGAAGGCGATGAAGCGAGCCAGGAAGTCCACCGGCATCAGATCGAACTGAAGATCCAGTGCCGGCACCTGACCCAGCTGCAGTGAGCCCTTGAGCATCAACATCAGACGGTTCTTTTGCGGCTGTGAGACGCCACTGCGGCTGTTGAAAGTGATGTTCCCCGGGCGAAACAGGTTCACCCAGACACCTTGCTCCTGCGCGCGCTGAAGAATGCGCTCGCCCACCCATTTGCTCAGGTTGTAGCCGTTGCGGATATACAGTGGCGGAGTTGCAGCGGGCGGTTGTTCCAGCACGCGACCGTTTCCATCCCTGGCGCTGCAAGCAGACAGGGTGGAGACGAAATTGAAAATCTTCTTGGTACGCCCCTCGCACAGGCGCAAGCACTCGAAGAGCGGCTCGACGTTGTCCGCTGCCAGCGCCGGGTAATCCAGCACGTGGTTAACCTGGGCCGCATTGTGGATAAGTGCACCGTAGCGACGATCCAGGTCTTCATGGTCGGCGTCGCTCAGGCCCAGCTTCGGCCGTCGCAAATCGGCTTCCAGCACGCGGATGCGCCGCCAGTCCAGGCCATTGATGCGATTCTCGCTGACCGCCTGGGCAAAGCGTTCGGCAGCACTGGTGTCCGGTCCACGTCTAACCAGGCACGCTACTTCCGTTGCACCCCAATCCAGCAGCGCTGCGACGATATGTACACCGAGAAAACTGTTTGCCCCGGTCACTATCACCCGGTGCACATCACCAAGCCTTTCCATCGGTAGTGCTTGTAATTCGATCGCACGGGCGGCATCTGCCAACGCTTGCGGATGGACGACACCATTACTGATTCGCGCCCCACTGAGCAATGCGCCCAGGCGCTGCAGTGTCGGCTCTTCGATGAAGCGATTTATCGGAATGCCTTGACCGAAATGCTCACGAATCGCCAATAGCAGGCGCGACAGCAGGATCGAATGTCCACCGAGGTTGAAGAAGCTGTCATCGGTGGAAATCTCCTCGACTGGCAACTCCAGCAGCTCGCTCCACAAGCCCAGCAAACGCGCCTCCAGAGCGCTGGCAGGAGGCCGACGCTGCCCGTTTCCTCCAGGAGCCACTGACAGACCCAACAACGCCCGACGGTCGATTTTGCCGTTGGCCGTGTAGGGCATCTGTGCAAGCTCTTGGTAGACCGATGGCCGCATATAGTCGGGCAGATGCTGTTGGGCATACAGACGCAGCCGGTCAGGCGCCTCGGCCTCCTTCGGCTGCGCGAGAAAGGCCAACACCCGACGTTGCTCGTCGATCACAACCGCGACCTGGCCGAATAGACGGCTCCCGCGCAGGCAATGCTCGATTTCCTCGGGTTCGACACGGAACCCGCGGATTTTCACCTGGTTGTCCCGGCGCCCACAGATTTCGATACCTGTGGCAGTCCATCGGGCCAGATCGCCGGTGCGGTACAGCCTGATCCGTTCGCCGTCGGGCAGTTCGAGGCTAATGAAGCGTTCTTCGCTCAGCGCTGGATTGTTCAGGTAACCCAAGCCGACACCAGGCCCGCCGATATACAGCTCGCCGCGGCTACCCTCCGGCACCGGCTGCAGCTGTTCGTCGAGCAGGAACACCCGGCTGTTGCTGATCGGCATCCCGAGGTTGCGCACGCTGTCTCCCGGCGCGAACACCCGGGTAGTGGCCAGCACCGTGGTCTCGGTCGGGCCGTAGATATTGTGGAAGCGAAAGCGCCCGGCCAGCCGCTCCACCACGGCTGGCTCGCAGACATCGCCTCCGCTGACCAGATGTTCCAGGTTGGTGCTTTCCAGCGTCAGCAGGCTGAGCAGGGCAGGGGGCAGGAATGCGTGGGTCACCTCCTGCTGCCGAATCAGCGCCTCCAGGCTTGCCGGATCCCGCCGCTGTTGCTCGTTCGGTACCACCAGTTCCGCTCCGCAGACCAATGTCGGCAGGATGTCGAGGAGCGAGGCATCGAAATTGATGGTGGAAAACTGCAACACGCGGCTGTTCGGTGTGAGCCGCACATGGGTGCTGTACCAGGCCTCGAAGTGGCTGACATTGCCTTGGCTGAGCACTACGCCCTTGGGCTGGCCGGTAGTGCCGGAGGTGTAGATGGCGATGCACGGCGTATCGATGTCCGGCCTCGTCCTGACCAGGCCGGCCCCTTCCGTCCGCTCCGGCAGATGGCCCAGATCCAGCGTCGGAACTGCACCGGCAAGTGCCGTGCTGGTTGCATCATGGACCAGCACGCTGGCCTGGGCGTTGCTCAGGATGAAGCGCAAGCGTTCGACAGGCGTTTCCGGATCCAGAGGCAGATAAATCGCCCCGCAACCCAGTACCGCCAGCAAGCTGGCATATAGCCCCACCGATTTCGGTAGGCACACGGCAACCACCGGTGCCTTCCCGCTCAGCAACGGCAGTAACCGAGCCTGTATGGCCGACGCTTGCCCGTGCAGGTGGGCATAGCTGAAGCGCTGTCCATCGAAATTCAGCGCCGGCAGCCGCGCATGTTCCAGCAGGCTTTGTTCCAGTCGCACGATCACTGGGGTTGTGCTTGCCAGCAGTAACCCTTGTTCCAGGTCACGGTTGAAGACATGCATCCACGCCAGCTTTTCCAGCCAATCCAAGGCATGCTCATGGGCCTGGCGCATCGGCTCACTGGCCTGGATCTCGCGGAAATGATCCGGGTAGCGTGAGAGGCGACTGACATGCAATGCCACCCGCTCCTGCAACGCCTTCAGCGCCCTCATGCGCAGAGCCTGTCCGTTACCTGAAACTTCCTGCTCCAGCGGCTGACGATCGATCAGCCGCTGTGCCTGCGCCGTACCTGCCCAATACAGCAACTCCAGCTCGGGCAGTTTTCCGGCGACCGGTGTGCTGCTGCCAATCCGCAGGCCAAGAACTGCACAGCCGTCGAAGTCCGGCAGCTCGAGGCTGCCGTCTTCGATCACCAGGTCGGGCCTGGCCGAGGTGTGGCCAGCGAGTGCCTCCTGACCGTTAGCCAGCTGTATCACATGACCATGTTCCTCCAGCTGCGAATGCAGCATGCCCAAGGCCTGGCTACTGCCGGCCAGCACAATCTCCAGGCGTTTCATGACTCCCTCCTTGCCGATGGCAGGTAGCCGGCCAGCGCTTCTTGCACGCACGGTGTATCGAGCAGTGAGCTGTTTCTGAAAAAACGCAGGATGTTTCCCAGCAACGGATGCTGATGACCAATCGGCCAAGCCATGCTGGCCACCTCCTCCCGCAGTGCTGCAGCGACCGGCCTTGCGATATCCAGCGCTTCGATCAATTGCAGGTCGAACGACTTCTGGATCTCGTTGGTCAGGTAATGCGCAATGAACACCGGCAGTACCCCGGCGATCAGTTGGCGATCCGCCTCCGGCGCCTGGCCCCAGTAGATCCGGGTCAAGCGTGCCCAGAAGGTGGAATGACGCCCCTCGTCGAGCAGATGGTCGGCCATCAAGCCCTTGATCGACGGCTTGACGCTGTCGTCCCGGGCAAAGGCGGCGACGTCGTTGGTCAGGGTGTTTTCCGCAATGGCTACGCAGATCAGCTCGACGGCGTCGCGCAACCGCTCGGGAACCAGCGCCAGCGCGGCCGGAATGGCCCGGCTCAACTCGATCTCGGTCGGCAGGATCACCGGTTGGATGCCGGTCAGGGCAATGGCCTGCTGCATGAAGTCCATCGCCACCAGGGCGTGATAATCCTCGTCCACTACCACGGTCATGGCGTCGTAGCGACAGGCTGGGGGAAAGCGCACGGCGAAGCGGTCCTTGGCAATGGCGCGGGCGGTGCGGTCAACGATCTCGGTCTCGAAGATCACCACGTCGTTGATGAACTTGTAGAGCCCCTGTGCGAGGGCGACGTCGCGCAGGTGCGCGCATTCGTTCTGGAAGGTTGCAGTCAGTACCAGGGGGAGCCGGCTCAACGGATAGAGCAGGCGATGATCGTCTTCCACCAGGCGCCGGGGGCGAGTGCGGATGGTGGCCCGGTCTTCCCAGGTGTCGGAAAAGGACTGATAGTCGAGACTGTTCATACGCTGGCCTCGGCGACTTCCTGATGCATCGACAGACGCAGCCGATCCCAGAATGCCAATCGGCTTTCCACCGCAGTGATCGCAGCCTCGTACGTTTCCCGCTCGCGTTGGGGATCGTCGCCGACCAGGCGTGCCAGCAACTGCCCGGCTGCCGGCCCGTGATCCTCAGAGTCCACCTCGATGTGCCGTTGCAGGTAATAGCGGAAGGTCGGCGCCTGGCTGCCGGTGATTCCCCAGTCATCGAGAATGCGCTGGAACATGGTGGGAATCACGCTCTCCCGTCCATGCAGGAAGGCTGCAGCCACGGCATGTGCCGGGGCATTCAAGGCGATGTCCAGGGTTTGCCCGACAAACTCCCGGGCCGCTTCGCTGGCGCCCGCATGGTGCAGTGCGGCGCGATGAGGCATACCTTCTCGCTGCAGCGCGACGAAACGCTCGATGCCGACGGTGCAGGCACCGACCTCGCGCATCGCATCCAGATACAACTCGAAATGGCTGTAGTGGCCTCGATCGAGGCGATCATCCGACTCCTCGCCCAATACGATTTCGTTGATCAGTCGCGCGGCCTCCGGATCATGCGGCGGCAGCCAGGGCAAGCGGATGCAGGTCAGCTCTTGCTGCAGGCGCTTGGTCAGCGACATGAAATCCCAGACGGCATAAACATGGGTTTCCATAAAGCTACGAAGTACCGGAAGCGAATGGATTTCAGCGAAGATCGGGTGGTTCGCCAGTTCGGTTTTCTTTTCATGCAACAGCGGTTCGAGACTGTTCATTGCAAGTTCCTTGAATGACCTGGTGGCAGCCGAAAGTTGTGCGCTGATTATTAATCCGGGCGAAGGGGCGCCCTGGGATTTACAACCAGCAGGCTAGGGGGTTGATGCTCTCGTGGAGCCGGCTTGATGCCCGGCGAGTAGAAGCTAAGGCAACTTGAAAGTTTTTCGCAAGTTATTTGCAAATATAATGTTTCCGCTGATTTTCGTAAGTTGAGCGCGTTCATTAAAACAAGTGAACGTTGTTTTATTTGGGTGAAAGTTCCCGCTTCGGCTAATAATCGCCAAAGTAAGTTGATAATGAGTGAATGCCTCACTCCGGGCACTTTCCGGAAATGAACGAACGGACTGGATTCTTTATTGGGGCGGTTGATCGCAATCGGCCCTCGCCCGGGCGCGCTCCTTCTGCTGGTTGCAATTCGTGCAGGCGACCAGGGCCGTGCCGCAGCCGATCGATCGGTCACTTGCTCGAACTAGAGTGTGCAGAAAACGCCCAGCCTGTCATGGCCGGGCGAAGCGGGCGTGGGAAGCGGGGGAGAGAAACGCTTACCGGGCGGTCTTGCCCAGATAGTCGCGAATGGTGCGCATCGCCTTGTCGAGGTGGCGGTGCAGGATGGCCACGGCATCCTCGATGGCCTTGGCCTCGGCGGCATCGACCAGGCCGTTGTGATCGTCCTGGGTCAGCTTGCCCAGGCCCATGGAAGACAGGTGAAAGCGCAGGAAGCGTTCTTCCTGCAGCAGTTCGTTGTCGATCAGACGCAGCAGCTTCCTGTTGTGCGCCTTGGTGTAAAGGCTCATATGAAACAGACGGTTCAGGCGTCCGATCTCGGCGTGCCGGGTTTCGTTCTCCAGCAATTGGATATAGCCGCGTGCCTGGGCGATGTCTTCAGGGCCGAGCAGGGGAATCGACTGGCGCAGGGCTTCGCTTTCCAGCATGGTGCGCAGCTCGTAGGCTTCTACTGCGTCCTCGCCGATCAGCGGGGCGACTACTGCGCCCTTGTGCGCCACCACCGTCAGCAGCTCTTGGGCTTCCAGCTGACGCAGCGCCTCGCGAACCGGCATGCGGCTGACCCCGAACAGGGTTGCCAGCTCCTGTTGGCGGATCGCCATGCCCGGCGCCAGGCGTCCGTCGAGTATGGCGCTGCGCAAACGTTCTTCGATCACGCTGCGAGCCAGGTGCGCGGGGACCTGTTCGTTACCCAGGATGCTGCTGAGGAGTTTGGTTCTAGCGGCCACGCTGGTGTTGTCCTGCATTCGGTGCGGATTGGATCCAATCACGCTAGTGAGGGGTTCGCTGCTTGTCAAACCGTGCCGGCCATGCCGTTGGCAGAATCGTTTCGCCTCACGCGGGCAAGGGCCTGTGGCTGGACCGGCGCTAATCCTGAATGAACTTTAACGGGAATGAAAGTGGTGCGCCGGGCCGGGTGCCAACCGATTGTCGGACACCCTGAAAGGTGATGGCGCAATGATTGTCCGGCGCTGATTGTTTTTTCCGGGGCCTGGCGGCACCATCGTCCTTTCCAGGGATTTCGCGGACAGTCTGCCTTGGCGATACGTTGGGCCATTTTTCTGACCATGCGCCGGGTGGGATTCGCCCTGCTGCTTGGCCTGGCGTTGCTGGGCGGCTTGCGCGCGGACTGGGATTTTTCCCAGATCAGCCGCAAGGCCGCTGCCCTGTATGGCCCGCTTGGCGCGGGCCAGCAGCGCATCGACGCCTGGCAGCAACTGCTGGCAACGCAGAAGCAACTCGACGAGGCGCAGAAGCTGCAGGTGGTGAACCAGTTCTTCAACCGCCAGTTGCGCTACGAAGAGGATATCGACCTGTGGCACGAGGTCGATTACTGGGCCACGCCGATCCAGTCGCTGATCAAGGGCGCCGGCGACTGCGAGGATTACGCCATCGCCAAGTACTTCAGCCTGCGCCGCCTCGGCGTTGCCGCCGACAAATTGCGCATCACCTACGTCAAGGCCCTGCGGCAGAACCGTGCGCACATGGTTCTGACCTACTATTCCAGCCCTGACGCCATGCCCCTGGTCCTCGATAGCCTGATGGATGCAATCAAGCCGGCCAGCCAGCGTCCCGACCTGCTGCCGGTCTACGCCTTCAATGGCGAGGGCTTGTGGCTGACCGGCGCGACGGGAAACAAGAAAGTCGGCGATACCAAGCGCCTGTCGCGTTGGCAGGATCTGTTGAAAAAGATGCAGGCGGAGGGATTCCCTGCCGAGCCGGTCTACTGAGGAGCTCCGATGTCACTGTTCAAACAATTGTTGCTCGCCATCTGCCTGTTCCTGGTGGTCGCTTTCAGTGGCAGCTTCATGGTCAGCCTGGAAAGCTCGCGCAGCCAGTACGTCAATCAGTTGCGCTCGCATGCCCAGGATGCCGCTACGGCACTGGCGCTTTCGTTGACGCCGAACCTGGATGACCCGGCGATGGTCGAGCTGATGGTCAGCTCGATCTTCGACAGTGGTTACTACGCCAGCATCCGTGTGGTCGATCTCGGCTCCAATGCGGTACTGGTGGAGCGCCATGCCGACCCTGACCCGGGTGGAGTGCCGCAGTGGTTCATCAAGCTGATCGGCCTGGAAGCGGCCGGTGGCGATGCCATTGTCATGCGCGGTTGGCAGCAGGCGGCGCGGGTCGAGGTGGTCAGCCACCCGATGTTTGCCCTCGCCAAGCTGTGGCAAAGCGCCCTTGGCAGCCTTGGCTGGCTGCTGCTGTGCGGGGCGCTGAGTGCAATTGCCGGTGCCCTGTTGCTGCGGCGCCAGTTGCGTCCGCTGGACTACATGGTCGAACAGTCCCACGCCATCGCCCGCCGCGAATTCCTCAGCCTTCCGGACCTGCCGCGCACGCCCGAGCTGCGCCGGGTCGTGCAGGCGATGAACCAGATGGTCGAGAAGCTCAAGGCGCTGTACCAGGAGCAGGCCGAGCGCAGCGAGAAGCTGCGGGTCGAGTCCTACCAGGACAGCCTCACCGGGCTGGCCAACCGGCGCTATTTCGAGATGCAGTTGAATGCCCGGGTCAGCAACCTGGAAGAAGCCCGCGACGGCTACCTGCTATTGCTGCGCATGCAGGACCTCGCCGGCCTCAACCAGCGTCTTGGCGGCCAGCGTACCGACCAGCTGTTGCAGGCGGTCGGCCAGCAACTGAAAGGCATCTGCGCCAGCTTCCCGGAAACCAATAACCTGATCACCCGCAGCCGTGGTGGCGAATTCGCCGTGCTTGCGCCAGGCCTGAGCCATGACGACGCCATTCGCCTGGCGGAGGCGCTGGACGCCGGCCTGCGCGGGATTTCCGATGTCACGCCTTCGGCTTGCATCGGCCTGGCGCCGTTCAGCCCGGGTGACGAGCCCAAGGCCTTGCTGCAACTGGCCGATGAGGCCCTGGCCCGGGCCCAGAGCCAGCCGGAGCCGTCGTGGGTGTGCCTGGAGCAGGGTTCTGCGACCCAGGCCAGCGATACCCACCGGCAGTGGCATACGCTGCTGGACGATGCCCTGGCCCAGGGTCGCTTCGAACTGTTCTTCCAGCCGGTGGTGGACAGCAACCATCTCGATCGCGTGCTGCACTACAAGGTGCTCTCGCGATTGATCGACGAGCGTGGCGAAGCCATCGCCGCGGGCCGCTTCCTGCCGGCGCTGGAGCGCTTCGGCTGGGCAACCCGTCTTGACCTGCTGATGCTGGAAAAGGTGCTCAAGCAGATGCATGGGCATGACCGCTCGCTGGCGCTGAACCTGTCGGCAACCACCGTGGCCAACCCGGCCAGCCTGCAGAAGGTCTTCGACCTGCTTGGCCAGCATGCCAGCCTCGGCCCGCGCCTGACTCTGGAAATCGCCGAGGAGCAATTGCCCGAGCAGGCGGTGCTGGAACAGCTGACCCGGCGTCTGCGCGGGCTAGGCTTCAGCCTCAGCCTGCAGCATTTCGGCGGTCGCTTCAGCATGATCGGCAACCTTGCCCACCTCGGCCTGGCCTACCTGAAGATCGACGGCAGCTACATCCGCGCCATCGACGAGGAACAGCACAAGCGCATCTTCATCGAGGCGATACAGCGCGCAGCCCACAGCATCGACCTGCCGCTGATCGCCGAGCGCGTGGAAACCGAAGGCGAGTTGCAGGTGCTTCGGGAAATGGAGATCCAGGGCGTGCAAGGCCGCCTGGTGGGCGAACCGGCACCCTGGCGCTGAAGAAGATTTTGGAAGCTATACGGACCCTGTGGGAGCGGGTTTACCCGCGATTGCGGTAGTGAAGTCACTATGGCAATCGCGGGTAAACCCGCTCCCACAAGGGACTGAGTAATGCTTTAGAACTGTTTTCTGCGCGACAGCGCAGACTCCTACAGGGAGCGCGGTGAGTCAGATCAACCCGCCCTGCTCGTCTTCATCGATCAGGTTGTTCAATCCGCCCAGGGCCGCCCGTGCGGTGTTGCGGTTGAGCAGCTTGGCCTGGGCTCCTGGTGGCAGGTCGGTGATGCTGATTACACCCTTGGTGGTCAGCACATCGATCAGGTCCTCCAGGACCCGGATCATGTCCAGGTCGCTCTGCTTGAGCTGCTTGAGGCTGTTCTCCACCACATCGTCGGCGAACCACTCCAGGACCTCGGCGTGATCGGCCGGCAGCATTTCCGTGGCCTCGGCAAAGGCAACCGCTTCGACCCGGAGTAACTGGCCCGCCGCATCGCGTTGCACGTAGAACATGGTTTTACCTCGTCTCGTCGAATCCATCTCGTCAGCAGCTTAGGCCAGGCGCGCAGCGCGCGGCGCATGAGTATGCTTGGCCGCGACGCATCAGGCAAAACGGCCGTCGTCCGCCGGCTCCGCAGAGCCGGCGTCGGAACCGCTGTCAGCTGTTGTTGTGGTCGATCTTGATGGTCGGATCCGCACCGCTGATCAACGAGTTGATCGAGGTATTGGACCAGTTCACCCCTTCCAGCTTGATCGTTACGTCGGCATTGGCGATGCCGCCGCTTGCGTTCAGCTTGCCTTCACTACTGACCTGCAGGGTCGACTCGCCGTTCACCGTGGTGATCTTCAGGTAATTGTCGATGGTGCTGGCCTTTTCGCCCTGGAGCAGGTCGCTCAGGTCGAGACGGTCACCTTCGGCCGGCTTGAAGTCCTTGATGATGTCGTTGCCGGTATCCCCCGCCCGCCAGATGAAAGTGTCGGCACCCGAACCACCGGTCAGGGTGTCGTTGCCCTTGCCGCCGAACAGCAGGTCGTTGCCTTCGCCACCGAGCAGGGTGTCGTTGCCGGTACCGCCAAGCAGGATGTCATTGCCCTTGCCGCCATCGAGCGTGTCGTTGCCGCCCTGGCCGAAGAGAATGTCGTTGCCGTCGCCGCCGAACAGCTTGTCGTCGCCATCGCTGGTACGCGAGATGTCGAACTCGCTGATGTGCTCGGTGACGTACTGGTGCATGGTCTTGCTGTCCACCGCGCTGACATCGATGCCCTTCTGCTGCGCAACGTAGCTTTGCAGGGCTTCGACGCCGTTGCCGGACACGGTCGGGAACAGGATCAGGTCGCCGAACACGATGTCGTTGCCATCGCCGGCATTGACCGTGTCGTTGCCCGGAAGGGTCGCCTCGGTGTGGCCGAGGATGGCGTTGGCCAGGTTGTTGGCGTCGATGTTGGTTTGCGGCACACCGTCGGAGTCGTATGGCTTCAGGTCGCTGGTGTTGATGTCGCTGCCGATACCGATGGCCTCGATGTTCGGCGACAACGCCTTGAGTACCGCGAAGGCGCTCTTCGAGTTGTTGATGGTGTCGGTGTCGGCATAGCTGCCCTGGCCGGCCAGGCTCGACAACTCGTAGGTACCGTCGCCCTGGGCATGCAGGGTGCCACTGAGCGACGAGAACCAGCTGCCGTTCTTGTACAGGTTGAGGTTGCCGCTGCTGTCGATGGTCAGGTAGTTGTTGTTGTCCAGGTTGGTATTCACCACCTGGCCGATCTTGTAGTTGATCGACGACAGGTAGGTGTCCATCGTCAGGTTGGCCTTGCTGCCGCTGTAGGTGATCAGCGTCGGGTTCACCCGTTCGCCGGTCTGGTAGTAGGTCGGCTGGCCGTCGGTAATGAAGAAGGTCTGGTTGGTCGCGGTGACACCGGCGTTCTTCAGGGCCTGGAACCAGTTCGCAGTGGTCTTGAAGGCGTCCTCGTAGTTGGTGCCGCCGTTGGCCGACATCGACGTCAGGGCGTTTTTCAGGGTCTGCAGCGCGCCGCTGTCGGCCAGGTTCACCGATACGGTGGATTTGACCTGGGTGGCGAAGTCCACCAGGAGGATGTTCACCGTGCCGGAGCTGGCGCCCTGGACGCTGTTGGACAAGGTGGTGAACACCGACTGCAGGGCTTTCTGCGCCGCGTCCACCGAGTCCTTCATGCTGCCCGAGGTGTCGACGATGAATGCCAGGTTGTAGTTCTGCCCGGCGACCACGTGCAGGCCGTTGATGTCGGCGGCGATGAGGTCGTTGCCGTCGGTACCGGTCCAGGTGTCGCTGTCGGCGGTGGCGTTCACCGCTGTGGCGTAGGTGTCGCCATACACCGTGACCTTGATGCTGCCCGGCGTGGTGGCGCTGCTGCCGTTGACGCTTTCGGTGGCGATGGCGCTGACCGACACGTTGAAGGTCCCGGAGTAGTACGCCGGTGGCTTGATGGTCAGGGCGTTGAGGTTCCAGCCGGTGACGTCTACCAGGGTGCTGCCCACGGCGACACTGTGGCCGGCGTTGTCGCTGATCACCGAGCCGGCCGGGATGCCGCCGAGCTTGACCGCCAGGGTTTCCGAGCCGTCGGTGTCGGTCAGGGCCGAGCTGATGCCCACCAGCTTGACCGTGCCGTTCTCGCCGCCTTCATTGAGCTTGTAGCCGTCGTAGTAACCCTTGCCGCCGCTGCCGTGCAGGTCGGAAACGGTGACGCCGGCTGCCGCCAGGGCCGCCACGGTCGGGTACAGCGCGGTGCCGGCCTGGCTGACGTCGATGGTCGCGCCGCCGTTCACCGAGAGGTTGACGTCGTAGCTGCCCGGGCCCGCCTGGTTGTAGTGGTAGATCTCGACGGTGTAGTAGCCGCTCTTGGTCGGGGTGAAGGTGCCGTTGAGCTGGCCGCCGGCGCCCCAGGTGGTGCTGGCCACGTCCTTGCCGCCCACTACCACTGCCAGGCTGTCGTCACCGGTACCGGTGAATTTGTAGGTGCTGCCGGCCTCCATGTACATCAGGCCGGACGTCTTCGAGGCAACGCCCGCCGTCACCGAGGTTTCCGCGGCGTTGGTGGCGATGGTGGTGGACTGCGCCTTGCCGGCCGCCGCGTCGATCACCGATTTCAGGGTTGCGGCATTGGCGCCGTTGCCGTCGGTGCCCAGGCCCGACAGCCCGGTGTAGATCTCCTTGGTCAGGCCGATCGAGGCCACGGCGTTGCTGCCGATGGTCAGGGTCGGCTGGTCGGCGACCGGGGTGATATCGACTTTCAGCGTGGCTTCGTTGCCCATGTCCTTGCCGTCGTACGGCTTGAACTTGATCTGCGCATAGTCGGCCTGCTGGTTGCCCACGCCGGAGCCGCCGTTGGCGCTGATGCCCGACTGGTTGGCCTGCGGCACGAACTTCAGGTTGCCCGCATCGATATCGGCCTTGCTGAACACCTTGCCGGTGTCGGCGGCGGTCAGGGTCTTCCAGGTTGCGCCGTCCTTGTATTGCAGGGTGCCGTTGGCCGGCAGCTGGGTGATGGTGATGCCCAGCGCGCTCGGCAGGTTGTCCAGGTCGCTGACACCCAGGCTGGACCAGGTCAGGGCCAGGTCGGTGTCCTCGGTGCCGGTGATCTCGCCACCGGCGGCGGTCGGTGCATCGTTCACCGGCACCACGTTGACCGTGGTGGTGGCGACGTTCGAGGTATTGACCCCGTCCGTGACCGTCACGGTGATGACCCGCGGTGTGCTGCTTGGGTCATCGCTGGTGTTGATGAAGGTGATGTTCTTCAGGCGCTGGATGTAATCGGCGATCGACGCCGGGCCGCTAAGGACCAGGGTGACCTTGTCGTTGGTGCTCACCGCATTGATGCTGATGCCACCCACGCTGTTGCCCAGGTTCAGCGCATCGCCGGCCATGCGGTTGGTCAGGGTCACGGTAGCCCCGGTCATCAACGTGCTGTCGTAGTCGGTGATGTTCAGGTCGATATCGCCGATGGACACGCCGGCGCCCGGCTGGCCTTCGGTGAAGGTCACCTGGTAATCGGCACCGGTCGCACCGCTGGAGTTGTTGGCGTCCAGGTCCAGGACCGGTGCCGGCTCGTAGATCGAGGTGGTCACGCTGCCCTGGGTCGGGCTGACCACCACGCTCTCGAAGTTGCCGCCGGTGGCCGAGTCGATCTTGACGGTGAACTGTTCCGTGCCTTCGGTCACCAGGTCCTTGATGGTCGGGATGGTGAAGTCGACCTTGTTCGCCCCGGCCGGGATGGTCACGGTGGTCACGCCGGTGTAGTCCGAGCCATTGGTGGCGGTGCCGGAATAGCTCAGCTTGACGGTGACCGCCGACTGCGACGGGTTGCTCAGGTTGATGGTGTAGCTGCCGGTCGCGCCCTCGGCCACCAGCGTGCTGCCGCTGATGCTGATGGTGGTCGGCGTATTGGTGTCGGTGACCTGGGTGACCGCTGGCGTGGCGTTGTAGGCCAGGTTCTCGAAGCCGCCACCGCTGGCACCGGTGATCTTCGTGCTGATGCTGCTGGCGTCGATGTACGGGGTGTCCGCCGGTGCTGGCAGGGTGATGCTGCTGGACAGCTGGTCCTTGCCGATAACGATGGTCGAGCCGTTGGACAGCGTCACGGTTACCGGCGACGCTGCCGGGTTGGTCAGGGTCGCGGTGTAGGTGATCTGCCCGCCTTCCTGTACCGAGCCGGTGGCGCTGAGGCTCACGGTGGTGGTGTCGATCGGGCCGTCGGTGACCGTGGTGGTGGTGGTGCCGGAGGCCTCCAGTTTCTCGAAGTTGCCGCCACTGACGCCGGTGATGCTGTTGGTCAGCGTCGGGTTGCTGGTGTACGGGTTGTTCGGTGCGGTGTAGTTGACCGAGCCGCTGGTGGCATTGACCGGGATGGTGATCGACTGGCCGTTGGCCAGGCTGATGACCAGCGGCGCAACGGTCACCGGCGAGCTGACGGTAGCGGTGTAGACCACGGTGCCGCCCTCGATCACGCTCGGGGTTGCACTCAGGGTCACGGTGCTGGTGTCGATGGTATCGGTGACCGAAGTCACGGCCGGAGCCGAGCTGACGTTGACCTTCTCGAAGTCGCCGCCGGTGGTGGCGGTGATGCTCGTGCTGACGTTGGTGGCATCGACGTACACGCTGTTCTTCGGCGCATCGACGGTCACCGAGCCTTCGCTCAGGCCCTTGGCGATGTTGATGGTCGAGCCGTTGCTCAGGGTCACGGTCATCGCCGAGCCGGCCGGGTTGGACAGCTTGGCGGTGTAGGTGATCTGGCCGCCTTCCTGCACGGTGTTGGTCGCCGTGAGGGTGACATTGGTGGTGTCCAGGTTCGACGGGCTGTCGGTCACCGTGGTGGTGGTCGTGCCCGTGCTCACCAGCTTCTCGTAGTTGCCGCCGGTCATGCCGGTGATGCTGTTGGTCAGCGGTGTATTGGTGGCATACACATTGTTCGGCGCGACGTAGGTCACGGTACCGCTGGTGGCATTGACCGGGATGGTGATGGACTGGCCGTTGGCCAGGCTGATGACCAGCGGTGCCACGGTCACCGGCGAGGTGACGGTGGCGGTATAGGTGACCACGCCGCCTTCGACCACGCTTGGCGTGGCGGTCAGGGTCACGGTCGAGGTGTCGATCGTATCGGTGACCGCCGTCACGGCGGGCGTGCTGCTGATATTCAGTTTCTCGAAGTCGCCGCCACTGGTGCCGCTGATCGTCGCGCTGACATTGCCGGCGTCGATATACACGCTGTTCTTCGGCGCATCGACGGTCACCGAGCCTTCGCTCATGCCCTTGGCGATGGAGATGGTCGAGCCATTGCTCAGGCTGACGGTCATTGCGCTGCCGGCCGGGTTGGTCAGTTTGGCGGTGTAGGTGATCTGGCTGCCTTCCTGGACGGTGCCGGAGGCGGTCAGGCTTACCCCGGTGGTGTCGAGGTTGTTCGGGTTGTCATTGACTACGGTGCTGGGTGTGCCGGCGGTCACCAGCTTCTCGTAGTTGCCGCCGGTTACGCCGGTGATGCTGTTGGTCAGCGGCGCGTTGGTGCCATAGACGTTGTTTGGCGCGGTGAAGTCTACCGAGCCGCTCGAAGCGTTGACCGGGATGGTGATGCTTTGGCCGTTGGCGAGGCTGATGACCAGCGGGGTGCCGGTAACCGGAGCCGTGACGGAGGCGGTGTAGGTCACCACGCCGCTCTCGGTCACGCTCGGCGTAGCCGTCAGGGTCACGGTGGACGTGTCGATGGTATCGGTGATTGCCGTAACTGCCGGGGTTGCGTTGACGTTCACCTTCTCGAAATCACCGCCCGTGGTGCCGGTGATAGTGGCGCTGACATTGGTGGCGTCCACATAGACGCTGTTTTTCGGCGCATCGACGGTGACGGTGCCTTCGCTCAGGCCCTTGGCGATGTTGATTGTCGAGCCATTGCTCAGGCTGACGGTCATGGCGCTGCCGGCCGGGTTGGACAGCTTGGCGGTGTAGGTGATCTGGCCGCCTTCATCCACCGACGGTGTGGCGCTCAGGGCCACGTTGGTGGTGTCCAGGTTCGACGGGTTGTCGTTGACCACGGTAGTCGGCGTGCCGGTCGATACCAGCTTCTCGAAGTTACCGCCGGTCATGCCGGTAATGCTGTTGGTCAGTGCCGTATTGGTGGCGTAGACGTTGTTCGGTGCCGTGAAGTTGACCGAGCCGGAGGTTTCGTTGACGCCGATGGTGATCGATTGGCCGTTCTGCAGGCTGATAACCAGCGGGGCCCCGGTAACCGGCGAACTGACGGTGGCGGTGTAGGTGACCACGCCGCCTTCGGTCACGCTTGGCGTGGCGCTGAGGGTCACGGTCGAGGTGTCGATGGTATCGGTGACTGCGGTTACGGCCGGAGTCGAGCTGATCGCCAGCTTCTCGAAATCGCCACCGCTGGTGCCAGTGATAGTGGCGCTGACGTTGGTGGCATCGACGTACACGCTGTTTTTCGGCGCATCGACGGTCACCGTGCCTTCGCTCATGCCTTTGGCGATGGAGATGGTCGAGCCATTGCTCAGGCTGACGGTCATGGCGCTGCCGGCCGGGTTGGTCAGCTTGGCGGTGTAGGTGATCTGGCCGCCTTCCTGGACGGTGCCGGAGGCGGTCAGGCTGACCCCGGTGGTGTCGAGGTTGTTCGGGTTGTCATTGACTACGGTGCTGGGTGTGCCGGCGGTCACCAGCTTCTCGTAGTTGCCGCCGGTCACGCCGGTGATGCTGTTGGTCAGCGGCGCGTTGGTGCCATAGACGTTGTTTGGCGCGGTGAAGTCTACCGAGCCGCTCGAAGCGTTGACCGGGATGGTGATGCTTTGGCCGTTGGCGAGGCTGATGACCAGCGGGGTGCCGGTAACCGGAGCCGTGACGGAGGCGGTGTAGGTCACCACGCCGCCCTCGGTCACGCTCGGCGTAGCCGTCAGGGTCACGGTGGACGTGTCGATGGTATCGGTGATTGCCGTAACTGCCGGGGTTGCGTTGACGTTCACCTTCTCGAAATCACCGCCCGTGGTGCCGGTGATAGTGGCGCTGACATTGGTGGCGTCCACATAGACGCTGTTTTTCGGCGCATCGACGGTGACGGTGCCTTCGCTCAGGCCCTTGGCGATGTTGATTGTCGAGCCGTTGCTCAGGCTGACGGTCATGTCGCTTCCGGCCGGGTTGGTCAGCTTGGCGGTGTAGGTGATCTGGCCGCCTTCCTGGACGGTGCCGGTGGCGGTCAGGCTGACCCCGGTGGTGTCGAGGTTATTCGGGTTGTCGTTGACCACGGTGCTTGGCGTACCAGCGGTCACCAGCTTCTCGTAGTTGCCGCCGGTCACGCCGGTGATGCTGTTGGTCAGCGGCGCGTTGGTGCCATAGACGTTGTTTGGCGCGGTGAAGTCCACCGAGCCGCTCGAAGCGTTGACCGGGATGGTAATGCTCTGGCCGTTGGCGAGGGTGATGACCAGCGGGGTGCCGGTAACCGGAGCCGTGACGGAGGCGGTGTAGGTCACCACGCCGCCCTCGGTCACGCTCGGCGTAGCCGTCAGGGTCACGGTGGACGTGTCGATGGTATCGGTGACTGCGGTTACGGCCGGAGTCGGGCTGATCGCCAGCTTCTCGAAATCGCCACCGCTAGTGCCAGTGATAGTGGCGCTGACGTTGGTGGCATCGACGTACACGCTGTTTTTCGGCGCATCGACGGTGACGGTGCCCTCACTCAGGCCCTTGGCGATGTTGATTGTCGAGCCGTTGCTCAGGCTGACGGTCATGTCGCTGCCGGCCGGGTTGGTCAGCTTGGCGGTGTAGGTGATCTGGCCGCCTTCCTGGACGGTGCCGGAGGCGGTCAGGCTTACCCCGGTGGTGTCGAGGTTGTTCGGGTTGTCATTGACTACGGTGCTGGGTGTGCCGGCGGTCACCAGCTTCTCGTAGTTGCCGCCGGTCACGCCGGTGATGCTGTTGGTCAGTGCCGTATTGGTGGCGTAGACGTTGTTCGGTGCCGTGAAGTTGACCGAGCCGGAGGTTTCGTTGACGCCGATGGTGATCGATTGGCCGTTCTGCAGGCTGATAACCAGCGGGGCCCCGGTAACCGGCGAACTGACGGTGGCGGTGTAGGTGACCACGCCGCCTTCGGTCACGCTTGGCGTGGCGCTGAGGGTCACGGTCGAGGTGTCGATGGTATCGGTGACTGCGGTTACGGCCGGAGTCGGGCTGATCGCCAGCTTCTCGAAATCGCCACCGCTGGTGCCAGTGATAGTGGCGCTGACGTTGGTGGCATCGACGTACACGCTGTTTTTCGGCGCATCGACGGTAACGGTGCCTTCGCTCAGGCCCTTGGCGATGTTGATCGTCGAGCCGTTGCTCAGGCTGACGGTCATGTCGCTGCCGGCCGGGTTGGTCAGCTTGGCGGTGTAGGTGATCTGGCCGCCTTCCTGGACGGTGCCGGAGGCGGTCAGGCTGACCCCGGTGGTGTCGAGGTTATTCGGGTTGTCGTTGACCACGGTGCTTGGCGTACCAGCGGTCACCAGCTTCTCGTAGTTGCCGCCGGTCACGCCGGTGATGCTGTTGGTCAGCGGCGCGTTGGTGCCGTAGACGTTGTTCGGGGCGGTGAAGTCTACCGAGCCGCTCGAAGCGTTGACCGGGATGGTGATGCTTTGGCCATTGGCGAGGGTGATGACCAGCGGGGTGCCGGTAACCGGAGCCGTAACCGACGCTGTGTAGGTGACAACGCCGCCTTCCACTGCGCTCGGAGTCGCGGTCAGGGTGACTGTACTGGTGTCGATCGAATCTGTAACGGCAGTGACGGTAGCTGTCGGGCTGACTTCCAGATGCTCGAAGTCACCACCAGTAGTCCCGGTGACAGTCACGCTGACGTTGCCGCCGTCCACATAGACGGTGTTGGCAGGCGCTGCGAAGGTCACGCTGCCTTCGGAGAGGCCCTTACCAATGGTGATCACCTCACCATTGCTGAGGGTGATCTTCATCTCGCTGCCCGCCGGGTTGGTCAGGCGGGCGGTGTAAACGATATCGCCACCTTCCTGGACGGTGCCGGTAGCGCTGAGGGTCAGGCCGGTAGTGTCCAGGCGGGCCGGATCGTCGGTTACCACGGTGGTAGGGGTGCCGGCGGTTTCCAATTTCTCGTAGTTGCCGCCAGTGACACCGGTGATGCTGTTGGTCAGCGGCGTGTTGGTGTTCAGGACGTTATTCGGCGCGATGAAATCTACCGAGCCGCTGGAGCTGTTAACCGGGATGGTGATGCTCTGTCCGTTGGCCAGGCTGATAACCAGCGGAGTGCCAGTGACCGGCGCGGTAACCGAGGCGGTGTAGGTAACCACACCGCCTTCAACAGCACTGGCGGTGGCCGTCAAAGTCACGGTCGAAGTGTCGATGCTGTCGGTGACAGCAGTCACAGCCGCCGTTGGGCTGACTTCCAGATGCTCAAAGTCGCCGCCGGTAGTTCCGGTGACGGTCACGCTGACGTTGCCGCCGTCCACGTAAACGGTGTTTTGCGGCGCCGGGAAGGTTACAGAACCTTCGGACAGACCTTTGCCAATAGTGATCACCTCGCCATTGCTGAGGGTAACCTTCATTTCGCTGCCGGCCGGATTGGTCAGGCGGGCGGTGTAGACGATGTCGCCACCTTCCTGGACGGTGCCAGTAGCGCTGAGGGTCAGGCCAGTAGTGTCCAGGCGAGCGGGATCGTCGGTCACGACAGTAGTTGGGGTGCCAGCAGTCTCCAACTTCTCGTAGTTGCCGCCAGTGACGCCGGTGATGCTGTTGGTCAGCGGCGTGTTGGTATTCAGCACGTTGTTCGGTGCAATAAAGTCCACCGAACCGCTCGAAGAATTGACCGGAATGGTGATCGACTGGCCGTTCGCCAGAGAGATGACCAGAGGCGTACCAGTGACTGGCGCGGTAACCGAAGCGGTGTAGGTGACGACACCGCCTTCCACTGCACTCGAAGTCGCGGTCAGGGTGACGGTCGACGTATCGATCGAATCCGTAACGGCAGTGACGGCAGCTGTCGGGCTGACTTCCAGATGCTCGAAGTCGCCACCAGTAGTCCCGGTGACGGTCACGCTGACGTTGCCGCCATCTACGTAGACGGTGTTGGCTGGTGCTGCGAAGGTCACGGAGCCTTCCGACAGACCTTTGCCGATGGTGATCACCTCGCCGTTGCTGAGGGTGATCTTCATCTCGCTGCCCGCTGGGTTTGTCAGGCGGGCGGTGTAGACGATGTCGCCGCCTTCCTGGACGGTACCCGTGGCTGAAAGCGTCAGGCCAGTGGTGTCCAGGCGAGCCGGATCGTCGGTCACGACGGTGGTCGGAGTGCCGGTGGTCTCGAGCTTCTCGTAGTTGCCGCCAGTGACACCGGTGATGCTGTTGGTCAGCGGGGTATTGGTGTTCAGGACGTTGTTCGGCGCAATGAAATCCACCGAACCGCTGGAGCTGTTGACCGGGATGGTGATGCTTTGGCCATTGGCGAGACTGATGACCAGTGGCGTGCCGGTGACCGGCGCAGTAACCGAGGCGGTATAGGTCACCACACCACCTTCAACAGCACTGGCGGTGGCGGTCAGAGTGACAGTCGAGGTATCGATGCTGTCAGTTACGGCAGTTACCGCCGCCGTTGGACTGACTTCCAGATGTTCGAAGTCGCCGCCGGTGGTGTCAGTGATGGTGACACTGACGTTGCCGCCGTCCACATACACGGTGTTCTGAGGTGCAGCGAAGGTGACAGACCCCTCACTCAGGCCCTTACCGATGGTGATCACTTCCCCGTTGCTGAGGGTGATCTTCATCTCGCTGCCCGCCGGATTGGTCAGGCGAGCGGTGTAGACGATATCGCCGCCTTCCTGGACGGTGCCGGTGGCGGACAGGGTCAGGCCGGTGGTGTCCAGGCGAGCTGGGTCGTCAGTCACGACCGTAGTCGGGGTGCCGGTGGTTTCGAGTTTTTCGTAGTTGCCACCGGTTACGCCGGTGATGCTGTTGGTCAGCGGGGTGTTGGTATTCAGGACGTTGTTCGGCGCGATGAAATCCACCGAGCCGCTGGAGCTGTTGACCGGAATGGTGATTGACTGGCCGTTGGCCAAAGTTACAACTAGCGGAGTGCCAGTAACCGGAGCCGTGACGGAGGCGGTGTAGGTGACGACACCGCCTTCCACTGCACTCGAAGTTGCGGTCAGGGTGACGGTCGACGTATCGATCGAATCCGTAACGGCAGTGACAGCCGGAGTCGGGCTGACTTCCAGATGCTCGAAGTCGCCGCCGGTAGTGCCTGTGACGGTGACGCTGACGTTGCCGCCATCTACGTAAACGGTGTTTTGCGGGGCGGGGAAGGTGATAGACCCTTCACTTAAGCCCTTGCCGATGGTGATCACCTCGCCGTTGCTGAGGGTGATCTTCATTTCACTGCCAGCCGGATTGGTCAGGCGAGCGGTGTAGACGATGTCACCGCCTTCCTGAACGGTGCCGGTGGCGGACAGGGTCAGACCGGTAGTATCCAGGCGAGCCGGGTCATCGGTTACGACGGTGGTCGGGGTACCGGCGGTTTCCAATTTTTCGTAGTTGCCACCGGTGACGCCGATGATGCTGTTGGTCAGCGGCGTATTGGTGTTCAGCACGTTGTTCGGGGCGATGAAATCGACCGAACCGCTGGAGCTGTTGACCGGAATGGTGATCGACTGGCCGTTCGCCAAAGAGATGACCAGAGGGGTGCCAGTGACTGGCGCGGTAACCGAGGCGGTGTAGGTGACGACGCCACCTTCGACGGCGCTCGCAGTCGCGGTCAGAGTCACGGTCGAAGTGTCGATGCTGTCAGTGACAGCGGTCACCGCCGCAGTCGGATTGATTTCAAGGTGCTCGAAATCGCCACCGGTGGTGCCCGTGACGGTCACGCTAACGTTGCCGCCGTCCACGTAAACGGTGTTCTGAGGCGCTGGGAAGGTCACGCTGCCTTCCGACAGACCTTTGCCGATGGTGATCACTTCCCCGTTGCTGAGGGTGATCTTCATCTCGCTGCCCGCCGGATTGGTCAGGCGGGCGGTGTAGACGATGTCACCGCCTTCCTGAACGGTGCCGGTGGCGGACAGGGTCAGGCCAGTGGTGTCCAGGCGAGTTGGGTCGTCGGTCACGACGGTGGTCGGCGTGCCGGCGGTTTCGAGTTTTTCGTAGTTGCCACCGGTTACGCCGGTGATGCTGTTGGTCAGCGGGGTGTTGGTATTCAGGACGTTGTTCGGCGCGATGAAATCCACCGAGCCGCTGGAGCTGTTGACCGGAATGGTGATTGACTGGCCGTTGGCCAAAGTTACAACTAGCGGAGTGCCAGTAACCGGAGCCGTGACGGAGGCGGTGTAGGTGACGACACCGCCTTCCACTGCACTCGAAGTTGCGGTCAGGGTGACGGTCGACGTATCGATCGAATCCGTAACGGCAGTGACAGCCGGAGTCGGGCTGACTTCCAGATGCTCGAAGTCGCCGCCGGTAGTGCCTGTGACGGTGACGCTGACGTTGCCGCCGTCCACGTAAACGGTGTTCTGAGGCGCTGGGAAGGTCACGCTGCCTTCCGACAGACCTTTGCCGATGGTGATCACTTCCCCGTTGCTGAGGGTGATCTTCATCTCGCTGCCCGCCGGATTGGTCAGGCGGGCGGTGTAGACGATGTCACCGCCTTCCTGAACGGTGCCGGTGGCGGACAGGGTCAGGCCAGTGGTGTCCAGGCGAGTTGGGTCGTCGGTCACGACGGTGGTCGGCGTGCCGGCGGTTTCCAATTTCTCGTAATTACCACCAGTGACACCGGTGATGCTGTTGGTCAGCGGCGTATTGGTATTCAGGACGTTATTCGGCGCAATGAAATCGACCGAACCGCTCGAAGCGTTGACCGGAATGGTGATCGATTGGCCATTCGCCAAGGTTATGACCAACGGTGTACCGGTCACCGGCGAGGTAACCGAGGCGGTGTAGGTGACGACGCCACCTTCGACGGCGCTCGCAGTCGCGGTCAGAGTCACGGTCGAAGTGTCGATGCTGTCAGTGACAGCGGTCACCGCCGCAGTCGGATTGATTTCAAGGTGCTCGAAATCGCCACCGGTGGTGCCCGTGACGGTCACGCTAACGTTGCCGCCGTCCACGTAAACGGTGTTCTGAGGCGCTGGGAAGGTCACGCTGCCTTCCGACAGACCTTTGCCGATGGTGATCACTTCCCCGTTGCTGAGGGTGATCTTCATCTCGCTGCCCGCCGGATTGGTCAGGCGGGCGGTGTAGACGATGTCACCGCCTTCCTGAACGGTGCCGGTGGCGGACAGGGTCAGGCCAGTGGTGTCCAGGCGAGTTGGGTCGTCGGTCACGACGGTGGTCGGCGTGCCGGCGGTTTCCAATTTCTCGTAATTACCACCAGTGACACCGGTGATGCTATTGGTCAGTGGTGTATTGGTGTTCAGCACGTTGTTCGGGGCGATGAAGTCGACCGAGCCGCTGGAACTGTTGACCGGGATTGTGATCGACTGGCCGTTGGCCAGGCTGATGACCAGCGGGGTGCCGGTAACTGGTGCCGTGACGGAGGCGGTGTAGGTGACGACGCCACCTTCCACTGCGCTTGGAGTCGCGGTTAGGGTGACTGTACTGGTGTCGATCGAATCCGTAACGGCAGTGATGGCCGCCGTCGGGCTGACTTCTAGGTGCTCGAAGTCTCCGCCGGTGGTGCCGGTGATGGTCACGCTGACGTTGCCACCGTCCACATAAACGGTGTTCTGAGGTGCAGCGAAGGTGATAGACCCTTCACTTAAGCCCTTGCCGATGGTGATCACCTCACCATTGCTCAGCGTGATCTTCATCTCGCTGCCCGCCGGGTTGGTCAGGCGGGCGGTGTAGACGATGTCACCGCCTTCCTGGACGGTGCCGGTGGCGGACAAGGTCAGGCCGGTGGTGTCCAGGCGAGCCGGGTCGTCGGTTACGACGGTGGTTGGCGTGCCGGCGGTTTCCAGCTTCTCGTAGTTGCCACCGGTGACGCCGGTGATGCTGTTGGTCAGCGGCGTATTGGTGTTCAGGACGTTATTCGGGGCGATGAAGTCCACCGAACCGCTGGAAGCGTTGACCGGAATGGTGATCGATTGGCCATTCGCCAAGGAGATGACCAGAGGCGTACCAGTGACTGGCGCGGTGACCGAGGCGGTATAGGTCACCACACCGCCTTCAACAGCGCTGGCGGTGGCGGTCAGGGTAACGGTGCTGGTGTCGATCGAGTCGGTAACGGCAGTGACAGCCGCAGTCGGGCTGACTTCCAGATGTTCGAAGTCGCCGCCAGTGGTACCGGTGATGGTGACGCTGACGTTGCCGCCGTCTACGTACACAGTGTTCTGCGGTGCAGCGAACGTGACAGAGCCCTCGCTCAAGCCCTTGCCAATAGTGATCACCTCGCCATTGCTGAGGGTGATCTTCATCTCGCTGCCCGCCGGATTGGTCAGGCGAGCGGTGTAGACGATATCGCCGCCTTCCTGGACGGTGCCGGTGGCGCTGAGCGTCAGGCCAGTGGTATCCAGGCGGGCCGGGTCGTCGGTCACAACGGTAGTCGGCGTGCCGGCGGTTTCCAGCTTCTCGTAGTTGCCGCCAGTGACACCGGTGATGCTGTTGGTCAGTGGGGTGTTGGTGTTCAACACGTTGTTCGGGGCAATAAAGTCCACCGAACCGCTCGAAGAATTGACCGGAATGGTGATCGACTGGCCGTTCGCCAAAGAGATGACCAGAGGCGTACCAGTGACTGGCGCGGTAACCGAGGCGGTATAGGTCACCACACCGCCTTCAACAGCACTAGCGGTGGCGGTCAGAGTGACCGTCGAGGTATCGATGCTGTCGGTAATAGCAGTCACGGCTGCAGTCGGGCTGACTTCAAGGTGTTCGAAGTCACCGCCGATGGTACCGGTGATCGTCACACTGACATTGCCAGCATCGACGTACACGGTGTTGGCAGGCGCTGCAAAGGTTACAGAACCTTCGGACAGACCTTTCCCGATAGTGATCACTTCCCCGTTGCTGAGGGTGATCTTCATTTCACTGCCCGCCGGGTTGGTCAAGCGAGCGGTGTAGACGATGTCGCCGCCTTCCTGGACGGTGCCGGTAGCGGACAGGGTCAGGCCAGTAGTGTCCAGGCGAGCTGGATCGTCGGTCACGACGGTGGTCGGGGTACCGGCAGTTTCGAGCTTCTCGTAGTTGCCACCGGTAACCCCGGTGATGCTGTTGGTCAAAGGCGTGTTGGTGTTGAGGACGTTATTCGGCGCAATGAAATCGACCGAACCGCTGGAGCTGTTCACCGGGATGGTGATCGACTGGCCGTTCGCCAAGGAGATGACCAGAGGCGTACCACTAACTGGCGCGGTAACCGAGGCGGTGTAGGTGACGACACCGCCTTCAACAGCGCTGGCGGTGGCGGTCAGGGTAACGGTGCTGGTGTCGATCGAGTCGGTAACGGCAGTGACAGCCGCAGTCGGGCTGACTTCCAGATGTTCGAAGTCGCCGCCAGTGGTGCCGGTGATGGTGACGCTGACGTTGCCGCCGTCTACGTACACAGTGTTCTGCGGTGCAGCGAACGTGACAGAGCCCTCGCTCAAGCCCTTGCCAATAGTGATCACCTCGCCATTGCTGAGGGTGATCTTCATCTCGCTGCCCGCCGGATTGGTCAGGCGAGCGGTGTAGACGATATCGCCGCCTTCCTGGACGGTGCCGGTGGCGCTGAGCGTCAGGCCAGTGGTATCCAGGCGGGCCGGGTCGTCGGTCACAACGGTAGTCGGCGTGCCGGCGGTTTCCAGCTTCTCGTAGTTGCCGCCAGTGACACCGGTGATGCTGTTGGTCAGTGGGGTGTTGGTGTTCAACACGTTGTTCGGGGCAATAAAGTCCACCGAACCGCTCGAAGAATTGACCGGAATGGTGATCGACTGGCCGTTCGCCAAAGAGATGACCAGAGGCGTACCAGTGACTGGCGCGGTAACCGAGGCGGTATAGGTCACCACACCGCCTTCAACAGCACTAGCGGTGGCGGTCAGAGTGACCGTCGAGGTATCGATGCTGTCGGTAATAGCAGTCACGGCTGCAGTCGGGCTGACTTCAAGGTGTTCGAAGTCACCGCCGATGGTACCGGTGATCGTCACACTGACATTGCCAGCATCGACGTACACGGTGTTGGCAGGCGCTGCAAAGGTTACAGAACCTTCGGACAGACCTTTCCCGATAGTGATCACTTCCCCGTTGCTGAGGGTGATCTTCATTTCACTGCCCGCCGGGTTGGTCAAGCGAGCGGTGTAGACGATGTCGCCGCCTTCCTGGACGGTGCCGGTAGCGGACAGGGTCAGGCCAGTAGTGTCCAGGCGAGCTGGATCGTCGGTCACGACGGTGGTCGGGGTACCGGCAGTTTCGAGCTTCTCGTAGTTGCCACCGGTAACCCCGGTGATGCTGTTGGTCAAAGGCGTGTTGGTGTTGAGGACGTTATTCGGCGCAATGAAATCGACCGAACCGCTGGAGCTGTTCACCGGGATGGTGATCGACTGGCCGTTCGCCAAGGAGATGACCAGAGGCGTACCACTAACTGGCGCGGTAACCGAGGCGGTGTAGGTGACGACACCGCCTTCAACAGCGCTGGCGGTGGCGGTCAGGGTAACGGTGCTGGTGTCGATCGAGTCGGTAACGGCAGTGACAGCCGCAGTCGGGCTGACTTCCAGATGTTCGAAGTCGCCGCCAGTGGTGCCGGTGATGGTGACGCTGACGTTGCCGCCGTCTACGTACACAGTGTTCTGCGGTGCAGCGAACGTGACAGAGCCCTCGCTCAAGCCCTTGCCAATAGTGATCACCTCGCCATTGCTGAGGGTGATCTTCATCTCGCTGCCCGCCGGATTGGTCAGGCGAGCGGTGTAGACGATATCGCCGCCTTCCTGGACGGTGCCGGTGGCGCTGAGCGTCAGGCCAGTGGTATCCAGGCGGGCCGGGTCGTCGGTCACAACGGTAGTCGGCGTGCCGGCGGTTTCCAGCTTCTCGTAGTTGCCGCCAGTGACACCGGTGATGCTGTTGGTCAGCGGCGTATTGGTATTCAGCACGTTGTTCGGCGCAATGAAATCGACCGAGCCGCTGGAGCTGTTCACTGGGATAGTGATCGACTGGCCGTTAGCCAGACTGATGACCAGCGGAGTGCCGGTAACGGGTGCAGTGACGGAGGCGGTGTAGGTCACTACGCCGCCCTCAACAGCGCTGGCGGTAGCCGTCAAAGTCACGGTCGAAGTATCGATGCTGTCGGTAACTGCGGTCACTGCCGCGGTCGGGCTGACTTCCAGATGCTCGAAGTCGCCGCCGGTGGTACCCGTGACGGTGACGCTGACATTACTGCCATCTACATAAACGGTATTGGCTGGTGCCGCGAAGGTCACGCTGCCTTCCGACAGACCTTTGCCGATGGTAATGACCTCGCCATTACTCAGCGTGATCTTCATTTCACTGCCGGCCGGGTTGGTCAGGCGAGCGGTGTAGACGATGTCTCCACCTTCCTGGACGGTGCCTGTGGCCGACAGGGTCAGGCCAGTGGTGTCCAGGCGAGCGGGATCGTCGGTCACGACGGTGGTCGGCGTGCCGGCGGTTTCCAATTTCTCGTAATTGCCACCGGTGACGCCGGTGATGCTGTTGGTCAGCGGCGTGTTGGTATTCAGCACGTTGTTCGGTGCAACAAAGTCCACCGAACCGCTCGAAGAATTGACCGGAATGGTGATCGACTGGCCGTTCGCCAGAGAGATGACCAGAGGCGTACCAGTGACTGGCGCGGTAACCGAAGCGGTGTAGGTGACAACGCCGCCTTCCACTGCGCTCGGAGTCGCGGTCAGGGTGACTGTACTGGTGTCGATCGAATCTGTAACGGCAGTGACGGCAGCTGTCGGGCTGACTTCCAGATGCTCGAAGTCACCACCAGTAGTCCCGGTGACAGTCACGCTGACGTTGCCGCCGTCCACATAGACGGTGTTGGCAGGCGCTGCGAAGGTCACGCTGCCTTCGGAGAGGCCCTTGCCTATGGTGATCACTTCGCCATTGCTGAGGGTGACCTTCATTTCGCTGCCGGCCGGATTGGTCAGGCGGGCGGTGTAGACGATGTCGCCGCCTTCCTGGACGGTGCCAGTAGCGCTGAGGGTCAGGCCAGTAGTGTCCAGGCGAGCGGGATCGTCGGTCACGACGGTGGTTGGCGTGCCGGCGGTTTCCAGCTTCTCGTAGTTGCCACCGGTGACACCGGTGATGCTGTTGGTCAGCGGGGTATTTGTGTTCAGCACGTTGTTCGGGGCGATGAAGTCGACCGAGCCGCTGGAGCTGTTGACCGGGATTGTGATCGACTGGCCGTTGGCCAGGCTGATGACCAGCGGGGTGCCGGTAACGGGTGCAGTGACGGAGGCGGTGTAGGTCACTACGCCGCCTTCGACGGCGCTCGAAGTTGCGGTCAGGGTTACGGTGCTGGTGTCGATGCTATCGGTGACGGCGGTCACTGCGGCGGTCGGGCTTACTTCCAGATGTTCGAAGTCCCCGCCGGTAGTGCCTGTGACGGTGACGCTGACGTTGCCGCCATCTACGTAAACGGTGTTTTGAGGCGCCGCGAAGGTCACGGAGCCTTCACTCAGGCCCTTGCCGATGGTGATCACTTCACCATTGCTCAGCGTGATCTTCATCTCGCTGCCAGCCGGATTGGTCAGGCGAGCGGTATAGACGATGTCGCCACCCTCTTGGACGGTGCCGGTGGCCGACAGGGTCAGGCCGGTAGTGTCGAGGCGTGCCGGATCGTCATTGACCATAGTGGTCGGAGTTCCGGCAGTGTCCAGCTTCTCGTAATTGCCACCAGTGACGCCGGTGATGCTGTTGGTCAGCGGCGTGTTGGTGTTCAGGACGTTGTTCGGCGCAATGAAATCCACCGAGCCACTCGAAGCGTTGACCGGGATGGTGATCGATTGACCATTGGCCAGGCTGATCACCAGCGGCGTGCCGGTAACCGGAGCCGTGACCGAGGCGGTATAGGTCACCACGCCGCCTTCGGTGACGCTCGGGGTCGCGGTCAGGGTGACAGTCGAGGTGTCGATGCTGTCGGTGATCGCCGTCACCGCCGCAGCCGGATTCACCGCCAGTTTTTCGAAGTCACCGCCGGTCGTGCCGGTCACGGTGACGCTGACATTGCCCGCATCCACATAAACGGTGTTCGCAGGCGCCGCGAAGGTCACGGTGCCCTGGGTCTGGCCCTGGGCAATGGTGATGGTCTCACCATTGCTCAGGCTGATCTTCATTTCGCTGCCGGCCGGGTTGCTCAGGGTCGCGGTGTAGACGATCTGCCCGCCTTCGGCGACGGAACCGGTGGCGCCCAGGGTCAGGGTGGTGGTGTCCAGGCGCGCCGGGTCATCGGTGACGGTAGTGGTGGTCGTGCCGGTACCGGCGACCAGGCTCTCGTAGTTGCCGCCACTGACGCCGGTGATGCTGTTGGTCAGCGGTGCGTTGGTGGCCAGCACGTTGTCCGGCGCGGTGAAATTGACCGAGCCGGAGGTCTGGCCCACCGCGATGGTGATGCTCTGGCCGTTGGCCAGGTTGACGATTACCGGCGTGCCGGTCACCGGAGCGCCGACAGAGGCGGTGTAGGTCACCACGCCGCCTTCGGGCACGCTCGGGCTGGCGCTGAGGGTCACGGTGGTGGTGTCGGTGGAGTCGGTAACAGTGGTGACCGCCGGAGCCGGATTGGCCGCCAGGTTCTCGAAGTTGCCACCGGAGACGCCGGTAATGCTGGTGCTGATCGGCGCCGCGCCGTTGTAGACGTCGTTAGGCGCGGTGAACTGCACGCTGCCGCTGGTGCCGCCGACCGGGATGGTGATGCTCTGGCCGTTGGAAAGGGTGACGATGACCGGGGCGCCGGTCACTGGCGAGGTGACGCTGGCGGTGTAGGTAATCACGCCGTTCTCGGCAACGCTTGGGCTGGCGCCGAGGCTGACGGTGGTGGTGTCGGTGGAGTCGGTAACGGTGGTGACGGCCGGAGCTGGATTGGCTGCCAGATTCTCGAAGTTGCCGCCGGACACACCGGTGATGGTGGTGCTGATCGGCGCCGCGCCGTTGTAGACGTCGTTCGGTGCAGTGAACTGCACGCTGCCGCTGGTACCACCGACCGGAATGGTGATGCTCTGACCATTGGACAGGCTGACGATGACCGGGGTGTCGGTTACCGGCGAGGTGACGCTGGCGGTGTAGGTAATCACGCCGTTCTCGGCAACGCTTGGGCTGGCGCCGAGGCTGACGGTGGTCGTGTCGATCGAGTCGTTGATAACGGTGACGGCCGGCGTGGTATTCGGCACTAGGTTCTCGAAGTTGCCGCCCGTCGCTCCGGTGATGGTCACGCTGACGGTGCTGCCGTTGGCGTAGACGTCATTGGCCGGGGTCTGCACCTGTACGCTGCCGCTGGATTCGCCCGCGGCGATGCTGATCACCGCGCCGTTGGACAGGGTGATGGTCACCGGCGTCTGCGCAGGGTTGTTCAGGCTGGCGGTGTAGGTGATCGCGCCGCCTTCGGTCACGCTGCTGCCAGCGGTCAGGCTGGCAGTGGTGGTATCCAGGGTGTCGGTGATGGTGGTGACCGCCGGCGCGGTGCTCGGCGTGATGTTCAGGCCATCGCCGCCGCTGGTGCCGGTGATGGTGACGGCAATCTGGCGGTTGTCGAGGTAGACGTTGTCGCTGGCGGGAACCGCGACGCTGAGGCTGCCCGTCAATTGCCCGGCGGCGATGACGATGACCTGGCCGTTGGACAGGGTGACGCGGGTTTCGCTGGTCGCAGCCTGGGTCAGGGTAGCGGTATAGACCACCGAACCACCCGCTTCGGAGACGTTTGGCGTCGCGCTCAGGGTCAGGCCGCTGTCTACCAGGACGGTCGCCAGCTGCTGGTTGACCGTCTGGTCTGGCGCTCCGGTGAGCTGGTCATTCAGATTGCCGGCAAAGGTGAGGCCTTCCGTCTGATAACCGATCACCGGCGCCACGGAACCGGCGACTTCCTCCAGCATGACCACGCTGTGGCCGCCACCTGGCGCGCTACTGCCTTCCGATTGCGGGCCGGCCGCGGTCGCTTCAAGGTCCTTGGTCGGGTCGGCACCGGCGGCGATGGCCTGTTGCAGTTCCTCCACCGATGGCGCGGCCTGGGCGGTAGCCTGCGCAAGGTCACTGCTGGAGGCAGGAGCGTCGGCGCTCCACTGTGTTTCACGGCCCAGATCGAGGGTTCGACCGTCCGTCAGTTCGAGGGTCACGGCACCGGCCTGCCCCGTCAAAACCTGGTCGCCCGCGAACAGTCGGTCGCCTTCGATAAGTACACGTTGGATCCCGTCCTGGGAAACGGCGACAACCTGGCCAACAACACGTTTGACGATGGCGACAACACTGCTCATGACACTCTCCGAACTAACCGTTCAATGTGGCTTCCTTACGCGATAGGGCTGGTGTTTGCCGCGATCTGCTTGGAATGTTTCGCAAGACACTACTGATTTGCTTTATGTCAATTTTATGGCTGATTCGGGGTCTTTATTTCTTTTCGTCAAAGTATTGACCCGAGTGTCGCCATCCTAAACAATCGTTTCCTTAATGTCACATTGATATTTCACTAGGTGAAGCCCCCATGATCTGTGACAGGGTTCTCACTCGGAAATTTCCGACACGCGGCTTCCTGTATAGCCATTTTTCGCCGATTTGCCACGTTTCGCTCTGTTGTGGGACCTGCCGTCCCTAGGGAAGAAAAACCACATGCGTCGCCCCTTGCTCAGCGCCTTGCCCCTCGCTTTCTTTGCCTCTTTCACTACTGCACAAACCTTGCCGCAGGCCATGCAACAAGCCCTTGAAGCCCACCCGGAGGTACAGGCGGGAATCAACGGTCGCCTGGCCGCCGATCAACAGGTGCGCATTGCCCAAGGTGGCTACATGCCCAAGGTCGATGTGCTGGCCGGCTACGGCCGGGAAAACACCGACAGCCCGAGCACCCGCGCCGCCGCTGGCAGCTCGGAAACCCTGAACCGCGGCGAGTCCAGCCTGCGCTTGCGGCAGATGGTGTTCGACGGTTTTGCGACGTCAAACGAAGTGGGGCGTCAACAAGCCACCGCCAATGCCCGGGCGTATGCCTTGCTCAACACCTCCGAGCGCACCGCCCTGGAAACCGCCAAGGTGTATATCGAAGTGCTGACCCGCCGGCAGATGGTGCGTCTGGCCGAGGACAACCTGCGCAGCCACGAGCGTATCTTCGACCAGATCCAGTTGCGTACCGCCCGTGGCATCGGGCGCATGGCCGATATGGACCAGGCCGAAGCCCGCCTGGCGTCGGCAAGGAACAACCTGCTGACGGAACAAACCAACCTCGCCGATGCACAAACCAATTACCTGAGTGTCGTTGGCCAACTGCCCGATGAATTGAGCCCTCCCGAGCCTTTCATCGACCTGCTGCCCGCGACCCTGGATGAGGCCCGCCAGCAAATGGTCGAAAGCAACCCGGCCCTGCGCTCGGCGGAAGCGGATATCGCTGCGGCGGACAAGCAGTACGACACGGCGAAATCCAGGTTCTACCCGCGCTTCGACGCCGAGCTGGAACGCAGTGCGAACAACGACGTCGATGGTGTGAGCGGGCATAACAATGAGTGGCAAGCCATGTTGCGCATGAGCTTCAACCTGTACGACGGCGGCAGCGACAAGGCCGACCTGGAATCCAAGGCCTACCAGGCCAGCCAGGCGCTGGATATTCGCAACAACGCCTTGCGCCAGCTCAACGAGGAGTTAGGCTTGGCATGGAATGCTATGCACAACGCCGAAGCGCAGGTGCCGATCGCCCAGCAATATGTCGATCACAGCAGCAAGGTACGCTCCGCCTACCAGAGTCAGTTCAGCCTGGGCGAGCGCTCGTTGCTCGACCTGCTCGACAGCGAGAACGAACTGTTCACCGCACAGCGTCGACTGGCCGAAGTGAAGAGCGTGCAGTTGTTTACTCAGTATCGGATCAAGGCGACCATTGGTCAGTTGCTCAGGAGCCAGGGTGTCGTCGCGCCGATGGCGACGGTCGTACACAACGATCTGAAGCCGAGGGTCAACCTGCCCGGGCTGAACTGATTAGCCAGTAGTCCTTACCAGCCAGCAAGGAAGTCCGCGTGGATTCATTTGTCAGCAGAAACCTCACCCATGATCCGCGAAGCCTGCACGACGATCCGTTGCTGGACAGCCTGCTGTCGCTTTGCGTGTTGCACCAGAAGCCGGCCAGCCGGGCCATGCTCACCACCGGCCTGCCGCTGCCGGCCCAGCGCCTGAGCCCCGAGCTGCTTGCACGGGCCGCTGCCCGGGCGGGGCTGCAGGGGCGCCTGTTGCAGCGCAAGCTGGAGCACATTCCGTCCATCGCCATGCCCACCATGCTCCTGCTCAAGGGCGGGCGCAGTACGGTGCTGCTGGGGTGGGAAAATGAAAACACCGCGCGCTTGCTGCTCAGCGAAAGCGACGGCGGCGAGGTGCACGTCAGTCGCGAAGCGCTGGAAGCCGACTACACCGGCCGGGTGTTCTTCGCCCAGCCGCAGCACAAGTTCGACGTCAACCACGGCAACCTGATTCCCCGCGCCCGCTCCTGGTTCCGCGACACCCTCAAGCGCTCGCGCTGGCTCTACGCCGATGCCATCGCCGCCAGCCTGATCATCAACATCATCGCCATGGCCGCGCCGCTGTTCGTGATGAACGTCTACGACCGCGTGGTGCCGAACCAGGCCACCTCGACCCTTTGGGTGCTGGCCATCGGCATCACCGGGGCGTACATCTTCGACCTGATCCTCAAGGGCTTGCGCAGCCTGTGTCTTGACCTTGCGGGGAAAAAGACCGACCTGATCATCTCCGCCACGCTGTTCGAGCGCATTGTCGGCATGTCGATGAAGTATCGCCCGGCGCGGGTCGGCAGCTTTGCGCAGAACATCCACGAGTTCCAAGGCCTGCGTGACTTCCTCGCCTCGCTGACCCTGGCCAGCCTGATCGACCTGCCGTTCACCCTGTTGATCCTGATGGTGATCGGCATCATCGGCGGGCATCTGGTATGGATCCCGGTAGTGGCCTTCCCGCTGGCGCTGGGTATCGGCTACGCCTTGCAAAAGCCCCTGACCGCCACCCTGGAACGCACCATGGCCCTCGGTTCGGAGCGCCAGTCGAGCCTGATCGAGACCCTGGCCGGGCTCGACGCGGTGAAGGTCAACAACGCCGAAAGCGAACGCCAATACATGTGGGAGCAGACCATCGGCACCCTCAGCCGTCTGGAATTGCGGGTGAAGGTGCTTTCCGGCTTGGCGATGAACATCACCCTGCTGATCCAGCAGATGGCCGGCGTTACCCTGATCTGCTTCGGTGTCTACCAGATCATGGCCGGCAACCTCAGCATGGGCGGCCTGATCGCCTGCTACATGCTCAGCGGCCGTGCCCTGGCGCCTTTGGGCCAGTTGGCCGGTCTGCTGACCCGCTACCAGCAGGCCAAGGTGACCATGGTCTCGACCGACCAGATGATGGAGCTGCCCCAGGAGCGCAATTTCGAAGAGCGCCCGTTGAGCCGCCAGGTCATCCAGGGCGCCCTGGAGTTCCGCGGTGTCGACTTCACCTATCCGAACCAGCAGAACGCCGCGCTGAAGAACATCAACCTGGCGATCCGCCCGGGCGAGAAGGTCGGCATCATCGGCCGCAGCGGCTCGGGCAAGAGCTCGCTGGCCAAGCTGGTGGTCGGCCTGTACGAAGCCGATGCCGGCTCGTTGCTGGTCGATGGCGTGGACATTCGCCAGATCGACGTCAGCGAACTGCGCCATAACCTCGGCTACGTGCCCCAGGACATCCAGCTGCTCGCCGGCACCCTGCGCGACAACCTTGTCAGCGGTGCCCGCTACGTCGAGGACGAGATGGTCCTGCAGGCCGCCGAACTGGCCGGCGTCCACGAATTCGCCCGCCTGCATCCGCAAGGCTACGAGCTTCAGGTCGGCGAACGCGGCCAGAACCTCTCCGGCGGCCAGCGGCAGAACGTGGCCCTGGCTCGTGCGCTGTTGCTCAACCCGCAGATCCTGCTGCTCGATGAGCCCACCGCGGCCATGGACAACACCGGTGAAGAGCGCCTCAAGCAGCGCTTGCAGGCGGTAATCGAGAACAAGACCGTGGTACTGGTGACCCACCGTGCCTCGTTGCTGTCGCTGGTCGACCGCCTGATCGTCATCGACCGCGGCCAGATCGTTGCCGATGGTCCGAAGGCGGCCGTCATGGATGCGCTGAAGAAGGGGCAGATCAGTGTTGCTTAAGTCTGGAGCGGGACGTTTCAAGGACACCCTGCGCGGCTACTTCAAAGGCTCGCAATCCTTTGGCGGCGAGCCGCTGCCAGAGGTCAACAAGGCGCTGGTGGAAGACGCCCCGCGCATCGTGCGGCTGACCATCTGGGGCATCATCTGCTTCTTCCTGTTCCTGGTGCTGTGGGCCAACTTCGCAGTGCTCGACGAAGTCACCCGCGGCGACGGCAAGGCGATTCCGTCGTCCAAGCTGCAGAAGATCCAGAACCTGGAGGGCGGTATCGTCTCCGAGATCTTTGCTCGCGAAGGCGAGGTGGTCGAAGCCGGGGCGCCGCTGCTGCGCCTGGACGCGACCCGCTTCGTTTCCAACGTCGGCGAGACCGAGGCCGACCGGGTGGGCCTGGCCTTGCGGGTCGAGCGCCTGAGTGCCGAGGTCGAGGACCGGCCGCTGAACATCGATGCCGAGCTGCGCAAGGCCGCACCGAGCCAGGCGGCCAACGAAGAATCGCTGTACCAGAGCCGTCGCCAGCAATTGCAGGACGAAATCGGCGGGCTCCAGGAGCAGTTGGTGCAGCGCCAGCAGGAGCTGCGCGAGTTTTCCTCCAAGCAGGCCCAGTACCGCAACAGCTTGAACCTGCTGCGCCAGGAAATCGGCATGTCCGAGCCGCTGGTCGCGCAGGGGGCGGTGTCACCGGTGGAGGTGCTGCGCCTCAAGCGTGCCGAAGTGGAAAACCGCGGGCAGCTCGACGCCACCACCCTGGCGATTCCGCGCGCCGAATCGGCGGTCAAGGAGGTCGAGCGCAAGATCGACGAAACCCGCGGCAAATTCCGTAGCGACGCGCTGACCCAGCTCAACGAAGCCCGCACCGACCTGAACAAGACCGAAGCCACCGGCAAGGCCCTTGAAGACCGGGTCAGCCGCACCCTGGTCACCTCGCCGGTGCGCGGGATCGTCAAGCAGGTGCTGGTCAACACCATTGGTGGCGTGATCCAGCCCGGCAGCGACCTGGTGGAGATCGTCCCGCTGGACGACACCCTGCTGGTCGAAGCGCGGATCCGCCCGCAGGACATTGCCTTCCTGCACCCGGGGCAGGAGGCCATGGTCAAGTTCACCGCCTATGACTTCACCATCTACGGCGGGCTCAAGGCCAAACTGGAGCAGATCGGTGCGGACACCATCACCGATGAAGAGGGCAACACCTTCTACCTGATCAAGTTGCGCACCGACCGCAGCCATCTGGGCACGGACGAAAAGCCGCTGCTGATCATCCCGGGGATGGTGGCGTCGGTGGATATCATCACTGGCAAGAAGAGCGTGCTGAGCTACCTGCTCAAACCCATCATCCGCGCCCGGGCCGAGGCCTTGCGCGAACGCTGAGGGCCTCATCGCTGGCAAGCCAGCTCCCACAGGGACCGGGTGCACCGCTGGACCTGTGGGAGCTGGCTTGCCAGCGATAGGGCCCTAACAGGCACCACAAAGCTCCCGGATGTAAAAATCTTCGGTCAGAGGAAGGTGACCTGGCCACCTTCCAGCGATTTGACCCGGGCCAGCGATTCGACGCGGTAGCCCTGGCTGTCCAGTTCGGCACGGCCGCCCTGGAACGACTTCTCGATGACGATGCCCAGGCCGGCAACGGTGGCACCGGCCTGCTTGATGATCGAGATCAGCGCCTGGGACGCCTTGCCGTTGGCCAGGAAGTCGTCGATCACCAGCACGCGGTCGCTGCTGTTCAGGTGGCGCGGGGAGATGGCCACGGTGTTCTCGGTCTGCTTGGTGAAGGAGTACACCGACGCGGTCAGCAGGTTTTCCGTCAGGGTCAGGGACTGGTGCTTGCGTGCGAAGATCACCGGAACGCCCAGCTTCAGGCCGGTCATCACCGCCGGGGCAATGCCCGAGGCTTCGATGGTGACGATCTTGGTCACGCCGGAATCGGCGAACAGGCGGGCGAATTCGTCGCCGATCAGTGCCATCAGCGCTGGATCGATCTGATGGTTGAGAAATGCATCGACTTTCAGGACCTGATCGGAAAGCACGATGCCTTCTTCGCGAATCTTCTGGTGCAGTGCTTCCACTGGGGTTTCCTCGGATGTAAGCAAAAGGCCCCGGCATGGGCCAGGGCGATTGAAGGGGTTGATTATCTACCGTTTGAGCATGGCGCGGATATCGGCAAGTGCCGTATTGCCCCGTGCCGCCTTGACCTCGACCGGTGCGTCGTCCAGGCCTTCCCAGGCCAGGTCATCCGGCGGCAGCTCATCCAGGAAGCGGCTCGGCGAACAATCGATGATTTCACCATACTGCTTGCGCTTGGCAGCGAAGGTGAAGGCCAGGGTCTGGCGGGCCCGGGTAATGCCGACGTACGCCAGGCGGCGCTCTTCCTCGATGGTGTCGGCCTCGATGCTGGAGCGGTGCGGAAGGATTTCTTCCTCCATGCCCATGATGAACACGTAGGGGAACTCCAGGCCCTTGGAGGCATGCAGGGTCATCATCTGCACGCCCTCGGCGCCTTCTTCCTCTTCCTGCTGGCGCTCCAGCATGTCGCGCAGCACCAGCTTGCCGATGGCGTCCTCGATGGTCATGTCGCCGTCCTCGTCCTTCTCCAGCGTGCTTTTCAGCGCGTCGATCAGGAACCAGACGTTGCCCATGCGGAAGTCCGCGGCCTTGTCGCTGGAACTGTTGCTGCGAATCCAGTTTTCGTAGTCGATGTCTATCACCATGCTGCGCAGCGCGGCGATCGGATCTTCCAGGGCCACCTGCTCGCGCACCTTGTCCATCCAGGTCTTGAAGCGATGCAGGCGGTCGGTGAAGCGGGCGTCGAGATGCTCGCGCAGGCCCAGTTCCTCGCTGGCGGCGTACATCGAGATCTTGCGCTCGGTGGCATAGTTGCCGAGCTTTTCCAGGGTGGTCGAGCCGATTTCCCGGCGCGGTACATTGATGACCCGCAGGTAGGCGTTGTCGTCGTCCGGGTTTACCAGCAGGCGGAAGTAGGCCATCAGGTCCTTCACTTCCTGGCGGCCGAAGAAGCTGTTGCCGCCTGACAGGCGATACGGCACCTGGTGGTGCTGCAGTTTCAGCTCGATCAGCTTGGCCTGGTAGTTGCCGCGGTAAAGGATGGCGAAATCGCTATAGGGCCGGTCGGTGCGCAGGTGCAGGCTGAGGATCTCCATGGCCACGCGCTCGGCCTCGGCCTCCTCGTTCTTGCAGCGGATCACGCGGATCTCGTCGCCATGCCCCATCTCGCTCCACAGTTGCTTCTCGAAGGCGTGCGGGTTGTTCGAGATCAGGACGTTGGCGCAGCGCAGGATGCGGCTGGTGGAGCGATAGTTCTGCTCCAGCATGACCACCTTCAGCGACGGGTAGTCCTCTTTCAGCAGCATCAGGTTTTCCGGGCGCGCGCCGCGCCAGGCGTAGATCGACTGGTCGTCGTCGCCGACCACGGTGAACTGGTTGCGCGTGCCGATCAGCATCTTCACCAGCAGGTACTGGCTGGCGTTGGTGTCCTGGTATTCGTCCACCAGCAGGTAGCGCACGCGGTTCTGCCACTTTTCCAGGATGTCCTGGTGTTCCTCGAACAGTTTCACCGGCAGCAGGATCAGGTCATCGAAGTCCACCGCGTTGAACGCCTTGAGCGTGCGCTGGTAATGGGCATAGACGATGGCGGCGGTCTGTTCCTTGGGGTTGCGCGCCTTTTCCAGGGCCTCGGGGGGCAGGATCAGGTCGTTCTTCCAGGCGCCGATCATGTTCTTGATCTCGTCGACGCCGTCGTCCCCGGAGTACTCCTTCTGCATGATGTCGGTCATCAGCGCCTTCACGTCGGTTTCGTCGAAGATCGAGAAACCGGGCTTGTAGCCCAGGCGCACGTGTTCCTTGCGGATGATGTTGAGACCGAGGTTGTGGAAGGTGGATACCGTCAGGCCGCGGCCCTCGCCCTTGCGCAGCAGGGTGCCGACCCGCTCCTTCATTTCCCGCGCGGCCTTGTTGGTGAAGGTCATGGCCACGATGTACTGGGCGCGGATCCCGCAGTTCTGGATCAGGTGGGCGATCTTGCGGGTGATCACGCTGGTCTTGCCGGAGCCTGCGCCGGCGAGTACCAGGAGCGGGCCGCCGACATAGTTCACGGCTTCTTGCTGCCGGGGATTGAGTCGGGACATGACGAAAACCGGGGGTGGCTGAAAAATAGCCGCGCAGTTTAACAGGGCTTCGCCGTGATGGCGCGACCGTCTGACAGTGTGACGCAGCACAATATCTAAATTTGCCGGCTCTGCTACTTTCCATCAGGATGCACCCCCGAATGGATGGATTTACCGGGGTAGTGCGGACTGCTGATTGAAAATCATTTACATTCAAGCAGCGCTCGCCAATGATCCGCCCGTTACCCGACTGCGTTCGCGTACTGCCAACTAAGGAGAGAGCTTGTCTACGCCTGCCGAACCGTTGCGTTTGCTGCTGCTGGCCGAAGAGCCCGAGTGGGCTGCTGCCCTCGGCGAGGCTTTGTCGCCGCTGGCGGGCACTGCGGTATTGCTGACGGCGCCGAGCTGGGAGTCGGTGGACAGCCTGTTCGCCCGCGACCGCAACGCAGTGGTTCTGACCACGCCGGGCCGCCAGCCCGCGCCCGGGCGTTGTGATCTGCCGATGGTATTGCTGCTGGACCTGGAACCGGCCAAGGCTCCGCCGGGCGTCAGCGACTGGCTGGTTCGCGGCCAACTGGGCAGCGACACCCTGCGCCGCTGCCTGCGCCATGTCCGCGAGCGGGGCGTGCTGGAAGCCACCTTGCAGCGCCTGGCCGAGGAAGACCCGCTGACCGGCATCGCCAACCGCCAGGGTTTCCAGACCCTGCTGACCGCGCGCCTGGCCGAGAACGAAGGGCGTGGCGTCGCCCTGGGCCACCTTGATCTCGACAACTTCCGCCATGCCAACGATGCCCTCGGGCACCAGGGCGGCGATCGCCTGATCCTGCAGGTGGTCGGCCGGCTCAAGAGCCAGCTGGAAGCCGGCGACCGTGTGGCGCGCCTGGGCAGCGACGAGTTCGCCCTGCTGATCGATACCCGTCGTGAACCGCAGCGCGCCGAGCGCGTGGCCGAGCGGATCGTCGAGGCGCTGGCCGAGCCTTACTGGATCGACGGCGAGAGCCTGTTGATCGGTTGCAGCCTCGGCGTGGCCCATGCCCGTGCCCAGGCCGGTGCCGACCCGCTGATGTGGCATGCGCATATCGCCATGCAGCAGGCCAAGGGCGTGCATGGTTGCACCTACCACATCTTCGACGAGCGGATTAACCGCAATGCCCGCAGCCTTGCTGATCTCGAAGGCGAGCTGCGCCGTGCCCTGCGCCGTGACGAACTGGAGCTGCACTACCAGCCACGCCTGGACCTGGAAGAAGGCCGTATCGTCGGGCTCGAAGCCCTGGTGCGCTGGCGCCATGCCGAACGCGGGCTGTTGCCGCCCAGCGAATTCGTGCCGCTGGCCGAGCAGAGCGGGCTTATCGTGCCGCTGGGTTACTGGGTTATTTCCCGGGCCCTGCGCGATATGCAGATTCTCCGCGAGCGTGGGCTGACGCCGCTGCACATGGCAGTGAACCTGTCGTTCCGCCAGTTCCAGGACAGCCAGTTGCTGGCAACCTTGAGCCGCCTGATCGTCCAGCATGGTGTCGATGCGCGCTGGCTGGAATTCGAACTGACCGAAACGGCGGTAATGCGCCGCAATGACCTGGTCAAGCAGACCATGGACGCGCTGGGACGGCTGGGCGTGCGCTTCTCGCTGGATGACTTCGGTACGGGCTTCTCGTCCTTCGTTCACCTCAACAGCCTGCCGATCGCCTTGCTCAAGGTGGATCGCAGCTTCGTCGGCGGCATGGAAGGCCGGGAAGAAAACCGCAAGCTGGTACACGCCATGATCAACCTGGCGCACAACCTTCATCTGGAGGTGGTTGCCGAGGGTGTCGAGACCGAGGAGCAACTGGACCTGCTGCGCAGCTTCGGCTGTGACCAGGTGCAGGGCTACCTGATCAGCAAGCCGCTGGCGATCGAGCCGCTGGTGGAGTTCCTGCTGCTGAATGCCGCTCAAAGGCCGGTTGCCCTCTAACAGGCGCCTCCATCCCGTAGGAGCGTGGCTTGCCCGCGAAGGGCCGCGCAGCGGTCCCAAATCTCATTGCCACACTATTTTGGGACCGCTGCGCGGTCCTTCGCGGGCGAGCCACGCTCCTACAGAGGCCGTGTCACGACGGGGGCCGTCATGTTTCCACCCATCATCCGCTTCATCCGCCACTCGAACGCCAGCGTCAGGCTCACCGCCGCAAACGCCAACCCCAGGGCCAGCCCCCACCATACCCCGACCGCGCCCATCTGCAACGGAAACGCCATCACCCAGGCCGCCGGCGCGCCGATCAGCCAGTAGCAGCACAGGCCCACCAGGAAGGTGGTCTTGGCATCCTTCAATCCACGGATCGAGCCCATGGCTACCGTCTGGATCCCGTCGAACAGCTCGAACCACGCCGCCACCATCAACAGGCTCACCGCCAGCTGCACCACCCCGGCAAACGCCGGATCCTCCAGGTCGAGGAACAACCCGACCAGCGCCTCGGGTTGCAGCCAGAACAGCACCGAGAACCCAAGCATCACCGCCGCGCCAAAGCCGATCCCGACCCGCCCGGCGTGCCGTGCGGCCAGCAGCCGGTCGGCGCCATAGTGCAGGCCGACGCGCATGGTCACCGCATAGGACAACCCCGCCGGAATCATGAACGCCGTGGACACGATCTGCAGCGCGATCTGGTGCGCCCCCAGTTCGGTACTGCCCATGGTGCCCATGCACAGCGCGGCAAAGGCGAACAGGCCGACTTCCACGGTATAGGTCCCGCCAATCGGCAGCCCCAGCCGCCACAGTTCACGCAGGGCGGGCATGGAAGGCCGCGCCAGCTGCCTGCGGATCGGGTAGGGCGCATAGGCCGGATGCCGGCGGATATACAAGGCCAGCGCCACCGCCATGCAGTTCGCGACGACCGCCGTGACCAGGCCGATGCCTACCAGCCCCAGCTTCGGCAGCCCGAACATCCCTTCGATCAGCGCGTAGTTGAGCAGGAAGTTGACCACCGTCCCGACCAGGCTGATCACCATCACCGGCGATGACCGTCCCAGCGCGCTGGTAAAGCCGCGCAGGGCCATGAATGTCAGGTAGCCGGGCAGGGCGAAGGGCAGCAACAGCAGGAAATGACCGGCGTTCTCGACGTTGCCGGGCGTCTGCCCGAGCAGCAGCAGGACCGGCTCGAGGTTCCACAGCACCAGCGCCGCGACCACCGCCATGATCCAGCCCAGCCACAACCCGGCCTGGGTCAGGCGGGTGGCGCCCTCGGTGTCGCCGGCGCCATGGCGGATCGCGACCAGGGTGCCCACTGCCGCGATCACGCCCAGGCAGAAGATCGACACGAACGAATAGCTGGCCGCGCCCAGCCCGCCGCCGGCCAGGGCCTCGGGGCTGATCCTGGCCATCATCAGGGTGTCGGTGAGCAGCATCAGCATATGCGCCAACTGCGAGGCAATCAGCGGCCCCGCCAGCCGCAGCAGTGCCTTGAGTTCATGGGTTGGCGCCGCCTGCATGGTCGGATTCCTTGAATGATGAAGTGACAAGCCGCTGATTCTCGGTGTTTGCGCGATTGTGCACAAAAGGATAAAAACGATCATTGGCATGAGTAAAACTCATGCGAAGATGCGTGCCCGAGGAGGTTCTTCATGTCCAGTCGCCTACCGCCGCTCTATGCCTTGCGCGCTTTCGAGGCTGCCGCGCGGCACAGTTCCTTCACCCGCGCCGCCGATGAGTTGAACATCACCCAGAGCGCGGTCAGCCGGCATATCCGCACTCTGGAAGAGCATTTCGCCTGCCGCCTGTTCATTCGCAATGGCCGCAGCCTGCAACTGAGCGAGGCGGCGCGTTTGCTGCTGCCCGGCGTGCGCGAAGGCTTCGGCGCCCTGGAGCGGGCCTGCAGCACACTGCGCAGCGAGGAAGGTGTGCTGCGCATGAAAGCACCTTCGACCCTGACCATGCGCTGGCTGCTGGCGCGGCTCAGCCGCTTCCGTCATCTGCAGCCGGGCAACGAGGTGCAACTGACCAGCGCCTGGATGGATGTGGATCACGTCGATTTCAACCAGGAGCCCTTCGACTGCGCCGTGTTGCTGGGCGACGGGCACTTTCCGCCGGACTGGGAGGTGAGCTGCCTGTTTTCCGAATGGCTGGTGCCGGTAGGCGCACCGGAGCTGCTCAAGGACGGCCCTTGGGACGTGGAAAAGCTCGCCGCCTGCGAACTGCTGCATCCGACCCCGGACAAGCGCGACTGGCGCACCTGGCTGGCACGCATGGGCCTGACCGACGAGGTTTCGCTCAAGGGCGGGCAGGTGTTCGACACACTGGAACTGGGCATGATCGCCGCAGCCCGGGGCTACGGGGTGTCCATGGGCGATCTGCTGATGGTCGCCGAGGACGTGGCGCAAGGGCGGCTCAGCCTGCCCTGGCCGGCGGCGGTGGCCAGCGGGCTGGACTACTACCTGGTCTGGCCGCGCACCCGTCCGGGCGGCGAGCGTTTGCGCCGGCTCAGCGACTTCCTGCAGGGCGAAGCGCGGGCGATGCGGTTGCCAGATGTGGAAATGCTGCGGATAAATGCGGCTAACAGCGGCGAATGACCGTTTGCGCAAAATAACCGTGTTCAGCACTCAAGTATCGACCGGCGCCGCCGATGATGCACTCAAGGGCCCGCCATGAGGCCCATGTTTCCCTGCCCCTTCGTGCCCCCCCGGTGATCTGGATGGTCCCGGCCTCGCTCAGCCAGGAGTTTTCATGTCTCGACCTCGTGCCCGGATTGCTTCGCAGCTCGGCCTTGCGCTCGCCGTCGTGCTCGCCATTGTGATCAGCGGCAGCACCCTGTTCGCCCTGCGCTCCCTCGACCACGCCAACCTGGTCACCCGCCAGGAACACCTCACCAGCGAGGCCCGGTTGCTGGCCGACCAGCTCGGCACCTTCCATGACTCGCTGCGGGAAAGCACGCAGCGCCTGGCCGGGCTGTTCGAAAAGCGTTTCAACCGTCTCGCGGTGCAGCCAGGGACGTCCATTCCGGTCGCCGGTGTCGCCACCCCGGGCCTGTACCTCGACGGCCAGGCGTTGAACAACGATTTCAGCGAGGTGGATGAATTCCGCCAGATGACAGCGGGTGTCGCCACGATCTTCGTGCGCAACGGCGATGATTTCGTACGCATCAGCACCTCGCTGACCAAGCAGGACGGCAGCCGCGCCATCGGCACCCTGCTGGACCGCCAGAGCCCGGCCTACGCGCGGATCATGGCCGGCCAGTCCTATGTCGGGCGCGCCCTGCTGTTCGACCGCTTCTACATGACCCAATACACCCCGGTGCGTGACGCTGGCGGCCAGGTCATCGCCATCCTGTTCGTCGGCTTCGACTACACCGACGCGCAGAAAAACCAGTTCGACAACCTCAAGCGCTTCCGCATCGGCCAGACCGGCTCCCTTGCCCTGCTCGACGAGCAAGGCCGCTGGCTGGTGCCGCCGGCGGGTGTGACCGACCTGCAACAGGCTGCTGCGGAGGCTGCCGGTTTTGTCGGAAAACCTGGCGAGGGGCGCTTCTGGAACGATGGCGTGGAAGACCTCTACAGCGTCGCCATGCCCTTCGCCGGCGGCCCCTGGACCGTGCTGGCGAGCATGCCGGAAGCGGAAATCCGCGCGGTAACCTGGAGTGTCGGCACCCGCCTGGCCATCGGCAGCCTGCTGGCGATGCTGCTGGCCGTGGGCGCCACGCTGTGGCTGTTGCGGCGCAAGCTGCGGCCGCTGAGCGACCTGGTGCACCAGGCCGAGGCGCTGGGCGCGGGTGACCTGGACGTGCGCCTGCAGGTCACCAGCCAGGACGAAATCGGCCAGCTCGCCGCCAGCTTCAACCATATGGGCGAGGCACTGGCGAACATGGTCTTGCGCATCCGTGAGGCGTCGCAGCAGGTAGGGCAGCGCGCCCATGCCCTGGCCGATCTCTCGGCAGGTGCCTGCGATGGCATGGACCGGCAGTCCGGCGAGATCACCAGCATGGCCGGTGCGGTGGAGGAGTTCAGCGCAACGTCAGCGAATATCGCCGACAGCATGGGCAATACCGAGCGCATGGCCCGGGACAACGCCCAGCAGACGCGGATCGGCCGTGCCTCGATGGACGAGGCTTCGACCTCGTTGCAGCAGATCGCCGAATCCCTGGGCGATACCGCCAGGGTCATCGATATCCTCGGTGCCCGTTCCCAGGACATCGGCGGCATCGTCGGCACCATCACTTCGATTGCCGAGCAGACCAACCTGCTCGCGCTCAATGCTGCCATCGAAGCGGCTCGGGCCGGAGAGCAAGGGCGCGGCTTTGCGGTGGTTGCCGATGAGGTCCGGCACCTGGCCGCACGGACGCGCCAGGCCACGGATGAAATTTCCTCGATGATCGACAGCGTGCAGCAGCAGACCGGGCACGCCATCAGCACCATGGAACAGGGCAACCGCCTGATGCGCGAAGGGCTGGAGCGCAATGCCCGGGTCGCGGAAGCGCTGGCAAGGATCGATGAGCAGAGCCGCAGTGCCGGGGAACAGTTTGCCGTGATCACCACCGCGACCCAGGAGCAGAGCGCTACTGCGACGGTGCTGAGCAGCAATCTGCAAAGCATTGCCTCGACCAACCATGACCAGCGAGAAGTGGCGAACGATCTCGCCACCACGGCACGCCAACTGGAAGGGCTGGCGGGACAGTTGCGCCAGGAGGTGGACCGCTTCCGCGTCCGCCACTGACCCATCGAACACCGCAAAACCCTGTGGGAGCGGGTTCACCCGCGATTACGGCAATGAATTCACCGACGTAATCGCGGGTGAACCCGCTCCCACAGGTGTCCGCGTCGTGTTTCAGAGGGTTGGAAGGGTCAGGGCTTTGAGGCAGGCCTCGATAGAGCGCTTTTCGCTCTCGGCATACAACGCCAGTTCATCCTGCACCGCCATGCCCAGCGCCTGCTCGAACGCCTCCCGGTTGGCATTGCTGCCATAGTCCGCCTGCCCGTCATCGCCCAGGTTGGACTGGAAGATCCCCGCCGCACTGACCGGCAGGAAGTCCTCGTAGACCAACGCTTCGAAGTGGACATGCCCCGCCTCGATCAGCTCCTCCAGCGTGCCCGGGCGCTCCTTCGACGCCAGCCCTTTCTCGGTCGGGAAGTAGCGGAAATACGCCAGCCCCTGCTCGCGCATCTGCCGCAGATCATCCGGAAATGCCTGGAACGTCTCGGCCAGCAGGCTCATGTAGCGATCGGCATTGCTCTCTGCCGGCGCTCCGCCCAGGGCCTCGCGGGTGGCGTCCAGCAACTGGTCATAGAGTTGCCGCCCCTTGGGCGTCAGCGCCGCGCCGCGCTGTTCGATCTCGCCAAAGCGCGCGGTATGGCTGCCTTCGGCATCGCGGAAAGCAATGGCCTCCTGCAAGGCCTTGAAGCTGGTCTGGCGCAACAGGATCGGATGCCGGCGGCGCGGCGGCCCTTCGATCACCGCCTTGGGCGGGATGCCGTGGGCCGGCATGCCCAGCTGGATCGCGTCGATATCCAGGGTGCGCGGGGTCAGGTGATTGATGTGCGGCCCCTTGAAGGCCACCACGTCGGCGATCAGACGGTGCTGGTCATGCAATTGCCGGTATTGTTGCGCCGTGACCGTGGCTTCGTGATGCCAGCGGAAGGTATGCAGGGCTTCTTCGACGAACGCCTGGGCATCGGCTTCGTTCAGGCCGCCCTCGCGCTCGCTTCGTTCGATCAGTTGCACGACGCGCGGGGTGAAGATCTCGCGCTTTTCCAGGATAGACCCGGCCAGTTCCCGCAGGGCCGGATCCTCGATCAGCTCCAGGCGCAGCAGTGACGTGAAGACCCGGAACGGACTGGTATGCAACGACTGCTCGTGCACCGGACGAAACGCGGTGGAGTGCACCGGCACCCCGGCACTGCTGAGGTCGTAGTAACCCACCGGATGCATGCCCATCACCGCGAACAGGCGGCCGATGGTCGCCAGCTCCGCTGCCGTGCCGACGCGGATGGCGCCGTGGCGTTCCTGGTCGAGACGCTCGATCTCGCCGGTCCAGCGCAACGCTTCGGCAACTTCCGGCCGCATCTCCAGCACCTGCCGATTGACCTCGCTCACCAGCTTCAACAGCGTGCCGTAGAGCGGAACCTCCTCCTTGTACATTGACGACATGGCGGCGGAGAACCGCGCACGGATATGGTCCGGGCTGACGAAATCTTCTGCGGGCATCGCGGGCTTCCTGATGAGTGGATCGAGGCCTGTACATGAAAGCGAGGAATGCTGATCGACTTCAAGCGAAAAAAAGTCGAGCAGTCATTCCTTGGATTCTTGATTTTCGGCGGCCACCTGTCCGCTGATCCAGTCCACCAGGCAGCGCACCTTGGGTACCTCGGCGGCGTGTTCGGAAAAGGCGAGGAAATGCGCGCCGTTGCTGCGCATGCGATGCGCCCAGGGCACCACCAGCTTGCCCTCGGCGATATCGGCCTCGGCCAGGTAACCCGGAACCAGCGCCACGCCGCAGCCGGCCTGGGCTGCGCTCAGGCACATATGAAAGGTGTCGAAGCGCGGTCCGTGATAGCTGTTCGGCGAATGCAGGCCCTGTTCGAGGAACCATTCGTGCCAGGCTTCCGGGCGGGTGGTGCTTTGCAGCAGGACGAAACCGGACAGCTCGCTGGCGTCCTCCAGGCTGCGCCCCTGCAACAGGTCCGGCGCGCACACCGGCAGCACCTCCTCGCCGAACAGCTCGATGCAGGTCGCCCCCGGCCAGGTACCCTGGCCGTAGAAGAACACCACGTCGGCCTTGGCCTGGAGCAGGGAAAACGGCTCCATCTCGTTGCGGATATCCAAATGGATATTCGGATAGCGCTTGCCGAAGCCCTTCAGGTGCGGAATCAGCCAGCGCACGCCGAAGCTGGGCTGGGTGGCGACCTTGAGCACTTCGGTCTGCTCGCCGTAGGACATGATGTAGCGGCTGGACATATCCACCTGGGTGAGGATCTTGTTCACCTCGGCCAGATAAAGCGCGCCGGCCGGCGTCAGTTGCAGGCGGCGGCGAATGCGCAGGAACAGGTGATGGCGCAGCATGTCCTCCAGTTGCGCCACCTGCTTGCTCACTGCGCTCTGGGTGAGGTGCAGCTCCTCGGCTGCGCGGGTGAAGCTCAAATGCCGGGCGGCGGCTTCGAAGCATTGCAGGGCGGCCATCGACGGCACCAGGCGCTTGGACATTACGGTAGCTCCAGGTCATTACCTGACGGAATGATGTGCGGAATAAAGGTCGTTTGTGGCGCTAGAGTGATCGGATTAATACTGACCCTCAACCACGATTACAACCTTTCACCGCCTTGCAGGAGAACAAAATGGTTGATGGACTGCTTGACCGCCTGGGTGTCCCGGCCAGTGCCTACACCAAGGGCAACCATCCCGTTCATACCCCGATCGACGGTAGCCTGATCGCGTCGGTGCACCTGGAGCCGGCGGCGTCCGTGGGCGCGAAGATCGCCCAGGCACAGCAGGCCTTCGAAGCCTGGCGCAATGTCCCGGCGCCACGCCGTGGCGAGCTGGTCCGGCTGTTCGGCGAAGTGCTGCGTGAACACAAGGCGGAACTGGGCGAGCTGGTGTCGGTGGAGGCCGGCAAGATCACCCAGGAAGGCCTGGGCGAAGTGCAGGAAATGATCGACATCTGCGACTTCGCCGTCGGCCTGTCGCGCCAGCTCTACGGCCTCACCATCGCCTCCGAGCGCCCTGGCCACCATATGCGCGAAAGCTGGCACCCGCTGGGCGTGGTCGGTGTCATCAGCGCCTTCAACTTCCCGGTGGCGGTGTGGGCGTGGAACACCACGCTGGCGTTGGTTTGCGGCAATGCCGTGGTGTGGAAGCCGTCCGAGAAGACGCCGTTGACGGCCCTGGCCTGCCAGGCGCTGTTCGAGAAAGCGCTGGGCAGGTTTGGCGATGCGCCTGCGGGCTTGAGCCAGGTGATCATCGGGGATCGTGATGCTGGCCAGGCGCTGGTGGACGATCCGCGTGTGCCGCTGGTGAGTGCCACCGGCAGCACCCGCATGGGCCGCGAGGTCGGTCCTCGGGTCGCGGCACGCTTCGGTCGCAGCATTCTTGAGCTGGGCGGCAACAACGCCATGATCCTCGCCCCCAGCGCCGACCTCGATCTCGCCGTGCGTGCCGTGTTGTTCAGTGCCGTCGGTACGGCCGGGCAGCGTTGCACCACCCTGCGTCGGGTGATCGTGCATCGTTCGGTGAAGGACGAAGTGGTGGCGCGGGTCAAGTCCGCATACGCCAAGGTCCGCATCGGTGACCCGCGCGAGGGCAACCTGGTCGGTCCGCTGATCGACAAGGCTTCGTTCCTGTCCATGCAGGACGCGCTGGCCCGTGCCCGTGATGAAGGCGGCCAGGTCTTTGGTGGTGAGCGTCAGTTGGCCGACCAGTATCCGAATGCCTACTACGTTGCGCCGGCCATCGTGGAAATGCCGGGCCAGACCGAGGTGGTGCGCCACGAGACCTTCGCGCCGATTCTCTATGTAATGGCCTACGACGACTTCGACGAGGCCCTGCGCCTGAACAACGAAGTTCCGCAAGGCCTGTCCTCGTGCATCTTCACCACCGACCTGCGCGAGGCCGAGCGTTTCCAGAGTGCGGCGGGCAGTGACTGCGGGATCGCCAACGTCAATATCGGCACCAGTGGCGCGGAGATCGGCGGAGCCTTTGGTGGCGAGAAGGAAACCGGCGGTGGCCGTGAATCCGGATCGGACAGCTGGAAGGCCTATATGCGCCGTCAGACCAACACCGTGAACTACTCCCGGGAGTTGCCGCTGGCCCAGGGCATCGTGTTCGACTGATTCGCAAGCAAGCACACTCCTGCGGGACCGCCACGGTCCCTGTGGGAGCTGGCTTGCCAGCGATGCTTTTTCAGGTTCAGACATAACAAGATCAATACCTGCTCCGGGGACCCCACCCATGCCCGACCTGCGTCAACAATGCTTGTGGGAACACATCACCCCGCCGGCGGCCCCCGCTTCGGTTCTCAGCACCGATGCGGTCGCGGACGTTTGCATCATCGGCGGCGGCATCACCGGCCTTTGCGCCGCCCTGCACTTGCTGGAGCAGGGCAAGTCGGTGGTGGTGCTGGAGGCCCGTGACATCGGACACGGCGGCTCCGGCCGCAACGTCGGCCTGGTCAACGCCGGCACCTGGATCCGTCCCGACGATGTCGAAGCCACCCTCGGCCTGCAGCAGGGCAGTCGCTTGAACAAGGTGCTGGGCGAGGCCCCTGCGGAAGTCTTCGCTCTGATCCAGCGCCTCGGCATCGATTGCCAGGCGCATAACGACGGCACCCTGCACATGGCGCACAACGCTACCGGTGTCGCCGACCTGCAGGCCCGCCACGCGCAATGGACCCGTCGCGGTGCCGACGTGGAACTGCTCACCGGAGCCCGCTGCGAGGATTACTGCGGCACCCGGCAGATCTCCGCCGCGCTGCTGGACCGCCGTGCCGGCACCATCAATCCAATGGCCTACACCCGCGGCCTGGCCGAAGCGGTGGAGCGCCTGGGCGGGCGCATCCACACACGCTCCCCGGTGCAAGGCCTGCAACGCAACGGCAGCCGCGGCTGGCAGGTGAAGACGGCGAAAGCCGTGGTGGAAGCCGAGAAAGTGGTCATCTCCACCGGCGCCTATACCGAAGGCGACTGGACCGATCTGCAAAAGCATTTTTTCCGCGGCTATTACTACCAGGTCGCCTCGGTACCGCTGCACGGCGCCGCCGCCGACAACGTGCTCAAGCATGGCCAGGGCTCCTGGGACACCCGCACCGTGCTCAGCAGTATCCGTCGCGACGATCAGGGCCGGTTGCTGCTGGGCAGCCTCGGCCGGGTGGACAACAAGCCGTCATGGTTCATCCGCCGCTGGGCCGACAGGATCCAGGGCCATTACTTCCCGGAACTGGGCAAGGTCGAATGGGAAATGCACTGGACCGGCTGCATCGACTTCACCCCGGACCACCTGATGCGCCTGTTCGAACCGGCACCGGGCATCGTTGCCGTCACCGGCTACAACGGCCGCGGCAACACCACCGGTACGGTGATCGGCAAGGCGTTTGCCCGTTTCCTGATGCAGGATGATCCCGCCGCGCTGCCGATCCCATTCTCGCCGATGAAGCCGGTGGCGGTACCGGCGCTGCGCACCGGCTTCTATGAAACCGGGTTCTCGCTGTATCACGCCGGGCAGTGCCTGCGGGTGGTGCTCTGAAGGCTTGCGCGGTCCAGGTAGGAGCGTCGATACCGAGGTTCAAGGCTTGCGCTGCAGCCAGTTGAGGAAGCCGCCTTTCTTGATCGCGGCGGGCTTCTGCAGCAACAGTGATTGGCTGTTCTGCTCGCGGACGCTCTGCAGCTTGCCCAGGGCGTCCTTCACTTCATGGCGCTGTTCCAGGCATTGCTTCACCTCGGCCTTGTCGATGCGGTAGAGCAGGCAACTGGTCAAGGTGCGGAACTCCGCCGCCGAGGTGGCTTCGTCCAGCAAGCCTTCGACGCCGAGTACTTCGCCCGGGCCCATGCGACCGGCTTCCAGCAGTTTTTCGCCATCATGGACCGCCGCCGACACCACGCCGGTGCCGATCACCAATACATGGTCGGAGGCCTCGTCGACGCCGAGGATCACCTGGTCCGCCGGGTATTCGACGGCGATCATGCGCTGGCTCAGGCTGTCCTTTTCCTCGCTGCTCAGGGCGCGGAAGATGCGCACGTCTTCCAGCAGGCTGCGTTGCCGGCTCCAGGGGCGGGTGTCGTTTTCCGGGTTCCAGATCACCCCGGCAGCCACCAGGTGCCGGTGGGCCAGGTCGAACATCTGGTTGCGCACGGTGGTCTTTTGGTCCATCGCCGCGACGAAGCCGCTGGCCTCGTATTCCACCGACTCCAGGGTCGACGCCTTGATCGTCGCCTTGGGCTTGGGCACTGCCAGCAGGGCGCTGCTGCCTTGCAGGGTCTTCTCCAGGGCATCGAGCACCTTGCGCGGGCGCACGCTGGCGGGAACGACCACGCTGATGGACACCCCATGCACATCGTTGGGCCGGCTGAAGTTGAGCAGCTTGGCCTTGGCCGCCACCGAATTGGGAATCACCGCCATGCTGCCGTTGCCGGTGAGCAGGCGGGTGGCGCGCCAGTCGATATCGATCACCTTGCCCTCGGTGCCGTCGATGCTGATCCAGTCATCGATCTGGTAAGGGCGGGTGGTGTTCAGGACGATGCCGGAAAACACGTCGCTCAGGGTGCTCTGCAAGGCCAGGCCGATGACGATGGCCATCACGCCCGAGGTTGCCAGCAGGCCTTTGACCGGTAGCTGCATCACGTAGGCGGCTGCGGCGACGATGGCAACCAGGAAGATCACCGCGCCAAGGACGTCCTGCAGCAGGCGGCCGGTATGGCCGCTGCGGGCGATCAGCATCAGGCCGATCACCACGGTCAGCGTGCGCGCGGCGAACAGCCACCAGGTGATCTCGAGGACGGTGGCGAGCAGGTTGCGGGCCAGGTCTTCGGGCCAGGGCGGCGGTTGCAGCGGGCTGATGCCGGCGCTCAGCAATACCCCGGTGAACAGCAGGAAGGCCACGACCCGCGCGGCGGTGCGCCAGTTGCGCCGCTCCACGGGGATGGCGCGCCAGAGCAGCAGGTCGAGAAGCAGGAGGAAGGCGCCGAGCAGGAGAGGGTAGGGCATGGGAGTCTCGGGAGTTGGGCCTTGGGTGGGTGTGGTGTGGCTGGTGGCCTCATCGCTGGCAAGCCAGCTCCCACAGGGACTTGCGTGCACCGTACCTGTGGGAGCTGGCTTGCCAGCGATGCGATCTCAAATGTCATTCGAAACAACAGATTTCACAATGGTCTGTGGCCGTTTTCTGTCAGACGCTTCTGAATCATACTGCGTGGCCTGTTGCTCTGTTGCGCCTCTGCGGAGGGGTGCTTAGGCTCCGACGGTCACTGATTTCTGGTGACAGGGTGTCGCAGCCCAGAGCATAGCCAGAACCTCATTTCAGCATTCGATCAATGTCGTTCGATTGTCCTGTCATGGCGGTTGTGCGCGGGGCACCTTCGGGTGCACCGGTTCCTATGCCCGGTCTGCGAACCCGCGTACAGCTGCCACCCATTCGTTTCGCAGCGCTATGGCGGCGGCTTTTTTGCCTATCCGCATAGGAGTTGCACCATGAAAAAGCCGGTCCCCGATCCACCGCCCTTCGACTTTTCCCGTTTCAAAACCAGCGGCACGCCATTTGGCCCTCACGATTTCAGCGGCAAGTGCATGTTCAACGTCAGCGAGGAAATCTGCGCCGAAGACGCGCTGGTCCACGCCTGTCTGTTGCTCAGCTGCTTGCGGGCGTCTGCCTGCGATGCCGCTGAGCACCTCACCGCCAACGATCACGCCCTGGTCGTCGGTATCGCTCAGCAAGCGGAGATGGCCAAGGCGCTGGTGGATTCGGTGTTGGCGGGGTTTGTTGATAGTGGCAGAAGGGAGTAGCGTTGGCATATCCCATTGACATATCCCAAATGGTCTCTACCATGGGATATGCATTTATATTCCGCGAGGTGATTCATGGAACAAGGTGCCGTTTTTCAGAGCAATCGCAGCCAAGCCATAAGGTTACCCAAGGCTGTCGCTCTTCCGGATGATGTGAAGCGCGTCGATGTTGTAGCCCTCGGACGTACCAGGATCATCACGCCGGCTGGCGAATCCTGGGATAGCTGGTTCGAGAGCGAGGGCGTAACCGCAGATTTCATGGCAGACCGTGAGCAACCGGAAGATCAGGAGCGAGAGGCGTTCTGATGCTCAAGTTCATGCTCGATACCAACATCTGCATTTTCACTATCAAGAACCGCCCCTATGAGGTGCGGGAAACCTTCAAGCGCCATCATGGACAGATGTGTATAAGCACTGTGACCTTGATGGAGTTGGTATATGGTGCCGAGAAGTCCTCGAATCCGGAGCGCAACCTTGCTGATGTTGAAGGATTTGCTGCTCGTCTGGAGGTGCTCAAATACGACCATGAGGCAGCTGCCCATACAGGGCAGTTGCGTGCGGAGCTTGCCCGGCTTGGCAAGCAGATAGGCCCTTATGATCAGATGATTGCCGGACATGCCCGCTCCCAAGGGCTGATCGTCGTATCCAACAACCGCCGCGAATTCGACCGAGTGCCGGGCTTGAGGGTCGAGGACTGGGTACCTACTCCCACGGTCTGACAGCGCCAAGCAACAGCCCTCATTCCTGCCCCGCCGGCCGATACTGCAACGCCTCCGCCAGATGCTCCCGCCGGATATCCTCGACCTCTTCAAGATCGGCCAACGTTCGTGCCACCTTGAGCAACCGATGCGCTGCCCGCAGCGACAGGGTCAGGCGTTCGCAGGCATGTTCCAGCCATCGCTCGTCCTCCGTGGCTAACCTGCAGTGCCGGCGCAAGCCGGGCAGGTCGAGGAAGGCATTGGCGCAGCCTTGCCGTTGCTGCTGGCGCTCACGGGTGATGGCCACCTGGCGGGCGACGGTGGCGCTGTCGGGGCCGTCTTCGCTGCCGGGAGAGAGCGCCGTGGCTTCACGGGCGACGGTAAGATGCAGGTCGATCCGGTCCAGCAGCGGGCCGGACAGCTTGTTGCGATAGCGCTGCACCAGTTCGCTGCTGCAGCGGCAGCGACCGGTGGGGTCGCCGAGATAGCCACAGGGGCAGGGGTTCATTGCTGCAACGAGCTGGAAGCGGGCGGGGAAGCGCACCCGGTCCCGCGCCCGGGCGACCACGATCTCGCCTGACTCCAGTGGCTCGCGGAGCACCTCCAGCACGCGACGCTCGAACTCGGGTAGTTCATCGAGGAACAGCACGCCGTGGTGGGCCAGGGTGATTTCGCCGGGCGTCGGACGTGACCCTCCTCCGACCAATGCAGGCCCGGAAGCAGAGTGATGGGGATGTCGAAAAGGCCTTTGTGGCCAGCAGTCCAGCGGCTTCGGACTCGCAACCGATTGAATCGCCGCAACCTCCAGCGCTTCGCGTTCATCCAGCGGCGGAAGCAGCCCGGGCAGGCGGCTGGCAAGCAGGGTTTTTCCCGTTCCGGGCGGCCCCGTGAACAGCAGGTTGTGCGCCCCCGCCGCAGCCACCAGCAGCGCTCGCTTCGCTGCCAACTGTCCCTGCACCTCGCTCAGGTCCGGGTAGGGCCGGGGATTGAGCAACAGCCCGTTAGGCTGGTACGGCATCAACGGCTGTTGCCCGCTGAAATGCCCGACCAGTTCCAGCAGATTATCCGCCGCATACACCTCCAGCCCCGACGCCATGCAGGCTTCCTCGGCATTCGCCTTCGGCACCACCAGCGCCCGCCCGGCATCGCGGGCAGCGAGTGCCGCAGGCAGCACGCCTTGCACCGGCCGGACCGCCCCGGACAACGCCAGTTCGCCGAGACACTCCACCTTGTCCAGCGCCGCCTGGGTGAATTGTCCATTCGCCGCCAGCAAGCCCAGCGCAATTGCCAGGTCGAAACGCCCGCCGTCCTTCGGCAGATCGGCAGGCGCGAGGTTGAGGGTGATCCGCCTCTGGGGAAATTCCAGCCGGGAATTGACGATCGCGCTGCGTACCCGGTCCTTGCTTTCCTTGACCGTGGCTTCGGGCAGTCCGACCAGGGTCAGGGTCGGCAAACCGTTGGCGAGATGGGCTTCGATAAGAACCGGCGGCGCCAGCACCCCCACCTGGGCGCGGCTGTGGACGATGGCGAGGGACATGAACGCTCCATGATCGATGCGGGGCCGCGTCGTGCGGTTTTGCAAGGATAGTGGTGGGTTCGGAGGCGGGTTGGGGGAGATTACTTCCTGGTGTGTCCGGAGGGTGGGCAGTAAAAACTCGATGATCGCTTAATACCCAGAATGAATGCTATACAAGTCATATGCTAGCCTTCAGCCAGAAATGTCTTGTATACGGTGCAAAAATGGAAGCCATCGGCCGGACCATCAAGAACCTCCGCAAACAGAAAGGTCTTTCGCAGTCAGAACTGGCAAGCCAGTTGGGCATGAGCCGCTCGACCATCTCCGGGATCGAAAACAATACCGTGCCCGAGATTGGTATTCGCAAGGTCGAGGCCATCCTCAACATGCTTGGATATACCCTGACGGCTGTCGCCCAGCGCCGGCGACCAACGCTGGACCAGCTGAAAGAGGCCAACTTCCATGAGCAATGAAGCCTTGAACGTGGCGGTAAGAGGCTTGGATGTCGGCAGCCTGGCGCGCGCGGACTCTACACCGGGCGCCACGTCCTTCAGATATCGCGATTCGGCGGCCGAAGGCCAGGCGGTGTCATTGACGATGCCAGTACGCCGGGATGACTACCTTTGGGAGCGCGGTCTGCATCCCATCTTCGAGATGAACCTGCCCGAGGGCTTTCTCAGAAGCCGACTGCAGCAGATGTTCGCCAAGGTCATCCATGGCTTCGACGATCTCGATCTGCTGGGCATCGTAGGCCCTCACCAGTTGGGGCGAGTGATCGTGGGAGGTCATTCGGAAGGCTCGATGCCGGGCACCTCCATCAATGAGCTGCTTGTCCATGATGGTGCGCAGGGGCTGTTCGAGGATCTGCTTTCCAGATATGCCAAGTATTCAGGCGTTTCCGGGGTGCAGCCGAAGGTGCTTGTGCGCGACGAGGATGTCGAAGGCGTCGAGCGGGTTACGCACCGGGGAGCGACGCACATCGTCAAGGCCTGGCGCGATGAGGATTACCCTGAGTTGGCCGCGAATGAGTTCTTCTGCATGCGAGCCGCCAAGCTGGCTGGTTTGGAGGTGCCCGGATTTCAATTGAGCAACGGCGGCAAGTTTCTGATCGTCGAGCGATTCGATATCGGCGAGCAGGGCTATCTGGGCCTTGAAGACTTCTGCGTGCTCAACGGCTGGGGCGCCAACCGCAAGTACGATGGCAGCTATGAAGGTGGCGTGCGGCAGATTAATACATGGGTCGAGCCATCGCTGCGTCAGGCGGCATTGCTGCAGTATTTTCGTTGTGTGGCCCTGTCGGCGGCGGTGCAAGGCGGCGACGCTCACATGAAGAACTTCGCGCTCATGTACGACAGCACCAGCGAGGACGCCGTGATCAAGCTGGCCCCTGCCTATGACATCGTCACCACCACGCCCTACAGCCCGCAGGACATGATGGCGCTGATGATGGAAGGGAGTAAGGCCTTTCCAAAGCATAAGCGGCTGGCTCAGTTCGGACGCGTGACGTGCGGGTTTTCCGAGCGGATCGTTGAACAGACCCTGCAGCAGATCGCCGACGGTATCAGCGATGCTCGAAAGGAAATGCTCGAGTACCTCGGGCAGAACCCGCAATTCGAACTGATCGGCACCAGGATGCTGGATGCCTGGAATATTGGTGTGGCCCGCAGCTTGATGTCGGAGAAGCGGGCCAAGGTCTTTGATAAGGTTAAAAAGTGATGGAGAGGTAATCGCGGGTAAACCCCCCCACAGGGTTCGCGCCGCATCAATGGATTTGTACAGCCTGGAGTTGCATCGTATAGGAGTCATTTTGCGGTCTTTACTACGAAATGCCTTCTATACGATGCAGTTGGCAGGGCCGTTCTCACCCCGCTTGCACCTCAACCGTCAAATGCCGCACCTCATGCACCGGTACCAACCGCTGCCGGATACTCGCCAGGTCCACCCCGGCCTTGCCCACCACGCTGACAATCGCCGCATGCGCCTCAGGCCCGACCCGCCAGACGTGCAGGTCGGTAATCCGCGCATCCCCTGGCTTCTCCACCAGCTCGCGAATCTCTTCGGCGACATGCTCGTCCGTCTGGTCCAGCAGCACTCCGGCCGTGACTTTCATCAAGCTCCATGACCAGCGTGCAATCACCAGCGCACCGACAATCCCCATCAGCGGATCCAGCCACACCCAGCCCAGGAACCGCCCTGCCAGCAGCGCGGCGATCGCCAGCACTGACGTCAGCGCATCGGCGATTACATGCAGGTAGGCCGAACGCAGGTTGTTGTCGTGGTGATGAGGGTGGTCGTGGCCATGCTCATGATGATGGTCGTGAGTGTGGCCATGCCCGAGGAGCAGCGCACTGGCGATATTGACCAGCAACCCGATCACGGCGATGAAGATCGCCATGTCGAACTGCACCTCGCCCGGCTGGAACAGGCGGATGGTCGATTCGACGCCGACGCTGAGCGCCACGATGCCGAGGATCAGCGCCGAAGCGAAGCCACCCAGGTCGCCGACCTTGCCGGTACCGAAGCTGTAGCGGGAACTGCCCGCATGCCGCCGCGCGTAGGCATAGGCCGCCGCCGCGATACCCAGCGCCCCGGCATGGGTCGCCATATGGAAACCGTCGGCCAGCAAGGCCATGGAGCCGGTGATGTAGCCGGCGGCGATTTCGGCCGCCATCATCACCAGGGTGAGAATCACCACCCACAAGGTGCGGCGAGCGTTCTGGTCATGGGCGGAGCCGAGGAACTGATGGTCGTGCGTGTGCTCGGTCATGACGGTGCTCACTTCGAATAGCGGCGGATGGCTTCGAGCAGTTCTTCCACGCCCCGGGCGCGCTCTTCGTCGCTTAGCTCGGGGTTGGCGACGTGCTCGCGGGCGTGGTCTTCGATGATCTCCTCCAGCAGCCCGTTCATGGCGCCGCGGGTGGCCGCCACCAAGTGCAGGGTCTTGCCGCAGTCGGCACCTTCTTCCAGGGCCTTTTCCACCGCCTGCAGCTGGCCGGCGATACGCTTCACGCGCTTGAGCAGCGCGTCCTTTTTCACGTGGGTGTGTGACATGGCTATACCCCCCCTGCCTATCGGATGGGGCGCAGCATTGCATACCCCCTCCCCCTATACAAGCGACAGGCGAACGAAGGCCGGGACGAGCAGCGGAAAAGGCAGGAGGGTTGGCCGCAAGACCAGCGCAGGGGCGCGCCGGTCGGCAACCGGGAACATCACTCGCTGGTGATGGGATTCAGGCGGGCTTCGAGTGCTTCGACCTTGGCTTCCAGCGCTTCGAGGCGGGCGCGGGTACGGGCCAGGACGACCATCTGGCTGTCGAATTCTTCACGGCTGACCAGGTCGAGCTTGCTGAAGCCGCTTTGCAGCAGCGCCTTGAACTGGCTCTCCAGCTCGCTGCGCGGTTGCGTGGGGTCATTGCTGAACAGGCGCGAGGCCTGGTCGCTCAGGGCATCGAGAAAGGCTTTGGGCGCGAGCATGTCGGACGCTCCTGTTTCGAAAAGAGGGCGGGCAGTGTAGCACGGGCGATTGGCCACCTCTCACTGCACGCTTTTTGAACATGTCTCGCCGATGTTGCGCACCGTTGTAGTGCGCCCATTTGTCTGCTGGCTACTGGCCAAGACGGGATATTCCCCCCAAGTCGTTGTAATCCGGAGGTTTCCCTGACATGGCACTGTTTCTGCTAAGACCATCGTGACCCATGCACTGATGCAGTCCCAGGACGAGGCAGTGCTCAGGCGGAGCGATGACACGAAGTTTGTTGCCTGGTGCCGGTTTCGCCAGTCAGCCCTACGGATTAAAGGCTGACGAAACGTTACAAAGCCCAGGCACTGCGCTTAGACTTGAGTCGGGTTTGTTTTCCTGGGGCAAGTCCACCTATTCGGGAGAGAGTTTCATGAAGCTAGTCACTGCCATCATCAAGCCGTTCAAACTGGACGATGTGCGCGAGTCGCTGTCCGAAATCGGCGTGCAGGGCATCACTGTCACTGAAGTCAAAGGCTTCGGTCGGCAGAAGGGTCACACCGAGCTGTACCGCGGCGCGGAGTACGTGGTCGACTTCCTGCCCAAGGTCAAGATCGACGTCGCCATCGACGACAAGGATCTGGACCGGGTCATCGAAGCCATCACCAAGGCCGCCAACACCGGCAAGATCGGTGACGGCAAGATTTTCGTGGTGAATCTGGAACAGGCTATCCGCATCCGTACCGGCGAAACCGATACCGACGCGATCTAACAAAAGCCGCCCCAAACCCAACGCCCCAGGAGAAAACAACATGACTCTGCGTAAATTCGCAGGGCTAGGAGCCCTTTTGTCCCTCGTAATGCCAGCTGTCGCGCTGGCCGAGGAAACCGCTGCGGCCACTGCGGCTCCTGCGCTCAATTCCGGCGATACCGCCTGGATGCTGACTGCCACTGCCCTCGTGCTGTTCATGACCATCCCCGGCCTGGCGCTGTTCTACGGCGGCATGGTGCGTTCGAAGAACGTGCTGTCGGTGATGATGCAATGCTTCGCCATCACCGGCCTGATCAGCGTGCTGTGGGTCGTCTTCGGCTACAGCCTGGCCTTCGATACCACCGGTATGGAACAAGGCGTCACCAACTTCAATTCCTTCGTCGGCGGCCTTTCCAAGGCCTTCCTCGCCGGCGTGACCCCGCAAAGCCTGACGGCGGCCTTCCCGGAAGCGGTCTTCGTGGTCTTCCAGATGACCTTCGCGATCATCACCCCGGCGTTGATCGTCGGTGCATTCGCCGAGCGCATGAAGTTCTCCGCGATGCTGGTGTTCATGGGCGTCTGGTTCACCCTGGTCTATGCGCCAATCGCGCACATGGTCTGGGCCGGTAACGGCGGCCTGATGTGGGACTGGGGCGTGCTGGACTTCGCAGGCGGCACCGTGGTGCACATCAACGCCGGTATCGCTGGCTTGGTGGCGTGCCTGGTACTTGGCAAGCGCAAAGGCTTCCCGACCACCCCGATGGCTCCGCACAACCTGGGCTACACCCTGGTCGGCGCGGCGATGCTGTGGGTCGGCTGGTTCGGCTTCAACGCCGGTTCCGCTGCGGCTGCCAACGGCACTGCCGGCATGGCCATGCTGGTGACCCAGGTCGCCACTGCCGCCGCTGCGCTGGGCTGGATGTTCGCCGAATGGATCACTCACGGCAAACCAAGCGCCCTGGGCATCGCTTCGGGTGTGGTTGCCGGCCTGGTTGCCATTACCCCTGCCGCCGGCACTGCCGGCCCGATGGGCGGCCTGGTGATCGGCCTGGTATCCGGCGTGGTCTGCTTCTTCTGCGCCACCAGCCTGAAACGCAAGCTGGGCTATGACGACTCGCTGGATGCCTTCGGTGTGCACGGCGTCGGCGGTATCGTCGGTGCAATCCTTACCGGTGTGTTCGCCGCACCGGCCCTGGGCGGCTTCGGCACCGTGACCGACATCGGCGCGCAAGTCTGGATCCAGGCCAAGGGCGTCGGCTTCACCGTGATCTACACCGCCATCGTCACCTACGTGATCCTGAAAGTGCTGGATGTAGTGATGGGCCTGCGTGTGAACGAAGAAGAAGAGTCGGTCGGCCTCGACCTGGCTCAACACAACGAGCGTGGCTACAACCTGTAACCCGCCGAGAAAAAAACTTGCCCGGCTTGCCGGGCATTTTTTTGTCCCGGATTTGCTCTGCGCACGGCAGGCAAACGGTTTTTCGCTGCAGGTTCATTCTTGTTGCAAAGGCTGTCCGATTGTCAGCGGAAAACTTACAGTCTGCGGGGCGTTTTAGGCACTTTGCTTTTTCATCCGGCACGCTAGAATGCGCGCCGTGGGGTGATGGTGGCCTGTTCACACACTTCATGGCCCTTTGCTAGGCTTGCTGTTGAGCGAGCCGATCGGCGGGGACGAAACCGGGGTTATTTGAACCGGCAGCTCTTTATTTGGTCAGGCTCTGAAGGGCCTGCACAGCGTTCGCCAGCGGTAGCGGCGGGCGTTGTCGATCATGGGCAACACGTGATCGATGATCTTTCTCCAGCAGTCGTAAACCTCTACGGCGACTGGTCTATAACTAATCTGCTTTTCGCAAGTCATGAGGTAGAACATGAGCGACGACGATCTGGAAAATGACGACCTCGAAGTAGGCGATGAAGACGAGGGCGATGAAGGCCTCGAAGCGGCGGCCGATGACGTAGCCGAAGACGCTGGCGACGATAGCCCGGCCCCTGCGGCCAAGGGCAAATCCAAGGCAGCGGTCTCGGTCGACGAGATGCCGAGCATGGAAGCCAAGCAGAAGGAGCGCGACGCGCTTGCCCGTGCCATGGAAGAGTTCCTGGCGCGCGGTGGCAAGGTGCAGGAAGTCGAGGCCAACGTGGTCGCCGATCCGCCCAAGAAGCCTGACAACAAATACGGCAGTCGTCCTATCTGAGACCGTCGTAACGAAAAGCCCGCCATTACACAGCGGGCTTTTTTGTGTCTGCCCGAGGGGCAACGCGGACCCTGTGGGAGCGGGTTTACCCGCGATTGCGGTAGTGAATTTACCGACGCAATCGCGGGTGAACCCGCTCCCACAAGGTCAATGCAAGGCCGCTCTTTCAGCGCCAGCGGGCGAGGACATCCGGTAGTTGCGACAGACGCTGGATTTCCGCATCCGGCTTGCCATCCGCTTCCCACGCCTTGCCCTGCGGGTTGAACCACACCGCTCGCAGGCCGGCGCGCTGGGCCCCGGCAATGTCATCGCCGGGATGATCGCCGATATGCACGGCCGCCCCGGCAGCCGCCTCACCCTGGCGCAGCGCTTCGAGAAACGGCGCCGGATCCGGCTTGCCGATCCCCAGGTCCTCGGCGCAGAGCGCAAACTTGAAGTAATCCGCCAGGCCCAGGCGCCGCACGTCGGCGTTGCCGTTGGTGACCACGCCGAGGGTGTAGTGGCGACGCAGCAGTTCCAGCACCGGCTGCACCTCGGGGAAGATTTCGATCTGATGGCGTGCGTGCAGGAACACTTCGAAGCCTTCGTTGGCCAGCTCGCGGGCCTTGTGCTCGCTGTAGCCCACCTCTTCCAGCGCATGGAACAGCACGCGCCGGCGCAGGGCGCTGATGCGGTGCCTGAGGCCTGGCTCGGCCTGCACCACCCGCTCGCGAATGGCGTACAGGTGTTCCACCGGCACTGCGCCGAGGCTTGGTGCATTGGCGGCCAGCCAGTCGCGCAGAACCGCTTCGGCACTGACGATCACCGGCGCGGTATCCCACAGGGTGTCGTCAAGGTCGAAGGTAATCAGCTGGATACTCATGAGTCGTCGCCCTTACTGCGTTTGGCACGAGGATGCGCGCTGTCGTAGACCGCGGCAAGGTGCTGGAAATCGAGGTGGGTGTAGATCTGGGTAGTCTTGATGTCGGCGTGGCCGAGCATCTCCTGGACGGCACGCAGGTCCTGGGATGATTCCAGCAGGTGGCTGGCGAAGGAGTGCCGGAGCATATGCGGATGCAGGTTCTGGCCCAGCTCCCGCTCACCGGCGGCCTTCACCCTTAGCTGGATGGCCCGCGGCCCCAGGCGCCGGCCCTGCTGGCTGACGAAGACGGCACTGTCCTTGGGGTTGCTCAGCGCGCGCAGGGCCAACCAGTGTTCCAGTGCCTCGCGAGCCTTGCGCCCCACCGGCAGGACACGGGTCTTGCTGCCCTTGCCGTGCACCTGGACCAGCCCTGCCGGCAGGTCGAGCTGCTCCAGGTCGAGGCTGGTCAGCTCCGACAAGCGCAGGCCCGAGGAATAGAACAACTCCAGGATCGCCTGGTCGCGGCGGGCGAGGAAGTCGTCTTCGACACCGCCTTCCAGCAGTTGCAGGGCCCGGTCTGTATCCAGCGTGCGCGGCAGGCGCCGCTCGCCCTTGGGCGCAGATAGCCCGTTGGCCGGGTCGTGCTCGCAGAGGCCCTCGCGGTTGAGGTATCGGTAGAAACCGCGCACCGCTGAAAGCAGGCGGGCCAGGCTGCGGGAGGACTGGCCCTGATGGTGCCGGCGCGCGATGAACTGACGCAGATGCTGGATCTGCAAGGTTTTCCACTCGGTGATACCCACCGTGGCGCAGAAGGCCAGGACGCTGTCGAGGTCGCGTCGGTAGGCCAGCCGGGTGTGCTCCGACATCTGCCGCTCGCTGCGCAGATGGTTGCAGAACGCCTCCAGCTGGCGTTCCATTCAGCGTACCGGGCGCAGAGTCTGGGTCAGGCGTGGTACGACGCGACCGAGCACTTCGGCGATGTAGCCGAGGAACAGGGTTCCGACGGTGCTCTTGTAGTGGTGCGGATCGCGGCTGCCGATCGCCAGGACGCCGTGCAGTCCCTGGTTTTCCAGGGCCGCCACCGCGCTGGAGCCGACTTCCTTGCGCTGTGCCTCGCCAAACAGGAAGTCCAGCTCGTGGTCGCGCAGGTTGCCGCTCACGGTCTTGCCGCCACACAGCAAGCCGCCGATAGCCTGCTGGGCTTCGCTGGCCGGAACCCAGCGGCCTACCGGCGCGGCATTTTCGCCGAACAGGATGAGGCTGACGAAGGGCACCTGGAAGTCCTGGCGCAGCCGGTCTTCCACGGCCATGACCACGGTTTCCAGGCTGTCGGCGTCGAGCAGGTCGAGAATCAGGCGGCGGGTCTTCTCGAACAACCGGTCGTTGTCGCGGGCGACATCCATCAGGTGCGAAAGACGGTGGCGCATTTCGATGTTGCGGTCGCGCAGCAGCTTGAGCTGGCGTTCCACCAGTGAGACGCTGTCGCCGCGCTGGTGGGGAATCTGCAGTTCGAGCAGCAGCTCGTCATGTTCGGCAAAGAACGTGGGATGGGCGCGCAGGTAAGCGGCCACGGCCTCGGCCCCGACGTCGGGCGTGGAGCCCTCCACGAGGTTGTCGTCGGGTTCCGCGGCTGGCGCCTGGGGCTGATCGGTCATGGCTGGCACTCACTCATAGACGAACCTGTCCTTCGTAGACCCGCACCGCCGGGCCGGTCATCAGCACCGGTTTGCCCGGGCCGCCCCACTCGATGGACAGGCGTCCGCCGGGCAGGTCGATCAGCAGCGGCGAGTCCATCCAGCCCTGGCTGATGGCAGCCACTGCGGCAGCACAGGCGCCGGTACCGCAGGCCTGGGTTTCCCCGGCGCCGCGCTCCCAGACGCGCAACTGGGCGCGGTGACGGTCGACGACCTGGAGAAAACCGACGTTGACCCGCTGCGGGAAGCGCGGGTGGTTTTCGATCTGCGGGCCGAGATCGTGGACCGGTGCGTTGTTGACGTCGTCGACGCGCAATACGGCGTGGGGATTGCCCATCGAGACGGCCGCCAGCTCGACGGTCTGCCCGCCGACTTCCAGCGGATAGCTCAGGGCCTGGGCCGGCGCCTGGAACGGGATTTCCGTCGGGGCCAGGCGCGGCGGGCCCATGTCAACGCAGATCTGCCCGTCGTTGCGCACGTCCAGCTCGATGATGCCGCCCTTGGTTTCCACGCGGATGCGTTTCTTCGCGGTCAGGCGCTTGTCCAGGACGAAGCGGGCGAAGCAGCGCGCGCCGTTGCCGCATTGCTCCACTTCGGAGCCGTCGGCATTGAAGATGCGGTAGCGAAAATCCACTTCCGGGTTGCTCGGCGCCTCGACGATCAGCAGCTGGTCGAAGCCCACGCCGGTATGGCGATCGCCCCATTGCCTGGCGTGCTTGGGCAGGATGTGCGCGTGCTGGCTGACCAGGTCGAGGACCATGAAGTCGTTGCCCAGGCCGTGCATCTTGGTAAAACGCAAAAGCATCGTGTCACTCCGGCAGCAGGCTTTCGCCGGCGAACAGCTCGGCTACGGTCTCGCGGCGGCGCACTTCGAAGGCCCGGTCGCCATCGACCAGCACTTCGGCGCAGCGGCCACGGGTGTTGTAGTTGGAGCTCATGACGAAACCATAGGCGCCCGCGGAGCGAACGGCCAGCAGATCGCCTTCGGCCAGGTTCAGGGCGCGGTCCTTGGCAAGGAAGTCGCCGGTCTCGCAGATCGGCCCGACCACGTCGTAATGGCGTGGTTCGCCGGCGCGTGGTCGCACGGCGCTGATGTCCATCCAGGCCTGGTACAGCGCCGGGCGGATCAGGTCGTTCATCGCCGCGTCGACGATGGCGAAATCCTTGTGTTCGGTGTGCTTGAGGTATTCCACGCGGGTCAGCAGCACGCCGGCGTTGGCCACGATGTGCCGGCCCGGTTCGAAGACCAGGGCCAGATCGCGGTCACCGAGGCGCTCGCGCACGGCCTTGATGTAGGCGCCGGCCAAAGGCGGCTCTTCATCGCGATAGCGCACGCCGAGGCCGCCGCCGAGGTCCAGGTGCTGGAGCAGGATGCCGCAATCGCCAAGGCGATCGACCAGCATCAGGATGCGGTCGAGGGCGTCGAGGAAAGGTTCCAGCGAAGTCAGTTGCGACCCGATGTGGCAGTCCACCCCGACCACGTCCAGGCTCGGCAGCTGTGCAGCGCGGATGTAGACCTCTTCGGCATCGGCGATGGCGATGCCGAACTTGTTCTCTTTCAGGCCGGTGGAGATATACGGGTGGGTGCCGGCGTCGACATCCGGGTTGACCCGCAGCGACACCGGGGCGCGCACGCCCATTTCGGCGGCGACCTGGGCCAGGCGCTCGAGCTCTTCGGTGGACTCGACGTTGAAGCAGTGCACGCCGACCTCGAGGGCGCGGCGCATGTCTGCGCGGGTCTTGCCGACACCGGAAAAGACCACGCGGTCGGCGCGGCCGCCTGCAGCCAGGACACGCTCCAGCTCGCCGCCGGAAACAATGTCGAAGCCCGCGCCGAGGCGCGCCAGGACGTTCAGCACGCCCAGGTTGGAGTTGGCCTTGACCGCGAAGCAGACCAGGTGCGAGGTGCCCTGCAGGGCATCGGTGTAGCTACGGTACTGGGCCTCGATATGAGCGCGGGAATACACGTAGGTCGGCGTGCCGAAACGTTCGGCAAGGATCGACAGGCCTACACCTTCCGCGAACAGCTCGCCGTCGCGGTAGTTGAAAGCGTCCATCGGGTTCCCTTACTGGTGCTGGTGCGATTGCGACTTCTTGCCGTCCTTGCTGTCATCAGGAAGGTACAGCGGGCCTTTCTGGCCGCAGGCGGAGACAAGGCAGGCAACCGCGACGAGCGCCGCGAGGGAGGAAATCAGGCGCTTCATGGCGAAATCCTTTGATTTAAGCAGTATTGCGCCGGAGTATACCGAGCGTCCGGCGCCTTGCCTATGTAGCCGGCCAGCCGTCGGGCGGCACGTGCCGGGCCTGGCGTTTGTCTTTGCATTCGCGGCGCGGCGCTCGTATCTTGCCCGGCTTGCGTGTTGAGCAGACATTTTTCGAGGTTCCTGCAATGAGTTTGAGCGAAGCGCGTTTTCACGATCTGGTAGACGCGACCCAACAGGCACTGGAAGACCTGTTCGATGAGAGCGACCTGGACCTGGACATGGAAAATTCGGCCGGTGTGCTGACCGTCAAGTTCGACAACGGCGCCCAACTGATCTTCAGCCGCCAGGAGCCGCTGCGCCAGCTATGGCTGGCCGACCGCTCGGGTGGCTTCCACTTCGACTACGACGAAGAAAGCGGCAAGTGGGTCTGCGAGAAGACCGAGGAGCTGCTGGGCGAGATGCTGGAGCGCATCGTCTGGGAGCGTGCCGGCGAAAAACTCGATTTCGAAGAGATCTGAGGTGAGCAGCGAAATCCGGCCACCCAAGCCGCTGTACAGCAATGTGAGCCCGGCGGTGAAGTCGCCCTGCATCAGCACCTGCCGCCTGGATGAGGCGCGGGTGTGCATCGGCTGTTTCCGCCATGTGGAGCATATTCGCGAGTGGCGTTCGGCGGATGACCAGCGGCGGCGGGAGATTTGTGCCGAGGCGAGTGCGCGGCGGCTGGCTGCGACTGGCTCCTGAGGTTTACAGCGGCCCTGTGGGAGCGGGTTCACCCGCGATTGCTGCAGTGAGTCCACCACCGCAATCGCGGGTGAACCCGCTCCCACAGGGTCCGCGTCGTGCTTTCGAGGTCTTGAGAAATTGCTGGGCTGTGGTAGTGTCAGCCTCACGCCGGCCATTTGCCGAACATTTCAAAACCCCGCCCTTGGGCGGGGTTTTGCTTTATGCGATCTGCCAAAAGGAGCCTGAACGGATCATGAGCACCAAACCTTCCCTTACCCTCACCCGCCTGGACGTGCAGCGTCTGGAGCGCCTGATCGACAGCCTCGACGAGAACGCGCCGGGCGTCCTGGCCCTGCAGGGCGAGCTGGATCGCGCTGCTCAGGTGGTGGGCCACGATGAGGTGCCGGCAGGTGTGGTGACCATGAATTCCCGCGTGCATTGCCGCGAGGAAGCCAGCGGCAAGGACTATCACCTGACCCTGGTCTACCCGCAGGACGCCGGCAAGGAAGGCAACGTGTCGATCCTCGCGCCAATCGGCTGCGCGCTGCTCGGCCTGTCGGTGGGCGAGCAGATCGACTGGCCGGCGCCCGGCGGCAAGACCCTCAAGCTCAAGCTGCTGGAAGTCGAATACCAGCCGGAAGCGGCGGGCGACTTCGATCTCTGATCAGACCGCCGCCAGGGCCTGGTTGAGCAGGCGCTCCAGTTCCTGCTTGTAGCGCAGGTACAGGATGCTCGAACCCTGGCCGTCGGCAAGCAGGTCGGACAGATCCAGGTCGGTGATGTAGCAGCGATAGCGCTGCGCATCGCGGCGCTGCTCGATGATCTCGCGGGCGACCACGGCGTATAGCTGGTCGCCGTGATCCAGCTCGGAAAACTCCTTCTGGTTGCAGTACAGGGTGACGTGCATGGCGTCGTCCGCTGCGGCCTGGATGATTGCCTGTACTTCGTAGTAGGGCAGGTCGAAGGCCAGTTCCGGTGCCTGCCATGGCTCGACCTGCCGCGCTCGGCCGCTGCCCGAGGGCAATATCCGGTAATACAGGGTGTCCAGTGGATGGGCCTGCTGCTCGTCCATCGGCAGCCGCGCATTGCGGCGGAACACCACCGATTGCAGGAAGCGCTGCAACGGCAGGAGCAGGCTGCTTTCATCATGGAAGGGCAGGCGCTGTTGCCACAGGGCGTTGTATTCGTCCAGCACGTAGACGTCCGCCCAGGTGTCCTGCACCCGGTAGAACACCTGCACGCACTGCGGCTGGCCCAGCGGCAGGACCAGCGCCAGGTCGTGCTCCTCCAGCACATTGCCGTCCAGTGCCAACGGGCTGTAGCCGTGGCGTTCTTCGCCGAGGTACGCCAGCAGCGCGGCCTGGCTGTCCACCGAGACCAGGTTCACCCCGCCGGCGAACAGTTCCAGCACGTGGGTATGCTGCTGTACCTGGATCAGGTAGCGGTGGTCCAGGCGCTGGTCGAACAGGGCCTGGGCGGTGACGAACACTTCCTCGACCCGCTGGGCGATGGCCAGGGCGCGGTTGTGGCAGAAACTGCGCACCCGCAGCCTTGGCCGGTGCGGGGCTTCCACGGGGCTGTGGTCGAGGCTGTTGAGGTAGTCGCGCAGGCAGCGCAACAGCGCATGCTCGCCGTCGTAGCGCAGCACCTGGACCTCGTTCCAGCTGTTGAGGGTCACCTGGTCCAGGGTGAGGACCAGGTTTTCCCTGACCCCGGCGTAGCTCAGCGAATCGGTGCGCTCGGTGGTCATCAGGATGTTCAGGTCGCGGTGATGGCGCAGCGGGTCGACGCCTACGTTGACCAGCAGCAGTACCTCGTCGGCCACGCTCGGGCGCAGCAAGCGCGCGTCGCTGACCGTGCTCAATGGCAGCATCACGCTCTGTTGCAGGCTGCCGATCAGGTTGAACAGCTCGTACTCGCTCAGGTCGCTGCTGCCCGGATGCAGGGCCAGGCGCGTGGCGCTGTCGATCACGCCGTTGCGATGGGCCCAGGCCAGCAGGTCGAGAAGGTCGCGGCTGCGCTTGATCGGCATGAACTGCTCCCATTCGTGCACGGCCAGGTTGCCGTTGTACAGGCCCCAATGAGTCTGGCCCGGCTCCTTGCGGTCCGGCGAGTTGACCAGCGTCAGGGTGTCTTCGGCCAGGTCCGGCGCCACGCCCGGGTTGACGAACTCGACCTTGCCGGCGCGACGCTCGAAGGCGGCATACAGGCGCCGGCCGAGGATGTTCAGGTCACGCTGGTCGATGCGCGCGGTAGCGCCGAGATTGCGGGCGAACTGGTCGAGGAAGCGATAGCTGTGGTTCAGCTCGGCGACCAGCACCCGGCGTTCGGCCGCCACCTGGCGCACTTTCCATTGGCTGCGGCTGTCGAGCAGGGCCAACTGGCGTTCGTCCCAGCCCCACTCGTGCGTCAGGCGCTGCAGCAGCTCGCTCTGCCAGTTGGGTTTCTGCCGGGCCATCTGGCTGATCTTGCGGTTGACCTTCAGGTACAGGCTGCGTCGTACCAGCTCCAGGCGCTGGGTTTCGTTGCGCCGTTGCAGGTACTGCTCGATGCGGCGGTAGACCATCATGTACGGGTCCAGCTCGTCGATATCGAGAATGTTGGCGAACACGGCCTGCTTGAAGTGCAGGCTCAGGCAGCGCACGTCGGGGTGTTCGCTGGCGTAGACCTCGGTCAGCAATAGCTTGAGCACCGATTTGTAGGGGGACTCGATCCCCTTGTACAACTGCCACAGCCCGGCGCCGACGAACTCACCGGGCGGGATTTGCGCCAGGTTGCCGAGGTCCAGCACCTCCTCGCTGCGCACGAAGCGCTTGGACAGCAAGGTCTCGGTGTACTGCGCGTAATTGCTTTCCTCATAGACCGGCACCAGCCACCACAGCGGTGTGCGCCCGGCGAGCCAAATCGCGGTGCGGTAGAACTCGTCGAGCAGCAGGTAATGCTGGGTGGTGCCGCAGTTGTCGGAACTCAGGCGGCTGTCGCGCTCGCCGCGCACGAACTGGCCTGGCTCGATCAGGAACAGGTGCGCCTCGGCACCCTGGCTGGCGGCCCAGGCTTCCAGCAGCTGGCATTTCCTGCGCAGCTCGGCCAGGGCCGCCTCGTCCGCATCGGCCGCGTGGCAGACCCAGATATCCATGTCGCTCTGTTCGGCCTGGGCCAGGGTGCCCAGGCTGCCCATCAGGAACAGGCCGTGGATCGGCTGTTGCCGTTCACCACGCCTGGCCTTGTAGGAAAACGATCGGGTCAGGCGCTGGGCCTCGGCCAGCACCTGCGGGCCCGGCTCGTAGGCGGAGACACCGGCCGGGGTGTTGCCGGACACATAGCCCGGCAACAGCGGATGATTGACGTGAAAGAACAGCGGCAACAGGGTCAGCACCTGTTGCTGGCGGCTGGACAGCCCTTCCATGGCCCGGGTCAGGCGACCCTGGTTGAGGTCCATGAAGCGCTTGCGCAACTGGCCGAGGACCTTGCGGTCGATACCCTGGTCGAGATCAGGGCGGATTTCGTGAGGAAGATTCATCGCAAGCTCAAACCAGCCGTCGTGGAGGCAGGGGCGAGTTTAGCCGCTGTCGGAGTAGAGCGATAAGCGCTATTTGATTTTTGACGTCAGTTTTCCAGCGCCGTTTGTCGGCGCCGCCGAATCTGTCGTGGCAAGCCCGTTGCAAAGGCGACGGGCTTGGCCGTTGGCGGGCTGTATCAGGCGGGCTCGGCGACGTTCAGGATGGTCAGCAGTTGCTGGGTGGCTTCCGCAGCATCATGGCCAAGCTGCGTCAGGTAGCCGCCGTCGGGCTGGTCGATCAGCTTCTTTTCATAAAGGCGTTTTGCCGCGGCAATGGTTTGCGGGGCGGCAGTGGCATGGACCTTGAGTCCTTCCTGAGTGCTGTCCAGGTTGAACAGCGCGAGAATTTCCAGTTCGGCAACCAGCTCGGGGGTGAACGACATAGATACTCCGACTTCAAGAAAAGGAGGGCGGCACCTCTGCGGATGCCTGGTCTTGCAGTGTAGTCGCCTTGCCTGGGTTTGCCTTATTCCTTCTCGGGCGGCAGCTCCGGCAGGGCGCGCAACGCGGTTTCGTACCACTCGGCGTTGAACGGGCGGTCTTCGCCGAGCATGGCATCGATCTCTATCGCCAGCACGTGGGCCATCAGGTTGAGGATGTCATCGCGCTCATAGCCCACCAGGGTCAGCTTGTTGAACACGGCCTGGGCGGCCGGCGGCTCGCCGCTTTCAAGCTGGTTTTCAATGGCCTGGATCAGGGTCGATTCGGCGAAGGCTTCATCGTCGTCGTGGTCGATCTCGTGGTCGCTCATGGTGTGCTCCTTGGGACAAGGGAGCCAGTGTGCCACGGCCTTGCCGGCAATGCCGGGGTATCTGCCGTCCGCATGATGCTGGTCAGTCGCCTGGCGTTGCGGCTATAACAGCGCGGCCAACCCCTTACGGCCTGGAGGCTGTTCCTCATGCTCAAGCTTCATGGATTCGCGGTCAGCAACTACTACAACATGGTCAAACTGGCGCTGCTGGAAAAAGGCCTGCCCTTCGAGGAAGTGCTGTTCTTCGGCGGCCAGGTTCCTGATTCGCTGAAGATCAGCCCGCGCGGCAAGGTCCCGGTGCTTGAGACCGAACAGGGTTTCCTCAGCGAGACCGACATCATCCTCGACTACATCGAGCAGACCCAAGGCGGCAAGCCGCTGCTGCCGGCCGAGCCTTTCGCCCGGGCCAAGGTCTGGGAGCTGGTCAAGGAAATCGAGCTGTACATCGAGTTGACCGCCCGCGTGTTCTACCCGCAGTCCTTCTTTGGCGCCGAAGTACCGGAACCGCTCAAGGCCAAGGCCTGGCCGGAGCTGCTGGCTGGGCTGGCAACCCTCAAGCGCAATGGGGTGTTCGCGCCTTATGTGGCAGGTGAACGCTTCACCGTGGCGGACCTGTATTTCTTCTTCAGCGTCGATCTGGCCCGGGCGGTGGGCAGGAAGGTATACGGCGTGGATGTACTGGCAGACTTCCCGCAGGCGGTAGCGCTGCTGGAACTGATCGGGCAGAACCCGCACGTGGCGGCGATCAATGAAGCGAAGGCGGCGATGTTCCCGACCTTCCTGGAGAAGGTGGTGAAGGCGCGTAGTCAGCAATAACGCAGTGGATGGCTTGACGCAAACCAATGTGGGAGCGGGTTCACCCGCGATTACAGTAGTGAATCCAGCACTGTAATCGCGGGTGAACCCGCTCCCACATTGGTTCGCGCCAGCCTTCAGGGCTTAGCGGCTGGCCAGCAGGGCCTTGCCGCGTGCTACCGCAGCGCGAACCTGCGCCGGAGCGGTCCCACCAATGTGGTTGCGCGCGTTGACCGAACCTTCCAGGGTCAGCACGGCGAACACGTCCTGATCGATCTGGTCGCTGAACTGGCGCAGTTCTTCCAGGCTCATCTCGGCCAGGTCCTTGCCGGTGTCCACGCCATATTTCACCGCGTGGCCGACGATCTCGTGGCAGTCACGGAACGGCAGGCCGCGGCGCACCAGGTAGTCGGCCAGGTCGGTGGCGGTGGAGAAGCCGCGCAGGGCCGCTTCGCGCATCACCGCATGACGCGGTTTGATCGCCGGGATCATGTCGGCGAATGCGCGCAACGAGTCGCGCAGGGTGTCGGCGGCGTCGAACAGCGGTTCCTTGTCTTCCTGGTTGTCCTTGTTATAGGCCAGTGGCTGGCCCTTCATCAGGGTCAGCAGGCCGGTCAGGGCACCGAACACCCGGCCGGTCTTGCCGCGTACCAACTCCGGCACGTCCGGGTTCTTCTTCTGCGGCATGATCGAGCTGCCGGTGCAGAACCGGTCAGGCAGGTCGATGAACTGGAACTGCGCGCTGGTCCACAGCACCAGCTCTTCGGAGAAGCGCGACAGGTGCATCATCGCCACGCTGGCCGCCGCGCAGAACTCGATGGCGAAATCGCGATCGGAGACGCCGTCCAGCGAGTTGCCGGCCACGGCTTCGAAGCCCAGCAACTGGCAGGTCAGCTCGCGGTCGATGGGGTAGGTGGTGCCGGCCAGGGCGGCGCTGCCCAGGGGCATGCGGTTGGTACGCTTGCGGCAGTCCACCAGGCGCTCGTAGTCACGGCTGAGCATTTCGAACCAGGCCAGCAGGTGGTGGCCGAAGGTGACCGGCTGGGCAGTCTGCAGGTGGGTGAAGCCGGGCATGACGGTTTCCGCCTCGCGCTCGGCCTGTTCCAGCAGGCCCTGCTGCAGGCGGGTGATCTCGCCGAGGATCAGGTCGATCTCGTCACGCAGCCACAGGCGGATGTCGGTGGCCACCTGGTCGTTGCGGCTACGGCCGGTGTGCAGTTTCTTGCCGGTGATGCCGATGCGGTCGGTCAGGCGTGCCTCGATGTTCATGTGCACGTCTTCCAGGTCGACGCGCCAGTCGAAGTTACCGGCCTCGATCTCGGACTGGATGGTCTTCAGGCCGTCGATGATGCTGTCGCGCTCGGCGTCGGTGAGCACGCCGACCTTCGCCAGCATGGTGGCGTGGGCGATCGAACCCATGATGTCGTGGCGGTACAGGCGCTGGTCGAAGGTGACGGAGGCGGTGAAGCGGGCGACGAAGGCGTCGACGGGTTCACTGAAGCGGCCGCCCCAGGACTGGTTGGTCTTGTCAGTGCTCATGGATTCGCTCGTTGAAGGCGTGAACGGGAAAAAGTGTGCGGATGATAACAGGGTTGCCGGCCGCCACGGGGCTCGGCGGTCGGTACAAGTGCGGGTTTATGTCGCGCTGGCAGGGGATATTCAACGATTGAACGGCAGTGTTGCGGCAACCGTCTACAGTTGGACAGAGGATCGGCATTGTTTGCTGTCGACCAGTGAATCTTTAGCCATCGTGCGAGTCAGAGCGTGGGTCGCCGTGACGGCCTGTCACCGTGATTGTCCACGTATGCCTTGTGCGAGACTCACGCAGGAATCCAGCGCAATATGAATGTCCTGATCGTTGATGACGAACCCCAAGCCCGCGAACGCCTGAGCCGCCTGCTCGGCGAACTGGAGGGCTATACCGTGCTGGAGCCCAGCGCCACCAATGGCGAAGAGGCTTTGGCGCTGATCGATAGCCACAAGCCCGACGTGGTCCTGCTCGACATCCGCATGCCCGGCATGGACGGCCTGCAGGTCGCCGCCCGCCTGTGCGAGCGCGAAGCCCCGCCGGCACTGGTGTTCTGCACCGCCGAAGATGAGTTCACCCTCGAGGCGTTCAAGGACAGCACCCTCGGCTACGTCTTGAAGCCGGTGCAGAGCGATGCCCTGCACGATGCCCTGCGCAAGGCCGAGCGCCCCAACCGCACGCAGCTTGCGGCCCTGACCCGCCCGGCCGGAGACAGCGGCAGCGCTCCGCGCAGCCACATCAGCGCGCGGACCCGCAAGGGCATCGAGCTGATTCCCCTGGACCAGGTGATCTACTTCATCGCCGACCACAAGTACGTCACCTTGCGCCATGAACACGGCGAGGTCCTTCTGGATGAGCCGCTGAAGGCGCTGGAGGACGAATTCGGCGAGCGCTTCGTGCGCATCCACCGCAATGCCCTGGTCGCGCGCGATCGCATCGAACGCCTGCAACGCACGCCCCTCGGGCATTTCCAGCTGTTTCTCAAGGGTTTGAATGGCGATGCGCTGATCGTCAGCCGCCGGCATGTGGCCGGCGTCCGCAAAATGATGCAGCAGCTTTAGGGCGGGGATGGAGCGATCGCGGCCACGGACGGTCACTTCTTTGCTGACATGGATCTGCAAGGGACTTTGATCTAGCTGTTATCATCCGGCGAATCTATCTCGTACGGATCGTTCCATGTCCACTCGCGAAATCCGCATTGCCACCCGCAAAAGCGCCCTTGCCCTGTGGCAGGCCGAATATGTCAAAGCCCGTCTGGAACAGGCGCATCCCGGCCTGGTCGTGACCCTGGTGCCGATGGTCAGTCGCGGCGACAAGCTGCTCGACTCGCCGTTGTCGAAGATCGGCGGCAAGGGCCTGTTCGTCAAGGAGCTGGAAACCGCGCTGCTCGAACAGCAGGCGGATATCGCCGTGCACTCGATGAAGGACGTGCCGATGGACTTCCCCGAGGGCCTCGGCCTGTTCTGCATCTGCGAACGTGAAGACCCGCGCGACGCCTTTGTTTCCAATACCTTCTCCAGCCTCGATGCGCTGCCGGCCGGCAGCATCGTCGGCACTTCCAGCCTGCGCCGCCAGGCCCAGTTGCTGGCCCGCCGCCCTGACCTGCAGATCCGTTTCCTGCGCGGCAACGTCAACACCCGCCTGGCCAAGCTGGACGCCGGTGAATACGACGCCATCATTCTTGCGGCTGCCGGGCTGATCCGCCTTGGTTTCGAAGACCGCATCACCGACACCATCAGCGTCGATGACAGCCTGCCTGCAGGCGGCCAGGGAGCGGTCGGTATCGAATGCCGCAGCGCCGACAGCGAAATCCATGCGCTGCTGGCGCCACTCCATCACGCCGACACTGCCGACCGCGTCAATGCCGAGCGGGCACTCAACAAGCATCTCAACGGCGGCTGCCAGGTGCCGATCGCCTGCTACGCCGTGCTCGAAGGTGACCAACTGTGGCTGCGCGGCCTGGTGGGCGAGCCGGCTGGCGGTGCGCTGCTGAACGCGCAAGGCCGCGCCCCCCGTGGCGATGCCGAAAACCTTGGCGTACAGGTCGCCGAAGCGCTGCTGGCCCAGGGCGCTGGTGACATTCTCAAGGCCGTCTATGGCGAGGCCGGTCACCCGTGACCGCCTGGCGGCTGCTGCTGACCCGGCCGGGCGAAGATTGCGCGGCCCTGGCCGCCACCCTGGATGCCGCCGGTGTGTACGGCAGTTGCATGCCTTTGCTCGACATCCAGCCGCTGGCGGTTTCGGAGAAGCAGCGGGCGCTGGTGCGCAACCTTGATCGCTACCGTGCGGTTATCGTGGTGAGCAAGCCGGCAGCCCGCCTGGGGTTGGCGCTGTGTGCCGAGCACTGGTCCTCGTTGCCGCCGCTGGCCTGGTTCACCGTCGGCGCGGCGACCGCCGCAGTGCTTGAAGAGCAGGGGCTGGAGGTGCATTACCCGCAAGGCGCCGACGACAGCGAAGCGCTGCTGCGCCTGCCTCGCCTGCAGGCGGCCCTGGCCTGCGCAACGCCGCGAGTGCTGATCATGCGTGGAGAGGACGGCCGCGAACTGCTGGCCAGCCAGTTGACTGCGCAGGGCGCGCATGTCGACTATCTGCCGCTGTACCGTCGCGGGCTCCCCGACTACCCTGCCAATGCCCTGGTGCAGCGGATCGCAGCGGAACGCCTGAACGGGGTGGTGGTCAGCAGTGGACAGGGCTTCGAACACCTGTGCGCGCTTGCTGCGCAGGATTGGCCGCGTCTGGCGCGGCTGCCCTTGTTCGTGCCGAGCCCGCGGGTCGCGCAGATCGCCCGCCAGGCCGGTGCGCAGAATGTGGTGGATTGCCGTGGCGCCGGTGCCGCGGCTTTGCTGGCGGCGCTGCAGGAAACCCCTGCACCCGCTTCCTGAGGCGCTAAGCTGAGGCGACGCGCCTGAAAACAAAGGATGGATACGTGAGCGAAACAGCCTTGCCCAACGAAGAACAGCAAACGACGTCCGAGGCTTCGACGAATCCTGCGCCTGCGTCTTCCGGGCGTTCCGGAAACGGTCTGGCGATCCTCGCCCTGCTGCTCGGCGCCGCAGGTGTGGCAGCCGGTGGCTGGGGGCTGTGGCAGGTGCGGCACCTGCAGCAGGTGAACCAGGACCAGGTCGAGCAGGTTCGCCAGCTCAACCAGCAAAGCGAGGCCTTGCAAGCCCGCGAGCAGCAGCTATCGGCGCAGCTCGACAGCCTGCCGCCGGCCAGCGAGCTGGAGGACCGCCGCCGCCTGGTCGCGCAACTGCAGGGCGACCAGCAACGCCTGAGCCAGCGCCTGGAAACGGTACTGGGCGCCAGCCGCAAGGACTGGCGCCTGGCCGAGGCCGAACACTTGCTGCGGCTGGCCAGCCTGCGCCTGTCAGCCTTGCAGGACATCGCCAGCGCCCGGGCGCTGGTGGAAGGTGCCGACCAGATCCTGCGCGAGCAGAGCGACCCGGCTTCCTTCGCGGCCCGCGAGCAATTGGCCCGCAGTCTTGCCGCCTTGAACAGCGTGCAGCAACCGGACCGCACCGGGCTGTTCCTCAAGCTTGCCGCGCTGCGTGAACAGGTCGTGCAGCTCAATGCGCTGGCGCCGGAATTCAAGAACGATGGCGAACCCCTGTTCGGCCTGGGGGCCGGCGCCGACAGTGACAGTCGGTGGGCGCAGTGGTGGGCGCAGATCTCGCGTTATTTCCGTATCGATTTCAACGCCGATGACAACATTCGTCCGTTGCTCGCCGGACAGGCCCTTGCCCAGGTGCGCCTGGCCCTGAGCCTGGCCCTGGAACAGGCGCAGTGGGCAGCGTTGAACGGCGAGGCCAAGGTCTACGGCCAGGCCTTGGATGAGGCGCGCAGCGTGTTGCTGGGCAGCTTCAACAAGGACAACGAACAGAGCCGCCTGATGCTGGACCAGCTCAACGCGCTGGTGAAGGAACCGGTGACCGTGGTCACGCCGGACCTGGCTGAAAGCCTGGCCGCCGTCCAGGCCTATCTCGAGCGCCGGCATCTGCCCGCCGAGGAAGCGATCCTGCGCCAGCCGGGTGAAAAAGCCGGGGAGGCGACGCCATGAAACGCGCCTACATCCTGGTGATCGTGGCGATTGTCGTCGCGACCCTGCTGGGTATCGCCGTAGCCAGGCACACAGGCTACGTGCTGATCGCCTATGACGGTTTCCGCTATGAATCGAGCCTGTGGGCGACCCTGGCGCTGCTGGCAGCCGTGGTTCTGGTCCTGTGGTTGCTCAAGCTGCTTATCGGTCTGGTGCTGACCTCTACCGGTGTGGTCAATCCATGGTCGCGGCGCAACCGCAGCCGGCGTACCCGGCTCGCCATCGAACAGGGCCAGCTGGACCTGGCCGAGGGGCGCTGGGCCAGCGCCCAGCGGCATCTGCATCGTGCCGCCGAGGCCGAGCGCCAACCGCTGCTGTACTACCTCGGCGCGGCCCGTGCGGCCAACGAGCTGGGGCGCACCGAAGACAGCGACAGCCTGCTGGAACGGGCGCTGGAGCGTCAGCCACAGGCGGAACTGGCGATCGCCCTGACTCATGCGCAGTTGCAGGTCGATCGCGGCGACACCGATGCCGCTCTTGAAACCCTGCAGGCCATGCACGAGCGTCACCCGCACAATGTGCAGGTCCTGAGGCAGTTGCAGCGTCTGTATCAGCAGCGTGGCGACTGGTCGGCACTGATCCGCCTGATGCCGGAACTGCGCAAGGACAAGGTGCTTTCGGCCAAGGAACTTGCGGAACTGGAGCGCCGGGCCTGGGGGCAGAACCTTTCCCTGGCGGCCCAGCGCGAGGACGACGGCCAGGCCGCGCGACAGTCGCTGGAGCGCGCCTGGCAGCAACTGACCAACGCCCAGCGGCAAGAGCCGCAGTTGGTCCTGGCCTATGCCGAGCAGCTTCGTCAACTTGGCGCGGAAAACGAGGCGGAGGAAATCCTTCGCACTGCCCTCAAGCGCGATTATGAGACTCATCTGGCGCGCCTGTACGGGCTGGTGCGCGGCAGCGACCCGGCGAAGCAATTGCAGACCGCCGAAGGCTGGCTCAAGGCCCATCCGCAGGATCCCGGCCTGCTGCTGACCCTTGGGCGGCTTAGCCTGCAGAATCGCTTGTGGGGCAAGGCGCGGGATTATCTCGAAGACAGCCTGCGCCTGCAGCGCAACCCGGAAGCCTGCGCCGAACTGGCTCGCCTGCTCGCCGGCCTGGGTGACAACGAGCGCAGCAACCAGCTGTTCCAGGAAGGACTTGGTCTGCTCGACGAACGCCTGCTTGCCCTGCCACTGCCTGACCCGGTGCGGGCTTGACAGCGATCACGGGCTGATCGCCAGGGTCAGCCCGTGAAAAGGCTCTAGTAGAGGCTTCTTAGCAGGTTTGTGGATTTTTCCTACTGATTTAGGCGAATTTTCCATTAAAAATCAGAGACTTGTCCCTTTAGTCGCTTCTTGAAACAACGAGGCGCTTTCCTCTACCGTTGCCAAATGTCTTTTCTGCCCTGGTCCTGTCATGCCTCTGGCTTGTCTGCGCTCCTTCTTCTTCCCGGCATTCCTGGCGTCCCTTCTGGTTCTGTGTGGCTCGTTCTACCTTGAGCTCGGCCTGGGGCTGGCGGCATGTCCGCTGTGCCTGGGGCAACGTTTCCTGCTGGCGACGTTCTCGCTGACCTGCCTGGTGGCGATGCTGCGCGCGCCCGGGCGTGTCGCAGCACGCATCTGGCTATGGGCCTGCCTGGCGCAATCCCTGGCCGGCAGTGCCCTGGCGGCACGGCATGTATGGCTGCAAGGGCTGTTTCCATCACCCGAGATCCCATGCGAGCAGAGCCTGGCCTACCTTCTCGAACAGGGAACAGCCAGCCAATGGCTGCATGCCCTGGTGCTGGGGTCGGCCGAATGCGTGCCGATCACCTGGAGTTTCTTCAGCCTGAGCGTGCCGGAATGGAGCCTGCTGGCGTTCGTTGGCCTGGCGGTGGCCGTGCTGATTCGCTTGCTGCCGCAACGCCGGCTGAACCTGGCCGATTCCGCGGGGTCATGAAAGGGTTGGTCGTCATTTCAAAAGGCCGGCGGCGATGGGTCGCAGGATCAAACACTTGTATGAAACTAGTCGACTGCGTACCTTGAAGCCAAGGGCGTGCGGGAATAATCTCCCTGCACGCATACCGAAAACACTGCTGCTCAATGCCGTTCTGCCGTTGTTCCTTTTTCATCGCGACTTGCGATATCGGGGCGCAGGGGGCACGACCCTTAAGGGATGAGACCGCCATGTTAGATAGTTGTCAGAATGCTCAGGAACGCTGGGGTGGGGTTCACAAGCTCATTGACCGCTGGCTGCAGGAGCGAAAGGAGCTGGTCACTGCGTTCCGCGAATTGCGCGATGCCAAACCGGCATTTGCCGACAAGTCACTCAATGGCCGGTTCTGCGAGATCCTCGTGGATTATGTCTCGGCCTGGCACTTTGAAATCTGGGAACAGTTGATCAGCGAAGCCAAGGCTTTCGGTGACGATAGCGGCGTGCTCAAGGCGCAGGGGATCGATGAGTTCATCCGTCTCAGCACTGAACAGGCGCTGCAGTTCAATGATCATTGCAGCAAAGGCGAATGTACCGATCCCGAGCATTTCGCCGAAGAGTTGAAGAAACTGGGCAGCAAGTTGCGTGAGCGCTTCGAACTTGAAGATGGCCTCATCGACGCGTTGCACACGGCGCACAAGGAAAACGCAGCAGCGCTTGCCTGACGCCGGGCCCTGTAACGTTGCCGACGCTCAGTCGGCAACGTCGAGCAATTCGATCTCGAATACCAGTGGCGTGTAGGGGGCGATCAGGTCGCCTGCACCATCGGCGCCATAAGCCTGCCCGGACGGGATCACCAGGCGGTATTTCGAGCCCGCCGCCATCTCCGGCAGCGCCGCCTGCCAACCCGCGATCACGCTGTCCAGGTTGAACCACTGGGGCTGGTCGTTCTGGTCGAAGACCGTGCCGTCCGGCAATCTCCCTACATAACGCACCTTGACCTTGCCGCCCGCTTTCGGCTTGGCGCCCGTGCCTTGCTGCAACAGGCTCATCAGTACGCCATCGCTCAATTCACGCACGCCGGCACGGCCGCGTTCGTTGGCGATAAAGCGTCGCTCCGCAGCCAGTGCCTGTTCGACATGGGACTGTGCGGCCGCATCGTTGGCCTGTTGGTCATGTTGGGCGAGGATGGCATCGATACGTGCCTGGGGCAGGGCAAGTGGCTTGTTCTGGTAAGCCTGCTGCAACCCTTCGATCAGGGCCTGGAGCTGCAGCCCGGGGACTTCCGCACGCAAGCGTTCGCCAAGGCTGGCGCCGAGGCTGTAGGCCAGATCATGATCCGATGCAGCGGCGGATTGTTCCGCATGGGCCGGGGGCAGCAGGAAGAATAACGACAGCAGCAAATAGCGCGGCACGGGCTGGCTCCGAAGATGAAAAAAGAAGAGTTGCAGCGGGTTTGATTATGCCTGTTCGCCGAGGCAAGTTAGTTAATTGTCTGCATTCTGTAACGCAGCAACTACACTTGCCCCCAGCGGCAGCTTCGACAACTTTGCCCAGGCATGCAACGCGGCGACTTCTTTACTGTCAACATGCCCTAGCGGCGATAGCAGCACAGGTCTAGTATGAGCCGCAATTTCGTCAGCCAGGAGGAAAGCCATGTCGGCCAACAAGAAGCCAGTCAACACGCCGTTGCACCTGCTGCAACAACTCTCGGGCAGCCTGCTCGAGCATTTGGAAGATGCCTGCTCGCAAGCGCTGGCCGATGCGGAAAAACTGCTCGCCAAGTTGGAAAAACAACGTGGCAAGGCTCAGGAGAAATTGCACAAGTCGCGCCTGAAACTTCAGGACGTTGCCGCCTCGGGTAAAGCCAAGGCGCAGGACAAGGCAAAAACCGCGGTTGGCGAACTGGAAGCACTGCTCGATTCTTTGAAAGATCGCCAGACCCAGACCCGTACTTATATTGTGCAACTGAAAAAAGATGCCCAGGAAAGCCTGAAAATTGCCCAGGGCGTCGGCAAGGTTCGTGAAGCTGCGGCCAAGGCCCTGTCCTCTCGCGTTCCGGCTAAACCTGCTGCTGCCAAGGCCGCCGCGAAACCGGCCGCCAAGCCTGCTGCCGCCAAGGCGCCGGCCAAACCTGCCGCCAAGGCTGCTGCTGCCAAGGCTCCGGCCAAGCCAGCCGCGAAGGCTGTTGCTGCCAAGGCTCCAGCCAAGCCAGCCGCGAAACCAGCTGCTGCCAAGCCTGCTGCCGCCAAGCCTGCAGCAAAAACCGCCGCCGCCAAAGCCCCAGCCAAGCCAGCCGCGAAACCAGTAGCTGCCAAGCCTGCTGCCAAAGCCGCTACCGCCAAACCCGCCGCGAAAACCGCTGCAGCCAAGGCACCCGCCAAGCCAGCCGCGAAGCCTGCTGCTACCAAGCCAGCAGCGGCCAAGCCGGCCAGCACTGCTGCTAAAGCTCCAGCCAAAGCTGCTGCCAAGCCTGCCGCTGCGAAACCCGCTGCCAAGCCAGTTGCTGCCAAACCGGCGGCCAAGCCTGCTGCTGCGAAACCAGCCGCCAAGCCCGCCGCCAAGCCTGCTGCGACCAAGGCACCTGCCAAACCTGCAGCAGCCAAGCCAGCGGCAAAACCTGCCGCCGCCAAACCCGCTGCGGCCAAGCCCGCTACTCCGGCTGCCACTCCGGCACCAACGCCTGCTGCTTCGCCAGCGCCGGCGGCAACGCCTGCTGCTGCCACCCCAAGCACTCAGACGCCGTCTTCGGCTTCCTGAGTGGTTCCCGTCGCGACGCGCAGCACACGCAGCGCGTCGTGATCGCGGGAGGCTGCCGGCGCCAGCCGGGCCAGCCAGCTTTCCGACGGGGCTTCGGCTCCGTTCGGCCAGCCACTGCACATGTCTTGCAGGCGTTGCAGTTGCAGGCGTTCCGCATCCAGTTCAAGTGCCTTCAATCGTTCACGCAGGGCCGCCAGTTGCGCATCCTTCAGCGCGTCGGCGCGCCATTGCTGGCGCAGTGCGCGTAACGGTCGGACCACATCGGTTTGCCAAGGCCTGGCCAGTTGCCGAAGCCCTTCAACACGCTCGTCGCTGAGCGCCACACAGCGCTGTTCCAGCCAGGCGCCGCAGAGCAGCAGGCAGACATCGGCGCCCAATGCCTGCAATTCCAGGCAGGCTGTTTCCACGCCAGGACGGGCATAAAGCCCGACGGCGAAATCCCACAGGTCGGTGTGCATATTCCTGCTCGCGCCAGTTGCCAGCGAAGCTGGTAGACTCCGCCGCCATTATGATCAGACTTTCGAACCTCACTTTACAGCGTGGTCCGCAACGCCTGCTAGAAGGCGCCGAGTTGACCCTGCACGCCGGCCAGAAAGCCGGCCTGATCGGTGCCAATGGCGCCGGCAAATCCAGCCTGTTCGCCTTGCTTCGCGGCGAACTGACCCCGGACTCGGGTGACTGCCAGCTGCCCGGCGACTGGCGCATCGCCCATATGCGCCAGGAGGTCGACACCCTCGATCGCCTGGCCGTGGACTATGTGCTTGACGGCGATATTCGCCTGCGCAAGGTGCAGGACGAGCTGGCCGCTGCCGAAGCCGCGCACGATAACGCCGCGCTGGCGCGCCTGCATGTCGAACTCGACAGCGCCGACGGCTATACCGCCGACGCCCGCGCGCGCAAGTTGCTGGCCGGCCTGGGCTTCAGCAACGAACAGATGGATCGTCGTGTCGGTGACTTCTCCGGTGGCTGGCGGATGCGCCTGAACCTGGCCCAGGCACTGATGTGCCCCTCCGACCTGCTGCTGCTCGACGAACCGACCAACCACCTGGATCTCGATGCGATCCTCTGGCTGGAAGACTGGCTCAAGGGGTACCCCGGCACGCTGTTGCTGATTTCCCACGACCGGGACTTCCTCGATGCCGTGGTCGATCACGTCGCCCATGTCGAACAGTGCAAGCTGACGCTCTATCGCGGCGGCTACACGGCGTTCGAGCGAGCCCGGGCCGAGCGCCTGGCGCAGCAGCAACAGGCCTACGAGAAGCAGCAGGCCCAGCGCGCGCACATGGAAAAGTACATCGCCCGCTTCAAGGCCCAGGCCACCAAGGCCCGCCAGGCGCAGAGCCGGATCAAGGCGCTGGAACGCATGGAGGAGCTGACCGCCGCCCATGTCGATTCGCCGTTCGACTTCGTTTTCCGTGAATCGCAGAAGATCTCCAGCCCGTTGCTCGACCTGTCCGAAGCCCGCCTGGGTTACGGCGAGAAGACCGTGCTGGAAAAGGTCAAGCTGCAACTGGTGCCTGGTGCCCGGATCGGCCTGCTTGGCCCCAACGGCGCGGGTAAATCGACGCTGATCAAGAACCTCTCCGGCGAGCTGCAGCCGCTGGCCGGGCGCCTGGTTCGCGGCGAGAACACCGCGGTTGGCTACTTCGCCCAGCACCAGCTCGACTCGCTGGACAGCAAGGCCAGCCCGCTCCTGCATCTGCAACGCCTGGCGCCCAGCGAGCGCGAGCAGACCCTGCGCGATTTCCTCGGCGGCTTCGACTTCCGTGGCGATCGCTGCGACGAACCGGTGGTCAATTTCTCCGGTGGCGAAAAGGCCCGCCTGGCCCTGGCGTTGATCGCCTGGGAGCGGCCGAACCTGTTGCTGCTCGACGAACCGACCAACCACCTGGACCTGGAAATGCGCCTGGCGCTGACCATGGCCCTGCAGGAATTCAGCGGCGCCGTGGTGGTGGTTTCCCACGATCGTCATCTGCTCAAGAGCACCACCGACGAGTTCCTCCTGGTCGCCAATGGCAAGGTCAGCGAGTTCGAGGGCGACCTCGACGACTACGCCCGCTGGCTGGTCGATTATCGTCAGCGCAACGCACCGGTCAGCAACACTCCGGTCAACCCGGACAAGACCGACAAGAAGGCCCAGCGCCAGGCCGCTGCAGCCCTGCGCCAGCAACTGGCACCGCACAAGCGTCAGGCCGACAAGCTGGAAGCCGAGTTGAGCAAGCTGCACGCAGACCTCGCGAAGGTCGAGGCGAGCCTCGGTGACAGTGGCGTCTACGAGGCGGCGCGCAAGGATGAGCTGCGCGACCTGCTGGCACGTCAGGCGCAACTGAAAACCCGCGAAGCGGAACTGGAAGAAGCCTGGATGGAAGCGCTGGAAGTGCTGGAGACCATGCAGGCGGAGCTGGAGGCATTGTCCTGATGGAGTCGTTGCGGCAGATGATCCCGGTGGAATGGCTCGGGCCGTTCTGGATGGGCCTGCAGATACTGCTGATCCTGGTGGTGGCCTTCGTTCTGCAACGCCTGGTGGCGCGCAGCCTCAAGACCCTGGGCGAACGCTACCCGCTGCCGCCGCAACTGATGATGCCGCTGCGTGGCGGCCTGCGCTGGCTGATCATGGGCAGCGCGGTGCTGTTCGTGCTGGAGCGCCTGGGTGTGTCCGCTACCGTGTTGTGGACCGCCCTGTCGGGGTTCGTCGCGGTGGCAGCGGTGGCCTTCTTCGCGATCTGGAGCGTGCTTTCCAATCTGCTCTGCGCGGTGCTGATTTTCACCGTCGGACCGTTCCGCATCGGTGACGTGGTGGAACTGGTCGATACCACCGACAAGCCCGGCATCAAGGGCCGGGTCACGGCGATCAACCTGCTGTTCACCACCCTGGTGGAAATGCCGGAAACCGGCGGCGCGCTGGTGCAGGTGCCGAACAGCCAGTTCTTCCAGAAATCCGTGCGCCGCTGGCGTGGTAGCGATGGGCTGCCGCTGGTGGGCGAAGACAAGTCCCTCGGCAAGTGATGGTTCCCTGAAAACTTTTGTGGTGATTTTCCTTCAGGCGGATTAGCGTTGAGCCCTTGAACCGACTTATTGGCCGAGGTGTGAGATGTCGCTGGAAACGTGGTTGGCCTTTTTCGCCGCCTGCTGGGTAATCAGCCTGTCGCCGGGTGCCGGGGCCATCGCCTCGATGTCCTGTGGCCTGCAATACGGATTCTGGCGCGGGTACTGGAATGCCCTGGGCCTGCAACTGGGCCTGATCCTGCAGATCGCGATCATCGCTGCCGGGGTAGGCGCGGTGCTGGCGGCTTCGGCGACGGCCTTCCAGGTGATCAAGTGGTTCGGGGTGGCCTACCTGGTCTATCTCGCGGTCAAGCAATGGCGGGCGCTGCCGGCCGACCTGTCCGATGAATCCGCAGTGCGCCCGATCGGCAGGCCGCTGAGCCTTGTATTCCGCGGGTTCCTGGTCAATGTCAGCAACCCGAAGGCGCTGGTGTTCATGCTGGCGGTGCTGCCGCAGTTCATCAATCCGCATGAAGCGCTGCTGCCGCAGTACGTGATGATCACGGTGACCATGATCAGTGTGGATCTGCTGGTGATGGCCGGTTACACCGGGCTGGCGTCGAAAGTGCTGCGCCTGCTGCGCACGCCGAAACAGCAGCGGCGGATGAACCGCACCTTTGCCGGGTTGTTCCTGGGGGCGGCGACCTTGCTGGCCACGATTCGCCGGGCGCCGGTCTGAGAACGACGCTTACCCTGTGGGAGCGGGTTCACCCGCGATGCGGTGGTGAATTCACTGACGCAATCGCGGGTGAACCCGCTCCCACAGAGGCCACATTTCAGCGCAGGATCTTCGCCGGCTCATCAGGCGGCAGGTTGTTGCGCGGATAAGGGCGACCTTCCGCCCCCGGCACCTGCCCACCCAACTGCTCCGCCATCTGCCGGGCTACGTCCACGCCCAGTTCCTTCGACACTTCCCGCACCACTCTTGGCCGGTTCAGGCTGACCTTGATATCCCGCGAGCCCACCAGCTTGGTGTCCTGCCCCTCGCCCATGGCAGTGAATGCCGAGGTGATTTCGTAGGTGCGTGTATTGATCAGGCTGAAGTCCGCCACCAGCGTCAGGCCCAGCACCGCCGAATAGCTGCTGGTGTGGTCGAGGGCATTGATGTCGCGCTGGAAGTCGATGTCCGAGAGGGTACCGAACAGCACGTAGTCGGCACCCTTGAAATCACCGGCCTTGATGCGCTTGATGATGTCGTAGACATCGGTCTTGCTGCCGGTGATGTACGGCTTGCCCTGGACCAGCTGGAACATCCCGGACTTGAGGATCTCGCCCTTGATGTCGCCGCTGAACTTGCGCAGTTCGGTCTGCTCGATGTAGCTGTCGCTGCTCTCGAACTCGGCGTAGCTCGACGCGCTGCTGGCGTGGTACGGGCTGGCCGATGAATTGCTCTGCGCGGCGACGATGTGGATGTACTGCTCCACCCGTTCCTGGTACGCGAGGTCGGTCACCGCCACCCTGGGGGCCGCTTGCACGCCGAAGGCGCAAGCCAGGCCGAGGATTCCCATCCATGCACGCATTGCTTAGCGCTCCGTTGTCTTGCGGATTTCTTTTTCGTCCATCCATTCGGCCAGGCCGCTTTCGACATCGACCAGTTGCAGGCTGAACTTGTAGAACACGTCCTTGTAATCGCTGCTGCGCTTGACGATCGAGCTGATCGAACCTTCCAGGCGGTACTTGGCGGCGATCATGTTGCCGGTCTTGGCGACGGTGCTTTTCTTGTACAGGCCGCTCTGGTTCTGCAGCTTGAGCTGGTCGACCTGGCTGTCCATCTGGTTGTTGTCGCTGGCGAAGCGGGCGGTGCCGGACTTCATCAGCTGGGTCTTGATCGACGTAGTGATCTCGCGGGTATCGATGTACTCGCTGGTCTTGTTCTTCACATCGTAGACCTGCACCACCGGGCGGCCGTGCAGCACGCCGGACTGGGCCAGCGAGCGGGTCATGCTCTCGGCGATCATCTGCAGGTCGGTGGAGCCGAACTCGTTGGTCACCAGTTCGACGGCCTTGCTGTCGCCGTAGCTGATGTTCTTGCCGCCCAGTACCGGGGACGGGCTGGAGCAGCCGCTGGCCAGGGCGACGACGGCAGCGAGCAGGGAAATCTGGATGAACTTCATGGAAAACTCCTGGAAAGAATTACTGCGACTGGACTTCAAGACGGAAATCGGTGGCCTGTGGCACCGGTGCGATGGCGGGCAGCACGGTGGACTGCGAGCCATAAAGGGTCACGGTCTTCCAGCTCTCCTCATCGGCTACCGGGAAGCCGTCGTTGCCCAGCCAGGCGAAGCGATAGAAGAGTGTCCTGTTGCTGCCACTGGTGTTGTTCAGCGCTACCTTGACGGTAAGGAAGCCGTTCTCGCGCGCGACCCGCATCGGGCCGGTCTCGATGTTCTTCAGCTTGCCCATCACCGCGACCTTGCTGGCAGCGCTGCCGGGTGCGGGTGGCGGCGGGGTGGCGCAGCCGGCCAGGAGGGCGGCGGCGAGGGCGAGGGACAGTTTGAATCGCATGACGAATCCTTCGTTTACTTGAGGCTGGCGACGGCGGCGGCCGGCGCGGGAGAAGTGAGGACGTGGGCTGCCTGGCCGGCGGTATAGACCTGGTTGCCGACCACGCGCAGGGCGACGACCTGGTACGGATGCTCGACCTTGACCACCACCTTGCTGCCACCCAGGCCCGACGGCAGGCTCAACTGGTGCTCGCCCTGGCGCAGACGCACGCGGGTGACCAGGGTGTCGTTGGGCAGGGTGCGCCAGGTGCGGGTATCGGCGCCCTCGGTGATGGTCGAGGCGATGCCCATGACCAGTCCGGCCATCGGGTTGGTCTCGTTGATCTGCTTCTGCGCCACGCCACGGGTTACCGCGCGTACGGTGGTGCGCAGGATGATGCCGGGCATGTCGTCGCGCAGGGCACGACGGGACATGGCCGAAGTGCTGTTGAGCGCAGTGAGGTTCAGCGCCTTGTCGTCCAGGTTGATCTGGCTGATGCGTGCGGTGGACGCATCTTCGCGCATGATCGGGAACGACAGCGGGGTGATCACCAGGTTGCCGCTGATCATCAAGGGCAGGGGAATGCGGATCGAGTCGCGTGCCGGGGCAAGGCCGCTCTGGACGACTATCAGTACGTCGCTGTCCTGGTCCTTGCCCGGGGTCTTGTCGAGGTCGAGCAGCGCCTGTTCCAGCAGCGGGGTGTTGGGCAGCAGTTCAGCGGCCTTGCGATAGCCCGGCGCAGCCAGGCCCCGTTCGCCAAGTGCCTCGTAGACATAGCCGGACAAGAAGTGGCTGAAGGCGCTCTGATAGCTGTTCTTGAGGCTGATGACTTCAGGTGCGTCCAGGGCTGCCACCGGATAGCCCTGAAGGTCCTTGTACTCGGTCTTGAGCCCTTCCTTTTCGGCCTCTTCCTCGCGCTTGAGGTATTCCTTGTCGCGAAGTTCGGCGATCACTGCCTCGCGTTCGTGGGTTTTCTTGATCGCCGTGCGGGCACCATCGAAATCGTTCTGTGCCAGCAGGTTGAGGGCCATCTGCGTGGTCAGCATGACCTTTTCGTAGTCGTAGCCTTCGTAGCGGCGGACCTTGTCGTTGATCAGGTAGCTACCGAACTGGCTCAGGTACTTGTCGGTATCGAGCCTGACCGATTCTTCCCATTTGAATACCATGCCGTCGGCTTCGCGCCAGGCGTTCTGGCTGCCTGCCAGGTCGCCCTTGGAGCGCAGCAGTTCGCCCTTCTCGAACCAATAGAGCAGGTCCTTGTCGTCGCCCGTGTTGTTTTTCTCCAGCACGGCGAGAGCGGCATCGACATTGCCGGTGCTCAGATGCTGGTTGGTTTCCTTGAGTTCGTTGTCGTAGCTGCGGAACATCGCGCAGCCAGTCAGCTGGGTAGCCACGAAGAGCGTGGCGAGCGTGAGTACGCGGGATTTCATTACTTCTTCCCTGAGTGTTGGCGGATTTTCCGGCTGCTTAGGTCCGGAAATTCTTATAAGGCTTATTGAAATTTCGAATGGGTATAGTTGGTGGCGCGAGGCATTAAGCACCTTTTCCCCTGGGGCAGGAGGAGCCGTTTGTTACCACCGGTAAGTGCCACTACGAGTGCCATTATCCCTGAGCCAGCCGACGAGCGGTAATTTTCCAAGGAAGAAAGTGGCAACTGATGAAATTGTTGCGAATTTTTACGATTCGCCTTGAGCCTGCCAGGGCGGCGGTGAACAATATTCGCCTCATCGCTGACGTCCGAGATTGGCTCATGATTTCCCGCTCCCGCTTGATCGCCTGGCTGCTCTGGCCAGTGCTGGCCCTGGGCAGTGCCGTGGCACTCGCCGAACCTGTCGAGGGGGCGGCGAAAGCCCTGCATTTGCTGGATTACATCGGTGCCGACTATCCGCCGACGGTCAAGGCCGGCGCGGTGCTCGACGAGTCCGAGTACCGCGAGCAACTGGAGTTCGTCGGCACGCTGCAAGGGCTGCTGGCCGACCTGCCGGATCGCCCGCAACGCAAGGCGCTGGAGGACGGGGTAGCTGCCCTGCGCCAGGCGATCAGCGAACGTCAGGACGGCCCGGCAGTAGCCCGTCAGGCCCGACAGTTGGGCGCCGACCTGGCTTTGACCTACGAGGTCGCCCTGGCTCCCTTGATCACGCCCGATCCGACCCGCGGTGCGCCGCTGTATGCCCAGCATTGCTCCGTCTGCCATGGCGAGACCGGCGCCGGTGACGGCCCGGCAGGTGTCGGCCTGGAGCCTGCCCCGGCGAACCTGCGTGATCCCGGCCGTCTGGACCACCTGAGCCTCTACGCTATCTACAGCACCCTCGGGCTGGGCATCGAAGGCACCGACATGCCGTCCTTTGCCGACCAGCTCGATGAGCGCCAGCGCTGGGACCTGGCGACCTACATCGCCAGCTTTACCGCCGATCCGGCCAAGGCTGCCAATGACAAGCCGTTCAGCCTCGGCGATCTGGCGCGCCAGACCCCGGCGGAAGTCCAGGCGGCCCAGGGTGCCGACGCGGTAGCGGCGTTCCGCGCCCAGCGCGCCCAGCCGCCGCAGGTCAAGCGCGGCCCGGGGCAACTGCTCGACTACACCGCCAACACCCTCGACCAGAGCCTTGCGGCTTACCGCAGTGGTGACCATGAGCAGGCCTACGACCTTTCCGTCGCGGCCTACCTGGAAGGTTTCGAGCTGGTGGAAAGCTCGCTGGACAACGTCGATAGCAACCTGCGCAAGACCACCGAAAAGGCCTTGATGGCTTACCGCCAGTCGCTGCAGGACGGCCTGCCGCTGGATCAGGTGATGGCCAGGCTGGATGTCGCCAAGGCCAGTCTGAAGGAATGTGCCGGCCTGCTGGGGGGCGATGGCCTGAGCTGGTCGCTGAGCTTCGTTTCCGGTTTGCTGATCCTGCTGCGCGAGGGCCTGGAAGCGATCCTGGTGCTGGCGGCGATCCTGGCGTTCCTGCGCAACACCGGCCAGCAGGCGGCGGTGCGCAGCGTCAACATCGGCTGGGGCCTGGCCCTGGTTGCCGGTTTTGCCACCTGGGCGGTGGCAGCCTATGTGATCGATGTCGGCGGTGCCCAGCGCGAGTTGCTGGAAGGCAGTACGGCCTTGTTCGCCAGCGTCATGGTGCTTTGGCTCGGGGTGTGGATGCATGACCGGCGCCACGCTGCCGCCTGGCAGGACTACATCAAGAGCAGCCTGGTCGGCGGCGGCGGTCGCTTCGGCTTTGCCGTATTGGCGTTCTTCTCGGTGTATCGCGAGCTGTTCGAAGTGATCCTGTTCTACGAAACCCTGTGGTTGCAGGCGGGCCCCGGCGGGCATCAGGCGGTGCTGGCCGGTGGTGCGACGGCGCTGGTGCTGCTGGTCGGTCTGGCCTGGGTGATCCTGCGTGGTTCGGCCAGGTTGCCGCTGGCGTTGTTCTTCAGCATCAACGCGGCACTGCTTTGCGCGCTGTCGGTCGTGTTCGCCGGCCACGGGGTCAAGGCCTTGCAGGAAGCCGGGGTGTTCGGCACCCATCCAGTGGCGTTCTTCGACTTCGAATGGCTGGGGATTCATGCCGATCTCTATTCGCTGTCTGCCCAGTGCGTCGCGCTGCTGGCGGTCGTCGTCCTGTACGGGCGCAGCTGGCTGGCTTCGCGGCGCGTGGCGGCGTCGTGATTTGAAGCGGGGCGGGCGAGCAGCCATACTGCCCGCCCGTTTCAAGTTGTGGATAACTCTGTCATGCGTGTCTGGATCGACGCCGATGCCTGTCCGAAGCTGGCCAGGGACCAGGTCGTCAAGTTCGCGCTAAAGCGCCAGTTCGAGGTGGTGATGGTGGCCGGCGGGCCCCAGGCCAAGCCGCCGTTCGCCCTTGTCAGGCTGATCGTCGTGCCCAGCGGGCCGGATGCCGCCGATAACTATCTGGTGGAGCATGCCGTGCCGGGCGAACTGGTGATCTGCAGCGACGTACCGCTGGCCGACCGGCTGGTGAAAAAAGGCGTGGCAGCGCTGGACCCGCGCGGCCGCGAGTTCGACGAGCGGAACATGGGCGAGCGGTTGGCGGTGCGCAACCTGTTCACCGACCTGCGCGAGCAGGGGCAGGTTGGCGGCGGGCAGGCGCCCTACGGGGAGAAGGAGAAGCAGGCGTTTGCCAATTCGCTGGACCGGATCCTGATCCGGCTGGCGAGGCAGTTTCCTGGATCATAGGGCCTCCGTAGACCCTGTGGGAGCGGGTTTACCCGCGATTGCGTCGGTGAATTCACTATCGTAATCGCGGGTGAACCCGCTCCCACAAAGTTCGCGGCGCCTTGATGTCACTCGCCTTCGTGGGTCAACTCAAGAACCCGGTCCACCAGCTTGTTGATGCCGCTCGCCGCGTCGCTGATCGACTGCGCCAGCATGTAGGCCGGGGTGCTGACCAGCTTGCGCTGGGTGTCTTCGACGATGTCGTGTACATCGCATTCTTCATGGGTGCCGCCCATCTTGACGATGGCCGCGCTGGTATCGGCGTCGTTGCCGATGGTGCAGACCACGCCAGGACCATAGATCTTCGCTGCCAGTGCCGGCGAGATGCAGATCAGGCCCACCGGTTTGCCCGCCTCGGCAAAGGCTTCGGCCAGGGCCAGTACATCCGGGTGAACGCTGCAGCCGGGGCCATCGACGGCGAAGCTGGACAGGTTTTTCGCCGCGCCAAACCCGCCGGGCACGATCAGCGCGTCGAAGTCGTTGACGTCCGCCTCGCCCAGGTCCTTGATCTCGCCGCGGGCAATGCGCGCCGACTCGACCAGCACATTGCGCGTTTCGGGCATTTCTTCGCCAGTCAGGTGGTTGATCACATGCATCTGCGCGATGTTCGGCGCGAAGCACTGTACCTGGGCACCACGCTGGTCGAGACGCAGCAGGGTGATCACGCTTTCGTGGATTTCCGCGCCGTCGTAGACGCCGCAGCCCGACAGAATCACAGCAACTTTTTTGGTCATGCTTTCTACTCCCGTTTCAAGGCGCTAAATGTCGTCTAATTTGGCAGTTGTCGCCATAGGGATAAGTGGATCGTAGGCCTAATCTTGATCCATCGCCTGAAAATGGACCTGCCATGGACTTCATCCTGCTCGCCGTGCCGTTTTTCTTCGTGGTGATAGCGGTCGAGCTGCTCGCCGATCGCTGGCGCGGCATGCGCAACTATCGTCTGGCCGATACCGTCAACAGCCTGAGTGCGGGGGTACTGTCCACCACCTTCGGCTTGCTGACCAAGGGCGTCGGCCTGGTGACCTACGCCATTGCGGTAGAACACCTGGCCCTTTTCGAATTGCCGTCCGAGGCCTGGTGGGTATGGGTGATCGCCTTCGTTGCCTATGACTTCTGCTATTACTGGCTGCACCGCTTCGGGCATGAGCGCAACATCCTGTGGGCAGCGCACTCGGTGCATCACCAGAGCGAGGAGTACAACCTCTCCACGGCGCTGCGCCAAACCAGCACGGGCTTCCTGTTGTCGTGGGTGTTCTATCTGCCGCTGGCGGTGCTCGGTGTGCCGTTGCTGGTGTTCATCAGCGTCGGCGCGTTGAACCTGCTGTACCAGTTCTGGGTTCATACGCGGCACATCCCCAGGCTTGGCTGGTACGAGTGGATCTTCGTCACGCCCTCCAACCATCGCGTCCACCATGCACAGAATCCTTTGTATTTGGATCGCAACTACGGTGGTGTGTTCATTCTCTGGGACCGCCTGTTCGGCACCTTTCAGCCAGAGGATGATGCAGAGCCGGTGATCTTCGGCGTGACCACGCCGCTGGCGAGCTGGAATCCGCTGTGGGCCAACCTGCAGTTCTACGCGCAGCTGTGGAACGATGCGCGCCGCGCCTCGCGCTGGCAGGACAAGCTGCGCATCTGGTTCATGCCCACCGGCTGGCGACCGGGGGATGTGGCGCAACGTTATCCACAGGCTGGGCAGGACCTGGCGAATTTCCGGAAATTCGAGGTGCCCCTGGCCTGGTCGCGACAGCTCTATATAGTGCTGCAGTTCGTTGTGTACGTGGCGCTGGGCAGCTATCTGATGAACGCGGGCCCGCATCTGTCGCTTCCCGCATTGTGGCTGGGCGCGCTGGTGATCGGGTTTGGGTTGTTCGTGCTGGGGGCGGCACTGGAGAATCGCCCCTGGGCGCTGAAGCTGGAGGTGCTGCGCCTGGCGCTGAACCTGCCGGCCTACGCGCTGGCCGGGTGGACCGGTCTAGCGCCGGTCACCGTCCTGGGATGGGTCGTTCTGCTCGCCTACGGCCTGCTCAGCCTGCTGGGCCTGCGCTTGCTGTTTGGCGATGCGCGCAGCCTTGAAGCGTCGGCGCAACCACAGCAGGCCGCCCAGCACCAGCAGACCGCCAAGCACCCATAGTTCGTACTTTTTCACATTGCCCAGCAGCCCTTCGAGGATCGCGCCGAAGTGGTAGGCGGCTGCGCCAAGGGCCAGGGCCCAGATGGCTGCGCCGATGCCATTGAGCAGCAGGTAGCGGCGCGGTGGATAACCGGACAGGCCGATGGCCACCGGCATCACCGTGCGCAGGCCGTAGACGAAGCGGAAACTCAGCACCCAGATGTCGGGATGGCGGCGCACATGCTCCAGTGCGCGGTCGCCCATCATTTGCCAGCGTGGTTTGCGCGCCAGCAGTTTGCGTCCATGGCGACGCCCCATGAAGTACCAGAGCTGGTCGCCGGCGTAGCTGCCGAAGAAGGCCACCAGCACCACCAGGTTGATATCCATGTATCCGCGGAACGCCAGGAATCCGGCCAGCACCAGGATGGTCTCGCCTTCAAAGAACGTACCTAGAAAAAGGGCAAAGTAGCCAAAATCTTGCAGGAATTGTTGGAGCATTTTCTGGATGCTGGCGAAATGAACGCGCAGCCTACCCCTTCATGGCCTTCGGGGAAAGTGTCCAAATGTGTCTCGACGTGAACAATTCCTACAAGGGACAATGACTGCGTCTGTAGGTCGCAGGGTTGTCCCCGCCTGTCACACAAGCGTCATAATGGCCGCTTATAACTGTCGCGCCCGCCTGTCCATGCGGGCTCAGGAGTCTGCCGTGAGCTTTACCCCTGCCAATCGCCTGTTTCCCGCTACCCGCCTGCGTCGCAATCGCCGCGACGATTTTTCCCGTCGCCTGGTTCGTGAGAATGTTCTGACAGTCGATGACCTGATCCTGCCGGTCTTCGTTCTCGATGGTGAGAACCGTCGCGAGGAAGTCGCGTCCATGCCGGGCGTCGAGCGCTTGAGCATCGACCTGCTGCTGGAAGCGGCGGCCGAATGGGTCGAACTGGGCATTCCGGCCCTGGCCCTGTTCCCGGTAACCCCTGCCGAGAAGAAATCCCTCGATGGTGCCGAAGCCTGGAACCCCGAGGGCATTGCCCAGCGCGCTACCCGTGCGCTGCGCGCGCGTTTCCCGGAGTTGGGGGTGATCACCGACGTCGCTCTCGACCCGTTCACCACCCACGGCCAGGACGGCATCCTCGATGAAGAGGGTTACGTCCAGAACGACATCACCGTCGATGCCCTGGTCCGCCAGGCGCTGTCCCATGCCGACGCCGGCGCCCAGGTGGTCGCGCCGTCGGACATGATGGACGGTCGCATCCAGGCGATCCGCGAGGCCCTGGAAGTGGCCGGCCATGTCAACGTGCGCATCATGGCCTACTCGGCCAAGTACGCTAGCGCCTATTATGGTCCGTTCCGCGATGCGGTCGGTTCGGCGCTCAACCTGGGCAAGGCCAACAAGGCCTCCTACCAGATGGACCCGGCCAATACCAACGAGGCGCTGCATGAAGTGGCGGCCGACCTCAGCGAAGGCGCCGATATGGTCATGGTCAAGCCAGGCATGCCGTATCTGGATATCCTTCAGCGGGTCAAGGACGAGTTCAAGGTGCCGACCTTCGTTTACCAGGTCAGCGGCGAATACGCGATGCACATGGCGGCGATCCAGAATGGCTGGCTGTCCGAGGGCGTCATTCTCGAATCGCTCACCGCCTTCAAGCGCGCGGGTGCCGACGGCATTCTCACGTATTTCGCTGTGCGCGCCGCACAATTGATGAGAGGGCAGTAACGCCCTTCAGGAACGCAATATGAATAACGAAGCACTGATCGAAGCTGCGGTTAAGGACATCAAGGATGTGAAGGAAGGGCCGGTCATTCCCGAGCCGATGCTGGAAACCCCGCCGGAGCCCGCTGCGGTTCCGGTCGTCTCCGCGGAAACGGCGGCCGCTGCGCCGGTGCCGGCCGTGGCGATCCCGGGCCTGGACGACAGCAGTCTTTATATCCATCGCGAGCTGTCGCAGCTGCAGTTCAACATCCGGGTGCTGGAACAGGCGCTGGATGAGTCCTACCCCTTGCTGGAGCGGCTGAAATTCCTGCTGATCTTCTCCAGCAACCTGGACGAGTTCTTCGAAATTCGTGTTGCGGGCCTGAAGAAACAGATCACCTTCGCCCGCGAACAGGCCGGCGCCGACGGCCTGCAGCCGCACCAGGCGCTGGCGCGGATCAGCGACCTGGTGCACAGCGAAGTTCAGCGCCAGTACGCCATCCTCAACGATGTGTTGCTGCCGGAACTGGAAAAGCACCAGATCCGCTTTATCCGTCGCCGGCACTGGACCGCCAAGCTGAAGACCTGGGTGCGCCGCTTCTTCCGCGACGAGATCGCGCCGATCATCACGCCGATCGGCCTGGATCCGACCCACCCGTTCCCGCTGCTGGTGAACAAGAGCCTGAACTTCATCGTCGAGCTGGAAGGTGTCGATGCCTTCGGCCGCGATTCCGGGCTGGCGATCATCCCGGCGCCGCGCCTGCTGCCGCGGATCATCCGTGTGCCCGAGGAGGTCGGCGGCCCTGGCGACAACTATGTATTCCTCTCGTCGATGATCCATGCGCACGCCGACGACCTGTTCCAGGGCATGAAGGTCAAGGGCTGCTACCAGTTCCGCCTGACCCGCAACGCCGACCTGGCACTGGATTCCGAAGACGTGGAAGACCTGGCCCGCGCGCTGCGCGGCGAGCTGTTCTCCCGTCGCTACGGTGATGCGGTGCGCCTGGAAGTCGCCGACACCTGCCCGAAACACCTGTCCGACTATCTGCTCAAGCAGTTCAGCCTGAGCGAGAGCGAGCTGTACCAGGTGAACGGCCCGGTCAACCTGACCCGCCTGTTCAGCATCACTGGCCTGGACAGCCACCCGGAGCTGCAATACACACCGTTCACGCCGGCGATTCCCAAGCTGCTGCAGAACAGCGAGAACATCTTCAGCGTGGTGGGCAAGCAGGACATCCTGCTGATGCACCCGTTCGAATCGTTCACACCGGTGGTGGACATGCTGCGCCAGGCCGCCAAGGATCCCCACGTTCTTGCCGTGCGCCAGACCCTGTACCGCAGCGGCGCCAACTCGGAAATCGTCGATGCCCTGGTGGACGCCGCGCGTAACGGCAAGGAAGTCACTGCGGTCATCGAGCTGCGCGCGCGCTTCGACGAAGAGTCCAACCTGCAGATGGCCAGCCGTCTGCAAGCCGCTGGTGCCGTGGTGATCTATGGCGTGGTCGGCTTCAAGACCCACGCCAAGATGATGCTGATCCTGCGTCGCGAAGCCGGCGAGATCGTCCGCTACGCGCACCTGGGCACCGGTAACTACCACGCCGGCAATGCGCGCCTGTACACCGACTACAGCCTGCTGACCTCCGACGACGCCCTGTGCGAAGACGTCGGCAAGCTGTTCAGCCAGTTGATCGGCATGGGCAAGACCCTGCGCATGAAGAAGCTGCTGCACGCGCCTTTCACCCTGAAGAAAGGCATGCTCGACATGATCGCCCGGGAGACCCAGTTCGCCCTCGACGGCAAGCCGGCGCACATCATCGCCAAGTTCAACTCGCTGACCGATCCGAAGATCATCCGCGCGCTGTACAAGGCCAGCCAGTCCGGTGTGCGCATCGACCTGGTAGTGCGCGGCATGTGCTGCCTGCGTCCGGGTATCGCCGGGGTTTCGCACAACATCCATGTGCGTTCGATCATCGGCCGCTTCCTCGAGCACACGCGGGTGTTCTACTTCCTCAATGGCGGCGACGAGCAGATTTTCCTGTCGAGTGCCGACTGGATGGAGCGCAACCTCGACAAGCGCGTCGAGACCTGCTTCCCGGTGGAAGGCAAGAAATTGCTGCTGCGGGTGAAGAAGGAGCTGGAAGGGTACCTGACCGACAATACCCACGCCTGGATCCTGCAACCGGACGGGCGCTACGTACGCAGCTCGCCGACCGGCAACCAGAACCCGCGCAGTGCCCAGGCGACCCTGCTGGAGCGCCTGAGCAACCCGGTCCTCAGCGTACGCTGAGGACGAAGCCTACCCGGGTCAGCCACTCGGCTTCCTGCTCGAAGTCGGCCCGGGTCAGCTGGTTCTCCTGCAGCCAGCCATCGGGGAAGGCCACGTCCAGGCTGTTCTCGTTGGCTTGCAACTGCACCTTCGGCATTTGCTGGTTGCCGCGGATGTGGTGGAAGAGGATGGCGAAGCGCAGCAGCACGCACAGGCGGATCAGCTTGGTGCCTTCGTCGCCGAACTCGGCGAACTTGTCCCTGGGGATGTTGCGGCGATGGCCGCGTACCAGCAGGGCCAGCATTTGCTGGTCTTCGCGGGAGAATCCGGCCAGGTCGGAGTGTTCGATCAGGTAGGCGCCGTGCTTGTGGTAGTGATAGTGGGCGATGTCCAGCCCCACTTCGTGCACCTTGGCCGCCCAGCCCAGCAGTTCGCGCCAGATTCCTTCTTCAAGATCCCATGCCTTGGCCACCTGGTCGAAGGCATGCAGCGCCTTGCGCTCGACCCGCGCGGCCTGGCCCTGGTCGACGTGGTAGCGCTCCATCAGCGAGGTGAGGGTGCGCTCGCGCACGTCCTCATGGTGATGGCGACCGAGCAGGTCGTACAGCACGCCTTCGCGCAGGGCGCCGTCGCAATGGTCCATGCGTTGCAGTTCGAGGGCGTCGAAGATGGCCTCGAGGATCGCCAGGCCCGCCGGGAAGATCGTCCGGCGATCGGGCTTGACCCCCTCGAAGTCGATCCTGTCGGTCTCGCCCAGTTTGAATAGCTTGCGCTTGAGCCAGGCCAGGCCTTCGGCGTTGACTTCGCCGCTGCCCAGGCCAGCCGCCTTGATCGCCGAGCCGATGGCGCGGATGGTGCCGGAGGAACCGATGGCTTCGTCCCAGCCTAGGCGGTGCAGTGCGCCTTCGATGCTCATCAGTTCCAGGCGTGCTGCGGTATAGGCCTGGGCGTAGCGCGCCGGGGTGATCTTGCCGTCGCGGAAATAACGCTGGGTGAAGCTGACGCAGCCCATCTGCAGGCTTTCGCGCAGCAGCGGTTCGAAACGCTGGCCGATGATGAATTCGGTGCTGCCGCCGCCGATATCGGCGACCAGGCGCTTGCCCGGCGTATCGGCGAGGGTATGGGAAACGCCCAGGTAAATGAGGCGGGCTTCCTCGCGACCGGAAATCACTTCCACCGGGTGGCCGAGGATTTCTTCGGCGCGGCGGATGAATTCGCCGCGGTTGCGCGCTTCGCGCAGGGCGTTGGTGCCGACGATGCGCACCGAGCCCTGCGGCATGCCGTTGATCAGTTGGGAAAAGCGCTTCAGGCAGTCGAGGCCGCGCTGCATGGACTCTTCGCTGAGATGGCGTTCTTCATTGATACCGGCCGCCAGTTGGACCTTCTCGCCATTGCGCTCCAGGATGCGGATCTCGCTGTGATGGGCCTTGGCTACAACCATGTGGAAACTGTTGGAGCCCAGGTCGATGGCGGCGATCAGGGAAAGGTTCTTGGCGGAGGAGTGGGGCATGGTAGTGGCTTCTCGGTCGTTAACCCGGCAATCCTGCCACGATAGACGTCATACGCCAACGCGCGGCAATCCTGGGCTTGATATGGCGCAGTTTCGCGTAGGAATTGTGTCTTTTGTGTGACAGTCGATTCGGCAAATCATCAACTATCATAGTTAGACTCAATCGATTGCGACTTCCTGTCGGCTGGCAGGGCGGCTATGATGAGCGACGTTTTTTTGCTTCCGAACTTGGAGATTTCCATGAGCGATCTTATCAAACATGTCACCGACGCCTCTTTCGAGGTCGACGTGCTGAAGGCCGAAGGCCCTGTACTGGTGGACTACTGGGCTGAATGGTGCGGTCCTTGCAAAATGATCGCTCCTGTTCTGGACGAGATCGCCGAGACCTACGCGGGCAAGCTGACCGTCGCCAAGCTGAACATCGACGAAAACGCCGAAACCCCGGGCAAGCACGGCGTTCGTGGTATCCCGACCCTGATGCTGTTCAAGAACGGCAATGTCGAGGCTACCAAGGTCGGCGCGCTGTCCAAGTCGCAGCTGGCAGCCTTCCTCGACGCCAATCTCTGAGCCTCGAAAAAGCCCCGCATTCGTCGGGGCTTTTCTCTTTCTGGTGACTAGACGCCAGAAAAAGCAGGTGTTACATTCGGCCTCGCACTGACTCTCCAGTGCCCCCTGCACGCCCGTCGCCGCATTCCAATTCGAATTCAGTACGCGATCATTCGCCTCCCGCGGCGCGGCTTCATTAAGCCAGATGCTTAATCTCTCCTTTCTTACATGATTACTCCATTCCCCTTATGAACCTGACTGAACTCAAGCAAAAGCCGATTACCGATCTGCTCGAAATGGCCGAACAGATGGGCATAGAAAATATGGCCCGTTCGCGCAAGCAGGATGTGATTTTCTCCCTGCTGAAAAAGCACGCGAAAAGCGGCGAGGAAATCTCCGGTGACGGCGTGCTGGAGATTCTCCAGGACGGTTTCGGCTTCCTGCGTTCGGCGGACTCCTCCTACCTGGCCGGCCCTGACGACATCTATGTCTCGCCCAGCCAGATCCGTCGTTTCAACCTGCGCACCGGCGACACCATCGTCGGCAAGATCCGGCCGCCGAAAGAGGGCGAGCGTTACTTCGCGCTGCTGAAGGTCGACACCATCAACTTCGACCGTCCGGAAAACGCGAAGAACAAGATCCTGTTCGAAAACCTGACGCCGCTGTTCCCCAACGAGCGCCTGAAGATGGAAGCCGGCAACGGTTCCACCGAAGACCTCACCGGCCGCGTGATCGACCTCTGCGCCCCGATCGGCAAGGGCCAGCGCGGCCTGATCGTCGCCCCGCCGAAAGCGGGCAAGACCATCATGCTGCAGAACATCGCGGCGAACATCACCCGCAACAATCCCGAGTGCCACCTGATCGTCCTGCTGATCGACGAGCGCCCGGAAGAAGTGACCGAGATGCAGCGCACCGTGCGCGGCGAAGTGGTCGCCTCGACCTTCGACGAGCCGCCGACCCGTCACGTGCAAGTGGCCGAAATGGTCATCGAGAAGGCCAAGCGCCTGGTCGAGCACAAGAAGGACGTGGTCATCCTGCTCGACTCCATCACCCGCCTGGCCCGCGCCTACAACACCGTGATCCCGAGCTCCGGCAAGGTCCTGACCGGTGGTGTCGACGCCCACGCCCTGGAGAAGCCGAAGCGCTTCTTCGGTGCCGCGCGTAATATCGAGGAAGGCGGCTCGCTGACCATCATCGCCACCGCGCTGGTCGAAACCGGCTCGAAGATGGACGAAGTGATCTACGAGGAGTTCAAGGGTACCGGCAACATGGAACTGCCCCTGGACCGTCGCATCGCCGAGAAGCGTGTGTTCCCGGCCATCAACATCAACCGTTCGGGTACCCGCCGCGAAGAGCTGCTGACCGCCGACGACGAACTGCAGCGCATGTGGATCCTGCGCAAGTTGCTGCACCCGATGGACGAGATCGCCGCCATCGAGTTCCTGGTCGACAAGCTCAAGCAGACCAAGACCAACGACGAGTTCTTCCTGTCGATGAAGCGCAAGTAAGCACTCGCTGTATGCAAGAGCCGGGGAAACCCGGCTTTTTGCTATCTGTCATAAACGCTATTCTGACCGGCCCGGATCGACGTTACACTGCCCACCCCGACCGATACGGCCAATACGAGGCTCACGCATGCAGTATCGCGATTTGCGCGACTTTATCCGTGGCCTGGAGCAGCGCTCTGAACTCAAGCGCATCCAGGTCCCCATTTCGCCGGTCCTGGAAATGACTGAAGTCTGCGACCGCACGCTGCGGGCCAAGGGGCCGGCACTGTTGTTCGAACGTCCCACCGGTTACGACATCCCCGTGCTGGGCAACCTGTTCGGTACTCCGGAACGGGTGGCCATGGGCATGGGTGCCGAGTCGGTCAGCGAATTGCGCGAGATCGGCAAGCTGCTGGCTTTCCTCAAGGAGCCAGAGCCGCCGAAAGGCTTGAAGGACGCCTGGTCGAAACTGCCGATCTTCAAGAAGGTCGTGTCCATGGCGCCGAAGGTGGTCAAGGATGCGCCTTGCCACGAAGTGGTTATCGAAGGCGACGACGTCGACCTGGGCATGCTGCCGATCCAGCATTGCTGGCCGGGCGACGTAGCGCCGCTGATCACCTGGGGCCTGACCGTCACCCGCGGCCCGAACAAGGAGCGCCAGAACCTCGGCATCTACCGCCAGCAGGTGATTGGCCGCAACAAGGTGATCATGCGCTGGCTGAGCCACCGTGGCGGCGCCCTCGACTACCGCGAGTGGTGCGAGAAGAACCCCGGCAAGCCGTTCCCGGTGGCCGTGGCCCTGGGTGCCGACCCGGCGACCATCCTCGGCGCCGTCACCCCGGTACCCGACACCCTTTCCGAATACGCCTTCGCCGGCCTGCTGCGCGGCAACCGTACCGAGCTGGTGAAATGCCGCGGCAGCGACCTGCAGGTTCCGGCCACTGCCGAGATTATCCTCGAAGGCGTGATCCATCCGGGCGAAACCGCGCCGGAAGGCCCGTATGGCGACCACACCGGCTATTACAACGAAGTCGACAGCTTCCCGGTGTTCACCATCGAGCGCATCACCCACCGTACCAAGCCGATCTACCACAGCACCTACACCGGCCGGCCGCCGGATGAGCCGGCGATCCTCGGTGTGGCGCTGAACGAGGTGTTCGTGCCGATCCTGCAGAAGCAGTTCCCCGAGATCACCGACTTCTACCTGCCGCCCGAAGGCTGCTCGTACCGCATGGCGGTGGTGACCATGAAGAAGCAGTACCCGGGCCACGCCAAGCGCGTAATGCTGGGGGTGTGGTCGTTCCTGCGACAGTTCATGTACACCAAGTTCGTTATCGTCACCGACGACGACGTCAATGCGCGGGACTGGAACGACGTGATCTGGGCCATCACCACGCGCATGGACCCCAAGCGCGATACGGTGATGATCGACAACACCCCGATCGACTACCTGGACTTCGCCTCGCCAGTCTCGGGCCTCGGCTCGAAGATGGGCCTGGATGCCACCAACAAGTGGCCGGGTGAAACCAGCCGCGAATGGGGCCGGGTCATCGTCAAGGACGAAGCCGTGACCAAGCGGATCGATGAATTGTGGAACCAGTTGGGAATAGATTGATGCAGGTGACCTTGCAGCCGTCCGGGGCGGTGATGACCGTCACCCCCGGCGAGAGGATTCTGGAAGCGGCGCAGCGCCTGGGTTACGACTGCCCGCAGAGCTGTCGCAACGGCAACTGCCATGTTTGCGCCGCCTTGCTGGTGGAGGGTCGCGTGCGCCAGAACGGCGAGGTGCGCGATCACGGTGAGCTGTTCACCTGCATCGCCGAGCCGCTGGAAGACTGCGTGCTGCTCTGGGATGGCGTGCTCGCCCTCGGTGAGCTGCCGGTGCGCAAGCTGGCCTGCCAGCTCAGTGAATGTGCGCCGGTTGGCGGCGATGTCTATCGCGTCCGTCTGCGCGCGCCGGCCGGCAAGCCGCCGCGCTACCACGCCGGGCAATACCTGATGATCGAGCGCGACGGCGGGGACAAGGCAGCCTTTTCCCTGGCTTCGGCGCCGCACAGCGGCCGCGATCTCGAATTGCATGTGCTGGCCCGCGAGAAAAGCGCGGTAGACCTGGTCGCCCAGTTGCAGCGCAACGGCATGGCCCGGATAGAGATGCCCTTCGGCGATACCCACCTGGCCGAACTGCCCGATGGTCCGCTGGTGCTGATCGCCGCCGGCACCGGCATGGCGCAGATGCACAGCCTGATCGAGCACTGTCGGGTGCAGGGGTTCGCGCATCCGGTGCATCTGTACTGGGGCGTGCGCCGGCCCGAGGACTTCTACGAGATCGAGGCGTGGGCGCAGTGGCAGCAACTGCCCAACCTGTTCCTGCACCAGGTGGTCAGCGATCAGTGCGGCTGGACAGGGCGCTGCGGCCTGTTGCACGAGGCGGTCTGCGAGGATATCGATGACCTGTCGCCGGTCCATGTCTATGCCAGTGGTTCGCCGAACATGGTCTATGCGACCCTCGACGCCCTGGTCGAAGCCGGCATGGACGCGCACCAGATGCGTGCCGATGTATTCGCTTATGCCCCACGGGGGTAACTTCGGTAATAAGGCGCGTTGCAATGGCGCGCCTGAGGTAAATAACCAACTGCGCAAGTAAAGCTTATAAGGACGGGCATTTCTTAATTGTTGCGCGCAACGTGAAAAAGTATCGCTACACTTGCAAAAGTACAGTCGAATATTCCGAAATGCCCGAATTCACGGGCTCTGAGCGCAACGGGGCTTGTTAACGCACCGCTATCTGCCGTACGGTAAGTGTTCAACGAGAGTGTTGGCTTTATAGTGAGGTACTTCGGTATTTCACGAGGATCTTTGGCGGCGGCTATGTCGGTACTTGAACCTGCACCTTTCCCCCAGGCGTATCCCCCGGTGCTGGATTTCGGACAGCAATTGTCCCGGGAACAACTTCTTGAATCGGTCGAAAAGACCATGGCCTTGCATCATGGCGGGCCGGTCTGGCTGTTCGCCTACGGTTCGTTGATCTGGCGTCCGGAATGCCAATCGACCGAGCGGCGCCGTGGGCGCGTGCATGGCTACCACCGGGGGCTGTACCTCTGGTCCCACGAGCATCGCGGCACACCGGAGTGCCCGGGGCTGGTGTTCGGGCTCGACCGAGGCGGTTCGTGCAGCGGTTTCGCCTATCGCCTGCCCGAAGAAACCTTGCAGGACTCGCTGCTGGCGCTGTGGCAGCGGGAGATGCCATACCCGGCCTACAAGCCGCACTGGCTCAACTGCCGGCTGGATGACGGCAGCAAGGTCCAGGCCCTGGGCTTCGTGCTGGAGCGGCACCTGCCTTGCTATGCGGGAAATCTGCCGGACAGCCTGCTCACGCATATCCTCGCCAGCGCCAAGGGGCGCTACGGCACCACCCGGGAGTATGTGGAGCAAACCCTGGAAGCATTGCGCAGCCATGCGATGCCGGACCGCAACCTTGAGGCGCGGTATCGGCGCTGTCATTCCCAGCAGGAGCGTTAAAGTCGAGCGCGGACCCTGTGGGAGCGGGTTCATCGGAGCGCCGAACCGCCGCGATTGCTATGGTGACTTCACTATCGCAATCGCGGGTAAACCCGCTCCCACAAGGTCCGCGTCGTCTTAACGGACTTTGATTACCAACTTGCCCACCGCCTTGCGGCTAGCCAGTTGCTCGATCGCTTCCCCGGCCTCCGCCAGTGGATAGGTCTTCGACACCAGCGGTTTCAGCTTCCCTTCGGCAAACCAGGTGAACAACTGCTGGAAGTTCGCCGCATTGTCCGCCGGCTGGCGCTGGGCGAACGATCCCCAGAACACGCCAAGCACCGCGCCGCCCTTGAGCAGCACCAGGTTCACCGGCAACTCGGGAATCCGCCCGCTGGCAAAGCCCACCACCAGCAGCCGTCCGTTCCACGCCAGGCCACGCACGGCCTGGTCGAACAGGTCGCCGCCGACCGGGTCGTAGATCACATCGACGCCCTTGCCGGCGGTCAGGCGCTTGATTTCGTCCTTGAGGCTGGCCTGGCTGTAGTCGATCAGCTCATCCGCCCCGGCGGCCCTGGCGGTCTCCAGCTTGTCCGCGCTGCTGGCGGCCGCGATTACCCGCGCGCCCATGGCCTTGCCGATTTCCACCGCCGCCAGCCCGACACCGCCCGAGGCGCCCAGCACCAGCAGGGTCTCGCCCGGCTGCAATTGGCCACGCTGGCGCAAGGCGTGCATCGACGTGCCGTAGGTCATGCCGAAGGCCGATGCGGTGACGAAGTCCATGCCTTCGGGAATCGGCATCACGTTATAGGCCGGCACCGCCACCTGCTCGGCGAAACTGCCCCAGCCGGTCAGGGCCATGACCCGGTCGCCGGCCTTGAAGCCGCCAGCGCTTTCCCCGGCTGCGCTGACCACCCCTGCCGCTTCGCCACCAGGCGAAAACGGCAGGGGCGGCTTGAACTGGTACTTGCCTTCGATGATCAGGGTGTCAGGGAAATTGACGCTGGCTGCGTGCACGTCCAGGAGGATCTCGTTCTTCTTCGGTGCCGGGCTGGCGACCTCTTCCAGCACCAGGTCGCTGGCCGGACCATGGGCTTTGCACAACAAGGCTTTCATCGGGGCTATTCCTTTGCGAGGGGTGGCCGATAAGTGTAGGTAGGCGAGGGGCCGGGTCAACGAGCATGGCCTGGCCTGAATAGGCCGGCATAAGCCAGCCCGGGCTTGGGTTTGCCAGGCGCGCTGGGTATGCTGGCGACCCATTGTTTCGAGGAGCGAGTTCGTGAAAGCGTGGATCCTGGTGGTACTGGCACTGATGCTGCCAGCAGCGGCAATGGCCGAAGAAGAGAAGGAAGGCGCGGCGCCCAAGGTGTCCTATGTCAGTCTGAACCCGCCATTCGTCGGCAACTACGCCCTCGACGGCAGCCCGCGCCTGCGGGTGTACAAGGCCGACGTGGCGCTCAAGGTCACCGGCGACGCCGATGCTGCCGCGGTCAAGCACCACGAGCCGCTGATCCGCAACCAGCTGGTGGCGCTGTTCACCCAGCAGCCGCTGGATGCCATGAGCAATGTCGAGGCCAAGGAAAAGCTGCGCCAGGAAGCCCTCAAGCAGGTCCAGCAGGTGCTGGAAAACGAAGAAGGCCGCCCGGTCGTCGAAGACCTGCTGTTCAACAACCTGATCGTCCAGTAGTCACGAGGCCAGGCTGCGGCGAAAGCGCGCCAGGGCGATCGCGAAGAACGCCAGGCCGATCGCCGCCAGGGCCAGCAGGTCCGGCCAGACCACGTTGACTCCGGCGTCGCGGAACAGGATGGCGGCGCCGAGGCTGACGAAGTGGGTCGAAGGCGATAGCTGCATCACCCATTGCAACCATTGCGGCATGCTGTCCAGCGGCGTGCTGCCCCCCGAGAGCAGCAGCATCGGGATGATCACCGGAATCGCCAGCAGGCCGAACTGCGGTGTCGAACGTGCCAGGGTCGCGAGGAAGATCCCCAGCGCGGTGCTGGCGAACAGATACAGTGCGGTCACTCCGAGAAACAGCCCCAGCGAGCCCGCCAGCGGCACGCCCAAAGCCCACTTCACGATCACTTCCAGCGACACCCAGGTGCACAGCACGACCACCAGCGCGTTGCTGGCGATTTTCGCCAGCATGATTTCCACTGCCGTCAGCGGCAGCACCAGCAGGTGATCGAGAGTGCCGTGCTCGCGTTCGCGCAGCAGCGCGGTGCCGGTCAGGACGATGGCAAGGATGGTGATGTTGTTGATGATCTGGATCACCGCGAGGAACCAGCCGCCCTCCAGGTTGGGATTGAACAGCGCCCGCGGTTCCAGCTGGATCGGCGGGCGATTGGCGGCGTTGGCGTAATCGAGCAGCTCGCGTTCGAAGATCCGTGCAATGTAGCCCGCGCCCATGAACGCCTGGCTCATTGCCGTGGCGTCGACATTGATCTGGATTTCCGGGGAGCGCCCGGCCAGCAGGTCGGTATGGAAATTCACCGGGATATTGATGACGAAGGTGAACAGGCCGTGGTCCAGGCTGCGGTCCATCTGCTCGTAGGCGAGCGGCACCGCCGCCTGGAACTCCGGTGGTTGCAGGGCTTCGGCGAGCTTGCGCGAGACCAGGCTGCGGTCCTCGTCGACCACCGCGACACTGGCGTTATGCACACCGATCACCGAGCCCGCCGCCGGCATGTAGATGGCCACGCTGAAGGCGTAGAGCAGGAACAGCAGCAGGACACTGTCGTGGCGCAGGCTGGTGAGTTCCTTCAGGCCCAGGCGCAGAATATGGGCGAGACGCTGCATCAGGCCTCCTGTTTCTTCAACATGACCAGGCTCAACCCGGTGAACGCGGCGAAAAAGCCCAGCAGCGCCAGGCACTGCGGCCACAGCTCGCGCAGGTCGAGGGCCTTGGTGAAGGTGCCGACGGCGATGTCGAGGAAGTAGCCCGCCGGGAACAACTGGCCCATCAGCGCCGCCGAGCCGTCGAGGGACGAGCGCGGCACGATCAGCCCGGAAAACTGGATGGTTGGCAGGCTGGTGAGGATCATGGTGCCGAGGATGGCCGCGATCTGGGTGCGGGTGAAGGCGGAAATCAGCAGGCCGAGGCTGGTGGTCGCCAGCAGGTACAGCACGCCGCCGCAGGCCAGGGCCAGGGCGCTGCCCTTGAACGGTACGCCGAACAGCCAGCGGTTCATTGCCACCAGCAAGGCCAGGTTGACCAGGCTCACCGCCAGGTACGGCACCTGTTTGCCGAGAAGAAACTCCAGGCGGGTCAGGGGCGTGGCGTAGAAGTTGGTGATCGAGCCCAGTTCTTTCTCCCGGACGATGCCCAGTGCGGTGAGCATCGCCGGGATGAAGGCGAGGATCAGCGCCATCACGCCCGGGCCGATGGCGTTCACGCTGACCACGTCCTGGTTGTAGCGGAACCGGGTTTCCAGTTTTACCGCCGCCTGGCGCGGTTGCGCCGGGCTGCTCAGGGCCGCCAGTTGCTCGAGGTTGGCCTGGTGCACTGCCTCGACATAGTTACGGCTGGTTTCGGCGCGGAACGGCATGCCGCCGTCGAGCCAGGCAGCGACCACTGGTTGGCGCCCGGCCATCAGGTCGCGCCCGAAACCGGGCGGGATTTCCAGGGCCAGCTTGATCTCCGAACGTTGCAAGCGCTGGTGCAACTGCTGCGGGTCGCGGATGGGCGGTTGTTCGGCGAAGTAGCGCGAGCCGCGGAAGGCTTCCAGATAGGCCCGGCTTTGCGGGCTCTGGTCCTGGTCGTAGACGGCGAACGCGAGGTTCTCCACATCCAGTGAGATGCCGAGGCCGAAGATGACCATCATGAACAGCGCACCGGCCAGGGCGAAGGCCAGGCGCACCTTGTCGCGCAGCAGCTCCTTGCCCTCGCGGCTGGCCACCGCGACCAGCCGGGTCAGGCTGAAGCCGCGACGTGGTGGCGGACTGGCCGGGCCGGCAGGGTTGTCCAGATTGGCCTGCGGTGTATCCGGCGCGCCACCCTGGGCCTGTTCCAGGCAGGTGACGAAGGCGTCCTCCAGCGTCTCGCCGCCGTACCGTACCTGCAGCGCTGCTGGCGTGTCGCAGGCCAGCACCGTGCCGGCGTGCATCAGCGAAATGCGATCGCAGCGCAGGGCTTCGTTCATGAAGTGGGTGGACAGGAAAATGGTGACGCCCTGCTCGCGTGACAGCTCGACAAGCAAGCGCCAGAAGTCGTCGCGGGCGGCGGGATCGACGCCCGAGGTCGGTTCGTCGAGGATCAGCACTTCCGGGCGATGCAGCACCGCCACGGCCAGCGACAGGCGTTGCCGCAGGCCCAGCGGCAGGGCGCCGGACTGCTGGTCGGCCACCTCGCCCAGGTCGAAGCGCTCGATCAGTTCGGCGATCCGTGGGGTGCTGTCGGCCTTGTCCAGGTCGAACAGGCGGGCGTGCAGTTCGAGGTTCTGGCGCACGCTGAGCTCGCCATACAGCGAGAAGCTCTGTGACATGAAGCCGACCCGCTTGCGCGTGGCCAGGTCCCTGGCGTCCACCGGCCTGCTGAGCAGGGTGGCGCTGCCTTCGCTGGCCGGCATCAGGCCGGTGAGCACCTTCATGGTGGTGGTCTTGCCGCAACCGTTGGACCCGAGGAAACCGAAGATCTCGCCGCGACCGATGGCGAAGCTCACCTTGTTCACTGCGGTGAAGTCTCCGAAGCGCAAGGTCAGTTCATGGGCCTCGATGGCGATGCTGTCGTCCTGGCTGTCCCGGGGTGGAATCCGCAAGGGCTCGGCGTCGTGCCGACGATCACCCTGGAAATGGGTGAAGGCTTCGTCCAGCTTGCCGCCCGGGGTGACGCTGGCCAGTTCGCTGCTCAGGCCGGCGGCGATCAACCGGCCGCGGTCGAGCATCAGGCAGTGTTCGAACTGCTCGGCTTCCTCCATGTAGGCCGTCGCCACCAGCAGCGTCAGCTGCGGCCGCTGCTGGCGCACACGCTCCACCAGCTCCCAGAAACGCCGCCGTGACAGCGGATCGACACCCGTGGTGGGTTCGTCGAGGATCAGCAGGTCCGGCTCGTGGATCAGCGCGCAGCACAGGCCGAGCTTCTGCTTCATGCCACCGGACAGCTTGCCCGCTGGGCGCTCGGCGAAGCGGGCGAGGTCGGTGGCTTCGAGCAGGGTCTGGATGCGCGCATCGCATTCGCTGCGGGACAGGCCGAACAGGGTGGCGAAAAAGCGGATGTTCTCGCTGATCGACAGGTCCGGGTACAGGTTGCCGCCCAGGCCCTGGGGCATGAAGGCGATCAGCGGGTACAGGCTGGCGCGGTGCGAGCGCTTGCGGATCGGCCCGCCGAGGACTTCCAGCTCGCCCTGCTGCAGGCGCTTTACCCCGGCGATCAGGCCGAGCAAGGTCGATTTGCCGGCGCCGTCCGGGCCGATCAGCCCGCAGCGGGTGCCGGCGGGCAGGTCAAAGGTGATGTCGCGCAGGGCTTGCAGCGCGCCGTAGCGGTGATCGATCCCGCTCGCCCGCAGCGCCAGGGCGCTCATTGCAGGTTGGCCGGCCAGTCCACGGAGGTGGTGCGCACGTAGCCGGCCCCGGGCATGCCGGGCTTGGCCTGGGGCACCGCGTCGGGTGTGGTCAGGCGCAGTTTCACCCGGAACACCAGCTTCTGCCGCTCGTCACGGGTTTCCACCTGTTTGGGGGTGAACTGCGCCTTGGCCGCGACGAAGGCAATCTTCGCCGGCAGAGCCTGGTCGGGAAGGGCGTCGAGGACGATGCGGGCCTCGTCGCCGACCGTCAGGCGGCCGGTGGTCGATGCGGGCAGGTACAGGTTCATGTACTGGTCGCCGGGGTCGATCAGCAGCAGTACGCGACCACCGGCACCCAGCACTTCGCCCGGCTCGGCCAGGCGCAGCTGGATCACGCCGTCGAGCGGCGCGCGCAGGCTGCTGTCGTCGATCTCGCTGGTCAGTTGGGCGACCTGGGCCTCGGCCGCACCGATCGCCGCCTTGATCGCCGCCAACTGTGCACGGGCGGCGATCACTGCAGAATTGCTGGTGTCGAAGCGCGCCTGTTGCTGATCGAGCAACTGTTGGCTGGCGTACTTGCGCTGGAACAGTTCCTTGATCCGCTTCAGTTCCTGGCTGGCCAGCAACTGTTCGCTCTGGCGCAGTTGCACGGTGGCCTGGGCGGCGGCGAAGTTTTCCCGGGCCCGCAGGACTTCGGCCTCGGCCTGGCTGCGCTGGGCTTCGAGGGTACGGGTATCGATGCGGGCAAGGAGCTGGCCTCGGACCACCTTGTCGCCTTCGTCGACCAGCACTTCGGCAAGGCGCCCGGGGATTTTGCTGGCGATCTGCACCTCGGTGGCTTCGAGTCGCCCGTTGCCCATGGCCAGGCCCTCGGGCAGGCGGTCATGCAGGGATTTCCAGTAGCCCAGGCCCCCGGCTGCCAGCAGCAGCGCAATCAGTGCGCCGGCGAAGATCCTGGGTGTATGTTGGCTCATCGACATGGTTTCGCATCCTGCTTACGTACGCGTCAGAGTGTGACGGACCACCTGCCCTGGTGGGTTGATTCGCGTCAAATGAGTCCCGATCCTACCCCGTTCAGCGAAGATTGAGTATTGCCGCCCATTGCTCCGCTGTGACCGGCATCACAGACAGGCGACTGCCCTTCTGCACCAGCGGCAGTTCGGCAAGGGCGGCCTGCTGCTTGAGGTAGCCAAGGCCCAGGACCTTGCGGAAGGTTTCCACATGGGCCACATCCACTGCGCTCCAGGGGTTTTTCTCGGCGCTGGCCTTGGCGTCGTGGTAGTGGCTCTGCGGGTCCAGTGCGGTCGGATCCGGATAGGCGCTGGCGCTGATCCGGGCGATGCCGGCGATCCCCGGCTCGGGGCAGCTGGAATGATAGAAAAAGAACTGGTCACCGACCGCCATCGCGCGCAGGAAATTGCGCGCCTGGTAATTGCGCACGCCGTCCCAGCGTGCCTCGCCAAGACGCGCCAGGTCCTCGATGGACAGCTCGTCGGGTTCGGATTTCATCAGCCAATACGCCATGGATTCGCTACCTGTTTTGCTTTGAAACAACCTGTTGCATCAAACCGACGACTGGTTGACGTCAAGGTTTGCGTGCAGACGCGCGTTGTCGGAAAATGCGCCAAATTTTTTCAGCTTGACGCTGCTGCACGGCTTATAACAAGAACCGCTGCGGACATCGTGATGAGTTTGCCTGAGGGGGGCAATCGATGAATCGCAAACCGGATTTGTTCTGGGTACTCGTCTTCGTGTTCGGTCTTGGCGTGGTCACCACCGGTTACGCCCAGAGTTTCTGGGAGCGCAAGGCCGACGCTGCCTACCAGATGCCGGTCGTTCCTGCGCAAGCCCAGGCCCAGGTCCAGCGCTGATTCAGCGCGCCAGGTACCAACCTTTGTCCGATACCGTTCCCTGTAGCGGAACGTCCCAACTGGCCTGCGCCAGACGCTCCACTTTCTGGCATTCATGTGCCAGCCCCAGCAGCAAGGGTTTCTTCCAGGCCTTGCGACGGCCCTGATAGGCCAGGCTGCGGTCATAAAAGCCACCGCCCATTCCCAGGCGCCCGCCCAGTTCATCGAACCCCACCAGCGGCAGCAGGATCAGGTCCAGCGCCCAGACCGGGCGTTGCCGTGCGAGGCTGATAGTCGGTTCGGGAATGCGGAAGCGGTTGGGGCGCAGTTTTTCCCCGTGCTCGAAGCGCTGGAAGGCCATCTTGGTCCGCGGCCAGGCATGCAGCACCGGCAGGTAGGTGCACTTGCCACGGCGCTGGGCCTCGCGCAGCAACAGGCGCGGGTCGATCTCGCTGTCGTTGGGCAGGTACAGGGCGATATGCCGGGCACGGCGGAACAGCGGATGCTGCGCCAGTTGCCGGTACAGGCCGCGAGCGGCGCGGCGTTGTTCGGCCGGCGTCAGGGCACGGCGGGCATTGCGAAGCAGGCGGCGAAGTTGGGGGCGGGTCAGCGACGCGGTGTCGGTCATGGCACGGGCGATCCCTAGGGATGCCTGCGCGGAGGAAGTAAGGTGCGCAGGCAAAGGAAGCAGGCTCCCCGACGAACCGCTGTCGGTGTAGCCCTTGAACCCGAAAGTTCAAGGTGGAGATTGCAGGAGGCGTTAAGGCTTTCCGTCAAGCGGACATGCACACCGGCCCCACGTGCAACCCCCGTGGTTGTGCGTATCGGCTCAGGGACATGACCGACTGGCAAGCACTCCAGGGAGTGGGGCGGAGTATACAGAAAGTTAGTTGCTTTTTGTATCCGAGTCGTCGGCCAGGGCTTGATCCACGCGGTCCAGCAGCTCGCGCACCTGCTCGCGGGTGGCACCGCCGCTCTGGGCGTCGGGACGCTCCTGGTTGTGCAGCAGGTCGTGGGTGATGTTCAACGCGGCCATCACCGCGATGCGGTCGGCGCCGATGACTTTGCCGCTGCTGCGGATCTCGCGCATCTTGCCGTCGAGGTAGCGGGCGGCACTGATCAGGTTGCTGCGCTCTTCCGGCGGACAGATGATCGAATACTCTTTGTCGAGTATCTGCACGGTGACATTGTTCGGTGAACTCATGAGTCTTGCTCCAGGGCCTTGAGCCGCGAAATCATCGATTCGACTTTCTGTCGCGCGATTTCGTTTTTTTCGATGAGGTGGGCGCGCTCCTCGCGCCAGGACTTCTCCTGCACGGATAGGAGTGCGTTTTGCCGTTTTAGTTGCTCGACCCGCTCGATCAGCAGTTCGAGACGGCTCTTCAGCGTTTGCAGCTCGTCTTCTTGCATTGCTCGCCACTCGATTCGTCTGGCCGTGACCGCTTCGTACCCACGTCCGCCACTGGCCGGGTTTACCCGCTTCGATGGTCTTGGCGCGCCTGCCGGTGCTAGGATACAAGGCCTTCATTCTAGTCATTGCGCCGTCTGGCGCCTAGTTGCCATGTCCAATACCCAATCGCCGTACACCGCCTTCGCCAGCCTGCTCAGCAGCAACGGCCACCCCGTTTCCCCCGCCGAGCTGCATGGCCTGCTGCTCGGCCGCAGCTGCGCCGGTGCCGGCTTCGATGCCGACGCCTGGCTGGCCGATGCGGCCCACCTGCTGGAAACCGAACCGGTAGACAACGTTCGCAACGCTTTGATCGGTCTCCAGGAGATGGTCAAGGGCGAACTGACCGGCGAAGACATCACCATCGTCCTGCTCCTGCCCGGCGACGAGCAGCCACTGAGCGAACGTGCAGGCGCCCTTGGCCAGTGGTGCCAGGGCTTCCTTGCCGGTTTCGGCCTGAATGCCGGCGGCAAGGACCTGAGCGACGAAGCCAGGGAAGTGCTGCAGGACCTCACCGCCATTTCGCAAGTCCAGGACGCCCTGGAAGAGTCCGACGACGGCGAAAGCGACTATATGGAAGTAATGGAATACCTGCGTGTCGCGCCGCTGCTGCTCTACACGGAGCTGGCCAAGCCGGTCGCCGCCGCCGCCAAACCTTCCTTGCACTGAGGCCGAACAGGGGTTCCCCGTGGCAGTCACCCATATCCCGAAAGCGGAATACGCCCGGCGCCGCAAGGCGCTGATGGCGCAGATGGAACCCAACAGCATCGCCATCCTGCCGGCGGCCGCGGTTGCCATTCGCAACCGTGACGTCGAATACCTTTACCGCCAGGACAGCGATTTCCAGTACCTCAGCGGCTTCCCCGAGCCCGAAGCGGTGATCGCGCTGATCCCCGGGCGCGAGCACGGCGAATACGTGCTGTTCTGCCGCGAGCGCAATGCCGAGCGGGAGCAGTGGGACGGCCTGCGCGCCGGCCAGGAAGGCGCGATCCGCGACTTCGGTGCCGACGACGCCTTCCCCATCAGCGATATCGACGACATTCTCCCCGGCCTGATCGAAGGCCGCGACCGGGTCTACTCGGCCATGGGCAGCAACGCCGAGTTCGACCGTCGGCTGATGGAGTGGATCAACGTGATCCGTTCCAAGGCACGCATGGGCGCGCAGCCGCCGAACGAATTCGTTGCCCTGGATCATCTGCTGCACGACATGCGCCTGTATAAATCGGCGGCGGAAGTGAAGGTCATGCGCGAGGCCGCAGCGATTTCCGCTCGGGCCCACGTTCGCGCCATGCAAGCCTGCCGCGCCGGCCTGCACGAATACAGCCTCGAAGCCGAGCTGGACTACGAGTTCCGCAAGGGCGGGGCGAAGATGGCGGCCTATGGCTCCATCGTCGCTGCCGGGCGCAACGGTTGCATCCTCCACTACCAGGAAAACGATGCGCCCCTGAAGGACGGCGACCTGGTGCTGATCGATGCCGGTTGCGAGATCGACTGCTACGCCAGCGACATCACCCGCACCTTCCCGGTCAGCGGCGTGTTCTCGGCCGAGCAGAAGGCGATCTACGAGCTGGTGCTCAGGTCGCAGGAAGCGGCCTTTGCCGAAATCGCCCCCGGCAAGCACTGGAACCAGGCCCACGAGGCGACCGTTCGGGTGATTACCGCGGGCCTGGTCGAGCTGGGCCTGCTCAAGGGCGCGGTCGACGAACTGATCGAAACCGAGGCCTACCGGGCCTTCTACATGCACCGCGCCGGACACTGGCTGGGCATGGATGTACATGATGTCGGCGAATACAAGGTCGGCGGCCAGTGGCGCGTGCTCGAACCCGGCATGGCCCTGACGGTCGAACCGGGTATCTACATTGCTGCGGACAACCCGAATGTCGCGAAGAAATGGCGCGGCATCGGTGTCCGAATCGAGGATGACGTAGTGGTAACCAGGACCGGCTGTGAAATCCTGACCTGCGGCGTGCCGAAGACGGTCGCCGAAATCGAAGCCTTGATGGCCGCTGCACGAAGCCAGGTCGCATGAGCAGGTTCAGTCTGGCGATCATCGGCGGTGGCCTGGTCGGTGCCAGCCTCGCCCTGGCCCTGCAGGCCGGTGCCCGGGCCCGTGGCTGGAAGATCCTGCTGATCGAGCCCTTCGCCCCGGGCGACAGTTTCCAGCCCAGCTATGACGCGCGTTCTTCGGCGCTGTCGTTCGGCACCCGGCAGATCTACGAGCGCCTGGGCCTGTGGCAGGGCATCTCCCGGCGTGCCGAGCCGATCCGGCAGATCCAGGTGTCCGATCGCGGACGCTTTGGCGCGACCCGCCTCGATGCCATCGAAGAAGGCGTGCCGGCGCTGGGCTACGTGGTGGAGAACGCCTGGCTCGGCCAATGCCTGTGGCAGGGCCTCGATAGCGAAGTGGTGAGCTGGCGCTGCCCGGCGGAAGTCACTGCCATGCAGCCCCTCGGCGACGGCTATCGTCTTTCCCTGAATGACGAAACCCAGGTCGATTGCGACCTGGCAGTGCTCGCCGATGGCGGCCGCTCCGGCCTGCGCGAGCAACTGGGAATCCACGTCAACCAGCGCCCGTACCACCAGAGCGCGCTGATCGCCAATATCACTCCGGGCGAAGCCCACTGCGGCCAGGCCTTCGAGCGCTTCACCGATGACGGCCCGATGGCCCTGCTGCCGCTGCCGGAAAACCGTTGCGCGCTGGTCTGGACCCGCGCCGGGATGGACGCCAGGCGCCTGGCCGAACTGGACGAACGCAGCTTCCTCGATGAACTGCAGGGCGTCTTCGGTTATCGCCTCGGCGCCTTGCGCCAGGTCGGGGCCCGGCACCTGTATCCGCTGGCGCTGATCGAGGCGCAGGAGCAGGTCCGTCCACACCTTGTGGTGCTCGGCAACGCTGCCCACAGCCTGCATCCGATTGCCGGGCAGGGCTTCAACCTGTCGCTGCGCGATGTGCAGTCGCTGGCTGATGGCCTGCTCGCCGGCCCGGACACGCCGGGTGATTTCGCTACCCTGAATGCCTACCGCGAGCGCCAGCGCCTGGACCAGGACCTGACCGTCGGCTTTTCCGACAAGGTCACCCGGCTGTTCGGTACTGCCCAGCCATTGGTCGCCACCGGACGCAACCTGGGCCTGCTCGGCCTCGACCTGCTGCCGCCGGCCAAGCGCTGGTTCGCCCGCCAGGCCATGGGCCTGGGCACCCGTCCTGATCTTCAGGGCAAGGCATGACCCTCTCTTTCTATTACCCGGAACAGGCTTGAAGCATGGACATGCGCGCGGATCTGTTGATTGTCGGTGCCGGTATGGTCGGCAGCGCCCTGGCCCTGGCGTTGCAGCACAGCGGCCTGGAAATCCTCCTGATCGATGGCAGTCCGCTGTCGGTGCAGCGCTTCGATGACGAAGCACCTTTCGAGCCGCGGGTCAGCGCCCTGTCGGCCGCCAGCCAGCGCATCCTCGAACGCCTCGGCGCCTGGCAGGGCATCAGCGGACGGCGCCTGAGCCCGTATTCCGACATGCACGTCTGGGACGGTAGCGGCACCGGGCAGATCCACTTCTCGGCGGCCAGCGTTCATGCCGAGGTACTCGGGCATATCGTCGAGAACCGGGTGGTCCAGGACGGTCTGCTGGAGCGCCTGCACGACAGCGAAATCGGCCTGCTGCCCAACGCTCGCCTGGAGCGCATGCGCCGCTCCGGTGACGAGTGGCTGCTGACCCTCGCCGATGGCCGCAACCTGCGAGCGCCGCTGGTGATCGCCGCCGATGGTGCCAACTCCGCCGTGCGCCGCCTCACCGGCTGCGAAACCCGTGAATGGGACTATCTGCACCACGCCATCGTTACCAGCGTGCAGTGCGACAAGCCGCACCAGGCCACGGCCTGGCAGCGTTTCACCGATGAAGGGCCGCTGGCCTTCCTGCCGCTGCTGCGCGACGGCCGGCAGGACTGGTGCTCGATCGTCTGGTCGACCACGCCGGAGCAATCCGCGCGCCTGATGGCGCTGCCGGACGGCGAGTTCTGCACCGAGCTGGAACGGGCCTTCGAAGGCCGGCTGGGCTCGGTGCTGCATGCCGATCCAAGGCTGTGCGTGCCGCTGCGCCAACGCCACGCCAAGCGCTATGTCGCCGAGGGCCTGGCGCTGATCGGCGATGCCGCCCACACCATCCATCCGCTGGCGGGGCAGGGCGTCAACCTGGGCTTCCTCGATGCTGCCGTCCTCGCCGAGGTGTTGCAGCACGCCCATGAGCGCGGCGAACGCCTGGCCGATGTCCGCGTGCTGAGCCGTTTCGAGCGCAGGCGCATGCCGCACAACCTTGCGCTGATGGCTGCGATGGAAGGTTTCGAGCGGCTGTTCCAGGCTGACCCGCTGCCGCTGCGCTGGCTGCGCAACAGCGGACTGAAATGGGTCGAGCAGATGCCTGAAGCCAAGGCCGTGTTCGTCCGTCAGGCCCTGGGCCTGAGCGGTGACCTGCCGGATCTGGCCAGGGCCTGACGCCTTCGCAACATCTGGTAACTCCTCGGTCTGGCCTTGGGTTTGTGATGGCAAATGACATTAACTACCATTTGCGCCTCATTCCGCTACCGAGGAGCGCAACCGATGTCGCCACGCAAGCATTTACTGGCCGCCCTGACCCTCACCCTGTTCGGCGGGGCTGCCCAGGCGGCGGACGAAGTGGTGGTTTACTCCTCGCGCATCGATGAGCTGATCAAGCCGGTATTCGATGCCTACACCGCCAAGACCGGGGTGAAGATCAAGTTCATCACCGACAAGGAAGCCCCGCTGATGCAGCGGATCAAGGCCGAGGGCGAGAACGGCGTGGCCGACCTGCTGCTCACCGTCGATGCCGGCAACCTCTGGCAGGCCGAGCAGATGGGCATCCTGCAGCCGATCAAGTCCGATGTGATCGATGCCAACATTCCACAGAAGTACCGCGCGTCTTCCCATGAATGGACCGGCCTGAGCCTGCGCGCGCGCACCATCGTCTACTCCACCGAGCGAGTCAAGCCGGGCGAACTGACCACCTACGAAGCGCTGGCTGACAAGCAATGGGAAGGCCGCCTGTGCCTGCGCACGGCGAAGAAGGTCTACAACCAGTCGCTGACCGCCACCATGATCGAGACCCATGGTGAGGCCAGGACCGAAGAGCTGGTCAAGGGCTGGGTCAACAACCTGTCCACCGACGTGTTCTCCGACGACAACGCGGTGATCAACGCCATTGCCGCTGGCCAGTGCGACGTGGGCATCGTCAACACTTACTACTACGGTCGCCTGCACCAGGCCGACCCGAAACTGCCGGTCAAGCTGTTCTGGCCCAACCAGGGGGACCGTGGCGTGCACGTCAACCTGTCCGGCATCGGCCTGACCAAGCATGCGCCGCACCCGGAAGCGGCAAAGAAGCTGGTGGAGTGGATGACTGGCGAGGAAGCGCAGAAGATGTTCGCCGGCATCAACCAGGAATTCCCGGCCAACCCGAAAGTCGCTCCGTCCGAGGAAGTGGCGGCCTGGGGCAGCTTCAAGGCTGATGACCTGCCGGTGGAAGTGGCAGGCAAGCGCCAGGCCGAGGCGATTCGCTTGATGGACCGGGCTGGCTGGAACTGAGGTTCAGCCTTTATCCTTTGAAAGAACGACGCGGACCCTGTGGGAGCGGCGGTTCGGCGCTCCGATTCACCCGCGATGACGGTGGTGGGTTCACCATCGCAATCGCGGGTAAACCCGCTCCCACAGGGTCCGCGCTGTTTTACCTATCTTTACCCGCCTGACACTCAGAGACTACCCCTTGTCCCGCCCCGACCAACGCCGCTGGTACCCTCTGGTCTTCGCCATCGCTGCGCTGGTGATGCTGCCCCTGAGCGTGCTCGTGTTGTCGTGGCAGAGCATCGACCTGCAAATCTGGTCGCACCTGCTCGATACCCAGATGAGCCGCCTGCTGGGCAATACCCTGACCCTGGTGGTGGGCGTCGGCATTGGCGTCACCGTGCTGGGCGTCAGCCTCGCCTGGCTCACCAGCCTCTGCGAGTTTCCCGGACGGCGCTGGCTGGACTGGGCGCTGATGCTGCCCTTCGCCATTCCCGCCTATGTGCTGGCGTTCGTCTTCGTCGGCCTGCTGGACTTCTCCGGACCGGTACAGACCCTGCTGCGCGAGTGGTTCGGGCCGATGCGCTTGCCGCGGGTGCGTTCCACCGGCGGGGTGATCGTCGTGCTGGTGCTGGTGTTCTATCCCTACGTCTACCTGCTCGCGCGCAATGCCTTCCTGGCCCAGGGCAAGGGCCTGATGGAGGCCGCACGGGTGCTGGGGCAATCGCCGTTGCAGGCGTTCTGGCGCGTTGGCCTGCCGATGGCGCGCCCGGCGATCCTGGCTGGCCTTGCCCTGGCGCTGATGGAAACCCTGGCGGATTTCGGTGCCGTTTCGGTGTTCAATTTCGACACCTTCACCACCGCCATCTACAAGACCTGGTATGGCTTCTTCAGCCTATCCAGCGCGGCACAACTGGCCAGCCTGCTGCTGCTCGCGGTGATGCTGGTGCTTTACGGCGAACGGCGTGCCCGTGGCGCCGTGCGCAGCAGCAACGAACGACCGCGGGGCAAGGCGCTGTATCACCTGCGCGGTATCAAGGCCGCTGCCGCCAGCGCCTGGTGCCTGCTGGTGTTCGCCTGCGCCTTCGTCGTGCCGATGCTGCAACTGCTGGCCTGGTTCTGGCAGCGTGGCCGCTTCGACCTCGATGAGCGCTATACCGCATTGATCCTGCACACCCTCTACCTGGGCGCTGCGGCGGCGCTGATCACCGTGTGCATTGCCCTGGTCCTGGCCTTCGCCCGCCGTCAGTCCTCGGCCCCGGCGATCCGTGCCGGGGTCAGCCTGGCCAACCTGGGTTATGCATTGCCCGGCTCGGTGCTGGCGGTGGCGATCATGCTGGCATTCAGTTACCTCGACCGCGAGCTGGTGATCCCGCTGTCCGGCTGGCTCGGCGGGGCGGGCAAGCCCTTGTTGCTGGGCAGTCTCTCGGCCTTGTTGCTGGCCTACCTGGTGCGCTTCATCGCCGTGGCCTACGGGCCGCTGGAAAACAGCCTGGGCCGCATCCGTCCCTCGCTGCCGGAAGCAGCACGCAGCCTGGGTGTCAGTGGGCCGGGATTGTTTTTCAAGGTGTATCTCCCCTTGCTGGTGCCAGGCGCCCTCAGCGCAGCCTTGCTGGTCTTCGTCGATGTGCTCAAGGAAATGCCGGCGACCCTGCTGATGCGTCCGTTCGGCTGGGACACCCTGGCGGTGCGGGTATTCGAAATGACCAGCGAAGGCGAGTGGGCGCGGGCCTCGCTGCCGGCCCTGACCCTGGTGCTGGTCGGCCTGCTGCCGGTCATCGGCCTGATACGGCGTTCCGCGCGTCATCCGGGTCAGAGTCACTGACGGATGCCACCCGGCTTCCTTGCGGATACAATGCGCGGCATTCGCTGCGGCCGGTCCACGACCGGGTAGCCGGAACGCTGCCCTCAGCCGTAGCTTCGCCACGCCCGGAAGGAGAAACCCATGGGACAGCGTACGCCTCTGTATGACCTGCACCTGGCGCTTGGCGCCAAGATGGTCGATTTTGGCGGTTGGGACATGCCCCTGCATTACGGCTCGCAGGTCGAGGAACACCATCAGGTGCGCCGCGATTGCGGGGTTTTCGACGTGTCGCACATGACCGTCATCGATATCGCTGGCCTTGATGCCAGCGTCTGGCTGCGGCACCTGCTGGCCAATGACGTGGCCCGCCTCGATGTGCCCGGCAAGGCCCTCTATAGCCCCCTGCTCAATGACGAAGGCGGGGTGATCGACGACCTGATCGTCTATCGCCTCGATGACGGCTACCGGCTGGTGGTCAACGCCGCCACCCGCGACAAGGACCTGGCCTGGCTCGAATCCCGCCGCAGCGGTTTCGAAGTGCAGTTCCGCGAGCGTCCGGAGCTGGCGATCCTGGCCATCCAGGGCCCGCAGGCGCGGGAAAAGGTCGCCGATCTGCTCAGCGCCTCCCGCGCTGCCCTGATCCGCGATCTCAAGCCCTTCGAAGCCCATTTCGAAGGCGACTGGTTCATCGCCCGCACCGGCTATACCGGTGAGGACGGCCTGGAAATCATCCTCCCTGCACTGCAGGCACCGGCCTTCTTCAACGACCTGGTCGGCGCCGGCATCGCTCCGAGTGGCCTTGGCGCCCGCGATACCCTGCGTCTCGAGGCCGGCATGAACCTGTACGGCAACGACATGGACGAAGGGCATTCGCCCTTGACCTCGAACCTGGCCTGGAGCATCGCCTGGGAGCCTGCCGAGCGCGATTTCATCGGGCGCGCGGCGCTGGATGCCGAAAAGGCACAAGGCGTTTCCCAGAAACTTGTCGGACTGGTCCTTGAGGAGCGTGGTGTACTACGCGCCCACCAGGTCGTGCGAGTCGCGGAAATTGGCGAAGGAGAGATCACCAGTGGTAGTTTCTCGCCTACGCTGAGCAAGGCAATCGCTCTGGCACGCCTGCCGATGGCCACTGCGGACCGCGCTGAAGTGGAAATCCGTGGCAAGTGGTATCCGGTGAGGGTGGTCAAGCCGACCTTCGTTCGCCATGGCCGAATCCTGATCTAAATTAATTCCGGCGGGCCGTCCGCTGACCCCCTGTTGAGGAACAACACAATGAGCAAAATCCCTGCCGACCTGCGTTACGCCGAAAGCCACGAGTGGGCCCGCCTGGAAGCCGATGGCACCGTGACTGTCGGTATCAGTGACCATGCCCAGGAAGCCCTGGGTGACGTGGTCTTCGTCGAACTGCCTGAAGTCGGCAGCGTCTTCGCTCAAGGCGATGCGTCCGGCGTGGTCGAGTCGGTCAAGGCGGCCTCGGATATCTACTCGCCGGTCGGCGGCGAAGTCATCGCCGTCAACGAAGAGCTGGCTGACAGCCCGGAGCTGGTCAACGAAGAAGTCTACGAATCCTGGTTCTTCAAGCTGAAGCCGTCGAACAAGTCCGAACTGGACAAGCTGATGAGCGCCGCGGAATACGCCAAGTCCATTGGCGAGTAAGCCCGCCGCAGTTTTTCCCGCACGATCGGCAATCCCTTCCTAGACTCTAATGGCCCCGAGACCTATCGGGGCTTGGTCAAGGCTTCTCGTACAGAGCCTAGGAAGAGAGAGCTGCCATGTCCCTGTTGCCATCCCTTAGCCAACTGCACGACCCTAATCCGTTCCTGCGCCGCCATCTCGGCCCCGATGCCGCCGAGCAGCAAGCCATGCTCGAAGTGCTTGGCGTCGCCAGCCGTACCGAGCTGATCGAGCAGACCGTGCCGCCCGGCATCCGCTTCAACCGCCCGCTGGACCTGCCGCCCGCCCTGGATGAACAGGCCGCGCTCGAGCGCCTGCGCGGGTATGCCGAGCAGAATCAGCGCTGGACCAGCCTGATCGGCATGGGCTACCACGCGACCCGTACGCCGACGGTGATTCTGCGCAACGTCCTGGAAAATCCGGGCTGGTACACCGCCTACACGCCTTACCAGCCGGAAATCGCCCAGGGCCGCCTGGAAGCGCTGCTGAACTATCAGCAGATGGTCATCGACCTCACCGGCCTCGACCTGGCCAACGCCTCGCTGCTGGATGAGGCCACTGCCGCCGGCGAGGCCATGGCCCTGGCCAGGCGGGTGACGAAATCCCGCAGCAACCGTTTCTTCGCCGACGAGCACTGCCATCCACAGACCCTCTCGGTGCTGCAGACCCGTGCCGAGGGCTTCGGTTTCGAGCTGGTGGTCGACTCGCTGGCCAACCTCGACCAGCATGAGGTGTTCGGCGCCTTGCTGCAGTACCCCGACACCCATGGCGCTGTGCATGACCTGCGTCCCGCCATCCAGCACCTGCATAGCCAGCAGGCCATCGCCTGCGTGGCTGCCGACCTGCTCAGCCTCGTACTGTTGACCCCGCCGGGCGAGCAGGGCGCCGACGTGGTGCTCGGCTCTTCCCAGCGCTTTGGCGTGCCCATGGGGTATGGCGGGCCGCATGCGGCGTATTTCGCCTGTCGCGACGAGTTCAAGCGGGCCATGCCCGGGCGCATCATCGGTGTGTCCAAGGATGCCCGCGGCAACCTGGCATTGCGCATGGCCCTGCAGACCCGCGAGCAGCATATCCGTCGCGAGAAAGCCAACTCGAACATCTGCACCGCCCAGGTGCTGCTGGCCAACATCGCCGGGTTCTATGCCGTCTATCACGGACCCGACGGGCTGCGCCGGATTGCCCAGCGGGTCCACCGGCTGACCACCATCCTTGCGGCCGGGCTGGAGCGTAACGGCGTCAAACGCCTCAACCAGCACTTCTTCGACACCCTGACCCTGGAGGTCGGTGGCAGCCAGACCGCGATCATCCAGAGTGCCGAGGCGGCGCGGATCAACCTGCGTATCCTCGGGCGCGGTCAACTGGGCGTGGCGCTCGACGAAACCTGCGATGAAAGCACGGTGCTGCGCCTGTTCGACCTGTTCCTCGGTGTCGATCACGGCCTGGACGTCGCCGGGCTGGACGGCGAAGACCTGCCTGCCGGTATCCCGGATGAACTGTTGCGTCGCTCGGATTACCTGACCCACCCGGTGTTCAACCTGCACCACAGCGAAACCGAGATGCTGCGCTACCTCAAGCAACTGGAAAACAAGGATCTGGCACTGAACCAGTCGATGATCCCGCTGGGCTCCTGCACCATGAAGCTCAATGCCAGCAGCGAAATGATCCCCATCACCTGGCCCGGTTTTGCCGAGTTGCATCCCTTCGCGCCGGTGGAACAGGCGACCGGCTACAAGGCCATGATCGACGAACTGGAAGGCTGGCTCTGCGCGATCACCGGTTTCGATGCCATCTGCATGCAGCCCAACTCAGGCGCCCAGGGCGAGTACGCCGGGTTGCTGGCGATCAGCAAGTACCACCGCAGCCGCCAGCAAGGGCAGCGCGATATCTGCCTGATCCCGGCCTCGGCCCATGGCACCAACCCGGCTTCGGCGCAGATGGCCGGCATGCAGGTGGTGATCGTGGCCTGCGATAACGCCGGCAACGTGGATCTGGACGACCTCAAGCTCAAGGCCAAGGAGGCGGGTGAGCGGCTGTCCTGCCTGATGGCCACCTACCCCTCGACCCATGGCGTCTACGAGGAGGGCATCAGCGAGATCTGCGACGTTATCCACAGGCATGGCGGCCAGGTCTACATGGACGGCGCCAACCTCAATGCGCAGGTGGGGCTGGCGCGGCCGGCGGATATCGGCGCCGATGTTTCGCACATGAACCTGCACAAGACCTTCTGCATTCCCCATGGCGGTGGCGGCCCGGGCATGGGCCCGATCGGCGTGCGCGCACACCTGGCGCCCTTTGTGGCGAGCCACCCGGTGATTCCGCTGCCGGGGCCGGATCCGCAGAACACCGCTGTCAGCGCCGCACCTTGGGGCAGCGCGAGCATCCTGCCGATCAGCTGGATGTACATCGCCATGATGGGGCCGCAACTGGCGGATGCCAGCGAGGTGGCGATCCTTTCTGCCAACTACCTGGCCGAGCGCCTGGGCGGGGCGTTCCCGGTGCTCTATCGCGGGCGCAACGAGCGGGTCGCGCATGAATGCATCCTCGATCTGCGCCCGCTCAAGGCGCAGACCGGCATCAGCGAGGAGGATGTGGCCAAGCGCCTGATGGACTATGGCTTCCACGCGCCGACCATGTCGTTCCCGGTGCCGGGCACCTTGATGGTCGAGCCTACCGAAAGCGAGCCAAAGGCGGAGCTGGATCGCTTCGTCGAGGCCATGTTGAGCATCCGCGCGGAGATCGCCGAGGTGCAGAACGGTCACTGGCCAGCGGAGGACAACCCGCTCAAGCGTGCGCCGCATACCCTGGCCGATGTGCTGGGCACATGGGACAGGCCCTACAGCCTTGAGCAGGCCGTGGCGCCGAGCGCTCACGCCCGGGCACACAAGTACTGGCCGGCGGTGAACCGGGTGGACAATGTGTATGGGGACCGGAACCTGTTCTGCGCCTGTGTGCCGGTGGAGGATTACCGCTAGAGGTAAGGACACCACGGCCCCTGTGGGAGCGGGTTCATCGGGCCGCCGAACCGCCGCGATTGCGATGGTGAATTCACTACCGCAATCGCGGGTGAACCCGCTCCCACAGGGGCCGTGGCGCTTTTAAATTGATATCAGGTCGATCTCCTCCTGGGTCGTGACCCCGGCCGCAACCTTCCTCATTCCATTCTCCCGCAGCCCGTCCATCGCTTCGCTGCGGGCCAGCGTCCTCAATGCGTGGATATCGCATTCAGGCCCGATCAACCCGCCCAGCCGTTCGTTCAGTTCCAGCACCTCAAACACGCCGGTACGCCCGCGATAGCCGGTCTGCCGGCATTCCCGGCAGCCCACCGCACCCTGCGCTGTGCTGCACGCCGGACACAAGGTCCGCACCAGTCGCTGCGCCAGAACGCCCACCAGCGTCGCCTTGATCAAATAATGCGCAACACCCAACTCCAGCAATCGTCCGATCGCCGAGCAGGCATCGTTGGTATGCAGGCTCGACAGCACCAGATGCCCGGTCAACGCGGCCTGGATCGCGACTTGTGCCGTCTCCAGGTCGCGAATCTCGCCCACCATGATGATGTCCGGATCCTGTCGCAACAACGCGCGCACGCCATTGGCGAAATCCAGGCCAATGCCCGGCTGCACCTGGGTCTGGTTGAACGCCGGCTCGATCATTTCTATCGGGTCCTCCAGGGTGCAGACGTTGACCTCCGGCGTAGCCAGTTGCTTGAGCGCGTTGTAGAGGGTGCTGGTCTTGCCCGAGCCGGTCGGTCCGGTGACCAGGATGATGCCGTTTGGCCTGTGCAGCATGCGTTGCCAGCGATCCAGCTCGGGGCCGTCGAAGCCCAGGGCGCGGTTGTCCAGGCGCAGCAGTTGCGGGTCGAAGATACGCATGACCAGCTTTTCGCCAAAGGTGGTGGGCAGGGTCGAAAGGCGCAGTTCGACCTCGTCGCCGGCCGGGCTGCGGGTCTTGATCCGGCCATCCTGAGGGCGGCGTTTTTCCGCGACGTTCATCCGCCCGAGGTTTTTCAGGCGGCTGGTGATGGCCAGGGTCACCGTCGGCGGGAAGGGATAGGCATCGTGCAGTACGCCGTCGATGCGCAGGCGCAGCCGGCCTTGGTCACGGCGCGGTTCCAGATGGATATCGCTGGCGCGTTGCTCGAAGGCGTATTGCAGCAACCAGTCGACGATGCTGACGATATGCGCGTCATCGGCCTCCGGCTCGCCGTCGCCCAGTTCCAGCAATTGCTCCAGGTTGCCGCTGACCGGGGGCGCAGCCTCCAGTTGGCTGGCGCCGCTGACCGAGCGGGCAAGGCGGAAGAAATCCTGGCTGATCTGGCGAATCCGCAGCGGGCTGGCTACCACCCGCACCACCCGGCGCTTGAGTGCCCGTGCCAGGTCCGCCTCCCATGAGCAGACCCACGGTTCGGCGCTGGCCACGGTAACGCTGTCGACACTCTGTGCCACTGCCAGGATCCCATGGCGGCGGGCGAAGGCCGCAGACATCAGGCCGGTCATGCCGGGCAGGTCGATGCCCAGCGGATCGAGGCGCAGGAAGGGTTGCCCGGCCTGTTGCGCCAGCCACTGGCACAGGCTGTCCAGGTCGAGGCTGTGGCCCGGACGGTGCAGGTCGTCCAGACGCTCGCGGGCGATGCTTTCGAGCGGGTGTTCACCCGGGGTTTCGTGGCTGAAACGCTGGCGGGATTCGCTGCTGATCCGGCGCTGGGCAACCAGGCTGTCCAGCAAGGGGAAAAGCTCCAGGCGGCGATCCATTGGCGACGTCCTTGTGCAATGGAGAAATTGCCAAGGCTAGTCCTCGCCGGAGGCTCTGCCGTTTCAGAAGCGTTGCTGGATCTTTCCACGGCTTTCGCTGTTGAGCAGCGCGGTGCGCAGTACGACTTCGCACACACAGATCAGGTTGCGCATCTTCTCTGCGATCAACTGGGCACGGTGCCAGCTCAGGCCATCAATGGCGATGTCCACCCGCAGCAGATCGGCGTGCTGCTGCATCTGCACGCCATGGGGCAACAGGCATTGCAAGGCGAACAGGTTAAGGATTCGGCAAAGGCTGTCGGACTCCGGCTCGACCTGCAATTCATAGTGGTAGCGCACCTTGTTGTTTTCGCCGCCGATGTCTTCGGCATCTTGCTTCCGGGGTAAGGCGAAGTGGTCAGGGCGTTCGAGAGCGGTCATGGGAATCCTCCGATAGCGGTGAAGGAATCTTTGCACGGCGAAGCGGAGATTATTTGCCTATCATGAGGCGCAATGACTTTTTTACGAATTGTTCAATCTGTTTTCAGGTGATAACGAGGAAAAATAATGCCCAGCGATCTGGACGCGTACGACCGCCGCATTCTGGCCGTCCTGCAGGACGATGCCTCGCTATCCAGCGCGCAGGTGGCGGAGAAGGTGGGGCTGTCGCAATCGCCGTGCTGGAGAAGGATCCAGCGGCTGAAGGAGGAAGGGGTGATCCGTGGCCAGGTGACCCTGCTGGATCGCAAGAAGATCGGCCTCAACACGCAGATCTTCGCCGAGGTGAAGCTCAACGCGCACGGCCGCTCCAACTTCGCCGAGTTCACCGAAGCGATCCGCGGTTTTCCGGAAGTGCTGGAGTGTTATGTGCTGATGGGCGCTGTGGATTTTCTGCTGCGCATCGTCACCCCCGACATCGAGGCGTACGAGCGGTTTTTCTTCGAGAAACTGTCGATGGTACCGGGGATCCAGGAGGTCAACTCGACCGTTGCGCTGTCGGAGATCAAGTCCACCACCAGCCTGCCGGTCATCCGTTGAGCGTCCTCGCGGGCGGGCACAGCTGCCCGCCCGCGAGGAATCGGCTTACTTGCGCACCAGGTGCTTCCAGCCACGGCTCTGGGCCACGGCGAACGCCTGCTGGACACGGGCGTCGAGGATTTCGTCGCTGATTGGCTGGTTGGCCAGTTGTTGCAACTTGCTCAGCTCGCCGTACAGACGGTCCAGCTCCGGCGCTTCCAGCAGTACGTCGCGCGCGTAGTGCAGCCAGGCCAGCAGGCGCTCGATGCGGGGCAACTGCTCGGCCAGGTCTTCCGGCTGCTGCTGGTACAGCGGCAGTTGCAGGGCCTTGGCCTCGTCACCCAGTTCTACGGCCAGCCAGTTGGCCAGCGCGGCGGCACCCTGGCGCTCGCCGCGCTTGTTGCGCTCGGCGGTCCAGCCGCGGGCGATCAGCCAGCGCGAAGTGTCCAGGGAGAACTGGCCCCAGCGCGTGTCGAGCAGCTCATCGGCGAACTGCTCGGGGGCGGCACGGCGCACGTCTTCGTCGTCGTTGCCGGCCAGCACCAGGGTGCGCCAGTCTTCCAGCAGGGCGTCGAGGCGGCTGCGCAGTTCACGGGTGGTTGCACGCGGTGCGGCCTGGCCGAGGCTGCTGGCCAGGGCGCGGAGCTCACCTAGGCACTGCACCCAGTCCTGCAGCAGCCGCCAGTGGCCGGTGTGCTGGTATTGCTCGGCGAGGCGCTGGCTGCTGGCGAGCAGGTGCCAGGCGAGGGCAGAGAAGGCGTCGTCCAGCGACATTTCCGGATCCAGCTCGGGCGCCGGCAGGTTGACCTGGTAGCTGGACGGATCGAGCAGACGGTAGCCGCGCTCGGCCTTGCTGATATCGCAAGGGAACAGCGGCAGGCTCGCGGCCAGTTCGGCGGCCAGCTCCAGCAGGGCTTCCGGCTCGCCTTCACGCAGTTCCAGTTCCAGTTCGCAGATTTCTTCCCTCTGCTTGCCGGCGCTGACGGTGCCGAGGTCGAGGGCGGCTTCGATGACCACCTTGGACTTGCCGCGGCCCCAGGCGATATCGGCGAACTCGCGCACGAAATCGGTGGTGAACAGCGGCTTGATGGTTTTCTTGTCCAGCCCGGCCAGGGACTCGGGCCAGCAGGTATCGTCGAGTTTCTTCAGGTCCAGCTTGGCCTTGGGCAGCTCCCATTGGAACTCGTTGCGCTCGGACAGGCCGGCGACGCTGTTGCCGCGGGTCTTCAGGGTCTGGATCACCACATCGCCATCGCGGCGCAGGCGCAGGGCGACCCTGGCGGCGGACAAATCGCGCTCCGGGGTGTCGAAGTACTGGTTGAGCAGTTCGCGCTGCTGCCAGCCGGACTTGTTGCGCTTTTTCAGCAGCGGATGTTCGCGCAGCGCGGCGAGGGTTTCGCGGCTGATGCGCAGTTTGATTTCGGTTTCTTTATTCATTGCCGGGTAACCAGGCTGGAAGGGCGGGTACGTCTTGGCCGTGCAGTGTACAGGACTCGACAGCCCACGGTTTATTCATGCAGCCCGATGGCCCTATGATGGGGGCCGTTTCCAGGAGAACGCGCATGCCGTTGCCATCGCTCAAGGACCAGTTCGCCGCGTTGATCGCAGCGCCTTCGGTCAGTTGTACCCAGCCCGACCTTGACCAGTCCAACCGTGCGGTGATCGACCAGCTCGCCACCTGGCTCGGCGACCTGGGTTTCTCCTGCGAGATCCAGCAAGTCACCCCCGGCAAGTTCAACCTGCTCGCCAGCTTCGGCAGCGGCCCTGGCGGCCTGGTCCTGGCCGGGCACAGCGACACCGTGCCGTACGACCCGCAGTTGTGGAAAACCGATCCGCTCAAGCTCAGCGAGGACGGCGACCGCTGGATCGGCCTGGGCGTGTGCGACATGAAGGGTTTCTTCCCGTTGATCATCGAGGCGGTGCGGCCGTTGCTGGACCAGCCGTTCAGGCAGCCGCTGCTGATCCTGGCCACCTGTGACGAGGAAAGTTCCATGTCCGGTGCCCGCGCCCTGGCCGAGGCCGGGCGGCCGCTGGGCCGTGCCGCGGTGATCGGCGAGCCGACCGGGCTGAAGCCGATCCGCCTGCACAAGGGCGTGATGATGGAGCGCATCGATATCCTTGGGCGCAGCGGTCATTCATCGGACCCGTCCCTCGGCCACAGCGCGATGGAGGCCATGCACCAGGTGATGGGGGCGTTGATGGACCTGCGCCGGCAATGGCAGCGCGAGTACAACAACGCCCAGTTCAGCGTGCCGCAGCCGACCATGAACTTCGGCTGCATCCATGGCGGCGACAACCCCAACCGGATCTGCGGCCAATGCGCCCTGGAGTTCGACCTGCGCCCGCTGCCGGGCATGGACCCGCAGGTGCTGCGCGCGGCGATTCGCGGCAAGCTGGCGCCGCTGGCCGAGCAGCACCAGGTGAAGATCGACTATGCGCCGCTGTTCCCCGAAGTGCCGCCCTTCGAGCAGAGCGCCGATGCCGAACTGGTGCAACTGGCCGAACGTCTTACCGGCCATGTTGCCGAAGCGGTAGCCTTTGGCACCGAAGCGCCTTATCTTCAGCGCCTGGGCTGCGAGACCCTGGTTCTTGGCCCTGGTGATATCGCCTGTGCCCACCAGCCCGGCGAGTACCTTGAACTGTCACGCCTGGAGCCTACAGTGCGTCTGTTGCGTGGACTGATCGAACATTACTGTCTCAGCCCGGCCATCGCCCGCTGAGCCCGGCCATTCTTTCCAGAGGAGAACGCGTGTGACGTCTTGCCTGCTGCGACGATAACCCTCGAGCGCTGTGTGCCGTTCCGTCCTTGTTTCACTTTCTACAGGCTCAGGTCATGCCCGAATACGTCAACTGGCTGCGTCACGCTTCTCCCTACATCAATGCCCACCGGGACTGCACCTTCGTGGTCATGCTCCCGGGAGACGGGGTCGAACACCCCAACTTCGGCAATATCGTCCACGATCTGGTGCTGCTGCACAGCCTCGGGGTTCGCCTCGTGCTGGTGCATGGCTCCCGCCCGCAAATCGAAAGCCGCCTGGCCGCTCGCGGCTTGAGCGCGCACTACCACCACGGCCTGCGCATCACCGATGCCGCCACGCTGGAATGCGTGATCGATGCGGTCGGGCAGTTGCGTATCGCCATCGAGGCTCGCCTGTCGATGGACATGGCCGCTTCGCCAATGCAGGGCGCGCGCCTGCGCGTTGCCTCGGGCAACCTGGTGACGGCGCGGCCTATCGGCGTGGTCGAGGGTGTCGACTATCACCATACGGGCGAAGTACGCCGGGTCGACCGCAAGGGCATCGGCCGGCTGCTGGACGAGCGCTCCATTGTCCTGCTGTCGCCGCTGGGCTATTCGCCGACCGGCGAGATCTTCAACCTCGCTTGCGAAGACGTCGCTACCCGGGCGGCCATCGAGCTGGGTGCCGACAAACTGCTGCTGTTCGGCGCCGAGCCGGGGCTGCTGGATGCTTCCGGCAAGCTGGTGAAGGAGATCCGTCCGCAACAGGTGGCGCCGCACCTTGAGCGTCTTGGCAACGATTACCAGGCCGAGCTGCTGGACGCGGCGGCCGAGGCCTGCCGGGGCGGGGTGGCACGCAGTCATATCGTCAGCTACGTGGAGAACGGCGCGCTGCTCAACGAGCTGTTCACCCGTGGCGGTGGCGGTACGCTGGTCGCCCAGGAGCAGTTCGAGGTGGTGCGCGAAGCGGCGATCGAGGATGTCGGTGGCCTGCTGGAGCTGATCAGCCCGCTGGAAGAGCAGGGCATTCTGGTGCGACGCTCGCGCGAGGTGCTGGAACGCGAGATCGAGCAGTTCAGCGTGGTGGAGCGCGAAAGCAACATCATTGCCTGTGCGGCGCTGTACCCGATCGCCGATTCCGATGCGGGCGAGCTGGCATGCCTGGCGGTCAATCCGGAGTATCGCCATGGCGGGCGCGGCGATGACCTGCTGGAGCGGATCGAGGAACGGGCGCGGGCGCTGGGGTTGAAGACGCTGTTCGTCCTGACGACCCGGACGGCGCACTGGTTCAGGGAGCGCGGATTCGTGCCGAGCGGGGTCGAAAGGCTGCCGGCGGCGCGGGCTTCGCTGTACAACTACCAGCGGAATTCGAAGATCTTCGAAAAAGCCCTCTAGAAAAGCACCGCGGCCTCTGTGGGAGCGGCGGTTCGGCGCTCCGATTTACCCGCGATTGCTATGGTGAATTCACTACAGTAATCGCGGGTGAACCCGCTCCCACAGGGGCCGCGGTGTTCTTGATTACACGGTATGCAGATACCAGTTGTACTCAAGGTCCGAGATCGAGTGCTCGAACTCCTCCAGTTCACTCTCCTTGCACGCGACGAAGATGTCGATGTACTTCGGATCGATGTACTTGTTGAGGATCTCGCTGTCGTCCAGCTCGCGCAGGGCGTCGCGCAGGTTGTTCGGCAGGCTTTGCTCCACCTGTTCGTAGGCGTTGCCTTCCACCGGGCTGCTTGGCTCGACCTGGTTGGTCAGGCCGTGATGCACGCCCGCCAGCACGGCGGCCATCAGCAGGTACGGGTTGGCGTCGGCGCCGGCCACGCGGTGCTCGATGCGTACCGCATCGGCGGTGCCGGTCGGCACGCGCAGGGCCACGGTGCGGTTGTCCAGGCCCCAGCTTGGCGCATTCGGCACATAGAACTGCGCACCGAAACGGCGGTACGAGTTGACGTTCGGGCAGAGGAACGCCATCGACGCGGGCAGGGTCTCGAGCACACCGCCGATCGCGTGACGCAGCGCGGCGTTCTGCTCGGGATCCTCGCTGGTAAAGATGTTCTTGCCATCCTTGTCCAGCACCGAGATATGGACATGCAGACCATTACCCGCCTGGCCTGGATACGGCTTGGCCATGAAGGTGGTGTCCATTTCATGGTCGTAGGCGATGTTCTTGATCAGGCGCTTGAGCAGCACCGCGTAGTCACAGGCCCGCAGCGGGTCGGCGACATGGTGCAGGTTGACCTCGAACTGCGCCGGGGCGCTTTCCTTGACGATGGCGTCGGCGGGAATGCCTTGTTCCTTCGCACCTTCGAGGATGTCCTGGAGGCAGTCGACGTATTCGTCGAGGTCGTCGATCAGGTAGACCTGGGTCGATTGCGGGCGTTTGCCGGAGATCGGCGAGCGCGGCGGCTGCGGGCGCCCGTTCACGTTCTCCTGGTCGATCAGGTAGAACTCCAGCTCGAACGCGGCGCAGATGGTCAGGCCCAGTTCGTCGAACTTGCTCACCACCTGGCGCAGGACTTCCCGCGGGTCGGCGAAGAAGGGCTCGCCTTCGAGTTCGTGCATGGTCATGAGCAGTTGCGCGGTCGGGCGCTTCTGCCAGGGTTCGTTGGACAGGGTGCCCGGGATTGGATAGCAGATCCGGTCGGCGTCGCCGATGTCCAGGCCGAGGCCGGTGCTCTCGACCGTGGAGCCGTTGATATCCAATGCGAAGAGGGAGGCCGGCAGGTTGATGCCTTTCTCGTAAACCTTGTGGAGGCTGGTGCGCTCGATGCGCTTGCCACGCACCACACCATTCATATCTGCAATCAGAAGGTCAACGTAGAGAACCTCAGGATGTTCCTTAAGGAACGCGTTCGCTTCGTTAAGCTGAACGGCACGCGGGGGTACCGACATGATGCAACACCTTTGTTGTTAAAAATATCAATCAATCTGGGCTTGCGACCCCAGTCAATCGGAAAGCCGAAGTGAAGTCAAGCAAGGCCCATGATGCCCTAAAAGGGCGCCATTGCGGCATTTTTGCTGCAATTGAGGGCAGCGACAAGGCCTGCTTTCGTCGCCCGAGCGTTCAAACAACAGAGCCGTATTTTATTTTTTACGGGGGTGTTGTGTAAAAAAATGAACAAGGCTAAGCTCGGTCGCAACCCATAACATCAATAATACCGGGGGTTACATGTTACGCCTGTCGATCATAGGCGACAGCGGCTGTCCAGCGTGGGCAGGCCTGTACGCCATTTCCGCAAGCAGCGAGCGCGCCATGCGAGCAGCGCCGGTGCCGGCCAAAATAGTTGACGGCCAAGGCGTCGCATTCCCCAAAGATTCACCCTCTCGTACTGCCATTCATGACTATAGTCGGCTCCCCCGCATCCCGATGGATGCCGGAGACGCATTCTCCCTGCGCACCTTTTGCTTTGGGCCCGCGGGGCATCCAGAATGCTGGAAACGGCCTGCCAAGGGCGTTCCGACCATAGTCCAGGCATTTACCTCCCGAGGTATGTATGAGTAGCAGCAATCTCGACCAGCTCACCGATTGGCTGAAAGAGCACAAGATCACCGAAGTTGAATGTCTGATCAGTGACCTGACCGGCATCACCCGCGGCAAGATCTCGCCGACCAACAAGTTCATCGCGGAAAAGGGCATGCGCCTGCCCGAGAGCGTTTTGCTGCAGACCGTGACCGGTGACTACGTCGACGACGATATCTATTACCAGTTGCTCGACCCGGCCGATATCGACATGGTCTGCCGCCCCGACGAGAACGCGGTATTCCTCGTGCCGTGGGCCATCGAGCCGACCGCCCAGGTCATCCACGACACCTACGACAAGAAGGGCAATCCGGTCGAGCTGTCGCCGCGCAACGTGCTGAAGAAGGTGCTGAAACTCTACGCTGACAAGGGCTGGCAGCCGATCGTGGCGCCGGAGATGGAGTTCTACCTGACCAAGCGCTGCGAAGACCCGGATTTCCCGCTGCAGCCGCCGATCGGTCGTTCCGGCCGCCCGGAAACCGGTCGCCAGTCCTTCTCCATCGAAGCCGCCAACGAATTCGACCCGCTGTTCGAAGACGTCTACGACTGGTGCGAGCTGCAAAACCTCGACCTCGACACCCTGATCCACGAGGACGGCACCGCCCAGATGGAGATCAACTTCCGTCACGGCAACGCCCTGTCCCTGGCCGACCAGATCCTGGTGTTCAAGCGCACCATGCGCGAGGCCGCGCTCAAGCACAACGTCGCCGCCACCTTCATGGCCAAGCCCATGACCGGCGAGCCGGGCAGTGCCATGCACCTGCACCAGAGCATCATCGACGTGAACACCGGGAAGAACATCTTCTCCAACGAAGACGGCAGCATGAGCGAGCTGTTCCTTTATCACATCGGTGGCCTGCAGAAGTTCATCCCCGAAGTGCTGCCGCTGTTCGCGCCCAACGTCAACTCGTTCCGCCGTTTCCTGCCCGACACCTCGGCGCCGGTCAACGTCGAATGGGGCGAGGAAAACCGTACCGTCGGCCTGCGCGTACCGGACGCCGGCCCGCAGAACCGCCGCGTGGAAAACCGTCTGCCGGGCGCCGACGCCAACCCGTACCTGGCCATCGCGGCCAGCCTGCTGTGTGGCTATATCGGCATGGTCGAAGGCGTCAACGCCAGCGCGCCGGTCCAGGGACGTGGCTACGAGCGGCGCAACCTGCGTTTGCCGCTGACCATCGAGGACGCCCTGGAGCGCATGGAAAACTGCCGGGCGCTGGAAGCCTACCTAGGCAAGAAATTCATCGCCGGCTACGTCGCGACCAAACGCGCCGAGCATGAAAACTACAAGCGCGTGATCAGCTCCTGGGAACGCGAGTTCCTGCTGTTCGCGGTCTGATAAACCCCGGGGCCGCAGGAGCGCGGCCGCCAGAAATCGGAGAAGCACATGAGCGTCAAGAACCCGCAAACCCGAGAGTGGCAGGACCTGAGCCGTGATCATCACCTGGCACCCTTCAGTGACTATAAACAGTTGCAGGAAAAGGGCCCGCGGATCATCACCAAGGCCCAGGGCGTGCACCTGTGGGACAGCGAGGGCCACAAGATCCTCGATGGCATGGCCGGATTGTGGTGCGTGGCGGTCGGCTACGGACGCGAGGAACTGGCCGAAGCGGCCAGCAAGCAGATGCGCGAGCTGCCGTACTACAACCTGTTCTTCCAGACCGCTCACCCGCCGGCCCTGGAACTGGCCAAGGCCATTTCCGAAGTGGCCCCGGCCGGCATGAGCCATGTGTTCTTCACCGGTTCCGGCTCCGAAGGCAACGACACCGTACTGCGCATGGTCCGCCACTATTGGGCGCTCAAGGGCAAGCCGCAGAAGAAGGTGATCATCGGCCGTATCAATGGCTACCACGGCTCTACCGTGGCCGGTGCCAGCCTTGGTGGCATGTCCGGCATGCACGAGCAGGGCGACCTGCCGATCCCGGGCATCGTGCATATCCCGCAGCCGTACTGGTTCGGCGAGGGCGGTGACAAGTCGCCGGAAGAATTCGGTATCTGGGCTGCCGAGCAACTGGAGCAGAAGATTCTCGAACTGGGGGTCGACAATGTCGCGGCCTTCATCGCCGAGCCGATCCAGGGCGCTGGCGGCGTGATCATTCCGCCGGACAGCTACTGGCCGAAGATCAAGGAAATCCTCGCCCGCTACGACATCCTGTTCGTCGCCGACGAAGTGATCTGCGGCTTCGGTCGTACCGGCGAGTGGTTCGGCTCCGACTACTACGGCCTCAAGCCCGACCTGATGACTATCGCCAAGGGCCTGACCTCCGGCTACATCCCCATGGGCGGCGTGATCGTCCGTGACGAAGTGGCGAAGGTGGTCAGCCAGGGCGGCGATTTCAACCACGGCTTCACGTATTCCGGCCACCCGGTAGCGGCGGCGGTGGGCCTGGAAAACCTGCGGATCCTGCGCGAAGAGAAGATCGTAGAGCGGGTTCGCGAGGAAACGGCACCCTATTTGCAGAAGCGTCTGCGCGAGCTGAACGACCACCCGCTGGTGGGCGAAGTGCGCGGCCTGGGCATGCTCGGTGCGATCGAGCTGGTCAAGGACAAGGCAACCCGCAGCCGCTACGAAGGCAAGGCCGTCGGCATGATCTGCCGGCAGTTCTGCTTCGACAACGGCCTGATCATGCGCGCCGTGGGCGACACCATGATCATCGCGCCGCCGCTGGTGATCAGCCGTGACGAGATCGATGAACTGATTGAAAAAGCTCGTAAATGCCTGGACCTGACCCTGGAAGCACTGATCTAACGAGGTGCTAGGCTGGCATGGTGGCTTTGCGGCATGCCAAGGCGTTGTAAGGACGCCTTGGATCTTGCCAGACTAGCGCCTGTTTCCAGTCGCTCCCCTGGCGCCGACAGGGCAGGCCGCGGAACAGATGGCTTTATAAAAATTCTGGAGCATTAACGCATGAAGAAAATGGGCAAGACGCTGTTGGCCGTATCCCTCGGGATGCTGGTCGGTACCGCTCACGCGGATGACAAGGTCCTCCACGTCTACAACTGGTCCGACTACATCGCCCCGGATACCGTGGCCAAGTTCGAACAGCAGACTGGCATCAAGGTCGTCTACGACGTCTTCGACAGCAACGAAACCCTCGAAGCCAAGCTGCTGGCCGGCAAATCCGGCTACGACATCGTGGTCCCGTCGAACAATTTCCTGGCCAAGCAGATCAAGGCCGGTGTTTACCAGGAGCTGGACAAGTCCAAGCTGCCCAACTGGAAGAACCTCGACGAAGACCTGCTCAAGGCCGTCGGCGACGCCAGCGACCCGGGCAACAAATACGCCTTCCCGTACATGTGGGGCAGCATCGGCATCGGCTACAACCCGGAGAAGGTCAAGGCCGCGCTGGGCATCGACAAGATCGATTCGTGGGACGTGGTGTTCAAGCCCGAGAATATCGCCAAGCTCAAGAGCTGCGGCGTGAGCTTCCTCGATGCCCCGACCGAGATGATCCCGGCCGCGCTGCACTACCTGGGCAAGCCGACCGCAAGCAAGGACAAGGCTGATCTGCAGGCCGCCGAGAAGCTGTTCCTGAGCATTCGTCCTTCGGTCACCTACTTCCACTCCTCCAAGTACATCTCGGACCTGGCCAACGGCAACATCTGCGTGGCCGTGGGCTACTCGGGTGACCTGGAGCAGTCCAAGGCCCGCGCCCACGAGGCCGGCGACAAGGTCAAGCTGGACTACGTGATTCCGAAGGAAGGCGCCGGTACCTTCTATGACATGGTCGCCATTCCGAAGGATGCCGAGAACGTCGAAGCCGCCTACAAGTGGATGAATTTCCTGCAACAGCCGGAAATCATGGCCGAGATCACCAACGCCGTGCGTTTCCCGAACGGCAACAAGGCGGCGACCCCGCTGGTGGACAAGGAGATCACCAGCGATCCGAGCATCTACCCGTCGGATGAGGTGAAGAAGCAGCTGTACGCCATCAGCGACCAGGATCCGGCGACCCTGCGCCTGATCACCCGCAGCTGGACCAAGATCAAGTCGGGCAAGTAAGCCGACCTGAGCCAGGGACGCGGTGCAAGCCGCGTCCTTGAGCGGGTAACACAATTTTTTTTGCTGGATGGGTGTATCGCAGGTAAGTTGCGCGCCGGTTCGGTGATCCGGCAGTCAGGACTGCCGTTCGCCACACGGGCACTAAATGTAGAGGACCTCCCACTTGTCTATTTCCATGTTTCGCAAGGCCTTCATGGCTGGAGCGGGTCTGACGCTGGCTTGCAGCGTCCAAGCGGCGCCCACGGTGCATATCTACAACTGGTCGGACTACATCGGCCAGACCACCCTCGCGGACTTCGAAGCGAAAACCGGCATCAAGCCGAAGTACGACGTTTTCGATTCCAACGAAACCCTGGAAGGCAAGCTGCTGGCCGGTCGCACCGGCTATGACGTGGTGGTGCCGTCCAACCATTTCCTCGGCAAGCAGATCAAGGCGGGCGCATTCCAGAAGCTCGACCGTGCCCAACTGCCGAACTGGAACAACCTCGACCCGGCCCTGCTCAAGCGCCTCGAGCGTAACGACCCGGGCAACCAGTACGCGGTGCCGTACCTCTGGGGTACCAATGGCATCGGCTACAACGTCGAGAAGGTCAAGGCGGTGCTCGGCACCGACAAGATCGATTCCTGGGCCACGCTGTTCGAGCCCGAGAACATCAAGAAGCTCTCCGCCTGCGGCGTCGCCTTCCTCGACTCGGCGGACGAGATGCTCCCGGCGATGCTCAACTACCTGGGCCTCGACCCCAACAGCCAGGACCCCAAGGACTACAAAAAGGCCGAGGACAAGCTCCTCGCCATTCGCCCCTACGTGACCTACTTCCACTCCTCCAAGTACATCTCCGACCTGGCCAATGGCGATATCTGCGTGGCCGCCGGCTTCTCCGGCGATGTCTTCCAGGCCAAGGCCCGCGCCGAAGAGGCCGGCAAGGGCGTGGACGTGGCTTATGTGATTCCCAAGGAAGGCGGCAACCTCTGGTTCGACATGCTGGCCATCCCCAAGGATGCCGGCAACGTCAAGGAGGCCCATGCCTTCATCAACTATCTGCTTGAACCCGGGGTTATCGCCCAGGTCAGCGATTACGTTGGTTACGCCAACCCGAACCCCAGGGCTGGCGAGCTGATGGACCAGGATGTCCGCAAGGATCCGGCGGTTTACCCACCGCAGGAAGTGATCGACAAGCTGTACGTCAATTCCGAATTGCCGCCCAAAGTGCAGCGTTTGATGACCCGCATCTGGACCAAGGTCAAGTCGGGCAAATAATAAATCCGGACCCGCCACGGCAGGGGCGGGTGCAGAACATTCTGTTGGGAGTTTCACACATGGCAGTTGCCTCCGGCGCCTACAAGAAAGCCCTCGAAGGCGACCAGCAACCCAAGCAGGTGCTGGTCAAGATCGATCGGGTCACGAAGAAGTTCGACGAAACCGTCGCGGTGGACGATGTCTCCCTCGAAATCAGGAAAGGCGAGATCTTCGCCCTGCTCGGCGGCTCCGGCTCGGGTAAATCGACCCTGCTGCGCATGCTGGCCGGTTTCGAGCGTCCGACCGAAGGGCGGATTTTCCTCGATGGCGTCGATATCACCGACATGCCGCCCTACGAGCGGCCGATCAACATGATGTTCCAGTCCTACGCGCTGTTCCCGCACATGACCGTGGCGCAGAACATCGCCTTCGGCCTGCAGCAGGACAAGATGCCCAAGGCCGAGATCGAGGCCCGGGTGGCCGAGATGCTCAAGCTGGTGCACATGACCCAGTACGCCAAGCGCAAGCCGCACCAGCTTTCCGGCGGCCAGCGCCAGCGCGTGGCCCTGGCCCGCTCCCTGGCCAAGCGGCCGAAGCTGCTGCTGCTCGACGAGCCCATGGGCGCACTGGACAAGAAACTGCGCTCGCAGATGCAGCTTGAGCTGGTCGAGATCATCGAGCGGGTCGGCGTGACCTGCGTAATGGTGACCCACGACCAGGAAGAGGCCATGACCATGGCCCAGCGCATCGCCATCATGCACCTGGGCTGGATCGCCCAGATCGGCAGCCCGATCGACGTCTATGAGACCCCGACCAGCCGCCTGGTCTGCGAATTCATCGGCAACGTCAACCTGTTCGAGGGTGAAGTGGTCGACGACGCCGAAGGCCACGCGCTGATCGCCAGCCCCGAGCTGGAGCGTCCGATCTACGTCGGCCACGGCATCACCACCTCGGTGGAAGACAAGCACATCACCTACGCGCTGCGTCCGGAGAAACTGCTGGTCACCGCGCAGCAGCCGACCTGCGAATACAACTGGTCGCGGGGCAAGGTCCACGACATCGCCTACCTGGGCGGCCACTCGGTGTTCTACGTCGAACTGCCGAGCGGCAAGATCGTCCAGTCGTTCGTCGCCAACGCCGAACGCCAGGGCTCGCGTCCGACCTGGGGCGACGAAGTCTACGTCTGGTGGGAAGACGACAGCGGCGTGGTACTGCGTTCATGAACATGCGCAAGCTCAAGCGAGCACTCAACCGCGTAACGCCCGAGGGACGCCACGTCGTCATCGGGATCCCGTTCCTCTGGCTGTTCCTGTTCTTCATGCTGCCGTTCTTCATCGTCCTGAAGATCAGCTTCGCCGAGGCGGACGTAGCGATCCCGCCGTACACGGAGATCTACAGCTACGTCGAGGACAAGATCCAGGTGGTGCTCAACCTGGCCAACTATGGCCTGTTGACCCAGGACGAGCTGTATATCTCGGCCTACCTGGGCTCGTTGAAGATGGCCTTCTTCAGCACCATCCTCTGCCTGTTGATCGGCTACCCGATGGCCTACGCCATCGCCAACGCGCGCAAGGACATCCAGACCGTCCTGCTGTTGTTGATCATGATGCCGACCTGGACCGCGATCCTGATCCGCGTCTATGCCTGGATGGGCATCCTCAGCAACAACGGCCTGCTCAATGCCTTCCTGATGTGGCTGGGGCTGATCGACCAGCCGCTGCAGATCCTCAACACCAACCTGGCGGTGTATATCGGCGTGGTCTATTCGTACCTGCCGTTCATGATCCTGCCGCTGTTCGCCAACCTGGTGAAACACGACCAGAGCCTGCTGGAAGCCGCATCCGACCTGGGTTCGAGCCGTTTCAACAGCTTCTGGAAGATCACCGTGCCGCTGTCGAAGAACGGCATCATCGCCGGCTGCATGCTGGTGTTCATCCCGGTGGTGGGCGAGTTCGTCATTCCTGAGCTGCTGGGCGGCCCGGAAACCCTGATGATCGGCAAGGTGCTGTGGCAGGAATTCTTCAACAACCGTGACTGGCCGGTGGCTTCGGCCCTGGCGGTAGTGATGCTGGCGATCCTGATCGTGCCGATCCTGCTGTTCAACCGCAGCCAGGCGAAAGAGATGGAGGGCCGGGCATGAAGCGCGTCGGATTTTCCAATGTAATGCTGGTCCTCGGCCTGCTGTTCATCTACCTGCCGATGCTGATCCTGGTGATCTACTCGTTCAACGCCTCCAAGCTGGTGACGGTTTGGGGCGGCTGGTCGGTGAAGTGGTATGTCGGCCTGCTCGACAACACCCAACTGATGGGTTCGGTGATGCGCTCGCTGGAAATCGCCTGCTACACGGCGGTCGCCGCAGTGGCGCTGGGTACCCTGGCCGCGTTCGTGCTGACCCGGGTCACCCGGTTCAAGGGCCGTACCCTGTTCGGCGGCCTGGTCACCGCGCCGCTGGTCATGCCCGAGGTCATTACCGGTCTGTCGCTGTTGCTGCTGTTCGTGGCCATGGCACAGATGATCGGCTGGCCGCAGGAGCGGGGCATCGTCACCATCTGGATCGCCCACACGACGTTCTGCGCAGCGTACGTAGCCGTGGTGGTGTCGGCTCGCCTGCGCGAGCTGGACCTGTCCATCGAAGAAGCGGCCATGGACCTCGGTGCACGGCCATGGAAGGTGTTCTTCCTGATCACCATCCCGATGATCGCGCCGTCGCTGGCGGCGGGCGGCATGATGTCCTTCGCCCTGTCGCTGGATGACCTGGTACTGGCCAGCTTCGTATCCGGCCCGGGCTCCACCACCCTGCCGATGGAAGTGTTCTCGGCCGTGCGCCTGGGCGTGAAGCCGGAAATCAACGCCGTGGCCAGCCTGATCCTGCTGGCGGTATCGCTGGCGACCTTCCTGGTCTGGTACTTCAGCCGCCGTGCCGAAGAGCGCCGCAAACGCGCGATCCAGCAGGCGATCGAGGAAGCCGCGGCGGATGGCTGGAAGCAGCCTGAAGTACGGCGTCCGGTTCAGGCCTGATCTGAGGCCCCATCGCCGGCAACGCCGGCTCCCACAGGGTGGACTGCCCCCAAGAAGTTGGAGACTAATCCAACCCTTGGGGGAGTTATGAGTAAGTACACCGAGCAGTTCAAGCTCACAGCCATCACTGCCTACCTGGAGGGCACCGATGGTTTCCGAAAGGTAGCCCAGCATTTCGGTATCGATTTCAGCCTGCTGAGGCGCTGGGTGGCGAGCTATAAAGCCCGTTCCACTATCAGTCCCATACCTCACGGTCAGCGCTACGACATCGATTTCAAGCGCAGGGTCGTGCAGTACATGCGCGAGCATCGGCTTTCCCTGCGTCAAACGGCAGCTCACTTCGGCTTGGGACAGTCCTCCCGGGTAGGCATTTGGGAGCACCAGTACTACAGTGGCAACCTTGCCACCTCTACTGCCACTCAACGAAAAAAGTCTGCCGACGTGTCCAAGAAGATCAAGCCACTCAAACCCACTGACACTGACGACGCGCTGAAGCCGCGAGATCAGCTCATGGCAGAACTCGAGTATCTGCGCATGGAGAACGCTGTCCTAAAGGAGCTGAAGGCTTTGAGAGAGGAGAAGGAACGAAGGCAAGAGAAAAAACGCTGATCGTCTCCAGACTCCGAACCCGATTCCCGCTGTCAGCGTTGTTGGCCCTGGTCGAGTTGTCGAACAGCACCTTCTACTACCAGCTCAAAAGCCTTCAAAAGCCGGATAAACACGCCGATCTGAAAGAGCTGGTGGGTCAGGTCTATCACAAGGAAAAAGGGCTCTATGGGTATCGGCGCGTGACGCTTGCGATCAAGAATCAAGGCATCCTGGTGAACAAGAAGGTTGTGGAGCGGCTGATGGCCGACCAAGGTTTGCGGGCGGTCGTGCGGCCTAAAAAGTATCGGTCCTATCGAGGAGAAATAGGCAGGATTGCCGAGAATCTGCTGGAGCGAAACTTCATTGCCCAGCGGCCCAATCAGAAGTGGGTAACTGACGTAACCGAGTTTAAAGTGGCTCAGCAAAAGCTCTATCTCTCACCAGTGATGGACTTGTACAACAGTGAGATCGTGGCCTACGAGATCGCTCGCCGCCCAAGCTATGAGCTGGTGGGGAACATGCTGGAAAAAGCCCTGAGTAGCTTGGGAAAGGAGCCGAAGCTGGTCATCCACTCTGATCAGGGATGGCATTATCAGCAGCGCCAATACCGCGAAAAACTTGAGCAGCGTGGGGTAAAGCAGAGCATGTCGCGCAAAGGAAATTGCCTGGATAACGCCGCTATGGAAAGCTTCTTCGGCACGCTCAAGTCTGAGTTTTTCTATTTGAAGCGGTTTGAGAGCATCGAAGAGCTGACCACCGGTCTGGACGAGTACATCCGCTACTACAACCATGACCGCATCAAGCTGAGGTTAAACGGCCTAAGCCCTGTCGATTACAGGGCTCAAGCTGCTAGCTAAAACTGTCCAACTTTTCGGGGGCAGTCCAGGGATTGCGTGCACCGCGGACCTTGTGGGAGCCGGCGTTGCCGGCGATTTGGCCCTCAAAAACCTCCGCAAGACTACTTGCCAGGCACCAACCTCAACGTCCCCTCGGTCTCCCCGGCCAACCCCAGCCAGGCCCTCTGGTACCGCCCTTCGATATAGGGCCTGGCCTGATCCCCATAATGCCGATCGAACAACACCCCGCTCTGCCCGACCGGGTTGATGCTCAGCGCTGTCCCGGCATCGGCGAAGTCGATCAGGCGCCGCGTGGACGGTCCGTAGTTCACCGGCCATGGCGCCGGGCCAATCTTCGCCGACAGGTTGTTCGGCACCTCGTGGGTCCCCGGCGCCGCGAATGGCCCGACATTGAACAGCCTGTCCAAGGGTTTCTGCATGCCCAGCGGATGCCCGTGGGTCAGGGTATGCGCCTTGCCCCACTGCCAGCCCGCCGGATCCTTGCCAAGGGTTTCGCCCAGATGCGCCACGGTCCTGTCCCAGGCGTGCTTGACCACCGCCGTGCGGCTGCCGCGTTCGCTGCTGCCCTGGGTATCCCACCAAGGGGAATCGACATCCGCTGCCAGGCGCGGCAGGGCATCGTCGATCACCCGGGTCGAGATCAGCGCCTGGAACCAGGCATCGCCCAGTTCATCGTGCATCGCTGCGTAGGCCAGCTCGTAGAGGAACTGGTTGAACAGCGTGGCATTGACCGAATCCAGCGGATAGTCGCCGCGCCAGGCCGCCAGTTGCTCCACCAGTTCGCGGCCCCGGGCGTCCTGCACCACCTGGCGCAGCACCGGCAACAGCGGGCCAAGGGTACGCGGGCCGTAATCGGTGGTGGTGCCCAGTTGCAGTGCCTGGCTGTTCTGCAGGTCCCATTTCACCTGGTCGTTTGCGAGTTGCCGGTCGAGCTCGCGACCGCGGTCCGGCAGGTTGTAATAGCCGGGAATCGGCACGCCGGTGGGCGATAGCGGCTGGAAGTTGGCCGAGACGATATAACCGCTGGCCGGGTTCTCCGACTGTGGGTTGACGCTGAACGGGTAGAAGCCGGACTTGTCCGCCTCGCCGCTGCTGCCGTCGAGAATGAAAGCCGGGTTGACCCCGTCCGGCCGGATCGGCAAGGCCGCCGCCGCCCACCAGCCGATATCGCCACGGGCGTTGGCCCAGACGAAGTTCAGCCCCGGTGCCTGGACCTTCTGCACGGCGCTGCGCATGGCCTCCAGGGTGCTGGCGCGGTTGACCTCGTAGAAGCCATCGAGAATCGGATTCTCGCTTTCAAGGAAGGCCCACCACATGGCGACCGGTGTCGGCCCGGCGTCTTCGCCCAGTACCTTGTTGACGATCGGGCCATGGGGCGAGCGCAGCAGGGTGACGGTCTGCGTTGGCTCGCCCTTGACCTTGATCTGCTGCTCGCTGCGGACCAGGTCCTGCCACTGGCCGTGGACCATGACCCGTCCGGGATTGTCCGGATTGACCTTTTCGGCGATCAGATCGACATCGTCGTTCTGGAACATGGTCAGGCTCCAGCCGAACTCGCGGTTGTGCCCGAGGGAAGCGAAGGGGTTGAGCGCCTGGTGATAGCCGTACAGATGGAGGCCCGGTGCCGACAGCTCGGCCTCGTACCACACCGCCGGGACCGAAAAACGGATATGCGGATCGCCGGCCAGCAACGGTTTGCCACTGCGGGTACGGCTGCCGCTGACGGCCCAGGCATTGCTGCCTTCGAACTGCGGCAGGCCGGCCTCGCTGAAGGCCTGCTGGCTGAGCGTCGCCAGTCGGCCCAGGGTTTTCCAGTCGGCATCGACCAGGGCGGGCGGGTGTTGCAGCATGCCGTCGGGATGCCAATCGAGATCGAAGACCTTCAGGTATTCGCCGCCAAGATGGTCGCGCACGAACGTCAGCAGCGGTTCGGTACGGAACGCGGCGGCAAAGCTGTAGGCCATGAAGCCGGCGATGCTCAGGGTGTCCTGGGCGGTGAAGGGGCGCGGGGTGATGCCCAGCACGTCGAATTCGATCGGCTGCGGATGCGTGTCCTGCCAGGCGTTTACGCCTTCGAGGTAGGCTTGCAGGGCGTTCCAGGCGGGTGACTGCTTGTCCTGCCGATCGACCATCACCTGCGCCTGTTCGCCGATGCGCAGGCTGCGGAACAGGATGTCGGTGGCGACCATCTTCGGCCCCAGCACCTCGGCCAGCTCGCCCTTGGCCAGGCGCCGGGTGATCTCCATCTGGAACAGGCGGTCCTGGGCGTGCACGTAGCCCAGGGCGCGATACAGGTCGCTCTCGTTCTGCGCCTGGATATGCGGCACGCCGCGTTCGTCGTAGCGCACGCTGACCGGCGCCTGGAGCTTCGTCAGGGCGACTTCGCCGTCACGTTGCGGCTGCTTGCCTTGCACATACAGATAACCGGCGCCGGCTGCCGCAACGGCTATGGCAACGGCGAGAAGGGTAAGGCGGCGTTTCATCGAAGCTCCTTGGGGAATCTTTCAGCCAGCGAGTCGGTCATGATCGGACAGAGGATAGACTTTGCCAGCCGAGAGATCAGCCAGGAGTGAGGGCCAATGGACATCAGTGAAAAACACAAGATGCTGACCGGACAGCTGTATCGCGCGACGTGCCCGGAGCTGCAAGCCGAACAGATCGCCAACAAGCACTGGATGCAGCGCTACAACGACTCCGCCGACCTGCTCAACGAGCAGCGGCACGCCATGCTCGTGGAACACTTCGCCAGGGTCGGCCCCGGCGCGGTGATCCGCCCGCCGTTCTACTGCGACTACGGCTACAACATCGAGATCGGCGCCAATGTGTTCATCAACTTCAACTGCGTGATTCTCGATATCTGCAGCGTGAGCATCGGCGACGACTGCCAGATCGGGCCGGCGGTGCAGATCTACGGGGCGGACCACCCGCGCGATCCGGTGGTGCGGCGCAGCGGCCTGGAGAGCGGGAAGCCGGTGAAGATCGGCAGGAATGTCTGGATTGGCGGCGGGGCGATCATCCTGCCCGGAGTGACGGTGGGGAATGATGCGATCATCGGTGCAGGCAGCGTGGTAACCCGGGATGTGCCGGCGGGGGCGACGGTGATGGGTAACCCTGCCCGAGCGCAGTAGAAGGGTGGACGCGTACCCTGTGGGAGCTGGCTTGCCAGCGATTGCCATAGTGAATTCACCACCGCTATCGCTGGCAAGCCAGCTCCCACAGGGTCCGTGTTGTTACTCAGTCCACGGGCAGTAGCAGCCCACCGCCATTGTCTGTGTCACTGTTACCGGCCGGCCCTCGGTCAGCGCCTGCAGAATCGGTTCGATAAAGCTGTTGCTGGCATTGCAGGTCGCCCCTTCGCTGTACGGCCCGAAGTAGGCAAGGTTGCCTTCCTTGTCCCAAATCGCCACGGCCGGGCTGGCCGGCAGGTGCTCGGCGCCGGGCAGGCTGGCGATGGGCTTCAGTGCGCCCAGGTTGGCGGGAAGCTGGCCGTGGGTGCCTGGCTTTTGCACTACATGGAAGGCCACGCCCTGCGGGCCGTAGTGTTCGATCAGTTCGCCCAGGTGCTGCTGGTTGCCGACGTTGCATGGGCAGGCCGGGTCCCAGAAGTGCACCAGGCGGATCGGGCCGGGGCCGGCAAGTTCGGGCGGCAGGCGCAACTGGTCGCCGGCGAAGAGCGCGGTCTGGTTGTCGAAGGGGCGCAGGTAGCGGCTCTGGAAGTTGTCATAGGCCAGCCACAGCCCGACAGCGCAAAGGGCGAGGGTGAGGGCGGCGAGCAGTGTTTTCCCCGACATGGGCAATACCGGCAAATAAAAGGGGGCCAGCTTGCCATGCCTCCGCCGACAGATGAATATCGCAGGTCAATCCTTCAGTACCTTTCCGGAAGCCTTCCATGTCCGCCTTGTTCCAAGCCGATCCCCTGCGTACCAGCCTGCCACCCCTGGCGGTGCGTCAGCCGTTGTCGGTCGAGGGCCAGGCGTACCAGCGTTTCTATGGCCTGGACCGGGTGCCTTGCGCGGCGAGCTGGCTGGGGCGTTTCTCCTGTGCGGGCTTCGAGGTCGTCAGCCAGGTCTGGCTGCCCGCCGAGCCGGTGGCGACGCTGGTGTTGCTGCACGGCTTCTACGATCACATGGGCCTGTACCGCCACGTGATCGACTGGGCGCTGCAACAAGGCTTCGCGGTGATCTCCTGCGATCTGCCCGGGCATGGCCTGTCCAGCGGCGAACGCGCCAGCATCGATGATTTCGCGGTGTACCAGCAGGTTCTGGACGAAGTGTTCCGCCAGGCCGCCGGCCTGCAATTGCCGCAGCCCTGGCACCTTTGCGGGCAGAGCACCGGCGGCGCCATTGCGGTCGATCACCTGCTGCACCGCGGCGAAGGCAGCCCGGTCAGCGGCGAGGTGATCCTGCTGTCGCCGCTGGTGCGACCGCGTGCCTGGGGTTGGTCGAAGCTCAGCTACTTCATGCTCAAACCCTTCGTAAACGGCATCGCCCGGCGTTTCAGCGAGAACAGCAACGACCCGACCTTCCTCCCGTTCCTGCTCGCCGACCCTTTGCAGCCGCGTCGCCTGCCTACTGCCTGGGTGGGTGCATTGGTCCAGTGGATACGGCGGATCGAGACAGCACCCGGCAGCCCGCGCCAGCCGCTGATCGTGCAAGGGGAAGCGGACATGACCGTGGACTGGCGCTACAACCTCGAGGTGCTCAAGGCCAAGTTCGACGCGCCGAAGATATTGCTGCTGCCCGAGGCCCGGCATCACCTGGCCAATGAACTGCCGGACATTCGCCGGCGCTATTTCGCCTTCATCGAACAGCGCCTGGGCTGATCACCTCAGGTCCGAGCTGCTCTGGCCCACGGCGAGGCCGGCGCGGATCGCGGCCAGGGCGGCCTTGTAGTAGGCCTGGCCTTCGGCGGATTCGGCGAAGGTGGCGAACTCCTCCAGCTCGGCATCGGAAAGGTCGCGATAGACGTACAGCAGGGTGTTGTTCAGGTCTTCGCCGATCTGCTGCATCAGGCGCTGGCGCTGACCGTCCAGCATGCCTTGGGCCTGACCACCGCCGAACAGGCCGGGAATCATCTGGCTGAGGCTGTCGGCGGCGACGCCGGCGATCGCCAGGCTAACCTCGGCGCCGGCTTCCCGGGCGGGCAGGGCCTGGGCCAGGTGGCCGATGATGAGCAGGCGGTTGTCGCTGGCCTGCATCTTCGGCAGGCCCTTGGCGTTCTTCGCCAACTGGTCGCGGCGGGTGGCGAGCAGTTCGGCGGCCACCACCTTGCGCCCCAGTGGCGACTGGAAGAAGGTCAGGGCGGGGGACGGGTCCTTCAGGTTGGCACGCAGTTGGGCTGCGGCGCGGCGATCCACGGCCTTGGCTTCGAAACGCTGGTTGCTGTTGTCCACCAGCGCCTGGAACACCGCGGGCGGCAGGCTTTTCTGGTAGCGCTGCTGGGCGGCGGCGATGGCATCGGAGAAGTGGGCGCGCTGCTCGGGCCAGCCGGCGACCTTGTACAGCTGATCGAGGGAGTCTGCCCTGACAGGCGTGGTGCAGATGATCAACAGCAGAAAAAACAAACGGCGCATTCAGGACTCCTGTCGGCAGGCGGCTATTGTCCGTGGCCTTGCGGGGCTTTGTCGAGACGCCAGTGCGTCGATGCGACCAAGTGGCGCTGTCGGTTTGGCCGCCGGCCCGTTACCATGCGCGCCATGCACATATCCTCCGAACATCCGCAGATTCCCGCTATTGTCGACGACCTCGCCAATCAGGGCTGGTCGCACCAGGCAATCTTCCTGCCCGAGGCGTTGACCCGGGCCCTGGCGGCCGAATGCCGGCAACGTGCCGAACAAGGCGAGCTGGCCCCGGCGGCCGTGGGGCGTGGCCAGGGCCAGGAAGTGCGCGAAGGCATACGTGGCGACCATATCCTCTGGATCGAACCCGGGCAGTCCGAGGCCTGCGACCGCTACCTGGCGTTGATGGACGGCCTGCGCGAAGCGCTGAATCGCGACTTCTACCTGGGACTGGAGGATTTCGAATGCCACTTTGCCCGCTACCCGGCAGGCACCTTCTATCGCAAGCACCTCGACCGCTTCCGTGACGATGACCGCCGCACCGTCTCGGCCATCATTTACCTCAACGAGGAATGGGCGGCGCAGGACGGCGGTGAACTGCGCATCTACCTGGCGGATGGCAGCGAGCGGGATATCCCGCCGGTGGGCGGCAGCCTGGTCGTGTTCATGTCCGCCGACCTGCCCCATGAAGTACTGATGGCACATCGCGAGCGTCTTTCGGTCACTGGCTGGTTCCGCCGTCGTGGCAACGATCCCTTCTGATCTGTCGCGGGTGCTGGTGAGCGCCTGCCTGCTGGGCCAGCCGGTGCGCTATGACGGGCGTGCCAGTGGTCATCCCGATCTGTTGCAGACCTGGCAGAAGCAGGGGCGGGTGGTGCCGTTGTGTCCGGAGGTGGCGGGTGGGCTGCCGACGCCTCGGCCGCCGGCGGAAATTCCCGGCGGGCAGGGCGGGGCGGTGCTGGATGGCGAGGTGCAGGTGGTGACGGTGCTCGGGGAGGATGTCAGCGCCGAGTTTCTCGCCGGGGCGCGGATGGCCCTGGAGCTGGTGCGGCGGCACGGGATCCGCGTGGCGGTGTTGAAGTCGGGGAGCCCGTCCTGTGGCAACCGGCTGGTTTATGACGGGACCTTCAGTGGCAACAAGGTTGCCGGTGAGGGGGTTACCAGTGCCTTGCTGCGGCGCGAAGGGGTGCTGGTGTTCAGTGAGCTGGAGCTGGAAGAAGCGGCTCGGGCGCTGGATTCGCTGTGATCTTCAGGGCCTCATCGCTGAATATCTACTGCTTGGGCGGCTCGCTCGCATCCACCCCAAACCACTTCTTCGACAATTCGCTCAGCCGGCCATCGTCCTTGACCCGTTGCAACGCGTTGTCCAGCGCACTCTGGAACGCCGGGTTGCCCTTCTGGAACGGAATCGCCAATTTCAGCACCGGCCCCACCGTCGCGCCCTCGGCCACCGGCAGGTTGCGTTCCTTGATTGCATAGGGAATCAGCAGCCGATCACTGACGGCGCCGTCGATCTGGTCGTCCGCCACTTCCTTGATCGGCTGGATCGCATCTTTGTAACTGCGCAGGTCCACGCCTTCGACGCTCTGTGCCTGGGCGGCGAACGAGCTGCCCTGGACCACCCCGAGGCTGTGGCCCTTGAAGGCTTCGAGGTCATGCAGCGGGCGCTTTTCTTCCTGGCGCACGATCAGTTGGGCGATGGTGTAACTGTAGGGATTGCTGAAATCCAGGCGCTCTTTCAGTTCTGCGGTAGTGGCAATCTGATTAATCGCCACATCGTACTTGCCGCTCTCCACACCTGGCAGAAGTTCGGCCGGGTCCACCACGATGAAGTCGGCATTTACGTCCAGCTCTTTGGCGAGCATCTGCCCCAGTTCAACTTCGAACCCGCTCAGTTGCCCGGCAGTATCACGGAAGTTGAACGGTGGCGTTTTAGCTTCAATGGCGATTCGCAATTCGTTGCGGTCGGCGATTTCGTCGAGAATATCCGCATGTGCCCATGGGCTGAGCAGGCTGGCGGCCAATAGTGCCCCGGTAAAGAAACGCATCTGAGCCCCTTCTTCTCATTGGCAATTAAACACAGGGTTGCCGCGGCTTCTGTCATGGCCCCGGTCAAGAGCCCCTTGTGACCGCGTCCGTCCCCGGATGTTTAACCCTAGTTGAAATATTTCCTTCGGAATCATGCAACTTCATGTTTTCAACGCAAATAAAAAAGGGAGGCCATCAAGGCCTCCCTTTTCAACAGCGCAAGGAACTCAGAACAGAACGCGGGAACGGATGGTGCCCTTGACCTGTTGCAGTTTCTCTTGAGCCAGGTCCGAGTACTCGGCGTCCACGTCGATTACCACGTAACCCACTTTCTCGTTGGTCTGCAGGAACTGACCGGAGATGTTGATGCCGTTCTCGGCGAAGACCTTGTTGATCTCGCTGAGCACGCCCGGGATGTTTTCGTGGATGTGCAGCAGGCGGTGCTTGCCCGGGTGGGCCGGCAGGGCGACTTCCGGGAAGTTGACCGACGACACCGAGGTACCGTTGTCGCTGTACTTGACCAGCTTCTCCGCCACTTCCAGGCCGATGTTGGCCTGGGCTTCGGCGGTGGAGCCGCCGATGTGCGGGGTCAGGATCACGTTGTCCAGGCCACGCAGCGGGCTTTCGAACTCTTCGTCGTTGGAGCGCGGCTCGACCGGGAACACGTCGATGGCGGCGCCGATCAGGTGCTTGTCCTTGATCGCGGCAGCCAGGTGTTCCAGCTGGACCACGGTACCGCGGGCGGCGTTGATCAGGATCGAGCCCTTCTTCATCGCACGGATTTCCTTCTCGCCGATCATCCACTGGGTGGATGGCAGCTCAGGCACGTGCAGCGAGACGATATCGGCCAGGCCCAGCAGTTCGTGCAGGCTGGTGACCTGGGTGGCGTTGCCCAGCGGCAGCTTGGTCAGCGGATCGAAGAAGAACACCTGCATGCCCAGGCTTTCGGCCAGGACCGACAGTTGGGTACCGATCGAGCCGTAGCCGACGATGCCCAGCTTCTTGCCGCGGATCTCGAAGGAGTTGGCCGCGCTCTTGATCCAGCCGCCACGGTGGCAGGACGCATTTTTCTCGGGGATGCCGCGCAGCAGCAGGATGGCCTCGGCCAGCACCAGCTCGGCAACGGAGCGGGTGTTGGAGTACGGCGCGTTGAACACGGCGATGCCGCGCTCGCGGGCTGCGTCCAGGTCGACCTGGTTGGTGCCGATGCAGAAGCAGCCGACGGCAACCAATTTCTTGGCGCAGTCGAAGATCTCTTCGGTCAGTTGAGTGCGGGAGCGGATACCGATGAAGTGGGCATCGGCGATCTTTTCCTTCAGATCGGCTTCCGGCAGGGAACCGGTGAGGTACTCGATGTTGGTGTACCCGGCGGCCTTGAGGACGTCCACGGCGTTCTGGTGGACCCCTTCGAGAAGAAGGAACTTGATCTTGCTCTTATCGAGAGAAGTCTTGCTCATCTGCGTAAACCTGTGTCCCGGAGAAAAATGGCTGGGAAGTGAAGCTGTCGCAGAATCGGCGGGGAAGCACGATCAGCGGGGGGCGTATGCTAGCATACCGGCGCCGCGCTCAGACCATCCCCGGCACGTGAAGTGTGCTCAGGGTGACCATGAATAGTTCGAGAGTTCCATCATGATCGATCCCGTTCTGCTTGCTGAACTGACGTCCCTTGTCGAGCCCGGCAAGGTCCTGACCGATGCCCCTTCCCTGGAAGCGTATGGCAAGGACTGGACCAAGCACTTCCCGCCCGCGCCATCGGCCGTCGTCTTTCCCAAAACCGTCGAGCAGGTACAGGCCATCGTCCTCTGGGCCAACCGGCACAGGATCGCCCTGGTGCCCTCGGGCGGACGCACGGGCCTGTCCGCCGCCGCCGTCGCGGCCAATGGCGAGGTGGTGGTGTCCTTCGACTCTATGAACCGCATCCTCGACTTCAATGCCTTCGACCGCACCGTGGTCTGCCAGCCTGGAGTGGTTACCGCGCAATTGCAGGCCTTCGCCGAGGAACAGGGGCTGTATTACCCGGTGGATTTCGCCTCGTCGGGTTCCAGCCAGATTGGCGGCAACATCGGTACCAATGCCGGCGGAATCAAGGTCATTCGCTACGGCATGACCCGCAACTGGGTTGCCGGGCTCAAGGTGGTCACCGGCAAGGGCGACCTGCTGGAACTGAACAAGGACCTGATCAAGAACGCCACCGGCTACGATCTGCGCCAGTTGTTCATCGGCGCCGAAGGCACCCTGGGCTTCGTGGTCGAAGCGACCATGCGCCTGGATCGCGCGCCGAAGAACCTGACCGCGATGGTCCTCGGCACCCCGGATTTCGACTCGATCATGCCGGTGTTGCACGCCTTTCAGAGCAAGCTGGACCTGACGGCGTTCGAGTTTTTCTCCGACAAGGGCCTGGCCAAGATCCTCGATCGTGGCGATGTACCGGCGCCGTTCGCCACCGAATGTCCTTTCTATGCCTTGCTGGAGTTCGAGGCCACCACCGAGGATGTCGGCAACGACGCCCTGGCGCTCTTCGAGCACTGCGTCGAGCAGGGCTGGGTGCTGGACGGGGTGATGAGCCAGAGCGAGCAGCAGTTGCGCAATCTATGGAAGCTGCGCGAATACCTGTCGGAAACCATCTCGCACTGGACCCCGTACAAGAACGATATCTCCGTCACCGTAGCCAAGGTCCCGGCGTTCCTGCGGGATATCGACGTGATCGTCAACGCAAGCTACCCGGATTTCATCGTGGTCTGGTACGGCCACATCGGTGATGGCAACCTGCATTTGAACATCCTCAAGCCCGAAGACATGAGCAAGGACGAGTTCTTCGCCAAATGCGCGGTGGTCAACAAGCAGGTGTTCGAAGTCGTCGAGAAGTACAACGGATCGATTTCCGCCGAGCATGGTGTCGGCATGACCAAGCGCGACTACCTCGCCTACAGCCGCTCGGCGGCGGAAATCGACTACATGAAGGCAGTCAAGGCGGTGTTCGATCCCAACGGGATCATGAACCCGGGCAAGATCTTCGCCCCCGAATGATCCACAGGAGCCGGAAATGAGCTATCAGCACCAATATGTAGACGGAACGCGCATCCACTTCCCGCTGGGTAAAGTGGTGTGCATCGGGCGCAACTACGCCGAACACGCCAAGGAACTGGACAACCCGATCCCCAGCGAGCCGCTGCTGTTCATCAAGCCGGGCAGTTGCGTGGTGCCCCTGGAAGGTGGTTTCGCCATTCCGGTCGAGCGTGGCTCGGTGCATTACGAGGCGGAAATCGCCGTGCTGCTGGGCAAGTCCCTGTCGCCGAAGCCCTCCGAGGAAGAAGTGCTGGACGCGATCTCCGGCTTCGCCCCGGCCCTGGACCTGACCCTGCGTGACCTGCAGTCGCAATTGAAGGACAAGGGCCTGCCCTGGGAACGCGCCAAGTGCTTCGATGGTGCCTGTGTCCTGCCGCCGTTCGTGGTTGGCAGCACCTTCGAAGACCTCGCCGATATCGGTATCCGCCTGACCATCAACGGCGAAGTGCGCCAGGACGGCAACAGTGCGCTGATGCTCAACCCGATCGTGCCGATGATCCAGCACATGGCATCGCAGTTTTCCCTGCAGGCTGGCGATGTGATCCTCACCGGCACCCCGGTAGGCGTCGGCCCGCTGAACCCGGGCGATGAGCTGGTACTGGAGCTGCCAGGCGCCAGCCGTTTCGAAGGCAAGGTGCTCTGACCCGGAATGGGGCAGCCGCAATGGCTGCCCCATTTGTCCATTCATTCGTCGGTTTTCCCGTTTTTTTCACAAATCATCTGGATAATTCCCACCCGGTCTTGCGGCTGCTTGCGTCAGCCGGACACAACAACAGGAATTTCTCCGATGGCCACCCTGACTTCCGGCTCTTCAGGCGACCCCTTGTCGCCCGCGCGCAAGCGCCCCATCGCCCTGCGCTGGTCCACCTGGCTGGTGACGGCCGCCGTGATCGGCTACGGCGTGGCCATTGCGATGCATTGGGACGACCGCGGCATGCTGTGGCTGCAGGAGCGCTTCCAGAACCAGGTTACCCAGAAGGCCAGTGTCTGGTTGCCTGACTACCAGGTAGATATCGATGCCAAGGTGCTGCCAGGCATGGAGGACGATGAGGCCTCCGACCTGTCCTACCATCCCGGGCGCAAGACCCTGTTCGCGGTCATGGGCAAGAACCCCTTCCTGGTCGAGCTCAACCTCGACGGCGACGTACTGCGCAAGATCCCGCTGCATGGCTGGTCCAATCCCGAGGGCGTCGCGGTGCTGGCCGATGGTCGCCTGGCCATTACCGACGAGCGCCAGCACAGCCTGACGCTGGTCAGCCTCGACGACGCCACCAGCGAGCTGAATATCAAGGACTTCCCGCACTACGACCTTGGCCCTTCGGCTAACCAGAACAAGGGTTTCGAGGGTATCGCCTGGGATCCGGCGCAACAGCGGTTGATCCTCGGTGAAGAGCGTCCGCCCAAGCTGTTCAGCTGGCGTACCGACGGTCGTTCGGACCTGGCCGGGACCAAGCAGGAACTGGCCAACGACGACCTGGACCTGCGCAATCTGTCGGGCCTTGGCGTGGACTCGCGTACGGGCCATCTGCTGGTACTGTCGGCAGACTCCAACATGTTGCTCGAACTGGACAAACAGGGCGAGCAGGTCAGCTTCATGACCCTGCTTGGCGGTTTCAATGGCCTGAAGAACCGCATTCCACGGGCCGAAGGCGTGGCCATGGATGAAGCGGGCACCCTGTACATGGTCAGTGAGCCGAACCTGTTCTATCGCTTCCACAAGCAATGACGGAAGATTTTTCCGATAGTGGCATTAAGCTTCATTTCAGCTGGCTATGGTGAGATTCAGGCCGTTCCGTCTCCTGCCTGAGTCTTGCCGATGCGCCTGCGTAATCCTCTCCTTGTGTTCCTCGTTGCCTTGTTGGCCGTCCTGGCCTATGCCGGGCAGCACTATCGGCTGTACGAGCGTGGCTGGTTCAACCTGAAGAGCTGGATGCAGCCGTCCGGCCAGAGCATCGGCCTCGACCGTTATCGCGTGGTGATCGAGGCCCGTCCCATCGAAGGCCTGTCGGATGATCTGTCGGCCCTGACTTACGACCCCGACCGCAAAAGCCTGTTTACCGTGACCAACACCAACCCCGAACTGATCGAGCTGTCGCTCGAAGGCCGGGTTCTGCGTCGGGTGGCGTTGACCGGGTTTGGTGATCCGGAGGCGGTGGAGTATGTCGGGCGTGACAGCTATGTGATCACCGACGAGCGTCAGCAGCGTCTGATCCGGGTGCGGCTGACGGATGACACGCCGTTCCTCGATGCCAAGGATGCCGAGCAACTGACCCTGGGTATCGGCCTCAACGGCAACAAGGGCTTCGAAGGGCTGGCCTGGGACCAGCAGGGCAAGCGCCTGTTCGTCGCCAAGGAGCGCGACCCGATGCTGATCTACGAGGTGCATGGTTTCCCTCATGGCAACCCGCAACAGCCGTACGCCGTGCATGTGGTGCAGGACCGCAAGCGGGATTCGCGGTTGTTCGTGCGGGATCTGTCGAGCCTGCAGTTCGACGAGCGCAGCGGGCATCTGCTGGCCTTGTCGGATGAGTCCAAGCTGGTGCTGGAACTGGATGTGCAAGGGCGACCGGTGGGCAGCCTGTCACTGCGCAAGGGGTTCCAGGGCTTGAAGCAGAGCGTGCCGCAGGCGGAGGGGATCGCCATGGATGGGGACGGAACGCTGTACCTGGTGAGTGAGCCGAACCTGTTCTATGTGTTCAGGAAGGCAGATCGGTAGAGCAACACCGAACCCTGTGGGAGCGGGTTCACCCGCGATTGCGTCGGTGAATCCACTATCGTAATCGCGGGTGAACCCGCTCCCACAGGGGATCGCGTCGCCCCGTCAGGCCTTGAGGGTCTTCACGCCTTCACTGGTGCCCAGCAGCAGCAGGTCTGCCGGACGGGCCGCGAACAGGCCGTTGGTGACCACGCCGACGATCGCATTGATCTGGCTTTCCAGCTCCACCGGATTGGTGATCTGCAGGTTGTGCACGTCGAGGATGATGTTGCCGTTGTCGGTCACCACGCCTTCGCGGTACACCGGGTCGCCGCCCAGTTTCACCAGCTGGCGGGCCACATGGCTGCGGGCCATCGGGATGACTTCGACCGGAAGCGGGAAGGCACCCAGCACCGGCACCAGCTTGCTGGCGTCGGCGATGCAGATGAAGGTTTTCGCCACTGCCGCGACGATCTTCTCGCGGGTCAGGGCTGCGCCACCGCCCTTGATCAGGTTGAGGTGCTCGTCGCTTTCGTCGGCCCCGTCGATGTAGAACTCCAGCTCGCTCACGGTGTTCAGCTCGTAGACCGGGATGCCATGGCCCTTCAGGCGTGCGGCAGTGGCCTCGGAGCTGGCCACGGCGCCGTCGAAGGCGGTCTTGTGCCGGGCCAGGGCGTCGATGAAGCAGTTGGCCGTCGAGCCGGTGCCGACACCGATGATGCTTTTGGCATCCAGGTGCGGCAGGATGAAATCGACAGCGGCCTGGGCGACGGCCTGTTTGAGTTGGTCCTGGGTCATGCGGGCTCCGAAGCGGGAGTATCGTGAAGCCGGGCATTATAGCGGCTAAAACCCCGGGTTTGCTGTGGTCGCCCGACAAGGCGCTGCGGTAGACTCCGATCCCCCGTCCAGCCGCCCGTGATGCTTTCCCGATGCTCGAACAGTACGTCAAGAAGATCCTCACCTCGCGCGTCTATGACGTCGCCGTGGAAACCCCTCTGCAGGCTGCCGGCCAGCTCAGCAAGCGCCTGGGCAACCAGATCCTGCTCAAGCGCGAAGACCTGCAGCCGGTGTTTTCCTTCAAGATCCGCGGCGCCTACAACAAGCTGGCGCAGTTGAGCGAGCAGGAGCGCGCGCGCGGCGTGGTCACCGCCTCGGCCGGCAATCATGCCCAGGGCCTGGCCCTGGCCGCGCGGGAAATGGGGGTCAAGGCGACCATCGTCATGCCGCGCACCACCCCGGAAATCAAGGTCGAAGGTGTGCGCTCCCGCGGCGGCAAGGTGGTGCTGCATGGCGATTCGTTCCCCGAGGCGCTGGCCTATTCGCTGAAACTGGTCGAGGAAAAGGGCTTCGTCTATGTCCACCCCTACGACGATCCGCACACCATCGCCGGCCAGGGCACCGTGGCCATGGAAATCCTGCGTCAGCACCCGGGCCGCCTGGACGCGATCTTCGTGCCGGTCGGTGGCGGCGGGCTGATCGCCGGCATCGCCGCCTACGTCAAGTACCTGCGCCCCGAGATCAGGATCATCGGCGTCGAACCGGACGACTCCAACTGCCTGCAGGCCGCCATGGCCGCCGGCGAGCGCGTGATCCTGCCGCAGGTCGGGCTGTTCGCCGATGGCGTGGCGGTGGCGCAGATCGGCCAGCACACCTTCGACATCTGCAAGGAACACGTCGATGAAGTGATTACCGTCAATACCGATGAGATCTGCGCAGCCATCAAGGATATCTACGACGATACCCGCTCGATCACCGAGCCGGCCGGCGCCCTGGGCGTTGCCGGGATCAAGAAGTACGTGGAGCAGCACGGCCTGGCCGGCCAGACCCTGGTGGCCATCGACTCCGGCGCCAACGTCAACTTCGACCGCCTGCGCCATGTTGCCGAACGCGCCGAGCTGGGCGAGGGCCGCGAGGCGATCATCGCGGTGACCATTCCCGAGCAGCCGGGCAGCTTCAAGGCGTTCTGCGAGGCGATCGGCAAGCGCCAGATCACCGAATTCAACTACCGCTACCACTCCGGCAGCGAAGCGCACATTTTCGTCGGCGTACAGACCCACCCGGACAGCGATCCGCGCAGCGCACTGATCCAGCAACTCACGGAGAAGGGCTTCCCGGTCACCGACCTGACCGACAACGAGCTGGCCAAGCTGCATATCCGCCATATGGTCGGCGGTCACGCGGTCGGGGTCAGCGACGAAATGGTCCTGCGCTTCGAGTTCCCCGAGCGTCCGGGCGCGCTGTTCAACTTCCTCAACAAGCTGGGCGGGCGCTGGAATATCTCGATGTTCCACTACCGCAACCATGGCGCGGCGGACGGCCGCGTGGTCGCCGGCCTGCAAGTGCCGGAAGACGAGCGCCACCTGGTGCCGGCGGCGCTGGCGAAGATCGGCTACCCGTACTGGGACGAAACCGACAACCCGGCGTACCGGCTGTTCCTCGGCTAAGCGGCTACGCTTTGAGCAACGCCCCGAGGAAATCGTCCCCATGGAACCGCTGACCGCGCTGAAAACCGCTCATGTGCTGGCTACCGTGCTGCTGCTTGGCAGCGCACTGGGGCTGGCGGTCTGGACCTGGAGAGCCCGGCGCACGGGTGATGCGGCAGTGGGCGGGCGGCTGCTGGCGCGGCCGCAGGGTTTTCTCTGGCTGTCGATGGGCATCGGCCTGGTGAGCCTGCCGTTTACCGGCTGGTGGCTGGTCCACCTGGTGGGCTGGCCGCTGGGGCAGACTTGGGTGCTGGGTTCGAGCCTGCTGTATACCTTCGGCGCGCTGGCCTGGTTCTGGCTGCTGGCCCGGATCAATCACCTGCGTAGCGCACCGGACGCGGGCAAACCCCGGTTCACCCTGGCCCTGGCGTTGTTCAGCGGCATCTGTTTCATCGCCATCGCCGGCTTGATGGGCGCCAAGCCGGTCTGACGTCCTGGCTTAATCGCGCAGGCTGATCACCGGCCAGCCGCGTTTTTCGGCCTCGGCCCGCAGGTTCGGGTCGGGATCGACCGCCACCGGATTGTCCACCTGTTCCAGCAGCGGCAGGTCGTTCATCGAGTCGCTATAGAAGTAGCTGCCTTCGAGTGTCAGCCCGTTCTCTTCCAGCCAGCGCTTCAGGCGCGTCACCTTGCCTTCACGGAAGCACGGCACGTCGATGCTGCGTCCGGTGTAGCGGCCATCGACCAGCTCGCATTCGGTGGCGAGCAGGGTTTCCACCTCCAGGCGCTTGGCGATCGGCCCGGTGATGAAGCGGTTGGTGGCGGTGATGATGACCAGCTTGTCGCCAGCGTCGCGGTGTTTCTTCAGCAGGGCCAGGGCCTTGGGCAGGATGATCGGTTCGACGCAGTCGCGCATGAAGTCGCCATGCCATTCGTCGAGCTGGGCCATCTCGGTGGTGGCCAGGATCTCCAGGCTGAAGTTCAGGTAGGCCTGCAGGTCCAGCTTGCCGGCCAGGTAATCCTGGTAGAAGGCGTCGTTGCGGTTCTGGTACTCGACCGGATCGAGAATGCCGCGGGCGCACAGGTAGTCGCCCCAGGCGTGGTCGCTGTCGCCGCCGAGGAGGGTGTTGTCCAGATCGAATAAAGCCAGGCGCATCGAAGAGTCACTCGCATAACATCTGAAAAGTCCCACAGAATACGGACTTTTCACAACGCTGCACATAAGGTATGGCGGGCGCGTTGCTGGGCTTGCTGGCTTTGTGGAACAATGCGGCGACATGCGTTTGCGAGGTTGCTGCCGTGATCGACCCCGATGGTTTTCGCCCCAATGTCGGGATCATTCTCACGAATGATCTTGGACAGGTGCTATGGGCCCGGCGAATCAACCAGGATGCCTGGCAGTTTCCACAAGGGGGAATCAACCCCGATGAAACACCGGAAGATGCTCTGTACCGCGAGTTGAATGAAGAAGTAGGTCTCGAGCGTCAGGACGTGGAAATACTTGCCTGCACCCGTGGCTGGTTGCGTTATCGTTTACCCCAACGTCTGGTCCGCACCCACAGCCAACCGCTGTGCATCGGCCAGAAACAGAAGTGGTTCCTGCTGCGGCTGGTTTCCAACGAGCAGCGGGTGCGGATGGATCTCACCAGCAAACCGGAGTTCGATGGCTGGCGCTGGGTCAGCTATTGGTATCCGCTGGGCCAGGTAGTGACATTCAAGCGCGAAGTGTACCGCCGCGCGCTCAAAGAGCTTGCCCCGCGCCTTCTGGCGCGCGACTGACGACGGAGTTCGACCCCGAGCCATGCTCAATACGCTGCGCAAGATCGTCCAGGAAGTTAACTCCGCCAAGGATCTCAAGACGGCGTTGGGGATCATCGTCTTGCGCGTCAAAGAGGCCATGGGCAGCCAGGTCTGCTCGGTCTACCTGCTCGACCCGGAAACCAACCGTTTCGTCCTGATGGCCACCGAGGGCCTGAACAAGCGCTCCATTGGCAAGGTCAGCATGGCGCCGAACGAGGGCCTGGTCGGCCTGGTCGGTACCCGGGAAGAACCGCTGAACCTGGAAAACGCCGCCGACCACCCGCGCTACCGCTACTTCGCCGAGACCGGCGAGGAGCGGTTCGCCTCCTTCCTGGGTGCGCCGATCATCCACCACCGTCGCGTGGTCGGGGTGCTGGTCATCCAGCAAAAGGAGCGGCGCCAGTTCGACGAAGGCGAAGAAGCCTTCCTCGTCACCATGAGCGCGCAGCTCGCCGGGGTTATCGCCCACGCCGAGGCCACCGGTTCGATCCGCGGCCTGGGCCGCCAGGGCAAGGGTATCCAGGAAGCCAAGTTCGTCGGCGTGCCGGGTTCGCCGGGAGCCGCGGTGGGTACTGCGGTGGTCATGCTGCCGCCAGCCGACCTGGATGTGGTGCCGGACAAGACCGTCACCGACATCGACGCTGAACTCAAGCTTTTCAACAACGCCCTTGAAGGCGTGCGCAGCGACATGCGCACCCTCTCGGCCAAGCTGGCGACCCAGCTTCGCCCCGAAGAGCGGGCGTTGTTCGATGTCTACCTGATGATGCTCGACGACGCGGCCCTGGGCGGCGAGGTGGTCGAGGTCATCAAGACCGGTCAATGGGCCCAGGGCGCCCTGCGCCAGGTGGTCGGCGAGCACGTCAACCGCTTCGAACTGATGGACGACGCCTACCTGCGCGAGCGTGCCTCGGACGTCAAGGACCTTGGCCGGCGCCTGCTGGCCTACCTCCAGGAGGCCCGACAGCTGTCGCTGGTCTACCCGGACAACACCATCCTGGTCAGCGAAGAACTGACCCCGGCCATGCTCGGCGAAGTGCCGGAAGGCAAGCTGGTGGGCCTGGTGTCCGTATTGGGTTCGGGCAACTCCCATGTGGCGATCCTCGCCCGGGCAATGGGCATTCCCACGGTGATGGGCCTGGTCGACCTGCCGTATTCCAAGGTCGACGGCATCCAGATGATCGTCGATGGCTACAAGGGCGACGTCTATACCAACCCCAGCGATGTGCTGCGCAAGCAGTACGCCGATGTGGTCGAGGAGGAGCGCCAGCTGGCCCAGGGCCTTGATGCCCTGCGCGAACTGCCGTGCGAAACCACCGACGGCCACCGCATGCCGCTGTGGGTCAACACCGGCCTGCTCGCCGACGTGGCCCGGGCGCAGCAGCGTGGCGCCGAGGGCGTCGGCCTGTACCGCACCGAAGTGCCGTTCATGATCAACCAGCGGTTCCCCAGCGAAAAGGAACAACTGGCCATCTACCGTGAGCAACTGGCCGCTTTCCATCCGTTGCCGGTGACCATGCGCAGCCTGGACATCGGGGGCGACAAGGCGCTGTCCTATTTCCCGATCAAGGAAGACAACCCCTTCCTTGGCTGGCGCGGCATCCGCGTTACCCTCGACCACCCGGAGATCTTCCTGGTCCAGACCCGCGCCATGCTCAAGGCCAGCGAAGGCCTGAACAACCTGCGCATCCTGCTGCCGATGATCTCCGGCATCCACGAGCTCGAGGAAGCCCTGCACCTGATCCACCGTGCCTGGGGCGAGGTGCGCGACGAGGGCACCGACGTGCCGATGCCGCCCGTGGGCGTCATGGTGGAAATCCCCGCGGCCGTGTACCAGACCCGCGAACTGGCGCGCCAGGTGGACTTCCTCTCGGTCGGTTCGAACGACCTGACCCAGTACCTGCTGGCGGTGGACCGCAACAACCCGCGCGTCGCCGACCTCTACGATTACCTGCACCCGGCGGTGCTCCAGGCCCTGCAGCATGTGGTCACGGCGGCCCATGCCGAAGGCAAGCCGGTGAGCATCTGTGGTGAAATGGCTGGTGACCCGGCGGCTGCGGTATTGCTGATGGCGATGGGCTTCGACAGCCTGTCGATGAACGCCACCAACCTGCCGAAGGTGAAATGGATGCTGCGCCAGATCAGCATGGGCAAATCGAAGGAAATGCTTGCGCAGGTCATGGAGATCGACAACCCGCAGGTTATCCACAGCACCTTGCACCTGGCCCTGAAGAACCTGGGCCTGTCGCGGATGATCAATCCGCACTGATTGTGCTGATCACCACAGCCCCTGTGGGAGCGGGTTCACCCGCGATTACTATAGTGAATCCACTACTGCAATCGCGGGTGAACCCGCTCCCACAAGGTCCCTGCTAAAGCTTCAAGTGGACCTCTCCCAGATGCCCCCCGAACGGCCCGAAACTCCTCTCCACCAGCCGGCGCCGCCCATCCGCTTCAACTACCAGCACCGTACTCGCCCGGGTCCCATAGTTCTGGCTGGCAATGAACACACTGGACAGCAGCCGCTCGGTCGCCAGGCCCACCCCGGTGCTGGGAAGCTCCGCGTCCGCCGCCGGCCGGGCATCCCCCAGCAGTTCGAACAGCTCTTCCGGCTGTGGATCATCCAGCCGCTCCCGCAGCGCCTCCCGCGCCTTGACCAGCTTCGGCCACGGCGTATCCAGGGCGGCGTTGGATAGCCCGTACACCCCGGCCTCCAGCATCCTCGGCGTATCCCCGGCATGCAGATACCCCAATTGCCCGGCATTCCCCACCAGCAGGTTGAAACCGGAATAAAGCCGGGCCTCGCCGGCCACCTTGTCCAGATAAGCCTCGACCGACAGTTCCCCGCGCAAATAGCCCGCCACCAGTTCGCCCCGCGACCGGGCGCCCAAGGCTTGCCCCGGGTCACGGATATTGGTCAGCGCCGCGAACCGACCCTGCGGCCCCACGCCCAACCAGGTCCCGCCGGCTTCCAGGTCACGCCCGGCATGCACGCCGGGGGCCTCGTCCCACGAGGCCAGGGCCTGGGTCGGGCGAGCGTAGAACTCGTCACGGTTGGCCGCGACGATCAGCGGCCGGGCATGTCCCGGCCGCCAGGCGAAAACGATCAGGCACATCGTGTGTCCCATTGTCTTGTCGGTGGTGCCTCACTCTACCTCAGACCGTCCTGACAAGGTCTTCATCTGCCTGTAGTGGAGGCAAGTGCCCGGCTTCCGTTACCATGCCGGACTGAATTTTCCGGGAGCGACAATGGAATTCGTGCTCTACCTGCTGCTGGGAGCCTGCGCAGGCGTGCTGGCCGGGCTGTTCGGCGTCGGTGGCGGCATCATCATCGTGCCGGTGCTGGTCTTCAGCTTCACCCTGCAAGGCTTCGATGCTTCGGTACTGACCCACCTGGCCGTCGGCACGTCGCTGGCGACCATCGTCTTTACCTCGATCAATGCCATCAGCGAGCACCATCGCAAGGGGGCGGTGCAATGGCCGATCTTCGCCTGGATGACCCTGGGCATCCTGATCGGCGCCGTCATCGGCTCCAAGACGGCCTCGTTGATCCAGGGCCCGCACCTGCAGAAGATCATCGGCGTGTTCGCCCTGGTGGTTGCCGTGCAGATGGCCCTGGACCTCAGGCCCAAGGCCAGCCGCAGCGTGCCCGGCAAGGCCGGATTGACCCTGGCCGGCAGCGTGGTCGGCTGGGCTTCGGCGATCTTCGGCATCGGTGGCGGCTCGCTGACGGTGCCGTTCCTGACCTGGCGCAGCCTGCCGATGCAGCAGGCGGTGGCGACTTCGTCGGCCTGCGGCCTGCCGATTGCCCTGGTCAGTGCCCTGAGCTTCATGCTGCTGGGTTGGCACGAAGAGCATCTGCCGCCCCATAGCCTGGGCTTCGTGTACCTGCCGGCAATGATCGGCATTGCCGTGACCAGCATGTTTTTTGCCCGCTTCGGCGCGCGCCTGGCGCACAAACTGTCGCCGCGCCTGCTCAAACGCCTGTTCGCCGCGTTGCTGTTCTGCGTCGGCCTGAGCTTTTTGCTTTAACGAGAGGAGTCATCATGCTGCCTTACCCGCAGATCGATCCCGTGGCACTGGCCATCGGGCCGCTGAAAATCCATTGGTATGGCCTGATGTACCTGGTCGGTATCGGTGGTGCCTGGCTGCTGGCCTCGCGCCGGCTAAAGCGCTTCGACCCCACCTGGACCAAGGAAAAGCTCTCCGACCTGGTGTTCTGGCTGTCGATGGGCGTCATCGTCGGCGGACGGCTCGGCTACGTGCTGTTCTACGACCTGAGCGCCTACCTGGCCAACCCGACCCTGATCTTCGAAGTCTGGAAGGGCGGCATGTCGTTCCACGGCGGCTTCATCGGCGTGATGCTGGCGGCGCTGTGGTTCGGCAAGCGCAACAACAAGACCTTCTTCGAATTGATGGACTTCGTCGCGCCAATGGTACCGATCGGCCTGGGTGCCGGGCGGATCGGCAACTTCATCAACGCCGAACTGTGGGGCAAGGCTACCGACGTGCCGTGGGCCATGGTCTTCCCGCCGTTCAGCGACCCGGCGCAACTGCCGCGGCATCCCTCGCAGCTGTACCAGTTCGCCCTGGAGGGCGTGGCGCTGTTCCTGATCCTCTGGCTGTACTCGCGCAAACCGCGGCCAACCATGGCGGTATCGGGCATGTTCGCCCTGTTCTACGGGATCTTCCGCTTCATCGTCGAGTTCGTCCGCGTTCCGGACGCCCAGCTCGGCTACCTGGCCTGGGGCTGGCTGACCATGGGTCAGATTCTCTGCGTACCGATGATCATCGGCGGCCTCGCCCTGATCTGGTGGGCCTATAATCGCAACCCGTCGGTAAAACCCGCGGTCTGATTTTCCACGGCAGGGGCGATCCCCCTGCCGTCCTAGTTACAGGAACGCTATGAAACAGTATCTGGACCTGGTCCGCGACGTCATCGAGAACGGCACCCTGCAGGAAAACCGCACCGGCGTGCGCACCATCGCCCTGCCGGGGGCCATGCTGCGTTTCGACCTGCAGAAGGGCTTTCCCGCCATCACCACGCGCAAGCTGGCGTTCAAGTCGGCCATCGGCGAGATGGTCGGCTTCCTCCGTGGCGTCAGGAACGCCGCCGAGTTTCGCGAGCTGGGCTGCAAGGTCTGGGACCAGAACGCCAACGAAAATGCCCAGTGGCTGGCCAACCCGTTCCGCCAGGGGCATGACGACCTCGGCGAGATCTACGGCGTGCAGTGGCGCCAATGGCCGGCCTACAAGCGCATCCCGCTGGCTAACCCGGCGGCCATCGAGCTGGCGCAGAACAACGGTTTCGTGAAGATCGCCGAGTCCGAGGAAAACGGCGAAGCCTTCGTCGTGCTGTACAAGGCCATCGACCAGATCCGCCAGTGCGTCGACACCATCGTCAACGACCCCAACAGCCGGCGCATCCTGTTCCACGGCTGGAACTGCGCGCGGCTGGACGAAATGGCCCTGCCGCCTTGCCATCTGCTGTATCAGTTCCACCCCAACACGCAGACCAAAGAGATCTCCCTGACGCTCTACATCCGCTCCAACGACCTGGGCCTGGGCACGCCGTTCAACCTCACCGAAGGTGCGGCGCTGCTATCGCTGATCGGCCGCCTGACCGGCTACACGCCGCGCTGGTTCACCTATTTCATCGGTGATGCCCATGTGTATGAAAACCACCTGGACATGCTCAACGAGCAACTCCGGCGCGAGCCGCTGGAAGCGCCGAAGCTGGTGATTTCGGACCGGGTGCCGGAGTTCGCCAAGACTGGCAGGTACGAGCCGGAATGGCTGGAAAAGATCGAGCCGAGCGATTTCAGCCTGGAAGGGTATGAGCACCACGCGCCGATGACGGCGCCGATGGCTGTCTAAAAACGCAAAACCCTGTAGGAGCGGCTGTTAGCCGCGATCGGCGGCGAAGCCGTCGTAAAACCTGAGTGCCAGGTCTGCCTGACACACCGAGGGCGCAGGTTTTATGGCCGCTTCGCGCCCAATCGCGGCTAACAGCCGCTCCCACAGAGGTTGCGGCGTGGCTTAATGGCCATGGCTCCTGCCGATATGCGAATGCTCCGCCTCCGGCACTGAAACCGCCCCGTTCACCTCCAGCCTCTCCAGGATCGCGCAGTGTTCGCCTTCGGCGTTGCAGCGCCTGCGCAGTTCCACCAGTTGCTCCTGCAGCGCGACCAGCCCGTCGATCCTGGCCTGCACGTGCTCGATGTGCTCGTCGATCAGCGCATTGACGCTGCCGCATTGGTCCTGCGGGCTGTCCTTGAGCTTCAGCAGGCTGCGGATTTCTTCCAGCGTCATGTCCAGCGTCCGGCAGTTGCGGATGAAGGTCAGGCGCTCGACATGCGCCTGGGTGTACACCCGATAGTTGCCCTCGCTGCGCGCCGGCTCCGCCAACAGGTTCTCCCGCTCGTAGTAGCGGATTGTCTCTACCGCGCAATCGGTGGCCTTGGCCAGTTCGCCGATCTTCATCTGCAAATACCTCGATAGGTGTGCTTGACCCTATAGTGGCTACAGGGTGTTCACTTGGCAACAGGACCTTTCCGGTGAACCCTTATGAACCAGCCTGTCACTCACGATCATTCCCACAAGCACCACGATCATGGCCATAAGCCCTCGGGTTGCTGCGCGCCGAAGCCGTCCGCGCATTCCTGCTGCTCCGGCAGCGAAGCGCCGGCCCTGGTGCAACTGCGCGAAAAGGCCAGCGCCGACGCCCGGCTCAGCCGCTTCCGCATCGAGGCCATGGACTGCCCGACGGAACAGACCTTGATCCAGGACAAGCTCGGCAAGCTGGACGGCGTCGAGCAACTGGAATTCAACCTGATCAACCGCATCCTCGGCGTTCGCCACACCCACGGCGACACCCGGGGCATCGAGCAGGCGATCGCCTCGCTGGGCATGCAGGCCGAGCCGCTGACCGATGAATCCGCCGAAGCCAGGCCGGCCCCGGTGAAGAAATCCTGGTGGCCGCTGGCGCTGTCCGGCGTCGCCGCGCTGGCTGCGGAAATCGTGCATTTCACCGCTGCTGCGCCGGAGTGGGTGGTGGCCGCCCTGGCCCTGGCGGCGATCCTTGGCTGCGGCCTGGGCACCTACAAGAAGGGCTGGATCGCCCTGAAGAACCGCAACCTCAATATCAACGCGCTGATGAGCATCGCCGTGACCGGCGCCGTGCTGATCGGGCAGTGGCCGGAAGCGGCCATGGTGATGGTGCTGTTCACCCTCGCCGAGGTGATCGAGGCGCGGTCGCTGGACCGCGCGCGCAACGCCATCGGCGGCCTGATGCAGTTGAGCCCGGACATGGCCACGGTGCAGCAAGCCGACGGCCAGTGGCTGGAGATGGAAGTCGCCAAGGTGCCGCTCGGCGCCCTGGTACGCCTGCGTCCAGGCGAGCGGGTCGGGCTGGATGGCGAGGTGCTCAGCGGCCAGTCGAGCATCGACCAGGCGCCGATTACCGGGGAAAGCCTGCCGGTGGAAAAAGGCCCGGGCGACAAGGTGTTCGCCGGTACCATCAACCAGTCCGGCGCCCTGGAGTTCCGGGTGACCGCCGCCGCCGGTGAATCGACCCTGGCGCGGATCATCCGTGCAGTCGAGGAAGCCCAGGGCGCACGAGCGCCGACCCAGCGCTTCGTCGATCGGTTTTCGCGGATCTACACCCCGGCGGTCTTCGCCTTCGCCCTGGCCGTGGCCGTGATCCCGCCGCTGTTCATGGCCGGCGCCTGGTTCGACTGGATCTACCGCGCCCTGGTCCTGCTGGTGGTCGCCTGCCCCTGCGCCCTGGTGATCTCGACCCCGGTGACCATCGTCAGCGGCCTCGCCGCTGCGGCACGCAAGGGCATCCTGATCAAGGGCGGCGTGTATCTGGAAGGCGGGCGCAAGCTGGACTTCATCGCCCTCGACAAGACCGGCACCCTGACCCACGGCAAGCCGGTGCAGACCGATGCCGAGGTGCTCGACCCGCTGTACGCCACGCGTGCCCAGCGCATCGCCGCCAGCCTCGCCGGCCGCTCCGACCACCCGGTGTCCATGGCCATTGCCCGCAAGGGCGAGGAAGACGGTCTGGCCCGTGACGAGGTAAGCGACTTCCAGGCCCTGACGGGGCGTGGTGTCAGCGGTCAGGTGGAGGGTGTGCTCTACCACCTCGGCAACCACCGTCTGGTGGAAGAGCTGGGCCTGTGCTCGCCAGAGCTGGAGGCCAGGCTGGATGTGCTCGAACGTCAGGGCAAGACCGTCGTCCTGCTGCTCGACGGTTCCGGCCCGCTGGCCCTGTTCGCCGTGGCCGACACGGTCAAGCAGACCAGCCGCGAAGCCATCGCCGAATTGCACGAGTTGGGCATTCGCACCGTCATGCTCACCGGCGACAACCCGCATACCGCCGACGCCATCGCCGCCCAGGTGGGCATCGATGAGGCCCGTGGCAACTTGCTGCCTGCGGACAAACTGGCGGCCATCGAGGACCTGTATGCCAAGGGCCACCGGGTCGGCATGGTCGGCGACGGCATCAACGACGCTCCGGCCCTGGCCCGCGCCGAGATCGGCTTCGCCATGGCGGCGGCGGGCACCGACACCGCCATCGAGACCGCGGATGTCGCCCTGATGGACGACGATTTGCGGAAAATCCCGGCTTTCGTGCGGCTCTCGCGGCAAAGCGCGGCGATCCTGGTGCAGAACATCGTCCTGGCACTGGGCATCAAGGCGATCTTCCTGGCCATCACCTTTGCCGGCATGGCCACGATGTGGATGGCGGTCTTCGCCGACATGGGCGTCAGTCTGCTGGTGGTCTTCAACGGGCTGCGCCTGCTGAGGAAGTAGGACGGGTACGACGATGAGGGGCGCCGGGTTATCTAGATTTCCAGTACCAGCCCCTCGATCTGCTCCAGCCTCTCCGCCTGGCTCAGCCTGGCTCCCGGATTCAATGAAGACCATTGCGGATGGGCCCGTGCCTTGGCCAATGCCGTCGGCAGCTTGCCCTCGCGCCACGTCTGGTCGGGCGGGGTTTCCAGATTGATCCGGTTCATCGCCGCATGCCCCCGGCTGTCCAGCGCCTGCAACAACTGGCGCTGGCGCAGTGCCAACAAGCGCAGCACCGCATCATCCACCGTCAATTCCTGCTGGCCCTTCAATTTGCCGAGCAGGCGCGCGCCGTAGCTGCGTGCCGTGCCCAGCGCGCCACCGGCAATCGCCCCGGCCAGTGCGGCGACGCCAAGGGTCAGGCCGCCCACCGCCAGATCGATCCCGGCGCCGGCTGCCGCCCCGGCCATGGCCCCGCCGCCCAGGCGTATACCCAGCAGCCTGAGGGTTTCCGGATTGAACAGGTCATCGCCCCAGCGTCCATCCAGCAGCGGCAGGTCGCCGGCATTGGCGTCATCGCGACGAAACCCGTAGAGCTTGAGCAGCGCCTCGACACAGCGCTGCTCGCGCTGGCGGATGGCGTTGCGCAGGGCCTCGATCGCGGCGGCCTCCGCTTCGGGTTTCGCTTCCACGCTACGCCGGGCAGCCGCGCAGTCCATCAACAGTTCGGCGATGAGGCGCTTGCCGCTGTGCAGGCGCACCTGTCGTTGCGCCTGCTGGTCGTCGATCAGCCGCTGCAAGGCCGGGCGGGCGTTCTCCAGCATCAGGGCAAGGCTTTCGTACAGCCGTCGTTCACCGTCTTCGGGCGGCGCCACGCTGTCGAAGCGCACCAGCGCATGCAGGCCGAGGCGGGCCAGGGCTTCGCGCCAGTCGGGCTCGCGGTGCTGGCTGCTGGCGACGAAATTGAGCACCGGCAGCAGCGGCTTGCCACAGCCGGCGAGGACTTCCAGCTCGTCGCGGTACTTGGCCAGCACCGGTTCGCGAGCGTCGATCACGTAGAGTCCGGCATCGCTGGCCATCAGTTGGCGCACCACCTTGGCTTCCTGCTCGAAGCGCTGGCGTGCCTCGCTGCTGTGCAGGAAGCGCTCCAGGCGTGCCGGACCATCCAGACGTTCGCCCGGGCGCTCCAGGCGTTCCAGGTAGTCGAGCAAGGCGATGGCATCTTCAAGACCGGGGGTGTCGTAGAGTTCCAGCAGCGGCTGGCCATCCACCGACAACCGCGCCCCTTCGACATGGCGGGTGGTGCTGGGACGATGGGACACCTCGCCGAAGCCGACGTCCCGGGTCAGGGTGCGCAGCAGCGACGTCTTGCCGACATTGGTATGGCCAACCACGGCGAGTTTCAGGGCCTCAGTCATGACCATGCTCCAGCCAGTGCAGCGGTGGGGTATCGGCGTAGGCCAGGCCCAGCCGGTCCAGCGCCTGGTGCCAGTCGTCCAGGCGTTCGGCATCCAGTTGCTGGCCCGGCGGGGGCAGCAGCAGCCAGATCCGCGTTGCCGCCGCGCTGCGCGCCAGCTCGGCGAGCAGCGCCAGGCTGCCGCGATCCGGCGAGCGTTGCGGGTCGCAGGCGACGGCCAGGCGGGCGGGCGGGAAATGGCTCATCTGTTCCAGCAGGCGGCGGCGGGACTCGCGGCTGTCGAGTACCCCGGCGTCGGTGACCGAGGCGGGCAGGGCGGGCGGCCAGGGGCGCTGGTCGTCCAGTTCGAGGCCGACGATCAGCGCGCCCTCATGGCGGACATCGTCCTGGTCAAGGCGGATCTGCGGCAACTGCTCGGGGGCGGCGTCATTGATGCCGAGGCGCTCGCTGCTCGGCATCAGCGCTTCGCGCAGGCTGCTGTAGCCGGGCAGCTTGAGGTCTGGCGCCAGCCGGGCGCGCCCCTGGCGCCAGCGCCACTGGCACAGCGCGGCGAGCACCAGCCGCGGCAGGATGCCGTAGACCACCAGCACCCCCAGCAACCAGCCGGCCCAGGCCTGGCGGCTGGGGTCGAGGGCGGGGAGGCTGTCGCCACTGGCGCGGATCATCGCCACGTCCGGCGTCGCGAAGCCGAGCAGCGAAGGCACGGCGCCCAGGGCCTGGGTCAGGCTGACGAAGGTATCGGGCTGGAGCAGGGTGGTTTCCCAGACGAAGCCGTAGCGGCGTGTCGACAGCAACATCAGCATCAACACCAGCGCGCTGCACAGCGCCAGCAGCCACAGGCCATGAACCAGCGCGCCGAGCAGCCAGCGGGTCAGGCGCTGGCGCTGCAGCAGCACCAGCAAGGCAGGGGCAAGATGGGCGGCCTTGGCGTCGCGGGCGAGTTTCTCGCTTAGCCACAGCCACAGGCGGCCGAGGCTCGCGCCCTGGTCGCCGGCCAGGAAAAAACCGCCAGCCCAGCCCAGCAGCAACAGCAGGTTCAGCCCGAGCAGGCTGCCCAGGGCCCAGAACACATTGACCGGGCGCTGCCCGTCGCCCAGCGCGGCGAAGGCCAGCCCGCTACCGCTGACCACCGCCAGCACCAGCAGCGCCAGCAAGGCCAGGCGCGCGCCGCGCCTGTAATGTTCCAGCGCCTGGCGCAGGCCATCGCGTTCGGCCAGCCACAGGGCGCGGGTCTCGATCCGCTGCGCCAGGTCGCCGCCTTGCTGGCGGGCGCGACGGTTGGCTTCCTGGTCGTCGAGGGGGCCGGTATGTTCTTCACGCAGGCGCACTGCTTCGGTCAGCCAGCGTTTGTCCAGATCGGTCAGTCCAGTCACGTACAGCTTCCTTGAACCATTCACCGGGGAAGCATAACCCAGGCATCCTTTGCTATCCTCGCCGCCATGAAAACACCACTCCCCCTCAGCCTGATCGTGGCGCTCGCCGAGAACCGCGTCATTGGCCTCGACAACCGCATGCCCTGGCACCTGCCGGGGGACTTCAAGTATTTCAAGGCCACCACCCTGGGCAAGCCGATCATCATGGGGCGCAAGACCTGGGACTCGCTGGGCCGGCCGCTGCCGGGCCGCCTGAACCTGGTGGTCAGCCGCCAGCCGGGGCTGCAACTGGAAGGCGCCGAAGTGTTCGCTTCGCTGGAAGATGCCATCGTTCGCGCCGATCAATGGGCGCGCGAGCAGGGCGTCGACGAACTGATGCTCATCGGCGGCGCGCAGTTGTATGCGCAGGGGCTGGAGAAGGGCCTGGTGGATCGCCTGTACCTGACCCGGGTGGAAATGCATCCTGAAGGGGATGCGTGGTTCCCCGAGGTGGACGAGCGCGTCTGGAAGAAGGTATCGAGCCAGCAAGGACCGGTTGAGGAAGGGAAGCCGGCCTATCACTTCGAGGTTTGGGAACAGGTCTGAGATCGCCGGGGCCGCGTTGCGGTCCTTTCGCCGGCAACGCCGGTTCTCATATCACAAAACATAACTCTCTGATTTGCAGGGAACTTGTGGGAGCGGGTTTACCCGCGATTGCGGTAGTGAATTCACCTCAGCAATCGCTGGCAAGCCAGCTCCCACAGGTATCGAGCACCCTGTGGGAGCTGCCAGCGATAGGGCCCAAAGGGCCTATGAATGACTCAGTTGCACCTGCTCATCCCCAGCCAAAACAGCCTTGTCGGTCTGCCCCAGGATCTGGCTGGTAATGGTCCCGGCGGTCATCGAGCCGCTGACATTCAGCGCCGTCCGCCCCATGTCGATCAGGGGTTCCACCGAAATCAGCAGGGCCACCAGTTCCACCGGCAAGCCCATCGCCGGCAGCACGATCAGCGCGGCGAAGGTCGCACCACCGCCGACCCCGGCCACGCCGGCCGAACTCAGGGTCACCACCGCCACCAACGTAGCGATCCATAGCGGATCCAGCGGATCGATCCCCACCGCTGGCGCGACCATTACCGCGAGCATCGCCGGATACAGGCCGGCACAGCCGTTCTGGCCAATGGTCGCGCCGAACGAGGCGGCAAAGCTGGCAATCGCCTGCGGCACACCGAGACGCCGGGTTTGCGCTTCGATGCTCAGCGGAATGCTGGCGGCACTGGAGCGGCTGGTGAAGGCGAAGGTCAGTACCGGCCAGACCTTGCGCAGGAAGCGCAGCGGATTGATCCCCGCCAGCCCCAGCAGCACGCCATGCACGCCGAACATCAGCGCCAGGCCGAGGTAGGACACCACCACGAAGCTGCCCAGCTTGATGATGTCGTCGAGGTTGGAACTGGCCACCACCTTGGCCATCAGCGCCAGCACTCCGTACGGCGTGAGCTTCATCACCAGGCGTACCAGGCGGGTGACCCAGGCTTGCAGGGTGTCGATGGCGGCCAGGGCACGGTTGCCCTTTTCTACGTCGTCCTTGAGCAGTTGCAGGGCGGCGATGCCGAGGAAGGCGGCGAAGATCACCACGCCAATGATCGAGGTCGGCCTGGCCCGGGCCAGGTCGCCCACGGGATTGCTCGGCAGGAACGAGAGCAGCAATTGCGGGATGTTCAGGTCGGCGACCTTGCCCGCGTAATCGCTCTGGATCGTCGCCAGGCGTGCGCTTTCCTGGGTACCGGCCACCAGGCCTTCGGCGCTGAGGCCGAACAGGTTGGTCAGGACGATGCCGATCAACGCGGCGATGGCCGTGGTGAACAGCAGGGTGCCGATGGTCAGCACGCTGATCCGGCCCAGGGTCGAGGCATTGTGCAGGCGGGCCACGGCGGACAGGATCGAGACGAAGATCAGCGGCATGACGATCATTTGCAGCAGTTGCACATAGCCGATGCCGACCAGGTCCAGCCAGCCGATGGTGGCCTTCAGGGCCGGGGTGCCGGCGCCGTAGAACGTGTGCAGGGCAAGACCGAAGAGTACGCCGAGCACCAGCCCGGCCAGCACCTTCTTCGCCAGGCTCCAGCCCGGGTTGAGTTTGGCCAGGCCCAGCAGCAGCGCCAGGAACACCAGCAGATTGAGAAACAGCGGCAGATTCATCGAAGCTCCAGACAAAAACGAAGCAACCGCCTGGAGGGGCGGTTGCTGAAACGAAAATGCTAACAGTATGAAAACAAACGAATTTATATCGATATGGAATGACTACCGTCGTTTCCGGAATAAACACGGGTCGTTTTCAAGCAAGTGGTTGCCGCTTGCAGGCGTTGTTGGCGTCGTTGCCAGAGCGGAGCGGCGAGCCGGGAGTGCTTAGGGTGAGGCGTTCATTCTTCAGGAGAACCGCCCATGACGTTCGCTCCGAAATTCCTCGCTGCCGGCCTGGCCGTGCTGCTCAGCTGGCAAGCCCAGGCCGTCGAACTGAAACACTGGCCTGCCGAGGCCGCGAAACAACTCGACGCGATGATCGCCGCCAATGCCCACAAGGGTAACTACGCGGTGTTCGACATGGACAACACCAGCTACCGCTTCGACCTCGAGGAATCGCTGCTGCCGTTCCTGGAGAACAAGGGCGTGCTGACCCGCGACAAGCTCGACCCTTCGCTCAAGCTGATGCCGTTCAAGGACACCGCCGAGCACAAGGAAAGCCTGTTCAGCTACTACTACCGCCTATGCGAAATCGACGACATGGTCTGCTACCCATGGGTGGCGCAGGTGTTCTCCGGTTTCACCCTCAAGGAACTCAAGGGTTACGTCGATGAGCTGATGGCCTCGGGCAAGCCGGTGCCGAGTACCTACTTCGACGGCGACCAGGTCAAGACCATCGAGGTCAACCCGCCCAAGGTCTTCACCGGGCAGACCGAGCTGTACAACAAGCTGATGGAGAACGGCATCGAGGTCTACGTGATGACCGCAGCGTCCGAGGAACTGGTGCGCATGGTCGCTTCGGATCCGAAGTACGGCTACAACGTCAAGCCGCAGAACGTCATCGGCGTCAGCCTGCTGCTCAAGGACCGCACCAGCGGCGCCCTGACCACCGCGCGCAAGCAGATCAGCGCCGGCCACTACGACGCGGCGGCCAACATGGGCCTGGAACTCACCCCGTACCTGTGGACCCCGGCGACCTGGATGGCCGGCAAGCAGGCGGCCATCCTCACCTATATCGATGAATGGAAAAAGCCGGTGCTGGTAGGCGGTGACACGCCGAACAGCGACGGCTACATGCTGTTCCATGGTGTCGATGTGGCCAAGGGCGGGATTCACCTGTGGATCAACCGCAAGGCCAAGTACATGGACCAGATCAACGGGATGATGGCCAAAAACGCCGCAGCCCAGGCCAAGGAAGGCTTGCCGGTAACGGCGGACAAGAACTGGGTGGTGGTGACTCCAGAGGAAATTCAATAATTCAAGTTGTAAGCACCCATTTCTGCATCTTGCTTGGTTTTGGATCCAATGCCATAAGTGGCCATCATTTTGATGGCCATTTATGAGGTGTCAGTGGTGAGCATTCGCGATAAACGCTTTATTTACCACCTGAGCAGCTTTGAAAATGCTTTTTCAATTCTTCAGAGGGGATTGCAGCCTAGGGCAAATTTACAAGGTCATGAGTTCACGGATGTGGCAGATGCCGAGATCATCGAAGGGAGGACGCACAACGCTTTGGAAACTTTTGTTCCTTTTCATTGGTTCTCCAGAAACCCGTTCGATGGAAGGGTTCAAGCTGACCACCCCGGCAGGGATTTCGTGTTGATTGCGGTATACCGTGATCATGCACAAAGGCAGGACTGGCGCATCATCCCCCGCCACCCGCTCGCGGGTGGCCGTCCGGACATAATGGGATACGAAGACGGCATCAAAGCCATTGATTGGGCGCTCATGGACCAAAGAGACTATTCGGACCCTGCCTGTCGCCATGTCTGCATGGCAGAATGTCTTTCCCCAGGCCCCGTACCGGTAGCCGACTTCGCCAAGATATACACGCCCTCTGACGCGCTAAGGCGGAGGCTTGCAGCCTTGGCGGCCGAACTGGGTCACCCAAGGCTTTGGATCGAAGCGAACCCCAATATGTTTCTAATCAGATGATTTTCAAGAACCTCAACCCTCAGAAAGCTCTCATTTGGAGAATCATCCATAGGGACAATCTGCCATGGGTCCTGTCCAATGGGCTGGATGCCGTTGGGTCCGGTCGGCTCACTGAACATTATGTAAGCATTGGTAACCCTGATCTGATCAGCAAGCGTTCACAGCGCAAAGTACAGATCGCCCCTGGGGGAACGTTGGCGGACTACGTTCCGTTCTATTTCACGCCGTTTTCGGTGATGATGAAAAATATTCACTCTGGATGGGGGGTTCAGCAGCGGCGCAACGAAGAGATCGTGATTCTGGTCTCGAGCCTGTATCATCTCCAATCCATGGACTTGCAGTTCCTCTTTACTGACGCTCACGCCTACCCCAACTGGAGTGGGTACTATAGTGATCTGCAGCATCTGGACAAAGTCGACTGGGCCCTTCTGCAGCATAGGGACTTCAAGCGCGATCCGGATGACCCGCGTAAAATGGAGCGCTATCAAGCTGAGGCGTTGATCCATGAGCATGTCCCCGTTGCTGGCCTTCTGGGGATAGTCTGCTACAACGAAAATGTAAAACGACGCGTCGACAAGGAGGTTCAGCAATGTCAGCTGGACCTTCCCGTTCATGCTCGACCGGGGTGGTATTTCCAATGATTCGCTTTGCACAAGGTAACCTGCTGGAGGCGAAGGCCGAAGCACTGGTTAATACAGTCAATACCGTAGGGGTGATGGGTAAGGGGATAGCGCTGATGTTCAAGGAGCGCTTCACCGAGAACTATCGTCTCTATGGGGCTGCCTGCAAAGCGAACGAAGTGGTCATCGGGAAAATGTTTGTCACAGAGGTCAGCGAGCTGGATGGACCACGCTGGATCGTGAACTTTCCCACCAAGCAGCACTGGCGGTCGCCCTCGCAGCTCGCCTGGATCGTAGATGGTTTGCATGATCTACGCAGGTTTATAGTTGCCAATCATGTTTCTTCGATCGCGATTCCCCCTTTAGGAGCGGGTAACGGTGGGTTGCCTTGGTCGTCTGTGCGAGAGCAGATCGAGGCGGTTCTCAGTGATCTCGATGCAGATGTTCTGGTTTTTGAACCTACCGACAAATACCAGAACGTGTCCAAGCGTAGCGGGGTCGAACAACTGACTCCTGCCCGTGCCTTGATTGCCGAGCTTGTAAGGCGCTACTGGGTGCTGGGGATGGAGTGCAGTCTTCTGGAAATACAGAAGCTGGCATGGTTTCTGGAACGCTCGATTGAGCGTTTTACTCCAGACAATAATCCTCTGGCGCTCAAGTTCGTAGCACATAAATACGGACCCTACGCCAACCGCTTGGAGCATTTGCTCGACAACCTTGATGGAAGCTATCTGCATTGTGGAAAGCGCATAGGCGATGCAGGCCCTGCGGATGTGATTTGGTTCGATGATGGGCGCAAGTCCTTCGTGCATGCGTATCTGAATAGTGAGGCTAAGGAACATCTGCCTGCTTTGGAATTCACTGCTGACTTGATTGATGGATTCGAGTCGCCTTTCGGAATGGAGCTCTTGGCGACGGTGGACTGGTTGTTGAGTCGAGAAGGCGTTGCGCCCGATGTTGCGGCTATTCGAGAGGCTTTGAAAAACTGGTCCGGTGGGGCTGATGCTGGAAAAAGAAAGAGCAAGATCTTTGATGATGAGTCACTGACTATTGCCTTGAACCGACTATCGACTGTAGACCCGGGTAGGGTGCGTTCAACAGTAAAATGACCATAAAAAAACCGGCGCCCAGGGCGCCGGTTTTTTATACCGCCTGGCTAGCACTCACAGCCCGTCGAGCAGGGCCTTGTTGCGTACGGCACCCTTGTCGGCACTGGTCGCCAGCAGGGCGTAGGCCTTCAGCGCGGTGGTCACCTTGCGCGGACGCTGTTCCACCGGTTTCCAGCCCTTCTGGTCCTGCACGATGCGCCGTGCCGCCAGCTCTTCATCGCTGACCAGCAGGTTGATCGAGCGGTTCGGGATGTCGATCAGCACCTTGTCGCCGTCCTGCACTAGGCCGATGGCGCCGCCCGCTGCCGCTTCCGGCGAGGCGTGGCCGATGGACAGGCCCGAGGTACCGCCGGAGAAGCGGCCATCGGTCAGCAGGGCGCAGGCCTTGCCCAGGCCCTTGGACTTCAGGTAGGAGGTCGGGTACAGCATTTCCTGCATGCCCGGGCCGCCCTTCGGACCTTCGTAGCGAATGATGACGATATCGCCTTCCTTCACTTCGTCGGCGAGGATGCCGCGCACGGCGCTGTCCTGCGACTCGAAGATCTTCGCGTTGCCTTCGAAGACATGGATCGACTCGTCCACGCCGGCGGTCTTCACCACGCAGCCGTCGAGGGCGATGTTGCCGTACAGCACGGCCAGGCCGCCCTCTTGCGAGTAGGCGTGCTCGACGCTGCGGATGCAGCCGTTTTCACGGTCGGCGTCCAGGGTGTCCCAGCGGGTCGACTGGCTGAAGGCGGTCTGGGTCGGGATGCCGGCCGGGCCTGCCTTGAAGAAGTGGTGCACCGCTTCGTCGCTGGTCTGGGTGATATCCCATTTGGCGATGGCTTCTTCCATGCTCGCCGAGTGCACGGTCGGCACGTCGGTGTGCAGCAGGCCGCCACGGGCCAGCTCGCCGAGGATGCTGAAGATGCCACCGGCGCGGTGGACGTCCTCCATGTGGTACTTCTGGATGTTCGGCGCCACCTTGCACAGCTGCGGCACCTTGCGCGACAGGCGATCGATGTCGCGCAGGTCGAAGGCCACCTCGGCCTCCTGGGCGGCGGCCAGCAGGTGCAGGATGGTATTGGTCGAACCGCCCATGGCGATGTCCAGGGTCATGGCGTTCTCGAACGCCTTGAAGCTGGCGATGTTGCGCGGCAGCACGCTGGCGTCGTTGTCGCCGTAGTAGCGCTTGCACAGCTCGACGATGGTGCGGCCGGCGGTGAGGAACAGCTGCTCGCGGTCGGAGTGGGTCGCCAGGGTCGAACCGTTGCCCGGCAGGGACAGGCCCAGGGCTTCGGTCAGGCAGTTCATCGAGTTGGCGGTGAACATGCCGGAGCAGGAACCGCAGGTCGGGCAGGCGCTGCGCTCGTACTCGGCGACTTTTTCGTCGCTGGCGCTGGAGTCGGCGGCGATGACCATGGCATCGACCAGGTCCAGGCCGTGGCTGGCGAGCTTGGTCTTGCCGGCTTCCATCGGGCCGCCGGAAACGAAGATCACCGGGATGTTCAGGCGCAGGGCGGCCATCAGCATGCCGGGGGTGATCTTGTCGCAGTTGGAGATGCAGACGATGGCGTCGGCGCAGTGGGCGTTGACCATGTACTCGACGGAGTCGGCGATGATCTCGCGGCTCGGCAGGGAATACAGCATGCCGTCGTGGCCCATGGCGATGCCGTCATCCACCGCGATGGTGTTGAATTCCTTGGCCACGCCGCCGGCGCGTTCGACTTCGCGGGCCACCAGCTGGCCCAGGTCCTTCAGGTGCACGTGGCCCGGGACGAACTGGGTGAAGGAGTTGGCGATGGCGATGATCGGCTTCTTGAAATCCTCGTCCTTCATGCCGGTGGCACGCCACAGCGCGCGGGCACCGGCCATGTTGCGGCCGTGGGTGGACGTTTTGGAACGGTAATCAGGCATGAAGCACTCCTGGCGGCTAATCAGGTAACAAAAAGGGGAGTGAGCTTCTCTTGTCCTTGGTACCGGAAGGCAGGTGGCCGCTGGTACGGATGAGGCAAAGACGTCGCGGGATCGCCGCACGCTTGGCCAGAGCTCATAAACCCGCCGGGGGATGACTGGCGATGAATAGGCCCGATTCTACACCGCTGGCGGGCGGAAGGAATGGCGCAATGGACAGTTGGTTCGCAGGCTCACGATTTTGCCGGCGCGCTCGCTTTCCGCCGGCCATGGCGCTACCGTGATCGCCTTCGTCTTCCTGACCGCATTTTTCACGGAGGAAATATGGTCCACCCAGCCGATGTTCCCGCCAGCAGCGTGCTGCGCATGCTCTCTACCACGGCCTGGTTCTTCGACTGCTTCGCCCGGCGCATCACCCCGGAACAAAGCCTCACGGCGCTGGATGCCTACCAGCGCATGAGCCGCGCCGTGCCAGGCTGGATAAACCATGCGCTGCGCCTGCGTGACCTGCTGGTGCGGCCGTTCGGGCTCAAGCCGGTGGCCGGCTTCAACCTCCGCGAGCAGAAGACCCCTAAGGTCGGCGAACAGCTGGATTTCTTCCAGATCGCCGCGGTGACCGACCGGGAACTGGTGCTGTCGCTCAAGGACAGTCACCTGGATGTGCTGATCTCGGTGCACCTCGACCCCAACAACCAGCTCAGCCTGACCTCCATCGTCGAACCACATAACCTGCTGGGGCGGATGTATATGCGCCTGATCCTGCCGATGCATCGGCGGGTGGTGAAGACGATGCTGGGTGGGCTCTAAAAGCTGATACCGCTCTACCTGTAGGAGCAGGCAAGCCAGCTCCTACAGGGACCGCGTCGGCTTCAGATTGATGCAGATGCGCCCATAAAAAATCCCGGCACCAGGCCGGGATTTTTTCATTCGATTGCTTATCAGCTGTTAGGCAACAACCGGCAAGTAATGCTCTTGATATAGCGAGTCTCAGGAATCGCCGGGTGCACCGGGTGGTCCGGCCCCTGGCCGCCGCGCTCGAGGAACTGGATATTGCGGTCCAGGTGGCGGGCGCTGGTCAGCAGGATGTTCTGCAGGTCGTCTTCCGGCAGGTGCATCGAGCACGAGGCGCTGACCAGGATGCCGTCCTTGCTGAGCATGCGCATGGCCTGCTCGTTCAGGCGGCGATAGGCGGCCTCGCCGTTCTTCAGGTCCTTCTTGCGTTTGATGAAGGCGGGCGGGTCGGCGACGATGACGTCGAAGCGCTCTTCGGCGGCCTTCAGCTCGCGCAGGGCGGCGAAGACGTCACCTTCGATGCAGGTGACCTTCTCGGCGAAGCCGTTGAGCGCGGCGTTGCGCTCCACGCCATCCAGGGCAAAGCCCGAGGCATCGACACAGAACACTTCGCTGGCACCGAAGGCACCGGCCTGCACACCCCAGCCACCGATGTAGCTGAACAGGTCGAGCACGCGCTTGCCCTTGACGTACGGCGCCAGGCGCGCGCGGTTCATGCGGTGGTCGTAGAACCAGCCGGTCTTCTGGCCTTCCATCACTGGGGCTTCGAACTTGACGCCGTTCTCTTCCAGCGCGACCCACTCCGGCACTTCGCCGTAGACGGTCTCGACATACCGTTCCAGGCCTTCGGCGTCACGCGCCGAGGAGTCGTTCTTGAACAGCACGCCGCTCGGCTTGAGCACCTGGATCAGCGCGGCGAGAACGTCGTCGCGGTGGCGTTCCATGGTCGGCGAGGCCAGCTGGACCACGAGGATGTCGCCGAAACGGTCGACCACCAGCCCCGGCAGCAGGTCGGAGTCGCCATAGACCAGGCGATAGAACGGCTTGTCGAACAGGCGCTCGCGCAGCGACAGGGCGACGTTGAGGCGGTGCACCAGCAGCGACTTGTCCAGCGCCAGCTTGGTGTCGCGCGACAGCAAACGGGCGCAGATCAGGTTGTTCGGGCTCAGGGCGACGATGCCCAGGGCCTTGCCGCCCGCTGCTTCCAGCACCGCCTGGTCACCAGCCTTGAAACCGTGCAGCGGGGTGGCGACGACGTCGATTTCGTTGCTGTACACCCACAGGTGGCCGGCGCGCAGACGGCGGTCGGCATTGGCTTTGAGACGAAGGCTGGGCAGGGACATGACGTCGCTCCGGAAAAAAGAGCGGGAGTATAGCGTGCCGACCCTTGCCGCGCCCGCCGCTGCGACAAATTGCATGGCGACTGGCCGTCACTCGGCCGGGCGATCGGGTTAGAATCGCCCGTCAGCCCCGAGTATGAAGCCATGACCCAGGAACTTTCAGCCGAACAGATCCAGCAAGCCCTGCAAGGCATCAGCGTGCCGCCCCAACCGCAGATCATGGTCGACCTGCAGATGGAGCAGTACATGCCTGACCCCGACCTGGAGGTGATCGCCAGGCTGATCTCCCAGGATCCCGGGCTTTCCGGCGCGTTGCTGAAGATCGTCAATTCGGCGCACTACGGGCTGACCAACAAGATCGCCTCGATCCAGCGCGCGGTGAACCTGCTGGGCAGCCGCTCGATCATCAACCTGATCAACGCCCAGTCGATCAAGGGCGAGATGAGCGATGAAACCATCGTCACCCTCAACCGTTTCTGGGACACCGCCCAGGACGTGGCCATGACCTGCCTGACCCTGGCCAAGCGCTTCGGCTCCCAGGCGGTGGACGAGGCCTATGCGCTGGGGCTGTTCCACGACTGCGGCGTACCGCTGATGCACAAGCGCTTCCCCGATTACATGAGCGTGCTGGAAGACGCCTACGCCAGCGCCGGCGAGCGCCAGCGGGTGGTGGATACGGAAAACCAGGTGTTCAACACCAACCATGCGGTGGTCGGCTACTACACCGCCAAGTCATGGCGCCTGCCGGAGCATGTCAGCAGCGCCATCGCCAACCACCACAACGCCCTGGCGGTGTTCAGCGACGAGTCACCGCGCACCGCGCCGCTGAAGAATCTGCTGGCGATCCTGAAGATGGCCGAGCATATCTGTGCCTCGTACCGGGTGCTGGGCAACCAGAACGTCGATCACGAATGGAACACGGTCGGGCACCTGGTGCTCGACTATATCGGCCTGTCGGAATACGACTTCGACAACCTCAAGCAAACCATCCAGGAACTGGGTAGCCACTGATCCATGCCTGAATTACCTGAAGTCGAGACCACTCGCCGCGGCATTGCCCCTTATCTCGAAGGCCAGCGCGTCAGCCGCGTGGTCGTCCGTGACCGGCGCTTGCGCTGGCCGATCCCGGAGGACCTCGACGTGCGCCTGTCCGGGCAGCGCTTCGTCTCGGTCGAGCGACGGGCCAAGTACCTGCTGCTCAATGCCGAGGTGGGGACCTTGATCAGTCACCTGGGCATGTCCGGCAACCTGCGCCTGGTGGAAATCGGCCTGCCGGCGGCAAAGCACGAGCATGTGGATATCGAGCTGGAGTCCGGGCTGGCGCTGCGCTACACCGATCCGCGGCGTTTCGGCGCGATGCTGTGGAGCCAGTCGCCGCTGGAGCATGAACTGCTGGCCAGGCTCGGGCCGGAGCCGCTGACCGACCTGTTCGAAGGGGAGCGCCTGTTCCAGATGTCGCGTGGGCGGTCGATGGCGGTCAAGCCGTTCATCATGGACAACGCGGTGGTGGTGGGCGTGGGCAATATCTATGCGACCGAAGCCTTGTTCGCGGCCGGTATCGATCCGCGGCGCGAGGCGGGGAGCATTTCCCGGGCGCGCTATCTGCGCCTGACCGTGGAAATCAAGCGCGTCCTGGCGGCGGCGATCGAGCGTGGCGGCACCACCTTGCGCGACTTTATCGGCGGCGACGGGCAGCCGGGGTATTTCCAGCAGGAGCTGTTCGTCTATGGGCGGGGCGGGGAGCCGTGCAAGGTGTGTGCTTCGACCTTGCGTGAAGTGAAGCTGGGGCAGCGGGCTAGTGTGTTTTGTCCGCGGTGCCAGAAGTAGAAATCTTCGTCGGATTCACTGGCCTCATCGCGGGTGAACCCGCTCCCACAAGGTCTTCGTGGGAGCGGGTTCACCCGCGATGAGGCCGGCAAGAGCACTGCAAGGCTCAGTGCTCCAGCACCTCTGAACTACCAACACCTCGGGGATCGCTGGCCGACTCCAGCCGCCCGTCCTGCTTGTTCCAGAACAGCACCTGCTGGTTCCCGTAGCTGCGCCCCACATCCTTCAGGTTGTATCCCCGGCCCTGCAGGTCCTGGATTTCGGCTGCCGTGAAGGCTCCCGGCTCGTGCTCCACCACATCCGGCAGGTACTGGTGGTGATAACGCGGCACTGCCGGCCAGGTATTCACCGGTCGTCCGTCCAGGTATTCCAGCATCGACAGCAGCACCATGCTCGGAATCCGGCTGCCCCCTGGCGTACCGAAGGCCGCGAATTCCCTGGGGCTTTCGATGAAGCTCGGGCTCATGCTCGACAGCGGCCGCTTGCCCGCCGCCACCGCGTTGGCCTGGCTGCCCGCCAGCCCGTAGCTGTTGCTGCCTTGGGGATCGGCGGCGAAGTCGTCCATTTCGTTGTTCAGCACCACACCGGTTCCTACCGGCGTAAAGGCTGCGCCAAATGGCAGGTTGACCGACAGGGTGGCCGCTACCGCATTGCCCTCGGCATCGATCACCGCGAAGTGCGTGGTGTGGTCACCCTCGCGCCAGGGCAGCGCGGGCGGCAGGCTGGCGCTGGGCGTGGCGTCGTGGACATCGATACCGTCGGCCAGGGTCGTCAGGTGATGGCGCGAAAGCAGGCGCGGGACCGGGTTATCCACATGGTCCGGATCGCCGAGCAGGCCGCGATCACGGTAGGCCCGGCGCAGCACTTCCAGCACATAGTGGGCGCGCTGGATGCGGTCCGCGCTTTGCCACGGCAGGCGTTGCAGCATCGCCAGGCTCTGGGCGATGGCGACACCGCCGGCAGAGGGCGGCGGGGCGCTGATCAGCTCGCGCTGGTCGGCCAGGCGGTAGCGCAGCGGCTCGCGTTCGACGACACGGTAATCGGCCAGGTCGTCCTGGCTCCAGATGCCGCCCGATGCGTTCACTTCCTGTACCAGCTTCGCCGCCACTGGTCCGCGATAGAACCCGTCGCGGCCATGCTCGGCCAGTCGTTGCAGGGTGGCCGCCAGTTCCGGCTGACGAATCAGCGTTCCTTGCGCGGGCACGCGGCCCTGGTCGAGAAACAGCCGCGCGGTTTCCGCGTCGTCGCGCATGGCGCCTTGGCGCATTTCGGCGCGGTCGCGGTAGATGCGATCAACGGCAAACCCCTGGTTGGCCAGGCGAATCGCCGGGGCCAGGGCATTCTTCAACGGCAGCTTGCCGTAGCGCGCCGCCAACTCGTCCAGCGCCGCCGGCAGGCCGGGAATGGCCGCGGCCAGCGGACCGTTGATCGATAGCCCGGGTTGTTCCTTGCCGTCCTTCAGGTACATGTCCGCCGTGGCCCTGCCGGGCGCGCGTTCACGGGCGTCGATAAAGCGATAGGCGGCTGGATTGCCGGGCTGGCGCAGCAGGAAGAAACCACCGCCGCCAAGGCCCGAACCGTAGGGCTCGACCACGGCCAGCGCAGCGCTGATGGCAATCGCCGCGTCGAAGGCATTGCCGCCTTGCTCGAGGATTTCCCGCGCCGCAGCGGTCGCGGCAGGATGGGGCGTGGCCAGCGCCGCGCGACCTGGCCCATCGGCCAGGGCCGCGACGCTGCATAGCGCCAGGCCGGCGCCAAGAACCAGGTTACGCAGCGCGGCGGCGCCGGTCATCAGGCCTTGCCGGTGATACGGCGGTACTTGGCCATCAGCTCTTCTTCGGTTTCCGGATGGGCTTCATCGAGGGGAATACAGTCCACCGGGCAGACCTGCTGGCACTGGGGTTCGTCATAGTGGCCGACGCATTGGGTGCACAGGTTCGGGTCGATCACGTAGATCTCTTCGCCTTGGGAGATGGCGGCGTTCGGGCACTCGGGTTCGCAGACGTCGCAGTTGATGCAATCGTCGGTGATGATCAGGGACATGGGGACTCCGGCCAGGTTGTCAGGCCCTGGCAATTGAAAACCAATGGGCGCGATTGTGCCGTATTAGCGCCGATCTTGCACGCGGGCAGCGGTTTTCCTGGCCGGATGAGATTACTTCTTGAAACGCTCGGTCAGCGCGTCGGCCACCGCGGGGTGGACGAACTTGCTGATATCGCCGCCCAGTGCCGCGATCTCGCGGACCAGGGTCGAGGAGATGAACGAATAACGTTCCGACGGGGTGAGGAACAGGCTCTCGACGTCGGGCGCCAGTTGCCGGTTCATGTTCGCCAGCTGGAATTCGTACTCGAAGTCGGACACCGCGCGCAGGCCGCGCAGGAACACGTTGGCCTGCTGCTCCTTGGCGAAGTGCGCCAGCAAGGTGGAGAAGCCGAGGACTTCGACGTTGGGCAGGTGCCTGGTCACTTCACGCGCCAGTTCGACCCGTTGTTCAAGGGGGAACAGCGGATTCTTCTTGGGGCTGGCGGCGACCGCGATGATCACATGATCGAACAGACGCGAGGCGCGTTCGACCAGATCGCCATGGCCCTTGGTAATAGGGTCGAAAGTACCCGGGTACAACACTCGGTTCATCGCGTCGTCCTGGCAGGAGTGCGTTAGGGACTCGGATGGTAGCGCAGCCGATACGCCCGGGCCAAGTCGCCATCATCGGCCAAAGGCACTATGGACAAGGCCGCCGGTTGGGGTTGCGAGGCGTTCGCCAAGCAACTGGCTGAGGCGCGCGACGATGGCGTACACCAACAATTGCGGGTTGGCACCGATGCTGGTGGGGAACAGCGAGCCGTCGTGGATCGACAGGTTTTCCAGCTGGTGATGGCGGCCCAGACTGTCGCAGACGCTCTGGGCCGGGTCCTTGCCCATGGCACAGCCGCCCATCACGTGGGCGCTGCCGAGGCGGGTGAGGAAGAGCTGCAGATCGAGGCCCTCGATCATTGCCCTGGCCTCGGCCAGGTTGTGCGCGGGTCGACTGGCCGCGTGCAGCGGCTGCACGCTTTCGGCGCCGGCTGCGAACTGGATTTCGGCCATGCTGTGGAAGGCCCGGCGCACCCCGTCCCAGGCGTAGGGCGAAACCGAATAGTCCAGCACCGGCGAGCCATCGCTGCGCAGCTCCACGCTGCCGCCGATGCTCTGCGGGTGAAAACCGTCGCGCAGCAGGGCCAGCATCACATGGGTATTGGGCAGGTCGGCCATGCGCAGGGCGTTGTCCTCGCCGAACCCGCCGAGCAGGGTCGCGGCCAGGGCCGGGTGCAGGGGCGGGACTTCCAGCTTGTAGCCCATCGGCCCGTCGATGCCGTTGCGCCATTGGAAATGGTCGCTGTAGATCGACTGCGGTGCGCCGTAGAACGGGTTTACCGGCTCGGCAAAGCGCGCGGCGCTGAAATTGACCAAGTGCAGGAAGGTGCGCTTGCCGAGAAGCCGGTGCGGGTCCGGCGCTTTGGAACGCAGGAGCAGCGCCGGGCTGTTGATGCCACCGCCGGCCAGCACGTAGTGGCGGGCGCGGACGCGGATGCGCCGGCCGGTCGGCGCCACGCATTGCGGGTCCATGGCCACGCAGTGCAACGCCTTGATCCTGCCACCGTCGTGCTCCAGGTGTTCGGCGCGGGCCAGGTAGAGCAGTTCTGCACCCTCTTCGAGTGCCGCCGGAATGCTGGTGACCAGCATCGACTGCTTGGCATTCACCGGGCAGCCCATGCCGCAATAACCCAGGTTCCAGCAGTCGCGGACATTGCGCGGGATCACCTTCCAGTCCAGGCCCAGCGCCGCACACCCCCGGCGCAGCACGTCGTTGTTGGCATTGGGCGGCATCTGCCAGGGCGCGATGCCGAGGCGCCGCTCCATGCGCTCGAACCAGGGGGCGAGATCGTCCACGCCATGGCCTTCGACCCCATGTGCGCTGGCCCAGTGGCGCAGGGTCGGCTCCGGTGTGCGGAAGCTGGAGGTCCAGTTGATCAGGGTGGTGCCGCCTACCGCGCGGCCTTGAAGGATGGTAATCGCGCCGTCCTTGCTGAGGCGGCCGATGCCTTCCTGGTAAAGGCTGGCGTAGGCCTCGTTCTCCAGCATGCGGAAGTCGCTGCTGGTTTTCAGCGGACCTTCTTCGATCAGCAGCACCCGGTAGCCGGCAGCGCTCAGGAGCTCTGCGCTGGTGGCGCCGCCGGCACCGCTGCCGATGATGGCAATGTCGGTTTCCAGGTCCAGGTGGTGATCCAGGGCCGAGGCGTCACGGGCTTTCCAGCCGCGGGCGAGGCCTTCGCGGAACGGGTCGGATACGGGCATGGTCAGGCTCTTGTTCAGATCTTCGGTGGGCCGGGGTAACCGCACGCGCCCCAGGATCCGGGCAGGCTGTACCACGCCATCAGCAGCAGTTGCAGCAGCGAGCAATAGCCCTGGCGCAGCAGGTTCAGCGAGCTGTCGCGCCAGCGCCGGAGAAAGGCTTCGACGCGCTGCGGTGTCGCTTGCTGCCATGAGCCCCAGACCCCGGTCAGTGGACCACGGGTGAGAGGCAGGGCGAGCACATCGAACAGCTGTCGGGTCAGCTTGAGCATTTCCGGCGACAGGCTGGCCAGGGCTTCGTCGAGGCGGGCGAGGACCTGCTCGAGCGGCGCTGCGGTACCTTGCAGCACCACCGGCGTGACTGCCCGCAGCATCGGCAGATCGTCGTCGCGCAGGATGCGATAGCCGGGTGCCGCCGTTGCGGGGCTGCAGCCGACCAGGCTGGCGCCGCCGAGGAACAGCGTGGCGCCAAGGCTGAACTTGAGCAGGCCGCGACGGTTCAGCGCGGCGGCCAGGTGCAGGCGTGTTGTCATTGTTGTGGGCCTGTTATGCAGCGATCAGCGAATAAAGAAACGGTACACCAGCTGTTGCAGGCGCTTGCCGTAGGGCGGGTAGATCAGCCGCGCCAGGTTCAGGCGCTGCTTGGCCAGCACGCCCTTGGCCTGGCTGAAGGTCTGGAAACCCTCGAAACCGTGGTAGTGCCCCATGCCTGACGGGCCGACGCCGCCGAACGGCAGGTCGTCCTGGGCCACATGCAGCAGGGTGTCGTTGAGGCAGGCACCGCCGGAATGGGTGTTATCCAGTACCAGGCGCTGCTCCCCGCGCTCGTAGCCGAAGTAGTACAGGGCCAGAGGGCGCGGGCGCTGGTTGACGTAGGCAATGGCATCGTCGATCTGGTCGTAGGGCACCACCGGCAGCAACGGGCCGAAGATCTCGTCCTGCATCACCTGCATGGCATCGCTGACGTTTTCCAGGACCAGCGGCGGCAAGCGCCGGTCCGCTGGGGTTTCGTCCGGGTACAGGCTGGTGATCCGCGCGCCCTGGCGGCGGGCGTCGTCGAGGTAACCCTTGAGCCGGGCCAGATGGCGCGGGCTGATGATCGCCGTGTAGTCGGGGTTGCCGGTGATCCGCGGATAAAAGCGCCGAACGGCGTCGCGGTAGGCGTCGATGAAGCCCGGGATGCGCTCGCGCGGCACCAGCACGTAGTCGGGGGCCACGCAGGTCTGCCCGGCGTTGAGGGTCTTGCCGAAGGCGATGCGTTCGGCGGCGTCGGCCAGGGGCACTGTGTTCGAGACGATGGCCGGGGACTTGCCGCCCAGCTCAAGGGTCACGGGGGTCAGGTTGGCAGCGGCGGCGCTCATCACCTTGCGGCCAATGCTGGTTGCGCCGGTGAACAGCAGGTGGTCGAAGGGCAGGCGCGAGAAGGCTTCGCCGACTTCGGCCTCGCCGAGGACCACGCAGACCATGTCGGCGGGAAACACCGATTCCAGCACGGACTTGAGCACCAGGCCGGTCGCCGGGGTGGCTTCGCTGAGCTTGAGCATCACCCGGTTGCCGGCGGCGAGGGCGCCGGTCAATGGGCCGATGGCAAGGAACAGCGGGTAGTTCCACGGCACGATGACGCCGACCACGCCCAGCGGCTGGTAGTGGATGCGGGCGCTGGCAGGCTGGAAGGCGAGGCCGACGGCGCGACGTACGGGTTTCATCCAGCGCGACAGGTGTTTTTCGGCGTGGGCCAGGCCGAGGACGCTGGGCATGAGTTCGGCGAGCCGGGTCTCGTCGGCGCTGCGGCCGTTGAAGTCCTGGTCGATGGCGGCGACCAGCTCGTCCTGGCGTGCGATCAGGGCCTGGCGCAGTGCCTTGAGCCACTGCCGGCGCTGGGCCAGGGGCGGCATGGGCAGGCGATTGAAGGCGGCGCGCTGTTCGGCGAACAGGGTATCGAGCCAGTCCATCTGGGACATCGGGACCTCCATGATCTGTTGTTTTGGCTAGAGCATATACTCTAATCCTGATTTTGTATGGGCTTTGAGGGCCTCATCGCTGGCAAGCCAGCTCCCACAGGGTCCGCGGTGAATCCCCCACAGATCCCATGGATGCAACCCACCGACCGACGCCGTAAGATCACCCCATCATTCAAGCTGATGAATCCGGAACCCGTGTCATGGCCCCGCGCATCAAGACCCGCGAGCGCATCGTGCAAAACAGCCTGGAGCTGTTCAACCAGCAGGGCGAACGCAGTGTCAGCACCAACCACATCGCTGCGCACATGGAGATTTCGCCGGGCAACCTGTACTACCACTTCGCCAATAAGCAGGAAATCATTGCCGAGTTGTTCAGTCAGTATGAGGAACAGGTCGAGAGCTTCCTGCATCCGCCCAAGGGCCGCCTGGCCACGGTCGAAGACAAGCGTTTCTATTTGCAGGCGATCCTCGCGGCGATGTGGAACTACCGCTTCCTGCATCGCGACCTGGAACACCTGCTCGACAGCGACAAGGCACTGGCCGACCGTTACCGGCGTTTTTCCCAGCGCTGCCTGCTGCAGGGCCAGGCCATCTACGAGGGTTTCGTCGGCGCCGGGATCCTAGAGATGACCCCGGTGCAGATCGAGGCGCTGACGCTCAATACCTGGATCATCCTGACGTCCTGGGTGCGCTTTCTCTGCACCACCCGGGAAAATTCCGCCCACCTGAGTGAAGAAGCCATCAAGCGTGGTGTCTATCAGGTACTGGTGCTGGAGCTCGGCTATGTCACCGCCACGGCGAAGCCGGCGGTGGACGCGCTGTGCGAAGAATTCCACGTTCCGCTGCAGCAGGCGCTGGAGCAGTAGCGTGCCCTTTCAATCGATATGGAGACTGTCATGCCCCTCGCGCAACTGATTGCACCCCGGCAACTGGCGGAACGCCTTGGCGAGCCGAAGCTGGTGATTCTCGATTGTCGTTTCGCCCTGGAGGACGTTGACTACGGTCAGCGCAGCTACGCCGAGGGGCATATCGCCGGCGCGCATTTCGCCGACCTGGAGCGCGACCTCAGCGGACCGGTGGTCAAGGGTGTGACCGGGCGTCATCCGCTGCCGCAGCCCGGGCGGCTGATCGAGCGCTTCCAGCAGTGGGGCATCAGCAATGACAGCGACGTGGTGCTGTACGACGACGGCCCCGGAGCCTTCGCCGCCCGCGCCTGGTGGCTGCTGGCCTGGCTTGGCAAACGCAACGGCGTATCTATCCTCGATGGCGGGCTGAAGGCCTGGCACTCGGCGGGCCTGCCGTTGAGCCTGGATCCGGCGGAGCGCCACGAAGGCACCTTCAGCGGCAAGCCCGATCCGAAGCTGCTGGTCAGTGCCCAGCAATTGCGCGAGCGCCTGGGCGACCCGGCCCTGACCCTGCTCGATGCCCGCGCCCTGCCGCGTTTCCGTGGCGAAGTGGAACCGATCGACCCGGTGGCGGGGCATATTCCGGGTGCGCAATGCGCGGCTTTCACCGACAACCTCGGCAGCGACGGGCGCTTCCTCCCGCCCGACCAGCTCAAGGCGCGTTTCGCCGCATTGCTGGGGTCGCGCAAGCCGGAAGAACTGGTGGCCTATTGCGGTTCCGGCGTCACCGCCTGCCATAACCTGTTTGCCCTGAGCCTCGCCGGCTACCCGCTGGCACCGCTGTACGCCGGCTCCTGGAGCGAATGGATCACCGACCCGCAGCGCCAGGTCGCTACCGGCGACTGATCAGCCCAGTTGCGCCAGCCACGCGGGAATCCGCCGTTCCAGGTAGTACCCCGGCTGGCGCAGGCTGCCATCGACGAATCCGACATGACCACCGTGGCTATGCAGCTCCAGGGTGGTGGTGCGTGCCAGTTCACTGGCCTCGGGCAGGCTGTGGCGGAACACGAAGGGGTCGTCGCTGGACTGGATGATCAGCGTCGGCGTGCGGTTTTCGCCCAGGTAATAGCGGCTGGACGAGCGCTTGTAGTAGTCGTGGGCATCGCTGAAACCGTTGAGCGGCGCGGTGATGCGCCCGTCGAAGTCCCAGAAGGTACGCATGTTGGTCAGCGGACCGAGGCGGGACAAGGCTTCCAGGCCTTCGTGATGGCCGCGATGGAGGAAGTCGCGTTCCTTGGTCTTCACATAGCTGATCATTTCGCGGATGAAGTGCCGCTGGTAGACCCGGGAAAAGCCCAGGCTGATGCGGTCGGCGCACTGGTCGAGGCGAAACGGCACCGACACTGCCACGGCGCCCTGCAACTGGCTGGCCGAACCGGCTTCGCCCAGGTGCTTGAGCAGCACATTGCCGCCCAGCGAATAACCCACCGCGTACAACGGCGCCGAGGGCCGTTGCGCGCGCAAATGGGCGATCACCTCGGCCAGGTCCTCGCTGGCGCCGGAGTGATAACTGCGGGCGAGCAGGTTCGGTTCGCCCGAGCAGCCGCGCCAGTTCACCGCCACGCTGGCCCAGCCTTGCGCTTGCAAGGCGTGCTGCAAGCCAAGCACGTAATGGGAGGACGACGACCCGGTCAGTCCGTGCAATACCAGCACCAGCGGCGCATCGGCGCGATGCGGGCCGCCCCAGTCCAGGTCGAGGAAGTCGCCATCGGCCAGCCACAGGCGCTCGCGCTGGTGAGCCAGGGGCAACGATTTGCGCCACAGAGGCCCCCAGAGGGTTTGCAGGTGAGGATTGCGCAGGCCCGTTGCGGGCGTGAAGGAAGACGTGGACATAGGACATCACTCGGAAAAACGCGGCAGCTCTGTCAACCAGTGTATGTGCTGGTTGCAGCAGCTGCCGCGCCGTATGACGGACAGATGACGATCAGCCGCGTTCCCACAGTGCGTAGTGCACCTGGCCGGCTTTCTTTTCCCGGTGCAGGCGCCAGCTACCCGGCAGGGCCAGGGACGATGGCGCGGCCTCGCTTTCGGTGTAGATCCAGGCGTGATCAGCCAGCCAGCCGCCGTTTTCCAGCAATTCGCAGGTTTTCGGCAGCAAATCCTGATGGAACGGCGGGTCGAGGAAGACCACGTCGAACCGCTGCTTCGCCTCGCCCTGCAGATAGCGCAGGACATCGCTCTGCACCACCTGCCCGCGCGGGCAGCGGAGGATTTCCAGGTTGTTCTTCAGGCTGGCGATGGCTGCCGGGTTGCTGTCCACGGCCACGGCGTCGCCGGCACCGCGGGACAGCGCTTCCAGGTACAGGGCGCCGGCACCGGTAAAGGCATCCAGCACCTTGGCCCCTTCGATATGGGGCGCAAGCCAGTTGAACAGGGTTTCCCGCACCCGGTCCGGCGTCGGGCGCAGGCCGGGGGCGTCGGGGAAGCTCAGGCGACGGCTGCGCCATTCGCCGGCGATGATGCGCAACTGGCCTTGGCCCGCGTGCGGCTTGGATGGACTGGCCATTAATGCTCCGGTACGCCGAGCGGCTGCTCGGCGGGTTTGGCGAGGGGGGGTGGCAGGGGTTGCTGCGGCACCTTCGGCCCTGCTGTAACGATAACCAGCTTGTCCGCGGACAGGTGGCGATTCAGCGCATCCCGGACCTGCTCGACGGTCAGTTCCTGGGATTGGCGCATGTAGTCTTCAAGGTAGGTCAGCGGCAGGTTGTAGAAGCCGATGGCGCCCAATTGCCCGACGATACTTGCGTTGCTGGCGTTGGACAGCGGGAAGCTGCCGGCCAGCTCGCGCTTGGCGTCGTCCAGCTCCTGCTGGGTCGGCCCGGTCTTGAGGTAATCGCGCAGCAGGTCCTGGACCAGCTTCAGGGTGCCTTCGCTCAGTTCGGCACGGGTCTGCAGGTTGATCATGAACGGCCCGCGCGCCTGCATCGGCACGAAGGTGGAGTAGACGCCATAGGTCAGGCCGCGTTTCTCGCGGACTTCGCTCATCAGCCGGGTGCCGAACGAACCGCCACCGAGGATCTGGTTGCCCAGGGACAGCGCGGCGTAGTCTGGATCGTTGCGGTCGATGCCCAGTTGCGCCAGCAGCAGGTGGGTCTGCTTGGACGGGAAGTCGATATGGCTCGGGCCGGCCTTGGGCTCCACCGGCTGCTCGACCTTGGCCAGCGCCGGCCCTTTTGGCAGGGCGGCGGAAACCTGGGCGGCGATGGCTTCGGCGTCCTTGCGGCTGAGGTCGCCGACCAGGGCGATCACGGTGTTGCCGGCGGCATAGGCCTTGGCGTGGAAGGCGCGCAACTGGTCCACGGTGATCGGCGGGATGCTCTCGGCGGTGCCGTCGGCCGGATGCCCGTAGGGATGCTTGCCGTACAGCCGCTCGAACAGTTGCAGGCTGGCCAGCTTGCCGGGGTTCTGCTTCTGGTATTCGAAGCCGGCGAGGATCTGGTTCTTGATCCGGGCCATGGCGTCGGCGGGGAAGGTCGGTTTGCCGACCACTTCGGCGAACAGCTTGAGCGCCGGCTCGCGCTTGTCGGCAACGCTCAGGCTGCGCAGCGAGGCTACCGCCATGTCACGGTAGGCGCCGTTGCCGAAGTCCGCGCCCAGGCCTTCGAAGCCTTCGGCGATGGCATTGACGTCCTTGCCGGCCACGCCTTCGTTGAGCATGGCGTTGGTCAGCGAGGCGATGCCGGGCAGGTTGCCGTCATGGCTGCTGCCGGCGGCGAAGGTCAGGCGCAGGTCGAACATCGGCAGCTCGTGGGCCTCGACGAAGAGCACGCGGGCGCCTTCGGCGGTGTTCCAGGTCTGGATGTCCAGGGTGCGATGGGTAGGTGGCGCCTTGCCCTCCAGTTCCGCGACGGATTGCAGGGTGTTGGCGGGCTTGGTATCAGCGGCCTGCACCGGAGCCATGAGGGCAAAGGCCAGGGCGGTGGCGGCGAACAAGCGGATGGTCGGCTGGATCATTTCGCCGGCTCCTCGGGCAGTACATGGGCAACGCTCAGGCGTTCGCGGGTGAAGTAGGTGCGGGCGGCGGCCTGGATATCCGCCGGGGTCACGCTCTTCAGCTCGTCCAGTTCGTTGTCGATCAGCTTCCACGACAGGCCGACGGTCTCCAGCTGGCCGATGGTGGTGGCCTGGCTGCTGATGGAGTCGCGGTCGTAGACCAGGCCGGCGATAACCTGGGCGCGCACGCGTTCCAGTTCCTCGGCGCTGGGCGGGGTGGTCTTGAGCTCGTCCAGCAGTTTCCAGATACCGGCCTCGACCTCGGCCAGGGTCTTTTTCTTCTGGGTGTTCGGCGTCGCCGAAAGGACGAACAGGCTGTCGCCGCGGGCGAACGGGTCGTAGCGGCTGGAGGCGCCGGCCACCAGTTCTTCGCCGCGCTCCAGGCGGCTGGCCATGCGCGCGCTGTAGCCGCCGTCGAGCAGGGCGGAGATCAGGCGCAGGGCGTGGACTTCACGCGGGTTTTTCGCAGTGGCCAGGCCCGGTACGTTGAAGCCGAAGATCAAGCTCGGCAGTTGGGTGCGGACATGCACGGTGAGCTGGCGCAAGCCGGGCTCGGCCAGTTCCAGCGGCAATTTGCTCGGCGGCAGGCTGCGTTTCGGGATCTTCGCGAACCAGCGCTCGGCCAGCTTGCGCACTTCATCCACGGTGACGTCGCCGACCACCACCAGGGTGGCGTTGTTCGGCGCGTACCAGGACTCGTACCAATGGCGCAGTTCCTCGACCTTCATGCGCTGCAGGTCGGCCATCCAGCCGATGGTCGGGGTGTGGTAGCCGCTGGCCGGATAGGCCATGGCCTTGAACAGTTCGTAGGCCTTGGCCCCCGGATTGTCGTCGGTGCGCAGGCGACGCTCTTCCTTGATCACCTCGATTTCGCGGCTGAACTCGTCGGCCGGCAGGCGCAGGCTGGCCATGCGGTCGGCCTCCAGTTCCAGGGCGACGTTCAGGCGATCGCGGGCCAGCACCTGGTAATAGGCGGTGTAATCGTCGCTGGTGAAGGCGTTTTCCTCGGCGCCGAGGTCGCGCAGGATGCGCGAGGCTTCGCCCGGGCCGAGCTTCTCGCTGCCCTTGAACATCATGTGTTCCAGGGCGTGGGACAGGCCGGTCTGGCCCGGGGTCTCGTAGCTGGAACCCACCTTGTACCAGACCTGCGACACCACCACCGGGGCGCGGTGGTCTTCGCGTACGACCACCTTGAGGCCGTTGTCGAGGATGAATTCATGGGTGGGTTGCGGGTCGGCGGCGAAGGCCGCGAGGGGCATGCAGATTGTGCCGAGCAGCAGGCCGGCGGCACGGCGGGCTAGAGCATTCATCGATGATTCAACCTGTTGGGCTGCCCGCTTGGCCTTAGCGTCGGCGGGCTAGGAGGTGCTAGGATACTGATCCGGTTGCCTGGCGACCATGCCTGTCGAGGATGTCGCCGCAAAGGCTCCCCCGACAAAATAGACGACGCGCACGAACGAGCCGGCTTCAAAGGAGTCTGTTCTGCGTTACAAAAGAATTCTGAGGCGCCGCACTGGCGCATCGCCACCCTGAGATAGCCGTCTTCCATGTTTGGTTCCAACGACGACAAGAAAACGCCGGGCGCCCCCGGTGAAAAGAAAGGCCTGTTCGGCTGGCTGCGCAAGAAGCCCCAGCAACCTGTTGTCGAACAGCCTGAAACCCAGGCCCCTGACGCTCCCGAACCTGCTCCGGCAGCGATCGCGGAGGTGCCGGTCGCGGCTGCGCCGGTGGTCGCTCCCGAGCCTGTCGCGCCGGCGATTGTCGAGCCGCCTGTTGCACCGCCTCCCGTGCCGGAATCCAGCCTGGTCCTGCCGGTGCCGGAAGAGCCGGTAGCGCTGGTGCCTGACCTTGAGCCGACACCCCCGCCGCCGATTCCGGAACTGCCCGCTGCCGCTGCCCAGCCTGCGCCGCAACCCGCTCCCGCAGTGGTTCCGCCGCCCGCTCCCGTGGTTGCTCCAGCGCCCGCACCGCTCGCTCCGGTGGTCGTGGCCGAGCCTGAACCGGTCGTCGCTGCGCCTGTGATGGCGCCTGCTGCTGCAGAAGAAACCCGTACCGGCTTCTTCGCCCGCCTCAAGCAAGGCCTGTCGAAGACCAGCGCCAGCATCGGCGAAGGCATGGCCAGCCTGTTCCTCGGCAAGAAGGCCATCGACGACGACCTGCTCGACGAAATCGAAACCCGCCTGCTCACCGCCGACGTCGGTGTCGAAGCCACTTCGCTGATTGTGCAGAACCTCACCCAGAAGGTCGCGCGCAAGCAACTGGCCGACGCCGACGCCCTGTACAAATCGCTGCAGGCCGAGCTGGCGGCACTGCTCAAGCCAGTCGAACAGCCGCTGCGCATCGAATCGCAAAACAAGCCGTTCGTGATCCTGGTGGTCGGCGTCAACGGTGCCGGCAAGACCACGACCATCGGCAAGCTGGCGAAGAAGCTCCAGCTCGAAGGCAAGAAGGTCATGCTGGCCGCCGGCGACACCTTCCGCGCCGCAGCGGTGGAGCAGTTGCAGGTGTGGGGCGAGCGCAACCATATCCCGGTCATCGCCCAGCACACCGGTGCCGACTCGGCCTCGGTGATCTTCGATGCCGTGCAGGCCGCCAAGGCCCGTGGCATCGACGTGCTGATCGCCGACACCGCCGGGCGCCTGCATACCAAGGACAACCTGATGGAAGAGCTGAAGAAGGTCCGTCGGGTCATCGGCAAGCTCGATGCCGATGCGCCGCACGAGGTCCTGCTGGTGCTCGACGCCGGTACCGGCCAGAACGCCATCAACCAGGCCAAGCACTTCAACCAGAGCGTCGAACTGACGGGCCTGGCCCTGACCAAGCTGGACGGCACCGCCAAGGGCGGGGTGATCTTCGCCCTGGCCAAGCAGTTCGGCCTGCCCATTCGCTATATTGGCGTAGGGGAAGGGATCGACGATCTGCGTCCGTTCGAGGCGGAACCCTTCGTTAAAGCACTGTTTGCCGAGCAGGAGCATCCATGATTCGATTCGAACAGGTCGCCAAACGCTATCCGAATGGTCACGTTGGCCTGCATGAGTTGAGTTTTCGGGTGCGGCGGGGCGAGTTTCTGTTCGTGACCGGTCACTCCGGCGCCGGCAAGAGCACCCTGTTGCGCCTGTTGCTGGCGATGGAGCGTCCGACCAGCGGCAAGCTGCTGTTGGCCGGACAGGACCTGGGGCAGATCAGCACTGCGCAGATCCCGTTCCTGCGCCGCCAGATCGGCGTGGTCTTCCAGAACCACCAATTGCTGTTCGATCGCACCGTGTTCAACAACGTCGCCTTGCCGTTGCAGATCCTCGGCCTGTCCAAGGTCGAGATCGCCAAGCGGGTCGATTCGGCGCTCGAGCGCGTGGCGCTTTCGGACAAGGCCGAGCTGTTCCCCGGCGATCTTTCCACCGGCCAGCAGCAGCGCGTCGGCATCGCCCGCGCCATCGTGCACCGTCCGGCCCTGCTGCTGGCGGACGAACCTACCGGTAACCTCGATCCGCGCCTGGCCGCGGAGATCATGGGTGTTTTCGAAGATATCAACCGCCTGGGCACCAGCGTGCTGATCGCCAGCCACGACCTGGCCCTGATCGCGCGCATGCGTCACCGCATGCTGACGCTGCAGCGCGGCCGCCTGATCGGCGATGGGGAGGCCGGGCAATGAGTGCGACACGCAGTCCGAAAGTATCCGAACGGGTGGCGCCGAAGCCGGCTGATCCGCAGCCGAAGAAAAAGAAGGGCGCCGAGGACGACGACGGCCCGGATTTCCGCACCCTGCTGCACGCCTGGCTGGAAAGCCATCGCTCCAGCCTGCTGGACAGTCTGCGCCGCCTTGGCAAGCAGCCGATCGGCAGTTTCTTCACCTGCCTGGTCATGGCGGTGGCGTTGAGCCTGCCCATGGGCCTGTCGTTGATCCTCAGCAATATCGAACGGCTCGGCGGGTCCTGGCAACGCGCGGCACAGATTTCCCTGTACCTCAAGCTGGATACCAGCGTGCGCGACGGTGAAGCGCTGCGCGAGCAGATCAGGACACTGCCCGGGGTGGCGGATGCCGAATACGTCAGCCGCGAACAGGCGCTGAACGAGTTCCAGCAGCAGTCCGGCCTCGGCGAAGCCTTGCGCGAGCTGCCGGAAAACCCGCTGCCGGGTGTGGTGGTGGTGACGCCGAACGAGGTCGACAAGCCGGCGCTGGACGCACTGCGTCAACGTCTGGCCGAGCTGCCCCATGTGGAGCTGGCCCAGCTCGACCTGGTCTGGGTCGAGCGCCTGGCGGCGATTCTCAAGCTGGGCGACCGTTTCGTCTTCGGCCTGACCGTATTGCTGGTGTCGGCGCTGTTGCTGGTGATCGGCAATACCATTCGCCTGCATATCGAGAACCGCCGTACGGAAATCGAAGTGATCAAGCTGGTTGGCGGCACCGACAGCTACGTTCGCCGCCCCTTCCTTTATATGGGGGCGCTGTATGGCCTGGGGGCGGGGATCCTGTCCTGGGGAGTGCTGGCATTCGGGTTGAACTGGCTGAATGACGCGGTGGTCGACCTTTCAGGACTGTATGGCAGCGACTTCGCCCTGGCCGGTGTGCCCTCGGCCGATGGTCTGTCGCTCTTGCTTGGGGCGGTGCTGTTAGGGTATATCGGTGCATGGATCGCGGTGGCTCGCCACCTGAGTGAGCTGGCCCCGCGATAGTGTCTTTTTGCCGGCATTGACTATACAAGTGAGGGAACTTGTCTCGCGGTTCCCGGTCAATGATGGCAGTGCCTACGGGCACGAGTTCAGTGAGTCGGAGGTTTTTTCGTATGACCACTTCTTTGCAACCTGCTTATGCGCTGGTCCCGGGTGCAAACCTCGAGGCCTACGTGCACACGGTGAACAGCATTCCATTGCTGACCGCCGAGCAGGAGCGTGAACTGGCCGAGAGTCTCTACTATGAGCAAAATCTTGAGTCCGCTCGGCAAATGGTGCTCGCGCACCTGCGCTTCGTAGTACATATCGCCCGCAGCTACGCCGGCTACGGGCTGGCCCAGGCCGACCTGATCCAGGAAGGCAACGTCGGGCTGATGAAGGCGGTCAAGCGCTTCAACCCGGAAATGGGCGTGCGTCTGGTGTCCTTCGCGGTGCACTGGATCAAGGCCGAGATCCACGAATTCATCCTGCGCAACTGGCGCATCGTCAAGGTTGCGACCACCAAGGCCCAGCGCAAGCTGTTCTTCAACCTGCGCAGCCAGAAAAAGCGTCTGGCCTGGCTGAACAACGACGAAGTGCATCGCGTCGCTGAAAGCCTGGGTGTGGAGCCGCGTGAAGTCCGCGAAATGGAAAGTCGCCTGACCGGCCAGGACATGGCCTTCGACCCGGCGTCCGAAGCCGACGACGACAGCGCCTTCCAGTCGCCGGCCAACTATCTGGAAGACCATCGCTACGACCCGGCTCGCCAACTGGAAGATGCCGACTGGAGCGACAGCTCGTCGAACAACCTGCATGAAGCCCTGCAAGGCCTGGACGAGCGCAGCCGCGATATTCTCTACCAGCGCTGGCTGGCAGAGGAAAAGGCCACCCTGCATGACCTGGCGGCCAAGTACAGCGTCTCCGCGGAACGTATCCGCCAGCTGGAGAAGAACGCGATGAACAAGGTGAAGGCCCTTATCGCTGCTTGACGCTCCGGTAGCCGGAAAAAGAAAACCCGACTCGCAAGGTCGGGTTTTTTGTTGCCTGTTAAGGCCTCATCGCTGGCAAGCCAGCTCCCACAAGACCTGTGGAAGCTGGCTTGCCAGCGATGAGGCCGGAGCAGACGCTATCACCGTGACTGCAACTGCTGCAGATAACCATCCCCACCCAACTGGCTCATCTGCTGCCGAATCCACCCGGCTCGCCGCGCCACGTAGGTGCTCGGGTGGCTGGCACTCCAGTTGCGCGGATTGGGCAGCACCGCTGCCAGCAAGCTGGCCTGCTGCCGGCTCAACCGGCTCGCATCCACGCCAAAGTGATGTCGCGCTGCGGCCTGGGCTCCGAACACGCCTTCATCCCACTCGGCGCTGTTCAGGTAGACCTCGAGAATCCGCTCCTTCGACCAGAACAGCTCGATCAGCGCGGTGAACCATACTTCCAGCCCCTTGCGCAGCCAGCTGCGGCCGGACCAGAGGAATTGGTTCTTCGCCACCTGCTGGCTCAAGGTGCTGGCGCCGCGGATGGCTCCGCCCCGTTCGTTATGCGCCAGAGCCGCCTGGATGGCGGTGAAGTCGAAGCCATGGTGGCTGGCGAACTTCTGGTCCTCGCCAGCGATCACCGCAACCTTCAGGTCGTCGGAGATCCTGTCCCAGGGTTCCCAGTCCCGCTGCAGGTCGATGGGCTCGCCGTCGATCCACGACTCGATCTTGCGCTCGACCATCAACGCCGTCCCCGGCGGCGGAACGACGCGGAAAACCAGCACCAGCACGACGCTGCCAGCGGCGAACCAGAGCGCGGCACGGAAAAGGCGGCGGAGAACGGATGACAGCATGATGATGGCTTGGCCGCGGCGGATGAGCGGGCCATTATACAGGCCCGTGTCTCCTTGGAGTTCTTCGCATGCTTCGCAGCTTCCTCTTGCTGGCGGCCTTTTTCGGCTTCACCGGCGTAGCCCTGGGCGCCTTTGCTGCCCATGGCCTGAAGGCCCGCCTCAGTGCCGAGTACCTGGCGATCTTCCAGACCGGCGTGACCTACCAGCTGATCCACGCCCTGGCCCTGTTCGGCGTGGCCATCCTCAGCGTGCACTTGCCGGGTCGCTTGACCACCTGGGCCGGCAGCCTGTTCATCCTGGGCATCCTGCTGTTTTCCGGCAGCCTGTATCTGCTTACCCTGAGCGGCGTCGGCAAGCTCGGCATCATCACCCCGCTGGGCGGCGTGGCATTCCTTGCCGGCTGGCTGTGCCTGGGCCTGACGGCCTGGCGCCTGAGCTGACTCACGGGTCGAAAATCGTGACGAATGGTGCCGGCCACCCTTGGGTTCGGGCGTTGATCGGCGCTAGAATGCGGGCCCCTGAAAACAATGGCGGCCGTGCGCATGCGCATCCAACTGAACGGTGAACCTTACGAATTGCCCGACGGCGAGAGCGTCGCGGCCCTGCTGGGCCGGCTCGACCTGGCCGGGCGCCGGGTGGCGGTCGAACTGAACCTGGACATCGTGCCGCGCAGCCAGCACGAGAGCACCGCCCTCAGCGAGGGCGACCAGGTCGAGGTGGTCCACGCCATCGGCGGCGGCTAGGAACCAGCCGCGACCACCCGCAAGTCCCTCCCCCCACAAGAGGATCAACGATGAGCAACGTTCGTAGCGACAAGCCCTTCACCCTGGCCGGTCGTACCTTCCAGTCGCGCCTGCTGGTCGGCACCGGCAAGTACCGCGACCTGGAAGAAACCCGCCTGGCCATCGAGGCCTCGGGCGCCGAGATCGTCACCGTCGCCGTGCGCCGGACCAACATCGGCCAGAACCCGGGCGAGCCGAACCTGCTCGACGTACTGCCGCCAGACCGCTACACCATCCTGCCCAACACCGCCGGCTGCTACGACGCAGTCGAAGCCGTGCGCACCTGCCGCCTGGCCCGCGAGCTGCTGGATGGCCACAACCTGGTCAAGCTGGAAGTGCTGGCCGACCAGAAAACCCTGTTCCCCAACGTGATCGAAACCCTCAAGGCCGCCGAAGTGCTGGTCAAGGACGGTTTCGACGTGATGGTCTACACCAGCGATGACCCGATCATCGCCCGCCAGCTGGCCGAAGCCGGCTGCATCGCGGTCATGCCGCTGGCTGGCCTGATCGGCACCGGCCTGGGGATCTGCAACCCGTACAACCTGCAGATCATCCTCGAAGAAGCCAAGGTCCCGGTGCTGGTGGATGCCGGTGTCGGCACCGCTTCCGACGCCACCATCGCCATGGAGCTGGGTTGCGAGGCGGTGCTGATGAACTCTGCCATCGCTCATGCGCAGCAGCCGGTGATGATGGCCGAGGCCATGAAGCACGCGATTATCGCCGGTCGCATGGCTTACCTCGCCGGCCGCATGCCGAAAAAACTCTATGCCAGCGCCTCGTCGCCGCTGGATGGCCTGATCAAGTAAGAGTCCCAGATGACCGAATCGCAAGAAACGCCTGTCACCGAAGAAGGCGAAGAGCGCCAGCACCGCCGCATCAAGAGTTTCGTGATGCGCGCCGGGCGCATGACCGAAGGCCAGCAACGTGGCCTGGAGCAGGGCGGCCCGCTGTATATCCTCAAATTGACCGACAGCCCGGTGGACTACGACCAGGTATTCGGTCGCTCGGCGCCGCGTACCCTGGAAATCGGCTTCGGCATGGGCCACTCCCTGCTGGAGATGGCGGCTGCCGCGCCGGAGCAGGACTTCATCGGGGTCGAGGTGCATCGTCCGGGTGTCGGCGCGCTGCTCAACGGCGTGCTGACCCAGGGCCTGAAGAACCTGCGGGTGTATGACTGCGATGCCATCGAAGTGCTGAACCGCTGCGTCGCCGACAACAGCCTCGATCGCCTGATGCTGTTCTTCCCGGATCCATGGCACAAGAGCCGGCATCACAAGCGCCGTATCGTCCAGCCGGAATTCGCCGAGCTGGTACGGCGCAAGCTGAAGGTCGGCGGTGTATTCCACATGGCTACCGACTGGGAGCCCTATGCCGAGTACATGCTGGAAGTGATGAGTGCAGCGCCGGGTTACCGCAACCAGGCGGCGGACGGGGCCTATGTGCCGCGGCCGGAAGAGCGCCCGATCACCAAGTTCGAGCGCCGTGGTGAGCGCCTGGGGCATGGGGTGTGGGATTTGAAGTTCGAGAAGCTGGCTGATTGATGTAGCGCTCTTTAGGGCCTCATCGCGGGTGAACCCGCTCCCACAGAGATTGCATAACCTGTGGGAGCGGGTTCACCCGCGATGAGGCCCTAGAGATTTAGCCCCGCCGATCGGCCACCACCCCGATCAACACCAGCACCACCAGCAACACCGGAGCCAGCGCATAGTTGTTGAACTGGCTCAGTCCCCGCACCACCCACGGAGTGGCGTAGATCAAGGCAGCGCCGCTGCCGATCAGCACCAGCAGCGCCATGAACGGCACGCGCAGGGCGCCGGCCAGGTTGCCCAGGCGGCCTTCGACCCAGCTTTTGATATCGGTGCCGAATAGCACCAGCAGACAGCCCACCAAAGCCAGGGAGATCTCCGACAGATTGCTGCGGCTCCAGCGGGAGATGGTCGAGAGCAGGTCGAGTACCAGGTCCATGCGCTTTCCTTAGGTCAAGAAGTACTGCAACAGGTCATTGAGGAACAACTGGCCGCGTGGCGTGGCGACCAGCCGCGTCGGTTCGACTTGCAAAAGGCCCTTTTGTTCGGCCTCGCGGCGAGCCTCCTTCAGTTGGTCCATCGGCAGCCCTGTGCGTTGGCTGAAGAGTGTCGCCTCCACGCCGTCGGTCAGGCGCAGGGCATTCATCAGGAATTCGAACGGCAGTTCATCCAATGGCAACAGCTTTTCCCCGGCCTTGAAGGCCTTGGCCGGGTTCAGGTAGTCCTTGGGCAGACGGGTTTTCCAGGTGCGCAGGATGCGCCCGTCCGGGTGGCTGAGCTTGCCGTGGGCGCCGGCGCCGATACCGATGAAGTCGCCGAAGCTCCAGTAATTCAGATTGTGGCGTGCTGCCTTGCCCGGCTGGGCGTAGGCGGAGATTTCGTACTGGCGATAACCGTGACGGGCCATCAGGGCCTGGCCGGCTTCCTGGATATCCCAGAGGATGTCGTCCTCCGGCAGCTCCGGCGGCTGGTTCCAGAACACCGTGTTCGGCTCCAGGGTCAGCTGGTACCACGATAGGTGCGTCGGACCCAGGTCGATGGCCTGCTGCAGATCGGCCAAGGCTTCATCGAGGGTCTGGTCCGGCAGGCCGTGCATCAGGTCGAGGTTGAAGTTGTCGAACCCGGCCTTGCGCGCCATATCCGCCGCGCGAATCGCTTCGTCACCATTGTGGATGCGCCCGAGGGCTTCAAGCTTGCTCTGCTGGAAGCTCTGGATGCCGATGGACAGGCGATTGATGCCCAGCTGGCGGTAGGCCTTGAACTTCTCCTGCTCGAAGGTCCCGGGGTTGGCTTCCAGGGTGATCTCGATATCGCTGGCGAACGGAATGCGTTGCTCGACCCCGGCCAGCAGCCGGCCCAGGGCCTTGGCGCTGAACAGGCTCGGCGTACCGCCGCCGAAGAAGATGCTGCTGATCGGCCGGCCATGGACCGCCGGTAGCTCCTGCTCAAGGTCGGCCAGCAGCGCGTCGACATATTCCTCTTCAGGCAGGTCGGCGCTGGCGGTGTGGGAGTTGAAGTCGCAGTACGGGCATTTGCGCACGCACCACGGGATATGGATGTACAGCGCCAGGGGCGGAAGCTGCGGCAGCGCCGCCCGTGGTGCCTGAGTGGTGAAACCTGCCTCGTCCGCGTGCAGTGGCTGGGCTGGCGATTTTTCGGTCATGCCAGGCCCAGACGTTGACGCAGCAGGCTCATTGCACGGGCGCGGTGACTCAATCGGTTCTTGTCGGCCGGGGCCAGGTCGGCGCTGGAGCAGTTGGTTTCCGGCACCCAGAACAACGGGTCGTAGCCAAAGCCGTACTCGCCGCTGGCAGCAGTGAGAATGCGCCCGTGCCACAGGCCTTCGCAGAGGATCGGCAGCGGGTCGTCGGCATGCCGCACCAGGGCCAGGACGCAGACGAACTGCGCGCCGCGCTCGGCTTCCGGTACATCCTTCAATGCATCGAGCAGCTTGGCATTGTTCGCCGCGTCGCCCTTGCCGTCGGCATAGCGCGCGGAGTAGATGCCCGGCGCACCGCCGAGGAAGTCCACGGCCAGGCCCGAGTCGTCCGCCAGTGCCGGCAGACCGGAAATACGCGCGGCATTGCGCGCCTTGAGGATGGCGTTCTCGACGAACGACAGGCCGGTTTCTTCCGGCTCGACGCTGCTGAATTCACCGATGGAGCGCAGTTGCACGGTGTCACCGAGCATGGCCTGCAGTTCCTTGAGTTTGCCGGCGTTGTGGCTGGCCAATACGAGTTGCTGGATATTCATCATTCGCCCGGGAATACGGTTTGAGTGAAGCTGAAGTCGTTGCTGGTGTCACCGGAGCCGACCTTGATCGCAAAGGTGCGGCTTTCTTCCTGTTCGATCGGGAACTGCGCCAGGTAGTAGATGGAGCCCTGGTCGGTGACCTGCTTGAAGGTCAGGGCGCTCTGGCGGCTGGTCAGGTCGCTGACGGTACCGCTGACATTGGCCACTGCGGGCTTGCCGCCCTTGAGCACGGTAATGTTGATCACACCCTGGTTCTTGCTGCGGACCAGCCCGGCGGCCTGGGCCGTGGCGGGCTGCACGAAGGTCGAGTTGAACACGCTGTAATGCACGGTGACGTCGCCGAACACTTCCTTGCGTTCCGGCTTCGCGGCATCGGCGGCCAGTGCCGGCATGGCCAGGCACAGGCTGATCAACAACAGGGCTAGACGACGCATGATCCTATCCTCCGATTTCGATGACGGTTATACCGCGACCTTGTGCTCCTGCAGGCCGGGGCTGCTGACACGATAGATACCGATCTCACCTAGAAGATTAGGCCACAGGCGGCCACCCCAACCGTTGCGGTGACGATTGTCCACCGCCAGGCGGTTCAGTACCTGGGCGCGGCGCTCGCTGCACAGGGCCTCGAAGTCCTCGAAGGTGCAGAAGTGGATGTTCGGCGTGTTGTACCAGGTATACGGCATGAAGTCCGAAACCGGCATGCGACCCTTGGTCGCCAGGTACCAGCGGCAGCGCCAGTGGCCGAAGTTGGGGAAGGTGATGATGCACTGGCGGCCGACCCGCAGCATCTCGTCGAGGATCCGGTCCGGGTATTCCACGGCTTGCAGGGCCTGGGTCATGACCACCACATCGAAGCTGTTGCTGGCGAAGTTGCCCAGGCCCTTGTCGAGGTCCTGCTCGATGACGTTGACGCCCTTGGCCACGCACTCGGCGATGTTGTCGGCGTCGATTTCCAGGCCATAGCCGGTGACCTGCTTGTTGTCGCGCAGCGATGCGAGCAGCTCGCCGTTACCGCAACCCAGGTCGAGGACGCGGCTGCCGGCGGGGATCCAGTCCTGGATGATTTCCAAATCGGCTCTCATGGGGTCCTCAGCAGACGATGCGTTTCATGTAGTTGGTGAAGCCCTGGATGTAGCGCGGCGTCGGGATCAGGAAGGCGTCGTGGCCGTAGGGCGAGTCGATGTCCAGGTAGCAGACGTTCTTGCGCGCGGCGATCAGCGCATCGACGATTTCCCGCGAGCGCGCTGGGGAGAAGCGCCAGTCGGTGGTGAAGGACATCACGCAATAGTCCGCGGTCACGTGCGCCAGGCTCGCCGCCAGGTCGCCGCCGTGACTGGCGGCGGGGTCGAAGTAGTCCAGCGCCTTGGTCATCAGCAGGTAGGTGTTGGCGTCGAAGCGCCCGGAGAACTCCTCGCCCTGGTAGCGCAGGTAGCTTTCCACCTGGAACTCGACGCTGTGGAAGTCGTAGTTGAGCTTGTCGCTCTTGAGCTCGCGGCCGAATTTCTCGCCCATGGAGTCATCGGACAGGTAGGTGATATGCCCCACCATGCGCGCCAGCATCAGGCCGCGCTTGGGAATCACGCCCTGGTCCTGGAACGAGCCGCCGTGGAACTCCGGGTCGGTCAGGATGGCCTGGCGGGCCACTTCGTTGAAGGCGATGTTCTGCGCCGACAGCTTGGGTGCCGAGGCGATGTCCACGCAATGCCGTACACGATCCGGATAGGTGATGGTCCATTGCAGGGCCTGCATGCCGCCGAGGCTGCCGCCGACGACCGCCGCCCACTGCTGGATGCCCAGGCGATCGGCCAGGCGCGCCTGGCTGTGTACCCAGTCTTCCACGGTCAGGACCGGGAAATCCGCGCCGTAGGGCTTGCCGGTAGCCGGATTGACGCTGCTCGGGCCGGTGCTGCCGTTGCAGCCGCCGAGGTTGTTCAGGCTGACCACGAAGAAGCGGTTGGTATCGATCGGCTTGCCTGGGCCGATGCAGCTGTCCCACCAGCCCGGCTTGCGGTCGTCGGGCTTGTGGTAGCCGGCGGCATGGTGATGGCCGGACAGCGCATGGCAGATCAGCACGGCATTGCTGGCAGTGCTGTTGAGCGTGCCGTAGGTTTCGTAGATCAGCTCGTAGGCGGCCAGTGAACGGCCACAGGCGAGGGCCAGCGGTTCATCGAACCGGGCGATTTGCGGTGTAACCAGACCGACGGAATCTTCGGGAAGGACAGTGGACATCGACCCTGCTCACGCGTGAATGACGCGTCAGTCTAAAGACCACCGGGGGGAGCGGCAAGCAATGTGCTGCAGAGACGCGGATCAATGTGGGAGCGGGTTCACCCGCGATTGCGGTGGTGGATTCACCAACGTCATCGCGGGTGAACCCGCTCCCACAGGTCCGTGCTAAATCAGATCAGGCGACGCAGCACTTCCGGCATCCCGGTCATCAGCGCCAGGTTGTTGATCACCAGCATGTCGATCAGCTTCAGCACCATGAACGCGAGGATCGGCGAGATGTCCAGGCCGCCGAGGTTCGGCAGGATGCGACGGAACGGCGCAAGGAACGGATCGCAGATCTGGTTGATCAGCTCCGCGCCCGGATTATGGCTGCCCGGGGCGACCCAGGAGAGGATCACGCTGATGATCAGTGCGTAGAAGAAGATGTTGAGGAACAGCGCGGTGACCCCGATCAGCGCCCAGATCAGCAGGCTCAGCGGATTGCCGGCAGTGCCGTAGAGCAGCACCAGGATCACGCCCATCAGCAGCATCTGCACGATGATCGCCAGCACCAGCGAGGACATGTCCAGGCCGAACACGCTGGGGATGATCCGGCGCATCGGCTTGAGCAGCGGCTGGGTCGCGCGCACGGCGAACTGGCTCAGCGGGTTGTAGAAGTCGGCGCGGACCAGTTGCAGGATGAAGCGCAGCATGATCACCAGCAGGTACAGGCTGCCCAGGGTCTGCAGGATGAAGACGGCGGCGGAACTCAATCCGATCATGTAAGGCTCCTTAGTTGCCCAGTTGTTCGGCCATTTCGGCCGAGCGGTGCGCGGCGGCGCCCAGTGCTTGTTCTACCAGGGCCTCGAAACCGTTGGCCTGGAAGGATTTGATCGCCGCTTCGGTGGTGCCGTTTGGCGAGGTTACCCGGCGGCGCAGTTCGGCAGCGTCGACATCGCTGGACACGGCCATGTGGGCGGCGCCAAGGGCGGTTTGCAGGGTCAGTTTCGAGGCGGTCTCGCGGGACAGGCCAAGCTTCTCGCCGGCGGCGGTCATTGCCTCGATCAGCAGGAAGAAGTAGGCCGGGCCGCTGCCGGAGACGGCGGTGACCGCATCCAGTTGGGCCTCGCTGTCCAGCCACAGGGCGATGCCTACGGCCGAGAGCAGTTGCTCGGCCTGCTGGCGCTGCTCGGCGCTGACTTCGTCGGTGGCGTACAGGCCGCTGACGCCCTGGCGCAGCAGGGCCGGCGTATTGGGCATGCAGCGCACGATGGGCTGGGCGCCGAGCCATTTTTTCATGCTGGCGCAGGTGATGCCGGCGGCGATCGAGACCACCAGCTGCCCGGGCTTAAGGCTCGGTTTGAGTGCTTCGCAGACGGCTTTCATCGCCTGTGGCTTGACCGACAGCACCACCACGTCGGCACCCTCGATGGCGTCGGCGTTGCTTTCGAACAGGTCGATGCCGTGCTCGGCGTGGATCTTCGCCCGCTGTTCGGCGCCCGGGTCGCTGGCGCGGATCTGCGCCGCTTCCAGGCCCTGGGCGCGCAGGCCGCCGATCAGGCTGGCGGCCATGTTGCCGGCGCCGATAAAGGCAATACGAGTCTTGCTCATGTCAGGTCCTTGCGAGAAGAAAAGGAAAAAAGCATGGATCAGGCCTGGCCGTAGTCGCGGGCACCGAACAGCGCGGTGCCGATGCGGACCCAGGTCGCGCCCTGGGCGATGGCGCTCTCCAGGTCATGGCTCATGCCCATGGACAGGGTGTCGAGGCCCAGGCCCAGGCTGTCCTGCAATTCGCGCACGCGGGCGAAGGCGGCATCCTGGGCGGCGCGGTCGTCGGTGGGTTCGGGAATTGCCATCAGGCCGCGCAGGCGCAGCCTGGGGAGCGCAGCAACAGCCTGGGCCAGGGCCGGCAGTTCCTGTGGCGTGCAGCCGGATTTGCTGGCTTCGCCGCTGACGTTGACCTGCAGGCACAGGTTCAGCGGCGCCAGGTGGTCGGGGCGCTGTTCGGAAAGGCGTTGTGCGATTTTCAGTCGGTCCACCGAATGTACCCAATCGAAATGCTCGGCGATGGCGCGAGTCTTGTTCGACTGAATGGGGCCGATGAAGTGCCAGGTCAAGGGCAGGTCGGCCAATTCCGCCTGTTTGCCCAGTGCTTCCTGGAGATAGTTCTCGCCGATGTCGCGTACCCCGGCGGCGAAGGCTTCGCGCACGGCGCTGGCGGGCTTGGTCTTGCTCACGGCCAGCAACTGGATGTCCGCCGGATCGCGACCGGCTGCCGTGGCGGCGGCCTGGATGCGGGCGGCGAGGGTGGAAAGGTTGTCTGCTAGGGTGGACATGGGATCGATGCCGGCAGCTTTGGGTCCGGGGCATTCTACCCGCTTGTCGGGCTTTGGGGAGCGCTTGGAGAGAGCGACTCGGACCCTGTGGGAGCGGGTTTACCCGCGATGGCGTCGGTGAACTCACTACCGCAATCGCGGGTGAACCCGCTCCCACAGGGTTCGGTGCAGGTCCGAAGGATCAGCGCTTGGCCAGGCGAAGCTCTTGTTGCTGTTGCGGCAACACGCGCTTGGCGACCACGTAGTGCTTTTGCCAGTACGGCTTGTTCAGCGTATCGATGGTCACGTTCTTGCCGGTACGAGGGGCATGGATGAAGCGGTCGTTGCCCAGGTAGATGGCCACGTGATTGACGCGGCGGCTGCGAATGTTGAAGAACAGCAGGTCCCCCGGCTTGAGGTCCTTGCGCTCGACCTTCACACCATGATCGCCGTTGGCCATGGCATTGGAGGTGCGCGGCAGGTCTACTTCGTCGATGTCGTTGAAGGCGTACTTGACCAGCCCGCTGCAATCGAAACCCTTGCCCGGGGTGCTGCCGCCCCAGCGATAGGGCGTGCCCAGCTGGTTGACGGCGCGGCTGAGCACGTCGCTGCTCTGGCTGGCGGGCATCTGCGCGACGACCTGCCTGGCAGCGGCGTGGGTCGCCCGGCGAGAAAGATGGGATTTGCCGGAGCTACTCTTGTTCGAGCGAACCGCGGTGGCGTTGGCGGTATAGCCGACATATCCGTTGGGAAGACGTTGCTCACGGTTGGTGGCGTGGGCGGCCAGTGGCATCAATAGGCAAATGGTCAGCCATGTCTTGAAAAAAGAACGCATTAGGCAAGGCTCTTGTAGGTGTTGGCGCGCAACTTTATAACAGCTTTTTTGTCAGTTTCTGGTCCGCTGGTCGTCTCGGAACTGTCATACGTCGGTAAGTTCCAAAAAAGTCACATCATTTTTAGATATTTTTTTCCTAACCCCTCGAGGCTATGAATGAACGGTTATCAAAACGCAGGACGCCCGGATACGCACAGCAAGGTCATCGGCTACCTGCTATGGATCTTCGGTTTTCTCGGGGCGCATCGCTTCTACTACGGCAAGCCGGTGACGGGCACCATCTGGTTCTTCACCCTGGGGCTGCTGGGCATCGGCTGGATCATCGACCTGTTCCTGATCCCGGCCATGGACCGCGAAGCCGACCTGCGCTTCCATGCCGGGCCGGTCAACTACAGCGTCACCTGGCTGCTGCTGACCTTCCTCGGGGTCTTCGGTGTGCACCGCATGTTCATGGGCAAGTGGATCACCGGGCTGATCTACCTGTTCACCGGCGGCCTGTTCCTGATCGGCGTGCTTTACGACTTCTGGACGCTGAATACCCAGATTTCGATGAAGAACGCGCAAGAGCGCTACTAAGCAAAAAGGCCCTGATTCGCATCAGGGCCTTTTTGTGTGCGGCGGGGATTACTGACGGGTCTGGCGCTGCTGCAACAGCAGGTTGTTGAAGCCGCTGCCGGCCAGTTGCTTCTGCGCTACGGTCAGCTGTTCGCGGTTGCTGAAAGGGCCGACCAGCACGCGGTACCAGGTCTCTTCCTTCACCGTGCCGGACTCTACCTGCACCGATTGCCCGAGCAGGATGATCTGTGCCCGAACCTTGTCCGCGTCCGCCTGTTTGCGGAACGAGCCAGCCTGCAGATAGAACTGCGTGGTGGCTGCCGGCTTGATCACCGGTGGCGCTGGCGGCGGGGTTTCGCCATTGAGCGCGGCCTGCGCCCGTGCCGTGTCGATCTTCGCCGCTTCGGCCGGGGTTACCGGTGGTTGCGCCGGGACCGGCGGGGTTTTCTCCGGCACCGCTTCCGGCGGCACTATGACTTCCGACTCCGGCAGCAAGGTGTAGAAGTCGTACTTCGGCTTGACCGGCGCCTGCGGGCTTGGCGGGGTCTTGTTGGCCTCGGCGATCTTCTCGGCTTTCTGCTGCTCGGGCTTCTCCCGCTTCACCTCATCGCGGCCCGGCTCCAGCTTCATCAGGAAGACGATGAACGCGCCGATGGTCAGGCCGGCCGCCAGCCACATCCAGCCCGGAATCGGCTTCTTCGCCGCCGGCTGGTTGCGGCTGGCGCCGCGCTTGGGAGCAGGTTTTTTCTTGGCAGCCAACTTACATGCGCTCCAGGGTTTCCAGGCCCAGCAGCTCCAGGCCCTGTTTCAGGGTGCGGCCGGTCAGGGCGGCCAGGCGCAGGCGGCTTTGCTGCTGTTGCGGAGTTTCCGCTGCGAGGATCGGGCAGTTCTCGTAGAAGCTGGAGAACAGGCCGGCGACATCGTACAGGTAGCTGCACAGGACGTGCGGGGTGCCTTTCTCTGCGACGTTGTTGAGGATCTCGGCGAATTGCGCCAGGCGCGCGGCGAGGTCCTGTTCCTGCTGGGCCTGCAGCACGATCTGGCCATCGACTTCGCTGAAGTCCTTGCCCAGCTTGCGGAACACGCCGGCGACGCGGGTATAGGCGTACAGCAGGTAGGGCGCGGTGTTGCCTTCGAAGTTCAGCATCAGGTCGAAGTTGAAGCTGTAGTCGCTGGTGCGGTGCTTGGACAGGTCGGCGTATTTCACCGCGTCGATACCGACCACCTTGGCGATGGCGCGCAGCTCGTCTTCCGGCAGCTCCGGGTTCTTTTCCTTGACCAGGGTGTAGGCGCGCTCCTTGGCCTCGGTCAGCAGGTCGATCAGCTTCACGGTGCCGCCGTCACGGGTCTTGAACGGGCGGCCGTCGGCGCCGTTCATGGTGCCGAAACCCATGTGCTCGGTCTGCATCGGGTGAGTGATGAAGCCGGCGCGGCGTGCGACCTCGAACACCTGCTGGAAGTGCAGGGCCTGGCGCTGGTCGACGAAGTACAGGGCGCGGTCGGCATGCAGCACGTTGCTGCGGTAGCGCAGGGCGGCCAGGTCGGTGGTGGCGTAGAGATAGCCGCCGTCGGCCTTCTGCACGATCACCGGCAGCGGCTCGCCGTCGGCGGTCTTGAATTCTTCGAGGAACACGCACTGGGCGCCGTTGCTCTCGACCAGCAGGCCCTTGGCCTTGAGGTCGTTGACCACGTTGGGCAGGTCGTCGTTGTAGGCACTCTCGCCCATGACGTCGGCCATGGTCAGCTTGACGTTGAGCAACTCGTAGGTTTTCTGGCAGTGGGACAGGGAAATGTCCTTGAAGCGGGTCCACAGCTTCAGGCACTCGGCGTCGCCGGCCTGCAGCTTGACCACCAGGGCGCGGGCACGGTCGGCGAACTCGGGGGATTCGTCGAAACGCTTCTTCGCCGCGCGATAGAAGTTTTCGAGGTCCGACAGCTCGTCGCTGGTGATCGGGTTTTCTTCCAGGTAGGCCATCAGCATGCCGAACTGGGTGCCCCAGTCGCCGACGTGGTTCTGCCGGATCACCTCGTCGCCGAGAAACTCCAGGACCCGGGCCACGGCGTCGCCGATGATGGTGGAGCGCAGGTGGCCAACGTGCATTTCCTTGGCCAGGTTCGGCGCGGACAGATCGACGACCACCTTCTGCCTGGCGCCGGCCTTGTGCACGCCGAGCTTGGCGTCGGCCAGGGCGGCATCCAGGCGCGAAGCCAGGGCCTGGGTGTTCTGGAAGAAGTTGAGGAAGCCGGGGCCGGCGATCTCGACCTTGCTCACCTGCGCATCGGCCGGCAGCGCGGCGATGATCTTCTCGGCCAGGTCGCGCGGTTTCAGGCCGGCCGGCTTGGCCAGCATCATGGCGATGTTGCTGGCGAAATCACCGTGGGTCTTGTCCCGGGCGTTTTCCACCTGGATCGCCGGCGACAGCCCTTCAGGCAGCACACCGTCGGCGGTGAGTCGGGTCAGGGCTTGCTGGATGAGCTGGCGAATGGTGTCTTTCATGGGATTCTCTTTCGACCGCAAGCGCGGTGGCGCTTCGGGGCGCAGGTGGAAAAACTGGGCATTATCCGTTGCCCGGCGCGGGTTGCCAACCTTTTGGGGCCGGGCTCAGTACAGGTCCACGGGGTCCACGTCGATGGACCAGCGCACCTGGCGACCGCTCGGCAGCCCCTCCAACACTAGCAGCCACGCAGCGATCAGCCGGTGCAGCGGCGCTCGTGCATTGGCCTGCAAGAGCAGTTGGGCACGGTAGCGGCCCGCACGGCGCTCCATCGGTGCAGGCACCGGACCAAGCAATTCGATGCCATGCAGACCCTGTTCGGCGAGCAAACGTTCGGCGGCGGAGCAGGCTTCGTCGAGAAAACCTTCCGCCTGGCCCGGCTTGTGTGCTTCGGCACGCAGCAGGGCCAGGTGGGCGAACGGCGGCAGGCCTGCGGCGCGGCGCTCGCTCAGGGCCTGTTCGGCGAAGGCGAAATAACCCTGCTCGGTGAGTTGCACCAATAAAGGATGGTCGGCCAGGTGGGTCTGGATGATCACCTTGCCCGGTTCCTCGGCGCGTCCGGCGCGCCCGGCGACCTGGACGATCAGTTGCGCCATGCGCTCGCTGGCGCGGAAATCGCCGGAAAACAGGCCGCCATCGGCATCGAGGATGGCCACCAGGGTCACCCGCGGGAAGTGATGGCCCTTGGCGAGCATCTGCGTGCCGACCAGGATGCACGGCTGGCCGCGCTGGATGGTGGCGAACAGCTGGTTCATCGCGTCCTTGCGCGCGGTGCTGTCGCGGTCCACCCGCAACACCGGGTAATCCGGGAACAGGATGCCCAGGCGTTCCTCGGCCCGTTCGGTACCGGCACCCACCGGACGCAGGTCGACGTGGCTGCATTGCGGGCACTGGCGCGGTACGCGCTCGTCATAGCCGCAGTGATGACAGCGCAATTCGCCGGAGCGCTGGTGCACGGTCATGCGTGCGTCGCAGCGGGGGCACTCGGATAGCCAGCCGCAATCGTGGCACAGCAGGGTCGGGGCGAAACCGCGGCGGTTGAGGAACACCAGCACCTGCTGGCCGGCCGCGAGCGTCTGGCCGATGGCCTGTTGCATCGGGCCGCTGATGCCGCTGTCCAGTGGCCGGCTTTTTACATCCAGGCGCAGGAATCGCGGTGCCTGGGCGCCACCGGCACGATGGTTCAGGCGCAGCAGGCCGTAACGGCCGGAATGGGCGTTGTGCAGGCTTTCCAGAGACGGCGTCGCCGAGCCCAGCAGGATCGGGATGTTCTCCTGCCGCGCACGCACCAGGGCCAGGTCGCGGGCGTGGTAGCGCAGGCCTTCCTGCTGTTTATAGGAGCCGTCGTGCTCCTCGTCGATGATGATCAGGCCCGGGTTCTTCATCGGCGTGAACAGCGCCGAGCGGGTACCGATGATGATGTCGGCCTCGCCGTCGCGGGCAGCGAGCCAGGCATCCAGGCGTTCGCGGTCGTTGACCGCCGAATGCAGCAGGGCGATGCGGGCGTTGAAGCGCTGCTCGAAGCGCGCCAGGGTCTGCGGGCCGAGGTTGATCTCCGGGATCAGCACCAGTGCCTGCTTGCCGGCTTCGAGGGTTTCGCGGATCAGCTGCAGGTAGACCTCGGTCTTGCCGCTGCCGGTCACGCCGGCCAGGAGAAAGGCGTGGAAGGCGCCGAACCCGGCGCGCACGGCATGGAAGGCGGCGCGCTGCTCATCGTTCAGTGGCAGTTCCGGCTGGGCCAGCCAGTGTTCATGGCGTGCCTGCGGGGCGTGGCGGCGCACTTCCACCTGGACCAGCTCCTTGGCCAGCAGCAGATCGAGGCTGTCCTTGCTCAGCCCGAGTTTGCCGAGCAGGCCATGGGCAACACCGTGGGGATGTTGCGCCAGGGTATTCAGGGCTTCGCGCTGGCGTGGCGCGCGGGCGATGCGCGGATCGTCCAGGCGCGCATTCGACGCGACCTGCCAGAAGCGCTCCTGTCGCGCCTCGGCGGGTTCGCCCTGGCGCAGCAGCACCGGCAGCGCCCAGCTCAGGGTGTCGCCGAGGCTGTGCTGGTAATACTGGGCGGTCCACAGGCACAGCTTGAACAGCGCCGGTGGCAGGGGCGAGACCGGGTCGAGCAGGGCAATCGCCGGTTTCAGCTTGTCGGCAGGGACTTCGCTGTGTTCGGCCACCTCCACGAGGATGCCGATCATCTCTCGGCGCCCGAAGGGCACGCGCACGCGCATGCCGGGCGTCAGCGCCTGGCGGGCCATGTTTGCCGTGGCCCTGTAGTCGAACAGCCTGCGCAAAGGCGAAGGCAGGGCAAGGCGAAGGATGACGTCGGACACGCGCGTTGTTCTCTGTAGGGCTGGTACCAGGTGCCGGCGAGCCTAGCAGACGACGGTCGGTGCGAGCGACATCTTGCGTTGAGGACAGCCTCTGGTATTATTCGCCGCCTAATTACGTGCGGTATTCAACAATGGTGTTGGGTGGCGGCACGCAGTCGAGGAGTTTCACCATGAAACCAGAAGTTCACCCGAATTACGAAGTCGTCGCTGTGACCTGCTCCTGCGGCAACAAGTTCGAAACCCGTTCGACCCTGGCCAAGCCAATGGCGATCGACGTTTGCTCCGAGTGCCACCCGTTCTACACCGGTAAGCAGAAAGTCCTGGACACCGGCGGCCGCGTACAGAAGTTCGCCGACCGTTTCGGCATGTTCGGCACCAAGAAGTAAGTTTGCGCGTGGGGTTACCCGCGTTGCTGAAGAAAGCGCCCCTTGTGGGCGCTTTTTTTATGGCCGTGATCTGGCAGATACCAGCCCTGGCGCTCTGTCCGATGCCGGACAGGCTGGCCATGGTCGGTGTGCGCAATGTGGTGGACGGCGACACGCTGCGCTTGGTCGATGGGCGCAGCGTGCGCCTGATCGGCATCAACGCTCCAGAGCTCGCGCGGCGGGGCAGGCCCGGCGAACCCCTGGCCGAAGCCGCCCGTCGGCGTCTGGCGGCGCTGGTCCGGGAAAGTGGCGGGGGCGTCGGGCTGCGTCCGGGCCGGGAGCCTCGCGACAAATACGGGCGCACTCTGGCCCAGGTGTACGGTCGCTCTGGTGACAATCTCGCGGCCCGCCTGTTGAGCGAGGGGCTCGGATTTCGCGTGGCCGTGGCGCCCAACGTCAGCCTGGTGGCGTGCCAGCGTCAGGCTGAGAAGGCGGCGCGCAAGGCCGGGCGGGGTATCTGGCGGGATGCTCCGGTGCAGAAGGCGAGCGCCCTGCGCCGTTCGGGTTTTGCCCTGGTTGGCGGGAAAGTCAGCGATGTTCGGCGCAATCGCCAGGGTGTGCGCATCGAAATGGACGATTCGCTGGTAGTGCAGGTGCCTGCACGCTTGTTGCACAGCTTCCCCTCTTCCTTTACCTCCGGTCTGAAAGGCCGCCATCTGGAGGTGCGCGGCTGGGTGCTGGATCGTTCCCGCAGCGCTCGACTGAAGCGTGGCGAAAAACGCTGGTTGCTGCCGCTCACTGACGCGAGCATGCTGGAATGGACCGAGAGCTAAAAATTGTGAACATTTTTTGCCTTCGATTGTACACAGCGAAAGCCTTGAATTACGCGGGTCTTGGCTGAAAGTCGTAGGTTAAAGGCCTTGACACAAGTGACCGGGCAGTCTTGTCGGCCCATTGCTCTTTGCGTATCCTCGGCGGTCCGTCAGAACAGTAAACAAGCGGAATGCCCACCATGTCAGACCTGAAAACTGCCGCTCTCGAATATCATGCTCAGCCTCGTCCGGGGAAACTGAGCGTCGAGCTCACCAAACCGACCGCAACCGCACGCGACCTGGCGCTGGCCTACAGCCCGGGCGTCGCCGAGCCGGTGCGTGAAATCGGTCGCGATCCTGAGCTGGCATACCAATACACCGGCAAGGGCAACCTGGTCGCGGTGATCTCCGACGGTACCGCCATTCTCGGCCTGGGTAACCTCGGCCCGCTGGCGTCCAAGCCGGTCATGGAAGGCAAGGGTGTTCTGTTCAAGCGTTTCGCCGGTATCGACGTATTCGACATCGAAGTCGACTCCGAAAGCCCGCAAGCCTTCATCGACACCGTCAAGCGCATCTCCATCACCTTCGGTGGCATCAACCTGGAAGACATCAAGGCACCCGAGTGCTTCGAGATCGAGCGCGCCCTGATCGAACAGTGCGACATCCCGGTCTTCCACGATGACCAGCACGGCACTGCGATCGTTACCGCTGCCGGCATGATCAACGCCCTGGAAATCGCCGGCAAGACCCTTGGCGAAGCCAAGATCGTCTGCCTGGGTGCCGGTGCTGCCGCCATCTCCTGCATGAAGCTGCTGGTCAGCATGGGTGCCAAGGTCGAGAACATCTTCATGATCGACCGTTCCGGCGTGATCCACGCTGGCCGTGACGACCTGAACCAGTACAAGGCGGTGTTCGCCCACGCTACCGACAAGCGCACCCTGGCCGATGCCCTGGATGGCGCAGACGTGTTCGTCGGCCTGTCCGGTCCGAACCTGCTGAGCGCGGAAGGCCTGAAGTCGATGGCGGCCAACCCGATCGTCTTCGCCTGCTCCAACCCGGATCCGGAAATCTCCCCGGAACTGGCCCACGCTACCCGTAGCGACGTGATCATGGCCACCGGTCGTTCCGACTACCCGAACCAGGTCAACAACGTACTGGGCTTCCCGTTCATCTTCCGCGGTGCCCTGGACGTTCGCGCCAAGCGCATCAACGAAGAAATGAAGATCGCCGCCGCCAACGCCCTGAAAGACCTGGCCAAGCTGCCGGTGCCGAAGGAAGTCTGCGACGCCTACAACGTCCAGGCACTGGAATTCGGTCGTGGCTACATCATTCCGAAGCCACTGGACCCACGCCTGCTCAACGTCGTTTCCGATGCCGTGGCCAAGGCTGCCATCGAATCCGGCGTAGCGACCCTGCCGTATCCGAAGCACTACCCGCTGAACAGCGTGGATGAAGTGTTCAACGGTTGATCCGCTGAAGTAACAAGAAAAAGCCCCGGCTCGCGAGAGCCGGGGCTTTTTTATGGCTGCTGTCCCGATCTGCCGGAAACAAGTGGCTGCAGCCTCATGCCGCCCGGCGTACCTCCAGATACTGGCTCGGCGTTTCCCCGAGTACGCGACGAAACGCGGATGAGAATGCGCTGGGACTTGCGTAGCCCAGATCCAATGCGACGCGGGTCACAGGTTGCCCTCCACTCAAGCGCTCGATGGCTGCGAGCAGGCAGACCTGCTGGCGCCACTCTGCAAAGCTTACGCCGGTCTGTGCACGGAACAGTCGGGTAAAGGTTCGCCTGCTCATTCCGACTTCGTCGGCCATCATGTCGAGCCCGACTGTAATCGACGGCGCATCGAACAGGCGCCGGCATGCGCGGGCGAGACGAGTGTCCCTCGGCAGCGGCGCATGAAGTGAGAGACGCGGCATTGAGGCTATCTCCGCGACGAGCAGATTCATTAGCTTGCCGGCGCGTCCATCAACGTCGTACATCGCCGGCAAATCGATGGCCTCCTCGAGCAATTGCCTGAGAAGTCCCGAAACACCATAGACGCAGCAATGGTCAGGCAGTTGCTCGGCCTTGGCTTCTTCCAGTGACACGAAAGCGTTGAGCATGGTGACTGGCCCGCTCATCGTCATTTCGTGGGACATACCGGCCGGTACCCAGCAAGCCCGCTGAGGCGGAACGAGCCATCGGCCTTCTGGAGTAGCCACGCTGATCGTACCGCGAGAGGCGAACGCGAACTGACCGCGTCGATGCGCGTGGACTGGAAATGATGAACCGTCGGCGTAATCGTTCGCCGTCACGACCACACTACGCGGGATGTCTTCGAAGGGGTCGAGCAAGGTATTTCGCATGGCCCGAATTCTATAGTGAATGGCCCGTTGCCGAAGGCGGGCCTGTGGCGGTCAGCTTACGATCTACCGTATCTGTCGCGTCGGCGCAACAACACCTACCGAACGTGCGCGTCGGGGCGGATGACGACCACATCCCCTTCGCACCGGAGTCAGTATGCCTAATACATTTCATCGCGTGGGGAACGGCCCCCACCCAGTCCTCGTTCTTCACGGCTGGTTCGGCGACGCGCACTCGTTCGAGCCGATCGAGCCGTGGCTGAATAGCCACGCGTTCAGTTACGTTTTCATGGATTATCGCGGCTACGGAAGCATGCAGGAGGCGAGCGGCGCGTACACGATCGACGAGATCGCGTCCGATGCGTTGACGCTTGCTGATGCGCTTGGATTCCACGCGTTCAGCCTGATCGGTCATTCGATGGGGGGCATGGCGATCGAGCGGATTGCAACGCTCGCACCCGATCGAGTACGGGCACTCGTTGCCGTTGCGCCGGTTCCTTGCGGCGGCATTGCCTACGATGCCGCGACGCGTCGCCTGCTCGAAGATGCTGCCGAGCGCGTGGACAATCGAAGAGCCATCATCAACTACAGCACCGGCGGACGGTTACCCTGGTCCTGGGTCGAATGGAAAGCGGCGTATTCGGCGACGCACTCCTCTCAGGAAGCGTTCGCTGCGTACTTCCGTGCATGGGCCGATACCGATTTCAGCGACGAGATTGTCGGGCGGCATCCGCTAAAGGTGCTCGTGGGGAAACACGATCCAACATTCAATGCCGGGTTGATGGCCAAAACCTACCTTCGACGCTATTTCCATGCCACTGTCGAGATACTGGAGAACGCCGGCCACTATCCGATGAACGAGACGCCGCTCGCACTTGCCAGGGCCATCGAATCCTTCCTTGTCGAAACAGCCACGGACAATGATGGTGTCTGGTCGGGCCAATCGCTGGCAGGCCAGCTCTCATAGAACAAAACATAACTCTTTGATTTGCAGGGACCTTGTGGGAGCGGGTACACCCGCGATTGCAGTAGTGAATTCACCATAGCAATCGCGGGTGAACCCGCTCCCACAGGGTACGCGTCGTGCTTTGGAACTGTTCTAAGCGCGACAGCGCAGCCTGAAAGGCTGGGCGGACTCCCACAGGGTTAGCGGTGCATGCGGTCCCTGTGGGAGCTGGCTTGTCGGACCGCCGCACCGCAGCGATGAGGCCAACAAAGCCAATACAGACTCAGGATCAGAACAGATCCATCGGCGCCGCCTCGTCCGCCGGCAGCGGGCTGCCCGGTGCGGTGCCGTTGCCCATTTCGTTCACCGAGGGTGGCGTATCCTCGGCCTTGAACAGCTCGAAGTAGGCGTTCGGCGTGCTCGGCGTCGCCGCCCGGCCGCTGACCGGGTCGATGCGCAGGCTGAGGATGCCTTCCGGCTCCGGCAATTGATGCTCCGGCATGCCCTTCAATGCGGGCCCCATGAAGTTCATCCAGATCGGCAACGCCACGGTGCCGCCATATTCACGACGACCCAGGGTCTCCGGTTGGTCGAAGCCGGTCCATACCGTGGTCACGTAGTCGGCGTTGTAGCCGGAGAACCAGGCATCCTTGGATTCGTTGGTGGTGCCGGTCTTGCCGGCCAGGTCGTTGCGGCCCAGGGCCAGGGCGCGGCGGCCGGTACCGCGCTTGATCACGTCTTCCAGCATGCTGGTGAGGATGTAGCTGGTCCGGCCGTCGATGATCCGCTCGGCGAGCACCGGAGCCTGCGGCTGCGTCGCAGGGGCCTGCTGGCCGTCAGTGATGATCGGCTGTGCCTGTGGCGCAGCGATACCCTCCTGGTCGTCGTGGCCGGCTGGGGTGCGCGCCGGATTGGCGGTGAACAGCGTCTCGCCGTTGCGGCTTTCGATGCGTTCGATCAGGTACGGATTGATCTTGTAGCCGCCGTTGGCAAAGGCGCTCCAGCCGGTGGCGATCTCCATCGGAGTCAGGGTTGCGGTACCCAGTGCCAGGGACAGGTTGCGCGGCAGGTCCTGCTTGTTGAAGCCGAATTTCGCGATGTAGTCGATGGTACTGTCCACGCCCATGCTCTGCAGCAGGCGGATCGACACCAGGTTGCGCGATTTGTACAGCGCCTCGCGCATGCGGATCGGGCCGAGGAAGGTATTGGTGTCGTTCTTCGGTCGCCAGACCTTGTCCAGGTACTCGTCGACGAACACGATCGGTGCATCGTTGACCAGGCTGGCGGCGGTGTAGCCGTTATCCAGGGCAGCGCTGTAGACGAACGGCTTGAAGCTCGAACCTGGCTGGCGCTTGGCCTGGGTGGCACGGTTGTAGTTGCTCTGCTCGAAGGAGAAACCGCCGACCAGGGCGCGGATCGCGCCGGTATTCGGGTCGAGGGTTACCAGCGCGCTCTGCGCGCCCGGTACCTGGCTGAAGGCCAGGCTGCCATCATCCTTGCGCCGGACGCGGATCAGGTCCCCGACCTGGGCCACGTCGCTGGCTTGCTGCGGTGCGCGACCCTGGCTGTTGGTATTGAGGAACGGTCGGGCCCACTTCATGGTGTCCCAGGCCACGCTGGCCTCATCGCCGTTGCGGGTCAGCACGCGCAGGCCGCTCTTGTCGACCTGGGTAACGATGGCCGGCTCCAGGCCGCCCATCGGGCGCTGCTTGGCTAGTTCCAGCAGCCAGGCGGCGCGGGTCTTGCCCGGCAGGCGCGATTCGGGGCCGCGATAACCGTGACGCTGGTCGTAGTCGGTCAGGCCGTCGAGCACCGCCTTGTTGGCGATTTCCTGCAGGTTGCTCGGAACCGTCGTAGTAACGCGGAAGCCTTCGGTGTAGGCGTCGCTGCCGTAGCGCCCGACCATCTCGGCGCGGGCCATTTCGGCGATGTACGGCGCGTTCACTTCCGGCGTCGGCACGTGGTAGCTGGCGTTCAGCGGCTCGGCGAGTGCGGCCTGGTAGCTCGCCTCGTCGATCTTGCCCAGCTTGTACATGCGCCCGAGGATCCAGTCGCGACGCTCCTTGGCCCGCGCCGGGTTGGCCAGCGGGTTGAAGCGCGACGGCGCCTTGGGCAGGCCGGCGATCATGGCCATCTGCGCCAGGCTGATATCGCGGATCGACTTGCCGTAGTACACCTGCGCCGCTGCCTCGATGCCGTAGGCGCGGTTACCCAGGTAGATCTTGTTGACGTACAGCTCGAGGATCTCGTCCTTGGTCAGTTCGCGTTCGATCTGCAAGGCGAGGAGGATCTCGTTGGTCTTGCGCGAGAAGCTGCGCTCGCTGGTCAGGAAGAAGTTCTTCGCCACCTGCATGGTGATGGTGCTGCCGCCGGTCTGGATATGCCCGGACTTGAGCAGTTGCGTGGCGGCACGCATCAGGCTGCTGGGGTCGACACCATAGTGATTGAGGAAATTGTCGTCCTCGGCTGACAGCAATGCCTGAATGAAGTGTGGGGGAATATCCGCAAAACGGATTGGAGACCGCCGCATTTCGCCGAACTCGGCGATCAGCTTGCCGTCACTGCTGTACACCCTCAGCGGTATCTGCAACTGGATGCTTCGCAGTGCCTCGACCGACGGCAGGCTGGGACTAAGATACAGAAACGCGCCGCTCAGACCGAGGACGGCTGCGCAAATGACTGCGACGAAAGACCACCAGAAGAACTTCAGCAGGCGTATCAAGGCGTTGGGGTGTCCAGTTGGGGTTTTGGATTGAGCGCAGGGCCCGGCGGGCCGGAAAACGCTGCGCATTATAAGCAATTTTCACTTCCACGCGGGATTTGCACCGGGTGTCAAGGTGGGGCTGTCGCCTCCCTCGCCAGGACGGCGACTTGCTGCCTTTTTTCAGGACGAAGCTTCAACCACGAACGGGGAAAACAGGATGTTTGGACGCACAGGGCGGGATGCCGGTTCACTGCTGGGAGTAGAAATCGCCTCCGGTACGGTCAGGTTGCTGCAACTGGAGCGGCGTCCGTCAGGGCTGGCCTTGCGGGGATGGGCGATCGAACCCTTGCCACCGGGCGCACTGGCCGATGGGCGGGTGGTGGATCATGAGGTGGTTGCCGAGGCGCTTGCGCGGGCACGGGCGCGCAGCGGTGCGAGCACCCGCGAAGCCGCACTGGCGGTGCCGTCTGCGGTGGTCATCCAGCACGCGGTGGCGATGCCGCCAGGGCTGGACGACGATGAAATCGACGAGCGGTTGCGCGACGAGGCCGAGCAGTTCATTCCCTTTGCTGTGGAGGAGGCGGCGCTGGACTATCGGGTTGTTCCCGGTACCCCCGGCATGCTCAACGTCGCGTTCACGGCCTGTCGCCAGGAGTGGCTGGACAGCCTGCAGCGGGTTATGGGGCTGGCCGGGTTGCAGGCGCGGATCGTCGATATCGACAGCCACGCCTGGCAGCGGGTGCTGGCTCGACAGGCCTTGGCGTCGTCCGCAGTGGTGCTGCTGGAGCCGGAGGCCTGGGGGTTCCATGGTTTCGGCGCGGATGGCGGGCTGTCGTTCAGCGAGCGCCAGGTGCCCCTGGAACCGCGGCTCGACATGCTGGTGGAATTCGTCGACCAGTGCCTGTTGCGAGAACCCGGCGCCATGCCGGATTGGCTTTGGCTGGCCGGTGCCCATGCGGATCGCGACGGGCTCGCCGGGCAGTTGCAGCGACGCCTGGGCATTACCACGCGGGTTTTCGATCCCTTGGCAGGGCTGTTGCTGCCAGGGAGCGACGACGGATTGCAGCAGGCCGCGCCCTTGCTTGGCGTTGCCACCGGCCTGGCCTTGAGGGACTGCAACTGATGGCCGGGGTCAACCTCCTGCCATGGCGCGAATGGCGGCGCCGGCAAGCGATCCGGCGATGGCAAGGGATGTTGCTCGGTAGCCTGGTGGTGGGCGCTCTGCTATCGATAGCGGGTGTCGCAGTGCTGGACCAGCGTCTGGAGCGTCAGGCAGGGGCCAATGCGCGGCTGGATGAACGCATCGCCGGGCTTGCCGAAAAGCTGGAGCAGGTCACGCTGCTGGGTGAGCGGATCACTGCACTGCAGGCGCAATCGGACGAATTACAGGGGCTGCAGCAGCGACAGGGCACTGGCGGCGACCTGCTTTTTCACCTCATGCATATCGTTCCGGCGGGAGCCAGGCTGAACGAACTGCATATGGCCGACGGTGAGCTGGGTCTCTCCGGCCTGGCGCGCAGTGGTGCCGAGGTAGCGCAGTTGCTGCGCAACCTGCGCCAGTCGCCGGGCCTGGGGGCACCGGATCTACAGGAACTGGCGTCTTCGCCGGCGGGTGAGCGCTTCCGTGTGTCGGTCAGCCTCCAGCGGCCGGCGCCATGAATCTCGCGTTGATCGACGACCTGCTGGACTGGCGCCTGCTGCTGCGCTGGCCGTGGTGGGCGAAGGGCGCGCTTCTGGCTGCATGCCTGTCGCTGCTGCCGGGGCTGGTCCTTGGTTTCCACGGTCGTGGAGTGCTCGATTCCATCGCCCGGGCGCAGGAGCGGCACGACCAGCTGCAGCAGCAATGGCAGGTGCGTTCGGCGCAGGTGGATACCCATGCGGAACAACGGGCGCAGCTTGCACGACTGGAAGATGACCTGCTGCGCAGGCAGCGCGAGCTGTTCGATGACGATGGCCTGGCGAGCCTGTTGCAGGGCCTTGGCCAATTGGGCGCAGGGTTGTCTTTCGAGCAGGTCACGGTGCTGGAGCCCGAGCAGCAGCCGAACCATGTCGAACTGCCGCTGTTGGTGCGTGTGTCCGGGGATTACCGGGCCCTGAAGCGCTTTCTCGCCGGGTTGGGCGGCCTGGGTCAACTGGTGACCTTGCACGAGTTGCAACTGACGGCGGCAGATCAGGGGACTCCCGGTTTACTGCGTCTTGCCCTGCGGCTCCAGGCCTACCGCGCCCTCCAGGCGAGTGCGACGCTGCCGTCGGTGGCACCGGCCACCCCCTCGCCGCACGACCCGTTCGAGCCCTTCGCCACCGCTGCTGGCGAGCCGCCCCTGGACCAGGCCCGCATGGTGGGTTATCTGCGCGACCCGCAAGGGCCAGCGGCGCTCATCGGTGTGGGGGCCGTTGTGCACCTGTTGCGTCAAGGCGACCGTTTCGGGGCAGGCCGGATCCTGGCGGTAGAGGAGGGGCATGTGGAGATACAAGACACGGCGACAGGGATCGGGCGAATCCTCAGGCTCGTCAAAAGCTGAGACCAGGCCTTATGGATGAATGGATACGTAGAGGTATGGATGAACAGGATGTTCAGATCATGGATGTTGTACCTGCTGCTGTTGTCTCCGGTGAGCGTTGCCGCACCCGGCAAGCCGTTGTCGCTGAACTTCCAGGATGTCGAGGTCCGGGCCGTATTGCAGGTACTGGCCGACTTCGTCGGGGTCAATCTGGTGGTCAGCGACGAAGTACGCGGCAATATCACCCTGCGGTTGCACGAAGTGCCTTGGGAGCAGGCGCTGGATACGGTGCTGCAGAGCAAGGGCCTGGGCCGGCGCCTGGATGGAAACGTGCTGCTGGTCGCTCCGCTCGGCGAGCTGGAGAACGCCGGGCGTCCGGTCTACGGTCCGAGGGAGCAGGCCTTCTTGCCGGTCAGCCATGCCCAAGCTGCGGACATTGTCACGTTGCTGCAGCCTTTGCTGGAGGCCGGTCCGGAGGAAGAGCCCTGGGGGGCGATCAGCGTCGACGAGCGCACCAACAGCCTGATCACCAGCCAGCAACCTCAGCGCCTCGACACCTTGCGCCGCCTGGTCGGGCAGTTGGATGTACCGGTGCGTCAGGTGCTGATCGAGGCGCGTATCGTCGAGGCCAACGTGGATTACGAGCGAGGCCTGGGCGTGCGCTGGGGTGGTTCAAAGGGCGGTCGCCTCGCTCCGGAAATCGGCGAGGAGGATTCGCCAACCTTCGTCGACCTGGGTATCGAGCGCGCCGCCGCAGGTATAGGATTCGGCCTGATCGGAGACAGTGGTCTGCTGGACCTGGAGCTCAGTGCCATGGAAAAGTCCGGCAACGGCGAGATCATCTCCCAGCCCAAGGTCCTCACTGCCGACAAGGAAACCGCGCGGATCCTCAAGGGTTCGGAGGTTCCTTACCAGGAGTCGGGTGCCAACGGCACCACCTCCATCACTTTCCGCGAGGCGTCCCTTTCGCTGGAAGTCACCCCCAGGATCATGCCTGGCGGCGAAGTGAGCATGCAGGTCAAGGTGACCAAGGACGAACCGGACTACCTGAATCTCCAGGGCAGCGTGCCGCCGATTCGCAAGAACGAGGTCAATGCCCGGGTGCGCGTCGGCGACGGTCAGACCATCGTGATCGGTGGGGTTTACTCCACCAGCAAAAGTAATGTGGTGGATAAGGTGCCATTTTTCGGCGATGTGCCGTATGTTGGGCGGCTGTTTCGTCGCTCTACCGTCCAAGAAAGAAAATCCGAGCTGTTGGTCTTCCTGACTCCGCGTATCATGAATGACCAGGCGATTGCTGTGAGTCATTGATTCTGTGCGAAATTTGATACTTGTTGGGCCGATGGGTGCTGGCAAAAGCACCATCGGCCGCCTGCTTGCCAAAGAGCTGCGCCTGCCTTTCAAGGATTCCGATAAGGAAATTGAATTGCGCACGGGCGCCAATATCCCGTGGATCTTCGATAAAGAGGGTGAACCGGGCTTTCGTGATCGCGAGCAGGCCATGATCGCCGAACTCTGCGCCGCCGACGGCTTGGTCCTGGCTACCGGTGGCGGTGCGGTGATGCGCGATGCCAACCGCAAGGCGCTGCATGATGGCGGCCGGGTCATCTACCTGCATGCCTCGGTCGAACAGCAGGTGGGGCGCACCGCGCGCGACCGCAATCGCCCGTTGCTGCGCACTGCCAATCCCGAGGAAACCCTGCGCAACCTGCTGGCGTTGCGCGATCCGCTTTACCGGGAAATCGCCGACCTGGTGGTTGAAACCGACGAACGGCCACCGCGCATGGTGGTCCTGGATATTCTCGAACGCTTGCAGAAGTTGCCGCCCCGCTGACGCATGACTATCCTCGGCGACCAGTCATGCCCTGACAGGGTACTTTGTTATCACGCGGACCGGGTTTTCGGGGCCGCGTCTTCGTTCTTCGTGGGGATACATGCAGACACTTAAGGTCGACCTGGGCGAACGCAGCTACCCGATCTACATCGGTGAAGGGCTGCTGGAACAACCTGAACTGCTGGCGCCGCACATTGCCGGCCGGCAGGTCGCCATCGTTTCCAACGAGACCGTCGCGCCCCTGTACCTGGAGCGCCTCAGCCAGACCCTCGGTGCCTACAAGGTACTGCCCGTGGTGCTGCCGGACGGCGAGTCCTACAAGAACTGGGAAACACTGCAACTGATCTTCGACGCGCTGCTCGGCGCACGACATGATCGCCGCACCACGGTCATCGCCCTCGGTGGTGGTGTCATCGGCGACATGGCCGGCTTTGCGGCAGCCTGCTACCAGCGTGGCGTGGACTTCATCCAAGTGCCGACCACCCTGCTGTCCCAGGTCGACTCCTCGGTAGGCGGAAAGACCGGCATCAACCACCCGCTGGGCAAGAACATGGTCGGTGCCTTCTACCAGCCCAACGCCGTGCTGATCGATACTGCCAGCCTGCGCACCCTGCCGCCGCGGGAGCTGTCCGCAGGCCTCGCCGAAGTGATCAAGTACGGCCTGATCTGCGACGAGCCGTTCCTCGGCTGGCTGGAAGACAACGTCGAGGCCCTGCGCAACCTCGATGGCGTGGCCCTGACCGAGGCCATCCGCCGCTCCTGCGCGGCCAAGGCCGCAGTGGTAGGCGCCGACGAACGTGAATCCGGGGTGCGTGCCACCCTGAACCTCGGCCATACCTTCGGCCACGCCATCGAAACCCAGATGGGCTATGGTGTCTGGCTTCATGGCGAGGCGGTGGCGGCGGGGACGGTCATGGCCCTGGAGATGTCCATGCGCCTGGGCTGGATCAGCCAGGCGGACCGCGATCGTGGTATTCGCCTGATGCAGCGCGCCGGGTTGCCGGTCGTGCCGCCCGCGGACATGACGCCTGCACAGTTCATGCAGCACATGTCCGTGGACAAGAAAGTACTTGATGGTCGTCTGCGCCTGGTCCTGCTGCGCAAGCTGGGCGAGGCGGTGGTCACCGACGACTACCCGCAAGAGATTCTTCAGGCCACCCTGGCGGCGGACTACCCCGCCATCGTGGCCCAGCTTTGAGGTCGATGAGAGCCAGATGACTAGTTTGCATGCCGATGAGGCCTTCCTCGGCCACTACCAGCTGAACCACGATCCCTTCGCCGCGCGCGTCCCGGGTTTCAAGTTCTTCCCCGCCCAGCGCAAGCCGGTCCTGGGCCAACTGCATCACCTGGCCCGCTACAGCCAGCTGCTGCTGGTGGTGACCGGCCCGCACGGCAGTGGCAAGACCCTGCTGCGCCAGGCGCTCGTCGCCAGCACCAACAAGCAGTCGGTGCAAAGCGTCGTGGTCTCCGCCCGCGGCGCCAGCGATGCCGCCAGTGTGCTGGCCCAGGTGGCGCAGTCGCTCAACGTGGCAACGGCCGAAGTCCCGGCGATCCTTTCCCAGGTGGTGCAGCTCGGCCTGACCGGCCAGGAAGTCTACTTGCTGGTGGACGATGCGGAACAACTTGGCGAATCGGCGCTCCAAGCGTTGCTGGAATTGGCGGCGGGCACCGCCGAAGGTCGTCCCCACGTATTCCTGTTCGGTGAACCCTCGCTGATCACCAGCCTGGATGCGCTGGAAATCGAAGACGAACGCTTCCATGTCATCGAGTTGCAGCCCTACAGCGAAGACGAGACCCGGGAATACCTGGAGCAGCGTCTGGAAGGTGCAGGGCGTGGCATCGAGGTGTTCACTGCCGAGCAGATCGCCGATATCCAGCAAAATTCCGAAGGCTGGCCCGGGAACATCAACCAGGTTGCCCGCGACACCTTGATCGAAGCCATGATCGCCAGCCGCTCGACGGCGAAGCGACCATCAGTGGGGTTCTCTATGCCGAAGAAACATGTGCTGGCGTTGTCCGCCGTGGTAATCGTTGCCGTCGGCGCCGCCGTGCTGATGCCGAAGAAGGGCGACCAGCCGAAGACCGCCGCACCCGCCGAGCAGGCGCAACTGCCGCTGGGCCAGGGCCAGCCGGGCAATGCACAATCGAACAATGGCGGTCCGGCGATCGAGTTCGCCGGTTCGTCGCAGCCGATGCCACTGCCGCTGGTGGGTCAGTCGCAGCCGGTCATGCGCGGCCCGCTGGCGGAAGCTGCCGGCATGAATGAAGGCGAGGAAGGCGGCCCGGCCGGCAATACCGCCTTGCAGCCGCCAACCGTGACCACCACCGCGCCGCCCGAAGGCGCTGTCGCCGGCCCGGCGCCGACGCCTGCCCAGCCTATCCAGCCGTCGCAGACGCTGGCGTCCGCACAGCCGGTTGCCCCGGCTCACCAGCCAGCCGCTCCGGCAGCCAGCAAACCGGTTGCACCTGCGTCGAAGCCGGCTGAAGTCGCCGTGGCCAAGCCTGCCGCGCCTGCAGTCAAACCAGCGGAGAAACCGGCTGCCAAACCGGCCGCCGGTGGCGCTGGCAGTGGCTGGTACGCCTCCCAGGCGCCGGGCAACTATGTGGTGCAGATCCTCGGTACCAGTTCGGAAGCCACCGCCCAGGCATACGTCAAGGCCCAGGGTGGCGACTATCGCTACTTCAAGAAAAACCTGCAGGGCAAGCCGCTCTATGTCGTGACCTACGGCAGCTTCTCCAGTCGCGATGCGGCACTGAATGCCATCAAGTCCTTGCCAGCCAAGGTCCAGGCTGGTAAACCTTGGCCTCGCACCGTCGCAAGCGTCCAGCAAGAGCTCGCTGCGACTCGCTAGTAAACAGCCGATCCAGGTGGCAACCTACCCCCGCCACCTGAAGATCAATCTCTGAATTTCCAGACAGCCTGCTGTGCATGTGCACGGCAGGCTTTTCTGTCCCAGACTGCCGGCCACAAGCCCGTCTTGCAGTCCAGGCTGAAACGCTTCAGAGTGGAGCCAAGCCGTTACCACGGCAATCGCTTAAAAACATTCAAAAATGCGACATGGATTTTCGATGATTCGTCATCAAATTTGTGGGATTCACTGTCGCCGTGCAACAATGGCACCCGTATTGCCCCCCGCAAAGCTGGCGTTCGTTCGGCGTGGATGGTAAGTGGTTGAATTAAAAAGATTTGCCTTTGTGAGAGGCGAACCTGGTGAGAAAGTGTCTATGAAAACAGGTCTGTACCATCCCGAAGAATTCAAGGACAACTGTGGATTCGGTCTGATCGCCCATATGACGGGCGAACCCAGCCACCACCTTTTGCAAACGGCTATCGAAGCCCTGACCTGCATGACCCACCGCGGTGGGATCAACGCCGATGGCAAGACCGGTGACGGTTGCGGCCTGCTGATGCAGAAGCCCGACCAGTTCCTGCGCGCCGTCGCCCAGGAAACCTTCGGCACCGAACTGCCCAAGCAGTACGCCGTAGGCATGGTGTTCTTCAACCAGGACGCCGCCAAGGCCGAAGCCGCCCGCGAAAACATGAATCGCGAAATCCTCGCTGCCGGCCTGCAACTGGTCGGCTGGCGCCAGGTGCCGATCGACACCAGCGTTCTCGGCCGCCTGGCCCTGGAGCGCCTGCCGCAGATCGAGCAGGTGTTCATCGGCGGTGAAGGCCTGAGCGACCAGGAATTCGCCATCAAGCTGTTCAGCGCTCGTCGTCGCTCCTCGGTAGCCAACGCCGAAGACACCGACCACTACATCTGCAGCTTTTCGCACAAGACCATCATCTATAAAGGCCTGATGATGCCGGCGGACCTCGCCGCCTTCTATCCGGACCTCGGTGACGAGCGCCTGCAGACCGCGATCTGCGTATTCCACCAGCGCTTCTCCACCAACACCCTGCCGAAATGGCCGCTGGCACAGCCGTTCCGCTTCCTCGCCCACAACGGCGAAATCAACACCATCACCGGTAACCGCAACTGGGCCCAGGCCCGTCGCACCAAGTTCGAGAACGAACTGATCCCGGACCTGGAAGAGCTCGGCCCGCTGGTCAACCGCGTAGGTTCCGACTCGTCCTCGATGGACAACATGCTCGAACTCATGGTCACCGGCGGCATCGACCTGTTCCGCGGCGTGCGCATGATCATTCCGCCAGCGTGGCAGAACGTCGAGACCATGGACGCCGACCTGCGCGCCTTCTACGAGTACAACTCCATGCACATGGAGCCGTGGGACGGCCCGGCGGGCGTGGTGATGACCGAAGGCCGCCACGCGGTCTGCCTGCTCGACCGCAACGGCCTGCGCCCGGCGCGCTGGGTGACCACCCGGAACGGCTACATCACCCTGGCCTCGGAAATCGGCGTGTGGAACTACAAGCCGGAAGACGTGATCGCCAAGGGCCGTGTCGGTCCTGGCCAGATCTTCGCCGTGGACACCGAGACCGGCCAGATCCTCGATACCAATGCCATCGACGATCGCCTCAAGTCGCGCCATCCGTACAAGCGCTGGCTGCGCCAGAATGCCCTGCGCATCCAGGCCGACCTCAGCGACGACCAGGGCGTGGCCAGCTACGACGCCGACCAGCTCAAGCAATACATGAAGATGTTCCAGGTCACCTTCGAGGAGCGTGACCAGGTGCTGCGTCCGCTTGGCGAGCAGGGCCAGGAAGCGGTCGGCTCGATGGGCGATGACACGCCGATGGCGATCCTCTCGCAGCGCGTGCGTTCGACCTACGACTATTTCCGCCAGCAGTTCGCCCAGGTGACCAACCCACCGATCGACCCGCTGCGCGAAGCCATCGTGATGTCGCTGGAGATCTGCCTCGGTGCCGAGCGCAACATCTTCCAGGAGTCCCCTGAGCACGCCTCCCGCGTGATCCTCAGCTCGCCGGTGATTTCCCCGGCCAAGTGGCGCTCGCTGATGAACCTCGACCGCCCTGGCTTCGAGCGTCACATCATCGACCTCAACTACGAGGAAAGCCTGGGCCTGGAAGCTGCCGTACGCAGCATCGCCGACCAGGCCGAGGAAGCCGTGCGCTCGGGCAAGACCCAACTGGTGCTGACCGACCGTCACATCGCGCCGGGCAAGCTGCCGGTCCACGCTTCCCTGGCAGTCGGCGCCGTGCACCATCGCCTGACCGAAAAAGGCCTGCGCTGCGACAGCAACATCCTGGTGGAAACCGCCACCGCCCGCGACCCGCATCACTTCGCCGTGCTGATCGGCTTCGGTGCTTCCGCGGTCTACCCGTACCTCTCCTACGAAGTGCTGGCCGACCTGATCCGCACCGGCGAAGTGCTCGGTGACCTGGACGAAGTCTTCAAGTACTACCGCAAGGGTATCTCCAAGGGCCTGCTGAAGATCCTGTCGAAGATGGGCATCTCCACCATCGCTTCCTACCGTGGCGCGCAGCTCTTCGAAGCCGTCGGCCTGTCGGAAGAAGTGGTCGGCCTGAGCTTCCGTGGCGTGGCCAGCCGCCTGAAGGGCGCGCGCTTCGTCGATATCGAGAACGAGCAGAAGCTGCTCGCTGCCGAAGCCTGGAGCGCGCGCAAGCCGATCCAGCAGGGCGGCCTGCTGAAGTTCGTCCACGGTGGCGAGTACCATGCCTACAACCCTGACGTGGTCAACACCCTGCAAGCTGCCGTGCAGCAGGGCGACTACGCCAAGTTCAAGGAATACACCGCGCTGGTGGACAACCGTCCGGTGTCGATGATCCGCGACCTGCTCAAGGTCAAGACCGCCGACCAGGCCCTGGATCTCAGCGAGGTCGAGCCGCTGGAAGCCATCCTGCAGCGCTTCGACTCCGCCGGTATCTCGCTGGGCGCACTGTCGCCGGAAGCCCACGAAGCCCTGGCCGAGGCGATGAACCGCCTGGGTGCGCGCTCCAACTCCGGTGAAGGCGGCGAAGACCCGTCGCGCTACGGCACCATCCGCAGCTCGAAGATCAAGCAGGTCGCTACCGGTCGTTTCGGCGTCACTCCCGAGTACCTGGTCAACGCCGAAGTGCTGCAGATCAAGGTCGCCCAGGGCGCCAAGCCGGGCGAAGGCGGCCAGCTGCCAGGCGGCAAGGTCAACGGCCTGATCGCCAAGCTGCGCTACGCAGTGCCGGGCGTGACGCTGATCTCGCCACCGCCCCACCACGACATCTACTCGATCGAAGACCTCTCGCAGCTGATCTTCGACCTCAAGCAGGTCAACCCGCAGGCGCTGGTTTCGGTCAAGCTGGTGGCGGAAGCCGGTGTCGGTACCATTGCCGCCGGTGTCGCCAAGGCCTATGCCGACCTCATCACCATCTCCGGTTATGACGGTGGTACCGGTGCTTCGCCGCTGACCTCGATCAAGTACGCCGGCGCCCCGTGGGAACTGGGCCTGGCCGAGACCCACCAGACCCTGCGCGGCAACGACCTGCGCGGCAAGGTCCGGGTACAGACCGACGGCGGCCTGAAGACCGGCCTCGATGTGATCAAGGCCGCCATCCTCGGCGCCGAGAGCTTCGGCTTCGGCACCGCGCCGATGATCGCCCTGGGCTGCAAGTACCTGCGTATCTGCCACCTGAACAACTGCGCCACCGGCGTAGCCACCCAGAACGACAAGCTGCGCAAGGATCACTACATCGGTACCGTCGATATGGTGGTGAACTTCTTCACCTACATCGCCGAAGAAACCCGTGAATGGCTGGCCAGGCTGGGCGTGCGCAGCCTCGGCGAGCTGATCGGGCGGACCGACCTGCTGGAAATGCTCCCGGGTGAAACCGAGAAGCAGAAACACCTCGACCTCAGCCCGCTGCTGGGCAGCGCCCACGTGCCGGCGGACAAGCCGCAGTTCTGCGAGGTCGACCGCAACCCGCCATTCGACAAGGGCGTGCTGGCCGAGAAGATGGTGCAGATGGCGCTCCCGGCCATCCGCGACCTGAGCGGCGGTGAATTCGAGCTGGATATCTGCAACTGCGACCGTTCCATCGGCGCGCGGGTCTCCGGCGAGATCGCCCGTCTGCACGGCAACCAGGGCATGGCCAAGGCGCCGATCACCTTCCGCTTCAAGGGCACCGCAGGCCAGAGCTTCGGCGTCTGGAACGCCGGCGGCCTGAACATGCACCTGGAAGGCGATGCCAACGACTACGTCGGCAAGGGCATGACCGGTGGCAAGCTGACCATCGTACCGCCAGCCGGCAGCCCGTTCGCCACCCAGGACAGCGCCATCGTCGGTAACACCTGCCTCTACGGCGCCACCGGCGGCAAGCTGTTCGCCGCCGGTACTGCGGGCGAGCGTTTCGCGGTGCGCAACTCCGGTGCCCACGCCATCGTCGAAGGCACTGGCGATCACTGCTGCGAATATATGACCGGTGGTTTTGTCTGCGTTCTGGGCAAGACCGGCTACAACTTCGGCTCCGGCATGACGGGCGGCTTCGCCTACGTACTGGACATGGACAACAGCTTCGTCGACAAGCTGAACCATGAACTGGTGGAAATCCAGCGGATCACCGGCGAGGCGATGGAGGCTTACCGCAGCCATCTGCACCGCGTGCTGACCGAGTACGTCGAGGAAACCGGTAGTGCATGGGGCCGCGAGCTCTGGGAAAACCTGGACGACTACGTGCGTCGCTTCTGGCTGGTCAAGCCGAAGGCGGCGAACCTGAAGAACCTGCTCTCCAGCACCCGGGCCAACCCGCAATAACGCAGTTGCAAGCGGCGACCTCGCCCAGCGCGAGGCTCGCCGGCTAAACGTGATCGTCTGGCAGCTTGCAGCTTGAAGCTAGCAACTGCGGTAAAGAGGTTTTGAAAAATGGCTGAACGTCTGAGTAATGACTTCCAGTTCATCGAAGTCGGGCGCAAGGATCCGAAGAAGAAGCTGCTGCGCCAGCGCAAGAAAGAGTTCGTGGAGATCTACGAGCCCTTCAAACCCCAGCAATCGGCCGAGCAGGCCCACCGCTGCCTGGGTTGCGGCAACCCGTATTGCGAATGGAAGTGCCCGGTCCACAACTTCATCCCCAACTGGCTGAAGCTGGTCTCCGAAGGCAACATCCTCGCGGCGGCCGAGCTGTCGCACCAGACCAACACCCTGCCGGAAGTCTGCGGCCGCGTGTGCCCGCAGGACCGCCTCTGCGAAGGCGCCTGCACCCTGAACGACGGATTCGGCGCAGTGACCATCGGTTCGGTCGAGAAGTACATCACCGACACCGCTTTCGCCATGGGCTGGCGCCCCGACATGTCCAAGGTCAAGCCGACCGGCAAGCGCGTCGCCATCATCGGTGCCGGCCCTGCCGGCCTTGGCTGTGCCGACATCCTGGTGCGTGGCGGCGTGACCCCGGTGGTGTTTGACAGGAACCCGGAAATCGGCGGCCTGCTGACCTTCGGCATCCCGGAATTCAAGCTGGAAAAGACCGTGCTGAGCAATCGTCGCGAAGTCTTCAGCGGCATGGGCATCGAGTTCCGCCTCAACACCGAGGTGGGCAAGGATGTGACCATGGAACAGTTGCTCGAAGAGTTCGATGCGGTGTTCATGGGCATGGGCACCTACACCTACATGAAGGGCGGCTTCCCTGGTGAAGACCTGCCTGGCGTGCATGACGCCCTGGACTTCCTGGTCGCCAACGTCAATCGCAACCTGGGCTTCGAGAAGTCGCCGGAAGACTTCATCGACATGAAGGGCAAGAAGGTCGTGGTCCTTGGTGGTGGCGATACCGCTATGGACTGCAACCGGACTTCGATCCGCCAGGGCGCCAAGGCCGTGACTTGCGCCTACCGCCGTGACGAGGCGAACATGCCCGGCTCGCGCAAAGAGGTGAAGAACGCCAAGGAAGAGGGCGTGAAGTTCCTCTACAACCGCCAGCCGATCGCCATCATCGGCGAAGACAAGGTCGAAGGCGTGAAGGTGGTCGAGACCCGTCTCGGCGAGCCGGACGCCCGTGGCCGTCGCAGCCCCGAGCCGATCCCGGGCTCCGAGGAGATCATCCCGGCCGATGCCGTGGTCATCGCCTTCGGTTTCCGTCCGAGCCCGGCGCCGTGGTTCGAGCAGTTCGATATCCGCACCGACAGCCAGGGTCGCGTGGTTGCTCCGGAAAAAGGCCAGTTCAAGCACCAGACCAGCAACCCGAAGATCTTCGCCGGTGGCGACATGGTCCGTGGTTCCGACCTGGTGGTGACGGCGATCTTCGAAGGCCGCAATGCGGCGGAAGGGATCCTGGATTACCTGGGCGTCTGAAAAATCTATTGACCCAAGGCATCCTGATAGACAAAAGGCACGGCTAGCACCGTGCCTTTTCTTTGTGCGTCTGAGAAAATGCCCGCACTTTTTTTCCGGATGCCGACATGACTGCCTTGAAGAATGATCGTTTCCTGCGCGCGCTGCTCAAGCAACCTGTAGACGTCACCCCGGTGTGGATGATGCGCCAGGCCGGCCGCTATCTCCCGGAGTACCGCGCCAGCCGCGCCAAGGCCGGGGATTTCATGAGCCTGTGCATGAACCCGCAATTCGCCTGCGAAGTGACCCTGCAACCGCTGGACCGCTACCCGCTGGACGCGGCGATCCTCTTCTCCGACATCCTCACCATTCCCGACGCCATGGGCCAGGGCCTGTACTTCGAAACCGGCGAAGGCCCGCGCTTCAAGAAAGTGGTCGGCAGCCTGGCCGACATCGAAGCCCTGCCGATCCCCGATCCGCAGAAAGACCTCGGCTACGTCATGGACGCTGTCAGCACCATCCGCCGCGAGCTGAATGGCCGCGTACCGCTGATCGGCTTCTCCGGCAGCCCCTGGACCCTGGCCACCTACATGGTCGAAGGCGGCTCGTCGAAAGACTTCCGCAAGACCAAGGCCATGCTCTACGACAATCCCCAGGCCATGCACCTGCTGCTGGACAAGCTGGCGCAGTCGGTCACCAGCTACCTCAACGGGCAGATCCTGGCCGGTGCGCAAGCGGTGCAGATCTTCGACACCTGGGGCGGCAACCTCTCGGCGGCGGCGTACCAGGAATTCTCCCTGGCCTACATGCGCAAGATCGTCAGCGGCCTGATCCGCGAACACGAGGGGCGCAAGGTGCCGGTGATTCTCTTCACCAAGAACGGTGGCCTGTGGCTGGAAAGCATCGCCGAGGCCGGCGCCGATGCCCTGGGCCTGGACTGGACCTGCGAGATCGGCGACGCCCGCCGCCGCGTGGGTGACAAGGTCGCGCTGCAAGGCAACATGGACCCGACCGTGCTCTACGCCAAGCCGGAAGCCATCCGCGCCGAGGTTGCGCGCATCCTCGCCAGCTATGGCAAGGGCAGCGGCCACGTGTTCAACCTGGGCCACGGCATCACCCCGGAAGTCGATCCGGAGCATGCAGGCGTGTTCATCAACGCGGTGCATGAGCTTTCAGCCCAGTACCACGGCTGACAGGGCAACGCGGTCCATGTGGGAGCGGGTTCACCCGCGATTACGGTGGTGAGTTCGCTACCGTAATCGCGGGTGAACCCGCTCCCACAAAGACCGCGTACGATCAGTTGACTATCACCACCTGATCCTTCGGTTCGTAATAGAACACCGGGTTCCTGGTCAGGTCGATCTGCACGATGGGAATGAATTTCCCGGTCGCGGCCATGAAGCTGTCCTGCATCTGCCGCGCCCTTTCCAGCCCTGCCCCGGTGTAATAAAGCGCTTCCAGTGGCAGCTTCTCGGGAATGTCTTCCGGCCACGGAGCAATCACGACTTCGTTCCAGATGCGACGGTGAGCCGGGATCGGAAAATGCTGGCGCACGTCGATGCTGAACTGGAACCACTGCGCCGTTGGCTCGAAGTAGCAAGCTTTGGTTCCGGTGTACTCGGCAAAGTGCGCCTGCCAGGTTGGAATATCCACAACGCCACTCAAATGGCAGGGCAACGGAAACGCTTCCGTGCCACAACTTTCGATACGACTGTCAGTAGCGGCATTCAGCGGAAACACGCACTTCACCGTCAGCGGCTGCTCGCTCGGCTCGCCCAGCGGGGCCATGATCAACCCGGCATCACCCGCCAGCAGCTCGTTGCCTACGTCCCGGCGGATGTAGGAAAAGGACACGCCCTTGCGCTCGACATTTTCCGGGCTGGGGTTCCAGAACGCCGGGTTGGACGTGTCACGGATGGCGCGGATGATGACGCCGTTGCAGTTGATCGCCGCGCTGCCATCGGCGCATTCCGGCCGGATATCGTCGAAGCGCTGTTGCAGGCGCAGGACCACGCTGCGCCCCGGGTCATCGGCGCTGATGGCGCAGGGGATCTGCAGGAACAGCGCAATGAGCAGGCAGAAGTAACGCAGGGAGGATGTAAGCATGTCGATGTCCTCGTGAAGGAGGAATCATCAAGCCATGCGCTTCAAATCAGGCACAACTGACAGAAATATCAGGTTTAAGCTTCAATTCAGCCTGCCTGGGTAATCTGATCCCATCAAAACCTGCCAAGGAATCAGAACCATGAAAACCCGTTACCTCGCCCTTATCCTCGCCCCTCTGTTCAGTACCGCTGCCCTGGCTGCCGGCACCGGCTACACCGGCCCGGGTGCGCAGAGCGTCACCACCGTGGCCGCCGCCAACGATGCCGCGGACGACACCCCGGTGGTGCTGACCGGCTATGTGATCAAGAAGGTCAACAACGACGACAAGTACGAGTTCAAGGACAACACCGGCACCATCACCGTCGAGATCGACAACGAAGACCTGCCGCCGGTGGCATTCAATGACAAGACCAGGGTCAAGCTGACCGGCGAGGTGGAAAAGCACCTGATGTCGCGGGAAGTGGATGTGGATATCGTCGAGATCGTGAACTGATCCAAAGGCCTCATCGCTGGCAACGCCAGCTCCCACAAGGTCCGCGTACACCGCCAGACCCTGTGGGAGCCGGCGTTGCCGGCGATGAGGCCATCAGCAGCACCACAAACCCGTGATCAGGCGGCTTTCGGTGGCAGTTTGCTGAGGTACAACGCAACCCCCAACGCCACCACCAGCAAACTGCCGATAAACACCCCGATCCCGTTCCACCCGGCGTAATGCCAGGCTACCCCACCCGCCGTCCCCGCCACGCTCGATCCCGCGTAGTAACTGAACAGGTACAGCGACGACGCCTGCCCCTTGGCCTTGAATGCCCGGCGGCCGATCCAGCTGCTGGCCACCGAGTGGGCGCCGAAGAAGCCGAAGGTGAATACCAGCATGCCGACGATGATCAGCGGCAAGGCGCTGAACAGGGTCAGCAGCATACCGCTGAACATCAGCAGGATGGTGCCCCAGAACACCCGGCGCCGGCCTAGCTTGTCGGCCAGTGCACCGATTTGCGCCGAGCTGTAGATGCCCGATAGATAGACGATCGACAGCAGCCCCACCAGCGCCTGGCTCATGTTGAACGGCTCGGCCAGCAGGCGGTAACCGATGTAGTTGAACAGGGTGACGAACGCACCCATCAGCAGGAAGGCTTCGAGAAACAGCCAGGGCAAGCCGGCGTCCCGGAAGTGCAGGACAAAGCCATCGAGCAGGCTGCGCGGATTCATCGAGCGCGAACGGAAGTTGCGCGACTCCGGCAGCACCTTCCAGAACAGTGCCGCGGCGATCAGGGCCAGGCCACCGATCGCCAGCATCGCCGTATGCCAACTGACGAAGTCGATCAATACCCCGGCAATCAGCCGCCCGCTCATCCCGCCAATCGCATTGCCGCCGATGTACAGCCCCATCGCCAGGCCAATGTGCTGTGGATGAATTTCCTCGCTCAGGTAGGTCATCGCTACCGCCGCCAGGCCGCTGAGCGACAGGCCCACCAGCGCACGCATCGCCAGCACGCCCTCCCAGGTCGGCATCAGTGCACTGGCGATGGTGCTCAGGGCCGCGCAGAACAGGGCGAAGACCATCACCGGCTTGCGCCCGATACGGTCGGAGATCGGCCCGGTGATCAGCAGCCCGAACGCCAGCAAGCCGGTGGACACCGACAGCACCAGGCTGCTTTGCGCCGCATTGATGGCGAAGTCGCGAGACAGCAGCGGCATCATCGGCTGTACGCAGTAGAGCAGGGCGAAGGTGGCGAAACCGCCGCAGAACAGCGCCAGCACGGTCCGCATGAAGGCCGGCGTGCCTTTCTCGATCCAGGTGTCTTTGAGCGTGGCGGCGATGTCGGCCACAGGTTCGGGGGGAAGGTCGTGGGCGTGGGGCGCTACAGCAGTTTTCACGGGAGCCTCGGCGGGGGCGGCCTCTGGGGCAAGTGAAAAAAGCATATAGCTGGCTAATGATCATTTCCAATATATTGTTCGACCTGTTTAAGAGGTTCTACGACCTATTGGAGCATCCATGGAATTGCGCCATCTGCGTTACTTCATCGCGGTCGCCGAAGAGCTGCATTTCGGCCGGGCCGCGCAGGCCCTAGGCATTTCCCAGCCACCCCTGAGCCAGCAGATCCAGGCCCTGGAACAGGAGCTGGGTGCGCGCCTGTTCGAGCGCACCAACCGACGGGTGGCACTCAGTGAGGCCGGGCGCCTGTTCCTTGAAGAGGCCCGCCAGGTCCTGGCCCAGGTGGACAAGGCCGCCGACGTCGCCCGTCGCGCGCAATTGGGTGAACTGGGCGAGATGAAGATCGGCTTCACTTCCTCGGCACCGTTCAATTCCAGCATTCCAAAGGCCATCTACAGCTTCCGCCAGCGTTTCCCGGCGGTGCACCTGAACCTCAAGGAAATGAGCAGCCGCGACGTCGCCGACGCCCTGCTGGACGAAAGCATCGAGGTCGGCCTCATGCGGCCCTTGGCGCTACCGGAATCATTGGTGGCCACCGAGCTGTTCCGTGAGCCGCTGGTGGCGGTACTCAATGCCGACCACCCGCTGGTCGAGGATTCGGAACGGGGCCTGGAGCTCAAGGCCCTGGCCAACGAGCCCTTCGTGTTCTTCCCGCGCAGCTATGGCAGCGGCCTGCATGCCCAACTGTTGAGCCTGGCGCGGCAAGCCGGGTTCACCCCGCATTTCGCCCAGGAGGCGGCGGAGGTGATGACCATCATCGGTCTGGTCTCGGCGGGGTTGGGGGTGTCGGTGCTGCCGGCATCGTTCCAGCGCATGCGTATCGACGGGGTGGTCTATCGCACGCTGCTGGATGCCGATGCGGTCACGGCGGTGTGGCTGGTGCAGCGGCGCGAGCAGGGCTCGGCGATGGCGGGTGCCTTCGTCGAGCTGCTCACGCGCAAGGGCTGAGCGGGATCAGTCGACCTTCGACAGATCGCCTTTCAGCGCAACACCGGCAATAACGGCTCCGGCGTGGCATTCGTAGGTGCTGGCGTCCTTGCGCTCGTTCTTCTTGTAGTAGCTGGCGATATTGGTAACGGCGTTGGCTCCCACCTTCTTGGCCGCGTCTTGCATGGTCAGCAGGGCCGACTGCAGGGCCCATTCGCAAGCGGCTTCATCGCTCTTGTTGAAGGCGTTGGTCTTCTTGTTGGTGGTCGCATTCGGGCTGATGACGCTGACCTTGCCGCGCGGTTGTACACCGGCCAGATAGAACTTCACCGAACCATCGAGCTTCTTCTCGGTGGTCATCTGTTGAACCACCTTTTCGAACGGCAGAAACAGTGCGGTATCCCGGGCCTGGCTGATGCCTGGCAAGGCGCACAGCAGCAGGGCGGTGGTGGCGGTCCAGGTTTTCAAACGCATGGTGTCTTTCCTTGATTAATAAATGGTGGAGCGTTGTTCGTTGAGGGCGCGCTGTACCATGCGATCGGACTCGATGCGTTGCAGTTCGCGCATGATGCTTTTATCGAGGTTGTAGACCCAGCGGTTGTAGTTGCGGTGGATCTTGCCGTCGTTGTAGCCGAGGTTGCGGCTGTCGCGGTACTCGATGCGGAAGTTGCTCAGGCTGTAGCGGATATCCACGGCAGCGAAGAAGGTGTTGCGCACGGTGATATCGGCCTGGACCAGGCCCGGGCTGGTACTGCGTACGGTCCAGCCGCGCTCGGCCGAGGCCTTGACGATGGCCCGCTGGATTTCCTCGTCCGTGTAGGAGTGGCCGACCACCAGCAGTTCCTTGGGGACCATCACCGGTTTGGACGTGCAGCCAGCGACGAAAGCCAGTACCAGGCCCAGCAGGGCCGCGCGAATCATTGAAGACATTCCTTTCTCTCCAGTCGGTTTCAGGCCCAGCGGCGGAAAATCAACGACGTGTTGACCCCGCCAAAGGCGAAGTTGTTGCTCATGACGTATTGGTTGCTGAGGGAGCGGAACTCGCCGCACAGGTAGTCCAGCTCGCCACAGCGTGGATCGATGTTGTCCAGGTTGAGGGTGTGCACGTAGCGGTCGCTGTTCATCATTTCAATGCTGAACCAGGCTTCCAGCGCGCCGCAAGCGCCCAGGGTGTGGCCGAGGAAGCTTTTCTGCGAACTGATTGGCATCCGCGCGCCGAACAGGGCGCTGGTGGCCAGGGTCTCGGCGATGTCGCCCTGCTCGGTGGCGGTGCCGTGGCCGTTGACGTAGCCGATGGCGTGCGGGGCCAGGTCGGCATCCTCCAGCGCAAGCTCCATGGCCCGGCGCATGGTCGCCTGCTCGGGACGGGTGGTGTGCTGGCCGTCGGCGTTGCTGCCGAAACCGACGATCTCGGCATGGATGCGCGCGCCCCGGGCCAGGGCGTGCTCCAGTTCTTCGAGCACCAGCATGCCGGCGCCTTCGCCGATCACCAGGCCGTCACGGCCGCTGTCGTAGGGGCTGGGGGTCTTGTGCGGGGTATCGTTCTTCAGGCTGGTGGCGTATAGCGCATCGAATACCATGGCCTCGGTGGGGCACAGTTCCTCGGCGCCGCCGGCGAGCATCATCGGCAGACGGCCGAACTTGATCGCCTCGTAGGCGTAGCCGATGCCCTGGCTGCCGCTGGTGCAGGCACTGGACGTCGGGATCAGGCGCCCGGTCAGGCCGAAGAAGATGCTGATGTTGGCGGCGGTGGTGTGCGGCATCATGCGCACGTAGGAGTTGGCATTGAGTCCTTCGGCCACCGAGTTCAGCAGCATGTTGCCGAACGCCTTGATCTCGTCGGTGCTGCCGGTGGACGAGCCGCAGGCCACGCCCATGCGCCCGTCGCGGATCGACGGATCATCGAGCAGCCCGGCGTCCAGCAGCGCATTCTGCGACGCCGCCACCGCCAGCCGCGAGACCCGGCCCATGCTGCGCAGCTGCTTGCGGGTCCAGCCGGACGGCACGGCGAAATCATCCACCGGCCCGGCCAGGCGGGTATTGAGCTCTTCGAAACGGTTCCACTCGTCCATCCGCCGGATCCCGCTGCGGTTGGCGGCGAAATTGCCCGAGATCGTGGCCCAGTCGCTGCCCAGGGAGGTGATGCCGGCCATGCCGGTGACGACCACGCGTTTCATCAGCACAGGCCTCCGTTGACGGCCAGGACCTGGCGGGTGATGTACGAAGCCTCGGCGGACATCAGGAAGTTCACCGCACCGGCGACCTCTTCCGGCGTGCCCATGCGCTGGGCCGGGATCATCTTCAGCAGCTCCTCGACCGGTACGTGCTCGTCGAGCATGGCGGTGTCGATCAGTCCGGGGGCGACGCAATTGACCGTGATCCTGCGCTTGCCCAGTTCGATGGCGAGGGCCTTGGCGGCACCGATCACCCCGGCCTTGGAGGCGCTGTAGTTGACCTGGCCGCGGTTGCCGATCAGCCCCGACACCGAGGTGATGCAGACGATGCGACCCGGCGCGCGGCGGCGGATCATCGGCATCATCACCGGGTGCAGGACGTTGTAGAAACCGTCGAGGTTGGTGCGCAGCACCTGGTCCCAGTCTTCCTCGGTCAGGGCCGGGAAGGCGCCGTCGCGGGTCAGGCCGGCATTGCACACCACGCCGTAGTAGGCGCCGTGGGTTTCCACATCGTCGCCGAGGATCGCGGCGCAGGCGGCGCGGTCGGCCACATCGAACTGCAGCACCCGGGCCTGCCGGCCCAGGCCGCGCACTTCGTCGGCGACGGCCTCGGCTTCGGTACGGCCGCTACGGCAATGCAGCACCAGGTCGAAGCCGGCACGGGCCAGGCGCAGGGCGATGGCCCGGCCGATACCGCGGCTGGAACCGGTGACCAGGATGGTCTCACTCATGTCGGGACTCCTCATCGCCCGCTTCGGCCAGGTATTGCGCGACCTCCGGCGGACGGAAAACATTCAGGCGGGCCGTGGCGTGCAGCCCCGGTCCGTACAGATGGCACTCGAACACGCCCATGCCGTTGTCGTCTTCCAGCGAGCGCAGGGCATGGATGCGCAGTTCTGCGCCCACGGGGAAATGTTCGACAGCGCATTCGAACTTGCGTGTGCCGAGCAAAAAGCCCAGCTCCACCGGCTTGCCCTGCTGGCGCGCGCGGCAGCCGGCATAGGCGGCCACGGTCTGGGCCATCAGCTCGATGCCGACCCAGGCTGGCAGGCTGCCGTCCTCGCGGTTGAACAGGCCGCCGGGGCGTACGGTCAGGTGGGCGTGGATCTGCTCCTCGTCGAACGACTCGATCCCGTCGATGAGGATCATGTCGCCGGCATGGGGCAGGAGTTCGGCCAATGGCCAGGCAATCATGGGGTGTCTCCGAGAATCAGGCTGATGTTGTTGCCACCGAAGGCGAACGAGTTGCTCATCAGATGGTGCGGGCCGCCGGCGTGCAGGCGCTCGCCGGGGCCGATCAGGTTCAGGGGCGCCAGCTCGGGATCCTGCTGGCCGTCCCACAGGTGCGGAGGCAGTTGGCCGTGGGCCAGGCTCAACCAGCAGAACGCCGCTTCCAGGGCACCGGCGGCGCCAAGGGTGTGGCCGGTCATCGCCTTGCTCGACGAACAGGCGAGCCGGGCGCCGAACAAACCGTTGACCGCCAGGCTTTCCATGGCGTCGTTGTGCCGGGTGGCGGTGCCGTGGAGGTTCAGGTAATCGATCTGCGCGGGCTTCAGGCCGGCGCTGTCCAAGGCTTTCTGCATGGCCGCGAGGGCGCCCTTGCCTGCGGGCTCCGGCGCGGAAATATGGTGGGCGTCGGAGCTGGCGCCGGCGCCGAGCAGGGCGATGTTGCCGCCGTCGGCGTTCGCCTCGCGGGTCATCAGGAACAACGCCGCGCCCTCGCCGATATTGATCCCGCTGCGCTTCACCGAGAACGGGTTGCAGCGCTCGCCGCTCATCGCTTCGAGGGCGGTGAAGCCGTTGAGGGTCAGCTTGCACAGGCTGTCCACGCCGCCGCACACCACCGCATCGCACAGGCCCAGGTCGAGCAGGCGGCGGGCGCTGAGCAGGGCGCGGGCGCCAGAGGTACAGGCGGTGGAAATCACGTAGGCCGGGCCGCTGACCTGCAGCCAGTTGGCGAGGAACACCGCCGGGGCGCTGAGCTCCTGCTGGGCATAGTCGTACCCGGGCGGGAACCGGCCCTCGCGCAGGTACTCGGCGATGCCCTGGCTGGCTTCCTCGATGCCCGAGGTGCTGGTGCCCAGGACCACGCCGACCCGCTGCGGGCCGAAGTGCTCGACGGCGGCGCGCAACGGGGCTTCGATCTGCAGGGCGGCCTCGTGCAGCAACTGGTTGTTGCGGCTCTCGCCCGGCAGCGGGCTCAGCTCGCCGGGCACGGCGCCGACCACCACGCGCTTGTCCGGCACCCAGCCGTCGGCCTCGAGCATGCCTGAGCAGTCACCGGCAAACAGGCGGCGGGCGACTTCGGCCTGATCGCGTCCAAGGGCACAGACCAGGCCCAGGGCGTTGAGGTAAGCGGTCATGGAGCGTTCTCGCCGGGCAGGGGGGTGACTAGATAACGCAGGCCTTGCTGCATGTTCAAGGTGAAGTCGTCGGCCTGTCGGTAGCTGACATGCCAGCGCTCGCCAAGCCAGCGCTGATTATCCTGCTGCTGCGCCGCCGGATAAAGCGCCGCCAGGCGCTCGGCCGGGGTCAAGGCGAACAGCAGCGCGGCGAACAGCTCGCGGGCCGCCGGGTTCGGTGGCAGCAGGCCGTCGGCCTGCCATTCGCCGTTCTCCAGCAGCTGGCGGGCCTGGGGAATGCCCAGCAGATCCATCATCGACCAGCGCAGGCGCTGGTCCTCGCGCTGTATCACCAGCAACCAGTCCTGGCGCTGATCGGCCTGTTCACGCTGCACATGCAGGGTCATCGGCAGCTTCAGCGGTGGCAACTGCTGCGGCAGCGGCGGGCGCACCGCGCAGGCGGCCAGGATCAGGCAGGCGACCAGCAGCAACAGCCTTTTCATGCCGCATCCAGGGGCTTGCGTGCCACCACGTTGACCAAGGTTTCCTCGCGCTGGCCCGGCGGTGGCGGCTTGCGCAGGCCGAAGCGTTCGAGCAGGCCGAAGTCGCTGGAGCGGCTCCACCACAGGTAGGGGTACGAGACATTCTGTTCGCCGAACTCGAAGCCTTGCTCGCGGAGCATCTGCAGGTAGCCTTCCGCGCTCTTCTGCACATGCATCGGATGGCGGAACAGCCAGCGGATCACCCAGGTATCGATATAGGCCTCGGTGGATTCGGCGAACAGCAGGTAACCGCCGGGCTTGAGCACCCGCCAGAATTCGGCCAGGGCTTTTTCCTGCTCTACCAGGTGGTGGAAGGTCTGGTGGCAGAACAGCATATCGATGCTGGCGTCGGGGAATTGCAGGTTGGCGCAGTCGCTGCCCTTCAGTTCCACCTTCAGGCCCAGGTTCACCGCCTCGGCGCCGCTCAGCTCCAGGCTGTGCGGGTCGGCATCGGTGCCGAGCAGCTTGCCCGGCCGGAATACCTGCTGCAGATGCTTGAACGAGCGCCCCTGGCCGCAACCGACATCGAGCAGCACCGGCGCTTGCGGCGGCTCGCCATCGAACAGGCGGCGCAGGTCGTTGATCGCCACGCGCAACACATGGTGCTGCCAGGTATGGCTGCGCAGGAACCAGAAGCCGAACTTCGTTTCCTCGACATAGGTATCGCTGAAAAAGCGCGGCCCGCTCATGCTTCTTCCCTCGCGCAGATTTCCGCGAGCATGCGCAGGCGCCGCTTGGGTTCGCTGACGAAGGGGTTGCGCTCGTCCCAGGCATAGCCGGCGAGGATCGAGGCGATCATGGCGCGGATCTCGGGCGAAGACCCAGGGTGATAGATCACGTCCTGGAAGCTGCCGTTGTACCAGCCTTCGACATAGGCGCGGAAGGTATCCACGCCACGCTTGAGCGGGGTGGCGAACTCGCGCTCCCAGTCCACCGCTTCGCCCTTGAGCTGACGGTCGAGCACGGCGGCGGCCATGCTCGACGAACGCATGGCGATGGTCACGCCGGAGGAGAACACCGGGTCAAGGAATTCCGCCGCGTTGCCGAGCAAGGCGAAGCCTGGGCCGTGCAGGGTTTTCACGTTGGCCGAATAGCCGCCGATGGTCCGCGCCGGAGTGTCCCACACCGCCTTGGCCAGCACCTTCGCCAGGCTTGGGGTTTGCGCGACGAAGCCTTTCAGGCAGGCATCCAGGTCCTGCGGCGCGTCGGCGTAATGTTCGGCTGCGGCGACCACGCCGAGGGAGCAGCGGCCATCGCTGAAGGGGATGGTCCAGAACCAGATGTCCCGATGTTCCGGGTGGGTGGTGATGAGGATCTTGTTGCGGTCGAAGTGCGGATGGTCGATGCGGTCCTCGATATGGGTGAACACCGCCTGGCGTACCGGGAAGCTCGACGGTGCCTCCAGGTCCAGCAGGCGCGGCAGCACCCGGCCATAGCCGCTGGCATCGAGGACGAACTGCGCCTCTACCTGGTACTCGCTGCCATCCTGGCGCCGCACGCGCACCTGCGGGCGTTCGCGCTCGAAGTCGGCAGCGACGATTTCCTCTTCGTAGCGGATCTCCACGCCCTGGGCCGCGGCTTCGTCGGCCAGCAGCTTGTCGAAGCGCGCGCGCTGGACCTGGAAGGTGCTCGGCCGGCCCTTGCTGAACGTTTGGCCGAAGTCGAAGGCGCTGTATTCATCGCCCCAGGCGAAGGCCGCGCCGTTCTTGTACTGGAAACCCGCCGCTTCGAGGGCGGGCAGCATGCCGGCTTCCTCGACGAAATCGATGCAGTGCGACAACAGGCTCTCGCCGATGGAGAAGCGCGGGAACAGCTGGCGCTCGATGACCAGTACATCATGGCCCTTGCGCTTGAGCAGCGCGGCGGCGATGGCGCCGGACGGGCCGGCACCGATGATCAGGACCTGGCGTTGTTGTACATCACTGGCGGGCATGGGGCCTCCTTGCCGTTGAAACGTTGAGAACTGGAAGACGGTGCAGCCCGGCGATGGCGGGCATCAGGGTGGCGATCAGGCTCATCAGCATCAGGGCGAAATACAGCGCCGGGCTGATCAGTTGCTGTTGCAACAGCAGATTGAGGAAGACGATTTCGCTCAGACCGCGAATGTTCAGCAGCAGGTTTTCCCGCCAGCGGCTGGCGCCGGGGAACGACAGGCTGGCCCAGCGCAGGCCCAGCCAGTTGCCGGCCATCTTGCTGAGGATCGGCAGCAGCACCAGCGCGCCCAGTTGCAGCAGGTCGAGGGATTGCAGCAGGTGGCCGAAGTCGATCTGGACGATGCCGAAGGTGAGGATCAGCGGGATCGCCACGCCCTGTTGCAGGCGTTCGATCCACGCCGCCGGCAGTGGCAGGCGCAGCGGCAGCTTGAGCCAGGCCAGGCAGGCCATGTAGCCAATGCCCAGGATCAGCGCGTTGAGCTTGTAGTGCTCGGCGACGAACAGCAGGGCGAGAAACGCCAGGCCGAACAGCCACGGGCGGCGCAGCCCCAGCAGGTACAGCGGCAGCGGTGCGCAGGCGGCCAGCAGCGGCCAGGCCAGGCTCAGCGGATCCAGGCTGCCCTTGCCCAGGCCGAACAGCAGCCAGCACAGCACATCGATGCCGATCGCCACCTGCATCAGGCGCCGGGTGGCCGCGGGTGGATAGCCGATATTGCGCAGGTACAGGTAGAGCACCGGCACGGCGGTAATGGCGAACACCAGGCCCAACGCCAGGGACGTCAGCCAGGGCTGCTCCGGCAACAGCAGAAAACCGCAGCCCAGGCCGCAGGCGAAGGGCACGAGGAAACTGGGCAGGGCGATCTTCAGGCTCTGGCGGTCGAGTTTCAGCTCGACGACATCGGACAGGATATGCCCCAGCAACAGGGCGAAGCTCAGGCCGTACAGGGTCTTCAGCCAGGCCGGGGCGATCAGTTGCGCGCCGCTGAGCTGCCAGTGCGGCTCGACCCACAACAGCATCAGCAGCGGCAGGCCGAGGGTCGCCAGCAGCAGGTGGCTAACGATGCTGATCAGGCCCAGGCGCCGGCCGATTTCGCCGGCGATCAGGAACAGCGACAGGGCCAGGGCCCAGAACAGCACGACACTCATGCCGACTTCTCCGTGTGGCGCGGCGCGGCCCAGGGGGCCAGGGCAAAGCTGAAGGCCAGGCCGAGGCTCACGGCCAGGCCGAAATTGCTCACGGCAGGCGTGCTCGAAGCTGCCAGCAGGCCGAACGACAGCCAGGTGGTGGTCGCCGCCAGCAGGGTGCCGAGCAGGCTTACCGCCGCGCCGCCGATCTGTTCGTGCATGAGGATCGCGTAATCGACACTGATGGCCGTGACCAGCAGTAGGCCGAACAGGCTGAACAGGGTCAGGGGCTGGCCCAGCCAGCCGAGGCTGGCCAGGCTGCACAGCGCCGCCAGCAGGGGCAGGGCGACGATGCGCGCGGCGGCGCCGAAACCGAAGGGGAACACCAGCAGCACCACGATCAGCACGCAGGACAGCAGCTTCAATTCCGCCGCGCTGACCTGGGTCGCGGCGAACAGCCGGTTCAGCTCGCCGAGGCGGTCCACCAGTTGTACACCGTCGAGGCCTTCGCTTTGTTGACGCAGCACAGCCGGATCGCTTGCGCCTTGCAGGCTGACCACGGCGGCGACGCCCGCTGCGTCCTTGCCCAGCCACAGCGAGCGCCAGGCCTCGCCCAGCGGGCCGGCCAGGACCTGGTCTATATCGAGCACCGGCAGGGCGCGCAGGCGGGTCAGCTCGGCTTGCAGCGTTGCCTCCGGGACACCGCTGGCCAGCAGCGGCTGCCAGTGTTGCGGCAGGGCCTCCAGCGCCTGGCGCAAGCGGGCCTGCTCGGCACTGCTGGCGAGCAACTGGTTGAGCGCCATGTAGCCCTTGAGCTGACCACTGGCGACCTGGACATCGAGGCGTTGGCCGAGGCTGGCAAGGCGCTCCAGTAACTGCGTTTCGTCCGCGCCACGCACCAGGTAGAACTGGCTGGTGGGCTGGTAACCGGTGATCCGCGCCACCGCCTTGGCCTCGTCCAGCAGCACCGGCGAGCTGCCGACCCACTGGCGGATATCGTTGCGGTTTTCCAGGTGCCACAGGCCGCCGGCGCAAAACGCCAGGAGCAGCACGCTCAGCACCGGCGTCGGCACCCGGCGCAGCAAGCGCAGGCGCAGGTCCACCAGGGTTTCGGCGATGCGCAGCGGCCATTGCGCCGGTTGCAGGTCGATGTTCTTCAACAGCGCCGGCAGCAGGCACACCGACCCCAGGTAGGCGCCGATCAGCCCGGCGGCGGAGAACGCGGCGATCTGGGTCAGGGCCGGGAACGGTGTGAAGCCAAGGGCCAGGTAGCCGATGCAGCTGGTGGCCAGGCTCAGGCTCAGGCCCGGCAGGGTCTTGCGCACCGCTTGCCAGGTGTTCCACGGGCGCAGGCTCCAGCTTTTCGAGAGGAAATGCAGCGGGTAGTCCACCGCCACGCCGATCAGGCTGGAGCCCAGCACCAGGGTCATTACATGCATCTGGCCGAACAGGGCGATGCAGGCGGTGGCGCCGAACAGCATGCCCACCAGCACCGGGACGAAGGCCAGCAGCACGCGGAACCTGCGGAAGGCGAGGAGCAGCAGGAGCAGGATGCCCAGCGTCGCGCCGCCGCCGATCCAGGTCATTTCCCGGCTGGCCTGGCGCTGGCCGTCGGCGGCGTAGAGCAGGCCGCTGGCCGCGAGCAGTTGTGCGCCCTGCGCGGCGGCCTGGTCACGGGACTGCTGCAACAGCTCGGCGACCCGCAGCGGCAGCTTCATGTCGAAGGCATTGCCCTCGGTGCGGGCGCGCAGCAGCACCCAGTATCTGTCGTCGGCCTTGGCCAGCAGCACGCCGCTGGCGGTATCCAGTTCGACGGACGCGGGGCGCGGCTGGCTGTTCTGGATGCGCCCGGTCAGGCCCAGCCAATCGTCCTGGCTGGACACCAGGCTGAAACCGGCGAAGGGGTCGAACAGGCTTTGCAGCCGTTGCTGGATAAAGGCGTCGGGGGTCTCGACCAGGCTATCGCGGTCGGCCTTGGCGAGCATCGCCAGACGGCCTTGCAGCAGTTGTTCGCGTACCGCCTGCAGGTCGGTTTGCAGGCTCCACTGGACCTTTTCGAACAGGCCGCTGGCCTGCCATTCCTTGCCCAGTTGCTCGGCCAAAGCGATGGCCTTGTCACGTTCGGCGTGCCCCACCAGCACCAGCATTTCCCGGTTCAGCGGCTCCTGCATGCGCTGCTCGGCGCGCTTGACCAGCGGGTCTTCGGTGGCACCCGGGACCAGGGTCATCAGGTCCGCCGACAAGGCCGGGCCGTGTGTCCACTGCCAGCCGGCCAGGGCCATGACCCCGACCAGCAAGAACAGGAACAGACGCGGCAGCAGGCGCTCAATCGACAAGGTCGTGGCGCTCCGCGTCGGTCAGCGTGGTGCTGGTGCTGGACGGCATGCGCAGCACGGTGCTGTCGCCTTGGGTTTCCAGCAGCTCGATACGGTCGACGAACTGGCCGCCGTGGATCTCGATGCCGGTAAAGATCTGCTTGAGCACCAGCGAACGCGGGGTCAGGCGCAGTTGCCAGGCCTTGGCGTCGCCGTGCAGGGCCAGTTCGAAGTCGCGCTCCAGGCCGCTGCTGTCGCCCTGCAGCACCGCGAAGAACAGCTTGTTCTGCTCGGTGCCGGCCGTGCGCGTGGGGATGACCTGCCAGCCGGCGGCATCGCGACGGGCTATGCCGGAGGCATTGAGGCGGTAATCCTGTTTCAGCGGGCTTTGCAGCAACCACAGCAGGCCGTGGTCGCGGGCCAGCACGAACTGGCCAGTGCTGACCAGCGGCTGGGGCAGGGCGCGCAGGTGCTTTTCCTGGATGAACGGGCCCTTGATCACCTCCGGCTCGCTCAACTGCTTGCGCAGGTCTTCCAGGCCGAAGGCATGGGCGAGGCCGCAGCACAGCATCAGGCCGAGGGCCAGCAGCAGGCGGTTGCGTTTCATGGCAGCACCTTCTGCACGGCGTCGAGCATCACCTGCGGCGAGGCCAGCTGCATCTCGCGGCTGGCGATATGCACGGCCACCTGCACCGTGCTGGCCCGGGTCATGCGCTCGCCGGTGACGGCGTCGCTGATCAGGTAGTTGATCTTCAGGCGGTTTTCCCACTCCACCAGGCTGGCCCGCACCTTCAGGCGCTGGCCGAAGGTGGCGCCGCGCATGTAGCGCAGTTGCAGGTCGATCACCGGCCAGGCGTAGCCGGAGTCCTGCATCTGCACGTAGTTATGGCCCAGATGATCGAGCAGGGCGCAGCGCGCCACTTCCAGGTACTTCACGTAGTGCCCGTGCCAGACCACCAGCATGCTGTCGACATCGAAGAACGGCACCAGCACTTCGCTATCGACGTGGAGAACACCCTGACTACGCATGGAGCCTCCAGTGCTGCTGGGCGATGCGTTGCAGGCAGTGGCGCAGGTCGCTTTCCAGGGCGCGGTCCTCGATCACCGGGGCGAAGTCGTCGAGCAGGGCGCGGTGCATGGCGTCCAGCGTCGGTGGCAGGGGCCGGGCATCCGCTTCGCGGCTGCGCAGCCAGACGCCCTGGTTGGCGGCCAGCAGGGTGGCGGCGGCGACCTGTTCGGTCAGCTCCAGTACGCGCAGGGCATCGCGGGCGGCGATGGTGCCCATGCTGACCTTGTCCTGGTTGTGGCATTCGGTGGAGCGGGAGAACACGCTGGCCGGCAGGGTATTTTTCAGGGCCTCGGCGGTCCAGGCGCTGGCGCCGATCTGCACGGCCTTGAAGCCATGATTGAGCATGGCGCGGTCGGCCGGGGCGCCGGACAGGTTGCTCGGCAGGCCGTGGTTGTAGCGCACGTCCACCAGCAGGGCGAGCTGGCGGTCGAGCAGGTCGGCAACGTTGGCCACCAGGTTCTTCAGGCTGTCCATGGCAAAGGCGATGTGCCCGCCATAGAAGTGCCCGCCGTGCAGGACGCGCTCGGCGTCGCCGTCGATGATCGGGTTGTCGTTGGCGCTGTTCAGTTCGGTCTCGATGAAACCGCGCAGCCAGCCCAGGCTGTCGGCCAGTACCCCGAGCACGTGCGGCGCGCAGCGCAGCGAGTAGCGGTCCTGCAGGCGGTGCAGGGGCGCGGTCGGCGCGTCGATCGCCAGGTCCTGGCGCAGCCAGGCGGCAACCTGGGTCTGGCCCGGGTGTGGCTTGGCGGCGAACAGGCGCTCGTCGAAGTGCTCCGGGTTGCCTTGCAGGGCAACCACGTTGAGCGCGGTGATGCGGGTGGCGAGCTTGAGCAGATAGTCGGCGCGGGTCCAGGCCAGGCAGGCCAGGCCGGTCATTACGGCGGTGCCGTTCATCAATGCCAGGGCTTCCTTCGGCCGCAGCACCAGCGGTGCCCAGCCCAGCTCGCGGTGTACGTCGGCGGACAGGCGGCGCTCGCCGCGATACAGCACTTCGCGCTCGCCGGACAGGGTCGCAGCCACGTAGGACAGCGGCGTCAGGTCACCGCTGGCGCCCACCGAGCCTTCTTCGGGAACCACCGGCAGGATGTCGTGGGCGATAAAGGCATGCAGGCGCTCCAGCAACTCGACCCGCACCCCGGACACCCCGTGGCACAGCGACTGCAAGCGCGCCGCCAGCAGGGCGCGGGTGGACGGAGCGTCGAAGACCCGGCCCAGGCCGCAACCGTGGAAGGTGAACAAGTGCCTGGGCAACGCCTCGACATGCTCCAGCGGCACCGCGACCACGCAGGAGTCGCCGTAGCCGGTTGTCACCCCGTAGATCACCCCTTCCTTGTCCAGCAGCGTATCGAGGAACTGCGCACCCCGGGCGATGCGCGCGCGGTAGTCGGCATCGTCCTGCAGGCGGGTTGCGGCCTTGCCGTGGGCCAGGGCATGGATGGCTTCGATCGAGAGCGGCGACTCGCCGAAGGTAACGGACTCACGCGGTTGCATCGTCATCGGTCTTCCAGAAGGGGTAGAAGTTGAACCATTGCTGCGGGGCTTGCAGGCAGTAATGGCCGAGCCGCTCGGCGTAGCGCGCGGCATGTTCGGCGATCACCTGGTCGCGCTGGCTGCGGCGCCATTCCACGGCGGCGGCGAAGGGTTCGAGGGTCACCTGGTAGCGGCCCTGGCGTTTCAGGCAGAACAGCAGGTTGACCGGGCATTTGAGCAGCCCGGCCAGCAGCCACGGGCCTTGCGGGAACTTCGCCGGATGACCGAGAAAGTCCACGGTCACGGTGCGCCCGCCATGCAGCGGCACGCGGTCGCCGGCGATCGCCAGCCACTCGCCGCGCTCCAGGCGCTGGCTGAGCTGGAGCATGGTCGCCGGGTCCAGCTCGCTGACCTGGATCAGGCGCAGGTGCGTGGCCCCGGCCTCGCCCAGCAGGCGGTTGAAGCGCTCGGCGTGGCGGGTATGGACCAGCACGTTCATGGTCACCTGCTGGCCCATTTCGGCCAGGGCCCGGCACACTTCGAGGTTGCCCAGGTGCGCGCCCACCAGCATCTGACCGCGCTCGGCGCGCAACTGGCCGTGCAGCTGGCCGGGGTCGTTGATCTCGATCCGGTCCAGGCCGAGCCTGCCGTTCCACACATCGAGCTTGTCCAGCAGCGCGTCGGCGAAGGCCATGAACTGGCCGAACACGCGAGCGGTGGTGGGGCGCAACGCTGGCTGGCCGCTCCACTCGGCGAGGTTGTGCTGGTAGGTCCGCGCCGCCTCGCGGGCACGCCGGCCGAAAAGGAAGAAGTACAGGACGATGCCGTACAGCACCGGGCTCAGCAGCCGGCGGCCGAGCAGCCTGACGCCGAAGGCGGTGAGCTTCATCAGCAGGAAGCTGCCGCGTTCTTCGTGGGCCGCCCAGTGTTTTTCCTGCTGGTTCATGCCGTCAGCCGCCGCCAGAGGATCGCCGGGGCGCGCAGCAACATGCCGAAGAACAGCTTGGTGTGCATCTTCGAGATCAGCGCATTGTCGTGGAACAGGCGGAAATGCGAGAGGCCGTCCTGCGGGTAATGCACCTTGGTCGGCAGCCAGCGCATCGGCTGGTTGCGCCACGACAGGCGCACCAGCACCTCGGGGTCGAAGTCCATGCGCTTGCCGAGGTTCACGCTGTCGATCAGGGCCAGCACCGGCGGCAGCGGGTAGACGCGGAAGCCGCACATGGAATCGGGAATCTTCAGCGACAGGCTGTTGATCCACACCCACACATGGGTCAGGTAACGGGCGTACAGGCGGCCTTTCGGCACGCTGGCGTCGTACTGTGGATAACCGCAGATCAGCGCCTCGGGATGGGCGCGGGCGTGTTCGAGGAAGCGGCTGACATCGGCCAGGTCGTGCTGGCCGTCGGCGTCCACCTGCAAGGCGTGGCTGAACCCCTGCCGCGCTGCCTCGCGCAGGCCGGCCATGACGGCGCCGCCCTTGCCCTGGTTGACCGGCAGTTGCACCAGCCAGGTGTCCGGCTGCTGCGCCAGCTGGCGCAGCACCGCCGCGCAGGACGGGCTGCTGGCGTCGTCCACCAGCACGCAGGGCAGGCCGGCGGCGCGCAGGTCGGCGACCACCGCAGGCACTGCCAGCTCGTGGTTGTAGACCGGGATGACCGCGCAAGGCTTGATCATTGGCCCGCCTCCAGGACGATCCGTCCGCTGGAGCAGGGCGCGCCGGCGCAGCTGTAGGCGAAATACAGCTTGCTGCGCTCGGCATCGAAACGCAGGGTCAGCAGTACCTGGTCACCGGGGCGCACCAGTTGCTGGAATTTCAGCACTTCCATGCCGGCGAAGCGCCGTGGCGCGTCGAGCAGTGGCTGGCCGAGGGCGATGGCCCAGTCCACCTGGACCACGCCGGGGAGTACCGGGGTTTTGGGAAAGTGGCCGTTGAAATAGGCGAGGTCGGCGGGAACCACCAGGTCCAGGTGCAGTTCGCCGTCCACCTGCCGTTCGCCGACCACCTCCGGTCTCGACGGGCGCGGCGCCATCAGCAGGTTATCGACCAGCGCTTGCGGCAGCTTGCCCTGTGCGGTGTAGGGCAGTTGCCGCAGCAGGCGCCAGCGGCGGGGCAGGGCCAGCGGTTCGCAATGGCCGGCGAGGTGCTGGCGCAGGGCGTCGGTCACCGCCCGGCGGCCCTGGTTGCGCAGGGCATGCATGCCCTTGGCGCCGAGTTGCAGCAGGGCGCCGAGGGAGGCGCGGTTGCCGTGGATCACGCCAAGGCGGGCGTCCTCGACCCAAGGGTGCTGGAGCAGCGCCTGTTCCAGCATCGGCAGGGCGATGCGCTTCTCTTCCAGCTTGACGATGCGGTCGAGGCGGCCGAGCAGGCGGAAGCGGCCATGGCCATCGAAGCTGACCGCATCGGCGCTTTCCTCGGTATGCCCCGCAGGCAGGTACGGCGACGCGATGCACAGGGCGCCGTCGTCGTTCTGGCTCAGGCGGATGCCGGCGAAGGGCTGCCACAGGTTTTCGCCCTGGCGCCAGGCAATGCCGCCGGTTTCCGAACTGCCGAGGATTTCCGTCGGCCATTGGCCCAGGCGCTGGTGCAGTTCGCGGGCGGCCTCGGCGGGCAGTTCGCCGCCGGAGGAAAACACCTGGCGCACGGTGCTCAGCGCCGGCCAATCGAGGTTATCGCCCATGCGCTTGAGCAGCGCCGGGCTGGCGACCCAGGCGAACGCCGGGTGCTCGCGGCTGGCCCGCTGCAGATCCTCGGGGAAGGGCAACTGGCGGCGGACGAAGCTGCGTCCGGCGCACAGCGGCCACAGCACGCGGAACAGCAGGCCGTAGATATGCTGGGTGGCGACGCTGCCGATGATGCAGGCCTTGCCCAGCCCGGCGCCCCACAGCGCTTCAAGGTTGTTGACCTCGTTGGCGAGCTGGCGCAGGCACTTGTCGATGCGCTTGGGCGCACCGCTGGAGCCGGAGGTGCACAGGCTCAGGCGGCAGGTGTCGAGGTCCAGGTCGGCCGGGGCCAGGGCGGCGGCGAACAGTTCGGCGGGGCGTTGGTCCTGCTCGCTCAGCCACAGGTCCACTTCGGCGTTCCAGCGCTGGCGGGTCTGGGTTTGCAGGTCGGCGGGCAGCAGTACCTCGACGCCGGCACGCCAGGCGCCGAGCAGGGCCACGGCCAGTTCGGCGGCGTCTTCCAGATAGACCGCCAGGCGCTTTACCCCGCGTGCCTGCAGGCCGGAGGCCAGTTGCAGGGCCTGCCCGGCCAGTTGCCGATGATCCAGCGCCGGGGCGTGGCTGACCAGGCGTGCGCCCTCGGTCGGCCACAGCATCTGCTCAAGGTTTATCCATTTCATGAGCGTCCTCGCACGCGTTGTCTAACCAGCCATTCGATGGCGAACAGCAGGCCCATCGCACAGTAGGCGATCAGGCCGTTGTAAAGGGTCCACCAGGCCAGCGGCGCCCACAGGGTCAGGGCGGCGGCGACCAGGCCGTTGACCAGGAAAAAGCCGCTCCACACCTGGGTCACCTGGCGCGTGTAGCGCACGGCCTTTTCCGGCAGCTCCGGGTCGCTCAGCCGCGCCAGGCGTTCGGCCACCGGCGGGCCGAATTTCAGGCTGGCGCCGAACAGGGCCAGCATGAAGGCGCTGATCAGCACCGGGTACCAGCGCAGCAGCGCGGGATCGTCCAGCACCGCCAGCAATGCGCAGAAGGCGATGGCCACCAGGGCCATCCAGCGGCCGCCGGGATTGTGCGGCTGGGTCAGGGCGCGGGCCAGCCACAGGCTCCCCAGCAACAGGCCGAACTGCCAGGGCGCGAAATGCGCCATGCCGAAGTGCACTGCGAACGGGTACCCCAGGCCGGCCACGACCAGCCCGAGCCCGACCAGGCGTTTCATGCCGCGGTGTTGACCAGGCGGAACACCGCTTCGACCACGTCGTTGACGGTACGCACGGCCTTGAATTCGTCGGCGGCGATTTTCTTGCCGGTCTGGCGCTTGATGTGATCGATCAGGTCGACCGCGTCGATGCTGTCGATTTCCAGGTCTTCATAGAGGTTGGCGTCGAGGGTGACGCGCCCGGCGTCCAGTTCGAACAGTTCGACAAGGGCGTCGCGCAGGGTGTTGAAGATGTCTTCGCGGGTTTGCATGGTACGTGTCTCAGGCAGCCTGTTTGGCGGTAACGAAGGCGGCGAGGGTCGCCACGTTGGTGAAGTGCGAGCGGGTGTCCTTGGCGTCGGCGTCGATCTTGATGCCGTAGCGTTTCTGGATCGCCAGGCCGAGCTCCAGGGCGTCCACCGAGTCGAGGCCCAGGCCTTCGCCGAACAGGGTCTGCTCGTCGCCGATATCGTCCGCGCTGATATCTTCCAGGCCCAGGGCCTCGATGATCAGGTCCTTGATGTCATGGTTGAGTTGGGGATTGCTCATCTGCGGCGAGCTCCTTGATGAAGTACTGGTGCAAGTGGTCGTTGAGTTTGCGCGAGGCCTGCGGGGCCGGGCCCTGGCTGGCGAAGACCTGCGGGTCGATGTCGGCGCCGACGCGCAGGGTGAAGTGCACGCGACGGTCCGGGATGCGGTACCAGGGCTCGCACTTGGTCAGGGTGGTCGGGTTGACCGTGATGGTCACCGGGGTGATCACCCGCGCACCGCGCAGGGCGATGGCCGCTGCGCCGCGGTGGAAGGACGGCGCCTGGCCCGGGTCGGTGCGGGTGCCTTCGGGGAAGATCACCAGGGTCTGGCCGCCCTGCAGGGAGGCCACGGCGGCATCGAGCATGTCCATGCTGCCGTCGTTGCTGATGTACTGCGCCGAACTCACCGGGCCGCGGGTGAACGGGTTGCCGAACAGGCTCTGCTTGACCACGCAGTTGCTCTGGCGGACCAGGCCGATGAGAAACACGACGTCGATCAGCGACGGATGGTTGGCGATGATCATCTGCCCCGGCCGGCCCAGGCGCTCGGCGCCCCGCACTTCGTAGGTGAGCACGCCGCAGGCGGCCATGAAGCGGATGAAGCGCCAGAACAGCCAGCTGATGGTGTGCCTTGCCCGTTGCCGATGGCGCAGGCGATCGCCGGGCAGGCAGGCCAGCAGGGGAAAGACCAGCAGGCGCAGGCACAGGCCGCCGAGGCCGAACAGCAGGAAGCTCAAGGCGGTGGCCAGCAGGCGCCAGAGCCAGGCGTCGCGGCGCGAGCGGCTCAGGTCTTGCGTTGCCAGTTCCATGTGCGGTCCTTCAGGGTGTGGGTAAAGGTCGAACGGTTGGCGAGCAGGTTGCGCAGCCAGCTCAAGGCATGGGGTTCGCTGGCCGGAGCGGCCTTGTCGCCCTCCAGGGACAGGCGCCATTGGTCGCCGGGGGTCAACAGCAGGCCGAGGGCGTAGTCGCAAGGCACGTCGGTGATCCAGGGGCTGTAGGCAGCAGGCGGGTGTTCCTCGGCGACGATCAGCAGCACCGCCGGGGCGCCATCGTGGAGCAGGCCGGCCGCTTCCACCACGGCCTGTTCGAAACCGTCGCCTTCGGCGGCGATGGCCGTCATTTCGGCGGTTTCGCCACGCAGGATCGACCACAGGCCGATGACGGCGTTGTGCACCGAAAGGCTGAACTGGGTTGGCGACAAGGGCTGGGCGGCCGCGAGGTCGCTGAGGATCTCCAGGGTGCGCGGGGTTTCGCCATGCCGGGAAACGAACACCAGGGGCAGTGGCGCGAGGCCTTCGGCCAGCGGCCAGCCCACGGCGAAGGCCATGCGCGCCAGGCGGCTGAGGCGGCGGCGCTGCATGGCGGGCAGGAACGAGACATCCGGCGACGCCTCGCCGGCATCGATCGCGCGTTCGCCATGGCTCCATTGCTGCCAATGCGCAGCCGACTGGAGGCCGGGCGCCCAGGCGCGCCACTGACTGATGTTGAATGTGATCAAGGTGTGTATCTCGCCCTGAGGGACTTCCATGCCGAGGGGGACTCGGAGCAACGGCCTGCGGGCGAAATCGCCGAGTGGCGGGCATTATCCCGGTGCAAGGGGGCCGTCGTAAACAATGTATTGCTATTGATTACGGAACCAAGTGACTGGAACAGACCTCGAATAGCGCCGCTTATTTCCTTGGGCCGCCTTTTCCCGACAGACGGCCCGGAGCTGTTGTCGGTCGCCTTTGCCGGATCTTGAGCGGTTCAATACTGGTCAATCCTGCAGGTCGGACACATACTCGGTCATTCTTTGAAACACGGAGGTCTTTCCATGCGGCGCGTGGTGTTCAATCAGAAAGGCGGCGTCGGCAAGTCCAGCATCGCTTGCAACCTTGCGGCGGTCAGTGCCAGTGAAGGCTATCGGACCCTGTTGATCGACCTGGATGCCCAGGGCAACTCCACCCACTACCTCACCGGCCTGACCGGCGAGGACATCCCCATGGGTATCGCCGACTTCTTCAAGCAGAGCCTGTCGTCCGGGCCGTTCGCCAAGAAGAACAAGGTGGATATCTACGAGACGCCGTTCGACAACCTGCATGTGGTCACCGCCACGGCGGAGCTGGCAGACCTGCAGCCCAAGCTGGAGGCCAAGCACAAGATCAACAAGCTGCGCAAACTGCTCGATGAATTGAGCGAAGACTACGACCGGATCTACCTGGATACCCCGCCGGCCCTGAATTTCTATGCGGTATCGGCGCTGATCGCGGCCGATCGCGTGTTGATTCCCTTCGATTGCGACAGCTTCTCGCGCCAGGCGCTGTACGGCCTGCTCTCGGAAATCGAAGACCTCAAGGAAGACCACAACGAAGAGCTGCAGGTCGAAGGCATCGTGGTCAACCAGTTCCAGCCCCGGGCCAGCCTGCCGCAGCAGATGCTCGACGAACTGGTGGAAGAGGGGCTGCCGGTACTGCCGGTGTACCTCAACAGCTCGGTGAAGATGCGCGAGTCACACCAGGCCTGCCTGCCGCTGATCCACCTGGAACCGCGGCACAAGCTGACCCAGCAGTTCGTCGAGTTGCACTCGTTGCTGGAAGAGAACGCCTAGATCCCTTGGCTGCGCAACCACTCCAGCAGGTGTTGGAGTGGGAATGCGCCGCTTTGCCGCGCCACTTCCCGACCGTTCTTGAACAGGATCAGGCTGGGGATCGAGCGGATATTCAACTGGCCGGCCAAATCGCGGTTGGCCTCACTGTCCAGCTTCGCCAGCCGGCAGCGTCCGGACAGTTGCCGTGCGGCCTGCTCGAAGACCGGCGCAAAGGACTTGCACGGCCCGCACCAATCGGCCCAGACATCGATCAGCAGGGGCAGGTCGCCCTTGATCTGGCTGGCGTAGTCGGCTTGCTTCAGCTCGAAGGGTTTGTCCAGCAGGACGGGTTGCTTGCAACGCCCGCATTTCGGCGTGTCGCCCAGGCGGTCGGCGGGCAGGCGGTTGAGGCCGTTGCAATGGGGGCAGGGGATCAGCAGTGGGTCGGTCATGGGGATTGGTCCGGGGGCGGGTGTTGCTGGGTATGTGGCGGTGGGATCTGGAGTTTTCAATGCTCTGCGGGCCTCATCGCTGGCAAGCCAGCTCCCACAGGGTTGGCGGTGCACACGGAACCTGTGGGAGCTGGCTTGCCAGCGATGAGGCCCGAAAGGACCCTGCACAACCTGAAGTCCTGCACAAAAATGTCAAATATGACCAGCGAACTTCCTCGATTTCCGACTTTTTTGTAGGCAATTTCCCAAGCATACTGCTTCGCCCTGCCAGCCTGTTGCGCCCCATGGAATCGCTGCCTAGTCTTCGGCGGTCGTTGATCTCAACGATCGGCTTTGACAGGCCGGCCAGATACGGTGCACAGCTGATTTTCGGCAGCTGTGCGCGTGGGCACCTTTTGGTGCGCCGGGTTCTCCGTATCCCTGGTCTGTCAACCCGCGTACAGCTGCCACCCTTTTGTTTGACAGCAAATTCGTGGCGGCTCCACCTGATACGGAGCACTTCATGAAAGCTAGTCCCCGACCCACCCCCAGTCCTTTGCGTCGGCCCTGGTCTCTCCCATGAGGAAGCCGTTCGCAGGGCCGCTGAACATCTGAAAAAGGCGATCACCGCCGCCTCATCCCTTCCCGAACCCAAGACCACCCGGCATCAGGCACTGCTGATCAATGCCCTGCTGGATATGAAAATCTCCAAGGCATTGCTGACGGTTGCCATGTCGGAATCACCGGTGACTGTGCCGGTCTAGGAGAAAGCCGCAGTACCCAAGGCTGACTCGATACCCTGTGGGAGCGGGTTTACCCGCGATTACGATGGTGGATTCACTACAGCAATCGCGGGTGAACCCGCTCCCACAGGGTCCGCGTGCTCAGGAAGAACAACTGATTTCCAGGTGCTTGCCCCACTCCGGTGGCCGTTCGGCATAGGCTTCCATCCCCGGCTGTTCTTCGAACGGCCGGGCCAGCACCGCATGCAGGCGTCGCACTTCGGAGTAGTCGCCACCCTGTGCCGCTTCGATGGCCCGCTGCGCCAGGTAGTTGCGCAGTACATACAGCGGGTTCACCGCATGCATCCGCTCCCGCCGCCCTTCGGCATTGCCCGGCTCGCGCTGCACCCGTGCCAGATAGTCCTGCGACCAATTGTCGAAGCCCGCCAGATCGACGAAATCACTCCGCACCACCCCCAGCGCCTGGTCCACCGGCTGATCCCCGAGCTCGCGGAAGAACAGGCTGTAGTCCACCGCGCCCGGCTGCATCAGGCTGAGCAGGCGCTGGATCAGCACCTTGTCGCCTTCTTCCGCCGTGGTCAGGCCGAGCCGGCGGCGCATCAGGTCGAGGTAGTGGGCTTCATACAGCGGCAGGAACAACCCCAGCGCCCCCTGCAAGGCCTCGACACTGATGAACGGCGTCAGCGCCTGGGCCAGGGCGCTGAGGTTCCAGTGGGCGATCGGCACCTGGTTGCTGTAGCTGTAGCGCCCCTGGTCGTCGGAGTGGTTGCAGATGAACCCGGCATCGAAATCATCGAGGAAGGCAAACGGCCCGAAGTCGAAGGTGATGCCAAGGATCGACATGTTGTCGGTGTTCATCACCCCATGGCAGAACCCATAGGCCTGCCATTTGCCGATCAGTTCGGCATTGCGCTCGACGATGCTGCGGAACATGGCCAGGTAGGGCTCGTCCGCCGTCTTGCACTCCGGGTAGTGCAGGTCCAATACATGCTCGGCGAGCTGGCGCTGCTGCTCCGGCTGGCGGGTGTAGTAGAAGTATTCGAAGTGGCCGAAACGGATATGGCTCGGTGCCAGGCGCAGGAGCATGGCCGCGCTTTCCTTGGTTTCGCGCCACACCGGCGTGTTCGAGCCGATCACGCACAGCGCGCGGCTGCTGGGGATGCCCAAGGCATGCAGGGCTTCGGAGGCGAGGAATTCACGGATCGACGAGCGCAACACCGCGCGGCCATCACCCATGCGCGAGTAGGGCGTCTGGCCCGCGCCCTTGAGGTGCAGGTCCCAGTGCTGGCCGGCGTCATTGCGCACTTCGCCCAGCAGCAAGCCGCGGCCGTCGCCCAGCCGTGGGTTGTACGAGCCGAACTGATGCCCGGAGTACACCATGGCCCGGGGATCGGCCTCGGACCAGAGCTTGTGCCCGCCAAACAGCTCGGCGAACACCGGCGAGTGCGCTTCGGTGGGCTCGAGGTCGAGCAGGGTCATGGCCGCCTCGCTGACCACCACCAGCCGCGGATCGTCGATCGGCTCCGGCAGCACCTGGGTGGAAAACGCATCGCCCAGGCGGGCGAAGCGGTTGTCGAAGGTCAGTTCGTCGAGGCCTTTCACGAGGCGACTCCTTTACGGCTTGGACGTATCGTCGGGTTTTGGCTGCTCGACCGGCTGCTCCATCGGGATCAGCTGTTTCTTGTTGCCCGAGGTGTCCATCAGGAACACCTCCACCTGGCGCACGGAAATCTTGATGTTGTGGGCTTTGAACTCGCGGTTGATATAGCGGTTCAGTTCGTCCAGCGTCGGGTTGCGGTCGCCAAGGTCGCGCACGTGCATGCGCAGTTCGTGGTCCAGCGAGCTTTCGCCGAAATTCAGGAAGTACACGATCGGCTCCGGGTCCTTGAGCACCCGCGGGTTTTCCCGGGCCCCCTTGAGCAGCAGGTCGCGCACCAGGTCGAGGTCCGAGCCGTAGTCGATGCCGAGCTTGAGCGTAACCCGGGTGACCGTGTCGGTCAGCGACCAGTTGATCAACTGGCCGGTGATGAAGGTCTTGTTCGGGACGATGATGTCCTTGCGGTCGAAGTCGGTGATGGTGGTGGCGCGGATGCGGATCTTGCTCACCGTGCCGGACAGGTTGCCGATGGTGATGGTGTCGCCGATACGCACCGGGCGCTCGAACAGGATCATGATGCCGGAGATGAAGTTGGCGAAGATTTCCTGCATGCCGAAGCCCAGGCCTACCGACAGCGCCGCCACCAGCCATTGCAGCTTGTCCCAGCTGACCCCGAGCGTCGACAGCGTGGAAACGAAGCCGACGCCGACGATCACGTAGGAGAGCAGGGTGGTGGTGGCGTAGGCGCTGCCCTGGGCCAGGTCCAGTTTCGACAGCACCAGCACTTCCAGCAGGCCCGGCAGGTTGCGCGCCAGGGCCAGGGTGATACCGACGATGACCAGCGCGCCGAGCAGGTCGCCGAGGCTGATCGGCACCATGCTCGCGGTGGCACCGGTGCCGCTGGTGTATTCGTACAGGGTGAAGTTGTTGAGGTAGGAGAACACGCTGATCAGGTCGGACCAGACCCAGTACAGGGCGACCAGGAAGCCACCGAGCAAGGCCAGGCGGATCAGGCGCAGGGACTGCTGGTTGACCTGCTCGATGTCCAGGGTCGGCTCTTCCACCGGCACTTCGCCGTCCAGCCCTTCCTTGGCCGCCTGGCGCTTGGCCAGGGCGCGCTGGTAGGCCAGGCGCCGCGCCGCCACGGACAGGCCGCGGACGAAGGTGGCCTCGATCACCAGCCAGAACATCAGCAGGTAGAGGGTGTCGATCAGCCGGTCGGTGAGTTTCAGCGCGGTGTAGTAGTAGCCGAAGCACACGGCGACGAACAGGGCGATGGGCAGGGCGGTGAAGGCCACGCCCACGGCCTTGCGGAACAGCGAGGTGTTGCGATGGGTCGGGCTGCTCAGCAGCAGGCGGCTGAGCAGCCAGGCCATCAGGGCGTAGCAGGTCAGCACCACGCCGATGCCGAGCACGTCGTCGGCCAGCGCCGATGGCTGGTGTTCGGCCACCGCGACCACGCCGACCAGTGCCAGCACCACCGCGCCCAGGCGACGGATCCAGCGCCGGAGGAATTCGACCTGGGGTTTCTGCCAGCGGAAATGCAGCTCGGCCACCCCGCCCGGGGCCAGGACCCGGTACGCGGTGTAGAACACCAGCCAGGCCTGGGCGATTTCCCACAGCGCAGCGCCGAGATTGGCATTCTGGCCCCGCGCATCGATCTGCAGGGCGTAGCTGCACAGGGCCAGGAGCAGGGCCAGCGGCAGGGCCAGGAGGATGTTGATCAGGATCGCCTGGGGCGTGTGCCACTGGCTGTCGCGCTTGAAGTGGCCGACATCGCCATGGACCTTGCGCAGTTGTTCGTAGAGGTAGTTACGGCGCCACAGCAGGCCGCCGATCATCAGCAGCAGCGGCAGGAACAGCAACGGCCGTTCCAGCAGGCCGTCGGCCAGTTCGGCGATGCCCGAGCCCCAGGGCAGGCTGGTGACCTGTTTCTGGAAGCGCTCGGGCAGGGTACGCAGCCATTCGACGTCCAGCGGTTTGTTGCTGGGGATCCAGAACATCTGTTCGTCGAGGGTGGCGCGCAGGTTCAGGGCGGTGCTGACCAACTGCTTCTGGTTCAGTTGCAGGGTAATGGACTCGTTGAGCACCGCGCTCAGCTCGCGGTTCAGGCGCTCCAGCAGGTCGACCCGGGTGATCGCCACTTCCAGCAGGGCCTTGCGCAGTTCCGGGGTGACCTGGTCGGCGGTCTGGTTTTCCAGAAGCTTATCGACGTACTGGCTCGGGCTGCTGATCTGCTCGCGCTGCTGGTTGACCTCGAACTGGTACAGGCGGATGTCGGCGATCTGGTCGGCCAGGTCGCGGTCGAGCTTGAGGTGCGGCAGCGCCTGCTTCTGCTTGTAGAGGATCTTCGACAGCAGCAGGCTGCCCTTGAGCACGTTGATCTGCTCGTCCAGGGCCTGGTCGGCCTGGGTCAGGCTGTCCAGTTGCTGCTTGGCCTTGAGGTTCTGCTGGGTGACTTCGTTGAGACGGTCGGTGCTGCGCAGCAGGTAGTCGGAGAGCTTGAGGTTGGTCGCGCTTTCCGTGGCGAGCAGGGTGCTGCCGCCGGCCTTTTGCGCTTCGAGGGACTGTTCGGTGACCGTCTTCTGCGACTGGGCCAGGCGCTTTTCATTGATGAGGGTCTGCAGGTCCTGGATTTCCTGCTCCAGGCGCGCGGCGCGCTCCATCAGCAGGTCATGCTGGGCGTTGCCGAGGTCTTGCAGCAGGCTGTTGCCGGCCAGTTCCTGGCGGCGCAGCAGGGTCAGGGCGTTGAGCGAGGCCAGTTCGGCGTTGAGCTGGTTGCGCTGGTCGGCCGACAGGTTCTTGCCGCCGTCCTTGCCCTGCTTGAGGGTGCTGTTGATCTGCTGGCTGCGGGTCTGGTTGAGGCTGATCTCGGACTGGGCGCGCTCGGGCCGGGTCTGGGAGTTGATGATCAGGCTGTTGGCTTCGGACAGTGACTTCTGCAGCTCGCCCTGCTCGGTGGTGCGCTCGGAGAGCAGTTGCTCAAGTTGCGGCACCGTCTGGTTGGCATAGCGCTGGGCTACCGGCACTGGCTTGGTGGCGGACAGGCGGGCCAGTTCGCGCTGGCTCTCGGTGGTCAGCCTGGGCGCGTCGGCGAGCTGTTGCTTGAGTGCGGCCAGGCGCTTGCTGTAGTCGTCGCGGCTGGCGAGGAAGGCGAGGGTCTGCTCCAGCACCTGTTGCAGCGCCTTCTGATCGGCTTCCGGCAGCTTGCGGTCGGCGATCTTGTCCAGGCTTTGCTGGACGCTCTCGGTGCTGGGTGGCTCCGCGGCAAAGGCGGAGGTGAACGACAGGCACAGCCCGAGAAGGGCCGCGCCGATAACAGTGCGCAGTGACATAGGCAGAAAATTCGTACAGCCGGACTGGAAATTGGAGTTTAGAGGAACAGACCCGGGCCGGGGCGGCTTCCTTCGGGGAATTTGATCCCCACTTTCTGGATCTTGTTCCCGTCCATGAGGGCAACGGTCCAGGTGGTGTTGTTCCACTCGATCTGGTCACCGATCACCGGTGCACCGCCAACCTTCTGCTGGATGAAGCGTGCCAGCGGCATATGCGGGTCCTGGCCGTCGAGCTGCAGGCCGTACAATGCGGCCACGGCCCCCAGTTCTGCGTCGCCTTCGAGCACGAAGTCGCCGAAGAAACGCAGGTCCAGGCCGCGTTGCGGCGCCTGGCTGAACAGCTTGCCGAGGGCCGGCAGGTCGTGTTCGTGGCCGATCACGCAGAGCAAGTCGCCGACTTCCAGCACCGTACTACCCGACGGATGGAGCAGTTGCTGGCCGCGGAACAGTGCGGCGATCCGGGTGCCTTCCGGCATCTTCAGCTCGCGCAGGGCGGCACCGATGCACCACTTCTCCGCGCCGAGGCGGTAGACGAACAGCTCCCACTCGCTGGTGATGTGGACTTCCAGGGCGGAACGGGAGATCGGCGCCGGATCCGGTGGCACGGTCACTTTAAGCAGGCGCGCGACCCACGGCAGGCTGGTGCCCTGCACCAGCAGCGAGACCAGCACGATGAAGAACGCCAGGTTGAAGTACAGCTGGGCCTGGGGCAGGCCGGCCATCAGCGGGAACACGGCGAGAATGATCGGTACCGCACCGCGCAGGCCGACCCAGGAGATAAAGGCCTTTTCCCGGCCATGGAAGGCCTTGAACGGCAGCAGGCCGGCAACCACCGACAGCGGCCGGGCGATCAGGATCATCCACAGCGCCAGGGCCAGGGCCGGCAGGGCGATCGGCAGCAGGTCGTGCGGGGTGACCAGCAGGCCGAGGACCAGGAACATGCCGATCTGCGCCAGCCAGGCCATGCCGTCGAGCATGTGCAGGATGCCGTGGCGGCTGCGGATCGGGCGGTTGCCCAGCACCAGGCCGAACAGGTAGACGGCGAGGAAGCCGCTGCCGTGCAGGGCGTTGGTCAGGGCGAAAACCACCAGGCCACCGGCGATCACCAGGATTGGATAGAGCCCCCCGGCCAGGTTCATGCGGTTGACCAGTTGCAGCATCAGCCAGCCGCCGCCGAGGCCGAGCACGCCGCCGATGCCGAACTCGCGCACCAGGTGCCACAGCAGGCTCCAGTGCAGGCCGGTCTGGCCGCTGGCGATCATGTCGATCAGGGTCACGGTGAGGAACACCGCCATCGGGTCGTTGCTGCCGGATTCGATTTCCAGGCTGGCGGTGACCCGCTCGTTCAAGCCCTTGCCGCCGAGCAAGGAGAACACTGCGGCGGCGTCGGTGGAGCCGACGATGGCGCCGATCAGCAGGCCCTGCATCAGGTTCAGGTCGAACAGCCAGGCGGCGGCCATGCCGGTCAGGCCCGTGGTGATGAGCACGCCCACCGTCGCCAGCGACAGCGCCGGCCACAGCGCCACGCGGAAACTCGCGACCCGCGTGCGCAGGCCGCCGTCGAGCAGGATCACGGCGAGGGCGAGGTTGCCGACCAGGTAGGCGACCGGATAGTTGTTGAAGATGATGCCGCCGCCATCGACCCCGGCGACCATGCCGACCGCGAGGATGATGACGAGGATCGGGATGCCCAGGCGTGAGGACAGGGAGCTGACCAGAATACTTGCACCCACCAGCAATGCGCCGATAAGGAACAGGCTGTTGATGGTGCTCGCATCCAAAGGCAGTACTCCGGGGGACATCGCGGGAAAAAGAGGACCTGGCTTGATAAGCAGGTCGCGTGCCAACCGATTCTAACCTGATGAATTGGCGGGCTGTAAAGCGTTTCCGCAGATGTACAAAAGGCACCGTTGAAGGTGCCTTCGGGTATTGCCTGGTATCGGGTTCACCACCGACCCTGTGGGAGCGGGTTCACCCGCGATTGCGGTGGTGAATTCACCGACGTCATCGCGGGTGAACCCGCTCCCACAGTGGCCAGTGAAGCCCGAGAGTGCGATTAGGCCTGCTTCACTTCGCGCAAGGCCTTGCCTTTGACCGGCGCGCCGTTCGCCACATAGTACTTGGCGGTACTGCGCGGCAGCGGCTGGCGATTGCGGATCTTGTCGGCGATTTTCTCAGCGATCATGATCGTGGTCGCGTTGAGGTTGCCGGTGATGATGATCGGCATGATCGACGCATCGACCACCCGCAGGCCTTCCATGCCGTGCACCCGGCCCTGGCCATCGACCACCGCCATGTCATCCTCGCCCATCTTGCACGAGCAGGACGGGTGGAACGCGGTTTCGGCGTGCTCGCGGATGAACTTGTCCAGCTCTTCGTCCGTCTGCACGTGCTCACCCGGGCTGATCTCGCGGCCGCGGTAGGCGTCCAGCGCCGGCTGGGCCATGATTTCGCGGGTCAGGCGGATGCCGTCCCGGAACTCCTGCCAGTCCTGCTCGGTGGCCATGTAGTTGAACAGGATGCTCGGGTGCTGGCGCGGGTCGCGGGATTTCAGCTTGATGCGGCCGCGGCTCGGCGAACGCATCGAGCCCATGTGCGCCTGGAAGCCATGCTCCTTCACGCCATTGGAGCCGTTGTAGTTAATCGCGACCGGCAGGAAGTGGTACTGGATGTTCGGCCATTCGAATTCCGGACGGGTACGGATGAAGCCGCCAGCCTCGAACTGGTTGCTGGCGCCGATACCGGTGCCGTTGAACAGCCATTCGGCACCGATGGCCGGCTGGTTCCACCACAGCAGCGACGGGTACAGCGACACCGGCTGGGTGCAGGCGTATTGCAGGTACAGCTCCAGGTGGTCCTGGAGGTTTTCGCCGACGCCCGGCAGTTCGTGCACTACCGGGATGTCCAGGCTCTCCAGCAGTTCGCGCGGGCCTACACCGGAACGTTGCAGCAGTTGCGGCGAAGCGATGGCGCCGCTGCAGACGATGACTTCCTTGCGCGCGCGGGCTTCCACGCGTTCTTCGCTGGAGCCGACCAGGTAGGTCACGCCCACGGCGCGCTTGCCTTCGAACAGCACGCGGTCGGTCAGGGCGTGGGTGACGATGGTCAGGGTCGGGCGCTTCTTGGCAGGGTCCAGGTAGCCGCGGGCAGTGCTGGAGCGGCGGCCGTTCTTGGTGACGCTGCGGTCCATCGGACCGAAGCCTTCCTGTTGATAGCCGTTGAGGTCTTCGGTGCGCGGGTAACCAGCCTGCACGCCGGCTTCGACCATGGCGTGGAACAGCGGGTTGTTGCCGGCTTTCGGCGTTGCCACGCTGACCGGACCGTCGCCGCCGTGGTAGTCGTTGGGGCCGATGTCACGGGTTTCCGCCTTGCGGAAATACGGCAGGCAGTCGAGGTAGGTCCAGTCTTCCAGGCCTGGCAGTTTTGCCCAGCCATCGAAGTCCATGGCGTTGCCACGGATGTAGCACATGCCGTTGATCAGCGAGGAGCCACCGAGGCCCTTGCCGCGACCGCATTCCATGCGGCGGCCGTTCATGTGCGGCTCCGGATCGGTCTCGTAGGCCCAGTTGTAGCGGCGGCCCTGCAGCGGGAAGGCCAGGGCGGCGGGCATCTGCGTACGGAAGTCGGCGCGGTAGTCCGGGCCGCCGGCTTCCAGCAGCAGGACGGTAACGCCCGGGTCTTCGGTCAGGCGCGCGGCCAGGGTGTTACCGGCCGAGCCGGCACCGACGATGATGTAGTCGAAAATATGGGCGGACATGTTCTGTTCCCTCTTGAGCAAGCGGGTGGGAAAGCGGGGAGGCGCCCGGTCGGCAGGGACCGGGCGCGGCTACGAAGCTCGGCTTAGAAGACCGAGTTGTAGTTGCCCAGCTCGACCTGGACCGACTTGATGCGGGTGTACTGGGCCAGCGAGCTGACACCGTTTTCGCGACCGACGCCGGATTGCTTGTAGCCACCGACCGGCATTTCCGCCGGCGATTCGCCCCAGGCGTTGATCCAGCAGATACCGGCTTCCAGCTGGTGGATGATGCGGTGCGCGCGGCTGATGTCGTTGGTGCAGACGCCGGCGGCCAGGCCGTATTCGGTGTCGTTGGCGCGGCGGATCACTTCTTCTTCGGTTTCGTAGCTGAGGATGCTCATCACCGGGCCGAAGATCTCTTCCTTGACGATGGTCATGTCGTCGCGGCAGTCGGTGAATACGGTCGGCGCAACGAATGCGCCCTTGGCGAACTCACCCTCGGTCAGGCGCTCGCCGCCGCACAGGACGCGGGCACCTTCTTCCTTGCCCTTGGCGATGTACGACAGGACGCTTTCCATGTGCGGGAAGCTGACCAGCGGGCCGAAGTTGGTGTTTTCGTCTTGCGGGTTGCCAACGCGGATGCGCGCGACGCGTTCGACGATCTTCGCTTCGAAAGCGGCCTTCATCGATGCTGGAACGAATACGCGGGTGCCGTTGGTGCAGACCTGACCGGAGCTGTAGAAGTTGGCCATCATCGCGATGTCGGCGGCACGGTCGAGGTCGGCGTCGTCGCAGATGATCAGCGGCGACTTGCCGCCCAGTTCCATGGTCACTTCCTTCAGCGACGAGCTGGAGGCGCTGGCCATGACCTTCTTGCCGGTGGTGGTGCCGCCGGTGAAGGAAACCTTCTCGATGCGCGGGTGCTCGGTCAGCCAGGTGCCGACTTCGCGGCCGCTGCCGGTCAGGACGTTGAATACGCCGTCCGGCAGGCCGGCTTCGGTGTAGATTTCGGCCAGTTTCAGAGTGGTCAGCGAGGTGACTTCGCTCGGCTTGAAGATCATCGCGTTGCCGGCGGCCAGGGCCGGGGCGGATTTCCACAGGGCGATCTGGATCGGGTAGTTCCACGCGCCGATACCGACGGTGACGCCCAGCGGCTCGCGGCGGGTGTAGACGAACGAGGAGTCGCGCAGCGGAATCTGCTCGCCTTCGATGGCCGGGATCAGGCCAGCGTAGTACTCCAGCACGTCGGCGCCGGTGACGATGTCGACGTAGCGGGTTTCCGAGTAGGACTTGCCGGTGTCCAGGGTTTCCAGGGCGGCCAGCTCGTCGTTGCGCTCGCGCAGGATGTCGACGGCGCGGCGCAGGATGCGCGAACGCTGCATGGCGGTCATCGCGGCCCAGACTTTCTGGCCGCGCTCGGCGCTTTCCACGGCGCGCTCGACGTCGGCCTGGGTGGCGCGTTGCACGTGGGCGAGGACTTCGCCGTTGGCCGGGTTGATGGCTTCGAAGGTGGCATCGCTGCCAGCGTCGACATAACCACCGTCAATGTAGAGTTTTTGCGTTTCGAAACGGGCCATAGTGTCCTCGCAAGTGCAATGTGATTTGGCTAGCCGGCGATAGCTCCCGATTTCGTGCGGGGCGCTGTGCGCGGGGTTTCAGAGGCCTGGTTCTGGGTGTCCGGGCTCGTCTGTTTCGCCAGTTGTAGATCCATGTATTCGTAAGCGATCTGCTGCGCCTGGTGGGTATCGAAGCTGTCTCCCGACAGCGCCCCGCGCAGCCACAAACCGTCGATCAAGGCTGCCAGGCCGCGGGCCGCGCTGCGTGCTTCGGGCAGCGGCAGAACCCGGCGGAACTGGCAGCACAGGTTGGAATACAGGCGGTGATCGTTGATCCGCTGCAACCTGTGCAAGGACGGCTGGTGCATGCTGGTGGCCCAGAAGGCCAGCCAGGTTTTCATTGCCGGGCCGTTGACCTGGCTGGCGTCGAAGTTGCCTTCGATGATCACCTGCAGGTGGGCGCGCGGGCTGTTGTCCGTAAGTGCCTGGCGACGGGCGGCGACGCCCTCGCTCAATACCGTCATCAAGTGCTGCATGGTCGCTGCGATCAGGCCGTTCTTGTCCCGAAAGTAGTGACTGATGATGCCATTCGACACACCGGCCAAACGGGCGATCAGCGCAATGCTGGCATCACCCATGCCGGCCTGGTCGATAGCCGTCAACGTGGCATCGATCAACTGCTGGCGGCGAATGGGTTGCATACCGACCTTGGGCATCTGGCAAATCTCCTCAGGCCTGCGAGCAGACGACAGGCGGCTGACTCGGCGAAGGCCAGTCTATTTTGTTTTGATTGAACGTTCAATCAACAAAGAATAAGCTCTGCGACAATTCGTACCATTGACAGGGTTTAGGGCCGGTCAGAAGTCGCGAATTGGCACCCCCGAAAAGACGTGTACCCCCGCAAAACAAGGTGTTTCACGCGCACAGACGCACCGTTGGACCGCTTCGCCCCAGGCCGTGCAAGCCAGGAGGCACAACCCTCGAGCCGGGGTTTTGCAGCGGGTTTCCAGCGCATTCGTATTGGGATCACGGTTTTTCAAGGTGCTTTTATAACACCTGCGGCGATGGGGCTATTGCACCAATTGCCCGGGTGACGGGTCGTTGTCCCTTTTTCCTACGCACCGCCTTGGAGCATCCGTGCAATGAGTTCTGCCTCCCTGATCAAGACCCCCGCCGAGAGGGTCCGGGTCAACAGCGTGGTGTTTTTCACCTCGACGCTGCTGATCCTTTGCTTGACCGCCTTGCTTATCGCTGCCCCGGAAACCGCCGGTAGCGTGCTCGGCCAGGCCCAGGCCTGGTTGTCGCGCAGCTTTGGCTGGTACTACATGCTGGTGATCGGCGGTTACCTGCTGTTCGTCATCGCCATCGCCTTTTCCCGCTACGGCAAGCTCAAGCTCGGCGGCAAGGACGACAAGCCGGACTTCAGCTACGGCGCCTGGGCCGGCATGCTGTTTTCCTCGGGCATCGGTATCTCGCTGCTGTACTTCGGCGCCTCCGAACCGCTGGACCATTACTTCAATCCGCCTGAAGGCGCGCCGGCCAGCCTGCAATCGGCCCGCGAAGGCCTGCAGCTGACCTTCCTGCACTGGGGCCTGCATGGCTGGGCGATCTACGCCCTGGTCGGCCTGGCCGTGGCTTACTTCGCCTACCGCCACAACCAGCCGCTGGCCCTGCGCTCGGCGCTTTACCCGCTGCTGGGCGAGCGCTGGGTCAAGGGTGCCGCCGGCCACACGGTGGACATCTTCGGCATGTTCGTGACCCTGCTGGGCCTGGTGACCAACCTCGGTATCGGTTCGATGCAGGTGTCCTCCGGGCTGGAATACCTGTTCGGCATGGAGCACAACAACACCAACCTGCTGATCGTGATCCTGGTGATGAGCACCGTGGCCACCATCGCCGCGGTATCCGGTGTGGAAAACGGCATTCGCCGCCTGTCCAACCTGAACATCATCCTGTTCAGCGGCCTGCTGCTGTTCGTTCTGCTCAACGGCCCGACCCTGCACCTGCTCAACGGCTTCGTGCAGAACATCGGTGACTACCTCAACGGCGTGGTCCTCAAGACCTTCGACCTCTATGTCTACGAAGGCGACGGCGCCAAGTCCGAGCGCTGGCTGGGCCTGTGGACCGTGTTCTATTGGGCCTGGTGGATCTCCTGGGGCCCGTTCGTCGGCATGTTCATCGCGCGGATTTCCCGCGGCCGCACCGTCAGCGAGCTGGTCGCCGGCGTGCTCCTGATTCCGCTGGGCTTCACCCTGGCCTGGCTGTCGATCTTCGGTAACACCGCGCTGGACCTGGTAATCAACCAGGGCGCCGTGGAACTCGGCCGCACGGCTCTGGAACAGCCGTCGATGTCGATCTACCAACTGCTGGAGCACTTCCCGGCGGCGAAGATCGTCGTGGGCGTGGCAGTCTTCGTCGGCTTCGTGCTGTTCCTCACCCCGGCCGACTCGGGCGCGGTGATGATGGCCAACCTCTCGTGCAAAGGCGGCAGCGTCGATGAAGACGCACCGCACTGGTTGCGCATCCTGTGGTCCGCGATCATCACCCTGGTCACCATCGGCCTGCTGTTCGCCGGCAACTTCGAAGCCATGCAGACCATGGTGGTGCTGGCGGGCCTGCCGTTCTCGGTGGTGCTGGTGGTGTTCATGGTCGGTCTGTACAAGGCGATGAAGCAGGACAGCCAGATCGAGCAGGAGCAGGCCGAGCTGGCCGCCCGCGGTCGTCGTGGTTTCAGCGAGCGCCTGACCCAGCTGGACCTGCAACCGACCCAGTCGATCGTCCAGCGCTTCATGGACAAGCAGGTCAGCCCGGCGCTCAGGGAAGCCGCCGAGCAGCTCAAGGCCATGGGCCTGGACGTGCAGACCCGCCTCGGTCAATCGCGCTCGGCCATGGGCCTGCGCATCGAGATGGAAGAAGGCAATCCGTTCGTCTATGAAGTCAGCCTGGACGGCTACCTGGCCGCGCCGAGCGAGGCGCCGGTGGAAGGTGAAAGCGAAGTGCGCCAGCGCTTCTACCGCGCCGAGGTCTACCTGCACAACGGCAGCCAGGAATACGACCTGATGGGCTTCACCCCGGACCAGATCACCCGGGATGTGCTGGATCAGTTCGAGAGCCACCGGCAGTTGTTGGGGCGGGTGTATAGCTGAACAAGGAAGGCCCTGTCGTAATGACAGGGCCTTTTTTCAGCCGCGCCGCAGACCCTGTGGGAGCGGGTTTACCCGCGATTGCGTCAGTGAATTCACTATCGCAATCGCGGGTAAACCCGCTCCCACAGGGTCTGCGGCGCTCTTTAGATTTGTACTCGAGCGATGTCTCCCTGAATCTCCAGGCGGGTTTCATAGCCACGGGACAGCGCCGCAAACCGCTCCAGGATCCCCCGCGCCTGCTCCCCCTGCGCCAGCCGCGGCCGTCCCCGGCGGTGGATCGCCTCGCCGAGCCCCAGGCTCACCGGATGCAACTCGATCCCGGTCAGCGTCCGCCCCTCGAACGTACACACCGGCACCACCGTCTCCCAGAACCGCGCATCCGACGGAAAACTCCGGCTGTCATTCCGCGTGCGCTGGAGAAACACCTTCGACGGCGTCTGCTGCCGATCCACCCGGAACTGGTCATAACTGTCCACCGGCAAGCGCTCCACCAGCTCGTTCTGCCCGATGAAATTGCCCAGGCTGTAGAAGATCGGCTTGCCCTGGTACAGCTCCATGCCTCGCAGCAGATGCGGGCCGTGCCCGACCACGATGTCCACGCCGGCATCGATCAGCCGGCGCGCCACCGGCTGGATGAATTCCGCCGGGGTTTCCAGGTCCCATTCGCCTTGTTCGTTGTAGCCCAGCTCATGGGCGTGCAGGCTGACCATGACGATATCCGAGGTCAGCCGCGCTTCCTCGACCCAGCGCAGGATGCCGTCCACATCCTTTTTCCGCGCCAGGGTACGCAGGCGGGTTCGTGCGCCTTCGCGGAACAGCAGCGGGGTGAACGGGCCGAAGACCTGCAGCGACGGATCCGGCAGGGGATGGGCAAAACCCAGGTCCACCGCGCCCTGGTAGAGCTTGTCCAGGCCCAGGTCGGCGACCAGCCGGCGCACCTGTTCCATCTGCTCGGTGCTCACCTCGTGCAGGGTTTCGTAGCCCAGCGGGTTGAGGCCTGGTCGCCCGGGCATGTCGCGGCTCTGGTCGCTGGCTTCCTGGCCCTTACCGTAGGTGGAACTGCACGCCAGCAAGGCCACGGTGCCGGCTGGCCTGGTGCAGTACACCGGGCGTCGCGCCTCTTCGAGGTTGCGCCCGGTCCCGGCGAACAGCAACTCGCGCTTGTGCAACTGCTCGTGGGCCGCGTGCAGCCCACTGATGCCGTAGTCGAGGCTGTGGTTGTTGGCGGTGGAAAACAGGTCGAAGCCGCCCTCGACCAGTTCGTCCAACACCCAGGCCGGCGCACCGAAATGCGAGCCGCCGCTTTCCAGCGCCGGGTCGCCGGCGAAGTCGTTGGGCAGCACTTCCAGATTGGTGAAGCTGACGTCGGCCGCGCGGATCAGGTCGAACAGCGGGCTCAGGGTCTGGTCGGCATGGCTGTGCAGGCGGCGCTGCAGGATGCTGTCGCCGGTCAGGGCAATCTTCATGGGGAAATCTCGATGGGGAACGAACCTGCCGACTCTAGGCCAGGCCCTGCGCTGCTCCGTACTGAATCCTCTGCATCCCCATAGCCTGCGGTTATCGATGCCGGATCACCCGCGCATTTGGCTATGGGCATCACTTTTTTTCAGAGGTCGCGGGTGTGACTCGCTGCTTACCATGCATCCCGCCCGGCGCCAGGCAGTGCGGCGTCCGGAGGATGGCTTTCACATGAACAGCAGTTCAAGGCGCAGAGCACCATGAAAAGAACAACAGACACCATCGCCGGCATCCGGCCCCGTGCAGTGCCCTTGGCCGTCAGCCTGGCACTCGGCGCCGCAAGCGCCCAGGCCGCCACGTTCAACATCGGGGAAATCGAGGGTCGTTTCGATTCGACCCTGTCCATCGGCGCCAGTTGGGCCATGGCCAATCCAGACCGCGCCTTCATCGGCAGCCGCAACGGCGGCAGCGCTTCCACCCAGACCTCGGACGACGGCCGGCTGAATTTCAAGAAGGGCGAAACCTTCTCGAAGATCTTCAAGGGCATCCACGACCTGGAACTCAAGTACGGCGACAGCGGCGTGTTCCTGCGCGGCAAGTACTGGTACGACTTCGAGCTCAAGGACGAACACCGCCCGCTGTACGATATCGACGACAGCCACACCGACAACGCTGCCAAGTCCTCGGGCGTGCAGTTGCTGGATGCCTTCGTCTACCACAACTACAGCATCGGCGACCTGCCCGGCACGGCCCGGGCCGGCCGCCAGGTGGTGAGTTGGGGCGAAAGCACGTTCATCCAGAACGGCATCAACAGCATCAATCCGGTGGACGTCTCGGCGCTGCGCCGCCCGGGCTCCGAGGTCAAGGAAGCGCTGATTCCGGTGAGCATGCTGTATTTCAACCAGGGCCTGACCGATGGCCTGTCGATCGAGGCCTTCTATCAGTTGAAGTGGGAGAAGAGCGTCGCCGACAACTGCGGCACCTTCTTCAGCAGCGATGTGGCGGCCAAGGGCTGCGATATCAACATGGCGATCAATGGCAGCGACTTCGATCGCGATATCGATGGGACGGGTGTGCTCGGCGGCTACGGCTACGTGCCGCGCCTGTCCGACAAGGATGCGCGCGATGGTGGTCAGTTCGGCGTGGCCCTGCGCTGGATGGTGCCGGAGCTGAACGACACCGAGTTCGGCTTCTACGCCATGAACTACCACAGCCGCACCCCGACCAGCACCTGGACCGTCGGGCGCGGTGCGCTGGCCGATCCGGTAGGCGGGCTGGCCGGGCGCGGCGGTGCCAGCACTGCGCGCTATTACCTGGAATACCCGGAAGACATCCGCCTTTACGGCCTGAGCTTCAGCACCACGCTGGGCGCCACGGCGGTGGCCGGGGAAATCAGCTACCGGCCGAACATGCCGATGTCGCTCAACGCCAGCGACGTATCGGCGGCCGCGACCCTCGGCGCAGCGGCCACCAACCCGCTGGTCAACGCCGGCCTGCCGATCTTCGAAAGCGGCTTCGCCAGTTCCGCCTATGGTTCGCAGATCAACGGCTATGTGCGCAAGCCGTTCACCCAGGCCCAGGTGACCTTCACCCGCACCATCGACCAGTTGACCTTCATCGGCGCCGACCGCCTGACCCTGGTCGGCGAGATCGGCTACAGCCATATCGCCGATCTCGGCCCCACCGATGGTTCCGACCTGCGTTTCGGCCGCAGCAGCGTCTACGGCAATGGCCAACTGGCCAATGCCGGCACGGCGCCGCTGCTCGGCGGGATCTCCGGCAATGCCCTGTGCACGCACACGGCCAACCCGGTCAACCCCGACCAATGCACCAGCAAGGGCTTCTACACCGCCAACTCCTGGGGCTACCGCCTGCGCGCCGGTCTGGAATATGCCGACCTGATCGGTGGCGTGGTGCTGCGCCCGAACCTGTCCTTCGCCCATGACGTCGAGGGCTTCGGCCCGACCTTCAACGAAGGCGACAAGTCGGTCAGCGTCGGCCTCGATGCCGAGTACCTGACCCGCTACAACCTGAGCGTCAGTTACACCGACTACTTCGGCGGCGACTTCAACACCAATACCGACCGCGATTTCCTCGCCGTCAGCCTCGGCGTCAGCTTCTGACGCCCCCTGTTTCTGGAGCACAGCATGAATCGCAAAGCGTTGATCCGCAGCAGTTGCCTGGCCCTGGGCCTGCTGGCCAGCCAGGTGATGGCCGCAGTGTCCGAGCAGGATGCCGCGCGCCTGGGCAAGGACCTCACGCCCATCGGGGCCGAGAAGGCCGGCAATGCCGACGGCAGCATCCCGGCCTGGAGCGGCGGCCTGCCCGCCAGCACCGGCGCGGTGGATGCCGGCGGTTTTGTCCCCGACCCCTATGCCAATGAAAAACCGCTGTTCGTTATCACCGCGCAGAATGCCGCGCAGTACCAGGCGCGCCTGACACCGGGCCAGTTGGCGATGCTCAAGCGCTTCCCCGACACCTACCGCATCCCGGTGTACACCACGCACCGCAGCGTCACCTTGCCGCCGAAGGTGTTCGAGGCGGTGCGCGCCAATGCCACCCGTACCACCCTGGCCGAGGGCGGCAACGGTTTGAAGGACTTCAACATGGCGATCCCGTTCCCGATCCCGCAGAACGGCCTGGAGGTGATCTGGAACCACATCACCCGCTACCGCGGCGTGTCGATCCTGCGCAATACCGCGCAGATGAACCCGCAGGACAACGGTGCCTACACCGTCAGCATGATGAAGGAACAATTCGCCTTCCCCTTCGGCCTGACGGACTACGACCCGCAGAAGATGCAGAACATCCTGTTCTACTTCCGCCAGGAGGTGCTTTCGCCGCCGCGCCGGGCGGGCAGCGTGATGCTGGTCCTGGAGACCCTCGACCAGGTCGCCGAGCCGCGCATGGCCTGGATGTACAACGCCGGCCAGCGTCGCGTGCGGCGTGCCCCGCAGGTCGGCTACGACAGCCCCGGCGCCGAAGGCATGCGCACCTACGACGATTTCGACATGTTCAACGGCGCGCCGGACCGCTATGACTGGCAACTGGTGGGCAAGAAGGAAATCTACATTCCCTACAACAGCTACGCCCTCGACTCGCCGAAGCTCAAGTACGACGACATCATCCGCCCGGGCCACCTGAACCCCGACCATACCCGCTACGAGCTGCACCGGGTCTGGCATGTGGTTGCCACCCTCAAGCCCGGCAGCCGGCATATCTACAGCAAGCGCGACCTGTATATCGACGAGGACAGTTGGCAGATCGCCGAGGCGGACGCCTATGACGGCCGTGGCAACCTGTGGCGGGTTTCCGAAGGGCATGCGCGGTTCTTCTATGACCAGCAGTTCCCCTGGCTGACCGCCGAAACCCACTACGACGTGCTCAGCGGGCGCTACACGGTGTCGGGGCTGCGGAACGAGGAGAAGAAGGGCAGCTACGACTTTTCGCAGAACGCGTCGAGCAAGGACTTCACCCCGAACGCGCTGCGCGCTACAGGGATTCGCTAAGGCGACCGGTGATCGCGGCGGGGCTTGGCTTTGCGCCGCGAACGCTGTTGTATGGCGCCTTTTTCCGTTGTTGGTGAATGCCCATGAAGTTGCATCAACTGCGTGCCATCGTCGCCATTTGCGAAAGTGGCAGCATCCAGGAGGCCTCGCGCCTGCTGCATATTTCCCAGCCGGCCCTGTCCAAGAGCATCAAGGAACTGGAGTCGGAGCTCGGCGTACCGCTGCTGGTGCGCTCCAACCGCGGTATTACCGCCACGTCCTATGGCGAGCACCTGGTGCGCCGCGCGCGCCTGGTGGTGGAGGAAGTGCGCCGTGCCCGGGACGAGATCGAGACCCTCAAGGGCACCATGGACGGCCAGGTGACCATCGGCGTGTCGCCGGTGACGCCCAGCCAGCAATTCGCTGCCTGCATCCTCAGCTACCGCAAGCGCTACCCGAAGGTGCAGTTGCAGATCCATGAGCTGCGTCCGGCCAAGCTCCTCGAAGGGCTGCGCGAGGGCCTGCTGGACCTGGCCCTGACGTCGCACCCGCCGTCGCGCAGTGTCGAGGGCTTCGAGTGGCACGAGCTGTATGCCCAGCCCACCACCCTGGCTGTACGCAAGGGGCATCCGTTATCGAAGGCCAGGTCGCTGGCCGAGCTGCTGGATCTGGAATGGCTGCTACCCGATACCCTGGAAAGCTCGCTGGCCGGGCGCATGTTCGAGGAGTGCGGGGTGACCCCGCCGCAGCGCATCCTGGTGTGCGCCTCGGTGGTGCTTTACGCCGAGCTGGCGGCCACCACCGATGCCGTCAGTTCCTGGTCGCGGCGGGTGTTCGACCTGCCGGTGGTCTCGGGCAACCTCGACATGCTGTCGATCGCCGAACGGGTGCCGGGCACCGACATTTCCCTGGTGTGCCGCCCGCCGGAACTGATGACCCGGGAAACCCAGATGATGGTCGATGACATCCTCTACGCCTTCAAGCACCCGAGCACCCTGCGCTCGCCCCTCGATAACCAACCCTGATAAGCATGCCGATAGATGATTATCCGTCGCCCGGCGCCTGCGGCATCCTGCCCGCCTGACCCATGGAGGAACCCGTGCATGCTGTTCTCCCGACGTAACCTGGTGCTGGTCCTGCTGATGAGCGTGATGGTCATCAGCGTGCTGGACAAAAGCATCTTCGCCTTCGCCGGCGCGCAGATCATCGACGAACTGAAGCTGACCCCGGCCGAGTTCGGCTTCATCGGCAGCGCGTTCTTCTTTCTCTATTCGGTTTCCGGCGTAGCCGTGGGCTTCCTGGCCAACCGCTTTCCCAGCCGCTGGATCCTCGTGGGCATGTCACTGGTGTGGATGGTGTCGCAGCTGCTGGTCAGCGTCAGCAGCAGCTTCATGGCCCTGGTGATCAGCCGCCTGATGCTCGGTGCCGGCACCGGACCGGGTACGGCGGTGACCCAGCATGCCTGTTTCAAATGGTTCGGCCCGACCGAGCGGGTAATGCCGGCATCGCTGATCCAGGTGTCGATCATGCTTGGCGCGATCTTCGCGGCGGTCAGCCTGCCGTTCCTGATCGCCCAGGTCGGCTGGCGCCTGGCCTATGCCGGCCTGGCGGTGCTGGGGTTCGCCTGGATGCTGCTGTGGCTGGCGTTCGGGCGCGAAGGCAGCCATGCCGATGCCGCACGGCAACCGGCAAGCGGGCCGCTTCCCGGTTATCGGCGGCTGCTGCTGAACCGCACCTTCCTTGGCATCACCCTGCTCGGCTTCGTCGGCTACCTGCCCAATGCGCTGATCTACAGCTGGGTGCCGCTGTACCTGCAAAAGGGCTTGGGCATGGCGCCGATGCAGTCGGGCTACACGGTGATGTCGGTGACCCTCGCCGTGATCCTCTGCAACCTGCTGGTGTCGGCCCTGTCCCAGCGCGCGCTGGCCCGGGGCGCCTCGGTGCAGCGGGCGATGGTGGCCTTGCCGCTGGCGTGTTGCCTCGGCGCCGGGCTGGCCTTCGTTGCCCTGACCCAGGCCCACGGCCATCTGCCCGCGACCCTGGCGCTGTATGCCACCGGGGCGGTGCTGATCAACGTGCTGCCGACCTTTGCCAACACCATCGTCGCCTTTATCGCCCCTGATGCCCGGCGCGGCTCGATGCTGTCGATCCATATCGGCGGCCTGACCAGCGCCGGCATGCTCGCGCCCTGGCTGGTGGGGCAGATGGTGGCGGGGCAGGGCGACGATATTGCCCGTGGCTTCGAGCTGTCCCTGGTGCTGATCGGCGTGGCGATTCTCGCGTCCACGGCGCTGGCGTTCTGGCTGGTGCGGCCGCAACGCACCCGCGAGCAGTTGCAGGCGAACGAGCTCCGGATCGAGGCCGCGTTGCAGCCGAACTGATCCCCAGCCTTTCCCGATTCCATTTCCCCGCTTGCGGGCCGGCCTTCACGGGCGGCCTGCGGGCCAGACTCATCCCGCGAAAAGCCCCAGGAGCCGCGATGACCTCCGCTGACTGTTTCTCCCAGACCTACGCCCAGGCACGCCAAACCTTCCTCCAGGCCTGTGCCGCCCTCGACCTGCCCGTGGAGTCCTATACCCATCCGCTGCCCGGCAGTGCCGGCGAGGAACTGGCGGTCGATGTGGCCCGCAGTGGCCCGGCCGATGCAGAACATGTACTGCTGATAACCAGCGGCTGCCACGGGGTCGAAGGCTTTTGCGGCTCCGCCGTGCAGATCGATCTGCTGCGAGACCGCGACTTCCTGCGCCTGGCCGGCGAGGCGCGTTGCGCCGTGGTCTTCGTGCATGCGGCCAATCCCTGGGGCTTTTCCTGGTTGCGCCGCTGGACCCACGAGAACGTCGACCTGAACCGCAACTTCCGCGATTTCAGCCTGCCCTGCGCGCCCAACCCGGACTACGCGGCGCTGCACCCGGTGATGATCCCCCGGCAGTGGCCGCCGTCGCTGGGCAACCGCCTGCGCCTGCTGTCGAAGCTGGCCAGGCGGGGGCGCAAGCATTTGCAGAAGGCCATTTCCGGCGGGCAATCCAGTCACCCGGATGGGCTGTTCTACACCGGCACCGCGCCTACCTGGAGCAACCGCACCCTGCGCGAAATCCTGCGCCGCCATGGTCGTGCCTGCGCGCACCTGGTGTGGCTGGATATCCACACCGGGCTGGGGCCCAAGGGTTATGGCGAGCGGATCTACTCCGGCCCGGGCGACTCGCCGATGCTGGCACGGGCGCGGCGCTGGTGGGGCGATGCGGTGCGCTCGTCGCAGGACGGCCAGTCGGTTTCGGTGCCGCTGACCGGGCTGATGGTCTATAGCGCCCTGGAGGAATGCGCGCCCGCCGAGTTCACCGGGCTGACCCTGGAGTACGGCACCCTGCCCGGCGAGCAGGTACTCGACGCCCTGCGCGCCGAGCAATGGCTGCACAACAATCCCCAGGCCGGCGCGGCGCAGCGGCGCGAGATCAAGCAGCAACTGCGGGATGCCTTCTATGTCGATGAGCCGCAATGGAAGGAGGATGTATTGCGCCAGGGCCGCGAAGTGGCACGGCAGGCCCTGGCGGGGCTGGCTAGCTGACCACCCGGTTGCGCCCGCTCTCCTTGGCCCGGTAGAGATTGTCGTCGGCCTGCTTGAGCACTTCGGCGGCGCTGTCGGCTTTCGGGCTGCGACAGGCAACGCCGATGGACAGGGTGATAAAGCCGACGCCAGGGACTTCGCTGGCTTCGACCTGGGCGCGGATGCGCTCGGCGATGGTACCGGCCTCGGCGAGGCTGGTTTCCGGCAGCAACAGCACGAACTCCTCGCCGCCCGCGCGGCAGGCCAGGTCGCCGGAGCGGGAATGCCCGGCGATGATTGCGGCCACCTGCTTCAAGGCGATGTCGCCGGCGTCGTGACCATAGGTATCGTTGACTCGCTTGAAGAAATCGATATCCAGGGCCAGGGCCGCATAGGGCTGCCCGGACTGGTCCAGCAAGTCCAGTGCCCCATCCATGGCCCGGCGATTGGCCAGGCCGGTCATCGGGTCGCTCTGGGCCTCCTCGCTGAGCCGGCCGATCTTGCGGTGCAGTAGCTGCACGCTGGTGATCAGCGCCTGGCGAATGGCCGCCGGCTCCTTGTACCAGGCCTTGATCCGCCCCAGTTCGTCGATGGTCTGCGGCTGCGACAGATGGGTAGCGTTGTCTGCCAACTGTTGCAGTGGCCGGGTGATCCAGCGCGCGCCGATCCACAACAGCAGCAGGCCGATGATGCTGGCCGGCAGCAGGTCGAGGAACATCGACTGCATCAGCTTGCCAAGGGTGGACAGTGCGATGGCCCGGGGCTGCTGGGCCACTACCGCCCAATCGGCGTTGGCGACCGGTGCGTAGCCCGCCAGCATCGGCACGCCCAGGTAGTTGTCCACGGCCATGCTGCCGCTCTCGCCGCGTAGCGCGGCATCCACCGTGGCGCTGCTCTTGAGCACTTCGCCGATGCGTTCGGTGGTGGGGTGATGGAGCAGCCGGCGGTGCTTGTCGGCGACGAAGGCGAAGGTGCCGTCGTGGTGGAAGTGCTGCGAAACCACCGTGCTCAGGGCGTTGTCCTTGCGGATGTACACGGCGCCGCCGACCACGCCGAGGAAGCTGCCGTCGGCGGCGAATACCGGATGCGAGATGAACACCATGAGATTGCCGGTAGCGGAGACGTAGGCGTGGCTGATCAGCGGCCGGTGCTGCTCCACTGCGCGGCGGATCTCCTCGGAGTCGAGGTTGCTGCCGGTGGCCAGTACGTTCTCGGGATGGGTATGCAGGACCTTGCCGCCGGCATCGGTGATGACCACGGTATTGAAGTCTTCGTCCTGGGCTTGCAGGCGGCGGGCTTCGGCGTGAAGCAGGCGTGGGTTGTCGAAGTCTTCGGCCAGTTGCAGGGCGCTGTAGCCAAGGTGCGCATGGGCCGACTCGAGGAAGGCGCCGATGCTGGAGGCAACCTTTGCCGCATAGGCATGGTTGGCTTCCAGGGTGGCATGGATCAGCGCGTCACGTTGCACGCCGTAGGCCACTACCAGGCTGTTGGCGAGGGTGGCGAGGGCCGAGAAGATGGCGAAGGCCAGCATCAGGAAGCGCAGGTCGAGACGCCGGGTGGTGGGTTTGTTCATCGCGTGCGGGTTGTCCTGGGTGGGGGCACGCGATTGAGGATAGGCAAGATTGGGGAAATGTACGCGGTCCCTGTGGGAGCGGGTTTACCCGCGATTACGGTAGTGGATTCACCATTGCAATCGCGGGTGAACCCGCTCCCACAGGGTCCGTAGCGTTCTTTTAGCCGTGGTTCTTGCCCAGCAGCGCGTGATACAGCTCGCTGTCGCCGAGGATACCGACCACCTTGTTGTCATCCTGCAGCACCAGCTTGTTGCCGGTCTGGTAGCGAATCTGCAGGGCATCGCGCATGCCGATGTTGGCGTGCACCAGGGTCGGTTTGCGCCCCAGCGCTTCCACCGATTGCCCCGGCGCCCAGTTCTGCAGGTCGAGGCCGTTGGCGCCCTGGCGCGCGCCCTTGATCACGCCGTCGGCGAGGTCGAGCCAGGAATCGACGCCCGGGTCGATGCATACCGAGCCGTTGACCCGCTTGCACTGGTCGAGGCTGCGCATCAGGCTGCGGCCGCAGAGCACGTTGAGCGGGTTGGTGTGGGCGACGAAGGTGCGCACGTAGTCGTCGGCCGGGTTGAGCACGATCTCTTCCGGCTTGCTGTACTGGATGATCTTGCCGTCTTTCATGATGGCGATGCGGCTGCCCAGTTTCAGCGCTTCGTCGAGGTCGTGGCTGACGAAGACGATGGTCTTGCTCAGTTTGGTCTGCAATTCCAGCAACTCGTCCTGCAGGCCCTGGCGGATCAGCGGGTCGAGGGCCGAGAAGGGTTCGTCCATCAGCAGGATGTCGGCGTCCATGGCCAGCGCACGGGCCAGGCCGACGCGCTGCTGCATGCCGCCGGACAGCTCGTCGGGCTTCTTGTTGCGCCACTGCGCCAGGCCCACCAGCTCCAGCTTCTCGTCTACCAGCTTGCGCCGCTCCTTCTCCGGGCGGCCCTGCATTTCCAGGCCGAAGCTGATGTTCTCGCGCACCGTCAGCCAGGGCATCAAGGCGAACTTCTGGAACACCATGGCGATGCGCTTGGTGCGCATCATCTTCAGTTCTGCCGGGGTGCAGTGGGCGATATCGATATGCGAGCCTTCATGCTCGACGAACAGCTTGCCGCGGCTGACGGTGTTGAGGCCGTTGATGCAGCGCAGCAGGCTCGACTTGCCCGAGCCGGACAGGCCCATCAGCACGCAGATCTCGCCCTTGTTGATATCCAGGTTGGCCTTTTCCACGCCGACCACCAGCCCGGTTTTCTTGAGGATCTGCTCCCGCGAAAGGCCCTGGTCAAGCAGGCTGAGAGCCTCGCGCGGTCGATTGGAGAAAATGACGTCTACGTCTTCGAAGCGAATGATGCTCATGCCTCACCCCTTACCTGTACATCGGGTTGTTTGCAGATACGGTCGAGCATGATTGCCAGCAGGACGATCGCCAGCCCGGCTTCGAAGCCCAGGGCGATATCGGCGGTGTTCAGTGCGTTGACCACGGGTTTGCCCAGGCCGTCGGCACCCACCAGCGCGGCGATCACCACCATCGACAACGACAGCATGATGCACTGGGTGACACCGGCCGCGATGCTTGGCATCGCATGGGGCAGTTCGATACGGGACAGCAGTTGCCGGCGCGAGCAGCCGAAGGCCTTGCCGGCGTCGAGCAGTTCCTGGGGCACGTCGCAGATGCCCAGGTAGGTGAGGCGGATCGGCGCGGCGATGGCGAACACCACCGTGGAGATCAGCCCGGGGACCACGCCCAGCCCGAACAGGGTCAGGGTCGGGATCAGGTAAACGAAGGTGGGGACCGTCTGCATCAGGTCGAGGACCGGGCGCATGGCGGTGTAGAACATCGGCTTGTGCGCGGCGAGGATGCCCAGCGGTACGCCGATGGCCACGCAGACCAGGGTGGCGAACAGCACCTGGGCCAGGGTTTCCATGGTTTCCTGCCAGTACCCCAGGTTGAGGATCAGCAGGAAGGACGCGACGCAGAAGGCAGTCAGTGCCCACTTGCGCTGGATCAGGTGCGCGCCCACCGCGATCAGCCCGATCAGGACGAAGGGATTGAACCAGGTCAGGGCCCCGGTCACGCCGTGGATCATCCATTCCAGCGCCGCGGCAAAGGCATCGAAGTAATTGGCCCCGTGTTGGGTCAGCCATTCAACGAAGGCCGCGATGTGCTGGCCCAAGGGTATTTTTTGATCGATCAGCATGATAGCGAGCGTCCACCTGCAAGGATTCGAAAACTCCCCGCGCCGGTCATGGCCGTCGCGGGGACGTGCTTACTGCGTGAGTTTGGCCTTGGCGGCTTCCAGGCCGGGTTTGCCGTCCACGGTGGTAACACCGGCCAGCCAGGTGTCGAGCACCTGAGGATTTTTCTTCAGCCAGGCTTTCGCCGCGGCGTCGGCTTTCATCTTGTCGTCGAGCACGTTGCCCATCAGCGTGCTTTCCATGTCCAGGGTGAAGGACAGGTTCTTCAGCAACTGGCCGACGTTGGCGCATTCCTGCACGTAGCCCTTGCGGGTGTTGGTGAGGACGGTGGCCTTGCCGAAATCGGGGCCGAAGTAGTCGTCGCCACCGGTGAGGTACTTCATTTTGAAACGGGTATTCATCGGGTGCGGTTCCCAGCCGAGGAACACGATGTTGCCTTCACGTTTTTCCGCCCGGCTGACCTGGGCCAGCATGCCGGCCTCGCTCGACTCCACCACCTTGAAGCCGGCGTCCTTCAGGCCGAAGGCGTTCTTGTCGATCATGCTCTGGATGGTGCGGTTGCCGTCGTTGCCGGGCTCGATGCCGTAGATCTTGCCGTCCAGTTCCTTCTTGAATTTGGCGATATCGGCGAAGTCGTGCAGGCCCTTGTCATAGAGCGACTGCGGCACCGCGAGGGTGTACTTGGCGTTTTCCAGGTTGGCGCGGACGGTTTCCACGGTGCCGGCATCGCGGTACTGCTTGATGTCGTTTTCCATGGTCGGCATCCAGTTGCCGAGGAACACGTCCATGTTCTTGCCGTCGGCCAGCGACTTGTAGGTCACCGGGACGGAGATCATGGTGGTGCGGGTTTTGTAGCCGAGGGATTCGAGGACTGCGCTGGTCACCGCGGTGGTGACGGTGATGTCGGTCCAGCCGACATCGGAAAAGTTGACCGTGTGACATTGTTCAGGCTCCACGGCCTGGGCCAGCGCCGGAATGCTCAGTAACGCGGCCAGTAACAGCGAGGGTGAACCTTTCATTTACGGACTCCTGAGTGTTTTTGTCGGATGTCCCATGGACCGCCATGCTTTATTGGTGCATCGGTCGGGCCGGCTGCCGGACGACAGCGGGACGAGTGCCGTGCAATCGAGTCGATAACGATCATCTACCAGCGAAAAACAAACGCCTACAGGGTGGGTCGTAACCAGTACAGGCAGGGTCGCTTCCAGTGCCGGTGAGGTCGTTTATGGATTATTCGGCCCGGCGAAACCCCCGTTCAGCCCGTGAGCGACGCGAAAAACGGCGCTTTTCGGCAGCCGCCGGGGGGCGGCGTTGCTGGACAAGAGTGGGTCGGTTGCAGACGACAGGGGCGCCGCCAAAAGCCGGATGATGCGCGAAATCGGCGGATTGCCGCCCCGTCAGCGTAGCAGCTGTGGCGCCCGTGTCCTGGCGGGCGCACACCTGCCCAACCAGGAGGTTCGTGGCCATGGCCATCAGTGTGTTCGACCTGTTCAAGATCGGCGTCGGCCCGTCCAGTTCCCATACCGTCGGGCCCATGCGCGCCGCCGCCCTGTTCGTCCAGGGCCTGCGTGAACGGGGCGAGCTGGAGCGGGTGCGGCGCATCGAAGTACGGCTTTATGGCTCGCTGTCCGCCACCGGCGTCGGCCACGGCAGCGACAACGCGGTAATCATGGGTCTGATGGGCGAATGGCCCGATTCGATCGACCCCTCGACCATCGGCCAGCGCATCGCCGAACTGCGCGAAACAGACACCTTGCAGCTCGATAGCCGGTACCCGGTCGAATTCGTCTGGAGCCGCGACATGCGCCTGCTGGACGAGAACCTGCCCTACCATCCCAATGCCATGACGCTGGTTGCCGAGCACGCCGAAGGCGAACTGCACAGCGACACCTACTACTCGGTCGGCGGCGGCTTCGTGGTCGATGCGGCGCAGGCGGCGAGCGGTGTGCTGGACAGCGACAACACTGTGCTGCCCTACGATTTCAACAGCGCGGCGGAACTGCTCGAGCGCTGCAAGCAAAACGACATGCGCGTGTCGCAATTAATGATGGAAAACGAAAAGGTCTGGCGCAGCGAAGCGGAAATCCGCGCCGGCCTGATGAAGCTCTGGCGCGCCATGCAAGACTGCGTCGAGAACGGCCTGAAATATGAGGGCACGCTGCCCGGCGGGCTCAATGTCAAGCGCCGCGCCGCCAAGCTGCACCGCAGCCTGCTGGAGCTGGGCAAGCCCAATGTGATCGGCTCGACCCTGAGCGCCATGGAGTGGGTCAACCTTTATGCCCTGGCGGTCAACGAAGAGAACGCCGCCGGCGGGCGCATGGTCACCGCTCCCACCAATGGCGCGGCCGGGATCATTCCGGCGGTGCTGCACTACTACATGCGCTTCAGCGACAAGGTCAGTGAAGCCTGCGTGGTCGACTTCTTCCTCGGGGCGGCGGCGGTGGGCATCCTGTGCAAGAAGAATGCGTCCATCTCCGGTGCCGAAGTGGGCTGCCAGGGCGAGGTCGGTTCGGCCTGCGCCATGGCCGCGGCAGGGCTGGCCGAGGTGCTTGGGGCGACGCCGGAGCAGTTGGAAAACGCTGCGGAAATCGGCCTGGAGCACAACCTCGGGCTGACCTGCGACCCGGTCGGCGGGCTGGTCCAGGTGCCGTGCATCGAGCGCAACGCGATCGCTGCGGTCAAGGCGATCAATGCGGCGCAGATGGCCCTGCGTGGCGACGGCGATCACTTCATCTCGCTGGACCGGGTGATCCGCACCATGCGCGACACTGGCGCCGACATGCACGACAAGTACAAGGAAACCTCCCGCGGCGGCCTGGCGGTCAGCGCCATCGAGTGCTGATTCCGCTGCGCACTTTTCGCACATCCCTTCGAGCCCACGCCGCTTTTTGGCGCGTGGGCTCAGACGCTTCTCATACCGTCTGTCACCATTTCCCACACTACTTGCGGTGACACTACCGGGTGTCGTTTCTGGGCATCCCGTATCAGGGTGCTACCGAACTGCTCACGAAACATTCCGACATGCTTTGGCCCGCGCCTTTCCGCGCAGATTTCATATTGATACAAACCGCTTTTTAGACAGGTCGCGAGGTCGCTTTCAGGATTTATTGAATAGCCATTCAATTTCAGGCACGGCATTTGCGAGAGCAAAGCCATGCCCTGCAATCGAGTCGACAGGGTGCATAACAACAATGAGCCCACGCCTGGGGCGCAACCTGCTTTGTGTGAGGAGAGATCGCGATGACGTCTTACAATGCCGGGACCCAATCCCAGACCCGCGCACCCCAATCCATCGGCTTCCTGCTGCTGGACAACTTCACCCTTATCTCCCTCGCCTCCGCCGTGGAGCCGCTGCGCATGGCCAACCAGCTGTCCGGCCGCGAGCTGTACCGCTGGCACACCCTGAGCGTGGACGGCGGCCAGGTCTGGGCCAGCGATGGCCTGCAGATCACCCCGGACGCAGCCATGCACAAGGCACCACCGATGGATACCGTGATCGTCTGCGGCGGCATCGGCATCCAGCGCACCGTGACCCGTGAACATGTGACCTGGCTGCAGGGCCAGGCCCGTCAGTCGCGGCGTCTTGGCGCGGTGTGCACCGGCAGCTGGGCACTGGCCTGTGCCGGGCTGCTCGATGGTTTCGATTGCAGCGTCCACTGGGAATGCCTGGCGGCGATGCAGGAAGCTTTCCCGCGGGTGAGCATGAGCACCCGCCTGTTCACCCTCGACCGCAACCGCTTCACCAGTTCTGGCGGCACCGCGCCGCTGGACATGATGCTGCACCTGATCAGCCGCGACCACGGTCGCGAGCTGTCGGCGGCGATCTCGGAAATGTTCGTCTACGAGCGCATCCGCAACGAGCAGGACCACCAGCGCGTGCCGCTCAAGCACATGCTCGGTACCAACCAGCCGAAGCTGCAGGAAATCGTCGCGCTGATGGAAGCCAACCTGGAAGAGCCGATCGACCTGGACGAACTGGCGGTCTACGTGTCGGTTTCGCGCCGGCAGCTCGAACGGCTGTTCCAGAAGTACCTGCACTGCTCGCCGTCGCGCTACTACCTGAAGCTGCGCCTGATCCGTGCCCGGCAACTGCTCAAGCAGACGCCGATGTCGATCATCGAAGTGGCCTCGGTGTGTGGCTTCGTTTCGACCCCGCACTTCTCCAAGTGCTACCGCGAGTACTTCGGCATTCCGCCGCGGGATGAGCGTGTCGGCTCGAATACCGCGCAGCAGGTGGCGATGATGCCGATTCCGCAGGCGCTGGTGCTGTCGCCGATGGCAGGGCCGATGGCGGCATTGAGCCAGGCGCGCAACGAATCGACCTTTGCCAGTGTGAGGTTGTGATCGGGGGTTTGTGCTGGATGTGAGGGCCTCATCGCCGGCAACGCCGGCTCCCACAAGGTCAGGCGGTGTACGCGAACCCTGTGGGAGCCGGCGTTGCCGGCGATGAAGGTCACTGATGAGTGGCCTTGAACTCCGCCAGCGCCGGCAACAACTGCTTTTCGATCGCCTGGCGCACCGCCGGCAGGATGGTCGCGCTGCCGGTGTACATCTGTTCCACCATGCCCTTCAACGCCTTGGCCTGCGGTGCGCTCAAGCCGCGTACCGCATGCTCGCAGGCCTGCTCCGCACTGACCCCGGACGGCGTCTCGAAGCCCAGGGCGCGCAGGTGGCCTACCAGGTCTTCCTGATCAATCAAATCCGCATGCATCATGGCTGTTGTCCTTGTGGCATTTAGAAGTCGTGGTCCGATTCTGGAAGCGCCCGGCAGAGCGGGCAAGGACAGATTGTCGCGATGGCCGCTTTACCTATGAACAGGTCGTTTTCGGCAAAATCGGCGGCAGCGGGAGTGTGCACACTGGAGTCATGCACAGGTCGAGGGCGGTTTGGTCACCACCCTTCTGGCACGGTAGGTTGCTCGCTCTTTGCCCCGGCTGCGTCACGGCTTGCCGGGGCAGTTTTTTGTCCATCGAAAAAGCGACGCGGTCAATTGTGGGAGCGGGTTCACCCGCGATTACGGTGTTGAATTCACTACCGCAATCGCGGGTGAACCCGCTCCCACATTGACCGCGATCAAGCTGGTAAACGTATGACCCGCCCGACAAACGCCGGCACCGGCAAATCCTCCTGCTCCGCCACGATCCCCTGCAACCGCGCCAGCACCGCCGCCTCGAACGGCGCCGACTTCGGCCCCGCCAGGTCCACATGCAGCAGCATCTGCTCGCTTGCCGCCAGCGCCTCGGCAAACCCTTCCCGGTGCAGGCTGTGATACAGGTGCACGCGCTTGCGGTCATGGCCGATCACCTGGGTCTGCACCGTCACCTCCGTGCCCAGCTTGACCTCGTGCAGGTAATTCAGATGACACTCCAGGGTAAACAGCGAATGCCCGGTGGCCTCGCGGTTGTCGCCGTCCAGTCCGATGCATTCCATGAACGCATCGGTGGCATAGCTGAAGATCAGCAGGTAGAAGGCATCGCGCAGATGCCCGTTGTAATCGACCCAGTCCGGCAGCACGGGGGTCCGGTAGGTGGTCAGCGCAGGCATCGCGGTTCTCCGTTCAGTCGCTGAAGTTCAGGCCGTGGCGGGCCTTGGTGGTTTTTACCGCATCCAGCACCGCCAGCAGGCAGTCATCACGATAGCGCTCCAGCGAGGCAATGCTGCGTTCGCCACGTTGCTCGCTGGTGCCGTCGACCACCGCGTCGATCAGTTCCTCGGTCAGCTCCGGTGCCGGCAGGTAGGTCCAGGGCAATTGCAGGGCCGGGCCGAACTGGGCCATGAAGTGGCGCATGCCGGCATCGCCACCGGCCAGGGTGTAGGTCAGGAAAGTGCCCATGAACGACCAGCGCAGGCCGGCGCCGAAGCGGATCGCATCGTCGATCTCGCCGGTGGTCGCCACGCCGTCGTTGACCAGGTGCAGCGCCTCGCGCCACAGCGCTTCGAGCAGGCGGTCGGCAATGAAACCGGGAACTTCCTTGCGCACATGCAGTGGCTGCATGCCCAGCGACGCATAGACCTGCCTGGCTGCTTCGATAGCCTGGGGTGAGGTGTTGCGGCCACCGACGATCTCCACCAGCGGCAGCAGGTACACCGGGTTGAACGGGTGGCCGACAATGCAGCGCTCGGGGTGTGTCGATGACTCGTAGAACTCGCTCGGCAGCAGGCCCGAGGTGCTCGACGCGATCAGTGCATTCGGCTTGGCCGCTGCGCTGATCCTGCCATGCAGGTCGAGCTTGAGGTCCAGCCTTTCCGGCGCGCTTTCCTGGATGAAATCGGCATCGCGCACGCATTCCTCGATGGTTGCGACGAAGCGCAGGCGCGACTGCGAGGCGCCGGGCTTGAGGCCCTGCTTCTCCAGGGCCGGCCAGGCATTAGCGATGCGCTTGCGCAGGGCTTGCTCGGCGCCGGGTGCCGGGTCCCAGGCCACTACGTCGAGGCCGTTGGCCAGGGCGCGGGCGACCCAGCCGCTGCCGATCACACCGCTGCCCAGGGCGGCGAAGGTCTTGATATCGGTAATGAAACTCATGGAGGACTCCTGGAAAAGATCAGCGACGGGTCAGGTTCATTTTGGCGCGGCCTTCGGCGGGGCTCAGGACCCGGGCGCCGAGGCGATGGAGGATTTCGGCGGCGCGTTCCACCAACTGGCCGTTGCTCGCCAGTACGCCTTTTTCCAGCCACAGGTTGTCTTCCAGGCCGACCCGCACGTTGCCGCCCAGCAGCACCGCCTGGGCCGCCATCGGCATCTGCATGCGGCCAATGCCGAAGCCGGCCCAGGTCACGTTCGGCGGCAGGTTGTCGACCATGGCCTTCATGGTCGCGGTATCCGCCGGAGCGCCCCACGGGATGCCCAGGCACAGTTGGAACAGCGGATCTTCGAGCAGGCCTTCCTTGATCATCTGCTTGGCGAACCACAGGTGGCCGGTGTCGAAGATTTCCAGCTCGGCCTTCACGCCCAGCTCGGTGATGCGCTTGGCGCCGGCACGCAGTTGGGTCGGGGTGGAAACATAGATGCTGTTGCCGTCGCCGAAGTTGAGGGTGCCGCAGTCCAGCGTGCAGATTTCCGGCAGCAGTTCCTCGACATGGGCCAGGCGCTCCAGGGGACCGACCAGGTCGGTGCCGGCACCGAACTCCATGGGCATCTCGCCAGGGCCGATTTCCAGGTCGCCGCCCATGCCGGCGGTGAGGTTGACGATGATGTCGGTGTCGGACTCGCGGATGCGCTCCATCACTTCGCGGTACAGGCTGACATCGCGGCTGAAACGGCCGGTCTGCGGATCGCGAACATGGCAGTGGACCACGGTGGCGCCGGCCTTGGCCGCTTCCACGGCGGCAGCGGCGATCTGTTTGGGCGTGACCGGGACGAAGTGGCTCTTGCTGGCGGTGTCGCCGGCGCCGGTGAGGGCGCAGGTGATGATGACGTCGTGGTTCATTGCGGTTTCCTTCAGGCGTGTCGGGGCTTCGCGGTCCAATTGGGCCGCGGGATTTTCGGGTGTCTGGGAGGGCCTCATCGCCGGCAACGCCGGCTCCCACAGGGACGGTGTACGCAGTTCCATTGTGGGAGCCGGCGTTGCCGGCGATGGCGGTCTGTCAGTTGGCGGTAAGCTTGAGGTTCTCCTCAGCCGGCTTGCCATCGAGGGTGGTTACACCCTCGAGCCAGCGCGCCTTGTCCTCGGGGTGATCCTTGAGCCACTGGCGCGCCGATTCCAGCGCGTCCTTGTGGTCCAGCAGCGGCTGCATCATGCGGCTCTCGTCTTCGGCGCTGAAGGTCAGGTTGGTCAGCAGCCGGCTCACGTTCGGGCAACGGCTGGCATAGTCCGGCGCGGTCACCGTCCACACTGTGGCGCGACCTTCGTCCGGGCCGAGTGCGCCTTCGCTGCCGCTGAGGTATTCCATATCGATATTCACGTTCATCGGGTGCGGTGCCCAACCGAAGAACACCACCGCTTCCTTGCGCCGCACGGCGCGATCGACGGCGGCGAGCATGCCGGCCTCGCTGGATTCCACCAGCTGGAACTTGCCGAGGCCGAACTGGTTCTTGGCGATCATCGCCTTGATCTGGGTATTGGCCCCGGAGCCCGGTTCGATGCCATAGATCTTGCCGCCCAGTTCCTTCTCGAATTTATGGATATCGGCGAAGGTCTTCAGGCCCTTGTCGGCCAGGTACTTCGGCACGGCGAGGGTGGCCCGGGCGTCGTTCAGGCTGGGTGCGTCGAGCACCTTGACCTGGCCGGCGTCGACGAAGGGCGTGATGGTCTGGGTCATGATCGGGTTCCAGTAGCCGAGGAACATGTCCAGGCGCTGGTCGCGGATACCGGCGAAGATGATTTGCTGCGAGGCGCTGGTCTGCTTGGTCTGGTAGCCGAGGCCGTCGAGCAGTACCTGGGTCATGGCGCTGGTGGCCATCACGTCGGTCCAGTTGACGACGCCCAGGCGCACGTTCTTGCAGGCGGCCGGGTCGGCGGCCATTACGTTGGTGCTGAGGACTGCGGTACCGACAAGCATCAAGAGCGAACGACTGATCGATTGCATGGTGGCTCCTCCAACGGCAGTTCTAATTGTTATGAGGGGGGCGGCTTCTGCGAGCCGTGGTGCTCAAGTTACGTGGGGATGGCCCGGGTCAATCGCACTCTGGCGACCAGCTCTTGCACAGTGGCGACCTGCGGAGTATTAACCCTGATTCCCCGTTCAGCGAGACGGCGCCATGCCCCAGGAATTCCACTTTCTGCTGTTACCCGGTTTCTCTGCCCTGGGCTTCATTTCGGCGTTGGAACCGCTGCGCGTGGCCAACCGTTTTCGCCCCGGGCTGTACCGCTGGCGGGTGCTGAGCCTGGACGGCGGCGCGGTGGAGGCGAGCAATGGCATGTCGGTCAACGCCGACGGCCCGCTGGAGCCGCTGGGCAAGGGCGCGACCTTGCTGGTGGTGGCAGGGTTCGAGCCGCTGCACAGCTATAGCCCGGGATTGGCCCACTGGCTGCGCAAGCTGGATCACGAAGGGGTGGTGCTGGGCGGGATCGATACCGGCACGCTGCTGCTGGCCGAAGCGGGACTGCTCGACGGCCACCGGGTGACCCTGCACTGGGAGGCACTGGAGGCGTTCAAGGAGCGCTATCCGCGGCTGGACGCAACCCAGGAACTCTTCGAAGTGGACCGGCGCCGCATCACCTCGGCGGGCGGTACGGCGTCCATTGACCTGATGCTCGACCTGATCGGCCAGGCCCACGGCGCCGAGCTGGCGATCCAGGTTTCCGAGCAATTCGTGCTCGGCCGGATCCGCCCGCGCCAGGACCACCAGCGCATGCAGATCGCTTCGCGCTACGGCATCAGCAACGGCAAGCTGGTGCAGGTGATCGGCGCCATGGAGCGTAATACGGAAACGCCGCTGAACACCCTCGATCTGGCCGAATCGGTGCAGGTCAGCCGCCGTCAGCTGGAGCGTCTGTTCCGCCTCTACCTCAACGACACGCCCAGCGGTTTCTACTTGCGCCTGCGCCTGGACAAGGCCCGGCAACTGCTGCGCCAGACCGAGATGAGCGTGCTGGAGGTGAGCATCGCCTGCGGGTTCGACTCACCTTCGTATTTCACCCGCAGTTACCGGGCGCGGTTCCAGCGGTGTCCGCGGGAGGATCGGCGGGCGGTCAGTGGTGGTTGAGCGACCTTATACCCCCTCCTGCAACAGTGTCCGGGGCAAGGCAAAGCCCTTGAACAGCGGCTGGGTGAACGGGTTGTTGGCTTTCTCGGTACTGATGCGGTAACGCATGCCGCCGTCCGGCGCGGTGAAGCTGAGGTCCACGCTGGTGCTGGTGGTGCCGTTGAGCCGCGCCTGGCTCAGCAGCCGATAGAGCGACCAGGGCCCGCGATGGACCATGCCGCTGCTGCTGCCGCCGGCGTTGACCAGGGTGATGCGGCTTTCGTTGTTCGGCGCCAGGGTATTGGGCCAGATCAGCGCCGTGCTGGTGGTCGGGCCATGGTTGTAGGTGACCAGTTGTCCTTCGACGCTGAACGAACTGCTGCGTTTGTTCGGTGCCAGGCCCAGCGGCTCGATGTAGAACTGCACCCCGAGCAGCCCGCGACTATTGAAGAAGGCGTCGCGGATGCGCTCGGCGGACTGCAGTCGTTCCTGTACATCCGCCCGCACCAGGTAGCCGCCGAGACGCTCGGAGTAGAGCGCTTCGAGGTTGTCTTCGAGGAACAGGTCAAGGTAGTGCTCGCGGAACTGTTGCAAGCGGCCCTGTGGACCGAAGAATGCCGTGAAGTCTTCCAGCGAGGCTTCCTCCCGACTCGATGGGTTGAACGGGTAGCGATTGGCCAGGCGCTCGCGATAGAAGCGGTGGACGTCGCTGTCCCAGCGCCGTTCCAGCTCGCGCAGCGCCTCAACCAGGATGATCCGCGAGGATTCGGCGGCCAGCTTGGCGACCTGGCGATTGATCGGCTCGGGCAATCCGGCGGCGATCCTCTGCAGATTGGCGATGGGGTCGGGGCCCTTCAGCGAGAAGCGCTCCACCACCATGGCCAGTGCGGTCTTGCCGCGTTCGGGGCTGTCGTGCAGGACGCGCACCTTGTCCTGCACACCGCCAATGGCCAGCATCGTTTCCTCCAGATAGGGTGCCCGTTCACCCCTGGCCTCCAGCAACTGGTTCAGCGGCGCGAAGGCGCGGGCGACATCCATGATCAGTGGCGACTGCACGGCATCGTCGCGCTGCTCGGCCAGTTTGTCTGCCATTGGCGCCGAGCTGGCGTCGGCCAAGGCTGCGAGGCCGAAGTCACTGTTGTCCCGTACCGTTTCGAGCAGACGCCGCAAAGGCGCGGCCGGGCCGGTGATGCTGTCCAGTATGCCGACGGCATCGGCGATATCCTGGAAGTCCCGCACCTCGAGCCGGGCAAGGTTGCGTTGCCAGGTTTCCACGTAGGCGCGACTGTAGATTGCCCGGATGCGCTCGCTGAGGATGGCTTTGTCAGCCTCCGAGTAGGCGACTCCGCTGCGCTCGCCCACTGCCCATTGGTCGATCATCGCCAGCTCGGTGAGGGCCTCGCTGCGCCTGGCGAAGTAGCTGCGGTAGCCGTTGGCGGTCAACAGGGCATCGATGCGGCCGCTGGCTTCGGCGTCGGTCTGGTAGACGATGTCGTAGGCCGGGCCGATTTCATTGCGTATGTCCAACGGTGAACGCTGGGACGCTCCGGCCTCCTGGCGCATGGTCATGTACACCCGTTCCGGCAGGGGGATCTGCCGCAGATGACGCTGCACCGTGGCAACGCGCTCCTGGTAGTGCGGCAACTGGGTGTCGACGTACTTCATGGCGTAGTCCAGATGACGCATCAAGGCGCGTTGGGTGCTGTCGTCGCCAGGGAAGGCTCGTTGCCAGTAGGCGGCCATCCAGTTTTCCACCACCGGGGCGCGGCGATTGGGGCGGTCTTCGATCATTCGATAGACCCGCAGGGCCGCCAGTTGGGCGTCACCGTCCAGGTCGGAGCCGTCCAGCGATTCCATCACGCCGCTGGCCAGGGCGGGCAGGAAGCGTTGCGATAGCAGAGCCAGGTAGGCTTCGTCGACCTTTGGGCCGATTGCCCGGCCTTGATACAGGCCCATGTTGGCCAGTACCGGCCAGGCATTGCGGTAGTTGCCATAGACGGCGACGGCGTTGCTGATCTGGTCCAGCGGCAGCAGCAGATTGCCGCCGCTGGGGTCCAGCGTGCCGTCGATGGCACTGGCGCTGAAGGCGCGGCTGCGTTCCATGACGCTCGCTGCCTTGTCGCGGTTGACGCTGTAGTAGTGGTACCAGCCGCCGATGATCAGCAGGCTGCCCAGCGATGCCAGGCCAAAGTGCACGGCCAGGGCATGTCGCTTCTGCCGCAAGACCCGAGGATTGTCGCCGGCCAGGCCGGCTTCGGGGTAGATGACGTTCTGGAACAGGCGCTGGGCGAAGTAGACCATCGCCCGCCCGCTGGGATGCATCTTGTTGGCCGGCTCCGCCAGGCCATAACTTTGCGCCGCCGAGGACACGAAGGCGTTGTTGAGAACGCCCTGCTGGAACACCGAGGAAAAGAACACGCCCCGTGGCAGCGAGGGCGTGACGAAGCGGTCGCTGCCCATCACGTCCGCGAGAAAGTCCAGCAGCACCGGACGCAGGCCGGACAATTGCCGCACCAGCGAGTACAGGGATTCCCGCTGCGCGACGTCGCTTACCTGGGCCATGGCATCGAAGACCTGTTCGTTCAGGCGATCGAGGAAGGCATCGTAGCGCGCGCCCAGTTCGTCGAGCCAGGCGTCGTAGTCGCGTACCGAGTCGAGGGTGAAGGTAAAACCGAAGATGTCCTCGCGCACCGAATTGGGCAGTCGGGCGAACAGCGGCTCGAAGCCTTCGAGCAAATCGAACTTGCTGAGCACGACGTAGAGCGGCGGGCGCGTACCCAGTTCGCGGCTGAGTTCGATCAAGCGGGCACGCAGCAGTGCGGCCAGGGCCTTGCGGTCACTGGGTTTCTGTTTCAGCAGGGTCACCAGGCTGACCATCAGCACCACGCCGTTCAGCGGCCGACGGCTGCGATTGCGGCCCAACCAGGTGACGAAGCTGTTCCACAGGCGCGCAGGGAGGTCTTCCGGCAAGCCCGCGATGCTGCGGCGCTGGCTGATGATCTCGCCGGGAGGGTCGATGAGTACCGCCTGCTCGCCGATGCACCAGTCGATCGGGTAGAGCCTGTCGGGGTCGTCGTGCTGGCGCCAGGCACTGGCCTTGATTTCTCCGCTCAGCGAGAAGCTCTGGCTGGAGCGGTTGACGAAGCTGGTCTTGCCCGAGTTTTCCTGCCCCAGCACCAGGTACCAGGGCATCTGGTACAAGGCGTTGCGGCCGCTGAGATTGGCCTGGAGCAGTGCCAGGTTGCGGTCGAGATCGCGTTCCTGGGCCTCGATGAAGCGCAGGCAGGGGTCGTCTTGCACTTCCCGGGCGCGTGCGCGTTCTGCCTCCAGTAGCCGGGTGCGTCGACGCAGGTGAAGCGTCCAGCCCAACAAGGGCAGGACCAGCAGCATGATCGTGAGCAGGACGCGTGCGGTCAGGCTGGCGAGCGGCTGGCGATCGGCGAAGGTCCAGTGGGGGCCGAGCCACCAGATGGCAATCACGGCCAGGATCAGCACGCCCGGCAACATGAATGGCATGCCGGGCTTGAGCCAGCGCAGGGCGGGCCGGCCATATCGTTGCAGGTTGGACCAGATGTTCTCCATGGCGATGCTCCTGTTCAATGCTTCTGTTCTTCGCCAGCCGGCGTGTGGCGTACCAGCAACGCGTGGAGTTGCGGTTCCCAGGCGCGGATGCTGGTGCTGTCCATGACGCAGCGGGCCCGGGCATACAGGCCCTCTGCGAGCCAGTTCAGCCCGCGGGAGGCGAGCAGTTGGGCGGCGATGGTCATGAGATGGCAGGCATGGCGTGGTTCGGACTTTTGCTGCTGGAGCGATTCCAGGCTGCGCAACATCGGTTCCACGCCTGCGCTGTCGAGCAGCGTGGCCAGTTCGTCGCGTAGCGCTGGATACTCCGGGTCGAAGCTGGCTCCAACGTTCTCTGCGGAGCCGCTCAGCCAGGCCTGGGTGTCGTCATCGAGCAACGCGCGACCATCGACGAATGCCAGCGAGGTCAAGGCGGGGAGGCGGGTTACCAGGCGCTCGCAGGCCTGGCGTATGGCCTCGGCGACCCGTGGCATGTCGAGCTTGCGTGCCACGCTGGCCGACAGGAAGCTGCCACGCAGCCAGTACGGGGACGCCGCCACACTGCGTTCGATCCGCTGCAGCAGCGGCGGATCGATACTGTTGTTCGCCAGGGCTTTTTCGTAGGTGTCCGTGATCTCCAGGGGCGTGGCCATCAACGCGGTGCGGTTATCGTTGTGGGCGTAGGGCGCCTGGGTCAGGTGTGCCCACAGGGCGAAGCGACGCAGCAGGTAGCCGGTGGGGTCGAAGGCGTCCTTGAGATTGATGGCCTCGGCAGCCGAGAGCAGCGAACGGCGATACTCCCGCTCATTTTCCGGGCTGGCTAAAACCGGCGCGAAGAACGCGTCGGCCAGCGGCTCGACGCTTGCCGGCTGCGGCTGTTTTGCCTGCTCGGGTGCGCGGGTGGACTCGGCGTAACGTCGCAGCGTGCTTTCCAGCCGGCTCAATTGCGGAACATCCAGCCCCGACAGGGGCGCACTGGCCTGGAGGCTGTCGAGGGCATGCTGGGCGGATTTGCGGAAATCTTCGTCATAGCCCTTGCGGTCGAGGTGGGGCAGGGCGTCGCCCAGTCGTTCCAGATACTGCCCGACCAGCCGGCGTTTGCCGGCATACCCCGTGGGACCAGGCTTGGGGTGCCCGGCCTCCCAGTATTTCTCGACCATTGCCGCCAGTACGCTGGTGGCTTCTGCCCAGCCGCGCCAACTGTTCGTTCGCAGGTGTGCCGTGATCAGGTGGCCTGCGATACGGAAGTGCTTGCAGTGGTCGGTCAGGTATCGACGGGCACCCTGGTCGACGAATTCCCAGTCGATGGTCCGTTCCTGCAGGCCGCCAAGCTTGACCATTTCCTGGTCGATATCCTGGAACAACGGGTTCTCTGCATCGAACGTTCCTGCGGGCTGGCGCTCATCCAATGCGGCCAGCAATGCCTTCAGGTCCAGTGGTGGAAGTTGCTTCACCAGTGACATGCCTCCCGTTGCCAGGACATCTGTTCGGCCAGCGCCCTGGCATCGAACCTGATGCCATGCAGCGGAGCGTGGTTGCTCTCGACCTGCAGCCACTCGCCAGGACGGGTCAGCTGGCGCAACTGCTCGATGGCCACCAGGCCACGGCCGGCGTCGACCACCGTGCCGTCGTCCAGCACTTGCCAGGTGCGGGTTGGCGTCAGCGGTCGGCCGTCCAGCAGGAGGCGGATACCGATGTGATTCACCGGCAAGGGTTCGACACTCAGCAGCTGCAGGCGGGAGATGTTCGACAGGCAACTGATCGCCAGCCAGGTGCCGGGTTGGTCGCCCGCCGGCGCGGGTGCGGAGATCACCACTTTGTCCTGTCCTGGCAGCACATCCGGGCTGCGGGTGATCCTCGACAGGGTCTCCTCGGCGAGCCGGCCAGCCTCGTTGGCATCGACCAGCAGCCTGATGCCGGGCACCTTGGGCGTGGCTTTGGTCGCGACAGGGGCCTCAGGCGCAGGCGTTGGCGGTGTCCCGGCCGCCGCATCGAAGCAGGCAAGACGCTCCAGGGCGGAAACGATGCGTATGCATTCAGGGGGCGCGGCGGTGGCGCGCGCTCCACTATCGCAACCTGCAAGAAGTATTGTTGTCAGCAAGGCAAGGCGTATCAGTGTCATGCAGCGGCGTCCTCCCGGCTCAGGCCAATGTTGCCGCGAAGGCGCCGTTGTTCCAGTGCAGTTCCGCACGCTGGAACCTGATGCCGCGAGACAGTCGTTGCAGGACCGACAGCGAAAGCGGCGGGAGCAGTTCGCCATCGATGATGGCATCGAGCATGCGGGCTCCGTTGCGGTGTCGTGCACAACGTGCCCGCAGTTCGTTGCGTGCGGTAGAGGTGATGGTCAGCGTGGCCTGGTGACGCTGATCGAGTTGCTCTTGTAACCGCAGCAGACGGTTTTCGATGATGTCGTCGAGCACATCGTCGTCCAGATAGCGGTAGGGAACGATCTGCATCCGCGCCAGCAGTGCCGGTTTGAAAAAGGCAGCGAGCCGCTGGCGCAGGATTTCGCCGTCGAGGTCGTGCAGCGGGTCATCGTCCTGGTCGAAGCCGAGGTTGGAGGTGAGCAGGAACAGGATGTTGCGGCAGTCGATACGCCTGCCTTCGCCGTCGCTCAGCTCGCCCTTGTCGAACGCCTGGTAGAACAGGTCAAGCACCTCCGGGTGGGCTTTCTCCACTTCATCGAGCAGGACCACCGACCAGGGCTGCCTGCGGATGGCTTCGGTGAGCACACCGCCTTCGCCATAGCCGATATAGCCGGGCGGAGCACCCAGCAAGCGGGAGACGGTGAACTTCTCCTGATACTCGGACATGTTGATGGTGGTCAGGAACTGCTCCCCGCCAGAGAGTGAGTTCGCCACTGCCAAGGCCGTCTCCGTCTTGCCCACGCCACTGGGCCCGACCAGCAGGAAGGCGCCCATGGGCGTGCCCGGTCGGCGCAGGTCGGCCATTGCGGTGAGCAGGTGCCGGTAGAGGATGTCCAGGGCAGGAGCCTGGCCCTTTACGCGCTCGCGCAGGTTGACCGGCAGGTTCTCCAGGCGCGTCAGCTGGTCGCTGCCAAGGGTGGTGGCGGGGATGCCGGTCCAGTCGGCTATCACCCCGGCGATCTGTTCGGCGCCGACATCGGCGTGTACCAGGGCTTCCGGGCGCTGCAGTTCGTTCAACTGTTCGACCTTCCGGGCCAGTGTCCCGGGTGTTTCTTCGTCCTCGCTGCCAGCCCTCAGGGCCAGGATTTCGTCTACCAGAGCTTTCTGTCGTGTCCACGCCAGTTGTAATTGCGCGGCGTCCCGCTCGATATCCCCACGCGCCTGGGCAAGGGCCTCCAGGCGCTGCGCGACCACTGGCAGGCCAGCCCGTCGGTCACGTACGAGCTGGGTGTATTCGGCATCGATCTGCCGGAGTTCGTTTTCCAACGTGGCGAGCCGTCGGGGTGGCTCGGCGAGGGTAGAGGCCACCCGGGCGCAGGCGGTATCGAGCACGTCGATGGCCTTGTCCGGTAGCTGTCGCCCCGGCAGATAGCGGTGCGACAGGGCGGCGGCGGCCTGCAGCGCGTCGTCACCGATAAGCACCTGGTGCGCAGCTTCATGGACCGGACGCAGGCCCCGCAGGATTTTCACCGCCTGTTCAGGCGTGGGCTCTTCCAGCTTGACCAGTTGGAAACGCCGGGCCAGTGCCGGATCCTTTTCGAAGTATTTCTTGTATTCCGACCAGGTCGTTGCTGCGATGGTGCGCAACTGGCCCCGGGCCAGCGCCGGTTTCAACAGGTTGGCCGCGTCGCTGCCGCCGGCGCTGTTGCCTGCACCGATCAGGGTGTGGGCTTCGTCGATGAACAGGATGATCGGGCGGGTGGCATCCTTGATTTCGTCGATGACGGCTTTCAGGCGTTTTTCGAACTCGCCCTTCACCGAGGCGCCTGCCTGCAGGGCGCCAAGGTCGAGGCCCCACAGCTCGACACGGCGCAGCGGCTCGGGCACGCGGCCTTGCACGATGCGCAGGGCCAGCCCTTCGACCACCGCACTTTTGCCGACGCCGGCATCGCCCACCACGATGGGATTGTTCTTGCGCCTGCGGGAAAGGATATCGACCATCAGGTCGGTCTCCCCGTCGCGACACAGCACCGGATCAATCCGGCCCTCGCGGGCCTGGGCGGTAAAATCGTGGCCGAACCGGGCCAGTGCACTGCACTCGGCGGGGCTGCTCGGGGGACTGGCCGCAGCGGCTGGCTCCGGAGCCTCCGCCGAAGCCGCCAGCAGGGCGCCGAAGCCCTTGCGCAACCCCTCGCGACTGACCTTGTCGAGCAGGTGCACCGCTGCCAGGGGCAGGTAACGGGACGGGTTGAGCAAGATCGCAAGAAAGACCGCGCCGCTGCGGATATGTGGCTGCCCCAGTTCCACCGAACCGAGCAGCCAGGCTTCCTGCAACACCTCGATCAGCAGGGGCGAGAAGGATGGATACTGGCTGCGGCCCGAATGACGCTCCTCGAAGCCACTGGCCACGGCGTGCTGCACGGCCTCCACGGCGAGGCCGGCGTTGGCGAGGCTGATGCGCACATCACCGGCAGGCTGCCCAAGCAGTGCCGTCAGCACATGCACCACGGTCACCTCTGCGCCTCCCTGGGCGATGCACAGGTTTGCTGCTTCCTCCAGCGCCTGCCGGCAAAAGGGGTTGAGGCGTTCTATCAGTGCAGCCGGGTCGACCGTGATCATTGTTGGAATTCACCTTTGAGTAGAAGGAATTACTTCCTTGTTGCGCCGCAGCCCGCTTTCGGAAGACTGTCGGATATCGCGCGGAACGCCTGTTTTAGTTGGAGTGTGGCGCAGCAGTTTTCGGAGTGATGACTGACTGGAAAGAAAGCACCAAAATTAAATTACGGTATATAGGAATATTCCGATTTTTTTTTGGAAATTTCCCTCAGGTCAAAAAAACAAAGTACCTCAAGACACTTCCTTCATCTGATTGGGAAATTTCCTATTTTTCTGCTGGTCCACGCTGTTCTAGTCTTGGCGGAGTTCATGCGTCAATGCACCGACGTGCCGGTGTTTTCTCGGTGAAAGTCCAAGACAAGAACGGCGCGGACTCCTTTTTATATAAGGGATTCCGCGTAATCGAATGAGTCGCCAGGAACCGGGCTTCATTGCGCCTGCGAGTTGATGCTGCGACGTACTCCAACTAATAAACACAACTTCCGGAGAAGTGGTTAATGGCAAACAGGAAAGGCTCGGTCGCCCCGAAGGAACGCATCAATATCACTTACGTCCCTGCCACAAATGGCGAGCAGGAAGAAGTTGAACTTCCCCTGCGCCTGCTGGTGACCGGGGACTTCACCGGGCGTGAGGAGGACGTCGCGCTGGAAGACAGGACATCGGTGCGGATCGACAAGGACAGTTTCAACGCTGTCATGGCCGAGCAAGGCATCGGCCTGAAGGACAGCATCACCAGCGTTCTCTCGGAGAACCCGGATGACACGCTGGATATCGATCTCAAGTTCCGCTCCATCGACGACTTCAGTCCCGATGCCATCGCCCGCCAGATTCCCGAACTCAACAAGCTGCTCGAACTGCGCGAGGCACTGGTCGCCCTGAAAGGGCCGCTGGGCAATGTCCCGGCGTTTCGCAAGCAGTTGCAGGCCATGCTCGGCGACGAAGCGGCGCGCGGTCAGCTCGCCAGGGAGTTGGAAACCGTGCTGGGCGAGAGCCAGGGCTGAGCCTGCCGGCAGTCGAGACATCCATCCATTCAGGTTTCAAAGGACATGAACATGACAAACGCGCACTCCGCCGCGGCAGAACAACAGAACGCCCACCAAGAAAGCGGCCTGCTGGCCCAGATTCTCGCCCAGACCCGAATCGAACCCAGCCAGGAGGGTTACGCCGTCGCCGAGCGCGGTGTGGCAGCCTTCATCGCCGAGATGCTCAAGTCACCCGATCGCCAGCAACCGGTCAACAAGCAACGGGTAGACCAGATGCTGGCGCAGATCGATACACGGATCGGCAAGCAGATGGACGTCATCCTCCACCATCCGGGGTTCCAGGCCCTGGAGTCGAGCTGGCGGGGGCTCAGGTTCCTCGTCGACCGCACCGACTTTCGTGAAAACATCCTGATCGACCTGCTGCACGTAACCAGGACCGAGCTGCTGGATGACTTCGAAAGCGCCGGTGATATCACCCGCAGCGGTCTCTATCGTCACGTCTACACCTCCGGCTACGGCCAGTTTGGCGGCATGCCGGTAGGCTGCATGGTCGGCAACTACACCTTCGGGCCCTCGGCGCCCGATATCAAGCTGCTCGGTTACGTCGCCTCCGTCGGTGCCATGGCCCATGCGCCGTTCCTTGCTGCCGCAGGCCCGGAAATGTTCAACCTGGAGTCGTTCCAGGAGCTGTGCAACCTGAAGGAAGTGAAGGATATCTTCGATGGCCCGCGCTTCACCAAGTGGCGCGGCCTGCGCGATTCCGAGGATGCCCGCTACCTGGGCTTGAGCATGCCGCGCTTCCTCTTGCGCGAGCCCTATGACCCGCTGGAGAACCCTGCGCGCAGTTTCGACTATCGCGAGACCATTGACGGCAACCACGACAACTATCTCTGGGGCAACACATCGTTCGCCCTGGCGAGTCGTATCGTCGATAGCTTCGCCAGGTATCGCTGGTGCCCGAACATCATCGGTCCGCAGTCGGGTGGCACCGTCGATGACCTGCCGGTTCACCTGTATGAGTCGCTCGGCCAGTTGCAGGCCAAGATTCCCACCGAAGTGCTGGTTTCCGACCGTCGCGAGTTCGAACTGTCGAGCGAGGGCTTCATCCCGCTGACCATGCGCAAGGGCAGCGATAACGCGGCGTTCTTTTCCGCCAATTCGGTGCAGCGTCCGAAGCTCTTCGCCAGGACGCCCGAAGGCCAGGTCGCGCAGACGAACTACATGCTCGGCACGCAACTGCCTTACATGATGATCATCAACCGGCTGGCCCACTACCTCAAGGTGCTCCAGCGCGAGCAGATCGGCAGTTGGAAGGAGCGTCCGGACCTTGAGCGGGAGCTCAACAACTGGATCCGCCAGTACGTCGCCGACCAGGAAAGCCCCTCGTCCGATGTACGCAGCCGTCGGCCATTGCGCGCGGCACAGATCCAGGTTCATGACGTCGAGGGTAATCCGGGCTGGTACCAGGTATCGCTGTCGGTCCGACCGCACTTCAAGTACATGGGCGCCAACTTCGAGCTGTCGCTTGTCGGTCGGCTCGACAAGGAATGACGGTGAACCCGGCCGTATCGCCCGGGCCAGCGTCGGGAAGCCTGTTCCAGCGACTCGAGCCCGACCTTCCGCCTCGTCGCCTGGGCGGTCGGCAGGCCCAGGTCGCGGGGCAGGTGCTGGCCATCAAGAACAACCTGGAGCACTTGCTCAACGCTCGTCGGGGTGGCTCGCAAAGCTGCCCCGGCCTCGGGTTGCCCGACATGAACGATGCCGGCGCCGGCCAGATGGAACTGAGAGCGCAGATCTGCCAGGACATCCGCGAAATGATCGCCCTGTACGAGCCTCGCGTCCGGGTCCTGGACGTTCGTCCGCTGGCAGCCGCCGAGCAACCTCTCGGCCTGTGCTTTCGCCTGCACTGCCAGATACCGCTCGTCGAAGCTTCCGGGCAGGTCGAGATCGACCTGCTGCTGCATCGGCGGCAGCAAAGGATCCAGGTGTTGTGACGAGAAGAGACGAGGAGGCGGGATGTCACTGAAGAGCAAGTTCCGCGAAGAGCTGGATTACCTGCGCCGGCTTGGCCGGGTCTTTTCGCGCAGGAACCCGCAACTGGCGAGGTTTCTCGGCGACGAGGCATCCGACCCGGATGTCGAGCGGCTGCTGGAGGGTTTTGCCTTCCTGACAGCCAGGCTGCGCCTGAAGATCGAGGATGACTTTCCCGAGCTCACCCATTCCTTGCTGCAACTGCTGTGGCCGAACTACCTGCGTCCGCTGCCCAGCGCCACCATCATGCAGTTTCCACCCGTGGATCGGTCGGTCACCGTGCGCCAGCGTATCGCCAGGGGCACACGCGTCGGCTCGCTCGATGTCGATGGCGTGGCGTGCCAGTTCCGCACCTGCTCGCACGTCGATATCTATCCGCTGCAGATCAGCGAAATCAGCGATGTGCATTCGCTGGAGAAATCGACGGTGCGCGTGGACCTCGCCACCCTGAGCCAGAACCCGCCGGATACCTACGACTGCGACCGTCTGGATTTCTACCTGAGCGGCAGCGACTACTGCGCCAGGACGCTGTACCTGTGGCTGTCCTGCTACCTGGACCAGGTCCGCATGGAGTGCGATGGCCTGGTCCGGCACATTCCTGCCGGGCAGGTTGTGTTTCCCGGGTTCAGCCCGGACGAAGCCTTGCTGCCCTATCCGAAGAACGCCCTGGATGGCTACCGCATCCTGCAGGAGTACTTCCTCTTTCCCCGACGCTACTTCTTCTTCGGGCTCACCGGCCTGCGTGCCCTGTGGCCTGGCAGCAGCACGCAGCGCATCCGCCTGGAGTTCCGCTTCACCCGGCCCATGCCCAACGACATCCGCATTCGGACCGGGGACATGGCCTTGTACTGCGCGCCTGCCGTCAATCTCTTCGAGCAGGATGCCGAACCGGTCAGGCTGACCGGCAAGACCCTCGATCATCGTGTGCGCCCGGCGAGCCAGCGCCCCGATGCCTACGAGATATTCAGCATCGACCGTGTCGACGGCTGGAAATGCGAGGCCTCCGATCAACCTGGCACCTGGCTGCGGACCTACCAGCCGTTCGAGTCGTTACGCCACCAGATCGACTTCGAGCGAGGGCAAACCGTTCTCTACTACCGCACCCGCATCGCCCAATCGCTGTTGGACGCCGGTGTCGAGCACCGGGTTTCATTCGTGCGCGGCGATGAACAGCACTACATCGGGCGGAATGAAACCGTTTCCTTCTCGCTGACCTGCAGCAACCGCGACCTGCCGCAGGCCTTGGCCGTGGGCGATATCTGCGTACGCACCGCAGACATGCCGACCTTCGTCGAATGCCGCAACCTGACCGCGCCGACCCCGTCGTACCGGCCAGTGCTGGATGGCGACCTGCTGTGGACTTTGATCTCCAACCTGTCACCCACCTACCTGTCGTTGCTTTCGGCCGAACCCTTGAAGGCCGTCATCCGCGCCTATGACTTCGCCGCCCACCACGACCTGCAGCGTTCCCGCGCCACGCAGATGCGCCTCGGCGCCCTGCAGGACGTGCAAACCGCGCCGATCGACCGGATGTTCAAGGCTCTGCCCATCCGTGGCTTGAGCACCCTGGTCAAGCTCGACCAGGACGGATTCTCCTGCGAAGGCGACCTGTACCTCTTCGGCACGGTGTTGAGCCATTTCCTCTCCGTGTACGCCAGCATTTCCTCCTTCCACGTGCTGGAAGCCATCAATCTCAAGAATCAGGAGCATTACGCATGGCCGATGCGCAGCGGCACGCAGCCCCTGATCTGAGCGGGAACCTGCTCGGTGCCGCCCGAGAGTACGACTTCTTCTGTCTGCTCGAGCGCCTGCATGGGCTGCATGATGACGACCTGGAATCTGCCGATGCCTACGCCGCCGAGCGCCAGCGTATTTGCCTGAGCAATTTCGCCGGTGTCGGGTTTCCCGCCTCGGACGTTGCCCTGGCCCGGCGTCTCGATGATGCACTGCCGCACCAGTACCTCGTGCAGGCAACCTTCCTCGGCATGCACGGACCCGATTCACCGTTGCCGTCGTATTACCTCGAACGCCTGGCCTACGAGGCCGGGCAGGGTGAAGGAATGCGCCCGGCGTTCTTCGACTTCTTCAACCACCGCCTGCTTACCCTGCTGCATCAGGCCTGGCGCAAGTACCGGCATTACATCCGCTTCCGTCCGGGGGCGAGCGACCGGCTTTCGCAGCGCCTCTTCGCCCTGGTCGGGCTCAAGGACAACGCCATTCGTGGCGTCACCCCGATTGCCTGGAGCCGCCTGCTCAGCTTCGCAGGTGCCGTGGTGCACCGCAGCCGTTCACCGGACATGGTCGCCGGGCTTGTCGCCCATTGCTTCGATCTGCAGGACGTCAGCCTTCGCGATTTCGAGCTGCGCGACACCGATATCGAAGCGTCCGCCCGTACCCGGCTCGGGCGGCGCAACGGCTGCCTGGGCGAAAGCTTCCGCCTCGGCGCCAGGGTCCGCACGCGGCACTGCAAGTTCACCCTGGTCATTTCCGACCTGTCGCAGGCGCGCTTTCGCGAGTTCCTGCCCAAGGGCGAGAACTTCGAACGGCTGCGGATGCTGATTGCTTACCTGCTGCGCGACCAGACCCCTTGCGACCTCGAGTTGCGGCTGCGCGCCAACGAAGTTCCCGCCTTCAACCTTGGGCGCGACAGCGGTTGCCAGCTCGGCTGGACCAGTTTCCTCGAACAGCCGCAACGGCGCACGCCTCCTCCCGTTCGACTCACGGTACGCACATGACTCTGGATAACGCCAATCGGCGCCTGTTGCTGGTAGTGGACAACCCCCAGGTGCTCCAACAGGGCAGCACTCCCCGGCACCTGTTCGACGCCAAGGGCGGCAGCATCGGATCGCAGCATGCCAGTTGGACGCTGTCTGACCGCCACGCCGCGGTCAAGCCGCGACACTGCGAGGTCCGCTATCGGGACGGTGGGTTCATGGTCATCGATCGCTGTGGCGAGACTCGCGTCAACGACCAGACGCAACCGCTCGGCACCGGCATCGGCGGCAAATTGAGCGATGGCGACACGCTGCATATCGGCCCGTACCAGATCTCCGTGCACCTGGGGAGTGACCTCTGCGAGGCGGACGATCCCGACAGCCATGGTGCCGCCCTGGGCCAGGTGTCCGGCGAGTTCATGACCGCGCTTCCGGAAGCCGCGCCGCAGGAATTCGACGGCGAACCGAATCAGCCAGCAGGCCAGGCCGGGTTCCAGGCACTCGGCGAGCGTCCTGGACCTGACGGCCTGCTCGACCCCCTCAAGGCGCTCGACGTCGCCAGTGGCGGCCCGCCGGACAGCCTCGATTCACATCACTACGGGCATACGCCGATGGCCGCCCAGGCCGACGTCGCCACGACCCGGTCCGAAGCCGTCTACGGCAACCCCATGCACGCCCCAGGAGAAATCTTCATGTCGCAGCAGGATAGCCAGCACCCCGCCGCCCAGGACTGGATTCAACGCCAGTTCTCCGGCCAGGCACAGCCCGCAGGACTGGTCGAGCCGTTGCTGGACGGTATCGGCGCAACCGTCGGAACGGTGGACGAGCTCGATGCCTATGCACTGCTCAACGAGGCGGGGCGCACGATCGGGGCCCTGATTCGTGGCCTTGCTGCGCTGAATGTTCCCGCTGCCGATGACCGGCAGCGCATTTCCCTGGCCGGACGCACGCTGCAGCCCATCGAGGACAATCCGTTGCGCCTCGGGCAAGGCTACCCGGAAACCGTGCGGGCACTGTTCGCTGCCGAGCGCAGCGTTGTCCACCTGTCGCCTTCGGCTGCGGTGGAAGAGTCGCTGGAGCAGATCCGCCGCCAGCAGATCGCCATGCACCAGGCCATCAGCGCGGGACTGGCCGCGTTGCTGCAGGCGTTTTCGCCCGAGCAACTGGAGCAGCGGTTCCAGCGCTATCGCCCGGCGCGAGGCGGACAGGCGGCGACGGCTGACTGGGCCTGGCACATGTATGGCCACTATTACGAGGAACTGAAGTCCGGCCGGCAGCAAGGTTTCGACAAGCTATTCTGGGAAGTCTTCGAGCAAGCCTTCGACCAGGCTTTGCGCGCGGAGGCATGATGAGGCAGGTCATCACGCTCCTGCTGGCCGCAAGCACGCTTGGCGGCTGCAGCACGGTGGGCAACGTGCTGAGCAAGAGCGGCCAGGTGCTGATGAACCCATCCATCCAGGTCGGGACAGCTCATGAGCAACTCTCGCAGGTTGCCCTGAGCCTGTACGCCAGCCCGGACGTCAATCCCAATCCGCTCAGCCTGGCGTCGTTCGCTGCCGGTGACGAGGCCCTGGCCGCGCCACTGGACATGGAAGGACTGGGGCCATTTGCGGTCAATCTGCGCAGCGCCAGCCAGGACGAACTGATCGGGCATCTGCGTGCCTTGACGGAACATTTCGAAAACCAACGAAACAACGTCGCCGGCGCACTTGCCGTGCGCCAGCGCCTGGCCATTCCGGGGCTGGTCGTCGATGAGCACGCACCGCCGATGACCCTCGGCAAGTCGCAGCCCGAGACGCTGTTCACCGACAGCAGCGCATCACGCTGGCCACAGCCCGCGAACTGGTTGCTGCACAAGGGGCAAGCGTTGCCTTCCCGTGAAGAGCAATCCCGGGCCGACCTCGATCTTGGTCAGTACGGCCATGGCCCGGCGTTGGCCCGGGCTGCCGAGGCGCGGGCGATGCCGGGCAACGCCACCCCGGTCGGCTTCCGCGTGTTGCAGTTGAAGGACGACTCCATGCTCGAGAACGCCGATCCCGAACGGCTGCGCAGCGCACCGGAGAAGGCCTTGGGCAGCACGCTGCTGGCCGCCGACGACTACATCCTCGTGCCCGGCCAGTTCAAGTTCGTCGAGTTCGCCGATGTCGATGAAGACACCCGCTACATCGCGGTGGTCGCCGATTTCCACGATCCCAATGCCGAACGCTGGCATGACGTGTTCCGCATCGAATCGCGCGGCCGCAAGTACCCGCTCATGGTGATGCTGCAGGGCAGCCGCGTCGCGATCACCGATGAAAGCTACCGACCCGCACCCGACCCTGCCGGCGTCCGCAACCCTGCGAGATCCTACCGATGACCACCCGTAATCCCGTCGTCTGGGGCGAAGGCCTCTTCGTCAAACCCCAGCACTTCCAGCAGGCCACCCGTTACCTGGAGCACTGCATCCACGCCCGCAGTGGCAGCCGCTACGGGTTTGGCTTCAGCGAGCTGGAGCTGAACCAGGAGTTCCTCGCCTTCGGCAAGATCGCCATCGTTCGCGCCCGCGGCATCATGCCGGACGGTACGCCGTTCGATATTCCCCATGACCAGCCGCCACCGGATCCGCTGGCCATTCCCGATGCCAGCGCGGCCAACCAGGTCGTGTACCTCACCTTGCCGTTGCGCTCGGACGGCACCGGGCAGGTGCGCTGGCCGGATAGCCAGGACGACGCCCGCTACCTGCTGCGCTCGGAGGAGGTCCGCGATACCCATAGCCACCAGGGTGACCACGCGCCGCTGGACCTGGCCGTGCCGAATCTGCAACTGGCCCTGGAACGCGATGACCGCAGCGCCTTCACCAAACTGGCGCTGGGGCGCATCCTCGATCTGCAGCCGGATGGCAGCCTGCTGATGGATACCGGCTTCTACATTACCGGCCTGCACCTCCACGCCATTCGCCCGCTGGCGCACTTCATGGAGGAAATTTCCTCGCTGATGCACGAGCGGGCCAAGAGCATCGCCCAGCGCATCGGTTCGCCAGGGCAGTCGGGCGTCGCGGACTTCACTGACTTCAGCCTGCTGCAGGCGCTCAACCGCTGGCAGCACCTGTTCCGCCATCTGGCCCGGGATCCGGATGTACGGCCGCTGGATGCCTACCTGGCGTGCGGCCAGGCGAGCGGTGAACTGGCCACCTGCATCGACGAGTCGCGGCTTGCGCCCGAATTCCCCGCGTACCAGCACGACAGCCCGAAAAATACCTTCCTCATGGTGGAGCAGACCCTGCGCCGGCTGCTCGGCACCGTGCTGCAACCCCGCGCCATGTCCCTCCCGCTGGTGCGGCAAGCGCACGGCATGCTCACCGCGCAGGTCAACGACGACAGCCTGATGGACGGCGCCGACTTCATCCTCGCGGTGAACGCCCGCATGCCGCTGGAAAGGATGCGCCACCTGTTCCTGCAGCAGGCCAAGGTGGCCTCCCAGGAAAAACTGCCCGAACTGATCCGCCTGCAACTGCCCGGCATCCCCCTCAGCCCGCTGCCCGTAGCGCCGAGGCACCTGCCGTTCCACGTCGGCTTCACCTACTTCCAGCTCGATCGCACCGCGGCCAACTGGCCAAGCCTGATGCCCAAGGGCGCGAAGAGCTTCGGCTTCCATATCAGCGGCGACTTCCCGGAGTTGCAGTTGCAGTTCTGGGCTATCAGGAGTCAGTGAGATGAGTACTTCCATCAAGATTGGCAGCGACCAGCCTGGGTCGGGGGAGGCCAACCCGCCCGACTCCGCCCGGGAGGATCTGCCCCTTGCAACACCCGCCGAGAGCGTCGAGGGGAAGGTCAGGATGTGCTACGGAACGACGAGCAATTCCGACCAGGATCCCGACCTGCAATTCCAGTTGCGCGGTCACAGCCTCAACCCGTTGATAGATGCTGCACAACCGCTGCTTGGCCTGGTGATACGCCTGCGTCGGATCGACGAGTGTGGCGATGTAACAGAGCTTTATATGACCGTCCGCGAGCAGATCACTGCTGTCTCCGAGGAGATCCGTCAACGGGGTTACGACGGCGTTACGCAACTGGCCTACCGCTACGCCCTCTGTACATTCATCGATGAAGCCGTCATGGCCACTGCATGGGGGCGCGCATCCAGTTGGCCGCATCGCTCCCTGCTCAGCTACCACCACAACGAAACCTGGGGCGGCGAGAAATTCTTCACTGTCCTTGCGCGCATGCAAATGGACCCGGAGCGCTACCGCGACGTCCTGGAGTTCAAGTACCTGTGCCTGTGCCTGGGCTTCGAGGGCAAGTACGGCCTGCAGCACAACAACCGGGAAATCCTCAACGGGATCATCGGCAAGCTGCATCGGGTGCTGCGCTCACAGCGCGGCGACACGCCCGAGCGCCTGACCGAAGTGCCGGAGCACGTGGCATCGCGGCGCTACCGCCTGGCACGGCAGTGGCCGCTGTGGACGCCATGGGCCATTGCCGGCGTGCTCCTGCTCGGCAGCTATCTGGCGTTTTCCATCAGCCTCGGCAACTCCACGCGAGAGGTGCTCGAGTCCTTGGAGTTCATTCTCAAACCATGACTTTCGGGCCGCTCGAGCAAGGCCCGCAAGCTTGAAGCAGCCGTTGCTTCAAACCCTTCGCCATCAGTGATGGCGCGACGGCCCACAAGGCCTTCAATTCAATGAAACAAGGAAGCGAACCATGTCTTTGCCTGCTTATATCTCGATCACGGGCCAAACTCAGGGACTCATAACCAATGAAGCCTCCAGCCAGGAATCCCTCGGCGCCTCTTCCATAGAAGGGCACCTGGACGAAATCCTGGTTCAGGAGATCCATCACGAGATCAGCACACCGACGGATCCGCAAAGCGGCCAGCCTACGGGCAAGGCCGTGCATGGCCCGCTGACGTTTACCACGATAATGACCAAGGGCACACCGCTGTTGTATCAGGCCCTTGCTGATGGGGAATTGCTGCCCAAGGTGGTGTTGAAGTGGTACCGCCCATCCGTTGAACGGATGGCCGAACATTTTTTCACCATCGAACTCCAGGACGCCTACATCGTTGGCATAACGGCAGTGCTACCCCACGCCCAACTGATGGATAACGACAGAACCCGTGAGCAGTTAAAGGTCGCTCTGTCCTATCGCAAGATCACCTGGAAGCATGGGCCCGGCACTACCGAGGGCTCCTACGACTGGCGACAGCCAAAGGAAAAGCAGGATTGAGCACCGGTCTCGTCTGACGACCGGCGCAGCAATGCGCCGGTTTCTCCTACATGCAAAGGATCGTTGGCCCTGTCACGGGCTGATAAGGATTTCCCATGCCTGCCCAATCCGACCTGAGCTTCACCTTCACCGCAGCAGCCGGTGAATTCGAGGTCGTCGAATTCCACCTCACCGAGGCACTCTCCGAAACCTTTCGCCTCGAAGTCGACCTGAGCAGCACCGATGCCGCCGTGAAATTCGGCGAAATCCTCGACCGTCCCGCGCTGTTCACCCTCTGGCAGGGCGGCCAGCCCGTGCGCTATGTCCCATGGCCTGGTGAGTTCCTTCCAGCAGGGCGAAACCGGTTTCAGCCGCACCCGCTACCGCGCGGTCGTCGAACCGCGCCTGGCCCGCCTGCGCCTGTGCTCGGACTGGCGCATCTTCCAGACCCTCAGCGTGCCCGACATCGCCAACGAGATGCTGAAAAAGCACGCCCTCACCCTCGACTACGAACTGCGCGCGGCCAAGCCCCACACTGTCCGCGAGTACTGCGTGCAGGCCGGCGACACCGACTATCACTTCGTCGAACGCATCATGCGCGAGGAAGGCTTTTTCTACGGCTTCCTGCACAGCGAGGAAGGCCATCGCCTGATCCACTGCGACTACCTGTGGATCTTCGGCAAGCAGCCCGGCCCGCCGGTGGAATACAACCCCAAGCCCGGCGCCGACCGCCCGGGCCCTGCGCTGCACCGCTTCACCTACAGCGAGAACGTGCGCAGCGCCCGCCAGGTGCAGCGCGACTACAGCTTCAAGAACCCGAAATACACGGAACAGAGCACGTACAAGGCCACGGACCTTGAGCACCAGGCGGACAGCTACGAGCGCTACGACTACCCTGGTCGCTACCGCGGAGAAGAGCCCGGCGAGGCCTTCAGTCGCAGCCGCCTGCTCGGCCTGCGCGGGGACGCCTGCCAGGTCATTGCCGAGGGTGACGACGCCCGGATGGTGCCGGGCCTGTTCTTTGACATGGTCGGCCACCCCCGCGACAGCATGAACCGCGGCTGGCGCCCGGTGCGCCTGGAGCACTGCGGCAAGCAGTACGTCAGCCAGGAAGAGGAAAGTGCCGAAGCCGACCGCGGCACCCACTACAACTGCATCGCCACGCTGGTGCCACACGAGGCCGAATGGCGCCCCGAACCGCTGCCCAAACCTCGCATCGACGGCCCGCAGCCGGCCACGGTGGTGGGGCCGAAGGGCGAGGAAATCTATTGCGATGAATACGGCCGGGTGAAGGTGCAGTTCCCGTGGGACCGGTTGGGCAAGGAAGACGAACACAGCTCCTGCTGGATACAGGTCTCGCAGAACATCGCCGGTGCGCTGTGGGGGCATATGGCGATCCCGCGCATCGGTCAGGGCGTGATCGTCAGCTACCAGAACGGGGATGCCGACCAGCCAGTGATCACCGGTCGATGCTACACGGCAATTCAGCGCCCGCCCTATGAACTGCCCGCCAACAAGACGCGCATGACCCTCAAGAGCCAGACCCACAAGGGCGACGGTTTCAACGAGCTGAGCTTCGAGGACGAGGCCGGGCAGGAAGAGGTGTTCATCCATGCCCAGAGGAACCAGAGGAACGAGGTCAAGCACGACGAAACCACCCACGTCGGGCACGACCGCAGCGAGCGGGTGGATAACGACGAGAGCCTCACCGTCGGCCACGACCGCCACGACACCATCGGCAACGATGATCGTTCGGACATTGGCCATGACCAACTGACCACGGTCGGCAATGACCAGACATTGGTCATCAAGCGTACCCAGCAGATCTCCATTACCCAGGATCGTGTCGAGGAAATCGGCAACAGTCGGGTCGATAAGATTGCCGCTAACCACAGTGTCACTGTTGGCGGCCATGTCGAGCTGGCGATCCAGGGGCATCACCAATTGCAGGCGGCACAAGCCATTCGCAATCACACGAAAGCCTACGAATGCACTGCGGACTCGATTCGCTGGAGTACCCCGGGCGGCGTTCTCACGCTCGATGCGGCCGGTCTTCGTTTCAATGGTGCTGCCGTGGTTTACAAGGCCGGTGCAATCGACCTGGCCAACTCCGGTGAAGGCACACCGAATGACCTGACTGGCGTCCTGAACAAGGGTGAGCCGATCTGCGTTGGCTGCTGGTTGAAGGCGTCCGCCGAGCATCAAGCATTGGTGAAACTATGAACACATTGGAAGACCAGATTCAGGACCAACTCGATGCGATTGGGCCGCGAGCGCATTTGGTAGCTGTATGCGACATAGCCGAACTCGACGAGGAGTTGCGTAACGCAGTGCGTGAACGCTTTGCAGGGGATACCTTCCCGTTGTTGCGAGACCCGGCCTGGAGTGCCTTGCATCCTTACAGCCCTGTGCTGTTGGGCGCAGCGTCAGCCGACAGTAGAGGACACACCAAGTTGCTCGGAACTTTCCTCGGCAGTTTGCGTAACGCGCTCCACGGGTGGATTGTCAGCACGGTTGCTCCCGAGCGCCTTGTCGATCACTTTGCCCAGGCTAACGTGGCTCGCGGTCCGGACGGTGCCGCTTACCTGCTGCGTTACTACGACCCTTGGGTATTGCCGGTGCTGTATCAGGAAGCTCCGCGAGAGTGGTGGCGAGCGTTTATTGGGCCCGTCGCCTCGTGGTGGGTTCCGAAAGGCGACACCAAGGTGCTTCGTTGGGGCAAGGTTCCCGGCCCGGGGGATTCCAATCCCACGTCATTGTCGCCGCTGATGATCGACCAGGCTTTATGGCGGGAACTTACAGGTGACTCCCTGCCGCACCGGCTCTTGAGTTCGGTAGAGACGCAAGCTCCGGATCTGTTCGACAACCCCTGCCGTGGCGTACGTCTGGCCCGCATAGAAATCCTTGTGAGCAATGCGCGCAAAGCCGGTTTGTCCACCCACGATGATCTCCACGACTACGTCTTCCTTTCCCTGGCTCAAGGAGCGGCGAACCTGGCGGCCGACCGTTGCTGGCTCACGGCCATGCGCGCCGCAGTCGCAGGTGAAGGTCGTCTGGGCGACCTGTATTCCGCTGCTTGCCGCCGGCAAGCCTAGCTTTAGAAGGAGGTAAATCCACATGTCCAATCCCTCCCGCTCCTTGAGCGAAATCCTCGACCTCAGCCGCGAAGCGGCCAACCGCACGCGCAGCGACGAGCCTGCCAGCCCCTGTGTCAGTTGCAAGCGCAGCCTGGTCATCCTGCCGCTTCGCTACGGCGTGGTCTCCGGGCAGGACCGTAGCCTTGTTGAACGGCTGGCGCCTGTGCTTCCCGCGCATCTGGGCAAGAAACTGACTCTTCCTCTCACCCACAGCCGCTATGCCGTGCGCAGTCTGCGCGAGGGCTACGTGTATGTACTGGTCCAGCGCATGGGCAAGAAGTACTCGTGCGAGTCCGCTTATCGGGTACATGACACGGGGTTGTTGCAGCCAATCTTTCCCTACGACCCAGGCTTGCCGGTAGGTGGTGTGGCTGCGCTGGGCGGATGGACGCTGACCGTGGGTGATCCCGACGACGTGGACGAGGCCCGGTTGCTGTTCACTCCGGACCCGCTCAGTCGCGACATGCTGGATCGCTATCTGGAGGTGAACCTCGAACGGGAGCGTCTACAGAAGTTCGACCTGCGTACCCTGGCCAATAGCTGCGGGATCTTCCCGGACGCGGTGACGCCGTCGCAGGTGGACAGTGTCGTTGCGGAGTTTCTGGCAGGTGACGACGCCGCCGCCAAGGCGTTGCTGGAGAAACAGGCATTCCCGCCGTTTCGCAACGCAATTGCCCCTGGGGAAAGCCCAAAGGATATGGATTCCGTTTACCGCAATGCCCTCGACAGTCTGATGGAGGGTAAAGGTATTGCGGTGGTGCTCGATGACCCGATCGGCATCGTTCAGGAACTGAATGCGTGGCGCAATGACGCCATCGAGATAACGTTGCCTTGGCTGAAGACCGAGGATGAGCACGGCATCAGCAATGAGCGCCGGTATGCGGTGGCCGAGGCGCTGGACGATGTGAAGAACGCCATGCAACTGGGGTATGTGGAGAAGGCTGTCGAGAAGGCCGCAGACAAGCTCAGGGCCGACAAGACGCAGCACCTGATGAACTCCCGTTTTGGTGCCACCCTTGGAACGCTGGACGAGCAAAGCGCAGAGTACGATCCAGAGCAAGTGCGAAGCCGGGCCGAGTCTGACAAGGAGTTCGTCTTCGACAAGTACGAGAAGATGCTCGACTGGAAGGCCAAGGAGCGTGTCCAGGCTGAGTTCGCCAGGCAGGATCGCCTGGCCCAGGAGGAAATGGACAGGCGTGCGGACGATCACCTCGCCTGGCTGGACAGCGAGCTGCTGGAGCGGGCGTTCGACGTCTACGACCGCAATGATCCGGTCTGGGGACACGCATTTGCCAGTCAGGTCGCCCTGTGCGTGCTCGGCATGAATGCAAGCAGCAAGGGCGCCGCAAAGCTGGCGACGTGGTGGTCGGACACCGACATCTCCAAGGGCAACCTGGCCTGGCGTGCCCTGACCCGTAATCAGGCCCAGATCGCGAAGGAGACCCGCGCGGCGTTCGCTGCTGCGGGCCAGGCCAGCGTCCTTACCGTCGATAACCTTGTCTCTGAACTGGAGAGCGCCAGCGATTGGTTCCAGAAGGTCGCCGATCTTATGAGTAAGGCGGATGCGGCGGTACAGATGGCTGTGGTCGGTCAAAACCATCGCTGGTTTGACGTGCGGCGATTGCCTCTCGGGCTTTCGCTGTTCACCTCTATTCACCAATACCTGTTGAGGCTGCTTCCGGCTAACGCGGTGGATCGCCGGCTGCTAAGTCCGATGCTTGGTTTCATTCATGCTGGGTTAGGGGGGGTGACCACCCGAATCCGTTTACGCGAGTTGGCGCTGGCTGGAGTAACGGCCAATCCAAATCGGGTATCGGGACAGGTGAATGCCCATATGACCCGGCTGCGCGACACCCTGATGCAGGAATTCCAGAACGGCGGCAAGGGAGAGTTCTACCAGTTGCGTGGTGGTGTGCTATTGGCATTGCTCGAGGGGATCATCCTTTGCATCAAGGCCCCGAAAAAGGATGAGGGTGACAAGGAGTATCTGGAGTACCTGGCTGCCGTCCTGATTACTATCGCGGCTGGAGTCGAGGCGGCAGCGATGGGGGTGGAGTTGGTTGCGGAAAAGTATAAGTCTGCGAGCGTTATTGGCCGGGGTGCTGCAGTTTCGCTTGGAGGGTTGCGGTTAGTGGGAGGGAGTTTGGCAAGTGTTGGTGGTGGCATGCTTGCATATGTCGATTATAAAGATGGTAAATCCGCTATCGATAAAGAATATAACGCGCTTGGGTATGCCTACTATGGGCGAGCGGTCGTGTCGCTAGGAATCACCGGGTTAAGTGCTCTTCTGTCCGTATCATACACGGGCCCATTGCTCGGATTGATATTTAACCGGCGCGCCGGTTTTGTACTTGCAGTAGACGCAATTAGTGGAGTTGCAATGCGATCTTTGCTGCTGAGGATAATAGGTGTTGGGACGTTGGCAACTATTGCGTTGACTGTGGCAATAGCTTTTCTTGCTCCCGAAGAAATGGAAGAGTGGTGTTGGCATAGCTGTTTGAAAGAGATCGACTCAAATGATTTTTTCAAACCCTTCAGGGATCAGGAGACAGAGCTAACTAAGCTTTATCAAGCATTAAAGGCGGTGGGCTGAAATGTATTGGATCGAATGGATGCTCTGGTATGTACAGACCTCGACTTATGAGGCTAAGCAGTGGCAGGAAAAATTAGAGAAAATTATTGAAATAAATCGACGAGAAGTACGCAAGGGAAGGCGAAGAAAAATCTTCGAAAGGGCCAGTGAAAGCCCTTCGGCGGAAGGTTCGGTTTATGAGGTGAATGAAAGATACATTGAGATCAGCGCTGGCGAGTCTCAAGAGCGTCGAGGGGTGATTACCTATATGACGCTATCAATTATTTTTTTTCTGAGCTTAATTGTAGGTGACGCGGTTGTTCTGAATGAGGTGTGGTTTACCGGTATTCATCATTCTCTAGGGACTGCTGCTTCAACGAGCAGTTATGTACTTGGGCTGGGAATGTTTTTGATGGCTGGCTTTATGTTGTATGTCGTTTGTAGGTATGCACGTATATTCATATGCCTCGAAAACTTTGTTCAACGCCGAATGCTGATCCGCTTCAACCGGGTTACACGCCAGGTCTATTTGCACCGCCCTCGATTCGCCGGTGGCGTAACGGTCTTTGATTGGGAGCAGGTAGCTGTCGAGACCGGAGCAGGAGAAGAAGATTCGGCAAACATCGGTAGAAAGCTCATCTTATCCTGGGGCCCCAGCATGCCGGAGTTGCCCCATTTTCATCTCGTTTTCGTCGGTAAACGCGCCGAGGGCACCAGCGATATCGTCAACCTGTGGGAGTTCATTCGTCGCTACATGGAGGAAGGCCCGCAGTCAGTACCAGCGCCAAAAAAATTACTCGGTAAGGTCCCATGGCCTTGGTTGTCGGTAATAGCTTCCTTGAGTTTCTTCAAACCACTGTGGCGCGCCGGGTTGCGTTGGCAGGTCGCCTGTATTGTGGCGCTGGCCTCTCCAGCCTTGGCATTACATTCCGTAGGTCACTGGATATCGCTGCTGCTGTGCTGGGAACCTCGCTGGCCGCGGATCATTCGTGAAGCAGGCCTGCCCGGAAAGCCTGTTCCTGCTCTCTCCACTGCTGCTGACTGGCCGCCACTGCCCAAGGTGGAGTCCAAAGAGAAGCGACCGAGACGTACGCGCAAGTCGTTGCCGGCCGACGTGCATTTAGCTGAAAAAGAGTCGAAGACCATCCCAGGGGTTCACTTCGAAGACGAGCCGGATACTCAACGCCAGGAGTCGAAATGAGTCGTCCCTTCATCGTGCTGGGCGATACCAGCAGCCATGGCGGCAGCGTGCAGAGTGCAACTACCGGGTTCACGGTCAACGGAGTTGCCGTAGCGGGACATGGCGACTCGTTTGACTGTCCTGTGCATGGGCCGGTCGCTATTCAGGCACCGGGACGCGGGATGCGGGCTAATGGCAGAACCCCTGCGCGTGATGGTGATACTGCGTCCTGCGGGGCCTGCTTGATCGCCTCGCAGAAGGGCGTCAAATGGGATTGAAGGCCTGTATTCATTGCTGGTTGAGTTGCTCGTTCCAGCAGCACGGGCGAGGTGGTGGTCAGAAGGCGGCAAGCTCGCCATAAATGGCTACGAAACTTCACCGATCTCCGACTTTCTTGTAGGCAATTTCCCAAGCATACTGCCGCGGTTTATCAGTCGTTGCGTGCTGGGGAAATGCTGCCTAGTCTTGCTGCCGTCGCTGATGTATGGCGACCGGTTTTGACAGACCGATCAATAGTGAATCCACAGTACCCATTCCTGCGTGCTACACGGCGGGATCAATGGCGGCTGTGCGTGGGGCGCACTCGTTGCGCGCCGGGTTCCTCTATTCTCGGTCTGTCAACCCATGCACAGCTGCCACCATTCGTTTGACAGCGAATTGATTGCAGTTCGATAAACAATAGAGGGTTGTCATGAAAAAGATCGTCCCCGATCCGCCCGCTCCATCCTCACGCGGTGTCACCGCTCATACTCACTTCGCCTGCTGCGATGGCGATCATCCACCGCTATTTGCCGTCTGTGCTGGTGCGGAATTCGACAAGGCAATGGTCCACCTCATCGTGATGCTGCGCTCCGCCTACGAAACCAATCTCCAGGCTTGCGACACAGTCAAGGACAACCATCTGGCGGGGATGCTCTGGGCTACCCAGCACACCCTGGAGGCTTCCAGGGCATTGGCCGAGTCGATGATGAAGGGAATCGAGGGTCAGGCACGGGTTTGACCCCGTCTTGAAAAGCCCTCAGCGATGTGTCAGTAGCACCGAGCAAGCACTCTTCCACGCCTCATGCTGATACTTGTTGAGGGCCGCCGGAGGCGTAAGGTCATGCTTCTTCCCCTGCGCCGCAATCGTCTGCGGCGACACCAGCAGCACCTCGCACCCTTGCAGCAACTGCAGCAGCCCTTCCAGCTTGAACGTCACCGGCCCACCGGCGAAGTCGCCTTTCTTGCTGCGCTTCTTGATCGCTACATGAGTCACGCCGTGTTCACTGACAAACGCCTGCACACGGGCTAAAAACTCGCGGACCTGCCCGGCATCCTCGTCATCCTCGATGCCGATCTTCTTGATGGCGCTGGGCAGATGCACCGGTTGCCCGGCGTCCAGGCTGGCCAGGGCCAGCAGGGCTTCGCTGCCCTTGAGTTCGATACCGCACGTAATCATGGAAGTCTCAGTCGGAAGTCGGCAGGCCGAGGGATTGCAGGTATTCGGAGCGGTCGTCGTTGCGCTGCGCCATGCAGGTGTTCTGCGCGGCGTCGAAGGCCTTGCCTGCGGGGATGTCGTAGGTTTCGACCTTGCAGTCGGCGTCACGCAGTTGTTTCCAGATCGTTTCGGCTTCGTTGAGGCGCTTGCTCAGTTCGGCGATTTTCGCGGCCTTGCCGGCGTATTGTTCCTTGATGCGGTCCTGCAGGTCGGCGAAGGCGGCGTCCAGCTCGCGCTCGGAGGCGGTGCGGCTGTAGCGGGCGCATTCGTAGTTCTGCTGGTCGGTTTCCACGTTGTCGCATGGCGTGCTTTCTTCTTCGGCAGCGTGGGCACCGACGGCCAGGGCCGCGAGCATCAGCAAGACCATCGATTTCATCAAAGTCATCTCCCAAAGGGCCATTAAAGGGTCTATGGACGGCGATTCTCGCTCTTTGCCAAGGCAAAGAACAGGGAGCATAGATGAAGGTTTTGGCGGTTGTTATTGATAATGATTATCGACTGCCGGTAACATCGCCCGCCCATGCCTCCGGGCGACTTTTTCGACAGGCAGCCGAATCGTGGCGGACGACAAGCTGAAGCTTTACCTCGCGCATCGCGCGGCGCTGCTGGATTATGCGGCGCCCATCGTCGGCTGCCGGTCGCGGGCCGAGGATGTGGTGCAGGAAGCCTGGCTGCGTTTCAGCCGCCAGGAAGAAGACGCCGCGATCCGCCATCCGGCCAGTTACCTGTACCGCATCGTGCGTAACCTGTCCCTCGACCTGACCCGCCGCAGCGCCACGGAAAAGGTCCAGCCCGGTGGCGACGAGATCCTCGCCGAACTGCCGTCCAGCAGCGCTTCGCCGGAGCGCGAGGTCAGCGGCCAGAACGAACTGGCGGCGATCAGCCGGGCGCTTGAAGAATTGCCCGAACGCACGCGCCTGGCGTTCGAGATGCATCGCTTGGGCGGCTTTACCCTGCAGCAGGTGGCGAGCCATCTGGATGTCTCCACCAGCCTGGTTCACCAACTGGTGCACGACGCCCTGCGCCATTGCCTGGAACGCCTGGAGCCGGACGATGAGTGAGCGCCGTGACGATGAGCTGGAAAAATCGGTGTCTGCCGCGTCTTTTGCCGGAGACGGGGCGCCTGTGCGACCCTTGCCGACCTTTTCTGCCTTTGGAGACATGCCCGACATGACGTCAGCGGACAGCGCCACCCGGCGCCGCGACCAGGCGCTGGACTGGTTCCTGCGCCTGCAGGCGGCCCCCGGCGATGGGCAATTGCGCGCCGCAATGCAGCAGTGGTGCGCCGCCGACGAGGCCAATGCCAAGGCCTATCGCAAGGCCGAGCGGATCTGGCAACTGAGTGCGCAACTGGCGCCGACCACCCAGGCGCAATGGCCGGCCGAGCCGGTGCTGGCGCCGGTGGTGGCCCTTCCGGTACGGCCGAAGCGGCGGCGCTATTGGCTGGGTGGGGCGATTGCCGCGTGTCTGATGATCGCCCTGGCGCCGTCCCTCAGCCTGCGCATGCAGGCGGACTATCGCACCGGCATGGGCGAAACCCGCGATGTCACCCTGGCCGACGGCAGCCTGGTGCAGATGGACAGCGACACGGCGATCGCCGTCGAGTACGCCGGTGATCGGCGCGATGTGAAGTTGCTTCGCGGGCAGGCGTTTTTCAAGGTCTCGCCGGACAAGAGCAAGCCCTTCCATGTGCGCGCCGAGGCGCTGGAGGTCACGGTGACCGGCACGGCGTTCAACGTCGATGTCGGTGCCGGGCAGATGCGCGTGGCGGTGCAGGAAGGCTCGGTCAAGGTCGATGACTGGCGCGCGGCGAAGGCGCTGGCGGCGCAGTTGAAGCCGGGTGAGCGGCTGGAGTATCACGAAGGGCAGGCCCGGGTGGATACATTCGCCCCGGGGCAGACGGCGGCCTGGCGCAATGGCCAGGTCATTGCCGATGACACGCCGGTCAGCGAGGTGGTCGCTCAACTGCGCCGCTATACGCCAGGGCTGGTGGTGCTGCGCAACGATGAACTGGGGCGCAAGCGGGTGACCGGCGTGTATGACCTGCGCAAGCCGCAGGCGGCGTTGCGTGCGGTGCTGCAGCCCCATGGCGGCAAGGTCGAGGCTTATGGGCCTTGGGTGATCGTGCTGCGCTGAAACTTCTTCATTCCTCCTTTCGGGCCTCATCGCTGGCCAGCCAGCTCCCACAGGGACTGCATGCACCGGACCCTGTGGGAGCTGGCTTGCCAGCGATGAGGCCATCAGCAACACCTCAAAAATCCCCTCGCGAAACTTTTTCATCTTTTTTCTGAAAATCCCCCGCGCTACCCCGTCTTTTGCTCCGCGCGCAGCAATGAGATCGATTCGTATTAATTTTTTCCGGGAATTGCCCGGGTCGGGGAGCGTGTTATGTCTCAGGTGTTTTGCCCGGTGCCGCAAGGCCGGGGCGCTTGGTTGTCGTTGAAACGCGCTGCGTGCGGTGGCTTGCTGGGCCTGGCCTGCCTGGGGGCGCAACTGCCCTTGGCGCTGGCCGATGAGGTTGCCAGCCAGTGGCCGAACCAGGTCCACAGTTTCGACATCCCGGCCCAGCGTCTGTCCAGTGCGCTGGTCGCCTTCGGCCAGCAGAGCGGCCTGCAGGTGACGGTGGATGCGCAGTGGCTGCGCGATCACCAGTCCAACCCGGTCCAGGGCCGGATCGACAGCCTCGGCGCGCTATCGATGCTGCTGGCGGGCAGCGGCATTACCTGGGACTACAACGATGGCGTGCTGAGTTTCCGCCTGCTGGCCGAAGCCGCCAATGGCCAGTTGGAACTGCATGAGACCCTGGTCCTCGGCAACACCGAGGAAAACAGCTACCAGGGCGCTACGGTGATCAACCACAAGGCGGTGCAGAACTTCCCCGGGGCCAACGGTGACATCACCAAGCTGCTGCAGATGCACCCGGCGGTGCAGTTCAGCGGCTCTCAGCAAAGCTCGAACAATCCCGGCGAAATCGACCCGGCGGATATCAGCATCAATGGCGCCAAGTTCTGGCAGAACAACTTCATGATCGACGGGATCTCGATCAACAACGATCTCGATCCCGGCGCCCATGGCTACAGCGAATCGCGCCAGTTCGACGCGGCGCCGAGCCGCTCCTACGGCATCGCCCTGGATGCTGACCTGCTGGAAGAAGTGAAGGTCTACGACAGCAACGTGCCGGCCGAGTACGGTGGCTTCAACGGCGGCGTCATCGACTCCATCACCCGCCGGCCGACCCAGGATTTCCACGGCAAGTTTTCCTACGCCTTGAGCCGCTCGGAGTGGACCAAATACCACATCACCGAAGCCGACCAGAGCAACTTCGACAGTTCCACCGACGAGCAGTACACCCCGGAGTTCGAGAAAACCACCCTGCGCGGCACCCTCGAAGGTCACCTGACCGACAATTTCGGGGCGATCTTCAGCTTCTCCCAGCGCCGTTCGACCATGCCGCTGAACCTCTACGATAACAACTACACCAGCCCCAACAACGACAGCCGCGAGGACCAGACGCGCCAGCTCGACAGCTACCTGCTCAAGACCTACTGGGACGTCAACGACCGCCTGACCCTGGAAACCACACTGCTCAAGGCACCCCAGGAAAACACCCTGTTCCGCGCCAACTACTTGGACTCGAAGTACACCAATATCAATGGCGGACAGCAGGGCGCGATCAAGGCGACCTGGGAAGGCGACAGCGCGCGCTGGACCCACACCCTGGCCTACACCGACCTGTATAGCTCGCGCCGCGCCGATGCCGACGACATCATCAACTGGTACTACTCCGAGGCGAAGAACTGGGGCAACCCGACGAGCAACAGCTCCCGCAGTGGCGAAGGCTCCTTCGGCAATCTCGACCAGACCCAGAAGGGCCTCGACTACAGCCTCAAGGTAGACTGGGAAACCCTGCGCTTCGCCGGGGCCAACCACGCCTTCACCGCAGGCCTCGATCTGGGCCAAAAGAAAGCCACCTGGGAGCGCAAGGAAACCGGACAGGGCGTGTCCGGCTTCACCCGCGACAAGGGCACCAGTTGCGCCAACGACGACCCCTGGTGTTCGGTGAGTCCGCTGCGCAACGGCGATACCCGGCAGTGGGCCAACCTTCGCACCGAATATGGCGCGGGCAAGATCCAGGTCGAGGAAACCACCTGGGCCCTGTACGCCCAGGATGCCATCCAGATCGGCAAGCTCGGCCTGCGCCCCGGCGTGCGTTTCGAAGGCGACGACTACATGGACCAGAAAACCTTGTCGCCGCGCTTTGCTGGTGACTATGACTTCTTCGGTGACCGCAGCACCGTGCTGGTCTTCGGTGCCAACCGCTACTACGGGCGCAACCTGTTCAAGTACCGCCTGGCCGACGGCCGCCAGGCGATGAACACCCTGTACCGCCGCGCCACCCAGACTTCCGCCTGGGTCGGCAGCACCAACCTCAACACCACGCGCTTCTCGACCCTGGACATCCCCTACGACGACGAACTGACCCTGGGTCTCGAACAGCGCTGGCTCGACACCGACTTCAGCCTCAAGTACGTGCACCGCAAGGGCCACGACAAGATCGTCAAGACCAACGTCCGGGTCCTCGGCGAAGACCCGCTGGCCGGCTACACCACGCTCTACACCAAATACACCAACGAAGGCTCCAGCGAGAGCGACAACGTCAGCCTGACCATTACTCCGGTCCAACCGATCCGCGTGCTCAACAGCCTGACCAGCTTGCAGGTGGCCCTGAACTGGTCGCAAACCAAGGACGCCTACGGCAGCTACGACAGCTCGGTGGACGCCGACGAGTACGACAACAGCGACGTGATCTACAAAGGCTCGCGCATGCCCTACAACGAGCTGCCGGCCAGCGACTTCAACCGGCCGTGGACCGCACGCCTGAGCACTATCACCGAGATCCCGCAGTGGAACCTCACCATCAGCAACTTCTTCCGCTATCGCGGCGCCTACGAGCAGATCATCGATACCGGCAGGGACGTTGATGTCGGTGGCGAATCCCTGGCGGTCTACGACGTGGCCAAGGTCAGCCCGGCGCCGACCTGGGACCTGAAGGTGAAATGGGAGATCCCCACCGCGAAGGAGCAGGCGCTGTTCATGGCGGTGGACGTGACCAACGTCACCGACCGGGTCAACACGATCGTCTCCAGCAGCTCCACCGCACGTACCACCTACGAGATCGGCCGCCAGTACTGGCTCGAGGTCGGCTACCGCTTCTGACTTTCCTCACCGTGGAATGAACCTGATGAACAAGATCCTTGCGAGCCTGCTTGGCCCGCTGCTGCTCGGCGCCTGCGCCACGTCCCAGGCGCCCGACGAGGCGCTGCCCTGGGATGCCGCTGTGGTCCGCGGCACCCTGTCCAACGGCCTGGAATACCGCCTGGTGCGCGATGCCAGCCAGGCCAACCGCCTCGACCTGCGCCTGACCGTGCAGGCCGGCTCGGTGGACGAGGAGGCCGATCAGGTCGGCGTTGCCCACCTGGTCGAGCACCTGACGTTCTATAGCCATGGCGGCGACACCGATGACCTGCGTCAGCGCATGACCAGCCTCGGCTGGATCCAGGGCCGGCACTTCAACGCGGTGACCAGCTACGACCGCACCCAGTACCTGCTCAGCCCGCCGTCCGGGGTGAAAGAGGCTCCGCAGGCGCTGGAAGCGCTGTCCGACCTGGTCTTCGCCATGGACTACGATGCCGCCGACCTGGAGCGCGAGCGCCCGGTAGTGATCGAGGAATGGCGCGGCGGGTTGGGCGTGGCCCAGCGCATGAACGAGCAGCGCATCGCGTCCCAGCGTGCCGGCTCCCATTACCCGGCGCACCGCACCATCGGCAACGAGGGCGCCATTCGCAAGGCCAGTGTCGAAGCACTCAAGCGTTATCAACAGCGCTGGTACGTGCCGAACAACATGATCCTTTCGGTGGTCGGGGATTTCGAGCCCGTCGAACTGGCGAAGCAGATCGAACAGGCCTTCTCCGCACCGCTGGCGGGCCCTCTGCCAGGTCGAGAGCAACGCGAATTGCCGCTGGGCGACAGGCTCAAGGTCTTCCGCCTCCAGGATCCACAGTCCGGCAGCAACCAGGTGGCGCTGCTGTTCCGTTTGCACGAGCCGGACAGCCGCGGCACCACCCGGGCCGCCATGCGCGAGCGACTGATCGATCGGATGGCGCTTTCCGCCCTGATCACCAGCCTGCGTCGGCAACTGCCGCTGGATGGCGTGCGCAGCCTGACCGCGCAGAAAACCCTGATCGGCGAGCATTCCACGGTACTTGGCATCGCCGCCGGGGTGGACGGCCAGCAGCATCGCCGGGCCCTGCAACAGTTGCTGGGCGAGATCGAGCGCCTGCGCCAGCACGGTTTCACCGAAGCCGAAATGCAGCACGAGCGTGAAGTCATCCAAAAGCTGGGTGAGAAAGCCCTGGCCAAGGATGGCTCGCGGGACTTCCAGCAGTGGGTCGAGCAACTGAACAACGCTGCCGTGCAGGACAAGCCCGTCGTGGCGAAGCATGCGGCGGCGCAGCGTTACCTCGAGGTGCTCGGCAGCATCGACCGGGACGACCTGAACCAGCGGCTGTGGCGCTGGCTCGCCAGCCGCGACCGGGTGTTGCAGCTCAGCGCCCCCGGTGTGACGCCGCTGGAGCTGCCGACGGTGGCCGAGGTGGAACGATTGCAGGACTCCATCGCCCATACCGCGCTGGCTGCACCGAAACAGCAAGCCGCAGAGAGCACCAGCAAGCCCCTCGCCGAACTGGTCATGCCGGCGCTGCCGGCGCCAGGCAGCATGGTAAAGCGCAGATCGTTCGCCGAAGAGAAGGTCGAGCACTGGTCGCTGGGCAATGGCGACCGGCTGGTCTGGCTGCGGGCCAATGCCGAAGGCGGACGTTGGTCGCTGCAGGCGGATTCGACGGCGGGCTACAACCTGGCCGACCGACCGGTCTGGCGTACCCAGATGACCACGCAACTGGCGACCCAGAGCGCGCCGGCCGGGATTTCCGCCGAAGCGTTGGACGCTTGGCGCAAGGCGCGGAAAGTGACCTTGGGCGTCGAGCAGAAACCCCAGCGCCTGCAACTGAGCCTGAACGTCACGCCGGGCGAGGGTGCGCTGGCGGACCTGCTGCAAAGCTATCGCCTGAGCCAGGTCAATGTCCGTATCGACCCGGCGGCCTTCAGCGAGGCCCGGGAAGAACTGCTAAAACGCCTGCAAAGCCGTCTGGACGATGTGCGCGAGCGCGAAGCGTCGAGCATGCGCCGCCTTATGTACGGGCGCGATAGCTGGCAGGCGCCGGATGCTGCGGCCTTGCGGGCCCTGGATGCTGCCGCGCTGGACAGTGATTGGCAGCGCCTGTCCGCGGCACCGGTGACCTACTACCTGATGGCCGATATCGAGCCGGAGGCGCTCGAACAGGCAGTGCTCGCCCATCTGGCGAATATCCCCAGGGGCAAGGCCCTGAATCCCGCCGCGGCCTCGCAGAAACCGGGCCGGCGCAGCGAATCCCTGGCCATTGCCCTGGAGCCCCGCGCGGTATTCCAGGCCAGCAGTTTCAGCGAACAACCCTGGAGCCCGCAGGCGGCGGCGCGGGTCGCGGCCTTGCGTGATCTCGCCAGCCTGCAGCTCAAGCAGCGCTTGCGTGGCGAAGCGGCGGGGGTGTACCGGCTGAAGTTCGACAGCGAGCTGAACCCCGACACCGGTCGTATCGAAAGCCGGTTGAGCTTCACCTGCGATCCGGCCCGGGTCGATGAGCTCTGGGCCCTTGCCCAGGATGCCCTGGATAAACTGCCGGGGGCGGTGAGCGCCGAGTGGGTCAAGGGCGAGCGGGCGGAGTTGGCCAGGCAGGAAAGCAAACGCCGCGACGACCCGGCGACGCAACAGCGCCGCCTGGTCCTGAGCGAGCGCCACTGGGGCGATCCGCGTTACCTGAGCAGCCAGGCGCGGCTGCCTGAAGGCCTGAACAGCGGTGCATTGAAGGCCATGGCCGGGCAGTTGTTCCCCCGCGCCAACCAGGTCCAACTGCGCCTGTTGCCATCCCCGGCAGCGCAGGACCAGGCCCTGTGAACGCCCTGCGTGCCTTCTGGCGCCTGTCACGGCCCTTCTGGGCCAGCCGCCGGCAGTGGCCGGCCTGGGTGATGCTTGCCGGGGTGATCGGCATGGGCTTGCTGGTGGTGCAGATCAACGTGTGGATCAACGCCTGGAGCAAGACCTTCTACGACACCCTCGGCGCCTTCGACACCGACGCGCTGTATGCACTGATGGGCCAGTACTCGCTGTATATCGGCGCCTACGTGCTGATCTACGTGTACCTCGACTGGCTGCGCAAGGGCCTGGTGATGCGCTGGCGCCAGGCGATGACCGAGCGCCTTGCCGCCGACTGGCTCGGCGACCAGGCCTTCTATCGCCTGGGCCTGGGCAACGAGCCGGACAACCCGGACCAGCGTATCGCCCAAGATGTGGACATGATGGTGGACCTGAGCATCGAGCTGGTGGCGTCTTTCGTCATCAATCTGGCCCAGGTCGGCGCCTTCGTGGTGATTCTCTGGGAACTGTCCGGGACCCAGACCTTCAGCCTGTTCGGCACGGCGTTCAGCATCGACGGCTATCTGGTCTGGCTGGTGCTGGCCTACACATTGCTCGGCAGCCTGGTTACCCATTGGGTCGGCAAGCCGCTGCACCACCTCAACTACGAACGCGAACACCGCGAGGCGGACTTCCGTGCCAGCCTCCTGCGCAAGCGCGACCATGCCGAGCAGATTGCCCTGTACCGCGGCGAAGCGGTGGAACGGCGGCAGTTGTCCGGGCATTTCCAGGCGATTGCCGACAATTGGCGGCAGCTGATGGGGCGCGAGCGCAACCTGAGCCTGTTTACCGTGGCGTTCGAGCGGGTCAGCCTGATTATCCCGGTATTCGCCGCCTTGCCGCTGTTCCTGGCGAAGACCATCACCCTGGGCGGGCTGATGCAGATCCGCAGTGCGTTCACGGCGGTGCAGGGCTCGCTGAGCTGGTTTATCAAGCTGTACCCCAAGCTGGTGCGCTGGAGCGCGGCGTTGCAGCGCCTGGAGCAGTTCGAGCGGGCGATTGCCGCCAGCCGCCAGCAGGTTCGCGAGGTGCCGGCAGGGGCCTGCCTGTGTACCGAAGGGCTAGTGGTGTGCCAGCCAGACGGCACCGTACTGCTGGACGGGCTGGATGTGCGGGTGATGCCGGGGCAGTGGGTACGCCTGGACGGGCGCAGCGGGCTTGGCAAGTCGACGCTGCTGCGCACCTTGCAGGGTCTGTGGCCCTACTGCCGGGGCCAATGGCAGTTGCCGCCAGGGCGAAGCCTGTTGTTGCCGCAGCAGCCTTATCTGGCGCGAATGTCATTGCGTGAGCTGCTGGCGTATCCGGACACGGCTCTGCCCAGTGACGGTCGACTTGCCGGGGCGCTGGACAAGGTCGGGCTCGCCGCGCTGGCCGCACGGCTGGACGACACCTGTGAATGGCAACGCGCCCTGAGTGGCGGCGAGCAGCAGCGCATCAGCCTGGCCCGTGCCTTGTTGTACAGGCCGCAGACGCTGTACCTGGACGAGGCGACCAACCAACTGGATGACGACAGTGCCCGGGGCCTGTTGAAGATGCTCAAGCGGGAGTTGCCGGGGTGCACGGTGGTGGCGGTGACGCACCAGGTGGTGTTGGCGGGGTTGTTCGAGCGGACGGTGATGCTGGAAGGGGAGGCTGTACCTGCATAGTGGTTGCTGCTGATGGCCCTATCGCTGGCAAGCCAGCTCCCACAGGGGCCGAGTGCACCGCTGAACCTGTGGGAGCTGGCTTGCCAGCGATAGGGCCCGGAAGAACAGTCAGAGGCTCAGATTTGCCACGAACTGGCTGGCATTCCTCCCCAGCTTCTCGATCACCGCGCCGCGCACCTGCTCGTACGCCTGCACATTCAGCACCGCCGTCTGTGCCGAGCGGAAGATCTGCACTTCGTTGTTCTGGAAATTGATGAACAGGAAGCTGTTGTTGCTGACATTGCGGATCAGTTGCACGCAATTCATCAACATGGTCACGTCACCCGCAGCATTCTGCGAACAGGGCAGGATCTGGAAGGTGCCGACATGCCCGCTGTTGCTGTGGTTCATGAACAGCTCCAGGGCATGGGGCTGCTTGCGCAGCGACTCCAGGGTGCGCCGGGCGATGGGGCTGAAGGCCGAACCCCCGGCGACGCCTTCGATGATGTCGATGATGACGTCGTTCATGCTGAACGACGCCTGGCTCGGGTGGAAACGCAGCAGTTCCGTGTGCGACAGGGTCCAGCCCAGCTTGCCCAGGCCCTCGGTATAGAACCCGAACCATTCCTCGCGCTGGCGCGCCTTGTCGAAGCGTTTGTTCGCTGCCAGTTGCATCAGCAGGGTGCTGTTGAGCACATCTTCCCTGGCCTGGCGGGTCAGGCCGGCGACGAACGACAGCAGGCTGTCGCCGGCGACCATTGCGCTGTCGGCGGACGGGCCGGGGTTATCGGGCTGGTCGGGCGGGCTTTGTTGCAGCAGTCGGGTCGCGTTGCCGGTGATTTCCAGCGCGGCGATGAATTCCAGCCGATCGGTCAGGTTGTTCATCGGGTGACTCCTTTCATTGATGGACCGCCGACGTTAGCGAAATGCCCGATACATGGCAGGCGGAGGGCCTTCCCCGGCGGTTCCCGACGCCCTTTGTCGCCCTTTGACGCTTTCGGCAATTCCCCTGTCGTTTTTGCATCGGGACGACAATCAACCGAGGCATATGCTGACCCCCAATAGCGCCGGCAGACGATTCGGCGCGCGATTGCCAATAAAGGGGACAGCCTGATGAGCCCAGCCGAACTACACGCCGACAGCATCGTTATCGACGGTCTGATCATCGCCAAGTGGAACCGCGAACTGTTCGAGGACATGCGCAAGGGCGGGCTGACCGCGGCCAACTGCACCGTGTCGGTCTGGGAGGGCTTCAAGGCGACCGTGGACCAGATCGCCGCGAGCCAGAAGCTGATCCGCGAAAACAGTGACCTGGTGATGCCCGTGCGCACCACCGCCGATATCCGCAAGGCCAAGGAGCTGGGCAAGACCGGCATCCTCTTCGGTTTCCAGAACGCCCACGCGTTCGAAGACCAGATCGCCTACGTTGACGTGTTCAAGCAGCTCGGCGTGGGCATCGTGCAGATGTGCTACAACACCCAGAACCTGGTCGGCACCGGCTGCTACGAGCGTGACGGCGGGCTGTCGGGCTTCGGTCGCGAGATCGTCGCCGAGATGAACCGCGTCGGCATCATGTGCGACCTGTCGCACGTAGGCTCGAAGACCAGCGAGGAAGTCATCCTCGAATCGAAGAAGCCGGTGTGCTACTCCCACTGCCTGCCTTCTGGCCTGAAGGAACATCCGCGCAACAAGTCCGACGAGGAACTGAAGTTCATCGCCGACCACGGCGGCTTCGTCGGCGTGACCATGTTCGCGCCGTTCCTGGCCAAGGGCATCGACTCGACCATCGACGACTACGCCGAGGCCATCGAATACACCATGAACATCGTCGGTGAAGACGCCATCGGTATCGGTACCGACTTCACCCAGGGCCATGGCCAGGACTTCTTCGAATACCTGACCCACGACAAGGGCTACGCCCGTCGCCTGACCAACTTCGGCAAGATCATCAACCCGCTGGGCATCCGCACCGTGGGCGAGTTCCCCAACCTCACCGAAACCCTGCTCAAGCGCGGCCATTCCGAGCGCGTGGTGCGCAAGATCATGGGCGAAAACTGGGTGAACGTTCTCAAGGATGTCTGGGGCGAGTAAGCCTCCGAAGCCTCTCTATCGAACCCCCGCATCAGGGCGGGGGCAGCCAATACAAATTTCTGGAGTTGAGTTTCCATGGCCAAGATCGCCCCGCAATTGCCAATCGAAGTCGACAGCGAGACCGGTGTCTGGACCAGCGACGCCCTGCCAATGCTCTACGTACCTCGGCATTTCTTCGTCAACAACCACATGGGCATCGAGGAAGTGCTGGGCGCCGAGGCCTATGCCGAAATCCTCTACAAGGCCGGCTACAAGTCCGCCTGGCACTGGTGCGAGAAGGAAGCCGAATGCCACGGCCTGGAAGGCGTGGCGGTGTTCGAGCACTACATGAAGCGCCTGTCCCAGCGTGGCTGGGGCCTGTTCAAGATCCAGGACATCGACCTGGATAAAGGCACCGCCAGCGTCAAGCTCGAGCATTCCGCGTTTGTCTACGTCTACGGCAAGGTCGGGCGCAAGGTCGACTACATGTTCACCGGCTGGTTCGCCGGGGCCATGGACCAGATCCTCGCCGCTCGCGGCAGCAACATCCGTACGGTCGCCGAGCAGGTCTACGGCGGTTCCGAAGAAGGCCACGACGACGGCCTGTTCATCGTCAAGCCGTTGTAAGTCGAGGAGCACCCGCCATGGCGTTCGAAGCTATGTTCCAGCCGATCCAGATCGGCAAACTGACCATCCGCAACCGTGTGCTGAGTACCGCGCACGCCGAGGTCTATGCCACCGACGGCGGCATGACCACCGAGCGCTATGTGAAGTACTACGAAGAGAAGGCCAAGGGCGGCATCGGCCTGGCCATCTGCGGCGGTTCTTCCGTGGTCGCCATCGACAGCCCGCAGCAGTGGTGGTCGTCGGTCAACCTGTCCACCGACCGGATCATCCCGCACTTCCAGAATCTTGCCGACGCCATGCACAAGCACGGCGCCAAGATCATGATCCAGATTACCCACATGGGCCGTCGCTCGCGCTGGGACGGCTACCACTGGCCGACCCTGATGTCGCCGTCCGGCATCCGCGAACCGGTGCACCGCGCTACCTGCAAGACCATCGAGCCGGAAGAGATCTGGCGGGTGATCGGCAACTACGCGCAAGCTGCACGCCGCGCGAAGGAAGGCGGCCTGGACGGCGTCGAACTGTCCGCCGTGCACCAGCACATGATCGACCAGTTCTGGAGCCCGCGGGTCAACAAGCGTACCGACGAATGGGGCGGCAGCTTCGAAGGCCGCATGAAGTTCGGCCTGGAAGTGCTCAAGGCGGTGCGTGCCGAGGTCGGGCCGGACTTCTGCGTCGGCATGCGTATCTGCGGTGACGAATTCCACCCCGATGGCCTTAGCCACGAGGACATGAAGGAAATCGCCAAGTACTACGATGCCACCGGCATGGTCGATTTCTTCGGCGTGATCGGCTCGGGTTGCGACACCCACAACACCCTGGCCAACGTGATCCCCAACATGAGCTACCCGCCGGAGCCGTTCCTGCACCTGGCGGCGGGCATCAAGGAAGTGGTCAAGGCCCCGGTCCTGCACGCGCAGAACATCAAGGACCCGAACCAGGCCACGCGCATCCTCGAAGGCGGCTACGTCGACATGGTCGGCATGACCCGCGCGCACATCGCCGACCCGCACCTGATCGCCAAGATCAAGATGGGCCAGGTCGACCAGATCAAGCAGTGCGTCGGTGCCAACTACTGCATCGACCGCCAGTACCAGGGTCTGGATGTGCTGTGCATCCAGAACGCCGCGACCTCCCGCGAATACATGGGCGTGCCGCACATCATCGAGAAGTCCACCGGGCCGAAGCGCAAGGTGGTGATCGTCGGTGCCGGCCCGGCGGGCATGGAGGCGGCGCGGGTCGCTGCCGAGCGTGGCCACGACGTCACCCTGTTCGAGAAGAAGGAGCAGATCGGCGGGCAGATCACCATCGCCGCCAAGGCCCCGCAACGCGACCAGATCGCCGGTATCACCCGCTGGTACCAACTGGAGCTGGCGCGCCTGAAGGTGGATCTGCGCCTGGGCACTGCGGCGGATGCCGACACGATCATGGACCTGCGCCCGGACATCGTGGTGCTGGCGGTGGGCGGTCATCCGTTCATGGAGCAGAACGAACACTGGGGCGCTGCCGAAGGGTTGGTGGTCAGCAGTTGGGACGTGCTCGACGGCAAGGTCGCACCGGGCAAGAACGTGCTGGTCTACGACACCATCTGCGAATTCACCGGCATGTCGGTGGCCGACTTCATCGCCGACAAGGGCAGCCAGGTCGAGATCGTCACCGACGATATCAAGCCGGGCGTGGCCATCGGCGGGACCTCGTTCCCCACCTACTACCGCAGCATGTACCCCAAGGAAGTGATCATGACCGGCGACCTGATGCTGGAAAAGGTCTACCGCGAGGGCGACAAGCTGGTGGCGGTGCTGGAGAACGAATACACCGGGGCCAAGGAAGAGCGGGTGGTCGACCAGGTGGTGATCGAGAACGGCGTGCGGCCGGACGAAGCGCTGTACTACGCGCTCAAGGACGGTTCGCGCAACAAGGGCCAGATCGATGTGGAAGCCCTGTTCGCCATCCAGCCGCAGCCGATCCTCGGCCAGGCCGGCGACGGTTACCTGTTGTACCGCATCGGCGACTGCGTGGCGCAGCGCAATACCCATGCGGCGATCTATGACGCCTTGCGCCTGTGCAAGGACTTCTGATCGGACCTTGATCGAGAGAGCGGCACGGACCCTGTGGGAGCGGGTTTACCCGCGATTGCTGTAGTGGCTTCACCATCGCAATCGCGGGTAAACCCGCTCCCACAAGGTTCGCGGCAACTGAACCACCCGAGTGGGAGCTTCCCATGCTGAACGTTATCCTCCCCGTCCTGCTGTTCGCCGCCCTCGGCCTGGCCGTGCTCGGCGCCGTGCGGCGCGTGCGGATGTGGCGCCAGGGCCGGCCTTCGCCGGTCAACCTGCTGGCCGGCCTGCTGGCCATGCCGCGGCGCTACCTGGTCGACCTCCACCATGTGGTGGAGCGCGACAAGTACATGTCGAAAACCCACGTGGCTACCGCCGGCGGCTTCGTCCTGTCCGCCGTGCTCGCCATCGTTGTCCACGGCTTCGGCCTGCACAGCAAGATCCTCGGCTACGCCCTGCTGGCGGCGACGGTGCTGATGTTCTGCGGTGCCCTGTTCGTCTTCAAGCGCCGCCTCGACCCGCCTTCACGGCTGTCGAAAGGCCCCTGGATGCGCTTGCCGAAAAGCCTCCTGGTGTTTTCCACCACCTTCTTCATCGCCACCCTGCCGGTAGCCGGCATCCTTCCCGAAGGCTTCGGCGGCTGGTTCCTCGTCGGCCTGCTCGGGCTGGGGGTGATCTGGGGCGTGTCCGAGCTGTTCCTCGGCATGACCTGGGGCGGCCCGATGAAACACGCCTTCGCCGGAGCCCTGCACCTGGCCTGGCACCGCCGCGCCGAGCGCTTCGGCGGCGGCCGCTCCACCGGCCTCAAGCCGCTGGACCTGGAAGACCGCAGCGCGCCATTGGGCGTGGAAAAACCCAAGGACTTCACCTGGAACCAGTTGCTCGGCTTCGATGCCTGCGTACAGTGCGGCAAGTGCGAAGCGATGTGCCCGGCCTTCGCTGCCGGCCAGCCGCTGAACCCGAAGAAACTGATCCAGGACATGGTCATCGGCCTGGCCGGTGGCACCGACGCGCAGTTCGCCGGCAGCCCGTACCCTGGCAAGCCGATCGGCGAACACGGCGGCCATCCGCACCAGCCGATCGTCAACGGCCTGGTGGACGCCGAGACCCTGTGGTCCTGCACCACCTGCCGGGCCTGCGTCGAGGAATGCCCGATGATGATCGAGCACGTCGATGCCATCGTCGACATGCGTCGCCACCTGACCCTGGAAAAAGGCGCCACACCGAACAAGGGCGCGGAAGTGCTCGATAACCTGATCGCCACCGACAACCCCGGCGGCTTCAACCCGGGCGGGCGCATGAACTGGGCGGCCGACCTGAACCTCAAGGTGCTCTCAGAGGTGAAATCCACCGAGGTGCTGTTCTGGGTCGGCGATGGCGCTTTCGACATGCGCAACCAGCGCACCCTGCGCGCCTTCGTCAAAGTGCTGAAAGCCTCGGGCGTGGACTTCGCCGTGCTCGGCCTGGAAGAACGCGACAGCGGCGACGTGGCCCGGCGCCTGGGTGACGAAGCCACCTTCCAGACCCTGGCCAAGCGCAACATCCAAACGCTCGCGAAATACCGTTTCCAGCGCATTGTCACCTGCGACCCGCACAGCTTCCATGTGCTGAAGAACGAATACGGCGCCTTTGGCGGCGAGTACCTGGTGCAGCACCACAGCACCTACATCGCCGAGCTGCTGGACGCCGGCAAGCTCAGCCTCGACGCACACAAGGGCGGCAGCGTGACCTATCACGACCCGTGCTACCTGGGCCGCTACAACGGTGAATACGAGGCGCCGCGCCAGGTGCTGCGCGCCCTCGGCATCGAGGTCAAGGAGATGGCGCGTTCCGGCTTCCGTTCCCGCTGCTGCGGCGGTGGCGGCGGTGCGCCGATCACCGACATCCCCGGCAAGCAGCGTATTCCCGATATGCGCATGGAAGACATCCGCGAGACCGGCGCCGAGGTGGTGGCGGTGGGTTGTCCACAGTGCACAGCCATGCTCGAAGGCGTGGTCGAACCCCGGCCTCTTATCAAGGACCTGGCCGAGCTGGTGGCCGACGCCCTGGTGGAAAGTGCCGCGCCGAGCAAGCCGGCGCCGAGCAAACGTGAACCTGCGGAGGTGCACTGATGAGCGACATTATTCGCCGCGACCCGCGTGCCGAATGGATCGCACGCAACCGCCTGCATCCGCTGCATGCGGCCATGCAGGTCAAGCAGGACAGCTGGATGGGGCCCAACGGCGTCATCCGCAAGAATCCCCACGCGGTCGGCTTCATCGGCCCCAATGGCCTCAAGCGCATCGACCGCAGCGGCGCCCAGCAGGGTGGTGGCAGCAGCAAGCGCAGCGCGGCGGCCGAGGTACAACTGCCGCTGCACCAGGTCACGGCGCCGGCGTTCTATATCGCCGTGGTCCCGGACATGGTCGGCGGTCGCCTGAGCAGCCACGACCGCGATCTGCTCGGCCTGGCCCACAGCCTGGCCGGCAGCGACGGCGCGGTACTGGCCGTGGTGTTCGGCGAGCACAAGGAAAGCAACTTCACCGGCAACGGTGTCGACCGCCTGCTGCTGATCGACGGCGAGCAGTTCGAGGGTTATGCACCGGAACAACGGGTGCAGGGCCTGCGGGCTGTGGATAACCAGTTCTCGCCGCGCCACTGGCTGCTGCCCGACAGCCGTACCGGTGGTGGCGAACTGGGCCGGCGCTTTGCCGCCGCCTTGGGCGAACGCCCGGCGACGCGGGTCTGGCAGGTCAAGGACGGGCTTTCCAGCGGCCGTGCCGGTGCCGGCCAGCAGGACCTGGTGCGCAATCTGCCACGCCTGATCCTGGCCGCCGCCGAATGCGCCGAACCGGTCAGCGAAACCCGCCATGAAGCCTTGCCGGTGGAGTTGTCCACAGCGGTGGCGCGCAGCCTGTCGCGGATCGAGGATCTCGGCCCGGTGGCGGTGGACCCGGCGGCCATTGCCATGGCCGAGGCCGAGTTCATCGTCTCCGGCGGCAACGGGGTCAAGGACTGGGCGCTGTTCCACCGTGCCACGGCAGCCCTCGGCGCCACCGAAGGCGCCTCGCGGGTGGCGGTGGACGACGGCTTCATGCCGCGCAACCGCCAGGTCGGTGCCACCGGCACCTGGGTTACCGCGCGGGTCTATGTGGCCGTCGGTATCTCCGGGGCGATCCAGCACCTGCAGGGCATCGGCGCCTGCGACAAGGTGGTGGCGATCAACATGGATCCGGGCTGCGACATGATCAAGCGTGCCGATCTTTCGGTGATCGGCGACAGCGCAGCGATCCTCCAGGCCCTGATCGAGGCTGTGGACAACTTCCGCAATGGCGCCCGGCGCGATGCGGCATAAGGGCAGGGCAACGTCATGAACACGAAGATCATCAGCCTGGTATCGGTTGGCGCCCACCCCACCTCGGGGCGCAGCCGCCGCGCCGAACAGGACGCCCGGGCCGTCGAGCTGGGCCTGCAACTGGCCGGCGACAGCCTGCGGGTGCTGCATGCCGGCGACCCACGGGAAGAAGCCTTGCGCGCCTACCTGGGCATGGGCCTGGAGAAACTGGAGGTACTGGAACAACCGGTCGGTGCCGATGTGCTCGGGCCGCTCGGTGATTACCTGCGTGATGCCGGAGCGCAACTGGTGCTGACCGGCAGCCAGGCGGAAACCGGCGAAGGTTCGGGGATGCTTCCGTACCTGCTGGCCGAACGCCTGGGCTGGCCGTTGGTGGTAGGGCTGGCCGAGGTGGAATCAATCGAAAACGGCACTGCCCAGGTGCTGCAAGCCTTGCCACGCGGGCAGCGCAGGCGGCTGAAGGTGCGCCTGCCGTTTCTCGCCTCTGTGGATAACGCCGCACCGAAGCCTCGCCAGAGCGCTTTCGGCCCGGCCCGGCGCGGCGTGCTGGCGGCTCACGAGGTGGAAATCGTCGACGACGAACTGTTCGACAGCGCCGAGCTGCTGCCGGCAAAGCCCCGGCCCAAGCGGCTCAAGGTGATCAAGGCGAAGAGCGGCGCCGATCGCATGAAGGCCGCCACGGCCAAGGCTAGCGGGGGCGGTGGTCAGGTGCTGAAGGACGTCAGTCCACAGGCGGGCGCCGAGGCGATTCTCAAGCTGTTGGTGGAGGAAGGCGTGCTGCGCTGAGCGTTGTGCACAAAGTCTGTTGGCGGTTCTGTGGATAAAATGTTGGTCACCCTCTGGAAGCCTTGCTCTGCAAGGCTTTCGTGCTTCTGGTCATAAATCGTACAGCTCAATTCCGGTTGTGTGCGCTGTAGATGCGGCTTTGAGCGAAAGGAGTTGCTCACAATCCTTGTTGGCGGCTCTGTGGATAAACTGTTTGGTTTAAAAATAAAATTATTAAAATCAACGGGTTATCTTTTCTGATCAAAAAATATCCAATTTACCCGAAAACTACGATCGGTTGTCCTATAACCCAGAAAAATCCAAGGCTTGCGAGCTTATCCACAGCGCAAGCCGCAACCTGAAAAGTTTCACACAAAGTCTGTTGGCCCATTTGTGGATAAGGTGTTCGCTGACCGCTGAAGGCCAGGTTTTACAAGGGCTTTAGCGAGTCGGTCAAAAAATGATCAGTTTATCTTTGTGCAACCGGCGTGCAGCCATGCCGCGTTCCTGCAGGGTTGCCCACAATAGCTATGGGTCGTGCTGTGGATAAAATTTTTGTCAAGCTGGCTTTGCTTCGCAAATGCGGGGGCTTGTCGGGTTTGTTCAAAAAACGCACCTGATAGAACTGTCAGTAGTGCTCGTCCCGGATCAAGGCGTAAAGTTGGCCCGAGGGGACTACCTGCGTGAGGTTCAGCATGCCGACTTTGCCCGCCGTCCGGACTGATCGGAAAGCGCCTGGTGTCACCCGAATCGGCTTCAACGGCCAGGTTCTCGAGCCTTGGGGTTGCTATCTGCCAGGCAATGGTTATCGCGCCTACAATCCGGCCCTGTTGCGTTTCCACAGCCCGGACCGCTGGAGTCCCTTCGAGCGCGGCGGGCTCAATCCCTATGCCTACTGCTCCGGTGACCCGGTGAACGCCGTGGATCCGACCGGACGCTGGGAAGAAAAGATCACTCCGCTGCTGTCGCTGGGGCTGAACATGATGCTGTTCAGCCTGGCTGCCTACGCATTGCGCAGCACGGCGCCAGCCATGCAAAAACGCGCGCCGCTGACGGCTACCTATATCAGCTTCAGTGGTTCCCTGATCGGCATGTATGGTTCCGTCGAGCAATTACTGGGCAATCCCGAGGGCAGGTACCTCAACTGGCTAGGCACATCGTTGTCGACCATCTCGGCCGCGACGCGCGTCTGGCTCGCGCGGAGGGTGGACCGGCAGGATCGCTTCAACGAACGCATTCAGGCGATGCGTGACAAGATGTACAGGGAATCGAACGTCAAGTATGTGCCGCCGGTTTCCCCGTCCCAGACACCCGTTCCGCTCCGCTCGGTCACTCCGCCCGCGAGCACGCCCCCGGCCAATCCGGTACAGCGGACACCGCCGCCGCCGCGTGAGCAGTCGGCTTCTCCGATCTCCAGCGTTCCGCCGCACTTGTCGGGTTCGCTGCGTTCGGGATCGATAGTCAGCGTTGCGTCGACCAGCAGTCGAGGTTCGGTAATTGGAGATTTACCGAAGATCAACCGGGATATTCGTGGGCAGCGCAAGCAAAGCGTGCGCTTCTTCGCGACCAACTATTGATGAGCAGACCATTCTCACAACTTGGCTTCAACGGCCACCACCTGGAGGCTGCGGGTTGGTATCACCTGGGCAACGGCCACCGGGTCTACGGCCCGATGCTCATGCGCTTTCACTGCCCGGACCGGCTGAGCCCGTTCGGCGCGGGGGGCTTGAATGCCTACGCCTATTGCCTGGGCGACCCGGTCAATAGAAGGGACCCGACGGGACGCGCGACAGAAGATATTCACATCGTGAGTCTGGTCGTTGCTGGTATATCCATCGGCTACGGGTTCATGTCTCTCATCGTTCCTCCGCTGGCCAGGCTGGCACGCCCTGGCTCCCGCGTGCATGGCTGGGCTTCGATGGGGCCACCTCTCAGCTCGTCCCCGGGGGGGCTGGATGCCGCTGCTACCATTGCCGGAATAGCAGGGGGAGCAATCGGGGCCGCGGCCACCAAGCTGAGCATGGAGGACCCGGAGTCACGCTTGGCGAAGGACCTTACTCATATCAGCCTGTACACAACGCTCGGCGTACTGGTCACCGGCAGGCTGGTTGTGGGGGTGACGCCTGCGAAAGACTTCACCTCCCATCGCTGGCGCACCGTGGGCAAGTTCGTCCATGGTCCGAAAAAAATCGAACGGAACGAGCAGCCCAGGTTGAATGTAGCGTCGATGAACGATCCGGATATCGAAATGAGGAATCTCTCGTCGAGGCGGGCCACCCCTCCAATCTTGCCGGAGATACAGTCGCAACAGCAGGTCGTGCAGAGGCGTAGCGGTCGTACCGCAGAGTATTTCCGGCGACTATGGCCAACGCGGGGCAGTTGGAATCGTCCCGAGTAGGCCGGGTGCGGGGCGTAGCTGACCTGGCATTTCTGTCAGTTTCGCTGTGCCGACGACTGGATTAGCGTGGTGGATACAAATTCGCCTACAGGGACATCCAGCAATGAAAGACCTCGGTACGGATGCTGACTATGGTCGAAAGGCTGTCACCACAGTGCTGATCGCCACCAATCACAGCCAGACGGTGATTGCCGAGTATGCCGGCAGGCTCAACCGTATCGCCTGCGAACCCTACGGTGTTCAAAGCGCAGATCGGTCGCCGCAGTCACGCCAGGGCTTCAATGGTGAGCTTCGCGAAACGCTGCTGGACGGATACGCGCTGGGAGTGGGTTATCGTTTCTACAATCCACTGTTGAGGCGGTTTCAAGGTGCGGACGAGCTAAGCCCGTTCGAGGCGGGTGGGCTCAATGGATATGGATATTGCGCAGGTGACCCGCTGAACAATGGCGATCCAAGTGGACGCGTAGTGGTTTCCTGGCTCCAGGGGTGGCAAACCAGGGGCTTTCAAAAAACGATGAGACCGCAGCTGGATCTACAAATCCATGTGCCTGCGCGGACTGACTGGAACATACCTTATATACCGCTTGGCACACCACGCCAGGTACCTTCCGTTGCGAGGCACAGGATGGAGCCTCAGCCTGTAGCGTTCAGTGGCCAGGGCGTCAATAGATCGGATGTGCCGGCTGTTGCTGCTAGCCACACGCGCACCTCCCGCCGGGCGACGCCTTCACTCGATCGATATTCATTCATGCGCTCGGGGGTGGAGTTCCAGCCTGGATATGCCAGTCCGACCACCCGGCTGTGGATAAAAACCGCAGTACCGGCATCGGGCATGCCCAAATCCGGGCCCGCTGGTCGAGCGGAGTACCCTAAGACATTCGAGAGGCTCGATGAGTACCCGCCTGGTGTCATCAACACTGGATTAATCGTGCATGAGCTGCGCTCACCCGGCCTCGTCCGGGCCGCAGAATTGACCAGGCATGGGACACGACAGTCGCGGTCCTCGATTCGGCAGTAGCCGAGCCGGGCCCGTTTGGGCCCGACGCTTGCCGCGGAGCGACCTGGTTAGACCGAAACATCCTTCAGATAAGGCGCCGGCTCCGCCCCCAGGTTGTTCAACACCCGCTGGCTGTACCAGTCGATGAAGTTGACCACGCCGAACTCGTAGGTTTTCGAGTACGGGCCTGGCTGGTACGCGGTGGAGTTGATGCCACGCTGGTTTTCCTCGGCCAGGCGACGGTCCTGGTCGTTGGTGGCGTCCCACACTTCGCGCATGCGCTGCGGGTCGTAGTCCACGCCTTCCACGGCGTCCTTGCGCACCAGCCACTTGGTGGTGACCTTGGTTTCCTGGGCACTGATCGGCCACACGGTGAAGACGATCATGTGGTCGCCCATGCAGTGGTTCCACGAGTGCGGCAGGTGGAGGATGCGCATCGAGCCGAGGTCGGGGTTCTGGATTCGTCCCATCAGCTTGCTGCAGGCCTGCTTGCCGTCCATGGTCATGGACACGGTGCCCTTGAGCAGCGGCATGCGCACGATGCGGTTGCGCAGGCCGTGGCTCTTGTGCAAGTACGGGATCTTCTCGGCTTCCCAGGCGGCGGCGGAGGCGGCGACGTGGTCCTTGAACGACTGGGTCGCGCGCGGATCGTTGGTGTCGTCCCATTCGAGCAGGGTGTTGAGCAGTTCCGGGTGCGAACCGCTGCAGTGGTAGCACTCGCGGTTGTTTTCCAGGACCAGCTTCCAGTTGGCCTTTTCCAGCAGGGTGGTCTGCACGGCCACCTTGGTGTTTTCCATGTCGTACGGTTCCATGTAGTGCGCCAGGGTGGCGAGGAACTCGTCGATGGCCGGCGGGTTTTCCGCCAGGCTGATGAAGATGTAGCCACCGGCGACCTTCACATGCACCGGTTTCAGGCCGTATTGCTTCATGTCGAAGTCGGCGCCCATTTCGGTGCCGGCGAACAGCAGGCGGCCGTCCAGCTCGTAGGTCCATTGGTGGTACGGGCAGACCAGCTTGGCCACCTTGCCCTTGTCGCTGGTGCACAGGCGCGAGCCGCGATGGCGGCAGACGTTGTGGAAGGCGTGGACCTGGCCCTCGGCTCCGCGCACCACCATGATCGGGTTCTTGCCGATTTCCAGGGTGAGGAAGTTGCCCTTGGCCGGGATTTCGCAGGTCATGCCGGCGATCAGCCACTCCTTGTGGAAGATCTCCTGCATGTCGATCTGGAACAGGCGCTCGTCGGTGTAGAAGGGTTGCGGCAGCGAGAAGGTGCGCTCGCGGTTCTGCAGCATTTCGGCGGTGGCCTTGCGTGCTGGTTCCAGCGGATCGTCCAGGCTCAGGGTGGTGACGTCCATCGTGCGTGTCCTCATGGCCTCGGTGGGCCGGCGAAAGTGGCTAATCGTTGTTATGCGACGCAGGGCATTTGTGCAGGGATCATTTGCGACGGAGTGTGCGATTGCCGACGACGCGAACCATATCCATGGGCGACATGATCGAATCCGTTTCCGACGCGCCAGCCCTTGTCGGCAGGGGCTGGTCGCGATAAGCACGCCGATGTCGTGAACAGGTAAGTGCAGCGCCGATGGCTTGCGCATTATCGGCATCATCAGGCCGCAGTCGGCCGTGGAGACCCGAGCATGTCCAACACCTTCCTCAACCCGGTGACCACCCAGACCTGGGCCAACGGCCGCCATATCGTTCGCTGCGTCAAGGTCATCCAGGAAACCTGGGACGTGCGCACCTTCTGCTTCATGGCCGACCAGCCGATCATGTTCTTCTTCAAGCCGGGCCAGTTCGTCACCCTGGAGCTGGAAATCGAAGGCCAGCCGGTGATGCGTTCCTACACCATCTCCAGTTCGCCATCGGTGCCCTACAGCTTCTCGGTGACCATCAAGCGCGTGCCGGGCGGCAAGGTTTCCAACTACCTGCACGACACCCTGCACGAGGGCCAGGAACTGGCGGTGCACGGGCCGGTCGGGCTGTTCAACGCCATCGACTTCCCCAGCCCGAAGGTCCTGTACCTCAGCGGCGGCGTCGGCATCACCCCGGTGATGTCCATGGCCCGCTGGTTCTACGACACCAACGGCAACGTCGATATGGTCTTCGTGCACAGCGCACGCTCGCCGAAGGACATCATCTACCACCGCGAGCTGGAGCACATGGCGTCGCGGATTCCCAACTTCAGCCTGCACATCATTTGCGAGAAACATGGCCTCGGCGAGCCCTGGGCCGGCTATCGCGGCTACCTGAACCACAAGCTGCTGGAGCTGATGGCGCCGGACTTCATGGAGCGCGAGATCTTCTGCTGCGGCCCGACGCCCTATATGACCGCGGTCAAGCGCCTGCTCGAAGGCGCCGGCTACGACATGAGCCGCTATCACGAGGAGTCCTTCGGTGCGACGCCGCCGGAGGCCAAGGCCGACGCGGTGGAGCATGCCGAGCAGGCAGCGGAAGCGGCGGAGGAAATCACCGCCAGCGATATGCACCTGGTGGAGTTCACCGCCACCGGCAAGAGCAGCCGCATCGTGCCCGGCGAGACCGTGCATGCCGCTGCGGCCAAGGTCGGCCTGATGATTCCCAAGGCCTGCGGCATGGGCATCTGCGGCACCTGCAAGGTGCTCAAGCTGGGTGGCGAAGTGGAGATGGAGCACAACGGCGGGATCACCGACGAGGACGTCGCCGAAGGCTACATCCTGTCCTGCTGCAGCGTGCCGAAGGGTGATGTACGGATCGAATACTGAGGTCAGTACAAGGGAACCCAGGTCAATAGCAGCGACATCACGAAGCCCGCGAGCAGCAGCACGCGGGCTTTTGTCTTTCTGGGCCTGGCGGCGAGTGCGGTGACCAGCGCGCGGCCCTGCACGGCCATGGCACCGAGCATGCACAGCGCCAGCAAGGCCAGGGTGGCGCTGCCCAGCCCGGGGATGATCCGTTCGCCCAGCAGGCGCAGGCTGAGCACCGTATCCACGGCAGGAATGGCCGAGGCCATCAGGGCGCCGAGGCACATCAGGCCCAGCGCTGGCAGGCTCAGGCCGAGGTAATGTGCCGGCCCCTGGTTGACCAGCGCAGGCAACAGGATCTGCCAGAGTGTCGCCGCTACTGCCAGGGACACGAAGGCCGACCAGGCAAAGCCCGGCTGGCGTTGTGCCGTATCGGCTTCCAGCAACAGCGGAGCGGCGAACCCCAGCAGCACCAGGACCAGCGCCAGCAAAGGTGCCAGCAGTGCCAGGAGCCGATACAGCAAGGGCGGGCCCATGGATGCCAGCAATGCCGACAGGCTTACCGCCAGCAGCAGCCAATGCTGGGGTGTTCCGGGCAGCAGGTGAATGGCCATGCGCACGAGGATCTGCAGATGCACGGTGTGCAGAACCAGTGCCAGCGGCAGCAGCAGGATTGCACAGGGGATGAAAGGCTGCCGGCGCGCGACCAGGCTGCCGAGCAGTATCGCGGGAATGATCGCCAGCACCGACTGCCAGAAGCCCAGGCCCTGCAGCGGGCCGAGAAAGCCGATGGCGAGCGGGCCGGGGAGAAAGTTGCTGGCGAACCAGAAGGCGATGCTCTGGCGGGGCTGGGTGTGCATGGTGGGGGCTGGCGTACTCGTCAGGTTCGAGCGCGCGAGGGTAGGGGATGTCGAGGCGTTTTACCGGGGGGAAATGATTCAAAACGTGCAGGGGAAAAGGCGGGGGATTACCGGGGATTAAGCGGTTTCCGGGGGATTTCGCGAGGATTTGTAGGAATTGGTTTTGTGAGGGTGTAGGTGGTGCTCCAGGGATGCCGGATTGTGTGGTGAATTCCTGGTATCACTGTCGATATTCATGGTGCGGCGCTGACCTTGTGGGAGCGGGTTCACCCGCGATTGCGGTAGTGGATTCACCATCGCAATCGCGGGTGAACCCGCTCCCACAGGGTCCGCGTCAGACGAATATCAGACCCTGAACCGCCCCACCAGGTTATTCAGGTCTACCGCCAGCCGCGACAGCTCGGCACTGGCTGCGCTGGTCTGGTGGGCGCCGGTTGCCGATTGCACCGACAGGTCATTGATGTTCACCAGGTTGCGGTCCACTTCCCGCGCCACCTGGGCCTGCTCCTCGGCGGCGCTGGCGATCACCAGGTTGCGCTCGTTGATCTGCGCCACGGCTCCGGTGATGGTATCCAGCGCGCTGCCGGCACCACGGGCGATGTTCAGGGTCGATTCGGCGCGCTCGGTGCTGTTGCGCATGGAGCTGACCGCCTGCTCGGTGCCGCCCTGGATGCTGCTGACCATGCGTTCGATTTCCTGGGTGGATTGCTGCGTGCGGTGCGCCAGCGCCCGGACTTCATCGGCGACCACGGCAAACCCGCGACCGGCCTCGCCGGCCCGCGCGGCCTCGATGGCGGCGTTGAGGGCGAGCAGGTTGGTCTGGTCGGCCAGGCCGCGGATCACGTCCAGCACCTTGCCGATATCCCGCGACTGTTCGGCCAGGTTGCCGACCAGCACCGAGGTGCTTTGCACGTCGGTGCTCATGCGTTCGATGGCGCTGACGGTCTCCAGCACCAGGTCGCGGCCGTCGGTGGCGGAGCGGGTGGCTTCGGCCGAGGCTTCGGACGTGCTGACCGCGTTGCGCGCCACTTCTTCCACGGCGCTGGTCATCTCGGTGACCGCAGTGGCCGCCTGCTGGATTTCATTGTTCTGCTGTTGCAGGCCGCGGGCGCTTTCCTCGGTGACGCTGTTTAGCTCTTCGGCGGCCGAGGCCAATTGGGTGGCGGAGCCGGAAATCTGCTGCAGGGTGTCGCGCAACTGCTCCTGCATGGTCGCGATGGCCTGTTGCAGGCGGGTGGCTTCGTCCTTGCCCTCGGGGCGGATGCTTTGGGTCAGGTTGCCGCTGGCAATCTGCTCGGCGACGCCCAACACTTCGCTCATCGGCCTGACGATGCTGCGGGTCAGGACGATGGCACAGAGGAAGGTCAGCACCGTGGCCGCGACCAGCAGGGCGATAACCAGGGTGAAGGCATTGGAATACTGATCGGCGGCCGTCTGGTTGATGTCGCGGGTCTGCTCGGTATTGATCTTGACCAGCTTGTCCACGGTACTGGTAATCAGCTCCATGTTCTGCAGCAGGTCGCGGTTGATCATCTCGCGGATCGCCGGGAGGTCGTTGGCCTGGGAGAGCTGGACCATGCGCGTTTCCAGCTGGCGGTACTGGCCGAGGGCCTGGACGAACTGGTTGTACACGGCCTGCTCTTCGTCGCTGGCGATCAGCGGCTCATAGATTTTTCGCGCGGCATCGATCTGCGCGTTGCGCTCGTTCAGTTGGCTGTAGGTGGCCTGTAGCAGGTCCGCTTCGCGGTTGATCATCAGGCGATAGGACAGGGTACGCAGGCGCAGGGTGTAGAGGTTGATCTGGTCAAGGGCCTTGATGCTCGGCACCGTGACCCGCTCGATCGATTGGCCGGCCTGGCGGATGTCGCTCATCTGGTGCAGGGCGAAGATGCCCAGGGCCAGCATCAGCGTGCCGATCAGCGCGAAGCCCAGCAGTGCACGCGGGGCGATGTTCATATTGCGTAAGGACATGGTTCGTATCCAGGCTCGGGAAGGAACGCGATCCATGCGCAAAGTTGGGGTGTTCTTAATGCCTATCGGTAAACGGCGGGCGGACTTGAGGCTTTGTCGGACAAAAATCACAGGCCGTCATCGCATCCTGTCCGACCGGAGGGGGGAACCGAGTGACCCATGTCGGGTCAATGTGCACCAACGCGGGGCTCTGGCCCCGATATTTCTGGCGGGTCGGGCATGTTTTCTTTATCGTGTGCGCCCCCGATTTACCCCTCCCTGGAGAAGGTCACCATGCTGGACACCACCCTGAGTCAACTGGAACAACTGGTCAGCGAACTGCTGCAGAAAAATCAGCAACTGGCCGAGCGCAATGCCCAACTGGACAGCGAGCTGGCCCAGGCCCGGGACGAGAACGAAAGCCTGCAACTGAGCCTGATGGAGCAGGAAGAGAAGTACGCCGGCACCAACGCCCGCATCCAGGCCCTGATCGAGCGTGCCAGCGGTACCGTCGGCGCATGAACGAGTCCGCGAAGACGATCAATGTCGTCTCGATCATGGGCAACGACTACTCGATCAAGGCCCCGGCGGGCCAGGAGCAGGTGCTTGCCGACGCGGTGCGGATGCTCAAGGCATCCCTGGCCGAAACCAAGCGCAGCTACCCGTCGTTGATCGGCGACAAGCTGCTGGTGCTGGCGGCCTTGAACCTGTGTTCACAGCAGATCGCGCTGCAGCAGGCGCACCAGCAAACCCTCGACCGTTATCAAGAGCAAGTCAGCGCCACGGTCGATGCAATCAGCCAGGCAATCGAAAACGCCTGATTTCCCACTGATTCAGCAGACCCCTGTGGGAGCGGGTTTACCCGCGATGACGTCGGTGAGTCCACCACCGTAATCGCGGGTAAACCCGCTCCCACAGGGTCCGCGTAACGGCTTATTTCTTCTTCTTTCTCTCTTTCCCTACTTTTGCAGGGGATATTGTCTTGCCCGCCTGGAAATATCGTATACCTGTGTTGTATACAATTGGCCTGTCATTTGCACTACAGGCTTTTATTTCCTTGAGGAACACCCATGCACTTCTGGCGGCGCAGTATCCAATGGCAATTGATAGCAAGCATGGGCGCAGCCCTGTTGGCGAGCATCCTGATCGTGGTGGCGATCTATACCGTGGCGGTCAACCGCCTGACCGAGCGTTACCTGGTGGACACGGCGCTGCCGGCCAGCATTGAGGCGATTCGTAACGACATCGAGCGCATGCTGGCCAGGCCGCTGACCGCAGCGGCCGATATCGCCTGGAACCCCATGCTGCGCGACTGGCTGGCAGCCGGGGAAGATCCGGCGCAGACCCCGGCGGTGGTCGAATACCTGGACACCCTGCGCGACAAGAACAAGGCCTTCACCTCGGTCTATGCCTCGACCCTGAGTAACCATTACTACAACGAGAAGGGCCTGGACCGTACCCTTAGCCGCAGCAATCCCGCGGACAAATGGTTCTACGGCTTCATCGACAGCGGTAACCAGCGGGTGCTCAACATCGATACCGACACCAGCACCGGCGAACTGGCACTGTTCATCGATTACCGGGTGGAAAAGGACGGCCGGCTGGTCGGTGTGGGTGGCCTCGGCCTGCGCATGACCGAGTTGTCCGAGCTGATCCACGATTTCAGCTTCGGCGAGCACGGGCGGGTGATGCTGGTGCGCAACGATGGCCTGATCCAGGTTCATCCGCAGACCGAACACGGCGGCAAGCGCCAACTGGCCGAGCAGATTGGCGAAGCGGCGGCGCAGGCCATCCTGCTCAACCGTGATGGCTTCGAGAGCGTGAGCTTCGAGCGCGACGGTGAAACCTGGCTGGCCCTGAGCCTGCCACTGCGGGACCTGAATTGGCGACTGGTGGCAGAAGTGCCGCAGGCGCAGATCTATGCGCAGGTGAAGCAGACCGTATGGCTGACCAGCCTGACCGGCGCCGCCGTGGCCCTGTTGTCGCTGCTGCTGGTGGTGTGGTTGGCGCGAGGCATCGTGCGGCCGCTGCGCCAGGTCACCGCGGCGCTGGGCGCGATCGGCGACGGCGGCGGCGACCTCAGCCATCGCCTCGACGAGAGCCGGCGCGATGAACTGGGTGACCTGGCCCGTGGCTTCAACCGCTTCCTCGACAGCCAGCGCAAGCTGATCGGCGAGGTACTGCGCACCAGCGAAGAACTGCACAAGGCAGTGGTGCAGGTGATCCATGTGGTGGTCAGCACCGCCGAGCGCTCGTCGCAGCAGCAGGCGATGACCGAGATGGTCGCTACCGCCGTGCACGAGATGGGCCTGACCGTGCAGGAAATCGCGCAGAACGCCGGGGAAGCGGCGCACGCCTCGCAGACCGCCCGGGACGAGGCCTTGCAGGCACGCAGCGTGGTGCAGCGCTCGATCGCCCATATCGAAGGCATGTCGGGCGAGATCGGCACGGCGGCCGGGGCCGTCAGCCAGCTGGCCGAGGAGGTGGCGTCGATCGACAAGGTGCTGGCGGTGATCCGCAGCATTTCCGAACAGACCAACCTGCTGGCGCTCAATGCGGCCATCGAAGCGGCGCGGGCCGGAGAGATGGGCCGTGGTTTTGCCGTAGTGGCCGACGAAGTGCGCACCCTGGCGCAGCGCACGCAGGTGTCCACGGGCGAGATCCAGCAAATGATCCAGCGCCTCAAGCAGGGCACCGGCACGGCGGTGGACTCGATGCATGCCGGGCAGGCGGCGACGGGGACGGGGGTGGAGTCCAGCCAGTTGACCGGTGCATCGTTGACCACCATTACCGGGCAGGTCGAGCGGATCAGCGATATGAACCTGCAGGTGGCGACGGCGACCGAAGAGCAATCGGCGGTGACCGAAGAGATCAACCGCAATGTGCAGGGGATTTCCGAACTGGCCCGGCAGACGGCGGTGGAGGTGCAGGGTTGCCGGCAGGATTGCGAGGCGTTGCAGCGGCTGGCGGATGACCTGGCCCGGCAGATGGGCGGTTTCCGGCTTTAGATCGCTATCGCTGGCAAGCCAGCTCCCACAGGCGCCGCGAACCTTGTGGGAGCTGGCGTTGCCAGCGATGAGGCCCTCAAGCCCCCATCACGGCCCGGATATCCGCCGCCAATTCCCGCACCCGGGCCTCCTCGGTGTCCCACGAACACATGAACCGCGCCCCACCGCTGCCAATGAAGGTGTAGAACCTCCAGCCTTTATTCCGCAGCTGTTCCAGCGCCGCCTCCGGCATCTGCAGGAACACCCCGTTGGCCTCCACCGGGAACATCAGTTCGACCCCCGGGACATCCGCTACCAGGCCGCTCAGCAACTGCGCGCAATGGTTGGCATGCTGCCCGTGACGCAGCCACGCGCCGTTTTCCAGCAGCCCGACCCAGGGCGCTGACAGGAAGCGCATCTTCGAGGCCAGTTGCCCGGCCTGCTTGCAGCGGTAGTCGAAGTCCTCGGCCAGCTTGCGGTTGAAGAACAGGATCGCTTCACCCACCGCCATGCCGTTCTTGGTACCGCCGAAGCACAGTACGTCGATCCCGGCTTTCCAGGTCAGTTCCGCCGGCGAGCAGCCGAGGAAGGCGCAGGCGTTGGCGAAGCGGGCGCCGTCCATGTGCAGGTTCAGCCCCAGTTCCTTGCAGGTCTCGCTGATCGCCTTGAGTTCTTCCGGGCGATACACGCTACCGACCTCGGTGGCCTGGGTGATGGTCACCACGCGCGGCTTGGGATAGTGGATGTCCTGGCGCTTGAGCGCCACTTCACGGATCGATGCCGGGGTCAGCTTGCCGTTCTCGCTGCGCGCGGTGAGCAGCTTCGAGCCGTTGGAGAAGAATTCCGGCGCGCCGCATTCGTCGGTCTCGACGTGGGCGGTCTCGGAGCAGATCACGCTGTGGTAGCTCTGGCACAGGGACGACAGGGCCAGGGAGTTGGCCGCGGTGCCGTTGAAGGCGAAGAACACTTCGCAGTCAGTTTCGAACAACTGGCGGAAATGGTCGGCGGCGCGGGCCGTCCACTGGTCGTCGCCGTAGGCGCGTTCGTGACCCTGGTTGGCCTTTTCCATGGCGGCCCAGGCTTCCGGGCAGATACCGGAATAGTTGTCACTGGCGAATTGCTGGCTTTGTTCTGTCATGGCTCGGGTCCTGTTAGCAAGGCAGGGGAGCACTCTAAAGCATGGCCTGTCAGGTTGCCTATACAACCTGGTTTCGATGTCGTTTTCAGGGGCCAATCGCCGGCAACGCCGGCTCCCACAATGACCGTGGCGCATGCGATCCCTGTGGGAGCCGGCGTTGCCGGCGATTAGGCCCGAAAGGGCGCCGCAAAGCGACTATCGCAAACAAGACAAAACAATGTCGTAAACGCACCTTTGCGTGGCGTGCGCAGGCATCTGGCAGGGCCGTCCCGGTCATACCATCGCTGCAAAGGACACCCGTCAATGACACGGGTTCCACTTAAATAAGAGCCCCACCGCTGCCGGGAGAAATGCGATGTTCAGCAAGCAAGACCAGATCCAGGGTTACGACGATGCACTGCTGGCGGCCATGAACGCCGAAGAGCAACGCCAGGAAGATCACATCGAGCTGATCGCCTCGGAGAACTACACCAGCAAGCGCGTCATGCAGGCCCAGGGCAGCGGCCTGACCAACAAGTACGCCGAAGGCTATCCGGGCAAGCGCTACTACGGCGGTTGCGAGCATGTGGACAAGGTCGAGGCCCTGGCCATCGAGCGTGCCAAGCAGCTGTTCGGCGCCGACTACGCCAACGTCCAGCCACACTCCGGTTCTTCCGCCAACGGCGCGGTGTACCTGGCCCTGCTGCAGGCCGGCGACACCATCCTGGGCATGAGCCTGGCCCACGGCGGCCACCTGACCCACGGCGCCAAGGTGTCTTCCTCCGGCAAGCTGTACAACGCGGTTCAATACGGTATCGATACCAATACCGGCCTGATCGACTACGACGAAGTCGAGCGCCTGGCCGTCGAGCACAAGCCGAAGATGATCGTCGCCGGCTTCTCCGCCTACTCCAAGACCCTCGACTTCCCGCGCTTCCGCCAGATCGCCGACAAGGTCGGTGCGCTGCTGTTCGTCGACATGGCCCACGTCGCCGGCCTGGTCGCCGCCGGCCTGTACCCGAACCCGCTGCCGTATGCCGACGTGGTCACCACCACCACCCACAAGACCCTGCGCGGTCCGCGTGGCGGCCTGATCCTGGCCAAGGCCAACGAAGAGATCGAGAAGAAGCTCAACGCCGCGGTCTTCCCTGGCGCCCAGGGCGGCCCGCTGATGCACGTGATCGCGGCCAAGGCCGTGTGCTTCAAGGAAGCCCTCGAGCCTGGCTTCAAGGCCTACCAGCAGCAAGTGATCGAAAACGCCCAGGCCATGGCTGGCGTGTTCATCGATCGTGGCTACGATGTAGTGTCCGGCGGCACCGACAACCACCTGTTCCTGGTCAGCCTGATCCGCCAGGGCCTGACCGGCAAGGACGCCGACGCCGCCCTGGGCCGTGCCCATATCACCGTCAACAAGAACGCCGTGCCCAACGACCCGCAGTCGCCTTTCGTGACCTCGGGCCTGCGCATCGGTACCCCGGCCGTCACCACCCGCGGTTTCAAGGTTGCCCAGTGCGTGGCCCTGGCCGGCTGGATCTGCGACATCCTCGACAACCTCGGTGACGCCGATGTGGAAGCCGATGTAGCGCGCAACGTGTCGGCACTGTGTGCGGACTTCCCGGTTTACCGCTGAGTGGAGCAAAGAACCATGCAACGTTATTCGGGCTTCGGCCTCTTCAAGCATTCCCTCAGCCACCACGAGAACTGGCAGCGCATGTGGCGCACGCCAACGCCGAAGAAGGTCTACGACGTGGTCATCGTCGGCGGCGGCGGCCACGGCCTGGCCACGGCCTACTATCTGGCCAAGGAACACGGCATCACCAACGTGGCCGTGATCGAGAAGGGCTGGCTGGGCGGCGGCAACACCGCGCGCAACACCACCATCGTGCGCTCCAACTACCTGTGGGACGAGTCGGCACACCTGTACGAACACGCCATGAAGCTGTGGGAAGGCCTGTCCCAGGACATCAACTACAACGTGATGTTCTCCCAGCGCGGCGTCTACAACCTGTGTCACACCCTGCAGGACATGCGTGATTCCGAGCGCCGGGTCAACGCCAACCGCCTCAACGGCGTGGACGGCGAACTGCTCAACGCGAAACAGGTGGCGGAAGAAATCCCTTACCTGGACTGCTCGAAGAACACCCGTTATCCAATCATCGGCGCCACCGTGCAGCGCCGCGGCGGCGTGGCCCGCCACGATGCCGTGGCCTGGGGCTTCGCCCGTGCCGCCGATGCCCTGGGCGTCGACCTGATCCAGCAGACCGAAGTGATCGGCTTCCGCAAGGAAAACAACACCGTGATCGGCGTGGAAACCAACAAGGGCTTCATCGGCGCCAAGCGCGTTGGCGTGGTCACCGCCGGTAACTCCGGGCACATGGCGCGCCTTGCCGGCTTCCGCCTGCCGCTGGAGTCGCACCCGCTGCAAGCGCTGGTGTCCGAGCCGATCAAGCCGATCATCGACAGCGTGATCATGTCCAACGCCGTGCACGGCTACATCAGCCAGTCCGACAAGGGCGACCTGGTGATCGGCGCCGGTATCGACGGCTGGGTCGGCTACGGCCAGCGCGGCTCGTACCCGGTGATCGAGCACACCCTGCAGGCCATCGTGGAAATGTTCCCGATCCTCTCCCGCGTGCGCATGAACCGCCAGTGGGGCGGCATCGTCGACACCAGCCCGGACGCCTGCCCGATCATCTCCAAGACCCCGGTGAAGAACATGTTCTTCAACTGCGGCTGGGGCACCGGCGGCTTCAAGGCCACCCCGGGCTCGGGCAACGTCTTCGCCGCCAGCCTGGCGAAGGGCGAAATGCACCCGCTGGCCAAACCGTTTTCCATCGACCGTTTCCACAACGGCGCCCTGATCGACGAACACGGCGCAGCCGCCGTCGCCCACTAACAGGAGAATCCATCATGCTGCACATCTTCTGTCCACACTGCGGCGAACTGCGGTCCGAGGAAGAGTTCCATTCGGCCGGCCAGGCGCACATCCCGCGTCCGCTGGACCCGAACGCCTGCACCGACGAGCAGTGGGGCGACTACATGTTCTTCCGCGACAACCCGCGCGGCCTGCACCACGAACTGTGGATCCACGCTGCCGGTTGCCGCCAGTACTTCAACGCCACCCGCGACACCGTGACCTACGAGATCCTGGAAACCTACAAGATCGGCGCCAAGCCGCAAGTCACCGGTAAAAGCAGCGCCCCGCAGTTGGTCGCCAACGGCCAGGGAGAAAAGGTATGAGCCAGGTTTATCGTCTTTCCAGCGGCGGCCGCATCGACCGCAGCAAGGTCCTGAACTTCACCTTCAACGGCCAGACCTACCAGGGCTACGCCGGTGACACCCTGGCCGCTGCGCTGCTGGCCAACGGCGTCGACATCGTCGGGCGCAGCTTCAAGTACTCGCGTCCACGCGGCATCATCGCCGCCGGTGCCGAGGAGCCGAACGCCATCCTGCAGATCGGCGCCAGCGAAGCCACCCAGGTGCCGAACGTGCGTGCCACCCAGCAGGCGCTGTACTCCGGCCTGGTGGCCACCAGCACCAACGGCTGGCCGAGCGTGAACAACGACGTCATGGGCATCATCGGCAAGGTCGGCGGCAAGATGATGCCGCCGGGCTTCTACTACAAGACGTTCATGTACCCGCAGTCGTTCTGGATGACCTACGAGAAGTACATCCGCAAGGCCGCCGGCCTGGGCCGCGCGCCACTGCAGAACGACCCGGACACCTACGACTACATGAACCAGCACTGCGACGTGCTGGTGGTCGGCGCCGGCCCCGCCGGCCTGGCTGCCGCCCTGGCCGCAGGCCGTAGCGGTGCGCGGGTGATCCTCGCCGACGAACAGGAAGAGTTCGGTGGCAGCCTGCTCGACAGCCGCGAAAGCCTCGACGGCAAGCCGGCGACCGAATGGGTTTCCGCTGCGGTCAACGAACTCAAGGGCATGCCGGAAGTCACCCTGCTGCCGCGTGCCACCGTCAACGGCTACCACGACCACAACTTCCTGACCATCCACGAGCGCCTGACCGACCACCTCGGTGATCGCGCGCCGATCGGCCAGGTTCGCCAGCGCATGCACCGCGTGCGTGCCAAGCGCGTGGTCCTGGCCACCGGCGCCCACGAGCGTCCGCTGGTCTACGCCAACAACGACGTGCCGGGCAACATGCTGGCCGGTGCCATTTCCGTCTATGTACGCCGCTATGGCGTGGCCCCGGGCCGCAAGCTGGTGCTGTCGACCAACAACGACCATGCCTACCGCGTGGCCCTCGACTGGCACGACGCCGGCCTGCAAGTGGTCGCCATCGCCGACGCACGCCACAACCCGCGCGGTTCGCTGGTGGAAGAAGCGCGGGCCAAGGGCATTCGCATCCTCACCTCCAGCGCCGTGGTCGAGTCCCGCGGCAGCAAGCGCGTGACCGGTGCCCGTGTCGCTGCCATCGACGTCAAGGCGCACAAGGTCACCAGCCCCGGCGAGTGGCTGGACTGCGACCTGATCGGCAGCTCCGGTGGCTACAGCCCGGTCGTGCACCTGGCTTCGCACCTGGGTGGCAAGCCGGTCTGGCGTGAAGACATCCTCGGCTTCGTACCGGGCGATGCGCCGCAGAAACGTGTGTGCGTCGGTGGCATCAATGGCGTCTTCGCCCTCGGTGACAGCCTGGCCGACGGCTTTGCCGGTGGCGCCCTGGCCGCCGCCGAGGCCGGCTTCAAGGCTCCGGCCGTGACCGTGCCGAAGACCCTGGCGCGCCAGGAAGAAGCCACCGTCGCACTGTTCCAGGTCCCCCACGACAAGAGCACTGCCCGCGCACCGAAGCAGTTCGTCGACCAGCAGAACGACGTCACCGCCGCCGCCATCGAACTGGCGACCCGCGAGGGCTTCGAGTCGGTCGAGCACGTCAAGCGCTACACCGCGCTGGGCTTCGGTACCGACCAGGGCAAGCTGGGCAACATCAACGGCCTGGCGATCGCCGCGCGCTCCATGGGCATCACCATTCCGGAAATGGGCACCACCATGTTCCGCCCGAACTACACGCCGATTACCTTCGGCGCGGTTGCCGGGCGTCACTGCGGCCACCTGTTCGAGCCGGTGCGCTTCACCGCCCTGCATGCCTGGCACGTGAAGAACGGCGCCGAGTTCGAGGATGTCGGCCAGTGGAAACGGCCGTGGTACTTCCCGCGTGCCGGCGAGGACATCCACGCCGCCGTGGCCCGTGAATGCAAGGCCGTGCGCGACAGCGTGGGCCTGCTGGACGCTTCGACCCTGGGCAAGATCGACATCCAGGGCCCCGATGCCCGTGAGTTCCTCAACCGCATCTACACCAACGCCTGGACCAAGCTCGACGTGGGCAAGGCGCGCTACGGCCTGATGTGCAAGGAAGACGGCATGGTCTTCGACGACGGCGTGACCGCCTGCGTCGGCGACAACCACTTCATCATGACCACCACCACCGGCGGCGCGGCCCGCGTGCTGCAATGGCTGGAGATCTACCAGCAGACCGAATGGCCGGACCTGAAGGTGTACTTCACCTCGGTCACCGACCATTGGGCGACCCTGACCCTGTCCGGCCCGAACAGCCGCAAGCTGCTCAGCGAAGTCAGCGATATCGACCTGGACAAGGACGCCTTCCCGTTCATGAGCTGGAAGGAAGGCCTGGTGGGCGGCGTGCCGGCGCGGGTGTTCCGGATTTCCTTCACCGGCGAGCTGTCCTACGAGGTCAACATCCAGGCCAACTACGCCATGGGCGTGCTGGAGAAGATCGTCGAGGCCGGCAAGAAGTACAACCTGACCCCGTACGGCACCGAGACCATGCACGTACTGCGGGCGGAGAAGGGCTTCATCATCGTCGGCCAGGACACCGACGGCTCGATGACCCCGGACGACCTCAACATGAGCTGGTGCGTCGGCCGCAACAAGCCGTTCTCCTGGATCGGCCTGCGGGGCATGAACCGCGAGGACTGCGTGCGCGAAAACCGCAAGCAACTGGTGGGCCTCAAGCCGGTGGATCCGACCAAGTGGCTGCCGGAAGGTGCGCAACTGGTGTTCGATCCGAAGCAACCGATCCCGATGGACATGGTCGGCCACGTCACCTCCAGCTACGCCGCCAACTCGCTGGGTTATTCGTTCGCCATGGGCGTGGTCAAGGGCGGCCTCAAGCGCATGGGCCAGCGCGTCTACTCGCCGCAGGCCGATGGCAGCGTGATCGAGGCGGAGATCTGTTCTTCGGTGTTCTTCGATCCGAAAGGTGAGCGGCAGAACGTTTGACGGAGTGCCTGTGGGGGCTGTGATGGCCTCATCGCTGGCTTGCCGGCGATGAGGCCCTCGAAAGCGACACAGGTCCAACAGAATTCAAGGCAGGTATAAAAAAGATGAGCGCCATCAACGTCTACGAACAACGCCCTGGCTCCGACGCCAAGGCCGAATCGCCGCTGCACCACGCCGACCTGTCCAGCCTGGTCGGCAAGGGCCGCAAGAACCCGGGTGTCACGCTGCGCGAAAAGAAATTCCTCGGTCACCTGACCCTGCGCGGCGACGCCCATGACCCGGCCTTCGCCAGCGGCGTATTCAAGGCCATCGGCCTGGAATTGCCGGTGGCCCTGACTGTGGTCGCCAACGGCGAGATGTCCCTGCAATGGCTCGGCCCGGACGAGTGGTTGCTGATCGTGCCCGGCGGCCAGGAAGTCCCGGTGGAGAACGCCCTGCGCGAAGCGCTCGCCGGCCAGCATATCCAGGTGGTCAACGTCAGCGGCGGGCAGACCCTGCTGGAACTGAGCGGCCCGAAAGTCCGCGAAGTGCTGATGAAGTCCACCAGCTATGACGTGCACCCGAACAACTTCCCGGTCGGCAAGGCCGTCGGCACCGTGTTCGCCAAGTCGCAACTGGTGATCCGCCGTACCGGCGAGGAAACCTGGGAACTGCTGATCCGCCGCAGCTTCTCCGACTACTGGTGGCTGTGGCTGCAGGACGCCTCCGCCGAATACGGCCTGGCCATCGAAGCCTGAGGAGTATCGCCATGAGCCGTGCCCCGGACACCTGGATCCTCACCGCCGACTGCCCGAGCCTGCTCGGCACCGTGGATGCGGTTACCCGCTTCCTCTACGAGCAGCGTTGCTATGTCACCGAGCACCACTCGTTCGATGACCGGCTGTCCGGGCGCTTCTTCATCCGCGTCGAATTCCGTCAACCCGAGGACTTCGATGAACACGCCTTCCGTGCAGGCCTTGCCGAGCGCGGCGAGGCCTTTGGCATGGCCTTCGAGCTGACCGCACCGAACCACCGGCCCAAGGTGGTGATCATGGTTTCCAAGGCTGACCACTGCCTCAACGACCTGCTCTATCGCCAGCGTATCGGCCAGCTGGGCATGGACGTGGTGGCGGTGATTTCCAACCACCCGGACCTCGCACCCCTGGCCGAGTGGCACCATATTCCGTACTACCACTTCCCGCTGGATCCCCATGACAAGCCAGGGCAGGAGCGCAAGGTCCTGCAGGTGATCGAGGAGTCCGGCGCGGAACTGGTGATCCTCGCCCGCTACATGCAGGTGCTGTCGCCCGAGCTGTGCCGCCGCCTGGACGGCTGGGCGATCAATATCCACCACTCGCTGCTGCCCGGGTTCAAGGGCGCCAAACCGTATCACCAGGCCTACAACAAGGGCGTGAAGATGGTCGGCGCCACGGCGCACTACATCAACAACGACCTCGACGAAGGCCCGATCATCGCCCAGGGTGTGGAAGTGGTGGATCACAGCCACTATCCCGAGGACCTGATTGCCAAGGGGCGGGATATCGAGTGCCTGACACTGGCGCGCGCCGTGGGGTATCACATCGAGCGTCGGGTCTTCTTGAATGCCAACAGAACTGTAGTGCTCTGACGGGCCTCATCGCCGGCAACGCCGGCTCCCACAGGGTTCGCGAGCGCCGCCGAACCCTGTGGGAGCCGGCGTTGCCGGCGATTTGCATTTCTGAAACCGACAAAAACCTGCCGCCGGTAGATAACTGGCTGTCGCATCCAGTCACTGCATTCACGGCAGGCAGGCCCACAATCCCCCCATTCCAGTAACACATGCCGCCCATGGACGGTGGCGCTTCAACCAACGCTGCATAATTACAAATCAAGCGAGGTAAGAGCATGTCTGGCAATCGTGGAGTGGTGTATCTCGGCGCCGGAAAGGTCGAGGTGCAGAAGATCGATTATCCGAAGATGCAGGACCCGCGCGGTCGCAAGATCGAGCACGGGGTGATCCTCAAGGTGGTGTCCACCAATATCTGCGGCTCCGACCAGCACATGGTGCGCGGCCGGACCACCGCCCAGGTCGGCCTGGTCCTGGGTCATGAAATCACCGGCCAGGTGGTGGAGAAGGGCAGCGATGTCGAGAACCTGAAGATCGGCGACCTGGTTTCGGTACCGTTCAACGTCGCCTGCGGCCGCTGCCGCTCCTGCAAGGAACAGCACACCGGCGTGTGCCTTACCGTCAACCCGGCCCGTGCCGGTGGTGCCTACGGTTATGTCGACATGGGCGACTGGACCGGCGGCCAGGCCGAATACGTGCTGGTGCCGTATGCCGACTTCAACCTGCTGAAACTGCCGGACCGCGACAAGGCCATGGAGAAGATCCGCGACCTGACCTGCCTGTCCGATATCCTGCCGACCGGTTACCACGGTGCGGTGACTGCCGGCGTAGGTCCGGGCAGCACCGTCTATGTGGCCGGTGCCGGCCCTGTCGGCCTGGCCGCTGCTGCCTCGGCGCGCCTGCTCGGTGCGGCGGTGGTGATCGTCGGCGACGTCAACCCTGTCCGTCTGGCCCATGCCAAGGCCCAGGGCTTCGAGATCGCCGACCTGTCCCAGGACACCCCGCTGCATGAGCAGATCGCCAACCTGCTGGGTGAGCCGGAAGTGGATTGCGCTGTCGATGCGGTAGGCTTCGAGGCCCGTGGCCATGGTCATGCCGGGGCCAAGGCGGAAGCGCCGGCCACGGTGCTCAACTCGCTGATGCAGGTCACCCGCGTGGCCGGCAAGATCGGTATCCCGGGCCTGTACGTGACCGAGGACCCGGGTGCGGTGGATGCCGCGGCGAAGATCGGTGCCCTGAGCATCCGCTTCGGCCTGGGCTGGGCCAAGTCCCACAGCTTCCACACCGGCCAGACTCCGGTGATGAAGTACAACCGTGCGCTGATGCAGGCGATCATGTGGGACCGCATCAACATCGCCGAGGTGGTCGGGGTGCAGGTCATCAGCCTGGACCAGGCACCGGAAGGCTATGGCGAATTCGATGCCGGCGTGCCGAAGAAATTCGTGATCGACCCGCACAAGATGTTCAGTGCGGCGTAAGCGGACATGAAGAAGGGGCCTTGATAGGCCCCTTCTTCATTCGTATGGCTGTACGCGGACCCTGTGGGAGCGGGTTCACCCGCGATGACGTCGGTGGGCCCACCATCGCAATCGCGGGTGAACCCGCTCCCACAGGGGGCCGAGGTGGCCTTCAGGCCGTCAGTGTTGGCAGGCACTCGTCCAGCCGCTTGTACAGCGCACTCTGCGCCGGCCAGTTGCGCAGCAACCGCGCCCGATCCTTGGCGAAGGCCGGGGCGAAGCTCATCTGCGTCGCGTGCTGGCTCATGGCGTCCAGGTCGATCATCGCCCATTGCCCGTCCTGCCAGAACAGGTTGTAGGCCTTGAGGTCGCCATGGCTGATGCGCTCGTGGATCAACCGGGCGAGCAGGTTCTGCAACGCTGCCAGCTGTTCCTCCGGCACCTCGCCGCTTTCCACATAGGGCGCGAAAGCAGTCATCAGGTCCGGCCCTTCGAGCCATTCCGTCACCAAGTACGCCTTGCCCCGCAGCCCCAGCGTACGGGTTTCCAGTACCGCCAGCGGCTTTGGCGTGGCGAAGCCGAGGAACGCCAGGCGATGCCCTTCGATCCATGAATGCCAGGCCCGGCTCGGGCGCCAGAAGCGCTTGAACCAGTGGGCTGCATCCTTGATGTTGTAGCGCTTGATCACCAGCGGCCGGCCCTGGAACTCGACTCGTGCCACGCTGGCGGCGCCACCGGTCTTGTACAGATGGCCCTGGTCGATCAGCGCGTCGGCCTGCTCCAGCACCGGCAGCATCGCCGCCACTTCCGTGCGCAGGATGGCCTGCAGGCCGGAAGCCCCGCGCTCCACCGCGAACAGCGTGCAGTCGCGCCCGGCTTTTTCCAGGTAGTCCTTCATGCGCCAGTGACGCACCTTGTCGATCTGTTTCTGCAATGCTTCCAGCGGCAGGGCGTGCTCGCTGTTGGCCAGCAGGTAGTGCACCAGCAGCTCTTCGGTGAAGGGCTCCAGGCGCTTGGGCAACTGGGCGAAAAGTACGCCGAGGTTCTGCAATACCTGCTGGCGCGACAGCGGCTGCCCCGGCGTCTCGGCCTTGATGCCGCCACCGTCGATGATGAACAGCTGGCCGTTGTGGCGCAGCAGGTTGTCCAGGTGCAGGTCGTCCTGCCACAGGCCCTTGGCATGCAACTGCGCCACGGCAGCCAGGGCTTCGCCGAGCACCAGGCTCTGCGCGTCGCTCAGCGGCGCCTGCCCCTTGACCTCGGCCCAGGCATCGCCCAGGCTGCGCGAGCCTTCGAGGAATTCGAACAGCAGCCAGCCGCCCTGGCCTTCTTCCAGGCCGTCGGCGAGCAGCAGCGGGGTGGTCACGCCGTTGTCCGCCAGCAGGCGCACCCCGGCCAGTTCGCGCTGGAAGTGGCGGGCGGCATTGCTGCCGACCAGCAGCTTGGCCAGCACCGGCTTGCCGCGCCAGACACCCACGCCGACGTAACGCTGGCCCGGCAGCACCCGCAGCAGGCTGAGCAGTTGCAGTTCGGCGCTGCCGGCAGCATCGGCCAGGGTGATGCCCAGGGGCAGTTGCGGGGTACGGCCGGCATCCTTGAGTTCAGACAGGCGCATCAGCGGGTCTCCTTGTGACGGCGGCGGCGCAGCAAGCGTTGCAGCCAGGCCTGCACCAGCGAGCTGTCCGCCGGCTGGTCGAGGTACGCGGCGAGCAGCAGGCGGATCTGCGCCTCGCTCCACACCGGGGCGCGGCGCAGCAGCGGTTCCAGGTCCTTGAGCCGGTCGCGCTGGCCGAACAGCAGCGGGCGGGTCTTTTCCAGGTCGATCAGCTGCGCGTTCCAGCCGTCGCCGCGTTCGCGCAGGAAGATGTGCTTGGGATAGAAGCAGCCATGCACCTGCCCGGCAGCGTGCAGGGTCCGCGCCAGCTGGCCGCAGGCGCGGAGGATGCCGTGGCGCTGGCCATCGTCCAGCTCCTGCCACTGGCCGAGCAGCAGGTCGAGGTCGGTCCATTCATCGAGGGCACGGGTCATCAGGATCGCACGACGCTGGCCCTCGACCTTGCGCTCGCCGTAGTACACCGCCTGCAGGGCCGGGATATGCAGCTTCTGGTAACGGCTGATATTGCGGAATTCGCGGGCGAAGGTCGGCTCGCCGAAGGGGGCGTGCAGGGTGTGGGTCAGGTAGTCGCTTTGGCGCTTGAGGTAGAACCCCTTGCCCTCCAGCTCCAGGCGGAACACGCTGCTCCAGCCACCGCGTCCGGTGTTGGGCTCGTCCACCGCGTCCAGTTGCAGCGCCCAGAGCTGCTCGAAGCCGTTCAAGCCATGGCGTTCGAGCAGCGCCACGTCGGCACTGGCGACAAAATCACTCATTCACGTCCCTCGAAAAACTTCACGATGTGGCGGATGCGCTTCTTGTCCGACGCGTTCAGGCGCTCGCGCTGGCGGTATTGCAGGTAGAAGCGCAGGCGCTGGGTGGCGGAAAGATGGTACTTGGCCACTTTGTCCAGGCACGCCAGGTCCTTGGTGATGCGGTAGCGCAGCATGAAGCCCCACCAGAAGTCGCCGGTGGGGCAATCGATGAAGAATAGCGTGCCGGCGTCGTCCACCAGGAGGTTGCGCCACTTCAGGTCGTTGTGGGTGAAGTGGTGGTCATGCATCACCCGGGTATGCCGGGCCAGTTGGCGGCTCAGGTGATCGACCCACTGGCGGTCGCGCAGGCGCGCATCGTTGCGCTCGGCCAGGGCCGAGAGGTCTTCGGTGCGCGGCAGCTCGCGGGTGATCATGGCGCCGCGGCCAAAGCTCAGGCCGTTGCGCTCCAGGCCGCAGGCAACCACTTCGGCGGTGGGGATCTGCCATTTGGCGAACTGCTTGAGGTTCTGCCATTCGGCCTTGATCCGCGGCCTGCCCAGGTAGCGGCGCAGATGCTTGCCGGCGCCGGTGTAGCGTTTGACGTAGTAGTTGACCCCGTCACGCTCGACGCGGATCACTTCGCTCAGCGGATCGCGGGTCAGGTGCTCGCCCTTGAGGGCGAAGACCGCGTCGATGCTGCCGAAATCCTCTGCCAGGGCCGCGTACTTCGGCTCCAGTGTCCAACCCGCCATCAGAGCGCGTCCCCATACCGTTGCTTGCGCTCATAGAGCTTTTGCGCCTTGCCGTCCAGCCAGCGCAGCAGGCTCGCCTGTTCGGCCAGGACCTGGCGCAGCGGCTGCCGGAAGTAACCGCGCAGGAAGCGCAGCTTGTCGCGCCGGGTAAGGCCGATGTCCAGCGCCGAGAAATACAGGGCGGCCAGGTCCTTGTCGCGCCAGCGCCGGGTGATCCTGTCCCGGGTCTGGGCGCGGTGCAGGTCGATGACCGACAGGCGGAAGTCATCCGCCGTCACCGGGCGGTCGGTGTGCAGGAGGAAGTGGCAGATGTAGCAGTCGCGATGGTTGACCCCGGCGCGGTGCATGCCGCCGGTCATCTTCGCCACCTCGGCGATCAGTGCGCGCTTGAGGCGCGGCTCGGGCGGCTGCCTGACCCAGTCGATGCTGAAATCTTCCAGGCTGATGGTCGGTGCCAGCTCCTCGGTGACGATGAACGAATGCTGGGTCGCCGGGTTGCTGCCGCGCTCGCCGAAGGCCACGGCGGTCATGGTCGGCACGCCGGCTTCATGCAGGCGCTGGATGGCGGTCCATTCCTGGCCGGCACCGAGCACCGGCAGCTTGGCGCTGAACAGGTTCTTGAAGATCTCGCCCCAGCCGATGCCACGGTGGATCTTGACGAAGAAGCCCTCGCCAGCGACCTCGGTGCGCAGCGTGCGGCGGCCTTCCAGCTCGCGGTAGACCTCGCCCTGCAGGGCCTCGACCGCCTCGAAGGGGTCGCGTCCGGTCCAGAGCCGCTTGAACGGCTCCTTGAGTATCAGTTTCATGAGCGCTCCTGACCGAGGATCACGTCGGCGGCATGCTCCGGCATGCTGTACAGATCGGCGGTTTCGGCGAAGGCCAGGCCGTTCTGGCCCCAGCTGGCGCGGGCGGCGGGATCTTCGAGCATGCGCTGCAGGTAGCTGTTCAGCTGCTCCTGCTCGAAAGGTTCGTCCAGCACCAGGCCGCTGTCGGCCTCGGCGATGTAATGGGCGTAGCCGCAGACCGCAGTGACCAGCACCGGCAGCCCGGCGACCAGCGCCTCGAGCAGCACGGTGCCGGTGTTTTCGTTGTAGGCCGGGTGGATCAGCAGGTCGGCGCCGAGCAGGAAACGCGGTATATCGCTGCGTCCCTTGAGGAACTGCACCTGGTCGCCGAGGCCGAGGGTGGTGGCCTGCAACTGGAAGACCTTGGGATCGTCCTGGCCGATGACCATCAGCCGCGTGCGCTTGCGCAGGGCCGGGGGCAGGGCGGCCAGGGCCTTGAGGCTGCGGTCGGTGCCCTTGGTCTTGAAGCCGGAACCGATCTGCACCAGCAGCAGGTCGTCCTCGCCCAGGTTGAACTCACGACGGAACCCGGCGCGGATCTCGGCGGCATTGGCCGGGGCGCGGCGGTCCTGGGAGATGCCCGGCGGCAGCAGGTGAAAACGTTCCTCCTGGGTGCCGTAGTGCTTGATGAACAGCGGCTGCTGGACTTCGGAAATCATCAGGATTTCGGTTTTCGCCTCGCGATCGAACACCGCACGCTCGTACTCGGCGAAGTGCCGGTAGCGGCCCCAGCGGCGGTACAGGCCGCCTCGCAGGGTCTGGGCCTTGTCTTCGAAGCAGCCGTCGGCGGCGTAGTAGACGTCCAGGCCGGGCATCTTGTTGAAACCGATCAGGCGGTCCACCGGGCGTTTGGCCAGGTCCGCCGCCATCCAGGCGCTGAGCTTTTCATTGCGGCGGTGGTTGAACAGCGCCTTGACCGGCGCCACCAGCACCTCGAAGCCGGGTGGTACGTCGCCTTCCCAGATCAGGGTGTAGACACGAATCCGGTGCCCGCGGCGCTGGCACTCCAGGGCGATGCGCATGAAGTCGCGCTGCAGGCCGCCGAAGGGGAAATACTTGTAGAGCACGAAAGCCAGTTGCATCAACGAACATCCTCGGCCCGCAGCAGCTCGCCCAGCTGGCGCGCTACCCGTTCGGGATTCAGGCGAGTGAAGCACAGTGGCCACTCACGTTTGAGATCGAACCGGCGCAGGTCCTCGACGCTCGGCTTGTAGTTGCATTTCTTGCGCAGGCAGGGCGCGCAGGGGAAGTCGCTGGCGACATGCACCTGGGACTTGCCATAGGCTCCGGTCAGGCCCGGGTTGGTCGGGCCGAACAGGGAAACGGTCGGCACGTCCAGCGCTGCCGCCAGGTGGCCCAGCCCGGTATCCACCGCGACGCAGGCCTTGGCCGACGCCAGTACCCGGGCCACCCCGGCCAGGTTCAGCTTGGGCAGCACCCGGGCATTCTTCAGGCCCTGGGCGATGCGCTCGGCGCGGGCTTTTTCCACCGGGTTGCCCCAGGGCAGGCACACGTGCAGGCCGGCCCGGCCCAGGCGTTCGGCCAGCTGGCGCCAGTACAGCTCGGGCCAGTGCTTGGTGTCCCAGGTGGTGCCGTGGAGAAACACTACATAAGGGGCGACACCGACCTCTTCAAGGCGGCTGCGGTCCAGGCCGTAGTTACCGATGCCCTCGGGAATGTCATAGCCCAGGGCCAGGGCGAACAGCTGGCGGATGCGCTCCACCGCGTGCTGGCCCTTGGCAACCGACAGACGGCGGTCGTAGAAGCGGCTGGAGAAACCCTCGCGCGCCGAGTACCGGTCGAGGCCGGCAATCGGCGTCTTCTTCACGTAGCGGGTCAGCCAGGCGCTCTTGACCAGGCCCTGGGCGTCGATCACCAGGTCGTACTTTTGCTCGCGGATGCGCTTCTTGAACTGGCGCCACTCGCCATTCTTGAAGGTCTGCCAGAGGTTCTTGCGCCAGCGGCGGATGGCCACCGGAATCACCTGGTCCACTGCCGGATGCCAGGTCGGGATCTCGGCGAAGCCTTCTTCCACCACCCAGTCGAAGCGGATGCCCGGGATGGCGTGGGCCGCATCGGTCAATGCCGGCAGGGCGTGGATCACATCGCCCAGGGATGAGGTCTTGATCAGCAGAACCCGCACTTAATCGACCTCGGTGATATCGACCAGCGCCGGGCCGTCGAGTCGTTGCAGGGCGCCGTTGACCGCACCCGGTTCGAGCAGGCGCAGGCAGTTGTAATGGCCATAGCGGCAGGTGCGGTCGAAGCACGGGCTGCACTCGATGCCCAGGCGCACCACTTCCACCTGGTCGGCCAGGGGCGGGGTGAAGCCCGGCGAGGTGGAGCCGTACACCGCCACCAGCGGGCGGTTCAGCGCAGCAGCGACGTGCATCAGGCCGGAGTCGTTGGACACCACCGCGTCGGCGCAGGACAGCAGGTCGATGGCCTCGGCCAGGGAGGTTTCGCCGGCGAGGTTCACGGATTCTTCGCGGAACCCCGGAATCAGGCGCTCGCGGATCTGCTCGCCGACCGGGTGGTCGTTCTTCGAACCGAACAGCCAGACCTGCCAGCCTTCGCGGATTTTCGCCTCGGCGACCTTGGCATAGTGCTCGGCAGGCCATTTCTTCGCTTCGCCGAACTCGGCGCCGGGGCACAGGGCCAGCACCGGGCGATCCAGCTCCAGGCCGAACTTGGCCAGGGCGGCGTCGCGGCTGGCGGCTTCGATCTGCAGGGCCGGGCGCGGATATGGCTGCGGCAGATCGCTGCCGGCCGGGTACGCGAGGGCCATGAAGCGCTCGATCATCAGAGGGTAGCGCTCTTTATCCAGGCGACGCACGTCGTTGAGCAGGCCGTAGCGGAATTCGCCACGCCAGCCGGTGCGCTTGGGGATTTTCGCGAAGAACGGCACCAGTGCCGACTTCAGCGAGTTGGGCAGGAGGATCGCTTGGTCGTACTGGCCGACCAGCGACTTGCCGATGCGCCGACGGGTGGCGAGGTCGAGCACGCCATGGCCGAGCGGGAAGCTCAAGGCCTGGCGAACCTGCGGCATGCGTTCGAGGATCGGCCGGCTCCATTCGGGCGCCAGCACGTCGATCACGCAATCGGCGTGACGCTGCTTCAGGACCTGGAACAGCGTCTGCGCCATTACCATGTCGCCCACCCAACTGGGCCCTATGATCAAAATTCTCATGCTTTATCCAGAAACGATCAGGGAGGCTGCAGCCTGTCTTGCAACAGCACTGGCCTCCCTTCTTTATATATTCAGGCTCGGTGACAACCGTCCACGATGCTCAGTGTAGGCGGGCTTCCTGCCGCCGGGTCCCGATCACGTTTCAGCTCAGCCCCAGTTCGCTCCAGATCCGCCGTACCTGCTGGCGCTCGTTGACGAACTGCCCGGCATCGATCACCCCGGCCTGTTTCTGCAAGGCCTGGCGGTGAGCGGCGGAGCGGAACGCCTTGTACACCTCGCGCAGCAGCACCGCATCGCTGGCCGGGACCAGCCCGGCGTCCTCGAGGCCTTCGAGGATGCGGATATTGTCGGTGTAGCGCAGCAGCGCCGGATGGCTGTGGGACCAGGCGAGCGCGGCGTATTGCACCATAAATTCAATATCGACGATACCACCGGCATCCTGCTTGATATCGAAGGGAACGCCGCTGTCGTAGGCGTTGGCGGCGGTTCCGGCGGCGGTGGATTTGGTTCCGAGGTTGTCGCGCATCTTGGCGCGCATCTCGCTGACCTCGCTGCGCAGGCCGGCCAGGTCGCGCTCCTTGCCCAGGACACGGGCCCGCACGCCCTCGAAGGCCGCGCCGACCTGCGGGCAACCCACCAGCACCCGGGCGCGGACCAGGGCCTGGTGTTCCCAGGTCCAGGCTTCGTTCTGCTGGTAGCGCTCGAAGGCGCCGACCGAGCTGACCAGCAGCCCGGATGCGCCGGAGGGTCGCAGGCGCATGTCCACGTCGTAGAGCTGGCCGGAGGCGGTCTGGGTGGTCAGCAGGTGAATGATGCGCTGGCCCAGGCGGGTAAAGAACTGGGCGCTGTCGATGGGCTTGGCGCCGTCGGTCTCGGCCTGCGGATCGCCGTCGTGGATGAACACCAGGTCGAGGTCCGAGCCATGGCCCAGCTCGATGCCGCCGACCTTGCCGTAGCCGACGATGATGAAGCCCGGATCGCACGGGCTGCCGTCGCTGCGCTGGGGCCGGCCATGGCGGGCCACGGTCTGGCGCCAGGCCAGTGCCAGGACCTGGTCGAGGATGGCCTCGGCAAGCCAGGTCAGGTAGTCGCTGACTTTCATCAGCGGCAGGCTGCCGGCGATTTCCGACGCGGCGACCCGCAGGCTGTGGGCCAGCTTGAAGTGACGCAGGGCTTCCATCTGCTGTTCGAGGTCGTCCTCGGGAATGCGGGTCAGGCGTTCGCGCAGCTCGGCAGCCAGTTCAGGGGCCAGGGGCGGGCTGAACAGGCGGCTTTCGTTGAGGAGTTCGTCGAGCAGCAGCGGGAAGCGGGCGATCTGTTCGGCGATCCACGGGCTGGCCGCGCACAGGGTCAGCAGGCGGCGCAGGGCGCCGGGGTTTTCGGTGAGCAGCACCAGGTAGGCCGAACGCCGGGCCACGGCTTCGACCAGGGGCAGGACACGCTCCAGCACCAGGTCGGGGTCGTCGTGCTCCACGGCCTGGGCCAGCAGGCGCGGGATAAAGGCATCGAGACGTTCCCGGCCGAGGCGCTGCATCGCGCGCAATTGCGGGCTGGAGCGCAGGCCGGCAAGCAGCTTGATGGCCCGCGGTGCATCGCGGAAGCCGGCGTCTTCCAGCTGGCGGCAGGCGGCTTCCTCGTCCTGGGCTTCTTCCCAGAGCGGCAGCCACTCGCCACCGACCACTACCTCGCCTTCGCCTTCGTCCTCATCCGGGTCGGCGATGACCTGGCGGAAGTGCCAGTCGATACGGGCGCGCCAATGCATCAGCCGGTCATGGAACGCGTCCCAGTCGGGGAAACCGAGCATGAAGGCGATGCGCGCGCGGTCGAGGTCGCCGTCGGGGAGCATCTGGGTCTGGCGGTCGGCGATGGCCTGGATCGCGTGCTCGGTGTAGCGCAGGAACATATAGCCCTCGCGCAGTTCCTCGACCACCGGCGCGGGCAGGTAGCCCTGGCCTTCGAGGGTTGCCAGCACCTTGAGCAACGGGCGCTGTTGCAGGCTCAGGTCGCGGCCACCGTGGATCAGCTGGAAGGCCTGGGCGATGAACTCCACTTCGCGGATGCCCCCGGCACCGAGCTTGATGTTCCCGGACATGCCCTTGCGCCGGACCTCCTGCTGGATCAGCTGCTTCATGGTGCGCAGCGCTTCGATCGCCGAGAAGTCCAGGTAGCGGCGGTAAACGAAGGGCCGCAGCATTTCCAGCAACTGGCTGCCGGCCACCTGGTCGCCGGCGACGACCCGGGCCTTGATCATGGCGTAGCGTTCCCAGTCGCGGCCCTGGTCCTGGTAGTACTGTTCCAGGGCATTGAAGCTCAGGGTCAGGGCGCCGGCCGAGCCATAGGGGCGCAGGCGCATGTCGACGCGGAAGACGAAGCCGTCGACGGTGATCGGGTCGAGGGCCTTGATCAGGCGCTGGCCGAGACGGTTGAAGAACTCCTGGTTATCCAGCGAGCGCTTCACGCCTTCGGTCTCGCCGCCTTCGGGGAAGGCGAAGATCAGGTCGATGTCCGACGACAGGTTCAACTCCACTGCGCCGAGCTTGCCCATGCCCAGCACCACCATCTGTTGCGGCTGGCCGCTGCGGTTGCCGATCGGCGTGCCGAATTGCTGGCAGTGGCGCGGGTAGAGCCATTGATAGGCCTGGTCGATGGCGGCGTCGGCCATGTCCGAGAGGTCGCGGCAGGTTTCCACCAGGTCGGCCTGGCGGGTCAGGTCGCGCCAGATGATCCGTACCTGGTGCCGGGTGCGCTGGCGGCGCAGGTTGCGCGCCAGTTCGTCCTCGGTGGTCGCGGCCTGGGCGGCGGCGGCCAGTTGCGCGCACAGCTCGCCCGGCGCGAAACGCCGCTCCAGCTCACCGCTTTCGGCCAGCGATAGGAGCATGGCCGGGTCGCGCAGGCTCTGTTCGAGAACGAATTCGCTGGCGGCGGCGACCCGGGCGAACGCGGCCCAGCGCTCGGCGGTCCAAGCGTCGAGGCTCAGGCCATCGACAGCGGCCACGGCGCTGCGCAGCGACTGTTCATTGCTGCCGGTCAGGTGTTGGAGGGTATCTGGCAGTGCGACCAGCGAAGGCAGGCTCATGGTCTATCCTTGATCGGCGGGAAAAAGCAGGTGGTGGCTACAGCGCCAGGGCGCGGCCCGGGCTGGACTGTCGTACAAAAGTTGAAAATAGCGGCATTTGCGTTTTTCTTGGCAGAAACCATCGCGACGAGCCTTTTGTCGACCGGTTTCGAATCACCGGTATCGTTTTTTCCCACAAGCCGTTAGCAAGGCTCGGATGGGTTTGATGTAGTTTTACTACTGCTTTTTTCAGTCGAAGGCGTGTAAAGGCGGATCGATTTGTAGTAAAACTACACGCCGCCGAGACCACCCTCGGTAATCCAAGAATTCATGTCGTCTGCCCAAAAGGCCAGTCGCAAACTTCAGGCAACCGATTCTGGAAGCCTTTCCGCCCTGGAGCAAGCCATGCAAGACCTCGATCCCGTCGAAACCCAGGAATGGCTGGACGCCCTGGAGTCGGTCCTCGACAAAGAAGGCGAAGACCGCGCTCACTACCTGATGACCCGTATGGGCGAGCTGGCCACCCGTAGTGGCTCGCAGCTGCCATACGCAATCACCACGCCGTATCGCAACACCATTCCGGTAACCCACGAAGCACGCATGCCTGGCGACCTGTTCATGGAACGCCGCATTCGCTCGCTGGTTCGCTGGAACGCCCTGGCGATGGTCATGCGCACCAACCTGAAGGACTCGGACCTGGGTGGTCACATCTCCTCGTTCGCCTCCAGCGCCACGCTGTACGACATCGGCTTCAACTACTTCTTCCAGGCTCCTACCGAGGAGCATGGCGGCGACCTGATCTTCTTCCAGGGCCACGCTTCTCCAGGCGTGTACGCCCGTGCCTTCATGGAAGGCCGCATCAGCGAAGAGCAGATGAACAACTTCCGCCAGGAAGTCGATGGCAACGGCCTGTCGTCCTACCCGCACCCATGGCTGATGCCTGACTTCTGGCAGTTCCCGACCGTTTCCATGGGTCTGGGCCCGATCCAGGCGATCTACCAGGCGCGCTTCATGAAGTACCTGGAAGCCCGCGGCTACATCCCTGCCGGCAAGCAGAAAGTCTGGTGCTTCATGGGCGACGGCGAGTGCGACGAGCCGGAATCCCTGGGCGCGATCGCCCTGGCCGGCCGCGAGAAGCTGGACAACCTGATCTTCGTCATCAACTGCAACCTGCAGCGCCTCGACGGCCCGGTTCGCGGCAACGGCAAGATCATCCAGGAACTCGAAGGCGTGTTCCGTGGCGGTGGCTGGAACGTCAACAAGGTGGTCTGGGGCCGCTTCTGGGATCCGCTGCTGGCCAAGGACACCGACGGTATCCTGCAGCGCCGCATGGACGAAGTCATCGACGGCGAGTACCAGAACTACAAGGCCAAGGACGGCGCGTTCGTCCGTGAGCACTTCTTCAATACCCCAGAACTCAAGGCCATGGTCGCCGACCTGTCCGACGACGAGATCTGGAAGCTCAACCGTGGCGGCCACGACCCGTACAAGGTCTATGCGGCCTACCACCAGGCGGTCAACCACAAAGAGCAGCCGACCGTCATCCTGGCCAAGACCATCAAGGGCTACGGTACCGGTGCTGGCGAAGCCAAGAACACCGCGCACAACACCAAGAAGGTCGATGTCGAGAGCCTGCGTCACTTCCGCGACCGCTTCGACATCCCGGTCAAGGACGAAGAGCTGGAAAACCTGCCGTTCTTCAAGCCTGAAGAAGGCAGCGCCGAAGCTCGCTACCTGGCCGAGCGCCGCGCCGCACTGGGCGGTTTCGTACCGCAGCGCCGCAGCAAGTCGTTCAGCATCCCGACGCCTCCGCTGGAAACCCTGAAGGCGATCCTGGACGGTTCGGGCGACCGTGAAATCTCCACCACCATGGCCTTCGTGCGGATTCTCGCGCAACTGGTCAAGGACAAGGAAATCGGCCAGCGCATCGTCCCGATCATCCCGGACGAAGCCCGTACCTTCGGTATGGAAGGCATGTTCCGCCAACTGGGCATCTACTCGTCCGTGGGCCAGCTCTACGAGCCGGTCGACAAGGACCAGGTGATGTTCTACCGCGAGGACAAGAAGGGCCAGATCCTCGAGGAAGGCATCAACGAAGCCGGCGCCATGTCGTCGTTCATCGCGGCCGGTACCTCGTACTCGAACCACAACCAGCCGATGCTGCCGTTCTACATCTTCTACTCGATGTTCGGCTTCCAGCGTATCGGCGACCTGGCCTGGGCGGCCGGCGACAGCCGTACCCGCGGCTTCCTGATCGGCGGTACCGCCGGCCGTACCACCCTGAACGGTGAAGGCCTGCAGCACGAAGACGGTCACAGCCACATGCTTGCCGGCACCATCCCGAACTGCCGCACCTATGATCCGACCTACGGCTACGAGCTGGCGGTGATCATCCAGGACGGCATGAAGAAGATGACCGAAGAGCAACAGGACGTCTTCTACTACATCACCGTGATGAACGAAGCCTACACCCAGCCAGCCATGCCGGCCGGCGTCGAGGAAGGCATCATCAAGGGCATGTACCTGCTCGAAGAAGACACCCGCGACGCGGCGCACCACGTCCAGCTGCTGGGCTCGGGCACCATCCTGCGCGAAGTCCGCGAAGCGGCGAAGATCCTGCGCGACGAGTACAACGTCGGCGCCGACGTCTGGTCCGTCACCAGCTTCAACGAACTGCGTCGCGACGGCCTGGCCGTGGAGCGCAGCAACCGCCTGAAGCCGGGCCAGAAGCCTCAGGTCACCTACGTCGAAGAGTGCCTGGCTGGCCGCAAGGGCCCGGTCATCGCCTCCACCGACTACATGAAGCTGTTCGCCGAGCAGATTCGCCAGTGGGTGCCGAGCAAAGAGTTCAAGGTCCTGGGTACCGATGGCTTCGGTCGCAGCGACAGCCGCAAGAAGCTGCGTCACTTCTTCGAAGTCGACCGTCACTTCGTCGTGCTGGCTGCCCTGGAAGCCCTGGCTGACCGCGGCGAGATCGAACCTAAGGTGGTGGCCGACGCCATCGTCAAGTTCGGCATCGACCCGGACAAGCGCAACCCACTGGACTGCTGAGGAGTATTTTTAAGTGAGCGAACTCATTCGCGTACCTGACATCGGCAGCGGTGAAGGTGAAATCATCGAGCTGTTCGTCAAGGTCGGTGACCGTATCGAAGCGGACCAGAGCCTGCTGACCCTGGAGTCCGACAAGGCCTCCATGGAGATCCCGGCACCCAAGGCCGGTGTGATCAAGGCGCTGAAAGTGAAGCTGGGCGACCGCCTGAAGGAAGGCGACGAACTGCTGGAACTGGAAGTCGAGGGTGCCGCTGCCGCGGCCCCCGAGGCTCCGGCCGCTGCACCTGCCGCTGCCGCGCCTGCTGCTGCACCGGCCGAGGCTGCACCTGCTCCGGCCGCGGCGCCAGCCGCTTCGGCTGCTGCTGCCGTCCAGGACATCCACGTGCCGGACATCGGCTCGTCGGGCAAGGCCAAGATCATCGAAGTGCTGGTCAAGGTCGGCGACACCGTCGAAGCCGACCAGTCGCTGATCACCCTGGAGTCCGACAAGGCCTCCATGGAGATCCCGTCGCCAGCCGCTGGCGTGGTCGAAGCCGTGATCGCCAAGCTGGACGACGAAGTCGGCACCGGTGACCTGATCCTGAAACTGAAGGTCGCCGGCAGCGCGCCTGCTGCTGCTCCAGCGCCTGCCGCTGCTGCACCGGCTCCGGCTGCCGCGCCTGCTGCTGCCCCGGCACCTGCTGCCGCAGCTTCGGCCCCAGCCGCTGCCGCTCCGGCCGCTGCGCCGGCGCCGAGCGGTGCGAAAGTCCATGCCGGCCCTGCCGTGCGCCAACTGGCTCGCGAATTCGGCGTCGAACTGAGCGCCGTATCGCCGACCGGTCCGCATGGTCGTGTACTGAAGGAAGACGTGCAGGTGTACGTCAAGGCGATGATGCAGAAGGCCAAGGAAGCGCCTGCCGCTGGCGGCGCTACCGGCGGCGCCGGCATTCCGCCGATCCCGGCCGTCGACTTCAGCAAGTTCGGTGAAGTGGAAGAAGTGGCCCTGACCCGCCTGATGCAGGTCGGTGCTGCCAACCTGCACCGCAGCTGGCTGAACGTGCCACACGTGACCCAGTTCGATTCGGCCGACATCACCGAGCTGGAAGCCTTCCGCGTAGCGCAGAAAGCCGTCGCCGAGAAAGCCGGCGTCAAGCTGACCGTGCTGCCGCTGCTGCTGAAAGCCTGTGCCCACCTGCTCAAGGAACTGCCGGACTTCAACAGTTCGCTGGCCCCGAGCGGCAAGGCCATCATCCGCAAGAAGTACGTGCACATCGGCTTTGCCGTGGACACCCCGGATGGCCTGCTGGTACCGGTAATCAAGAACGTCGACCAGAAGAGCCTGCTGCAACTCGCTGCCGAAGCCGCGGCCCTGGCTGAAAAAGCCCGGACCAAGAAGCTCTCGGCCGACGAGATGCAAGGTGCCTGCTTCACCATCTCCAGCCTCGGCCACATTGGCGGTACCGGCTTCACGCCGATCGTCAACGCGCCGGAAGTGGCGATCCTCGGTGTTTCCAAGGCCACCATCCAGCCGGTCTGGGACGGCAAGGCCTTCCAGCCGAAGCTGATGCTGCCGCTGTCGCTGTCCTACGATCACCGCGTGATCAACGGCGCCGCCGCCGCCCGCTTCACCAAGCGTCTGGGCGACGTGCTGGGCGACATCCGCACCTTGCTGCTGTAACTGCTGTTCGGCCTGTGTTTCCCTGCCGGGGGACGCAGGCCTGCAACCCTTTCGAGCTGCCACGCTCGTACCTCAACCCCGTCGTTTGGCGGGGCTTTTTTTTGCCTGCTGGAAAGCCTGTACGCGCACCCTGTGGGAGCGGGTTCACCCGCGATTGCAGTAGTGGATTCACCATCGTAATCGCGGGTAAACCCGCTCCCACAGGGTCCGTATTACGGCTTCTTGATTGAAGAAATCCCCCGCGAGGCCGACATAGATCAAACACGCGCCAAGCTTGGTGCTTGTCAGCCTCCGGCGCATGATGCAACCTTGCCCGAACGTGCATAGCAAAGTGCCAACGCCCGTGCCATCAGTCTTATTCGAGCGAGCTTTCCATGAAGAGCCAAACCGATGCCGCCAGCCGTCCGGCGGCCGAGGTAGTGACGCAGTTGCCGGTGCCTTCGCGGCTCGGCATGTTGCGCTTCGAGCGGCTGAACGAAGCGAGCTGGGCAATGCTCTATCTCGATCCGGGTTGCGAACGTCAATTCGGTCTGCCGGCGGTTGAACTCTGCGCCCTGGTCGGCTCGCCCTACGCCAGCCTGATGGAGCCCGAGGCCCGCTACAAACTGCATGACAGCATCCAGGCGCAACTGGCCAACAGCAGCCATTACGTCAGCCGCTATACCCTGCACACCAGCAGTGGTCCGCTGTCGCTGCTGGAACTGGGCGAAGCCTACAAGCAGCACAATCGCCAGTTGCTGCGCGGCTACCTGCTGGTGCTCGACGAGCAGGATGGCATCAGCCCGGAGCTGAGCGCCGATGTTCTGGAAACCCGCAACAATCGCTTGCAGATCGCCCTCAAGCTCAACCAGCAGGCACAGCAGGAACAACTCGAGCACCTGGAGCGGGTGCGTGCCCAGCAGGAACTGATCCTGCACCTGGCGCGGCATCGCTACAGTGCCGGCAACTCCCTCCAGGAAGCCGCCGAGCTGATCACCCGCAGCGCCTGCGAGATCTACAACATCGAATGCGCCAGCCTGTGGTACCTGGAAGGCCAGCGCCTGGAGCCGATCTCCGCGTTCTACCGCGAGACCCGCGAGTACCGGACGCCCGAGCCGATCGATGCCGGCCTGTTTCCGGACTACCTGGAAGCCCTGCACACCAGCCGCGCCATCGACGCGCACAACGCCAGCCATGACCCGCGCACCCGGGATATCACCGAGAGCCTGCGCCCGCGCGATGTGATCGCCATGCTCGACGCCAGCATCCGTATCGACGGCCAGGTGGTCGGCGTGCTCTGCCTGGAGCACGGCGGCAGCCCGCGGGCCTGGCAAAGCGACGAGATCGCCTTTGCCGGCGAGCTGGCCGACCAGTTCGCCCAGGTCATCAACAACCACAACCGCCGTGCCGCGACCAGCGCCCTGCACCTGTTCCAGCGTGCGGTGGAGCAGAGCGCCAACGCCTTCCTGCTGGTCAATCGCGACGGTGTGGTGGAGTACGTCAACCCGAGCTTCACCGCGATCACCCAATACAGCTCGGAAGAGGTCCAGGGGCACCGGCTGTCCGAGCTGTCGGCGCTGGAGAACCTCAGCGAACTGCTGTCCGACGAGTCCAGCCTGGCGATGGGCAACAGCTGGCAGGGCGAATTCAAGAGCCGCCGCAAGAACCTCGAACCGTACTGGGGGCAACTGTCGATTTCCAAGGTGTATGGCGATAATCGCGAACTGACCCACTACATCGGCATCTACGAGGACATCACCCAGAGCAAGCTGGCCCAGCAGCGCATCGAGCGCCTGGCCTACACCGACAACCTGACCGGCCTGGGCAACCGTCCGGCCTTCATCCGCAACCTCGACGAGCGCTTCGCCCGCGACAGCGATACGCCGATCTGCCTGCTGCTGGTGGATATCGACAACTTCAAGCGGATCAACGACAGCCTCGGCCACCAGACCGGCGACAAGCTGCTGGTCAGCCTGGCCCGACGCTTGCGCAACAGCCTCAACCCGGGCGGCAGCCTGGCGCGCTTCGCCAGTAACGAGTTCGCCGTGCTGCTGAACAACACCGACCTGGAGAGCGGCCAGCAGATTGCCCAGCAACTGCTCAATACCCTCGACAAGCCGATGTTCGTCGATAACCAGCTGATCAACGTTACCGGCTCCGTGGGCCTTGCCTGCGCGCCGCTGCATGGCAGCGACCCGCAGACCCTGATGAAAAACGCCGGCCTCGCCCTGCACAAGGCCAAGGCCAGCGGCAAGCATCAGGTCCAGGTGTTCACCGAGGCAATGAATGCCGAGGCGAGCTATAAGCTGTTCGTCGAGAACAACCTGCGCCGCGCCCTGGCGCAGAACGAGTTGCAGGTGTTCTACCAACCCAAGCTGTGCCTGCGAACCGGGCGCTTGCTCGGCCTGGAAGCCCTGCTGCGCTGGAACCACCCGGAGAAGGGCATGATCCGGCCGGACCAGTTTATCAGCGTGGCCGAGGAAACCGGCCTGATCATCCCCATCGGCAAGTGGGTGGCGCGCCAGGCCTGTCGCATGAGCCAGGAGCTGGCGGCCGAAGGCATGGGCAACCTGCAGGTGGCGATCAACCTGTCGCCCAAGCAGTTCTCCGATCCGGACCTGGTCGCGTCCATCGCCAATATCCTCCAGGAAGAAGCGCTGCCGCCGCACCTGCTGGAGCTGGAACTGACCGAGGGCCTGCTGCTGGAGGCGACCGAGGATACCCGGCGCCAACTGGACCAGCTCAAGCAGCTCGGCCTGACCCTGGCCATGGACGACTTCGGCACCGGCTATTCGTCGTTGAGCTACCTGAAGAAATTCCCCATCGACATCATCAAGATCGACCGCAGCTTCATCAACGACATCCCCGACAGCCAGGACGACATGGAGATCACCTCGGCGGTGGTGGCCATGGCCCACAACCTCAAGCTCAAGGTGGTCGCCGAGGGCATCGAGACGGCGGAGCAACTGGCGTTCCTGCGCAGGCACCGCTGCGATGTCGGCCAGGGCTACCTGTTCGACCGGCCGATCCCCGGCGACGAACTGGTCGACAAGCTGCGCCGCTATCCCCGTGGCCCGAGCGCCTGACAGCGGCGAAACACTCGGGCACACTACCGGTCTATCCCGATAAGGGCCGCGCCGTGGCGCTGCCCGCCTACCTGACGAGAGGAATGGGTTCATGGTCTTGCGTTCGGAAATCCTCGTGAATAAAAACGTCCTGCCAACCGCTGAACAGGCCCTGCCTGGCCGCGAAACCCCGATGGCACTGCCGGAAAAACACTTCGTGTTCAAGGACACGCCGCTGCTCGGCCCGTTCTTCGAAGGCGCGGTGGACTTCGCCATCTTCGGCCTGGGCTGCTTCTGGGGCGCGGAGCGACGCTTCTGGCAGCGTGAAGGCGTGATCAGCACCGTGGTCGGCTATGCCGGCGGTTTCACCCCGAATCCGACCTACGAAGAAGTCTGCTCCGGCCTGACCGGCCACACCGAAGTGGTGCTGGTGGTGTTCGACAAGGACAAGGTCAGCTACCGCGAGCTGCTGGCGATGTTCTGGGAGCTGCACAACCCGACCCAGGGCATGCGCCAGGGCAACGACATCGGCACCCAGTACCGCTCGGTGATCTACTGCACCTCGCCGGAGCAACTGGAGCAAGCCAGGGCCAGCCGCGACCAGTACCAGGCGGAGCTGCACAAGGCCGGCTTCGGCGAGATCACCACCGAGATCGACCAGGCGCCGACCGTGTACTTCGCCGAGGCCTATCACCAGCAGTACCTGGCGAAGAACCCCGACGGCTACTGCGGCATCGGTGGCACCGGGGTCTGCCTGCCGCCCAGCCTGCAAAACAACTGAGGAGCGACGATGTCGAGCATGACGCTGTTCCATTCGCCGCTGTCGCCGTTCGTGCGCAAGGTGATGGTGGTGCTGCATGAAACCGGCCAGGTGGACCGGGTCACGGTGCAATCGGTCAACATCACCCCGGTCAGCCCGGACGCCGATCTGAACCAGGGCAATCCGTCGGGCAAGATCCCGGCCCTGCGCCTGGAGGACGGCAGCGTCCTGCATGACAGCCGGGTCATCATCGACTTCCTCGACCAGCAGCATGTCGGCAATCCGCTGATTCCCCGCGAGGGCTCGGCGCGCTGGCGGCGCCTGACCCTGGCCTCGCAGGCGGACGCGCTCATGGATGCGGCGGTGCTGACCCGCTACGAGACCTTCCTGCGTCCGGAAGAGAAGCGTTGGGACCCATGGGTCGAGGCGCAGACGGACAAGATCCGCCGGGGGCTGGCGGATCTGGAAGAAAACCACTACGCCGAGATCGCCTCGGCGTTCGATGTGGCTTCGATTGGCGTGGCCTGCGCCCTGGGCTATATCGACCTGCGCATGCCGGACTTCGGCTGGCGCGAGCAGCAGCCGAAGCTGGCGGCCTGGTATGCCGAGGTCAGTCAGCGGGCTTCGATGAAGGCGACTGTCCCGGCCTGATCCTCAATGTCGGGGCCGCCCCGGATTGAGCTGCGCCCCGGATGTTGGACACTTTTGTCTAAAGCTATGCGGCTTGTGCTCTGTACGCTACAGGGCTCAGGCCGCCGAGCTTCATCTTGATACGTTCGTGGTTGTAGTAGCGGATGTAATCATCAATCCCAGCGCGTAATTGCTCGATGCTCTCAAATTTCTCGCGGTAGAAATACTCGGACTTCAGCGTGCCGAAAAAGCTTTCCATCGCCGCATTGTCCAGGCAGTTGCCCTTGCGCGACATGCTCTGTTCCAAGCCCGCTTCTTTCAAGCGCTGGCGGTAATCCGGATAGCGATAATGCCATCCCTGATCTGAGTGCAGCATCGGCTTACTGTCAGCCGGCAGCTTCTCCAGCGCTCGTTCAAGCATCGTTCCCACCAGGGTGTAACGCGGCCGAGTATCCGTTTGATAGGCCACGATCTCCCCGTTGTACAAGTCCAGAACTGGCGACAGATAAAGCTTTTCTCCAGCCACCTTGAACTCGGTAACGTCTGTCACCCATTTCTGATTCGGCTGATCAGCAGCGAACTCCCGGTTCATGGTGTTCGGCGATGCTTCGTCCATCAGCACTCTGTACGACTTGTATTTCTTCGGTCGTACCGTGCACTTGAGGTCCAACTCGCCCATGAGGCGGCGCACTTTCTTGCCGTTGATCACGTGCCCTTTCTGGCGCAGCGCAGCGGTCATGCGACGATAACCATACCGGCCCCTGTGGTGCTCCTGAATGCCCCGCATCGCCTGTTTCAGTGGAGCGTACTTATCCTCGGCGCCCTCGTCCCCGAAGTAGGTGTAGTAAGTGCTACGAGGCAAACCAGCAGCGATCAGCAGGTATTTCAGCCTGAACTGTCGGCGCAGCGCGGTAATCAGCTGGGCTTTTTCCTTACTGCCCGGGTCTGCCTGAGCTTCGCCTCCTCTAACTCCTCGAGCTTTTTTAGGTAGGCGTTCTCCGCTTCAAGCATGCGAACTTTCTCTAGTAACTCTTTGGGCGAGAGGTCCTCGTTACGCACGGCTGCAGGCTTGGAGGACTTGGCGGAAGGCTTGGGCATGGTGCGGGTTGAACTCTTTTCTACAGAAAGCTGGTTTGCGAGCCCGTCACTGTAATACTGGCGCAGCCATCTGCCCAGCTGACTAGAGTTACCTAGGTTGAACAACGCTGCGGCGGCGCGCTGAGAAAGACGGTCATTTAGCATGCGGTGAAGCACCGTAATCTTGAATTCGGCGCTGTGGCGCTGATGGCGATGCTCAAGGCTGGACCTGCCGTGTTGCTGATAGGCCACGACCCAACGGCGAAGCAAGGTGGGATCTATCTGGAACTGGTTCGCCACATGACGGAAACCTCGGCCTCGCTTGAGGAAGGCTTCGATGGCGGACAACTTGAACTGCTTTGAATACTTGGTCATGCAAAACACCCCGATGTTGGATTTTTTGTCCAACATCCGGGGCGCAGCTCAGATCCCTGTGGGAGCCGGCGTTGCCGGCGATGGCGGCAGCAGGTTCAACCCTGCTGCCTGTCCGGGCCTTATCGCTGGCAACGCCAGCTCCCACAAGGTGATGGGCCAGCAGCACCTGTGCGTTCCACAAGACCCTGATCCCCTTCACCAACTCTTCCCCAAACTCCCGGTCCTCCCTGAGCCCGCTCATCCTTGCACCTGCCCGGCCCGGTACCAGTCCAGCCGCCGCGTCAGCACCATGAATACCCCAAGCAGCGCGAACAGCAGCAAGGCCCCCATCAGCAGCGCGTAATCCTCGGCGCTCAACAGCCCGTAGAGCAGCGCATACAACACCGCCAGGCCGCCAGCGAAACCGAACCCGCGCACACGGCTGTGCAACACGTGGCACAGATAGAAACCGATCAACAGCACACAGCCGCCCGCCGACAACAGATACGCCAGGCCAAACCCGATGTGCTCCGACAACGACAGCAGCAACAGGTAGAACAGCGCCAGGGCCGCGCCCACCAGCGCGTACTGGATCGGGTGCACGCTGAGGTTGCGCAGCACCTCGAAGAGGAAGAAGCCGGCAAAGGTCAAGGCGATGAACAGCAGCGCGTATTTGATCGCCCGCTCGCTCTTCAGGTAGTGGTCCACCGGGTCGACGAAGCTCACGCCAAACGCCCGGCTTGCGAAGCCCTCGCAGTTCTGCTGGGTAGTGCAGCGGCCCAAGGTTTCTTCGAGGTTGGTGGAGAAGAACGAGGTCTGCCATGTCGCCTTGAAGCCCGTCGCGTCGATCTCGCGGCTGGTGGGCAGGTAGTTGCCGATGAAGCTCGGATGCGGCCAGTTGGCGGCGAGCGTCACGCTGCTGCTGCGGCCCACCGGCAGCACATGCAGTTGCCCGGTGCCTTGCAGGTCGAGGTCGAAGGCATAGTCCAGGCGCATCTCTGCCTTGCTGTCGAGGTTGTCGATCACTGCGTGCACGCCGCCGCCCAGCCAGTCCAGCCGGCTGCCGGCGGCGAAGTCCAGGGTGCGGCCGTCGAGCTGCAGTTGCAGGCCGTTCTGGATGCCGCGGATATCGCTGATGCCCACGGCGATGAAGGGCTTGTCGAAGCGGTAGTCGTCCAGGTCGCTGGTGATGCCCCAGTTGGCCGGAACCTTGAACTGCCCGCTGATCCGGCTCTGCGCATGGAACAGCCGCGCTTGGTAGATACCCCGCGAGCGCAGTTCGGTGCTGGCGCTGCCGTCGAGGACGAAACGCTCGGGGAGAAACACCAGGTAGCTCCTGGTCACCTCGGCGGTCTGGAAACTCTTGCCATCCTGGATCTTCCACACCCGCTCGTACTTGCTGTACGGCACCACCAGCAGCGGCCCGCTGATCTGCTGGGCGCGGCTGGCGCTTTGCGCGATATCCTCGACCACGCTGTCGCGCAGGGCCTGGCGTTCATCGATAAGGCCGCCGATCATGACCAGCGGGATCAGCACCACCACCACCAGCAAGGCGATGGTGCCGAGTTTCAGGCTTAGTGACTTGTTCATGCAAAGGGCTCCGCTTGAGAAGGAGCCCAGTCTGGCGGCGCTATGTGGAGGCTTTCGGAAGCTTGTGTGGAGCTTGTGTGGAGAGATTCAGCCCAGGCGACTGGCCGGCAGCCATAGCCGCACGCGCACCCCATCCTCGACATTGGCGATCTCCAGCGAGCCGCCATGCAAGTGCAGCACTTCCTCGACGAAATTCAGGCCCAGGCCGGTGCTCTTGCGGCCCGTGCCCGGGCGCGGCAGCGAATAGAACCGTTCGCTGAGCCGGCCCAGGGCGTAGTCGGGGATGGCCTCGCCCTGGTTGAACAGGCTTAGGGCCACGCGCTGCACATCCTGCTCCAGCTCGAACACCAGCAAACCACCGGGCGGGGTGAAATCGAGGGCGTTTTCCAGCAGGTTGCCGATGGCCTGGCGCATCAGGAAGGGCTCGCAGTACAGCCGGGCCACGGCCGGGATGCGTTGCCGGACCTGCAAGCCGGCGCTTTCGATGCGCGCGCCGCGCGCCATCAGCAGTTCATCGACCAGCGCCGCCACGGCCACCTGCTGTTGATCTTCCAGACCCTGGCGCTGCTCGACCTGGGCCAGGTCCAGCAGGCGCTCGATCAGTTGCTGCATGCGCGCGCTTTCGCTTTCGATATTGCTGGCGAAGCGCTGCCGCTGCTCTTCGCTCATCGGCCCCTGCAGCAGCTCGCTGGCGCCACGGATCGCGGCCAGCGGGCTTTTCAGTTCATGGGTCAGGGTGTGCACGTAGCGTTCGACGTAGTCCTTGCCTTCCAGCTGGGTGCGCATGCGTTCCACGGCGCCGGCCAGCATCGCCAGCTCGCCGCCGCGATAGTGCGGCAGGGCGACCCGCTCGCCCTCGCTGACCGCCTGGGCATAGCGGGTCAGGCGCCGCAGCGAGCGCGCCAGCCACCAGGACAGCGCCGCGCCGACCAGCAGGCCGAGGACGATCAGGCCGATACCGAGGGTGATCAGGCGCTTCTCCGAGCGATCGACGTAGGGCTTGAGCGACAGGTTGGGCTTGGCCACGGTGACTACGCCGATCAGGGTTTCACCATCGCGGATCGGCGCCGCCACGTGCATCACCGACGAGTCGGGATCGTCGGGATCGCTGCGGGTCGAGCGCGCGCCGTACTGGCCGCGCAGGGTCAGGTAGACGTCGTTCCAGCGCGAATAGTCCTGGCCTACAGCCTCGCCGGCAGAGTCGAGCAGAACGATGCCCTTGGCGTCGGTAACGTAGATGCGGTGATTGACTTCGGTCTTGGCCAGGCCCCAGATATCCGCGTTGGGCCGGCGTTGGCCGTAGGCCTTGAGCACGTGCGGCAACTCGCTCTGGCCGAGTGTCCCGGCCTTGACCTGGTCACGCAGGATCTCGGCCAGCAGGTTGGCGGTGTCCACCAGGGTTTCCTCGGTGGACTGGCGCACCGCCGGGCGTACCTGTTCACGCACGGTGTTGAGGACGAACCAGGCGGTCAGCCCGACGAACAGGAAGTACACCAGGAAGATGCGGGTACCCAGGCGCATCAGGCGTGCGCCGGGTTGTAGCTGTAGCCCAGGCCGCGGTGGGTCTGGATTGGCTCGGCATCGGCGACGACCCCGCGCAGCTTGGCGCGCAGGCTCTTGATATGGCTGTCGATGGTGCGCTCGTAGCCGGCGTCGGCGGACACCCCCACGGCATCGAGCAACTGCTCGCGGCTGAACACCCGCTCCGGTTGCGCCAGCAGGCATTGCAGCAGGCGGAATTCATGGCGGGTCAGGTTGAGCAACTGCTCGCGGTAGTGGATCTGCATGCGCAGGGTGTCGAGGCTGAACGGCGTGCTGGCCGGTGCCGGGGCGAGGGCAGGCGCTGGCGCCATGCGCTTGAGGATGGCGCGCACCCGGGCGCTGACTTCACGCGGGCTGAAGGGCTTGACCACATAGTCGTCGGCGCCGATTTCCAGGCCCACCACCCGGTCGATCTCGCTGTCGCGGGCACTGAGGAACATCACCGGCACCTCGCTGAAGCGTCGCAGTTGCCGGCAGGTCTCGAAGCCACTGATATCCGGCAGGCCGATGTCCAGGATCACCAGGTCCGCCGGCTGCTGGCGCAGGCGTTCCAGAGCCCGTTGGCCGAGGCTGACCCACTCGGTGCTGTGGCCGTCGCCTTGCAGGGCGAAGACCAGGGTGTCGGCGATCGCCGCTTCGTCTTCAACGATGAGGATGTGGGGCATGGGCAGTTGCAAGCGGCAAGTGGGAAGCTGCAAGTGTAAAGCGATCTGCCTTTGCTTGCCGCTTATCGCGTGCAGCTTGCAACTGCTGCGTCAGCAGCCGGGCTTGCCGGCGGTGTAGCGACGGGCCGGGTTGACCGCGGCGTTGAACTCGCGCAGGGCCTTGGCGCCAATCAGCAGCGGGTAGTTGAAGCTGCTGCGATCGGTGAGGTTGACCTCGACGGTGCGCTTGACGTCGCCCAGGCACAGTTCCAGGTCGATCACCGGGCGGTGGGCGATATCGGCGCCTTCCTCGTCCTCTTCGTCGGCGCGGTTCTTGATCTTGCTCATGCGCGCGAGCTTGTGTTCGTAGACCTTGTCGTCGGCGTCCTTGGTGGCCAGGCGGAAACGCACCCAGTCCTCGCCGTCACGGGTGAACTGCTCGATGTTCCTGGCCGACAGCGAGGCGGTCAGCGCACCGGTGTCCATCTTGGCCTTGAAGGTCTGGCCGATATCGGCAACGCCGATGTATTCGTAGCGGCCATAGAGGTCGGGCTCGGCGGCCATCACCGGCAGGGACAGCAGGCCGAGCAGGGCAATCAGTGGTTTCAATGCAGTGCTTCCTGGGATCGTGACAGTGCTTAGACTGCCGTTGGGCTACAGGTTCGGCAACAGACTGTAAACAACACAATGTGAAACATTTGTCTGTGACCGTATGCCGGTGGCGTTTGGTGTTCCTCACCCGGCTGCTTAAAATGGCCGACTGTTTTCCCACGATAAGAGTCGACTTATGCGTCGCCTGCTCACCGGCAGTTTCGTCACCCTGTTGCTGTTGCTCAACACCCTGGTCCTTATCGGGCCGCTGATGGTTTTCGCCTTGCTCAAGCTGGTCCTGCCCGGTCGCTACCGCGACTACGCGTCATGGATGGTGATGTGGTTCGCCGAGACCTGGGCCGAGATCGACAAGCTGATCTTCGCCCTGTGCATTCCTACGGTCTGGGATGTGCGCGGCAACTCGAACCTGCGCCTGGACACCTCGTACCTGGCGGTCAGCAACCACCAGACCTGGGTGGATATCCCGGCGTTGATCCAGGTGCTCAACCGCAAGATCCCGTTCTTCAAGTTCTTCCTCAAGAAGGAACTGATCTGGGTGCCGCTGCTGGGCCTGGCCTGGTGGGCGCTGGATTACCCCTTCATGAAGCGCTACAGCAAGGCCTTTCTCGACAAGCACCCGCACCTCAAGGGCCAGGACCTGGAAATCACCAAGGCCGCCTGCGAGCTGTTCAAGCGCCAGCCGGTGACGGTGGTGAACTACCTTGAAGGCACCCGGTTCACCGAGGCCAAGCGTGCGGCGCAGCAGTCGCCGTACAAGCACCTGCTCAAGCCCAAGGCGGGCGGGGTGGCGTTCGTCCTGGCGGCGCTGGGCGAACAGCTGGATGCGCTGCTGGACGTGACCATCGTCTATCCGGGCGACAAGGCCCCGGGGTTCTGGGACCTGGTCAGCGGCTCGATCCCGCGGGTGATCGTCGATATCGAGGTGCGCGAGTTGGACCCGGCGCTGTGGGCCGGCGACTACGAAACCGACCCCGCCGTGCGCCAGGCCGTGCAGGCCTGGGTCAACCAGCTGTGGCACGACAAGGACGAGCGCATCGAGCGCCTGCGCGCCGAATTAAACCGATGAGCGCGGCGTCGGGGCCAGCGGTGCGGTAGTGCCGTGGCCCCAGATGCCGGCCAGGCTCTGCAGCAGCGAACCGGCCACGCCCTGCTGGCCGAGGTATTGCAGGATCAGCGGGGCGAACTGGCCGATCATCCCGGTATCCATGCCCAGTGCGCTGAAGGCGTTGTTCAGGTCGGTGCCGTTCTTCACATTGCCGCCCAGGGCATTGCCCAGGGCCGAGCTTTCTCCGCTCTTGCCGAGCAGTTCACCCAGCCCCGCCAGCCCGCCCAGGGCGTTGTCCCCGGACAGCATGTCCAGGCCCGGTACCGCCTTGCTCAGTTGTTCGTAGTCGCTGCCGCTGAGCTGGTTGCGCGCCAGGCCCAGCAGGGCACCGGTGCCGCCGATGGCTTGCTCGGGCGTGATGTTCAATTGACTGCCCAGGGTATTGAGCAGGTTGGCCGAGGCTTCGGGCGCCTGGACCGGAGCCTTGTTCTGCTGGCCTTGGAGGGTGGAGATGGCGTTGGCCGCATCGCCGAGATTGAAGGCGAACACCGGGGTGGCAGCCAGGGCCAGGAAGGAGACCAGGGCGAAGCGTTTCATGGGGAGGAACCTCGTCAGCCGGGAAAGGCAGGGAAAACGAGGGTTGGATCGGGATTTTGGGGGAATGTTCCCGGGGGCGAGATGGTGGGTGTTCTTGAAGGCCTCATCGCCGGCAACGCCGGCTCCCACAGGTATTGTGTGCACCGCAGAACCTGTGGGAGCCGGCGTTGCCGGCGATTGGGAGCCCCACAGTTTTACCTGAAGAACCCCCTGAACCCATACCACGCCGGCAACCCCAGCCCGACCCAGGACAGGACATCCCACCAGCCATCCCCGAGCAGCGCGGCAAACAGCCCCGCCGCGCCGAGCACGCCGATCAGCAGCGGCATGCCGAATACCTTCCAGTTCATCGGCCCACCTCCGTCCGTCGGCGCACCCACCACAGGTACAGCCCGCTGCCCAGCACGATGATGGTCAGCACATCCAGCGCTGCCCAGAGCATCTGCATGGGGCGGCCGCCGTAGTCGCCGAAATGCAGGGGCGCCGACAGGCCCATGGCATCCATGTACCAGGGGCGCTCGCCCACGGCCGTGACCTTCAGGGTACTGGCATCGATCAATACCGGCGTCAGCAGGTGCGAGGTCAAGTGCGTGCTGCCTTTCATGAACACCGCATAGTGGTGCTCGCTGGAGAAGCGTGTGCCCGGGAAGGCGATGAAGTCCGGCTGCATGCCCGGCGTGGCTCCGGCTGCGATATCCAGGACCCGGCTGACCGGAGCCGGTTCGGTCAGCGGCGGCGCATCCCGGTACGGCGCGACCATCTGTGCCAGGCTGTCGTTGCGCCAGGCGGCGATGACCAGGTCGGACAGCGCGCTGATCACCCCGGTCATGCCGACCACCAAGGCCCAGGTCAGGGTGACGATGCCGATCAGGTTATGCAGGTCGAGCCAGCGCGTACGCCGAGCCTTTTCATGGCGCACGGTGGCGAAGTCCAGGCGGCGCATGAAGGGTGCGTAGAGCACCACCCCGGAAATGATCGCCACCACGAACAGCACGCCCATGAAGGCCAGCAGCAGCTTGCCTGGCAGCCCGGCGAACATGTCCACGTGCAGGCGCAGCATGACCATCATGAAGCCGCCGTTGGCCGACGGCATTTCCACCGCCTCGCCGGTACGGGCGTCGAGCATGAAGGTATGCGACGAGTTCGGCTCGGTGCCGGCGCTGGCCGCCATGATCGCCACCACGCCGTTGCTGTCGTCCTCGTCCCAGCCGAAGTACTGCATCACCTCGCCCGGGCGGTGGGCCTCGGCCTTCAGGACAAGCTGTTGGAGGTCCAGCCTGGGCGTGTCGGCAGGCATCTCCTGCAACTCGGGCGCATCGCCCAGCAGGTGGTCGATCTCGTGATGGAAGATCAGCGGCAGCCCCGTTACTGCCAGGAGCAGCAGGAACAGGGTGCAGATCAGGCTGGTCCAGGTGTGGACTGCGGACCAGCGGCGGATGGTCTTGCTCTTCATCCCGGCTTAGAACTTGTAGTTCACGCTGGCCACCACGTTGCGCTCGTCGCCGTAGTAGCAGTAGTAGCCGTCGCAGGTGGACAGGTAGTCCTTGTTGAACAGGTTCTTCGCGTCCACCGCCACGGTCATGCCCTTGAGGCTGCTGTTGACGCGGCCCAGGTCGTAGTGCACCGAGGCATCGTAGACGGTGTAGGAACCTACATGACCCCAGTAGGTGTTGGTGGTGTTGCCGTAGGTGTCGCCGACATAGCGCACCCCGGCACCAACGCCGAAGCCGTCGAGCAGGCCGCTGCGCCAGGTGTAGTCGGCCCAGGCGGTGGCCTGGTTGCGTGGCACCTGGGCCATGCGCTTGCCTTTCTCTTCTGCGGTGCCCTTGGTGATTTCGCTGTCGTTATAGGTGTACGAGGCCACCAGCTTGAGGCTCTCGGTCACGTCGGACGTGGCTTCCAGCTCCAGGCCACGGTTGCGCACTTCACCGACCTGGCGGGTGATATTGGCCTCGGTGACCGACATGTTTTGCTGGGTCAGGTCGAATACCGCAGCGGTCAGCAGGGTCTTGCTGCCTGGTGGCTGGTACTTCACGCCCAGTTCGTATTGCTTGCCTTCGGTCGGCTTGAAGGTGCCGGTACTGGCGACCTGGGTGCCGATGGCCGGCTGGAACGACTCGGCGTAGGAGATGTACGGGGTGATGCCGTTGTCGAACACGTAGCTCAGGGCCGCGTTGCCGCTGAACTGCTTGTCGCGCAGGGTGTTGGTGGCGTCGCCCAGGTTGTGGAAGGTGGTGCCGTTGTGCACCCAGTCTTCACGACCGCCCAGGGTCAGGCGCCAGTTGTCCAGGGCCAGTTGGTTCTGGATGTACAGACCGGTCTGCTGGATCTTTTGGGTGTAGTCGTACATGTCGAAGTACGTGACGTTGGAGAAGTCCTGTCCGTAGATCGGCTTGTGGATGTTGCTCGACGGCACGCCGGCCGAGCCCCAGCGCCAGCGCGCATCGGAGGTGGAGCGCTGGTGGTCGAGGCCGAGCAGCAGGGTGTGGCTGATTGCGCCGGTCTGGAAATCGGCCTGGAAATTGTTGTCCACGGCGAACTGGCCGATGTCTTCCTCGACGATACCGGCGGTGCGGGCGACTGTGCCATCCGGTTGTACGGCCTGGTCCGGGCCGGCTGGCCAGATACTGCCACCGGCGGTGATGCCCTTGAAGTCCAGCTCGTTGCGGGTGTAGCGCAGGTTCTGGCGGAACTGCCAGGTGTCGTTGAGCCGGGTCTCGAAGGCGTAGCCAAGGGCGTAGTAGGTGCGGTCGTAGGATTCCCAGTCCGGATCGCCAAGGTTCTTGTGATGGGAAATCTTGCCTGCGGCGCTGTCGATCTTGGTTCCTTGCAGCGGCAGGAACTGCCCGGTGATACCGGTATCGTCCCGGGTGAACTGGGAGATGAAGGTCAGCCGGGTATCATCGTTGATATTCCAGGTGACGCTCGGCGCCAGGTTGTAGCGTTTGTCCGGGATGTGGTCGACCGGAGCGTTGCTGTCGCGCACGGTACCGCTGACGCGGTAGAGGAATTGGCCGTCGTCGTCGATCTTGCCGGTGCTGTCGAAGTTGATCTGGCGGTGTTCGTTGCTGCCGACCTGGACTTCCAATTCATTGCTGCTTTCGGCTTGCGGGCGACGGGTGACCATGTCCACCAGGCCGCCGGGCGGGGTCTGGCCATAGACCGAGGAGGCCGGGCCGCGTAGGACGGCGACGCGCTCGAGGTTCCAGGTCTCGATCTTCGGCGTGGCGTAGTTGCCCCGTGGCAACGGCAGGCCGTCGAGGAACTGGGTTGGCACGAAGCCGCGAACCAGCAGCCAGTCGCTGCGCGAGTCGGAGCCGTAGCCGCTGCTTTGCACGCCGGCGGCATAGCGCAGTGCATCGTTGAGGTTGAGGACCGGGCGGTCCTCCATCTGCTGGCGAGTGACCACGGTCATCGAGCGAGGAATCTCGGCAATGGCGGTGTCGGTCTTGGTGCCAGCGGCGGAGCGGGTGGCGGTGTAGCCTTCGACCGCGCCCCAGGCGCTTTCGTAATTGCCGGCGGCGTTGATCTCGGTTTCCGGCAGGGCCAGGGTGCCCTCTGGAATCGCTACCAGGCTGTAGGTGCCGACGCTGCTTTGTTGCAGTTGCAGACCGGTGCCGCGCAGGGCCTGTTGCATGGCGCTGACGCCATCGTACTGGCCGTTGACCGGTGCCGAGCTCTTGCCGCTGGCCAATGCCGGATCCAGCGTCAGGGCGATTCCTGCCTGGCTGGCGATCCGGGTCAGGGTGCTGGCCAGCGGGGCCGCCGGCAGGTTGTAGCTTTGGGTCTGTTCGGCGGCGAGCAGCGGCGTGGCGGCCAGGGGGGCGGCGATGGTGATGGCCATGGCCAGCAGGCTGGGGCGCAGGAGGCTTTCGATTGAGCGGGTCATGCGGGTCCTCGACGGGAATTTTGTACTGAGTAGCCTCCATGCCGAACGAAAAACGAAAAGTGATAGGGGTTAGTGAAAATATTTTTGATTTAGATTTCGGTGGTGTTTGTGAGGGCCTGATCGCTGGCAACGCCAGCTCCCACAGGGATCGCATATTCCCTGTGGGAGCTGGCGTTGCCAGCGATAGGCACAGCACTTATTTGTCTGCGCGAGCCACCACGGTCACCCACCATGGCGTGCGCTGCTGCACCTGCACCGGCAAGGTCGGCAACAGCGACTTCAGCGCCAGGTCGGTGTCATGCAGCGGGAAGCTTCCGGTGATGCGCAGGTCCGCCACTTCCGGTGCCACGCCCAGGTATCCGGTGCGATAACGACCCAGTTCGCCGACCAGATCTGCCAGCCGCACGTTGTCCACCACCAGCATGCCGCGGGTCCAGGCGTCGGCCCCGACCGCGAGTGTGTCGATCCGCCCCAGGCGCTCATGGTTCATCAACACCTGGTGACCTTCCTGCACCACCTGCTCCTCGCCGCTGTCCTGCGGCTTGGCCGCGACTGCCGACTGCAACACGCTCAACCGCGTGCCGTCGCTCTCCAGGCGCACCAGGAAACGGGTGCCCAGGGCACGCAGGCGGCCGTCGTCGGTAGCGACCACGAAGGGCCGTCGGTCGTTGTCCTTGTGTCCGGTCTCGACGGAGATCTCGCCATCGTGCAGGACGATCAGGCGCTCCTTGGCTGTGAAGCGGATATCCACGGCGGAGTGCGTGGCAAGGCTGACCAGGGTGCCGTCGTCCAGGCGCAGGCTGCGGGTTTCGCCGGTGCCGGTGCGTTGGTCGGCGAGCCAGTAGCCCAGCGGCTGGTGCAGGTTGATCCAGTTGAGCAGGCCACCCAGCAGTACCAGGCTGGCCAGCCCGCCGCCGAGCTTGCGCACGCGCTGGCGCAGGCCGACGCGGGATTGCTGCAAGGCCTTGCGTGCCGGGCCCGCGGCCGCGGCGAAACGCTGGTCGAGCATGCCCAGTTGCCGCCAGGCCCGGGCGTGCTCCTCGCTCGCGGCATGCCAGCGCTCGAACTCGGCCCGCTGCTGGGCGCTGTCGCTGCCGGCATCGAAGCACAATTGCCAGTTGATCGCGGCATCGAGCACCGGGGCCGAGACCGGTGCACCATTCATCCCCTTCATGTCGGCTCGCCGTACAGGGCGATGTAGCACTGGCGCATGCCCTGGGCCAGGTACTGGCGCACCCGTGCTACCGAAACGCCGAGCCTGTCGGCGATCTCGGCGTGGCTCATGCCGTCCAGGCGGCTGTGCAGGAAGGCCGCGCGGGCCTTGCTCGACAGCTTGCCGAGCAGACGGTCGATGGCCTTGAGGTCTTCGAGGATCAGGTGCAGGGCTTCCGGAGACGGGTGCTCGGCCTCGGGCATCAGCAGCAGTTCGTCCAGATAGGCCTGTTCCAGCGCGGTGCGGCGGAAATGGTCGAACAGCAGCCCTTTGGCCACCGCCATCAGGAACGCCCGCGGCTGGCGCGGGGCGGTCAGCTCGTCGCGGCCGAGCAGACGAACGAAGGTGTCCTGGCTCAGGTCTTCGGCACGTTCGGCGCTGGCGAGGTTGCGGCGCAGCCAGGCGAGCAGCCAGCTGCGGTGATCGCGGTACAGTGCGCCAACCAGCTCGCTGTGAGGGCTAGGTACGGACGACAAGGCGTTCCCCGGAAAAAGAAAGTGTTAACTAACGAGAATTATTCGCGATTGTGTCAGAGCAGCTAGCACTGTGCAATTAACGCTTATCGGATTGCTCGTTGGTCTTTCCGGGAAAGGTCTTACAAACCGTGATGCTGCTGGCGCTTGCGCCGCCAGCCTTGCAGGCGCTGTTCCAGCTGCCGCGGACTGTCGAGCAACTGGCGTCGGGCCTGGCTGAACAGGATCAAGGCGATTTCGGCAGTAACCTGGGCATCGGCGCTGGCGTTGTGGCGTTCCTCGACCTGCAGGCCGAAATGAGCGATCCAGTCATCGAGCCCGGCGTCCCGTAGCACAACGTCCGGGTTGAGCAGCGGTGCCAGTTCGGCGACATCCATGAACGGGTGCTGGAGCTTGTAGCCGAGGCTGTCCTTGAGTGCGCGGCCCAGCATGCGCTGGTCGAACCCGGCGTGGAAAGCCAGCAGCGGGCTGTCGCCGATGAACTCCATCAGGTCCAGCAAGGCTTGCGCCGGATCGCACCCCGCGGCGATAGCGCTGGGTGCCAGGCCGTGGATCAGCACGCTGGGCGCCAGCTTGTGGTCGTGACGGTGCAGGGTGCGTTCGAATTGCTGGCCGAAGTCGATGGCGCCGTCCTCGATCACCACCGCGCCGATGGACAACACCTGGTCGCGGTTAAGGTTGAGGCCGCTGGTTTCCAGGTCCAGCACCACCCAGCGCTGCTGGCGCAGGGGCCGCTCGTCCAGGACGGGCGCGGCAGCCAGCCGGGCCAGACGCTGGCGCTGGTCGTCCTGCAGGGTGGGTTGGGCGGGACGCAGCCAGGCGAACAGGCTCATAGCTGGTACCGCAGCGCCAGGCTGCTTTGCAGGCGCTGGGCCTGCCGCAGGGATTCACGCAGGATGCGCCGGTCCAGGTCGTTCAGGTCGTCCGGATCGACGCGGTTGGAGTAGGGAAGGTTCTGCCGGGTCTGGATCTGGTGCTGCTGCATGCGGGTCTGCTGGATGAAGTGATACGCCTCCTCGAAGGCACCGCCGTCCAGTGGGTCGATCACCTCTTTTTCCACCAATTGGCGCAGGCGCTCCAGGGTGTTGTTGGCGCTGATGCCGTGGGCCAGGGCCAGCAGGCGTGCGCCATCGACGAAAGGCGTCAGGCCCTGGACCTTGAGGTCGAGGGTGGCGGCCTTGTCATTGCCGCTGCGGGTCAGGACGAATTCGCGGAAGCGGCCCACGGGCGGTTTCTGGCGCAGCGCGTTGTCGGCCATCATGCGCTGGAACAGGCGGTTGTCGGCGACCTGTTCAAGGATGCCGTGGCGCAGTTGCTCGCAGCCCCGGTCATCGCCCCAGACCACCCGCAGGTCGAAGTAAATGCTCGAGGCCAGCAGGTTTTCCGGGGTCGCCTCGCGGATGAATGCGGAGAAGCGCCGGGCCCATTCGCTGCGCGACAGGCACAGCTCCGGGTTGCCGGCCATGATGTTGCCCTTGCACAGGCTGAAGCCGCATTGTGCCAGGTCCTGGTTGATGCGCTGGGCCAGGGGCAGCAGGCGCTCGCGGATCGCGGCGGCTTCCACCGCGTCCTTCGCCTCGAAGAGGATGCCGTTGTCCTGGTCGGTGTGCAGTGTCTGCTCGCGGCGGCCTTCGCTGCCGAAGCACAGCCAGGAGAAAGGTACGCCGGGGTCGCCCTTGTCCTCGATCGCCAGTTCGATCACCCGGCATACGGTGTGGTCGTTGAGCAGGGTGATGATGTGGGTGATCTGCGTCGAGGAGGCGCCGTGGGCCAGCATGCGCTCCACCAACTGGCCGATCTCGCCGCGCAGGGCGACCAGGTTGTCCAGGCGCGGCGCGCTGCGGATGGTGCGGGCCAGGTGAACCAGATCGACCCGTTGCAGGGAAAACAGGTCGCGCTCGGAAACCACGCCGCACAGGCGGCGGTCCTCTACCAGGCAGACGTGGGCGATGTGGCGTTCGGTCATGGCAATGGCGGCATCGAAGGCGCTGGCCTGGGGCGGCAGGTAGAACGGCGAGGCCGTCATGTGCCCGGACACCGCCGAGTCAAGGTCGGTTTCGGCGCGTGCCACCACCTGGCGCAGGTCGCGCAAGGTAAAGATGCCCACCGGAAAGCGCTGCTCATCGACGATCACGATGCTACCGACCTGGCTCTCATCCATCATCCGCACCGCTTCGCGCAGGCTGGTTGCCGGCGTGCAGACCACCGGATGACGCATCGCCAGTTCACCGAGGCGGGTGTTGAGTGAATACTGGTTGCCCAGGGTTTCCACGGCACGGCGCTGGACCTGCTGGTTGACCTGGTCGAGCAGGCTGCTCACGCCACGCAGGGAAAAATCCCGAAACACATCGGACAGGGCGAACAGGCGGATAAAGGCGGCCTTGTTCAGTTGCAGGCAGAAGGTGTCCTCGCCGGCGATATGCTCGGTGCGGGTAGCCCTTTCGCCGAGCAGGGCGGCCAGCGGGAAGCATTCGCCGCGGGTGATTTCGAAGGTGGTTTCCGTGCCGCCCTTGACCACATGGGTGCGCTCGCCGACCACGCGGCCCTGCTTGACGATGAAGAAGTGCTCGACGGGGCCGTCGGCGGGTTTGATGATGCTGTCCCCGGCGGCGTAGAAGCGCAGCTGGCACTGTTCCACCAGGTACGCCAGATGGGCGTTTTCCATCTGGTTGAACGGCGGAAAGCGCTGCAGGAACTGCATGGTCCCCTGGATGTTCTGCATTACCGCGGTTTTACCGGCCTGGTCGAACGCGTCCATTTTGCTCATCAACGGCACCGTCTCGGGGTCTCGTGGGCGAAACCGATTGTTGTTATTGCCGCCATGGTCGGATGTGCAAGGGCCGGGTGCCCATTGGACGTAAGTCTAGGGCGCCGACGAAATGCAGGTTGCAAGCGCTCTGTTTGCGGTCTGAACTTGATAAATGAGCTTTTGCGTGCTCTGGAACCAATGAGATGCCCATGCCTGACCACGACGATTTACTGAGCGACGCAGAGCGCGAGGCCCTGGCGGAAGTGTCCGCACCGCCCGCCCGGCCGCAGAAAGTGCTGGTCGTCGATGATGATGAAGACGCCAGCGAGTTGCTGGCCCAGTACCTCCAGGCCGAAGGCATCGAATGCCTTGCCCTGACCGATGCGCGCGAGGCGCTGAAGACGATCCTGCGCGACCGGCGCATCGGATTGCTGGTCACCGATTTGCGAATGGGGCCCTTCGATGGCCTGGAACTGATCGGCAAGGTGCGCGAGTCGGAGCGGGCGGAGCTGCCGATCATCATCATTTCCGGGGATGCCGGGGTGCAGGACGCGATCACCGCGATGCACCTGAGCGTCGTGGACTTCCTGCTCAAGCCGATCGAGGTGGGGAAATTGATGGAGTTGGTGCGGCGGGAGCTGGGGATCAGCTGAAAAGAAGCCTTTGCACGGACCCTGTGGGAGCGGGTTTACCGGATCGCCGGACCGCCGCGATTACGTCGGTGAATTCACTACCACAATCGCGGGTGAACCCGCTCCCATAGGACCGCGCCGACCAGGACAATCATTGCCTGGTCGACCCATCACTTACAGGCCGTTACGCGCCTTGTACTCGCGACGACGACGATGCAGCACCGGCTCGGTGTAGCCGTTCGGCTGCCTGGCACCTTCCACTACCAGCTCGACCGCCGCCTGGAAGGCGATGTTGTTGTCGAAGTCCGGTGCCATCGGGCGGTACAGCGGGTCGTTGGCGTTCTGCTTGTCCACCACCGGCGCCATGCGCTTCAGGCCTTCCACTACCTGCGCTTCGGTCACCACGCCATGTCGCAGCCAGTTGGCCAGCAACTGGGCGGAGATGCGCAGCGTGGCGCGGTCTTCCATCAGGCCGACATCGTTGATGTCCGGCACCTTCGAACAACCCACGCCCTGGTCGATCCAGCGCACCACGTAGCCAAGGATGCCCTGGGCATTGTTGTCCAGCTCGTTGCGGATTTCCTCGGCGGACCAGTTGGTGTCCGGTGCCAGCGGGATGGTCAGGATGTCGTCCACGGACGCCGGGGCGCGCTTGGCCAGTTCGGCCTGGCGTTCCTTGACGTTGACCTTATGGTAATGCAGCACGTGCAGGGCCGCAGCGGTCGGCGACGGTACCCAGGCGGTGTTGGCACCGGCCAGCGGGTGGGCGATCTTCTGCTCCAGCATGTCGGCCATCAGGTCCGGCATGGCCCACATGCCCTTGCCGATCTGGGCACGGCCTTGCAGGCCGGTGGCCAGGCCGATATCGACGTTGGAGTTCTCGTAGGCGCCGATCCATTTCTGCGCCTTCATGGCACCCTTGCGCACCATCGCGCCGGCTTCCATGGAGGTGTGGATCTCGTCGCCGGTACGGTCGAGGAAGCCGGTGTTGATGAACACCACGCGCTCGCTGGCGGCCTTGATGCATGCCTTGAGGTTGACCGTGGTGCGGCGCTCCTCGTCCATGATCCCGACTTTCAGGGTGTTGTGCGGCAGGCCCAGCATGTCTTCGATGCGGCCGAACAGCTCGTTGGTGAATGCGGCTTCTTCCGGGCCGTGCATCTTCGGCTTGACGATGTACACCGAACCCTTGCGGCTGTTCTTGCGCGAGGTGTTGCCGTTCAGGTTGTGCATCGCCGCGAGGTTGGTGACCAGGCCGTCGAGGATGCCCTCGGGCACTTCGTTACCGTCCTTGTCGAGGATCGCGTCGATGGTCATCAGGTGACCGACGTTGCGCACGAACAGCAGCGAACGACCGTGCAGGGTGACAGTGCCACCGTTCGGCGCGGTGTACTCGCGGTCCGGGTTCATGGTGCGGGTGAAGGTCTGGCCGTTCTTGCTTACGCTTTCCGCCAGGTCGCCCTTCATCAGGCCCAGCCAGTTGCGATAGACCACGACCTTGTCGTCGGCATCCACGGCAGCGACAGAGTCTTCGCAGTCCATGATGGTGGTCAGGGCGGCTTCGACCAGGATGTCCTTCACGCCGGCGGCGTCGGTCTGGCCGACCGGGGTGGTCGGGTCGATCTGGATTTCGAAGTGCAGGTCGTTGTGCTTGAGCAGGATGCCGGTCGGCTCGCTGGCCTGGCCCTGGAAGCCGATCAGTTGCGCGTCGTCACGCAGGCCGCTGTTGCTGCCACCCTTGAGGGCGACGATCAGTTTGCCGCCTTCGATGCTGTAGCGGGTGGCGTCGACGTGGGAGCCGGCGGCCAGTGGCGCGGATTCGTCGAGGAAGGCGCGGGCGAAGGCGATGACCTTGTCGCCGCGCACCTTGTTGTAGCCCTTGCCCTTTTCGGCGCCGCCTTCTTCGCTGATGGCATCGGTGCCGTACAGCGCGTCATACAGCGAGCCCCAGCGGGCGTTCGAGGCGTTCAGGGCGAAACGGGCGTTCATCACCGGAACCACCAGCTGCGGGCCGGCCATCACGGCGATTTCTTCGTCGACATTCTGGGTGGACACCTGGAAATCCGACGCTTCTGGCAGCAGATAACCAATTTCCTGAAGGAAAGCCTTGTAGGCCGCGGCGTCATGGGCCTGGCCTTTGCGCGCCTGGTGCCAGGCATCGATCTGCGCTTGCAGGGTGTCGCGTTTGCTCAGCAGGGCTTTGTTCTTTGGAGCGAGGTCGTGGATGATCTTTTCCGCACCTGCCCAGAACTTCTCGGCGCTGACGCCGGTTCCGGGAATCGCTTCGTTGTTCACGAAGTCGAACAGGACTTTGGCGACCTGAAGGCCACCGACTTGAACGTGTTCAGTCATTGCTTGCCTCACTCTGCTCAGCTATATCGCTTTTCTATTTATGCCTTGCGCGCTTCTCTAAACACGGCACCAGGACATGCCCTGACGGGCGACTGGATGCGGCCCGCCAGGCTGGCTGGAGGGCGGTTGCGCATTTTCACAGGCGCTTGGCAGACATCGATCGGAACGTTTTGTAGTCCACGCTGCGGCATACTACATGATGCGCTGCGCATGTGAAAATTAGACTAAATACGTCGTTCTGCGACCGTTTGGTCGCATGGGGTCACGCTGGGAAAGGATATGTTCGCAAAAAACGTGTGGATTGTTCCAGATAAATCTTAAAACAGTACACGATTCGCTTTTCCGTTCCTCTGCGGCAGGTTGCCGCGCCTTGCCTATACTGACCCGACGCCATGCTGCCAGCGGCGTTTCCACCGGTATTGCAGAGGGTCGTCCGCGTGAACCATCTTGTTCTCACCGTCATTGCCGCCGACAAGGCCGGGCAGGTCGAGCGTATCGCCCAAACCATCGCCGAGCATAACGGCAATTGGCTGGAAAGCCGCATGTCGCGGATGGCCGGGCAGTTCGCCGGGATCCTGCGCATCGCCGTGCCGGCCGAGTCCCATGATGAACTGGTCCACGCCCTGCAGGCCCTGGGCGAGCGTGGCATTCGCGTGTTGATCGCGGAAAGCGGGATCGAGCCATCCTGTTCATGGAAGCCGATTGCCATGAGCCTGGTGGGCAATGACAGGCCCGGGATCGTCCGCGATATCACCCGTCTGCTGGCCGAGCAGGGCGTCAATGTGGAGCGCTTGAGTACCGACGTGCGCCCGGCACCGATGAGCAGCGAGCCGCTGTTCCATGCCGAGGCCCTGCTTGCGGTACCGCTGACCCTGTCGCTGGACGGCCTGCAGGCGCGCCTTGAAGAGCTGGCCGACGACCTCATGGTCGAGCTGGAACTGCGTCCGGAGGAGTAGGTTATCCCCAGGCACTTATCCCGTTTTCGCGTGGATCGCCCTGTGGATAAGCTGGGGGCTGCGACGTGCAGGCCACGTGAATCAAGGCTTCCCAAGGATTGAGCAAAAAACCGCCAGAAATCAGCGGCTTGTGCACAAAGCGCGGGGATGAGGGTGTGGATAACCTTGGGAGAGGTTGCTACAGGCCACGAATCACGTGGCCTGTAGCGGCTTGATCGTTTTTTGATCAGGCGCGCTTGCGCAGGCTCAGCCAGGCATCGACGCTGTACAGGGCCAGGCCGGCCCAGATAAACATGAACGCAACCAGGGTGCTGCTCGACAGGTGCTCGTCGAACAGCAGCACTGCCTGCAGCAGCACCAGGGTCGGCGCCAGGTACTGCAGGAAGCCCAGGGTGGTATAGGGCAGATGGCGGGCCGCCGCGTTGAAGCTGACCAGCGGCACCAGGGTCACCGGCCCGGCAGCCATCAGCCACAACGCCTGGCTTGTGGTATAGAACTCCGGCTGGGCGCTGCTGGCCATCGGGTTGAGCAGCAGCCAGCCGATGGCGATCGGCACCAGCATCCAGGTTTCCACTACAAGGCCGGGCAAGGCCGCTACAGGCGCCTGCTTGCGGATCAACCCATAGAAACCGAAGCTCAGCGCCAGGGCCAGCGATACCCACGGCAGGCTGCCCACTTGCCACACCTGCTGCGCCACGCCCGCCGCCGCCAGGCCCACCGCGACCCATTGCAGGCGGCGCAGGCGCTCACCGAGCAGGAGCATGCCCAGCAACACGTTGACCAGCGGGTTGATGTAGTAGCCGAGGCTGGCTTCGAGCATGCGCCCGTTGTTCACCGCCCAGACGTAGGTCAGCCAGTTGAAGGCGATCAACGAACCGCTCAGGGCCAGGATGGCCAGGCGCCGCGGGTTCTCGCGCAGCTCGCGCCACCAGCCGGGGTGTTTCCAGACCAGCAGCAACGCCGCGCCGAACAGCGCCGACCACAGCACCCGGTGGACGATGATTTCCACCGCCGGGACGCTTTGCAGGAGCTTGAAGTAGATGGGGAACAGGCCCCAGATGATGTAGGCGGTCAGGCCGAGAATGTACCCGCGGCGCGGGTTGGCGGCAGTCATGAGGATCCTTGCTTGGGCTAACGGGTTGCGCGGCTATTGTAGACAGAGGTCCTGCCGCTTCTAGAACAATTTCAGTGGCTCTTCTTCCAGTGCCGCGCACTGCTCGCGCAATGCCAGGATCTGGTCGCCCCAATAGCGCTCCTGGCCGAACCAGGGGAAGCTGCGCGGGAACGCCGGATCGTCCCAGCGCCGCGCCAGCCAGGCGCTGTAGTGCAAAAGGCGCAGGCCGCGCAGGGGCTCGATCAAGGCCAGCTCGCGGGGATCGAAATCGTGGAATTCGTTGTAGCCATCCATCAGCTCGGCGAGCTGGCCGAGGCGCTCTTCGCGGCTGCCGGCGAGCATCATCCACAGGTCCTGGACTGCGGGGCCCATGCGACAGTCGTCGAGGTCGACGATATGGAATACCTCGTCACGGCACATCAGGTTGCCGGGGTGGCAGTCGCCATGCAGGCGGATCTGCTGGTGCGGTGTGCGGGCGTAGATGGCCTCGATGCGCTTGAGCAGGTCGCGAGCCACGGATTCGAAGGCCGGAAGCAGGCTTTTCGGCACGAAGTCGCCTTCCAGCAGGGTGCTCAGCGAGGCGTGGCCAAAGTTATCCACAGCGAGGCTTTCGCGCTCGACAAAAGGACGGCTGGCACCGACCGCATGCAGGCGGCCGAGCAACTGGCCGAGGCGATAGAGCTGGTCGAGATTGCCTGGCTCCGGCGCACGACCGCCACGACGGGGGAACAGCGCAAAACGAAAACCGGCGTGTTCGAACAGGGTCTTGCCGTTATGCAGCAGCGGGGCGACCACGGGCACTTCGCACCCGGCCAATTCGGCGGTGAAGGCATGTTCCTCGAGAATGGCGGCATCGCTCCAGCGGCCGGGGCGGTAGAACTTGGCGATCACCGGCTCGGCGTCTTCGATGCCGACCTGGTACACGCGGTTCTCGTAGCTGTTCAGTGCCAGCACGCGGGCATCGCTGAGCAGGTCCTGGCTTTCGATGGCATCCAGGACCAGATCGGGGGTGAGGGTATCGAAGGGGTGGGACATGCGCGACTCCGGCTGCGCGGCGGGGAAAAGGGCCGCATCGATTCCGGCATGGTAACCCAGGGGCTGTTTCCTGGAGAGGTCCAATTCTCAAGGCATTCAGAGAACCTTGTGGCAGCTGGCAAGCCAGCTCCCACAGGGTTTTGTGTTAACCAGTCCTTTGTGTCAGGCGCCGATGATGCCGCCATCCTCCCGGGTAATCGCCATTACCGACGACCGTGGCTTGCCATTCGGCAGGTGCTCGGGGAAGGTCGAGCCGCCGGTTTCGCCCGGGTGCTGGATACCGACGAACAGGGTCTTCTGGTCCGGCGCAAAGGCGATTCCGGTCACCTCGCAAGCTACCGGCCCGACCATGAAACGGCGGATCTCCCCGGTCGCCGGATCGGCGCAGAGCATCTGGTTGTTGCCCATGCCGGCAAAATCCCCGGCATTGCTGTAGTCGCCGTCGGTGAGGATCCACAGCCGGCCGTCCGGGTCGAAGCCCAGGCCGTCGGGGCTGTTGAACATGTTCTGTGCGGTGACGTTGCCCGAGCCGCCTTTGGCCGTTCCTGGATGCACCTGCGGATTGCCGGCGACCACGAAGAGATCCCAGTCGAAGGTCATCGAGCCATGGTCATCACCTGTTTCGCGCCAGCGCAGGATCTGCCCGTAGACGTTCTTCTCCCTAGGGTTCGGGCCGCCGACCGGCTGGCCTTCTTCACCGCGCTTGACGTTGTTGGTGAGGGTGCAATAGACCTGCCCGTCCTTCGGGCTGACTACGATCCATTCCGGACGGTCCATGCGCGTAGCCTTCAGCACGCTGGCGGCCAGCCGCGCGTGGATCAGGACCTGCGCCTGGCTGGCGAAACCGGCGGCCGCGTTGAGGCCGTTCTTGCCGTGGGTGAGTTCCAGCCACTGGCCCTTGCCCTTCGGATGCCCGGGGTTGCCGTCGCCATCGTCGAAGCGGGCCACGTACAGGGTGCCGTGGTCCAGCAGGTTGCGATTGGCGGTGGGGTTCTTGTGGTCGATGCGCTCGCGGCTGATGAACTTGTAGATGAACTCGCCGCGCTCATCGTCGCCCATGTACACCACGGCGCGGCCGTCGCGGGTTTCGCCCAGTGCTGCGTTTTCGTGCTTGAAACGGCCGAGGGCGGTGCGCTTGACCGGGGTGGACTGCGGATCGAACGGATCGATTTCCACCACCCAGCCATGGCGGTTCAACTCGTTGGGGTTTTTCGCCAGGTCGAAGCGCGGGTCATGCTGGTGCCAGCCGACCTCCTTGCCCGCCACCGAGGCGCCATAGCGCTTCTGTCCGGCATCGAAGGCCTGCTGCGGATCGCTGCTGCCGAAGCAATCGGTGAAGTTTTCTTCGCAGGTCAGGTAGGTGCCCCAGGGCGTCTTGCCGTTGGCGCAGTTCTGGAAGGTGCCGAGGACCTTGCTGCCGCTGTTGTCGGCGGCGGTGCGCAGCCAGGCATCGCCGGCCGCCGGGCCGCTCATGCGCATCGGGGTGTTGCCGTGGATGCGCCGGTTGTACCTGGAGTCCTGGACGAACTGCCATTGGCCGTTCCTGCGCTGCACTTCGATCACCGACACACCCTCGGCCGCCTGGGCCTTGTGCACGTCCTCGGCGTTGGCCGGCTGGCCGCCGTGATCGAACAGGTAGCGATAGTTGGTGTACTCGTTGTTGATCGCCATCAGCGCGCGGTTTTCATCGCCCGGGAAGGGGAACAGGCTCATGCCGTCGTTGTTGTCGCCGAACTGCACTTCCTGGGCCTTGGCCGTGCCCTTGCCGGACGGGTCGAAAGCCGGCGCTCCGGGATGCAGGGGCTGGCCCCAGCTGATCAGCACCGAAGCCTTGTAGCCCGGCGGCAGGCTGATGCCGTCGGCGGTGGAGGAAGCAATCGCGCTGAATCCGAGCAACGGGCTGCCGGACGCGGCGCTGACACTGTTGGCCAGCACGCTGCGGCTCAGCAGGCTGCCGCCGAGAAACAGCGCCGCTCCACACAAGGCGCCGGCACCGATGAAACGGCGACGGCTGAGGCCGACCAGTTGCTCGAGGTCGGTCGGCTGGTTTTCTTCTAATAGGTTCATGTCAGGCTCCCTGCGGTTCGTGGCAGTCACCTTAATCAGGCCCTATGACAGTTTTGTGGCGTTTTTCAGGCGGGTATTCCGAGAAGAACGTAGGTAGGAAGGAAGGTGACCTGTACGAAACTTCCGACGCCAAGGCTGTGGGTGTTCAGCCAGTCCGGCTCGGCGAACGCACACAGGGTCTGTCCGCTGCCCAGGCTCAGGCGCAGTTCGCTGGCGCCCTGGGGATCTTCCTGCACCTCGTCGATACGCGCTTCCAGGCAGTTGCTGCCGTGCGCGACCGCAGCGTCGCGGCTGGCCAGTTGCAGCCAGCCGGCCTTTATCAGGGCGACCACGGTGGTGCCGATCTGCAGTTCCAGGCGCTGGGTGCTGTCGCGGGTGATCTGCGCCTGGATGCGCAGGTCGCCGGGCAGGGTCAGTTCGATGGTGTCGTTGCGGCCTTGCGGGTGGATGGCGCTGACCTGTCCATGCAACTGGTTACGCGCGCTGGTGCGCAGCATCAGGCGCCCGATCAGGTCGAGGTCGCTGCTGTCTTCGGCTTCCTCAAGGACCTGCGCCTGAAGAACCTGCAAACGCTGGTACAGGCGCAGCACTCGGCGGCCTTCGTCCGACAGCTGAGCGCCACCACCGCCACGGCCCCCGGCACTTCTCTCCACCAATGGCCGGGCGGCCAGGTTGTTGAGTTCGTCGATGGCATCCCAGGCGGCCTTGTAACTCATCCCCGCTGCCTTGGCGGCACGTGTGATGGAGCCTTGCTCATCGATGTGCTGCAACAGGGCGATGCGTTGCGGGCGACGGACGATGTGCTGGGACAGGGGCGTAGGCAATGACATGGGAACCGGTACCAAGGCTGGCGATGATCGGCAGGAAAGTGCCCGCCTGACCCTGCCAAGTCAAGCGCTGCCGGGGCGCGGCGTGCGTGCCAGGCAATAGACGTCCACCCGCGCCGCGCCGGCGTCGCGCAACAGCCGGGCCAGGGCCTGGGCGGTGGCGCCGGTGGTCATGACATCGTCCACCAGGGCCACATGCAGGCCTTCGACGGCCTCGGGCCGGACGATGGCGAAGGCGTTGGCGAGGTTGCGCCTGCGCGCACGGGCATCCAGTTCCTGTTGCGCGATGGTCTCGACAGGGCGGGTCAGTAAGTCAGGGTCGCAGGAAATCGACAACTGCGCCGCGATCCATTGGCCAAGCATCGCGGCCTGGTTGTAGCCGCGCTGGCGCAAACGTTGCCTGGCCATCGGCACCGGTAGCAGCAGGGCCGGGCGTGGCAGCCCTTCGGCGAAACGATGGGCCAGCCAGTTGCCGAGCATCTGCGCCAGCAACCGGCCCAGCGGCCATTGGCGCTGGTGCTTGAAACGGGTGATCAGGGCATCCAGCGGAAATCCGTAGTGCCACGGCACCAGCACCCGCCTGAACGCCGGACGCCGTCGCGCGCACTGGGCGCAGAGCAGGCCGTCGATCGGCAAGGGCAGGGCGCATACCCGGCACTGTTCATCCAACCACGGCAATTCACTTTCACAGGGCATGCAGATGGGCTGAGCCTGCTCGGACGGTTCGTCGCATAAAAGGCAGTATTGGTTGTTATTTGAACAGATGTAAACCTGATGTTTAGATCCGGGTTGACAGTGCATGGGCCTTCCATAACTATGCGGACTATCCGTGATGCGCTGGCGGGCAATCCGATCCCGGCGCCAGTACAAGCCTAAACAAGGAAACACCCATGAGCGCCAGCACAACTGCAACGCTTCGTCACGACTGGTCCCTGGCCGAAGTCAAAGCCCTGTTCCAGCAGCCGTTCAACGACCTGCTGTTCCAGGCGCAGTCGGTGCATCGGGCGCATTTCGACCCCAATCGCGTCCAGGTTTCCACCCTGCTATCGATCAAGACTGGTGCCTGCCCGGAAGATTGCAAATATTGTCCGCAGTCCGGTCACTACAACACCGGCCTGGACAAGCAGAAACTGATGGAAGTGCAGAAGGTGCTGGAGGAAGCCGCCCGGGCCAAGGCCATCGGTTCCACCCGTTTCTGCATGGGCGCGGCGTGGAAACACCCGTCGGCCAAGGACATGCCCTACGTGCTGGAGATGGTCAAAGGGGTCAAGGCCATGGGCCTGGAAACCTGCATGACCCTCGGCCGCCTTGACCAGGAGCAGACCCAGGCCCTGGCCGACGCCGGTCTCGACTACTACAACCACAACCTCGATACCTCGCCGGAGTTCTACGGCAGCATCATCACCACCCGCACCTACGCCGAGCGCCTGCAAACCCTGGCCTATGTGCGCGACGCCGGGATGAAGATCTGTTCCGGCGGCATCCTCGGCATGGGCGAGTCGCTGGATGACCGCGCCGGCCTGCTGATCCAGCTGGCCAACCTGCCGGAGCATCCCGAGTCGGTACCGATCAACATGCTGGTCAAGGTCGCCGGCACGCCGCTGGAAAACGCCGAGGAGGTCGATCCGTTTGATTTCATCCGCATGCTTGCGGTGGCGCGGATCCTCATGCCGCAGTCCCATGTGCGGCTGTCTGCCGGGCGTGAGCAGATGAACGAGCAGATGCAGGCGCTGGCCTTCATGGCCGGCGCCAACTCGATCTTCTATGGCGAGAAGCTGCTGACCACCGCCAACCCCCAGGCCGACAAGGACATGCGCTTGTTCGCCCGCCTCGGTATCCAGCCCGAAGCCCGCGAGGAGCATGCCGACGAGGTGCACCAGGCGGCCATCGAGCAGGCGCTGGTCGAGCAGAAGAGCAGCGAACTGTTCTACGACGCCGCATCGGCCTGAGGCCTGCATGAGCTTCGATCTTCGCGCGCGCCTTGAACAACGGCGCGCCGCTGACCTGTACCGTCAGCGCCCGTTGCTACAGAGTCCGCAGGGTCCGCAGGTGGTGGTGGACGGGCAGTCGCTGCTGGCCTTCTGCAGCAACGACTACCTGGGCCTGGCCAATCACCCCGAGGTGATCGCTGCCTGGCGTGCCGGCGCCGAACGCTGGGGCGTGGGCGGTGGCGCCTCGCACCTGGTGGTCGGCCACAGTACGCCGCATCACCAGCTGGAAGAAGCCCTGGCCGAGTTCACCGGACGCCCGCGAGCGCTGTTGTTCACCACCGGCTACATGGCCAACCTCGGCGCGGTCACCGCGCTGGTGGGGCAGGGCGACACCGTGCTGCAGGACCGTCTCAACCATGCGTCCCTGCTGGACGCCGGCCTGCTCAGCGGCGCACGTTTCAACCGCTACCTGCACAACGATGCCGACAGCCTCGACAAGCGCCTGGACAAGGCCGAAGGCAATACCCTGGTGGTGACCGACGGTGTCTTCAGCATGGACGGCGATATCGCCGACCTGCCCGAACTGGTGAACCGTGCCCAGGCCAAGGGGGCCTGGCTGATGGTCGATGACGCTCATGGCTTCGGTACCCTGGGGCGCAAGGGCGGCGGTGTGGCCGAGCATTTCGGCTTGAGCCTGGACGAACTGCCGGTGCTGGTCGGCACCCTGGGCAAGGCCTTCGGCACCGCAGGCGCCTTTGTCGCCGGCAGCGAGGATCTGATCGAAAGCCTGGTGCAGTTCGCCCGTCCTTATATCTACACCACCAGCCAGCCTCCGGCGCTGGCCTGCGCCACCCTGAAAAGCCTGGCCCTGCTGCGCGACGAACACTGGCGCCGCGAGCACCTGGCCGCGCTGATCGCCCAGTTCCGCGGTGGCGCCGAGGCAATCGGGCTGGAGCTGATGGACAGCTTCACGCCGATCCAGCCGATCATGATCGGCGATGCCGGGCGCGCCTTGCACCTGTCGCGGATGTTGCGCGAGCGCGGGCTGCTGGTCACCGCCATCCGTCCACCCACCGTGCCCGCCGGCAGCGCCCGCTTGCGTGTAACGCTAACGGCTGCGCACAGCGCCGCGCAGGTCCAGCTATTGTTGAATGCATTGGCCGAGTGCTATCCGCTGTTGGAGCCTGTCGATGCGTAACCATCTGATTCTTCTGCCGGGCTGGGGCCTGGGCAGCGCCGCGCTGGAACCGCTGGCGGCAAGCTTGAGGGCACAGGATGCCGGACTCCGGGTCGAACTGGCGGCCCTGCCCAGCCTGGTCAGCGACGACCCGCAAGCCTGGCTCGACGAGCTGGACCGAAGGCTGCCCAAGGACACCTGGCTGGGTGGCTGGTCGCTGGGCGGCATGCTCGCTGCCGAGCTGGCGGCGCGGCGTGGCGATCACTGTTGCGGGCTGCTGACCTTCGCCAGCAACCTCAGCTTCGTCGCCCGCGCCGACTGGCCGGACGGCATGCCGCCGGACACCTTCGAGACCTTCGTGGACGGCTGTCGCAGCCATACGGCGGTGACGCTCAAGCGCTTCAAGTCGCTGTGCAGCGAGGGAGCCCAGGAGCCGCGCAGCGTGCTGCGGCAACTGGGCATCGGCGTGCCCGATACCGACCCGGTGCTGCTGGTCAAGGGCCTGGAGGTGCTCGGGCGCCTGGACACCCGTGCGGCATTGCAGGCCTATACCGGGCCGCAACTGCATTTGTTCGCCGGTTCCGACGAGCTGGTGCCGGCCCAGGCTGCCCGGGCCCTTAGCGAGTGGCTGCCGGATGTCGAGGTGGGCCTGGTCGAGGGGGCCTCCCACGCTTTCATCCTCGAGTATCCGCAAGAGCTGGCAGCCAATATCAAGACCTTCCTGCATGAGAGTGGCGATGACTGATCTATCCCGACCGGCCCTGCCCGGCGCCTTGCCCGACAAGCGCCAGGTTGCCGCGTCCTTTTCCCGTGCCGCCGCCAGTTATGACAGCGTTGCCGAGCTGCAACGGGCGGTAGGCAGCCAGTTGCTGGAGCGTGTGCCGCAGGAACTGGTGCCGCGTTGCTGGATCGATCTCGGCAGCGGTACCGGCTACTTCAGCCGGGCGTTGCAGGGGCGTTATGCCGAGGGAGTCGGTGTGGCGGTGGATATCGCCGAAGGCATGCTGCGCCATGCCCGCGATGCAGGGGGCGCGGCGTATCACGTCGCTGGCGATGCCGAGCGCCTGCCGCTGCGCCCGGCCTGTGCCGACCTGGTGTTTTCCAGCCTTGCGGTGCAATGGTGCGCGGATTTTCGCGCCGTGCTGGGCGAGGCGCGCCGGGTGCTGCAACCTGGCGGCGTACTGGCGTTTTCCAGCCTGTGCGTCGGTACCTTGCAGGAGCTGCGGTCGAGCTGGGAGGCGGTGGACGGCCTGGTGCATGTCAATCGTTTCCGCCGCTTCGAGGATTACCAGCGCCTGTGCGGCGCAAGCGGGCTGGAGGTGCTCGACCTGCGCGCACAACCCCATGTGCTGCACTACCCTGATGTGCGCAGCCTGACCCATGAACTCAAGGCCCTGGGTGCGCACAACCTCAATCCCGGGCGTCCCGCCGGGCTGACCGGGCGGGCGCGGATGCAAGGCTTGTTGCAGGCTTACGAGCAGTTTCGCCAGGCGCAGGGCCTGCCGGCGACCTACCAGGTGGTCTATGGCGTCTTGCGCAAGCCGCTGACGGAAGGGGAGTGAGATGAGCGCGGCCTATTTCATCGCCGGAACCGACACCGACGTCGGCAAGACCACCGTCGCCGCCGGGCTGTTGCATGCGGCGCAACTGGCCGGGCTCAGCACTCTGGGCGCCAAGCCGGTGGCCTCGGGCTGCGAGGTCACGCCCAAGGGGCTGCGCAACAGCGACGCCCTCGCGTTGATGGCGCAGAGCAGCGTCAAGCTGCCTTATGAGCGGATCAATCCCTTCGCTTTCGAACCGGCCATTGCCCCGCATCTGGCAGCGCGGGAGGCCGGCGTCGACCTGAGTGTGGCGGGCCTGCTCGGCCCCATGCGCGAGGTGTTGGCCGCGGGCGCGGATTTCACCCTGATCGAAGGTGCCGGTGGCTGGCGCGTGCCGTTGTCCCATCATGCCAATCTGTCGGACCTGGCGATCGCCCTGAAACTGCCGGTGATCCTCGTAGTGGGCGTGCGGCTCGGCTGCATCAGCCATGCGTTGCTCAGCGCCGAGGCAATCGCCCGGGATGGCCTGCAATTGGCGGGGTGGGTCGCGAACATCGTCGATCCGCGGACCTCGCGACTGGAAGAGAACCTGGCCAGCCTGGCCGAGCGTCTGCCGGCACCGTGCCTTGGGCGGGTGCCGAAGTTGAAGATCGCCTCGGCGGAAGCGGTGGCGGAGCATTTGCAGATCGATCTTCTGGACTGACACGGACCCTGTGGGAGCGGGTTCACCCGCGATGACGATGGTAGGTTCACTAACGTAATCGCGGGTGAACCCGCTCCCACAGGGTCCGCGCATCCAGCAGGTCTGCTAGTTCCTCTCTATTGCAGCAGCCAACCCCATTAGTGTTTTTCAACGGCATTCCTTGCCTATCTCTGCTTCAATAGGCCACTGTATTGCCATCCCCTTTTCTGGAGTTTTGAAATGGAAATCTCGGGCAGTTCTGCATTCTATGCCGGCCTGGGCGCCATTCAGGCCGGACAGCAGCGCGTCGACCAGGCCGCCAGCCAGATCGCCAATAACACCGTGGAGCGGGCCGCCACCAGTCAATCCAGCGATTTCCAGGCCGAGCGCCTGCGCGCCGTGGATCGCAGCCAGCAGATGGACATGGCCACCACCAGCGTCGAGCAGGCCTTGGGCAAGCATCAGGTCGAACTCGGTGTCAAAGTGGCCAAAGCATCGGACGAAATGCTCGGCACCTTGATCGATACCTACGCCTGAGGCGCGACGCCTCAGGCTTCATCTTTCTTCCCTACTCTTTATGCATCAGCGCCTTGGCTTTCCTGCCAGGCGTTCGGCTACCTGCTGCAAAGACTTTTCCTACGTTCGTAGTTCGTCTGGACGATGGCAGAAGTGTCATTGGCCGGGTGTTGACAAGGCATGGGCGTAAACGTATGTTTCAAACAATCGTTTGACCCCAAGGCCGAACTGCTCGGCGTGGTCTTTCAACCCAACTAGGATTCATCAGCAGAGGTTCATCGCTATGCCTGACTACAAAGCCCCCTTGCGTGATATTCGTTTCGTCCGTGATGAACTGCTCGGCTATGAAGCGCACTATCAGAGCCTGCCGGGTTGCCAGGACGCCACGCCGGACATGGTCGACGCCATCCTCGAAGAGGGCGCCAAGTTCTGTGAGCAGGTGCTGGCACCGCTGAACCGCGTGGGTGACCTGGAAGGCTGCACCTGGAGCGAATCCGGCGTTAAGACCCCGACCGGCTTCAAGGAAGCCTACAAGCAGTTCGTCGAAGGCGGCTGGCCGAGCCTGGCCCACGACGTCGAGCACGGCGGCCAGGGCCTGCCGGAGTCGCTGGGCCTGGCCATCAGCGAGATGGTCGGCGAGTCCAACTGGTCCTGGGGCATGTACCCGGGCCTGTCCCATGGCGCGATGAACACGCTTTCCGCCCACGGTACCGCCGAACAGCAGCACACCTACCTGAGCAAGCTGGTGACCGGCGAATGGACCGGCACCATGTGCCTGACCGAGCCGCATTGCGGTACCGACCTGGGCATGCTGCGTACCAAGGCCGAGCCCCAGGCCGACGGTTCCTACAAGGTTACCGGCACCAAGATCTTCATCTCCGCCGGTGAGCACGACATGGCCGACAACATCGTCCATATCGTCCTGGCCCGCCTGCCCACAAAGCGCGGGATGAGGGTGTGGATAACCTTGGGAGAGGTTGCTACAGGCCACGAATCACGTGGCCTGTAGCGGCTTGATCGTTTTTTGATCAGGCGCGCTTGCGCAGGCTCAGCCAGGCATCGACGCTGTACAGGGCCAGGCCGGCCCAGATAAACATGAACGCAACCAGGGTGCTGCTCGACAGGTGCTCGTCGAACAGCAGCACTGCCTGCAGCAGCACCAGGGTCGGCGCCAGGTACTGCAGGAAGCCCAGGGTGGTATAGGGCAGATGGCGGGCCGCCGCGTTGAAGCTGACCAGCGGCACCAGGGTCACCGGCCCGGCAGCCATCAGCCACAACGCCTGGCTTGTGGTATAGAACTCCGGCTGGGCGCTGCTGGCCATCGGGTTGAGCAGCAGCCAGCCGATGGCGATCGGCACCAGCATCCAGGTTTCCACTACAAGGCCGGGCAAGGCCGCTACAGGCGCCTGCTTGCGGATCAACCCATAGAAACCGAAGCTCAGCGCCAGGGCCAGCGATACCCACGGCAGGCTGCCCACTTGCCACACCTGCTGCGCCACGCCCGCCGCCGCCAGGCCCACCGCGACCCATTGCAGGCGGCGCAGGCGCTCACCGAGCAGGAGCATGCCCAGCAACACGTTGACCAGCGGGTTGATGTAGTAGCCGAGGCTGGCTTCGAGCATGCGCCCGTTGTTCACCGCCCAGACGTAGGTCAGCCAGTTGAAGGCGATCAACGAACCGCTCAGGGCCAGGATGGCCAGGCGCCGCGGGTTCTCGCGCAGCTCGCGCCACCAGCCGGGGTGTTTCCAGACCAGCAGCAACGCCGCGCCGAACAGCGCCGACCACAGCACCCGGTGGACGATGATTTCCACCGCCGGGACGCTTTGCAGGAGCTTGAAGTAGATGGGGAACAGGCCCCAGATGATGTAGGCGGTCAGGCCGAGAATGTACCCGCGGCGCGGGTTGGCGGCAGTCATGAGGATCCTTGCTTGGGCTAACGGGTTGCGCGCTATTGTAGACAGAGGTCCTGCCGCTTCTAGAACAATTTCAGTGGCTCTTCTTCCAGTGCCGCGCACTGCTCGCGCAATGCCAGGATCTGGTCGCCCCAATAGCGCTCCTGGCCGAACCAGGGAAGCTGCGCGGGAACGCCGGATCGTCCCAGCGCCGCGCCAGCCAGGCGCTGTAGTGCAAAAGGCGCAGGCCGCGCAGGGGCTCGATCAAGGCCAGCTCGCGGGGATCGAAATCGTGGAATTCGTTGTAGCCATCCATCAGCTCGGCGAGCTGGCCGAGGCGCTCTTCGCGGCTGCCGGCGAGCATCATCCACAGGTCCTGGACTGCGGGGCCCATGCGACAGTCGTCGAGGTCGACGATATGGAATACCTCGTCACGGCACATCAGGTTGCCGGGGTGGCAGTCGCCATGCAGGCGGATCTGCTGGTGCGGTGTGCGGGCGTAGATGGCCTCGATGCGCTTGAGCAGGTCGCGAGCCACGGATTCGAAGGCCGGAAGCAGGCTTTTCGGCACGAAGTCGCCTTCCAGCAGGGTGCTCAGCGAGGCGTGGCCAAAGTTATCCACAGCGAGGCTTTCGCGCTCGACAAAAGGACGGCTGGCACCGACCGCATGCAGGCGGCCGAGCAACTGGCCGAGGCGATAGAGCTGGTCGAGATTGCCTGGCTCCGGCGCACGACCGCCACGACGGGGGAACAGCGCAAAACGAAAACCGGCGTGTTCGAACAGGGTCTTGCCGTTATGCAGCAGCGGGGCGACCACGGGCACTTCGCACCCGGCCAATTCGGCGGTGAAGGCATGTTCCTCGAGAATGGCGGCATCGCTCCAGCGGCCGGGGCGGTAGAACTTGGCGATCACCGGCTCGGCGTCTTCGATGCCGACCTGGTACACGCGGTTCTCGTAGCTGTTCAGTGCCAGCACGCGGGCATCGCTGAGCAGGTCCTGGCTTTCGATGGCATCCAGGACCAGATCGGGGGTGAGGGTATCGAAGGGGTGGGACATGCGCGACTCCGGCTGCGCGGCGGGGAAAAGGGCCGCATCGATTCCGGCATGGTAACCCAGGGGCTGTTTCCTGGAGAGGTCCAATTCTCAAGGCATTCAGAGAACCTTGTGGCAGCTGGCAAGCCAGCTCCCACAGGGTTTTGTGTTAACCAGTCCTTTGTGTCAGGCGCCGATGATGCCGCCATCCTCCCGGGTAATCGCCATTACCGACGACCGTGGCTTGCCATTCGGCAGGTGCTCGGGGAAGGTCGAGCCGCCGGTTTCGCCCGGGTGCTGGATACCGACGAACAGGGTCTTCTGGTCCGGCGCAAAGGCGATTCCGGTCACCTCGCAAGCTACCGGCCCGACCATGAAACGGCGGATCTCCCCGGTCGCCGGATCGGCGCAGAGCATCTGGTTGTTGCCCATGCCGGCAAAATCCCCGGCATTGCTGTAGTCGCCGTCGGTGAGGATCCACAGCCGGCCGTCCGGGTCGAAGCCCAGGCCGTCGGGGCTGTTGAACATGTTCTGTGCGGTGACGTTGCCCGAGCCGCCTTTGGCCGTTCCTGGATGCACCTGCGGATTGCCGGCGACCACGAAGAGATCCCAGTCGAAGGTCATCGAGCCATGGTCATCACCTGTTTCGCGCCAGCGCAGGATCTGCCCGTAGACGTTCTTCTCCCTAGGGTTCGGGCCGCCGACCGGCTGGCCTTCTTCACCGCGCTTGACGTTGTTGGTGAGGGTGCAATAGACCTGCCCGTCCTTCGGGCTGACTACGATCCATTCCGGACGGTCCATGCGCGTAGCCTTCAGCACGCTGGCGGCCAGCCGCGCGTGGATCAGGACCTGCGCCTGGCTGGCGAAACCGGCGGCCGCGTTGAGGCCGTTCTTGCCGTGGGTGAGTTCCAGCCACTGGCCCTTGCCCTTCGGATGCCCGGGGTTGCCGTCGCCATCGTCGAAGCGGGCCACGTACAGGGTGCCGTGGTCCAGCAGGTTGCGATTGGCGGTGGGGTTCTTGTGGTCGATGCGCTCGCGGCTGATGAACTTGTAGATGAACTCGCCGCGCTCATCGTCGCCCATGTACACCACGGCGCGGCCGTCGCGGGTTTCGCCCAGTGCTGCGTTTTCGTGCTTGAAACGGCCGAGGGCGGTGCGCTTGACCGGGGTGGACTGCGGATCGAACGGATCGATTTCCACCACCCAGCCATGGCGGTTCAACTCGTTGGGGTTTTTCGCCAGGTCGAAGCGCGGGTCATGCTGGTGCCAGCCGACCTCCTTGCCCGCCACCGAGGCGCCATAGCGCTTCTGTCCGGCATCGAAGGCCTGCTGCGGATCGCTGCTGCCGAAGCAATCGGTGAAGTTTTCTTCGCAGGTCAGGTAGGTGCCCCAGGGCGTCTTGCCGTTGGCGCAGTTCTGGAAGGTGCCGAGGACCTTGCTGCCGCTGTTGTCGGCGGCGGTGCGCAGCCAGGCATCGCCGGCCGCCGGGCCGCTCATGCGCATCGGGGTGTTGCCGTGGATGCGCCGGTTGTACCTGGAGTCCTGGACGAACTGCCATTGGCCGTTCCTGCGCTGCACTTCGATCACCGACACACCCTCGGCCGCCTGGGCCTTGTGCACGTCCTCGGCGTTGGCCGGCTGGCCGCCGTGATCGAACAGGTAGCGATAGTTGGTGTACTCGTTGTTGATCGCCATCAGCGCGCGGTTTTCATCGCCCGGGAAGGGGAACAGGCTCATGCCGTCGTTGTTGTCGCCGAACTGCACTTCCTGGGCCTTGGCCGTGCCCTTGCCGGACGGGTCGAAAGCCGGCGCTCCGGGATGCAGGGGCTGGCCCCAGCTGATCAGCACCGAAGCCTTGTAGCCCGGCGGCAGGCTGATGCCGTCGGCGGTGGAGGAAGCAATCGCGCTGAATCCGAGCAACGGGCTGCCGGACGCGGCGCTGACACTGTTGGCCAGCACGCTGCGGCTCAGCAGGCTGCCGCCGAGAAACAGCGCCGCTCCACACAAGGCGCCGGCACCGATGAAACGGCGACGGCTGAGGCCGACCAGTTGCTCGAGGTCGGTCGGCTGGTTTTCTTCTAATAGGTTCATGTCAGGCTCCCTGCGGTTCGTGGCAGTCACCTTAATCAGGCCCTATGACAGTTTTGTGGCGTTTTTCAGGCGGGTATTCCGAGAAGAACGTAGGTAGGAAGGAAGGTGACCTGTACGAAACTTCCGACGCCAAGGCTGTGGGTGTTCAGCCAGTCCGGCTCGGCGAACGCACACAGGGTCTGTCCGCTGCCCAGGCTCAGGCGCAGTTCGCTGGCGCCCTGGGGATCTTCCTGCACCTCGTCGATACGCGCTTCCAGGCAGTTGCTGCCGTGCGCGACCGCAGCGTCGCGGCTGGCCAGTTGCAGCCAGCCGGCCTTTATCAGGGCGACCACGGTGGTGCCGATCTGCAGTTCCAGGCGCTGGGTGCTGTCGCGGGTGATCTGCGCCTGGATGCGCAGGTCGCCGGGCAGGGTCAGTTCGATGGTGTCGTTGCGGCCTTGCGGGTGGATGGCGCTGACCTGTCCATGCAACTGGTTACGCGCGCTGGTGCGCAGCATCAGGCGCCCGATCAGGTCGAGGTCGCTGCTGTCTTCGGCTTCCTCAAGGACCTGCGCCTGAAGAACCTGCAAACGCTGGTACAGGCGCAGCACTCGGCGGCCTTCGTCCGACAGCTGAGCGCCACCACCGCCACGGCCCCCGGCACTTCTCTCCACCAATGGCCGGGCGGCCAGGTTGTTGAGTTCGTCGATGGCATCCCAGGCGGCCTTGTAACTCATCCCCGCTGCCTTGGCGGCACGTGTGATGGAGCCTTGCTCATCGATGTGCTGCAACAGGGCGATGCGTTGCGGGCGACGGACGATGTGCTGGGACAGGGGCGTAGGCAATGACATGGGAACCGGTACCAAGGCTGGCGATGATCGGCAGGAAAGTGCCCGCCTGACCCTGCCAAGTCAAGCGCTGCCGGGGCGCGGCGTGCGTGCCAGGCAATAGACGTCCACCCGCGCCGCGCCGGCGTCGCGCAACAGCCGGGCCAGGGCCTGGGCGGTGGCGCCGGTGGTCATGACATCGTCCACCAGGGCCACATGCAGGCCTTCGACGGCCTCGGGCCGGACGATGGCGAAGGCGTTGGCGAGGTTGCGCCTGCGCGCACGGGCATCCAGTTCCTGTTGCGCGATGGTCTCGACAGGGCGGGTCAGTAAGTCAGGGTCGCAGGAAATCGACAACTGCGCCGCGATCCATTGGCCAAGCATCGCGGCCTGGTTGTAGCCGCGCTGGCGCAAACGTTGCCTGGCCATCGGCACCGGTAGCAGCAGGGCCGGGCGTGGCAGCCCTTCGGCGAAACGATGGGCCAGCCAGTTGCCGAGCATCTGCGCCAGCAACCGGCCCAGCGGCCATTGGCGCTGGTGCTTGAAACGGGTGATCAGGGCATCCAGCGGAAATCCGTAGTGCCACGGCACCAGCACCCGCCTGAACGCCGGACGCCGTCGCGCGCACTGGGCGCAGAGCAGGCCGTCGATCGGCAAGGGCAGGGCGCATACCCGGCACTGTTCATCCAACCACGGCAATTCACTTTCACAGGGCATGCAGATGGGCTGAGCCTGCTCGGACGGTTCGTCGCATAAAAGGCAGTATTGGTTGTTATTTGAACAGATGTAAACCTGATGTTTAGATCCGGGTTGACAGTGCATGGGCCTTCCATAACTATGCGGACTATCCGTGATGCGCTGGCGGGCAATCCGATCCCGGCGCCAGTACAAGCCTAAACAAGGAAACACCCATGAGCGCCAGCACAACTGCAACGCTTCGTCACGACTGGTCCCTGGCCGAAGTCAAAGCCCTGTTCCAGCAGCCGTTCAACGACCTGCTGTTCCAGGCGCAGTCGGTGCATCGGGCGCATTTCGACCCCAATCGCGTCCAGGTTTCCACCCTGCTATCGATCAAGACTGGTGCCTGCCCGGAAGATTGCAAATATTGTCCGCAGTCCGGTCACTACAACACCGGCCTGGACAAGCAGAAACTGATGGAAGTGCAGAAGGTGCTGGAGGAAGCCGCCCGGGCCAAGGCCATCGGTTCCACCCGTTTCTGCATGGGCGCGGCGTGGAAACACCCGTCGGCCAAGGACATGCCCTACGTGCTGGAGATGGTCAAAGGGGTCAAGGCCATGGGCCTGGAAACCTGCATGACCCTCGGCCGCCTTGACCAGGAGCAGACCCAGGCCCTGGCCGACGCCGGTCTCGACTACTACAACCACAACCTCGATACCTCGCCGGAGTTCTACGGCAGCATCATCACCACCCGCACCTACGCCGAGCGCCTGCAAACCCTGGCCTATGTGCGCGACGCCGGGATGAAGATCTGTTCCGGCGGCATCCTCGGCATGGGCGAGTCGCTGGATGACCGCGCCGGCCTGCTGATCCAGCTGGCCAACCTGCCGGAGCATCCCGAGTCGGTACCGATCAACATGCTGGTCAAGGTCGCCGGCACGCCGCTGGAAAACGCCGAGGAGGTCGATCCGTTTGATTTCATCCGCATGCTTGCGGTGGCGCGGATCCTCATGCCGCAGTCCCATGTGCGGCTGTCTGCCGGGCGTGAGCAGATGAACGAGCAGATGCAGGCGCTGGCCTTCATGGCCGGCGCCAACTCGATCTTCTATGGCGAGAAGCTGCTGACCACCGCCAACCCCCAGGCCGACAAGGACATGCGCTTGTTCGCCCGCCTCGGTATCCAGCCCGAAGCCCGCGAGGAGCATGCCGACGAGGTGCACCAGGCGGCCATCGAGCAGGCGCTGGTCGAGCAGAAGAGCAGCGAACTGTTCTACGACGCCGCATCGGCCTGAGGCCTGCATGAGCTTCGATCTTCGCGCGCGCCTTGAACAACGGCGCGCCGCTGACCTGTACCGTCAGCGCCCGTTGCTACAGAGTCCGCAGGGTCCGCAGGTGGTGGTGGACGGGCAGTCGCTGCTGGCCTTCTGCAGCAACGACTACCTGGGCCTGGCCAATCACCCCGAGGTGATCGCTGCCTGGCGTGCCGGCGCCGAACGCTGGGGCGTGGGCGGTGGCGCCTCGCACCTGGTGGTCGGCCACAGTACGCCGCATCACCAGCTGGAAGAAGCCCTGGCCGAGTTCACCGGACGCCCGCGAGCGCTGTTGTTCACCACCGGCTACATGGCCAACCTCGGCGCGGTCACCGCGCTGGTGGGGCAGGGCGACACCGTGCTGCAGGACCGTCTCAACCATGCGTCCCTGCTGGACGCCGGCCTGCTCAGCGGCGCACGTTTCAACCGCTACCTGCACAACGATGCCGACAGCCTCGACAAGCGCCTGGACAAGGCCGAAGGCAATACCCTGGTGGTGACCGACGGTGTCTTCAGCATGGACGGCGATATCGCCGACCTGCCCGAACTGGTGAACCGTGCCCAGGCCAAGGGGGCCTGGCTGATGGTCGATGACGCTCATGGCTTCGGTACCCTGGGGCGCAAGGGCGGCGGTGTGGCCGAGCATTTCGGCTTGAGCCTGGACGAACTGCCGGTGCTGGTCGGCACCCTGGGCAAGGCCTTCGGCACCGCAGGCGCCTTTGTCGCCGGCAGCGAGGATCTGATCGAAAGCCTGGTGCAGTTCGCCCGTCCTTATATCTACACCACCAGCCAGCCTCCGGCGCTGGCCTGCGCCACCCTGAAAAGCCTGGCCCTGCTGCGCGACGAACACTGGCGCCGCGAGCACCTGGCCGCGCTGATCGCCCAGTTCCGCGGTGGCGCCGAGGCAATCGGGCTGGAGCTGATGGACAGCTTCACGCCGATCCAGCCGATCATGATCGGCGATGCCGGGCGCGCCTTGCACCTGTCGCGGATGTTGCGCGAGCGCGGGCTGCTGGTCACCGCCATCCGTCCACCCACCGTGCCCGCCGGCAGCGCCCGCTTGCGTGTAACGCTAACGGCTGCGCACAGCGCCGCGCAGGTCCAGCTATTGTTGAATGCATTGGCCGAGTGCTATCCGCTGTTGGAGCCTGTCGATGCGTAACCATCTGATTCTTCTGCCGGGCTGGGGCCTGGGCAGCGCCGCGCTGGAACCGCTGGCGGCAAGCTTGAGGGCACAGGATGCCGGACTCCGGGTCGAACTGGCGGCCCTGCCCAGCCTGGTCAGCGACGACCCGCAAGCCTGGCTCGACGAGCTGGACCGAAGGCTGCCCAAGGACACCTGGCTGGGTGGCTGGTCGCTGGGCGGCATGCTCGCTGCCGAGCTGGCGGCGCGGCGTGGCGATCACTGTTGCGGGCTGCTGACCTTCGCCAGCAACCTCAGCTTCGTCGCCCGCGCCGACTGGCCGGACGGCATGCCGCCGGACACCTTCGAGACCTTCGTGGACGGCTGTCGCAGCCATACGGCGGTGACGCTCAAGCGCTTCAAGTCGCTGTGCAGCGAGGGAGCCCAGGAGCCGCGCAGCGTGCTGCGGCAACTGGGCATCGGCGTGCCCGATACCGACCCGGTGCTGCTGGTCAAGGGCCTGGAGGTGCTCGGGCGCCTGGACACCCGTGCGGCATTGCAGGCCTATACCGGGCCGCAACTGCATTTGTTCGCCGGTTCCGACGAGCTGGTGCCGGCCCAGGCTGCCCGGGCCCTTAGCGAGTGGCTGCCGGATGTCGAGGTGGGCCTGGTCGAGGGGGCCTCCCACGCTTTCATCCTCGAGTATCCGCAAGAGCTGGCAGCCAATATCAAGACCTTCCTGCATGAGAGTGGCGATGACTGATCTATCCCGACCGGCCCTGCCCGGCGCCTTGCCCGACAAGCGCCAGGTTGCCGCGTCCTTTTCCCGTGCCGCCGCCAGTTATGACAGCGTTGCCGAGCTGCAACGGGCGGTAGGCAGCCAGTTGCTGGAGCGTGTGCCGCAGGAACTGGTGCCGCGTTGCTGGATCGATCTCGGCAGCGGTACCGGCTACTTCAGCCGGGCGTTGCAGGGGCGTTATGCCGAGGGAGTCGGTGTGGCGGTGGATATCGCCGAAGGCATGCTGCGCCATGCCCGCGATGCAGGGGGCGCGGCGTATCACGTCGCTGGCGATGCCGAGCGCCTGCCGCTGCGCCCGGCCTGTGCCGACCTGGTGTTTTCCAGCCTTGCGGTGCAATGGTGCGCGGATTTTCGCGCCGTGCTGGGCGAGGCGCGCCGGGTGCTGCAACCTGGCGGCGTACTGGCGTTTTCCAGCCTGTGCGTCGGTACCTTGCAGGAGCTGCGGTCGAGCTGGGAGGCGGTGGACGGCCTGGTGCATGTCAATCGTTTCCGCCGCTTCGAGGATTACCAGCGCCTGTGCGGCGCAAGCGGGCTGGAGGTGCTCGACCTGCGCGCACAACCCCATGTGCTGCACTACCCTGATGTGCGCAGCCTGACCCATGAACTCAAGGCCCTGGGTGCGCACAACCTCAATCCCGGGCGTCCCGCCGGGCTGACCGGGCGGGCGCGGATGCAAGGCTTGTTGCAGGCTTACGAGCAGTTTCGCCAGGCGCAGGGCCTGCCGGCGACCTACCAGGTGGTCTATGGCGTCTTGCGCAAGCCGCTGACGGAAGGGGAGTGAGATGAGCGCGGCCTATTTCATCGCCGGAACCGACACCGACGTCGGCAAGACCACCGTCGCCGCCGGGCTGTTGCATGCGGCGCAACTGGCCGGGCTCAGCACTCTGGGCGCCAAGCCGGTGGCCTCGGGCTGCGAGGTCACGCCCAAGGGGCTGCGCAACAGCGACGCCCTCGCGTTGATGGCGCAGAGCAGCGTCAAGCTGCCTTATGAGCGGATCAATCCCTTCGCTTTCGAACCGGCCATTGCCCCGCATCTGGCAGCGCGGGAGGCCGGCGTCGACCTGAGTGTGGCGGGCCTGCTCGGCCCCATGCGCGAGGTGTTGGCCGCGGGCGCGGATTTCACCCTGATCGAAGGTGCCGGTGGCTGGCGCGTGCCGTTGTCCCATCATGCCAATCTGTCGGACCTGGCGATCGCCCTGAAACTGCCGGTGATCCTCGTAGTGGGCGTGCGGCTCGGCTGCATCAGCCATGCGTTGCTCAGCGCCGAGGCAATCGCCCGGGATGGCCTGCAATTGGCGGGGTGGGTCGCGAACATCGTCGATCCGCGGACCTCGCGACTGGAAGAGAACCTGGCCAGCCTGGCCGAGCGTCTGCCGGCACCGTGCCTTGGGCGGGTGCCGAAGTTGAAGATCGCCTCGGCGGAAGCGGTGGCGGAGCATTTGCAGATCGATCTTCTGGACTGACACGGACCCTGTGGGAGCGGGTTCACCCGCGATGACGATGGTAGGTTCACTAACGTAATCGCGGGTGAACCCGCTCCCACAGGGTCCGCGCATCCAGCAGGTCTGCTAGTTCCTCTCTATTGCAGCAGCCAACCCCATTAGTGTTTTTCAACGGCATTCCTTGCCTATCTCTGCTTCAATAGGCCACTGTATTGCCATCCCCTTTTCTGGAGTTTTGAAATGGAAATCTCGGGCAGTTCTGCATTCTATGCCGGCCTGGGCGCCATTCAGGCCGGACAGCAGCGCGTCGACCAGGCCGCCAGCCAGATCGCCAATAACACCGTGGAGCGGGCCGCCACCAGTCAATCCAGCGATTTCCAGGCCGAGCGCCTGCGCGCCGTGGATCGCAGCCAGCAGATGGACATGGCCACCACCAGCGTCGAGCAGGCCTTGGGCAAGCATCAGGTCGAACTCGGTGTCAAAGTGGCCAAAGCATCGGACGAAATGCTCGGCACCTTGATCGATACCTACGCCTGAGGCGCGACGCCTCAGGCTTCATCTTTCTTCCCTACTCTTTATGCATCAGCGCCTTGGCTTTCCTGCCAGGCGTTCGGCTACCTGCTGCAAAGACTTTTCCTACGTTCGTAGTTCGTCTGGACGATGGCAGAAGTGTCATTGGCCGGGTGTTGACAAGGCATGGGCGTAAACGTATGTTTCAAACAATCGTTTGACCCCAAGGCCGAACTGCTCGGCGTGGTCTTTCAACCCAACTAGGATTCATCAGCAGAGGTTCATCGCTATGCCTGACTACAAAGCCCCCTTGCGTGATATTCGTTTCGTCCGTGATGAACTGCTCGGCTATGAAGCGCACTATCAGAGCCTGCCGGGTTGCCAGGACGCCACGCCGGACATGGTCGACGCCATCCTCGAAGAGGGCGCCAAGTTCTGTGAGCAGGTGCTGGCACCGCTGAACCGCGTGGGTGACCTGGAAGGCTGCACCTGGAGCGAATCCGGCGTTAAGACCCCGACCGGCTTCAAGGAAGCCTACAAGCAGTTCGTCGAAGGCGGCTGGCCGAGCCTGGCCCACGACGTCGAGCACGGCGGCCAGGGCCTGCCGGAGTCGCTGGGCCTGGCCATCAGCGAGATGGTCGGCGAGTCCAACTGGTCCTGGGGCATGTACCCGGGCCTGTCCCATGGCGCGATGAACACGCTTTCCGCCCACGGTACCGCCGAACAGCAGCACACCTACCTGAGCAAGCTGGTGACCGGCGAATGGACCGGCACCATGTGCCTGACCGAGCCGCATTGCGGTACCGACCTGGGCATGCTGCGTACCAAGGCCGAGCCCCAGGCCGACGGTTCCTACAAGGTTACCGGCACCAAGATCTTCATCTCCGCCGGTGAGCACGACATGGCCGACAACATCGTCCATATCGTCCTGGCCCGCCTGCCCGATGCACCAGCTGGCACCAAGGGCATTTCCCTGTTCATCGTGCCCAAGTTCCTGCCGAACGCCGAAGGTGGCGTGGGCGAGCGCAACACCGTTACCTGCGGTTCCATCGAGCACAAGATGGGTATCCACGGCAACGCTACCTGCGTGATGAACTTCGACGCGGCTACCGGCTTCCTGATCGGCCCGGCCAACAAGGGCCTGAACTGCATGTTCACCTTCATGAACACCGCTCGCCTGGGTACCGCGCTGCAAGGCCTGGCCCACGCCGAGGTGGCGTTCCAGGGTGGCCTGAAATATGCCCGCGACCGCCTGCAGATGCGCTCGCTGACCGGCCCGAAAGCGCCGGACAAGGCGGCCGACCCGATCATCGTGCACCCGGACGTGCGGCGCATGCTGCTGACCATGAAAGCCTTCGCCGAGGGTAACCGGGCGATGGTCTACTTCACCGCCAAGCAGGTGGACATCGTCAAGTACAGCCAGGACGAAGAAGAGAAGAAAAAGGCCGACGCGCTGCTGGCCTTCATGACCCCGATCGCCAAGGCGTTCATGACCGAGGTCGGCTTCGAAGCGGCCAACCACGGTGTGCAGATCTATGGCGGCCACGGCTTCATCGCCGAGTGGGGCATGGAGCAGAACGTACGCGACAGCCGTATCTCCATGCTGTACGAAGGCACCACCGGCATCCAGGCCCTTGACCTGCTGGGCCGCAAGGTACTGATGACCCAGGGCGAAGCGCTGAAGGGCTTCACCAAGATCGTGCACAAGTTCTGCCAGGCCCAGGAAGGCAACGAAGCCGTCAAGGAGTTCGTCGAGCCGCTGGCCGCGCTGAACAAGGAATGGGGCGAACTGACCATGAAGGTCGGCATGGCCGCCATGAAGGACCGCGAGGAAGTGGGTGCCGCCTCGGTGGACTACCTGATGTATTCCGGTTATGCCTGCCTGGCTTACTTCTGGGCCGACATCGCCCGCCTGGCGGCCGAGAAACTGGCTGCCGGCACCAGCGAGGAAGCCTTCTACACCGCCAAGCTGCAGACCGCGCGCTTCTACTTCCAGCGCATCCTGCCGCGTACCCGCACCCACGTGGCGACCATGCTGTCGGGCGCGAACAACCTGATGGCGATGGACGAGGAGCACTTCGGCCTGGCGTACTGAGTCATCCGCTTCAACGAAAAACGCCTGCCCTCACCGGCAGGCGTTTTTTTTCGCCCTCGAAAAGCTGGACGCGGACCCTGTGGGAGCGGGTTCACCCGCGATTGCGATAGTGAATCCAACATTGCAATCGCGGGTGAACCCGCTCCCACAGGGTCCGCGTACCGCTTTCGGAATTGATCCAGCAAATGAGCTTCAAGCTCCAGCCCTTTGGTGCCGTTAAATAAATTGGCGCCAAAATTTCATCTATTCATGTGCATTATCGATACAGTAAAGGCACAATGACATTATCGATCTGCTGGATCGGAGAGTTCCCTTGTTTCGTTTGTCTGCTGTACGCCTGAGTCACTTCCTCCCCGGGGCCTTCCTCCTGCTGTCCGGGCTCGCCGCTGCCTACGTGCGCGATCTGTCGGTGTTCTTCACCTCGCTGTTCAACGTCCTGCCCACCCTGGTGCTGCTGCTCGGCGGTGCCTACTGCGCGGTGTATCGCCGGCAGCGCGAGCTGTTCCTGATGATCACCGTGTACATCGCCTACTACCTGCTGGATACCCAGACCGACTTCTACCGCGACCACGGCCGCGTGCGCGAGGACGCGGCCGTGGTGTTCCACCTGGTGTGCCTGCTGCTGCCGATGCTGTTCGCCCTGTTCGGCGCCTGGCAAGAGCGTACCCATCTGTTCCAGGACATGGTGGCGCGCTTCGCCGTGCTGCTGGCGGTGGGCAGCGTGGCGCTGGGCCTGGAGCAGAGTTACCCGCAGGCACTGCTGAACTGGCTGGCGGAAATCCGCTGGCCGGCGCTGCATGGGCAGTGGATGAGCTTGATCCAGATGTCCTACCCGGTGTTCTTCCTTGCCTTCGTGGTGCTCGTGGTGCAGTACCTGCGCGAGCCACGGCCCTTGCACGCGGCGCAGATCATCGGCCTGGTCGGGATCTTCTGGATGCTGCCGCAAACCTTCATCCTGCCGTTCACCCTGAACATCATGTGCAGTCAGGTGATGCTGATGATCGCTGCGTCGGTGTCCCACGAGGCCTACCAGATGGCCTTCCGCGACGAGCTGACCGGCCTGCCGGGGCGACGCGCGCTGAACGAGCGCATGCAGCGCCTGGGGCGCAACTACGTGCTGGCGATGACCGACGTCGACCACTTCAAGAAATTCAACGACACCCATGGCCACGATGTCGGCGACCAGGTGCTGCGCCTGGTAGCGAGCAAACTGTCCAAGGTCACCGGCGGCGGTCGCGCCTATCGCTACGGTGGCGAGGAGTTCTGCCTGGTTTTCGCCGGCAAGACCCTGGAAGAGTGCATCCCGCACCTGGAAGCCGTGCGCGAGATGATCGCCAACTACGCTATCCAGCTGCGCAACCAGGAGAGCCGCCCGCAGGATGACCAGCAGGGCCGCCAGCGCCGCGGCACGGCGGGCAGCGGCAGTGTGTCGGTGACGGTCAGCGTCGGCGTGTGCGAGCGCCATCCCGAGCACCGCACTCCTGAAGAAGTGCTCAAGGCCGCCGACCAGGCGCTCTACGCAGCCAAGGGCGCAGGGCGTAACTGCGTGATGGCCCATGGGCAAAGAGAGAAGCGGGGAGCCTTGCGCGTGGCGTGACCGAAACTGACTTATCGGTCTTTAGATGACCCTATGTGTCGCAAAAGTTGTTCGGTTACACTCCAAGACCTTAGTACCGGTCCCTTGCGGGATTGCCCACGACTCAAGGTGTGAGAGGTTGCCATGGCTGACTACAAAGCGCCGCTGCGCGATATGCGCTTCGTTCTCAACGAAGTTTTCGAAGTCTCGAAACTGTGGGCAGCCCTGCCCGGACTGGCTGACGCGGTGGACGAAGACACCGCCCTGGCCGTGCTGGAGGAAGCCGGCAAGGTTACCGCCAAGACCATCGCTCCGCTGAGCCGCGCCGCCGACGAGGAAGGCTGCCACTGGGATAACGGTGCGGTGCGCACGCCGGCCGGCTTCATCGACGCCTATCGCACCTACGCCGAAGGTGGCTGGGTCGGTGTCGGTGGCGATCCGGTGTACGGCGGCATGGGAATGCCCAAGGTGATCTCGGCCCAGGTCGAGGAAATGGTCAACTCGTCGAGCCTGGCCTTCGGCCTGTACCCGATGCTGACCGCCGGCGCCTGCCTGTCGATCAATGCCCACGCCAGCGAAGAGCTGAAGGAAAAATACCTGCCGAACATGTACGCCGGGGTCTGGGCCGGTTCCATGTGCCTGACCGAGCCTCACGCCGGCACCGACCTGGGCATCATCCGCACCCGCGCCGAGCCGCAGGCGGACGGCAGCTACAAGGTCAGTGGGACCAAGATCTTCATTACCGGCGGCGAGCACGACCTCACCGAGAACATCATCCATCTGGTGCTGGCCAAGCTGCCGGACGCGCCGGCGGGGCCGAAGGGCATCTCGCTGTTCCTGGTGCCCAAGTTCCTGGTCAACGCCGACGGCAGCCTGGGCGAGCGCAACCCGGCCAATTGCGGTTCGATCGAGCACAAGATGGGTATCCAGGCGTCGGCCACCTGCGTGATGAACTTCGACGCCGCCGTCGGCTATCTCGTCGGCGAGCCGAACAAGGGCCTGGCGGCCATGTTCACCATGATGAACTACGAGCGCCTGGGTGTCGGTATCCAGGGCCTTGCCTCGGCGGAGCGCTCCTACCAGAACGCCATCGAATACGCCCGTGACCGCCTGCAAAGCCGTGCCCCGACCGGGCCACAGGCCAAGGACAAGGTCGCCGATCCGATCATCGTCCACCCCGACGTGCGCCGCATGCTGCTGACCATGAAGGCGCTGAACGAAGGTGGCCGTGCCTTCTCCACCTACGTTGCCATGCAATTGGACACCGCCAAGTACAGCGAGGACGCCAGCACCCGCAAGCGCGCTGAAGACCTGGTGGCGCTGCTGACCCCGGTGGCCAAGGCCTTCCTCACCGACCTCGGGCTGGAGAGTGCCGTGCATGGCCAGCAGATCTTCGGTGGCCACGGCTATATCCGCGAGTGGGGCCAGGAACAGCTGGTACGTGATGTGCGCATCACCCAGATCTACGAAGGCACCAACGGTATCCAGGCCCTGGACCTGATGGGGCGCAAGATCGTCGGCAGCGGCGGTGCGTTCTACAAGTTGTTCGCCGACGAGATCCGCCATTTCACCGCTACCGCCGGCAGTGACCTTGGCGAGTTCGTCAAACCGCTGAATGCTGCGCTGGATGACCTGGATGCCCTGACCGCCTGGGTACTGGACCGGGCCAAGGGCAATCCGAACGAGATCGGCGCGGCGTCGGTCGAGTACCTGCACGCCTTCGGCTATGTCGCCTACGCCTACATGTGGGCGCTGATGGCGCGCACGGCGCTGGCGAAGCAGGGCGAAGAGGACTTCTACGCCAGCAAGCTGGGCACCGCACGCTTCTACTTCGCCCGCCTGTTGCCGCGCTTGCAGTCGCTGTGCGCCTCGGTCAAGGCTGGCAGCGAGTCGCTGTACCTGCTGGAGGCCGAGCAGTTCTGAGGTGAAAGCGTCATGTAAGCATTTGCTTACATGACGTGGTGACGTTTGGCGTCTTCTCTAGGATTGGATCCGAAGTTAATCTTCTTTCCATGGACGAAGCGCAGGACGCGCAAAGTACATCACAAGGACGGAACGAAGGAAGCCTGCCCGGGACGGTGGGACGAAAGGGAAGTCAAAGGGAAACAGTCTGAGAAAACCTCGCTTCGGCGGGGTTTTCTTTTGCCTGCGTTTTTTCTCCGGCTAGCCAAGCACGTCCAGCGCTGAAACGCCCATCTGCCGCGGATCGATCTCTTCTTCCAGCAACGTGCGCAGCAGTTCCACCGAGGCCTGCTGGCGTTGCGCATCGCGAAACACCAGGCCGACCTTGAGCGGCACCCGTGGCTCGCTCAATGGCTTCCAAAGCAGTTCGTGATCCTCCGAGGCCTCCCGCGCACGCCCCGGCAGCACCGTGGCCAGCGAGGTATGGTGCAGGCTGTCGAGAATCCCGCCCATGTTGTTCATTTCCGCCTGTACCTGTGGACGCCGCCCGAGGTTGGCCAGCTGGCCTTGCCAGATCTGCCGCACCTGGAATTCCTCGCCGAGAAGGATCATCGGCAGTTCCGCCGCCTGCTTCAGCGAGACCTTCTTGAATTCGCGCAGCGGGTGGGTGGCGGGAATCACTACCTGCAACTCGTCCTCGTACAACAGCAATCCGTGCAGCCCCGGCTGGCGAGGCGGCAGGTAGCTGATGCCGATATCCAGGCTGCCGTTGAGCAAGCGTCGTTCGATTTCCTGGCCTGACAATTCGTAGATCTGCACCACAAGGTGCGGCTGCGCCTTGCGCACCCGGTCGAGCAGTTGCGGAACCATGCTCGGCCGCACCGTTTGCAGTACGCCGATGGCCAGGGTGCGCAGGGCCTGGCCCTGGAAATTGCGCAGGGCGTCGCGGGCCCGTTGCATGCCGTCGAGCAAGGGCAGGGCATGGTTGTACAGGGTGTGCGCGGCAAGGGTCGGCAGCAGGCGCTTGTTGCCCCGTTCGAACAGGCTGACATCGAGGCTGTGTTCGAGCTGGCGGATCTGCTGCGACAGCGCCGGCTGGGACAGCGACAGGCGTTCGGCGGCGCGGCCGACATGGCCTTCTTCATACACCGCGACGAAATATCGCAGTTGGCGGAAATCCATAAGCTTTACTTATCGAAAATGCTCGAAAAACGAAATGGCCCGAAGGCCGTCGGAAGCCTACTCTACGCCCGTATTCACGAGGTTTACAGGCCCAGAGGGCGCAATGAGCAGCGTACAGGTGGATGGCGTTTACATAGGCAAGGCTAAACCTCGGTGGGAGCATGCTGGCTTGAGGAAACGGGTGGATCGTCCGGCCCTGTCGTCACGCTGGCTGGAAGGGCTGCGCGCATGAACCTGTTCAATCTGCGTCGCCAGCTGGCTCCCGTGGTCGATGTCGCGCCGCTGCCGGGTGAACCCGTCGATCCGTTGTCGCGGGAATGCCTGATGCCGAGCAAGCAACTGGCCGAGCAGGTTTTCGTTCGTGGCCAGGGTTCCTGGCTATGGGATAGCGAAGGCCGGGCATTTCTCGACTTTACCCAGGGCAATGCGGTCAACAGCCTCGGGCATAGCCCCAAGGTGCTCGTGCAGGCCCTGAGCGGCCAGGCGCAGGCGCTGATCAACTCCGGGGCCGGCTTTCATAACCGCGAGCATCTGAAGCTGGTCAACCTACTCTGCCAGAGCACCGGCAGCGACCAGGCCCATCTGCTCAACAGCGGTGCGGAAGCCTGCGAGGGCGCGATCAAGCTGGCGCGCAAATGGGGCCAGCTGCATCGTAATGGCGCCTACCACATCATCAGCGCCAGCCAGGGCAGCCATGGCCGTAGCCTCGGCACCCTGGCCGCCTCGGACCCGCTGCCGTGCAACCGCTGCGAGCCAGGCCTGCCGGGTTTCAGCAAGGTGCCGTTCAACGACCTGGCGGCGCTGCACGCGGCAGTGGACTCGCGCACCGTGGCGATCATGCTCGAGCCGATCCAGGGCGAAGCCGGAGTGATCCCGGCGACCCGGCATTACCTCAAGGGGGTCGAGCGCCTGTGTCGCGAACTGGGGATCCTGCTGATCCTCGATGAGGTGCAGACCGGCATGGGCCGCTGCGGTGCCCTGCTGGCCGAGCAAACCTATGGCGTGCGCGCCGATATCCTCACCCTGGGCAAGGGCCTGGGCGGCGGTGTGCCACTGGCTGCGCTGCTGGCCCGCGGCACGGCGTGTTGCGCAGAAGCCGGCGAACTGGAAGGCAGCCATCACGGCAATGCATTGATGAGTGCTGCGGGGCTGGCCGTGCTGGAAACCGTGCTTGAGCACGGCTTCCTCGACCAGGTGGGCGCTGCCGGCCGTCACCTGCGTGATGGCCTCAGCCGTCTGGCCGGGCGCTACGGCCTGGGCGAGGTGCGTGGGCAGGGTTTGCTCTGGGGGCTGGAGCTGCATGAGCCGTTGGCGGCACAAGTGGTCAAGGCGGCACGCCAGGAAGGTCTGCTGCTCAATGCGCCGCAAGCCAGTGTGTTGCGCTTCTCGCCGGCGCTGACCGTCAGCCACGGCAATATCGACGAGATGCTCCTGCGCCTGGCCCGGGCCTTCGCCCGGGTGCATACCGCGCAGCTCGGCAGCCGCTCGTAAACGAATTCAAAGAACCGTCTCGCGTTCCTGCGCGTCGCCCCGGGCCTGTTGTTTTTGGTCCGGGGCGTTTTTTGTGCGCGGGAAACAAGCGGAACCGTCCGGGCTGGGCCAGAGTCAGTATGAGGACACTACTTTGGGAGCTTTGCCATGGACCTGATTCGTATCATCTTCGCCATTCTCCTGCCTCCGCTGGGTGTGTTCCTGCAGGTCGGCTTCGCCGGTGCGTTCTGGCTGAATATCCTGCTGACCCTGCTGGGCTACATCCCGGGGATCGTGCATGCGGTGTATATCATCGCCAAGCGATAGAAGGCATACACAATACCCTGTGGGAGCGGGTTTACCCGCGATTACGTCGGTGATTTCACTACCGCAATCGCGGGTGAACCCGGTCCCACAGGGTCAGCTTTCGAGAATCCTGCTGTAGAACTTCCATTCCTCCTCCAGCGCATGCGCCAGGTTCGCCGCCGTTCTGAAGCCATGCCTTTCGGTCGGGTAGAAATGGCCCTCGGCCTCGATGCCGTTGTCCTTCAACGCCTTCAGCATCGCGCGTGTCTGCTCCGGCACCACCACCGCATCCAGTTCGCCCTGGAAGAAGATCACCGGCACGCGGATATTGCCCGCATGCAATAGCGGCGTGCGTTCGCGGTAGCGCTCGATATCCCGCTCGGGATCGCCGATCAGCCAGTCCAGGTAATCGCCTTCGAACTTGTGCGTGGCCCTGGCCAGTGCCAGCGGGTCGCTCACGCCGTACAGGCTGGCACCGCCGCGGAACACATCCTCGAAGGCCAAGGCGCAGAGCGTGGTATAGCCGCCGGCACTGCCGCCACGAATGAACGCCTGGTACGGATCGATCAGCCCTTCACCAGCCAGGTACAGCACCGCCGCGCAGGCATCCTCGACATCCACCTTGCCCCAGCGCAGGTGCAGCGCCTGGCGATAGGCCCGGCCATAGCCGCTGCTGCCGCGATAGTTGAGGTCGGCCACGGCAAAGCCACGCTGGGTCCAGTACTGGATACGCGGGTCGAGCACCGGATAACAGGCCGAAGTCGGCCCGCCATGGACGAACACCACCAGCGGCGCAGGCTTGCTGCCGTTCATCGCCGGATAGAAGAAACCATGGGCCTCGCCGTCGCCGCTGGGATAGCTGAAACCGCGCGGCTTGCTGATGCGCTCGGCCGGCAGGGGCTGCACGCCGCCGGCCAGTACCTGCACCGAGTGATCGCGGCGGTCGATGGCGATCACTGCCGCCGAATGCAGCGGCGAGGCGGCGACGGCGTAGATGAAGTGGTCGTCCAGGTCCAGGCAGCGCAAGCGGCTGTATTCGCTTTCGATCGTGGTCAGTTCGCCGTCGCGCTTGCGCAGGCCGAGGCGGGAGAAACCCTGCTCGAACCAGGTGGCGAGATAACCATCGTCCAGCGCCAGCCAGGTGCTGGCGCCCAGTTGCCATGGCGCCGCGGCGTGGTCGGCATCGCAGCTCGGCAACGCCTGCCAGCCTTGCGCGGTCTCGCCCCACGGCTGCCAGAAACCATTGAGATCGGACAGGCAATACAGCCGCCCTTCGCGGTCGAAACGCGGCTGCTGCAGGGATTGCGCCGGGCCCTGGTCACCCGCGACGCAGCGGACTTCGCCGTTAGCTTCGCGGATATACAGGCGGGTCGCGGTCCAGGGTTGGTCCGGTCGGCTCCATTCGATCCAGGCCAGGCGCTGGCCGTCGTCGCTCAGGGTTGGCGAGGCATAGAAGTCGGCGCCCTCGGCGAGGATCTCGCGTCGGCCTTGGCTGATCGCGACCAGACGGTGCTCCTTGCCGCTTTCCTCGACGGCCAGCACTCGCCCGCCGGCCCAGACCAGGTCGCCGTAACGTCGCTCGCCCTGGGTCAAGGCCAGCGGTTGACCGCCGTCCAGTACCTGGCGATACAGCTGCTGGTCCGCCTCGTTGACGAAGAACACCTCGTTCTCGCCCAGGCAGAACGAACGTCCGCCGTACTCATACACCCGGCTGCGTACGCTGAACCCGTCCGGGGTCAGGCAGCGGGCCTGGCCGTTGCGCCATTGCCAGATACGGCAGGCACCGTCACGAGGACGGAACTCGTTCCAGAATAGGCCATCGCGGCCAGCCTTCAGTTCGGCGAAATCGGTGCCGGCGGCGACGGCCTGGTCGGCGCTGAAGCGCTCAGCCGCGGGCGATAAGTCGTGAGGTGCGCTCATTGCGGAAAGTCATCTCCTCGATGGTCAGGGTGGCGGTCTCGGCCTCCTCCCTGGCGGCGAGGATGATGCCGTGGTCCGCCGACTTGGAGCATACCGGATCGGCCTTGCTGGCATCGCCGGTGAGCATGAACGCCTGGCAGCGGCAGCCGCCGAAATCCCGCTCCTTTTCGTCGCAGGAGCGGCAGGGTTCGGGCATCCAGTCGTAACCCCGGTAGCGGTTGAAGCCGAAGGAGTCGTACCAGATGTGCTGCATGCTGTGCTCGCGCACGTTGGGGAACTGCACCGGCAGTTGCCGCGCGCCATGGCAGGGCAGGGCGGTGCCGTCCGGGGTGACCGTGAGGAACACGCTGCCCCAGCCGTTCATGCAGGCCTTGGGCCGTTCTTCATAGTAGTCCGGGGTAACGAAAATGAGCTTGCACGGGTTGCCTTCGGCCTTGAGCCGTTCGCGGTACTCGTTGGTAATGCGCTCGGCACGCTCCAGCTGGGCCTTGGTGGGTAGCAAGCCGAGCCGGTTCAGGTGGGCCCAGCCGTAGAACTGGCAGGTGGCGAGTTCGACGAAGTCGGCTTCCAGGGCGATGCACAGCTCGATGATGCGGTCGATGCGATCGATGTTGTGCCGGTGGGTGACGAAGTTGAGCACCATCGGATAACCGTGGGCCTTCACCGCCCTGGCCATTTCCAGCTTCTGCGCGAAAGCCTTCTTCGAGCCGGCGAGCAGGTTGTTCACTTGCTCGTCGCTGGCCTGGAAGCTGATCTGGATATGATCCAGGCCGGCTTTCTTGAACGTGGCGATCTTCTCTTCGCTGAGGCCGATGCCGGAGGTGATCAGGTTGGTGTAGTAACCCAGGCGCCGGCCTTCGCCGATCAGCTCGGCGAGGTCCTGGCGCACCAGCGGCTCGCCACCGGAAAAGCCCAGCTGGGCGGCGCCCATTTCCCGCGCCTCGGCCATCACCTTGAACCACTGCTCGGTGCTCAGCTCCTTGCCCTGTTCGGCGAAGTCCAGCGGGTTGGAGCAATACGGGCACTGCAGCGGGCAACGGTAGGTCAGTTCGGCCAGCAGCCACAGCGGCAGGCCGACCCCGGGCTTTTCACTCAAGGTTGATCCAGTGTTCGGCACGGGCCACCTCCATGAATTGCTCGATGTCTTCGGGAAGCTCGGGCACCCCCGGGAATTTCTCGTCGAGCAAGGCGATGATCGCTGCCACGTCGCGCTCGCCGTCGATCAGCTCGCCGATCAGCGCGGCGCTCTCGTTGAGCTTGATCATGCCCTCGGGGTACAGCAGGACGTGGGCCTTCTGCGCCGGTTCGTACTGGAAACGGTAGCCGGGACGCCAGCGCGGGGTCAGGTGACGGTCGAAGCTCATAGCGCGATCCCCTTGTGCCAGACCCGCTCGCTGGTGACGCTGTGGTAAGGCGGGCGGTCGAGTTCGTAGGCCATGCTCATGGCGTCGAGCATGCTCCACAGGATGTCCAGCTTGAACTGGAGTATTTCCAGCATACGCTGCTGCCCCTCCACCGTCGTGTAGTGCTGCAGGGTGATGCTCAGGCCGTGCTCGACATCGCGTCGCGCCTGGCTCAGGCGGGTGCGGAAGTAGCTGTAGCCGGCCGGGTCGATCCACGGGTAATGCTGCGGCCAGGTGTCCAGGCGCGATTGGTGGATCTGCGGGGCGAACAACTCGGTCAGCGAGCTGCTCGCCGCCTCCTGCCAACTGGCGCGGCGGGCGAAGTTGACGTAGGCATCGACGGCGAAGCGTACGCCGGGGAGTACCAATTCCTGGCTGCGCAACTGGTCCGGATCCAGGCCGACGGCCTGGCCGAGACGCAGCCAGGCCTCGATGCCACCGTCCTCGCCGGGAGCACCGTCGTGGTCGAGCAGGCGCTGGATCCACTCGCGGCGAACTTCCCGGTCCGGGCAGTTGGCGAGGATCGCCGCGTCCTTCAGCGGGATGTTCACCTGATAGTAGAAACGGTTGGCGACCCAGCCCTGGATCTGCTCGCGGGTCGCACGGCCCTCGTACATCGCCACGTGATACGGGTGGTGGATGTGGTAGTAGGCGCCCTTGGCGCGCAGCGCCTGTTCGAATTCGGCGGGGGACATCGGTTGGCTCATGGCGGCGGCTCCTAGAGGGTGATGCTCATGCCGTCGAAGGCGACTTCCACGCCACGGCGGTGCAGCTCGGCGCGCTCGGCCGAGTCCTCGTCGAGAATCGGGTTGGTGTTGTTGATGTGGATAAGCACCTTGCGCTGTTCAGGGAAGGCTTCGAGCACTTCGAGCATGCCGCCGGGGCCGTTCTGCGGCAGGTGGCCCATCTCCGTGCCGGTGCGGGTGCCGACGCCGCGGCGCTGCATTTCGTCGTTATCCCACAGGGTGCCGTCCACCAGCAGCACGTCGGCGTCGTGCATGCGTTGCAACAGGCCGGCATCGACCTTGCCCAGGCCCGGGGCATAGAAGAGTTTGCCGCCGGTGCGCAGGTCTTCGACCATCAGCCCGAGGTTGTCGCCGGGATGCGGGTCGAAGCGGTGCGGGGAATAGGGCGGTGCTGCGCTGCGCAGCGGGAACGGGCTGAAGCGCAGGTTGGGACAGGCTTCGATGGTGAAGCTGGCATCCAGCTCGATGCGGTTCCAGACCAGGCCGCCATTCCAGTGTTGGAGCATGTTGAACAGCGGGAAGCCGGTGGTCAGGTCCTGGTGGACCATCTCCGTGCACCAGACCTGGTGCGGGCAACCTTCGCGCAGGCTGAGCAGGCCGGTGGTGTGGTCGATCTGGCTATCGAGCAGGACGATCGCGTCGATGCCGGTATCGCGCAGGGCCCGGGCCGGTTGCATCGGCGCGAAGCCTTGCAGTTGGGCGCGGATATCCGGCGAGGCGTTGCACAGGATCCAGTGCTCGCCGTCATCGGACAGGGCGATGGACGATTGGGTGCGGGCCGTGGCGCGCAGGCTGCCATCGCGGTAACCCTTGCAGTTGGCGCAGTTGCAGTTCCACTGCGGGAATCCTCCGCCGGCGGCGGAACCTAGAATCTGGATGTACATGGCTTGCTCCCGCCGCGTCCGAAAATGAAAACGCCCCGGCTGGCCGAGGCGTCGTACCGCAAAAAGGCTTAGCGATTCGCGAAGTACATGGTCACTTCAAAGCCGATACGCAGGTCAGTGTATGCAGGTTTGGTCCACATGGGATTACTCCTTCCGGATAGGTCAGGTGAGGGACAGCTACTCATTTAGTCCATCCCCGGGAATGAAGGGTTCACATCGCCGGGATAGCGCAATCCTACTAGATTTTTTGTACTGGATGGTTAATCAAGGGTGAAAGGTCTTTTACCTGGACGGTAAGAATCCTGGCGCGGCGGGGCCGTTGGCGAGGATCAGCCAGTGCCTGCCGCTGGCAAGATCGGCCCGGGCGCGGTCGATATCGGGCTGCCGGAGCTGCCTGATCCGCGCGGCGAGCACCTGCGGATCAGCCTGGTCGCCGCCCGCCAGGTGCGCTTGCCAGAGCCATTCGGCCAGGTCTGCATTGGGCATGACCGCTGCGTGGAACTGCGCGGCGAGGTTGTCGCGCGAGGCCTCCGGCAGCAGGGCGGGACGGGCGAAGAAATCACCCAGGTGGCCAAGTATTTCAGCGTGGCTGGCGCCGGGCGATTGCACACCGAACATCAGGCCGCTGTAGCCATGAACCTGACGGAAGGTGCTGAACACTGCATAACCCAGTTGCAATTCGCTGCGCAGGCGCTGGTAGAACGGGCCTTGGATCAGGTGGGCGAGCAGGCGGCCTGCGGCTTCGTCGGCAACCGGGACGAACAGCAGCAGGGCCTGCTCGCCGCCGCTTTCGCCGCACTGCTGCCATTGACTGGGCAGGAGGCGTGGACGGGATGGTTTGTACGGCGTACCAGCGAGGCGACCGAGCAGGTGATTCAAGGCATTGCCTGCCGCTGCGTCGAAGCCTGTTGCCAGCGCAGTCCAACCGGGCTGGCCTGCGCCTGCCAGGACCTGTGGCAGCTGCTGCATCAATTGTCGGAGCGGGATCAGCGGCGGCTCGGCAGACGCACCGACGGCCGGCGGATTCGCGAGTGTCTGCAGTGCCTGCTCGACCACGCCAAGCACCATGGCCGGTGCGCCACAGCAGCGCAGTTGCCAGGTGTTGGCGCTGCGCGTCCAGTCGAGCTCAACCCCGATGTGCCTGGCACGCTCGCTCAAGGGCTTGAGCACATCGCGCAGGTGTTCGGCCTGCCAGCGAATGTACAACGCGGCGTATTCGCCGGAGGCCGGAAGCACCGAACTGTAGGCCAGGCCGGCCGGCACCGGCGTGCCTGGCATTTGCGCCACAACCGCCGACAGCAGTGGCTCCGGCTGCGGAAATTTCCATGGATGCCGGGATTCGCCGGGGTATTCCGGCACGATCGGCACTCCGTCGTCGCGTCTTGCCAGCTCCAGTGCACCGGGCGAGCGGCAGGCTTGCAGGCGTTGGTACTCCAGCAACAGGGCGCTGTGGTCGGCCTTGCCGAAGAAGGCCAGCCAGTCGCGGATCAGCCGTTCCACCTCTGTCCTGTCCGCTGTTGCCGAGAGCCGGGCCTTGAGGTGCAGCAGGGCCTGGCCGGCGAACCGGTACAGCACGGTAAAGGCGAAGTCTTGCAGCCAGCCGCGCTCGCGCAGTTCATGCCCCAGCCCGCCCGGACGGCTGTCAGTGATCCAGGTGGTGAGGTAATCGAAGGAGGCGTTGTCGGGCAGATCCTCGTGGGCGAGCAGCACATCCAGCTGGCCTTCGATCTGCCCGGGCTGCAGCGGCCCGTCGAGCAGTGGCGGTGCCGCACTCTGCCTGACCTTTTCGCCTGGTGCGAACAGTGCGCCGAACTGCCGCGCCAGCGCTTCCAGCGGTTGTGGCCCGCTCAAGGTCAGGATGATCTGCCCGGCCTGGTAGAACTGCCGATGGAATCCGGCCAGCGCTTGCTGAAACGCCGCCTCGTGGATCGGCAACGAGTCCCGGTTGCCGGCATGGAACCCGCTCAACGGATGCTGCGCCGAGACGCTGCGCAGCAATGCGTACTGTCGCTGCGCCTCGGCATTGGCCGACCAGGCGACCCACTCGGCATGGATCACTTCGCGTTCGGCTGCTTGTCGCTCCAGCGTCAGCAGCGGATGCGCGAGCATGTCGCAGAGCCGCTCCAGCGCGCCGGACATCGCCGTTGGCGGCACCTCGAAGAAGAACTCGGTGTGGCGCTCCCGGGTGCTCGCATTGAGCTGCCCGCCCTGGCTCTGGACGAAGCGCATCAGCCCGTCTTCCACCGGAAAGCGTGCCGTGCCGAGGAACAACAGATGTTCGAGGAAGTGCGCCAGGCCGGGATAGGCCGGCGGGGCATCATGACTGCCGGCTTCGACCCTCAGCAGCGCTGCGCAGCGCTTGAGGTGCGGGGCATGCCATAGCCTGACCCGCAGGCCGTTGCTCAGGACGAGGTGCTGGAGGGTGCTGGACATGACGGCTCCGAAACGCGCAAGCCGTCATGCTAGCGGATAAATCAGTTGCGTGGCGCGCTATGCAGTTCGGCACGCAGGTCCTGCAGATAGGGGCTGCTGGCACGGCCTTCATGCACCCGTTGCAGGTCGATATCCGCCGTGAGCAGGGCGCTGTCGCGCCCGGCCATGGCCAGGATGCTGCCGTCCGGGCCGACGATGCTGCTGTGGCCGCAGTACTGGATCTCGCCTTCGGCACCGCAGTAGTTGGCATAGACCAGGTAGCACTGGTTCTCGTGGGCGCGGCTGCGCACGGTAACCTGGCAGATGAAGTCGAACGGCTCCATGTTCGCCGTCGGCACCAGGATCAGCTCGGCGCCGTCACGGGCCAGGCGGCGGGCGTTCTCCGGGAATTCGATGTCGTAGCAGATCAGCATGCCGACCTTCCAGCCATTCAGTTCCACTACCGGGAAGTGATTGGGTCCGGGGCTGAACATGCTGCGGTCGAGTTCACCGAACAGGTGGGTCTTGCGGTAGTTGGCGAGGCGGCTGCCACCAGCGTCGATCAACTGCACGCTGTTGTAGATCCGCTGGTCCTCGCCGCGTTCCGGGTAGCCGTAGACGATGGCGATGGCGTTGCCCCGGGCAATCGCCGCGACACGGCGGGCCGAGGGACCCTCCGCCTTTTCCGCCAGCCGGGCCACCGCGTCGCTGCCGATGTTGTAGCCGCTGACGAACATTTCCGGGCACACCAGCAGTTCGGCGCCCTGGCTGGCGGCGAGCTGGGCCTGGTGCTCCAGGCGCTCCAGGTTGCCGGAAAGGTCCAGCGGCTGTGGCGAGCCCTGGTAGAGGGCGATACGCATGGGCAATCTCCTGTCAGTCGGGAAGGGCGATCGGGCCGATCTCGTTGAATACATCGCCCGGGCCGGGGTTGTCCGGGTGGGTGCGGCCACCGAAGTGGTTCATGATGCCCCAGACCGCGTTCAAGGAGGTCTGCACCGCGCCTTCGACCCAGGCCGGGGTCCAGGATACATCGTCGCCGGCAATGAAGATGCCGCGCTGTTCGACGGGCATGTCCTGCTGCATGAAGTGGGCGTACATGCGCTGGTTATAGCGGTAGTGGCCGGGAAGGGCGCCCTTGAAGGCGCCGAGGAAGTACGGGTCGGCTTCCCAGGACACGGTGATCGGGTCGCCGATGATATGCCCGGCGATATCCAGCTTCGGGTAGATCTTCTTCAGTGCGTCGAGAGCCAGCTTGACGCGCTTTTCCACCGGGTGCGGGAGCATCTTCAGGGCGTCGCTCATCCACGAGTACGACAGGCAGATCACCCCCGGTTTATCGTCGCCATTGTCGAACAGGTAGGTGCCGCGGGTCAGGCGGTCGGTGAGGGTCATGCTCATCAGGTCGCGACCGGTTTCCGGGTCCTTGTCCTTCCAGAACGGGCGATCGACCATCACGAAGGTCTTCGACGACTGCATGTAGCGGGTACGGTCCAGGGCCATCCACATTTTCTGCGAGAACAGCGATTCCTCGCATTCGATCTGGGTGGTCAGCAGCCAGCTCTGGCAGGTGGTCAGCACCGCAGCGTAATGGCGCGTGTCACCCCAGTTGTCGGTGACCGCCAGGCTGCCGTCCTGGTTGCGGGCGATGCGCTTGACCCCGGGGCGCGGGGCGCCTCGGTGCAGCGAGGCCAGGCTGGTGCCTTCAGGCCAATGGGCGCAGCGCTGCGGCACATGTTTCCAAATGCCCAGCGGTACCTGCTCGACGCCGCCGACGATCAGGTGCTGGTGGTCGTCGCAGTTGGTCATGACCACGCGGAAGATTTCCAGCATCGAGTTGGGGAAGTCCGAGTCCCAGCCGCCGGTGCCGAAGCCGACCTGGCCGAACACTTCGCGGTGCAGGAAACTGAGTTTGGCGAAGGCTTTCGAGGTGGCGACGAAGTCGTAGAAGGTGCGGTCGTCCCATAGCGGGACCAGGGTGTTCCACAGTTCCTTCAGGCGCGGTACGTCGCGGTCGCGGATGGCCTGCTGGATATCGCCGAAGCGCGCACCGTCCTCCAGGGCGTCGGCCCAGGCGTCGGCGACTTCCTGGAACAGGGCCGGCAAATCGGCGGCTTTTTCGGCGTACCAGGTCTTGCCTTCGAGGTCGATCACCGTGCTGCCGGAGGCCGGGGTCAGGGGGTTGGGGAACGGCCTGGTCTGCAGGCCGAGCTTGTCGACGTAGTGATAGAACGCCGTCGATGACACCGGGAAGCGCATGCCGCCCAGTTCGGCGACGATGCCCTCGGTGCCGGCAAAGGCTTGCGAGCGCAGGCGGCCGCCCATCTTCGAGGCCTCGTAGACGACGGGCTTGAGGCCGAGTTTCATCAATTCATACGCCGCCACCAGGCCCGCGATGCCGGCACCGACGATCGCCACCTCCTCGCCATGGCGCTCGGCCGGGATGCTGCCGAGGCCGGCAGGGTGCTCGATCCAGTCGTCGAAGGCGAAGGGAAAGTCGGGGCCGAAGATGGTAACGGGCTTCTTGCCATCGGCGGGGTGGCGGTTGTTCTTGTTCATGAGGAGACCTGCCAGGGGGCTGGGGAGCCTGAGTATAGGAAATGCCTGGTGGTCAATTTTAGGGAGGTGGGTGTTCGTAATTAAGATGCAGAGTGTTGTCGTTTTGTGATGTTTTGAGTCGATATGACGATGATCAATGACAAGATGACGGACCCTGTGGGAGCGGGTTCACCCGCGATGGCGGTGCTGGGCTCACTGACGCCATCGCGGGTGAACCCGCTCCCACAGGGTCCGCCTCAAAGTGGCTGCCCCCGATCGACCTTGCTGCTGAGGATGATGGAGGTCGTGGTCTTCTCCACCCCCTCCAGGCTGCCGATCTGGTCCAGCAGCTGATCCAGCTGCTCCGGCGAGTCACTTCTCAGCCACGCCACATAATCGAATTCTCCACTCACCGCGCACAGCTGCTGCACCTGGCCCATGGCACTCAGCCGCCGCACGATCTCGCGCCCGGCGCGGGGCTGTACGGTGATACCCACATAGGCCTGCAAGCCGCCATCGATGACGCGCTGCCCGAGGCGCACGCCATAGCCGCTGATGACCTTGCCCTTCTCCAGGCGCGCAATCCGCGAGGTCACCGTGGTCCGCGCGATGCCCAACTGGCGGGCGAGGGTGGCGACGCTTTCACGGGCGTTGATCTGCAGGGCGGCGATCAACTGGCGGTCGATTTCGTCGAGGGCGAGGGTGCGGCTATCGGACATGGATTTCTCAAGGGCAAGGCGCGGACCTGCCCAGTGTACTCAACCCGCCGCCTTGAAGCAGTGCTCAAGCCCCGGGAACTGCCCTGCCGGCACCCTTGCGCTGGCGGAGGGCGGGAATGTTCAGGCGGCCTTGGCCGATCTGCGTGCTCATTGACGAAACTCCTGTTGTTCAACCAGACCCGACGCAGGCTAACATCGGTCTCTGTGGCTCACTTGAGCAAAGGGGACGATCAATGCAGCAAGCGGGACAAGACCTCGTACCACCCGTGCCAGAGCAGCTGGAGCGGCCGGTGCACGGGCGCATGTTCGACATCCCGGCGGGTTACCGGATCGAGATGCACAGCCATGAGTGGGTGCAGTTCACCTACGCCGGCGCCGGGAGCATGCAGGTGCTGACCGAACAGTACAATTTCCTCCTGCCGCCGCAGTGCGGCATGTGGATTCCCGCCGGCTTGCGCCACACCGTCTACAGCGAGCGCGCCCTGGCTTTTCGCAGCCTGTACCTGAGCGACGCCGTGCTCAACGGCTACCGTCGCGAATGCTCGGTGGTGCAGGTGACGCCGTTGGTGCGCGAACTGATCGAGAAGGCCAGCGGCTTCGGCAACGACTATCCGGAACAAGGCCCGCAGGCGCGGCTGTTGCAGGTGCTGGTGGACGAGATTCGCGAGTTGCCGGAGGCGCCCTTCAGCCTGCCGCTGCCCAGCGATCCGCGCCTGCGGCGGATCACCGACGCCTTGCAGATGAGCCCGGAAGACAACCGCAGCATCGAGGACTGGGCGCAGCAGGTGGGCGCCTCGCGCCGGACCCTGGCGCGGCTGTTCAAAGCCCAGACACAGATGCCCTTCCAGACCTGGCGCCAGCGCCTGCGTCTTCTGGCCGCGCTGCCGATGCTGGAGCAGGGCGGCAGCGTCACGGCGGTGGCCAACGAGCTGGGTTATGACTCGGTGTCGGCCTTTATCGCCTTGTTCCAGCGCCAGTACGGCGAAACGCCGGGGGCCTTCAAGTCGGCGAGCATGCGACGCGCTGGGGCTTAGTATGCTCATGAGGTTGTACGATAACGTGCCGGTGTTGGTGCTTGGGTGCAAGGTACTGCCCGGCATTTTCGCCCCGCTGGACCGCCTTTTCGGGGATGGAAAAGGGATGAGTGGTCGGTTGAGATCGGATGACTGGTGGATTTAGCCTGTTTCAGGGGCTAGTCATCGTACAACTTGTACGATAACCTACATCCACTTCGATATTCCTTTTCTCCACCAAAGCGCCACAGGATGCCTACAACAATGACCCCACAAGAACTGCGCACCGTCCTCTCCCATGGCTTGCTGTCTTTCCCTGTCACCGACTTCAACGCCCAGGGCGACTTCCACCAGGCCGGCTACATCAAGCGTCTGGAATGGCTCGCCCCGTACGGCGCCACTGCCCTGTTCGCCGCCGGCGGTACCGGTGAGTTCTTCTCCCTGGCTGCCAGCGAATACAGCCAGGTAATCAAGACCGCCGTCGATACCTGCGCCGGCTCCGTGCCGATCCTCGCCGGCGTTGGCGGCTCCACCCGCCAGGCCATCGAATACGCCCAGGAAGCCGAGCGCCTTGGCGCCAAGGGCCTGCTGCTGCTGCCGCACTACCTGACCGAAGCCAGCCAGGACGGCGTTGCTGCCCATGTGGAAGCGGTGTGCAAATCGGTGAAGATCGGCGTGGTGGTCTACAACCGCAATGTCTGCCGCCTGAACGCCGTGCAACTGGAACGTCTGGCCGAGCGCTGCCCGAACCTGGTCGGCTACAAGGACGGCCTGGGTGACATCGAGCTGATGGTGTCGATTCGTCGCCGCCTGGGTGATCGCTTCAGCTACCTGGGTGGCCTGCCGACCGCCGAGGTTTATGCTGCTGCCTACAAGGCCCTGGGCGTGCCGGTCTACTCGTCCGCGGTGTTCAACTTCGTGCCGAAAACAGCGATGGACTTCTACAACGCCATCGCACGTGACGACCACGCCACCGTTGGCAAGCTGATCGACGATTTCTTCCTGCCGTACCTGGAACTGCGCAACCGCAAGGCCGGCTACGCCGTCAGCATCGTCAAGGCCGGTGCCAAGATCGCCGGTTACGACGCAGGCCCGGTACGCACCCCGCTGACCGACCTGACCCCTGAAGAATTCGAGCTGCTGGCAGCCCTGATGGACAAGATGGGCCCGCAATAAGCGCGACCCCGCGGCCTGCCAAAAGCCGCGCACCGGAGCGGGAAACCCCCGCTCCGGCCTACAACTCAAGAGCCCGCACAAGAATAATTAGTGGGAGTACCTTCAGATGCACGCGACTAAAAAGACGCATGTTCGCTATCTGATCCTGTTCATGCTGTTCCTGGTGACCACGATCAACTACGCCGACCGCGCAACCATCTCCATTGCCGGCTCGAGCCTGCAGAAGGACCTCGGCATCGATGCTGTCACCCTCGGTTATATCTTCTCGGCGTTCGGCTGGGCCTACGTGCTCGGCCAGATTCCTGGTGGCTGGCTGCTCGACCGCTTCGGCTCGAAGAAGGTCTATGCCTTAAGCATCTTCACCTGGTCGATGTTCACCGTGCTGCAAGGCTTCGTCGGCTACATGCCGGTAGCCAACGCGATCATCGCCCTGTTCATGCTGCGTTTCCTGGTCGGCTTCGCCGAAGCGCCGTCCTTCCCGGGCAACGCACGGATCGTCGCGGCCTGGTTCCCGACCGCCGAACGCGGTACCGCCTCGGCGATCTTCAACTCCGCGCAATACTTCGCCACCGTGCTGTTCGCTCCGCTGATGGGCTGGATCGTCCATGCCTGGGGCTGGGAGCACGTGTTCATCGTCATGGGTGCCATCGGCATCGTCTTCTCCGGAATCTGGCTGAAGCTGGTGTACAACCCCAAGGAACACCCGATGATCGGTGCCCCGGAGCTCGAGCACATCGAGAAGAACGGTGGCCTGGTGGATATGGACAAGCCCCGGGCGGCCGGTGCCAGCGGGCCGAAGTGGGGCTACATCAAGCAGTTGCTGTCCAGCCGCATGATGATGGGCGTTTACCTCGGCCAGTACTGCATCAACGCCATCACCTACTTCTTCCTCACCTGGTTCCCCGTGTACCTGGTGCAGGAGCGCGGCATGTCGATCCTCAAGGCCGGCTTCATCGCCTCGCTGCCGGCGATCTGCGGCTTCATCGGTGGCGTGCTCGGCGGGGTGATCTCCGATCATCTGCTGCGTCGCGGCAATTCCCTGACCTTCGCGCGCAAGGCGCCGATCGTCATTGGCCTGCTGCTCTCGACCTCGATGGTGATCTGCAACTATGTGGACGCCGAGTGGATGGTGGTCGCGATCATGGCCCTGGCGTTCTTCGGCAAAGGCCTCGGCGCGCTGGGCTGGGCGGTGGTCTCGGACACTTCGCCGAAGCAGATCGCCGGTCTGTCGGGGGGCATGTTCAACACCTTCGGCAATATCTCCTCGATCACCACGCCGATCATCATCGGCTACATCATCAGCGCCACCGGCTCGTTCAAGTGGGCCCTGGTGTACGTGGGCGCCAACGCACTGGTGGCGGTATTCAGTTACCTGGTGATCGTCGGCCCGATCAAGCGGATCGAACTGCGCGATGCACCGAAGGATGAAGCGGGAGCGGCGTCATCGGGCAAACTGGCCGAGTCCGCCCGCTAAGCAGACCACGCGATGCCCGGCCTTGTAGCCGGGCGTCGCGGATGAACAAAGCCTGGGAAATAACAAGAAGGGCACCACCATGCAGTTGATCGAAACTTCCGACTCGCCTCGCTATGTCCGCCTGCACGACGACGATAACGTCGTGGTGGTGGTCAATGATGGCGGCCTGGGCGAAGGCGCCCGCTTCGCCGATGGCCTGACCCTGGTCGAAGGCGTGCCGCAAAGCCACAAGGTGGCGGTGGTGAATATCGCCAAGGGCGAGCCGGTGCGCCGCTACGGACAGATCATCGGCTACGCCCTGGAAGACCTGCGCCAGGGCAGCTGGGTCAAGGAAAGCCAACTGGCCATGCCGGCTGCGCCGGAGCTGGACAGCCTGCCGCGCTGCGACGCGGTGCCGGAAACCCTGCCGCCGCTGGACGGCTACACCTTCGAGGGTTACCGCAACGCCGACGGTACGGTGGGCACGCGCAACATCCTCGGCATCACCACCACCGTGCAATGCGTGACCGGCGTGCTCGACCACGCGGTCAAGCGCATTCGCGACGAACTGTTGCCCAGGTATCCCAATGTCGACGACGTGGTCGCCCTGACCCACAGCTACGGCTGCGGCGTGGCGATCAACGCCCGCGACGCCTACATCCCGATCCGCACCGTGCGCAACCTGGCGCGCAATCCCAACCTCGGCGGTGAAGCACTGGTCATCAGCCTGGGCTGCGAAAAGCTCCAGGCCGGCCAGGTCATGCACGATAACGATCCCTCGGTGGACCTCAGCGAGCCCTGGCTCTACAGGCTGCAGGACGCCAGCCTCGGCTTCGTGGAAATGATCGAGCAGATCATGGCCTTGGCCGAAGCGCGCCTGATCAAGCTGAACCAGCGCAAGCGCGAAACCGTGCCGGCCAGCGAGCTGATCCTCGGCATGCAGTGCGGCGGCAGCGATGCCTTCTCCGGCATCACTGCCAACCCGGCGCTGGGCTATGCCGCCGACCTGCTGGTACGCGCCGGTGCCACTGTGCTGTTCTCGGAAGTCACCGAAGTGCGCGATGCCATCTACATGCTCACCTCCCGCGCCGAAACGCCGGAGGTGGCCGAAGCCTTGGTGCGCGAGATGGACTGGTACGACCGCTACCTGCAAAGCGGTGAAGCCGACCGTAGCGCCAACACCACGCCGGGCAACAAGAAGGGCGGGCTGTCGAACATCGTCGAGAAATCCCTTGGTTCCATCGTCAAGTCCGGCAGCGGCGCTATCCAGGGCGTGCTCGGGCCGGGCGAACGGGTGGAGCGCAAGGGCCTGATCTTCTGTGCCACGCCGGCCAGCGATTTCGTTTGCGGCACCCTGCAACTGGCCGCCGGCATGAACCTGCACGTGTTCACTACCGGGCGCGGCACGCCCTATGGCCTGGCCATGGCCCCGGTGGTCAAGGTCTGCACCCGCACCGAGCTGGCCCAGCGCTGGCCCGACCTGATCGATATCGACGCCGGCCGCATCGCCTCGGGCCGCGCCACCATCGAGGAACTGGGCTGGGAGCTGTTCCACTACTACCTGGACGTCGCCAGCGGCCGCAAGCAGACCTGGGCCGAACAGCACAGGCTGCACAACGACATCACCCTGTTCAATCCGGCACCCATTACCTGATGCACTCCCTTGTGGGAGCGGGTTCACCCGCGATTGCGGTGGTGAGCTCACCGACGTCATCGCGGGTGAACCCGCTCCCACAGGGTCCGCGTTTCCCCATTGTCCACAGGAGCCCCGAAATGCCAGAGATCCTCGGCCACAACTTCATCGCCGGCCAGCGCAGCGCCGCTGGCGCGCAACGTCTGCAAAGCCTCGACGCCACCACCGGCGAAGCCCTGCCGTACAGCTTCGCCCAGGCCACCGAGGGCGAAGTGGACCAGGCCGCCCAGGCTGCCGCGGCCGCCTTCGCCGAATTCCGCCAACTGTCACCGGCGCGCCGCGCCGAATTCCTCGACGCCATTGCCGCCGAGCTGGATGAGCTGGACGATGCCTTCGTCGCCATCGTCTGCCGCGAAACGGCGCTTCCGGCTGCGCGTATCCAGGGCGAGCGCGGTCGTACCAGCGGGCAGATGCGCCTGTTCGCCCAGGTGCTGCGCCGCGGTGACTTCCTTGGTGCGCGCATCGACCTGGCCCTGCCGGAGCGTCAGCCGCTGCCACGCGTGGATATCCGCCAGATGCGCATCGGTGTAGGCCCGGTCGCGGTGTTCGGCGCGAGCAATTTCCCGCTGGCGTTCTCCACCGCCGGTGGCGATACCGCTGCGGCCCTGGCCGCCGGTTGTCCGGTGGTATTCAAGGCCCACAGCGGCCATATGGCCACGGCCGACCTGGTCGCCTGCGCCATCCAGCGCGCCTCCGAGCGCACCGGCATGCCCAAGGGTGTGTTCAACATGGTCTTCGGTGGCGGCGTCGGCGAGTGGCTGGTCAAGCACCCGGCAATCCAGGCGGTCGGCTTTACCGGCTCGCTCAAAGGCGGCGATGCCCTGTGCCGCATGGCAGCGGAGCGTGCGCAGCCGATCCCGGTGTTCGCCGAGATGTCCAGCATCAACCCGGTGATCATCCTCCCGGGCGCGCTGGCCAAGCGTGGTGAAGCGATCGCCCGCGAACTGGCTGGCTCGGTGACCCTGGGCGGTGGTCAGTTCTGCACCAACCCGGGCCTGGTCATCGGTCTGCAGTCGTCCGGATTCAGCAAGCTGCTGGGCGACCTTGGCGAGCATCTGGACCAGCAGGCCGGGCAGACCATGCTCAATGCGGGCGGGCTGCGCAGCTATGTCGGTGGCCTGGAACACCTGCAGGCACATGCCGGTATCCAGCACCTGGCCGGTCAGCCGCAGCAAGGCAGCCAGGCGCGGGCCCAGTTGTTCAAGGCCGACGCCCGTCTGCTGGTGGATTCCGACCCGCTGTTGCAGGAGGAGGTGTTCGGGCCGGCCACCGTGGTGGTCGAGGTCGCCGATGATGAACAGCTACGCAGCGCCCTGCTGGGCCTGCGTGGCCAACTGACCGCCACCCTGATCGGCGAACCGGAAGACTTCGAAGCCTTCGCCTGGCTGGTGCCGCTGCTGGAAGAGAAGGTCGGCCGGATTCTTGTCAACGGTTACCCGACCGGTGTCGAAGTCTGCGACGCCATGGTCCATGGCGGGCCGTACCCGGCAACGTCCGATGCCCGTGGCACCTCGGTGGGCAGCCTGGCCATCGACCGCTTCCTGCGTCCGGTGTGCTACCAGAACTACCCGCAATCACTGTTGCCTGAAGCGCTGCGCGACGCCAACCCGCTGCGCCTGCGTCGACTGGTCAACGGCCAATGGAGTGACGGCGTGATCGCCTGACAGGCCTGAAACGAACAAGCCCCGCGATTGCGGGGCTTGTTCGTTTCAGGCGCTCTGGCTTTGCTGCTGCTCGGCGTCTTCATGGGCCTGGCGCAAGCGCTCGCGGCTATTGCTCAGGTGCATGCGCATGGCCATTTTCGCGCCTTCGCTGTCGCGGCGGGCAATGGCCTCGTAGATCGCCTCGTGCTCGTGGCTCAGGCGGCTCATGTAGTGGGGTTGGTCATCATGGGCCAGGCGTGCGGAGTTCAGCCGCGTGCGCGGAATGATGCTGGTGCCCAGGTGATTGATGATGTCGGCAAAGTAATGGTTGCCGCTGGCCTGGGCGATCTGCAGGTGGAACTGGAAGTCTGCCGATACCGCATCGGAGGCATGGGAAGCCCCCTCGTTCAGTTCGTCCAGTGCCGCGCGCATTCCGGCCAGGGCCTCATCGCTCCGGCGTTGCGCGGCCAGGCCGGCCGACTCGACCTCCAGGGCGATGCGCAGCTCCAGCACCGAAAGAACCTCGCGCAGCGTCACGATGGTGGCCGGATCGATGCGGAAACTGCCGCCGACGGGCTGGTCGAGCACGAAGGTGCCGATACCATGGCGGGTTTCCACCTGGCCGGAGGCCTGCAAACGGGAGATGGCTTCACGCACCACCGTCCGGCTCACGCCTTCCTCGGCCATGATCTGCGACTCGGTGGGAAGCTTGTCGCCGCGCTTCAATTGCCCGCTGCGAATCCGCTCGGTCAGCACCGCGACCAGTTCCTGGGCCAGGCTACGCGGCTTGCGCCGGCCTCGCACCTGTACCTGCTGCTCTGTCATGCCTTGTCATTCACGTAGAAAAATAACCGTCATCATAGCTGATGGAGTTGTACGATCACATGGGCGGAGTGGGGAAAAGGGGAAAGAAATAGCGTGACTCGAGATGGGACGCTGTCGGTCCCTGTCTGGGACTTTTCAGTCCCGTTCTGGGACCGGGCTACAGGTCGAGGCAGTGCACCGGAATGCCGAGAGCGGCCGCGATTTTCTCACGGGTTCCCTTGCGTGGGCGTTCGGCAGATTCCTGCTGGGCATAGGCCGGCTGGGAAATGCCCAGGCGTTGGGCGACCTCCGCTTGTGTCAGGTCCAGATGCCTGCGCCATGCCGCGATCGCGGTCATTCCATCCTTGATCATTTAGCCCACCACTTTTCTGGAAATGACAGGCCGTTGTTGGCTCAATTTGAGGCGAATCCCAGAAACACAAAAGCCGCGCATTTGCGCGGCTTTGTCGTACCTGGTGGGCCCACACGGACTCGAACCGTGGACCAAAGGATTATGAGTCCTCTGCTCTAACCGACTGAGCTATAGGCCCCAGTGGTCGCGGATTATATCGAGGGATTCCAGGCAGTGCCATCCGAAAGATCGGAAAGTACTATGCGTAAAAACGACTCGGCGAAGGCGTTTGCCGGCAGTGGCAGGCTAACGATGTAGCCCTGGATCTGTTCGCAGCCTTCCCGGGCGAGGAATTGCTGCTGGGCGGGGGTTTCCACGCCTTCGGCAATCACGGTCAGTTGCAGGCTGCGACCCAGGGCGATGATGGCCCGGGCGATGGCGGCGTCGTTGGGGTCGTCGGGGAGGCCGCGGATGAAGGATTGGTCGATCTTCAGGATGTCCAGCGGCAGGCGCTTGAGGTAACTGAGGGACGAATAGCCGGTACCGAAGTCGTCGATCGCCAGTTGCACGCCGAGGCGCTTGAGCTGGTGGAGAATGGCCAGGCCTTCCTCGGCCTGGCTCATGATGAAGTTCTCGGTAATTTCCAGTTGCAGATCGCCGGCCTTGAGCTGGTGGGTCCTGAGCAGTTGCTCGATGCGTCGCACCAGCCCCGGCTGGCGCAACTGGGCGCCGGCGAGGTTGACCGAGAGCGGGCCGAACGCCTGGTACTGGCGTTTCCAGGCCTGCATTTGCCGACAGGCATGCTCCAGTACCCAGTCGCCGAGTTGCAGGATCATGCCGTTCTCTTCCGCCAGCGGGATGAAGCGCTCGGGCGGCACATCGCCGAAGTTCGGATTGGCCCAGCGAATCAGCGCTTCGGCACCGACCAGGCGTTGGGTCTTGAGGCTTAGCTTGGGCTGGAAATACAGGCTCAGTTCGTTACGTTCGATCGCCCGGCGCAGTTCGTGCTCGAGCGCGATACGCTCGCTGGCCTGTGCGGTGAGGTCGCGGGTATAGGCCTCGACGCGGTTGCGGCCCTTGGCCTTGGAGCGGTACATGGCGGCATCGGCATTGCGGATCAGCGAGGCGACATCGATACCGTCCTGCGGGTACAGGCTGATGCCGATGCTGGCGCTGGAGAAGAACTCGTGTTCGCCGGCCTGGAATGGCGCATTGAAACAGGCCAGGACCTTCTGCGCGATATGCTCGGCATCACTGGCTTGATGCAGGCCGGGCAGCAGGATGATGAATTCGTCGCCGCCGAGGCGGGCGACGGTGTCGATATCGCGTACCTGTTCCTTCAGGCGATGGGCGATGGCCTTGAGCAGCAGGTCGCCGACCGGGTGGCCGAGGCTGTCGTTGATGTGCTTGAAACGGTCCAGGTCCAGGAACAGCACCGCGCCCTGGCGGCTCGATGCCTGTGGACAACTCAGTGCGGCCTGCAGGCGGTTTTCGAACAATGTGCGATTGGGCAGGCCGGTGAGCGGATCGTGGTGGGCCTGGTAGTCGAGCTTGGCCTGGGCGTGCTTGAGGCTGGAAATGTCGGCGAACACGGCCACGAAGTGGGTGGTGCCAAATTCCGGGTTGCGCACTGCACTGATGGTCAGCCAGGCGGGATACAGTTCGCCGTTCTTGCGCCGGTTGAGAATCTCTCCCTGCCAGTGCCCGTCGGCACCAAGCTGATGCCACATGGCCGCGTAGAAGGCGCTGTCGTGCTGGCCGGAGGCGAGCAGGCGGGGCGTGTGGCCGAGGGTTTCGTCTTCGCTGTACCCGGTGATCTCGCTGAAGGCCCGGTTGACCGCGCTGATGCGCTGGTCGGTATCGGTAATCAGCACGCCCTCGGCGGTGTTTTCGAAGACAGTAGCGGCCAGTTGCAGTTTTTCCTGCATCTGGTGGCGATCGGTGATGTCGCGGGCGATGGTCAGCATGCAGTCGCTGCCGCCGATGGGTAGCGGCCTGGCGGACAGTTCGCAGAGGCGTACCTGACCATCGGCACGGCGCAGATTGCACAGGAAATCTCGCACGAAGCCGTCTTTTTTCAGGTGTTCGAGCATCTCCCTGCGTTCGTTGAGATCGACCCAGATACCCAGGTCGATCGCCGTGCGGTCCAGCGAGGTCTGCATATCGAAGCCGGTCAGGCGGCAGAAACCTTCGTTGACCTCAAGCAACAGCCCGTCGCTTTGCCGCGACAGCAGCATGCCGTCCGGCGAGGCGTGGAAGGCCTTGGCGAATTTCTCTTCGGAAATCTGCAGTTGCTCCTGGGTTTCCTTGAGCTGGCTGATATCGCGCACCGCCACTACCAGCGCCGGGGTGCTTTCCAGGTCGAAGGACTCCGCTGAAATCAGTCCGGTGAACAACTGGCCATTGCTGCGACGGAAGGTCATTTCCAGATTGCGCACGCTGCCGCGCTGCAGACGCTGCAGCAGGCTCGGGCCGATGCCTTCGACGCCCCAGATATTCAGTTCGGTGGCGGTGCGGCCGACCACCTGCGAAGGGGTGAGGCCGATCTGCTCTTCGAAGGTTTCGTTGATTTCCAGCAGGCAACCGTCGCTGAGACGGGCGATCACCAGGATATCCGGGCATTGGTGGAACACCGAAGCGAATTTCTGCTCCGACAGGCGCAAGGCCTGTTCGGTGTGCTTGGCTTCGCTGATGTCGATCATCAAGCCGCGCATCACCGGCCGGTGGCCGTGCTCGATGAGGCTGACGATGTCGCGGATCCACAGGGTCCGGCCATCGGCGCGGATCACCCGGTAGTCCAGGCTGTGATCGCGCCCGGCGGCGGTTTCCGCGTCGCAGTAGGCCTGGGCCCAGAGGGCGTCGTCCGGGTGCAGGATGGAGCGCCAGAATCCTGGTGTGAGCCATGCGCTCAAGGGGTAGCCGAGCAGGTTTTCGGCATGGGGCGAGACATAGTTGTAGGTGAAGTCGTTGGCGTCGGCTTCCCAGGCAATGGCCGAGAGACTCTCGACCAGGCCGCGGTAGTGGTATTCGCTGCTGCGCAGTTCCTGTTCAAGGGCGATGCGCCGTGAAATCTCTGAGCTGAGCCGGCGGTTGACCCGGATCACCGCTGCCAGGATCGCCACCAGCAACAACACGGCTGGCAGGCCGTAGAGCAACAGGTCGCGCCACAGTGGCCGTTGCTCCAGCACCTTGCCGACCCAGCGTGCCTGGATGTCGGCAACCTCCTGCGCAGACATGTCGGCGAGCACTTTATCGAGGATGCCGATCAGGGTCTTGTTGCCCCGGGGCGTACCCATGGCCAGTTGGTAGCGGTAGGGCGTTTCGCCGCTGACAAAGAGGCCTTCCAGCTTGAGTTCGCGCAGGGCCCAGACGCTCGACGCCAGATCGCCGACTACCGCGTCCACCTCATCGGTAGCCAGCGCTTGCAGCGCCGAGCTGACATTGGGCATGGCCACCAGGTTGAGGTCCGGGTAATGGGAGCGCAGCAATTCATGGGGCGCATAGTTTTCCACCACGGCAATCTTCAGGCCGTACAGGTCCTTGATGGCGGCGGGATGCGGGCCGCCTTCATGGGCGAGGATCACGATGGGGAAATCCAGGTAGGGCCGGGTGAACGACAGGTACTCCTGGCGCTCGGGCGTGGACATGATCCCGGGCATCAGGTCGATCTGCCCGTTGCGCGCCTGCTCGAGGACCTGTGTCCAACTCGAAGGGGCGCCGAGCGTGAAGTTGACGCCCAGGCGCTCACGAATCGCGGCGATGTAGTCGGCGGCCAGTCCCTGGTAGCGGCCTTCCTGGTCCCGGTATTCGAAGGGTAGCCACGAAGCATCGACGCCGAGGCGCAGGCTGGGGTGGGCGTCCAGCCAGGCCTGCTCTTCATCGGTCAGGGTCAAGGCGCCGGCCGCTGCGCTCCAGGTGAACAAGAGCGACAGCAGAAGGGCCGGCAATCTCGGCATAGCGGCCTCGTCTACGAATGGATAGATTCGAGTGTAGACGGGCATTTTGCCTTCAGGGTCTGGGCGACAGGCCGTTGTTCGCCCAAAAAGAAAAACCCCGGCGGTGGCCGGGGTTCGTCTTGTTACTCGTCGAGGAAGGAGCGCAGATGCTCGCTTCGCGTCGGGTGACGCAGCTTGCGCAACGCCTTGGCTTCGATCTGACGGATCCGCTCGCGGGTCACGTCGAACTGCTTGCCGACTTCTTCGAGCGTGTGATCGGTGTTCATGTCGATACCGAAACGCATGCGCAGCACCTTGGCTTCACGTGCGGTCAGGCCCGAGAGCACGTCACGGGTGGCTTCCTTGAGGCTTTCGACAGTTGCCACATCGATTGGCGACTGCATGGTCGAGTCCTCGATGAAGTCGCCCAGATGCGAATCTTCGTCGTCACCGATCGGGGTTTCCATGGAGATCGGCTCTTTGGCGATCTTCAATACCTTGCGGATCTTGTCCTCGGGCATTTCCATGCGCTCGCCCAGCTCTTCCGGCGTCGGTTCGCGACCCATTTCCTGGAGCATCTGCCGGGAAATGCGGTTGAGCTTGTTGATCGTCTCGATCATGTGCACCGGAATACGGATGGTGCGCGCCTGGTCGGCGATCGACCGGGTGATCGCCTGGCGAATCCACCAGGTGGCGTAGGTCGAGAACTTGTAGCCGCGACGGTATTCGAACTTGTCCACCGCCTTCATCAGGCCGATGTTGCCTTCCTGGATCAGGTCGAGGAACTGCAGGCCGCGGTTGGTGTACTTCTTGGCGATCGAGATCACCAGACGCAGGTTGGCCTCGACCATTTCCTTCTTGGCACGACGAGCCTTGGCTTCACCGATCGACATGCGACGGTTGATGTCCTTGATCTCGGCGATGGTCAGGCCGGTTTCGGCCTCCAGGTCGACCAGCTTCTGCTGGCAACGCACGATGTCGGCGTCCAGGCGGCCCAGGGCTTCGGCCCATTTGGTGCTGCGCTTGGCGAGATCGCCGCTCCAGGTCAGGTCGACCTCGTTGCTTGGGAACAGGCGCAGGAAGTCGGCGCGTGGCATGCGGGCGTCACGAACGCACAGTTGCATGATGGCGCGTTCCTGGGCACGCAGGCGGTCCAGGGCACCGCGGACGCGCTCGACCAGCACTTCGAACTGCTTTGGCACCAGCTTGATCGGCATGAACAGCTCGGCCAGGGCCAGCAGCTCGGCGACGCCCTGCTTGCTGTCACGACCATGCTTCTTGAGGATCTTGGCGGTCGCTTCCAGTTGTTCGGCGACGGCACCGAAACGCTGGCGAGCGACTTCCGGGTCGGGACCGCTCTCGGTCTCTTCCTCTTCGTCGCCGCTTTCTTCCTTTTCCTCGTCTTCGTCGTCACTGTCGGCAGCCGGAGCCGCCTTGGTGTCGACGGGCGGCGGCATCTCGGCTGGCGCCGCGATGCTGTCGTCAGGGTCGATGTAGCCGCTCAGTACGTCCGACAGGCGGCCGCCTTCGGCGGTGACGCGATCATATTCGCCGAGGATGTATTCGACGGTGCCGGGGAAGTGGGCGATGGCGCTCATCACTTCACGGATACCTTCCTCGATCCGCTTGGCGATTTCGATTTCGCCTTCACGGGTCAGGAGTTCGACGGTACCCATTTCGCGCATGTACATGCGCACCGGGTCGGTGGTGCGACCGATGTCGGTTTCCACGGCCGCCAGCGCAGCAGCGGCTTCTTCGGCCGCGGCTTCGTCGGTGTCGGCTTCGGCCAACAAAAGGGCATCCGCATCCGGAGCACTCTCGAATACGTTGATCCCCATGTCGTTGATCATGCGGATGATGTCTTCCACCTGTTCCGGATCTGAAATATCCTCAGGCAGGTGGTCGTTGACCTCCGCGTAAGTCAGGTAGCCCTGCTCACGGCCGCGGGTGATCAACTCTTTGATGCGAGACTGCTGTTGCGCTTTTCCGGACATAACACCCTATCCACTGAAGGTCTTGGCGGGCAAAAAACAAGCCGGGGATTATACCCGAGCATGGACCTCACGCGCCAGTTGAGGTCGGGGTTTGTGCGGGAACATTGCGACTCAGGAGGTCGCGCAGCTGATTTTTTTCCTCTGCGCTCAGTTCGCTTTGACGTGCTTTCCGGAGCAGATGTTCCAGGCTGCGCTCGCGTTGGCGAGCGGACAAGCTAGTTATAGTGTCGAAAAACTGCTGTTCAAGGTTGTCGGCATCGATCAGCCATTCCTTTTCCGCCAGCGCCCGCAGCAGGCGACCCTGTTCGGTGCCGTGCCAGCGTGCGATCAGCTGTAGTGAGCGTAGCTCAGGATTCTTTTGCAGCGCCTCCAGCAGTGCCACCAGCAACTGTGCGTAGACGTGCTCTTCGTCGGCAAAGTGGCTGGCGTCCTCGACCTTGCGTGCCAGCGCCGGGTGGTGCAGCAGGGTACGCAGGGCGCTGAGGGTCGGCGGCTCTACCGAGGTCGGCACGCGCGGCGGATGATTCTGCTGCTGGCCGTTTCGCTCCCACGGCTTGCCCTTGCCACCCTTCTTGTCCCATGGCTTGCCATCCCATTTCTTCTTCTGGCCGCCGCCCTGGTTGGGTGTCCACTGCTGCTGTGATTGTGGCTGGAAATGTTCTGCGTGATGGAAATCGCTGTAGTCCGGGCTGTAGTCCGGGATCGCATCGTAGTCGATGCCCGGGTCGTAGGCCGGCGGCGCGGTTTCCTGCGGTGCGTTCCGGGCCAGTTGCTCGACCTGCTGGTTGTCCAGGCCGGTGATTTCCTTCAGGCGATTGCGCATCAGCGCACGCAGGTTCGCACCCGGCACCTTGTCGATCAACGGCGCGGCGAGGGTGGCCATGTGGGCCTTGCCTTCCAGCGAGCGCGGGTCGGCCTCCTCGGTCAGTTGCTGGAAGAAGTAGTCGGCCAGCGGCTGGGCGTGCTGGTTGATCCGCGCGCGGAAGGCGTCGGTGCCCTCGGCGCGGACCAGGCTGTCCGGATCCTCACCCTCGGGCAGGAACAGGAAACGCGCCTTGCGTCCGTCCTGCAGGCTTGACAGGGTGGCTTCCAGTGCGCGCCAGGCGGCATTGCGGCCGGCCTGGTCGCCGTCGAAGCAGAAGAGCACGCTCGGCACCACCCGGAACAAGCGCTTGAGGTGTTCCTCGCTGGTGGCGGTGCCGAGGGTCGCCACCGCATTGCGCAGGCCTTGCTGGGCCAGGGCAATGACATCCATGTAGCCTTCGACCACGATGATTTCGTCGAGGTTGCGATTGAACTTGCGTGCCTCGTACAGCCCGTACAGCTCCTGGCCCTTGTGGAAGACCGGGGTTTCCGGGGAGTTGAGGTACTTGGGCTTGTCGTCGCCGAGCACCCGTCCGCCGAAGGCGATGACCCGGCCACGGCTGTCGCGGATGGGGAACATCACCCGGTCACGGAAACGGTCGTAGCGCTTGCCGCTTTCGGCGTTCTCGATCAGCAGCCCGGCGTCGATCATGGCCTTCTGCTGCAGGCTATCGCTGCCCAGGTGCTTGAACAGGTTGTCCCAGCCTGGAGGGGCGAAGCCCAGGCCGAAATCGCGAGCGATTTCTCCGGACAGGCCGCGGCCCTTGAGGTACTCCACCGCAGCCTTGCGGGTTGGATGGCTTTTCAGGGCCTGGCGATAGAACTCGGCAGCCGCGGCCAGCAGCGGATAGAGCGGTGAATCCGTGGGCTGTCGCGGCTTGTGCCCGCGCCCGCTTTCTTCTCGCGGCACTTCCATGCCGGCGGCTTTCGCCAGTTCCTCGACGGCCTGGGGGAAGTCCAGGTTGTCGTGGTCCATGATGAAGCCGAGGGCGTTGCCGCCGGCGCCACAACCGAAGCAGTAGTAGAACTGCTTGTCCGGGCTGACGCTGAAGGATGGCGTCTTTTCCTTGTGGAAAGGACAGCAGGCGGTCAGGTTCTTGCCGGCCTTTTTCAGTTGCACGCGCGAACTCACCACATCGACGATATCGGTGCGGTTGAGAAGGTCGTCAATGAAACTCTGGGGAATCAGCCCGGCCATGGCTCTCTCGTCATCAGGCGATAATGAAGTCTATCGCTAATGCTGCGGGAACGACGGTGCATTCGAAACAGGTCGAATGGCAGACGCAAGAAAACGGAAAAGAAGATGTGCTCGTCGGTAACCCGTAAGGGTCCGTCAGTGTGACGTGCACGCCTGGCTATAAGCCAGTTCTGACGATTGTGGCAGGCTGCCCGGGCTGGGAACCAGTCTGGGCGTCTCCGGCGATACGACGGGTGTCGTGGCTGGAGTGAACAGCTTTGCTCGCTGCCGGCAGCCCGGCTTTGGGCCGGGCGAGGCAGAAGCTTGCGACAGACGTCTGTATCAGTACAGACGAACGGCGCGGCGCTGTTCGCGCTGAACTTTCTTGGCGTGACGCTTGACAGCAGCAGCTGCCTTGCGCTTACGCTCGGAAGTCGGCTTCTCGTAAAATTCGCGGCTACGAACTTCAGCCAGTACACCGGCTTTTTCGCAGGAGCGCTTGAAACGACGCAGAGCTACGTCGAAGGGTTCGTTCTCTTTAACTTTGACGGCTGGCATCCAGAGCTACCTTCATTCATTACCGGGGTCAACGAACTCGTGGCAGAAATGTGCACTGGAGAACGTCGGTTTTTAAGGGTTGCGGATGTTAACCCTTAGCCAGCAGGAATGCAAAGCCTCTGATCGAAAACCGCTGGTCGGCACAGGGAGCGAGGACTATCATGCGCGCCTTCGAATTCAGCCTCGACAAGGCAAGGACCCATGCTAGTACTGGGATTGGAAACATCCTGCGATGAAACCGGCGTCGCCCTCTACGACAGCGAACGCGGCCTGCTGGCCGATGCCCTGTTCAGCCAGATCGACCTGCACCGCGTCTATGGTGGCGTGGTGCCGGAGCTCGCCTCCCGTGATCACGTCAAGCGCATGCTGCCGCTGATCCGCCAGGTCCTGACCGAAGCTGGCTGCGCGGCCAGCGATATCGATGCCATTGCCTATACCGCGGGTCCCGGCCTGGTCGGCGCACTGCTGGTCGGTGCGTCGTGCGCCCAGGCGCTGGCCTTCGCCTGGGGTATCCCGGCGCTTGGCGTGCATCATATGGAAGGTCACCTGCTGGCGCCAATGCTCGAGGAGCAGCCACCGGAGTTTCCGTTCGTCGCCTTGCTGGTGTCCGGCGGCCATACGCAACTGGTTCGCGTCGATGGCATCGGCCGCTACGAACTGCTTGGCGAGTCGCTGGATGATGCCGCTGGCGAAGCCTTCGACAAGACGGCCAAGCTGATCGGCCTGGATTACCCCGGTGGTCCGGAAATCGCCCGCCTGGCTACCCAGGGTGTGCCGGGGCGCTTCGTCTTTCCGCGGCCGATGACCGATCGCCCCGGGCTGGATTTCAGCTTCAGCGGCCTGAAAACCTTCGCCCTGAACACCTGGCAGCAGTGCCAGAAGGCTGGAGACGACGGCGAACAGACTCGTTGCGACATCTCGCTGGCCTTCCAGCAGGCAGTGGTGGAGACTCTCACCATCAAATGCCGCCGCGCCCTGAAGCAGACAGGCCTGAAGCGCCTGGTGATCGCCGGTGGCGTGAGTGCCAACAAGGCCCTGCGCGCGTCGCTGGAGGAAATGACTGCCGGGCTCAAGGGTAATGTCTTCTATGCCCGCCCGAAATTCTGTACCGACAACGGTGCGATGATCGCCTACGCCGGTTGCCAGCGTCTGGCTGCGGGGCAGCAGGAAACCCTGGCCATCAGCGTGCAGGCACGCTGGCCGATGGAAACGCTGCAAGCGATTTAGAAGTGGCGCTCCCGGCCTGCGAAGAGGTCACGCAGGTTGCCGCGATGTCGCCAGACGATCAGCAGCGTCAGCAGGGTCATTGGCAGGAGTGCTTCCGGCTCGCGCCAGGCCAGCAGCGGCAGGGTCAGGGGCGTTGCGATCAACGCCGCCAGCGAACTGGTGCGGGTGAGGTAGAAGGTCAGCAGCCAACTGCAAATGGCCAGCAGGGCGGCAGGCGGGTAAAGGCCGAGCAGCATGCCGGCGGCGGTGGCGACGCCCTTGCCGCCGCGGAAGCGGAAGTAGAGCGGGAACATGTGGCCGAGTACCGCGCAAAGACCGATCCAGGCTTGTTGCTGTTGCTCCAGGCCGGCCAGTTGGGCCAGCAGGACCGGCACCAGGCCCTTGCACAGGTCGCCAAGCAGGGTCAGGATCGCCAGTTTCCGCCCCGCCAGGCGCAGCATATTGGTAGCGCCGGCATTGCCGGAACCGCTCATGCGCGGGTCGGGACTGCCGTTCAGGCGGCTGAGGACGATGGCGAAGGACAGAGAGCCAAGCAGGTAGGCGAACATCGCCAGTAACCAAAACATGCTAACTATTCCGGGCAAGGACGCCCCTGATTCTAACGGCGCAAGGCGCCCTTGTCGTGCTGTGGAGAGAAGTGCTTGGACAGAGTGTTCATCGAAGGGCTGGAAGTCGACACCGTGATCGGCGCCTACGACTGGGAGCGTGGCATTCGCCAGTGCCTGCGTCTCGATCTGCGGTTTGCCTGGGACAATCGCCCGGCTGCGGCAGGTGACGATCTGAGCCTGGCACTGGACTACGCCAGTGTGTCCGCGCGCATCCAGGCATTTGCCGAGCAGGCGCAGTTCGAATTGGTGGAAACCTTCGCCGAGCGCCTGGCCAAGGTGCTGATGGATGAATTCAACATTCCCTGGCTGAGCCTCAAGCTGACCAAGCCCGGCGCCGTGCCGGCGGCTACCGGTGGTGTTGGCGTGGAGATCGAGCGCGGATGCCTCTGACACGGGTCTACCTGGGCCTCGGCAGCAATGTCGAGCGCGAGCGGCACCTGACTGCCGGCCTCGATGCGCTGGCCGGTTTCCTCCAGCAGATGGAGTGCTCGCCGGTCTTCGAGAGCCAGGCGGTGGGGATCAAGAGCGGTCCCTTCCTCAACCTGGTGGTGACCGGCCTGACCGACCTGCCGCTGATCGAGCTGGATCGCCGGCTCAAGTTCATCGAGGCCGACAATGGCCGCTATGCCCCGGAGCGCAAGGGCTTGCCGCTGGATATCGACGTACTGATGTACGGCGACCTGCACGGCAACTTCGACGGCCTGATCCTGCCCCGCGCCGAAATCCTCAAGAATGCGTTCGTGCTCTGGCCGCTGTCGTTGATTGCTCCGCAATTGGTGCATCCGGGGGCGGGCAAGAGCATCGCGCAACTGTGGAGCGAGGCACGGATCGATCAGGTGCTGGCACCTGTTCCTTTTCTCTGGCATGAGCGGCAGCTGACAATTGCCGGTAGCTGAGGCCTCATCGCTGCGGTGCGGCGGTCCGACAAGCCATACCGGGTATGCGGCGCCTGCGATCCTGTGGGAGCTGGCTTGCCAGCGATAAGGCCCTCAAAGCCACAGCAGATCAGCCTGCAGCACTCTCCTTGTAGGCCTTCAACGCATTCAGGCGAGCTTTTTTCAGCGCCTCGCCCAGTGCCTGTCCGGTGTAGCCCTGCTCGACCAGCGGCTGCACCGCGACCTTCCTCGCCGCCTCGGCCGCGCCGCGCAGGTAATCCGCCTGCGGATACTGGCGATCTTCCAGTCCCAGCCGTCCCCGGGCATCCATCTCGCACGCCACGATGAATTCCTCGAAACGCTGAGGGCGTCTGTACACATCGAAGCGTTGTAGCAGTTCCAGCAGGGTCGCGGGCTTCAGCTCCAGCGCCCGGTGCCCGTGGGTATGGTACTCACCCACCAGCATCGCCAATTCCTGACAGTCCCGTGGCACCTTGAAGCGTTGGTTGATCTTGTCGATCAGCTTCAGCCCGCGGTGCTCATGAGCGATATGCCGCGGCCATTCGTGTTCCGGTGTAGTGCCCTTGCCCAGGTCGTGCAGCAGGCAGGCCCAGCGTACGGTGAGCGGTTGAGCGTGGCGGGCGGCTTGCTCCAGCACGGCCAGGGTATGGGCGCCGGTATCGATTTCCGGATGATGGGCGGCTGGCTGTGGGACACCGAACAGGCTGTCGACTTCCGGCATCAGCTCGCGCAATGCGCCGCAATCGCGCAGGACCTGGATGAATACCTGGGGATGATCTTCCATCAATGCCCGGGAAATTTCCTTCCAGCTGCGCTCCGGCGTCAGCGCCTGGAGTTCGCCGGAATTGCTGAGCTGACGCATCAGTTCAAGGGTTTCCGGTGCGACGCTGAAGCCCAGCCCGGCGAAGCGTGCGGCAAAGCGCGCTACCCGCAGGACTCGCAAGGGATCTTCGGCGAATGCGGGGGAAACATGGCGTAAAACCCGATTGTCCAGGTCTTTCTTGCCGTTATAAGGATCGGTCAGGTTGCCGTGCTCGTCCTCGGCCATGGCATTGATGGTCAGGTCGCGGCGGATCAGGTCCTGTTCGAGGGTGACCTCGGGGCTGGCGTGGAACGTGAAGCCGCCGTAACCCACGCCGCTTTTACGTTCGGTGCGGGCGAGGGCGTACTCCTCGCCACTTTGCGGGTGCAGGAACACCGGGAAATCCGAGCCCACGGGACGAAACCCTTGTTCCAGCATCTGTTCGGCCGTGGCACCGACCACCACCCAGTCATGGTCGGTGACCGGCCTGCCGAGCAGGCGATCGCGAACGGCGCCGCCGACTTTGTAGATCTGCATGAAAAACCTCCGTAGATGCCCCACAGGATAACCCGTGTGGCCTCTCGGAGGCGTTTGGCGTTACAGGTGCACCACGGCGAGATCGAGGCGGCCGTGGTCGCCGTCGCCGTGTTCACCCTTTGGGGGGACGTGGTGGGTTTTCATGATCTGGTCGCCCTGCAAGGTTTCCAGGTGGATATCGAACCCCCAGAGGCGGTGCAGGTGCTTGAGCACTTCCTCGGTGGAGTCGCCGAGCGGCTTGCGGTCATGTTGCTGGTGGCGAAGGGTCAGGGAACGGTCGCCGCGGCGGTCGATGCTCCAGATCTGCACGTTGGGCTCGCGGTTGCCAAGGTTGTACTGGGCGGCGAGGGTTTCGCGAATGACGCGGTAGCCGCTTTCGTCATGGATGGCCGGTACCAGCAGGTCGTCGCGTTGGTCGTCGTCCATGATGCTGAACAGCTTGAGGTCGCGAATCACCTTGGGCGAGAGGTACTGCAGGATGAAGCTTTCATCCTTGAAGCTGCTCATGGCGAATTTGATCGCCGACAGCCAGTCGCTTCCGGCGATCTCCGGGAACCAGCGGCGGTCTTCCTCGGTGGGGTTCTCGCACATGCGGCGGATGTCGGTATACATGGCGAAGCCTAGGGCATAGGGGTTGATGCCGCTGTAGTAGGGACTGTCGAAGCCCGGCTGGAACACCACGCTGGTATGGGACTGAAGGAATTCCAACATGAAGCCGTCGGTGACCAGGCCTTCGTCGTACAGATCGTTCATCAGGGTGTAATGCCAGAAGGTGGCCCAGCCTTCGTTCATGACCTGGGTCTGGCGCTGTGGATAGAAGTACTGGGCGATCTTGCGCACGATGCGCACGATCTCGCGTTGCCACGGTTCCAGCAGCGGCGCGTGCTTTTCGATGAAGTAGAGGATGTTCTCCTGCGGCTCGGCGGGGAAGCGTGCGGTGTCCTTTTCGCTGACCTTGTCCGCGCTTTTCGGAATGGTGCGCCACAGGTCGTTGATCTGTTTCTGCATGTGCTCTTCACGGTCCTTCTGCCGCCGCCGCTCCTCTTCGGCGGAAATGGGGTAGGGCCGTTTGTAACGGTCGACGCCGTAGTTCATCAGGGCGTGGCAGGAGTCCAGCAGATCCTCGACCGCATCGATGCCGTGACGCTCCTCGCACTGGGTGATGTACTGCTTGGCGAACACCAGGTAATCGATGATCGAGCTGGCATCGGTCCAGGTACGGAACAGGTAGTTGCCCTTGAAGAAGCTGTTGTGTCCGTAGCAGGCATGGGCGACCACCAGCGCCTGCATGCAGATGGTGTTTTCCTCCATCAGGTAGGCGATGCACGGGTCGGAATTGATCACGATCTCGTAGGCCAGGCCCATCTGGCCTCGGCTGTAGGATTTTTCTGTGCTGAGGAAGTGCTTGCCGTAGGACCAATGGTGGTAGCCCAGCGGCATCCCTACCGATGCATAGGCGTCCATCATCTGCTCGGCAGTGATCACTTCGATCTGGTTGGGGTAGGTATCCAGGGCGTAGCGCTCGGCCAGGCGGCTGATCTCTCGGTCATAGGCCTGGATGAGCTCGAACGTCCACTCGGACCCGGTGGAAAGCGGTTGGCGTTTCTGCTCTCTGGCGGTCATGTCACTAACCTGCGCTGGAAGAGTTCACGGAAGACCGGATAGATATCACCGGCCGACACCAGCTGCTGCTGGGCGAACGTATCAGGGAAGGCTTCGCCGATGCGTTCGTATTCGAACCACAGTGCCTGATGTTCCCGGGGGGTGATCTCGACGTAAGTGTAGTACTGGACGAACGGCATGATCTGCTTGCTGAGAATCTCCCGGCAGATCGGCGAGTCGTCGTTCCAGTTGTCGCCGTCCGAGGCCTGGGCGGCGTAGATGTTCCATTCGTTGGCGGGATAGCGCTCGGCCATGATCTCCTGCATCAGCTTCAGGGCACTGGAGACGATGGTGCCGCCGGTTTCCCGGGAGTAGAAGAATTCTTCTTCGTCCACTTCGCGGGCGCTGGTGTGGTGGCGGATGAAGACCACTTCGATACGGTCGTAGTTGCGCTTCAGGAACAGGTACAGAAGGATGAAGAAGCGCTTGGCGATGTCCTTGGTAGCCTGGGTCATGGAGCCGGAGACGTCCATGAGGCAGAACATCACCGCCTTGGAACTGGGGTTGGGGTGCTTGACCAGCAGGTTGTACTTCAAGTCGAAGGTATCGAGGAACGGAATGCGATTGATCCGGGCGATGAGGCGTTCGATCTCCGCTTCGATTTCCTGGATATCACCGAAGTTGTCCGGTTCTTCCCGTTTCAGGCGCGCAAGCTCTTCCCGGGCTTCACGCAGCCGGGCCCGACTGCTGCCGGACAGGGCGATGCGCCGTGCATGAGCCGAGCGCAGGGTGCGGATGATGTTGATGCGTGACGGGTTGCCCTCGTTGCTGATGCCGGCACGGACGGTCTTGAAGGTGTCGGTACCGGTCAGGTGGCGCTTGACCAGGTTGGGCAGTTCCAGGTCCTCGAACATGAATTCGAGGAATTCCTCCTGGGTGATCTGGAAGACGAACTCGTCCATGCCTTCGCCGGAGTTGCCCGCCTTGCCACGACCACCGCCGCCTCCGCTGCCCTGCGGCCGGGGGATGTGTTCGCCTGCGGTGAACTCCTTGTTGCCCGGGTGGACGACAGTCTGCTTGCCGCCACGGCCATGGTGCAGCACCGGTTCGTCGATATCGCGGCCAGGGATGCTGATCTGCTCGCCATGCTCCATGTCGGTGATGGAGCGGCGGCTCACAGCCTCCTCGACGGCTTTCTTGATGTGATCACGGTAACGCCTCAGGAAGCGCTGGCGGTTGACCGTGCTCTTGTTCTTGCCATTCAGGCGTCGGTCGATGACGTAGCTCATAGGCCCTCCGGTAGCTGGGGTACAGCTGCAAGCTTTAAGCTACTAGCTGCAAGTAAAAGCATCCGCCACGGACCCGCGCCGTGCGGTGTGCAGGAGCACACCGCGAATGGCTCAAGGCTTGTGGCTTATGGCTTGCCGCTTTTACTGGGACTTTCTGACCCGCAGGTACCATTCCGACAGCAGGCGAACCTGTTTGTCGGTGTAGCCGCGTTCCACCATGCGCGTGACGAAATCGTTGTGTTTCTGCTGGTCCTCCTTGCTCGCCTTGGCGTTGAAGCTGATGACCGGCAGCAGGTCCTCGGTGTTGGAGAACATTTTCTTCTCGATCACCACCCGCAGCTTTTCGTAGCTCAGCCAGGTCGGGTTCTTGCCGTTGTTGTTGGCACGGGCACGCAGGACGAAGTTGACGATCTCGTTGCGGAAATCCTTCGGATTGCTGATGCCGGCCGGCTTCTCGATCTTTTCCAGCTCTTCGTTGAGGGCGATGCGGTTGAGGATTTCGCCGGTCTCCGGGTCGCGGTATTCCTGGTCCTGGATCCAGAAGTCTGCATAGAGCACGTAGCGGTCGAAGATGTTCTGACCATACTCGCTGTACGACTCCAGGTAGGCGGTCTGGATTTCCTTGCCGATGAACTCGATATAGCGCGGGGCCAGGTATTCCTTCAGGTAGCGCAGGTAGCGCTCGCGTACTTCGGCCGGGAACTGTTCCTGCTCGATCTGCTGTTCCAGCACGTAGAGCAGGTGCACCGGGTTGGCCGCCACTTCATGCGGGTCGAAGTTGAAGACCTTGGACAGGATCTTGAAGGCGAAGCGGGTCGACAGGCCGTTCATGCCCTCGTCTACACCGGCGGCGTCGCGGTATTCCTGGATCGACTTGGCCTTGGGATCGGTGTCCTTGAGGTTCTCGCCGTCATACACGCGCATCTTCGAGTAGATGTTGGAGTTTTCCGGCTCCTTGAGGCGCGAGAGCACAGTGAACTGGGCCAGCATCTTCAAGGTGTCGGGTGCGCAATGGGCCTTGGCCAGGGAGCTGTTGAACAGGAGCTTGTCGTAGATCTTGATCTCGTCGCTGACCCGCAGGCAGTACGGCACCTTGACGATGTAGATCCGGTCGATGAACGCCTCGTTGTTCTTGTTGTTGCGGAAGCTGTGCCACTCCGATTCGTTGGAGTGGGCCAGCAGGATACCGGAGTAGGGGATCGCGCCCAGGCCTTCGGTACTGTTGTAGTTGCCTTCCTGGGTGGCGGTAAGCAACGGGTGCAGGACCTTGATCGGGGCCTTGAACATCTCGACGAATTCCATCAGGCCCTGGTTGGCCCGGCACAGTGCGCCCGAGTAGCTGTAGGCGTCGGCGTCGTTCTGTGGGAATTCCTCCAGCTTGCGGATATCCACCTTGCCCACCAGGGCCGAGATGTCCTGGTTGTTCTCGTCGCCCGGCTCGGTCTTGGCCACGGCGATCTGGTTGAGGATCGAAGGGTAGAGCTTGACCACCTTGAACTGGCTGATATCACCGCCGAATTCGGCCAGGCGCTTGGTCGCCCAGGGGGACATGATGGTATTGAGATAGCGCCGCGGGATGCCGAAGTCTTCCTCGAGAATGGCACCGTCCTCGGCGGCATTGAACAGCCCCAGGGGCGACTCGAACACCGGCGAGCCCTTGATGGCGTAGAAGGGCACCTTTTCCATCAGTTGCTTCAGTTTTTCCGCCAGGGACGATTTACCGCCGCCGACCGGGCCGAGCAGATAGAGGATCTGTTTCTTCTCTTCCAGGCCTTGGGCGGCATGGCGGAAGTACGAGACGATCTGGTCGATGCACTCTTCCATGCCATGGAAGTCGGCAAAGGCCGGATACCGGCGAATCACCTTGTTGGAGAAGATTCGCGACAGCCTGGAGTTGTTGGAGGTGTCGACCAGTTCCGGCTCGCCGATGGCCATGAGCAGGCGCTCGGCCGCGGAAGCGTAGGCGCTGCGGTCGGTCTTGCAGAGCTCCAGGTACTCCTGTAGCGAGAGCTCCTCCTGGCGGGTGGACTCGAAGCGTTGTTGGAAGTGGCTAAAAATACTCATGACGTCACCTCGCTCGATACGTGAGGCCGACGCCGGATCAGTCAGCTGATGCTGGCATGCAATCGCGATGGACGATTGCTGTATACCCCCCAGAACACCCTGAAATCGCTACCGATGACCCGCACGCCGGTGTACCGGCTCTCCCCTTTTTTGGATGGCCTGGGCTTAAGGATAGTTGGTTCTCGGGGAGGTCAAGGGCGGATGGCGGATAAGTTCGCCATGACCGTTCGTCCGGTCAGGCGCGAGCCCGCACAGGACGCGGGCTGCGGGGGCGGAAAAAAATTATTCCGGGTTTCCCTGGCTGGTTTCCGACGGAAAGGTGCCGCGCCACAGTTCAAAGCCTCCGTCGAGGCTGTAGACATCGGAAAAGCCCTGGCTGGCCAGGTACGCCGCTGCGCTCTGGCTGGAGTTGCCGTGGTAGCAGACCACCACGGTCGGTGCGTCGAGGTCGGCGCCGCGGATGAAGTCGGCCACGGAGTGGTTGTCCAGGTGACGGGAGCCGGTAATGTGGCCGTTCGCATAGGTTTGCGGGTCGCGGATATCGACCACGACCGCACCTTGCTCGCGCAGTGCCTGGGCCTGTTCGGGAGGGATGCGTTTGAATTCGCTCATTGCACGGTTTCCTTCAACGATGACGGGCCATTCTAGCTGTTTGCCGGCGGTGGGGAAGGACGGGTGGCAAGGACCTTTTCCTTTTGCTCGCATTCGCAACGGTGCATTTCCCCGCTGTCGACGTTCATCAGGGTCATGGCTCCTCCCCAGACGCATCCGGTATCGAGGGCATACACGCCGGGAGCATCACAGCGTCCTTCGAGGGCGGCCCAGTGTCCGAAGATGATCTTCACGTGCCGCGAACGCCGGTCCTTGTGCGCGAACCATGGCTTGTAGCCAGGCGGCGCGGTGTCGGCGCCTTCCTTGCCCTTGAGGTCGAGCTTGCCCTCGGCGGTGCAGAAGCGCATGCGCGTGAAGTAGTTGGTGATTACCCGCAGGCGCGTGACGCCGGTCAGGTCCTTGTTCCACTTGGCCGGGTCGTTGCCGTACATGCCATCGAGGTATTGCTTGATGCGCAGGTCGTCGCGCAGCACTTCCTCGACTTCCGCAGCCAGCCCCAGGGCCTTGCCCAGGGTCCATTGTGGCGGAATACCGGCATGCACCAGCACTGTGCCGCGCGGCTCGTCGAAGTGCAGCAGCTTCTGCCGACGCAGCCAGTCGAGCAGTTGCGGCGCGTCCGGTGCCTCGATGATCTCGCGCAGCGTGTCGCTTTTCTTCAGGCGTTCGATGTTGTGCCAGACCGCGAGCAGGTGCAGGTCATGATTGCCCAGCACGCAAACCAGCGAGTCGCGCATGCCATAAAGAAAACGCAGGGTTTCCAGGGACTGCGGGCCACGGTTGACCAGGTCGCCGACCAGCCACAGGCGGTCGACGGCCGGATCGAAGTTGACCCGTTCCAGCAGGCACTTGAGCGGTTCAAGGCAACCCTGCAGGTCACCGACGGCATAGGTGGCCATCAGTGCAGGGCTCCGGGCACGGCCAGACGGAACGGCGCAATGGTGGCTTCGAAGCGTTTGCCGTCGCGCGCGAACATCTGGTAACTGCCCTGCATGAAGCCGACCTTGCCGGAAATGACGGTGCCGCTGCTATAGGTATGGCTTTGACCCGGGGCGATCAGCGGTTGTTCACCGACAACACCATCACCGCGCACCTCTTCTTCCTGGCCGTCACTGTGGGTGATCAGCCAGCGGCGGGACATCAACTTGGCGGCCACGCTGCCGTTGTTGGTTACGGTGATGGTGTAGGCAAAGGCATAACGGTCTTGTTCCGGTTGCGACTGCTCGGGGAGGAAACGGGTGACGACGCTGACGTCGACCTGGTACAGGGGATCGGACATGCGGAAGAGCCTTCAAGACGAACGGATGCGGCCATGGAAGGTCAGTCTAGGCCATGGGCAGGGCCCCCGGCCAGCCTGGTGGCCAGGCTGGCCGGGGTTCGCATCACCTGTTGGCGGACTGTTCAGCCAGCTTGTCCGCGAGGCGGACGAAGGCAGCCAGGTCGAGCTGTTCGGGCCGCAGGCTGCCATCGACGCCGGCGGCTTCGATAGCCTGGCTGTCGAGCAGGGCCTTAAGGGTGTTGCGCAGGGTCTTGCGACGCTGGTTGAACGCTTCGCGGACGATGCGCTCGAGCAGGCGATGGTCCTTGGCCGGGAACGGCAAGGTCTCGTGGGGGACCAGGCGCACGATCGCGGAATCCACCTTCGGCGGCGGATTGAAGGCACCGGGGCCGACATTGAACAGGTGCTCCACGCGGCAGTGGTACTGCACCATGATCGACAGGCGTCCCCAGTCACCGCCACCAGGACCCGCCGCCAGACGCTCGACCACTTCCTTCTGCAGCATGAAGTGCATGTCGCGGATCAGCTCAGCGTTGTCCAGCAGGTGGAAAATCAGCGGCGTGGAGATGTTGTAGGGCAGGTTGCCCACTACCCGCAGCGAACGCGGCGCGGCGCCCAGGGTGGTGAAGTCGAACTTCAGCGCATCGCCCTGGTGCAGGCGGAAGTTGTCGCGGCTGGCGAACTGCTGGTTGAGAATCGGGACGAGGTCCTTGTCCAGCTCGACCACGTCCAGTTGCGCGCCGCTGCCCAGTACGCCTTCGGTGAGGGCACCCTGGCCTGGGCCGATCTCGAGGATGTGCTCGCCGGCCTTGGCATTGATGGCGCGCAGGATGCGGTCGATCACGCCTGCGTCGTGCAGGAAATTCTGGCCGAAGCGCTTGCGCGCCCGGTGTTGGTATTGCTCGGTCATAGTCGGGTCTCGGCCATCTGGTAGGCGGTTTCCAGGGCGACCTGAAGGCTGCCGGTGTCGACCTTGCCGGTGCCGGCCAGGTCCAGGGCAGTGCCGTGATCCACGGAAGTGCGGATGATCGGCAAACCGAGGGTGACATTGAGCGCCGCGCCAAAGCCCTTGAACTTGAGCACGGGCAGGCCCTGGTCGTGGTACATCGCCAGCACTGCGTCGCAGTGCTCCAGATATTTGGGGGTAAACAGTGTGTCGGCGGGCAGCGGACCGCGCAGGTCCATGCCTTCGAGGCGCAGGCGCTCCAGCGTCGGCTCGATGATGTCGATTTCCTCGCGTCCCAGATGCCCACCCTCGCCGGCGTGCGGGTTCAGGCCGCAGACCAGGACCCTTGGCTGGGCGATACCGAATTTCTGCTGCAGGTCGGCATGCAGGATCCGTGTGACCCGTTCCAGGCGCTCGACGGTGATGGCGTCGGCCACGTCGCGCAGGGGCAGGTGGGTGGTGACCAGGGCGACGCGCAAACCGCGGGTGGCGAGCATCATCACCACCTGGGCGGTATGGGTCAGTTCGGCGAGAAATTCGGTATGCCCGGAAAACGGGATTCCACTCTCGTTGATCACGCCCTTGTGCACCGGTGCGGTGATCATGCCGGCGAAGTGCCCGTCCAGGCAGCCTTGACCGGCGCGGGTCAGGGTTTCCAGGACGAAGGCGGCATTGGCCTTGTCCAGCTTGCCGGGCACTGCCGGCCTGGCCAGCGGCGTATCCCAGACGTACAGGCTACCGGCCTTGGCCGGCGCATCGGGGAAGGCATCGGGACTGACCGGCAGCAGGTCGACGGCCACGCCCAGTTGCGTGGCCCGCTCGGCGAGCAGGTCACGGCTGGTGATGGCGATCAGGGGATGTGGCTGGGCTCGCGAGGCGAGCAGCAGGCACAGGTCGGGACCTATGCCTGCGGGTTCGCCGGGGGTGAGGGCGAAGCGCTGCAGTTTCACTGGGTTGCCTGTTCGGCGCCAGGAAGCTTGATTTCAACGTAGGCTTCGTCGCGGATCTGACGCAGCCAGCTTTGCAGCTCTTCGTCGTACTTGCGATTGCGCAGTACGGTCATTGCCTGTTGCTCGCGGGCCTGGGCGGTGCTGTCGGTGGCGCGACGGCCGAGGACTTCCAGGACGTGCCAGCCGTATTGGGTCTGGAATGGCTTGGACACCTGGCCCTGCGGCGAGCTGGCCATGACCTCGCGGAACTCCGGAACCAGGTTGTTCGGGTCGACCCAGTTGAGGTCGCCGCCGTTGAGTGCCGAACCCGGGTCTTCCGAGAAGCTTTTCGCCAGTTCGGCGAAGTCTTCGCCCGCCTGGATGCGGTCGTACAGGCGCTGCGCGAGGATCTTGGTCTCGGCTTCGCTGCGGATCTCGCTTGGCTTGATCAGGATATGGCGAACATGCACTTCGTCACGCAGTTGGGTCTGGCCACCGCGTTTCTCTTGCAGCTTGAGGATGATGAAACCGCCCGGGGTGCGAACCGGCTCGGTGACGTCGCCCACGGCCATGGTGCTGAGCATGCGATCGAACGGAGGTGGAAGCTGGGCTGCCTTGCGCCAGCCCATCTCGCCGCCTTCCAGCGCGGTTTCGCTGGCGGAACGGGCGATGGCCAGCTGGGCGAAATCGGCGCCTTGCTTGAGCTGCTGGTAGATCTCGCCAGCCTGGCGGGCTGCCGCCTGGATAGCGGTGGAGCTGGCGCTTTCCGGGGTCGGAATCAGGATGTTGGCGAGGCGGTATTCTTCCGACAGCTGCATCTTGCCCAGGTCAGAGGCGAGGAAGTTCTTCACTTCCTGCTCGGAGACCTGGATGCGCTCGGCAACACGACGCTGGCGCACGCGGCTGATGATCATCTCGCGACGGACCTGCTCGCGAGCGTCGTTGAACGACAGGCCATCATGGGCCAGGGCAGCGCGGAACTGCTCCAGGCTCATGTTGTTGCGCTGGGCGATGGTGCCGATGGCCTGGTTCAGTTCTTCGTCGGTGATGCGGATGCCGGAGCGCTCGCCGATCTGCAGTTGCAGGTTCTCGACGATCAGGCGCTCCAATACCTGCTGATCCAGCACGCTGGCGGGCGGAACGGCGCCGCCACGCTTGGCGATGGTCTGCTGGACCTCGTGGACGCGCTGGTCCAGCTGGCTTTGCATGACCACGTCGTTGTCGACGATGGCGACGATCTTGTCCAGGGTCTGCACCGCCGCATGGGCGGTGCTGCTCAACATCAGAGCGCCCAGCATCAGCGGGCGCAGACAATCAATAAGCTTGGTCTTCACGTGCACGGTAACCTTGAATGCCTTTATCGAGGAAGCTCTCGACCTTATTGCCCACCACGCCACCGAGGCCTTTCAGCACGATCTGCAGGAAGACGCCGTGGTCGCCTTTTTCGTTTTGCGGGGTTGCCTGGCTGTAGTCGTCGTAGTCAACCCAGTAACGGTTGATCAGGCGCAGTTTCCAGCAGCAGTTGTCGTATTCGAAACCGCCGAAGGCTTCGAGGGTACGGTTGCGGTTGTAGTCGTGCTGCCAGCGAGCGATCGCGGTCCACTGCGGAACGATCGGCCACATGACGGAGAAGTCATGCTGCTGGATCTTGTAGTAGTCCTTGACGTAGTTCGGATCGCCGGGGCTGCCGTAGTCGCCACCGCCTACCTGCCATTGGCCCGTAGTGCTGTTGTAGGAAACGGTGTCGTTGCGGTAGCGATAACCGAGGTTGACCAGCTTGTTGACGTTGTCTTCCGGCTGGTAATGGAACATCGCGCTGCCCGAGCGGGTGCTGCGGCTGTCCGGATCCCAGTTGAAATCAGAATTGAAGCGCCAGTCGCGGTTGAAGCGGTATTCGTATTCCAGCGCGTATGGCGAGACATCGGATTGCGCGTCGCTCCGGGTACGGTAGTCGATGCCCGGCAACTGGACCTTGCGGTCCTTGAAGTACACGGCCTGGCCGATGCTGAAGCGCTGGCGCTCAAAGCCGTTTTCCTCGATCCAGCGGTTGGTCACGCCGAGGGACAGCTTGTTCTCGTCACCGATGCGATCGATGCCGCTGAAGCGATTGTCGCGGAACAGGGACGAGTAGTTGAATGTCGACTCGCTGCTGTCGAAGATCGGGATATCGCTCTGCTTCTCGTACGGGACATAGAGATAGTAGAGGCGCGGCTCGAGCGTCTGGTTGTAGTTCTTGCCGAACCACTGGGTGGAACGATCGAAATACAGACCGCTGTCGACGCTGAAGATCGGGATGTCGCGTGACTGCGAGCTGCTGTAATCACCACGCAGGCGCAGGGTTTCAGCGCTTGCGCTGGCGATGTCGCGTTTGCCCTTGGCATCCAGGTCAAGATCGTAGTAGGTGTTTACGTACTTGAGGGATGGGGTCAGGTAGCCGTAGTTGGCCTTCATCGGCAGACTGATTTTCGGTGCCGCATTGAGGCGCGTGCCGTTTGCCCGTGCTACGCCGAATACGTTTTCATCAAGGCGTTGTCCTGGAATACCACCAGCAGAGGTGTCCAGGTTACCGTCCTTGTCGACCACCAGATCGTCTTTCAGATCACGATCGAAGCGAACAGCCTCGGTTTCATAGCTGAACTCAAGACCCGCCGGGTTGTACGGAAGCTTGCCGTTGAGGAAGACCTGCGGCAGCCGATCGTATGGAGTTATCTGCGAGATGGTTGCCATTTCGTAGGCATGGACATTCAAGCCGGCCGTGTAGCCATTGCCACGATAGGTCAGTGCACCTCGCTGATTGAGGGTGTCACGGTTCTCAACGCCGATCTGGTCCGACTCCAGATCCTGGAAGTAGAACGGATCACTGATGTCGGTGTAGTCGACTTCAGTCATCAGGCGCGAATCAAGGCCGCCCTTGTGCTGCCAGTTGACCATCCAACGCTGGTCTTTGTAGTCGGTCTGCTTCTTGCGATCATCGTCCTCGTCATTCAGCCAGGCACCACCGAACTGCCCTTCGCTGCTCGGCGTCAGGTAACGGAACTCACCCTCCATCAACAGGCCACGCTTGGCCATGTAGCGTGGATAGAGCGTGGCGTCGTAGTTCGGCGCAAGGTTGAAGTAGTACGGCGTGACCAGCATGAAGCCGGTGTCGCTGCTGGTGCTGAACGATGGCGGCAGGAAGCCGGACTGGCGACGGTCATCGATCGGGAAGTAGATATACGGTGTGTAGAGCACCGGAATATCCTTGACCCGCAGGGTGACGTTGGTCGCGGTACCGAAACCGGTGGCCGGGTTCAGCGTGATGTTGTTGCCCTTGAGCTGCCAGGCGTTGCTGTTCGGCTCACAGGTGGTGTAGGTGCCATCCTTCAGGCGGATGATGGCGTTCTCGGAACGCTTGGCGTACAGCGCGTTGCCGCGGATGTGCGACTTGTGCATCACGTACTCGGCGTTGTCGACCTGGGCTTCGCCGGTGTCCAGCTGGATCTCGGCGCGATCGCCGACTACCAGCGAGCCGTTGTCGCGGATCTTCACGTTGCCGACCAGCTCACCGCGGTTCTCGGCCTGGTACAGGTTGGCCTCATCGGCCTCGGCCTGCATGCTGCCTTGGCGCATGACCACGTCACCGGCGAGGGTGGCGATCTGCTGTTCCTGCTGGTAGCGGGACACCTTGGCACCGAGGAAGGTCGGCGACTCGTCCTTCGGCGTGGTGTCGTTCATGCCCGGGCGCACCGGCTCGATGTAGGCGCCGGAGCAGTACGGGCCGGTCTCGGCGAGCTGGGCCGGGGTCAGCTTCTCGCGAGGCACCCAGTCCAGGTGGCTGTAGTCGGCGCTGCGGGATTTCAGACCGCGGCCCTTGGATTCGGTGACCAGGACCGGTTTCGGACCACGGTCCTCGACGGCCGTGCCATCGCTGGACTGTTCCGGCGTGGCATTGGCCGAGCTGACCGCGGCACCGTCATGGATCGGGCGAGGCGGCAGCTGGGTGGCGCTGGTCTTGGGCTTGCAGTCCCATCCGCCGGAAGCGGAAACCTGGCAGTCGAACTGCTCGGCAGCGACTACATAGGAGGTCGCCAGGGGTTGCAATGCCAGCAGACCGCCGGTGACCAGCAACGGGAATTTTTTACGAAACGCGGGGGATTTCAATGCCATCTTATTAGTCCGGGCTTCCTGCGTGCCATCTGCCCGCGTGTGGGGCCGCACGCCTCTCGATGGTCTGAAAAAGATGCTGGATGATAAAGCATGCCCCGCTTGACGGCTAGGCTCTGTAAGAAATGCATCCTGCTTGCATCAGGTGCATCGAAAACGGCTCGGAATGCGCATTTACAACCAGTAAACTCCGCTTCCTTGTCCGTTTTCGCCTCGCCTGGCCTGCGCATGATTACCCTCGATACAGCGCCCAGGGCCTTCGGAGACCCTTGCAATGCCCGATCACGATGTACGCCTGCAACACCTGACCGTCTGGCTCGATGAGCAACTGGCGAATCTGTTTCGAACCCAGGGGTGGGGCCAGGTTCCCGCAGGCAGCCTGACCGCCGCGAGCAGCGATGCCAGCTTTCGCCGTTATTTCCGCTGGCAGGCCGACGGCCGCAGTTTCATCATCATGGACGCGCCGCCACCCCAGGAGAACTGCCGCCCCTTCGTGGCGATCGCCCGCTTGCTGGCGACTGCCGGCGTCAATGTGCCGGTGATCCATGCGCAGGACCTCGAGCGCGGCTTCTTGCTGCTGAGCGACCTGGGCAACCAGACCTACCTGGACGTGATCGACGCCGGCAACGCCGACGCCCTGTTCGACGATGCCATCGACGCGCTGCTGGCGTTCCAGCGCCTGCCCCTGGACGCGCCTCTGCCAAGTTATGACCTGGCGCTGCTGCGCCGCGAGGTCGAGCTGTTTCCCGAGTGGTATGTCGGTCGCGAGTTGGGCAGGACCTTCGACCAGCACCAGCTTGCCCTGTGGCAGCAGGCCAGCAACTTGCTGATCGACAGCGCCCTGGCCCAGCCCAAGGTGCTGGTGCACCGCGACTATATGCCACGCAACCTGATGCGCAGCGTGCCCAACCCGGGTGTACTGGATTTCCAGGATGCGGTCTACGGCCCGGTCACCTATGACATCACCTGCCTGTTCAAGGATGCCTTCCTCAGCTGGCCGCAAGCGCAGGTCGCCGCCTGGCTGCGGGATTACTGGGAGCGGGCGCGGGCCGCGGGTATTCCGGTGCAACCCGTATTCGAGGACTTCCACCGCGCCAGCGACCTGATGGGCGTGCAGCGTCACCTCAAGGTGATTGGCATCTTCGCCCGTATCTGCCACCGCGACGGCAAACCGCGCTACCTGGCCGATGTCCCGCGGTTCTTCTCCTATATAGAAGAAGTGATTTCCCGCCGGCCGGAACTGGCCGGGCTGGGCGAGCTGATCGACAGTCTCGGAGTGCGTTCATGAAGGCGATGATCCTTGCGGCCGGCAAGGGCGAGCGGATGCGCCCGCTGACCCTGCATACGCCCAAGCCGCTGGTGCCGGTCGCCGGAGTGCCATTGATCGAATACCACCTCAAGGCGCTGGCTGCAGCGGGCTTCAAGGACATCGTGATCAACCACGCCTGGCTCGGTCAGCAGATCGAGGATCATCTCGGCGATGGTTCGCGGTTTGGCCTGGACATCCGTTTCTCCGCCGAGGGCGAGCCGCTGGAGACCGGCGGTGGCATCTTCAAGGCGCTGCCGTTGCTGGGGGACGAGCCGTTCCTGCTGGTCAACGGCGATATCTGGACCGACTACGATTTCGCACGCCTGCACCAGCCGCTGCAAGGCCTGGCTCATCTGGTGCTGGTGGACAACCCCGGCCATCATGGCGCCGGTGACTTCCGTCTGGTCGCCGGGCAGGTCGAGGACGGCGCCGGAGCCGACGAAACCCTGACCTTCAGCGGTATCTCGGTGCTCGATCCGGCGCTGTTCGCCGGTTGCGAGGCCGGCGCGTTCAAGCTGGCGCCGTTGCTGCGTGCAGCCATGGCCGACGGCAAGGTCAGTGGCGAGCACTTCCGCGGCCACTGGGTGGATGTCGGTACCCTCGAGCGACTTGCCGAAGTCGAGCGCCTGCTCGCCGAGCGTCGTTGATATGTTGTGGCCGAGCACAGTGATCGGAGCCGGAGCCGGCTTCGCCGTTGCCAGCATTCCTGGCGCGCTGTTGGGAGCCCTGCTCGGGCAGGCGATGGACCGCCGTTTGCAGTTGCACAGTTGGGCGCACCTGCGGGAAAAACTCGGTGGTCGTCCGGTGCTTCGCGACGACGAGGTGCTGTTCGTGCTGCTGGGGCGGCTGGCCAAAAGTGACGGGCGGGTGGTCGAAGCGCATATCCAGCAGGCGCGCCAGGAAATGCAGCGCCTGGAAATGAACGACGACGCCCGCAGGAAAGCCATCGCGGCATTCAACCTCGGCAAGGCCGGACGGGAGAGGGTCGAGGGCTACCTGCAACGGTTGAAGCAACAGCCCCATGCCGCAGAAGGGGTGTTGCGTGCCTGTTGCCGCATGGCCTGGGCCGATGGCCGCGCTGGGCGTGACGAGAGGGAGTTGCTGCTGCACTGGGGCCGGCAACTGGGCTGGTCAGCGGCCAAGGTGCAGGCCCTGGCGGGCGACTATGAACCGCGCAAGGCGGTGCTGGAAGGGCCCGGCAGCTACGCCGAGGCGTTGCGACTGCTGGGCGTCGGCCCGGACACCGTGCCCAGCGAGATCAAGCAGGCCTATCGTCGCCTGGTCAGTCGCCATCATCCCGACAAACTGCAAGGCAGCGGGGCCAGTCCGGCCAAGGTACGCGAGGCGACCGAACGTACCCGCGAGCTGCACCAGGCCTACGCGATCATTCGCAAACGCCTCGAGTTCTAGTCCACGTTGCTCGGGTTCAGCCAGCCACGAATCCGCCGGAACAACTGCTCTTGCTCGGCAGAGCGGTTGCCGGGCATCGCGGTCAGGGCGACCTGCTTGTAGGTGCTGTCCTTCAGGCGCTTGCTGGCTTGCAGCCGCTGCTGTGCTGCCTGACGGGCCGATCCCTGATCGTTGTAGTAGACGTCTGCGGTGGGCACTTTCAGCGACGGCGTCAGGCTTTCCAGGCTGTGTTCGGCCTTGATCGGCGCCTGCGCCGACACCATCACTAGTTTCTGCACTTGCGCCGGCTGGCGTTCGCTCAGGTAGCGCGCGGCCCAGTAGGCGCCGGTGCCGTTGCCGAGGATTACCACGCTGCGCGCGTTCTGCTGCTGGGCATAGGCCACGGCGGCATCGAGGCGGGCGAAGATGCGCTCGGCGTCGGTGTTGTCGCTGCTGGCGTCGGCGGGTGGGCTATCGCTGGTTTCCGCGTCGGTCTCTGGCGCCGTGGCCTGAGCGATGTTGGCGTTGGCGTCGGCCGGTGTGTCCTTGGCCGGAGCGGCCTTGCTGGTGTCTTCTGCCTGGGGTGCCGGGGCCGGGCTTTCGGTACGGGCCACCGGGCTGTCGGTCAGCAGGTCGGGCAGGGCCAGGCTGAGGGTGCCCCAGCCCGCATCCGGGAACTTGCGCCGCAATGGGCCGACGGTCTTCGGCCAGTCGGCGGTTTCGCCGGCGCCGGCAAGGAGTACCAGCACGCCGTGGGGCGCCGGATCATTCGCCGGTTTCCACAGGGCGAGGAAGCTGTCGCTGCCTGCCAGCAGGGTTTGTTGCTGTTCCTTGGGCACCTGGCGCTCCAGGGCGATGGCGTCCTCTTGATTGCGCTCGATAAGGGCCGGGCGTTGCACCGTGGCATCCGCGCTGCTTTCTGGCGTTTTGCCGTCCTCGGCATGGGCGCTGCAAGGTAGTATCAAGGTCAGGCATAACGCAGGAAGCGTTGCGCGATAAAGTGAGAACATTGATCGATCCAGGCCAGATTGAGACCGGCAGCCTAATGGTATTTGTCCGGGACGGCCATGCTCGGCAGGCGTCCTTCTATATGACGAGATTCAAGATGATTGGTTTGCGCCGTCTGTGGGTTATCGGCTGTTTTTTCCTGCCCTTGATCGTTTGGGCTGCTCCTGCGCCCTCCTTGGTGCAGCTCGACGCGGCCCAGCGGGAATGGCTGGAGCAGCATCGCAGCCTGCGCGTGGGGATGATCCTGCAGGCGCCCTTCGCCCAGTTCGACCGGCGCCTGCAACAGTTGTCCGGGGTCAATGTCGAGGTCATGAACCTGCTGGCGCGCAACCTTGGCCTGGACCTGACGTGGCGCAACTTCGCCGACCAGGCCGAACTTGAGCATGCCCTGGCACGGGGCGAGATCGACCTGGCCCCGGGCCTGACCCAGACGCCTGCCGGCCTGCGCCTGTGGCTGTTCAGCGACCCTTATATGCGCGTGCCGCAGTTGATCGTCGGCCAGCGCAACGGCGCGGTGGCGGTGGATGTGGAGAACATCGGCGAGATCGAGCGGGTTGCCGTGCGCATGCCCAGTGCGGTGGCCGACCATCTGCGCGCCACCTACACCAATCTCAACCTCCAGGGGGTGCCCGGCGAACGCCAGGCCCTGCAATTGGTGGTCAGCGAGCAGGCCCGTTATGCGGTAGTGGATGAAGCGCAACTGAGCCGGCTGTCCCGCGAGAGCGAGTTCAGCGAACTGGCGGTGGTGGGCGATATCGGTTTCCCGCAACTGCTGCGGGTCGCCTCACGGCGGGACTGGCCGTTGCTCGCGGATGTGCTTGAACGTGGTCTGCAGGCAATTCCCGCGAGGGACCTGGAAGAGCTGCACAGCCGCTGGCTGCAACCCCGGTATCCGCGCCTCAGCGAGTCCCCCGGTTTCTGGCAGAACCTTGCGCTGCTGTTCGCTGCGCTGTTCTTCAGTAGCGTGGCGATCATCGTCTGGCAGCGCCGCCAGCAGAGTTTCCTGGAACACAACCTGCTGGCAGCGCGGGAGGACCTCGCCGAGCGCCTGGGGCGTGAAGAGGCGCTGCGCCTCAGCCAGTTCTCCCTGGACCAGAGCACTGTCGGCATTCTCTGGGTGCACTGGGACAGCCATGTGCGCTATGCCAACCGCGCTGCCGAGGTCATGCTTGGCTACGAGCCGGGCAAGGTAGTGGAGCGACCGCTGATCGACTTCGAACCGCAACTGCACATGGACCGCTGGCTCGACCTGTGGAAGCGCGCGCGGGCCAGCGACGAGTCGGCGCAGCGCTTCGAAACCCAGTGGCTGCGCGCCGATGGCTCGTTCCTGCCGGTGGACGTGTCCTTGAGCTTCCTGCGTTTTCGTGATGCCGAATACCTTGTGGTGTACCTGACGGACGTCAGCGAGCGCCGGCGCGCCCTGGCTGCCCAGCGCGAGAGCGAGGCGCGGCTCAAGGGGATCGCCGCCAACGTGCCGGGGCTGGTGTTCCGCCTGGAGCGCGACCCGGGAATCGACGAGCTGGAGTTTCCCTACATCAGCGAGGGCAGTGAAACCCTGGTCGGCTACGCCCCGGCGGAGATCCAGGATCCGAAGATGGGCCTGCGCAACCTGGTGCATGCCGATGACCGTGCGGACTATCACCGGGTCCAGGATCAGGCCCTGGCCACTGACAGCGACTGGTCCTGGCAGGGCCGCATACTCACCCGTCAAGGTGAGCAGCGTTGGGCCGATATCAAGGCCAGTGCCCGAACCCTGAGCAATGGCCGGGTGGTCTGGGACGGCATCGTCTGGGATATCACCCAGAGCAAGCAGGTCGAGCTGGAGCTGGAGAGCTCACGCGAGCATCTGCGTGAACTGGCCGCGCACCTGGAGAGTGTGCGCGAGGAGGAAAAGGCGCGGATCGCCCGGGAAGTGCATGACGAGCTTGGTCAGATGTTGACCGTGCTGAAGCTGGAAACGTCCATGTGCGAACTGGCCTACGCCGACCTTGATCCGGGTCTTACGGAACGTTTGGGCAGCATGAAGCGCCTGATCGCCCAGCTTTTCCAGTTGGTTCGCGATGTGGCGACGGCGTTGCGCCCGCCGATCCTGGATGCCGGCATCGCCTCGGCCATCGAGTGGCAGGCCCGGCGCTTCGAGGCGCGGACGCAGATTCCCTGCCTGGTCCAGGTGCCGGAAAACCTGCCACCCTTGAGCGATGCCAAGGCTACCGGGCTGTTCCGGGTGCTGCAGGAGGTGCTGACCAATGTCATGCGCCATGCCCGGGCGCATACCGTGGAGATCAGCCTGACCCGTGAAGGGCCTATGCTGTGCCTGAGCGTCAGCGATGATGGTGTGGGATTCATGACGGATGAGAGCCGGCCAAGTTCCTTCGGGCTGGTCGGCATGCGGGAAAGGGTGCTGATGCTCGGTGGCGAGATGCATCTGCACAGTGAACCTGGCGAGGGCACCAGCCTGAGCGTGCGTATTCCTTTGGATGAAACAGGAGCGGGGCAGTGATTCGAGTATTGGTGGCCGAAGACCACACCATCGTGCGCGAGGGCATCAAGCAGTTGATCGGCCTGGCCAAGGACATGCAGGTGGTGGGCGAGGCGGGCAATGGCGAACAGTTGCTGGATGCGCTGCGGCATACGCCATGCGAAGTGGTCCTGCTGGACATTTCGATGCCGGGGGTTAACGGCCTGGAGGCGATTCCGCGGATCCGCGCGCTGAATGCTCCGCCGGCGATCCTGGTGCTGTCCATGCACGACGAAGCGCAGATGGCCGCCCGGGCGTTGAAGGTGGGCGCTGCGGGGTATGCCACCAAGGACAGCGATCCGGCCCTGCTGCTGACGGCGATCCGGCGGGTAGCCGGAGGCGGGCGCTATATCGATCCGGACCTGGCCGATCGCATGGTCTTCGAGGTCGGCCTGACCGATACCCGGCCGCTGCACTCGCTGCTGTCGGAGCGCGAGTTCTCGGTGTTCGAGCGCCTGGCCCAGGGGGCCAATGTCAACGATATCGCCCAGCAACTGGCGCTGAGCAACAAGACCATCAGCACGCACAAGGCGCGCCTGATGCAGAAGCTGAATGTCACCTCGCTGGCGGAGTTGGTGAAGTACGCGATGGAGCACAAGCTGCTCTGAGTGTTCTGAAAGCGACGTCCGAAAGAGTGATGTCGTTTGGGCGGGCCTCATCGCTGGCAAGCCAGCTCCCACAGGATTCTGTATGCGGCTCGCCAGCGATGAGGCCCTCAAGACATACCTAAACCCGCCATCTTTGTAGGGCGATCCCTACAAGCACCCTTCCACCCGGCTGATATCAATCTCTCAGCACCCCCGATTTGCGCCGCCCGGGCCTTTCCTTACGCTTGGATCACAGCAGTCATCCAACAAAAAGGTGCAGGTATGAGTGAGGTCAGTTCGAACGCTGCGTCCGGCGAGATCCTGGTCAGCTTCCGTGGTGTGCAAAAGAGCTACGACGGCGAATCGCTGATCGTCAAGGACCTCAACCTGGACATCCGCAAGGGCGAGTTTCTTACCCTGCTTGGCCCCTCCGGCTCGGGCAAGACCACCAGCCTGATGATGCTGGCCGGCTTCGAGACGCCGACTGCCGGCGAGATCAAGCTGGCCGGTCGCTCGATCAACAACGTGCCGCCGCACAAGCGCGACATCGGCATGGTGTTCCAGAACTACGCGCTGTTCCCGCACATGACCGTGGCCGAGAACCTGGCCTTCCCCCTTAGCGTGCGCAACCTGAGCAAGACCGACATCAGCGAGCGGGTCAAGCGCGTACTGAACATGGTCCAGCTCGATGCCTTCGCCCAGCGCTACCCCGGCCAGCTGTCCGGTGGCCAGCAACAGCGCGTGGCCCTGGCCCGGGCGCTGGTGTTCGAACCGCAGCTGGTACTGATGGACGAACCCCTCGGCGCCCTCGACAAGCAACTGCGCGAACACATGCAGATGGAGATCAAGCACCTGCACCAGCGCCTGGGCGTGACCGTGGTCTACGTGACCCACGACCAGGGCGAGGCGCTGACCATGTCCGACCGCGTGGCGGTGTTCCATCAGGGCGAGATCCAGCAGATCGCCGATCCGCGCACCCTCTACGAAGAGCCGAAGAACACCTTCGTTGCCAACTTCATCGGCGAGAACAACCGCATCAACGGCCGCCTGCTCAGCAGCGACGGCGAGCGCTGCCTGGTGGCCCTGGCCCGTGGCGAGAAGGTCGAGGCACTGGCGGTCAACGTCGGCCAGCCGGGCGAGCCGGTGACCTTGTCGGTGCGTCCGGAGCGGGTGCGCCTGAACGGCCACAGCGAAAGCTGCGTGAACCGCTTCTCCGGCCGCGTGGCCGAGTTCATCTATCTGGGCGACCACGTGCGGGTTCGTCTGGAGGTCTGCGGCAAGGCCGACTTCTTCGTGAAGCAGCCGATCGCCGAACTCGACCCGGCCCTGGCCGTGGGCGACGTGGTACCGCTGGGCTGGGAGGTCGAGCATGCACGTGCCCTCGATCCTATCCTGGAAGCCCACTGAGGTTTGCTAACCAACACCCTGCACTGTGGAGAGAACAAGAATGCTCAAACACTTGAAGTTGACCGCCCTGGCATTGGGTCTGTGCACTGCGACCCACGCAATGGCGGCAAGCGATCTGACCGTGATTTCCTTCGGTGGCGCCAACAAGGCGGCGCAGGTCAAGGCGTTCTACGAGCCTTGGGAAAAGGCCGGCAAGGGCAAGATCGTCGCGGGCGAGTACAACGGGGAAATGGCCAAGGTCAAGGCCATGGTCGACACCAAGAGCGTGTCCTGGAACCTGGTAGAGGTCGAGTCGCCGGAGCTGGCTCGCGGCTGTGACGAGGGCATGTTCGAGGAATTGGATCCTGCGTTGTTCGGCAACGAGTCCGACTATGTGCCAGGCGCTATCCAGCCATGCGGCGTCGGTTTCTTTGTATGGTCCACGGTCATGGCCTACAACGCCGACAAGCTGAAGACCGCACCGACCAGCTGGAAGGACTTCTGGGACACCAAGAACTTCCCTGGCAAGCGTGGCCTGCGCAAGGGCGCCAAGTACACCCTGGAATTCGCCCTGATGGCCGACGGCGTTGCGCCGAAGGACGTCTACAAGGTGCTCGCCACCAAGGACGGCCAGGACCGCGCCTTCAAGAAGCTCGACGAGCTGAAGCCGAACATCCAGTGGTGGGAAGCCGGCGCCCAGCCGCCGCAGTACCTCGCTTCCGGCGACGTGGTCATGAGCTCGGCCTACAACGGCCGGATTGCTGCGGTGCAGAAGGAGAGCAACCTGAAGGTGGTGTGGAACGGCGGTATCTACGACTTCGACGCCTGGGCCATTCCGAAGGGCGCCAAGAACGCCGAGGAAGCGAAGAAGTTCATCGCCTACTCGGTACAGCCTGAGCAGCAGAAAATCTACTCGGAAAACATTGCCTACGGTCCGGCCAACTCCAAGGCAGTCGCACTGCTGTCCGACGAGATCAAGAAGGACATGCCGACCACCCCGGAAAACATCGCCAACCAGGTGCAGATCGACGTGGCCTTCTGGGCTGACAACAGCGAACAGCTGGAACAACGCTTCAACGCCTGGGCAGCCAAGTAAGTCGCCCCGATGGAGCGCCGGTGCCGAGCCGGCGCTCCCCGTTTTCCAAGATTTCCGGAGTTCGCTATGGCCATCGCAGTGCCCCTCAAAGAAGGCGCAGGTCCTACCCTCAAGCAGCGTCTGGCGCGTGCCGAGCGGGTCAACCGCTTCAAGGCGCAGGCGTTGATCGCGCCGCTGGCGCTGTTCCTGCTGCTGGTGTTTCTCGTGCCGATCGCCGCGCTGCTGTACAAGAGCGTCGGCAACCCCGAGGTGGTCGGCGGCCTGCCGCGCACCGTGGCCGCGGTGGCCGAGTGGGATGGCAAGAGCCTGCCGGGCGAGCCCGTCTATAAAGCGCTGAGCGAAGACCTCGCCGAGTCGCGCAAGAACCAGACCCTGGGCGACCTGTCCAAGCGTCTCAACATGGAACTGGCCGGCTACCGCAGCCTGCTGGCAAAAACTGCCCGGGCCCTGCCGTTCAAGACCGAGCCGGCTTCCTACAAGGAAGCCTTGCAGGAGCTCGACGAGCGCTGGGGCGACCCTGCCTACTGGCAGGCGATCCGTCGCAATACCAGCAGCGTGACGCCGTTCTATCTGCTGGCAGCCCTCGACCACCGCATCGACGATCTCGGTGAACTGGCCCCGGCCACCCCGGATCAATCCATCTACCTGGATATCTTCACCCGGACCCTGTGGATGGGCTTCGTCATCACCGCCATCTGCCTGGTGCTGGCCTATCCGTTGGCGTACCTGCTGGCCAACCTGCCGACCCGGCAGAGCAACCTGCTGATGATCCTCGTGCTCCTGCCGTTCTGGACCTCGATCCTGGTGCGGGTGGCGGCGTGGATCGTGCTCCTGCAATCCGGCGGCCTGATCAATAGCGCCTTGATGGCCATCGGCATCATCGACAAGCCGCTGGAACTGGTATTCAACCGTACCGGCGTATACATCTCGATGGTCCACATCCTGCTGCCGTTCATGATCTTGCCGATCTACAGCGTAATGAAGGGCATCTCGCCGACCTACATGCGCGCGGCCATCTCCCTGGGTTGCCATCCTTTCACCAGCTTCTGGCGCGTGTACTTCCCGCAGACCTACGCCGGCGTGGGCGCCGGGTGCCTGCTGGTGTTCATCATGGCCATCGGTTACTACATCACCCCGGCGCTGCTCGGCAGCCCGAACGACCAGATGGTCAGCTACTTCGTGGCCTTCTACACCAACACCAGCATCAACTGGGGCATGGCGACCGCGCTGGGCGGCCTGCTGCTGCTGGCCACCGTGCTGCTGTACCTGATCTATAGCTGGCTGGTCGGCTCCAGCCGCCTGCGTCTGAGCTGAGGAGCGTCGTCATGCTGAGTCCGTACATGTCGCCCGTCGAGCGGGTCTGGTTCTACAGCTTGCGCATTCTTTGCGGGCTGATCCTGCTGTTCCTGGTGTTGCCGGTGCTGGTGATCATTCCGTTGTCGTTCAACTCCGGCAGCTTCCTGGTCTACCCGCTGCAAGGCTTCTCGTTGCAGTGGTACCACAACTTCTTCGCTTCCGATGAATGGATGCGGGCCCTGAAGAACAGCATCATCGTCGCCCCGGCGGCCACGGTGCTGGCGATGGTCTTCGGCACCCTGGCCTCGATCGGCCTGACCCGCGGGGACTTCCCCGGCAAGTCGCTGATCATGGCCCTGGTGATCTCGCCGATGGTGGTGCCGGTGGTGATCATCGGCGTGGCCAGCTACCTGTTCTTCGCCCCGCTGGGCCTGGGCAACAGCTTCCTGTCGCTGATCCTGGTGCACGCGGTGCTGGGTGTGCCGTTCGTCATCATTACCGTGTCGGCGACCCTGCAAGGCTTCAACCACAACCTGGTCCGCGCCGCAGCCAGCCTGGGCGCCTCGCCGATCACCACCTTCCGTCGGGTGACCCTGCCGCTGATCGCGCCGGGGGTGATCTCGGGGGCGTTGTTCGCCTTTGCGACCTCGTTCGACGAGGTGGTGGTAACGCTGTTCCTCGCCGGCCCAGAGCAAGCGACCCTGCCGCGGCAGATGTTCAGCGGTATCCGCGAGAACCTGAGCCCGACCATCGCGGCGGCGGCCACCCTGCTGATCGCCTTCTCGGTAGTGCTGTTGCTGACCCTGGAATGGCTGCGCGGGCGCAGCGAGAAACTGCGGACACAGCAGCCTGCCTGAAGGCAACTCGGGACCCTGTGGGAGCCGGCGTTGCCGGCGATGAGGCCAGACTAGGCAATGATGTTGTCAGTGCTGGCCTCATCGCTGGCAACGCCAGCTCCCACAGGTTTTTGTGTTGTTCCGCCCATCTCCAGACAACATCCGTCAGTCTCCTTTCCCCTGATGTACAATGCGCGCCACCGTGAATTTGCCCAAAGGTGCGCCATGCAGCCCTTCGCTATTGCCCCCTCGATTCTGTCCGCCGACTTCGCCCGCCTGGGCCCGGACGTGGATGCCGTGCTTGCCGCCGGCGCCGATATCGTCCACTTCGACGTGATGGACAACCATTACGTGCCCAACCTGACCATCGGCCCGATGGTCTGCTCGGCCCTGCGCAAGTACGGTGTGACTGCGCCGATCGACGTGCACCTGATGGTCAGCCCGGTCGACCGCATCATCGGCGACTTCATCGAGGCCGGCGCCACCTACATCACTTTCCATCCGGAAGCCTCGCAGCACATCGACCGCTCCCTGCAACTGATCCGCGACGGCGGCTGCAAGGCCGGCTTGGTGTTCAACCCGGCCACCGGGCTGGACGCGCTGAAGTACGTGATGGACAAGGTCGACATGGTCCTGCTGATGAGCGTAAACCCCGGTTTCGGCGGGCAGAAATTCATCCCCGGCACCCTCGACAAGCTGCGCGAGGCCCGCGCCCTGATCGATGCCAGCGGCCGGGATATCCGCCTGGAAATCGATGGTGGCGTGAACGTGAAGAACATCCGCGAAATCGCTGCCGCTGGCGCCGACACCTTCGTCGCCGGTTCGGCGATCTTCAATGCCCCTGACTACAAGGCGGTCATCGACCAGATGCGCGCCGAACTGGCGCTGGCCCGCCCATGAGCGGCTTCGAGCAGTTGTTTGCGCAACGCTTGCCACGCCTGGTGATGTTCGACCTGGACGGGACCCTGATCGACTCGGTCCCGGACCTGGCGGCGGCGGTGGATCGCATGCTGCTCGAAATGGGCCGCGCGCCTGCCGGTGTCGCAGCCGTGCGCCAATGGGTCGGCAACGGCGCGCCGGTGCTGGTGCGCCGGGCCCTGGCCGGTGGCATCGAGCATTCGGCGGTCAGCGACCAGGAAGCCGAGCACGGCCTGGAGATTTTCCTCCGTGCCTATGGCGAGAGCCATGACCGTACGGTGATCTATCCGGGCGTGCGCGACACCTTGCGCTGGCTGCAGGCGCAGGGCGTGGAAATGGCCCTGATCACCAACAAGCCCGAGCGCTTCGTCGGTCCGCTGCTGGACCAGATGCAGATCGGCCCGTATTTCCGCTGGATCATCGGGGGCGACACCCTGCCACAGAAGAAACCGGACCCTGCCGCCTTGCTGCATGTCATGCAACTGGCCGGGGTGACGGCGGACGAGGCGCTGTTCATCGGCGATTCACGCAGCGATGTGCAGGCGGCGAAGGCGGCCGGGGTCAAGTGCGTGGGCCTGACCTACGGCTACAACCACGGCCGGCCGATCAGCGAGGAGTCGCCGGCGCTGGTGATCGACGATCTGCGCGCCTTGCTCCCGGTTGCTTCGGTGCAGCCACTGAGCTAACGTTGAGCCCTTCAACCTTCCCCTCGGTAGAGATTCCATCGTGGTAGCACCTGGCAAACTCTGGATGAAAGTCATCAAGGCCCTGGCCCGTTGGCGTTGGCGCGCCTGACTTCTTTCCAGCCGGCTCCGACCCGGCCCGTTTGCCATTTGTCTTTTCCTGCCCTACTGCCACGAGGCAATCATGACCCGCGAAGAATTCCTGCGCCTGGCCGCTGAAGGCTACAACCGCATCCCCCTGGCCTGTGAAACGCTGGCCGACTTCGACACACCGCTGTCGATCTACCTGAAACTGGCCGACCAGCCCAACTCCTATCTGCTGGAGTCGGTTCAGGGCGGTGAGAAGTGGGGGCGCTATTCGATCATCGGCCTGCCAAGCCGTACCGTGCTGCGGGTGCATGATCACCAGGTGCGCATCACCGTCGACGGTGTCGAGACCGAGCGCCACGATGTGGAAGACCCGCTGGCCTTCGTCGAAACCTTCAAGGAGCGTTACAAGGTTCCGACCATTGCCGGTCTGCCGCGCTTCAACGGTGGCCTGGTCGGCTACTTCGGCTACGACTGTGTGCGTTATGTCGAGAAGCGTCTGGGCAAATGCCCGAACCCGGACCCGCTGGGCGTGCCGGATATCCTGCTGATGGTGTCCGATGCAGTGGTGGTCTTCGACAACCTGGCCGGCAAGATGCACGCCATCGTCCTCGCCGACCCGGCGCAGGACAACGCCTACGAGCAGGGACAGGCCCGTCTGCAGGATTTGCTGGAGCAACTGCGCCAGCCGATCACTCCGCGCCGCGGCCTCGACTTCAGCGGCCCGCAGGCCGCCGAGCCGGCGTTCCGCTCCAGTTTCACCCAGGCGGACTACGAACGCGCGGTAGACACCATCAAGGAGTACATCCTCGCCGGTGACTGCATGCAGGTGGTGCCGTCGCAACGCATGTCCATCGACTTCAAGGCGGCGCCGATCGACCTGTACCGCGCGCTGCGCTGTTTCAACCCCACGCCGTACATGTACTTCTTCAATTTCGGCGATTTCCACGTGGTGGGCAGCTCGCCGGAAGTGCTGGTACGGGTCGAGGACAACCTGGTCACCGTGCGGCCGATCGCCGGTACCCGCCCGCGCGGCGCCACCGAGGAGGCCGACCGGGCGCTGGAAGAAGACCTGCTCTCGGACGATAAGGAGATCGCCGAGCACTTGATGCTGATCGACCTGGGACGTAACGATACCGGGCGCGTGTCGGAAGTCGGCTCGGTGAAGCTGACCGAGAAAATGGTGATCGAGCGTTACTCCAACGTGATGCATATCGTTTCCAACGTCACTGGGCAGTTGAAGAACGGCCTGACTGCCATGGACGCCCTGCGCGCGATCCTGCCGGCGGGCACCCTGTCGGGGGCGCCGAAGATCCGCGCGATGGAAATCATCGACGAACTGGAGCCGGTCAAGCGTGGTGTCTATGGTGGTGCGGTCGGCTACTTCGCCTGGAACGGCAACATGGACACGGCCATTGCCATTCGCACGGCAGTGATCAAGGACGGCGAGCTGCATGTGCAGGCCGGTGGCGGCATCGTCGCCGACTCGGTGCCGGCGCTGGAGTGGGAAGAAACCATCAACAAGCGCCGGGCGATGTTCCGCGCGGTGGCGCTGGCTGAGCAGACCCCTCGGACATAAGTGTTGGCCCTAATCGCTGGCAAGCCAGCTCCTACAGTCCCTGTGGGAGCTGGCTTGCCAGCGATGAGGCCATCAGTAACAACATGGCCTCTTGCGCTTAGAACTCCAGACTCAAGGCCAGATTGACCCCTTGCTGGGTCAACTCATCACTCTTGCGCCAGTTGTAGCTTCCGCGCAGCGCCACTCCCGGCGCCACCGTCTGGCTCAGGCCCAGGCTCACCCGGTTCAGATTGCTCTGCGGCGTATACCCGGTCAGGGTGAAGTCATTCGCCGGCAGGCTGTTCAGGTGCGTGGTCAGGTCCTGCGTGTCATCCTCGAACTCATGCTCATGGGCAACCTCGCCGAACAGCAGGGTCGCTGGCGCCACCCGGTACTTGCCCTGCAGCCCGGCACCCAGCCGCCGTGAATCACGTTTCTGGTCATCGAAGGTCAGCGCCGTGGCCCGCATGCCTTTCTCGCTATAGCCATCCACCTCGATTCGCGCGTAATCGGCGCTGACGAATGGCGACAGGCTCCACTCGCTGCCCGGCGCCGCCAGATCGAAGCCGAGGCGGGCGGAGACGGCGACTACATCGCCATCGGTATCGCCTTTCTCGCTGCGGTCATTGGGCCCGAGGGCGAAGGTGCGTTGCAGGTCGTCGTAGTCCAGGCGCCCGCCGGTCAGCGCGGCATCGGCCCACCAGCGGCCGTGGTTGAACTGGGCGAAGACGGTGGCGAGGTAGCTGTTCAGGCGATAGTCGGAGTCCCGCGCCCCGGCTTCCAGCTTCTGCCGATAGACGCCGCCGGCAATACCGATCCGCCAGTCCTGGTCGAGACGATAGCTACCGCCGACAGTGAGGTTGTAGCCGTGGCCGTCGGCGCTGGCCGAGCTGCGCTGGCTGTCGATATCCAGCTTTTGCCCGCCGGCAGCGACGATCGCCTGCCATTGTCCGACCGCCTGCCAGTCGGCTTGCCATTGGTTGCGCAGCTCATCCTGATGCGCGCGCAAGGTGCCATGGGCCATTTCCGGCAGCAGCGTCAGTTCCCAGGGGGCGGAAAGGATCGAATAGCCGTAGTCGGCGATCATCCGCTGGCCGGCGATGGTCGGGTGCACCGAGTCGTTGAACAGCAGCTTGCTGGCGTCCGGATTGGTACCGTTGGCGCCATATACCGGATTCTGCGTGCAGCCGTTGCCGCTGTAGCAGGTTTGCAGCAGGTTCTGGTCGCTGGCGAGGCCGAACAGGCCTGGCGAGGCGATGGCTTCCTGGAACAGCAGAGGGATGTTCAGCGGAATGATCTGGGCATCGATCCGTGCCAACTGGCTGACCAAGGCCTGGTTGAACAAGGCACTGAGCTGTGAGCTGGCGCCTTGCAGCGGTGTGCCGTTCAGCGCCGGCGTCAGGCCGAGGTCGGGCAGCAGCCAGACCATGATGTAGCGCGCCCCCGCCTGTTGCAGCGCTTGGGCGCTGGCCGCCAGTTGGGTGGCCGATGTTGCGGCGGCGGCAGGCGAAGTCACCAACCCCTGGAGGAAGTCGTTGCCGCCGCCGGTGAGGTAATACAGCGCATTGGGATCGGCCAGGCGTCCGCCGGCCAGGTAGCCCGGGCGCTGGCGCAGCACCGTGCCTTCGCCAGGGTTGCCCGGGGGAATGACCACCAGGGATTCGCCGGTGATGGATTCGAAGATCTGGTCGGTTCGATAGCCGCCGGTCGCCCAGTTGTTGCCATCCGGGATACCCAGGGCGGCGTTCACGGGTGAAGTGGAGGCATTCAGGTCGCCCGGGGCGATGCCCAGGTAGCCGCCGAGAAGCATCGACGACACCGGGGCGAAAGTGCCGTCCGGGTTGCGGTTGGTGTAGCGCTGGCTGGTGCCGGGCGCACCATCGGGGTCGGGGAACTGGCCGGCGTCGGCGAGGCTGTCGCCGAAGACGATCATCGTCGAGTAGGGGGAGGGGCTGGCCATGGCATTGGCACAGGCGAGGGCGAGCAAGCACGCGGCGGATTGACGCAGATAACGGCGTTTTCTCATCGCAAGAGTCCTTTTGTCGTTGTTTTTGGGCATTGCGCCCGAACACGGTAGCAAATCCCTGGCTTCGTGCCCCCTCGATATTGCGCGCATTGTTTCCGTAAGCTACTGTGCGGCAACGTATGAACGAGACCTACCCCGTGTTGATCGTCAGCAAACTCTTGATGCGTGTTATCAAGGCCCACGCCCGCTGGCGTTGGCGCGCCTGACTTTATCTCCTGCCGGTTTTCCGGCCCGTTACGTTTTGCCTTTCTGAAATGATTCCACACACCTTCGCAACAGTTGGAAATGACTGGGGCGTGTGGCACTGCATGTCGGCAGTCGGGAAGGCGACCTTTCAAAGTCAGTATTCAAGAGGTTGAGCCCAGATGTTACTGATGATCGACAACTACGACTCCTTCACCTACAACGTCGTCCAGTACTTCGGCGAGCTGGGTGCAGAGGTCAAGGTCATTCGCAACGACGAACTGACCATCGAACAGATCGAGGCCCTGCAGCCCGAGCGCATCGTCGTTTCTCCCGGTCCATGCACACCGACCGAGGCCGGTGTGTCCATCGCCGCCATTCATCACTTCGCCGGCAAGCTGCCGATCCTGGGTGTGTGCCTGGGGCACCAGTCCATCGGCCAGGCCTTCGGCGGGGACGTGGTGCGCGCGCGCCAGGTGATGCACGGCAAGACCAGCCCGGTGGTCCACGAAAACAAGGGCGTGTTCGCCGGTCTCAACAATCCGTTGACCGTAACGCGCTACCACTCGCTGGTGGTCAAGCGCGAAACCTTGCCGGACTGCCTGGAAATTACCGCCTGGACCGCCTTCGAAGACGGCTCCATCGATGAAATCATGGGCCTGCGTCACAAGACCCTGAACATCGAAGGCGTACAGTTCCACCCCGAGTCGATCCTCACCGAGCAGGGCCACGCGCTGTTCGCCAATTTCCTCAAGCAGACCGGCGGCCGCCGTTAAGGATTGCGCATGGATATCAAGACTGCCCTGGGCCGTATCGTCAGCCAACTCGACCTGTCCACCGAGGAAATGCGCGATGTGATGCGCCAGATCATGACCGGCCAGTGCACCGAGGCGCAGATCGGCGCTTTCCTGATGGGCATGCGCATGAAGAGCGAGAGCATCGACGAGATCGTCGGCGCGGTTTCGGTCATGCGTGAGCTGGCGGACAAGGTCGAACTGGAAACCCTCGACGGTGTGGTCGATATCGTCGGTACCGGCGGTGACGGCGCCAATATCTTCAACGTATCCACCGGCTCGGCGTTCGTCGTCGCCGCGGCCGGTTGCACGGTAGCCAAGCACGGTAACCGCGCGGTATCCGGCAAGAGCGGTAGCGCCGACTTGCTGGAGGCCGCAGGTATCTACCTGAACCTGACGCAAGTCCAGGTTGCCCGCTGCATCGACAGCGTCGGTATCGGCTTCATGTTCGCCCAGACCCACCACAGCGCCATGAAGCACGCCGCCGGCCCGCGCCGCGACCTGGGTCTGCGGACCCTGTTCAACATGCTCGGCCCGCTTACGAATCCGGCTGGTGTGAAGCACCAGGTTGTCGGTGTGTTTACCCAGGCACTCTGCCGCCCGCTTGCTGAAGTGCTGCAGCGTCTGGGCAGCAAGCATGTGCTGGTGGTGCACTCGAAGGATGGCCTGGACGAGTTCAGCCTCGCCGCGCCGACCTTCGTCGCCGAACTGAAGAACGGCGAAATCACCGAGTATTGGGTCGAGCCGGAAGACCTTGGCATGAAGAGCCAGAGCCTGCACGGCCTGGCGGTCAGCGGTCCGGAAGAGTCCCTGGCGTTGATCCGCGATGCCATTGGCCGGCGCAAGACCGAGAACGGCCAGAAGGCCGCCGAGATGATCGTCCTCAATGCTGGCGCGGCACTCTATGCCGCGGATCTGGCAATAAGCCTCAAGCAAGGCGTCGAACTGGCCCACGATGCACTGCACACCGGCCTCGCTCGGGAAAAGATGGAAGAGCTGGGTGCCTTTACCGCGGTATTCAAGCAGGAGAATGAAGGATGAGTGTGCCGACGGTTCTGGAAAAGATCCTTGCCCGCAAGGTCGAGGAAGTGGCTGAGCGCAGCGCCCGGGTCAGTCTCGCCGAGCTGGAGCGCCTGGCCGCTGCGGCCGATGCACCGCGTGGCTTTGCCAACGCGCTGATCGAGCAGGCCCGGCGCAAGCAGCCGGCTGTCATCGCCGAGATCAAGAAGGCGTCGCCGAGCAAGGGTGTGATCCGCGAGAACTTCGTTCCGGCGGAAATCGCCGTCAGCTACGAGAAAGGTGGGGCGACTTGCCTCTCGGTGCTGACCGATGTGGACTACTTTCTCGGGGCTGACGCCTACCTGCAGCAGGCCCGCGCTGCGGTGTCGCTGCCGGTCATCCGCAAGGACTTCATGGTCGATCCGTACCAGATCGTCGAGGCCCGTGCCTTGGGCGCCGACTGTGTGCTGTTGATCGTCTCTGCCCTGGACGACGTGAAAATGGCCGAACTGGCCGCCACTGCAAAAGGCGTCGGCCTCGACGTACTGGTGGAAGTGCATGACAGCGACGAGCTGGAGCGCGCGCTGAAGACCCTCGACACACCGCTGATCGGGGTCAACAATCGCAACCTGCATACTTTCGAGGTCAGCCTGGAAACCACCCTGGACCTGCTGCCACGCATTCCGCGCGATCGCCTGGCGGTTACCGAGAGCGGCATCCTCAATCGGGCCGATGTCGAGCTGATGGAAATCAACGAGGTCTACTCGTTCCTGGTAGGCGAGGCCTTCATGCGTGCCGAGGAGCCGGGAGTAGAGCTGCAGCGCCTGTTCTTCCCCGGGGGCGTGCCCGACTGATCGACTCGAAGCCGGCGTTTGCCGGCTTTTTTATTTGACCGATCGCCACTGAGCCTGTGGGAGCGGGTTCACCCGCGATGGCGTCGGTGAATCCACAACCGTAATCGCGGCGGTCCGGCGATCCGGTAAACCCGCTCCCACAGGGATCGCGTAAAGGCTTGAGGAGGGAAAAAACACATGAGTGAACAACCCGTAGCCGTAACCGTCGCAGCCGGCCTGCAGGCTGAGCAGGATCTGCTGGCGGCTGTCTGCAAGGGCGATCAGGACCATGGCCTGCTGTTCTGGCGCCCCACCGACCGGGCACTGGTGATGCCGCGCCGGATGAGTCGGCTGGACGGCTTCGAGGCCGCCTGTGGCGAGCTGGCGATCGGAGGCTGGCCGGTGCTGCTGCGCGAAACCGGTGGCGAGCCGGTTCCCCAGTCCTCGGCAGTGATCAATATCGCCTTGGTGTACGTCGCACCACGCAGTGAAGGCGACCTGAACCGTATCGAGACCGCCTACGAGCGCTTGTGCCTGCCGTTGTGCGAGGTCCTGCGGGAGTGGGGCGGCGTGGCTTCCGTCGGGGAGATCGAAGGCGCCTTCTGCGATGGCCGCTATAACGTCAACCTCAATGGCCGCAAGCTGGTTGGCACCGCCCAGCGCTGGCGCCAGGGCCTGGGGGGTAAACGCCCGGTGGTGCTGGTGCATGGCGCGCTATTGCTGGATAACGAGCGCGAATCGATGGTTGCGGCGGTCAACCGCTTCAATGAGTGTTGCGAGCTGGAGCAGCGGTGCCTGGCCGACAGCCATATCGCCTTGCATGAAGTCATGCCCGAGGCACCCTTGCTGGAGCGCCTGGCCCAGGCCTATGCCCGGACCCTCGAAGCCATTGCCAAGGATTAGCGGGTGCCGAAGACCACCATGGTCTTGCCTTTCACATGCACCAGGTTGCGTTCTTCGAGGTCCTTCAGAACGCGACCGACCATCTCACGCGAGCAGCCGACAATACGACCGATCTCCTGGCGGGTGATCTTGATCTGCATGCCGTCCGGGTGGGTCATCGCATCCGGCTGCTTGCACAGCTCCAGCAGGCAACGGGCCACGCGGCCGGTGACGTCGAAGAAGGCCAGGTCACCGACCTTGCGCGTGGTATTGCGCAGGCGCTGAGCCATCTGGCTGCCGAGGGCGTAGAGAATGTCCTGGTCCTGGCGTGCCAGCTCGCGGAATTTCTCGTAGCTGATTTCTGCAACTTCGCATTCGCTTTTCGCCCGTACCCAGGCGCTGCGCTGCTGTTCCTTGCCCGTGGGTTCGAAAAGCCCGAGTTCGCCGAAGAAATCTCCGCTGTTGAGGTAGGCGATGATCATTTCGCGACCATCGTCGCCTTCGATCAAAATGGTGACCGAACCCTTGACGATGAAGGACAAGGTTTCAGCGGTATCGCCGGCGCTGAGAATATTGCTTTTGGCCGGGAAGCGGCGGCGCTGGCAGTGCGCAAGCAACTTGTCGACATTCTTGATCTTGGCTGGAAGTGTTGCGGCAACCATGGTTAAGCCCCGAAATACGCGGTCCGTGAGTATTTGTTGTTCTGGGATGGGTGCAAAACGCCATCAAATTGGCGTCAGTTTATCAGACGACAAGATGTTATCGGCATATTTACTGAAGTGCTTAAGCCTTTTCGCTTTCGCCTGTAGGGACTAAGCTGGCAGCCATTTTTCCAAGCGAGAGGAAACCGGTTATGAAGGCGCGTATCCAGTGGGCCGGCGAGGCAATGTTCCTGGGTGAGTCGGGCAGTGGCCACGTTGTCGTGATGGACGGCCCACCCGAGGCTGGTGGGCGCAACCTGGGTGTTCGTCCGATGGAAATGCTCTTGCTGGGCCTGGGCGGCTGCAGCAATTTCGATGTGGTCAGTATCCTGCGCAAGTCCCGCCAGGCTGTCGAAAGCTGCGAAGCCTTCCTTGAAGCCGAGCGGGCCAGCGAGGATCCCAAGGTGTTCACCAAGATCCACCTGCATTTCGTGGTCAAGGGCCGTGGCCTGAAGGAAGCCCAGGTCAAGCGGGCCGTCGAGCTGTCGGCAGAGAAGTACTGCTCGGCATCGATCATGCTGGGTCGTGCCGGTGTAGAGATCACCCACGACTACGAGATCGTCGAACTCGGCTGATTCCTCAGCGCCGCAGTGCCGGCAGCCAGTCCATCAGGCTGGCCGGCAGTGCGGCGCGCAGTCGGTCGCTGAGGCGCTCACGGTGTTTCTGGTAGAGCAGGCCGAGGCCGATCACCGCCAGGCCGATCAGGCTCAGGACCACCGGGAACAGCAACGACTCGGCGAACACCTCGTAGGACAGATAGCCGAGATAGGCCGCCACACCCAGCGCACCGAAGACCATGAACATCGGTCGGCGCAACAACACCGCCACCAGCATCAGGCCGACGTTGATCAGGCAGTACAGGGCCTTGCCCAGTTCGCTGTCGCTGTTCATCGAGGTCAGCCCGCCCCAGAACGCCAGCAATCCGGCCAGATAACCCCAGAACGCGTAGTCCTCGCGAGTGCGGCCGTCGATCAGCAGGACCACCAGCAGCAGGCCCAGCCCGAACCACAACGAGACCTCCTGGCGTTGCTCCCAGGTGAAGGTGTCGCCGTGGAACCATTCGCTCAGGTCCATCGACATGAACCACAGCGCCACGGCGATCGGCATGACGATGAACGGGAAGGGGATCAGGCGCAGCATCAGCAGGCCGGCGCAGACCGTCGCTACTTCCATCAACAACCAGCCGCCCTGCACGTAGCGGTAATAGTTGTGATAGTCGCCCTGGCTGTCGTCCAGCGGCCAGAGCCCGGTCAGGCGTTCGAGGGCGAACACCGCCAGTGGCACGATGCTCACCGCCACTGCGGCAAGTACACCGCCGGGAATCAGTTGGCCGCGGCGCTGCATGGCCAGGCCGGCGAAGGTCAGTAGGGTGATGTAGGCGAGGGCAACCACCAGCAGCGCGGTGTCGCCGATACGCATCCAGGCTTCGCTCAGTAGCCAGCCCATGGCGCCCATGATCAGCAGGGCGCCGAGATAGAAGGCGACGTGGGCGAGCTGGAAACTGGGGGGCTGCGCCGGTTGTTCGCGCAGGAAGCGCAGGAGCGCCTGTTCCTGCTCGGCGCTCAACAGGCCCGCTTCAACTGCGCGGGCCAGGTCCCTGGCATCGAAGCGCCCGGTCATGGCGGGTCAGATTCGGTAGGTGCTTTTGGTCATGACCTTGGCCATCAGGCTCATGCCGAACTTGACCGGTGCCGGGAAACGGAACCCTCCGGCATCCAGGGCCGCGTCGGCGTGGTGTTCTTCGTCGATGCGCATCTGCTCGAGGATCGCCCGGGATTTCTCGTCTTCCGGCGGGATCTGCTCCAGATGTTCGTCGAGGTGCTTGCAGACCTGATGCTCGGTGGCGGCGACGAAGCCCAGGCTGACCTTGTCACTGATCAGGCCGGCAACCGCGCCGATGCCGAACGACATGCCGTAGAACAGCGGATTGAGAATGCTCGGCGAGCTGCCCAGTTGGCGGATGCGTTGTTCGCACCAGACCAGGTGGTCGATTTCTTCGTCGGCCGCCTGCTCCATCGCCTTGCGCACTTCCGGCAGCTTGGCGGTCAGGGCCTGGCCTTGATAGAGCGCCTGGGCGCAGACTTCACCGGTATGGTTGATGCGCATCAGGCCGGCGACATGGCGGGCCTGCTTGTCGTCCAGCTCGGCTTCGGGCTGGATGATGGCAGGAGAAGGACGGGAAGGTTGGCCGCTGAAGGGCAGCAAGGTACGCATGGCCGTATCGGCCTGCAGCAACAAGCGGTCGAGCGGCGAGTATTGACGTTCGGTAGCCATCGGGCACCTCCGCAAGAATGTGCCCGACAGTCTAACTCAAACCCCGTGACAGGGCTTGCGCTGGATCAGCCCGGAGGCCAGTGCATCTGACGTTGGCCGAGCACGTGCATGTGAATGTGGTAGACCGTCTGGCCGCCCAGTTCGTTGCAGTTCATTACGACGCGGAAGCCGTCCTCGCAACCCAGCTCCTTGGCCAGGCGCTGGGCGGTGAAGAGGATATGCCCGGCCAGGCCCTTGTCTTCCTCGGTGAGGTCGTTGAGGGTGCGGATCGGCTTTTTCGGGATGACCAGGAAGTGTACCGGCGCCTGCGGGGCGATATCGTGGAAAGCCAGGACCTGGTCGTCTTCGTAGATGATCTTCGCCGGGATTTCCCGGTTGATGATCTTGGTGAAAATTGTCTCCACAACGCTTGCTCCATGGGTGGTGGTCGGGGCTGAGTTTACTCAGCCGGCACGCCGCCGCCCAGTGGCGATTCGATTCAGCGTGGACAGTAGGCGCGGTTGATGACACCCGCCAGCTTGCGGCTGATCCAGCGGGTCAGCAGGCGTGGCGCCCGGGCCAGCCAGCGGTTGCGGCGGCCGGGGATGATGATCGCCTTGTTGCGGTCCAGGGCGCGCACGGTATAGAGCGCGACTTCTTCCGGACTCAGGCAGCGGTTACCTTTTTCCAGGCGCGGGATACGCCGGTTGGCCGAACGCACCGGGCCGGGGCACAGCACCGAGACCTTGATCCCGGTCTGCTTGAGTTCTTCGCGCAGGCCTTCGGAGAAATGCAGGACATAGGCCTTGCTCGCGGCATAACTGCTCATCCACGGGCCCGGCGCGAAAGCGGCGAGTGAGGCGACATTGAGAATCTGTCCGCCCCCCTGTACGGCCATGGCGTTGCCCAAGGCATGACAAAGGCGCGTGAGGGCGAGGATGTTGACCTCGATCAGGTCCTGCTCGTCGCCCCACTCCTGGGCGAGGAAGTGCCCGTAGGAGCGGATGCCGGCACAGTTCACCAGCAGGTCTATCTGCCGCTCGCCTTCCTCCAGCTCTAGCAGGAAACCCGAAAGCCGCAGTGGTTCGCCAAGATCACAGGCACGGAACAATACTTCCACACCGAAGCGCTGGGTGAGCTCGATGGCGACCGGTTCCAGCCGCTCGCGCTGGCGTGCTACCAGGATCAGGTTGCGCCCGCGCCGCGCCAATGCTTCGGCCAGTGCCAGGCCCAGACCGCTGGAGGCACCGGTGATCATGGCGTAACGGGTCATGCGGCTCTCCAATGGCGGGGGCGTTCGAAAAGGGCGCCTAGTCTACTTGTCAGCGTGGCCAGTGGCTGCCCAGTTGACCGGCTTTTTTCAGCGCCTGGCGATATTCCCCATCGAGGCGCGCGATCAGCTGATTCACCGGCAATTCCCGGTCGATGGCGCCCACGCCCTGGCCGGCGGACCATACGGTTTTCCAGGCCTTGGCTTCTTCATGAATGGGCTTGAGCTGGATGTCGCCGCCTTTGGCGAGCGTGGTCAGGTCATAGCCGGCCTTTTCCAGGCTCTGGCGCATGAAGCTGGCGGGAACGCCGGACACCACCGGGGTATGCACGATATCGGCGGCCCTGGCCTCCAGCAGCATCGCTTTGTACTCCGGCGAGGCCTGGCTTTCCAGGCTGGCAATGAAGTGGGTGCCCAGGTAGGCGAGGTCAGCGCCGAGCAATTGGGCGGCGAGGATCTCATGGCCGCTATTGATGCAACCGGCAAGGAGGAGGGTCTTGTGGAAGAACTGGCGGATTTCGCTGACCAGGGCGAACGGGCTCCAGGTCCCGGCATGCCCGCCAGCGCCCGCGGCTACTGCGATCAGGCCGTCGACGCCGGCCTCGGCGGCCTTTTCGGCATGCCGCCGGGTCGTCACATCGTGGAACACCAGGCCGCCATAACCATGTACGGCGTCCACCACTTCCTTCACCGCGCCCAGGCTGGTGATCACCACCGGCACCTTGTACTCGATGCAGGCGGCCAGGTCGGCCTGCAAGCGCGGATTGCTCTGGTGGACGATCAGGTTCACCGCATAGGGGGCGGGGTTGGCCAGGTCGGCCAGCCCTGTTTCGATCTCCTCCAGCCAGGCCCGGAAGCCCGCGGTGTCGCGTTGGTTCAGCGCAGGGAAACTGCCCATCACGCCATTGCCGCAACAGGCCAGAACCAGTTGTGGGTTCGATATCAGGAACATCGGTGCTGCCACTACCGGCAGGCGCAGGCGTCGTTCGAGCAGTTCGGGCAATGACATGAGGATTCTCGCGTTTGAATGTCGGAATCAGAACGGTTTGACCACCACCAGAATTACGATCAACAGCAGGAACAGTACCGGTACTTCGTTGAACCAGCGGAAGTAGACGTGGCTGCGATTATTTTCGCCGCGGGCGAAGCGCTTCACGTTGGCGCCGCACATGTGATGGTAGCCGGTGAGCAGGATCACCAGCGTCAGCTTGGCGTGCAGCCAGCCCTGGCTCAGCCAGCCCGGGGTCAGGTAGAGCATCCAGATGCCGAAGACGAAGGCGGCGATCATCGCCGGGCCCATGATGAAGCGATAAAGCTTGCGCTCCATCACCACGAAGCGGTCGCGGCTGACCTGGTCCTCGCTTGCGGCGTGGTAGACGAACAGGCGTGGCAGGTAGAAGAGGCCGGCAAACCAGCAGACGATGGCAACGATATGCAGGGCTTTGATCCAGAGGTACAGCATGTTTTTCAGTCCTTGGCGGTTCACGGTCGTCAGATAGTAGTAGTTAGGCGCTGCGCCCGTCATCTCAACGGTTGTGGCGGTCACCACGGGCCCCTATCATCACTGGTTTTCCAGTCGGTTCGTTGATAGGGGGCAGTTAATGGTCAAGGTCGGTATCGTCGGCGGCACGGGTTACACCGGTGTCGAGTTGCTGCGTCTGCTGGCACAGCATCCTCAGGCTGAAGTCGCAGTCATCACCTCGCGCTCGGAAGCGGGCCTGGCGGTGGCCGACATGTACCCGAACCTGCGAGGCCACTACGATAACCTCGCGTTCAGCGTTCCGGACACCAAGGCCCTGGCCGCCTGCGACGTAGTGTTCTTCGCCACTCCGCACGGTGTTGCCCATGCCCTGGCCGGTGAGCTGCTGGCGGCTGGCACCAAGGTGATCGACCTGTCTGCCGACTTCCGTCTGCAGGACGCCGATGAGTGGGCCAAATGGTACGGCCAGCCGCATGGCGCTCCCGAGCTGCTGAAGGACGCTGTCTACGGTCTGCCCGAAGTCAACCGCGAGCAGATCCGCCAGGCGCGCCTGATTGCCGTGCCGGGTTGCTACCCGACCGCCACCCAGTTGGGCTTCCTGCCGCTGCTCGAAGCTGGAATCGCCGACGCCTCGCGTCTTATCGCCGACTGCAAGTCCGGTGTCAGCGGCGCCGGGCGTGGTGCCAGCGTCGGTTCGCTGTTCTGTGAGGCGGGCGAGAGCATGAAGGCCTATGCGGTGAAAGGTCACCGCCACCTGCCGGAAATCCGCCAGGGCCTGCGTCGTGCCGCAGGTGGTGAGGTCGGCCTGACCTTCGTGCCACACCTGACCCCGATGATCCGTGGCATTCACTCGACGCTTTACGCAACGGTCGCCGATACCTCGGTTGACCTGCAGGCGCTGTTCGAGAAGCGCTACGCCAACGAACCGTTCGTGGACGTGATGCCAGCTGGCAGCCATCCGGAAACCCGTAGCGTACGTGGCGCCAACGTCTGCCGTATCGCTGTGCATCGTCCACAGGGTGGCGACCTGGTGGTCGTGCTCTCCGTTATCGACAACCTGGTGAAAGGCGCTTCCGGCCAGGCGGTGCAGAACCTCAACATCCTCTTCGGCCTCGATGAGCGCCTTGGCCTGTCCCACGCAGGCTTGCTGCCGTAGGCAACGGCTTGTCAGGCTACCGGCGGGACTTATGCTTTCCGCTTGTAGCCTGATACCGCTTATATAGTTGACCGATTTTCTCGGGGAAGCGGATAATGCGCGCCATCACGCACGATGGCGGTATAGCGCCGGGAGATATTCAGCATGAGCGTCGAATCCTTCACCCCTTCGGCCCTGCAGTTCACGCACAACGCCGCGCACAAGGTGAAGACCCTGGTTGACGAAGAGGGCAATGATCGTCTGAAGTTGCGGGTTTTCGTGACAGGCGGTGGCTGCTCCGGCTTCCAGTACGGCTTTACCTTCGATGAAGACATCGCGGAAGACGACACCATTGTCGAGCGCGAGGGCGTTGCTCTGGTGGTCGATCCAATGAGCTTCCAGTACCTGGCGGGCGCCGAAGTGGACTACCAGGAAGGCCTGGAAGGCTCGCGCTTCGTCATCAAGAACCCGAATGCCACGACCACTTGCGGTTGCGGTTCTTCGTTCTCGATCTGACTCGCCTGGTCTTCAAGCAAAACGCCACGCTTATGCGCGGCGTTTTGCTTTCCTGAACGTCATGCCGGGTAGATCGCCCCGAGTACTCGCAAGCCGCGAGCGCCGGTGACGCTGGGGCGGTTCGCGGCGATGCCTTCCAGGCAGCAATGAGCCAGCCAGGCGAAGGCCATGGCTTCGACCCAGTCCGGATCGACACCGAATTCGGCGGTACTGCCGACCCTGGTAGCAGGAAGCAGGCCGGCCAGCCGTGCCATCAGCGCCCCGTTGTGCGCACCGCCACCACAGACCAGCAGGGCCTGGGTGTCTTGCTGGGCCTTCCTTAGCGAGTCAACGATGCTCAGCGCGGTGAGCTCCAGCAAGGTCGCCTGGACATCTTCATCGGCGCAGGCTGGCTGGGTGCTCAGGTGATGGTGCAGCCATGGAAGGTTGAACAATTCGCGGCCGGTACTCTTGGGGCCGGTACCGGCGAAGAAAGGATCTCCCAGAAGGCTTGCGAGCAGCCCAGGAAGAATCTTGCCACTGGCTGCCCAGGCGCCGTTGGCGTCGTAGGCTAGGCCACGCTTTTCGTTGATCCATGCATCCAGCAGAACATTCCCCGGACCACAATCGAAGCCAGTAACCGGCTTGTCCTGTTCGATCAGGCTGAGATTGCTGAAGCCACCGACATTGAGCACTGCAATACGCTCGCCCTGGGCGTTGAACAACGCATCATGAAAGGCGGGGACCAGCGGTGCACCCTGGCCCCCGGCAGCGACATCGCGGCGCCGGAAGTCGCCGACCACGCAGATACCGGTCAGCTCCGCAAGCAGGGCGGGATTGCCGATCTGCACGGTAAAGCCCCGGGCGGGTTCGTGGCGGATGGTCTGGCCGTGGCTGCCAATGGCGCGGATATCTTCGCGGCGAAGGCCTTCGGTATCGAGCAGGTGCCGGATTCCCTGTGCTGCCAGCCGAACCCATTCGGCCTCGGCCAGGGCGGCGCGGGCAATCTCGTCCGGACCGCTGGCGCACAGGCCGAGCATGGCCAGGCGTAGCGTTTCGGGCATCGGAATGTAGTGGGAAGCGAGTAGAGAGACTCGCGGCTCGTTTTCGATCAAGGCGATGTCCAGTCCGTCGAGACTGGTACCGGACATCACTCCCAGATAAAGGGCCATGGATCAGCGCTTGTTCAAGGCGAGCATGCTGGCCTTTTCCTGGTCCATGCGGGCCACCAACGGCTGGCTGACCTGCATGAAGCGTTGACGTTCGGCTTTCGCGATCGGGTCGGCCATCGGCAGCTTCTGTCCCAGCGGATCGACGTGGACCCCGTTGACCTGGAACTCGTAGTGCAGGTGCGGTCCGGTGGACAGCCCGGTGGTGCCGATATAACCAATGACCTGGCCCTGCTTGACGGTGCTGCCGGTCTTCACGCCTTTGGCGAAGCCTTGCATGTGGCCGTAGAGCGTCTGATAGGTGCTGCCGTGCTGGATGATCACGGTGTTCCCGTAGCCACCGCGGCGACCGGCGAGGAGCACCTTGCCGTCACCGGCGGCCTTGATCGGCGTACCCCGTGGAGCAGCGTAGTCAACGCCCTTGTGGGCGCGGATCTTGTTCAGGATCGGGTGCTTGCGGCCTGCGGAGAAGCGCGAACTGATACGGGCGAAGTCCACCGGTGTACGGATGAAGGCCTTGCGCATGCTGTTGCCGTCAGCGGTGTAGTAGCTGGTGCTGCCGGCCTTGTTGGTGTAGCGCACTGCACTGTATGTCTTGCCGCGGTTGGTGAAGCGTGCGGAAAGGATGTTCCCGGTGCCAACGACCTTGCCGTCGATCATCTTCTGCTCGTAGATCACGTCGAATTCGTCGCCTTGGCGGATGTCCTGGGCGAAGTCGATGTCGTATCCGAAAATGTTGGCCATATCCATGGTCAGGTTATGCGACAGGCCGGCGCGCTGGGCCGAGGCCGAGAGCGAGCTCTTGATCACGCCGTGGACATAGGCAGAGCGGGTGACCGGCTTGGTGACTTCACGGTTGAAGACGTAACCGCTGGCGCTTTTGGCCAGGCGGATGGTTTCCAGGTCGCTCACCTTGCTGTGCAGGCTGGCCAACTGGCCGTCCTTGTCCAGTTCGATCTGCAGTACCTGGCCGTTCTTCAACTGGCTGAACTGTTTGGCCTGCTTGTTACTGGCCAGTACTTCATGCACGGCGCTGGCAGGCAGGCCAAGCTTGGCGAAGAGCGTGGAGAGGGTGTCACCCTTGGCAACCACCACTTCGCGATGACCGGGCTGCTTGGCAGGCTCGGCTTCAGCGACTTCGCCTGCCTTCTCGGCAGGCTCGGTCGTGGCGGTGCCTTCGGATTGCGCTTCGGCGTTGTCGATCTGGGCGAAAGGCGAAGCACTGGTTTCTTCGCCGGCCAGAGGCTGTTCCGGTTGGGCCTTGAGCTGTTCGGCCGGGGCTTCCAGCTCGAGGTTGAGAGTGGTGCGCTTGGCTTCTACTTCGCTGGAAGGAAATACCAGCAAGGCCAGGCTGAGCAGGGCGGCGATGCCGCTGGCGGCCAACAGGTGGCTCTTCGGATAAAGCGGAGGCGCTTTAGTCGGTTCGTTGGTCATGTGATGAATAACTTTGAAAAAGATGAAAAGGAAAAGATGAATGACATGATGAAGATGAAATAACTGTATAAAATATAACCAAATCCCCTTCAAAGCAAGCGCGCAGACGTCATCAGCCTGCCGGCGGGTCACATCAGTCGGCGGATCTTGTATTTGATGGCTGATCTTGTATGGTTGGGGCCCTTTGAATCTGAGCCTGCGGGTCTGTGTATGAAGTCGGTTGAAGAGCAGCTAGCGCTGATCAAGCGTGGTGCGGAAGAGGTCCTGGTAGAGTCCGAACTTGTCGAGAAACTCAAGCGCGGTCAGCCGCTGCGCATCAAGGCGGGTTTCGATCCGACCGCACCTGACCTGCACCTGGGGCACACGGTACTGATCAACAAGCTGCGCCAGTTCCAGGATCTGGGGCACCAGGTCATCTTCCTGATCGGGGACTTCACCGGCATGATCGGCGACCCCAGCGGCAAGAGCGCTACCCGTCCGCCGCTGACCCGCGAGCAGGTACTGGACAACGCCGAGACCTACAAGCAGCAGGTCTTCAAGATTCTCGACCCGGCCAAGACCGAAGTGGCGTTCAACTCCACCTGGATGGACAAGCTCAGCCCGGCCGACTTTATTCGACTGGCCTCGCAGTACACCGTTGCGCGCATGCTCGAGCGCGACGACTTCGACAAGCGCTATAGCAGCAACCAGCCGATCGCTATCCATGAATTCCTTTATCCGCTGGTGCAGGGTTACGACTCCGTGGCCTTGAAGGCGGACGTCGAGCTGGGTGGTACTGACCAGAAGTTCAACCTGCTGATGGGGCGCGAGCTGCAGCGCAGCTATGGGCAGGAGGCCCAGAACATCGTGACCATGCCGCTGCTGGAAGGTCTCGATGGCGTTAAGAAGATGTCCAAGTCCTTGGGCAACTATGTCGGCATCCAGGAAGCGCCTGGTGTCATGTACAGCAAGCTGGTTTCGATTCCTGACACGCTGATGTGGCGCTACTTCGAGCTGCTCAGCTTCCGCTCCATGGAAGAGATCGATGGTTTCCGTGCCGATGTGGCTGCTGGTGCCAACCCGCGTGACATCAAGATCAAGCTGGCCGAGGAGATCGTCGCTCGTTTCCACGGTGAAGAGGCGGCTGCCAATGCGCACCGTGCTGCGGGTAACCGCATGAAGGATGGCGAACTGCCGGAAGATCTGCCTGAGGTCGAGGTGCTTGCTGCGGAAGACATGCCGATCTCGGCCGTGCTGAACAAGGCGGGGTTGGTGAAGAACTCCGCTGCGGCGCGCGACCTGTTGGCCTCTGGTGGCGTTCGCGTCGATGGCGAGGTCGTCGATCGTGGTTTTGTCTTCGCTCTCGGCAAGACCCATGTCTGTCAGGCAGGCAAGAAGGC
>NZ_CP187557.1:642500-942500 GCF_049860765.1 Pseudomonas sp. NyZ201
CCATCGCTCAACGGATAAAAGGTACTCCGGGGATAACAGGCTGATACCGCCCAAGAGTTCATATCGACGGCGGTGTTTGGCACCTCGATGTCGGCTCATCACATCCTGGGGCTGAAGCCGGTCCCAAGGGTATGGCTGTTCGCCATTTAAAGTGGTACGCGAGCTGGGTTTAGAACGTCGTGAGACAGTTCGGTCCCTATCTGCCGTGGACGTTTGAGATTTGAGAGGGGCTGCTCCTAGTACGAGAGGACCGGAGTGGACGAACCTCTGGTGTTCCGGTTGTCACGCCAGTGGCATTGCCGGGTAGCTATGTTCGGAAGAGATAACCGCTGAAAGCATCTAAGCGGGAAACTTGCCTCAAGATGAGATCTCACTGGAGCCTTGAGCTCCCTGAAGGGCCGTCGAAGACTACGACGTTGATAGGTTGGGTGTGTAAGCGCTGTGAGGCGTTGAGCTAACCAATACTAATTGCCCGTGAGGCTTGACCATATAACACCCAAGCAATCTGAGCTGAGAAGCCGGATTGTGGTGGTGAAGACGCAATGAACCGAAAGTTCGTGCAAACCACAACTGTCACATACCCGATTTGCCGAGGCGTCGAAAGACGAGTTGGCACACAGAATTTCTTGACGACCATAGAGCATTGGAACCACCTGATCCCATCCCGAACTCAGCAGTGAAACGATGCATCGCCGATGGTAGTGTGGAGCTTCTCCATGTGAGAGTAGGTCATCGTCAAGATTCAATTCCGAAACCCCTATCTGCGTATGCAGGTAGGGGTTTTGTCTTTCCGACAATCCGAATCCGGATGATCGATCTCTTCGTCAAATCCCCCTCGAAGGGGGCTCTGCTTTCTATGCAATCTCTCCGGGCGTGGCTATCATGCCTGCCTCATTGTGTATCGAGATTGGCATGCTGAAGTTGTTAACACTCCTCAAGGATGGTCGATTTCATTCTGGCGAGGCCCTGGGGGCCGTACTGGGCGTAAGTCGCAGTGCGGTCTGGAAGCAATTGCAGCTTCTCGAGTCGGAGTTGAATCTGACTGTGTACAAGGTCCGCGGCCGGGGGTATCGGTTAGCCGAACCTTTGTTGCTGCTCGATGCTGAAAAGATCGCATCCCTGGCTGTGAGAGAGCCTTGGCCTGCTGTTGTGCTTGATGACATTGATTCTACCAATGCCGAGGCCTTGCGCTTGGTTGCGGCTGGGCAGGCAGCGCCGTTCCTCGTGCTGGCCGAAAGGCAAAGCGCCGGTCGTGGTCGCCGTGGTCGTGCATGGTCGAGCCCGTTTGCTCAGAATCTCTACTACAGTCTTGTGCTGCGAGTAGAGGGTGGCATGCGCCAGCTCGAAGGGCTGAGTCTTGTCGTGGGGCTCGCTGTGAGGCAGACGCTGCTCGCCCTTGGCGTTGCTTCGGCGGGTCTCAAGTGGCCTAACGACGTTCTTGTGGATAACCGCAAGGTAGCCGGCATTCTCCTGGAGCTTGTCGGGGACCCTGCGGATGTCTGTCATGTCGTTCTTGGTATCGGTATCAATGTGAATATGCAGAGCGCCGATATCGACCAGGCATGGACCTCGTTGCATCTGGAAACGGGTCATATGGTTGATCGTAACCGTCTCGCGGCGTTGCTTGGCGACAACCTGCGCATATACCTGGAGCGCCATCACCAGGAAGGCTTCTCGGCCCTGCAGCCGGAATGGGAGAGCGCACACCTCTGGCAGGGGCGGCCCGTTTCCCTGATCGCGGGAAGCAATAGTGTCGATGGCGTCGTTTTGGGGGTTGATCATCAGGGCGCCTTGCGACTGGATGTTGATGGTATTGAAAAGAGCTTCAGTGGTGGTGAGCTCAGCTTGAGGTTGCGTGATGATTCTTGAGCTCGATTGCGGAAACAGTTTTATCAAGTGGCGAATTATCCGGCGGATTGACAAAGTGGTCATGGCTGGTGGCGTGGTCGACTCGGACAAGGCCTTGCTTCTTGCTGTTGAAAAGGAGGGGTTGTCTCCCAAGTGGTGTCGGTTGGTCAGCGTACGTACCGAGGATGAAACCAATGCCCTGGTTACAGCATTAAGGGCTGCGTTTTCTCTTGAAGTGAAAAAAGCCGGGCCGGCGCAGGAGCTGGCTGGCGTGCGCAATGGTTATGAAAACTTCGAGCGCCTGGGGCTGGATCGTTGGCTTGCTCTTTTGGGTGGTTACCATCTAGTGAGCTCGGCCTGCGTGGTCATTGACCTGGGTACCGCAGTGACTTCTGATTTTGTAAGTGCTGATGGAGAGCACCTGGGCGGTTTCATCTGTCCAGGGATGCCACTCATGCGCAACCAGCTACGAACCCATACGCGGAGAATCCGCTACGATGACGTGTCTGCCGAACAGGCTCTTTCCAGCCTGGCGCCTGGTCGCGCGACAGTGGAGGCGGTGGAGCGAGGGTGCACGCTAATGCTGCAAGGTTTCGTTCTCACTCAAGTCGAGCAGGCCAAGGCGCTGTGGGGTGAAGATTTCACCTTGTTCATCACCGGGGGCGATGCCGCCCTGGTGAGTCGTGTGGTGCCGTCGGCTCGTTCTGTTCCCGATCTGGTGTTCGTCGGGCTCGCCATCGCTTGTCCGTTGGACTGAGGTGCATATGCGTTGGTTGTTTCTTCTTTTGCTGGTGTTGAATGTCTTCTATTACGTCTGGCATCAGCAGGAGGCGCCGCTCAAGGCGAAGGAAGTCGTTTCGCTGTCGTTGTACAAGGGAAGCCAGCAGGATATCCAGTTGCTGAGTGAGGCGCAGCAAGCCAGTCCGGAGAAAGGGTGTCTCTATCTCGGCGGGCTTGCTACCCCGGAGTTGCTCGAGTCGTTGCGTCAGCGTCTGGTTGCTTTGGATGTCGCCTCCAGGAAGGTGGTAGGAAAACTTATGGACAGCTCGGGCTGGTGGTTGCAGATCCGCCCTGAAAGCCGGCATTTGCTGGATGAAACCTTGGTCGGCAGTCTTTCTCGTGATTTCAATGACTTAAAGAGTAAAATAATGCAGTGCGAGGGTATTGCAACGGTCGAATAGTTTGCATAGAATGGCGCCCGCTTCACAGGGATAACCACTAGGTGGCGAGCCTGGGAAGTGACTGTCAAATTAGCTAACCTCAAGATTTTAAAGAGAAAAAGCTTGACAGTCGGACGGCAAGGATACAAAATGCCGACCACAGCTCAGGAGGGGTTCCCGAGCGGCCAAAGGGATCAGACTGTAAATCTGACGTCTACGACTTCGAAGGTTCGAATCCTTCCCCCTCCACCAGTTTAGCGAGAGCAGCAAGCTCCGCGGGTATAGTTTAGTGGTAGAACCTCAGCCTTCCAAGCTGATGATGCGGGTTCGATTCCCGCTACCCGCTCCAAGTTTGCTGCTGTTGCAAAATGTGTTTCGCTCTTGTAGCTCAGTTGGTAGAGCACACCCTTGGTAAGGGTGAGGTCAGCGGTTCAAATCCGCTCAAGAGCTCCATCTAACAAGGCAGATATGAAAATATCTGCCTTTGTTTTAATGGTTGGTATCGCAGCTCAATTCTTCTGTTGGAGGATGGTATCGATGGCTAAGGAAAAGTTTGAACGTAACAAGCCGCACGTTAACGTCGGCACCATCGGTCATGTGGACCATGGCAAAACTACGTTGACCGCAGCGCTGACCCGCGTCTGCTCCGAAGTTTTCGGTTCTGCTGTTGTCGAGTTCGACAAGATCGACTCCGCTCCAGAAGAGAAGGCTCGTGGTATCACTATTAACACCGCTCACGTAGAGTACGACTCGAACGTTCGTCACTACGCTCACGTTGACTGCCCAGGTCACGCTGACTACGTGAAGAACATGATCACCGGTGCTGCCCAGATGGACGGCGCTATCCTGGTTTGCTCGGCCGCCGATGGTCCGATGCCGCAAACCCGTGAGCACATCCTGCTGTCCCGTCAGGTAGGCGTTCCGTACATCGTGGTCTTCCTGAACAAGGCTGACCTGGTAGACGACGCTGAGCTGCTGGAACTGGTCGAGATGGAAGTTCGCGATCTGCTGTCCACCTACGACTTCCCAGGCGACGACACCCCGATCATCATCGGTTCGGCTCGTATGGCGCTGGAAGGCAAAGACGACAACGAAATGGGTACTACCGCTGTCAAGAAGTTGGTAGAAACTCTGGATGCCTACATTCCTGAGCCAGTTCGTGCCGTTGACCAGCCGTTCCTGATGCCGATCGAAGACGTATTCTCGATTTCGGGTCGTGGTACCGTTGTTACCGGTCGTATCGAGCGTGGTATCGTCCGCGTTCAGGATCCACTGGAAATCGTTGGTCTGCGTGACACCACCAGCACCACCTGCACCGGTGTCGAGATGTTCCGCAAGCTGCTGGACGAAGGTCGTGCTGGCGAGAACTGCGGCGTTCTGCTGCGTGGTACCAAGCGTGACGACGTTGAGCGTGGCCAGGTTCTGGTCAAGCCAGGTTCGGTCAAGCCGCACACCAAGTTCACCGCAGAAGTCTATGTTCTGAGCAAGGAAGAAGGCGGTCGTCACACTCCGTTCTTCAAAGGCTACCGTCCACAGTTCTACTTCCGTACCACTGACGTGACCGGTAACTGCGAGCTGCCGGAAGGCGTAGAAATGGTAATGCCAGGCGATAACATTCAGATGACTGTTACCCTGATCAAGACCATCGCTATGGAAGACGGTCTGCGCTTCGCTATCCGTGAAGGCGGTCGTACCGTCGGCGCCGGTGTCGTAGCGAAGGTTATCGAATAAGTAGTTGATTTATCTCTATCAGGCCGGTATAGTGGCCGGCCTGATTAAGCTTTTAGGTCAGTAGCTCAATTGGCAGAGCGACGGTCTCCAAAACCGTAGGTTGGGGGTTCGATTCCCTCCTGACCTGCCAGATTCTCTCGTGTATCTGGCTTTCTTTTCACAGGACCCCACTGTATGACTTCCAAGTCTGAAGCCCAAGACTCTCGCTTTGATCTGCTCAAGTGGCTTGCTGTTGTTGCCTTGGTCGTCGTCGGGGTTGTAGGCAATCAGTATTATTCTGCTTCGCCGATCCTGTACCGCGTAATCGCCTTGCTCGCTCTCGCTGCTGCTGCTGCTTTCATTGCGCTGCAGACTGTCAAGGGCAAGTCGTTCTTTGCGTTGGCTAAGGAAGCTCGCACCGAGATTCGTAAGGTCGTATGGCCAACCCGTCAGGAGACTACCCAGACTACTCTCATCGTGGTGGTCGTGGTGCTGGTCATGGCGTTGCTGCTGTGGGGTCTTGATTCCCTGCTCGGCTGGTTGATTTCCTTGATTGTTGGCTAAGGGTGTCCTGTGGCTAAGCGTTGGTATGTTGTGCATGCTTACTCGGGTTACGAGAAGCATGTAATGCGCTCGCTGATCGAGCGCGTGAAGCTGGCAGGCATGGAAGACGGCTTCGGCGAGATTCTGGTCCCCACTGAAGAAGTGGTCGAAATGCGTAATGGCCAGAAGCGCAAGAGCGAGCGTAAGTTCTTCCCTGGCTATGTGCTGGTTCAGATGGAAATGAACGAGGGTACCTGGCACTTGGTCAAGGACACTCCTCGTGTGATGGGTTTCATTGGCGGTACTGCTGATAAGCCTGCACCTATTACCGACAAAGAGGCCGAGGCCATTCTGCGTCGGGTCGCTGATGGTAGCGACAAACCGAAGCCAAAAACCCTGTTCGAGCCGGGTGAGGTTGTTCGGGTTATCGATGGTCCGTTTGCTGATTTCAACGGTTCTGTCGAAGAGGTCAACTACGAAAAGAGTCGCCTGCAAGTTGCGGTACTCATTTTCGGTCGCTCTACTCCGGTAGAGCTCGAGTTCAGCCAGGTCGAAAAGGTCTAGTTGAGCGAAGCATCCCACACCCCGCAGCCTTGCGCTGCGGGGTTTTTTCGTCACCGGGATAAAACGCAAGCAAACCGGGGAGCCTTCTGGCGTTCGTACCCGATATTGGAGTAGCTCATGGCTAAGAAGATTCAGGCTTACATCAAGCTGCAAGTTAAGGCCGGCCAGGCCAACCCAAGCCCACCCGTTGGTCCAGCACTGGGTCAACACGGTGTGAACATCATGGAATTCTGCAAGGCCTTCAACGCCCGTACCCAGGGTCAAGAACCAGGTCTGCCGACTCCTGTGATCATCACTGTCTACAGTGACCGCAGCTTCACTTTCGAAACCAAAAGCACCCCTGCTTCGGTTCTGCTGAAGAAGGCCGCCGGCCTGACCAGCGGTTCGGCACGTCCGAACACCGTTAAAGTCGGTACTGTGACCCGTGCTCAGCTGGAAGAGATCGCCAAGACCAAGTCTGCCGATCTGACCGCTGCTGACCTGGATGCAGCCGTGCGTACCATCGCCGGTTCTGCTCGCAGCATGGGCCTCAACGTGGAGGGTGTGTAATGGCTAAGCTGACCAAGCGCCAAAAGGCCATCGCTTCCAAAGTGGAAGCTGGCAAAGTCTACAACTTCGAAGAAGCAGCAACCCTGCTGGCTGAACTGTCCGCTGTGAAGTTCACCGAGTCCTTCGACGTTGCTGTCAACCTCGGCGTTGACCCACGTAAATCCGACCAGGTCGTTCGTAGCGCTACCGTGCTGCCACACGGCACTGGCAAGACTGTACGTGTTGCCGTCTTCACCCAGGGTCCAGCTGCTGAAGCCGCTCTGGCTGCCGGCGCTGACCGCGTAGGTATGGACGATCTGGCTGCCGAAATGAAAGGCGGCGACCTGAACTATGACGTCGTCATCGCTTCCCCGGATGCCATGCGCGTTGTAGGTCAACTGGGTCAGGTTCTGGGTCCTCGCGGCCTGATGCCTAACCCGAAAGTCGGTACCGTAACTCCAGACGTCGCCACCGCAGTGAAGAACGCCAAGGCTGGTCAGGTTCGTTATCGCACCGACAAAAACGGTATCATCCACACCTCCGTTGGCAAAGTCGGCTTCGAAGCTGGCAAGCTGAAGGAAAACGTTGAAGCCCTGATCGCTGACCTGAAGCGTATCAAGCCAGCTTCCTCGAAAGGTATCTACGTCAAGCGCGTTACCCTGAGCACCACCATGGGCCCAGGTCTGGTCATCGACCAGAGCTCGCTGAACGCTTAAGAAAACGCCGGGCCGAATAATCGGCCCGACGTTGAAAAATTGGGGTCCCTGCCTGGCGGGGGCTATCCAAGACCGTAGGCGGCGCAAGCCTTAAACCTCAAGCCTACGCAGATGGTGCTCCCGATTCGTTACCGAATCAGACACCAAAACGACATCTGGCTCCGGCTGGATGAAACGGTAAAAACCAGGAGTAAACCCGTGGCAATTAAACTCGAAGACAAGAAGGCCATCGTCGCTGAAGTCAACGAGGCTGCCAAAGTCGCTCTGTCCGCTGTCGTGGCCGATGCCCGTGGTGTGACTGTAGGCGCGATGACCGGACTCCGTAAAGAGGCCCGCGAAGCTGGCGTTTACGTACGTGTCGTACGTAACACCCTGCTCAAGCGCGCTGTTGAAGGTACCGAATTCTCGGTGCTGAACGACGCGTTCAAAGGCCCGACCCTGATTGCTTTCTCGAACGAACACCCGGGCGCTGCTGCTCGTCTGTTCAAAGAGTTCGCCAAGGGTCAGGACAAGTTCGAGATCAAGGCAGCTGCGTTCGACGGCAAGTTCCTTGCCGCTAACCAGATCGACGTGCTGGCAACCCTGCCAACTCGCGACGAGGCTATCGCACAGCTGATGAGCGTAATCCAAGGTGCAACCAGCAAGCTGGCTCGTACCCTGGCAGCTCTGCGCGACCAGAAAGAAGCTGCTGCTGCCTAAGGCACCGGCGTCTCTTTCGAAATCAAACGTTTAATTTGATGGCCGCGTAGGCTATCCCCCAATACAGGAATTCATAGTCATGTCTCTGACTAACGAGCAAATCATCGAAGCGATCGGCCAGAAAACCGTTCTGGAAATTGTTGAACTGATCAAAGCGATGGAAGAAACCTTCGGCGTTACCGCCGCTGCCGCTGTTGCCGCTGGCCCAGCTGCTGGCGCTGCTGCTGCCGTTGAAGAGCAAACCGAGTTCAACGTTGTTCTGGCCGCTGCTGGCGACAAGAAAGTCAACGTGATCAAGGCTGTTCGTGAACTGACCGGCCTGGGCCTGAAGGAAGCCAAAGAGAAAGTCGACGGCGCTCCTCAAACCCTGCTGGAAGGCGTTTCGAAAGAAGCCGCTGAAGACGCGAAGAAGAAGCTGGAAGAAGCAGGCGCACAAGTCGAAGTCAAGTAATTTCGACCTTGCGACTCCAGCCCGAGCGTTAAGCAAACGGCTGAGGCTGGTGGCTATTGCCACCGGCCTTTTTCCGTTATTGGTAGTCAACCCGGTTGACGCTGATGACGAGCGGTATCCACCACGAACGGTGGCGCAAACCAAGGGGTTTGCAAGATTTTCTGGTTGCTCCCGCCGGGAGGAGCCAAACAAGCAGGTGACCAAGCTGGGGAACGCTGATGGCTTACTCATACACTGAGAAAAAACGTATCCGCAAGGACTTTAGCAAGTTGCCGGACGTCATGGATGTGCCTTACCTCCTGGCCATCCAGCTGGATTCTTATCGTGAATTCCTGCAAGCGGGAGCGACCAAGGATCAGTTCCGCGACGTCGGCCTGCATGCGGCCTTCAAGTCGGTTTTCCCGATCATCAGCTACTCCGGCAATGCTGCCCTGGAGTACGTTGGCTATCGTCTGGGCGATCCGGCGTTCGATGTCAAGGAGTGCGTGCTGCGTGGCGTGACCTATGCCGTTCCGCTGCGGGTGAAAGTGCGCCTGATCATTTTCGACAAAGAATCGTCGAACAAAGCGATCAAGGACATCAAAGAGCAAGAAGTCTACATGGGTGAAATCCCCCTGATGACTGAGAACGGTACCTTCGTAATCAACGGTACCGAGCGTGTGATCGTTTCCCAGTTGCACCGCTCCCCGGGTGTGTTCTTCGACCACGACCGTGGCAAGACCCACAGCTCCGGCAAGCTGCTGTACTCGGCGCGCATCATTCCTTACCGCGGCTCCTGGCTGGACTTCGAGTTCGATCCGAAGGACTGCGTATTCGTTCGTATCGACCGTCGCCGCAAGCTGCCGGCCTCGGTACTGCTGCGTGCGCTGGGCTACAGCACCGAAGAAGTACTCAACACCTTCTACACCACCAACGTCTTCCACGTTTCCGGCGAGAAGCTGAGCCTGGAACTTGTGCCGCAGCGTCTGCGTGGTGAAGTCGCCGTGATGGACATCCAGGACGAGACCGGCAAGGTCATCGTCGAGCAGGGTCGTCGTATCACTGCGCGTCACATCAACCAGATCGAGAAAGCTGGCGTCAAGCAACTGGACGTTCCAATGGAATACGTCCTGGGCCGCACCACCGCAAAAGCGATCGTGCACCCGGCCACCGGCGAAATCCTGGCTGAATGCAACACCGAGCTGACCACCGAGCTGCTGATCAAGATCGCCAAGGCCCAGGTTGTCCGCATCGAAACCCTGTACACCAACGACATCGACTGCGGTCCGTTCATCTCGGATACCTTGAAGATCGACTCCACCAGCAACCAACTGGAAGCGCTGGTCGAGATCTACCGCATGATGCGTCCTGGCGAGCCGCCAACCAAGGATGCCGCCGAGACCCTGTTCAACAACCTGTTCTTCAGCGCCGAGCGTTACGATCTGTCCGCAGTGGGCCGCATGAAGTTCAACCGTCGTATCGGTCGTACCGAGATCGAAGGTTCGGGCGTGCTGAGCAAGGAAGATATCGTCGAGGTCCTGAAGACCCTGGTCGACATCCGTAACGGCAAAGGCATCGTCGACGACATCGACCACCTGGGTAACCGTCGCGTTCGCTGTGTCGGCGAGATGGCCGAGAACCAGTTCCGTGTTGGCCTGGTGCGTGTAGAGCGTGCGGTCAAGGAACGCCTGTCGATGGCGGAAAGCGAAGGCCTGATGCCTCAGGACCTGATCAACGCCAAGCCTGTAGCGGCGGCGGTGAAGGAGTTCTTCGGTTCCAGCCAGCTCTCGCAGTTCATGGACCAGAACAACCCGCTCTCCGAGATCACCCACAAGCGTCGTGTCTCCGCACTCGGCCCAGGTGGTCTGACCCGCGAGCGCGCCGGCTTCGAAGTCCGTGACGTACACCCGACCCACTACGGTCGTGTCTGCCCGATCGAGACCCCTGAAGGTCCGAACATCGGTCTGATCAACTCCCTGGCGGCCTATGCCCGCACCAACCAGTACGGCTTCCTGGAAAGTCCGTACCGCGTGGTGAAAGAGGGTGTGGTTACCGACGATATCGTGTTCCTGTCGGCGATCGAAGAAGCTGATCACGTCATTGCACAGGCCTCGGCCGCAATGAACGAGAAGAAGCAACTCATCGACGAGCTGGTAGCTGTTCGTCACTTGAACGAATTCACCGTCAAGGCACCTGAAGACGTGACCCTGATGGACGTTTCGCCGAAGCAGGTAGTTTCGGTCGCAGCGTCGCTGATTCCGTTCCTCGAGCACGACGACGCCAACCGTGCACTCATGGGTTCCAACATGCAGCGTCAGGCTGTACCGACCCTGCGCGCCGACAAGCCGCTGGTAGGTACCGGCATGGAGCGCAACGTTGCCCGTGACTCCGGTGTCTGCGTAGTTGCTCGCCGCGGTGGTGTGATCGACTCGGTCGACGCCAGCCGTATCGTTGTTCGCGTTGCCGACGACGAAGTCGAAACCGGTGAAGCCGGTGTCGACATCTACAACCTGACCAAGTACACCCGTTCGAACCAGAACACCTGCATCAACCAGCGTCCGCTGGTGAACAAGGGTGATGTGGTCCAGCGTGGCGACATCATGGCCGACGGTCCGTCCACCGACATGGGTGAACTGGCTCTGGGCCAGAACATGCGCATCGCGTTCATGGCATGGAACGGCTTCAACTTCGAAGACTCCATCTGCCTGTCCGAGCGTGTGGTCCAGGAAGACCGCTTCACCACGATCCACATCCAGGAACTGACCTGCGTGGCTCGTGATACCAAGCTTGGCCCAGAGGAAATCACCGCGGACATCCCGAACGTGGGTGAAGCTGCGCTGAACAAGCTGGACGAAGCCGGTATCGTCTACGTGGGTGCCGAAGTCGGCGCCGGCGACATCCTGGTCGGCAAGGTCACGCCAAAAGGCGAAACCCAGCTGACTCCGGAAGAAAAACTGCTGCGCGCGATCTTCGGCGAGAAGGCCAGCGACGTTAAGGACACCTCCCTGCGCGTGCCAACCGGCACCAAAGGTACTGTCATCGACGTACAGGTCTTCACCCGTGATGGCGTCGAGCGTGACAGCCGTGCGCTGTCCATCGAGAAGATGCAGCTGGACGAGATCCGCAAGGACCTCAACGAAGAGTTCCGCATCGTCGAAGGTGCCACCTTCGAGCGTCTGCGTTCGGCTCTGAACGGCCAGGTGGTCGATGGTGGCGCGGGCCTGAAGAAAGGCACCGTGATCACCGACGAAGTCCTGGACGGTCTGGAGCACGGCCAGTGGTTCAAGCTGCGCATGGCGGAAGATGCGCTGAACGAACAGCTGGAAAAGGCTCAGCAGTACATCGTCGATCGCCGTCGTCTGCTGGATGACAAGTTCGAAGACAAGAAGCGCAAGCTGCAGCAGGGCGATGACCTGGCTCCAGGCGTGCTGAAGATCGTCAAGGTCTACCTGGCAATCCGCCGTCGCATCCAGCCAGGCGACAAGATGGCCGGTCGCCACGGTAACAAGGGTGTGGTCTCGGTGATCATGCCGGTGGAAGACATGCCGCACGACGCCAACGGTACCCCGGTCGACGTCGTTCTGAACCCGTTGGGCGTACCTTCGCGTATGAACGTCGGTCAGATCCTCGAAACCCACCTGGGCCTTGCAGCCAAGGGCCTGGGCGAGAAGATCAACCGCATGCTCGAAGAGCAGCGCAAAGCCGCCGAACTGCGCAAGTTCCTGACCGAGATCTACAACGAGATCGGTGGTGTCCAGGAAGACCTGGAGTCCTTCACTGATGAAGAGATCCTGACGCTCGCGCAGAACCTGAAGAAGGGCGTGCCGATGGCGACCCCGGTCTTCGATGGTGCCAAGGAGCGTGAGATCAAGGCCATGCTGAAACTGGCCGACATGCCGGAAAGCGGCCAGATGGTGCTGTTCGACGGTCGTACCGGCAACAAGTTCGAGCGTCCTGTGACCGTTGGTTACATGTACATGCTCAAGCTGAACCACTTGGTGGACGACAAGATGCACGCCCGTTCCACTGGTTCCTACAGCCTGGTTACCCAGCAGCCGCTGGGTGGTAAGGCGCAGTTCGGTGGTCAGCGTTTCGGGGAGATGGAGGTGTGGGCGCTGGAAGCATACGGCGCGGCATACACCCTGCAGGAAATGCTCACAGTGAAGTCGGACGACGTGAACGGCCGGACCAAGATGTACAAGAACATCGTGGACGGCGATCACCGTATGGAGCCGGGCATGCCCGAGTCCTTCAACGTGTTGATCAAAGAGATCCGTTCGCTCGGTATCGATATCGATCTGGAAACCGAATAACACGTGACGCGAATCGGGAGCGTGGCCTAACGGCGCGCTCCCTGCTCCGCCAGGAGGAAAGGCCTTGAAAGACCTACTGAATTTGCTGAAAAACCAGGGTCAAGTCGAAGAGTTCGACGCCATCCGTATCGGACTGGCCTCGCCTGAGATGATCCGTTCGTGGTCGTTCGGTGAAGTAAAAAAACCGGAAACCATCAACTACCGTACGTTCAAGCCTGAGCGTGACGGCCTGTTCTGCGCCAAGATCTTTGGCCCAGTCAAGGACTACGAGTGCCTGTGCGGCAAGTACAAGCGCCTGAAGCACCGTGGCGTGATCTGCGAGAAGTGCGGCGTTGAAGTTGCCCTGGCCAAGGTTCGTCGTGAGCGCATGGCGCACATCGAGCTGGCTTCGCCGGTCGCCCACATCTGGTTCCTGAAGTCCCTGCCGTCCCGTATCGGTCTGCTGATGGACATGACCCTGCGTGATATCGAGCGCGTTCTCTACTTCGAGAGCTATGTCGTTATCGACCCGGGCATGACCACCCTGGAAAAAGGCCAGCTGCTGAACGACGAGCAGTATTTCGAAGCGCTGGAAGAGTTCGGTGACGACTTCGACGCCCGCATGGGTGCCGAGGCTGTCCGCGAGCTGCTGCACGCTATCGACCTGGAACACGAGATTGGCCGCCTGCGCGAGGAAATCCCGCAGACCAACTCGGAAACCAAGATCAAGAAGCTGTCCAAGCGTCTGAAACTGATGGAGGCCTTCCAGGGCTCGGGCAACCTGCCTGAGTGGATGGTCCTGACCGTTCTGCCGGTTCTGCCGCCAGATCTGCGTCCTCTGGTTCCGCTGGATGGCGGTCGCTTCGCGACTTCCGACCTGAACGACCTGTATCGTCGGGTGATCAACCGTAACAACCGTCTGAAGCGCCTGCTCGATCTGTCCGCTCCGGACATCATCGTGCGCAACGAAAAGCGCATGCTGCAGGAAGCGGTCGATGCCCTGCTCGACAACGGTCGTCGTGGTCGTGCAATCACCGGTTCGAACAAGCGTCCTCTGAAATCCCTGGCTGACATGATCAAGGGTAAACAGGGTCGTTTCCGTCAGAACCTTCTCGGAAAGCGTGTCGACTACTCCGGCCGTTCGGTAATTACCGTGGGTCCGACCCTGCGTCTGCACCAGTGCGGTCTGCCGAAGAAGATGGCTCTCGAGCTGTTCAAGCCGTTCATTTTCGGCAAGCTGGAAATGCGTGGTCTGGCGACCACCATCAAGGCTGCCAAGAAGATGGTCGAGCGCGAGCTGCCTGAGGTCTGGGACGTTCTCGCCGAGGTGATCCGCGAACACCCCGTACTGCTCAACCGCGCGCCGACTCTTCACCGTCTGGGTATCCAGGCCTTTGAACCGGTTCTGATCGAAGGCAAGGCAATCCAGCTGCACCCGCTGGTCTGCGCCGCGTACAACGCCGACTTCGACGGTGACCAGATGGCCGTGCACGTGCCGCTGACGCTGGAAGCCCAGCTGGAAGCGCGCGCGCTGATGATGTCGACCAACAACATCCTGTCGCCAGCCAACGGTGAGCCGATCATCGTTCCGTCGCAGGACGTGGTACTGGGTCTGTACTACATGACCCGTGAAGCCATCAACGCCAAGGGCGAAGGTCGCGTGTTCGCCGACCTGCAGGAAGTCGACCGCGTATTCCGCGCCGGCGAGGCTGCCCTGCACGCGAAGATCAAGGTCCGTATCAACGAGACCGTGAACGACCGTGATGGCAACAGCGTCAAGAACACCCGCATCGTCGACACCACCGTCGGCCGTGCCTTGCTGTTCCAGGTAGTGCCGGCCGGCCTGTCGTTCGACGTGGTCAACCAGCCTATGAAGAAGAAGGCGATCTCCAAGCTGATCAACCAGTGCTATCGCGTGGTTGGCCTGAAGGAGACCGTGATCTTCGCTGACCAGCTGATGTACACCGGTTTTGCCTACTCGACCATTTCCGGCGTTTCGATTGGCGTTAACGACTTCGTTATCCCGGACGAGAAAGCCCGCATCATCGGTACCGCTACCGAAGAAGTGAAGGAAATCGAGAGCCAGTACGCCTCCGGCCTGGTAACCCAGGGCGAGAAGTACAACAAGGTCATCGACTTGTGGTCGAAGGCCAACGACGAAGTGTCCAAGGCGATGATGGCCAACCTCTCGAAAGAGAAGGTCATCGACCGCGAAGGCAACGAAGTCGAGCAGGAGTCCTTCAACTCCATGTACATGATGGCTGACTCCGGTGCCCGGGGTTCGGCTGCCCAGATTCGTCAGCTGGCCGGTATGCGTGGTCTGATGGCGAAGCCGGACGGCTCCATCATCGAAACGCCGATTACCGCGAACTTCCGTGAAGGCCTGAGCGTACTCCAGTACTTCATTTCGACTCACGGTGCTCGTAAAGGTCTGGCGGATACCGCGCTGAAAACCGCGAACTCCGGTTACCTGACTCGCCGTCTGGTAGACGTTGCCCAGGATCTGGTCGTTACCGAAATCGACTGTGGCACCGAGCAGGGTCTGCTGATGACCCCGCACATCGAAGGCGGCGACGTTGTGGAGCCTCTGGGTGAGCGTGTTCTGGGTCGTGTCATTGCTCGTGACGTGTTCAAGCCTGGCACCGACGATGTCATCGTTCCGGCCGGTACCCTGGTCGACGAGAAGTGGGTCGAGTTCATCGAGCTGAACAGCATCGACGAAGTGGTCGTGCGTTCGCCGATCAGCTGTGAGACCCGCTACGGCATTTGCGCCAAGTGCTACGGTCGTGACCTGGCCCGCGGTCATCAGGTGAACATTGGTGAGGCGGTTGGCGTTATCGCTGCCCAGTCCATCGGTGAGCCTGGTACCCAGCTGACCATGCGTACGTTCCACATCGGTGGTGCTGCAAGCCGGACCTCGGCTGCCGACAGCGTCCAGGTGAAGAACGGCGGTATGGTCCGTCTGCATAACCTGAAGCAGGTAGAGCGTGCCGACGGCAACCTGGTCGCGGTATCGCGTTCCGGCGAGCTGGCCATTGCCGATGAATTCGGTCGTGAGCGTGAGCGCTACAAGCTGCCTTACGGTGCGGTCATTTCCGTGAAGGAAGGTGAGAAGGTCGAAGCTGGCGCCATCGTCGCCAAGTGGGACCCGCACACCCACCCGATCGTTACCGAAATGAAAGGTACCGTGACCTTCGTGGGCATGGAAGAAGGCATCACGATCAAGCGCCAGACCGACGAACTGACCGGTCTGACCAACATCGAGGTCCTGGACGTCAAAGACCGTCCGGCTGCAGGCAAGGAAATCCGTCCTGCAATCAAGATGGTCGACGCCAATGGCAAGGATCTGCTGCTGCCAGGTACCGATGTACCTGCCCAGTACTTCCTGCCGGCGAACGCCCTGGTCGGTGTGGCTGACGGTGCCCAGATCGGTGTCGGTGACGTTATTGCGCGTATCCCGCAAGAAACCTCGAAGACCCGTGACATCACCGGTGGTCTGCCGCGCGTTGCTGACCTGTTCGAAGCGCGTCGTCCGAAAGAAGCGTCGATCCTGGCTGAAGTCAGCGGTACCATCGCCTTCGGTAAAGAGACCAAGGGCAAGCGCCGCCTGGTCATCACGCCGAACGACGGTAGCGATCCGTACGAAGAGCTGATTCCGAAGTGGCGTCACCTGAACGTCTTCGAAGGCGAACAAGTGAACCGCGGCGAAGTTATCTCCGACGGTCCGAGCGATCCGCACGACATCCTGCGTCTGCTGGGTGTGAGCGCGCTGGCCAAGTACATCGTCAACGAGATCCAGGACGTTTACCGTCTGCAAGGCGTTAAGATCAACGACAAGCACATCGAGACCATCCTGCGTCAGATGCTGCGCAAGGTCGAGATCACCGAGTCCGGCGATTCCAGCTTCATCAAGGGCGACCAGATGGAGCTGACCCAGGTGCTGGTCGAAAACGAGCGCCTGGCTGCCGAAGACAAGTTCGTGTCGAAGTTCTCGCGCGTGCTGCTCGGTATCACCAAGGCCTCGCTGTCCACCGAGTCGTTCATCTCGGCGGCCTCCTTCCAGGAGACCACCCGCGTTCTGACCGAAGCGGCGGTGACCGGCAAGCGCGATTACCTGCGCGGCCTGAAGGAAAACGTGGTTGTGGGTCGTCTGATCCCGGCCGGTACCGGTCTGGCATACCACAGCGAGCGCAAGCGTCGCCGTGATGCCGACAAGCCGCTGCGTGTGAGCGCCAGTGAGGTGGAAGCCGCACTGACCGAAGCGCTGAACTCCAGCGGTAACTGAAGAAAGGGTGGGGCCCCGGCAAGTCTTCTCTGAAATTCGGCGACATGATTCGTCGCCGATGACCGGAGTGGGCGAGCCGGGGCCTCGTCTTGACTGCGTACGAGATCCTCTTTAGACTCTTGTACCCCTAAATTTGGTAGGGCTCCGTCCTGCCAATTTTTGCTTTTCTTGCAAGACAATAGCGTCGCAAGACAACAGTGGAGCTAGTAGATGGCAACTATCAACCAGCTGGTACGTCAGCCGCGTAAGCGTATCGTCGAGAAATCCGACGTTCCTGCGCTGCAGAACTGCCCGCAACGTCGTGGCGTGTGCACCCGCGTGTACACCACTACGCCGAAAAAACCTAACTCGGCACTGCGTAAAGTATGCCGTGTGCGTCTGACCAACGGTTTCGAGGTTTCCTCGTACATCGGTGGTGAAGGCCACAACCTGCAAGAGCACAGCGTCGTCCTGATTCGTGGCGGCCGTGTAAAAGACTTGCCAGGTGTTCGTTACCACACCGTTCGCGGCTCCCTGGATACCTCCGGCGTCAAAGGTCGTAACCAAGGTCGTTCGAAGTACGGTACCAAGCGTCCGAAGTAATCGGCCGTTTGCAGCAGTTCATTCATTTTATTGAGTCGATAAGAGTAAGGTCGGGCGCGAACTCCTCGAGTTGGATGTCCCGGGCTAACCTGAAGACCGTTTGAGGGCTTATCAATGCCAAGACGTCGTGTAGCAGCCAAGCGTGAGATCCTGGACGATCCGAAATACGGAAGCCAGATCCTCGCCAAGTTCATGAACCACGTGATGGAAAGCGGCAAGAAGGCAGTAGCCGAGCGCATCGTTTACGGTGCTCTGGATACCGTCAAGGCACGCAAGAACAGCGATCCCCTGGAAATCTTCGAGAAAGCTCTCGACGCCATCGCTCCGCTGGTCGAAGTGAAGTCGCGCCGTGTTGGCGGTGCAACTTACCAGGTTCCTGTCGAAGTTCGTCCATCCCGTCGTAACGCGCTGGCAATGCGCTGGTTGGTAGACTTCGCCCGCAAGCGCGGCGAGAAGTCCATGGCGCTGCGCCTGGCTGGCGAGCTGCTGGATGCCGCTGAAGGCAAGGGTGCTGCTGTCAAGAAGCGTGAAGACGTGCACCGTATGGCCGAAGCCAACAAGGCTTTCTCGCACTACCGCTTCTAATTCAAGCATCAATCTTTTTGCGAGGGCTTTATGGCTCGTACTACAGCAATTAACCGCTACCGTAACATTGGTATCTGTGCCCACGTTGACGCGGGCAAGACTACCACTACCGAGCGGATCCTGTTCTACACAGGTCTGAGCCACAAGATGGGCGAGGTGCACGACGGCGCCGCGACCACCGACTGGATGGTGCAGGAGCAAGAGCGCGGTATCACCATTACCTCCGCTGCTGTGACTACCTTCTGGAAAGGTTCCCGTGGTCAGTACGACAACTACCGCGTAAACGTCATCGATACCCCCGGCCACGTTGACTTCACCATTGAAGTAGAGCGTTCGCTGCGTGTACTCGACGGCGCGGTCGTTGTGTTCTGCGGCACCTCCGGTGTCGAGCCACAGTCCGAAACCGTATGGCGTCAGGCCAACAAGTACGGCGTCCCACGTGTTGTCTACGTGAACAAGATGGACCGTGCCGGTGCCAACTTCCTGCGTGTCGTAGGTCAGATCAAGAACCGTCTGGGTCACACCCCGGTTCCGGTTCAGCTGGCCATCGGTTCGGAAGACAACTTCCAGGGCCAGGTCGACCTCATCAAGATGAAGGCGATCTACTGGAACGAAGACGACAAGGGCACTACCTATCGCGAGGAAGAGATTCCTGCCGATATGCTCGAGTTGGCTGAAGAGTGGCGCAGCAACATGATTGAAGCTGCCGCCGAAGCCAACGAAGAGCTGATGAACAAGTACCTTGAAGAAGGTGAGCTGACCGTCGAAGAAATCAAGGCCGGTCTGCGTGCGCGTACCCTGGCCAGCGAGATCGTTCCGGCTGTCTGCGGTTCGTCCTTCAAGAACAAGGGTGTTCCTCTGGTTCTCGACGCCGTTATCGACTACCTGCCTGCTCCGACCGAGATCCCTGCTATCCAGGGTATCCACCCGGATCACGTCGAAGACGAAAACGCGCCGAAGATCGAGCGTCACGCCAGCGATGACGAGCCGTTCTCGGCTCTGGCCTTCAAGATTGCCACCGACCCGTTCGTTGGTACCCTGACTTTCGTGCGCGTCTACTCGGGCTTCCTGAGCTCGGGCGACTCCGTGATCAACTCGGTCAAGGGCAAGAAAGAGCGCGTTGGTCGTATGGTGCAGATGCACGCCAACCAGCGTGAAGAGATCAAGGAAGTTCGCGCTGGCGACATCGCGGCCCTGATCGGCATGAAGGACGTCACCACTGGTGACACCCTGTGCGACGCCGACAAGCCTGTGATCCTCGAGCGTATGGACTTCCCTGAGCCTGTGATTTCGGTTGCCGTTGAGCCGAAAACCAAGCAGGACCAGGAGAAGATGGGTATCGCTCTGGGCAAGCTGGCCCAGGAAGACCCGTCGTTCCGCGTCAAGACCGATGAAGAAACCGGTCAGACCATCATCTCCGGTATGGGTGAGCTGCACCTGGACATCCTCGTTGACCGCATGAAGCGCGAGTTCAACGTCGAGGCCAACATCGGCAAGCCTCAGGTTTCCTACCGCGAGAAGATCACCAAGGACAATGTCGAGATCGAAGGCAAATTCGTTCGTCAGTCCGGTGGTCGCGGTCAGTTCGGTCACTGCTGGATCCGCTTCTCGCAGCCTGCTGTGGACGAGAAGGGCAACATCACCGAAGGCCTGGAGTTCCATAACGAGGTTGTAGGTGGTGTGGTTCCTAAGGAATACATCCCGGCCATCCAGAAAGGTATCGAAGAGCAGATGAAGAACGGCGTTGTCGCCGGCTATCCGCTGATCGGCCTGAAGGCAACCGTGTTTGATGGTTCCTACCACGACGTCGACTCCAACGAGATGGCGTTCAAGGTGGCGGCCTCCATGGCGACCAAGCAGCTGGCCCAGAAGGGCGGCGGTGTTGTGCTTGAGCCGATCATGAAGGTTGAAGTGGTAACCCCAGAAGACTACATGGGTGACGTGATGGGTGACCTGAACCGTCGTCGTGGTCTGATCCAGGGTATGGAAGACTCGGTTTCCGGCAAGGTTATCCGTGCTGAAGTTCCGCTGGGAGAGATGTTCGGTTATGCAACCGACGTCCGTTCCATGTCTCAGGGTCGCGCTAGCTACTCCATGGAATTCTCCAAGTACTCCGAAGCTCCGTCGAACATCGTCGAAGCACTCGTTAAAAAACAAGGCTAATCCAGCCCTTTAGGCAAGAGGTTCACTGTCGTGGCTAAAGAAAAATTTGATCGTTCCCTTCCCCACGTTAACGTCGGCACCATCGGCCACGTTGACCACGGTAAGACCACTCTGACCGCAGCTCTGACTCGCGTCTGCTCCGAAGTTTTCGGTTCTGCAGTCGTTGAGTTCGACAAGATCGACTCGGCTCCGGAAGAAAAAGCGCGCGGTATCACCATCAACACCGCTCACGTCGAGTACAACTCGAACATTCGTCACTACGCTCACGTTGACTGCCCAGGTCACGCTGACTACGTGAAGAACATGATCACCGGTGCTGCCCAGATGGACGGCGCGATCCTGGTTTGCTCGGCCGCCGATGGTCCGATGCCGCAAACCCGTGAGCACATCCTGCTGTCCCGTCAGGTAGGCGTTCCGTACATCGTGGTCTTCCTGAACAAGGCTGACCTGGTAGACGACGCTGAGCTGCTGGAACTGGTCGAGATGGAAGTTCGCGACCTGCTGTCCACCTACGACTTCCCAGGCGACGACACCCCGATCATCATCGGTTCGGCTCGTATGGCGCTGGAAGGCAAAGACGACAACGAAATGGGTACTACCGCTGTCAAGAAGCTGGTAGAAACTCTGGATGCCTACATTCCTGAGCCAGTTCGTGCCGTTGACCAGCCGTTCCTGATGCCGATCGAAGACGTATTCTCGATTTCGGGTCGTGGTACCGTTGTTACCGGTCGTATCGAGCGTGGTATCGTCCGCGTTCAGGATCCACTGGAAATCGTTGGTCTGCGTGACACCACCAGCACCACCTGCACCGGTGTCGAGATGTTCCGCAAGCTGCTGGACGAAGGTCGTGCTGGCGAGAACTGCGGCGTTCTGCTGCGTGGTACCAAGCGTGACGACGTTGAGCGTGGCCAGGTTCTGGTCAAGCCAGGTTCGGTCAAGCCGCACACCAAGTTCACCGCAGAAGTCTATGTTCTGAGCAAGGAAGAAGGCGGTCGTCACACTCCGTTCTTCAAAGGCTACCGTCCACAGTTCTACTTCCGTACCACTGACGTGACCGGTAACTGCGAGCTGCCGGAAGGCGTAGAAATGGTAATGCCAGGCGATAACATTCAGATGACTGTTACCCTGATCAAGACCATCGCTATGGAAGACGGCCTGCGCTTCGCTATCCGTGAAGGCGGTCGTACCGTCGGCGCCGGCGTCGTAGCAAAAATCATCGAGTAATATCGATCGGTTGAAAAAGCCCCCGCTCAGCGGGGGCTTTTTTATTGGGTTGACACCCAATAGGGGCGTCTATAGAATCACGCCTCCTTTTAACGGGCGTAGTGCGCCCGGTGGGAATAGCAGCCTGGAGTCTGAAATCCAATGCAAAATCAGCAAATCCGTATCAGGTTGAAGGCATTCGACCATCGCCTGATCGACCAATCTACCCAGGAAATCGTGGAAACCGCGAAACGTACTGGTGCTCAGGTGCGTGGTCCAATTCCACTGCCTACCCGTAAAGAGCGGTTTACCGTTCTGGTCTCCCCGCACGTCAACAAAGACGCGCGTGACCAGTACGAGATCCGTACTCATAAGCGCGTCCTGGACATCGTCCAGCCAACGGATAAAACCGTTGATGCACTTATGAAGCTTGATCTTGCGGCAGGTGTGGAAGTGCAGATCAGCCTCGGCTAAGACTCGGGTCTTGGTCGTGTAACGCTCTGAAATGGGCGGCCATAGCGGGTGAAAGCCCCGTACACTCATGAGGTTTACAACATGACTATTGGTGTAATCGGTCGTAAATGCGGTATGACCCGCATTTTCACCGAAGAAGGTGTCTCCATTCCGGTCACGGTCATCGAGATCGAGCCGAATCGTGTCACCCAGTTCAAAACTGAAGAAACCGATGGCTACCGTGCAGTGCAAGTCACTGTCGGCGAGCGTCGTGCTTCGCGCGTGACTGCCGCTCAGGCTGGTCACTTCGCCAAAGCGAACGTTGCCGCTGGTCGCGGTGTCTGGGAATTCCGCCTTGAAGAAGGCGAGTACCAGGCTGGCGACTCGATCAATGCTGAACTCTTCGCTGCGGGCCAACTGGTAGACGTTACCGGTCAGTCCAAAGGTAAAGGCTTTGCCGGTACCATCAAGCGCTGGAACTTCCGCGGTCAAGACAATACCCACGGTAACTCCGTTTCCCACCGCGTCCCGGGCTCTATCGGCCAGTGCCAGACTCCTGGTCGTGTATTCAAGGGCAAGAAAATGTCCGGTCACATGGGCGCCGAGCGCGTGACCGTTCAGTCCCTGGAAGTAGTGCGCGTCGACGCTGAACGCAATCTGTTGCTGGTCAAGGGTGCCGTTCCTGGCGCTACTGGCGGTGACGTTGTTGTGCGTCCGGCTGTCAAGGCTCGCGGGTAAGGGGAAGCTGACATGCAACTTAATGTAAATGACGCTCAGGCGATCGAAGTTTCCGAACTGACCTTCGGTGGCGAATTCAACGAGACGCTGGTACACCAAGCAGTCGTGGCCTACATGGCCGGCGGCCGTCAGGGCACCAAGCAGCAGAAGACCCGTTCCGACGTGGCTGGTGGCGGTAAGCGCCCATGGCGTCAGAAAGGTACTGGCCGTGCTCGTGCCGGTACTACTCGCGGTCCTATCTGGCGTGGCGGTGGTGTGACCTTCGCAGCTCGTCCTCAGGATCATTCGCAAAAGCTCAACAAGAAGATGTATCGCGCAGCACTGCGTTCGATCCTCTCCGAGCTGGTGCGTAGCGACCGTCTGGTCGTGGTTCAGGACTTCGCTGTCGAAGCGCCAAAAACCAAAGACCTGCTGAACAAGCTGAACGGCATGGGCCTGAACGATGTTCTGATCGTTTCGGACGCTGTTGACCAGAACCTGTATCTGGCCGCTCGTAACCTGCCGCACGTCGATGTACGTGACGTACAAGGTTCCGACCCAGTCAGCCTGATCGCCTACGAAAAAGTGTTGATCACTGTTTCGGCAGTGAAGAAATTCGAGGAGCTGCTGGGATGAACCAGGAACGCGTATTCAAAGTTCTACTTGGCCCGCACGTTTCCGAGAAGGCTACGGTTCTGGCTGACAAGAAAGGCCAGTTCGTTTTCAAGGTTGCGACCGATGCAACCAAGCTGGAAATCAAGAAGGCCGTTGAAAGCCTGTTCAGCGTCAAAGTGGAAAGCGTTACTACCCTGAATGTTCTGGGTAAGACCAAACGCACCGCTCGTGGCCTGGGCAAGCGCAATGACTGGAAGAAGGCGATCATCTCCCTTCAGCCAGGCCAAGATCTCGATTTCAGCAGCAGTGCTGAGTAAGGAAGGGGTGCATCATGGCAATCGTTAAATGCAAACCGACTTCCCCTGGCCGCCGTTTTGTGGTCAAGGTGGTCAACCAGGAGCTGCACAAAGGCGCTCCTCACGCACCGCTGATCGAGAAGAAATCGAAGTCTGGTGGTCGTAACAACAATGGCCGCATCACTACTCGTCACGTTGGTGGTGGTCACAAGCAGCATTACCGTCTGGTCGACTTCCGTCGCAACGACAAGGACGGCATCGCCGCCACTGTCGAGCGTATCGAATACGACCCGAACCGTACTGCTCACATTGCCCTGCTGTGCTACGCAGACGGCGAGCGTCGCTACATCATCGCGCCGAAAGGCGTGAGCGCTGGCGACCAGCTGATCGCAGGTGCTCTGGCTCCAATCAAGCCAGGCAACTCCCTGCAGCTGCGTAACATCCCGGTAGGTAGCACCGTTCACGGCATCGAACTGAAGCCAGGCAAAGGTGCACAAATCGCTCGTTCCGCTGGTGCTTCGGCTCAGCTGATCGCTCGCGAAGGCGTCTACGTGACCCTGCGTCTGCGCTCTGGTGAAATGCGTAAAGTGCTGGCTGAGTGCCGTGCGACCCTGGGCGAAGTCTCGAACACCGAGCACAGCCTGCGTTCGCTGGGTAAAGCTGGTGCCAAACGCTGGCGTGGCGTTCGCCCAACCGTTCGTGGTGTTGCCATGAACCCGGTTGACCACCCGCATGGTGGTGGTGAAGGTCGTACCTCCGGTGGTCGTCATCCGGTATCGCCATGGGGCTTCCCGACCAAGGGTGCGAAGACTCGTGGTAATAAGCGTACCGACAACATGATCGTCCGTCGTCGCAAGTAAATAGAGGGATACGACAGTGCCACGTTCTCTGAAAAAAGGTCCTTTTATTGATCTTCACCTACTGAAGAAGATCGAAGTGGCGGCGGAAAAGAACGATCGCAAACCAGTTAAGACCTGGTCGCGTCGTTCCATGATCCTGCCACAAATGGTCGGTCTGACCATCGCGGTACACAACGGTCGTCAACACGTCCCAGTTCTGGTGAACGAAGACATGGTCGGCCATAAACTGGGCGAGTTCGCCGGTACCCGCACCTACCGCGGGCACGTGGCTGACAAGAAAGCCAAGCGTTAAGGGGTAAGGAAATGGAAGTAGCCGCTAAGTTGTCGGGCGCTCGCATCTCCGCCCAGAAAGCCCGCTTGGTCGCCGACCAGATCCGCGGGAAGAAGGTGGGCGAAGCGCTCAACCTGTTGGCTTTCAGCAGCAAGAAAGCTGCTGAAATCATGAAGAAAGTCCTCGAGTCGGCCGTAGCCAACGCCGAGCATAACGAAGGCGCAGACGTTGATGACCTGAAGGTCTCCACCGTTTTCGTCAACGAAGGGCGTTCGCTGAAGCGCATCATGCCGCGTGCCAAAGGCCGCGCTGATCGCATCGTCAAGCGGTCTTGCCATATCACTGTCAAGGTTGCGGACAAGTAACGGAGTCGATCAGATGGGTCAGAAAGTACATCCCACTGGCATTCGCCTGGGAATCGTCAAGGAGCACACCTCCGTCTGGTATGCAGACGGCGCTACTTACGCAGATTACCTGTTGAAGGATCTGAAAACGCGTGAGTACCTCCAAGACAAACTAAAAAGCGCGTCCGTTAGCCGTATCGATATCCATCGTCCGGCTCAAACTGCACGCATCACCATCCACACCGCTCGTCCAGGTATCGTTATCGGGAAGAAAGGTGAAGATGTTGAAAAACTGCGTCAGGACCTGACCAAGCAAATGGGTGTGCCTGTGCACATCAATATCGAAGAGATCCGCAAGCCGGAGCTCGACGGTATGCTGGTTGCTCAGAGCGTAGCTCAGCAGCTGGAGCGTCGTGTGATGTTCCGTCGTGCCATGAAGCGCGCCGTACAGAACGCCATGCGTATTGGTGCCAAAGGCATCAAGATCCAGGTGAGCGGTCGTCTCGGCGGTGCTGAAATCGCACGTACTGAATGGTATCGCGAAGGTCGTGTGCCGCTGCACACCCTGCGTGCCGATATCGACTATGCCACCTACGAAGCTCACACCACCTACGGTGTGATCGGTGTCAAGGTTTGGATCTTCAAAGGCGAAGTTATTGGTGGTCGCCAAGAAGAACTGAAACCACAAGCACCAGCGCCTCGTAAAAAAGCTGCTAAGTAAGGGGTACGCCAAATGTTGCAACCAAAGCGTACAAAATTCCGCAAGCAGATGACTGGCCACAACCGTGGTCTGGCGCTGCGCGGTAGCAAGGTCAGCTTCGGCGAGTTCGCCCTGAAAGCTGTTGCTCGCGGTCGTCTCACCGCCCGTCAGATTGAGTCCGCGCGTCGTGCGCTGACCCGTCACGTCAAGCGTGGCGGCAAAATCTGGATCCGCGTATTCCCGGACAAGCCGGTTACCAAGAAGCCTCTCGAAGTGCGGATGGGTAAAGGTAAAGGTTCCGTCGAATACTGGGTTGCCCAGATCCAGCCAGGCAAAGTCCTGTACGAGATCGAGGGTGTTTCTGAAGAGCTGGCGCGTGAGGCATTCGCCCTGGCGGCTGCAAAGCTGCCTCTCGCCACCTCCTTTGTTAAGCGGACGGTGATGTGATGAAAGCGAATGAACTTCGTGAAAAATCAGCACAGCAACTGAACGAGCAACTGCTCGGCTTGCTGCGCGACCAGTTCAATCTGCGTATGCAGAAAGCAACTGGCCAGTTGGGGCAGTCGCACCTGCTCTCGCAAGTTAAGCGTGACATCGCTCGCGTGAAAACTGTGCTCAACCAGCAGGCAGGTAAGTGATCATGGCTGAAGCTGAAAAAACCGTCCGTACGCTGACTGGCCGTGTCGTCAGCGACAAGATGGACAAGACCATCACCGTACTGGTCGAGCGTCGCGTAAAGCACCCGATCTACGGTAAATACGTTAAGCGTTCGACTAAGCTGCACGCGCACGACGAAGCCAACCAGTGCAAGATCGGCGACAAGGTTTCCATCCGTGAAACCCGTCCGCTGGCCAAGACCAAGTCCTGGGCACTGGTTGAAGTTCTCGAACGCGCTGTTGAAGTCTAAGGGCTAGGGGTCGGAGATATTTTATGATTCAGACTCAATCCATGCTCGATGTGGCCGATAACAGCGGCGCTCGTCGCGTCATGTGCATCAAGGTTCTCGGCGGTTCGCACCGTCGTTACGCCGCTATCGGTGACATCATCAAGGTAACCGTCAAGGAAGCAATTCCTCGCGGTAAAGTGAAGAAAGGCCAGGTCATGACCGCTGTTGTGGTTCGTACCCGCCATGGTGTCCGTCGTGCTGACGGCTCCATCATCCGCTTTGATGGCAACGCTGCTGTTCTGCTGAACAACAAGCAAGAGCCGATCGGCACCCGTATCTTTGGGCCAGTGACCCGTGAGCTTCGTTCCGAGAAGTTCATGAAGATCGTCTCGCTCGCCCCAGAAGTGCTGTAAGGAGATCCGACATGCAAAAGATTCGTCGTGACGACGAGATCATCGTGATCGCCGGCAAAGACAAAGGTAAGCGCGGTAAGGTGCTGAAGGTTCTCGCTGACGACCGTCTGGTCGTTGGTGGGATCAACCTGGTGAAGCGCCATACCAAGCCTAACCCGATGTCGGGCGTACAGGGCGGTATCGTCGAGAAAGAAGCGCCACTGCACGCTTCCAACGTCGCCATCTTCAATGGTGAAACCAACAAGGCTGACCGCGTTGGTTTCAAAGTAGAAGACGGCAAAAAAATTCGTGTCTTCAAGTCGACCCAAAAAGCGGTTGATGCTTGAACACTGCTAGGTAGAAGACCATGGCACGACTGAAAGAGATTTATCGGAAGGAAATCGCTCCCAAGCTTAAGGAAGAACTTAAGCTGGCGAACGTGATGGAAGTTCCGCGCGTTACCAAGATCACCCTGAACATGGGTCTGGGCGAAGCGATCGGCGACAAGAAAGTCATCGAGCACGCTGTTGCCGACCTGGAAAAGATCACCGGCCAGAAAGCTGTCGTGACCTTCGCCCGGAAATCCATCGCTGGCTTCAAAGTCCGCGAAGGCTGGCCGATCGGCGTCAAAGTCACCCTGCGCCGCGATCGTATGTACGAGTTCCTGGACCGCCTGCTGGCGATCTCCCTGCCTCGGGTTCGCGACTTCCGCGGCCTGAATGCCAAGTCCTTCGATGGTCGTGGCAACTACAGCATGGGCGTGAAAGAGCAGATCATCTTCCCGGAAATCGACTACGACAAGATCGATGCTCTCCGCGGTCTGGACATTACCCTGACCACCACTGCTCGTACGGATGATGAAGGTCGCGCTCTGCTGCGCGCTTTCAAATTCCCGTTCCGCAACTGATTGGAGTAGGAAAATGGCCAAGAAGAGCATGAAAAACCGTGAGCTGAAGCGTCAGCTGACGGTCGCTAAATACGCCAAGAAGCGTGCTGAGCTGAAAGCAACCATCGTGAACCTGAACGCAAGTCCAGAAGAGCGTTTTGCTGCTGTCGTAGCTCTGCAGAAGCAACCACGTGACGCCAGCGCTGCGCGCCTGCGTAACCGTTGCCGCCTCACCGGTCGTCCACATGGCGTTTACCGCAAGTTCGGCCTCGGCCGTAACATGCTGCGTCAAGCAGCAATGCGCGGTGACGTTCCAGGTCTGGTCAAGGCCAGCTGGTAAGACGTACCGGCAGCGTCCTGGTGGCGGAGGAGAGATCTTCCGACCACTGGTGATCTTGCATCGAAACAAGCCCCTTTTGGGGCTTGTTTCGTTTCAGGGATGTGTCTAGAATGACCGGCTCACCTGAGCCCGGGTTTTCTCGCGCGCCTCAAGGTGACAGTAGTAGCCGAAAGGCTAATTTTTTTGTGTATCAGGAGCGTCTAGCCCATGAGTATGCAGGACCCGTTAGCGGACATGCTAACTCGCATCCGTAATGCCCAGATGGCTGAAAAGTCCGTCGTAAGCATGCCTTCTTCGACTCTGAAGGTTGCGGTCGCCAAAGTTCTGAAGGACGAAGGTTACATCGCTGGTTACCAGGTAACCGCCGATGCCAAGCCATCGCTCTCCATCGAGCTGAAATACTTCGAAGGCCGTCCGGTCATCGAAGAAGTCAAGCGCGTAAGCCGTCCTGGCCTGCGCCAGTACAAGTCCGTCGATGAGCTGCCGAAAGTACGTGGCGGCCTGGGCGTGTCTATCGTCTCCACCAACAAAGGTGTGATGACCGATCGTGCTGCGCGCGCTGCCGGTGTTGGCGGCGAAGTTCTCTGCACAGTGTTCTAAGGGGGGATAAGCATGTCTCGCGTCGCTAAGAACCCCGTTAAGCTGCCAGCCGGTGTCGAAGTCAAATTCGCTGGCCAGCAGCTTTCGGTGAAGGGTGCCAAGGGCACTCTCGAACTGAATGTTCACTCGTCCGTAGAAGTGATCGAAGAAGCTGGTGAGCTGCGTTTCGCTGCTCGCAACGGCGATCAACAAACCCGCGCTATGGCCGGTACCACCCGCGCCCTGGTAAACAACATGGTCCAAGGCGTAAGCCAAGGCTTCGAGCGCAAGCTCCAGCTGGTCGGTGTTGGTTACAAGGCACAAGCCAAAGGCAACGTGCTGAACCTGGCGCTCGGCTTCTCGCATCCAGTGGATTACGAACTGCCAGCCGGTATCACCGCTGAAACTCCTAGCCAGACCGACATCCTGATCAAGGGTATCGACAAGCAGCTGGTAGGTCAGGTGGCCGCTGAAATCCGCGACTTCCGTCCGCCAGAGCCTTACAAAGGCAAGGGTGTGCGTTACGCGGACGAAGTAGTCCGTCGTAAAGAAGCCAAGAAGAAGTAGGGCATAGCAAATGACCGACAAAAAAGTTACTCGTCTGCGTCGCGCTCGCAAAGCACGCCTGAAAATGCACGAACTCGAAGTCGTGCGTCTGTGCGTGTTCCGCTCCTCGCAGCACATCTACGCCCAGGTCATTTCGGCCGACGGCAGCAAAGTCCTGGCCAGTGCCTCGACTTTGGACAAAGAACTGCGTGATGGCGCCACCGGCAACATCGACGCGGCCACTAAGGTTGGCAAGCTGGTAGCTGAGCGTGCGAAAGCCGCCGGTGTATCTCAAGTTGCCTTTGACCGTTCCGGCTTCAAGTACCATGGCCGCGTTAAAGCGCTGGCTGATGCTGCTCGTGAAGGCGGGCTGGAGTTCTAAGTTATGGCAAATAACGATCAAAAGCGCGACGAAGGCTACATCGAGAAGCTGGTTCAGGTTAACCGCGTTGCCAAGACCGTAAAAGGTGGCCGTATCTTCACCTTCACCGCGCTGACCGTGGTAGGTGATGGCAAGGGCCGTGTTGGCTTCGGCCGTGGCAAGTCGCGCGAAGTTCCAGCTGCGATCCAGAAAGCCATGGAAGCCGCTCGCCGCAACATGATTCAGGTCGACCTGGATGGCACTACCCTGCAGTACGCCACCAAGTCCGCCCATGGCGCGTCGAAGGTCTACATGCAGCCTGCTTCGGAAGGTACCGGTATCATCGCCGGTGGCGCAATGCGTGCCGTCCTGGAAGTTGCTGGCGTTCAGAACGTCCTGGCCAAGTGCTACGGCTCGACCAACCCTGTAAACGTGGTTTACGCCACCTTCAAGGGTCTGAAAGCTATGCAATCTCCTGAGTCCATTGCTGCCAAGCGCGGCAAGAGCGTTGAGGAGATCCTCTGATCATGGCTACCGTTAAAGTAACGCTGATCAAAAGCACCGCCGGCCGCCTGCCTAACCACAAACTGTGCGTTAAGGGTCTGGGTCTGCGTCGCATCGGTCACACTGTAGAAGTCCAGGATACTCCCGAGAACCGCGGGATGATTAACAAGGCTTACTACATGCTGCGCGTCGAGGGTTAATCGATGAAACTCAATGATCTGAGTCCAGCGCCGGGTTCCCGTCGCGAGAAGCATCGTCCGGGTCGTGGTATCGGTAGCGGTTTGGGCAAGACTGGTGGCCGCGGCCACAAAGGTCAGACCTCCCGTTCCGGTGGCACCATTGCTCCAGGCTTTGAAGGCGGTCAACAGCCGCTGCACCGTCGTCTGCCGAAGTTCGGCTTCGTTTCCCTGAAAGCCATGGACCGCGCAGAAGTGCGTCTGTCCGAGCTGGCCAAGGTGGAAGGCGACGTGATCACCGTTCAGTCCCTGAAGGACGCCAACGTGATTAACCAGAACGTACAGCGCGTGAAAATCATGCTGTCCGGCGAAGTTACTCGCGCGGTCACCATCAAGGGCATCGCAGCCACCAAGGGTGCGCGTGCGGCTATCGAAGCAGCTGGCGGCAAGTTCGAGGAATAAATGGCTAAGCAAGGTGCTCTCTCTTCGCTCGGCAAAGGCGGGATGTCTGAACTTTGGGCTCGTCTGCGTTTTCTGTTCCTGGCGATTATCGTCTATCGGATAGGTGCGCATATCCCAGTTCCAGGTGTTAACCCGGACCGGCTGGCGGAACTGTTTCGACAGAATGAGGGGACCATTCTTAGCTTGTTCAACATGTTTTCCGGCGGTGCGCTGGAGCGCATGAGCGTATTTGCACTGGGGATCATGCCGTACATTTCGGCGTCGATCATCATGCAGCTCATGACTGCTGTCAGCCCACAGCTGGAACAGTTGAAGAAGGAAGGTGAATCTGGCCGTCGCAAGATCAGCCAGTACACCCGCTACCTCACCGTTATCCTGGCGTTGGTCCAGGCCACTGGCATGTCCATTGGTCTGGCCGGTCAGGGCGTGGCGTTTTCTGCAGGCTTCGGCTTCCATTTCGTTGCGGTTTCCACTTTCGTGGCTGGCGCAATGTTCATGATGTGGCTGGGTGAGCAGATCACGGAGCGCGGTGTGGGCAACGGTATCTCGATGCTTATCTTCGCAGGTATCGTTGCCGGTCTTCCGAGAGCAATCGGGCAGTCTTTCGAGTCTGCACGTACGGGTGATATCAACATCTTCGCCCTGGTCGCTATCGGTCTGCTGGCAGTAGCGATTATCGGTTTCGTGGTCTTCATCGAGCGTGGTCAGCGTCGTATTGCTGTTCACTACGCCAAGCGTCAGCAGGGCCGCAAGGTCTTCGCTGCGCAGACGAGCCACTTGCCGCTGAAAGTGAACATGGCTGGTGTCATTCCGGCCATTTTCGCAAGCAGCATTCTGCTGTTTCCGGCTTCGCTGGGTTCCTGGTTCGGCCAGTCCGAAGGTTTGGGCTGGTTGCAGGATGTCGCGCAGTCGATCGCTCCTGGTCAGCCGTTGAACATTTTGCTGTTTAGTGCAGGGATCGTTTTCTTCTGCTTCTTCTACACAGCGCTGATGTTCAATCCGAAGGACGTAGCGGAAAACCTTAAGAAGTCCGGTGCCTTTATTCCGGGTATCCGTCCTGGTGAGCAGTCCGCACGCTACATTGATGGCGTTCTGACTCGTCTGACCATGTTCGGTGCTCTTTATATGACGGCCGTGTGCCTGCTGCCCCAGTTCCTGGTCGTGGCTGCAAACGTTCCGTTCTACCTTGGCGGGACCTCGTTGCTGATTGTGGTAGTGGTTGTGATGGACTTTATGTCCCAAGTACAATCGCACCTCGTTTCGCACCAGTACGAATCCCTGATGAAGAAAGCCAACCTGAAAGGCTACGGTGGCAGCGGTCTGCTGCGCTGAAACCCCTAAGGTTCGAGGAGTTGGTGATGAAAGTTCGTGCATCGGTCAAAAAACTGTGCCGTAACTGCAAGATTATTCGCCGCGAAGGTGTGGTTCGAGTAATTTGCAGCGCGGAACCGCGTCACAAGCAGCGCCAAGGCTGAGTGTGATCTGTGCTTCAAACCCAGCAGCTAGTGTGCTGCTGGGTTGATTATTTGTTTCTACAGCGATATTATCTCGCGCCCTATTTCTTGGCTTCCGGGGCGTAGGTAGCTGTCAATTGGAGTCCCACTGAATGGCCCGTATTGCAGGCGTTAACATTCCAGATAACAAGCATACTGTTATCTCGCTGACCTACATCTATGGTGTTGGTCGCACTACTGCACAGAAAATCTGTGCAGATGCTGGTGTAAACCCAGCCGCTAAGATCAAGGATCTGAGCGACGAGCAGATTGAACAGCTGCGTGGCGAAGTCGCGAAGTTCACCACCGAAGGTGACCTGCGTCGTGACATCAACATGAAAATCAAGCGTTTGATGGACCTGGGCTGCTACCGCGGTCTGCGCCATCGTCGGGGTCTGCCAGTACGCGGTCAGCGTACCAAGACCAATGCACGTACCCGCAAGGGTCCGCGTAAGCCGATCCGCAAGTAATCGCACCAGCGAATCGACAGGAATTTAGACATGGCAAAACCTGCTGCTCGTCCTCGTAAAAAAGTCAAAAAGACAGTGGTTGATGGCATCGCCCACATCCACGCGTCTTTCAACAACACCATCGTGACCATCACCGATCGTCAAGGTAACGCTCTGTCCTGGGCTACCTCCGGCGGTTCGGGTTTCCGTGGTTCCCGCAAATCGACCCCGTTCGCTGCTCAGGTAGCTGCTGAACGTGCAGGTCAAGCTGCGCTGGAATACGGCCTGAAGAACCTCGACGTAAACGTCAAGGGCCCAGGTCCGGGTCGTGAATCCGCTGTTCGTGCACTGAACGGCTGCGGCTACAAGATCGCCAGCATCACCGACGTGACGCCAATCCCGCACAACGGGTGCCGTCCGCCGAAGAAGCGTCGCGTGTAATCAGGAGACAGATAAATGGCACGTTACATTGGTCCAAAATGCAAACTGTCTCGTCGTGAAGGCACCGACCTGTTCCTGAAGAGCGGCGTTCGCGCTCTGGAATCGAAGTGCAACATCGAAGCAGCCCCAGGTATCCACGGCCAGCGCCGTGGCCGTCAGTCCGACTACGGCACCCAGCTGCGCGAGAAGCAAAAAGTCCGTCGTATCTATGGCGTTCTCGAGCGTCAATTCAGCGGTTACTACAAGCAGGCAGCGGCCAAGAAAGGCGCTACCGGCGAGAACCTGCTGCAACTGCTCGAATGCCGTCTGGATAACGTCGTATACCGTATGGGCTTCGGCGCTACCCGTGCTGAATCCCGCCAGCTGGTTTCGCACAAAGCGATCAGCATCAACGGCAAGACTGTAAACGTTCCGTCCTACCAAGTTCGTCCGGGTGACGTGGTCGCAGTTCGCGAGAAATCGGCGAACCAGCTGCGCATTGTTCAAGCCCTTGAACTGTGTGCTCAGCGTGGCCGCGTTGAGTGGGTTGACGTGGATGCTGCCAAGAAGTCGGGCGTTTTCAAGAACGTTCCTGCTCGCAGCGACCTGTCTGCCGACATCAACGAAAACCTGATTGTCGAGCTCTACTCCAAGTAAGGGCTAGAAAATAGGTGCATCCATGCAGATTTCGGTAAATGAGTTCCTGACGCCCCGCCACATCGATGTGCAGGTCGTCAGTCCAACCCGCGCTAAAATCACGCTCGAGCCTCTCGAGCGTGGTTTCGGCCATACCCTGGGCAACGCGCTGCGCCGCATCCTGTTGTCCTCCATGCCTGGCTGTGCAGTAGTCGAGGCCGAGATCGATGGCGTACTCCACGAGTACTCCGCGATCGAAGGTGTACAGGAAGACGTCATTGAAATCCTGTTGAACCTGAAAGGCCTGGCTATCAAACTGCACGGTCGTGACGAAGTTACGCTGACCTTGTCGAAGAAGGGTTCGGGGGTGGTTACCGCTGCCGATATTCAGCTGGATCATGATGTCGAGATCGTTAATCCCGATCACGTAATCGCTAACCTGGCGTCCAACGGCGCCCTGAACATGAAGCTCACCGTAGCTCGTGGTCGTGGTTATGAGCCGGCCGATTCGCGTCAGAGCGATGAGGATGAAAGCCGCAGCATCGGTCGCTTGCAGCTCGATTCCTCGTTCAGCCCGGTTCGCCGTATCGCATACGTGGTGGAAAACGCCCGTGTCGAGCAGCGTACCAACCTGGACAAGCTGGTTATTGATCTGGAAACCAACGGTACCCTGGATCCTGAAGAGGCAATCCGTCGTGCTGCAACCATCCTGCAACAGCAGCTGGCTGCATTCGTCGACCTCAAAGGTGACAGCGAGCCCGTGGTAGTCGAGCAGGAAGACGAGATCGATCCGATCCTGCTTCGTCCGGTTGACGATCTGGAATTGACCGTACGTTCGGCCAACTGCCTGAAGGCGGAGAACATCTACTACATCGGCGATCTGATTCAGCGCACCGAAGTAGAGCTGTTGAAGACTCCGAACCTCGGCAAGAAGTCCCTGACTGAAATCAAGGACGTTCTGGCTTCCCGTGGTCTGTCCCTCGGCATGCGCCTCGACAACTGGCCGCCTGCAAGTCTTAAGAAAGACGACAAGGCGACTGCCTGATCGTCGTAATCACCGAACGTAGTGTTTGGTAAGGAATGAATCATGCGTCATCGTAAAAGTGGACGTCACCTGAGCCGTACCAGCTCTCACCGCAAGGCCATGTTCCAGAACATGGCGGTGTCGCTGATCGAGCACGAGCTGATCAAGACCACCCTGCCAAAAGCCAAGGAGCTGCGTCGCGTTGCCGAGCCGCTGATCACCCTGGCTAAAGAAGACAGCGTTGCTAACCGTCGTCTGGCGTTCGACCGTACCCGTTCGAAAGAAGCCGTTGGTAAGCTGTTCAACGATCTGGGCAAGCGCTATGCCACCCGTCAGGGCGGCTACCTGCGTATCCTCAAGTGCGGTTTCCGCGCTGGCGATAACGCACCTATGGCGTACGTCGAGCTGGTTGATCGTCCAGTCGGTGGCTCGGTAGAAGCCGCTGAGTAAGACGAACAGTCTTCTACAAGAAACCGGGCCTAGTGCCCGGTTTTTTGTTTTCAGCATTTCGAGAATGAAAAGCACTCTTGCGGCAAAGTCGAAATGATAAGAAGAACTCGCCTCATTTGGCGGGTATTTCAATGAAAATCACTACTGTTCACCGGCTTTTTTACGTATTTTTGCGCATTTTCCAGTGACCTGCCGGTCATCCTGGTTCACACTATCGACTTTCAAACAGGGAGATGCGGGACGATGCAAGGTCACCCGGACGTAATCGACTACCTCAACACGTTGCTGACGGGCGAACTGGCGGCACGCGATCAGTACTTCATCCACTCGCGCATGTACGAGGACTGGGGCTTCAGCAAGCTCTACGAGCGTATCAATCACGAGATGGAAGAAGAGGCACAACACGCCGATGCCCTGATCCGACGCATCCTCATGCTCGAAGGCACTCCGCGCATGCGTCCTGATGATCTGGATGTCGGTACCAGCGTACCGGACATGATCGCCGCTGACCTGCGCCTGGAATACAAGGTTCGGGCCGCGCTGTGCAAAGGAATCGAGCTGTGCGAACTGCACAAGGACTACATCAGCCGCGATATCCTGCGCCAGCAATTGGCCGATACCGAGGAAGATCACACCTACTGGCTGGAAAAGCAGCAAGGCCTGATCAAATCCCTGGGCCTGGAAAACTACCTGCAATCGCAGATGTAATTCCCGGCGCAAATGAAAAGCCCCTGTCGCTCAACACGACAGGGGCTTTTTCGTAGGTGTTGCCCTCAGGCGCGGTCGCGTTCCAGCAACGGCTTGAGATAGTGCCCGGTGTGGGACTGTTCCATCTTCGCCAACTCCTCCGGCGTGCCGCAAGCGATGATCTGACCGCCCTTGGAGCCACCCTCGGGACCCAGGTCTACAAGCCAGTCGGCGGTCTTGATCACGTCCAGGTTGTGTTCGATCACCACTACGGTGTTGCCGTGGTCGCGCAGACGGTGCAGCACGTCCAGCAATTGCTGGATATCCGCGAAGTGCAGGCCGGTGGTCGGCTCGTCGAGGATATACAGGGTTTTGCCGGTATCCCGCTTGGACAGCTCGCGGGACAACTTGACCCGCTGCGCCTCGCCTCCGGACAGGGTGGTGGCCGACTGTCCGAGCTTGATGTAGGAAAGCCCGACGTCCATGAGCGTCTGCAGCTTGCGCGCCAGCGCCGGCACCGCATCGAAGAACTCCCGCGCTTCCTCGATGGTCATCTCGAGCACTTCGTGGATGTTCTTGCCCTTGTACTTGATCTCAAGGGTTTCACGGTTGTACCGCTTGCTCTTGCACACATCGCAAGGAACATAGATGTCCGGCAGGAAGTGCATCTCCACCTTGATCAAGCCATCGCCCTGGCACGCCTCGCAGCGGCCGCCCTTCACGTTGAAGGAAAAGCGTCCCGGACCGTAGCCTCGGGAGCGAGACTCCGGCACCCCGGAAAACAATTCGCGGATCGGGGTGAACAATCCTGTGTAGGTCGCCGGGTTGGAACGAGGAGTACGACCGATCGGGCTCTGGTCGATATCCACCACCTTGTCCAGGTGCTGCAGGCCGTCACAGCTGTCATGAGCGGCCGCCTCCAGCGTGGACGCCCCGTTGAGGGCAGTCGCGGCCAGCGGGAACAGCGTGTTGTTGATCAAGGTCGATTTGCCCGAGCCGGAAACGCCGGTGACACAGGTCAGCAGGCCGATCGGGATCTCCAGGTTGACGTTCTGCAGGTTGTTGCCCCGCGCGCCCTTGAGCTTGATCGACAGCTTCTTGTTGCGTGGTGTGCGCTTGGCCGGAACGAGGATCTTCTTGCGACCGGACAGGTACATGCCGGTCACCGAATCAGGATGAGCCATGACCTCGTCCGGAGTACCTTCGGCCACGATCTGACCACCATGCACACCGGCACCCGGGCCGATGTCCACCACATAGTCGGCCAGACGGATCGCGTCTTCGTCATGTTCCACCACGATCACCGTGTTGCCGATATCGCGCAGGTGGTTGAGGGTTGCCAGCAGGCGGTCGTTATCGCGCTGGTGAAGGCCGATGGAGGGCTCGTCGAGGATATACATCACCCCGACCAGGCCGGCACCGATCTGGCTGGCAAGGCGGATGCGCTGGGCTTCGCCACCGGACAGGGTGTCGGCACTACGGTCGAGGGTCAGATAATCGAGTCCGACGTTCACCAGGAACTGTAGGCGTTCACAGATTTCCTTGAGAATCTTGTCAGCGATTTCTCCGCGGCGTCCGGTCAGTTTCAACCCGCCGAAGTAATCGCTGGCCTCGCCGATCGGCAGACCGGTGACGGCCGGCAAGGTCTTTTCACCAACCCACACATGCCGGGCCTCACGGCGCAGGCGGGTGCCACGGCAATCCGGGCAGGGCTGGGTGCTGAGGAACTTGGCCAGTTCCTCGCGAACGGTGGCGGACTCGGTTTCGCGGTAGCGCCGCTCCAGGTTCGGCACGATGCCTTCGAAGGGGTGTGAGCGCTTGACGATATCGCCGCGATCGTTGAGGTACTTGAAGTCCACGTTCTGGTTGCCGCTACCGTGCAGGATGGTCTTCTGCTGGTCCGCAGGCAGCTCGGCGAAGGGCTTTTCCAAGCTGAAACCGAAATGCGCGGCGAGCGACCCGAGCATCTGGAAATAATAGACATTGCGTCGATCCCAACCACGGATGGCACCTTCCGCCAAGGTCAGCTCGGCATTGACCAGGCGCTTGACGTCGAAGAACTGCTTGACCCCCAGGCCGTCGCAGGTCGGGCAGGCACCGGCCGGGTTGTTGAAGGAGAACAGCTTGGGCTCCAGCTCGCTGATGGCGTGGCCGCAGATCGGGCAGGCGAAACGGGCGGAGAAAATCATTTCCTCGCCAGGCTCGTCGTCCATCGGCGCGACCAGGGCGATACCGTCTGCCAGGTTCAGCGCGGTCTCGAAGGACTCGGCCAGGCGCTGCTGCAGATCGGCACGGACCTTGAACCGATCCACCACCACATCGATGCTGTGCTTTTTCTGTTTGTCGAGCTTGGGCAATTCATCCAGCTCGAACAGCTTGCCGTTGACCCGTGCACGCACGAAGCCCTGGGCGCGCAGTTCCTCGAAGACCGCCAGGTGTTCGCCCTTGCGCTCGCGCACCACCGGCGCCAGCAGCATCAGCTTGCTGCCTTCGGGCTGGGCCAGGACCAGGTCGACCATCTGGCTGACGGTCTGGGCCTCCAGCGGAATATCGTGATCCGGGCAGCGTGGCGTACCTACGCGGGCGTACAGCAGGCGCAGGTAGTCGTAGATCTCGGTGATGGTGCCGACGGTGGAGCGCGGGTTGTGGGAGGTGGATTTCTGCTCGATGGAAATCGCCGGCGACAGGCCCTCGATGGTATCCACGTCGGGCTTTTCCATCATCGACAGGAACTGCCGGGCGTATGCCGACAGCGACTCCACATAGCGCCGCTGGCCTTCGGCATAGAGCGTATCGAAAGCCAGGGACGACTTGCCGGAACCGGACAGCCCGGTAATCACGATCAGTTTGTCGCGAGGCAGAGTCAGGTCGATGTTTTTCAGGTTGTGGGTGCGAGCCCCACGAATCAGGATCTTGTCCACTACGGCCTCGCTTGGCGGGCATAAACGCAGAAGTATACGGGGCGTGGCCATTACGCGGCAAAGCGTCGCGTAGATGCCGTTAACCGATGGGACTGGTAGAATCGCCGCCGGTTCACACGAGGTATATCCATGCACGATCCCCACAGCGAACGCATGAGCGGCAGCGAAACCCGCGCCGCAGGCGGCCTGGCCCTGGTGTTCGCCTTCCGTATGCTGGGCATGTTCATGGTCCTGCCGGTGCTGGCGACCTATGGCATGGACCTGGCCGGTGCCACGCCGGCCCTGATTGGCCTGGCGATCGGCGCCTACGGCCTGACCCAGGCGGTCCTGCAGATTCCTTTCGGGATCATTTCCGACCGCATAGGCCGACGTCCGGTGATCTACCTCGGCCTGGTGGTCTTTGCGCTGGGGAGCGTGCTGGCGGCCCAGGCCGATTCGATCTGGGGCGTGATCGCCGGACGCATCCTGCAAGGCGCCGGGGCGATCTCGGCGGCGGTGATGGCGCTTCTGTCGGACCTGACCCGCGAGCAGCATCGGACCAAGGCCATGGCCATGATCGGCATGAGCATCGGTCTTTCGTTCGCCGTGGCGATGGTCGTCGGGCCGTTGCTGACCCGCGCGTTCGGTCTTTCGGGGCTGTTCCTGGCGACGGCGGCGATGGCACTGGTCGGGATTGCCTTGATCGCCTTCGTTGTTCCGGCGTCCAACACCCAGCTGCATCATCGCGAGTCCGGCGTAGCCAGGCAGGCGCTTGGTCCGACGTTGCGCCATCCTGATTTGCTGCGCCTGGATGTGGGTATCTTCGTCCTGCACGCGATTCTCATGGCCAGCTTCGTCGCGCTGCCGCTGGCCTTCGTCGAGCGTGGCGGGCTGCCCAAGGAACAGCACTGGTGGGTGTACCTGACGGCATTGCTGATTTCATTCTTCGCAATGATTCCGTTCATTATCTATGGTGAAAAAAAGCGCAAGATGAAACGCGTCCTGCTGGGCGCGGTCAGTGTCTTGCTCCTGACGGAGCTGTTTTTCTGGGAGTTGGGGAACAGCCTGTCGGCGCTGGTGATCGGAACCGTCATCTTCTTCACCGCCTTCAACCTGCTGGAAGCGTCGCTGCCTTCGTTGATCAGCAAGGTGTCGCCCGCTGGCGGCAAGGGCACGGCGATGGGGGTCTACTCCACCAGCCAGTTCCTCGGGGCGGCGCTGGGCGGGATCCTCGGTGGATGGCTGTTCCAGCATGGTGGGTTGGCAACTGTATTCCTGGGGTGTGCAGCTTTGTGCGCGATCTGGCTCGTGGTTGCTGTTACCATGAACGAACCACCTTATGTAACGAGCCTGCGCATGCCGTTGTCGCCCGAGGCGCTGCGCGAAGCGGGCTTGTCCGAGCGCCTGAAGGCCGTGCCGGGTGTGACCGACGCAGTGGTGGTCGCTGATGAAGCTGCCATCTACATCAAACTTGATACACAAATTTTGGATCGCTCGACCCTGGAACGCCTGGTCAATCCGGCGTCTGCGGCGAGTGAAGCCTAGGAGAACGTTATGGCCCGTGGGGTTAACAAAGTCATTTTGGTCGGCACCTGTGGCCAGGATCCTGAAGTTCGCTACCTGCCGAACGGTAACGCAGTCACCAACCTGAGCCTGGCTACCAGCGAGCAGTGGACCGACAAGCAGACCGGTCAGAAGGTCGAGCGCACCGAATGGCACCGCGTCTCGATGTTCGGCAAGGTCGCCGAGATCGCTGGCGAGTACCTGCGCAAGGGTTCCCAGGTCTACATCGAAGGCAAGCTGCAGACTCGCGAGTGGGAAAAAGACGGCATCAAGCGCTATACCACCGAAATCATCGTCGACATGCAGGGCACCATGCAGCTGCTCGGCGGTCGTCCACAGAACCAGGACGGTGGTGCCCCGCGTGACAACTACAACCAGGCGCCACAGCAGGCTCCACGCCAGCAGGCCCAGCGTCCGCAACAGGCTCCGCAGCGTCCTGCACCTCAGCAGCCAGCGCCGCAGCCGGCTCCGGATTTCGACAGCTTCGATGATGATATTCCGTTCTAGCGGTTACCTTAGCTAAAACTGTAAAGTCTTCCTTGAAGAACCCCGCGCTTGCGGGGTTTTTTCATTTTCAGCATGTGAAAAATCCCTCCATGGTCTTTTATTTGGTGCACACCATGTGAAAACGTAAGTGATGGAGGTGTGATGGGTTTATCCATGCGTAGGTTTGTAGGAAACGACGGTGAGCGGTATGCAGTGCTGGTCGATAGTTCAGGGATGCCACTTTACTATCCAACGCTCTTCACCACCTGGCATCTGCGGTCGCGGTCCTTGGCCGCCAACTCGATTGCGAATGCATTGCATGCAATCAAGGCTTTGTGCGCCTGGGAGGCTCAGGTTGGCATCCACCTTGAGTCTCTATTTTCGCAAGGCGAGGTACTTCGGGAGGAGCAAGTGAGGGCGCTTAGCGACTCGTTGCAGCTTTTCCTCAATCCCGAGCCCAGCGGCAAAAAAATCGTTTCGATCACTCGACGTCCAAAGTCGGTTGGCACCAGTAATCACTATTTCAGATTGACTGTGGTAGCCGACTATTTGGGCTTTCTGGCCACGCGACTGTGCCCAGCTAAGCGGAATTGTAGGAACATCAAGCTGATGGTGGCCTCGATCAAGGCTCACCGTCCCAGCAAGCCCAACAGATCAACAGCGGACAAAGATGAGCGATATTTAGATGAAGCCGTTGTAGAAGCAGTGGAGCAAGCTCTAAGGCCCGGAGCTGATCACAATCCGGCAAAGGGGCACGCAGTGCAAGTGCGTAATGCTCTGATGTTCATGATTCTTCGCCTGACCGGGCTTCGCCGCGGAGAGCTGCTGAACCTCAAGATCGAAGACGTCGATTTCGCTCAGAATACGCTGCGAGTGGTGAGGCGTCCTGATTCGAAAGGAGATTCACGGGCCCATCAGCCTACGGCTAAGACTCGCCAACGAACCTTTCCACTCGCGCAGGAACTTATCTCCCGGATTCATGAGTACGTGCTTCGCTATCGGAACAAAGTACCCGGGGCAAAGAGGCATGGGTACCTGTTTGTGACTCACAAGGAAGGCCCTACTCAAGGTCGCCCACTTTCAATTTCGGCCTTTCAAAAATGGATGCTGGGGGTCGCCTCTATCATTCAGGACTCGAGTGTCCATGCGCATGCACTTCGGCACCATTGGAATTACGCCTTTTCCCAGCACTGTGATGCTATGGAGATGTCTCCCGCGACAGAGGAAAAAATTCGCTCCTACCTGATGGGATGGGAAGAGACTTCTGGCTCGGCGCGAACCTACAACAAGCGACACACCAAACAAAAAGCTGCTGAGGCAGTGCTCGCCCTTCAGACCAAGCACCTGAGAAAGTCCCGTAAGGAGGTGGCCGTTGGATAAAAATGCTCTTCAGACGGCGGTACTCGACCGCTTTTATTCTAGAGAGGGTTATCTCGTACACTTTGATAGCTCTCGATGGGAGCTGAGCAAGGATGTGACTATCCCGATTGGGTCAATTTCGAGATATTTCGCGGAAAGGGATTATTCGTTTCGGCGAGTTCTGGAGTTTTACGCAAGAACTGGGGCTCCTTCCCATGCGAGGAATATCTTTAATCGGTTCTTGCATTACTGTGAGCAGGAGAAAGGCGCTGAACTATTTTCCTCCACGTCGTTGATTTCCTATCGATCATCACTGAACAGTAAAACAGAGTGGTACATGGCTGTGTTACGTGGTGCGATGCGTCAATGGTCGCGACTGGGATATCCAGGCATCTCTGAAGAAGTTTTAACCTTGCTGAATAAGTGGGTTATTAAGGGGAATGAGAAAGGCTTCGCTGTCCAGTCGATGTGCCCTGACGACGGACCTCTAACCGATATTGAACTCCAAGGGGTTATCGCCGCGGTAGTTGATGGATTTACCGGCAAGCGCCTTACATTGGAGGAGACCTGTCTTTCAATGATATTGGCGATGACGGGGCGTCGCTCTGGCCAAATCGCGGCACTTAAAATAAAAGACTTGGATTCCAGCATCCCAGGAAGCTATGGAGTTAATTTTCCTAGGGCCAAGCAGCGTAATACAGCTTGGCGCTGTGCATTCAATCGGTTTGCGATTGTTGAGGACCTTTGGCTGCTTTTGCAGCAGCAAGCGGATTTTGTGAAGGCGGCTTTTTGCAAGCAGGCAGGTAAGTTTCTGTCTGAAAAAACTCTAAACGACTTGCCGTTGTTTCCCGTATCGTACGTTCTCAATACCGGTTCCGATGTTCAGGCGCTACTTGAAAGTGATCGGTTGCATATTCCCTCCCAAGAGGTCTATAAGACGATGCAGGGGGTTGCCAAGACAATCGCTGTCATCAGTGAGCGCACTGGAGCGACTATTGCCCTTAATCCTAATCGCTTCCGTTACACACTCGGTACAAACCTGGCCCGTGAAGGGCGAGGGGAGATGGTCATTGCTGAAGCGCTGGATCACTCCGATACCCAGAACGTAGGCGTGTACGTCAAAAACATCCCTGAGATCGTCGAGCGTATCGATAAGGCCGTTGCTTTGCAGCTCGCGCCGTTTGCTCAGGCATTTCGGGGAGTGCTTGTTAATTCAGAGCGGGATGCACGCCGTGGGGATGATCCGAGCAGCCGAATCTCGAACGGCAAGGCCAATGTAGGCACCTGTGGTAGCTACGGCTTCTGTGGCGCACTGGCACCCATCGCGTGTTACACCTGTGGCCATTTCCAGCCTTGGGTCGATGGTCCTCACGAAGAGGTCTTGGATCGGATTATCGAGGAGCGGGATCGGGTTCGCGACAACTGCGATGATCTGAAGATTGCCTCGATCAATGACCGACTGATCCTGGCCGTGAGTGATGTCATCAACCGTTGCAAGCAGGCCAAGGGGGAGTTCACGAATGGCTGAGTTACTGCTCTTCATCCCCAAGCATCAGCGTGACAGCCGGCAAAATCTGCAGGATTTCATTGCGATGTGCCGTGACCGCTTGACGGTATTCGGGGCAGACTTGGACTGGCACGCGAATGCCTGGCCCAAGGTTGGCAATTTTACGGTCATGGGGGCGCCTGCGAGGGGGTACACGACTGATCAGCTGCTGGATGCAGAAATTATTCCCTTTGCCAAAGCTTATGTTCGCTACCAGCAAGGTCACAACCCCACCCAACTCAAAAACGAATTTAAGGCGATCCGTTGCATCGAAAAAGCTTTGCTGACGGTTAAGAGTAAAGCGGACATCACACAGGTAGATCAGCTTGTCATGGACGTAGCGGGTGAAGTGGCGAGGGAATACAAGGTTACGGGCTACCAGGCAGGTATGAGCTTGTTGAGGCTTGTGGAATTTCTCAATGAAAGTCGGATTGTTTCCGATCAGATTACATGGCGTAATCCCATCTCTAAGCCCAAAGAGATGAACAGGACCGATACAGAAGGCAGAAAAAAACGAACCGAAAAGTTACCAGAGGATCACTGGCTGGAAGCTATGGCAGAGATGTTTTCCAACGATCTTGTGAATGCTCGGGATCGATTCACCACGTCCATATTTGCACTACTGATGTGCGCACCATCTCGCGTGTCGGAGGTGCAAGACCTGCCGGTGAATTGTTTGCACCTTGAAACAGATGGAAATGGTGTCGAAAGACTAGGGCTACGGTTCTATTCCGGAAAAGGGTACGGCTCAGATATTAAGTGGATTCCTACCGTATTCAAAGACATCGCGACTGAAGCTGTTCGTAGGCTGACAGAGCTGTCCTCTCCTGGGCGGGCATTGGCTAGATGGTATGAAGACAATCCTGGGAAATTTTACCGTCATGAAAACTGTCCCAAAGTACCTGAAGACCATCCACTGACTGATGAGCAAGCTTGCATGGCGCTTGGCATTAAGCAATCGAGATGGGCGTTGAACCAGATGCTCTCGAAATACTCACCCTATCGTACTTTGAGGTCAAAGGGTAAGCCACTGACGCTGGCATTTTTAAATGATTACAGTCATAGCAAGCTTCCTGTCGAATGGCCTTGGAAAAATAGAGAACGCAACATTAAGTATTCGGATGCTCTTTGCTGCTTCAGGGAACATGAATTCCGCACTGACTACAGCCCGAGCCCTGTCAAGATATGGGGAACCGGTAAGAGTACGTTTACCACGGACCTGAACGTAATTGATGGTCAAGAGCACAGCATCTGGAAGCGTCACGGCTACAGAAATCCAGATGGCAGCGAGATTTCGATGACCTCACACCAGGTGCGGCATTTTCTCAATACCGTGGCTCAGCGTGGCGCGTTGGGGCAGCTAGACATCGCTAGGTGGTCGGGGCGGGCCAATATTCATCAGAACGCCGTGTACAACCATATGAGCGACGACGAATACGTCGGGCTCGCTAGAAGTTCGGGTATAGGCGGTGTGCTCGAAAAAATCCAAACAAACATGCCCGTTACCTACGCAGATCTAAATGTGGTCGGGGAGGGGATTGCGCATGTCACTGAGTATGGATTCTGCGTGCATGACTACTCGATGCTGCCCTGCCAAAAACACCGGGATTGTTTGAATTGCACCGAACAGGTGTGCGTAAAAGGCGACGCAACCAAGCTCGATCGGCTCAGGCAGCAGCGGAGCCTTACGCATATGCAGCTTGAAAAGGCCAAATCAGCAGATGCATCAGGAGCGTATGGCGCTGATCGCTGGAGCCAGCATCAGATCAGGACCTTGGAGCGACTGGAGCAGTTGATTCAGATACTCGAGTCGCCCGACCTCCCGGACGGTACCGCCATTCGGCTGAGCAATGAACATGAATACAGCCCACTGAGGCGAGAGCTTTCCGCCCGGCAATCCTCATCCAGGGTCATTTCACCAGAACTAGATATTCATGAGATGCGAAAGCTGTTGGGGGCCTTCTAGTTATGGCTAAACATCTGACGAATAGAGATATCGAGCGGCTGGTCGGTTTGATTGATGGGTGGAATGGCAAGCTCACATGGGATGCCTTGTGTGATCAAGCCGAGGGCTTGATCGGGACGCGGCCCACTCGACAGACGCTCAATGCGCACGCTCGGGTGAAAAGTGCGTTTCTCGCTAAAAAGGCCCAGCAGAAATCGGGCTTCCAGCCCACGAAGCGTCCCGCAAGCCTGGCGATCGCGGAGCAGCGCATCCAGCGTCTCGAAAATGAGAACCAGCGTCTGAAGGCTGAGAATGGCCTTCTACTCGAGCGATTCATTCGGTGGCAGTACAACGCTCAACTACGTGGTATCTCTCAAGGCATGCTTGATGTCCCGTTACCGAGGATTGACCGCGACTCGGCAGAAAAAAGTACCTGAAACGTGAGGTTAAAGGGTTACGGAGGATGCTGCGAAATTGCATGTACTGACCACCCATTTGCATTCGACGAGACCACTCAATTGCATTCGATCTGAGCAGTCATTTGCATTGGCCGTGACCAAGCGCGGCGTATTGATGATCGGTGGGTCGGATAACAGTTGAACACGAGATAAGTGTTGTTTTTGCATAGGCGCAAGGTCTCCCGCATGGCGGCCCGATCCGTGCGGCAGGCGACAGTCGAACTGGCATGCTGAGCTGGCATGACGGAACTGCAGGGGCAAACTTCGTCGGCCATTTGCCGACTAGAGTTCGTCTTCGTGATCCTTTAGTCTCGCTATGCTGGCCCTCAGCCATGCCTCGCTTACGAAGGAACGTCCATGCAACCTTACGAACCTATGCCGGCGGTGCTAGATCGCCAAATCGGTAATGAACACGATGACGCGTTTGGCCACCGACACTTCGCTCAGGCTTTGAGGAGCCTTGTGGAGTCCGACCACCATCAACCACCATTCAGCATCGGCCTATTGGGCGGTTGGGGTACAGGCAAGAGCTCGATCAAAGAGCTGTACACGCAAGGACTAGTAGATGATGCCAACGCTGCATCTGGTGCCATGCCCAGAAAGGATCGATTCAAAAGCATCACCTTCAATGCCTGGCGCTTTGGGGGCAAAGACCAAGACATCAAGCGGGCGCTGCTGAGGCATGTCTTTCTTGAGCTTGGCGGTGACGAGAAGATCCTGCACGACAAGCTGTTCCGGAATGTGACCCACACAGAGCAACACTGGAAGGGTTGGAAAGAATACGGTCTTCAGTTGTGGCGCGCCTGGGCGATGCCGTTGCCGGCATTTCTCATCGCCATGGCCCTGCTCTTGCTGTTTGTCTGGATTGGGCTCCAGCTCGCGCCCGCTGATTCACCTATCGTCCAATCGACGCTGGCGCTGATTCTCACAGCTGGCTACAGCTACCTGCTTAAAAATCTGAAGCCATCCAAGATCGATAGCTTCCGCTCGGTCACTAAGGTGTCCCTTCCCAGCGCCAGTGCTGAGCAGTATGAAGAAATGCTGCTAGAGCAACTCAAGACCTTCAAAAATCCACCTAAGGTGATTAGAAACAAGCCCAATCCTTGCGAGCGCCTGATCATTTTCGTCGACGACCTCGACCGTCTCTCCGCTGAGGAAATGGTGCTTGGCCTGGATGCTGTACGAGCGTTTATGGAGATTCCCTCGGATAAGCTCCCACGAGGGCTCGGACTAGTGTTTGTCATTTCCTGTGATGAAGCGAAGGTTGCCGATGCACTATGGCGGGGCCGCAGCCACAACCCCGAGCATCCAGGAACGGTCTTCAGCCACAATGACGCGCGGCGGTACCTGGATCGTATTTTCCAGTTCCGTCTAGAGATACCACCACCACCGCGTGGTGACATGCGTCAGTTCGCACTTAAGCACCTGCTGACTTTCACCGAGATCGTCAATGACCTCAGCGCCAAGAGCATTGCGCCAGAGCAGTTGATTGAGCGCATGATCCACGTAAACGTCGTCGACCCTCGTAATGCACTCCAGATCGTAAATGCATTTGCCCAATCCTGGTGGTTGGCCAAGCGTCGCGAGAACGAAGGCATCAACGGGCGCCCAGGCGGGTTGCATGCTAAAGCCGTAACAGGGAGCGCAGAAGCACTAGCGGCCCTCAGTGCTGCGAAAGTCAGCTTTCCGGATTTCTATCGTGACCTGCAGGATGACCCTGAGCTCCTAGATCAATTAACTGAGATATTCGTCAATGACCGTTCAGTGTTGGAGGCACCGTCTAACACCCAGCCACTTTTGCTGAAGCGGTATGTGACCCTGGAGCAGCGCGAGGATGTGCAATTCACCAAGATTCGCGAAGGGTGCCGAGAGCTGAGGCAATTCCTCTCAAGCTTAGTAGGTGTGCCTTGGCCGGCTTCACTGCAAAGTCTCTTGCTGCTGTCCGAAGATCCCATCAGCCGAAAGTTCGGCGCAGGCACCCGTCTGATCCATGGATTATTGGTATCCGGCGACACTAAAGGTCTCATCGAGCACCTATCACCGCGCGCTGACAAGATCGTCTTAACCGAAGACCAGGCTCGGTTGCTGCACCAGATGATTGGTGAGCTTCATCTCGAAAGCCCAAGCCGCCGGCTCAACGCCATGCGCGTTGTCGCTAACCTCCTGAATGACCTGCCACCCCGCACGGTTGGGCTAGTTGTTGGCACGCTTTGCACAGAGCTCTCGACCTCTCGGGAGCTCAGATCAATGGTTGGTGTTGTGAAGTTGGCCACTATCTTGCCACTCGCCAACAAGCAACAGCAGCAAAGCGTCGCAGTTTCACTCGTCAGCGATCTCTGCACCGAGGGAGCCTCGTTTGGCTTGAGCCTGCAAAATATGCAGACCCCAAGCTTGGACGATGGTATTGGGATGGCCAAGGCAGTGGCAGATATCCTCCTCGAAATCTGGGCCGTACATGGTCTTCCACCACCCCATGGAGGGATGTTCGAGCGTTGGATTCATGATCGAACTATCAGCATCAATGGGGCAGCTCATGCGTTCCCATTCAGCATGCTTGAGGAGTGGATTGCTGCGTACGAGGAGCGGATTCTCGCGACATTGGGCACAGACTATGCCGACCTACTGGCGGTAGAGGTGGAAGCCAATCGCAAAACCCCGTTGGATCTCCCTCGGGCAGCTTCTCGAATCAATGCGTTGTTCGAGCAACTGGCTGCAGGTGGACTTGAGAGCCATGATCAGCTTTGGACAATAGTCATCCGTTACCTGAACCTAGTGAGTGATGAACTTCAAGCTTGTGCGTTGACGGTAATGGAGCAACATCACTCACTGATGAGCAAGGATGTATTGTCCGTATGCCTGAGCCATTTGACCAAACTGCTCATTGCTTACCCAGAAACGTCGATGGACTTCAGCAGGGGGTTCAACTGGCTGGTTCAGATCACAGCTAGCCGCCTAGGGGATCTCTCTGACGAGGCTCAAGAGAGCCTTCTCTTACTGCTTGATGACATCACCTGCGAGAACTATGCAGATCAGGCAGTGATCTTGTTCGATGTACTCAAGCGTGGCGAAGCCCTTCGGTTTAGTGCGTCTCAAAATTGGGTTGCGACGCTTGCCGATCAGTTGCCATTGCAGTGTTGTGAGACCTTGTTCCAGTGTTACTCCAGTATCTCCAGCGAGGCCAAAGCCGCAGTCATCGCTTACTTTGACAGTGGCTTTAAAACAGCTTCGCTGCCAATACGCTTTGTTCAACTGTACAAGCTGGCAGTTGAGAACATCCCTCTAGAGAGCTGGCAAGAATCAGAACTGCAAAGCCATCTGAGCACTGCGCTGAATCGAATGCAGCCTCTGATGTCCCGGACGCCGGAAGACCTCAGCGTTCTCCTTTCCGGTCTGTCCCAGATCTACCTGCAAGCTGATCCATCAGTCATCGCGACGAGTCTGCAGAATTCATTCACAACAGGCACAAGCTATGTCAAGCAACTCGGTATACTGCACAAATTCTTCGGGCCGACCTGGGCGAGTGCTGCATCAGTAGGCCTAACCAATATCTGGGATAAGATCTTCACTGAAGCGCTTACGGTTATGAATGCTAACCGTGCTGAGGCTAAGCGGCATGTATTACGATCCTTGCAGACCCTGATTGACCTGGATTTGGTTGCCGCCACTCGTCAAGACGATCTCACGAAGCTTGCCTGCAATGTGTGGCAGGTTGATTCGATCGAGGCCGAGGATTACTTCGTTGAGTCATCCGCACCTATGACTGCGCCTCAGGCTGCTGCGCTACCAGATACTATCAATTGGGAGCAGCAGGAGGAGGTCGATCGTCTTGAACGTGTATGGAGCAAAATCTCAAGACACTTGAATGCCGATAATCAGCAGGCAGTCACTGGGCTGATAGTGGGCAAAGGTCAGGTCGGGAAAGGAGATTTACCAGATCAGTGCCTCACGATCTGGACGCGGTCAATGGGCACCAGCGCCTACGGTGTTCTTTCCCAGGCCATCGTAGATCCAGCGACACCGGATGCTGCTCAACGTCGCTTGTGGCGTCAGATCCGATCCCTACCTCAGCAACCCTCGGGGCAGGTGCTCTTGCAGTTGGCGCTGCGAATTCTGCAGCAGACATCAGCGCCCGAGGCATGTGCCGCAGTTAAAGATGACCTCGGCTCGATCAGCCAACGCTTTACCGATCAGACTTCGCGAACAGGTGTCGCCGTCATACTGCTGAATGGGATGCCCAAATGCCCATCTATGGCCACCAAAGCTAATCTGGCACAGCTGGCGCATGATCTGGGAACCTCCGCAGTCCTTCGAAGTTTAAATGCCGAGTCGCTGACTGCGGATGACCTTCAGGTGGTAGGTGAAGTATTCGGTGAAAGTAAGGAAATGAAAGCCTTGCGTAAGCGCGTAGATAAAGAACAAGCATGATTGGGCGTTAGCTGGAGCTGCATACCTGTATCCTGAGCCAGGCAGGGCTTGGCTCGGGATCCACCCAGGGGTGAGCAGTTCAGCTGCTCCTGGGCCATATGAATCTTGGGCGCACGGTGCATTACCTAGGTATTGAAGTCGATGACGCCCTGGATACGGCGGAGGAGACGGAGGCCTGAGATCTTACAGCGGTGGTCGGGGTGTGACCGTTGCTGTCCGACCCAAAGCTGCCGTTGGTTAAGGGTTATTTTTTGCGCTGCATCTCTTGCAGCCAATCGCATGTCGCCACAAGCTAGCTTGCGCTCTCTTCAGAAATCACAGAATCATTGCGAGCCACCGTCGTAAGCGAAGAATCTCAAGAAATAGACGCTGTACACGATGGCGCCTTTCGAAACGATTTCCGAGAAGACCGGCGTCGCTGAGAAGCGCATACTGCGGGCGAACGCGTTTCTCATCAACTACGTGCTGTTGCCCAATCTGTCGCGAGAGCATTCTGAGAACGTCAAAAAGGAGCCGAACAAGTACTTCTTGCGCGGCTATACCCAGCTTTTTGTTGGACAAAAGGCCGTGGTCGCTCCGCCAGCAGCGTGATCGCGCGAGCCTGGTTGGCTCTCACCGTGCTGAGACCTCATGAAGCAAGCCTTGATCAGGGCGGCGCGCATTATGCCCAGGCAATTGTTGGGGACAGCTAGCCAAAAGAGGTTTTTCGCTCTCGTCAGTGCCTCATAGCCGATGCGGCCTTCTTCCGTAGCCGTGCCGTCCAGCAATGCGGTGATATTGGCCTTGTTAGCGACGTAGAGCACAGCGCCGATGGATTCACCCTTCACCTGGTGAACAGTTTCAACTCTTAAGTCATGGCCTTCTTGGTCATCAGCTTTGGCACCCTCGAGCGCGACATCCGCCAGGCGATTGTGGTTAGACCGAACCTTTGGTTAATGTGGGCAAGCAAAGTGCGCAGATTTGCGACGAGCTTTGGATGCCACTCTGCTTTGGCTTGCAGTGACGAGGACGGTAGTCCTCAATCAGGCGAAAACGAGAGAAATCCGACGCAAATCGTCAGGCAACCAGGCGTAGGAGGGGGAACGGCGTCTATGCTTCTAGGATACCGTTTGCACGGTATCCACCACCGATTGTGTCCTTTCTAAGGAGTCAACCATGTCTGATGCATTCGACTTCTATGCCCCGCTTTCTTTACCCGACGGGCGTGTAATTTATGGGGCCGCGGCAGCAAATGTGCGTGTAGCTCAAGCTGGAGGGTTCAATGTGCTTTCAGCGGAGCTGGTGAATATGGGGATAAGGATGGGATATCAAAAAGCAGTGTCGGATTTCCGCAATTCCCAATCACGCCGTTGATCACAACGCCTTAAAAGCAGAGGACGTCCTCGGCTTACCTGCCGAGGACTGACGGTTTAGCACAGCTTCCTAGGTCGCGTGAGTCTCATGCAGATTCAATTTCGGCGTTTGGGTGATCCCTGTGCACCACATGCGGGGAGGAACATTGACCGAGGTAATGATTTGGGGGCTACTGCTTCCAAGTGATGAACGGTTTCGAAATGAACTGATCCGACACCTGATGGGTGTGCACCAGCCTGGCCAAGCCCCTGGCAACCGTCAGGTTTCAGCTTTGGGGCGCGGGCCTGCGACCAGCCAAAAAGTATTCCTGGCTAGCATCAAAGCTCCCACCTCCGGCCGGCACCTGATCAGAACGCTGGCCCAGGTTGCCAGTAACTATGGTGACATCGACTGGAGCGCCAACTGCGGAAACATGCCGCCTTCCTTAGCGCTGTGGACAATTGATATCAGCCTGATAGAACAGGAAAGATGCCGCGACCTCCATTCTAGTTGTCGCTAGCTTTCCTTTCGACTGAAGAAACTACTCGCAGCCATACCTAAAACACTGAGCGCAATAGTGAACATTAGGCCTATAAACCACTTATTTTGGTCATACATTTGATCAATCTCTGCTTTAGTTTGCATCAACTCGGATTTAATGGATTTTTCAGCATTAGTTAGATCTTTTCTGAGCATTGGTATAGCTAAGGCTTTTGTGGGGTCCGCAGTGATTGCTGTCTCGAGGGCATCAAGTTTAATGCTAGCCGCGTTCAATCTGGCACCCAGCAGTTCAGCTTCAGTTTTCCAGCCATGCTCACCGGGTGCACTAGAGATAGCTTTCACACTGGTCAATAATCCATTGACTTCAGCACGTAGTGATCCAATATCCGACTCTAGCCTACTGTTCTCAGCTTGCAATCCAATTATTTTTTCTGTCAAATCACCGTTGCTTAATACCTTTTTGTCGTTCGATATCAAACCGAAGAGCATAGAAATAGTGGCGACTGCAGCAATTGACGATGCCATGCCTGCAACCGTGGCAGACCAATTCTTCGCTTTGTTCTTATTCACGTCACTTACGGATATTCGATCTTTTTCTTCGTTTACATTAACTTGCTTCAGGGAGTCAAACGACGGCAGATCTACCACTTGTGAGGCACTGCCCTCTCTTAAATTTACAAGGAACAGGGATTCAGTGCTGCCAGTTAAAGAATATACAAAAACCTGAACCTTCTTCGACAGTAACTTTGAGTATGCGATCGCCTGATCGATTGATCCCTGTAAATTGCTTACACTGCGCTTTATTTCAAAAAAAGCCAGCAATTGATTTGTACTAGGATCTTGAATGGCAACATCGATTTTTGGCTTGGCGCCATTACTTGCTACCAAGGCGAATTCTAAGAGTATTGATGATTTTGGATATCCTAGATCCAGAAGTCGATCAATAAGTCTTTGCCTAACCTCACCTTCATTGAGCTCCACTATGCATCCTAAAAGCCAGATGTATTTTATATGGCCATGTTCTGGTAATTAGAATTCATCGCATAATTAACTGCCATTGCGAAGAACTAGTCTAAGCGACACTTCAGCGTCGCCTAGCTCTTAAACCAATTTCGATCAGGACTATTTCAACGGGTCGCAATATAGTTCGTAGTGTAAAACTCTTCAAAATCCACAGGCCTTAGCTTCAGCTGAAGAAGCTGACTTCTAATTCCCGCCTCATCACTTATCAAGCCCTGTGAGCACACAGACTTAATAAATTCTCGAATATTTTTCTTTAAGCGCTCGAGTTTATCAAGATCCATTACTCTCGTGGTTGACTTTGGCGATGCTGCATGCTCAAATTTCCTGGAGAGATGAATCATCATTGGAAAGTACGAAACAGTATTGCCATATTTATTCTCAAACCACTCGCCTGATCCATTTAGCTGATTGCAATCATGCTTATTTATGGATTCGGCTATTGCACCATTTTTGCACTCGATCACAATGTACTGACTTGGACCTATTCTCCACAAAACATCCGGGCCTTTCCCGGACTCTGTCTCGGGCCGCTGCGAGCTGAATCCTATAAATCTCGCCAGCTGTGCAAAAGCCAACTCGAATCGCGGAGCTGTATCTGGCTCAAATTTCAGCTCCTCTAATATACCGTCCAGCTCGATTATAGGCATATTGGGGTTGCTGAAACCTTGCAAATAATCTTTGCATTCTCTCGCCTGTTCCAGAAGCTCACCCTCCAGCTTATGGTAACCGATTCCATCAATAGGCTTTAAGGTTCTGGGGTTGTCATTGGCAGCAGAAAGCACAAGCTTTTGCGCTTCAACTTGATCGTAGAGATTTATATATTCTGCCGCTCTTAGCTTCAAATATGATCTCATTACCTTGCTAGGTGACTCGACAGCGTTAAGAATATTTCTTCCAATATCTTTTGAGTTGTTAGAGGACGCCTGATCATACGCATTTCGAAGTGCAATAGTGACTGAGTCAACATTACTTGTCGGGGTGGCCGTCAGGCTCGTTAATGCGCCTTTGCTTGCGGAGACCCAACTTGGATCTTGATTCAAGCAATACTTTAAGGTCTCCCAGATAGCGTTGAGATCAGCCTTGGCAATCTGACTCGCTACTTTCTCAGAGAGATCTAACTGAGCTCTCGTACCGACTGAAAAATTTTGCACGCCTGAACTGGCATAAAGCTTGCGCGTTAGGGTCTTACCCATTAATAGAACAGCGCAATAATCATCATTTGATCTAACGCCACGCCCCATCCCCTGTTCAACTCGCTGAGTTATTTGCGTAGCTGTACGATCCGTTCCTAACAAGATGCCCTCTTCAACTTTGTCGATCATGCGTCTGACGTCTGGAAGTCCGTCTATGACCAATAACCTGCAGGCATCATTGGGCAAATCGATACCATCATAGCGGTTGACCAACACTGTAAGCCCCGCCTTGGTACTTTTAAGCGATGCGATACCCGCATGAATATTGTTTTTCTTCAAAATTGAATCTGCAACATCTCTCCAGTAGTTGGCGCGGTAATCTGACGGAACAATGATAACCACGTTCATGAATTTCTTGGCGTGCGAACAAAGTTGCTTTATATTGTCATCTGATAGCTCGGGGTTTATCACTTGCGGCATTAATATCAGTCGATCGCCAACATCACCATACGTATCAGGGCATATTGCCTCATATGCTCGAGGATCTGTTATGCCGAAGTGACTAGCCAGAACACTATCATCTGCCAAAGTCGCGGTCATGAATATTTTACGCTTTGCGTACTCGATGCTGGGTATTGAGTTGATCGGTATGCAGTGAGGGGAAATCTCTATCTTTGAACTGCTCACAACACAGCGTGATAGCTTCAGATTTTCTTTTACTAACGGCCACTTAAATTTTAGGTATTCTTCGTTCTTTTCGGAAATTAGCAGCCTGCTTATCTCACTAATATTGCTCTGCCATGCCCAGAACGGCGCAAGCATCTGAATGGATGGATCCAGACTCTCCAATTCTAAAACCCTTGGCTCACTCTGTTGCAGCAACGAGTTTCGCAGGGCCTTATAAATGCCTTTGTACGACTCACTGGAATTTGGCAATGTGATGGTATACTGATCCTCTATTGTCTCCAAGCATGCATGGGCATCATCGACAACAAGCGATCCAATATTTATCTTTATACCTTGATCACCGGCACCAAATGCAGACATGCCATTCACTAGAGTGTGAATATTGGTTACCAGTATTTCTTTGCCTTGAAGAAAGCCATGCGAGTTGTAATCAGTTGTCGCTGAGAGTCCTAAAGACTTTGCCTCCTGAACAACCTGCTCAACAAGATAGTTGTCAGGAACTACATATACCGCCGGCCCCTTCCTTTCATTTAAGCAACTTTTCAACAATAGCAGCCCGACGACTGTTTTGCCGCTGCCAGTATTCATCTTAATAACAAGGTTGCTCTCATTTTTCCTACTGTGCCACTGCTCCCAAACTTTCGATTGGACATCTCGTGGATACTGGTATTTCCCCTTCTCCTTTCCAGGCAACGAATTGAAGATATCCCGAGGCTGTAATGCAGTATCGCTGTTTTGGCCAGTCTGCAGTTTTGAAAAATCGATCATAGGACGCTTTCCCTGTCTATTGCGATTACTTCAGGTTGGATCAAAGGGGTGGCAGATATAGCGATATCACCTCGCCACTTCTTCAGCGCTAATACGCCAAGACGTGAAAAAACGCAACCCCTAAGATGTGCGTGGTTTTTCTCTCAGAATGCCGCTCCGATGTCGCTCACCGTCGAAGCAAGCCACTTGGCGAAAAACTTGCTGCCGGCTACTTGAGTTAGGGCATCGCTTGATTTCTGCTCGGTTGGCGTTTCATCCTGCTAGTCATGGACATTTCAATGCTCGGTGTCCATATCCAGCGCCCTAGCTAGGGGACATCATCCCGATAGCGAAGCACGCTGCAAATTCGTGGTTCCGGCAAGATTGTCCATGGTTAGAGCATGTAACCCGTAGGCGAGCGCTTCGACCTGACCATTGCCCTAAGCCTGCTGGCGGCCAACAGGGAGTTTCCGCTGGCAACGCTGGACGCGGTGGAGTGCCTTCGAACTGGCGTTGTCGGGCGCCGTGAGACCGGTTCAGGGCGTGCTGCCCGTTGCGCTCGCCACACGGGTGCTGCGCGGGTGCTGGTGGTGACCGCTGCCGGCGCCTAGAACCTGCTGTTCAGCGGCCTCCTCCGGCCTGTTGCCGCCGCTGGACAAGCGTGAGGTGCTGGAGACGGCAGCGATCCAGTCAGTGGCGGATCCCAAGCCGCTGGATTGCTGCCCACAAAGGCCGTTTCGTCACCCGCACCATCAATGCGACTGAAATTTGCAGTGGATAGGCTGATCACGCGGCGAACAATGGCGCGTGCCGCGCTTGCGGTTGTGCCCCTCGGGCAGCAGACGACCAGTCCAACGAACTCGACTGACCTCCCACCGCGGTGCAGGATTCAGCCATGACAACCTGCCCCACGCTACGATATCGTATTGCCACTACAATGTGCTCAACACGATTAGCCGAGCAGAGGTCAACAAGGAAGTAAAATGTCTTTTATACCAACGGAGTATCAGGGTAGAGAGCAGGCGTACGTCAAGCACACCATTCTGAGAACTTACTTACAGCGGCTGTTCATGATCATTGGCCGCAGTGAGAAAGTGATCAATTACGTCGACTGCTTCGCCGGCCCTTGGTCGGAAGAATCTGATGACTTGCACGACACCTCCATTGGTATCTCGTTGAGCCTGATGAAGGATTGCGCGAAGTCGCTTGAAGAGCGGCATGGCGCGAAAGTGCAATTCCGCGCTTTGTATATCGAGAAAAACGACGAAGCTTTTGCGAAACTGAAGGGATTCCTGTCCAACAACACGGGCAGTGGCGTAGACGCCAGCTGCATCCACGGCGACTACACGACAAAAATTGCTGACATCGCGAATTGGGCAAAACTGGGGTTCACGTTCTTCTTCATCGACCCCAAGGGCTGGAAGGTCATCACAGCGCCGGTACTGGCGCCGCTGTTGGCGTTGAACAAAGCCGAATTTCTCATCAACCTGATGTACGACTTCGTCAACCGAGCGATGTCGATGAAAGCCCAGCAGGCTAACGTTGAAGAGTTGCTCGGTAAGCCAATCACTTTCTCAGGCGAAGAGACAGCAACCGAGCGGCAGCACATCATTGTTTTTCAGTACCGCCAGATGATGGGGAACCTTTACAACGGCAGGACCGCGCACGTCACCGTTGAGCGGCCTGGCATGGACCGCGTCCTGTACTTCCTCATCTACCTCACGCGACACCCCATGGGGCTCATTGTCTTCAAGGATGCCGCCGAGCAAATGGACATGGTCCAGCGTGTCAGTCAGTTCGAGACCAAACTGAGGCAGCAATCGAGCAGGAGGCCTCCTGTTTATGATCTATTCTCCTCCCCTGAAGATCAGCCCGAGCCAGTCAACGTTCGGGACAACAGAATGCTCGCAAGAAAGTATTTGCTGACACGCCTCTCCGCAACACCATTGCTGCTGGACAACGATTGCTGGGCAAACTTCCTTGAGGAATCCGACCTCTACCCGACGGACCTGCAACTCGCATTCAAAGACCTGGCTAAAGAAGGGAAAATCACAAATCTGGATGCGGATGTACGTAAGCGGACAAAGAATCCAGTAAGGCCTCACTGGCCACGAAAAAGTGAACGGTGGGTGCTCTGCGCAGAATCACTTTTAGCAAAATAAACTTGCTGGCTGTCTATCGACAGCCCAAAAACCAGCCAATGAAAATAAAGTTTGAACACACCATGAAATCACCGGGCAAATAATATATTAAACAAGTATTATTTTACTGGGATTGTCGGGCAAATGTGTTATGCTTCTAACTTGGCAGGGCCACGGACAGAAATGCCAAACACTAAGGTGATAGTCATTTGAGTCGCGCCCGGTTTACATGAGCATCGTGCACGACAGGAGTTACAGTGCAATGAGTACCCAGACGAGCATAGAATGGACCGAAATGACATGGAATCCCATCGTGGGATGCACCAAAGTATCGCCCGGCTGCAAGCATTGTTATGCCGAGAACATGGCGCGCCGGCTACAGGCCATGGGCACTCCAGGTTATGAGAATGGTTTCAAGCTAAGCCTGCGCCCGGAGAAACTGCGCGAACCACTTCAGCGCAAGAAGCCGACTATTTATTTTGTAAATTCCATGTCGGATCTGTTTCATGAAAAAGTCCCTGACCATTACATCGATCAGGTTTTTGACGTCATTCGTGAGGCTACGCAACATACCTTTCAAATTCTGACCAAACGCGCAGAACGGCTGGCTGACTACTTCAGTAAGCGCGTTCCACCTACCAACGCCTGGCTTGGCGTATCGGTCGAAGACAAGGCCTATGGCGTTCCTCGTATCGACTGCTTGCGCCGTGTGAATGCAACAATCCGCTTTCTCTCGGCGGAGCCCCTTCTGGAAGACCTCGGTGAAATAGACCTGACCGATATCCACTGGGTGATCGTTGGAGGCGAGTCGGGTGCGAAAGCGCGTCCCATGCAGCAAGAATGGGTCGACAACATTCATCGCCAGTGCGATGCCTCTGGTTCCGCATTCTTCTTCAAGCAATGGGGCGGCTGGGGGGCGGATGGCGTCAAACGCTCTAAAAAAGCAAACGGGCGGCTGCTGAACGGCCAGACCTGGGATGAGATACCCCTGTTGAATTTAGCCTGAGTTAAAGGATTTACCGGATGGCCAAGGATGAAAAATACAAGTGGAATATTTCCACCGGGACATATCCTCAGATTGACCCCCATAGCAAGATTAAGCACAAGATCATTCAGGATTATATCCGCTCTTACATAACGGTCGTGATGAGCAACCAGATGATTCCACGAATCGGAATCAGCATCATCGATGGGTTCTGCGGCGGGGGCATTTATAAAGACGATGACGGTGTTGGCGTCCATTATGGATCGCCGATCATCGCGCTGGAAACTGTGCGCGAGACAGTTGCGGAGATTAATATCCAGAGAAAGCAAGACCGCGAAGTAATTGCAAAGTACTACTTTGTGGACATCAAAAAGGAAAACATCAACTATCTGAACGCAGTGCTTAATTCGAAAGGATATTCACACTTAATTAACAAGGATGTATTTCCGATAAAGTCAAGGTTTACCAGCGCGCTCCCTGCACTAATAAATCAGATCAAGCAATTAAAGTTCTCGCAACGCGCACTTTTCTTGTTGGATCAGTACGCTTATAAAGATGTGCCCTTCTCCAGCATCCGCACCATCTTTCAGGAAGTGAAAAACGCAGAGGTGTTGTTGACGTTCAACGTTGACAGCCTGATTGACTATCTTTCTGACCATGAGGAAAATCGTAAGGCGCTCCATAATATCGACCTTGAAAAATACATTCCGTGGGCAAAGCTCCGTTCCTTCAAGGCCACTCGGCCCCACGAATGGCAGCACATCATTCAGCGCTTCCTGGCAGAGGGCATACTGAAAGAAAGCGGCGCAGATTTCATGACGGTATTTTTCATAACGCCGTTTGGCGCTAACCGTCGCACCTACTGGTTCATTCATCTCGCCAAGAGCTATCGCGCCAACGCCGTGATGAAGGAAATCCACTGGAAATATGGCAACCACTTTTCGCACGCGATGACGCCCGCGTTGTTCGTGGGTTACGACACCAAGCGCGACATCCAGGTTTCCGATCAGCACAACCTCGGCTTCGGTGAAGAGCACTTCTTCGATAGCGTCACCGGAAAGCGCATCGAGAAAGAGCTCTCCGAGCTGCTGCCCAGACAGATCTACCAACAGCCCGTACAGACATTCGAGGACATGATGAAGAGCATGGCCAACGGCACGATGGCCAACGAAAGCATCGTTCGCGAGGCCCTCCACATGCCAATTCTGTGCAAGGACATAGAGGTTTACGACAAGGACAGTGGCACCAAGCGCCGCAAGGGCAGCAGCATCAAGCCCTCAGATATCCTGATGCCAGCGGCGCAGCGGACGATGTTTTTCTTACCTCCTATCTCGATGGTCCAGAAGGGAAAAACGGAGCTCGAAGACGAGTGATTGCCGGTGACTCCCCCAGCAACGGCCAAGCTCAACTTGAGCTAGAGCGTCCCGCCGCAGCCAGGCTCCACTGGACAAGCATCTTTAGCCATCGAAAGAGTCGAGCCAAATGGGTAGACTCGAAAGATGGCGATATAGCATGACAGGGAGTTTTGGCTTGGCTGACCTGCTTCAACGCGTCGACCTTTCGTACTGCCCACCATTGAATGAGCCGGGTGGGGCGGCTTTGAGGGAAGGCATGCCCATGACAGCTAAGACCTTGTCAGTTGCAGTGGCCGTGCTTGCGAACTTCTGCGGCGCACTATTGGCATGCTTGATCGTCATCTGATCACCCGCTCTGAACTCGTAATCAATCGCCGCTGACTGCGCTGTTCCGACACTCTCGACTTGGGCCTTTTTAGCATTGTCGTACAGGGCGCAGCCGCCGAGAGATGCGATTGCAGCAACGATCAGGGTAAAGCCGATGGGTTCCATCCTTGGACCTCTTCTTTGTTTCTCACATGAGATCACTGGATCGATTAGGTGCATATATGCAATTTGCCGTCGTACGAGGCCCCAAGCCGATCGAGGCCGCATTTGCTTGAGACACGAACAGTAGGCTTTGGGGGAGGGCAAGTTTTACTGGCCGTCGTGTCCGTAGTCGCTTCGCATGCGGTCGTCGGCTGGGCAATTTGATGTATCCTGATACTCGAGGCATCCTCCGAAAACGCTGCTGATTCTTGATGCTCGGTACGAGGGGGGCGCGGATCCTGGCAATTGGAGAGTACTAGGTGAAAAAAACAAAGCAGGAAACGCAAGCTGTCAAAGAAGAGAGATTGCGCGCCGATGCTAGAGCTGTACTAGCAGAGCGAACCTCGAAGCGCAGTCGCTTTCTGAACGCGGTTCTTTCAAACAGCGCGGATTTCGAGCCAGTTGGGCGATTGGCCGGCTGAAGTATTTTTCTCTGGTTTTCTCCACTAGTCCCGGAAAGGCCGAGATCACCGGTTTAGGGCTAGAGCTACCGTGTGGCCACTATTGAAGCTCACTCACCATCCGCCATGGCTACGGCTCTTGCGCGGTATCAAAGAGCATCGAGCTGCTGAAGATTGTCTCGTAGCTTGCTCCTTCCAGGGATGCGATCTCAGCGTCCCCGTAGATGTAGGTTTTATCACCTAGAACTCTGTATACGTATGCACTGCCTTCCTCAGATTTAAACCGCAAAATCGACTCCAAGGGTTCCATCATCCACCGACCAGCGTGATTGACATGGTCTGGAGTAATGAGCAGCACACTTTCCACTCGTAACCCGCTTTCCTGGTCGCTCACGAGAGATTGGAGGAGCTGGTCGTTACTCAGCATCAGCATCGGATGCTGCACAAAATCTCCATCCTGCTCCTGGGTGGCGACGTAGAACCAGGGCCTATGGATGTTGTGTTCCACATAGCTCCATGCGGTGGAATCCCCTCCAAAAAGACTAAATTGATCGATTTTTGCGTGCTGGTAGGTCCGAAACATCAGTGGATCTCTAAATATACTGTGTACAGTATAGTGCAGATCGCATCGAAGCGGCTTCATCGTTCCCTTTGCGAGTTGCTTCAATGCGATCGGAACTCAAGCGTGCGCTTGGTACGGTGCTCAAGTCGTATCGGCTGAAACGAAATTTCTCTCAGGAATGCTTAGGGCCGAGCCAGGCCTACATCAGCAATCTCGAGCGGGGCAGGTGGAGCCCGTCGCTAGACAAGATCGAGCAGATGTCCGATGTGCTCGGAGTGCATCCCGCGAGTGTCATTCTTGCTGGGTACCTATCCATAGCGGACGGTAAAAGCACTGAGGAGCTGTTGGAGCGAATCCGAGGGGAGCTGGGAGAACTTGGACTCTAGATAGGCGTCCGAAAATACACCTTCCTCCTAGTGAAACCGCATTCAGCAGGGCTGCAGATTTGACAACCAATTGATGCCGATCCCCAGTTGTGCTGTCGAGCCGCGGCTTTTACCGCACCGTCGCCTTTGCCAGCCCCACGTCATGTGGGCGGGTTGGGGGCCTTGGTAGGAGAAGAACGTGCGGTGGTGTTGTGTTGGCTGAGCATGTGGTTGTAGCATGGAATGGCACTGTGCCTGGTGACTCCACCAGGAAGGTAGCTGCCCTCTAGCAGCAGTAGGGTGATCTTGATGAGGTCCAACCCACAAACGTAAAGAATTTAGGTCGATAACGGCCTAAATTTTACAGAAGTTTTTACGGCTTCTGAGAAAAACCATAGAGATCATGGCTTTATTGCAAGCGTGAAGCTTCAAGGTGCCTATTACCGTTCTGATTTGTAAAATTCGGAACTGAAAATCCTGAAACCCCGCGAGTTTTCTCGTGGGGTTTTTATTTGTCGAAAATATAAGAATACGGCTAAGGCTGTGTGAATATGCACTTTTTAAAAATGGTTTTTTTACCTTGCTTGTAGGACTTTTCTGAATTTCCAGTCGTGCTGGCTGGCCATGATCGAAAAGGGCTGCGTGGATGTAGTATCGGCTCCTTTTATGGAGTCTGAAAATGTCCGAGCAAGATGCCCAGAAAGCAAAGCTGAAAGTTGTCATTCCGGAAGAGAGTGAAGAATTTCATGTGCCAGGCTTTGCGGAGGCCTATGCTGCCTTTATTGACGAAGATCCTTCCCGCAAGGTCGAGCCAAACTATCTGGCGTTAGCATTTTTGGTGATCGGTGGAGTTATGGCTCTTATCGGGGCATGGAATCTGCTGGTCGGCCCTGCCAGTATGGCGAGCAAAGCCTTGTCGGCTATAGGCAGCCTCATAATGCTCGCTGCTGTGAAGCTTTCCGGCGACGCGGCGGGAGTTTCTCCTGCGCAGTATCTGGCCCGCGAGTATGCGTTGTTTGATGATGAGGGACCGCTTAGTGAAGGCTACGCGCCCGTCAAATACCTGGGTGAAGGTAAGTTCCGTGTCAAATATTGAATCGCTGCTGAAGCTGCATCGGGTGGTGGAGTAGTGGCGAAAGTTAAAATTGAAATCCCCTCGGCTGGAGAGGAGTTTCAGGTCTCACGCTTCGCTGAAATGTATGAAAATTTTCTGAGTGCCAATCCTTCTGCTAGGCCCAGGCTCAGACTGTTTGCTCTGCTGCTTGTTGTTGTGGGTGTTCTTGCCGTAATTAATGGGCTGCTTGCTTTCGCGGTGGGCCACAGATACCTGATAGTGAAACTGATCGATGGTACGTTTGACGTGCAGTACATTAGAGTTCACTTGGTTTTTGTCTTTCTTCTTGGTGTCTCTGTTCTATTGATCGGCTTGGCGATGTTCAAGGACGGGGCAGGTGTCTCCGCAGAGCAGTTTCTGGCTGAAGAATACGAACTGGTTGGCGAGGGCGGTGTGCTATCGGATCGTGGCCCTTGTCTCCAGTATCTGGGCGAAGGCCAGTTTTTGGTCAAGCGCTGATTCAACCTCGGAGGTTGCCCTCGAGGTTCTCGCTGAGGTGATCCCTTTGGGAGTTCACGCAGAGGACAGGTCTTGAGCTAGGCGCGGTCCTTGCTGGATGGCTTTGGGGCCGCTTTGCGGCCCTTGGCGGGCAAGCCACGCTCCGAGACCGTCTTGGTCAGAAGTCTGCCCATCGACGCGAGATGCCCTGAAGCCAGGCGTCAAGCCCGCTCCCCACACATATCCAGTGCAAACCAATGCCGCGCCGTCGCCAGGTCCAGCCCGGCCCCGAGCAAGCCGAACATCTTGCCCAGCGCCGCTTCCCGGGTCATGCCGCCGCCAGAGACCAGCCCGGTATCCCGCAGTCGGCTCCCCGCCTCGTAGATATCGAACACCACGCTGCCTTCCATGCATTGGCTGATCGCTGCTACCAGCACCCCGCGCTGGCCCGCATCGCGCAAGGCGTCCAGCAGCGCCTCGTCATCCGACGGTCCGGTGCCGCTGCCGTAACACTCCAGCAGCAGGCCCTTAACCCCGGTCTCCAGCAGCGCTCGCACATGAGCCGCCTGGATCCCCGGGTACATCGGCAGCACGGCCAGGTTCACCGGCGATCGCGGCTGACAGTAGCTGAGCATGGTCGGTAATTCCGCCGCCCATTCGCCTTCGCGATGACGGGGCAGGGCGGCGAATGCATCGAAGGCCTCGCTGCGCAGCTTGCTGGCGCGTACACCAGACATCAGCTTGCCAGCGAAGAACAACTGCACGCCGTTCTCCAGCCCTTGGGTGAACAGCGCCAGCGCGCCGGCGAGGTTATCCCAGGCATCGCTGTCCGGGGCGCCGGCAGGCAGCATCGAGCCGGTCAGCACCACCGGCACGTCAAGGCCAAGGAGAAGGAACGACAAGGCCGCTGCGCTGTAGGCCAGGGTGTCGGTGCCATGCAGCAACAGCACGCCATCGTGACCGTCTTGCTTCACCGCTCCGACGATGGCATCGCGCATTGCCAGCCAGTTGCCCTGCTGCATGTTGGCGCTGTCGAGCAGCGGCGACATTTCCTGCAAGCGCCAGTCGGGGCGTGGTGCCTCGGGGTGAGCGTCCAGCCAGGCACGCATGCGCGCCTCGAAACCGCCCGCCGGGGCCAGCCCCTCGGGCGTTTGCAGCATGCCGATGGTGCCGCCGGTGTAGAGGACGAGGAGATTCTTGACTGCGCGCATAAGGGGATTTCCAAAGCAAAAACAGAAAAATCGGGCAAAAAAAAGCCGCCCGCGAAGGGGCGGCTCTCTTTCTGGAGCGAGAAGCGGGTCGAACTTAGCGCTGGGTTTGCGCTGCGCCGGCAACGCTGGTGTCGGCGGCTTCAGCCTTGACACCTTCCGGCCAGGCGGCACGGTCCAGGTCCAGGTCGGCGAACTTGGCGGAGTCGAACACCGGCTGCGAGATACCAGCCTTGCGTTGCTCGTCGTAGTCGCGCATCACCCGCAGGCCGACCTTGAACAGCAGGGCCAGGGCCATCAGGTTGACGAAGGCCAGGCAGGTCATGGTGATGTCGGCGAAGGCGAACACGGTGCCCAGGTTCTGCACCGAACCCCAGACGATCAGCGCCAGGACCAGGGCGCGGTAGCCCATCAGTACCATGCGGTTACGGGTCAGGAACTGCAGGCTGTTCTCGCCCAGGTAGTAGTTGTAGAGGATGCAGGTGAAGACGAACAGCGACAGGGCGACGCTGACGAAGATGCGACCCCAGTCACCGACGACTGCGGCCAGGGAGTTCTGGGTCAGGACAATGCCGTCGCCTTCGAAGCCCGGCGTGTAGAAGCCCGACAGCAGGATCAGCAGTGCGGTGCAGGTGCAGATGACGAAGGTGTCGAGGAATACGCTGAATGCCTGCACTACGCCCTGGGCGCCCGGGTGCTTCACGGCGGCGACGGCGGCGACGTTAGGCGCGCTGCCCAGGCCGGCTTCGTTGGCGAATACGCCACGCTTCACGCCCATGACGATGGCGCTGCCCAGCAGGCCGGCGAAGGCTGGATCCAGGCCGAAGGCGCTTTTGAAGATGGTTTCGAGCATGGCCGGAACGTGGTCGATCTGGGTGCCGATCACATACAGGGTGACGCCGATGTAGGCCAGGGTCTTGATTGGAACCAGCAGGTCGGAAACTGCCGCGATGCGCTTGATGCCGCCGACGAATACGATCGCCAGCAGGATGGCCAGGGCGATGCCGGTGTGGTTCGGCGCGAAGCCGAAGGCGTTTTGCAGCGAGTGGGTCACGGTGTAGGACTGCAGGCCGTTGAAGGCGAAGCCGTAGGTGACCAGCAGCAGCAGGGAGAACACCACGGCCATGCCCTTCAGCTTCAGGCCATGCTGGATGTAGTACGCCGGACCACCACGGTACAGGCCATCGCCATCGGCGCGCTTGTAGACCTGGGCCAGGGTACATTCGAAGAAGCTGCTGGACATACCGACCAGGGCAGTGACCCACATCCAGAATACGGCGCCCGGGCCGCCCAGGGTCACGGCGATACCGACACCGGCGATGTTACCCGCACCAACCCGACCGGCCAGGCTCAGCATCAATGCCTGGAAAGAGCTCAGCTGGCCAGCCTGGCCGCGCAACGATTCCTTGAATACACCGAACATGTGGCCGAAATGGCGGAACTGGACGAAACGGGAGCGGATGGTGAAATAGCTACCCAGTCCGACGATGAGCACGATGAGGAGTTTCCCCGAAAGGAAATCGTTGAGCGCTTCGAGCATGGAAGTGACCTCGGATTCTTATTCTTTGCATGAAAGACAGATAGGACGGCGTGCAAGCACCAGGTCCATGGCGCGCATGTTTGGGCATGACAACTACGGTTACAATTTCGCCACTTGCTCTGTTTTGGTGCGACTTGATGCTAAACTGGCGCCTGTCGCATCAGCCGGAACTGTTTCCATGAGTGAAAACCTCGGTATCAACCTCAAGTTGGCCTGCAGCCACTATCGCTCTATCTCGGAGGTTTGCCGCCAGCTCTCGATCAACCGGGCGCAATTCAACAAGTACCTGAGCGGGCAGAGTCAACCGACGGCGTACAACCTCAAGCGCATTGGCGATTTCTTCGGGGTCGAGGATTACGAACTTGGCCTGCCACCGGAACAGTTCGCCCGGCTGATCGGCGCGCGTGGCGCCACGGTGGCGAACCCGGTGCAGAACGATCCCTTGCTTGAGCTGCTGCGCCCGCTGCGCGAGCACGCCGGCAACCTGTCGCGCTACTGCGGGTACTACTTCGAATACTCCAACTGCATGTCGGTACCGGGCAGCATTCTGTTGTCCCTGGTGCATCTGTACGAAGACAACGGCAACTACCTTTTCGAGCGCCAGGAGCGTCAGGAGCGCTCCAGCAGCACCGACATGCAGGCCGAGGATTGGGTGCGTTGCCGCTATCTGGGCGCGGCCTTCCAGTTGCAGGACCGGGTGTTCCTGATGGATTACGAGTCGCTCACTGTCAACGAGATGAGCCAGACGGTGCTGATCCCCAGTTTCAAGAGCCGGATCACCCGTCTCAACGGCCTCAAGACCGGGGTTTCCAGCGGTGATCGGCGCACCCCGGCCTGCACCCGGGTGGTCTGGGAATATCTCGGTCCGGAAATCAACCGCATCAATGCCTATCGCCAGGTGAAGCTGTATCGCCCGGACGATCCGCGGATCGATGACGATGTGCGCGAGCGCCTGACGGCCGGACCCATTCGCAATGGCCTGTTCGAGATCGAATAGGGCTGAGCAGGCCGGTAAAAATTTCTCCCCGCCTGAAACTTGATCCCATCTTTCCTGTCTGTAATGGCAAGCTGCCACTTCGCTCGATCAGGCCCGGGTGGCAGCCCCTTCCTGTCGGTCTGATCTGGAGCCACATCCACATTCTCTTCCCTGTTTTTTTGGTGCCTTGCGCTGTGCCCCCGCTCGCGCCCATGGAATGCGCGAGTCTGAAAAACTGTCGTTGATCACGAGACTTCTCGTAAGGAAACACTTATGAAACTCAAAGCTCTGTTGCTGGGTTCGATTCTGCTCGCCTCGCCAATGCTCCAGGCCTACGCCGATACCTGCCGGCCAAACTCGTACGGCGGTCAGGATTGCCGCTACGACAATGGCACGACATCGTCGAGTCGTCCGAATTCCTATGGCGGAATGGATACTCGCAACAGCAACGGAACCACCTCGGTAAGCCGTCCAAACTCCTACGGCGGCCTGGATACCCGTAACAGCGATGGCACCAGTTCTGTCAGTCGGCCCAACTCTTACGGTGGGATGGATACGCGCAACAACGACGGCAGCAGTTCGGTAAGTCGTCCGAATTCCTACGGTGGTGAAGACACGCGTTACAGCACTGGGAAGAGCTCGGTGAGCCGCCCCAACTCATACGGTAGCTTTGACACCAGGAACTCCCGCTAACGCCTGGCCTAGGGCCACTCGTCGGCAACCCACTCCACCAGTGGGTTGCCCGCGTCCAGCAGCAGTTTCAGCGCCATCACGCCGCATACGCAGACCACCAGCGGGCGGATCAGGCGTGGGCCGAAATACACCGCGCAGCGTGCACCCAGTTGCGCACCGAGCACGGCGCAGGCGGCCATCGCCAGGGCCAGTGGCCAGAGAATCGTGCCGGAGGCGGCGAATACCGTCAGCGCGCCGAGGTTGCATGCGGCATTCAGCAGCTTGCTGTTGCCCACCGCGCGCAACATGCCCTGGCCGAGCAGGAGCATGAACGCCAGCATGAAGAACGAACCGACCCCGGGACCGAACACCCCGTCATAGAAGCCGATCAACGGGGCTATCAGCAGGCAGAACAGGCTGAAGGATACCCGCGGCTTGCGCATCTGGCTGTCGTCCAGGCGCGGACTGAAGGCGAAATAGCCAGCGATCAGTACCAGCAGCACCGGTACTCCGGCCTGCAGCAAATCGCGGGGAACCAGGCTCACCGACAAGGCCCCGAGGGCGCCGCCGGCGAAGGCCATCAAGGCCATCGGCCAACCGCGCTGCCAGTCGAGCATGCCGCGACGGGCGAACGCGCAGGTGGCCGACACCGTGGCGCTTGCCGCCTGGAACTTGTTGGTGGCCAGCGCCGCCAGCGGATCGAGGCCGGCGATGAACAGCACCGGCAGGGTGATCAGCCCACCGCCTCCGGCGATGGCATCGAAGAACCCGGCCAGCAGCGCGACGGTGGCGAGTATCAGTAGCAGGGATAAATCGATTTCCAGCATTGAATGGTTACTCCAGGGCTATCAACCGCGCACCAGCAGCGGGTCTTGCTTGAGGATCAGCGGGCGGGCGAAGCGCGAATAGCCGAACAGCCGTATCAGCAGGCGACGGTTGTCGCACAACGATTCGCGGCCATGCAGGGCGCGGGTGTTGTTGACCAGCAGCACGGTGTCCGGCTGCAGCACGAAATCCACCGGACGGGTCTGTGCCAGGCGCGCCTGGAAGGCGTCGAAGGCCCGAGCGGCGGCGTCGCTGGCCTGCTCGTTGAGGGAAAAGCGGTAGGCGTTGTAGCGCACGCTGAAACCACCTTGCTCGTCGAAGTCGATGATGGAGGTGGCTGCGCCGCCGGCGCCGTGGCCATCGACGAAGCATTCGCTGCGGGTGAAGTCGAACGAGCGTGAACTCAATGCCAGCACATCGAGGCTGCCCAGCCCTTCGATCACGCTGCGCAGCGGGACGATGCGCGTCGGCTCGCCGGCCGGGTTCCAGCGGGCGCTGAGGACCAGGGCCGAAGGCGCCGGGGAGTGTCCGTCGCGGGCGACCACCGAGCAGTGATAGGGCGCCTCGGTATGCGGGCCCAGGCGCAGGCCGGCGTGGGAGCTCAGTTCCACCGGCTTGCGGCGGTCTTCATCGTGGCGCGGCAAGCGCCCGCCGCCCTTGAAGTTGCCGACCAGGCGCAGGTGCTTGCCATCGTTGTCGATATCGAACGCGAAGGCGCAATGGCGTACCAGTTCCAGCAGCACCTGGTTGCGCGAGCCCAGGTACAGGCAGGTGAAGTCCTGCTCCAGCGCCGCCAGTTCCGGCAGCCGCTCAGGCAGCGGGTCGTCCTTGGGCGCGCGCAAGCGGGCGAACAGCAGTGCGGCGAGCTTGCCGTCGGCAAACAGGTTCACCGTGGCCTGCTGCACCGGTTGCAGGCTGGCTTCCAGCAACCGCGCCCACAGGCGCGCCTTGAGCGCGGCGCCTGGCGCCTGAGGGCCTCCATGGCGGGCAAGATCGAGGCTGGCCTTGTGCAGTTGGTCGAGCTGGTCGTTATCGAGGGTCAGGGTGGCGATTTCGCAGTCCTTCATGGGCAACCTTCCTTAGCAAATAGAGGATTCGGGGCGTCCTTGCCCCGCGATGGCTCCTGACTGCGCAACAGGTAGCCGGCAAGGTAGATATTGAAGGTGGTTTTTTCGGTCGCCGAAGTCAGTTGGTTCTTTTGCCGGTGTAAGCGGATTCCTATTTGAGAGTGTGGGAAACCGCCCTGCTTGACCTGCGCGGCTAAACATTTCGTGGACTCGGGCGGTTGGACTTCCCTCGGCGGAAACCGCAAACTACGTGCTTGCCTTCAATCAACCTGAGCGGACCTGCTGAACCTATGCGAATGCGCCTGATGCTGTTGGGTGGTGGAAATGCCCTTGGGCAAGCGCTGATTCGTCTCGGGGCCGAGGAGGACATCGGCTTTCTCGCGCCGCGCCCGCCCGAACAGGGCTGGGATGCCGCGAGCCTGACCCAGTTGCTCGATGACACCCGGCCCGATGCCCTGGTCAACCTGGCCTACTACTTCGACTGGTTCCAGGCCGAGTCGGTCAGCGAGCAGCGCCTGGCCTCCCAGGAGCGCTCGGTAGAGCGGCTCGCCGAGCTGTGCCAGCACCACAACATCATTCTCGTTCAACCGTCCAGTTACCGGGTGTTCGATGGCTCGCGCGCGACGGCCTACAGCGAAAAGGACGAGCCGGTGCCCCTGGGCCTGCGTGGCCAGGCGCTGTGGCGCATCGAACAGAGCGTGCGGGCCATCTGCCCGCAGCATGTACTGCTGCGCTTCGGCTGGGTGCTGGACGACAGCCCCGACGGTATCCTCGGGCGCTTCCTGACCCGGGCGGAAACTGCCCACGAGCTGTTCCTGGCCGACGATCGGCGGGGTAACCCGACCCCGGTGGACGATGCCGCCCGGGTCATTCTCTCGGTCCTCAAGCAACTGGATTGCGCCGCGCCGCTGTGGGGCACCTACCACTACGCCGGCAACGAGGCGACCACGCCGCTGGCGCTGGGCCAGGCGATCCTCGGCGAGGCCTCGCAATTGCGCCAGCTCGCCGTCGAGGCGCCTACCGCCCAGGCCCACGCCGCGCGTCCCGATGCTGCCGAAGAACCGCAACACGCGGTGCTGGCCTGCAAGAAAATCCTTCACACCTTCGGCATCAAGCCGCGTGCCTGGCGCTCCGGCCTGCCGACCTTACTGGATCGATTCTATCGTCATGGCTGATGCCCCCATTCTGATTACCGGTGGCGCTGGCTTCATCGGTTCCCACCTGTGTGACGCCCTGCTGCAGAAGGGCCATTCGGTGCGTGTGCTGGATGACCTGTCCACCGGCAAGCGTGACAACCTGCAACTGGGCCACCCCGGGCTGCAACTGATCGAAGGCGACGTCGCCGATGCAGAACTGGTCAAGCGCGCTGTCGAAGGCTGTCGGGCCGTGGTGCACCTGGCGGCTGTGGCCTCGGTGCAGGCCTCGGTGGATGATCCGGTGAAGACCCACCAGAGCAATTTCATCGGCACGTTGAATGTCTGCGAGGCGATGCGCCTGGCCGGCGTCAAGCGCGTGCTGTTCGCTTCCAGCGCGGCGGTCTACGGCAACAATGGTGAAGGCGAGTCGATCAGCGAGGACATTGCCAAGGCACCGCTGACACCCTACGCCTCGGACAAGCTTGCCAGCGAGCAGTACCTGGACTTTTACCGTCGCCAGCATGGCCTGGAGCCCGTGGTATTCCGCTTCTTCAATATCTTCGGCCCGCGCCAGGATCCGTCCTCGCCGTACTCCGGGGTGATCAGCATCTTCTGCGAGCGCGCGCTGAACGGCACGCCGATCACCGTGTTCGGCGATGGCGAGCAGACCCGGGATTTCCTCTATGTCTCCGACCTGGTCGCGGTGATGGTGCAAGCGCTGGAAATGCCGCGGGTGGAAGAGGGGGCGGTGAATATCGGCCTGAACCAGGCGACGTCGTTGAACCAGTTGCTGGAGGCATTGCGCAGTGTGCTGGGAGATTTGCCGGCAGTGAGTTACGGGGTGGCGCGCAGCGGCGATATTCGCCACTCGCGGGCGGATAACCGCCGGCTGCTGGAGCGGTTCGGGTTGCCTGAGGTCACGCCATTGGCGGTGGGCCTGAGCCGACTGCTGGGCCGCTGAGTGCCGTATCAGCCAGCTCAGGCCCGTGTGGGAGCTGGCTTGCCAGCGATGAGGCCCTGAAGGACACCACAAAAAAAGGGCCGCTTGCGCGGCCCTTTTTTGCGTTCAGAACTTGTAGCCGATACCCACCATGTAGACCCACGGATCGATATCCACATCGACCTTGGTCTTGCCCACGCCCAGTGCGCTCGGTCCGTCGATGCTGGCTTCGGTGTTGATATCCACGTACCAGACCGAGGCGTTGACCAGCAGGTTGTCGTTGATCATGTAGTCCATGCCCAACTGGCCGGCGAGGCCCACGGAGTTTTTCATTTTCATGTTGCTGAAGCCCTGGTCCTTGCGCTCGCTGGTCAGGTCTTCGTTGAAGAACAGGGTGTAGTTCAGGCCGATACCGGCGTAAGGCTGGAACTTCGAGCCGGCATCCATCGGGTAGTACTGGACCGACAGGGTTGGCGGCAGGTGCTTGATGTCGGCCAGCTTGCCGTCGAGGGCCGGGCCGAGGCCTTTCACGTTTACCTGATGCTGGAACGGGGTGGCGGCCAGCAGTTCGATACCGACGTGGTCGGTGACCATGTAGGCGAAGGCCAGGCCCAGCTGGGTGTCGCTGTCCACGGTTGCCTTGGTGCCGGCGACCTTGACGCCGTCGAGTTTCAGGTTGCCGCTGTCTTCGTTCGGGGCGACGGTGGCTGCACCGGCGCGGACGATGAAATCACCGGCCTTGTGGGCGTAGGCGGCAGGCGCTGCGAGCGCGAGGGCGATCAGCGAGGCGCCGAGCAAGGACTTGTTCATGGAAGCTCCCAGGGGACATTTGGATTCGATGGTTCCAATGTTAAGGAGCTGCCACGGGGCGATACTTGATTCAGCTCAATGAAAGCGAAGGCGTTGTGGCGCGGCCATTCATTGTAGTTCGTAAGCGTAGATTTTCTCGGCTTCCATCTGATATCCGGCCTCGGCCAGCTCGCTGGACGACGACTGGACACGCATGGGCCCTTCGATCCAGTAGGGCTGGTACAGCTCCTCGACCTTGATGCCGATCTCGCTGACCACATGCACGATCTGGTTCGACGGTGGCGGAGGGACATGAATGCAGGCGCCGTAGTACGGCACCAGGAGAAACTCGGTGGTGCGCCCGTCCTCACCGACTTCCAGCGGCACGATATAGCCCGGCAGCTTGACCTGCTGGCCGTCGAGTTCCTTGACCACCGGCGCGTCCGGCACCTGCTGGTGCGCCGCCGGCGCCGCTTCGGCCGCCAGCGCGTCACCCAGGTTGGAGAGTTGCGACAGGTTGTGCAGCGGCGCCAGTTGCGGCTCGATCACCGGCGCGCCGGCGGGAATCAATTGCGGCCATTCCAGGGTGCGGGGCTCGCCGGCCCAGGCGGGCAGGGCGCATAACAGCAAAAACAACAGGGCACGGCGCATTCCACGGATACTCACAGATGAATGGACAGGCCATCGGCCAGCGACTGTCGATAGGCCCGCCACGCGGGGATGCTGCCCATCAGCAGCGCAGCGCCGAGGATGATCGCCAGCAGGGTCCATTCGTGGCTGCTCGGCAGGGCCAGCGGCAGGTATAACCCATAGTTGGCCTGCACGTAACCCTGGGCTGCGGCGATGCCCAGGTACAGAAGTCCCAGTCCTGCGCCGATTCCGGCGAGGGCCAGTGTAAAGGCCTCCAGCACCAGCAGTCCGGCGATGTGCCAGGGTCGTGCCCCCACCGAGCGCAGAATGGCCATTTCCCGGCGGCGCTCGTTGAGGCTGGTGAGGATGGCCGTGAGCATGCCGATCAGCCCGGTCAGTACCACGAACAGCGATACCACGAACAGCGCCTGTTCCGCCGTGCCCATCAGGCTCCACAGCTCCTGCAGGGCGACGCCGGGCAGGATCGCCAGCAGCGGCTCGCTGCGGAACTCGTTGATCTCCCGTTGCAGCGAGAAGGTCGCCACCTTGCTGTTGAGGCCAAGCATGAAGGCGGTTATCGCCGTCGGCGTCAGGTCCATGTTGCGCGCCTGGTCGGCGCTGATGCGCCCGTTGCCGCGCGCCGGCACACCGTTGTGCCAGTCGATATGGATCGCCTCCATGCCACCCAGGCTGATGTGCAAGGTGCGGTCTACCGGCGTGCCGGTGCGCTTGAGCACGCCGACCACGGTGAAGGGCTTGTCGTCATGCTTGACCAGGCTGATGGCGGCCACTCCATGGGCCAGCACCAGCTTGTCGCCGAGCTGGTAATGCAAGGCTTCGGCAACCTCGGCGCCCAGCACCACCTCGAATGGATCGCTGGCAAAAGCCCGGCCCTGGCTCAGTTCCAGGTTCTGCCGATGGCCGTACTGGTAGTGCTCGAAGTACGCCTGGGTCGTGCCCATCACCCGGTATCCGCGGTGCGAATCGCCCAGGGAGATCGGGATCGCCCACTTCACCCGACGGTCGTTCGCATAGTGTTCGAAGCTGTCCCAGCGAATGTTGTTGGTGGCGTTGCCGATGCGGAAGACCGAATACAGCAGCAGGTTCACCGAGCCGGAGCGGGCGCCGACGATCAGGTCGGTACCGCTGATGGTGCTGGCGAAGCTGGCGCGGGCTTCGGTTCGGACCCGTTCCACGGCCAGCAGCAGGCACACCGACAGGGCAATGGCGAAGGCGGTGAGAAAGGCGGTGAAACGGCGGTTGGCCAGGCTGGCCAGGGCAAGGCGGAGCAGGTACATCAGACCTCCGTATCGCTGGCAGGGCGGGCCGCGCGGTTGAGTTCGGCAAGGGACGACTGGCGGTCGAACAGCGGCGCCAGGCTTTGGTCATGGCTGACGAACAACAGGCTGGAGCCGGCGTCGCGGCATTCGGCGAACAGCAAGCGGATGAAGGCCTCGCGGGTATCGGCGTCGAGGGCCGAGGTGGGTTCGTCGGCGATCACCAGCTCCGGCTGGCCGATCAACGCCCGGGCCGCAGCAACGCGTTGCTGTTGGCCGATGGACAGGCTGTCGGCGCGACGGGCGAGCAGGGTCGGGTCCTTCAGGCCGAGGTGGGCGAGCAGCACGCTGGCGGCTTCGGCGACGCTGCCATGGCGTTGTGCGGCACGTTCGGCGCGTGTCCTGGAGAAACGACAAGGCAGTTCGACGTTCTCCCGCACCGACAGGAACGGCAGCAGGTTGAACTGCTGGAAGATGTAGCCGGTGTGGTCGACGCGGAAACGGTCGCGGGCGCTCTGGCTCAGTTCGCCAAGGTCCTGGCCGAGCAGGCGGATGCTGCCGCGGTCGGCTTTCTGCACACCGCCGAGCAGGCCCAGCAGGGTGGTCTTGCCGCTGCCGCTGGGGCCCTTGAGGAACAGCGATTCACCGGCGTCGAGGCGCAGCGCCGGGATGTCCAGCAGCGGTGGTTGGCCCGGCCAGGCGAAGCCCAGGTCGGTCAGTTCAATCAGTGCCTGGCTCATAAATCGACGCCCGGGTTGCCCCGGGCGCTTCACTGGATAGGTGGCTTAGAAGTTGATCGTAGCGTTTGCCGGCGTGGCTTCGACACCTTTCTGGCCACTTGGCCCGATCAACTGGACCTGGATCTTCTGGGTCGAAGGGTAGGTCTTGAACAGCGGGGCCAGGTCCAGGCTCCGCAAGGCATCCGGCTTGGCACATTCGAAGCGGTAGTGGGCGTGGATATCGCTGTGGCCTTGCTCATGCTCGTCGCCATCACCGTCGTCATCCTTGGCCGGGGCATCGCCGAACAGCGGGCTTTGCAGCTCCTGGTCGCTGTCCTTGCAATTGGCAGCGGCGGTCAGGCCGAACAGCTTCAGCGGTTGTTCCAGCTGGGCACGCACGGCGGCCACCTTGGCCTTGTCGGCATCGCTCTGGGCCGCATGCTCGAAGCCCACCAGGTTTATCGCCGGGCTTTCCAGTTCCAGTTCCAGGGTATTGCCGTCGAGCACGGCGTTCAGGTGGGCGACGCCGTGTTCGTGGGCGCCCAGTGCGCCATGGGCGTGGTCGTGCTCATGATCATGATCGTGGTCGGAATGCGCGGAGGCGGTGAAGGCCAGGGGCAGCAGCGCGAAAGGCAAGGCAAGCAGCAGGCGACGCATGGGCGGAACTCCGGGGAGGTTTTGGAAAGATTTTGAAATGTTATAACAAAGTAGAATCCGCTCGCCAGTCTCCCTTGGCGTTCTTCGACCGGCATGGGAGCATGGCCGCCTGAAAACGGAGGACGCGACGTGCGAATTCGAGGACATATCGGCGAATGGCCGGTGGATCTGACCATCGAGCTGGGTCCGGAGGAATGGGCAAGCCTGGCGCGGGCGGGCGAGCCGGTGGCGACGCCGGTCAGCAGTGCAGCGCCGGTAGCGCAGGCGCGGCCGGATGACACTCTGTGGCTGGCGGCGAAGGAACTGCTGCGCAAGGCGGGGGAAATGCAGGGGCCGGCGTTGCTGGAGTTGCTTGAAGGCCTGGCCGGGAGCACGGCGGCGGGCAAGCGCCTGCTGGTGCGGCTGCGGCATAGTGCCGAGGTGAAGGTGGAAAGCGGGGCGGATGCGCCGGTGTATCACTGGATCGGCTAGGTACTCTTTCGGGCCCTATCGCTGGCTTGCCAGCGATAGGACCGGAACTGACTCAGTAGAGTGCTGCGAACAACTTGCGCCGGTAGGTCCCCACCAGCGGGTGGTCATTGCCCAGCAGCTCGAAGACCTGCAGCAAGGTCTTGTGCGGCAATCCGCCTTCGTACCCGCGGTTGCGCTTGAACAGCTTCAGCAGGCCTTCCAGCGCCGCCTCGTACTGCTGGCGCGACAGTTGCTGGATGCTCAACTGGTAAGCCGCCTCGTCATCCTCGGCATTCTGCGCCAGGCGCGATTTCAGTTCGGCCACTTCCGGCAGGTCCCTGGCCTGGCGCAGGAAGGTCAACTGGGCCTTGGCGCCGGCCAACGCTGCCTTGTGCTCGTCGCTCTTCACGGCGTCCAGCACGGTCTGCGCTTCCACCAGCTCGCCACGTTCGGCCAGGCAGCGGGCATAGAGGATCAGCGCTGCGGCGTTGCTGTTGTCCTCGGCCAGCAGTGCCTTGAGCGCGGCTTCGGCCTCGCTGTAGCGCCCGTCGTTGAACAGCGCCTGGGCCAGCTCCAGCGGATCGGCCGCGGCCGGTGCGGGCAGTTGCACATGGGGTTCGAGCATGGCGCGCACCGCCGATTCCGGCTGGGCACCGGCGAAGCCGTCGACCGGCTGGCCATCCTTGAACAGCACCACGGTAGGCAGGCTGCGGATACCGAAGCGGGCGACGATGTCCTGTTCGATATCGCAGTTGACCTTGGCTAGCAGCAGTTCGCCCTGGTACTCCTCGGTAATCTTCGCCAGCATCGGCATCAACGCCTTGCACGGCGCGCACCAGTCGGCCCAGAAGTCCACCAGCACCGGCTTGTGATGGGAGTTGGCGATCACCACCTGATCGAAGTTGGCAACGGTGGTATCGAAAATGTACGGCGATTCCTGACTCATCTCGACTCTCGCGAACGCATGAATGACGCCACTATAAGGCCCCGCGGCTGGCGTGGTACAGGCTCACCTGGCGAAACTCGTGGGGCTCGGCCAGGTCCGGCAGGGTCAGGGCATGCAGGGTATCGAGCCGGCGGTAGAGCGGATGCTGGAAGTCGCGCACCCGCGAGTCGGCTACCAGGGCCTGCCGGCCACGGCTGAGGAACTGGTCGAGCAGCGGCAGGTTGGCCCGATCGTAGAGCACGTCGGCGACCAGGATCAGGTCGAAGCGATCGTCCTCGGCGAAGAAGTCGCTGGAATAGCTCAGCTGCACCTCATTGAGTTCCGCGTTCGCCCGGCTGGCCTGCAGCGCCAGCGGATCGAGGTCGCAGGCAACCACTTCCAGGGCACCGGCCTTCGCCGCCGCGATCCCGGCAATCCCGGATCCGGCGCCGAAATCCAGGACCCGCTTGCCCGCGACCCAGTCCGGGCGCTCGGCCAGGTAGCGGGCCATGGCCAGGCCGCTGGCCCAGCAGAAACTCCAGTATGGCGGCTCGTCGAGAATGCGCCGGGTTTCCTCGGGGCTGAAGGCACGATCCATGTTATCGGCGTCGATCAACCAGAGTTTCAGCGGGCAGTCCGGCAATTCGCTGGCCACCAGGCGCGCATCGCCCAGCAACCCGCTCAACGCGGCCTGCAGTTGAACGGGCGCCATCTACGGCGCCTTTTCCAGTTGCAGCGGGCCGAAGGCCTGGGTTTCGGCACGGGGCACGCTGACCGGCTTGAGGTGCAGGATCAGTTGTCCGGACTGGCTGGCGCGGGCACGCAACTCCACCCGTCCACCGGCTGGGAAGACCTCCGGATTGAAGCGCAACTGGAACGGCAGGGCCTGGCCGGTACCGTCGTAGGTATCGCTGGCCAGCAGGCGCTGCGGGCGGCCGCGCTCGTCGATCACCAGCAGGGCGACCTCGACTTCGGCGCCCCGGGGAATATTGGTGAAGCTGCCGCTCAGTTCGCGCTGGTAGGCAGGCAGCGGCGTCGGCACATGAACATGCCTGGCCACGGGCTTGGCCGGGGCCTGGGGCGGTACTGGCTTGGGGGTTTCGCTGCTGCAGGCGGTCAGCAGGGTGGCGAAACCGAGCACGGCGAGCGCTCGAAACGACATGGATAAATTCCTTAGGGGGCGTATTTCCTCACTGGATGGTAACCCCTTTGGCTTGTCTTGCCAGTCGGATGCGCTACCATGGCCCTCCCTTTTTTTGTTGCCTGCCACCATGCACTGTCCCTTCTGCGGTGCCAACGACACCAAAGTCATCGACTCGCGACTGGTCGCCGAGGGCGAGCAAGTGCGCCGCCGCCGCGAATGCGTGGCCTGCGGCGAGCGATTCACCACCTTCGAGACCGCCGAACTGGTCTTGCCGCGCCTGATCAAGCAGGACGGTACCCGCCAACCCTTCGACGAAGACAAGCTGCGCGCCGGCATGCAGCGCGCGCTGGAAAAGCGTCCGGTCAGCGTCGAGCGCCTGGAAGCCGCACTGGCCCATATCAAGCACAAGCTGCGGGCCAAGGGCGAGCGCGAGGTCAAGTCGCTGGTGGTCGGTGAGCTGGTCATGGCCGAACTGCAAAAGCTCGATGAAGTGGCGTATATCCGCTTCGCTTCCGTGTATCGACGCTTCCAGGACCTCGACGAGTTCCGCGAAGAGATCGACCGCCTGGCCCGAGAGCCGTCCAAAGAGTGAACATGTCCACAGAACGCGCCGTGCTCGACGCTCACTACATGGCCCGCGCGCTGGAGCTGGCGCGCAAGGGCCTGTATTCGACCCATCCGAATCCGCGGGTAGGCTGCGTGATCGTGCGTGACGGGCGCATCGTCGGCGAGGGCTGGCATGTGCGTGCCGGCGAACCCCATGCCGAAGTCCACGCCTTGCGCGAGGCCGGCGAGCTGGCGCGGGGTGCCTGTGCCTACGTGACCCTGGAGCCGTGCAGCCACCACGGACGCACGCCGCCTTGCGCCGAAGCGCTGGTCAAGGCCGGGGTGAGCCGGGTGGTCGCCGCAATGCAGGACCCCAATCCGCAGGTCGCTGGCAATGGCCTCAAGCGTCTGGCCGACGCCGGGATCGAAGTCGCCAGCGGTGTGCTCGAAGCCGAAGCCCGGGCGCTCAACCCCGGTTTCCTCAAGCGCATGGAGCATCGCCTGCCGTTCGTCCGGGTCAAGCTGGCGATGAGCCTGGATGGTCGCACCGCCATGGCCAGCGGCGAAAGCCAGTGGATCACCGGCCCGGCGGCGCGCTCTGCCGTGCAACGCCTGCGCGCCCGCTCCAGCGTGGTCCTGACCAGTGCCGCCAGTGTGATCGCCGATAACGCACGGATGACCGTACGCGGCGATGAACTGGGCCTGGATCCCGAGACCACCGCCCTGGCATTGGCGCGTCCGCCACTGCGCGTGCTGATCGATGGCCGGCTGCGCGTGCCGCTGGACGCGCCGTTCTTCCAGGCCGGCGCGGCGCTGGTGGTCACCGCCGCCGAAGACGATCCGCGCTATGCCGCCGCCGGCCACCAACTGCTGCGCATACCTGGCGAGAACGGCCAGGTCGACCTGCGCCAGTTGCTGGTGGAACTGGCCCGCCGCGACATCAACGAGGTGCTGGTGGAAGCCGGCCCCGGTCTCGCCGGCGCGTTCGCCCGGCTTGGCCTGATCGACGAATACCAGCTGTTCATCGCTGGCAGGTTCCTTGGCTCCACCGCGCGTCCGCTGCTCGACTGGCCGCTGGCGCGGATGAGCGAGGCACCGGCCCTGAAAATCATCGAAATGCGCGCGGTTGGCGATGACTGGCGAGTCACTGCCGTCCCCGCGCCTGCCCCAGGCGTATAATTCGCGGCTTGCGCCTGGCGCGGCCCTGGTCTCCGAGGAGGACCCCATGTTCACCGGCATCATCGAATCCATCGGCAGCATCCGCGCCATCACTCCCAAGGGCGGCGATGTGCGTGTCCATGTCGAAACCGCCAAGCTCGACCTGAGCGACGTCAAGCTCGGCGACAGCATCGCCGTCAACGGCGTCTGCCTGACCGCCGTGGAATTGCCGGGCGACGGCTTCTGGGCCGACGTCAGCCGGGAAACCCTGGACTGCACCGCCTTCTCCGACCTGAAGGCCGGCAGCCGGGTCAACCTGGAAAAGGCCCTGACCCCGAGCAGCCGTCTTGGCGGTCACCTGGTCAGTGGTCATGTCGATGGCGTCGGCGAGATCATCTCCCGCGCCGATAACGCCCGCGCCATCCAGTTCCGCGTGCGTGCGCCCAAGGAACTGGCCAAGTACATCGCCCATAAGGGCTCGATCACCGTCGATGGCACCAGCCTGACGGTCAATGAAGTCGATGGCGCCGAATTCGAGCTGACCATCGTCCCGCACACCCTGGCCGAAACCATCATGGCCGACTACCGCCCGGGTCGTCGGATCAACCTCGAGGTCGACCTGCTTGCCCGTTACCTGGAGCGCCTGCTCCTGGGTGACAAAGCCGCCGAGCCGAGCAAAGGCAGCGGCATTACCGAAAGCTTCCTGGCCGCCAACGGCTACCTGAAATCCTGAATTGAGAAGGGGGTGCCGCGTGGCGCTCAACACCATCGAAGAACTGGTCGAAGACATCCGCCAGGGCAAAATGGTCATCCTGATGGATGACGAAGACCGCGAAAACGAAGGCGACATCATCATGGCAGCCGAGTGCTGCCTGCCCGAGCACATCAACTTCATGGCCAAGCACGCCCGCGGCCTGATCTGCATGCCGATGACCCGCGAGCGCTGCGAAACCCTGAAGCTGCCGCTGATGGCGCCGCGCAACGGTTCCGGCTTCGGCACCAAGTTCACCGTCTCGATCGAAGCCGCCGAGGGCGTCACCACCGGCATCTCCGCCGCCGACCGCGCCCGCACCGTACAGGCTGCCGCCGCCAAGGACGCCAAGGCCGAGGATATCGTCAGCCCCGGTCATATCTTCCCGCTGATGGCCCAGCCCGGCGGTACCCTGGCCCGCGCCGGGCACACCGAGGCCGCCTGCGACCTGGCGCGCATGGCCGGCTTCGAGCCCAGCGGGGTTATCTGCGAGGTGATGAACGACGACGGCACCATGTCGCGCCGTCCCGAGCTGGAAGTCTTCGCCGCCGAGCACGGCCTGAAGATCGGCACCATCGCCGACCTGATCCACTACCGCATGATCCACGAGCGCACCATCCAGCGGATTTCCGAGCAGCCGATCGAGAGCGAGCTGGGCGAATTCAACCTGGTCACCTACCGTGACGCGGTGGAAGGCGACGTGCACATGGCCCTGACCCTGGGCAAGATCTGCGCGGAAGAGCCGACCCTGGTACGCGTGCACAACATGGACCCGCTGCGCGACCTGCTGCTGGTCAAGCAGCCGGGCCGCTGGAGCCTGCGCGCGGCCATGGCCGCCGTGGCCGAGGCCGGCAGCGGCGTGGTGCTGCTGCTCGGTCATCCGCTGGACGGCGATGTGCTGCTGGCGCATATCCGCGAAAGTGCGGGCGATGCTCCGACCAAGGCGCCGACCACCTACAGCACCGTCGGTGCCGGTTCGCAGATCCTGCGCGACCTCGGCGTGCGCAAGATGCGCCTGATGAGTTCGCCGATGAAGTTCAATGCGATATCCGGATTCGATCTGGAAGTTGTAGAATACGTGCCCTCCGAATGAGCCGACGGTGTTTGACCGTTGCCCGTTCGTGACCAAAACTCCCACAGGCCGCGTTCTTGCGGCCTGGCTCTTTAAGATGAGAATCCCGCAATGTCCCTGAAGACCATCGAAGGTACCTTCATTGCCCCCAAAGGTCGCTACGCTTTGGTGGTTGGCCGCTTCAACAGCTTCGTCGTCGAAAGCCTGGTGAGCGGTGCCGTTGACGCCCTGGTTCGTCATGGCGTGAGCGAAAGCGACATCACCATCATCCGTGCCCCGGGCGCGTTCGAAATCCCCCTGGTCACGCAGAAGGTCGCCCAACAGGGTGAGTACTCCGCGATCATCGCCCTGGGCGCCGTGATCCGTGGCGGTACTCCGCACTTCGAATACGTTGCGGGCGAATGCACCAAGGGCCTGGCCCAGGTGTCCATGGAGTTCGGTATTCCTGTCGCCTTCGGTGTGCTGACCGTCGATTCCATCGAGCAGGCCATCGAGCGTTCCGGCACCAAGGCCGGCAACAAGGGCGCCGAAGCCGCGCTGTCCGCACTGGAAATGGTCAGTCTGCTGGCGCAGCTGGAGGCCAAGTGATTAGCGACGAAAGCGATCGTTTCAACCCGCGCGATCCGAAACCCGCCGATGCCGGCAAACCCTCGAAAAGCGCCAAGCGTCGCGAAGCCCGCAAGCTCGCGACCCAGGCCCTTTACCAGTGGCACATGGCCCAGCATTCGCTGAACGAGATCGAAGCGCAGTTCCGGGTCGATAACGATTTCAGCGATGTCGACGGTGCCTACTTCCGCGAGATCCTTCACGGGGTGCCGGCCAAGAAGACCGAAATCGACAACGCCCTCAAGCCTTGCCTGGACATGGCCCTGGAAGAACTCGACCCGGTCGAGCTGTCCGTGCTGCGCCTGTCCGGCTGGGAACTGCTGGTGCGTCACGACGTGCCGTACCGCGTGGTGATCAACGAGGGCATCGAACTGGCCAAGGTCTTCGGTTCCACCGACGGCCACAAGTTCGTCAACGGTGTTCTCGACAAGCTTGCACCCGTGCTTCGCGAAGCCGAAGTGAAGGCGTTCAAGCGCTGATCGTGGCGCTGCCTGTCCATGGGTGAGTTCGAGCTGATCCGCCAGTTCTTCGCCGCCGCGCCCTGTGCGCAGGGTGGCGAAGGCATCGCCTTGGGCATCGGTGACGATTGCGCGCTGCTGGCGCCGGGGCCCGGCGAACAGCTGGCGATCTCCACCGACACGCTGGTGGCCGGGGTGCATTTCCCTGTCGTCAGCGATCCTTTCCTGCTCGGCCAGCGCTCGCTGGCGGTCGCTGCCAGCGACCTGGCTGCCATGGGCGCCACGCCGCTGGCCTTCACCCTGGCCCTGACCCTGGCCGAGACCGATCCGGACTGGCTGCGCGACTACGCCCGCGGCCTCAGCCGGATGGCCCGGCAGTGCGGCCTGACCCTGGTTGGCGGCGACACCACCCGCGGCCCCCTGAGCCTGACCATGACCGTGCTCGGTCGCGTGCCTGCCGGGCAGGCGCTGACCCGGGGCGGTGCGCAGGTCGGTGACCTGGTCTGCGTCGGTGGCGAACTGGGCAATGCCGCCGGCGCCTTGCCCTTGGTGCTGGGTGAACGTCAGGCCGATGCAACCCGGGCCGAACCGCTACTGTCCCAGTATTGGTCGCCTTCGCCGCAGATTGCGCTGGGCCAGGCCCTGCGTGGCAAGGCCACGGCGGCCCTGGACGTATCCGATGGTCTGCTGGCCGATTGCGGACATATCGCCACGGCTTCCGCGGTTGCCTTGCGCCTGGAAGTGGAGCGCCTGCCGTTGGGTGAGGCGCTGACCGCGTTCCTAGGTCTCGAGGGTGCACGACAGGCGGCGCTGACCGGTGGAGACGACTACGTGATCGCCTTCACCCTGCCGCCTGCCGAGCTGCCCGGTCTGCTGGCCGAGGGCTGGCCAGTGCATGTGGTGGGTCGGGTCGAAGCCGGCAGCGGCGTCAGCCTGCACGACGCCCAGGGCCGCGATATCACTCCTGCCGTGCGCGGCTATCAACATTTTAGGGAGACACCGTGACCGATCACCCCAACCAGGTGCCAGCGGAAAACGTTCCGCCCTCGGTCTGGCGCAATCCGTGGCATTTCCTGGCTTTCGGCTTCGGCTCGGGCACCATGCCCAAGGCCCCTGGAACCTGGGGCTCGCTGGTGGCGTTGCCGTTCGTGCCGCTGTGGCAGATGCTTCCGGACTGGGGCTACTGGCTGATGCTCGGCCTGACCATGCTGTTCGGCTTCTGGCTGTGCGGCAAGGTGGCCGATGACCTCAAGGTCCACGACCATGAAGGTATCGTCTGGGACGAGATGGTCGGCATGTGGATCACCCTCTGGCTGGTGCCGGAAGGCTGGCTGTGGCTGCTGGCCGGATTCCTGATGTTCCGCTTCTTCGACATCCTCAAGCCATGGCCGATTCGCTGGATCGACCGGCATGTGCATGGCGGCGTGGGCATCATGCTCGATGATGTGCTGGCCGGGGTCTTCGCCTGGCTGGCCATGCAAGTGCTGGTCTGGAGCCTGGTTTAAAGGGAGTCGCACGATGCGCAAGTGGTTGTTGCTGGTCGCCATGCTGGCCGGGATGGTGGGCGTGGCGCGGGCCGAAGGCCTGCCGACGGAGGTGCGTCTGGCCAGCGAGGCCTGGCAGGACTACACCAACGCCGATGGCACCGGCGTGGCCTGGGATGTATTGCGCAGGGTGTTCGAGCCGGCCGGGGTCAAGGTCAAGGTGCTCAGCGCGCCTTACACCCGGGCCATCGGCCTGGTGAATCGCGGTGAGGCGGATGCCTGGGTCGGCTCCTATCAAGAGGAAATGTCCGGCAACCTGTACCCACGTTGGAATTTCGACTCCGATCATATCTACGCCTTGGGCCTGGCCCGCAAGCCGCAGCCGACTCCGGCCAACCTTGGCCAGTTCCGCCTGTCCTGGGTGCGCGGCTACGACTACCAGCGCTACCTGCCCAACGTCGGCTACTACCGCGAAGTACAGCGCCGCGACGGTATCCTGCCGATGCTCGAGCGCGAGCGGGTGGACTTCTATATCGATGCCCAGACCGAGGTCAACCATGTGCACGCCCAGGCCGAGCACCCGGAGGACTTCCGCAGTACCCATGTGGCGGAACTGCCTTTGTATCTGGCATTTGGCGATACCCCCGAAGGCAAGGCGTTGCGCGACCTGTTCGACAAGCGCATGGACGAACTCGTGCCCAGTGGCGCACTGAAGCCGATTTTCGAGCGCTGGAAGCAGCCTTATCCCTTCGAAAAGCCTGTGCGCTAGGTTATCCAGCATCGAACTTTTCGATCTTTTGCCTCAGCAATTCAGCATAAGCAGCTGTGGCAAGCTGCTGTTACAATCGGCCCACGTCAATTTTCATGCATATTCAGGAGCACAAGGTGCCCGTCGTTTTCGTTGCTGCCTCCAAGCTGCCTACTCCTTTCGCGACCTTCACCATGCACGGTTTTCTCGACGAAGCCACCGGCCGCGAGCACGTCGTGCTCAGCCTCGGTGATGTCGCCGACGGCCAGCCGGTGCTGGGCCGCCTGCATTCCGAATGCCTGACGGGCGATGCCCTGTTCAGCCAGCGGTGCGATTGTGGTTCGCAGCTTGAAGCAGCCCTGCAAGCCATCGCCCGGGAAGGGCGCGGCGTACTGCTCTACCTGCGCCAGGAAGGCCGTGGCATCGGCCTGCTGAACAAGATTCGCGCATACGAGTTGCAGGACGGCGGTGCCGATACGGTCGAGGCCAACGAGCGCCTGGGCTTCGCTGCCGACCAGCGCGACTACGGCATGTGCCGGCCGATGCTGGAACACCTGGGCGTTGGTTCGTTGCGCCTGATGACCAACAACCCGCGCAAGGTCAAGGCCCTGACCGACATGGGGATCGTCGTTGCCGAGCGCGTGCCGCTGCATACCGGGCATAACCCGCACAACAAGCACTACCTGGCCACCAAGGCCGGCAAGCTCGGCCACATGATGGGCAACGAGCACCAGGGCGAGGTCGGTCGCGCGTGACCCGCAGCCAGGTGCGGACTCGCCTGGCCCTGGCCTGGTGGCAATACCTGGCGGTGGCGCTGGCGCCCTTGGTCGTCTTCGCCTGGGCTTTCGGTGGCATGGACCCGCTCATCCCGGTCCTGGCCATGCCGATGTTCATTGGCGGCATTGCTTCGATGTTCCTGACCTTGCCGCGTTTCGGCGTGTACAAGCACGCCCTGATCGCCACCGGCAAGGCGCTCGATAGCGAGGCCGAACCGGCTGCCTGGATCGAACTGGCCAGGGTTCGCCGCCTGGGCATGCTGTTCGCCTGCCTGCCGGCCTGGGTCGCCGCGCTGTCGGTGTTCGTCGGCCTGGAGGCAGTGCCGCAGATCCTGCTGGCGATCTCCAGCGTGGTCATCCTGTATCTCTACCGTCTTCCTCGCCAACTGGCCTGATGCACGGAAGATACACGGCTGTTCCATAGCAATCGCTGCGGTGCGGCGGTCCGACAAGCCAGCTCCCACAGGTACTGCACAAACCTCAAGGCCTGTGCTGAACCTGTGGGAGCTGGCTTGCCAGCGATGAGGCCCCTACAGGCCCAGAAGCTCCATGCGCTTGCGCACCGAAGCTTCGATCCCCGCGGTATCCAGCCCGCACTCGGCGAGCATCTGCGCCGGCTTGGCATGCTCGACATACACGTCCGGCAGTCCCAGGTGCAGCAAGGGCTTGAGCACGGCTTCGCGAGCCAGGAACTCGCCCACCGCCGCACCGGCGCCGCCCATGATGGCGTTCTCTTCGATGGTCACCAGCAGGTCATGACTGCCGGCCAGCTCCAGCACCAGTGCCTCGTCCAGTGGCTTGACGAAGCGCATGTCCACCACCGTGGCGTCCAGCGTTTCGGCAACCTTCAGTGCCTCGGCCAGTTGTACGCCGAACACCAGCAAGGCGACCTTGCTGCCCTGGCGGCGAATCACGCCCTTGCCGATTTCCAGCGGTTCCAGGCTGTCTTCGATCGGCGCATTCGGGCCGCTGCCGCGCGGGTAGCGCACCGCCGCCGGGCCGTTGTACAGGTGGCCGGTGCTGAGCATGCGACGCAGTTCGTTCTCGTCGCTCGGGGTCATCACCAGCATGCCGGGGATGCAGCGCAGGTAGGACAGGTCGAAGCTGCCGGCGTGGGTCGGGCCGTCTTCGCCCACCAGGCCGGCGCGGTCGATGGCGAACAGCACGTCGAGGTTCTGTACCGCGACGTCATGGATCAACTGGTCGTAGGCGCGCTGGAGGAAGGTCGAGTAGATCGCCACCACCGGCTTGGAGCCCTCGCAGGCCATGCCCGCGGCCAGCGTCACCGCATGCTGCTCGGCAATGGCCACGTCGAAGTAGCGCTGTGGATAACGTTCGCTGAAGGCCACCAGGTCGGAGCCTTCCTTCATTGCCGGGGTAATGCCCACCAGGCGCTCGTCGGCGGCAGCCATGTCGCACAGCCATTGGCCGAACACGGCGGAATACTTCGGCCCGCCGGCCTTTTTCGGCGCGGCGGCGGGGGCATCCAGGGGTTCCAGCTTGGTGATGGCGTGGTAGCCGATCGGATCGACCTCGGCCGGGGCGAAGCCCTTGCCCTTCTTGGTCACTACATGCAGGAACTGCGGGCCCTTGAGATCGCGCATGTTGCGCAGGGTAGCGATCAGGGTCGGCAGGTCGTGGCCGTCGATCGGGCCGATGTAGTTCCAGCCCAGCTCTTCGAAGAGGGTGCCGGGGACCAGCATGCCCTTGGCGTATTCCTCGGTGCGGCGGGCGATTTCCCAGGCGCCGGGAAGCCGCGACAGGACCTTCTTGCTGCCCTCGCGCATGCTCGCGTAGGTGCGGCTGGAGAGGATCTTGGCCAGGTAGTTGGACAGCCCGCCGACATTGCGCGAGATCGACATGTCGTTGTCGTTGAGGATGACCAGCATGTCGGCGTTGACTTCCTGGGCATGGTTCAACGCCTCGAAGGCCATGCCGGCGGTCAGGGCGCCGTCGCCGATCACCGCGATGGACTTGCGTGCCTCGTTGCGCAGGCGGGCGGCGATGGCCATGCCCAGGGCGGCGCTGATCGAGGTGCTGGAGTGGCCGACGCCGAAGGTGTCGTATTCGCTCTCGCTGCGTCGCGGGAAGGCGGCCAGGCCATCCTTCTGGCGCAGGGTATTCATGCGCTCGCGGCGACCGGTGAGGATCTTGTGCGGATAGGCCTGGTGCCCGACGTCCCACACCAGGCGGTCATCCGGGGTGTCGAAGACATAGTGCAGGGCGATGGTCAGCTCGATGACGCCCAGGCCGGCGCCGAAGTGACCGCCGGTCTGGCCGACGCTGTAGAGCAGCTCCTGGCGCAGTTCGTCGGCCAGGTTCTCCAGGTCGGCTTCGGCCAGGCGCCGCAAACCGGCTGGCGTGGCGGCACGGTCCAGGAGCGGCGTGACCGGGCGTTCGCGTGGGATCTCTTGAAACGTCGTGGGCATCAGGCGAGTCGTTATAGGTTTGAAGACGCGGCAGTTTACCCCATTGGGGAGAGACTGCACATTTTGTGGGTGACTGTCAGGGCCTCATCGCTGGCAAGCCAGCTCCCACAGTTCAGGCGGTGAGTCCTGGCTTGCCAGCGATTGGGGCACCGATCAGTTGCGGCGTTCGACGATGTAGCGCGCCAGCGCCCGCAGCGGTTCGGCGGCTGCGTCGAATGGACGCACGGCGTCGATCGCCTGGTCGCGCAGTTCCAGGGCATAGGCCTTGGCCGCGTCGAGCCCGAGCAGCGCGGGATAGGTGGGTTTGTCGCGGGCGATATCGGCGCCCTGGCGCTTGCCCAGGGTGGCGGTATCGCTTTCCACGTCGAGGATGTCGTCCTGCACCTGGAAGGCCAGGCCGATGGCCTGGGCATACTGCTGCAGGGCCTTGAGTTCGGCGTCGCCAGCGCGTTCGCTGGCCAGGGCGCCGAGGCGCACGCTGGCTTCGATCAGCGCGCCGGTCTTGTGCCGGTGCATGAATTCGAGAGCGGCCTGGTCCAGCTTGAGGCCTACCGAACCGAGGTCGATGGCCTGGCCGCCGACCATGCCGGCAGGCCCGGCCGCCTTGGCCAGGGTCTGCACCATGGCCAGCCGGGTGGCATCGCTCTGCGAACTAAGGCGCGGGTCGAGCAGGGCGCTGAACGCCAGGCTCTGCAAACCATCGCCGGCCAGGATCGCGCAGGCCTCGTCGAAGGCCTTGTGGGTAGTCGGCTGGCCACGCCGCAGGTCGTCGTCGTCCATCGCCGGCAGATCGTCATGCACCAGCGAATAAGCATGGATCAGCTCGACCGCGCAGGCCGCGCCATTGGCCTGTTCGGCTGTGCCGCCCAGGGCTTCGCAGGCGGCATAGGCGAGCAACGGACGGACGCGCTTGCCGCCGTTCATCACGCTGTAGCGCATGGCTTCGTAGAGCCGGGTGAGTTCCACCGAAGGCGCCTGGAACAGCGGCTCCAGGGCAGCATCGACCCGTGCCTGGCAGGCGGTCTGGTAGGCGCGGATCATTCCGCCTGTTCCGCGTCGAAGGGCTCTGCGGCCAGTTCGCCGTCGCGTTCCAGAAGGATCTGCACCTTCTGTTCGGCCTGGGTCAGGGCGCCCTGGCAGTCGCGGGTCAGGCGGATGCCTTGCTCGAAGGCGGTCAGCGAGTCTTCCAGCGACAGCTCGCCGTTCTCCAGGCGCTCGACAAGGGCTTGCAGGTCGGCGAGGGATTGCTCGAAATCGATGGCGGCTTTTTTTCGGGCCATGGCGTCTGTCTCGGTGGCGGTTCTGAACGGCGCGACACTAGCAGAGCAGGGCATCCGGGGCAAATTGGTGGCAGGTTCTTTGGTCGCATGGCGACGGCCTTACCGCCGGCATTCCAGCGGTAAGGCCGAGCGCACGACTCAGTTCTGCGCGGTTTTCACGCCAGGCTCCAGCTTCACCGTTTCTTCCAGGGTGAAGCGCCCCAGCGGGTTCTGCAGGAAGTTCTGGATATTGCTGCGCGAAATGTTGATGTACGGGCTGTAGTACAGGTCGATCCAGTGCACGTCCTGCTTGGCCAGTTTCTGCAGTTCTTCGTACATCTGGCCGCGCTTGACCGGATCGGTCTCGACCCGCGCCGCAGCCACCAGGTCCTTGACCTTGTCGTTCCTGTAGCGGGTCATGTAGTTCTGGTTGCTGTCATGCCCGAGCACGAAGGTGGTCTTCTGGTCGGGGTCGAGCACGTCGTTGGTCCAGTACATCACCGACAGGTCGTAGTCGCCGTCCACCAGCATCTGCCAGCTCTGGGTCGGATCGACCTTCTGCAGGTTGGCTGTGATGCCGACATCCGCCAGTTGCTTCTGCACCAGTACGGCGATCTGCTCGTCGGCTTCGTTGCCGGCATTGACCACGTAATTGACCTTGAGCCCTTCGGCCCCGGCCTTCTTCAGCAATTCGCGGGCCTTGGCCGGGTCGTAGGGGCGCTGCAGGTTGTTGGCGTTGTGGTACAGCGCACCCTTGGGAATGTACGAATAGGCCGGCTCGCCATGACCGAAGGTGACGGTTTCCACCAGGGCCTTCTTGTCGATCGCCAGGTCGATGGCCTCGCGCACTTCCTGTTTGCCCAGCAGGCCTTTCTCGTGGTTGATCAGCAGGTGGTCTTCGCGGGTCGACGGGTCGATGTGGACGGTGACCTTCTTGTCCTTTTGCAGGTCGTTGACCTGGGAGAAGGGCACGAAGATGGCCGAGTCCAGCTCGCCGGCCTGGACCTTGAGCATGCGCGTGCGGTCATCCGGGATGGAGATCCACTCGACGCCATCCAGGCTGACCTTGTCGGCTTCCCAGTATTGCGGGTTCTTTTCCAGGATCACCCGGTCGCCACGCAGCCACTCCTTGACCTTGAATGCCCCGGATACCACCGGATTCTGCGCGTATTCCTCCTCGCCGAGCTTCTCGATGGCTGCCTTGGACACGATGGATACGTTGGCCGTGGCCAGTTGCGCGAGGAAAGGCACAGATTTGCTGTGCAGGGTCACTACCAGGGTGTGGGGATCCTTGGCGACGGCCGTGTCGATGATCTTGTAGGAGTCGGCCCAGAGCGAGCCGGGGTTATCGCGGATACGCAGCAGGGAGAAGGCGGCGTCCTCGGCGGTCAATGGCGAGCCGTCGGAGAACTTCGCGGGACGGATCTTGAAGGTGTAGGTCAGGCCGTCGTCGGAGATGGCCCAGCTTTCCGCCAGGCCGGGGACCAGCCTGGTGCCGCTGTTGTCCACCCGCACCAGCACGTCGTAGACGTTGGCGAAGACCCAGTTGTCGCGGTTCTGCGCGGTCTTTATCGGGTCGAAGGTGGTGCTTTCCTCACGGCAGCCGATGGTCAGCACCCCTGCGGCGTGGGCGACGCCGGTGGTCAGGGCGCTGGCGGCCAGCAGGGCGGCGGTGAGTAACTTCAATGCTCCGGGTTTCATGCTCAAGCTCCATTTGATGAAAGGACGTTAGGTCAGGACAGCGGCTCCGGGTGGACGCAGGTATGGCGTCGTGTACCCAGGGAATGGGTCGGCGGCGCGCTTTCCCGGCAGGCCGGCAATGCGCGCGTGCAACGGGGATGGAAGGCGCAGCCGGTGGGCAGGTGCAGCGGGCTCGGCGGCTCGCCCGGCAGCGGTTGCTCGGGCAGGCGGCGGGCCGGATCGATATCGGCGATGGACTGGATCAGCGCAGCGGTATAGGGGTGGCGTGGCGCATCGAAGACCTCGTGCACCGGGCCTTCCTCGACGATGCGCCCGAGGTACATCACCGCCACCCGGTCGCACAGGCGGCGAACCACGGTGAGGTCGTGGGTGATGAACAGCATGGCGAGGTTCATGCGCTCGCGCAGTTCCAGCAGCAGGTTGATGATCTGGCCCTGGATCGACACGTCGAGGGCGGCGACGCATTCGTCGGCGATGATCAGCCGCGGTTCCACCGCCAGGGCGCGGGCGATGCCGACCCGTTGGCACTGGCCGCCACTCAGCGAGCGCGGCTTGCGCCCGGCCAGTTCCGGGCGCAGGCCGACCAGGGTCAGCAGTTCGGCGACCCGTTCCGGTACCTGTGCCTCGGGCACCTTGCGCTGCACCCGCAGTACCTCGGCGATGATGTCGCCGATGCGCTGGCGCGGATTCAGGGCGGTGTACGGGTCCTGGAAGATCATCGCGGTCTCGTGGCGCAGGCGGGCGATATCGGCCGGGCTGCCCTGGGCCATGTCGATGCCGTCGAAGAGAACCTGCCCGCCGGCCACCGGGTTCAGGTGCAGGATGGCCCGGGCCAGGGTGCTCTTGCCGCAGCCGGACTCGCCCACCAGGCCGAGGGTTTCCCCGGCGGCCAGGTGCAACGACGCACCATTGACCGCGCTGACCTTGCGCGGACGCAGGCTGAACAGGCCGCTGCCGGCGGCGGGAAATTGCACCTGCAGGTCGTTGACCTGCAACAGCGTGGTCATGGGGCGACTCCGTGCAGCAGCGGTGTATGGCAGGCCAGGCGGTGGCCGGGCGAAATCTCCCGCAACTGTGGCAGGTGCTCGCGGCACATAGGCGACGCCAGGCCGCAGCGCGGGCCGAAACGGCAACCCGCGGGCATGTCGCCGAGCAGCGGCGGCTGCCCGCCGATGGTGTTCATCAGGCGCTGGCCGCTGTCCGCCGCCGGATGGCAGGCGAGCAGGCCGGCGCTGTAGGGGTGTTGCGGGCGCTTGAGAATCTGCATCTTGCTGCCGTGCTCGCATAAGCGCCCGGCATACATCACGGCGATGCTGTCGCAGGTCTGGGCGACCACGCCGAGGTCGTGGCTGATCAGGATCATCGATAGGCCGCGGCGGTCGCGCAGGTCCAGGAGCAGCCGGAGGATCTGCGCCTGCACGGTGACATCCAGCGCCGTGGTCGGCTCGTCGGCGATCAGCACCTTCGGATTGCAGCCCAGGGCCACGGCGATCATCGCCCGCTGGCGCATGCCGCCGGAGAATTCGTGCGGGTAGTTGTCCACCCGGGATTGTGGGTCGGGAATGCCGACCTGGCGCAGCACCTCGATGGCCTCGGCCCGCGCTTCCCGGCGCGAGGCTCCCTGGTGCAGGCGGATGCCCTCGGCGATCTGCTCGCCGATGCGCATCAGTGGATTGAGGTGGCTGCTCGGATTCTGGAAGATCATCCCCAGTTCGCGGCCACGCATGCGGCGCATGCCGGCATCGTCCAGTTGCAGCAGGTCGGTTCCGCCCAGGCGCACCGCCGTGCCTTCGACGCGCAGTTTAGGCGAGGGCAGCAAGCGCATCAGGGCGCGGCAGGCCATGGTCTTGCCCGAGCCGGATTCGCCCACCAGGCCGAGGATCTCGCCTTCGCCAAGGCTGAAGGACAGGCGATCGACCACGGCGACATCGCGTTGATCGTTGCGAACGATCACGCTCAGGTCCTCGACCTGCAACAGCGGCGTGCTCATGAGCGGTCTCCCAGGCGTTCGGCGACACCGTCGGCGAGCAGGCTGAAGCCCATCGCCAGGGTCACCACGGCCAGGCCCGGAAAGGTGCAGATCCACCAGGCGCTGGTGATGAAGCTCTGACCTTCTGCAACCATCGTGCCCCACTCGGCGGTGGGCGGCTGCACGCCGAGGCCCAGGTAGCTGACCGCCGCACCGTTGAGCAGCACCAGCACCGCGTCGGACATGCAGAACACCACCGAACTGAACAGGGCATTGGGCATCAGGTGCCCGAAAAGGATGCGCCGGTGGCTGAAGCCGAGGCTGCGGGCGGCGAGGGCGAAATCGCTTTCCTTGAGGATCAGGATCTGCGAGCGGATCAGCCGCGCATAGGAGACCCAGCCGACCAGGGCCATGGCGATATAGAAACTGCCCAGTCCGGGGCCGAGGATCGCCATGATCGCCAGCATCAGGACCAGGAAGGGGAAGGCCAGGACGATGTCGATCAGGCGCATGCACACCGCGTCCAGGCGTCCGCCGATATAGCCGGAGATGGCGCCGATGCAGGTGCCGAGCAGGAAGGGGAAGATCACCCCGACCAGGGCCATCTGCAAGTCGATGCGTGCGCCCCAGATGACCCGGGAGAGGATGTCGCGGCCGAAGTTGTCGGTGCCGAAAGGGTGCGCCAGGCTCGGTGCCATCAGGCGCAGGTCGCCATTCTGCAGCAGCGGGTCGTAGGGGGCGACCCATGGAGCGAGGAGGGCGAGCAGGCCCCAGCCAAGAACGATGGCCAGGCCGAAATACAGGGTCAGGCGGCCATCGCCCAGGTTCCAGCGCAGGCGCCAGCGGCTCGGGATTGCGATGCTGGGGCTGCTCATTGGATCTTCACCCGCGGGTCGATGGCCGTGGTGACGATATCAGCGATGAAGTTCACCGCTACCGTGGCACAGGCCAGCACCATGGCCACGCCCTGCACCACCATGTAGTCGCGGGTAAAGATGCCGCGCACCAGCAACTGGCCGATGCCGGGCAGGGAGAACAGGCTTTCGATGACCACGGTGCCGCTGATCAGCCAGCCGATGTTGACGGCCAGCAGGTTCACCGTCGGCACCATCGAGTTGGGCAGCACGTGGCGGCGGAACACCGCGTTCTCGGAGAGACCGCGGGCGCGGGCGGCAGTGACCTGGTCGGACTGCATTTCCACCAGCATGCTGGCGCGCAGGTTGCGCACCAGTACCGCCGACAGCGCCAGGGCGATGGTCAGGCAGGGCAGCACCAGGTGGTGAAGTTTTTCCGGCCATTCCCGGCCATAGCCGGAAACCGGGAACAGGCCCCAATGCACGCTGAACAGCAGGATCAGCATCAAGCCCAGCCAGAACGCCGGCAACCCGAGCCCGGCCGTGGTGAACACGCGGATCAGGTTATCGATCCAGCCGCCCTTGTTGCGCGCCGCGAGGGTCGCCAGCGGCACGGCGATCAGCAGTGCCAGGAGCACGCTGCCGAACACCAGCATCAGGGTCGGCTCGATCCGCGTGGCGATCAGCTTCAGCGCATCGACCCGATACAGCAGGGACTGGCCCAGGTCGCCGTTGAGCAGGTTCTTCAGGAAATACAGGTATTGCACCCAGATCGGCTCGTCCAGGCCGAACTGGGCGCGGATCTTCTGGATCGCGTCCGGCGTGCTGCGCGCGCCGAGCAGTACCCGCGCCGGGTCGCCGGGGATCGAGCGCACCAGCACGAAGGTGATGAGGCTGATGCCCAGCAATACCGGGAGCAGTTGCAGCGGGCGGGTCAGGACGAAGCGGTAGCGCGCCAGGTTCATCGATCAACCCCGGTGGCGCTGCAGGAAGTCCAGCAATACCGGGTAGTACGCCTCGGGTTCCTCGTAGAACGGCATATGGCTGCTGTTGGGGAACACATGCAGCTCGGCGTCTTTCAGGGCCAGCTTCATGCGCATGGCGCAGGCGGGGGTAAGTTCGTCGTGCTGCCCGGTGGTGATCAGCACCGGCATGTTGAAGTCGCCCATTTCCTTGAGGCGGTTCCAGTCCTTGAGATTGCCGATATAGAGGAACTCGTTGGGCCCCTGCATGGTGGTGTACGGGCCCATGTTCCAGTCGCCCAGCGAGCGCTGGATCGGCGCCGGCCATTCATCGAGGCGGCAGACATGCCGATAGTTGAGCAGGGTGATCGCGGCCTGGTACTGCGGATGGTCGAGCTGCCCCAGGGCCTCGAAGCGCTGCATCATCGCCACGGTTTCGCTGCCAAGGGCGCCGCGCAGGCGTTCCAGCTCGCTGGACAGGTGCGGGATATCGCCGACGGTGTTTTCCAGGATCAGGCTCTTGAGTGCCTGCGGATGATGGATGGCGTACTCGATCGCCAGCCAGCCGCCCCAGGAATGCCCGAGCATGTGCACACGGCCGAGGTCGAGGGCCTGGCGCACGGTTTCCACTTCGGCAACGTAGCGGGTGATGTTCCACAGGGACGGGTCGTCGGGGCGGGCGGACTTGCCGGTTCCCAGCTGGTCGAAGGTGACCACGCGCAAACCCTTGTCCTTGAGCCACGAATGGGCCTCGCGAAGGTAATCGCAGGGTAGCCCGGGGCCGCCATTGAGGAGCAGCAGCACCTCGTCGCCTTCACCATAGCTGTACACCACGAGATTGTGGCCATCGACCGTCACGTCGAACTGCTGGTCAGGTTGCATCTCACGCCACATCGCTACTCTCCTGTTGGCATTGGCTTGCAGCTATACCCTGCGCAGGAGACGGCAGTGCCCACAAGCTAGTATTTCCTATAGGTTTGTGGTGGCAGTCCGGCGCCGGGCCGTGGCATTCTACTTGTCGGACTTCAAGATGGAAATCCAACAGGGGTAACACGCAGGAGTGCAAGGAATGCAGGCCAAACTGGCTGATCTCGACCATCGTCTGTTGTCTGGCAGGAGCCTGGACGAGCAGATGGACAGCGTTGCCGACGTGGCAGCGGACCTGGGCTTCGAAGCCCTGGTCTATGACTACAGTCCCGTTCCACTGGACCACGTCGGCGAACTCATCACCCCGGCGATCCTGCGGGTGCGCAACACCCCGCATGACTGGCAGGACCTCTGGTGCGCCGAAGGCTATTACCAGATCGACCCGGTGCAGCACCTTGCGCTGACGAGCATTTCGCCGTTCGTCTGGTCCTACCAGCCCAAGGGCGACACCATCCTCCAGCGTTTCATCGACAGCCGGCATGCGCCGGTGGTCGGCTATCTGCAGGATGCGCAACTGGCCTGTGGCGTGACCGTGCCGATCCACCTGCCACGCGGCGGCTTCGCCACCCTCACCGGCCTGCGCCCGCAGACCAGCAGGCGTGACCTCGACGAGGCCCGCGAGCATCTCGCTGACTTCAGCCTGGTCGCCCACGCGCTCCAGGAAGCCGCCTACCCCTTGCTCGACAAGGAGTGTTCGCCGCAGGTCATCCGCCTGACCCGCCGCGAACGCGAGTGCCTGCGCTGGGCCGCCGATGGCCTGACGGCGGCGCAGATCGCCGAGCAATTGAACCGCTCGCTGGCCACCATCTCCCTGCACCTGACCTCGGCCATGCACAAGCTGGGTGCCAGAAATCGTGTCCAGGCGGTAGCCCGTGCCGTGCATTACCGGCTTTTAGAGGACTGATAGCGGAAAAATCGCGAAAACCTAGAGAATTCTCTAGTTATGCCCGAGGCACGTGGCGGCTATGGTATGCCCTACGATCCGCACGGAGCCCGATGAAATGGAACTCATCAAATCGCGTGAAGGCTTTGCCCCTTTCGGTAGTTATCAGACCTGGTATCGCGTCACCGGTGACCTGGAATGCGGGCGCACCCCGCTGGTCATCCTGCATGGCGGCCCGGGTTGTACCCATGACTACGTCGATGCCTACAAGGATGTCGCGGCCGGTGGCTACCCGGTCATCCACTACGATCAGCTCGGCAACGGGCGCTCGACCCATCTGCCGGACATGCCGCCGTCCTTCTGGACCGTGAGCCTGTTCCTCGAAGAACTCGACAACCTGCTCGACCATCTGGGCATTCGCGACCGCTACGCGCTGCTCGGCCAGTCCTGGGGCGGCATGCTCGCCAGCGAGCACGCGGTACGGCGTCCAGCCGGGCTGCGTTGCCTGGTGATCGCCAACTCGCCGGCAGACATGCGCACCTGGGTCAAGGAAGCCAACCGCCTGCGCGAGGAACTGCCGCAGGACGTGCAGGACACCCTGCTGCGCCACGAGGCCGCTGGTGACTTCACCGCCGCCGACTACATCGCCGCGACCCGGGTCTTCTACGACCGTCATGTCTGCCGCCTCAACCCCTGGCCGGACGAAGTGGCGCGGACCTTCGCCCAGGTCGACGCCGACCCCACCGTGTACCACGCCATGACCGGGCCGAACGAATTCCACGTGATCGGCAGCACCAAGGACTGGACCATCGTTGATCGCCTGCCGCGCATCAATGTGCCAAGCCTGCTGATTTCCGGGCGTTATGACGAAGCCACGCCGCTGGTGGTCAAGCCATACCTGGACCTGATCCCGGGGATTCGCTGGGCGCTGTTCGAGAACTCGAGCCATATGCCGCACGTGGAAGAGCGGGTGGCGTGCATGGGGACTGTGGTGACCTTCCTCGACCAGAACCTCTGATGTTTTCTTGAGGGCCTCATCGCCGGCAACGCCGGCTCCCACAAGTTTGGCGGTGCTCGCGACCCTGGACTGCCCCCGAAAAGTTGGACAGTTTTAGCTAGCAGCTTGAGCCCTGTAATCGACAGGGCTTAGGCCGTTTAACCTCAGCTTGATGCGGTCATGGTTGTAGTAGCGGATGTACTCGTCCAGACCGGTGGTCAGCTCTTCGATGCTCTCAAACCGCTTCAAATAGAAAAACTCAGACTTGAGCGTGCCGAAGAAGCTTTCCATAGCGGCGTTATCCAGGCAATTTCCTTTGCGCGACATGCTCTGCTTTACCCCACGCTGCTCAAGTTTTTCGCGGTATTGGCGCTGCTGATAATGCCATCCCTGATCAGAGTGGATGACCAGCTTCGGCTCCTTTCCCAAGCTACTCAGGGCTTTTTCCAGCATGTTCCCCACCAGCTCATAGCTTGGGCGGCGAGCGATCTCGTAGGCCACGATCTCACTGTTGTACAAGTCCATCACTGGTGAGAGATAGAGCTTTTGCTGAGCCACTTTAAACTCCGTTACGTCAGTTACCCACTTCTGATTGGGCCGCTGGGCAATGAAGTTTCGCTCCAGCAGATTCTCGGCAATCCTGCCTATTTCTCCTCGATAGGACCGATACTTTTTAGGCCGCACGACCGCCCGCAAACCTTGGTCGGCCATCAGCCGCTCCACAACCTTCTTGTTCACCAGGATGCCTTGATTCTTGATCGCAAGCGTCACACGCCGATACCCATAGAGCCCTTTTTCCTTGTGATAGACCTGACCCACCAGCTCTTTCAGATCGGCGTGTTTATCCGGCTTTTGAAGGCTTTTGAGCTGGTAGTAGAAGGTGCTGTTCGACAACTCGACCAGGGCCAACAACGCTGACAGCGGGAATCGGGTTCGGAGTCTGGAGACGATCAGCGTTTTTTCTCTTGCCTTCGTTCCTTCTCCTCTCTCAAAGCCTTCAGCTCCTTTAGGACAGCGTTCTCCATGCGCAGATACTCGAGTTCTGCCATGAGCTGATCTCGCGGCTTCAGCGCGTCGTCAGTGTCAGTGGGTTTGAGTGGCTTGATCTTCTTGGACACGTCGGCAGACTTTTTTCGTTGAGTGGCAGTAGAGGTGGCAAGGTTGCCACTGTAGTACTGGTGCTCCCAAATGCCTACCCGGGAGGACTGTCCCAAGCCGAAGTGAGCTGCCGTTTGACGCAGGGAAAGCCGATGCTCGCGCATGTACTGCACGACCCTGCGCTTGAAATCGATGTCGTAGCGCTGACCGTGAGGTATGGGACTGATAGTGGAACGGGCTTTATAGCTCGCCACCCAGCGCCTCAGCAGGCTGAAATCGATACCGAAATGCTGGGCTACCTTTCGGAAACCATCGGTGCCCTCCAGGTAGGCAGTGATGGCTGTGAGCTTGAACTGCTCGGTGTACTTACTCATAACTCCCCCAAGGGTTGGATTAGTCTCCAACTTCTTGGGGGCAGTCCACCCTGTGGGAGCCGGCGTTGCCGGCGATGAGGCCCTGAAGAACAGCGGAGTTATCCAACCAGCAACCCAGCCTTGCCCATCCACCAGTTCCAACCTAGTCCAGATCCCTCTACCCTGCGGTTGATGTTTTTTTCACATCCGGGCCACTATATTGGCCACCCTTGTTGGGGAGTAGCCTGCTCCTGACCCTCGGTCATGAGCGTTCGCGTCAACATTCTCGGCAGCAGCCGTGGCGTGAACACCTTCTGGTTGGCGAGACCAACGATGCAGCCATGCCTGGAGTCGGGCGTGTGGTTGCGTCGTTGACTCATAGCCCGACTGGATAGAAACCGTGAACCTGATTTCCCTTTTCTTCCTCGCCATGGCGATGTCCACCGATGCGTTTGCCGCCGCCATCGGCAAAGGCTCCAGCCTGCATAAACCGCGTTTCAGCGAAGCCCTGCGCACCGGCCTGATCTTCGGTGTGATCGAGGCCATCACCCCCGTCGTTGGCTGGGGCATCGGCCAGGCAGCGGTGCGGTACGTGGAAAACTGGGACCACTGGATCGCATTCGGCCTGCTACTGGCACTTGGCCTTCACATGATCTACAACGGTCTCAAGCACGAAGACGAAGCCGAAGAAAAAGCCAGCCAGCATTCCTTCTTCATCCTTGCCGTGACCGCGTTCGCCACCAGCATCGATGCCATGGCGGTGGGCGTGGGCCTGGCCTTCGTCGACGTGAACATCCTGGTCGCGGCAGCGGCCATCGGCATGGCTACCTGTGTGATGGTGACTGTCGGCGTGATGCTTGGCCGCGTGCTCGGCGCGATCGTCGGCAAGCGCGCCGAGATCGCCGGTGGCGTGGTGCTGATGCTGGTGGGCGCGGCCATTCTTTATGAACACCTGACGGCGGTCTGATCCATGACTCGAAGCTTCTCTGTATTGCGCCAGCTAGTGCTTGCCGGCGTTGTGCTGGTCCTCGCCGCGCTGGGTTTCTTTGCCTGGCAGAGCTTCTACCCGGTGCAGGCTTCTGGCGACTGGAGCTTCCAGGTCGTCTACCGCGCCGTGCCCAAGGCGGCCTCCCTGGCGCCTTTGCCGGATGGCTCGTTGCTGGTCAGCCAGGAACTGCGAGGCAGCAAAGGCAGCATCGTGCGCATCCAGCCCGACGGCCAGCGCGAAACGCTGGTGGGCGGGCTGTCCAAGCCCGACGGCATGACCCCCGCGCTCGGTGGTTGGGTGTTCAGCCAGGAAGTGGGCGACGCGCCGGTCAGCCTGTTCAAGGACGGCCAGGTGACGCCGTTGTTCAGTGGCAACAATGTCCAAGGCTTGTGGAACGACGGCGAGGATCTCTACGCAATCGAGGATCGCAAGGGCGACGGCCGCCTGATGCGCTATCGCTGGAGCGACGGCTCGCTGACCGTGCTAAGGGAGGGTCTCACTGAAACCGAGTCGATTACCCGCTGCAGCGACGGCCGCCTGCTGTACAGCGAAAAGGACGCCGGCCTGGTCCGCCAGTTGACCGAGGACCGCAGCGACCCGGTGATTCTCAGCGGCCTCAACCAGCCCACCTTCCTCATGTGCGACCAGCGTGGCCTGTGGATAAGCGAGGACTCCACTCACCGCGCCCGCCTGCTGCTGGTGGATCCGCAGGGCGAGCAACGCACGGTGTTGTCCTTCCTCAAGGCGCCGCAATCCATCGTGGCTACCGGGCGTGGCACTTACCTGGTGGCCGAGGGCGGCCGCGATCGCGTGCTGGAGCTGCTGCCGCCGCCGTCCCCGCGGGGGTGAGGTGTATTTGCCGCGGCCTGGCGAATCGCGGCTACTCTTGATCGTTCCGGCCACGCCATCCGCAGCGTTCAGGAAACCTCATGATCAACGAACATTTCGACCGCTTCCTGCGGTCTGCCAAGGACGAACTCAAGGAAAAACAGCAACTGCTCGAAACCGAGCACCACCTCGCCGGCCACGCCCGATGGTCCTTCGACCAGGAGGCCGGTCTACTCGAAATGTACGACCTCGACGACAACAAGGTGGTCGAGGCCGATGTCATTCCCATCGGCAGCCATGCCGGCAATGAAAACACCTGGCGCTGGGCCTGGAGCAACGAAACGCTGCTGCCCCGGCACCGTGAACGATCAGCGCCGCTCAAGGCCCTGGGTGATCTCACCGGGCTGGACCTGTTCGTCTCGGAGCAGGCGTTCTCCATCGACGACGAACCCATGGCCTGGGAACTGGCGGCGATCAGCGTGAAGTACCTGAATGCGCTGGGGGTATATCGGGCGCCGTATGGGCAGATGAATTCGTTTCTGGCGCTGACGGGGGTCAGGCGGGTTGGAGGGTAGTGCTCCGGTGCGTCATTGAGCGGATAGATTCGCACAAGCCGTTCGGTCGCTTCTGATTTGTTGCGTGTTGCGCAACATGCTAGGCTTGCCAAATGATCAAATCATTTCAGCACAAGGGGCTACGGAAGCTCTTCGAGACGGGCAGTACTGCCGGTGTACAGCCCGCTCATGCCAAACGGTTAAGGTTGCAATTGTCTGCGTTGGATACAGCGCGAGCGATAGACGATATGGACATCCCGGGCTTTCGTTTGCACCCTCTAAAGGGAGTAAAACAAGGGCGCTGGTCGATCATGGTGAACGGCAACTGGCGGCTGACGTTCGAGTTTCGCGACGGAAACGCTTATGTTCTGGACTATGAGGATTACCACTGATGAACATGCATAACCCTCCCCACCCAGGTGAGTTCATCACCGATATCTACCTTGAGCCGAACGGCATCAGCGGTCGTGAGCTGGCGGAAAAACTGGGTGTTGCGCCCTCGACCCTGAGCCGCGTCTTGAAGGGCTCGAGCCGTGTTACTCCTGAAATGGCCTTGAGGTTGTCGGTAGCGCTTGGTCGGTCGCCGGAAAGCTGGCTGGCCATGCAGGATGCTTATGATCTGTGGGTCGCGCGCAAGCATGTCGATTTGCAGCGAGTGGAGAAGCTTGCCATCGCGTGATCGGGAAGCGGGACAACGGAAATTAAAAAGCCGGCTTGTGGCCGGCTTATAGGTTGTCCAGAAAACTCCACTGATTTTATAAGCGCTCCCGGTAACCATTGGGTTTTGCTGGGTTTTCCGTGTATGTTCGTCCACTAAAGGCCAGATGCCACCAATGAAAGCCAGCCTCCAAAGTATGGGCTGGGGTGTGGGCTGGGAGGATGGGGGTAGGGGAGGGCTCATGGGGAAGCTGACGGTCAAAAGGGTGGAGCAACTTGCCAAGGCTGGCGTGAAGGATATGGCGAATGATGGGAGCGGCCTGTACTTCAAGGTTGGAGAAACTGGAGGTACGAGCTGGATCTACAAATACAAGCTCAACAAGAAAACGACCGAAATGGGGCTGGGAGGTTATCCAGAAGTCTCGTTGTCGGATGCCCGCATCAAACATGCTGACGCGCGTAAGCTCCGGGCCAATGGCATCTGTCCCAGAACTGCCCGAGATGATGAGCAGGATCGCCTGATTACCCAGCGCCGCGCCGAGGATGCGAAGCGCGTGCTCTTCGAGCAGATGGCAAAGGAATATGCCGACGCTCATGGCCCTGGATGGTCTGAAAAATGGCGTAAGGGCTGGCTTAGAAAGCTGGAGCTGTATGCCTTCGAAGTGATTGGTGCGATACCTGTCGGAGAGATCGATACCGACCTGGTGCTCAAGGTTCTCCAGCCTATCTGGGCCACCAAAACGCGAACGGCAGATGAGGTGCGTGGGCAGATCGAGCTGGTTCTGGATGCTGCCAAGGCGCGCAATCTGCGTGATGGCGAAAACCCGGCTCGCTGGCGGGGCCATCTGGATAAGCTGCTGAACAATGCCGATAAAAAGAAGGCACGGATACGAGAGCACTTCGCCGCGATGAGCTGGAAGGAAGTGCCTGCGCTCATGCACCAACTGGCTGAAAGTGAATTCCGTGCCGCTGTCGCAGCTCGCTTGCTTATCTTCACCGCTGCTCGGGCTCAGATGGTGCAAGGTGCCAGGTGGTCGGAGTTCGACCTGGAGGCTGGCATATGGGCGCTGCCGGCCGAGCGTATGAAGATGAGGAAAGCCTTCACCATTCCATTGGCGCCGCAAGTCGTTGAGATGTTGCGGGTGTTGCCGCGTGTCGAGGAAAGTAACTTTCTCTTCCCAGGGCGAGGGAAGAGCGGGGTGATGCATACCAATGCCATTCGAAATCTGCTGCACGACATGGGGCATGGCGACATCACCCGTCATGGTTTCCGCAGTTCCTTCCGCGATTGGGCTGGCGAGGAAACGCATCATCCCCGCGAGGTTTGTGAGCTGGCGCTGGCGCATGACGAGCGGGATCAGACCGAGGGGGCGTATTCGCGCTCGGACTTGCTCGTTAAGCGCAGGCGGCTGATGAACTCGTGGGCAGCGTTCGTCACTACTCCCTATTTCGAGAATGTCGTCCCTTTTGAAACCAAGCACGCGCTGTAGAGACTGTAGACATGGATGGGAAGGTAGTTGCAGAACTGCTCCTGCTGTTCGCCAGTGAGGCGACGTTAGAGGGGGCTGAGCTCAGTTGGTCGAACATCGACCAATGGGCACAAGAACTTGATGCATGTGGCGGTGAGGAAAAAATTGCTTTCGAGGCTCTGGCGCTTGACCAGAGTGCGATGAGCACTCCAGAGAAAAGAGGGCAGTTCACGGGTGAGGTTAGCGTCAGCTTAGAAACCATACATTTTTTGGTTCACGACATTAGAAATGAGGTCAGCAACAAGATGACCACCCTAGCTCTTCGTGCCAAGCAGTACACGGTCGAAAAGAAACGTAAGGTTGTGGAGAAAAATCGAGAGAAGAAAGAGGTTCCCGACTGGCATCAGAAGGCGATTCGGCTGGCAGAGCAAGGGCTTCCCAACGCTGTCATAGCCGCACGGGTGAAGCATTCGGTTTCCCAGGTCAGGCGCGTTTTGAACAAGCAGGAAAAAAAGCGCGCACCTTAAGTTAACGTGCGCGTGGTCGTGCGTAGATTCCCTTTCCACGAATCCATTGAGCGCCACCAAGGTGCAAGGTTTGAGGGAATGAAACACTGTCAGCAAGATGTTCAACGTATGGTCGCGCAGCGGAGTTCTCGCCGGATTATTCGACTGAAAGAAACGGAGCAGCTTTGCGGGTTCCGGCGCAGCCACATCTACGCATTGATGAAGATGGGCGATTTTCCACGGTGCAGGCGGATCGGGGCAAGAGCGGTAGGTTGGGATTCGGTTGAAGTCGAGCAGTGGGTAGCTGACCGACTCCAGACGCCTCATTGAGTCTTGGCATTTTGTGAGGAAGTCACGGTTGTAATGGTGCTTACAGAAACGATATCGGCCAGCTATGTCTTTTCCCGTTTCGTCGCGCTAAAAACCTCGGGGAAACATTGCGATTTCTGCCCCTTTGTATGGGCTAAACGTCATGTGCAAACCCTGGCTTCAGCGGAATGCGGTTCATGGGTGAACAGTCGTTCAGGCTTGAATGAGCCCTGTGCTAGCCTCAATGGTGGAGCCGAGGCGCAAAGCGCTGCGCCTTTCTGCTCGGAGCTTTCATAGCTCCGGGCTTAGCCCGCGCTTGTAAACCCCTTTAAGTGAAATGCTCAGCTTTGTCATTGGTGGGGGCATCTGTTTTCGCGCATGTTACGTCTTGAATGATGATGAGAAGGTCATGACTCTGCTCATCCTAACCTTGTTCACGCCTGGGCACTGAGGGCGAACTCACACGCTGCTATCGGTAGGCTCAACTGCGTTAGGTCAGGTCATTTGATGAGGCTGGGCGCTTCGATGCGACAGCACTGGATTCAAAATCAGGAGGCAAACGCACGCTGATGTCTTCATCGCTGTGTTGGTATCGATATCCGAGCTACGCTTGAACTGTGCTTAGGAGCTAGCTTCCATGGTGATAAAAAGCAATCCTGATCCAATTGCTGAGCAACTCCGCCTTTGTGATGAGGCGGCCACGTTTCTGAGAAATTACCAGGAGGCGAAGGGAAAGTTGCCTCCAGAGGAATTGGAAAAATTACGTTTAGTCGCTGAGTTTCATTACGCTGCCATCAGTGCATATATTCTCAGGTCCCACGGTCTGAATGATGAAGCTCCCAATTGACATAACACACCTGCGAACGCGGAGGTGCGTCTTATGTCTCTACCACCCTGACGACCTCTGCGGCTCCTCCTTTGCGTATTCCACCCGGCCCTAGAGTGCGCTTGCTGGGCGATCACACCTTGGACCAACTGGAGCGTTAACGACCCGCTTGTCGTAAGGCCACGACTTCCAAGGCAAGACAAGATCGGACCCTTCGAGCCTTCCACCGGGCCGGTGAGGGCTGCGGGGAAGGGGAACCTTGAGGGGCGAGAGCCTCTCAAACGGCCATATTTCTGCGCGAGTATCTCAGTCTACCTCCCGCAGGCCATGATCTGCCTAGGCGCCAGCGGTGCTTGCACGCGGGAAGGGAGCTCCTGAAAAAAGATTAATTGATCATCAATTGATGGTATTCGGGTAAGCGTCTATAGTGCATGTCCTACGAGGAGCGGCCCATGAAAACCTATCTGCTGAAGCTACTAGACCCCACTCAAGACCAACTCAGCTCGGCTGCGGTAGCAGCGAACGCTATGGAGGAGTTGGCGGAGGACCTAGAAGAAGCAGTCTATAGTCCCGATCGTCTTGATATTGATAGGCTATCAAGAGACTTGCTGGAGATGAGCAGTTCTCTAATCCGCTCACTGCCTGAAAAAGCAAAGAGTGTAATCTCAGGTCGATCGAAAGAGTCATCGGATTTCGATAAGCTATTTCTTATTGGGCAACTGACTTTTGCACAGCATTTTGCTTCTGTAATCGCCTCAAAGCGCCCGCAAAAAGAATTTATGGAAGTTATGGAGGCAGATTGGGTAGCACCATATTTAGATGCTCTCTATTTCCAAGATCTTTCATCTGGTCAGCTAGCTGAAGTGATTAAGTGTGAAAAAGCGACAGTTAGCAGAAATTTGAGAAAGTTGCGTGAGGCTGGCGTGGCTGATTTTAAGAAAAAAGGCAAATTTACTATTAACTATCTGACCAGTGCAGCGATGGAAGTATGGTCGGCAGTTTTAAGTGACGCTCCAACGAATCAGGTAGAGGGGCTTCGAGCTAAGCGTAATCGGCTAGAGGATGGTACTGAGCACGAGTACACCAATATTGCTGTGCGCGAAATGATTGAATCTCTTACTGGAAAGAGTACGTCTGACTTCCTGAGTAGTATGCCAACTATGGATGCGCCCGCATGAAGAATAAGAAAAATAGCGGGCAGATATATACGTTCTATTCGTATAAAGGTGGGGTTGGTCGTACCATGGCCCTCGCGAATTTTGCCTTTATAGCGGCCTGGAATGGTAAACGTGTGTTGATTATGGACTGGGACCTAGAAGCTCCAGGGGTAGCATATTACTTCAGAGGTTTACTTGAGAAAAAAACAGCGAAGGAGATCAAGCAGTCCGCAGGTGTTTTAGATATACTTTGGGAGTGGTCTTTTGTAACCGAGAGCATGGATAGTGAAAAGGAGTTGAAAAAATTCCTGCGACCATTTGAGAGTGGTCGAGCGTTCTCTGAAAAAGTTAAAAGTTTGATTGATAAAACCCTTTTTGATATTGAGCTTACTATTGACTATATCGGGGCTGGTGCTAAGGAGGTTAATACTCCTGAGCCGGTGCCGTATGAAGAGGCACTTGCAACATTTTCGTGGAAAGAATTCTACAATGAGAAAGCAGGTGGGTATCTTCTTGAGAACTGGATCTCCTGGGCGAAAAGTAACTACGATTTAATATTAGTAGACAGTCGGACCGGGTTGGCGGATGTATCTGGAATTTGCACCATGCAGTTGCCGGATAAGGTGGTGCTCTGCTTTATTCTCAATAGACAGAATATTGATGGTGTAGCTAAGGTCGCATCTGCAATTAGGGCGAAGAGGAAAGAGCAGGTTGAGCTAAAAGCTTATGCTATGCGCGTGTCGCAAAGAAAAACCTCCGAGGAGGACGACGCTCGTGCCCGTGCTATATCTGAACTAAGTAGAATAGGTGGGTTTTCCACTGCGTTCATGTCAGATACGCTAAAGAATCTCTCCATTGTTGCTGACGATAATATCCCATTCTACGAGACGCTTTCGTTTTTTAATACATCGGATCCAGAAACCGATACTCTGTCCTTGAATTATTTGAGGATGGCTAAAGACTTGCTTGGCTCCGAAATGGTTATGCCAAAATTTGAATCTGACTTTATTGGGCTTATGCGTCGGCGTCTTGAACCCACTCAGGCTACAGTCGATTATATTATGGAGTTGACTAGCGCTCAAAAAGACCGAGCGGAGCTTGAACTTGAGAATTTGGTTGAAAAGGCAATTCAGTCTGAAGCTGACGGCGATGACATTAAGATAGATTACATAAGGGCTATTATTGAGGCAGTAAAGGTAGTCGTTGAGGCGGAGAATCCTGCGTCTGGTTATTCTCTAACTAGTAGGATACTTGACCTCCTTCGCTCTCAAAGCGAAGGTAGCCCGGAGTGGAAGCGGCTATTTTCGTTTGAGTTGGTTCGACATTTTGAGACCTATAATGTTTTTTTAGAGGCGGATGAGTCTTTAGCTCTTCTTGATGAAATAGATTCACTATATTCACAAGACCCGACTTATAGGAGCACCCTGCAAAGGGTGAAATACAAGCTTAGGTCTGTCAGCATTTATTTAGAGTCTAATAATACGGAAAGTGCAGATGCTGCGATTGTGGAGGTGGAAGCGCTAATTTACGAACTGAGAAGTTTGGGCAGCGCCATACTAGAATTCTCAGAGGAGATTTGGGAAGCTGAAATTGAGCTGCTTCTCAAAAAAAGCGATATTGCACTGCTCGGTGGTAACATTGAATACGCTGTTTCATGTTGGTTGACTGGTTTTGAAAGCGCTGTATCAAAACCTTTGAGCGAAGTGGCTTACAGGTATCTCTTTGAGTTTTCTAGTCGTTTAAGCAACGCGCGACCCCCGCATTTAAATCTAAGGTCTGCGTCGGACTATGCGATAAATGCAATTAAGTTTAGTGGCTATGGTTCGTCTTACGCTCTGTTATCTAATCTTCCTCGGCTGATAGCAAATGCAAGTGTCTACGAGAACCCGCTTCTTATCAGTGAGATCACTGATGCTCTAACTAGTTTCAGTTCGTTCCGAATCCAGGCGGCAGTATATTATGGTAGAGCAGGAAGAAGCCTAGTCACATTACTGGAGTCTGTGACCAAGCTAGTTGATATGTCTGTTTTGGCAAAAGATAAGCCTCAGGCTGCTCTATTGTTCTGGGCTGAGGTAGTGGATCAAATTCTCATGCATTACAATAGGCGATTTAAAGCGGCAAGTATAAGAGGAGTGTCGCATTTGTCTGCTCCAATTAAAGTGATGATTGATTCTTTTGAGCGGGCAGGTATCGATACATTCAAATTTATGCACATGACTGTCGCTAGGTCGTACTCTAAGAATGGCGATGACAGCCCAGAGAGGGGCGTGTAGTGAAGCGCGAAATAAATACCATTCTTGCTCAGCTCAAAGTGGTTAATATTTTCCATGGGCTTTGGCATATTGCGCTTCAATGGCCCACTGAAGAGCAGACTCTGGCAACGCAAGATAAAAGTCGTGAAGCTTTATTTTCGAAATTTTTGCAAGGCGACGATGAGGGGGAAGTCTGTAAAAAATTGAGAGCTTATGTTTCGAAGCATATAGGGCGGGCTTCTTTAGATGACACGCGTGGACTAGTGCTAGACATCATGTCGGCAGTTGACCTTGCTTTTTCGCAGATTCATCCAAGGAAACAATCGGCGGGAGGTGTTCTCCGGCCCAAGCCAGTCAAAGGCTGGCTAAAAGAGTATCGCACCCTTCGTAGGGATGCCGGATCTTATATGGAAGGGGAGGCTGACAGGGTAATTCCTCGTGGTCCACTTGCTAAGGTCGCACGCTCTAAGGACGCGGCCTATGCTACAAATCTCGAAGATTGGTTTTCATTTCTCAGTGTTGTACCAATTGTGTATGAGTGCCGTGGCAGAAAAATCAGAACTGAGGTTAAGGTATTAAATAAGTCTGGGGTTATGGGCTTCTCAAGAGACCCAGAACAGAATGATGATGTTTCCGTTATTCCTATTGCAGAAGCTTCCGCTGAGTTGGATATTAGATGCTCAACTCGAAATTCTAAGCATTTTGCACGGTATCAATCCGCAGATCCTAAGGCAGTAGTAGATAGAGTTTTAAGTATATTAGGTGTTGAGGATACTCAGGGGCCATCCATATCGCTGGCGCCAGAGCTTCTGGTTGACACGTCTACCGCAGATGATATTGCAGCTCGTTATGGGGAGATCGCTCATCCGCCTCGTCTTTTTGTCTGCGGTTCGGGGCATACTCAGGAAGTGAAGGCGGGACAGGCTTGGAATGAGTCGAGAGTAATTAATATTGCAGGTATTGAACTCTGGCGCCAGAGGAAAATTTGGCCGGCATCGATGGATGGAGCAACGGCGAGAACTTATAAACTGACGGACCCCACACCTGGTCATCTCCATGAAGATAATTGCGCCGGAGATAAGCTAGTGATTGCGGATCTAGATGATCTCGGCCGCTGCTTGATTATGATATGTCAAGATTTCGAGGCGACCTCTCTCGCTGAGGTTGTTATTAGGTGCTATCAGCCCGACTGGGTATTCGTTCCTATTCTGGACAGAAGCGTAGATGTTGGGAGATGGGGGCACTCACGCGCATTTAATTTGAGTGGGCTTTCTCAGGCAAGATTCATAATAGTATCCAGTACAGCGCTCTATGATCGTTGTAAGGGGGGTAGTAGCGGGAAGATGTCTGGTGCTCAAGCCTGTGGGCTCCTTGTCAGTCCTAAAGTCGGAGAAGAGGAAGACTCAAGGGTCTATAGAAGCTTAATTATTCCCGAAGAAGCAACGCAAAGAACTATTCGAGTTTCGTGGAAACCGAAAGGTAAAGGCTGGAAGAAAACAACCATTAGCTGAATTTTAATTTTATGCGGGCGCCTGAATCGCTCTATTTGCGTGCAATTTATTTTTGGTTTTTACTGGTTTCTAGTAGGTGACGGGTTGGCTCCGTATTTAATTTAATAGTGGGAGTCGATCTAATTAAATTCATCGACAGGGTGGGCGGCTCTCCTCTAAATCTCGGAATAGCCCTTCTGGAAGTGGAAGCTTTTCCTTCTATTACGCTACATAAGTGTCTGAATCGCTCGCCGTTGACTTTCGGTGATGTACACATTGTTTTGGTCGATGCGTCGCAGCCACTCAGATCCCGAGATTCTATCGCCGCATCTAACTAAGTGCCCGTGCCGATCAACCATCTCTTTAAGCAAGTCAATCATCTCAGGGTAGGACGGCCCCCCGTCGAATCGAATGCTGAGCCATCCCAGCCGCGAACGGCGAATCCAAAAATCGCAAGCGCTTCGCCGTCCAGATCCTGCCGTCTGACCATTTCCCTGCTCACCGCCCATTTCCCCTCCATCCCTGAGACCATCCCGATTGGCGGAATTGCGCCTGAAGCAATCCGCCGCTCAGCGAATGTTCTCACAAGGAAAAATAATGTGCGAAAATTTTTCCTTTGTAACTTTGCCCTGCTGGAAACCCATCCACAGAATCGCCGGATGAATATCGGCGCAGCTATACGCAAGGTTCGACTTGAAAAGGGGCTCACTCTGGAGGCTGTCGCTCTGGAGGCGGGGACTTATGCGGGCAATCTGTCCAAGATCGAGAGATCGCAGCAACTGCCGTCCCTAGAGCTGCTGCACAAGCTCAGCCACGCACTGGGCACGAAAACGTCCGAGCTGTACGCTGTCGCGGAGTCCGAGTCGGAAGGTGGCGAAGAGGCTGCATCTGATCAGAGCAACGAGGTGATCCTTGTGCGGCGGAACTTTCAGGCGCTCACTCCCAAGAATCGCAGACTCGCCATCGAGTTCCTGAAGCTGTTGGGGCAGTCACAGGACGAAGCCTGACGAAACCCTCAAACTCCCCAATGCTCTCCACTCCACGCGCACAGAGCGGCTACAGAGAGCCTTATGGTGGCGATCCAGCTCAACTGGTCACTACTGGTAGTGAAGGAATGCAGAATGCCGCCACCGTATGGGCCAAAGTATGGGCTGGCAGTGGTGGTCTAGGCGGGAGCCCCGTGAATCAAGGGCTGTAGAAATTAAAAAGCCGGCTTGTGGCCGGCTTCTCGGGGACAGTTCTGGCTGGCTTTTGGCAAGCCGCAACCGCCTTCAAATCGTTGGACGGCACCGCAGGGTGGTGCCGTATGAGCGAGGGCTGTGTGAGACCTCGCCCGGCCCGTGAGATGCAAGCGGCATTCAGGGCTGAGGTGGCGCACAGCATACTGGGAATGACTCGCAATGCCCAGCAAAAAATGCACTCCGGCGCTTCAGTCCGGCCTTTCGCTGCGATATTGCGCCCACCAGAACACCCAGCCCAGCACTTCCAGCTGGTGGCCGCGGGATTGGCCGACACCATAGTTCTCGCAGGGAAATCCCTCGCTGTCGTGGCTGTGCAGGCGCAGAGCGCCGTTGCTGCGCTTGCTCAGGCTGTTGATGCGTAACTGACCGTTGTGCAGTACGGCGTAGAGTTCGCCGTCTACCACCCGGGTCAGGCCGCGGTCGATGGCCAGGGGGGCGCCGTAGGGAATCAGCGGGGTCATGTTGTAGTCGGGCATGCTCAGGGCGATCGCCTGGCCGGGATCGACACCGAGGCGGTCAAGGGCGTGGCGCGGCAGGCGCAGGTAGCGTTGGTCGATGGGCTCGAGCTGGCGTGCGCGCAGTACATGGAACTGCAGGCGGACGTCGTTTTCGCCGTGGCAACTCAGGGCACTGTGCTCTGGCGGTTCGCTGCGCAACGGGCCGTTGCGGCTGCGATTGACCCGCGGTAGCGGCGAGCTGTGCTTGGGGCCTTCACCGGTACGAAGCCATTTGGCCCGCACGCAGAGCAGTTCGGCGATTTCATCGAGGCGGGCCTGGGGCACGCCGCGGTGGAACCAGTTGTTGACATGCTGGGGGGTTACCTTGCGTTGCGCGGCAAAGTCCGAAGCGCTCAGGTTGCACTCGCTCAGCAGGGCCTTCAATCGATCACCGGAAGTATTCATGGGCGTCGAGTCTAGAACCCAAGCGCGAGGCTTCCTATAAACATTGAGTTGAGATGTTTCGGGGAAATGATGGAGGCGTGATTACAGCTGTTGCCCATATTTTTGTAGGAATTTTCGCTAATTCTGCATAGGGCCATTTGATCGAATGGTTTTCATACCAATGCCCATAAAAAAGCCCCGCGAATGCGGGGCTTTTTACACAACCGGACTTAGCCTTTGTAGGCAGCGACCGACTTGCTGATCTCGGCGCGGGCGGCGTCAGCATTGCCCCAGCCGTCGATCTTGACCCATTTGCCTTTCTCCAGATCCTTGTAGTTCTCGAAGAAGTGCTTGATCTGCTCCAGCAGCAGCGCTGGCAGGTCGGTGTATTCCTTCACGTCTACGTACAGCTGCGACAGTTTGTCGTGCGGTACGGCGATGATCTTGGCGTCGCCGCCACCATCGTCGGTCATGTTCAGGACGCCGACCGGACGGGCACGGATCACCGAGCCTGGAGCGACCGGGTACGGGGTAACGACCAGCACGTCCAGGGGATCACCGTCGTCGGCCAGGGTGTTCGGGATGAAACCGTAGTTGGCCGGGTAGAACATAGGGGTGGCCATGAAGCGGTCAACGAACAGGCAGTCGCTGTCCTTGTCGATCTCGTATTTGATCGGCGCGTGGTTGGCCGGGATCTCGATGGCGACGTAGATGTCGTTCGGCAGGTCTTTGCCAGCCGGGATCTTGCTGTAGCTCATTGGGCGTTGCCCCCGTGTTTGACCAAAAATTGGCCGCGATTATAGGCACATTCCAAGGCCCTTGCCACGCCCGCCCCGATGCTTGACCGATTCACTCCGCGGCTTCTTTGTAGCCGGGATGCGTGGCCTGCAGCTGTTGCAGGCGGGCCAGGGGATCCTGGCGATAGAAGCCGCGCAACTGGGCGTAGACTTGGGGATAGGCCTGGGCCAGCAGGTCGGGCGCACTGAAGAAGTATTCGCTGGTGACGGCGAAGAATTCCGCCGGGTTTTCCGCTGCGTAGGGATCGATGGCGGTTTCGGCGTCGGGGTTGCGGTCCAGTTGGGCGTTGAGGTCGTCATAGGCCTGTTGCATGGCCGTGGCCCAGTCACCGACGCGCATGTCGTTGTGCAGCGGCGGCAGGCCGTTGGCGTCACCGTTGAGCATGTCCAGCTTGTGCGCCAGCTCGTGGATGACCAGGTTGTAGCCTTCCCAGCCACCGCTGGAGAGCACGCCGGGCCAGGCCATGATCACCGGGCCCTGTTGCCAGGCTTCGCCACTGTGCTCGGCGTCCCACTCGTGTTCGATGCCGCTGCTGTCGCGGTGGCGCTGTGGGCTGAGGAAGTCGTCGGGGTAGAGGATCAGTTCGTGGAAACCCTGGTACCAGTTCAGCGCGCCCAGGTGCAGCAACGGCAACTGCGCCTGGGCCGCGAGGAACAGGCGCTCGCCGTCGTCCAGCTCGACCCCGGGCAGGCAGGTCAGGTGCTTGTCGCTGAGAAACAGCACACAGGCCTCACGCAGCCAGCGGTCTTCCGCGTCGCTGATGCCGTCGAGGATCGGCAGGCGCTCGCGCACCTGCTGCCACAGATCTGGATCGACCGGATGGCGTTCGAGCGTGCGGCGCCGACGCCAGGCGCTGAAGCTCCACATGATCGCCGGTCAGTGCGCCTTGGCCTGGCTGCGGCCCAGGCGGCCACGGACCACACCAATGATCACCGGGACCAGCGACAGGAAGATGATGGCGACGATCATCAGCGACAGGTTCTGCTTGATGAACGGCACGTTGCCGAAGAAGTAGCCCAGGGTCACCAGGCCGCCGACCCAGAGGATGGTGCCGGCCACACTGAAGCCGAAGAAACGCGGGTAGGACATTTTCGCGATGCCGGCGACGAACGGCGCGAAGGTGCGCAGGATCGGCAGGAAGCGCGCCAGGGTCACGGTCTTGCCACCGTGGCGCTCGTAGAAATCGTGGGTCTGCTGCAGGTAGTCGCGGCGGAAGATCTTCGAGTCGGGGTTACGGAACAGCCGTTCCCCGGCGGTTCGTCCGATCACGTAATTGGTGCTGTCGCCCAGGATCGCCGCCAGCATCAGCAGGCCGCCCAGCAGCACCGGGTCCATGCCGCCGCCCGCGGCCACGGCGCCGGCGATGAACAGCAGGGAATCGCCCGGCAGGAACGGCATCACCACCAGGCCGGTTTCACAGAAGATCACCAGGAACAGGATCGCGTAGATCCAGGGACCGTAGTTGTTGACCAGCAGATCGAGGTAGGCATCGAGATGCAGAATGAGGTCCAGCGGGTTGAAATCCATGTACAGCACCTTGTTCAGGACCCGGCTTTACGGGCATGCGATGGCTGGCAGTGCGGAGTGTGAGGTTTTTGCCCACAGGCCTGGGTAACGATTCACACAGTTGAAGGGAGGCATTATACGGCGGTGAGGGGATTCTGCTTACGCAGTTTGTAGCTGAATGTGCGGAGATTTGTGGTGCTCTTCATGGCCTTATCGCTGGCAACGCCCACAGGGACCGCATGCGCCGCCGGACCTGTGGGAGCTGGCGTTGCCAGCGATTGGGCCCTGAAGGTCGAATCAGTTGATCGGCAGTACGTAGCTCTTGAACTCGGTGTCTTCGCGAAAGCCGATGGACTCGTAGGTGCGCATTGCCACCTCGTTGTTGCTGCTGGTCGAGACCCGCATGCGCACGGCGTTGGTTTCCTTGGCCATGCGCTTGGCCTCGCGCATGAGATGGTCGGCCACCAGCATGCGCCGGGAGTCCTCGGCCACGTAGATATCGTTGAGAATCCATACCCGCTTCAGCGACAGCGAGGAAAAGCTCGGGTAGAGCTGGCAGAAACCCATCAGCTTGCTGTCGTCATCGTCCGGCAAGGCCAGGTAGATGACCGACTCGCCTCGTTCCAGGCGTTTTTGCAGGAAGGCGCGGGAGGTATCCGGATACGGCAGTTCGCCATAGAACTCGCGGTATTTGACGAACAGCGGGGCGAGCAGGTCCAGGTGCTCAAGGGTTGCTTGGATGATTCGCATAAGCAGGCCTCGTGTTTCGTAGGGAATGGCGGCGAATCTCGGGCAGCCGTCGCCCCAGATGCTGCCTAAAGCGGAAAAAAAGCGCAATCGACGAAAAAGTAGCCCTCAGTCAGGACTTTCCAAGCAGGAAGTTTCCGTTTTGCTGCGGGTTCGTTTCCGTTTCCAGAGTCTGAACCTGGGCCTCGTCCTTCAGATTCACCCCCGATAGCTGCCGCCGACAGGCTTCTCGCATCAGGTAGACCAGACGGTGCGCGGCCATGCCATAGCTCAGGCCCTCGAGGCGCACGTTGGAGATGCAGTTGCGGTAGGCGTCGGTCAGGCCGACCCTGGGGTTCCAGGTGAAATACAGGCCAAGGCTGTCCGGCGAACTGAGCCCGGGGCGTTCGCCGATCAGGATCACGGTCATGCGGGCGCCCAGCAGTTCGCCGATTTCGTCGGCCACCGCGACCCGGCCTTGCTCCACCAGCATCACCGGCGCGGTAGACCAGCCATCGGTGGCGATCTGTTCTTCCAGGCGGGTTAGCAACGGCAGGGTATGGCGATGCACGGCGAGCGCGGACAGGCCATCGGCCACGACGATGGCCAGGTCCACGCCACCCGGATTGCTCCGCGCATGCTCGCGCAGCAGCTCGGCGGAGTCTTCATGCAGGCGCCGGCCGAGGTCGGGGCGTTGCAGATACTGGTGACGGTCCTGCGCGGCACTGCGCAGCAGCAGGCTATCGCGACCGCGTTCCTGCAGTTGCTCGCGCAGGCCGGCGTGGTCGAACGGCAGGTGCACGGCATCACGGGCCTGGGCATGGGCGAACTGGAAGTCCAGCTGGGCCTGGGTCGGCAGGCTGGTACCGGTGCGTCCCAGGGCGATTCGCGCCGGTGTCAGGCGGCGCAGTTCCAGCCAGGGGTTGTCGGTGGGCGTCGGTTGCTTGTCCATGGGTCGCTCGCTTATCCCAGTTGCGCCAGGGCCTGGCGGAAGGCTGGCGGCAGGTTGTCGCCGAAGCGCACGCGGCCGTCCGCCTGGGTGAAGATGCCGGTACGGGCCAGCCACGCCTCGAACTCCGGTGCCGGCTTGAGGCCCAGGGTCTGGCGGGCATAGAGGGCATCGTGGAAGGAGGTGGTCTGGTAGTTGAGCATGATGTCGTCGGAGCCCGGGATGCCCATGATGAAGTTGATGCCTGCCACGCCCAGCAGGGTCAGCAGGGTATCCATGTCATCCTGGTCGGCCTCGGCGTGGTTGGTGTAGCAGATGTCGCAGCCCATGGGCACGCCGAGCAGCTTGCCGCAGAAGTGGTCTTCAAGGCCGGCACGGATGATCTGCTTGCCGTTGTACAGGTACTCCGGGCCGATGAAACCGACCACGGTGTTCACCAGGAACGGCTTGAAATGCCGGGCCACGGCGTAGGCACGGGTCTCGCAGGTTTGCTGGTCGACGCCGAAGTTGGCGTTGGCCGACAGCGCGCTGCCCTGGCCGGTTTCGAAATACATCAGGTTCTGGCCCAGGGTGCCGCGGTTCAGGCTCAGGCCCGCTTCATAGCCTTCCTTCAGCACATTCAGATTGATCCCGAAACTGGCGTTGGCCGCCTCGGTCCCGGCGATGGACTGGAACACCAGGTCCAGCGGCACGCCGCGGTTGATCGCCTCGATCGACGTGGTGACATGGGTCAGCACGCAGGCCTGGGTAGGGATGTCGTAGCGCTGGATGATGGCGTCGAGCATCTCCAGCAGGGCGCAGATCGAAGCGATGCTGTCAGTGGCCGGGTTGATGCCGATCATGGCGTCGCCGTTGCCGTAGAGCAGGCCGTCGAGGATGCTCGCGGCGATCCCGGCCGGCTCGTCGGTGGGGTGGTTGGGCTGCAGGCGGGTGGACAGGCGCCCGCGCAGGCCCATGGTGCCGCGAAAACGCGTGACCACGCGGATCTTCTGCGCCACCAGCACCAGGTCCTGCACGCGCATGATCTTCGATACCGCGGCGGCCATTTCCGGGGTCAGGCCCGGGGCCAGGGCACGCAGGCTGGCTTCATCGGCGTGATCGCCGAGCAGCCAGTCGCGCAGGCCGCCGACGGTGAGGTGGCTAACCGCGGCGAAGGCCTGCTTGTCGTGGGTGTCGATGATCAGCCGAGTAACTTCGTCGTCCTCGTAGGGAATCAGCGCTTCGTTGAGGAAATGGCTCAAGGGGATGTCGGCCAAGGCCATCTGCGCCGCGACCCGCTCACCGTCGTTGCTGGCGGCGACCCCGGCGAGGAAGTCGCCGGAGCGGGCCGGGCTGGCCTTGGCCATTACTTCCTTCAGGCTGTCGAAGCGGTAGGTCTGCTGGCCTGCCGTATGTACGAAACTTGCCATGTGCAATCTCCAGAGCGCCGCCGTTTGACCGGCGGCGCAGTATTTCGGTCAGTGCAAGGCCTCTTCGGCCTTCTGGATCGCGGCGAACTCTTCTTCCGGCGTGCCGGCCACCAGGTGGTGGCGGCTGTACAGGGCGAAATACGCAATCAATACGCCATAAATGATCGCAGCGCCGATCACTACCCGCGGATCCACCAGGAAGCCCGCCACTACGGCGATGCAGGCCAGCACCAGGGCCACGCCCGAGGTCAGGATGCCGCCCGGGGTGCGATAAGGACGCTCCATTTTGGGGCGTTTGATGCGCAGGGTGATATGCGCGGCCATCATCAGCACATAGGACAGCGTAGCGCCGAACACCGCCACGAGGATCAGCAGGTCGCCCTGGCCGGTTAGCGACAGGGCGAAGCCGATGATTCCGGGGATGATCAGGGCCAGCACCGGAGCCTTGCTTTTGTTGGTCTGCGACAGCGCTCGCGGCAGGTAGCCGGCGCGGGACAGGGCGAAGATCTGTCGGGAATAGGCGTAGATGATCGAGAAGAAGCTGGCGATCAGGCCGGCCAGCCCGACCAGGTTGACGAAGCCGCCCATCCAGGTCGAGCCGCCGTAGGCCTTGGCCAGGGCCTCGACCAGCGGGTTGCCGGAGCTTTTCAGGGCTTCGGCGCCGGCACCGCCCGGGCCGATCACCAGGATCAGCAAGGCGAAGCTCAGCAGCACCAGCATGGCGCCGATCAGGCCGCGAGGCAGGTCGCGCTTGGGGTTCTTGGTTTCTTCGGCGGCCAGCGGCACGCCTTCGACGGCGAGGAAGAACCAGATCGCGTAGGGAATCGCCGCCCACACGCCGACATAGCCGAACGGCAGGAAGCTGCTGGCGCCGGCTGCCTGGGTGGGCGCTATGTCAAACAGGTTCTTCGCATCGAAGTGCGGCACCATCGCCAGCAGGAACACGGCCAGGGCGATGGCCGCGACGGCGGTGATGATGAACATCAGCTTCAGCGCCTCGCCGACACCGAAGATATGGATGCCGATGAAGACGATGTAGAAGGCCAGGTAGATCATCCAGCCGCCGATGCCGAACAGCGATTCGCAATAGGCGCCGATGAACACGGCGATGGCGGCCGGGGCGATGGCGTACTCGATCAGGATCGCCGTGCCGGTGAGGAAGCCGCCCCAAGGCCCGATGGCACTGCGGGCAAAGCCGTAGCCGCCGCCGGCGGTGGGAATCATCGAGGACAGCTCGGCCAGGGAGAAGCACATGCACAGGTACATCGTGGCCATCAGCAGGGTGGCGAGGAACATCCCGCCCCAGCCGCCCTGGGCCAGGCCGAAGTTCCAGCCGGCGTAGTCGCCGGAAATCACGTAGGCGACACCGAGGCCGACCAGCAGGACCCAGCCGGCGGCGCCTTTTTTCAATTCACGTTGCTGGAAATAGTCGGAACCGACCTTTTCGAAATCTACGGAAGAACCTGCCGGGGATCCGGCGGAATGATCGCTTGGCATGGGGAGTCACCTGTTGTCTTTTTTTGAGTGGTGAGCGTGCTGCAGGAAGCGGGCCAGAGCGCTTGGCCCAGGATTTTCAGGTTTGACGCTGACCCCTGTGGGAGCGGGTTTACCCGCGATTGCGATGGTGAACCCACCGCCGTCATCGCGGGTGAACCCGCTCCCACAAGGGGCCGAGGTGTGCTTTAGAAGAAGCCCAAAGGATTGATGTCGTAGCTCACCAGCAGGTTCTTGGTCTGCTGATAGTGATCGAGCATCATCTTGTGGGTTTCACGGCCGACACCGGACTTCTTGTAGCCACCGAACGCGGCATGCGCCGGGTACAGGTGGTAGCAGTTGGTCCACACGCGGCCGGCCTTGATCCCGCGGCCCATGCGATAGGCGCGGTTGATATCCCGGGTCCAGACGCCGGCACCCAGGCCGAATTCGGTGTCGTTGGCGATGGCCAGGGCCTCGGCTTCGTCCTTGAACGTGGTGACGCTGACCACCGGGCCGAAGATCTCTTCCTGGAACACGCGCATGCGGTTGTTGCCCTTGAGCAGGGTCGGCTGGATGTAGTACCCGGTGGCCAGGCTGCCTTCGAGTTTTTCCACCTGGCCGCCGGTGAGCAGTTCGGCGCCTTCCTTCTCGGCGATCTCCAGGTAGGACAGGATCTTGTCGAACTGCTGCTGCGAAGCCTGGGCGCCGACCATGGTGTCGGTATCCAGCGGGTCGCCGCGCTTGATCTTCTTGACCTTCTCCATCACCACTTCCATGAACTGCGGATAGATGGATTCCTGGACCAGGGCCCGGGACGGGCAGGTGCACACTTCGCCCTGGTTGAAGAATGCCAGCACCAGGCCCTCGGCGGCCTTTTCGATGAAGGACGGCTCGGCCTTCATGATGTCTTCGAAGTAGATGTTCGGCGACTTGCCGCCCAGCTCGACGGTGGAGGGAATGATGTTCTCGGCGGCGCATTTCATGATGTGCGAACCCACCGGCGTCGAGCCGGTGAAAGCGATCTTGGCGATGCGCTTGCTGGTGGCCAGGGCTTCGCCGGCTTCGCGACCGTAGCCTTGCACGATGTTGAGCACGCCCGGCGGCAGCAGGTCGCCGATCAGTTCGACCAGCACGGTGATGCCCAGCGGCGTCTGTTCGGCAGGCTTGAGTACCACGCAGTTGCCGGCGGCCAGGGCCGGGGCGAGTTTCCATGCGGCCATGAGGATCGGGAAGTTCCAAGGGATGATCTGCCCGACCACGCCCAGCGGTTCGTGGATGTGATAGGCCACGGTGCCTTCGTTGATCTCGGCGGCGCCGCCTTCCTGGGCACGGATGCAGCCGGCGAAGTAGCGGAAGTGGTCCACCGCCAGCGGGATATCGGCGTTCAGGGTTTCGCGGATGGCCTTGCCGTTGTCCCAGGTCTCGGTGATGGCCAGGACTTCGAGGTTCTGCTCGATGCGGTCGGCGATCTTCAGCAAAACGTTGGAGCGGTCCTGTACGGAGGTGCGGCCCCAGGCGTCGGCTGCGGCATGGGCGGCGTCCAGGGCCTTGTCGATGTCTTCGGCAGTGGAGCGGGGGAATTCGGCGATTGGCTGGCCGTTCACCGGCGACGTGTTGGTGAAGTACTCGCCTTTGACCGGAGCCACGAACTCGCCATTGATGTAGTTACCGTAGCGGCTCTTGAACGAAACCTTTGCGCCTTCGGTACCCGGATGTGCGTAACGCATGGTGTCTCTCCTGGCTTATGTGTTTTGTTGGGGAGGATATGGAGCGTAGAGCAAAGGTCGGGCCAGTGCCCGCAGAGGGCGCTGGATCGATGATCTGGCGCAGTTTTCCGGGGATCCGCGCGGCGTTTTGTAAGGGATGCGGCACAGCCTGGGTGACACTTTGTACCGCTGGCGGTACAGCCCGTGACCCGGCGGTCAAGCCGCCATTGCAATGCGCCAGCGCCTGGAGGATGCTGGCTTTCTCTCACCCGCGGAGAACAATAAAAAGTGCAGGGTAATCATCTGAGCCGGCATGCCCGGCAAGTGCTGACGGTGACGCAGGGCAAGGGTGGCTTGCAGGGCCCTGGCAGCGACCCGTCGATCGCCCGCTCCTGGCTGCGCTGCCTGGAGGACTACCACCTCGATCCGGCCCTGGCCGTAGCGCCGACGGTGCTCGAGCATGAGCGTGTGCTGGAAAGCCGCGACCGCCTGCGCCAGGTGCTGCAGATTGCCGACGGCGAAATGAACAGCCTGCACCAGCAACTTTCCGGGGCCGGCCATGCGGTACTGCTGACCGACGCGCGCGGGGTCATCCTCAATTGCGTGACCGCACCCAGCGAACGGCGCATCTTCGAACGCGCCGGCCTGTGGCTGGGCGCCGACTGGAGCGAAGCGCGGGAGGGCACCAATGGCATCGGCACCTGCCTGGTCGAGCGCCAGGCCCTGACCATCCATCAGGACGAACACTTTCGCGGCCGTCACACCGGGCTGACCTGCTCGGCGAGCCCGGTGTTCGATCCCCACGGCGAACTGCTGGCGGTGCTCGATGTGTCATCGGCGCGGGCCGATGCTTCGCGGCAGAGCCAGTTCCACACCATGGCGCTGGTCAATCTCTCGGCGAAGATGATCGAGAGCTGCTATTTCCTGCGTTGTTTCGACAATCACTGGTTGCTGCGCTTCCATCTGCAGGCCGAGTCGGTCGGGCTGTTCAGCGAGGGGCTGCTGGCCTTCGATGGCGAAGGGCGGATCCGTGCGGTGAACCAGAGCGCCCTGAACCTGCTGGGCAACCTGCGAGGCGGGTTGCTCGGGCAACCGGTGGAGATGTTCTTCGATTGTCGGCTGGACGATCTGCTGGGGCGCGCCACTGCCCTGGCCAGCACCAGTTGGCCGCTACGGACCCGCGATGGTCGTCGCTTGTTCGCCAGCGTGCGCGGGCAGCAGGTGCGGCCGCTGTCTGCTCCGAGCGTCGCTGCAGCGAAGCCGGACGACATCTGTTTGCTCGACCCGGCGCTGCAAAACGACTTCCGTCGTGCAGTGCGGGTGTTCGAACGGGATGTGCCGCTGCTGCTCAACGGCGAGACCGGTTCGGGCAAGGAGGCCTTCGCCAAGGCCGTGCACCAGGCCAGCCAGCGCGCGGGCAAGCCGTTCATCGCACTCAACTGCGCGTCTATCCCGGAAAGCCTGATCGAAAGCGAACTGTTCGGCTATCGCGGCGGCAGCTTCACCGGCGCGCGCAAGGAAGGCATGCGCGGCAAGTTGCAGCAGGCCGATGGTGGCACCTTGCTGCTGGACGAGATCGGCGACATGCCGCTGGGCCTGCAGACCCGGCTGCTGCGTGTCCTGGAAGAACGTCAGGTGGTGCCGATCGGCGGCGAGCCGCAGGATGTGGATGTGCGCATCATCAGTGCCACCCACCGCAATCTGCTTGACCGGGTCGCCGATGGCAGCTTCCGTGAAGACCTCTACTACCGGCTCAACGGGCTGGAGGTGGCATTGCCGGCATTGCGCGAGCGCTCTGACAAGGCGCAGCTGCTGGACTTCATCCTCGCCCGGGAGGCGGGGCGCCAGTCGGTGCAGCTCGAACCGGCAGCCCGCCGGCTGCTGCTGGACTTCGCCTGGCCGGGCAACGTGCGGCAATTGCGTAACGTCCTGCGCACGCTGGTGGCGCTGTGCGAGGACGGCCGGATCGGCGTGCACGACCTGCCAGCACTGGTGCGCACTGCGCCCTTGACCGCGGTCGTGCCGGTCGCGCCTGTGGATAACCCGGCGCACCCGCTGCACGATGCCGAGTGCCAAGCCTTGCTGGCGGTGCTCGAGGAAAAACGCTGGCACATGACCCAGGTTGCGGCGCAGCTCGGCATAAGTAGAAACACCCTGTATCGGAAACTGCGCAAGCATGGGCTGTCCAAGGGGGCCTGAAGCAAACACCGGGTGAGTTTTTCCCCCCTCTGGGCTACCCTGCCTGCACGTTTTCCGAGGTTGACCATGCACATTCACATTCTTGGTATCTGTGGCACTTTCATGGGCTCGCTGGCGGTACTGGCCAAGGAGCTCGGCCACCACGTCACCGGCTCCGATGCCAACGTCTACCCGCCCATGAGCACCCAGCTCGAAGCCCAGGGCATCGCCCTGACCCAGGGGTATGATCCGGCGCAACTGGACCCGGCTCCCGACCTGGTAGTGATCGGCAATGCGCTGTCGCGGGGCAACCCGGCAGTCGAATACGTGCTGAACAAGGGCCTGCCCTACGTTTCGGGCCCGCAGTGGCTGGCCGACCATGTGCTGCAGGGCCGCTGGGTCCTGGCGGTGGCGGGCACCCACGGCAAGACCACGACCAGCAGCATGCTGGCCTGGGTCCTGGAGCACGCCGGGATGAGCCCGGGCTTCCTGATCGGCGGCGTTCCGCAGAACTTCTCGGTGTCGGCGCGGCTGGGCGGTACGCCGTTCTTCGTGGTCGAGGCCGACGAATACGACAGTGCCTTCTTCGACAAGCGCTCGAAATTCGTCCATTACCGCCCGCGTACCGCGATTCTCAACAACCTCGAATTCGACCACGCGGATATCTTCCCTGACCTGGCGGCCATCGAGCGTCAGTTCCACCATCTGGTACGGACCATTCCCAGCGAGGGGCTGGTGATTCATCCGACTACCGAACCGGCGATCAAGCGAGTCATCGAAATGGGCTGCTGGACCCCGGTGCAGACCACCGGTGTCGGCGGCCAGTGGCAGGTGCGCCTGCTCAGCGATGACGGCTCGCGTTTCGAAGTCAGCTTCGAGGGCGAGGTGCAGGGTGTGGTGGAGTGGGAACTGACCGGCCAGCACAACGTCGCCAACGCCCTGGCCACCCTGGCGGCGGCACGCCATGTCGGTGTCGTCCCGGCCCTGGGCATCGCGGCCCTGAGCGCGTTCAAAAGCGTCAAGCGGCGGATGGAAAAGGTTGCCGAGGTCAACGGCATCACCATTTATGACGACTTCGCCCACCACCCGACCGCCATCGCCACCACCCTCGACGGCCTGCGCAAGCGGGTTGGCGATGCTCCGGTGATCGCAGTGATCGAACCGCGTTCCAATTCCATGAAGCTCGGCGCCCATCGCGACGGTCTGCCGGAAAGCGTCAAGGACGCCGACCAGGTGATCTGGTACGCGCCACCCAACCTCGGCTGGGACCTGGCCGCCACCGCTGCGCAATGCACGGTGCCGGCGGTGGTGGCGGACAGCCTTGAAGCCATCATCGAGCGGGTCAAGGGCCAGGCCCGCGCCGGTACCCAGGTGGTGATCATGAGCAACGGCGGCTTTGGCGGCCTGCATGGCAAGCTGGCCGAGGCGCTGCGCGGATGAGCGGGCCGGAGCGCATCACCCTGGCCATGACCGGCGCGTCCGGGGCCCAGTACGGCTTGCGCCTACTGGATTGCCTGGTACGCGAGGACCGCGAGGTGCACTTCCTGATTTCCAAGGCGGCGCAACTGGTGATGTCCACCGAGACCGACGTGATTTTGCCGGCCAAGCCCCAGGCCATGCAGGCATTCCTCACCGAGTACACCGGTGCTGCTGCCGGGCAGATCCGGGTGTATGGCAAGGAAGACTGGATGTCGCCGGTCGCCTCCGGCTCCGGCGCGCCGGCGGCGATGGTGGTGGTGCCCTGTTCCACCGGCACGCTTTCGGCGATTGCCACCGGCGCCTGCAACAACCTGATCGAGCGGGCGGCGGATGTCACCCTGAAGGAGCGCCGCCAGTTGATCCTGGTGCCGCGCGAGGCGCCATTTTCCACGATCCACCTGGAAAACATGCTCAAGCTGTCGCAGATGGGCGCGGTCATCCTGCCGGCGGCACCGGGTTTCTATCACCAGCCGCAGACCATCGACGACCTGGTGGACTTCGTCGTCGCACGGATTCTCAACCTGCTGGATATACCGCAGGACATGCTGCCGCGCTGGGGCGAGCATCACTTCGGAGGCGAGGAGTGAGGGCGCTGGTCTTCGCGCTGCTGGTGGTGCTCAGCGCGACAGGCTGCGCCACGGTGCGGACTCTGGATGCGGCCAAGCCGGGAGCGCCGCTGGTGTATTCCGGAACGCGGCTGGATCTGTATGCGATGCAGGGCGGGTGTTGTGCGGCGGATCGCTTTGGCGCCGAAGCACCGAAGTACCCGGGGCTGGACCTGCCGGGGAGCATGGTGCTGGATACGGTGTTGTTGCCGTTGTCGGTGTTGACCGTACTCGGCGTGGGATTCCAGGCCTCCGGTGGACTGTAAAGCCTACATCTAACCTTGTGGGAGCGGGTTCACCCGCGATTGCGATGGTGGGCTCACTACCGTAATCGCGGGTGAACCCGCTCCCACAGGGACCGCGTTTATTTGCCTAGTTTGCGCAGCTCATCGGACTCCACGATCCGAATCCCATCCTGCTCTTCCAGCGCCAGCCGCCATAGCGCCCTGGCCAACTGGCACGCCTCGATCCCGTGGTACTTGCCCGGAATCAGCTTCGACAGACTGCCCGCCACCTTTTCCGCAAGGCGTGGTTCGCTGCGTTCCCCGAGCAGCAACGATGGCCGGGCGATGGTCAATTGCGGCCAGTCCTGGGCCTTGAGGGCTTCTTCCATCTCGCCCTTGACCCGGTTGTAGAAGATCGACGATTTCGGGTCGGCGCCGATCGCGCTGACCACCAGCAGGTGCCGTGCGCCCATCTCGCGGGCGCGCTTGCTGAAGGCCACGACCATGTCGAGGTCCACCGCGCGGAAGGCATTCTCCGAGCCCGCCTGCTTGATCGTGGTACCCAGGCAGCAGAAAGCGATGTCCACCCGGCCACTGAGCTGCGGCAGGAATACCGCCGGGTCCCCCACCGGGTTTTCCAGGTGCGGGTGTTCGGCCAGTGGGCGGCGGGTTGGCGCGAGTACCCGGCTGATGGTCGGCTCATTGAGCAGGCGATCGAGCAGGTGTTCACCGGTAAGGCCGGTGGCTCCGGCAAGCAGGATGTGCTGCGGCGTCAGGTACATGATGTTTCTCCCTTGCATAGGCTCCAGCTTAGCGGCTGGCCGGGCTTTTTTCCTCAACCGCAGCGTTGCTTTGCAGGGCCTTGCGGGCTTGTTGCTGGCGCAGTTTTTGCCAATGAGCCACTACCCCTTTCGGGGCCCAGATCTGCGGTTCGGATGCCTCGAAATCCTCGGCTTGTTCACGTTGGGCCACATGCGCCCTGGCAAGTTCGAAGGCTTGCAGCAGATCGTCGGTCTGGTTCAGCGCCTGGGCGAACAGGGCATCGCCGAAATAGGTGAAGTCCGCTTCTTCCGAGCAGCCGAACGAGACACGGTCAGCCCGCGAGGCGGTCATGATCAGGGTTCGGTCGTCCTTGAGCGCCTCGATATAGCCCCCGGAATAACAGGCGGAGATGACGATTACCTTGTCACGCTCCTTGAGCGGGGCGAGCGCCGCCGCCAGTTCGTCTGCCGGCAGGTCGGCCAGTTGCAGGCGCGGCTGGTCCAGCACCAGTTCATGTTCGTGGCTGCCGTGGCTAGTCAGGTAGATGAACACCAGGTCGTCCGGGCCGCTGCGTTCGGCCAGGCGGCGGGCGGAGCGGGCCAGGTTCTCGCGGGTGGCCATGGCGCGATCGGCCAGGTGGTCGCGATGGTTGACCAGGGTGATCTGGCCGACCGCGCCGAAACGGGTCTTGAGCATGTCGCTGACATAGTCGGCTTCGCGCATGAACACGCTCTGGTTGCCGTCCCCGGCCAGGGTCAGGCTGTACAGGTCGATGGAGCCGCTGGACGCCGGCACGCGGGCCAGCTCCTGTTCCAGCAGCGTGCCCTGGTTGAGCAACGCCTGCTCCAGCGGGTCGGGCAGCAACCGGCCTTTTTCGTCACGAACCCGCAGGCCGTTGATCCAGTGGCCGTCCTCGACCTTGCCGTCCGGCAGCACCAGCCGTCCGCTGCCCTGGTAGGCATCGTTCTCGAAGCCGCCGGTATAGACGCTGCCGTCGGCCAGTTGCAGGCGGCCCTTTCCGGCAAAGCGCCATTCCTGGAAGCCGCCCTTGTAATGGCTGCCATCGACCGCGAAGAGTTCGCCCGGGCCGGTCAGGGAACCGTCCTTGAACTCGCCGATCCACACATCGCCATCGACGTTCTCGTAACGGCCGCGCCCTTCCAGGCGATTGGCCTTGAAGTCGCCGATGTACTGATCGCCCTCGGCGCTGCTGAAGGTGCCGGTGCCGTTGAGCTCACCATCGACGAAACGACCGCTGAACTGATTGCCGCTGGTGTCGCTGCGCACGCCTTCGCCGTTGGGCTTGCCCTTGGCGAACTGGCCCTGGTACTGGCTGCCATCGGCGAGCACCAGCTTGCCGGCGCCGCTGTACTGGTCGTCCTTGAACTGGCCACTGTAATGCTGGGCGCCGTCGCGCAAGGTTCCCTCGCCATCGCGCCGGCCCAGCTTGAAGCCGCCGTTGTAGCTACTGGTGGCGGTGGTCAGTTTGCCCTGGCCGTGGAACAGGCCCTGCTGGAACTGGCCGATATAGACCTCGCCGTTGCTGCCGTGCCACTCGCCCTGACCATCCAGCTGGCCGTTGCTGAAATGCCCGGCGTACCAACTGCCGTTGGGATAGTCGATACGACCCTCACCCTGCAGCAGGCCGTCCACCACATCTCCCCGGTAGCGGCCGCCATCGGGCAGTCGGGCATCGGGCGGCGACAGCGATTCACCGTCGCCGCAGGCAGCGAGCAAAAGAATCAAGGCAAATGGAACGAAAGGGCGCATGGCGGGGTCCGGGCGGTCTAGGCCCACGAGTATGCCGCAGAAGCCGGGCGAGGGTGAAACGGCCCGGCAGGCCGTTTCGCACGTGCAGGGTCAGAGGAAGGCGAGGGAGAGCGGTTCGGCAATGTAGGCGGGTTTTTCTTCGCCTTCGATTTCCAGGGTGGCGGTTGCCTTGAGCAGCCACTGGCCGGGTTTCTTCTCGGTGACGTCCGTGAGGGTCACCGCCAGGCGCACCCGAGAATCGACCTTGACCGGCTGGATGAAGCGCACGCTGTCGAGTCCGTAGTTCACCACCATCTTCAGCCCTTCGGGCAGGACGAGGATGTCTTCCATCAACTTGGGGATCAGCGACAGGCTGAGAAAACCATGGGCAATGGTGCTGCCAAATGGCGTTTTTGCCGCCTTCACCGGGTCCACATGGATGAACTGGAAGTCGCCGGTGGCCTCGGCGAACAGATTGATGCGTTCTTGATCGATCTTCAGCCATTCGGAACGTCCCAGTTCCTTACCAACGTACTGCGACAGCTCTGCAACGGGTACATAGGGCATCGCGACTCTCCTGACTGTCCTTGAATGATTTGTGACCAGCAAAGATACGAGCGTCTAAGATCAGCACGCGATGAAAGCCTGGTCAAGTGCCTATGCCTCGGGCGAATGTCGGGTTATAGGCAGGTCGATAGCGTGCTTATAATGGCCGCCAGGTTCGAGGGGAGGTATGCGATGTTGTTGCGCGGTTTGACGTGGCTCGTGCTGTTCCAGTTGCTCGGAACGGCGGTCAATCACTTGCTGGTGCCGATCCTGCCCGGGCCGATCATCGGCCTGGTGCTGTTGCTGGTGTTCTTGATGGTGCGTGGCGAAGTCGGTGCGCCGCTGAGCGAGGCGTCGTCCAGCCTGTTGCGCTACCTGCCGCTGTTGCTGGTACCGCCGGCAGTGGGGGTGATGGTCTATGCCGCCGATATCGTCGCCGACTTCTGGGCCATCGCCGGGGCGCTGGTACTGTCGCTGGTGCTGGCCATGGCCTTCTGTGGCGTGCTGATGCAGAAGATGATCAATCGCGGCAAGCACTCCGGGGAGCGTCCATGATGCTCGATTGGCATGGCGCGACCCAGGCGGTGATCCATCATCCGCTGTTCGGCATCGGCGTTACCCTGGCGGCGTACCAGATCGTCATCGCCGCCTACGAGAAAACCCGCTGGATCTTCCTCCAGCCCGTACTGGTCTCCATGCTGGTGGTGGTGGGTGTGCTGCTGAGCTGCGGCCTGACCTACGCCGAATACCGCAAGAGCACCGAGATCATGAACATCCTGCTCGGCCCGGCCACCGTGGCCCTGGCCGTGCCGCTCTATCTCAACCTGCGGCGCATTCGCCAACTGTTCTGGCCGACTTTTACTACGCTGGTAGTCGGAGGCGTGTTCGCCACCGGTATCTGCCTGCTGCTGGGCTGGTGGTTCGGGGCCGAGCACATGATCCTGATGACCCTGGCGCCGAAGTCGGTGACGTCGCCCATCGCCATGCTGGTGGCCGAGCAGATCGGCGGCGTGGCGGCCCTGGCTGCGGTGTTCGTGCTGATCACCGGGGTGATCGGGGCGATCTTCGGCCCGGCGCTGTTGACCGCGCTTGGCGTGCGCAGCCCCGAAGCCCGGGGCATGGCCCTGGGCCTGACCGCCCATGCGGTGGGCACGTCGGTGGCCTTGCAGGAAAGTGAAGAGTGCGGGGCTTTCGCAGCCCTGGCGATGAGCCTGATGGGCGTGGCTACAGCGGTATTCCTGCCGCTGGCGGTCAGCCTGGTTGCCTAGAGGAGCTGCAATGAGTTTGCCCCTGTTTACCCTGAATACCGTGCTGTTCCCCGGTTGCAACCTGGATTTGCAGATCTTCGAAGCCCGTTACCTGGACATGATCGGCCGCTGCATGAAGCAGGGCGGCGGCTTTGGTGTGGTCTGCATCCTGGAGGGCGAACAGGTCGGCAGGGCGCCGGAATCCTTCGCGGGAATAGGCTGCCAGGCGCTGATCGAGGATTTCCAGCAGCAGGACAACGGTCTTCTGGGTATCCGGGTGAAAGGCGAGCGACGCTTCATGGTCGATGACTTCGAAGTGCGCAAGGACAACCTGCTGGTGGCCGATGTGCGCTGGCTCGACGAGCAGGCCGACCTGCCCCTCGACGAGGATGATGACGACCTGCTGGCGCTGTTGATGGCCCTGGCCGAGCATCCCATGGTCTCCGGCCTCGACATGGCCAGCCAGATCACCGGCAAGCAGGCCCTGGCCAACCAGTTGGCCTACCTGCTGCCCTTCGATGACCAGGACAAGCTCAAGCTGCTGGCCATCGATTCTCCTACCCAGAAACTGGTGGCGATCCAGTCGCTGCTGGACCGCATCCAGGGCGAACTCTTCGCCTGAACCTCAATAGGAATAGCGCAGCAGCGCATGGGGCAGGGCGTGCAGGGCAAAGAACGCCAGCACGCCGACGCAGGCCGGCAGGATCAGCCACCACACCCGCAGCGACATGGCATACAGCGGTTCGCGGTACTGGATCACCGTCAGGCTTACCGCGCATACACAGCAGGCCAGCAGCCCGCCGGCAAGGACATCGGTCGGCCAGTGCACGCCGAGATAGACCCGCGACATGGCGATCGACAGCGCCGGCAGGCAGCCCAGCAGGATCCAGGTCAGGCGCATGCGCGGCGGCTGGCTGCGCCCGGCCAGCACTGCCAGGGTCAGGAAGAAGGCGAAGGATGCCGAGCTGTGGCCGCTGGGCATGCTGTAGCTGGTCAGCGGTTCGGTCAGCACTTCCGGGCGAGCGCGGGCGAAGAACCACTTCAGACCGGCGTTGCAGATCGCCGTACCGCCCAGGGTGGCGGCGGCGAAGAATGCCGGGCGCCATTGCCGGGTCAGCAGGAGCAGGGCGACCAGCACGGCGGCGACAACGAATTGAGTACGGAAATCGCCAAGGCGGGTGATCAGCACCATGATGCTGTTCAGGTAATCGCTGCGGTGTTCCTGGACCAGCGCCATCAGTCCCTGGTCGAGATGGGTCAGGTAGGGCCAGCCGAAGAAGATTGCCGCCAGCATCACCAGGCTGACCGCTGCGATCAAGCGGGTGCCGCGGGGCTGGGCGCGCAGTGAGCTGTTGATGCTCACCCCGACCAGGATGGCCAGGCCCGCTGCGACCACCCCGGCCTGCGGCCAGAAGCCTTCCGGCAGTGGCAGGCGCATGGCCGCGCCGGTGGCCCAGCCAGGCAGCAGGTAGGCCAGCGACCAGCCGGCGGCGGCGATCAGGCTGACCGCTATAAAGCGCGGCAGCGGCATGTCGAACATGCCCGCAACCATCGGCAGCATCGGCCGCAGCGGCCCGATAAAGCGGCCGACCAGCAGGCTGGCGATGCCATAGCGCTGGAAATAGGTTTCCGCGCTGCCGATCCATTCCGGGTGATGGCGCAGTAGGGGCAGGCGCCGGATGTTCTGATGGAAGCGTCGGCCCAGGGTGTAGGACACCGCATCCCCCAGCAACCCGCCGAGGTAGCCCAGGATCAGGGTTCCATGCAGCGACAGGGCGCCGCTGCCGGCCAGCACGGCCACGGCGAACAGCAATACGGTGCCGGGCACGATGATCCCGGCGATCGCCAGGCACTCCACGAAGGCCACCAGAAATATCGCCAGACCCAGCCATTGCGGGTTCATCGTCAGCCAGCCGGTGAGGCTGTCGAGCCATGGGCCCATCGTCTCAGTTTCCTTGTGTCAGAAAGAAGAAGTCGCGGCCTTCGACTTGGCCGCGGCGCAGCGGGTTCCGCGTGCAGTACCGTGCGTATTCGGCATCGACGAAACGCAGCGGCAGATGTTCGTCGCGGCCTTGAGGGATGCCCAGCCGTGTGGTCTGGATTATTTGTTGCACGATGATTCCGCAATCCTCGACGAACAGCTGGTGCGGATCGAAGCGCTTGGCGTCCCAGTTCGGCACTTTCAAGCCCAGGGCCTTGCACAGCAGGGTCTGCCCGGCGCACAGGCGCTCGGGCGGGCGGAGGCCGCCGCTGGCGTCCGGGTTGTTCAATTGCATCTGTGCCAGGGCGTTGTCGTCGGACAGTTCATCCACCCAGGGGAAGCCGGACTTGATCAGCACCGCATTGCCCGGGCCCTGGGCGCTGAAGTTCAGCGAATCGCCACCGCGGGCGTAGTACATGTAGATATGCCCGCCATCGAGGAACAGCGCCTTGCGTTTCTCGGTGTAGCCCAAGGACGCGTGGCTGCCTTTCTCGTCGAGGTAATAGGCTTCGGTCTCGATGATTCGCGCCGACAGCCAGAACGGGCCCTGTCGATGGCGGATGATCTTGCCCAGCAAGGCCTTGGCCAGGACCTGGGCGTCGCGGTCGAAGAAGCTGTCGGGCAAAGGGGCGGGGTGCGGCATCGTGGCTCTGGAATGGGGAAATGAGGCCGGGATGATAGCAACTTCTTCCTTTATCCAGGCTGAACGGGACGCACGATATCGCAGATGACGCGGACCCTGTGGGAGCGGGTTCACCCGCGATTGCGATGGTGAATTCACTGACTTAATCGCGGGTGAACCCGCTCCCACAGGGTCCGCGTCGCTGGAACGCCCTACCATCCGACTGTCACCGCTGGGCGTATAACCCCATGACAGTTATACTCGTCCGATTTTCCCCTTCGCCAAGACACTGAGCCCCATGACTGAGTCCGTTCTTGACTACATGACCCGCCTGGGTCGCGCCGCCCGCGAGGCGTCTCGCGTTATCGGCCGTGCCAGCACCGCGCAGAAGAACCGCGCGCTGCACGCTGCCGCCAACGCCCTGGACGCGGCTCGCGCCGAACTGTCCGCAGCCAACGAGCTGGACCTGGCCGCCGGCCGGGCCAACGGCCTCGAGCCGGCCCTGCTCGATCGCCTGGCCCTGACCCCGGCACGCATCGACGGCATGATCGTCGGTCTGCGCCAGGTCGCCAGCCTGCCGGACCCGGTGGGTGCGATCCGCGACATGAGTTACCGGCCGTCGGGTATCCAGGTGGGCAAGATGCGCGTGCCCCTGGGCGTGATCGGGATCATCTACGAGTCGCGGCCGAACGTGACCATCGATGCCGCGAGCCTGTGCCTCAAATCGGGTAACGCCACCATCCTGCGCGGCGGCTCCGAGGCCATCCATTCCAACCGTGCCATTGCCGCCTGCATCCAGCGCGGCCTGGCCGAGGCCGGCTTGCCGGCTGCGGTGGTCCAGGTGGTGGAAGTCACCGACCGCGAGGCGGTGGGCGCGCTTATCAGCATGCCGGAGTTCGTCGACGTCATCGTTCCGCGCGGCGGCAAGGGCCTGATCGAGCGCATCAGCCGCGACGCCCGCGTCCCGGTGATCAAGCACCTGGACGGCATCTGCCACGTGTATGTCGGCGAGCACGCCGAGCTGGACAAGGCCCGGCGCATCGCCTTCAACGCCAAGACCTACCGCTACGGTATCTGTGGCGCGATGGAGACGCTGCTGGTGGATTCGAGCATCGCTGCCGAGTTCCTGCCAGAAATGGCCCGCCAGTTCCGCGAGAAAGGCGTCGAGCTGCGTGGTTGCGAGCGTACCCGCATGGTCATCGAAGCCGCGCCTGCGAGCGAAGAAGACTGGAGCACCGAGTACCTGGCAGCGATCCTGTCGATCCGCATCGTCGATGGCATCGACGCGGCGATCGAGCATATCAACCACTATGGTTCGCACCACACCGACGCCATCGTCACCGAGCACCAGGGCCTGGCCCGGCGCTTCGTTGCCGAGGTGGATTCGGCTTCCGTGATGATCAACACCCCGACCTGCTTCGCCGATGGCTTCGAGTATGGCCTGGGCGCGGAAATCGGCATTTCCACCGACAAGCTGCACGCCCGCGGCCCGGTCGGCCTGGAAGGCCTGACCTGCGAGAAATACGTAGTCGTCGGTGACGGCCAGCTGCGCGGCCAGGAGTCCTGATCCGTTGAGCAAGGCCCCGGCGATCCGGCGGATCGGCATCCTTGGCGGCACCTTCGATCCGGTGCACATCGGCCACCTGCGCAGCGCGCTGGAAGTGGCCGAGTTCATGGGCCTGGACGAGCTGCGCCTGTTGCCGAACGCCCGCCCGCCACACCGCGATACCCCGCAGGTAGCGGCGCAGGATCGCCTGGCCATGGTGCGTTGCGCGGTGGCCGGTGTCGAACGGCTGAGCGTGGATGACCGCGAGCTGTTGCGGGACAAGCCGTCGTACAGCATCGACACCCTGGAGTCGTTGCGCGCCGAACTGGGCGCCGGCGACCAGCTTTTCCTGCTGATGGGCTGGGATGCCTTTTGCGGCCTGCCCGGCTGGCACCGCTGGGAAGAGTTGCTGAAACATTGTCACATCCTGGTCCTGCAACGTCCGGATGCCGACATAGAACCCCCAGACGAGCTGCGCAACCTGCTGGCTGCGCGCTCGGAGAGCGATCCCACCGCCATGTCCGGCCCGGCGGGGAACATTTCGTTCGTCTGGCAGACGCCGCTTTCGGTGTCCGCCACGCAGATCCGGCAGCTGCTGGCCAGCGGCAAGTCGGTGAGGTTCCTGGTGCCGGACGCAGTACTGGCCTATATCGAGACGCACGGCCTTTATCGTGCGTAGAGCGGCAGGCGCCCATGGGCGCCGCTATCAATGAGTTGAACGAGTTTTATATGACCAAGCAGAAAATCACCGGCGAAGAGCTGGTCCAACTGGCCAAGTCGGCCCTGGAAGAAGTCAAGGCACAGGACATCCAGGTGATCGACGTACGCGCCAAGCACAGCCTGACCGACTACATGATCATCGCCACCGGTACCTCCAACCGGCAGATCAATGCGATGGCCGAGAAGGTCCGCGAAATCGTCAAGCAGCAGGGCGTGATGCCCCTGGGTGAGGAAGGCAAGGGCGACAGCGACTGGGTCCTGCTCGACCTGAACGACGTCATCGTGCACATGATGACCGCCGCCGCCCGCCAGTTCTACGACCTGGAACGCCTGTGGCTGGGTGCCGAGCAGAGCCGTGCCGCCGATGGCAAGCACCATAGCCCGGAAAACACCCATGAGCATTTCGCCAAGCTCAACAAAGACCTGGACTGAGGTAGCGCCGTGCGTCTGCGATTGATCGCGGTCGGCTCGCGCATGCCCAAGTGGGTCGAGGAAGGCTGGCATGAATATGCCAAGCGCCTGCCGTCGGAGCTGTCCCTGGAACTGGTGGAAATCCCGCTCAATACCCGGGGCAAGAACGCCGACGTCGCCCGCCTGATCCGTCAGGAGGGCGAGGCCATGCTGGCCAAGGTCCAGCCGGGGGAGCGCATCGTTACCCTGGAGGTCCATGGCAAGCCCTGGAGCACGGAGCAACTGGCGGTCGAGCTGGACCGCTGGCGGCTGGACTCGCGTACCGTCAACCTCATGGTCGGCGGCCCGGAAGGGCTGGCACCGGAGGTCTGTGCGCGCAGCGAGCAGCGCTGGTCGCTGTCGCCGCTGACCCTGCCGCATCCCCTGGTACGGATACTGATCGGCGAACAGATCTATCGCGCCTGGACGGTTCTGTCCGGGCACCCTTACCACAAATAAGCCGTAAGCCTTTTCAATGTCGCAGCCGATCCGCCTCAAGGACCACGAGAAAGACGCCCGTCTGGTGCGTAGCCGCGTCGTGGTCGGCGCGGTGGCGATCCTGCTGCTGATCTGCGTACTGATCGCCCGGCTGTACTACCTGCAGGTGATCCAGTACGACTATCACTCCACGCTGTCGGAAAACAACCGGGTGCATGTGCAGCCGATTCCGCCGACCCGCGGGCTGATCTTCGACCGTAACGGCGTGATCATCGCCGACAACCGGCCCAGCTTCAGCCTGAGCATGACCCGTGAGCGCTCCGGCGACTGGCAGCAGGTGCTCGATGTGATCGTCGAGGTGCTGGAACTGACTCCGGACGACCGCGCGCTGTTCGAAAAGCGCATGCGGCAGGGGCGTCGGCCGTTCGAGCCGGTGCCGATCCTGTTCGAACTGACCGAAGAACAGATCGCCCGGATCGCGGTGAACCAGTTCCGCCTGCCCGGCGTGGAAGTGGTGGCGCAACTGGTGCGGCACTATCCGCAGGGCGCGCACTTCGCCCATTCGGTGGGCTATGTCGGGCGCATCAACGAAAAAGAGCTGAAGACCCTCGACCCGGTCAACTACAGCGGCACCCACCATATCGGCAAGACCGGTATCGAGCGCTTCTACGAGGATGAACTGCACGGCCAGGTGGGCTACGAGGAAGTCGAGACCAACGCCCGCGGTCGCGTCCTGCGCGTGCTCAAGCGTACCGACCCGATTCCTGGCAAGGACATCGTCCTCAGCCTCGACATCAAGCTGCAGGAAGCCGCCGAGCAAGCCCTGGGCGGCCGCCGGGGAGCGATCGTCGCGCTCGACCCGCGCACTGGCGAGGTCCTGGCGATGGTCAGCCAGCCCAGCTTCGACCCGAACCTGTTCGTGACCGGCATCAGCTTCAAGGCCTACGCCGAGCTGCGCGATTCCATCGACCGGCCGTTGTTCAACCGCGTGCTGCGCGGCCTGTACCCGCCGGGTTCGACCATCAAGCCGGCAGTCGCCATTGCCGGCCTGGATTCCGGGGCCGTGACCCCGTCCACCCGGGTGTTCGACCCGGGCTACTACCAGTTGCCCAACTACGACCACAAGTACCGCAACTGGAACCGCACCGGCGATGGCTGGGTCGATCTCGACACGGCGATCATGCGTTCCAACGACACCTACTTCTATGACCTTGCGCACAAGATGGGCATCGACAAGCTGTCCAGCTACATGAACCGCTTCGGCATCGGGCAGAAGGTCGCCCTCGACATGTTCGAGGAGTCGCCTGGGCTGATGCCGTCGCGCGAATGGAAGCGTGCGACCCGTCGCCAGGCCTGGTTCCCCGGCGAGACCCTGATCCTCGGTATCGGCCAGGGCTACATGCAGGCCACGCCGCTGCAACTGGCCCAGGCCACCGCGCTGATCGCCAGCAAGGGCAAGTGGAACCGTCCGCACCTGGCCAAGAGCATCGAAGGCCAGCCACCGGTGGACCCGAACCCGATGGAAGACATTGTCCTGCGCGACAAGGCCGACTGGGCCAGGGTCACCCATGGCATGGAGCAGGTGATGCAGGGCGCCCGGGGTACCGCGCGCAAGGCGGCCATCGGCGCGCAGTACAGGATTGCCGGCAAGAGCGGTACCGCCCAGGTCGTCGCCATCAAGCAGGGTGAAAAGTACGACCGCAGCAAGGTCCAGGAACGCCATCGCGACCACGCGCTGTTCGTCGGCTTCGCCCCGGCCGAGGATCCGAAGATCGTGATTTCGGTGATGGTCGAGAACGGCGAGTCCGGATCCGGCGTCGCCGCCCCGGTACTGCGCCAGGTCATGGACGCCTGGCTGCTGGATGAAAGTGGCCGCCTCAAGCCCGAATACGCCCCCAACGCCTCCGTTGCCCAGGAATCGGCCCCGTGAAGAGTAATTTCGACCGCATGCTGTCCAGCGAGGACGTGATGCGCCGCCGCGCCAGCTTCCTGCAGCGCATCCATGTCGATGGCCCGCTGCTGGTCCTGCTGCTGACCCTCGCTGCCGGCAGCCTGTTCGTCCTCTATTCGGCCAGCGGCAAGAACTGGGACCTGCTGCTCAAGCAGGCGTCATCCTTCGGTATCGGCCTGGTCTCGATGTTCGTCATCGCCCAACTGGAACCGCGCTTCATGGCGCGCTGGGTGCCGTTGGCCTATGTGGTCGGGGTGACCCTGCTGGTCGTGGTGGACATCATGGGCCACAACGCCATGGGTGCGACGCGCTGGATCAACATCCCCGGCGTGATCCGCTTCCAGCCTTCGGAGTTCCTCAAGATCATCATGCCGGCGACCATCGCCTGGTACCTGTCCAAGCGCACGCTGCCGCCGCATCTGAAGCATGTGCTGATCAGCCTGATTCTCATCGGCATCCCCTTCATCCTTATCGTTCGCCAGCCGGACCTGGGTACCGCACTGCTGATCCTTGCCTCCGGTGCCTTCGTCCTGTTCATGGGCGGCCTGCGCTGGCGCTGGATCATCAGCGTGGTGGCTGCGGCGGTGCCGGTGGCCGTGGCGATGTGGTTCTTCGTCATGCACGACTACCAGAAACAGCGCGTGCTTACCTTCCTCGACCCGGAAAGCGATCCCCTGGGGACCGGCTGGAACATCATCCAGTCCAAGGCGGCGATCGGCTCCGGCGGGGTATTCGGCAAGGGCTGGCTGCTGGGTACCCAGTCGCACCTGGACTTCCTCCCGGAAAGCCATACCGACTTCATCATCGCCGTGCTCGGCGAGGAGTTCGGCCTGGTGGGCATCTGTGCGCTGCTGCTGATCTACCTGCTGTTGATCGGCCGCGGGCTGGTGATCACCGCCCAGGCCCAGACCCTGTTCGGCAAGCTGCTGGCCGGCAGCCTGACCATGACCTTCTTCGTTTATGTCTTCGTCAATATCGGCATGGTCAGCGGTTTGCTGCCCGTGGTGGGCGTACCGCTGCCCTTCATTAGCTACGGTGGAACTTCGCTGGTGACGCTGCTGTCAGCGTTTGGCGTTCTCATGTCGATCCATACCCACCGCAAATGGATCGCGCAGGTTTGATCAAGGTGAATTTCTCGATGCAAGCAGTACGGGGCTGGATGGCCCGTTATGTTCCCCTGGCGGGATTCCTTGGTCTGTTCGGCACGGCCCAGCAGGCCAGTGCCGGCGACTACGATGGCTCGCCGCAGGTGGCCGAATTCGTCGGGGAAATGACCCGCGATTACGGCTTCGCCGGTGAACAACTGATGGGCGTGTTCCGCGACGTGCGACGCAAGCAGGCGATCCTCGACGCCATTTCGCGTCCGGCGGAACGGGTCAAGCCATGGAAGGAATATCGTCCGATGTTCCTCACCGACGCCCGCGTTGCCCGCGGCGTGGATTTCTGGCGCCAGCACGAGGCGGCCCTGGCCCGCGCCGAGCAGGAATACGGGGTGCCGGCCCAGGTGATCGTGTCGATCATCGGCGTCGAAACCTTTTTTGGCCGCAATACCGGCAACTACCGGGTGATCGATGCGCTTTCCACCCTGGCCTTCGATTACCCGCCGCGGGCTCCGTTCTTCCGCAAGGAACTGCGCGAGTTCCTGCTGCTGTCCCGCGAGGAGCAGGTCGATCCGCTGACCCTGAAAGGCTCCTATGCTGGCGCCATGGGCCTGCCGCAGTTCATGCCGAGCAGCTTCCGCGCCTACGCCGTGGACTTCGACGGCGACGGCCATATCAATATCTGGAACAACCCCGACGACGCCATCGGCAGTGTCGCCAGCTATTTCAAGCGCCATGGCTGGGTGGCTGGCGAACCGGTGGTGAGCCGCGCCATGGTCCGTGGCGAGCGGGTCGACGAAGGCCTGAGCCCGGGCATCGAGCCGGTCAGGACGGTGGGGGAGTTGCGGGCACTGGGCTGGTCGAGTCATGATGCGCTGCGCGATGATCTGCCGGTCACCGCTTTCCGGCTCGAAGGCGACAATGGCCCCGAATACTGGCTCGGCCTGAAGAACTTCTACGCGATCACTCGCTATAACCGCAGCGTGATGTACGCCATGGCGGTACATCAACTTTCAGACCTGCTGGTTCAGGCAAGGGGCGCCCGCTGATGCGCGAACTGTTCTCCATGACTTCCCTCAAGCTGCTGGGCTGCGTCGCCATTGGCGCGCTGCTGGTCAGCTGTTCTTCAAGCCGTCCGACGCAGAGTGCCAGCAGTGGCAACATCATCCGCTCCCAGCCGGGCCTGGACATCAACCGGGCGCACAAGGATGGCGCGCCGTGGTGGGACGTCGACGTGTCGAAGATCCCCGATGCCACCCCGACCGTGCATACCGGCAACTACAAGGCCAACCCCTACACGGTGCTGGGCAAGACCTACTACCCGATCCCCGATTCACGCAACTACGTGGCCGAGGGCACCGCGTCCTGGTACGGCACCAAGTTCCACGGGCAGAACACCGCCAACGGCGAGGTCTACGACCTCTACGGCATGAGCGCGGCGCACAAGACCCTGCCGCTGCCGGCCTATGTCAAGGTGACCAACCTGGACAACAAGCGCAGCGTGATCCTGCGGGTCAACGATCGCGGCCCGTTCTATTCCGATCGCATCATCGACCTGTCCTACGCGGCGGCGAAGAAGCTCGGTTACGCCGAGACCGGCACCGCCCGGGTGCGCGTCGAAGGTATCGATCCGCAGCAGTGGTGGGCCCAGCGCGGGCGCCCGGCGCCGATGGTGCTGGAGCAGCCGCAGGTCGCCCAGGCCCCTTCGATCCCGGCCAGCACCGGCACTGTCGAACAATGGACGCCGCCGCCGCAACAGCACGCCGCGGCCGTGGTGCCGGTGCAGGTGGCCAGCAACAGCCTGCCGGCCAGCGGTGGCACCTACCTGCAGGTCGGTGCGTTCGCCAACCCGGATGCCGCCGAGTTGCTACGCTCCAAGCTGAGCAGCATGGTCAGCGCGCCGGTGTTCATCAGTTCCATCGTGCGCAACCAGCAGACCCTGCACCGGGTGCGCCTGGGCCCGATCCGCAGCCAGGGCGAAGTCCAGCAAACCCAGGACAGCGTACGCCTGGCCAATCTGGGCCAGGCCAAGGTAGTTACGGCGGACTGACCGGGGGGACTGGTCGGTTTGTCATGTAGCGGGGGCATACAGCCATGTACAATGGCGGTTTTGCCCCGGGGCGCGACGCTTTGCCGCAGCCCGTTTTAACGTTTTGCCCCCTTGGGGCATAAGCCCATTAGCGATTTCGAGAGACGGATGAACATCACCACCTTTGCCAAACGCCTTTGCCTGCTTGTTCCGCTGCTGATCGCTCCGGCTGCGTTCGCCGCCGAGCAGATGATGCCGTCGCCGCCGCAACTGGCAGCCAAGTCCTACGTGCTCATGGAAGCCTCCAGCGGCAACATCCTGGTCGAGAACAATGGCGACCAGCGCCTGCCTCCGGCGAGCCTGACCAAGTTGATGACCGCCTACATCGCCACCCTGGAGATCCGCCGCGGCCAGATCGGCGAGAACGATCCGGTGACCGTCAGTGAAAACGCCTGGCGTACCGGCGGTTCGCGGATGTTCATCAAGGTCGGCACCCAGGTCAGCGTCAGCGACCTGCTGCACGGCATCATCATCCAGTCTGGCAACGACGCCAGCGTCGCCGTGGCCGAGCACATCGCCGGCAGCGAAGACGCCTTCGCCGACATGATGAACAAGACTGCCGCCGACCTGGGCATGACCAACAGTCACTTCATGAACCCGACCGGCCTGCCGAACCCCGAGCACTACTCTTCGGCGCACGATATGGCGCTGCTGGCCCGCGCGATCATCCATGAAGACCCGGCGCACTACGCGATCTACTCGCAGAAGGAATTCTTCTGGAACAACATCAAGCAGCCGAACCGCAACCTGCTGCTGTGGCGCGACAAGACCGTCGACGGTCTTAAAACCGGCCACACCGAGGAAGCCGGCTACTGCATGGTGTCCTCCGCCGTACGTGACGGCATGCGCCTGATCGCCGTGGTCTTCGGCACCAACAGCGAGCAGTCCCGTGCTGCCGAGACCCAGAAGCTGCTGACCTACGGCTTCCGCTTCTTCGAAACCCAGACCTTCTACCAGAAGGGCACCGAACTGGCCCAGGCGCCGGTGTGGAAAGGCACCACCAGCCAGGTCAAGGCCGGCCTGGCGGAAGACCTGACCATGACCTTGCCTAAAGGCCAATTGAAGAAACTGGCTGCCAGCATGACCATGAACCCGCAACTGATGGCGCCGATCGCCAAAGGTGACGTGATCGGTAAAGTGGAAGTCAAACTGGATGACAATGTCGTTCACAGCGCCGACCTGATCGCGCTGGACGCGGTCGAGGAAGGTGGTTTCTTCCGTCGGGTGTGGGATAGCATCCGCCTGTTCTTCTACGGGTTGTTCAACTGATATCGTGACCTGCCACGCCCCTGCCATCCCGCAGGGGCGTTGTTGCTGCCACGGCTTACGAGGCCGTTACTGCCATGACTCAAACTGATGTCAAACCGCCAAAAATCGAATTCCCCTGCCCGGATTATCCTATCAAGGTGATTGGCGATACCGTCGTCGGCTTCAAGGACACCGTCATCGAGATCCTGAGCAAATATGCCAAGGTCGACTTGAGTACGCTGGCAGAGCGCCAGAGCAAGGAAGGCAAGTACACCACCGTACAACTGCATATCATCGCCACCGGCGAAGACCAGTTGCACAATATCAACAGCGCCCTGCGCGCGACGGGTATCGTGAAATTGGTGATCTGATGTCCTCGGTTCTCGGCTTTCGCGACCTCGGGCTGTTGCCTTACGAACCGGTTCTCGAGGCCATGCGTCGCTTCACCGCCGAACGCAAGCCCGGCAGTGGTGACGAAATCTGGCTGGTGGAGCATCCTCCTGTATTTACCCAGGGCCAGGCCGGCAAGGCCGAGCACCTGCTGGTGCCGGGAGATATACCGGTGGTGCAGACTGACCGCGGCGGCCAGGTGACCTACCACGGCCCCGGCCAGTTGGTCGCCTATCTGCTGCTGGATGTGCGTCGCCTCGGTTTTGGCGTGCGTGACCTGGTTACGCGCATGGAGCGTTGCCTGATCGAGCTGCTCGCCAGTTATGGCGTGCAGGCGGCAGCCAAGCCCGATGCGCCGGGCGTTTACGTCGATGGGGCAAAGATTGCCTCCCTCGGCCTGCGGATCCGCAACGGTTGTTCCTTTCATGGCCTGGCCCTGAATGTGGACATGGACCTGGCGCCGTTTCGCCGAATCAACCCCTGCGGGTATGCGGGGCTGGCCATGACCCAGCTGCGCGACCAGGCCGGACCAATCGAATTCTCCGAGGTAAGGGCAAGGCTGCGCGGACAGCTGGTCAAGCACCTCGATTATGCTGAGCAGACGACCCTTGCGGGCGGAATCGACTGAATATGACTATTGTGCAAGAGCCGGTGCAAAGCACCGCCACCCCGGCCCCACGGCCGAAGGTTGAAGCCGGTGTGAAACTGCGTGGTGCCGAGAAGGTCGCGCGTATTCCGGTAAAGATCATCCCGACCGAAGAACTGCCGAAGAAGCCCGACTGGATCCGCGTGCGTATCCCGGTTTCTCCGGAAGTCGACCGGATCAAGCAATTGCTGCGCAAGCACAAGCTGCACAGCGTCTGCGAAGAGGCCTCCTGCCCGAACCTGGGCGAGTGCTTCTCCGGCGGTACCGCGACCTTCATGATCATGGGCGACATCTGCACCCGTCGCTGCCCGTTCTGCGACGTCGGCCACGGCCGGCCGAAGCCGCTGGATGTGGACGAGCCGAAGAACCTGGCGATCGCCATCGCCGACCTGCGCCTGAAGTATGTGGTGATCACCTCGGTGGACCGTGACGACCTGCGCGACGGCGGTGCCCAGCACTTCGCCGACTGCATCCGGGAAATCCGCGCGTTATCCCCGGGCGTCCAGCTGGAGACCCTGGTCCCGGACTACCGTGGCCGGATGGACGTGGCGCTGGCGATCACGGCCCAGGAGCCGCCGGATGTATTCAACCACAACCTGGAAACCGTACCGCGCCTGTACAAGGCCGCGCGTCCGGGCTCGGACTACCAGTGGTCGCTGACCCTGCTGGAGAAGTTCAAGGAACTGGTGCCGCACGTACCGACCAAGTCCGGCCTGATGCTCGGCCTGGGCGAGACCGACGAGGAAGTGATCGAAGTCATGCAGCGCATGCGCGAGCACAACATCGACATGCTCACCCTTGGCCAGTACCTGCAACCTTCGCGCAGCCACTTGCCGGTGCAGCGTTTCGTGCATCCTGACACCTTCGCCTGGTTCGCCGAGGAAGGCTACAGGATGGGCTTCAAGAACGTCGCTTCCGGGCCGCTGGTACGTTCCTCGTACCATGCCGACCAGCAGGCGCACGAGGCCAAGATCAAGCTCTGATCGCCCGGCCATGAAAAAGCCTCCGTACCTGTGAAGGTCGGGGGCTTTTTCTTGTTGTATGCGGCCCCTGTGGGAGCGGGTTCACCCGCGATGCGGTAGTGAATTCACCGACGTCATCGCGGGTGAACCCGCTCCCACAGGGGCCGCGTTAACCTAGCGAGCCCTGAGGCTATCCAGCAGCTTGTGCGTCGCGTAGCCATCCGCCGGCCAGCCACGCTGCTGCTGGGCCGTGCGGATCGCCTTGCGGGTATTGGCGCCGATGATGCCATCGGCATTGCCGGCTTCATGTCCGTTGGCGTTGAGCAGTTCCTGCAATTCGATCCGCTCGCTGCGGCTCAGTGGCAGGTCATCCTTCGGCCAGGCGCCGCGGATAAAGCCCGAGCCGTCGAAACGTTCGCTCAACAGGCTGACCGCCAGGGCGTAGGCCGATGAGTTGTTGTACTTGAGGATGGCGCGGAAGTTGTCCAGTACCAGGAACGCCGGGCCACGATAGCCCGTAGGCAGCAGCAGCGCGGCGGAGAGCTGCTCGCTGCCGGCCGGAATGCGCGTTCCCGGTGCCAGTTGCACGCCCAGGCGCAGCCATTCGGCAACGGGCTTGCGCAGGGCCCCATCGGCCATCCAGTAATCGAAGCCACTCGGTACCGTTACCTCGAAGCCCCAAGGCTCGCCACGTTTCCAGCCCGAGCTTTGCAAGTAGTGGGCGGTGGACGCAAGGGCGTCGGCCGAGCTGTTCCAGATATCGCGGCGACCATCTCCGTCGAAGTCCACCGCATGGGTGTCGTAGGTGGTGGGAATGAACTGGGTCTGACCCATGGCACCGGCCCAGGAGCCGCGCATGGCTTCCGGGGCGATATCACCGTTCTGCAGGATCTTCAGCGCGGCCAGCAGCTGGTCTTGGGCAAATGCCGGGCGACGGCCTTCGTAGGCCAGGGTCGCGAGGGAGCGGATCACCGATTTGTTGCCCTGGAACTGGCCGAAATTGCTTTCCATGCCCCATACCGATACCAGCACATTGCGCTCGACGCCGTAACGCTGTTCGATGCGCCCCAGCAGGTCGTTGTTCTGCAGCAGCAAGGCCTTGCCATTGCGCACGCGGACCGGCGACAGGGCGCCATCGAGGTATTCCCAGACCGGCCGGCTGAACTCGGGTTGGCTGCGGTCGGCCTTGATCACGTCCATGTCCGGGGTGATCCCGGCGAAGACACGGTCGAACAGGCTCGGCGAAACGCCGGCCTGCAGGGCTTGCTGACGGAAGCTGGCCTGCCATTGGGCGAAAGTCTGCTGTGGCAGGATCTCGATCTCGGCGGACGGCGTCGCTTGGGTAAGGGCTGGAGCGGGTTGTACCGGCGCGATGGGCAGGGCATCGGCGGCGGTGGGATGTTCGGCGCAGGCAACGAGCAGGACAAGGCTGGAAGCAGCGCTCAACTGGCGGAGTTGCCGACGGCGGGAAAGGCGGAAAGGCATGCACTAATCCAGGTAATACGGGTCAGGTGACGACCATATCATGCCTGCGGTTTTCCTGCTTTCATGCGGCCATAAAGGAAGAAGCCTCCCAATCTCTCGATTGGAAGGCTTCGCGGCGGTAGCTGCCCTTGCCCTTTTCCGGTCGTTCCTGGCGGCAGCGGAACAGTGGCTGGGCGACGATGGATTTGGCCTTGTTGGGCCGGGATTTTGCCGGTTTCCTGCGCATGACGGTGATCCTGCCTGGGTGGATTCGCGCGCACTATAGGACTGCGTTGTGTCCACTGCAAGACCGCCGGTCCCTTACTCGGCAGGCAGCGCCAGGCGCTGGCCGGCCATCAGCAGCGAGAGGCGGGTCAGGCTGGTCCAGGGCGAACCCTGGGCCTGGCCTTTGATCTGCGCATCGATACGCTGGGCGTCATGCAGCAGCTGGCCCCAGCGTTGTGCCGAATGGCGCTGCAGGGCCTTGCTCATCAACGGGCGACGTTTGTCCCACACCGGCGGCCTGGCCTGGCTGAAGGCTTTTTCCAGCGGTACGCCCTGGCTGTACTGCTGGGCCAGGCCGACCAGCACCCGCAGCTCGCGGGCCAGCGCCCAAAGAATCACCGGTGGTTCGACCCCTTCGCCACGCAAGCCTTCGAGCATGCGCAGGGCATGCGCCGCTTCGCCGTTGAGCACTGCATCCACCAGGCCGAAGACATCGAAACGCGCGCTGTCGGCGACCGCGCCTTGTACGGTTTCCACCGTGATGGTGTTGCCGTCGGCGAGCAGCTTGAGCTTTTCGATTTCCTGGGCCGCCGCCAGCAGGTTGCCTTCGACCCGCGCTGCGATCAGTTCCACCGCATCCCGTTGTGCGGCGAGCCCGGCCTGGGCCAGGCGCTGGTTGATCCATTGCGGCAACTGCTGGGTGTCCACCGGCCAGATCTGGATGAACTGGACCTGCGCACCCTCGACCAGGGCCTTGCCCCATTTGGTTTTCTGCGCGCTGCCGTCGAGCTTGGGCAGGCTGATCAGCAACAGGGTGTCGTCGGCGGGCCGCGAGCAATACTCGATCAGCGCTGCGGCTCCCTTGTCACCCGGTTTGCCGGACGGCAGGCGCAATTCCAGCACGCGCTTCTGGGCGAACAGCGAAAGGCTGGCGCCGGCCTGGAGCAGGGTGCCCCAGTCGAAATTGGCATCGGCACTGAACACCTGGCGCTCATCGAAACCTTGCTGGCGTGCGGCCAGGCGGATGGCGTCGGCGGCTTCCTGGCACAGCAGCGGATCATCTCCGCTGACCACGTAGACCGGGGCGAGGGCGCCTTGCAGGTGTTTGCCGAGTTGGGCGGGGGCGAGTTTCATAAAGAAGTCGGGGCGCCGAAGCGCCCCGTCCGGTCTCAGTTCGCCGGGATTTCCAGCGGCGATTGCTGGGGTTGTGCATCCTGGGCGCGTTGTGCCGCTTCCAGGGCTGCGGCTTCTGCCTTGGCACGCTCGTCGGCCTTGGCCTGCAGTTCGTCCAGTTGCGCCGGGGTCAGCAGTTGCAGGCGCAGCACCATCTTCTGCACCAGGTCGCGGCGCATTTCGCCACGGATCTGCCCGGCTTCCTGGCCCGAGCCGGTCACGTTGTTACCGTCGTACAGGTAGATCTTCTGTACTTCCAGTTTGTCGCTGATCAGTGGCGTTGCGTTGCGGCCCTGGATGTCATACGACAGCGCAGTGGTCAGCTCGTATTCCACCGAGCGGCCGGAGCCGGCATAGCTGGCGGCGCGCTGGGTTTCCGCTTCGTTGGTCAGCACCAGTTTGTACGGAGCGCCGCTGTGGACATTGACGCCGCTGCTGCGCAGCAGGTCGCGCAGTTCGTTGACCGTGTCGCCGTAGGCGTTGCGGGCGCTCAGGTCGAGTTCCTTGATCGCCAGTTCGGAAGTGCCGGTGCCGCGCAGATGGAAGCCGCAGGCGCTCAGCATCACGGCCAGGCCCATCACCAGCAGATTGCGTTTGATCATCTTGTTGCTCCCTGGAAACCTTGGGGACTTTTCTATGCGGGCGCCCCGCGGACGAGGCGCCCGTTCCTGTCAGTTGGCGACGATGTTGACCAGCTTGCCCGGAACCACGATGACCTTGCGGATGCTCAGGCCTTCGGTGAAGCGCAGCACGTTTTCGTTGCTGCGCGCGGCGGCCTCGACCTCTTCGCGGCTGGCACCGGCCGGCATGTCGATCTGGCCACGCAGCTTGCCGTTGACCTGGATGACCAGCTGGATGCTGTCCTGGACCAGCGCGCTTTCATCCACGCTCGGCCAGCCGGCGTCGATCGCCGCGCCCTGGTGGCCCAGGCTCTGCCACAGGCCGTGACTGATGTGCGGCGTGATCGGGGCGAGGATCAGGGTGACCGCTTCCAGACCTTCCTGGATCAGGGCTCGGTCAAGCTCGGTGGCTTGCGAAGCCTTTTCCAGCACGTTCATCAGGGTCATCACCTGGGCGATGGCGGTGTTGAACTTGTGATGCTGGCCGACATCGATGCTGGCCTGGCGGATCGCCGAGTGGGTGGCACGGCGCACGGCTTTCTGCGCGTCGTCCAGCGCCGAGAAGTCGGCCTTGGCCGGCAGCCCCTGGGCCACATGGGCCTGGGCCAGGCGCCAGACGCGACGCAGGAAGCGGCTTGCGCCTTCGACACCGGAGTCGGACCATTCCAGGCTCATGTCCGGTGGCGAGGCGAACATCATGAACAGGCGGCAGGTGTCGGCGCCGTAGGCGTCGATCATGGCCTGCGGGTCGACGCCGTTGTTCTTCGACTTGGACATCTTCTCGGTGCCGCCGATTTCCACCGGCAGGCCGTCGGTCTTCAGGCGTGCGCCAATGATCTTGGCCTTGGCGTCGCGCTCGACCTCGACGTCGGCCGGGTTGAACCAGTCCTTGCCGCCGTTGGCTGCCACGCGGTAGTAGGTCTCGGCGACCACCATGCCCTGGGTCAGCAGGTTCTTGAACGGTTCGTTGGAGCTCACCAGGCCTTCGTCACGCATCAGCTTGTGGAAGAAGCGCGCATAGAGCAGGTGCAGGATGGCGTGTTCGATACCGCCGATGTACTGGTCCACCGGCAGCCAGTGGTTGGCCGCTTTCGGGTCGACCAGGCCACCTTCGTAGTTCGGCGATGCGTAGCGGGCGAAGTACCAGGAGGACTCGACGAAAGTGTCCATGGTGTCGGTTTCGCGTTTGGCCGCAGTGCCACATTTCGGGCAGGTGCACTCGTAGAACTCGGGCATGCGCGCCAGTGGCGAGCCGGCGCCGTCCGGAACCACGTTCTCCGGCAGGGTCACCGGCAACTGGTCTTCCGGCACCGGAACGTCGCCGCAGGACGGGCAGTGGATGATCGGGATCGGGCAACCCCAGTAGCGCTGGCGGCTGATGCCCCAGTCACGCAGGCGGAACTGGGTACGCGACTTGCCCAGTTCCTTGCGGATCAGCGCGGCTTCGATGGCGTCGAAGGCGCCGGCGAAGTCCAGGCCGTCGAACTCGCCGGAGTTGATCAGCTGACCATGCTCGCCGTAGGCGGCCTGCCATTCGCTGCCGACTTCATCGCCAGCGCTGGTGCGGACCACGGTCTTGATCGGCAGCTGGTACTTGCTGGCGAATTCGAAATCACGCTCATCGTGGGCCGGAACGGCCATTACCGCGCCATCGCCGTAGTGCATCAGCACGTAGTTGGCGACCCATACCGGCAGCTTCTCGCCGGTCAGCGGGTGACGAACCAGCAGGGAAGTGGCGACGCCTTTCTTCTCCTGGGTGGCGATATCGGCTTCGGCGACGCTGCCGCTCTTGCATTCGTCGATGAAGGCCTGCAGCGCCGGATTGCCCTGGGCGGCCAGGGTAGCCAGCGGGTGCTCGGCGGCAACGGCAACGTAGGTTGCGCCCATCAGGGTGTCAGGACGGGTGGTGAAGACCTTCAGCGTTCCGGACTGGCCGATGCTGGCCTCGTCGTAGGGGAACTGCACTTCCATGCCGCGGGACTTGCCGATCCAGTTGCGCTGCATGGTCTTGACCTGTTCCGGCCAGCCCGGCAGCTCGTCGAGGCTTTCCAGCAGCTCGTCGGCGTAGTCGGTGATCTTGAAGTAGTACATCGGGATCTCGCGCTTCTCGATCAGCGCGCCCGAACGCCAGCCACGGCCATCGATGACCTGCTCGTTGGCCAGTACGGTCTGGTCGGCCGGGTCCCAGTTGACGGTGCCGTTCTTGCGATAGATCACGCCTTTCTCGAACAGGCGGGTGAACAGCCACTGCTCCCAGCGGTAGTAGTCCGGTTTGCAGGTGGTGACTTCGCGGGACCAGTCGATCGCCAGGCCGAGGCTTTTCAGCTGGGCCTTCATGTAGGCGATGTTTTCGTAGGTCCACTTGGCCGGCGCGACGTTGTTCTTCATTGCCGCGTTTTCCGCCGGCATGCCGAAGGCGTCCCAGCCCATTGGCTGCAGCACGTTCTTGCCCTGCATGCGCTGGTAGCGGGCGATCACGTCGCCGATGGTGTAGTTGCGCACGTGGCCCATGTGTAGCTTGCCGCTCGGGTACGGGAACATCGACAGGCAGTAGTAGGTGTCCTTGCCTGGCTGTTCACTGACTTCAAAAGACTTGTGCTCGTCCCAGTAGGACTGGGCGGCGGCTTCGATTTCGCGGGGCTGATAGTGTTCGTGCATGGCTACTTTGCGCTGAGAGATGGGAGACCTTATCGAGGCTGGTCGCTGACCGTTTTTCGCCCGGCGACAGGCCCTGGAGCGAACGCCGTAGCATACATGACCCCCAACGGTCGTGGGAAACCCTGATTGCATCGGAAGAGGGCGCAAAGGGCCGTTGGTCGCGGCGTCCGGCCCGTTTCGCGGGTGGCGCTAAGCTCATTCGTGGGGGAGATGAATTTTATCTTCAATGAGGTGAACGGATGGGAGAGTCGCAGCAACATGCACCGAAACCGGAAGTCTATGAACGCCTGATCGACCGCTTGGGGCTGGCCCTGGACGTGGCCCGCACCTCGCTGCGATTGCGCGATGAGATGCCCGCCGAACTGGAGTTGCGCGGCCTTAGCCGGGCCGAGTTCGAGGTCATCAAGGCCTGGCTGGAAGCCGCTCCGGCACGGGGCCAGAAGATTTCCGTGGCATTACCCCCGGTAGAAACGCCCACCCCGGGCCGGGTCATCTGGCTCAAGGACCGGAAACGTTCCGCCACAGCGCTCAAATCCAGAACGCTGCACTGCAAATAACCGTTCAGGATATCAACGGCGCAGGACGGAGTGCGCCACGCGAAATTCTTTGCTCTGACCGGCGCCTGCTTCAAGCAGGCGCCGTTTTTCTTTAGGCTTGCGGCATTTTCCTGGAGATGCCCGATGCCGTTGCGCTTTTTCATCAAACAATGGTTGATGCCGCCTGGTGTGCTGCTGCTTCTGCTGCTGGCCGCCTGGTGGCTGCGCAAGTCCTGGCCGCGTACGGCGCGCCTGTTCTTTATCGGCGGGCTGGGCGGCTTATGGCTGATGAGCCTGCCGGTGGTAATGCAGCATCTGGCCGGGCGAATCGAGACCGTTCCGCCGCTGGCGATGAACGAGTGGGCAGGGTTGGCTGGCCGGGCTGAGGCCATCGTGGTCCTGGGCTCCGGGCGTGAACGCGGTGATCCGGCCTGGGGCGGACAGGACCAGCCGACCGGTGTAGCCATCGAACGCATGCGCTACGCGGCGCAGCTGGCGAAGGCGTCGGGGCTGCCGCTACTGACGACCGGTGGCCTGCATTACGGCGCGCCGCCGAGCGAGGCGCGGCTGATGGCGGACTCGCTGCAACGGGACTTTGGTGTGCCAGTGCGCTGGCTGGAAGAAGAAAGCCGCACCACCTGGGAGAACGCCGAGCTGAGCGCGGCGATCCTCTTGCCGCAGGGCATCAAGCGTGTGGTGGTGGTAACCCAGGCCTGGCATATGCAGCGTTCGGTGTGGAGTTTCCAGCGTGCCGGCTTCGAGGTGGTGGGGGCCCCGGTGGGTTTCATGGGTATCGACAGTGGGCGGCCGTTCGGGGGTTGGGTGCCGGATAGCAAGGCGGTATGGCAGAACGGGCAGCTGTTCAACGAGGTGGCCGGGTTGATCGGTTATCGGCTTTTTTATTGAGGAAAGCGTGAAAGCAACACGTACCCTGTGGGAGCGGGTTTACCCGCGATTACGGTAGTGAATTCACCATCGCAATCGCGGGTAAACCCGCTCCCACAAGGTACGCATCGTTCTTCAGACGGTCCTGGCGATCCGGCTGGTAACCAGCGCCCAGCCCAGCAGCAAGGTGCAGAGAATGACCAGCGGCCACGAGCGCCATTGCAGATACGGCGTCAGTTGCCGCATCGGCACCACCTCCCCGTAGAGAATCCCGCGCTCGAATTGCGGAATCTGCGCCGTAACGCGGCCGAACGGGTCGATCAGCCCGGTCACCCCGTTGTTGGTGGCCCGAATCATCCAGCGCCCGGCTTCCAGTGCGCGCATCTGCGCCATCTGCAAGTGTTGCAGCGGGCCGATGGACTTGCCGAACCAGGTGTCGTTGCTGATGGTCAGGAGCATGTCGCTGCGCGCCGCAAGGCTGGCGGCCAGCTCCGGGTAGACCACTTCGTAGCAGATGAAAGGCGCCAACTGGTAACCCTTGGCCTGGAGCAATGCCTGGTCGGCCGGGCCGCGGGCGAAGTCGGACATCGGCAGGTCGAAGAATTCGATCAGGCCACGCAGCAGGTCCTGCAGCGGTACGTATTCGCCGAAGGGCACCAGTTTCTGCTTGAGGTAGGTCCCGTCGCCTTCGCCGATGGCGGTGATACCGTTGAAATAGCGACGCTGACCATGTTCGAACAGGCGCACCGGAACCCCGGTGATCAGCGCCGAATGACGGTCGCCGGCGAAGCCGGCCATCATGTCCAGGTAGCCCTGGACGCTGTCCTTGAACACCGGCACTGCGGTTTCCGGCCAGACGATCAGGTCCACCGGCTTGCTGGTGAAACTCATGTCGCGGTACAGCTCAAGCTGCCTGCGCAGTTCGCTGGGTTCCCACTTGAGGCTTTGCTCGATATTGCCCTGGATCGCCGCTACCCGCAGCGGCTCGCCCGAGGGTACGGTCCAGGCATGGCCCTTGAGGGCGATGCCGACTGCCCAGGGGCCGATCAGCAAGGCGATGCCTGCCGCCAGGAACGCCTTGCGCTGGCGCAGGCGGTGCAGGTTGCACAGCAGCGCGGCGGTCAGGGCCAGGGTGAACGAGATCAGCCACATGCCGCCCAGCGGCGCGAGACCGGCCAGCGGTCCGTCGAGTTGGCTGTAGCCGGCATAGAGCCATGGGAAGCCGGTGAGGAACCAGCCACGGAACGCTTCCTGGGCCAGCCACAGCGCCGCGAAGCCAAGGGCATCGGCAAGTGGCGCCTCGTTGCGGCGCAACCAGCGTGCCCAGACCCACGCGGGCAGGGCGAAGAACCAGGCGATGGCGGCGAAGAAGGCCAGCATCAGCCCGCCGGCCAGCAGCGCCGAGGCGCCGCCGTAGTCATGGATGCTGACGTAGATCCACCAGGTGCCGGCGGCGAACAGGCCGAAGCCGTAGTGCCAGCCGCGCCATAGCGCCTGGCGCGGGCTGAGCTCGCGCAGGCCGAGGTAGAACAGGCCCAGGGCGACCAGGGCCAGGGGCCAGATATCGAAGGGGGCCAGCGACGGGGTGGTCAGGGCGCCGGCCGCCATGGCCAGCAGGTTACCGGGCCAGCCGGGGCGGGTGATCCAGCGCATGGTTGTCCTTAACGGGTTACAGGGGTCAGGCGCAGCAAATGTATCCGGCGGCTGTCGGCGTTGAGGATACGGAAGCGGTAAGGCCCGATTTCAGTGGTTTCGTTGCGCTTGGGCAGGTGTCCGAAGGCGCTCATGACCAGGCCGCCAACGGTGTCGAACTCATCGTCGGAGAACTCGCTGTCGAAGAACTCGTTGAAGTTCTCGATCGGCGTCAGCGCCTTGATCAGGAAGTCGCCGCTGGGCAGGGGCTTGATGTAGCTGTCTTCCTCGACATCGTGTTCGTCCTCGATATCGCCGACGATCTGCTCCAGCACGTCCTCGATGGTCACCAGGCCAGCCACGCCGCCGTATTCGTCGATGACGATGGCCATGTGGTTGTGGTTGGCGCGGAACTCGCGCAGCAGCACGTTGAGGCGCTTGGACTCCGGCACGAAGGTGGCCGGGCGCAGCAGGTCCTTGATGTTGAAGCTGTCGCCATTCTCCTTGAGGATCAGCGGCAGCAGGTCCTTGGCCAGCAGTACCCCGAGGACATCGTCATGGCTTTCGCCGACCACCGGATAGCGCGAGTGCGCGGCGTCGATGATCGCCGGGAGGAACTCCCGCGGCGATTGCGAGGCCTTGATGCTGATCATCTGCGAGCGCGGCACCATGATGTCGCGGACCTGCAGGTCGGCGACCTGGATGGCGCCTTCGACGATGGTCAGGGCCTCGCTGTCGAGCAGCTTGTTCTGGTGGGCTTCGCGCAGCAGCTCGAGGAGCTCCTGGCGGTTTTTCGGCTCATGGGCAAAAGCCTGGGTCAGCTTGCCAAGCCATGACTTTTGCCCGTTGCTCGATCGATCTTCGCTCATGGCGGTTACTCGTGATCCTTGCTGTTTTCAGTATGTGGGGTGTCGTCTTCGTCGTCGGCGTACGGGTCCGGATGACCCAGTTCGGCAAGCAACGTTCGTTCCAGTGCTTCCATTTCCTCGGCCTCATCGTCCTCGATGTGGTCGTAGCCCAGCAGGTGCAGGCAGCCATGGATCACCAGGTGCGCCCAGTGGGCCTCGAGGGCCTTGCCTTGCTCGGCGGCCTCGCGCTCGACCACCTCGACGCAGATCACCAGATCGCCCAGCAGCGGGATATCGAGCATGTCGTCGGGCACGTCGGCCGGGAAGGACAGGACGTTGGTGGCGTAGTCCTTGTGCCGGTAGGTGTGATTCAGCTCGCGGCCCTCGGCTTCATCCACCAGACGGATGGTCATTTCCGAGTCCGCCGTGCGCTGGCGCAGGGCCAGTTCGCACCAACGGCGGAACAGGGCTTCGGCGGGCGCGGTTTTTTCAGTCGCGATCTGCAGGTCAAGTTCAAGCATTGCGCGGGGTGCCTTCGGCCTTGGCCTGCTGGTCGTCGAAACGCTCGTAGGCTTCGACGATGCGCTGTACCAATGGATGACGCACCACGTCCTTGGGCTGGAAGTGGGTGAAGCTGATACCCGGCACATCCTTGAGCACCTGGATGACATGGCCCAGGCCGGATTTGGTGCCGCGTGGCAGGTCGACCTGGGTGATGTCGCCGGTGATCACGGCGGTGGAGCCGAAACCGATCCGGGTGAGGAACATCTTCATCTGCTCGACCGTGGTGTTCTGGCTTTCGTCGAGGATGATGAAGCTGTTGTTCAGGGTACGGCCGCGCATGTAGGCCAGCGGAGCGATCTCGATCACCTGGCGCTCGATCAGCTTGGCCACATGTTCGAAGCCGAGCATTTCATAGAGGGCGTCGTACAGCGGACGCAGGTAAGGGTCGATCTTCTGCGCCAGGTCGCCGGGCAGGAAGCCGAGCTTCTCGCCCGCCTCGACTGCCGGGCGCACCAGCAGGATGCGCCGCACCTGCTCGCGTTCCAGCGCATCCACCGCGCAGGCCACGGCCAGGTAGGTCTTGCCGGTACCGGCGGGGCCGATGCCGAAGTTGATGTCGTTGCCGAGGATTTCCTTGACGTAGCGCTGCTGGTTGAGGCCGCGCGGGCGAATGGCGCCCTTGCGCGTGCGCAGCGACACGCTGACTTCGTTGACCGCTTGGTTTTCCAGCGCTTCGACGGAAGATTCCTGAAGGAACAGGTGGACCATTTCCGGCGACAGCTCGGTGGCCTTCGTCTCGCGATAGAGGCGGCGCAGCAGTTGCTCGGCGGTGGAGGTGACCCGGGGTTCGCCGATCAGTTCGAACTGGTTGCCGCGGTTGCGGATCTCGATGGCCAGGCGCTGTTCGATCAGGCGCAGGTGCTCGTCGAACTGGCCGCACAGGTTGGCGAAACGGTGAGCTTCGAAGGGCTCGAGAATGAAACGATGGGGTTCGATGGGTGCGTTCAAGGTTGTTTTAAGCCGCCCTTGGGCAAGAAATATGATTTCAAGAATAACCTCGACTGCCTGGCGGCGAAAGCGCTGAAACGATCAATGGGGGCGTGGCCGTCCGGGCTGTCGATCCGCGCGGACATTGTCGCAGCGGAAGTTGACGATTCGGTTATGCCGATCGGCGCGGTTCGTGTAGGAGCAGGCAAGCCAGCTCCTACCTGCCGGACAAGGCCCCTGTGCTATTATTCGCCACCTTTTTTACAGCCATTTTTCCCCTGCCGAACATGACCAAGCGCGAAGCCCCCATCTACAAAGTGATCTTCCTCAACCAGGGCCAGGTGTTCGAGATGTACGCCAAGCAGATCTACCAGAGTGACCTGTGGGGTTTCCTGGAGATCGAGGAGTTCGTCTTCGGTGAGCGTACCCAGGTAGTGGTCGATCCGAGCGAAGAGAAGCTCAAGGCCCAGTTCGAAGGCGTGACCCGCAGCTTCGTGCCGATGCATTCGATCGTGCGTATCGATGAAGTGGAGCGCCTGGGGACGCCGAAGATCAGCGAGGCCAGGGGCGGCGGCAATGTCATGCCGTTCCCGATGCCGATGCCGGAAAGATAGGACGCGTCAGGGAAGCGGCGAGAAGGGCGTGCGGCCGTCGGCGGACTGCAGCTCCAGCAGGTATTTGCGGAAGATCTGGCCCAGCACCTGGGTGGCGTTTTCCAGTTCGTCGCGCGGCATCCGCGCCGAGACTTCGTCGGCCTCGTCCAGTGCATCCTCGGCACCGTTGACCGCGGCCATCTTCAGCAGGATGTAGGCCTGCACGTTGTTGGCCGAAACGCCTTCGCCGCGGGCGAACATCATTCCCAGCTTGTATTGCGCATCGGCGTGCCCCTGTAGCGAGGCCTGCTCGAAGTAGCTCAGCGCCTGGTTCAGGTCGCGGGTGGTGTTCTTGCCGTCGAAATAGAATTCGCCCAGCTCGTATTGGGCCTGGGCGTCACCGGACTGGGCGACCTGCTTGCAGCGGGTCACGGCGTCGGCGAGTTCTTCGGGGGACGTATTCAGGGTGCAGCGGCCCGTGGTGGGGATCAGCAACGAGTTACCGCCTGCCGCGATGGCCAGCAGGGGCTGAAGTAGCAACAGGCAGCCCAGGGCAAGGGCGCGGCCGGCGCGGTTCATGGTGATCGACTTACCTCTGCAAAGCTGCGGCCAAAGTGTGTCTGGTGGCACATTATGGGTTAAGCAGCGCCCACCTTACAAAGTCTTTACCAGATTTTCTGCCATCAAGGCGCAATTCGGTCATAAGGCTGTGGGGCTTTCTTACAAGGCAGGGGCGAAAGGCTTACAAGCCTGGCGCCCCTGTCTTTTACCGCAGATGCCTTATTTCAGGACGGCAAACGCCCGTTCGGCGGCATCCAGGGTGATCTTCAGCTCGGTCTCGCCGTGGGCGATCGAGGTGAAGCCGGCTTCGAAGGCACTTGGCGCCAGGTACACGCCGCCTTCCAGCATCAGGTGGAAGAAGCGCTTGAAGCGGTCGACATCGCTGCCCATCACGTCGTCGAAGGTGACGATATCGTCGGCGCCGGTGAAGTACAGGCCGAACATGCCGCCGGCCTGGGTGGTGACGAACGGCACGCCCGCCGCATCGGCGCGCTGCTGCAGGCCGTCGAGCAGGCTGCTGGTGAATGCGCTCAGCTCGTCATGGAAGCCCGGACGGCTGATCAGCTTCAGGGTGGTCAGGCCGGCGGCCATGGCCAGCGGGTTGCCGGACAGGGTGCCAGCCTGGTAGACCGGACCCAACGGGGCGATCTGTTCCATGATATGGCGCTTGCCGCCGAAGCAGCCCACCGGCATGCCACCGCCGACGATCTTGCCGAAGGTCGACAGGTCGGGGGTGACGCCGTAATGCGCCTGGGCGCCGCCCAATGCAACGCGGAAACCGGTCATCACTTCGTCGAAGATCAGCACCACGCCGTGCTGGTCGCACAGGCTGCGCAGCCCTTCGAGGAAGCCGGGCGCCGGCGGTACGCAGTTCATGTTGCCCGCCACCGGTTCGACGATGATGCACGCCACGTCCTGGCCGACCTTGCCGAGCATCTCGGCGACCGCGTCGATATCGTTGAACGGCAGGGTCAGGGTGTGCTTGGCAAAGGCCGCCGGCACGCCGGCCGAGCTGGGCACGCCCTGGGTCAGCAGGCCGGAGCCGGCTTTCACCAGCAGGCTGTCGGAGTGGCCGTGGTAGCAGCCTTCGAACTTGATGATGCTGTCGCGGCCAGTGAAGCCGCGCGCCAGGCGGATGGCGCTCATGGTGGCCTCGGTGCCGGAGCTGACCATGCGCACCATTTCCATCGAGGGCACCAGCGAGCAGACCAGGTCGGCCATCTCGGTTTCCATGGCGGTCGGAGCGCCATAGGACAGGCCGTGGGCCAGTTGCCTGCGCACCGATTCCAGCACGTCCGGATGGCTGTGGCCGAGGATCATCGGGCCCCAGGAGCCGACATAGTCGACATAGCGCTTGTCGTCTTCGTCGGTGACGTAGGCACCCTCGGCATGCTTGAAGAACAGCGGCGTGCCGCCGACGCTGCGGAAGGCGCGCACGGGCGAGTTGACGCCGCCGGGGATGTGTTTCTGGGCGCTGGCGAACAGGCTTTCGGAACGGGACATGGAAGTTCCTCGCAAATCAGAGACTGGAAAAAAGGGCGTTGAAGGCACGGGCGCGGCGGGTCACTTCCTGCGTGCTGTCGGCACCGAACAGGCCATGGATCACCGCCAGCAGGTCGGCACCGTGCTCGACCAGTGGCGCGGCGTTGTCCAGGGTGATGCCGCCGATCACCGCCACCGGCAGCTTGACCCGCGCCTTGGCCTGGCCGATCAGGGCGAGGTCGGCAGCGGGAGCGCCGGGTTTGGTCAGCGAATTGAAGAAGCGTCCGAAGGCGACATAGCTGGCGCCTTCCCGGCTGGCCTGTTCGGCCAGCTCTAGTTGTGCATGGCAGGTGGAGCCGATGATCGCATCCTTGCCGAGCAAGGTACGCGCCGGCGTCAGCGGACCGTCGGTCTGCCCCAGGTGTACGCCGACGCCCAGGCGCGCGGCCAGTTCGGCGTCGTCGTTGATGATCAGGCGCGTCCTGTAGCGTGCGCACAGGTCGCGCAGGGTCTCGGCCTCGCGCAGGCGGCGGGCCTGGTCGTTGCTCTTGTCGCGGTATTGCAGCAGGGTCACCCCACCTTCCAGCGCGGCTTCGACATAGGGAAGAAAGCGTCCCGCCAGCAGTTGGCTGTCGGTGATGGCATACAAACCGCGGAGCTTCATTACAGGTGCCTCACAGCGAGTCTTGCTTCAGGAGCAGAAATCCAGGGGCAGGCGACGGGGCACGTATTGGCCCTTGCCCAGTTGTTCGGCGTCGCGCAGGGTCCGCCAGGTGTAGTCCAGCGCGGTGCGCACCGCGCTGTGCAGTTGCTCGCCAAGCGCCAGGCGACCGGCCAGGGCGCTGGCCAGGGTGCAGCCCGAGCCATGGTAGCTGCCCGGCAGGCGCTGGCAGGTCCAGGTGTGGCGCTGGCCATCGTGGCTGTACAGGCGGTTGTGGATCTCGGTCTCGTCGCCGTGACCGCCGGTGATCAACAGGTGCTCGACATACGGCAGCAGCTTTTCCGCGCACTCGTCGGCCGTGCCCTCCGGCAGTTCGGCGAGAATGCGCGCTTCCGGCAGGTTGGGCGTGGCGATGGTGGCCAGCGGCAGGAGCCGCTCGCGCATGGCGTAGCCGACTTCGTCCTTGCCCAGCCGCCCGCCGCCGCCGGCGCGCAGCACCGGGTCGCAGACCATCGGCAGGTGCGGGTGGGCACCGAGCAGTTCGACCACGGTATCGACCATTTCCAGCGAGCCGAGCATGCCCAGCTTCACCGCGGCGACCTGCGAGTCGGCCAGGACGATGTTGGCCTGGGCCAGTACCCATTCGCGGTCGAGCACGCGGAAGTCCTGGACGTTGACGGTATCCTGCACGGTCAGGGCGGTCACGGCGGGAGCGGCGTGACAGCCCTGGGCGATCAGGGCTTCGATATCTGCCTGCAGGCCGGCGCCGCCACTGGGGTCGTGGCCGGAGAGACAGAGGACAACGGGGCGGGAGCTGTAGGTATTCATAGGTGCGCGAGCTTACCACCAAACGCTTTTGCCGGGATGTCCGTCATACGGGGCTTTTCTGATCGATCGGACAGGAATTTCCCTGCGCACGGCCGTAAGTACCGAGCCAGAGCCCCCGTGGACGACCTTGTCCCGCCTGCTAGCGATTAAATACCGCTGTGCTAGAGTGCTTCGAAAATGACATCAGGCTCTGCCGGATCTCGTCGTCTCACAAGGACTGGGGCTTACGACGCGACCGTACAGGCCACGCTGGGGCTGTATGCGCTATCTGCTGATCGTTGTACTGGGCTGGCTGCCTTTGCTGGCCGGAGCCGTCGACTTCGACGACTCGACCCGAACCCTGCCCCTGGGCCGCGTCATGCAGGTGTTCGAGGACGCTGACGGTAGCGCCTCCATCGAACAGGTCAGTTCGCCTGCCTTCGCCGCCTCCTTCAAACCGCACCAGGCCGACGTGCTCAATGCCGGGTACTCGACTTCGGCATTCTGGCTCAAGGTCGATCTGCACTATCTCGCCATGCCCCAGGCCGCTCCGCGTACCTGGCTGCTGGAGCTGGCCTATCCGCCGCTCGACCACCTGGAACTCTACCTGCCGGACGCCAACGGCCGCTACCGCCTGGTCCAGCGCACGGGGGATGCCTTGCCCTACGCCAGCCGGCAGATCGAGCAGGCCAACTACGTTTTCGAATTGCCGATGCAGCCGGACCAGCAACTGACCGCCTACCTGCGCCTGCAGAGCGAAGGCTCGGTGCAGGCACCGCTGAGCCTGTGGGCGCCCCGCGCCTACCTGGAGGCGCTGCCGGGCAAGATCTACGTGCTCGGGCTGATCTATGGCGTGCTGCTGGGCATGCTGGTCTACAACCTGTTCATCTACATCAGCGTCCGCGACGTCAGTTACCTGTGGTACATCCTCTACATCGCCTCCTTCGGCCTGTACCAGCTCTCGGTCAATGGCGCCGCCGTCGCCTATTTCTGGCCGGACAGCCCTTGGTGGGCGAACGCGTCCACGCCGTTGTTCATCGGTGCGTCGGGGCTGTTCGGGTGCCTGTTCGCCCGCAGCTTCCTGCGCATGGCCAGTATTGGCCGGGCATTCGATGTGCTTTTGCAGGGGCTAGCGGCCTGTTCGGCACTGGTCATGGTGATTTCGCTGGCTTGCGGTTATGGCCTGGCCCTGCGCCTCGCTACGCTGCTGGCCCTGGCCTTCACCCTGAGCATCTTCGCCGCCGGATGGTTCGCCTGGTGGCGTGGCTTGCGGGTGGCGCGGTATTTCATCGTCGCCTGGTCGGCCTTCCTGGTCGGCGGGATGGTCAACACGCTGATGGTGCTTGGTCATTTGCCCAATATGTTCCTGACCATGTACGCCAGCCAGATCGGCGCCGCGCTGGAGGTCTGCCTGCTCTCGCTGGCGCTGGCCGACCGGATCAACGCCATGCGCGAGGAAAGGGCCGCCGTCCTGCGCGAAGCCGGACAGAAACTGGAACTGCTCAATCGGCAATTGGCCCACAGCAACGAACTCAAGGACCAGTTCCTCGCCACCGTTACCCATGAGCTGCGCACCCCGATGAATGGCGTGATCGGCTCGCTGGAACTGATGCAGACCCAGCCGATGAGCGCGGAACTGGGACAGTACCAGCACACTGCCAGTATCGCGGCGCATGACATGCTGCGCATGATCGACGACATTCTCATCCTCAGCGAACTCCAGGCCGGGCGCCTGGTGGCCCGGGCCGAGCCCTTCAGCTTGCGCGGGCTGGTCCAGGAGCTGCGCACGCGTTTTATCTCACCGGCCATGGACAAGGACCTGTTGCTGCACCTGGACGTAGCCGACAACCTTGCCGACCGCCTGCTGGGCGATCGTCACAAGCTGGCCCTGTGCCTGGGTTACCTGCTCGACAACGCGATCAAGTTCACCCATCGCGGCGGGGTGAGCCTGCACGTGCGCGGCCAGGCCAGCCAGCATCTGCTGGCCTTGACCTTCAGCGTGCGCGACAGTGGCATCGGCTTCATCACCCTCGACGACTCGCTGCTGTACCAGCGCTTTTTCCAGGTCGATGGCTCGATGAGCCGCGAATACGGCGGCCTCGGTATCGGCCTGGCGATCTGTCGCCAGCTTGCCGAACTGATGGACGCGCGCCTGGGCCACAACTCGGTGCCGGGGCAGGGCAGCAGCTTCGACCTGAGCATCGTGCTGGCGTTGGCAAATGCCGCCGGATAGGGGATATATCGCACCGCGTTAGGCGTTTTTGTCACTTTGTACCGGGGGCAGGGCGTGATTCACTGGTTTTTCGGACACGTCCTATCAGGAGCCCCCGATGAACCTGCATCAGTACGCTGAAACCCACGAAGTCACCAACCAGCCGCCATCCCTCGATGGCGCCAATCTTTACCGCCTGGACCTGCCGTTGCAGGAGTGGGGGCGCAGGTACGGAGCCGGTTGGGCCGAGTCGCGGATCGATGCCTACGGGGCCCTGGCCGGTGGGCCGCTGATGGAGGCCGGCTTTCTTGCCAACCAGAACAAGCCGCAGTTCGCCAGCCACGACCGTTTCGGCCATCGCATCGACCTGGTGGAATTCCATCCCGCCTATCACCAACTGATGCGCACGGCCATCGAGCATGGGCTGCCGTCGCTGCCCTGGGCCGAGCCTCGGGACGGTGCCCATGTCGCGCGGGCCTGCATGACCTACCTGCACAGCCAGGCCGAAGCCGGCAGCGGTTGCCCGCTGACCATGACCTTCGCCGCCGTGCCCGCCTTGAAGCTGCAGCCGCAACTGGCCGAATACTGGCTGCCCAAGGTGCTCTCCCGCGAATACGACCCGCGCAATCTCGGCGACCGGCACAAGGCCGGGGTGACCATCGGCATGGCCATGACCGAGAAGCAGGGCGGCACGGATGTGCGCGCCAACACCACCAGGGCGTATGCGGTGGGTGCTCCCGGTCCGGGCCAGGCCTATGAACTGGTCGGCCACAAGTGGTTCTGTTCGGCGCCGATGTGCGATGCCTTCCTCACCCTGGCCCAGACCGACAAGGGCCTGAGCTGCTTCCTCCTGCCGCGCCATCGCCCGGACGACGAGCGCAACCAGTTCTATATCCAGCGCCTGAAGAACAAGCTCGGCAACTGGTCCAATGCCTCCAGCGAAGTGGAATTCCGCGGTGCCCTGGCCTGGATGATCGGCGAAGAAGGACGCGGCGTGCCGACCATCATCGAGATGGTCGCCATGACCCGCTTCGACTGCATGGTCGGCTCCAGTGCGTTGATGCGCCAGGCCCTGACCCAGGCGGCGCACCACTGTGCCCATCGCCAGGTTGGTGGCCGGCTGCTGGCGGAGCAGCCGCTGATGCAGAACGTCATCGCCGACCTGGCCCTGGAAAGCGAGGCCGCGCTGGCCCTGAGCCTGCGCATGGGCCAAGCGCTGGATCATCTCGACGACCCGCAGCAGGCGCATTTCTCGCGCCTGGTGACGGCGGTGGGCAAATACTGGATCTGCAAGCGCGCCCCGGCGATGATCAACGAAGCCGCCGAATGCATGGGCGGCGCGGGTTATGTCGAAGACAGCATCCTGCCGCGGCTCTACCGCGAAGCGCCGGTCAACTCCACCTGGGAGGGCTCCGGCAACGTGCAATGCCTCGATGTGCTGCGTGCCCTGTCCAAGGAGCCGGGCGTGCTCGACAGCCTGTTCATCGAGCTGGGCGACGGCCACGGTGACCGCCGCCTGGCCACGCACATCGCCAACCTCAAGGCCGCTTTCGGCGACACCAGCGATATCCAGTACCGCGCCCGTCAACTGACCGAGGACATCGCCGTCGGCCTGCAGGCGAAGTTGTTGCTGGAAGCCGGCAACGCCACGGTCAGCGACGCCTTTATCGCCAGCCGCCTGGGCGAGGGCGGGCGGGTCTACGGCACCTTGCCACGGGGGATCGACGTTGCTGCGCTGGTGCAGCGCTCGACGCCGAACTGGCCGCTGTGAACGTGCGTGCCTTTGCAACAGGATGTAGGCAAGATGGAAGCCTGCATGTCAGACAGGAAGTAACCCGTGAGCCGTTTTGATGAAGCCTTCGTTGTCGTAGAAACCGCCGAGCAAGCCGTCGATCGTCTGGCGACCCTGCACCAGACCGCCACCGACGCCTTGAGCCAGGCGCTCAAGCGCTACCTGAAGGACCGCACCGAGCCGAACGCCGAGGCGCGTTCGCTGTTTCGCTATCCCGAACTGCGCCTGACCTATCACTACCATGGCGAGGTACCCGCGACCACGCGGGCCTACGCCAAGGTCCAGCTGCCGGGCACCTACAGCGTCACCGTGACCCACCCGGCGGCTTTCCGCAGTTATCTGCTGGAGCAGTTGCGCCCGTTGATGAAGGACTTCACCGTCAAGGTCGAAGTGGGCGTCAGCGAGCAGAACATTCCTTATCCGTATGTGGTCGAGCAGGGCGACGAGCTGGCCGGCTCCGGTATTACCGCAGCCGCGCTGGCGCGGGTCTTCCCGAGCACCGACCTGTCCGCTGCCACCGACGGTATCGCCGATGGCCTGTACGACTGGGGCAGCGCCGAAACCCTGCCGCTGGCGCTGTTCGACGCTGCGCGGGTGGACTTCTCCCTGCGCCGCATCGTGCATTACACCGGCAGCGACTGGCGCCATGTGCAGCCGTGGATCCTGCTGACCAACTATCACCGCTATGTCGACCAGTTCATCAGCCATGGCCTCGAGCAACTGCGTGATGATCCGCGCTTCGTGCGCATGGTCCTGCCGGGCAACGTGATCATCGAGAAGTCCATGGACAACGGCGAGGCCCAGGCGCTGGTGGCCGGGGTGGTCTGGCACCGCTACCAGATGCCGGCCTATCACCTGATCGCCGCCGACGGCGACGGCATCACCCTGGTCAATATCGGTGTCGGCCCGTCCAACGCCAAGAACATCACCGATCACCTGGCGGTACTGCGTCCGCATTGCTGGCTGATGATCGGCCACTGCGGCGGCCTGCGGCAGTCGCAGACCATCGGCGACTACGTGCTGGCCCACGCCTACATGCGCCGCGACGGCATCCTCGACCGCGTGGTACCGCCGAATATCCCGATCCCGGCCCTGGCCGAAGTGCAACTGGCGTTGCAGGAAGCAGCGGCACAGGTTACCGGCGAGCGGGGCGACGAATTGAAGAAACGCCTGCGTACCGGCACCGTGCTCACCTACGACGACCGCAACTGGGAACTGCGCTGGGCCGAGGAACGACCGCTGATCAACCTGTCCCGCGCCGTGGCGGTGGACATGGAAAGCGGCACCATCGCCGCCCAGGGCTATCGCCTGCGGGTGCCGTACGGCACGCTGCTATGCGTTTCGGACAAGCCGCTGCACAGCGAGATCAAGTTGCCGGGGGCGGCCAATGCCTTCTACAACCGTGCGGTCAGCCAGCACCTGAAGATCGGCATCGCCGCCCTCGACCTGCTGCGCACCGAACTCAACTCGTTGCACTCGCGTAAACTGCGCAGTTTCGACGAGCCGCCGTTCCGCTGAGGTTTCATGCCGCTACCCCCCCGCAACCCGCCGCGCCGCCCCGCGGCCAAGCCCGCCGGTCCGCGACGCCCGCCCAAGGCGCCGCCGGCCGAGCCGCGGTTGATCCTGTTCAACAAGCCCTTCGACGTGCTGACCCAGTTCAGCGACGGCGAGGGGCGGGTGACCCTCAAGGATTTCATTGCGGTGCCCGGCGTCTATCCCGCCGGACGCCTTGATCGTGACAGCGAAGGCTTGTTGCTGCTGACCAACGACGGCCAGTTGCAGGCGCGTATCGCCGATCCGAAGCACAAGCTGCCCAAGACCTATTGGGTACAGGTGGAAGGCGAGCCGAGCGAAGAGCAGATCCAGCGCCTGCGCGACGGCGTCGAGCTGAACGATGGCCCGACCCTCCCGGCCCAGGCCCGCCCACTGGACGAGCCGCAGCTGTGGCCGCGCAATCCGCCGGTGCGTTTTCGCAAGAGCGTGCCGACCAGCTGGCTGGAACTGGTCATCAAGGAAGGCCGCAACCGTCAGGTGCGGCGCATGACCGCGGCGGTTGGCTTGCCAACCCTGCGCCTGGTGCGGGTGAGGATCGGCGACTGGACACTGGACGGCCTGGAGCCGGGCCAGTGGAAGGACGTGCCGGTTACTGGTGCAACTCGATCCAGGTGATCACCACGCTTTTGATGATGAAGGCGAGGATGCCCAGGCCGAGCACGAAAAACAGGATGAAGGTGCCGAACTTGCCGGCCTTGGACTTCTTCGCCAGGTCATAGACGATGAAGCCCATGAAACCAATCAGGACGGTGACGAGGATGGTCATCATCCACTCTTCGAACAACACAGGATCCATCGATTCTCTCCGGCAGCGTGAGGCGCCGGATTATACGCCTATCGCAGGTGGGTCAGTGGCAGCTCGGTCGAGGCCAAAACCTGATTCAGGACAAAACTCGAGCGCACGCTTGTGACACCCTCGATACGGGTCAGGTGGCCGAGCAGCAGTTTCTGGTAATGATCCATGTCCGGCACCACCACCTTGAGCTGGTAGTCGGCGTCCATTCCGGTGACCAGGCTGCACTCCAGCACCTGGGGCAGGTTGCGGATCGCCGCCTCGAAGGTTTCGAAGCGCTCGGGCGTGTGCCGGTCCATGCCGATCAGCACGTAGGCGGTCAGGCTCAGGCCGAGTTTCTTGCGATCGAGCAGGGCGACCTGGCGGGAAATGAAGCCGTCGTCCTCCAGCTGCTTGACCCGCCGCGAGCAGGGCGACGGCGATAGCCCGATGCGCTCGGCGAGTTCCTGGTTGGAGATGCGCGCATCACGCTGCAATTCGGCAAGGATGCTCAGGTCGTAGCGGTCCAGCTTGCTCATGGGAAGGGCCTTTTCTGTACGGATTGCTGACAATTATTAATATTTGGCAAAAAATTGCGCAAGTGGTGTTTATATCCGCAATCTTCGCAATCCTCTGCCGGCCCGGTTTTCCTAATATTGTTTCCAGAATCACTGCCCGGACATATGTCCACGGCGACCTCCCCAATCAGGAGGGTCGCGGCCAGCAATCCCACAGGGTTGTGCTTGGCCCCCGGGCTACACACGGTCCACAAGACAGGTGTGAGGTGAGCCGGCGTCACGAGCGTCGAGCCAGGACAAGTTTCTCGAAGGGCGACCCATGGGTCGCCCTTTTTTATGGGCAAGATTTCACCTGCCGAGCCGGATCGCCCCTGCTAGAGTGGCCGCACGATCATTACCACCGGTAGAGAACAAAGCATGACATCGCGTATCTGGCCGCTGGCTGCTGTCGGCCTGCTGTGCCTGAGCCTGAACGTAATGGCCGAGGGCGAGCATGACCGGCGTGGCGAGTCGCCTCTGCAATCCAAGCCGGGCGAAGCCTGGCAGACCCAGCCACCGCGCCAGGGCTACTACCAGGACATTCCCCGGCGCAACGACGGCAACCCGCACTGGCAAAACGGCCCGCGTGGCGAACAGCCGAACTGGGCCGGGCGCCCGAGCGGGCATGGCAACGGCTGGGGGCCAGGGCCGCAGTATCGGCCGGGGCACAGCATCGACCGTTTCCCGGACCGCTACTGGAAGGTGCCTTATCGCGGGCAGGATTATTTCTACTCGGGTGGTTATTGGTACCGGCCGCATGGCGCGGGTTATGTGGTGGTGACGCCGCCTTATGGCGTGCGGGTGACCTACCTGCCGGACTATGCGCGGGAGATGTGGGTTGGCGGGGCACTGTTCTTCCTGGTAGCGGACACTTGGTACCAGTATCTGCAGGACAGTCGTGAATACGTGGTGGTCAATCCGCCGCAGGTGCAGCAGCCGGTACCGGTGCAGCAAGGCGCGGGGTATGACGTGATCGCCTATCCGATGCAGGGACAGCCGCCGCAGCAGGTGGAGCAGGACCGCTACCAATGCCATCGCTGGGCGGTCGAGCAAAGCGGCTTCGACCCGGCCTACGCCAACCAGGCGCCGCCGGCGCAGGTGGCCGACACCTATCGCCGGGCCATGGGGGCGTGCATGGCGGGGCGCGGGTACAGCGTCAACTGAAGACTTGCTGTGCTCTTCAGGGCCTCATCGCTGGCAACGCCAGCTCCCACAGGTTTAGTGTCTGACCTGGGTTTTGTGATCGATCAGAAACCCTGTGGGAGCCGGCGTTGCCGGCGATGAGGCCCGAAGGAACACCCTCAAACCGGATCTGCATGCACCAGCACTTCAGCCCGCGGATACTCCCGGCTGATCGCCGCCGAAGCCTCTTCGCACAACGCATGCGCGCGTGTCAGCGGCAGTTCCCCCGGCAACTCCAGATGGACCTGCACGAACCAGCGATTCCCCGACACCCGCGTACGCAGGTCATGCGCCCCGACCACCCCGGGCACCGCGCAGACCAGCGCCAGCATCCGCTCGCTGACCTGCGCCGGCAGCTCTTCGTCCATCAAGGTGGCAAAGCTCTCCCGGGCGATGGTCAGAGCGCTCCAGAAGATGTAGACCGCAATTCCCAGCCCGAAGAACGCATCCAGTTGCGGCCAGCCATACGCAGCCAGCAGCAGCGCCACCAGGATGCTGCCATTGAGCAGCAGGTCCGAACGGTAATGCAGGGAGTCGGCGCGTACTGCCGTTGAACCGGTTGCCCGTATCACTCGCCCTTGCACTGCCAGCAGTGCCACTGTCAGTACCAGCGACAGCAGCATCACCGCCACGCCGAGCCCGGTGTTGCCCAGCGGCTGCGGGTCCTGCAAGCGCTCGAAGGCCTGGAACGCGATCAATACCGCACTGACACCGATGAACAGCGCCTGCGCCATGCCCGCCAGCGACTCGGCCTTGCCATGCCCATAGCGATGATCCTCATCCGCCGGACGCAGGGCATAGCGTACCGCCAGCAGATTGAGCAATGACGCCGCGCCATCGAGCAGCGAGTCGGTCAACCCCGCCAGCAGGCTGACCGAGCCGCTCAGCCACCAGGCGACGGCCTTGCTGACGATCAGGATGCACGCCACCGCCAGCGAGGCGCGTGTGGCGAGGCGCAGCAGGCGGGCGTGTTCGCTGGCGTGGTCGGTCATGTCAGGCAGCAGGAACCAGGCCGTACATGGCCAGTTGTTCTAGGCTGCCCTTGTGCTGGATCAGGCGCGGGTCGTTCAGCGGCAGGCGCTGGCCCAGTTCGCTTTCGAGGATGACCTGCAGGCGGGCGTTGTCCACCTTGCCGTCGGCGCCGATGGCTTCGTCGAGTTTTTCCGGCGACAACTGCGCGGTGCTGCCGCCAGGCAGGTAGATGGCGCCGGTGGCGAAGTCGACACCGAAGGCGATCAGGCCGGGAATGACGTAGAACAGGATGCCGACGGCATCGAGGGCGACGATCACCGGATCGACCTTGCCTTCGATCTGGCCGCGGCGATCGGGGTAGAACAGGGTGCCGCAAGCCGTGAGCTGGGTCAGCAGGGTCGCGACCAGGATGCCACCAGTGACACGGGAAGGAATACGCATTGAAAGTCTCCGCAAGGATAGCCGCAACGATACCGGCAAAAGGCCGGTGCCAGTGGATAAGACCATGATAGGGCAGGCCGGGTTCGCCGTTATACTCGCCCCTCTGTTTGAGGGCTACCATGATTTCCTTACCGATTGATGCCGTACTGCCATCGTTGCGCGAAGCCCTGGCCGAACGCCACGAAGCCGTGCTCGAAGCGCCGCCCGGCGCCGGCAAGACCACCCGCGTGCCGCTGGCGCTGCTGAACGAGCCGTGGCTGGCCGGGCAGACCATCCTCATGCTCGAACCCCGCCGCCTTGCCGCCCGCGCCGCCGCCGAGCGCCTGGCCAGCGAGCTGGGGGAAAAGGTCGGGGAAACCGTGGGCTACCGCATCCGCCTGGACAGCAAGGTCGGCCCGCGCACCCGCATCGAAGTGGTCACCGAAGGTATCCTCACCCGTCGCCTGCAGGATGATCCGGCGCTGGAAGGCGTTGGCCTGCTGATCTTCGATGAATTCCACGAGCGCAGCCTGGACGCCGACCTGGCCCTGGCCCTGAGCCTGAACGGCCGCGAATTGCTGCGAGACGAGCCGCCGCTGAAGATCCTGTTGATGTCCGCCACGCTCGAAGGCGAGCGCCTGTCCGCGCTGCTCGACGATGCCCCGGTGATCAGCAGCGAGGGCCGCATGTTCCCGGTGCAGATGCACTGGGGTCGGCCGTTCCAGCCAGGCGAACGTATCGAGCCGCGGGTCACCGACACGGTGTTGCAGGCACTGGATGAACAGAGCGGCAGCCTGCTGGTGTTCCTGCCCGGGCAAGCGGAGATTCGCCGGGTCCATCAATCGCTGCAGGAGGCCTTGGACGAGCGTCCGGATATCCTTCTTTGCCCGTTGCATGGCGAGCTGGAGCTGTCCGCCCAGCGCGCTGCCATCGAACCGGCGCCGGCGGGCAAGCGCAAGGTGGTGCTGGCGACCAATATCGCCGAGACCAGCCTGACCATCGACGGCGTGCGCGTGGTGATCGACGCCGGACTGGCGCGGGTGCCGCGTTTCGACCCGGGCAGCGGCATGACACGTCTCGACACCCAGCGCATTTCCCGCGCCAGTGCCACCCAGCGCGCAGGGCGGGCGGGGCGCCTGGAGCCGGGCGTGTGCTACCGGCTATGGTCCGAGGCCCAGCATGAACAGCTCTCCGCCTATGGCAGCGCCGAGATCATCCAGGCCGATCTGTCCGGGTTGGCCCTGCAACTGAGTCGCTGGGGCGTGACGCCCGAGCAGTTGAGCTGGCTGGACACGCCGCCGGCTGCGGCCTACAGCCAGGCCCAGGATCTGCTGCGTCGACTGGGCGCGTTGAGCGAAGGGCGTCTGACCGCCCACGGCCAGGCCATGGCCGAACTGCCGGCTCATCCCCGTATCGCCCACCTGTTGCTGCGTGCCCAGGACCTTGGCCTGACCGCCATGGCCTGCGATGTCGCCGCCTTGCTCGGCGAGCGCGACATCCTGCGCGGCGCCGGCGCTGATCTGCACAGCCGCCTGAGCCTGCTCAGTGGCGAGACCCGAGCCGATCGCGGCAGCCAGAGCGGGGTGCAGCGGGCCCGGCAACTGGCGCGGCAATATCGTGGTTTCCTGCGCGACAAGCCCGGCGCGGCGGTGGCCGACCCGGAGCATCCGCGCTGGCTCGGTGCCTTGCTGGCGCTGGCCTATCCCGACCGAGTTGCCCAGCAGCGGCGCGCCGGCGGCGCCGAGTACCGCCTGGCCAATGGGCGCGCCGCGCAATTCAGCGAGGTCGATGCGCTGATGAAGGAACCATGGCTGGTGGTCGCCGACCTGGGCAGTCGCCAGGGGCAACGCGAGGAGCGGATCTACCTCGCCGCTGAACTCGATCCCGGTCTGTTCGAAAACGTGCTGGCCGAGCAGGTCAGCGTGGTGGAACAACTGGAGTGGGATGAAAAGGAAAACGTCCTGCGGGCCGAGCGCCAGCGCAAGGTCGGCGAGCTGGTTCTCGGTCGTGAACCGCTGACCGGGCTGGATGACGATGCACGTGCCCGCGCCTTGCTCGATCTGGTCCGGCGCAAAGGCCTGGCGCTGTTGCCGTGGACGCCGGAACTACGCCAGTGGCAGGCACGGGTCGCCTTGTTGCGACAGCTCGATCTCGCCAACGGCGGCGACAGCGAATGGCCCGACCTGAGCGACGACGCGTTGCTGGCGACCCTGCCGGACTGGCTGCAGCCCTATCTGGGCAAGGTCACCCGCCTCAGCCACTTCGCCAACCTCGACCTCTCCTCCATCCTGCGCAACCAACTGCCCTGGCCGCTGCCGCAGCGCCTGGACGAATGGGCGCCGGTGCATATCGGCGTGCCGTCGGGTTCGAATATCCGCGTCGATTACAGCGAGCACCCGCCGGTGCTGGCAGTGCGCATGCAGGAACTGTTCGGGCTGGCGGACACCCCGCGTATCGCTCAGGGGCGGCAGAAGGTCCTGTTGCACCTGCTGTCCCCGGCACGGCGGCCGGTGCAAGTGACCCAGGACCTGGCGAACTTCTGGCGCAGTACCTACGCCGAGGTAAAGAAAGACCTCAAGGGACGCTATCCGAAGCATTACTGGCCGGATGATCCTCTGGTGGCCGAGGCCACCGCGCGGGCCAAGCCGCGCGGGACCTGAGGGTCAGCCAGCTTCTGAAAAATCGGCAACCTTCACCGTGCGGCGCAAGCCACCGGTCAGGACCAGCAGGTAGGCGATGCCGACGCCGAACCAGGCCAGGCCGATGGTCAGGGTCAGGCTCGACAGGCTGGTCCACAGCCACAGCGTCAGGGCCAGGCCGACCAGCGGCACCAGGCCATGGAGCAGCAGGTTCTTTGCTTGCCCCTTGGCCAGCAGATGGGTGCGCAGCACCGCCATGTTCACCGCCGAGAACGCCACCAGGGCGCCGAAGCTGATCAGCGAGGCCAAGGTTTCCAGGCTGATCACCAGCGCTACCAGCGAGACCACCGACACCAGCAGCGTGGCGTTGACCGGGGTACCGAAGCGCGGCGACAGGGTGCCGAACAGGCGTTCGGGCAGCAGCCTGTCGCGGCCCATGCTGTAGATGATCCGCGATACCGCTGCCTGCGAGGCCAGCGCCGAACCGAGGCTGCCGGCGACGAAGGCGGCGGTGAAGAAGTTGGCGAGGAACTGGCCGCCGATCTGCAGCATTACCTCGCTGGCCGCGGTGTCGGTATTGTTGAAGTGGCTACCGGGGATCGCCAGTTGGCTGAGGTAGGCGAGCAGGGTGAACAGGGCGCCGGCGACCAGGGTGGTCAGCATGATCGCCCGTGGCACATCACGGCGAGCGTCGCGGGTTTCCTCGGCCAGGGTGGACACTGCGTCGAACCCCAGGAACGACAGGCACAGGACGGCAGCGCCGGCCATCAACGGATCGAAGCCCGGCTGGCTGCCATCGCCGGCGAGCGGCGCCAGCCAGTCCACCGCAGCACCGCCCAGCGACTTGCACGACAGCGCGATGAACACCGCGATGAAGATCACCTGGGCCCCGACGATCAGGTTGCTGGCCTTGGCGACCGAGCGGATGCCGATCACGTTGAGCACCGTCACCAGGCCGATCGAAACCAGCACGAACACCCAGGCCGGCACGGCGGGGAAGGCGATGTTCAGGAACAGCCCGATCAACAGGTAATTGATCATCGGGATGAACAGGTAATCCAGCAGCAGCGACCAGCCGGCGAGGAAGCCGACATTCGCGCCGAAGGCGATGTTGGTATAGGAATAGGCCGAGCCGGCCACCGGGTAGCGCTTGACCATGATCCCGTAGGACGCCGCGGTGAACAGCATCGCCGCGAGTGTCACCAGGTAGGCTGCGGCGGTGCGGCCGCCGGTGGTCTCGGTAACGATGCCGTAGGTGGTGAAGATGGTCAGCGGGACCATGTAGACGAGCCCGAAGAAAACCAGCGCCGGAAGGCCGAGCACGCGGCGAAGTTGATCGTCGCCACCGGCCGTGGAGGTGTGATGCTGCTTGGTCATGAGTGTCCCTTGTATTTTTTATAGGGCTGCACGCGCGAATCGCGAATGGGTGAGGTGGCGATACCTGCCGGTGGGTCCGTGTTTGCGGCCTAGGCTAGCGGGGTGAGGGGGGAAAGAACATTGCAGTGGCGCAAAGAGTGGTTGCTGGTATGCCAATAGGAGTGACGGTGCTCTTTCGGGTCTCATCGCTGGCAAGTCGGAGCGCCGAACCGCAGCTCCCACAGGGTTTTGCGGCGGATATCGGACCCCCTCCTCAGTCCCGATAACCCAAGGCCGCCGAAATCTCCCGGCTCGCCGCCAGCAGCGCCTGCAGAAATGCCTCCTGCGCCACCGCCGTGTCCATCACCGCATCCGGCCCCGACAGGTTGATCGCTGCGGTGATCGCGCCGCTATGATCGCGAACCCCGGCAGCGATGGCCGTCGAGTAATCCGACCGATGCAGCACCCATCCCCGGGCCCGGTCCTCGGCAATCAGTTGCTGCAACTCCGGCAGGGTGCGTGGTGCCGGGGGCGGGTAATCATCCAGTCGCACATGCTGGTACAGCTGGCTCAGCGCGCCCTCGGTCAGCCCGGTCAGCAACACCCGGCCCAAGGCTGTGCCGTGACAAGGCAGGCGCGTGCCGATGGGGATATTGACGGTCAGCCGCTGCGGTGCAAAGGCGCGATAAACGTAGAGGCTGTCGGTTTGCTCGCGAATGCTCAGGTGACACGACAGCGAGGTGCGGTCGCGCAGGTCATTGAGATAGGGCATCGCCACCTCGACGATATCGCGGCTGGCGAGGTAGGCGAAGCCGTCGGAGATGACCCGGCTGCCCAGCTCGAAATCGCTGCGCCCTGCCTTGCGCAGGTAGCCCATGTCCACCAGCGTCTGCACGATGCGGTAGACGGCGGAAGGGCTGATTGCAAGGCGTTCGGCCATGTCCTGCATGCTCAGGCTGCGCTGGCGGGCGTTGAACATGCCGAGGATGGTCAGGCCGCGCTGCAGGGCGGGGACTCGGTAGTCCAGGGGTTCGATGGCGGTCATGGATTCGGGTCCTTTGGCGACTGGGCGGGCTTCATCGCTGGCAAGCCCCCACCCTGTGGGAGCTGGCTTGCCAGCGATGAGGTCATCAGCAACAACACATCAGTTGAGCAAGTTCTCCAAAGCCACCGGCACCCCACCAAACTCCCCCATGGCATCCAGCACCGCACCCTGGAAATACTCCAGCGAAGCCCGGTCGCAGAGCAGATGGAACTTCGCCAATTCCGCACTTCCGGCGTTGATCACGATGACATTCAAGCGCGCCACCGAGGTCTGCGCCACGCTCCCCACCGGGAACGCCTCGGCACGCAGGTCCACGCCGCAGATCTTCGCCATCACCTCGGCCACATGCTTTCCGGACAACTGCAACCAGGCATGGCTGTCCTGCCGTGGCAGCAGGTAGTTGCGTTCCTCGCCCAGCACCCAGCCCGCTTCTTCCGAGGCAAGCCGTTGCCCTCGGTCCGCCAGGCTGCCCAGCAGGAAATATTCGGTCTGCGACAGCCGCGCCACCAGGGTTCCATCCCCGCACAGCACCGCCCGGTTGGGCGCCTCCGGCAAGGAATAGCCGCGTGCCGCCAGCCATTGCGCGGCATCCAGGCCACGGAAACCCACCCGTGGCAGGTCGGTCAGGTCGATGAGCGCACAGCGCTCGATAGGATTGAGACTGGTCATGGCTCAGAGCTCCTGGCGCTGGTTGTCGGGATCGAAGAACGGCAGTTTCACCACGGTGGCCTGGACGATTTCGCCACCTTCCACACGGATCGGAATGCGCATCCCCGGCTCGGCCTGGTCGGCCCCGGCATAGGCCAGCCCGATGATTTGCCCCAGCGTGCTGGAGTATTCGCAGGAGGTGACGTTGCCGCTGATATCCGCGCCCTTGAGCACCAGGTGCCCCTCGAGCGGTTGCGAGCTGCCCTTGGGCAAGGTGAAGCCCACCAGCTTGCGCTTGAGCGGCTGGCGCTCGAGGATCTCGATGGAGCGCTTGCCGACGAAGAACGGCTTCTTGCGCCCGATCGCCCACTGCATGTCGATTTCGCCGGGATGGGTCATGCCGTCGGTGTCCTGGCTGATGATCACGTGTCCCTTCTCCAGGCGCAGCAAGCGCTGGCTTTCCACGCCGAACGGACGGATCCCGAACTCGGCGCCGGCCTCCATCAGCACATCCCAGAGCTTGCCGCCATGTCGGGCCGGCACGTGGATTTCATAGCCCAGTTCACCGACGAAGCCGACCCGCATCAAGCGTGCCGGAATTCCCGAAACGCTGCCGGTACGCACGCCGAGGTAAGGGAAGCCTTCGGCCGAGAGGTCCACATCGCTGCAGATCTTTTCCATCACCTTGCGCGACAGCGGCCCGGCCACGTTCACCGCTGCCAGCGCCGCGGTGACGTTGGCGATGTCCACGTCCAGGCGCCATTGCGCATTCCACTTGAGCATCTGCTGGTAGATGCGGTCGACGCCGCTGGTGGTGGCGGTCACGTAGAAATGCCGCTCGGACAGGCGTGCAACCACACCATCGTCGATCACCACGCCATGCTCGTTGGTCATCAGCCCGTAGCGGGTCCGGCCGACCGGTTGCTTGGTGAACGGCATGGTGTACATGCGCTCCAGCAGTTCGGCGGCATCCGGGCCGCGCACGTCCAGGCCGCCCAGGGTCGAGACGTCGATCAGGCCGACCTTCTCCCGTACATGCCGGACTTCTTCCTGCATGCAGCGTTCGCGCTCATCCGCCTTGCCGTAGTAGGCGGGACGCTGCCAGATACCGGCAGGCATCAGCTTGGCACCGGCGGCCACATGGCGGCTGTGCATGGCCGTATGGCGATACGGATCGAAGGCGCGACCGGCCACATGGGCCAGCTTCTCCGCTTCGAACGGCGGACGCGCCGTGGTCACGCCGGTCTCGCTGATGCTGCGCTGGGTCGCCTGGGCCACCAGGCGTGCCGTCGGCAGCGCCGAGTGACGGCCTTGCGAGGGGCCCATGCCCACCGTGGAGAAGCGCTTGACCAGCTGCACGTCGCGATAGCCATGGCGCGTGGCGTTGACGATATCGCGCACTTGCAGGTCCTCGTCGAAGTCGACGAAATCCTTGCCTTTGGGGTGAGCGAAGATCGGCCATTCGAAGTTGACCCGCGCCTCGCCGGTGAACTCGGCGCTGCCCACGCCCGGTTCCAGCCCCAGTGCCTGCACGGCGGCAGCCGCGACCCGGCTGCCATCGAGCAGCACGTTGTCCAGTTGGTGCCGGCCGTTCACCGAGCCGGCGACGCTGAGGCCATCCGGCAGGCCGGTGATGGCGAATTCGGCGCGATGCTCGTCGTACGCCAGCTTGCCGCCGGCCTGGCACAACAACTGGTACACCGGCATGTAGCCTGCCGACATGCACAGCAGGTCGCAGGCGAGCGTCAGGCCTTGCCCGGCCACCTGGCCTTGGGCCGTGATGCGGCGGATCTCCACGCCACTGACATGGCGCATGCCTTTCTCGTGCAGCGCCTCGTACACCGTGCTGCCCAGGTGCAGCGCAATCCCGCGTTTCTCCAGTGCCACTTTCAATGCCACATCGGCTGGCTGCGCCCGCATGTCCACCAGGGCTGCTACCTGTACACCCTGGTCGGCCAGATCGAGCGCCGCGAGGTAACCGTCATCGTTGCCCGTCAGCACCACGGCGCATTTGCCCGGCTTGACGGCATACAGCTTCATCAGGCGCTGCGCCGCACTGGCGAGCATCACACCCGGCAGGTCGTTGTTGCGGAACACCACCGGCTGGTCGAAGGAGCCTGCGGCGACGATGCATTGCTTCGCCCGTACCTTGTACATGCGCTTGCCCTGGATCACCGGCAGGTAGTTGTCGGTGAACCAGGCATTGCAGGTGGCCTGGGTCAGCACCTGGATATTGGCGTGGCCTTGCACGGCGGCGAGCAGTTCGTGGCGCAGGGCGTCGGCGCGCCGGCCTTCGGCGTCGAAGCGGGCGTAGGTCAGCGAGCCGCCGAGCACCGGCTGCTGTTCGATCAGCAGTACCCGGGCGCCGGCGTTGGCCGCGGTGAGCGCAGCGCTGAGGCCCGCCGGGCCCGCGCCGACCACGGCCACGTCAACGAAGAGATAGGCCTTGTCGTAGTACTGCGGCTTGAAGTTCAAGTCCAGCACGCCGAGCCCCGCCTTCTTGCGGATCAGCGGTTCCCAGATCTTCCACATGCCCTTGGGCTTGAAGAACGAGCGGTAGTAGAAGCCCACCGGCATGAAGCGCGAGAACTTGCCGAGGTACGCGTCGCGGTCGCTGTCCAGCGAGCCGTTGAAGTTCTGTCCGGTGACGGTCATCCCGGCCGCCAGGCCTTGGGCATCGGCCAGCACATTGGGTTCGTCCGGCAGTTGCACCAGGGTGTTGGCATCCTGCCCGGCCATGGTCAGCGGGCCGCGCGGGCGGTGGTACTTGAACGAACGCGACAGCAGCCAGCGGCCATTGGCAAGCAACGCACTGGCGATGCTGTCGCCGGCGAAACCCTGGTAGTCGGTGCCGTCGAAACTGAAACGCAGGGGCTGATCGCGGTCGATCAGCAGGCCCATCGGGGCGGCCAGGCGGCTCATGCGACGCCCTCCTCATGGGCCTTGAACTCGACCCGCTGGTTGAACACTTCCTTCGCGTCGAAGGTGCGAATGATCTGGTCGGTGACCGTGTGGCGCTCGGCGAGGAACCAGTAGCTGGAGGCGTTGTGCATCCACCACTCGCGCACCACCCCGGCCTCGTTGTCGCTGTTGAACACGTAGTCGGCCCACTCGGCGTCGCTGCAGGTGGCCGGGTCGGGCATCACCTTGAATTCGCCGCCGTAGGTGAACTCGCTGATGTTTCTTGGCCCGTTGAGCGGGCAATTCATGATCTTCATGGGATTCCCCTTAGTGGCTGGCCGCGGTGGCGCCCATTTCGTTGACTTGCTGGAAGGTGCTGAAGCGCTCCAGGGCGAACGGCTTGATCAGCTCCGGCACGCGGCCGCCGCTGGCGACCAGCTCGGCCATGGTCTTGCCGCAGATCGGCGTGGACTTGAAGCCCCAGGTGCCCCAGCCGGCGTCGAGGTAGTAATTCTTCACCGGCGACAGGCCCATGATCGGGCTGTAGTCCGGGGTCATGTCGGTGATCCCGGCCCACTGCCGCATCAGCCTGGCGTTGGCCATGAACGGGAACATCTCGATGGCGTGGGCCAGCAGGCTTTCCTTGAGGTCCAGGGTCGAGCGGGTGTTGTACAGCGGGTACGGGTCGGAGCCACCGCCGAAGACGATCTCGCCACGGCTGGTCTGCTGCACGTAGCAGTGCAGGGCGGAAGAGCTGACCAGCGGATCGAGGAACGGCTTGAACGGCTGGGTGACCATGGCCTGCAGCGGGTAGGTGTGGATCGGTGCGCGGATCCCGGCTTTCTTCAGCATCAGCGAGCTGGCGCCGGCGATGGCCTGCACCGCGCAGCCGCATTTCACCGTGCCGCGGTTGGTCTTCACGGCGGTGATGCGACCGTTCTCGATGACCAGGTCCTGGACTTCGGTGAGCTGGTGGATTTCCACGCCGCGCTTGGCGGCCTGCTTGGCGTAGCCCCAGGCCACGGCGTCGTGGCGGGCGGTGGCGCCGTCGATATGCCAGAGGCCGGCGAGCACCGGGATATGCCCCGGGTCGAGGTTCAGGGTGGGAACCAGTTCGCGGATCTGCTGGCGGTCGATCATCTCGGTGCGCCCGCCGAAGTGCTTGTTCACCTCCGCACGCTGGCGGAAGGCGCGCACCGTGGCATCGGTATGGGCCAGGGTCAGCTGGCCGCGCTCGGAATACATGATGTTGAAGTCGAACTCGTTGGACAGCTCCTGGAACAACCGCACCGACTCGATATAGAAGCGCACGCCTTCGCTGGTCAGGTAGTTGGAGCGGATCACCGCCGTGTTGCGCGCGGTGTTGCCGCCACCCAGGTAGGACTTCTCCAGCACCGCGACATTGGTGATGCCGTGGTACTTCGCCAGGTAATAGGCGATGGCCAGGCCATGGCCGCCGCCGCCGATGATCACCACGTCGTAGGAGGACTTCAGTTCGGTTGGCGGCGGCAGGTCGACCTCCGCCGGGTACTCGGAACTCAGGCCGTATTTCAGGAGATTGAAGGGCATGGTGCCTCCTGCTGCAGGCGCGCGGCGGTCAGGGTGTTTTTCATCAGGAAGGCAATGGTCATCGGGCCGACACCGCCGGGTACCGGGGTGATGGCCGCGACCTTGGGCAGGGCGCTGTCGAAGTCCACGTCGCCGACCAAGCGCGAGCGCTCTCCCTCGGTGATGCGGTTGATGCCGACATCGATCACCACCGCGCCAGGCTTGAGCCAGTCGGCATCGACCAGGCGCGGGCGGCCGACGGCGGCGACGACGATATCCGCCTGGCGGCACAGCTCCTTCAGATTGGCGCTGCGCGAATGCACCACGGTCACCGTGCAATGGGCCTTGAGCAGCAGGGCGGCCATGGGCTTGCCGACGATGTTGGAGCGGCCGATGACCACGGCATGCTTGCCGCTGAGGTCGCCCATGCTGTCCTCCAGCAGGCGCATGCAGCCGGCGGGTGTGCAGGGGGTGAGCACGTCGCGGCCCTGGCTGAGGCCACCGACGTTCTCGGCGTGGAAGCCATCGACGTCCTTGAGCGGGTCGATGGCCTGGAGCACCCGGGTTTCATCGATATGGGCCGGCAGCGGTAGTTGCACGAGGATGCCGTGGACGCTGGCGTCGGCATTCAACTCGCCGATCAGGGCGAGCAGGGTGGCCTCGCTGGTGTCGGCCGGCAGCCGGTGCTCCTCGGAGCGAATGCCGCATTCCTCGGCGCGCAGCACCTTGTTGCGCACGTAGACCTGGCTGGCCGGGTCCTGGCCGACGAGGATCACCGTCAGTGCGGGGGCGATGCCCTGGTTCTTCATGGCCGCGACCTGCGTCTTCACTTCCGCGATCACGCGGGCAGCGGCGGCCTTGCCGTCGATCAGCTTGATGGGGGCTGGAGTATTCACCGGAAGATCACCGTACGGTCGCCATTGAGGAAGACCCGGTGCTCGAGGTGGTATTTCACCGCCTTGGACAGGGCCACTGTTTCGGTATCGCGGCCGACACTCACCAGGTCGTCGGCGAGGTAGGCGTGGTCCACGCGTTGCACTTCCTGTTCGATGATCGGCCCTTCGTCGAGATCGGAGGTGACGTAGTGGGCGGTGGCGCCGATCAGCTTGACGCCGCGGGCATAGGCCTGGTGGTACGGCTTGGCGCCCTTGAAGCCGGGCAGGAACGAGTGGTGGATGTTGATGGCGCGGCCGGCAAGCTGTTTGCAGAGGTCGTCGGAGAGGATCTGCATGTAGCGGGCCAGTACCACCAGCTCGGTCCCGGTTTCCTCGATGATCTGCAGCAGGGCCGATTCCTGGCGGGACTTGGTGTCCTTGGTCACCGGCAGGTAGATGAAGCGGATGCCCTCGCGCTCGGCCATGGGGCGCAGGTCGAGATGGTTGGAGACGATGGCGGTGATCTGCATGTCCATCTCGCCCTTGTGGTGGCGGTAGAGCAGGTCGGCCAGGCAATGATCGTATTTGCTCACCATCAGCAGCACGCGCATCGGCTGGTTGCTGCCGTGCAGGCTCCACTCCATGTCCAGGCGCCTGGCCACGGCATCGAAGCCTTGCTCGACCTCGTCGATGTCGCCTTCGTAGTTGTCGTTGAAACGGAACACCGCGCGCATGAAGAAGCGTCCGCTGGTGTCGTCGTCGAACTGCGACATCTCGCTGATGTAGCAGCCTTTTTCCGCCAGGTAGGTGGTGACCGCCGCGACGATGCCGGAGGTGGCCGGACAGCTGATCTTGAGGATGTAGTGGCTGGTGGCGTGATGCATTTCGGGTCCTCGGATGAAGTGGCGGCAGCGGTCGCAAGGCGGAAATTTCAGCGGTGAAGCGGTATTTGATCGGCGAAAATTATTTATTCGTGGGAATAAAATATTCCTTTTGCGCTTTTATAGGCGAAAGGAAGGTGCAGGTCTAGCCTGTGGGGAAAATTTTTATCTTGGGAGGAAACTGAAAGGGCGGGATTTTTGTAGTGGGGCTTAGGGCCTCATCGCCGGCAACGCCGGCTCCCACAAGGTCCCGGGTGCGCCGCAGAACCTGTGGGAGCCGGCGTTGCCGGCGATGAGGCCATCAAAAGCGGTGAAGAATTTCAGTCGTTACCGTAGTTCATGATCGACAACAACCTGATCGGCACCTGCACCAGTTTCTCCGGCCCGTGGGGCACATCGCCGTCGAAGGTCAGGCTGTCGCCGGCCTGCATGGGGTACAGCTGGTTGCCATGCCGGTACACCAGTTCCCCCTCCAGCAGATGCAGGAACTCGGTGCCCGGGTGGGCGAAGGTGGGGAACTCCTCGCTCGCATCGTCCATGGTCACCATGTAGGCCTCGAAGTTCTTCTTCGGCCCGCGTGTATGGTTGAGCAGGTGATAGGTATGGCCCTTCTCGGTCCCGCGCCTTACCACTTCCAGGCCTTCGCCACTCTTGACCAGGATCGCGCTGCCATCGGGCTGGTCGTATTGGCTGAACAGCTTGGACATGGGCATGCCCAGCACGTCGCACAGGCGGCTGAGGATATCCAGGCTGGTGGACACCTGGGCGTTCTCGATCTTGCTCAGCATGCCCTGGCTGATCCCGGCGATGCGCGCGACATCCGCCAGCTTCAGTTCCTGCGCCTGGCGCTCGCGACGTATCTGCATGCCCAGGTATTGCTCCAGGCGAAGGCGGGGTGGGTTCTCGGTGGTCACGGTCGGTCGATCCTGCTTGTTTTCGGTTCAGGAAAATTAATTTCGCACTGAGAAAGTGCAAAAAATCCCGACCTGGCGTGAGTCATGGTCGGGACTTTCCTCGGATGAAAGAGAGTTTCCCATATAAACAGCAGGCCGGTGCAACGCCGGGGCCATTTCTTCCTGTGTCTTGAAAACTGGCAAGCGCCTTGCATTCCTGTCAGGAAACTAAATTTCCTTGTTGGAATCAGCCTCACCCGAACCTTGTTCTCCTGCCTTATTCGACCGCCTTGCCCTTTTCAGGAGTGAAGACCCATGTTGCCAGTTGAAACGCAGCGCATCATCGAACAGCACGGCATCAAGTACGTGCTGGCCCAGTTCGTCGATATCCATGGCGCCGCGAAGACCAAGTCCGTCCCGGTCACCGGCCTCAAGGCGGTCGCCGAGGATGGCGCCGGCTTTGCCGGTTTCGCCATCTGCGGCATGGGCATGGAACCCCACGGCCCGGACTTCATGGCCCGTGGCGATCTCTCCACCCTGATTCCGGTGCCCTGGCAGCCGGGCTACGGGCGCATCGTCTGCATCGGCCATGTCAACGGCGAGCCCTGGCCGTATGACACCCGCTATGTCCTGCAACAGCAGGTCGAGCGCCTGAAAGCTAAGGGCTGGACCCTGAACACCGGCCTGGAACCCGAATTCAGCCTGTTCCGCCGCGATGCCGGCGGCAAGCTGCAACTGGTGGACGCCTCCGATAACCTCGACAAGCCCTGCTACGACTACAAGGGGCTGTCCCGTTCCCGCGAATTCCTCGAACGCCTGACCGAAGCCCTGCAACCGGTGGGCTTCGACATCTACCAGATCGACCACGAGGACGCCAACGGCCAGTTCGAGATCAACTACACCTACAGCGACGCCATGGAATCGGCGGACCGCTTCACCTTCTTCCGCATGGCCGCCGGCGAGATCGCCAACGACATGGGCATGATCTGCTCGTTCATGCCCAAGCCCGACCCCAAGCGCGCCGGCAACGGCATGCACTTCCACCTGTCGATCGCCAGCGCCAGCAACAAGAACCTGTTCCATGACGCCAGCGACCCGAGCGGCATGGGCCTGTCGAAGCTGGCCTACCACTTCGCCGCCGGCCTGCTGGCCCACGGCCCGGCCCTGTGTGCCTTCGCCGCGCCGACCGTGAACTCCTACAAGCGCCTGGTCGTCGGCCGCTCGCTGTCCGGCTCGACCTGGGCCCCGGCCTTCGTCGCCTTCGGCGCCAATAACCGTTCGGCCATGGTCCGCGTGCCTTATGGCCGCCTCGAATTCCGCCTGCCCGATGCCGGCTGCAACCCGTACCTGGTGACCGCCGCGATCATCGCCGCCGGCCTCGACGGCATCGAGCGCCAGCTTGAGCCGGACTTCGTCTGCAACGAGAACCTGTACTCCCTCAGCCTCGAGGAAATCGCTGCCCGCGGCATCAAGACCCTGCCGCAATCGCTCAAGGAAGCCACCGACGCCCTGGCCGCCAACCCGCTGTTCCGCGAGGTGCTGGGCGCCGAGATCGTCGACGAGTTCATCCGCCAGAAGCGCATGGAATGGGTGGAGTACAGCCGGCATGTCTCCGATTGGGAGATCCAGCGCTACACCGAATTTTTCTGATCACCGAATTCCCGATTCATCTGCCCCAAGGAGACAACGCCATGTGCGGAATCGTAGGTCTGTACCTGAAGAAGCCCGAGCTCGAAGGCCAGCTCGGCAAACTGTTCGAACCGATGCTCGAAGCCATGACCGATCGCGGTCCGGACAGCGCCGGCTTCGCCATCTATGGCGATGAAGTGGCCGATGGCTGGGTCAAGCTGACCCTGCAGGCCGCTGATACCAGCTTCGACTGGAAGGCCCTGATGGGTGAACTGGAAGGCCGTCTCGGCTGCTCGCTGGACTGGTTCCAGAATGCCAGTGCCGCCGTGCTCAAGGTCCACAGCGCCGAGGAGCCGGTACGCGCCGCACTCGCCGAACTGGCCCCCGACGTACGCATCATGAGCGCCGGCCAGAGCATCGAGATCCTCAAGGGCATGGGCCTGCCGCGGGAAATCTCCGAGCGCTTCGGCCTGGCGGGCATGAAGGGCAGCCACATCATCGGTCACACCCGCATGGCCACCGAAAGCGCGGTGACCATGGAAGGCAGCCATCCGTTCTCCACCGGCGCCGACCTGTGCCTGGTGCACAACGGCTCGCTCTCCAACCACTTCCGCCTGCGCCAGGAGCTCAAGCGTGAAGGCATCACCTTCGAAACCGACAACGATACCGAGGTCGCCGCCGGCTACCTGACCTGGCGCCTGCGCCAGGGCGACAGCCTCAAGGAAGCCCTGGACAAGTCCCTCGAAGACCTCGACGGCTTCTTCACCTTCGCCATCGGCACCCGCAACGGCTTTGCCGTGATCCGCGACCCGATCGCCTGCAAGCCGGCGATCCTCGCCGAAACCGACGACTACGTCGCCATGGCCTCCGAGTACCAGGCCCTGGCCAGCCTGCCAGGTATCGACAAAGCCAAAGTGTGGGAACCCGAACCCGCCACCATGTACATCTGGGAACGTGCCTGAGGAGCATTCATATGAAAACCATCGACCTGTCCAGCGCCTCGGTGCGTGAACTGAACCAGACCTTGCACGGCGAGGTGCAGGACCGCGAGTGGGTTGTGACCCACCCGGACGGCAAGCACAACCTGGCGGTCGGCCTGAACCAGGCCGTCAGCATCGATATCCAGGGGCATGCCGGTTACTACTGCGCCGGGATGAACCAGAAGGCCAGTATCACCGTGCACGGCAACGTTGGCGTGGGCGTCGCGGAAAACATGATGTCCGGCTCGGTGCGGGTCAAGGGCAGTGCGTCCCAGGCTGCCGGCGCCACCGCCCATGGCGGGCTGCTGGTGATCGAAGGTGATGCCGGCGCCCGCTGCGGGATTTCCATGAAAGGCGTGGACATCGTGGTCGGTGGCAGCATCGGCCACATGAGCTGCTTCATGGCCCAGGCCGGGCGCCTTGTGGTGTGCGGCGATGCCGGCGACGCACTGGGCGACTCGCTGTACGAGACCCGCATCTACGTCAAGGGCGAGGTCAAGTCGCTGGGCTCGGACTGCATCGAGAAGGAAATGCGCGCCGAGCACCTGGCCGAACTGGCCGAACTGCTCAACCGCGCCGGCTTCCCCGAAGACCCGGCCAGCTTCAAGCGCTACGGCTCGGCCCGCCAGCTGTACAACTTCAAAGTCGATAACGCATCCGCGTACTGATCCGCGGCGAGGACATTCACATGAGCGAAAAGAACACTCCCGTGCTGCGCGAATCGGCCACCTTCGATCGCCTGACCATCCAGGAAATCCAGCGCGCCGCCGAAACCGGCATCTATGACATCCGCGGTGGCGGCACCAAGCGCAAGCTGCCGCACTTCGACGACCTGCTGCTGCTCGGCGCCTCGGTGTCCCGTTACCCGCTGGAAGGCTATCGCGAGAAGTGCGGTACCGACGTGGTGCTCGGCACCCGCTTCGCGAAGAAGCCGATCCACCTGAAGATCCCGGTGACCATCGCCGGCATGAGCTTCGGCGCGCTGTCGGCCAACGCCAAGGAAGCCCTGGGTCGTGGCGCCAGCATCGCCGGTACCAGCACCACCACCGGCGACGGCGGCATGACCCCGGAAGAGCGTGGCCAGTCGCAGCATCTGGTGTACCAGTACCTGCCGTCGCGCTACGGCATGAACCCGGATGACCTGCGCAAGGCCGATGCCATCGAGATCGTCCTCGGCCAGGGCGCCAAGCCGGGCGGCGGCGGCATGCTGCTGGGCATGAAGGTCACCGAGCGCGTGGCCGGCATGCGCACCCTGCCGATCGGCGTGGACCAGCGCAGCGCCTGCCGTCACCCGGACTGGACCGGCCCGGACGACCTGGCGATCAAGATCGCCGAATTGCGCGAAATCACCGATTGGGAAAAGCCGATCTACGTCAAGATCGGCGCCAGCCGCCCGTACTACGACGTCAAGCTGGCGGTGAAGGCCGGGGCCGATGTGATCGTGCTCGATGGCATGCAAGGGGGTACGGCGGCGACCCAGGAAGTGTTCATCGAGCATGTCGGCATTCCGATCCTGCCGGCCATTCCGCAAGCGGTGCAGGCGCTGCAGGAAATGGGCATGCACCGCAAGGTCCAGCTGATCGTTTCCGGCGGTATCCGCAATGGTGCGGACGTGGCCAAGGCCATGGCCCTGGGCGCCGATGCGGTGGCGATCGGTACGGCGGCACTGGTGGCGCTGGGCGATAACCATCCGCGCCTGGACGAGGAATTGAAGAAGATCGGTTCGGCGGCGGGTTACTACGACGACTGGCAGAACGGACGTGACCCTGCGGGCATCACCACCCAGGATCCGGAGCTGTCCAAGCGTCTCGATCCGGTGGAGGCGGGGCGGCGCCTGGCCAACTACCTGCGGGTGCTGGTGCTGGAAGCGCAGACCATGGCCCGGGCCTGTGGCAAGTCGCACCTGCACAACCTCGATCCTGAAGACCTGGTGGCGCTGACCGTGGAAGCGGCGGCGATGGCCCGGGTACCGCTGGCCGGGACCAGTTGGGTGCCGGGGCAGCAGTACTGATCCGATAGTGAGGTTGTTCTTGAGGGCCCTATCGCCGGCAACGCCGGCTCCCACAGGTGGCGTGCACCGCCGAACCCTGTGGGAGCCGGCGTTGCCGGCGATGAGGCCCTCGAGAACCCTGCAAATTCCGCCTTAGGATCCTGGTGGTACAGGCAACAACAAGCTTGCACTCACCGGCAAATGATCGGAGATCTCCAGGGTATCCTGCTGCAACACCCCAGCCTCCAACCGCCGCAGTTTAGGGCTATGGAACAGGTAATCCAGCGTCCGGTCCGGCCCTTCCAGCCGCGGGTCATTGGGGAAATGCGTCAGCCACTGCTCCCGATCCGCCCCCGTCGCTTCGGCATTCGCCGGAATCATCGGGTACTTGTCCCACAACAGGTGCAGTTCGCTATCAGCGGAATACAGCGGCTGTTGCTCGGGCTTGAGCCGGCGATGCTGCCCCAGTGGCAGCAGGTTGAAATCCCCGCCCAACAGCCACGGCGTGCCCTGGCGTTCGAACTGATCGACCAGCTTCTCCAGCGCCTGAACCTGGCGCAGTTGTACATCGCTGCCGGCTTCGTGCTTCGACAGCCGGGTGTTGAGCACCGCCAGTTGCCCGTCGCCCATCGGCAGGTAACTTACCAGCACCGCCGGTTGCGGCTTGAGCAGGCGGCTAAGGACATTGTCCTGGGCCATCGGCAATTGCACCCGCTGCGCGCGCTGTATCGGATAACGGCTCAGGGTCGCCAAGGTTCGCCCGACACTTCCGGCGATGTGCACGTCCGGCACGAATTCGGCCTTCCAGTCGTAGGCCTGCACGGCACAGGGATACAGATCGGCGAGGCGTTCGCGCAGGAGGGCAAGCTGGTCCTGGTAGTCGCTGGCCTTGGCGCCCTTGTCCAGTTCCTGGAGCAGGACGATATCCGGCTGTTCGGCACGGATGACCCGGGCGACTTCATCGAGGCTGAAGGCGAGGTCTTCCCCGGTGGGACGGGTATCGTCGCCGCGGGCTTCGTCGTACCAGAACACGTAGCGCTTGCCCGCCAGGTACTGCACGTTCCAGGTCATCACCTTCAACGGTTGCCCCGCCAGCAGCGCCTGGCCGGCGCCGGTGCAGGCGGCCGGCAGGTCTTCCAGTGGCTCCGCCCGCCAGCTTGCCTGGAAGGCCAGCAGCCAGAGCAGGACGGTGATCGACAGCAAGGACAGCAGGACGTTGCGCAGTAGTCGGGTCATCGGGCTCGCACGGGTCAGGGTAGACGGTTGAGCATAGTCGCCGGGTTCAGGAACGTGCCGCTGGTGCCTCGCTGATCAGCATGTACAGGCGGAACAGGACCACGGTGCTGAACAGTTGCAGGAAGCTGTTGATCACACTGACCATCAGTTCCAGGAGCGGGTTCACTTCCTCGGGCAGCAGCCCCAGGGTGATGCCGTTGAACAGGTACAGCGGCGCCATCACGCCGAGCATGCACACCAGGATGCGCCAGAAGTTGCCACGGACCATCTGGAAACTCTCGCGCATGGCCGCGACCGGGGCCATGCCGCGCAGCACCAGCAGGTATTCGGCGAACACCAGGTTGGTCATCACCCAGATGCCCGGGAGGATGAACAGCGAGATGCCGAACATGATCAGCAGCGAGCTGAGCGCCACCAGCAGGGCGAACGACGGCCACAGTTGCAGGGCGCGGGCCAGCAGGTTGCGCTTGAGCGGCTCGTGGCCGTCGCTGCGGGCATCGAGGTAGAGGATCAGCGCAGCGCTGTACAACGGGTAGAACAGCAGCCCGACCAGCAGGCCGTAGGTCATCGACGCATCCTTGCCCAGTTGGCCGTAGAGCAACTGGACGCACAGCGCCTCGAGGATCACCAGCGGCAGGCACAGCGCGGCGATGCTGACCAGGTGGCGGCGGAAGAAGTACAGGGAGTCGCGCAGAACAGTGAGCGGATTCATGGGTCGATTTCGAAGTCCAAAGCAGGCGTCACTTTAGCTCAGGGGCCGAACCTGAACAAAGTTTCATGGGCGGCTGCGGTTGAAAGCGCCATGCTTGTCCCAATCTTCACTGCAACCCGTATTACAGAGAGGTCGCCACATGAACCACGAAGAGCAAACCCTGATCGAAGGCCTGTTCGCCAGGCTGCGTCAGGCCGAGGCCGAAGGCGCGCCGCGCGATGCCCAGGCCCAGGCGCATATCGCCAGTCTGGTTCAGCAGCATGCGGCGGCGCCTTACTACATGGCCCAGGCGATCCTGGTCCAGGAAGCGGCGCTCAAGCGCATGGACGAGCAGAATCGCCAGCTCCAGGCCGAGCTGGCGCAGGCCAAGGCAGCCGCTAGCGCACCGGCCCCGCAGCAACAGGGCGGCGGCGGGTTCCTGTCGAGCCTGTTCGGGTCGTCCAGCCCGCGCCCGGCGGCTGCACCGGCTCCTGCGCCTGCGCCGTCGAGTGGTGGTGGCTGGCGCGATGGCCCGGGTGTGGCGCCGCAATCCAACTGGGGCGCACCGCCTGCGCCCCAAGCCGCACCGGCGCGCAGTGGCGCCAGCAGTTTCCTTGGCGGCGCCTTGCAGACTGCAGCCGGCGTGGCCGGTGGCGTGATGCTGGCGCAAGGTATCAGCAGCCTGTTCCATCACAATTCGCAGCCGGAAGAAATCGTCGAGGTCATCAAGGAAGAGCCGGCCCAGGTCAATGACCAGGGCGGCGGCTGGAATGATGACAGCCAGCGCTATGTGGCGGATGACAGCGGCAGCTATGGCGACGATGGTGGCGGGTTCTTCTCGGACGACGATTACGTCTGACTGAGAACTCCTGTGGGAGCGGGTTCACCCGCGATTGCAATGGTGACTTCACCACCGTAATCGCGGGTAAACCCGCTCCCACAGGGTTCGCGGTGTGCTTTCACCCCCTCCACACTGGCATACTGGGCCCCCTTTGCCACCCAAGGCCCGGTCTCGAAGGAGGGGTTCAGTGAAGAAAATCGCGTTGTTCGTCGATGTCCAGAACCTCTACTACACCGTGCGCCAGGCCTATGGCTGCCATTTCAACTACGCCGCTTTCTGGAAGGACGTGAGCCGTGACGGCGAGATCGTCGAGGCCTTTGCCTACGCCATCGACCGTGGCGACGCCAAGCAGCAGCAGTTCCAGCAGATCCTGCGCAACCTCGGTTTCACCGTGAAGCTCAAGCCCTATATCCAGCGTGCCGATGGCTCGGCCAAGGGCGACTGGGACGTGGGCATCACCCTCGATGTGGTGGACGCCGCGCCCCGGGTCGACCGGGTGGTGCTGGCTTCCGGCGACGGTGATTTCGACCTGCTTCTGGAGCGGGTGATCCAGCGCCATGGCGTCGAGGCGGTGGCCTATGGCGTCCCCGGCCTGACCGCCCATTCGCTGATCCGCGCCGCGTCCCGCTATGTGCCGATCGAAGGCGCGTTGCTGCTTAAACACTGAGGTTTTTTCGTGGAACGTATCGCTGTCATCGACTTTGAAACCACCGGTATCACCCCAGGCGCCGGCTGCCGCGCCACCGAGGTGGCAGTGGTGATGCTCGAGCGCGGGCGCATCGTCGAACGCTACCAGAGCCTGATGAACGCCGGCGTGCCGGTGCCGGCCTTCGTCGCCGGGCTGACCGGCATCACCACCGCCATGCTGCGCAGCGCGCCACCGGTGGACCGGGTGATGAACGAAGTGGCCGAGTTCGTCGGTGACACCCCATTGCTGGCGCACAATGCGGCCTTCGACCAGAAATTCTGGGACTACGAGCTGAGCCGCATCGGCCGCAACCGCAGCCAATCCTTCGCCTGTTCGCTGCTGTTGTCGCGGCGCCTGCTGCCGGCGGCACCGAACCACAAGCTCGGCACCCTGACCCGCTGGGCCGGCCTGCCGGACACCGGCACCGCGCACCGGGCCATGGCCGACGCCGAGATGGCCGCGAACCTGCTGCAACACCTGGTCGGTGAACTGCGCCAGACCCACGGTATCCAGGAGCTGTCCCACGCCTTCCTGTGCCGCCTGCAGAAAGTCCCCGCCGCGAAGATCCGCGAAACCCTGGTCAAATACCGCTAGGCCTTCTTCTCCAGCTGCGCCAGGGGCACCCGCCGCTCCACGGCGCTGGAGAGGATGATCGAAGTCTTGCTGAAGCCGAACTGCGCCACCCGGTTGATCAGCTCTTCCAGCTCCGGCATCGAGCCCACCGCCGCCTGCATGATCACGCACGGATCACCGGTCACCCGGTGGCATTCGGTGAGCTGGGGAATCTGCGTCAGCGCTTCATAGGCCTGCTGGTTGCCGTGGCTGGCCAGGCGCAGTTCGATCACGCACTGGATCGGCAGGCCGATCTTGCTCATGTCTACTTTCGCCTGGTAGCCGGTGATCACCCCGCTGGCCTCGAGTTTCGCCACCCGCTCCGCGACTGCCGGCGCAGACAGGTTGACCGTGCGCGCCAGTTGGGCGAAGGAGGCGCGGCCGTTGTCGAGAAGGGCGGCGAGGAGCATGCGATCGTATTTGTCCATGGGCATCTTGTGAAAAAGAAGGAAAGGGCCTGGTAGATCCGTTTTTTCGAAAGTCCAGGTGCTTGATAAGCGTTTTTTGAAACTTAATTTTGCCGGTGAAGCTTTTTAAAATAGCGCCACAACTACTCGAATACGAGCTTTCCATGCCTGCCTCCCGTCGTTCTCCCTGGATGTTGATCGGTGCCTTCCTCGCCCTGTACCTGGTCTGGGGCTCCACCTACCTGGCCATTCGCATCGGCGTGGAGTCCTGGCCGCCAATGCTGATGGCGGGATTGCGCTTCATCATTGCCGGCGGATTGATGTACGGCTTCCTGCGCTGGCGCGGGGTGCCGGCGCCGACCTGGCAGCAATGGAAGGCCGCAGGGGCGATCGGTTTCCTCCTGCTCAGTTGCGGCAACGGCGGCGTGACGGTGGCCGAGCATGCCGGGGTCGCCTCGGGTGTGGCCGCGCTGGCGGTGGCCACCGTGCCGCTGTTCACCTTGCTCTTCGGCCTGTTCTGGGGCCATCGCAATACCCGTCTGGAATGGGCCGGGATCTTCCTGGGGCTGGTCGGCATCGCCTTGCTCAACCTGGGTTCCAACCTCCAGGCCAGCCCGATGGGCGCGGCGCTGATCCTGTTCGCCGCTGCGTCCTGGGCCTTCGGTTCGGTGTGGAGCAAGAGCCTGCCGCTGCCCCAGGGGCCGATGGCCAGTGCGGCGGAAATGCTGGTGGGCGGTGTGGTCCTGCTGGCCGGCAGTTTCTTCAGCGGCGAGCGCTTGACTCATATGCCCAGTGCCTCTGGCTGGGGCGCGCTGGCCTACCTGGTGGTGTTCGGTTCGATCATCGCCTTCAGCGCCTACATGTATCTGCTCAAGCATGTGCGCCCGGCGGCTGCCACCAGCTACGCCTACGTCAACCCGGCGGTGGCGGTATTGCTGGGAATCCTGTTCGCCGGTGAAGAGATCGGCGCCGAGGAATGCCTGGCCATGGCGGTGATCATCGGTGCCGTGGTGCTGATCGGTATTCCGCAGTGGCGCAAGACGCCGCAGGAGCCGGTGGTCGAGGGCGAGATGTCCGGGACTCGGTGATCCGGGGCCGAACAGGGTAGACTTCGCGCCATTGCACGAAGCCCCTGACGGTATTTCCATGACATTCGCCAAACTCGGCCTGATCGAACCGCTGCTGCGCGCCCTCGACGGCCTCAACTACAACACCCCGACGCCGGTCCAGGCCCAGGCGATCCCGGCCGTGCTGGCCGGCCGCGACCTGATGGCCGCAGCCCAGACCGGCACCGGCAAGACCGCCGGTTTCGCCTTGCCGCTGCTGCAGCGCCTGACCCTGGAAGGCGCCCAGGTCGCCGCCAACTCGGTGCGCGCCCTGGTGCTGGTGCCGACCCGCGAACTGGCCGAGCAGGTCCACGCGAACATCCGCGAATACGCCGAGCACCTGCCGCTGCGCACCTACGCGGTGTACGGCGGGGTCAGTATCAACCCGCAGATGATGAAGCTGCGCAAGGGTATCGACCTGCTGGTGGCGACCCCGGGCCGCCTGCTCGACCTGTTCCGCCAGAACGCGGTGAAGTTCAACCAGCTCCAGGCCCTGGTGCTGGACGAAGCCGACCGCATGCTCGACCTCGGGTTTGCCGAGGAACTGCGTTCGATCTACGCCGCCTTGCCGGTCAAGCGCCAGACCCTGCTGTTCTCCGCCACCTTCTCCGACGAGATCCGCCTGATGGCCGGGCAGATGCTCGCCAACCCGCTGAGCGTCGAAGTCAGCCCGCGCAACGTCACGGCGAGCACGGTGAAGCAGTGGATCGTCACTGTGGATAAAAAGCGCAAGGCCGAACTGTTCTGCCATCTGCTGCGCAAGCAGCGCTGGAGCCAGGTGCTGGTGTTCGCCAAGACCCGCAACGGCGTGGACCAGCTGGTCGAGCGTCTGCTGGGCATGGGCATCAATGCCGACGGCATCCACGGTGACCGTCCGCAGGCGACCCGCCAGCGTGCGCTGGACAGCTTCAAGGCGCGGGAAGTGCAGATCCTGGTGGCCACCGATGTGGCGGCGCGGGGGCTGGATATCGATGATTTGCCGCTGGTGGTCAACTTCGACCTGCCGATCGTGGCCGAGGACTATGTCCACCGTATCGGTCGTACTGGCCGGGCGGGAAATACCGGTGAAGCGATTTCCCTGGTATGTGCCGACGAAGTGCAGTTGCTCTCGGCGATCGAGACCCTGACCCGCAAGACCCTGCCGCGCCATGACGAGCCGGGCTTCGAGCCGGATCACCGGGTGCCGGTGACCGATGCCAGCGGGCAGATCCTGAAGAAGCCGAAAAAGCCGAAGAAGCCCAAGGCGGGCGGAGCCAAGGGCAGCCTGGGACGCTGGATGGACAGCGGTGACGCACCGGTGGCGCCGGCCAAGGCGGTGCGCAAGGTACCGTCGTTCAATACCGGGCCGAAAAAGCGCAAGCCCTGAGATTGTGGCTGTGCTTTAGGGCCTCATCGCGGGTGAACCCGCTCCCACACTGACTGCGCCGTCCTTGTGGGAGCGGGTTCACCCGCGATGAGGCCGGTACAGCCAATCCATCAATCCCTGCCAAGCCACTCCAGCACCGCCAATCCGGCCCTCATGCCACTGGCAAAACAGGCCGTCAGCAGATATCCCCCGGTGGGCGCCTCCCAGTCCAGCATCTCCCCGGCACAGAACACACCGGGCACCTGCTTGAGCATCAACCCTTCGTCCATCGCCTCGAAGCGCACCCCGCCAGCGGTACTGATCGCCTCATCCAGCGGTCGCGCACGCACCAGTACGATGGGCAGGGCCTTGATCGCCGCCGCCAGCTTCTGCGGATCGGCGAATACCTCCGGGCCGGTCAGCTCGCGCAGCAGCGAGGCCTTCACCCCGTCGAGCCCCAGTTGCCCGTGAAGATGTTTCGCCATCGACCGCGATCCACGCGGCTTGCTCAACGCAGCAGCAATCTTGTCCACAGCCTTGTTCGGCAGCAGGTCCAGCAATAGCGTGGCCTGGCCGTCACGGTTGATGGTTTCGCGAATCTGCGACGACCAGGCATAGACCAGGCTGCCTTCCACCCCGCCTTCGGTCAGGACGAACTCGCCCAGTCGCGGTGCCTGCCCCGGCAGGCTCAAGGCGATGTTCTTCAACGGTGCCCCGGCGAATTTCTGCTTGAGCAGCTCGCTCCAGGCCGCGACTTCGAAGCCGCTGTTGGCCGCCTGCAATGGGGCGATGTCCACGCCCCGTTCGGTCAGCCAGGGTAGCCAGGCGCCGTCCGAGCCCAGGCGTGCCCAACTGCCACCGCCGAGGGCGAGGATCGTGGCGTCGGGCCGGATCGCCAGCTCACCCTGTGGATAACCAATCCGCAGCGCGCCTTCGTCGTTCCATCCGAGCCAGCGGTGCCGGGTGTGGATAACTACTCCGGCGTCGCGCAGGCGCTTGAGCCAGGCACGCAATAGCGGTGCGGCCTTCATGTCGGTGGGAAAAACCCGACCCGACGTACCGACGAAGGTCGTTATCCCCAACCCATGAATCCACTTCCGCAAGGCATCGGCATCGAAGCCCTGCAGCAACGCGCCGATCTCGCCGCTGCGCTCGGCGTAACGGGAGACGAAATCCGCGTAGGCTTCGGAGTGGGTGATATTCATCCCGCCCACCCCGGCCAGAAGGAACTTGCGCCCCACCGAAGGCATGGCGTCGTACAGATCGACCCGGACCCCGGCCAGGGCCAGGACTTCGGCCGCCATCAGGCCGGCGGGGCCGCCGCCGATAATGGCGACGTGGGCAGGGACGGTGGTGCGGGAATCGGTCATGGTGGCGGCAGGCTGGGGATAAGTAGGCCGCGCATTCTACCCGAGGCGAGGCGGGCAGGGCACTGTACAAAAAACGATCAAGCGCCGCGCAGCCCCGGTTTCACGGGGGCGGAAGGGCTTTCCCGCAGGTTATCCACAAGCGGTTCCACAGTCATTGTGGGTAATCCAGCACCCGTTGCGCGCTGTGATGGAGGATGCCGTGGCGTCGGGCCAGGGCCTCGCGGTCCTTGCTGTAGCCGCCGCCGATCACCCCGACCACCGGGATATCCCGGCCCAGGCAGTGACGCAGTACGCAGGTATCACGGGCAGCGACGCCGGCATCGGTCAGTTGCAAATAGCCGAGGGCGTCGTCCTTGTGCACATCGACCCCGGCGTCGTACAGCACCAGGTCTGGCTGGTACAGCGGCAGCAGGTAGTTCAGGGCGTCATCGACGATCTTCAGGTATTCGCTATCGCCCATGCCCCGGTGCAGCGGGATATCCCAGTCGCTGCGGGCCTTGCGGACCGGGAAATTCTGCTCGCAGTGCAGGGATACGGTGATCGCGTCCGCGGTGTGTTCGAGGATCCGCGCCGTGCCGTCGCCCTGGTGCACGTCGCAATCGAAGATCAGCACGCGGTGCACCCGTCCGGCTTCCAGCAGGTAATGGCTGATCACCGCCAGGTCGTTGAAGATGCAGAAGCCTGCCGGATGATCGTAATGGGCATGGTGGGTGCCGCCGGCCAGGTGGCAGGCGATGCCGTGCTGCAGCGCCAGTTCGGCGGCCAGCAGCGAGCCGCCCACCGCGCGCACGGTGCGCCGGGCCAGCGCCTCGCTCCAGGGCAGGCCAAGGCGGCGCTGGTCCTCGCGGGACAGTTCGCCGTTCATGTAGCGCTCGATATAGGCGCGATCATGGGCCAGGGCGAGGATGTCGTTGGGACAGATGTCCGGGCGATGCAGCTCGGCATCGGTCGTCAGGCCGCTGGCGATCAGGTGGTCGTGCAGCAGGCGGAACTTGTCCATCGGGAAGCGGTGCCCGGCGGGGAATTCCGGACTGTAGTCATCGTGGTAAACAAGAGGCAGGCGCATGGCGGGTCCGGCGATGGGTACCGGGTGATCTTGCCCGATGAGGGCCGGGCGTAGCCAGCATTGCCTGCCTACGCTGTAGACTGCGAGGCCATGGACCCTGGAGCCATCGATGACGCAGATTCTCGAGCTGGAAAGCGCGCGCCTGGTGCTGCGCCAATGGCAGGACGACGACCTTAAGGAATTCGCTGCGCTGTGCGCCGACCCGCAGGTGATGCGCTATTTCCCCGCACCCCTGAGCCGGCTGGAAAGCGCCGCGCTGATCGGCAAGATCCGCGGGCATTTCGCCGAATACGGCTATGGCTTGTGGGCGCTGGAGCGCAAGGACACCGGGGCCTTCATCGGCATGACCGGCCTGCTCAACGTTGGCTTCGACGCCGCTTTCACCCCGGCGGTGGAGATCGGCTGGCGCCTGGCCCGTCGCCATTGGGGCCTGGGCTTCGCCAGCGAGGCGGCCTGGACCTGCCTGCGCTGTGCCTTCGCCCAGCTCGGCCTGGAGGAAGTGGTGTCGTTCACCACCCGCGAGAACCTCGCTTCGCAGAAGGTCATGCAGGCCATCGGCATGCAGGCAGACCCCGCCGGCGACTTTGAGCACCCTAAACTCGAACCCGGCCACCCGCTGCGTCCCCATGTGCTGTATCGCATTGACCGGGCCCAATGGCAGGCCACCTTGCGCGGCTGAACCCGCGAATATTCGGACAAACCCTGTATCATTTGCCGCCTGGGCCTTGCTTTGGAGAATCTCGAATGAGCCATGTGTTGGACGATCTGGTCGATCTGTTGAGTCTGGAAGCGATCGAGGAAAACCTCTTCCGCGGTCGTAGCCAGGACCTGGGCTTCCGCCAGCTCTATGGCGGCCAGGTACTCGGCCAGTCGCTTTCGGCGGCGAGCCAGACGGTCGAGGAGGCGCGCCACGTGCATTCCCTGCATGGCTACTTCCTGCGTCCGGGCGATGCCAGCATGCCGGTGGTCTACTCGGTAGACCGCGTGCGTGACGGCGGCAGCTTCAGCACCCGGCGCGTCACCGCGATCCAGAAGGGCCACCCAATCTTCACCTGCAGCGCCTCGTTCCAGTACGACGAGGAAGGCTTCGCGCACCAGGGCCAGATGCCCGAGGTGGTGGGCCCGGAAAACCTGCCGTCGGAAGTCGAGCTGGCGCGTTCCGTGGCCGACCGGCTGCCGGAACACATCCGCGACAAGTTGCTGTGCGCCAAGCCCATCGAGGTGCGTCCGGTCACCGAGAAGGACCCGTTCAATCCCAAGCCCGGCGACCCGGTGAAGTACGCCTGGTTCCGCGCCGACGGCACCCTGCCGGACTCCCAGGCGTTGCATAAGTACATGCTGGCCTACGCCTCCGATTTCGGCCTGCTGACCACTTCGCTGATGCCCCATGGCAAGTCGGTGTGGCACAAGGACATGCAGATCGCCAGCCTCGACCACGCCCTGTGGTTCCACGGCAACCTGCGCGCGGACGAGTGGCTGCTGTATGCGATGGACAGCCCCTGGGCCGGCAATGGCCGCGGTTTCTCCCGGGGCAGCATCTTCAACCGCGCCGGGCAACTGGTGGCCTCGTCCTGCCAGGAAGGGCTGATCCGTCACCGCAAGGACTGGGCATGAGCCTCAAGGACATTCGCCACTGGGTGTTCGACATGGACGGCACCCTGACCGTGGCCGTGCATGACTTCGCCGCGATTCGCCAAGCGCTGGGCATTCCGCCGGAGGACGACATCCTCACCCACCTTGCCGCCTTGCCTGCCGAAGAAGCGCAAGCCAAGCACGCCTGGCTGCTGGAGCACGAGCGCGACCTGGCGATTGCCTCGAAACCTGCGGAAGGTGCGGTGGAACTGGTGCGGGAACTGGCCGGGCTTGGCTATCAACTGGGTATCCTGACCCGCAATGCGCGGGAACTGGCCCATGTGACGCTGGACGCCATCGGCGTGGCGGACTGCTTCCCGGTGGACAGCATCCTCGGGCGAGACGAGGCCCCGCCCAAGCCGCATCCGGGCGGCCTGCTGAAACTGGCCGAGGCCTGGGCGGTGCAGCCGGCTGACATGGTGATGGTCGGCGACTATCGTTTCGATCTGGACTGTGGCCGCGCGGCGGGTACGCGCACGGTGCTGGTGAACCTGCCGGACAATCCCTGGCCGGAACTGGCGGACTGGCATGCGGCGGATTGCCGGGCGTTGCGGGTCCTGCTCGGATATTGATCCTGAAGACTCTTGTGGGAGCCGGCGTTGCCGGCGATGAGGCCCGATCGGGCACCGGCTGTGTCCAGACTGGCCTCATCGCCGGCAACGCCGGCTCCCACAGGTTTCTCTCACAAGCCGAACTATCACCTACTCCCAGGAGAACCCCATGAGCAAAGCCATTTACGTTCAACCCGGCGGCGGCTACGACAAGGTCGGCCTGGGCAGCGCGGAAGCCGCAGCTCCGGCCGCCGGCGAGATCACCGTGCGCCTGCACGCCAACTCCCTCAACTATCACGATTTCGCCGTGGTCAGCGGTATGTGGGGCCCGAGCGCACCGCGTATCCCCATGGCCGACGGCGCCGGCGAGGTGATCGCGGTGGGCGAGGGGGGCAGCGAGTTCGCCGTGGGCGATTCGGTGGTCAGCACCTTCTTCCCTGACTGGCTCGATGGCGAGCCGCTGGTGGAAGGCTTCGCCACGGTGCCGGGCGACGGTATCGATGGCTATGCGCGTGAGCTTGTGACCGCCCGTGCCACCTCCTTCACCCGCGCACCCAAGGGCTACAGCCATGCCGAGGCTTCGACGCTGACCACCGCCGGCCTTACCGCCTGGCGTGCGCTGATGGCCGATGACTCGCTCAAGCCGGGCGATACCGTGCTGGTGCAAGGTACCGGCGGCGTCTCGATCTTCGCCCTGCAGTTCGCCAAGGCGGCGGGCGCTACGGTGATCGCCACGTCGTCCAGCGACGAGAAGCTGGAGCGCCTGAAGACCCTCGGCGCTGATGAAGTGATCAACTACCGCAGCACGCCGAACTGGGGCGAGAAGGTGCGCGCCCTGACCGATAACCGTGGCGTGGACCATGTGATCGAAGTGGGCGGCCCGGCGACCCTCGAACAATCCATGATCGCCGCGCGGATTGGCGGGCATGTTTCGCTGATCGGCATCCTGACCGGAGTCGCCGGGCAGTTGCCGCTGGTTCAGGCGCTGGTCCGGCAGATCCGCTTGCAGGGCGTGCTGGTGGGCAGCCGTGCGCAGCAGCAGGCGATGATCCGGGCGATCGATGCCAATGGCCTGCGCCCGGTGATCGACAAGGCGTTCGAGCTGGAGCAGATCGTCGAGGCGTTCCGTTACCAGGAAAGCAACCGGCACTTCGGCAAGATCTGCCTGAGCTTCTGATCCGCAATCCGAATGAACCCCGAGGCGTCTGCCGTGCCCAATGCAAACAGCCAAACGGGAGACAGCCTATGGAACACGGACATTTGTGGATCACCCTCGCGGTGTTGCTGGCGGTGCTCGAGGTCTGGGCCATCAAACGCATCATCGGCAGCCCGGCGCGGGCCGAGAACAAGATGATGTGGATCGTCTTCGTGGTCTTTGTGCCGGTGATCGGCCTGATCACCTGGGGACTGAGCGGGCCCAAGTCGCGACCCGGCGTACCCCTGTCCAAGGAAGGCTGACCAGGTCAGGCGAGCAGCCGCTCGCCGAACAGCACGGCGGCGATGGCAATCATCGCCAGCCCGGACAGGCGGCTGACATTGCGTGCCGCCGCCGGCCGGGCCTGCAACACGCTGCGAGCGCTATAGCCGACCAGCAGGTAGATGATCCCGCAGCTCAGCAGATGCAGCAGGCCAAGGGCAAGGATCTGGCCCGGCACCGGCCAACTGGACAGCGGATCGGTGAACTGCGGCAGCAGCGCCAGGAACAGCAGGAACACCTTGGGGTTCAGCCCGCTGACGCAGAACCCGCGCAACACCCAGCGCGACCATGACTCCGCCTTGTCCTCGCCGGCCGAGGGCGTCGAAGGCTTCCATAGCATGTTCACGCCCATCCACAGCAAGTACGCGGCGCCGACCAGGGTCATCACCGACAGTGCCGCCGGGTTGCTGGCCAATAGCGCTCCGGCGCCCGCCGCGACGATCAGCGTCGCCAGCAGATGCCCTGCCAGTAATCCGGCCACCGCCGGTACCACCCAGCGTCCGCGGATTCCGGCGGAGATGACGTAGGCCCAGTCCACGCCCGGGGTAATCACGAACAGAAACGACACCGCCCAAAAGGCGGCCAGGACACTGACAGTCATCGGAAACTCCCCGGGATTTGCGCTGAAGATGTCTTCAGAAGACTACGCAAGCGCTGCGGGAATTATCTTTCGTATATCCTCCGGGTTCGCCCTGAATGTGGAAGATCCTTCCTGATGGACCGTATTGATCGAAAGATTCTTGCCGAGCTGCAACGGGATGGCCGGCAATCCCTGACCGAACTGGCCGAGCGGGTCGGCCTCAGCCTTTCACCCTGTCATCGACGGGTGCGGGCGATGGAGGAGTCGGGGGTGATCCAGGGGTATCGCGCGTACCTGTCGCCGACCGAGCTGGGGCTCAATTTCGCCGCGATCGTTTTCGTGACCTTGCGTGAAGGGCACCAGCAGGCGGTGCATGCCTTCGAGGCGGCGCTGCCGGAGATTCCACAGATCCTCGAAGCCCAGCGTCTGTTCGGCGACCCGGACTACATGCTGCGCATCGTCACCCGCGATCTGCCGGCATTCCAGCAGCTCTACGACGAGCATCTGGCACGCTTGCCGAACGTGCAGCGCTTGAGTTCGACGCTGGTGATGAAGCAGGTGATCCAGGGGCGGGCATTGCCGTTATGAGCCGGTACCGTTTCGAGGCTGACCGCGGCCCTGTGGGAGCGGGTTCATCGGACCGCCGAACCGCCGCCATTACGGTAGTGGATTCACCATAGCAATCGCGGCGGTTCGGCGGTCCGATGAACCCGCTCCCACAGGGCCCGTGCAAATCAAAGAGTTATGTTTTGTTCTTCGGACTGGCCTCAGAAGTGCGCTTTCACCAGCAGGCTGATCGCGCTCTGGTTCGTTCCGCCCAGCACTTCCTGGCCCAGGTAGCTGTCGTGGCTGATCCCGTATTTGTCGCTCCAGTAGTCATACTCCACCCCGACATAGAACTTCTCGCCCCAGCCCATGGCCTTGGCCAGGTCGTACTTGATCTGCGGGTTGAAGTGGAAGTTGGCGTGGTAGCTCTTGTCATTGTCCACCACCCAGTCGATGAAGCCGTCGACGACTACGTTGGAATTGCCCACCGGCACGGTGTAGCTCCACACCGGGGTGATCTGCCAGACACCCTTGCCGTCACGCTTGCCATCCGGTGTGCGCAGGTAGGTGTTGAGCTGGAAGTAGTCGAAGCCGGGGATGTTCAGGTCCACTGCGGGGCCGATCAGATAGGTATCGACATCGTCCTCGCCGAATTCATAGGTGGCCGAGAGCAGCACGTCCTTGATCGGGCCGAACGACAGGTCGGTGCCGGTGATCTTGCCGAACGACAGGCGCGGGCTGAACTCGCCGTAGAAGCTGTGGCCGTCGCCCGCGCCGTTGGTGGCCTCGGTGTTGTACTTGATGCCGTCGACGAAGAAGAACAGGTCGCCGAAACTCCAGCCGCTGGCGTGCTCGAAGGTGACGGTCTGCTGCTTCGGCGGATCGACCTTGAAGTCGATGCCGTTGAGGTAGGTGAGGCTGTTGTCCTGCCACAGCAGAAGGTCGCCGGCCAGGGCCTGACCGGTTGCCAGCACGCTGCCCGCCAGCAGCATGGAAGTAGTGGTGCGGATCATCGAAAGCTCCTGATTTCTTGTGTTTTTCAAGGGGTGAACCTGTCGTGTTGGTCAGGCTTTCTCGATAGAGCAGGAAGGGTGCCAATTCCTGTCCAGATGGACAGAAATCGTAATAATTTCGTCGCCCCGGCTTTTTTCGCGGCCTGTAAACGCACGACGCCGCGCAACCAAGGGGTTGCGCGGCGTCGTGCCTGGCGAAGGTGCTTCAGGATGGCGCGTCGTCGCGCCATCACGGGGCCTGGTTGCGGATCAGGCCTGGGCTTCCTCGCGGCGGTAGGCGTAGGTATCGGCGAAGCGCGAGAGCATGTAGGCGCTGCACGAAACGGCCGGGTAGCGGGCCGGGTTGTCCTGGCCGGAACAGTTCGGCAGGCAGCTGATTTCCGTATCCGGATGGGGCTCGGCGAAGAACGGCATGGAGTAGCGGTCTACCCCTAGCGGGCTGATCACCCGATGCGGCGTGGACTTGTAACGGTCATTGCTCCAGCGCGCCATCATGTCGCCAATATTGACCACGTAGGTGCCCTCGATGGGCGGCGCGTCGATCCATTCGCCGTCCAGGCTCTGCACCTGCAAGCCGCCCGCGTTGTCCTGGTACAGCAAGGTCACGCAGCCGTAGTCGGTATGCGCCCCGGCGCCCTGCTGGTCGGCGCTGCTGGCGCTCTGGCGCGGCGGGTAGTGGATCATGCGGAACACGCTGATCGGCTCGGCGAAACGCCGGTCGAAGAAATCCGCCTCGATGCCCAGCGCTTCGGCCATCGCTCGCAGCAGGGTCAGGGACAACTGGTGCATGTCCTGGTAATGCTGTTGCAGCAGTGTTTCCCAGCCGGGGATATCCGGGTGGCGGTTGGGGCCGCGCAGCGGTTTTTTCGCCAGCACGTCGGGGTGCTGCGCGTCCATGTGGAAGCCCATGTCGAAGGTTTCCTTCAGGTCGCTCGGGCGGCTCGGGTCCAACTGCTCGGTGGCGATGGCGCCGTAGCCGCGGTGATGGGCGCTTTGGGTGATGTCGATTCGCAGTTTCTCTTCGACCGGGCGGGCGAAGAAGTCCTCGGCGATGGCCTTGAGTTCGGCGATGCGTGACGCTGCGATCGGGTGTCCCTTGATGTAGTAGAAACCCCATTGCCGGCAGGCGGCGTCGATCTGCCTGGCCACGGTCTGGCGGGCGGCGGGATCGTCCTGGTACAGCGGGGTGATGTCGATGATCGGCAGGGTGTTCATGAATGGCTCCGGGAAGGACGGACCGTACCAGGGTGTGGTCCGCAGTGCTGCGAGTCTTCTCGTACCCAGGCAGCGAAGAGGCCGGCGGGGCCGGCCTTGTGCGCGGTTCTCATGGGAGGGACGGCGGCACATGGGCGGGCGGGAGCGGCGCTCCCGCCTGGCGATCACTTCGGCAGTTGCGCGGTGATGCCTTTGACGTAGTAGTTCATGCCGGCCAGTTCCGCATTGGTGGCCACCTTGCCTTCAGGGATCTTGACGGCGCCGGCCTGGTCGAGGATCGGGCCGGTGAAGGGGTGGAACGAGCCGTCCTTGATGCTGGCGATGATCTGCTCGGCGCCGCTTTTCACGTCGGCCGGGACCAGGTCGCTGATCGGCAGTTCGACGGTGCCGTCGGCCAGGCCACCCCAGTAGTCCTGCGACTTCCAGGTACCGTCCATGACCGCCTGGGTGCTCTTGATGTAATGCGGGCCCCAGTTGTTGACGATGGAGGTCAGCACCGCTTTCGGCCCGAAGTGGGCCATGTCCGACGCGTAGCCCACGGCATAGACGCCACGGCGTTCGGCGGTCTGGATCGGTGCCGGGCTGTCGGTGTGCTGGAACAGCACGTCGACGCCCTGGTCGATCAGGGCGTTGGCGGCGTCCGCCTCCTTGCCTGGATCGAACCAGGAGTTGACCCACACCACCTTGATCTCGGTGCCCGGGTTGTATTTGTCCAGGGCCAGCTGGATGGCGTTGATGTCGCGCAGCACTTCCGGGATCGGGAAGGAGGCGACGTAGCCGATCTTTTTCGTCTTGGTCATCTTCGCCGCGAGGTAACCACCGACATAGCGACCTTCATAGGACGTGGCCAGGTAGGTGCCAAGGTTCTTGTCCTGCTTGTAGCCGGTGGCGTGCTCGAAGGTGACTTTCGGGAATTGCTTGGCGACCTTGGCGGTGGGGTTCATGTAGCCGAAGGAGGTGGCGAAGACCAGGTCATAGCCGCCCTTGGCCATGTTGCGGATGACCCGCTCGGCGTCGGCGCCTTCCGGTACGTTCTCGACGAAGCTGGTGTCGATCTTGTCACCGAACTGCTTGATCAGCGCCTGGCGGCCCTGTTCATGCTGGTAGGTCCAGCCGTGGTCGCCGATCGGGCCGATGTAGACGAAACCGACCTTCAACGGATCGGCGGCGGAGGCGGACAGTGCGGTGCTCAGGCCGATGGCGGCGGCCAGGGTGCGCAGCAGGTTCTTGCTTTTCTTCTGTTGCATCGGGGGTGGGCTCCTGTGGGTCTTTTCTAATGGCCGTGTCGGGCTTTTCTGGGTAGTGCAAAAAGTCAGTGCAAAACGTCAGTGCAAAAAGCTGACCATGTGGGCAAAAAATGGTGTTTTGCGGGGCTGGCTGGCTGGGTGGTGATTTCAGGGAACTGGAGTGGTGCGTCAGTGAGTCCGGGTCGCCCATCGCTGGTGCGCCGCTGCACCCTGTGGGAGCGGGTTCACCCGCGATGGCGTCGGTGAATTCACCACCGTAATCGCGGGTGAACCCGCTCCCACAGGGGCCGTGTCACGGCTGCTGCTTCACCGCCCACCCTTCCAGGGTTGCCCCAGCGACACCGGTGCATACAAGCGGGTCTTGATCGCATCCCGCGACAGCACCACCAGCACCAGGATGGTCGCGACATAGGGCAGCATCGCCAGCAGGTTGGCCGGGAAGCTCACGCCGATGCCCTGGGCCACCAGGTGCAGGATGCTGGCGAGGCCGAACAGGTACGCCCCCAGCAGCACGCGGAACACCCGCCAGCTGGCGAACACCACCAGGGCAAGCGCAATCCAGCCACGCCCGGCGGTCATGTTCTCGGCCCACATCGGGGTGTAGGCGAGCGACAGATAGCCACCGGCCAGGCCGGCCATGGCGCCGCCGAACAGCACCGCCAGGGTTCTCACACGCAGCACGGGCAGGCCCATGGCACTGGCGGCATCCGGGTTTTCACCCACAGCCTGCAGCACCAGCCCGGTACGACTTTTCAGCAGCACCCAGGCGATCAGGATGAAGAGCAGGAAGGATAGGTAGACCAGCACATCCTGGTTGAACAACATGTGGCCCACGATCGGCAACTCCGACAGCAGCGGGATCGCCACCGGTTCGAAGCCGGTCAGCGGCTTGCCGACCCAGGCGGAGCCGATGAAGGACGACAGGCCCACGCCGAAGATGGTCAGGGCCAGCCCGGTCGCCACCTGGTTGGCCTGGCAGCCCAGCGCTACCAGGGCGAACAGCGCCGACAGCAGCATGCCGGCCAGGCAGGCCATCAGCACGCCGAGCCACAGGTTGCCGGTGGCGAAGGCGGCGATAAAGCCCGCCACCGCGCCGAACAGCATCATGCCTTCCTGGCCCAGGTTGAGTACGCCGCTCTTTTCGCAGACCAGCTCGCCCAGGGCGACCAGCAGCAGCGGTGTGCCGCAGCGCACCATGGCGTAGAGAATGTTGCCAAGCAGATCGGGATCCATAATCGAAACCTCAGCCCGCGCGCCATTGGCGCGGGTAAACGAAAAGTCAGTCGGAGTCAGGCATTCGCCGGTTCGGGCAGGCGCACGGGCTGGCGCCTGCCCAGCTTGAGGCGCGGCCGGTAAAGGATCAGCACGTCGCAGGCGAGCAGGTAGAACAGCATCATTCCCTGGAACAGCCCGGTCAGGGACTGCGGCAGGTTGAGGCTCATCTGCGCGTTTTCACCGCCCAGGTAGAGCAGCGCCATCAGCAGCCCGGCGACGAGGATGCCGAGGGGATTGAGGCGGCCGAGAAAGGCCACGGTAATGGCGGCATAGCCGTAGCCCGGCGACACCTGCGGCACCAGTTGGCCGATCGGTCCGCTGACTTCGCTGACCCCGGCCAGCCCAGCCAGGCCGCCACTGATCAGCAACGCCAGCCAGACCAGGCGCTTCTCGCGGAAACCGACGAATCCGGCGGCGCGCTGGTCGAGGCCGAGCACCTTGATCTGGAAGCCCAGGAAGCTCTTGTGCAGCAGCACCCACACCGCCACCAGGGCGAGCAGGACGAAGTACAGGCCGATATGCACCCGGCCATCCTCGAACAGCGCCGGCAGGCGGCTGGCATCGCCGAACATCGCCGACTGCGGGAAGCTGAAGCCGTCCGGATCCTTGAGCGGACCGTGGACGAAGAACAGCAGCAGGTTCAGGGCGATGTAGTTGAGCATGATGGTGGTGAGGATCTCGTTGGCGTTGAAGTGCGTGCGCAGCCACGCCGCGAGCGCTCCCCACAAGGCCCCGGCGAGCGTCCCGGCGAGCAGGACCCAGAGCAGCGCCCAGCGGCTGTCCCAGTCGATGATCTGGATGGCCAGGGCACTGCCGGCCAGGGCGCCCATCAGCAACTGGCCTTCGGCGCCGATGTTCCAGATCCGTGCCTGGTAGGCCACCGCCAGGCCCAGGGCGCACAACAGGATCGGCAGGGCCTTGAGCAGCAGTTCGGAGAGGCCATAGAGATCGCTGACCGGCTCGATCAGCAGGGTGTGGAAGGTTGGCAGCGGGTCATGCCCGAGCGCGCTGAACAGCAGCGCTCCGCTGAGCAGGGTCAGCAGCCCGGCGAGCAGGGGCGACAGCAGGAGCATGGCGCGGGACTGCCGGGTACGGGGTTCAAGGGATAGCAACATGGCAGGCTTCTCGTCAGGCAGCGTCTTGCGTGGTGTCGAACTGGCCGGCCATCCAGCCGCCGACCTCCACGGTATGGGTTTCGGCGGTGGCCTTGAGCGGCGACAGGCGACCGCTGCACAGGGCGCCGATGCGGTCGCTGATCTGGAACAGTTCGTCGAGGTCTTCGGAGATCACCAGGATTGCCGCGCCGGCATCGCGCAGGGCGATCAGCGCACGGTGGATCGCCGCGGCGGCACCTACATCGACGCCCCAGGTCGGGTGCGCGGCGACCAGCAGTTTCGGGTTCTGCAGGATCTCGCGGCCGAGGATGAATTTCTGCAGGTTGCCGCCGGAAAGGCTGCGCGCCGTGGTCTGGGCATCCGGCGTCTTCACTGCGAAGCGCTCGATGATCCGCTCGGCCAGCTCCAGCACCTTGCCCGAGCGGATCAAGCCGCGGCTGACCAGGCCTTGCTGGAAGGCGGTGAGCAGGGCGTTGTCGGCCAGGCTCATATCCGGCACGGCGCCGTGGCCGAGGCGTTCGGCGGGAACGAAGGCCAGGCCAAGGGCGCGACGGGCGTCGGGATAGAGGTTGGCCATGGGCTGGTTATCGAGGGTGATGCGTTCGCGCTCGCCGGCCGGCAGGCGGGTTTCGCCGCTGAGCAGCGCCAGCAACTCGTCCTGGCCATTGCCGGCGACCCCGGCGATACCGACGATCTCGCCGCTGCGCACTTCAAGGCGCAGGTGTTCGAAGGAGGTGCCGAAGGGGTCCTTGTTGCGCCAGGTCAGGTCGTCTACCCGCAGGCGCGGCAGCTGGCCTGCGCTTTTCGGGTAACTGGCCTCCAGGCCCTCGGCATCGCCGACCATCAGCCGCGCCAGTTGCAGGTCGCTGCATTCGGCCGGTACGCAATCCCCCGAGACCCGGCCGCCGCGCAACACCGTGGCGCTGTGGCAAAGGGCGCGGACCTCGTTGAGCTTGTGGCTGATGAACAGGATCGAACAGCCCTCTGCGGCCAGGGCGCGCAGGGTGATGAACAGCTCGTCGACTTCCTGGGGCGTCAGCACCGAGGTCGGCTCGTCGAGGATCAGCAGCTTGATGTCCTGCATCAGGCAACGAACGATCTCGACCCGCTGACGCTCGCCGATGGACAGGCTGTGCACCAGGCGCTCCGGCTCCAGGCCCATGCCGTAGCGCCGGGAGACCTCGCGGATGCGCGGTGCCAGTTGCCCTGGCGTACCCGCTTCGCGGCCCAGGGCCAGGGCAATGTTCTGTGCGACGGTCAGGGTCTCGAACAGGGAGAAATGCTGGAACACCATGCCGATCCCCAGCCGGCGGGCCTGGGCCGGATCGCGCACCTGCACGGGCTGGCCCTCCCACAGCACCTGGCCGGAGTCGGGGGCGGTGACGCCATAGATGATCTTCATCAGGGTGCTCTTGCCCGCGCCGTTCTCGCCGAGCAGGGCATGGATTTCACCGGCGCCGATACGCAGGTCGATGCGGTCGTTGGCCAGGGTGCCGGGGTAGCGCTTGGTAATGGCGCGTAGCTCCAGGCGCAGGGGGGATTCGGACATGGGACTGCTCGGGGATCAGTGTGTTGAGCAGCTTGCAAAGCAAAAACATGGCCAAGTGGTCAGATTATTACTGGAGGGGCCGGGGTAAAGGGGTTGTGGGTTTGTAGGAAGGTGGTTTGGAAGGGGGCAGGAAGGGGAGAGTGATTGGTTTTGGGGCGGGTGGGGGCATCAAACTGGTGCGGTGCTTCTGAGGGCCTCATCGCCGGCAACGCCGGCTCCCACAGGGTGCGCGAACACCGCCGGACCTTGTGGGAGCCGGCGTTGCCGGCGATGAGGCCTTCAGTGCATGAGCATCTTCAGCCCCCACAAAGCCCCCATCCCCACCGCCAGGGTCAGCACGGTATTGCGGGTTTTCCACGCCACCAGCGCCGCCAGCACCGCCGCCGGAATCTGCGGATTGCCCAGCACGAAATCCCCGTGCCCTTCCGGATACACCACCGCCGGCAGCACCAGCGCCGCCAGTACGCTGGCCGGCACATAGGCCAGGGCCCGGCTCACCAGCGGCGGCACACGCAGGTTGCCGTACAGTTCGACGAAGGACAGGCGCAAGGCAAAGGTCCCCACCCCGACGGCCAGGAAAAGTCCCCACAAGGCCAGGTCGCTCATTGGCTTTCTCCTTCTGCTCGATAGTCCGTTTCCGACGCTTTCCTGCGCAGGCTTTCCGTGACCACCCCAGCAACCACTCCGCCGATCGACGCCGTCACCAGCCCGAGGTTGTACGGCAGATCCACCGCCGCCACGGCAATCCCGCCGCCGACGATGGCCGCCACCAGCGCCGGGATATTGCGGATCCCCGGCACCAGCAAGGCGAGGAACGACAGGGGAATGGTGAAACCCAGCGACCAGCTTTCCGGAATGCTCCCACCGACGAATACGCCTGCCACTACCGACAGGTTCCACGCCAGCCACATGGCCGCTGCCGTGCCCGCGTAGTAGTGATAGCCATAGCGCCCCAGCTCGCCGGACGACAGTCTCAAGACGCACAGCGCGTAGGCCTGGTCGGAAAGCATGTACGACAGCGGCCAGGTCCAGCGCCGTGGCAACGCGTGCAGATAGGGCGCCAGCGAGGCGCTGTACATGATGAAGCGCAGGTTGATGATCAGCGCCGTGGCGCCGATCGCCACCGGCAGCACGCCGCCCTGGATCAGTTGCAGGGCAACCATCTGGGCCGAGCCGGAATAGAACAGCAGGGTCATGCCGATGGCCATGGTCGGGCTCATGCCCATCTTGACCGCCATGACACCGGTGACCAGGCCGAAGGGGATGACGCCGGGCGTGAGGGGCAGCAAGGCACGGACGCCCGCGCCAAAGGCTGCACGGCCGGAGGGGTAAGGCATTTCGCCTCCTTGTTATAGGTTTTGTATGACAGACGCATCCGTCTGCATCGCGGGATAGAGTGTAGGGCTTCTCGGTTGTCGCCGACGAGCCGGACGTCCTGCCTATGCAGGATTGGCTGATTGCCCGGGGCAGCCATCACGGACGAAAAACGCAGCATGCGGACAGATCGCGCCGGCATTTTCCTGTGCTGGGGGTTTGTAATATCCAGTCACAACGCCCTGAAGATAGTAGCCGCCTCACTTCCCTGAAAGAGGCTACGCCGTGTTGCTCCGTGTCCTGTTTTCCCTGTCCGCCCTCAGCCTGTCCATCGCCGCCCAGGCCGCCGGGACCTACGACCTCGACACCCCGCGCCTGACCGGTATCGACAACTTCCGCGATATCGCCGGTACCACGACGGCCTACACCACGGTCAATGACGGCACGATGCGTTCGGGCGTGTTCTATCGCTCCAATGCCCTGACCCCGACGGCGTCGGACCTGGCTACGTTGAATACCCTCGGCATTTCCAATGTCTACGACCTGCGCACCCCGAGCGAGATCGCCGCGACCCCGGACACCCTGCCGAGCGGCGCGGTGTACCAGAACATCGACATCATCGGCGGCACCGCGTCCGGCGCGAACGTGACCAACATTTCCTTCACCAGCGCCGCCCAGGCCGTGGCGATGATGGAGGAAACCAACCGCGCCTTCGTCAGCGATAGCGGTATGCGCAGTCAATTCAGCGCACTGTTCAACGAACTGGCTGCGGCCGACGGTGCCGCGTTGTTCCATTGCACCGCGGGCAAGGACCGCACCGGCTGGACCGCCGCCGTATTGCTGAGCATCGCCGGGGTGGACAGCGCGACCATCATGGAAAACTACCTGGCCACCAACGACTACACCGCTGCTCGTGTCGCCGCCACCCTGGCCGCACTGCCGGCGAGCATGGCGGCGATCTACGAGCCGTTGCTCGGTGTGCAGGCCAGCTACCTGCAAGCCGGCCTCGACGAGGTAACCGCCAAATACGGCAGCATGGACAATTACCTGAAGGAAGGCCTCGGCCTGTCCCAGGAAACCATCTACGTACTGCGTGGGAAGATGGTGTTCTACAACAGCCTGCCGGGGGCTGCCGACCTGCTGGGCAACTCGGCGGCGGGGGCTCGGCTACTGTCGCAATTGCAGAACAGCAGCCTGTCCGGGGACTACACGGCCTACAACTACTACCTGCAATCGGCGATCGATGCGGGCACCCTCGGCGGTGTCGAAGCGACCGTGGGCGGGCAGGTGCATGCCGACGCGGTCAGCTACCTGCTGCGCCAGGGCGCGCTGCTGGACAACGCGGCGGCGCCCTATGCCAGCGGCACCGACCTGAAGATCGGCCAGTATCGCTTGTGGACCACGGCGCTGGCCGGGTACCAGGGCACCGATGGCTCCTCGCGGGCAGCGAGCAGCAACGAGCATACCCAGGGAATGATGGTCGGCATTACCCAGCGTTTCTCCGAGCAGCTCAGTGCGCATGCCGGCTTTGGCTACAGCAATGGCAGCGTCGGGGCGGCGGGTGGTGATGTGGATACCGGCCTGACCTTCATCAAGGCCGGTGCGCGTTTCGCCTTCGACACGCTGGACCGTGGCCTCTTCCTTGACGCCGGGTTGAGTGGCGGCTGGCTGGACTACGACAGCAAGCGGGAACTGGGTGGTGGTCTCGGCGCGGCCAAGGGCGATACCGACGGCACCCTGGCGGGTGCGAGCCTGGCACTGGGCTACCGGATGCCGATGTCGGGTGTCACGGTCGAGCCGAGCCTGGGGGTGCGGGTCAGCCGGGTGGATCTCGATGGCTTCCAGGAGAAGGGCAGCGAGCTGGCCTTGCAGGTGGAAGGGTTGCAGGAAACCCGGCGCAGTGCCTTTGCCAACGTCAAGGCCACCTTCGCAGCGCATGAGCTGGGTGCCGGCTGGCGACTGACGCCGGGACTCGACGTAGGTTACGAGCATGCGCTGGGCAACCATGACGTCGATAGCCAGGGCCATCTGCTGGGGCTGGATGTCGAGCAGCGGGCGGCGTTCGACAGCCGTGACCAGTTCAGTGGCGGTTTCAGCCTGACGGCTAGCCAGGGGGACTTCAGTGTGGGGGCTGACCTTGGCGTCATCGCGGGTGGCGAGAGTCATGGCGTCAGCGGGAATCTGAAGGCCAGCTATCAGTTCTGACCCGCTTCAAGACCCGTCGCGCAGGTCGGCTGGACTGATGCCGTAGGCGTTCTGGAAGTACTGGCAGAAGCGGCCGACATTGCTGAAGCCCAAGGCCAGCGAGATTTCGCTTACCGAGCGGGAGGGATCCTGCGTCAAGGCGTCATGGGCCCGTTGCAGGCGCACCTGGCGCTGATAGGACACTATCGAGGTACCTACGAAACGACGGAAGCCGTCCTGCAACGCACGCAGGCTGATATTGCTGAGTTCGGCCAGTTCGCTGCCGCTGGGCAAGGCGTCGGGATGGGCCTGGATGTAGTCCATGGCCTGTCTCACATGGCGCGGGGCGATCAGCGCTTGCGGGCGTTTCAGTTCGTCGCTGTAGGTGTGCGGCCAGGCTTCCAGCACCGAGTCCACCAGCATTTCCTGCAGGCGGCCGGGCATCAGCGAACTGGCGGTCATCAGTTGGTCGAACGCGTTGCCGGTAGCCATGCCGACGATGGCCTTGATGCCCTGGAAGGCGTCCGCAGCCAGATCCACCATGGAGTGGAAACGAATGGGCCGGAGAATGGGCTTGCCCAGCAGGACCGACAGGCGACGGGCGAAGATCGAGCGGCGGATGGACATGCCGTACTGGGAATGGCCGTCGATGAAGTTAACCGACTTGACCGCGGTTTTCTCCACTGCCAAGCCGATCCGGGGCGTGCCGACGATCTCGCTGGAATGGCTGAACACGATGCGTCCTGCGGTGGGAAAAACGAAGGTGATCTCGTCCTCGGCGTCGGGCAGGCCGGTGCGCAGGTCGCCGCGAAAGCTCAGGTTGCGCACGCTCACACCGTTATAGCGACCGTAGACCCCGGCAATGGCGACCTGCCGATCCGGGCGCGGCATGCCGGCGTACAGATCGCCGAACATGCGCGTGAACAGCGCGCCGAAATCGTCGGTGCTCATGTTGTCGGAGCGGATCATGAAGGACTGGCGAGGGCTGGCTGGGTCCGGATGCATTGTTGGTCTTCGGCGGATTCTGGGGAAAAAAGCAGGATAGGGAAGGGGGGTTACAGCCTGATGATCGTGCCCGCTACTGTCGCTCATGGAAAAAATGACTCTTTGACTTGCAGGGACCTTGTGGGAGCGGGTTCAGCCGCGATTGCATCAGTGAGCTCACCATAGCAATCGCGGGTAAACCCGCTCCCACAGGACCGAGGTCAATTCGCGGGTTGTCATCGTATGTCTTTGCCTGCTGCTCAACCCGCGCAGTAGAGCCCCTGTCTCCAGATCTGCCTCATGAACTCAAAGCCAATCGCCAAGTCCGCCCTTGCTTGAGCGTTGACACCCCATCGCGGCCTTGCTAATAATTCGACATGTTGTACGACAACACACAACAACAACTAAAAACAGTGAACCTGCCCATGTCGACATCACCTTCGTCTTCTCAGCGCACCTCCCCTCTTGCGGTTTGCCCGGCCAGCCCTTTCGGTTCGCCGCGTTTCGTCGTGGGCAACTGACCCGCGCGAACCCCAGGTTCCACCCCACGCCACCCGCCCCATGCCGCAGGTCGCCGATGCGCGCCCGGAAGGGCGGACTGCCACACCCTCAGGGAGCACAACAATAATGAAAATCCGCCACACCCTTCCGTTCACCCTGCTCGGCACCGGCCTGCTCGCCAGCCTGCCGATGACCGGCAGCGCCGCCGGTTTCATCGATGATTCCAAGGCCACCCTCGGCCTGCGCAACTTCTACATCAACCGTAATTTCACCAACCCGAGCAACCCGCAGAGCAAGGCGGAGGAGTGGACCCAGAGCTTCATCCTCGACGCCCGCTCGGGCTTTACCGAGGGCACCGTGGGTTTCGGCGCGGATGTGCTGGGGCTGTGGTCGGTGAAGCTCGATGGCGGTGGCGGTACCTACGGCACTGCGCTGTTGCCGCGACATGACGACGGACGTCCGGCTGACGATTACGGGCGCCTGGCAGTGGCCGGGAAGATGCGCATCTCCAAAACCGAGCTGAAGGTCGGCGAGTGGATGCCGGTATTGCCGATCCTGCGCTCCGACGACGGCCGCTCCCTGCCGCAGACCTTCCGCGGTGGCCAGGTCACCTCCAACGAGATCGCCGGCCTGACCCTCTACGGCGGCCAGTTCCGCGGCAACAGCCCGCGCAACGACGCGAGCATGGACGACATGAGCTACGGCGGCGGGGTGTCGGACCGCTTCAACTTCGTCGGTGGCGAGTACAAGTTCAATCAGGACCGTACCCTGTTCGGCCTGTGGAATGCGGTGCTGAAGGATGTCTACGAGCAGCAGTACCTGCAGGTGAGCCACTTGCAGCCTGTCGGTGACTGGACACTCGGTGCCAACCTCGGCTATTTCCACGGCGACGACGATGGCGCCGCCCGCGCCGGCAAGCTGGACAACAAGACCTACTCGGGCATGTTCTCCGCCAAATATGGCAGCAGCACCTTCTGGCTTGGCCTGCAGCGGGTCGATGGCAATACCTGGATGCGGGTCAACGGCACCAGCGGCGGCACCCTGGCCAACGACAGCTACAACTCCAGCTTCGACAATTCGGAAGAACGTTCCTGGCAGGTCCGCCATGACTTCAACTTCGCCGGTGTCGGCATTCCGGGCCTGACCCTGATGAACCGCTATATCAGCGGCAAGGACGTACACACCGGGGCGATCACCGATGGCAAGGAATGGGTAAGGGAGTCGGAACTGGCCTACGTAATCCAGAGCGGAACCTTCAAGAACCTCAGCATCCGCTGGCGCAACTCCAGTATCCGTCGCGATTACAGCAACAACGAATTCGACGAGAACCGGTTGATCTTCAACTATCCGCTGTCGCTGCTGTGATCGAAGCGGGGGTCGCACCGCGATCCCCGCAACCAAGCGTTGACAGGCAGGCGGATCGCTGTCGATAATCGTCAAAGTCATACGACAACCTACAACAAATCAGACAACAAGGGCCGGCCATGACCACCATTCCCTTCAAGCGCCTGCTGCTCACCGGAGCCGCAGGCGGCCTGGGCAAGATCCTCCGTGAGCGCCTGCAAGGCTTTACCGAGGTGCTGCGCCTTTCCGATATCAGCCCCATGACTCCTGCCGCGGGCCCCCATGAAGAGGTAGTGAACTGCGACCTCGCCGACAAGGCGGCGGTACATGCGCTGGTCGAAGGTGTCGATGCCATCATCCATTTCGGCGGCGTGTCCACCGAGCACTCCTTCGAAGAGATCCTCGGCCCCAACATCTGCGGTGTGTTCCACATCTACGAGGCGGCCCGCAAGCACGGGGTGAAGCGGGTGATCTTCGCCAGCTCCAACCACACCATCGGTTTCTATCGCCAGGACGAGCGTATCGACGCCCGTTCCCCGCGTCGTCCGGACAGCTACTACGGCCTGTCCAAGTGCTATGGCGAGGACGTCGCCAGCTTCTACTTCGATCGCTACGGCATCGAGACCGTCAGCATCCGCATCGGCTCTTCCTTCGACCAGCCACAGAACCCGCGCATGCTCTGCACCTGGCTGAGCTACGACGACCTGACCCAACTGATCCAGCGCGGCCTGACTACACCCGACGTCGGCCACACCGTCGTCTTCGGTGCATCCGACAACCGCACCGTATGGTGGGACAACCGCTACGCCGAGCATCTCGGTTACGTGCCCAAGGACACCTCCGAAGTCTTCCGTGCCCAGGTGGAGGCCCAGCCGGCGCCGCCTGCCGATGATCCCTCGATGGTCTACCAGGGCGGCGCCTTCGTCGCGGCCGGACCGTTCAACTGATCCCGCGCGCCAGGAGGCTTGGCCCATGAAATGCGAACTGATCGTCGACGCCCGCAACGGCACCGGTGAAAGCCCGGTGTGGCACGCCGCCGAGCAGGCCCTGTATTGGGCCGACATCCCCGCCCGGCAGCTTCATCGCTGGAGCGCGGCGGATGGTACGCACCGGGTCTGGCAGGGCGAGGAAATGCTCGCCTGCATCGCCCGCAGTGGCGACGGTTGGGTGGCCGGCATGGAAAGCGGCATCTTCCAGGTCACCACCAGCGCTGAAGGGCGCCTCGACAGCCGCCAGCTCAGCCCGGTGCAGCATGCCCGCGACGGCATGCGTTTCAACGATGGGCGTTGCGACCGCCAAGGGCGTTTCTGGGCCGGCACCATGCTCATGGACATGCAGCAGGGCGCCGCCGTCGGCGCGCTGTACCGGCACGACGGCGAAGGCCGCCTGCATCGCCAGCTCGAGGGCATGCTGGTGCCCAACGGCCTGGCCTTCAGCCCGGACGGCCGGCGCATGTACCTGTCGGACTCGCACCCGAGCGTGCAGACGGTCTGGGTCTTCGACTACGACATCGACACGGCCACGCCGCACAACCGCCGGGTTTTCGTCGATATGCACGAACATCCCGGCCGCCCGGACGGCGCGGCCATCGACCAGGACGGCTGCTACTGGATCTGCGGCAACGATGCCGGATTGATCCACCGCTTCACCCCTGACGGTCGTCTCGACCGTTCGTTGCCCGTGCCGGTGAAAAAACCGGCGATGTGCGCCTTCGGTGGCGCCAACCTCGACACCCTGTTCGTCACCTCGATCCGCCCGGCGGGCATCGACCTCGCCGACCAGCCCCTGGCTGGCGGTGTGTTCGCTCTTGATCCCGGCAGCAAAGGCCTGGAGGAACCCGCCGCGCGCTATTAAACGCTACACCGCACGACCTGCCGTCATACAAGCCAAACCGGATAACAACAAAACACGGAGCTTCACCATGACTTTCAAACGCAAGCTGCTTCTTGCCGCGCTTCCCTTCGCCTTCTCCGCGTCCGCCTTCGCCCTGGATATCAAGTTCGCCGACGTGCACCCGGCCGGTTACCCGACCGTGGTCGCCGAACAGAACATGGGCAAGAAACTCGAAGAGGCCACCAATGGCGAAATCACCTTCAAGATGTTCGCCGGCGGCGTACTGGGCTCCGAGAAGGAAGTGATCGAGCAGGCGCAGATCGGCGCCGTGCAGATGGCCCGGGTCAGCCTTGGCATCGTCGGTCCGGTGGTGCCGGACGTGAACGTGTTCAACATGCCGTTCGTGTTCCGTGACCATGAGCATATGCGCAAGGTCATCGATGGCGAGATCGGCCAGGAAATCCTCGACAAGATCACCAACTCCGAATTCAACCTGGTCGCCCTGGCCTGGATGGATGGCGGCACCCGCAGCCTGTACACCAAGAAGCCGGTGCGTTCGCTGGAAGACCTCAAGGGCATGAAGATCCGCGTGCAGGGCAACCCGCTGTTCCTCGACATGATGAATGCCATGGGCGGCAACGGTATCGCCATGGACACCGGGGAAATCTTCAGCGCCCTGCAGACCGGGGTGATCGACGGTGCCGAGAACAACCCGCCGACCTTGCTCGAGCACAACCACTACCAGAACGCCAAGTACTTCACCCAGACCGCCCACCTGATCCTGCCGGAGCCGGTGGTGATGTCCAAGACCACTTGGAACAAGCTGACTGCGGACCAGCAGGCACTGGTCAAGAAGGTCGCACGCGAGGCGCAGTTCGAAGAGCGCGCGCTTTGGGACGCCAAGTCCGCTGCCAGCGAAGAGAAGCTCAAGGCTGCCGGCGTCGAGTTCATCGTCGTCGACAAGAAGCCGTTCTATGACGCCACCGCTTCGGTCCGCGAGAAATACGGCGCGCAGTACGCCGACCTGATGAAGCGTATCGACGCTGTCGAGTAATCCCTCCCACATCGACCCTGGTCGTGCGGCCCGTGCCGCGCGGCCGCTTTGGTGATGCCTATGAAATTGCTTTTCCTGCGCCTGAACGACGTGCTCTACCGCGCCTGCATCTGGGTTGCCGGCCTGTCGATCCTGGCCATGTCGTTGATCATCCCCTGGGGCATTTTCGCCCGCTACGTGCTGGGTACCGGCTCCAGCTGGCCAGAGCCGGTATCGATCCTGCTGATGGTGCTGTTCACCTTCGTCGGCGCCGCCGCCAGCTACCGCGCAGGCGCGCACATGGCGGTGAACATGATCACCGATCGCCTCGCCCCATTGCCGCGGCGCCTGGTTGGTGTGCTGGTGCAGGTGCTGATGGTCCTGGTCTGCCTGTTCATGACCTGGTACGGCTTCAAGCTGTGCGTCACCACCTGGAACCAGTACCTGGCGACGCTGCCGAGCATACGGGTAGGCATGACCTACGCGCCGATTCCGGTCGGTGGCCTGCTGACCCTGAGCTTCGTGCTGGAAAAACTCATGCTGGGCGACCAAAGCCATCGCAAGGTGGTGCGCTTCGACCTGGTGGAAGAAAACGAAGGAGCTGCATAAATGGATGCCTTCATTCTTTTGGGCAGCTTCATCCTGCTCATCCTCATCGGCATGCCGGTGGCCTATGCCCTGGGCCTGGCGGCGCTGATCGGCGCCTGGTGGATCGACATCCCGCTGCAGGCGATGATGATCCAGGTGGCCAGCGGGGTGAACAAATTCTCGCTGCTGGCGATTCCGTTCTTTGTCCTGGCCGGCGCGATCATGGCCGAGGGCGGCATGTCCCGGCGCCTGGTGGCCTTCGCCGGGGTGCTGGTGGGCTTCGTGCGTGGCGGGCTGTCGCTGGTCAACATCATGGCCTCGACCTTCTTCGGGGCGATTTCCGGTTCGTCGGTTGCCGATACCGCGTCGGTGGGCTCGGTGCTGATTCCCGAAATGGAACGCAAGGGCTATCCGCGCGAATTCTCCACCGCGGTGACCGTCAGCGGCTCGGTGCAGGCATTGCTGACGCCGCCCAGCCATAACTCGGTGCTCTACTCGCTGGCGGCGGGCGGCACGGTGTCGATCGCCTCGCTGTTCATGGCCGGTGTGATGCCGGGGCTGTTGCTCAGCGCGGTGATGATGGGCCTGTGCCTGCTCTTCGCGAAAAAGCGCAACTACCCCAAGGGCGAGGTGATCCCGCTGCGCCAGGCACTGAAGATCGCTGGCGAGGCGCTCTGGGGCCTGATGGCCATGGTCATCATCCTCGGCGGGATTCTCTCGGGCGTGTTCACCGCGACCGAGTCGGCGGCGGTAGCGGTGGTCTGGTCATTCTTCGTGACCATGTTCATCTACCGCGACTACAAATGGCGCGACCTGCCCAAGCTGATGCACCGCACGGTGCGGACCATCTCCATCGTGATGATCCTGATCGGGTTCGCGGCCAGCTTCGGCTATGTCATGACCCTGATGCAGATCCCGTCGAAGATCACCACGGCGTTCCTGACGCTGTCGGATAACCGCTACGTGATCCTGATGTGCATCAACTTCATGTTGCTGCTGCTGGGCACGGTGATGGACATGGCGCCGCTGATCCTGATCCTGACGCCGATCCTGTTGCCGGTGATCAACGGCATCGGTGTCGACCCGGTTCACTTCGGCATGATCATGCTGGTCAACCTCGGCATCGGCCTGATCACGCCGCCGGTAGGCGCGGTGCTGTTCGTCGGCTCGGCCATCGGCAAGGTCTCGATCGAGTCCACGGTCAAGGCGCTGCTGCCGTTCTACCTGGCGCTGTTCATGGTGCTGATGGCGGTGACCTACATCCCTGCAATCTCTCTCTGGCTGCCCAGCGTCGTGCTGTAAGCGGTCATTTGGGCGGGCCGGTACTGGCCCGCCTTTTTTTCGCATATGGATTTCGCACATGGCTGTTCCTTCCGCTGCACCCGGGCTGTTTCCGCGCAAGCTGGCGATCGCGCTCTTGGCGTTGCTGGCCTGTTCCTTCGCCGGCAACCATATCGCCGCGCGCTTCGCTTTCGATGACGGCACCGGGGTGTTGCTGGCGATTCTTTGTCGATCCGGGATTACCTTGCTGGTGCTGGCCGGATTGCTGGCCTGGCAGCGTCAGCCACTGGGGCTGCCGGCCGGAGCGTTGCGTTGGCAATTGCTGCTGGGCTTGCTGATTGCGACCCAGAGCCTCTGTTTGTATTCGGCCGTGGCGCGGATCCCCGTGGCCCTTGCCCTGTTGGTGGGTAATACCTTTCCGATGCTGCTCGCGCTGTTGACCTGGGCGCTGGGTGGGCCGCGCCCGACGGGGCGTAGCGTGCTGTTCATGGGCCTGATTCTCTGCGGGCTGGTCCTGGCCCTGGATGTGCCGGCGCGGCTGTTCGACAGCGGTGAGGCCAATCCGCACTGGACCCTCGGCGTAAGCCTGGCCTTCGGCGCGGCCTGTGCCTTTGCCTGCGCGCTGTGGATAACCGATCACAAGCTGGCCGCCATGCGCGGGCCGGTGCGCAGCCTGCTGACCTTGGTCATCGTCTTCTCCAGCATGCTGATCGCCGGGGTGAGCGGGGTGATGCCCAGCGGCTTGTCGGCACCGGGCACAACGGGAGGCTGGCTGGCGCTGGCGAGCCTGGTGGTGCTCTACGGCATCGCCTTCACCTTGCTGTTCGTCTGCGTACCGCGGCTGAACATGGCGCAGAACGCGCCGGTGATGAATATCGAACCCATCGCCACCATGCTGCTGGGCTGGGCCTTGCTCGACCAACAACTGAGTGGCCTGCAATTGCTCGGCGGCGCGGTGGTGGTAGGCGGCATCGCCCTGCTGACCTGGCGCAAGAGTGGCTGAGCCCTTTATCCACAGGAGCCTTCGATGGCCTTGAGCGAGCTGTACCTGCAAGACCGCCTGACCCGCCTCAGCATTGCCCCGGGGCTGGGCGGCAGCCTGGTCAACTGGGAAGTGAAGGCGACCGGGGAAGCGCTGTTGCGCCACGCCGATGACCAGGCGAAAGCCGCTGGCACGCCGCGCCGACTGGGTTGCTACCCGCTGTTACCCTGGTCCAACCGTATCGCCGAAGGCGGCTTCGAACGCCCGGATGGCTGGCAGGTGCTGGCGCCGAATACCGACCATGATCCCTATCCGATCCACGGCAGCGCCTGGCAACAGGCCTGGCAGGTGGATCATCACAGTGAGCGGCGGGCGCGGCTGACCCTCGATAGCAAATGGCCCTTTGCCTACCAGGCGACCCTGGATGTGCATCTGCATGAGGGTTGCCTGAACCTGGACCTGCACGTGACCCATCTGGATGAACAGGCCAATTGGTATGGGCTGGGGTTGCATCCGTATTTTCCGCGGTATCCGCAGACCCGCTTGCTCGCGCCGGCGCGGAGCGTGTGGCTGGGAGAGCAAGGGCGATTGCCTTGGTACGAGGCAGAGATTCCCGAGGACTGGCGCTTCTCCGAACTGTCCGGGTTGCCGGCACGGCAGGTGGATCATGCGTTCAGTGGCTGGGCCGGTGAGTGCGTGATCGAACAGCCGGGGTATCGGCTGGAATGCCGGGCTACCGGGGCGGACTACTTCCTGCTGTTCTGTCCTGAGGACAAGCCGTTTTTCTGTGTCGAGCCGGTGAGTCATCCGGTGAATGCCCATCATTTGCCGGGGCGGCCGGGGTTACGGTTGCTGGAGCAGGGGGAGGAGGCGAGTCTGGGGTTCAGGTTGCAGTATCTGCCTGCTTGAAGAGGACCCTGTGGGAGCGGGTTCACCCGCGATTGCTATGGTGGATTCACTACCGCAATCGCGGGTGAACCCGCTCCCAGAGGGGTGTGTTTGATCAATAAAAAAGGACCGCGAGTGCGGTCCTTGTCTGTTGTTGGATCAGGCGATCGCCTGGTTGCCCCCGGCTGAAGCGACCGGACGTGGAGCCGGCACCGCAGTCACCTCTTTCGCCACCTTCCACACCAGCAACGCAGCAATCACATCGAACGCCGCCAGCACCACGAACAGCGGGCTGTAGCCGATCTGCGTGACCAGGATGCCGAAAGCCAGGGTGAATACGGTGGCGCCGAGGTAGCCGCACATCCCGCCCATGCCGGTGGCAGTGGCCACCTGGTCGCGGGTGAAGGAGTCCGAGGTGATCGAGTACAGCGCGCCGGACAGGGTCTGGTGGGCGAAGCCGCCTATGCACAGGAGCAGGATCGCGGTGTAGGGGCTTTCCACCAGGCCGATGCAGGCAGGGCCGATCATGCAACTGGCGCCGAATACCAGGACCATCTTGCGCGAGGTGAACAGCGATACCTTGAGGTAACGGTGGAACAGCGGGCTCAGGTAGCCGCCGAGCACACAGCCGATATCCGCGGCGAGGAAGGGCAGCCAGGCGAACATCGCGATCTCCTTGATGTTCATGTGCCGTTCGGTCATCAGGTACAGCGGGATCCAGGCATTGAAGGTCTGCCAGGCCGGCTCGGAGAGGATGCGCGCCGAGGCGATGGCGTAGAAGTTGCGGGTCTTGAAGATCTTTTTCCAGGCGCCTTTCTCGCGTTTTTCCTGCTTGAAGTGGGCTTCCTGGCCGGAAAGGATGTAGTCGCGTTCTTCTTCGCTCAGGCGCTTCTGGTCGCGCGGGTGCCTGTAGAGCAGCATCCACAGCAGTGTCCAGATGATCCCCGCCACGCCGACCAGCACGAACGCCAGTTGCCAGCCACTGTGCAGGATCGCCCAGACCACCAGCGGCGGCGCCAGCAGCGCACCGAACGACGAACCGATATTGAACCAGCCGATCGCCACCGACCGCTCCTTGGCCGGGAACCATTCGGTGGTCGCCTTGACCCCGGCGGGCAGGCCGGCGGCTTCGGTCATCCCCAGCAGCCCGCGCATGAACGCCATGCTCTGCCAGCCGCTGGCCAGGGCCGCACCGGCGCAGGCGACGGACCAAGCCAGGGCGAACACGGCGAAGCCGAGCTTGGTGCCGATGAAATCGATCAACCAGCCGGCGATCGGCTGCATCAGCGCGTAGCAGAACTGCCAGGCGGCCACGATCTTGGCGTATTCGGCGGTGGAGATGGAGAGGTCGGTCATCAAGGTGGGCGCGGCCACCGACAGGGTGTTGCGAGCGAGGTAGTTGACGACGAGCCCAGCCGTAACAAGGCTGACCATCCACCAACGGATGCCTTTTATTTTCATGGTTCACCTGGCGTTATTTTTAGAGGTGCGGTGCTTGTCTCGGTGCTGGCATGGCGAAGTGAGACAAAATGTTTCCAGGAAAGAATGGCATGTTGTGCGTCGTCGTACAACTAGAATTGCGCGAATTCAGGCTGATGGCTTGTGTCTACGCGGTTTTGTGCGTGTTGTCATACGATCTCTTGAGCGTATGGTCCGTGAGGAGGTTGAAATCCAGGCAACAAAAAAGGCCCTTTCGCGAACCTCGCGAAAGGGCCTTTCTGTCTTGCGTATTTGGTGGAACCGGGGGGATTTGAACCCCCGTCCGCCAGTACTCCGCTGTCGGTACTACATGCTTAGCCGTGTCTATTGAGTTAATCCGCAGCCGCCCGACGGGCAGGGTGCTTTGGACGAGTTGTGTAAGTTTTAGCCGCTTCGTCCACAACGTACTGCACGGCGATCCTGTTCTGTATGACAATCATTTCGGGTTTACAGGCATCCCCTGATGATTGCTGGAGCCGAAGCTACCAGAAGGGCGGGCTCGGCTGCTTACGCAGCGAGAGCGTAACCCTCGAAGGTTTCGTCATTGGCAACTATAGAAAGTTGCAACAGTGGATTTACGAGTTCTGTTACCAACTCGGCATGCACCTAGAGTTTCATCACCGGCGTCGAATCCTAATCGGCCCCATTTTTACTGCTCTAAGCGAGCGCTTTCTCAAGCGCGTAAGGCGGAGTATACGCCATCCGGGCGACGTATACCATCGCCCGGATGCGCGGGCTCACTCGCTGCCGCCACCCTTGGTGGTGTTCTGCAGGTCCTGCAGGGCCTTGGTGGTAAGGGCGATGCAGTCCTTGTCGTTGCCGGCGGTTTTCGCGGCGCGTGCGTCGTCGGCCTGTTCCTTGACCGATTTGACCAGCTCTTCGGATGTGGCGCCAAGACTGGTCAGTTGATCGTCGATCTTCTGCAGGTTGGCAGTACACAGGTCATCCGCCGCGAACACAGGGGAGGCAAGCAGTGCGGCGGTCATGAACAGTCCGGTAATCGCAGTACGCTTCATGTGAATCTCCTTGGCTGGGAAGGCCTCGGGAAATGGGCCTGATGGGTGGACTGCGCCGCCCTTGAAGGAGTTCACGGGAATGTCACGACCGGTTGGCTTGTTTTGCCAACCGGCCGGAAACGGTCAGATGGTGCGCGGGCGGGTCACCCGGTCCACCAGGTAGACCAGGCCGTGGTAGTCGATGCCTGAATGACTCGACAGACCGATCTCGCAGGTGCGGCTGGTGGAAATGCCTTCCTCGCAATACTGCACTGCGCCCTTCAGGCTGCGCAGCGAGTGGGCGTTGAGTTCCGGGGTAGTGAAGCCCTTGTCGCCGGCGAACCCGCAGCAGTGGATACCTTCCGGGATCACCACCTGCTTGCTGCACAGGCGCGCCAGGTCGATCAGCGCCTGGCTTTCACCGAGGTGCTGGGTGCTGCAGGTGACATGCACCGCCACCGGCGCGTCCTGCGGCGTGAACTCGAGCTTGTCGAGCAGGTGGGTGCGGATGAAGCGCACCGGGTCGTACAGGTCAAGCCGGGTCTCGGCCAGGTCCTCCACCAGGCGCAGGGTGCACGGGCTGGTGTCGCAGTAGATGGGATCGAGGCCGCCGCGGCTGGCATGGAGCAGGGCGCCCAGCAGTTCCTGGCGCTTGTGCTCGGCCTGCTCGGCATAACCCTTGGATGCGAAGGGCTGGCCGCAGCAGAGGCTGTCCTGGTTCTCCGGGAAGACCACCTGGTAACCGGCCTTTTCCAGCAGGCGACGGGTCTTGTCCAACAGAGAAGTCTGTTCCTTGTCTCCCGCTGCCGGGCCCATCACCCGCGAGACGCAGGCGGCCAGGTAGACGACCCGTGGCCGCGCATCGGTGCCGGCAAGGCCGACCTTCGGCGACTTGAGCGGTTGCGGCATGGCCGGCGTCCATTGCAGCAGGCGACCCTTGCTCGCTTTGTTCAACGAATGACTGATCCGGGCAAGGCGCGGTGCACCGAGCAAGCGACGGGCGCCGTCGGCGATACGTAACGTCAGGCGGGCGCCGCTGAGCGCCGTATGGAAATTCTCCACCAGCCAGTCTGCGGTCTTGCCGTGATGTGCGGCCTTTCCACGCAGCTTCTTCACCAATTCACCGGTGTTGATCCCGACCGGGCAGCGCTGGGCACACAGCCCCGTCGCCGCGCAGGTGTCGATGCCCTGGTAGCGGTAGTCGCGTTCCAGTGCCGAGGTGTCTTCGCCGGCACGCTTCTTCGCCTGGATATCCCGCCACATGACGATGCGCTGGCGCGGGCTCAGGGTCAGCCCTTTGGAGGGGCAGACCGGCTCGCAGAAACCGCACTCGATGCACTTGTCGACGATTTCGTCGGCGGCTGGCAGCGGCTTCAGATGCTTCAGATGGATGTCCGGATCTTCACTGAGGATCACGTCCGGGTTGAGGATGCCGTTGGGGTCGAGCAGGCGCTTGAGCTTCCACATCAGCTCATAGGCATCGCGGCCCCATTCCAGTTCGACGAAGGGGGCCATGTTGCGCCCTGTACCGTGCTCGGCCTTGAGCGAGCCGCCGAACTCCACGGCGACCAAGTGTGCCACGTCATCCATGAAGGCCTGGTAGCGGGCGACCTCCGTCGCGTTGTTGAAGCCCTGGGTGAAGACGAAGTGCAGGTTGCCTTCCAGTGCATGGCCGAAAATGATCGCCTCGTCGTAGCCATGCTTGTCGAACAGCAGGATCAGGCGGTTCACACCTTCGGCCAGTTGCTCGACGGGGAAGGTGACGTCTTCGATGATGACTGTAGTCCCGGTCTGGCGCACTGCGCCGACGGCAGGGAAGGTGTCCTTGCGAATTTTCCACAGCAGGTTGTACACCGCCGGGTCTTCGCTGAAATCGACCTTCTGCTCCAGCGGGAAATCGGCGATGGACGCCATGATCTGCGCCAACTGCTCATGCAGCAGCGTCTGACTGGCCGCGCGGGATTCGATGAGCAAGGCGCAGGCATTTTCCGACAGGCCTTTCACCCATTCCGGCATGCCCGGCTTGTCCTGCACCGAGCGCATGCTGCGCCGATCGAGCAGTTCCACGGCGGATACCGGTTGCTGCTTGAGCACGGTGACAGCGCGGCAGCAGCTCTCCACGGTCGGGAAGACGATCAGTGCCGAGGCCTTGTGCGGGTGGTCGGGTACGGTGTCGTAGGTCACCGCGCTGATAAAACCGAGGGTGCCTTCGGAGCCGACCAGCAGGTGTTGCAGGATGTCGAGTGGCTGGTCGTAGTCCACCAGTGCATTCAGCGACAGGCCAGTGGTGTTCTTGAGCCGGTACTTGTGCCGGATACGCTCGGCCAATGCGGTATTGGCGCGGGTTTCGCGACCAAGCCGGGCCAGTTCGTCGAGCAGCCCGGCGTGGCTGCTTTCGAAGGCGGCCACGCTTGCCGGGTCTTCACTGTCCAGCCGAGTACCATCGGCCAGCACCAGGCGCAGGCCGGCGAGGGTGTGATAGGTGTTCTGCGCGGTACCGCAGCACATGCCGCTGGCGTTGTTGGCAACGATGCCACCGATCTTGCAGGCATTGATCGACGCCGGGTCGGGGCCGATCTTGCGCCCGAACGGTGCGAGCCAGGCGTTGGCCTGGGCACCGATGACCCCCGGCTGGAGGCGGATCTGTTCGCCCTGACCGCGGATTTCACGGCCGTTCCAGTTATCGCCGAGCACGATCAGCACCGAGTCGCTGATGGCCTGGCCCGACAGGCTGGTTCCGGCGGCACGGAAGGTCACCGGAACGCGGTCGCGCTGGGCCAGATGGATCAGGCCGACCACTTCGTCTTCGGATTCGACCCGTACCACCAGCTTGGGAATCAGCCGATAGAAGCTGGCATCGGTGCCGAAAGCCAGGGTCGAGGTCGGATCGTCGAAGCGACGGTCGGCGGGAATCAGGCGCTCGGCATCGCGAAGGAACGCGGCGGGCAGGCTCATGCAAACTCCTCGCGGAGCCACGGCCTCTGGCGCGCCGCGTGCTCCGGTCAATCAGGCGGTATAAAGGGCGGGCGCGCTCAGGCGCCCAGTTCGCGGACCAGGGAATCGCGGGTGATCTCGCTGATCGACTTGGCGCCGGTCAGGACCATCGCCACGCGCATTTCCTTCTCGAACAGTTCCAGCAAATTACGCACGCCAGCCTCGCCGTGGGTGGCCAGGGCGTAGAGGAAGGCGCGGCCGATCATCACGGTATCGGCGCCGAGGGCGATCATGCGTACCACATCGAGGCCGCTGCGGATGCCCGAGTCGGCAAGAATCCTGATATCGCCTTTTACCGCGTCGGCAATGGCCGGCAGGGCCCGGGCGCTGGAGAGTACGCCATCGAGCTGGCGACCGCCGTGGTTGGAAACGACGATGCCGTCGGCGCCGAATTTCACTGCGTCACGGGCGTCGTCTGCATCGAGGATGCCCTTGATGATCATCGGGCCGTCCCAGAATTCGCGGATCCATTCCAGGTCTTTCCAGGAAATGGACGGGTCGAAGTTGGCACCGAGCCAGCCGATGTAGTCTGCCAGGCCGGTGGGGTTGCCGCGGTATTTGGAAATGTTGCCCAGATCGTGCGGGCGGCCCAGCAGGCCGACATCCAGGGCCCATTGCGGATGAGTCATGGCTTGCCATACACGGCGCAGCGGTGCGTTCGCCCCGCTCATGCCGGAATGGGCGTCGCGATAGCGGGCGCCGGGAACCGGCATGTCGACAGTGAACACCAGGGTCTTGACCCCGGCGGCTTTGGCTCGCTCCAGCGCATTGCGCATGAAGCCTCGGTCTTTCAGGACATAAAGCTGGAACCACATTGGCCGGTCGATGGCCGGGGCGACTTCCTCGATCGGGCACACCGACACCGTGGACATGGTGAAGGGAATGCCTTTCGAAGCCGCCGCGCGTGCTGCCTGGACTTCACCGCGACGGGCATACATGCCGGTCAGACCGACCGGGGCGAGGACCACCGGCATGTTCAGGGTTTCGTCGAAGAGCCTGGTCTGCAGGCTCAGTTCGGACATGTTTTTCAGAACGCGCTGGCGCAAGGCAATGCTCGCCAGATCCTCGACGTTATGCCGCAGGGTGTGTTCGGCGTAGGCGCCACCGTCGGCGTAATGGAACAGGAAGGGCGGCAGCTTGCGCTGGGCCGCAGCGCGGTAGTCGGTGGAGGCAGAAATGATCATGGGATCTCGCAGCTATCTGTGTGAGAAGGCAACTGCCGGGCGCGTCGGAAGCGCGCCCGGCCCCTGTCACTTTAGTGAACCAGCATGCCGGTCAGCCAATACGCCTGGATCAGGGTGATCAGGCCGACGATGGTGGCAAAGAACAGGCTGTGCTTGAGGGTGAAGCGGAACAGGTCCGATTCCTTGCCGACCAGGCCGGTCGCGGCGCAGGCCACGGCGATGGACTGTGGCGAAATCATCTTGCCGGTTACGCCGCCGCTGGTGTTGGCCGCGACCAGCAGGGTGTCGTTGACGCCGATCTGGTGTGCGGTGGTGGCCTGCAGCGAGCTGAACAGGGCGTTGGACGACGTATCCGAGCCGGTCAGGAACACGCCCAGCCAGCCAAGGAACGGCGAGAAGAACGGGAACGCGGCGCCCGTGCCGGCCAGGACCAGGGCCATGGTCGAGGACATGCCCGAGTAGTTGGTGACGAAGGCGAAGGCCAGCACCATGCCGATGGACAGGATTGGCCAGCGCAGCTCGTAGAAGGTCTCTTTCAAAGTGGTCAGGCCAGTTTTGATATTGATCTTCAGGACGATCATCGAGATCAGCGCAGAGAGGAAGATCGCGGTGCCGGTGGCAGAGATCGGGTCCAGCTTGAAGACTGCCGGGATCGCCGTGGGGTTGGCGACGATCGGTGCGGTCTTGATCACCAGTTGATCCAGGTGCGGGATGGCGAAGTTGAACACCCAGTTGTACATCGAGCCGCCGGAGGCGAAGGCGGCCTTGAACGGCTTCAGGGTCCAGATGGTGACCAGCACGGTGAGGATCAGGAACGGCGACCACGCCTTGAAGATTTCGCCGAAGCTGTACGGGGTCGGCTGGCTGCCGCCCTTGACCACGGCGGCGCCGACGCTGGCGGTAGCGGTGGTGAAGGAGTTCTTCGGCTGCCAGACCTTGAGGAACAGGGTCAGGGCGATCAGCGAGGCCAGGGCCGAGGTGATATCGGGCAGTTCCGGGCCGATGAAGTTCGAGGTGAAGTACTGGGTGACGGCAAAGCTCAGGCCGGCGACCAGCGCGGCAGGCCAGGTTTCCTTCACGCCCTTGAGGCCGTCCATCATGAAGACCAGCCAGAACGGCACGAACAGCGACAGCAGCGGCAACTGGCGACCGGTCATGGCGCCGATGTGGAAGGCGTCGATGCCGGTGACCTGGCCGGCCACGATGATTGGGATGCCCAGGGCACCGAAGGCCACGGGCGCGGTGTTGGCGATCAGGCACAGGCCGGCGGCGTACAGCGGGTTGAAACCGAGGCCGACGAGCAGGGCGGCGGTAATGGCGACAGGCGCGCCGAAACCGGCAGCGCCTTCGAGGAAGGCGCCGAAGCAGAAGCCGATCAGCAGGACCTGCAGGCGCTGGTCATCGGTAATCGACAGCACGGAGCTGCGGATCACTTCGAACTGGCCGCTTTTGACCGTCAGTTTGTAGAGGAACACCGCGGCGACGATGATCCAGGCGATGGGCCACAGCCCGTAGGCAAAACCGTAGCCGGCGGCGGCGAACGCCATGTCGGCAGGCATCTGGAAGGCGAAGATCGCCACCAGGATCGACAGGGCCAGGGTGATGCTGCCCGCGATGTGTCCCTTGAGTCGGAACACGGCCAGCGCCAGGAAGAAGAACACGATCGGGATGACTGCCGCCAGGGCGGACAGGCCGAGACTACCAAGCGGACTATAGAGTTGTTGCCAGGTTTGCATATGGGGTGGCCCCTAATTGTTTTTGGTAAGGCGCTGGCATTGGTTAATTGGTAATACCAATTTACAATGGCGAGGCGCTAGGTTAAAAGCCTCTCCGTGGGTGTGTCAATTTGTCCTTGTGAAACTTTGGTCGCAGGGCCGACGAAAGGGTTGGCTGAGTGGTAAGGAAACTTGCCAACTGATGGGTGTAGAGACGGGCGGGATAGGCCAGAATAGGCGCCCCCGAACTGACTCGGGGATTGTGGAGAGCACGTGATGGTTTTCGACCAGGTCCGCCAGCGCCGTTTGTCCGACGATATCGTCGAGCGGCTGGAGGGAATGATTCTTGAGGGCACCCTCACCGCTGGCGAGCGTCTGCCGGCCGAGCGGGTGCTGGCCGAACAGTTCGGCGTTTCCCGCCCGTCGCTGCGCGAGGCGATCCAGAAGCTGGTGGCCAAGGGCATGCTGGTCAGTCGCCAGGGCGGCGGAAACTACGTGGCGGAGTCGTTGGGTACGACCTTCAGCGATCCGTTGCTGCAGTTGCTCGAAAGCAACCCGGAGGCCCAGCGTGACTTGCTGGAGTTTCGCCACACCCTGGAAGCCTCATGCGCTTATTACGCAGCGATGCGTGCGACCGATGTGGATCGCGAGCGGCTCAAGGCGGCGTTCGATGCCTTGCAGGATTGCTACAACCGCAATGATGAGGTGACCCGCGCCGAAGAAGGCGCCGCCGACGCGCGCTTTCATCTGGCGATTGCCGAGGCCAGTCACAACGCGGTATTGCTGCACACCATCCGCGGCTTGTTCGACCTGCTCAAGCGCAACGTGGTGACCAATATCGGTGGCATGTACCAGCAGCGTTCGGAGACCCGGGACATGCTGATCAGCCAGCACCGGGACCTGTACCTGGCGATCGTCGAAGGGCGCGCGCAGGATGCAAGGGAAGTGTCGAGCCGACACATCCTGTATGTGCAGGAAGTACTGGAGGAGGCGCGGCAGGAAGTGCAGCGGGTGGCGCGGGCGGAGCGGCGCAAGGGGCGCTGATCTTGTGTTGTTGCTGATGACCTCATCGCTGGCAAGCCAGCTCCCACGGGTGGGAGCTGGCTTGCCAGCGATGAGGCCCTCAAGGGCATAGAAAGAACTAGTCTTCCCGCCCCTTGTTACGCACCGCGCGCTGCAGCTCGCGATTGGAATCGCGCTCGCGCTCGGTGTCGCGCTTGTCGTATTCCTTCTTGCCCTTGCCCAGGGCAATTTCGCACTTGATCAGGTGCTTGCTCCAGTACAAGGACAGCGCGACGCAGGTGTAGCCTTTCTGCTGCACGCCCACGTACAGGCGCTCGAGTTCGCGGCGGTTGAGCAGCAGCTTGCGGGTACGGGTCGGGTCGGCGATGACGTGGGTGCTGGCGGTGGTCAGCGGGGTGATATGACTGCCCATCAGCCAGGCTTCACCGTCCTTGAGCAGTACATAGCTGTCCACGAGGTGCGCCTTGCCGGCACGCAGGCTTTTTACTTCCCAACCGGACAGGACCAGTCCGGCCTCGAACTTGTGTTCGATGAAGTAATCGTGTCGCGCTTTCTTGTTCTGCGCGATGGTCCCTGTCGGATGTTTCTTTTGTTTGGCCATAGGGGCGGCATTATAGGGAGTCGCTGCGTCGTCGGCTACGGGGAAGTGGCGAGCTTGAGGCGGCGCGGTGAATCCCGGACAATGCCCCGCATCCTTTTTGTTCACGTTTGGAAATGACGCCTGGATGACTACCCATATACAACGGTCGGCCTTGCTGCCTTACCCCGCTCAGGCGCTCTACGATCTGGTCAACGATGTGGATCGCTACCACGAGTTCCTGCCCTGGTGTTCCGGTTCCACCGTGCTGGAGCAGAGCGAGACCGCCATGCGGGCCAGGGTCGAGGTCGCGAAGGGCGGGCTCAGCCAGCACTTTGTAACGCGCAATGTACTGGTGCCGGGGCAATCCATCGAGATGAATCTGGAAGAGGGGCCGTTCAGCCAGTTGCATGGCCTTTGGGTGTTCAAGCCCTTGGGCGAGAAGGCCTGCAAGATCAGCCTGGACCTGTCGTTCGAATATTCCGGAGCCTTGGTCAAGGCGACATTGGGGCCACTGTTCAACCAGGCGGCGAATACCCTGGTCGATGCGTTCTGCCAGCGGGCCAAGCAGCTCTACGGTTGACAGGCCACAGCTCAAAAAAAAGCCCGAACATCTGTTCGGGCTTTTTTATGCACGCCTTGATTACTCGGTTTGCAGTGGCGGCGGCGCCGGTACCGGCATGACTTCGATGGTGTCGACGTCGCGCTGGATTTTCTCTTCCAGCGAGCCCGGGCGGGCAGGTTTTTCTGGTGTTGCCGGCTCGGCCTGTTGCTGGCCTGGCTGGCTGACAGTCGTGCTGCTTTCGTTACCAAGAATTTCCTGGTCGCGGCTCTTGCCTGGCATGAAGTCGCCGGAGAGGCTGGCCAGTTGGTCCTGTTCGTTGAAGAAGACGCTGATGCGTTCCTGTTGGCGCTCACCGCCGCCAGGTTGCAGGCTGTACAGGTAATCCCAGCGATTGGTGTGGAAGGTGTCCTGGATCAGCGGATTGCCCATGATAAACCGTACTTGGCGACGGGTCATTCCGGGGCGCAATTGGTCTATCATGTCCTGCGTTACGACATTGCCCTGCTGGATGTCGATTTTGTAAACCCCGGGAAACGAGCAACCGGCGAGTGCGAGCAGTCCCACGAGGGTGAGGCTGGTTAGCAAGAGCTTGGTGTTTTGCATCGGTGGGCGACTTCCACTATCTTGGCTGGACAACGTAAACCCCGATCATACCCGTATTCAGAGAAGCTGCGAAGCAGCATCGGCGAGAAAGCTGACCATGGTTGAAAATAGCGAACTGCGCAAAGCCGGTCTCAAGGTGACCCTGCCTCGAGTCAAGATCCTACAGATGCTCGACTCTACCGAGCAGCGCCACATGAGCGCTGAAGACGTCTACAAGGCGTTGATGGAGGCGGGGGAAGATGTCGGCCTGGCCACGGTTTATCGTGTCCTGACCCAGTTCGAGGCTGCCGGCCTGGTCGTACGTCACAACTTCGACGGCGGTCACGCGGTATTCGAATTGGCCGATGGCGGCCATCACGACCATATGGTCAACGTGGACTCCGGTGAGGTGGTCGAATTCTTCGATGCTGAAATCGAGAAGCGCCAGAAGGAAATCGTTGCCGAGCACGGTTACGAACTGGTCGATCACAACCTGGTGTTGTACGTGCGCAAGAAGAAGTAAGCGTTCGCGCTTGTTTGCATCAATAAAGAAGGCGACCCACGGGTCGCCTTCTTTATTTCAGGTTTTCCGGATCAGCTCTTGCTGGTCACCACCATCTTCCTGGCGTGAGCCAGTGATTCCTTGGTCAGGTCGATGCCGCCGAGCATGCGTGCCACTTCCTCGACCCGCTCGCGTTTGCCCAGGCTGGTAACGGCCGTGTGCGTGGCATCGCTGTTGCGCACCTTGTGAACGAACAGGTGGTGGTGGCCTTGCGCAGCTACCTGCGGCAGGTGGGTGACGGTCAGGACCTGGCCACGCTCGCCCAGGCGACGCAGCAACTGGCCAACGATTTCTGCAGTGGGGCCGCCGATGCCCACGTCCACTTCGTCGAAGACCAGGGTCGGGATTCGCGAGGTCTGCGCGGTGATTACCTGGATCGCCAGGCTGATGCGTGACAGCTCGCCACCGGAGGCCACTTTCGCCAGCCCCTTGAGAGGCTGCCCGGGGTTGGCGCTGACCAGCAGTTCCACCTGTTCCAGCCCGTGGGGGTGCAGGTCTTCGCCATTGCCAGGCCGAAGCTCGATGCGGAAGCGACCGCCCGGCATGCCCAGGCGCTGGATCTCCTGCTCCACTGCCGAAGCCAGCTGGGTCGATGCGCGCTGGCGCAGGCTGCTCAGTTCGCCGGCCTTTTCATGATAGTGGCGGGTATACGCCTTGAGTTCCTCTTCAAGGCGTTCGATCGATTCGTCGTTGGCATTCAGGCTTTCCAGCTCCTCGCCCAGGCGCTGCTGCAGGTCGAGCAACCCGGTAGGGTGGACGCGGTGCTTGCGCGCCAGGGTATAGAGAGCATCGAGGCGCTCTTCCAGTTGCTGCAGGCGCATCGGGTCGGCATCGAAGTTGTCGAGGAAGCGGTTGAGTTCGCCAACGGCTTCTTCCACCTGGATCTGCGCGCTGGCGATCAGGTTGACGGCTTCGCCCAGGGCGCGAGGAGCATTCTGCACGGCGGTCAGGCGATTGAGGCTGGCTGTCAGGGCGCTCAGCACATTGCCTGAATCGCTCTCGCTGCAATGGTCGATCACCTGGCGGCAGATGCCGAACAGGGCTTCGGCGTTGGTCAGGTTCTTGTGCTCCTGCTCCAGTTGCTCCAGTTCGTTTTCGCCAAGGCCCAGGTTGTCCAGTTCTTCCAGCTGGTAGCTGAGCAACTGGTGGCGGGCGCGCTGTTCATCGCCCGAGTTGCGCAGGCGTTCCAGTTCGGTGTGGGTCTGCCGCCAGCGTTGTGCAGCCAGCTGTACCTGGCGTGCCAGGTCGGTGGCGCCGGCGTACTCGTCGAGCAGGCGGCGGTGGGTGTCGATCTTCAGCAACGACTGGTGCTCGTGCTGGCTGTGGATATCGATCAACAGTTCGCCCAGCGCCTTGAGGTCGCCGAGGGGGCATGGGGTGCCGTTGATGTAGCCGCGGCTGCGGCCTTCGGCGGTGACCACGCGACGCAGGATGCAGGGGCCGTCGTTGTCCAGGTCGCGCTCGGCCAGCCAGGAGCGGGCCTCGGGAATGTCGTCCAGGTCGAAGGTGGCGAGGATGTCGGCCTTGTCTGCGCCCGGGCGCACCACGCCGCTGTCGGCGCGATCACCCAGGGTCAGGCCCAGGGCGTCGAGCATGATCGACTTGCCGGCCCCGGTTTCGCCGGTGATGACGCTCATGCCGCGGGCGAGTTCGAGGTCAAGGTGTTCGACGATGGCGTAGTTGTGGATGGACAGGTGCACCAGCATGCGGGCGGCTCCCAGAGTCAATGTCTGGTTATTTATACAGTGTTTTTGAAATTTCTGACAATGCCCTTCCTTAGCACCATTCGCTTGTGCCGGCCGGCTTTTGATCGCGGACAGTTATGTGCCCCGCACATTGATGTTCAATCGCCCTTGAAGCTGCTTTTTGCGACCCCATATAGGCCGGCAGATGCGCGAGTCGAGCTCGCCGACCACATTGAGAGGAGATATTTCATGGCTGATGAGCAGAAGCTGGACGAACTGAATCCAAACGCAGACAAAGCCGCCGAGGCGGGTTCCGAGGATCTGGTTGCGCGCGTGCAGCTGCTCGAGGAGCAGGTTGCCGCAGCCCAGGACCAGGCCCTGCGCACCGCCGCCGACCTGCAGAACGTCCGCCGCCGTGCCGAGCAGGACGTGGAAAAGGCCCACAAATTCGCCCTGGAGAAGTTCGCTGGCGATCTTCTCCCGGTCATCGACAGCCTGGAGCGCGGCCTGGAGCTGTCCAGCGCGGACGACGAAAGCATCCGTCCGATGCGCGAAGGCATCGAGCTGACCCTCAAGATGTTCGAAGACACCCTCAAGCGCTACAACCTCGAAGCCATCGACCCGCACGGCGAACCCTTCAATGCCGAGCAGCACCAGGCGATGGCCATGCAGGAAAGCGCCGACGTCGAGCCGAACAGCGTGCTCAAGGTGTTCCAGAAGGGTTATCAGCTCAACGGACGTCTGTTGCGTCCGGCCATGGTCGTGGTCAGCAAGGCTCCGGCAGCGGTTTCGCCTTCCATCGACGAGAAGGCTTGAAATTAGCCGGATGGCCCCCATCTAGGTGTCAAGCGTTTAAGTGCTACCGCAGTTGGCAACCACCGCTGCGGCAACCAAATCCAAAGTTTCGGGAGAGTTAACATGGGCAAAATCATCGGTATCGACCTGGGGACCACCAACTCCTGCGTCTCCATTCTGGAAAACGGCAACGTCAAGGTGATCGAGAACGCCGAAGGCGCTCGCACCACGCCGTCGATCATCGCTTACGCCAACGATGGCGAGATCCTGGTTGGCCAGTCGGCCAAGCGCCAGGCCGTCACCAACCCGCACAACACCCTGTACGCAGTAAAGCGTCTGATCGGCCGTCGCTTCGAAGAAGACGTCGTGCAGAAAGACATCCAGATGGTTCCGTACAAGATCGTCAAGGCGGACAACAATGACGCCTGGGTCGAAGTCAACGGCCAGAAAATGGCTCCGCCGCAAATCAGCGCCGAAGTCCTGAAGAAAATGAAGAAAACCGCCGAAGACTACCTCGGCGAGGCAGTGACCGAAGCGGTCATCACCGTACCTGCGTACTTCAACGACAGCCAGCGCCAGGCAACCAAGGACGCCGGCCGTATCGCCGGTCTGGACGTCAAGCGCATCATCAACGAACCGACCGCTGCCGCACTGGCCTACGGCATGGACAAGGCCAAGGGTGACCACACCGTGATCGTCTATGACCTGGGTGGCGGTACCTTCGACGTTTCGGTGATCGAAATCGCCGAAGTCGATGGCGAGCACCAGTTCGAAGTGCTGGCAACCAACGGTGACACCTTCCTCGGTGGTGAAGACTTCGACATCCGTCTGATCGACTACCTCGTCGAGGAATTCAAGAAAGAAACCGGCATGAACCTGAAGGGTGATCCTCTGGCCATGCAGCGTCTGAAAGAAGCTGCCGAGAAGGCCAAGATCGAGCTGTCTTCCAGCCAGCAGACCGACGTCAACCTGCCGTACATCACTGCCGACGCCACCGGTCCGAAGCACCTGAACGTGAAGATCTCCCGCGCCAAGCTGGAGTCGCTGGTCGAAGACCTGGTTCAGCGCACCATCGAGCCATGCCGCATCGCCATGAAAGACGCTGGCATCGACGTCAGCAAGATCGACGACGTGATCCTGGTCGGTGGCCAGACCCGCATGCCGTTGGTACAGAAAACCGTTGGCGAGTTCTTCGGCAAGGAAGCGCGCAAGGACGTCAACCCTGACGAAGCCGTTGCCATGGGTGCGGCCATCCAGGGTGCCGTTCTGGCCGGTGACGTCAAGGACGTCCTGCTGCTCGACGTCAGCCCGCTGACCCTCGGTATCGAAACCATGGGTGGCGTGATGACCGCGCTGATCGAGAAGAACACCACCATCCCGACCAAGAAGTCGCAGGTGTTCTCGACCGCCGACGACAACCAGAGCGCAGTGACCATTCACGTCCTGCAAGGCGAGCGCAAGCAAGCCGCGCAGAACAAGTCCCTGGGCAAGTTCGACCTGGCCGAGATTCCGCCTGCTCCACGTGGCGTTCCGCAGATCGAGGTTACCTTCGACATCGACGCCAACGGCATCCTGCACGTAGGTGCGAAGGACAAGGCCACCGGCAAGCAGCAGTCCATCGTGATCAAGGCCAACTCCGGCCTGTCCGAGGAAGAGATCCAGCAGATGGTTCGCGACGCTGAAGTCAACGCCGAGGAAGACCGCAAGTTCGAAGAGCTGGCCGCCGCCCGCAACCAGGGTGACGCGCTGGTCCACTCGACCCGCAAGATGGTCGCTGACGCCGGTGACAAGGTAACCGCCGAAGAGAAGACCGCGATCGAAGCCGCTGTGGTTGCCCTGGAGGCCGCCGTCAAGGGCGACGACAAGGCTGCCATCGAAGCGAAGATCGAAGAGCTGTCGAAAGTCTCCGCGCCGGTTGCCCAGAAGATGTACGCCGAGCAGGGCGAGAAGTCGGAGGCGGGTGCTCAGGCCCAGCAGGCTGACGACGCCAAGCACGACGACGTCGTTGACGCCGAGTTCGAAGAAGTCAAAGACAACAAGTAATTGCTGCTGGTTGTCGGCCGGTTGACTGATGTTTGACGTTGACTGGTAGGATGTCGCCGCGCGGGGGCTTGCTCCCGCGTTGGCGTGTCTGGAACACCCGAATTTTCTTCAGCACCGGTAGCGATGCCGATGCTGACGGCACAGCGCTGACGCGCAGAGGTTTGCCGAACGTCCTCAAGAGTGCAAAGAACCATGGCAAAGCGTGACTATTACGAGGTTCTGGGAGTCGAGCGGGGCGCGAGCGAGGCTGATTTGAAAAAGGCCTACCGTCGCCTGGCGATGAAGCACCACCCGGACCGTAATCCCGATAGCAAAGAGTCCGAAGAGCTGTTCAAGGAGGCCAACGAGGCCTACGAAGTGCTCTCCGATACCAGCAAGCGTGCCGCGTACGACCAGTACGGCCACGCCGGCGTCGATCCGAGCATGGGTGGCGGCGGTGCCGGTTTTGGCGGCGCCAATTTCTCCGACATCTTCGGCGATGTGTTCAGCGATTTCTTCGGTGGTGGTCGTGGCGGTTCCCGCGGCGGCGCCCAGCGTGGCAGTGACCTGCGCTACACCCTGGAGCTGAACCTCGAAGAAGCGGTGCGTGGCACCACGGTCAATATCCGTGTGCCGACACTGGTCAACTGCAAGCCATGCGACGGCTCGGGCGCGAAGAAAGGCTCTTCGCCAGCGACCTGCCCGACCTGCGGCGGCATCGGCCAGGTGCGCATGCAGCAAGGCTTCTTCTCGGTGCAGCAGACCTGCCCGCGTTGCCAGGGGCAGGGCAAGATCATCACCGATCCGTGCGACTCCTGCCACGGCGAGGGGCGCATCGAAGAGTACAAGACCCTGTCGGTCAAGGTGCCGGCCGGTGTCGATACCGGCGACCGCATTCGCCTCTCCGGCGAAGGCGAGGCGGGCACCCAGGGTGGCCCGACCGGCGACCTGTACGTGGTGATCAATGTGCGCGAGCACCCGATCTTCCAGCGTGACGGCAAGCATCTGTACTGCGAAGTACCGATCAGCTACACCGATGCGGCATTGGGTGGCGAGCTGGAAGTGCCGACCCTCGATGGTCGGGTCAAGCTGAAGATTCCGGAAGGTACCCAGACCGGCAAGCAGTTCCGCTTGCGCGGCAAGGGTGTGGCGCCGGTGCGTGGTGGTGGTGCCGGTGACCTGATGTGCCGTGTGGCGGTCGAGACGCCGGTCAACCTGAGCCGTCGCCAGCGCGAGCTGCTCGAAGAGCTGCGTGCTTCCCTGGAAGGCGACAGTTCCCATTCGCCCAAGGCCAGTGGCTGGTTCGAGGGTGTGAAACGCTTCTTCGGCGATCTGTAAAAGGAAAAACGCATGCGACGTATTGCGGTAATGGGCGCGGCTGGGCGCATGGGCAAGACCCTGGTCGAGGCGATCCAGCACGTCCAGGGCGCTGGTCTGACGGCGGCGGTGGATCGTCCCGACAGCACGCTGGTGGGTGCCGATGCCGGCGAGCTGGCGGCGCTGGGCCGGATCGGCGTACCGATCTCGGACGACCTGGCCAAGGTGGTGGAAGAGTTCGATGTGTTGATCGACTTCACCCACCCGTCGGTGACCCTGAAGAACCTGGCGTTCTGCCGCAAGGCGGGCAAGGCCATGGTAATCGGCACTACGGGCTTCAGTGCCGAGGAGAAGCAGTTGCTGGTCGAGGCGGGCAAGGAGATTCCGATCGTCTTCGCCGCCAACTTCAGCGTGGGGGTCAACCTCTGCCTGAAGCTGCTCGACACCGCTGCCCGCGTGCTGGCCGATGAAGTGGATATCGAGATCATCGAGGCTCACCATCGTCACAAGGTCGATGCACCGTCCGGTACCGCACTGCGCATGGGCGAAGTGGTGGCCCAGGCGCTGGGGCGCGATCTGAAGGAGGTGGCGGTCTACGGTCGCGAGGGCCAGACCGGCGCACGTGATCGCCAGACCATTGGTTTCGCCACTGTGCGTGCCGGTGATGTAGTCGGTGACCACACCGTGCTGTTCGCCGCCGAGGGCGAGCGCGTGGAGATCACCCACAAGGCTTCCAGTCGCATGACCTTCGCCAAGGGTGCGGTTCGTGCGGCCATGTGGCTCGATGGTCGCGAGCCGGGCCTGTACGATATGCAGGACGTGCTCGACCTGCATTGATTCTGTGCTGCGTTACCCAGAGTGCCCGGTCTCCATGAGCGGGCACTCCTGCGGCCTTCTCCGATGCGCCCTGTCGCATTCCTGCGTCTTTCAGACACATCAGTGGTAGACCCAAAAAGCGTTTTTCTGTAAGCTACAGCTTTAGTGTGTCCACTAAAAGCGCGCAGATAATTCGACGAAGAAAGCGGGGTGACGTGTCTATACGTCATTCCGCTTTTTTGCAACCTGCGATCGCCCCTTCAGGCTTGATTTACGGGAGGTCTTCTTGACTAAGCCAGCCATACTCGCCCTTGCCGATGGCAGCATTTTTCGCGGTGAAGCCATTGGAGCCGACGGTCAGACCGTTGGTGAGGTGGTGTTCAACACCGCAATGACCGGCTATCAGGAAATCCTGACTGACCCATCGTACTCGCAACAGATCGTTACCCTGACCTACCCTCATATCGGCAACACCGGCACTACCGCCGAAGACGCCGAGTCCGATCGCGTCTGGTCGGCCGGCCTGGTCATCCGCGACCTGCCGCTGATCGCCAGCAACTGGCGTAACACCCTGTCCCTGAGCGATTACCTCAAAGCCAACAATGTCGTGGCCATCGCCGGTATCGATACCCGCCGCCTGACCCGCATCCTGCGTGAGAAAGGTGCACAGAACGGTTGCATCCTGGCCGGTGACAATATCAGCGAGGAAGCCGCCATCGCCGCAGCGCGCGGATTCCCGGGCCTGAAAGGCATGGACCTGGCCAAGGTGGTCAGCACCAAGAGTGCCTACGAGTGGCGCTCCAGTGTCTGGGAGCTGAAAACCGACAGCCACCCGACCATCGAGGCGGCCGACCTGCCGTACCACGTGGTTGCCTACGACTATGGCGTCAAGCTGAACATCCTGCGCATGCTGGTCGCCCGTGGCTGCCGCCTGACCGTCGTCCCGGCGCAGACCCCGGCCAGCGAAGTGCTTGCCCTCAACCCTGATGGCGTGTTCCTGTCCAACGGCCCTGGCGATCCGGAGCCTTGCGACTACGCCATCCAGGCGATCAAGGAAATCCTGGAAACCGATATTCCGGTCTTCGGTATCTGCCTCGGTCACCAGCTGCTGGCCCTGGCGTCCGGTGCCAAGACCGTGAAGATGGGCCACGGCCATCACGGTGCCAACCACCCGGTCCAGGACCTGGACACCGGCGTGGTGATGATCACCAGCCAGAACCACGGCTTCGCGGTCGACGAGGCCACCCTGCCGGCCAACGTTCGCGCCATCCACAAGTCGCTGTTCGACGGTACCCTGCAGGGCATCGAGCGCACCGACAAGAGCGCGTTCAGCTTCCAGGGCCACCCTGAAGCCAGCCCTGGCCCGACCGATGTCGCGCCACTGTTCGATCGTTTCATCGATGCCATGGCCAAGCGCCGCTAAGCATCCCTGCGTGAAGGCGCTGGACCGGCGAAGCCCGGTTCAGCAGCGCCTGACCAAGATTGTTCAAGACGGCTTGCCGACTGACCTGCGGATTTGAGTGACAACCATGCCAAAACGTACAGACATTAAAAGCATCCTGATTCTCGGCGCTGGCCCGATCGTGATCGGCCAGGCCTGCGAATTCGACTACTCCGGCGCCCAGGCGTGCAAGGCCCTGCGCGAGGAGGGTTTCCGCGTCATCCTGGTGAACTCCAACCCTGCCACCATCATGACCGACCCGGCCATGGCCGACGCCACCTACATCGAGCCGATCAAGTGGCAGTCCGTTGCCAAGATCATCGAGAAAGAGCGGCCGGACGCGCTGCTGCCGACCATGGGTGGCCAGACCGCACTGAACTGCGCCCTGGACCTGGAGCGCGAAGGCGTCCTGGAGAAATTCGGCGTGGAAATGATCGGCGCCAACGCCGACACCATCGACAAGGCCGAAGACCGTTCGCGTTTCGACAAGGCAATGAAGGCCATCGGCCTGGAATGCCCGCGCTCGGGTATCGCCCACAGCATGGAAGAGGCCAATGCGGTCCTCGAGAAGCTGGGCTTCCCGTGCATCATCCGTCCGTCCTTCACCATGGGCGGTACCGGTGGTGGCATCGCCTACAACCGTGAAGAGTTCGAAGAGATCTGCGCCCGTGGCCTCGACCTGTCGCCGACCAAGGAACTGCTGATCGACGAATCGCTGATCGGCTGGAAAGAGTACGAGATGGAAGTGGTCCGCGACAAAAAGGACAACTGCATCATCGTCTGCTCCATCGAGAACTTCGACCCGATGGGCGTGCACACCGGTGACTCGATCACCGTTGCTCCGGCACAGACCCTGACCGATAAGGAATACCAGATCATGCGCAACGCCTCCCTGGCGGTGCTGCGTGAAATCGGTGTCGAAACCGGCGGTTCCAACGTGCAGTTCGGTATCTGCCCGAACACCGGCCGCATGGTCGTGATCGAAATGAACCCGCGGGTATCCCGTTCCTCCGCACTGGCTTCGAAAGCCACCGGCTTCCCGATCGCCAAGATCGCCGCCAAGCTGGCTGTCGGCTACACCCTCGACGAGCTGCAGAACGACATCACCGGCGGTCGTACCCCGGCTTCCTTCGAACCATCGATCGACTACGTCGTCACCAAGCTGCCACGTTTCGCCTTCGAGAAATTCCCGAAAGCCGACGCCCGCCTGACCACCCAGATGAAATCCGTGGGTGAAGTCATGGCCATCGGCCGGACCTTCCAGGAGTCGCTGCAGAAAGCCCTGCGTGGCCTGGAAGTCGGTGTGTGCGGCCTCGACCCGAAAGTCGACCTGGCCAACCCGGAAACCCCGAGCATCCTCAAGCGCGAGCTGACCGTGCCGGGCGCCGAGCGTATCTGGTACGTGGCCGATGCCTTCCGCGCCGGCATGACCCGCGACGAAATCTTCGCCCTGACCAGCATCGACCACTGGTTCCTGATCCAGATCGAAGACCTGATCAAGGAAGAAGAGAAGGTCAAGACCCTGGGCCTGGCCGCCATCGACAAGCAACTGATGCTGAACCTCAAGCGCAAGGGCTTCTCCGACCAGCGCCTGGCCAAGCTGCTGGGTATCACCGACAAGAACCTGCGTCGCCATCGCCACAAGCTGGAAGTCTTCCCGGTGTACAAGCGCGTGGATACCTGCGCCGCCGAGTTCGCCACCGACACCGCCTACCTGTACTCGACCTACGAGGAAGAGTGCGAGGCCAATCCGTCGACCCGCGACAAGATCATGATCCTGGGCGGCGGTCCGAACCGTATCGGCCAGGGCATCGAGTTCGACTACTGCTGCGTGCATGCCGCGCTGGCACTGCGTGACGACGGTTACGAGACCATCATGGTCAACTGCAACCCGGAAACCGTTTCCACCGACTACGACACCTCCGACCGCCTGTACTTCGAGCCGCTGACCCTGGAAGACGTGCTGGAAGTGGTGCGCGTCGAGAAGCCGAAGGGCGTCATCGTCCACTACGGCGGCCAGACCCCGCTGAAACTGGCTCGCGCCCTGGAAGAGGCCGGTGTACCGATCATCGGTACCAGCCCTGACGCCATCGACCGTGCCGAAGACCGCGAGCGCTTCCAGCAGATGGTCCAGCGCCTGAACCTGCTGCAGCCGCCAAACGCCACCGTGCGCAGCGAAGACGAAGCCATTCGCGCCGCTGGCGATATCGGCTACCCGCTGGTCGTTCGTCCGTCCTACGTACTGGGCGGTCGCGCCATGGAAATCGTCTACGAGCTGGACGAACTGAAGCGCTACCTGCGTGAAGCGGTCCAGGTCTCCAACGACAGCCCGGTGCTGCTCGACCACTTCCTCAACTGCGCCATCGAGATGGACGTGGATGCGGTCTGCGACGGCACCGACGTGGTCATCGGCGCGATCATGCAGCACATCGAGCAGGCCGGTGTTCACTCCGGTGACTCTGCATGCTCGCTGCCGCCGTACTCGTTGCCTGCCCATGTGCAGGACGAAGTCCGCGAGCAGGTCAAGAAGATGGCCCTGGAGCTGGGCGTTGTCGGCCTGATGAACGTGCAGCTGGCGCTGCAGGGCGACAAGATCTACGTGATCGAAGTCAACCCTCGCGCTTCGCGGACCGTGCCTTTCGTTTCGAAGTGCATCGGCACCTCGCTGGCGATGATCGCGGCCCGTGTCATGGCCGGCAAGACCCTGAAAGAGCTGGGCTTCACCAAGGAAATCATTCCTAACTTCTACAGCGTCAAGGAAGCGGTGTTCCCGTTCGCCAAGTTCCCGGGGGTTGACCCGATCCTCGGCCCTGAGATGAAATCCACCGGCGAAGTCATGGGTGTCGGCGACAGCTTCGGTGAAGCCTTCGCCAAGGCCCAGATGGGTGCCAGCGAAGTGCTGCCGACCGGCGGTACCGCGTTCATCAGCGTGCGTGACGACGACAAGCCGCAAGTGGCCGGCGTTGCCCGCGACCTGATTGCCCTGGGCTTCGAAGTGGTCGCAACTGCCGGAACCGCGAAGATCATCGAGGCGGCCGGCCTGAAAGTGCGTCGCGTGAACAAGGTGACCGAAGGGCGTCCGCACGTGGTCGACATGATCAAGAACGACGAAGTGTCGCTGATCATCAACACCACCGAAGGTCGCCAGTCGATCGCCGATTCCTACTCGATTCGCCGCAATGCGTTGCAGCACAAGATCTACTGCACCACCACCATTGCGGCCGGTGAAGCTATCTGCGAAGCGCTGAAGTTCGGTCCGGAAAAGACCGTTCGCCGCTTGCAGGATCTGCATGCAGGACTCAAAGCATGAGCATTACCAAGTACCCGATGACCGTCCAGGGCGCTCGCGCCCTGGAAGACGAACTGACCTTCCTCAGCAAGACCGAGCGCCCACGCCTGAGCCAGGCGATCGGTGAAGCGCGGGAGCTGGGCGATCTCAAGGAAAACGCCGAATACCACGCCGCTCGTGAAGAGCAGGGCATGGTCGAGGCGCGGATCCGCGACATCGAAGGCCGTCTGCAGAACTCGGTGGTGATCGACGTCACCACCATCGCCCATACCGGCAAGGTGATTTTCGGTACCACCGTGGATCTGGAAAACACCGAGACCGGCGATCAGGTGACCTACCAGATCGTTGGCGAGGACGAGGCTGATATCAAGAAAGGCAAGCTCTCCGCGAGCGCGCCGATCGCCCGCGCCATCATCGGCAAGGAAGAAGGCGATGTGGTCGTGGTGAAAACCCCGAGCGGCACGGTCGAGTACGAGATTGTCGAAGTCAAGCACATCTGACGACAGCCTCTCCGGGCCTTGCGTCGAAGCCATCCTCTGGCAACTGGCCCAGGTATTCTGGGTCGGTGGCCTTTGGGTGTTTCATGTCGGCCTGGTGCCGGCGTTGAAGGTCAGCAGCCTGGCGCCCCTGCTGATAGAGGACATCTCTATCCAGATCGACCGCTGGTTGATCGGTGTGGCGGCGCTGGGATTGTTGACGCAATTGGCCGTGCTGGTGCGGCTGAAGGGATTGCCGGCTTGCTGGCGGCTGTTCAGCGGCAAGTTGCTGCTGGTCGGTTTCACCGCTTGCATCGGCTATTACACCTTGCGCTACGGCTTCTCGGCCGGTGCGCGCTGGCAGGTGTTCTGCTTCGTCGTGCTGGGGCTCAGCGGCATTGCGCTGGTGGCCCAGCCTGTCCCGACCAGGGCGCGCTAAGACGCGCCGCTGACCGGTATCACCGTTACTTGTAGCGGTGGATATTGGACAGTTGCTTGTTCGGTTGCGGGTTACGGCGATACAGCAGGACCATCTTGCCGATGATCTGTACCTGTTCGGCTCGGCCGATCTTGCTCAGTTCATCCATGACTGCCCGACGTTCTTCCCGGTCTTCGAGCTTGACCTGCACCTTGATCAGTTCATGATCTACCAGGGCACGCTCGAGTTCGGCGAGGACACCTTCGGTCAAGCCATTGCCCGCCACGATCAGGACCGGTTTCAGGTCGTGACCAATGGATTTGTACTGTTTCTTCTGCTCGTTATTGAGCGGCATAATCTGACCCTTTCGTCTGGATTCTGTAAAAATGGCGGCCATTTTACCCGAGGGCCCGTGGCTCCGCCCAGTCAATCACGACGCTTAATCATCGAGGTGCCCAGTGGCGCAGCGTTCCAAGAGCAGCCATAACTGGCTGAGAGAGCATTTCAACGATCCTTTCGTCAAACAGGCGCAAAAGGACGGCTACCGCTCGCGCGCGAGCTACAAACTGCTGGAAATCCAGGAAAAGGACCGCTTGATCCGCCCGGGCATGAGCGTGATCGACCTCGGCGCCGCGCCGGGTGGCTGGTCCCAGGTCACCAGCCGGCTGATCGGCGGGCAAGGTCGGCTGATCGCTTCCGACATCCTGGAAATGGACAGCATTCCCGACGTGACCTTCATCCAGGGCGATTTCACCCAGGACGAAGTGCTTGCGCAGATTCTCGAGGCCGTAGGTAATTCACAGGTGGACCTTGTGATTTCGGATATGGCCCCCAACATGAGTGGTACGCCTGCTGTCGATATGCCGCGGGCGATGTTCCTTTGTGAGCTGGCCCTTGATCTGGCCAGTCGCGTCCTGCGTCCAGGTGGGGATTTTCTGATCAAGATCTTCCAGGGTGAAGGCTTCGATACCTATTTGAAGGACGTTCGTCAGAAATTCGACAAGGTCCAGATGCGCAAGCCGTCGTCGTCACGTGATCGCTCGCGTGAGCAATACCTTCTGGCGAGGGGCTACCGCGGCGAATAACGCGGCGGTTTAACGCGGTACCGATAGTATTTTCCAATCGGTCTCCCTGCGTGGTGTGGATGAATATCGTGTAGTCTGGATTCACAAAGGGTTACAGACGGCGCCAACAGCCGTTGTAGGAATGTAGTAAGTTAAGCCGCTGATTATCATGCGAGGCACGGTTGCGCCTAAACCTGCTTCAGAGGGTAGCGAATTGAACGATATGGCAAAGAATTTGATCCTGTGGTTGATCATCGCGGCGGTCCTGGTGACGGTGATGAACAACTTCTCCAGCCCGAATGAGCCGCAGACCCTCAACTATTCCGACTTCATCCAGCAAGTCAAGGATGGCAAGGTCGAGCGCGTCACGGTCGACGGTGCTGTCATTACCGGCAAGCGCAGCGACGGCGATACCTTCAAGACCATCCGTCCGGCGATCCAGGACAACGGCCTGATTGGCGACCTGGTCGACAATCACGTGGTGATCGAAGGTCGTCAACCCGAGCAGCAGAGCATCTGGACCCAGTTGCTCGTAGCCAGCTTCCCCATCCTGGTGATCATCGCGGTATTCATGTTCTTCATGCGCCAGATGCAGGGCGGTGCCGGCGGCAAGGGCGGCCCGATGAGCTTCGGCAAGAGCAAGGCGCGCCTCTTGTCCGAAGACCAGGTCAAGACGACCCTGGCCGATGTCGCCGGTTGCGACGAAGCCAAGGAAGAAGTCGGCGAGCTGGTCGAGTTCCTGCGTGATCCGGGCAAGTTCCAGCGCCTGGGTGGTCGTATCCCGCGCGGCGTGCTGATGGTCGGCCCTCCGGGTACCGGCAAGACCCTGCTGGCCAAGGCCATTGCAGGTGAGGCCAAGGTGCCGTTCTTCACCATTTCCGGTTCGGACTTCGTGGAAATGTTCGTCGGTGTCGGTGCCAGCCGTGTGCGCGACATGTTCGAACAGGCCAAGAAACACGCACCGTGCATCATCTTCATCGACGAGATCGACGCCGTGGGTCGCCATCGTGGCGCCGGCATGGGCGGCGGTCACGACGAACGCGAGCAGACCCTCAACCAGTTGCTGGTAGAGATGGATGGCTTCGAAATGAACGATGGCATCATCGTCATCGCTGCCACCAACCGTCCTGACGTGCTTGACCCGGCGCTGCTGCGTCCCGGTCGCTTCGACCGCCAGGTGGTGGTCGGCCTGCCGGATATCCGCGGTCGCGAACAGATCCTCAAGGTCCACATGCGCAAGGTGCCGATCGGCGACAACGTCAACCCGGCGGTCATCGCGCGCGGTACACCTGGCTTCTCCGGTGCCGACCTGGCCAACCTGGTCAACGAGGCCTCGCTCTTCGCCGCCCGCGGTGGCAAGCGCGTGGTGGAGATGAAGGAGTTCGAGCTGGCCAAGGACAAGATCATGATGGGCGCCGAGCGCAAGACCATGGTCATGTCGGAGAAAGAGAAACAGAACACTGCCTACCACGAGGCGGGCCACGCCATCGTCGGTCGCATCGTTCCCGAGCATGATCCGGTGTACAAGGTTTCGATCATCCCGCGCGGTCGTGCGCTGGGCGTGACCATGTTCCTGCCGGAAGAAGACCGCTACAGCCTGTCCAAGCGCGCGCTGATCAGCCAGATCTGCTCACTGTACGGCGGCCGTATCGCCGAAGAGATGACCCTGGGCTTCGACGGCGTGACCACCGGCGCCTCCAACGACATCATGCGTGCCAGCCAGATCGCACGGAACATGGTGACCAAGTGGGGGCTGTCGGAAAAGCTCGGGCCGCTGATGTACGCCGAGGAAGAGGGCGAGGTGTTCCTGGGCCGAGGCTCCAGTGGCCAGCACACCAATGTGTCGGGCGAGACCGCCAAGCTGATCGACTCCGAGGTGCGCAGCATCATCGACCAGTGCTATGCCACTGCCAAGCAGATCCTCACGGACAACCGTGACAAGCTCGACGCCATGGCCGATGCGCTGATGAAGTACGAAACCATCGACGCCGACCAGATCGACGACATCATGGCAGGTCGTACACCGCGCGAGCCGCGGGACTGGGATAACGATTCCGGTACTTCGGGCACCGCTGCATCCCAGGGTGACCGTCCCGAGTCCCCTATCGGTGGTCCGGCTGCGCAACACTAAGGGCTGACATGACTTCACAGCAGTACCCAACCCGGTTGCCTTGCGGCAACCGGGTTCTCGACCTTTCCCGTACCCATGTCATGGGTATCCTCAATATCACTCCGGATTCCTTCTCCGATGGCGGCCGCTTCACCCAGCGTGATGCGGCCTTGCGTCATGCCGAGACAATGGTTGCGGCAGGAGCGACGCTGATCGACGTCGGTGGCGAGTCCACTCGGCCCGGTGCGCGGGTGGTGACGGCGCTCGAAGAGCTGGAGCGCGTTGCGCCCATCGTCGAAGCACTCAATCGCGAGCTGGATGTGGTGATCTCAGTGGACACGTCCACGCCGGCGGTCATTCGCGAGTCGGCGCGGCTGGGGGCTGGGTTGATCAACGATGTCCGCTCGCTGTCACGGGATGGCGCCCTGGATGCGGCGGCGGCCACCGGCTTGCCGGTATGCCTGATGCATATGCGCGGGGAGCCCGGGAACATGCAGGACGACCCGCATTACGAAGACGTGACTGCCGAGGTTGGCCGCTATCTTGAAGCGCGTATGGCTGCCTGTGCGGCGGTCGGCATCGAGGCGGAACGCATTATTCTTGATCCGGGCTTCGGCTTTGCCAAAACCCTGGAGCATAATCTTAGTCTGTTCAAGCACATGGACAGCTTGCAGCGCCTGGGACGCCCGCTGTTGGTGGGCGTTTCACGCAAGAGCATGATCGGCCTGACCCTCAACCGGCCAGTAAACGAGCGGATGTACGGCAGCCTGGCGCTGGCTGCCTTGGCGATGACAAAAGGGGCCGCGATCCTGCGTGTCCATGATGTCGCTGAAACCGTCGATGTCGTACGGATGATCGCCGCAGTACAAAACGCCGAATAAAGAATGACGGAGCATTTATGAGCAGAAAATATTTTGGTACCGACGGCATTCGCGGCCGCGTCGGGGAATACCCGATCACCCCTGATTTCATGCTCAAGCTTGGCTGGGCGGCGGGCATGGCATTCCGCAAGCAGGGCAACTGCCGGGTACTGGTGGGCAAGGACACGCGCATTTCCGGGTACATGTTCGAGTCGGCGCTGGAAGCCGGGCTGTCCGCCGCCGGGGCGGACGTCCTGCTGCTGGGTCCGATGCCGACCCCGGCCATTGCCTATCTGACCCGGACCTTCCACGCCGAAGCCGGTATCGTGATCAGCGCGTCGCACAATCCGCACGACGACAACGGCATCAAGTTCTTCTCCGGGCAGGGCACCAAGCTGCCGGATGAGGTCGAACTGATGATCGAGGAGTTGCTCGACCAGCCGATGACCGTGGTCGAGTCCAGCAAGCTGGGCAAGGTTTCGCGGATCAACGATGCGGCGGGCCGCTATATCGAGTTCTGCAAGAGCAGCGTGCCGAGCAGTACCGACTTTTCCGGGCTCAAGCTGGCCATCGACTGTGCCCACGGCGCAACCTACAAGGTAGCGCCCAGCGTGTTCCGGGAGCTGGGCGCCGATGTCACTTTGCTTGCCAACCAGCCCGATGGGCTGAATATCAACGAAAACTGCGGCTCCACCCACATCGAGTCATTGCAGGCGGCGGTCCTGGTCGGGCATGCCGACCTCGGCATTGCCTTCGATGGTGACGGTGATCGCGTGCTGATGGTGGATCACACCGGTGCCATCGTCGATGGTGACGAACTGCTGTTCATCATCGCTCGTGATCTGCAGGAGCGCGGCAAGCTGCAAGGTGGCGTGGTCGGGACGCTGATGAGCAACCTTGGCCTGGAGCTGGCCTTGAAGGACCTCGACATTCCGTTCGTACGTGCCAAGGTCGGCGACCGCTATGTCATGTCCGAGCTGCTCGAGCGCGACTGGATCATCGGCGGCGAGAACTCCGGGCATGTCGTGTGCTGCAGCCACACCACCACCGGCGATGCGATCATCGCGGCATTGCAGGTGCTGATGGCCCTCAAGCGTCGCGGCGAGACCCTGGCACAAGCCCGCCAGGCCGTGCGCAAATGTCCGCAGGTGTTGATCAACGTGCGTTTCGGCGCCAGCAAGGTCGACCCGCTGGAGCATCCTGACGTGAAGGCTGCTTGCGAGCGTGTCACCGAGGAGATGGCCGGGCGTGGCCGCGTGTTGCTGCGCAAGTCCGGAACAGAGCCTCTGGTGCGCGTAATGGTCGAAGGTGACGACGAATCCCAGGTGCGTGGCCATGCCGAAGCGCTGGCAAAACTGGTAAGTGAAGTTTGCGTTTGATTTACGCTTGCCAGTGATGAATTGGTTGGGTAACATCTGCGCCCACTTTGACCCACGAGGTAAAGCATGCGTCGCCCAATGGTAGCTGGTAACTGGAAAATGCACGGTACCCGCGCCAGCGTCGCTGAGCTGATCAAGGGCTTGAGCAATCAGGTCCTGCCGAGCGGTGTTGATGTCGCGGTGTTCCCACCGAGTCTGTTCATCAGCCAGGTGATCGAGGGGCTGGAAGGCAAATCGATCGTGGTAGGTGCGCAGAACGCTGCGGTGGAGTCCCAGCAAGGGGCTCTGACCGGAGAGGTGGCGCCGAGTCAGTTGGTCGATGCCGGTTGCAAGCTGGTGTTGATCGGTCACTCGGAGCGGCGGCAGATCCTGGGCGAGCAGGACTCGACCCTGATCCGGAAGTTCGCAGCGGCACAGTCCTGTGGCTTGAAGCCAGTGTTCTGTGTAGGGGAAACCCTCGAAGAGCGTGAAGCGAACAAAACGCTCGAGGTTGTGGGGCGTCAGTTGGACAGTATCATCGACCAACTGGGTATTTCTGCTTTTGCAGATGCGATTATCGCTTATGAGCCTGTATGGGCCATCGGCACTGGCCTGACGGCCACTCCGCAACAGGCGCAGGATGTGCATAAAGCCATTCGCGACCAGTTGGCGGCGAAGGATCCGGAAGTTGCGCAAAATACGCGGCTTCTATACGGCGGCAGCGTGAAGGCGGCCAATGCGGCTGAGCTGTTCGGCATGCCGGATATCGATGGGGGCCTGATTGGTGGGGCTTCCCTGAACGCAGACGAATTCGGTGCAATTTGTCGCGCCGCAGGAAACTGAAAAATGCTGGAAACAGTTATTGTCGTTCTTCATCTGTTGGGCGCACTGGGCTTGGTAGTACTGGTTCTGCTGCAACAGGGTAAAGGTGCGGAAGCGGGTGCATCTTTCGGCGCAGGTGCTTCAAATACTGTGTTCGGAAGCCAAGGTTCCGCTACCTTTTTGAGTAAGTTTACTGCTATACTAGCTGCCTCTTTCTTCTTAACTGCTCTTGGGTTAGGATACTTTGCTAAAGAGAAAGCTCATCAGCTGACTCAAGCAGGTTTGCCAGATCCAGCGGTTCTGGAAGTACAGCAGAACAAACCGGCAACAGATGATGTACCGGTGCTCCAGGGGCAACAGCAACAGAAGAACGAAGCTGGCAACAACAGCGATGTTCCTCAGGCTCCAGAGCAGAAGTAACGGGTTTCAAAGTAGTATTGCCGAGGTGGTGGAATTGGTAGACACGCAACCTTGAGGTGGTTGTGCCCATAGGGTGTAGGGGTTCGAGTCCCCTTCTCGGTACCAATTGAAGCATGGGAGCCCGCACTAGCGGGCTTTCTTGCAGGTGGAGGTTGATTGACCCTCCCGGGGTTCGGTCGTATACTTTCGCCCCAGCTTTGTCGCGGGGTGGAGCAGTCTGGTAGCTCGTCGGGCTCATAACCCGAAGGTCGTTGGTTCAAATCCAGCCCCCGCAACCAGTTTTAGCGGAGCCCCTTTTCAGGGGCTTTTTGTTAGCTAAACAGTTCTCAGGCGCCACATTCCACGGCGCATTTCACGATGGGCGCTTGCCCATTTTTTATTTGCACAGCATGCACGAGGGGGTTCAGGTGTCGAGCAAGCTAGAACAGTTGCAGGCCTTGTTGGCCCCGGTAGTCGAAGCGCTTGGCTATCAATGCTGGGGGATCGAGTTCATTTCCCAGGGCAAGCATTCGGTACTGCGTATCTATATCGACAAAGAGGACGGCATCCTGGTGGATGACTGCGAAGTCGTCAGTCGCCAGGTCAGCGGTATTCTGGACGTTGAAGATCCCATCAGCACCGAATACACCCTGGAAGTCTCCTCTCCTGGCATGGATCGCCCGCTGTTCACCCTTGAACAGTTTGCTTCGCATGCCGGCGAACAAGTGAAAATCAAGCTGCGTACGCCCTTCGAAGGTCGTCGTAACTTTCAAGGCCTGATCCGTGGTGTTGAGGAGCAGGATGTCGTGGTCCAGGTGGACAATCACGAATTCCTGCTGCCCATCGACTCGATCGACAAGGCCAACATTATTCCCAGTTTTGACTGAGACATGCCGGAGCTGCGGTTGACGCGGTTCCAATGGCTTGCGAAAGGCGAGGCGTACGATGAGCAAAGAAGTACTGCTGGTTGTTGAGTCGGTATCCAATGAAAAGGGTGTACCGGCGGGCGTGATTTTCGAAGCGCTGGAGGTGGCCCTGGCCACTGCAACCAAAAAACGTTTTGAAGACGAAGTCGACCTGCGTGTGGAAATCAACCGCCACACCGGTAACTACGAGACCTTCCGTCGCTGGACCGTGGTCGAGGACGAAGACCTCGACGATCCGGCCATCGAGCTGGCGGTAGACCAGGCCCAGGCCAAAAAGCCGGGCGCAGTGGCGGGCGACATCATCGAAGAGAAGATCGAGTCCATCGAGTTCGGTCGTATCGCAGCCCAGACCGCCAAGCAGGTCATCGTGCAGAAGGTTCGCGAAGCCGAGCGTGCACAGGTCGTCGACGCTTATCGCGAGCGCCTGGGCGAAATCATCTCCGGCACCGTGAAGAAGGTGACCCGCGACAACGTCATCGTTGACCTGGGTAACAACGCCGAAGCCCTGCTGGCTCGCGAAGACATCATTTCCCGCGAGACCTTCCGCGTCGGCGTTCGCGTTCGTGCGCTGCTCAAGGAGATCCGCACCGAGAACCGCGGTCCGCAGCTGATCCTGTCGCGTACCGCGCCGCAGATGCTGATCGAACTGTTCCGCATCGAAGTGCCGGAAATCGCCGAGGGCCTGATCGAAGTGATGGGTGCGTCCCGCGACCCGGGCTCCCGCGCCAAGATCGCCGTCCGCTCCAAGGACAAGCGTATCGACCCGCAAGGCGCCTGCATCGGCATGCGCGGTTCGCGCGTCCAGGCCGTTTCCGGCGAACTGGGTGGCGAGCGGGTCGACATCGTGCTTTGGGACGACAACCCGGCGCAGTTCGTCATCAATGCCATGTCGCCTGCCGAAGTGGCGGCGATCATCGTTGATGAAGACGCCCACGCGATGGACATCGCCGTGGCTGCCGACAACCTGGCCCAGGCCATTGGCCGAGGTGGCCAGAACGTGCGCCTGGCGAGCCAACTGACCGGCTGGACCCTGAACGTGATGACCGAATCGGACATCCAGGCCAAGCAGCAAGCCGAGACTGGCGACATCCTGCGCAACTTCATCGAAGAGCTGGAAGTCGACGAAGAACTGGCCCAGGTGCTGGTTGACGAGGGCTTCACCAGCCTTGAAGAAATTGCCTACGTACCGCTGGAAGAAATGCTCAACATCGATGGCTTCGACGAGGAAATCGTCAACGAGCTTCGCGCTCGGGCCAAGGACCGCCTGTTGACCAAAGCCATCGCTACCGAGGAAAAACTGGCAGACGCCCACCCGGCCGAAGACCTGCTCTCCCTCGAGGGCATGGACAACGACCTGGCAGCGGAACTGGCGGTGCGCGGCGTGGTTAACCGCGAAGACCTGGCCGAGCAGTCGATTGACGACCTGCTCGACATCGACGGCATCGACGAAGAGCGTGCCGGCAAGTTGATCATGGCCGCCCGAGCCCACTGGTTCGAGTAAGCAGGCTGGCCTGAGGAGAGAAGTGCATGACGCAAGTCACGGTGAAAGAATTGGCCCAAGAGGTCGCTGCACCGGTAGAGCGCCTGCTGCAGCAGATGCGTGAGGCAGGTCTGCCGCACACCGACGCCGGTCAGCTGGTGAGCGATAGTGAAAAGCAGGCTCTGCTGACCCATTTGAAAAGCAGTCACAAGGCGAAAGTGGAAGAACCGCGCAAGATCACCTTGCAGCGCAAGACCACCAGCACCCTGCGTGTTGCCGGCAGCAAGAGCATCAGCGTAGAAGTACGCAAGAAGAAGGTTTTCGTCCAGCGCAGCCCGGAAGAGATCCAGGCCGAGCAGAAACGCGAGCTGGAAGAGCGTCGCGCCGTCGAAAACGCAGCCCGGGAGAAGTCCGAGGCCGAAGCGCGTCAACGCGCCGAGGAAGAGGCTCGTCGCCAGGCGGCTGCCGACAAGGCTGCAGCGCCCGCAGCGCCAGCTCCGGTCGCCCAGCCAGCCGCTCCGGCGCCTGCCCCGGCAGCTGTCGAGGCTGCTGCTCCGGCTCCGACCGCCGACCGCAAGAAAGACGACAACCGTCGCAACGACCGCACCCGTGACGACGACCGTCGCGGTGGCGAGCGTCGCAACGAAGCGCCGCGCGTTTCGGTCAAGGTCAAGGAGAAAGAAAAAGCTCCGACCCCACGTGCTGCCCCGCGTACCACCGACGAGGAAAGCGATGGCTTCCGTCGTGGCGGCCGCGGCAAGGCCAAGCCGAAGAAGCGCAACGCCCATGGTTTCCAGAGCCCGACCGGTCCGGTTATCCGCGACGTGACCATCGGCGAGACCATTACCGTCTCCGAACTGGCGCAACAGATGTCGGTCAAGGCCGCTGAAGTCGTCAAGTTCATGTTCAAGCTGGGCACTCCGGTGACCATCAACCAGGTGCTCGACCAGGAGACCGCTCAACTGGTCGCCGAAGAGCTGGGTCACAAGGTTACCCTGATCAGTGACACCGCCCTGGAAGACTCCCTGGCCGAATCGCTGAAGTTCGAAGGCGAGAGCGTTTCCCGTGCGCCGGTCGTGACCGTCATGGGCCACGTCGACCACGGCAAGACCTCGCTGCTCGACTACATCCGTCGTGCGAAGGTCGCTGCCGGCGAGGCTGGTGGTATCACCCAGCACATCGGTGCCTACCACGTGGAAACCGACCGCGGCATGGTCACCTTCCTCGACACCCCGGGCCACGCCGCGTTTACTGCCATGCGTGCCCGTGGTGCCAAGGCTACCGACATCGTGATCCTGGTGGTTGCGGCGGACGACGGCGTGATGCCGCAGACCGTCGAAGCCGTCCAGCACGCCAAGGCTGCCGGCGTACCGCTGGTGGTTGCGGTGAACAAGATCGACAAGCCGGGTGCCGACCTCGATCGCATCCGCAACGAACTGGCCGTTCACGGCGTGACCTCCGAGGACTGGGGTGGCGACACTCCGTTCGTCAAGGTTTCGGCGAAGATGGGTACCGGTGTCGACGAACTGCTCGAAGCCGTTCTGCTGCAGGCCGAGATCCTCGAGCTCAAGGCGATGCCTACCGCTCCAGGTCGTGGTGTCGTGGTCGAATCGCGTCTGGACAAGGGCCGCGGCCCGGTCGCTACCGTGCTGGTTCAGGACGGTACCCTGCGTCAGGGCGACATGGTCCTCTGCGGCTCCAACTACGGTCGCGTTCGCGCCATGCTCGACGAGAACGGCAAGCCTGTTAAGGAAGCCGGCCCGTCGATCCCGGTCGAGATCCTCGGCCTGGACGGCACTCCGGATGCCGGTGACGAACTGAGCGTTGTGGCTGACGAGAAGAAGGCCCGTGAAGTCGCGCTGTTCCGCCAAGGCAAGTTCCGCGAAGTCAAACTGGCTCGTGCTCACGCCGGCAAGCTGGAAAACATCTTCGAAAGCATGGGCCAGGAAGAGAAGAAGACCCTCAACATCGTCCTCAAGGCCGACGTTCGTGGTTCTCTCGAAGCCCTGCAGGGCTCCCTCGGTGGCCTGGGCAACGACGAAGTTCAGGTTCGTGTGGTCGCCGGCGGTGTCGGTGGTATCACCGAGAGCGACGCCAACCTGGCGCTGGCTTCGAATGCGGTCCTGTTCGGCTTCAACGTGCGTGCCGATGCCGGTGCGCGCAAGATCGTCGAGCAGGAAGGTCTGGATATGCGTTACTACAACGTGATCTACGACATCATCGAAGACGTCAAGAAGGCCCTGACCGGCATGCTCGGCAGCGATGTTCGCGAGAACATCCTGGGCGTCGCCGAAGTGCGTGACGTGTTCCGTTCGCCGAAGTTCGGCGCCATCGCCGGTTGCATGGTCGTGGAAGGTACGGTCTACCGTAACCGCCCGATCCGTGTACTGCGCGAAGACGTGGTTATCTTCGAAGGCGAGCTGGAATCGCTGCGTCGCTTCAAGGACGACGCGTCCGAAGTCCGTAACGGCATGGAGTGCGGTATTGGCGTCAAGAGCTACAACGACGTCAAGATCGGCGACAAGATCGAGGTCTTCGAGAAAGTCCAGGTGGCTCGTACGCTCTGATGCGCGAGCTTGGAAGCGCCAGGCAGGTGGCCGCATGGCCCCGCTGGATGCTCTGAACGCAACGCCCGGTCAGGCTTCATGCCTGGCCGGGCGTTTGCCGCTTTAGTTACAGGTAGCAAGACATGGCAAAAGAATATAGCCGTACCCAACGTATCGGCGATCAGATGCAGCGCGAGCTGGCCCAGCTGATTCGTCGTGAAGTGAAAGACCCGCGCGTCGGCCTGGTCACCATCACCGCCGTCGATGTCAGTCGCGATGTCGGCCATGCCAAGGTGTTCATCACCGTCATGGGCCAGGAAGGCGACGATGCGATCCAGCAAAGCCTGAAGGTCCTCAATTCCGCCGCCGGCTTCCTGCGCATGCAGCTCGGTCGCGAAATGAAGCTGCGCAGCGTGCCGCAACTGCATTTCCACTATGACGAAAGCGTCAGCCGCGGTGCCCACCTGTCGGCCCTGATCGAGCGCGCCGTTGCCGAGGACAGCCTGCACCAGAGCGCCGACGCTCCGGACAGCGACAAGGAGTAACCGGTGGCCCAGGTCAAACGCATCCGCCGTAACGTCAGCGGCATCATCCTGCTCGACAAACCATTGGGGTTCACGTCCAACGCCGCGTTGCAGAAGGTCCGCTGGCTGCTCAACGCCGAGAAGGCCGGACACACCGGCAGCCTCGATCCGCTGGCTAGTGGCGTTCTGCCGCTGTGCTTTGGCGAAGCCACCAAGTTCTCCCAGTACCTGCTCGATTCCGACAAAGGCTACGAGACGGTCATGCAACTGGGTCAGACCACCAGTACTGCGGATGCCGAAGGCGAAGTGCTGCGCACCCGCGATGTGACCGTTGGTCGCGCGGACATTGAAGCGGTTCTGCCACGATTCCGTGGTGAAATCAGCCAGATACCGCCGATGTACTCGGCTCTCAAGCGTGATGGCCAGCCGCTGTACAAACTGGCCCGTGCAGGGGAAGTAGTGGAGCGTGAAGCGCGTTCTGTTACTATTACCCGCTTGGAACTGCTGGAGTGCGAAGGCACCCGGGTTCGCCTGTCGGTCGGCTGCAGCAAAGGCACGTATATCCGCACCCTGGTCGAGGACATCGGCGAGGTACTGGGCTGTGGTGCTTATGTAGCGGAACTGCGCAGGACCCAGGCCGGACCGTTCGAGCTGGCCCAGACCGTGACCCTCGAAGAACTCGAGGCGGCCCACGCCGAAGGTGGCAACGAAGCGATCGATCGCTTCCTGATGCCCTCCGACAGCGGTCTGCAGGACTGGCCGTTGCTGCAGTTCTCCGAGCACAGTGCTTTCTACTGGTTGCATGGTCAGCCGGTACGTTCGCCGGACGCGCCGAAATTCGGCATGGTCCGCGTTCAGGATCACAACGGTCGCTTCATCGGTATCGGTGAAGTGAGCGAAGACGGGCGCATCGCGCCGCGTCGACTGATTCGGTCGGAATGATCGAAACCGTCAGTGCAGGGCCTTGGCCAGGTACTGGGGGACACGAGGGTGGCTGTCAACAGGCATGGTCACACCTCATTTTCTTAATACAGGGCTTGTCCCTGGCCTGTTGGGAACCTTCGGGTTTCCGTTGATTTGGAGAAAGCCAAATGGCACTCAGCGTTGAAGAAAAAGCTCAGATCGTTGCCGACTATCAGCAAGCCGCCGGCGACACCGGTAGCCCGGAAGTGCAGGTTGCCCTGCTGACCGCCAACATCAACAAGCTGCAAGGCCACTTCAAGGCCAACGGTAAAGACCACCACTCCCGTCGTGGCCTGATCCGCATGGTTAACCAGCGTCGCAAGCTGCTGGACTACCTGAAAGGCAAAGACACCACTCGTTACAGCGCCCTGATCGGTCGTCTGGGTCTGCGTCGCTAATAGCGGCCCGACCAGTGGTGTGCGCGGCGTACTGCGGTCGTCAGCCGGGGGCTTCGGCTCCCCGGCACGCGAACGCACCCCGCGTATCCGAGAGGTTGGTTGGCTGTTCCGCCGGAGCGCTTAGCGCGATGGCAGGGCAGGCTCCCAACCTCTAGTTTTATCTGGACGGTCAATGGGGCCGATTCCCCGTTCTGCCCAAGAATTCGCAAGAACCAGTTCCCCCAAGTGCAACTGAAGAGAAGGTAGGAAACCGTGAACCCGGTAATCAAGAAATTCCAGTTCGGTCAATCGACCGTAACCCTCGAAACGGGCCGTATCGCCCGTCAAGCGTCCGGTGCCGTACTGGTCACCGTCGACAATGATGTCACCGTGCTGGTCACCGTTGTCGGTGCCAAGCAGGCCGACCCGGGCAAGGGCTTCTTCCCGCTGTCCGTCCACTACCAGGAAAAGACCTACGCCGCCGGCAAGATCCCTGGTGGCTTCTTCAAGCGTGAAGGCCGTCCTTCCGAGAAAGAGACCCTGACCTCGCGCCTGATCGACCGTCCGATCCGTCCGCTGTTCCCAGAAGGTTTCATGAACGAAGTGCAGGTCGTCTGCACCGTCGTTTCCACCAGCAAGAAGACCGATCCGGACATCGCTGCGATGATCGGTACCTCGGCAGCGCTGGCCGTCTCCGGCATCCCGTTCGAAGGCCCGATCGGCGCTGCCCGCGTTGCCTTCCACGAAAGCACCGGTTACCTGCTGAACCCGACCTACGAGCAACTGGCTGCCTCCAGCCTGGACATGGTCGTGGCCGGTACTTCCGACGCCGTACTGATGGTTGAATCGGAAGCCAAGGAACTGACCGAAGACCAGATGCTGGGCGCCGTGCTGTTCGCCCACGACGAATTCCAGGCCGTGATCCAGGCCGTCAAGGAATTCGCCGCCGAAGCCGCCAAGCCGACCTGGGACTGGAAACCTGCGGTTGCCAACACCGAACTGCTGAACGCCGTTCGTGCCGAGTTCGGCGAAGCCGTTTCCCAGGCCTACACCATCACTGTCAAGGCCGACCGTTACGCCCGCCTGGGCGAGCTGCGCGACCAGGCGGTCGCCAGGTTCTCCGGCGAAGAAGGCCAGCCAGGCGCTGGTGAAGTGAAGGACATCTTCGGCGAGATCGAATACCGCACCGTTCGCGAAAACATCGTCAACGGCAAGCCACGTATCGACGGCCGCGACACCAAGACCGTTCGCCCGCTGAACATCGAAGTCGGTGTTCTGCCGAAAACCCACGGTTCCGCACTGTTCACCCGTGGCGAGACCCAGGCCCTGGTCGTTGCAACCCTGGGTACTGCCCGTGACGCACAGTTGCTGGACACCCTGGAAGGCGAGAAGAAAGACCCCTTCATGCTGCACTACAACTTCCCTCCGTTCTCGGTGGGCGAGTGTGGTCGCATGGGCGGTGCAGGCCGTCGCGAAATCGGTCACGGCCGTCTGGCCCGTCGTTCGGTCCAGGCCATGCTGCCGGCTGCCGACGAATTCCCGTACACCATCCGCGTCGTATCGGAAATCACCGAATCCAACGGCTCCAGCTCCATGGCTTCGGTCTGCGGTGCTTCCCTGGCCCTGATGGACGCCGGTGTACCGATGAAGGCGCCAGTTGCCGGTATCGCCATGGGCCTGGTGAAGGAAGGCGAGAAGTTCGCCATCCTGACCGACATCCTGGGTGACGAAGACCACCTGGGCGACATGGACTTCAAGGTCGCCGGTACCGCCAAGGGCGTTACCGCGCTGCAGATGGACATCAAGATCAACGGCATCACCGAAGAGATCATGGAAATCGCCCTGGGCCAGGCCCTTGAAGCGCGCCTGAACATCCTCGGCCAGATGAACCAGGTCATTGCCCAATCGCGCAGCGAGCTGTCGGAAAACGCGCCGACCATGATCGCGATGAAGATCGACACCGACAAGATCCGTGACGTCATCGGCAAAGGCGGCGCGACCATCCGTGCCATCTGCGAAGAAACCAAGGCTTCGATCGATATCGAAGACGACGGCTCGATCAAGATCTTCGGTGAAACCAAGGACGCCGCTGAAGCTGCACGCCAGCGCGTACTGAGCATCACCGCCGAGGCCGAGATCGGCAAGATCTACGTCGGCAAGGTAGAGCGCATCGTCGACTTCGGTGCCTTCGTCAACATCCTGCCGGGCAAGGACGGCCTGGTGCATATCTCGATGCTGAGCGACGCTCGTGTCGAGAAGGTCACCGACGTGCTGAAGGAAGGCCAGGAAGTCGAAGTGCTGGTACTGGACGTGGACAACCGCGGCCGTATCAAGCTGTCGATCAAGGACGTTGCTGCTGCCAAGGCATCGGGCGTCTGAATCCTCGCGACTTGAGCTGAAAGAAAGGGCCCTTCGGGGCCCTTTTTTTATGCCTTGCGCGGACCCTGTGGGAGCGGGTTCACCCGCGATTGCGATAGCGGGCCCGCCACCGCAATCGCGGGTGAACCCGCTCCCACAGGGATTCGCGGCGTGCTTTCCAACAACTTGCATCTTGCAAGCGAAACGGCAGCCCACTTTGCAAATTGCACGATCCAGCAAAACCTTTTTATTCGTAACTTACTGTTTTTAAACGATTTTATTTGGGCGAAAAACTGGCACAGCCCCTGCAATAACCCAAGTACACCTGCCGCCAGGACATGTCGGCGCAGGCCCTTTCGAAAAACAGGAGTGTCTCGTATGAAGAAGTTCGCTATCGCTGCTGCCACCGCTACTGCCCTGACCCTGACCCTGGGCAATGTCGCCTTCGCTGCTCAACAGTCCACCCAGGCTCCGATGATGCTCGCAGCCGGTGAAGTGACCAAAGCGAAGGAAGCCACTTCCGACACCTGGATCACCACCAAGGTCAAAGCCGACCTGGTCACCGAGAAAGGTATTCCAGGTACCGACATCAAGGTCGAGACCAACAAGGGTGTGGTATCGCTGTCCTCCGACGTGGCCGTGACTTCGGCGCAGAAAGACACCGCCGTTGCCATCGCCAAGAAAATCAAAGGCGTACAGGCTGTTTCGGCTGATGGCCTGAAAACCAACTGATAATGGTTTGTTCCGCTCGCTGATCCTGACGGTTCATGCGACAGCCCAAAAGGATTTGGGCGCCCCGAGCCCCGGCCATGCGCCGGGGCTCACTTTTTTGGCTGGCGGAAAATCACTCTGCGTCGAGATGCAATGGAGTGATGACCCGCCCATCGGATTCGGCTTCGCCCAGGCTGGCATCGATGAAGTAGACGCGGTCATCCTCCAGCTTGCCCTTGTCCACCAGGTAGTCCTTGATGCTGCTGGCCCGCGCCTGGCCCAGCTGACGAAGCAGAACGCTGCTTTCCGCCCAGCTCTTCAGCACCGCGTCACGCATATTGGCAATACGCTGCTTGGTGTCCAGTTGCTCCCATTCCTTGGGTGGCTGTTGTTTCAGGCGGGAGCGGTAGATGCCCTCGAGCATGGCCGGCTTGTCATCTTCCGGCACCTGAAGCATCGAGGCCTGGGCTGGAACCTTGTCGCCACGTCGCTGCAGCATCTTGTAATAAGTGCTCTGGTATTCCCTTTCCAGGCGCTGCCCGGCGATCAGCGGGCCATCGCTGCTCTGGGCGCTGGTGCCTTCGATTTCCAGACGCAGGGTCGGGCGCTGCTGCAGGGCGGCGGCGAGCTTGTCCAGCGAGCCTTGGGCGTCCGCAGTCAGATCGCTGGAGCCGGGGGTGAAGGCGACAGTGCCAAGGTCTTCGGAGCCGCCGCCGGCGATCAGCCCGCCGATCAGCTTGAACGGCGCCTGTACCGCGCGCAGAACCAGGTTGCGCAACGTCTGCCAGACTATCGGCATTACGCTGAACTGCGGGTTGTTGAGATCGCCGGTGACCGGCAATTCGATGGAGATCTTGCCTTCGGTGTCCTTCAACAGGGCAATCGCCAGGCGGATCGGCAGGTCCACGGCATCTGGGCTGTCGACTTTCTCACCCAACTGCAGTTGCTCCACTACCACCTTGTTCTCGGCCTTGAGCTGGCCGTTGGTAATCAGATAGTGCAGATCGAGGTTGAGCCGGCCCTTGCGAATGCGATACCCGGCGAACTTGCCGGAGTAGGGGGTCAGGGTGGTCAGCTCGACCCGCTTGAAGCTGGTGGCGATATCCAGGCTGGCCAGCGGGTTGAAGGGATTGAGCGCGCCCTTGATGGTTACCGGCGCATAGCGGTCGACCTTGCCCTTCACATCGACCTTGGCCGGAACCGGCTGGCGGTTGTCGATGGTGCCGATCTGGCCATTGAGCTGCTGGATGGCGGTGGCGAAGTTCGGCGTCAGGCTGAAGTCGGCAAAGTTCGCCGAGCCATCGTTGATGGCGACCTGGCCAATGCGTATGCCCAGCGGCTTCTCGTTGCTGGCCGCAGTCCGGGCCTGGGGCGTGGTCTCTTTGCCGGCGGGCTGCGGAATCAGCAGGTCGTCGATGTTGGTGGTACGGTCCTCGTTGATCATGAAGCGCGCGTACGGCTGTTGCAGATCGACCCGGCCGATGCTCAGCGCGTCGCCGTGACGGTAGTCGATACCGCTCAGGTCAAGTTGCTGCCATTTGACGAAGTCGCGGTCCTTGATGGTGTCGAGGGTGTGCATCTGGTTGACGCGGGCCTTGCCGGCGACGGTGAAGGCCAGCGGCTCGGTGCTCTTCAGATCGACGTCGAGATCGGCACCGAGCATGCCGCTGCGCAATTCCAGGCGGATGAACGGGCTGATGTAGGCCTGGGCAATGCGCAGGTCGATGTCCTGGGTGCTGACTTTCAGCTTCGCCTTCACGGGGGCCAGGTTGACCTCGCCGGCCGCTTGCAGCTTGCCCTGCTTGCCAATGCCGCTATCGAGCCTGAGCGTGAAGGGCGCCTGGTTGAGGCTGTCGAAGTTCTGCAGGTCGGCGTTCAGCGGCCCCACATCCAGGGTGACCGGCTCTTTCCGGGTACGGTCAGCGAGATGAACCCGGTAGTTGCGCACCTGGGTGTCCTTGAGCAGCACCTGCCAGGGTTTGTCTTCCACGGCCTGTTCTTTCGGCGTAGGTTCGGCGGCGGCGGGCTCGGCCTTTTGCTTTTCGGTGGCCTTGGGCGGCTGGCTGGCGAACAGTTTCTGCCAGTCCAGTTGCCCATCGGCTTCCAGGGCAGCCCAGGTTTCCAGCTGGTCACTGCGGATCTTGCCGACGGTGACCAGTTGCTTGGCCAGGTCGATGGAGGTTTCGCTGACATCCAGCCTGGCCAAGCGTGCCAGCGGCCGGTCGTCCGGGGCCTTGATGGCGAAGGAAGATACGCCCAGCGTCAGGTTCTCCAGCAGCAGCTCGGTCTGCTTGCCGAGGCTGAAGTTGTAGTCGCTTTGCAGGTTCCAGGTGCCGTCTTCGAGCACTAGCGGTGCGGCATCGCGAACGTAGGGCCAGAAGGCTTTCATCTTGGCATCGCTGACTTTCAGCGAGCCCTTGGAGGCGATCGGCGACAGGCTGAAGGTGCCGGTCCAGTCGATCTGGCCACCGTTGGGGCCGGTAGCCACCAACGTCATGTCGGTGTTGTCGTCAGGCAGCGTGCTGAGGTTCTTCAACTCCAGGTTCATCGCATCGTAGAGGAATTCGATCGGCTCGCTCGGGCGGGCATCCTCGAAATGCAGGTAGCCGTCGCTCAGGCGGATGCTGCCGATGCGCAGTGGAAACGGTTCGCTGGCCGGTTCCTCGGGCTTGGGTTCGCTGGGAGGGAGCTTGAACAGATTGACCAGGTTGAGTTGTCCATCCTTGGCGAACAGTACCTCGGTGCGTGGCTTGACCAGCTCGACCCGCTCCAGGTGCAAGGCCTTGGTCCACAGGCTGTCCAGTTGCAGGTTGGCGTAAAGCTTCTCGAAGCCGAGTTGTTCCTTGCCCGGCTCGCCGATCTGCAGGCCCCAGACAGTCAACTCAAGGCTGAACGGGTTGAGTTCGATGCGCTGTAGGTGGGCGGGAACGGTGGCGTACTGTGCCAACTGCTGGTTGGCAATTCGCAGGGCAACGCCGGGGAGGATGAAGAAGCCGAGAAGGCTGTACAGGGCAAGCGCAACCAACAAGGCGCCGAGGGCGCGTTTCAATCCTTTGGGCATGTGCGGCATCTGCATGGAGAGCGGGACGCTTAGAGTATGGCAGGTAAATGGAGTTCCGAAGGCTGTCGGAGCGATCCGACAGCCACGCCATACAAATCTTTAAAGATGCAACACCAGGGTTTTCAGCGGCGGGCGAGCGTCCGAGGAGGGGAAGTCGGCTGCCGGGGTGATCACCTGCCATTCCCGCACCGGGCGTCCGGCTTTTTCGGCACAGCGCAATACCAATTCACGCCAATCGTCCATATCGACCTTGGCCAGATTGTTATTGCAGACCAGAACGCCGTCCTGGGCAGTGGTCAGCAGTGCCGGCTTGAGCAGGCTCTGGTAATCGCGCAACAGGTCCACGGTGCCGAAGGCGCTCTTGGCCCAGGCCGGCGGGTCGAGGAATACCAGGTCGTACTGGCGTGCCTGCAGGCGCGGGTAAGAGGGCAGTTTTTGTCCACGGCGCTGGCTGACCGGCAATCCTGCCAGTTGGCGAATGGCCGGGAAGTAATCGGACTGGACGAACTCCATCGGTGTTACCTGCGGATTGAGCGTGCCATTCTCTCGGCCCACTGCCAGGTTGCCTTCAGCGAAGTCCAGGTTGCATACCTCACGGGCGCCGCCCGCCGCAGCGGCAAGGCCGACGCCACAGGTGTAGGCGAACAGGTTGAGCACGCGCTTGCCAGCGCTGTGCTGCCTGACCCAGCCGCGGGCGTTGCGCAAGTCGAGGAACAGCAGCGGGTCCTGGCCGGCGTGGCGGCCGCGCACCCGGTAGTTCAGGCCCCACTCGTGGCCGACCATATCGGCCAGCGCCTCGTCGCTGGCCTCATGGACGGTGTCATGGCGGTCCACCCGGCTATTGCCCCGGGAGCGGTCGTTATAGACCAGGTGCAACGGCTGGCCGAGGAATTGTTCGATGGTCGCGTGCAGGTCCAGCAGGTCGTCCCGCTCCACGGTCTGGTGGAAGCTCTGCACCAGCAACTGTGGGCCATAGCGGTCGGCGGTGAGGCCGGGGGCGCCTTCCTGGCTGCCATGGAACAGGCGATAGCAGTCGGTGCCCTGGGCATGCAGTTCGGCGAGAAGGGATTGACGGTTGTCGAGGGCGGCGCGCAGCGCCTGGTTCAAGGAAGACATGCACGTGGCCTTGGTTGCGGGCGTGCAGTTTACCAGTTGCGCAACGGGGAGGGGCCCGGCGGCCCCTCCCCGCGTCGATCAGCGTTCGATCGCCAGGGCTACGCCCTGGCCGCCACCGATGCACAGGGTCGCCAGGCCTTTCCTGGCATCGCGCTTGATCATTTCATGCAGCAGGGTCACCAGCACGCGGCAGCCGGACGCGCCGATCGGATGGCCAAGGGCGATGGCTCCGCCGTTGACGTTGACCTTCGAGGCATCCCATTGCAGTTCCTTGCCCACCGACAGGGCCTGGGCGGCAAAGGCCTCGTTGGCTTCGATCAGGTCGAGCTGGTCCAGGCTCCAGCCGGCCTTCTCCAGGCAGCGGCGGGTGGCGCTGACTGGCCCGATGCCCATGATCGCCGGATCGACACCGGCATTGGCATAGGCCTTGATTCGCGCCAGCACCGGCAGGTTCAGCGCCTCGGCCTTGGCCGCGCTCATCAGCATCACGGCGGCCGCGCCGTCGTTCAGTGAAGAAGCGTTGCCGGCGGTAACGCTGCCGTCTTTCTTGAATGCCGGCTTGAGCTTGGCCAGGGCCTCGGCCGTAGTGCCGGCGCGGGGTTGCTCGTCGGTGGCGAATGCAACCGGATCACCCTTGCGCTGCGGGATCAGGATCGGGGTGATTTCCTCGACGAAGCGCCGGCTTTCGATGGCGGCGGCAGCCTTCTGCTGGGAGGCGGCGGCAAAGGCGTCCTGCTCTTCACGGCTGATCCCGTACTTTTCCACCAGGTTCTCGGCGGTGATGCCCATGTGATAGTCGTTGAAGGCATCCCACAGGCCGTCGCTGATCATGCTGTCGATCAGGCTCGCATGGCCCATGCGCAGGCCGGTGCGGGCACCTGGCATGACGTAGTTGGCCAGGCTCATGTTCTCCTGGCCGCCGGCGATGATGACCTCGGCGTCGCCACAGCGGATCGCCTGGGTCGCCAGGTGCAGGGCCTTGAGGCCGGAGCCGCAGACCTTGTTCAGGGTCATGGCGGGGACCGCGTGGGGCAGGCCGGCCTTGATCGCGGCCTGGCGCGCCGGGTTCTGGCCGGCACCGGCGGTCAGTACCTGGCCAAGGATCACTTCGTCGACCAGGGCGCCGTCCAGGCCGGTCTGGGCCAGCAGTTGACGGATCACGGCGGCGCCGAGATCGACGGCGGGAATATTCGCCAGCGCGCCCTGGAAGCTGCCGACCGCAGTACGGGTGGCGGCGACGATTACGACATCTTGCATGCTCTAGTCCTCTGTCTTGTTCGTTTTGACGTTGAGTCTGCGGTGGGCTCGCGCATAGTGGCACAGATGGGCAGGTCGGGGCAGTGGTGGCTTTGATGGCCTCATCGCTGGCAAGCCAGCTCCCACAGTGTCTGCGTCGAACATACATCCTGTGGTCAACACAAAACCCTGTGGGAGCTGGCTTGCCAGCGATGAGGCCATCAAGTCACTGCACACCCATCCGCCGCCGCGCCCGATGCACCGAGCCATCCCGCATCGCCCAGCGCAACACCGGCCCGACCAGCGCATTCATGCCCAGATCGACCACTCGCTGCTTCACCGGGCCCAGCCTCAACCCGAGCATGTCGCCGGCCCAATCGGGCAGCAGGCCGATCCCCGCCTGCATCATCAGGTTCCCCACTGGCCGGGCTATCCGGCTCGGCGCCGGGGCATTCAGTAGCACCCGCACCACCTCGCGGCTGCGCTCGTCGCAAACCAGTTGCGGACGTACCCGGCGCAGATAGTCCGCCACCTCCTGCCGCGACCTGGGCACATCCCGCGCTCCCAGCCGCTCGGCGATCAGGGCGATTTCGCTGTAGTAGGCATCCTGCGCCGCATCGGCCATGTGGCGGTTGCGGTAACGCAGGTGGGCGGCGAGGAAACTGCGTACCTCGGCGACATGCACCCAGGTCAGCAGGTCCGGGTCGCTGGCGGCATAGGGCGTTCCATCGGCAGCGTTGCCGGCGACCTGCTGGTGGATGGTCTTGACCCGTTCGATCAGCCATTCGGCATCGTCGGTCGCGCCGAAGGTGGTGCCGGAGATGAACTGGCTGGTGCGGCGCAGCCGGCCGAGCATGTCTTCGCGGAAATTGGAATGATCCCAGACCCCGGCCAGGGCCAGTGGGTGAAGCATTTGCAGGAGCAAGGCGCTGATTCCGCCTGCCAGCATGCTGGGGAAATCGCCGTGTACCTGCCAACTGAGGCTCTGCGGGCCGAACAGGCCGGGGTCGCCCTTGGGGTTTTCCAGGTCGAGTTGGCCGAGGGACAGGCCGGTGAGGCTGAGGAGCTGGGTTTCGATGCGGCGGCGTAGGGCTTCCATGAATACCTTTGGGCTCAGGTCGCTGGGACCGCTTCGCGGTCCTTCGCGGGCAAGCCACGCTCCTACCAGCGACGCGATGGTCTGTAGGAGCGTGGCTTGCCCGCGAAGGGCCGCAAAGCGGCCCCAAAATACCCGGTATATCAGGTATTCAAGCGCTTATCGATCAACCCTTGAACAACGCCGGGATCCGCCAGCGTCGAGGTATCCCCCAGGTTCTCCAGCTCGTTGCAGGCAATCTTGCGCAATATCCGCCGCATGATCTTGCCCGAACGGGTCTTGGGCAGCGCCGGTGCCCACTGGATCAGTTCCGGCTTGGCGAAGCTGCCGATCTCCTTGCTCACCAGCGCCAACAGCTCCTTCTTCAGCGCTTCGTCCGGTTCGATCCCGTTCATCGGCGTGACAAAGGCGTAGATGCCCTGGCCCTTGAGATCATGGGGATAACCCACCACGGCGGCCTCGGCGATGCTGTCATGCAGCACCAGCGCGCTTTCCACCTCGGCCGTACCGATGCGGTGCCCGGAAACGTTGATCACGTCGTCGATCCGCCCGGTTATCCACAGGTCGCCCTGCTCGTCGCGGCGCGCGCCGTCGCCGGTGAAGTAATAGCCGGGGAAAGGTTTGAAGTAGGTGTCGATCATCCGCTGGTGATCGCCATATACGCTGCGGATCTGTGCCGGCCAGCTGGCCTTGATCGCCAGCAGCCCGGCGCCGGGGCCTTCGATCAGCTTGCCTTGCTCGTCGAGCAGTACCGGTTGTACGCCGAACATGGGGCGGGTCGCGCAGCCGGGCTTGATATGCCGGTTGCTGATCAATGGGGTGAGCATGATGCCGCCGGTTTCGGTCTGCCACCAGGTGTCGACGATAGGGCAGCGCTGCTCGCCCACGGCATTGAAATACCACTCCCAGGCTTCCGGATTGATCGGCTCGCCAACGCTGCCGAGCAGGCGCAGGCTTTTGCGTGAGGTGCCCTGCAGCGGCCCCTGGCCTTCGCGCATCAGGGCGCGCAGGGCCGTCGGCGCGGTATAGAAGATGTTGACCTGGTGCTTGTCCACCACCTGCCAGAAACGCGAGGCGTCCGGGTAGTTCGGTACACCCTCGAACATCAGGCTGGTAGCACCGTTGGCCAGCGGCCCGTAGACGATATAGCTGTGCCCGGTGACCCAGCCGACATCGGCGCTGCACCAGAACACTTCGCCGTCGCGGTAATCGAATACCACCTTGAAGGTCATCGTCGCCTGCAACAGATAACCGGCACTGGTGTGCAACACCCCCTTGGGCTTGCCGGTGCTGCCGGAGGTGTAGAGGATGAACAGCGGATCCTCGGCATCCATCGGCTCCGGTGGGCAGTCGTCGCCGGCACCGGCCGTGGCGTCGTGGTACCAAAGGTCGCGCGGCTCGCTCCAGTCCACCTTGCCACCGGTGCGCCGTACCACCACGACGCTGCTGACATTCGGGCAACTGGCCAGGGCCTTGTCGACGTTCTGCTTGAGCGGGACGGTCTTGCCACCGCGTACGCCTTCGTCCGCGGTAATCACGGTGCGGCAGTCGGCATCGAGAATGCGGTCGCGCAGGGCATCCGGTGAGAACCCGCCGAATACCACGGAATGGATCGCGCCGATCCGTGCACAGGCCAGCATGGCGAAGGCCGCCTCCGGAATCATCGGCATGTAGATGCACACCCGGTCGCCCTTCTTCACGCCGCGCTGCTTGAGCACATTGGCCAGGCGGCACACCTGCTGGTGGACCTGGCGATAGGTGAGTGTGGCCGAACGCGAGGGGTCGTCGCTTTCCCAGATGATTGCCGGCCTCTCGCCATGTTCCTCAAGGTGGCGGTCGAGGCAGTTGTAGCTGACGTTGAGCCGGGCGTTCTTGAACCAGATCGCCTTGCCGCTGCGGATATCGCAGTCCTGCACGGTGCTCCACGGGCTGATCCAGTCCAGCCGGCGGGCCTGTTCGGTCCAGAATTGCTCGGGTTGCTCGATGGATTGGCGATAAAGGCGATCGTAGTCGCCCTGGCTCAGCTCGGCGGCACGGCTGACGGCATCGGCATGGGGGAATCGACTGATATCGAACATGGGCACCTGTCCTGTTGTTATGGACGGCGTTGCCTTCGTCGAGGACGCGGGGAAGCCTTTCGAAGGCAGCCGGGGCTCAGGACAGTGTAGCCGCTGCCCCCGGCCATGCCCGGGGGCGGCGACCGGGGGTCAGCCGCGGTGACGGCCGCGGAAGTAGTTGATCAGGCCCTGGGTCGAAGCATCTTCTGCCGGCTCCTCGATACCGCCGATCAGGCGCTGGTAGACGCCCTTGCCGAGCTCCTTGCCCAGTTCCACGCCCCACTGGTCGAAGGCGTTGATGCCCCAGATTACGCTTTGCACGAAAACCTTGTGCTCGTACATCGCAACCAGTGCGCCAAGACGACGCGGGCTGATGCGTTCGACCACCAGGGTGTTGCTCGGGCGGTTGCCCGGGATCACCTTGTGCGGCGCCAGCCTTTGCACATCGGCTTCGCTCATGCCCTTGTCGCGCAGCTCGGCCTCGGCTTCGACGCGGGTCTTGCCGAGCATCAGCGCCTGGCTCTGCGACAGGCAGTTGGCGTACAGCCACTGATGATGGTCGGCGACCGGGTTGAAGCTCACCACCGGGACGATGAAGTCCGCCGGGATCAACTGGGTGCCCTGGTGCAGCAACTGATGGTAGGCGTGCTGGCCGTTGCAGCCGACGCCGCCCCAGATCACCGGGCCGGTGTCATGGGTGACCGGCGTGCCGTCCTGGCGCACGTGCTTGCCATTGGACTCCATGTCCAGCTGCTGCAGGTGCTTGGTGATGTTGCGCAGGTAATGGTCGTACGGCAGGATCGCATGGCTTTGCGCTCCCCAGAAGTTGCCGTACCAGACACCGAGCAAGGCCAGCAGCACCGGCATGTTCTGCTCGAACGGGGCATTCTGGAAATGCTGGTCCATGGTGTAGGCGCCGGACAGCAGTTCCTTGAAGTTGGCGGTGCCGATGGCCAGGGCGATCGGCAGGCCGATGGCCGACCACAGCGAATAACGTCCGCCGACCCAGTCCCACATCGGGAAGATGTTCTCTTCGCGGATGCCGAAGGCGACGGCCGCCGCCTTGTTGCTCGACACGGCGATGAAGTGGCGATACAGCTCGGCTTCCGAACCGCCCTGGGCCAGGTACCAGGCGCGAGCGGCCTGGGCGTTCTTCAAGGTTTCCAGGGTGTTGAAGGATTTCGAGGAAACGATGAACAGCGTGGTTTCAGCGCGCAGGTTGGCCGACAGCTCATGGAACTCGCTGCCGTCGATATTCGCCAGGTAGTGGCAACGCACGCCGCGCTGGGCATAGGGCAGCAAGGCCTCGGAAACCAGTTCCGGGCCGAGGAAGGAGCCGCCGATGCCGATGTTGACCACGTCGGTGATCGGCTTCTCGCTGTAGCCGCGCCACAGGCCGTCGTGGATCTTGCCGACCAGCTCGGTAACCTGGTTGAGCACTTTATGCACGTCCGGCATTACGTTGACGCCATTGACGCTCAGTTTGTCGCCCACCGGACGGCGCAGCGCGGTGTGCAGTGCCGGGCGGCCTTCGGAGGCGTTGACGATCTCGCCGGCGAACAGTGCCTGGATGGCTTGCTGCAGGCCCACTTCATTGGCCAGCCCGACCAGCTTGTCGCGGGTCTCGGCATTGATCAGGTTCTTCGAGTAGTCGAGGAACAGACCGCAACTGCTCAGGGAAAACTGGTTGAATCGCTGCGGGTCGGCGTTGAAGGCCTCGCGCATGCTGAAATCCTGCATGGTTTCGCGGTGTTGCTGGAGTGCCTGCCAGGCTGGCAGTGCGGTGACATCATGAGGAGTACGGTAATACGCCATCGCTGCAGGGTTCCTTGATTGCTTGAACTGCCTTGGACACGGAGAACGTGTAGCCGTTACCGGCCCGTCGCGGATTATTTCGCGACAGGCCGGCAAAAGCCATTGAGATATGTCATTTCGCTTCAGCCTGTTCACCGGGCGTCCTGGCCCGGTGTATCCCGAGAGCTTAGTTGCCTTCGAGATTGAGGTGCAGGTTATCGATCAGGCGGGTAGGGCCAAGGTAGGCGGCGACCAGAATGACCAGGTCGTGGTCGCTGGCGAGGGCGGGGCGCAGGTCGACGGCGTGACGGACTTCCAGGTAGTCGGGCTTGAGGCCGGCCTCGGTCAGCGCCTGTCGACCCTCGGCGATCAGTGCCGGGAAATCGCGACGGCCCTGGCGGATGCCATCGGCCAATTGGCTCAGGGTGCGATAGACCACGGGGGCGATGGCACGCTGCTCGGCATTCAGGTAGCCGTTGCGCGACGACAGCGCCAGGCCATCCTCGGCCCGAACGGTCGGCTCGCCGATGATCTGGATCGGCATGTTCAGATCGCGGACCATGGCGCGGATTACCGCCAGTTGCTGGAAGTCCTTCTGGCCGAACACTGCGATATCCGGCTGGACCATGTTGAACAGCTTGCTGACCACGGTCGCCACGCCCTCGAAATGGCCCGGGCGGCTGGCGCCACACAGCCCTTCGGACAGTTGCGGGACGCTGACCCGGGTCTGTACGGCCATGCCGTCCGGGTACATTTCGTCCACGGTCGGGGCGAACAGCAGGTTGCAGCCGGCTTCGAGGAGCCTTTCCTGGTCGGCGGCGAGGGTTCGCGGATACTTGTCGAGGTCTTCACCGGCGCCGAACTGCAACGGGTTGACGAAGATGCTGGCAACCACGAAATCAGCGCGCTGGGCGGCCTTGGTCACCAGCGCGGCATGGCCGCTGTGCAGGTTGCCCATGGTCGGCACGAAGGCGATGCGCTTGCCTTCGCCGCGGGCACGGGCGACGGCGGCGCGCAGTTCAAGGACGGTCTTGACGGTATTCATGCGCTGAACCCGTGTTCGCTGCCGGGGAAGCTGACGTCCTTGACCGCTTGCACGTAGGCTTGCAAGGCGCTCTGGATGTCCGGCTGGCCGGCCATGAAGTTCTTCACGAACTTCGGCGCACGACCGCTCAGCGACAGGCCCAGCATGTCGTGCAGGACCAGAACCTGGCCATCGGTGGCGCTGCCGGCGCCAATGCCGATGACCGGGATGCTCACCGCCTGGGTGATTTCCGCGGCCAGCTCGCTTGGTACGCACTCCAGCAGCAACATGGCGGCACCGGCCTGCTCCAGGGCGATGGCGTCCGCGCGCATCTGGCGTGCCTGGTTTTCCTGACGCCCCTGGACCTTGTAGCCACCGAGGATGTTGACCGCCTGCGGGGTAAGGCCCAGGTGCATGCACACCGGCACGCCACGGTCGGCCAGCTGGCGTACGGTCTCGCCCAGCCAGGCCGCGCCTTCGAGCTTGACCATGTGCGCGCCGGCACGCATCAGCTCGGCGCAATTGGCGAAGGCCTGGTCGGCGGTGGCATAGGCCATGAATGGCAGGTCGGCGAGGATCAGCGCACCTTCGTTGCCGCGCTTGACGCTGGCGACGTGGTAGGCCATTTCCGCATTGGTCACCGGCAGTGTGCTGTCGTGGCCCTGCAGGACCATCCCCAGGGAGTCGCCAACCAGCAGGATCTCGACGCCGGCACGGGCCGCCGCCTGGGCGAAGGTCGCGTCGTAGCAGGTCAGCATGGCGATTTTTTCACCCTTGGCCTTGAGGGCCTGGAGAGTGGTCAGGGTTACGTCTGGCATGAAAAGCAATCCTCGTTCAGGCGCTGTGAAAACCACTGGAACGGCACATCATCGAGCGTGGTGTTTGGGGTCAATCCGTTCCCGGCCTTGTTTTACGGCACGGTCGTGCCACGGGACGCCTATAGTCGTGAGCGCGCGGGGGGAAGTCAATTGCCGTGTTACCGCATTGTTACGCCGGAACTGTTACGGGCGTTACCGCTGGGGGAGCGCCCGGCTACAGGCGCTCCAGCCCGATGAATGGGCAGGCTGCCAGCAGTTCTGCGAGAGAGCGCTGGTCCGCCAGACGGAAGTCTTCGGGCACCAGTTCGGCAAGGGGATAGAGCACGAAGGGGCGGGCGTGCATGTGGTAGTGCGGGACTTTCAGGCGCGGCTCGTCGATGACCTGGTCGGCATAGAGCAGGATGTCCAGGTCGAGCGTGCGCGGGCCCCAGCGCTCCTTGCGCTCGCGGCCCTGGTCGGCCTCGATGCCTTGCAGGGCGTCGAGCAGGTCGAGGGGGGCGAGGCTGGTGTCCAGCGCGGCCACGGCGTTGGTGTAGCGCGGCTGGCCCGGGGACAGGGAATCGCTGGCATAGAAGGACGAGACGCCCGCCAGTCGCGTATCCGGCAACTGCGCCAGCGCGTCGAGGGCGCTGCGCAGTTGCGCCTGGGGGTTGGCCAGGTTGCTGCCCAGGCCGATGTAGGCACGCTGGGTCATTCGCCAGCGCCACCGTCGGCGCGACGTCGCTTGCCCGGGCTGCGCTTGCGTTTGCGTGGGCCGGCACCGCTGCCGTCTTCGCGGCCGCCGAGGTCGCGGATCATGTCGCGGCGCTCGCTTTCATTGCACTCCTGGTAATCGGTCCACCACTGGCCGAGGTCATCCGTGTCTTCGCCGGCGCTTTCGCGCAGCAGCAGGAAGTCATAACCGGCACGGAAACGCGGATTGTCCAGGAGCAGGTCGGCACGCTTGCCGCTGCGACGCGGCAGGCGTTCCTGCATATCCCAGATTTCACGGATTGGCAGGGTGAAGCGCTTGGGAATGGCGATGCGCTGGCACTGTTCGAAGATCAACTGGTGGGCCGCTTCGTTCATTGCCGGGATCGGCGGCATGCCGCGGCCCTGCAGCTGCAGGGCGCGTGCTGGCAGGGCAGGCCAGAGCAGGGCGGCGAAAAGGAAGGCCGGGGTGACCGGCTTGCCTTGTTTCACCCGCAGGTCGGTGTTGATCAGCGCGTTGCTGATCAGCGTGTGGGTGTAGGTCGGCTGCTCTTCGAGGGCCTCGGCACTGGCAGGGAACAGCGGGTCGAACAGTTGCAGGTCGACCAGCATCTCGAAGGTGTCGGCAGCGTGGCCGGACAGGAACAGCTTCAGCGACTCCTCGAACAGCCGCGCCGCCGGGATTTCCCGCAGCATCGGCGCCAGTTCGCGGATCGGCAGCACGGTATGCTTCTCGATGCCGAAGTTGAGCTTGGCAGCGAAGCGCACGGCGCGCAGCATGCGCACCGGGTCTTCCTGGTAGCGCTGGGTCGGATCGCCGATCAGGCGGACCAGGCGGTTGCGCACATCGTGCACGCCGTTGGCGTAGTCGAGGATGCGCTCGCTGACCGGATCGTAGTACAGCGCGTTGATCGTGAAGTCACGGCGCTGGGCGTCGTCCTCCAGCGTGCCGTAGACGTTGTCACGCAGGATCCGGCCGCTTTCGTTGCGGGACGACTGGTGACTGTTTTCTTCTTCGTCAGTCGGATGGTTGGCACGGAAGGTCGCGACTTCGATGATTTCGCGACCGAAATGCACATGAACCAGCTTGAAGCGCCGGCCGATGATGCGTGCGTTGCGGAACTCGGCACGAATCTGCTCGGGCGTGGCGCTGGTGGCGACGTCGAAATCCTTGGGGGTGATGCCCAGGAGCAGGTCGCGTACGCAGCCACCGACCAGGTAGGCCTGGTAACCGGCGCTTTGCAGGCGCTCGACGATATTGACCGCGTGACGGCTGAATTGATGACGTTGCAGCGAATGCTGCGAATGGTTGATCACCTCGGGCGTGGTGCGCTTGTGGTGCTGGACGCGCGCCGGGGGACGGAAAGACTGGAACAGCTTCTTCAGCATGGGATGCACTGTTTGAAGGAATTTTCGGCCAGAAAGGAAGAATGGCCGCATGATGGGCACGGATTCTAGCATTTAGTCGGAAAAGGGTGTAGGCACCCGAGAAATGGGCTGGTAACGCTGCGCAGAGGGAGTGCCAGAAGGCGGAAACTACAAGGGGAGCCGAAGCTCCCCAAGAAGTAGTTGCGTGCTCTTATTGTTTTTTTGTCGGGCTTCTTGTTTTTGTTCATGCCCTGATCCACTGAATGCCCTGGGGCCTGTGGACTGTCTCCCTAACCGGGAGTACAAGAGCAAACGGATTGCTTTGGTCGCTGACGTTGCGATGACCTTTCGATCCAACCAGTTCAGGTTCTGCTTGAGTGCAGTTTTTGTTGTTCTCTACCTGGTTGTGGGGCAAGCCCCAAACACAACTCCTCTCCAAAAGAATCAGTTAGCTGCGCCTCCGCCGTCTTGTTCTTATTGTGCGTGAGCCGATTCGTCTTATTTTTATTGTGTTTTGCCGTGCTTGTTATTGTTCTTGTACCGAACATATAGCAGGTGCCGTGCCAACTTTTGCAAAGCCCAGTAAAACAAGGGGTTAGCACGGTCATGGGGCATTTTCGAGGCGTAAAAAAACCGGGGTTTCGTTACCGTAAGCCCCGGTTTCTGTTACGGCGTCGCCGTGAGGTAACAGTTTTTGGCCGAAACGCGGTGTTACCGAATGAGGGTGACACCGTGTCGCACCCTCCTGTCAGCTTTCGCTGGTGGCCCCGCTCTTGCGTCGTGGAATGCCCAGGCGCTGGCGGCGTTCCCACAGGCATTTGCGGCTTACCCCGAGCTTGCGTGCCAGCTCGGTCTCGGTCATGTGGTCCTGGTGTTCGAGAACGAAGTGCTGGAAATAGTCCTCCAGCGACAGGTCCTCGGTAGGCTCATGGCTGGCGGCGTTGGCCTGGCTGGCGATGGCCGGAAGGGTGTCGAAGGCGTCGTCGTCTTCCAGGTCACCCAGTTCGATATCGATGCCCAGCAGGTCTGCGGAAATCTCCGGGCTCTCGGAAAGAATCACCGCACGCTCCACTGCGTTTTCCAGTTCACGTACGTTCCCCGGCCAGGAGTAATGACGGATCGCCTGCTCGGCGTCGTGGGCAAACTTCAGGTCGTTGCGTCCGATTCGGGCCGCCTGGCGGGCGAGGAAGGCATTGGCGATCTCGTTGACGTCGGCACCGCGCTCGCGCAGGGCGGGCAGCTTGAGGGCGATGACGTGCAGGCGATAGTAAAGGTCCTCGCGGAACTGACCGACCTTGGCCAGGTTCTTCAGGTCGCGGTGGGTGGCGGCAATCAGGCGGACATCGACTTTCTGCGATTGCACCGAACCGACCCGGCGGATCTCGCCTTCCTGCAGCACGCGCAGCAGGCGGGCCTGGGCTTCCAGTGGGAGTTCGCCGATCTCGTCGAGGAACAGGGTGCCACCATCGGCAGCTTCCACCAGGCCGGCGCGGCCGGCACTGGCGCCGGTGAACGCGCCCTTCTCGTGGCCGAACAGCTCGGATTCGATCAGGGTTTCCGGGATCGCCGCGCAGTTCACCGAGATCATCGGCGCCTTGGCCCGACGCGAGAGATTGTGCAGGGCACGGGCCACCAGCTCCTTGCCGGTACCGGATTCGCCCTGGATCAGGACATTGGAATCGGTGGGCGCCACCTTGCGGATCTTGCTGTACAGGTCCTGCATGGGCGCACAGGAACCGATGATGCCGATTTCGCCGTTGGCATTGGCCGTGCCAGCCGCCTTGTCCGCGGCAGGCGCCTTGGCGTTGCTGCGTTCCACCGGCGCCGCCGGCGCATTCTGCCGGTCGCGCAGGATACGGGCGACGGCCTGGAGCATTTCATCGTGGTCGAACGGCTTGGCGATGTAGTCCACCGCGCCCATCTTCATCGAGTCGACCGCCGAGCGCAGGCTGGCATAGCTGGTCATGATCAGCACCGGTGTGCCCTGACCCAGCTTTATCAGCTCGGTACCGGGGGCACCCGGCAGACGCAGGTCGCTGACGATCAGGTCGAAGGTGGCGATGCTGAACCGCTCCTGGGCTTCCTGCACCGACCCGGCCTCGCTGACCTGGTACTGGTTGCGTTCCAGCAGGCGGCGCAGGGCGGAACGGATGATGGTTTCGTCTTCGACGATCAGAATATGAGGCATTGATTCAATTCTCTCGACGGTCTCAGTTCACAGCGGACGTCGCTTCGACATGTCGTGGCAGGGTCACACGGATGCGCGTGCCACGTTGGCTCTTGGTATCGGCCGGGCTGTCGATGGTGATCTGTCCATAATGCTCTTCCACGATGGAATAGACCAGAGCGAGCCCCAGCCCGGTTCCTTCGCCCGGATCCTTGGTGGTGAAGAAGGGTTCGAACAGGCGGTCCATGATGTTTTTCGGAATGCCGCTGCCTTCGTCCTCGACGATCAGGTCCACGGTATGCTCGCTGGCCTCGCTGCGCACGCGCACCGCCGCTCCGGCGGGCGAGGCGTCGCGGGCGTTGGAGAGCAGGTTGATCAGTACCTGGGCAAGGCGCTGGGGGTCGCCTTCGACCCAGTGCTCCGGGTCGCACAGGTTGAAGAACTGTACCTCGAAGTTGCGCCGGTTCAGTGCCAGCAGACCAATGGCGTCCTGTGCCACTTCGGCCAGGCACACCGGCTCGTCGCTGTGCTGGTGGCTGCCGGCATGGGCGAAGCTCATCAGCGACTGGACGATGCGCGAGATGCGCTTGGTCTGTTCGAGGATCTGGCTGCTCAGCTCGGTGATTTCCCCGTCCTCCTCGCGCTCTTCACGCAGGTTCTGCGCCAGGCAGGCGATGCCGGTCACCGGATTGCCGATCTCGTGGGCCACCCCGGCCGCCAGGCGGCCGATGCTGGCCAGGCGTTCGGAGTGCACCAGCTTGTCTTCGAGCATCTGGGTTTCGGTGAGGTCTTCCACCAGCAGTACCAGGCCGCTGTTGCCGGGGGCCAAGGGTTCGTCGATGGCCGCCTTGTGCAGGTTCAGCCAGCGGGTCTGGCCATCCAGCGCCAGGCGTTGCTTGTGCAGGTGCTCGTCGGGCACGTTGATGAAGCCCAGCAGCAGCCCGCGCCATGGCTCGACGATGGTGCTCAGGCGCGAACCGACCACGCGCTTGGCGGGAATCCCGGTCAGCTCCTCCATGGCCTTGTTCCACATGAGGATCTCCTGGTCCTTGGCCAGGGAGCAGACGCCCATCGGCAGTTCCTGCAGGGTCTGCCGGTGATAGCGGCGCAGGGCATCGAGTTCGGCGGCCAGGCCGGTCAGGCGCGAGTGATAGTCCTCAAGGCGGCTTTCGATGAAATGGATGTCCTCGGTCACGTAGTTTTCGCTGCCGGACTTGTAGGGCAGGAAGGTTTCCACCATGTCCTGGGCCACGCTCGGCCCCATCAGGCCCGACAGGTTGGCCTCGATGCGGTCGCGCAGGCGGCGCAGCGCGTAAGGGCGGCGTTCATCGAAGGGCAGGTAGAGGTCGCGCAGCGCCTGCTCGACCTCCTTTTGCGCGGCCTTGGCGCCCAGTGGCTTGGCCAGTTGCGTGGCGAACTCCTGCGGCGAAGCGGCGTGCAGCTCGCGCCGTTGCGGGCGCCGGACGTTATCCACCGCACAGGCTTCGGCAGCGCCGACCTCTTCGGAGCTGGCGTTGGTGAACAGCGAGATCAGGGTGAACAGCAATACGTTGGCGGCCAGCGAGGCGATTGCCGCCATGTGCCAACTGGTGTCGTCGAGCACGTAGATCATGTTCAGCAACGGGATGTAGAAACCCTGCAGGTTGCCGACCAGCGGCAGCAGCATGGTCACCATCCATACCGTGATACCGGCCAGCAGCCCGGCGATGAAGCCGCGCCGGTTGGCGGTCGGCCAATACAGCACCGAGAGCACGCCCGGCAGGAACTGCAGGGTGGCAACGAAGGCAACGATGCCGAGGTTGGCGAGGTCCTGCTGCGCCCCGAGCAACAGGTAGAAACCGAAGCCGGCCGCGATGATGGCGACGATCAGGGCGCGCCGGGTCCATTTCAGCCAGCGATAGATATTGCCTTCGGCGGGCGGCTGGTAGAGGGGCAGCACCAGGTGGTTCAAGGCCATTCCCGAAAGCGCCAGCGTGGTCACGATGATCAATCCGCTGGCGGCCGATAGCCCGCCTATATAGGCCAGCAGGGCCAGGGCCTGGCTGTTGGCGGCGATACCCAGGCCAAGGGTGAAGAACTCTGGATTGGTGCTGGCGCCCAGCTTGAGGCCGGCCCAGAGAATCAGCGGCACCGCCAGGCTCATCAGCAGCAGGAACAGGGGCAGGCCCCAACTGGCGCTGACCAGCGAGCGCGGGTTGAGGTTTTCGGTAAAGGCCATGTGATACATGTGCGGCATCACGATGGCCGAAGCGAAGAACACCAGCAGCAGTGTGCGCCAGGGTCCTTCCTGCAATGGCGTATGCAGAGCGGCGAGGGCGGTCTGGTTCTGCAGCAGCCAGACCTCCAGCTGATGCGGGCCGCCGAACACGCCGTACAGCGCATACAGACCAATCCCGCCAAGCGCCAGGAGCTTGACTACGGATTCGAAGGCAATGGCGAAGACCAGCCCCTCGTGTTTCTCGCGGGTCGCGATGTGCCGCGAGCCGAAGAAGATGGTGAACAGCGTGATCATCGCGCAGAAGGCCAGGGCCACCCGGCTCTTCACCGGTTCGCCGGTAAGGATGCTGATGGAGTCGGCCACTGCCTGGATCTGCAGGGCCAGCAACGGCAGCACACCGATCAGCATGAACACCGTGGTCAGCGCGCCTGCCCAGGTGCTGCGGAAGCGGAAGGCGATCAGGTCGGCCAGGGAGGAGAGCTGGTAGGTGCGGGTGATCTTGAGGATCGGGTAGAGCAGCACCGGCGCGAGCAGGAAGGCACCGGACACGCCGAGGTAGCAGGCGAGGAAACCATAGCCGTATTGGTAGGCCAGGCCGACCGTGCCATAGAAGGCCCAGGCGCTGGCGTAGACACCAAGTGACAGGGTGTAGGTCAGTGGATGACGGATGATCGCCCGGGGGATCATGCCGCGTTCGCTGATCCAGGCCACGCCGAACAGCACCAGCAGGTAGGCGGCGCTGATCAGGATCATCTGGGTCAGGCTAAAGCTCATCGGCATCACGTTGGCTCTGCAGGATAAAGGTCACGACGATCAGGATCAGCCAGAGCAGGTAAGGGCGATACCAGGCACCGGTCGGCTCGATCCACCAGTCCATGATGGCCGGGGAGAACAGGTAGATCCCCACGACCAGAAGCAGGACCAAACGATAGATGTACATGCTGGCCTCGTAGGAATTGCGCGCTGCGAAGTGGATTTATTATTGGCGCAAAACGCGGCTGATGGTAACGGAAGGGCCGGCGCCTGCAAACGGGCCGGCGGACAATACCCAAGGTTTTGAATCTATTGGCCTTTTCGATCTCCGGCAAGCACTCAGTGCAGTTCCGCTTCGGCCAGGGTCAGGCTGCGCGGAATCGCTTGTGCGTTCCAGTGCCGTGCGGCATATGCCAGCACCTCGGCGGGGCGGGCTGCGGCCATGGCGGCGTCGGTAGGCTGGCCCAATGCGCGCAAGGCTCTCAGGATCAGTGGTGCGGCCTGTTCCGCCGGCAGTGGTGCCGAACGGTAGGACTTGCCCAGCTTGTGTCCGTCCGGCTGGACGATAAGCGGGACGTGCAGGTAGCGGGGTTGTGACAGCCCCAGCAACTCCTGGAGATAAAGCTGGCGCGGTGTGTTGTCCAACAGGTCGGCGCCGCGAACGATATCGGTCACGCCCTGCCAGGCATCGTCCAGGACCACCGCCAATTGATAAGCATAGAGACCATCGCGGCGGCGGATGACGAAGTCACCCACTTCCTTGCCCAGATGTTGCTGAAAGTGCCCTTGTACGCGGTCGTCGAAGCTGTAGGTCAGTTCCGGTACGCGGATGCGAATCGCCGCATCTTCCTGAGCGTGCCCGAGATTGCGGCATAGCCCCGGATAGATGCCGTTATAACCTTCCAGCTGTTTGCGCGAACAGGTACAGGCGTAAGCCAGGCCCTGGCGGAACAGGCGGTCGATCACTTCGGCGTAGGCGCCGTGGCGGTCGTGCTGGTAGACCACCTCACCATCCCATTCCAGGCCGTAGTTTTCCAGGGTGTCGAGAATCGCTTTTTGCGCTCCGGGTGCCTCGCGCGGCGGGTCGATATCTTCCATGCGCAGCAGCCACTGGCCGCCGACGGCCCGGGCATCGAGCCAGGAGGCGAGGGCCGCGACCAGCGAGCCGAAATGCAGGAAACCACTGGGAGTGGGGGCGAAGCGCCCGATGTAGCGGGAGTCGGTCATGATCAATGCAGGCTGTATAAATGAAACGGGGCGCATGATGCGCCCCGTCTGCAGGAGTCAGGATCAGCCTTTGCCGATCTGCTTTTCCTTCTTCTCGTCGAGTTCCTTGCAATCGAAGCACAGGTCTGCGGTGGGGCGGGCTTCCAGGCGGCGCAGGCCGATCGGGATGCCGCACGTCTCGCACCAGCCGTACTCGTCGGCCTTGATCTTGTCGAGTGTCTTGTCGATTTTCTTGATCAGCTTGCGCTCGCGGTCGCGGTTGCGCAGCTCCAGGGCGAATTCTTCTTCCTGGCTGGCACGGTCGGCCGGGTCGGGGAAGTTGGCGGCTTCGTCCTTCATGTGGTCCACGGTGCGGTCCACGCTCTGCATCAGTTCAGCTTTCCAGGCGCCGAGCAGTTTGGTGAAGTGAGCCTTCATGGCTTCACCCATGTACTCCTCACCCTTGGTCTCCACATAGGCATCGACACCGTACATGGAATGACCGGCTTTTTGCTTTTCTACGGTGGACATGAATAGACCGCCTCTCACTCATCTGATCCAATGCGCAGGCATGTTTCCATATCCGGCGACCGCCGGCCCTGCGACTGCGAGCCGCCGAACTTACCAGATAGGATCGGGGTGCGCTACTCCCGGTTATCTCCGGTAGGACAGCGGGGTTTATCCATACGTTCACCGCGGCGCGCGGTTAGAATCATCAGTCTAGTCCCGATTGAGAGAAGGCCAATGGCTCAGCCCTACAGTGCGCGCAGTCGCGCCATCGAACCCTTTCACGTGATGGCCCTGCTGGCACGGGCCAATGAATTGCAGGCCGCCGGCAACGATGTCATCCACCTGGAGATCGGCGAGCCGGACTTCACCACCGCTGCGCCCATCGTCGAAGCCGGGCAGGCGGCGCTGGCTGCCGGCCACACCCGTTACACCGCCGCGCGCGGGCTGCCGGCGCTGCGCGAGGCGATCGCCGGGTTCTACGGGCAGCGCTATGGACTGAACATCGATCCGCAGCGGATTCTCATCACCCCTGGCGGCTCCGGCGCGCTGCTGCTGGCCAGCAGCCTGCTGGTGGATCCGGGCAAGCACTGGCTGCTGGCCGATCCAGGGTATCCGTGCAACCGTCATTTCCTGCGCCTGGTCGAGGGCGGTGCGCAACTGGTGCCAGTGGGGCCAGAGGTGAACTATCAGCTCAATGCCGACTTGGTGGAGCGCTACTGGGACCACGATACGGTTGGCGCCCTGGTGGCCTCGCCGGCCAACCCGACCGGTACCGTGCTCGACCGCGAAGCGCTGGCCGGCCTGTCCCGCGCTACCCGTGCGCACAATGGCCACCTGGTGGTGGACGAGATCTATCACGGCCTGACCTACGGGATGGATGCTCCGAGCGCGCTGGAGGTCGACGACCAGGCGTTTATCCTGAACAGTTTCTCAAAATACTTCGGCATGACCGGCTGGCGTCTCGGTTGGCTGGTGGCGCCGCCCGCAGCGATTCCGGAGCTGGAGAAGCTGGCGCAGAACCTCTACATCAGTGCACCCAGCATGGCCCAGCATGCCGCTCTGGCCTGCTTCGAACCGCGCACCATCGAAATCCTCGAAGAGCGCCGCGCCGAGTTTGCCCGCCGTCGTGATTTCCTCCTGCCGGCGCTGCGCGAGCTGGGCTTCGGCATCACCGTGGAGCCGCAGGGCGCTTTCTATCTTTACGCCGATATCAGCAAGTTCGGCGGCGATGCATTCGCTTTCTGCCGGCATTTCCTCGAAACCGAACACATCGCCTTCACCCCGGGTATCGACTTCGGTCGCCATCAGGCCAACCATCATGTGCGTTTCGCCTATACCCAGAGCCTGCCACGCTTGCACGAGGCGGTGGAGCGGATTGCCCGGGGCTTGCGGAGCTGGCAAGGCTGATGGAGTTTTCCCCGTTGCTCGAGCAGGCGCGACTGCTCAAACGCTACAAGCGCTTTCTCGCCGATATCGAATTGCCCAGCGGCGAACGGATGACCATCCACTGTCCGAATACCGGGTCGATGCTCAATTGCATGAAAGAGGGTGGCCAGGTCTGGTTCAGCCGCTCCGGCGATCCCAAGCGCAAGCTGCCGGGAACCTGGGAAATCAGCGAGACGCCCCAAGGGCGCCTGGCTTGCGTGAATACCGGGCGGGCCAATGCGATTGTCGAGGAAGCGCTGCGCGCCGGGGTGATCAGCGAGCTGGCCGGCTTCACCGCCCTGCGCCGCGAGGTGCCCTATGGCGAGGAAAAGAGCCGCATCGACTTCCAGTTGACCTACGACAGCGGATTGGCCTACGTCGAGGTGAAAAGCGTGACCTTAGGCTTCGATGGCTCGACCATCGCGGCCTTTCCTGACGCCGTGACCCAGCGCGGAGCCAAACACCTGCGCGAACTGGCGGCGCTGGCCCGCCAGGGCGTAAGGGCCGTGCAGCTCTACTGCGTGAACCTGGCCGGTGTCGATGCGGTACGTCCGGCGGAGGAAATCGACCCCGGCTACGCCATCGCCTTGCGCGCGGCCGTGCTCGATGGCGTCGAGGTGCTGGCCTACGGTGTCACGCTGGACAACCGCCAGGTGCGCATCGACCGGCCCTTGCCGGTACTGCTCAATCCCTGAGCCAGATGCCCTGGCTGTCCTCGTGGCAGTCCAAGGCTTCCAGTGCCTCGCCAGCGCAGGGGCCGGCAACGCATTCGCCGCTTTCGATCAGGAACAGGGCGCCATGGTGGGCACAGGCGATCAGGCTGGCGCTGCTGTCGAGAAACCCGTCCGGCTGCCAGTTCAGCGCAATACCACGGTGAGGGCAGCGATTGCGGTATAGATAAACCTGGCCGTGGCGGCGAACACCCAGCAGCTCGACGCCTTCATGGTTGAAACCACGGCTCTGGCCTTCGCTCAGTTCGACGCCGCTACATAGAAGGTGCATGGGAAACTCCGTGACGGATTCGGTCGGCTTGACGCCTAAATGCAAATAATTATCAAATTACCGGCTCGGGCCGCGTCGGGCGTCTTTATACCCTGTCCGTGATCCCACTCCCAACCTCATCAACAGGAAGCTGCCTTATGCGCCGATATGCCAGCCTGGTCGCCCTTTGCCTCGGGCTTGTGTTCAACCCGGTGCAAGCCGGGGAGCCGCCCCAACGCTGGGTCAGCGCCGGTGGTGCGCTGAGCGAGTGGATTGTCGAGCTCGGCGCGCAGTCCCGTCTGGTCGGTGTCGATACCACCAGCCAGCACCCTGAACCCTTGAAGGCGCTGCCGAGCATCGGTTATCAACGCCAGCTTTCAGCCGAGGGCGTTTTGAGCCTGCGTCCCGACTTGCTGGCAGGCACCGCCGAAATGGGTCCGCCCCCGGTACTGGCGCAGATCCGCAGCGCCGGCGTGCAGGTCGAGCTGTTTTCCAGCGAGGCCGACCTGGATGCCGTGCATGACAATCTCAAGCACCTGGGGCGGTTGCTGGGCAAGCCTGAACAGGCCGAACAGCGTTTCGTCGATTACCGTCGGCAGCTCGATGCATTGCAGGTGAAGATCAACGCGGCCCGGGCCGCCGAAGATGCCCCGGGGGTCATCCTGCTGGTCGGCCATGCGGGCGCCAGGCCGATGATCGCCGGCAGGGGAACTGCGGGCGACTGGCTGATCGAGCAGGCCGGAGGACGCAACCTGGCGACCAACGACGGTTACAAGAACTTTTCTACCGAGACCCTGGCGGCGCTGAATCCCCAGGTGGTGGTGTTCGCCGACCGCGCGTTGAGCGGTGATGCTGCGCTAGAGGCGCTTATCAAGGAAAACCCGGCCCTGGCATCGTCGCGTGCGGTGCGCATGAAGCGCTTGATCGCTCTTGACCCGACGCTGCTGGTCGGAGGCCTCGGGCCGCGTCTGCCAGCCAGCCTGCAGGCGCTGGCCCAGGTCTTCTATCCGTCGGCCAGCGCCGAGCTCGCGCAATGATCCGACTGGTAACGCCGCGCACGCTGTTTGTAGTACTGGGCCTGGCGTGTCTGCTGGCAGTCTGGTTGTCGCTGGCCCTCGGGCCGGTCAGCCTGCCAATGATGGACACCCTGCGGGCCGGCCTGCGCCTGCTCGGCCTGCCCGTGAACGGCGCGGGCCTGGAACAGGCGGAACTGATCCTTGGGCAGATCCGTCTTCCGCGTACCCTGCTCGGGCTAGCGGTGGGTGCAGTGCTGGCGCTCGCCGGAGTGGCGATGCAGGGGTTGTTTCGCAATCCGCTGGCGGACCCGGGGCTGGTCGGGGTGTCCAGTGGCGCGGCGCTGGGAGCGGCGATTGCCATCGTTGGCAGTGCCTGGGTGGGCGGCATCCCGGAAGCCTTTGCGCCCTATCTATTGTCACTCTGCGCCTTTCTCGGCGGGTTGGGTGTAACCGCGCTGGTCTACCGCCTCGGCCGCAAGGACGGCCAGACCAGTGTTGCCACCATGCTGCTCGCCGGTATTGCCCTGACTGCCCTGGCCAGCTCTGCGGTGGGCCTGTTCACCTATCTGGCCGACGATGCCACCCTGCGCACCCTGACCTTCTGGAACCTGGGCAGCCTCAACGGCGCCAGTTACCAGCGCCTATGGCCGCTGGTGCTGGTGGCGACCGGCGTGGCGCTTTGGCTGCCGCGCCGCGCCGAGGCACTCAATGCCATGCTGCTGGGCGAGTCCGAGGCGCGCCACCTGGGCTTCGAGGTAGAAAAGCTCAAGCGCGAACTGGTCTTCTGCACTGCCCTGGGCGTTGGTGCAGCGGTGGCGGCGGCCGGCCTGATCGGCTTCATCGGCCTTGTCGTGCCCCATCTGATCCGCTTGCTGGCCGGGCCTGACCACCGGGTCCTGCTGCCGGCCTCGCTGCTGGCGGGTGCCTCGCTGCTGTTGTTCGCCGATCTGGCCGCACGCCTGGTGCTGGCGCCGGCCGAGTTGCCGATCGGTATCGTTACCGCCTTCATCGGAGCGCCGTTCTTTTTGTATCTGCTGCTGCGAGGGCGCGCCTGATGCTCCAGGTCCGGGATCTGCAGGTCATTCGCGGGCACACGAGCGTCCTCGACGGCATCACCCTCGATGTGACACCGGGGCAGGTGCTGGGTGTGCTTGGGCCAAATGGCGCGGGAAAGAGCACCTTGCTGGGTGTCCTGTGCGGTGAGCTGGCGCCTCATCGTGGCCGGGTGCTTCTGCATGACCGTCCGCTGGCCGACTGGCCGGGGCCGGAGAGGGCCCGGTGCCTGGCGGTGTTGCCGCAGGTCTCCAGCCTGGGCTTTGCGTTTCGCGTCGAGGAGGTGGTGGGGATGGGCCGTCTGCCCCATCGTACGGGGCAGGCCCGTGATCGGGAGATCGTGATCGAGGCGCTGCAGGCCGCGGACGCGTTGCATCTTGCCGAACGCAGCTACCTGGCGCTGTCAGGTGGCGAACGCCAGCGCGTGCATCTGGCCCGTGTACTGGCGCAGCTTTGGCCTGGCGAACAGGGGCGAACCCTGTTGCTCGATGAGCCGACCTCTGCGCTCGATCCCCTGCACCAGCACACGACGCTTCAAGCCGTGCGCGGTTTCGCCGATCACGGCGGAGCGGTACTGGTTATCCTTCATGACCTGAACCTGGCTGCACGCTATTGTGATCGCATCCTGCTCCTGCAGAACGGTCGGCCCCGTGCCCTCGACACACCCCAGGTGGTGCTGCAGCCGGACGCGCTGAAGGCCGTGTTCGGTCTCGACGTGCTGGTGCAGCCTCATCCCGAGCGGGGGCATCCGCTCATCATTGCCCGATAGGAGTCGTCCATGTCCCTGTCCCGCGTGCTTGGCGTGGTTGTGTTGTTGGCCGGAGGGCTGGCGGGATGTCAGTCCATGCCTGCGTCGCCTGCGTTGCCGCCGCTTCCGGCCTGGCAAAGCCCCGAGGGGCGCGGGCATGCGGAACTGGGGCTGATTCGCGAGATGGCCAGTGGCAAGGCGTTGACCCCGGAGCAATTACTCCAGCGCCTGGCGGGCGTACCGCGGGTCCTGGTCGGTGAGCAGCACGACAACCCCGATCACCATGCCTTGCAACGTTGGTTGTTGCAGGCGCTGAACCAGCGACGGGCGCAAGGCAGCCTGTTGCTGGAAATGCTCGAGCCGGCGCAGCAGGTCAAGGTCGACCTGGTCCGTCAGCAACAGCCTTTGCCGAGCGACCTGGCCAAGGCCATCGACTGGCGCCAGGGCTGGGACTGGACGTTCTACGCGCCGATCGTTCGTGAAGCCTTTGCCAAAGGCTACCCGGTCCTGGCGGCCAATCTCGACCGCGGGGAAATGGCGGCGATCTATCGCAATCCGCCAGACCTCGGTGGCCCGCGCTCTACCACTGCGGCGGTGCGTGATGCGCTGATGGAGGAAGTGCGCGACGGTCACTGCGGCATGCTCCCGGAAAGCCAGTTGCCGTCCATGGTTGCGGTGCAACAGCAGCGTGACCGGCGCATGGCCGAACGTCTGCTTGCTGCCCCGGCACCGAGCCTGCTCCTGGCCGGTGGCTACCATGTGCGCAAGGATGTCGGTGTGCCGCTGCACCTGGCTGATCTCGGTGCGGAGCAGGGTACGCTGGTGCTGATGCTGGCGCAGGTGGGCGAGGACGTGAGCCCGCAGATGGCCGATTTCGTCTGGTACACGGCGGCCCTGCCGAAGAAGGACTACTGCGCCGATCTGCGCTGAGTTCACGATCGAGCAGGCAAAAAAAGACCCGGCAAAGTGCCGGGTCAATAACCGTGATTAGCCTGATGAGGAGATAATCTGAGAGTCCGAACCAGGGGCTTTCAGTTTATCCAACCAGTCTCGCGACCAGTTGTGGTAATCATAACGATTCTCATTTCTATGTCAACGGACCAATCCGAAAAAACTCAGTTTTTTTTCCGCAGGCTGGTCGCGTCCAGTTGTTGATTCAGCGCCTCCTTGCGTTCTGCGGGGATATCGTTCCAGTGCACATCCAGCAACGCGCCTTCAATGGCGTAAAGCAGCACCTTCGATGCCCGGAAGCCCCGTGTGCGTACCGCCCGATAGGCATCCACCGCGCCAAGGCGACGCAGGTCGGATGCGCTGTGGATACCTACCGCGTGCAGCCACTGTGCCGAGGTCTTGCCAAGATTCTTCAGGTGCTGGAGTTCATCGTTCATCAAGCCTCCTTGCGCCGGCTGAACGGGTCTGGTGGAGGAAGTCGCGGAATATCACTCAGCAGTGTAGCGGCACTTGGCAATAACGCGGCTATTTGCCAGTGCCGTTGGGAATGTCGCCCAGGTCGGGCGTCGAGGAGGGCTCAAGGCTTCCGAACAGAGCCTAGCGCGGACGATAACGCATGCGGGTACCGTACTTCACCGACATGAGGATCTCGTCGGCGCTCAGATCAGCCGGAAAATAGGTGCCCGAGATCTGCGCGTGGGCCAGGCTGGCGCCTTCGAGGGGCACATCCCGCAAGTCAAGGCCGCGCAGGTCGGCAGCGCGGAAGTAGGCGTCACGGAAATCGATGCCGCTGGTGTCGAGGTCACGCAGGTCAAGCCCGCGGAAGTCACCCCCGCGGAAATCGATGCTGGCGTCCTTGGGTTTTTCGCGGTTGAAACCCGTGATGTCCTCGTTGCGAATCAATGCAAACAGCGAACTGTCCAGTAGCCGTGGTTGATTCATGATGAGCGCCTCGTGATCGGCCGAAGGAGGTGGCCGGATACTGGCATTATAGTGTCACGCTCTCCGGAAAGCCCCGGAGCAGAGGCGTGAAGTGTGGACTGCTTCACGCCTATGCAGGATTACAAGCCGGGCAGGCGCTGACGGATCTGCTCGATGAGCTTGTCGAGGCTGTCGCTTTCGTTGGTTTCCACGCGCTTGCTGTGCAGTTGCTCTTCGGCATTCAGTGGGTCGCGGCTGACCTGCTGGGCAGCAATGACTTCCAGGGTCGCGTCGGAAGGGTCGGTCCGGTCCGCCTGGCGCTGCGCCAGCCAGCTGGCGATCACCGCATCCGGGGCGTTGCAGTCGAGGATAAGGAAGGGCACCCCGGTCTCGCTGGCGACGTCGGCTGCGGCAGCGCGCTGCGGCTGCTTCAGGTACGTGGCATCGATCACCACCGGGAAGCCGGCGCGCAGGATCATCGCAGCCAGTTGGTGCAGGCGCTCATACGTGGCCTGGCTGGCGTCGCTGCTATAGATGCCGGCTTGCAGTTCGCCAGTCGCCTCGCCGGCCTGCTCTCCGAACATGCGCTTGCGCTCCACGTCCGAGCGCAGGCGGATGGCACCGAGCGCCTCGACCAGACGCATGGCCACATGGCTTTTGCCGACCGCGGAAACGCCGTGGGTGATGGCCAGCAAGCGCGAAGGAATGGCGCTGTAGCTTTCGGCCAGGTTGGCGTAGTTGCGGTACTGACGCAGGGTCGTGGCACGCTGCACGCCGTCGGCATCTGCCGGCATGCTGAACAGGGCGACCTTGGCCCGGACCAGGGCGCGGTAGGCCTTGTAGAAGTTGAGCAGTTCCAGGCCGGCGTAATCGCCGGTCAATTCCAGGTACTGGCTGATGAAGCGCCGCGCCAGGCATTTCAGGCCACGGTCTTCGAGGTCCATTGCCAGGAAGGCTGTGTCGGCGTAGACGTCGGTCAGGCGGAATGGCTCGTTGAATTCGATGCAGTCGAAGATCACCACCTTGCCGTCGATGACGGTTGCGTTGCCCAGGTGGATATCGCCGTGGCACTCACGGATGAATCCTTGTGCCTTGCGCGCTTCCAGCAGCGGGTGCAGGCGGTCGAAATTGCTGCGGGCCCAGGCCTGCAGTGCATCGAGCTGTTGCAGGTCGGCCTTGTCGCTGAGGAAAGGGCGGATCTGTTCGAAGTTCTGTTCCACCGGCGCCATCACGCTTTCCGGCGTGCCCAGCGGGTGTTCGACGGCAACGCGCGGGGCCTGGAGGTGGAATTCGGCAATCTGCCTGGCCATCTGGTCGATATGCGCGGCAGTCAGTTCGCCGTTGGCCTGGAGGGTGCTGAGCATCTGTTCCTGGGGGAACTGGCGCATCTTCAGGGCGAACTCGATCGCTTCGCCTTCGCCGCCGAGCTGCGGGGCCTCGGCGCTGCCGGTGATCGGCAGGACATCCAGGTACAGGCCATCGGTCAGGCGCTTGTTGAGGCGCAATTCTTCGTTGCAGAAGTGCTCGCGACTGGACAGCTCGGTGAAATCGAGAAAGCCGAAATTCATCGGCTTCTTGATCTTGTAGGCGTAATCGCCAGTGAGCACGACCCAGGAAATGTGCGTCTCGATAACCCGGAAATCCTTCACTGGATGCGGGTACAGGGCTGGGTTCTGCAGGGCTGCGATCAAGGCTTGGGTCACGGGCGATCCTTCCGGGGAAAAGGGGATTCTAATCGGTCATTATGGCGGCAAGCATGCCGTCTGGAAACCGCCGGGGGGCGTCTGTCGATGAACGATAAAGTGCGTATAATCCGCGCCCATGACACGTACCCGATCTTCCCGTACCCCCAAAAAACAAGCGTCCAGCCGCTCCCGCGCCTGGCTCGGCTGGGTCATCAAGCTCAGCCTGGTCGGTCTTGTGGTGCTGGCCGGCTTCGCCGTCTATCTCGATGCCGTCGTCCAGGAGAAATTCTCCGGCAAGCGCTGGACCATTCCGGCCAAGGTCTACGCGCGGCCGCTGGAGCTTTTCGTTGGCCAGAAGCTGAGCAGGGACGATTTCCTGGTTGAACTCGACGCCCTTGGCTATCGCCGTGAAAGCGTGGCCAACGGCCCGGGCGCGGCAGCGGTGAACGGCAATACCGTCGACCTGAACACCCGCGGCTTCCAGTTCTATGAAGGCATGGAACCGGCACAGAAGGTTCGCGTGCGCTTCTCCGGCGACTATGTGGCCGGCCTCAGTGCGGCCAACGACGCCAAGCTGGCAGTGGTGCGCCTGGAACCGTTGCTGATCGGCGGCCTGTATCCGAAGAATCTCGAAGACCGCATCCTGATCAAGCTGGACCAGGTGCCGCCGTACCTGCTGGAAACTCTGGTCGCCGTTGAAGACCGCGACTTCTATCACCACTTCGGTGTGTCGCCCAAGTCCATTGCCCGTGCCGTCTGGGTCAATACGTCTTCCGGGGCCATGCGCCAGGGCGGTAGTACCCTGACCCAGCAGTTGGTCAAGAACTTCTTCCTGACCAACGAACGCAGTCTCAGCCGCAAGCTCACCGAAGCCATGATGGCGGTGCTGCTGGAAATGCACTACGACAAGCAGGAAATCCTCGAGGCCTACCTCAACGAGGTCTTCGTCGGCCAGGATGGCCAGCGTGCCGTGCACGGCTTCGGACTGGCCAGCCAGTTCTTCTTCAGCCAGCCGCTGTCGGAGCTGAAGCTGCACCAGGTGGCGTTGCTGGTGGGTATGGTCAAGGGGCCGTCCTACTACAATCCGCGCCGTTATCCCGAGCGTGCCCTGCAGCGGCGCAACCTTGTCCTCGATCTGCTGGCGGAGCAGGGCGTGGCAACGCCGGAAGCGGTGGAAGCAGCGAAGAAAATGCCGCTGGGCGTGACCAAGCGCGGCAGCCTGGCGGACAGCTCGTTCCCCGGCTTCCTCGACCTGGTCAAGCGTCAGCTGCGCCAGGACTATCGCGACGAAGACCTGACCGAAGAAGGCCTGCGCATTTTCACCAGTTTCGACCCGATCCTGCAGATGAAGGCCGAGTCGTCCATGGCCGATACCTTCAAGCGTCTTGCGGGCCGCAAGGGTGCCGACGAGGTGGAAGCGGCGATGGTCGTGACCAACCCTGAAACCGGTGAAGTACAGGCCCTGATCGGCAGCCGCCAGGCCGGTTTCGCCGGCTTCAACCGGGCTATCGACGCAGTGCGTCCGATCGGCTCCCTGGTCAAGCCGGCGGTCTACCTGACGGCGCTGGAGAAACCCAGCCAGTACACCCTGACGAGCTGGGTCCAGGATGAACCCTTCTCGGTCAAGGGCGCCGATGGCCAGGTGTGGAAACCGCAGAACTACGACCGCCGCGCCCATGGCACCATCTACCTGTACCAAGGGCTGGCAAACTCCTACAACCTGTCCACGGCCAAGCTGGGCCTGGAACTGGGTGTGCCGAATGTGCTCAAAACCATCGGGCGCCTGGGGGTCGAGGTCGACTGGCCGGCCTTCCCGTCGATGCTCCTGGGCGCAGGCGGAATGTCACCGATGCAGGTGGCGACCATGTACCAGACCCTGGCCAACGGTGGCTTCAACACACCGATGCGCGGTATCCGCAGTGTGCTGACCGCCGAAGGCGAGCCGCTCAAGCGTTATCCGTTCCAGATCCAGCAGCGTTTCGATCCGGGCTCCATCTATCTGGTGCAGAACGCCATGCAGCGGGTGATGCGCGAAGGTACCGGGCGCTCGGTCTACAGTGTGCTGCCGGCGTCGCTTAACCTGGCGGGCAAGACGGGTACCAGTAACGACTCGCGGGACAGCTGGTTCGCCGGTTTCAGCCAGGACCTGCTGGCAGTGGTCTGGCTCGGTCGTGACGACAACGGCAAGACGCCGTTCACCGGTGCCACCGGCGCCCTGCAGGTGTGGACCAGCTTCATGCGCAAGGCCGACCCGCTGCCGCTGGACATGCCGCAGCCGGACAACGTGGTGCAGGCCTGGGTCGATCCGCATACCGGCCAGGGCTCCGATGCCAGCTGCCCCGGCGCGGTGCAGATGCCTTATATTCGCGGAAGCGAGCCGGCTGCAGGTGCGGCCTGTGGCGGTGAACAGAACCCGGCCGAGTCAGTCATGGACTGGGTCAAGGGCTGGATGAATTGATCGGCGAGAGCCAAGAGGACCTGACGTGAAAAAATGGTGGTTTCCAGCCCTGACGGCGCTGGCCTTGCTAAACGGCTGCGCCACCGTGCAGCGTGGTTCGATCCCGGTGGTGGATTCCGGTACCCGGGTATCCAATAGCGAGCGTGTCCAGGCCAACCGCGGCAATACCGCGCCTGTGCGCAGCGGTACCAGCCAGGCCCAGTCCGTGCCGCAGGACAGCGGTGTGACCGTGATGATCCCGCAAGGCAGCGGCGCGGCGCCAATCCAGACCTTCCCGGCGTCCACCGCGCCGGCCGGAATCAGCACCGGGCCGATTGTCCCGGGGCCGTCGACTTCGCAGCCGTACACGCCGCAAGGCAGTACCAGCACCTACACGATGCCGTCGGCGCCGACCGGTATTCCGCGGGCCAATACCAGCTCGGGTGGCCTGTCGGCCGACGAGCAGCTGGACGGTCCGGTGCTCGCGCTGCTGACCACTGCCCAGCAACAGCAGGGCAGTGGCGACTACAACGGTGCCTCGTCCAGCCTGGAACGCGCCCAGCGCATCGCGCCGCGTGAACCCCAGGTGCTTTATCGACTGGCCCAGGTGCGCCTGGCCCAGGGGGATGCCGCCCAGTCCGAGCAACTGGCGCGTCGTGCAATGACCTATGCGAACGGTCGTCCCGACCTGCAGGCCGGGCTGTGGAACATCATCGCCCAGGCTCGCGACAAGCAGGGTGACGCTGCGGGTGCCGCCCTGGCCCGGCAGAAAGCCCAGGCGCCGCAGTGATGGATCCGCGCATTCTCGATATCGCCGATCATCTGCTGTTGATCGAACGTGAACTGCATGTGCAGGGCTGGTGGAGCGATGAGTCCCCCAGCGTCGAAGCACTGTCCAGCACCGTGCCGTTCGCCGTCGACACCATGGCTTTCGATCAGTGGCTGCAGTGGATTTTCCTGCCGCGCATGAAGGAGATCCTCGAGCGTGGGCTGCCGCTGCCTAACGCGTCGGGGATCCTGGTCATGGCCGAGACGGTCTATGTGGACCGTCCGGAAGAAAGCCGTCAATTGCGCAAGCTGTTGGCCGAGTTCGACCAATTGATCAATCCATCTGCCTGATTTGCCTGCCGTTATCGTCCGGGGCCGCTTTTGCGGCCCCGTTTCGTTGCAGGCAAGGCCGGGCAAACGTTTCCGCCCGGCTGGCAAAGGCGCTGCGGCGGAATTTAAACCGCTAAGTCACTTGACTTGCGCAGTTCGAATCACAACAATCCGAAGTCCGCTGTAGGGGGACTGCCAGAAGCAGACCCGCTAAGCAGATCATGAGGCGCACACCCGCGCCGACCTGTTACACCCCGCAACGCGTTACCTCGCGCTGGGTGGGAAGACCCCGCAACACTTTGGGGCGCTCCCAATACTTGCTCAGTCAGTGCTGACGTAGTGGCATTTTCGTCGCTCATGCTCTGCTTGGCAGTAAACCTATTAAGACCCGTTCCGGAGCGAACGGTATTCTGGCGTTTTAGAGGTGAACAACGTGGAGCTTTTATCCGGCGCTGAAATGGTCGTCCGCTTCTTGCGTGACGAAGGCGTTAAGCACATCTATGGGTACCCTGGCGGTGCTCTCCTTCATGTTTACGATGCCCTGTTCAAGGAACCGGAAGTGAACCACATCCTGGTTCGCCACGAGCAGGCTGCTACCCATATGGCGGACGGCTATGCCCGTGCCACCGGCAAGGCCGGCGTGGTACTGGTAACTTCCGGCCCTGGCGCTACCAATGCCATCACCGGCATTGCCACCGCCTACATGGACTCCATCCCGATGGTCATCCTGTCCGGTCAGGTGCCCAGCACCATGGTCGGTACCGATGCCTTCCAGGAAACCGACATGATCGGTATTTCCCGGCCGATCGTGAAGCACAGCTTCATGATCAAGCACGCCTCGGAAATCCCCGAAGTCCTGAAAAAAGCCTTCTACCTGGCCCAGTCCGGCCGTCCGGGCCCTGTGGTCGTGGACATTCCGAAGGACATGACCAACCCGGCTGAAAAGTTCGAGTACGTCTATCCGAAGAAGGTCAAGCTGCGTTCCTACAGCCCTGCCGTGCGTGGTCACTCCGGCCAGATCCGCAAGGCCGCCGAGATGATCATCGCCGCCAAGCGCCCGATCATCTACGCCGGTGGCGGCGTGATCCTTGGCGGCGGCTCCGAGGCGCTGACCGAGCTGGCACAACTGCTGAACGTTCCGGTCACCAACACCCTGATGGGCCTCGGTGGCTACCCTGGCACCGACCGCCAGTTCCTCGGCATGCTCGGCATGCACGGCAGCTACACCGCCAACGTGGCGATGCACCATGCCGACGTGATCCTGGCTGTCGGCGCGCGCTTCGACGACCGCGTGGTCAATGGCCCGGCCAAGTTCTGCCCGAGCGCCAAGATCATCCACATCGATATCGACCCGGCTTCGATCTCCAAGATGATCAAGGCCGACGTACCGATCGTTGGGCCGGTGGAGAGCGTTCTCACCGAAATGCTCGCCGCAGTTCGCGAGATCGGCGAGAAGCCTGAAAAGGCGGCGATGGATGCATGGTGGAAACAGATCGAAGAATGGCGCGGCGACCGCGGCCTGTTCCCTTACGATAAGGGCGACGGCAGCGTCATCAAGCCACAGACCGTGATCGAGACCCTGTGCGAAGTCACCAAGGGCGATGCTTTCGTCACCTCCGACGTGGGCCAGCACCAGATGTTCGCGGCGCAGTACTACCGCTTCAACAAGCCGAACCGCTGGATCAACTCCGGCGGCCTGGGCACCATGGGCTTCGGTTTCCCGGCGGCCATGGGCGTCAAGCTGAACTTCCCGGAAGCAGACGTAGCCTGCGTTACCGGCGAAGGCAGCATCCAGATGAACATCCAGGAACTGTCGACCTGCCTGCAGTACGACCTGCCGGTGAAGATCGTCAACCTGAACAACGGTGTGCTGGGGATGGTTCGCCAGTGGCAGGACATGTCCTACAACAGCCGTCACTCCCATTCGTACATGGAATCGCTGCCTGACTTCGTCAAGCTGGCCGAGGCCTATGGTCATGTGGGTATCCGCATCACCAGCCTGAAGGACCTCAAGCCCAAGCTCGAAGAAGCCTTTGCCCTCAAGGATCGTCTGGTGTTCATCGATATCCAGGTCGATAACAGCGAGCACGTCTATCCGATGCAGATCAAGGATGGTTCGATGCGCGACATGTGGCTGAGCAAGACGGAGCGGACCTGATATGCGGCACATTATTTCCCTGCTGTTGGAAAACGAACCCGGTGCCCTGTCCCGCGTCGTCGGCTTGTTCTCGCAACGCAACTACAACATCGAAAGCCTGACCGTGGCGCCAACCGAAGACCCGACCCTGTCGCGTCTGACGCTGACCACTGTCGGCCATGATGAGGTGATCGAGCAGATCACCAAGAACCTGAACAAACTGGTTGAGGTGGTCAAGCTGGTCGACCTGTCGGAAAGTGCTCATATCGAGCGCGAACTGATGCTGGTCAAGGTGAAGGCCACTGGCGCCCAGCGTGCCGAGATCAAGCGCACCACCGATATCTTCCGTGGGCAGATCGTCGACGTCAGCGCCAGTGTTTACACCGTGCAGCTGAGCGGCACCAGCGACAAGCTCGACAGCTTCATTCAGGCTATCGGCACTGCGTCCATCCTGGAAACCGTGCGTAGCGGTGTCACCGGGATTGCCCGTGGCGACAAAGTGCTGAGCATCTAACTCTACGAAATTAGCGAATGGCCTGAACAAGGCCGAGATAACAGGGGTATTTCATGAAAGTTTTCTACGATAAAGACTGCGATCTGTCGATCATCCAGGGCAAGAAGGTTGCCATCATCGGTTACGGCTCCCAGGGTCACGCCCAGGCGTGCAACCTGAAGGACTCCGGTGTGGATGTCACCGTCGGTCTGCGTAAGGGTTCGGCTACCGTTGCCAAGGCTGAAGCCCACGGCCTGAAAGTTGCTGACGTCGCTACCGCCGTCGCCGCTGCCGACCTGGTCATGATCCTGACCCCGGACGAATTCCAGGGCACCCTGTACAAGAACGAAATCGAGCCGAACATCAAGAAGGGCGCTACCCTGGCCTTCTCCCACGGCTTCTCGATCCACTACAACCAGGTCGTCCCTCGCGCCGACCTGGACGTGATCATGATCGCGCCGAAGGCTCCAGGCCACACCGTTCGCTCCGAGTTCGTCAAGGGCGGTGGTATCCCTGACCTGATCGCCGTTTACCAGGACGCTTCGGGCAACGCCAAGAACGTCGCCCTGTCCTACGCCGCTGGCGTTGGTGGCGGCCGTACCGGCATCATCGAAACCACCTTCAAGGACGAGACCGAAACCGACCTGTTCGGTGAGCAGGCCGTTCTGTGCGGCGGTACCGTCGAGCTGGTCAAGGCCGGTTTCGAAACCCTGGTCGAAGCTGGCTATGCGCCGGAAATGGCCTACTTCGAGTGCCTGCACGAACTGAAACTGATCGTCGACCTCATGTACGAAGGCGGTATCGCCAACATGAACTACTCGATCTCCAACAACGCCGAGTACGGTGAGTACGTCACCGGTCCGGAAGTCATCAACGAAGAATCCCGCAAGGCCATGCGCAACGCTCTGAAGCGCATCCAGGACGGCGAGTACGCGAAGATGTTCATCTCCGAAGGTGCCACCAACTACCCATCGATGACCGCCAAGCGCCGCAACAACGCTGCCCACGGCATCGAGATCATCGGCGAGCAACTGCGTTCGATGATGCCTTGGATCTCGGCGAACAAGATCGTCGACAAAACCAAGAACTGATTGGTTTCGAGCGAATGAAAACGCGGCTTCGGCCGCGTTTTTTCATTTCGGGGGTCAGCTTCTGGTATAAGCTTTCCATCCGTTTGTCGGCGAACCCTCGCCGCGAACCTTTGTCGAAACTTTCCAAACCGTTGCAAGGTAATCTCAATGAGCGAACGTCCCGAAGAGCCGAACAAGGCCTCTGACGCCGAAAGCCTGCTACCGATCGATGAGCATGTCGAAGAAGGACATGACGCCGAAGGACGCAAAGTCCGTCACCGCGGCATCTATCTGCTGCCTAACCTGTTCACTACCGCGAACCTGTTCGCCGGTTTCTATTCCATCATCAACTCGATGAGCGCCCAGAGCGCCTTGAGTGCCGGTGACCCGAAGGAGGCGAGCAAGTACTTCGCCTTCGCCGCCATCGCCATTTTCGTGGCCATGGTGCTCGATGGCCTGGATGGCCGTGTTGCGCGCATGACCAATACCCAGAGCGCTTTCGGTGCCGAGTACGACTCCCTGTCCGACATGGTCGCCTTTGGCGTTGCGCCGGCATTGCTGGCCTTTGGCTGGGCGCTGGGTGACATGGGCAAGGTCGGCTGGATGGTCGCCTTCATCTATGTCGCTGGCGCTGCATTGCGTCTGGCGCGCTTCAATACCCAGGTCGGCAAGGCCGACAAGCGCTACTTCATCGGCCTGGCCAGTCCGGCTGCGGCGGGTGTGGTGGCAGGAACTGTCTGGGCGTTCAGCGATTTCGGCATCCAGGGTTCCAAGCTTTCATTCCTGGTGGCCTTGCTGGTGGCCGGCGCGGGCATGCTGATGGTCAGCAACATCAAGTACAACAGCTTCAAGGAACTGGACCTCAAGGGGCGTGTGCCGTTCGTGGCCATCCTTGCCGTGGTGCTGGTGTTTGCGGTTGTCTTCAGCGATCCGCCGCGCATCCTCCTGCTGGTGTTCCTTGCCTAT
>NZ_CP187557.1:947500-2190000 GCF_049860765.1 Pseudomonas sp. NyZ201
GAACCGACTACCGTTGAAAAGTTAGCGGATGACCTGTGGATCGGAGTGAAAGGCTAATCAAGCTCGGAGATAGCTGGTTCTCCTCGAAAGCTATTTAGGTAGCGCCTCATGTATCACTCCAGGGGGTAGAGCACTGTTTCGGCTAGGGGGTCATCCCGACTTACCAAACCGATGCAAACTCCGAATACCTGGAAGTGCCGAGCATGGGAGACACACGGCGGGTGCTAACGTCCGTCGTGAAAAGGGAAACAACCCAGACCGTCAGCTAAGGTCCCAAAGTCATGGTTAAGTGGGAAACGATGTGGGAAGGCTTAGACAGCTAGGAGGTTGGCTTAGAAGCAGCCACCCTTTAAAGAAAGCGTAATAGCTCACTAGTCGAGTCGGCCTGCGCGGAAGATGTAACGGGGCTCAAACCATGCACCGAAGCTACGGGTATCACTCAGGTGATGCGGTAGAGGAGCGTTCTGTAAGCCTGTGAAGGTGAGTTGAGAAGCTTGCTGGAGGTATCAGAAGTGCGAATGCTGACATGAGTAACGACAATGGGAGTGAAAAACTCCCACGCCGAAAGACCAAGGTTTCCTGCGCAACGTTAATCGACGCAGGGTTAGTCGGTCCCTAAGGCGAGGCTGAAAAGCGTAGTCGATGGAAAACAGGTTAATATTCCTGTACTTCCGGTTATTGCGATGGAGGGACGGAGAAGGCTAGGCCAGCTTGGCGTTGGTTGTCCAAGTTTAAGGTGGTAGGCTGGAATCTTAGGTAAATCCGGGATTTCAAGGCCGAGAGCTGATGACGAGTTGCCTTCAGGCGACGAAGTGGTTGATGCCATGCTTCCAAGAAAAGCTTCTAAGCTTCAGATAACCGGGAACCGTACCCCAAACCGACACAGGTGGTTGGGTAGAGAATACCAAGGCGCTTGAGAGAACTCGGGTGAAGGAACTAGGCAAAATGGCACCGTAACTTCGGGAGAAGGTGCGCCGGCGAGGGTGAAGGACTTGCTCCGTAAGCCCATGCCGGTCGAAGATACCAGGCCGCTGCGACTGTTTATTAAAAACACAGCACTCTGCAAACACGAAAGTGGACGTATAGGGTGTGACGCCTGCCCGGTGCCGGAAGGTTAATTGATGGGGTTAGCTAACGCGAAGCTCTTGATCGAAGCCCCGGTAAACGGCGGCCGTAACTATAACGGTCCTAAGGTAGCGAAATTCCTTGTCGGGTAAGTTCCGACCTGCACGAATGGCGTAACGATGGCGGCGCTGTCTCCACCCGAGACTCAGTGAAATTGAAATCGCTGTGAAGATGCAGTGTATCCGCGGCTAGACGGAAAGACCCCGTGAACCTTTACTATAGCTTTGCACTGGACTTTGAATTTGCTTGTGTAGGATAGGTGGGAGGCTTTGAAGCGTGGACGCCAGTTCGCGTGGAGCCATCCTTGAAATACCACCCTGGCAACTTTGAGGTTCTAACTCAGGTCCGTCATCCGGATCGAGGACAGTGTATGGTGGGTAGTTTGACTGGGGCGGTCTCCTCCTAAAGAGTAACGGAGGAGTACGAAGGTGCGCTCAGACCGGTCGGAAATCGGTCGCAGAGTATAAAGGCAAAAGCGCGCTTGACTGCGAGACAGACACGTCGAGCAGGTACGAAAGTAGGTCTTAGTGATCCGGTGGTTCTGTATGGAAGGGCCATCGCTCAACGGATAAAAGGTACTCCGGGGATAACAGGCTGATACCGCCCAAGAGTTCATATCGACGGCGGTGTTTGGCACCTCGATGTCGGCTCATCACATCCTGGGGCTGAAGCCGGTCCCAAGGGTATGGCTGTTCGCCATTTAAAGTGGTACGCGAGCTGGGTTTAGAACGTCGTGAGACAGTTCGGTCCCTATCTGCCGTGGACGTTTGAGATTTGAGAGGGGCTGCTCCTAGTACGAGAGGACCGGAGTGGACGAACCTCTGGTGTTCCGGTTGTCACGCCAGTGGCATTGCCGGGTAGCTATGTTCGGAAGAGATAACCGCTGAAAGCATCTAAGCGGGAAACTTGCCTCAAGATGAGATCTCACTGGAGCCTTGAGCTCCCTGAAGGGCCGTCGAAGACTACGACGTTGATAGGTTGGGTGTGTAAGCGCTGTGAGGCGTTGAGCTAACCAATACTAATTGCCCGTGAGGCTTGACCATATAACACCCAAGCAATCTGCGCTGAGAAGCCGGATTGTGGTGGTGAAGACGCAATGAACCGAAAGTTCGTGCAAACCACAACTGTCACATACCCGATTTGCCGAGGCGTCGAAAGACGAGTTGGCACACAGAATTTCTTGACGACCATAGAGCATTGGAACCACCTGATCCCATCCCGAACTCAGCAGTGAAACGATGCATCGCCGATGGTAGTGTGGAGCTTCTCCATGTGAGAGTAGGTCATCGTCAAGATTCAATTCCGAAACCCCTATCTGCGTATGCAGGTAGGGGTTTTGTCTTTCCGGCTTCCCCACAAACCCGAGCGGCGCACTAGAATAGACCTCGACGCCGTCATTCAGAATTTTCCTATGTCCGATCCTGCCGACTCCCGGCCGCTTGCCAATCTGCCGCTGGACGAACTGGTGGCCTGCCACGAGTGCGACCTGCTGATGCGCAAGCCTGTACTCAAGCGCGATGAGAAGGCTGTGTGCCCCCGTTGTGGCTATGAGCTGTATGCCCACCGGCATAAGGTCGTAGAGCGGAGCCTTGCCCTGGTCCTCGCGGCATTGATGCTTTATGTCCCGGCGAACTTCTTGCCAATCATGCAGCTCCATTTGTTGGGGCAGAATTCGGACGACACCGTCTGGAGTGGCGTGCTCGGCCTCTACGATTCCGGGATGCGTGGCGTTGCCGTGGTGGTATTTCTCTGCAGCATGGCAATTCCGCTACTTAAGTTGCTATGCCAGCTTGCCGTGTTGTTGAGCATTCGCTGGAATGTCGGAAGAGGCTATGGCTTGCTGCTCTACCGTATTTATCACCATCTACGCGACTGGGGCATGCTCGAGGTCTACTTCATGGGTGTGCTGGTGGCTATCGTCAAGCTGGTGGACCTGGCCGAACTGAGTCTGGGTCTTGGGCTTTTGTGCTTTATCAGTCTGTTGCTTGTCCAGGTCTGGTTGGAAATAGTCATGTCGCCACACCAGATCTGGGTGGCGTTGTCGGGAGAAGACCTGCATGCGGGCGATTGATGCCGGGATCCTTATTTGTTGCGAGTGTCATGAACTCAACCGCCAGCAGCCTGAGTCCAGTTCACAGGTGTGTACCCGCTGCGGTGCGATCGTGCATGCCCGCCGTCCCAATAGTCTTGTCCGTACCTGGGCGTTGCTGATTACCGCGGCGATTCTTTATATTCCGGCCAACGTATTGCCCATCATGACCGTCAGTACCCTGGGGCAGGGTAGCCCCGACACCATCATGTCCGGGGTCATCACCTTGATGAAGCACGGCATGCTGCCGATCGCGGCTGTCGTATTCATCGCCAGTATCCTGGTGCCCACCTTCAAGTTGGTCGGTATCGCCCTGCTGCTCTATTCGGTGCAGCGCCACCAGCCGCTATCCGCTCGGCAGCGCATCCTGATGTACCGCTTTATCGAGTTCATCGGGCGGTGGTCGATGCTGGATATCTTCGTCATTGCGATTCTCGTCGCGGTGGTGAATTTCGGACGCATTGCCAGCGTCGAAGCCAACCTGGGCGCCGTCGCCTTTGCCAGCGTGGTGATACTGACGATGCTCGCAGCAGTAACTTTCGATCCCCGACTGATCTGGGATAACACGGAGTCGGATGACGACCATGAGTGACGATTTGCCTACGGCTAGAACCCGCCCAGCTTCGAACTGGTCGGCTATCTGGATTTTGCCCCTGATCGCCCTGGTCATTGGCGGCTGGCTTGGCTGGCAGGCCTACCGGGACTCGGGGGTGAATATCGAGGTCCGTTTCAAGAGCGGAGACGGCATCGTCGCCAACAAGACCGAGGTGGTCTACAAGGGGATGCCGGTCGGTAAGGTCAAGAGCCTGGTCCTGGATGCCAAGGGTAGTGATGCGGGAGTGGTCGCCACCATCGAAATGAATCCCGCCGCAGAGCCTCATCTGCTGACCAATACGCGTTTCTGGCTGGTCAAGCCCAGCGTCACGCTCGCGGGTATCACGGGGCTGGAGACTCTGGTTTCGGGTAACTATATTGCCGTCAGCCCGGGCGATGGCGAGCCGACCAGGTATTTCGTCGCCTTGCCGGAAGCGCCGCCGCTGTCCGATAGCGAGCCGGGCCTGCACCTGACCCTGAAGGCCGATCGCCTCGGCTCGCTCGACCGTGATAGTCCAGTGTTCTACAAGCAGATCCAGGTGGGTCGGGTGAAGAGCTATCGTCTGGCCGAAGACCAGGGAACGGTGGAGATCAAGGTCTTTATCGAGCCAGCCTATGCCTCGCTGGTGCGCAAGCACACGCGGTTCTGGAATGCCAGCGGGGTCAGTGTCGACGCCAGCCTGTCGGGGGTCAAGATTCGCAGCGAGTCCCTGGCCAGCATTGTTGCCGGCGGTATCGCCTTCGCCACGCCGGAATACCGCAAGGACAGCCCGCCCACGGATCCGAGCCTGCCGTTCCGCCTCTACGAAGATTTCGATGCGGCCCAGGCCGGTATTCGGGTGAAGGTCAAGCTAAGCGACTTCGAAGGTTTGCAGGCCGGTCGCACGCCAGTGATGTACAAGGGTATCCAGGTCGGTACGCTGAAAGCGCTGAAGGTCGAGTCCGATCTTAACAGTGCGATGGCCGAACTGACCCTCGATCCCCTGGCCGAGGACTACCTGGTGCAGGGCACCCAGTTCTGGGTAGTGAAGCCGTCGATTTCCCTTGCGGGCATCACCGGCCTTGAGGCCTTGGTCAAGGGTAATTACATCGCGGTACGGCCGGGCGACAAGGGCGCCTCGCCGCAGCGCGAGTTCGAGGCCCGGGCCAAGGCGCCACCTCTCGATCTCAAGTCGCCTGGCCTGCATCTCGTGCTGTTCACCGAAAATCTCGGATCGCTGGAAGTCGGCAGCCCTATCCTTTACCGCCAGGTGAAGGTTGGTACCGTGCAGAGTTACCAGTTCTCCCGTAAACACCAGAAGCGTCTGCTGATAGGTGTGCATATCGAGCCGGAGTATGCCGGCCTGGTCAACGGCTCGACGCGGTTCTGGAATGCCAGTGGCATTACGCTCACGGGCGGCTTGTCGGGCATCCAGATCAAGAGCGAGTCGCTGCAAAGCCTGATGGCGGGCGGTATTTCCTTCGATACCCCGACGCCCAACGTCCCGCTCAAGCGCCGGATACCTACCTTCCGCCTGCATGAAAGCCAGGAGGCAGCCAATCTTTCGGGTATCCCGATTACGATCAAGGTTGCCGACGCCGATGGTTTGAAAGTCGGCACGCCGATTCGATTCAAGGGGCTGGATGTCGGCAAGATCGAGGCCGTCGATCTTAGTGCCGATTTGCAGTCGGTGCTGCTTAAGGCGCGGATTACCGAGGTCCCCGAACGTATCGCTCGAGTAGGTACGCAGTTCTGGGTGGTCAAGCCGGCGTTGGGGATCGTCAAGACGGAGAACCTGGGCACCCTGATAACCGGACAATACCTGGAAGTTCAACCGGCAGCCCAGAACAAAGGGCCGCAGCGCGAGTTCACGGCCCTGCTGGAGGCGCCACAAGTCATCGGGCCGCCGGAAGGCCTGGCGCTGGTCTTGAGTGCGCCGAGGCGTGGTTCGATCAAGCCGGGGGTGCCGGTGACCTATCGGGAGATCCCCGTAGGCAAGGTGACGGGCTTCGAGTTGGGGCAGACCGCTGACCGCGTGCTCATCCATATCCTGATCGAGCCGCGATACGCAGCTCTGGTTCGCGGTGGCAGCCGGTTCTGGAATACCAGCGGCTTTGGTTTCGAATTCGGTTTGATCAAGGGCGCGACGATCCGGACCGAGTCCCTGGAAACCATGATCCAGGGTGGAATCGCCTTCGCCACGCCGGAAGGTGAGCAGATGGGCAGGCCTGCCCTGCCGCAGCAGACCTTCGCCTTGTTCGAAAAGGCCGAAGATGAATGGCTGCAGTGGGCGCCGAAGATTCCTATCGGCAAGTAACCAGGCAGGCCCGGGTGCATGAAGCGTCCGGGCCTCTTTCAACTAGCGATGGAAGAAATCGCAGGCAATAAAAAACCGACCCTAAGGTCGGTTCTTTAACAAGCTTGTCGCTTAGGCAGCAGCTTTCAGCGCCTTGATGTGGCCATTCAGACGGCCTTTATGGCGAGCAGCCTTGTTCTTGTGGATGATGCCCTTGTCGGCCATACGGTCGATTACAGGCACAGCCAGGATGTAAGCAGCTTGCGCTTTTTCGGCGTCTTTTGCGTCGATGGCCTTGACTACATTCTTGATGTAGGTACGAACCATGGAACGCAGGCTGGCGTTGTGGCTGCGACGCTTCTCAGCCTGTTTTGCACGTTTTTTGGCGGAAGGTGAGTTGGCCACCGTCGAGCTCCTCGAAAGACTTGGTAAATAGCAAACAAAATAGGCCGCGAATCATGCCGATGAGTTGACTGCTTGTCAAGGCCACGAGCGGGGTTCCGCTCGGCGGTCATTCTCTCCATCGGGATGATTCCCTTCTGGTGCACGACCTGTAAACTCGGGAGCTTTTGCGCTGCCTGTTTTGCGCGGCGCGCATTATTGCACATTCAAATGGCGTTCGGCCTGCACTTCATCCCACGACGTGAAAAACTTTCGATGAATCTCCTCAAATCCCTGGCTGCGGTCAGTTCCATCACCATGGTGTCGCGGGTTCTGGGCTTCGTCCGTGACACCATCCTGGCGCGCATCTTCGGCGCCGGCGTGGCCACCGACGCCTTCTTCATCGCCTTCAAGCTGCCCAACCTGCTGCGTCGGATCTTCGCCGAGGGCGCTTTTTCCCAGGCGTTCGTACCGATTTTGGCCGAATACAAGACCCAGCAGGGGGAGGAGGCGACCCGCACCTTCGTCGCCTACGTTGCTGGCTTGCTCACCTTGGTCCTGGCTCTGGTCACCGCCCTTGGCGTGCTGGCTGCGCCCTGGATCGTCTGGGCCACGGCGCCGGGTTTCGTCGACAGTGCGGAGAAATTCCAGCTGACCACCGATCTGTTGCGCGTGACCTTTCCTTATATATTGCTGATCTCGCTGTCGTCCCTGGCAGGCGCGATCCTCAATACCTGGAACCGCTTCTCGGTCCCGGCCTTCGTGCCAACCCTGCTCAACGTCGCGATGATCGTGTTCGCGCTGTTCCTCACGCCGTACTTCGATCCACCGGTCATGGCGCTGGGGTGGGCCGTGCTGGTCGGTGGGGTGTTGCAGCTCGCGTTCCAGCTCCCCCATTTGAAGAAGATCGGCATGCTTGTGCTGCCGCGCCTGAATCTGCGCGATACCGGCGTCTGGCGCGTGCTGAAGCAGATGTTGCCGGCCATCCTGGGAGTTTCGGTCAGCCAGATCTCGCTGATCATCAACACCATCTTCGCCTCCTTCCTGGTGGCCGGCTCCGTGTCCTGGATGTATTACGCCGATCGCCTGATGGAATTGCCCTCCGGCGTGCTTGGCGTTGCCTTGGGTACCATCCTTCTGCCGACCCTGGCCAAGACCTACGCCAACAAGGATCGCCAGCAATACTCGCAGATTCTCGACTGGGGCCTGCGCCTGTGCTTCCTGCTGGTGCTGCCCTGTTCCCTGGCCCTGGCGATTCTGTCCGAGCCGCTGACCGTGGCACTGTTCCAATACGGCAAGTTCGGCGCCTTCGATGCGCAGATGACCCAGCGCGCGCTGATCGCCTATTCGGTGGGCCTGCTTGGCATCATCATGATCAAGGTCCTGGCCCCTGGCTTCTATGCCCAGCAGAACATCCGTACGCCAGTGAAGATCGCCCTGTTTACCCTGGTGTCGACGCAATTGCTCAACCTGGTATTCATCGGCCCGTTGCAGCATGCCGGCCTGGCCCTGGCGATCAGCGTCGGTGCCTGTCTTAACGCAGGTCTGTTGTACTGGAAACTGCGCCAGCAGCGCCTGTTCGAGCCGCAGCCCGGCTGGACCGCTTTTCTGGTCAAGCTGGTGATCGCGGTGTTGCTGATGTGCGCCGTGCTGCTGGTCGGCATGCAGTTCATGCCACCCTGGGCACAAGGGGAGATGCCGATGCGCTTCCTGCGCCTGGGAGGACTGATTGTCGCAGGCGTAGTGACTTATTTTGGCTGCCTGTTCCTGTTCGGCTTCCGCCCCCGGGACTTCGCCCGCAAGGCCCTGCACTGACGGGCGGCGCAGGTCAGGCGTCGGTTTGGTGAAATCGGCGTGCTGGCGAGGTGCTGTTGCCTGTCGTCGGCGCCCGGGTATGGTTATAATCGACCACTTTATGAGCAAGAAGCGCGTTATGCAGCTGGTTCGAGGCCTTCAAAACCTTCGCCCCCGGCATCGGGGCTGTGTTGCTACCATTGGCAACTTCGACGGAGTTCATCGCGGTCACCAGGCCATCCTGGCGCGACTGCGCGAGCGTGCGGTGGAGTTGGGCGTGCCCAGCTGCGTGGTGATTTTCGAGCCGCAGCCGCGCGAGTACTTTGCCCCGGAAACCGCCCCGGCACGCCTGGCACGCCTGCGTGACAAGGTTGCCCTGCTTGCCGCGGAAGGGGTCGATCGGGTCCTGTGCCTGGCCTTCAACCAGCGCTTGAGCAAGCTTGGCGCCGACGAGTTCGTCGAGACCATCCTGGTCGACGGCCTCGGCGTGAAGCATCTGGAGGTCGGCGACGACTTCCGCTTCGGCTGCGACCGCCTCGGCGACTTCGCCTTCCTGCAGGACGCCGGCCAGCGCTACGGTTTCACTGTAGAAGCGGCGCGGACCGTCGAGCTGGATGGCCTGCGGGTCAGCAGCACCCAGGTGCGTGATGCCCTGGCCGCGGCGGACTTCGCCCTGGCCGAGCGCCTGCTGGGGCGGCCGTTCCGTATCGGCGGGCGGGTCCTGCATGGGCAGAAGCTGGCCCGGCAGTTGGGTACGCCCACCGCCAACGTACAACTCAAGCGCCGTCGCGTGCCACTGAGCGGGGTCTACCTGGTCAGTGTGCAGATCGACGGCAAGGTGTGGCCGGGGGTCGCCAATATTGGCGTGCGCCCCACCGTCGCCGGCGACGGCAGCGCCCACCTCGAAGTGCATTTGCTGGATTTCGCCGGTGATCTGTATGGCCGGCGCCTGACGGTGGAATTCCACCACAAGCTGCGTGAAGAGCAGCGCTTCGCCTCCCTGGAGGCGCTCAAGTCGGCGATCGATGCGGATATCGCCGCCGCTCGTGCCCATTGGCACGCTCAACCGCTAACCAAGAGCCTGAAATGACCGACTATAAAGCCACGCTAAACCTTCCGGACACCGCCTTCCCCATGAAGGCCGGCCTGCCACAGCGCGAACCGCAGATCCTGCAGCGTTGGGACAGTATTGGCCTGTACCGGAAGCTGCGCGAGATTGGCAAGGATCGTCCTAAGTTCGTCCTGCACGACGGCCCTCCCTATGCCAACGGCAAGATCCACATCGGTCACGCGCTCAACAAGATCCTCAAGGACATGATCATCCGTTCGAAGACCCTGTCGGGCTTCGACGCGCCTTATGTTCCGGGCTGGGACTGCCACGGCCTGCCGATCGAGCACAAGGTCGAGGTCACCCATGGCAAGAACCTGACGGCGGACAAGACCCGCGAGCTGTGCCGTGCCTACGCTGCCGAGCAGATCGAAGGCCAGAAGGCCGAATTCATCCGCCTGGGCGTGTTGGGCGACTGGGACAACCCATACAAGACCATGAGCTTCGCCAACGAGGCCGGCGAAATCCGCGCCCTGGCGGAGATGGTCAAGCACGGCTTCGTGTTCAAGGGCCTGAAGCCGGTGAACTGGTGCTTCGATTGCGGTTCGGCCCTGGCCGAGGCCGAGGTCGAGTACGCCGACAAGAAATCCCAGACCATCGATGTCGCCTTCAAGGCGGTCGATGAAGACAAGCTGGCCGCCGCGTTCGGCCTGGCGTCCCTGGGCAAGCCGGCCTCCATCGTGATCTGGACCACTACCCCGTGGACCATCCCCGCCAACCAGGCGCTGAACATCCATCCGGAGTTCACCTATGCCCTGGTCGATGTCGGCGACAAGCTGTTGATCCTTGCCGAAGAGCTGGTCGAATCCTGCCTGAAGCGCTTCTCCCTGGAAGGTTCGGTCATCGCCACCGCCCCGGGTTCGGCCCTGGAACTGATCAATTTCCGTCACCCGCTGTACGATCGCCTGTCGCCGGTCTACCTGGCCGACTACGTCGAGCTGGGCGCCGGTACCGGCGTGGTCCACTCCGCTCCAGCCTACGGTGAAGACGACTTCGTCACCTGCAAGCGCTACGGCATGGTCAACGACGACATCCTCACGCCTGTGCAGAGCAACGGTGTCTACGTCGACTCGCTGGAGTTCTTCGGCGGCCAGTTCATCTGGAAAGCCAACCCGCATATCGTCGAGAAGCTGGCCGAAGTCGGTGCGCTGATGTTCACCGAGACCATCAGCCACAGCTACATGCACTGCTGGCGCCACAAGACCCCGCTGATCTACCGCGCCACCGCGCAGTGGTTCGTCGGCATGGACAAGCAGCCGAACAATGGCGACACCCTGCGCGCACGCGCCCTGAAAGCCATCGAAGACACCAAGTTCGTCCCGGCCTGGGGCCAGGCGCGCTTGCATTCGATGATCGCCAACCGTCCCGACTGGTGTATCTCGCGCCAGCGCAACTGGGGTGTGCCGATCCCGTTCTTCCTGCACAAGCAGACCGGCGAGCTGCACCCGCGCACCGTCGAGCTGATGGAGGAAGTGGCCAAGCGCGTCGAGCAGGAAGGCATCGAGGCCTGGTTCAAGATGGACGCCGCCGAGCTGCTCGGTGACGAGGCCGGCCAATACGACAAGATCGCCGACACCCTCGACGTCTGGTTCGACTCCGGCACCACCCACTGGCACGTGCTGCGCGGTTCGCACAACATCGGCCACGAGACCGGCCCGCGCGCCGACCTGTACCTGGAAGGTTCCGACCAGCACCGCGGCTGGTTCCATTCCTCGTTGCTGACCGGCTGCGCCATCGACAACCACGCGCCCTACCGCGAGCTGCTGACCCACGGCTTCACCGTCGACGAAAACGGTCGCAAGATGTCCAAGTCGCTGGGCAACACCATCGAGCCGCAGAAGGTCAATGACACCCTGGGTGCCGATATCCTGCGCCTGTGGGTATCTGCCACCGATTACTCGGGCGAGATGGCGGTTTCCGAGCAGATCCTGCAGCGCAGCGCCGATGCCTATCGTCGCATCCGCAACACCGCCCGCTTCCTGCTTTCCAACCTGTCCGGCTTCGACCCGGCCCGCGACCTGCTGCCGGCCGAAGACATGCTGGCACTGGATCGCTGGGCCGTAGACCGCACCCTCCTGCTGCAACGCGAGCTGGAAGAGCACTACGGCGAATATCGCTTCTGGAACGTCTACTCGAAGATCCACAACTTCTGCGTGCAGGAGCTGGGCGGCTTCTACCTGGACATCATCAAGGACCGCCAGTACACCACCGGCGCCAACAGCGTTGCCCGTCGTTCCTGCCAGACCGCGCTGTACCACATCGCCGAAGCGCTGGTGCGCTGGATCGCGCCGATCCTGTCGTTCACCGCGGACGAGCTGTGGCAGTACCTGCCAGGCGAGCGCAATGAGTCGGTGATGCTCAACACCTGGTACCAGGGCCTCGCCGAGCTGCCGGAAGGCACCGAGCTGGATCGCGCCTACTGGGATCGCGTGATGGCGGTCAAGGCTGCCGTCAACAAGGAACTCGAGAACCAGCGTTCGGCCAAGGCCATCGGTGGCAACCTGCAGGCCGAAGTGACCCTGTTCGCCGACGAGGCCCTGGGCAACGACCTGACCAGGCTGGGCAACGAGCTGCGCTTCGTGCTGATCACCTCCGCTGCAAGCGTCGCGCCGTTCGTCGAAGCGCCTGCCGATGCCGTGGTCACCGAGGTTTCCGGCCTGAAGCTGAAGGTGGTCAAGTCCGCGCATGCCAAGTGCGGCCGTTGCTGGCACTTCCGCGCCGATGTCGGCATCAACCCGGAACATCCGGAAATCTGCGGTCGTTGCGTGGACAACATCAGCGGTAACGGCGAGGTGCGTCACTATGCCTAATGTGTCTGCGGGGCGGTTCGGCCGCCTCGCCTGGCTCTGGCTGAGCGCGCTGGTCCTGGTCCTCGACCAGGCCAGCAAGTTCCATTTCGAAAACTCGCTGAGCATGTACCAGCAGATCGTGGTCATTCCCGACTACTTCAGCTGGACCCTGGCCTACAATACCGGCGCCGCCTTCAGCTTCCTTGCCGACAGCTCCGGCTGGCAGCGCTGGCTGTTCGCCCTGATCGCCGTGGTGGTCAGTGCGGTGCTGGTGGTCTGGCTCAAGCGCCTGGGGCGCGGCGAGACCTGGCTGGCGATTGCCCTGGCCCTGGTCCTCGGGGGCGCATTGGGCAACCTGTACGACCGTATCGTGCTCGGCCACGTGATCGATTTCATCCTCGTGCACTGGCAGAACCGCTGGTACTTCCCGGCCTTCAACCTGGCCGACAGCGCCATTACCGTCGGTGCGGTGATGCTGGCGCTGGATATGTTCAAGAGCAAAAAGTCCGGAGAACCTGTCCATGAGTGACATCCGTATCGGCCAGAACACCGAAGTCACCCTGCACTTCGCCCTGCATCTGGAAAACGGCGATACCGTCGACAGTACCTTCGACAAGGCTCCGGCGGTGTTCAAGGTCGGCGATGGCAACCTGCTTCCCGGTTTCGAAGCGGCGATCTTCGGCTTCAAGGCCGGCGACAAGCGCAGCGTCACCGTGATCCCGGAAAACGCCTTCGGTCAGCCCAATCCGCAGAACGTGCAGATCATGCCGCGTTCGCAGTTCCAGGACATGGAGCTTTCCGAAGGCCTGCTGGTCATCTTCAACGATGCTGCCAACACTGAACTGCCCGGTGTGGTAAAGGCTTTCGACGATGCCCAGGTGACCGTCGATTTCAACCACCCACTGGCTGGCAAGACCCTGAACTTCGAGGTGGAAATCCTCGACGTGAAGGCCGTCTGAGCCGGGAGTCCCTCATGCAGATCAAACTCGCCAACCCTCGTGGCTTCTGTGCCGGCGTGGACCGGGCGATCGAAATCGTCAACCGCGCGCTGGAAGTCTTCGGGCCGCCGATCTATGTGCGTCACGAAGTGGTGCACAACAAGTTCGTCGTCGAAGACCTGCGCGCCCGCGGGGCCATCTTCGTCGAAGAGCTGGACCAGGTTCCGGACGACGTCATCGTCATCTTCAGTGCCCATGGTGTTTCCCAGGCCGTGCGCCAGGAGGCTGCCGGGCGCGGCCTGAAGGTGTTCGACGCCACCTGTCCGTTGGTGACCAAGGTGCATATCGAAGTCGCGCGCTACAGCCGCGACGGCAAGGAATGCATCCTGATCGGCCATGCCGGGCACCCGGAAGTCGAAGGCACCATGGGCCAGTACGACGACAGCAACGGTGGCTCCATCTACCTGGTCGAAGACGAGGACGATGTCGCCAGGCTCGAGGTGCGCAACCCCGATAGACTGGCGTTCGTGACCCAGACCACGCTGTCGATGGACGACACCAGTCGCGTTATCGATGCCCTCCGCACGCGCTTCCCGAGCATCGGCGGGCCGCGCAAGGACGACATCTGCTACGCCACCCAGAACCGTCAGGATGCGGTGAAGCAGCTGGCTGACGAGTGCGATGTGGTGCTGGTGGTCGGCAGCCCGAACAGCTCCAACTCCAATCGCCTGCGCGAGCTGGCCGAGCGCATGTCCACCCCGGCCTACCTGATCGATGGTGCCGAGGATCTGCAGCGCAACTGGTTCGACGGTGTCGAGCGGGTCGGCATCACCGCCGGGGCCTCGGCGCCGGAAGTGCTGGTGCGTGGTGTGATCCAGCAACTGCGCGAGTGGGGGGCCAGTGGAGCGGAGGAGCTCGATGGCCGCGAAGAAAATGTCACCTTCTCCATGCCCAAGGAATTGCGGGTCCGGACCGTCAACTGACGTCCCCGCCGCACAGCGGCTGGTCAGGCGGCGCATGGCGCAGGCTGACACGGCCGCTGGCCGACAGCCGCACCTGGTACAGCCTTTCCTGACCGGACGCCCCGCATACCAGCAGGGTTCCGGCCTGGAACGCGCCGCCCTCGCGCAAAGGAACGCCCGATCCGCTGAAGCGCACTTTGCGCGCCACCGGCTGATTACCGATCACCCTGATTCCAGCGCCGACCGAATATTCCCGTAACAACTGCTCCGGACCCTGTTCCAGGCGTATCTGCCAGCCGTTGCTCCAGTCATCCTCCAACGCTTGCAACACCACCACCTGGTTGCGTAGCAAAGCCTCGCTGCGCGTGGCGCGCAGGGCCAATGCGAGGTTCTCGGCGATGGCCTGCTGTTGCAGGTCGTGGCTCATCTTGCTGTAGGCCGATATTCCCAGCGGTGTCAGCAATGCCAGCAGCCCTGCTGCAAACAGCATCTGGATCAGTGTTACTCCCTGTTGCTTCACCATGCGTTCCTCCCTGGAAGTGCTTCGCTTAGGTTCAACTGCGCTGCGCTGGATGTCGAGTCAGCCGGGTTTGCAGTGTGCCGGGGAAACTTCGCAGGAGGCGGGTATGGCAAGAAAATGGCAGCGGGGGCTGACCCTGATCGAGGTGATGGTTGCGCAGGCGTTGCTGGCGCTGGGACTGCTGGCGGCGGCGGGGCTGCAACTGCGTTCGGTGCAAGGGACAGACAGTGCGCGGATGGTCAGCCAGGCGGCTTTCATCGCTCACGGGATGCTGGAGCGGGCGCGTTCGGCGCAGGGTGTCGACGGGCGTGACCAGGCCGAACTGCAGCGTCAGGTCGAGGCTTTCGCTGGCGCGGGGGGACGCGCTGTGTTTCGTGGAAATGGCGTGCTGGTCAGTTGGAGCGATGAGCGCGCCGGGGGAGGGCAGCGGTCCATCGAGCTGGGCGTCTCACGATGAGGTGGGCGGCGGGGTTCAGCCTGATCGAGGTGTTGCTTGCGATGAGCCTGGGGTTGCTGCTGATACTCGGTGGCAGCCGCGTGTTCATCGGGGCCTTGCACAGTTGGAAAGTACAGGAGGCGGCGGCGCGCTTGCAGGAGGATGCGCGCCTGGTGCTGCACCGGATGGCCGGGGATATTCGCATGGCTGGTATGTTTGGTTGCTTGCGTCGGGAGGCGATGAGCTTTCCCGAAGCGGAAACGGCGCGGGTATTCGCGCAGGCGGTGCGGCTCGAGCCGGCGAGCGATGGTGGGCTGGGCAGCCTGACGCTGGTCGCAGCCGAATGGGGCGAGTTGGCTGGCGCTCCCGACTGGACGCTGGTGACCGATTGCCTGGCCAGCGCCACGGTTGTGAAAGGCCGTGCAACCGCCGGCCCCGGCCAGTTCGCGGTGCCCATCCGACAGCAGGCCTACCGACTCGACGGTCGGAGCCTGTTGCTTGGCAGTGGGGGCAGCAGTGCGGTGCTGGTCGACAATGTTGGCCGATTCGGTGTTCGTCGGGATGATGATCGGATGCTGCTCAGCCTGACGTTGGAGGATCCCGGACAGCGGGTGCGCCCGCAGACCTATGAACTCACGGTAGTCCTGCGCAATGCGCTTTGAGCAACGCCGCCGACCCTGTGGGAGCGGGTTCACCCGCGATTGCGTCGGTGAATTCACTACCGCAATCGCGGGTGAACCCGCTCCCACAGGTCCGCGTAGGCAACGAGGCGCAGTACTGGCATTGGTCATGATTCTATTGGTCCTGTTGGGCATCCTCGGCTGTTTCGCCATCCAGGCCAGCACCCAGCAAACCCGCATGGCCAGCAACCACCTGGCCTCGCTCCAGGCCTTCGAAGCCGCAGAAAACCTCCTGGCAACAGCCGAAGCCCGCCTCACCGAAACGCCCCCATCCGGCTGGCAATCGTTCGGCACGGGGCGCTACCTCATCGAACACCTCGGCCAGACCCACCAGGCCGCGCACATGCCGGAAAACCTCCCCGTCATCCTGTTCCGCCTCACTGCCACCGCCGAAGAGCGCCAGGCCCGGATCACCCTGGAAAGCGTCGTGGCCTGGCCACTCTCGCCCGACCACGGCCCCGCCCGCCGCATCCTCTGGCGCCAGCTACCGGGAGAGTCTTGATGCAGCGCATGCAGAACGGCCTGAGCCTGATCGAAGTGTTGATTGTCGTCGCGCTGGTCGGCATGCTGGCGGGCATTGCCTACCCCGGCTACAGCGAGATGGTTCGCAAGGCCGCGCGCACGGAAATAAGCGCAATCCTGTACGAAAGCGCGCAGCACCTGGAGCAGCATCATTCCCGTACCGGCCGTTACCTCGATACCGATGCGTCGATTGTCCCGCTGCCGGACGGAAACGCCCACTACCGCCTGAATGCCCGGCGTGAAGCCGACAGCTTCCTGCTGAGCGCCACCCGGCGCCCGGATGGTGCGATGGCCTTCGATGCGTGTGGTGACTTCGAGCTGGATCATCGTGGCGTGCGCGGCAATCCCGGTGGCGACGCAGATGCCGGCAACGGCTGCTGGGGTGGTTGAAGGCATTCATGGCGCCTGTGTGGCGTCGCGGTTCATTTCGGGTACTGGATCTACAGATGAGCAAGCAAGTAGTGATTGTGGGGGGCGGCGTGATCGGCCTGCTGACGGCATTCAACCTGGCCGCGGAAGTGGATCAGGTCGTCGTCTGCGACAAAGGCGATCTGGGCGGCGAGTCGTCCTGGGCCGGCGGCGGTATCGTGTCGCCGCTCTACCCGTGGCGCTACAGCCCGGCGGTCACGGCCTTGGCGCATTGGTCGCAGGATTTCTATCCACAGCTCGGCGATCGCCTGCATGCTGCCACCGGTATCGATCCACAGGTCCATGTGACCGGCCTGTATTGGCTGGACCTGGACGACGAGGCCGAAGCGCTGGCCTGGGCCAGAAGGGAAGGGCGGCCATTGAGCAAGGTGGCGGTAACCGAAGCCTATTCGGCCGTGCCAGTCCTTGGGCCCGGTTTCGCCAGCGCCGTCTACATGGCCGGGGTCGCCAATGTGCGCAACCCCCGCTTGCTCAAGTCGCTCAAGGCGGCGTTGCAGAAACTGCCGAACGTGATCCTGAAAGAGCATTGCCCGGTGACCGGTTTCATCCGCGAAGGTGAACGTATCGCTGGCGTGGAAACGGTCGAAGGTGTCATCGCCGCCGATGAGGTGGTGCTGACTGCCGGCGCCTGGAGCGGCGACCTGTTGCGGCCCTTGGGCTTCGAGTTGCCAGTGGTACCGGTGAAAGGGCAGATGATCCTGTTCAAGTGCGCGGAGGATTTCCTGCCGAGCATGGTCCTGGCCAAAGGACGCTACGCGATTCCGCGACGAGACGGGCATATCCTGGTGGGGAGCACGCTGGAGCATGCCGGTTACGATAAAACCCCTACCGACGAAGCCCTGGACAGTCTACGGGCCTCTGCCATCGAGCTGGTTCCGGCATTGGCTGGCGCCGAACTGGCAGGTCATTGGGCCGGGTTGCGTCCGGGTTCGCCGGAGGGTGTGCCCTATATCGGCCGGGTCCCTGGTTGCGAAGGGCTGTGGCTGAACTGCGGGCATTACCGCAATGGCCTGGTGCTGGCCCCGGCTTCATGCCAGTTGTTCAGCGACCTGCTGGCCGGGCGCGAGCCGATCATCGATCCGGCACCCTACGCGCCGCAAGGGCGTCTGCAGGCGCTCTGAGCCCCTTGAGGCCTCAGCGCTTTTCGGCGGGGCCTTGCTCAAGGTGTGCAGTGCTGCAATACCACTCGTTGCCACGGTGCAGCGCGCGGTCGTTGGGCAGGTGCACACCGCAATGGGCGCAACGCACCATCTTGAGCGTGGCGTCCTGCTGCGGCTTCGATGAGGAGGCATTGCCGGCCTTGAACTTGCGCCACAGCCAGAAGGCGGCGGCGATCAGGGCAATCCAGAAAAGTAGGCGAACCATAATGTCCAGCTTATTCAGTGAAGATGCGGCAGTGTAGAAGAGCCGTCAGTCGCGGCCAATAAAAAAGGGAAGCCCAAGCTTCCCTTTTTTGTATTCGGTTGCGATCAGTCAAACACGCCGAACGTCATGTAGCTGAACCAGGAGCGGTCCTCATTGTTGCCTTCGGCTTCATGGTTCTCTTCTTCCACGGCGTCGCCGTCCTTCGGCAGCAATTCCTCCGGAATGGCTTCCTTGGCGTCCTCGTACTGCTTGATCACGTCCTGGTTGGCGCGGGTTTCGCCCGGTGGCAGCGGCGCGGCAGTGTTGATCAGGCCCAGGGTGGCCTTGGACAGCCAGGAGCGGTTGTCGGCCTCTTCCTGGCGCGGAACGAACTGGCCATCGACCAGGCTCGGATGGTCAGGGTAGTTCAGCTTCAGGGTTTCCAGGCTGGTGGCGGCCAGGTCGTCCAGGTGCAGGCGCTGGTAGGCTTCGGTCATCACTGCCAGGCCGTCACCGACCGATGGGGTTTCCTGGAAGTTCTCGACCACGTAGCGGCCACGGTTGGCGGCGGCGACATAGGCCTGGCGGGTCAGGTAGTAGTCGGCAACGTGGATTTCATAGGATGCCAGCAGGTTGCGCAGGTAGATCATGCGCTGCTTGGCGTCCGGCGCGTAGCGGCTGTTCGGGAAGCGGCTGGTGAGCTGGGCGAACTCGTTGTAGGAGTCGCGGGCGGCACCCGGGTCGCGCTTGGTCATGTCCAGCGGCAGGAAGCGCGCCAGCAGGCCGCGGTCCTGGTCGAACGAGGTCAGGCCCTTCAGGTAGTAGGCGTAATCGACGTTCGGGTGCTGCGGGTGCAGGCGGATGAAGCGCTCGGCCGCGGACTTGGCTGCTTCCGGCTCGGCGTTCTTGTAATTCGCGTAGATCAGCTCCAGCTGCGCCTGGTCGGCATAGCGACCGAACGGATAGCGGGACTCCAGGGCCTTCAGCTTGGAAGTGGCGCTGGTATAGCTGTGGTTGTCCAGGTCGGCCTGCGCCTGCTGGTACAGCTCGGCTTCGCTCAGGTTTTCGTCGACGACTTCCTTCGAAGAACAAGCAGCGGTGAGTCCGAGGATGGCGATCAGCAGCAGGTGTTTCACTTGCATGGCGGCTTGCGTCCCTATGACGGCCGCTGTCTTGGGCACGGCCGTCCTGTTATGATGAGCACCCCGTGGAGCACACCCGGGGCAAAAGACGCCGTATTTAACCACAAGCGCGCAGCCGAAACCAAAGGCTGTGCCGTCGCCTTGTCAGAGCATGTCCGAGATCATTCAACTTAGCGCAGAGGTGCCGTCCGAAATGGGCGGGCAACGCCTCGACCAGGTCGCCGCCCAATTGTTCGCCGAGCATTCGCGCTCGCGTCTGTCCGCCTGGATCAAGGACGGCCTGCTGACCGTCGACGGCAACGTCATGCGGCCCCGTGACATTGTCCACGGCGGTTCCGTGCTGGCGCTGCAGGCCGAACAGGAAGCCCAGGGCGAGTGGGTGGCCCAGGATATCGAGCTGGACATCGTCTACGAAGACGAGCAGATCCTGGTGATCAACAAGCCTGCGGGCCTGGTGGTCCACCCGGCTGCGGGCCATGCCGACGGCACCCTGCTCAACGCCTTGCTGCACCATGTGCCGGGCATCATCAACGTGCCGCGCGCGGGTATCGTGCACCGCCTCGACAAGGACACCACCGGCCTGATGGTGGTGGCCAAGACACTGGAAGCGCAGACCAGCCTGGTCACCCAGTTGCAGAGCCGCACGGTCAGCCGCATCTATGAATGCATCGTGGTTGGCGTGGTCACCGCCGGTGGCAAGATCAACGCGCCGATCGGCCGCCACGGCGGCCAGCGCCAGCGCATGGCGGTGACCGAGGGCGGCAAGCCGGCGGTCAGCCACTATCGCGTGCTCGAGCGCTTCCGCTCCCACACCCACGTGCGGGTCAAGCTGGAAACCGGTCGTACCCACCAGATCCGCGTGCACATGGCCCACGTCAACTTTCCGCTGGTTGGCGACCCCGTGTACGGCGGGCGCTTCCGCATTCCGCCGGCCGCCAGCCCGACCATGGTCGAGGCGGTCAAGACCTTCCCGCGCCAGGCCCTGCACGCGCGCTTCCTCGAACTGGAGCATCCGGAGACCGGCAAGCGCATGAAGTGGGAGTCTCCGCTGCCGGATGATTTCGTCTGGCTGCTGTCGTTGCTCAAGCAGGATCGCGAGGCCTTCATCGGATGAGCGACCTGGCCCCAAGCCTGCTGATTCCGGACTGGCCTGCGCCAGCCGGAGTCCGTGCGTGCGTGACCACGCGCGCGGGCGGGGTCAGTCTTGCACCGTATGACACCTTCAACCTGGGTGACCATGTCGGCGATGCGCCAGGCGCGGTGGCCGAAAATCGTCGCCGTCTCACCGATGAATGTGCCGCCCGTCCGGCCTGGCTCAAGCAGGTACACGGCCTTGCCGTCGCCTATGCCAACCCGCAGGTGATCGACGAGGCGGATGCCAGCTGGACCGACACGCCCGGCATCGCCTGCGCCGTGATGACCGCCGATTGCCTTCCCGCCCTGTTCTGCGATCGCGCCGGTACCCGGGTGGCCGCAGCCCATGCCGGCTGGCGCGGCCTGGCAGGTGGTGTGCTGGAAGCCACGCTCGACACCCTCGCTACCGATCCTGCCGATGTGCTGGTGTGGCTCGGCCCGGCCATCGGTCCGCACGCCTTCGAAGTGGGTGCCGAGGTTCGCGAGGCGTTCATCGCAACCCATCCCGATGCCGATGCAGCCTTCGTTGCAGGCGCGCAGCCGGGCAAGTTCATGGCCGATATCTACCAGCTGGCGCGCATCCGCCTTGCGGCGCGCGGCGTCACTGCCGTTCATGGTGGCGGTTACTGCACCGTGAGCGACCCGCGCTTCTTCTCCTATCGCCGCGCTTCCACCACCGGTCGCTTCGCCTCCCTGGTCTGGCTCGAATCACGCTGACCTGCGTCAACCCGTCTACGCTTGAATCTTCCAGAATGATCCCTATCTAGAGGGTATCTCAGGCAGGCTTTTCTTCATCAGGTGTGTCCATCGCTCCGGCCTGCCCTTTATAGGAAGGTAACTCATGCGTATAGACCGTTTGACCAGCAAGTTACAGCTGGCGTTATCCGATTCCCAATCCCTGGCCGTTGGCATGGACCATCCAGCCATCGAGCCCGTCCACCTGTTGCAGGCCCTGATCGACCAGCAGGGCGGTTCGATCAAACCGCTGCTGATGCAGGTCGGTTTCGACGTCAATGGCTTGCGGGCTGCGTTGAGCAAGGAACTCGACCAGTTGCCGAAGATCCAGAACCCCACTGGCGACGTGAACATGTCGCAGGACCTGGCGCGCCTGCTCAACCAGGCCGATCGCCTGGCTCAGCAGAAGGGTGACCAGTTCATCTCCAGCGAGCTGGTGCTGCTCGCCGCCATGGACGAGAACAGCAAGCTCGGCAAGTTGCTGCTGAGCCAGGGCGTGAGCAAGAAGGCCCTGGAGAATGCCATCAGCAACCTGCGCGGTGGCGAGGCGGTGAATGACCCTAACGCCGAAGAGTCGCGCCAGGCCCTGGACAAGTACACCGTCGACCTGACCAAGCGCGCCGAGGACGGCAAGCTCGATCCGGTGATCGGCCGTGACGACGAGATCCGTCGCACCATCCAGGTCCTGCAGCGGCGTACCAAGAACAACCCGGTATTGATCGGCGAGCCCGGCGTGGGTAAAACCGCCATCGCCGAGGGCCTGGCCCAGCGCATCATCAATGGCGAAGTGCCGGATGGCCTTAAGGGCAAGCGCCTGCTCTCCCTGGACATGGGCGCACTGATCGCGGGCGCCAAGTTCCGCGGTGAGTTCGAGGAGCGCCTGAAAGCGTTGCTCAACGAGCTGTCCAAGCAGGAAGGCCAGATCATCCTGTTCATCGATGAACTGCATACCATGGTCGGCGCCGGCAAGGGCGAAGGTTCCATGGATGCCGGCAACATGCTCAAGCCGGCCCTGGCCCGTGGCGAACTGCATTGTGTCGGTGCCACCACGCTGAACGAATACCGCCAGTACATCGAGAAGGACGCGGCGCTGGAGCGGCGTTTCCAGAAGGTGCTGGTGGAGGAGCCGAGCGAGGAAGACACCATCGCCATCCTTCGTGGCCTCAAGGAACGCTATGAAGTGCACCACAAGGTGGCGATCACCGACGGTGCCATCATTGCTGCGGCCAAGCTCAGCCATCGCTACATCACCGACCGGCAGTTGCCGGACAAGGCCATCGACCTGATCGACGAAGCCGCCAGCCGCATCCGCATGGAAATCGACTCCAAGCCGGAAGTGCTGGACCGTCTGGAGCGCCGCCTGATTCAGCTCAAGGTGGAATCCCAGGCGTTGAAGAAGGAAGACGACGAAGCCGCGCTCAAGCGCCTGGAGAAACTGACCGAGGAAATCGCCCGCCTGGAGCGCGAATACGCTGATCTGGAAGAGGTGTGGACCTCCGAAAAGGCTGAAGTGCAAGGTTCCGCGCAGATCCAGCAGAAGATCGAGCAATCCCGCCAGGAGCTGGAAGCCGCCCGGCGCAAGGGCGATCTCAGCCGCATGGCCGAGTTGCAATACGGGGTCATCCCCGACCTGGAGCGCAGCCTGCTGATGGTCGACCAGCACGGCAAGGCCGATAACCAGTTGCTGCGCAACAAGGTGACCGAGGAGGAAATCGCCGAAGTCGTCTCGAAGTGGACTGGTATCCCGGTGTCGAAGATGCTTGAAGGCGAGCGGGAAAAACTGCTGAAGATGGAAAGCCTTCTGCATGAGCGGGTAATCGGCCAGGAAGAGGCGGTGGTGGCAGTCGCCAACGCGGTACGGCGCTCCCGCGCCGGGCTGTCCGATCCGAACCGTCCGAGTGGCTCGTTCCTCTTCCTCGGCCCGACCGGTGTCGGCAAGACCGAACTGTGCAAGGCCTTGGCCGAGTTTCTCTTCGATACCGAGGAGGCCATGGTGCGCATCGACATGTCCGAGTTCATGGAAAAACACTCCGTGGCTCGTTTGATCGGCGCCCCGCCAGGCTATGTGGGTTATGAAGAGGGTGGTTACCTGACCGAGGCCGTGCGGCGCAAACCGTATTCGGTGGTGCTGCTGGACGAGGTGGAGAAGGCTCACCCGGATGTGTTCAACGTGCTTCTTCAGGTTCTGGAAGACGGTCGCCTGACTGACAGCCACGGACGCACGGTGGACTTCCGCAATACCGTGATCGTCATGACCTCCAACCTCGGTTCGGCGCAGATCCAGGATCTGGTGGGCGACCGTGAGGCGCAGCGTGCTGCGGTGATGGATGCCGTGGGCGCGCACTTCCGGCCGGAGTTCATCAACCGGATCGACGAAGTGGTGGTCTTCGAGCCACTGGGCCGCGACCAGATTGCCGGCATTACGCAAATCCAGCTCGGACGCCTGCGCAGCCGACTGGCCGAGCGCGAGCTGAGCCTGGAGCTGAGCCCGGAAGCCCTGGACAAGCTGATCGCCGTCGGCTACGACCCGGTCTATGGCGCTCGGCCGCTGAAACGGGCGATCCAGCGCTGGATCGAGAACCCGCTGGCGCAGTTGATCCTGGCGGGCCGCTTCCTGCCGGGCACTGCGATCACGGCGAAAGTGGAAGGCGAGGAGATCGTTTTCGCCTGATTTTCCACCGCTTGGATGAAGGCCCCGAAATTCGGGGCCTTTTTTCTTTGCATTTTCTTTCGAGTGCTTGTAAAGTGCGCCCCGCTGTAAGTCATCCCGGTTTCCAGGCAGTTTTGGAAATCTGAAAACAAGTTGCAAATCAGTAAGTTGAATGCAAATTGGGGGTTGACAAAGGTTTTGAAGGTTGTAGAATGACGCGCCTCAGAGACATGAACGCAGCGATGCACAAGGTCGATGGGTTCGAAGCGGTAGTGATACAGCGTTCGAAATTGCAGTAGATGAAATTGATGTTCCGCGATAGCTCAGTCGGTAGAGCAAATGACTGTTAATCATTGGGTCCCTGGTTCGAGTCCAGGTCGCGGAGCCAAATTTCAAGCCGGGGTATAGCGCAGTCCGGTAGCGCGCCTGCTTTGGGAGCAGGATGTCAGGAGTTCGAATCCCCTTACCCCGACCATTTTTGGGTCGTTAGCTCAGTTGGTAGAGCAGTTGGCTTTTAACCAATTGGTCGTAGGTTCGAATCCTACACGACCCACCATTTTCGAATCCGGTTCGCTGGGTTCGAATCTTAAAAGACTGGAACGCCATTAGCGTCCAGTCGTAAAAAAGGCGCCTTCATCGGTGCCTTTTTTTTACCGGGGTATAGCGCAGTCCGGTAGCGCGCCTGCTTTGGGAGCAGGATGTCAGGAGTTCGAATCCCCTTACCCCGACCATCTTCAGAAAAAGGGCACCTCGCAAGGGTGCCTTTTTTCGTTTTTGCAATGACCTTTTCCTGACCCTTCCTGTTGCGCTCCTGCACCGACCTTCACTAGGGTTGGCTGCGCAGGGATAGCACTTAGCCATTTCTTTCACGGACTCCTTTCCGTGCCTTTCCCTGCGCCATGGCCAATCCTGGCAGGCGGGGAGCCTGTCTGGTTCGCCTTATTTCGACTATGCAGGAGCATTGGCATGACAGGACTTCACCGACACAGGCACCTCGCCCTGAGCACATTGGCGTTGATGTGCGCCGCAGCGACGGCCCAGGCTGCGCAGGAACGTGCGTTCAATAACCCGCCCTCCCTCGAACAGGCCGCGCCGACCCTGGAGGCGGCCCGTGGAACACTGCTGATGAGTGCGGAACAGCCGGTCAATGCTGCTCCGCAACCCCACGCCGGTCGCGAGCGATTGCTCGACCTGGTGATCCAGTACACCCACAACACCATCTATAACCCGGGTACCAGGACCTACGTGCCAGTGTACCTGCGCAGCTACACCGGTACCGATGTCGACCCGCAGGTGCCGTTCGTCGCTCCGACGATCGACGTCACACCGGGTGACACGGTGCGCATCAACCTGGATAACCGTCTTCCACCGGATGAGACCTGCACGGCCACCGGTCCGGCGAAAATGAACAATCCTCACTGTTTCAACGGCACCAACCTGCACTCCCATGGCCTGTGGGTCAGTCCGGCGGGCAATAGCGATAACGTGCTGCTCAAAATCAATCCCGAGCAAAAATTCCAATACGAATACAACATTCCGTCTGACCATCCGGCCGGTACCTTCTGGTATCACCCGCATCTGCACGGCTCCACGGCGTTGCAGGTGGGCAGCGGCATGGCTGGCGCTCTGGTGATTCGTGGCGACCGCTTGCCAAAGGCCGACAAGAGCGGCGCCATCGTGCGTAACGGTGACATCGACACGCTGTTGAAGCCGATCAAGGGGCAGGAATTCCCTGAGCGGCTGCTGGTGATGCAGCAGATTCCCTATGCCTGCGTCGGTGACAAGGGCGAGGGCCCGGTCAAGAAGAAAAAGATCGTGGAAAAGGGCCAGGAAATCGAAGTGGTCGACTGGAGTTGCAAGGAGGGCGAGATCGGCGTGGTCAAGTCCTATGACCAGTTCAGCCCGAAAGAGTGGCAGCGCTCCGGCCGCTACACCAGCATCAACGGCCTGGTGCAACCGGTGTTCACGGCGCGGACCGGTGAAGTCCAGCGCTGGCGCCTGGTGCATGCCGGCATCCGCGACACCATCACCCTGAAAATCGTCAAGCTGAAGGATAACAAGCAGTTGAGCACGCTCGAGACGCCGCAGAGCGACGCCATCGACGCGGCCAAGGCCTTCATCGACCAGAGTTGCACCGGCGAGACCGTGCCGTACGAGGTGATTGCCGCCGATGGGCTGACCTACGCCAAGGCCCAGGGCAAGGAGACTGTGACGCTGCAGCCAGGCTACCGCCATGATCTGCTGGTGTCCTTCCCGAGCGACGGCGGATACTGCCTGATCGACGAATCTTCGCCACAGGCGGGCAGCGTCTCCCAGGAAAACAACACGCCTCAATTGCTGGGTTATGTGAAGGTCGAAGGCAAGGCGGTCACTGATGGCAAGGAGCACATCAAGAACACCCTGATCGCGGCGGCACAGAAGAACATGCCCGAAGGTGCGGTACGCAGCAAGGTGGTCGCGGACCTGAAGGACGGTCTTCAGCTCAACAGCTTCGTGCCGCATCGCACCGTCGAGCAAAGCGAGTTGCAGCCTGAAGTGCAGAAACTGGTGTTCAACATTTTCCAGAACAAGGAAAAGGTGACCCAATTCGCCATCGGCGAAACGGCGGAAACCGCCAAGGCCTACCAGCCGGGTGTGGTTGACCGTGAGCTGAAACTGGGCAACGCCCAGCAATGGCAATTGCAGTCGGCATTGGCCGGGCATCCGTTCCATATCCACGTGAACCCGTTCCAGATCGAGAAGATCATCGGCCCGGACGGCAAGACCGACCTCAGCGAGCCGGGCGCCGTGGACGTGGATGGCGATACGCAGTACGCGGGCCTCAAGGGCGTCTGGAAAGACACCCTGTTCGTCAAGCCCGGCGTAAAGAACAAGGCTGATCCGAACAAGCTCGACTACTACACCGTCTACGTCAACACCCGCTACGAGCGCTACATCGGCGAGTTCGTCTTGCACTGCCACATCCTCGACCACGAGGACCAGGGCATGATGCAGAACGTGCGGATCTCGCTGGATGGCAAATCCGGCGATGCCCACAGCGGGCATTAAAAAAACCGGGCCCTGATGGGCCCGGTTTTTCTTTGTCCTTTCCGGCCTCATCGCACAAAGTCCGTGGCGCACGCGCAACCTGTGGGAGCTGGCTTGTCGGGACGCCGCACCGCAGCGATGAGGCCGTGTCAGTCACTCAAAGGCTGAATGACTCACCGCCATCAGTGCAGCTTCAACCGCGGCTCGGTCCCACGTCCGATCCGGCTGCCGAGCATCAGCATCAAGGTGCGGAACGTGCCGTACAGCGCCATCTGGTGCATGCGATACAGCGATACGTAGAACATCCGCGCCAGCCAGCCTTCGAGCATGACGCTGCCGGTCAGGTTACCCATCAGGTTGCCCACTGCCGAGAACCGCGACAGCGATACCAGCGAGCCGTAGTCACGGTAGGCGTAGGTCGCCAGCGGTTTGCCTTCCAGGCGAGCCTTCAGGCTTTTCGCCAGCAGCGAGGCCTGCTGATGCGCTGCCTGCGCCCGTGGCGGCACATTGCGGTCGCTGCCAGGCTGCGGGCAGGCCGCGCAGTCGCCGAAGGCGAAGATATTGTCGTCCAGGGTGGTTTGCAGGGTGGGGCGCACCACCAGCTGGTTGATCCGGTTGGTTTCCAGCCCGTCGATATCCTTGAGGAAGGCCGGGGCGCGAATCCCCGCCGCCCAGACTTTCAGGCCGGCTTCGATCACGTCGCCGTTGGCGGTCTTCAGGCTGTCGGCATTGACTTCGCTGACGGCGGCATTGGTCATCACCTTCACGCCGAGTTTTTCCAGGGTCTGGTGCACTGGCACGCTGATGCGTTCCGGCAGCGCAGGCAGTACCCGCGGGCCGGCCTCGATGAGGGTGATGTGCATGTCTTCCGGTTTGATCCGGTCCAGACCATAGGCCGCCAGTTCATGGGCAGCATGGTGCAGCTCGGCGGCCAGTTCGACACCGGTGGCACCGGCGCCGACGATGGCGACGCTGATCTTTTCCTTGGCCTGGTCACCGGCATGGGCGCGCAGGTAATGGTTGAGCAGTTGCTGGTGGAAACGCTCGGCCTGCTTGCGGGTATCGAGGAACAGGCAATGCTGCGCCGCGCCCAGGGTGCCGAAGTCGTTGGTATTGCTGCCAACGGCGATCACCAGGGTGTCGTAGCCCAGGGTACGTGCAGGCAGCAGCTCGCGACCCTCTTCGTCGAGGGTGGCGGCGAGCTGGATCTGCTGGCTGGCGCGATCGAGACCACTCATGCGCCCGAGCTGGAACTGGAAGTGATTCCACTTGGCCTGGGCCACGTAGTTCAGTTCGTCTTCCGAGGAGTTCAGCGAGCCGGCGGCCACTTCGTGCAGAAGGGGCTTCCAGATGTGGGTCAGGTTGGCGTCGACCAGGGTGATCTCGGCGCTGCCTTTTTTACCCAGGGTCTTGCCCAGGCGGGTCGCCAGTTCCAGGCCGCCGGCGCCGCCGCCGACAATCACGATACGGTGAGTCATGGAGATATCTCATAAGGTTTACGGAATTCGGATTCGTGGCCTGAGTGACCGTCCGCGCAGGGCGGACGGAGCGGGCGAGCGCAAGGCAGCTCATAGCACCAGCAAACTCAGGAGGCGACTCAACAGGCCCAGACCCACAGTCACGCCCACCACCAGGACAAGGAGCAGCCAGGGCCGGAAAGGCTTGCGCTCGACTTGATGATGGGGGGCTTGCAGGTATTGATCGACACGTCGCTGGTCTTCAGGGGTCAGGCGGCTGGTCATGGTGGCCTCGGCAAGGTAGACGCTTGTGACTGTGGGAAAGCTACAGTGTTCACTGTAGCCGTTTGCCACTGGCGTACCTGCCGGCAACTGCTCGGGAGCGGAATGATGCGTTTTGTATCACCGCTGTCGGGTTTCTGCCAATCCTGCTTTGTGAGAACAGCAAACGAAAGCACGACGCGTACCCTGTGGGAGCGGGTTCACCCGCGATTGCTATGGTGACTTCACTACCGCAATCGCGGCGGTTCGGCGGTCCGATGAAACCGCTCCCACAGGGGGGCGATGAGGACCTAGAGACTGATACCCACATCGAAAACAATGCTGCGCCCCAGATTGCTGCGCAGGAAATCCGGTGCATCCGGATGGGCGAAGATCACCCGGGCAAAGGTCGGCCCGACCAGCGACAACGACCGCCACCCTTGTCGCAAATACTCGGTCGGCGCCGGAAAGTGACTGTTCAGGTCCAGTGTTTCCCGCTTCAGGGCGGTGAAGGCGATGATATCCAGCTCGCCCAGGTCCAGCCCGCGCTCGCGGTAGTTGTGCGCCTTCTTGCGCAAGGTTGGCGCCAGGCGCTGCAACAGCTCCGGTGCGCCGATCCGTCGTGGCCGGGCTTCGCGGCGCACCAGTTGCGCCAGGGAAAACGCACTGCGCCGCCGCTGCAACTCCTCGCGCCATTCGTCGTTCAAGCGACGCCCTTCATCCAGGACGAAAAACACCTCGAACGCGGCATCGCGGAACAAAACATCCGGCGGCTCTTGCCCGGCGGGGGTGAAGTCCTCGCTACGGTAGGGAATGTTCAAGCCTTGCAGCAGGCGCTGGCAGACCCAACGCTCGCGTTCCCATTTGCGGGCATTGGACAGGAATGCATTGGCTTGTTCGGCCTGGAGGGTGAGCAGGCGCAGGTAGTCTGAGTCGTCCATGGCAACAAGCTTAGCGCCCAATCGCCCGCTTGCGCGGAGCAAGTGGCTGATTCTGGTCGGGTTTGCCTGCCCCAGCGCAGGGCAGGAGGGCGGGGCGGGTGTAGACTTCGAGGATTCCCCGTGAACAAGGGCTGCCTGCCGTGATCTCTGCGCATCTGCTATCGGACCTGAGCCTGACCCTTGGCTGGCTGGCCTTCGTGCCCTTGCTCCTGTGGGCGGTGGCGCGCACGCGCTGGGTCGAGCTGTTCACCGACAGCCAGCGCCAGCATCTGCTGTTCGGCACGGTGTTCGCGCTGTTCGCCCTGTGGTTGGTACGCCGTGACTTCGACACCGGTGTGTCCTACCACTTCATCGGCATGACCGCCGTCACCCTTCTGCTGGACTGGCCACTGGCGGTGCTCGGCGCTTTCCTCGCCCAGCTTGGGCTTATCGCCCTGGGCCGTCAGGACCTTGCCGCCATGGGCGTCAACGGTGTGCTGCTGATCGGGGTTCCGGTCCTGGTCACCGAATGCTGCGCGATCCTTGTCGAGCGGGCGCAGCCGCGCAACCTGTTCGTGTACATCTTCTGTTCGGGATTCTTCGCCGCGGCGTTGTCGGCACTGCTGTGCCTGCTGGCGAGTCTGGGTGTGCTGTGGCTGGACGGGCGTTTCGCGATGCCGGTATGGCTGGAGGACTTTATTGGCTACCTATGGCTGATCATGTTCCCCGAAGCCTTTATCAACGGCATGGTGATCAGTGCGCTGGTGGTGTTCCGCCCGGAATGGCTGGAGACCTTCAACAGGACCCGCTATCTGCAGGCCCCATGGAAGGACGATGAACCTTAATGGTGGTCGCGCGGCATGAGTTCGCCGGAAAACAGTTCATCCTCGGCGTCCGGTGCCACCGGAATCTTGTGTTCTTCGGCAGCCCAGGCGCCCAGGTCGATCAATTTGCAGCGATCCGAGCAGAATGGGCGGTAGGTGCTGGCGCTGCTCCATTCGACGGGTGCGCCACAGGTCGGGCAATCAACGGTGATGGGCTGGCTCATTCACGGCCTCCTCGTAAAGTCAGGTAGAAAGTGTGCAGTCGGTCGACCTCCGCATGCAGCCAGGCGATATCGCGGTCATTGACCAGGATGTCGTCGGCGTGGCGCAGGCGTTCCTCGCGATTGGCCTGGGCCTTGAGGATGGCCTGGACCTGCTCGGGGCTGGTCTGGTCGCGCAGCAGGGTGCGTTCGATCTGCAGGTCTTGCGGCGCATCGATCACCAGCAGGCGGTCGGTGCGCTTGTATTGGCCCGACTCGATCATCAAGGGTGAAACGAATACCGCATAAGGCGACTCGGCCTTGGCCAGGTAGCTGAAGATCTCCTGGCCGATCAGCGGATGCAGCAGGGCCTCGACCCAGCGGCGCTGCTCCGGGTCGGCGAAGATCACCTGGCGCAGGGCGGCGCGGTCGAGTTGGCCATCTTCCAGCAGCATGCCGGGACCGAAGCGTTCGACGATGCTGGCCAAGGCCGGACGTCCGGGCTCGACCACCCAGCGCGCGGCCTGGTCGGCGTCCACCAGGTGCACGCCCAGCTCGACGAAACGTTGCGCGGCCGCACTCTTGCCGCTGCCGATGCCTCCGGTGAGGCCGAGAATCCAGGGGGTGAAAGCGGGCGTTGTCATCAGGATCCAGCGAAATGCAGATAGGAAGCGGGTATTTGACCACCCCAGAGCAGCGCGATCCACCCCGCGAGCGCCAGATAGGGACCGAAGGGTATCGGCGTGCCGGCCTGCTGGCCACGCGTACGCAGCAGGATCAGGCCGACCAGCGCCCCTGTGACCGAGCTCAACAGCAGGGTAAAAGGCAGGATCTGCCAGCCGCCCCAGGCCCCGAGGGCCGCCAGCAGCTTGAAGTCCCCATAGCCCATGCCGTCCTTGCCGGTTACCAGGCGAAACAGCCAATACATCGACCACAGGACCAGGTACCCGGCAACCGCCCCCCATAGCGCCTGGGCCAGCGGCACGAACAGACCGAACGCATTGACGATCAAGCCCAGCCACAGCAGCGGCAACACCAGCACGTCGTGCAGCAACTGGTGCTCGATATCGATCAGGCTCAGGGCCAGCAGGCCCCAGCTCAACAGCATGAAGGCTGCCGCATGGGCGCTGACCCCGAAGTGCCAGGCAGCGATCAGTGTCAGCACGGCACTGGCCAGCTCCACCAGCGGATAACGCCAGCTGATACGGCTGTTGCAGGCAGAGCAGCGCCCGCGCAGCAACAGATAGCCGAGCAGCGGAAGGTTTTCCCAGGGGCGGATCCGATGCTGGCAATGCGGACAATGGGAAGGCGGGAGAAACAGATCGAGGCGCTGCCTGGCCGGGGCCGCCGGCAAACCCAGGACTTCACGGGCTTCGTCCTGCCAGCGCCGCTCCATCATCAACGGCAAGCGATACACCAGCACATTGAGGAAGCTGCCAACGATCAACCCCAGCAGAAGAGCGCTGCCGAGATAGAGGGGCGGATGGCTGGCGAACAGGTCCCACAGGCTCATGGTCAGATCACGCTACCCAACTGGAAGATCGGCAGGTACATGGCTATCACCAGGCTGCCGATCAGAAGACCGAGGACCAGCACGATCACCGGTTCGAGCAGGCTGGTGAGGTTTTCCATCAGTTGATCGATGGACTGCTCATGGTGATTGGCGATGCGATCGAGCATATCGTCGAGGGTGCCGGATGTCTCGCCGATACTGCACATCTGCACGCAAAGATGGGGAAACAACGGGCTGGCGCGCATCGCCGTGCTGAGCGCCAGGCCATTGCCGAGGTCCTGGCGCAGGCGGCGGATCGCCCGTTCGTAGAGTGCATTGCCACTGGCCTTCGCCACGGGTACCAGCGCGTCGGTCAGCGGTATGCCTGCGGCAAGGCAGGTGTGCAGGGTGCGGGCGAAACGCGCCATCGCCGCATGCTGCAACAACCTGCCCACCAGTGGCAGGCGATGAGCCAGGCCCAGCACCCGCAGGTGAAACGCCTGGTGGTGACGAAAGAGCTGGCGCACACCGACGGCTGCCAGCGCCAACGCCAGGCTCAGGGCCAGGATGTGGGCGGACAGCCAGTCGGCGAGGCCGATGACCATCCGGGTAAAGGGTGGAAGCTCCGAGCCCATCCCGGCGAACAGCACCTCGAATTGCGGCACCACCTGCAACAGCAGCAGGCTGGCAACGCCCAGTCCGACCATCAACACCAGCAGCGGATAGAGCATCGCCTTGCGCATGCGCGAGCGCAGGGCGGCGCGCTTTTCCTGGTAGGTCGCCAGTTGGTCCAGCAGGACATCCAGGCGTCCCGACGCTTCGCCCACCGCCACCAGGTTGCAATACAGGGCATCGAAATAGCGCGGATGCTTGCGCAGCGATTCAGCCAGGCTGTTGCCCGCGCTGATGTCGCGCTTCAGCTCGGCCAGCAGCTTGATCATGCGTGGGTGGCGGCTGCCGTCGGCGATGATGTCCAGGCCGTGCAGCAAGGGAATTCCCGCCTGGAACAGCGTGGCGAGATGGCGGCTGAGCTGGGTCAGTTGTGCGGCATCGAGTTGCCGCGACCAGCGCAGGGCTGCGAGCCGCCGCGAATGGCGGATGCGGGTGGTATGGATACCGCGTTTGCGCAACATGGCCTTGACCAGCGCCGGGCTCTGCCCGTCACTGCGGCCGCTGACCCGGGCGCCGTTACGGTCGACGCCCTGCCAGCTATAGGTTCTGGTTTTCATGTGATGCCACGTCCTTGTCGCAATTGGCCAAACACAATTTCCGTTACAGCTCCAGCCGGCAGCGTTACCCGGCCCGCACTAGAGTAGACGAGCCACGCCGGGCGGCCCTGTTCAGCGAGGTGACAAAAGATGTCGGTTCGGGCCTACTGGCGCGCTTGCCGGCCCGCCCGGCCGAAATGACCTGGAATTCGAGAGGGGAAGCATGCCCATGAGGATGCAACGCGGTATTACATTGATCGAGCTGATGATCGTGATCGCCATCATTGGCCTGCTGATGACCATTGCCTTGCCGTTCTACACCGACCACCAGGCGCGAACCAAGGCCACGGCCGGCCTTGCCGAGATCAGCGCCCTGAAGACCGCCTTCGAAGTGCGCCTCAGCCAGGCCCAGGACGTTACCGGCCCGACCCAGCTCGGCGGCCAGGAGCGCACCGCCCACTGCACCATCACCGCCACGGGAACCGCCTCCGCCGGCACCGGCAGCATCACCTGCGCCCTGCTCGACGCCCCGGCGCCGGTGCAAGGCAAGGTCCTCACCCTGACCCGCTCCGCCAGCGGCTGGGCCTGCAGCACCGACGCCAGCGAAGATCTCGCGCCGAAGGGGTGTACCAGCACGGCTCAATAGTCGTTAGGAAACAGTGAATTGCGTAACCCGCGCGGCAGTGGTAGCGTTGCTGCCACCGCCGGTGTAGCTCAGTCGGTAGAGCAGCGCACTCGTAACGCGAAGGTCGCAGGTTCGATTCCTGTCCCCGGCACCAGTAAAATCAAGGCTTGCAGCGATGCAGGCCTTTTTTATTTTTGAGCGGGCTAGCACAGGGCTAGCAGGGTAGAGGATCTGAATTTCGAAAGAGCTTGAGCTTGGATTCGACTCCTGCTGGTTCACACGCTAGGAAACATTAGGATTTCTGCCCCTTTTTCTTGAGAGTTCCTCATCTAGTGACATGATCAGATCCGTGGCCCATCGCAAGCTACTTCCAGTCATTAGAGGCGGAATTCGGTTGATGCAGCATTGGGCTGGCGATTCTATCCGCCCCTTTTTCTCCGGAGCTCGCCAGTAGGGTGGCTGACGTGACCCTTAGTGCGCTTCTTTTTTTCTACATCGTTTGATCAGCCACGGCCAAAGCCCTCGATTACAGCTTGAAATGCTGAGTAGCGCTGACGCGCTACCTGGAAGATGGCATCTGTGCCCCTCGACAATAATCAGGTCGAGCACCAGATATGGCCATGGGCACTCGGGCGCTCGAACTGGCTGTTTGCCGGATCGCTGCGCAGCGGTAAACGAGCAGCTGCAATCACGAGCCTGATCCAATCGGCGCGCATGAATGGTGATGATCCGTATGCCTATCTCAAAGATCTGCTGACGCGCCTGCCGACACACCAGGCCAGTGAGATCGGGCAACTGCTGCCGCATCAGTGGATGCTGCGCTGACTTACGCAAGGTGAGTTCGCCGGACGCTTCCTCAGTGGCGCTCATCGTGGGAAATTGGATCTCCAGGGGTTACTTAACGAGCTCTGTTGTAATCGCAGACAGTTGGCCGCCAACTCGTGCTTTTAGAGCTTCGATAAAACGCGAAATTTTTGCGTCCACGAACTGGCGTGATGAGTACACAGCGTAAACGTTGCGCTCTTGGGTGTGGAAGTCCGGCAGCACTCGCACAATTTTTCCAGACCGCAGATCGTCTATTGCCGAGAATCCGGCCAGCAATCCAATTCCAGCACCGTCACGTACGGCGACGGCCATGGATTCCATATCGTTCACGCTGAAGCTGGGCCCAGTGGGTGCGAACGTCACTGAACCTGACTTGCTCATCAACTGCCACTCATCCTTGGCGTAATCAACCGTGCTAAGTAGCAAGCATTGATGATCGCTCAGGTCGTCGGGATGAGTCAGAGCTGGGCGCTGCGCGAGGTACTCAGGCGAAGCGACCAGCACGCAATGGCTGACTCCTATTTTCTGGCTAACGTACGCAGAATCCGGCAGGGTTCTGGCAATCAAGATCGATAGATCCAATTGGTCTTCCAGCAGGTTGGGCATCCGTTGAGACAGCAGAAGATCGACTGAAACCTCTGGATATTCCTTCCGGTAATCAAGTACAGCGCGCGTGATCAGATGGCGCGCGAGGCCTGGAACACAGTGCACCCGCAACATACCTTTTGGCTCTTGGAGCGTATCGCTCGCTTCAGCTTCGGCATGCTCAAGATCAGCCAGGATGGTACGGCAGCGCTCGTAGAATCGACGGCCAGCGTCTGTCACTGATAGCCGTCTGGTTGAACGTTGCAGCAGTCGGGTATTGAGCAGTGTTTCCAACGCTGAAACGGCGCGCGATACGTTGCCCACGGTCGAGTCGAGGTGATTGGCGACAGCAGTGAAGCTCCCCATTTCAACGACTTTTACGTACACAGCCATGTTGGAAAGCTTGTCCATTTGAACCGTCCTAACGGCAATTCTTATGCGTGCTTCGAGCACGCCTGATTTGTGAGCTTGGCAGCAAGGAAGGCCGAGAGCGTACCCCAAAAAAACTTCGCGATATTTGCTCTGTGCACAATATTACTTCCCATTCTTCGGACTAAATCAAAGCTGCCGCCCTCCATAGACTTGATTGCACAGGCCTGCTGAAGCGGACTCGCCACAGACGACACCCGCATCGGTGGCAATCATATTTCTGGTTATCAATGAGAGGCAGCAATGAACGCATTCTACGATTCGCTTTACCTGTTTATCGGCGGTGAGTGGATTGACGCACAACGGCGCGATACCGCTGCGGTCGTCAATCCGGCCACAGGGAGCGAGATCGGGCGTCTCCCACTCGCCACGGCTGAGGATCTCGATCAAGCCCTTGACGTAGCTCAGCGCAGCTTCCAGCAGTGGCGTCAGACGGTACCTGACCAACGTGCGAAAATCCTGAAGCGAGCTGCTGACCTAATCTTGGAGCGCGCTCCTCACATTGCCACTCAGATGACTCTGGAAGAGGGTAAGCCTATCGGAGAGGCGATGGACGAAGTCACTCGCGCCGCCGAGTATTTCGAGTGGTTTGCAGAGAGCGCTCGGCGTATTGATGGCCGCGTCGTCCCGGCAAACCGACCAGGCGTGCTGCAAATGGTGAAGCGCCAAGCGATCGGCCCAGTGGCAGCATTTACGCCTTGGAACTTCCCGGCCATCACGCCAGCTCGCAAGCTGTCTGCCGCTCTCGCAGCAGGGTGCAGTGTGATCCTCAAGCCGGGCGAAGAAAGCCCTTCTACGGCATTGGCTCTGGCGCGTGCGCTCGACGACGCAGGGCTGCCCAAAGGGGTTCTCCAGTTGGTGTTCGGTGTGCCCGACCAGGTGTCCAGCCACCTGATCGCCTCACCGGTGATTCGCAAGGTGACATTCACCGGCTCTGTACCCATTGGCCGTCTGCTCTCTGCCAGAGCGGCTGAGGGTGTGAAGCCAATCACGCTGGAGTTAGGCGGCCACGGCCCGGTACTCGTGTTCGATGATGCCGACATCCACAAGGCTGCCGTGGAAGGTGTTGCCAACAGGTTCCGCGGCACAGGTCAGGTCTGCATTTCATCTACTCGCTTTCTTATTCAGCGGGCGGCGTACGACCGCTTTGTCGAATCCTTCGTTACCGCAACCAAGGCGTTGCGAATTGGCAATGGCCTGCACCCTCACACTCAAGTGGGGCCGCTCGCAAACCCACGACAGTTGGGGAAGATGGAAGAGTTGATCGCTGACGCCGTGGCAAAAGGTGCACGCGTTTTGGCCGGAGGCGAGTGTTTGCCGGGGCAGGGTTTCTTCTTCGAGCCCACGGTGCTGGTTGATGTGCCCATGGATGCTCGGGTTATGCACGAGGAGCCCTTCGGACCTATCGCGATCCTGATGCCTTTCGACGACCTGAGCGACGGCCTTGCAGAAGCCAACCGGCTGCCTTACGGACTGTCCGCCTACGCCTTCACCTCCAGCGCACGCACTGCAATCGATGTCGCTGATGGCCTAGAGGCCGGAATGATCGGCATCAACCAATACCGCATCGTCGCTACTGAATTGCCGTTCGGAGGCATGAAGGAAAGTGGTCATGGTTCCGAGGGCGGTATCGAGGGCATCGAACACTACCTTACCAACAAATTCATCAGCCAGATCTGAGGGCGATTCCATGTCGAGCATCAATTTCAGCAGTCCACGTGAAGCTGCCAGGGCCTTCACTTCAAAGCTCTCTCAACTCGTGGATTCGACGCTTTATCCGCAGGACTGGGCCGATCCGGCGCTATCCCCACGTGATCGTAGCCTGACTACCCTCACGGCTTTGATTAGTGGAGGCCACGCAGACGAGCTGCCTGCGCATCTACGTCGTGCCGTGGCCAACGGCGTCACCCATGAGGAAATCGATGCAGCCATCACTCACTTGGCGTTCTACGTCGGATTTCCGGGCGCTATCACGGCGTCTGCTATTGCCAACGCTATCCTTTAATGCGAAGAGATTACTCAGCCATGAAAGCCATTCAGTTCGAAACGTTCGGTGATGCTGATGTCATGCAACTGGCCGATGCTGCAAGGCCAGAAGTTCGAGCCACCGATCTGCTTGTAAGGGTGTACGCAGCCGGGGTTAACCGAGCCGATCTAACCCATCGCACTGGTGGCTATGGACGCCCCGGTTACGCTGTCGGTGATCGTGTGATGGGGTAGTCGGCGGTGGTGCTTATGCGGAGCTGGCGCGCATTGACTATCGCATGGCCATGCCTATCCCGGCGCAGTTGGATTAGGTGCATGCGGCAGCTATTCCCGAGGTATTCGTCACCGCCCATGAGGCGATGTTGCACTTGGGCCAGCTAAAGGCAGGCGACTCGGTGCTAATCCATGCGGCTGCTGGCGGCGTTGGTTCGGCGGCAGTCCAACTTGCTTATGCGTCGGGTGCAACGGTGTACGCCACTACCGACGTCAGCAAGCTGTCTCGGATCGAGCACCTCGGAGCCGATTACGCCATTGATTACAAGACATAGGATTTTGCCGATGTGATCGCGACCAAGACAAATGGTCGCGGTGTCGATGTCATCATCGATTTTGTGGGTGAGCCTTATTTCGCCCGCAATCTCGCGTCGTTGGCTAGGGATTCTCCGATCAAGTTGCTCATCACCTGAAAATGGACGGTTTGGGCATGCCGAAAAGCCCGATTTTCAGCCGCTGATTATTGGATAACCAAGGCGTAGCCTTGGTTTTCTGCCTTCACGGGCGCACCACTCCCGCAGCAGGCAATAATTGCCGGCGCACCATCCACAGATTCGACAGTGCAAACAGCGTGGTCAGTTGCGCCGTGTTCTTGACCAAGCCACGGAAGCGGGTTTTCACATAGCCGAATTGGCGCTTGATCACACGAAATGGGTGTTCGTCCTTCGCTCGCGCCTGCGCTTTGACCTTCTCGATCTTGCGTCTGGCTTTGTAGAGCACGCTGCGCTTGCTCAAGTGCTTGTAGGTGCTACGACGAGCGGCAATCTGCCAGATCACCTGCCTTTCTTCATGCTCCGACCGTTTCTCCACGCCGGTATAACCCGCGTCGGCACAGATAACATTTTCTTCGCCATGCAACAGGTGAGCGACCTCCGTTACATCAGCCACTTCGCCGCTGTGCCGTGGACGTGGTGCACCAGCCCCGACTCAGCATCGGTACCAATGTGCGCCTTCGTGCCGAAGAAATACTGATTACCTTTCTTCGTCTGATGCATTTCAGGATCGCGCTTGCCTTCCTTGTTCTTGGTCGAACTGGGCGCATGGATGATGGTGGCGTCGACGATGGTGCCCTGGCGCAACGACAGGCCCTTGTCTCGCAGGTAATTGTTGATGGTTTCCAAAATGCCCGCCGCCAACTGATGCTTCTCCAGCAGGTGCCGGAAATTCATGACCGTCGTATCGTCGGGGATCGGAGCGCTGAGCGTCAGACGAGCAAACTGGCGCATCGAAGTAATCTCGTATAGCGCCTCTTCCATAGCGGGATCACTCAACGAGAACCAGTTCTGCAGCAGGTGAATGCGCAGCATGGTTTCCAGTGGATACTGGTTTGCGGCCACCGCCAGCCTTTGGGTAGTGAGGCTCGATCAACGCCACTAACCCACTCCATGGAACCACCTGCTCCATCTCGGCCAGGAAACGCTCGCGACGGGTTTGCTTGCGCTTACCGGCGTACTCGAAATCGGAAAAGCTCATCTGACTCATGGGATGGCGGGCTTGTAGAGGGCAGTTGGACGGACGGCTATTTCAGCACAGGTCAGATGGCCTGTGCTGACTTGATCGGAGAATCCCTAATGAAGCGTCTGCTGCTGATGACCAATATTGCGAAGCTGATAATCCGTCACGGCTTGAAACAGCGAATCCGCCAGGAGTCGTAAGCGCTCAACTTCTTCAGGTGCTGCCCTGGAGGCCTGGGCCTCGTGATACTGACGAAGCGCGGTGATCGCCTCCTGTATCAGCGGCTCACCTGCCTGGACCATCCCTTCAATAGTTCGCTTCATGATCAAGCCCTGCCGAGGTGATCAGGGAATTATAGCGGCCCCACAACCCCTATTGTCGCCTCGGCCAAGCGGTTGGTTTCCCGCGACCTTCACTTGTTCTGCACGGACCAGTTCATGATTACCAGTTCTGCAGCCTTCTTGGCCGCAGCAGTGCGTTGGTTGGTCGTCGTGTAGCTGGTCGCCAGGTGCTCCAAGCGGAACCCGGCGAACACCTCCCGGATCACCGGATGGTCGTTGATGCTGAGCATCACCTTCCCGTCACACCGTCGCATGAAGTCAGCCATGGCCTGGTATTGATCCAGACCGAAGTCCGCGCCATAGCCCTCGGTCTCCAAGTACGGCGGGTCCATGTAGTGAAAGGTATGCGGCCGATCGTACTTCTCAGAGCACTTCAGCCAAGACAGGTTTTCAACGTAGATTCCCGCCAGCCGTTGCCAGGCCTGCGACAGGTTCTCCTCGATCCGCAGCAGGTTGATCGGCCCGCCGGTAGTGGCGGTGCCAAACGTCTGGCTGGTGGGCTTTGCACCGAAGACGTGCTGCTGCAGGTAGAAGAAGCGCGCGGCGCGCTGGAAGTCCGTGAGTGTTTCCGGCCTGGTCATCTTCTGCCATTCGAAGATCTGGCGGGACGACAGCGTCCATTTGAACTGACGCACGAACTCTTCGAGGTGATGCTGGACGACGCGGTACAAGCACACAAGGTCTCCGTTGAAGTCGTTCAGTACCTCGACCTTGGCGGGCTCTGGTCGCTTGAAGAACAGCGCGGCCCCACCGGCGAACGTCTCGACATGGCAGGTGTGGTCAGGGAAAAGAGGAATGAGGGATTTGGCCAGGCGGCGCTTGCCACCCATCCATGGAACGATTGGGTTGGTCATTTTTGCAAACCTTTACTGTATGGATAAACAGGCGTTAGCCTCGCTCGGCTTTGTGCACGGAGCGGGAGCCTCGGTTGGGTTTGCAGGAATAGTCTGCAGATCTGGCGGTCAGCATGGATGTTGACGCATCCTGCTGGCCGCTCCTTTTGCATGAGGCGCCTGCCCTATCGACATGCGGCGACAGCCGCCTCAAGCTGTTTCTCGTACCCGATGCGCTGCCGGCGCTCGGCGAGCAGCGCACGCAGTTTCAATTCCAAGCTATCTGACCTGCGTAAGCCGGCAGTTGCCCACGGCGGATTAGTGACAGCCGGGGTGCGACAAGGCACCTGCACCGGTACCTCGACGCGCACGTATTACACCTGCGGCTCGACCTGGCCAACGCAGCCGGCCACCGCCAGCGCGACTACGATCAACAGTTTTCTCATAGCCCGAGCTCCTGGTTAATGATCGAGGTGCCTTCAGCATCGACGACCACGTCCGCATGGCTGCCGATGCTCGCTGGTATCGCCACCTGCGTGATCGTAAGTGCATCGAGGATTCCGCCACAGATTTGCTGGTGCTGCGCGGCGACACCTGGGTTACCGGCGATGAGCTAGACCGGGAGATCGACACAGTCCTGCGCCTGGAGGCCTTGCAGCACGTGGTGCAGGGAGCAGCAGCCATGAGCCAGGCCCGACAGGTACGGAACGAATTCGAGGACCTGGGCGAGCGCATGGTGCGCTTCGGCCGAGCCCTACAGGACAGCACCACCAGCGTGGCCAAACTCAACCAACTGGCACGCGAATGCGGTATCACGCTGCGCCTGCGCGCCGTTGCTCAATCGAGGGTCAAGCCATGAATGAGCACCATCCGACCTTGACTGCAACCACGTTATGCCGCCAACCGGAACGGCTAGCAGCAATGACGCTAGTCCGGCTCGGGAGGCGCATATCTCTTCTTCGTCACGTCAGCAATCTGAAGGCAGTGATCACCACTGTTGGCAAAACTTCGGGCTCGCTCCGTTCCCCACGTCAATGCGTGGGAAATAGCCTCCCCCTCGCGTCTCGGATAGTACTCCTCGAGGAGCATGGTCCCATCTTTTCTATAAACCCCGACAAAGAGCTGTGTAATCCCTTCCCTGGACAATCTGGATTGAACGTCGATGAGCAAGCCATCCGACAATCTTTCCTCATGGCAGCGACTATGCAGCTCGCGGTCGGCCCAGTCCCAAAACTTAGGTCCGCGACGGCGCATTTGTCTTTCACCTCGGTTATTCGCCCGCAAAATCCCGGCAGGCCCATAAAGGCTTATATGCCCGATGGACCTTTGTCAAAGGTGTGTCAAAAAGTAAGCAGCGTCTTACATTCATCAAAAGAGGTGAGCCATGGGCAGCCTCGCTGAAATGGCGCTGCAGCACGCACGCCTGCGCCTCGCAGGCAAGACCATGCCCGTCGCACAACCCCGCGCTGTTGAGACCCCATTGCCAACAGCGCAGGCCAAGAGCCTCGAGATCGTGGTCACCGGCCCGATCAACCACTTCATGTTTCTGGAGGGGCGCAACTGGAGGGTCGATATTGTCGCCTCGCTCCGCGCCGCACCGGCAGACGTTGTAATCGAGCGATTCACCCGCGCGACTGCAGGGCGGCCTGGAAGTTACGCCGCCTGCATCCAATCGGTCATCAAGGAGCTGCAGGAGGCCGCGAGTGAAGACGATGCTGCGCTCCCGCCACGACGGAGTGGCGTTCTATCTCAACACGGAGACATCGAGCCCTGGCAGTGACCACCGAAACAGGTACCGCCTGTTCCGGACATCTGGTCACGGCCGCAGCAAAGACAGATGGGTTCAGGTTGGTTCGCAGGATGGACAGCGCCTCTTGGCGATCGCCGACGAGCACGATCTGTTCCTGGCCTGCCAACGCCTGTTCGAACTGAAACAACCGAAAGCGTACTGACCGCAGGAGACGATCCGCGGGCAAGTGGGCGCCTGGGAGGGCGAAGCCTTCAAAACCAGGGTAAAAAAAGCTGACACGTCAGCTTCGCAAGAGAAACGAAACCTGACGCGACAGGCGTCGAGGTAGAGCAATGCGCTACATGACCGTCAGAAAATTCGCCAGCGAGTCTGGCTACACCGAAGACGCGATCCGCTCCAAGATCCGTGACGGGGTCTGGCGGCTGGGTGAAATCTGGGTAAAAGCGCCGGACGGCCGGACGCTTATCGACATGGACGGATACGAGGCATGGGTAGAGGCGGGAGTGGTGTCAGGGCAGTCTCAGATCCATTCTCACCCGAGGAACAGCAGGCCATCCTGGGCGCGCTGAGCGGCCAGGCCAAGAACATGGTGCAGTTCGCCTTGTGGACTGGGCTGCGGACGAGCGAGCTGGTTGCCCTGGACTGGGGGGATGTGGACTGGCTGCGGGGTGAGGTGATGATCAGCAGGGCAATGACCCAGGCGGCGGGTGGCGAGGCTGAGGTGAAGAAGACGGCAGCGGGACGCCGCTCTGTGAAGCTGCTCAAGCCGGCGATGGAGGCGCTCAAAGCGCAAAAGGACCACACCTTCCTTGCTGGCAAGGAAGTGTTCCAGAACCCTCGAACGCTGGGTCGGCGACCAGCCGATCCGGAAAACCATGTGGCATCCGGCGATGAAGAAGTCTGGTGTGCGTTACCGGCGCCCGTACCAGACCAGACATACTTAACCGTGCAAGTATCTCGACCACTCGTGGCCATTAAGCGTGATTAGGATTGGTAATAGATGCTTGCTGATCTGGGCTGGCGTGAAGTTGCGCTTCAATGTCCTTGAGCTTCGTCATCTACTGTTTCAGCTTTTCTATTTTTTCGCGTAGCCGTTCAGCCTTGGCCTCGGCGACCTCGGACGCTGCCCGATCCGCCGAATCTATCGCCGCAAGATAGTGGTCAACACACTGCTTGATCTGCTGCATGCGCGCCTTGATCTTGCCTTGAGTAAAGTTGCGGTCGCGGTTATTTACGGCTTTGAATGTGCTGCCGTCGATGACCTCCCTGTTCCAGCTATCCTCAATTTGGAAACGACTGGCCCTAAGCTGCCGTTCACCCTGACCGCAACCGGCCAGGAGCTATCATCAAGAGTCTACGAATTTAAGGGAGATTCAGTGTCGCCAGTTAGTTGGACAGCCATGACTCAACTGTCTCTGCCCCATACTCGGATTTCCAGGCCTTCAAGCGGCTATGGTTACCGCCCTTGGTCTCGATGATTTCACCGTTGTGTGGGTTCTTATAGACCTTGAGGGCGCGGGGTTTGCGAACGATGTTTGAAGGCGTCACTGCCGGTGGCGCTTTTCGAACAGCCGCAGCAGGATCAAGCAGGTTGATCACGTCGTGGAGGCTGAAGCCGTAATCCACGAGTAAGGTACGCAGTTTCTCTTCGAACTCAATTTCTTTCTTCAGCTCCGAGTTGCCTTTCAAGGCTTCCAGCTCTGCCAGTTGCTCTGCAAGTTGCTGTTCAAGTTTCCGAAACTCAGCCAGGCGTGACATCGCGCGGTTCCTTACTGTGAGGGCCATTTGGAGGGACGCAGGATTGTAAATGATCCACGAAAAAAGAGAAATCATTACTATCTGATCGAATGATCTCGGACTGCGATTTTTCCACGAATAGCTTGTCGGTCTACAGCGCGACTTTGAGCCCAACGAGTACAGCAAGATGTCCAGGATAGAACCAGTAGGCACATCGAGCCATAGGCGCGCCCTGTATGGTCAGGCTCAACCAGCGCAGCTTTACCCAGCATAGGTACCAAAGCACCAATATTCTGCAAACAAATCAGCGACCAGCGTCCATTCTGCGTCCGTCAGACAACTAGGTAGCGCTGTTCAGGCAGCTGACGCCGGTGGGCCTCGGTGTAACCATAAGACTTACGAGGCTCGGGTGGCTGGAAGCTACCTTTGGCTCGTTCCTTTACGCGAACGATCCCGGCCAGCTTGAGTGCTTTGGCAAAGGTATCGGGATGAGCGGTGATACCCGTTTCAGCATGGAATGCTTGCGCCAGTTCGGCTTGGCTGGAATAGGGCTGCGCATGAGCGAGTCTGGTCAGCAGAGGGTAATGCTCCGCAGCGATTACTGGCGGGCGTCTGTTTTTTGGCATGGTGAAATGCTGTGTAGGCAAGGTACAAACAGCTTAGTTTATTTTGTCTACACCCTCCTAAGTGGGTAAATTCGAGAGTATCATCTGGTCCTCAGTTATACGTACAATAGAGGTTGTCGGCAATGCGCTCTTTGGGCACCAGAAAATAATTTGTTGACCGGGGGGGGCATTCCTGATATCTCACTGAATGAGAGCACCAAAAAGTTGCCGGGGAGAGAACCACCCCGATTTCTATTCGACTGGATCGAATCCTCCATAAGACGCCGGCAGCCTAACCTGAAGCCTCTGCATTTAGCCTTTCACACGTGGCATAGATACCTTTGAGCCTCGACGAATTAAAGGCGAAAGCCCCATCTCACGCTTCAGTTTGCTGCGACCTCTAGGGTCGGGCACGAGCAGTCCCCATGCCGAGTTCCAAGTGTTTCTACACCCATGAAATGCTGTATCGCGGCTTTAAAGCCACCTTTAAGCTGAACTCGTCCTCTGTCGGCAGTCCCTGGAGAGCGGAACAGCGCACCGTCATTCAAGGAGACAATTTCGGCTACATTCTGATTCAGCCGCTCAAGGACGGAGTTATCCTCGATACGCTACTGCAGGTGTTCCAGGCTCGGGTGATGTCTATAGTGGATGAGCACTGCTATTCAAAAACTTCATAGGGCCTCAAATAGGGCGTTAGCTGTTCTCCACGGTTGGCAGTAAACGGGCTGACCTACTAAGAGTCCTACTGCCTAGGGATTCTCCGATCAAGTCAGCACAGGCCATCTGACCTGTGCTGAAATAGCCGTCCGTCCAACTGCCCTCTACAAGCCCGCCATCCCATGAGTCAGATGAGCTTTTCCGATTTCGAGTACGCCGGTAAGCGCAAGCAAACCCGTCGCGAGCGTTTCCTGGCCGAGATGGAGCAGGTGGTTCCATGGAGTGGGTTAGTGGCGTTGATCGAGCCTCACTACCCAAAGGCTGGCGGTGGCCGCAAACCAGTATCCACTGGAAACCATGCTGCGCATTCACCTGCTGCAGAACTGGTTCTCGTTGAGTGATCCCGCTATGGAAGAGGCGCTATACGAGATTACTTCGATGCGCCAGTTTGCTCGTCTGACGCTCAGCGCTCCGATCCCCGACGATACGACGGTCATGAATTTCCGGCACCTGCTGGAGAAGCATCAGTTGGCGGCGGGCATTTTGGAAACCATCAACAATTACCTGCGAGACAAGGGCCTGTCGTTGCGCCAGGGCACCATCGTCGACGCCACCATCATCCATGCGCCCAGTTCGACCAAGAACAAGGAAGGCAAGCGCGATCCTGAAATGCATCAGACGAAGAAAGGTAATCAGTATTTCTTCGGCACGAAGGCGCACATTGGTACCGATGCTGAGTCGGGGCTGGTGCACCACGTCCACGGCACAGCGGCGAATGTGGCTGATGTAACGGAGGTCGCTCACCTGTTGCGTAAGCGTCCGGCGAACTCACCTTCCGAACTCCAGCTTTAAGGGCGATGGTGTCCGCGTATTTTTAAGCGGACGCGATCGCCCTTATCGCCAGGATTTCAATGCGCCAACGAAACTCTTATCCGAAACCGTTCAAAGCCCAGGTCGTTCAGGAATGCCTGCAACCTGGCGCATCCATTTCCAGTGTCGCCATCAGCCACGGCATCAATGCCAACGTCATCCGTAAATGGATGCCGCTCTATCGAGATCAGCCCACAGCAACTTCACTACCGGCATTCGTCCCGCTAAAAGCCGCACCTAAACGGCCAGCCGAAGCGTCAGTGATCATCGAGTTGCCCATGGCCGGCCAAGTGATCACTGTGAAATGGCCAACCTCAGATCCCGAGGGCTGCGCGCAATTTATCCGGGCTGTCGCTCAATGATCCGCATCGATGCAATCTGGCTGGCCACCGAGCCGATGGACATGCGCGCCGGCACCGAAACGGCATTGGCCCGAGTGATCGCGGTGTTCGGTGCGGCGAAGCCGCACTGCGCTTATCTGTTCGCCAATCGCCGGGCTAACCGGATGAAAGTGCTGGTACACGACGGCGTGGGAGTCTGGCTTGCCGCACGGCGATTGAATCAAGGCAAGTTTCACTGGCCCGGCATTCGCCATGGTTGCGAAGTCGAACTCGACAGCGAGCAACTCCAGGCATTGGTACTGGGCCTGCCGTGGCAGCGGGTCGGCTCAGGCGGTGTGATCAGCATGCTGTAACCGCCGGCCATTTGGCCGGTCTGCTTGTCGTCGTTTCGCGCCTGCTCTGACACAATCGGCGCCATGACTTTCTCGCCTAACCTCGATCAGATGACCCCGGAACAGCTTCGTGCCTTGGCGGCACAGGCGTTGCAGTTGCAGTCCCAAGTCGAGGCGATGAGCAGGAAGATCCAGAACGATGAAACCATCATCGAACAGCTCACTTACGAAATCGCCCTGCTCAAACGCCACAAGTTTGCCAAGCGCAGCGAGCAAATCAGTCCGGCGCAAGGCAGCTTGCTGGATGACCTGCTCAATACAGACCTTGAAGCTATCGAAGCTGAGCTAAAACAGCTCCTCCCAGCTTCGTCACAGGCCGAGCCACGGCAATCACCCAAACGTGCGCCATTGCCACCGCATTTTCCGCGTACCGTGATTCGCCACGAGCCAGAAAACACTCATTGCGCCTGTGGCTGCCAACTTCAGCGTATTGGTGAAGACGTCAGCGAGAAGCTGGATTACACGCCGGGCGTGTTCACGGTCGAGCAACATGTGCGTGGCAAATGGGCCTGCCGTCAGTGCGAAACCTTGATTCAGGCGCCGGTGCCAGCGCAGGTCATCGACAAAGGTATTCCAACCGCAGGCCTGCTGGCCCACGTGATGGTGGCCAAGTTTGCCGATCACTTGCCGCTCTACCGGCAGGAGAAAATCTTTGGCCGCGCCGGGCTGGCAATTGCTCGCTCGACCTTGGCCCAGTGGGTCGGACAAACCGGCGTGCGGCTCCAACCTTTGGTCGATGCACTGCGTGAAGCGGTGCTGAACCAGGGCGTGATTCACGCTGACGAAACACCGGTTCAAATGCTTGCGCCGGGCGAGAAGAAAACCCACCGGGCCTACGTCTGGGCCTACAGCACTACGCCGTTTTCGGCGCTCAAAGCCGTGGTTTACGATTTCAGCCCAAGCCGTGCAGGCGAACATGCGCGCAACTTCCTGTGCGACTGGAACGGCAAGCTGGTCTGCGACGACTTTGCTGGCTACAAGGCTGGTTTTGAACAAGGCATCACTGAAATCGGCTGCATGGCCCACGCCCGTCGCAAGTTTTTCGATCTGCATGTCGCGAACAAAAGCCAGTTGGCCGAACAGGCGTTGCATTCGATTGGCGGTTTATACGAGATCGAGCGCCAGGCTCGGGACATGAGCGATGAAGATCGGTGGCGAATACGTCAGGAGTTGGCGGTACCGATCAGCAAAACACTGCATGAGTGGATGTTGGCCCAGCGCGACCTCGTGCCCAACGGATCAGCCACGGCCAAAGCCCTCGACTACAGCCTAAAACGCTGGGTAGCGCTGACGCGCTACCTGGACGATGGATCTGTGCCCATCGACAACAATCAGGTCGAGAACCAGATACGGCCATGGGCACTCGGGCGCTCGAACTGGTTGTTTGCCGGGTCGTTGCGCAGTGGCAAACGGGCTGCGGCGATTATGAGCCTGATTCAGTCGGCGCGCATGAATGGGCATGATCCGTATGCCTATCTCAAAGATGTTCTGAGGCGGTTGCCGACGCAACGGGCCAGTGAGATTGGGCAACTGCTACCGCATCGGTGGGTACAGGCCTTGCTTAGGCAAAGTTAGTTGGGCAGACGCTTACAACGGAACATCATCGAGCCTATGTTTGGCTGGGTGAAAGAGAGCCGGAGGATCGGCACCCGCTACGACAAGCTCGCCAGAAGTTTTGGCGCGATGGTCACGCTGGCTTGCGCGCTGCGATGCCCAAGGCAGTATTTTTCGTACAGAACCTAGAATGCTGTCGGCCTGATGCCGTTGCAGCCTCTCGAAAAATTTAGATCAGGACTTGCTGAGGGCTCAGCGATATCGTGGCAGTTGGGGGCAAGCCTGTTCGCTATGGGGGAAGAATGATTGAAACAAAGCGGTTGAAGCTTAGGGATTGGAGAGAGGCGGATAAGCCCCTGTTGAGCGTAATTCATGCTGATCCTGAGGTGATGCGGTTCCTCGGCGGCACGAAGACCGCGTCAGAGACCAGCAATATCGTTGACCAACTGACGCGGCTTTCCGAAGGCGGCGAGCCGACCTTTTGGGCTGCCGAGCGTATCGAGGACGGCTCGTTGATAGGCGCAGTTGGCCTACATTGGCTTGGGATTGATTTTCCATTCGGGCCGGCTTTAGAGGTGGGGTGGCGCCTTGGTCGAGATTATTGGGGCAACGGTTATGCGACAGAAGCAGCTCGCGCGGTCCTCAATTATGCGTTTGGCACCTTGGATGTGCCCCGCGTTTACGCCTTCACCGCATTGGCGAACAAGCGCTCTGAGACTGTAATGCAGCGGCTGGGGATGGCGAGAGTTGAAGGCGGGGAGTTCCCTCATCCCGATTATATGCCGACCGACCCTGGCCAAATGCACATGCTGTATGTTGCTGAAAAAAGCACATGGATGTCGGGTACTTAGGCTTTAAGCTCACAGAAGCGAAGTGTTGCCCGTAAGCGTCCGGTGATCACATCCGCCCTGGGTGCAACAAGGGGCGGCGTTCATTAGAAAGCGAGCGTATTGGCCGTACGCTTACACCATTTCCCTATTGGTGTCAGCTCATTCACCATTGTTTCCAAGGACTGACAGAAGGAAGGACAGACGGCGCAAGAGCGCAAGGCATGCGCACTCTAAAGGTATGGCGATGTCCGGCCGGATGTTCCGGTAAAGCCAGCGTGCTGAACTGGAGAATTGACCTGCAACTGACAAGTAATCGATCGATGCTGACCCACCGCTCGCATGCGACTTGACTTGCCATTTGTGGGCCGACCCGCGACACCTTAAAGCGGCAAGTAAAATCAGATGCTTTTAAACGCAGATATATGTTCGAGTGCTAGTATGAAATATTTTCTTCCAGTGACGAAGACACCCCGCCCTAAAGTTCTCGTTGTGGAGGACGAACCTATGCTTCGAGAGTTGCTGACGCTAATGATAGAAGATTGGGGTGCTGCCGTTACAGCGGTAAGCACTGCCGACGAAGGCCGTGAGCAACTGAGAAAGCCAGGCTGGTGCTTAGTGGTCACTGATACACAGACGCCAGGTTCGCTCAGCGGAGTGGATATTGCCTGGATTACCAATAAGGAACACCCTGAGGCTAGCATTATTGTCATGAGCGGACAATACGAGTTTGAAATCGGGTCTCTACCTGATCGCGCTATATTTCTGCCGAAGCCTTGGCAGGTGAAAAGCTTAGAAGAATTAGTTTCGTCGCACCTTAGCGCCCCAAAAAAAGCTTATAAACAAAACAACAACCCTCAAGACAACACTTAACAACATACAAGCAAAGAGAAATCCAAAACCATACTTACGACTGAGATCTCCTGCGTAACGTCATTAAAAAGCATCCCTGCCATCATAAGTGCGAAAAACACAAGCTAGAGATTAAAGCTTGAAGTCTTGCACTACACGATTGAGGCCAACCGCAAGATTGGAGACTTCCCCGCTGGCACTGGCCGTCTGGCTTGCACCGGCTGCGCTTTGAGTGGACAAATCCCGAATACTTGTGAGGTTTCGATCAATCTCTCGTGCCACCTGGGCCTGCTCTTCGGAAGCAGTCGCGATCAGAACATTTCGCTCATTGATCATAGTGATTGAATGAGAAATTTCCTCTAGCGACTCACTGGCCAGCCGTGCGACAGAGGTAGATTCATCAGCCATTTTCTGACTTTCGGCCATCGCCTTAACAGCCTGAAGCGAATCATTCTGGATAGAGCCAATCATTTGCTCAATTTCCTGAGTTGATTGTTGAGTACGATGGGCCAGAGCTCTAACCTCATCTGCAACAACTGCAAAGCCTCTACCTTGCTCCCCAGCCCTTGCGGCCTCAATTGCAGCATTCAATGCCAGTAAATTGGTTTGTTCAGCGATGGCTCTAATCACCTCAATGACTTTACTGATGTCTTGAGCTCGAGAAGAAAGCGTTTGGATCTGCTCACCCGTGGACTCAACATAGGAGGATAACGCTTGTATAGCTCCTAGGGTTCTCTTAACATTTTCGAGTCCAGATTTGGTTAGTTGTTGAGCTCGCCCGGATGCATCAGCGGCTTCCGCAGCATTGACGGCCACTTCATCAACTGCGGCACTCATCTCATTGACAGCGGTTGCAGCTTGATTGACTTCATCGTTTTGCTTGACTAATCCTCGACTACTTTCTTCAGTGACTGCTGCCATTTCTTCGGCAGCCGAAGCGAGTTGCGTTGAGCTTTCGGAGATATGGGCAAGGGTATCTTTTAAATTATTTTGCATTTGAGAGATAGCAGCAAGCATTGCAGCTGCCTCGTCCCGACCTGATACCTTGAAAGCCTGCGAGAGATCCTTGTTAGCTATAACCTTGGCAATTGAAAGCGCTTCATCCAGAGGCTGAGTCACACTCCGCACCAGCATGTAGCCGAGAACAACTGTAAGTGTCACCACAACCAAAAGCAGACTATAGATTGTGGCTAATCCGCTATGATAGATTTCACCTGTTAATACTCCTGCTGCTTTCGCACCTTGATCATTATAATCCATCAAATCAGAAATCTTATTAACAAGATCATTGGTAAGCGGGCGAATAGTTGAGCTAATCAGCGCAGACGCAGCTTCATTATCGCCAGAGAGAAGCATTGGCTCTAACTGATTCAAGAGTACGTCATATCTGTCAGCACTTGCCCTCACCTTGTCATATAGTGACTGCTCCTCAGGGCTCGCCACCACCGACTCATATTTTCTTACAAAACCTGTGAATTCCTGCCGATAATCTGGAAAGGTTTTCACTGTCTGATCACGAACAACAGGATCATTCGTGGTAGTAGCTCGAAGACTTTCCAACCTTAGTCTAAGAACACTTGAGTTTATAAGTCCAGCCAAACGTATACTAGCCATCCAGTTTTTTTCAACATCCTGTTCCGCTAGACGAAGCCTCTCCAACTTATTAGCAGAAAGCAGCCCCATTACGACAACTATCGAGACAATAATGGCGAAAACCAGCGTCGCACGCAGCCCTATTTTAAAATCACGGAACTTCATACTAAACCTCAATCGTACACACACGTGTACATTTATCGACCGAATCGTTTAATTCTTTAGGGTTGTAGAAAAAAATGACCAGTGGTTTTTTTCGTTGAGCCCCGGCTCTCCTGCATTAACCATCACACCAGACCCGAAGATGGATACCCAGTTAGTGGAGGCGCGCCTGCGACGTAAGCGTCCGCCCAACTCACCTTGCGTAAGTCAGGCCGGTACCCACTGATGCGGCAACAGTTGCCCGATCTCACTGGCTCGCTGTGTTGGCAACCGCGTCAGCACATCTTTGAGATAGGCATACGGATCATGCCCATTCATGCGCGCCGACTGGATCAAACTCATGATCGCCGCCGCCCGTTTGCCGCTGCGCAGCGACCCGGCAAATAACCAGTTCGAGCGCCCGAGTGCCCATGGCCGTATCTGGTTCTCGACCTGGTTGTTGTCGATAGGCACAGCTCCATCGTCCAGATAGCGCGTCAGCGCTACCCAGCGTTTCAGGCTGTAATCGAGGGCTTTGGCCGTGGCTGATCCGTTGGGCACCAAGTCGCGCTGGGCTAGCATCCAGTCATGCAATGTTTTGCTGATCGGTACTGCCATTTCCTGACGTATTCGCCAACGGTCTTCGTGGCTCATGTCCCGAGCCTGGCGTTCAACCTCGTACAAACCGCCAATTGAGTGCAGCGCCTGTTCGGCCAGCTGGCTTTTGTTCGCCACGTGCAGATCGAAAAACTTGCGACGGGCGTGAGCCATGCAGCCGATTTCAGTGATGCCTTGTTCAAAACCGGCCTTGTATCCTGCGAAGTCGTCGCAGACCAGCTTGCCGTTCCAGTCGCCCAGGAAGTTGCGTGCATGTTCTCCGGCACGGCTTGGGCTGAAGTCGTAAACCACCGCTTTGAGTGCCGAAAACGGCGTGGTGCTGTAGGCCCAGACATAGGCCCGGTGGGTTTTCTTCTCGCCTGGTGCAAGCATTTGCACCGGTGTTTCATCGGCGTGGATCACGTCCTGGTTCAGCACGGCTTCACGCAGTGCATCGACCAGTGGCTGAAGCCGCACGCCAGTTTGTCCGACCCACTGCGCCAGGGTCGAGCGGGCAATTGGCAGCCCGGCGCGGCCAAAGATTTTTTCCTGTCTGTACAGCGGCAAGTGATCGGCAAACTTGGCCACCATCACGTGGGCCAACAAACCTGCGGTCGGGATGCCTTTATCAATAACCTGGGCTGGTACCGGCGCCTGGATCAGGGTTTCGCACTGACGGCAGGCCCATTTGCCACGCACATGTTGCTCGACCGTGAACACGCCCGGCGTGTAATCCAGCTTCTCGCTGACGTCTTCACCAATACGCTGAAGTTGGCAGCCACAGGCGCAATGAGTGTTTTCTGGCTCGTGGCGAATCACGGTACGCGGAAAATGCGGTGGCAATGGCGCACGTTTGGGTGATTGCCGTGGCTCGGCCTGTGACGAAGCTGGGAGGAGCTGTTTTAGCTCAGCTTCGATAGCTTCAAGGTCTGTATTGAGCAGGTCATCCAGCAAGCTGCCTTGCGCCGGACTGATTTGCTCGCTGCGCTTGGCAAACTTGTGGCGTTTGAGCAGGGCGATTTCGTAAGTGAGCTGTTCGATGATGGTTTCATCGTTCTGGATCTTCCTGCTCATCGCCTCGACTTGGGACTGCAACTGCAACGCCTGTGCCGCCAAGGCACGAAGCTGTTCCGGGGTCATCTGATCGAGGTTAGGCGAGAAAGTCATGGCGCCGATTGTGTCAGAGCAGGCGCGAAACGACGACAAGCAGACCGGCCAAATGGCCGGCGGTTACAGCATGCTGATCACACCGCCTGAGCCGACCCGCTGCCACGGCAGGCCCAGTACCAATGCCTGGAGTTGCTCGCTGTCGAGTTCGACTTCGCAACCATGGCGAATGCCGGGCCAGTGAAACTTGCCTTGATTCAATCGCCGTGCGGCAAGCCAGACTCCCACGCCGTCGTGTACCAGCACTTTCATCCGGTTAGCCCGGCGATTGGCGAACAGATAAGCGCAGTGCGGCTTCGCCGCACCGAACACCGCGATCACTCGGGCCAATGCCGTTTCGGTGCCGGCGCGCATGTCCATCGGCTCGGTGGCCAGCCAGATTGCATCGATGCGGATCATTGAGCGACAGCCCGGATAAATTGCGCGCAGCCCTCGGGATCTGAGGTTGGCCATTTCACAGTGATCACTTGGCCGGCCATGGGCAATTCAATTGTCACTGACGTTTCGGTGGGCCGTTTAGGTGCAGCCTTCAGCGGGACAAATGCCGGCAGCGAAGGTGTTGCGGGCAGATCTCGATAGAGCGGCAGCCACTTGCGGATAACATTGGCGTTGATGCCGTGGCTGATGGCGACACTGGACACGGTTGCACCAGGTTGCAGGCATTCCTGAACGACCTGGGCTTTGAACGGTTTCGGGTAAGAGCTTCGTTGGCGCATGGAAATCCTGGCGATAAGGGTGATCGCGTCCGCTTAAAAATACGCGGACACCATCGCCCTTATCGTTGGGATTCTGAAGGTGTGTTCGCTGGCCGCTTACCCTGTTGCATGGCGAAGAAAATGTTATCTGTGCCGACGCGGGTTATACCGGCGTGGAGAAACGGTCGGAGCATGAAGAAAGGCAGGTGATCTGGCAGATTGCCGCTCGTCGTAGCACCTACAAGCACTTGAGCAAGCGCAGCGTGCTCTACAAAGCCAGACGCAAGATCGAGAAGGTCAAAGCGCAGGCGCGAGCGAAGGACGAACACCCATTTCGTGTGATCAAGCGCCAATTCGGCTATGTGAAAACCCGCTTCCGTGGCTTGGTCAAGAACACGGCGCAACTGACCACGCTGTTTGCACTGTCGAATCTGTGGATGGTGCGCCGGCAATTATTGCCTGCTGCGGGAGTGGTGCGCCCGTGAAGGCAGAAAACCAAGGCTACGCCTTGGTTATCCAATAATCAGCGGCTGAAAATCGGGCTTTTCGGCATGCCCAAACCGTCCATTTTCAGGTGATGAGCAACTTGTTCGGAGTTTCCCTAGCCATCATTTCTCCTTACAGCGCATTGAAGCGTTTAGCAAGGTGCGGCTACTTCGACTCTATCTCGATTCTGTCACGGCCTCTTTTCTTTGCTAGATAAAGAAGCTCGTCCGCCTTGGCGAACCATTGTATCGCTGTTTCAATGTCCTCCTGCCAGCCCGCGACTCCTATACTTATAGTAAGCGGTTTGCCTAACAGAGAGTTGCTTTCTTCCTTAAAGTTCATAAGAATACGATTCAAAATCGTAACTGCTTGGTCCGCAGTTGAATAATTCATCACAACACAAAACTCATCGCCTCCGAGTCGACCCACGAGATCGGTAGATCTCATTGAGTTTTTTAGAGTTCTGCTGAGAAGGCGAAGAATAGAGTCGCCAGTTGGATGGCCGTAGGTGTCATTTATTTCCTTAAAGTGATCTATATCAATAACAGCGAGAAATGTTTGATGTGCGCGGGCGCTATTGGTTGCTATTTCTATTAGTGTTTGATCAAAATGCCTGCGATTAATAAGGCCCGTAAGCCCATCAGTTATGCTTAACCTATTCAGCGTGGATTTTATTTTGTGAAGTTCCGTCGAAAGCTTGTACGATGCCAAGCCGACTGTCATGGGGTAGAGTGTCAAAAGTGGCAAGCTTGCCCACGCTGTTATCAAGGTGCTCTGCTCGAACTTTATGCCAAACAAAATATAATAAATGAGCAGACCGAGAAGTTGAAGAATGATTGTGATTTTTAACGCTTTTATGCCTCCGGTTGCGGTGGCATTCATAGCTACCATAGATGACATTGCAATAGATGATAGTGGATTCATCCCCATTACCCCTATCCAAACTCCACAAAATAGGGAGTCCGCTCTTAAGTTGTGCAGCTCTGCTATGTATGGATTTTTTGAATATTTAGATAAGCAATATGCAATGTGTGGCCATGCCCCTGCGTTGAGTGCTAGGCATATCCACATGAGTGCACTTTCATTCTCTCTAGATATTGACTCTGCAATCAATATGGCGCAAAGAATAGTACCAATTATTCTAGGTCCGTACATTAGTCTGTAGAAGCGTTTACCGTGCTGCAACCTGTCCAAAGCCCATCACCCGATAGTTTTTTGTATGCTGACATTTACTGTAAAGCTACGCCAGTATGGCATTTAAAAATTCCTTTTGCCGAAGGCTGTTCTAGAATGCTTATCGCTTGCATTTTAAATTTCAATGTAAAGAACCCTTTAATGCGGCCAACTCCCTCTTCTTCATCATCACGAAGCGACATTGAATACTCGGCGGTCGCAAGATTTTGCATCCGTAATCCACCCCGCCTAAGCGCCTGGTCGCTCATAGAAATGCTATCTAGCTAAGACTGCGGTTCCGTAACTCTTCAGATATGATAGTTATCCATAGGTTTTTGGCCCTGATGCCTGCTGGGGAACCGGCAGAAGGCATCCAGAGTCCGGACACGCGGCCAATCATTAGCCAGAAAGGAGGCATCTGTAAATGGCCGCTTTAGGTCGAAAGGGGTCGTTCGGGAGCGACTGCTTCCGACCCAAAGCTGACAGGCGCGGAACAATTTCGTCGGAAGTTGCTGGAGAAAGACACAGATGGAGCTTCAGGAGCCACGATGAACGAAGCGAGTGCGTAGGAATCTACTCGGATATGATGGAACGATGCCATCTGGATAACGTCATGACCGCAAACGAAGATTTGATTAATTGGAATACCCGCTGGCGACTTGCTGGTGGAGTTGTGTCTTGCAGGACATGTCATTCCCGACAGGCTGTGACTCACCGAGGAAGGCTTTTGAGCAGCTTCCGGGTTGTGGTCATGCGGGGCAGTACAGTACGCCGTGGGATGACCTAGACATGATCTGCCAGAGCTTCAAACACTACAAATGACCTGTTATCCCAATCAGTCGTAGTGGCACCGACTGCTTCTGGCCGTTAGCGACGGCCTGACTTCCACCGTCGCCATGCGGCTATCCCCTTATTCCAAGGCTGATGGCTGCGTGTTGCAAAAATGTTCTTGACTTATCCTCAAAGTTGAGGGTGTCGAGGCTGGATGGATGCGAAGCGGGCTTGCGCTGGTTCCGCGCTGTCATTGCCCGATGGGGTGATTGTATCGATCCTGGATGCGCTCCAGCTCGCCCGAGTGGCGCAGTTGCTCTAGGGCGTGGGCCCAGGAGGCTACCAGTTCATCGTCACAGTCGCGGCTGAAGGCGATGTACAGCGATGAGCGATAGAGCTCGATGGGAATCTGCCGCAGCGCGCCGGGGGCGATGTTCAACTGGCGGCTGTAGTAAACCACTCCCGCATCAGTGTCGCCTATGATGATATCGGTGCGCCCGGCTAGCAGCATGCGATAGAGCTGCAGGCTCTCGGTTGCAATTTTTTCGAGGTTGTTGAAGCCCCGCGACTGCAGAGTCTCGGGTATCAGGCCGGCATGTCTCGTCGTAATTTTTGGGGCGTGAAGTAGCTGCTCCAAGGAATTCACCGGCTGTTGCGCATTGGCTAACTGATAGGGGTGAATGGACTCTTCCACGATCGGTCCGACCCACTTGTATAGCGGTTCGCGCTCTGCCGTGCGGAATAGTGAATACATGATGGTCTTGGGCCGGGTTTTCAATGCACGGGCGCTTCGCATACTGGGCAGCAGCGCCACCTCAAAGTCATCCCCGGTCCGCGCCATTATGGCTCGAACGATCTCCGTCGCCATGCCGGTGAGGTGATTTTTCTGCCGGTAGTTGTACGGCGCCCACTCTTCAGTAACGACCTGATACTGCTCGGCCCTGACGGGAGTGCCAAGTAATAGGCAGAGCAGCGCGGCAGTAAGTGTCGAATGTTTCACGCGTTCTGCCTGGTGGGCTGTGCGGTGATTAAGGATGGATCTGATCAAAAGAGCGAAACTAGTATAGACCCTGACACGCGTCAAGCGCTTGATACAGTCCCGTAAACCGTCACCACGGTGACTGATACATACGAACCAGTACGCATTGGCGTAGGTATCTCAAGAGCGTTTAGGGATTCTCCGATCAAGTCAGCACAGGCCATCTGACCTGTGCTGAAATAGCCGTCCGTCCAACTGCCCTCTACAAGCCCGCCATCCCATGAGTCAGATGAGCTTTTCCGATTTCGAGTACGCCGGTAAGCGCAAGCAAACCCGTCGCGAGCGTTTCCTGGCCGAGATGGAGCAGGTGGTTCCATGGAGTGGGTTAGTGGCGTTGATCGAGCCTCACTACCCAAAGGCTGGCGGTGGCCGCAAACCAGTATCCACTGGAAACCATGCTGCGCATTCACCTGCTGCAGAACTGGTTCTCGTTGAGTGATCCCGCTATGGAAGAGGCGCTATACGAGATTACTTCGATGCGCCAGTTTGCTCGTCTGACGCTCAGCGCTCCGATCCCCGACGATACGACGGTCATGAATTTCCGGCACCTGCTGGAGAAGCATCAGTTGGCGGCGGGCATTTTGGAAACCATCAACAATTACCTGCGAGACAAGGGCCTGTCGTTGCGCCAGGGCACCATCGTCGACGCCACCATCATCCATGCGCCCAGTTCGACCAAGAACAAGGAAGGCAAGCGCGATCCTGAAATGCATCAGACGAAGAAAGGTAATCAGTATTTCTTCGGCACGAAGGCGCACATTGGTACCGATGCTGAGTCGGGGCTGGTGCACCACGTCCACGGCACAGCGGCGAAGTGGCTGATGTAACGGAGGTCGCTCACCTGTTGCATGGCGAAGAAAATGTTATCTGTGCCGACGCGGGTTATACCGGCGTGGAGAAACGGTCGGAGCATGAAGAAAGGCAGGTGATCTGGCAGATTGCCGCTCGTCGTAGCACCTACAAGCACTTGAGCAAGCGCAGCGTGCTCTACAAAGCCAGACGCAAGATCGAGAAGGTCAAAGCGCAGGCGCGAGCGAAGGACGAACACCCATTTCGTGTGATCAAGCGCCAATTCGGCTATGTGAAAACCCGCTTCCGTGGCTTGGTCAAGAACACGGCGCAACTGACCACGCTGTTTGCACTGTCGAATCTGTGGATGGTGCGCCGGCAATTATTGCCTGCTGCGGGAGTGGTGCGCCCGTGAAGGCAGAAAACCAAGGCTACGCCTTGGTTATCCAATAATCAGCGGCTGAAAATCGGGCTTTTCGGCATGCCCAAACCGTCCATTTTCAGGTGATGAGCAACTTGATCGGAGAATCCTTAGCGGATTGTCTCTTATCGATATCGGTTGGAACATGTTGTGACCGTCCGGTTCTGGCCGACTTCTGCCTTTGGCCACCGGCAGCTATGGGTCATAGCGGTCAGTGGCCACCGGCGGCTGTCGGCCACAAATGGCAAGTCAAGTCGCATGCGAGCGGTGGGTCAGCATCGATCGATTACTTGTCAATTGCAGGTCAATTCTCCAGTTCAGCACGCTGGCTTTACCGGAACATCCGGCCGGACATCGCCATACCTTTAGAGTGCGCATGCCTTGCGCTCTTGCGCCGTCTGTCCTTCCTTCTGTCAGTCCTTGGAAACAATGGTGAATGAGCTGACACCAATAGGGACATGGTGGGGGAATCTATGCGTGGGCTAGTGCTGGTGGTAGAGGATGACGACATCCTCCGATGGTTGATGACTGAAGTCGTAACGCACTTGGGACATGACGTCGTTGAGTGTGCAAGCGCCGATGACGCCATGCAAAAACTGCAAGAGGGTCAACCGCTGGCATTGTTGATTACCGATGTACGCATGCCCGGTCACTATGACGGTCTGGATCTGGCCAAGGCGGTCTGGGCGTTGCGCCCGGAGCTTCCGGTCATTATCGTTTCAGGCAATACGGTGCTCCAGCCTGGTTTTCTTCCGGCAAACGCTCGGTTCATCACCAAACCGTGCACTCTGGATGTATTAAGCCACGCGATCAATGAGCTTCTAGGCCCTGAAGCACAGAGTTAGCAGTCAAGCCCTTACACCTTGAATCGCACGCGGATGGTGCTTTTTCCGGACTGTCTGTCGATCGAGATGGCCGCATCCCCGTATCCGCAGTAATTCTTGACCAGGCGCATACCCAACCCGGTACCGGTCGGCTTAGGATAGGTGTCCGGGAAACCATCCCCCTCATCTGAAACGCTGATCAGGGCATGATCGCCGGCATCCTTCACCTCGACTTCAATGGTCCCTTTCCCGTATTTCAGCGCATTGGTGATCAACTCCGAAACCACCAGGCCTAACGGCGCCATGCGTTCCGGAGGAAGCACCAATGGGTCGGAATCCAGCTCGATTTTTCGGTCAGCCAGTGCTCGACCCAAGTCGCCCAGCAACGCCTTGAGGTAGTCCGATGCCAGAATGGCTTGCTCTTGCGAGGCGTTGTATAGGCGCTCATGCACGGTGGCAATGGTGACGACGCGACCGGCCGCTGTTTGAAGCTGAATCCTGACAGCCTCATCGGGAGTCAGGTTGGCTTGTAGGAGCAGCAAGGTATTGACCAGATGGAGGCTGTTCTTGACCCGGTGATGGACCTCCTCGACGTCCATGTTACTTCTGTTGAGTTGGGTGTTTTGCGCTTCGATCAGCGATAGCAACTGGGCTTCGTGATGCCGACGCTCTGTAATGTCCCGGGAGACCGCAATCACTTTTTCTACAGTGCCTTCAGGACCCAAGATAGGGGCGACTGTCACATCCCACCATTTGGGCTCACCGAGTGCTGTAGGACAGAGGGCCTCGAAACGCGTGGACTGCCCGCTCACGACCTTTTCCAATGCATCAAGTACCAGTGATTCGGACTCTTGGGGCCACAGATGCCACCAGGATTTGCCTTTGACCTGAGCCAGGTCGCCGATCTGCATCAAACACAGGCCGGCGTCGTTCATGAATTCGATTTCCCCCTCGGTTGAAAGAACCTTTACACAATCGGGACTGGCGTTGAGCATGCTTTCCGAATAAGGGTTTGGAGCGGGAACGTCAGCGTCGGAGGCCAGTCTTTCCAAGGTCATCGAGATAACGTTGGATATGCCTTCCAGAAAGACCAGGTCGCTTTCGATGAAGTCATCACCGTCACTACTGTCAGCTTCCAATACCCCAAAAGGAACCGAGATGCCCCGGATAGGCACGTTGATCGCGCGCTCTATGCCGTATCTCTTCAGCAGCTCTGGAGTCCGAAAACGCTCTTCCTGCCCGAGATGGTTAGAAAGCACTGGACGGTAGGTCGATATCGCATAGCCGGCCGGGCTTGCGACATCGCCACCTACAACCGCGCTACCGATGTCCTCCTCATCCCAGCCAACCCCGTAAGCAAGGAGGAAATCATTGGTGTCCTCAATCGGAGTAAGGACCTTGGCAAAGCGCGTTTGCATCCCCTCTGCCACCACCGTACATGCCTGATTAATCAACGGATCAAGGCTGTTCGATTTCAGCGAGTGAACACCAAACTCGACAACCAATTCATGCTGCCTCTTGAGTCGGGCATGAGTCTTTCGTAGCGCAGCCCGGATCGTCTCATCAGGAGTCGAGTGTTCCATAAACGGTGTTCCACAACGGGAGTGGGGGGGGCGTTATCGTCGCACCGGCGCACTACAGAAACAATCGCATCGATGATGGAGCTTCAGCGGTACTTGGGCAGCTCTCCAGCATAGTTCAGCCGCAGAGCGAATATCCTGGTCCTGGACCTTTAGGAGAAGGCTTTGTCGAGGATTAAGGCGTCCGCTTTCGCCGGGCCTGATAGCGTGCCAGGAGAGAGTGAACAGAGAGACCATGCGCAGGGAATACCACGCGATGGCTGAAAATTGCGGTCAAGCGGATCTGCTGGAGCCAAGCGCTCCTGAGGATGAGAGCAGCGCGTAAATATCAATCAGCAACGCTAGCCTGGAGCGTTTGATAGATTTGGTGAGGCAGAATGAATTTATCTTGAGCAAGCGATGTCGTAATGACATCGCGCACCAAGCCGCCTTGAAGACGGCGACGGGATGTCAACTCCGACCTAGTGCGCGTTACGCGAGCCAGATGATAAAACACACGATTTCCGCTCCACCGTTTCCCCCCGTGATGCTTGTAGAAGACGAACCTGCGTTAAGAGAAACCCTCACCTTTATGCTCGAGGATCTCGGAGCTGTGGTGACCAGCTTTGCAACCGCTGCTGAAGGACTCGCCGCTCTAAGTACTCAGAAATGGGCGTTGGTCCTGACGGACGTTAGAACCCCAGGGCCTGTCGATGGGCTTGCTCTTGCAACCACAGTCCGTGCAAGACTTCCTGCGGCTGGGGTCATAGTAATGAGCGGGTTCTATGAAGAGATGGGAAGACCACTGCCGATGGGAGTGTCTTTTCTGCCCAAACCGTGGCCTTCAGAGTGTTTTGACCAACTGGTAATGCCCGTTCTCGAACAGTTCAGCAAGCGGATGTACCCAGAGTAGGTGATTACCGGATCAAGGCTTGTCCGACGGCTTCAATGAGTTGTTCAAGTGTCCAGGGTTTGAAAAGGAAGATGGTCCGGGGATCGAGCCCACCTGTGTCCAGCTTGTTGTCTATGGCCAGATCGAAGAGAGCTAGGTCACGGGTTCTCCCTCCAATTTGAAGCCTTACTCGTATAGCCCAGATATCTCTCAGTCGGAGCGGAGCTTTCTGCCCGACCAATTTTCCTTTGTTCCAGGGCTGACGACCGCAGGTTGAGATGATGTTCATAGCAAATCCTCCACGTGTGGGAGGATAAGGATGGTTAGCCAGAGCAGCGGTCGCTAATGACCCAGTGCTGCCCTTGGCGGCGAGCAGCTAACGGCCTGAACTGCTAGGCGTCCTATACTGCGTAGGTCACAAAGGGAGGGCAGCATGGACGACTTACGAGACAAGATAGAGGCGAGTGAGCCGCTGATGCAGCAAGCCATTGAGGCACTGCGACGGTACCACGAAGCCAAAGCCGCAGAGAGCCCGCCCGATGAAATCGAGCGCCTTAAAATGCTAGCAGACTCGTTGTTCCAAGCCGTCTCGGAGTATCAACTTCGGGCGCTTGGAGGGCCAATTAGACCCCTTCAGTAAGTGTTGATGCCAACGGCTGCTTTCGACCCATTGCAGCCGTTCACGGCAGCCAGCTATCGGCCAGGACCGACCATCCAATACGTGCAAAAATCTCCGGGCAGTTCATCGAGCAATCTATATTTGTCACAGCTCGCCTGAGCAGGAAATGATCACTTGAAGGGGGAACTGGTCCGGAGGACATCTTCTCCCCCCTGCCAAAATGGCGAGCCGACTTATAATGCCCATCGCCAACCCGATTACCCACACGATACGCCGTTTCGCCCGCCTGAGGCAGCCATGAACCAACCCAGAAAACGCCGCTCAATCAACCAAGTAAAAGAAGAGATTTCCGTACAAGTCCTCCGAGAACGCCTTCCGGTGCAGTGGGTCATCCATGACTATGGTGCCGACTACGGCATCGACTGCGTGATCGAACTGTTTGACTTCGTAGAGGGCGATGCCACGGTTGCGGAGACGCTGGGGGAGAACATTTTCGTACAGCTCAAGGGGTCCAGCTCAATCAACTACGGTACGCGACGAGCGTATCACCGAGGAAACGTTGTCAAGGGGCCACTGGCCGAGTCCCGCGACCAGTACGATGATATCCCCGTCGCGAAATTCCAGCTTGAGATGTCCGAGATTCTGACGGTGCAAGCTATGGGCGTAGCAGTGCCTGTCCTGCTGGTTCTCGTAGATACCGCTACTAGGGAAGCATATTTCGTATGTCTGAATGACTACATTGACAAAGTGATCATTCCAGAAGACCCGCTGTACTACGAGAAAGGGCACAAAACCATAAACATTCCGCTAGCAAATAAAATCAGCACTCACGAGGATGGCTTGGTTCCGCTTCGGGCTTACGGCAAACGCTCGAAAATGTATGGTGCATTCGGGACATTCCATTATCAGCAGCAAGAAATTCGCCGAGCGCGAGGTAAGATGCTTGTAGAGGAGGTTAGGTCCCGAGAGGGCATAATCGCCATGGTCAACACCTTCACATCGGTGGCCCTCCGTCTAGATATCTGGAAAGGGCACGAGTTTTGGCAGCCTATGGGATGGAGCCATAAAGAACTCTCGGACATCCTCGAAAACATTCAGTCAGGCTTCGCTATTGAAAACTTCGAAGGCCTACTGGAGTATTGTGATCTGCATGTATGGCGCAGGCTGGCAAACCTTTCAAGCATGTATGAAGAGCTTGTGAGGGAATGGTTTATGCCTACTAGTCTTGCCGTTCTGTGCTCGTACCCCTCTAATTCCGAGGAGATGCCATATAACAATGATGCGATTGCCAGCAACGCCGGTTGAAATCGTTGCGCTCTCTCTAAAATGCTTAAATGGCCGGAGCTTGGCAATATTGCTACGCTTCGGCGCAGCATGTAAAAAAGGCCCCTTTGGACAGAGCACTATGCCGGCGACTAAGGCTTTCCTTAAACTGCAAAAGGTCGATTACAGCTCTCGGCGAAGATATCAACCCGCTGAAATCTACCATTACCGACTGGCAGCTTTGGGTCGATTCTGTTGAAAAAGTCGGTTTTTCAGCTGACCTGAACTCAGGCACGACCATCGCCTAAGAACCGACTCACCACATTGAGTGGTTTCTCGGCCCTTCGTTGACCGTTGCTGCTCAGTTAGTGGGTTAATTTGAGGTTTTTTGCTGAGTGCAGGCGCACCTATCCCGTGGCAGGTGGCCCTTGAGATGTAAATTTAGCCAGCCGTCGCAGGTTCTGTACCGCGGCGGCCAGCGTGAATTCATCGGTCGCGCCACTCATGCCACGTAGTCTCAGGCGATCCAGTTTCAGGATGCGCTTGAGGTGGGCAAACAACATTTCGACCTTCTTACGTTCGCGGCGAGAGCGCACGTACGCAGGTGTCGTTGCGATGCGCCGAGCCACATCGCGTGCGGTTTCATGGACGCTGCGGGCGATCTTGCGGACCGCAGTGTTCGGGCAACACTTGGCTTTCATCAGACAGGCAACGCAGTCGGTCTGCCTGGATCGGAAGATGATGGTGTTGGCTTTGGTGACGTGCGAACGCTTGTTCTTGAAGGCTCGCCATTCGCTACGTAATGCATTGCCAGCCGGGCAGCAGTATTCCTCAGACTCTTCATTCCAGCGGAAATCGTTGCTCGAAAAACTGTCGTTCTTGCGTTCGGTTTTGTCCCACACCGGCACATGTGGCTCGATGCCCTTTTCCTCCACCATCCAGGCCAGCATCGGCGCGGTACCGTAAGCGGTGTCGCCAATCAGGCGTTCCGGCTTGATGTCGAACTGCGCTTCGACCCGATCGATCATCGTCTTGGTGCTCTCGACTTCTGCGGTTCGATGAGCCGGTGTGGGTTCCACATCCATGATCACGCCGTGCTCGGTATCGATCAGATAATTCGTGGAGTAAGCGTAGAACGCTGGGCCACCTGGAGCTGCGGTCCAGCGGGCTTGAGGATCAGTCAGCTATAGGCGCTTCGGTAGCGTTTCGGCCAGAGCCTCTTCATCGAGCGCCTCAAGATACTCACGCACGGCGCGGGTGCTCAGGGCCGGATCGCTCCAGTTGACCGGTTCATCGCCCGGTACGCCGCGCTGCCGGCTGGCATCCGCCTTGATGATGCTGGCGTCCACGGCAAAGCCTTCACCTTTGACCAAGCCAGCGTCCATGCAACGACGCAGCACTTCATTGAACAGCCAGCGAAACAGATCGCTGTCCCGAAAACGGCCGTGTCGATTTTTGGAAAAGGTCGAGTGATTGGGGACCTCATCTTCAAGGCTCAACCGGCAGAACCAGCGATACGCCAGGTTCAAATGGGTCTCTTCGCACAGCCGCCGCTCTGAGCGAATGCCGTAGCAATAGCCCACGATCAGCATGCGGATCATCAGTTCGGGATCAATCGACGGACGCCCAATCGGGCTGTAAAAATCGGCGAGGTAATGGCGCAAGTCGCTCAGATCGAGACACCGATCAATGCTACGCAGAAGGTGATTGGCGGGGATGTGGTTTTCAAGGTTGAATGAGTAAAACAGCCGTTCCTGCCCACTCGATAACTGTCCCATCATGCTGCGTGCTTCCCTGCTGGCCGATGCGCAGATTTTGCTGCAGGCCAGACAGGGGAGCTACTTTTTCAACAGAATCGGTCGGAAGCGGTCGCTCACCAACGACCCCTTTTGACCCTTTGCAGCCGTTCGAGGTGTCTACGAAACTAGGGGCGATTCAGGCTTCCACTCGGCTAGGTGCTAGAGACTCGCATCGACTAGCAACTCGGAAGGCTTGCATTCCACAGCAACAGCTATTCGCAGGATGTTGAGAAAAGTGACATTCCTTTCTCCCCTCTCGATTTTTCCCATGTGAGAACGATCCACCCCCGCTGCGTCGGCTAATGCTTCCTGGGAAAGTGCGAGCGCGAGGCGACGGGCCCGAATTGCTGCACCGAGCTTTTTCAGACTGCCATCGTTGTCGAGGGTTGCGGAGATTCTTGCCATGACAAGAATCGTCTAGATATGATGCCTATATGACCACGGTATTTACGACTCATTTCATGGGCGTCGTGGCTACACCCAGGGGCGTCTAGGCGGCTGTAACACGATCAGAGAGAGCATCCATGGAAGGAGCGTGCGGAGCGCGCTGCTTGAGCGCGGTGGCGGTGTGACTGCGATGAACAGCCGTGCATGCAGCGAGCTAGGTATCAGGCGATCACGGCTTGGCTGGTTGAGCATCAGGTTCGATGGCGGCCCGTTTTATCCTGAGATGCTGGAAGCACTTCAGCAGGCGGTAATTGAATTTGGAGGTCTCGTCAGGCGGGGTGAGAGCTTGACTGCCGCCGAATGGCTTCAAAGAATCGATGCTATCGGCGGCAGGATCACGCCAGCTCAAATCCTGGCTATTCGAACGCTCATGTGGCCGCAGTGAAGTCGCAAGTAGCTTGCGTTTATCGGGGCTCAGGGCATTCGATCAGGCTCGGGAAACATTAGCTTTTGTGAGCTTTAGCTCTGCAAAGTCGTGGCAGTCGAAACGCTCCGGGGGGACCACCAGGACGACAAGTAGCTTGCTTCGACTGGTTGAGCTATTCGCGTCTGCCGTTGTGCGGTGGCAGGCCCGCAGGATGAGCGGGCCGGACCTACAAGAGTCAGGCTTGACTGCAGAAGCGGGCTGTCCACTCGTCTATATCTTGTAATGGTGGAGGCTTTTGCGCCGGTGGCAATTGAAATACAACACCGCTGCTCCTGTTTACCGCTTTACCGTGCTGCGAGCTGCACGTGTTTGATCTCGCCTGTGAGCCTTGTTTCCCGTGGCCTGCAGCGAATTCGTTGTCTGGCAGAGTTGTCCGGGAATTGTCTGCCTTTTGGCTGGATACTGTCAGGCTGTTGTCTGCCAGAAAAGCCCTTTTTATCTGCTCAGCAGTTACCGAGAGGGGGCGTAACGTCTTGCGGTCAAGGCGTTCGGAGCCACTGTCGCTACCGTCGGCGATGAACAAAATTCCCTTCAAGTTGCCCATGTAGTCGTGGAATGAGGACAATCGCGGGGGAATCTTCAGGCCGGAGCGCTCCCAGAATTTGTGAAATCCCCACCGCTGATTTTTAATTCGAAACTGGCCAGGAGGTAATCTCCCACCTTTTTTGCCTGTTATCGTATTTCTAGATCGAGATAGATCAGCGTTGTAGATCACATAGGCGTGGTTCCGTTTCACCACGGAGCGAAAATGGAGGGTTACGCCGGGGCAACGTTTCGGTCCGTAATAATCTGCTCCATATTCGTAATACTGGTATGCGTCTATTCCTAGCACAGAAAGAATATCTTTTATAATCGCTTCTGAATGTTCATCTAGCCATTCTTTCGGTACTGCCTTCTTACTCTTCGGGCGGATAGCTAGTCGTCCAGCTTCGATACTAACTTCGTCGCCTTTGTTAAGTAGTCGAGTGAGCATATTTGCCATTGAGCTAATGTACTTGTCGATGAGGTGCAGAAAAATTCGATTCGCGCAGCGCTTATGCGCGCCTCGGAGAGGTGCACAAGCGCCACGGTAGAAAACCGCCGAGAAAGCCGGCTTAGCTCAGAGGGACTTTCCGGTGTGGTCGGCAGTGCGGCGGGCCATGAACTCGGCCAGGCCACTCACTCGATAGCGCACCAGACGACCGACTTTCAGGAAGGGGAGGTTGTAGCGACCGGTAGAGCGCCAGACGGAGAGAGTGCTGACCTTCACACCCAGGATTTGGGCTGCTTGCTTGTCGTCTACATGAACAGGAGGGGTTTTGGGGTCGTATCCGAGTTGCGTGGCGATTTCGTTCTTGATTGCGTCGATCTGATTAGTAGTCGTGTCCTGCATGATGAATCCCTTTACGGCAGTAAGCTAGGCGGGGCTGCATGAAGCCCCGTATGTATTGATTGACCAGAGCTATGTTCCGTAAAGTTGACTGACGTGTCGTTACACCGAGGGCGTTAGCTGTTTCAGATATTCCTTAACCCAGCCCCTGACGGTTTGTGGGCGGTTTAGGCTTTCGTACTTTTCGCACATCTCTTCAGCGAATTTTACGATTTTCTTGTTGTCGTTGACTTCGAGTTGACCGCTTTTGATCCTTTCTATCAGTATTCCTTCAACCCTTTGTCTGTCTTTGCTACGTGTGAGGCGAGGGCGACTTGCAGCCGAACGAGCCTGTTTCGATTGAAGTTCCTTGTAAGCGTGGTCTCGGACAGCATGAGCGTTCTGGATGAGCCGCTGCGGCAAATATTTTGCTAGATCGTCGGGGCGAATGGTCTGGGCCAGCGCGGTCGCTTTGCTGACTTCGTAGATTGCTTTCTGCTCAAGCTCATCAAGGAGACAGAACAAAAGTGTTGGGGATAACCCTCCCGCTTTCTCCAGCTCGGGAGTGAGGCGCTCCATCCGCTCCTTCAGGTCATCTTCAGTCGCCGGGCTGTCTGTCCATAAAAAGCCCAAGAACTCCTGTTTCAGCAGCTCTACCACTGCGAGTTGAAGTTTGAGTTTCTGCTGCCCCTCGATGATTTTTTCAGTTATGGACATTCTGTTTCCATTAGTTAAGTCTTGGTTTACGACGTAGGTTTATCACCTCTGCAGCTCGCCTCAGGCCAGCTGCTTTCAGCATCGCTTGCGTGGCTGTATTGACCGATTGGCGAACGGGGTCCAGGTCAAGGCGGGCGTAAATCTGCGTTGCCTGATGAGTCTTGTGGTTGAGGCTTTTGCCAATGATTGCCAGCGAGGCGCCGGTTTTCGCCTGCCAACTGCCAAGCGTGCGGCGCAAATCGTGAATGCGTAGGTCAGTCATGTCATACAAAGCCGCGTCTATGGCGAGGCTATCTGCCAGTGCCCGGTATTTCCTTTCTGCTTTTGCCGAAGCGGTCAGAAGTTCGAAGTCAGCGGCCTGGCGTTCTTCGGTGCCCAGCTTGTTCTCTTTCTCCAGCAGATCCAGCAAGCGTCTCATGCTGGCACGGCGTAGCACTGTTGCCCACGCCTTCTTCGGTTCGACCAGATGTCCAGTTTTCCCCGTTCCTGGAAACACAAAGCTGGAGCCCTTCTTTTCAGGTTGCCGGTTTTTGAGTGTCGCCACGGCCTCCGGGGAGAGAGTGACGTTTTGCGGGCTTCCATTTTTGGTCATACCAAGACGCCAGATGCCCGCGTCGAGGTCGAGGTCGCGCCATGCCATCTCTTGCACGTTCGAGCGGCGTGCGCCTGTCAGCAGTGACAGCAAAAAGAAGTCGCAAAGATCTGACTCGGCGATGGCTTCCATCAGATAAGGAAGCTCCGGGCCCAAGGCGAATCGATCTCGCGATGGGGCGGGGTTCTTTTGGATGCGGCTTGCAGGGTTGCTGCCCGTGAACAGTTCGAGATCAGCGGCAAAGTTGTAGACCGACGATACGACGATGATCGCGCGATCAGCTTGAGCAGGGCTCTTCTTCGTAGTTCTGGAGTGAATCGTTTTGATCTCGGTCCGTGTGATCTGGGACAGCTTGCTGTCATGGATAGGTGCCAGGTACATGTTCACCACATCCGTATAGTCGCGCTTGGTGCGTTCGCTGAGCGGGGAGCCGTCGCGCTTTTTCTTCTCAGAAAGGTACTGCGTGAACACTTCCAGGAAGGTGGGTTCTTCCCGGATGGCTCGACGAACTGCTGCTGGGTTGGCGCCATTGGCGAACTCGCTCAGGACTGTCTGCGCTTTGATGCGAGCCTGCTCAACAGTCGTCTCCGGGAATGATCCGAGTTTGACCCATTCCATTGCACTTGAAACGCGCTTGATCACGTAGAAGGTGCGGCTGCCTGCTGCTGTGATGCGAAGCACCAGCTTGGGTATCTCGGTGTCGTACACGTTCAGGCGATTGATGGCTGGCGGTGCGATGGCTGTCAGGGCGGATTTGGTGAACTTGAGCTTCATGGCGGCTTCAACCTGAGTCGCTTGGCTAGCGCTGGGCTAGCGTGGGCTATCAAAAATGGTCCATCTTGGTGATGGTTCGTTAAGCCAAGACTAAGCTGAAAGCCCCATTCTGCATAGGTCTGTAGAGGGTGGTAAAGATTGGTGAAGCACCAGAGCATCTAACTCGTAACGCGAAGGTCGCAGGTTCGATTCCTGTCTCCGGCACCAGAAAAATCAAGGCTTGCAGTGAATGCAGGCCTTTTTGGGTTTTAGGGGCTGGAGGGGCTTAGGGCAAAAATAGATCTGTCCCCTTTCTGGCCAAATGCCTGCCTAGTTCTTCCTTTCTTCCTTTGCCTTGTTATCAATCGCGTCCCCATAGACGTCCCCTTGAATTCGGCTTTTGGCATCAAGCAGCTTTACTTCCAAGTTGTTCATATGCCACCAGAGTTCAGATTGCTTTACGTCTATTGGCACATCTTCACACAGAGCTAGCAGGGTTTCGACCTCTTGAAATGTCAACCGAACATCGGTTTCTCGCTTTCCCAGAGGTTTCTTGTCTAGCTCGTCCTGGACTCTCTGCTCGAATGACTTCGTCATGTTTAAGCTCCTTTGAAGTGGCCCCACTTAGATACAGCGCTTCTGCGGCTTCTAGCAAGGCCAGCTCGGTGGCGCGAACGCCAGTGACAGGGAAAAGGGGAAAAGGGGCAGATTTATTCTCTCCTCCGTCAGGAGGGGGCGAAGTTAGAACTACTGGTTGGATGGAGCAAAGAGAAATAAATCCGTCCCTATTCCGATTCCCATTTCCACTGACCCACAGCAGTCGGAAAAACCAGCGCTCCTGCAAACCAATCAACCAAGACGCAATTGCCGCGGAGTTACATCCAACAGACGACGCATCAAACGCCTAAGCGCCGTTGGGTCCCGATAGCCCACCCGTGTCGCGATTTCCTCAACAGAATATTGGCCGGATTCCAATAGCGCTCTTGCCTTGTTGAGCTGCACCCGCTGGATGAGCTGTCGGGTCGAGTGCCCTGTCGCTTTGTGCACGTGGCGCGACAAGGTTCGTTCCGACATGCCGACGCTCTCGGCCAGCGCCCTCACGCCGGTAAGCTCCGGCAGCGAGTCTTCGATCTGGGCGGTCAGGCGCGATACCAGGGCATTACCTTGCACCAGCACGGCGGGGATGACGAAAGGCGACTGCAGTTGCCGGCGGTCCAGCAGGAGTGCCTTGCCCACCCTGTCAGCGATGTCAGGTGAAAGGCGCCGACGCAGCAGGTGCAGTATCAGGTCGGTTTGCGCGAAGGCGGCGCCCGCTGTGGTTAGCGGGGGATCGGCCAGCACCATGAAGTCCGGGTCTACGCGGCAGCCTGGAGCATGGGCCTGCAGGTACGGAGCCAGCCACCAGGAGGTTGTAACCCGCCTCCCGTCAAGTAGCCCTGCTGCATGGAGTAGAAAGACGGCCGAGCAGGATGCGGCAACTTCCTTGCCGTTCCGGACGTGATTGGTCAACGCAGTGAGGAAGGGCGCTGACCAGGGTTCCGCGAGGCGCTCTTCAAGGTGCTCGACATCACTGATACCTATGCCTGGTATGACCCAGCAGGAGTTGTCCTCGGCACTCCGCTCTATCGGTTCCACCTGCAGCGCCAGGCCATGGCCGAGTGTCACGTGCCCAGGCTGAGGGCCGCAGATCCGCCAGCGCGGTGTGGCGAGGCCGCGCTGTTCAGCGATGGTTGCTGCGGTGGCGAGGATGTCCAGCGTGGAGGTCACGCTAGAAGCGAATGCGCCGGGTACGACCACAATCGTGAAATCATGCATTGTCGGATTATGCTCGAAAAAGGACGGATCGGACACTTTTGCCAGAAGCGAATGACAGGCCAAATAAAGCTCAATTCATCGCCAAGGTTTCAGCCATGCCCAACATCCTTATCAAGGTTCCTACTGGTGCTTTCAGCGCGGCGCAACGTGAACACCTGTTGAAGCGTGTCAGCGAGGCGGCTATCGCGCACGAGCGCATAGGCAACGATCCGCGGCAGCGTAGCCTGTGCTGGGTGCTTATCGAGGAGGTCCAGGCTGCCAACTGGTTATGTGGTGGTGTGAACGTGCACGCTCAGGCCATCCCCTGCATCGTTCTGGTCAAGGTGCCGGCCGGAGTCCTCGACGAGCAGATGCGCGCGGATTACGTATCGGGCCTGCACCAGGCTATCGAGCAATGCAGAGGAAGTGATGATCAGCGGATGCTGATGACGTCGATTCAATTGGTGGACATCGTCGATGGCACATGGGGGGCGAACGGGCGTCTCTGGCGCCTGAGCGACTTCACTCGCGCCGCCGGTTACGGACATCTTTTTCCTCGGCTCTAGAAGGTGTGCCGGCCCTTTCCCTGATTGACTGCCGGGCCCGCGCCGTCTACAACCATCGGTGGTCCGGATGCGATGTTATTTCGCCATCTCCATGCCCCCCACCAGCAAGGATGCAACCATGGTGCAGACAGTCGAATACTGGCGTGAAACCGATCAGTCCTGGCATCAGGGTCCGCCGGGGATTGCGGTGGTGACGGGGGATGACAACTACATCGGCAACCATCCGGTGACTGGCGTGGCACAGTTCATGACCTTTCCCGCGACGTTCCGCGGCCTGGTCGGCGATGCGCTGCGCTACATCCATGCGACCCCGGCCGGTCGGCAGATCCTGCTGCCGTTGTCGGCAGCCAGCGTGGTGTCGATCCTGCCGTCGCAGGGAGGGAACACGGTGGCGACGCGAGGCGGTGGGGCGATGAACCTGGTGGCCGAGGAGCTGACCCCGGCGAGCATGATAGGCGGCGTCACCCAGGCGGCGCTCAATCGCATCAATGTTCCGCACTATGCCCAGGCGAGCTGGCTGACCCATATGATCAACAGCTCTCCCGAGCTTCTGCTGGATGCGGTGCCGGGCGCCGGTACGGGGTTCTTCGCCCGGCTTGAGAAAGCCCGCCAGTACGCCAACCAATGGGGGCTGCTGGCCGACCGCCGTTACCTGCGCTGGACCAGTTCCAACGAGGGCTACTTCAATGACCAGACCCTGGGCCGCTCGCTTGACGCCGGGGGCTACAACATCGGCATCACGCTCCATGAAGTCGCCGGCTGGATCGCTGGCAATCCACTGCCGGCACGCCTGTCGCCGCGGGCGCAGAACCATGCGCTGGTCGCGACCCTCGCAGCGCTGCGCGATGTTTCACCGTCCGCCAATGGTGCCGAATCCGTGATCGGCTGGAATCCCTATGCCAGCAATCCGCTCAATCTCAGCCGTCCGCCTGCCATTGGCCTGGCCCATGAGCTGATTCACGCCTATTACAGCGGGCTGGGCCAGCAGCTCGGGCGTGATTTCGGGCATCCCAGCACGGTGTTGTTCGAGTTTCTCTGCGTCGGGCTCGGGCCGTGGGACGAGGCGCCGATTTCGGAAAACGGCATTCGCCGGCACTGGTATTCCCATGCGGTGCCGTTGATGGGGCCGGGGGAGAAGCAGAGTCGCAAGGCGATGCCGAAAAGGATCAAGTATCTGTAGGCATTACAAAAACAATCTCTTCGAGCATCTTGTGTGGGTCACTCCCCAGGCTCCTCGCGATCTCCAGAAACTCGATCACATCCAGTCTCCGTTCCCCCCGCTCGAACTTGGAAACGTACGATTGAGGCCTTCCCAGCCGCTCCGACAACTCCTGTTGTGTGAGTCCGGCCTCCTTCCGTGCCTTGACCAGCAGGAGAAGGAAGCGTTGATAAGCAGCGGTGTGAATCGTCTTCATCGTGGTGTGCCGGTTGATAAGCCGACCTACCTAATAAACCTGAAACAGGTTTATCCCAAAACGGGTTTTTGGTAGGCTCGGCCACTCATCACGGAAGAGGTCGATGCGCATCATGAATTCCCGAATGAATTTCAGCCCGGTAAACACCACCGCTGGCATCGCTACGTTCAGTAACTGCACTGCCGTCAGTGAGCCCTTGTTCCGTGTGAATCCTGGAGTACCGAGCACTGAGGCGCTGGCTCAGGCGTCCGTGCTGATGGACTGCATCAACCGCTTGACCCTAATCGGTGGCGTGGATGACGAAGGCGGCGCTCCGGTCTGGGCAGCCCATTATCTGGGCGAGCAGGTGAAGGCACTTATCGATGATGTGGGCATGGGGCTTCGCGACGGGCGAGGGGCAAAGGAGGCAGACTGATTTTCTGCTGGGCAGGATGAAGCTGGCATCAAATCTTAAAAAAGGCCCGCATCCACGCGGGCCTTCTTGTTTTACACGGGCCTCAGCCCCCCAACCTCATATGCAACAACGGAAACGGCCGCCCCTCGCCATCCAGCGGCGAGCGGCCGGTCTGCACGAATCCGTAGTGCAGATAAAAGCCCACCGCCTCGGGGTTCTGTTCGTTGACATCGACACTCAGCCCGCTGCACGAATGGCGGGCGTGGTCCAGCAGCGCGCGGCCAATCCCCTGGCCGCGCAGGTCCGGTTCGATGAAGAGCATTTCCACATGGTTTTCATTCAGGCCGATAAAGCCCGTTGGTAGGTCCTGGTCATCCACCGCTACCCATAACTCGACAGCAGGCAGGTAGATGTCACGAAGCTGCGGTAGCAGCGCGTCTATGTCGGACGGTTGCAGGAAGTGGTGGGTGGCGCGAACGGAGCGCAGCCAGAGGTCGAGCAGCAGCGGGTGGTCGGCGTTGGTGGCCTGACGAATGAGCATGAAAGCATCCTCGTGCACTTGATGTGAAAAACCAGGCTCGCCAGTAAATGGCGGCCATAAGTGCCGGCGAGATGGATGACCGCTTCGCGAATCAACGCCTGGCGGTGCACTACAGTGGGGCCGGGAAGGAGGGAGGCGGGACGATACTTAGAAGGCTATCGGGTCGTCAATGAGTCTGGATCGTTCGCCGGGATGGAGATTATCCGATCGAATGTTTTGCCATTCGAAAGCTCATCAAGGGTTCACCTTGAAACATTTTGAAATACTTTCCTAAGTCGACAAGCCTGAAGGAAATTTCATTCAGCCCCTACCGTTCGTCGGCTAAAACCCGCATGACACCTCGGTTTCACCCCATGTTCATAGGGGTTATCACTAAAGAATTAATACTAAGCGCGTGTACGAATTGTCCGGCGTGGATCCAATTTTTTGGCTACAAATCTCTCCCCATATGGAACCTGTATTCGCCAAGGTCAGGCTTTTCGACATGCAGTGTGTGTAGTTCCTCAAAGCTCTAGCACGCATTCAGAGACGGATTTGCCTGATCCACGAAGGAGTCGCACGTGGACAGAAGATTCGCCAAGAAAACCTTTACCGCTCGTTTTGCACCCTTGCCGCTGGCCGTCAGCATGGCGGCAGCCGGGATGGTTTCCGGATTCTTCAGTCCACAGGCGCAGGCCCTGTGTACAACAGTCGGCTCGACAATTTCCTGTACTGGCATCACCGTGGGCCTGGTCACCTCGACCAGCAACCTGACGGTCAACGTGCAGAACGGCGCGCAGATCTATCCTGGCGTTATCGATACGGTCAATGCGGTGTCGCTCACCGGTACCGGCACTACCGTGAACAACGCCGGGCGTATCGACCCTTCGCTGCTGCCGGGCCTGGTTTCCCTGGCTTCCGGTCTTAACCTCAGCAATGCCGCTGGCAGCACGGTGCTGGTCAACAACCTCTCCACCGGCCAGATCATGGGCACGTCCAGCCTGCTCGGAGCAAACCTGCTGGGCCTCGGCGGGATCGGCCTGGTGGTGCAGAACGGCGCGGGCGGCACCACCACGGTGAATAACACCGGCCTGATCAGCGGCGCTGCGCTGCTCAGCGCCGCTGTACTGCCGGAAGACATGGCCGTGATCGCGCTGCGCGGCGGGGCCAGGAACGTGCTGACCAACAATGCGTCCGGCCTTATCACCGGCCGCGTGGCGATGCAGGCGTCGGCCGCAGGCAACACCTTCACCAACGCCGGTACGGTCACCGGCAGTATCAACTTGGGTGCCGGTGCCGGCGCCAACACCTTCAATGCCATCACCGGTTCCGTGATGAGCGGCGGGGCGGGGGTCGGCGTCGATCTGGGTGTGCTCGGCGGCCTTGGCCTCGCCTACGTGGCGGCGGGTATCGTCAACGGCGGTACCGCCAACAACGGCAACACGCTCAATCTGCATAACGCCATCGGTGGCGGCGTCGGGCTGACGGGCTCTGGCACCATCGACGGCAGCAAGTACGTCAATTTCAGCAACCTGAATATCACCAGCGGTACCTGGTCCCTGACCAACCAACTGTTCGCGGGCGGCACCGTCAACCCGGCGGTCACGCTCAACGGCGGCCTGCTCAATGTGGACAGCGCGGCCCTCACCGGCGCAACCATTACCGCCAACGGCGGCGGCCTCGGTGCTGCGGTAGCGGGTGCCACGGTGAGCAACGGCATCACCCTCGGTACCAATGGCCTGCTGGTCAGCAACAGCGCCAATGGCCTGGTCCTGTCCGGCGTGCTCACCGGTGCCGGCGCCCTGACCAAGACCGGCACCGGCAACCTGACCCTCAGCGGTGCCAATGACTTCAGCGGCGGCACCACCCTGGCCGCCGGCACCCTGACCCTCGGCAATGCCGCGGCGCTTGGAGCCCAAGGCTTGAACGTCACCGGCGCCAGCACCCTGGCGAACTCGAGCGCGTTGTCCGTGAACAATGCCATCCTGCTCAACGGCGCCAACCTGACGGTGAACAGCGGCGCTGCCCTGACCCTGGGCGGGGCGATCAACGGCACCGGCTCGCTGACCAAGACCGGCACCGCCGACCTGACCCTGAGCGGCGCCAACAACTTCGGTGGCGGCCTCAACATCAACGCCGGCAAGCTGATCCTGGCCAACGCCGGGGCCACCGGCGGCGGTACCATCACTGCCGGCGTCGGCGGCACGGGGGCGCTGGACACCAGCACCGCCCAGACCCTGACCAACCTGATCCAGCTCAACGGCAACCTGACTCTGACCGGCAGCAACGACCTGACCCTGGTAGGCAAGATTTCCGGTACCGGCGGGCTGAACAAGGCCGGGACCAATACCCTGACCCTGAGCGGTGCCAACGATTTCACCGGCAACTCGACGCTGGGTGGCGGCACCCTCATCCTGCAGAACGCTACCGGCCTGGGCACCGGTCAACTGACCCTGAGCGCCAACTCCAGCCTGGATGCCAGCGGGCTCTCGCTCGCCAATAACATCAACCTGGCGACCCGCAACCTGACCCTGACCAACAGCACCGCCACCACCCTGGGCGGCGTGCTCAGCGGCACCGGTTCGCTGATCAAGGGCGGCGCTGGCGACCTCACGCTGGCTGGCGCCAACGCCAGCTACAACGGCGTCGTGCAACTGACCAACGGCAGGCTGGTGATCGCCAACGACGCCGCCATCGGCATCGGCAGCCTGCGGACTTCGGCCAACACCACGCTGGACAGCGATGCCTCGCGCACCATCAACAACGCCGTTCAGTTGCTGGGCAACCTGAACCTCGCCGGCAGCAACGACCTGGCCATCAACGGCAGCATCTCCGGTAACGGCGGGCTGACCAAGAACGGCTCGGCGACCCTGACCCTCGGCGGCGCCAGCACCTATGTCGGTGGTACCCGTCTTAACTCCGGTACCCTGGTCCTTGGCGGCAATACCTCGCTGGGCAACCCCAATAGCCGGCTGACCGCCGCAGCCAACACCACCCTGGATGCCAACACCGCCGTTTCCATCCTCAACCGCGTGGACCTCGCCGGCACCCTGACCATCGGCGGTACCTCGGCCCTCGGCCTGAATGGTGTGATCGACGGTGTCGCTGGCGCCGGCCTGATCAAGAACGGCACGGCCGACCTGATCCTCAACGCGGCCAACACCTACAGCGGCGATACCCAGCTCAACGCCGGGCGCCTGGTCGTCGGTAATGCCGGCGCGCTGGGATCGGGCAGGCTGCTGGCCAATGCCGGAAGTACCCTGGACGCCAACACCGCGCTCAACCTCGGTACGGCCATCACCCTCAACGGTGCAGTCAACGTCGGTGGCACTGCCGACCTGACCCTGAGCGGGCTGATCGATGGCACCGGCAGCCTGGTCAAGGTCGGTCCGACCAACCTGACCCTCACCGGCACCAACACCTACAACGGCACCACGCTGCTCGGCGGTACCCTGGCCCTGAGCAACGCCGGCGCCATCGGCAGCGGCGATATCACCGTCGGCGGCGTGTCCACCCTGGTGGGCACCACTGCGCTGGCGCTGGCCAACAATGTCCACCTGAACTCCGTCCTGAACCTGCCGGTCGGCAGCAACGCCCTGACCCTCGATGGTGTCATCGACGGCACCGGCAGCCTGAACAAGACCGGCAGCGGCACCCTGACCCTGAATGGCGTCAATACCTACGGCGGCGGCACAGTGCTGGCCGCCGGTACCTTGGCGGTGGGCAACGGCAGCGCCCTGGGCAGCGGCACCCTGAGCACCGCCGCCGGCACCACCCTGGATACCGCCGGCCCAATGACGCTCGGCAACGCCCTGAGCGTCAATGGCCAACTGAACCTGAGCGGCAGCAACCCGCTGACCCTGACCGGCAACATCAGCGGCACCGGCGGCTTGAACAAGAACGGCGCCAGCATCCTGACCCTCAGCGGCAACAACAACTACGCCGGGCTGACCAACCTCAACAGCGGCACGCTGGTGCTGGGCAGCAACACTGCACTCGGCATCGGCCTGCTCAATGCCGCAGCCAATACCGCGCTGGATTCCAGTACGGCCGTGGCCCTGACCAACCAGGTCAACCTGGGCGGCAACCTCACCATCGGCGGCAGCGCCGACCTCGCGCTGAACGGCCTGGTCACCGGCAGCGGCGGGCTGACCAAGAATGGCGCCGGCGTGCTGACCCTGGGCGGTGCCAATACCTTCCAGGGTGGTAGCCAGCTCAATGCCGGCACCCTGGTGGTTGGCAACAACACCTCGCTGGGGCTCGCCGCCCTGACCGTCGCCGGGCCGGCAACGCTGGACAACAGCGCCTCGGTCATCCTCAACAACCAGGTCACGCTCAATGGCGACCTCACCCTCGCCGGCAGCAACAACCTGGGCCTGAACGGAAGCCTGGGCGGCAGCGGCAACCTGATCAAGAACGGCGCAGGCAACCTGCTGCTCGGCGGCGTCAACGCCGGGTTCAGCGGCAACACCCTGCTGAACGCCGGTCTCATCGCGATCAGCGCCCAGAACGCGCTGGGTTCGGGCACCCTGATCGCGGCGGACGGCACGGGGCTCAATGCGCTGGCCGGGGTGAACCTGGCCAATGCCGTGATCCTCAATGGCGCGCTGTCCGTCGGCGGCACCGGCAACCTGGGCCTGGGCGGTCCCATCACCGGCACGGGCAGCCTGGTCAAGAGCGGCAACACCACCCTGACCCTGAGCGGCACCAACGACTATCTCGGCGGTACCACGCTGAACGCCGGTACCCTCAACATTGCCAGCGCCGGAGCCATCGGCAGTGGCGACCTGACCATCGCCGGCGCGTCCAGCCTGACCACCAGCGGCGCGCAGATCCTGGCCAATGCCGTGCACCTGAATGCCGGCCTGACCCTGCCGGGCAGCGCCAACCTGACCCTCAACGGCGTGCTCGACGGCCTCGGCAGCCTGACCAAGACCGGCACCGGCACCGTGACCCTGAACGGCGCCAATACCTACGGCGGCGGTACCCTGCTGACCGGCGGTACCCTGGTGGCAGGCTCCAATACCGCGTTGGGCAGCGGCACGCTGACTGCCGGCGCTGGCGCCTCGCTGGATGCGAACAAGGCGGTGAGCCTGGCCAACGCCGTGGCCCTGACCGGCAACCTCAACGTGCTCGGCGGCAGCGACCTGACCCTGGCCGGCGACATTGCCGGCGCGGGTGGCCTGACCAAGACCGGCAGCGCCACGCTGACCCTTTCGGGCAACAACAGCTTCGCCGGCCCGGTCAACCTCAACGGCGGCACCCTGAGCCTGGGCAGCAACACCGCGCTCGGCCTCGGCGTGCTCAACGCCAGCGGCAACGCGATCCTCAAGGCCGCCACGGCCGTCAGTATCAACAACCAGATCAACCTCAACGGCGGCCTGATCCTGGGCGGCAGCGCCGATCTGTCGCTCAATGGCCTGGTCACCGGCAGCGGTGGCCTGACCAAGCAGGGCACCTCGACCGTCACCCTGAACAGCGCCAACACCTATGGCGGCGGCACCACCCTGGCCAGCGGTACCCTGATGCTGGGCAACAGCCAGGCTTTGAGTGGCGGCGCAATTACCGTGACCGGGCCGGGCACGATCGACAGCCTCAGTGTCATCAACCTGGGCAACGACATCACCCTGAATGGCGCGCTGAGCATGGGCGGCAGCGCCGACCAGACCCTCAGCGGCGTGCTCAGCGGCGCCGGCTCCCTGACCGCCAACGGCCAGGGCAACCTCAGCCTCACCGGGGTCAATACCTTCAGCGGCGGCACCTTCCTCAGCGCCGGCAGCCTGACCCTCGGCAATGCCGGCGCCCTCGGCAGCGGTCGCCTGACCGTTACCGGCGCTTCGAGCCTGAACAACACTTCGCCGCTTGCCTTGGCCAACAACGTCACCCTGGGCGCCAACCTGAACCTCACCGGCCACAGCGACCTGACACTCAATGGCGTCATCGACGGCGCGGCCGGCCTGGTCAAGAGCGGTGCGGGCAATCTGACGCTCAACGGCGTCAACACCTACCTCGGCGGCACTACGCTCAATGCCGGCACGCTGACCTTGGGCAATGGCCTTGCCCTTGGCAACGGCAACCTGAACGTCACCGGTGCGGCCACCTTGAACAACAGCGCGGCCTTCGCGCTGGGCAACGGCATTAACCTTGGCGCCGACCTGACCCTGACCGGCAACAACGCCCTCAACCTGGGCGGCGTGATCAGCGGCAGCGGTGGCCTGGTCAAGACCGGCAGCGCCGATCTGATCCTCAGCGGCGGCAACAGCTTCACCGGCACGGTGGACATCCTCTCCGGCAGCCTGACCACCCTGGGTACCGGCTCGCTGGGCAATACCTCGGGTGTGAATGTCGCCACCGGCGCGCAACTCAACCTCGGCGCCAGCGCCACGATCGGTGGCCTGAACGGCGGCGGTGCGATCGCCCTGGGCAACAACACCAGCCTGAGCGTCGGCAGCGGCAACCTCGGCGGCCTGTTCAGCGGTGCGATCTCGGGCAACGGCAGCCTGGTCAAGGTCGGCAGCGGCAGCCTGCAACTGGCCGGCAGCAACACCTATACCGGCAATACCCAGGTCAATGGCGGCGTGCTGAACGTCAGCGGCACCCTGGCCGGCGGCCAGGTGCAGGTCAATACCGGCGCGACCCTGACCGGCAGCGGCAGCATCGCCGGCCCGGTGAATATCGCCGACGGTGCCCACCTGGCGCTGAACAGCGGTGCGCAGCTCGGCGTCGGTTCGCTGGTGCTCAATGGCAACTCCAACCTCGATGTGGGCCTCGGCTCGCCATCCACCGGCGGCACTTCGCTGCTCTCGGTGGGCGGCAACCTGACCCTCGACGGCAACCTCAATGTCAGCGATATCGGTGGCTTCGGTGCCGGTATCTATCGCCTGATCGACTACACCGGGACCCTCACCGACAACGGCCTGGTGATCGGCAGCGTGCCGGGCAGCGTCCAGCCGGGCGACCTGCAACTGCAAACCGCGATCGGCGCGCAGGTCAACCTGCTGGTGGGCGGCGCCAATGGCAGCGTGCTGTTCTGGGATGGCACCGGCACTGCCAACGATGGTGTGATCCAGGGCGGCAGCGGTACCTGGGATGCGGCCAGCACCAACTGGACCACGGTCAATGGCACCGGCAACCGCGACTGGAGCAGCAACTTCGCGGTGTTCCAGACCCCGGGTGGCACGGTCACGGTCAATGGCACCCAAACGCTCACCGGTATGCAGTTCACCACCGACGGCTATGTGCTCAACGGCCCGGGCGCGCTGCAACTGGTCAACAACAGCAGCGGCAATACCACTTTCCGTGTCGATCCGAACGCCACCGCGACCCTCAACCTCGGCCTGACCGGCAGCGGCCTGTTGAACAAGGTCGACGGCGGTACCTTGGTACTCAACGGCCCGAACAGCTACACCGGCGGCACCGTGCTCAATGGCGGCACCCTGGTGGTCGGCAATAACGCTGCGCTGGGTAACGGGACCCTGGTCACTGCGGCCAACACCACCCTGGACAGCAACACCGCGGTCACCTTGGGCAACAACATCGGTACCTTCGGTGCGCTCAACCTGACCGGCAGCAACGACCTGGTCCTGAACGGCCTGGTCACCGGTGGCGGCAGCCTGGTCAAGAACGGCAGCGGCACCCTGACCCTGAATGGCGCCAACGCCTACGTCGGCGGCACCACGGTGAATGCGGGTGCGCTGGTGCTGGGCAACGACACCGCCCTCGGCAGCGGCGCCCTGCACGTAGCCGGCGCGGGTGTCAGCCTGGACAACAGCCCGGCGCTGACCCTGGCCAATGCCATCGACCTGGGCAACAGCCTGACCCTGGCCGGCACCAGCGACCTGACCTTGAACGGTGTGGTCAGCGGCGCAGGCGGGCTAATCAAGAATGGCGCGGGCAACCTGGCCCTCAACGGTCTCAATACCTTCGGCGGCGCAACCACCCTGGCGGCCGGCTCCATCACCGTCGGCAACGGTGCCGCGCTGGGCAGCGGCGCGCTGAACGTGACGGGTGCTGCCAGCCTGAACAACAGCGTCGGCGTTGCCCTGGGCAATGCCGTCAACCTCGGTGCCGACCTGACCCTGCCGGGCACTGCCAACCTGACCTTGAACGGGGTGATCGCCGGTACCGGCGGCCTGAACAAGGTCGGCAGTGGCGTGCTCACCCTCAATGGCGCCAATGCCTACCAAGGTGCGACCAACCTGGCGGCGGGTACCCTGGTCGTCGGCAATGCCGCGGCCCTGGGCAGCAGCCAGCTGACTGCCGCAAACGGCACGGCGCTCGACAACAACACCGCCCTCAGCCTCGCCAACGGCATCACCCTGGCGGGCAGCCTGAACGTGCTCGGCAGCAACAACCTGACCCTGGCCGGCACCCTCGATGGTGCGGGCGGCCTGGTCAAGAGCGGCGCGGGTGTGCTGACCCTGACCGGTAATAACAGCAATACCGGCACCACCACCCTGAGCGGTGGCACCCTGGTGGTCGGCAGCAACACCGCGCTGGGTGCCGGCAGCCTGGATACCGCCGACGGCGTAACCCTCGGCACGCTCGCTGCGACCCTGCTGAACAACGCGGTCAACCTCGGCGGCAACCTCAACCTCACCGGCACCTCCGACCTGACCCTGGCGGGCGTGATCAACGGCGCGGGGGGCCTGACCAAGAACGGCGCGGGCAACCTGACCCTGACCGGCGCCAATGGCTACACCGGCCCGACCAACCTCAACGCGGGCACCCTGACCCTCGGCAACGATGAGGCCATCGGCACCGGCAGCCTGAATGTTGGTGGCGCTTCTACCCTGGCCGGCAGCACGGCCATCAACCTGGGCAACGCCGTCAACCTCGCGGCGCTGCTGACCCTCAACGGCGGCAACGACATCACCCTCAACGGCGCCATCGGCGGCACCGGTGCGTTGCTGAAAACCGGCGCGGGCACCTTGACCCTCAATGGCCCTGGCAGCTTCAGCGGTGGCACCAGCCTGGCCGGCGGCACCCTGCGCCTGGGCGACAACACGGCGCTGGGCAACGGCGCCCTGAACGTCACTGGCGCCGGAACCTTCCTCGATGCGGCCAACAACAGCGGCATCGCCGTGGCCAACGCCATCGCCCTGGGCGGCAACACCCTGACCCTCGGCGGTGGCAACGCACTGACGCTGAACGGCAACATCACCGGCACCGGCGGCCTGGTCAAGAACGGCCTGGCCGAGCTGACCCTGGGTGGCAACAATACCTTTGGCGGTGGCGTGCGCCTGAATGCCGGTACCCTGACGTTGGCCTCCCAGACCGGGTTGGGCAACGGCGCCCTGACCGCCGCCGGCGGCATCCTCAACAACACCGTCAGCGCCAGCCTGGGCAACGCGGTGCACCTGGTCGGCAGCCTGACCCTCAGCGGCGCGCAGAACCTGGCGCTCAATGGTGTGATCGACGGCACCGGCAACCTGGCCAAGACCGGCACCGGCGACCTGCTGCTGACCGGCAGCAACACCTATACCGGCAACACCTTCCTGCTCGGTGGCACCACCACCGTTGGCAGCAATACCGCGTTCGGTACTGGCTCCGTCAACACCGGCATCGCCAGGCTCGACAGCACCTCGGCCGTGACCCTGGCCAACAACTTCAACCTGCTCGCCGCCCTGACCGTAGGCGGCAGTTCCGACCTGACCCTGGCCGGCACGCTCGCCGGCACCGGTGGCAGCCTGGTCAAGAATGGTGCCGGTACCCTGACCCTGAGCGGCAACAACACCTACACCAACGGTACCGTGCTCAACCAGGGCACCCTGGCGGTCGGCCAGAACGGTTCGCTCGGCTCCGGCAACCTGACCGTCGGCGGCACCTCCACCCTGGTGGCAGCCAACAACGGCCTGGCCCTGGCCAACGGCGTTCAGCTCGATGGCGGCCTGACGGTCGGCGGCAGCAACGACCTGAGCCTGGGCGGCGTCATCGCCGGCAACGGCAGCCTGACCAAGGCCGGCACCGGTACCCTGACCCTCAACGGCGTCAACACCTGGAATGGCGGTACGGTACTCAACGGTGGCACGGTGGTAATCGGCAACAACGCCGCGTTCGGCAGCGGCGCGATCACCGCCAATGCCGCCACCACCCTGCGCAACAACCAACTGCGCATTCTCGGCAATGCCGTCGCGGTCAACGGCGACCTGACCCTGGAGACCAACAACGAACTCCAGCTCGCCGGCGCGCTCAGCGGCAACGGCACCCTGACCAAGACCGGCAGCGATGAAGTGCTGCTGCTGTCCGCCGGTACCTTCACCGGTAGCGTCAACGTACTGGGCGGCTACATCACGGCGATCGCCGCCAACTCGCTGGACACCCTGGCGTCTGCCAACCTGGCGGCCGGCGGCGGCCTGACCACTGCTGGCGATATCACCATCGGCAGCCTGACCGGTGCCGGCCAGCTCAACCTGTCCAATGCCGGACGCCTGAGCGTGGCCGGCAACAACCTGGACAGCCTGTTCGCCGGCTCGCTGGCCGGCAACGGCGGCCTGGACAAGTTCGGCGCCGGTGTACTGGAACTGTCCGGTACCAGCACCAACTCCGGCGTCAACAACGTGAAGGCGGGCACCCTGAAGGTAACCGGTGCGCTGAACGGGATCGGCGGTGTGAACGTCGATGCCGGCGCGAGCCTGACCGGTACCGGCAGCATCGCCGGCACCACCACCATCGCCGATGGCGGTACCCTGGTGGGCAACAGCGGCGAGACCCTGAGCTTCGGTTCGCTGGTGCTGTCGCAGAACAGCAACCTCGACCTCAACCTCGGCTCGCCGGTCACCGGCGGCACCTCGCTGTTCAATGTCGCCAGCGCGCTGACCCTGGGCGGCTCGATCAACATCGCCGACGCCGGTGCCCTGGGCAACGGTGTCTATCGCCTGTTCACCTACGGCGGCGGCCTGACCAACCTGGGCATCGGTTTCGGCAACCTGCCCAACGGCGTGGACGTTACCGAACTGTCCCTGCAGACCGGCCTCGCCGGCCAGGTCAACCTGCTGGTGAACTCGCCGAACCTGATCATGCAGTTCTGGGACGGTGTCGATACCACCAACAACGGCCTGATCGAAGGCGGTAGCGGGGTATGGGACGCCACCACCAGCAACTGGGTGCTCGGCGACGGCTTCAGCAACGATACCTGGCTGAATCAGTTCGCGGTGTTCATGGGCGCTACCGGCACCGTCACCGTGGATGGCCCGCAGTCGGTCAACGGCATGCAGTTCATGACCGATGGCTACCAACTGGTGGCGGGCACCAATGGCTCGCTGGATATCAACAACCGTAACGGCACCTACTTCGCCGTTCGTACCGACGCTGGCGTCACGGCGACCCTGGACCTGCCGCTGACCGGCACTGGCACCTTGAACAAGCTGGACACCGGCACCCTGGTGCTCAACGGTGATAACAGCTACAGCGGCGGCACCACCCTGAGCGGCGGCACCCTTGTGCTTGGCAACGACAACGCCCTGGGCACGGGGGCGCTGAGCACTGCCACCGGCACCACGCTGGACAGCAATACGGCGGTTGCCATCGGCAACGCCGTGGCCGTCACCGGCCAGCTCAACCTGGCCGGCAGCAACGACCTGACCCTCAATGGCGTGGTCAGCGGCAACGGCGGCCTGGTGAAGAACGGCGCCGGGGTGCTGACCCTGGGCAACGTGAACACCTTCCTGGGCGGCACCACCCTCAATGCCGGTGGCCTGGTCCTCGGCACCGACGGTGCGCTGGGCGCTGGCGCGCTGACCGCGGCCAACGGCACTACGCTGGACACCCTCGGTGCGGTCACCCTGGGCAACACCGTCAACCTGGCCGGCAACCTCCAGGTACTGGGCAACAACGACCTGACCCTGAGCGGTCCGATCAACGGTGCCGGCAGCCTGACCAAGCTGGGCGCCAACACCCTGACCCTCAACGGGCTGAATGCCTTTACCGGAGGCCTGAACCTGGCAGCCGGCCAACTCAGGCTGGGCAATGCCGGGGCGCTGGGCAGCGGTACCCTGTCCGTCACCGGGCCGTCCCAACTGGATAACAGCAGCCCAATGGCCGTGGCCAACAACGTGTTGCTGGCTTCCGGCGCTTCCGACCTGACCCTGGATGGCAGCAATGACCTGACCCTCAACGGCGTGATCTCCGGCAACGGCCGCCTGCTGAAGAACGGTCTTGGCAAGCTGACCCTCAATGGCGCCAACAACTTCGTCGGCGGCGTGACCGTCAACAGCGGCGACCTGACCCTGGGCAATGCCTTGGCACTGGGCAGCGGCGCGTTGCGCATCACCGGCACCACGCTACTGGACAACACCAGCGCCCTGGTGCTGGCCAACGATGTCGAGGTCGACAGCACGCTCTCGGTCGCCGGCAACAACGACCTGACCCTCAACGGTGTGCTCAGCGGCAACGGCACCCTGAACAAGAACGGCCTGGCCAACCTGACCCTGGGCGGTACCAATACCTTCGCCGGTATCCTCAACATCCTTTCCGGCAGCCTGACCGCCACCAACGGCGGCGCCCTGGGCAACCCGGCGCAGATCAACCTCGGCAGCGGGGCCTTGCTCAACCTCAACGGCAACACCAACCTCGGCGCCCTGCAAGGCAGCGGTGACGTGAACGTGGCCGCCGGCAACACCCTGACCCTCAGCGGTGGTGCCTTCGCCGGCTCGTTGAGCGGCGCGGGCCTTATCGACAAGGTGAGCATCGACACCCTGACCCTGACCGGCAGCAACAGCCACAGCGGCGCGACCACCATCAGCAATGGCAGCCTGGTGGTGGACGGCAGCCTCGACAGCGCCACGGTTTCGGTCGGCAACGCGGCCAACCTCGGCGGCAGCGGCGACCTCGCCGGCGCGGTAACCGTGACCAGCGGCGGCAACCTGAACCTGCAGAGCGGCAATACCCTCAACGTCGGCTCGCTGGTGCTGGACAGCGGATCCAACCTCAACACTGCCCTGGGCGCAGCGCTCGCAGGTGATCCGGCGCTGATCAGCGTCGCCGGCAACCTGACGTTGGGCGGCAACCTCAACGTTACCGATTTCGGCGGCTTTGGCGCCGGTGTCTACCACCTGGCCGGCTACGGCGGAACCCTGACCAACAACGGCCTGACCATCAACAGCCTGCCGGGCACCGTCAATCCGGGAGACGTGCTGGTACAGACCGCCGTCAGCAACCAGGTCAACCTGGTGGTCGGCGGCGCCAGCAACGTGCTGTTCTGGGATGGCAGCGAGACGGTCGGCAACGGTGCGGTACAGGGCGGCTTCGGTGTCTGGGACAGCACCAACAGCAACTGGACCAGCGCCGACGGCACCCTCAACCGGGCCTGGAACAATACCTTCGCGGTGTTCCAGGGCACGGGCGGTACCGTTACGGTCAACGGCAGCCATGCCATCACCGGCCTGCAGTTCGCCGGCAACGGCTACACCCTCAACGGCGGCATCGGCGGTGAACTGCTTACCAGCGCCGGCGCCACCAACGTGCGGGTCGATAGCGGCAATACCGCGACCCTGGGCGTAGCGATCAACGGCGCAGGGACCCTGACCAAAGTGGATGGCGGCACCCTGGTGCTCAATGGTGCCAACGGCTACACCGGCGGCACCGCACTCAACGGCGGCACCCTGGTGGTCGGCAATAACGCGGCCCTGGGCAGCGGCGACCTGACCGCCGCCGCCGGCACCACCCTGGACAGCAACACCGCAGTGGTCCTGGCCAACAACACCGTTCTCAACGGCGGTCTGAGCATCGGCGGCAGCCATGCCCTGACCCTCGATGGCGTGGTCAGCGGCAGCGGCAGCCTGACCAAGAACGGCAACGCCAACCTGACCCTGAACGGCATCAACACCTACGGCGGCGGCACCGTGCTCAACGGCGGCAGCCTGACCCTGGGCAACGATGGCGCCCTGGGCAGCGGCGGCCTCAGCGTGACCGGCGCCTCCGTGCTGGACAGCACGGGCGCGCTGCAACTGGCCAATGCAATCAACCTGACCTCGCAGCTGACCCTCGCCGGCAACCAGGACACCAGCCTCAGTGGCGTCATCAGCGGCACCGGCAGCCTGGTCAAGAACGGCAACGGTTCGCTGACCCTGGCGGGTGCCAACAACTACAGTGGCGGCACCACCATCAACGCCGGCAGCGTGACCGGTGACACCACCAGCCTGCAGGGCGCGATCCTTAACAATGGCGCGTTGACCTTCGCGCAGAATACCGATGGCACCTACGGCGGCAGCCTCACCGGTTCGGGCACCCTGACCAAGTTCGGCGCTGGCCGGCTGCTGCTCACCGGCAACAGCGGCTTTACCGGCAATACCCTGGTCAGCGCCGGCAGCCTGGTCAACAACGGCACCCTGGCCAGCGCCAACGTGCAGGTCGCCAGCGGCGCCAGCCTGGGCGGCAGCGGCACCTACAGCGGCACCGTCACCATCGCCGATGGTGCCAACCTGAACGCCGGCAGCGCCACCGCACCGCTGAGCGTGGGCAACCTCAACCTGTCGTCCGGCAGCAACCTGAACTTCGACCTCGGTGCGCCAGGTGGTTCCACCACCCTGGTGTCGGTGGCGGGCAACCTGGTGCTCGACGGTACGCTGAACATCAGCAATGCCGGTGGCTTCGGCCTTGGCGTGTACCAGTTGTTCACCTACGGCGGCAGCGTCACCGACAACGGCCTGGTGTACGGCAGCCTGCCGGGCACCACCTTGCCGGCCGACCTGACCCTGCAGACGGCCATTGCCAACCAGATCAACCTGGTGGTGGGCAGCGACACCGCCCTGCAGTTCTGGAACGGCAGCAAGACGGCGGCCGACGGCACCATCAGCGGTGGCAGCGGTACCTGGAACAGCAGCAGTAGCAACTGGACCAACACCACCGGCACCACCAGCAACGCCTGGGCCAACCAGTTCGCGGTGTTCGGCGGCCCGGCCCCGGTCAACACCCTGTACTCGGTCACTGTAGAAGGCCAGCAGACCTTCACCGGCATGCAGTTCCTGACCGATGGCTATGTCCTGAGTGCAGGCGCGGGCGGAGCCCTGGCGGCCAGCGGCAGCCAGGCAGCGATCCGCGTCGGTACCGGCACCGCAACCATTTCGGCGCCGCTGGTCGGCACCGGTGGTATCGAGAAACTCGACGCAGGCACCCTGGTACTTACCGGCGCCAACACCTACACCGGCGGCACCACCGTCAGTGGCGGCACGCTGATGGGTAACACCACCAGCCTGCAAGGCAACATCGCCAACAACGCCAACCTGGTGTTCGAGCAGGCCACCGCAGGCCAGTTCCGCGGCATCCTCAGCGGCAACGGCAGCATCGTCAAGCAAGGTACCGGCGACCTGCTGATCGTCGGCAGCCAGCCGTTCAACGGGGCCTTCGCGGTCAACCAGGGCAGCCTGACCGTGGGCAATGCGGCCAACCCGGGCACCGTGTTCGGCGCCCAGGTCACCGTCGCCAATGGCGCCGGCCTGACCGGCACCGGTAGCGTCGGCTCGGTGGACAACCATGGCACCGTCGCCACCGGTGCCAATGGCGCCAACCTGAGTGTGGCGGGCAACTTCACCAACGCCGCCGACGGCACCCTGGCCGTGAGCCTGTCGCCGGCGACCACCAACTACCTCAACGTGGGTGGCACGGCGAACCTGGGCGGCAGCCTGCAGGTGGGCAACCTTGGCGGATACACCGGCGACAGCCAATACACCCTGGTGTCGGCTACCGGCGGGGTCAACGGCACCTTTGCCAGCAACAACCTGGACAACCTGACGTTCCTCGATACCACGCTCAACTATGGCGCCAACGCCGTGACCCTGAACGTGGCGCGCAACGGCACCGCCTTCGCCAGCGTGGCGCAGACCGACAACCAGCGTGAAGTGGCCCAGGCCCTGGACAGCGCGTCGGCGCCGGCCAGCCTGCGCAGCACCATCATTGGCTCCAGTGCCGGCGATGCGGTGGCGGCGTTCGAAAGCCTGTCCGGCGAGATCTACGCCAGCACCGCGACCGTGCTGATCGAGGACTCGCGCTACATCCGCGACGCGGTCAATGACCGCATGCGCGATGCCGGCTGCAGCGACGAGCAGGACCCGCGCCGCACCCTGGCACCCAACAGCAACCAGCAGACCACCGGTCGTGGTTGCGGCGGTGAAGGGGTAGGCTGGATCCGTGCCGTGGGCGGCTGGGGTGACTACGACGGCGGCCACAATGCGGCCAACGTCAAGCGCGACCTGTCCGGCTTCCTGATCGGTTTCGACAACGACCTCAACGACCAGCTGCGCGCCGGTATCGCTGCCGGTTACACCAACAGCAGCATCAGCGCCAAGGGCAAGCCGCAGGACGCCTCGGTGGACAGCTACCACCTGGCGGCCTACCTGAGCTACCAGATGGACGCCCTCGCCGCACGCCTGGGCGCCGGCTACACCTGGCACGACATCGACAGCAAGCGCTACGTCGAGGCCGGCAGCTACAGCGAACGCCTGAAATCGAGCTACAAGGCGCGCACTGCCCAGGTGTTCGGTGAAGTGGGCTATGCCATCGATGCAGGCAACGGCGTGGCGCTGGAGCCGTTCGCCGGCCTGGCCTACGTCAACTACGACAGCGACAAGGCCCGCGAGAAAGGCGGGGCAGGGCGCCTGGAGGGCGATACCCAGCAGGACAACGTGTTCTCCACCGTCGGCCTGCGGGTTGGCAAGTCGTTCACCCTGGATAACGGCGCGACCGTCACGCCACGCGGCAGCCTCGGCTGGCGGCATGCCTTCGGCGACACCAAGCCGGACGCGGACCTGCGCTTCATCGAAGGCGGTGCCGGGTTCAGCAACTCCGGTGTACCGATCGCCAAGGATGCAGCGGTGGTCGAGCTGGGTGTCGACATGAACGTCGGCCCGATGAGCAAGGTGGGCGTGGGTTACTCCGGCCAGTTGGCCAGCGAAAGCCGCGACAACGCGGTGACCGTGAGCTTCAGCATGGAGTTCTGACAAGCGTCTGACTCGAGGGCCTCATCGCTGGCTTGCCAGCGATGAGGCCCTCAAGTCAAATCACCAAATTGCTGTATTGTCCCGGTTTCATCTCGCCACCCAAGGTCGCCGCATGGCGCGTCTCTACGTCACCCTCAGCCTTCTCCTCTATCTCCTGGCCCTGTGCCTCGATGCTGTGCACCTCAGCGGCGGCAATACGGTCACTGCCCAGCAGGCGCTGTTCCAGGGCCCTTGGGGCGTGGTCTTCGGTCTGTTCGGCTGGTTCGCCAATCCTCTGTTTGGTCTCGCCCTGCTGCTGCGCCGGCGGCTGCGCTGGCTGGCACTGTTCCTCGGTGCCTGGGCCCTTTACCTGGCGGTCATGAGCCACGCCATCGAGCGCCTGCCGGACAACATCAACTACAGCTTCCATGACGTCATCGGCTTCGCTCCGGGCTATTACCTTTGGGCGCTCGCCATCGCCGCCTTCTGCATCGGCCAGGCCTGGTGGTGCAGCCGCGGACGCGATGTCGAGGTGCCGCGCTGGAGCCTGCCGGAAGGCGCGCTGGCGCTGTTGCTGCTGGTGGTGATGGTGATCGGCCTGCGCGATGAAAACCTGCGCTTCGATTTCGACAAGCTGTTCGATATGCCGCCGTCAGTCTGGGAAATGCCGCCGCCGGCCCGGTACGAGTCGATCTGATGAGCCCAGAGCAAAACATAACTCTCTGATTTGCAGTGACTTTGTGGGAGCGGGTTTACCCGCGATTGCTGTAGTGAATTCACCTTAGTAATCGCGGGTGAACCCGCTCCCACAGGAACTGTTCTCTGCGCTACAGCGCAGCCTGAAGGGCTTGCCAGCGATCAGGCCATCAGCTGCATCAAAAGGCTCAAGCCTTGCGCTTGAGCGGCTCACCCTCGAATTTCACCCCGGCCAGGCCATGGGCGATCAGGGCGCGGATGTTGCCGTGGTCGGTGCCTTCCGGCGTTGCCAGCACCGAGCGGTAGTGCTCGCCGAACGCCAGCAAGGTTTCCTGGTCGCTCAAACCTTCCAGCAGGGCCAGGCCCAGGGTCTTGCACGAACCTTCGTTCTGTCCGGCGGCGCTGGCCAGGCCGCCATTGTCGAAGGCGGTCTGCTGGTAGTCGTAGTGCTCGGCAACGAAGGCCAGGGTATCGGCGAACTGGTGTTCGCCGGTGGCCAGGCTGGCACGCAGTTGAATCAGGTCAGTCATGGGTTTTTCCTTTGGCGAACGCGGCTTGCTGCTCGGCGCTGGCTTCTTTCTGGTATTGGCTTTTCCACTGCTCGTAAGGCATGCCGTAGACCACCTCGCGGGCGTCATCCAGGCTTACCTCGATCTGGCGTTCGTCCGCGGCGGCCTTGTACCACTTGGACAGGCAGTTGCGGCAGAAGCCGGACAGGTTCATCAGGTCGATGTTCTGCACGTCGGTACGGTTGCGCAGATGTTCGACCAGGCGACGGAACGCCGCCGCTTCGAGTTCGAGTTGCTCTTGTGGGGTCATGGCTGTCTCGTTGATCAGGCGATTCGGTTCTTCAGGTGGCGGCCACCGTTGATGACCACGTTGCTGCCGGTGCTGTACTGGCTTTCGAGAAGGAACAGCACCGCGTCGATCAGCGGCTGGGCGCCGGGTTCGAATTCCAGCAGGGCCTTCTTCAGGGTCTGCTGGCGATACTGTTCGTCGCCGCCCTCCTTGAGGATCAGCAGGCCCGGCAGGATACCGTTGACCCGCACCCTGGGCGCGTACTTTTCGGCGAAGGACAGCACCATGTTCTGCAGCGCGGCCTTGGTCGCGGCATAGCCGATATGGCTCTTGCTGCCGCGGGAGGAGGTTTCGTCGCAGATGTGGATGATGTCCGACTTGTCGAGCTTCAGCAGTTGCTCGCCCAGGGCCAGGTTGAGGTGGTAGGGCGCCTCGACGTGCAGCTTGAACATGGTGTTCAGGTTGTCGAGGTCGTCGTCCAGCCACAGCGAGGCATTGTGGACGATGGCGCGCAGGCCGTCGTACTGGGTGCGCAGGTGCTCGATCAGCGCTTCGCGATCGCGTTCGCTGCACAGGTCGGCCTGGAACGGGATGATGTTCGGGTGCGCCGGGGGGATCTTGCTGCGGCTGGCGCTGACCACCGTGTGGCCGGCCTGCGCCAGTTGCGTGGCCAGCGCCAGCCCGACTCGCTGGCTGCCACCGGTAACTAGGATTGGGCTGTTCATATGCGGGGACGGTCAACTTTTTCAGGTTCGCGGTCAGGTGCCAGCATACCCGAACTCGCCCGTATTGACCGCCCCCGGGGCGTCAGCGGCTTTCCAGGGATTCGCCGCGGTTTTCCCGTGCCGTAGCGGGCGCGGGCCGGGCATCGAGCCAACTGGCGAGGCAGCGGGTCGATAGCGGGATGAACAGGTACACCATCAGCGGCGTCAGGCCGAGGGTACTGAGCAGCACGCGCGGCAGCAGGTCCAGTTGCGCCAGCCAATGGCCGAACAGCAGGTTGAAGACCAGCGACACGGGAAAGAACGCGAGCCAGATCGCCACCGCCTGCTTCCAGCGGGGTGGACGCTGCGCGGCACTGTTGCCGAACCAGCCCTCTATACCGCTGACCCGCTGCTCGGTGGGTTGCTTGAACAGGCCGTTGCCGCGTGCCAGCCAGGCACTGCGCGAGGCTGAGAATTCCCAGGCGTGCAGGGTCTTTTCATCGACGAAGCGGAAGATGATCTGGAACTCGTCGCCCTGGGGCGGCGGGGCCAGTACGCCGGAACCGAGGTAGCCGGGGAAGTCGGTGGCGAGCTGCTCGCCTTCGTGGAGCCAGGCGATCATGTCCTGGTAACGGCCTTCGGCAACGCGCCGTGCGACCATCAGGGTGACGGGTGAGGTAGACATCGTGTATCTCCGGGCAAACGGGTCGCGGCGGGTAGCCTCGATCCTGGATACCACCCGGGGTATTGGGTGGCGTCCGAACTCAAGCAAGGATTATTCCGTAAATAATGTGACCCGTCAGTGTCAGTTTTCTCTCAAGTTGACCAAGGGTTTGTTCCGGCCGTTGACGAGCGGGGTAGAATGCGGGTCTTTTTCCTACAATCCGCAGCGTACAAGGCGATGATCGAATTTTCCCCGCCGCCACCCGGCGAACGTACCCTGGATCACGAGGAGTTGTTTCCCATCCGGGAAGTCGCACGGCTGACCGGGATCAACCCGGTGACCCTGCGCGCCTGGGAGCGCCGTTACGGGCTGGTACAGCCGACTCGCACCGAAAGTGGGCACCGTTTGTATTCCCGCGCCGATATCGACGAGGTCCGTACGATCCTTGGCTGGATCGAGCGGGGCGTGGCCGTGAGCAAGGTCGGCAAGATCCTCGCTCGCAACAGGGCTGCGCACGCCCGGCCCGAGGAGGCCGCGCAACCGCCTGCGAAGGATCATCAGCACTGGCAGAACCTGCTGCGTCAGGCCGCGCAGGGTTTCGATGAAGCGCGGCTCGAGCGCATCTATGGCCAGGTCTTCGCCAGCTACCCGCTGGAAGTGGTGTTCCAGGAGATCGTCATGCCGCTGTGGCAGGAGCTGCGTATTGCCCATGACGGCTTCGGCCGCCTCAGCGAATGGCTGTTCTTCGACACCTTCCTCCGTGCCCGGGCCTGGCAGCGCCTGCAACTGACCCGGGACGAACAGCCTACGCGCGTGCTCCTCGCCGGGCTGCCGGAGCAGTGCCGGGAACTCGAATTGCTGGTGTGCGCCCTGATGCTCGGCAGCAGCGAGGTGGCGGTATCGCTGCTGGCACCCGGACACCCCCTGGAAGAGTTGAGCCTGATCTGCGAGCGCATGGCGCCGGATGCCGTGGTGCTGTTCTCCAATCACGCCCCGGCGGCGGACCTGTCCAAGCGCCTGGCGCGCCTCTGTCTTGGTCTGGACTGCCCGCTGCTGTTCGCCGGCGAGGCGTCGGAAATGGCCCAGGACAGCCTGGTCGGGTCACAGGTGGTGTGTCTCGGCGGGGAAGGGCGCCTTATGCGTCGACGCCTGCAGCAGTGCCTCGACGGGCACCTCGACAGTTAACCGGCATGCAGCTCGGGGTGAGCGCGCCGGTGCTGCTGCAAAATGTACTGGCGCAGCCGTTCGATTTCTTCAGCCGGGCGCTGGCTCAGCCGGTAGGCGGCCAGGCCCTCGGCGGTGATGCGTTGCAAGGTGCCGCGCAGGGCGATGGGGGCGATGCCGTCGGGGGCGAACCAGAGGTTGAAGGACTTCGGCGGCTTCTTGCCTTGCGGTAGTTCCACCAGCACGCCCTTGAAGGAAATCTCCCGCACCTTCAGGCCACTGCTCAGCCCCAGCTGGTCTTCCAGCATCACCGGCTGGTCGAGGCTCAGGCGCCAGGGCCGGACCACCGCACCTTCCTCATAGATGCTCGGCGCCCCCAGTTGCAGGTGCAGGGCATGGAACTCGTCTTCCACCAGCAACAGCGGAAAGCTCATGTGCTGGTTGTCCACCTTTGCCTGCACCGTGACCTGCTCGTTGGCCACCAGCCGGGTCAGCAATTGCTGGACATCGCTGCGGCCATTGAGGCGCAGGCTGGAGTTCGGGTCCACGCGGTTGAGCTGGGGCGAGCGGTGCACGCTCTGGATATAGTCCAGCTCATCCTGGGTCAAAAGGGCGTCGGCTTGCATGGTCGTGAATACTGCGAGTCTACGGGGTGTTGAATGGACAGCGGATAAGTGCCTTTGTTAAGACCGTTGGTCGCTTTCCAGCGCCCGGATCCGCGCCCGTGCCTCGGCCAGTTCGCGTTCCAGCTCGGCGATCCGCTGCTCGGCTTCGACCTGAACGGTGACGTCCTTCTGCACACCGATGAAATAGGTGAGCTGGTCGGCTTCGTTGAACAGCGGGGTGATCGACAGCTCGTTCCAGAACGCGCTGCCGTCCTTGCGGTAGTTGCGCAGGATCTCCCGGCACGGCTGGCGGCTGTCCAGGGCCTGGCGGATACGCGCCCGGGCCGGCTGGTCGCGGTCTTCGCCCTGGAGGAAGCGGCAGTCGCGATAGAGAATGTCGCTGGCCTGGTAACCGCTCAAGCGCTCGAAGGCCGGATTCACGTAGATCAGGATGGTGTCTTCGTCGCCTTCCTGTTCGGCGACCACGATGCCATCGTTGGAGGCATCGATCATGCGTTGCAGCAGTTTGGCGTTGATCATCGGCGGGACCGGTCCAAGGCTTCGGATGAGCGATTCTAGTGCATGTGCGAGCAGGGGATAAGGCCTTGTGCCAGCCAAGGGTGCCAGGCGCTGCACGAAAAGCCTCGATACCCGTTCCTGCTGCGTTGAAAACAGTCTGACCTTCGTCTCAAGGCTTTTCGTACAGAACCTAGTATCCTGCGCGTTCGCTCAAGTAATGGAATCCCTCATGAAAGTGGTCATCCTGTCCGGTTCGGTCTATGGCACCGCCGAAGAAGTCGCCCGTCACGCCCAGTCGCTGCTCAAGGCCGCCGGTTTCGAAGCCTGGCACGCGGCCCGGGCGACCCTTGCCGATATCCAGGCATTCGAGCCCGAAGCGCTGCTTGCCGTGACCTCCACCACCGGCATGGGCGAACTGCCCGATGCACTGCTGCCGCTGTACAGCGAAATCCGCGACATCCTGCCTGCCGCCTGGCGCGGCTTGCCGGGCGGGGTCATCGCCCTGGGTGATTCCAGCTACGGCGATACCTACTGCGGCGGCGGCGAGCAATTGCGCGAGCTGTTCGCCGAGCTGGGCGTCAACGAGATCCAGCCAATGCTGCGCCTGGATGCCAGCGAGACCGTGACCCCTGAAGTCGACGCCGAACCCTGGCTCGCCGGGTTTGCCGACAGGCTGCGTGGCTGATTCATTGCCCCTGCGGAGACTCTTTCAACAGGTCCAGCCAGGCCCGGGCCGCCGCCGACAGGTAGGCGCCCCGGCGCCAGATGAAGGCGATGTCCCAGCGCAGGTCCTGCGGTTCGCGCAGGGCCAGGCGCACGACGCCGGGCCGTTCCAGCGCCCTCGCCACGATCCGCGGCAACAGCACCACGCCCTGGCCGGCTGCCACCAGCGCGGCGAGGAAATCCGCCTGTCCACTGCGTCCGCCTTCCCTGGGCGTGAAACCCAGGGCCTGGCAGGCACTCAATAGCCGGTCGTTGAGCACGAAACTGCGCTGATAGAGCAGGAAGGGCGTGTCTGCCAATTCTCCCAGGTGCACGCTGGCATTGCCGGCCAATGCGTGGTCCAGCGGCAGCAGGGCGTCCAGCGGTTCGTTGCAGAACGGCTGCCAGTCGAAGGCCGGATCGTTCGGCGTCAGGCTGCCGCCCAGCTCCAGTTCGCCACTGAGGACCGCCTGTTCGATGGTGCGGCTGCCGCCTTCGAGGATTTGCACCTTGATATTCGGATAGCGCCGCCGGTATTCGGCGAACAGCCCGGCGAACAGCGCGTCGCTGCCCAGCAACGGCAGGCCGAGGCTGAGCTCGCCGCGGGCCAGCTGGCTGAGGTCGTCCAGTTCGTTATGCAGGGCCTGGCTCAGGTGCAGGATGGCTTCGCCACGTTCCAGCACCACCTTGCCGGCGGCCGTCAGGTGCAGGCGCGAGGCGTGCCGTTCGAGGAGCGTTACACCGAGGTCCTGCTCCAGCTGGGCCACCTGCTTGCTCACTGCCGACTGGCTGATATGCAGGGTTTGCGCGGCCTGGGTGAAGCCGCCGCGGTGTATCACTTCGATGAAACTGCGCAGTTGCTTGAAGTCCATGCTCTTGAATTCCATTCTGGAATGCCGTGCAGTCTAACAATTCGCTTTTTGCATGGGTGAGCGCGATTTTAAAATGGGGACCTGCAGAGGAACCCCGTCCATGACTTTCGCTAATTTCAAATGCCTTGCGCGCCTGCTTGCCGAGCTGGGCGTGCTGCTGGCGTTGTACCTGCTCGGCGGGCAACTGGTGGCCTGGTTCGGCTGGCCCATACCCGGCGGTGTGATGGGCCTGGCGCTGCTGCTGGTGCTGTTCGCCCTCGGCTGGCTCAAGCCTGCCGCCTTGCAGCGCGGCGCCGGGGTGCTCATGGCCGAGATGCTGCTGTTCTTCATCCCGGCGCTGATGAGCCTGCTGGACTACGGCACGCTGCTGCGCGACGACGGCTGGCGCATACTGCTGGTGATAGCGGTCAGTACCTTGCTGGTAATGGTGGTCACCGCCTTTACCGTGGAATGGGTGTGCCGCCGGAGCCTGCGTCATGAGTCTTGAACCGATGCCGCTGTTCTGGCTGGCCCTGACCCTGCTGGCCTACCTGGGCAGCCGCTGGCTGTACCGGCGCACCGGGCGCTACCTGTTGTCGCCGCTGATCCTGGTGCCGGCGGTGCTGCTGGCCATTGCCGTGCCGCTGCATACCGCCTACGCCGAATACTCTCGCGACACCCACTGGCTGATGGCGGTGCTCGGCCCGGTGACCGTAGCCTTCGCGGTACCGATCTGGCAGCAGCGGCGCCTGCTGGCCAGGCATTGGAAGGCCCTGTGCCTGGGGATGCTGATGGGCAGTACGGCATCCATCGCCAGTTCCTGGGTGCTGGCACGGTTGCTGGCGCTGGACAGTTCGGTGAGCCTGTCGTTGCTGCCGCGCTCCATCACCACGCCGTTCGCCATGCCGCTGGCGCAGCAACTGGGCGGTGTGCCGGAACTGACGGCGGTGTTCGTGATGTTTACCGGGGTGCTCGGTGCGGTGTTCGGTGGCGTGCTGCTGCGCTACCTGCCGCTGCGCACGCCGCTGGCCCGGGGCGCGCTGTTCGGTGTCGGTGCCCATGGCGCCGGTGTCAGCCGGGCGCGGGAGGTGGGCGGCGAAGAGGGCTCGGTGGCGGGGCTGGTGATGGTCCTGACCGGTCTGCTCAACCTGTTCGCCGCGCCGTTGCTGACGATGGCGCTATAAGCCGTTCGGCGCGTGACCCGCAAGGTCAGCAAGCTGGCTGCCAAGGCAACTCCCGCCCTGGCGGCGGCTGACTATGCTCAGCGACAGAGCACAATCATGTGCCGCCGTGACCAACACTGATAACAACCACCAGCCGAGATCTCGCTATGCCTTTGGCAGAGATACCCTTGTGCGTCTGGCGGACACGGAGCCTGGGATACACGTTCCGCGGCCAGAGCATTCGCTACTGGACGGCAGGGCAGGGAGAGCCACTGCTACTTATTCACGGATTTCCTACCGCCAGCTGGGACTGGCACTACCTCTGGCAACCCTTGGCCCAGCGCTTTCGGGTAGTCGCCTGCGACATGCTGGGGTTCGGCGATTCGGCCAAACCGCCGGGGCATCGCTACAGCCTGCTGGAGCAGGCCGATCTGCAGCAGGCGTTGCTGGAGCATTTGCATATCCATGAGCCCGTGCATGTGTTGGCCCATGACTATGGCGGCAGCGTCGCCCAGGAACTGCTGGCGCGGCATCACGAAGGGCAGGGCCGGATCGCCAGTTGCGCGTTTCTCAATGCCGGGTTGTTTCCCGAGTGCCATCGCCCGTTGCTGCTTCAGCGCCTGCTGATCAGCCGGCTCGGCTGGCTGGTGGCGCGGGTCTTCGATCGTGACGACCTGGTGCGCAATGCCGGACAGATCTACGGGCCGGGTACCCAGCCCAGCGAAAGCGCGCTTGACGACTGCTGGAGCCTGATCGTGGCCAATCGCGGCAATCGCATCCTGCATCGGCTTTCGGAATACCTGATCGAACACCAGGCACATCGCCAGCGTTGGGTCGGGGCCTTGCAGAACGCGAGCCTGCCGCTGCGCTTCATCAACGGAGCGGCAGACCCGCTGTCGGGCGCGCACATGGTCGAGCGCTACGAGGAACTGATCCCCGAGCCCGATACCGTTCTACTCCATGGCATCGGGCACTATCCGCACACCGAGTCGCCGGCCCAGGTGCTGCGCCATTACCTGGATTTCCGTCACCAGCCGCTGGCCTGGAGCCTGCAGAAGGTGGCCTGGTCCTGACCCAAGCGTCACTTATCATCCGCCATTCAGCGCCCGCCCGGTTCGTTGTCCGGGCACAGGTGCTGGCCGACACTGGCGGCTCCGTTCCCTGTTCAGTTGGAGTTGAGCCATGACCGATTCGGTACGCCTGGAAGATAGAGTGGTGATCGTCACGGGGGCCGGCGGTGGCCTTGGCCGCGCCCATGCCCTGCTGTTCGCCCGGCACGGGGCGAAGGTGGTGGTCAACGATCTGGGCGGCTCGACCCACGGCGAAGGGGCGAACGCCTCGGCGGCCGACCGGGTGGTGGCGCAGATCCGCGAGGCCGGCGGCGAGGCGGTGGCCAACCATGACTCGGTGACCGATGGCCAGCGCATCGTCGAACAGGCCCTGGACAGCTTCGGCCGGGTCGATGTCGTGGTGAACAACGCCGGGATCCTGCGTGACAAGACCTTCCACAAGATGGAAGACGCCGACTGGGACCTGGTCTACAAGGTGCACGTCGAAGGTGCCTGGAAAGTGACCCGCGCCGCCTGGCCGCACCTGCGCGAGCAGAATTGGGGCCGGGTGATCTTCACCTCGTCCACGTCGGGCATCTATGGCAACTTCGGCCAGGCCAACTACGGCATGGCCAAGCTCGGCCTCTACGGCCTGACCCGCACCCTGGCCCTGGAAGGGCGCAAGAACGGCGTGCTGGTCAACGCCATCGCCCCCACCGGGGGCACGCGCATGACCGAAGGCCTGATTCCGCCGCAAGTGTTCGAGCAACTCAAGCCCGAGCTGATCAGTCCGTTGGTGGTCTACCTGGGCAGCGACCGCTGCCAGGACAGCGGCAACCTCTATGAGGTCGGCGGTGGCTGGATCGGCCAGGTGCGTTGGGAGCGCAGCCTCGGGGCCGGCTTCGATCCCCATGAAGGCTTCAGCGTCGAAGACGTGGCGGCCAGTTGGGGGCAAATCGGCGACTTCGACAACGCCGTGCATCCGAAGGACAGCCTGCAGGCCCTCGAGCAGATGATGAGCAATTTGCAACGATTTGCCCGGCGCTGATTTCTGTCGCGATCGGCGGATCTTTCCTAAGCTGGCTAGCCCGTCATCGCGACAAGGAGCGCGCACATGTATGAATCGAAGAACGAAGAAGTCATCTCGGCCGAACAGTTCCGCAGCCGGCTGTTGCTTCATGCGCTGGGTGCGCTGCTGTTGCTGCTGGGCTCGATCCTGATCGGCGTGGCCGGGCACCTGCATTTCGAGGAAGGGGTGAAGTGGTACGACGCGGCGTTCAACGCCACCCTGCTGCTGGGCGGCATGGGGCCGGTGGCGCTGCCGGAAACCCAGGGCGGAAAGTTGTTCTTCGCGGTGTACGGGCTGTATGTGGGGCTGGTTTTCGTCGCCAGTATCGGCCTGATCCTGGCGCCGGTGGCGCATCGGTTGCTGCACCGGTTTCATTGCGATTAAAAGCACACCGCGGGCCCTGTGGGAGCGGGTTCACCCGCGATTGCCATATTGGACTCACCGACGTAATCGCGGGTGAACCCGCTCCCACAAGGTCCGTGCAAGCCCCAAAAATAAAAAAGGCCGCTGCAAACGCAGCGGCCAACAAAGACGCAGATCAAGGAGCTTCAAAATCGACGTCGGTGAACTGAAGGGGACGCTTCGGAGCAACAATCGGGAGCACTCTAGGGGAAAAGCATTAACCGACCATTAAGGGGTCCGAAGCGTCAACTTCGCGCCCTGGCGAACACCGGATCGTCAGGGCAAGGCAAGGATAGTCAGGCGCAACCCACGGAAAAATAGCCCTTTCTGACATTCACTGTTGCATCCTCGGCAACAGTGCACCAATTCAGTTCACTGACGCCTGATAGCCCATCCGCCAGCTGATGGCGTTTGCCGTGGCAACCAGGCGCTGCGCTGCCGGGCCTTGTTCATCGGCATGGAAGATCGAGGTTGGCCCGACCACGGTGATTACCGCGGCGATCTGGCCCATGGCGTTGAACACCGGGGCCGACAGGGCGTCGACACCGGGCATCAGCAGGCCGTGGACATGATGCAGGCCGTGTTCGCGGATGGTGGCGAACAGGGCATCGTAATGGGCGATGTCGTGTCCGCTCTGCGCCAGTTCCCGATCCCGCAGTTCCACGGTTTCCCGTTCCGGCAGATAGGCGCCGAACACCAGTCCGGTGGACGAACTCAGCAGCGGCAGCACCGAGCCGATCTGGGTCACCACCGTCACCGCGCGCACTGCCGGTTCGATATTCACCACGGTCGCGCCCTGGTTGCCCCACACCGCGATAAAGCAGCTTTCATTCAGGTCGTCGCGCAATTGCGACAGCGGCATTGCCGCCACTTTCAGAACGTCCATCCCGCCCAGCGCCGCCAGGCCCACGCGCAACGCCTCGCGTCCGAGGCCGTAATGGTTGGTGGCCGGGTCCTGCTCGGCGAAGCCGCTGGCGATCAGTGCCTGCAGATAACGGTGCACCTTGCTCGCCGGCATGTCCACATGCTCGGCCAGGCGCGACAGCGAGGTAGCGGGGGAAAGCTCCGCCAGCGCCTTGAGAATGTCGGTACCGACCTCCGCCGAACGAACCTTCTGTTTACCGCTATCGGTGCTGGACGGAGCTTTACTCATGGGCGCTGTTTTCTCTGTGGGAGCGAGCGTGCTCGCAAAGGACCGCACGGCGGTCCCGGAATGGACGGCGATCTTTATAGCTTGACGCCATGGTGCGAGCAAATTACGTTATGCGTAATCCGTTTACGAATTAAAACAATGCAGAAGCACTTCCCTCTTGCCTGGGCGACAGGGTTGACAATCTGCCACCCCATGGAGGCTCGATGAACATCGACAACCCGTCCGACCTCGCTTACCAAAGCGGTTTCGGCAATGAGTTCGCCAGCGAAGCCCTGCCCGGTGCCCTGCCGGTCGGCCAGAACTCCCCGCAAAAAGCGCCCTACGGCCTGTACGCCGAACTGCTCTCCGGCACCGCCTTCACCATGAGCCGCCATGAACAGCGGCGCACCTGGCTGTACCGCATCCGCCCTTCGGCGCTGCACCCGGCCTTCGTGCGCCTGGAGCGGCAACTGGCCGGTGGCCCGCTGGGCGCGGTCACCCCCAATCGCCTGCGCTGGAGCCCGTTGGACATGCCCGGCGAGCCCACCGACTTCATCGATGGCTGGGTGACCATGGCTGCCAACTCGGCCGGCGACAAACCGGCCGGCGTCAGTATCCATATCTACCGCGCCAACCGTTCCATGGAGCGGGTGTTCTTCAACGGCGACGGTGAACTGCTGCTGGTGCCGCAACTGGGCCGTTTGCGCCTGGTCACCGAACTGGGCGTGCTGGAGGTTGAGCCGCTGGAGATCGCGGTGATCCCGCGCGGCATGAAGTTCCGCGTCGAGCTGCCGGATGGCGAAGCCCGCGGCTACATCGCCGAGAACCACGGCGCACCGCTGCGTATCCCGGACCTGGGCCCGATCGGCAGCAACGGCCTGGCCAATCCGCGAGATTTCCTCGCGCCGGTGGCGCACTACGAGGAAGCCCGGGGCCCAGTGCCTTTGGTGCAGAAGTTCCTTGGCGAGCTGTGGGGCTGCCAGTTGCAGCATTCACCGCTGGACGTGGTCGCCTGGCACGGCAACAACGTGCCGTACAAATATGACCTGCGACGTTTCAACACCATCGGCACGGTCAGCTTCGACCATCCCGATCCGTCGATCTTCACGGTATTGACCTCGCCGACCAGCGTGCCGGGCATGGCCAATATCGATTTCGTGATCTTCCCGCCGCGCTGGATGGTGGCCGAGAACACCTTCCGTCCGCCGTGGTTCCACCGCAACCTGATGAACGAGTTCATGGGCCTGATCAAGGGCGAATACGACGCCAAGGCCGAAGGCTTCCTGCCTGGTGGCGCCTCGCTGCACGGTTGCATGAGCGCCCACGGTCCGGATGCCGAAACCTGCGCCAAGGCCATCGCCGCGGAGCTGGCGCCGAGCAAGATCGACAACACCATGGCCTTCATGTTCGAGACCGGCCAGGTGCTGCGTCCGACCCGCCATGCCCTGGACTGCCCGCAGTTGCAGAACGACTACGATAGGTGCTGGGCCACGCTGCCGAGCACCTTCACCCCGAATCGGAGATAAGCATGAACCAGACCGCCATTGCCCGCAGTTGGGTCGAACACGCCAATGGGCATAGCGACTTCCCGTTGCAGAACCTGCCGCTGGGTATCTTCAGCCGCGCCGGCGGCGAGCGCCGCAGCGGCGTTGCCATCGGCGACGCCATCCTTGACCTTGAAGCGGTACTGGCTGCCGGTCTGTTCGAAGGCGAAGCCAGGGCGGCCGTGGAAGCCACTCGCGGCGGTGCACTGAACGCCTTCTTCGCCCTGGGTCGCAGTGCCCGGGTAGCCCTGCGCGAGCGCCTGCTGGCGCTGCTCGGCGAGGGCAGCGAGCACCAGGCCACGCTCAAGGCCGCGCTGTACCCGGCCGGCGAATGCGAGCTGCACGTGCCGGCCAGGATCGGCGACTACACCGACTTCTACGTCGGCATCCAGCATGCGACCAACGTCGGCAAGCTGTTCCGCCCGGACAACCCGTTGCTGCCCAACTACAAGTACGTACCGATCGGCTACCACGGTCGCGCCTCGACGATTCGCCCGTCCGGCACCGAAGTACGGCGCCCGAAAGGCCAGACCCTGCCGGCCGGGCAGAGCGAGCCGAGCTTCGGCCCTTGCGCGCGCCTGGACTACGAGCTGGAACTGGGCATCTGGATCGGCCAGGGCAACGACATGGGCCAGGCCATACCGATTGGTGACGCCGCCGAGCACATCGCCGGCTTCTGCCTGCTCAACGACTGGTCGGCGCGGGATATCCAGGCTTGGGAATACCAGCCGCTGGGGCCGTTCCTGTCCAAGAGCTTCATTTCCACCATTTCGCCCTGGGTGGTTACCGCCGAAGCCCTGGAGCCGTTCCGTTGCGCCCAGCCAGCCCGTCCGAACGGCGACCCGCAACCGCTGTCGTACCTTCTGGACAAGCGTGACCAGGCGGCCGGTGCCTTCGATATCGAACTGGAAGTGCTGCTGATCACCGAGCGCATGCGCGAGCAGAACCTGCCTGCGCATCGCCTGGGCCTGAGCAACACCCTGAGCATGTACTGGACCGTGGCGCAGCTGGTGGCGCACCACAGTGTCAACGGTTGCCAGTTGCAGCCGGGCGACCTGTTCGGTTCCGGCACGTTGTCCGGTGCCGAGCCCGGGCAGTACGGCAGCCTGCTGGAGATCACCGAGGGCGGCAAGCACCCGGTGGAACTGGCGTCGGGCGAGGTACGCAAGTTCCTCGAGGACGGCGATGAAATCATCCTGCGCGCCCGCGCCAGACGCGACGGCGTGGCCAGCATCGGCTTCGGCGAATGCCGTGGGAAAGTCGTTGCGGCGAACTGAAAGGGCCCTGAACCCAATGGAACTCTTCACTTACTACCGCTCCACCTCGTCGTACCGGGTTCGCATTGCCCTGGCGCTGAAGCAGCTGGAGTTCCAGTCGCTGCCGGTCAACCTGCTCAAGGGCGAGCAGCGCGCGGAACACTACCTTGCGCTCAATCCCCAGGGCCGGGTGCCGATGCTCAAGGCCGATTCCGGGGAATTGCTGGTGCAATCGCCGGCGATCATCGAGTACCTGGAAGAGGTTTATCCACAGCCGGCACTGCTGCCGCACGATCCGGTGCAACGGGCCCGGGCGCGGGGAGTGGCGGCCTTGATCGGTTGCGATATCCATCCGCTGCACAACGTCAGCGTCCTGAACCTACTGCGCGAGACGGGGCAGGATGAGGATGCGGTGAATCGCTGGATCGCGCACTGGATCAGCCAGGGGCTGGAAGCGGTGGAACGGTTGATCGGTGACGAAGGCTTCTGCTTCGGCGCGCAGCCGGGGCTGGCGGATGTCTACCTGATTCCGCAGGTGTATGCGGCCAGGCGCTTCAATGTCGATCTGGGCGGGTACCCGCGGATCCTGCGGGTGGTGGGGCTGGCGGAGGAGCATCCGGCGTTCGTGCTGGCGCATCCTTCGCGGCAGCCGGATACACCGGCTGCAGGCTAACGGCCTCCACGGGCCTTGTGGGAGCGGGTTCACCCGCGATGACGTCGGTGGGTTCACTATCGTCCTCGCGGGTGAACCCGCTCCCACAAGGTCCGCGTAAACCCGGCGGTCAATGCACGGATCGTTTCCCGCTGGGCAAATGCCCCAACCGCTCCGTCAGCCGCAGTCGCTGGATCGGGTCATCGGTCAGCAGCAAGGCATGCTCCAGGTCATGACGCTCGGCCTGCGGGCAATCGAGATGCTGGTACAGCGTGGCCCGGGCCAGGTAATCGCTGGCCAGTGGCGCTCCGAGCTCCATCACCCGCTCGGCATCCCTCAGCGCCGCGATATCGTCGCCGTGGGTCGAATGCAACTGCCGCAGATTGCGCGATAGCCGCTGGATCATCTCCCGCGCACTGGCCGTTTTCAGATGCTCGGCGGTCAACGGCACTTGCGGGCCGAACTGGCGCCCCAGCAGTTCCCGGCAATCGGCCGGATACAAACGCCGGCCGCCACAGGGATCGAGCAGATGGTCGGCACCCGGTACGCGCAAGAGGAAATGCCCCGGGAAATTCACCCCTTCCAACGGAATCGACAACCCCCGCGCCAGCTCCAGGCTGAGCAGGGCCAGGGCCAGCGGCTGGCCGCGACGACGTTGCATGAGTTGATCGAGCAGTGCCGCCTGGGGCCGCAAGGGGTGGTATTCGTCTTCCTGGAAACCCATCGAGCACAGCTTGCGCAGCAGCGGCTGGGCCAGCTCGTTCAGCGGCAGCAGCGGCAGGTCATTGCTGACCTCATGCTGCAGCTCGCGCAGCCCGCGCATCACCTGCGCCGGATCGACCTTGGCGTCATGCTCGGCAGCCACCCACAACCCGGCTTCGAACAAGGCCGGGGGCGTGCGTTCCAGACAGGCCAGGCAGGCGTGGCGTGGGTTCATGGCGATCTCCGTCGAGAGCTTCTGTTTTAGCCCTGGCACGGCGTTTCGTCCAGTGCTGCGGCAGCCATCGAGGGCACACCTATACTGGATGCAGCACTGTTCAAGAGGGCCCGCAGATGTTCGCTCTCATGCAAAGCACCCGCACCCGATCACTGCACCTTTGTACCGACCCGGCCACCGGCCTCAAGGCGGTGATCGCCATCCACAACGAGCAACTGGGCCCGGCGCTGGGTGGTTGTCGCTACCTGGCCTACCCGGATGACAACAGCGCCATGAGCGATGCCATCCGCCTGGCCCAGGGCATGACCTACAAGGCCGCCCTGGCCGGCTTGCCGCTGGGCGGCGGCAAGGCGGTGATCATCCGCAATCCCCATGTGGAAAATCGCGCTGCGCTGTTCGAAGCCTTCGGCCGTTTCATCGAGTCCCTCGAAGGCCGCTATATCACCGCCATCGACAGTGGCACCTCGACCCTCGACATGGACTGCATCGCCCAGTCCACCCGGCACGTCACCAGCACCACCCGCGCCGGCGACCCCTCGCCGCATTCGGCGATGGGCGTGTTCGCCGGCATTCGCGCCACGTCCATGGCGCGCCTGGGCAGCGACAACCTGGAGGGCTTGCGGGTAGCGGTGCAGGGGCTGGGCAATGTCGGCTATGCGCTGGCCGAACAGCTGCATGCGGCGGGCGCCGAGCTGCTGGTCAGCGACCACGACCAGGGCAGGGTGCAACTGGCGATGGAACAATTCGACGCCCAGCCCGTGGCTGCCGAAGCGATGGTAGGCACCCCTTGCGATATCTTCGCGCCGTGCGGCCTGGGCTCGATCCTCACCGGGCAAAGCGTGATGCAACTGCGCTGTGCGGCGGTGGCCGGCTCGGCCAACAACCAATTGACCAGCCTGCAGGTGGCCGATCAACTGGAAAGCCGCGGCATCCTTTATGCGCCGGACTACATCATCAATTCCGGCGGCCTGATCTACGTGGCACTGACCCATCAGGGCCAGGCACTGCCCGACATCACCGCCCACCTGGCGCGGATCCCCAGCCGGTTGACCGAGGTGTTCGCCCACGCCCAGGCGGAAAAACGCTCGCCGGCGCGGGTGGCGGAGCAATTGGCGGAGCGCCTGGTATACGGTAACGCCTAGGGCTCACTCCGCGTCCGCAGGTGCCTCGAGCAGTTCGGACAGGGCATCCGGCTGGCTCTTGAAGGCCTTGGCGAACACGTCGCGGTTCTTCGCCATGTAGATACCGATGTCATCGACCTGCTGTTCGTCCAGCGACGGCACGGCCTTCTTCAGGACTTCAGCCAGCATCTCGGCCAGCTCGAGCATCTTGTCGTGACGGTCTGCTTCGGCTTTATCCATGAACAAACGCTCCAGGTCGCGGCTGCTGCGGTACACCACTTCGACGGCCATTCATCACCTCACGCCTTTTTCGAAATTGAAGGAATACGGAATACTGGGTATTTATACAGTAATCGCCCGGTATTGGATAGTGGCCTTTTTATAGCCCAGATTTTTGCAGGCGGAGGGTATGCGGGCGTGCCTTGCGGCAATCGGTCGCCTTCTCAAGCGAGGCCGCTGGCCTTTTTACTGCATGCAGGCATAGCCGTCATATGCCGGCAGCATCCTTCTTCCAAGCCGTATCGGGGAATTCGCATCGTGAACATCAAATGGGCTGAAAAACTGCGCAAGGGCCTGCATGGCGGGGCCGACTCGCTGGGCAACCTGTGCGTCGAGGCGTTCCACTACCTGGCCCTGTTCGGGATCGGTGCCATCACCGCCTATGCGGCGGTCGCCACCTTCATCGACATGATCGGCAAGGGCGGGGTCAGCGTCGACGACATCTTGCTGCTGTTCATCTACCTGGAGCTGGGCGCGATGGTGGGGATCTATTTCAAGACCAACCACATGCCGATCCGCTTCCTGCTCTATGTGGCGATCACCGCGCTGACCCGCCTGCTGATCGGTGACGTCTCGCACCACAAGGCACCCGACGAAGGGCTGCTGTACCTGTGCGGCGGCATCCTGCTGCTGTCGTTCTCGATCCTGGTGGTGCGCTACGCGTCGTCGCGCTACCCGTCGAGCCGGGCGATCGATGCCAGTGGCAAGGATGTGGAGGAAGGCAGGTAGTTTTGCTTTGTTCTTGAAGGCCCTATCGCTGGCAAGCCAGCTCCCACAAGGATCCTGTGGGAGCTGGCCAGCGATGAGGCCCTCAAAACAACAAAAGATCCTGCTCTTTATAACCAATCGATCTGCAAGATTTTCCCGCCTCACTCCACAAGGGGTTATCCGCCATTTCAGGATCCCCTTCATGCCTCATTACCTCGACGACGCCCAGCGCGATGAAGTGCTGCGCCTGCACGCCAGCTTCCTCGGGCGCAGCGAGTGGCCGACCTGGCTGCTGCTGATAGGGGTCTATACCGGCTGGTTCGCCCTGTTGCTGGGCAGTTCGTTGCTCGGCGCCGGGCTCACCACTGTCCTGCTGATCCCGCTGCTGGTGCTCTGGCTGTCGTTGCAACATGAGCTGCTCCACGGCCATCCGACCCGCTTCCTCTGGCTGAACAAGCTGCTCGGCTACGCGCCGTTCGCCGTCTGGTACCCCTATACCCTGTATCGCGACAGCCATCTGCTGCATCACCGCGACGAAGATCTCACACTGCCGGGCCGCGACCCCGAAAGCCGCTACCTCGGCCAGCAGGCCTGGCAACGCACCCGGAAGACCGACCGGGCCCTGCGCTGGCTCGACAAGACCGTTCCCGGACGCCTGCTGACCGGCGCTCCGCAAGCCCTGTTCGGCCTTGCCCGGGAACAACTCGCCCGGCTGAAACAGGGGGACCGCCAGGCCTGGCGCATGTGGCTGACGCACGGTTTCTGCACACTGCTGATGTTTGCCTTCATCGCCGAATACAGCGCCCTGTCCATTGCCCAGTATGTATTCCTGGCCAGCGTGCCGGCGTTGTCCGTGGCCATGCTGCGTTCCTTCTACGAGCACCGCCCCGCCGAACGCCCGGAGCACCGCACTGTCCTCAACGAGGCCGGCTGGCCCTGGACCTGGCTGTTCCTGCACCTCAACCTGCACCTGGTGCACCACGACCTGCCAGGCCTGCCGTGGTATTTCCTGCCAACCGTCTACCGCCAGCGTCGCGAGCAATGGCTGGCGCGCAGTGGCGGCTATCTGGTGCACGGCTATGGCGAGCTGATCCGCGCGCACAGCCTGCGTCCCATCGACAGCCCCGAACATCCTTTCGCCTGACCCGGAGTACCCATGGCCTACGCCGAACTGCTGATGTACGTGGCACCCTCGCGGGTTCGCGCGGCCAGCGAATCCTGGCTGCAACACACGCTGGATCTGCTTGGTGGGGTACGTGAGGACGCCAGTGCCCTCGACCTGCCCACCCTTTGGCAATCGCCGAACCTGTTGTTCGCCCAGACCTGCGGCTACCCGCTGATGACCCTGCTGCGCGGCAAGGTCCGGGTCATTGGCCGCCCGGTCTACGAACTGCCCCACGCCAGCGCCGGCAACCATTGCAGCCTGCTGGTGGTGCGCGAAGACGATCCGCGTTGCACGCTGACCGACTTCTTCGACAGCCGCGGCCTGCTCAACAGCCCCGACTCCAATTCCGGCATGAACCTGTTGCGCCATCGCCTCGCGCCCTTGCAGCGGGACAACCGTTTCTTCTCCGCGATCCAGTACACCGGCGGCCACCGCGACAGCCTCAAGGCCCTGAAGGCAGGGCAGGGCGATCTGGCGGCGATCGACAGCATCACCTGGGATTACCTCGCCCGCGACCGCAGCGAAGAAGTCAGCGGCCTGCGGATTCTCGATAGCAGTGCGCCGAGCCCGACCTTGCCCTTCATCGGCCCGGCCCACCTCGACGAGACCGGCGCCGAACGCATCCGCCAAGCGCTGAACCAGACGCTGCAGGCGTTCGCCGACACCTTGGCGATCCGCGAAGTCCTGCCTGCCAGCGAAGCCGATTACCAGATCCTGCTCGACTACGAGCGCGATGCCGCTAATTTCAAATTCGAATAATCGAATGCTTTTTAAATATTTTTAAAGCATAAGCCCTCCCTCTAGCATGGCGTCACCGGACCACCGGACATCTCAAGCAATCCTCCTTCTGGAGTCATTCATGTCCGGTCTCGACCACGCCCACCGCGAATATGTGGGCTCGCTGTTCCGCAACCATTACCAGTGGCTGTGCCTGCGCCTGCGCCGACACCTGGGCGATGGTGGCGCTGAAGATATCGCCGCCGACACCTTCGTGCAGTTGCTCAGTGCTCCGGTCGCCGAGCCGATCCGCCAGCCGCGGGCACTGCTGACCACCATTGCCCAGCGCCTGATGTACCAGCTGTGGCGTCGCCGCGACCTGGAGCGCGCCTATCTCGATGCCCTGGACCTGGACGACGAGGCGCAGGCACCCTCGCCGGAAGAATTGGCGCAGATGCTCGAAGCCCTGCAGATCATCGACGAACTGCTCGACGGCCTGCCGGCCAAGGTCAAGGCGACTTTCCTGCTGTCCCAGGTCAACGGCCTGACCTACCCGGAAATCGCCGCGCAACTGGGCATCTCGCAACGCTCGGTGAGCGACTACATGGCCAAGGCCATCCACCGTTGTCTCAAGGCCAGCCTGGAGTGATATGAGCGCCGAACAGGAACGCCTGCTCGAACAGGCCACCCACTGGATCGTCCTGCTGCGTTCAGGCCAGGCCAGCGATGCGGAGCGCCAGGCTTTCCTGGCCTGGCGTGCCCGCGATCCGCGCCATGAAGAACTCTGCCTGCGCCTGGAACGCACCCTCGGCGTGTTCCAGGTGCCGATTGCCCAGGGTATCGATGGCGGTGTGCTGCAACGGGCGCTGGATGCGCCGTCGAGCCGGCGCAAGGTGTTGCAGCGGGCCTTGCTCGGTGCCGGCCTGATGATCGGCGGCGGCTGGAGCCTGACGCCGACTTTCGACTCGCTGAGTGCTGATTTTTCCACAGGCATCGGCCAGCGCCAGACCGTGCAGTTGGACGACGGCAGCGAACTGGTGCTCAACGCGCAAAGCGCCGTCGATGTGCAGTTCGACAGCCAGCGCCGCCTGCTGAAATGGCGGGATGGGGAAGGGCTGCTGCGGGTGGCCGCCGACCGCCGCCCCTTCATCCTGCAAACCAGTGGCGGCGAGGTGTATGGCCGCGATGCGCGGATTCTTCTGCGTGATCGCGACAGCCAGTGCCGGGTCGGCGCCATGCAGGCGCCGCTGCAGATCGTTACCCGTGGTGGCGACCGCCTGCAGTTGCAGCCCGGCCAGGAGGTCACCTTCGACCGCTTGCGTTTCGGCAGGGTTCAGGCCCTGCGCAGCGGCGACAGCGCCTGGGTCAATGGCCTGCTGGAGGTACGCGGCAGCCCGCTGAGCGAAGTGATCGAGGCCCTGCGCCCTTATCGCCATGGGGTGCTGCGCCTCGACCCGGCCATCGCCGATCTGCGGGTCAGCGGCCTGTACCGCCTCGACCAGAGCGATGTAGTCCTCGAAGCACTCAGCCGTACCTTGCCGATCCGCATCAATCGACGCAGCGATTACTGGGTCACGCTGACGGCGGCATAAGCCCATAACCAAACGATCTGCAAGATTTCCCCGGCCCGCGCCACACCCTTCCCGCAAGCGTTGCCGAGGGAGCAGCGCGGTTTGGATTCCGTGGGGGGAATCGTTGTGCGCAAGAATCAATACAACACGCAACGCAACAAGACATCCGTGGCCATCGCCTTCAGCCTGCTGCTGAGCGGTGCGGCCTTCGCCGACGAAGCGCGCCAGGCCTGGCATCTCGAATCCGGCCCGCTGGACGAGGTGCTGCTGAACATCAGCCGGCAGAGCGGCCAGGTGATTTCCTTCACGCCGGAGCTGGGGCGTTATTCCTCGGCGCGGGTCGACGGCAACCTGTCCGCGGCCCAGGCCATCGAGGCGGCGCTGCAGGGAACCGGGCTGGCCCTGGAAGTCAGCCCGACCGGCGCCTTCATCATCAAGGACAAGGCCGAATCGTCGTCGGCGACCGGCACTGCCAGTGCCAGCCGGATCGCCAACCGCGAAACCTCCGCCGCCAGCGTGCCGACCCTGGATCGCGTGGTCGCCCTCGGCACCCGCCGCAGCGACGCCACCGCCCTGACCAGCGCCGCGCCGGTAGATGTGATCAACAGCGAGGAACTGGTGCAGACCGGCGCCACCACGCTTAACCAGGCGCTGTTCCAACTGCTGCCGTCGTTCAACTTTCCGCAGAACCAGAGCGCCACCCGCGGGCAGAACCCCAAGGGCGCCTCGCTGCGCGGCCTGGCCCCGGACCAGACCCTGGTGCTGGTCAATGGCAAGCGCCGGCATGCCTCGGCGGTGGTGAACATTTCCGGCGGCGTGCCGTTCATTGGCGCACAGCCGGTCGACCTGGACATGATTCCGATCAGCGCCATCGACCATGTCGAGGTGCTGCGTGACGGCGCGTCTGCCCAGTACGGTTCCGACGCGGTGGCCGGGGTGGTCAACATCGTGCTCAAGGAGCGCGACAGCGGCGGCCAGCTCAATACCCAGCTGGGCAAGTACGCCCAGGGCGACGGCTTCAGCAAGAGCGCCGATGGCTGGTACGGCCTGGGCCTGCCGGGGGACGGCTTCCTCACCCTGAGCTTCAACGGGGTCAATACCAAGCCCACCGATATCGGCGACCAGTACCAGGCCGGCGGCACCTGGCAGGACCCGCGCTGGGGCGGTGCGTCTCGCGACAAGTACAACCTCGCTGCCAACGCCGAGGTCGGCCTGGATGACCAGTGGCGCCTTTACAGCTTCGCCACCTTCGGCCAGGACAAGTCGATCAACAACACGCCGCCGTTGCTGGCGTCCAACCCGAACAACGTCGCCGCGCTGTATCCCGGCGGCACCATTCCCAAGTATCGCTACCGCTACGAAGATGCCTCGTTCACCGTCGGCTCGCGCTTCGAAGACGAGGCCATCGGGCGCTTCGATTTCAGTGCCACCTATGGCCGCGACAAGCATGACGAGCTGGCCTTCGATACGGTCAACCCGAGTTATGGCGCCAACAGCCCGACCAAGTTCGATGTCGCGACCCTGGTCAACGAACAGACCAACCTTGGCATCGACTACGCCAGGGACCTGGCCGTGGCCTGGTCGGACAACCCGCTGACCGTCTCCGCCGGCATCGCCTATCGCCACGAGCAATACCGCCTCGAAGACGGCGACTACGACTCCTACTCCTATGGCGGCATCGATGGCGTGCAGGTGGGGGCGGTGCAGGCTTCCGGCCTGATGCCCGACGACGCCGGGACCTACAAGCGCGATGTTGGCGGGGTGTATTTCGGCCTGGAGAACCAGGTCACCGAGAAATTCCAGGTGGGCATCGCCGGGCGTACCGAGCACTACTCGGACTTCGGTTCGGCCACCACCGGCAAGCTCTCGGCGCGCTACGAGCTGACCCCGCAGGTGGGCCTGCGGGCCACGGTCAACAGCGCCTATCGCGCGCCGACCCTGGGCCAGATCGGCACCTCCTGGACCACCACCACCAACGTCGATGTCAACGGCAACCCGGTGTTGACGCGGATCCTTCCGGTCGATCACCCGGCGGCCCAGGCCCTGGGGGCCGAGGCGCTGAAGCCGGAGAAATCCACCAACTACTCCCTTGGCGTGGTATTCCGGCCGAGCGAGCAGGCGTCGCTGACCATCGACGCCTACCAGATCACCATCCGGGATCGCCTGCTCTACAGCGGCGGGATTTCCGGCCCGGACGCGGAGCGCATTCTCGCCGCCGCCGGTTACGGCCAGTACAGCTGGGCACAGTTCATGACCAATGCGGCCAATACCCGCACCCGGGGCGTCGATATCGTCGGCAAGTACAACCTGGATCTGCAGCGCTTCGGCAACCTGGCATTGTCGGCGGGCTATACCAAGGCGCGTACCACCATCGAATCGGTGAACGCCAACCCCTACGGTTTCGATGTGCTGACCCGCGAGGCGCGCGGCTTCCTCGAACACGGTTACCCGGAAGACAAGCTGGTGCTGGGCGCGGTGCACCGCTATGGGCCGTGGACTGTCAGCCTGGCCCAGACCCGTTATGGCGAGTACCGCAAATACGCGGCCTCGGCGGCCAACGCGCAGTACGACCAGACCTTCTCGGCGCAATGGAACACCGACCTGGACGTGAACTACGCGTTCAGCAAGCAACTGAAGCTGTCGGTGGGCGCCAACAACCTGTTCGACAGCAAGCCGGACGACTTCAACCTGCGCCTGCGCCAGACCCCGGGGCAGCAGTACAGCTACCTCGCGCCTTCGGCGCCCGAGGGGGCGTTCTATTACACCAAGCTCACCTACGACTTCTGATCTTCAGTGCCCTTCAGGGCCTCATCGCTGGCAAGCCAGCTCCCACAGTGTGGGAGCTGGCTTGCCAGCGATGAGGCCCTGAGGGACACAGCCGAACCCGAGGCATTAGCATGAAACTCCTGAAAACCCTGTTGGGCACCGCCCTCGTCACCCTCTCGTTGCTCACCCACGCCGCCGACAAACCCCAGCCCATCCACTTCGGCGACATCACCTGGGAAAGCGGCAGCTTCATCACCGAGGTCCTGCGCCTGCTGGTGGAAAAGGGCTACGGCTACACCACCGACACCCTGCCCGGCAGTACCGTCAGCCTCGAAGCGGGGCTGGCGAAAAACGATATCCAGGTGATCGGTGAAGAGTGGGCCGGCCGTAGCCCGGCCTGGGTCAAGGCCGAAGCCGAGGGCAAGGTATTCGGCCTCGGCGATACGGTGAAGGGCGCCACCGAAGGCTGGTGGGTGCCGGAATTCGTCGTCAAGGGCGATCCCGAACGCAATCTCCCGGCCCTGGCGCCGGACCTGAAATCGGTTGCCGATCTGCCGCGCTACGCCAAGCTGTTCCAGGATCCGGAAGCCCCGGACAAGGGTCGCTTCCTCAACAGCCCCACCGGCTGGACCTCGGAAATCGTCAATAGCCAGAAGCTCAAGGCCTATGGCCTGACCGACAGCTTCGTCAACTTCCGTACCGGCTCCGGTGCGGCGCTGGATGCCGAAGTGGCCTCGTCGATCCGCCGCGGCAAGCCGGTGTTGTTCTACTACTGGTCGCCGACCCCACTGTTGGGCCGCTACAAGCTGGTGAAGCTGGAAGAGCCGCCATTCGATGCCGAAGCCTGGAAAACCCTGGCCAACGCCAATCATCCCAATCCCCGGGGCAGCCGCTCGATGCCGGCACGCCTGGCGATTGGCGTGTCCGCACCTTTCCATGCCCAATATCCGGAGCTGGTGGACCTGTTCGGCAAGGTCGATCTGCCCATCGAGCTGCTCAACCAGACCCTCGCCCGCATGAGCGAAAAACGCCTGCAACCTCGCGCTGTTGCCGAGGATTTCCTGCGTGACCATCCACAGGTCTGGAGCGCCTGGGTGCCAGCCGACGTCGCCGCGAAAGTCAGCGGGAGCCTGTGATGAGCAGCGTGCATGAACCGATCTACATCGACTTTCTGAATGGTCTCGACGTCGCCGAACTGAACCTCGACAACGACGAAATCCTCGCCGCCGTCGAAGCCGGGCTGGCTTTGCAGGGGCAGGGCGAGGCGGTGATCGAGCCACGTACCCACCTGATTCCCGGTGCCGGGATCAATGGTCATTTCAATGTGCTGCGCGGCGTGCTCGGTGGTGGGATCGGCCGGGCCGGGGTCAAGGTGGTCGGTGATTTCGTCGACAACTATCGCCAGGGCCTGCCGTCGGAGCTGGCGATTCTCAACCTGCTGGACCCGGCCACCGGTGTGCCGAAGGCGATCCTCGATGCCTCGGCGATCACCGATATGCGCACCGGTGCACTGACCGCCATCGGAGCCCGGCACCTGGCCAGGCCCGGCAGCAAGGTGCTGGGGCACATCGGCGCGCGGGGCACGGCGTACTGGAATGTGCGCCTGCTGGATCACCTGTTCGATTTCGACGAGATCCGCGTGCATTCGCGTCGGGTCGAGAGCCGCGAAGCCTTCGCCGAGCGCCTGCGTCGTGACCTGGGCAAGCCGGTGGTGGTGACCGAGGACTGGGAGAGCACCGTGCGCGGCGCCGATATCGTGGTCGAAGCATCGCGGCTGGAACGGCCCGAGCCGTTGTTGCGCACCGAGTGGATCGAGCCGGGCGCCTTTGTCGTGCCCTACGGCACCATGAGCGCGGTGGAACTGTCGCTGACCGACATCATGGACAAGCTGGTGGTGGACGATTGGGGACAATGCAAGGGTGGGCAGTTCGGCTCGCTGCGTGCCCATGTCGAGGCAGGGCGGCTGAGCGCGCAGACCTTGCATGCCGAACTCGGGCAGATCGTCGCCGGGCTGAGGCCGGGGCGCGAGCATCCGGACGAGACCATCCTGTTCTGGCATCGCGGCTTGAGCCTGAGCGATATCGCCCTCGGCCATGCCTTGCTGGACAAGGCCCGGCACTTGGGGATTGGCCAGCGGTTGCGTTGGGCATGAGGCCCATCGAGCGTTTGCTGGCGGTGGTGGATGGCGAGGTGTCGGCGCGACTGGATGAAGGTATGCGAGGGCGCATCGACGCCGGGCATGCCTTGTTGCTGGAACTGATCGCAGCGGGTGCGCCCATCTATGGTGTGACTACCGGGCTGGGGGCTGCGGTGGATCACGCGCAGGGCGATGCCGGGTTCCAGCAGCGCATTGCTGCCGGCCGGGCGGTGGGTGTGGGGCGGCTGGCGTCGCGGCGGGAGGTACGGGCCATCATGGCGGCGCGGCTGGCCGGGCTGGCCCTGGGACGCTCGGGCATTTCTCTCGCCAGTGCCATGGCGCTTGGGGATTTTCTGGATCACGGCATTCACCCCGAGGTGCCGTTGCTCGGCTCGCTTGGGGCAAGTGACCTAGCGCCCCTGGCCCATGTGACCCTGGCTTTGCAGGGGCAGGGCTGGGTCGAGTATCACGGCGAGCGCTTGCCAGCGGCTGAAGCCTTGCAGCGGGCCGGGCTGGCGCCGTTGGTGCCACGGGACAAGGACGGCCTGGCGCTGGTCTCGGCGAATTCGGCAAGTATCGGGCTGGGGGCCTTGCTGGTCAGCGAGACGCAGCGGTTGCTGGACCGGCAGCGGGGTGTGCTGGCGTTGTCCTGCGAAGGTTATCGCGCTGGTGTGGCACCGTTTCAGGCGGCGCACTTGCGGCCCGCGCCGGGGCTGGTGGAGGAGTCGACAGCGTTGCTGGCCTTGCTCGAAGGCGGCGATCGGCAGGCGCGGCGATTGCAGGATCCGTTGAGCTTTCGCTGTTCCACGGTGGTGCTGGGGGCGGTACGTGATGCACTGGCGCGGGCCCGGGACATCGTCGTGATCGAGCTGCAGAGCGGGGCGGATAACCCGGCGCTGGTAGTGAAAAGCCGTGAGGTGCTGGTGACGGCGAACTTCGACAGTACCCATCTGGCGCTGGCATTCGAAGGTTTGGGGCTGGCCTTGAGCCGACTGGCGGTCGCCAGTGCCGAGCGAATGGCGAAGCTCTTGTCGCCTGGGTCCAGCGAGTTGCCGCACTCCTTGAGTCCGCGTCCGGGCAGTGTCGGGCTGGCGGCCCTGCAGCGCACGGCTGCGGCGCTGGTGGCGGAGATCGTGCACCTGGCCAATCCATTGCCGGCGCTCAGCGTGCCGGTGGCGGACCGGGTCGAGGATTACGCGGGGCAGGGGCTGGCGGTGGTGGAGAAGACCGCGCGGCTGGTGCAACGGGTGGAGTGGCTGGTCAGGATCGAGGCGGTGGTGGCGGCGCAGGCGGTGGATCTGCGGGCGGGGATCACGCTGGGTTCGGAGGCGTCCGCGATCTACCGGCAAATCAGGCAGGTGGTGGCGTTCGTGGAGGACGACAGGGCCATCGATGTGACCGGGGAATTCTGGGGCCGCTAGCGCGGCCCAATCGCTGGCAAGCCAGCTCCCACAGGTTTGATGTAGGGCTTCAGATCTGCGCGGACCCTGTGGGAGCTGGCTTTCCAGCGATGAGGCCCCAACGGCCACCGCCATGGCGCTCGGTCATCGCCGCCAGGATATCCACCGCGCTATGCCCCTGCTCGATGGCAATCCCGAACCTGATGCTGTCGATCAACCGCTCCAGCCGTTTCGGGCAATCTCGTTGCTCCCGGCTGATCAAGCGCTTGGCGACCACGCGCCCGTGTTCATTGGACAGGGTCAGCATGATGCTGCCGTCCAGGCGTTCGATGCTGAGGTTGACCCGGTACTCGTCCGAGAAGGCATCGCTGATCTGCTGAAAGGGATTGTGCATGGTGCTCACCTGACAAGGACATGCATCGATTGACTAAGCGCTCGATGGGTAGTTCCACAGGGTTGCAAGGCCCGGGCCGAGTGGTCATGTCAGTTCACAGATCTTTCGGTGCCCACCATCCCTGTGGGAGCTGGCTTGCCAGCGATAAGGCCCGAAAGATCGCCATCAATGCCCGGTAGCCCCCACCAGCACCGGGCACCCCACCTGATCGATCACCTTCCCGCTCACCGACGGATCCAGCAACCGCCCCAGCCGCGACAGGTGCCGGTGGCCCATGACGATCAACTCTACACCCAGCTCTCGCGCCGTACCAACGATCGCCTCCACCGGCTCGCCGGTCACCAGGCTGCCGGTGCAATCGCCGAACCCGGCCGTGCGCAGCGCCTTGACCGCCTCGCCGACCGCCCGCTCGGCCAATTGCTGTTCGTCGCAGGCCGCCGGGTATTCCTCCAGCTCGCCCCGGGTGTAGGGCGCAGGATGATCATGCACCGCGAAGGTGCTGTCGATCGCCAACAGCACATGCAGACGGTGCAGTTCAGGGCGGCAGTAGCGGCGCGCCAGGTCAAGCAGGGTGCTGCAGGCGGGAGAGGCATCAATGGCGATCAGTACCGGACTGGACATGCGGATTCCTTGGAAAGGAGCAGGAAACGGCATTCTCCGCCCATCGCCGCGCCCCGATAAATGGCCTGCCATGCACTGGAATGTTGCGTCCGGCGCAATCCAGCCAGCTGTTAAGATCGCATTTTCATCACTCGACAAACGGAAGCCGGCATGCAACTCCCGGACATGAACCTGCTGGTCGCCCTCGACGCCTTGCTCGACGAGGGCAGCGTGGTTGGCGCCGCCCAGCGCATGAACCTGAGCCCGGCGGCCATGAGCCGGACCCTGGGGCGTATTCGCGAAGCCCTGGGTGATCCGATCCTGGTCCGTGCCGGTCGCGGCTTGGTGCCGACGCCGCGGGCCCTGGCCCTGCAGGAGCAGGTGCGGGGGCTGGTGGAGCAGGCCGGGCAGGTCTTTCGCGGTGGCGACGAGGTGGACCTGCTCAACCTCGAGCGTGCCTTCAACATCCGCACCAACGATCTGTTCATCGCCTTGTATGGCGCGCAACTGCTGCGCGCCATGCACGAACAGGCACCGCGCACCGTGCTGCGCTTCGTTCCGGAAAGCGGCGGCGACGACGACGCAGTGCTGCGTGACGGACGCACCGACCTGCTCATCAGTTCAAGCATCGAGCTTGGGCCGGAGATCAAGGTGCAGAGCCTGTTCAATACCATCTACGTTGGCCTGGCGCGACGTGACCACCCGATCTTCGACAAGGAGATCACGCCTGAAACCTTCGCCGCCTATCCGCAGATCAGCGTGTCGCGCCGTGGCCGGGCCAACGGGCCTATCGATGTCGAACTGGCCAACTACAAGGTGCAGCGGCGAGTGGCGCTGATTACCCCGAGCTTCCACTCGGCGATGTTCTCCTTGCCGGCTTCGGACCTGATCCTGCCGATGCCGGCCAACATCCTCAACAGCGTGCACCGGCTCGGCTTGCCGCTGCGCTCCTTCGAGATTCCACTGCCGATGGAGCGGGTAACGGTGATGCAGGCCTGGCATCCACGCTTCCATAACGACCCCGCCCACCGCTGGCTGCGCCAGACCTTGAAGGCCTGTTGCGCAGTGGATCCGTGAGGCACGGATTGCGTCTGGCGCAACTGTAAGCTGTCGAGAAGTCAGTTTTCGTCAGCATTCGAGGTTTCTAGACTTTCTCCAGTCAATTTGTTGCTGGAGATTTCAATTGTCGTCCTTATCCACCCCTCTTGCCGCGCCTGTCGTTGCTGCTCAAACGACGGCCCCGGCGCAGCCGGCCTTCGGCCTGCAGGTGGTGGTCGGGCTGTTCGGCGTGTTGCTGGCGGTGCTGTGCGCCGGGCTCAACGAGATGGTGACCAAGATCTCCCTCGCGGACATTCGTGGTGCCATGGGCATCGGTGCCGACGAGGGCGCCTGGCTGGTCGCGGCCTATGCCGCTGCGTCCGTCTCGGCCATGGCCTTCTCACCGTGGCTGGCCACCACCTTTTCCCTGCGTCGCTTCACCTTGTCCGCCATCGCCCTGTTTGCCGTGCTCGGGCTGCTGCAGCCTTACGCCCCGGACCTGTACAGCCTGATGCTGCTGCGCATCCTCCAGGGGCTGGCCAGCGGTGCCCTGCCGCCGATGCTGATGAGCGTGGCCCTGCGCTTCCTGCCGCCGGGGATCAAGGTCTATGGCCTGGCCTGCTATGCCCTCACTGCCACCTTCGGCCCCAACCTGGGTACGCCCCTGGCCGGACTGTGGACCGAATATGTTGGCTGGCAGTGGTCGTTCTGGCAGATCATCGTGCCGTCGTTGCTAGCGATGTTCTGCGTCGGCTGGGGCCTGCCCCAGGACCCGCTGCGCCTGGAGCGTTTCCGGCAACTGGACTGGCGCGGCGTGCTACTGGGCCTGCCGGCGATCAGTTCGCTGGTGCTCGGCCTGAGCCTTGGCGACCGCTGGGGCTGGTTCGATTCGCCGCTGATCTGCTGGCTGCTCGGCGGCGGCCTGGTGCTGCTGGTGCTGTTCATGTTCAACGAATGGTCCGAGCCGCTGCCGTTCTTCCAGTTGCGCATGCTGGGCCGGCGCAACCTCAGCTTCGCCCTGGTGACCCTGGCCGGGGTGCTGATCGTGCTCTCCGCGGCGATCAGCATTCCCTCGGCTTACCTGGCCCAGGTCCAGGGTTATCGCCCGGCCCAGACCAGCCCGCTGATGCTGCTGGTGGCCATGCCGCAACTGATCTCGCTGCCGCTGGTGGCGGCGCTGTGCAATATCCGCGCAGTGGATTGCCGCTGGGTCCTGGCGTGCGGCCTGGGGCTGCTGGCCCTGGCCTGCCTCGGTGGCACCCAGCTGACGTCGGCGTGGATCCGCGACAACTTCTATGTCCTGCAACTGCTCCACGTGTTCGGCCAGCCGATGGCCGTGCTGCCGCTGCTGATGCTCTCCACCAATGGCATGAGCCCGCAGGAAGGGCCGTTCGCCTCGGCCTGGTTCAACACGGTGAAGGGCCTGGCGGCAGTGGTCGCCGGTGGCCTGCTGGATGCCCTCGGCACCCTGCGCCGGCATTTCCACTCCACCCACCTCAGCGACAGCCTGGGCAACGCGCCCTTGCTCGACGACAGCGCCGCCGGCCTTGCCGGGCGCATCCATGAACAGGCCCTGGTACTGACCTCGGCCGACCTGTACCTGGTCATGGCCTGCATCGCCGTGGCCCTGATCTGCCTGATTCCTTTCGTGCCTACACGGGTCTACCCACCGCGCGCGGTGGCCTGAGCCCGGATGAATTCGAGATTTGCCGACATGACCCCTACCCGCAAGAACATCCTTATCGGCTCGGTGCTCGCCATCGCCGTCCTCGCTGCTCTCGGCGGCCCGCACCTGCTGGGCAGCGACCAGCGGCAGAGCACCAACGATGCCTATGTCAGTGCCGACTACACCGTGGTCGCGCCCAAGGTGGCCGGTTTCATCAAGCAGGTGCTGGTCGAAGACAACCAGCAGGTCCAGGCCGGGCAACTGCTGGCGACCCTCGACGACCGCGATTACCAGGCTGCCCTCGATGCAGCCCAGGCGCAGTTGCTGGTGGCCCAGGCGCAGAGCGCCGATGCTCGTGCCACGCTCGTGCGCCAGGCTTCGCTGATCGCCCAGGCCGAAGCGGCGGTCAAGGCGGCGCAGGCGGAAGCGGCCTTTGCCGATCATGAAACCACCCGCTACAGCCGCCTGGCCGAGCAGGGCGCCGGTACCGTGCAGAATGCCCAGCAGGCGCGCAGCCGCGTGGACCAGGCCCGTGCACGGCTGGCCAACGCCCAGGCCGCCTTGCTGGCGACCCGCAAGCAGGTGGACATCCTCGAAGCCCAGGTAGCCAGCGCCGACGGCCAGCTCAAGCGGGCCGAAGCGGGTGTGGAAAAGGCCAACCTGGACCTGTCCTACACCCGCATCGTCGCCCCGGTGGACGGCATGGTCGGCGAGCGGGCGCTGCGCGTCGGTGCCTACGTCAACCCAGGAGCGCGCCTGCTCTCGGTGGTGCCGCTGGACCGCGCCTATGTCGTCGGCAACTTCCAGGAAACCCAACTGACCCATGTCCAGCCCGGCCAGCCGGTGAGCATCAGTGTCGATACCTTTGCCGGCGAAACCCTGCGCGGCCATGTGCAAAGCATCGCACCGGCCACCGGGGTGACCTTCGCCGCGGTCAAGCCTGATAACGCCACGGGCAATTTCACCAAGGTGGTCCAGCGCATTCCGGTGAAGATCGTCTTCGATGCCGACCAGCCGCTGCTAGAGCGCCTGCGGGTCGGCATGTCGGTCGAGGCGGTGATCGACACCCGGGGCGATACCCTGGATGGCAAGGAGGTCAGCGCACGATGAGCCAGCTGTTTCGCTTGACCCCGATCGTGCTCGGCATGCTGCTCGCCGGCTGCACCCTGGGCCCGGACTTCCAGCGCCCGGATAGCCAGGCGCCACAGCAGTGGACGCCCTTGCAAGGCGAGGCGGCGGCCAGCCGGCCGACGGCCGAGCCGCTGGACCTGCGCTGGTGGGAGAATTTTCACGATGCCCGTCTCAGTGCGCTGATCGAGAAGGTCGTGGCCAACAACCTCGACCTGCGCATGGCCAGCGCGCGCCTGCTGCAAAGCCGTGCCTTGCGCAGCAGCATCGCCGCCGATGAAACGCCATCGCTGGGCTTCAGCGGCGGCTACAGCCGGGCGCGCAATAGTGCCGAAGGGCTGAACGATCCGTCCGGGAATTCAGGCAAGGCCGCCTACAACCTTTGGCAGGGCGATCTGGTCGCCGGCTGGGAGCTGGACCTGTGGGGCCGGGTACGGCGTCAGGTCGAGGCGGCCGATGCTGGCGTGGAGGTGGCCGAGAACGACCGTCGCGGCGTGTTGCTGGCGTTGCTGGCGGAGACTGCGGGCGACTACATCCAGCTGCGCGCGGTGCAGCACACCCTGGCGGTGACGCGCGACAACCTGAAGGTCGCGCAACACAGCCTCAAGCTGTCCAATGACCGTCAGGTCCAAGGGGTCGCTACCCGTCTCGATGTGGCCCAGGCCAGTGCCCAGGTGGCCTCCATCGAGGCGCGCCTGCCGACGCTTGAAGCGCGCCAGGCCGACCTGATCAACGCCATCGGCCTGCTCGCCGCCGAACCCCCGCGCACCCTGCAAGGCGAGCTGCTGGAAAACGCCGAATTGCCCGCGCCGCAGCAGCGCTTCGCGATCGGCGTGCCGTCGCAACTGGCCGAGCGCCGGCCGGATATCCGCCAGGCCGAGGCCCGCCTGCATGCCGCCACGGCCAGCATCGGCGTGGCCAAGGCGGACTTCTACCCAAGTATTCGCTTGTCCGGGAATTTCGGTTTCCAGGCCATGCAACTGAGTGATTTCGGCGCCTGGGACTCACGGCGCTTCGCCATCGGTCCGCAGATTTCCCTGCCGCTCTTCGAAGGCGGGCGCCTGAGCGGTGTGCTCGAACTGCGCGAGGCACAGCAGCAGGAAGCGGCGCTGAACTACCGCAAGGTGGTGCTCGGCGCCTGGCATGAAATCGACGATGTGCTACGCCTTTACAACGCCAGTCAGTTGCGTCGCGACCATCTCGCCGAGGCGGTCAGGCAGAACCGCATCGCGCTGGACACGGCACAGCGGCAGTACGTCGAAGGCGCGGTGGATTTCCTCAATGTGCTGACCGTGCAAGGGGCATTGCTCGCCAGCGAGGAGCAATGGATCGACAGCTCGGCGGCGGTGTCGCAGGCGCTGGTGGGGTTGTACAAGGCGCTGGGTGGCGGCTGGCAGGCGTTCGATCTGGCTGAAACACCACAAATGGCCCAGTACCACTAAACCCTGTGGGAGCGGGTTCACCCGCGATTGCTATCGTGGATTCACCTCCGCAATCGCGGGTGAACCCGCTCCCACCCAATCTCCGTCGTTCTTTCGATTGATCTAACACCAGGAGGCCCACATGCAAACCTGTGGGAGCTGGCTTGCCAGCGATGAGGCCAGGATGAACAACACATCCATAAACTGTTGCATATCAGCTGGGAACTGCACCGACTTCCGACTTTCTTGCAGGTAATTTCCCAAGCATACTCCCGGACCCTGACTGGTGGTTGCGTCATCTGGAAACCGTACCTAGTCTTCGCGGGTCGTTGCGGTAATGACGACCGGTTTTGACAGACCGTTTTCCAGACGCCAGTGCTTATGGCAGCTGTGCGTGTGGGCGTCTTCGGGCGCGCCGGGCACCTGGACCGGTCTGTCAACCCACGTACAGCTGCCACCATCCGTTTGACAGCAGGTAGTGGCAGCTCCGTTTGTTTCCAGGAGCTAAACCATGAAGAAAATCGTTCCCGATCCACCCCCAACGCTCTGTGTCGGTCCAGGTCTCTCCCATGAGGAAGCCATCACCCGGGCTGCGGAACATCTCAACAGAGCGATACTTCGCGCTGCCTATCTTCCCGACCCTCCCGAAGCACACCACCGTGAAATGCTCAGCGACGCCTTGCTGAACATGCGGATCTCCAAGGCATTGCTGGCCATCGCCCAATCGCCATCGTCGGTAACCATCGCGGTGTGAAGAAAGGCCGCAGAGTGATCTGCGGCCCTTTCCGGGGTGTTGTTGATGAGCGCCTCACAAAGCCCGATTCAACCCAAACTTCTTCTTCAGTACCCCCTGCAACAACCGCGAAGGCAACAGGTTCGCCAGCAGCGGCAACGCCCGGCTGCCATTGCCCAGCCTGACCAGCCCCGGCACCGGCGTCTTGCGCACCGCCGCCAGTACACCGGCAGCGAACTCGCTTGCCGGTGTCGGCCGGTCCTGCGAGGCACGCGCCCGTGCCCGAATATTCTCGCGCAATGGCCACCAGGCCGATTCCGGTGTCAGCACCTGCTCTGCCTCATGCCCGGCATTGCTGGCGAAACTCGACTGGATCGCCCCCGGTTGCACTTCCATCACCCGGACGCCGAATGGCGCCAGTTCCAGGCGCAGGGCATCGCTCAGGGCATGTACCGCGGCCTTCGATGCGCAGTAGGCGCCGGCGAAGGGCGTTACCAGTACCCCGGAGACGCTGCCGATATTCACCACCAACCCGCGCGCGCGACGCAGCGCCGGGAACAGCGCGCGGGTCACCCCGACCACGGCGAAGACATTGGTCTCGAACTGCCGCTGCATCGCTTCGACCCCGCCATCCAGCAACGGGCCCATGGCGCCATAGCCGGCGTTGTTGATCAGCAGGTCAAGGCCGCCATGCTCGGTGTCGATGGCTTCGGCCAGATGTTGCAGCGCGCGGGCATCATTGACATCCAGCGGACAGGCGCGGAAACCGGCGGCGGCGAGTTTTTCCACATCCCCGGCCTTGCGCGCGGTGGCCCAGACCGTATAGCCGGCATCGCGGAACGTGTCGGCGAGGGCGCGGCCGATGCCGCTGGAGCAACCGGTGATCAGGGCGACAGGCATGGTGGGCGGTCCTTCGTGTCTAGGGAGAAGAGCCCGATCATACCGGTTCATCCGCGTCATGCACCTCAATACAGAAAGCGCAGGGCCCTCTTGATCGCCATCATGCTCACCGCGTTGATCACGCTGGGCCGGCAACCCCGGCTTGGCAGGAGAATCTGTGCCGGCAGCCTTTCGATACCAATGTCGTCAAGCAGGAGACTTAGCGTCCGGTCCTGCTCCGGGGAGCCGTAGTCGTCGAGATCGAACTGATAGAAGACGAATTGCGGATAGATCGGCGTATCGCGGCGAACCTCTTCCAGGAGGTCGCAACTGAGGCGGTCGCTGGCCGAGCCGACCAGGATCATGCCGGGGGCGTCGCGTTCATCGGTTTCCAGCAAGCGCGCCAAGGCATCGACTCCATTCAAAGGGCGGACGTCCATGGGCTTTCTCCTTCATGGTGAGCCTTCACCAGCTAATTGAAGACCCGACGCGCGCATCGCGAAACTGACAAAAATGCTAGTTGGCAAAGCTGCCTTGCAGGTGTTCGGCGCGGAATTCGAGGGTTTGCGGGCGATAGCCGGAGCGCAGCGGCGGCAATGGCAGGCAGTCGCTCCAGTCGGCGCCGGCCTGAAGTTCGCCGGGGCCGCGGTAACGCGGCGCGGCGTAGGTGTTTTCGGCAAGATTGACGCTGTCGCCGGGCGCATAGGCGGCGACGCGCCAGCGCAACTCGGTGAGTGGCACATCATTGCCATTGTTCATGCGGACCCGCAGCGGGCGTCCGGCGGGGCATTCCTGCGGCAGGTAGTCCAGGCGCAGTTCCAGGCGCGCCAACTGGCGAGCCTCGCGGGTGTCCAGCCACGCCACCCAGCCGCCTACCATCACCAGCCCGAGCAGCGCTGCCAGCGACACCGGCAGTGCCTTGGCCGGGTAACGCAGCAACAGGACCAGCCAGGTCAGAACAAGGAGGATGCCGATGAGCATGGTCGAAGCCTCGGGAAAGACGATTCCCCGATCCTAGCGACAAGGGCTCGACCTGTCATTTCTGCCAGCTGTGGCGGTGCGGGTTTGCGGTTATGTTGCAGCGATCGAAGACCAGCGCAAGGATTCCCGGCATGTCCCTCGCTGTCCATGCATTGACGCCTGTCCTGGCCGTTCGCGATGCCCGCGGCCTGGGGCTGCGCGAGGTGAATTACTGTCGTCGTGCGCCCGCCGATCCGTTGCAGCCGCGCATTCAAGGCAGCCAGTACGATGCCGCTGGACGCCTGCGGGCGTCCAGCGACCCACGCCTGTGGGCGCTGCAGGAACAGGACGCCGCGACGCCAGCCAACCTGGGCCAGGTGCATTCCTTGTCTGGCCGGGTGGTATGGCGTGAGAGCGTGGACTCGGGAAGTGTTTGCAGCCTATTCGGCGAAGCGGGACAGGTGGTGCGGGCCGAGGATGGCAAGGGCATTTGCCGTGAGTTCGACTACGACGCGATGCTGCGGCCCACTGCGCTGCATGAGCAGGCCAGCGGTCAACCGCGAGCCTGTCGCGAGCGCCTTGGCTATGCCGATGCCGCCCCTGAGCACGCTGCGCAAAATGCCTGCGGGCGCCTGCTGCGCCACGACGACACGGCGGGAACCCGGGAATTGCGGGGTTACGCCCTGAATGGTGAGGTCCGCAGCGAGGTCCGCCGTTTCAGCCGTGATGTGCAATCGCCGGACTGGCCGCTGCCGATTGCGGAGCGGGAGCTGCTGCTGGAGCCTGATACCGCAGCGGTTCTCTACTGTCACGGCCCGCTCGGCGAGGTGCTGGAACAGACGGATGCCAGCGACAATCGCCAGTCGCTCGGCCTGACCCTGTGCGGTGAGCTGCGCGAAGTGCGGGTGCAGCTCAAGGATGGCCGCCAGCACGTGCTGCTGGCGGCTGCCCGCTACAACGCCTTCGGCCAGCTGGAAGAGGAAATCCTGGGCAATGGCGTGCGCCTGCAACGTCTTTATCGCGAGGAAGATGGCCGCCTGTCGCAGCTTGCAGCCCGGCGCAGAAACGGCGATCTGCTGCAGGAGCTGCACTACGAATACGATCCGGCAGGCAATGTGCTGTCCATCGAAGACCGGGCCATGCCGGTGCGCCATTTCGCCAATCAGCAGGTCGAACCTCGTTGCGAGTACGGCTACGACAGCCTTTACCAACTGATCGAGGCGAAAGGCTGGGAAGCCGGCGCGGCCAGCAAGGGACCAGGTTCGCTGCTAGACCCCGGAGCGGTGAGCAATTACCGGCAAAGCTATGAATACGACGCCGGGGGCAACCTCCTGCACCTGGTGCATGCCGGCGCCCAGGCCCACGGTCGCACGCTGGTTGCGGCAAGACACTCCAATCGCTGCCTGCCGGCCAATGAAGACTTCGAGAAAGGCTTCGATGCCAACGGCAATCTGTTGAGCCTGCAACCGGGGCAGGCGTTGCTCTGGAACACGCGTAACGAACTGCGCGAAGTCCGGCCGGTGATCCGCGCAGGCGGCTCCGACGATTGGGAGCGGTATCTTTACGACGGTGCCGGCCGGCGCGTACGCAAGCTCGGCAGCGCGCAAGCCGCGAAGCGCACCCACAGCCGCGAGGTGCGGTATCTCCCGGGGTTGGAGCGGCATGACAACGGTAGCGAGCGTCTTGAGGTCATCACGGTCCAGGCCGGGACCTGCGGTGTGCGCATTCTCCACTGGCTGCAAGGGCGGCCTGCCGGCGTGGCGCAGGATCAGGTGCGTCATGCGCTTGGCGATCATCTCGGCTCCGTCTGCCTGGAACTGGATGGCGAGGCCGCGCTGCTCGGTCGTGAAGTCTTTCATCCCTTCGGCAGCACCGCCTGGTGGGCGGGGCGCAACGAGGTGGAGGCGGGCTACAAGACGGTACGGTATTCGGGCAAGGAGCGGGATGCGAGTGGGCTGTACTACTACGGTGCTCGCTATTACCGGGCCGATTGGCAGCGTTGGTTGAATCCGGATCCTGCGGGAGAGATGGATGGCCTGAATTTGTTCCGCATGGTGGGAAATGCGCCGATCAATCGCCGTGACTTCGATGGTTTGCTGGGGCATGACTCCATCGACCATGCCGAAACCATCCTAAGCACTGATGGCAATCGCCTTGTCGCCGATGGCTTCGACAAGTTCGAGCCTGAGTGGCAAAACAAGGTTCGCGAGGCCGTGCAGTGGGTTCAGCAGTGGACGACTGCTGCTAGAAAGGCATTGCAAGGAGAACTTGATCAACAATATCTGGAAGCTGCAATTGCCGCCTCGTTTGGTCCCGACCTGCTCAAACTGCCGGAGTCGCTGGATACCGTGAAAAAAGATCTTGGCGCCAGGTTGCAGAGCGCCGAAGACTTTCTTCAAGGTGCAATAAGCGACAGCGGAGGGCGCCTGCTTGTCGCAGAGTACGCAAACGAGCAACTGCAGGCTTTAACGCTGAAGTTTGGCCAGTGGGGGGCGCGAATTGCCCTTTCCGCTTCCGTAATACAGGGCAGCAAGCTCAATCTGGCGGCCACGCTGCTGCATGAAGCACTGCACGCAGCGGGCACGCAAACGGGGCGGGGTTGGGATCAGGATGATGTGCTGGATCACTGGTACGTGCTTCCGACACTGGTCGATGCTGAAGTTGGTCCAGGGCTCGAAGCCATGTTGCACAGTAGGGCGATCAGTACGGTGCAGGAAGGGCCGGACGAGCAAAAGATGAGCCCCTTCAACAGGCCGTTGTATATCGGCCTGATGGATAGGTTGACGAAGCAGTATCGGCGTCCGCCGGCCGCGTCGGCGGATGAGCGAGCACGGTATTTCAGGAATTATCCGCGCATGCGCCAGGCCGTCATTCTTCGTAATGCGGACTCCATCACTGCTTTCGCAATGACGTTCGATCGTTTCCGCACGGGTTGAAAATCCCGTCAGCCGGTATTGGCTGACGGGATCGGTTGGCGTGCAGGCTACTGCGCGATGGTCTTGATCGAAACCCCACGCTCCACCGGCGTCGAACGCCCGTAGATATCCTCGAAGCGTTCGATATCGTCCTCGCCCAGGTAGCTGCCGGATTGCACCTCGATGATCTCCAGCGGGATCTTGCCCGGATTGCGCAGGCGGTGGACGGAGGCGATGGGGATGTAGGTGGACTGGTTTTCGGTGAGCAGGAAGACGTTTTCGTCACAGGTCACTTCGGCGGTGCCGGACACCACGATCCAGTGCTCGGCACGGTGGTGGTGCATCTGCAGCGAGAGGCTGGCGCCGGGCTTGACCGTGATGTGCTTGACCTGGAAACGCCCGCCCATGTCCACCGAGTCGTAGGAACCCCACGGCCGGTAGACCTCGCAGTGGGTCTGGGTTTCGCTGCGGCCCTGGGCATCCAGGGTGTTGACCAGTTGCTTGACCCCCTGAACCTTGTCCTTGTGGGCGATCATCATGGCGTCCTTGGTTTCGACGACCACGATGTTCTCCAGGCCGATCACCGAGACCAGCTTGCCGTTGCCGTGGATCATGCAGTTGTGGCTGTCCTGCACCACCACATCGCCCTTGGTGACGTTGCCGTTGTCGTCCTTGGGGTGCACGTCCCACAGCGACGACCAGCAGCCGACATCGCTCCAGCCGGCGGTCAGCGGCACCACGCAGGCGCGCTGGGTCTTTTCCATCACCGCGTAGTCGATGGAGTTGTCCGGGCAGCAGGCGAAGGTGGCTTCGTCGATGCTCAGGCTGTCGCCGTCTTCCTGGCTGCGCTCGAGGGTCAGCAGGCAGGTGTCGTAGATGTCCGGATCGTGCTTTTTCAGCTCTTCGAGGAAGCGGCTGGCGCGGAACAGGAACATGCCGCTGTTCCAGAAGTAGCCGCCGCTCTGGACGAATTCGCGGGCGCGCTTTTCATCGGGTTTCTCGACGAACTGGGCGACCCGGCTGATGCCCTCGGGCAGCAGCGCGTCCTGGCTGGAACGGATGTAGCCGTAGCCGGTTTCCGGCTTGGTCGCAGGGATGCCGAACAGCACCATCTCGCCACGCTCCGCGGCCACGGTGGCCAGGGCCAGGGCGCGTTGCAGGGCTTTCTGGTCATCGATCACATGGTCGGCCGGCAGCACCAGCATCAGTTCGTCACGGCCTTCATTGACCAGCTTCATGGCGCTCAGGGCCACCGCTGGCGCGGTGTTGCGGCCGAAGGGCTCCATGAGGATGGCCTGGGTCTGCAGGTTCAGGCTTTGCAGTTGTTCGTTGACGATGAAACGGTGGTCCTTGTTGCACACCACGATGGGTGCGTCCATGCCTTCGAAGACCAGGCGCGAGAGGGTTTGCTGGAACAGCGTGTGCTCACCGGTCAGGGCGAGGAACTGCTTGGGGAACTGCTTGCGCGACAGGGGCCACAGGCGCGAACCGTTACCGCCGGACAGGATGACTGGAATCATGGTTTTGCTCTCCGAATCTAAAAGTTGGGCAGTGGATTAGCGGGTCGCTACCGGGCGCTTGACCCAGACCGGGGACAGGTTGCTGCCCGAGCCGGTGACGTAGAGCACGGCGGCTTCACCGCGCTCGAGGGCGACCGGTTTCAGGTCGCTGACTTTCTTGTCGCCTTCGTACAGGGCCAGGTTGACCTTGACCGGGTTGATCTCGCGCTCGCCACGGCTGGCGGCGGCCACCGGCTTGACCACTTCGGTCTTGCCGTCGGCGGTCTTCAGGGTCAGGGCCTGGTCACTGAGGTTCTGCACCCGCACCAGGGATTTCTGCTTGTTGCGGAATGGCGGTTCTTCAACCAGCTGCGGCTTGCCGTTGGCGTGGTTGACCAGGGTGTAGTAGTGGTCGGCCGCCAGCTTCACCGGCAGGGTGGCGTTACCCACCTTGGCGCTGTAGTCGCCTTGCGGCATGAAGCTGAAGTCGCTGCTGGCCTGGGCCCCCACCTGGTTGATCGGGGTGTTGCCGACGCTGGCGGCGACCGGCTGGCTGGAGGCGTTGTACAAACGCACGAAGGTCGAGCCCTTCGGCGCGCTCGGGCCGTAGAGTGCGGCGTCGCCGCCGGCCCAGGCTTGCAGCGAGGCGAGGGTGAGGCCGGCAGCGAGGGCGCAGGCTTTGGCGATACGGTGCTTGGACGTGTGCAAGGTCATGTGCATTTCCTCTTAGTGTTCGGTCCGGTTGGACGTCAGGGCCAGCTCTTGATTGGCGTTGCGGGTTTTCTTCAGTTGCGCGATCCATTGCGGGTCGAAGCCGCTGAGGTCGTTCTTGATTGGCAGATAACGCTCGGGGAACTCCCAGACCACGAGTTGCGGCGGGCTGTTCTTGAATTCATCGCTTTGCAGGTACTTGAGCATCGGCAGGATCGGCCCGTGGCCGTCCTCGGCGTAGTTCGCCACGTCGCTGCGCAGGGCCTGCTGCAGGGCGCCGACGAAGTTCCAGTTGGGGTTGGCGCTGTAGCTGGTACCGACCAGTGCCACGGGGATCTGCTTGTCGGCGAACAGCGCATCGTCACCGCCGTCGTCGGCGGCACGGGTGCTGCGCTTTTGCAACTGGTCCGGCTTGGGCAGCAGCTCGGTGAACAGCGGGTCCAGCGGCAGGAAGTTGGTCAGGTCGCCCTTGTACGGCGTCTGTTCCTGGTTCTCGGTGATGAAAGTCTGCGGCTGGCCGTTGAGCAGGGTCTGCCGGGCCACGGCCTCGGCCAGTTGCTGGGCGGCGACTTCCGCGCCCATGGGCGTCCAGTGGCTGTCGGTGCGCAGGAACACCTGGCCGCGGGCCTTGGCCGCTTCCAGCGGACCGAACAGGTCGGGGGCGAAGATGTTGGCCTGGCGCGCCTGGGCGTGGAACGCGTTGTACAGGTCATGGTGGACGCTGGCCGGGGTCTTTTCGCCGAGGTACTCGGGATAGACCCGGGCCTTGGCCGGGATGATCGCCAGTACCAGTTCCACGCCGTGCTGATGCAGGGTGTCGCGCACGCCACGCAGCAGGGCCAGGTTCTCGTTGCGGCTCAGTTCACCGTCGGCTGCCGGCTTGAACTCCTCGTCGCTGAACAGCCACTGGTCGCGGCCCAGCACCACGCCGGGGCGGCCTTCGTTGAACAGCTTGAAGTCCAGCGCCGCCCACAGGTTGGTGCCGATGCGCTTGAGCGGGAACTGCTCGTCGTAGTGGGTTTCGGCGGCCTTGGCCAGCTTGCCGTCGAGCAGGCTCATCTGCGCCGTGCGCTGGAAGCCGGCGAGCCCGCCGAGGGACCACAGCCCCAGGGCGGTGAGCAGGGCGAGGAACAGCAGCGAGTAAAGGATGCGAAGTGATCGGGTCATGGTCGGCTCGCTCAGAACTGGAAGTAGAGGAAGGGCGAGTAGCTCTGCGCCGAGAGCTTGAGGATCGACGCGACGAACAGCAGCAGAACCAGCACGCGGGTGGCGTACAGGCTCCAGTCGAGGCCGACGCTGCCGTCGTGGTGCACCACCACCGGGCTGGCTTTCGCGGTCGGCCTGGCATTGCGGTAGAAGTCGCGCAGGCCGAACCAGGCCAGGGTGAGGTAGGCCAGGACCAGGGTCGCCACCTGCAGGCCGGTGAGGCTGGCGCGGTTAAGCTCCGACAGGTTCCAGTCGCCCAGGCTGAACATCGCGGCGTACATGCGGCCGGCGACGTGCAGGTTCTCGGCGCGGAAGATCACCCAGCCGATTACTACCAGCAGGAAGGTGAAGGCCCATTTGACCGGGTTGAAGCGCTGCGGGTTGGTGTCGATGCCCAGGGCCCGCTCGATCGCCAGCCACATGCCGTGCCAGGCGCCCCAGATGATGTAGGTGAAGTTGGCACCGTGCCACAGGCCGCCCAGGAGCATGGTCAGGAACAGGTTGCGGTAGGTGGCGAAGGTGCCGCCGCGGTTGCCGCCCAGGGTGATGTACAGGTAGTCGCGCAGCCAGGTGGACAGGCTGATGTGCCAGCGCCGCCAGAACTCGGTGATCGACTGGCTGATGTACGGCTGCTTGAAGTTCTCCATGAAGCGGAAGCCCATCATCAGGCCCAGGCCGATGGCCATGTCGCTGTAGCCGGAGAAGTCGAAGTACAGCTGCGCGGTATAGGCCAGGGCGCCGAGCCAGGCGTCGCCGGTGCTGGGGTTTTCCAGGGCGAAGCAATGGTCGGCGACCACCGCCAGGGTGTCGGCGATGAATACCTTCTTGATGAAGCCCTGCATGAAGCGGGTGCAGCCCTCGGCGAACTTGTCGACGGTGTGGGTGCGGTGGTTGAACTGGTCGGCGAGGTCCTTGAAGCGCAGCACGGGGCCGGCGATCAGGTGCGGGAAGATCGCGACGAAGGCGGCGAAGTCGATCAGGTTGCGGGTTGCCGGGGTGTCGCCGCGGTATACGTCGATGATGTAGCTGATGGACTCGAAGATGTAGAACGAGATACCGATCGGCAGCAGTACGTGGGTCAGGATGAACGGCTCGAGGCCGAACGAGGCCATGATCGCGTTGATGCTCTCGACACCGAAGTTGGCGTACTTGAAATAGCCGAGGATGCACAGGTCCACGGCCACGCCGAGCAGCAACCAGCGCTGGGCCGGTTTGGTCCGTACGCCGGCGGCGCCGACTTTCAGGCCGATCCAGTAGTTCCACAGGGTGACCCCGGCGAACAGGGCCAGGAAGTCCACCCGCCACCAGGCGTAGAACAGGTAGCTGGCCAGCAGCAGTAGCAGGTTGCGATAGCGTTGCCCGCTCAGGTAGTACAGGCCGAGGAAGATCGGCAGGAACAGGAACAGGAACACATTGGACGAGAAGACCATCCCGGTTCTCCTTGGTGGTCAGCTACGGGGCAACAGCGCCCCCCAAACCCCCCAGTCAGAAACCGGGGGAAACCGATGTTTCAATGTCACCGCCGATCCCCTGTGGGAGCGGGTTCACCCGCGATTGCAGTGGTGGGCTCACCGACGTCATCGCGGATGAACCCGCTCCCACAGGGGACGCATAACGGCTGCTATTTGCGCTCTGCCGCCGGGTCGTAGACCCGGGTTACATCCCCGCCGAGGCGGAAGCTGTTGAACGGTTGCATGCCATGCCGGCGCTGCTGCACATCGGCATTGCACTGATAGAGGCTGCACCAGGGTTCGAGCCAGGCGTACTTGCTGTCGACCTTGAGGTCGTCCATATCCTGTTTCTCACCGTTCTTGCTCCTGAACGCCGAAGGATCCTTCGACCCACCCAGCACCCGCTCGCCCAGCCGTTTCAGCGCCTGGTGGTTTTCATCCTTCAGGTCCACGCCGTTGACCTGGGCGAAGCTGGCGATCATCGCCAGTGGCGGCAGGGCATAGTTGTGGTAGGCCAGGGCACGCTGCCTGCGCTTGAGCTCGTTGGGCAGGAAGCCCTGGTCATCCACCTGGTTGGCGGCGACGCGGTACTCCTTCACCGACCAGTCGAACAGGTCGCGGCGGTCGGTGGCCACGGCGGTGGCCATCACCGACCAGGCCGCCCAGTAGCTGTGGTTGTTGATCTTCGCCAACGGCAGGTCGCTCCAGTCGCTGACCACCTGGTCGGCGACGCGGCCGAACCATTTCTCGATCTCTTCGGCCTGGGCCTGGTGCGCCGCCAGCGGCTTGGCGTTGGAAAACTTCAGGCGCAGCCACGAGCCGCTGAGGCTGCCCAGCGCCCATTTGCGCATGGACTTGCCGGTGTGGTTGAAGTCCTTCGACAGCAAGGCGTCGGCGCGGGCCCAGGTGTCCAGCCAGGTCAGGGCGCAGTCGAGCTGCGCCGGGCGGCCGTCGCGCATGTACTGGGTGACCAGCTTGGCCACGCCGCGCTCCAGGGTGGTGATGTCCTTGGTCGAGTCGCGGAAGGCTTTCTCCGACACCGCGTTCAGGGTCGAGCGCGCCGAGTCCGAGCCCTCGTACTTGCTGCGGAATTGCAGGCTGCCGGTGTAGGGCGTGGGCACCGCTTCGCACTGGAAGTTGCCGTCGCCGGTCTTCTGTTTCTCGATGCCGGCGTAGTAGCCCTGGGGCGGTACCAGCCCGGCGAATGCCTGGCTGGAGGCCGCGAGCAATACCGCGCTGGCGATCATGCTGAGTCTGTTCATGGGGTCCTCACAGTCCGGCCTGGGCGTTGCGCGGGGCATCGCCGACAGGGCCGCGTTTGCACAGGGTGGCCTGGACTTTCTGGGTACCGCTCTCCGGCCCTTGCAGCTCGACGGCGAGCAGGGTCTGCCCGGCCCAGTCCTCGTCTTCACGCAACTGGAAGGCGAAGCGGCCATCGGTGTCGGAGGTGGTCGGCTTCTCGATCTTGATGTCCTCGTGGCGGCCGTTGAGGTACCAGAGGGTGGCCTGCATGACCTTGACCGAGGTGTCTTCGAAGCGGATGTCCAACTGGTGGTTGCGGTTGGTCAGGTCCTTGATCACGCCATCGCGGCCGTTGACCATCAGCTCGTTCTTGCCTGGCTTTATCGCGGTGCTGGCGCTCATTTGCGCCGGCTTGCCTTCGCAGCCGTTGTCGAGCAGGGCGAGCATCTGCCGCCAGATGGTTTCCTGGTTCAGCGGGTACAGCGGGGAGAATTCCCAGATCAGGATCTTCGGCGGGTTCTTCTTGAATTCCTCGCTGCCCAGGTACTGGATCATCGAGCCTTCCAGGCCGCCACCGGGGAAGGCGACGTTGAGCACGTCGGCGCCGATGTACTGTTCCAGGAAGCCCGAGAAGTTGTAGTTCTTGCCGCTGTGGCTGGTACCGACCAGGGTGATCTGCGCGTTGCCGGAATCACCGAACAGGTCGTCGCTGCCGCCGCTGGAGCCCTTCGGCTCGGTGGCGAACTGGTCCATGTACTGCACCGCATAGCTGGTGCCGCACAGCTGGCCGGCGACGTTGTGCAGGGTGCCGGTCTTGCCCATGCGCCCGGACTTCTTCGTCTCGAACTCCTTGCGCGGGATGCCTTCGAAGGCCGGCATGGCGTGCACGGTCTGGGCCACGATCTTCGCTGCGCGCTCGGCGCCGTACGGGGTCCAGTGCTGGTCGCCGCGGAAGTAGAAGTCCTTGCCCTGGTCGGCGGCGGCCAGTTGCTCGTTGGTCAGCGGCGACAGGTCGGGAACGTTGTAGCCCATGGCGCGGAAGCGCTTGAGCATGGCCTGGTAGTTGCCCAGGGCCTTCTGGTAATCGAACTTCGCCTTTTCCTCGGGGGTGAGCATGTTGCGGTTCACCAGGCCGCGGGTCGGCTGGTAGACCACCACCAGCTCGATGCCGCGCGCCTTGAAGGCGTCATGCAGTTGTTGCAGGCGCTTGTAGCCGGCGGGCGTGGTGTCGAATTCGGTACGCAGGTCTTCCCGGGTACGGAACAGCCAGTCGCCCTTGGCCTGGACCAGGGTGGTGAAGTTCTGCTGGTAGCGCGTGGTGTAGCGGCTCGCGTCGTGGGCCTCGGGGCACAGCTGGCAGCACGGCTCGGCGGTGAAGCTTGGGGCGGTGACCTGGTCGGCGCGCGCGCCGTTGGCGATTGCCAGCAGGGCGGCGCTGAGGCCCAGGAGTTTGATCAGGTGTGGAGTCATGTTCGGGCTTCCTCAGTCTGCCATTTCGGTCTGGCGTTCGACCGGATCGATCAGCACGGCCTTCTGCTGGCGCACCATCAGGTCGAGGATCTCGTTCTGCCGTTCGCCCAGCACGCCGGACAAACTGATACCGCTGGCCTTGCTCGGCGCCAGCATCGACACGCGGTACAGCTCCACGCTCAGCGGCGAGTCGATGGACAGCGGGCCGCTGCCGTTGGCCGCCAGCTCGCCGCCGACCACGATCAGCGAGACCTTGGTGTCGAAGGGGTCGAGGGCGATGTTGCGGTCGGTGTCGGAGAGGTCCTTGATGTGGCCGTAGACACCGACCAGGCCGTTGGCCATGGCGAGGTTTTCGTACAGGCGGATATTCACGCTGTTGCGCACGCGGATGCCGTGGCGGCGGTTGCTGATCAGCTTGTTGCCCCAGATCAGGTTGTCGCCGCTTTCATACAGGGTGATGCCGTCGGTGTGGTTGCGGTAGATCTCGTTGTAGGCGATCAGGTTGTTGACGCTGTTGCGGTCGATCACCACGCCGGAGAGCTTGTTGTCATAGCTCTTGTTGTTGATGATCCAGCTGTCGTTGACCTCCCGGGAAATGATGATCCCGTGCTTCTTCTTGGTGCCGTACACCGTGTTGCCGGCGATGATCAGGCGGTGCGAACGGTCGTGGGGGTCGATGCCGTAGACGATGTTGTCGCTGTAGGTGTTGTCCTTGACCACGAAGTCGCTGGTTTCATAGCAGTAGAAGCCGTACCACATGTCGCTGAAGGTCGAGCCGATGATCCAGCCGGTGGGTTCGGCGCGGCCCATCTGCTTGGCCATGTTCGGCGTGTACTGCGAGATGCTCACGCCATAGGATTTGCTTTTCGCATAGCCGAAGCTGGCCATGGTGCTGTTGACGATGTAGGTCTCGGTGCCGCCCCAGGACAGCAGGAACGGACGGAATTCGTCGGGCTTGCGGAAGGTCGCCGGGCCGTTGTCCTTCTCGCGCCAGCCGATCACCCGGGTGTCGCTGACGAACAGCTTGCCGTCGTTGACCAGGAACGAACCGCCCTCCTGGGACAGGCGCAGTTCCTTGACCTTGCCGTCGATTTCCAGGGTTGCGCCGTTGCCGACCACGATTGGCAGGCGGGCCAGGTACACGCCTGGCGAGGTCTGGCGGAGGAAGCGCTCGGGAACCTTCTTCGCCAGCTCGGTGAAGTTCACGTGGCCGCCGTCGATGAAGATCGCCTGGGGAATGCCGCGCTGGCGGGCCACCCATTCGGCGCCCTTGTTGTCGCCACCGATGAACTCCTTGAGCACGTCTTCCTGGAGCATGCGTCGCACCGAGACCTTGCCCGGCTTGCGCCGGTCGATCTTCTTCTGCACGGCCTCGGCGGTATAGCCGGAGAGGTCCGGCAGCTTCGGCGGATCGAGGTGCAGCGGCTCCACCGGCGCGGTGCTGACGGTGTAGGTCTTGGCCTGTTGCAGCTCCTTGGCCACTGGCGCCGGCGCCTGGCCGTTGCTGGCCTGGGCGACGCTGGTGGCCAGCAGCAAGGCGCCGGCCAGCAGGGTGTGAAGCCTGTTCGGGTGAAGGGTCATGTCAGTGCTCTCCGCTCATCAGAAGCGCCAGACCACGTCGATGAAGGCGCGGTGCATGTACGAGTCGGCCTCTTTGCCGTAGGCGTCGCCCGGCTTGAACACGCCGCCGCGAAAACGCACCAGTGCCGAGGGTTCGTCGATGGATTTGCTCAGGGCCGCCGGTAGCAGGCCCTGCTTGAAGTACTTGGTGACCACCAGGTCCATCTCCTGCCCGACATCCTTCTCGCCCTGGACCAGCGGACGGTTGATGCCGCCATCGTCGACCACCGCGTTGATGCCGCTGCCGCCGATGTTCTGGTCGCCGTCGACGCGCCAGAACTTGTGGTAGATCAGGCTGGCGTCGTAGTCGTCGCGCAGTTGCCAGGAGGTGAACAGGGTGGCCGCCTGCAGGTTGCCCAGTTCGCCGCGGAACGCCTCGCCGAAGCGGTGCACGCGCGAGCGCGTGCCGGTCCAGTTGGAGCGGTTGGATTCCAGGCCGGTCTGCTCGTAGTTGCTGGAGCCGTCGTCGCCGCCGCCGCCGCTGCCACGGGCATAGGCCGCACCGACCTGCCAGTTGGGGTCGAGGCGCAGGCGAATGCCGAGGTCGGTGGCCCAGGCGTTGACGTCGCCGCTTTGCTTGCCGGTGGCGACCTGCTCGCCGCCCACGCTGGTGCTGCTCAGGGTGTCACGATCGCCGGTCAGCCAGGTCACGCTGCCCCAGTAGTTGAGGGTGTTCTGGTTGCGCCAGTTGTAGGCGTCGCTGTTGGCTTCCAGGCCCAGCCAGGTGAGGTCGCCGGTGCGGGTCTTGTCGAGGGCGTCGAGGGTCTCGCCCGGGCTCTTGAGCTTGCCGTCGTCGTGGGTATGGTGGGCGCGCAGGCCGACCCAATGGCCCGGCGTCCACTGCGCGGCGATATCGCCGTAGACGTGCAGGCGGTCCTTGTCTTCGGCTGCCAGTTCGGTGAGGTCGGTGCGGTATTCGCTGAAGCGCTCGGCCACGCCCAGGTTGGCGCGCAGCAGGGTGGTGTCGAAGGTCCAGTTCAGCGCTTCGATATTGGTGTCGCGCCACATGCCGTCGTCGTTGCGCAGGCGCTGGCGGCCGAAGCGCAGCTCTTCGCCGGGGTAGGCGGTGAAGCCCTTGTAGCCGACCCAGAACTCGCGCATCGCCAGGTAGTTCTTCTTGGCTTCGCGGTCGTCGTTGCTGCTGTTGGAATCCTGGATCTCGCTGCCGTCGGCGGACTGGCGGCTGGTGTCGGTCTCGATGATATCGGTGGCCGCCACCGCCTGGCCCATGGCGTAGGCGCTCCAGTCGCCGCGCTCGAAGTACACCCAGGGGCGCAGGTCGATACCGAGGCCGTTGACGTCGCCACCGTCGCGGGTGCCGAGGTCGCGGTCGTCCTCGGACTGGCCGGTGATCTTCACTTCCAGGCCGAAGTTCTTCTCAGCGGTTTCGGCGGCCAGGGTCGGGCACGCCCAGAACAACGCGAAACTCAGGCCGATACCGGCTTTCATCCACGGGTTGAGCATCATAGGGAAGAGTCCTCACCTTGTTCTTCTTCATCGCCTTTCACGGCATGCAGCGCCAGCGCACCCGGGCCTGGACCGAGGGCGCCGCGGGCGGCGCGCTCCTGTTCCAGCAGGCGCTGGGCGGCGGCTTTCTGTTGCGGATTCAGTTGGCTGTCCAGCTCGCCGGCCAGGGCGGTGGACTGTTCGCTCGGGTTGGCCTGCGCCAGTTGCGCGAAGACCCATGCATTGACCGGGTTCTGGCGAATGCCGTGGCCTTCGCTGTACAGCTGGGCCAGGGCGTAGTCGGCGCTGAGCTGGCCGCCTCGGGCGGCCTGGAGCAGATGGTCGACCGCTTTCTGCGGTTCGACGGTGCCCAGGTAGCCGCGGCGATAGAGCTGGCCGAGGTAGTAATGGGCGCTGACCTCGCCGGCTGCGGCAGCGGCCAGCAGATGGGTCTCGGCCAGCTTGGCATCGGCGGGGATGCTCTTGCCTTCGTAATAGAGGCGACCGAGCAGCAATTCGGCGCGTGGCTGTTCAGCGTCGCGGCCCTTGTCGATGTATTCCATCAGCTTGTCGCTGTCGCCCAGTTCGGGGAAGTCGTACAGCAGTTGCGCCAGGCTGACCCACGACGCCGGATTCTGCGGGGCGATGTCTTCGAGCAGGGCCTGGGCGGTTTTCTCGTCGGTCTGGCCGAGGCTGCGGTCGGCGAGCACGCGGGCCACGCTGTCGACCCGGCTGGCCGGAACGGTGCCGCGCTGGTAAGCGTTCTTGAGCTGGTCCAGCAGCGCTGCCTGCTGTTCCGGCTGGGCGCGTTTCTGGTACACGGTGGCCAGTTCGACGTAGCAGATATCGGTGCTGTTCAGGGCCGCCTTGCAGATCCGTTCGACCTCGTCCAGATGCTGGTCGTAGGTGCCTTGGGTGCGGTAGAGCAGGACCTGGGCCAGGCCGGCCTCCGGGTAGCCGGCGCTGCGCCACTGGTCGATCTGCTGCTGGGCGTTCACCTTGGGGAAGCTCTGCGGGTATTGCAGGTAGAGCATCGCCAGGGGAATCAGGGTGTTGCTTTCGCCATTGGCGAAGGCCTGTTTCAGCAGGGTTTCGGCTTCGTGGCGTTCGGCTTCGCTGCTGTCCGGCTTGGCCACCAGCAGGCGACCGAGACGGGCCTGGGCGCGGGACGAGGTTTCAGCGGCAGCGCGGTAGGTGGCCTCGGCCTGCTTGAGTTCGGCCGGGTCACCGGTTGCCACCTGGATGTCGGCGAGGCCGACCTGCGCTTCGCTGTAGCCGAGGTCGGCGAGTTGCCGGTAGTTGCGTTCGGCGGTGGCGGTGTCGCCGTTCTTCAGGGCCTCGTTGGCCAGGCGCTGGTCGGGCAGGCCGGCGCAGCCGGTGAGGCTGATCGCCAGGGCCAGGGCACAGAGCAGTGGTACTGCTGAGGGCCTCATCGCGAGTGAACCCGCTCCCACAGGGGTTCCGCGCTCTCCTGTGGGAGCGGCGGTTCGGCGCCCCGATTTACCCGCGATTGGGTGCGACACGTAGTAACTGTTCATCACCGAACTCCTCTTCAGAGCCCATGCGCCATGGCGCTGTCGATCAGCCAGTCCAGCGACGGGCCGCGCTTGGCGTTGACGCTCGCCGGCAGGCCGACCATCTGGCTCGGCAGCGGTGCATCCGGCTTGATCTGCACGCGGATGTCCGAGGACAGGTCGTCGCTGTTGAGGTTGGCGCTGCTGACGATGCGCCCGGTGCGCTCTTCGCCGTCGCCGGCGATCTGGAAGTTGACCCGGGTGCCTGGCTTGACGTCGTCGAACTGGCGATAGCTGAAGCGTGCGTCGATGGTCGGGGTGCTGGTGCGCGGGATCAGCTGGAAGATCACCGCGCCCTTGGCCGCGTACTGGCCGTCATCCACCAGTTGGCGGGCGACGATGCAGTCGCACGGGCTGGTAAGGGTGCCGCTCATCTGCTTGCCGAACAGTTCCTCGACCTTGGCCGGTTCCAGTTGCTCGTCGTCCAGGTGGCCCTTGAGCAGGTCGAGCATGCTGGTGCTGAACGAAGCCAGCGGCGCGCCCTTGACGACCTCGGCACCGTTTTCCACCAGGGCCTGCAGGGTGCCGTCGCGCGGCATGGTGACCTGGGTGGTGGGCACGCTGACCACGCCGGCTTCGGCATGGCTGACGAAGTACACGCCGTACACCGACTTGGCGATGAAGGCGAAGGCGGCGACGCCGACTACGAACACGCCGAGGCTGAAGGTCACGGCGCGCAGGCGGCCCAGCGGGCTGAGGCCGCCGCCGTCGTTCTTCTGCTTGCGCGCCTTGGTGAAGTTGTCGCGCTGCAGGGTACTGAGCACGTCGCCGATGCTGATCAGCTCGCCGGACAGGTGCGAGGTGATCAGGTGGCGCAAGGTGGCGATGTCGCGTGGCTCGAGGTTCTGGAACTGCACGCCGGTCCGGCCGTCGGCCGCGTTGTGCGAGCGCACCTGGAACTCGATATCCATCGACAGGCCCAGGTTGTCGACGGTGAACTGCAGGCGTCCGCGCATCACTTCGCCCACGGGCAGCGGCTGTTTGGCGTGGAAGCTCAGGCCGCCTGCGGAAAGGTCTTCGACCTTGACCTCGACGGTCTCGCGGTTCGCGTTCAGGTAGCGCAGCCTGGCCGGGATCTTGACCCGGGCATGCTGGCGCTGGGTTTCGGACTCATGCACGACATTGACATTCACGGCGGTATTCATGGCGATGTTTTCCTGTTGGATCCGTAGGGTTGCGGCGACTCACACGACCACGAACAGCACAGCAACGAAGATGCTGGCCGCCGAGAAGGTCATGGTCCGGGAGGACCAGGTGTTGAACCATTGCTGGAAGCTGGCGAGGTCGCGTTTGAGTGCGGTGGGCTGGCGGGTCCAGGACTGGCGGTCGAGGCGGAAGAACACGTAGATCTTCATCAGCGCGCCGACGATCTGGTTGTAATAGAGGATCAGCGGGTAGGCCGGGCCGATCTTGTGTCCGGAGCACAGCAGCATGATCGTGAGGATCAGGCGGGTGATGCCGATCCACAGCAGGTAGGCGAGGATGAACTTGCCGCCGAACTTGAAGCTGGCGATCAGCGCCACGGTCAGGCCGAGCAGGCTGGTCCACATCGAGACGCGCTGGTCGAACAGCACCACGCTGGTGAACAGGCCGAGGCGGCGCATCCCCAGGCCCAGGGCGCGGGAGTTCTGCCGCAGGTTGTTGCCGTACCAGCGGTACATCAGCTTGCGGCTGGCCTTGAAGAAGCTCTTTTCCGGCGGGTGCTCGACGGTGTTGATGTCGGCGTCGGGCACGTAGAAGGTGTCGTAGCCCAGGCGCATCAGGCTGAACCAGCTGGACTTGTCGTCGCCGGTGAGGAATTTGAAGCGGCCGAGGCGCCAGTGGTACAGCGAGTCGCTTTCGACGTCGGCGATGAATTCGGGGTTGGTGACTACCGTGGCGCGGAACATCGACATGCGCCCGGTCATGGTCAGCACGCGCTTGGACAGGGCCATGGAGCACATGTTGATGTGGCGTTGGGCGAAGCGCAGCTTATGCCATTCGCTCATCACGTAGCCGCCGCGCACTTCGCAGAATTCGTTGGTGGTCAGGCCGCCGACATTGCCGAACAGCTTGAACCAGGGCACGGTCTTGCGTACCACGCCTTCGCCGAGCACGGTGTCGCCGTCGATCACCGCAACCACGGCATTCTCGTCCGGCAGGTGGCGGGAGATGGCGCGGAAACCGAAGGCCAGGCCGTCGCGCTTGCCGGTCCCGGCGATGCGCACGAAGTCCAGGCTGACGTGTTCCGGCGGGTTGTACTTGGCCCACAGGCTCTTGATCAGCAGCTCGTCGGACATTTCCACCAGCGAGCAAACCACGGTGGTCGGGTAGCCGCACTGGATCGCTTCGCGGATAACCGAGCTGTACACCTGGGCGGTGGTCAGGGCGTCGATGCGGAAACTGGTGACCATCAGGTACACGTGGGACGGATCGGCCGCCTTGCCCAGCTTGCGCACCTGGCGCCGCAGCCGTGGGTAGACCACGTAGAGGAACAGCATGCCGCGCACGAAGTGGGTCGCGCCCATGGAATAGCGCCAGATGCCGACGGCGCCGATCAGGAACAGGAAGTCCTTGGAGTCGGGGTCGAACAGGGTGTTGGGCAGGGCCAGGGCGATCAGCATGAGCAGGCTCACGTAGAACAGCCAACCGGCGGCCTGCAGCAGGCCGTGCTTGAGGCTTTGCATGTTCAGCATCCGTATCGGTGACGGGACGTTCGAAAAAGCGCGCGGGGCCGCAGGGCCCCGCGCAGCCTGCTTACCAGCAGATACCTTCGGTACGGCTGGCCGGGCAGGTGGTCTTGCTCATGAAGCCGACCAGGTCGATCACCTGCTTGCCGGCCGGGGCCTGCTGGGCCAGGGCACGGAACTGCTCGTCGCGGTTGCCCAGGACGATGATCTCGGCGTCGTCGATGACCTTCTGGAAGTCGTCGTTGAGCAGCGAGGAGACGTGGGGGATCTTCGACTCGATGTAGTCCTTGTTGGCGCCATGGACCCGGGCGTACTGCACGTTCTGGTCGTAGATGTTCAACTGGTAGCCCTTGCCGATCAGGCGTTCGGCCAGTTCCACCAGCGGGCTTTCGCGCAGGTCGTCGGTGCCGGCTTTGAAGCTCAGGCCGAGCAGGGCGACCTTGCGCTTGTCATGGCTTTCGATGATGTCGAAGGCGTTCTGCACCTGGGATTCGTTGCTGCGCATCAGCGAGTCGAGCAGCGGTGCCTTCACGTCGAGGCTGCCGGCGCGGTAGGTGAGGGCGCGTACGTCCTTGGGCAGGCACGAGCCGCCGAAGGCGAAGCCCGGGCGCATGTAGTACTGGGACAGGTTGAGGGCCTTGTCCTGGCAGACCACGTCCATCACCTCGCGGCCATCGACGCCGACGGCCTTGGCGATGTTGCCGATCTCGTTGGCGAAGGTGACCTTGGTCGCATGCCAGACGTTGCAGGTGTACTTGATCATCTCGGCGACTTCGATGTCCTTGCGGATGATCGGCGCATCGAGTTCCTCGTAGAGGGCTTGGAGCACGTCGCCGCTGGCCTTGTCCAGCTCACCGATGACGGTCATCGGCGGGTGGTCGTAGTCCTTGATCGCGGTGCTTTCACGCAGGAACTCGGGGTTGACCGCCACGCCGAAATCGATGCCGGCCTTCTTGCCCGAGCAGTCTTCGAGGATCGGGATCACCACGTTCTTCACGGTGCCCGGCAGTACGGTGCTGCGTACCACGATGGTGTGACGGCTGGCTTTCTCGCGCAGGACGAAGCCGATCTCGCGGCACACCGACTCGATGTACTCCAGGCCAAGGTCGCCGTTCTTCTTGCTCGGGGTGCCGACGCAGATCATCGACAGGTCGCTGTCGCGGATGGCCTGGGAGAAATCGGTGGTGCCACGCAGGCGACCGTTGGCGATACCCTGTTGCAACAGGGTTTCCAGGCCGGGTTCGACGATCGGGGACTTGCCCTGGTTGATCAGGTCGATCTTGGTTGCGGAAACATCCACGCCGATGACCTCATGGCCCCGGGCAGACAGGCATCCGGCACAGACTGCACCCACATAACCCAAACCAAAGATGCTGATACGCATCGCATTCACCTCATGTAGTTAGCTACGCCGATTCCATTCAAAGAACCGGACCGGGTTGATTACCAGCCGTTTTTCGGGCGCGCGAAACCGAAGCGAAAGTTCCGGGGTTCGCACGCAGGCATAAGTAAGTTGTGAGCGCTTAAATACATGCACTCAAATAAGGCAGCCAATGGCCATAAAACGGGGCATGCCCCAAACGCTAGCCGTCTTTATTGCAGTACCGCTGTTTCAATACTGCAGTGCTTGTTCTTTCAACTGGATTAAATCCTTTGAAATCAACCACTAGGACGAATTTTGAGTGCGTCTTCTCCTGGGCCTGAGCGGTGCTCCGGACGGGTTCCGGGCATAGGCTCGACTGGGTCCGTACAACTTCCACACTGGAATGTTTGTTATGTAAGTCATTTCTCACATGCTGCTCTGGAAAATCGTTACCGGTGGTATGAGCGGCTATCCGAGGGATAGTTCCGGAGGTGCGGGAGGCGTGGTGAAAGATTTTTTAATATTTTTTAATGGTGGAATACTTTCAATCTGATAGCACGCGGGAGTTTCACCCCGATATATACGGGGCGAACTTGGGGTGGGATGGTTTTGTGCCATTACGGAAAATTTTTTCAGGATTTTTCGTCAAAAAACTACGAACGGTCTTATGGCGTTTTGCGATAACGCAAGAAGGGTGGTTTTTTGGCGCCGGGATGTTGGCGGATTTGAGGGGCAGGGGGATTTGTTTTGTTCATGATGGCCTCATCGCTGGCAAGCCAGCTCCCACAGGTTCCGTGGGAGCTGGCTTGCCAGCGATGAGGCCATCGGCCATACGGCAGATCAATCGTCAGGATGATCCCGCAGGAACACCAGATTGTCCGGTTTCGACTGCTCGGCACTGTAGTAGTACCCCTGCACATCGAACTGCTTGAGCTGTTCCGGGTCGTTGATCCGCTCCTGGATCACGAAACGGCTCATCAGGCCCCGGGCTTTCTTGGCGTAGAAGCTGATGATCTTGTATTGCCCGTTCTTCTGGTCGCGAAACTCGGTATTGATCACCCGGGCCTTGAGCGCACTGCGTTTCACCGCGCTGAAATACTCGTTGCTGGCCAGGTTGAGCAGCAGGTCGTCGCCTTGCTCGGCCAGCGCCTGGTTCAACCATTCGCTGATCCGCGTGCCCCAGAAGGCGTACAGGTCCTTGCCGCGGGCGTTGGCCAGCTTGGTGCCCATCTCCAGGCGGTAGGGCTGCATCAGGTCCAGCGGGCGCAGCAGGCCATAGAGGCCGGAGAGCATGCGCAGGTGGTCCTGGGCGTAGCTGAAGTCGTCCTCGTCCAGGCTTTCGGCATCCAGCCCGGTATAGACGTCGCCCTTGAAGGCCAGCAGCGCCTGCTTGGCGTTGACCGGGGTGAACTGCGGGGTCCAGCTGCCGAAGCGCGCGGCATTGAGGCCGGCGAGCTTGTCGGAAAGGTGCATCAGCTCGCTGATCTGCGCCGGAGACAGCTCGCGCAGTTGCAGGATCAGTTCCTGGGAGTCGTCCAGGTATTGCGGCAGGGTGAAGCGCGAGGTCACCGGCGGGGTGTCGTAGTCGAGGGTCTTGGCGGGGGAAATCACCGTCAGCATAAGGTCGGCTCCTTGGATCGTCGGGCGATTCTACGGGGCGCGACTAATGTTCTCCAGCTATCGCGGCGATAGGCACAAGCGCTGCTATAGTGCCCGGCGGATCAATGCAAGAGTGTTCATCGTGCGTAAAGCCCTCGTCGCCCTGACCGTCCTGCTGGCCTTCGGCGCCCAGGCCGCTGTGCAGCCCGTTGCCGTTTTCGATCGTGCTGCCTGGCCGGAGACCCTGGATACCCCGGTGCTTTTCGACGTGGCCTCGCGGGCCGAGATCCTTTCCTTCGCGCGGGTACTGAGCGAAAGCGAAGTCCTCGACGACGCGACCCTTACCGCCCGGCTGCAACTGCGCCAGGCCAATATGCCGATGATCCGCGAAGTGCGTGAGCGCTTATGGCGCACCCTGTGGCGCAACTACGACATGGCCCAGCAAAGTTGCGAGCAGGATGCGTCGTTCTGCTACGTGGTGGAAAACCTCGGCGACCTGCGCCGTACGGCTGCTACCTTCGCCGTCGAGGCCGACTCCTTCTATGCCGGTTGGGCCGAACCGAGCCGGCAGTTCCATATCGCCTACCTGAACGAAATCCTGCGCAAGGCCGCGCTGTTTCCTCAGACCGCCAGCGAGGTGGCGCTCTTCTCGCCCCAGGAACTGACGGGGGACCGCCTGAATGACCGCCTGTTCCTGCTTAGCTTCGACGGCGGCCCCAGCGTGATCCCCGGCAATACCGAAGCCCTGGCCACCTTCCTGCGCAAGCAGAAGCTGCATGGCCTGTTCTTCGTTCTCGGGCAGAACCTGCAGAACCGCCGCGACCGGCAGTCGCTGCAGGCGCTGCGGGACATGTATCGCGGGCAATGCGTCGGTACCCAGGGCTGGCAGTACCGTTCCCATGCGCAGTGGAAGGACTGGGAGGACTCGGTGATTCGCGGGGTGGCGCGGGCGCAGAGCGATCTGCCGGAGCAGTACGTGCCGCTGTTCCGCCCGCCCTACGGGCAACGTCGTGCCGACAGCCCGGCCTTCTTCGCCAGTCAGAACCTCAGGGTCGCCCTGTGGGATATAGACGCCCAGGATCTCGGCGCACTGACCGCCGAGCAGTCGGCGCAGCGCACCCTGACCTTGATGCTGCTATGGCGTCGCGGCCTGATCCAGCTCAACGACAGCCAGCCCAAGGCCCTGGAAGTAGTGACCTGGCTGCTGACCAATACGGCACGAAGCGGGATCGGCTGGGAGGACTGCCGCGACTTCGCCGGGCAGTGATCGGACGGGGAGTGGTGAAAGGATTCAACGCAGTCCACTCCTGACTGTAGTCGGGGTTTCCCGGCTCGCCAAGGGCTATTCGTCAAAGCGAAAAATAAACTTCACCAACCGGTAAAAACGCTTTTTCCTGCAATGGTTTTTGCGGTATGTAGGAGTCAGACGGCCGAATCCTGCAGCCAGGTGGCGTCTCCAGGGACCTTCCTTATGCAGGTGTACTTCCCGCCCGTAACGACGCGGATACGGGAAGAACGGCGTCACTCTGCGATGCAGCCGTAGCGCATCGTGTAGCCCCACATAAGGTGACCGAGTATGGATGACCAAGGACGCACTTCTTCCTCCGACCAGCCAATCCTGTATGTGTTGGACACCAACGTCCTGATTCACGACCCCAATGCCCTGCTCAATTTCGAAGAACACCACGTCGCCATTCCCATGACGGTGCTGGAAGAACTCGACAAGCTCAAGACCGGCAAACATACAGTCGCCGCCGAATGCCGCCAGGCCATCCGCCTTATCGACCAGACCCTGGGCGATGCCACACCGTCCGATGTCGAGTTGGGTGTCCCCATCCAGCGCGGCAAGAGCGGTCCGAAGGGGTCGCTGTCGATCCTGATGACCGAGCGCACCGAACCCAATCGCCTGCTCCCTGAACACCTCAACGACAACATCATCATCAACCAGGTCCTGGACCTGCGCAGCAAGCACAAGCATCGCGACGTGGTGCTGGTGACCAAAGACATCAACATGCGCCTCAAGGCCCGCGCCTGCGGGATCGCGGCCGAGGACTACAGCACCGACCAACTGGTCGATGACGTCAGCCTGCTATCCAAGGGCTATCACTCGGTGACGGGCTCCTTCTGGGATCGCGTTGCGAAGGTCGAAACCCGTCAGGAGCGCGGCCGTACCTGGCATCGGGTGCAACTGATCGACAACCTGCCGGCGGTTCATGTGAACGAGTTCATCATCGATGAACAGGGCTTCGTTGGCTGGATCAAGGGCATCAAGGACAGCGAGCTGCTGCTCCTGGACCTGCACCAGGAACCGCTGCTGCACCAGGAGGCCTGGGGCCTCAAGCCGCGTGACATCCACCAGGGCCTGGCGCTGTTCGCCTTGCTCGACCCGGATATCCACCTGGTCAACCTGACCGGCGCCGCCGGTTCCGGCAAGACCATCCTGGCGCTGGCAGCGGCGATCGAGCAGACCATGGTCAGCAAGCGCTACCGGCGCATCATCGCAACCCGCAGCGTGCAGGGCCTGGACCAGGAAATCGGCTTCCTGCCCGGCACCGAGGCGGAAAAGATGGAGCCGTGGCTCGGCGCCATCACCGACAACCTCGAAGCCCTGCACATGGATGACGAGAGTACGCACGGCAGTGTCGAATACATTCTCGAAAGGGTCCCGTTGCAGTTCAAATCCCTGAACTACATCCGCGGGCGCAGCTTCCAGCAAAGCCTGATCCTCATCGACGAATGCCAGAACCTCACCCCGCACCAGATGAAAACCATCATCACCCGTGCCGGTGCAGGCTCCAAGGTGATCTGCCTGGGCAACCTGGCGCAGATCGACACGCCCTACCTCTCGGCCACCAGCTCGGGCCTGACCTACCTCACCGAGCGCTTCAAGGACTTCCCGAACGGGGTGCATATCACTCTGCAAGGGGTACCGCGGTCGATTCTGGCCGAATACGCCGAGTCGCATCTGTAAACGACAGCACCGGGCGGCCCAGCGCCGCCCGGCTTTTTTTCGCTGCCAGATCCTGACTCGCGGGTTTACAATCCCTACCCCCGATCAGGAGTTCCCTCTGTGCTGACTCATCTCGATTCCCAGGGCCGTGCCGCGATGGTCGATGTGACCGACAAGGCCGTGACCTTCCGCGAAGCCGTGGCCGAAGCGCGTGTGCGCATGCTGCCGCAGACCCTGAGCATGATCGTCGACGGTGCCCATCCCAAGGGCGATGTGTTCGCCGTGGCGCGTATCGCTGGCATCCAGGCGGCGAAGAAGACCAGTGATCTTATTCCGCTGTGCCATCCGCTGATGCTGACCGGGGTGAAGGTCGAGCTGAGCGCCGAGGGCAGCGACTGCGTGCATATCGTTGCGCGCTGCAAGCTGTCCGGGCAGACCGGGGTGGAGATGGAGGCGCTGACGGCCGCCAGCGTCGCCGCGCTGACCCTCTATGACATGTGCAAGGCGGTGGACCGCGGCATGACCATCGAGAGCGTGCGTCTGCTGGAGAAACTCGGCGGCAAGAGCGGCCATTACCAGGCTGATGCGCAATGAAGATCAATGTCGTGTATTTCGCCCGCTACCGCGAGGTGCTGGGGCTCGATGGCGAAACGCTGGAAGGCGATTTCGTCCGTATCGAGGATGTGCGCCAGGCCCTGCTCGGCAAGGGCGAGGCCTATGCGGTGCTGGCCGGGCAGAACCTGATGTGCGCGCGCAACCAGGATCTGTGCAGGACGGACGAAACCCTTGCAGACGGCGACGAAGTGGCTTTCTTCCCGCCGGTTACCGGAGGTTGAGATGAGCGTCAGGGTACAGGCTGCGCCTTTCGACCCGGGAGCGGAAACCAGTGCCATGCATGCGGCCAATGTCGGTGTTGGCGCGGTGGTGGCGTTTGTCGGCTATGTCCGCGATTTCAATGATGGCCTGGATGTGGCCGGGATGTTTCTCGAGCACTACCCAGGCATGACCGAAAAGGCCCTGGGCAAGATCGTGGCCGAGGCCGGGCAGCGCTGGCCGTTGCTCAAGGTCGAGGTGCTGCACCGGGTCGGGGCTCTGCAGCCAGGCGAGCCGATCGTCTTCGTCGGCGTCGCCAGCGCCCATCGCCAGGCGGCGTTCGACGCCTGCAATTTCATCATGGACTACCTCAAGACCCGGGCACCGTTCTGGAAGAAGGAGCAGACCAGCGAAGGGGAGCGCTGGGTCGAGGGCAGGCAGAGCGATACCGATGCGGCGGGGCGTTGGTAGACAACACTTCTGAAAACCATGCAAAACCCTGTGGGAACAGGGTTTTGTGTTGTTCTGGCGATTTAGGCTGTTGTGTTTCCATACGATAAAGTCCAGTATGGATTAACAAGTACAAATAACCACCGGCCCTCGGGCCCGACTCCTTTCCTCTGTCTTGTCACCCCCAACACAACAACGAGCGAGAGAGCCCCATCATGAAGACCACCCACCTGATCGCCGGCCTGGCCCTCGGCCTGCTGGCCAGCAGCCCGCTGTTCGCCGCGGAAAAGACCCTGCGCATCGGCATCGAGGCGGCCTACCCACCGTTCGCCTACAAGACCCCGGACGGCAATATCGCCGGCTTCGACTACGACATCGGCAACGCCCTGTGCGCCGAGATGAAGGTCGAGTGCAAGTGGACCGAACAGGAATACGATGGCCTGATCCCGTCGCTGAAGGTGAAGAAGATCGACGCCGCGCTGTCTTCGATCACCATCACCGAGGAACGCAAGAAATCCGTGGACTTCACCCACAAGTACTACTTCACCGGGGCGCGCCTGGCGATGAAGGAGGGCAGCCAGGTCGATGACCAGTACGAAGCCCTGAAAGGCAAGCGCATCGGCGTGCAGCGGGCGACCACCACCGACCGTTATGTCACTGCGGTGCTGGTGCCCAAGGGCGTGGAAGTGGTGCGCTACACCACCAACGAAGAAATCTTCATGGACATGGCCTCGGGCCGGCTCGACGGGGTTTTCGCCGACACCATCCCGCTGCAGTTGGGCTTCCTCGAGAGCGACAAGGGCAAGGGCTTCGCGTTCGTCGGCCCGGAACTGAAGGATCCCAAGTTCGTCGGTGAAGGCGCCGGCATCGCCGTGCGCAAGGGCAATACCGAGCTGGTCGCGGAACTGAACAAGGCCATCGATGCGATTCGCGCCAATGGCGAGTACCAGAAGATCCAGGCCAAGTACTTCAAGACCGATATCTACGGCGACTGATCTGTCGCCCCAAGCCAGGGCCTGACGCTGTTCAGGCCTTGAGCTCCTTCAGGTGCTTGTACACCGTCGCCCGCCCCATGTTCAGCACATTGGCCACATAGTTGGCCGCACTCTTGCCCTTGAACGCGCCTTCGGCATGCAGGGCCAGGACCAGTTCGCGCTTGTGATCGCGGGTGAGCAGGTTGAGGCTGAGCTGACGCTGGCGCAGCCAACTGTTGAGGAAGGTGTTGATACGTTCCTGCCAATCATCGCGGAACAGTGATTCCGGCTGTGGAATCAGCTTGCCCGGCGAAAGGAACAGGTCCAGCGCCGCCTTGACGTTCTCGAACAGGGAAATGTTCAGGTTGATGCACAGCACCGCCAGCGGCTGGCCCGACGGGTCGCGCAGCACGGTGCTCAGCGAGCGGATCTTCTGGCCGTCCCAGTTGAGCTTTTCATAAGGGCCGATATTGGTTTCATCGGTGCCCTCCTCGAACATGTCTTCCAGCGCCGCGTCGTCGCCGATCTCGCGCTTGGACAGGTTGTTGGCGATGTAGTCGATCTTCTGCGTGCGCAGGTCGTGCAAGACCACTTCGGCGTGGGGGAAGAACAAGGTGGCGATGGCATCGGCGATCGCCCGGTAGTTCTGCAGGAATGGATCGGGGCTGGACATTCTGGCGGGCTCCGCGATGGGGTCGGCGCCCTGGGTGCAGGGCGCTGGGAGTTTGCCGCAAACGGCCGGAGGAGTCACCCGCCGAGGCGCGCGGGTGACAGTTGTGCGGCGCTCAGGCCGAAGCCACGCAATTCGGCCGGCAATTCTTCTCCACGCACCAAGGCGGCGCTGGCCTGGCCCATGGCCGGCGAGGTCTGGATGCCATAGCCACCTTGTGCGGCGACCCAGAACAGGCCGCTCACCAAGGGATCGAAGCCGGCCACCAGGTCACCGTCGGCAACGAAGCTGCGCAGCCCGGCCCAGGTGCGGAAGGGGCGGCGGATCGTCAGGGTGGTGGCTTCCTCGATCTGGTAGATGCCCAGGGCGATGTCCAGCTCTTCCGGCTGTACATCGTGGGGCTCGACCGGGTCGGCGTTGCACGGCGAACCCAGGAGCATGCCGGCGTCGGGCTTCATGTAGAACGACTCGTCCAGGCTGACCAGCATCGGCCAGGCGTGGGTGTCGATGCCTGCCGGCGCTTCGAAGATGAACGCGGCGCGGCGCTTGGGTTGCAGGCCCAGCGGCCTGGCCCCGGCCAGCTCACCGATCCTGTCGGCCCAGCCTCCGGCGGCATTGATCAGCACCGGGGCGCGGAACTTACCGCGTGAGGTTTCGACGAGCCACTGACCCTGCGCATCCTTGTCCAGGCCCAGCACCTCGCAATCGCCATGGATCTCGCCCTGCTGGCGACGGATGCCGCGCAAGTAGCCCTGGTGCAGGCCGTCGGTATCGATATCGCTGGCGCTGGGGTCGTACAGGGCACCGTGGACCTTTTCCCGCTTGAGCACCGGAATCCGCGCGCAGGCTTCATCGGCGTCGAGCAACTGCATGTCCGGCACGCAGGCGCGGGCGCTTTCGAACTGGCGCTGGAGTTCTTCGGCATCGCCTTCGAAGTCCACGGTCATCTCGCCGCGCGGGGTCAGTAGCGGGTGGTCGGCGAAGCCAGCGGGCGGCTGGTCGAAGAAGGCCCGGCTGGCGAGGGTCAGGGCGCGTACCTGCGGCGTGCCGTAGGCAGCGGTGTAGAGCGCCGCCGAGCGACCGGTGGAGTGATAGCCCGGCAGGGTTTCGCGCTCCAGCAGCAGGACCTTGCCGTGGGGCGCCAGCCAGTAGCCGGTGGACGCGCCGGCAATGCCGGCGCCGATGATGATGTAGTCGGCCTGTTGCATGACAGTCTCCGCGACTCAGTGGCTGCACTGCAGATGGTAGAGGGCATTGGCCAGGGCGATGTCTTCCAGGCCGAGGCCGATGGAGCGGAAGAACGCATGGCGCTTGTATTCGGGGCGGGCGGCATGGCCGCTGACCAGTTCCGGCAGGTCGCCGACGATGGCGGCCTGGTTCCAGCCATGCTGTTCGGCGGCCAGGCGCATTTCGCCGGCGCTGCCCGGGGTGGTCCTGCGGTAGTCGCAGTAGACGTCCATCGCTGCCAGGCTGGCCGGTGGTACTTCGTGGGCGCGTACGGCGTTGGTGCTGATCGAGGTGATCAGCGCCGGTTTGCTCAGCTTGGCCGGGTCGATCACCGGCTTGGCCGAAGAGGTGCAAAGCAGGATCACATCGGCGTCGTGCAGCGCGCTATCGAGGTCAGCATGCAGGTCCAGGCGGCTGTCCAGGGCGAGAAGGGCGTTGCGCTGCTCGGCGCTTTTGCCGTGCAGGGAGGGCGAGTACAGGCGGATGTCCTGCCATTCGCGCAATTCGCTGACGTAATGCAAATGGGCGAGGGCGATCGGACCGCTGCCGATGATGGCCAGGCGCCGGGCGTCGGCCGGGGCCAGGTTATCCACCGCAACGGCGGTGGTGGCGGCGGTACGCGCCGTGGTCAGTTCGCCGGCGTCGCAGAGCAGCAGGGGCTGGCCGCTGTCCATCGACATCAGCAAGGTCCAGGCGGTCACCAGCGGCCCCTGGTCGCGGACGATGTAGGGAGACGTCTTGACGCCATAGACCCGTTCTTCGGCGAGCACGCCGCCGTAGTTGATGAAATCGCCCTGGCCGGCGGGAAACTCCACCAGTTGCTGTGGCGGTTGCACCGCCTGGCCGGCGGCCAGGTCGCGGAACAGGTCGCGCAGCACCCGGGGAACATCCACCCGGGCGAGCAGTTGGCGGGCTTGCTGCTGATCGATGACTAGAGGCGCGGCCATTGGGTGGGGCTCCGGGGTTGGTTGATAAACTAATTTTTCCATTATGGACTTTTAGTTTAAGTATTTTCCATCCCCAAGGTCTGAAATTTGTGGTGTTGCTGATGGCCCTATCGCTGGCGCGCCGCCGATCCTGTGGGAGCTGGCTTGCCAGCGATGAGGCCATCAGCATCACCAACAATCTCCAGGCATAAAAAAACGCAGTCCGAAGACTGCGTTCCTTGTCATCACCCGTGCTTTTTCGGCACCGGCTTGAGCAACTCCGTAGGCGGCATCTCGCAACTGATCTTGCGCCCGAGCAGTTCCTCGATCGCCGGCAATTGGTAGGAATCGTCCTCGCCGGCAAAGCTGATCGATACCCCGCTGGTCCCGGCCCGGCCGGTGCGGCCGATGCGGTGCACGTAGTCGTCCGGATCTTCCGGCAGGGTGAAGTTGATCACGTGGCTGATGCCATCGATGTGAATACCGCGACCGGCGACGTCGGTGGCGACCAGCACGGTGATGCGGCCTTCGCGGAAGTTCTCCAGGGTGCGGATGCGCTTGTGCTGCGGCACGTCGCCGGACAACTGCGCAGCGTTGACACCGTCGCGCACCAGGCGCTCTTCGATCCGCCGCACTTCGTCCTTGCGGTTGGCGAAGACGATGACCCGTTCCCACTTGTTCCCGGTGACCAGGTTGTACAGCAGCTTGTACTTGTCGCTGCCGGCAACGGCGTAGACATGCTGCTCCACGGTTTCGCTGGCAACGTTCTCCGGCTCGATCTCGACGATGGCCGGATTGGTGGTCCATTGCTTGGCCAGGTTCATCACGTCTTCGGTGAAGGTGGCCGAGAACAGCAGCGTCTGGCGCTCGCTCTTGGGCGGGGTCTGGCGAATGATCTGGCGCACTTGCGGAATGAAGCCCATGTCGAGCATGCGGTCGGCTTCGTCCAGCACCATCACCTCGACCATGTCCAGGTGCACTTCGCCACGCTGGTTGAAGTCCAGCAGGCGGCCCGGGGTGGCGACGAGGATGTCGCAGTGGCGGGCTTCGAGGGCCTTGAGCTGCTTGTCGTAGTCCATGCCCCCGACGAAGGTCATCACGTTGAGGCCGGTGTACTTGGTCAGCGCCGCGGCATCCTTGGCGATCTGCACCACCAGCTCGCGGGTCGGGGCAATGATCAGTGCCCGCGGCTCGCCCATGTAGCGCTCCTTGGGCGGCGGGGTCTGCTGCAGCTGGGTGATGATCGAGATCAGGAAGGCCGCGGTCTTGCCGGTGCCGGTCTGGGCCCGGCCGATTGCATCCTGGCCGCGCAGGGTGAACCCCAGCACCTGGGCCTGGATCGGCGTGCAATAGGGGAAGCCGAGGTCGTGGATGGCATGCATCAGCTCCGGCGAGAGCTTGAAATCATGGAAGCGGGTCTTGCCTTCCTGCGGCTCGACCACGAAGTCTTCCAGCTTCCAGGTCGAGGCCTGGGGCTTCGGCTTGCGTTCGCGGCGCGGCTTGGCGGCAGGCTGGCTGCGTGCAGGCTTGGCCGCCTCCGTGGTCTCTGCGCGGGCTGGCGTTTCGGCTTTGCGCTGGTCGACGGCGGGCGGTGCGGGAGCGGGAGCCGGGGCAGGTGGCTGCATCACGGGGGCAGCGCTTTCGGCGACGAGTTGCTCAACCTCGCCTTTGCCGAACATCTTCTTGAGTGCTTTGAGCACGATCTTCTCATCGATTGGTTAAGGAATGTACGCCGGGCAGTGTAATGCAAGATTCGGGCTCGGCGTAGTGGATTGATCCGACAACTACAGGTAATGCGACTTTCAGCGCAGACGCTGGCTCAGCCAGTCGAAGATGTCGCGGATTTCGTCCGGTACCACCTCGTGCTCCATCGGGTACTCCAGCCAGTTGACACTGACACCCCAGTGCTTGAGGTACTCGAACGCGGTTCTGCCCATGGCCGGGAGCACCACCGGGTCATTTACGCCGTGCAGGCACAGCGCCGGGATGCGCTGCTGGCTGGCGGTAAGCTGGGTGTCGTCCTTGAAGGTCGGCGCATAGGTGGACAGTGCCAGCACGCCTCCGAGCGCGCCTTGCCACCTTATATAGGCGGTATGCAGGACCACCGCGCCGCCCTGGGAGAAGCCGGCAAGAAAGATCCGGTTCGGGTCGATGCCGGCGGCGCGCTGATCTTCGATCAGACCGATGACCTGCTCGGCGGACTCTTCCAGTTGCGCCTCGTCGATGGCCCGGGCCGGGCTCATGGCCTTGATGTCGTACCAGCTGGGCATTTCATAGCCGCCGTTGATCGTCACCGCGCGGCTTGGTGCCTGGGGCATAACGAAACGGGTGGTGAGCAGATGCTCCTGCAACATCTCGGCAACCGGCATGAAGTCGTAGCGATCGGCCCCCAGCCCGTGCAACCAGATCACACAGGCGTCGGCGGTCTTCTGGGGTTCGAGAATCAATGGGTTGGTCATGACTGCTCCGAAGTAGTGCACGCGATCTCAATGCGGTGCATGAAAAAAAGGCACGCGAGGGCCACGGGGAAAAAAGATGTCGCATTGCTATAACTTTGCCAGTTGCCAAAGGCTGAACCGCTTTAGCCAAGCGATGTGGTACGCGCTTTGCTACACCCCCTTCGACATGATGTGGCGTGTTTCCTCGGTAACACCTCCTCATGGGAAAACCAAGGCTGTCACAGAACAGCGAATTGCGCCAATTGACCCAATAACAAGCCGAAACGGGTCGGATGCGCCTCATAAGGGTGCGGTGCAAGCCGGCTCAACACAATAAGAGCGAACTGGAGGTTTTAATGAAGATGTTGAAGTCCACCCTGGCAGTCATGACGGCTGCCGCAGCGCTGGGCCTGAGTTCCTTTGCCCAGGCGGGTGCAACCCTGGATGCGGTGCAGAAGAAAGGCTTTGTACAGTGTGGGGTCAGTGACGGTCTGCCGGGCTTCTCGGTGCCGGACGCCAAGGGCACCATCGTCGGTATCGACGCTGACGTCTGCCGCGCCGTGGCCGCCGCAGTGTTCGGCGACGCGACCAAGGTCAAGTTCAGCCAGCTGAACGCCAAGGAGCGTTTCACCGCGCTGCAGTCCGGTGAAGTCGACGTGCTGTCGCGCAATACCACCTGGACCAGCTCGCGCGATGCCGGCATGGGCCTGGTGTTCGCCGGTGTCACCTACTACGACGGCATCGGCTTCCTGGTGAACAAGAAGCTCGGCGTTTCCAGCGCCAAGGAGCTGGACGGTGCAACCATCTGCATCCAGGCCGGTACCACCACCGAACTGAACGTCTCCGACTACTTCCGTGCCAACGGCCTGAAGTACACCCCGATCACCTTCGACACGTCCGACGAAAGCGCCAAGTCGCTGGAGTCCGGCCGTTGCGACGTACTGACTTCGGACAAGTCGCAGCTCTACGCACAACGCTCCAAGCTGGCCTCGCCGACCGACTACGTCGTTCTGCCTGAAACCATCTCCAAGGAACCGCTGGGCCCCGTCGTGCGCAAAGGCGACGAAGAGTGGTTCTCCATCGTGCGCTGGACCCTGTTCGCCATGCTCAATGCCGAAGAGGCGGGCGTCACCTCGAAGAACGTCGAGGCTGAAGCCAAGTCGACCAAGAACCCGGACGTGGCCCGTATGCTCGGCGCCGACGGCGAGTACGGCAAGGACCTGAAACTGCCGAAGGACTGGGTCGTACAGATCGTCAAGCAAGTGGGCAACTACGGCGAAGTGTTCGAGAAGAACCTTGGCAAGAGCACCCCGCTGCAGATCGACCGCGGCCTGAACGCCCTGTGGAACAACGGCGGCATCCAGTACGCGCCTCCGGTGCGCTGATCGGGTCGGCCCGCGGTGACGTTGCTGTCACCGCGGGCCGTAGCGTTTCTTCTCTTCGGGGCCTTTCATGCACAATCCACCCAGGGGCTTGTCCCTTAGCGATCCACGCGTTCGCGCGTGGCTGTTCCAGATCCTCACGATAGTCTTCGTGGTCGGTCTGGGCTGGTATCTGTTCCACAACACCCAGACCAACCTGCAACACCGGGGCATCACCTCCGGCTTCGACTTCCTCGAGCGCAGCGCCGGCTTCGGCATCGCCCAGCATCTGATTCCCTACACCGAATCCGATTCCTATGCACGGGTCTTCGTCATCGGCCTGCTCAACACGTTGCTGGTGACCTTCATCGGTATCATCCTCGCGACCTTGCTCGGCTTCATCATCGGTGTGGCGCGGCTGTCGCCGAACTGGATGATCAACAAGCTGGCCACCGTCTACGTCGAGACCTTCCGCAACATCCCGCCGCTCCTGCAGATCCTCTTCTGGTATTTCGCGGTGTTCCTGACCCTGCCGGGGCCACGGGGCAGCATCAACATCAACGACACCTTCTTCATCAGCAACCGCGGGCTGAACATGCCCGGGGCCTCGCTGGCCGAAGGTTTCTGGCCGTTCGCGGTAGCCGTGCTGCTGGCGATCGTCGCCGTGGTCGCCATGGTGCGCTGGGCCAATCGCCGCTTCGAGGCCACCGGCGAGCCGTTCCACAAGTTCTGGGCCGCCGTCGGCCTGCTGCTGGTGATTCCGGGCTTGAGCGTGCTGCTGTTCGGCAACCCGCTGAGCTGGCAACTGCCGGAGTTGAAAGGCTTCAACTTCGCCGGTGGCTGGGTGCTGATTCCCGAGCTGCTGGCGCTGACCCTGGCGCTGACCATCTACACCGCGGCGTTCATTGCCGAGATCGTCCGTTCCGGGATCCGCTCGGTGAGCCACGGCCAGACCGAGGCGGCACGCTCTCTGGGCCTGCGCGAAGGGCCGACCCTGCGCAAGGTGATCATTCCCCAGGCCATGCGGGTGATCATTCCGCCGCTGACCAGCCAATACCTGAACCTGGCGAAGAACTCCTCGCTGGCGGCCGGTATCGGTTACCCGGAAATGGTTTCGCTGTTCGCTGGCACCGTGCTCAACCAGACCGGGCAGGCCATCGAGGTGATCGCCATCACCATGAGCGTGTACCTGGCCATCAGCATCAGCATTTCCCTGCTGATGAACTGGTACAACAAGCGCATTGCGCTGATCGAGCGGTAAGGAGACGCGCATGAGTACCCATGTTTTCAAACCCGACATGCCGCCACCGGTGAAGACCGTCGGTGTCGTCGCCTGGCTGCGGGCCAACCTGTTCTCCAGCTGGCTCAACACCCTGCTGACCCTGTTCGCCATCTACCTGGTCTGGCTGATCGTGCCGCCCTTGCTGCAATGGTCGATCTTCGACGCCAACTGGGTCGGCACGACCCGCGCCGACTGCACCAAGGAGGGCGCCTGCTGGGTGTTCGTCCAGCAGCGCTTCGGCCAGTTCATGTATGGCTATTACCCCACCGAGCTGCGCTGGCGCGTTGACCTGACGGTGTGGCTGGCAGTGATCGGCGCGGCGCCGCTGTTCATCTCGCGCTTCCCGCGCAAGGCGGTCTACGGCCTGTGCTTCCTCGTCGCCTACCCGATCATCGCCTACACCCTGCTGCATGGTGGCCTGGGCATGACCACGGTACCCACCAGCCAGTGGGGCGGCCTGATGCTGACCCTGGTGATCGCTACCGTGGGCATCGTCGGCGCCTTGCCGCTGGGCATCCTGCTGGCGCTGGGCCGGCGTTCGAAGATGCCGGCGGTGAAGGTGGTCTGCGTGACCTTCATCGAGTTCTGGCGCGGCGTGCCGTTGATCACCGTGCTGTTCATGTCCTCGGTGATGCTGCCGCTGTTCCTGCCCGAGGGCATGAGCTTCGACAAGCTGCTGCGCGCCATGATCGGGGTGATCCTGTTCCAGTCGGCCTACATCGCCGAAGTGGTGCGCGGTGGCCTGCAGGCCATTCCCAAGGGCCAGTACGAAGCCGCCGCCGCCATGGGCCTGGGCTACTGGCGCGCCATGGGCCTGGTGATCCTGCCGCAGGCCCTGAAGCTGGTGATTCCCGGCATCGTCAACACCTTCATTGCCCTGTTCAAGGACACCAGCCTGGTGATCATCATCGGCCTGTTCGACCTGCTCAACAGCGTCAAGCAGGCGGCTGCCGACCCCAAATGGCTGGGTATGGCGACCGAGGGCTACGTGTTCGCGGCCCTGGTGTTCTGGATTTTCTGTTTCGGTATGTCCCGCTACTCCATGCATCTGGAGCGCAAGCTGGATACAGGCCACAAGCGTTAGGAGAGATTTTGATGAGCGAAGCGATCAAACAGCCTGTAGGCCCTGAAGGCATTATCCAGATGCAGGGCGTGAACAAGTGGTACGGCCAGTTCCACGTGCTCAAGGACATCAACCTGAATGTGCGCCAGGGCGAGCGCATCGTCCTGTGCGGGCCGTCCGGCTCGGGCAAGTCCACCACCATCCGTTGCCTCAACCGTCTGGAAGAGCACCAGCAGGGCCGCATCGTGGTGGATGGCGTGGAACTGACCAACGACCTCAAGCAGATCGAGGCGATCCGCCGTGAAGTCGGCATGGTGTTCCAGCACTTCAACCTGTTCCCGCACCTGACCATCCTGCAGAACTGCACCCTGGCACCGATGTGGGTCCGCAAGATGCCCAAGCGCAAGGCCGAGGAAATCGCCATGCACTATCTGGAGCGGGTACGGATTCCGGAGCAGGCGCACAAATTCCCGGGGCAGTTGTCCGGTGGCCAGCAGCAGCGCGTGGCTATCGCCCGGGCGCTGTGCATGAAACCGAAGATCATGCTGTTCGACGAGCCGACCTCGGCACTCGACCCGGAGATGGTCAAGGAAGTGCTGGATACCATGGTCAGCCTGGCGGAAGACGGCATGACCATGCTCTGCGTGACCCACGAGATGGGCTTCGCCCGGACCGTGGCGAACCGGGTGATCTTCATGGACAAGGGGGAGATCGTCGAGCAGGCGGCACCGGATGACTTCTTCGACCGGCCGCAGAATGACCGGACCAGGTTGTTCCTGAGCCAGATCCTGCATTGATTGAGGTGGCTGGCAGATCCAGGTCTACCAGCCGTTCCTTGTGGTGCTCTTGAGGGCCTCATCGCTGGCAAGCCAGCTCCCACAGGTGTGGGAGCTGGCTTGCCAGCGATGAGGCCTCAAGAGCAATAAGACTCCTGGATCAGTTCTCTTCTTCCTTCACCACCGGCGCCGGTGGTGGCCGCAGCCCAACCTCGGCTACCAGCTTCAACTGCTTGCCATTGCGCATGACCTCGATGGCCACTTTCTCGCTCGGCTTGATCCGTGCCACCTGGTTCATCGAGCGCCGACCGTCCCCGGCCGGTTCGCCGTTGATACTCAGGATCACGTCACCCAGTTGCAGGCCAGCCCTTTGCGCCGGCCCGTCGCGGAAAATCCCCGCGACTACGATACCCGGGCGACCCTTCATGCCGAACGACTCCGCCAGCTCCTCGCTCAGCGGCTGTACTTCAAGGCCCAGCCAGCCGCGAATCACCTGGCCATGCTCGATGATCGACTTCATCACCTCCAGCGCCAGCTTGGTAGGGATCGCGAAACCGATGCCCTGGGAGCCGCCTGACTTGGAGAAGATCGCCGTATTGATCCCGGTCAGGTTGCCGTTGGCGTCCACCAGCGCGCCGCCGGAGTTGCCCGGGTTGATCGCAGCGTCGGTCTGGATGAAGTCCTCGTAGTTGTTCAGGCCCAGCTGGTTGCGGCCGGTGGCGCTGATGATGCCCATGGTCACGGTCTGGCCTACGCCGAAGGGGTTGCCGATGGCCAGGGCGACATCGCCGATGCGGATGGTGTCGGAGCGGCCGATGGTGATCGCCGGCAGGTTCTTCAGGTCGATCTTCAGCACCGCCAGGTCGGTTTCCGGGTCGCTGCCGATGACCCGGGCCAGGGTTTCACGACCGTCCTTGAGCGCCACCACGATCTGGTCGGCACCGGCGGTCACGTGGTTGTTGGTCAGCAGATAGCCTTCCGGGCTCATGATCACCGCCGAACCCAGGCTCGACTCCCAGCGGCGCTGCTTGGGCAGGTTGTCGCCGAAGAAGCGGCGGAACTGCGGATCCTCGAACAATGGATGGGCGGACTTGTTGACCACCTTGGTGGTGTACAGGTTGGCAACGGCCGGCGCCGCGTGGGTCACCGCGTCGGCGTAGGACACCGGACCCTGGACCACATTGGTGGTCTGCGGTGCCTGTTGCAGGTTGACGTCCTGGCTGGGCAGGCCGACCCACTCGGGAAAACGCTGGATGACCAGCATGGCGATCAGCACGCCGGTGAACAGCGGCCAGCCGAAGTAACGCAGAGCCTTGAACATTTAACGCATCCTGGGGGAGTTGGCCCGAGCCGGTGACGCTATGGGGAAAGTGGTTTGAAGCGCGCGATGATACTTCGGCAAGCACCCGGCAGGAACCGCTAAATCACTCGGCGAGCGATGCCTGCCACCGAGTGCCCCGGGGCATTGCCGGCGGTTTCCCCGAAACCGTCGACGGCCCATAATGGCCGGCATTATACGGGGCCTTGCGCCGCGCTGAACTGCTGAATTGAGGAGTCTTTCCATGGCTGTTGCCCTGACTACCCTGGTCGAGGAAGCCGACCGTTATCTCGGTAGCGCAAAAATCCAGGATTACTGCCCTAACGGCCTGCAGGTCGAGGGGCGCCCGCAGGTGACCCGCATCGTCAGCGGCGTTACCGCCAGCCAGGCACTGCTGGACGCGGCGGTCGAGGCGGGAGCGGACCTGGTGCTGGTGCATCACGGCTATTTCTGGAAAGGCGAGAACCCGTGCATCACCGGGATGAAGCAGCGGCGTTTGAAAACCCTGCTCAAGCACGACATCAGCCTGCTAGCCTACCACCTGCCGCTGGACGTGCACCCGGAGGTGGGCAACAACGTGCAGTTGGCCCGGCAACTGGACATCACCGTCGAAGGCCCGCTGGATCCGGCCAACCCGCGGGTGGTGGGGCTGGTCGGTTCGCTGGCCGAGCCAGTGTCGGCGCGAGACTTCGCCCGTCGGGTCAGTGAAGTCATGGGGCGTGAGCCGCTGCTGGTCGAGGGCGAGGACGTCATCCGCCGGGTGGGCTGGTGCACCGGCGGCGGCCAGGGCTATATCGACCAGGCGATCGAGGCGGGTGTGGACCTGTTCATCAGCGGCGAAGCGTCCGAGCAGACCTACCACAGCGCCCGGGAGAACGGCATCAGCTTCATCGCTGCCGGCCACCACGCGACCGAGCGCTACGGCGTCCAGGCGCTTGGCGATTACCTGGCCCGGCGTTTTGCCCTGGAGCATCTGTTCATCGACTGCCCCAACCCTGTGTGAGCCCAAACGGTCGGGCATATCCATAGATTGTTTCGTTCTAGCTACCCTCCTAAATAGAAGCGGGCGCTGTGATAGAGTGGCCCGCTCGAACACGGCCCGTTTGGCCGTCCACAAGATCGTTTTTCCCGTGAGTAGCCATGGTCGACAAACTGACGCATTTGAAACAGCTGGAGGCGGAAAGCATCCACATCATTCGTGAGGTGGCCGCCGAGTTCGACAACCCGGTGATGCTTTACTCCATTGGCAAGGATTCGGCCGTGATGCTGCATCTGGCACGCAAGGCCTTCTTCCCTGGCAAGCTGCCGTTTCCTGTGATGCACGTCGACACCCAGTGGAAATTCCAGGAGATGTACCGCTTCCGCGACAAGATGGTCGAGGAAATGGGCCTGGAGCTGATCACCCACGTCAACCCTGAAGGTGTTGCGCAGGGCATCAACCCGTTCACCCACGGCAGTTCCAAGCACACCGACATCATGAAGACCCAGGGCCTCAAGCAGGCGCTGGACAAGCACGGTTTCGACGCCGCCTTCGGTGGCGCGCGCCGCGACGAAGAGAAGTCGCGGGCCAAGGAACGCGTGTACTCCTTCCGCGACAGCAAGCACCGCTGGGACCCGAAGAACCAGCGTCCGGAGCTGTGGAACGTCTACAACGGCAAGGTCAACAAGGGCGAGTCGATCCGCGTGTTCCCCCTGTCGAACTGGACCGAGCTGGACATCTGGCAATACATCTATCTCGAGGGCATCCCGATCGTGCCGCTGTACTTCGCCGCCGAGCGTGAAGTCATCGAGAAGAACGGCACCCTGATCATGATCGACGACGATCGCATCCTCGAGCACCTGAGCGACGAGGAAAAAGCCCGCATCGTCAAGAAGAAGGTGCGTTTCCGTACCCTCGGCTGCTACCCGTTGACGGGTGCCGTCGAGTCGGAGGCCGAGACCCTGACGGACATCATCCAGGAGATGCTCCTGACCCGTACGTCCGAACGTCAGGGCCGTGTCATCGACCACGATGGCGCAGGCTCGATGGAAGACAAAAAACGTCAAGGCTACTTCTAATTTCAGGGTTACTCCATGTCGCACCAATCCGAATTGATCAGCGAAGACATCCTCGCTTATCTGGCTCAACACGAGCGTAAAGAACTGCTGCGTTTCCTCACCTGCGGCAACGTGGACGACGGCAAGAGCACCCTGATCGGTCGCCTGCTGCACGATTCGAAGATGATCTACGAGGACCACCTCGAGGCCATCACCCGTGACTCGAAGAAAGTCGGCACCACCGGCGAAGAGGTCGACCTGGCACTGCTGGTCGACGGCCTGCAGGCCGAGCGCGAGCAGGGCATCACCATCGATGTCGCCTACCGCTACTTCTCCACCGCCAAGCGCAAGTTCATCATCGCCGACACCCCGGGCCACGAGCAGTACACCCGCAACATGGCCACCGGTGCCTCCACCTGCGACCTGGCGATCATCCTCGTCGACGCCCGCTATGGTGTGCAGACCCAGACCCGCCGGCACAGCTACATCGCCTCGCTGCTGGGTATCAAGCACATCGTGGTCGCCGTCAACAAGATGGACCTGAAGGGCTTCGACGAGCAGGTCTTCGAGTCGATCAAGGCCGACTACCTGAAGTTCGCCGAAGGCATCCAGCTCAAGCCGAGCAGCCTGCACTTCGTGCCGATGTCGGCGCTCAAGGGCGACAACGTGGTCAACCGCAGCGAGCGTTCGCCGTGGTACACCGGCCCTGCGCTGATGGAAATCCTCGAGACCGTCGAAGTCGCCGCCGACCGCAACTTCACCGACCTGCGTTTCCCGGTGCAGTACGTCAACCGTCCGAACCTGAACTTCCGCGGCTTCGCCGGTACCATCGCCAGCGGCCTGGTGCACAAGGGTGACGAAGTGGTGGTCCTGCCGTCGGGCAAGAGCAGCCGCGTCAAGTCCATCGTCACCTTTGAAGGCGAGCTGGAAAGCGCGGGTCCTGGCCAGGCCGTGACCCTGACCATGGAAGACGAGATCGACATCTCCCGTGGCGACCTGCTGGTCCATGCCGACAACGTGCCGCCGGTGACCGACCAGTTCGACGCCATGCTGGTATGGATGTCCGAGGAGCCGATGCTTCCGGGCAAGAAGTACGACATCAAGCGCGCCACCAGCTATGTGCCGGGCTCGATTGCCAGCATCACCCACAAGGTCGATGTGAACACCCTCGAGCAGGGCGCTGCCAGTGCGCTGCAACTGAACGAGATCGGCCGGGTCAAGGTGGCCCTCGACGCTTCGATCGCCCTGGACGGTTACGACAGCAACCGCACCACCGGCGCCTTCATCGTCATCGACCGCCTGACCAACGGCACCGTCGGCGCCGGCATGATCATCGCCCCGCCAGTCCTGCCGCACGGCAGCACCGGCCAGCATGGCAAGCAGGCCCACGTTTCCACCGAGGAGCGTGCCCTGCGCTTCGGCCAGCAACCGGCCACCGTGCTGTTCAGCGGCCTGTCGGGCGCTGGCAAGAGCACCCTGGCCTATGCCGTCGAACGCAAACTGTTCGACATGGGCCGTGCGGTCTACGTGCTGGATGGCCAGAACCTGCGTCATGACCTGAACAAGGGCCTGCCGCAGGACCGCGCCGGTCGTACCGAGAACTGGCGTCGTGCCGCGCATGTGGCGCGTCAGTTCAACGAAGCCGGCCTGCTGACCCTGGCCGCGTTCGTCGCGCCGGATGCCGAAGGCCGCGAACAGGCCAAGGCGCTGATCGGCAAGGACCGTCTGGTCACCGTCTACGTCCAGGCCTCGCCGCTGGCCTGCCGCGAGCGTGACCCGCAAGGCCTGTACGCCGCCGGCGGCGACAACATCCCGGGCGAGAGCTTCCCGTACGATGTGCCGCAGGATGCCGATCTGGTGATCGATACCCAATCCACCAGCGTGGAAGAGGGCGTGAAGCAGGTGCTGGATGTGCTGCGTGCGCGTGGTGCGATCTAAGCGTTAGGGCTGAAGTGAAAGAACCCGCGATGATGAAAGTCATCGCGGGTTCTTTTTTAAAGCAGGTATTAATCAGGCCTGAATCCCGGTTTACCGTTTGCAGTCCGCCACTCTTTGATGATTTTTATGATGTTCTCCGGCGTATCCAGTCCATCTTCCTCCGGCCAATAGATCAGATCGGACCCACTTGGGTGTTCAGTTATTTCTTCAAACAGGGCGATGCGCTGGTCATGAGCCCGTTCACTGACTCCGTCCTCAGGGTCGGTAATGGAGCGTAGAAAAATCTGAAACTCCTGCTCCGTGAAATCACTGAATTTTTTCTGTTGGCTCATGGCTTGTCTCCATAGTGGATCTGCTGATGGCTTGCTGGTGTGACTACCCTGATGTTATCGAGGTCGTAGACGCTGCCGCCTTTTGCGATCGGGTTTACATGGTGGAGGATGAATTTCTTGTGCGATTTATGATGATCCTGCTTTCTGGAAGTGGGCGAATGTCCATCCTTTCTCATTCTTTTGAGGTTTTCTCCAGAGAACTGCTTCGAAAGCAATTCGTCATTGGCAACTGCCCTCCAGAAAGCCGCTCTGAACTCATTGAAGTTTTTGAAATCCCTGCCTCTGAGGAGATCTGCAATCTGTGCTGGGATCGCAGCACCGCCTCCTCGCGCTGCTTCGCCTAGCCAAATGCCTTCCGTTAATTCTCCTCTGCCCGTTACCCTTCCAGGCTCCATCCGCCGATCCTTGAACATCACCAGTATCGGCGCCATCCCGGAATCCGCCGGGAAGGTGATGATGATGCGGTCCTGATCGATCAGGTCGAGCGCCGGATAGCCTTCAACCTGTGCCTGCACCGGAGTCAGGCTGGCGCCTTCATACACCGAGCCTTCTGGACGATGTTCAGGCAGGGGTGTGATACCCGGGGATTCGGTTCCAGGGGCCTTGGTGTCCAGGTGAGGATCCGCTGCGGATGCTCCAGGGCGACGCTGTAAACCTGCTGCTGCGCATCGAATTGCGCTGCGACCACCGGGACCCGGGCAATCGGGCTTGCATCAGGTGTGGCCGCGATGAGCAGCGTGCTTTGTTCATCGTCGTCCAGGGTGATCGGCACATAGGGCAGATCCACCGTCGATGCGGTGAGGTCGAGGCCTTCGGGTGGGGACAGGTCGGCCAGGGGTATCGAGAGGGCGGTCTGGCGTTCGTCGTCCTTGGGCCAGAGAATCACGATCGCGCCTACCACGACCGTGGCGATCAGTACCGGGCCACTCACCAGGGCAGCGACGCGCAACGCGGGGATGGCAAGGCGAACCGCCGATTGCAGCGCGCCATAGGCCGCCGGGCTCAGGTTGAAAGCACCATTGCCCATCGGTGCCAGGAAGGGCAGCGTGGTCGCGCTGGCTGTGGACGTATAGGTGATGCGTGCCTTGCGTTCCGCTTCCACGCGCTTCGCTGTTTCCAGGGCTTCTTTCTCGAGCAGCAAGCGCGCTGCTTCTATGGCATTGGCTTGCTCCAATTGCCGTTCAAGCTGCTCCGCCCGTTTCTGCAATGCGCTGAATGCCGTCAGCGTGTTCTGCATGTGTCGAGCGTATTCCCGGTGCATCAGGGCAGTGTGGTAGTCCTTCCAGCGAGGCCCGATGATTCCGGTGCCTTGTCCTTCGACAAGGCTCGCAAGCGCTTCGAGTTCAGCTCTGGTCAGCGGCGTATTTATTTTCGGGTTGGCGCGGGAGTAGGGGTGGATGGATGCGTTCTGGTTGTTGATGAGGTTCTGCAGAACTACTTGGTAATTCTTCAGCGCCTCTGCGGCAGGCATGTCTTGAATATGCCCACTCCATTTGATGACCTCCGCTTGCAGAACGGAGGGCAATATATGGAAATGGGCTTGTTGTTCGACTCTGATGCGCCGGGCCTTTTCCGCCAGGACTTTTGTTTTCCCTGAATGATCGAGGGTGCTGAGGTCCTCCCGCTGGTCGATGGCGTTTGCCGCCGCGCCCAGATGGGCAAGGGCGGCTTCCAGCGTTTGGTCGATTATTCGGGACTCATGAGCCGCCCCGTAGGCGTGTATGTAGTCCGCGAAAAAGTTGTCGAACTTGCCGCGCTTTGCAGCCTCCTGTGCCGAGTGGGCGAGGAAGAAGGATGGTTTGTAGAAGGGGCTCGTGCCCCAGAAGGAGTAAGCCAGAGTGGTCTGCTGGTTGTACTCGCTCTGTTTCTGTTCGATGAACTTCTCAAGACCCAGGTACTCCAGACTGGCGCGCTGCACATCGGTTGTTGCGCTTTGCGCCGCTTGGGTTTTTGCGTCGTGCAGTTGGGTCTGGATGGTGTTGTTCAGTGTGGCGTAACGTGGTTGGAATTCGCTGTCGACCATCGCGCTCATGGCGACATGTTCTTCGATGATGACCGTCTTGAAGCCCGGTATTGCTGGCCCGGTGAACCTGCCGGTGCCGCCTTCTCCCCGACGCGGGCCGGAAGACAGGCCCCAGCCACCGCCGCCTCCGCCCCAGCCAATCCTCAGGTCCGGATTGCCCTCGATGTTGATGGGGGGAAGTTCGTGTGTAGGGGGCGGATTTTGTTGTGCCATTCCTTTCGCTCCTTCGAAATTGGAATGGCGATGCTCTTTCAGGTTGCCGAGTTGAATCTGTCCGGCAGTGGCGGATTTGTCGTAGGGCAGTTCAGGTAAAAGTGTCTGTCGTTGCTAGATGTGCTTCTCCGAAACGGGAATCACCCGCTTCTCCTTCACCGCCTTGTACGAAAAGCTCGAATAGATCTCCTTCACCCCCGGCAGCGACTGCAGGGTTTCCCGAGCGAATTCCCCGAACGACTCCAGATCCCGAGCCAGCACCTCCAGCAGAAAGTCGTAACGTCCTGAAATGTTATGGCAGGCGACAATCTCCGGAATCTCCATCAGACGTTGCTCGAAAGCCCGGGCCATGTCCTTGGTATGCGAATCCATCATGATGCTGACGAAGGCGGTCACCCCGAAGCCCAGCGCCTTGGGTGAAAGGATCGCCTGATAGCCGGTGATATGCCCGCTTTCCTCCAGTTGCTTGACCCGCCGCCAGCACGGCGACGTGGTCAGGGCCACGCTGTCGGCCAGCTCGGAGATGGTCAGACGCGCGTTCTCCTGCAGGGCGCCGAGCAGGGCGCGATCGGTGCGGTCAAGCGCATTGGGCAGGATTTGCCCCGATTTCAGCGGATCGTGGAATTTCATGCCCGGAGATCCCCGTGGTGGTGGTCATATTTGGAAAAATATTAGTTCATCGCTGGCATAAGCTTATAGCAAGCCAACAAGAGGGCATCGCCATGAGCGGCTCCAGCAAGCAGCAAGGATTTGCTACCCGTGCCATTCACCATGGCTACGATCCGCAGGCCCACGGAGGGGCGCTGGTGCCGCCGGTCTACCAGACGGCCACGTTTGCCTTTCCCACTGTCGAGTACGGCGCGGCCTGTTTTGCCGGCGAGGAGGCGGGACATTTCTACAGCCGTATCTCCAATCCGACCCTGGCGCTTCTGGAAAGCCGCATGGCTTCGCTGGAGGGCGGCGAGGCGGCCCTGGCCCTGGCGTCGGGAATGGGCGCGATCACGGCGACACTCTGGACCCTGTTGCGCCCCGGTGATGAAGTTCTGCTCGGCAGCACCTTGTACGGCTGCACCTTCGCCTTCCTGCATCACGGCATCGGTGAATTCGGGGTCAGGCTGAAACATGTCGATATGGCTGACCTGAAAGCCGTAGAAGCAGCGATCACTCCGGCCACGCGGGTGATCTATTTCGAATCCCCGGCCAACCCCAACATGCACCTGGCCGATATCGCCGGCGTGGCGAAGATCGCCCGGCGACACGGCGCGACGCTGGCGGTGGACAACACCTACTGCACGCCGTACCTGCAACGTCCGCTGGAGCTGGGTGCCGACCTGGTGGTGCATTCGGCGACCAAGTACCTCAGTGGGCATGGCGATATCACTGCCGGGCTGGTGATCGGCGCGAAGGCGCTGGTGGACCGGATTCGTCTGCAAGGCCTGAAGGACATGACCGGTGCGGTGCTGTCACCCCATGACGCCTCGTTGCTGATGCGTGGGCTGAAGACCCTGAATCTTCGTATGGAACGGCACTGTGCCAATGCCCAGGCGCTGGCGGAGTTTCTCAGGAAGCAGGCGGAAGTGGAGGTGTTGCATTACCCCGGTCTGCCGTCTTTCCCGCAGCATGCGCTGGCGAAAAGGCAGATGGCCTTGCCGGGCGGCATGCTGGCATTCGAATTGAAGGGTGGGATCGTTGCCGGGCGGCGCTTCATGAATGCGCTGCAACTGTTCTCGCGGGCGGTCAGCCTGGGCGATGCCGAGTCGCTGGCGCAGCATCCGGCGAGCATGACCCATTCCAGCTACACGCCGGAAGAGCGGGCGCGCTATGGAATTTCCGAAGGGCTGGTGCGGTTGTCGGTGGGGCTGGAGGATATCGATGACTTGCTGGGGGATGTGCGGCAGGCACTCAGGGCCTGCGCGTAAGCGAGTGACAAAAAAAGGGGCGCCAGTGACGGCGCCCCTTTTCATTACAACGAATTCAGCGTTTCAGGCCATAGCTCTCATCGAGCATGCCCGGGCTGTTCGGCGCTTTCGGCGCGTAGTCCCGCGGCACTTCGGTGTCCCGCGGCGGAGTCAGGCGATCGCGCTGGCCTTGGGCTGCATCGGAGTGCAGGGCAGCCAGCAAGCGTTGGCGAGTCAGTTCGTCCAGGGCCAGGCGGTTGGCGCCATCGGCCAGATGATCCTGCACTTCCTGGTAGCTTTGCGTGAGTTTCTTGACCAGAGCCGCAGTGCTGTTGAAGTGGGTTACCACTTCGTTCTGGTAGCTGTCGAAGCGTTCCTGGATATCGTCCAGTTGCCGCTGGGTGCTGCTCGGTGCGGCATTGGGCAGGAGGCGGGCTACCAGGAAACCAACGACGACGCCCACTGCCAGGGCCAGGGTCGGCAACAACCAAACTAAGAGCGAGAGTTCCACGAGTCCTTCCTCTATAAACGGCTTTGCTTTACGTTAACGGCTCGGACCTGCGCTGTATACCGCGAAGCATCGCAAATATTTCAGAACAGAATCATTCAGCTAGACGAGTCGACCCTTGCCGGGGTCACGGAGTTTATTCCTTGCTTACCCGCGAATCCCCCGTTCTCATCGACGGCCCGGTCGGTCAACTGGAAGCCCTGTACCAGGAGGTGCCTGACGCCCATGGACTGGTGCTGATCTGCCATCCCAACCCGGTACAGGGCGGGACCATGCTCAACAAGGTGGTGTCGACCCTGCAGCGCACCGCCCGGGATGCTGGCCTGACCACGCTGCGTTTCAATTATCGCGGCGTCGGCGCCAGTGCCGGGAGCCACGATATGGGCAGCGGGGAAGTGGACGATGCCGAGGCGGCTGCCGCCTGGCTGCGTGAACGGCATCCGCAACTGCCCCTGACACTGCTCGGATTCTCCTTCGGCGGTTTCGTCGCTGCCGCCCTTGGCGGGCGTCTTGAGGCGCAAGGTGTGGCGCTGAAGCATCTGTTCATGGTCGCTCCTGCCGTCATGCGCCTGACCGGCAGCGAGGCTGCGCCGCAGAACGTGCAACTGACCATCGTCCAGCCGGACGCCGACGAAGTGATCGAGCCGCAGATCGTCTACGCCTGGTCCGCTGCGTTCCCGCGCCCCCATGAGCTGCTGAAAGTGGCAGAATGCGGACACTTTTTTCATGGCAAGCTGACCGACCTCAAGGATCTGGTACTGCCGCGTCTTTCGAACTGAGCCAAGCTGATAAGCGAATACCCATGACTACGCGCATTCTCACCGGCATCACCACCACCGGCACCCCGCATCTGGGCAACTACGCCGGTGCCATCCGCCCGGCGATCCTCGCCAGCCGCCAGCCCGGTGCCGACTCCTTCTATTTCCTCGCCGATTACCACGCCCTGATCAAATGCGACGACCCGCAGCGTATCCAGCGCTCGCGCCTCGAGATCGCCGCGACCTGGCTGGCCGGCGGCCTGGATGCGGAGAAGGTGACGTTCTATCGCCAGTCCGATATTCCTGAAATCCCCGAGCTGACCTGGCTGCTGACCTGCGTCAGTGCCAAGGGCCTGCTCAACCGCGCCCATGCCTACAAGGCCTCGGTGGACAAGAACCTGGAAAACGGCGAGGACCCGGACGCCGGCGTGACCATGGGCCTGTACAGCTATCCGGTGCTGATGGCCGCGGACATCCTGATGTTCAACGCGCACAAGGTTCCGGTCGGTCGCGACCAGATCCAGCACGTGGAAATGGCGCGTGACATCGGCCAGCGCTTCAATCACCTGTTCGGCAACGGCAAGGAATTCTTCGTTCTGCCGGAAGCGGTGATCGAGGAAAGCGTGGCGACCCTGCCTGGCCTGGACGGTCGCAAGATGTCCAAGAGCTATGACAACACCATCCCGCTGTTCAGCAGTGCCAAGGACATGAAGGACGCGATCTCGCGCATCGTCACCGACTCCCGCGCGCCGGGCGAGGCGAAGGATCCGGACAATTCGCACCTGTTTACCCTGTACCAGGCGTTCGCTACTGCCGAGCAGTCCGCAGGCTTCCGTGACGAACTCCTGCAGGGCCTGGGCTGGGGCGAAGCCAAGCAGAAGCTGTTCCAGTTGCTGGACGGGCAACTGAGCGAATCCCGTGAGCACTATCAGCAACTGATTGCCCGTCCGGCCGATCTGGAAGACATTCTCCTGGCTGGCGCGCAGAAGGCCCGCAAGGTCGCCACGCCGTTCCTCGAGCAACTGCGCGAAGCCGTGGGGCTGCGTTCCTTCCGCTCCATCGCCCAGGGCACGGTCGAGACGAAGAAAAAGGCCGCGAAGGCCGCACGCTTCGTCAGCTTCCGCGATGAAGACGGCAGCTTCCGCTTCCGCCTGCTGGGCGCCGACGGCGAGCAACTGTTGCTGTCGCGCAGCTTCGCCGACGGCAAGGCCGCTGGTGCGGTGACCAAGCAATTGCAGCAGGGCCAGGAACTGGACGTACGCGCCGAAGGCCTGGGCTTCAGCCTGTGGCTGGACGGCGAGGCCGTGGCCGAAGGTGCGCAGTTTGCCGACGCCGCTGCTCGTGATGCCGCCATCGAGGCCCTGCGTGCCGCCCTGGCACCCCAACAGGACTGACGGCTTATCGGAAGTCTGATTGCCATTACCCGGGGCCGTCGCTACAGTGACGGCCCGCTTTTGTTGCCTTGCTAACGAATTATGACGCCCCTAGAACGATATCAAGCAGATCTGAAACGTCCCGACTTCTTCCATGATGCGGCGCAGGAAACTGCGGTGCGCCATCTGCAGCGCCTGTACGACGATCTGATCGCGGCGCAGAACAACAAGCCGGGCGTGTTCGGCAAACTGTTCGGCAAGAAGGAGCAGGCGCCGGTCAAGGGCCTGTATTTCTGGGGCGGGGTAGGGCGGGGCAAGACCTATCTGGTCGATACCTTCTTCGAGGCGCTGCCGTTCAAGGAAAAATCCCGCACGCACTTCCACCGTTTCATGAAGCGTGTGCACGAAGAGATGAAGGGGCTGAAGGGCGAGAAGAACCCCCTGACCATCATCGCCAAGCGTTTTTCGGAAGAGGCGCGGGTGATCTGCTTCGACGAGTTCTTCGTGTCCGACATCACCGACGCGATGATCCTCGGTACCCTGATGGAAGAGCTGTTCAAGAACGGCGTGACCCTGGTGGCGACCTCCAACATCGTACCGGACGGGCTGTACAAGGATGGCTTGCAGCGGGCGCGCTTCCTGCCGGCCATTGCCCTGATCAAGCAGAACACCGAGATCGTCAACGTCGACAGCGGCGTCGACTATCGCCTGCGCCACCTGGAGCAGGCCGAACTCTTCCACTTCCCGCTGAACGAAGCCGCCCACGAAAGCCTGCGCAAAAGCTTCCGGGCGCTGACTCCGGAATGCACCCAGGCGGTGGAAAACGATGTGCTGATCATCGAGAACCGTGAGATCCGTGCCCTGCGTACCTGTGACGACGTGGCCTGGTTCGACTTCCGCGAATTGTGCGACGGCCCGCGCAGCCAGAACGACTACATCGAACTGGGCAAGATCTTCCATGCCGTACTGCTCAGCGGCGTGGAGCAGATGGGCGTGGCGACCGACGACATCGCGCGGCGCTTCATCAACATGGTCGACGAGTTCTACGACCGTAACGTGAAGCTGATCATCTCCGCCGAGGTGGAGCTGAAGGACCTGTATACCGGTGGTCGCCTGACCTTCGAATTCCAGCGGACCCTCAGCCGCCTGCTGGAAATGCAGTCCCACGAGTTCCTGGCGCGAGCGCACAAGCCTTAACCACTCTCGAAAGCACAACACCGACCCTGTGGGAGCTGGCAAGCCAGCTCCCACAGGTTTTTTATCGGCAGGGAGATTTGTGCTCGAGGCTCAGGCTTCCTGCATGAACTGCTGCCGATACTGATTCGGCGATAGCGCCGTATGCTGCCGGAACAGCCGTGCGAAGAAGCTGGCGTCGTCGTAGCCGACTTCGTAGCTGATGGTCTTGATGCTCTTGCGCGTGCCCGAGAGCAATCCCTTTGCCGTTTCGATGCGCAACCGCTGCAGGTAGTGCAGGGGCTTGTCGCCGGTGGCGGTCTGGAACCGCCGCATGAAATTGCGGATGCTCATGCCGTGGTTGCGTGCGACGTCCTCGAAGCGGAACTTGTCGGCGAAGTGTTCTTCGAGCCAGTGCTGGATCTGCAGGATGATCACATCCTGGTGCAGTTTCTGCCCGCCGAATCCCATGCGCCCCGGCGTGTAGTTGCGCTGGACTTCGTAGAGGATGTCGCGGGCCACCGCCTGGGCGACGTTGGCACCACAGAAGCGTTCGATCAGATAGATGTAGAGGTCGCAGGCCGATGTGGTGCCGGCGGCACAGAACAGGTTGTCGGCGTCGGTCAGGTGCTTGTCCTGGTTCAGCTGGACCTTGGGGAAGCGCTCGGCGAACTGATTGAAGAAGCGCCAGTAGGTGGTCGCCTCCTTGCCATCGAGCAAGCCGGCCTCGGCCAGCCAGAACACACCGCTGGCCTCACCGCACAGCACTGCGCCGCGGGCATGCTGCTGGCGCAACCAGGGCAGGACCTGCGGATAGCGTTCGCACAAGGTCGAGAAATCATCCCAGAACGCCGGGAGCACGATGACGTCGGCCTCTTCCAGGCCACTGTCGACCGGCACCTGGACATCGCTGAAACTGCGCACCGGCTGGCCGTCGGGGCTGACCAGGCGGGTTTCGAACATCGGTTGCAGGCTCAGGCCCAGTTGCTTGGCATAGCGCAGGCTGGCCAGGTGGAAAAAGTCCTTGGCCTGCATCAGGGTCGAGGCGAACACCTTGTCGATCGCGAGGATGCTGACGCGCCGCAGGGGCACGTTGGGTTGGGTAAACATCATTTTCTTTATTCTTATAGGTCAGAGTGGTCAATCACCGGCTGGATCGTCTTATTTTTTGGCGATTGTGTCCAGTCTCCCGCCCGAGGCACGGGTACCTGCGTGCACAGGGTCACGCCTGTGCGGGGGCGGAGCAGGCCGGCGTGGAAAATCCGCTTGATATTTTTCTGGTAATCCGGATAATCCGCCGTCTGTTTCTACGGTGGGAGTGATGCCCCGTCGCTGAAAAAGAACCCCGCCAAGTATCGAACGCGCTGACCCGAGCCCCCGAAAGCGTTCGTATTCGGCTGCCTTTGACCTTGTCAAAGTAAGCACTATTCAGTAAGATTCGCCGTCTATTTTTTTGCTGGGCGGCCTCTGAGGCTTATTAAAGAATGAAAACTTTTACTGCTAAACCGGAAACAGTAAAACGCGACTGGTTCGTCGTTGACGCTGCTGGTCAGACCCTGGGTCGTCTGGCCACTGAAATCGCGAGCCGTCTGCGTGGCAAGCACAAGCCAGAGTACACCCCTCACGTTGACACCGGCGACTACATCGTCGTGATCAATGCCGAGCAGGTACGTGTTACTGGTGCCAAGACTTCGGACAAGATGTACTACTCCCACTCCGGCTTCCCGGGCGGTATCAAGGAAATCAACTTCGAGAAGCTGATTGCCAAGGCCCCAGAGCGCGTGATCGAGACCGCGGTTAAAGGCATGCTGCCGAAGAACCCGCTGGGTCGCGACATGTACCGTAAGCTGAAAGTCTATGCGGGCGCTACTCACCCTCATACTGCTCAGCAGCCCCAAGAACTGAAGATTTAACGGAATAGTTCATTATGTCGGCGACTCAAAATTACGGCACTGGCCGTCGCAAGACTGCAACCGCTCGCGTTTTCCTGCGTCCGGGCACTGGCAACATCTCCATCAACAACCGTTCCCTGGACGTGTTCTTCGGTCGTGAAACCGCGCGCATGGTAGTTCGCCAGCCGCTGGAACTGACCGAAACCGTCGAAAAGTTCGACATCTACGTCACCGTTGCCGGTGGTGGTGTCAGCGGTCAGGCCGGTGCGATCCGTCACGGTATCACCCGCGCTCTGATGGAGTACGACGAAACCCTGCGTGGCGCTCTGCGTCGTGCTGGTTACGTGACTCGCGACGCTCGTGAAGTCGAGCGTAAGAAAGTGGGTCTGCGTAAAGCACGTAAGCGTCCACAATACTCCAAGCGTTAATTCGCCAGGAGTTTCAAAAAAAGCCCGGTTCCAAGTGGAACCGGGCTTTTTTTATGTCTTGAATAAAGGGGGTCGGCCATTTGTGTGACAACTTGCCGCATAGACGCAGATCAAGACCTGCGTGGGATGCAGGCCTATGGCCAGGGTAATAACCTTGCCAGTCATGGGTCTTTTCTTTACCATGCGGCAAATTTTTAGCGCTTCAGAAATTACTTAGTAGATGCCTGTTTCAACAGGCCACAAAGCTGATGGGAGAGGACTGAATGAGCAATGACGGCGTCAATGCAGGCCGGCGTCGCTTCCTGGTTGCAGCCACATCCGTTGTGGGCGCAGCAGGGGCGGTGGGGGCTGCGGTCCCGTTCGTAGGGTCATGGTTTCCCAGTGCCAAGGCGAAAGCGGCCGGTGCACCGGTGAAGGTCAATATTGCCAAGGTGGAACCTGGGCAGCAGTTGGTGGCCGAGTGGCGCGGTCAGCCGGTTTTCATCGTCCGTCGTACCGAAGAGATCCTGGGTAATTTGAAGAAGATCACCGCAGATCTCTCGGATCCGGAGTCCAAGGCTTCGGTTCAGCCTGCCTACGTCGACCCGTCGAATCGCTCGATCAAGCCGGAAATCCTGGTGCTTGTCGGCCTGTGTACCCACCTCGGCTGCTCGCCGACTTTCCGTCCTGAAGTCGCGCCTGCCGACCTTGGTCCGAAGTGGGTCGGTGGCTATTTCTGCCCCTGCCACGGCTCTCACTACGACCTTGCCGGCCGCGTCTACAAGTCCCAGCCAGCGCCGCTCAATCTGCCGGTGCCACCGCATTCGTACGAGTCGGATGACGTCATCGTCGTCGGCGTCGATCAGGAGAAAGCGTGATGAGCAAGTTCATGGAATGGGTTGACGCCCGCTTCCCCGCCACCAAGATGTGGGAAGACCACCTGAGCAAGTATTACGCGCCGAAGAACTTCAACTTCCTGTACTTCTTCGGCTCCCTGGCGCTATTGGTGCTGGTCAACCAGATCGTCACCGGTGTCTGGCTGACCATGAGCTTCACTCCTTCGGCCGAGGAGGCATTCGCCTCGGTCGAATACATCATGCGCGATGTCGAGTACGGCTGGATCCTGCGTTATCTGCACTCCACCGGCGCCTCGGCGTTCTTCATCGTTGTCTACCTGCACATGTTCCGCGGCCTGCTTTATGGTTCCTACCAGAAGCCCCGCGAGCTTGTGTGGATCTTCGGCATGCTGATCTACCTGGCGCTGATGGCCGAGGCCTTCATGGGCTACCTGCTGCCATGGGGCCAGATGTCCTACTGGGGCGCCCAGGTGATCATTTCGCTGTTCGGTGCCATTCCGGTAATCGGCGATGACCTGACCCAGTGGATCCGTGGTGACTACCTGATTTCCGGCATCACCCTGAACCGCTTCTTCGCCTTGCATGTGATCGCCTTGCCGATCGTGATCTTGGGCTTGGTAGTCCTGCACATCCTGGCGCTGCATGAAGTCGGCTCGAACAACCCCGATGGTGTCGACATCAAGAAGAAAAAGGACGAGAACGGCATTCCGCTGGATGGCATTCCGTTCCACCCGTACTACACCGTCAAGGATATCGTCGGCGTAGTGGTGTTCCTCTTCGTGTTCTGTGCCGTGGTGTTCTTCTTCCCGGAAATGGGTGGGTATTTCCTGGAAAAACCTAACTTCGAGCAGGCCAACGCCTTCAAGACCCCCGAGCACATCGCGCCGGTCTGGTACTTCACCCCGTTCTACGCGATTCTGCGCGCGGTTCCGGACAAGCTCTTCGGCGTCATCGCCATGGGTGCTGCGATTGCAGTGCTGTTCGTCCTGCCGTGGCTTGACCGCAGCCCGGTGCGCTCGATGCGCTACAAGGGCTGGCTGAGCAAGATCTGGCTGCTGGTGTTCTGTGTCGCCTTCGTGATCCTCGGCGTGCTGGGTGTCCTGGCGCCGACGCCGGGCCGCACGCTGCTGTCGCAGGTATGTACCTTCCTGTATTTCGCCTACTTCATTCTGATGCCGTTCTACACCAGGCTTGAGAAGACCAAACCGGTTCCGGAAAGGGTGACTGGCTGATGAAAAAGCTATTTGCAGTATTGATTCTGGCAGTGATGCCTGCCCTGACCTTCGCTGCCAGCGAGCATGGTCCGGAACTGGATAAAGTCGATATCGACCTGACCGACAAGGCCGCCATGCAGGACGGTGCCCGCACCTTTGCCAACTATTGCATGGGTTGCCACAGTGCCAAGTTCCAGCGTTACGAGCGTGTTGCCGATGACCTGGGCATTCCCCATGAGCTGATGCTCGAAAAGCTGGTGTTCACCGGTGCCAAGATCGGCGACCACATGAACATCGGCATGCAGCCGGCCGACGCCAAGGTCTGGTTCGGCGCTGCGCCGCCCGACCTGACCCTGGTCGCCCGGGTGCGCGGTACCGACTGGCTGTACAGCTACCTGCGCGGCTTCTACGAGGATCCGGCGCGGCCATGGGGCGTGAACAACAAGATCTTCCCGAACGTCGGCATGCCGAACGTGCTGGTGGGCCTGCAGGGGCGCCAGGTCGTGGGCTGCAAGCAGATCCAGACGGTGGTCGATGGCAAGAAGCAATTCGACCCGCTGACCGGTGCGCCGCTGACGCATGAAGCCTGTGACCAGCTGACCATCGTGCCGAAATCCGGTACCCTGAGCGAAGAGCAGTTCGACGAGAAGGTCAAGAACCTGGTGACCTTCCTGGCCTATTCGGCCAACCCGGTCAAACTGGAAAGCCAACGCATCGGTACCTATGTACTGCTGTACCTGGCCTTCTTCTTCGTATTCGCCTACCTGCTCAAGCGCGAATACTGGAAGGACGTGCACTGATCACGCAGTAATTTTCTGGTAGTTGAACGCGCGCCCTGGGGCGCCTCCGGAGTTCGGAGGTACCCCAGGGCGCGTTTGCGTTTATAGCTTTTACCATTCCATGCGAGGAGGAATCTTATGGGCATGACCAATCGGTTGGCCTGCTACTCCGACCCCGCTGACCACTATTCTCATCGGGTACGCCTCGTCCTCGCCGAGAAAGCTGTCAGCGTCGAGATCATCGACGTCGTAGCCGGCAGCCAGCCGGCCAAATTGCTTGAGGCCAATCCGTACGGTAGCTTGCCGACCTTGGTCGACCGCGATCTGGCGCTGTATGAATCCACCGTGGTGATGGAGTACCTCGACGAACGTTATCCTCATCCGCCATTGCTGCCGGCTTATCCGGTGGCGCGAGCGAACAGCCGGTTGCTGGTTCACCGTATCCAGCGCGATTGGTGTGCACTTGTGGACCAGATCCTCGATCCGCGGGCAAAGGACACCGTCCGCGCCCAGGCGAGAAAGGAGTTGCGCGAGAGCCTTACCGGGGTATCCCCGTTGTTCGCTGACAAGCCCTGTTTCCTCAGCGAGGAGCAAAGTCTGGTGGATTGTTGTCTACTACCCATCTTGTGGCGGTTGCCGATCCTCGGAATCGAATTGCCACGGCAGGCCAAGCCTCTGCTTGACTATATGGAGCGACAGTTTGCCCGCGAGCCCTTCCAGGCGAGCCTGTCCGCTGCTGAACGAGAAATGCGCAAGCTTTAAGGAGCTGTTGATGAACTCCAGTCGCCCCTACCTGGTGCGTGCACTGTACGAGTGGATCGTGGACAACGATTGCACGCCTCATATCCTGGTGAATGCCGAGTACCCTGCGGTACAGGTGCCCCAGGGTTTTGCCAGCGACGGACAGATTGTCCTGAATATCTCGCCGAACGCCGTGCGCGGTCTGCAGATGGAAAACGACGCGGTCAGTTTCGAAGGGCGTTTCGGCGGCGTGGCCCACAGTCTTTATGTGCCGACCGCGGCCATTCTCGGCATCTACGCCCGTGAGAATGGTCAGGGCATGGTCTTCGAGCTCGAGCCGCCAATGGCCGATGACGAAGAAGATGATGTCGAGCCGGATGACGACGGTCCGCCGGACGGCGGGCAGCCGCCGCGTCCGAGCGGGCGGCCGAGTCTGAAAGTGGTTAAATGAAAAAAGGCGACCTGTGAGGGTCGCCTTTTTCGTATCTGGATGCTGGCATCTAACCTGCGGGAGATCTGAAGGACAAGTGTTCCCAAAACCCCCGGGAGCGGCTTTTTCTGTTTGCTGTCAGTCGATGTATTCGAACAGCTTGACGATCTTCTGCACGCCGGACACGCCCTGCACCAGGTTGGTAGCGCGGTTGGCTTCGGCCTGGGTCAGCAGGCCGAGCATGTAGACGATACCGTTTTCGGTGATGACCTTGATTCGCGTAGCAGGGATGTTGGCGTCGGTCAGCATCTGGGTCTTGATCTTGGTGGTCAGCCAGGCGTCGTTATTGCGTGCCAGCAGCGAGGAAGGCTGGAGCACCTGCAGCTCGTTGTGCACCTTCTTGACCTTTTGCACCTGGCCGGCGGTTTGCTCGGCCAGGCTTTTCAGGTCGGCGCGCGGGGTCTGGCCGGCCAGCAGGACAACGCCGTTGTAGCTGCTGACGACGATGTGCGAGTTCTTGTCCAGGTCAGGGCTGGCTTTGGCAACGTTGACTGCCACCTTGGTCTCGATCAACGAGTCGTCGATCTTGCTGCCCAGGGTGCGCGTGCCGCGGTCGTCATCGATCGGGGCTTCACGGCTGGCAGTGATCACCGAGCTGCAACCGCTCAGGCTCAGGCACAGGGTCAGGGCCATCAGGCCGAGGCGTTTTGGGGTCATTCTTCACTCCCGAACAATTGGCTGTCGATCAGGTCGCAGAGGCAGTGGATCGCCAGCAGGTGGACTTCCTGAATACGTGCGGTGACATTGGCCGGAACGCGAATCTCGACATCTTCGGGCAGCAGCAGCGAAGCCATGCCGCCGCCGTCGCGCCCGGTCAATGCTACGACAATCATTTCGCGATCATGTGCCGCCTGGATCGCCTGAATTATGTTCGCCGAGTTGCCGCTGGTGGAGATCGCCAGCAGCACGTCGCCTGGCTGGCCGAGGGCGCGGATCTGCTTGGAAAACACCTCGTTGTAGCTGTAGTCGTTGGCGATCGAGGTGATGGTCGAGGTGTCGGTGGTCAGGGCGATGGCCGGCAGGCTCGGGCGCTCGCGTTCGAAGCGGTTGAGCAGTTCCGAGGAAAAGTGCTGGGCGTCACCGGCCGAGCCGCCATTGCCGCAGGCAAGCATCTTGCCCTCGTTCAGCAGGGCGTTGACCATGAGCTGGCTGGCTTGCTCGATGTGGGGTGCAAGAACTTCCATCGCCTGTTGCTTGGTGTTGATGCTTGCCTGGAATAACTGGCGAATTCGGGATTGCATGTCCATCAGTGTGACCTTAAATGGGGCTGGCCGGGCGGGGATTGAAAGGCTCCCGGCACATGTCTGTGCAGCCCGCGAAGCAAAGAGCAAAAAGTTGAAAGGGTAAAGGTGCGTCCGTCGGCGCGGGGTCAACTGTCGAAGGCATTCTGCAGCCAGTCGAGCGGTTGACCCGAATGACCGCTGCCTTGCAAGGCGATTACATCGAAGCGGCAGGGGTGGTTGGCCCAGCGCGGTTCCTCCATCAGGAAATGCTGTGCGGCGAGCGTCAGTTTTTCCTGCTTGCGGGCATCGATGCTGCCGAGGGCGCCGCCAAAGCCCGCATGCAGGCGATAACGAACTTCGACGAATACTACTGTATCGCGGTCGAGCATGACCAGATCAAGCTCGCCGCGCTTGCACCGCCAGTTCCGCGCCAGCAGCACCAGGCCCCGGGTCGTCAGATAATCCAGGGCCTGTTGCTCGGCCGCCATTCCGGCGGCCTGGCGTGAAGGTGCGGGCATTTCAGCGAGGCGTGTCAGGCAGGCGCTTGACCTGGCCGCCGGCGAACTCTGCCCACGGCAACTGGCGCTCGATGCGCTGGTTCGGGCTCATGCCAAGGCTGCCGGACAGGCCCTCGATACGATTGTCCGGCAGGGTTTTCAGCTGGCCCAGGCGCGGTGCGAGGCTGTAGGCATCGACGCCCATGGCGTAGAGGCGGCCAAGGCTGCCGGCCGCCTGTGGCCACTGGCGAACGACCTGCAGGCGCAGTCCGTTGGTGGTGTCGAGCAGCCATGGGGTTTCGCAGAAGCGGATACCGGTCATGTCGTTGTACTGGTTCACGTCGCCGCTGGCACTGTAGACGTTGGAGGTTGCGTATACCGGCACGTCACCTGCGTACTGGAAATTGAGGGTCGGCTTGATCTGCTGGGCCTGCTGCGGAGTCGAGGCGAGGAAGATGAAGTCGATGTCCTGGCGACGCGATGGTTGTGCCGAGACATTGCCGCCCACGGTGCTTTGCAGGCTCTTGGCACGGCCTTCGCTCTGGCGTAGCTGGAACAGGTCGGCGATCTGCTGGGCCAGCGCCACCGGCTGGGCCACGCGCTCGGCGGCGAGCAGGGTGCCGCCCTTGGCTTCCCAATCCTGGCGGAAGGCGTTGAGCACGCGATCGCCCCATTCGCCACTCGGCACCAGTGCTACGGCACGGCGCATGCCGTCGGCGTAGGCGCGGCGGGACACCTCGCGGGCTTCGTCTTCGGCGGCGAGGCCGAACTGGAACAATTGCGGCGGGGTGTTCTGGCCGGCATCGCTGTAGTTCAGGGCGAGGGTAGTGATCGGCAGTTGCGGGTAGGCGGCGAGTTGCTTGACCAGCGGTTTTTCCAGCGGTCCGACCACCAGTTGCACGCCGGCGGCCTGGGCCTGGCGGTAGAAGTCGTCGAGGGAGGTCAGGCGCGAGCTGTCGAAGACCTGGATGGCCGGCGGATTCTGGCCCGCCTGCTGGGCCTGGAAGTGCGCAGCCATGAAGCCGTCGCGCAGGGCGCGGGCAACGCCGGCGAGTTGGCCTTCCTGCGGCAGCAGCAGGGCGATCTTGCCCAGTGGCTGGCTGGTCAGGCTTTTCAGTTTGACCAGGAGCGTGGGCAACTGCAGGGCGGCCGGGTGGTTGGGGTTTTGCGCTTTCCAAGTGTCGATGGCGGCCTGTTGCTGCTCCAGGGTGCCGGCGCTCTTCACGGCCAGGGCCAGGCTGGTCCAGCCACCAAGGGTGTCGCTCGCGCCGGTTTGCAGTTGCTCGGCGGGCAGGGCGGCCACCAGGCTCCAGATCGCATCGTTGTTTGCCGTGGCGGCATCGCCGTTCAGCAGCGGTGCCAGTGCGATGCGCTCCTTGGCGGCGGCGAGGGGCTGGCCGTCCGCTTCGAACGCAGCGGCGTGGGCACTGCGGGTGCGGGCCTGCAGGTCGGCCGGCAGTTCGTTCAGGTGTGCCAGGCTCGGATGACTGAGGGCGGTCAGCGCTGCTTTCGGCTGGTTACGGCTTAGCGCCAACTCGGCGGAGAGCGTACTGGCGAAGACCTGCTGGGCAGGTTTCAGGGTATCCAGCTGGACTTGCTCGAGGATGCGTGCGGCACGTGCGTTGTCTTTCTGCCGGTAGGCCAGGTCGGCAGCGCTCAGGCGCAGCAGGGCGGCCTTTTCCGGCGTCTTGCTGTTGGCGGCCTGGTCGAGCAGTTGCTCGATGCTGGCGTCCGGGGTGCGTGGCAATTCGCCCAGGCTGGACGAAGGCGAACTGGCACAGGCTGCCAGCAGGGCGGCGAGGCAGAGGGCTGAGAGTAGCCGCAGGCATGCGATCATGTACGGGTCCTGTTACTCGATCAAATTAACCTGCGATTGTACCCAAGCACTGGCCGTGGCGCGATCTTGCTGGCGTGAAACCTTCGCTTCAGGTCGCAGGACGGGCCTTCGATGGCGAATTACCACCGGCGATCGCGCTACAATGGCGGCTTTAATCCAGAAAACAGGTGTTTGTTGTGAGCGATGTTCCAGGTGCTTCCAATCCCGCTGCCGGGACCCTTTACGTCGTGGCCACGCCCATCGGCAACCTGGATGACATCAGTGCCCGGGCCTTGAAAGTCCTGGGTGACGTCGCTTTGATCGCGGCCGAGGACACTCGCCACTCGGTGCGGCTGCTGCAACATTTCGGTATCAATACGCCGCTGGCGCCCTGTCACGAACACAATGAACGGGATGAGGGCAACCGTTTCGTCACCCGTCTGCTGGCCGGGGAAAACGTTGCGTTGATTTCCGACGCGGGGACGCCGTTGATTTCCGACCCTGGCTATCACCTGGTGCGCCAGGCGCGTGCGGCTGGCATCAGCGTCGTGCCAGTGCCGGGGGCCTGCGCACTGATTGCTGCACTGTCGGCTGCGGGGTTGCCTTCCGACCGGTTCATCTTCGAAGGTTTTCTGCCTGCCAAGGCCGTTGGGCGTCAGGGGCGTCTGAATCTGCTGAAGGAAGAACCGCGTACCTTGATCTTCTACGAGGCTCCGCATCGCATTCTCGAATGCCTGCAGGATATGGAAGCGATCTTTGGCGGCGAGCGTCCGGCAGTGCTCGGGCGCGAGCTGACCAAGACCTTTGAAACCCTGAAAGGCTTGCCCTTGGCGCAGTTGCGCGAGTTCGTCGAAAACGACAGCAATCAGCAGCGCGGCGAGTGTGTGGTGCTGGTGGCAGGCTGGACCGCGCCGGAAGATGAACAAGCGGTAAGCGGGGAAGTCTTGCGCATCCTGAATTTATTGCTGGCGGAAATGCCGCTCAAGCGCGCGGCGGCGTTGGCTGCGGAAATTACCGGGGTAAGGAAGAATGTTTTGTATCAAGTGGCTCTGGAAAAACAGAAAAATAAATGATGTCACATTGATATTATCTGTTTTGTCACTTGTTCTCCGGGGCCGCTGCCGTTAATCTTTGCGGCGGAGAGTCGATTGGACAGTCGCTGCCTGATTTTGTTCCGCAAAAGCAGGGGGAGGAAAGTCCGGGCTCCATAGGGCAGAGTGCCAGGTAACGCCTGGGAGGCGCGAGCCTACGGAAAGTGCCACAGAAAACAACCGCCTAAGCACCTCGGTGCCGGTAAGGGTGAAAAGGTGCGGTAAGAGCGCACCGCACGACTGGTAACAGTTCGTGGCTAGGCAAACCCCACTCGGAGCAAGACCAAATAGGGTTCCACATGGCGCGGCCCGCGTTGGAACCGGGTAGGTTGCTAAAGGCGTCCAGTGATGGCCGTCGTAGAGGAATGACTGTCCTCGACAGAACCCGGCTTACAGATCGACTCTCCACTCCCTCCTTCCTTTCTGCTTGATTCGATAGCAGAAGCCGCTTCGGTAATATCAAAAAAGTCTTACTCTTAATAAATTACTTTAACTTCGCGCTCTATTCGTCTGAGTGCAATCGCTTTTTCCTTCCGGAAATCCCTTCCAAGTAGCCTGATGCCTGCCCTTGTTACGCTAAATCTCCGATCTGTAAGGGTTTTCCTTATATGCGCGCCTTGACGGTGCGGTGGGCGGATTCCTATAGTGTGCGCAAGTGGCAGAAAGTGGCATGAAGTGGGTTTTCAGACACAAAAAAGCTAACATTTAGGGAAGCGCAGCCGTGTTCCGCGGAGCAAACGCAATCAATCTCGACGCCAAGGGCCGTCTCGCCATGCCGAGCCGGTACCGTGACGAGCTTGATTCACGTAGCTCGGGGCAATTGATCGTGACGATCGACGCTGTGGATCCCTGCTTATGTGTATACCCGCTGGACGAGTGGGAACTGATCGAAGCGAAATTGCGCGCCTTGCCGTCGTTGCGTGAAGAGAACCGCCGCCTGCAGCGCTTGTTGATAGGTAATGCGGTGGATCTCGAGCTCGACGGCAGTGGACGTTTTCTGGTTCCGCCGCGTTTGCGCGAATACGCGAAGCTCGACAAGCGCGCGATGCTGGTGGGTCAACTGAACAAATTCCAACTGTGGGACGAGGATGCCTGGAACGCTGTTTCCGCAGCGGATCTGGCAGCCATTCAACAACCGGGTGCCATGCCCGATGAACTGCGTGATCTGATCCTGTGACTATCGATAGCGGCTTTAACCACATCACCGTACTTCTGGACGAAGCCGTCGAGGCTCTGTCCGTGCGCGCGGATGGCTGCTATCTGGATGGCACGTTCGGTCGCGGCGGGCACAGCCGACTCATACTGCAAAAGCTTGGACCGAATGGCCGCCTCCTGGGGTTCGACAAGGATCCTCAAGCGATTGCCACCGGGCAAGCGCTGGCGGCCGAAGACGGCCGCTTTGTCATTGTGCAGCGCAGTTTTGCCGAGCTGGGTTCCGAAGTGGCCGAGCGCGGGCTGGCCGGCAAGGTCAGTGGCGTGCTGCTCGACCTCGGCGTGTCCTCGCCACAACTGGACGACCCTGAGCGCGGCTTCAGCTTTCTGAATGACGGCCCGCTGGACATGCGCATGGACCCGACCCGTGGTTTCAGCGCCGCCGAATTCATCGCGACGGCTCCCGAGGAGGAGATCGCCCGCGTATTCAAGGAATATGGCGAAGAGCGCTTCGCCAGGCGCATGGCCCGTGCCGTGGTCCTGCGCCGCGAGGAGCAGCCGTTCACCCGTACCTCCGACCTGGCCGAAGTGCTCAAGGTCGCCAACCCTGCCTGGGAAAAAGGCAAGAACCCGGCGACCCGTGCATTCCAGGGCCTGCGCATCCATGTCAACAACGAACTGGGCGACCTCGAGGCTGGCCTCGACGCGGCCCTGGATGCGCTGGAAGTCGGTGGTCGCCTGGCGGTGATCAGCTTCCACTCCCTCGAAGACCGCATCGTCAAGCTCTTCATGCGCAAGCTGGCCAAGGGCGAGCAGGATAATCTGCCGCGCAACCTGCCAGTACAGCACAAGCCGTTCGAGCCGAAGATCAAGCTGATCGGCAAGGCGCAGTTCGCGTCCGATGCCGAACTCAAGGCCAACCCGCGGTCGCGCAGCGCGGTCATGCGTGTGGCGGAGAAGCTTCGGTGAGCAGGCTCTATGCCAAACCCCTGCCAGGCGGAAGCTTCCTGATGCTTCTGCTGTTCATCGGCGTGCTCGTATCCTCGGTCGCGGTGTCCTACAGCGCCCATTGGAACCGGCAACTGCTCAATACGCTTTACGGCGAGCTCAACGAGCGCGACAAGGCCCAGGCCGAGTGGGGCCGGCTGATTCTTGAGCAGAGCACCTGGACCGCCCATAGCCGTATCGAGAACCTCGCCAGCGAGCAGTTGAAGATGCGCATCCCCGCGGCTGACGAAGTGCGGATGGTGGCGCCATGATGAAGCTCGAAGGCGCCCTGTACCCCTGGCGCTTCCGGGTGGTGCTGGGCTTGCTCGCCTTGATGGTCGGCGCCATTACCTGGCAGATCATCGATCTGCAGGTGGTCGATCGCGACTTCCTGAAAAGCCAGGGCGATGCACGCAGCATGCGGCATATCCCCATTCCTGCGCACCGCGGCCTGATCACCGACCGCAACGGCGAGCCCCTGGCGGTCAGTACGCCGGTCACCACGTTGTGGGCCAACCCCAAGGAAATGCAGGGCTCCAAGGAGCGTTGGGGGGCATTGGCAACAGCGCTCGGGCAGAACCCCAAGCAACTCACCGAACGTCTGGAGCAACAGGCCAACAAGGAGTTCATCTACCTGGTCCGCGGCCTGACTCCCGAGCAGGGGCAGGCGGTTCTCGACCTGAAGGTTCCTGGTGTCTACGGCATCGAGGAATTCCGCCGTTTCTATCCAGCCGGCGATGTGGCCGCGCATATGGTCGGCTTCACCGACCTCGACGACCACGGTCGCGAGGGCGTGGAGCTTGCCTATGACGAGTGGCTGGCCGGCGTGCCCGGCAAGCGCCAGGTGATCAAGGACCGACGCGGCCGCTTGATCAAGGATGTCCAGGTCACCAAGAACGCCAAGGCAGGGAAGACCTTGGCGTTGTCGATTGACCTGCGCCTGCAATACCTGGCCACCCGCGAGCTGCGCAACGCCATCGCCGAGCAGGAAGCGAAAGCCGGCAGCCTGGTGATCATGGACGTGAAGACCGGCGAAGTCCTGGCCATGGTCAACCAGCCTACCTACAACCCGAACAATCGTCGCAGCATGTTCCCGGCGGCGATGCGCAACCGGGCGATCATCGATGTGTTCGAGCCGGGTTCGACGGTCAAGCCGCTGTCCATGAGTGCCGCGCTGCAGAGTGGTCGCTGGAAACCGACCGACAAGGTCGAGGTCTATCCCGGCACCCTGCAACTGGGCCGCTACACCATTCGTGACGTTTCCAAGACCGAGGGGCCGATCCTCGACCTGACCGGCATCCTGATCAACTCCAGTAACGTCGGCATGTCGAAGATCGCCTTCGATATCGGTGGCGAGGCCATCTACCGGGTGATGTCGCAGTTGGGCCTGGGCCAATACACCGGCCTTGGCTTCCCGGGCGAACGCGTCGGCAACCTGCCGAACCACCGCGAGTGGCGCAAGGCGGAAACCGCGACGCTTTCCTACGGCTACGGCGTGTCTGTCACTGCGCTGCAACTGGTACATGCCTACGCCGCGCTGGCCAATGACGGCAAGATGGTGCCGTTGAGCATTCTCAAGGTGGACAAGGCGCCGGAATCGACCCAGGTGGTGCCGAAGGAAACCGCGGAAACCATCCAGCAGATGTTGCAGCAGGTGATCGAGGCGCCGCGTGGCGTGTTCCGCGCGCAGGTGCCTTCGTATCATGTCGCTGGCAAGTCGGGTACCGCGCGCAAGGCCACCATCGGTTCCAAGGGCTACACCGAAAATGCCTACCGCTCGTTGTTCGCCGGTTTCGGGCCGATGAGCGATCCACGCTATGCCATCGTCGTGGTGATCGACGAACCGAGCAAGGGCGGTTACTTCGGTGGCCTGGTTTCCGCGCCGGTGTTCAGCAAGGTCATGTCGGGCACCCTGCGCCTGATGAACGTACCGCCGGATAATCTGCCGGTTGCCACGCAGCAGGCCGATGCCGCTGCGCCCGCCAAAGGAGGGCGCGGTTGATGACGATGCCATTGAGTAAATTGTTCGCCAACGCCAGCAGCGATCCGCTGATTCGCGAACTGACCCTGGACAGCCGCAATGTCCGCCCCGGCGACCTGTTCCTGGCTGTGCCGGGTGCCAAGGTCGATGGTCGCGACCATATTGTCGATGCGCTCAAGCGCGGCGCGGCGGCAGTTGCCTATGAAGTGCAGGGTGCCAAGGTATTGCCGATCACCGATGCGCCGTTGATTCCGGTCAAGGGCCTGGTCGCGCAGTTGTCGGATATCGCCGGACGCTTCTATGGCGAGCCTAGCCGTCTGCTCGAACTGGTAGGTGTTACCGGCACCAACGGCAAGACCAGCGTGACCCAACTGGTCGCCCAGGCCCTCGACCTGCTGGGCCAGCGTTGCGGCCTGATCGGCACCCTCGGTACCGGCTTCTACGGTGCGCTGCAAAGCGGCCGCCTGACCACGCCCGATCCGCTCGCCGTGCAATCGACCCTCAATGACCTGAAGAAGGCCGGCGCGCGGGCCGTGGCCATGGAAGTGTCGTCCCATGCATTGGAGCAAGGGCGGGTCGCCGCACTGGCGTTCGATATCGTGGTGATGACCAACCTGTCCCGCGACCATCTCGACTATCACGGCAGCATGGAAGCCTACAAGGCAGCCAAGGCGAAGCTCTTCGCCTGGTCGAACCTGCGTTGCCGGGTGGTCAATCTGGATGACGATTTCGGTCGCGAACTGGCCGCCGAAGCGCGCGAGTCGCGGCTGATCAGCTATAGCCTGAAAGACCCGGCAGCCACCCTTTATTGCCGCGAAGCCAGCTTCGACGATGATGGCGTGCGCGCCGTGTTGGTAACGCCGCAAGGCGAGCACATGCTGCGCAGCCGTCTGCTCGGTCGGTTCAACCTGAGCAATATGCTGGCGGCGGTCGGCACCCTATTGGCGATGGATCATCCGCTGGATGAAATTCTGAAGGTCACCGCGAAGCTCGAAGGCCCTGTCGGCCGCATGCAGCGCCTCGGCGGTGGCAGCAGGCCGTTGGTGGTGGTCGATTACGCCCACACCCCGGATGCCCTGGAAAAGGTCCTCGAAGCCCTGCGCCCGCATGCCCGTGGCCAGTTGACCTGCCTGTTCGGCTGCGGCGGTGACCGTGATCGCGGCAAGCGCCCACTGATGGCGGAACTGGCCGAACGCCTGGCCGATCAGGTGGTGGTCACCGACGACAACCCGCGTAGTGAAGATCCTCAGGCCATCTTCGACGATATTCGTCCTGGCTTCTCCAAGGCGGATGCCGCGCAGTTCATCCCCGGCCGTGGTGAGGCGATCGCTCGTGTGATCGCCGCTGCCGGCGTCGACGACGTCATCGTCCTCGCTGGCAAAGGCCACGAGGACTACCAGGAAATCAACGGCGAACGTCACGATTTTTCCGATCTTGTTGAAGCCGAAAAGGCGCTTGCAGTCTGGGAGGCCTCTCATGCTTGAACCCCTGTCCCTGAGCCAGTTGACCGAACCGTTGCAAGGGCGCCTGCTGGGCGCCGATGCGCGTTTCGACGGGGTCAGCATCGACAGCCGAAAGATCGCGCCGGGGCAATTGTTCATCGCTTTGGCCGGGCCGCGTTTCGACGGCCACGACTACCTCGACGAAGTAGCGGCCAAGGGCGCCGTTGCGGCGCTGGTGGAGCGTGAGGTTCCGGGTTCCAGCCTGCCGCAACTGCTGGTGGCGGATACCCGACTGGCCCTGGGGCAACTCGGCGCGCTGAATCGTCGCGCCTTCAAGCATCCGGTGGCAGCGATCACCGGCTCCAGCGGCAAGACCACGGTCAAGGAAATGCTTGCCAGCATCCTTGGCACCCGGGGCCCGGTGCTGATGACCCGGGGCAACCTGAACAACGATCTCGGCGCCCCGTTGACCCTGCTCGAGCTCGGCCCTGAACACAGCGCCGCCGTCATCGAGCTGGGCGCCAACCACATTGGTGAAATTCGCTACACCGTTGGCCTGACCCGGCCTCAAGTGGTGCTGATCAACAACGCGGGCACGGCTCATGTCGGCGAGTTCGGTGGGCCGGAGAAGATTGTCGAAGCCAAGGGCGAGATCCTCGAAGGATTGGAGGAGGGTGGTGTCGCGGTATTGAACCTGGACGACAAGGCCTTTGGCATATGGAAACAGCGCGCCGGGAAACACGCCGTGCTGAGCTTTGCCCTGACCAGCACCGCCGCCGACTTCTATGCCAGCGATATCGCCCAGGACGAACGCGGTTGCCCGTCGTTCATCCTGCACGCACCGCAAGGCCAGGTGGCGATCCAGCTCAACCTGCTGGGCACCCACAACATCGCCAACGCCCTGGCCGCCGCCGCCGCCGCGCAGACCTTCGGTGTCGCGCTGGAGGGCATCGCCGAGGGCCTGAACACCGTGCAACCGGTCAAGGGCCGCGGCGTCGCGCAGGTCGCGCCCAGCGGCATCCGCGTGATCGACGACACCTACAACGCAAACCCGACCTCCGTGTGCGCGGCCATTGATATACTCGCCGGCTTTTCCGGCCGCACCGTCCTGGTGCTCGGGGATATCGGTGAGTTGGGCCAGTGGGCCGAAGAGGGCCACCGCGAGGTCGGGGACTACGCCAGGGGCAAGGTTTCGGCGCTGTATGCCGTAGGTCCGATGATGGCCCATGCGGTCAAGGCCTTTGGCCAGAATGCCCGCCATTTCACCAATCAAGCTGACCTGATCGCTGCCGTTCGCGGCGAGCAGGCCGTCAACACCACTATTTTGATCAAGGGTTCGCGCAGCGCTGCGATGGAAAACGTCGTGGCGGCCCTGTGCGATTCCAGCGGGGAGAAACATTAATGCTGCTGCTGTTGGCCGAGTATCTGCAACAGTTCTACAAGGGCTTCGCGGTCTTCCAGTACCTGACCCTGCGCGGGATCCTGGGCGTACTGACCGCGTTGTCGCTGGCCCTGTGGCTGGGCCCGTGGATGATCCGTACCCTGCAGATCCGCCAGATCGGCCAGGCCGTGCGTAACGACGGCCCGCAATCGCACCTGTCCAAGTCCGGCACCCCGACCATGGGCGGGGCGCTGATCCTTTCCGCCATCGGCGTGAGCACCCTGCTCTGGGCCGACCTGAGCAACCGTTACGTGTGGGTGGTGCTGATCGTCACCATGCTGTTCGGCGCCATCGGCTGGGTCGACGACTACCGCAAGGTGATCGAGAAGAACTCCCGCGGCCTGCCGAGCCGCTGGAAGTATTTCTGGCAGTCGGTATTCGGCCTGGGCGCGGCGATCTTCCTTTATATGACCGCACCGACCAGCGTCGAAACCACCCTGATCGTGCCGATGCTGAAGGACGTCACCATTCCCCTGGGCGTCGGTTTCGTCGTGCTGACCTATTTCGTCATCGTCGGCTCGAGCAACGCGGTCAACCTGACCGACGGCCTTGATGGCCTGGCGATCCTGCCGACCGTGCTGGTAGGCGGTGCCCTGGGCATCTTCTGCTACCTGTCGGGCAACGTGAAATTCGCCGAATACCTGCTGATTCCCTACGTTCCGGGCGCAGGCGAGCTGATCGTGTTCTGCGGCGCGCTGATCGGCGCCGGCCTCGGTTTCCTCTGGTTCAACACCTATCCGGCCCAGGTCTTCATGGGCGACGTCGGTGCCCTGGCACTGGGCGCAGCGCTGGGCACCATCGCCGTGATCGTTCGCCAGGAAATCGTCCTGTTCATCATGGGCGGCGTGTTCGTCATGGAGACCCTGTCGGTGGTCATCCAGGTCGCGTCGTTCAAGCTGACCGGCAAGCGCGTATTCCGCATGGCGCCGATCCATCACCACTTTGAACTCAAGGGCTGGCCCGAGCCGCGCGTGATCGTCCGCTTCTGGATCATCACCGTGATTCTCGTGTTGATCGGCCTGGCAACCCTGAAACTGAGGTAGAACGCGTGTCCTTGATCGCAACTGACCACTTCCGCATCGTTGTCGGCCTCGGCAAGAGCGGCATGTCCCTGGTTCGCTTCCTGGCGAACCGGGGCATTGCGTTTGCGGTCGCCGACACGCGCGAGAACCCTCCGGAGCTGGCGACCCTGCGTCGCGACTATCCGCAGGTCGAAGTGCGCTGCGGTGAGCTGGACGTGGACTTCCTCTGCCGCGCCGACGAGCTGTACGTGAGCCCCGGGCTGGCCCTGGCCACCCCGGCCCTGCAGCAGGCTGCCGCCCGTGGCGTCAAGCTCTCCGGCGATATCGAGCTGTTCGCGCGTAACGCGAAGGCGCCAATCGTGGCCATCAGCGGTTCCAACGCCAAGAGCACCGTGACCACCCTGGTCGGCGAGATGGCCGCAGCGGCGGGCAAGCGCGTGGCGGTGGGTGGCAATCTCGGCACTCCGGCCCTTGACCTGCTCGGTGACGACGTCGAGCTGTACGTGCTGGAGCTGTCGAGCTTCCAACTGGAAACCACCGACCAGCTCAATGCCGAAGTGGCCACCGTGCTCAATGTCAGCGAAGACCACATGGACCGCTACAGCGGCCTGCCGGCCTACCACCTGGCCAAGCACCGGATCTTCCGTGGCGCTCGCCAGGTCGTGGTCAACCGTCAGGACGCCCTGAGCCGTCCGCTGCCGGTGGAAGGCCAGCCCTGCTGGACCTTCGGCCTGAATACGCCTGACTTCAAGGCCTTCGGCCTGCGCGAAGAAAACGGCGAGAAATATCTGGCCTTCGAATTCCGCAACCTGATGCCGGTTCGCGAACTGAAGATCCGCGGTGCGCACAACCAGTCCAACGCCCTTGCCGCGCTGGCCCTCGGGCATGCCGTCGGCCTGTCGTTCGAGGCCATGCTGGAAAGCCTGCGCAGCTTCGCCGGCCTGGCCCATCGTTGCCAGTGGGTCCGTGAGCTGAACGGCGTCAATTACTACGACGACTCCAAGGCCACCAACGTTGGCGCGGCGCTGGCCGCCATCGAAGGCCTGGGTGCCGATATCGACGGCAAGCTGGTACTGATCGCCGGCGGCGACGGCAAGGGTGCGGACTTCTCCGCCCTGCGTGCGCCGGTCGGCGAACATTGCCGTGCCGTGGTCCTGCTCGGCCGCGATGCCGAACTGCTGGCCGAAGCCCTGGGCGACAGCGTGCCACTGGTTCGGGTCAAGACCCTCGAGGACGCTGTGCAGAAAGCTGCCGAACTGGCCCGGTCCGGCGACGCCGTGCTGCTGTCCCCGGCTTGCGCCAGCCTCGACATGTTCAAGAACTTCGAGGAGCGTGGGCGCCTGTTCGCCCAGGCCGCAGGAGAACTGGCATGATCTTCGGCGCCATCAAGCCCTATCCGTCGCCGCTGATCAGCGGCCGTGGCATCGACCTGGATTTCCCGTTCCTGGTCGGGTGCCTGGCATTGCTCGGTCTGGGCCTGGTGATGATTACCTCGGCGTCGTCGGAAGTCGCCGCGGCGCAGTCGGGCAATCCGCTTTACCACATGTTCCGCCACCTGATTTACGTCGGTCTCGGCGTGGGTGCCTGCATCGTCACCATGATGGTGCCGATCTCCACTTGGCAGCGCATGGGCTTCCTGATGCTGATCGGTGCCTTCGGCCTGCTGGTGGCGGTACTGATCCCGGGTATCGGGCGTGAAGTGAACGGTTCGATGCGCTGGATCGGCTTCAGCTTCTTCAACGTCCAGCCTTCTGAAATCGCCAAGGTCTTCGTGGTCGTCTACCTCGCCGGTTACCTGGTGCGGCGCCAGCAGGAAGTACGTGAAAGCTGGATGGGCTTCTTCAAGCCGTTCATCGTCCTCCTGCCCATGGCCGGCCTGTTGCTGATGGAGCCGGACTTCGGTGCCACGGTAGTGATGATGGGCTCGGCGGCGGCGATGTTGTTCCTTGGCGGCGTGGGGTTGTTCCGCTTCGGCCTGATGGTGGTGCTGGCGGTAGGCGCGGTGTTCGTTCTGGTGCAGGCCCAGCCGTACCGGATGGCCCGCCTGATCACCTTCACCGACCCCTGGGCCGACCAGTTCGGTTCCGGCTACCAGCTGACCCAGGCGCTGATTGCCTTCGGCCGTGGCGAGTGGTTCGGCGTCGGCCTGGGCAACAGCGTGCAGAAGCAGTTCTACCTGCCGGAGGCGCATACCGACTTCGTGTTCTCGGTGCTGGCCGAAGAGCTGGGCGTGGTCGGCTCGCTGCTGACCGTTGCCCTGTTCGTCTTCGTCACCGTGCGCGCGCTGTACATCGGCCTGTGGGCAGAAAAGGCCAAGCAGTTCTTCGCCGCCTATGTGGCCTTTGGCCTGGCCTTCCTGTGGATCGGCCAGTTCCTGATCAACATCGGAGTGAACGTCGGCCTGCTGCCGACCAAGGGCCTGACCCTGCCGTTCCTCAGCTATGGCGGCAGCTCGCTGGTGATCTGCTGTGCCTGCGTCGGGTTGCTCCTGCGCATCGAATGGGAGAGCCGTACTCACCTGGGCAGCGAGGAACACGAATTCAACGAAAACGATTTTGCCGAGGAGCCGACCCATCATGGCCGCTGACGGCAAGAACGTATTGATCATGGCCGGCGGAACCGGCGGCCATGTGTTCCCGGCGCTGGCTTGCGCCCGGGAATTCCAGGCGCGCGGTTTCACCGTGCACTGGCTGGGAACGCCACGCGGCATCGAGAACGAACTGGTACCGCAGGCCGGCCTGCAACTGCACCTGATCAACGTCACCGGGCTGCGTGGCAAGAGCAAGCTGTCGCTGCTCAAGGCGCCGTTCACCCTGGTCAAGGCGGTGCTTCAGGCGCGGCGGATCATCCGTCAGGTCAAGCCGGTCTGTGTGGTCGGCTTCGGTGGCTATGTCACCGGTCCAGGCGGCGTAGCCGCCAGGCTGTGCGGCGTGCCGGTGGTGATCCACGAGCAGAATGCCCGTGCCGGTACCGCCAACCGCCTGCTGGTGCCGCTGGCTGGGCGGGTCTGCGAAGCCTTCCCGGACACCTTCGGGGCCAGTGCCAAGCGCCGCACCACCGGAAACCCGGTACGCGCCGAGCTGTTCCTGGAGCCTGCGCGCCAGGCCCTGCCGGGACGTCGGGCGCGCCTGCTGGTACTGGGCGGTAGCCTGGGCGCCGAGCCGCTGAACAAGCTGCTGCCCCAGGCCCTGGCCCTGGTGCCGGAAAGCCTGCGGCCCGAGGTGTTCCACCAGGCCGGAAAGAATCACGACCAGGTCACCGCCCAGCGTTATCGCGACGCGGGGGTCGAGGCTCAGGTAGAACCGTTCATCAAGGACATGGCCCAGGCCTATGGCTGGGCCGACCTGGTGGTATGCCGTGCCGGCGCGCTGACCGTCAGCGAGCTGGCCGCCGCGGGACTGCCGTCGCTGCTGGTGCCCTTGCCCCATGCCATCGACGACCACCAGACCCACAACGCCCATTATCTGGCACGCGAAGGCGCCGCCTTCCTGATGCCGCAAGCGACAACTGGCGCAGCGCAGCTCGCTGAACGCCTGAACGAGGTGCTGATGCAACCGGAAAAACTCGACACCATGGCCGCCACCGCACGACGCCTGGCCAAGCCCGCTGCAACCCGCACCGTGGTCGATATCTGCCTGGAGGTGGCCCATGGTTGAGAACCAGAAAGCCATGCCCCAGCCTGAAATGCGCCGTATCCGTCGCATCCACTTCGTCGGTATCGGCGGCGTGGGCATGTGCGGGATCGCCGAAGTACTGCTGAACCTGGGCTACCAGGTGTCCGGTTCCGACCTCAAGGAGTCGCCCGTTACCGAGCGCCTGAAGTCCTTCGGTGCCGAGATCTTCATCGGCCACCGCGCCGAGAACGCCGCCAGCGCCGATGTGCTGGTGGTGTCCAGCGCCATCAACACGGCCAACCCGGAAGTTGCCACCGCCCTGGAGCGGCGCATTCCGGTAGTGCCGCGTGCCGAGATGCTGGCCGAACTGATGCGCTACCGCCATGGCATCGCCGTTGCCGGTACCCATGGCAAGACCACCACCACCAGCCTGCTGGCCTCGGTCTTCGCCGCAGGCGGCCTGGACCCTACCTTCGTCATCGGTGGTCGGCTGAACGCTGCGGGTACCAATGCCCAGCTCGGCACCAGCCGCTACCTGATCGCCGAAGCCGACGAGAGCGATGCCAGCTTCCTGCATCTGCAGCCATTGGTCGCGGTGGTCACCAATATCGACGCCGACCACATGGCCACCTATGAAGGCGACTTCAACAAGCTGAAGAAAACCTTCGTCGAGTTCCTGCACAACCTGCCGTTCTACGGCCTGGCCGTGGTCTGCCTGGACGACCCGGTGGTTCGCGAGATCCTGCCGCTGGTCAAGCGCCCGGCAGTGACCTACGGCTTCAGCGAAGAAGCCGACGTGCGCGCGATCAATGTGCGCCAGTCGGGGATGCAGACCCACTTCACCGTGCTGCGCCGTGACCGTGCGCCGCTGGATGTGTCGGTGAACATGCCGGGTAACCACAACGTGCTCAACGCCCTGGCGACCATCGCCATCGCCACCGACGAGGGCATCAGCGACGAAGCCATCGTCCAGGGCCTTTCCGGTTTCCAGGGCGTCGGCCGACGCTTCCAGGTCTACGGCGAACTGCCGGTGGAAGGCGGCAGCGTGATGCTGGTGGACGACTATGGTCATCACCCGACCGAGGTTGCCGCGGTAATCAAGGCCGTGCGCGGCGGCTGGCCGGAGCGTCGCCTGGTCATGGTCTACCAGCCGCACCGCTACAGCCGCACCCGCGACCTCTACGACGATTTCGTCCAGGTCCTGGCCGACGCCAATGTGCTGCTGCTGATGGAAGTCTACCCGGCGGGCGAAGAGCCGATTCCGGGCGCCGACAGCCGTCAGCTGTGCCACAGCATTCGCCAGCGCGGTCAGCTCGATCCGATCTACATCGAGCGCGGCATCGAACTTGCGCCTCTGGTCAAGCCGTTGCTGCGTGCCGGCGACATCCTGCTGTGCCAGGGTGCCGGTGATATCGGTGGCCTCGCGCCACAACTGTTGAAGAGTCCGCTGTTCGCTGGTGCAGGTACCAGTCAGGAGAAAGCGAAATGACTGCCGAAGCCTACGCCAAGCTGCATTCCACGATCGCCCCGAAAGATTTCGGCCGTGTCGCCGTGCTCTATGGCGGCAAGAGCGCCGAGCGCGAAGTCTCGCTGAAATCCGGTGCCGCGGTGATCGACGCGCTGAAAAGCGCCGGAGTCGACGTGGTTGCCATCGATGTCGGTGACGACCTGCTGGCCCGCCTGCAGACCGAGAAGATCGACCGCGCCTTCATCATCCTCCACGGCCGTGGCGGCGAAGATGGCAGCATGCAGGGCCTGCTGGAGTGCCTGGGCATTCCCTACACCGGCAGCGGCATCCTCGCCTCGGCCCTGGCCATGGACAAGTTGCGTACCAAGCAGGTGTGGCAGAGCCTGGGCATCCCGACCCCGCGCCATGCCGTGCTGGCCAGTGAAGCCGACTGTATTTGCGCAGGCGCGGAACTGGGCTTCCCGTTGATCGTCAAACCGGCCCATGAAGGTTCCAGTATCGGTATGGCGAAAGTGTCCAGCGTCGCGGAATTGATCGCGGCCTGGAAAGACGCCGCCAATTACGATTCGCAAGTCCTGGTCGAGCAGTGGATCCAGGGTCCGGAGTTCACCGTGGCGGTGCTGCGTGACCAGGTTCTGCCGCCGATCGCCCTGGGCACCCCGCATTCGTTCTACGACTACGACGCCAAGTACCTGGCTTCCGATACCCAATACCGGATCCCGTGTGGCCTGGATGCAGCCAAGGAACAGGAATTGATCGACCTCACCGCCCGCGCCTGCGACGCCATCGGCATCGCTGGCTGGGGCCGGGTGGATGTAATGCAGGACGAGCAGGGCCGCTTCTGGCTGCTTGAAGTCAACACCGCACCAGGCATGACCGACCATAGCCTGGTGCCCATGGCGGCACGTGCGGCCGGCCTCGATTTCCAGCAGTTGGTGCTGGCGATCCTGGCGGCCAGTGTCGAGGCGCGAGGTTAAGCCCATGCAAGGCGCGATGTTACGTCATCAGCAACCCGCCCCCGGCCGTAACAAGCCGGTGCCGCGTGGTGCCAGCCGAATGGTGGCCAAGGAGCCACTGTCGGCGCGCCTGCCCAAGCCGAACTTCAGCATCTTCAAGAAGCTGCTGTGGCCCGTGCTGCTGGTCGTCGCGGGCTTTGGCGCCTACGAAGGCGCGCAGCGCCTGATGCCCTACGCCGACCGGCCGATCACCAAGATCGCCGTGCAGGGCGACCTCAGCTACATCAGCCAGCAGGCGGTGCAGCAGCGTATTGCCCCTTATGTCGCGGCGAGTTTCTTCACCGTCGACCTGGCGAGCATGCGTACCGAACTGGAGCAGATGCCCTGGATCGCCCATGCCGAAGTACGTCGGGTTTGGCCGGACGAAGTGGTGATTCGCCTGGAAGAACAGTTGCCGGTGGCGCGCTGGGGAGAGGATGCCTTGCTCAACAACCAGGGCCAGGCCTTCACCCCGCGCGAACTGGCGAACTACGAGCACCTGCCGCAGCTTTTCGGGCCGCAGCGCGCTCAGCAACAAGTGATGCAGCAATATCAGGTTCTCAACCAGATGTTGCGCCCCCTGGGTTTCTCGATCGCTCGCCTGGAGCTGCGCGAGCGGGGCAGTTGGTTCCTCACCACCGGCGCCGGCAGTGCCGGCCCGGGTATCGAACTGCTGCTGGGGCGCGACCACCTGGTGGAAAAAATGCGCCGTTTCATTGCCATCTACAACAAGACGCTCAAAGAACAGATCACGAACATCGCCCGCATCGATCTGCGTTACGCCAACGGCCTTGCCGTTGGCTGGCGGGAACCGATTGCACAGCCCGCGGCCCAACCCGCCGTGGCGAAGAATTAGAGAGAGGCAGGACCCATGGCAAATGCGCATAGCGGCAAAATGATCGTCGGGCTGGATATCGGCACGTCCAAGGTGGTTGCACTGGTAGGCGAAGTCGCCGCCGACGGCACCCTGGAGATCGTCGGTATCGGCACCCATCCATCGCGCGGGTTGAAAAAAGGCGTGGTGGTCAATATCGAGTCCACCGTGCAGTCGATCCAGCGTGCCGTCGAAGAGGCGCAGCTGATGGCTGGCTGCCGGATCCACTCGGCCTTCGTCGGCGTGGCCGGCAATCACATCCGCAGCCTGAACTCCCACGGCATCGTGGCGATCCGCGATCGCGAAGTCAGCACCGCGGACCTGGAACGGGTACTGGACGCGGCCCAGGCCGTGGCGATTCCGGCCGACCAGCGCGTGCTGCACACCCTGCCGCAGGACTACGTGATCGATAACCAGGAAGGCGTGCGCGAGCCGCTGGGCATGTCCGGCGTGCGCCTGGAAGCCAAGGTCCATGTGGTGACCTGCGCAGTCAACGCGGCGCAGAACATCGAGAAGTGCGTGCGCCGCTGCGGCCTGGAAATCGACGACATCATCCTCGAGCAACTGGCCTCGGCCTACTCGGTGCTCACCGATGACGAGAAAGAGCTGGGCGTGTGCCTGGTGGATATCGGCGGCGGCACCACCGACATCGCCATCTTCACCGAAGGCGCGATCCGTCATACCGCGGTGATCCCGATCGCCGGCGACCAGGTGACCAACGACATCGCCATGGCCCTGCGTACGCCGACCCAGTACGCCGAGGAAATCAAGATTCGCTACGCCTGCGCCCTGGCCAAGCTGGCCGGTGCCGGCGAAACCATCAAGGTGCCGAGCGTCGGCGACCGTCCGCCGCGCGAGCTGTCGCGCCAGGCCCTGGCCGAGGTGGTCGAGCCGCGCTACGACGAGCTGTTCACCTTGATCCAGGCGGAGCTGCGCCGTAGCGGTTACGAGGACCTGGTACCAGCGGGCATCGTCCTGACCGGTGGTACCTCGAAGATGGAAGGCGCGGTCGAACTGGCCGAGGAAATCTTCCATATGCCGGTACGCCTCGGCGTACCACACAGCGTTCGGGGGCTGAGCGACGTGGTTCGCAACCCGATCTATTCCACTGGCGTTGGCCTGCTGACCTATGGCCTGCAGAAACAGTCCGACGGCGTGCCAGTGCCAGGTATCAGAAACGACAGCTATGGCGATGAACCGAAGGCCCCGGTGCTTGAGCGCTTCAAGCGTTGGGTCCAGGGAAACTTCTAAGTTTCAAAAGCAGTAGTGGTAGGCGCAAAAAACTAGAGAACTGAAAGGAGAGGGAAAATGTTCGAGCTCGTAGACAACGTCCCGCAAAGTCCGGTCATCAAAGTGATCGGCGTCGGTGGCGGCGGTGGCAACGCCGTCAACCACATGGTCAAGAGCAACATCGAAGGCGTCGAATTCATCTGCGCCAACACCGATGCTCAGGCCCTGAAAAACATCGGTGCGCGCACCATTCTGCAACTGGGTACCGGTGTGACCAAGGGCCTGGGCGCGGGTGCCAATCCGGAAATCGGCCGCCAGGCCGCACTGGAAGACCGCGAGCGTATCGCCGAAGTGCTGCAGGGCACCAACATGGTCTTCATCACTACCGGCATGGGTGGTGGTACCGGTACCGGTGCTGCGCCGATCATCGCCGAAGTGGCCAAGGAACTGGGCATCCTCACCGTTGCGGTGGTGACCCGTCCGTTCCCGTTCGAAGGCCGCAAGCGCATGCAGATCGCCGATGAAGGCATCCGCTCGCTGGCCGACAGCGTCGACTCGCTGATCACCATCCCCAACGAAAAACTGCTGACCATCCTCGGCAAGGACGCCAGCCTGCTGTCGGCCTTCGCCAAGGCGGACGACGTTCTGGCCGGTGCCGTGCGCGGTATCTCCGACATCATCAAGCGTCCGGGCATGATCAACGTCGACTTCGCCGACGTGCGTACCGTGATGAGCGAAATGGGCATGGCGATGATGGGTACCGGCTGCGCCAGCGGTCCGAACCGTGCGCGTGAAGCCACCGAAGCGGCGATCCGCAACCCGCTGCTCGAAGACGTCAACCTGCAGGGCGCCCGCGGCATCCTGGTCAACATCACTGCCGGTCCGGACCTGTCGCTGGGTGAGTACTCCGACGTGGGTAGCATCATCGAGGCGTTCGCCTCCGACCACGCGATGGTCAAGGTCGGTACCGTGATCGATCCGGACATGCGCGACGAGCTGCACGTCACCGTGGTCGCTACCGGCCTGGGTGCCAAGATCGAGAAGCCTGTGAAGGTCATCGACAACACCCTGCAAAGCGCGGCTGCCCAGGTTTCCACCCCGGCTCCGGCACCGGTGCGCAACGAGCAGCCTGCGGTCAACTACCGTGACCTGGAGCGTCCGACCGTGATGCGCAACCAGACCCACGCCGGTGCGGCAGCGGCTGCCAAGCTCAATCCTCAGGACGACCTGGATTACCTGGACATCCCGGCATTCCTGCGTCGTCAGGCCGATTGATGGAATTTATCAGGGGTATTAGGGTGATTGGTGTTCAGCAAAGGTTGGGTCTGTTATCATCCCCAGCCTTTGTTGATACCAGTTCGCAATCTGTGCTGAAGCGGCCAATGCCATGATTAAACAACGCACCCTGAAAAATATCATCCGTGCCACAGGTGTCGGCCTGCACTCCGGGGAAAAGGTATACCTGACCCTGAAACCTGCGCCTGTGGATACCGGCATCGTATTTTGCCGAGCCGACCTCGACCCCGTGGTGCATATCCCTGCCCGTGCGGAAAACGTCGGCGAGACCACCATGTCGACCACGCTGGTCAACGGCGATACCAAGGTAGACACGGTTGAGCACCTGCTCTCGGCCATGGCTGGCCTGGGCATCGATAACGCCTACGTCGAGCTCTCCGCCTCCGAAGTCCCGATCATGGACGGTAGCGCAGGCCCCTTCGTATTCCTGATTCAATCCGCCGGCCTGGAAGAACAGGACGCGCCGAAGAAATTCATCCGCATCCTGCGTGAAGTGACAGTGCAAGACGGCGACAAGCGCGCCACTTTCCTGCCTTTCGACGGGTTCAAGGTGAGTTTCGAGATCGATTTCGACCACCCGGTGTTCCGCAACCGTACCCAAAGCGCCAGCGTCGACTTTTCCAGCACCTCGTTCGTGAAGGAAGTCAGTCGCGCCCGCACCTTCGGGTTCATGAGCGACATCGAGTACCTTCGCAAGCACAACCTCGCCCTCGGCGGCAGCGTCGAGAACGCCATCGTGGTGGACAAGGACGGTGTATTGAACGAGGACGGCCTTCGCTATGAAGACGAATTCGTCAAGCACAAGATCCTCGATGCCATCGGCGACCTCTACCTGCTGGGCAACAGCCTGATCGGCGAGTTCCGCGGCTTCAAGTCCGGTCACGCGCTGAACAACCAGCTGCTGCGCAAGCTGATCGAAGAAACCGATGCGTGGGAAGTCGTGACTTTCGAAGACGCCAGCACCGCACCGATCTCCTACATGCGTCCGGTTGCCGCTGTATAAGCTCGAATACTCTCTCTAGTTTGAAGGCCGCCCTCGGGCGGCCTTTTTTATACATCTCGAAAACACAACGCGGGCCCTGTGGGAGCGGGTTCACCCGCGATTGCGATAGTGACTTCACCACCGTAATCGCGGGTAAACCCGCTCCCACAGGGTCCGTGTCGCTTTATGAATTGTCTTTATTGCTCTTGCGATGGCTCGCCAGGCGCTCCAGCGCCGCACGCAGGTTCGGATCACTGATCCCCTGCGCCGTGGCCTGGATGGTTTCCGCCGATTTGTCCGAGATATCGATGACGTGGCTGGGCGGGCGCGGAGTAGTGGCCACCGGCTGCACCTTGAACAGGATCCGGTTCAGGTTCACGAAGGCGTCCAGTTGCTGCAACTGGCGTTGCAGGCGCTTCTGCTGGTAGCGCAGGCGTGTTGCCCAATGCCCGTCGGTGACCACCAGCGTCAGGGTACCTTCGCGCCAGGTCGCCACCCGGCAATGCTCCCGCGCAGCCGGCTGCAACTGGCTTTCCACCAGGCGCTGCAACTGCGCCAGGCGCTGCGCCTGGTTGAACAGCGCCTTGAGCGGACGGGCCTCGCGCAACAGCGTGCCGGGCGCGCGGGCGGGAGAGGGGCGGTAGGCCATGATGACACCTGCAAAGACGATCCGCGCATCTTAACAGATCGCCCGCGCAGGGCTGGAGAGCCGCTATCCACATGAATCTTGACCCACGCGGGTTGAAGTTGGCGAAAAAGCCCTTATTGTAAAAAAGCCCCCGTCACAGCGCTGTGCCAGCATCGTGGAACTCCACCACTTTCCTCACCATCGTTTCCGGGTAGAATGCTCGTTCGCATGCGGCCAATAAGGGCTGCACGGGCGACTTCACGGGGCCGCCCTCCATCCCTATGTGTGGAAGATCCTGCCGATATGTTTGCGCCTTTGTTAAAGAAACTTTTTGGAAGCAAGAACGAGCGTGAAGTCAAACGCATGCTCAAGACGGTCCAGATCGTCAATGCCTTCGAAGAGCAGATGGTGGCCCTCTCCGATGAACAGCTGCGGGCCAAGACCCCCGAGTTCAAAGAGCGCCTGGCCAAAGGCGAGACCCTCGACCAGCTCCTGCCGGAAGCCTTCGCCGTCGCGCGCGAGGCCGGCAAGCGGATCATGGGCATGCGCCACTTCGATGTGCAGTTGATCGGCGGCATGACCTTGCACGAAGGCATGATCGCGGAAATGCGCACCGGTGAGGGCAAGACCCTCGTGGCAACCCTCGGTGTCTACCTCAATGCGCTGTCCGGCAAGGGCGTGCACGTGGTCACGGTCAACGACTACCTGGCCCGTCGCGACGCCAACTGGATGCGTCCGCTGTACGAATTCCTCGGCCTGACCGTAGGCGTCGTCACCCCGTTCCAGCCGCCGGAAGAGAAGCGCGCCGCCTACGCCGCCGACATCACCTACGGCACCAACAACGAATTCGGTTTCGACTACCTGCGCGACAACATGGCGTTCAGCCTGGAAGAGAAATTCCAGCGCGAGCTGAATTTCGCCGTGATCGACGAAGTCGACTCCATCCTGATCGACGAAGCCCGTACCCCGCTGATCATTTCCGGCCAGGCCGAAGACAGCTCCAAGCTGTACATCGAGATCAACAAGCTGATCCCGCGCCTGACCCAGCACATCGAGGAAGTGGAAGGCCAGGTCACCCAGGAAGGCCACTTCAAGATCGACGAGAAGAGCCGCCAGGTCGAACTCAACGAAGCCGGTCACCAGTTCATCGAGGAGATGCTCACCCAGGTCGGCCTGCTGGCCGAGGGCGAGAGCCTCTACTCCGCGCACAACCTTGGCCTGCTGACCCACGTCTACGCCGGCCTGCGTGCGCACAAGCTGTTCCACCGCAACGTCGAGTACATCGTCCAGGACGGCCAGGTCCTGCTGATCGACGAACATACCGGCCGTACCATGCCGGGCCGTCGTCTCTCCGAAGGCCTGCACCAGGCCATCGAAGCGAAGGAAAACCTGAATATCCAGGCCGAAAGCCAGACGCTGGCCTCGACCACCTTCCAGAACTACTTCCGCCTCTACACCAAGCTGTCCGGCATGACCGGTACCGCCGACACCGAAGCCTTCGAGTTCGCCCAGATCTATAACCTCAACGTTATGGTCATCCCGCCGAACAAGCCGCTGGCGCGCAAGGACTTCAACGACCTGGTGTACCTGACCGCCGACGAGAAATACGCCGCGATCATCGCCGACATCAAGGAAAGCATGGCCTCCGGCCGTCCTGTCCTGGTCGGTACGGCAACCATCGAAACCTCCGAGCACATGTCCAACCTGCTCAAGAAGGAAGGTATCGACCACAAGGTCCTGAACGCCAAGTACCACGAGAAGGAAGCCGAGATCATCGCCCAGGCCGGTCGTCCCGGCGCGCTGACCATCGCCACCAACATGGCCGGTCGCGGTACCGACATCCTGCTGGGCGGCAACTGGGAAGTCGAAGTGGCTTCCATGGAAAACCCGACGCCCGAGCAGATCGCCCAGATCAAGGCCGACTGGCAGAAGCGTCACCAGCAGGTGATCGAATCCGGCGGTCTGCACGTGATCGCGTCCGAGCGCCACGAGTCGCGCCGTATCGACAACCAGCTGCGTGGTCGTTCCGGTCGCCAGGGCGACCCGGGTTCGAGCCGCTTCTACCTGTCCCTGGAAGACAGCCTGATGCGCATCTTCGCCTCCGACCGGGTGAAGAACTTCATGAAGGCCCTGGGCATGCAGTCCGGCGAGGCCATCGAGCACCGCATGGTGACCAACGCCATCGAGAAGGCGCAGCGCAAGGTCGAAGGTCGCAACTTCGACATCCGCAAGCAGCTCCTGGAGTTCGACGACGTAGCCAACGAACAGCGCAAGGTGATCTACCACATGCGCAACAGCCTGCTGGCTGCCGAGAACATCGGCGACACCATCGCCGAGTTCCGCCAGGAAACCCTCGACGCCACCTTCGCCCAGCATATCCCGCCGCAATCGCTGCCCGAGCAGTGGGACGTGGCCGGCCTGGAGGCATCCCTGGCCAGCGACTTCGCGGTGAAACTGCCCATTCAGCAGTGGCTCGACGAAGACGACAAGCTGTACGAGGAGACCCTGCGCGAGAAGGTCCTCAACGAGCTGGTCACCGCCTACAACGAGAAGGAAGACAGCGCCGGCGCCGAAGCCCTGCGTACCTTCGAGAAGCAGATCCTGTTGCGCGTCCTCGACGACCTGTGGAAAGACCACCTGTCGACCATGGACCACCTGCGCCACGGTATCCACCTGCGCGGCTACGCCCAGAAGAACCCGAAACAGGAGTACAAGCGCGAGTCGTTCACCCTGTTCCAGGAACTGCTGGAGTCGATCAAGCGCGACACCATCCGCGTGCTTTCCCATGTCCAGGTCCGCCGCGAGGACCCGGTCGAGGAAGAAGCCCGTCTGCGCCGCGAAGCCGAGGAGCTGGCCCAGCGCATGCAGTTCCAGCATGCCGCGGCGCCAGGCCTGGAAGCTGCCGAGCAGCTGGAGGAGGGCGCTGAAGTCGCCGTCGCCGCCGCGCCGGTACGCAACGACCAGAAACTGGGCCGCAACGAGCTGTGCTGGTGCGGTTCCGGCAAGAAGTTCAAGCACTGCCACGGGCAGATCAACTGATCGAGCCGTGTCACGCTGAAACCTGAACACCGCGCCGCGACCGGTCTCCACCGTCGCGGCGTTGTTCCATCTCAAGCACCGTCGGATTGCCGGCGGTGAATTTTTTCTAGGAGCGCTTTCATGGCTGTTGGTCTTGGTCCTTTGCCAACGTTGCACCCGGTTCCCGGTTTCGAACTCGGTATCGCCTCTGCGGGCATCAAGCGCCCGGGGCGCAAGGATGTGGTGGTGATGCGCTGTGCCGAAGGCTCCAGTGTCGCTGGCGTTTTCACCCTGAATGCCTTCTGCGCCGCCCCGGTGATCATTGCCAAGCAGCGCGTGCAGGGCACCGTGCGTTACCTGCTGACCAACACCGGTAATGCCAACGCCGGTACCGGCGCCCCGGGCCTGGCGGCCGCGGAACGCACCTGCGCCAAACTGGCCGAACTGACCGGCGTCGACGCCAGCGCCGTGCTGCCGTTCTCCACCGGTGTGATCGGCGAGCCGCTGCCGGTCGAGAAGATCGAAGGCGCCCTGCAGGCCGCCTTGGACAACTTGTCCGAGAACCACTGGGCCGAAGCCGCCACCGGCATCATGACCACCGACACCCTGCCCAAGGGCGCCAGCCGTCAGTTCCAGCATGAAGGCGTGACCATCACCGTCACCGGTATCAGCAAGGGTGCGGGCATGATCCGCCCGAACATGGCTACCATGCTCGGCTACATCGCCACCGACGCCAAGGTCGCTCCGGCAGTGCTCAAGGACCTGATCCTGGACGGCGCCAACAAGTCGTTCAACCGCATCACCATCGACGGCGACACCTCGACCAACGACTGCTGCATGCTGATCGCCACCGGCAAGGCCGACGTGGCCGAGATCACCGAAGCCAGCGGCCCGTTGTTCGAAGCGCTGAAGACGGCGGTATTCGAAGTCTGCATGGAAGTGGCCCAGGCCATCGTCCGTGACGGCGAAGGCGCCACCAAGTTCGTCACCGTGCAGGTCAACGGCGGTGGCAACCACCAGGAATGCCTGGACGTCGGCTACGCCGTCGCCCACTCGCCACTGATCAAGACCGCGCTTTTCGCCTCCGATCCGAACTGGGGCCGTATCCTCGCGGCGGTCGGCCGTGCCGGCGTTCCGAACCTCGACGTCAGCCTGATCGACGTGTACCTGGACAACGTCTGCATTGCCTCCAAGGGCGGCCGCAGCGCGACCTACACCGAAGACCAGGGCGCTGCGGTCATGGCCCAGGAAGAAATCACCATCCGTATCGAGCTGGGCCGTGGCCAGTGCAGCGAGACCATCTGGACCACCGACCTGTCCCACGAGTACGTGAAGATCAACGCGGAATACCGCACCTGATCGAACGCCGCCGCCTGGCCTGGCCAGACGGCGGCATCCTCTCAATCAGCGGAGTTCAAAGTTGAAACGGATTCATGTCGCCGCCGCCGTCATTCGTGGCGCGGATGGCCGTATTCTCATCGCCCGGCGTGGCGAAACCCAGCATCAGGGCGGCCTGTGGGAGTTTCCCGGGGGCAAGGTCGAGGACGGCGAGGCCGTCGAGGCAGCCCTGGCCCGCGAGCTGCATGAAGAGCTGGGCATCGGGGTAAGCGCCGCGCGGCCACTGATCAAGATCAGGCACGACTACCCGGACAAGCAGGTCCTGCTCGACGTCTGGGAGGTCGATGCCTTCACCGGCGAGCCCCATGGTGCCGAGGGCCAGCCGCTGGCCTGGGTATCGCCACGGGACCTGGGGCAATACGAATTCCCCGAAGCCAACCGGCCCATCGTCGCGGCGGCGCGCTTGCCAGGCGACTACCTGATTACCCCCGACGACCTGGAAGCCCCGCACCTGCTGCGCGGTATCCAGAAGGCGATTGCCGGCGGGATCAAGCTGGTGCAATTGCGCGCGCCGAACATGTACGACCCGAAATATCGGGATGTCGCGGTCGATGCCGTAGGCCTTTGCGCTGGCAAGGCGCAGTTGATGCTCAAGGGGCCGCTGGAATGGCTGGGCGACTTTCCGTCTGCTGGCTGGCACCTGACTGCCGAGCAATTGCGCAAGTATGCGCCCAATGGCCGGCCCTTCCCCAAGGAGCGCTGGCTGGCGGCGTCGTGCCACAGTGCTGAAGAACTGGCGCTGGCCGAGCGGATGGGCGTGGACTTCGTGACCCTGTCGCCGGTGCAGGCGACCCTGACCCATCCCGAGGCTCAGCCGCTGGGTTGGGACGCGGCGCAGCAGATGATCGATGGCTTCAACAAGCCGGTGTTCCTGCTCGGTGGCGTCGGCCCGAACGAGCGTGAGCGCGCCTGGCAGATCGGTGCGCAGGGTGTTGCCGGTATCCGCGCGTTCTGGCCCGAAGCCTGATCGTTGTTGATGGCCTCATCGCCGGCAGCGCCGGCTCCCACAGGGATCGCGTGCGCCGCCGGACCTGTGGGAGCTGGCGTTGCCAGCGATAGGGCCAGGCCTGACAACATCGTTGTTCTTGCCGACTTCAGGGTTTCGCGGCAGCCTGCCAGAGGATTTCGCCGATGCCCTGGCGCCGGGCGATCAAGCGCGCTGCAACGAACAGCAGGTCGGAAAGCCGGTTGATATAGGCCAGCCCAACTCCTGCCAAGGGCTCCACTGCATTCAACTGCTGGCAGCGCCGCTCGGCACTGCGTGCCAGGCTCCGGCACACGTGGGCCTGGGCAACCAGCGCCGAGCCTCCCGGCAGGATGAAGTTCTCCAGCGGCCCGAGCTCCTCGTTCCACCGATCGATCGCCGTCTCCAGCCGCTCTATCTCGATCTTGTCCAGCGCCTGGTAAGTGGGCATCGCCAGCTCGCCACCCAAGTCGAACAGCCGATGCTGACAAGGCGCCAGCACCTCGATCAGCTCCGTCAGTCCCTCGCCGTCCAGTCCCGCCAGCAACAGCCCCAACTGGCTGTTCAGCGTATCCACCTCGCCGATCGCTTCGATGCGCGGATGGTCCTTGGGCACTCGGCGCCCATCGCCCAGGCCGGTTTCACCCTGGTCCCCGGTGCGGGTGTAGATCTTCGACAGGCGGAAACCCATGCTCATGACTCCAGTTTGCGCGGGGCCGGCAGTGGCGAGGCCGCCAGAGGCAGGCGCAGGGTGAAGCAGGTGCCCTGGCCCGGACTCGATTGCACTTCCATCTGGCCCTTGTGGTTGTTGGTGATGATGAAATACGAAACCGACAGCCCAAGACCGGTACCCTGGCCGATCTCCTTGGTGGTGAAGAAAGGCTCGAAGGTGCGCTTGCGTACCGCTTCGGGCATGCCGATACCGTTGTCCTCGACCTGGATCTCCGCCCAGGGCGGGTTCAGCCGGGTACGCAAGGTGATGCGCCCGGGTTCGCTGTTGTCCTGGCGCAGGTGGATGGCCTGGGCGGCATTCTTCAGCAGGTTGAGCAGCACCTGTTCCAGTTCGTTGGCGGTGCCCGGTACCGGGCCGAGCTCCGGGTCGAACTGGCGGACGATGGCCTGGCCCTTGAAGTCGAAGCCGATCGTCAGGTCGAAGTCGTTGCCGGCGATCTCCACCGCTTGGTCGATCAGTGCCGGCAAGTCGCAAGGCGCCATCTGCCGGTTGCTGCGGCGGCTGAAGCTGAGCATATGGGTGACGATCTTCGCCGCCCGCGCCCCGGCCTGCTGGATGCCGTCGAGCAATTGCGGGACCTGGCGCGCTTCGAGGTAGCGATTGACCGTGCCCAGGTCGATCCCGGCCTCGCTGGCGGCTTCCAGGTTCTTCGGCAGATCGGGCGAGAGGCGCCGGCGGATGTTCTGCACGTTGTGCAGGATGGCACCCAGCGGGTTGTTGATCTCGTGGGCCATGCCGGCGGCCAGGCCGCCCACCGAGAGCATTTTTTCCGACTGCACCATCATTTCCTCGAGCGACAGGCGCTGGGTAATGTCGTCGATGCGGATCACCACGCCACGGCCGCCACCGCCCATCAGCGGGTAGAAGGTCAGGGCGTAATGGCGCGGCTCGTCGTCGCGTGTCCAGGTCACCCGCTCGATCTTCGCCACACGGTGCTTTTCCACGCTTTCCTTGAGCTGCGGCAGGAACGGCTTGAGCGGTTCGAAGGCGAGGAAGATCGGCTGGTTCAACGCCTCGTCCAGCGGTGTGCCGGAGAGGCTGCTGGCTTCCTGGTTCCATTGGGTCACGTACAACTGCTCGTCGAGGGCGATCAGCGCCGACGGCATGGAGTCGATGATGCTGTTGAGGTAGTTCTGGAAACCGGTGAGCTTGCGCTCGATCTTGCCCCGTACCTGGACTTCCAGTTCCAGCTTGCGGTTGGTATGGCGGGTTTCCTCGGCCAGGCCCTGGGCCTGGTCGTAGGCCTGCTGGAACTCGTCGCGGGCGCGCTTGAGCTGCTGCTCCCGGGCCTCGATGCGCGACAGCATGGTGTTGAACGCCTCAGCCAGGCTGCCGATCTCGTCATGGTTGCCGGGGCGTGCGCGCAGGGCATAGTTCTCTTCCCGGGTGACCTGGCGCGACAGTTGTTCCAGCTGGTAGATCGGCTGGGTGATCAGGCGCTTGATCTGCCGGGCGATGATCATCCACAGCAATACGCTGAAGACCAGGATGCCGAGGCTGGCGGTCAGCGTGCCGGTATAGAAGGCGGCGGGCAGTTCGCTGCTGGCCACCAGCAGCAGATGGCCGGGAGGGCTGCCGGTACGGGGCAGGCGAATCAGCTGGGTATTGCGGAACTCGGTCAGGCGCCAGCCTTCGATATTGCGAAAGCGCTTGGGCAGGGCGATCGGTTCGCCATGCTGCAACTGGGCGAGGATCCTGCCATCGCTGCCATACAGTGCGGCAGCGCGCAGCGGGGTGTAGGTGTCCAGCTCGTCGAGCAGGCGGTTGGCCGCTTCCGGCGAGTCGGTCGCCTGTTGCGCCAGTTGCGGATTGGACACCAGGCGCCCGATGGTCTGCAGGGCCTGGGGAGCCATCGCCTCCTGGGAAATCCAGTAGGCAGCGCTGATGAAGGTCAGGTTGGCCACCAGCAGGATGGTGATCAACAGCACCAGCAGGGCCGCCAGCAGTTTCTGGCCGACCGGCAGGTTTTCCAGGCGTTCGCGCAAGGGCATGGTGACGGCAGAATCCTGTGGGTGGAGGGGCAGGGTAGCGCTGCCCTCAGTCGCTGGGCAATCCGTGGCTGTCCAGGTGTTCGACCAGGCGCCGGTAGAGCCGTTCCAGGTGCGGCAGCGGCTGGCCGTGGCGCATTGCGCTGCGGCAGGCATGGCCGAGCAGGTAGTGGATTTCGGTACGCCGGCCGTTGCGTACGTCCTGGTACATCGAAGAGTAGTTCGCGGCAGTGGCCTGGATCACTCGCTGGACCTCGTTTTCCAGATTTTCCGCCGCTTGCGGCTGGCCACAGCGTTGCAGCAGGTCGGCCAGCTCGGCGCACAGCGTCGCCACTTCGCAGTGATGCCCGGCGAGCCCGCCGTTGCGGCAGTCGTAGAGCACGGTCAGTGGATTGATCGCACAATTCAGGGCCAGCTTGCGCCACAGGCGGGTGAGGATATCCGGCGTCCATTCATGGGGAATGCCGGCCTCGGCCAGGTCATCGAGCCAGGTCGGCGCCAGCGGATTGGCCGGATCGCCCAGCCAATTGAAGCCGTGCCCGGCGAAATTCACCTGCCAGTCGTGTTCGCGAAAGGCGCCCTCGGTACTGGAGGCGAAGATGCAACGGGCCCGGGGGACCCGTGCGGCGACTTCGTCCTGGCTGCCCAGGCCGTTCTGCAACAGGATCAGCTCGGCGCCCGGGGCCAGCCGATGGGCGATGCTGGCGACGGCCTTGTCTGCGTCATAGGCCTTGCACGCCAGCAGCAGGCGCTGGATCGGGGTTTCTGCGTCGAGGGTTTCGGCGGGGATGGCGAAGCTTGTCCGTCGCTCTTGTTCGACCAGGGTCAGGCCGCCTGCCTCGGTGTAGTCGTGCAGGCGCTGGGGGCTACGCAGGATCAGGCGGACCGGTTTGCCGGCCCGGGCCAGGCGGCAGGCCCAGAGGCTGCCGAGGCTGCCGGCGCCGAGAATATGCCAGGTGCTGCTCATCAGCGTTTCCCAAGCGTTTATAATGACCCGGCATTTTAACCGTCAAACCCGGTGCGCTCCATCGCACTCCCTTCAGGAGTGCCAGCGCACCTTTTATTTTCTGGAGAAAAAGGTATGCCGTCGTTCGACGTGGTATCGGAACTGGACAAGCACGAAGTCACCAACGCCGTGGAAAACGCCATCAAGGAACTGGACCGCCGCTACGACCTGAAAGGCAAGGGCAGCTTCGAGTTCAAGGAGAAGGACCAGACCGTCGTCCTGACCGCCGAAGCCGAGTTCCAGCTCGAAGCCATGGTCGAGATCCTGCGTCTGGCCCTGGTCAAGCGCAAGATCGACGTCCAGTGCCTGGAACTGAAGGATGCCTACGCCTCCGGCAAGGAAATGAAGCAGGAAGCGGTGTTCAAGGAAGGTATCGATAAAGAACTGGCGAAGAAGATCGTCGCTCATATCAAGGACGCCAAGCTCAAGGTGCAGGCGGCCATCCAGGGCGAGCAGATCCGCGTCACCGGCAAGAAGCGCGACGACCTGCAGGAGTGCATCGCCGCCCTGCGTGGCAAGGAGTTCGGCATGCCGCTGCAGTTCAACAATTTCCGCGACTGACCGCCGCGCTTGTGGAACCTTGGCGTTGTGACAGCGTCCGAGGTTCCTTGCGTCGCTGAATCGTTTGCGGTGCTTTAATTCGTGTTTCGTGCCGCATCAGGAGGGCATATGGATTTGAATGCAGAGGTCGATCAACTGGTCAGGACGTCGCAGACGTGGATTCCGTTGATCATGGAATACGGCAGCCGCCTGGCCCTGGCGCTGGTCACCCTGGCGATCGGCTGGTGGCTGATCAACAAGGTCACCGCCAAGCTGGGCAAATTGCTGGCCTTGCGCAATGCCGACATGGCACTGCAAGGTTTTATCAGCACCCTGGCCAACATCATTCTGAAGATCCTGCTGTTCGTCAGTGTGGCTTCGATGATCGGCGTGGAAACCACCTCCTTCGTCGCCGCCATCGGTGCCGCCGGCCTGGCCATCGGCCTGGCCTTGCAGGGCAGCCTGGCGAACTTCGCCGGTGGCGTGCTGATCCTGCTGTTCCGTCCGTTCCGCCTGGGCGACTGGATCGAGGCGCAGGGTGTCAGCGGTACCGTGGACAGCATCCAGATCTTCCACACCGTGCTGCGTACCGGCGACAACAAGACGGTGATCGTGCCCAACGGCAACCTGTCCAACGGCATCATCACCAACTACAACCGCCAACCGACCCGCAAGGTAGTGTTCGACGTAGGTGTCGACTACGAGGCCGACCTGCAGAAGGCGCGCAACGTCCTGCTCGAGCTTGCCAACAACGACCCGCGTGTCCACAAGGACCCGGCGCCGCAGGCGGTGGTCTCGACCCTCGGTGACAGCTCCATCACCGTTTCCCTGCGCATCTGGGTGAACACCGCGGATTACTGGGACGTGATGTTCATGCTCAACGAGCATGCCCGCGACCGGCTCAAGGAAGAAGGAATCGACATTCCCTTTCCGCAGCGCGTGATCCGTGTGGTGCAGGAGACTGCGGCCCAATAGCAAATAGCTTTCTGATTTAGCAGGGACCTTGTGGGAGCGGGTTCACCCGCGATTACGGTAGTGAGTTCACCGGCGCTATCGCGGGTGAACCCGCTCCCACATTGTCCGCGTTGCCCCGCCCATTACACTTCTTCACTTCTCCCCGCTATCGGTCCACAGGGCTTTTCTGGCATACAAGCCGGTCTCGATTCCCTCTGCCGACCGAACCATGACTCCGCTGATCAAGATCACCCCTTTCCGGGCCTTCTGCTTTGCCCTGACCCTGGCCCTGTTCGAACTCCTGACCTACCTCGCCAGTGACGTGGTGATGCCGGCCATGCCGCAGGTGGTCAGCGACCTCGATGCCAGCCCCGAATTTATCCCCCACGCGCTGAACCTCTATCTGCTCGGTGGCGTACTCCTGCAATGGCTGATCGGCCCGCTGGCCGACCGCTATGGGCGGCGGCCGTTGTTGCTCGGCGGCTGCGCGTTCTTTTGCCTGGCGTGCCTGGCGACCTATTGGGTCGATGGCATCGAAGTGTTCAACCTGTTGCGCCTGTTGCAGGGCATCGGCCTGGGCTTCGTGGTGACGGTCAGCTATCCGGCGCTCAACGAAGCCTTCAGCGAAGCGGACGCGGTACGGATGATGGCACTGCTGGCCAATATCGCTTTGCTCTCGCCACTGCTCGGGCCCCTGGTGGGGACGCTGTTGCTGGAATGGGTGTCGTGGCGCTGGCTGTTCGTGCTGTTCGGCGTAACCGCCGTGCTGGCCTGGCTGGCCCTGTACCGCTTCATGCCGGAAACCCTAGGCGTCGAACGCCGTGATGGTTCGCGCCTGGAGTTCCAGCCGATTCATCTGCTGCCGTTGTTGTCCGGGTACGCGCAACTGCTTGCCAACCGTCGCTTCGTCGCGGGCAGCGCTGCCCTGGGCTTGATCGGCCTGCCGCTGATCGGCTGGATCGGCCTGTCGCCCGTGCTGCTGATCCATGACGAAGGGCTCAGCAAGATGGAGTACGCCCTGTGGCAATTGCCGGTGTTCGGCGGCTTGATCCTCGGCAACCTGATCATCAACCGTATCGCCGATCGCTACCCGTTGAAGTCACTGGTACGCGGCGCGCTGTGGCCATTTCTGATCGGTCTGGCGGCGGCCGTGCTGGCAAGCTGGATCTACCCGAGCGTACCAAGCCTGGTGGTCGGCCTGGCGATCTACGCCCTGGGCCTCGGCATCGGTAATGCCGTGCTGTATCGCATGACCCTGTTCAGCAGCGAGCAGAGCAAGGGGCTGGTATCGGCGATGCTGGGAATGATCACCATCGCCCTGCTGGGCCTGGGCGGCGCGGTGATGGCGATGCTGGGGGCAGGCGCCAGCCTGCTGGCCTTCGCCCTGGCCTCGGCAGTGGCCGGTGTGCTGGCGCTCTGGCCGCTAGCAACGGTGCTGCGGCAGCAACCCTGATCAGGGCTGCTGCTGTTCGCTGGCAGGCGGCGCTGCGGGTTGCCCGGCCTGCTGTTGCGGTTCCTTGTCGCGGCGGATCTCCTGATGCCAATGCACGGCGATCAGGATCAGGGTCGGGACGCCAAGCAGGGCGGTGATCAGGAAGAAATCGTGGTAGCCGAACTTCTCCACCAGCACGCCCGAGTAGCCACCGATCAGGCGTGGCAGGAGCAGCATGATCGAGCTGAGCAGGGCGTACTGGGTGGCGGAGAACTTCAGGTTGGTCAGGCTCGACAGATAGGCGACGAAGGCCGAGGTGGCCAGGCCCGAACTGAAGTTGTCGAGGGAAATGGTGACGACCAGCATCTGGATGTTCGGGCCCATGTCGGCCAGCATCACGAACAGGATATTGGTGGCGGCCGAGGCGGCGCCGCCGATGAACAGGATCGGCAGGATACCGAAGCGCACGATCAGCAGGCCGCCGACGCCGGCGCCGAGCAGGGTCATGACCAGGCCGAAGATCTTGCTGACGCTGGCGATCTGGTCCTTGGTGAAGCCCTGGTCGATGTAGAACACGTTGGCCATTACGCCCATCACCGTGTCCGACATGCGGTAGGTGGCGATCAGGCCGAGCAGCAGCAGGGCCTGCCAGCGGTAACGGTGAATGAAGTCGTTGACCGGTGTCAGCACTGGCGCCAGGCCGCGGCGGCCCATTGACGAGAGGCACAGGCAGGTCAGGGTGGTGTAGAGGATGGCGCGCAGGAAGGCGCGGTCTTCGAGCAGCAGGTCGAGCAGGCTGACGCCTTCGAACAGCACGCTGGCGAAATCGGTGTTGTACAACTGGGTGAACATCGCCGGAACCGAAACCAGCAGCACGATCAGCACGAATACCGACATCAGCTGATGGCCGAAACCATAGCGCGCCGCCTGCAACTGGGTTCGCAAGGGGACTGGCGGTTCGCGCATCAGCAGCGTGGTGATCACCGCAGGCAGCATCATCACGCCGAACAGCACGTAGGTGCCGGTCCAGGCCTTGTGCAGGTAGCTGAAACCGGTGGAGCCGAACCATTCGGCAAAGAACAGTGCGCCAGCGGTAGCCAGCAGGGCGGCGACCCGGTAGCCGGCCATATAGCTGGCGGCGAGTGCGGCCTGGCGCTGGTCGTCGGCAATCTCCAGGCGGTAGGCATCGACGGCGATGTCCTGGGTGGCGGAGGCGAACGCCACCAGGACTGCCAGGGCGATCAGCCAGGACAGGTGCTTTTGCGGATCGCAGAAGCCCATGCCGATCAGCCCGACCAGTACCAGGATCTGCGCCAGCACCAGCCATGAACGGCGCCTGCCAAGCTTGCCCAGCAGCGGCAGGCGCCATTGGTCGAGCAACGGCGACCAGACCCATTTGAAGGCGTAGGCCAGGCCGATCAGGCTCGCGTAGCCGATGGTCTCACGGGCCACCCCGGCCTCGCGCAACCACACCGAAAGCGTCGAGAACACCAACATGTAAGGCAGGCCGGCGGCGAAGCCGAGCAGCAGGAGCACCACGGTCGACGGGCTGGCATAGGCAGCGAGCGCAGCGCGCCAGGTTTTACGGGGCATGGGCCAACATCTGCCTCAAGATTACGAACACAAAGCGCGCACTCTAACTGTTGTGATCCATCGGACGCCAGCCATGCCGTGACATATTGACACGATTGTTGTGCATGCCGACCCCTTCGGCGCGCAGCCGCGCCCGTTGTTCATCGCCCGAGGGCGTTCCTTGTTCGAGGCTGAGGCGACCGCCGGCGCCCAGTACCCGGTGCCAGGGCAGGCGCGTGTCGGCCGGCAACTGGCTGAGCGTGCGTCCGACCCAGCGCGCGGCGCGGCCCAGGCCGGCCATTTCGGCCAGTTCGCCATAGCTCACCACCTTGCCCGGCGGGATCTGGTTGAGCACCAGGTAGAGGGCCGTTCGTCGGCTTTCGGCACTTTCCTGGGTCATGTCGAGGGCAGAACTCATTCGCGTGGTATCCGTCTGGTGACACACACGCGGGCATACCTGGTAATTGAACTCATTGGCATTGGGTGGGTCTTTCCTTGCTCTGGTCCCGGGCATCCGGATAATGCCCGACTTTTTTCGCGAACCTGAATTCCAGTATTGCCTATGTATTCTAGAACCCTGTTGTGCCTTGCACTGGTTGGCGCCTGTACGCCGGCTCTCGCCGATACCGTGTGGATGAAGAACGGCGACCGCCTGAGCGGCAAGATCAAGGTGTTCGATGGCGGCAAACTGCTGCTGGAGACACCCTACGGCGGCTCCATCGCGCTGGACTGGAAGCAGGTCAAGACCCTGGAGAGCGACCAGGAACTGCTGGTCAAGCAGGACGAATACAACGGTGAGCGGGCCAAGTCGCTGCACGCTGCCGAGGAGGGCCAGGTCACCCTGGCCAACGGTGAAGCGCCAAAAACCGTGGAACTGGCCAGTATCCAGCAGATCATGAAGCCCAAGCCGGTGGTCGAGGACCTGATCTGGAAAGGCAACGTAGACCTGGCCCTGGACTACAAGCGCGCTGAAACCGATACCGATGACTATGACGTCGACTTCAAGACCACCGCTCGTCACGGGCGCTGGCGGCACAATGCCGAAGGCGAATACAACCGCGACAGCAAGGACGACGTCACCACCACCAATAACTGGAGCGCCGAATACGCGCTCGACCGCTTCATCACCGACCAGTGGTTCTGGCAGGGGCGCCTGGAATACAAGCGCGACCACATCGAGGACCTGGCTCGCCAGCGCACCGTGGGTACTGGCCCGGGCTACCAGTTCTGGGACGACGAGCTGGGCGCCTTCTCCCTCGGCTCGCTGCTCAACCGCACCGATTACGAGTACGCCGACGGCGGCAAGGACAACTTCTACTCGATCGGCATGAAGTGGAACTACAACCGCTTCCTGATCGGCAAGAGCGTCGAGCTCTTCACCAATGGCGAAGTCGGCAAGCCGCTGGGCAATGTCGCCGACTACAGCCTGGATGCCGAGCTGGGCCTGCGCTACAAGGTCACCGAATGGGCGTCGCTCAATCTCAAGGCCGAGAAGGACATCATCAGCGGCACCCGCGACAGCGACCTGGACAAGACCCGCTATACCGCCGGCTTCGGCGTGACCTGGTAACCGCAGCCGGGAGGCGGGCCCTTGGCATCGGCAACGATAATGATTAGCTTGTCGTGGTCGCCGCCCGTGCCGGGCGGTTAGTTTCCAGGAGTGCAGACGTGAGCGCCAACGTAGCCAGGCCCGCCCGAGAATTGCTGTTGAAGGAGTACCGCGGGGTGCTCTCGACCCATTCCAAGTCCATGCCCGGCTTTCCGTTCGGTTCCGTGGTGCCGTACTGCCTGGATGCCGAGGGTAACCCGCTGATATTGATCAGCCGTATCGCCCAGCACACCCATAACCTGCAGAAGGACCCTAAGTGTTCGCTGCTGGTGGGCGAGCGCGGGGCCGAGGATGTCCAGGCGGTGGGTCGCCTGACCGTGCTGGCCGAGGCGCGCAAGCTGGAACAGGCCGAGGCCATCGAAGCCGCAGCCGAGCGCTACTACCGGTACTTCCCCGAATCGCGCAACTACCACAGCGCCCATGATTTCGATTTCTGGGTGCTGCAGCCGGTGCGCCATCGTTATATAGGCGGCTTCGGCGCCATCCACTGGATCGACCAGCTGACCCTGGCCAACCCCTTCGCCGGCAAGGTCGAGGCGGGCATGGTGGAACACATGAACAGCGATCACGCCAAGGCGATCGCCCATTACGTCGCCCTCAGCGGCCTGCCGGATTCGGTACCGGCGCAACTGGCCGGGATAGACAGTGAAGGCGTGCACCTGCGCATCGGCCAGGCGCTGTACTGGCTGGCATTCCCGGAGCCTTGCAACACGCCGACACAAGTCCGTGAAGCCCTGGTTTTGCTGGCCCACGCCGAGAAATGGCCGCAGTCGCAGACGGCCGAGGCTTGAAATTACGAGCTAAAGTTACCATCTGGGGTCTATTGGAAGATGTCTTCCGCTGAGGAAACCTCGATGCGTGCCTTTCTACTGTTGTTTCTCGTTTTCCCGATCCTGGAGCTGTACGTCTTTTTCAAGGTGAGCAGCGCCATCGGCTTCTTCCCGGCGCTGCTGCTGATCTTCGCCGGCTCCGCCCTGGGTATCCTGGTGGTGCGGGTGGCGGGCCTGGCCACCGCGCTGCGTACCCGTGACAGCCTGCAGCGCGGCGAAATGCCCGCCGAGGACATGTTCCATGGCCTGATGCTGGCGCTGGGCGGCGGCCTGCTGCTGATTCCCGGCTTTATCAGCGATGTCTTTGGCCTGGTGCTGCTGCTGCCGTTCGTGCGTCGCCTGCTCGGGCGCAAGCTGCGCGAGCGCGCCGAGGCGCAGGCCATGCGCCAGCGCGCGTTCGCCGATGAGTACATGAACAACCAGCCCGGTGCCCAGGGGCGTAATCCGCGGCAGCCGAATGTGATCGAGGGTGAGTACGAACACCGCGATTCCTGAATCACGACCCTCCCCGAAAACGGCCCTTCCAAGGGCCGTTTTTCATTCCGTGGCGTTCATTGCAAAAAAATTCATGGGCGAGGCTTGTAATCCCCTTGGGCGCCCCTATGTATGGGTCACCGCAAGGTTTCTGGGCATTTCGCACCAGACAAACACGAGCGTGGCCCGCCCCCGCGAGCCACCACCGGCAACGCCGGAAGCAACCACCCGCCGGTCATGGACCGGCCGATGAAAACCACAATCAGGAGAGATCGACAATGAAGCTTCGTCCTCTGCATGACCGCGTCGTTATCCGCCGCAGCGAAGAAGAATCGAAAACCGCTGGCGGTATCGTTCTGCCAGGCTCGGCCGCTGAAAAGCCCAATCGTGGCGAAGTAGTCGCCGTTGGCACCGGTCGCATCCTGGACAACGGTGAAGTGCGCGCGCTGGCCGTGAAAGTGGGTGACAAAGTCGTTTTCGGCCCTTACTCGGGCAGCAACACTGTGAAAGTTGACGGCGAAGACCTGCTGGTAATGAGCGAGAACGAAATCCTCGCCGTTGTCGAAGGTTGATTCCGCTGGTTTCCCGTTACTCGAAAAGTATTCAAGGATTAAACGATCATGGCTGCTAAAGACGTAAAATTCGGCGATTCCGCCCGCAAGAAAATGCTCGTTGGTGTCAACGTTCTGGCTGACGCAGTAAAAGCGACCCTGGGCCCGAAAGGCCGCAACGTAGTCCTGGCGAAGAGCTTCGGCGCTCCGACCATCACCAAGGACGGCGTATCCGTCGCCAAAGAAATCGAGCTGAAAGACGCCTTCGAAAACATGGGCGCCCAGCTGCTGAAAGACGTTGCCTCCAAGGCCAACGACGAAGCCGGTGACGGTACCACCACCGCTACCGTACTGGCCCAGGCCATCGTCAGCGAAGGTCTGAAATCGGTTGCCGCCGGCATGAACCCGATGGACCTCAAGCGCGGCATCGACAAGGCCACCCTGGCCATCGTCAAGGAACTGAAGGCCCTGTCCAAGCCATGCGCCGACTCCAAGGCCATCGCCCAGGTAGGCACCATCTCCGCCAACTCCGACAACTCCATCGGTGACATCATCGCCGAAGCCATGGAAAAAGTCGGTAAAGAAGGCGTGATCACCGTCGAAGAAGGCTCGGGCCTGGAAAACGAACTGTCCGTCGTCGAAGGCATGCAGTTCGACCGCGGCTACCTGTCCCCTTACTTCGTCAACAAGCCGGACACCATGGTTGCCGAGCTGGACGGCCCGCTGCTGCTGCTGGTCGACAAGAAGATCTCCAACATCCGCGAACTGCTGCCAGTCCTGGAAGCCGTTGCCAAGGCCGGCCGTCCGCTGCTGATCGTGGCTGAAGACGTCGAAGGCGAAGCGCTGGCGACCTTGGTCGTCAACAACATGCGCGGCATCGTCAAGGTTGCTGCGGTCAAGGCGCCTGGCTTCGGCGACCGTCGCAAGGCCATGCTGCAGGACATCGCCGTCCTGACCGGCGGTACCGTGATTTCCGAGGAAATCGGCCTGAGCCTGGAATCCGCTACCCTGGAGCACCTGGGCAACGCCAAGCGCGTCACCCTGTCCAAGGAAAACACCACCATCATCGACGGTGCTGGTGCAGAGTCCGACATCGAAGCACGCGTCAAGCAGATCCGTGCCCAGATCGAAGAGACCTCGTCCGACTATGACCGTGAAAAACTGCAAGAGCGCCTGGCCAAGCTGGCTGGCGGTGTTGCCGTGATCAAGGTCGGTGCTGGCACCGAAGTCGAGATGAAAGAGAAGAAAGCCCGCGTTGAAGACGCCCTGCACGCTACCCGTGCAGCCGTCGAAGAAGGCGTGGTGCCTGGCGGTGGTGTCGCCCTGGTTCGCTCGCTGCAAGCGATCGCCGACCTGCGTGGCGACAACGAAGACCAGAACGTCGGTATCGCCCTGCTGCGTCGCGCTGTTGAAGCGCCACTGCGCCAGATCGTTGCCAACGCCGGCGACGAGCCAAGCGTGGTGGTCGATAAGGTCAAGCAAGGTACCGGCAACTTCGGTTACAACGCTGCCACCGGCGAGTACGGCGACATGATCGACATGGGTATCCTGGACCCTGCCAAGGTCACCCGTTCGGCGCTGCAAGCTGCTGCTTCGATCGGCGGTCTGATGATCACCACCGAGGCCATGGTTGCCGACCTGCCTGAAGACAAGCCTGCTGCCGGCATGCCGGACATGGGCGGCATGGGTGGCATGGGCGGCATGATGTAAGCCAGCCTTGCCCTGCTGCAAAAAAGAGCCCCGCTAGATGCGGGGCTTTTTTATGCCCGGTCGGGCCTCATCGCTGGCAACGCCAGCTCCCACAGGGCCATGTGTCGGACACAAATCCCACAGCTGGCTCAGGACCTTGTGGGAGCTGGCGTTGCCAGCGATTGGGCCCGACCTGACACCATCGTTGCTCAAGCCGACCTCATTGCTGGCAAGCTCCCACAAGCTTCCGTGTTGTTTATCCGGCCTGGGCAACCTTGACGGCCTCGGCACTTGGCTCCGGCGCCTTGCGGCGGTACAGCACCAGGTAATAGCACCCCAGTCCGATCAGCCAGCAGAACACCGCGGTCCACACGTTGTGCGAGAAGAAGTGCGCTCCTTGCAGCATGCGCCCGATGGAGAACACCGTGCCGAGGGCAAAGGCGAACACCAGTGCAGCCTTGGCCATGCGCGGCCGACGATCGCGCAATACGAAGAACAGCGCAAACAGGGTAAAGCCGGTAGCGGCATGCCCACCTGGCCAGCAACGGCCGGGTTTGTCGGTCTGGGGGCGCGCTTCAAGGAGCTTGCTGTAGGTTTCCTTGCCGCCGAACTCGCTCAGGCTCCAGGGGCACTGTACGGCAGTCACCGCCTTGAGCGGGGTGACGAAGCCGGTGGCCAGGCCCAGGGTCAGCACCAGGCAGCCCAGCTCACGGCGGATCGGCTTCAGCCGCTGCATGGCGAAGCTGGCCAGGAAGCCGATGATGGCCAGTACGCTGAAGCCGATCACCACCTGCTTGGCCCGGTCATGCAGGATATTTTCCAGGAAGTAGCTATGGCGCCCGATGAACTGGCCGGCGCTGTGATCGAAGAACTGGTTGGCCAGGATCATGTCCAGGTCGGTCATTTCCAGAAGAATCAGGATCACGGCGGTCAACAGGGGGATGCCCAGTACAATCCACGGATTGAGCGGGCGCGACGGATGGAAATCGTAGGCTGCGGGCATGGGTGATCCTGACGGAAGGGAGACGACCCGCGATTCTCCGTCCTGGCACATGGGCCGTTCGTGAATCCGTCGTGAAAAAAATGTCAGGTGACAATGTAGGCGTAATGCCCTAGCGGGTTGTCTACTATGACCGTAAGCTGCGCCACCTGAAGGGCCGACTGAAGGCCGCCAGCACGACGAAGAGGGACGCCATGCGCATTCTACTGGTTGAAGACAACCGCGATATCCTGGCCAACCTGGCCGATTACCTGGGGCTCAAGGGCTACACCGTGGATTGCGCACAGGACGGCCTGTCCGGTCTGCACCTGGCCGCCACCGAGCACTACGACCTGATCGTCCTCGATATCATGTTGCCCGGCATCGACGGCTATACCCTGTGCAAGCGCCTGCGCGAGGATGCCCGACGCGACACCCCGGTGATCATGCTCACCGCCCGCGACCAGTTGGACGACCGCCTGCAGGGCTTCCGTTCTGGTGCCGACGACTACCTGCTCAAGCCGTTCGCCCTGTCTGAGCTGGCCGCGCGCATCGAGGCCGTGCTGCGCCGGGCCCAGGGTGGCGGGCGTCGCAGCCTGCAAGTGGGCGACCTGAGCTATGACCTGGACACCCTGGAAGTTACCCGTCAGGGCCGCCTGCTCAAGCTCAACCCGGTCGGCCTCAAGCTGCTCGCCGTGCTGATGCAGAAAAGCCCCCACGTGCTGCGCCGCGAGGTTCTGGAAGATGCCCTCTGGGGCGACGACTGCCCGGACAGCGACAGCCTGCGCAGCCACGTTCACCAATTGCGCCAGGTAATCGACAAGCCTTTCGACAAGCCTCTGCTGCATACCGTGCACGGTGTCGGTTACCGCCTGGCCGAGGGCCGTGATGGAGTTTAAGCAAAGCCTCGCGCAGCGGATCATCATTGCCTTTGCCCTGATGAGCGCACTGGTGGCCGGGGCCTTTGCCTTCGGTATCGTGGCTACCGTGCACCTGGTGGAGGAGCGCCTGATTTCCTCGGTGCTCGGCGGTGACCTGCAGCGCCTGCTGCTGATGGACAGCGTCAGCGAATGGAGCCACCGGCCCCGCCCCGACCAGTTGTTCTACTACAGTGGCGGCCGCGACGATTTCGCCCTGCCATCGGACCTTCGCCATCTCAATCCCGGTTTCCACGAGGTGTTCCGCGAACACCTGTCCTACCACGCCATGGTCGAGGTGGTGGACGGACGGCGCTATGTGCTGCTGCAGGACCAGAGCGATTTCGAAGAGCGCGAGCGGGTGCTGTTCGCCGTGGTGGTGGTGGGGTTCGTGCTCAGCCTGGCGCTGGCGGTATTCCTCGGCTGGGTCCTGGCACGCCGGGTAATGGCGCCGGTGATCCGCCTGGCGCGTCAGGTACGTCATCGCGACCAGTTGCTCGGCCTGGCGCCGCCGCTGGCCCCCGATTATGCGGCAGACGAAGTGGGCCAGCTGGCGGTTGCCTTCGACGCCACGCTCGGGCGCCTGCGCGACGCCTTGACCCGCGAGCGGCTGTTCACCAGTGACGTCAGCCATGAATTGCGCACGCCCTTGATGGTTCTGGCCAGCTCCTGCGAGCTGTTGATGGAGTATCCCGGTATCGATGGTCGCGCCCGCGCCCAGGTGGAACGGATCGCCCGGGCCACCGAGGAAATGCAGGAGCTGGTCAAGACTTTCCTGATGCTTGCCCGGGCCCAGCGCGACGAAGGCGCGGTGGCGTCACGGACCACCCTGAAGGAGGCCGGCGACGACCTGATCGGCGTCTGGCGCGACACCATCGAGCAGAAAGGCCTGAAGCTGAGCCTGGTGGTCAACGACCTTTCACCGAAGCTGTACAACGCCACCTTCCTGCATTCGGTCATGGGCAACCTGCTGCGCAACGCGGCCCATTACACCGATGAGGGCTTCATCCGCCTGACCCTCGAGGCCGATGGCTTTACCGTGGAGGACAGCGGCGTAGGCATCCCCGAGGAACAGCGCGAGGCGATGTTCCAGCCGTTCGTGCGTGGCGCAGAGAAGCGCGGCGAAGGCCTCGGGCTTGGCCTGTCATTGGTGCAGCGGATCTGCGATGACCAGGGCTGGGTGGTGACCCTGAGCGAAACCCAGCCCCATGGCTGTCGTTTCCATGTGAACCTGGGCGACAAGGGCGTGGCGCCGGATGCCTGAGGGACAAGGGAAGGGCGGTAATACTTTGTAAAACCTCGGTTTTGATCTGACGTTTTTTTTACAACGACATGACCTGACGGCAACGTCGCCACTCGTAACGTGGCGCTCATTGCAGTCAGGAGATCCTTCATGTCCAGCCCTATCAAGCTTGAGTTTTCCAACAAGTACGACCGCCAGCACGCCCAGCAGTACTACGAAAAACACCAGGCCAGCCTGGCCCGTCGCCTGTCCCATCAGCGCGATGAGCAACTGGCCCGGCGTGCCCTGACCCTGGCCGGCGAGCCAGGCCTGGTGCTGGACCTGCCGTGCGGTGCAGGGCGTTTCTGGCCCCTGCTGGCGGAAAAGCCCAACCGGGTGATCATCGGTGCCGACAATTCGCCGGCCATGCTGGAGACCGCTTGCCGGTCGCAGCCCGCGAATATCGTAGAACGGGTACGTCCTTTGCAGACTTCTGCGTTCGACATCGATTTGCCTGATAACGCCGTCGACAGCATTTTCTGCATGCGCCTGTTCCACCATATCGGTGAAGCACCTCACAGGATGAAAATCCTCAAGGAATTTCAAAGAGTTACCCGTGATAGCGTGATCCTTTCGCTATGGGTCGACGGCAATATCAAGGCTTGGCGCCGGAAAAAGCTCGAAGCACAGCGTATCGCCCGCGGTGAGACCGGGGGTTACCAGAATCGCTTCGTGTTACCGGCGGCTACGGTCGAGGAAGAATTCAGGGCGGCAGGTTTCCGTATCCAGGAACGAATGGACTTCCTGCCGTTCTATGCCATGTGGCGGGTTTATGTATTACGAAAGGGTTGAGTGAATGGATGTTACAGATGCGGGCCGACAGGCCGGAAATGACCGATTCAAGTATTTCTGGCAGCAACAGGGCGAGTGGGTGGAAGAGCCCAACCAGCGTCGGGGCGGCGAAAGTGGTGTACAACGCCTGCGTGACGACAGTGGACACCTGCTCTATGCCAAGCGCCAGGTCGGACATATCTACCGCAGTCTGTTGCATCCCTTCGGCCGCCCCACGGTGTTGCGCGAATATGCCGCACTGACCGGTTGCGGGCAGTTGGGCGTGCGGGTCCCCAGGATCGTCTACTGCGGCGTCGAGCGCGATGCCGAGCGGCAATGGCGGGCGCTGCTGGTCAGCGAGGCGCTGGATGGCTTCGAGGAAATCGACGTCTGGTACGCCAAGGGTGGTCGGGAGCGTCATGGCGAAGCACTGCACGACAGCATCCTCGAGGATCTGGCACGCAACCTGGCGCGCATGCACACGGGGCGTTGGCAGCATGGCTGCCTTTATTCGAAACATGTTTTCGTCAAAGTGACGGGTGAGGGCAAAGAGGCGCGTGCCGAAGTGGCACTGCTGGATCTGGAAAAGTGTCGGCAGCGCTTCAGCAAGCACCGCGCCGCCGCCCATGATCTGCGCCAGTTGCGCCGCCATTCGTCGTTCAGCGACGCCGATTGGGAAAAGCTGCTCTACTTTTACCGTATGGCGTTTGGCAGCGCAGTCAAAGGTTTAGAGTGATGAAACTAGAAATAGCTCGAAGTGTGTTTCTTCTGGCTGCCCTGGCTACCGCGACCGTTGCGGTCGCCGCCTGGGAGCAGCCTCGTCCGGGTGTGATCAGTGCCTCCACGCACTGTCCACTGCCACGGGCGGCGAAACCGCAGGTCCAGGTGCAGCCCGACCATGACCTGCTGCTGTTTCTGTTCGGCATGAGCCAGGGGCTTCGTGCTCAGGGCTGAAGGGCTGCTTCAACCAGGAGGGCCTCATCGCCGGCAATGCCGGCTCCCACAATGTGGACTGCCCCCGAAAAGTTGGACAGTTTTAGCTAGCAGCTTGAGCCCTGTAATCGACAGGGCTTAGGCCGTTTAACCTCAGCTTGATGCGGTCATGGTTGTAGTAGCGGATGTACTCGTCCAGACCGGTGGTCAGCTCTTCGATGCTCTCAAACCGCTTCAAATAGAAAAACTCAGACTTGAGCGTGCCGAAGAAGCTTTCCATAGCGGCGTTATCCAGGCAATTTCCTTTGCGCGACATGCTCTGCTTTACCCCACGCTGCTCAAGTTTTTCGCGGTATTGGCGCTGCTGATAATGCCATCCCTGATCAGAGTGGATGACCAGCTTCGGCTCCTTTCCCAAGCTACTCAGGGCTTTTTCCAGCATGTTCCCCACCAGCTCATAGCTTGGGCGGCGAGCGATCTCGTAGGCCACGATCTCACTGTTGTACAAGTCCATCACTGGTGAGAGATAGAGCTTTTGCTGAGCCACTTTAAACTCGGTTACGTCAGTTACCCACTTCTGATTGGGCCGCTGGGCAATGAAGTTTCGCTCCAGCAGATTCTCGGCAATCCTGCCTATTTCTCCTCGATAGGACCGATACTTTTTAGGCCGCACGACCGCCCGCAAACCTTGGTCGGCCATCAGCCGCTCCACAACCTTCTTGTTCACCAGGATGCCTTGATTCTTGATCGCAAGCGTCACACGCCGATACCCATAGAGCCCTTTTTCCTTGTGATAGACCTGACCCACCAGCTCTTTCAGATCGGCGTGTTTATCCGGCTTTTGAAGGCTTTTGAGCTGGTAGTAGAAGGTGCTGTTCGACAACTCGACCAGGGCCAACAACGCTGACAGCGGGAATCGGGTTCGGAGTCTGGAGACGATCAGCGTTTTTTCTCTTGCCTTCGTTCCTTCTCCTCTCTCAAAGCCTTCAGCTCCTTTAGGACAGCGTTCTCCATGCGCAGATACTCGAGTTCTGCCATGAGCTGATCTCGCGGCTTCAGCGCGTCGTCAGTGTCAGTGGGTTTGAGTGGCTTGATCTTCTTGGACACGTCGGCAGACTTTTTTCGTTGAGTGGCAGTAGAGGTGGCAAGGTTGCCACTGTAGTACTGGTGCTCCCAAATGCCTACCCGGGAGGACTGTCCCAAGCCGAAGTGAGCTGCCGTTTGACGCAGGGAAAGCCGATGCTCGCGCATGTACTGCACGACCCTGCGCTTGAAATCGATGTCGTAGCGCTGACCGTGAGGTATGGGACTGATAGTGGAACGGGCTTTATAGCTCGCCACCCAGCGCCTCAGCAGGCTGAAATCGATACCGAAATGCTGGGCTACCTTTCGGAAACCATCGGTGCCCTCCAGGTAGGCAGTGATGGCTGTGAGCTTGAACTGCTCGGTGTACTTACTCATAACTCCCCCAAGGGTTGGATTAGTCTCCAACTTCTTGGGGGCAGTCCAATGTGGGAGCCGGCGTTGCCGGCGATGAGGCCCTCAATGTTTACACGGTCTGCTCGACCGTACGCGGTTCATCCTTCTTCGCCAGCAACGTATAGACGCAAGGCAATACGAACAGGGTAAACAGCGTCCCCACCGACATCCCCGTGGCGATCACCATCCCGATATCGAACCGGCTAACCGCACCGGCACCCGTGGCAATGATCAACGGCACCATGCCGAACACCATCGCCGCCGTGGTCATCAGCACCGGGCGCAGGCGAATCGCCGCAGCTTCCTCGATCGCTTCCCTTACCGACAGTCCCTTGTGCTCGCGCAACTGGTTGGCGAACTCGACGATCAGGATCCCATGCTTGCTGATCAACCCGATCAGTGTCACCAACCCAACCTGTGTATAGATATTCAGGCTCGACAGGCCGAGGAACAACGGGATCAGCGCCCCGCAGATCGACATCGGCACCGTCACCAGGATCACCAGCGGATCGCGGAAGCTTTCGAACTGCGCCGCCAGCACCAGGAAGATGATTGCCAGGGCCAGGCCGAAGGTGACCCACAGGGCGCTGCCCTCCTGCACGTATTGCCTGGCCGCACTGGCATAGTCGAAGGCGAAGCCGGCCGGCGCCTCTTCCTGGGCGATGCTGCGCACCTCCTGCAAGGCTTCGCCCATGCTGACCAGCGGGAAACCGGAGATGATCGCCGAGTTGAGTTGCTGGAACTGGTTGAGTTGGCGCGGCCGGGCCCGATCGCTGACGGTGATCAGGGTGGACAGCGGCAGCATTTGTCCGTCCTGGTTCTTCACGTAGTAGCTGTTCAGCCAGTCCGGGTTGTCGCGGTAGGCCCGCTCGACCTGGGCGATCACCTTGTAGCTGCGCCCGTCGATGGTGAAGCGGTTGATCTCCGCCTCGCCGAGCAGGGTCGCCAGGGTACTGCCCAGCACATCCATGGACACCCCCATCTGCGCGGCCTTGGCCCGGTCGATATCCACCACCACTTCCGGCTTGTCGAAGGCCAGATCGATGTCGAGGAAGGCGAACTTGCCGGACTTCTCCGCGCGCTCCTTGACCCGCTGGGCCACATCCAGCAGCGACTCGTAGTCGTTTGGCGTGTTGATCACGAAGGCGAACGGCAGGCCCTCGCCCGTGCCTGGCAGCGCCGGCAGGTTGAAACCGAAGATCTGTAGCCCGGCGATGCTGTCGAGCTTGTGCTGCACCTCCGGCAACAGCTCCATCTGCGTGCGCTTGCGATCGCCCCACGGCTTGAGCAGGAAGCCGCCGATTCCCGACTGCACGCCATTGAAACCATTGATCTGGAACGACGAGTAGTACTCCGGGAATTCCTTGAAGATCTTCGTGAACTCGCCGGTGTAGGCATTCAGGTAATCCAGGTTGGCCGGCTGCGGCGCCGTGGCCATCATGAAGATGATCCCCTGGTCCTCGTTCGGTGCCAGCTCCGAGGTGCTGAACTTGAGGAACACCGGGATCAGGCAGAGCACGATGATGCCGAAGACGATCACCACCGGCCGGGTGTCCAGGGTGGCGTGCAGCAGCTTCTGATAGCGCAGCTTGAGCCGTTCGAAAATCAGGTCCAGGCGATGGGCCAGGCCGCTGGGATTCTCCTCGTGGCGCAGCAGCTTGGCGCACATCATTGGCGACAGGGTGAGGGCGACGATCCCGGAGATGATCACCGCCCCGGCCAGGGTCAGGGCGAACTCCTTGAACAGGGCTCCGGTCAGCCCTTCGAGGAAGCCGATCGGCGCATACACGGCGGCCAGGGTGATGGTCATCGACACCACCGGCATGGCGATTTCCCGCGCCCCTTCCAGCGATGCCTCGAACGGCGTCTTGCCTTCCTCGATGTGCCGATGGATGTTTTCCACCACGACGATCGCATCGTCCACCACCAGGCCGATGGCCAGCACCATCGCCAGCAGGGTCAGCAGGTTCAGCGAGTAGCCCATCAGCTGCATGAAGAACAGCACGCCGATCATCGACAGCGGGATGGTGATCACCGGGATCAGCACCGAGCGCAAGGCCCCGAGGAACAGGAACACCACGACGATGACGATCAGCACCGCCTCGACCAGGGTCTTCACCACCTCGTCGATCGAGGCCTGGATGAACAGGGTGGCGTCATAGGCGATGGAGGCCTTGAGGTTCGGCGGCAGCTGGGCCTCGAGTTCCGGCATCAGCTTGCGCACTTCCTTGATCACATCCAGCGGGTTGGCCCCGGGCGTGGCCTTGATGCCGATGTACACCGATGGCGTGCCGTCGAAGGAACTGACCGTGTCGTAGTTCTCCGCGCCCATTTCCACCCGCGCCACGTCGCCGAGCAGGACGCGGCTGTTGCCGCTGGTCTTGAGTGGAATGCTGGCGAACGCCTCGGCGGACTTCAGCTCGGTGTTGGCGTTGATGCTGGTGACCACGTACTCGCCCTTCACCTCGCCGGCGGCGGACAGGAAGTTGTAGCGACGCACCGCGTCGGTCACGTCGCTGGCGCTGAGGCCATAGCCGGCCAGGCGCACCGGATCGAGCCACAGGCGCATGGCGAACAGCTGGTTGCCGAGGATCTCGGCTTCGGCCATGCCCGGCAGGGTTGCCAGCTTGGGCTGGATGACCCGCGATAGGTAATCGGTGATCTGCGGATTGCTCAGCTCGCTGCTGTAGAAGCTGATGTACATCAACGCCGAGGCGTCGGCCGCCTCCTTGCTCAGCACCGGGTCCTCGGCGTCCTGGGGCAGCTTGTTCTTCACCTCGTTGGCCTTGGCCAGCAGTTCGGTGAACAGCCGGTCGCTGTCCGAGCCGATACGTGCGTAGATCGAGATCACCGAGAAATTCTGCCGGCTCACCGAAGTCATGTAGTCGATGCCCTCGGCACTGGCCAGGCTCTGCTGCATCGGTTGGGTGATATAGCCCTGGATGGTCTCGGCGTTGGCCCCGGGGTAGGCGGTGGTGACCGTGATCAGGGCATTTTCCATCTGCGGGTACTGGCGGATCGGCAGCTTGCTCCAGGCCTGGAAGCCGAGCAGGACGATCAGCAGGCTGACCACGCTGGCCAGCACCGGGCGGCGGATGAACGGATCGGTAAAGGCCATGGTGCCTCCTTGTCAGTTGGCGCCTGGCTGTTCGAGGGTCTTGTCGGGGCTGATGGTGACCGATGCGCCCTGGGTCAGCTTGAGCTGGCCGGCGGTGACCACCTGCTCGCCGGCTTTCAGGCCCTTGCTCACTACCACCAGGCCGTCACGGTGCTCGCCCGTGGTGACGAAGCGCCGCTCGGCGATCAGGGCGTCCTTCTCCTGCTCGCCGTTCTCGTTTTTCTTCGGCACTGCGACATACACCGAATTGCCGTACAGGGTGTAGGTCACCGCGCTCTGCGGTACCACCACCTGGTTGCGCGGGTTGGGCAGCAGTACCTGGACGTTGGCGAACATCCCCGGCAGCAGCTTGCCGTCGGGGTTGGCCAGGGTGGCGCGGACCAGCACGTTGCGCGTGGCGTCCTCGACCTTGGGATTGATCGCGCTGATTCGCGCGGGGAAGGTCTGGCCGGGGTAGGCGGCGACGTCGATCAGTACGTCCTGGTCGAGGCCGACCTTCGGCAGGCTCTGCTCCGGAATGGAGAAATCCACGTACAGGCTGCTGAGGTCCTGCAGGGTGGCGATCACCGTGCCGCTGGGCAGGTACTCGCCGACATCCACCTGGCGGATGCCGATGGTGCCGCTGAAGGGCGCAGCTATGCTTTTCTTGTCCAGGGATGCCTTGAGTTGCTCGACCACCGCCTTGTTGCGCCGGAACTGCGAAGTGAGGCGATCGAACTCGCCCTTGGAAATGGCCTGGCTGCCGACCAGTTGGCTGCCGCGGCCGAAGTCCACTTCCGCCAGCTTGAGGTCGGCCTGGGCGGTGCCGAGCAGGGCGATCTCGGCTTTCTGGTCCAGCTCCAGCAGCGGCTGGCCCTGCTTGACCTGCTGGCCGGACTCGAACATAAGCTTGGTCACCGTGCCGTCGGTTTCCAGGCTCAGGTCGACGCCCTGCAGCGCCTTGAGGCTGCCCACCGCCGGCAGGCGGCTCTGCCAGGCGAGCTCCCGCGCCTCGGTGGCCGCCACGCTGATGGCGGGCTTCGGTGCGGAGAACATCTGGATCTGCTTGTAGATCGAGAAGCCTTTGTAGCCTCCCAGGACCAACACGATCAGCAGCACGATGCCCAACATGATCAGCATGCGACGGCGCAGCATAGTTCCATTTCCCTGGATGCAAGTGGGCGAAGTTTAGTCCGTTTGCCCTATGCCCTGCAGCCTCTATTCACACCAGGTGCAGGTGGTTGTCCCATAGTCCTGATGGCAGTTGCAGCGGCTGGCCGACCAGCGTCTCCTGACGGCAGTCGTACAGGCGGCAGCGCCCCTGTCCCGAGGTGACCACGAAGCCGTCGGCCACCGCGCCCACGCCGGCGCAGTCCGGCATCGGCGCATCGAGGCGCACGCTGGCATCGTCGAGGTTCCAGATGAACAGGCGGTTGGCCCGTGGTGCGGTCATCGCCACCAGGCGCAACTCGCTGTGCACGGCGACGCTGGCGGTGTACTGGGCCATCGACTGCAACTGGTGCTCCGGTACCGGGAACGCCTCGAAAGGCTGGCCTGGGCGCTTGATCGCCAGCAACTGGGCGGTCTCGTGGGCGTCGCCCATGAACTGCTGGCAAGCGACCACGGTACCATCGCTGCCGATGGCCAGGTGGCGCACGCTGTTCATCTGCTGGGCGAGGGTTTCCTTGCTGATCAGGCTGCCGTCGCGGCGCATCAATACCAGGCTGGGTTCCATGGCGTCGAGGTTCATTTCCACCCGGCTTTCCGCTTCGGTACGGATACCGCCGTTGGCCACCACCAGGGTTTCCCCGTCGGGCAGCCAGCTCACCTGGTGCGGGCCGATGCCATGGGTGGACAGCTCGCCGCTGTGGACCAGGCGCTCGCCGTCGAAGCGGTACACGCCGAGCACGCCGCGCCCCGGGTCGGTGGTGTCGTTCTCCGTGGCGTACAGCCATTCGCCACTCTTGTGGATCACCGCGTGACCGTAGAAGTGGCGGTTGGGCTGCGAGGTGACCGTTTGCAGCAGGCGCCCGTCGCGCAGGTCGATCAGGTAGCTTTCGGTCCCCGGCCGACGCGCCACGAACAGGGCGATGGGCAGTTCGGGATGATCGATGATGTCGTGGCAACGCTGGGCCACCCGGGTGGCGAACACCCGGGTGCCGTCCAGGCGATAGCCGACCGCGTAATGCTGGCCGTCCGCATCATCGCGGGCAGACAGCAACAGGGGCGGCTGTTCCTTTTGCCGCAGCAGGGTCCAGCCGCCCAGGGTCAGGGCGCTGAGCAGCACGCTACCGAGTTTCAGGGCCTGGCGTCGCAGCATGATCAGTCACCGTCGTTGGCATTGAAGCCGAGCTGGATGTTCAGCGCCTTGGCCAGTTCGCCTTCATGCAGGCGGTGCACCACGTTCAGGCTGTCGTAGATGGCGTTGAGCTGCTGGCGTCCGGCATCGTCCTGGAGCAGTTCGTCGAGGGTGCGCTGGTTGCCCTCGAGCTTCTTCGTCGCGTCGGCGTAGGCGGCGTCGATCTTGTCGGCCAGGGCTTTCTGGTCCTTGCCCAGCAGGCCGCGCAGGCCCTGGTTGTCGACACCGACCCAGACGGCCTGGGCCGCGGCCAGGCTGGCGGCGATACTCTTGAGCGACGACTGGCTGCGCCAGGCCTCGGCCTGCAGCGGCTGCGGGATGCCCTTGCTCATGCGGCCCATCGGCGTGCCGAGCTTCTTCTTCAGGGTATCCAGGGCAGTCACCTGGGCGCGCAGCAGGTCGGCGATGGCCTCGTGGGAGTCGGCGTAGCGCTGGTTGGGGAACTTGGTCATCTGGGCGAGCATGCCGTCGGTGCTGTTCCAGCTCTTGAGGATGTCCTCGGCCATGGTCTTCTGGTAGTCGGCGATGGCCACCAGCAGCGGGCAATAGCGCGCCTTCTGTTCCGGGTTGGCGGCGTCCGGCTTGCTGTCGAAGAGGATGTATTCGTAGGCGGACAGGCCGCGCACCACCACGCTGGACTTGGCCACGGTCTCGGCGTCCACCGGCGCGTCGCCACTGACCAGCGCCTCGACCTGGCGGCCGACCAGGTTTTTCTTGTCCGGCCAGAACTGCACTTGCCAGGCGCGGTTGCCTTCGGCCAGCGGCCCGATCAGCAGGGGTTGCAGCTCGGCCCAGGCTTTCTGCGCGTGCAGGTAGTCGGCACGGGCGGTTTCCAGGCTGGCCTTGCCTTCGCAATAGGCCAGGGCGCTGACGGCCAGTTGGCGGTCGGCTTCGACCCAGCGGCTGTAGGTCGGCATGATCACCTGCTTGGCGATGGCGGCGGAGGTCACCGCCTGCGGGTCTTGCGGCGAGCAGGCGCCCAGCGCGAGGGCGGCGAGGCTGGTGAACAACAGCTTGGGACGGAACATGTGTCCGGCTCCTCTCTCAGAGTGAATTCAGGAAAGCCAGCAGCGCCTCGCGCTGGCCGGCATCGAAGGACAACACACGCTGGCGGGCGGCTTCTGCCTCGCCGCCGTGCCAGAGCACGGCTTCGAGCAGATTGCGGGCCCGGCCATCGTGAAGGAACTGGGTGTGGCCGCTGACGATCTGGTTCTTGCCGATGCCCCACAGCGGCGGGGTGCGCCAGTCCTGGCCGCTGGCGGCGAACTCGCTGCGCTGGTCGGCCAGGCCCGGGCCCATGTCGTGCAGGAGCAGGTCGCTATAGGGCCAGATGGTCTGGTTGGCCAGCTCCGGCTCGGCGGCATTGGCCGAGGTCACGAACTTGGGCGTGTGGCAGCCTTGGCAACCGGCCTGGTAGAACAGGTTCTTGCCCGCCAGCACCTGGGGCGAATCGACGTCCTTGCGTGCCGGTACCGCCAGGTTGCGGGTGTAGTAGAGGATCAGCCGCAGGATGTTGTCGCTGACTTCCTGCTCGCCATTGGCGCCGTTGCCGTTGGGCGCGGCCAGGCAGTCGGCCTGGGCCGGGGTGCAGTCGTCGAAGGGCCGCAGGGTGGTGGTCAGGCCCATGTCGCCAGACAGCGCGTGGACGTTCTGCTGGTTGAGGTTGGGTTGTCCGGCCTTCCAGCCGAAACGGCCGAGCACGGTCTCGCCCCGGGCATCGTCCCAGACCCGGTTGGGCCGGCCGCGGATGCCGTCGCCGTTGCGATCGTCGGGGTCGGCGTTGGCCAGGATCGCTTCCTCGGGAATGGCTTCGAGCAGGCCCAGGCCGATCATGGGCGGGGCGATGCGCGCGGAGAAACGGGTGTCCGGGTGCATGGGGCCATAGCCGAGCTGGGTGATCGCCAGCCTGGGCTTGCGCAGTTCGACCTGGGTGCCGTCCTTGAAGGTCACGGTCTGCGGCTCGTACTCGACCCGCACCTTGCCTTCCGGCGCGACCCCGGGGATCGCCATGTCCTGCAACTGACCGCCGTAGACGGGTTCGGGAACGATGCCCAGGCGTTCGATGACCTTGGCGTATTCCGGCTGGTCGGGGATCGACAGGCGCACCAGCATCGACACCGCGTTGTTGTCGCCGGGCTCTGGCGGATGACCGCGACCGTCGCGGATATGGCAGTTCTGGCAGGCATTGGTGTTGAACAGCGGGCCGAGGCCGTCGCGGGCGGTGGTGGTCGAGGGGGCGATCACCCAAGGGTTGCGGAAGAAGCTGTTGCCGACGTTGAAATCCAGGCGGCGAGCGGGTGTCAGGTTGGCCGAGGGCATCTGGTAGGCCCCGCGATCACCGCGGTTCACCGTGGTATCGCCACCGGCACGGGCTTCGCCCGGCTCGGCCTGGGTGAAGCGCGGGGCTTCGTCGCAGGCGGCCAGGGACAGGGCCAGCAGCAGGGGCAGACACAGGCGACGCAACGAGGGCATGAACGATCCGGACGGTGTTCGAAAACAGCCCGCAAGCTTAACAGGAGCGGGCGAAGTGAATAAGAGGGATTTGCGTTTGCCGGATGAAATCGTTGTCAGGTGTGTGGGATTGCTGAGCTGGACGCGGACCCTGTGGGAGCGGGTTCACCCGCGATTACGTCTGTGAATTCACCATCGCAATCGCGGGTGAACCCGCTCCCACAGGGTCCGCGTCCAGCCGGGGAATAAAAAGGCGACCCGAAGGTCGCCTTTCTCGAAACCGGAGCCGGATCAGAATTCGTGATCGGCGGTATCCGGGTTCAGGTCGGTGATGCCCAGCTTGGCAGCAGCCTGTTCGATCGCGCCGGTCTGCTTGACCAGCGAAGCGATGGCGTCACGCACGATCTGGTTGCCGGCGGCATTGTCGGCGGCGATCAGCTGGTCGTAGTGCTCGCCCTTGAGGGCATGGTCGACGATGACCTGGATCTTGGCCTCGGTTGCGGCCAGGTCATCCTGCAGGGTCTTGTCCGCCGCCGGATCGACCTTGGCCACCAGCGACGACAGGCTCGGGCCGGTCAGCTTGCTGCCATCGACACGGGTGTACTCGCCCAGGTAGACGTTGCGGATGCCCTTGGCGTCGTAGAAGTGCGAATAGTGGGTGTTGTCGCTGAAGCAGTCGTGCTCGTCTTCCGGCGAGTTGGCTTCCAGGGACACCTTCATGCGCTCGCCCGCCAGTTCACCCAGCGACAGGCTGCCCATGCCGAACAGCATCTTGCGCAGGCCGTTGGCGACCGGCTCGGCCTCCAGGCTGGCGCGGTAGTTGTCGGTGACGTTCGGCGCCCAGTTCTTGACCATTTCCTCCAGGTCGCTGACCAGCAGGTCGGTGACGGCCTTGAGGTAGGCGCGACGGCGATCGTTGTGGCCGCCGGTGGCACCCTGGCCTTCCAGGTAGTCCGAGGCCGGACGGTTGCCGGCGCCCGGGCCGGTGCCGTTCAGGTCCTGGCCCCAGAGCAGGAATTCGATGGCGTGGTAGCCCGTGGCGACGTTGGCCTCGGAACCGCCCAGCTCGTTCAGGGTGGCGAGTTTTTCCGGGGTGATGTCCTTCACGTCGATCTTGTCTTCGCCGACCTGGATCTCGGTGTTGGCGATGATGTTGGCGCTGGCCGCCGGGTTGCCCAGGGCGTGCTCGTAGCTCTTGTCGACGTAGTCGATCAGGCCTTCGTCCAGCGGCCATGCGTTCACCTGGCCTTCCCAGTCGTCGATGATGGTGTTGCCGAAGCGGAACGCCTCGCTCTGCAGGTACGGGACGCGGGCCGCTACCCAGGCTTCGCGGGCTGCCTTGAGGGTTTCGTCGTTGGGCTTGGCAAGGAAGGCGTCGATGGCGCCCTGCAGGGTTTTCGCGGTGCTCAGGGAGTCGCTGTAGACCGCATAGACGATCTCGGCGTAGTGCTTGACCACGGCCTGGGCGGCCGCTTCGTCGACCGCGCCGGCGGCGGCTGGAGCAGCCGGGGTGGCGGCAGCTGCCGGTGCCTGGGCTTGCGGGGCGGCGGCCTTGTCCTTGCCCTCGCCGCAACCGGCGAGGGAGATGGCGATGGCCAACAGACTGGCGGTAGCCAGAGGCATACGAATCATGGCGAATTCCTGCATCGAAGGTTGAACAGACGTGCAGAAGGCCGCACGCGAAAAAAAAGCTGCGACATAATGCGAAAGATTTGCATTTTGTGTAAAGAGGCCATCACGCAAATATTCCAGGCGTGTCGTACCCGGACAACCTTGATGTCGTCCTACAGCACCGAGACCTGACTGCGTTGGGCCTGCTTGAGGAATGCCGTGAGTTCACGGGCGGGCAGCGGCTTGCTGTAGTGATAGCCCTGGCCCTCGTGGCAGCCCTGGGCAACGATGTAGGCCTCCTGCTCGGCGGTTTCCACGCCCTCGGCGATCACCTGCATGCCCAGGCTTTTGCCAAGCTGGATGATGGCGCGGACGATGGTGGCGTCGTCGTCGTCCTCCAGCAGGTCCTGGACGAAGCTCTTGTCGATCTTGATCTTGTCCAGAGGCAGGGATTTCAGGTAGCTCAGGGAGGAATAGCCGGTGCCGAAGTCGTCGATGGCGATCAGTGCACCGGAGCGGCGCAGGCTCAGCAGATGCTGGGCGGCGGTGCTGATGTCTTCCATCAGGCCGGTCTCGGTCACTTCCAGTTCCAGGCTGCGCGGCGGCAGGCGGTAGATCTGCAGCAGGTTGTTGACCACCCGCGGCAGCTCGCTGTGGTGCAACTGCACGGTGGACAGGTTGACCGCCATGCGCAGCTCGCTGAAGCCCTGGTCGTGCCATTCGCGCAACTGGCGGCAGGCCTGGTCGAGTACCCATTCGCCGATCGCGACGATATTGCCGTTCTGCTCGGCCAGCGGGATGAACTGGTCGGGCGGGACCATGCCCAGTTCCGGATGCTGCCAGCGCAACAGCGCTTCGACACCCACCACGCGCTGGTCGCGGTAGCTGATCTGCGGCTGGTAGACGAGGAACAGCTGGTTGCGCGGCAAGGCTTCGCGCAGGTCCTTTTCCAGTTCCCGGCGGCGGCGCATCTCGCTGTCCACGCTGGCGATGTAGAACTGGTAGCGGTTGCGCGAGCGGGACTTGGCCAGGGTCATGGTCTGTTCGGCTTTCTGCAACAGCTTCTCGGTGCTGTCGCCATCTTCCGGGAACAGGGTGATGCCGATGGTGGCCCGCAGGCGTATCTCCTGCAGGTCGAGGGCGAAGGGGGCCTCCAGGTCGTCGAGGATGCTCTGGGCCAGTTCCGCCGCTTCGTAAGGCTGTTCGATATCGGCCTGGACCAGGGCGAACTGGTCGCCGCCCAGGCGGGCGAGGGCACCCAGCCGCCCGCTATGGGCGCGCAGGCGGTCGGCCAGGGCCAGCAGCAACTGGTCGCCAGCCTGGTAGCTGAACTGTTCGTTGATGCCCTTGAAGTCATCGAGGCCGACGCAGATCACCGCGACCCGGCGTTGCAGGCGCCCGGCATCGACCAGGATCTTGTCCAGTTGCTGCTGGAGCTGCTGGCGATTGGGCAGGCCGGTAAGAAAGTCGTACTGGGCCATGCGCAGCAGGCTGTTTTCCGCCTCGTGGCGCAGATGGGTGTTGCGTTCGATCGAGGACAGCAATTGGTTGTGGGTGTTGATCCATAGCCCCAGTTCGTTGGTCTCGTGACCCTTGAGCAGCGGCAATTGATGCTCGCTGGGGCGGTCCGGGTTGATCTGGGTGAGGTGCTCGATGATCCGCGACAGCGGCTTGGTCAGCAGCCAGTGATAGACCAGGTACAGCACCAGGCCCATGGCCAGGGCCCGCAGCACGCCGGAAATGAAAATGATCACCGAGCTGAAGATGAAGCCCTGGCCGTAACTGGCGGTATCCAGGGTGATGTTCAGGTCGCCGTAGTATTCGCTGTAGGGACCCCGGCCGACCAGTTGGGTGGTGAAAGTGCGTTCCTGGCCAAGGATCAGGTCGGTCAGCCAGCGGGTGTTGTTCTGCTGCAGCGGGCGGGATTTTTCCGCGAGCATGGTTTCGTTGGGGTGGCCGATCGAGGCCATGCGCACCGCCTGGTCCTGGAACAGCCCCTCGATGACCTGCATGCCCATTTCCCGGTCAAGGCTGTACACCGCCTGGGTCGACGGGTCGCGGAACATGTCGAGGATGCGCTGGGCATCGCTGGCCACGGCCTGGCGGGTCTTGTAGGCGTCGAACACGATCTGCGCACAGCTGAGCACCACTCCGACGATCAGCGCCGAAAGCAGGACAACCCTGAGCAACTTGACCGATAAGCTGTTCTTGAATTCCAGCTTCAATGGGGAGTTCCTTAATCCATGCGCATGGCATCATTTTGACATCAATGATGACAGTCCACTATTGGCCTTTGCACGGAAAATGTGTGGCGTTCTGGCATTTTCCGCAGCCTGGTCCATCTCGTCCGGCAGACCTTCAGCACTGTATCGGTAGGGCTCCCGAACGACTTGAGTACCGGATGTCGGAAGATTCCCAAGGGATTGATGTTAGCGTGCCTGATTCAGGCAGCAAGCGTGTGGCTCTTTCCCGAGCGCAAAAAAACCCGGCAAGGGCCGGGTTTTTTCAGAAGCGGGCGACTCAGGCAGTGAAGGTCTTGCCTTCGAACTGCTCGGCGACGAACTTCCAGTTGACCAGGTTCCAGAACGCCTCGACGTATTTCGGACGGACGTTGCGGTAGTCGATGTAGTAGGCGTGTTCCCAGACGTCGCAGGTCAGCAGCGGGGTATCGCCGTTGGTCAGCGGGTTGCCGGCGCCGATGGTGCTGGCCAGGGCCAGGGAGCCGTCGGCTTTCTTCACCAGCCAGCCCCAGCCGGAACCGAAGGTGCCGACGGAAGTCTTGGTGAACTCTTCCTTGAACTTGTCGAAGGAGCCGAACGCAGCGTTGATGGCTTCAGCCAGGGCGCCGGTCGGTTGGCCACCGGCGTTCGGTGCCAGGCAGTTCCAATAGAAGGTGTGGTTCCAGACCTGAGCGGCGTTGTTGAAGATGCCACCCGAAGAAGTCTTGACGATTTCTTCCAGGGTCTTGCCTTCGAATTCGGTACCTGGGACCAGGTTGTTCAGGTTCACGACGTAGGTGTTGTGGTGCTTGTCGTGGTGGTATTCCAGGGTTTCCTTGGAAATGTGCGGCTGCAGGGCATCGTGGGCGTAAGGCAGCGGCGGCAATTCAAAAGCCATGTGGATTCTCCTAATCAGGTCTGGTGCGGTGAACGCAAGGCCGATCACGGGCGGCCGGAAAATGCATCGGCGAGTTTGTACTCTTTGCGACGCAGGCTCCGGATCATAGCACCGGGCCCGAGGGTAAACCACGCAACAAGTGTATGGACAAGAGGTTCCAGAGCCTTTTGCCCATACGGATGAGTGGCCTTCAGCTGAAGATCAGTTGTGCCGCCACGGCGAACATCATCACCGCCACCATCAGGTCGAGCAGGCGCCAGGTGCCTGGCCGCGCCAGCCACGGGGCCAGCCATGCCGCACCGAGGGCGAGGGTGAAGAACCACAGCAGGGACGCGCTGGCGGCCCCGGCGACATAGGCGCCGGGCACGCTCTGCTGGGCGCCGAGGGAGCCGATCAGCAGCACCGTGTCGAGGTACACGTGCGGATTGAGCAGGGTCACCGCCAGTGCACTGAGCAGTACGGCACGGCGCGAGCGCAGGCCCTGGCCGTCCCCCTGCTGCAGGCTCTGGCTGGAACAGGCGCGCATCAGCGCCTTGCTGCCGTACCAGACCAGGAACACGGCGCCACCCCAGCGGGCAATGGCGAGCAGGGTCGGATTCTGCGCCAGCACCGTCGCCAGGCCGAACACGCCGAGGGCGACCAGCACCGCATCGCAAAGCACGCACAGCGCGGCCACCGGCAGGTGATGTTCCCGGCGCAGGCTCTGGGCGAGGACGAAGGCGTTCTGGGTACCGATGGCCATGATCAGGCCGAAGGCGACGAGGAGGCCGTTGAGGTAGCTTTGCCACATGGGGAAATGACTCCGAACAACAGATCTTTGGTATTACACGGACCCTGTGGGAGCGGGTTCACCCGCGATGACGGTGGTGAATTCCCTGACGTCATCGCGGGTGAACCCGCTCCCACAAGGTCCGCGCATGGCTTCAATTCTGAGGAAAAGAGGAATATAAGAAAAACCAATAACCTTCATCCCGCATTAGGAAATCTGATGTTCGACTACAAGTTGCTCTCGGCCCTCGCCGCCGTCATCGAACAGGCCGGTTTCGAGCGCGCCGCACAACTGCTGGGCTTGTCGCAATCGGCGATCTCCCAGCGCATCAAACTTCTCGAGGCCCGGGTCGGACAGCCGGTACTGGTGCGTGCCACTCCCCCGACGCCCACGGAAATCGGTCGCCGCCTGCTCAACCATGTGCAGCAGGTGCGCCTGCTCGAGCGCGATCTGCAAGGCCAGGTCCCGGCGCTGGATGAAGAGGGCTTGCCGGAACGCCTGCGCATTGCGCTCAACGCCGACAGCCTGGCGACCTGGTGGGCCGAGGCGGCCGAGGACTTTTGCGCGCGGACCCAGGTGCTGCTCGACCTGGTGGTGGAAGACCAGGAAGTCGGCCTCAAGCGCATGCGTGCCGGCGAGGTGGCCGGTTGCCTGTGTGCCAGCGAACGCCCGGTGGCCGGGGCGCGCAGCGTGCTGCTCGGGGCGATGCGCTATCGTGCGCTGGCCAGCCCGGCCTTCATGGCCCGGCATTTCAACGAGGGCGTCGATCCGCAACGCCTGGCCCGCACCCCGGCGATCGTGTTCGGCCCGGATGATTTTCTCCAGCATCGCTACCTTGCTTCATTAGGCATCAGCGATGGTTTCCTGCATCATCTGTGTCCTTCATCCGAAGGCTTCCTGCGCCTGACCGAAGCCGGCATGGGCTGGGGCCTGGTGCCCGAACTGCAGGCCAGGGAACAACTGGCGAGCGGGCGGCTGGTGGAAGTCCTCCCGGAGCGACCCATCGATGTGCCTTTGTACTGGCACCATTGGCGCAACGGCGGGCAACTGCTGGCCCGGCTCACCGATCATCTGCGCCGCAGCGCCGGGCAGTGGCTGGTGCCGTGGGACGCCCGGACGGCGTCTGCACCTTCAGGAAAAAAAACGTAAGGCGGAGTGCTTCATGGGAATTCTGGTCACCGGCGCAAGCGGCTTCATTGGCGGGCGCTTTGCGCGTTTCGCCCTGGAGCAGGGCCTGGACGTTCGGGTCAACGGGCGTCGCGCCGAGGGCGTCGAGCACCTGGTGCGACGCGGCGCCCAGTTCATTCCGGGCGACCTGTCCGACCCGGAAGTGGCCCGACGCCTGTGCCAGGGCATCGACACCGTGGTGCATTGCGCCGGTGCGGTGGGCAACTGGGGACGCTACCAGGACTTCTACCAGGGCAACGTGGTGCTCACCGAAAATGTCGTCGAGGCCTGTCTCAAGGAGCATGTGCGCCGCCTGGTGCACCTGTCCTCGCCGTCGATCTATTTCACCGGGCGCTCGCGCACCGGCATCACCGAGGACCAGGTCCCGCGGCGCTTCTACGATCATTACGGGGCGACCAAGCACCTCGCCGAGCAGAAGGTCTTCGGCGCCCAGGAGTTCGGTCTCGAAGTCCTGGCCTTGCGCCCGCGCTTCGTCACCGGGGCCGGCGACGTCAGTATCTTCCCGCGCTTGTTGCAGATGCAGCGCAAGAAGCGCCTGGCGATCATCGGCAACGGCCTGAACAAGGTCGATTTCACCAGCGTGCAGAACCTCAACGAAGCCCTGCTCGCTGCGATCAATGCCGGGCCCGAGGCGCTGGGCATGGCCTACAACATCAGCAACGGCCACCCGCTGCCGGTGTGGGACGTGGTCAATTACGTGATGCGACGCCTGTCGCTGCCCCAGGTCACCCGCTATCGCTCCGTCGGCCTCGCCTACACGGCGGCGGCCATCAACGAAGGCGCCTGCATGCTCTGGCCGGGCCGCCCGCAGCCGACCCTGAGCCGCCTGGGCGTGCAGGTGATGAGCAAGGACTTCACGCTTGATATCAGCCGCGCCCGGCATTACCTCGATTACCGGCCGCAGGTCAGCCTTTGGGCCGCGCTGGATGAATTCTGCGCCTGGTGGCAGGCGCAGCAGGGTGGCCACTGAACCAGATCCCCGGATCGTGGTCGATGAGGGCGCCGTGCAAGCGGTTTATACTAGCGCCCATTTTGCTATCACCGTGGTTGAAAACTACCCATGCGCAACGATGCTCGAGATGATTTTGACGACGTGCCCACCCTCAAGGCGGTGGAGCGCGATGATGACGAGTTCGCTCCGCCGGCGCACCCGCGCAGCGCCCGCAAGCGCGCGGGCAGGGCGCCGCTGGTCGGTCCGTTGTGGGCGTTGCTCGGTGCATCTTTCATCGCCCTGGGCGGGTTGGCCTGGTGGAGCTTCCAGCAGATCTCGCTGATGGAGCAGCAACTGGTGGCGACCCAGGAAAGCTTCGCCCGCATCAGCGAGGAAGCGGCGGGGCGTTTGCAGGCGATTTCCGGCAAGGTCAGCGCCACCGAGTCTTCGGCCAATAGCGAGAACGAAGCGCTCAAGCTCCAGGTGCGCCAGTTGCAGGCCAGCCTGGGCGAGCAGGGCAAGTTGCAGGAAGGTGTGGCCGGGCAGGCTGGTGAACTGGGCAAGCGCCTGGAAGCGGCGATGGCCCAGGTCAGCCAGCAGCAGGCGGCCAATGCGCAGTTGCAGAACGAATTGCAGAGCCAATTGAAGGCAGTGGCGCAGGAACTGGCCACGCTCAAGGCTGCGCAACTGGATGGCGGCAAGATCGATACGCAACTGAAGAATCAGGCGGCGGCGACCCAGCGCCTGGAGCAGGACCTGATCGTGCTCAAGAGCGAGCAGGAGAATCGTCCGGCGGCCAGTCCTGGTGCCTCCACGGCCGAATTCGATGCCTTCCGTGGGCAGATCACCCGCAACATCAACACCCTGCAAAGCCAGGTGCAGAACCTGCAACAGCAGATCAATGCCAGGAATTGATTGACCTTCAGGGCCTCATCGCGGGTCGCTGCAAAACCCTGTGGGGCTTGCCAGCGATGAGGCCCTGAAGAACACCATCACATCCGCGGATAATCGATATACCCCACCGGCCCCTTGCCATAGAAGGTCTCCGGCCGCGCTTCATTCAACGGCGCATCCGCTGCCAGCCGCGCCGGCAGGTCGGGGTTGGCGATGAACGGAATGCCGAACGCCACCGCATCCGCGGTTCCTGCCGCCAGCGCCGCATTGGCGCTTTGTTTGTCGAAGCGCTCGTTGACGATGTAAGGCCCGCCGAAGGCCGCCTTGATCTGTGGCCCGAGGCTGTCGTCGGCTTCTTTCTCGCGCGAGCAGATGAAGGCGATGCCACGCTTGCCCAGTTCCCGGGCGACATAGGTGAAGGTTTCGGCACGGTTGGCATCGCCCATGTCATGAGCATCGGCCCGCGGCGCCAGGTGTACGCCGACACGCTTGGCACCCCATACCTCGATCACCGCATCGGTGACCTCCAGCAGCAGGCGCGCACGGTTCTCCAGGGAACCGCCGTACTGGTCGCTGCGCTGGTTGGTGCTGCTCTGCAGGAACTGGTCGATCAGGTAGCCGTTGGCCGCATGCACTTCGACGCCATCGAAGCCGGCGGCCTTGGCGTTTTCCGCGGCGGTCCGGTAGGCGTCGACGATATCGCTCAACTCGGCGGTTTCCAGCGCCCGCGGGGTCGGGTAATCGGTGGTCGGCCGGACCAGGCTGACATGCCCCTTGGGCTGGATCGCACTCGGCGCCACCGGCAGTTCGCCGTTCAGGTAGCTCGGGTGGGAGATGCGTCCCACATGCCACAGCTGCAGGAAGATCCGCCCGCCAGCGGCATGTACCGCCTTGGTCACGTTGGTCCAGCCACGCACCTGGTCGTTGGACCAGATACCCGGGGTGTCCGGGTAGCCGACGCCCATCGGCATGACCGAGGTCGCCTCGGTCAGGATCAGGCCGGCGCTGGCGCGCTGCACGTAGTACTCGGCCATCAGCGCGTTGGGCACCCGGCCTTCATCGGCACGGCAACGGGTCAGCGGGGCCATGATGATACGGTTCGGCAATTCGAGATCGCCAAGGGTGATCGGATCAAACAGAGTCGTCATTGCTCAAACCTCAGTGGGTTGCGGGAGCCAGTTCGGCGTCGTTGCCGCCCTGGCGGAATGTGATAAGGGTGACGATCAGCGCCAGCACCGCGAGGGCGGCAGCGGCGAGGGGTACGCGGGTAAGACCCAGGCCCTGCTCGATGACCAGGCCACCGGTCCAGGCGCCCAGGGCGTTGCCCAGGTTGAACGCGCCGATGTTCAGGGTCGAAACCAGGTTCGGCGCGGCCTTGCCGAAGGTCACCACGTTGACCTGCAGGGCCGGCACGGCGGCGAAGGCGGCAGTGGCCCAGAGGAACAGGGTGATCTCCGCCGGGACCAGCGCGCTGCTGGTCCAGGTCAGGGCGGTGGACACGATGGCCATGGCCGCGAACACGCCGACCAGGGTGGCGCCGAGACGCCGGTCGGCCATCTTGCCGCCGAGGATGTTGCCCAGGGTCAGGCCCAGGCCGATCAGCAGCAGGGTCCAGGTCACGCCGCGCGGCGACACGCCGGTGACATCGCCGAGCAGCGGCGCAACGTAGGTGAACAGGGCGAACATCGATGCCGAGAACAGCACGGTCATCGACAGCGACAACCAGATCCCGGCGCCTTTCAGGGCGGCCAGCTCGGCGCGCATATCGAGTCTTTCCTCGTCATGGCGCAGCGGCAGGAAGCGGATCAGGCCGAGCAGCGCGATCACGCCGATAGCGGTCACTGCCCAGAAGGTCGCGCGCCAGCCGGCGACCTGGCCCAGCGCGGTGCCCAGCGGCACGCCAAGCACATTGGCCAGGGTCAGGCCGGTAAACATCAGGGCCACCGCCGAAGCGCGGCGGTTGACCGGTACCAGGCTGGCCGCCACCACCGAACCGATGCCGAAGAAGGCGCCGTGGCACAGGGCGGTGACCACCCGGGCGAACATCAGCAGGTTGTAGTCGCTGGCGATCGCGCACAGCAGGTTGCCGAGGATGAACACCCCCATCAGGGTGACCAGTGCCAGCTTGCGCGGCAGCTTCGAGGTGGCCATGGCCATGAACGGCGCGCCGATGGCGACGCCCAGGGCATAGCCGGTCACCAGCCAGCCGGCACCGGGGATCGATACCCCGAGGTCCCGGGCCACATCCGGCAGCAGGCCCATGATGACGAACTCGGTGGTGCCGATGGCGAAGGCGCTGAGGGCCAGGATCAGGAGTGAAAGGGGCATGGATGTTCCTTGTTCAGAGCTCGCGGCTCAGTTGCGCGAGGAACGCCTGGATGGTGTCCTCGTTGCGTTTGAAGAAATTCCACTGCCCGACCTTGTGGCTGCTGACCAGGCCGGCCCGTTGCAGGGTCGCCAGGTGCGCCGATACGGTGGACTGCGACAGGCCGCAGCGCTGGTCGATCTGCCCTGCGCACACGCCGTTGTCGAGGCTGTGGTGCTGGTCGGGGAAGCAGGCCTGCGGATCTTTCAGCCAACCGAGGATTTCTCGCCGCACCGGGTGGGCAAGGGCTTTTATTATTTCGTCGAGATCAAGAGGCATGGTCGGGCTCGTGGGTGTGTAGCGGTATATCGCGATGGGGCGAAATATAAATCGGTATTTCGCGATATACAAATATGAAAAGGTTCGGGGCGTAGAAAAAATCGGTATATGCGGTGCTCCTTCGGGCCCTATCGCTGGCAACGCCAGCTCCCACAGGTTTCGCGGTGTGCGCGGTCATTGTGGGAGCCGGCGTTGCTGGCGATGAGGCCAGTGAGAACAGCACAAATGCCTTAGACTCACACCCCATGAACTACCTAGCCCACCTCCACCTCGGCGGCGACCAGCCCGAGCAACTGCTCGGCAGCCTGTACGGCGACTTCGTCAAGGGCCCGCTGGAAGGCCGTTTCCCGCTGCGCCTGGAACAGGCCATCCGCCTGCACCGGCACATCGACACCTTCACCGACAGCCATCCGCTGGTGCTCGCCGCCCTGGCGCGCTTCCCCGCCGGACGCCGGCGCTTTGCCGGGATCATTCTCGATGTGTTCTTCGATCATTGCCTGGCCCTGCACTGGCACGACTACGCCACGCAGCCGCTGCCGCAGTTCACCGCGCGGGTGTATCAGGTACTGAACGGGGAGCCGGCGCTGCCGGGCCGCCTGGCGCAGATCGCGCCCTTGATGGCGGCCGGCGACTGGCTGGGGTCGTACCGCGAGTTCGCGGTGCTGGAACAGGTGTTCCGCGGCATCGCCCGACGCCTGTCACGCCCGGAAGGCCTGGCCGGGGCCATGGGCGAGGTGGAAAGCCTGTATCCGCTGCTGCTGGAGGACTTCCGCCAGTTCTATCCGCAGTTGCAGGCCTTCGCCGCTGCGGCGCTGGCCGATCCTCAGGCCGCCCTAGCGCGGCGCTGAGGCAGGTTTTCGGCTGCCTCGCCGAACAGCGCCCGGCTTACCGCCTGCTGCGCCTGGAATGCCAGCGCCGCCCGTTCCTCACCTTTGCTGGCGATCGGTTCCAGCAACTGCACCTCGACTTCACTGCACGGTTGGCCGAACAGGCGTATCAGGTGCGACAGCAGATCGTCATCGCCAATGAACGGTGCGATCGGGTCTATCCGGCCTTCGCGCAGATAGCGCACAGCTACTGGTTGCAGCGGCACCTCGCTGTCGATGGCGCTGGCCAGCAGCCGGCCGTGGAAGGTACGCAGGCCACGGCCATCGGTGGTGGTGCCTTCGGGGAAGATAAGCAGCGGGCATTGCCGGGCCAGGTGCTGGGTGATCTGCCGGCGCAGCAACTGGCTGTCGCCACCACCACGGCGGATGAACAGGGTCCCGGCCTTGTGTGCAAGCCACCCGGCCACCGGCCAGGTGCGCACTTCGGCCTTGGATAGGAAGGACAGCGGAGCCAGCATGCCCAGCACCGGGATATCGGTCCACGACACATGGTTGCTGACCCACAGCATCGGCTGGCTGGGCAGTTCGCCGATCACCTTGACCCGCAGCGGCAAGGCATTGACCAGGCGCTTCATGAAGATCTGCGACCAACGCTGGCGGCGTTGCGCCGACGCGTTCATACCCAGGCGCTCGAACAGGCCGAACAGCGTGGCCATGCCCAGCCCCAGCGCCACCACCAGCAGCAGCCGGGCGATGCGGGCGAACACCCGCAGGCGCTGCATCACACCGCCGCCTTGAAGTGCCGGGCGTAGCGCGGGCAGAGCTCGTCGCGCTTGAGCAGGATGAACACATCGGCGACCTGGAAATCCTCGTCCCAGCACGGTTCGCCACAGATCTTCGCGCCCAGGCGCATGTAGGCCTTGAGCAAGGGCGGCATCTGCGCCACCACGTTGCCCGGCAGGGCCAGGCTCGGCAGCGGGTTCTTCGGCTCGGCGCGCAGGTGGTCGGTGCACAGGTGCTGTTCGCGCAGGCGCTGCATGATCGCATGGGCCTGGACCCCGCCATCCTGCATCGGGATGCTGGCGCAGCCCATCAGGTAGCGGTACTGGCCTTCGTTGAGGATCTCGGCCAGTTCGCTCCACAGCACGGCGATGGTGCCACCGTTGCGGTAGGCGGCATCGACGCAGGTGCGGCCGAGCTCGAGGATCGGGCCTTGCAGATGCACCAGCCCGTCCAGGCTGAACTCTTCCTCGCTGTAGAAGCGGCCCAGGCTGCTGGCGGCGCGATGGTCCAGCAGGCGGGTGGTGGCGACGAGGCGGCCGCTATTGAGGTCGCGCACGCCGATATGCATGCAGTGGGCGTCGTAGTCGTCCATGTCCAGGCCCAGCTCGGCACCCTTCAATTTCGCCTTGAATTCACCGCTGAACACGCTGAAGCGCAGGGCCTGGGCTTCGCGAAGGGCCGCCGGGCCCACCAGGCGTTCGGCTTGCAGACGGCGTTCAGTGCAGTTGTCGCCAGAGCGAGCGATCCGAGTCATTGCGTGTCTCCATAAGCCAGCCATGGGGTTGCGGCCGGTCGGCTTTGTTGTGCAAGCTCAGCCTAGGCAGAGGGGGTGTCACCCCCATGAATGTTTGGTGATGCTTGTATGACAGGCCTCAAGGAGTTCCTCGATGAGCTGGCTGGAACGTCTCGATCGACCGCTTTCCCAACCCCTTCCGGTCAACCTCGGCGACAGCTGGGCGGCGCTGCTGGAGCGTCTCGGGCCGGTGTCGCCCTTCGAACTTGCGGTGCTCGGTGGCAAGGCCATGCCGACGCCGGGGCTGGCGTTCCTGGCCGGTTACCAGGCGGCCTTGCGGGTACTCTGGCCCAGCGCACCGGAGGGCCTTGGCGCACTGTGTGCCAGCGAAAAACGCAGCGTGCGCCCGGCTGACATGCACATGCGCCTGGACCTGGAGGCACTGCGCCTGACCGGCAGCAAGGATTTCGTCACCGGCGGGCACGAGGCGGACTGGCTGCTGGTGGCGGCGCGCAGCGAAGCACCGGGCGAAGCACCACGGATCAGCCTGGCGGTGGTCTATCCGGGCGAGCCGGGAGTGCGCCTCGATCCGTTGCCGACCTTACCGCTGATGCCGGAAGTGGGGCATGCACGGCTGCACCTGGAGCAGGCCTTGTGCGAGCGCTTGGCAGGGGATGGCTGGGATGCCTATGTGAAGCCGTTCCGCTCGCTGGAAGACCTCTACGTGCTTAGCGCATTGATCGCCTGGTTGTACGGCATCGGTCGCTCCCAGGGCTGGTCCCAAGGGTTGATCCTGCGCTTGCTGGCGCTGCTGGGCGGGTGTGCCGAAGGCAGCCGGCAGAACGCCGAATCGCCGGCCTGTCACTTGTTGCTGGGCGGGTTGTTCGCCCAGTTCGGCGAACTGCGCGACGAGATCAACGCAGCGCTGGCGGCGAGCGAAGGGGAGTGGGCCGACCTGTGGATGCGCGATCAGGGGATCCTGGAAATTGCCAGTGCGGCGCGGGCCAAGCGCCTGGCCAAGGCCTGGGGACGGGCCGGGTTCTGAGTTGTGGCTGATGGCCTCATCGCTGGCAAGCCAGCTCCCACAGGTTACGCGACCCTGTGGGAGTCCGCCCAGCCTTTCAGGCTGCGCTGTCGCGCAGAGAAAAGCTCCAAAGCACGACGCGTACCCTGTGGGAGCGGGTTTACCCGCGATTGCTATGGTGAATTCACTACTGCAATCGCGGGTGAACCCGCTCCCACAAGGTCCCTGCAACTCAAAGAATTATGTTTTGTTCTATGGGAGCTGGCTTGCCAGCGATGAGGCCCGAGAGAACACCCACCACCTGTCATGAACCCCGGCTACCCTTGCCCGATCACGCACCCGGGTACCGACCATGCGCACCGCGCTTATCGCCTTCCTCCTCTTTATCCTCACCCCCGCCCGGGCCGACGAGTCGGCGTTGCAGGCCTACGCCTTCCCCCCGCGCGACGACCAGGCCCGCGAAGGCATCCGCACCGATGCCCTGCTGGTGATCCAGAACGGCAGGATCGTCTACGAGCACTACGCCGCGCCGACCGGCGCCGATACCCCGCACCTCACCTGGTCCGTCAGCAAGAGCGTGATGGCCACGGTCCTCGGCGTGGCCTACGGTGAAGGCCGCTTCAAGCTGGATGACCCGGTTGCCACCTTCTACCCGCCGATGAAGGACCATCCCCAGGTGCGCATCCAGGACCTGATGCACTGGGCCAGTGGCCTCGACTGGCAGGAAGACTACGAATATGCCCCGCTGAAATCCTCGGTGGTCGCCATGCTCTACACCACCGGGCGCAAGGATATGGCCGGCTTTACCGCTGCCCGTGGTTCAGCCGCTGCGCCGGGGGAACGTTTCCTTTATTCCAGCGGCGACAGCAACCTGCTCGCTGCCGCCCTGCGCCGGATGGTCGGCGCCGAGCACTACGCCGACTATCCCTGGACCGCGCTGTTCCAGCCCCTCGGTATCGAAAGGGCGGTGTGGGAACGGGACGCCGAGGGTACCTTCGTCGGTTCCTCCTACCTGTACATGACCGCCCGCGAGCTGGCGCGCATTGGCCAGCTGATGCTCGACGACGGCCGCTGGCAGGGCCGGCAACTGCTTCCGGCGGACTGGGTGGAATTCACCCGCACGCCGTTCGCCGGTGCTGCTGTCGAACCTGGCGAAGCGACACCCGGCGCACAATGGTGGCTGAACAGCGCCCTGGCCTGGCCGGACGCGCCGAGCGACACCTTCGCCGCCCTCGGCCACTGGGGCCAGGGCCTCTATGTGCTGCCGAAACAGAAGCTGGTGATCGTGCGCTACGCCGACGATCGCGACGGCAGCTTCCAGCACAACACCCTGCTGCGCCATGTCCTTGCCGCCTTCCCCGGAGAACAGCCATGAAACGCCTGTTGCTGCTGGTTCTCCTTGGCCTGCTGGCCTGGGGCTGGTCGGAGCGCGCGGCCTTGAGTGCCTTCCCCGGCATTCTCAGCGCCTACTCGGCCAAGGAGTTCTGCTCGTGCCGCTATGTGATGGGCCTGGATACCGGCTACTGCCAAACCTACGTGAGGCAATGGCTGCCGTTGAGCGAGCTGCATGACGACCTGCTGGCCCGCCGCGTCGATGCCCGTGGGCTTGGGCGCAGTGCCAGCGCCCAATGGCTGGGGCCACGCGAGGGCTGCCGCTTGCTGCCGTGAGGACGGGCGGTTAAGGTTGAGCGCCAAAGTGTTTCAGGATTTCGCATGCCCAGTCCGCTCCGCCTTCTGCTCGCCTCCCTGGCGATCGTCTGTCTTCCCGTTCAGGCCAACTGGTACCTGGACAACGAGTCATCCCGCCTTTCCTTCATCAGCAGCAAGAACGGCGATGTGTCCGAAGTGCACCGCTTCCTGGTGCTGCACGGCAAGGTGGATCGCAAAGGGGCGGCGGCATTGCAGGTGGAGATGGATTCGGTCAGCAGCGGCATCCCGCTGCGCGACGAACGCATGCGCAAGGACCTGTTCGCGGTAGAAACCTTCCCCGAGGCGACCATCAGTGCCCAGCTCGACCTGCGTCCGATCAACGACCTGGCCAATGGCGCGCAACTGGAACTGCGCCTGCCGGTCAACGTGACCCTGCACGGCAAGACCCACGCCTACAACGCCCAGTTGCTCGCCACCCGCCTCGACGAACGCCGCTTCCAGGTGGTAACCCTGGAACCGTTGATCCTGCGCGCCGAGCATTTCGATCTGGCCCCCGGCCTGGAAACCTTGCGCAAGGCCGCCGGACTGAAGTCGATCAACCTCTCGGTGCCGGTGGGTGCGGTGCTGATCTTCACGGCGCGCTGACATGGCCGGGCCGGTCTTCCCCTGGCGTTCCGGAAACCAATTCGAACTGCTGATCGACGGCCCGGCGTTTTTCCCGCCCATGCTCACGGCCATCGCCCGGGCCGAATTCCAGGTGGACCTGGAACTGTACCTGGTGGAAGCGGGCGCCTGCGCCGAAGCCATGGTCCAGGCCCTGGTCAGCGCGGCGGAGCGCGGTGTGCAGGTGCGTTGCCTGTTCGATGACTATGGCTCGCTGGCCTTCACCCTGGGCCTGCGCCAACGCTTGCAGGCGGCGGGTGTCGAGCTGCGCTGGTATAACCGTCTGCGCTGGCGCCGGGGTTTTCGCAATCTTTATCGCGACCATCGCAAGATTCTCCTCGTCGATCAGGCCGTTGCCTGGGTGGGCGGAACCGGGGTTACCGACGAGTTCTGGAACCCCGTCGAGAACGCCAGCGACTGGCATGAAGTGATGGTGCAGATGCAGGGGCCGCTGGTGGCAGACTGGCAAATGCTCTTCGATCGCCAGTGGCGCGCCAACCTGCGGCGTGTCGCCTGGCGGCCGCCGACCCATTTCGGCCTGCCGCGCTTGCCGCGTGCGCCGGCCAGCGGCGAGGGACTGGGCCGGGTGGCCTATGCCGACGCCCGGCAGCACCGCGATATCCTGCAATCGCTGGTGCGCGCACTGAACAGCAGTCAGCGTCGCATCTGGCTGGCTACCCCGTATTTCCTGCCGACCTGGAAAGTCCGTCGCGCCCTGCGCCGTGCCGCGTCAAGGGGCATCGACGTACGCCTGCTGCTGACCGGGCCGCGCACCGATCATCCGTCGGTACGCTACGCCGGCCATCGCTATTACCCGCGCCTGCTGCGTGCCGGGGTGAAGATCTTCGAGTACCAGCCGTGTTTCCTGCACCTGAAGATGGTGGCGGTAGACGACTGGGTCAGCATCGGCTCGTGCAACTTCGATCATTGGAACCTGCGCTTCAACCTCGAAGCGAACGTCGAAGCCATCGACCCGCTGCTGAACCAGGCGGTGAGCGAGAGTTTCGTCCGCGATTTTGCCTTGAGTCGCGAGGTCAACCTCGATGACTGGCGCGCCCGGCCGCTGTGGCGGCGGGTGCAGCAGCGCCTCTGGGGCTGGCTGGATCGGCTGGTGGTGAATCTGCTGGATCGGCGCGATTGATCCTGACGTAGTAGGCACCTATTACCCGCAAGCCTGCGCCAAGGTCTAACGTGTCTGGGTACCTTTTCCCCTGCACACGAAGGAGAACGTGAAATGGCGGCCAAGAAGATTCTGATGCTGGTGGGCGACTACGTCGAAGACTACGAGGTGATGGTGCCGTTCCAAGCCCTGCAGATGGTCGGCCATACCGTGCATGCGGTGTGTCCGGGCAAGCAATCCGGGCAGTCGGTACGCACCGCGATCCACGACTTCGAAGGCGACCAGACCTACAGTGAAAAGCCCGGCCACAACTTCGCCCTGAATTTCGATTTCGCCAAGGTCAGGTCCGAGGACTACGACGCCCTGGTGATCCCGGGCGGCCGCGCGCCGGAGTACCTGCGCCTGAACGAGGAAGTGCTGGCGCTGGTGAAAGCCATCGACCAGGCCGGCAAGCCGATTGCTGCGGTTTGCCACGGTGCGCAACTGCTGGCCGCCGCCGGGGTGCTGGAAGGGCGCGAATGCAGCGCCTATCCGGCCTGTGCGCCGGAAGTGAAACTGGCGGGCGGCCGCTATATCGACATCGAGGTCACCCAGGCTCATGTCCAGGGCAATCTCGCCAGCGCCCCTGCCTGGCCGGCGCATCCTGCCTGGCTGGCCGGTTTCCTCGGGCTTCTGGGTACCCGTATCACCCTGTGAGGTAACCGCAGATGTGCGAGCTTTACGTCAAGGCCGACCCGATTCTCTACGAGTCCCGTAGCCGCTCGCTGCGCATTCGCGGGGTGGTGACCACCTTGCGCCTGGAAAACCAGTTCTGGGATGTGCTTCGGGAAATCGCCGAGGTCGACGGGATGACCACCAACCAGCTGATCAGCAAGCTGTACGACGAGGTCATGGAGTACCGCGGCGAAGTGGTGAACTTCGCCTCGTTCCTGCGGGTGAGCTGTATCCGCTACCTGGGCCAGCGCCGCAGCGCCGAGCCGGTCCCCTTGAAAGCCGTCGCGCGTTGACCCAATAAAAAAGCGGCGTGGAATCCACGCCGCTTTTGCTCTTGAAGCTTGCCGCTTGAAGCGTGCGGCGTTACTTCACTTCCACCGCCAGGCTTTCGGCGATCTTGCTCTGCCAGATCGCAGGGCCGGTGATGTGTACCGACTCGCCCTTGCTGTCCACCGCGACGGTGACCGGCATGTCCTTGACCTCGAACTCGTAGATCGCTTCCATGCCCAGTTCGGCGAAGGCCAGCACCTGGGACTTCTTGATCGCCTGGGCGACCAGGTAGGCAGCGCCGCCCACGGCCATCAGGTACACGGCCTTGTTGTCCTTGATCGCGTCGATCGCGGTCGGGCCACGCTCGGACTTGCCGATCATGCCCAGCAGACCGGTCTGCTCGAGGATCTGGCGGGTGAACTTGTCCATGCGGGTCGCGGTGGTCGGGCCAGCCGGGCCAACCACTTCTTCGCGGACCGGGTCGACCGGGCCGACGTAGTAGATGAAGCGGCCCTTGAGGTCCACCGGCAGCTCTTCGCCGCGGTTGAGCATTTCGACCATGCGCTTGTGCGCAGCGTCGCGGCCGGTGAGCATCTTGCCGTTGAGCAGGATGGTCTCGCCCGGTTTCCAGCTCTGCACCTCTTCCGGGGTCAGGGTGTCGAGGTTGACACGGCGGGCCGACGGGCCGGCTTCCCAGACGATTTCCGGGTAGGCGTCCAGCGACGGTGCTTCCAGTTCGGCCGGGCCGGAGCCGTCCAGCACGAAGTGGGCGTGACGGGTAGCGGCGCAGTTCGGGATCATGCACACCGGCAAGGACGCGGCGTGGGTCGGGTAGTCCATGATCTTCACGTCGAGCACGGTGGTCAGGCCGCCGAGGCCCTGGGCACCGATACCCAGCTGGTTGACCTTGTCGAACAGCTCCAGGCGCAGTTCCTCGATGCGGTTCTGCGGGCCGCGGGCTTTCAGCTCATGGATGTCGATCGACTCCATCAGCACTTCCTTGGCCATCACCGCGGCCTTCTCGGCGGTACCGCCGATGCCGATGCCGAGCATGCCGGGCGGGCACCAGCCAGCGCCCATGGTCGGCACGGTCTTCAGTACCCAGTCGACGATCGAGTCGGACGGGTTGAGCATGGCCATCTTCGACTTGTTCTCGGAACCGCCGCCCTTGGCTGCCACGTCCACTTCCACGGTATTGCCCGGGACGATGGAGTAGTGGATGACCGCCGGCGTGTTGTCCTTGGTGTTCTTGCGGGCACCGGCCGGGTCGGCCAGGATCGAGGCACGCAGGACGTTGTCCGGGAGATTGTAGGCGCGACGCACGCCCTCGTTGATCATGTCGTCGACGCTCATGGTGGCGCCGTCCCAGCTCACGTCCATGCCGACGCGGACGAACACGGTGACGATGCCGGTGTCCTGGCAGATCGGACGGTGGCCGGTGGCGCACATGCGCGAGTTGATCAGGATCTGGGCGATGGAATCACGCGCGGCTGGCGACTCCTCGCGCAGATAGGCTTCGTGCATCGCCTGGATGAAATCGACGGGGTGGTAGTACGAAATGAATTGCAGGGCATCGGCGACGCTCTGAATCAGGTCGTCTTGCTTGATCACGGTCATGCAGCGCGCTCCTCTTAAACACGGGAACATTCAATAGGTATTCCGACGCGGACAGGCCGAGGTGTCGAAACGACCTTTCAGACGCGCCGCGACAAAATGCCCGACGCAAAAAAGGCGCGGCAGTATAGCGCGGCTCGGCCGTTGGTACACGCGCCAGTGGTCCAACCATGGTCGGTGATCGCACGGCATCGTTCTTGCTGTTTCTCCTGGCCTGTCAATCGGAACGAGCCTAGATTTGGCGCATGAATAGTCAGTGGAGATGAACAGCAATGCCTGAACTGCAGGTCGGCGAACGCCAATGGTCCGTTGCGCCCGGCAGCAATCTGCTCGATGCGCTCAATGATGCAGGCTGTGGCGTGCCCTACAGCTGTCGGGCCGGGAGCTGCCATGCCTGCCTGGTGCGCTGTGTCGAAGGCGAGCCGGAGGACGGGCGGCCGGAGGCCTTGAGCGCGGCGCAGCGCGAGTTGGGCTGGCGCCTGGCGTGTCAGTGCCGGATCGGGATGGACCTGCGGGTTGCGTTGTTCGATCCGAAGACCGATGGCCAGCCGGCGCAGGTCGTTTCCGTGGCTTGGCTGGGCGATGTCCTGCGCTTGCGTCTGAAACCCCTGAACGGCTTGCGCTACCAGGCGGGGCAGCATCTGTTGCTGTGGAACGCCCTGGGCGTGGCACGGCCCTATTCCCTGGCGAGCGTGCCGGGGGAAGATCCGTGGCTGGAGTTCCATATCGACTGTCGCCAGCCGGGTGCATTCTGCACGCCAGCGCGGCATCTGCTCGAAGGCGCGGAGTTGCGGCTCGGCGAGCTGCGCGCCGGCGGCCTCCATTACGACCCGGACTGGCAGGAGCGGCCGCTCTGGCTGCTGGCAGCGGGGACGGGGCTGGCGCCGTTGTGGGGCATCCTGCGCGAAGCCTTGCGCCAGGAGCATCGCGGGCCGATCCGCGTGCTGCATCTGGCGCGGGACGAGGGCGGGCATTATCTGGCCGAGGAATTGAAGGAGAGGGCGGCGCGGCATCCGCAGTTGCAGGTGGAGCTGGTGACACCGACGGAATTGCCTGTGGCACTGGCGGCCTTGCGCGTGCAATCGCGGCAGACGGTGGCGCTGGTGTGTGGGGCGCCGGGGAGTGTGGAGGCGTTTTCGCGGCGGTTGTTTTTGGCGGGGGTGCCGAGGAACCAGGTGTATTCAGACCTTTTTGTAGGGCATATGTAGGCCCTATCGCTGGCAACGCCAGCTCCCACAGGTATCGTGTACTCCGCCGATCCTGTGGGAGCCGGCGTTGCCGGCGATGAGGCCCGAAAGAACAATGAAAAACGCCCGGCTCAAGTCCGGGCGTTTTTTATTCACAGCAGCAACATCAAACCAGCGGATCACCGACATGCAGGATCTTCATGCCATTGGTGCCACCGATGGTGTGGTAGCTGTCACCCTTGGTCAGGATGACCCAGTCGCCCTGCTCGACCACGCCGAGCTTGAGCAGCTCGTCCACCGCGGCCTGGCTGACCTTTTCCGCCGGCAGCGCGGCCGGATCGAACGGCACGGTGTAGACCCCGCGGAACAGGGCCACGCGGGCCTGGGTTTCGCGGTGCGGGGAGAAGGCGAAGATCGGGATCGAGGAGCGGATCCGCGACATGATCAGCGGGGTGTAGCCACTTTCGGTCAGGGCGATGATCGCCTTGACGCCCGGGAAGTGGTTGGCGGTGTACATGGCGGCCAGGGCGATGCTTTCGTCGCAGCGGCTGAACTGGGTGCCCATGCGGTGGCTGGAGGTCTTGCTGGTCGGGTGCTTTTCCGCGCCAAGGCAGATTCGCGCCATGGCCTGCACGGCTTCCAGCGGGTAGGCACCGGCGGCGCTCTCGGCCGAGAGCATCACGGCGTCGGTGTAGTCCAGCACGGCGTTGGACACGTCGGACACTTCGGCGCGGGTCGGCATCGGGTTCTGGATCATCGACTCCATCATCTGGGTCGCGACGATCACCGCTTTGTTATGGCGGCGCGAGTGCAGGATGATCTTCTTCTGGATGCCCACCAGCTCGGCATCGCCGATTTCCACGCCGAGGTCGCCACGGGCCACCATCACCGCGTCACTGGCGCGGATCAGGCCGTCGAGGGTCTCGTCGTCGGCCACGGCCTCGGCGCGCTCGATCTTGGCCACCAGCCAGGCAGTACCGCCGGCTTCGTCGCGCAGGCGGCGGGCATATTCCATGTCGGATGCATCGCGGGGGAAGGACACGGCCAGGTAGTCCAGGTCCATTTCCGCAGCGAGCTTGATGTCGGCCTTGTCTTTCTCGGTCAGGGCCGGGGCGGTCAGGCCGCCACCCTTGCGGTTGATGCCCTTGTGGTCGGACAGCGGGCCGCCGATCAGCACCACGCAGTGCAGCGAGTCGGCGGTGGCGGTTTCGACGCGCATGACCACGCGGCCATCGTCGAGCAGCAGTTCGTCACCGACGCCGCAGTCCTTTACCAGGTCCGGATAGTCGATGCCGACGATTTCCTGGGTACCGGCGGTCAGCGGGTGCGCGGTGGAGAAGGTGAAACGGTCGCCCACCTTCAGTTCGATACGTTTGTTGGTGAACTTGGCGATGCGGATCTTCGGACCCTGCAGGTCGCCCAGCAGCGCCACGTGGCGATTGTGGCGGGCAGCGATGTCACGGATCAGCCGGGCACGCGCCTTGTGCTCGTCCGGGGTGCCGTGGGAGAAGTTCAGGCGGGCGACATCCAGGCCGGCGAGGATCAGCTGTTCGATTACTTCCGGTGAATTGCTGGCGGGGCCGAGGGTGGCGACGATTTTGGTACGGCGGATGGTCATGCACAGACTCCTGTAGTGAAGCGCAGCGAAAGGCTACTCCTGAAAAACGCTGTAGTCATTGTTCCTTTGCACTACCTTGGGCCGGGGCAGGGCGGGCGTTTGAACGGGACTTCGAGCTGCAAGCTACAAGCCGAAAGCTACAAGTAAAAACGGATCGCGTATTCTCTTGCAGCTTCGTGGTTGAAGAATTCCGGTCAGGCGCCGATACATTGCCTATCAAAGGAGAATTCCCATGCGAGCCCTGATTGTCTTGGCGCTGGCGACCAGCGTCGTCGGCTGCACCCGCTGGTCCATGGACCACCATCTGAACAATGCCTACCGGGCCTATGACCGTGGCGATTGCGAGCGGGTCACCCTGGAGTTGTCGCAGGTCGATCGCACCAGCCGCGCGCGACCGTTCATCTGGCCGGAGACGGCGTTGCTGCGTGGCCAGTGCCTGGAGCGGCAGATGCTGTTCGTCGACGCGGCGCAGACCTACAAATTCATCATCCAGCAGTACCCGCAGAATGAATACGCCTACCGGGCCCGTGCGCGCCTGCAAACGCTTGAACAGCTTGGACATTATCGCGAGGGCGAGGCCGCGACCCCGCGCCCGGCTCCGCTCGCACCGTTGCGGTGAGGCGACGGGGGGCCAATTTGCGCTGGATGCCTTGCTCCGGTCTGCGCTACTCTGAGTGAAACAGACTGTGTACAACCAGCGTGCACCTGTACAAGACGGCACTAGCGCGACCCTGCTCTAAGGGTTATCCATTGCGACCCATTGCCATGTATACCGAGCGCCGAATCGAGCGACACCTGCTCCCCAGCTTCCTCAAGGTCTACAACCGTTTCACCGAACAGCCCATCGGCTACCTGGGCTATGCATCGGAGGACGGCCTCATGCTGATCAGCACCCTGCCTTTGCTGGTCGGCCCCGACTTCGAACTGCAATTGCGCATTCCCGCCAAGGCCGGCGCCTGGCAGCGCATCAACATCACCGCCAGTTGCCTGTGGTGCCACGAGGACGAAAGCCCCGGCTTCTACGACTCGGGATTCATGTTGCTGCAGGCGCCCCGGGAGTACGACCAGTTGGTGGCGGCCCTGTTCAACTACTTCAGCTTCAGGCCGTTGCCGACATCGGCATGAGGTAGACTTCGGCGATTTACCGTTCAGGATGAATCGCCGTGACCTCCAGCATTTTCTGGCACGACTACGAAACCACCGGCATCGATCCACGCTGCGACCGGCCCTTGCAGGTCGCCGGCGTGCGCACCGATCTGGACCTCAACGAGATCGAAGCGCCGGTCAATCTGTTCTGCCAGCCGAGCGACGATATCCTGCCGCACCCGGCCGCCTGCCTGATCACCGGGATCACTCCAGCGCAACTGGCCCGTGATGGCCTGGCCGAAGCCGATTTCATGACCCGGGTGCATGCCGAGCTGGCTCGTCCCGGTACCTGCGGCGCCGGCTACAACACCCTGCGCTTCGACGATGAAGTGACCCGCTACAGCCTGTACCGCAATTTCTTCGATCCCTATGCCCGTGAATGGCAGGGCGGCAACAGCCGCTGGGATCTGATCGACACGGTGCGCACGGCCTATGCGCTGCGTCCCGAGGGGATCGAATGGCCGCAGGTGAATGGCCAGGTCAGCCTGCGCCTGGAACTGCTCAGCGCGGCCAACGGCATCCATCACGGCCAGGCACACGAGGCCTTGTCGGACGTGCGCGCAACCATCGCCCTGGCCCGCCTGATCCGGCAAAAGCAACCGCGCCTCTATGAGTGGCTGTTCGAGCTGCGCAGCAAACATAAAGTCCTCGATCAGATTCGCCTGTTGCAGCCCTTGGTACATATTTCCGGACGCTTTTCGGCGGCGCGTAATTATCTTGGCGTGGTGCTGCCGCTGGCCTGGCATCCCGCCAATCGCAATGCCCTGATTGTTTGTGACTTGCACCAGGATATTGCACCGTTGTTGAAGGAAGATTCCGAAGTATTGCGCCAGCGTTTATACATGCGTCGCGAGGAAATGCCTGAAGGACAATTGCCTGTTCCTCTCAAGTTGTTGCACATCAATCGCTGCCCGGTAGTGGCGCCATTGGCGGTATTGCGCAAGCAGGATCAGCTGCGCCTGGGCCTCGATATGTCCGAATTGCTACGCCGTGGTGAACAGCTGATTGCCGTGCGGGAGCAGTGGGAAAATAAATTGACGCCAATTTATGAAGGTCGGGAATTTGCTCCTGGTGAAGATCCCGAGCAGCAGCTGTATGACGGATTTTTCGGTGACCGCGACCGGCGTCTATGCGAGCAGGTACGCATGGCCGATCCCCAGCAATTGGCGAGTGGGCAGTGGATGTTCGACGATCCGCGTCTGACAGAGTTATTGTTCCGATATAGGGCCAGGAACTTTCCGGCGAGCCTCAGTGAAACGGAGCAAGTGCAATGGAGAACATTCTGCCAGCAGCGTCTTAATGACGAAGCGATGGGCGCGCCGCATACCCTCGCCGCCTTTGAAACCGCGCTGCAGGAGGCTTTGGCAACGGCCGATGGCGCGCAGCTGGCCTTGCTTGAGGCGTGGCGTGCACATGCCAATGGCCTGCGCCAGCGGCTGGGAATGTAAGCAATGTAAAGACCACCCAATAAAAAACGCCGGCAATGCCGGCGTTTTTTATTGGTAGGGGCGCAAATCAATCCAGCAGGGTAGCCCAGCCTTCTACAACGTCACCGCCCCACTTGGCTTTCCACTCTTTGAGGGTTTTGTGGTTGCCACCTTTGGTTTCGATGATTTCACCGTTGTGCGGGTTCTTGTATTGCTTGACCTTGCGAGCGCGCTTGGTGCCGGCGGGTTTAACTGCAGCGCCACGTGGCGCCTTGTTCAGCTTGGCGTCCGGGTCCAGCAGGGCAATGATGTCTTTCAGGGATTTACCGTAGGTCCCCATCAGATCGCGCAGCTTCTTTTCGAACTCCAGCTCTTGTTGCAGCTTGTTGTCTTCGGACAGATTCTTCAGGCGGGCTTGCAGTTCTTTGATGGCTTCTTCGGTGGCGCGATATTCGTTGATCAGGGACATGAGTCGTTCCTTGCAAATTGGGAGTTCTGGGTAACAGTGGGGCAATAATAGTCAGACAATTTGCTCAAGTAAACATTCGAATGCGGCACCTTTGATTGTTTATTCCCGGCATCGATTGTGGCGCTGGCACTTTACAACTCACGTCGGGTGAAATTCGCAACTAACTGAATTTTGCTTTCCCGCGCCCGGACCGACAGTCCAAGGCCCGGATGCAACGGCGTCGGCAGCGGCTCCCCGGATGTCACGTGGATACTGTAGTTTTGCCCGGCAATCGTTAGAATGTGCGCCTTTGCGAAGTTCTGGAGCCCCCCTGCATGCGTACCTATCGGCTGGTGATCGCCTGCCCCGACCGTGTCGGCATCGTCGCCAAAGTCAGTAATTTCCTGGCGTCCCACAATGGCTGGATCACCGAAGCGAGCCATCATTCCGATGACCTGAGCGGCTGGTTCTTCATGCGTCACGAGATCCGTGCCGATACCCTGCCGTTCGGCATCGAGGCGTTCCGCGAGGCGTTCGCGCCGATCGCCGAAGAGTTCTCCATGACCTGGCGCATCACCGACACCGACCAGAAGAAGCGTGTCGTGCTCATGGCCAGCCGCGAGTCCCACTGCCTGGCCGACCTGCTGCACCGCTGGCACAGCAACGAGCTGGACTGCGACATTCCCTGCGTGATCTCCAACCACGATGATCTGCGCAGCATGGTCGAGTGGCATGGCATTCCGTTCTTCCACGTTCCGGTCGACCCGAAGGACAAGCAGCCGGCGTTCGCCGAAGTCTCGCGCCTGGTCAAGGAGCATGGTGCCGATGTGGTGGTACTGGCGCGCTACATGCAGATCCTGCCGCCGCAGCTGTGCGAGGAATACGCGCAGAAGGTCATCAACATCCACCACAGCTTCCTGCCATCCTTCGTCGGTGCCAAGCCGTACCACCAGGCCTCGCTGCGTGGTGTGAAGCTGATCGGCGCGACCTGCCACTACGTTACCGAAGAGCTGGACGCCGGGCCCATCATCGAGCAGGACGTGGTGCGTGTCAGCCACAGCGACAGCATCGAGGACATGGTTCGTTTCGGTCGTGACGTCGAAAAGATGGTCCTGGCCCGTGGCCTGCGTTACCACCTGGAAGACCGCGTGCTGGTGCACGGCAACAAGACCGTGGTGTTCAACTGAGGCCATGGCCGATCCGCTCGACAAGGCTGCGGCCCATCCCCCGCCTACCCTGGGCGAGGGTTGCCTCAGCCGTTATGACCCGGCCGCCCTGGGCAGCGAGGACGGCACCGATTTCCCCGGTGCCGCCGAGCTGTGGCAGGCGCAGCTAGCGGCGCAGGCCGCTGATCCGCTCGAGCAGCGGCTTGCCCAGCAGGCAGAGGAAGACCGGCCCGCCGGCGACCAGGTAGAAATAGTAGGTAACAACCCGCCAGACCAGCACCGCGGCCGCGGCCGTTGATTTGCCGACCATCGGCGTCAGCAAGGTTGCAGAGGTCAGTTCCGCCGCACCCGCGCCGCCCGGCAGCAGGCTGAATTGCCCGGCACTCAACGACAGCACCTGGACCAGGAAACTGGACACCCACTGCAGGTTGCCCCCCAGCCCCGCCAGGACCAGGTAAAGCACGCTGTAGCGAAGCGCCCAGTGCAGGCAGGTGAGCATGAACACCAGGGCCAGCACCCTGCGCGGCAGACGCAAGGTCGCCCGGAACGCCCGGAAGAAATGCAACAGTCGTCTTGCCCAGCGCCGCCGCGTTGCGCTGCGTACATTCAGTTTTTTCAGCAGGCGGCCATTCCAGCGCATCCAGTCGCGCCGCCAGCGCAGCAACCCGATACCCATGCCCAGTACCGCGAGCATCAGCAGCGCGCTGCCCAGCAGCATGCCTTCAAGGCTGCGCCCCAGGTTGTGGAACAGGGTGTAGATGACGATGGCGAAAACGGCGCAGAGGAAAAACAGCAGGTCATTCAACTGGTCCATGGCGAATACCGCGCCACTGTGGGCCGGCCGCACACGTTCGCGGGAAAGCAGGGCCATCAAAGTCAACGGGCCGCCGCTGCCGCCGGGTGTGGTGCAGATGGCGAACTCCGTGGCCATGACCACCCCGAGGCTGCGCAGGCGGCCAATCTTCTCGCCCTGGCTGCCCAGTAACAAGCGCAGGCGCAACGAATTGAGCGCCCAGCACAGGACGATCATGCCGAACAATGCCACCAGCAGCCCTGGAGGAAAGCCGCGCAGGCGAGGCAGCAGGTCACTGCCGCCGAGCAAAACCGGCACCAGCGCTGCCATCACCAGCGCTGCCAGCAGCCAGCCGAAGCGGTTCACGGCACCGGCCTGCTGGCCAGCCACGCCATCTTGGTCATGGGCGTACGCCCGTCGGCGAGCAGGCGCTGCAAAGTATCCAGCCAATAATTGCGGGAAAAGTCATGACGCATATCCACCGGATGCAGGCCCAGGCGCAGGGTGCTGGCACCGTGCATGCGTCGCTCCTGCAGTGTGCTGACGGCTTTCGACAAGCCCCGGCGCCAGGCGCTGCGTGCGCTCCACACCAACCCTGGAGCCTTGATGGCGGTGAAGTCCGGCAGTCGATAAAGATGCTGGGGGTCGCTGGTGTAATGCAGCGGTAGTTGGCGCAGTGCCTGACGAGTGCCTTCGCTCATCAGCCAGGCGGGGGCGACGAAGCCGGTCAGTGGCCAGTCCAGGCGCTGGAACAGCTCGACCCCTGCTTCCAGGCGCTGCAATGCCTGGGCCTCGCTCAAACCGTAGAACTCGCCCTCCCAGGTATAGATGCGGCGCATGAAGTAGTCGCGAAGCGAGCGCGGGGCGGGCCCATCGTCGGCGTGGTAATAACCGTGCAGGGCCAGTTCGTCGCCGCGCACCAGCCGTCGTTGCATGATCCGGCGAAACCCGGCGTCTTGCTCCAGGGCATTGCGCTTGTGGAAATCCGGGACCACCAGCAGGGTCATGGGCACCTCGCCCAGGGCGTCCACGGCTTCGACGAAGGGCTGGTAGTCCGGCCAGGTTTCCGGCGCTACGTCGTGTAGTACCAGCAGCACGCTACGGCCGGCAGCGAGGCGCTCATGCATGGGCGCGTACCGGCAGGTCGCTGTAGCCGAGCACCGCGCGGTAATGGGCAAGCAGGCCGCTGACCACGTTGTCCCAACTGTAGTGCCGCTCGACATGCCGCCGTGCCTGTTGCCCGAGTTCATGGGTGCCGCGCTCGAAGACCTCGCGCACCGCATTGGCCATGGCCTGGCCGTCACCCGGCTGGCAAAGCTGGCCACAGCCTGGATCGACGATCTCGGTAAAGGCCCCGGCGGCCACCGCGACCACGGGGGTACCGCTGGCCATGGCTTCGAGAATCACCAGGCCGAAGGTTTCCTGGTCGCCGGCATGCACCAGCAGGTCGGCGCTGGCCAGCAGCCGGGCGACTTCGCTGGCCGGGCGGAAGCGGTCGAACACCGTGACGTTGTCCGGCACATTGGCGGGCATATGCGAGCCCACCAGCAGCAGGTGCCAGGGCTTGCCGAGGCGCTGGATGCAGTCGAGCAGCACCGGCAGGTTCTTTTCCCGCGAGCCGCGTCCGGCGAAGACCAGCAGGCGGGTATCGTCGCTCAGCCCGAGTTCGGCGCGCAGGCCAGGGTCGCGGCGTTCTGGATGGAAGGTCTCCAGGTCGACGCCCAGGCGCTGCACATGCACATCACGTATGCCAAGTCTGCGCAGCTTGTGGGCCATGACCTGGCTAGGTGCGAGAACCCGGTCGAAATTGCCGTAGAGCCTGCTGACATAGGCTTCGACATTGGGGGTAAACCAATTGCCCATGCGGTTGCTGACCAGCAGCGGCAGATCGGAGTGATAGAAACCGATCACCGGCACGTCCAGCCGGCGACGCGCATCCAGCGCAGCCCAGGCGGTGAGGTAGGGGTCGCCGACCTCGATCAGGTCGGGCTGCAGCTCGCGCAGGACATTGCACCAGGGCGCCAGGCGCAGCGGAAAACGGTAGCCGTTGCCGAATGGCAGCGGCGGGGCGGGTACTTCGTGGATTCCGTTGTGGTGGCGCGCGCTGGCGCCGGGAATCAGCAGGCTGTGTCGAACATTCGGTGCAAGGCCCAGGCGGCGGTGTTTGGCATCAAGATAGGTACGCACTCCGCCGCTGGCAGGGGCGTAGAACATGGTGATGTCAGCGATATGCACGATCAGCATCCCTCCCGGATCTTCTTTCGGACAGTCATGCGGCGCAGGCAAGCCGCAGTTACGTGCCTTAAGGTTGACCCTGGACAAGGATAGTTTGTTCGAATTGTTACGGCAGGGTCCGGCGGCAATGTGCCGCCGGACGGGACGGTGGGATCAGATGCGGAAGCTGCCGACCAGGTGCTTCAGGCGACCGGCCTGCTGCTCCAGGTCCGCGCAGGCGCGCAGGGTCGATTGCAGGTTTTCGACACCTTCCTGGTTGAGCATGTTGATTTCACTGATATCCATGTTGATCGAATCGACCACGGCGGTCTGTTCCTCGGTGGCGGTGGCCACCGACTGGTTCATGCCGTCGATCTCGCCGATGCGCTGGGTCACGCTGCTCAGGCGCTCGCCCGCCTGGTTGGCGATGCTTACGCTGTCGTGGCTGTGGCGCTGGCTTTGGCTCATGGTTTCCACGGACTCGCGGGCACCGACCTGCAACTCCTCGATCATGTTCTGTACTTGCTGCGCCGACTCCTGGGTGCGGTGCGCCAGGTTGCGCACCTCGTCGGCCACCACCGCGAAGCCGCGCCCGGCCTCGCCGGCGCGTGCCGCCTCGATGGCGGCGTTGAGCGCCAGCAGGTTGGTCTGCTGGGAAATGCTGGTGATCACTTCGAGGATCTGGCCGATGTTCACGGTCTTGCTGTTCAGCGTCTCGATGTGGGTGCTGGAGGTGGAGATCATGTCCGACAGACGATTCATCGCCTGAATGCTACGGTCCACTACCTGCTGGCCTTCCTCGGCCAGATGACGCGCCGAGCTGGCCTGTTGCGAGGCCTGGGCAGCGTTATGGGCGATCTCCTGGGCGGCGGCACCGAGCTGGTTGATGGCCGCGGCAACGCTGTTGGTGCGGTTGCTCTGCTCATCGGAGTTGACCATCGACGAGTTGGAGGCCGCGACCACGCGCAGGGCCACCTCGTTGACATGCTCGGTGGCCGAGGCCACTTCGCGGATCGACTGGTGGATACGTTCGACGAAATGGTTGAAGGCCTTGCCGAGCATGCCGAATTCGTCGTGGTTGTGGATGCTCAGGCGACGGGTCAGGTCGCCTTCGCCTTGGGCGATGCCTTCCATCGCGCGGATCATGGTGTGCAGCGGACGCATCAGCACGTTGATGAGCAGGCCCAGCAGGCCGATGATGAAGCCCACTGCAATGAGGGTGGCGATCACTGCCGACGTCCGGAACTTGCTGAGCATGCCGTAGGCCTTGTCCTTGTCTACAGCCAGACCGATATACCAGTTGGCCGAAGGCAGGCCTTTGACGGGGGTGAAGCTGAGGATGGTCGGCTTGCCGTCCATTTCCACTTCCACCGGCTTCTTGTCCAGGCGTGGGGTATTGTTCGGGAACAATTCGCTCATGGCCTTCATGGTCAGGTCCTTGTTCGGGTGAACGAGGATCTTGCCCTGGTCGCTGACCAGGAAGGCGTAGCCCATGCCGCCGAAATTCAGCGAGTTGATGATTTCCACCAGGCCATCGAGGGCCAGGTCGCCCCCGACCACGCCGATCTGCGTGGATACCGGGGTGACGATGGAAATCACCATCTTGCCGGTGCTCATGTCGATATAGGGCTCGGTCAGGATGGTCTTGCCGGCGGCCAGGCCGTCCTTGTACCAGGGACGCGCACGCGGATCGTAGCCATCGGGCATCTTCAACTGCGGGCGAATGGTGAAGTCACCATTCGGATGGCCCATGTAGGTAGTAAGGAAGCTGGATGTCAGTGCTTTCTGGCCGAGCACGGTGCCGACGTTCTGCGGATCGGCAGCGATGTTCTGCACCGCGTTCTCTACCAGCAGAATGCGACCATCAAAAAGATTCTTGATATTGGTCGCCGTGGTATCGCCCATCTCGCCGAGATAGTTCTCCAGGTTTTCCCGGATGGCATTACGCTGCAAGTAGTCGTTGTACAAGGTGAACAGGCTGAACGCGAGCATCACGATCAGTGAGGCAGCCAACAATATCTTGTGGCTGAAACGGAGATTTTTATTCATGGCGTGTTGGGTCCGCTAAGGTCTTGAATATCCGGGTGGTTCGCACGGAGTCGCTGATGAGAGTCAGAGAGAGGTCCCATGTCCTTATCGGGGATTTCCTGTTTTTCGAGCGATCAATCACATTTTGATATCGGCTGATTCACACAAAAGCTTTATATGGAGGATGAAAAAACATGCCGGACTCCACGCAATTCGTTCTGGGTGCAGACCTTGACGGACAGCCGGTTTCCCAGGCACTGCGCCTGACCAACCGGCACGGCCTCGTCGCGGGTGCCACCGGCACCGGAAAGACCGTAACCTTGCAACGCCTGGCGGAAGCTTTCAGCGATGCCGGCGTGGCAGTGTTCGCCGCCGATGTGAAGGGCGACCTTTGTGGCCTGGGTGCAGCGGGCAATCCCCAGGGCAAGGTGGCCGAGCGCATTGCCGGGATGTCCTGGCTGAATCATCGTCCCCAGGCCTATCCCGTGACTTTGTGGGATATCCACGGCCAATCCGGTCATCCACTGCGGACTACCTTGAGTGAAATGGGGCCGCTGTTGCTGGGCAACCTGCTGGAGTTGAATGACAGTCAGCAGGCGGCACTGTATGCCGCCTTCAAGGTAGCGGACCGGGAAGGCTTGTTGCTCCTGGATATCAAGGACCTCAAGGCGTTGCTCGGCCACCTCAAGGACAACCCGCAAGTATTGGGCGAGGACGCTGCGCTGATGACCAGCGGATCGACCCAGGCCTTGTTGCGACGCCTGGCGACCCTGGAGCAGCAGGGCGCCGAGGCGCTGTTCGGCGAGCCGGCACTGCAACTGGAAGATCTGTTGCACCCTGCACCGGACGGACGCGGGCGCATTCATCTGCTCGATGCCAGCCGCCTGGTTCACGAGTCGCCCAAGGTCTATGCCACCTTCCTTTTATGGCTGCTGGCGGAGTTGTTCGAACAGCTGCCGGAGCGCGGTGATGCGGACAAGCCATTGCTGGCGCTGTTCTTCGACGAGGCGCACCTGCTGTTCAATGGCACGCCCAAGGCCTTGCAGGATCGGCTGGAGCAGGTGGTGCGGCTGATTCGCTCCAAGGGCGTGGGCGTGTACTTCGTGACCCAGTCGCCAGCTGACCTGCCGGATGATGTGCTGGCCCAGTTGGGCTTGCGGGTTCAGCATGGTTTGCGCGCCTTTACCGCGAAGGAGCAGAAGTCGCTGCGTGCGGTGGCGGACGGTTTCCGGCCCAACCCGGCGTTCGACACCCTTACGGTGCTCACCGAGTTGGGAATTGGCGAAGCGCTGGTGGGCACCTTGCAGGATAAAGGCACCCCCGGGATGGTGCAGCGCGTGTTGATCGCCCCGCCACAATCGCGGATCGGCCCCTTGAGCGAGGCTGAGCGGGCGGCGCTGGTGGCCGGGTCTCCATTGGCGGGGCGTTATGACAAACCGATCGACCGCGAATCGGCCTATGAAATCCTGATGGCACGCAAGGGCGAAGCGCCGGTGGTAGCCGCCAAGGAGGAGGAGAGCCTGGCGGACAAGGCCGGGGAGTTCCTGCAGAGTGCGGCAGGGCAGGCGATCAAGTCGGCGGTGCGGCAGGCGGCGAACCAGTTCGGGAGGCAGTTGGTACGGGGGTTGATGGGGTCTTTGCTGGGCGGCAAGCGCAAGTGATGTGTTGTTCTTGAGGGCCTCATCGCTGGCTTGCCAGCGATGAGGCCCGAGAGGGCAATAAAAAAGGCGCCTGTAGAGGCGCCTTTTTCAATTCTCTGCAAATCAGCCAACGAACCGCGTCGACAACCAGAACAGCCCGGCCGCCAGGCCCATCGAGGCCGGAAGGGTCAGCACCCAGGCGAGCAGGATGGTCCGTACGGTGCCGCCCTGGAGGCCGCTGCGGTTGGCGACCATGGTTCCGGCCACACCGGACGACAGCACGTGGGTGGTCGATACCGGCAGGCTGAAGACGTTGGCCATGCCGATGGCGCACGCCGCGGTGATCTGTGCCGACATGCCCTGGGCATAGGTCATGCCCTGCTTGCCGATCTTCTCGCCGATGGTCAGCACGACGCGCTTCCAGCCAACCATGGTGCCCAGGCCCAGGGCCAGGGCAACGGCCAGGATGACCCAGAACGGCGCATATTCGGTAGTGGCGGTGAGGTCCTTGCGCAGCTTGTCGAGGTCGGACTTCTCGCGAGCCTCCAGGCCCGGCAGCTTGCCGACCTTCTTCGCGGTGTCGTCCAGGCACAGCAGGTAACGACGCACTTCGACACGCTTCTCGGCGCTCAGCACGCGATAGTCGGCGACGCCTTCCAGCGATTGCTGCAACGCGGCGATGGTCGGCTCGGTCTGGTGCGGGTTGCAGCTGAACTGCTCGGGCAGATCGCCCTTGGCAGCCTTGCCCAGGGCCAGGAACTCACCGAGGGTTTCGTGGTTGCGCTGGTAGAACTGGCTCAGGTGCAGGGTGGCGTCGCGAGTCCGCTCGATCTGGTAGGTGGTGCTGTTGAGGTCAAGAACGAATTGCTGCGGAACGATACCGATCAGTACCAGCATGATCAGGCCGATACCTTTCTGGCCATCGTTGGAGCCGTGCACGAAGCTTACGCCCATGGCCGACATGACCAGCACCAGGCGGTTCCAGAAAGGAGGGTGCTTCTTGTCGTCGAGCATGCGCCGTTGCTCCGGCGTCTTGTGCATCTTCGACAGCGGACGCCACCATTTCAGGCCCAGCAGCACCAGCGCGGCGACCAGGAAGCCGGCCATCGGCGAAAGGACCAGGGACATGCCGATATCGATCGCTTTCTGCCAGTTGACGCCATCGCCCAAGGGAATGTCGTTGAGCAGCGCATTGGCCAGGCCTACGCCGAGGATCGAACCGATCAGGGTGTGGGAACTGGAGGCCGGAATGCCGAAATACCAGGTACCCAGGTTCCAGGCGATGGCGGCGGCCAGCAGCGAGAAGACCATGGCCAGGCCGTGCCCGGTGTTGACGTTGATCAGCAACTCCACCGGCAACAGGTGGACGATGGCGTAGGCAACACCGACACCGCCGAGCAGCACGCCGAGGAAGTTGAAGACACCGGAGGCGAACACCGCCAGTTGCGGGGGCATGGCCTTGGTGTAGATGACTGTCGCTACCGCGTTCGCGGTGTCATGAAAGCCATTGATGAACTCGAAGGCGAGTACGAAGGTCAAGGCGAGGATGAGGCTCACCAGTACCCACGCATCAAGTCCGCTGAATAATTCGATCATGAAGGTTTTCTGACCCGGTCATAAGGGGGCGCGATTATGCCAGAAATCCCCCGTAATCAATGCACTGGCTGCTGACCGGTGGAGGGCCGCAGAGTACTGCAGGTTCACCCGCGTGGACGAGTGGCTGGAAGAAAAATGCGGCTAAAATCGACGAGAAAGCGACTATTTGATGAGAAAGTCGTGAATTCTTGATGTCAGAAAAAATTCAAACGAACGTATGAAATTTGTCAGAAACCATTACGGTTTCATCTTCAATAGCGGATGCAGGCAGCGGGGTACCTGTATGGACAGGTACCGTTGCGGTCCGGATCGGGTCGGCGCCGAGGGCTCAAGGCTCCTCGGGCTTGCCGTCCTTTTCCTGTTCCATCTTGCGCAATTCTTCGGCGAATACCTGGTCCATCACCGTGGCCCGCTTGCGCCACGGCTTGCGTTCCGGTTCGGGTTGCGCGGCATAGGTGGTGACTTCGCCACCATAGACTTCCTTGAAGCGTTGTTCCTGGCGCTCAAGTTCCGCGCGCAGTTCGTCTTTCGTCACAGTGCTACCTGTCGATCAAGTTACGCTGGCTTACGCGAGGCGTTAGTGCTGAGGTGACGTAACGCGCGCGCGGCTACGGTTGCCAGAGTTGATAAAGGCTGTCGTAGCAACAGACTTTCGTCTGGTGTCGGCGCAGGGTTGCGCCTGACACGGGGATTCGGCAAGTCCAACAGGGAATCCATATCGACGAGGCCCGGACGGGCGACATCGTTGCCCGAGTATAGCAAGTGACGGGAAGATGGATACGTCCAATTATGGGGTAGAAGAATCAGGACATTAAAAGAAGGGACTTTGTTTCCCTCTTTTGTTGCGTAAAACAATATATACGCAAGAACCGCTTTTAATCGGTTCAAAGAAAAACGGCCTCGCTGGTGGGCGAGGCCGTACCCGGGACTTCTACGGTGGGTACCTGACCAGTCTCTCCAAGAAGCCACAAGGGCGGAGAAAAGGTATAAGCAATTATGGCGTTTGGTCAATTGCGATTATCGGTCGATGGTTCGATAATCGCCCTCGTGAGAGTGTGACCGAGGTGAGTCATGAGCGATGAAACAGTCCCGAAGGGTTCAGGTTTGAGCGACCAGGTACGCAATTCATTCTCGTCACTGGCGCCGCCTATCGTGGCGTCGCCAGCCAGGCGCATCCAGGCGTTCACCGGCGATCCGGATTTCATGACTTCCCTGGCCCGTGGCCTGGCGGTGGTGCAGGCATTCCAGGAGCGCAAGCGGCACCTGACCATCGCCCAGATCAGCCACCGTACGGAGATTCCCCGGGCGGCGGTGCGGCGCTGCCTGCATACCCTGATCAAGCTGGGCTATGCCACGACCGACGGGCGCACCTATTCCTTGCTGCCCAAGGTCCTGACCCTGGGCCACGCCTATCTGTCGTCTACGCCGCTGGCGGTTTCCGCCCAGCCGTACCTGGACCGCATGAGCGACCAACTGCATGAAGCCTGCAACATGGCGACCCTGGAAGGCGACGACATCCTTTATATAGCCCGGTCCGCCACTGTTCAGCGGCTGATATCGGTGGACCTGTCGGTGGGTGGGCGTCTTCCGGCCTACTGCACCTCGATGGGCCGCATCCTTCTCGCTGCCCTGGACGACGCCAGCCTCCACGAATACCTCGATCGCGCCGACCTGCAGCCCAAGACCAGCCGCACCATCCACGACCCGCAAGCGCTGCTCGAATGCCTGCAGGTGGTCCGCCAGCAAGGCTGGTGCATCGTTGACCAGGAACTGGAGCAAGGCCTGCGCTCCATCGCCGTGCCGGTCTACGATGCTTCGGGGCAAGTGCTGGCGGCGCTGAACGTCAGTACGCATGCCGGCAGGGTCAGCCGCAGCGAGCTGGAGCAGCGTTTCCTGCCGATCATGATTGCTGCCAGTCGCGATCTCAGCGCCCAGCTTTTCGCCTGAAAGGCATGCAAACCTGTTCGATAAACGCACACTGATGCGTTTATCGAATTGCGCGGTTTCGCGGCCCTTATTAATGTCGCTCGCAACGGCCGGCCTGACCGGTCCGTCAATAATAATGAGCGAGAGGCACAGTCCAATGACCCGCACATCCATCCCTAGCCGCACCGGCTAGATCTCGTTTACCAGATCTTCCTTGTCCAGACCCGCGCTTCGCGTTTAGCCAAGACGCGCTCGCGCCTGCTCGCCTGATTTATCGGATAACAACAATGAACAGCCCGCACGCTGCTACCGGAACTTCCCTGGACGTCCAGTCCTTCATCAATGCCCAACCCTTGTCGCGTTATCAGTGGCGCGTAGTGATCCTCTGTTTCCTGATCGTATTCCTCGATGGCCTGGACACCGCTGCCATGGGCTTCATCGCTCCGGCACTGTCCCAGGACTGGGGCATCGATCGCGCCAGCCTCGGCCCGGTGATGAGTGCCGCGTTGATCGGCATGGTCTTCGGTGCCCTGGGCTCCGGGCCGCTGGCCGACCGTTTCGGCCGCAAGGTAGTGCTGGTCGGTGCGGTCGTGGTGTTCGGCGGCTTCAGCCTGGCTTCGGCCTACAGCACCAATGTCGACCAGTTGCTGGTACTGCGCTTCCTGACCGGCCTGGGTCTGGGCGCCGGCATGCCAAACGCCACGACCCTGCTGTCGGAGTACACACCCGAGCGTTTGAAGTCGCTGCTGGTGACCAGCATGTTCTGCGGTTTCAACCTGGGCATGGCCGGCGGCGGTTTCATTTCCGCCAAGCTGATCCCGGCCTACGGCTGGCACAGCCTGCTGCTGATTGGCGGTTTGTTGCCGGTAGTGCTGGCGCTGGTCCTGGTGTTCTGGCTGCCGGAGTCGGCGCGCTTCCTGGTGGTGCGCAACCGTAGCATCGACAAGATCCGCAAGACCCTTGCCCCGATCGAGCCGGCCACCGTAGCCCGGGCCAGCAGCTTCAGCGTGCCGGAACAGAAGACCGTCAAGAGCCGCAACGTGCTGGCGGTGATCTTCTCCGGTACCTACAGCATTGGCACCCTGCTGCTGTGGCTGACCTATTTTATGGGCCTGGTGATCGTGTACCTGCTGACCAGCTGGCTGCCGACGCTGATGCGCGACAGCGGTGCGAGCATGGAGCAGGCTGCGTTCATTGGCGCGCTGTTCCAGTTCGGTGGCGTGCTCAGTGCAGTGGGCGTCGGCTGGGCCATGGACCGCTTCAATCCGCACAAGGTCATCGGCACCTTCTACCTGCTGGCCGGGGTGTTCGCCTACGCGGTCGGGCAGAGCCTGGGCAATATCACACTGCTCGCGACCCTGGTGCTGATCGCCGGCATGTGCGTGAACGGCGCTCAATCGGCGATGCCTTCGCTGGCGGCACGCTTCTACCCGACCCAGGGGCGGGCGACCGGTGTGTCGTGGATGCTCGGGATCGGTCGCTTCGGCGCCATCCTCGGTGCCTGGATGGGCGCGACCCTGCTGGGCCTGGGCTGGAACTTCGAGCAGGTGCTGACGGCGCTGGTGATTCCGGCAGGCCTGGCCACCGTGGCGGTGATCGTCAAGGGTGTGGTCAGCCATGCTGATGCGACCTGATTTCGGATGCTAGCGCGGGCCTGTTGGAGCGGGTTCACCCGCGATTGCGTCGGTGAATTCACCACCGTAATCGCGGGTGAACCCGCTCCCACAGGGGCAGCGTCGCTCTAAATACCCCGACAATATGTTCGATAAACGAACGCTATGCCGATTATCGGATTGAACCGCCCCAACCCCCGCCGTACTCTCATCTCCATACCACCCCGCCCATAGCGCCGGAACTCAGGAGAAGCCTTGATGCGTGATGTATTTATCTGCGACGCCATTCGTACACCCATCGGCCGTTTCGGCGGCGGGCTGGCCGGCGTGCGCGCCGACGACCTGGCGGCAGTCCCGCTGAAGGCGTTGATCGAGCGCAACCCGACCGTGCAATGGGACCAGATCGACGAAGTCTTCCTCGGCTGTGCCAACCAGGCCGGTGAAGACAACCGCAACGTGGCGCGCATGGCGCTGCTCCTGGCCGGACTGCCGGAGAGCGTGCCGGGCGTGACCCTCAACCGTCTCTGCGCTTCGGGCATGGACGCGGTGGGCACTGCCTTCCGCGCCATCGCCAGCGGCGAGATGGAACTGGCCATCGCCGGCGGCGTAGAGTCCATGTCCCGTGCGCCGTTCGTCATGGGCAAGGCCGAAAGCGCTTACTCGCGCAACATGAAGCTGGAAGACACCACCATCGGCTGGCGTTTCATCAACCCGCTGATGAAAGCGCAATACGGCGTGGACGCCATGCCGCAAACCGCTGATAACGTCGCCGACGACTACAACGTTTCCCGCGCCGACCAGGACGCCTTCGCCCTGCGCAGCCAGCAGCGCACCGCAGCGGCACAGGCCGCCGGTTTCTTTGCCGAGGAGATCGTCCCGGTACGTATTGCCCACAAGAAGGGCGAGACCGTGGTCGAGCATGACGAGCATCCGCGCGCGGACACCACCCTGGAAATCCTGAGCAAGCTGAAACCGGTCAATGGCCCGGACAAGACCGTCACCGCCGGCAATGCCTCGGGTGTCAACGACGGTGCTGCCGCGATGATCCTCGCCTCCGCCGAAGCCGTGAAGAAACACGGGCTGACCCCGCGTGCCCGCGTGCTCGGCATGGCCAGTGCCGGTGTGGCACCCCGGGTAATGGGGATCGGTCCGGTTCCGGCGGTGCTCAAGCTCACCGAGCGCCTGGGCCTGGCGGTCAGCGATTTCGATGTGATCGAGCTTAACGAAGCCTTCGCCAGCCAGGGCCTGGCGGTGTTGCGCGGCCTGGGGCTTGCCGATGATGCGCCGCAGGTCAACCCGAACGGCGGCGCCATCGCCCTCGGCCACCCGCTGGGCATGAGCGGTGCGCGTCTGATCCTGACTGCCTTGCACCAACTGGAAAAATCCGGCGGCCGCAAAGGCCTGGCGACCATGTGCGTCGGCGTTGGCCAAGGCCTCGCACTGGCCATCGAGCGCGTGTAAAACCAATGACCCCGGACGGGCGGCCTCCACGCAAGGCCAATCGTCCGGGGTGATTGTCAGGCGGAACGAGAGTGTTACCGGGTGTGTCTAGACTCGTTAATACACTCCAGGAGTATGCAGTCATGACCTCAAGCTATTACACCGGCGAAGAACGCAGCAAACGCATCTTCGCCATCGTCGGTGCGTCCTCGGGCAACCTGGTCGAATGGTTCGACTTCTACGTCTACGCCTTCTGCGCCATCTACTTCGCCCCCGCATTCTTCCCGTCCGATGATCCCACGGTGCAATTGCTCAACACCGCCGGCGTGTTCGCCGCAGGCTTCCTGATGCGCCCTATCGGTGGCTGGCTGTTCGGCCGCATTGCCGACCGCCATGGCCGCAAGAATTCGATGATGATCTCGGTGCTGATGATGTGCGCCGGTTCCCTGGTGATCGCCTGCCTGCCGACCTACGCCAGCATCGGCGTTATGGCTCCGGCGCTGCTGCTGGTGGCGCGGCTGTTCCAGGGCCTGTCGGTCGGTGGCGAATACGGCACCACCGCGACCTACATGAGTGAAGTGGCCCTGCGTGGCCAACGTGGTTTCTTCGCCTCGTTCCAGTACGTGACCCTGATCGGCGGCCAGTTGCTGGCGGTGCTGGTGGTGGTGATCCTGCAACAGCTGCTGACCGAGGACGAACTGCGCGCCTGGGGCTGGCGGATTCCCTTCGTGATCGGCGCCATCGCCGCGGTGATCTCCCTGCTGCTGCGCCGCTCGCTGGAGGAAACCAGCAGTGCCGAAACCCGTAGCGACAAGGAAGCCGGCAGCATCAAGGGCCTGTTCCGCAACCACGCCGCGGCCTTTATCACCGTACTCGGCTACACCGCCGGCGGCTCGCTGATCTTCTATACCTTCACCACTTACATGCAGAAGTACCTGGTGAACACCGCCGGGATGAGCGCCAAGACCGCCAGCTTCATCATGACCGGCGCGCTGTTCCTGTACATGTGCATGCAGCCGCTGTTCGGCATGCTGTCCGACCGTATCGGCCGGCGCAATTCGATGCTGCTGTTCGGTGCCCTGGGCACGCTGTTCACCGTGCCGATCCTGATGGCCTTGAAAACCGTGACCAGCCCGTTCCTGGCCTTCGTGCTGATCACCCTGGCCCTGGCCATCGTCAGTTTCTACACCTCCATCAGCGGCCTGGTGAAGGCCGAGATGTTCCCGCCCCAGGTACGGGCGCTGGGTGTTGGCCTGGCCTATGCCGTGGCCAACGCGGTGTTCGGCGGTTCGGCGGAGTTCGTCGCCCTGAGCCTGAAGGCTGCCCATGTTGAAAGCGCGTTCTACTGGTACGTTACCGCGATGATGGCGATTGCCTTCCTGTTCAGCCTGCGCCTGCCGAAACAGGCCGCGTACCTGCACCACGATCATTGACCTATCGACGCGCTGCGTGCAGCGCGTCCTGTTGAAGGACCAGACATGCAACCACGTCCGGGCAACCAGCTGTTCGATGCCTACTTCACCGCACCGGCCATGCGCGAGATCTTCTCCGACCGTGGCCGGGTCCAGGGCATGCTCGATTTCGAGGCCGCCCTGGCCCGCGCCGAAGCCGCCGTCGGGGTGATCCCGGCGGTGGCGGTGGCGCCCATCGAAATGGCCTGCCAGGCCGAACGCTACGATTTTGGCGCACTGGCCGAGGCCATCGGCAGCGCCGGCAACTCGGCGATCCCGCTGGTCAAGGCATTGGGCAAGGTCATCGCCAGCGGTGTGGCCGAAGCCGAGCGCTATGTGCATCTGGGCGCTACCAGCCAGGATGCGATGGATACCGGGTTGGTCCTGCAACTGCGCGACGCCCTGGCCCTGATCGAAGACGAGCTGGCACAACTGACCGACGTGCTCGCCAAACAGGCCAGCGCCCATGCCGACACCCCGCTGGCCGGGCGCACCTGGCTGCAGCACGCGACCCCGGTGACCCTGGGCATGAAGATCGCCGGTTGGCTCGGCGCCCTCGACCGCAGCCGCCAGCGCCTGGCCGAACTCAAGCCGCGCCTGCTGACCCTGCAGTTCGGCGGCGCCTCCGGCACCCTGGCGGCGTTGGGCGACAAGGCGCTGCCGATCGCCGAGGCCCTGGCCGACCAGCTCAAGCTGGGCTTGCCGGAACAACCTTGGCACACCCAGCGCGACCGTCTTGTCGAGTTCGCCTCGGTCCTCGGCCTGGTCGCCGGCAGCCTCGGCAAGATGGGCCGCGATGTCAGCCTGCTGATGCAGACCGAAGCCGGTGAGGTGTTCGAGCCGTCGGCGCCGGGCAAGGGCGGTTCCTCGACCATGCCGCACAAGCGCAACCCGGTTGGCGCGGCGGTGCTGATCGGTGCCGCGACCCGCGTGCCCGGCCTGGTCGCCACCCTGTATTCGGCGATGCCGCAGGAGCACGAACGCAGCCTCGGCCTGTGGCATGCCGAATGGGAAACCCTGCCGGAAATCTGCTGCCTGGTCTCGGGAGCGCTGCGCCAGGCGCGGATCATCGCCGAGGGCCTGGAAGTGGATGCCGAGCGTATGCGCCGCAACCTCGATCTGACCCAGGGCCTGGTGCTGGCCGAGGCCGTCAGTATCGTCCTTGCCCAGCGCCTCGGGCGCGACCATGCGCACCATCTGCTGGAAACCTGCTGCAAGCGTGCGGTGGCCGAACAGCGTCACCTGCGCGCCGTGCTCGGCGACGATGCTCAGGTGAGCGCGGAACTGTCCGCCGAAGAACTCGACCGCCTGCTCGACCCGGCCAACTACCTCGGCCAGGCCAAGGCCTGGGTCGAGCGTGCGGTGGCCGAACATCAACGATTCAAAGCCTGAAGGAGGCTGCTGTGGGAAGCGTACAACTCGCCGATGGCGTTCTGAATTACCAGCTCGACGGTCCTGAAGGCGCACCGGTGCTGGTGCTGTCCAACTCGCTGGGCACCAACCTGCATATGTGGGACACCCAGGTCCCGGCGTTCGCCGCGCATTTCCGTGTGCTGCGCTACGACACCCGTGGCCATGGCCAGTCGCTGGTCACCGAAGGGCCGTACAGCATCGAGCAACTGGGGCGCGACGTGCTCTCGCTGCTGGATGCGCTGGAGATCGACAAGGCGCATTTCTGCGGCCTGTCCATGGGCGGCCTGATCGGCCAGTGGCTGGGGATCAACGCCCCCGAGCGCCTGGACCGCCTGGTGGTGTGCAACACCGCCGCGAAGATCGCTTCGCCCGAGGTCTGGAACCCGCGGATCGAAACCGTGCTGCGTGACCGCGAGGCGGCCATGGTCGGCCTGCGCGATGCCTCCATCGCGCGCTGGTTCACCCCGGCGTATTCCGAAGCCAATCCCGAGTCGGCCAAGCGCATCACCGATATGCTCGCGGCCACTTCGCCCGAAGGCTACGCGGCTAATTGCGCGGCCGTGCGCGATGCCGATTTCCGCGATCGACTCGGCGAGATCAAGGCGCCGCTGCTGGTGATTTCCGGTTCCGCCGATGCGGTCACGCCGCCATCGGGCGGGCTGTTCATCCAGGAGCATGTGCCCGGTGCCGAATACGCCGAGTTCCATGCCGCCCACCTGTCCAACGTCGAAGTGGGCGAGCCGTTCAGCCGCCGCGTCATCGATTTCCTGCTGGCCCGTTGAGGAGCTGTACCCGTGGATGAGAAACAACGTTACGACGCCGGCATGCAGGTTCGCCGTGCGGTGCTGGGCGATGCCCATGTCGATCGCAGCCTGACCAACCTCACCGAATTCAACAGTGAGTTCCAGGAAATGATCACCCGCCACGCCTGGGGTGATATCTGGACCCGCCCGGGTCTGCCGCGCCACACCCGCAGCCTGATCACCATTGCCATGCTCATCGGCATGAACCGCAACGAAGAGCTCAAGCTGCACCTGCGCGCCGCCGCCAACAACGGCGTAACGCGCGACGAGATCAAGGAAGTGCTGATGCAAAGCGCGATCTACTGCGGCATTCCAGCGGCCAATGCCACCTTCCACCTGGCTGAGTCGGTGTGGGATGAGCTTGGGGTCGAATCGCGTACCTAAGAGCGACGCGTACCCTGTGGGAGCGGGTTCACCCGCGATTACGTCGGTGAATTCACCATTGCAATCGCGGGTAAACCCGCTCCCACAAAGTTAGGCAGTCGCCTTCTTCTGCCGAACACAAACCGGCCCCGCATTCCGCTCGATGTCTGCCTTCAACGCTGGCAACAGCCCGAACATGAACGCCAGCTCCGCCACTACGAACAACGGCCCGACGATCAGCCCGCTGACATCGTCGACGAACGCCGGCTTGCGCCCTTCGTAGTAGTGCCCGACGAACTGGATCACCCAGCCCACGAAAAACAGCCCCAGCCCGGCTCCCAGCCACACCGCAGTGCTCTGCAGCGCCAGCACTTTCCCGGCCCACAGGCATAACAGCAACAGCCCGGTCATCAGCACGCCCAGGTTCAGGCTCAGCCGCAAGTAGAACCCCATCGACAGTAACGCCACCAGCAACGCCGGCGACAGCCACAACCCGCCCAGTTCGACGCCCGGCCGCGACAACAGCACGGTCACCGCCACCACGATCATCGGGATCCCCACGAAGTGCGTGGCAATATTGCGTGGATCACGGTGGTAGCTGGCGTATTGACTCAGATGTTCAACGAGGTTTTTCATTGTTGTTCCTCCGTCAGGGATGACCCAGCATGCCCGGCGGGTCCGTCCCAGTCTGTCGCCTGCCCGACAGTCGCTTCCGAGGCTCCGGATGAACGATACCCACGCCTGGCGCGAACAGTTGCAACACGGCCATTGGTTCAGGCAGTTATCGCCTGCCTTGCAGGACCGCCTGCTGGAGGCCGCCCGGCCCTTGGCGCTGGCCGCAGGCGAGCGCCTGTTCCAGCGCGGCGATGCGCCCTGTGGCCTGTATGCGGTGTTGTCCGGGGCGATACGCATCGGGGCGGTGAGCGCCGGCGGCAAGGAAGCCCTGCTGACCCTGGTCGAGGCGCCGCACTGGTTCGGTGAGATCTGCCTGTTCGACGGCCAGCCGCGCACCCACGACGCCTATGCCGAAGGTGCGACCCGGTTGTTGCGGGTGCCGCAGGCCAGCGTACAGGCGTTGCTCGACGAGCAGCCCCGCTATTGGCGCGAGTTCGCCCTGCTCATGAGCCACAAGCTGCGCCTGGCCTTCGTCGCGCTGGAGCAGCAGAGCCTGATGGGGGCCGCGCCTCGCGTGGCCTTCCGCCTGCTGCAGATGGCCGCAGGCTACGGCGAGGTGGACGGCCCTCGGCGGGTGCTGCAACTGTCCCAGGAGCAACTGGCGCTGATGCTCTCGCTGTCACGCCAGACCACCAACCAGATCCTCAAGAACCTGCAACAGGAAGGTGCGCTGCGCCTGGGCTACGGCGAGATCGAGATTGTCGATAGCGCCCGTCTCGAGCAGCTAGCCAAGGGCTAGTTCGTTGGCCGCCGGCTGGTGATCCAGCTGCACCAGCGTTTCGATCATCGCCCGCGCCGCCGGTGACAGCCGATAACCGCTGCGGCTGACGATGCCGCAGCGGGCCTTGAGGCTTTCCTGGTTCACCGGCAGGTTGCGCCAATGCAGTTCCACCAGCTCCCCTGTGGCGATCTCGTTGGCGAAGGCTTCTTCCGGACCGATGCCGATGGCATTGCTGTCCAGCACCACCTTGAGCAGGGTCGGCAGGTGCTCGGTCTGTACTTGGGGCGAGAAGTCGGTCTTGCCGCTGAGGTTGGCCAGCAGCTTGCGTGCGCCGGGGAGTATCTGTGGCGTGGCCAGCGGATAGTCGAACAGGTCGTTGGTGGACAGGCTGTCCTTGCTCAGCAGCGGATGTCCCGGGCGGCAGAAGAACAGGCCGCGACGTGGAGTCAGGGCGCGGGTCTGGAAATTCGGGTCGGCTTCGAAATGACGGATATCGGCGATGAAGAACTCGATTTCTTCGCGGCTGAGGGCGCGACTCAGGTTTTCCCAATTGTCCACGCGCAGGCGCGTCTGCACCCGCGGATGGGCCTTGAGGAAGCTGGTCAGGGCACGCGGCACCAGGTCTACGGCGGGGGCGGGGCCCGCGCCGAAGTGCAGTTCGCCGGCATCGAGCTTGGTCATGCGGCGCACGTCGTTGCTGAGCTGGTTGGCGCCCTGGACCAGGCGCAAGGCGTGCTGCAGGACCATCTGGCCTTCGGGTGTCGGGCGCAGGTCCTTGTTGCCGCGATCTACCAGGATGCAGCCCAGTTCCTGTTCCAGGCCCTGGATGCTGCGGCTGAAGGCCGGCTGGGTGATGCCCATGGCTTCGGCGGCACGCACGAAGCTGCGGTGGTCGTTGAGCGCGATGAAATAGCGCAGTTGGCGGAGATCCATTTGAAATACCGGTGTTTCAGGAAGGGCAGTGTTGCCAATGGGGCCGCGCAGCGGCCCCCGGCATCACCGACTAAAACCGGTGTTGTAAAGCTATCGGCTTATTTCGTCCAAGAATGAATTCTTGACTGTTTAGCTCGGTATTGCATAAGAAAAACGGGCGACGGCGAGAGAGGGGCCGCCGCCGCCCCAAGGGTCAGAGCAGGCTGATCGGGTAGCTGATGATCAGGCGGTTCTCGTCGAAGGCATTGGTGCTGTAGTCCCGGCGCATCGTGGAGTTGCGCCATTTCACCGACAGGTTCTTCAGGGTGCCGGACTGGATCACGTAGGCCAGCTCCGATTCCCGCGCCCATTCCTTGCCGTCGTCGACGGTGGCGGTGTGCACGTTGTCACCCTTGATGTAGCGGTTCATCAGGGTCAGGCCAGGCACGCCGAGCACAGCGAAGTTGTAGTCGTGGCGCAACTGCCAGGAACGTTCCTTGGCGTTGTCGAAGCTGGAGTTGTAGCTGTCGTTGGCCAGTGTCCCGCCGCTGGTGCCGTTGACCCGCATCCACTGGTCGTCACCGCTGACTTTCTGCAGGCCGACGTAGAAGGTGTTGCCGCCGTACTTGGCCGAGAGCATGGCCGAGGCGGTGCGGTTGTCCAGGTCGCCGGCGCGGGCCGAGCCGTCTTCCTTGCCGAGGAAGTAGCCGAGGTTGGCACCCAGGGTCCAGTCGCCCAGCGGCTGGCTGTGCACCAGGTTGATGTACTGCTGTTGGTAGATGTCCTTCAGTTGCGCGTTCCACAGGCCGACCATGGTGCGCTTTTCGTTGAAGGTGAACTCACCGCCGGCGAAGTTGAAGCGGTCCGAGGTGAAGGCCGCCTTGCCGTTCATGAACATGTCTTCCATGCTCGCGTCGTTGCGCGGGCTGTTGCCGCGGAACTGGCCGGCATAGAGGGTCAGTCCGTCGATTTCCTGGGAGGTGACCTGGCCGCCGCGGAAGGTCTGCGGCAGCGAGCGGCCGTCGTCGGAACGCAGGATCGGCAGCACTGGCATCCATTCGCCGACCTTCAGTTCGGTCTTGGAGATCTTCGCCTTCAGGGCCACACCGAGACGGCCGAAATCGTCGGCCGGACGGCCGTCGTCATGCACCGGCAGCAGGTGGGTGCCCGCCGTGCCCTTGCCGCCATCGAGCTTGACCGAGTACAGCCCGAGGATATCCACGCCAAAGCCGACGGTGCCTTGGGTGAAGCCCGATTTGGCGTCGAGGATGAAGCTCTGGGTCCACTCTTCGGCCTTGCCCTGGGGGTTGGCCGGGTCGACGAAGTTACGGTTGATATAGAAGTTGCGCAGGTTGAGGTTGGCCTTGGCGTCCTCGAGGAAACCGCTTTCAGCGGCCATGGCGGGGAGGGCGCAGGTCATGGCGAGAACGCCGGGAAGCAGGTGCCGTGCTGTGTGCGGAGTGTTCTTCATCGATGTATCTCTTGTTTTTATGTAAGCCGAAACCATCCGCTGCGACTGGAAAGGCGCAGATCGGGTTGCGTGCTTTTTGGGTGTGCTTGGGGACAAGCGGCAGGGAGGATGGTGCTGTGCGGGGCGGGGGTGAATCAATTCGTTACAGGCGGTTTTGGGCGATAATCGAACACTAACTGAATAGTTAGTTTTATTCAAAAGCTGGACGCGGACCTTGTGGGAGCGGGTTCACCCGCGATTACGGTAGTGAGTCCACCACCGCAATCGCGGGTGAACCCGCTCCCACAAGGTCCGCGTCATGCTTTGGATTTATATAAAAAAGCCCACCTGGGAGGTGGGCTCTTTGTTCACAGCGCTACAGCATCAACGCGAAGCCTGGGCATCGCCGGTCTTTTCATACCAGCCGCCACCCAGTGCCTTGTACAGGTTCACCTCGCTGACCAGTTGCGACAGCCGGTCGCCGATCAGTGCCTGCTGCGCGCTGAACAGGTTGCGCTGGGCATCGAGGAACACCAGGTTGCTGTCGACGCCGATGCGGTAGCGACGCTCGGCCAGGCGGTAGTAATCCTGGTTGGCGGCGACCAGGTCGCGCTGGGCCTGCAACTGTTCGTTGTAGGTCTGGCGCGCGGCGAGGCCATCGGAGACTTCCTGGAAGGCGGTCTGGATGGTCTTTTCGTACCTGGCAACGTTGATGTCCTTCTGGATCTTCGAGTAATCCAGGCTGGCCTTCAGCGCACCGGCATTGAAGATCGGCAGGCTGATCGACGGCTGGAACAGCCAGGTACCCGAACCGCCCTTGAACAGCCCGTCCATGTCCGGGCTCAGGGTCCCGGCATTGGCGGTCAGGCTGATGCGCGGGAAGAATGCCGCGCGGGCCGCGCCGATATTGGCGTTGGCCGCCTTGAGCAGGTGCTCGGCTTCCATGATGTCCGGGCGCCGGGTCAACAGGTCCGACGGCAGGCCGGCCGGCATTTCCGAAAGCAGGTCGCTGTCCAGCGGCCTGGCCGCCGGCAGGTTCACCGGCAGCCCGGCACCGACCAGCAGGGTCAGGGCGTTGAGGTCCTGGGCCACCAGGCGCTGGTACTGCGCCAGCTTGACCCGCGCGCCTTCCACGGCGGTGCGCGACTGGCTCAGGTCGAGCGCCGACGCCACGCCAACCTCGGCGCTGCGCTGGGTCAGCTTGAAGCTTTCTTCGTAGGTCTTGAGGGTCTCTTCGGTCAACTTGAGCAGCGACTGGTCGGCCTGCCAGGTGAACCAGGCATTGGCGACGCTGGCCACCAGGGCGATCTGCGTCGAGCGACGTGCCTGCTCGCTGGACAGGTAGGTTTCCAGGGCCTGCTCGCTGAGGCTGCGCACCCGGCCGAACAGGTCCAGCTCGTAGGCGCTGACGCCGACGGTGGCCGAGTACTGGCTGGTGATGCCGGAGCGACCGGTCTGCGACATGTCCGCCGGAACCCGCTGGCGCGAACCGCTGGCGTCGGCCGACACCGCCGGGAACAGGTCGGCACGCTGGATGCGGTACTGGGCGCGGTAGGCGTCGATGTTCAACGCCGCGACACGCAGGTCGCGGTTGTTTTCCAGCGAGCTCTGGATCAGTTGCTGCAGCGCCGGATCATGGAAGAACTGGCGCCAGCCCTGTTCGGCCGCGGCGACCTGGGCCGACTCGGCCGGCGAGTACGCCGGGCCGGTCGGCCACTGGGCCGCCACCGGCGCCTCGGGGGTCTTGTACTCGGGAATCAGCGAGCAACCGCTCAGGATGAACGCGGTCACCGCCAGGGACATCAAGGACTTGGTCATTGCCCAGCCTCATAACGTGGGGTTTCAGGTGTGGCGTCTTCTTCCGGCTTCTTGCTGCCGAACCACGACGACACGCTTACGAAGAACAGCGGTACCCAGAAGATGGCCAGGATGGTCGCGGTGAGCATGCCGCCGATCACCCCGGTACCGATCGCGTGCTGGCTGCCCGAGCCTGCGCCGCTGGCGATGGCCAACGGTACCACGCCGAGGATGAACGCCAGCGAGGTCATGATGATCGGGCGCAGACGCATGCGGCAGGCTTCGATGGCCGCGTCGATCAGGCTGCGGCCCTGCTCGTGCAGTTCCTTGGCGAACTCGACGATCAGAATGGCGTTTTTCGCCGCCAGGCCGATGGTCGTCAACAGCCCGACCTGGAAGTACACGTCGTTGGACAGTCCGCGCAGGCTGGTGGCCAGCAGCGCACCAATGATCCCCAGGGGCACCACGAGCATGACCGCGATCGGGATCGACCAGCTTTCATACAGCGCGGCCAGGCAGAGGAACACCATCAGCAGCGACAGGGCATACAGGGCCGGTGCCTGGGAGCCCGACAGGCGCTCCTCGTAGGACAGGCCGGTCCAGGAGTAGCCGATACCCGACGGCAGTTGCGCGATGATCCGCTCGACTTCGGCCATGGCGTCGCCGGTACTGTAGCCGGGAGCCGGCGCACCGAGGATTTCCACCGCCTCGACGCCGTTGTAGCGCGACAGCTTGGGCGAGCCATAGATCCACTCGCCGTGGGCGAAGGACGAGAACGGCACCATCTCGCCAGCCGCGTTGCGCACGTACCATTTCTGCAGGTCTTCCGGGCTCATCCGCGACGAAGCCTCGCCCTGGATGTAGACCTTCTTGACCCGGCCACGGTCGATGAAGTCGTTGACGTAGCTGGCACCCAGGGCAATCGACAGGGTGTTGTTGATATCGGCGATGGTTATGCCCAGGGCACTGGCGCGCTCGTCGTCGACGGTCAACTGGTACTGCGGCTCGTCGTTCAGGCCGTTGGGACGCACTGCCGAGAGAATCTTGCTTTGCGCCGCCAGGCCGAGGAACTGGTTGCGCGCTTCCATCAGCTTGTTGTGGCCGACGCCGGCACGGTCCTGCAGGAACACGTCGAAACCGGTGGCGTTACCCAGCTCCAGTACCGCAGGCGGGGCGAAGGCGAACACCATGGCGTCGCGGAAGCTGAAGAAATGCTGCTGGGCGCGGGCCGCCAGGTTGAACACGTTGTTCTCGGCGGAGCGCTCGCCCCATGGCTTGAGCATGATGAAGGCCATGCCCGAGCTCTGGCCACGGCCGGCGAAGTTGAAGCCGGTCACGGTGAACACCGAGGAAACGGTATCGGCTTCCTTGTCCAGCAGGTATTCGCGCATCTGGTCGACTACCACCTGGGTGCGCTCGGCACTGGAACCGGCCGGAGTCTGCACCTGGGCGAACAGAACGCCCTGGTCTTCCTCGGGCAGGAACGCGGTTGGGATGCGGGTGAACAGCCAGACCATGCCGACCACGATCAGCAGGTACGCCAGCAGGTACGGCGTCTTGTGCCGCAGCATGTTGCCGACGCCGCGCTCGTAGCTCTGCACGCTGCGGTCGAAGTTGCGGTTGAACCAGCCGAAGAAACCACGCTTGGCGGTGTGGTGCTCGCCCTTCTTGACCGGCTTGAGCATGGTTGCGCACAGCGCCGGGGTGAAGATCAGCGCTACCAGCACCGACAGGGCCATGGCCGAGACGATGGTGATGGAGAACTGCTTGTAGATCACACCGGTGGAGCCGCCGAAGAACGCCATCGGCAAGAGTACCGCCGAAAGCACCAGGGCGATGCCCACCAGCGCACCCTGGATCTGGCCCATGGATTTCTTGGTCGCTTCCTTGGGCGATAGTCCCTCTTCGGTCATCACCCGTTCGACGTTTTCCACCACGACGATGGCGTCGTCCACCAACAGGCCGATGGCCAGGACCATGCCGAACATGGTCAGGGTGTTGATGCTGAAGCCGGCCGCGGCGAGGATGCCGAAGGTGCCGAGCAGTACCACCGGCACCGTCATGGTGGTGATCACCGTGGCGCGGAAGTTCTGCAGGAACAGGTACATCACCAGGAACACCAGCACGATCGCTTCGATCAGGGTGTGGATCACACCGCTGATGGACTCGGTCACCACCGGCGTGGTGTCGTACGGGAAGACCGCTTTCATGCCCGGCGGGAAGAACGGTTCCAGGTCGGAGATGGTCTTGCGCAGGGCCTTGGCGGTATCCAGGGCGTTGGCGCCGGTGGCCAGTTTCACCGCCAGGCCGGAGGCCGGCTTGCCGTTGAACTGGGCGCTGACCGCATAGTTTTCACCGCCCAGGCCGACCTTGGCGACATCGCCCAGGCGCACTTGCGAACCGTCGCGGTTGACCTTGAGCAGGATCTTCTCGAACTGCTCGGCGGTCTGCAGGCGGGTCTTGCCGATGATGGTGGCGTTCAGTTGCTGGCCGGGCAGGGCGGGCAGGCCGCCGAGCTGGCCGGAGGACACCTGGACGTTCTGTGCGGCGACAGCGGTTTTGACATCGACCGGGGTCAGCTGGAATTTGTTCAGCTTGGCCGGGTCGAGCCAGATGCGCATGGCGTACTGGGCACCGAAGACCTGGAAGTCACCGACACCGGCGGTGCGGGAAATCGGGTCCTGCATGTTGGAGACGATGTAGTTGGCCAGGTCGTCCTTGGTCATGCTGCCGTCTTCGGAAACCAGGCCGATCACCAGCAGGAAGTTCTTCACCGCCTTGGTCACGCGGATACCCTGCTGCTGCACTTCTTGCGGCAGCAGCGGGGTGGCCAGGTTCAGCTTGTTCTGCACCTGGACCTGGGCCGTGTCGGGGTTGGTGCCCTGCTCGAAGGTCGCGGTAATGGTCATGCTGCCATCGGAGTTACTTTCCGACGACACATAGCGCAGGTTGTCGATACCGTTGAGCTGCTGCTCGATCACCTGGACCACGGTGTCCTGCACGGTCTGCGCCGAAGCGCCCGGGTAGGTCACGGCGATGGCGATCGCCGGCGGAGCGATGCTCGGGTACTGGTTGATCGGCAACTTGAGGATCGACAACGCCCCGACCAGCATGATCACCAGGGCGATCACCCAGGCGAAGATCGGGCGATCGATAAAGAATCTCGACATGGTTTACTCCCCTTTGGCCCCTGCGCTCGCGGCACTGGCCTGGGTTGGCTGGGCAGGCTTGACGTTGGTCGCATCGCTGACCTTCACCTCGATGCCTGGCTTGACGTACTGCAGGCCCTCGGTAATCAGGCGGTCACCGGCATTCAGGCCTTCTTCCACCAGCCAGTCGTTACCGACGGTGCGGCTGGCCTTGAGCTGGCGCAGCTCGACCTTGTTGTCCTGGTTGACCACCAGGGCGGTGGCCTGGCCTTTCAGGTCGCGGGTCACGCCTTGCTGCGGCGCGAGGATGGCGGTTTCGTTGACGCCGTTGTTCAGGCGGGCATGAACGAACATGCCGGGCAGCAGGTTGTGTTCCGGGTTGGGGAACACGGCACGCAGGGTCACCGAGCCGGTGGTTTCGTCGACCGATACTTCCGAGAATTCCAGGCGACCTTTCTGCTTGTAATCGCTGCCATCTTCCAGCTTCAGGCTGACTTCGGCGGCGTTGTCGCCGACCTTCTTCAGCTTGCCGCTCTCCAGCTCGCGACGCAGCTTGAGCAGTTCGGCCGAAGACTGCGTCACATCGACGTAGATCGGGTCGAGCTGCTGGATGGTGGCCATGGCCGTGGCCTGGCCGTTGCTGACCAGGGCACCTTCGGTGACTGCGGAGCGACCGATACGGCCGCTGAGCGGGGCGAGCACCTTGGTGTAGCGCAGATCGATCTCGGCGCTTTTCAGCGTGGCTTCAGCCTGCAAACGTTTGGCCAATGCATCGTCGTAGTCCTGGCGGCTGATGGCGCGTTCGTCCACCAACTGCTTGTAGCGATCGGACAGCGAGCGGGTCGATTGCAGGTTGGCCTTGGCGCTGGCCAGGGTCGCTTCGTAGACCGACGGGTCGATCTGGTAGAGCTGCTGGCCTTCCTTCACCTCCGAGCCTTCCTTGAACAGGCGCTTGAGGATGATGCCGTTGACCTGTGGACGTACTTCCGCCACCCGGTACGCGATGGTGCGGCCCGGCAGGTCGGAGACGAGGGTATAGGATTGCGGCTGGAGGGTGACGACGCCGACCTGAGGAGCCTGCGCCACGGGCGCCGCTTCTTCCTTTTTACAGCCGCTGAGCAGTGTTGCCAGGGCGACGGCGGATACCAGAGCGGTAACAGCTGGCTTGAGTTGCATGAAGATCCTCGGGTCAGAATAGAGCTGAAGACGCTCAAGAATAATGGAAAACGGATTAAGGAAAATTAACGGGTCCGGCTAGATAAGTAGCATGCTAAGGAATATACTTACATTCATGCTTGTTTGTAAATACCCGCTACCTTGTCAAACACAGGCTGCAAGGCGCGATACCAGAACTCCCGGCGGGCGCCCTGAACAAGGCCGCCGCCGCTCAGAACCCGGTTACCCGACGCAGGCGACCGGCTCCTTGATGAGGTTGTACTGCCATGGTCCGTCGAACCAAAGAGGAAGCACAGGAAACCCGTAACCAGATTCTCGAAGCTGCGGAAAAAGCCTTCTACAAGCGTGGAATAGCGCGTACCACCCTGGCGGATATCGCCGAGCTGGCGGGCGTCACCCGGGGAGCCATCTATTGGCACTTCGATAACAAGGCCGAACTGGTCGAAGCGCTGCTCGACAGCCTGCAGGAACCGCTGGACGCCCTGGCCCGCGCCAGCGAAAGCGAGGACGAACCCGACCCGCTGGGTTGCATGCGCAAACTGCTGGTGCAGTTGATGCACCGGATGGCCAGTGATCCGAAAACCCGGCGCATCAATGAGATTCTTCATCACAAGTGCGAATTCACCGATGAAATGTGCGAGATCCGCGTCCAGCGGCAGAACGCGACGACCGATTGTCACGAGCGCATCACCCGTAGCCTGAGCAATGCCGTCAAGCGCGGGCAGTTGCCGGCCGATACCGATCCGCAGCGTGCGGCGCTGGCCATGTTCGCTTACATCGACGGGCTGATCCGGCGCTGGCTGCTGCTGCCGGACAGCTTCGACCTGCTCGGCGATGCCGAACGCTGGATCGATGCGGGGCTGGACATGCTGCGCTTGAGCCCCTCCCTGCGCAATTGAGGTTTTGTGAGCATTTGTGAATCTTTGTATTTCCAGATTCCGTTGGTAGTGTAGGCGCCGGTCCAGACGAAAGTCGGACCGGCGTCAACATTATGTAGGCTTGGGTCCGTCCGGATACTTAGCTGGCTAATTAAATTTTCTTCATCGAGTCCGCACATGACCGCGCAAACCCCGACACTGAAAGGCGCCGTTCAACCGCTGCGGGGGATCGCCCTGATCTGTCTGGCGGTCTTGCTGTTCGCCAGCCACGACGCCTTGTCCAAGTACCTGTCCGGGTTCTACGCCATCGTCATGGTGGTATGGGCGCGCTATGTGGTTCACACCCTGTTGATGCTGGTGGTGTTCGTGCCGCGCACCGGGCTTTCGGCGGTGGTGCGTACGCGGCGGCCGTTGCTGCAACTGGCGCGAGCGCTGTGCCTGATCGGCACCAGCCTGCTTTTCACCACCGGCCTGCGCTATATCCCGCTGGCCGAAGCGACTGCGGTCAACTTCCTCGCGCCCCTGATGGTCACTGCGCTGTCGGTGCCATTGCTCGGCGAGCGGGTTACCCGAGGGCAATGGATGGCCGTGTCGGCAGGCTTTATCGGTGTGCTGATCGTGATCCGGCCGGGCGGCGCGTTGTTCACCCCGGCCATCCTGTTGCCCTTGGGCTCGGCCTTCTGTTTCGGCTGCTACCAGTTGCTCACCCGCAAGCTCAGCGCCACCGACAGCCCGACCACCAGCAACTTCCTTACCGGCATCTTCAACAGCCTGATCATGACTGCCCTGGTGCCGTTCTTCTGGACCCTGCCCAGCTTCACCCACGGCCTGTTCATGATTGGCCTGGGCACCTGCGGCATGCTCGGCCACATGCTCCTGACCTCAGCGTTCAAACATGCGGCACCGGCCATGCTGGCGCCGTTCAGTTACGGGCAGATCCTCTTTGCCGGAATGTTCGGCTACCTGGTCTTTGGCCACAGCCCGGATATCTACGGCGTGGTCGGCATCGCCATCATCTGCCTCAGCGGCCTGGCCGTGGCCTGGGTGCAGCGGCGCGGCTGATCAGTGCCCACGCAGTTCGCGGTTGGGCAGGGCCAGCGCAGCGGCCAGGCCCAGCAGCGAAATCGAGGCGCTGCCCAGCAGCAGGTTGCGGAAGGTTACCGACAGCTCGGCCTGTACCTGAAGACTCGCCTCGCCCGTACGCAGGCTGCCCAGCAGGGCCTCGCCGGCCAGCGCATAGCCACCGTCCTGCAGCATCGCCAGCAACAGCGCCGACATCAGTGCCACGCCCATCGCACCGCCGAGGGAGCGGAACAGGTTGGTGGTACTGGTGGCGACGCCGATATCCTGCGGCTGCACCGAACTCTGTGCCGCCACCAGCGAGGTCGGGAACTGCGTGCCGCCGGCGATGCCGGTCAGCAGCATGAAGAAACCACTGAGCAGGGTGGCTGACGGCGGGCTGAACGCCATGCCGATGATCGCCAGCGGCATCAGCACACTACCGAACAGGATCTGCGGCTTGAAGCGCCCGGTCAGGTTGGTCAGGCGACCTGCACTGTAGGCGCCGATCGGCAGGCCCATGGCCAGCGGCAGCAGGTGTAGCGCCGCGCTGTCGGCGCCGGCGCCGGTGATGCTCTGGTAGCGCAGAGGCATCAGCATAGTCAGGGAGATGGCCTGGAAACTGGTGAAGAAGATCGCGCACCAGCACAGCACCGCGACCTTGTTGCCGAACAGCTTCAAGGGCAGCAATGGCTCCGGTGCCCGGCGCTCGTACAGGATGAACAGGGTCAGGCCGACCAGCGCCACCCCGAGCAATGCCAGCACCGCCTCGCCATGCCAGGCATGGCCCTGGCCGATCAGGGTAATGGCCAGCAGCAGGCTGGTCAGGCCGAGGATCAGCAGCAGCGCACCGGGGTAGTCCACCCTGGCTGCCCGTTGTGGCGTCGCCAGCCCGCGCAGGCTGTTGCGTGTCACCCACCAGGCGACCAGGCCCAGTGGCAGATTCAGCCAGAACACCCAGCGCCATGACAGGTATTCGGTCAGCAAGCCGCCCAATACCGGCCCGACCACGCTGGCGGCGGCGTACATGCTGCTGAAGTAGCCCTGGTAGCGCCCGCGTTCCCGTGGCGCGACCAGATCGCCGAGGATCGCCTGGCTCACCGAGACCATGCCGCCCGCGCCGATGCCCTGGATCACCCGCGCCAGTACCAGTTGTTCCATGCTCTGGGCCATGGCACAGCACACCGAAGCCAGGGTAAAGATCGCCGTACCGCCGAGGATCATTCGCCGACGGCCATAGAGATCGCCCAGCTTGCCGTAGATCGGCGTGGCCACGGTCATTGCCACCATATAGCCAGAAATCACCCAGGCCAGCAGGCCGACATCATTGAATTGCGCGGAGATCGCCGGCATGGACACGGCAATGATGGTCTGGTCGAGGGCACCGAGAAAGATCGCCAGCATCAGGGCGACGAGCACGGTACGGATGGCGGGTTGCGGTGGGGTGGTGGGTAGGGTCACGGCGGGGCTCGGATGTTTTTTCACGCGAGTTTAACCGATAGCTTGCTAAGCGTCTTCACGGGCCTCATCGCTGGCAGCGGTGCATACAATCCCTGTGGGAGCTGGCTTGTCGGACCGCCGCACCGCAGCGATGAGGCCGGTGCAGGCGACCCTTATCTCAACGCGCTAAGCGTGGCCGTATGCGGCACACAATGAACCAGCGAACAACTCGCCGCGGACCAGGGCTGGTTACGCGCCTGCTCGACCCGCCAGGCAGCTGTGGCATACAGCCCCATGACGGCGGCGATGGCGAAGACGACCGCGCATTTCCTGGATTTGACACCCATGATGCTGACCTCCCGCTACGACACACCCTGCTACAAGCCTAGTTCACTTATGGCAGGTCGCGATCCCATTCCGGTGGATCGGTGAAGCGTTCGGCGAGGAAGTCCAGCATGCTGCGCAAGGTCGCCGGCATATGCTTGCGCGAGGTGTACACCGCATGCAGGTTCAGGGTCTTCGGCCGGGCCTGGGGCAGCAGCTGCACCAGCTCGCCGCTGCGCAACGGCCGGTGTGCCAGGTAGGTCGGCAGCATGGCGATACCGGCGCCGGCCAGGGCCGCCTGTTGCAAGGTCAGGGCCTCGTTGGCGCTGATAGTGCCCTGGATCGGTACCGACACGTTTTCCCCGTCCACCTCGAAATGCCAGAGGCTATGGCCGAAGTAGGAATGGGTCAGGCAATTGTGCCGGGCCAGGTCCTGCACCGTTTGTGGCCGCGGATGCTCGCGCAGGTAGGCCGGGGCGGCGCAGATCACCGAGCGGCAAACGCTCAGGCGCCGGGCGATCAGGTTGGGATCGATATCGTTGCTGGTACGGATCGCCAGGTCGATGCGTTCATCCACCAGGTTGACGGTGCGATCGAGCATCTGCAGGTCGATCCTGACCTGGGGATAACGGCGCACGTATTCGGTGATCGCCTCGAGCAACTGCGCCTGGCCGAACGAAGTGCTCACGCTGATGCGCAATTCTCCCCGGGGCGTCTGGTCCGGGGTCGCGACGGCGGCCTGCAGGTCACCGGCCAGCTCCAGCATTTGCCGGCAGCGTGGCAGGGTTTCCTTGCCGGCGGCAGTCAGGCTCAGCTTGCGGGTGGTGCGCTGCATCAGGCGCGCGCCGACCCAATCCTCAAGGTCCGCCAGGTAGCGGGATATGACCGGGCGCGACATATCCAGATGATCGGCGGCGGCGGATTGGCTGCCAAGATCGACCACGGTGACGAAGACCCGCATGGCGGTGAGACGGTCCATTGATCTGTCCGGTTTCAGAAACAAACTATGCGCAAGAATCGCATTTTTTGCCCCGGATCGCGCAACTAAGCTGTGCTCAGTCGTCGTCTTCGAGACAGGTTCAACTCTCAGTGGAGGTTTGTCATGAGCAAGATCGCAATCATCGGTGCAACCGGCCGTGCCGGCAGCCAGTTGCTGGAAGAAGCCCTGCGCCGTGGCCATAGCGTCACCGCCATCGCCCGGGACCCGGCGAAACTGCAGGGCCGCGCCGGGGTGAACCCCGTGGCGCTGGACATCAAGGATGGCGCGGCGCTGGCCAAGGCCCTGGCCGGGCACGATGCGGTGCTGAGCGCTGCGCACTTCACCGGGATCCCCGCGCAGACCCTGCTGGCGCCGGCAAAGCAGGCCGGGGTCAAGCGCGTGCTGGTGGTGGGTGGGGCAGGCAGCCTGCTGCTGCCGGACGATTCGCGGGTGATCGACAGCCCGGACTTCCCCGAGGCCTACAAGGCCGAGGCCAGCGCGGGTGCGGTCTATCTGGAAACGTTGAAGCAGGAGCAGGACCTGGACTGGACCTTCCTCTCGCCTTCGGCGGAGTTCGTGGAGGGCCCGCGGACCGGGTCGTACAAGTTGGGCAAGGATCATCTGCTGATCGGTGCCGATGGCAGGAGCTGGATCACCTTTGCCGACTACGCAATTGCCTTGCTGGATGAGCTGGAGCAGCCGAAGCATTCGCGGCAGCGGTTCACTGTAGGTTACTGAATTGTTCTTCAGGGCCTCATCGCGGGTGAACCCGCTCCCACAGGTTACTCTGTGGGAGCGGGTTCACCCGCGATAGGGCCCGAAAGATCACCGCCTACGGGCCTGCTCCCCCAACCATGCAACCAGCTCCACCAACCCCGGTGCCGCCACCTTCCCCGGCATTGCCAGGTAGTAACCTTTCCCGGTAGGCACCTTCAAATCAAACGGCATTACCAATCTGCCGCCGAGCAGATCATCCCCGATCAACGCCCAATCCCCGATCGCCACCCCGGTTCCTTGCGAGGCCATGGCCATCGCCATGTCCAGCGTCTCGAAATGCTGGCGCCGGCCCTGGATCTCCAGCCCGCTTCCGGCCGCCTCCAGCCAGGTCTGCCAGTCCCGCTCGTCCCGAGTCGGGTGCAGCAGCATGTGCCCGGCCAGATCCGCCACCTCGCGCAGCGGCGTGGTACCCGCCAGCAAGTGTGGCGAGCAGACCGGCGTCAGTTGCTCGTCGAACAGTTTCAATGCCTCGCCCTCCGGCTCGGCACCATAGACCACCGCCGCATCGAAGCCCTCCCGGCGAAAATCCACCCCGTGCTGGATGGTGGTGGTCAGTTCCACCGGCACGTCCGGCCGCAACGCCTGCCATTCCATCAGCCGTGGCAGCAGCCAGCGCATCACGCAGGTCGGCGCCTTCAATTGCAGGGTGCCGCGTGGCGCGCCGATCTGCTGCACGCCGTCTTCTATCAGGCTGAACACCTGCTGTACCCGGGGCAGCCATTCCTGCCCTTCGCGGGTCAGGCTCAAGCCGCGGGCCTGGCGGATGAACAGCGGATAGCCGAGGTGTTCCTCGAGCCCGGCGATCTGCCGGCTGACCGCCCCCTGGGTCAGGTGCAACTGCTGGGCAGCCCGGGTGAAGTTGCAGCATTGGGCCGTCACCAGGAAGGTATGCAGGGCGGCAAGGGGAGGGAGTCGTTTCATCGGAATAAGCCATGATCTGGGCGCATGGCTAGTATGAGGAACTTTGCCTTGTGCCGGTAGCCACCCGGCGGTCCAATGAAGGCCTGGCCCCGAACACAGACAATAGGCTCACGAACATGGCGACTTGCGGCGAAGTGCTGGTAAAACTCCTCGAAAACTACGGTGTGGACCATGTGTTCGGCATCCCGGGCGTGCATACCGTGGAACTCTATCGAGGCCTCGCGGCGTCCGCTATCCGGCATATCACCCCGCGCCACGAGCAAGGCGCCGGCTTCATGGCTGACGGTTATTCGCGCACCCGTGGCAAACCTGGCGTGTGTTTCATCATCACCGGCCCGGGCATGACCAACATCACCACCGCCATGGGCCAGGCCTACGCCGATTCGATCCCGATGCTGGTGATTTCCAGCGTGCAATCGCGCAGCGCCCTGGGCGGCGGGCGGGGCAAGTTGCATGAACTGCCGAACCAGAGCGAACTGGTGCGCGGTGTCGCTGCCTTTTCCCATACCCTGATGTCCGCCGACGACCTGCCGCAAGTCCTGGCCCGTGCCTTTGCCGTGTTCGATGGCGCACGACCGCGGCCTGTGCATATCGAGATTCCGCTGGATGTGATCGTCGAGCCGGCCGATCACCTGCTGGGCAGCGAGCCGGTGCGCGTCGAGCGTGCCGCCGCAGCCCCGGCTACTGCGGCGAAGATGGCCGCCCTGCTGGCAAACGCCCGTCGTCCGCTGATTCTTGCCGGTGGCGGCGCCATCGGCGCCAGCGCCTCGCTGACCCGGCTCGCCGAGTACCTCCAGGCGCCAACCGCGCTGACCATCAATGCCAAGGGCATGTTGCCATCCCGTCATCCGCTGCTGATCGGCTCGACCCAGTCCCTGGCCGCCACCCGTGAACTGGTGCGCGAGGCCGATGTGGTGCTGGCCATCGGCACGGAACTGGCCGAGACCGACTACGACGTCACCTTCAAGGGCGGCTTCGAGATCCCTGGCACCCTGCTGCGCATCGACATCGACCCGGACCAGACCGTACGCAACTACCCGCCGAAGCTGGCCATGGTCGCCGATGCCGGGCATGCCTGCGATGCGCTGCTGCATGCCCTTGGCGACCAGCCGTCACCGGTTCGCGCCGGTGAGTGGGGCCCGGCCCGCGCGGCGCGGCTGAAAGAAACCCTGGCCGCACAGTGGGACGACGCGGCAACTGCCCAGACCCTGTTCCTCGATACCATTCTTGAAGCTTTGCCACAGGCCGTGCTGGTGGGCGATTCGACCCAGCCGGTGTACACCGGCAACCTGACCCTCGACCTGGACCATCCGCGCCGCTGGTTCAATGCGTCCACTGGCTACGGCACCCTTGGATATGCCCTGCCGGCGGCCATGGGGGCCTGGCTGGGCAGTGCGCAGGAAGCCGCACAGCGCCTGCCGGTGGTCTGCCTGATCGGCGACGGTGGTATCCAGTTCACCCTGCCCGAGCTGGCCAGTGCCGTGGAGGCACAGGTGCCACTGATCGTCCTGCTGTGGAACAACCAGGGCTACGAGGAAATCAAGCGCTATATGGTCAACCGCGATATCGAACCGGTGGGCGTGGATATCCACACGCCGGACTTCGTCACCATCGCCAAGGGCTTCGGCTGCGCGGCGCAAGCGGTGAGTGAAGTCCAGGCCCTGAAGGCGGCACTGGTCGCCGCTGCCGGCCGCCAGGGACCGACGCTGATCGAGATCGACCAGCGCTGCTGGACCGACAACGCCCTGGATTAAATCGCGTTGCGCAGGCGCGCCATGTCCCGCAACGGGGGCGCGCCGTACAGCCGGCTGTATTCGCGGCTGAACTGCGACGGGCTTTCATAGCCGACTCGATAGCCCGCCACCGCCGCCTCCAGGCCATCGTTGAGCATCAGCCGACGAGCCTCCTGGAGGCGCAGTTGTTTCTGGTACTGCAACGGGCTCATCGAGGTCACCGACTTGAAACGGTGATGCAGTGCCGAGACGCTCAGGTTCACCTCGCGGGCCAGGTCCTCGATGCGCAGCGGCTTATCGTAGTAGTCGTTGAGCCACTGGATCGCCTGGCAAACCCGATGGGTCTGGCTATTGGACATGGCGATTTCATACAGACGGTGGCCCTGTTTCCCGCGCAACAGGCGGTAAAGGATTTCCCGTCGGATCAACGGTGCCAACACCGGGATGTCCTTCGGCGTATCCAGCAGGCGGATCAGGCGAATCAGCGCGTCCAGCAGCGCCGGGTCCAGGCGCTCGACGAACAGCCCGCGCTCGGACGCCGCCGGCACGCCCATGGGCCCGGCATCGGCGATCAGGTTGTTGATTTCTGCGGGGTCGATGTCCAGGCGAATGCCCAGGCTCGGGTTTTCCGGGCTGGCATCCAGGTACACGCCGCTGATCGGCATGGCCACCGACACCACCATGTAATGCAGCGGGTCGTAGACATAGCGCTCGTCGCCCAGGTGCACGGCCTTGCTGCCCTGGGCCAGGATGCACAGGGCAGGGTGGGCCAGGGTCGGCATGGAGCGGATGTTCTCTTCATGGCGGACCAGGAACAGGCCATTGATCGCCGGCGAGTCGACATGCCGGCGGACCAGGTCGGCAAGGGCTTCACGCAGCGCTTCGAGGGCAGGATCGAGAGGTTCGGCGGATGACATGGACGAGCTTCCTCAGCAGGATTTTCGCAGCATAGGTTTGTGCAAGTCCCGGCGCTAGCCGAAAGCTGTCGGGTTCTTGCACGATCCTGCCGGGACAGGCGGATCGCTATTCACCTTAAGCGGTTGGACTGTGTTGCGGGATTCATGGCACCGCCTGGGCGTTTCATCGACTGCCCGGCCGTCTCATGGTCGTCATGCAGGATCAGGCAATTTACCGACAGCATCGGCCTAACGGTGATGGCGGCGGGCTGGCTAATCTTGGCAGCCTGGCAGTTTCCCCTGACCGCTTCAAAGGAGCACCGCACATGACGACATCTCGACCGGTCAGCCACCTCTCCTTCGTGCGCGCCAGTGCAGGGCGCTCGGCAGAGCTGGGCGAACGTCTTCAACAATTGCGCGAGCCGACCCGCAGCACCCCGGGTTGCCTGGGCTTCAGCCTGCAACGCTCGTCTTGCGACAGCCACCTCTGGTTGCTCAGCAGCCAGTGGCAGGATCCATCGGCGATGAACGACTACTTCCACTCGCCCAGCCTGCAACTGTTCGGCGAACTGGTGCAGGCACGGGTTCTGGAGAGCCTCGATCTGCACACCTTCAGCTAGAATGACGGCCTTTTTCGCAATCATCGGGTTTGACGACAATGGCGCGCAGGGTATTCGTAGGGTTTGAAGCGGTCGCGGCGATGGTGCCGACCGAGGGTGGCTACCATGCCGCGATCGCGGTAAAGGGCCTGGGCGCCGTGGGCGCGCCGACCTTCCACAAGGTACTCGATGGCCAGGTGTTCAAGACCGCCACCGCCGCCGACGAAGCGGCGAATGCCGAACTGCAGCGCCTGCAAGGCGTCAGCGCCGACGCCGAGCTGGTCTGGTAGGCGCGCTTCAGCGCTGCGGGCGGCCCATCTTGAACAGGTTGCCCAATTCGAAATAGTCCGCCGGGCCGCCGCCACGCAGGATCGGCTCGGCGGCGGCGGTATCGTAGATACCGTCCTTGAGCAGATGCTCGGCAATATGCACCGCCACCACTTCGCCCAGGATCAGCCAGCTTGGTACCGGTTCCTGATCGGCGCGCTTGAGCTGGATGATCTGGCTCACCTTGCACTCGAACGACACCGGGCTCTCCTGCACCCGCGGCACCGCGATCACCCGCGAGGCTGCCGGGGTCAGTTGGCTCAGGGCGAATTCATCGACCTCCGGCGCGACTGGCGCGCAGCTTTGGTTCATCGCCTCGGCCAGCGGACGGGTGGCCAGGTTCCAGGCGAACTCACCGGTCTGCTCGATATTGTTCAGGCTGTCTTTGCGCCCGACGCTGCAGAAACCGATGATCGGCGGAATGTAGTTGAAGGCGTTAAAGAAACTGTAGGGCGCCAGGTTCAGGCGGCCTTCGGTGTCGTGGGAAGAGATCCAGCCGATCGGGCGCGGACCGACGATGGCATTGAACGGATCATGGGGCAGGCCGTGGCCTTTGGCGGGTTCGTAGTAGTACATCGGGCGGGCCTTGTTGGCGGGTACAGGGGGAAGGACACCTAGTGTGCCAAGAGTGGCGGGCCCTGAAAACGATTAAGCCCGGCCGGAGCCGGGCTGTGGGAGGTGAAACCGCAGGTCTTAGCTGAAGCGATGGGCCTGGGTGCGGTCGAAACCATCGGCGGCGAATTGAGCGCCCTTGGTGCGATCGAAGCCATCCTCGGCGAATTTGGCGCCGTTGGTGCGATCGAAACCGTCTTCGGCGAATTTGGCGCCGTTGGTGCGATCGAAGCCGTCTTCGGCGAATTTGGCGCCGTTGGTGCGATCGAAACCGTCTTCGGCGAATTTGGCAGCGCCGGTGTGATCGTAGCCATCTTCGGCGACTGCGGCCGCCTGGGCTTGCGGGTGGCTGAAGTTATGGCTGCCAGTGCGGTCGAAGCCGTCGGCGGCAAAAGCGTTGGCGGTCAGGACAGAGAAGGCCAGGGTCAGGATCAGTTTGCTTTTCATGGTGGTTGCTCCGGGGTAGTGAGTGGGTTGCTTGTTTCTATGGGTTTGATACTACGCCGATTAATTTGATTAAAAAGCGCAAAAAATCGGCCATAAGGATCGACTAAATCGATTTAATGGCGTTCGCGGATCCCTGTGGGAGCGGGTTCACCCGCGATTACGTCAGTGAATTCACCACCGTAATCGCGGGTGAACCCGCTCCCACAGGGATCTGCGCCGCTCAAAGGAAAAATGAAAGAATTTTCACCTACGCATTTTTCATTTTTCACCCACGCTTTTTTCATCGCTCCCTGAGCAATCTCCGCGGCACTTGACCCTGGAGCGATTCCCACAATGAATAAACTTCCGCAAATCACCCTGGCGTTCTGGATCATGAAGATCTGCGCCACCACCCTTGGCGAAACCGCCGGCGACCTGCTGTCGATGACCCTGAACGTCGGCTACGCGCTAAGCTCGGTGATCCTGATCAGCCTGTTCCTCGCCACGCTGCTGGCGCAGTTGGTCTCGCGCAAATACCACCCGGCGCTTTACTGGCTGGTGATCCTCTCCACCAGCACCGCCGGCACCACCATGTCCGACTTCATGGACCGCACCCTGGGCCTGGGCTACGCCACCGGCTCGGCGATCCTGATCGGTATCCTCGCGTTGACCTTCGCCCTGTGGCGCATGAGCGGCAACACCCTCAACGTCAACCACATCAGCAGCCGGCGCGGCGAGATCTTCTATTGGGTGGCGATCCTGTTCTCCAACACCTTGGGCACGGCGCTGGGCGATTATCTGGCGGACGATTCGGGGCTGGGCTTTGCCGGTGGTGCGCTGCTGATCGGTTCGGCGATCTGCCTGGTGGTGATCGCGCGCTACGTGACCCGGATTTCGCCGGTGGCGCTGTTCTGGATCGTCTTTGTCCTGACCCGGCCGTTCGGCGCGACCCTGGGGGACTTCCTGACCAAACCCTACGAGAAGGGCGGGCTGGATTTCGGCACCGTGGGCTCGTCGGCAGTGCTGGGCGGGGTACTGCTGCTGATGGTGGGGATGGCTTATTACTTCAATGCCCGGCGTGTGCAGCGGGTGGTTGGAACCGTCTGACAGCGGGAACAAAAAAGCCCCCGACCTTCCGGCCGGGGGCTTCGCTTTTCAGCAGATCGACTCAGTCAGTCACGATCCGCGAGTGCTTCTGCGTGTCCTTCATGAACACATACACCAGCAGCGAGCAGGCGATGCAAGCGGTGACGTACCAGTAGTAGCCGGTCTCCATGCCCGCGCTCTTGAACCACAGCGCTACGTATTCAGCCGTACCGCCGAAGATCGATACGGTCAGCGCGTACGGCAGGCCGACGCCCAGCGCGCGGATCTCGGTAGGGAACAGCTCGGCCTTTACCACGGCGTTGATCGAGGTGTAGCCGCTGACGATGATCAGCGCCGCCATGATCAGGAAGAACGCGCCCCACCAGCTTTGCACGGTGTGCAGGGTCGAGAGGATCGGCACGGTGAAGATCGTGCCGAGTACGCCGAAGGCGATCAGGATCGGACGCCGGCCGATCTTGTCCGACAGCGCGCCGATCACCGGTTGCAGGCACATGAACAGGAACAGGGTGGCCGCCGAGATCATGGTCGAGTCGGTGATGCTCATGCCCACGGTGTTGACCAGGTACTTCTGCATGTAGGTGGTGTAGGTGTAGAACGCCAGGGTGCCGCCCATGGTCAGGCCGACCACGGTGGCGAGTTCCTTCGGATGGCGCAGCAGGGTGCGCATCAGGCTTTCCTTGGCCTTGGGCTTTTCCTTTTTGGTGAAGGACTCGGTCTCTTCCATGCCGCGGCGCAGGTACAGCGCAACCACCGCGCACAGCGCGCCGATCACGAAGGGTACGCGCCAGCCCCAGGCGTACAGTTGCTCGGTGGTCAGGGTCTGTTGCAGGACGATCAGCACGGCGAGGGCGATGAGCTGGCCGGAGATCAGGGTCACGTACTGGAAGCTGGAGAAGAAACCACGGCGTTTCTTGTCGGCCATTTCGCTGAGGTAGGTGGCCGAGGTGCCGTATTCGCCACCCACCGACAGGCCCTGCATCAGGCGGGCGATGACCAGCAGTATCGGCGCGGCGACGCCGATGGTTTCATAGCCCGGGGTCAGGGCGATGACCAGGGAGCCGAAGCACATCAGCAGCACCGAAGCCATCAGCGCCGCCTTGCGTCCCTTGCGGTCGGCGTACAGGCCCATCAGCCAGCCGCCGATCGGGCGCATCAGGAAGCCCACGGCGAAGATCGCGGCGGTGTTGAGCAGTTGCGCAGTGGTGTCGCCGGCGGGGAAGAAAGCCTTGGCGAAGTACAGGGAGAATGCGGCGTAGACGTACCAGTCGTACCACTCGACCATGTTGCCCACCGACCCGCTGAAGATCGATTTGAGGCGGCTGGAGGTGGTCTTTGGCGCAGCCGTGGCAGTGGCTGCCCCGGCAGGCAGGGTGGAAGTGTTATCCATTGGACGGAACCTTCATGTTGTTTTTGTGGTGGCGCGTTGGAGCGCGGCCTGCGGGGGCTATAGCAGGAGGTGTGCCAGGGGGATCAAGGTGGTCCCATCGGTGGCAACGCCAGCTCCCACAAGTCCGCTGCAGGCCGCGGAATCAGGGCTCGGCACGGACCTTGTGGGAGCTGGCGTTGCCAGCGATGAGGCCGGTACAGGCAACAACAATGAAAGGATCAATAAGCGGATTTCCGCCTATGGAATGCAGGAAGCAAGCGGAAATCCGCTCATGGCCTATCGAGAAAATCCTCCCGCACCAGCCTATGGCGCTGCATTTTCTCGTTCAGGGTCCGCCGCGGCAGTTGCAGCTCCTCCATCACCGCCTTGATTTCCCCTTTATGCCGGCGCAGCGAGGTACGCAGGCAGTTGGCCTCGAACGCCTCGCTCTGCGCAGCCAGCGAGGAGTCCGCCGCCACCTGCGGCGCCGAGGGATCGCTCAGGCCCATGGCATGGCGTTCCGCCGCATTGGCCAGCTCGCGCACGTTGCCTGGCCAGTCATGTCCGAGCAATTGCCCGAGCTGGGCGATGCTCAACGGCGGCGCGGTGCGGCCGATGCGCTCGGCGGCATGCCGGGCGAAATGTTCGAACAGCAGGGGAATGTCCTCGCGCCGTTCGCGCAGCGGCGCCAGGCGCAGCTCGGCAATGTTCAGCCGGTACACCAGGTCCTCGCGAAAGCGCCCGGCGCGGGCTTCTTCGAGCAGGTCCGGCTTGGTCGCGGCGACGATGCGCAGATCCACCTCGATGCTCTGGTTGGCCCCCAGGCGTTCAAGCTTGTGCTCCTGGATCACCCGCAGCAGCTTGGCTTGCTGCGCCAGGGGCATGCTTTCGATCTCGTCGAGAAACACCGTGCCGCCGTTGGCATATTCCAGCTTGCCGATGCGTTTGCCTTGGGCGCCGGTAAAGGCCCCGCTCTCGTGGCCGAACAGCTCGGCCTCGAACAGGTGCTCGGGGATAGCCGCGCAGTTCAGGGCCACGAACGGCTTGGCGGCCCGCGGCCCGAAATCATGCAGGCAACGGGCGACCTGCTCCTTGCCGCTGCCGGTTTCGCCGCGGATCAGCACGTTGACCGGCAACGCCGCCAGTTCCAGCACCTGGCGGCGCAACTGCTGCATGCCCTGGGTCATGCCGAGCAGGGTGGCTTCGAGGCGGGTCCTGAGATCGGCCTGTTCGTGCAGGCGGCGGTTCTCCAGGATCAGTCGACGCTTCTCCAGCGCTCGTTGCAGGCTGCCCAGCAGGCTTTCCGGGCTGAAGGGTTTTTCCAGGAAGTCGTAGGCACCGTTGCGCATGGCCTCCACCGCCATCGGCACATCACCGTGGCCGGTGAGCAGGATCACCGGCAGGTCGGCATCACGCGCTTGCAGCGCTGCCAGCAGTTGCAGGCCATCCATGCCGGGCATGCGTACATCGCTGAGGATCACCCCGGGGAAATGCGCCGGCAGTTGCGCCAGGCATTCTTCGGCACGGCTGAACGGCTGCACCTGGAAACCGGAGAGCCCCAGCCATTGCTGGACCGCCGTGCGGATGCTGGCTTCATCGTCGACGACAATCACCGAATTCAACATACGGGCTCCGGATCACGGGGAAGGGTAAAGCTGAAACGGGCGCCGCCCGGCTGGTTCTCGACCACCAGGCGGCTGCCGGCCTCGTGGATGATGCCATAGGAAATCGCCAGGCCCAGCCCCAGCCCCTCACCTACCGGCTTGGTGGTGAAGAACGGGTCGAAGACATTGCCCAGGTGTTCCGGGGCGATGCCGCCACCGCTGTCCAGCACGCTCAGGCGCCAGCCATCGGTCTCGGCCTCGATGCGGATTTCCAGGCGGCGAAAGCCCTTGTCGAGCATGGCGTCGAGGGCGTTGTGCAGCAGGTTGATCAGTACCTGTTCCAGGCGGATCGCATCGCCGCGCACCCAGGCCGGTCGCGCCAGGTACAGCGCGGTGCTGACGTTTTCCGCGCGGATGCGTGCATCCAGCAATTGCAGGGCGTGGTCCACCACCGTGGCCAGGTCCAGCCGTTCGCGCAGGCCGCTGGGGCTGTTGCGGGCGAAGGTCTTGAGGTGGCCGGTGAGCGAGGCCATGCGCGTGAGCATCTGTTCCAGCGGTACCAGGGCCTGGCGGGCGTCTTCCAGGCGATCGTGGTCCAGCAGCAGGCGCAAGGTCGCCAGTTGCATGCGCTGGGCCGTCAGTGGCTGGTTCAGCTCGTGGGCCAGGGCGGCGGACATCTGCCCCAGCGCCGCCAGCTTGGTCGATTGCACCAGGCCTTCCTGGGCAGTGCGCAGCTCGCGTGTGCGTTCTTCCACCAGCCGCTTCAACTCCTCGCGGCTGCGCTGGCGCAGGCGGGCCAGGCGCAGGCGCTGGCTGACGAAGAGCACGGCGAAGACCAGGCTCAGCCATATCGCCGCCGCCGCCAGCGCGGCATTCCTGCCGTCGTTGCCGGTCTGTGGCTGGCGCAGCAGGTGCAGGGTCCAGCCTTCGCTCTCCAGCGGCAGGCTTTCCCACAGGTAATCGACCGATCCCTGTGGTCCCTGCACCCGCACCAGGTTGCTGGTGTCGTCGAAGCGTTCGAGCACCTGGCGCTGCAGCGGTACCAGCGCTTGCTTGTCGTATTGCCGGGTCTGTTCCAGCTCGTTGAAATCATGGGCCGACAGCGTATTCAGCTTGCGATAGCGCCAGCCATCCTGGTTGGCGATGAAGATGATCCCGCGCGAGTCGGTGACCAGCACCACGTCGTTGCCCTGGCGCCACTCCCGTTCGAGCTCGGGAAACTCCAGCTTGACCACCATGGCGCCGAGGAAGCCCTGCTGTTCGTCGGTCACCGCACTGGAGAGGAAATAGCCGGGAATCCCGCTGGTCACCCCGACCGCGTAGAAGCGCCCGGTGCCCTGGCTGCGGGTCTGCTTGAAGTAAGGGCGGAACGCATAGTTGTGGCCCACGTAGGTGGTGGGCAGCCGCCAGTTGCTCGCAGCCACGGCCAGGCCGGTGCGGTCGAGCAGTTCCAGGGTCGAAGAGTTGGCCGCGCCGTTGATGCGCTCCAGCTTGTGGTTGAGATGGTCCTGGGTGGCTCCCTCGACCGGGCCGCGCAGGGCGCTGATCAGTTCGGGATCGAGCGCCAGCACCGCCGGCAGGGCGCGGTAGCGTTCGATCAGGGTATGCAGCGAGTTGGCGTACAACCCGAGCTGCTGGCTGGCGCGGGCGGCGTCCTCGAGCATTGCCTGCTGCTCGGCGTGCTGCCGCGCCCAGGTGGCGGCGATCAGGGTGCCGGCGGCGATCGCGAGGACGATCAGGCCCAGGCGCAAGGTGCGAAAGGAAAGCGACATGGCAGGCCATCCGGGCGAGGGGGAAGGCCGGAGGGCGCTTCCCCTTGGGCGTGGCGACGCTTACAGCAGCTCGAAGCTCTGCTGCTGCACCGACTCGGAATCCAGGCCGACCTGTACGTTGAACTCGCCCGCTTCGGCGGCGTACTTCAACTGGCTGTTGTAGAACTTCAGGTCGTCCTCGCTGATGCGGAAGGTCACCGTACGTTCTTCGCCCGCCTTGAGCAGGATCTTCTGGAAGTTCTTCAGTTCTTTCACCGGCCGGCTCATCGACGCGGCGACGTCCTGCACGTACAGCTGGACCACGGTTTCGCCGTCGCGCTTGCCGGTGTTCTTCACCGTGACGCTGGCTTCCAGGCTGCCGCCTTTCTTCAGGGTCTTGCCCGACAGGGTCAGCGGCGACAGTGAGAACTCGGTATAGCTCAGGCCATAGCCGAACGGATACAGCGGGCCGTTCGGCTCCTCGAAGTACTGCGAGGTGTAGTTGCCCGGTTTGCCCGGGGTGAACGGCCGGCCGATGCGCATGTGGTTGTAGTACATCGGGATCTGCCCCACCGAGCGCGGGAAGGTGATCGGCAGCTTGCCCGACGGGTTGTAGTCGCCGAACAGCACATCCGCGATGGCATTGCCGCCCTCGGTGCCGGAGAACCAGGTTTCGAGGATGGCGTCGGCCTGCTCGCGCTCCCAGGCGATCGACAGCGGACGGCCGTTCATCAGTACCAGCACCAGCGGCTTGCCGGTGGCCTTCAGGGCCTTGATCAGGTCGCGCTGCACCGCCGGGATTTCCAGGGTGGTACGGCTGGAGGATTCGTGGGACATGCCACGGGATTCTCCGACCACGGCCACCACCACGTCGGCGCCGCGGGCGGCCTTGACCGCTTCGTCGATCAGCACCTGGGCCGGACGCGGGTCGTTGACGATTTCCGGGGCGTCGAAGTTGAGGAAGTTCAGGTAATCGAACATCGCCTTGTCGCCGGTGATGTTCGAGCCCTTGGCGTAGACCAGCTTCGCCTTGTCGCCGATGGCGCGGCGCAGGCCTTCGCGGACGGTCACCGAATGCACCGGCTTACCGTCGGCGGCCCAGCTGCCCATCATGTCGATCGGTGCATCGGCCAGCGGGCCGACCAGGGCGATGGTGCCGCTCTTCTTCAGCGGCAGGGTCTGCGCGCGGTTTTCCAGCAGCACCAGGCCGCGGCGCGCCACGTCGCGGGCGGCCTCGCGGTGCAGGCGGGCGTCGGCGTAGTAGTCCGGCACATCGTTCTCGGCCTTGCCGATACGCACGTAAGGGTCCTTGAACAGGCCCATGTCGTACTTGGCACCCAGCACTTCGCGTACCGCCTGGTCGAGCTCGCCCTGGCTGACTTCACCGGACTTGAGCAGGCCCGGCAGTTCCTCGCCGTACAGGGTGTCGTTCATGCTCATGTCGATGCCGGCCTTGATCGCCAGCTTCGCCGCTTCGCGGCCGTCGCGGGCCACGCCATGGCGGATCAGTTCCTGGATGGCGCCGTGGTCGCTGATGGTCACCCCATCGAAGCCCCATTCCTTGCGCAGCAGGTCGTTCATCAACCAGGTGTTGGAGGTGGCCGGAACGCCGTTGATCGAGTTCAGCGCCACCATCACCCCGCCGGCACCGGCGTCGATGGCCGCGCGGTAGGGAGGCAGGTAGTCGTTGTACATCTTCGGCAGGCTCATATCGACCGTGTTGTAGTCGCGTCCGCCTTCCACCGCGCCGTACAGGGCGAAGTGCTTGACGATGGCCATGATGCTGTCCGGCTCGGCCGGGCTCTTGCCCTGGAACGACTCGACCATCACCTTGCCGATCTTCGAGGTCAGGTAGGTGTCTTCGCCGAAGCCTTCGCTGGTGCGGCCCCAGCGCGGGTCACGGGCGATATCGACCATGGGCGCGAAGGTCATGTCGAGGGAGTCGGCGGCGGCTTCGACGGCCGAGGTGCGGCCGACCGTGGCGATCGCCTGCATGTCCCAGGACGAGGCCATGCCCAGGCCGATCGGGAAGATGGTGCGGTTACCGTGGATGGTGTCGTAGGCGAAGAACATCGGGATCTTCAGGCGGCTGCGCATGGCGGCGTCCTGCATCGGCCGGTTCTCCGGGGCGGTGCGCGAGTTGAAGGTACCGCCGATGCGGCCGGCGGCGATCTCCTCGCGGATCTTCTCCCGGGGCATTTCCGGGCCGATGGAGATCAGGCGCAACTGGCCGATCTTCTCGTCCTGGGTCATCTGGCCCAGCAATTTGTCGACGAAAGCCTTCTTTTCCTGCAACTGCGCGGCGGCGGCGGAGGTATCGGCCAGGGCGACCTGACTGGCCAGGCTGACGAGCAGACCCAGCAAACACAGTTTCTTCATGAATTCTGTTCTCGTGGCTCACACCGGTATTCACGGGCGATACCGGCCAGCCGAAATTGGGGGAGCGGCTATTGTTGTAGTTTGCTGGGGCACGTTTTTAGCCGATGGAACCCGTACTCGCCAGCAGCGGTCACGGATTATGCCTCAAGTGCGGCGGCAAACGGACAAACAAGGAGCTTCACACGATGGTTGCAATCACCCGTGGCAAAACCTGGGTGCTGATCCTGCTCGCCAGCCTGCTGGCTGGCTGCGGCATCAACAACATTCCCAGCTACGACGAACAGGTCAAGGCGGCCTGGGGCCAGGTGCAGAACCAGTACCAGCGCCGCGCCGACCTGATTCCCAACCTGGTGGAAACCGTGAAGGGCTACGCCAGGCATGAACAGGACACCCTCACCGCGGTGATCGAAGCCCGGGCCCGGGCCACCTCGATCCAGGTGGATGCGAAAACCCTCGACGATCCGGAAAAGCTCAAGCAGTTCCAGGCCGCCCAGGCCCAGTTGACCGGTGCGCTGAGCCGCTTGATGGTGGTGGCCGAGCAATACCCCAACCTCAAGGCCGACCAGAATTTCCTCGCCTTGCAGTCCCAGCTCGAAGGCACGGAAAACCGCATCGCCGTGGCGCGCAAGGACTTCATTGCGGCGGTGCAGAAGTACAACACCGAGATCCGCACCTTCCCCGGGCGCATCTGGCACAGCCTGATGTACAGCGACCTGCCGCTGCGCGAGAGCTTCGAGGCCACCAGCGCCAATGCCGACAAAGCGCCTGAAGTGAAGTTCTGATGCGCGCGTTCAAGGCCTTTGCCTTGCTGGCGCTGCTGCTGGCAGCGCTGGTGGTGCGTGCCGACGTGGTGTTTCCCGCGTTGAGCGGGCGGGTGGTGGACGATGCCAACCTGCTTGACGCCCACACCCGCGTCCAGTTGAGCCAGATGCTCGAAGCCCATGAACAGGCCACCGGCGAGCAGGTGGTGGTGGCCACGGTGCCTGACCTGCAGGGTTTGCCCATCGAGGAGTACGGTTATCAACTCGGCCGGTACTGGGGCATCGGCCAGAAGGGCAAGGACAACGGTGCCCTGCTGATCGTCGCACCGCAGCAGCGCAAGGTGCGGATCGAGGTGGGCTACGGTCTGGAAGGGCTGCTCACCGATGCGCAAAGCTCGGTGATCATCAACCGCATCATTCTCCCGGCTTTCAAGCGTGGGGAGATGAGCCAGGGCATCGTCCAGGGCAGTGCGGCGATCCTCCAGGTGCTCGGCGGCAATCCGCTGGCGCAGCCGTCCCGGGCCAGTGCCGCGGACGGCGAGGGCGAGCCGCCGTCGTTGTGGGCGATCGGTTTGTTCATCGTACTGGTGGTGGTTGTGCTTTACCTCCAGGGCCTGGGTGGCGGAGGCCGGCGCGGTGGGCCGGGCGGTGGATTCGGTGGCGGGTTTGGCGGACTGGGCGGTGGTCGCGGAGGTGGCGGCGGCTTTGGTGGAGGAGGCGGCAGCTTCGGCGGTGGCGGCTCCTCCGGTAGTTGGTAAGTCGATCGCGGACCTTGTGGGAGCGGGTTCACCCGCGATTGCAATAGTGAGCCCACCACCGCAATCGCGGGTGAACCCGCTCCCACAGGAGGCGTGTTGTTCTTTAGATTTTTGTTAAGGAAGCCCCATGGCACTACTCAACGAATTCCAGCAACGCCAGGTCGCCGAGGCCATCGCCGCCGCCGAGCGCGAAACCGATGCCGAACTGGTCACCGTCCTGGCCCGCAGCGCTGACGACTACGCCTATGTCCCGCTGGTCTGGGCCAGCCTGCTGGCGCTGCTGGTGCCGGGACTGCTCTTCTACCTCACCGGCTGGTTCAGCGCCCACGGCCTGCTGCTGACCCAATGGCTGACCTTCATCGTGCTGGTCCTGATCCTGCGGTTACCCGTCTTCACCAGCCGCCTGGTGCCGCGCCGGGTTCGCCAGTGGCGCGCGTCGAACCTGGCCCGTCGTCAGTTCCTCGAACAGAACCTGCACCATACCGCCGGCCGCACCGGAGTGCTGATCTTTGTCTGCGAGGCGGAGCGCTACGTGGAGATACTGGTGGACGACGGCATCGCTGCGCGCCTTGAAGACCAGGTCTGGGAGGCACTCGTCGCCACGTTCACCGCCCAGGTCCGCGCCGGCCAGGTGCTCGAAGGCTTCCTCACCTGCATCGCTGCCTGCGGTGATCTGCTCAAGGCCCATGTTCCGGCCACCAGCCAGCGCAACGAACTGCCCAATCGCCTGGTCCTGCTGGAGTGACGCGCTGATCGAAAACCTGTGCGCTGGCCGGGCATCCACGTAAAATGCCCGGCATTGAACCCGAGGCACCCCTTTCCCATGTCTGCTATTCCCTCCACCCAGGCCGCGCCGGATGCCCGTGCGCAGTTTCTCGCCCTGCTCGCCGACGCCCTGCACCAGCAGTCCCTGGTCAAGCTGGTACTGGCCCGGCATGTCGGCGACGAAGCCGACCTGCAGCGCATCACTGCCAAGCCGCTGACCGTCAAGGGCACGCCCAGCCTGCAATTCGTCTATCGCTACAAGACCCGCGACATCACCCGCAACCTGGCCCTGGACGAGGCCCTGGCGCAGATCGGCGAATGGCTGCCGGGCTCGTTCCGCAATGCCCACCTGCTCAGCCTGGCGGATGAAGCGCAACTGGAATTCAGCAAGAAGGGCAAGCCCATGCTCCACCGCAACGCCGCGCAACAGGTGCGCCAGGTTGCGGCAGGCGAGCATGACCGCGAGAAGAAGCGCTACCTGGAACTGAGCCGGCCCTTCCTTCACGACCTGGGCGTGACCGACAAGCAGCAGGCGCTGATTCCGGCGATGTCGCGCAAGTGGAAGCAGATCAACAAGTTCATCGAAGTGTTCTCCCACGCCTTCGGCAGCGTGGCGTTGCCGGCCGAACAGCCGGTGCGGGTGGCGGATTTCGGCTCGGGCAAGGGTTACCTGACCTTCGCCATCCACGATTACCTGAGCAATACGTTGCAGCGTCCGGCGCAGGTCACTGGCGTGGAGCTGCGCGCGGACATGGTCGAGCTATGCAACAAGGCCGCCAGCCACCTGGAGCACCCGGGGCTGGTGTTCGAACAGGGTGATGTGCGCAGCGTGGTGCCGGCCAGCATCGACGTGATGATCGCCCTGCATGCCTGCGATATCGCCACCGACTACGCGATTCATACCGGCATCCGTTGTGGTGCCGCGATCATCATGTGCTCGCCGTGCTGCCACAAGCAGATCCGCCCGCAACTGAGCAGCCCGGGGCTGCTCAAGCCGATGCTGCAATACGGCCTGCACCTGGGCCAGCAGGCCGAGATGCTCACCGACAGCCTGCGGGCCCTGTATCTGGAAGCGTGCGGGTACGAAACCAAGGTGTTCGAGTTCATTTCGTTGGAGCACACCAACAAGAACAAAATGATCCTGGCGACCAAGCGCAAGGAGGCGGGGGATCCTGCTGTGTTGCTCGGAAAGATTGCCGAGTTGAAGGCGTTCTATGGGGTTTCGGAGCACTGCCTTGAAACGCTGCTGCGGGCTGATGGGTTGATTTGAGGGGGTGGCTGATGGCCTCATCGCTGGCTTGCCAGCGATGAGGCCGGGATGGGCAACCCATCCATAAACTGTTGCATATCAGTCGTGAACTTCACCGATTTCCGACTTTCTTGTAGGCAATTTCCCAAGCATACTCCTCGACCCCGCCTGGTGGTTGCGTCATGTGGAAACGCTGCCTAGTCTGCGTCGGTCGTCGCGATATTGACGATGCCGGATTAGCAGTTCGGCTATGAGCAAACCATCAGCCAGCGCTTTATGGCGGCTGTACGTGTGGGCGCCTTTGGGCGCGCCGGGTTTGCTCATTGACCGGTCTGCTAACCCACGTACAGTCGCCACCCTTCGTTTAGCAGCGGATGTGGCCCACTCGAACTTCAGTGAGCAGCACACCATGAAAAAGCTTGTCCCCGATCCACCTCCCGCCCTCTGCGTCGGCCCCGGCCTCTCCCATGAAGAAGCCATCACCCGCGCGGTGGAACACCTCACCAGAGCCATCCTCAAGACCTCGTACCTTCCCGACCCGCCCGATGCACGGCACCGGGAAATGCTCAGTGACGCCGTGCTGAACATGCGGATCTCCAAGGCCTTGCTGGCGATTGCCCAATCGCCGTCGCCGGTGACCATACCGGTATGAAAAAAGCCGCGGGGCCTGGCTCCGCGGCTTTGTCGTTTATGGCTGCTGTACGCGAGGGCACCTCAGGGTGCGCCGGGTTTGCTCGTTGACCGGTCTGCTAACTCTCGTACAGCCGCCTCCACCCCCCTCAGAAGAACCGCGTCACACTCACCCTGGCATTGCGCCCGGTGCTGTAGACGTTGTTGTCACTCAGCATCGGCGCATAATCCCGGTTGAACAGGTTGTCGAGGACGAAGTTGACCTCGGTGCCCTTGAGGTAGGGCTGGCGCGGCTTCCAGCTGGCGAACAGACCCTGGACGTTGTAGGCGTCGTTGGCGCGGTGGTCCCAGGCGCTGTCGCCAAGGGCGCTGCCCAGGTCGCCCGGGCCGTACTTGTCGCTGGGCAGGCGGTCGGTCTGGCGTACCCATAGGCCTTTCCAGCCCACCACCGCATCCCATTCGGGAATCTTCACGCCCAGGCGCGCCACCCATTTCGGTGCCTGCACATCCCGCGCCCAGACATCCTCTGCCCAAGGGTTGGTGTAGGCACCTTCGTGCTTGCCGGTCATCCAGGTGTAGGACAGGGTGCCGAACAGCCTGCTGGAGTCGTAGAAGCTTTCCACCTCGAAGCCCTTGTAGGTCACGCCGTCGAGGTTGCGGTAGTTGCCGATCAGGTAGTTGCCGCATGCCCTGCTGATACTGGCACCGGTCGGGTTCTGCGCCTGGCACTCGACGCCGAGGTTCTTGAAGATCTCGTCCTTGACCTCGTTGCGGAACAGGGTGGTGCGCACCTGCAGGTTGTCGTCGTTGAACAGTAACCCGGAGAAGTCGGTGACATTACCGGCGCGCAAGGCGGTGATGCGTTCCGGGTCGAGGTCGCGGCTGGTGGCGCTGCGGGTGCTCGCGGCGCTCTGCACTTCGTACTGCTCGTCGATCACCGGGGCCCGCCAGGTTTTCGAGTAGTCGGCGAAGAAGGCGGTGTTATCGGTGGCACGCCAGAACAGCGCCAGGCGCGGCGACCAGCCGGTGTAGGTCTTGTCACCGTAGTCATGGCCGGCGGAGGCGACGTTGTAGAACGGTGCGTCGTTCTGCTCGCCACGGTTGCGCACGTGGTCGTAGCGCAGCGACGGGGTGAGGGTCACCTGGCCCAGGGTGATGGCGTCCTGCACGTAGGCGCTGTTGGTGTCCACCTTGCCGTGTGGCATGAAGGCCGGTTGGAAATGGCCGTAGTTGTAGTTCCGGGTGTTGTACGTGGCACCGGGCATCCACATGTCGACGTCCCGGGCATGCCGGTGCAGTTCGACGCCGGTGGTCAGCGAGTGCTCCAGCACGCCGGTGTCGAACTGCGAGGTGTTGCGCACTTCGACGTTGCGATCCTTGTACTCGGTGTCCATCCTGCGCCCGCCGGTGGCGAGCTGGAAGAAGGCGTTGGGCCCGCGCTCGTCGGTCTGGTCGACGTCGGATTCCGAGTATTTCACCTCGAGGTTGAGCCACGGGTTGTCCACCGGCTGGTAGCGGTATTTCACCGACCAGGTGGTGTCGATGGTTTCGCGGTCGGCCAGGAAGCGGCGAATGGCCTGGTCGTAGCCGTAGCGATCGATGTTGGCCTGGGTGGGTGGCGTCGAATAGTTGGTCGACGAATAGCGGGTCATGCGCTCGTTCTTCGAGCGCGAGTAGGAGAGGCCGAGGGACTGCTCGTCGGTGAGCTGGACATTCAGCTTGAACAGCCCGCCTTCCAGGTCCTGGGCGCTGTCGGGCAGGCGCTTGGGGTTGATCGGGTACTGGTTGCGCGGGTCGGGCAGCGACGAGGCCAGCTTGAAGTCGTCGCCATCGCGCTTGGTCAGGTACACCAGGGCGTCGATGCGGCGGTCCTCGGTGCGGCCGAACAGTGCCGAGCTGTACACCTGCTGATGATCGTTGCTGGAGTAGCCGTACTTGACCATCGCGCCGCTATCGCGACCTTCTTCGAGCAGGTCCGGGGCGTCCTTGGTGGTCATGTTGACACTCCCGCCGAGGCCGCCGTTGCCGACGAAGGGCGAGTGCGGGCCTTTCTCCACTTCGATGTGCTTGATCAGTTCCGGCTCGATGAACATGGTGCCTTGCTGGTAGCGCTCGAAGCCGGTCTTGGTCGCGCCATCGACGGTCAGCTGGATGTCCTCGGCGTCGCCCATGCCCCAGATATTGATCTTCTGTCCGCCGGGCAGCATCGAGCCGGCCATCTCCACGCCGGGCAGGGTGCTCAGCAGGGTGGGCACGTTGTTCGCCTGTTCGCGATCGATATCGCGCTGGGTCAGGGTCGAGCGGCCGACGGTGGCGGGGGTGACCTGCTGGCCGTCGCCGACAATGCTCAGGGCGCCAAGCTGGAGGCTGGTGTTGTCGTTGCCGGGAGGCGTGGTCTCGCTCTCCCGGGGCCGGACCACGAAGGTGTTGCCGACCTTGACCAGGGCGAAGCGGCTGCGGGCGAGCAGGCGGGTGATGGCTTCCTCGGCGCTGAACTCGCCGTTGATGGCCGGCGCGGACACATTGCGCAGCAGGTTTTCGTCGAACAGCAAGGGCACCTTGGCCTGCTGCGCCACCTGGCTCAGCGACGTGGCCAGCGACTGCGCCGGCAATTGCAACTGCACCGGCGCGGCCTGGGCCTGCAGGCTCAGGGCCAGGCACACGGCAAGCAGCGATGGGCGGGCTGACAACGGCTTGAAAGCTCGAAACATGAATTCCCCCGGAACGGCCAAAGGCCAAAAAAAGACGGTGTTGACGGCGCAGTCGGGGAGGAAGACGCGGGGCGGGGAGAAACCCTCACCTGCGAATGAAAATATTTCTTACCAAGCTCTTCTGAGACAGAACACGGACCCTGTGGGAGCGGGTTCACCCGCGATTGCGTCGGTGAATTCACTACCGTAATCGCGGGTAAACCCGCTCCCACAGGGTTTTGCGGTGTTGCGCGAATCTCACTTGCGCTCGATACGCATCCGCCCGTCCGCCAGCGCCACGGTCTTCACCGGCAGCAACACCGGCAGGGCATTCAGCAGTGCATCCGGATCATGTACATCGAGGTTGCCGGAAACCTTGTATCCGGCCAGCCCCGGATCGGCCAGCAGCACCGCCGCCGGCCGGTACAGCGACAGCTCGTCCACCAGGCTCGCCAGCTCGCGATTGCGGAACGCCACGTGCCCGCCGCGCCAGTCAGCCACTTCGCCGTCGCTCAGGGTCTGCCGGCTCAGGTCGCCACGGGCCAGGTTGTACACCGCGCGCTGGCGTTCGCCCACCAGCAAGGGCTGGCGACGTTCCCCCGGGGTTTCGAAGGCTACCAGGCCATGGGACACGCTGAGCACCAGCTCGCGCTCGCCGCGGCGCAGATCGAAGGCCGTGCCCACCACCCGCAAGCGCGCAGTGCCGGCATCGACGAAGAGCGGCCGTTCCTTGTCCGGGGCGACATCCAGATAGACCTGGCCCTGCTCCAGATGCACCAGGCGCCGCTCGGCATCGAAGTCGATGCTCAGCCGCGTGTTGGCATTGAGTTGCAGGCGTGTGCCATCGGGCAGGGTGACGTTGGCGGGCTGTCCGTCCTGGCTGGACAGCTGGCGCTGGACCGAGGTGGCAGGCACGCCGATAGTGCCGGCGAGCAGGGCGCAGACCAGCGCCGCCGCCGTTGCCAGCGCGGGGCGCCAGGACGCGGTCCTGCGTGGCCGCAACTGGACCGGTTTGTCCAGGGCCTTCAGCGCGGCGAGATCGTCCCACAGCTCTTCGAACTGCTGGTAGGCGCGGGCGTGGCCGGGCTGTTCCAGCCACTGCGCGAACGCCTTGCGCGAAGCCCGCGTGTGGTCGTTGCGGTTGCGCGTGAACCAGCTCGCCGCCTGGGCGTCGAGCGAACGGATGTCCGTTTCAGGTAGGGTCATTCCGGTTGCTCCGCAACGTTGTCACTGTCCAGGCGCTGTTTGCAGTAGAGCAATCCAGCGGCGATGTGCTTTTCCACCATGCTGACGGAAATCCCCATGCGTTCGCTGATCTGTGCCTGACTCAAACCTTCGAAGCGGTGCAGCATAAGGGCTTCGCGGCGGCGCGGCGAGAGCTCGGCCAGGACTATTTTCAAGCGTTCCAGGCGTTGCATGCGCTGCGCTGCAGCCAGGGGATCGGCCGCGCAAGCTTCGCTGGTGCCTGCTTCTCCACTGTCGGCCTGGTCGTCGATCACCCCATGGCGGACTTTCTGCCGGCGCCAATGATCGCGCAGCAGGTTGCGTGCCATCTGGAACAGGTACGCGCGCGGCTGCTCGACCCGGGCCCGGTCGCGGTAGCCCAGCCATTGGGTGAAGACGTCCTGGGTCATGTCCGCGGCATCGCTGGCGTTGTCCATGCGCTTGCGCAGGAAATGCAGGATATCGGCGTAGAAGCCATGGCAGGCGTCCTGTGCGAAGCGATCGGGTTTGGTGCGCTGCATGCGAACTTTCCAGGAAATGCCGGAAGGGAAAGGTCGCAAATGTTATCGAGAATTATTGCTATTTGCTACTCGATATCAGCGGCGTCGCCGAGTGATCGCCGTCGGTGCTGGAACATTAAGGTCGGCACTGCCCAGCGGGTGGCTGGTGGCGTCGAAGAAATACAGGGCGATATCCGGCGTTTCCCCGAAGATGCGCATGAAATGCTGCTTCTGGCTGATGATGGCGGCCTCGCTCAACGGCAGGATCGCGATGGCCAGATGAGGCGGCCGGGCCTGCTGGATCGCGTGCAGCAGATGGCGGTCGGCGCGGTCCAGGTGATGGCCGAACAGGCACAGGCCTTCAGCATGGTTGGACAGGGCCGCGTAGCTCCAGGTCAGGTAGTCGGAGCTGCGGATCGCCCTGAGCTTGTGCTCGCTGGTGCATTCGTTGACGAACAGGGGCACGTCCCCCGGCGTGTTGATGGCAAAACCGTCGAGCAACTGGCTGCCAGTGGCGGCGCGCAGGCGTGTACCGCCGTTTTCGGTGCGCAGCAGGTGCAGGCCGCCATGCAGGTAGTGCAGGCGGGTGCCTTGGCCGTGGGTGCGGCTGACATCGAAGTGACCATCCTCGTCGAACAGCGACTGGAAGCCTTGCGGGTCATGGCTCATCGCCCAATGGCAGAGCAGGTCGTAGTTGCCGCTGAACACGCTGCGGTAGTTGCGCAGTTCGCTGTTGATCGTGGCGAGGGTGGCCTCGGGCAGCAGCTTCCAGGGGATGTGCACGCTGCGTACGGCATGGATCAGCGCTTCCTTGATCGCGTAATAGCGGTTCAGCGGCGCCGACGAGCCGATCGCCAGCGCGGCGTTGACCCGCACCGTGGTGTTGAGGGCGCTGAGCACGGGCTCGAACAGCTCGCTGCCCAAGGACTTGAACAGCGCCTGGTCGCTGACCCCGAGCGGCTTGTTGCGCACCCGCTGGGCGATTTCGAACAACGAGAAGTAGCTGAACGGCCGCCAGACCGCCCGGCTGGCACCATTGCCCAGCAGCAGGCCAGTGCAGGGATGGCGGGCGGCAAGGTCTGGCCAGGAGGCGAGGGAGGCGTCTAGGTCGGCGGTCATGGCGTATCTCGTAGGAATCTGTTGCAAATCGGCAGGGCGGGACTTTAGCACGCTACGGGTTGTCATCCGGGACGGCGACTATGCTTCGGGCCGGTTTTTACAAGGAGACAGCCAATGCGATTGAAGGACATCTGCCTGGGCCTGGCCCTGTTCGGCCTCACTTTCCAGATCCAGGCCAGCGACACTGCGGCGCTGGCGAAAGCCCAAGGCATACCGTATCCCGCCGTTATCGCCCACCGTGGTGCTTCCCATGACGCCCCGGAATCCACCGCCCCGGCCTACCAGCTTGCCCGGGACCTTGGTGCCGACTACCTGGAGCTGGATCTGCAACGCAGCCGTGATGGCGTGCTGGTGGTGGTGCATGATGACGACCTGGGTCGCACCAGCGACGTGGCCGAGCGTTTTCCCGAGCGCAAGGCCAGTCCGGTCAGTGCCTTCACCCTGGCCGAATTGAAGACGCTGGATGCCGGCAGCTGGTTCAACCGTGCTTATCCTGACCGCGCGCGACCCGCCTTCGCTGGCTTGAAGATCCTCACCCTGGACGAGGTGATGGATATCGCCGAAGCCAATCCGGCGCGCACGCCCGGGCTGTATATCGAGACCAAGGTGCCGAACCAGTTTCCCGGGATCGAACAGGACCTGCAAAAGGCCCTGGAAAAGCGCGGCTGGCTCGATCAGCCCGGGCGGGTAGTGTTGCAGACCTTCGACCGCAACAGTCTGGCCCTGCTGCACAAGGCCATGCCGCAAACGCCGAAGGTCTTGCTGTTGTGGCTGGGCAAGGACCATGTCGAGGCAGCGCCGGGGCAGGCCTTCGCCGAATCCGGCCTGCCCGACAAGGCTGCCTGGTATGCCCGCCAGCAGCCGAAGGACCGTGGCGAATTCGAGCGCTGGCTGGACATCGCCAAACACACGGGCGCCGTCGGCATCGGGCCGTCCACCGCACTCGCCGCCGGCGGCGAGCAGAGTTATGCCGACCTGGCCCAGCCGTGGATGAATCGCATGGCGCATGAAAAGGGCCTGCTGGTGCATGTCTACACCGTCGATGAGCCGGTGGATTTCAAGCGGGTCAGCGAGGCGGGCGTGGATGGCATCTTTACCAACAGGCCGGGTGCGCTGCTGAAATACCATGGCCGACCGGTCGCGCAGGATGAAGCGCTGCTGCTCGGGGCCGGCGGCTGGTAAGCCTCCCTGGAGGCGGCGTAGACTGCGGCCTCCACCTTTTGGGACCCCAGCGTCATGACCTTCTCGCTGCTGCTCGCTGTGCTTGCTTCCGGCTTCATCTACGGCATCACTCCGGGGCCCGGAGTGCTGGCCGTGCTCGGTATCGGCGCCACCCGCGGCCGGCGTGCCGGCGCCGGGTTTCTCTGCGGTCATCTGCTGGGAGATGTGCTCTGGTGCAGCACTGCATTGGTGGCGATCGTCGGGGCGCGGCAGATCGGCAGCTCGGTGTTCGACATCCTTGGCGTAATCAGCGGCCTGTACCTGGGCTGGCTGGGCTGGCGGGCGTTGCGCAGCCAGCCGGGCAATGGCGCCGAGCAGAGCGCGGTGCGGCGGCCGTTCTGGCATGGCGTGGTATTCGGGCTGACCAATCCCAAGGCTTATCCGGTGGCGGTAGCGACCTTCACCGCGCTGTTGTCGAGCCGGGCCGAAGCGCTGGACTGGTCGATGCTGCCGGCGTTGATTGCCCTGAGTTTCCTCGGCGGGCTGCTGGCGTACCTGATTCTGATCGTGCTGGTCGGGGCGCGGCAGGTGCGTACCTTGTATATGCGCTATGAGCTGTGGATTACCCGGGCTTGCGGGGTGATGTTCATCGGGTTTGCGCTGAATGCGCTGATGCATGCCGTACCGGGGCTGATACCTCGGAAAGGCTGATGGCCTCATCGCTGGCAAGCCAGCTCCCACAGGTGCGGTGCATGCAATCCCTGTGGGAGCTGGCTTGCCAGCGATAGGCATAGGTATCTACACAACTCCCATCATGGTCTATAAAAGGACCGCATGGATTCGAAATGACCGGGCTCGATGCCCGACTGATCAAGCGGTACGACGAGTTAGTGATGGGACATACCAACGCACTGGCGGGCTTGGCCGCCGGAATGAAGGCCCTGCCGCGTAGCGACAGGGCCTTTGCGCAAACACAGGCCATGTGGCGGTTTCTGGGAAACGATCGGGTTAAACCCAGTGATCTGGTGAAACCCTTGCTGGCATTGGCTCATGAGGGATGCAGCGAGGATTGCGATGAGTACGCATTGGTCATGCATGACTGGTCGCGTATCAACTTCATGCACCACCACAGCAAGACTGATCGACTGCAGATGACCCACAAGGGCGATGTCGGTTACGAACTGCAAAGCAGCCTGCTAGTGAGTGATCGTAATGGATCACCCATCTGCACGCCCGCTCAAAACCTGTCTGTGAAGGACGGAATACTCAGCACCCGTACTGATGAGCTCATTGCTCATGGCAAGCACATGGACGAGTTGGTGGACCGTGCTGCATGGCTTGAACAGCAAGGCTTTACCAAACCGCTGGTGCATATCGTCGATCGCGAAGCAGACTCGGCGGGACATCTGAGGCAACTGCAAGCTGGCAACCATCTTTGGTTGGTGCGGGCCAGGATGAACTCCACGGCTCAGTACCAGAATCGATCCCTCTCACTGAAGCTCATCGCTGAAGACTTGCCCTTCAGAGCCGCCCGAGGCGTCGTTTTCAAGGGAAAGCCGGCGATACAGTGGGTCGCAGAAACAGACGTAGTACTGACCCGAAAAGCCCAGCCAGCGGCTAAAAGCAGAGCAGAACGATTCAAGCTCCGCCAGCCAGGAACGCCTCTTCCTGCGCGCCTGGTTGTCAGCCGAGTCATGAGCGAGGCAGGAGAGCTGCTAGCCACCTGGTATCTGCTGAGCAATGTGGGCGAGGACGCAAATGCTGAGCAGATTGCGCTTTGGTACTACTGGCGGTGGCGAATCGAGTCCTACTTCAAACTGCTCAAGGAAGGTGGACAACAGCTCGAAAGCTGGCAGCAGGAAAGTGGTGAGGCCGTGTTCAAGCGACTGCTTATCGCAAGTCAGGCCTGTGCAGTAGCTTGGCGACTGATGCGTGCCGAGGGTCAGTTTGCCGAGCAAACCCGAACATTCCTGGTGCGGTTATCTGGCCGCCAGATGAAACGATCCCAGCCTGTGACTGCTTCAGCGTTGTTGGCAGGGTTGTACATGCTGTTAGCCATGACAGAAACGCTGGAGCAGTACAGTCCTCAGGAGCTTGCCGCATTTGCAAATGAAGCTGTTGGCTGGCTACCGAGGCAAAGGCGTTAGAGATGTGTAGATACCCATGCAGCGATAGGGCCCTCAAGAACTAAGGAAGATTCGGAACGGGCGCGGCTTTCCCGGCATCCGTCTCCTCCCTCCTGACCCGGTTACGCCACAACCGATAAGCCCGGATTCCCGCCCTGACCGACCCATACAGCAGGTGGTTCTCCATCTCCCGCGCCAGCCCCGAGCGCACCAGCATCCGCAGGAAGGTCCCGCGTGCCCGGGCGATCCCCAGCTCGATGCCACGGGCTTTGAGGGTATCGCGCACTTCCCGCAACGCCGCGATGCCGCTGACATCGATGCTGCTCACCGCCTCGGCATCGAATAGCACCGCCTTGGCATCGCCCTCGCGCTGTACCGCTTCGAGCAGGCGCATCTTGAAGTAGTCGGCATTGAAGAACAGGATCGCGTCGTCGAAGCGGTACACCACCAGCCCCGGCACGGTGCGCGCGTCCTTGTGCCGGCTGATGTCTACCTGGCCCTCGACCCCCGGCGCCCAGCCCAGCACCGCATCGGTGGGCTGGTAGATGCTGTAGAGCAAACGCAGGATCGCCAGGGTCACGGCGATGATGATGCCCGGCAGCACGCCGACGCCGAGCACGCCGATGGTGGTGAGCACGCAGAGGCACAGTTCGAAACGGCTCAATGCCCAGATCTTGCGCAGCGACTGGATATCGATCAGGCCCCAGCCGGCCATCAGCAGCACGGCGCCCAGCGCCGCCTGGGGAATCCAGGCCATTGGTGCGGTGAAGAACATCAGGATCAGCGCAATCACCAGCGCGGCGACGATGCCCACCAGTTGGCTCTTGCCGCCGACCATGTCGTTCACTGCGGTGCGCGAGTCGGCGCCGCTGATGGCGAAGCCCTGGGACACCCCGGCGGCCAGGTTGGACACGCCGAGGGCGACGAATTCATGGTTGGCGTTGATCGCATAGCCATGCCGCGCGGCGAAGCTGCGGGCGGTGAGCATGGCGCTGCAGAAGCTCACCGTGGCGATACCCAGGGCATCGCGCAGCAGGCTTTTCATTTCTTCCAGGGAGGTCTGCGGCCAGGCCAGCTCAGGCATGCCGCCGGGCACATGGCCGAGTACCGCGACACCATGGTTGTCGAGGCCGAAGACGCCGGCGATCAGGGTGAACACCGCCACCGTCACCAGCGCCGCCGGCAGTTTCGGGTAGCGGCGCGGCAGCCAGATCAGCAAGGCCAGGGCCGCCAGGCCGATGCTCAGGGTCAGCCAGCGGATCTCGTCGAGGCGCTGGAAGAAATTGATCATGGCGAGGATGAAACCGCTGCCTTCGATCTTGAACCCGACCACCTTGCCCAGTTGTCCGGCCAGCAGGCTCAGGCCGATACCGTTGAGGTAGCCGATCAGGATCGGTCGCGAGAAAAAGCTGGCGATGAAGCCGGCCCGGGCCACCCCGGCGGCGATCAGCATCAGGCCGACCAGCACCGTGACCACCACCGACAATTGCAGCAGGCGATCAGGGTCGCCCATGGCCAGCGGCGCGATGGCCCCGGCGACCATGGCGCAGGTGGCGGCGTCGGGCCCGACCATCAGTTGCCGGGAACTGCCCACCAGGGCGTATACGATCATCGGCAGGATGCACGCATACAGGCCAACCTGCGGCGGCAGGCCGGCGATCTGCGCGTAGGCGATGGCGATGGGGATCTGGATGGCGGCCACCGACAGGCCGGCCTGCACGTCCGCGCGCAACCACTCGCGCCGGTAATGCAGCAGGTTGGCCAGGCCCGGAAGCCAGCGGGAAAGAAACATGTTCAGGTCCTTTTGATGTATCTGACAGACGCTAGCGCAAAAGCCCGGCACCCGGCGCTTCGGGGAGAAGGCCGGGAGGAATTGGGCATTTGGCCAGCATCGTAACCGCTGGAGAAGGAGGAGGCCAATCGGGGGAGGTTGAAATACAGAGCGTTGGTTCATACCGAACCCTGTGGGAGCGGGTTCACCCGCGATAGCGGTAGTGGATTCACCATCGTAATCGCGGGTGAACCCGCTCCCACAGGGGCTGTGTTGGTCTTTCGATTATTCAGCCCACTCAGGATCCCCGGTAAACACCACGGTCAACCAGCGATCCGGCCCTTCGCCGCCAATGGCCTCGCCGATCTCGTCGCGCCAGGCGTCCCATTCGGCGATATTCCGCGCCGGCATGGTCCTGGGCACGATGAAGTACAGCTCGATCTCCCGCGAGCGCCCGACCTTCGCAACGTAGGCCCGATACGACAACATGGCGTGCCGCTCGACGAACGCCTGCGCCACGTCGTCCACATGCTGCTTGAGGTCACCTGGGGTGACCAGGAACATATCCGCCAGGGCCTGGCGAATCACCGACAGCGGCAGCGGAATGATCACCAGGCACACCAGCCCCAGCACCGCCGGGTCGATATAGGGCGAGATCCACTCCCACTGCGTGCCCTGCACCGCAATACCCACGCAGAACGCGATCAACAACGCTGCGGTGATACTGGCTGACATCACCCAGCCTTTCACATCCATGCGCACGAAGTCCGAGCCGATCCGTCGGTTGGCCCGGGCCTCCAGCACGGCGATGGTCAGGCAGGCGATCACCGTCAATACGGCATAGATCAGCGCCAGGCCGAACTCCAGGTCGCGCCCGCCTTCGAGCAGGCTGAGCACGGCGTTGATCAGCGCATAGACCGCCACCCCGGTAAGCAGGATGCCGTTGAGCGCCAGGACCATCGGCTCCAGGTGCCAGAAGCCCATGGTGAAGCGCTCGCGCAGCTTGCGCGACAGGTGTGCACTGCGGGTGTGGGCGGTGATCAGCCGCACCACCACCAGCGACAGCCCGCTCATGCTCGCGTCCACCATCGAGTAGACGCCGTCGAAGACGATCGAGAACGAGCCCGAAGCGAGGCCGAAGCCGATGCCGATCGCGGCGATGAACAGGGTGACGGCAATGGACGTACGCAATACGCCCTGCTCGTCGTTCAAATCGAAAAACCTGGTTGCCACCACGGCCTCCTCAATAAGACGCCGGGCCGTCAGACCCGGAATTGCTCCATCAGCGCCTGCTGCTGGTTGGCCAGGCGATTCAGCGCCTGGCTGATACGTGCGGACTCGCCGGCCTGCCCGGACAACGACTCGGTGACATCGCGGATCCCGGCGACATTGCGATTGACCTCCTCGGCCACGGCGCTCTGCTCTTCGGCGGCGGAGGCGATCTGCAGGTTCATGTCGCTGATCACCGTGACCGCCTCGCCGACCCGTTGCAGCGCCGGTACCGCCTGCTCCATGCGGGTCACGCTGTCCCGCGCCTGGCGCTGGCCGTCGTGCATGGCCTCGACCACGCCCCGGGTGCCGCCCTGCAAAGCTTCGATCACCTGGCGGATTTCTTCCACCGAGACCTGGGTGCGTTGCGCCAGGTTGCGCACTTCGTCGGCGACCACGGCGAAACCACGCCCGGCCTCGCCAGCCCGGGCCGCCTCGATGGCGGCATTGAGCGCCAGCAGGTTGGTCTGTTCGGCAATGGCGCGAATCACCTCCAGCACCGAGCCGATCTGCTCACTGCGTCCGGCCAGGGCCTGGACCCGTTCCATGGCCAGGTCCATGTCGGCGGCGAGCTGGTCGATGGCCTGGCGGGTATGGCCGATCAGTTCCAGGCCTTCGCGGCTGGCCTGGTCCGCACCGCGCGCGGCATGGGCCGCCTGTGCGGCGTTGTTGGCGACATCGTGGGCGGTGGCGCTCATTTCGTTGGCGGCGGTGGCCACCTGCTCGATCTCGCGCTGCTGTTGCTGCATGCCGCCGCTGGTCTGGCTGGCGATGGCGGCGGACTGGTCGGCGGTGCCACGGGCCTCTTGCAGCGAGCCTTTGACCTGCACGATCACCGGTTGCAGCTTGTCGAGGAAACGGTTGAACCAGCCGCTCAACTGGCCCAGTTCGTCATCGCGGAAATAGTCGAGGCGCTGGGTCAGGTCGCCGTCGCCGCTGGCGATTTCGCGCAGGCGCTCGGCCACCGCGAGGATCGGCCGGGTCACGCCACGGGCGGTCAGCCAGATCAGCACCAGCCCGGCCAGGGCGGTGACCAGGGCGATCAGCAGGTTGCTCAGGTTGGCGCTCCGGTTGCGGGCGTCGAGGCGCTGGTTGAGCTGGATGGCCGGGGCTTGCAGGACGCTTTGCGGCACTTCCAGCAAGACCTGCCAGGGTGTTGCGTCCGGGATCGGCGAGAAGGGGCGGGCAATGCGCATCAGTCCGTCTTCAACGGACCTGGGTGCCTGCTTGCTCAACTGCGAGGCATCGGCGCTGTGCCCGGCCAGCAGCCCGGCAGGGCTGACGATACTGACCTGGCCCTGGCCCTCGTAGACTTCCTTGCGCCCTTCGAGGGCCAACTGTTGCAGGTTGTCCAGGCCGATATCCAGGCCGACCACGCCGACCACCTTGCCCTGGTCCAGCAGCGGCAGGGCGATGCTGGTCATCAGCACCTGCTTGCCGTTGACCTCGTCGAAGTACGGGTCGAGCACGCAGGCCCGGGCGGTTTCCAGCGGGCAGGTCAGCCAGCGGTTGTAGGACGAGCCGTTGGCGCCGAGGCTGGCGTCGGCGAGCATGGATTCGGGCATGGCTTCCGATTCCAGCTCGCCGGCGGCATTGCGCGACCAATACAGGGAAAAGCGCCCGCTGTCGTTGCTGCCTTGCTCGGCCTGCCCTATGAAGCGGGCGTCCTGGTGGTCGAGGGCATCGGGCTGGAACACCAGGTACAGGCCGATCAGGTCGCGGTTACCGGCCAGCGCGGTGCGGGCCTGCGTGACCAGGGCGCTGCGCAGGTCACCGTCGCCACGCCCGCGCAGTACCTGGGCCAGGCGGGCGAAGCCGTTGCCGTACTGGTACGCATCCATGAAATAGCGCTGGATGCGCAGCGCCTGGGTCTCGCCATGGGCCTGCAGGCGCAGGCGGGCGTTGTGCTCGAGCAGTTCGGTATTGGCCTGGAACACCTCGGCCGCACTGCGCCGCGACTGGGTCAGCGACGTGACCGCCAGGACGATGACGATGGCCAGCAGGCACAGGCCGGCGAGCAGGATGATCTTCCACTGGATGGACAGGCGGCGCGGGAGCATGAGGGGTTTCCTTCTCGGTCATGAAGCGCGCCCGCGCTTTGCGCGGGCGCGTTCGACGGGCGGTCTCACTCGGCGATGTAGCTGGGCGGCGCGACCCGGAACGACTTGGTCAGCCAGCCCAGGTAAAGCACGCCGGCCGCTGCCCAGACCCCGCCGAACAGCAGCGAATGCTCGTTCAGGTCGAGCCAGAGCAGGGCGATGATGCAAAAGCCGATGGTCGGCAGGATCAGGTGCTTGAGCTTGTTGCCCAGCCCCTGCTTCATGCCCTGGCGAAGGTAGCAGTGGTTGATGACCGCCAGGTTGACGAAGCTGAAGGCCACCAGCGCGCCGAAGTTGATGATCGAGGTGGCGGTGACCAGGTCGAAGAAGATCGCCGACAGCGAGATCAGGCCGACCACGATGATGTTCAGCACGGGCGTCTTGTAGCGCGGATGCAGGCGGGCGAACAGGCCATGGGGAATCACCTTGTCGCGGCCCATCACATAGAGCAGGCGCGAGACGCTGGTCTGCGAGGCCAGGCCCGAGGCGATGGTGTTGATCACCGTGCAGGCGATGAAGATCGACTGGAACAGCTTGCCGCCGACATACAGGGCGATTTCCGGCAGCGCCGCTTCGTGGTCCTGGAAGCGCTCCATGGTCGGGAAATAGGCCTGGATGAAGAACGAGATCAGGATGAACACCGCGCCGCCGATCAACGCAGTGAGGAAGATCGCCCGCGGGATGACTTTCTCCGGCTGGTGGGTTTCTTCCGAGAGGGTGGTCACCGCGTCGAAGCCGAGGAAGGAGAAACACAGGATGGTCGCCCCGGCCATCAGCGCGCTGAGCTGGGTCTTGTCATCGCTGAACGGGGTCAGCGTCCACGGCGTGCCCTGGCCTTCGCCCTGGCCGAGGCCGCGCAGGCACAGGTAGACGAACACCGCCATGATCACCAGTTGCACGCCGACGAACAGCACGTTGAAGTTCGCCACCAGGTTGATGCTGCGGATATTGATCAGGGTGATCAGGGTGACGAAGGCAGTGACCCAGACCCAGCCCGGCACCTCAGGGAACATCGCGCCCAGGTAGAGCTTGGCCAGCAAGGCGTTGACCATCGGCAGCAGCAGGTAATCCAGCAGTGACGACCAGCCCACCAGGAAGCCGACATGCGGGTTGATCGCTTTTTGCGTGTAGGTGTACGCCGAACCGGACTGCGGGAAGTGCCGCACCAGCACGCCATAGCTCACGGCGGTGAAGAGGATGCCCAGCAGGGCCAGGATGTACGCGCTGGGAACGTGCCCGGAAGTGAGGCCGGAGACGATGCCGAAGGTGTCGAACACGGTCATGGGCGTGAGGTAGGCCAGGCCGATGATCACCACCTGCCACAGGCGCAGGGACTTGCGAAGTTGCAGATTGCCGTGGGTGCTGTGCTCAGGCTGCATGCGGGCGCTGCTCCTGGTGTGGGACCAAGGACGGGGTTTGCAACGGGCACGACAGGGTCGAACGGGTGGGCTCCATGTTGTTCACCTTTTATGTTGGAGCTGGAATGGGCGCGGGCGAGGCGCCGGTGTCACTGGCAAGGACCGGACCGGTAAAACGAGCGTGCAGGTACGACGCGCGCGGGCGTCAAGGGGCGGCGCTGCTTGTTTTTGGGGTATCGGACGCTGGGCAAGGTGGGAAAAATAAGAAACGATTGGGGTGGGGTGCGTCAAGTAAATCGTTACATTATTTTTCTTTGATGGGGATTTATCGAGTTTTTAGGCGTTTTCAAGTGGATTGACGACGCTTTTGGTCAGAAGGTCGATTCCGCTGTTCGTAAAAGTTGACATTTTGTAGGGGGATTTTTATCAGCCCGATACCGTGCAAAGCGAAGATGCTGCAGCGAATTGCAAGCAGTGATGTCAGACGAATATGAGATTGGAAGCGCGGGAGGAGGGGCCCGTCGATCAGAGCGCTTGCTCTAATCGCCCTCATCAGGATCCGAATAGACAACGCGCCCCTTGATCCAAGGGTCTACGATTTTGGCGTGAATATCCCGCAGATAGGAGCCCCACTGCTGTCGGCTGTGCGCGTCAGGCCCCATGATGGTCAGCAGCAGATACTCGTCACGGAGCAGGTCATAGGCATAGACCAGCCAGAAATCTTCGTCGGGACGATCCGGGTCCGTCGTGCGCCTGAACTGGATCTTTGCAGCTCGCCACCTTGCCTGGACGGCCTCGGTGGCGGCGAGATGGATATGGAAAATGTCTTCGAGGTCAAGCGCCTCATCCCGGCCGAAGATATCGGGGAGGTCACCACAGAGCTTGTAGTTATGGAAATCGACAAAGAAGTCGTACCAGCCTGAGGACTCCTTGAACAGGTCAGAAACTTTTACTGATGACAAAAATACTCACTTGGAGGCCGGAAGCTTTCCGTGCTCGACATAGAAGTGGAACGCAGCCTCACCACCACGTGCGGCGGTGCGCACATCTTCGAACGTGAGTTGCTTGTCGGTTTTCTTGCGCTTTGCGACGACCTTTTTGGGAGTCGCGGTTTGAATGATCATCTCCGCCTCCTGAAGCGGTGTGCGATAGACCTATCCTAGGCGATGACTCTTTTTTGATCAATGCTGGAAGGGACGCAGACGAGAGGATCGCATGGCGCGATCTGGGGACATACCGAGGGGAATCTGGAGCGGGTGAAGGGAATCGAACCCTCGTTATCAGCTTGGGAAGCTGGAGTAATGCCATTATACGACACCCGCGCAGGGCCACTTTGTACCAGAACATTGCTGCAATTTGAAGCTTTATATCGGTAGGGTAGCGATGCGACCTGTAGCGCCGGGGCGTGGATCTTCCTTCTGCCCGTGGGGCCGATGATCCAGTTGGCCGGGCTACAGGCGCCCGTTTTCTTCAGACTGCCAGTGCATGCTGGCCCTGCACGTACTGGTAACGCCCACGCTGTTCACGCTGCGTCGGTTTCAGGAAGTCGATCAGCGCGGTGCGGGTGTCGCGGCAGGCCGATTTGTTTTCCATGTCGAGGAAGTGCCCGGCGCTGCGGATCTCGCTGAACTGAGAGTTGCGCACGTGCCGGCTGAACTGCCGTGCATCGGCGATGGTGGTGTATTCGTCCCACTCACCGTTGATGAACAGCACCGGAATATCGATGGCCCTGGCGGCAGTCAGGGCATTTTCCAGGTCGTGGTCGAGCACCTGGTGGATATGGAAGTGCATCTGCGCGTATTCGTGGTTGTCCAGGCTGCTGACATGCCGGTAGTTGAAGCGCTTGAACAGCGGCGGCAGGTACTTGCCGATGGTCTCGTTGACCAGGTTGCCCACCTGGTAGCGATCGCACTCGCGCAGGTACCTGGAACCACGCTCCAGGTAGTCGCGCATCGGTTCGTTGATCACCGGCGAGAACGAGCTGACCACCGCCCGCTCGATGCGCCGCGGCCTGTGGGCCAGGGCCATGAGGGTGCAGGCGCCACCCCAGGAAAAGGACATGACCTGGTCGGCCGCGAAGTGGTCGATGAGTTCGAGCAGGATCTGCCCTTCGGTTTCCTTGGTCAGCAAACGTTCGTGGTGGTTGTGCGGCTTCGACTTGCCGGCGTACGGCTGGTCGTAGAGCACCACGTTGAATTGCGGGTACAGGTTGCGCACCGCCTGGGAAAACGACGCCGTGGTGGCGAGCGAGCCGTTGATCAGGATGATCGTCTTCTCGGCTTCTTGCGAACGGTAGAACTCCGTGTAAACCCGGTACTGCCCCTGAATATCCAGCACAGCGGTTTCTGGCCTCATGTCATCGACTCCTGGCGCAAAAAAGGGTATCCGTCCAAGCAAGCTTGCACGTTCTATGTGACAGGTAGGCATACGCCTTGAAGTGAATCGAGGGGCCCTTGTCGATCCGCTGCACGCTGGTCGACGGGTGTTGTTCTAGGCGGGCGATTCCGTTGGTCGCCCGCGCATCGAGGGGCGGGTCGCCAAGGAAAAGGTGTCTTGGACTAAAGCTGTGACCGTAGAGTCACATGAAGACCGACGATTCGATTCAAGCAGCCCGGCCGCAATGTCGCAAGTGCCGTTCGGGCAATTGATGGAAAATTTTTGTCTGGCCCGTCGGCCATGTCAGACCGACAGGATCTCGTCGGCGCGCAGGGCCCGGTACCGCCCCGGGGCAAGTCCTGGATCGAGGACCAGCGACCCCATGCGCTCACGGTGCAAGCGCATGACCTTGTTCTGGTAATGACCGAACATCCGTTTCACCTGGTGATAACGTCCCTCGATAATGCTCAATCTTGCCGTGTGACTGCTGAGAAGAATCAATTCAGCCGGTTGGGTGACCAGGTCTTCGAAAGCGAAGTGGAAGCCCTCGCGAAAACGCGCCACGTACTCCTCGAGGATCGGCTGTTCGGTTTCCACGCAATAGACCTTGGGCAGCTTGGTCTGCGGCTGGGTCAGGCGTCGTGACCATTGGCCGTCGTTGGTCAGGATCATCAGGCCGGTGGTGTTGAAATCCAGTCGTCCGGCGATATGCAGCTCGTGCCTGTCCGGTTCGTCGATCAGGTCGAGCACCGTTGGATGCTCGGGGTCACGGGTTGCGCTGACGCAGCCCATGGGCTTGTGCAGCATGAAATAGCGCGCCGGTCGGCCGGCCTGCAACACCTGATCGTCCACTTCCACCCGGCTGAAGACCCGCACTTCGTGCCTGGGATCGCTCACCGCCACCCCGTCCACTCGCACGCGCCGCCCTGCCAGCAGCAGGCGCACTTGCTGACGATTGAAGCAGGGCAGGTTGGACAGGAAGCGGTCGAGGCGCATGGCAGTGAGGCAGGGGCAAGGAAGGGGGCGCAGTCTACTCGTTCGGCGTGTCCGCGGCAGCCTTCAATTGCTCATCGACCCGGGCGCAGGCCGGACACAGGCAGGCGGCATTGCGCAACTCCGCAGGCAGGGCTTCGAGCAGCGCCGGGTCGATGCTGACGCTGAAGCACCAGCAGGCACGATCGGCAGTACGCGGATCGGCCAGGGTGCATTGGTTGCTGGCGCCACAGGCGGGGCATAGACGCGGGTCAGGCATGTTCGGGGCTCGCGGGTTCGCTGCAGACACGGTTGCGCCCACTTTGCTTGGCGCGGTACAGCGCCTGGTCGGCGCGGGCGATCAGGCTGCGCAGGGTATCGCCGGGCGCCAGCCCGGTCACGCCGAAACTGGCAGTCAGCGACACGCGGCTGGCGTCGAAGGTGAATTCGCTGCGCTCTGTGCGCTGGCGGATCTTCTCCGCCACCGCCATGCCCTTGGCCAGTTCGGTGTCCTTCAACAGCACGACGAACTCCTCGCCACCCCAGCGGCACAGAATATCGGCCTGGCGCAGGCTGCCTTCGAGCAGGCGGGCGAACTGGCGCAGCACCTCGTCGCCGGCCAGGTGCCCGTGGGTGTCGTTGAGCTCCTTGAAATGATCGAGGTCGATCAGCACTGCGGTCAGCGGCAGCGCGCCGCGTTCGGCGTCGAGCAGTGCCTGGGCGGCCAGCAGATCGAAGGCGCGGCGATTGTGCAGGTGGGTCAGGCTATCGAGGGTCGCCAGTTCCTGGATGCCGTCCTGGTGGCGACGAACCATGCCGTTGATCATTGCCAGCACCACCGCCGAGATGATCGCGCAGATCGCCAGGTTCAGGTACAGCGATTGTTTCACTCCGTCCAGGCTGGCGCCGACCGGCTTTTCGACGAACAGGTACCAGTCCAGCTCCGGGATGAAGCGCACATTGAGAAAGTGCAGTTGATCGTCACGCTGGTATTCGCGGCTGCCGGTGCTCGGGGTGGGCATGCGCTCGACCAGCCCGGCCAGCGACGGGATGCTCTGCAGCGTGGTGCCAGGGCGCGCCCCCTCGGGCCCGCCGGTCGAGCCGGTAAGAACGATCTGTCCGCGCGGGTCGACGAAATACACCGAACGCTTGTAGCGCAACTGGTAGGCATCGATCAGCCTGACCACCGCGTCCACGGTCAGGCCTACGCCGGCGGCACCCATGAAGCGGTTCTGCTCGTCGAGTACCTTGTAGTTGATGAACACGGTCATGCGGTCCTTGTTGGCCATGTCCATGTCGACGTTGATCTCGTAGGGCGCCTGCATCTGCTTGACCCGGGCGTACCAGAGGTCGCGCGGGGTGCTCGGGTCGATCTTCTTGAGGATGCCCTTGGCCTGGTAGTAGATGCCGCTCGCTTCGGAAACATAGAAGGCGGTGTAGGCCCGCTGCTGGCGCTCGACTTCACTGAGATAGCGGGTCATGACCTCGGGATCGTGCTCGCCGGCCAGGGTCCAGTCGCGCAGCAGGGTGTTCTGCGCCAGCATCGACGAGACCACGATGGGACGGATCAGGTCCTTCTGGATTTCCGAATAGACGGTGTCCGAGGTCAGCGGCAGCTCGGTATTGATAATGCCGTCGCGGATCGCGCTGCGCGAGGCGTAGTAGCTCACCAGCGAGGTTGCGAGAAATCCACAGCCAAGCAGCAACAGCAGGGTCAACAGCAGGGAGCGTTGCGAAAACAGGGCGGAACGAAGGGGCATGGCAATCCCGCAGGCGGAGAACCGATGGCCTCTATTCTAGAGGCGGCGGGAAAAAATAACTGGACGAATTTCAGGGTCAAAGGGGTGGTTACAAATTATTTCCAAAATCGCACCGCACGCCGTTTTCGTTGTCTGATTCTGTGTCGATGAACGCTTGCCGATCGACGCCGACCAGCGCCGCTGGGTCCGGCAGTTTCGCGGTCCAGGAGGCCGCCATGTATCGCCGACTCGCTTTGCTTGCTGTCCTGGGTTTGCTGATTACCGCGTGTGTACCCTACGGAGGCGGTGGCTACTATCGAACCGATGTCTATTCCGTTGACCGTTACGCTTATCCGGCCTATCCCTACGGCTACAACCGTGGCTACTACGTCGCCCCGCAGCCACGCTACTACACGCCGGCGCCGCGTTATTACCGTCCGGCACCCGTGCCTTACTACCGTCCGGCACCGCCAGTGCGTGGTGGCTGGGATGCACGCGGGCCGGGACGCCCGGACAACCATGGCTGGAACCGTGGCTGGGACCGCGACCATGACCGGGGCGACAACCGCGGCCATCGCGACAACCGCGGCGACTGGCGCGACCGCCAAAACCGCCAGGGCGATCAGGACGACCGCGGTCGCGGCCGTTATCACTGAGTGACTCTTGCACCTTGCACCCCCTACGCCAGGTCGGCGAGGGGGTGTCTTCCTTCCCACACCTTGCTGAAATGCGCCTCGACCACCGCCGCCGGCACCTGGCTGATATCCGGCCAGTGCCAGCGTGGTGCGTTGTCCTTGTCCAGCAGGCGGGCGCGCACGCCTTCGCTGAATTCCGGATGGCGGCAGCAGTTCAGGCTCATCGCATATTCCATCTGCAACACCTGGCCAAGGGACAGGTAACGCGCCCGCCGCAGTTGCTCCCAGACCAGATGGGCCGTGAGCGGACAGCCCTTGAGCAGGGTTCCCGCGGCCTTGGCCAGGAGTACGTCGGGCTGGTGTTCAAGCTGCCCGATGGCGCGCCAGGCACAGGCCGGATCACTGACATCCAGCACCCGGTCGATCCGTTCGCGGCGCGGCAGCCACTGCGCCGCCGGCAATTCATCGCGGGCTTCCTGCTCCAGGGCCCTGAGCAGGCTGTTGAGCTGCATGGCGGTCTGTTCCTGCCAGTTCAGCTGCAGCAGCCCATCGATCAGTTGATCCTGCTGGTCTTCCTTCATGAACCGGCCGGCAAGCCCGAGATCGAGGGCGTCGCGTGCGTTGATCGGCGCGCCGGTCAGGCCGAGGAACAGGCCAAGGCGCCCGGGCAGCCGGGAAAGGAACCAGCTGCCACCGACATCCGGATACAGGCCGATGCTGATTTCCGGCATCGCCAGCCGGCTCGACGGCGTGACGATCCGCACCCCGGCGCCCTGAAGCAGGCCCATGCCGCCACCGAGCACATGGCCGTGGCCCCAGCACAGCAGCGGCTTGGGATAGTGGTGCAACAGATAGTCCAGGCGATACTCGGTGGCGAAGAACGTCGCCGCCAGCGGCGGCACTTCGCCGGGATGGTCGCGACACGCTTCGACCAGTTGGCGAACTTCCCCGCCCGCGCAGAAGGCCTTGGCGCCATTGCCGCGCAACAGCACGCAGACGATCGCCGGATCCTGTGCCCAGGCGCGCAGGTGGGCACCCAGTTGTTCGATCATCGGCAGCGACAGCGCATTCAGGCTCGCCGGGGCATCCAGGGTGGCGATGCCCAGGCGCGCGCCATCGACCCCGGTCAGAACTTCGAACTGCACAGCCATGGAAGACCTCGCTCGGTTGGAGCAGACAAGTATGGCCGCTGTGCGCGATCGCGGCGGTTGCCGGTCGGATCGATTGACAAGCGCGGACAGCTTTCCTAGTGTCCGCCCCATTGTTCAACGGATGGCCCCATGACCGACGACGACCGTATCAAGCTCGAACCCAGCTGGAAGGCCGCCCTGCGTGCCGAATTCGACCAGCCCTACATGCACGAACTGCGTGAATTCCTGCGTCAGGAAAAGGCCGCTGGCAAGGAGATCTATCCGCCCGGGCCGCTGATTTTCAACGCGCTGAATTCCACGCCGCTGGACAAGGTCAAGGTGGTGATCCTCGGCCAGGACCCGTACCACGGCCCGGGCCAGGCCCATGGGCTGTGCTTCTCGGTGCAGCCGGGGGTGCCGACGCCGCCGTCGCTGGTCAACATCTACAAGGAACTGCAGCGCGATCTGAACATCGAGATTCCGCGCCACGGCTACCTGCAATCCTGGGCCGACCAGGGCGTGCTGCTGCTCAACACCACCATGACCGTCGAACGGGCCAACGCGGCGTCCCACGCCAACAAGGGCTGGCAGTTCTTTACCGACCGGATCATCCAGGTCGTCAGCGAGCACCAGCCCAACTCGGTGTTCCTGCTCTGGGGCTCGCATGCCCAGAGCAAGCGCAAGCTGATCGATGCCAGCAAGCACCTGGTGCTGACCTCGGTGCACCCTTCGCCGCTGTCGGCCTATCGCGGCTTCCTTGGTTGTGGCCATTTCAGCCGCACCAACAAGTTCCTCGAACAGCACGGGATGGCGCCGATCGATTGGCAGGTGCCTGCCCTTTAGATTTATGCCGTAGCTTATGGCCTCATCGCCGGCAACGCCGGCTCCCACAGGTATTGTGTGCACCGCAGAACCTTGTGGGAGCCGGCGTTGCCGGCGATGAGGCCATCACCTGCTACACCTGCCTTTCGGCATCCCCCGCCATCCAGTGCCTGAACAACGGCTCGGCCAGAAACAGCACGAACAGCAGGCGCATCATCTGCAATGCCGTCACCAACGGCACCGACAGCTGCAAGGTCTCCGCCGTCAGGCTCATCTCGGCGATGCCGCCAGGCATCATGCCCAGGGTCAACGAACGCAGGTCGAGGTTGGTCGCGGCGCTCAGCGCCACGGCGGCGATGGCGGCGATGGCCATGGTCAGCACCGTTGCGGCCAGGGTCCTGGCAAGGAACGACGGTGCCCGGCGGAAGAACGCCCGGTTGAAGTGGCATCCCAGGCCACTGCCGATCAGCCATTGGCCGATCTGGCTGGCGCCGTCCGGCAGGCCCAGGTGCAGGTTCCAGCCGATACTGGCGACACCCGCCACCAGCAAGGGTCCGAACAGCCACGGGTTGGGCTGCTTCAGCCGTTGCCAGCCCCAGGCCACCAGCGCGCCGATGGGGAACACCAGCGCCAGCCAGCCCCAGTCCACCGCTCCCGCATGGCTCAGTGGTACGCCTTCGCCGAGCAGGTACTTGAATGCCGCCGGCACGCAAAGCACCACCACCAGCACCCGCAGGCTCTGGCCCGCCGCCACGCGGCCGAGGTTGGCGCCATTGCGCGCACCGAGGTTGACCATCTCCCCGGAGCCGCCCGGCATGCTGGAGAAGAACGCCGTGGCGCGGTCCTCGCCGGTACGCCGCAGCAACCACACCCCGACCACGCTGGAAAGGCTGGTGATCAGTGCGCCGAAGAAGATCAGGCCGAAATGGCTGGCGACCTGCTCGGCCACATGCGGGGTGAAGTGCAGGCCGATGCCGATGCCGACGATCCACTGTCCGCATTTGCGCCCGCCCGGAATCTCGGCGAGCTGCCAGGGTGTCAGGCAGCGCACCAGGATGATCGCCAGCAGCGAGCCGACCATGAACGGCAACGGCCAGCCGATGGCGCTGGCCGCGAACCCGCCGGCCAGGCCGACCAGCGGGGTTGCCCACCATTGCCTGAAGGTGGAATCAGACATTGGCCAGGGCGCGACGCTGCAGGACGCGACGGCGCCAGATGCGCACCAGCGGCAGGGCCAGCATCACGATGGTCAGGCTCCACACCGCCATGCTGATCGGGCTCGACCAGAGGATGTCCAGGGCACCGTTGGAGATCGACAGCGCACGACGCAGGTTCTGCTCCATCAGCCCGCCGAGGATGAACCCGAGGAGGATCGGCGACAGCGGGAAGTCCAGCTTGCGCAGGATGTAGCCCATGATGCCGATACCGACCATCAGGAACAGGTCGAAGGTGGTGGCATGCACGGCGTAGACGCCGATCGCGGTGATGATCGCGATCACCGGCACCAGCGCCCAGTTCGGCACGGCAAGGATGCGCGTGAAGATGCGGATCATCGGGATGTTCAGGATCACCAGCATGATGTTGGCGATGAACAGCGAGGCGATCAGGCCCCAGACGATGTCCGGTTGCTGTTCGAACAGCAGCGGGCCGGGCGTGATGTTGTACAGGGTCAGGGCGCCGATCATTACCGCGGTGGTGCCCGAGCCGGGTACGCCGAGGGTCAGCATCGGTACCAGGGCGCCACAGCAGGAGGCGCCGATTGCGGTTTCCGGCGCAGCCAGGCCGCGGGCATCGCCCTTGCCGAACTTGCCGCTGGTGCCGGCGATGCGTTTCTCGGTCATGTAGGCCACGGCGCTGGCCAGGGTCGCGCCGGCGCCGGGCAATACGCCCATGATGAAGCCGAGCAGGCCGCAACGGATGTTGACCACGAATACCGAGGCCGCTTCCTTGAGGTTGAACAGCATGCGCCCGGTGGCCTTGACCGCCTCGTGGCCATGGTGGGTTTTCTCCAGCAGCAGGAGGATCTCGCTGATGGAGAACAGGCCCAGGACCAGTACGACGAACTGGATGCCGTCGGCCAGGTGCACGCTGTCACCGGTGAAGCGGTACACGCCGCTGTTAGCATCGATACCGACGCTGGACAGGAACAGGCCGATCAGCGCTGCGATGAAGGTCTTCAGCGGCCGGTCGCCGGCCATGCCGCCGAGACAGACGATGGCAAAGACCATCAGCACGAAGTACTCCGCCGGACCGAAGGCGATCGCCCATTTCGCCAATAGCGGCGCGAACAGGACCATACCGCAGGTCGCGATGAGGGCGCCGATGAACGAACTCCACGCCGACAGCGACAGGGCCACGCCGGCCAGGCCCTGGCGGGCCATCGGGTAGCCGTCGAGGGTGGTCATCACGGTGGACGCTTCGCCCGGGATGTTGAGCAGGATCGAGCTGATCCGCCCGCCGTATTCGCAGCCGAGGTACACCGCGGCCAGCAGGATCAGCGCCGACTCCGGCGGCAGGCCGAGGGCGAAGGCGATGGGGATCAGCAGGGCCACGCCGTTGATCGGGCCCAGGCCCGGGAGCAGGCCGACCACGGTGCCGATCAGGGTGCCGCTGAGGGCGGTGACCAGGTTGTACGGGCTGAGGGCCACGCCGAAGCCCTGGCCCAGGTAACTCAAGGTATCCATATCAATTCTCCAGGACGTCGAGCAGGCCGAGGGGCAGTGGTACGTCCATTACCCGGTCGAACAGTACGTAGAGGGTGATGCTCATGAAGGCCACGATCAGGCCGCTGGCCGACCAGCGGCCGCCGTACAGCCGGGCCATGGGCACACCGACGAGAATGCTGCTGACGATGAAGCCGAGGCTTTCGAAGGTCGCGGCGAACACCAGCAACAGGGCGACGCACAGGCCGATCTTGTTCAGAGTTTCGCGGTCCAGCTCGGGCTCGTCCTCGCCACGCACGATGGGCGTCGGGCGAATGGCCAGGTAGAGCAGGGCCAGGCCCATCAGGCCGAGCATCAGCAGCGGGTAGGCGCGCGGGCCCACCGGTTCATAGGAAAACGCGGCCTGGTAGGGCCAGGCCATCACGGCCAGGGCGGCACAGACCGCCAGCAGGGCCAGGGCGAAGATGCGTTGCAGGATCATTTGATAGTCCTCGATCTAGAGGCGCACGCGTTCCCCTGTGGGAGCGGGTTTACCCGCGATGGCGATAGGGAATTCACCACCGCCATCGCGGGTGAACCCGCTCCCACAGGGTCCGTGTGGAGGCGGATTACAGGGTTACTGGATCAACCCGAATTCCCGGGCCAGCGTCTTGTAGTCGGCAACCTGTTTCTTGACGTAGGTGTCCAGCTCGTCCCCGGTCATGGCGAAGGGGAAGAGTTCGCGCTGGTCACGCAGCTTGGCGAAGTCCTCGGACGCCAGCAGCTTGTCGAACGAGGCTTTCCACCATTGGTAGTCCTCATCGCTGACCTTCGGCCCCACATAGAACCCGCGCACCACCGGCCAGACGATGTCGTAGCCCTGTTCCCTGGCGGTCGGGATGTTCTTCATCTCGGGCTCGTCCAGGCGCTGTTCGGAGAACACCGCGAGCAGGCGCATGTCGCCGCTCTGGATATGCGGCATGGAGTCGGAGATGTCGGTACTGCCGACCTGGATATGCCCGCCGAGCAGGGCGGTGGCGATTTCGCCGCCGCCTTCCAGGGCGACGTAGCGCAGGTCGCGCGGGTTGATCCCGGCAGCCTTGGCGATCAGCGCGGTCTGCATCCAGTCCTGGCTGCCGACGGTGCCGCCGGAGCCGATCACCACCTTGCTCGGATCCTGCTTCAAGGCCGCGACCAGGTCGTCGAGGGTCTTGTAGGGCGAGTCCTTCTTCACCGCGATGGCGCCGTAGCTGGTGCCGACCGCCGCGAGCCAGCGCACGGCGTTTTCATCGAAGCGGCCGAACTTGCCCTGCGCCAGGTTCAACAGCGAGCCGCTGGACCAGGCCACCAGCGTGCCGGCATCGCCCGGACGCTGGGCGACCACGGCGTTGTAGGCCACCGCGCCGACACCGCCGGGCATGTAGGTGACGCGCATGGGCTTGGTCAGGATCTTCTCGTTGACCAGCGCGCTCTGCACCAGCTTGCAGGTCAGGTCGAAGCCACCGCCCGGCGAGGCCGGGGCGATGCATTCGGGGCGTTTGGGTTCGGCGGCCAGGACCTGGCCGGCGAACAGCAGGCAGCCGGTGGCGATGGCGATTCGACGCAGTGAAAAGGTCATCTTCAGTCTCCGTAGCTTTAGTTGTTATAAGCGGATTACCACAGGGCGACGCTATAGCTCACCAGCAACCGCACCTCGTCCGCATCGCGGGCGAAGCTGGAGCGGTAGGTGGCGTTGCGCAGGCGGACTGCCACGTTCTTGAACGTGCCGTTCTGCACCACGTACTTGAACTCGGTGTTGCGTTCCCATTCCTTGCCTTCGCCGCCGTTCGCCAGGCTGACGTTGTCGCCGTTGATGTAACGGGTCATGAAGGTCAGCCCCGGAACGCCGAGCTTGGCGAAGTCGTAGTCGTAACGCACTTGCCAGGAGCGCTCGTCGGCCCCGGCGAAGTCGTTGATCTGGACGAAGTTGACCAGGTACGGGTCGGAGCCATCCACGTAGGGGAAGGCGCTGTCGCCGGACATGCTCTGGTACGCGGCGCTGAACTTGTGGCCGTTGAGGCCGTAGCTGAGCATGCCGTTGAGCGAGGTGTTGTCGATCTTGCCGCCGCGGGCCTGGCCCTGGTCATCGCTGAGGGCCAGGCGCAGGTCGGCGCCGAAGGTGCCCGGGCCCCACGGCTGGGTCGCGGTCAGGCCGGCGAAATGCTGGCGGTAGACGTCGTCGAGCTGGGCGAAGTGGTAGCTGCCGGTGATGCGGTCGGTGAACTTATAGTCCAGGCCGGCCATGTCGAAATGGTTGCCGGCGACGGTGCCAAGGAAGCGCCCGTTCTTGTTGTTCAGGGCGATGTCTTCCTTGTTGGTGTCATCGCGGTCCTTGGCCTTCTCCAGGCGGCCGCCGGTGAAGGTCAGGCCCTTGATCTCCTTCGACGTCAGCAGGCCGCCCTCGAAGGTCTGCGGCAGGATGCGCCCATCGTTGGGCTTGAGGGTCGGAAGCTCGGGGATCAGGGTGCCGATCTTCAATTCGGTGGCGGAGATCCTGACCTTGCCGGTCAGGCCGAGCTTGGAGTATTCGTCGGCGGCGCGGCCGTCGTCGTGGGTCGGCAGCAGGCCGGTGCCGGTGCGATCCGGGCTGGAATCGAGCTTGACCCCGAGCATGCCCAGGGCATCGATGCCGAAACCGACGGTGCCCTCGGTGTAGCCCGACTGCAGGTTGAGCATGAAGCCCTGTGCCCACTCGTCGCGCTTGGATTGCTGGGCGCTGGTGCCGTCGCGGAAGTCGCGGTTGAAATACATGTTGCGGGTTTCGAAGGTGGCACTGCTGTCTTCGAAGAAAGCGGCCTGGCTCAGCGGTGCGACGCTGCACAGCGTGATGGCGCTGACAAGCGGGTGGCGGCTGGAAAAAGGACGACGGATAGGCGCGAACGCCCGAGGCTGTGCTGACAGCATCTGGAATAAACCCCGTTTATTGTTCTTATTTGGTACGAACGCTGCGGTTCGTTCTTCGCCTCCCGGAGGGAGCCGTGAAGCGATGCTAGGGGCTCAACCTTTCGCTAACCTTTCAATTCACTTTCATTCTGGCGGCGGCTTCACAGGCGCCGCTTCCTCTGTAAACTCCGCGCCACTGAACGCGACGCGACCGGGAGAAACCCATGCGAGTGCTGCTCGTCGAAGACCATCTGCAATTGGCCGAAAGCGTGGCCCAGGCCTTGAAAAGCACTGGCCTGACCGTCGATGTGCTGCACGACGGGGTGGCCGCCGACCTGGCCCTGGCCAGCGAGGATTACGCGGTGGCGGTGCTGGATGTGGGCCTGCCGCGGATGGACGGTTTCGAGGTGCTGGCCCGCCTGCGCGCCCGGGGCAAGACCGTGCCGGTGCTGATGCTGACCGCGCGCAGCGACGTCAAGGACAGGGTCCACGGGCTCAATCTGGGCGCCGACGATTACCTGGCCAAGCCCTTCGAGCTGACCGAGCTGGAAGCGCGGGTCAAGGCCTTGCTGCGCCGCAGCGTGCTCGGCGGCGAACGTCAGCAGCGCTGCGGGCCGCTGGTGTACGACCTGGATAACCGGCGCTTCAGCCTGGGTGACGAGCCCTTGACCCTGACCTCCCGCGAACAGGCGGTGCTCGAGGCCCTGATCGCCCGTCCCGGCCGGGTGATGAGCAAGGAGCAACTGGCTTCGCAGGTCTTCGGCCTGGACGAGGAAGCCAGCCCCGACGCCATCGAGATCTATATCCACCGTCTGCGCAAGAAGCTCGACGGGCACGCGGTGGCCATCGTCACCTTCCGCGGCCTCGGTTACTTGCTCGAGCACCGCGATGCGTAGCACCGACAGCCTGCGCGGACGGCTGCTGCGCAACCTGGCGCTGCTGCTGGTGGTGCTGATGACCGCCAGTGGCCTGAGTGCCTACTGGAATGGTCGCGAAGCCGCCGACACCGCCTACGACCGCACCCTGCTGGCCTCGGCGCGGACCATCGCCGCCGGGCTGTCGCAGCGCGACGGCACCCTCAGCGCCGATGTGCCCTACGTGGCCCTGGACACCTTCGCCTATGACAGCGCCGGGCGTATCTACTACCAGGTCAACGACATCCAGCAGAAGCTGATTTCAGGCTACGAAAACATTCCCGGCCCGCCTCCCGGCACGCCACGTACCGATGACTACCCGGCCCTGGCGCGCTTCTACAATGCCCGTTACCTCGGCCAGGACGTGCGGGTGGTGAGCCTGCTCAAGGCGGTGAGCGAGCCGAACATGAACGGCATGGCCGAGATCCGCGTCGCCGAAACCGAAGAGGCGCGGGTGCGCATGGCCCGCGGTCTGATGGCCGATACCCTGTTGCGCCTGGGCATGCTGGCCCTGGGCGCGCTGCTGCTGGTGTGGTTCGCGGTGAGTGCTGCGCTGCGCCCGCTGGAGCGCTTGCGCAGTGCGGTGGAAGAACGCCAGCCGGACGACCTGCGCCCGTTGCCGTCGGTGGAAGTGCAACAGGAACTGGGGCCGCTGGTGCGTGCGCTCGATCACTTCACCGAGCGTTTGCGCGGGCAGTTCGAGCGCCAGGCGCAGTTCATCGCCGATGCTGCTCATGAACTGCGGACACCGTTGGCGGCGCTGAAGGCGCGGGTCGAACTGGGGCTGCGGGCCAAGGAACCGCAGGTCTGGCACGAAACCCTGGAGGCCACGGCGCAGAGCACCGACAAGCTGACCCACCTGGCCAACCAATTGCTGTCCATGGCCCGGGTCGAGAACGGTGCCCGGGCGATCGCCGAAGGGGGGGCGCACTTGCTCGATCTCAGCCAGCTGGCCCGTGAACTGGGCATGGCCATGGCGCCGCTGGCCCATGCCCGGGGCATCGCCCTGGCCCTGGAGGCCGAGGCTCCGGTATGGGTGAAAGGTGAGCCGACCCTGCTCAACGAGTTGCTGAGCAACCTGGTAGACAATGCGCTGGCCCATACGCCCAAGGGCGGCAATGTGATCCTGCGTGTCACGGCGCCATGCGACCTGGAGGTAGAGGATGACGGGCCGGGGATTCCACTTGAAGAGCGAGAGAAGGTTTTCGAGCGCTTCTATCGGCGTGGCGCGCAGGGGACTGGCCTGGGGCTGGCGATCGTCGGCGAGATCTGTCGGGCGCACCTGGCAAGTATCAGCCTGCATGATGGGGAGAAGGGCGGGTTGAAGGTCCGGGTGAGTTTCAATCCGGTTCAATAAGAGCGACACCGGCCCCTGTGGGAGCGGGTTCACCCGCGATTGCACTAGTGGATTCACTGCAGCAATCGCGGGTGAACCCGCTCCCACAGGGGCCGCGTTCTACCTGAACATCAGCCGTGCATCGAGCAGGTCATCCTCGGAAAACAACCCGGTCGCCGGTACCGCCAGGTGCCGATAGGCCGGCAACGCCGAAACCGCGCGCTCGCGTCCGGTCTTGTCGCACAACGCCCGTGCGATCTGCACGATATCCACGTAATCCACCTTTGCCGAATGCCGCTCCAGGTTCTGCACTTCCCCCGGCAGATTCGCCAGTTGTTCGGGAAATTCCCAGACACTGAGGATCTTGTCCCCCAGCACCGGATGAATCTGTTCGATCACATGGTTCAGGCACACCGGGTCCGAAAGCAGCTCGTTGTGCTCTTCGGCATAGGTCAGGATCGGCAGCACGCCGATCTGGTGCACCAGCCCGGCCAGGGCCGCCTGGTCTGCCTTGAGCTCGGTGTAGCGTGCCGCCAGTTCATAGCTCACGCCCGCCACTTCCAGGCTTTTAGCCCAGATTTCGCGCATCTTCTGTTCCACCGTCTCCGATCGGGCATGGAAGATCTGTTCGATCACCAGGCCGATCGCCAGGTTGCAGCTGTAGTTGACGCCGAGGCGGGTGATGGCGGTCTGCAGGTCGGTGACCTCGGTGATCGCCCGCAGCAACGGACTGTTGACCACCTTGATCAGGCGCGCGGCCAGGGCGGCGTCGCGGCCGATCACTTTGCTCAGGGTCGCGACACTGATTTCGGTGTCTTCCGCAGCCTCGCGGATGCTCATGGCAACTTCGGGCAAGGTCGGCAGGACCAGGTCGTCGTTATCGATGGCGCGCAGCAATTGCGTTTGCACCATCTTGGCCAGGGTGTTCATGGTGTCTTTCTCCCGCGTTCAGGGATGGCCCCGCCGGCATGCGGCGGGGCGGGGCGGGCTCAGCGCTGGATCTCGCGGTCGCGGTCCAGTTCGTAAGGCAAGGTCAGCAGTTCCAGGCGCGGGCCTTCGAGGCTGCCCAGGTGCAGGTTGCCGTCTTCCACGGAGTCGGCGCTCAGTACGGCGAGCAGTTCGCCACGGGCGGCGATCACCACTTCGCCCACCGACGAAGCATGGGTCGGCGAGAAGATCTCGCTGCCCGGCGCCGGCGTCTCGCCTTCGGCCAGGGCCAGGCGGTACAGGCGGCGCTTGAGCTTGCCCAGGTACTGCATGCGCGCGACGATTTCCTGCCCGGTGTAGCAGCCTTTCTTGAAGCTCACGCCACCGACGGCCTGCAGGTTGATCATTTGCGGGATGAACAGTTCGCGGGTCTGCTCCATGACCTGGCCGATGCCGGCGCGGATCTGGCCGAGCAGCCAGTCGTCCAGCCCGGCCTCGGGCAGATGGGCGGCCAGTTGCGCGCGGACTGCGTCGGCCTGGTCAGCCGGAGCCCAGAGTTCGACCCGGCCGGGAGATACGTTGACCGCGATCAGGCCGTCATGGCGTACGGTGGCACCGGCTTCGGCAGGTACATCGAGGCCCAGCGCTGCGAGGGCGGCGTCACCCCCGGTGAGGCCGAAGCGGACCCAGGCGTCGCTTTCATCGGTGAGCTTCGCCTTGGAAAACACCGCGTATTTTTTCAGGTCTGCCAGTTGCGGTTCGAGCAACTCGCGGGTCATTGCCAGAAGGAAACCGTCGCCTTGCGGCAGGATGCGGAAGCTCGACTGCATCCGGCCCTTCTGCATGCAGCGCGAGCCAAGGCTGGAGGTCTGTTCGTCGAGATAACCGATATGGCAGGTCAGTTGACCTTGCAGGAACTTGCCGGCGTCGGAACCGCGTACGGCGAGGACGCCTTCATGGGACAGGGTGCAGAAAAAAGCGGAATCGGCCATGGTTCATCGCAGGTAATTCAGGACTGGCGGCCATCATAGAGTGCGATTGGCAAAATAGGTAGCAGCCTCACGGCCCACTCGACCAACGCCGTGTGCCCATCGCCGGTTCGGTCTGTATACTGGCGGCCTTTTCGAGGAGGGCCCCATGGTCGAACAAACTGAACTCAATCGCCTGTTCTGGCACAGCCGCCGCGGCATGCTGGAGCTGGACGTACTGCTGGTACCTTTCACCCAGGAGGTCTACCCGACCCTGAACGAGACGGACCGCGAGCTGTACGTGCGTCTGCTGAGCTGCGAGGATCAGGACATGTTCGGCTGGTTCATGGAGCGCACCGAGTCGGAAGATCCGGAGCTGCAGCGCATGGTTCGGATCATCCTGGACCGTGTCCAGCCCAAGTGACCGCTTCGAGTGTCGCTGGCGGGGCTCGAAAACCCTGCTGGCGCTCTATCTCGCCTGCCTGGCGCTGGCCATGGTTGCCCTGGGCCTGCTGGCGATTCCCCTGTTTTTCATCGTTCCTGGCCTGGCGCTATGCCTGGGTCACGCCTGCTGGGTCATTCCGCGGCATATTCTCCTGACTCATCCCCACGCGATCACCGGCCTGCGCCGCGATGCCAGCGGCTGGCAGTTGTGGAGCGAGGCCCGTGGCTGGCACGCCGTGCGGATGCGCCCCGACAGCGTGGCGCTGCCGGGGTTGGTCATCCTGAGGTTTCGTCGTGCCGGGCAGTGGTTTGCACGCAGCCAGTGCATCGGCCATGACGCGCTGGAGCCGGTGCAGCACCGGCGCCTGCGGCTGCGCTTGAAGTTCAGTCGGAAAAGGTGGGCGGCTGCAGGATAGTGTCCTGCACCTCGGGCAATAGCTCCGGATAGTCCAGGGTGTAGTGCAGCCCGCGGGACTCCTTGCGCTGCATGGCCGAAAGGATCATCAGTTCGGCGACCTGGGCCAGGTTGCGCAACTCGATCAGGTCGCGGCTGACCTTGTAGTTGCTGTAGAACTCGTCGATTTCGTCCAGCAGCAGGCGTACCCGGTGCTGGGCGCGCTGCAGGCGTTTGCTGGTGCGCACGATGCCCACGTAGTCCCACATGAAGCGCCGCAGTTCGTCCCAGTTGTGCGCGATGATCACGTCCTCGTCCGAGTCGGTCACCTGGCTGGCGTCCCAGCAGGGCAGGGACCTTGGTGTTTCAACTTGGTCCAGTTGGGCGACGATGTCGGCGGCGGCCGAGCGGCCGTAGACGAAACATTCCAGCAGCGAGTTGCTGGCCATGCGGTTGGCGCCGTGCAGGCCGGTGAAGCTGGTTTCGCCGATGGCGTAGAGGCCGGGCACGTCGGTGCGGCCGTCCTGGTCGATCATCACTCCACCACAGGTGTAGTGGGCAGCGGGAACAACCGGGATCGGCTGGCGGGTGATGTCGATGCCGAACGTCAGGCAGCGTTCGTACACGGTGGGAAAATGGCTTTTGATGAAGTCTGCCGGCTTGTGGCTGATATCCAGGTACACGCAATCGGCGCCGATGCGCTTCATCTCATGGTCGATGGCGCGTGCCACGATGTCCCGCGGGGCCAGCTCGGCACGCGGATCGAAGCGTTCCATGAAGCGCTCGCCATTGGGCAGCCTGAGCAGGCCGCCTTCGCCGCGCAGGGCCTCGGTAATGAGGAAGCTCTTGGCCTGCGGATGGTACAGGCAGGTCGGGTGGAACTGGTTGAATTCCAGGTTGGCCACCCGGCACCCGGCGCGCCAGGCCATGGCGATGCCGTCGCCGCAGGCGCCGTCCGGGTTGCTGGTATAGAGATAGACCTTGGCCGCGCCACCGGTCGCCAATACGGTGAAACGTGCGCCGTAGGTGTCCACTTCACCGCTGCCGCGGTTAAGCACATAGGCGCCGAGGCAGCGCTCGCCGTCCAGGCCAAGGCGGCGTTCGGTGATCAGGTCCACGGCTACCCGCTGTTCGAGCAGTTCGATATTCGGACGCTGGCGGGCCTGTTCGAGCAGGGTCGTGAAGATCGCCGCGCCGGTGGCGTCGGCGGCATGGATGATGCGCCGATGGCTATGGCCGCCCTCGCGGGTCAGGTGGAACTCGAAACCACCGTCATCTACGCTGGCATGCTCATCGCGGGTAAAGGGCACGCCCTGGTCGATCAGCCACTCGATGGCCTCGCGGCTGTGCTCGACGGTGAAGCGCACGGCATCTTCATGGCACAGGCCGGCGCCGGCGTTGAGGGTGTCCTCGACGTGGGATTGCACGGTGTCGGTGTCATCGAGCACCGCGGCCACGCCGCCTTGGGCCCAGAAGGTCGAGCCGTTGGCCAGGTCGCCCTTGCTCAGGACGGCGATGCGCAGGTGCGCCGGCAGGTTCAGCGCGAGGCTCAGGCCCGCGGCACCGCTGCCGATCACGAGGACGTCATGTTGGAATTGTTGGCTCATGTCTTGGGATTTCCGCGCGGAGCGACCACGTAGGACACTGGAATAAGGGCAGTGGTATCGGCACAATGGTCAAGCGTTTATGGCATTGTGAAACTATCGTGAATCTCGGTGGGCTGCCTTTATAGCAGCCTCGACGCCCGGATTTCCATGTCATGACGCCGTTCTGCCTGTCGCATGTGGGAACTTTCTCGGAATCGCGAATATCCATAGAGGGTTGCCCATGAGTCAGCAGCCGTGATGACGGGAGGCAACAGCCGGTTTCAGCCGTTGCTCATGTATAGAAGACTGATTTATCGACGCAGCCGGCCACGACCGCGCTGCGTTTTCGTGCGAGCCAACCAAGGGCCGCAGGAAACTTGTCTGGAGGGGGAGAACTTTTGCACAAAGCCCGAGTCTATGGTTGCAAGCCTGAGCGATGGCCGAAGCGACACTCCTCCAGGTTCACCGAGGAGTGTTCATGCTAACCCAGGAAGAGGATCAGCAGCTGGTCGAGCGCGTACAGCGCGGCGACAGGCGAGCTTTCGATCTGTTGGTGCTGAAGTATCAGCACAAGATTCTCGGGTTGATCGTGCGATTCGTGCACGACACCCATGAGGCCCAGGATGTGGCGCAGGAAGCGTTCATCAAGGCCTACCGTGCTCTTGGCAATTTCCGGGGTGACAGTGCTTTCTACACCTGGCTTTACCGGATTGCGATCAACACGGCGAAAAACTATCTGGTGTCCCGCGGTCGGCGGCCACCGGACAGCGATGTCAGTTCAGAGGATGCAGAGTTTTACGACGGCGATCATGGCCTCAAGGACCTCGAATCCCCCGAACGCTCGCTGTTGCGCGATGAGATCGAAGGCACCGTCCATCGGACCATCCAGCAACTGCCGGAAGATTTGCGTACTGCGTTAACTTTACGTGAATTCGATGGTCTGAGTTACGAGGACATTGCCAGCGTCATGCAATGTCCGGTGGGTACCGTGCGCTCTCGAATTTTCCGCGCTCGGGAGGCCATAGACAAAGCCCTGCAGCCGTTGTTGCAGGAAACCTGAGACAGCGGCGACAGCCAAGAGAGGAACCGCCATGAGTCGTGAAGCTTTGCAGGAATCGCTGTCCGCGGTGATGGATAACGAAGCGGACGAACTGGAGTTGCGTCGGGTACTGAGTGCCTCGGACGACCCCGAAACCCGTGCCACCTGGTCGCGTTACCAGGTAGCCCGTGCAGCGATGCACAAGGAACTGCTGATGCCGAAACTGGACATCGCTTCGGCAGTCTCCGCAGCCCTGGCTGACGAAGCCGTTCCGGCCAAGGTCGCTCGCGGCCCATGGCGCAGCGTTGGCCGCCTGGCCGTCGCTGCCTCGGTTACCCTGGCCGTGCTGGCCGGTGTTCGCCTGTACAACCAGGATGACATCGCCGGTGCGCAACTGGCGGCCCAGCAGCCTGCCCAGCAAGGCCTGGCCGCTCCGCAAGTGCAAGGGCCGGCGGTCCTGGCGGGCTACAGCGAAAGTTCCGAGCAGGCTCCAGGCCCGATGGCCAACGGCGTTCTGCAGGGTCAAAGCGGCTGGCAAGACCAGCGTCTGCCTGGCTACCTGCGCCAGCACGCCCAGGAAGCTGCCGTGAAGGGTACTGAAAGCGCGTTGCCTTACGCCCGTGCGGCCAGCCTGGAAAACCGCTGAGAGCTGAAACACCCGTAAGGAGGATCATGCGCGCGCTACCTCTCATACCGCTCCTGTTCAGCGGCTGTCTGACCCTGCCGGCCCATGCTGCCAACTCGTCGACCGAAGCCGCTGACTGGCTGAACCGACTGGCCCGGGCCGATCAGGAGCAGAGCTACCAGGGCACTTTCGTTTACGAACGCAACGGCAGTTTTTCCACCCACGACATCTGGCATCGCGTCCAGAACGGCAAGGTCAGCGAGCGGCTGCTGCAGCTCGACGGCCCGGCCCAGGAAGTGGTGCGCGTGGACGGCCAGACCCAGTGCGTGAGCGGAGGCCTGGTGGCAGGCGTGGGCAACGCGACACAGTCCGTGGCGCGAGTGCTCGATCCCCTGAAACTGATGAACTGGTACGACCTGAGCGTTGCGGGGCAATCCCGGGTAGCCGGGCGCGACGTGGTGATCGTTACCCTGCGTCCGCGTGACCAGCACCGCTATGCCTTCGAGCTGCACCTGGACAAGCAGACCGCGCTGCCGCTCAAATCCTTGTTGATCAATGACAAGGAGCAGTTGCTCGAACGTTTCCAGTTCACCCGCCTGGATACCCGCGACATCCCCGACGATGCCGAGCTCAAGCCCAGCGCCAATTGCCGTGCGGTAGCCCAGGCTGCCGACAAGCCCCACGAGGCAGTGGCCGGCTGGCGCTCGGAGTGGTTGCCGCCCGGCTTCGAACTGGTCAACAGCAGCGTGCGCAAGGATGCCGACGGCAAGCACAGCGTCAGCAGTCTAATGTATGACGATGGCCTGGCCCGCTTCTCGGTATTCCTCGAGGCGCTGGACGGTGGTGGCGGCTTCGATACGCGCACCCAGCTGGGCCCGACCGTTGCGGTCTCGCGACAGCTCACCACGCCCAAGGGCGAGGTGATGGTGACGGTGGTCGGGGAGATCCCCATCGGTACCGCCGAGCACGTGGCCTTGTCGATGCGCCCGCAGGACGCCCAGGCAAGTCAGTAACGATGTTGGAGTTGCATCCATAACATGGACGAGAAAGGATGAAAGGCATGTCCCAGAGCCGCTGACATGATTGGTAAGCCTTCAAGTTTGCAAATCCATCCAGATTTTTCTATAGGTCAGGCCCTTGCGGGTCTGGCCTTTCCTGCTGTTGCAGCCTCAAGAAATGCCGATGTTCCAGGCCTGGTCGTAGCCCTCGGGTTGCAACCGGGCCTTTTTCATGGGCAGGACCCTACTGCTTAACCACGCTCGTTGTGACGGGAGCCGTATGTCGATACCACGCTTGAAATCCTACCTATCGCTATTTGCCGCCGTGCTGATGCTCGGCCAGATGGCCACTGCGCAAGCCGAAGCCCTGCCGGACTTCACCACCCTGGTCGAGCAGGCCTCGCCGGCGGTGGTGAACATCAGTACCAAGCAGAAGCTGCCGGACCGCAAGTACGCCACCGGACAGATGCCGGACCTGGAAGGCCTGCCGCCGATGTTCCGCGAGTTCTTCGAGCGCAGCATCCCGCAGCAGCCGCGCCAGCCCCGTGGCGACCGCCAGCGTGAAGCGCAATCGCTGGGCTCGGGCTTCATCATTTCCGATGATGGCTACGTGCTGACCAACAACCACGTGATCGCCGACGCCGACGAAATCATCGTTCGCCTGTCCGACCGCAGCGAACTGCAGGCCAAGCTGGTCGGCACCGACCCGCGTACCGACGTGGCGCTGCTGAAGGTCGACGGCAAGAACCTGCCAACGGTGAAACTGGGCGACTCGTCGAAGCTGAAGGTCGGCGAATGGGTACTGGCCATCGGCTCGCCATTCGGTTTCGACCACTCGGTGACCAAGGGTATCGTCAGTGCCAAGGGCCGCACCTTGCCGAACGATACCTATGTGCCGTTCATCCAGACCGACGTGGCGATCAACCCGGGCAACTCCGGTGGCCCGCTGTTCAACATGAATGGCGAAGTGGTCGGTATCAACTCGCAGATCTTCACCCGCTCCGGTGGCTTCATGGGTCTGTCGTTCGCCATTCCGATCGACGTGGCACTGGACGTCTCCAACCAGTTGAAGAAGGATGGCAAGGTCAGCCGCGGCTGGCTCGGCGTGGTGATCCAGGAAGTCAACAAGGACCTGGCCGAATCCTTCGGCCTGGACAAGCCGGCCGGCGCGCTGGTGGCCCAGGTCCTGGAAGACGGCCCGGCGGCCAAGGGCGGCCTGCAGGTGGGTGACGTGATCCTCAGCCTCAACGGCCAGCCGATCGTAATGTCCGCCGACCTGCCGCATCTCGTGGGCGGTCTGAAGGATGGTGCCAAGGCCCGTCTGGATATCATCCGCAATGGCAAGCGCCAGAACCTCGATGTGACCATCGGCGCCCTGCCTGACGAAGACGCGGAAGTCACCACCACCCCGGGCGGCGCCGTCGAGCGCAGCAGCAACCGCCTGGGTGTGAGCGTGTCGGACCTGACCGCCGAGCAGAAGAAAACCCTCGAACTGCAAGGCGGTGTGGTCATCAAGGATGTCCAGGACGGCCCCGCAGCCATGATCGGCCTGCGCCCGGGCGATGTGATCAGCCACCTGAACAACCAGGCGATCACCTCGGCCAAGCAGTTCACGGAGATCGCCAAGGAACTGCCGAAGAACCGTTCGGTGTCCATGCGCGTCCTGCGCCAGGGGCGTGCCAGCTTCATTACCTTCAAGCTGGCTGAATAACAGCCACAAGCGGTAAGGCATAAGCTGCAAGAGAGAGGCGCCTCTTTCTTGCAGCTTTTTGCTTTCTGATAATACAGCGCGGACCCTGTGGGAGCGGGTTCACCCGCGATTGCGTCGGTGAATCCACCACCGTAATCGCGGGTGAACCCGCTCCCACAGGGTCCGCGGCGCCCGGCGAACGGAATCTCCCACAACCCATCGGCATCAGGTACAATTCCCGGCTATTTTTCGGCGGGCGTCCGGCCCGCGGCCTTTTTGAGTGTTGATCCGTGAGTGATTTGAGTCATATCCGCAATTTCTCCATCATCGCCCACATTGACCACGGCAAGTCGACCCTGGCTGACCGGTTCATCCAGATGTGCGGCGGCCTGAGCGACCGTGAGATGGAGGCGCAGGTTCTCGATTCCATGGACCTCGAGCGCGAACGCGGAATCACCATCAAGGCCCACAGCGTCACCCTGCACTACAAGGCAGGCGACGGCAAAACCTACCAGCTGAATTTCATCGATACCCCCGGCCACGTCGACTTCACCTATGAAGTCAGCCGTTCGCTGGCTGCCTGCGAGGGCGCCTTGCTGGTGGTCGATGCCGGGCAGGGCGTCGAGGCGCAGTCCGTCGCCAACTGCTATACCGCCATCGAGCAGGGCCTGGAAGTCATGCCGGTGCTGAACAAGATGGACCTGCCCCAGGCCGATCCGGACCGGGTCAAGGAAGAAATCGAGAAGATCATCGGCATCGACGCCACCGACGCCGTGGCCTGTTCGGCCAAGAGCGGCATGGGCGTCAACGACGTGCTCGAGCGCCTGGTACAGACCATTCCGGCGCCGGAAGGCGAGATCGACGCGCCATTGCAGGCGCTGATCATCGACTCCTGGTTCGACAACTACCTGGGTGTCGTGTCCCTGGTCCGCGTGCGTCACGGCCGCGTGAAGAAGGGCGACAAGATCCTGGTCAAGTCCACCGGCAAGGTGCACCTGGTCGACAGCGTCGGCGTCTTCACCCCGAAACACACGGTTACCGCCGACCTCAAGGCCGGTGAAGTGGGCTTCATCATCGCCAGCATCAAGGAAATCCTCGGTGCGCCGGTGGGCGACACCCTGACCCTGTCCTCGACGCCCGAAGTCGAAGTGCTGCCAGGTTTCAAACAGATCCAGCCGCAGGTATATGCCGGCCTGTTCCCGGTGAGTTCCGACGATTTCGAAGATTTTCGCGATGCGTTGCAGAAACTGACCCTGAACGACTCGTCGCTGCAGTACACCCCTGAAAGCTCCGACGCCCTGGGCTTCGGCTTCCGTTGCGGCTTCCTCGGCATGCTGCACATGGAGATCATCCAGGAGCGCCTGGAGCGCGAATACGACCTGGACCTGATCACCACCGCGCCGAGCGTGATCTTCGAGGTCAAGCTCAAGACCGGCGAAACCATCTATGTCGACAACCCGTCGAAACTGCCGGACATCTCCTCGGTCGAAGACTTCCGCGAGCCGATCGTCGCAGCGACCATCCTCGTGCCCCAGGAGCACCTGGGCAACGTCATTACCCTGTGCATCGAGAAGCGTGGCGTCCAGCGCGACATGCAGTTCCTCGGCTCGCAGGTGCAGGTGCGCTACGACCTGCCGATGAACGAGGTGGTACTGGACTTCTTCGACCGTCTCAAGTCCACCAGTCGCGGCTATGCTTCGCTGGATTACCATTTCGACCGTTATCAGTCGGCCAACCTGGTCAAGCTCGATGTACTGATCAACGGCGACAAGGTCGATGCCCTGGCATTGATCGTGCACCGCGACAACGCGCACTACAAAGGTCGCGCGTTGACCGAGAAGATGAAGGAACTGATCCCGCGGCAGATGTTCGACGTAGCGATCCAGGCAGCCATCGGCGGCCAGATCGTTGCCCGGACCACGGTCAAGGCGCTCAGAAAGAACGTACTGGCCAAATGTTACGGTGGCGACGTGAGCCGTAAGCGCAAGCTGCTGGAGAAACAGAAGGCTGGTAAGAAACGCATGAAACAGGTGGGCAACGTGGAGATTCCACAAGAAGCCTTCCTCGCCGTGCTCCGGTTGGATAGCTAGGTCCTATGTCACTAAATTTCCCGCTGTTGCTGGTCATCGCAGTCTTTGTCTGTGGGCTGTTGGCGCTGATCGATCTGCTGTTCCTGGCCCCGCGTCGGCGGGCCGCCATCGCCACCTACCAGGGCAGCGTCAGCCAGCCCGAAGTGTCGGTGCTCGAGCAGTTGAACAAGGAGCCGTTGCTGGTCGAGTACGGCAAGTCGTTCTTCCCGGTGCTGTTCATCGTGCTGGTGCTGCGCTCGTTCCTGGTCGAGCCGTTCCAGATCCCTTCGGGATCGATGAAGCCGACCCTGGAAGTGGGCGATTTCATCCTGGTCAACAAGTTCTCCTATGGCATCCGCCTGCCGGTGATCGACAAGAAAGTCATCGAGGTCGGTGACCCGCAGCGTGGCGATGTGATGGTGTTCCGCTACCCGAGCGACCCGAACGTCAACTACATCAAGCGTGTGGTCGGCCTGCCGGGCGACGTGGTGCGCTATACCAGCGACAAGCGCCTGTACGTCAACGGCCAGCAGGTTGCCGAGCAACTGGTCGGTGCCGAGCCGGGTACCCTGGGCAGCGCCGAGCTGTACAAGGAAAAGCTCGGCGAGGCCGAGCACCTGATCCGCAAGGAAATGAGTCGCTACCGCATGCCGCCGGACCAGCAGTGGACGGTACCTGCCGGCCACTACTTCATGATGGGCGACAACCGCGACAACTCCAACGACAGCCGCTACTGGGACGACCCGTCGATTCCCAAGGAGCTGCTGGGAATGGTTCCGGACCAGAACATCGTCGGCAAGGCCTTTGCCGTCTGGATGAGCTGGCCAGAGCCGAAACTCAGCCACTTCCCGAGCCTGTCCCGGGTCGGGCTGATCAAGTAGCACCTTCACGGCGCTGTCCCAGGACGGCGCCGAATGCTTTTCTGGCATAGGCTGTAACGAGGGACCGGACGCGGTTCCCAGCCATCCGGGCGAGCAGCAATGAATCCAAAACGTTTTTCAGGATCCGCATTTGAACAAGGCTTTGATCTCGACGGCCGCTGGCCGGACTGAACCGAGCGGCATCGGCGCCCCGTCGTCGCCGCTGAACCGCCACGAACTTCGCGTGGGGTCACTGTGAGCCCTTCCCTGAGTCGCCTGGAGCGCAAGCTCGGCTACAGCTTCAAGAACCAGGAGCTGATGCTGCTGGCCCTGACCCACCGCAGCTACGCCGGCCGCAACAACGAGCGCCTGGAGTTCCTCGGTGACGCCATCCTCAACTTCGTTGCCGGCGAAGCCCTCTTCGAACGCTTCCCCCAGGCCCGCGAAGGCCAGTTGTCGCGCCTGCGCGCCCGCCTGGTCAAGGGCGAGACCCTGGCCCTGCTGGCCCGCGGTTTCGAGCTGGGTGATTACCTGCGCCTGGGCTCGGGCGAGCTGAAAAGCGGTGGTTTCCGTCGCGAGTCGATCCTTGCCGATGCCCTCGAAGCCCTGATTGGCGCGATCTACCTCGACGCCGACATGCAGACCGCCCGCGAGCGCGTGCTGTCGTGGCTGGCCGGTGAATTCGAAAGCCTGACCCTGGTGGACACCAACAAGGACCCGAAAACCCGCCTGCAGGAATTCCTGCAGTCCCGGGCCTGCGAACTGCCCCGCTATGAAGTGGTGGATATCCAGGGCGAGCCGCATTGCCGGACCTTCTTCGTCGAGTGCGAAGTGACCCTGTTGACCGAAAAAAGCCGGGGGCAGGGTGTCAGCCGGCGTATCGCCGAGCAGGTCGCTGCCGCTTCGGCATTGATCGCCCTGGGCGTGGAGAATGGCAATGACTGAACAGAACACCACCCGTTGCGGCTACGTCGCCATCGTCGGCCGTCCCAACGTGGGCAAGTCGACGCTACTCAATCACATCCTCGGGCAGAAGCTGGCGATCACCTCGCGCAAGCCGCAGACCACCCGACACAACATGCTGGGGATCAAGACCGAGGGTGATGTCCAGGCGATCTACGTCGATACCCCCGGCATGCACAAGAGCAATGAAAAAGCGCTCAACCGCTACATGAACAAGACGGCCTCGGCGGCGTTGAAGGACGTCGACGTGGTGATCTTCGTCGTCGACCGCACCCGCTGGACCGACGAGGACCAGCTTGTTCTCGAACGCGTGCAGTACGTGCAGGGCCCGGTGATCCTGGCGATCAACAAGACCGACCGCATCGAAGAGAAAGCCGACCTGATCCCGCACCTGCAATGGCTGCAGGAGCAACTGCCGAATGCCGAGATCGTGCCGATCTCCGCCCAGCAGGGGCACAACCTGGAGGCCCTGGAGGCGTTGATCGCCAAGCACTTGCCGGAGAACGAGCACTTCTTCCCGGAAGACCAGATCACCGACCGCAGCAGCCGTTTCCTTGCCGCCGAGCTGGTGCGCGAGAAGATCATGCGCCAGCTCGGTGCCGAGCTGCCGTACCAGATCACCGTGGAAATCGAGGAATTCAAGCAGCAGGGGCATGTCCTGCACATCCACGCGCTGATCCTGGTCGAGCGTGACGGGCAGAAGAAAATCATCATTGGCGACAAGGGCGAGCGCATCAAGCGCATCGGCTCCGAGGCGCGCAAGGATATGGAAGTGCTGTTCGACGCCAAGGTCATGCTCAACCTCTGGGTCAAGGTCAAGGGTGGCTGGTCCGACGACGAGCGCGCCCTGCGCTCCCTGGGCTACGGCGACCTGTAATCCGCCTGGCCCGATACCGTCCGGTGTCGGGCCGACTCTCCTGCGAACGCCATCATGGAACAGCCAGAGGCCCTGCCGGCCTACGTTCTGCATAGCCGTGCCTACCGCGAAACCAGTGCCCTGGTGGATTTCCTTACGCCGCAGGGGCGTTTCCGTGCGGTCATGCGCCGCGCCCGGGGCAAGGGCGGCAGCCTGGCACGGCCGTTCGTGCCGCTGGAGCTTGAACTGCGCGGGCGCGGCGAACTGAAGAATGTCGGTCGTCTCGACAGCGTCGGCGTCGCTGCCTGGCTGCACGGTGATGCGCTGTTCAGCGGGCTATATCTGAATGAGCTGCTGATTCGCCTGCTGCCGGCCGAGGATCCCCATCCAGCGCTATTCGTCCACTACGCCGCGACCTTGCAGGCACTGGCCGAGGGGCGCGCGCTGGAGCCCTTGCTGCGCAGTTTCGAATGGCGCCTGCTGGACGAACTCGGCTATGCCTTCGCCCTGGACCAGGACATCAACGGTGATGCCCTCGAGCCCGACGGCTGGTACCGCCTGCAGACCGATGCCGGGCTGGAGCGGGTCTGGCTGCTCCAGCCCGGCCTGTTCAGCGGCCGTGACCTGGCGGCCATGGCGCAGGCCGACTGGGAAGCCCCCGGTGTCCTGGCCGCGGCCAAGCGCCTGATGCGCCAGGCGCTGGCGGTCCACCTGGGCGGTCGTCCGCTGGTCAGCCGCGAACTGTTTCGCAAGCGCTGAGCACGACGTATGCTGTCGGGCTCAATCTTCAGGAGAGTTTCTTCGTGACCCACAGCAACCGCATCCTCCTCGGTGTCAACATCGACCATGTGGCGACCCTGCGCCAGGCCCGTGGTACCCGCTACCCGGACCCGGTCAAGGCTGCGCTGGACGCCGAGGAGGCCGGTGCCGACGGGATTACCGTGCACTTGCGCGAGGATCGCCGGCACATCCAGGACCGTGACGTACTGGTGCTCAAGGATGTGCTGCAGACCCGGATGAACTTCGAGATGGGTGTCACCGAGGAAATGATGGCCTTCGCCGAGCGCATTCGTCCGGCGCATATCTGCCTGGTACCCGAGACCCGCCAGGAACTGACCACCGAGGGCGGGCTGGATGTCGCCGGCCAGGAAGCGCGGATCAAGGCGGCGGTGGAGCGCCTGTCGAAGCTGGGCTCTGAAGTGTCCCTGTTCATCGATGCCGACGAGCGGCAGATCGAGGCTTCCCGTCGCGTCGGAGCCCCTGCCATCGAGCTGCATACCGGGCGTTATGCCGATGCCCATACTCCGGCGCAAGAGGCTGACGAACTGAAGCGTATTGCCGATGGCGTGGCCTTTGGCCTGGGCCAGGGCCTGATCGTCAATGCCGGGCATGGCCTGCATTACCACAATGTCGAGGCGGTGGCGGCGATCAAGGGTATCAACGAGCTGAACATCGGCCATGCGCTGGTGGCCCATGCCCTCTTTGTTGGCTTCAAGGGCGCCGTGGCGGAAATGAAGGCTTTGATCCTGGCCGCCAGCCGCGGTTGATCTTTCGGGCCTCATCGCGGGTGAACCCGCTCCCACAGGTTACGTGTACTCTGTGGGAGCGGGTTCACCCGCGATGAGGCCCTGACATTCAGTCGGGAAACACCAGGCTGAACCGTGTCGGCCCATCCACCGCACTCGCCACCTCGACCCGTCCCCCATGCACCTGCATGATCGACCTGACGATCGCCAGCCCCAGCCCGGTCCCTCCGTCCAGCCGCGAACGACCGCAGCCTGCCCGGTAAAACCGCTCGAACAGATGCGGTACGTGCTCCGCCGCAATGCCCGGTCCGTGATTCTCGACCCAGCAGCTCAGCCCGGCTTCCTGCGGCTCTATCCCGATCCGCACCGCTTGTCCCTCGGCGCCATGCCGGATGGCATTGCTCAGCAGGTTCGACAACGCCCGCTGGATCATCAGCCGATCCCCACGCACCGTACCCCAGCCGCGTACTTTCAGTTCTATCCCTTTGCTTTCCGCACTCAGCTCGAACAACTCCACCACCCGCCGGACTTCCTCCCCCAGCGCCACGGGGTTCAACGGCACCCTGGTGGAGGGCTGCTCCACCTGGGCGAGAAACAGCATGTCGGTGATGATCCGGGTCAGCCGGGTCAGTTCCTCGATGCTGTCTTCCAGCGCCAGCTTGTAGTCCTCTGGCGGGCGCTCGCGGCTAAGCGTCACCTGGGCCTTGCCCAGCAGGTTGCTGATCGGCGTACGCAGTTCATGGGCGAGATCGTCGGAGAATTGCGCAAGTTGACCCACGCCGTTCTCCAGCCGGTCGAGCATGACGTTGATGCTCTGCGCCAGGGTCTGCAATTCCAGCGGCAGACTGTCTTGCGGGAGGCGATGGTTCAGCTCCTGGGCCGAGACCTGTTCGGCGACTCGCCGGAAACGCCGCAGCGGCGCGAGCCCGCCCTGCACCAGGCGCCAGGCGCAGACCCCGATCAGCAACAGCAGCAAGGGCAAGGCGAGCAGGGTGGAGCGCAGGTAGGCATGGAGCAGGCCGAGGTCTTCGCTGCGATTGACCGTCAACAGTACCTGCACCGCCGTGCCGTCGCGCAAACGCATATCGCGTCCGGCGGTAAGCAGCGGGTTGTCCGCACTGTCGACCCATTCCCTGAAACCCAGGCGCGGGCCGGCCACGAAGGGTTCGGCGGGCGCTTCAAGGGCCGGGCCAAGGCTCAGGCGCGCCGGATGCCGGGCGCTCTGCTCGACCACGCTGAGGCTGAGATTGTCGTGCCCCATGACCACGTCAAGCAGCGGATGAGCGCCGGCACCCAGATCGGTGATCTTGAGATCGGCGTTCAGGCTGTGCTCGATCTGCTCCATCTTGCGTTGCAGATGGTCGCGGGCGCGTTGGTCCAGTTCACGGTCCAGGGCGAAGACCGCCAGGGCCGCCAGCAGCAGGACCAGCGCCGCGCCCATCAGGATCACGCTCAGGCCCAGGCGCAACGACAGGCGCGCCGGCTTCATTCGCGAGCTTCCAGCACGTAGCCGACACCACGCAGGGTGTGGATCAGCTTGCCTTCGAACGGATCGTCGATCTTCGCCCTCAGGCGGCGGATCGAAACCTCTACCACGTTGGTGTCGCAGTCGAAATTCATGTCCCAGACCAGCGAGATGATCTGGGTCCGCGACAGCACCTCGCCGCTCTGGCGCATCAGCAGATGCAGGAGGGAAAACTCCTTGGCGGTCAGGTCGATGCGCTGGCCGCCGCGCCAGGCACGATGACGGCCGGGATCGAGTTCCAGGTCGGCGACTTTCAGGGTGGCCGGTTGCAATGGCTGTTCGCTGCGGCGCAGCAGGCTGCGTACCCGGGCCAGCAGCTCGGGGAATTCGAAGGGCTTGAGCAGATAGTCGTCGGCGCCCAGGTCGAGGCCCTTTACCCGGTCGGCCAGGCGGCCGTGGGCCGTGAGCATCATGATCCGCGTCGCCGACTGCGCGCGCAGGCGTTGCAGCACGGTCCAGCCGTCCAGCTCCGGCAGGTTGACGTCAAGGATCACCAGGTCGTATGGCTGTTGCCGGGCCAGGTGCAGGCCGTCGGTGCCGGTCCGCGCGCAGTCCACCACGTAGCCGTTTTCGCTCAGGCCTTGTTGCAGGTAATCGGCAGTGCGGACTTCGTCCTCGATGATCAATAGGCGCATGGCAGGCTCTGGCATGGGAAAGGCGGCGAGTCTCGGGCCTGAAGTAGCTTCAGGGTCAAGCGAGGGGAGAGGTATGGTATGACAGGGTGTTGCAGAGGTGGGGAAGGTTACGGATTTGTAATCTTGCAGCCATTTGCGGGTTAGGTGTTCTCTCGGGCCTCATCGCCGGCAACGCCGGCTCCCACAGGGTTTTGTGTGCACCACATGACCTGTGGGAGCCGGCGTTGCCGGCGATTGGCCCTCAAGAGCAACCTATTTGCGAGTTACGAGCACCGCCCGCCGAGGCGCTGGCAGCCCTTCGATGGTCCGGCCGTGATCCTGCGGATCAAGGAAGTCACTCAGCGATTGATACTTCATCCACTCGGTACTGCGCTGCTCTTGCACGCTGGTGGTGCTCACATCCACACAGCGCACATCGCTGAAGCCGGCCCGTCGCAACCAGCGTTCCAGCGCCGGCACCGACGGCAGGAACCAGACGTTGCGCATCTGCGCGTAACGGTCCTCGGGCACCAGCACCTGGTGCTCGTCACCTTCGATCACCAGGGTTTCCAGGACCAGCTCGCCGCCCTTGACCAGGCAATCCTTCAGCGCCAGCAGATGCTCGATCGGCGAGCGCCGGTGATAGAACACGCCCATCGAAAACACCGTGTCGAAGCCTTCCAGCGCCGCGGGCAGGTCTTCCAGGGCGAAGGGCAGGTGCCAGGCCGGCAGGTCCGGCAGGTAGCGCTGCACCGCCTGGAACTGGCAGAAGAACAGCCAGTTGGGGTCGACGCCGATCACGCTGTCGGCACCGGCGCCGAGCATGCGCCACTGGTAGTAGCCGTTGCCGCAGCCGACATCCAGCACCCGCTTGCCACGCAGGTCCAGGTGCGGGGCGACCCGCGCCCACTTCCAGTCCGAACGCCATTCGGTATCCACATGCACGCCGAACAGGTCGAACGGTCCCTTGCGCCATGGCGAAAGGCCCATCAAGGCGGCGCGAGCCTGCTCGCGGGTGGCCTCGCCGCAGGCGAAGTCCAGGCGCAGGCCGTTGACCAGATCGACCTCGCTCGGCATCAGCGTTGGCAGCCGGTCCAGCGCGCTTTGCCAGCGTTCCAGGTCGCCATGGCCTTTTTCCAGCTTGGCATCGAGTTGCGCTTGCAGGCCTTGCGACCAGTGCGCCAGGGGCGTACCCGCCAGGCGGCGGACCAGGGGAGAAAGATCGATCATGGCAGGGCAATCAGGGAGGCGAAGTTCAGGCACTGGAACCACGGCACGACCTTGGAGAAACCGGCGGCCTCAAGGCGCGCGCGGTGTTCTTCGAGGCTGTCGGGTTTCATCACGTTTTCGATGGCACTGCGTTTCTGGGCGATTTCCAGTTCGCTGTAGCCGTTGGCGCGCTTGAAGGCGATATGCAGGTCGGTGAGCAAGGCATGTTCGCCGGCGTCTTCGAAGCGCAGTTTTTCCGAAAGGATCAGGGCGCCACCCGGCACCAGGGCCTGGCGGATCTTGCCGAGCAAGGCCAGGCGCGCTGCAGGCTCGATGAACTGCAGGGTGAAGTTCATCGCCACCACCGAGGCCGGTTGCAGTTCCAGCGCGGTGATATCGGCTTCGAGCACCTGCACGGGGAGCAGTTCCTGGTACATGGCGTCCTGGGCCTTCAGGTACTCGGCGCAGCGTTCGACCATGGCTGCGGAATTGTCCACCGCCAGCACCCGACAGCCGTCGCTGCGTACATGCCGGCGCAGGGCCTGGGTCACCGCGCCGAGGGAACTGCCGAGGTCGTAGAGCAGGGTATCCGGCCGGGCGAACTGCGCGGCGAGCACGCCGATGTTCTCGACGATGGTCGGGTAGCCGGGCACCGAGCGCTTGATCATGTCAGGGAACACCCGCACCACATCTTCGTTGAAGGTGAAGTCGGGCACCTGATCCAGCGCGGCGGCGAATAGACGGTCGGGTTCTTGGCTCACGGTCTGTACACGGGATGGTCGAAAACGGGGCGACATTCTAGCCAAGTGGGGAAGCCGTGCCTATGCGTTGCCGGACGGATGCCCGGCTTCGTCGCGGTTTGCCGGAGCTTTCCCGCCTTGTGTGGCGAAGTCCGGCGATTCCGCGCCGGTCTTGCGGCGCCTAGGGTGATCTCCTGCCTTGCGGCCAAAGGGCAGCTATTTTTGCCAAGGACAAGACCATGAACACCAAAGAAAATGATTCGTTGCAGGCGCTGGATACCCAGCAGCGTGCCGAATTCGTGCCCCAGCAGTATTTCGACGTCATTTCCAGGCGCGCCGACAACAACCGCATGCAGCCGGCGCTGATCTTCACGGACGACAACCTGAGAAGCATCAAGCGCTACGTTCACTACGTACTGCGCCTGCCCAAGAGCATCGAAGAGATCAACGGTGCCCACGACCTGTCGCTGCTCGGTATCGATGCCGCCCAGGTTCACCGGCTCTTTACCAACCTGCGTATCCATGTCGGGGCCTGGGATGTACTGGAGCGGGAAACCAAGAGCCTCGGCACCCGCCTTGAGATATTCGCCCAGTCCTTCATCACCGATGGCGGCGCGTTGATCACGACGCTCCAGCAGACCGAGGCTTTTCGCACGCTCAGGGCCCGCCTGCGTGACGTGGTCGACGAAGTCTCGCTTGCCCGTACGGGCTTCAGCCCGCTCGGGGAAGAAGATCGCAAGCAGGTAGCCAGCATTCGCAGCCACTTGGAGTTCATCGCCAAGGACATCAGCGATGTACGCGGGAGCATCACGGCGATCAAGACGCGTGCCCAGTGGTTCGCCGATGTGGTAGTCCATCAGCTGCGTCCGGAAACCGATGCACTGAACCGCCAGATCAAGGATATAAGCCCGGAAAAACTCATCGATGACCTGCGCCAGCAGATCGCCCCGCTCGACAAGCAAATCGAGGACATGGATGTCTCCTACCAGAAACTGGTTGGGCTGGCCTTCACCGGGCTGCTGTTCGGGCCCATTGGCGTAGCGATAACCGGCGGCATCTACGGTGCCCAGGCCGAGGCCGTGCGCGCGGCCAACAACCTCCTGCGCCGCAAGCGCGAGGCACTGGTGCAGCAGATCCAGGCGATAAGCCCCATGGTCGCGGTGTTCGAAACCACCACCCTGCAGATCGCCGACCTGAAGTTCCGCCTGACCGAAGTGCAGACCGCCGCGAAGAACCTCGAGGATGTCTGGAGCATGCTGGGCGTCTATGTCGAGCAGTCCGGCGAGGAGTTGGCGCTCATCGACAACGATATCGAGCTGGCGACCTTCATGCTGCGCTTCGAACGGGTCCTGCGTCCTTGGCACAGCATCCGTGAAATCTCTTCGCAACTGTCGAAGATCTTCAATGAAACCGTGGACGAAATCACTCAGGAAGGAACCTTCAAATGAACCAGCCCAACCCGCAGGCGTTGCCGGACATCAGCCGGATGAACGATCTGAAGGAAGATTTCCTCAAGCAGTTTTACAGCACCACCGGCGCCCTGCTGCCGGCGTTGCGCGAGCAGTTGGCCAGCCTGTCCGAGCGCCTGCTGGACACTGATCGCCTGCTTTCCGAGCGCGTGCTCAGCGCCCTGGTGCTGGTGGGCAATCACAAATGGGCCGACCTGGCATTCGTTCTTGCCCAGAGCCCTGGCCAGGGGCAGGTGCTGGAGCAGGACGCCCTGCGCGACAGGCAGCGTCTGGAAGCCAAGGGCCAGGAAATCGTCGATGCCCTGGCGCGCCTGGGCAAGGCGCGGCTTCCTGCGGTGCAGGAGCGCGCCGATTCGCTGGCCGGGCAACGGGATGCCTTGAGCGCGAACATCGCCAACCAGGAAGCGCGCATCGAGGGCTTCGATGCCCAGATCGATGCCATGAGCGAAGTGATCGACGCGTTCGAGGTGCCTGATCTGCAGAGGGTCTTCAAGGGCATGATCCCGAGCGAAGCGGAAATTGCCCTGCTACAGAAAATGCTGCTCAAGGGTGTCGACCCGGACAGCCTGATGGCGGCTGCACGGATCTTCGTGGACAAGGTCGCCGGGCTGCTGGAAGGGCGCAAGCTGAGCGAGGTGATCAAGTTGCGCACGAGGAAGGTCATCGAACGCGGTGTATTGCTCGATGAAGTCTGTGACTGGAAGGCACGGCGTGCAGCACTGGAGCGCGAGTTGGCGGAGTTGCCCGGCATAGCCGCCCTCGGCGGGGTACGGGACCAGTGGCTGGAACACGCAGCGACGCTGGCTCGCGGCTGGACAGAACGGGTCGAGGCGGTGGGCGCGCAGACCGGGCTGGAGGCCATGGCTGACGCCTTGTGCGCGATGGAGGCCTGGTTGCTGGCCGTGCGGCGTCGCTACGAGGAGCTCTAGCGCACCCTGACGACACAGTCCAGGCGTTGTGCAGGCCTTTCTTGCGGAGCCCAGGGTTGCTGGTAGACCAGGAGCAGACGGCCCTGCCCGGCGGCCTTGGCCCGGAAGCGCCAGGTGGACTGGCCATCGCTGCCGACCATGCCGTCGTTGTCGTTGCTGCGATAGACCTCGGGGCCCAGGGCGCCGAGGACGCTGCCAGCGGCATCCTGAACCTGCCAACGGTAACCGGTGCTGGGATTGCTCGGCAGGGTAAGGGTCAGCGCCTGGCCGATATCCAGGTCGATCGGGCATTGGCTCTGCTTTTCCACCACCACAGGCTCGGTGCGGGTAGTGTCGTGGGAGCAGGCGGCGAGAAGAGCGAGGCCCGACAGCAGGGCGGTACGGCGGATCGTCATGCAGCACTCCGGAACGCGGGTGGGCTTTGGGTATCGGTCTCGGAGCTTAAACCGGATGGGTTGTCGGGTTCTACCTGTTGATTTTGAGGGCCTTATCGCTGGCAAGCCAGCTTCCACAGGTCCAGCGGAGCACGCGGACCCTGTGGGAGCTGGCTTGTCGGACCGCCGCACCGCAGCGATGAGGCCTCAAAAACTCAGTTGAACAGAACCTTGGCCACATCCCCGAAGCGCTTGGCGAAATGCACCGTCAGCCCTTGTTTCAGGTACTCCGGCAACTCCAGGAAATCACCCCGGTTCGCCTCCGGCAGGATCAACTCGAAGATCTTCTGCCGGCGCGCCGCGATCACCTTCTCGCGTACCCCACCAATCGGCAGGACCGCTCCCGTCAGGGTCATCTCCCCCGTCATCGCCACGCCTTTCTTCGGCGCCTGGTCACGCGCCAGCGACAGCAGGGCGCTGGCCATGGTGATGCCAGCACTTGGGCCATCCTTCGGCGTTGCGCCTTCCGGCACGTGCAGGTGAACGAAGGCTTCGTTGAAGAAGGTCGGATCGCCGCCAAACTGTTTCAGGTGCGAACTGACATAGCTGTAGGCAATTTCCGCCGATTCCTTCATCACGTCACCCAGTTGCCCGGTCAGCTTGAAGCCTCGGTTGAGCGTATGGATGCGTGTCGCTTCGATCGGCAGGGTGGCGCCGCCCATGCTGGTCCAGGCCAGCCCGGTGATCACGCCCTTGCCGGCCAGTACCTGCTCGCTGCGGAACACCGGCATGCCCAGCGCCGCCTCGAGGTCCTTCGGACCGATCTTGATCACCGCGTCCGGCTCATCGAGCAGCCGTACCACCGCCTTGCGTACCAGCTTGCCCAGTTGCTTCTCCAGTTGACGCACACCCGCCTCGCGGGCATAGCCTTCGATGACCGCACGCAGCGCGGCATCGCTGATGCTCAGGCTGGCCTTGGCGACCCCGGCCTTCTGCAACTGCTTGGGCCAGAGATGGCGCTTGGCGATCGCCAGTTTTTCCTCGGTGATGTAGCCGGACAGGCGGATCACTTCCATGCGGTCGAGCAGCGGGCCGGGGATGGAATCCAGGGTGTTGGCAGTGCACACGAACAGCACCTTGGACAGGTCCAGGCGCAGGTCCAGGTAGTGATCGAGGAAGTCGACGTTCTGCTCCGGATCGAGGGTTTCCAGCAGTGCCGAGGCCGGATCGCCCTGGTAGCTCTGGCCCATCTTGTCGATCTCGTCGAGCATGATCACCGGGTTCATCACCTCGACATCCTTGAGCGCCTGCACCAGCTTGCCCGGCTGGGCGCCGATATAGGTGCGGCGATGCCCCTTGATCTCGGCCTCGTCGCGCATGCCACCAACGCTGAAGCGATAGAACGGCCGGCCCAGGGATTCGGCGATGGACTTGCCGATGCTGGTCTTGCCCACGCCTGGCGGGCCTACCAGCAGCACGATGGAACCGCTGATCTCGCCCTTGTAGGCGCCGACCGCGAGGAATTCGAGGATACGGTCCTTGACGTCCTCCAGCCCGGAATGATGCTGGTCGAGGACCTTGCGCGCATGCTTGAGGCTCAGCTTGTCTTCGCCATACACGCCCCAGGGCAGGGCGGTTGCCCATTCCAGGTAGTTGCGGGTCACCGCGTACTCCGGCGAACCGGTCTCGAGGATCGCCAGCTTGCCCATCTCTTCATCGATACGCTTCTGCGCAGCGGCGGGCAGGGTCTTGCCGTCGAGGCGTTGCTTGAACTGTTCGAGGTCGGCGCTGCGGTCGTCCTTGGTCAGGCCCAGCTCCTGCTGGATGACCTTGAGCTGTTCCTTGAGGAAGAACTCGCGCTGGTGCTCGCCGATCTGCCGGTTCACCTCGGCGGAGATCTCGTTCTGCAGTCGCGCGACCTCGACTTCCTTGCGCAGCATCGGCAGGACTTTCTCCATGCGCTTGAGGATCGGCACGCAGTCCAGCACTTCCTGAAGCTGCTGGCCGGTGGCCGAGGTCAGGGCGGCGGCGAAGTCGCTCAGCGGCGACGGGTCGTTGGGGCTGAAGCGATTGAGGTAGTTCTTCAGTTCTTCGCTGTACAGCGGGTTGAGCGGCAGCAGCTCCTTGATCGCATTGATCAGGGCCATGCCGTAGGCCTTCACCTCGTCGGTGGGCTCGGGGCTCTGGTGCGGGTATTCGACTTCCACCAGGTAGGGCGGGCGATGATGCTTGAGCCAGGTGCGGATACGCACCCGGGTCAGGCCCTGGGCGACGAACTGCAGCTTGCCGTTCTCGCGGCTGGCGTGGTGCACCTTGACCAGGGTGCCGTACAGCGGCAGGGCCGAGGTGTCGAAATGACGATGGTCCTGCAGCGGCTCGTCCATGAAGAACAGGGCCAGGCTGTGGTGCGGGGTCTTGGCTACCAGGTCGAGGGTTTCCGCCCAGGGCTCTTCGTTGACGATCACCGGCAGCACCTGCGCGGGGAAGAACGGGCGGTTGTGGATCGGGATCACGTAGACCTTGTCCGGCAGCTGCTGGCCGGGCAGGGCAAGGGTCCGGCCGGTGGGGTCGGTGGTATCGAGATGTTCGACTTCGGCGTATTCGTCGGGATGTTCCGGGAGATCCTGCTGGTCGCTCATGGGGCACCTGCGTGAATGACTATGGTGCTTAGATGGGGCGGTCCGAGGGTGGTTTCAATACCGGACGGCTTTTGTCGGGAAGGCCCGGTGAAAATGCAGCTTAGTGCATGTAGGGGAAACTGATTGCGAAGTGCTACTGTTGCTGCCTGTCGCCTGATCGGGTCAAAGGAGTCGCCAATGGACGTTGCACTGAAGCGCATCAACCGGGAACTGCAGGACATCAGCAAGGATCCGCCGGCCAATTGTTCGGCCGGGCCGGTGGGCGATGATTTCTATCACTGGCAGGCCACGGTGATGGGGCCGAGGGATACGCCCTATGAGGGCGGAGTGTTCTTCCTGGATGTGCAGTTTCCCCGGGAGTATCCGGCAAAGCCGCTGAAGCTGGTGTTCAAGACGCGGATCTGGCATCCGAATATCGATGAGGACGGCGAGATCGGGCTGGAGATTCTCGACGAAAACTGGAGCCCGGCGCTGACGTTGTCCAAGGTGCTGAACAGCGTGACGGCGCTGCTGGTGGATCCGGAACCGCGTGGGGCGTTGAACCTGGAAGCGGCGGCGGAATATCAGCAGGTGCGGGCGCAGTTCGACAGGACGGCGCGGGAGTGGACCCGGACGTTTGCCATGTAGATTTGCAGTGGGTTTGAGGGCCCTATCGCGGGTGAACCCGCTCCCACAAGGTACGCATACCCTGTGGGAGCGGGTTCACCCGCGATGAGGCCAGTAGCAGCGACGCTTAGTTAGGCAGTTTGTAAGCGATGATGTAGTCGCCCATCCTGGTCCCCAGCGACCCATGCCCGCCTGCCGTCACCAGCACATACTGCTTGCCGTCCTTGCCGGTATAGGTCATCGGCGTCGCCTGCCCACCCGCCGGCAGGCGCGATTTCCACAGTTCCTTGCCGGTATTGACGTCATAGGCGCGCAGGTACTGGTCCAGGGTGCCGCTGAGGAAGCCCAGGCCACTGGCGGTGACGATCGAGCCACCCATGCTCGGCACACCGATCGGCAGGCCGATCGGAATCGGCGAGCTGTCGCGGCTGGTGCCGTTCTTGTGCTTCCACACCACCTTGTTGCTCAGCAGGTCGATCCCCGCCACATAGCCCCAGGCCGGTGCCTGGCATGGCACGCCCAGTGGCGACATGAACGGGTGCATGGTTACCGCATAAGGCGCGCCGGTGTTGGGCTGCACGCCACTGGTCTCGCTTTCGCGCTTGCTGCCCTCGGCCACCTCGGCACGCGGCACCATTTTCGAGACGAAGGCCATGTAGTTCGGGCTAGTGAACAGCAGTTGACGCACCGGGTCCACCGACACGCTGCCCCAGTTGAACACCCCGACGTTACCCGGATACACCAGCGAACCCTGCACCGACGGCGGGGTGTACTGGCCTTCGTAGCGCAGCTCGCGGAACTGGATGCGGCAGAGCATCTGGTCGAACGGGCTGGCGCCCCACATGGCCTGTTCGGTCAGGTCCGGGCCGAGCAGGTTGAGGTCGGAGCGGGCCTGGGTCGGCGCAGTGTGGTCGCCCGGTACCGCGCCCTGCGGCACCGGGATCTCGCGGATCGGCACGATGGCCGTGCCGTCGCGACGGTCGAGGACGTACAGGCTGCCCTGCTTGGTCGGGGCGATCAGCGCTGGCTTGACGCCATCGGCAGTCTTCAGGTCGAGCAGGGTCGGTTGGCTGCCGACGTCCATGTCCCACAGGTCATGGTGAGTGAACTGGTAGTTCCAGCGCACCTTGCCGGTCGCCAGGTCGAGGGCAACGATGCCGGCGCTGAATTTCTCGGCGCCCGGCGTGCGGTCCGCGCCCCATTGGTCCGGGGTCTGGTTGCCAAGTGGCAGGTAGACCATGCCGAGGTTTTCATCGACGCTGGCCAGCGACCACATGTTCGCCGAGTTGCGGCTGTAGGTCTTGCCCGGGGCCAGCGGCTTGGTGTCGTCCGGGTTGTTGCTGTCCCAGTTCCACACCAGACGGCCGTCGTGCACGTCATAGGCGCGGATCACGCCGGACGGTTCGTTGGTCGATTCGTTATCGGTGACGTGGCCGCCGATGATCACCAGGCTGCGGGTGATGGCTGCCGGCGAGGTGGAATAGTAGCCACCGGCGGTGAACGGGCCGATGCCCTGGGTCAGGTCGATGGTGCCGTTGTTGGCGAAGCCTTCGCAGACCTTGCCGTTATCGGCGTTGAGCACGATCAGCCGGGCGTCGGCGGTCGGCAGGTAGAGACGCCGCGGGCAGGCGCGGGCCACGGCCTGGCCGGCTTCGCTGATCTTCGGTGCCGGGCTGCCGTCGGCGTTGACGTAGTTGTTCTCGTCGTAATAGGACACGCCGCGGCAGGTCATGTGGGCAAAGCCCTTGAAGCTGCCGGACGGGCTCTTGATCTGTGGGTCGAAGCGCCAGATTTCCGCGCCGGTGTCCGGGTCCAGGGCCAGCACCTTGCTGTGCGCCGTGCAGGCGTAGAGCATGCCGTTGACCTTGAGCGGAGTGTTCTGGTTGGTCAGCTCGACCGGGTCGTCCGCACTGGGCAGATCGCCGGTGCGGATGCGCCAGGCTTCTTCCAGTTGATAGATGTTGCTCGGGGTGATCTGCCGCAGCGGCGAGTAGCGATCGCCATATTCGGTGCGGCCATAGGCCTGCCAATCGCCGTCGGGCATGTCCGGTGCGGTACTGAACAGGGTGGTGGTGTCACGCCCCAGCTCGCCCTTGATTTCGCCCGGATGGGTGAACTGGCTGGCAATCGCGGTGGCGCCGGAAGCGACCACGGCTATGCCCAGCACCGCCAGGTTGACCCGCGCCGGCTGGCCGGCCAGGCCCCGCAGTGGCCGCCGCGCCCAGGGCAGCAGCAAGACCACGCCAAGGGCGAACCACAGGGACAGGCGCGGCACCAGTTGCCACCAGTCCAGGCCCACTTCCCACAGGGCCCAGGCGGTGCTGCCGAGCAGTACCAGCCCGTAGAGGCCAAGGGCGTGCTTGCGCAAGGCCAGCAGCATGATCCCGGACACGGCGAAGCCGATGCCGGCGATCAGGTAATACAGCGAGCCGCCCAGTTGCATCAGCTTGATGCCGCCGGCCACCAGGGCCATGCCCATCAGCAATAGCAGCACACCGAGCAGTCTCGGTAGCCAGCGGGTTCCGTCTGCGCTCATTGGAAGGTTCTCCATCAATGTTGAATCGTCAGGCCCGCGGGCCGGTTAAAAGTGGCTCTGGATCTTCAAACCGCCGACCAGCGCATCGTCCACTGCCTGTACCCCGCCCGGATGGCGGATGTATTGCAGGTTCGGGCGCAGGGTCAGCCAGTTGGCCAGGTGGATGCCGTAGTACAGCTCGGCGCTGTATTCGGTGTCCTGGACCGGCAGGAAGGCCGGTTCGTCGAAATCATCGACGCCGGCGACGCGGTTGTGCGCCGCGGCGTTCTTGCGGTAGGCCGGGTTGACGTGCACGCGGGCCAGGGCGAAGCCGATATCGTCCTGGGCCCTGGCGTCGAACGGCCCCTTGTACACCACACCTGCCTGAACGTAGTTGTCGATGGCATTGGTCTTCTTGTCGTGCAGCGTGGCATTGGCGAAAACGCTCAGGCCACGGGAATGGTCGCTGGCCAACGACGTCACCTGCTGCTGCGCGCCCAGCCAGAAACCATGCTTGCTCGAGCGGCTGCGGTAGGCTTGGCCGCTCAGCGCGGCAGGCTGGCCGTTGGCGTCGCGGTAAACATCCTTGGCGTTGGCATTACTGTAGTAGTACCCCGCCCGATATTCCCCCTTAAGGCTTCTGATTACCGGGCTCCAGACCAGTTCAACCGGGAACATCGCGCCCTGGGTGCCGCTGCCACTGAGTTTGAAGCCGTTGTTGCGTTCTAGGTTCGACGGGTTCTGCTCGAAGGCGCCCACCTGGGCGTACAGCTCGGGGCTGAAGTTGTAGCGCACCCGCGCGGCCCATTGGCTGACGGGCCAGTTGTACCAGCTGTCGCCGACCCAGTTGCCGACCTGGGAGCCGCAGAACGCCAGGTTCTGGAAGTCGCAGGGGAAGCTGTTGAAGTCCTCGCCTTCGCCGAAGCGCCCGGCCTTCACGTCCAGGGCACCGTCGAAGTACTTCTGCCTGATCCACAGCTGCGTCAGCCGCCAGGTCTGGCCACGGCCCCAGACTTCCTGGGCCGAAGTGAAACCACCAACGCGGGGATCGTTGATGCGGTCGTTGCTGATGTTGTTGCCGTGGCGCTCGGTGATGGTCAACTGGAACTCGGTGGCGTTCCAGCCGAGGATCCGGTCCAGGTCCAGATGGCTGCCGAAGGCGAACTGATCGCTGTAGCGCGCGCTGCGGTCGTGGTCGTAGCCGCCGTGCAGGTTGCTGCCCATTTCCCCGGTGTAGTCCAGGCTGAAGTCATAGCCGCGCTCGGCCAGCGCGCTGCGGGTGCCGTTCCAGTCGCCGAGCATCCATGGGGAGTCGGCGCTGAACATCGGCGTGGCCTGGACAGAGGCGGCGAGGGCGCACAACAGCGGTGCGGCGAGGAGTCGGAAAGCAGGGGGGCAGGGCATGAGATAGCGCTATCTTTTGATTGTTGAAAAAAACGGCAGATATCCCGGCGCTGGGAGTTCGCCAGGATTCTTCGGTAAATTCGGAGTGATTAAGCGTTTCAGCTTGGGGCGGGGAGGATATAGAGGATTGATGGGGTTGGAAAGGCTGGAGGTTGTCAGGGTGTTTTGTGGGATTGGTAATAATCCTGTGGTGACCTTACGGGCCTCATCGCCGGCAACGCCGGCTCCCACAGGTTGGACTGCCCCCAAGAAGTTGGAGACTAATCCAACCCTTGGGGGAGTTATGAGTAAGTACACCGAGCAGTTCAAGCTCACAGCCATCACTGCCTACCTGGAGGGCACCGATGGTTTCCGAAAGGTAGCCCAGCATTTCGGTATCGATTTCAGCCTGCTGAGGCGCTGGGTGGCGAGCTATAAAGCCCGTTCCACTATCAGTCCCATACCTCACGGTCAGCGCTACGACATCGATTTCAAGCGCAGGGTCGTGCAGTACATGCGCGAGCATCGGCTTTCCCTGCGTCAAACGGCAGCTCACTTCGGCTTGGGACAGTCCTCCCGGGTAGGCATTTGGGAGCACCAGTACTACAGTGGCAACCTTGCCACCTCTACTGCCACTCAACGAAAAAAGTCTGCCGACGTGTCCAAGAAGATCAAGCCACTCAAACCCACTGACACTGACGACGCGCTGAAGCCGCGAGATCAGCTCATGGCAGAACTCGAGTATCTGCGCATGGAGAACGCTGTCCTAAAGGAGCTGAAGGCTTTGAGAGAGGAGAAGGAACGAAGGCAAGAGAAAAAACGCTGATCGTCTCCAGACTCCGAACCCGATTCCCGCTGTCAGCGTTGTTGGCCCTGGTCGAGTTGTCGAACAGCACCTTCTACTACCAGCTCAAAAGCCTTCAAAAGCCGGATAAACACGCCGATCTGAAAGAGCTGGTGGGTCAGGTCTATCACAAGGAAAAAGGGCTCTATGGGTATCGGCGTGTGACGCTTGCGATCAAGAATCAAGGCATCCTGGTGAACAAGAAGGTTGTGGAGCGGCTGATGGCCGACCAAGGTTTGCGGGCGGTCGTGCGGCCTAAAAAGTATCGGTCCTATCGAGGAGAAATAGGCAGGATTGCCGAGAATCTGCTGGAGCGAAACTTCATTGCCCAGCGGCCCAATCAGAAGTGGGTAACTGACGTAACCGAGTTTAAAGTGGCTCAGCAAAAGCTCTATCTCTCACCAGTGATGGACTTGTACAACAGTGAGATCGTGGCCTACGAGATCGCTCGCCGCCCAAGCTATGAGCTGGTGGGGAACATGCTGGAAAAAGCCCTGAGTAGCTTGGGAAAGGAGCCGAAGCTGGTCATCCACTCTGATCAGGGATGGCATTATCAGCAGCGCCAATACCGCGAAAAACTTGAGCAGCGTGGGGTAAAGCAGAGCATGTCGCGCAAAGGAAATTGCCTGGATAACGCCGCTATGGAAAGCTTCTTCGGCACGCTCAAGTCTGAGTTTTTCTATTTGAAGCGGTTTGAGAGCATCGAAGAGCTGACCACCGGTCTGGACGAGTACATCCGCTACTACAACCATGACCGCATCAAGCTGAGGTTAAACGGCCTAAGCCCTGTCGATTACAGGGCTCAAGCTGCTAGCTAAAACTGTCCAACTTTTCGGGGGCAGTCCAGGTTTCGCGGCGCATGCTGGGCCCTGTGGGAGCCGGCGTTGCCGGCGATGGTGGCACCACGAATCAGAAGGTCGTCCGCAGCCCCACCTCCACACTCCGCCCCGCAGCCGGCGCCACGTCCCGCAGGATCGAGCTGGCATAGCGCACGGTCTGGTCAGTCAGGTTTTCACCGCGGACGAACGCCAGCCATTCGCTTTCACCCACATTGAAGCGATACCCGACGCTGGCGCCCAAGGTGGTGTAGCCATCGGTGCTGGTCTCGTTGGCCGGCTTGCGATGCTGTGATGCGGCGTGCTGCGCATCGATCCGTGCCTGCCAGCGATCCAGGTTCCACACCAGCCCGCTGTTCAGGCGCAGCGGCGCGATGCGCGGAAGGTCTTCGCCAGTGTCGAGGTTCCTGGCCCGGGTGTAGTCGCCGGACAGTTCCAGGGCGAAGCTGCCGTAACGATTTTCCAGCAATTGCCAGCGGTCCTGCGCCTCGATGCCGTAGAAGCGCGCCCGCACGCCGCTGTACAGGTACTCGGGGATATCACCGTCGTCGTGGTCATGGTCATGATCGTCATCGCCATGGTCGTGGCCTTCGCGCAGTTCGCCACTGGCCAGCAGGCCGATGTAGTTGCGGAAGTGGCTGTAGAACACGCCGACGCTGCCTTTGTGCGTACCGTTGTCGAAACGCAGGGCAAGATCGCCGGAGATGGCTTTTTCCTTCGACAGGTTGGGGTCGCCCACTTCGTAGGCGCCGGTGGCGACGTGGGCGCCGTTGGCATACAGCTCGTAGAAGGTCGGCGCGCGTTCGGTATAGCCGAGGCTGGCGGCCAGGGACCAGATCGGTGTCAGTCGATAGACCGCGCCCGAGGACAGGCTGGCAGCCGTGAAGCTGCTGGCGCTGTCGGCTGCGGCGAAGCGCTCGTTGCCCTTGGCGTCCGGATCGACCCGGGTGTGCTCCAGGCGTCCGCCCAGGCTCACGGCCAGGCGTTCGCTGGCTTGCCACTGCTCCAGGACGAACAGGGCGACGCTGTCGGTATCGGTCTGCGGGACGAAGGCTTCTTCGCCCAGGGCGGAGAATTCGTTGCGGTTGACCTGCGCACCGATCACCCCTTCCAGCGGCCCCAGTGGCTGGTGACGGGCTTCGACCCGGGCCTCGTAGCCCTTGTTCTTGAAGGTGGTGTGGACTTCGCCTTCTTCGAGTTCGCTGTGCTTGTAGTCGGTGTAGCCGAGATCGACCTTCAGCGAACTGAACGGGCCTTCCAGGTCACGGATTTCCGAAGCGAAGCCGTAGTGGTCCTGCTCCATGGCCAGGCGCACGCCGGGCTCGGCCACCGAGCCGTAGTTGCCGTCGTAGCGGCTGTAGGACACGCCAGTGTAGCCATGCTCCCAGGTATAGGAACCGCCGACCGCGCCACCGTCCTGGCGACCGTCGCTGTTTTCCAGGCGATGGCGGCTTCCGGGCTCGTCGGCGTCCCGTACCTTCGAACTGCGGGCGTAGCCGGGGATGCGCAGGTCGTTGAATTGCCGGCTGTTGGCGTCCAGGTGCAGGGCGAACTGCCCGTTGCCGGTCTCCAGTCTGCCTGCCGCGCTGCGTGTGGTATCGGCGCCGCCGTAGCGCAGTTCGCCGGCACCCTGGATACCTTCGATGGCCTCGGTCGGAATGCGATTGTCGAAGGTGTTGACCACGCCGCCGATGGCGTTGCCGCCATAGAGCAGCGCGGCCGGACCACGAACGATTTCCACCCGGTCGATGTTCACCGGATCCAGCGGCACGGCATGGTCGTAAGACAGTGACGATGCGTCGAGCGCGCCGATGCCGTTGCGCAGGATACGAATCCGGTCGCCATCCAGGCCACGAATGATCGGGCGGCTGGCGCCCGGTCCGAACCAGGTGGAGGACACGCCCGGCTCGCCATCGAGGGTTTCGCCGAGGCTGCCTTTTTGTTGCAGCAGCAGCCGGTCGCCTTCGAGCACGCTGCTCGGCGTCGCCAGTTGGGCGTTGCCCAGCGGATTGGCAGTGATCACCTGGGGCTCCAGTTCCAGGGCCTGGCTGGGCGATGACGCTAGCCAGAGCGCGACAGCGAGAGGAGAGAGCGGGTGGGGCAGGTAACGCATGGAGGGTCCTTGGCAGGTTATGAATGGTTACACTATAACATTGCAATAATGTCCATTTGCAATCCACCTGGAGGACCACCCCGCGAACTAGACTGTCTGGAGCATTGCCCCGCTGCACAAAGGGGCCTAAGGTGCGCACCTTCGTTTGGCTGGAGCACTGGCATGACCGCCACTGACAAGAACCCGCTGCATGGCGTGACCCTGGAACAGATCCTCAATGCCCTGGTGGCCCGCTACGAATGGTCCGGGCTGGCGCAGCGCATCGATATTCGCTGCTTCAAGAGCGATCCGAGCATCAAGTCGAGCCTGACCTTCCTGCGCAAGACGCCGTGGGCACGGGAAAAGGTGGAAAGCCTCTATCTGAAGATGCTGCGTGACATCAAGCGCGAGCAGTAGGCGCATGAGTGCAAAGGGCTGGACCGGTGCCGCGGCGGTGCTTGGCTGGTTCGGGCTGACGGTGCAGTTGTACCTGATCCTGATCGCCCGCTGGCAGGGCGACGCCAGCCTGCTGGGCGGGCTGGTGAATTTCTTCGGTTTCTTCACCGTGCTCAGCAACATCCTGGTTGCCACCGTACTGACCGCTGATGCCTTCGGGCGTGACGCTTCGGCACGGCGTTTCTGGCTGGCGTCTTCGGTGGTGTCCGGTGTGTTGGCGAGCATTCTGTTCGTGGCGATCGCCTACAGCCTGCTGCTGCGCCATCTCTGGCAGCCCCGGGGCTGGCAATGGGTTGCCGATGGCCTGTTGCATGACGTGATGCCGCTGCTGTTCGCGCTGTATTGGTGGCGGCGGACGCACAAGGGCGCCTTGCGCATTGGCCATGTGCTGGCCTGGTCGGGGTATCCGCTGGTGTATTTCGGCTATGTCCTGCTGCGCGGGCAGATGATCGGGTTCTACCCGTATCCGTTCATCGATGTCGCCGCGCTCGGCTACGAGCAGGTGCTGCTCAATGCGCTGGTGATGCTCGCGGCGTTCATGCTCCTGGGCCTGTGCGTCGTCGGCCTGGACCGCTGGCAGGGAAAGCGCCGGGGCCAGGCCTGAACGCTATCACTCCTCGTCGTGCGGATCGAGGCGCCAGTAGGCGGCGGCCTTGAGGCGATCGTCGGCCACGCCTTTCTCTTCAAGCAGCAGCGCCTTGGCCTTGCGGGTCAGGGCCTTTTCCAGGGCAACCCAGGCGTACAGCTCGCCGCCCGGCAATTGCAGGCCGGCCAGCACGTCCAGCACCGACTGCTTGTGCCGTTCGACCCAGATCACCTCGACATCGGCCTTGCTCGGCAGCGGCTGGCGCTCATGCTCGTCCTCGATTTCCACCACTACCAGCACCTTGCGCCCGCTGCCGAGCTCTTCGAGGCGCCGGCCAATGGCCGGAATCGCGGTCTCGTCGCCCACCAGCAGGTAGCTGTCGAAGATGTCCGGTACCACCAGCGAGCCCCGTGGGCCGGCGATATTCAGCCTGTGGCCGGGTTTGGCCTGGGCCGCCCAGGTCGATGCCGGGCCATCGCCGTGGAGAACGAAGTCCAGGTCCAGTTCGTTGTTGACCAGGTCGATACGGCGCGGGGTGTATTCGCGCATGGTCGGCTTGATGCCGTCCTTCGGCAGGTCGAGGGCATTCATGGCCGCCTGCTCTTCGGCGTTGTTGGCGAACAGCAGCTTGACGTGGTCGTCGCTGCCCAGGCTGACGAAGCCCTGCAATTGCTCGCCGCCAAGGGTGATGCGGCGCATGCGCGGGGTCAGGTCGACCACCTTGAGTACCGTCAGTTGACGGTGCTTGATCGGGTGCATGACGCGGTGGATGGTGTTTTCGCTCGAAGTCATTCGGATGGCTCCTGGGAAGGGGAGGTGAGAGGTCCGGCAACGATGGCTTTTGCGGTTTCATTGAGCAGGTGGCGTACCCGCTCTATTTCTTGTGCGTTCCAGCGCCCGCTGTGCATCTGCAGGGCATGGCGCAGGTTGTGTACGGCTTCGTGGATCTCCGGCGGCCGGTCATGGCCGCGCAACGAGCGCTTGCTCACTTCGATGCGGGTGCGCACGCCATCCAGGGCCACAGCCTGTTCCTTCAGTGATTCGCGCCCGGCCTCGGTGGCCTGGTAGCGCTTCTTGCTGCCATGGACTTCGCCAATGATCAGCTCGCTCTCTTCAAGGAAGGTCAGGGTCGGGTAGATGACGCCGGGGCTCGGGCTGTAGTTGCCGTCGAACAGGGCTTCGATCTGGCGGATCAGGTCGTAGCCGTGGCAGGGCTGCTCGGCCAGCATGGCCAAAAGCAGCAGTTTCAGATCGCCCGGGGCGAAAACCCGCGGGCCCCGGTCGCCGCGCTCGCGACGGCGTTCGAAGCCTTCGGGCTCGCGGTGGGAAGAGTGGTGATCGCGCATGGGAGGGGCTCCTGGTTGCTTGCGATATGTCTCAAGATATTACTCAAGATATATCTTATTGCAAGTCCAGGTGCTGAAAGGTGTGTTGAAGCAAAGGGCCCTATCGCTGGCTTGCCAGCGATAGGGCCCTCAAGAACAACGAAGATCTAATGTGCCTGGGTAACACTCGCCCCAGGCTCCGCCGTCAGCGGCACCGCACACTGGGTATTGCCACCCGGCTTGAGATACGGCAGCAGCATCGGTGCCATGCCCTTGAGCACCTGCACCGGCAGCGCCGAGGTGAATTTGAACGACTCCGCGGCGCGCCCCGGCACGAACGCCGTCAGCGTGCCGAAATGGTTATCGCCCAGGTAGAACACGAAGGTCGCGGTGCGATTGAGCGAGCGCGAGCCGATCAGCCGGCCACCGGCACCGAAGCTTTCGATGCGGTTGTCACCGGTCCCGGTCTTGCCGCCCATGGTCAGCACGGTGCCGTCATCCAGCTTGAAGGTCCCGGAAACCCGCCTTGCCGTCCCGGCATCCACCACCTGCGACAGCGCCCCGCGCAAGGCCCGGGCCACTTCGACGGACAGCACCCGCTCGCCGCGGTCCGGATCCCCGGCCAGGCTCACTTCGTAGGGCGTTCCGGCAGCGAAATGCAGGGTATCGATGCGCAACACCGGCAAACGCACGCCATCGTTCTGGATGATCCCGATCAACTCGGCCAGTGCCGCCGGGCGGTCGCCGGAGCTGCCGATGGCGGTGGCAAGCGAGGGCACCAGGTGGTCGAAGGGGTAGCCGACCCGCTTCCAGCGCTGGTGGATATCGAGGAAGGCTTCGACTTCCACCAGGGTGCGGATGCGGCTGTCGCGTGCGCCCTTGTGCTTGCTTTTGAACAGCCAGCCATAGACTTCCTGGCGCTCGAAATGGCTGGCCAGGGTCGCTTCCTGGAAGCTGGCGCTGGGGTGCTTGAGCAGGTAGCCGACCAGCCACAGGTCCAGCGGGTGCGACTTGGCGATGAAGCCCTGGTCGGGCAGGTCGTACTTGCCGGGGCCGTAGGCGGCGTAGAGGATTTCCAGGCGCTCGTCGCTGAGCGGGTCCTTTTTGCCACCGGCCGGCTTGGCGACCACGCCTTCCTTCTTCATATGGGCGCGGACGAAGGCGTTGAAGGTGGCCTGGTCGGCCTCCGGGAACAGGTAGCGGTGCACTGCGGCCAGGCGGATCGGCGTGACCCGCAGACCGTCAAGGAAGGTGTCGAGCCGTTCCTGGGAGGTCTTGCGCTGGTATTTTTTCCAGAACCGGCGCAGGAAATCGGTGCCTTCGCGGTCGGCGAAGCGCGCCAGGTATTCCTGGCGCCGCGGTTCGGCATCGTCCTTGAGCAGGGCCGCGCTGTTGCCCGGCGCCTGGTAGGTGCTGTAGCGCACCAGGTCGCGCATCAGGCGAATGAACGGCAGGTTGATCGACTCGCGCAGGGCGTCCTTGAGGGTCGGGATGCGCCCGTTGTCTTCCTTGCGGAAGTTGTTGAACACATGCAGCCCGCCGCCGGTGAAGAACGCCTCGCCGGGACTGGCCGAGTACTTGCGTTCAAGGGCGGCGTCGAGCATAGCGTTGATGTCGCGGTCCTTGTTCTGGATCAGCCAGTCGATGGACCAGCGGGTGATGAAATCGACATCGGCCACTTCGACTTTCTTCAGTTCAGCGACCGACATCTTGCCGTAGCGGTCATGCAGCTCGGAAATGATCTCCAGGTAGCTGGTCAGCACCCGCAGCTTCGCGGTAGAGCCCAGTTCCAGCTTGCTGCCTTCGTTGATATCGAAGGGCTGGTCGGTGCTGTCGGTCTGCACCCGCACCCGCGAGCCGTCGGCGGTGCGCTCCATGAGGGTGAAGCTGTAGCGCACCTGGGTGGTACTGGTGGGCGTCAGCAGCCGCTCGCCGAACAGGCCCATCTTCGCCGCGAACTCCGGATTGGCAAGGTCGCGCAGGTACTGGCTGATCTGTTCCTGCAGGTCCGATTGCAGGGTGCTGGTGGCCGACAGATCGAGGCGGTCGAGGTCGTACAGCGGGCGGTTGAGCATGCTCGACAAGCGGCTGCGGGCCACGCTGATGCCCTTGTTGGTGACGATCGGCACGATGGTCGGCTGGGCCACCCAGTCGCGGTAGATGGCCTTGCTCGCCAGGGCCGCGTCGGCCAGCGGCTTGTCGATGATGTTGTTGGCGGCGAGCAGGCGGACATGGCTGTCGGTCAGGGTCGCCAGTTCGTTGCGGCCCTTGGACAAAAAGTGCGAAGGCCGGCGCTGGGCGATCATCAGCGACAGTACCTGGCGCAGGGCCAGGCCACGGGCGGCAAGGGTGTCGGGGTCGGTGGCGGTGGACGACAGCAGGCGGTTGACCTCGGCGAAGTCGGCGCCATACCAGACCCGCAGGCCTTCGGCCATGCCGTGCACTTCGCCATGCCCGGGCACCGCCGACAGCGGCACGCTGTTGAGATAGTCGCGAACGATGCGTTGGCGTGCTTCCAGGGTCTGCGGGCCGTCCTGGTAGGCGCGCACGCTGGCGGAAATCATCTGGCGAATCTTCTCGGCGCCGGACACGGTCAGGCCGTCCGGCGAATGGCGGTATTTCTCCAGTTGCGTGGCCAGGGTACTGCCGCCCGCCGACTGGCCGGGCAACGCCAGGTACTTGGCGACCTGGGTGTAGGCCGCCTTGGCGAAGCGCGGCCAGTCCACGGCCGGGTTGGCATTGGGGTCATTGGGGTCGAGCAGGTCGCGGTTTTCGATGAACAGCAGGCTGTGCACCATCACCGGCGGGATCGAGGCGAAGTCGGGGTAGAGATGCTGGGGGTACTGGTACTGGTAAAGCACGCTGCCCTTGCAGTCGGTGATGCTCAGGCCGCTCTGGATCTTCTCGGTATAGGGTACGAAGAAGCCGTGGTTGACGTAGTCCATCAGTGCCGGGGAGAAGCGCGTCTGTTCCACTACCACGTAGTCCCGCTTCAGCAGGCGCGGGATGAACTCGCCGAGGGCGCTGTAGCCAAGGCGCTTGTCGAACGGGCCTTCACCCGGATAGACGATCGCATCGCTTGGCCCCTTGTGCATCGAGTAGCTGAGGGTGGCGGCGAAGCGGCTGAATTCCCGGGACTGGATGGCCGAGGTCTGCATTTCCTTGGCTGCCGCATAGGCCAGCAGGGCCAGGGTAACCAGCACGATCAGGAACAGCAGCCACCACAGCAGGCGCAGCCGGGAACGACGCGGAGGCGGTGGAGGGGACGGCGGTACTTCCGATTGCTCGGCGGCTGCGAGGTTACTGCCGTTATCGGAGTGCCACTGTGCGCCCATAGTCTTAAGCCTGATTTCGTTATTTCTCTTGCTTTGTCTGAAGCTTAGACGCTGGTCGCAGGCGTAGCGGAAATTGTTGGGTGTCGTCGGTTATTTCCTAAGTAACAGTAGGAAATATCCCGTTATGCTGCTTTGGCAGTTGGGCGACGACGTGTCGGACTAGGGTGATGGCCTGTCTCTCATCTCGAACGGGGATCGAACCCATGCCCACCCTGAAACGCGAGCTTGGCGAACGCCATATGCGCCTGATCGCCTTGGGCGCCTGTATCGGCGTCGGCCTGTTCCTCGGCTCGGCCAGGGCCATCGAGATGGCCGGGCCGGCGATTCTCCTGGCCTACCTCGCCGGCGGCCTGGTGATTCTGGTGATCATGCGTGCGCTCGGCGAACTGGCCGTGCACAACCCGGTAGCCGGCTCGTTCAGCCGCTATGCCCACGACTACCTTGGTCCGCTGGCGGGCTTTCTTACCGGCTGGAACTACTGGTTCGCCCTGATGGTGATCTGCGTCGCGGAAATCAGCGCGGTGGCTATCTACATGGGGGTCTGGTTTCCCGACACACCGCGCTGGCTGTGGGCGCTCGCGGCGCTGGCCAGCATGGGCGCGATCAACCTGCTGGCGGTGAGGGCCTTCGGCGAATTCGAGTTCTGGTTCGCCCTGGTCAAGGTGATCACCATCCTGGGCCTGATCCTGGGCGGGGTCGGCATCATCGCCTTCGGCCTGGGCAACGACGGCGTGGCAACCGGCATCGCCAATCTTTGGCGTCACGACGGTTTCATGCCCAAGGGCCTGGAAGGCGTGCTGATGTCGCTGCAACTGGTGATGTTCGCCTACTTCGGCACCGAGCTGATCGGCCTCACCGCAGGCGAAACCAGGTGCCCGGAAACCACCATTCCCCGTGCCATCGGTTCGATGTTCTGGCGGGTGATGCTGTTCTATGTCGGTGCGTTGTTCGTGATCCTGTCGATCTATCCGTGGCACGGGATCGGCAGCGGCGTTAGCCCCTTCGTGCTCACCTTCGAGCGCCTGGGCATTCGCACGGCGGCGGGGCTGATCAATTTCGTGGTGATCACGGCGGCCCTGTCGGCCTGCAACGCAGCGATCTTCAGCACCGGGCGGATGCTCTGCACCCTGGCGGAAAAGGGCCAGGCGCCGGCGCTGTTCGGGCGTACCACGGCGAGCGGGGTGCCGCGCAACGCGCTGCTGCTGTCGCTCGCCGTGTTGCTGCTGGGCGTGCTGGGCAATTACCTGGTACCCGAGCAGGTGTTTCTCTGGGCCACGGCCATCGTTACCTTCGGTGCGATCTGGACCTGGGCGGTGATCCTGCTGGCGCAACTCAGGTTTCGGGCCGGGTTGAGCCCTGAAGAACGTGGGCGGCTGGGCTATCCGATGTGGCTGTGGCCGTGGAGTTCGTACCTGGCCCTGGCGTTTCTCGGGCTGGTGCTGGGGGTGATGGGGTATTTCGGGGATTTGCGGGTGGCCCTTTATATCGGGCCGGGGTTTCTGCTGGGGTTGGCGGGAGTCTATTACTGGCTGAAGATCTGAAGGTGCTCTTCAGGGCCTCATCGCCGGCAACGCCGGCTCCCACAAGGTCCGGCAGTGTGGCGGACCTTGTGGGAGCCGGCGTTGCCGGCGATGAGGCCCTCAGATCAAATCACCTGTACCGGCACCACCCGGGTCAGCCTTTTGTTCCAGTCCAGCCACAACGCCAGCCCCATCATCAACCCGAGCCCCAGCAATGCGGTTACCACCTGCATCGCCCAATGATCCCCGGCCAGCGCATTGCCCATGTCCGCAAGCGGTGCCAGCAGCACGCCAAGGCAGAACACCTCCAGCGAATACCTGCCCATCCGGCAACTCTGCCGCGCCAGCCAGGTGTCCACCCACGGCCCGGCGGGCAGCAGCTTCGCCGTGCAATAGGCCAGCGCCAGGAAATGCAGCAAGCGCGTCGGCGACAGGTTGGTCTTGCTGATCGGATACAACCACTCCGCCAGCCACTTCGGCATCACCGCGTCATGCACCTCGGGCCAGCGCCACGACAGGGCAATCACGGCACACAGCACCAGGTAGATCGCCGAGACCACGAACAACGGCTGCCGAAGCAATGGCCGCCGCTCCGGCGCCTGCTCGCGCTGTCCATTGATCGCCACCGCGCCGCCAAGAATGAACAGCAACTGCCAGGCCAGCGGGTTGAAGAACCATACCCCGCCTTCCTGCGCCGCCAGGTTCCACTGGAACATCGGCGCCATCAGGTACAGCGCGACCGACACCCCGACCACGTATTCCGCCTTCCTCATCAGCAACGGCAGCACCAGTGGCAGCCCGAGCAGCAGCAGGATGTATAGCGGCAGCGGGTCCATCAGGTTGGGCTTGAAGCGCAGCAGCAGTTCGTCCACCAGTGCCTGCTGCGGATTGCCGAGGAAGTAGTAGAGGCCCATTTCCTGGATCATGTCGCGGGTTTCCACATGGTTATTGGCGACGAAGACGATGCCCATCAACAACACCAGCAGGAAGATATGCACCACGTAAAGCACCCACGCCCGGCGCAGGATGCGCACGCAGGCCACTACCCAGCCGTCGCGCAGCGCCACCTTGCCGTAGGCCAGCACCGCCGCGTAGCCGGCGAGGAAGACGAAGATCTCCGCGGCGTCGCTGAAGCCGAAATTGCGTACGGTCAGGTTGGCCAGCGGGTTGCCGGGAATGTGGTCCCAGAAAATGAAGACCAGCGCCAGGCCCCGGAAGAAGTCGATTCGATGATCGCGGGCATTGGTCATGCTGAAGGCTCGTGCGAAGGGTATTTCACTAGAGGATCGAGCGCAGTGATCCCCGGTTCCGCGCCGTCGGTCATAACCGATCGACGGCGCGGAGGGTGGGCAGTTTCAACGGCGATTGCAACGGAGGGATGTTACTGAATGTCTCTCAGGCCGCCGCTTCGCTGTGCGGCTCGAAGCTGTCTGCCCGCGCCATGCGCCACATGCGCTGGTAGAACTCGCCGCTGACCTCGCCGCCCAACAGTTCTCCCGGCTTGAGGAACACATGCAATTGGGAGAACAGCTTGATCTCGGTAGCCGACATGCGTCGCACCAGGTGCTTGGCCTCCAGTTGCGACGGATGATCCAGGCCAGCGGCGGCAAGCATTTCCGCCAGGGCCTTGAGGGTGTTGCGGTGGAAGTTGAACACCCGTTCGGCCTTGTCCGGCACCACCAGGGCGCGCTGGCGCAGGCCGTCCTGGGTGGCGACCCCGGTCGGGCATTTGTTGGTGTGGCAGCTTTGCGACTGGATGCAGCCGATGGCGAACATGAAGCCCCGCGCCGAGTTGGCCCAGTCGGCGCCGATGGCCAGGACGCTGGCGATATCGAAGGCGCTGACGATCTTGCCGCTGGCGCCGAGCTTGATCTTGTCGCGCAGGTTGAGCCCGACCAGGGTGTTGTGCACGAACAGCAGGCCCTCGCGCAGCGGTACGCCGATATGGTCGGTGAACTCCACCGGCGCCGCGCCGGTACCCCCTTCCTTGCCGTCGACCACGATGAAGTCCGGGAGGATGCCGGTTTCCAGCATGGCCTTGGCGATGCCCATGAATTCCCAGGGATGGCCCAGGCAGAACTTGAAGCCCACCGGCTTGCCGCCGGACAGCTCACGTAATTGCGCGATGAACTGCATCATCTCGATCGGCGTGGAAAACGCGCTGTGCCGTGACGGCGAAATGCAGTCCTCGCCCATCATGATGCCGCGGGTCTCGGCGATCTCCCTGGTCACCTTGTGCTTGGGCAGGATGCCGCCGTGGCCGGGCTTGGCGCCCTGGCTCATCTTGATTTCGATCATGCGCACCTGCGGGTCCCGGGCCTGGGCGGCGAAGCGCTCGGGGTCGAAACGGCCGTCGGCGGTGCGGCAACCGAAGTAGCCGCTACCCAGTTCCCAGGTCAGGTCGCCGCCATGTTCGCGGTGATAGGGGCTGATACTGCCCTCGCCGGTGTCATGGGCGAAGTTTCCCAGTTTGGCACCGAGGTTGAGGGCGCGAATGGCATTGGCGCTCAACGAGCCGAAGCTCATCGCCGAGATGTTGAACACCGAGGCCGAGTACGGCTGGGTGCACTGCGGCCCGCCGACGATCACGCGGAACGCGGTGGGGTCGGCCAGCGGCGCCGGGCGCATGGAGTGGCCGATGAATTCGAAGCCGGACTGGTACACATCGATCAGCGTGCCGAACGGCTTGTCCGACTGCTCGTTCTTGGCCCGGGCGTACACCAGCGAGCGCTGCGCCCGGGAAAACGGCAGGGCATCGCTGTCGGCCTCCAGCAGGTACTGGCGGATCTCCGGGCGAATGCCCTCGACCAGATAGCGGATATTGCCGAGGATCGGGTAATTGCGCCGCACCGCGTGGCGCTTCTGCAGCAGGTCGAACACACCGATCAGGCTCAACACCCCGGTGGCCAGGGCGAACGGCCAGAGCCAGTCGTGCCGGAGGAAAGGCAGGCAGGCGAGGGTGAAGATGACGCAGGCGACGAAGAAGGCGTAGCGGCTCAGGAGTGACAGGCTCATACGGTTTCCTTGTGGGGCACGTCAGGCAAGCCGTAAACCATATAGCGGATGTGGAATTGTATCCAGTCACATGCCCCGGATCAGACGCTCCCGCAGCAGGTTTTCATCTTGCCCATCCACCTCCGGCCACAGTTGCACCGCCCCCGCCACCAGCGCCGCCAGCGGCACGCCATCCCGATACAGCAAGCGGTTGCCCGCCAGCGCCGGGACCTTGCTGCCGGGCAGCAGGCTGCCGCTGAGGTTCAGCGGGTCGCTGCCGCTGACCACCACCAGGCTGCCATCCAGCGGCCGCCGCCGAACCCCGCGCAGCACGGCAATGGCCTCCGGCAAGGCGAACTGCTCCCCGGCCAGCCCGCTGACGAAGCGCCCGCCGCGGATCTCGCCACGGGCTTCGAGGCGGTGGAACGTGCGCAGCAGTTCGCGCCAGCTCGGCAGCCAGTCGGCCTCGCGCTCCAGCAGGCGCCAGAACACCACGCCGTAGCGGCGCAGCAGGACGCGGGCGATATGTTCATGGGTGTCCTCGCGCTCGGCGCTGCCCCGACGCAACAGGGCCCAGCGTCCGGCATCATCCATGCCGCCGAACAGCGGCCCGCGTCCGCGCCGGCTGCCGTGGGCCTGGCGCTTGCTGGCCGGCGTGATCAGCGCGCGCAATCCGGCAAAGCTGTCGGCACTGACCAGCCCGGCGGCCACTAGCTCCTGCAAGGCGTTTTCCAGTTCGGTGGGGAGCAGGCGGGCCTCGTCGCGCAGTTCGTCGAAGAACAGCGCGCCATGCTGGCTCAGCGCGGCATGCACCTTCTGCGCGCGAGGCGACAGGGCGTCGAGGTCGAACGCTGGCCCGAGCCCCTGCCAAAGCCCCAGGCGACTGCGCGGCAGCAATACCAGCGGCGTGCTGCGCAAGGTGCTGGCTGCCACCTTGGCCGAAGGCCCGAGCCGGGCCCAGGCGAACTTGCCGGCGCGGCAGGCTTCGTCCAGCCAGCGCGGGTTGTAGTCGCTCAACCGTGCCGGCAGCAGGTCGCTTTCCCAGGACCCGGCTGCCGCCGCGTAGCCTTCGAACTGTTCCAGCACTTCGCCCAGCGCCGCGTTGCCTTGCAGGCGTGCGCTCGTGGACAGGTGCTGCCAGTCGAAGAGAAAACGCATGAAGTCCTGCAGGCTGACCGGCTCGATCTCGCGGCGCAGGCGCTTGATGGTGTAGCGATGGATGCGCGCCAGCAGATGGCGTTCGCACCATTGTTCATCGGGTTGGTCGGGATGGAACCGGCCGCGCAGCACATAGCCTTCGCCTTCCAGCCGGGCCAGGGCCTGGTTCACCGTGGACAGCGGCAGGTACAGCGGCGCGGCGATCTGCGGCGCTGTCAGCGGGCCGAAGGCGCCGAGGCGGGCGCGGATCAGTTCGAGGGCGGCGCTGTCCGGGTCGATGACCTCATCGAAGCCCGGCAGCAGGGGCACCGCGGGTTCGACGCCAGACCCGGGATAGACAGCCAGCAACAGGTTCAGTCGCTCCCGCGCCAGCCACAGTCCGGCAACCCGGCAGGCACGCCCCGCCCTGGCGAGCGCGTCCAGCCACTCTGCCCAGCCCGGGTTGGCCGCCACCTCTTCGGCGCTGATTGCCCCCAGGGTCATCAACGCTTCATGCATCTCGTCGTTGCCGTTCGGCGTCGGCCAGGCCTCCGTCGCCACGGCGGCAATCGCATCGCGGTCCAGCGCGCCCAGTTCATCGCCGCTTTGCGGCTCGCTCCAGCGCCGGTTGAGCACGGCCTGGGTGCGCCGTTCTTCCAGCGGTGCATCGTCGAGGAAGGCATAGGGCCGGGCATTGAGAATCGCCGCGGCCAGCGGCGAGGGCGCCGGCAGGTCGCGGCACACCAGGCGGATAGCGCCGCTTTCGATACGCCGCAGCAGGGCCAGCCAGCCTTCGGCGTCCATGGCGTCGTGCAGGCAGTCGTCGAGGGTCTGTTCCACCAGCGGGTGATCGGGCACCTCGCGTTCGCCGGCGATATTTTCCAGACAGGCGAGTTGGTCCGGGAACACCGCCGCGGTCAGGTCTTCGCTGCGCATGCGCTGGATCTGCGGGGCGATGCGCTTGCCGCCGGCAAAGCGCGGCAGGGCCAGGGCAACCCCGGCGTTCCAGCGCCAGCGCACGCCGAACAGCGGCGCATCGAGCAGCGCCTGGATCAGGATGTGCTCGGCCGTGGCACTGGGCAGGTAATGCCAGACCTCTTCGAGGGGAAAGCTATGGCCGGCCGAAAGCGACAGGATGATCGCGTCCTCGCTGGCCGCGGCCTGCAATTCGAAGTTGAAGGTGCGGCAGAAGCGCTTGCGCAGGGCCAGGCCCCAGGCGCGGTTGATGCGGCTGCCGAACGGCGAGTGGATGATCAGCTGGGTTCCGCCGGATTCGTCGAAGAAGCGTTCCATCACCAGGGTGTCCTGGGACGGCAGGGCGCCGAGCACCTGGCGGGTGCGGCCCAGGTAATCCAGCAATTGCCCGGCGCTGTCGGGGCCGAGGCCGAGCGTGGCGGCGAGCCAGTCGAGCAGCGGTTGTTCATGGCCGCCGCTGTCCTGCAGGCGCTGGTCGATTTCCGCCTGGAGGCGGGCCACGGCACGCGACAGGTCGTCGCTGCGCCCCGGCGCTTCGCCAAGCCAGAACGGGATGTTCGGTGGCAGGCCCCGGGCGTCCTCGACCCGCACCTTGCCCGGCTCGACCCGCAGGATGCGGTACGAGGCGTTGCCGAGCTGGAAGATATCGCCGGCGATGCTTTCCACGGCGAAGTCCTCGTTGACGCTGCCGATGTTCAGCGCCTGGGGTTCCAGGAGCACGGCATAGTCGGCGTTGTCGGGGATGGTGCCGCCGCTGGTCAGGGCGGTCAGCTGGCTGCCGCGGCGGCCACGCAATTCGCCGCTGACCGCATCGCGATGGAGATAGGCGCCGCGCACGCCCTGGCGACCGCTGTAGCCCTCGGCGAGCATGCGCAGCAAGGCCACGTAGTGTTTTTCATCCAACGCGGCGTAGGGCTGGGCGCGACGGAAACAGTCGAGCAGCGCCTGTTCCGGCCAGGGCTGGCAACTGACCTCGGCAATGATCTGCTGGGCCAGCACGTCCAGTGGCGCGCGGGGGATCACCACCTCGTCCAGCTCGCCACGGCGCACGCAGTCGAGCAGGGCCACGCACTCGATCAGGTCGTCGCGGCTGGTGGCAAACAGACGGCCCTTGGGCGTGCCTTCCACGTGGTGCCCGGAGCGCCCGACCCTTTGCAGGAAGGCGGCGATGGAGCCCGGCGAGGACATCTGGCAGACCAGTTCGACCTCGCCGATATCGATGCCCAGCTCCAGCGAGGCGGTCGCCACCAGCACCTGCAACTCGCCGCGCTTGAGGCGTTGCTCGGCCTCCAGGCGGGCTTCCTTGGCCAGGCTGCCATGGTGCGCGGCCACGGCTTCGCGACCGAGGCGGTCGCTCAGATGGCGGGCCAGGCGCTCGGCCAGGCGCCGGGTATTGACGAAAACCAGCGTGGTGCGATGCTCGCGGGCGAGTACGGCGAGGCGGTCGTAGACACTGTCCCAGACATCGTTGGCCATCACTGCGCCCAGCGGTTGCGGCGGCACTTCGATGGCCAGGTCGCGCTTGCGGGCATGGCCGATATCGACGATGGCGCAGGGGCGCCCGGTGCCGACCAGGAACTGCGCGACACGCTCCAGCGGACGTTGCGTGGCCGACAGGCCGATGCGCCGCAACGGCCGTTGGCACAGGGCTTCCAGGCGTTCCAAGGTCAGGCTCAGGTGGCTGCCGCGCTTGTTGCCGGCGATGGCGTGGATTTCATCGACGATGACCGTGTGCACGGTCTGCAAGCCTTTGCGCCCGGATTCGGAACCCAGCAGCACATACAAGGACTCGGGGGTGGTCACCAGGATATGCGGGGCCTGCCGGCGCATCGCCGTGCGTTCTTTCTGCGGCGTGTCGCCGGTGCGCACGGCGGTACGGATGTGCGGCAGCGGCAGGCCGTCGCGTTCCAGTTCGGCGCTGATCCCTGCCAGCGGGTTCTGCAGGTTGATCTGGATATCGTTGGACAGCGCCTTGAGCGGCGAAACGTAGACCACCAGGGTTTCGTCCGGCAACTGGCCGTGGTTGTCCAGGCCCTGTTCGAACAGCTCGTCGAGCACGGCAAGGAAGGCGGTGAGGGTCTTGCCGGAACCGGTGGGCGCCGCCACCAGTAGCGACCGGCCAGCCTGGATCAGCGGCCAGGCGCGGGCCTGGGCGGCGGTGACCGTGGCGAAGCTGCGGTGGAACCAGCTGCGCACGGCCGGGTGAAAGGCGTCCAGTACCGGATGATCGAGGGCGGGAAGATTCATTCGCTGTTTATGCGGCCTTTGTGCGGTGCTTGCAAGGTGCCACTGGTCAGCTGTGGCAGGGGCATGGGATCCTTGCGCGTCTTTCTATCGTTGTGAGCTGTTTCCATGAGCAAGACCATCCGAATCGCCGCCGCCCTGTTGATCGATCCGCGCGGGCAGACCCTGCTGGTGCGCAAGCGCGGCACCCTGGCGTTCATGCAGCCGGGGGGCAAGATCGAGGCGGACGAAGCGCCGGTGACAGCGCTGGCGCGGGAATTGTTCGAGGAACTGGGGTTGCGCATCGATGAGGCGCAGGCCCGTTACCTGGGCAACTTCAGCGCGCCGGCGGCGAACGAGCCGGGGTTCGAGGTGGTGTGCGAGCTGTTTCGGGTGGAAACCAGTGCCGAGGTAGTGCCGGCTGCGGAAATCGAAGAGGCGGTGTGGGTGGATGGTATGAGTGCCGGGGAACTGGAGCTGGCGCCGTTGACCCGGGATTTGATCCTGCCGTTGTATCGTGGTGACTGAACCAACATCGCTGGCAAGCCAGCTCCCACATGCGGACCCTGTGGGAGCTGGCTTGCCAGCGATGAGGCCCTGAAGAACAACAAAGAAACCCACTGCAAAGGAGTGCCCCCGATGATCCCCCTTAACGACTGGCTGCTGTTCACCGGCGCCGCCCTGCTGATGGTCCTGACCCCGGGGCCGAACATGATCTACCTGATCTCCCGCTCCATCTGCCAGGGCCGCATGGCCGGGGTGACGTCCTTGCTCGGTGTGGTCGCCGGCTTCCTCATCCATATGACCGCCGCAGCCATCGGCCTGACCGCGCTGTTCATGGCCGTGCCCCTGGGCTACGACCTGCTGCGCTGGGGCGGCGCAGCCTATCTGTTGTGGATGGCCTGGCAGGCCGTGAAACCCGGCGCCCGTTCGCCCTTCGAACCCCGCGAACTGGCCCCGGACTCGCCGCGCAAGCTGGTATTGATGGGTTTCCTGACCAGCCTGCTGAATCCCAAGGTGGCGATGTTCTACCTGTCGATCCTGCCGCAGTTCATCACCCCGGAACACGGCTCGGTGCTGGCGCAGAGCCTGATCCTCGGCATCACCCAGATCAGCGTGAGCTTTACCGTCAACCTGCTGATCGCGCTGTTCGCCGCCGGCATTTCCGCTTGGTTCATGCGCTATCCGCTGTGGCTGATGCTGCAGCGTTATGTGATGGGCTTCGTCCTCGCTGCCCTGGCGCTGCGCCTGGTGCAGGAGCAGCGCAAGCTGGCCTGACCCTCAGCGCACGGCACTGACGCCGTCGAGGGTGGAGAACGAGGTGTCCTTGGCGGTCAGCAGGAAATCGCGCATATACGGCGCATCGAGCATATCGGTGCGCACTGCCGCGTAGAGCGTGGCGAACAGCCCTTTCTCACCCAGGCGCTTGGCCTTCACATAGCCTCGCGAGCTGTATTCGTGCAGCGCCCAGTGTGGCATGCCGCAGACACCCCGGCCGCTGGCCACCAGTTGCATCATCATCACCGACAGTTCCGCGGTGCGCACCTGCGCCGGCTCGACGTCCGCAGGTTCGAGGAAGCGGGTGAAGATATCCAGGCGATCACGCTCCACCGGGTAGGTGATCAGGGTTTCCTTGGCCAGGTCTTCCGGTACCACGTAGGGCTTGCTGGCCAGGGGATGCTGGTTGGCCACGGCGAGCATGGCCTCGTAGGTGAACAGCGGCACGTAGGTGATGCCGGCCAGGTCCAGCGGGTCGGAGGTCACGACCAGGTCGAGGTCGCCGCGGGCCAGGGCCGGTAGCGGGGCGAAGGCGAAGCCCGAGGCCAGGTCGAGTTCGACTTCGTGCCAGGCATCGCGGAACTGGTCGATGGTCGGCATCAGCCACTGGAAACAACTGTGGCATTCGATAGCCATGTGCAGGCGCCCCGCCGTGCCGCCGGCCAGGCGGGCGATATCCCGTTCGGCGCCGCGCAGCAAGGGCAGGGTGGCGTCGGCCAGTTGCAACAGGCGCAGGCCGGCGCTGGTGAAGCGGATCGGTTTGGTCTTGCGCACGAACAACTGCATGCCCAGGCGTTCTTCCAGCTCCTTGAACTGGTGCGACAGCGCCGATTGGGTCAGATGCAGGCGCTCGGCGGCTTCGACCAGGCTGTCGGCTTCGCGCAGGGCGTGCAGGGTTTTCAGATGGCGGATTTCCAGCACCCGGCAGTCTCCATGAGAAATCTTTAAGGAAAACAGAATGCCGGTGAGTTTCTCTCATGCAGCGCCGGCTGTCGACCGGCGCTGCTCGAACGGTTATTGCGAGGCCGGCTGACGGAACAGTTCGGCGAAGTGCTTCTTCGCCATCGGCCGACCGATATCACCGCGCCAGATGCGCTCGGCGCCCTCGCCCTGGGCCAGTTGCCATTGCAGGCCGAGACGGCGCTGCTCGGCGGTCTTCAGGTGGGCCTTGGTGAAGCGTTCGAAGCCCGGGGTCTGGCTCTGGTAATGGAAATGCGCATACCACAGGCTGTAGGGCTGGCCTTGGGTCAGGTCGCGGATCTCGTACTCCAGAAGGAAATCCGGCAGCCCATCGATGCGTTTGGGCAGCTTGGTCAGGGTGCCGATCTTGCGAATATCCACGGCTTTTTGTTCCACCAGGTAATCGAGGATGCCTTCGTTGGGCGTCTTGCTCGCCAGCGATTGGCGGATGCGCAGTGCGCGCCCGGTGCTGACCAGCTCGTCGGCCTTGCGCCGCAGCACGTCGAGCAATTCGGCTTGCGGGGCCTGCTCGGCAATGCGCTCGGCGCGTATGCGCAATTCGTTGGCTTCGCTGGTCAGCAGGTGTTCCAGGTTGCGCGGCAGCATGTCGCCGCGGGCATAGCTTTCCACCTTCTCCTGGTAGGCCGGCAGCTTGTCCAGGCGTTCGCGGGCTTCGCGCAGCAGGCGCTCCAGGTCCAGCGGCGTGCCGGGCCGCGAGCTGCCCGGTTCGTCGAGCCGGCGCCAGCGTCCGGCCTCGCCCGGTACATAGACCTCGGTACTGTTGTTGACCCGATTGATGGTCATGCGTCGTTGCGGGCCGCCGGTGTCTTCCTCGATGCCGATGAAGAACTGATGGTCCTCGGTCTCGAACAGCTTGCGCGCCACCGACGGGCCGCGCCCCGGACCGGGTTGCGGTTTTGCGGCAGGCTCGGGAATCTTCTGTTTCCAGCGCTCGGCCAGGTCACTGATCGATTGCAGGTGCTCCAGCAGCGGTTCGACGAAATCATGGTCGAAGCAATGCGCGTAGCTGGTGGTCCAGGCCCGCAGGTTGTAGCTGTAGCGCTCGAAGGTATCGATACAGGCTTCCAGCATGCGCTTGCGCTGCTCGCCGCTGCTGCGTACCGCCGGCAAGTGGAAAAGGTTGTTGAGGCTGCGATCCACCTCGGTCCGCGCCTGCGCCACGGGGATCTGCAGGTAGAACCAGGACTCGTCGGTGGCGGTTTCGTAGCGGTTGATCACTTCCAGGTAGTTGCGCACCTTGAGGATGTCGCAGGTGGCCTGGTTGAAGTTGTTGCGGGCGTAGGCGATATCCTCGGCCACCTTGGCTTTCTGCGTGGCATTGGTGATGCGCTTGCTCCACAGTTCGATGGCATGGGTGTAGTTGGCCACCGCCTGGAGCTTGCCGATCAACTGCACCCGCAGGACCTTGCGCCGCTTCATGATCTCGATATGCCGGGCGACCTGGGTGGCCGGGGTGTTGCGGGTCTGTTCGACCAGCCTGTCGACCTGGTCGAGGATCTCCGTGGCGCTGCGCTTGACCCCGTTGAGTTCGTTGGACAAGCGGTTGACCTGCAGCCAGGCGACCCGGCTCATCAGGTCGCGGGCGCGGGTGCGGTTGTTGCCGGCGCTGAGCTGTGCCAGCTCCTCCAGCTCCGGATAGACCTTTTCGGCGATCTGCCGTTCGTAGGCGAAGTGGTTGGCCAGTTTCTCCGCCTCGCGATAGCGCTGGCCGTCGTCGGTCAGGCGGTTGAAACGGCGTTGGGCATCCGCCGTTTGCAGGTTCAGGCGGTGCAGCTCGCGCAACTGGTAGTCGGTGCTGCTTTGCAGGGCACGCAGGCGGCGCAGCCCGGCATCCACCCACCAGCGCGGCAGGCGATCGCGGATTACCGTCGGCCACAGCGGATCGAGGCCGTCGGCGATATGGCCGAGCACGTTGCCGCCGCCGTTCACCGGACCGACCACATTGACGCCGTAGAGCGCGCCATGGGTGTCCCACTGGCCGTTGTCGTCCAGGGCGATCGGCTGGCGGTAACCCTTGTCCTTGCCGAGCAGGCGCCAGGTGTGCCGGCTTTCGTCGAACGTCACCTGGTACAGGCGACCGTGGTTGAGGATGAAGTCGCCCTGCTCGTGCCGGTAGATGTTGCGGTAGATGCCCTCGCTGGCCGGGGCGACCTCGGCCAGGGACAGTTCGCCGGCATATTCGTAGCCACTGAAGCGCTGCACCGCCGTGCGCCCGGCGATGCGCCCGGAGGATAAACGGTCGAGCCCGTTCAGGCGGCGCTGGCGGGTGACCTGGCGCAGGGCGGCCGGGTCGACGCTGATACCCGGCAGCAGATCCATCATTCCGTCGAGCAGGCACATCAATACCCACTCCAGTTGCTGCAGGGCCTCGCCATTGTCGCCACGCTGGAAGGCCGCGGCCGCCTCGTTGGCCGCCAGCCAGCCATCGAAGGCGGCCACCAGCGTGCCGACGAAGGGCACCGCGCCAAGGGCCATCTTGATGTAGTTGAAGACCATGCCGCTTTCCAGGGCATGGCGCTCCATGAACAGGTCATGGCGCGAGCGTGACGAGGAACGGTGGGCGACGATCAGCCGGCCCTTGTGCGCATCGCACAGGTGGGCGGCCAGGGAGGTGGTCGCCGGCCATGCCAGGCCGATGGCGATGATGCCGTCGAACTGGCGAATGCAGGCCGCCTCGATCCGGGCGAGATGGGCAGCGACATCGCCGGCCAGCGCACGGCCGGCCAGGTACCGGGCCATGGGAGCATCGAAACACAGGCGGAACACTGCCCGGCGTGCGCTCTCCAGGCTGTCGAACTGGCGCAGGAACTGGCCGTCCGGGCTGTCCGGAAGATACAGCAGGGTAGTGTCGGCGCCGTGGATCAGGGTGATGCCGGACAGGCCGGCCGCATGGCCTTCGGTATCCTCACCACCGCTGGCCAGGAGCACCGGCAGCAGGCTCACCTGTGGGCTGCCCATGTCGATGGCGGCGTCGAGCAACGCCTTGCCCTGCTGGTCGATGCGTTGCTGGCGCAGGGCCGCCTCGCCCTGGATGCGCAACATCAGGCGCAGCGGGTCGAGCAGGCATTGCTGGCGATACTCGGCGGCGAACGGCGACTCGCTGGTGCTGCCCATGAAGGCCGCGAGGATCTTCTGTTCATAGCGCCCGGCCACATCGAGGTCGCTGACCAGGGTTTCCAGCCAGTCCTGGGTGATGCCGGCCAGAACCCGGGGATGCTCGGCGCTGGCACTGCCACTGACCAGCACGCGCATGAACAGCAGGCGCTGCTGCATGGGCAGGTCGATGTTCTGCAGGGCCAGGTCTTCCAGGTACAGCCGGCTGCGCTCGCTGCTCGGGACGGTAATCAGTTTCGACGGCGTACCCGGCGCGCCGGAGCCGGGCACCGGGTCGCGGCTGTAGGTGACGGTGTCCGGCAGATCGACCTGCACCTGGACGTCACGGCTCAGGTTGAAGGCCTCGCGCAGGCGCGCCGCAACCTGCCGCCGGGCGAACTCGCCGCGCAGGGGCAGGGCACTGGCCAGGTAATTGCGCGAGCGTTGCACGGCGGCCAGATAGTCCTCGATGAGCTGCTTGAGCTGCTGGCGCTCGCTGGCCCCCAGACGATCGAGCCAGCCCGGGGCCTGGCGCGCCAGGACCAGCGTGCGGTGCTGTTCCAGCAGATGCTGGCGTGCCATGTCGCGGGCGGCATGGGCGGGCACCCGCAGTTTGTCCACGGTGTCCTCGCGCAGGGCGTGCACGGCGGACTCCAGGGTTTCATCCGTGCTGAGGGTGTGCAGTTCGCGCAGTGCCGCTTCGTACTTCGACAGTTGCCGGGCGAGGCTGTAATCGAAGGCATTTTCGGCCAGCGGCAGAAGGCCAAGGCTGCGTTCGCCGGGGGCGGTCTTGAAGAATTCCCGCTCCAGCGCCTGGCGCGAGGCGAAGCCCTGCAGGCCGCCGCCTGCACCCGGCCAGCAGAGCAATAGTGGTTGGGCCGCCGACAACTGCCCTTGGTCATCGCTATGACCGATCAGCAAAACACCTTCCAGCTCATGCACGCCGGGCTGGTCGTGGCCTTGCAGGTACAGCGTGGCGACGATCACCGGGTCCAGGCGCTGTGCGGCCTGGGGCGCCAGCAGTACAGCGTCGAGCAGGGCGCGCTGGCCGGCATCCAGCAGGTTCATTGCCTGCTGGATATCCGCTTCGGCGCGCAGGCCGGTGATACGCGCCTGTTTCAGGGCCTGGTAGTGGCCGCTGGTGCGATCGGGCACCTGCGGCGCGAGCAGGGCCGAGGCGGCGGCGAAGCTGGCGGTTTCGGCGCCGGCCAGGGTGTCGAGGGCATCGTGCAGGCTGGCGGGCAATTGCCCGGCATTGGCATCGGCCAGGCTTTCGAAAGCGGCGAGCTGCTGCTCGACCTTGGCCACCCGGGCGCTGAAGGGCAGGTCGTGATAGAGGCTGCCGAAGCCGTCGGCGCTGCGCGGGGCCTCGTCGTCGAGCAGGGGGATCGCCGTGGCCTCGGCCAGCAAGGGCGTGCTGCTGCGCCAATGATCGAAGGCAAGGGCGGCCTCTGCCGTGTCGGCGTCGAGGCGCCGGATGCGCACGGCACCGAGCAGGCGCTTGAAAGCGCTGTCCAGCGGCGCGGCGACGCTTTCGTGGTCGATGCCGACGCAGCCGTCGAGCAGGTCCTGGCGGCCCAGCAGGTACTGTTCCAGCGCCGTGCGGTTGTCGAACGCCTGCAACGCCGGGCTATGGCCCGGGAGGTAGAGCAGGTGTCCGGCGATGACCAGTGCGCCGGGCAGGGAGCGCTGGCTGCCCGAAGCCACGCGGCCGTGGGGGATGCTGGCCTGGCGGGTATGGTGCAGGTCTGGCAGTTGTTCGCTGCTTACCCGGCCCTCGGCGAAGGCAAGGGCGCAGGCGGCCTGGTAATGCCGGCGAAAATGGCCGGCGGCGTCGGTGTGACGGGCGACGGCGGTATGGCGCGCGCGGCCGTTCCACCAGGCCTGCCACTGGCGGTCGCGTTCGTCGCGGGATTGCCCGATATCGATGGTCGGGGCGTCTCGCAGCAACTCGAACAGGTGCTGGCGGCTTTGCTGCAAGGCGCGAGTGGCAGCGAGGAACAGGTTTTCGTCGAAATGGCGGGGGGCGAGGTGGCGGGTGAGGTCGAAATCGACCACGTCCATCAGGGGTTGGTCCGGGGTGTCGAGCATGGGGGCTTGTCCTTGAGAGTGGGCCGGGAAAGGCGGATTTCAGGACAAGCCATCAGGGGCAGGGCGGTAGTTATGTGTTGTTCTTCCCGGCCCTATCGCTGGCAAGCCAGCGATAGGGCCGGGAAGAACAACACAAGGCCACTCGGCAGGGTTCACGAAATTGTCACCGAACTGTGGCAGCGCGCCGGCACGAACATCATCACACTCGCGCTCTACTGGGGATTTCGTTTTCGGTGTTTCTTCCATGCGGATTTGTTTATTTCTGCTGGCGCTGTCATGCGTCTGTTTTTCGTGGGCGGCGCCGCGCTGCGATGTGCATGCGCCTGTCCAGCAGGCACAACTGAAGCAGGTCAGCCTGGCCTACCAAAGCGTCGGTCGCGCCAGTGATCCGGCCTTGTTGCTGATCATGGGTCTGGGCGGGCAGTTGATCCATTGGCCCGACGAGGTGGTGGAGGCGCTGTGCAAGCAGGGTTTCCGGGTGATTCGCTACGACAACCGCGATGTCGGCCTGTCGCGCTGGAACCAGCCACCGGCTGATGCCAGCCTGGCCTATGAACTGTTGCGCTATCGTCTAGGTCTGTCGGTGAGCGCGCCCTATACCCTGGAAGACATGGCCGAGGACAGCCTGGAACTGATGGCCTACCTGGGCCAGGAGCGCTTCCATGTCCTGGGCGTGAGCATGGGCGGAATGATCGCCCAGCACGTGGCGGCCATGGCCTCGGACAAGGTCGAGAGCCTGACCCTGATCATGTCCAGTTCCGGCGCCCAGGGCCTGCCGGCACCAAGCCCGGCGCTGATAAGCCAGTTGGCCCGGCGCAGCGCTCCGAACCGCGAGGTGGCCATCGAGCAGCAGGCCGATCTGCTGGCGGCGCTGGGCAGCCCGCAGGTTCAGGATGATCGTCGGGTGCTGTTGCAACAGGCGGCGCAGTCCTATGACCGTGCCTTCAATCCGGACGGGGTGAAACGCCAGATCATGGCGATCCTCGCCGAGCCGAGCCGGGTCGAGCTGCTCAATCGCCTGCGGGTGCCGACGCTGGTCGTGCACGGCACCGCCGACCCGCTGCTGCCGGTGATGCATGGCGTGCACCTGGCGGCGCATATCCAGGGCAGCCAGTTGGCCCTGATCCCCGGCCTGGCCCACCGTTTCCAGGAGCCGTTCAAGGCGGCGCTGCTGGCGGCGGTGCTGCCGTACCTGCAATCACACCGTGCTGACGATATCCGTCATATCGCCCAGCGTTAGTGGCAGCGGCCCCTGTCCGTTCAGCCCAGGCCGTACTTCTTCACCTTGTCGAACAGGGTGGTCTTGGCCATGCCCAGCTCCTGGCTGGCCTGGCTGAGATTGCCCCCGGTACGTTGCAGCGCGTCGCTAAGCAGGTTGCGTTCGAAGGCTTCCACCGCCTCGGCAAAGCCGACACCCTGCGACGTGGCGGCGCCGGCCTTCTTGAAGGCCGGCAGGCCGAGGGCGAAGCGCTCGGCGACATTGCGCAGTTCGCGCACGTTGCCCGGCCAGTCGTGGCTCATCAGGCGCGACAGGGTCTGGCTGTCCAGTTGCGGGGCTTCGCGGTCGAAGCGCAGGGAGGATTGCTGGAGGAAGTGCTCGAACAGTTGCAGGATGTCTTCCCTGCGCTCGCGCAGCGGTGGCAGTTCCAGCGTGACCACGTTGAGCCGGTAATAAAGGTCGCTGCGGAACTGGCCGCTTTGGCCAAGGGACTCCAGGTCGGACTTGGTGGCCGCGATCACCCGGCAGTCCACCGGGATGCTCTGGTTCGAGCCGAGGCGTTCCAGGGTGCGCTCCTGCAGGACCCGCAGCAATTTGATCTGCAGATTGATCGGCATGCTCTCGATTTCATCGAGGAACAGCGTGCCGCCGTTGGCGTGCTCGATCTTGCCGATACGGCGCTTGCCGGCGCCGGTAAAGGCATTGGCTTCATGACCGAAGATTTCGCTTTCGAACAGGTTCTCCGGCAACCCGCCGCAGTTCAGGGCAACGAAGGGCTGGCCCTGGCGCCGACTGAAGTCGTGCAGGCAGCGCGCCACCAGCTCCTTGCCGGTACCGGTCTCGCCTTCGATCAGCACGTTGGCCGAGGTGTCGGCGACATTGGCGATCAGCTCGCGCAGGCTCTGCATCGCCGGCGAGCGGCCGATGATGCGGCCTTCGAGGGTGCTGCGCTCGGCCAGCTGGCGGCGCAGGGCGAAGACTTCCCGGGCCAGGCCGCGTTGTTCGAGGGCACGGCGCACCACGTCCACCAGGCGCTCCGGCGAGAAGGGCTTTTCCATGAAATCGTAGGCACCGTTGCGCATGGCGCCGACGGCCATGTCGATGTCGCCATGACCGGTGATCAGCACCACCGGCAGGCTGCTGTCACGGGCCTTGAGGCGGGTCAGCAGTTCCAGGCCATCGATGCCGGGCAGGCGGATATCGCTGACGACGATCCCGGCGAAGTCGTCGCCGATCCGCTCCAGGGCCTGTTCTGCGCTGCCCACGCCTTCGCTGACGATATCTTCCAGGGCCAGCGCCTGCTGGCAGCCGAGCAGCACATGCGGGTCGTCTTCGACGATCAGGACGGTAAGGGGCGATGTGTTCATAGGGACTCGGCGGGTTCCGCGGATTCTGTGGGGGCTTGGAGCAGCGGCAGGCTGAGGATGAATGCGGTGCCGCCGCCGGCGGGATGTTCGACGCCCAGGCTGCCACCGGCGGCGGCGGCCAGGCTGGCGGACAGGGTCAGGCCGAGGCCGAGGCCGTGCTCGCCGGGTTTGGTGGTGAAAAAGGGTTCGAACAGATGCTTGCGGGTTTCGTCGTCGATGCCATGGCCGTTGTCGCGCACCCGCAGGCGATATTTGCCATCCTGCACGTCGCCTTCCAGCCACAGCTCCGGCAGCGGGACCGCGGCCATGGCATCGAGGGCGTTGCCGATCAGGTTGACGAGAATCTGTTCCAGGCGGGTCTGGTCGATCTTCAATTGCTGTTCGCTGTAGTTGCTGTGCAGCTTCAGGTGGCACGCCTCGATGCGCGCGGCGAGCACCTGCAGGGTGGCCTCCACCGCCTTGGCCAGCGAGGCCTGGCCGTGATCGTCGCCGCGCCGGGCAAAGGAACGCAGGCTGGCGGTGATGCGGCCCATGCGGTCGATCAGGTCGTTCATGGTCAGCAGGTTGGCGCTGGCGACCTCCAGCGAGCCGCGCTGGAGGAAACGCACGGTGTTGCCGGACAGGGTACGCAGCGCCGCCAGCGGCTGGTTCAGTTCATGGGCGATGCTGGTGGACATCTGCCCGATGGCCGCCAGCTTGCCGGCCTGGACCAGTTCGTCCTGGGCATGGCGCAGGGTTTGCTCGGCCTGGCGCCGCTCGCGGATCTGCGCCTTGAGGCGGTCGTTGCTGGCCCGCAGGTCGGCGGTGCGCTCGGCGATCTTGCGTTCCAGCTGGTTGTTGGCTTCTTCCAGGGCTTCGCGGGCGGCGAGGCGGGTGGCGATCACCTTGCGCCGCTCGTTCCAGGCGATGGCGAGGATGGTCAGCAGGGCGAAGGCGATGGCCACCAGCACGCCCTGGATGATCGACTCGCGGCGCAGGTCCTGCAGCGGTGTAAGCAGGGTGAAGTGCCAGGGCGTATCGGCCAGGCGCCGGGTCTGGGCCAGGAAGGCGACCTCATGGGTGCCGTCGTCGAGCCGGGCATTGGCCGGGAAGGTGAGTTTCTCCAGGCCGTCGCCGAGTTTCTCGCGGTCCAGCGGTTGCAGCTCGTCGAGCGAGAACCAGTAGTACTGCAGGCTGCGGGCCAGGCGTTCCTTGACTTCCGCGGGCAGCGGGCGCACCGACTTCAGGCGCCGGGCCGGATCGCTGGAGAGAATGATGATGCCGTTCTCGTCGCTGACGAATGCTTCCAGGCGGGCGCGCTGCCAGCGTTCCTCGAGGGTTTCCAGGCGCACCTTGATCACTGCGACGCCGATGATCTTGCCGTGTTCCTCCAGGCCGTGGGCCAGGTAATAGCCGGGTTCGCCGGTGGTGCTGCCGATGCCGTAGAAGCGCCCCGGCTGGCCGCGCACGGCATCCTGGAAATAGGCGCGGAACGACAGGTCTTCACCGAGGAAACTGTCGACGTCGCGCCAGTTGCTGGTGGCCTGGACCCGGCCGGTGGTGTCGAGGACGAAGATCGCCCGGCTGCGGCTGCGGCGGTTCAGGCCCTCGAGGTATTCGTTGACGGTCTGGCGGTGCTCGCCGTCCGGTTCGGTGAGCAGCTTAGACACGCTGTCTTCCAGCTCCAGCAGGCTGGGCAGGTAGGTGTACTTGCTGATCTCGCTTTCGACCGTGCGCGCGTGCAGCTCGAGCTGGCGCTCGCCGTTGTCGCTCAAGGTGCGGATGCCGTTGTGTTCGCTGACCAGGTAACCGGCGACGCCCAGACCGATCGTCAGCAGCAGGATCAGCGGCGGAATCAGCAGATGGCGGATCAGACGGGGTTTCACGGCAAGGGCAGGCTTGGCTGGGCGAAAGAGCGTGGGGTCGCATTTCATCACAGAGGCCTTGTAACGACCAGCGCCCGCCGTCCGTGAAACCGAACGACGGGCGCTGCCCGCTTAGTGCTGCAGGATCTTGCTGAGGAAGTGCTGGGTGCGCTCGTGGCGGCCCGACGGGTCACCGAAGAACGCTTCTTTCTGGCAATCCTCGATGATGCTGCCCTTGTCCATGAAGATCACCCGGTTGGCGACCTTGCGGGCGAAGCCCATTTCATGGGTTACGCACATCATGGTCATGCCCTCGTTGGCCAGTTCGACCATCACGTCGAGCACCTCGTTGACCATTTCCGGGTCCAGGGCCGAGGTCGGCTCGTCGAAGAGCATGACGATCGGGTCCATGGACAGCGCCCGGGCGATGGCCACGCGCTGCTGCTGGCCGCCGGAGAGCTGGCCGGGATGTTTCTTGGCATGGGCGCCGAGGCCGACGCGGTCGAGCAGGGCCAGGCCCTTCTTGGTCGCTTCCGCCTCGCTGCGGCCCAGTACCTTGCGCTGGGCGATGGTCAGGTTCTCGGTGATGCTCAGGTGCGGGAACAGCTCGAAGTGCTGGAACACCATGCCGACGCGGGAGCGCAGCTTGGGCAGGTTGGTCTTCGGATCGGCGATCGAGGTGCCATCGACGACGATGTCGCCCTTCTGGAAGGGTTCCAGGGCGTTGACGCACTTGATCAGGGTCGACTTGCCGGAGCCGGACGGCCCGCAGACCACCACCACTTCGCCTTTCTTGACCTCGGTGTTGCAGTTGGTCAGCACCTGGAAGTCGCCGTACCACTTGTTGACGTTCTTGATGGAAATCATACGGTTATCCTTTTCTGCAGACGCTTGACCAGGAAGGAAGCGGAGAAGCTGATGACGAAGTAGACGGCGCCGGCGAACAACAGGAACTCATGGGAGCGTCCGATGATATCGCCGTTGGCGCGGGCCGAGTTGAGGAAGTCCACCAGGCCGACGGTGTATACCAGCGAGGTGTCCTGGAACAGGATGATGCTTTGCTGCAGCAGCAGCGGGGTCATCTTGCGGAAGGCCTGGGGCAGGATGATCAGGCGCATGGTCTGGCCGTAGGTCATGCCCAGGGCCTGTGCCGCACCCATCTGGCCCTTGGAGATCGACTGCACGCCGGCGCGGACGATCTCGCAGAAGTAGGCCGCCTCGAACATCATGAACGCCACGACGCAGGAGGTGAACGCACCGATCGGCGTGTCCTCGCCGGTGATCCAGCGCAGCACGAACGGTACCGCCAGGTAGAACCAGGTGATCACCAGCAGCAGCGGGATGGAGCGGAAGTAGTTGACGTAGGCTCCCGCCAGGTTGGCCAGCAGCTTGCTCGACGACAGGCGCATGAGGGCGAGGATGGTGCCCAGGGCGATGCCGCCGACCACGCCCATGACCATGAGTTTCAGGGTCATCAGCATGCCGTCCCAAAGGGCGGGCAGGGCCGGGATGATTTCGCTGAAGTCCAGTTCCATCATTTACCTCCCACGGAAATCAGGCCGGGGACCGCGACCTTCTTCTCGACCATGCGCATGAGCAGCATCAGGCCCATGTTCAGGGTGAAGTAGATCAGCGTCGCCAGGGTGAAGGCTTCGAACAGGTTGGCGGAGAACTCGGCGGTCTGCTTGGTCTGCGCGAGCAGTTCCATCAGGCCGATCAGCGAGGCCACGGACGAGTTCTTGAAGACGTTGAGGAATTCCGAGGTCAGCGGCGGAATGATGATCCGGAATGCCTGGGGCAGCAGCACGTTGCGGTAGATCTGCGACAGGCTGAAGCCCATGGCCCGGGCGGCGGCTTCCTGGCCGCGGGGCAGGGCCTGGATACCGGTGCGCACCTGTTCGCAGACCCGCGCGGCGGTGAACAGGCCGAGGCAGATCACCACGCTGATCAGGGCCGAGGTGGTCGGGTTGAGGTCTTGCTTGAACCACTCCTGCAGGCCTTCGGGCAGCAGGTCGGGCACCAGGAAGTACCAGATGAACAGCTGCACCAGCAGCGGTACGTTGCGGAAGAGTTCCACGTAGCAGGTGGCGATGCCCGATACGAAGCGGTTCGGCACGGTGCGCATCACGCCGAGCACCGAGCCCAGCAGCAAGGCAATGATCCAGGCGGCGATGGCGATAGCGATGGTCCAGCCCAGGCCGGTGATGTACCAGTCCAGATAGGTTTCGTCGCCCACGCCGGTGGACTTGAAGAATACGCCCCAGTCCCAGTTGTAATTCATCGGGGTCTCCCCTCGGATAGTCGTTTCACGGGCACCTTCCAGCTTCCGGGGGCGCGGACACCCCCGGAGGAAAGGTTAGACACTAAGTGTTGGCCGTGCGGCTGATTCGTACGCTCGAATCAGCCACGTCCGGCATCAGGCGTGGATCAGGACTGTTTTTCGTCCGCGGCTTTGTCGGTGGGGTTCTCGATCAGTTTCTTCAGTTCGTCGCTCATCGGGAACTGCAGGTTCAGGCCTTTTGGCGGCACTGGCTGCTGGAACCACTTGTCGTAGATCTTGTTGATCTCGCCGGACTTGTAGAGGGCGACGATGGCGTCATCCACGGCTTTCTTGAAGGCCGGGTCGTCCTTGCGCACCATGCAACCGTAGATCTCGTAGGACTGCGGCGTACCGGTGATGACCCAGTCGCTCGGTTTCTTGGCCTTGGCCATTTCGCCGGCGAGCAGGGCGTCGTCCATCATGAAGGCCACGGCGCGGCCGCTTTCCAGCATGTTGAAGGCTTCGCCGTGGTCCTTGGCGGAGATCACGTTCATCTTCATCTGCTTGTCGGCGTTCATCGCCTTGAGCAGGCGCTCGGAGGTGGTGCCGGCGGTGGTCACCACGTTCTTGCCGGCCAGGTCCGGGAAGTCCTTGTAGGCGGGTTGACCGTCCTTGACCTTGGTCAGCAGGCGGGTGCCGACTTCGAAGATGCCGACCGAGAAGGCCACCTGCTGCTGGCGCTCGACGTTGTTGGTGGTGGAGCCGCATTCCAGGTCGACGGTGCCGTTCTGCACCAGCGGGATACGGGTCTGGGAGGTGACCAGGTTATAGCGGGCCTTGAGGTCCGGAGCGTTCAGCTCTTTCTTCAGGTGTTCGACCACCGCTACCTGGATGTCGTGGGAGTAGCCCACTGGCTCCGGCTTGCCGGCCAGGTAGGAGAACGGGATGGAGGAGTCGCGGTGGCCCAGGGTGATGGTGCCCGAGTCCTTGATCTTCTTCAGGGTGCCGGTCAGCTCTTCGGCCATGACCGGGGAAGAAATCACGGCGGCTGCGATTGCAGCGCCCAACAGATGACGAACGATACGCATCGAATTTTCCTCGAAGTGTGCTTGTTTTTCTTATGAGGCCGTTGGCCGGCCGTTCGTTCAGCGACCGCTGCGTTTGTACAACGGCGCATCCGGGTTGTGAGTGTAGAGCATGAGTCGTGCCAGGCCGTGATTTCGATCATCAAAGCCCGTCCTACAGGGGTAGCAGAGGTTTTCGACGGGAGGATTACAGGCTGGAATGTACGGAGGGCCGAATAGTGCGGGGTAGGGCGTTCGGGAAACCGAACGGCTCTTAAACATCTTGTGATTGTTGGCCCATCGGGACCTTGTGGGAGCGGGTTCACCCGCGATTGCGATAGTGAACGCACCACCGCAATCGCGGGTGAACCCGCTCCCACAAGTTTCGCGATCGAGTCAGGCGGCCTGGCTCAACTCTCGGCGCTGCAGATAACCCGCCAGGTTCTGCTGCTCAGCCTCGGTCATGAACAGCCCCAGCTTGCTGCGCCGCCACAGGATGTCCTCGGCCGACACCGCCCACTCTTCCCGGCACAGATAATCCACTTCCCGCGCGAACAACCCACCACCAATGGCTTCACCGAGGTCTTCCGGCCCCTTGGCGCCATCCAGCAACTGCCAGGTGCGGCTGCCATAGGTCAGCGCCCAGCGCCGGGCCAGTGCCGCCGGCAGCCAGCCGAAGCGGGCGAGGATCTCGTCGCACAGCGCCTGCGGTGTGCTCATGCCTTCGCCCCCTGGCAGCGGTGCAGTGGCGGTCCAGCTTGCGGTCATCCGGGGGAACCACGGTGCCAGTTCTGCCATGGCCGATTCGGCCAGCTTGCGGTAGGTGGTCAGCTTGCCGCCGAACACCGACAACAGGGGCGCCTGGCCGTCCTGGGAGGACAGCGCCAGGGTGTAGTCGCGGGTCACCGCCGACGGGTTGTCCGATTCGTCGTTGCACAGCGGGCGTACGCCGGAATAGGTGTGGAGGATGTCGTCGCGGCTGAGGCGCTGCTTGAAGTGCTGGTTGACTACCTTGAGCAGGTAGCCGGTTTCCTCTTCGCTGATGTTCACCTGGGCCGGATCGCCGCTGTACTCGCGATCGGTGGTGCCGATCAGGGTGAAGCGCTCCAGGTAGGGAATGCAGAAGACGATGCGCTGGTCTTCGTTCTGCAGGATGTAGGCGTGCTCGCCCTCGTAGAATTTCGGCACGATCAAGTGGCTGCCCTGGATCAGGCGGATGCCATAGGGAGCGTCGAGTTGCAGGTCGTCCTTGATGAACTTCGCCACCCAAGGGCCGGCGGCATTCACCAGCGAACGGGCCTGGATGCTTTGCAGGCTGCCATCGGCGTGTTCGATCTGCACGTTCCACAGCTTGCCGTGGCGGCTGGCGCTGACGCAGCGGGTGCGGGTGAGGATATGCGCACCGCGCTCGCGGGCGGCCATGGCGTTGAGGGTCACCAGGCGGGCATCGTCCACGGCGCAGTCGGCGTATTCGAAACCGCGGGTGATCTCCGCCTTCAGCGGGTTTTCCGGGCCGAAACGCAGGCTGCGCGAAGCGCCAAGCTTCTTGCGCTTGCCGAGGTTGTCGTAGAGGAACAGGCCGGCGCGGATCATCCAGGCCGGGCGCAGGTGCGGCCGGTGCGGCAGAACGAAGCGCATCGGCTTGACGATATGCGGCGCCTTGGCCAGCAGCACTTCGCGCTCGGCCAGTGCTTCGCGGACCAGGCGGAATTCGTAATGTTCGAGATAGCGCAAGCCACCATGGATCAGCTTGCTGCTGGCCGAGGAGGTGTGGCTGGCAAGGTCATCCTTTTCGCAAAGGAACACCGACAGGCCGCGTCCGGCCGCGTCGGCGGCGATGCCGACGCCATTGATGCCGCCACCGATGACGACGACATCATAGATTTCGGCAAGGGTGGGAGCATTGGACTGGGACACGGCACGGCCTCTCGAAAGTCGTTTGATATCTTTTCTGAACATTAATGTTCACATTCGAAAATGTTAGCCGAACAAAAACGCCGCTACCAGTGTCTTTTCATAGAAAATACTGATCGAATGACAAGCAAGTGAAAAATTTCGAACATTGACGCCGCCACCGGGTGCAGTGGCGGGCCGAGGCGGGATCAGACGACTTCGAGGCGGATCTTGTGCTGGTTGAGCAACTGGGTGAGGGCGCTGACCGGTGCCTGGTCGGTCACCAGGCAGTCGATCAGGCTGATCGGGCCCAGGCGTACCATGGCGTTGCGCCCGAACTTGCTGGAGTCGGCAGCGAGGATTACCTGGCGCGCGTTGGCGATGATCGCCTGGGACACGCGTACTTCCTGGTAATCGAAGTCCAGCAGGCTGCCGTCCTCGTCGATGCCGCTGATGCCGACCAGGGCGAAGTCCACCTTGAACTGATTGATGAAATCGACACTGGCCTGGCCGACCACGCCACCGTCGCGGCGCACGTTGCCGCCGGCCAGTTGCACCTCGAAATCGTCCTTGGCGCTGAGGATCGACGCTACATGCAGGTTGTTGGTGATGATCTTCAGGTGGCTGTGGTTGAGCAGCGCACGGGCGATGGATTCGGTAGTGGTGCCGATATTGATGAACAGCGAGGCATGGTCGGGAATCTGCCGCGCCACGGCTTCGGCGATGCGCTGCTTCTCGTCGCGCATCTGGTCGGCCCGCATGGCATAGGCGGTGTTCTCGATACTGGAGTCGTAGGCCGCGCCACCGTGATAACGGCGTAGCAGATTGACCTCCGCCAGCTGGTTGATATCGCGGCGGATGGTTTGCGGAGTGACGACGAACAACTGCGCCATTTCCTCGATGCTGACGTAGCCGCGTTCACGGACCAGTTCGAGAATTTGCTGTTGGCGTGGAGGCAGATTCATGGGCGTCCTTTGGGGCAGCCGAAAAATTCTGCAATGATGCCGGAGGAAGGTGCCGGGGACCAGTCTGAAGGCGGCCACGGCGTAGTCTGCGGCGCAGTCGAAACCGCGCCGCAGTGCTGAAACGTTATTCCTCGTGCGGCTCCCAGTCACGGGTACGATCGACCGCCTTGAGCCAGCCGCTGTAGAGCTTTTCTTTCGCCGCTTCGTCCAGTTGCGGGGTGAACTCCCGCTCGATCAGCGCCTTGCCGCGCAACTCGTCCAGGCCGCTCCAGAAACCGCAGGCCAGGCCTGCCAGGTAGGCGGCACCGAGGGCAGTGGTTTCGCGCATTTGCGGGCGCTCGACGCAGGTGCCGAGGATGTCTGCCTGGAATTGCATCAGGAAGTTGTTGGCCACCGCGCCACCGTCCACGCGCAGGGCGCTGAGACGCTGGCCGCAGTCTTGCTGCATGGCGTCGAGAACGTCGCGGGTCTGGTAGGCGATGGATTCCAGGGCGGCGCGGATGATGTGATCGACCTTTACCCCGCGGGTCAGGCCGAACAGCGCGCCGCGCGCATACGGATCCCAGTAGGGCGCGCCAAGGCCGGTGAAGGCCGGCACCAGGTACACGCCGTTGCTGTCCTTGACCTTGCTGGCGAAGTACTCGGTGTCATGGGCGTCGTTGACGATCTTGAGTTCGTCGCGCAGCCATTGCACGGTGGAGCCGCCGTTGAACACTGCGCCTTCCAGCGCGTAGGCCACTTCGCCGCGCGGGCCGCAGGCGATGGTGGTCAACAGGCCGTGGGACGACTGCACGGCCTTCTCGCCGGTGTTCATCAGCAGGAAGCAGCCAGTGCCGTAGGTGTTCTTGGCCTGGCCGGGCTCCACGCACATCTGGCCGAACAGCGCGGCCTGCTGGTCGCCGGCGATACCGGCGATGGCGATGTTGCTCTTGGTGTAGCCGTAGATTTCCGAAGAGGGACGTACCGGCGGCAGCATCTGCTTCGGGATGCCCAGCACTTCGAGCATCCTTTCATCCCATTGCAGGGTATGGATGTTGAACAGCATGGTCCGCGAGGCGTTGGTGTAGTCGGTCACATGCACCTTGCCGCCGGAGAATTTCCAGATCAGCCAGGTATCGACGGTGCCGAACAGCAGCTCGCCGCGCTCGGCACGCTCGCGCACGCCCTCGACATTGTCGAGGATCCACTTCAGCTTGGTTCCGGAGAAGTACGGGTCGGTGACCAGGCCGGTGGTTTCGCGGATGTAGTCCTGCAGGCCGTCGCGCTTGAGCTGCTCGCAGATCTCGGTGCTGCGCCGGCACTGCCAGACGATGGCGTTGTACACCGGACGCCCGGTTTCCTTGTCCCAGACCACGGTGGTTTCGCGCTGGTTGGTGATACCGATGGCGGCTACCTGGTCATGGCTGATGCCGGCCTGGGCCAGGGCCTCGACCATGGTGGCGCTCTGGGTGGCGAAGATTTCCATCGGATCGTGCTCGACCCAGCCGGCTTGCGGATAGTGCTGGGCGAACTCGCGCTGGGAGGTCCCGACGACGTTGGCGTCACGGTCGAAGATGATGGCCCGCGAACTGGTCGTGCCCTGGTCGAGGGCAATGATGTAGTTCTTGTTCTGAAGGTCGGTCATGTCGTTGGCCTTGCAGTGAATAGGGTTGGAGTCAGGGGTCGCTGATCGCTGCGCGGATCAGGACGCCTGGGTCTTGCCTTGAGCGGTGTCGTCGCTCGCGGCGGTGGCCGCAGCGGCAGTTGGCAGGCTGCGGGAAAACACGCCGCGGTACAGCGCGGCGCCAAGACTGGCTCCCATGATCGGCGCGAAAACCGGAACGAGGAAGTAGGGAATCTCGCGGCCGCCGGTAAAGGCGACTTCGCCCCAACCGGCGAGGAAGGTCATCAGCTTCGGCCCGAAATCACGCGCCGGGTTCATCGCGAAGCCGGTCAGCGGGCCCATAGCGCTACCGATCACGGCGATCAGCAAGCCGATCAGCAGCGGGGCCAGCGGGCCGCGGGGCAGGCCATTGTTGTCGTCGGTCAGGGCCATGATCACGGCCATGAGGATCGCGGTGATCACCACCTCGACGAGGAAGGCCTGGCCGGTGGACAGGGCCGGATGCGGGTAGGTGGAAAACACCGAGGCCAGCTCGAGGCTGGCCTGGCTGCCGCGGACCATGGCATGGGTCTGTTCGTAATCGAAGAACAGGTTGCTGTAAAGCGCGTATACGAGCGCCGCGCCGCAGAAGGCGCCAGCGACCTGGGCGAGGATATAGAACGGCAGTTTGCCTTTTTCGAAACCGGCGAACAGGCACAGGGCAATGCTCACCGCCGGGTTCAGGTGCGCGCCGGAAATCCCGGCGGTCAGGTAGATCGCCATGCTCACGCCGATCCCCCAGATGATGCTGATTTCCCAGAGGCCGAAGCTGGCACCCGCGACCTTGAGCGCGGCCACGCAACCGGTGCCGAAGAAGATCAGCAGCGCGGTGCCGAAGAATTCCGCCAGGCATTGGCTGGATAACGTCGGTTGTTGTAGAGCAGTCGTCATTCGATACCTCGGTTCTTGTTGTTGTGAGGCGCAGTGAGCGCTCGACGGAAAGCCCGGCGGAAATCCCCATTTCCGGTCAGGCGGGGGGTGGACATGCACCTTATAAGGGCAACTATATTCAGAAACGAAAAAATATAGACAAGAAACGCTGATGTCAAAGGTCGAAAGCGAACCATGATTCATAAACTGACTGACGGCCCACTGGTCGTCCGGGCCTTGTCCTACAAGCCGATGGTTGTATGTAGGGATTTGTCCTACAGTAGCCAGCGAATCGAAACCGAACATCGCTGTTGGAGCCCTGCATGACCCCTGCCCTGGATCTGTTGAAGAAGGTGCGCGCCGAACATCGCATTCACAGTTACGAACACGACCCCAAAGCCGCTTCCTACGGCCTGGAGGCGGCTGAAAAGCTGAATTTGAATCCGCAGCAGGTGTTCAAGACGCTGCTGGCGGCAACCGAGAAGGGCGAATTGCTGGTGGCGGTGGTACCGGTGGTGGGGACGCTGGACCTGAAGGCCCTGGCACAGGCTGCCGGGGCGAAGAAGTGCGAAATGGCGGATCCGGCGGCGGCGCAGCGTTCAACCGGCTACCTGGTTGGGGGAATCAGCCCACTTGGTCAGAAGAAGCGTCTGAGGACCTTTATCGACAAATCCGCAGAGGATTTTCCGACTATTCATGTCAGTGCCGGGCGTAGGGGGTTGGAAGTGGAACTGGCGGCGGGGGTGCTGGCGGAGCATACCCAAGGGAAGTTTGCGGCGATCGGGAAAGAATAGACGCGTGAGCGTTGTGCTATCCCTGTGGGAGCTGCCAGCGATTTGGCCAGACCTGACAACATCATTGTTCAGGCCGGCCTCATCGCTGGCAAGCCAGCTCCCACAGGGACCGAGTCAGCTTGAACTGTACCGGCGAACGCCGTTCTCGCCGGCAGGCAGCCTGGCCTCGACGCTACCCGACGCCGCAAACAGCACCAGGTGATCCGCCGCCACCGAGATCCCCACCTCCTGGTCAATCTGGTAGTCCAGATGGCTCGGGAAAATCGCTTCCAGTTGCGTACCGGTAGCCAGTTGCAGCCGGTACAGGGTCGAAGCCCCCTGGAAACTCTTGCCAATGACCTGCGCGTTCAGCGCGCTCCCGGGGGCATGCACGATATCGTCAGGCCGCAGCAGCACATCCACCGCGCTACCCACCGGCAGGGTATAGGCGCGATTGCCACGCAACTCACCCAGTTCGGTCTGCACGGTTTCCGGGCTGAGCAACTGGCCGCGGATGAAGTAACCCTGGCCGATGAAGCTGGCCACGAACGGCGTGGCCGGCTCGTGATAAAGGTTGTAGGGCGTATCCCATTGCTCCAGCCGGCCTTCCTTGAACACGCCGACATGGTCGCTGACGGCAAAGGCCTCTTCCTGGTCATGGGTGACCAGGATCGCGCTGGTGCCGCGGCTCTTGAGGATGTCGCGAACCTCATGGCTGAGGCGCCGGCGCAGTTCGACGTCGAGGTTGGAGAAGGGTTCGTCGAGGAGCAGCAACTGCGGCTCTGGCGCCAGGGCGCGAGCCAGGGCGACCCGTTGCTGCTGGCCGCCGGACAGTTCATGGGGGTAGCGCCCGCCAAGGCCGCCGAGCTTGACCAGTTCCAGCATCTCCTTGACCACGTCCTGCTGGCGCGGGTGCTTGCCGATGCCGAAGGCGACATTCTGCGCCACGGTCAGGTGCGGAAACAGGGCGTAGTCCTGGAACACCATGCCGATCCGGCGCTTTTCCGGGGCCAGGGTGAACCCTGCCCTGGAAATGACTTCGCCTGCCAGGCTGATTTCGCCGTCATGCACCGGCTCGAAGCCGGCGATGGCGCGCAGGGTGGTGGTCTTGCCGCACCCCGAGGAGCCCAGCAGGCAACCGATGTCGCCGGCATTGAGGTGAAGGTTGAGGTTCTGGACGATGCGCGCCTCGCCATAGCCGCAGGCGAGGTTGCGCAGGTTGAGCAACAGAGGCTGACTCATGCGTGGTGATAGGCCGGTTCGACAAGGAATTCGAGAAGTGCCTTCTGGGCATGCAGGCGGTTTTCGGCCTGGTCCCAGGCAACGGCACGCGGGTCGTCGAGCACGTCCATGCTGATCTCCTCGCCGCGGTGGGCGGGCAGGCAGTGCATGAACAGTACGTCGGCAGCGGCCAGGTCGAGCAGTTCGCGGGTTACCTGGTACGGCGCGAAATGTTCCAGGCGGCGGGCGGTTTCGTCTTCCTGGCCCATGGAGGTCCAGACGTCGGTGCTGACCAGGTGGGCGCCGCGCACGGCGTCTTTCGGATCGCGGACGATCTGCACGCGGTCACCGGCCTGGGCGACGAAGCGCGGATCCGGCTCGTAGCCTTCCGGGCAGGCAACGCGCAACTGGAAGTCGAACTGGATGGCCGCTTCTATATAGCTGTTGCACATGTTGTTGCCGTCGCCGATCCAGGCCACGGTCTTGCCCTGGATCGAGCCGCGGTGCTCGAGGAAGGTCTGCATGTCGGCCAGCAACTGGCACGGGTGCAGGTCGTCGGACAGGCCGTTGATCACCGGCACGCGGGAGTTGGCGGCGAATTCGGTCAGGGTGCTGTGGGCAAAGGTGCGGATCATCACGGCATCGAGCATGCGCGACATGACGATGGCGCAGTCGCCGATCGGCTCGCCGCGGCCCAGCTGGGTGTCGCGCGGGGAGAGGAAGATCGCCTGGCCGCCAAGCTGGATCATGCCGGCCTCGAAGGACAGCCGGGTACGCGTCGAGGACTTCTCGAAGATCATGCCCAGCACGCGGTTTTTCAGGGGCTCGAAGAGTACGCCGCGGTTACGCAGGTCTTTCAGCTCGATCCCTCGGCGGATCACACTGACCAGTTCATCGGCGGTGAAATCCATCAGGGAGAGAAAGTGCCTAGCGCTCATCATTGACTACCTTTTTGCAACAGACCGCAGATCAGCCAATACCGGTTTTCGGAAACACGGATGAGACCTGCGGCGTAAGCCGCACGGGGCGACGAAATAGGGGAAGGCGCAATACTATAATTAAATGTCGCGTCTTACCAAGTGGGGGCTGCCTCGACGGTCTTGGTCGAATACAACGCGTGCCGTCTGTCTGCTCCTTTTTCAAGAGCAAGGGAGCTTTTTACACTGCCCCGGAAGGACTTTGCAACGCAAGGACGGGGCTTTGTCGGCCTCCTGGGACCATCGTCCAGGCTGATGGCGGAGAATTCACCGGGCGAAGATCGCTGGCGGCGTGATGGGACCGGGGCCATAGTCGGGGACGGCACTCCCCCGATCCAGAACAAGAGGCGGCCATGACCAAGACCGTGCACCACCGAGCCTGTCACCTGTGCGAGGCCATCTGCGGCCTGACCTTCGAGCTCGACACCGACGACAGCGGCGCGCCGCGCATCGCCTCGATCAAGGGCGATCCCCAGGACAGTTTCAGCCGCGGGCATATCTGCCCCAAGGCGGTGGCCCTGCAGGATATCCAGAATGATCCCAACCGCCTGCGCGGCCCGGTCGTGCGGGTTGGCGAGCAATGGATTCCAATTCCTTGGGACGAAGCCTTCGAGCTGGCTGCGCGCAAGCTTCACGAGATCCAGCAGCGCCACGGACAGAACGCCGTGGCGGTGTACCAGGGCAATCCCAGCGTGCACAACTATGGGTTGATGACCCACAGCAACTACTTTCTTGGCCTGCTGAAAACCCGCAACCGCTTTTCCGCGACTTCCGTCGACCAGTTACCCCATCACCTGACCAGCTACCTGATGTACGGCCACGGCCTGCTGCTGCCCATCCCGGATATCGATCACACCGACTTCATGCTGATCCTCGGCGGCAACCCGCTGGCGTCCAATGGCAGCATCATGACCGTGCCGGATGTCGAGAAGCGTCTGAAAGCCTTGCAGGCCCGTGGCGGCAAGCTGGTAGTCGTCGACCCGCGGCGCAGCGAGACGGCGGCCATGGCCGACCAGCACCTGTTCGTCCGTCCGGGCGGTGATGCGGCGTTGCTTTGCGGGCTGCTCAATACGCTGTTCGAAGAAGGGCTGGCCCGTGCCAGCCATCTGCCGGTCAGCGGCCTTGATGAGGTACGGGCTGCGTTGCAACCGTTTACCCCGGAAGTGATGAGCCTGCTGTGCGGTATCGACGCGAGCCTGATACGCCAGCTCGCGCGGGATTTCGCCGCAGCCGACAAGGCGGTCTGCTACGGACGCATGGGCGTGTCCACCCAGGCCTTCGGCACGCTGTGCCAGTGGCTGGTGCAACTGATCAATCTGGTCAGCGGCAATCTCGACAGGGTCGGCGGCGCGCTGTGCACCGAGCCTGCGGTGGACCTGGTGGCATCCACCGGCGGCGGGCATTTCAATGTCTGGCAAAGCCGGGTATCCGGACTGCCGGAGTACGGCGGCGAGTTGCCGGTTGCAGCCCTGGCCGAGGAAATGCTCACCGAAGGCGAGGGGCAGGTGCGTGCTCTGGTCACGGTGGCCGGCAACCCGGTGCTGTCGACGCCCAATGGCCGACAACTGGAGCAGGCGCTGGACGGGCTGGAGTTCATGCTCAGCGTCGATCTGTATATCAACGAGACAACGCGTTATGCCGATCTCATCCTGCCATCCACCTCGGCACTGGAAAACGATCACTACGACACCACCTTCAACCTGTTCGCGGTGCGTAACGTCACTCGCTTCAACCGGGCCATCCTGCCCAAGCCGCAAGGGGCGTTGCACGATTGGGAAATCTTCGTTGGTCTGGCCGAGGCCTTTGCGCGTATCGCCGGCAAACCGCTGAAACCGACCATCCCTCCGGCGCACATGATCGACACGGGGCTGCGTGGTGGGCGCTATGGTGAAGGCTCGCCATACGACCTGTCGTTGAAAACCCTTGACCAGCATCCCCACGGCATCGATCTCGGGCCGTTGCAGCCAAACCTGGCGTCGCGGCTCAAGACCGAGAGCAAGGCCATCGAAGCGGCGCCTGCTGCGCTACTGGCCGACCTCCAGCGCTTCGCCGCACAACAGCCGCCAAGTGCTGCGCAACTGCTGCTCATCGGACGCCGGCATGTGCGCAGCAACAACTCCTGGATGCACAACTTCCATCGGCTGGTCAAAGGCAAGCCGCGTCATCAATTGCTGATGCACCCTCAGGACCTCGCCGGACGTCAATTGCAGGATGGCCAGCGTGTGCGGGTAACCTCGCGGGTCGGCAGCATCGAGGTGGAGGTCATGGCCAGCAGCGACATGATGCCCGGGGTGGTCAGTCTTCCCCATGGTTTCGGTCATGCCCGTCCGGGGGTACTGCTCGATATCGCCAGTACCCAGCTCGGCGCCAGCGCCAACGACCTGACGGATGATCGATTGATCGATGCGCTTTCGGGCAACGCGGTGCTCAATGGCGTGCCGGTGGAAGTGGTTGCCGCTTGATCGTCGGCAATGCCGAGCGTCGTGCACGGCTTTCCGATACAATGCGCCACCGTGCCGACAAACCAGGTCGGAAAGTCCAGCCGAGGTGCTTCATGGATATCATCGAAACAATCAAAGAGCAGATCGCTAACAACACCATTCTGCTGTACATGAAAGGCTCGCCGAATGCGCCGCAGTGCGGTTTCTCGGCAAAGGCGGCGCAAGCCGTGATGGGTTGCGGCGAGAAGTTCGCCTACGTCGACATCCTGCAGAACCCGGAAATCCGTGCCAACCTGCCGAAGTACGCCAACTGGCCGACCTTCCCGCAACTGTGGGTGGCGGGTGAGCTGGTCGGCGGCAGTGACATCATGGCCGAAATGTTCGAGAAGGGTGAGCTGCAGACCTTGATCAAGGACGCAGCTGCCAAGGCCAAGGCTTCCGAAGCCTGATAGCCTGCCGATAGCAAAAAGCCCCGCGAATACGGGGCTTTTTCATTTCAAATGGCGGTTCACCACATACCTTGTGGGAGCGGGTTCACCCGCGATTGCGGTGGTGAATTCCCCGACGCAATCGCGGGTGAACTCGCTCCCACAGGGCTGCATGAGCACAACGAATGGGCAAGAAAAAGCGTGCAGCCCCTCACTCACCCATCTGCGACTGCAGGTAGTTCTCCAGCCCGACCTTGTCGATCAGGCCCAGTTGGGTTTCCAGCCAGTCGATATGCTCTTCCTCGGATTCGAGGATGTCTTCCAGCAGCTCACGGCTGCCGAAGTCGCCAACGGTCTCGCAGTGGGCGATTGCCGCTTTCAGGTCGATCAGGCCTTTCTGCTCGATCTTCAGGTCGCATTCCAGCATCTCACGGGTGTGCTCGCCGATGAGCAGCTTGCCCAGGTCCTGGACATTGGGGATGCCTTCGAGGAAAAGAATCCGCTTGATCAGCTTGTCGGCGTGCTTCATCTCGTCGATGGATTCTTTGTATTCGTGCTTGCCGAGCTTATCCAGACCCCAGTCTTCATACATGCGCGCATGCAGGAAGTATTGGTTGATCGCGACCAGCTCGTTTCCGAGGATCTTGTTGAGATGCTGGATGACGCTTACGTCGCCTTTCATGGTGGGGTCCCGCCCTGTCTATGTGCCAATAACCGCGAGTGTGAGCCGGGCAGGTATGCATGTCAAACCTAAGCTATTGAATAATAAGTGAAATTTAATAGGAATAAGAATGTTTGTATTCCTCGTTTTAACGCTAACTAATTGAATTTCGGGCATAAAAAAACCGGACACGAGGTCCGGTTCTTTATAAACGGGGAAAAACAAATTTTCACGCTGCGGTGAATTCCACCGGGTAGGGCAGGGCGGCCGCCTGGCTGACCTGGATTTCCGTCAGGGTCTCGCGTACCACCTGCTTGGCAACGCATGCGCATTTGCCGCACTGGCTTGCCACGTTGGTGGCGGCGCGTACTTCCTTGTAGCTACAGCATCCTTCATAGATCGCATCGCGGATCTGTCCGTCGGTTACACCAACACAAAGACACACATACATAGAAAGAAGACCATCAGGCGTTAGGCTCGAATGCAGTGAAGCCTAATGGTAATGAGAATGCTTGTCAAAACTCTTTCTCAAAGATGCAGGGCAGAGCGACCGCCGGTAGGAAATCAGTCCATTGGCCATGACTCGGCGTGCCGCCCGAGGCCGTGTATGATGCTCAACCCGTGTCAGAAGGTTGCGGCCTTCTGCGTAGTCAGTTTCCAAACACCATCAGGAGATATCGAATGAGCGTGCTCGTTGGCAAAAAAGCCCCGGACTTCACCGTTGCCGCCGTACTGGGCAATGGCGAAATCGTCGACAGCTTCAACCTGGCTTCCGCTATCAAGGGCAAGTACGGCCTGGTGTTCTTCTACCCACTGGACTTCACCTTCGTCTGCCCGTCCGAGCTGATCGCCCTGGACCACCGCATTCCTGAGTTCCAGGCGCGCAACGTCGAAGTCATCGGCGTTTCGATCGACTCGCACTTCACCCACAACGCCTGGCGCAACACCCCGGTCAACAACGGCGGTATCGGCCCGGTCAAGTACACTCTGGCCGCCGACATCTCCCACGAGATCTGCAAGGCCTACGACGTTGAATCCGAAGGTGGCGTAGCCTTCCGTGGCGCCTTCCTGATCGACACCAATGGCGTGGTTCGCTCGCAGATCGTCAACGACCTGCCGCTGGGCCGCAACATGGACGAACTGCTGCGCCTGGTCGATGCCCTGCAATTCCATGAAGAGCACGGCGAAGTCTGCCCTGCCAACTGGAAAAAAGGCGACAAGGGCATGACCGCTTCGCCAGAAGGCGTTGCTGCCTACCTGAGCGAGAACGCTGGCAAGCTGTAATTTCGCCAGACACAAAAAAACCGGCCTTTCATCGGCCGGTTTTTTTGTGTCTGCACATTCCACTCAATCGTGGAAATCGTGCCAGCCGCCCATTTCCTTCCAGCGGTTGACGATGCCGCAGAACAGCTCGGCGGTCTTCTCCGTGTCGTAGCGGGCGGAATGCGCCTCACGGCCGTCGAAGTCGATGTCGGCGCTCTGGCAGGCCCGCGCCAGCACGGTCTGGCCATAGGCGAGGCCGGCCAGGGTGGCGGTGTCGAAGCTGGAGAAGGGGTGGAACGGATTGCGCTTGAGATCGTTGCGCGCCACTGCGGCGTTCAGGAACCCGAGGTCGAAGCTGCTGTTGTGGCCGACCAGGATCGCCCGCTTGCAGCCGTTGGCCTTCAGCGCCTTGCGCACGCCGCGGAAGATATCGGTCAGTGCCGATTCCTCGCTGACGGCCATGCGCAGGGGATGGTCGAGCTTGATCCCGGTGAACTCGAGGGCCGCCTGTTCGATGTTGGCGCCCTCGAACGGCTCGACGCGGAAGAAATAGGTATGTTCCGGGAACAGGAAGCCCTTTTCATCCATGCCGATGGTAACGGCGGCGATTTCCAGCAGGGCGTCGGTGGCAGCATTGAAGCCACCGGTCTCGACGTCCACCACTACCGGCAGATAGCCGCGGAAACGCTGCGCCATCGGGTGGCGCGAACCACCGCCGCCCAGACCTTCCTGGTCGTCGTCGAACTGATCGTCGCTCACTTGCTTTCCTCCAGCAGGCGCCAGCGCAGTTGCTCACCGGCGCGCAGCGGAACCACGGTGTTGTCGCCGAATGGCAGGCTGTCCGGGGCGGTCCAGTCCTCGCGGACCAGGGTAATGGTCTCGGTGTTGGCAGGCAGGCCATAGAACGCCGGGCCGTGCAGGCTGGCGAAGCCTTCCAGCTTGTTCAGGGCGTTGCGTTGCTCGAACGCTTCGGCGTACAGCTCGATCGCAGCAAAGGCGGTGTAGCAACCGGCGCAGCCGCAGGCCGCTTCCTTGGCATGACGGGCGTGGGGCGCCGAGTCGGTGCCGAGGAAGAACTTCGGGTTGCCGCTGGTGGCCGCGTCCAGAAGGGCGATCTGGTGGGTGTTGCGCTTGAGGATCGGCAGGCAATAGAAGTGCGGGCGGATACCGCCGACCAGCATGTGGTTGCGGTTGTACAGCAGGTGCTGTGCGGTGATGGTCGCGCCGACGTTGGCCGGCGCTTCCTTGACGAACTGCGCGGCCTCGGCGGTGGTGATATGTTCGAACACCACTTTCAGGGTCGGGAAACGCTCGACCACACGACGCAGGTGCTCGTCGATGAACAGCTTCTCGCGGTCGAACACGTCGATCTCGCCACGGGTCACTTCACCGTGGACCAGCAGGAGCATGCCGACTTCGGCCATGGCTTCCAGTGCCGGGAAGATCTTGTCGATGCTGGTGACACCGGAATCGGAGTTGGTGGTCGCGCCGGCCGGATACAGCTTGGCGGCGTAGACGAAACCGCTGGCCTTGGCCGCACGGATATCTTCCGGTTGGGTACGGTCGGTGAGGTACAGGACCATCAACGGCTCGAACGGGCTACCCGCCGGGCGTGCATCGAGGATGCGCTGGCGATAGGCACCGGCTTCGTCGGCGTTGCGCACCGGCGGCACCAGGTTGGGCATGATGATGGCGCGGGCGAAGGTGCGCGCCACGTCCCGGACGGTATGAGGCAGCACGGCTCCATCGCGAAGATGGATGTGCCAGTCGTCGGGACGCAGGAGGGTCAGGCGATCGGACATTGGGGTTTCCAGGCGGTTCGAACTCTGGGCGAATGCTACCGGAAAAGCCTTCCCCGAGCACTCGCTATCAAGTTTTGCCGCAGGCGTCCGATAGCCTGCTGGTAAGTGATGGAATTTTGTGGAGCCGCCCGTGCGCCAGCGTTATATAGCCCTGCTCAGTCTGTTCGCCAGCTTTCCGGTGGCCGCCCTCACGTTCCAGACGCGAGTGGAAAATATCGAATGGAAGGTCGAAGGCGATCAGTTCGAGTGCCGCCTGATCCAGCCCATTGCCGATTTCGGCACGGGCGAGTTCGTGCGCCGCGCCGGTGAACAGGCGACCTTCCGCCTGCGCTCGGGCAACAACATGCTCGGCAGCGGCTCGGCGACCTTGCTGGCCGCCGCCGCACCCTGGCAGCCGGGGCGCGGTGACATCAACCTCGGCTCGATCCGCATGGCCCGCAGCGGCGTGCTGTTCAACAGCTCCCAGGGCCAGGCCAGCCGCCTGATCAATGGCCTGATGGACGGGCGCAGCACGGTGATCCGCAACTATGCCGGCGAAGGCGGGCAGGTCATGGAAGTGCATCTGTTGCCGGTCCGGTTCACCAAGGCCTACGCCGATTACCAGGCCTGTTCGGCCAAGCTGCTGCCGATGAACTTCGACCAGATCCGCCAGGCGCGAATCGGTTTCCCGGGCAACGGCATCGACCTGGATGCCGACGCCCGTGCGCGCCTCGACGTGATCCTCGATTTCCTCAAGGCCGACCCGACCGTCAATCATATCGAGCTGGACGGACATTCCGACAACAGCGGCAACCGCCTGACCAACCGCGACCTGTCGCGCCGGCGAGCCCTGGCGGTGCAGGAATACCTCAAGGCCCATGGCGTGCCGGAAGAGCACATCGTGGTGCGTTTCCATGGCGAGCGTTATCCGCTGGCAGCCAACAATTCCGCAGCCAACCGTGCGCGCAACCGGCGCGTGAATATCCAGCTCGACCGCGTTGCACCGGTCGAAAAACCGGTCGCGGAAAAGCCGGCGGATCCGCTGATTCCCGCCGCTTCGACGCCGGCCGCCGCGCCGGCAACTCCTGCGGCGCCGACGAGTCCGGCGGCCCAGGCACAGCCCGGCAAACCTGCGCCGAAGTCCTGAGCGCGACCGCCCGTCGCGCCCACGACAGTTCCTGTCGCTTTGTCGTCACAAGCTGTCGCCCCACTGTAAATTCAAGCCGGAGAGCGGTAGAATCCGGGGTTTTCCGTACAACCCCGTGGAGTGATGGCATGGCGGACGTAAAAAAGGTCGTACTGGCGTATTCCGGCGGCCTTGATACTTCGGTGATTCTCAAGTGGCTGCAGGATACCTACAACTGTGAGGTGGTGACGTTCACCGCTGACCTGGGGCAGGGCGAGGAGGTCGAGCCGGCCCGTGCCAAGGCACAGGCCATGGGCGTGAAAGAGATCTACATCGATGACCTGCGCGAAGAGTTCGTCCGAGACTTCGTGTTCCCGATGTTCCGCGCCAACACCGTCTACGAAGGCGAGTACCTGCTCGGTACCTCCATCGCCCGTCCGCTGATCGCCAAGCGCCTGATCGAAATCGCCAACGAAACCGGCGCCGACGCCATTTCCCACGGTGCTACCGGCAAGGGCAACGACCAGGTCCGCTTCGAGCTGGGCGCCTACGCGCTGAAGCCGGGCGTCAAGGTCATCGCGCCGTGGCGCGAGTGGGACCTGCTGTCCCGCGAGAAGCTGATGGACTACGCCGAGAAGCACGGCATCCCGATCGAGCGCCACGGCAAGAAGAAGTCGCCGTACTCGATGGACGCCAACCTGCTGCACATCTCCTACGAAGGCGGTGTCTTGGAAGATACCTGGACCGAGCACGAGGAAGACATGTGGCGCTGGAGCGTTTCCCCGGAAAACGCACCGGACCAGGCTACCTACCTTGAACTGACCTACCGCAACGGCGACATCGTTGCCATCGACGGCGTCGAGATGACCCCGGCCACCGTCCTCGCCGAGCTGAACCGCATCGGTGGCGCCAACGGCATCGGTCGCCTGGACATCGTCGAGAACCGCTACGTCGGCATGAAGTCCCGCGGCTGCTACGAGACGCCCGGCGGCACCATCATGCTCAAGGCTCACCGCGCCATCGAGTCGATCACCCTGGACCGCGAAGTCGCTCACCTGAAAGATGAGCTGATGCCGAAGTACGCCAGCCTGATCTACACCGGCTACTGGTGGAGCCCTGAGCGCCTGATGCTGCAACAGATGATCGACGCTTCCCAGGTCAATGTGAACGGCGTGGTTCGCCTGAAGCTGTACAAGGGCAACGTCATTGTCACCGGCCGCAAGTCCGACGACTCGCTGTTCGACGCCAATATCGCCACCTTCGAAGAAGACGGCGGAGCGTACAACCAGGCTGACGCAGCCGGCTTCATCAAGCTCAACGCCCTGCGTATGCGCATTGCTGCGAGCAAGGGCCGTTCGCCGCTCTGATTCGCCACTGCGACACGAAGAACCCGGCATTCATTGCCGGGTTTTTTTATGCCCGGCCGTTGGGGAAGATTTCGGCGAACGTTCGGTGACAATGCTGACCCGGGTACCCCGTTCTACGTTATGCATGACTACGCCGCCGGCGCGGGGTTTGCGCAGGACGTGGCGGGCGACGACTTCCAGCAAGGCCTGCGCATCCGGGCCGGAAAGCACAACGGTGGAGTATTCCCGGCTGTGTGAAAACGCAAGTGCAAGTGTCGGAGAAGTTTGAGGCGGGGAAGTTTTTTCCGACAAGTCCGCGGCCAGCATGTCGCTTTCCGCATAATGACTTTCACTGCCGGCGTCCTCGGGGCCGTAGAGACTTTTGGTATTGAAGTTCAGGGTCAGGAAGAACAGCACTGTCAGAAACGGTGGAAAACCCACGAGGAACCAAGTGTAAATACCCTGGCTGCTTTCATCCAGAAACGGTAAGGACGCCAGGGCCGATGCTTCGATGATTCCGGCGAAGATGGCGATGATGGTCAGGGGGCTCTTCGGTTCTGGACTGCTCATGGGCCTGGTCTCTGTTTCGCGGTCTTCAGCTGCGTATCGGCGCGGGAAATGGGAAGGGTGCACGCAGTGTGCAACGCAATGGATCCATGCATCAGGGGGTGAAGGCTCTGGATGGAGCATTGCTTCCATGGGTGACCGCCGCGGGGCGCATGAATGATGCAAAGGCATTCAGACTTATTTCAGGGGCATTAAGGACATTTCCTTCATATGATTAGCCACTATTCTTAGCGATATTTTCGACCTCCCCGGCTAGCATCGTTATATGCCTATTTAATGCAAATAAGGCGCGAAGTTGTTTTCAAATACATTGCCTGTAGGAAATATCCGTAGGGTTTTTCCTTTATTCGGGTAGTCCCTTTCTGAGCGTGCACATGCGTGTCGCAGTGATCATGCATTGCTTCTACCGACTGGGCTATTGTGCGGGCTTCTAATAAGTCGAATAGTTTAAGAATGGATCTTGCCCATGAATAAAGTGCTGATCGTCGATGACCATCCTGTCATTCGCTTGGCCGTGCGCATGCTGATGGACCGGCATGGTTATGAAGTGATTGGGGAAACGGACAACGGCGTCGATGCGTTGCAACTGGCCCGGGAGCATCTTCCGGATATCGTCATTCTCGACATAGGGATTCCCAAGCTCGACGGCCTGGAGGTCATAGGCCGGCTGACGGCCAACGGTATCGTGATCAAGGTGCTGGTCCTCACTTCCCAGGCACCCGGGCATTTTTCCATGCGCTGCATGCAGGCCGGCGCTGCCGGATACGTCTGCAAGCAACAGGACCTGACCGAACTGCTCAGCGCCATCAAGGCCGTGCTGTCCGGGTACAGCTACTTCCCCAACCAGGCATTGCACTCGGTGCGGACCAACCTTGGCGGTTCCAGCGAGGCGGATATGGTCGGACGCCTGTCGGGGCGGGAAATGATGGTTCTGCAACAACTGGCGAAAGGAAAGTCCAACAAGGAAATCGCCGACGGCATGTTCCTCAGCAACAAGACCGTCAGTACCTACAAGACCCGACTGTTACTCAAGCTCAATGCCCGCTCCCTCGTCGACCTGATCGAACTGGCACAGCGCAACGGCCTGGTCTGATTCCGGCCCGCAATGCAAAAAGCCTCCGCTTTCACAGGAGGCTTTCGTGTTTTCGGACCATGGCGTTTCAAAGATCGAAGTCGTAATCAGCCAGTTGTCTTTGCAGGCGGCGTTCTTCAAGCAGGTTATCGATGGTGCGGCGCTTGCTCAGGTTGGTCTTGGCGACAAGCGCCGGGTTTTCCGCAACGAACTCTTCGGCTACCGGGGCGTCGTCGTCGATATCCAGGTCTTCTTTATCAGTGCTCATGTGTCACTCCGTTCCAAGAGGGCCGTTGGCGCCCCTTATATCGATATTCCAGAGACTGGTAAAAAAGATTTTTTCAATCGGAACGGCTGGTTTTTCCTATTTCTTCAATCGTCGCAGGTCTTGTGCTTGTACTCGCACAAGTCTTCGATTCGACAACTGCCACAACGGGGCTTGCGCGCCTGGCAAACATAGCGTCCGTGCAGTATCAGCCAATGATGGGCATCCAGCAGATAGGCCTTGGGCACGAACTTGAGAAGGGCTTTTTCCACTTCCACCACGTTCTTGCCCGGGGCGATACCGGTGCGATTGCTGACACGGAAGATGTGGGTGTCCACCGCCATGGCCAGTTGGCGGAAGGCGGTATTGAGCACCACGTTGGCGGTTTTGCGTCCTACGCCCGGGAGCGCTTCCAGCGCCTCGCGGGTTTGTGGTACCTCGCCACCGTGCTGTTCGACGAGGATGCGGCAGGTTTCGATAACGTTCTTTGCCTTGCTGTTGTACAGGCCGATGGTCTTGATGTACTCCGACAGCCCTTCCACACCGAGGGCATGAATGGCCGCCGGGGTATTGGCCACGGGGAAGAGTTTTGCCGTGGCCTTGTTGACCCCGACGTCGGTGGCCTGGGCCGAGAGAATCACGGCAATTAGCAGCTCGAACGGCGAACTGTAGGCGAGTTCCGTTTTCGGTTCGGGGTTGTCTTCGTGCAGCCTGCGAAAAATCTCCAGGCGTTTGGTGGCATTCATCTGTCAGCAGTTTCCTTCACGGTCGGAGCGGCCTGTTTTGGACAGGCTCGTTTGATCAAGGCCAGCAGCAAGCCGAGCAGCAACAGCGCTCCCGGTGCCAGGCTGGCGAGGTGCAGGGCGCCGCTGGCGAGCAACTCGCGGCAGGCACCGAGCAGCAGAAAAAGGCTGCCGTAGCCGGCAAGCAGCAGCGCCAGGCGACGCCACTGGCCAGGCGAACCGAGGCTCTGCTCGACCAGCAGGCAGGACACGGCGATCAATTCCGGATAGATACCCAGGGCCTGGCGCAGTTCCAGCGCCCAGGCGTGCAGGGCCAGGGTCTGGCAGGTCACCACGGCGGCGGCGAGCAGTATGCTGGCGATCACCGCGCAGGTTGCATCCAGTTGCCGACGCAGCGGCGTCATCAGGGCCCGGTGCACGACAATGGCCACGACGCTCAGCGCTGCCATGGTCGCGGCCTGCAGTAGCGTCTGGCTTGCACCCAGCAGTGGTGCCAGGCTCAGGGCGGCCAGCGAGAATCCATTCATGGGGCTGGGTCTCCTTTCAGCCATTGCGGCGCATGCTGGTCGAAGTAGCGCAAGGCGTCCTGGATCGCGTGGATAACGGCGCGGGAGGTGATGCTGGCGCCGGCCAACTGATCGAACTGGCCATTATCGCGTTTCAGCGCCCAGGCGCTGTCCGGTGTATTGCCCTGGCCGTGGCCGTTGAAGCCCTGCAGCCAGGTATTGCCCGGCTCTGCGATGCGGGCGCCCAGGCCTGGGGTTTCCTGCTGTTGCAGCACGCGACTGGCGATCACCCGGCCGTCGCGGTCGATGGCGATCAGCAGGTCGACCGGCCCGGCGTAGCCCGGGAAACGGCTGAGCAGCAGCACCGCGCTGGGCTGGCCATGCAAGGTAGCAAGGTAGCCGGCCTGAATGCGGCTATGGGCCAGGTCGGGCTCTGGCAGGGCGATCGGCTGCTGCAGTGGCTGGTTGTCATAGCTCGCATCTGGCAATACCGCGAGCCAGGCCCGGGCCTGTTGATCCTGTTCGGCAGCGGCAATCAGCGGCGCGCAGTAGTGCTGCCAAGCGATGCTGGCGCCTGCGCTGATCAGCGTCAGCAGGCCCACGACAAGCGGTCCGCGCAGGTTCATGCCGTCTCCGGACGTCGCTGTTGTGCCCAGCGATCCAGCGCCGGCACGCAGAGGTTCATCAGCAGCACCGCGAACGCTGCGCCATCGGGGTAGTTGCCCCAGGTGCGGATCAGGTAGGTCAACACACCCACCATTGCGCCGAACACCAGCCGGCCCCACGGGGTTTTCGGCCCGCTGACCGGCTCGGTAACGATGAAGAACGCGCTGAGCATGGTCGAACCTGCCAGCAGGTGCAAAAGTGGCGAACCGTTGGAGTCCGACCCTGAACCGTTCCAGCACAGCAGGCTAATGAGGAACAGGCTGCCAAGCATCGCCACGGGCGCCTGCCAACTGATCACCTTGCGTTGCAGCAGGAACAGCCCACCGGCGAGAAACGCCAGGCTGGCCCATTCGCTGCCGCGCCCGGCCAGGTGGCCGAAGCCGGGATGGCTGGCGAACAACTCGTCGATGGTCAGGCTGCGGTTCTGCCGCAGGCCGTCCAGCACCGTGGCCTGGGCCCAGGCATCCGGCGGTTCGGCAACCCCCGACAGTGCCTGCAAGGCATGACCGAGGTCCAGCGCCTGGGGGGCAGGCCAATGGGTCATCGGTACGGGAAACGACAGCAACACCACGGCGTAGCCAAGCATTGCCGGGTTGAATGGATTGCGCCCGACCCCGCCATACAGTTGCTTGCCCAGGGCGATGGCGCTGCCCGCCGCGATCACCGGTATCCACCAGGGCGCATAGGCGGGCAGGGCGACGGCCAGCAGGCAGGCGCTGACCAGCGCACTGCCATCGTTCAGCGCGGGCAGCACAAGGCGCCCGCGCAGGCGCAGCAGTGCGGCCTCGGTCAGCAAGGCGGAGGCGGCGCACAACAGCAGATTGCACAGCACGCCCCAGCCATATACCCAGAACAGCACCAGCACGCCGGGCAGGCAGGCCAGCAGCACCTGTTGCATGGCATCGCGCAGTCGCGGGTCGGTGTTCATGAGGCGAACAGTCCGTTGAAGCCAAGAAACGCCATGGCCATGATCCCGGCGCCCATCAGCTCGATGGGCAGTCCGCGAAAGGCCCTGGGAACATCTTCATGCTGGCTGCGCTGACGCAGATCGTCGAACAGGGCCAGCACCAGCCAGAACCCCAGGCCGCTGCCGAGGCCGACCATGGCGGCGTGCAGCACGCCTTGATGCTCGCCGCTCAGTTGCAGGCACAGGCCAAGCAATGCGGCGTTGCCGGTCAATAGCGGCTGAAGGTTGGTGAACGGCCAGCCCTTCAGCCAGCGTTGCAGGCCAGCGAGAATCGGCGCAGGGCCGAGCACGCAAAGCGGAAGGAAGACGAACAGGCGCAGGTAATCGAGTTGCAGGGGTTGCAGGGCGTAGCGGTAGAGTAACTGGCCTGAAACGCTGACCAGCAACATCGCTACCAGCGTCGCCAGGCCAAGTGCATGCACCTTGACGCGAAACGCGGACCTTGTGGGAGCGGGTTCACCCGCGATTACGGTTTTGAATCCACTACCGCAATCGCGGGTGAACCCGCTCCCACATGGGCCGCGTTCCTTGCGCAGCAGGGGATCGATCGCCAGCAGGTGCTGCAAGGCAACGTTATTGACCAGCGCGGCGCCGATCAGGGCGAGGATCAGTTCGGTCATGGCATCCGGCACCGACCATGCAATGAAAACGCCCCGGCGGTGAGGCCGGGGCGACGGGGTTACTTGATGCGCTGACCTGGCTTGGCACCGCTGTCAGGGCTCAGCAGGTAGATCTCTTCACCGCCAGGGCCGGCGGCCATGACCATGCCTTCGGAGACGCCGAAACGCATTTTCCGCGGTTTCAGGTTGGCGATCATCATGGTCAGGCGGCCTTCCAGGCTGGCCGGGTCCGGATAGGCCGACTTGATCCCGGAGAAGACGTTGCGCTGTTCGTCACCGATGTCCAGAGTCAGGCGCAGCAGCTTGTCGGCGCCCTCCACGGCCTCGGCCTTGACGATCAGGGCGACGCGCAGGTCCACTGCGGCGAAGGTATCGAAATCGATCTCCGGGGACAGCGGGTCCTTGGCCAGCTCGCCGTTGCCGGCTTGCGCCGCAGGGGCCTGGCTGGCGGCGAGATCTTCCTTCGAGGCTTCGACCATGGCTTCGACCTTGGCCATCTCGATGCGGGTCATCAGCGCCTTGAACGGGTTCAGCTTGTGGTTTTCCAGGCGGGTAAGGTGGTCGTTCCATGTCAGCGGGGCGACGTTCAGGAACGCCTCGGCCTCGGCGGCCAGCACCGGCAGGACCGGCTTGAGGAAGATCACCAGCTGGCGGAACAGGTTGATGCCCTGGGCGCAGATGGCCTGGACTTCGTCCTGCTTGCCTTCCTGCTTGTTCAGCGACCACGGCGCCTTGTCGGCGATCCAGGCGTTGGCACGGTCGGCCAGGGCCATGATCTCACGCATGGCGCGGGAGAAGTCACGGGCTTCATACGCGTCGGCGATCCCCGGTGCGGCGGCGAGGAAGGCCTCGGTCAGCTCCGGCGCGGCGTCGCCGGCAACCATCACGCCATCGTTGCCCTTGTGGATGAAGCCGGCGCAGCGGCTGGCGATGTTGACCACCTTGCCGACCAGGTCGGAGTTGACCTTCTGCACGAAGTCCTCGAGGTTCAGGTCGAGGTCGTCGACACCACGGCCGAGCTTGGAGGCGTAGTAGTAACGCAGGTACTCCGGCGACAGATGATCCAGATAGGTGCGCGCCTTGATGAAGGTCCCGCGGGACTTGGACATTTTCTGGCCGTTGACCGTCAGGTAGCCGTGCACGTTGATCGCGGTCGGTTTGCGGTAGCCGGCGCCCTGGAGCATGGCTGGCCAGAACAGTGCGTGGAAGTTGACGATGTCCTTGCCGATGAAGTGGTACAGCTCGGCGGTGGAATCCTTGTTCCAGAAGGCATCGAAGTCCAGTTCCGGGCGCCGCGCGCAGAGGTTCTTGAAGCTGGCCATGTAGCCGATCGGTGCGTCCAGCCAGACGTAGAAATACTTGCCTGGCTCGTCCGGGATCTCGAAGCCGAAGTACGGCGCATCGCGGGAAATGTCCCACTCCTGCAGGCCGGAATCCAGCCATTCGGCGAGCTTGTTGGCCACGGCGTCCTGCAGGGTGCCGCTGCGGGTCCACTCCTGGAGCATGGCCTGGAAGTCAGGCAGCTTGAAGAAGAAGTGCTGGGAGTCCTTGAGCACCGGGGTAGCGCCGGAAATCGCCGACTTGGGGTTCTTCAGCTCGGTCGGCGCGTAGGTGGCGCCACATTTCTCGCAGTTGTCGCCGTACTGGTCCTCGGCCGCGCATTTCGGGCAGGTGCCCTTGATGAAGCGGTCGGCCAGGAACATTTTCTTGTCCGGATCGAAATACTGGGTGACCGAGCGGGTGGCGATGTGGCCGGCGTCGCGCAGTGCCAGGTAGATCTGGCTGGACAGCTCGCGGTTTTCTTCGGCGTGGGTGGAATGGAAATTGTCGAAATCGACGAGGAAATCGGCGAAATCGCCAGCATGTTCCTTCTGCACACCATCGATCAGCTGTTCCGGAGTGATGCCTTCCTTTTCCGCGCGCAGCATGATCGCCGAGCCGTGTGCATCGTCAGCGCAGACGTAGATGCACTGGTTGCCACGGTGCTTCTGGAAACGCACCCACATGTCGGTCTGGATGTACTCGAGCATATGGCCAAGGTGGATGGAACCATTGGCATAGGGCAGGGCACTGGTAACGAGGATCTGGCGTGGCTCGGACATGGGGGCTCGGCTACTTAATTCGGCTATCAGGGGAAAAACGGTGATCGGCAACTATAAAGCGCCGGGAAATATATTTCACCCCGTGGGCGTCCCGGGGCGGACACACGGGTTAGCATAGCCGCCTGTTTCGATCAGTCTTTTATCGGGAGTCTCCATGAGCGCCGTCACTCGCGCAGCGGTTGAAGCCGTCCTTCGTCAATACACCGACCCTTACCTGAACCAGGACCCGGTCAGCGCCGGCTGCGTTCGCGCCATCGTGATCGAGGGCGACCGGGTTGGCGTGCTGTTGCAACTGGGCTACGCCGCCGGTCTGTTCAAGAATGGCTGGGCGCAGGTCCTGCAGACCGCCATCGAAGGGCTGGACGGCGTTGGCGCCGCCAAGGTGACCATCGACTGCGTGATCGAGCCGCACAAGGCCCAGGCGCAGATTCCCGGCCTCGCCAATGTGAAGAACATCATCGCCGTGGCCTCCGGCAAGGGCGGCGTGGGCAAATCCACCACCGCTGCCAACCTGGCCCTGGCCCTGGCCCGCGAAGGCGCGCGGGTCGGCATTCTCGACGCGGATATCTACGGCCCGAGCCAGGGGATCATGTTCGGCATCCCCGAGGGCACCCGGCCGCAGGTCAAGGAACAGAAGTGGTTCGTGCCGATCAAGGCCCATGGCGTGGAAGTCATGTCCATGGCGTTTCTCACCGATGACAACACGCCGATGGTCTGGCGCGGCCCCATGGTCTCCGGCGCATTGTTGCAACTGGTGACCCAGACCGCCTGGGACGACCTCGATTACCTGGTGATCGACATGCCGCCAGGTACCGGCGATATCCAGCTGACCCTGGCGCAGAAGGTCCCGGTGGCCGGCTCGGTGATCGTCACCACGCCCCAGGACCTGGCGCTGCTCGACGCCAGGAAAGGCGTGGAGATGTTCCGCAAGGTGAATATCCCGGTGCTGGGCGTCGTCGAGAACATGGCCGTGCATATCTGCTCGAACTGCGGGCACGCCGAGCATCTGTTCGGCGAAGGGGGTGGCGAGAAGCTGGCGGCGCAATACGGGGTCGAACTGCTGGCCTCGCTGCCGCTGTCGATGCTGATCCGCGAGCAGGCCGACAATGGCAAGCCGACCGCGATTGCCGAGCCCGAGAGCCAGATCGCCATGGTCTACCAGGAACTGGCTCGCTCGGTAGGCGCGCGGCTGGTGCTGCAAGAGGCGGCGGCGCCGGCGATGCCGAATATCACCATCAGCGACGACTGAGCCGTTCGGGCCCTATCGCTGGCAAGCCAGCTCCCACACGTGTGGGAGCTGGCTTGCCAGCGATAGGGCCAGTAGCCGCACCACAAAACCCAGGCATAAAAAAACCCGCCGGAAGGCGGGTTTTTTTGAACGCTATGAAAGCGAATCAGCAGAAGTTAGATAACTTCGACTTCTTCAGCTTGCATGCCTTTCTGGCCGCGGGTAGCGACGAAGGAAACCTGCTGGCCTTCTTTCAGGCTCTTGAAGCCGTCAGCCTTGATGGCTTTGAAGTGTACGAACAGGTCGTCACCGGATTGTGGGGTGATGAAGCCGAAGCCTTTCTCATCGTTGAACCACTTGACGGTACCGGTTTGGCGATTGGACATGGTCTGTCTCCTTGGACAAAGTTGATTACGGCTCAGGAACGCCCTGGCCGGGACTGAGTGCAAAAAGACAGAAAATTCATGGATGGGCGATCGAAATCTTGCATCAAGTAGAGATTCTCAGTGACAACGTGCAGCACAGTGGCGGCACCATAACCCTTTTTCCACGAGGTGCCAATGGTCTCGTGGGCCTTTTGCGCAATTCGTGACTGACGGCGCCGTTCGTGGCCTGCCGGGCTCCGTCCGGTAACCGGATGCAGGCTAAATCTTTGAAGCGCGCGCGCGTCCCGGTAAGATGCGCGTCACCTTTTTCACCCCGCTATTTCAGGAACCCCGCCATGAGCATCAAATCGGACAAGTGGATTCGCCGCATGGCGCAGGAACACGGCATGATCGAGCCGTTCGTCGAGCGCCAGGTGCGCAACGACGGCAATGACAAGCTGATCTCCTTCGGTGTCTCCAGCTATGGCTACGATGTGCGCTGCGCCGACGAATTCAAGGTGTTCACCAACATCAACTCGGCCACTGTCGATCCGAAGAACTTCGACGCCGGCAGCTTCGTCGATATCAAGAGCGATGTCTGCATCATCCCGCCGAACTCCTTCGCCCTGGCCCGTACCGTCGAGTATTTCCGCATTCCGCGCAACGTCCTGACCATCTGCCTGGGCAAGAGCACCTATGCGCGCTGCGGCATCATCGTCAACGTCACCCCGCTGGAACCGGAGTGGGAAGGCCACGTGACCCTGGAGTTCTCCAATACCACCACCCTGCCGGCGAAGATCTACGCCAACGAGGGCGTGGCGCAGATGCTTTTCCTCGAATCCGATGAAGAGTGCGAAGTGTCCTACAAAGACCGTGGCGGCAAGTACCAGGGCCAGCGCGGTGTGACCCTGCCCCGCACCTGATCGCGGGGCTTATCCGACGAACCGGGGGAATTCCCCCGGCTTTCGGCACTCCAACGAGGTGAATAGTCTCGTCAGGAGCAGCCAATGAAACTCGACCCGACCATCAGCGCCAAGCTGGCCTTGCTGCAGCCCAACCAGATCGGACTGCTGGCCTGGTCATTGCTCGCCCATCCGCCACTGCAAGCCGGTGGCGTGCCCGGGCAACCCGACCCGGACACCCCGCAACCGCCGCAGCCAGGTGACACGCCGCCCATGGAACCCGGCGAACCGACCCTGCCCGATGAACCGCCTCCCGCCCCGGTAGCCTGAGTTCAGCGCGCCAGCGGCCAGACCTGGCCGTCACCCGCCAGATACAGCCGTGCTGGCGGGCGCAGGTCTACTTCCCAGCCGCCGGTGAACTCGCCGAAGGCTGGCAGCAGGCTGACCTGCTCATCGATCACGAAGCAGTGCAGGCGCAGTCGCTGCCGCCCACGACCGCGCAATATCCACACCGGGTGCACGTGGCCGGCCAGCACGGTGTGTGTCGGGTGTGCCAGCGGTTCATGTTGCAGGGCGAACGGGCCTACCAGCCAAGGTTCATCGACCACCTCCACACCCAGTGCTGCTGGCGGATCGCCAGCGTGGCGGTCGTGGTTGCCGCGTACCAGATGGATATGCAATTGCGAATGACGCTCGCGCCAGGCCCTAAGCAGGGCGAGGGTTGCCGGTGCGCGCCCGGAGCGGGCATGGATGAAATCGCCCAGGACTATCATCCGTTCACAGGCGTAAGCGTCGAGCAGCCCGTCCAGGCGCTCCAGCGTCGCTGCGGTGGTGCCTCGCGGCACCGGTTGGTGCAGCGCGCGATAGCTGGCAGCCTTGCCGATATGCACATCCGCCACCAGCAATGCCTTGCGCGCCGGCCAGTACAAGGCGCGGTCGGCCAGCAGCCACAGGCGTTCGCCACGCAGTTCGATCTCAACGTGAGCGGGCACGGCGCGGCCTCCCGTCGGCAGCCTGTTCCAGGTCGGCGACCATGCGCGCGATGCGGTCGGCCAGCTTTTCCGTACTCATGGTCTCGCGCATGCCTTCGACCACCAGGGCAAAGGCCAGCGGGCCGGGGCGCCGCAGGTCGCGCAGGTCCAGGTGCAGTTCGTTCATCTTCAACAACTGGCGTTGCAGGCGTTCGATCTCCAGCTCCTCGCGCAGCACCTCGTCGCGTGCCTGGCCCAGCAGCAGGTTGCCGGCGTCATGACGGCGGAACACTTCGAAGAACAGCCCGCTGGAGGCCTGGATCTGCCGCGTGCTCTTCTGCGCTGCCGGATATCCGCCGAACACCAGCCCGGAAATCTGCGCGATCTCGCGAAAACGCCGCTGGGCCATTTCCCCGGCATTGAGGCTGGCGAGCACGTCTTCCAGCAGGTTGTCCGGGCTCAGCGCCGACGGCAGCAGCGCTGCCCAGTCCACGACGGTGGGCGTAAGCAGTTCGAAACCGTAGTCATTCACTGCGATCGATACGCTCAGCGGTGTTTCCTTGCTGGCGCGCCAGGCGATCAGGCTGGCCAGGCCCAGATTGGCCATGCGCCCGGCGAAGGGGTAAAGAAACAGGTGCCAGCCCTGCCGCGAATGCCAGGTCTCGGCCAGCAGGCTGCCACGTGTAGGCAGCGCCGACCATTCGCGTTGCAGCTCCAGCAGCGGGCGCACCGCCTGCATTTCCGCACCGATGAAGCGCCCATGGGCTGCGGCATCCAGTTGCGCCACCAGGGCATCGGCCAGCTCGCTGGACAACGGCATGCGCCCGCCATTCCAGCGTGCCAGCGCGGCCTTGCGCGAATTACTGCGGCGAACATAGGCGGTCATGTTCTCCACCCGCACCAGTTCCAGCACGCGGCCGGCAAAGACAAAGGCGTCGTCCGGCCGCAGCCGGGCAATGAAGGCTTCCTCGACGCTGCCCAGGCTGGCACCGCCTCCGCCCTTGCTCCAGAACCTGAGCTGGATGCTGGCGTCGCTGACGATGGTGCCGATGCCCATGCGGTGGCGCCGGGCCAGGCGCTCGCTGACCACCCGCCAGACGCCGTCCTCGCCGGGCTCGACCCGCTGATAATCGGGATAGGCGCTCAGCGAGCTGCCGCCATGCCGGACGAAATCCAGTGCCCACTGCCATTGGCTGTCGCGCAGGTCGCGAAAGGCCCAGGTGCTGCGCACCTCCTCCAGCAACGCCTCGGGGCGAAAGCCGGCGCCCAGTGCCATGCTCACCAGATGCTGGACCAGCACATCCAGGCACAGGCGTGGCGATTGCCGCGCCTCGATCTGCCCGGCCGCCAGGGCCTGGCGCGCCGCCGCGGCTTCCACCAGTTCCAGGCTGTGGGTCGGCACCAGGGTGATCCGCGAAGCCCGTCCCGGAGCATGCCCGGAGCGTCCGGCGCGCTGCATCAGCCGCGCCACGCCCTTCGCCGAGCCAATTTGCAGCACTCGCTCCACCGGCAGGAAATCCACCCCCAGATCGAGGCTGGAGGTGCAGACCACCGCCTTCAGCCCGCCGTCCTTGAGACTGCGCTCGACCCAGTCACGGGTGCTGCGGGCCAGCGAAGCATGGTGCAGGGCGATCAACCCCGCCCATTCCGGCCGTACTTCCAGCAGGCCCTGGTACCAGCGTTCGGCCTGGGCCCGGGTATTGGTGAAGACCAGGCAGCTCTGGCAGCCGTCGATCTCGCCGGCGACCTGCTGCAACTGGCTCAGGCCCATATGCCCGGCCCAGGGAAAGCGTTCGATCGCCTTGGGCAGCAGGCTGTCCACTAGCAGGCGCTTGTCCTGGCGCCCTTCGACCAGGCGACCGCCCCGGGGCAGCAGGACATCGAGGGCATGCTGCAGATTACCCAGGGTTGCCGACAATCCCCACACCACCAGGCCCGGCTGCCAGGTGCGCAGGCGGGCCAGTGCCAGTTGCAGTTGCACGCCGCGCTTGTTGCCGAGCAACTCGTGCCATTCGTCCACGACCACCATGCGCAGGCTGGCGAAGTCGCGCTGCGCCGAGGCCCGGGTCAGGAGCAGCGTCAGGCTTTCCGGGGTGGTGATCAGGGCCGAGGGCAGGCGTCGGGCCTGGCGGGCACGCTCTGCGCTGCCGGTATCGCCGCTGCGTACGCCGACGGTCCAGGACAGTCCGAGGTCGTCCAGCGGCGCTTGCAGGGCTCGCGCCGTGTCGGCGGCGAGGGCACGCATCGGTGTGATCCACAGCACCTGCAAGGGCGCGACCGACGAACCCTGGCCCACGAAGGCGCGCAGCGCCGCGAGCCATACCGCATAGGTCTTGCCCGCACCGGTGCTGGCGTGCAGCAGGCCGGATTCGCCACGTCCCACTGCCGCCCAGACCTGCCGCTGAAAGGCGAACGGGGTCCAGTCGCGGCTAGCGAACCAGGCATCGGCGAGGTTAGGAGTGGCGGGCATGGGCGGCTCGGCAAGGGCTATGTCTTCACAGACCATCGGCCGCCCCGGTTGGTTTTATTTCAGGTTGCCGCGCAGGAACTGCTGCAGGCGTTCGCTCTTCGGCTGGCCGAGCACATCCGCCGGTGCGCCTTGCTCCTCGACCAGGCCCTGGTGGAGGAACATGACCTGGCTGGACACCTGGCGGGCAAAGGCCATCTCGTGGGTAACCATGATCATGGTCCGGCCTTCCTCGGCCAGGCCCTGGATCACCTTGAGCACTTCGCCTACCAATTCCGGGTCGAGCGCCGAGGTGGGCTCGTCGAACAGCAGCACCTCCGGCTCCATCGCCAGGGCGCGGGCGATGGCCACGCGCTGTTGCTGGCCGCCGGAAAGGAAGGCCGGGTACTGGTCGGCCACCCGTGGCGCCAGGCCGACCTTGTCCAGGTAGCGCCGCGCCCGTTCCTCGGCTTCCTGCTTGCCGATCCCCAGTACCCGGCGCGGGGCCATGCAGATGTTTTCCAGCACGCTGAGGTGGCTCCACAGGTTGAAATGCTGGAACACCATGGCCAGCCGGGTACGCAGCCGTTGCAGCTCGTCGGCATCGGCCACGTGCATGCCATGGCGGTCGTGGACCATGCGGATGTCCTTGCCGTCCAGGGTCATGCGCCCGTCGTCGGGCTGTTCGAGGAAGTTGATGCAGCGCAGGAAGGTGCTCTTGCCCGAGCCGCTGGCGCCGATCAGGCTGATCACGTCGCCGGTCTTCGCCTTCAGGGACACGCCCTTGAGCACCTTGTGCTCGCCGTAACTCTTGTGCAGGTCTTCGATGGTCAGTTTGTACACGGATGATTCCTCAAGGCGACAGCAGGTAGCCGCTGCGGTAGGCCTCGCGGCCGGCGACATGGGCGATGACCATCCCGGCGGTGGCCATGCGTCGCAGCGAACGGGCATAGAGCAGGCCGGCCTGGGTGTTGCGTACCGGGGTCACCCGGTCGTTGAGGGGATCGATCACCTCGGCCACCAATTGCCCGGCTTCCAGGTACTGGCCTGGCGTCACGTGGAACACCAGCAGGCCACCCAGTGGCGTCGCCACCGGTTCCACCGCCGCCAGGGGCGTGGCCGGGTAGAGCAGCGGCGGCAGTGGCGTCGGCTCGCCTTCGATGGCGCCGAAGCGGGTCAGGTAGTCGAGGATCGCCGTGCAGTCGGCCTCGGCCAGCGGATGGCTGACATCGCCCTGGCCGCGCAACTCGACGGTTACCGAAAAACTGCCCATCGGGATCGGGAACTGCTTGCCGAAGCGCTGCTGCAATTGCCACCAGACCAGGGTGAAGCACTCGTCGAAGGACTGCCCGCCGGAATCGGTAGCCAGCAGGCTGGCCTGCACCCCCAGGTAGCGCGACAGCGGCTCGACCTGGGCCCAGGCTTCCGGCGTGGTGTAGAGGTGTTCCACCGCCTCGAAGTCGCAATGCAGGTCGAGGACCATGTCGGCATCGCAGGCCAGGCGTTGCAGGGTCAGGCGCTGGGATTGCAGCGGCGTGTTGGCCGGATGGGCGTCGAGGCCGCGGCGCAGGTATTCGCGGATCAGTTCGATGTTGTGCTGCGGATCCTGGCTCAGGTGGCCTTCGATCTGGTCGCCGATCTGGTCGCTGAGGTCGACGAAGCGCCGATTGAAGTTCTCGCCGCTTTGCAGTTCGTAGCGTCCCAGCGGGACGTCCATCAGCACCTGCTCCAGGCCCACCGGGTTGGCTACCGGGACCAGGACGATCTCCTTGCGCAGCACGCCGCGCGCCTCGAGCTCGGCCAGGCGCTGCTTGAGGTGCCAGGCCACCAGCATGCCGGGCAGTTCGTCGGCATGCAGCGAGGCCTGGATGTAGATCTTGCCGCCGGCCCGGGGGCCGAAGTGAAAGCTGTGGATCTGCCGGGCGATGCCGGGAACCGGGGCCAGCAGGTCGTGGGTCTTGTGGTGCATGGAAAATCAGTCCTAGTGAGCAGGGCCGAGGAAGGCCAGCCAGCGCCGTTCGGCGAGGCGGAACAGGCCGACCAGGGTAAAGGTGACGCCCAGGTAGATCAGCGCCGCGATGCCGAACGACTGGAAGGTCATGAAGGTCGCCGAGTTGGCGTCCCGCGCCACCTTGAGGATATCCGGCACGGTCGCGGTAAAGGCCACCGTGGTCGAATGCAGCATCAGGATCACCTCGTTGCTGTAGAACGGCAGCGACCGGCGCAGCGCCGACGGCATGATGATGTAAGCATAGAGTTTCCAACCGTGCAGGCCGTAGGCGCGAGCGGCTTCGATTTCACCATGGTGCATGCTGCGGATCGCCCCGGCGAAGATTTCCGTGGTGTAGGCGCAGGTGTTCAGGGCGAAGGCGAGGATGGTGCAGTTCATCGCGTCGCGAAAAAACGCATCCAGCAGCGGTTGCTCGCGCACTGCGGCGATGCTGTAGATCCCGGTATAGCAGATCAGCAACTGGATATAGAGCGGTGTGCCGCGGAATAGCCAGGTGTAGAACTGCACCGGCCAGCGTATCCATAGCTTGCGTGAAACCCGGGCGATGGATAGCGGGATGGAGACGAGGAAGCCGATGGCCAGCGAGGCGCTGAGCAGCCACATGGTCATGGCCAGCCCGGTGACATGGGTGCCGTCGGTATAGAGGAAGGCCCGCCAGTATTCCTGGAGCAGTTCGATCATCGCAGCGCCTCCCGGGTGCCGACGTTATAGCGCCGTTCCAGCCAGCGCAGGATCAGGTTCGAAGCGCTGGTGATGGCCAGGTAGATGAGCGCTGCCACGACCAGGAAGAAGAACAGTTGGTAGGTGCTCTTGCCGGCGTCCTGGGCGGCCTTGACCAGGTCGGCGAGGCCGATGATCGAGACCAGCGCGGTGGCCTTGAGCATCACCATCCAGTTGTTGCCGATGCCCGGCAGGGCGAAGCGCATCATTTGCGGGAAGACCACGAAGCGAAAGCGCTGCATGCGCTTGAGGCCATAGGCCGTGGCGGCCTCGACCTGGCCACGTGGCACGGCAAGGATGGCGCCGCGGAATGTCTCGGTGAAATAGGCGCCGTAGATGAAGCCCAGGGTGATGACCCCGGCGGCGAACGGGTCGATCTCGATGTACTCCCATTCCAGGTAGTCGGTGAGGCTGGTGAGCCAGGTTTGCAGGCTGTAGAAGATCAGCAGCATCAGCACCAGGTCCGGTACGCCGCGGATCAGCGTGGTGTAGAGCTGGGCCGGCAGGCGCAGCATGCGGATCGGCGACAGCTTGGCGCTGGCGCCGACCAGGCCGATGCCCACCGCCACCAGCAGGGACATGAAGGCCAGCTCCACGGTCATCAGGGTGCCTTGCCAGAGCAGCGGGCCGAAACCTTTCAGACTGAAAGCGGAAAGCCCGAGAAGGGCGAGCAGTTGGTCGAGCATGGAGGCGAACCCCGAGGCAGAAATAAAAGTGCCCACCCTTGTGGGGCGGGCACTGGTTCAGCGGTTACTTGCCGCTGTAGAGGTTCAGGTCACCGAAGTGCTTCTTCTGGATCTCGGCATAGGTGCCGTCGTCGTGTAACGCTTTGATACCTTTGTTCAGGAGTGCCTTCAGCTCGGTGTTACCTTTGCGGATGCCGATGGCGGTCTTGGACGGCAGCAGCTCGCTGTCCACCGGTTTGCTCACTTCATAGCCGGCACCCTTCTCTGACTTGAGGAAGCCCAGCTCGGCTTGCAGCATGTCCTGGATCGAGGCGTCGAGGCGGCCGGAAAGCAGGTCGGCGTAGACCTGGTCCTGGTTCTGGTAGGCCTGGGTCTTGACCTCGGCCTTGTCCAGCACGGCCTTGGCGTAGGCTTCCTGGATGGTGCCTTGCTCGTAGCCGACGGTCTTGCCCTTGAGCGAGGCGATATCGGCGCTCAGCCCGGAACCTTTCTTGTAGACCAGCGCGGTAGGGCCGCTGAACAGTTCATCGGAGAAGTCGATGGCTTTCTCCCGTGCCGGGGTGACGGTCATCGACGAAATCACGCCATCGAACTTGTTGGCCTTCAGCCCCGGAATCATGCCGTCGAAATCACTCTCGACCCATTTGCAGGTGACCTTGAGTTCCTTGCAGATGGCGTTGCCCAAGTCGATATCGAAGCCCACCAGGCTGCCGTCGGCGGCCTTGGACTCGAATGGGGCATAGGAAGGATCGACGCCGAAGCGCAGCTCTTTGTATTCCTTGGCGAAGGTACTGCCGGCAGCCAGGCACAGAGCAACAGCGGAAAGCGTCAGCCATGCTTTTTTCATCATGTAGTCCTTGTGAAACGGCGGATATTGGGTATGGCCGTGCACCGTTACCGGTCGCGGCCCGACATCACAGTGATAGCAATTTCCGCACCATCGTTCCAAAAGTGCTGTCCGGGTTGGGGTTGGGGGATTCAGGGGATGCGTAGCGCCGCCCTGTTTTGGCGCTGGGGGTGGGGCAGGGGGCTGTTTGTCGGTGCATGGGGGCTGGGTGCTATGGTGCTGCTGCTGGCCTCATCGCTGGCAAGCCAGCTCCAACAACCCTGTGGGAGCTGGCTTGCCAGCGATGAGGCCCTTGAGTGCACTACATCAAGGACAGGACCCCCGCCAATGAGGCCCACCCCCGACTTCATGCACTGGTGGCTCGAAGCCAATGCCTGCTTCGACGACTGCCACACCCCGGACGAACTGTTCGAGGAAACCGCGCGCCTGACCCGCGCCCTGGATTTCCAGCGCTTCGCCTGGGGCCGGCGCCGCGCCGTGCCGTTCAGCCAGGCGCGTGCGCAGTTCACCGGCAGCTATCCCGCCGCCTGGCTGGCCGACCAGGATCAGTTCCCGCCTCCCGGCCTGCTGCTCTGGGACCATAAGGCCGACGCCCCCGGCAGCCTGCGCGACTTCGGCTTCGCCAGCGGCGCCACCTTCACCCAGCGCTGCCGCGACAGTGGCTGGCACATGCTCTGCGTGGCCCGGCAGAAAGGCCCGCTCAAGTCCGCCGAGCTGGTACCCCTGAAGCTGTACCTGCGCAGCCTGCTGGAACTGCTCGACGAACACCTCGAACGGGTCGAAGGCCGCACTTGCGCGATCCAGCTCAGCGAGCGGGAAACCCAGATATTGCGCTGGATCGCCGATGGCAAATGCTCCAAGGGCATCGCCGCGATCCTCGAGCTTTCCGAGCACACGGTGAACTTCCATATCAAGAGCATCCTGCGCAAGTTCGACTCGCCCAACCGGGTACAGGCAGCGGCGCAGGCGGCCGCGCTCGGGCTGATCTGAGGCTGCCATCGGTCGCCCGGCAACCTGTCGTGCCGGCGAGTGTTTAAAGCGGATGCGCAGGTGCAAAACGCAGTTCCGACCCGATGAAAAAGTGAGCAGACCTGCGCGGTGGCGCCATTTGGCGGGACTTTTCCTACACGATTTCACCTGCCTGTTCCGGTAGTTGTCCCCCCGCGTCGATGCCCCTAGTGTCTTCGCCGTGCTGTCGAGCGGTGAACGACGCGAAAGGACAATCCCACCCTTTGTCCGCGTTGTTCGCCCTGGACATTCGGACGGGTTCGAGACAAGCCGGCAGCCTGTCTCCTGGCGCTGCACTCCTACAGTGCCAGCCGTCCTGTTTTATCGCTTTCACTACATCGCGGGAGACACCCATGATCCACGACGTTGTTGTGGTCGGCAGCGGTGCTGTCGGCGCGTCCATCGCCTTCGAACTGGCCAGCCGCGGACTCAGCGTCTGCCGGGTCGGCGAGACTGCCCGGCGCACTGCCGCTTCGCGGGCGGCCGGGGCCATGAACGGCTGTTTCGGCGAAGTCACCCGCGGTCTTCTGGCCAGTGACCATGGTCGCCTGAAACTGGCCATGGATATCCAGGCCAAGGGCCTCTGGGCCGATTGGTGCGAACGCCTGGCCCGGGCCAGCGGCAACCCGGCGGGCCTGCTCAGCGCCTGCGGTACCCAGGTGATCCTCAACTCGGCCGGCATGGCCGAGATCGACAGTGTCAACTTCGGCGCCATCGAACAGGCGCTGCGCGACTACCAGACCTTCTACACCCCGGTGCTTCCCGGTGAGCTGGACTGGATCAAGGCCAACGACCTGGTACGGCCGATGCAGGCCCTGCTGATCCCCGACGAAAACGCCATCGACGCCCACCTGCTTCTGGAAAAACTCGACGCCGCGCTGCTCGGCTGTGGCGGCGAAATCATCGACAGCAATGCCCGTGCGGTCCTCAGCGAGGGCTGGAGCACCACGGGTGTGGCCCTGCACGATGGCCGCCATCTGCCGGCCCGGCACGTGGTGGTTGCCGCCGGCGTGCACTCCCTGGAACTGTTCGACGGCCTGGAGGAAATCCGCCGGCATATCCCGCCGCTGTTCGCCGGTTACGGCGTGTCCATCCTTCTGCGCCCGCCTGCCGGGCGGAAGGTACCGCAAACGGTAATCCGCACGCCCAACCGCGCCTTCGCCTGCGGCCTGCACTGCGTTCCCCGTGGTGACGACCTGCTCTATATCGGCGCCACCAACATCCTTGCCGAGCAGCCGCGCAACCACGCCCAGGTGTCCGATGTGCAGTTCCTCCTCGATTGCGCCGTCGACCAGCTCAACCTCGACCTGCACGATGCCGCGATCGTCGATATCCAGGTGGGCAACCGCCCGGTCAGTGCCGACGGCTTCCCGCTGATCGGCGCCTGCGACTACGACGGCCTGTGGCTGGTCACCGGCACCTATCGCGACGGCCTGCACCAGTCGCCGCTGCTGGCGACCTGGATCGCCGACCGCATCGAGGGCCTGGACAACAGCCTCGACCTGTCCCGCTTCACGCCGATCCGCGAGCCCCTTGCCGGACTGCCGCGGGACGAGACGGTGGCCGAGACGGTACGGCAGATGTTCGCCACCGGCTACGAGTACCGCTGGAACATCAAGCCCTACTGGATGCCGCTGCTGGACCAGGGCATGAGCGAAAACTACACGCGCCTGATCACCTCGCTGCACCCGCGTTTCACCCCGCCACCGGAACTGGTGGCCTTCTCCTGGCGGTACCACTCGATGTACCAGCGCCTGGCCGCCTATTACGAGGCCTGGTCATGATCCTGTGCGCGTTCGAACATCATCAGGCCCTCGCCCTGCGCGAGTTGAGCGAGGCAGGCCTGTGGGATCCGCAGGGCGATCTGCAGGCCATCACCGACAAGCATTTCAAGGGCGGCCGCGCCCTCGATCCGCAGCGCCTGGATGCTTTTCGCGACGATATCGCCGAGCGCTGCTCGCGCATCCCGCTGGGGCATATCCTCGGTTACGCCGATTTCGACGGGCGCCGCCTGCTGGTCGGCAGCGGTACCTTCGTGCCGCGCCGGCAGAGCCTGGCCATGGTCCGCTGGATCGAGCGCAACCTGGCTTTGACCTGCGCGTCCACGGTCTATGACCTGTGCGCCGGTGTCGGCGCCATCGGCCTGGCCATCTGGGCCGCGACCGCTGCCCGGACCGTCTGCGTCGATAACGACAGCACCGCCCGGACCTACCTGCAACGCAACATCCGTCGCCTCGATGCGCAGCGGGAAGTCAGCGTGCTGGCCGCCGATATCACCCGCCCGGAGGCCTTCGCCACGGCCCGTGGTCGTGTCGACGTGGTGGTGAGCAATCCGCCCTATGTGCCGCCTGGTAGCGAACTGCTGCCGGAATGGGGCGAGCATCATCCGCCGGGCGCCATTTATGCCCGCCGTCAGGGCGCGGAGCTGATCGTCGCCAGTGCCGTCTGTGCCGCCGGCCTGTTGCGTGCGGGCGGGGTCGTGCTGATCGAGCACGGCGAAACCCAGTCGGAACAGGTCGCCGCTGCCCTGGAGCGCCATGGTTTCCAGGCCATCCACCATTGCCGGGACGATGACTTCAGCGATGCGACGGGAGCTTCCGTTTTCACCGTAGGGAGAGCGCCATGAACGACCATGCCCCGCTGCCGCACGGCAGCGAAGATAACTGGATGAACATTCGCCGCCAGCGCACCAGCGATGCACTCGACAGCGCCACGGCCGACGGCCTGACTGGTTTCGAGGTGATTGCGCGCAATGGCAAGCAACTGACCCTGCTGGACGGCAGCGTTTGCACCGAGTTCGTCTCCTGCTCCTACCTCGGGCTGGAGAACCATCCGGCCCTGGTCCTGGCTGCCCAGGTTGCGCTGGAGCGCTTCGGCGTGCACCTGTCGGCCAGCCGCGCGGCGATGAGCCCGCTGTATCTGCGCCAACTGGAGCAACTGCTCGGCGATATCTACGGCGGTTGCAGCGTCACCGTGTTCAGTTCAACCAGCAACGCCCACCTTGGCGTGCTGCCACTGCTCGGCAGCGGCGGCATGGACGGCTACCCGGTGCGCGAGCGCGGGGTGATGTGGCTGGTGGACCGCACCGCCCATGCCTCGATGCAGGTGCTGCGCGGCCTGCTTGCCCAGTTCGGGCCGGTGCGCCGGGTCGACAGCGCCGACCCCGACGGGCTCGAAGAAGCCCTGGTGCACTGCGCGCGCGAGCGCCTGACCCCGGTCATGCTCGTCGACGGCGTCGGCTCGATGTCCGGCCTGCTGCCGGTGGCCGAACTTGGCGAGCGCCTGCAGCGTCACCACGGCTACCTCTACGTCGATGATGCCCACGGTATTTCCATCAGCGGTTGCTATGGCGCCGGCTACGCCTTCGAGCATCTCGGCCATCGCCTGCCCGGCAACATCCTCATCGCCGGCTCGCTGAGCAAGGCCTTCGGAGGGGCCGGCGGCTTCATCGTCCTCAAGCACGGGGCGAATGCCGGGCAGTTGCGCGCCCTGGCCAATCCGCTGGTGTTCGGGCACAGCATCCCGCTGCCGTTGCAGGCAGCGAACGTAGCCGCCGCGCAGATCCACCTGTCATCGGAAATCCATACCTTGCAGCAGGCGCTGTGGAGCAATGTGCGCCGCCTCGACGAACAGGTCGGGTCGACCCTGCTCAATGCCGGCCTGCGTGCTCCGATCCGCGGGGCGCTGTTCGACGACGAGCGCCAGGGCAACCTCGCCGCCAGGGCCTTGCGAGCCTCCGGGCTGGTGGTGTTCCCGGTGTTCTATCCGATCGTCGAGACCGGTCGCGCACTGCTGCGTTGCGCGGTGTCGGCGGCCCACGGCAGCGAGCAGATCGATTGCCTGGCGCGCCAGCTCAACCTGCAGATCGGCCGGGCCAGTAGCCAGCACTGAAACGCGGAGGAACGCCCATGTCCCTGGATACTGGCAATGGCAATGCCGAGCTGCAGCCCTATCGCAAACAACTGGACCGGATCAACGAACTGCTGGTGGACCTGCTCGCCGAACGCATGCAGGTCTGCCGGCTTATCGCCAGGGTCAAGTCAGCCCGCGGCATCGCGATAATGCAGCCGCTGCGCGTGAACTCGACCCTCGATCAGGTTCGCGCCCTGTCCGGTCCGCGGCAGTTGCGCCCGGAGTACCTGGATGGCCTGTTCCGCCTGATCATCGAGGAAACCTGCGACGAGGAGCGGCGGGTCATGGCCGTACTCGAAGCGTCGCCGGAGGGGCGTGAACCATGCGCACGCTGATCATCGACAACTTCGACTCCTTCACCAACAACATCGCCCAGTACCTCTATGAGGTCTGTGGCGAGCAGCCGGTGGTGCTGCCCAATACCTGCAGTTTCGAGCAACTCGACCTGGCCCGTTTCGACGCCGTGGTGCTGTCGCCCGGGCCGGGGCACCCGACCCGCGAGGCGGACTTCGGGGTGTGTCGCGAAGTGCTGGAGAGGGCGCGTATTCCCTTGCTGGGCGTGTGCCTCGGGCACCAGGGCATCAACTGCTACTTTGGCGGCAAGGTCGAGCACGCGCCGCAGCCGGTGCATGGCTACCGCACGCGCATCCGCCATACCGGGCAGGGCCTGTTCGCGGGGCTTGCCCAGGATTTCGAAGTGGTGCGCTACCACTCGCTGGTCTGTACCCGGGTGCCTGAGTGCCTGGAGGTCACCGCCCGTTCCGATTGTGGCCTGGTCATGGGCCTGGCCCATCGCGGGCGACCGATCTGGGGTGTGCAGTTCCATCCCGAGTCCATCGACTCCGAGCATGGCCGGCAGATCCTGCGCAATTTCGCGGGCATGGTGACAGCAGGCCGTGCCCACCGTCGCGAGGCGGACATCGCCAGGGCCTTGCGTGAGGCGGGCGGTCCGCAGCGCCTGGCGTTCGATTTCCAGCCGTTGGCACGGGTGCCGGACCCCCTGGACGCCTTCGCCGCCCAGTTCGGCGACCAGGGCGCGGCGTTCTGGCTCGACAGCGAGCTGGCTGACCGCGGCCAGGCCCGCTACTCGCTGATGGGCGCCTGCGACCCGGGCTCGGCCCTGGTGTTCGGCTATGACGTGGAGAACCGTCAACTGAGCATTCAAGGCCCGCACGGGCAGAGTCTGCTGCGGGGCGACTTCTTCGAGTTGATGGGGCAGGTCATGGCCCGGTTGCGCCAGCCCGAGCGACCCCAGGCGCCTTTTCCCTTCACCGGTGGGCTGGTGGGCTACCTGGGCTACGAACTCAAGGCCTTGACCGGTTCCGACAACATCCATGTCTCCGAACTGCCGGACGCACTCTTGTATCTGCCGCGCAACCTGCTGGTGTTCGACCATCTGCGCAACAAGGCCTGGCTCTGTCATCTCTGGGGGGAACGCCTGGCCCTGAAACCGCCGGGCAAGACCAGCCGGGCGCGCATTCCGCAGTTCTTTCCCGGCCCGGTGTGCGAATCGTCCCTGGGACTGGCCGACTGCGCCGCCACTTACCAGGAAAAGGTCGACCGCTGCCTGCGTGAAATCGTTGACGGCGAGTCCTACGAGATCTGCCTTACCAACCGCGCACGCATGCCTTGCGATGACGCGCCGCTCAAGGCCTACCAGCGCATGCGGGCGATCAGCCCGGTGCCCTATGGGGCCTTCATCGATACCGGTGACTTCGCCATCCTCAGTGCCTCGCCGGAAACCTTCCTGCGTATCGACAGCAGCGGGCGCATCGTTTCAAGGCCGATCAAGGGCACCCGGCCGCGGGGCTGCAATACCGAGGTCGACCAGTCGCTGCGCCAGGAGCTGGCCGACTCGGCCAAGGATCGCGCGGAAAACCTGATGATCGTCGATCTGGTCCGGCACGACCTCAACGGCATCTGCGTACCCGGTTCGGTCAAGGTACCGCGGGCTTTCGCCATCGAGAGCTACTCGTCGGTGCATCAACTGGTGTCCACCGTCGAAGGCCAGTTGCGCGCCGATGTCGCGCCGTTCGCGGCCATTCGTGCCTGCTTTCCCGGAGGCTCCATGACCGGTGCGCCGAAACGCCGGACCATGCAGATCATCGATCGCCTGGAGTCCTCGGCGCGCGGCGTGTACTCCGGTGCCCTGGGCTGGATCGGCATGGACGGCTACACCGACCTGAGCATTGTCATTCGCACTGCGGTGCTCAAGGATGGCACCGCCAGCTTCGGTATCGGCGGCGCCATAGTCGCCGCCTCGGACCCGGCCGAAGAAATGCGCGAGACGCTGGTCAAGGCGAGCGTGCCGTTCCACAGCCTCAGGAGGTGAACCTTGGACAACTATCTGGTCGTCGGCGGCGCCGGCATCGTCGGACGCTTTATTGCCGGGCTGCTGGCCGATGCCGGCCATGCACCATTGATCATCGACCGGGAGCCTGCCGGGCGCGCCTTCGACCAGCGGGTGATGGACGCCCTCGACCTGCCGGCGCAGGCGCCCGAGCTGCTCGAGGCCACCACGGCCCTGGTCCTGGCCCTGCCCGAGGAGGTCGCCTTGCAGGTGCTGGAGCGCTGTGCAGGGGCGATGCCGGCGCTGCGCCTGCTGGTCAATACCTGTTCGGTGCAGCAACCGTTCCAGGAATGTGCCGGAAGGTTGCTGCCGGGTGTGCCGTCGCTGGGGATCAACCCGATGTTCTCGCCGACCCTGGATTGCCGCGGCCGCCCGGTGGTGTTGTGCGAACGCGAACCCGGCGCGGCGGGGGCGCGCTTCGCCACCTTGCTCGCCGGGCAGGGCATGCGCGTGCGGCATCTGGGCCCCGAGGCGCATGACCGGACCATGGCGGTGTGCCAGACACTGCCCCATGCGGCGGTCATGGCCTTTGCCTTTGCCCTGCAACGCAGCGAGTGCGATCCCGGGCTGCTGGCCGAACTGGCACCGCCGCCGATGCAGGCGCTGCTCGCGCTGGCCGCGCGCATCCTGCACAACCCGCCGCAGACCTACTGGGATATCCAGCGCCACAACCGCCATGGCGCCCGCCAGCGCGAGCACCTCGCCGGCGGGCTGGATCTGCTGCACCAGTTTTGCCGCCAGGACTCGGCGGATGCCTTCGCCGCCGAGCTTGATGCGGTGCGCCATTGGTTCGGTCCGGGGGCCGCCGGATACAGCCGGACCTGCACGCGGCTTTTCAATCTGTTGAACCTGTACCAAGGAGATTTACCCGATGCACGAAGCGTCAAGCCCTCTGTTCTCGATGATGCGGGATCGCGCCAAGGGAGCGGCACTGCTGGTGATCATGCTGCCGGTCCTGCTGGTGACCATCGATAACACCATCCTCAACTTTGCCCTGCCACGGATTGCAGCAGACCTGAACCCTGGCGCCGCCGCGCAACTGTGGATGATCGACGCCTATTCGCTGGTGCTGGCCGGATTGCTGGTCACCATGGGCAGCAGCGGCGACCGGCTTGGCCACCGGCGCCTGCTGTTCATCGGCTGCGGCGGTTTCGCCGTGGTTTCCTTGCTGCTGGCGCTGTCCCAGCAGCCCTGGCAACTGATCGCCGGTCGAGCGCTGCTTGGCGTCTTCGGGGCGATGATCCTGCCGGCGACCCTGGCACTGATCAGCAGCGCCTTTCCCGACCGTGAGGAGCGGCGGGTCGCCGTGGCGGTCTGGGCCACCTGCCTGACCCTTGGCTCGGCGCTGGGGCCGCTGCTGGGCGGGGTGCTGTTGCAGTTCTTCGACTGGCCCTCGGTCTTCCTGGTGGCCTTGCCGTTCCTGTTGCCGGTATTGCTGCTGGCACCCTCGATCGCGGAGACCGAGCGGCAGGCCGGGGGCGGCATCGACCTGGCCAGCATCCTGCTCAGCCTCGCCGCGATGACCGGGGTCATGCTCGGCCTCAAGCATGCCGCGACTACGGGCCTCGATGCCCAGGCGGTGCTCTGCCTGCTCGCAGGCGCGGCCTGGGGGCTGCTGTTCGTGCGCCGGCAACTGCGACTGGACCAGCCGCTGCTCGATCTGCGGTTGTTCCGCCGACCGACGTTCAGCGTGTCGATCCTGGTCAACCTGGTCAGCCTCGGCTTGCTGATCGGTTTCATCTTCTTTGCTACCCAGTTGCTGCAACTGGTGTTCGGCTTGTCGCCGCTGGCGGCCTGCCTGGTGCTGGTGCCGGGGCAGGCGCTGGCGATCATGGCCGGGATGGCCGTGGTGCCGGTCGCGCAGCGGGTGGCGGCGAATCGCCTGATTGCCTTGTGCCTGCTTGGCGCGGCGGCGGCCTTTGCGCTGATGGCGCTGGTGGAGGCCACGGTGCTGAGCCTGGGCATCGCCTTCCTTTTGCTGAATGTCAGCGTGGCGGCGATCACCAGCGTGTCCAATGACCTGGTGCTGGGTAGCGTGCCGGCGGATCGCGCAGGGAGTGCTTCGTCGGTGAGCGAGACGGCGTACGAGGTCGGGGTGGTACTGGGGACCACCTTGATTGGCGGGGCGGTGGCGGCGGTGTATCGACTGTCGCTGGTGGTGCCTGATGGGATTTCTGCGGCAACGCTGGCCGAGGCTTATGCCGTGGACGGGCTGGCGCCGGCGGCGGGGCTGGCGTTCCGGGAAGGGGTGATGGTGACCAGCGGGGTGGTGGCGGTGGTGGTCGTGGCTTTTGCGTTGGTGGTGATGCGGGGGTTGCGGGTCAGGTAAGGGTTGTTGTCGATGCTGATGGCCTCATCGCTGGCAAGCCAGCTCCCACAGGGCCTCTGTGGGAGCTGGCTTGCCAGCGAGAGGCCATCAGCAGCACCATAAGGCCCTGGTCAACTGAGCAACCCCTGCAACGTCGCCAGGTCATCCGCTTCCTCCACCGGCTTGTCCTGCCGCCAGCGCAGCATTCGCGGGAAGCGTACCGCGATCCCGCTCTTGTGCCGTTTCGACAGGGCAATGCCTTCGAAGGCCAGTTCGAAGACCATGCTCGGCGTCACGCTGCGTACCGGGCCGAAGGTTTCGATGGTGGTCTTGCGGATCAGTGCATCGACGCTGCGCATTTCGGCATCGCTCAGCCCGGAATAGGCCTTTGCAAAGGGCACCAGGCTGCGTTCCGGCGAGCCCGCCGGCGCATCCCAGACGGCAAAGGTGTAGTCGCTGTACAGGCTGGCGCGCCGGCCATGTCCGCGCTGCGCATAGATCAGCACTGCATCCACGGTAAACGGATCGATCTTCCACTTCCACCACACGCCCATGTCCTTGGTCCGTCCCACGCCGTAGAGCGATTCCCGGGCCTTGAGCATCAGTCCCTCGACCCCCAGGCTGCGCGACGCTTCGCGCTGTCGGGCCAGATCATTCCAGTCACTGGCGGTCAGTACCGGCGACAGTTGCAGTACCGATGCCGCGCAATTGCCCACCACCTGTTCCAGTTGCTGGCGCCGCTGGTACTGCGGCCGGTTGCGCCAGTCTTCGCCCTGCCACTCCAGCAGGTCGTAGGCCAGCAAGGCCACCGGTGCATCGGCCAGCAGTTTCTTGCCCAGGGTTTTGCGTCCGATACGCTGCTGCAACAGGGCGAAGGGCTGTACGGCGATGGCATCGGTGCGGGTGTCGGGCTTCCACACCACGATCTCGCCATCGAGCACCGTGCCGTCCGCCAGGCAGGCGGCGACGGCATGGAGTTCGGGAAAGCGCTCGGTGACCAGTTCCTCGCCGCGCGACCAGATCCACAGTTGCCCGTCGCGCTTGACCAGTTGCGCGCGAATACCGTCCCACTTCCATTCCGCTTGCCAGTCGCCGACCGGGCCGAGCAGGGCGTCGAACTGCTCCACCGGCTGTTGCAGGGCATGGGCCAGGAAGAACGGGTAGGGCTGGCCACCGCGCTGCGCATGTTCCTCGGCGCTGGGCGGGGCGATGAGTGCCAGGTAGCCCTCGGGTTTGGGGCTGTGGCGCAGGTCGGTATAGCCGACCAGGCGCTGGGCGACCTGCTTGGCATCAAGGTCGGCCAGTTGTGCCAGGGCGCGGGTCACCAGCAGTTTCGATACGCCCACCCGGAAGCTGCCGGTGATCAGTTTCATGCACACCAGCAGGCTGTTGCGGTCCAGTTGCGCCCACAGGGGCGGCAGGCGTTCGGCCAGGTCAGTGGGCGCCAGCCCACGCAGGGGCAGCAGTTGTTCCTCGACCCAGTACGCCAGCCCGGCATCGCTGCTGTGCTCGGTCTCCGGCAGCAGCAGGGAGAAGGTCTCGGCCAGGTCACCCACCGCCTGGTAGCTCTCTTCGAACAACCACTCGGGCAGGCCCGACAGGCGCACGGCCAGCTCGCGCAGCAGGCGGGTCGGCACCAGTTGCCGAGGGCGTCCCCCGGAAAGGAAGTACACCGCCCAGGCGGCATCCTCGGCCGGGGCCTCAGCGAAGTAGTCCTGCAAGGCCTGCAGCTTGGCGTTGCTGGAGGTCGTGGCGTCGAGGCGCAGGTACAGCTCGGCGAAGGCCTTCATGCTTCGGCCTCGCCACTAGTGTTGGCATCGTCTTCCTCACCGTACTCGGTGACGAAGCCCCGGGCATCGAGGCCCTGCTCCTTGAGGTAGCGCACCAGCACCTGCACCGAACCGTGGGTGACCATCACCCGTTCGGCGCCGGTCTGCCCGATGGCCCAGAGCAGGCCGGGCCAGTCGGCATGGTCCGAAAGCACGAAGCCGCGATCCACCCCGCGCCGCCGCCGCGTGCCGCGCAAGCGCATCCAGCCGCTGGCGAAGGCATCGCTGTAGTCGCCGAAGCGGCGCATCCAGCTGCTTCCGCCGGCGGACGGCGGGGCGATGATCAGGGCCTGGCGCAGCAACGGGTCGTTGCGTGGGATATCGCCGGCGTAGCGGGTTTCCGGGATGTACACCCCGGCCTCGCGGTAAACGCGGTTCAGCGGCTCCACCGAGCCATGGGCGAGGATCGGGCCAAGGCTGGCATCGATCCCGTGAAGAATGCGCTGGGCTTTGCCGAACGCGTAGGAAAACAGCACGCTGGCCTTGCCCTTGGCCTGGTTGTCGCGCCACCAGGCGTTGATCTGTTCGAAGATCTCCTGCTGGGGTTGCCAGCGGTAGATAGGCAGGCCGAAGGTGGATTCGGTGATGAAGGTATGGCAGCGCACCGGCTCGAACGGCGCGCAGGTGCCGTCGGGCTCGACCTTGTAGTCGCCCGACGCGACCCAGACCTCGCCCTGGTATTCCAGGCGCACCTGGGCCGAACCGAGGACATGGCCGGCAGGGTGGAAGCTGAGGGTGACGCCATGGTGCAGCAGCGTCTGGCCGTAGGGCAGAGTCTGCAGGTTGATGTCTGCGCCGAGCCGGCTGCGCAGGATGCCCGCACCGGGCTCGGCGCAGAGGTAATGCTGGTTGCCGGGGCGGGAATGGTCGCCGTGGCCATGGGTGATGACCGCGCGGTCTACCGGACGCCAGGGGTCGATGTAGAAGTCGCCGGGTGGGCAGTACAGGCCTTCGGGGCGGGCGATGACAAGGTCCATGGGCGTGGGGCCGGAGTGGGTGGGCTTGTATCGATAGAGCAATGGTTGGTCTGGTGGTTCGATTTGTCTGGCGCACTGCGGACCCTGTGGGAGCGGGTTCACCCGCGATTACGCCGGTGAATTCACCACCGTCATCGCGGGTAAACCCGCTCCCACAAGGGACCGAATGTGCACTTACTTGCCAGGCACCAGGGTCAGCCGCTTGCTGCCGAACACCCGCTCATGGTTCTGTCCCTGCAACGGCACGCTCTGGTACTGCCCGCGGAACCAGCCGTCCAGCCCGTTGAATTGCGGGCTTGCCGGGTTCCCCGATTGCCCGGCGCTGGTCAGCACCTGCAACGGCTCGGCCTGGCCGAAGTCCACCACCATGCGTATCGACGAAGGCAACGAGGCCTTGAAATCCTGGCCCCAGGCATAGCCCGACGGATTCAGCGTGCTGTGGTCGCCACCGCTTGCCTGGGCCTGACGCTCGACGTTGTCGCCAATGCCGAACAGGTTCGCCGCCGGCCATTGGTACTGGTGCAGGCGTCCCCATTGCCAGGTACGGCGGTCCGCGCCCATCTGCCGCTCGCCTTCGCTGATCGCCGCGGCAAGGCTGCGGGCCAGGATCGTCGGTTTGTCTTCTTTTGCCGGGGTGTTGCGGTCATCCCAGAACGGGCTGTCGTCCCGGCCCAGCAGGTGGTCGGCCTGCGCCGAGTAGGAGGATCGCGCGGTGCTGACGAACGCCTGCCAGGCCGGGCCCGACTCCGGGCCCAGTTCGTCGAGGAAGATGGCCTTGGTGCTTTCCTGCAGGAACAGCTCGTAGATCGCGGCATCGGTAGAGGTCTGGCTAAGACGTCCATCGAAAGCCATCAACCGGGTATAGGCCTCGCGGGCCCTGGCCTTGTGCTCCGGCGGCAGGGCCTCGATGGCCTTTTTCAGCGGCTGGGCCATGCCCGGGGCTTCGAACATCGCCTTGAGCCTGGTGGCGAACAGCGTGGTCTGGTCGTTCTGCATGGCGATCAGGCTGCGACCGTCATGCTTGCCATTGCCGGCCAGTTGCGCCAGGCGCTCGGCCCGCTCCGGATAGGACCAACTGCTGGACAACTGCATGCCGTAGCCCTTGGGGGCGCTGCGCTGGTTGGCGGTACCGAGCCAGCCCTGCATCGGGTCCTGGTCGTAGGGGTGCAACATCGGGTCGGCGTAACCGTCCCAGTCGTAGCGGCTTTCCCAGCCCGGCGACGGCACCAGGCCCTGGCCTTCGCGACGGTTCGGATAGCGTCCGGTGACCTGCCAGCCAATGTTGCTGGCGTCGGCGAAGATCATGTTCAATGCCGCCGCACCGATCTCGCGGCTGGCTTCGGAGGCCCGCTCGACATTGCGCGCGCGGCTCAGGTCGAACAGCGCATCGAGGCTGCGATCGCCCTTGAGGTCGGGCATTTTCAGGGCCAGGCCAAGGCCGCCCTGGGCGCCCGTGAGCAGCGTGCCGTGGCCGGTTTCGTAGATGACCTCGCGCAGCGGGCTGCGGCCCTTGATGATGTAGGTCTCGTTGCGCGCGCGCGCCGGCTGCCAGCGGCCGTCCACTTCGTAGCTCAATTGGTTGCCGCTGCGACGCAGTTTCTCCAGGTACAGGTCCTGGTTGTCGCCCATTACCGCGCTGCTGGTCCAGGCCAGCGCGCCGTTGAAACCGGAGAGTACGAACGGCAGGCCCGGCAGGCTGAAGCCGGCGGCCTGGTACTTGCCGGTGCGGATCTGCACCGGGCTCAGCACCCAGGCGCCCTGGCTGTCGGCGGCCAACAGGCTCTTGCCGCTGCGGCTGCGCTGCGGGGCGATGGCCCAGTTGGCCGAATTGCCGCTGCCGAGCACATTGAAGGCAGCCAGTTGCGCACTGACGGCGCTCACCGAGGCCAGGCCGGGCAACTGGCTGGCGAGGTTGAGGCCCTTGAGCTTGTCTGCCTCGGCCTCGGCCAGCGGTTCGTCCGGGTAGGTCGGCAGTAGCCATGCCAGTTTGTCGGCGCCGACTTTCTGCGCCAGGGTCAGGGCCGCCAGTTCTTCCTGCAGGTTCACCGACTGGCCGAAGCTGTACAGGGCGAAGACCAGCGCCGAGTCCTCGGCCTTCCAGTATTCCGGGCGATAGCCGGCAATCGGCGAAGGCAGTTTTTCGCGGTAACGGAACAGGTAGGCGTTGACGCCCCGGGCATACACCTCGAAGAAGCGCTTCACCCGTGGCGAGGCGTCGGCGTAGAGCTGGCTGGCGCTCTGCCGCAGGTTGGCCGCGCGCATGAAGCGATCGGCATCCAGGGCGTCGGCGCCGGCCATCTCGGCCAGGCGTCCCTGGGCCAGCAGGCGCATGGCCAGCATCTGCCCGATGCGGTCCGAGGCATGCACGTAGCCGAGGCTGAACAGGGCGTCATGGAAGGAGCTGCTTTCGATCAGCGGCAGGCCCTGGGCGCTGCGCCGTACCGACACGTTGTTCGCCAGGCCCTTGAGCGGTTGCACGCCGACGCTGGGCGGCACGCTGTCGCGGACATTGCCCATCTGGCAACCGCCGAGGCTTAGCAGGCCGAGCGCGGCCGCAGCGACGCCGAAGCGCAGACGTGAAAGGGGAAAGGCTGGCGAGGCCATGGCGAAGCTCCTGCATGCAAGGGGAAGGCTGGCGGCGAAAGGCGCTACGTTAGTGAGCGCGCCAGCGCCATGCAAGCAGGGGCGCGGGCTTTATTTGCAAAGCCGCGCGCTGGCCATGGGCGCTTATTTCTGCGGCGGGTTGATCTTCTCCACCAGGGCGTAGGCGCGCTGGGTCGCCGGACGCGCCTGAATACCTTCGAACCAGGCCTTCAGGTGAGGGAAATCGTCAAGATTCTGCTCCTGCCACTTGTGCGAAACGATCCACGGATAGATCGCCATATCGGCGATGCTGTAGGCCTCTCCGGCGACGAACGGTCGGTCGGCCAGGCGCTTGTTCAACACGCCGTACAGGCGCGCGGTCTCGTCGACGTAGCGTTTGATCGCATAGGGAATCTTTTCCGGCGCGAAGCGGTTGAAATGGTGGTTCTGCCCGGCCATCGGGCCGAGACCGCCCATCTGCCAGAACAGCCATTGCAGGACTTCCTGGCGGCCGCGCAGGTCCTGGGGAATGAATTTTCCGGTTTTCTCGGCGAGGTAGAGCAGGATGGCCCCGGATTCGAACAGCGACAATGGCTGGCCGTCCGCCGTGTCGTGGTCGACGATGGCTGGGATGCGGTTGTTGGGGGCGATTTTCAGGAAGTCGGCGGCGAATTGCTCGCCTTTGCCGATGTTGATCGGGTGGATCCGGTAGGGAAGGCCGGTCTCCTCAAGGAACAGGCTGATCTTGTGGCCGTTGGGGGTGGTCCAGTAGTACAGATCGATCATGAGGCGCTCCGTCAGGAGACGGCGGCATTGAGCATGTCGCCGTCGGTCTGCCGCGCTCTAGCGCAGCGGTCGGCGTCATGGATACCACAAAGCCGCACCGCTGTTACATATTGAAATGCTCAGGCACCATGGCACTTCTTGAATTTCTTCTCGCTGCCGCACGGGCAAGGATCGTTGCGACCGACGTCCTTCAGGGCGTTGCGCACCGGCTCCTGGTGGCCGTGGTTGCAGTGCGGGCCATGTACATGGCCGTGGTCGTGGTGATGATCGTGGTCGTGGTTGCAGTCTGGGCCGTGGACGTGGGGTTGCTGGTTCATTGCAGGTTACTCCGGGAAAAAATCGCCGGGGATTATCTCACCACTGCGCGCCAAGTGCAGGTCGCGGGCGAAGAATAATCCGGTGCGCAGCGTGCCCTCGAGGCGGTAATGCAGGGGCGTGTGCTGGCGTAGCATCTTCGCCACCGGCCTGGCGTGCTTCCACAGGTTGGTGCGCACCTCGACCCTGAAGATCCGGCTGCCATGGGCATCGACCCGCAACCACTGGCCGTCGTCGCCTTCGGCCAGCAGCATGTCGTTGAGGCGCACGGCATAGCTCAGGCCGCGAACCTGCAGGGTGCTGTCGTTGGGGTTATCGATCCGCAGGTGAAGGATGAAGTGTTGCTGCAGCAGGCGCGCCTTCACCGTTTCGATCCTGACCAGGTGCACTTGCGGTTCGCGCCAGTCGCTGTCGAACCAGCTGGCACAACCGCCCAGGCCCAGCAACAGGCTGAACAGCAGCAGCCGCGCCAGCGTCGCCATGCTCAGTTACCGACGTAGCTCGAACAGCATTTCTTGAACTTCTGCCCGCTGGCGCAGGGGCAGGCGTCGTTGCGCCCGGCCTTGAGGCCCACGGTCGGGTCGATGAAATACCAGCGGCCCTGGTTCTGCACGAAGGCCGAGCGCTCACGGTGGCTGTGTTCGCCGTCCAGGTCGTGCCAGCGCGCAGTGAAGGTCACGAAGGCATGCTCGGGCTGGCCGCCGAACACCTCGGCCGATTCAACCTCCAGTCCCAGCCAGGTGCTTTGGGCGCTCCACGCGGCAATGGCTGCGCGGTCGAGCCCGGCCTGCTGCACCGGCAGGGTGGTCGCCACCAGGTAATCGACCAGGCCCAGCACATAGGCGCTGTAGCGCGAGCGCATCAGGGCCTGGGCGTCGGGAGCCGGATGCCCGGCGTGATAATGCCCGCAGCAGGCGTCCAGCAGGTTGCCGCTGCCGCAGGGACAAACCGAAACGCTCATCGTGTCACCACCAGTACTTGCCGAAATTTTGCGGGTTGGCCCAGAACTTGGCGTTGAGCCAGTCCGGGACCTGCTTGTAGTCGCGCACGTCGTAGGTGAACAGGTCAAGCACCTGCTCGTCGCGGCGGAAACGCTCGCTGGCCTGCAAGGCCAGGGAGTAGAAGTCGCGGTCTTGCCATTGGCTGGCGCCCTTGTCGGCGAGCACGGCGATACGGCTGGCATTGAGATTGCGTATGCCGCCCAGCAGTTGCAGGCCGTCGCGTTTCTCCAGGTGCTCCAGGCAATCCACCAGCAACGCCAGGTCGTAGCGCTTGCCGGCCAGTTCCGCCGGCAGCGGGCCGGGGCTGGCGATATCGATGGTGGCTTGCGGATGCGCTGCGGCGAAGGCGTCGAGTGCAGGGAAGGACGCACCCACCAGCAGCACGCTGTGCGGGGCGTAGTGATCCAGCAGCGCCGCCAGGGCCTGTTGTGGCGTGCGCGAAGAAAAACTCTCGGTCATCGAAGATCCTCGTCTGTTCCGCCAAGCCTAGCGGGCAAAGGCTTTCGCGTCATGGCTTATTGCTGGCGGAGATGGAATCGGCGGTCTTTACTCCCAGAGCAGCGGTACCGCAAGGCACATTTCCCATGGAGAAGCAACAGATGAGCATAGTTCGCACAGCTTTACCTCTGGTTCTGCTAACCAGCGTACTGACTGGTTGTGCAGGTCTGCAAAAGACCGACTGGCCGAAATGCGCGGCGGTCGGGGGTGTCGGCGGTGCCGCGTTGGGCGCCATTGAAAGCAGCAGTTGGGCGGGTTGGGGCGCGCTGGTGGGCGGCTCGATGGCGGCTGCCTATTGCTGGGTGCATGGTGATGGCGATGAAGACGGCGATGGCGTACCGGACAGCCGCGACAAGTGCCCGGGCACGCCGCGTGGCACTCCGGTGGATGCCACCGGTTGCCCGCTGGCTCCGCCCGCACCGCCTGTGGTCGAAGAAGTGGTGGTGGTGAAGGAGGAAACCATCGTCATCCGTGATGTGCACTTCGCCTTCGACTCCGACAAGCTGACCGCCGCCGACAAGTCGCGCCTGAACACCATCGCCGAACGCCTGCGGGCAGAGAAAGAGGGTGTGCAACTGACCGTGACCGGACATACCGACAGTGTCGGCTCCGACGCTTACAACCAGAAGCTGTCCGACAGGCGTGCGCACTCGGTCGTTGAATATTTGATCGAGAGCGGCGTGCCACGGGGCTACTTCGGCCGCGTCAGCGGCGCAGGTGAAAGCCAGCCGGTCGCCGATAACAAAACCGCGGAAGGCCGGGCCATGAACCGCCGTACCGAGATCAAGATCCAGCGTTGATGTCCCGCGGCCCGTGGCTTGAGAACTGCCACGGGCCGGTCTTTACTCCTGTGTGCCGGTAATGGCCGGTAACACAGGAGGCATTTCCCCATGAACGCACTCACCAAGGCCGCGCTTCCGGTGTTACTGGCAGCCGGCCTGCTTTCAGGTTGTGCAACCCACAGCGACGGCAGCGCTCCGCTCAATCAACGTACCTGGCCGATCTGCAGCCTGCTGGGCGGGCTGGTCGGTGGCGGTCTCGGCGCCATCGAAAGTTCGGCCTGGGCCGGTGGTGGCGCGGCGGCCGGTGCCATTGCCGGTGGCTTGATCTGTTTTGTCCAGGATGGCGACCAGGACGGTGACGGGGTCTTCGACCGCCGCGACCGTTGCCCGGATACGCCGGCCAACACCCCCGTCAGCCACAACGGCTGCCCGTTGCCGCAATACCCGCCTGCGCAGAAGGTCGCCGAGCCTGAACCGCCGCAGCCCGAGGTGATTACCCTGAGCGACCAGGGCAACGTGCTGTTCGCCTTCGATTCCGCCGAACTGACCCCGGCGGCCCGGCAGCAACTGCAAGGGCTGGTGGAAAGATTGAGCGGTGCGCAGGTCCTGAGTATCCGGGTGGTCGGGCATACCGACAGCAAGGGCACCGATGCCTACAACCAGGCGCTCTCCGAACGGCGTGCCGGGGCGGTGGCGACCTGGCTGATCAACGAGGGCATCGCGCCGCAGAAAGTCACCAGCATGGGCCGTGGCGAAAGCGAGCCGGTGGCCGACAACGAAACCGACGAAGGGCGTGCGCAGAATCGCCGGGTCGAGCTGCATCTGAATTGATCCGGCAACGCTGGCGGTTCGTTTGCGCACGGGCCGCCACGGTTTGAGGAGAACGACGGATGAAAACACTGCTGGGCCTGTTCAAGGTCCTGACCGTGCTGTTCTGGTGGGTGGTGCTGGCCAATCTGCTGATGCCGGCGGAGAAACCCTTCCATCAGTTGATCAACCTGGCGGGCGCCGCCCTGCTGGGCTTGCACCTGCTGGAAGTGCTGTTCTATAACGGTCGCCTGCGCGAGCGCAGCCACCGTTGGTTCGACCGCTTGCAGATCCTCCTGGTGGGCATCTTCCATATCCTCTCCATTCCCGCACCCAAGGAAGTACCGCATGCGTAAGCTGTTGCTGTTGACTGCGATGTTCAGCCCGCTGGCCCTGGCCGGTTCCCTGAACGTCGAGCCCCACTCGGTGTTGCGCCTGGCGGGCAAGGCCGGCGTGGTGCACCTGGAGCGGCTCGAGGTGGCGGACTCGGCCACCCTGGTTTTGCCGGCCAGCCTGGTGGAGCTCAAGGTCGACCAGTTGCACCTGGGGCGTGACGCGCGGATTTCCGTGGTGCCGGCCGATGAAACCTTGCGCATCGCGGTGCAACGGGCGCAACTGGAGGAAGGCAGCCTGATTACCGCCACCGGCATGGCCGGTACCTATGAGCGCGCCGCCAGGCCGGGGCGCAACCTCGACCTGCGCTTGCAGCAGTTGCAGGCGCCCGTACTGGCCATCGACGCCCGGGGCGGCGCCGGAGCGCCGGGGTATGTCGGGCTGGATGGCGCCAATGGCAAGGCCGGCGGCTGCACCTGGGGTTCGGCCAGTCGCGGGGCGAATGGCGACAACGGTGGCGACGGCCACGACGGCTCGGCCGGTGGCCGGGTGCGCCTGGCGTTGCCGGCGGATTACCCGGTCGAACAGATCAAGGTGCGGCTTGAAGGTGGGGCGCCGGGCAAGGCCGGTGCAGCGGGCAAAGCCGGGCAGGGTGGGGCGAGCAAGGGCTGCCTGGTGTATCGCACCGAGGCCGGGGCCGATGGCCGGCCCGGGCTGGAAGGGCAGCCTGGGATGGCTGGGGCTGCTGGCGAGTTGAGTGTTCAGCGCCTCTGAATCTTCTTTGTTCTTCAGGGCCTCATCGCTGGCAAGCCAGCGATGAGGCCCTGAAGTCAGAAGGAAAGCCGGGTAGCTGCCACCAATACCACGGCAATCCCCAGCAGCAGATTGATCCCCACCATCTTCCTGATTTTTCCCAGTACGGCAGCGCCCGCTGCCCAGTCCCCGGCCTCCACTGCCTTGCGCATTTCCGGTAGCAGCAGGCTCTGGATGCGCATGAACAGCGCGAACATCGCGATGCCGCCGCCAATCATCACCTGCACATGCCGCGGCGCGGTGTCGAGGGTGCCGAAGTGCATATGCAACATCCCGACACCACTGACTGCCAGAACCAGGATCGCGATCCATACCCAACTGAAGAACCGGGAAAACACTTCCAGCCACAATTGCAAGCGGGCCGGGCCCTCCAGCACCGTGGCGGCCGCCGGACGCAAGACCATCCAGGCGAAGAACATGCCGCCGACCCACACCAGGGCGGCCAGCACATGCAGGCTATAGGGAAGGGCAAAGGCGGTCATCGGGCACTCCATTCAGCGCAAAGGGAAATTGGCGGGTATGATAGCCCGCTCATTCGAAACACTGAAAATATATCCAGCCCTTCGCGGGCGCCCGAGACCATGATCAGCAACGAACTCAAGTCCCAGATTCAGGGCGCCTATACGCGTTTTCTCGAGGCCAAGGGCCTCAAGCCTCGCTATGGCCAGCGCCTGATGATCGCCGAAGTGGCCAAGGTCCTCGGCGACATCGATTGCGATGAGGAAGGCCGGCGCAGCGGCGAACCGGCGGTAGTGGCGGTGGAAGCCGGTACCGGTACCGGCAAGACCGTGGCCTACAGCCTCGCCTCGATTCCCGCGGCCAAGGCTGCCGGCAAGCGCCTGGTGATCGCCACCGCTACCGTCGCCCTGCAGGAACAGATCGTCTTCAAGGATCTGCCCGACCTCATGCGCAACAGCGGCCTGAACTTCAGCTTCGCCCTGGCCAAGGGGCGCGGCCGCTACCTGTGCCTGTCCAAACTCGACCTGCTGCTCCAGGAAGGCCATGCGCAAAGCGCCACGGCCCAGCTTTTCGAGGAAGAAGGCTTCAGGATCGAGGTGGACGAAGCCAGCCAGAAACTGTTCAACAGCATGATCGAGAAGCTGGCCGGCAACCGTTGGGACGGTGACCGCGACAGTTGGCCCACCGCCCTCGAAGACCAGGACTGGGCACGGGTGACCACCGACCATAGCCAGTGCACCGGACGCCACTGCCCGAACTTCGGCCAGTGCACCTTCTACAAGGCCCGCGAAGGCATGGGCAAGGTCGATGTGATCGTCACCAACCACGATATGGTCCTGGCCGACCTGGCCCTGGGCGGCGGTGCGGTGCTGCCGGATCCGCGCGACACCATCTATGTGTTCGACGAAGGTCATCACCTGCCGGACAAGGCCATCGGCCATTTCGCCCACTACAGCCGCCTGCGCTCCACGGCGGACTGGCTGGAGCAGACCGCGAAGAACCTGACCAAGCTGCTGGCGCAGAACCCGTTGCCGGGTGACCTGGGCAAGTACATCGAGCAGGTTCCCGAGCTGGCGCGGGAGATCAAGAACCACCAGCAGTTCATGTTCGCCGCTTGCGAGCAGGTCGCCGATTTCCGCCCCGGCGAGGATGCCGAAGGCCGTGAACGCCCGCGTTACCGCTTTATCGGCGGGGTGGTCCCGGAGCATATCCGCGAGATCGGCATCGAGCTGAAGAAGGGCTTCGCCCGCCTCAACGACCTGTTCACCCGCCTGGCCGACCTGCTCAAGGAAGGCATGGATGGCGAAGTCAATATCGGTATTCCGAGCCATCAGGCCGAGGAGTGGTACCCGCTGTTCGGCACCCTGCTGACCCGCGCCGGCAGCAACTGGGAGCTGTGGACCGCCTTCACCGCCGAGGACCCGGAAGACAGCCCGCCCATGGCGCGCTGGCTGACCCTGGCCGAAAGCGGCGCGCTGTTCGATATCGAGGTCAATGCCAGCCCGATCCTTGCGGCCGAGATGCTGCGGCGCAACCTGTGGAATGTCGCCCATGGTGCCCTGGTCACCTCCGCGACCCTCACCGCACTGGGTACGTTCGACCGTTTCCGCATGCGCTCGGGCCTGCCGAAGGCCGCGGTCACGGCGGTCGTACCGAGCCCGTTCCACCACACCGACGCCGGCGTGCTGCGGGTCCCGGACCTGCGCGCCGACCCGCGGGACGCCGCCGCCCACACCGCCGCGATCATCCGTGACCTGCCGGAGCTGGTGGAAGGCTCGCGGGGTTCGCTGGTGCTGTTCTCCTCGCGCAAGCAGATGCAGGACGTGTTCGACGGCCTGGACCGCGACTGGCGCCGGCAGGTGTTCATCCAGGGCAACCTGTCCAAGCAGGAAACCCTGAACAAGCACAAGGCACGGGTCGATGACGGCGAGTCCAGCGTACTCTTCGGCCTGGCCAGTTTCGCCGAGGGCGTGGACTTGCCGGGGGCGTACTGCGAGCACGTGGTGATCGCCAAGATTCCTTTTGCCGTGCCTGACGATCCCGTGGAAGCGGCGCTGGCCGAGTGGATCGAAGCGCGGGGAGGCAATCCGTTCATGGAGATCTCCGTGCCGGATGCCTCCTTGAAGCTGATCCAGGCCTGCGGGCGTTTGCTGCGTACCGAGCAGGATCGCGGGACCATCACCTTGCTTGACCGTCGGGTGGTCACCCAGCGCTATGGGAAGGCTATCCTCAATGCGCTGCCGCCGTTCCGTCGGGAAATTTCCTGAAGGCTGACGCGATTCCTGTGGGAGCGGGTTTACCCGCGATTGCTGTGGTGAATTCACCGACGCCATCGCGGGTAAACCCGCTCCCACAGAGTCTGCGATCATCCTGAACAATCTTTTGCGCTTGCCGCTGTCTATCACCGGAACCAAGGCCCCTGAAAAGGCCCCTCAAGGAGAACTCCAGCCCCATGTTGCGCCGTACCCTTCCTGCCGCCTTCCTGCTAGTGCTCAGCCAACCCTTGCTGGCTGCGCAACAGACGCTGTTCAACTTCGTGCGCCCGACCTCGGTGGTCAACGTGGCGACCGAGGATGCCAGCCTGCCGCAGTACAACGCGGAACAGACGGCCGAGGGCGAGGTGCTGCGGCGGGTGGTGTTCAACCCGGTGCAGCGGCCCAGCCTGCGCATGAGCCCGCAGACCGGCGTGTGGGACTGGTCCGCGCAGAAAACCCTGACCCTGCGCCTGCAAAGCGGCATGGACTGGGCCCTGACCCTGAAAGTCACTGTGCAGAGCGCCGATGGCAAGACCCTCACCAGCCGCATCGACCTGCCCGCCGGCCCGGCACAGACCGTGGTGATCCCGCTGCAGGCCGCTTCGCCCCTGAGCCAGGGCATGCGCGCCGGTCCACCGATGCCGTGGACGTACGAGGGCCAGCGCCTGATCGTTGCCAGCAGCAGCGGCGAGCTGGACCTGAGCCAGGTCAGCGCCATCAGCCTGTCGATGAACCAGCCCAACGTCGCCCAGAGCGTGCTCATCGAGCGGATCAACGTGCAGGATGACGAGCGCCTGCAACAGGCCGCCTATGGCCAGCTTATCGACGGCTACGGCCAATACAGCCGGGGCCGCTGGCCGGAAAAGGTCGCTAGCGATGAACAGCTCAAGGCCGCGGCCGGTAAAGAACAGCAACAACTCAAGACCTGGCTCGCCGAGCGCGAGAAGCAACCGCTGGACCGCTTCGGCGGCTGGACCGGCGGCCAGACCTTCGATGCCAAGGGCTTCTTCCGCACGGTCAAGCGCGATGGCCGCTGGTACCTGGTGACCCCGGAAGGGCATCCGTTCTACTCCCTGGGCGTCAATGCGGTGAATGACGAGCCCGGGCGCACCTATGTCGCCGGTCGCGAAAGCATGTTCAGCGACTTGCCGAAAGCCGACTCGCCGCTGGCCGCCTTCTACGGCGAAGGCAACAACAACGACGGCAATGCCTCGTCGAAAGGCCGCAACTTCAACCAGGGCCGTTGGTTCGATTTCTATGCCGCCAACCTGGAAAGGGCCTACGGCAAGCCGTGTCCGACACCGACGGCAGACGCCAAACCCTGCCCGCAGCCTGTCCTCGATGCCGCCCGCTGGCAAACCCACACCCTCGATCGCCTGCAGGCCTGGGGCTTCAATACCCTTGGCAACTGGAGCGAGTCGAGCCTGGAACAGGCCGAGCGGGTGCCCTACACCCTGCCGCTGGCAATCGTCGGCGATTACGCCAGCATCAGCACCGGCATGGACTGGTGGGGCGCCATGCCCGACCCGTTCGACCCGCGTTTCGCCATGGCTACCGAGCGTGCCGTGGCCATCGCCGCCCGTGATCATCGTGACGACCCGTTCCTGATCGGCTACTTCGCCGACAACGAACTGGCCTGGGCTGCCCCGGGAGATGACCCGAAATCCCGCTATGGCCTGGCCTACGGCACCCTGCGCCTGACCACCGACGTACCGGCCAAGCGCGCCTTCCTCAAGCAGTTGCGCGACAAGTACCGTAACCAGGAAGGCCTGTCCAAGGCCTGGGGTATCCAGCTGACCGCCTGGGAACTGATGGAAGATCCGGGCTTCGAGGCGCCGCTGCCAAGCGCCGAGCACCCGCAGATCGAAGAAGACTTCAAGCACTTCCAGCGCTCCTTCGCCGATGCCTACTTCAAGACCATCTCCGATGCCCTGAAATGGCATGCGCCCAACCATCTGCTGCTGGGCGGTCGTTTCGCCGTGACCACACCGGAAGCGGTGGCGGCCTGCGCCCAGTACTGCGATGTCCTGAGCTTCAACTTCTATACGCCCAAACCCCAGGATGGCTACGACTTCGCCCGCTTGCGCGAGCTGGACAAACCGGTGCTGGTCTCCGAGTTCCACTTCGGCTCTCGCGATCGCGGTCCGTTCTGGCCGGGGCCGATGGAGGTGGCACGGGAGGAGGACCGCGGGCCGGCTTACGCCGCGTTCCTCAAGGCGGCGCTGGAGGAGCCGGCGATCGTCGGCGTGCACTGGTTCCAGTTCTTCGACCAGCCGGCCAGCGGGCGTCTGCTCGATGGTGAAAACGGTCACTTCGGTCTGGTGGCAATCACCGACGTGCCGTACCAGGGCTTCATCGAACAGGTGCGCAAGGCCAATCTGCAGGTCGGGAAGCAGATCGTGGGTGTGGCGCACAAGCCCGAGACCGAGCCCGCCAGATAGCTCGCAACCCTTGTGGGAGCGGGTTCACCCGCGATTGCGATGGTGAATCCACTATCGCAATCGCGGGTGAACCCGCTCCCACAGGGTCCGCGCCGTCCCACATGAATAGTGGTCATTGTCCGACCCATGTCTGTTCCAAAATCCTTCGCGGGCTGAAACAATGCACGCCACTTTTCAAACGCTTTCCAGGGGAGTCAACGGGTGCAGATCCAGGGTCATTTCGAACTCAGGTTCGAGGCGGTACGCGAGGCCTTTGCGGCACTTTTCGATGATCCCCAGGAACGTGGTGCGGCCCTGTGCATCCAGGTCGGTGGCGAGACGGTAGTCGACCTCTGGGCCGGCACGGCCGACAAGGACGGCCGTGAGGCCTGGCACAGCGACACTATCGCTAACCTGTTTTCCTGCACCAAGACCTTTGCCGCGGTGACCGCCCTGCAACTGGTGGGCGAGGGCAAGCTGCAACTGGACGCCCCGGTGGCCCGCTACTGGCCCGAGTTCGCCCAGGCCGGCAAGGAATCGGTGACCCTGCGCCAACTGCTCAGCCACCGCGCCGGCCTCCCGGCGATCCGCGAACTGCTTCCCGCCGAAGCCCTCTATGATTGGCAGACCATGGTCGACACCCTGGCCGCCGAAGCCCCCTGGTGGGAGCCGGGGACCGCGCACGGCTATGCGGCGATTACCTATGGCTGGCTGGTCGGTGAACTGATCCGCCGTGCCGATGGCCGCGGCCCCGGCGAATCCATTGTCGCCCGCACTGCCAGGCCCCTGGGGCTGGATTTCCACATCGGCCTGGACGATGCCGAATTCCACCGCGTCGCCCATATTGCCCGGGGCAAGGGCAACCTGGGCGATGCAGCGGCGCAGCGCCTGCTCAAGGTCACCATGACCGAACCCCAGGCCCTGTCGACCCGGGCTTTCACCAATCCCCCGGCGATCCTCACCAGCACCAACAAACCCGAGTGGCGGCGCATGCAACAGCCGGCGGCCAATGGCCACGGCAATGCCCGCAGCCTGGCCGGTTTCTACGCCGGTCTTCTGGACGGCAGCCTGCTGGAGTCGGAGCTGCTCGACGAATTGACCCGCGAACACAGCCTTGGCGATGACAGGACCCTCCTGACCCAGACCCGTTTCGGCCTCGGTTGCATGCTCGACCAGCCCACCGTGGCCAACGCCACCTTCGGCCTTGGCGCTCGCGCCTTCGGGCACCCCGGGGCGGGCGGTTCGGTAGGTTTCGCCGATCCGGAACATGACGTTGCCTTCGGGTTCGTCACCAATACCCTGGGCCCCTACATCCTCATGGATCCGCGCGCGCAGAAACTGGTGCGGGTTCTCGCCGACTGCCTTTGATCGGGTGCCACTGTACTCGCGGGCACGGTTGGCTATTCTGTGACCAGCTCTTTTCCATTTTTCCTTCATTTTCATGGTGTATCGCTGATGTCTTCACATAAAACCTTAGCTCTCGCCCTGTGCCTGGCCATCACTGGCTGCGCCCAGAACCCCCAGAAAGGCGCTGCGGACAGTGGCCACGGCTGGTGGCCGTTCGGCTCGGACAAGGTGGTTGACCAGGAAGTGAAGGAAGCGGTGCAGGAGAAGGTTGCCCGGTCCGAGGCCAAGGCCGAAGCCAAGTCCGAGGGCGGCAACTGGTGGTGGCCGTTCGGCGGCAATGATGACAAGCCTGCGGACAAGGTTGCTGCGGTGCCCAAGGTCGACGTCAAGGCCACCCAGGCCTGGCTGGATAATTACGAGCCGAAGGTGCGCGAGGCGATCAAGGACAGCAAGCTGGAACTGGAGCGCCGCGAAGACGTGCTGGTGGTGACCTTGCCGGTGGACAGCGGCTACAACCCGGACCGTCCGGCCATGCTCCTGCCGATCAGCCTCGGCCCGATCACCAAGGTGGCCAAGGTAATCGAAACCGATCCGAAAACCGCTGTGCTGATCCTCGGCCATGCCGACAGCAGTGGTGCTGCTGCCACCAACCAGAAACTCAGCCTGGAGCGCGCCGCATCGGTGTCGGCGATCTTCCGTCTCAGTGGCCTGCAGCGTGACCGCCTGACCCTGCGCGGGATGGGCTCGGTCGCTCCGCGTGCGGCCAACGACAGCCTCCAGGGCCGCTCCCTGAACCGCCGCGTGGAAATGATCCTGACCCCGCAAGAGACGCTGGTCGCCCTGGTGGCCAAATATAAGCAACCGACCCCAAGCCCGGCCGAGCTGGTCGCGGTGCAGGACGTCAAGCCGGCCGCCGCTGCCGCCAAGCCTGCTGCAAAACCGGCGGCCAAGGCTGCCGCGAAAGCCCCGGCCAAGGCCACCACGGCGAAGAAAACCGCCGCGGCCACTAAAAAAGCGGCTCCAGCCAAAGCGGCTGCGAAAAAAGCCGAGCCTGCCGCCAAGAAGGTGGCAGTCAACAACAGCCCTGCGAAGACCAACTGATCCTCAAGGAACGCTGTAGATGACCCAGACACTGGCTGATATGCGCCGTGACTACACCCGTGACGGCCTGGCCGAGGCGCAAGCACCGGCCGAGCCGTTCGCCCTGTTCCACCAGTGGTTCGCCGACGCGGTGAAAACCGAGCAGGCGCCGGTGGAAGCCAACGCCATGACCCTGGCCACCGTCGATGCCGACGGTCGGCCGCATTGCCGTGTTCTGCTGCTCAAGGGCCTGGACGAGCACGGTTTCACCTTCTTCACCAACTACGAGAGCGCCAAGGGCCAGCATCTGCTGGCCAACCCGTTCGCCGCCATGACCTTTTTCTGGCCGGCGCTGGAGCGTCAGGTGCGTATCGAAGGACGGGTGGTGAAGGTGTCGGCGCAGGAGTCCGACGCGTATTTCCAGGTACGCCCGCTGGGCAGTCGCCTGGGCGCCTGGGCCTCGCCGCAGAGCCGGGTGATCGCCGACCGTGGCGAGCTTGAAGCCTTGCTCAAGGCTACCGAGCAGCGCTTCAGCGATACCCAGCCGCACTGCCCGGAGCATTGGGGTGGTTACCGGCTGCTGCCGGAGCGCATCGAGTTCTGGCAGGGACGCCCCAGCCGTCTGCATGACCGCCTGAATTACCGCCTGGAGCAGGGCAACTGGCTGCGTGAGCGCCTGGCTCCTTAACCGGCGTAGTTGGCGGCCTCGCGTTCCAGCCAGGCCGCCAGTTCCTTTCGCTTGACCTTTTGCGCTCTTGCGGCATCCAACCTTTGCAGCATGAATGTGCGCTTGTCTTCGTCCTTGCCGGCGAAGGACAGCGCCAGGTCACGATCGGTCCATCGTCTGATCCGCACATAGAGCCAGCCGTGGAAATACAGGCCGGCCAGGGTGGTGATGGCGATGATGAAGTAATCCATGTCTATTCTTCCTGCAGGTTTCTGACGGTTCAGACCGAATGCCCCTGTACCGGAGCTGAATGAAAGCAATTTTATCCATCGCACGTCGTGACAGTCGTCAACACGCGCAGTCTAATGGGCACCTGTCTTAAGGAGTGATTCCTATGCGTAAATCTGTACTGCTGGTCGCATCGTTCACCACGATGTCGCTGTTGCTGGGCGGTTGTGCCTCGAACCTGTCCGGTGATTCCTATTCCCGTGACGAGGCGCGCCGCGTGCAGACCGTGCGCATGGGCACCATCGAATCCCTGCGCCCGGTCAAGATCGAAGGCACCAAGACGCCAATCGGCGGTGGTGCAGGTGCGGTGGTCGGCGGGGTTGCCGGTAGCGCCATCGGTGGCGGCCGCGGCAGTATCGTCGCCGCTGTGATCGGTGCGGTTGCCGGTGGTTTGGCCGGCTCTGCCGCCGAAGAAGGCCTGACCCGTACCCAGGGCGTGGAAATCACCGTGCGCGAAGACGACGGCAGCATGCGTGCCTATGTGCAGCAGGTTCAGGAAAACGAGATTTTCCGGGTCGGCGAGCGCGTGCGCATCATGACCGTAAACGGCACCAGCCGCGTCAGTCACTAAGGCTTGCGGCAAAAGAAAACCCCGGTCGGCTTGAGCCGCTCGGGGTTTTTTTACGCCTCTCGATCGTCAGCTGGTTGGCTGTTTCGGACTGGAGAGGGCAGTGATGGTGTAGCCGATGATGGCCGCAAGGATCGAACCGGTGAGGATACCCATGCGGTCCATGCCCACGTACTCGCTGGCGCCGGGGACGAAGGCCAGGGAGCCGACGAACAGGCTCATGGTGAAGCCGATGCCACAGAGGATCGCCACGCCGAGGACCTGCCCCCAGTTGGCCCCGGCCGGCAGCGCGGCCAGGCCCAGCTTGATGGCGATCCAGGTCAGGCCGAACACGCCGATGGTCTTGCCCGCCAGCAGGCCCACGGCAATGCCCATGGGCACGGCGTGGGTGAAGTTTTCAAGAGTCACCCCGGCGAGGGACACGCCGGCGTTGGCGAAGGCGAACAAGGGCAGGATGCCGAAAGCCACCCATGGGTGCAGGGCGTGTTCCAAGGTGAGCAGGGGCGAGGTTTCGGCATTGCGCGTGCGCAACGGGATGCACAGCGCCAGGGTGACGCCCGCCAGGGTTGCATGCACGCCACTCTTGAGTACGCAGACCCAGAGGACAAGGCCGATCACCAGGTACGGACCTAGCTTGACCACGCCGAGGCGGTTCATCGCGATCAGTGCGGCGATGCAGGCGGCTGCCAGCATCAGCGAGAGGGTCGACAGGGCACCGGAATAGAACAGGGCGATGATGATGATCGCGCCGAGGTCGTCGATGATCGCCAGGGTCATCAGGAACAGCTTCAGCGACACCGGCACGCGCTTGCCGAGCAGCGCCAGCACGCCGAGGGCGAAGGCGATGTCGGTGGCGGTGGGGATGGCCCAGCCGGCGATCGCGGAGGGGTTGTCGCGGTTCATGAACCAGTAGATCAGCGCCGGCACCAGCATGCCGCCAAGGGCTGCCGCGCCGGGCAGGACCACCTGGGACGGCTTGGACAGATGTCCCTCGACCAGCTCGCGCTTGACCTCTAGGCCGATGAGCAGGAAGAACAGCGCCATCAGGCCGTCGTTGATCCATAGCAGCAGCGGCTTGGCGATGCTCAGGGCACCCACCTGCACGGCCACCGGTACCTCCAGCAGGCCGTTGTAGAGCCAGGACAGCGGCGAGTTGTTGACGATAAGGGCCAGCACCGCAGCGGCGATCAGCAACAGGCCGCTGGCGGCTTCGAGCTGGAAGAACCGGGTGAATGTGCTACGTAGAGGCAAGGTCGCTCCTCCATCGAATGACAAAAAGGTCGAACACCCTAACCCGTTGTGATATTCATTAAAATAAAAATTATATTCTTTTTTGTTATAAGCTGTTTCAGTGTTTTCATGGCTATCGGGCTTTTCTGGCAAGGATGTAGGAAGTTGCCTAAATGGACGGTAGTCGTTTCTACAGCCATTTGCCCCTGACGCATGAGAACCGCCCCATGAATCATCACCGCACCTGGGTCCGTGAAGCCATTCGCATCATCGATGCCGATTTCCAGCGTAGTGCCGATACCCATCTGATTCCCCTGTCCATGCCGGGCTTTCCGGATATCGACCTGTACTTCAAGGACGAGTCCAGCCACCCCACCGGCAGCCTCAAGCACCGGTTGGCCCGTTCGTTGTTTCTCTATGCCTTGTGCAATGGCTGGTTGCGCCCCGGAGCGCCGGTGATCGAGGCGTCCAGCGGTTCGACGGCCATTTCCGAAGCGTATTTCGCCCGGCTGCTGGGCTTGCCTTTCATTGCGGTCATGCCGGCCACCACATCGCGGGAAAAGATCGCGCAGATCGAGTTCTATGGTGGCCAGCCGCACCTGGTCCAGGACCCGACGCAGATCTACGCCGAGTCCGAGCGTCTGGCCCGGGAAAGCGGCGGCCACTTCATGGATCAGTTCACCTACGCCGAGCGTGCCACCGACTGGCGCGCCAACAACAATATCGCCGAGTCGATCTTCAGCCAGATGCACTTCGAGCGGCATGCCGAACCGGCCTGGCTGATTTCCAGCCCGGGTACCGGCGGGACCACGGCGACCCTGGGCCGCTACGTGCGCTACCGCCGACACGCGACGCGGGTGCTATGCGCCGACGCCGAGCGCTCGGTGTTCTTCGATTGCTATCGCAGTGGCGATCGTTCGCTGCGCCTGGACTGCGGTTCGCGCATCGAGGGCATTGGTCGGCCGCGGGTCGAGGCCTCGTTCCTGCCGGCGGTGATCGATGCGATGGTCAAGGTGCCGGATGCACTGTCGCTGGCGGCCATGCACTACCTGGCGCAGCGTCTGGGACGGCGTGTCGGCGGTTCGAGCGGGACCAACCTGGTCGGGGCTTTGCAGGCGGCGCTGCATATGCAATCGGCGGGCGAGTCGGGATCGATCGTGGCGATCCTGTGCGATAGCGGGGAGCGCTACGCGACGACTTATTACGATGAGCAATGGCTGGGGCAGCAGGGGTATGTGTTGGAACCGTTGATTGCGGCGGTGGCGGGGTGTGTGGAGCGTGGAGAGGGGTTGCCGGAGTCGGTACTGCGCGAAGGGATCTGATCATTTGTGTTGTTGCTGATGGCCTCAACGCCGGCTCCCACAGGTTCGGTGTGCGCCGCGAACCTTGTGGGAGCCGGCGTTGCCGGCGATGAGGCCCGAGAGCCTTACTCGGTCAGCCCGAGCATACTGCGGGCCACGGCTTCGGCAATCCGGATGCCATCGACACCCGCCGACAGAATGCCCCCGGCATACCCGGCCCCTTCACCCGCCGGGAACAACCCCTTCAGGTTCAGGCTCTGCAGGGTCTCGTCCCGGGTGATCCGCAGCGGCGACGAGGTCCGGGTCTCGATGCCGGTCAGGATTGCGTCCGCCAGGTTGTAGCCCTTGATCTGCCGGTCGAAGGCCGGGATCGCCTCGCGCAGGGCTTCGATGGCGAAGTCCGGCAGGCTCGGCGCCAGGTCGCCGAGGTTGATGCCCGGCTTGTACGAGGGCTCTACGCTGCCCAGGGCCGTGGACGGACGACCTGCCACGAAATCACCCACCAGTTGAGCCGGCGCGTGGTAGTTGCTGCCACCCAGTTCATAGGCGCGCTCTTCCAGGCGCTCCTGCAGCTCGATCCCGGCCAGCGGGCCACCCGGATAATCCTGCTCCGGAGTGATGCCGACGACGATGCCCGAGTTGGCGTTGCGCTCGTTGCGCGAGTACTGGCTCATGCCGTTGGTCACGACACGGCCCGGCTCGCTGGTGGCGGCGACCACGGTCCCGCCCGGGCACATGCAGAAGCTGTAGACCGAACGGCCGTTTTTCGCGTGGTGCACCAGCTTGTAGTCGGCGGCGCCGAGTTTCGGGTGGCCGGCGTACTTGCCCAGGCGCGCCTTGTCGATCAGCGATTGCGGGTGCTCGATGCGGAAACCGATGGAGAACGGCTTGGCTTCCATGAACACGCCACGGCCGTGCAGCATGCGGAAGGTGTCGCGGGCGCTGTGGCCAAGGGCCAGGACGACATGGCGCGAATGCAGCTGTTCGCCGGTATGCAGGACCACGCCATGGAGCTGGCCGTCTTCCATCAGCAGGTCGGTGACCTTGTGCTCGAAGCGCACTTCGCCACCGAGTGCGATGATCTCCTCGCGGATGTTCTCGACCATGCCGGTCAGGCGGAAGGTACCGATATGCGGCTTGCTGACGTAGAGGATTTCCTCGGGGGCGCCGGCCTTGACGAACTCGTGCAGGACCTTGCGGCCATAGTGCTTCGGGTCCTTGATCTGGCTGTACAGCTTGCCGTCGGAGAAGGTCCCGGCGCCGCCTTCGCCGAACTGCACGTTGGACTCGGGGTTGAGCACGCTCTTGCGCCACAGGCCCCAGGTGTCCTTGGTCCGCTGACGGACTTCCTTGCCGCGCTCCAGCACGATCGGGCGCAGGCCGGCCTGGGCCAGGATCAGGCCGGCGAAGATGCCGCAAGGGCCGAAACCGACCACGATGGGCCGTTCGGCCAGGCCGCCCTCGGGCGCCACGCCCACCGGCTTGTAGCTCACGTCAGGGGCGATGCCGACGTTGTGGTCGTCGGCGAACCGCGCGAGAACCGCGGCTTCGTCACGCAGGCTCAGATCGATGGCGTAGATGAACAGCAGTTCGGTGTTCTTCTTCCGCGCGTCGTAGCTGCGCTTGAAGATAGTGAAGTCGAGCAGCTCGGCGTCGTCGATGCCCAGGCGTTGCACGATGGCCTCGCGCAGGGCTTCGTCGGGATGATCCAGCGGCAGCTTCAGTTCGGTGATTCGTAGCATGACAGGGTCCAGTATCCCGGCCATGGAAGGGCCGGCGGCTTTACACAAACGCGAGAGTATAAAGCTTTCGCCGGCCTGGCAGGCAGTCTGAATGCGCGCCGGCGGTCAGTCGTTGCGCGACCCGCCGAAGTAACCGCAGCCCTGGAGGGTCTGGCCGTCCAGGCGCAATTGCGCGGTCAGGTGGCTGACACCGCCGGTGGCGCTGTCGACGCAACGTTGCGGAGCGAGCCACAGCTCGACCTTTTGCCCGTTGGCTTCGCTGCTGACGCTGATACCGCCGCCGGGCATCTGCTCTTCCAGATAGGGCAGGGCCAGTGGTGGCTGGTCCGGACGGTTGAGGACCATGCCCTGGCCGCTGACATTGAGGTTCCAGAATGGCTCGTGGCCGGCGGCGCGCAGGGTCAGGCGCTTGAAATTGGGGTCGCTGCAGGCGCTGGCCGAGTGATCGAGCCGGTACAACTGGTGCACGTTGAACTGGCCGTCGGCGCCTTCGCTTTTACTGGAGGAAAGGGTGCCGCGCAGGTCGGCGAAAAGTACGCCCGGAGTGGCGGCGAGGGTCGCGGCTTCCTGGAGCAGGCCGGTATTGCCGGCGTCCTGGACGACGAAGCGGCGGCTTTCGGTGCAGGGTTTGAACAGCAACTGGCCATTGGCGGCACTGAGCTCGCCTTGCAGGCGGGTCATGCCGGCGGTGGAGACGCTGGTTTCCGGCTGGTCGGCGAGCAACTGGCAACCGGCGAACAGCGGCAGCAGCGCGGCGACGAACAGCGAGGGGGCGATACGCATCGAGGAAAACTCCGGGATCTCTGCCTGAAAAGTTTCCAACGGTATGCAGGGTGAGGGGGGATTACAAGTGAAGTTGTGTCAGGGAAATGTGTATTGCAGGTGAGGGCCTTATCGCTGGCAAGCCAGCTCCCACAGGGATCGTGTGGGAGCCGGCGTTGCCGGCGATGAGGCCCGGGAGATCAACCCCCCAGGTAAGCGTCGCGCACTTTAGGATCGGTCAACAGCGCTTCCCCGGTCCCTTGCATCACCACATGCCCGTTCTCCAGCACATAGGCGCGGTCGGCGATCTTCAGCGCCTGGTTGGCGTTCTGCTCCACCAGGAACACGGTCACGCCATCACGGCGCAACTGTTCGATGATGTCGAAGATCTGTTGGATGATGATCGGCGCCAGGCCCAGCGATGGCTCGTCGAGCAGCAGCAGCTTGGGCTTGCTCATCAGCGCCCGGCCGATGGCGAGCATCTGCTGTTCGCCGCCGGACATGGTGCCGCCACGCTGGCTGTAGCGTTCCTTCAGGCGCGGGAACAGGTGCAGGACCTTGTCCAGTTGCTCCTGGTAGTCGCCCTTGTCGGTGAAGAAGCCGCCCATGGCCAGGTTTTCCTCGACGGTCAGGCGCGAGAACACGCGGCGGCCTTCCGGAACCACGGCGATGCTCTTGCGCATGATGTGCGACGACGGCTGGCCGACCAGTTCCTCGCCCAGGTAGCGGATGCTGCCGCTATGGGCTTGCGGCGAACCGCACAGGGTCATCAGCAGGGTGGACTTGCCGGCACCGTTGGCGCCGATCAGGGTGACGATCTCGCCCTGGTTGATTTCCACGTTGACCGAGTGCAGCGCCTGGATCTTGCCGTAGAAGGTGGAAACGTTTTCGAACTGCAGCATTTACGCTTCCCCCAGGTAGGCTTTGATCACGTCAGGGTTGTCGCGGATCTGTTCCGGCGTGCCATCGGCCAGGGGCGTGCCCTGGTTGATCACGACGATGTGGTCGGAAATGCTCATGACCAGCTTCATGTCATGCTCGATCAGCAGCACGGTGACGTTGTGCGATTCGCGCAGGTACGCGATCAGCGCCTTGAGGTCCTCGGTTTCCTTGGGGTTGAGGCCGGCGGCCGGCTCGTCGAGCATGATGATCCGTGGCTGGGTCATCATGCAGCGGGCGATTTCCAGGCGGCGCTGCTGGCCGTAGGCCAGGGTTCCGGCGGTACGGTTGGCGAACTCGGTCAGGTTGACCTTGTCCAGCCAGTACTGCGCACGCTCCATCGCTTCCTTCTCGCTGCGACGGAAAGCCGGGGTCTTGAACAGACCGGCGAAGAAGTTGGTGTTGAGGTGGCGGTGCTGGGCGATCAGCAGGTTCTCCAGCGCAGTCATTTCCTTGAACAGGCGTACGTTCTGGAAGGTCCGCACTACGCCCTTGCGGGCGATCTGGTGACCGGCCAGGCCCTGGATCGGCTGGCCATCGAGGAGGATGGTGCCGCCGCTGGGCTTGTAGAAACCGGTCAGGCAGTTGAACACTGTGGTCTTGCCGGCGCCGTTCGGGCCGATCAGGGCGACCACCTGTTTTTCCTTGACGGTCAGGCCGACGCCGTTGACCGCCAACAAGCCGCCGAAGCGCATGCTCAGGCCGCTGACTTTCAGAATTTCGCGGCTCATCGACGCAGCTCCATATGTGGACGTTGCATAGGCAGCAGGCCCTGCGGACGCCAGATCATCATCAATACCATCAGGGCGCCGAACATCAGCATGCGGTATTCGCTGAAGTCACGCATAAGCTCCGGCAGCAGGATCATCACGATGGCCGCGAGGATCACGCCCAACTGCGAGCCCATACCGCCGAGCACGACGATGGCGAGGATGATCGCCGATTCGATGAAGGTGAAGGATTCCGGTGTCACCAGGCCCTGGCGCGCGGCGAAGAAGCTGCCGGCGAACCCGGCGAAGCAGGCACCCAGGGTGAACGCCGAGAGCTTGATCACGGTCGGGTTCAGGCCCAGTGCGCGGCAAGCGATCTCGTCTTCGCGCAGCGCTTCCCAGGCACGCCCGATCGGCATGCGCAGCAAGCGGTTGATGACGAACAGCGCCAGCAGGGCGAGGAGCAGGGCCACCAGGTAAAGGAAGATCACCTTGTTGATCGAGTTGTATTCCAGCCCGAAGAACTCATGGAAGGTCTGCATGCCCTCGGCAGCCTTGCGCTCGAAGGTCAGGCCGAAGAAGGTCGGCTTCTCGATGTTGCTGATGCCGTTCGGACCGCCGGTGATATCGGTGAGGTTGCGCAGGAACAGCCGAATGATCTCACCGAAACCGAGGGTCACGATGGCCAGGTAGTCACCGCGCAGGCGCAGCACCGGGAAGCCCAGCAGGAAGCCGAAGGTGGCCGCCATCAGGCCGGCGATCGGCAGGCAGATCCAGAAGCTCAGGCCGAAGTAGTGCGAGAGCAGCGCGTAGCTGTACGCACCCACGGCGTAGAAGCCGACGTAGCCGAGGTCGAGCAGGCCCGCCAAGCCGACCACGATGTTCAGGCCGAGGCCGAGCAGTACGTAGATCAGGATCAGGGTGGCGATGTCGACCGCGCCGCGCGAGCCGAAGAACGGCCAGACCAGGGCGACCACGATCAGGCCGAGGATGATGTAGCGCTGGGTCTTGGGCAGGGTCAGCCAGTTGCTGACCTTAGGTGGCACCAGCGGGCCGTCCCGACGCGAGCGCATCATTGCGCTCCATTGCTTGTCCAGCAGCACGCGCAGGAACATCAGCACCGAACACAGGGCGATCACGCCGAGGGTGAACGGACCCTGGCCGTGCACTTCCAGGTTGATGCCGACGATGCTGAGTTTCAGGCCGAGCACCGGGAAGGCCACGGCCCAGACCAGCAGGGCGCTGAAGAACGCCGATTTGAGGTTTCTGTTCATACTTTCTCAACCTCCGGACGGCCGAGGATGCCGGTCGGACGGAACAACAGGACGAGAACCAGCAGGCCGAACGCCACGACGTCCTTGTACTGGTCGCCGAAGATGTCAGCGCCGAAGGCTTCGGCCACACCCAGCACCAGGCCGCCGAGCATGGCGCCCGGAATGCTGCCGATGCCACCGAGGACTGCCGCGGTGAAGGCCTTCAGGCCCACCAGGAAGCCGGCGTTGGGGTTGATCACGCCGTACTGCATGCTCAGCAGCACTGCGGCCACGGCTGCCAGGGCGGCACCGATGACGAAGGTCAGGGCGATGATATTGTTGGTGTTGATCCCCAGCAGGTTGGCCATCTTGATGTCTTCGGCGCAGGCCCGGCAGGCCCGGCCCAGACGCGAGCGGGAGATGAACAGGGTAAGGCCGGTCATGGCGATCAGGGTGACCACGAAGACCAGGATCTGCATGTAGGACACCAGGACTTCTTCCGCACCGCCCGGGCCGAAGGAAATGCTCCCCGGGATCAGGTTGGGAATGGATTTGTCCTTGGAGTCCTGGGAAAGCAGTACGGTGTTCTGCAGGAAAATCGACATGCCAATGGCGGAAATCAGCGGGATCAGGCGGTTGCTGTTGCGCAACGGCCGGTAGGCGACCCGTTCGATACTGTAGCCGTAGGCACTGGTAACGACGATCGTCGCGATGAACGCGGCGGTCATCAGCAGCGGCAGCGAATGGATGCCCATCATGGCCAGTCCGGCAAGGACGATGAAGGCCACGTAGGAACCAATCATGTACACCTCGCCGTGGGCGAAGTTGATCATTCCAATGATGCCGTAAACCATTGTGTAGCCAATGGCTATCAAGGCATAGGTGCTGCCAATGGTCAGGCCATTAACCAGCTGTTGGAAAAAGTGATAGATCTCAGGCATTACAGCGCTCCTAAAAACCTGAATATGCATTTCGCTGGCGGGGCTTGCCCGGCATGGCCTTGTGGTCTGGAGCCACTTCGGCCGATGCGTTGCCAGGGAACCGCTGGTGACGGTTTTAAGATTTTCAGGTGAACCCGATCCCGGATCGCGGGAAGCGGGCCCATGAACCTCGTAAAACAAAGCCCACTGCTCGCACAGTGGGCTTTTCGGTCAAGTATCAGACGGTGTTACTGAGGGGAAACTTCGGTTTTCGGTTTGCCGAAATGCCATTCGTAGACCACGAACTTGAAGTCCTTCAGGTCGCCTTTTTCGTCGTAGGACAGTTCACCGGTCGGGGTCTTGAAGGTGCCGGCGTGGATGGCTGCGGCCACCTTGTCGGTATCTTCGCTACCGGCTTTCTTGATGCCCTGGGCGATCAGCTCGACAGCCGAGTAGGCCGGGAACACGAACGGACCGCTAGGGTCCTTGCCGTCGGCCTTGATGGCTTCGACGATCTTCTTGTTCTCGGGATCGGCATCGAAGGACTTCGGCAGGGTCACCAGCAGGCCTTCGGACGCGTCCTGGGCGATCTGCGAGATGGAGTCGTTGCCGACGCCTTCCGGACCCATGAACTTGGCGTTCAGGCCTTTTTCCTTGGCCTGGCGCAGGATCAGGCCGAGCTCCGGGTGGTAGCCGCCGTAGTAGACGAAGTCGACGTTGTTCTGCTTGAGCTTCTGGATGATCGAGGAGAAGTCCTTGTCACCGGCGTTCAGGCCTTCGAAGACGGCAACCTTGGTGCCTTTCTTCTCGAGGGTCGATTTGACCGCGGTGGCGATGCCTTCACCGTACTGCTGCTTGTCGTGCAGTACCGCGACGACCTTGGGCTTGACGTGATCGGCGATGTAGTTGCCGGCGGCCGGGCCCTGGGCGCTGTCCAGGCCGATGGTGCGGAAGATCAGCTTGTAGCCGCGGGAGGTGATTTCCGGGCTGGTGGCAGCCGGGGTGATCATGATCACGCCTTCGTCTTCGTAGATGTCGGACGCTGGCTGGGTGGAGCTGGAGCAGAGATGGCCGATGACGAACTTGACGCCGTCGTTGACCACCTTGTTGGCGACTGCCACGGCCTGTTTCGGGTCGCAGGCGTCGTCGTATTCCTTGGCTTCGAGCATCTTGCCGTCGACACCGCCAGCGGCGTTGATGTCCTTGATGGCTTGCTTGGCACCGATGAACTGCATGTCACCGTATTGCGTCACCGGACCGGTCTTCGGGCCGGCGATGCCGATCTTGATGGTATCGGCGGCGAAGGAATGGCTGGCAACGCCGGCCAGGACCATCGCGGCGAACAGCTTGGAAACTTTACTCATAGTGCTCCACTCATTCTGTTGTAATTTTTATCGTCCTTGCGCCATGGCAGAGGACCCGACGGACCCGGTACGGCTACGCCGTATCGCAGCCCGCATTCCGGTTTCATCCCCGGTGAATGCCCTGGCAACTGTACCGGTACAGTGTAGAGCGCCGCTTCATCGCTTGAAAAGCAGGCCCGCCGAGGCAAAAACAAGGGGTGTCGCCTGATCGACATAAAGATACAAAAAAGCGTCTTCTTGCTGTCCGGAAGTTCCGGAAACGTTTGGCTTTGCTGGACCTGTCGACCAATTACTTATTTGAAACTGGGTTTTTCTGCAAAAATACCGGCCTTTCGAATGACCTGAATACTTTTTGGTGAAACCCATGACTGATGAACCAAGCACCCTCTATGCCAAACTGCTCGGCGAGACGGCGGTAATCGAGTGGAAAGCCCTGGAGCGTTTTTGGGCAAAGGGTGACCTGATTTGGGTCGACCCTTCCCTTGACCTGATCGAAGTCGCACAGGCGATGGCCGAGAACCGCAGCGAAACCTTTGCACAGTGGCGTGATGCTGGCACTGTCGGCCCGGTCAGCTCCGAGCAGGCCCTCGACCTGCAGAGCCGCGATCCAGAGATCTGGGCGGTGGTGGTGCAGCCGTTCATCGTGATTCAGGTTCGGCCGTCGGCCTGAGGCGGCGCCAATCGGGTGCGTAAAAACGCACAACGAGTCCATTTTGGTGCGCGAGGTCGATCAAGTGGGGTGACGGTTGGTAACAGTGCCTGATGAACCACTTGGGGGCGGTAACAGTTCCCGAGCCCTGAAAACGACGCGGACCCTGTAGGAGCTGGCTTGCCAGCGATAGCTATGGTGAATTCACTAAAGCCATCGCTGGCAAGCCAGCTCCCACAGAGTCCGCGTCGCGCTTTTTTAGTAGTCGACTTTGCCAGTATGACTATTGAGCGAAATGACCTTGGTCTTGCCAATCCGGTGGCGATAAATTTCGCGCAAGTATTTGATGGCCTTTTTCACGCACTCCCGCGACAAGCGAATATCGTTGATGGAAACGAACTTGTTCTTGTCGTTGATGAGTTCGCGGTACTTCTTCTCGTACATCGGTTTGATCGCGTACCAGTTGGTGTCGAGGATCTTCGCCGGGTTCTCGAATTCGCTGAGCAATTCGTCGATGCGCTCTTCCTCGAATTCTTCCCGGGTAATGAATTCAAGAATCGCGTTGTCCAGGGTGTCGTCGAAGCGATAGGGCATCCTGGCGAAGCAGCGCTTGATGAAGGCCACGATCAAGGTCAGGAAGTCGTCCGACAGGCATGGGCTCTTGGCGATCAGGGTGGTCAGCGACAGGTTGGCCGAGGCACCGATCACCAGCGCATAGCGTTTCAGCGTGGTGTTGGGGAACAGGCTGTTGAGGTGGGTCTTGAGCCGGTTCAGGTCCATGTAGGACAGCTTGTAGTCCTTGGGCAGCGAAACGATGGACACCACCGACGAGCAATTCTTGAAGAAATGCAGGTCGTGCAGTGCCGCGGCGTCGCAGCCGGACTTGCGGTACTGCTCCAGGGCCGCGCGGTAGCGCCTGGACTCGATCGGCAACAGGCTGATGCCCTCGATGGCCTGGGTGTCCTTGTTGAAGTGCGGCAGGTCGATGGAGCGGAAGAACAGGTCGTCGATGTCCAGGCGCGGCGGTTCCTTCTCGAACACCTTGAAACCTTTCTCCGAACTGTTGCCCGGGGTTTCCGGGACTACCGACTCGGCGTAGGCGATCGCCACCGGGCCGGCCAGGCTCATGAACAGGTCGTTGGCATCCAGGCGGATGGTCTCGCCGATATCGATGCCGGCGCGCCGGAAGTAGTTCTGGTCGTAGTCGGTGGTGACCGCCTGGGCCGTGAGGATGTTGAAGATCTGCTGGGAGATGTACTGGTTGGCGTGCTTCTCCATGGCGTTGACGTCGATATTCTGGATGTTGCCGTCGTCGCTTTCTTCGGCGTAGCGCATGATGTCGTTGGAAATCAGCATCATCGCGTTCCACGGGCGAATCCGCCCCATCACGCTGGCTTCGCTGCTGTCTTCGTTGTCGAAGTTGTAGGAGAAGTCCCATTCCTCTGACAGGTATTTGCACAGAAGCCTGCCGGCGTTGATGTGTAGCGCTTCTGACATTTCACTGCGGTGATCGGAAATGTTCGGCAGTACGCAGATGCCACTGGTGAAGATCGGTTCGAAGACGAACGAATGCCCGGCCTCGCCGTCCTGTTCGTCGGCCGGCTTGGTGTCGAAGGTCTTGTTCATGTACGAGAATTGCTGGGCCAGGCCGAATTCCGAGGCCATGCCCGAGCCGGTACCGCCGCCAGCGCTGAAGATATAGAAGTACAGCCGCGACTGGTTGGCCTTGATCCCGCAGGAATCGATCAGGTACGAGTGGATCAGTTTCCAGTCGGCGCTGGAGAACCGGTGGGTTTCCTTGTTGAGGATGATCTTCGCCAGGTACTGGCCAAGGATCGGCGCGTTACCGGCACCACCGGCATGGACCTCGGACAGGTCCATGATCTTCATCTTGCTGTAGTCGCGCAGGAAGCCGCTTTTCTCGCCCTTGCGCGAGAAACGGATGCGCCCGGCGATGTCCTTGTCCAGGTCGCCGAGCATGACCAGCGGTTCCACCAGGAATACCGGCTTGGCGCTCTTGGCCTGGACCAGGCGCAGGTTGTTGCGGATCCAGCGCGCCGGGTTGTAGGACGGATCGTTGCCGACCCGGTCGTCGCTCTTGAATTCGTTGAGGTAGAACGTCCGTGCGTTGTACACCAGCTCGGCGACATCCAGGGCAATGTTCGAACCGCAGCGACCGAGGCCGATCAGGCATACCGAGGGGAACTGCTGGTCGAGGCGCAGCTGGGCGTCATCCTCGACATGCAGGCTTGGCGGAAACACCAGGTCGCGCAGGCCGTCGAGGTTATCGAGGATGCGCTGGGTGTCGGGTTCGGTGAAATACAGGTATTGCTGCGGGCTCAGGGTTGGCTGGCTGTAGTAGCTGCGCGCGCCATTGGCGGTGGGCGCAGTGGCTGAAAGCAGCTCGGAAATCACGTTGGCAGGAGTATTCTTGGAGGTCATTTTGCGCCATGTGCCTGGGGGGAAGGCTTTTCAGCAGTCGATATCATTGAGCCATCCCTGGAAAGTTTCGCGACTGTATCAGTGCGTCTCCGGCGTAAGCGATCAGGTTTTACCCTATGAATGCTAGGGGTTTTCCTGTCGCGCCTTTTTCTGAATCGTCCGATCCGTCAACTTCTTTAACTGTCTGGAGCTGTAGATGAGCAATTCATTGCCTTTGTCCCTGGGTTTTGCCGGTATCGGCCTGATGGGGTTGCCCATGTGTCGCCGCTTGCTGGCGGCGGGCCACAAGCTGACGGTATGGAACCGTTCGCCGGACAAATGCGCGCCCCTGGTGGCTGCCGGCGCACGTCAGGTGCAGGCGCCCGGCGAACTCTGCGAGGCTGCCGACGTGGTGATGCTGTGCCTGGCCGACACTGCGGTGGTGCGCGAGGTGGTGTTCGGCCCGGATGGCATTGCCGGCAAGGCCCGGCCCGGGCAATTGCTGGTGGACTTCTCCAGCCTGGAACCTTCCGCCACCCGGGAAATGGCCGCGCAACTCAAGGCCGCGACCGGCATGGGCTGGCTCGATACCCCGGTGTCCGGTGGTACGCCTGGCGCGCAAGCCGGCACCCTGGCGATCATGGTGGGAGGCGACGCGAGCGATCTTGAGCGGGTACGTCCGGCACTCCTGTCACTGGGCCAGCGGGTTACCCATATGGGGGGCGTGGGCGCGGGCCAGGTCACCAAGGCCTGCAACCAGATGATCGTCGCCTGCAATGCATTGGTGATCGCCGAAGTGGTGGCCCTGGCGGAAAAGTCGGGAGTGGACGCCGGCCTGATCGCCGACGCCCTGGCCGGCGGTTTCGCTGATTCCAAACCTTTGCAGATCCTCGCCCCGCAAATGGCCGAAAGCCGCTTCGAGCCGGTGAAATGGCATGTGCGGACGTTGCTCAAGGATCTCGACAGCGCCGTGAAGTTTTCCCGCGAACAGGGTGTGGCGACGCCGGTCAGCGGCCTGGCTGCGCAGTTGATGCGCTTGCATGGCAGTCAGGGCTATCTGGAAAAAGATCCGGCGACGCTGATCGATCTGTATCGCAGCACGCCGTAAGGCGCTCTTCGCGATGGTTGAGGCTGTCGAGCACCGCGTGCAGGTTCTCCAGCGGTACCGGCCGGCTCAACAGGTAACCCTGGATGGCGTCGCAGCCCAGGCGCCGCAGGAAGCTGTATTGTTCCTCGGTTTCCACGCCCTCGGTGATTACCTTCAGGTGCAGGGTGTGGGCCATCACCATGATCGCCTGGACGATATTGTTGTCTGCCCGGGAATGCGGCACGTCCTGGATGAACGAGCGGTCGATCTTCAGGGTATCCAGGGGCAGGCGCTTGAGATAGGCCAGGGACGAATAGCCGGTGCCGAAGTCATCGATCGACAGTGACACGCCCTGCTGGCGGATACGCCGCAGCAACTCGATGGTGCTGTGGATATTGGCCATCAGGGCGTTTTCCGTGACTTCCAGCTCAAGGCGCCAGGCCGGCAGGCCGGCGTTGTGCAGCGCGTCTTCGACTTCCCTGGCCAGCTCGTCACGGCCCAGGGTCAGGGCCGAGCAGTTCACTGTCACCTTCAATTCGTCGAAGCCGTGCTGGCTCAGTTGGGCCAGGTCCTGGCAGGCGCGACGCAGCACCCAGAGATCGAGGTCGGCGATCAGCCCGTTGGTTTCGGCGATGCCGATAAAGCGGTCGGGGCTGAGCAGGCCGTGTTGCGGGTGCTGCCAGCGGATCAACGCCTCGAGCTTGCTGACCTTGCCGCTGGCCAACTCGTAGATCGGCTGGTAGTGCAAGCGCAGGCCATGGTCTTCCTGCAAGGCGATGCGCAATTCTTCTTCCAGTTGCAGTTCCAGGGTGGCGCGGGTCTTGAGGTTGTCGCTGAAGAAATTCGCCTTGTTGCGCCCGCCGCCCTTGGACTGGTAGAGCGCCAGGTCGGCGTGCTTGAGCAGTTCATCGCAGGTGTTGCCATCGGTGGGGTAAAGGCTGATGCCGATACTGGTGGTCATGACCATGCGTCGCCCCGCCAGGTCGATGGGCTCGCGGACCTTGTTCAGGATGCGCTGGGCCAGGCCGCGCGCCTCTTCGGGGCTGTTCAGGCTGAAAAGAATGCAGAACTCGTCGCCGCCAAGGCGGGCGACTACGTCCTGGGTCCGGGTGGCGGCGCTGATCAAATGGGCGATGGCCTTGAGCAACTGGTCGCCGGCGTCATGTCCGAGGCTGTCGTTGATGCGCTTGAAGTGATCGATATCGAGGAACATCACTCCGAGCATGCCACCCTGCTGGGTGCGCTCGGCCAGGCGCTCGGCGAAGATCTGGTTGAAGCCGCGGCGGTTGACCAGGTTGGTCAGGGCATCGTAGTGCGCTGCCTGTTGCAGCGAAACCCGGGCCTGGTCGAGCTGGCTGAGCAGGGTGTTGACCCGGCGCAGGTCCTGTTCCTTGCTTTGCAGCTTCTTGTCCGAGAGCGCGGCGCTGATGCAACTGCCGCTGATCAGCAGGGTGATCACGGCGATGGTCAGGCTCAGTTGCAAGCTGTTGTCGGTGACCACGATCTGGGGCGCGGCCCCGTCGGGAAGCACCAGGGTCAATGCGTGCATGCCGGCGTAGTGGGTGGCGATGATGCCGGCCGCCATGATCAGCGCGGCGCTGTACTTGAACAGTTGCGGGCGCGCTACGTTTCCCTGGCGCAGGTGACGGGCCATCATCATCGACAGCAGCGCGGCGAGCAGCCCCACTACCACCGAGCCCAGCACCAGGGTCGGATCGTAGAGTTGCACGGCCCGGGAACGCATGGCCGCCATGCCGGTGTAATGCATGATCGCCACCCCCGAGGCGATGCACAGCGCGGCCAGGGTGTAGTGGCGGTTGCTCGGTTGGCTCTGGCCGAGGAAGCTCATGGCGCCGAGGGCAGCGAACAGCATGATCAGCAGCGACACGCTGGTGAGGAACATGTCGTAATGGACTTCCAGCGAAGTCTCGAAGGCCAGCATGCCGATGTAGTGCATGGCCCACACACTGCAGGCCAGGCAGCAGGCGCCCAGCAGTTTCCAGCGTCGTCGGGCGCTGGCCTGTTCGGCGTCGCCGATGCGTTCGATGATGTCGAGGGTGGCGAAGCTGCCGGCGCACATCACCAGGTAGGCGAGGAGGATCAGCCAAGGGTCGTGTCGCGCCGCCAGAGCAAAATGCCCCGCCGGATGCTCGGCGAGCATGATATGCAGCCATTCCATTAGCGCGCCTCTCAGTTCAGCCGAGTTTGCACTCGTCCCCAAACCGCCTGGAGACTCTTTTGGTTTTGAGTATGGTGCGCTATCCGCTTGGATGGCAGATTGATTTCACTGAAGCGATGGGTGTTTTTATCGCGACGGGTTATAACGGTGCAAATGGTTACAATTACCTGCCATCAATCTCGTGGATGATCGCAGACAGACCGGGAATGGCCCTCTAGATTTTGTCCGGCGTGCGGTACGCGCCGACAACAATAAAGAGGGATCGACCGATGCACAGCCCCACTCAAGCGGCGAATGCCTGGCGCATTCTGTTCCTGCTGTTCCTGGCCAACCTGTTCAATTTCTTCGACCGCACCATTCCCGCGATCGTGATCGAGCCGATCCGCCTGGAGTGGCATCTCAGCGACATGCAGATCGGCCTGATCGGCACGGCCTTCACCCTGGTCTATGCGATTGCCGGCCTGCCCCTGGGACGCCTGGCCGACACCGGTTCGCGCAGCAAGGTGATGGGCTGGGGCCTGACCGTATGGAGCGGGCTGACGGCAGTCAATGGCATGGTCGGCAGCTTCTGGAGCTTCCTGTTGGTGCGCATGGGCGTCGGGATCGGCGAGGCCAGCTATGCGCCGGCGGCCAATTCGCTGATCGGTGACCTGTTCCCGGCCGAACGACGCGCCCGGGCCATGGGCATCTTCATGCTCGGTCTGCCGCTGGGGCTGTTGCTGGCGTTCTTCACCATCGGCGCGATGGTCCAGTATTTCGGCAGTTGGCGTGCGCCGTTCTTCATCGCGGCGGTGCCAGGGCTGCTGCTGGCGGTGTTCATGTTCATGATCCGCGAGCCGGCACGCGGCGCGGCGGAAGCGGTGGCATCCTCCCAGGCTCCGCTGGACCGGCCGTTGCGCCGGGTGCTGAGCATCCCGACCTTCGGCTGGCTGGTGCTCGCGGGCCTGGCCTACAACTTCGCCACCTACGCCTGCAACTCGTTCATGGTGCCGATGCTGCAACGCTACTTTTCCCTGTCATTGCAGAACGCGGCGGTGGCGACCGGGGTGATAGTCGGCGTGACCGGCCTGGTCGGACTGACCCTGGGCGGGTGGGTCGCGGACAAGATCCATCAGCGCCTGCCGGGCGGGCGCCTGCTGTTCGGGGCCTTCAGCATGCTGGTGGCGACCGTCGGGACCGGAACGGCGCTGTATCTGGGACGGGTGGAGATCGGCGTGTTCATTGCCCTGTTCGGTATTGGCTGGCTGTTTGCCTATAACTTCTACACCTGCGTCTACACCGCGATCCAGGATGTGGTGCAGCCGCGCCTGCGAGCGACGGCGATGGCGTTGTTCTTTGCCGGCTTGTACCTGTTGGGTGGGGGGCTTGGGCCACTGGTGGTCGGGACCCTGTCGGATCATTACGCCCAGGTGGCGATGCTGGAAGCGGGTGCGGTCGACATGACCGAGGCATTCAAGGCGGTGGGCCTGCATAACGCCATGGGGCTGATTCCGTTTGCCCTGGCGGCGACCCTGGTATTCCTGCTGTTCGCGACGCGCACCTTTGCCCGGGATGCGCAGAAGATGAAGGACGGGATGGTGGAGGAGGGGGCTGCGCAGGCGGGCAAGGCCGCCGAGGCTCTTTAAGCCGGGTGTCAGTGCCGGCCTCATCGCCGGCAACGCCGGCTCCCACAAGGTTCAGCGGTGCACGCTATACCTGTGGGAGCTGGCGTTGCCAGCGATGAGGCCGTCCCGGACACAGACTCAGCCAGCGACCAGCACCCGAATCGCCTCGAGCCGCAGAGCGGCCTTTTCCAGCATCGCCAAGCCATCCTCGCGCAGCTTGCGCAGCGCTACGATCTCGCTGTCTCGCACCGTCGGGTTCACCGCTTGCAGGGCCGTCAGGCGTGCCAGCTCCTCATCGGTTTCCGCCGCCAGGCGGCGTTGCGCCTCGGCCACGCGTTCGTTGTGACGCGGCAGGACCTTGGCTTCGCCGGCGTTGATCCTTGGCGCCAGCACGTCACGCTGGGCCTGGATGAACTTGTTGGCGCTGGCCTTGGGCACGCTTTCCAACTGGTCGGTGATGGTCTCGAAGGACACCCGTGGCGCCAGGTCGTTGCCATTGGCGTCCAGCAGGCAGCGCAGCGCTGCCGGCGGCAGGTAGCGGCCCAGTTGCAGCGAGCGCGGCGCGACCACTTCGCTGACGTAGAGCAGTTCCAGCAGTACGGTGCCCGGCTTGAGCGCCTTGTTCTTGATCAGCGCGACGGCCGTGTTGCCCATCGAGCCGCTCAGCACCAGGTCCATGCCGCCTTGTACCATCGGATGCTCCCAGGTCAGGAACTGCATGTCCTCGCGGGACATGGCCTGGTCGCGGTCATAGGTGATGGTCACGCCTTCGTCGTCGCCCAGCGGGAAGCTGGCATCGAGCATCTTCTCGCTCGGCTTGAGGATCAAGGCGTTGTCCGAGTGGTCCTCGCTGTCGATGCCGAAGGCGTCGAACAGGGTTTCCATATAGATCGGCAGGGCGAACTGATCGTCCTGTTCGAGGATTGCCTCCACCAGCGCCTGGCCTTCGCCAGCACCGCCGGAATTGAGTTCCAGCAGACGGTCGCGACCGCTGTGCAGCTCGGCTTCGAGACGCTCGCGCTCGCCACGTGCCTCGGCGATCAGCGCTTCCCACTGGCTTTCATCGGTGTCTTCCAGCAGCGGCAGCAGGCGCGGGCCGAACTGGTGCTGCAGGGCGTTGCCGGTCGGGCAGGTGGCGAGGAAGGCGTTGAGAGCCTGGTGGTACCACTGGAACAGGCGCTCCTGCGGGCTGTTCTGCAGGTGCGGTACGTGCAGCTCGATGGTGTGCTTCTGGCCGATCCGGTCGAGACGACCGATGCGCTGTTCCAGCAGGTCGGGGTGGGCCGGCAGGTCGAACAGCACCAGATGATGGGCGAACTGGAAGTTGCGTCCTTCACTGCCGATTTCCGAGCAGATCAGCACCTGGGCGCCGAATTCCTCGTCGGCGAAGTAGGCGGCGGCGCGGTCGCGCTCGAGGATGCTCATGCCTTCGTGGAACACCGTGGCCGGGATGCCGGAGCGCACGCGCAGGGCGTCTTCCAGGTCCATGGCGGTTTCGGCGTGGGCACAGATCACCAGGACCTTGACCCGCTTGAGCATCTTCAGGGTATCGATCAGCCAGTCGACCCGCGGGTCGAAGCGCCACCAGCGGTTTTCTTCGTCGCCATCGCCCTGGGCCTGGAAGCTGACTTCCGGGTACAGGTCGGCGTGCTCGCCCACCGGCAGTTCCATGTACTGGTCCGGGCAGGGCAGGGGATAGGCGTGCAACTGGCGCTGCGGGAAGCCCTGGACGGCGGCACGGGTGTTGCGGAACAGCACGCGGCCGGTGCCGTGGCGGTCCAGCAGTTCGCGGATCAGGCGCGCGCTGGCCTGGCTGTCGCCGTCGTTGACGGCAGCCAGCAAGGCTTCGCCTTCGGCACCCAGGAAGCCCTGGATGGTGGCATGGGCCTTCGGCGACAGCCGGCCGTTGTCGAGCAGTTCCTGGACGGCTTCGGCCACCGGGCGATAGTGCTCGCTCTCGGCACGGAAGGCGGCCAGGTCGTGGAAGCGGTTCGGATCGAGCAGGCGCAGGCGGGCGAAATGGCTGTCCTGGCCGAGCTGCTCCGGGGTGGCGGTGAGCAGCAGGACGCCGGGGATGACTTCGGCGAGCTGCTCGACCAGCGCGTATTCAGGGCTGACCTGGTCCTCGTGCCAGACCAGGTGGTGCGCTTCGTCGACCACCAGCAGATCCCAGCCGGCGGCGAACAGGGCGTCCTGGGCCTTTTCGTCCTCGGTCAGCCACTCCAGGGCTACCAGGGCCAGTTGGGCGTCTTCGAACGGGTTGCTGGCGTCGCTTTCGATGAAACGCTCGGCATCGAACAGCGCGACCTGCAGGTTGAAGCGCCGGCGCATTTCCACCAGCCATTGGTGCTGGAGGTTTTCCGGGACCAGGATAAGCACGCGGCTGGCGCGACCGGAGAGCAACTGGCGATGGATCACCAGGCCGGCTTCGATGGTCTTGCCCAGGCCTACTTCGTCGGCCAGCAGAACCCGTGGGGCGATGCGGTCGGCCACTTCACGGGCGATATGCAATTGGTGCGCGATCGGCTGGGCGCGCACGCCGCCGAGGCCCCACAGCGACGACTGCAACTGGCGGCTGGTGTGCTCCAGGGTGTTGTAGCGCAGCGAGAACCATGGCAGCGGGTCGATCTGCCCGGCGAACAGACGGTCGCTGGCCAGACGGAACTGGATGAAGTTGGAGAGCTGGGTTTCCGGCAGGATACGCGCCTGGTTCTGCGCGTCGAGGCCGTGATAGACCAGCAGGCCGCCGTCGGTCGTCTCGACTTCGCGTACGGTCAGTTTCCAGCCTTCGAAATGGGTGATCTGGTCACCGGGAGAAAAGCGCACCCGGGTCAGCGGGGCATTGCGCAGGGAGTACTGGCGGGTATCGCCAGTGGCCGGGTAGAGCACGGTCAACAAGCGGCCATCCTGTGCCAGAACGGTACCCAGACCCAGCTCGGCTTCGCTGTCGCTGATCCAGCGTTGTCCCGGTTGATACTGCTGCGCCATACTGCCTGACTCCCGCCATGAAAAAGCTGGCTATCTTAACGGATAGCGGCCTTTCAAACCAAAGATTCCGGCCACACGGCAACGCGTCCCGTTCGTCGATTGCCCGGTGGGGCCTGCAACATCGACCGGGGAAGCCGGTCCTAGGCTCAAGCATAGAGATATCGAGCCGATAGAACGGGTGACAGGAGACCGAATCCCATGCTGCCACCACTGATCCCGCTGAGCGCTGCTCCCATTACGCAGCAGATGGACCCGGTCAAGCCGACCCCGGACATCAAGCCCGTGGTGCCGACCCAGCCGGCTTCCAGCGAGGGCGCGATCGACCTCAAGCACCGCGACCCGGAGCAGGCTGCGCTCCTGCTGCGCGAAGAGCAGCGCCGTCGCCAGGGCCAGCACGGCGGGCAACATCCTGGTGAGGAGCAGGGCGATGATCCCTACTTGCCGACGCCTGGCGATGACCTCAACGCCGACAATACCGTGCCGGTCGCTCCCTTGATGGGCGGCGAGAACCGCCAGGGGCTGCTGGTGGACATCGAAGTCTGAGCCGGGTCTTTGCAGTATCGGCGCGAGCCTTCATGATGAGTGCTCCGCTGTCCGCCTTCCGAGCCCGACCATGAGCCAAGACGACAACCTGATCGATTTCGGCGCCGAGCGCGCCCGCCGCATCCATGACCTCAATGACAAGCGCCTGAACGAAGTGCGCAAGGCCTTCGAGCAGGCCATGCCGATCGGTACCGCGAAGAAGTCGAAGAAAAAGCCCAAGGGCAAACCCGGCAAACGCTGAAAATCTTGATGCAGGTCAAGCCTGCACCCCCCTCCGGCGCCCGCCCCGGGCGCCATTGACCTCGGTCAATTTTCCCTCCCGGCACATTCGCTACTGTTCACCCATCGGACAGGCACAGGCAAATGGAGGCCGACATGTTCTTCGATAATGTGGTTGTCGCTGGCGTCGTCACGGTCGGATTGATGTTTGTTTTCTTCGCCGGTTTCGGACTTTTCATCTGGAAGGACTCGCAGAAGCGCAAAGACCGCTGATCCTTCCCGATACAACGAGCACGCAAGGCATTTAGGGCGACTTCGGTCGCCCATTTTTTTTGCCTGTTATTTTTCCAGTAGTACGCTTTATCTCTGGGATGACACGGAACCCTGTGGGAGCTGGCTTGCCAGCGATTACTTTGGTGAATTCACCATCGCAATCGCTGCGGTTCGGCGGTCCGACAAGCCAGCTCCCACAGGGTTTTTTGTTGCCCTAGGAAAAGGTGCTGGACTAATGATAGTTAGCTAGCTAATAATTGTGTTTCGGATCTTTTCCGCTCCACTGTCTATCGTTAACTCCACCACCTTCAGGTTCACACCATTGCCCATCACCCTCCACGCGCTGTTCGCCCCCGACAAAGCGGCTTTGCAGTTCGCCATCAAGACCTTGCTCGGTGGCGGCCTGGCGTTGTGGCTGGCCTTGCGCTGGGGCCTTGAACAGCCGTCCTGGGCGCTGATGACCGCGTTCATCGTCGCCCAGCCACTGTCCGGCATGGTCCTGCAAAAGGGCCTGGCGCGGCTGCTTGGCACGCTGGTCGGCACGATCATGTCGGTGCTGTTCATGGCCGTTTTCGCCCAGACTCCCTGGCTGTTCCTGGTCTGCCTGGCGCTATGGCTGGGCCTGTGCACCGCCTGCTCGACCCTGCTGCGCAGCGCCTGGGCCTACTCCTTCGTCCTGGCCGGCTATACCGTGGCGATCATTGCGCTCCCGGCGATCAGCCACCCGTTGCAGATATTCGACCAGGCCGTTGCCCGTTGCACCGAGATCAGTCTCGGTATCGTCTGCGCCACCCTGGCCAGTGCGTTGCTCTGGCCCTTGCGCGTCGAGCGACAGTTGGCGGTGCAGGCGCGCCAGGCCTGGCAGAGCGGTTTGCAGACGGCCAGCGCGACCCTCGGCGGCGACGAGGAGGGGCGCAAGGGCCTCGTGGAGATCCTCGGGCGTATCGTTGCCGTGGACTCCCAGCGTGAACACGCCTGGTTCGAAGGCAGTCTTGGCCGCCAGCGCGCCCGGGCCATCCGCGGGCTGAGCCAGAAGCTCCTGGTGCTGCTGCGTATCGCCCGTTCGGTACGGCGCCAGTGGCGACAACTGGACGACCGCGAGGCGGCGCATCTGCAACCCTGGCTGGACGAAATCCGCGCCGCGCTGGCCAATCCCGACACCGAGGCCTTGCAAGCCTTGCGCGAGCGGGTCTGGCAAGCCGCCCTGGAACTGCGCGACAGCGCCGCCGAACACTATTGCCTGGCGCGCATGACCCTGTTGCTGGACAACGCCGTCGCCGCGACGCAGGCACTGCATGCGGTGGAGCAGGGCCAGGCGCCGGCCGATCTTCCCGATAGCCTTGCGGTACACCGTGATGTGCCCCTGGGCCTGCTCTTCGGCTCACGCAGTGCGCTGGCATTCCTGGCGATGGCGACGTTCTGGATGGCCACGGCCTGGGGCGCGGCGCCCGGTGGCCTGGTGCTGACCTGCGTGGTCTGCAGCCTGTTCGCCAGCCGGGAAAACGGCGCGCAGATCGGTATGAGTTTTCTGCGCGGGATTCTCCTGGCGCTACCGGTGGCCTTCCTGGTCGGGCAGATCCTCTTGCCGCAATGGAGCAGTTTTGCCCTGCTGTGCCTGGGCATGGGCGTGCCGCTGTTCTTCGGTGCGCTGGGTATGGCCAATCCACGCATCGGCGCTACGGCCACGTCCTATTGCCTGCACTTCATCGTGCTGGTCTCGCCGCTGAACACCATGACCTTCAGTGTCGAAAGCTTCCTCAACAATGCCCAGGCCATGCTGATGGGCGTCGGTGCGGCGGTGCTGGCGTTCAAGTTGCTGGTGCTGCGCAATCCGGCCTGGCATGGCCGGCGCTTGCGCGCCGCGACCCAGAGCGACCTGGTACGCCTGACCCGGCGCGACCTGCGTGGCGCCGAAACCTGGTTCGGCGGGCGCATGGCCGATCGCCTGCTGCAATTGGCACGGCACTACAACGCCCTGCCGGAGCATGAGCGCAGCCGCTGGGACGATGGCCTGCATGGCCTGGATATGGGGGATGAGTTGCTGCATTTGCGCATGTGCCTGGCGATCGCCCGGGCCCCGCTCGCGTCGGCCGAACGCGAGTACCTGGAGCGGTTGCAGGACGTGCTGGCGCGAGGCCCGGGGCCTGGGCGCGAGCAGCGCCTGGATGCCGCCAGCGAAACCTTTATCGCCGCCCTGCGCGAGCAACCTGCCAGCGACGCCCTGCGCCTGGCGGTGGGCGCCGTTGTGCAACTGCAAAAGAGCTGGGGCCGCTGGTGCCGCCGCCTGGAGGATCTGCATGGGCTTGCGTGAGTGGGCGCTGGGCGGGGTGCTGCTCAGTCCGTTTCTTCTTTATGTAGTGCTGGCGTTGCTGCTTACCGGGCTGCTGCGCTTCATCCTGCGCCTGACCCCGTTGCAGCGCTGGATCTGGCACGAGGCGCTGTTCGACAGTGCCTTGTTCGTTTGCGTGCTGACCCTGGTCACGCTGTACCTTTGAGGAGTTCGTTCATGCGTACCATCGTGCGTATCGCCTTGACCCTGTGCCTGGTGGCCGTGGCCATCTTCGCCGGCACCCGACTATGGCAGTACTACATGCTCACACCCTGGACCCGCGACGCGAAGATCCGCGCCGACGTGGTGATCGTCGCGCCGGATGTATCTGGCTGGGTGCGCGAGCTGAACGTGAAGGACAACCAGGAGGTCAAGGCCGGCGACCTGCTGATGTCGATCGACAGTGACCGTTTCGAAGCCGCGCTGGACAAGGCCAATGCGGTAGCCGACACCCGTCAGCAACAGTTGCGCTTGCGCGAGCATGAGGCCTCCCGCCGTGCCGCCCTCGGGCCCCAGGCCATCAGCGCCGAACTGCGCGAGAACGCCCAGATCGGCGCCGCCGTGGCCCGTGGCGAACTGCGCCAGGCCCAGGCCGATGCCAAGCTGGCGCAGATCAACCTGGAGCGCAGCAAAGTCAAGGCGCCGCGCAACGGCCATATCACCAACCTGCGCCTGGCCGAGGGCAATTACGTCAATGCAGGACAGTCGGTGATGGCCCTGGTGGATGATTCGACCTTTTATGTCCAGGCCTACTTCGAGGAAACCAAGCTGCCGCGGATCAAGGTCGGCGCGCCGGTGAAAATCTGGTTGATGAGTGCCGGCGAGCCGATGCAGGGCCACGTGCAGAGCATCAGCCGCGGCATCACCGACCGTAACGCCAACCCCGACAGCCAGCTGCTCGCCGAAGTCGAGCCAACCTTCAACTGGGTGCGCCTGGCCCAGCGCATCCCGGTACGCATCAGCCTCGACAAGGTGCCGGAAGGCGTCAACCTGAGCGCCGGCATGACCGCCAGCGTTCAGGTGGGTGAAGCTGACGATCAGAGGAACATGCCGCCGGAGGCCTCGAGGCGCTGACCGGTCACCCAGCCGGCACCGTCGCTGGCGAGCAGGGCAATGGCCGCGCCGATGTCGTCCGGCAGCCCGACCCGTCCGAGCGCAGTATTGCCGGCGATTCCCGCATTGACTTGCTGGTTGTCGCGCACCAGGCCGCCACCGAAATCGGTCTCGATGGCGCCCGGGGCAAGGATGTTCACGCGTATCCCGCGTGGCCCCAGTTCCTTGGCCTGGTAGCGGGTCAGTACTTCCATCGCACCTTTCATCGCCGCGTAGGCGGCATGGCCGGGCATGGTGAAGCGGGTCAGGCCCGTGGAAATATTGATGATCCGGCCATTGTCGGCGATCAGTGGCAACAGGCGCTGGGTGAGGAAGAACGGACCCTTGAGCTGGATGTTCAGCATCTGGTCGAACTGCGCTTCGCTGGTTTCGGCGAAAGGCACGTTCAGGCCAATCCCGGCATTGTTCACCAGCACGTCCAGATGGTCGCGGCCGAAGTCCTTGCTCAGGGTGGCTTTCAGCGTATTGGCGAAAGCTTCGAAGCTGGCGCTGTCGCCAACGTCCAGTTGCAGCATGACGGCGCGGGCACCTGAGTTCTCCAGGGTCGAGGCCAGTGTCTGCGCTTCGCCGGCCTTGCTGTGCCAGGTGCCGATGATATCGAAGCCCTGGGCCGCCAGGTGTTGCGCTGCGTTCTTGCCCAGACCGCGGCTGGCGCCGGTGATAAGTGCAATCTTGCGGGGCATGTGCATTACCTCTTTTTGGGAGCGGGGAGTGAGGCCAGTCTATTGGTCGGTTATGTGCTGATAAATCCGTGCTTATTGGAAAGACTGTTCGCCTGATCCGAACAATGAGTGCTCCGGGAAATGCGCCGGCTTTATGCGCGTCAGCACTATCTGCCGCCGCGGGTGCGCCTGTTCATGGGCTGGCTGTCCGCCCGGCTGCGCGAGCAGCTCGGACCAGCGGCAGATGCAGGCTGAACAGGGTGCCGGCCGCGGCAGACGATTGCACATCCATGTACCCACCATGGGCCAGAGCGATCTGCTTGGCGATGTAGAGTCCCAGGCCAAGGCCGACCTGCGGCGCATCCGAGGCAGGGTGGGAAAAGGGTTCGAACATCTGCGCCATGATGGCCGGGGCGATGGGCTCGCCGTTGTTGTGCACGCTGAGGATGAAATCATCGTCGGCAATCCTCGCCGAAATCCGGATGACTCCCTGTTCGTCGCCGTGCTGCAGCGCGTTGGCGATCAGGTTGGAGAGCACCTGGCAGATCCGCTCGCGATCGCAGTGCATGCCGGAGAGGTCGCCGATGTCCAGTTCGATCAGTCGAGCCGGATGCACCCGCTGCAATTCTCCCGCGACATGGCGCAGCGCCTGGTCCAGATCGGCGCAGGGCTGGATATTCAGGGGAATGCCATCGCCGAGGCGGCCGCGGGCGAAGTCAAGAACGTCCCGTACCAGTTGCGTGGCACGATGACCGGAGGTGAGGATGTGCTCGGCGATGGTCCGCGAGCGCTCGTCGGTAAGGCGCTTGCTCAGCAATTCGGCGCCGGCGGTGATGGCGAACAGCGGATTGCGCAGATCATGGCCGAGCACGGCAATGAATTTTTCCCTTAGCCCGGCGATCTGCCGCTCTTTTTCCAGGGCGATCTCGGTGCGCTGGACGCTTTCTTCGCTTTCGATCTGGATCGACAGCAGGCGGGCAAAGGCTTCCATCATGGGTTGGATGGCACTGCCCTTGAGCGAGCGGGGCAGGGGATCCAGGGCGCAGATGGTGCCGAAGAAGCTGCCGTCGCTGCGCAGTACCGGCACCGCGATGTAGCTCTCGAAGCCGTACAGGCGTGGCGTGGGGTGGTCGCGGTAGGTTTCGTCCTGGCTGGCGTGGTCGATCACTATGGTTTTCTGCCCGGCGCGAATCTCGTTGCACAGGGTGGTGGAGGCTTCCAGTTCGCCACCCACGGCAATGCCGAAACCGAAGGTGTCGAGTACCGCGAGTGCCGTCCAGCGCGCTTCGGTCACCCGCGCGACTGCCGCAAAACGCAGCCCCGTGGTCTCACTGATGACCTGCAGGATGGCCGGGATCACGTTGATCCTGCCTATGGTAGCGCTGTCTGAAAGTGCTGCATTAGTCATCGGAAAAACGGCCACCGAAACGTCGACAAGGATTTCTAGTGTAGCGAGCATCCGGGACTACGAAGAAAATTCCACCCAAGCGGTAGGCAATTTCCAGTAATCTTTCGGAACTCGAGCATTCCCGTCAGAGGTCTGCCCATTCGCCTGCGTGCCAATTCCTTTTGACCAGCACCCACATGGGTGTTTCAGCGAGGTTTGACATGCACATCACTTCCCAGGACATCTGCGCCGCAGCCGACCAGCTCAAGGGCTTCGTCGGGTTCCACCGCAAGCTCGGCAAGCACATCGTGCGCTTCAGCGAAGACTCGTTCGGCATGGACGTGGCCGACGACAGCATCACGCCCAGCAGCGAATTCGTCTGGCAGCGCGGCGAAGGCGAGCTCATGACCTTGAGCCGCGAGCTGATCGACGTACTGCTGGAACAGAATGTCGATGATCGCTTGAATATCAGCGAGCCGCTTCGGGTTTATCAGCGCAGGCGAGATCTGCCGCAGATCATGGCGCAACGTCGACGGCTTGGCTGAGCGCTACCCGGCCTGGCCGTCCTTGCTCCGGTGGCTGTGCAGCAGGGCTTCGAAATCGGCACGTTCCAGTGGCCGGCTCAGGTAGAAGCCCTGGACTTCATGACACTGTTCCATGCCCAGCGCGCGCAATTGCTGTTCGGTCTCGACGCCCTCGGCGGTCACGGTCAGGCCCATGGCCTTGCCCAAGTTGATGATCGCCTGGACCACGGCGCGGTCGTTGCTGTCGCTGCTGAGCCCGGCGACGAAGCGCTTGTCGATCTTGATGCTATCGAAGGGGTAGGTGCGCAGGTAACCCAGGGATGAGTAGCCGGTACCGAAGTCGTCCATGTTCAAACGCACCCCCAGCTCCTTCAGGGCATTCATGGTCCCCAGTGCGCCTTCGATATCGTTGAGCATGACATTCTCGGTGATCTCCAGTTCCAGGCGCTGCGCCGGGAATCCGGTTTCCACAAGGATCCGCCGTACATCGGCGACCACATCGCTGCGCGAGAACTGCGCTGGCGACAGGTTGACCGACACCAGCAGCGGGGCGGGCCAGTCGCGGGCGATCTCGCAGGCGTTGCGCAGGACCCACAGCCCCAGGGGCACGATCAGGTCGCTCTGCTCGGCAAGGGGGATGAAGGTGTCCGGGCCCAGCAGGCCTTCCACCGGGTGCTGCCAGCGCACCAAGGCTTCCACCGAGACGATCTCCAGGCTTTGCAGGTGATAGCGTGGCTGGAAATGCAGGACGAACTCATGATTCTTCACCGCCCGGCGCAAGTCGTTCTCCAACTGCCGGCGATGCTGGATCTGCTGGTTCATTTCCGCTGAGAAGTAGCGCCAGGTGTTCTTGCCCTCGGCCTTGGCCTGGTACAACGCGATATCGGCGCAGCGGATCAGTTCCCCGGGATCGTAGCCCTGCAGGCGGGTCTGGGCGATGCCGAGGCTGGCGCCCACGTGCAGGCTTTGATCCTCGTAGCCGATAGGCTGCTGCAGGCTGTCGATCAAGCGGGCGCAGAACCGATCGATTTCCTTGCGGTTGTTCATGTTGGCGAGTGCCAGGATGAACTCGTCGCCGCCGAGGCGGGCCACCAGGTCACCGTCGCGGGTGGTTTCGCGCAGGCGTGCCGCGACCTCCAGCAATACTGCGTCTCCCGCAGCGTGGCCAAGGGAATCATTGATCGGCTTGAAACTGTCCAGGTCAAGCAGGATCAGGGTCAGTGGCGCAGCCTGCTCGCCCTTGACCAGCGCCTGCTCGAGAAAGCGCGAGAGCTTGTTGCGATTGGCCAGCCCGGTCAGCGCATCGTGCATCGACAGGTGCTGGATATGGGCATGGGCGGCGACTTCGTCGGTGATATCGCTGGCGGTGCCGCGAAAACCGATACGCTGGCCTTTGACCTGTATGGGGCGTGCCGACAGTCGGCAGAAGCGCAGAAGGTTGTGCTTATCGTGATAGACGCAGCGCAGGTGAGCCGCTTGCTGACCCGTGGTTTCGTCGAGGTCGTCGAGCCAGGCGCCGAGAGGTGTGGTGTCGCAACCAAGCAGCAGGTTCAGCGGCTGGCCAAGCCAGTCCCTGGTCTTGTAGCCGGTGACGTCGACGAAGCGTTGCGACAGATAGGTCAGTCGCAGCTGTCGGTCGGTTTCCCAGATCCAGTCGGACGCCGCCTCCGCCACGGCACGAAAACGCTGTTCGCTGGCTTCCAGGGCCTGGTTGCTGGCTTGCAGGGCGCTGAGGTTGTCGTTGATCTGGCGTGAGGCACGCAGGGCATAGCGGAACAACCCGAGCATCAGCAAGCCCAGGAGCAGCATGGCCCCGAGCAGGGCTGGCAATACGCCCCAGAGCAACTGGTCGCCGGGGCGAGGCGGGGTCCATTGCAGGCTATAGCCCAGGTCGTCGAGAGGCAGTTGCGGGGCCTCGTTACTGGCCTTGGCGATGTGCAAGCCGGTGAGGCCGGCATCATCGGCCAGTTTGTCCAGCTTGGCCTGGGTCAGTTGGTCGATGAACAGCATCACCGAGGTGGTTTGCGGATCGATGCCCAGCACGTCGTCATCCGGGCGGATCGCCGCGGCAGTCAGTATTGCCGGCCAGCCGTTGAACAGGACGTAGCGGCTCGCTTGCCCGCGTTCGGGGGCAAGTGCGCGGGCGGCCTCGACGATGGGTTGCACCGCGACATCCATATAGCTGGCAATAGGCGCTGCGCTGGGTTGCCCCTTGAACAGTCCGTACTTGGTGCGCTTGTCGTCGATGACGAAGACACCTTCGTAACCGCTGGCGGTGTACAGCGATTCGCCGACGTTTTTTTCGATATAGGCCCACTGTTCGTCGACCTTGCCGTCCAGGTGTTCGTAGGCGGCGTTCCACACCGCATAGCTGGAAAGAAAGCGGCGCGAGGACTCAAGGCGCTGCTGGAGGGCCTTGTCGACATAAAAGACGCTTTTGCGCCCGGCGCTCTCATTCAGTTGTTGCGCGATGTTGAACAACGCGCCGAAGGCGATCATGCAGGCGAGGACGAACAGCAGCGAGATGCCTGTAATCAGTTTGCGCGTATGCAGGCGGGGACGTGATGAAGGGGAGTGAGCGCTGGCGGGACTATCCATGAAGCGTGCCGGTCCTGTTGCACTGCCTTCGCGAGCCTGCCTCGCGGGCGAACTTCACTCAGGATAGGCGACTCTTGTGGTTGCGCCGCTGTCATCGGCGAAATTGACCTGGTCGCGACCGTTGTTCTTGGCGCTGTAGAGCGCCCGGTCGGCCTCGTTGAGCCAGGCGACCGGGTCGTCGAAGTCGCTGCGGCAAAGGGCAAGGCCGATGCTGAGGCTGATACGCAATTCCGGCAGGGCGTCGTCGCGATAGGCCGCGACCCGTTCGCGCAGGTGTTCCATGAGGCGTCCTGCCTGGGGCAGGGTGGTATCGGGCAGAATCACGCAGAATTCGTCGCCGCCGTAGCGCCCGGCCAGGTCGTTCTCGCGCAGGCTGATCTTCAGCTCCTTGCTCAAGTGGCGCAGTACGGCGTCACCGGCCACATGTCCATAGCTGTCATTGATGCGCTTGAAGTGGTCAATGTCGATGATCGCGATCACCGCGCTGCGTCGCTGCTGCTGGCAGTTCTGGAACTTGAGCTGCAGGAGGTCTTTCCAGGACCCATGGTTGAGCAGGCCGGTCAGGCTGTCGGTGCGACTCAAGGCACTCAGGCTGCGCTTGTGCTCCGACAATTGGATGGCAAGGCGATAGCAGACCCAGCCCAAGGCCAGTGGATAAAGAGTAAGCATGGGCAGGCAGGCGTAGACTTGCTGGGTCGTGCTGACCAGTTGCAGGCCCGGACCCAGCAGCGCCATGCCCAGCAACATGCCGCAAACCTGGGCGAGCGCACCGCGCAGGAACAGGCGCTGTCCGCCAGCGGCTACATTGTTCATGGTCATCATCGACAGGATGGTGATGCTGGGCAGGGGATTGAAATGCATGGCGGCGGTCCAGAATCCGCCGGTCAGGGAGTCGATCAACAGGCTGCGTTGTTCTGTCTGATAGGGTGAGCGCGAGCGCAGCCCGACGAAATAGGCGATGTGCGGCCAGGCCAGGCCATTGATGAACATGGCAACCCATACCCAGGCCGGGGGATCGAGAGGCAGCATGCCCGCATAGACGCCGAGCAGGCCGATGCCCATGCCGATCGTCCGTGGTGCATGGATCCTTCTTACGAATGAAAGTCCCTTGCCTCTTTTATTGTCCATCATTGGGTTCGCACTTTTCCGGAACGCCGTTTATCGCATAAAACCGTGCGTATTGTTGAACAATCGCCCTGTGGCCAAGAATGGCCTTGCGAGCCATTTGAAGGGTGATCGGACGCATACGCGTATCTATTCATGCGCATGGCACTCTTCGGCCGTGATCACCGAGCACTTCCGCCCGCGCGCATGAAGCTTTTGAAAATTTTGGAAATATTCCCTTGACGGGGCGTTTTCGTTCTGTAGAATGCGCCCCCACACAGCGAGCAAACGCTGATGTAGCTGAAGCAAGTGTTTGAAGTTGAACGAAAAATTCTGAAAGACTTCAAAATAAACGCTTGACAGGCTGAGAGGAAAGCGTAGAATGCGCGCCTCGGTTGAAGCGAAACGCTTCGCCAAACGCTCTTTAACAATCGAATCAAGCAATTCGTGTGGGTGCTTGTGGTAATGGACTGATAGTCAGAAAGATTATCAGCATCACAAGTGACTATACGAGCAATCGAATAGTTCATTTTGAGATTGCTGAGCCAAGTTTAGGGTTTTCTCAAAACCCAAGCAGTATTGAACTGAAGAGTTTGATCATGGCTCAGATTGAACGCTGGCGGCAGGCCTAACACATGCAAGTCGAGCGGATGAGAAGAGCTTGCTCTTCGAGTTAGCGGCGGACGGGTGAGTAATGCCTAGGAATCTGCCTGGTAGTGGGGGACAACGTTTCGAAAGGAACGCTAATACCGCATACGTCCTACGGGAGAAAGCAGGGGACCTTCGGGCCTTGCGCTATCAGATGAGCCTAGGTCGGATTAGCTAGTTGGTGAGGTAATGGCTCACCAAGGCGACGATCCGTAACTGGTCTGAGAGGATGATCAGTCACACTGGAACTGAGACACGGTCCAGACTCCTACGGGAGGCAGCAGTGGGGAATATTGGACAATGGGCGAAAGCCTGATCCAGCCATGCCGCGTGTGTGAAGAAGGTCTTCGGATTGTAAAGCACTTTAAGTTGGGAGGAAGGGCAGTAAGCGAATACCTTGCTGTTTTGACGTTACCAACAGAATAAGCACCGGCTAACTCTGTGCCAGCAGCCGCGGTAATACAGAGGGTGCGAGCGTTAATCGGAATTACTGGGCGTAAAGCGCGCGTAGGTGGTTCGTTAAGTTGGATGTGAAAGCCCCGGGCTCAACCTGGGAACTGCATCCAAAACTGGCGAGCTAGAGTAGGGCAGAGGGTGGTGGAATTTCCTGTGTAGCGGTGAAATGCGTAGATATAGGAAGGAACACCAGTGGCGAAGGCGACCACCTGGGCTCATACTGACACTGAGGTGCGAAAGCGTGGGGAGCAAACAGGATTAGATACCCTGGTAGTCCACGCCGTAAACGATGTCAACTAGCCGTTGGAATCCTTGAGATTTTAGTGGCGCAGCTAACGCATTAAGTTGACCGCCTGGGGAGTACGGCCGCAAGGTTAAAACTCAAATGAATTGACGGGGGCCCGCACAAGCGGTGGAGCATGTGGTTTAATTCGAAGCAACGCGAAGAACCTTACCAGGCCTTGACATGCAGAGAACTTTCCAGAGATGGATTGGTGCCTTCGGGAACTCTGACACAGGTGCTGCATGGCTGTCGTCAGCTCGTGTCGTGAGATGTTGGGTTAAGTCCCGTAACGAGCGCAACCCTTGTCCTTAGTTACCAGCACGTCATGGTGGGCACTCTAAGGAGACTGCCGGTGACAAACCGGAGGAAGGTGGGGATGACGTCAAGTCATCATGGCCCTTACGGCCTGGGCTACACACGTGCTACAATGGTCGGTACAGAGGGTTGCCAAGCCGCGAGGTGGAGCTAATCTCACAAAACCGATCGTAGTCCGGATCGCAGTCTGCAACTCGACTGCGTGAAGTCGGAATCGCTAGTAATCGCGAATCAGAATGTCGCGGTGAATACGTTCCCGGGCCTTGTACACACCGCCCGTCACACCATGGGAGTGGGTTGCACCAGAAGTAGCTAGTCTAACCTTCGGGGGGACGGTTACCACGGTGTGATTCATGACTGGGGTGAAGTCGTAACAAGGTAGCCGTAGGGGAACCTGCGGCTGGATCACCTCCTTAATCGACGACATCAGCCGTACCATGAGCTCCCACACGAATTGCTTGATTCATTGAAGAAGACGGAAGAAGCAGCTTATTGGGTCTGTAGCTCAGTTGGTTAGAGCGCACCCCTGATAAGGGTGAGGTCGGCAGTTCGAATCTGCCCAGACCCACCAATTAAGTTACACCATTCAGTGTCATGCCTCAGTCTGGGGCCATAGCTCAGCTGGGAGAGCGCCTGCCTTGCACGCAGGAGGTCAGCGGTTCGATCCCGCTTGGCTCCACCATAATCTGCTTCCTGTAGCTAAAGCTTAGAAATGAGCATTCGGTTCGAATGTTGATTTCTAGTCTTTGTTGACTGGTCCGTTCTTTAAAAATTTGGGTATGTGATAGAAATAGACTGAACGACACTTTCACTGGTGTTGATTCAGGCTAAGGTAAAATTTGTGAGTTTTTGTCATGAATTTTCGGCGAATGTCGTCTTCACAGTATAACCAGATTGCTTGGGGTTATATGGTCAAGTGAAGAAGCGCATGCGGTGGATGCCTTGGCAGTCAGAGGCGATGAAAGACGTGGTAGCCTGCGATAAGCTTTGGGGAGTCGGCAAACAGACTGTGATCCAGAGATCTCTGAATGGGGGAACCCACTCAGCACAAGCTGAGTATCTTGTACTGAATACATAGGTACATGAGGCGAACCAGGGGAACTGAAACATCTAAGTACCCTGAGGAAAAGAAATCAACCGAGATTCCCTTAGTAGTGGCGAGCGAACGGGGACTAGCCCTTAAGTTGACTTGAGATTAGTGGAAGGCTCTGGAAAGTGCCGCCATAGTGGGTGATAGCCCCGTACACGAAAATCCCTTGTCAATGAAATCGAGTAGGACGGAGCACGAGAAACTTTGTCTGAATATGGGGGGACCATCCTCCAAGGCTAAATACTACTGACTGACCGATAGTGAACCAGTACCGTGAGGGAAAGGCGAAAAGAACCCCGGAGAGGGGAGTGAAATAGAACCTGAAACCGTATGCGTACAAGCAGTGGGAGCCTACTTTGTTAGGTGACTGCGTACCTTTTGTATAATGGGTCAGCGACTTATATTCAGTGGCGAGCTTAACCGAATAGGGGAGGCGTAGCGAAAGCGAGTCTTAATAGGGCGTTTAGTCGCTGGGTATAGACCCGAAACCGGGCGATCTATCCATGGGCAGGTTGAAGGTTAGGTAACACTGACTGGAGGACCGAACCGACTACCGTTGAAAAGTTAGCGGATGACCTGTGGATCGGAGTGAAAGGCTAATCAAGCTCGGAGATAGCTGGTTCTCCTCGAAAGCTATTTAGGTAGCGCCTCATGTATCACTCCAGGGGGTAGAGCACTGTTTCGGCTAGGGGGTCATCCCGACTTACCAAACCGATGCAAACTCCGAATACCTGGAAGTGCCGAGCATGGGAGACACACGGCGGGTGCTAACGTCCGTCGTGAAAAGGGAAACAACCCAGACCGTCAGCTAAGGTCCCAAAGTCATGGTTAAGTGGGAAACGATGTGGGAAGGCTTAGACAGCTAGGAGGTTGGCTTAGAAGCAGCCACCCTTTAAAGAAAGCGTAATAGCTCACTAGTCGAGTCGGCCTGCGCGGAAGATGTAACGGGGCTCAAACCATGCACCGAAGCTACGGGTATCACTTAGGTGATGCGGTAGAGGAGCGTTCTGTAAGCCTGTGAAGGTGAGTTGAGAAGCTTGCTGGAGGTATCAGAAGTGCGAATGCTGACATGAGTAACGACAATGGGAGTGAAAAACTCCCACGCCGAAAGACCAAGGTTTCCTGCGCAACGTTAATCGACGCAGGGTTAGTCGGTCCCTAAGGCGAGGCTGAAAAGCGTAGTCGATGGAAAACAGGTTAATATTCCTGTACTTCCGGTTATTGCGATGGAGGGACGGAGAAGGCTAGGCCAGCTTGGCGTTGGTTGTCCAAGTTTAAGGTGGTAGGCTGGAATCTTAGGTAAATCCGGGATTTCAAGGCCGAGAGCTGATGACGAGTTGCCTTCAGGCGACGAAGTGGTTGATGCCATGCTTCCAAGAAAAGCTTCTAAGCTTCAGATAACCGGGAACCGTACCCCAAACCGACACAGGTGGTTGGGTAGAGAATACCAAGGCGCTTGAGAGAACTCGGGTGAAGGAACTAGGCAAAATGGCACCGTAACTTCGGGAGAAGGTGCGCCGGCGAGGGTGAAGGACTTGCTCCGTAAGCCCATGCCGGTCGAAGATACCAGGCCGCTGCGACTGTTTATTAAAAACACAGCACTCTGCAAACACGAAAGTGGACGTATAGGGTGTGACGCCTGCCCGGTGCCGGAAGGTTAATTGATGGGGTTAGCTAACGCGAAGCTCTTGATCGAAGCCCCGGTAAACGGCGGCCGTAACTATAACGGTCCTAAGGTAGCGAAATTCCTTGTCGGGTAAGTTCCGACCTGCACGAATGGCGTAACGATGGCGGCGCTGTCTCCACCCGAGACTCAGTGAAATTGAAATCGCTGTGAAGATGCAGTGTATCCGCGGCTAGACGGAAAGACCCCGTGAACCTTTACTATAGCTTTGCACTGGACTTTGAATTTGCTTGTGTAGGATAGGTGGGAGGCTTTGAAGCGTGGACGCCAGTTCGCGTGGAGCCATCCTTGAAATACCACCCTGGCAACTTTGAGGTTCTAACTCAGGTCCGTCATCCGGATCGAGGACAGTGTATGGTGGGTAGTTTGACTGGGGCGGTCTCCTCCTAAAGAGTAACGGAGGAGTACGAAGGTGCGCTCAGACCGGTCGGAAATCGGTCGCAGAGTATAAAGGCAAAAGCGCGCTTGACTGCGAGACAGACACGTCGAGCAGGTACGAAAGTAGGTCTTAGTGATCCGGTGGTTCTGTATGGAAGGGCCATCGCTCAACGGATAAAAGGTACTCCGGGGATAACAGGCTGATACCGCCCAAGAGTTCATATCGACGGCGGTGTTTGGCACCTCGATGTCGGCTCATCACATCCTGGGGCTGAAGCCGGTCCCAAGGGTATGGCTGTTCGCCATTTAAAGTGGTACGCGAGCTGGGTTTAGAACGTCGTGAGACAGTTCGGTCCCTATCTGCCGTGGACGTTTGAGATTTGAGAGGGGCTGCTCCTAGTACGAGAGGACCGGAGTGGACGAACCTCTGGTGTTCCGGTTGTCACGCCAGTGGCATTGCCGGGTAGCTATGTTCGGAAGAGATAACCGCTGAAAGCATCTAAGCGGGAAACTTGCCTCAAGATGAGATCTCACTGGAGCCTTGAGCTCCCTGAAGGGCCGTCGAAGACTACGACGTTGATAGGTTGGGTGTGTAAGCGCTGTGAGGCGTTGAGCTAACCAATACTAATTGCCCGTGAGGCTTGACCATATAACACCCAAGCAATCTGCGCTGAGAAGCCGGATTGTGGTGGTGAAGACGCAATGAACCGAAAGTTCGTGCAGACCACAACTGTCACATACCCGATTTGCCGAGGCGTCGAAAGACGAGTTGGCACACAGAATTTCTTGACGACCATAGAGCATTGGAACCACCTGATCCCATCCCGAACTCAGTAGTGAAACGATGCATCGCCGATGGTAGTGTGGAGCTTCTCCATGTGAGAGTAGGTCATCGTCAAGATTCAATTCCGAAACCCCTATCTGCTTATGCAGGTAGGGGTTTTGTCTTTTCCGGCCAGAAAAAACACCTGAAAACACGGGGCCATTTGGCCCCGTGAAAAGATTTAGACGAATGCCTGGGGTGCAACGCCTCGTGGCAGGCGGCAACGATCGGGAAGAGCGCTCAGGCGCGCGCGCCAGTTGGCCTTGAAGCAGAAGGTGGCGGCTTTCTCGCGTGCCTGACTCACCTGGCGCTGCTTGCGCAGTTCAGCCAGGGACGGTGCTTTCTTCACCGGCGCGGCTTCCGCCTTGGCCAGCGAGCGCTGGCACGATTTGCAATCCACTTCGGCCTCGACCGCGCTGATGCTCAGGTTGTTACCGACGCGACCACAGGCGACGCTGTCGCCGTTCGTTGAGTAATGCATTACCAAAACAGTACATCTCCATTCTGCGGAACAAAAAAGCCGCGCATTTTCTCACAGCTGGGCAAAGAGATGCCGCGTCCGGTCGGCCTGTACTCATCTTGTTGCAATTGCCAGAGCGGACTCTGCACAGATAGAATTGATAGCAATTCTTACTTACATTAATGCCGTCCGCCGTCGGCGCCCAGTGGTCTCTATGTCGTTGACTGATCGCGCCTCCTACCCGCATATCCAGGCCCTCTATTGCGAGCATCATGGCTGGCTGCACGGCTGGCTCCAACGCAAACTGGGTAACACCAGCGATGCTGCCGACCTGGCCCACGATACCTTCGTACGCTTGTTGACCCGACCGTCCCGCAGCTTTGGCAGTGAACCTCGGGCCCTGTTGACTCACATCGCCAAGGGCCTGGTCATCGACCGCTGGCGACGTCAGGATGTCGAACGGGCGTATCTGCAAAGCATCGCCCATTTGCCCGAAGCCGAAGTTCCCTCGCCAGAAACCCGCTGGCTGATCCTCGAGACGCTGCAGCGCATTGACGCCATGCTCCGCGAACTGCCCGAGCGCACGCGCGAAGCCTTCCTTCTTTCGCAGATCGACGGCTTGACCTACCCGCAGATCGCCAACCGGCTCGGCGTATCGTTGATCACCGTCAAACGCCATATGCGCGAGGCGTTTATCGCCTGCCTGAGCGTCGGCTGATGAATCCCGATATCGACCCGCTGATCCTCGGTGAAGCCGCCGACTGGCTGGTGCAACTGCAGTCCGGTGCTCCGACCGACGCAGACCACCGCGCGATCCAGCTGTGGTGCAAGCGCAGCCCGCAGCATGCATTGGCCTGGCAACGTGCCGAAGCCCTGCTCGGTGACTTGCATGCGTTACCCGGCAGTCTTGCCAGTGACACCTTTCGGCGCCTGCACCACAGCAAGCGCGTCGGCCGCCGCCAGGCCCTGCACCGTCTTGGCTTGTTCCTGCTGGCTGGTCCCGCATTGTGGATGGCCTATCGCGAGCTTCCCTGGCAGCAGTGGAGCGCTGATCAGCGCACCGCCATTGGTGAGCAGAAGTCCGTCGTCCTCCCGGACGGCACGCAACTGCTGATCAATACCGGCAGCGCCGTGAACATCGCCTTCAACGCCCATGAGCGGCGGATCAAGCTGCTGGAAGGTGAACTTCTGATCAGCACCGCCAAGGACCCGACCCGTTCCCTTGTTCTCGAAACCCGTCACGGCACCGCCCGGGCCCTCGGCACACGGTTCAGCGTTCGGATCGAAGGGCAGCAGAGTCATGTGTTCGTCACCGAAGGCGCCGTGGAAATGCACCCGGCCCAGGCAAGTGGGGCACTGATCCTGAACGCGGGTGAACAAGGCAGTTTCGGCCGCGAAACCCTCAGCCCGGCCCAGCCCCTGGACACGGCAGCGCTGAGCTGGGAGCACGGCATGCTGCTCGCGCGCACTATGCGCCTCGACGACCTGCTCGCCGAGCTTGGCCGCTATCGCCGCGGGGTGCTGCGTTGCCATGGCGACGTCGCCGCCCTGACGGTATCCGGCGCCTTCCCTGTGAAAGATACCGATGCCAGCCTGCGCCTGCTCCAGGACACCCTGCCGATCCGCATCAACAGCCTGACCCATTACTGGGTTGCGATCGAACCCCGCTGAAATAAAATCACACGCCGCCTGATACCTTTTTCCAGCCCCTTCGGTGAGGAAGTGAATCCTCACTTTCCTTTTTGCCGACAGGAGCTTCGCATGACATCCAGGCTGTTGCAGTCCGTTTCCCGAGTCAGTCCTCCGCGTATTGTCTTGAAGACGTTGAGCCTGGCTATCGCCCTCGCAGCCCTGGTTCCGCCACACAGTGTCAGCGCCGCCGAAGCGCTGCCGAACAGCGTTGGCCGCGGCTACAGCATCGAGCCCGGAGCCTTGGGGGATGTACTGGCCCGGTTCGCCGTGATTTCCGGCGTGCCGCTGTCCTTCGATGCGAAGCTGCTCAATGATCGGCATAGCCCTGGTCTGCAAGGCAACTACAGCGTCGAGGGCGGTTTCGCCCAACTTCTGCAGGGTAGTGGCTACGTGTTGCAGAGCCTTGGCAGCAATGGCTACACCCTGGCCCCGGCCGCCAGCGGCGACGTGTTGCAACTGGGCGCCACCAATGTCAATGCTACAGGTGACTTCGCTGACGATACCTATGCCGGCGGCCAGGTCGCACGCAGTGCCCACCTCGGTGTGCTGGGCAACCGATCGATCACCGACGTGCCTTTCAGCGTTGTCAGCTATACCGCCAAGACCATCGCCGACCAGCAAGCCCGTACCGTTGGCGACGTCCTGCTCAACGATGCCGCCGTGCGCCAGTCGGCGGGTTTCGGTAACTTTTCCCAGGTTTTCACCATCCGCGGCCTGCCGCTGCAAAGCGACGATATCGCCTTCAACGGCCTGTACGGTGTTCTGCCTCGGCAGATCATCAACACCGAGGCGGTGGAAAGGGTGGAGTTGTTCAAGGGGCCCAATGCCTTCATCAACGGCGTCGCCCCGCAAGGCAGCGGTATCGGCGGCAGCGTCAACCTGGTGCCCAAGCGCGCCGGAGACACTCCGACACGCAGCGTGACCCTGGACTACACCAGCGACGCCCAGGTTGGCGGCCATCTCGATCTTGGCCAGCGTTTCGGCGAAGACAACCGCTTCGGCGCACGGATCAACCTGGCCCAGCGCGGCGGAGAAACGGCCATCGATGATGAGCGCAAGCGCACTTCGCTGATCGCCGTCGGCCTCGATTACCGTGGCGAGCGGCTGCGGCTTTCTACCGATTTCGGTTACCAGAAGCAGCGCATCGACAATGGTCGCGCCGTGGTCTACCCCAATGGCACCAAGGTGCCCCATGCACCCTCGGCGAAGAACAACTACGCCCAGGACTGGAGCTGGTCCGAGCTGGAAGACACCTACGGCATGCTCAATGGCGAGTACGACCTCAACGACAACTGGACCGCCTACGCCGGTATCGGTGCCAAGCACACCCGGGAGAACGGTATTTATTCTTCGTTGTATGTGGGCAACGACGGTAGCGGTCGCACGGGCTTTCTGTATCCGCCCCATGACGAGGATAACAAGAGTGCCGTCGCCGGCCTGGATGGTCGGTTCGACACCGGCCCTGTCAGCCACCGGATGAACCTGGGCCTGTCCGGCATGTGGGGCGAGCAGCGTTCGGCGTATGAAGCGATCCTGGTGGCGAACCGGCCGGTGGGCAACCTGTACCAGCCGATCCAGGTGCCGCGGCCGACCAACACCTATTTCGGCAGCGATATCCACGACCCGCGTGTCGTCGGCAAGAACCGCATCAAGAGTGTCGCGCTGTCCGATACCTTCGGTTTTATCGACGATCGTGTGTTGCTCACCCTTGGCGTACGTCGCCAGACCCTTGAGGTCGACGCCTGGAACACTGCCAGCGGTGCGCGCACCAGCAACTACGACGAGTCCATCACCACACCGGTCTATGGCCTGGTGATCAAGCCCTGGGAGCACGTGTCCTTCTATGCCAACCGCATCGAAGGCCTGGCCCAGGGGCCGACCGCTCCGCTGACCAACGTCACCAACCCTGGTGAAGTCTTTCCGCCCAAGCGCAGCAAGCAGACCGAGGCCGGGGTCAAGCTGGACTGGGACAGTTTCGGTGCGACCCTGGGTGTTTACCGCATCGAGCAGCCGAACAATTCCACCAGCTACACCCCCGGCGTAGCCCTCGGTACCTTCAATGTCGATGGCGAACAGATCAACAAAGGGGTCGAGCTGAACGTCTTCGGCGAGCCACTCGACGGCCTGCGGGTGCTGGCCGGTGCCACCTGGATGGACACCGAGCAGAAGAACACGGCCAATGGCGCCACCGACGGTAATCGCGCTGCCGGTGTGCCTCGCTTCCAGTTCAACCTTGGAGGCGAATGGGATGTGCCGGGCATCCAGGGCGCTGCCATCAGCGGGCGCCTGCTGCGCACCGGGGGTGAATACGTCAATGCGGCCAACACCCTGAGCATTCCGGCCTGGACGCGGGTCGACCTCGGTGCGCGGTATGGCTTCAAGGCCGACGATAAGTACATCACCCTGCGCGCCAATGTGGAGAATGTGGCGAACAAGGCGTACTGGGCCTCGGCCTCGACGGCGAACAACTACCTGACACAAGGAGAGCCGCGCACCCTGAAGCTTTCCGCCACCGTGGATTTCTAAGCGTCCTTTCGGCGCCGATCGCCAGCTCCCGTCCACCGGTGGAGATTGGCGATCGGAGCCCGCCGCTTCGCTTTTATTTACATATCTTCCAATCGCCGCCCCCGGCCCTCTGCTTTACTTCTCCGCGCAGCTCGCGCCGTTCGTCGATTTCCGGATCGACCAGAAGGAACTTTTCATGTGCCTGCCTTGGTTTCGCTTGCCAAGAAGGAAATGGCTATTGAATTCATATAATTAATAAATTTTTCCCATGCGGGCGTGCAGTCTTAAAGTTCCACCATTGTCGGCCGCGTCACCAAGGGCCGGTCTGCTGAGGAAAAAGGAGAAAGCAGCAATGTCGAACCAAGGTAAGTGCCCGTTCCACAACACATCCGGCGGTGGTACCAGCAATCGTGACTGGTGGCCGAATCAGTTGCGCGTGGACCTGCTCAACCAGCACTCGGATCGTTCGAACCCGCTCGGGGAGAAATTCAACTACCGCGAGGAATTCAAGAAGCTCGATTATTCCGCGCTCAAGGCCGATCTGAAAAACCTCCTGACCGACTCCCAGGACTGGTGGCCTGCCGACTGGGGCAGCTACGGCGGCCTGTTCATCCGCATGGCCTGGCACAGCGCCGGCACCTACCGCACCGTGGACGGCCGTGGTGGCGCCGGTCGTGGCCAGCAACGCTTCGCTCCGCTCAATTCCTGGCCCGACAACGTCAGCCTGGACAAGGCACGCCGCCTGCTGTGGCCGATCAAGCAGAAGTACGGGCAGAAGATTTCCTGGGCCGACCTGATGATCCTTGCCGGCAACGTCGCGCTGGAAGCCTCGGGCTTCCGTACTTTCGGTTTCGGTGCCGGTCGTGAAGACGTCTGGGAGCCGGACTACGACGTGAACTGGGGCGACGAGAAAGCCTGGCTGACCCACCGCGATCCGGAAACCCTGGCCAAGAACCCGCTGTCGGCCACTGAAATGGGCCTGATCTACGTGAACCCCGAAGGCCCGAACGCCAGTGGCGACCCGGCTTCGGCGGCGGCGGCGATCCGCGCCACCTTCGGCAACATGGCCATGGACGACGAGGAAATCGTCGCCCTGATCGCTGGCGGTCACACCCTCGGCAAGACCCACGGTGCCTCCGCAGCCAGCCATGTGGGTGTCGATCCGGAAGCCGGTGGTATCGAATCCCAGGGCCTGGGCTGGGCCAGCGCCTACGAAAGCGGCGTCGGTGCCCACGCCATCACCTCCGGCCTGGAAGTGATCTGGTCGCAGACGCCAACCCAGTGGAGCAACAACTTCTTCGAAAACCTGTTCAAGTTCGAATGGACCCAGACCCGCAGTCCGGCGGGTGCCATCCAGTTCGAAGCGCTGGACGCACCGGAGATCATGCCCGATCCGTTCGACCCGTCGAAAAAGCGCCGGCCGACCATGCTGGTGACCGACCTGACCCTGCGTTTCGATCCGGGCTTCGAGAAGATCTCCCGTCGCTTCCTCAACGACCCGCAGGCATTCAGCGAAGCCTTCGCCCGCGCCTGGTTCAAGCTGACCCACCGTGACATGGGGCCGGTGGCACGCTACCTCGGTCCGGAAGTGCCGCGTGAAGAGTTGATCTGGCAGGACCCGTTGCCCCGCCCGGTGCACAATCCGAGCGCGGCGGATATCGCCGACCTCAAGGCGAAGATCGCTCAGGCCGGCCTGTCGGTGGGCGAACTGGTTTCGGTGGCCTGGGCCTCGGCCTCGACCTTCCGCGGTGGCGACAAGCGTGGCGGCGCCAACGGGGCGCGCCTGGCCCTGGCGCCGCAAAAAGACTGGGCGGTGAACGAGATCGCCGTCGGCACCCTGGAGCGCCTCAAGGCGGTGCAGCAGGCGTCGGGCAAGGCATCGCTGGCCGATGTCATCGTGCTGGCCGGTGTGGTCGGTATCGAGCAGGCGGCGCAGGCGGCCGGCGTCAACGTCCAGGTGCCTTTCGCACCGGGTCGCGTCGATGCGCGCCAGGACCAGACCGACGTCGAGTCGTTCGAATACCTCGAACCGCTGGCTGACGGCTTCCGTAACTACCGCCGCAGCACCAGTGCGGCCACCACCGAATCGTTGCTGATCGACCGTGCGCAACTGCTGACGCTCACTGCGCCGGAACTGACCGCGCTGGTAGGCGGCATGCGGGTCCTGGGTACCAACTTCGATGGTAGCCGGCATGGTGTCTTTACCGATCGTGTCGGCGCGTTGAGCAACGACTTCTTCGTCAACCTGCTGGACATGAATACCGTCTGGAAAGCGGCGGATGACAGCAACGAAGTCTTCGAAGGCCGTGACCGCAAGACTGGCGAAGTGAAATACACCGCCACCCGCAACGACCTGGTGTTCGGTTCCAACTCGATCCTGCGGGCCTACGCCGAGGTCTACGCCAGCAGCGACGCCAAGGAGAAGTTCGCCCGGGACTTCGTCGCGGCCTGGACCAAGGTCATGAACCTGGACCGTTTCGACCTCGCCTGAGGGATCTACCGAAGTAAAGGAGGGCCCGGTGAAGTTCTGCTTCACCGGGCCTTTTTTCGTCCGTGCTTCCGGCTACAATGCCGCCCCCTCGATCCCTTTGCATACCCAGGTGCCCATGTCCGGCAATGCTCTCTACACCGACCTGTCGGGCTACTACGACCTGATGTGCGCGAATATCGACTACCGCGCGCAAAGCCACTGCGTGCAGCGCCTGCAGCAGTTGTTCGGCAACGGCGGCAAGCGCCACCTCGACCTCGCCTGCGGCACCGGTCCGCATGTCCGCCACTTCATCGATGCAGGTCATCAAAGTGCCGGACTGGATATCAACCAGCCGATGCTCGACAAGGCGGCGTTGCGCTGTCCCGAGGCGCATTTCTCGCTGGGCGACATGTGCGGCTTCACTGTGGCCGAGCCGGTGGACTTGATCACCTGCTTCCTGTATTCGGTGCATTACAGCGGCTCTGTTGAACGGCTCAAGGCATGCATCGCCAGCGTGCACGCGGCGCTGGAGGAGGGCGGGGTGTTCTGTTTCAACAGCGTGGACCGGCGGCGGATCGACAACGGCTCGTTCGTCTCCCACACCGCGACCCTGGATGATGCCCGCTTCACCTTCCGCTCGGCCTGGAATTACCCGGGTGAGGGCGAGCGGCAGGCCTTGCGGTTGAGTATCGAGCGCACGCTGGCGGGGCAGACCCAGGTCTGGCATGACGAGCACCCGATGGTAGCGGTGAGCTTCGACGAGTTGCAGGAACTGCTGGAGCCGTATTTCGAGGTGCATGTGCTGGAGCATGACTACGAAAAACTGGTGCCGTGGGATGGGGTTTCCGGGAATGGGTTGTTCGCCTGCGTAAAGCGCTGATATCAGCTGCCGACCACTGTGCTACCGGGTGGAGCATGCCGTTCATTCATGCCAGGAAGCCAATTCTGGCCCGTTCGTCTCGAAGTCCATGACCCTCCTTCCATGTGGTTGCATTTGGTGTTGGCTCAAGGCATTGTAAAGACGTTTGTCATTACAGGAGGGCAGGTGATGGCTTCCATCAATATTCGTGTCGACGATGAACTGAAAACCCTTGCATACAGCGAGCTTGAGCGGCTGGGAATCACGCCTTCAGAGTTTATGCGCCAGGCGCTGCAATATGTGGCGGAGCAAGGGCGGCTCCCTTTTCGGCCTGTGCTGTTGACGGAAGAGGATGAAGAACTGGTTGCAACTGTCCGCGAACGACTTGCCACTCCTCAGCGAGTGAAGGTTGAACTGGATGACTTATAGTCTTGAATTCGATAAGCGCGCACTGAAGGAATGACGAAAGCTTGGCGATACGGTGCGCAAGCAATTCAAGAAAAAGTTGGCAGAGATCCTTCTACAGCCTCGTATTGAGGCAAATCGCCTTCACTCACTACCTGATTGCTACAAGATCAAATTACGCAGCAGCGGGTATCGTTTGATCTATCAAGTGATTGATCAGGAGGTCGTCATTTTTGTGGTTGCGCTTGGTCGGCGAGATCATGACCAAGCCTATCAAAGCGCTGCTGAGAGGCTTGAGTAGCCGGTATGGCTGCTGCTGAGGCAGCCACACCAAGCTGGCGCAACCCGGTCGAGGTGGGAGCGGATTCATCCGCGATTGGGCGCGAAGCGGCCATAAAACCTAAAGCCCCGGTGTATCAGACAAACCTGGGACTTAGGTTTTACGACGGCTTCGCTGCCGATCGCGGATGAATCCGCTCCTACCCCGTCCGCTTAGTGCCTTCATCCTGTAGCTGACCTCAAAACCGCAAAACCCGCCCCACCCACCCGCGCCGCCGAGTTTCCTGCGGCTCTGGCCCGACCTCATCCACCACCACCGGCATATCCCGCAACCTCACCCAAGGCTCGCTTTGCCAATACAACAAACTCACCACCCGCTCGCCACCCCAGCGCATCTGCCCCAACCTCGGCCCACCATCCCCAGCCGCTCCCTGCCCATCCCGCAACACCGCCACCACCTCATGGGTCAGCCAGTGCCGCAATGACCGGTTCTCCGGCACATAGTGATGCGCCAGCAACGTATAGGCCCCGGACTCACTGACCATCAGCGCCTCTACCTCCCGGCCATAGCGCAACAGCCTCAGCGTGCGCCACTGATCCGGATCGAGCCGGCCGATGCAGCGCTCATCCACGAACCGGCCCATCAGACGGCCGAGTTCGCGGGCGCAGAACCAGGCCTGGGATTCGAGCCAGAGGGTGTGGAGAGGGCGGTTGTGGCGGGTAAAAAGAGTAGGTTCGTAGGTAACGGTCATGGTCGGCCTGCCAGTAATGGAAGAGCCGTTTCTGTCGGGAACGGATTGCCGCCGCGTGAGCGTTCTTAAGCGCTGAAGGCCAAAGCTAGGAAAGTAAAGGCTACCCGTCAATCTGTTGGGGTTGGTTTGACACACAAAGTAAAAAGGCTGCCCGAAGGCAGCCTTTTCCATAGAACAATGTGGTGCGAGCCCATCAATCCCAGCTCAACGCCCCACCCGTCTGATACTCGATCACCCGCGTCTCGAAGAAGTTCTTCTCCTTCTTCAAGTCCATGATCTCGCTCATCCACGGGAACGGGTTGGTAGTGCCTGGATATTCTTCCTTCAGGCCAATCTGCGACAGGCGACGGTTGGCGATGAACTTGAGGTAGTCCTCCATCATCGCGGCGTTCATGCCCAGCACGCCGCGTGGCATGGTGTCGCGTGCGTATTCGATTTCCAGCTGGGTGCCCTGCAGGATCATCTGCGAGGCTTCTTCCTTCATTTCGGCATCCCACAGGTGCGGGTTTTCGATCTTGATCTGGTTGATCACGTCGATACCGAAGTTCAGGTGCATGGATTCGTCACGCAGGATGTACTGGAACTGCTCGGCAACGCCGGTCATCTTGTTGCGACGGCCCATGGAGAGGATCTGGGTGAAGCCGCAGTAGAAGAAGATGCCTTCCAGGACGCAGTAGTAGGCGATCAGGTTGCGCAGCAGTTCCTTGTCGGTCTCGACGGTGCCGGTCTTGAATTCCGGGTCGGAGATCGAGCGGGTGTAGCGCAGGCCCCAGGCGGCCTTTTTCGCGACCGACGGGATCTCGTGGTACATGTTGAAGATCTCGCCTTCATCCATGCCCAGCGACTCGATGCAGTACTGGTAGGCGTGGGTGTGGATCGCTTCCTCGAAGGCCTGGCGCAGGATGTACTGGCGGCATTCGGGGTTGGTGATCAGGCGGTATACGGCTAGCGCGAGGTTGTTGGCAACCAGGGAGTCGGCGGTGGAGAAGAAGCCGAGGTTGCGCATGACGATGCGACGCTCGTCGTCGGTCAGGCCTTCCGGGCTCTTCCACAGGGCGATGTCCGCGGTCATGTTGACCTCTTGCGGCATCCAGTGGTTGGCGCAGCCGTCGAGGTATTTCTGCCAGGCCCAGTCGTACTTGAACGGGACCAGCTGGTTGAGGTCGGCGCGGCAGTTGATCATGCGCTTTTCATCGACCGCGACACGGGCAGCGGAGCCTTCCAGCTCGGCCAGGCCTTCGGCGATGTCCAGTTCGTCCAGCGCAGCCTTGGCGCGGACCACCGCAGCCGAGTCGTTGGCGGTGACGGCGCGGGCTTCGAGGGCGGCAGCGCCACCGGCACTGTCCAGCTTGTCGATGCCGGCAGCAGCGGAGTGGCCGGCAGCGCCGGTCTTGGCGACGGCTTCGCCGTCTTCTTTGTCGAATTCGTCCCAGCTCAGCATGGTGGGGTCTCCTGCTTGAGGGCCATGTTCAAAGTATGGCCGGTGGATCTTGGTTGCGTTGCTTGCGTCGGGGTACAGCAGTGCACGCAAAATCTGAGTGCCGAAGCGCAGGCTTCGGTTTTGTTGTTTCTGGCCCAGGCAACGAGGCGCCCCGCAGGACGCCTCGATTCACCTTACTGGCAGGCCTCGCAGTCCGGCTCGTCGATGGCGCAGGCCTTCGGCACTGGCGCTGGAGCCGGTTCTGCCGCCGGTGCGGCCTTGGCCTGGACCGGGGCGCTGCTGTCGCCACCACTGGACACGGCGTTGAGCTTGCCGGTGGTGATGGTCGACTTCTCGGTGCTGGTCGCGGCCAGGGCACGGAGGTAGTAGGTGGTCTTCAGGCCACGGTACCAGGCCATGCGGTAGGTCACGTCGAGCTTCTTGCCCGAAGCGCCGGCGATGTACAGGTTCAGCGACTGTGCCTGGTCGATCCACTTCTGGCGGCGGCTGGCGGCGTCGACGATCCACTTGGTTTCCACTTCGAAGGCAGTGGCGTACAGGTCCTTCAGCTCTTGCGGGATACGCTCGATCTGCTGCACGGAACCGTCGTAGTACTTCAGGTCGTTGATCATCACCGAGTCCCACAGGCCGCGCGCCTTGAGGTCGCGAACTAGGTACGGGTTGATCACGGTGAATTCGCCGGACAGGTTCGATTTCACGTACAGGTTCTGGTAAGTCGGCTCGATGGACTGCGAGACGCCGGTGATGTTGGCGATGGTCGCGGTCGGCGCGATGGCCATGATGTTCGAGTTGCGGATACCTTTCTGCACGCGCTCGCGCACCGGTGCCCAGTCCAGGGTCTCGTCCAGGTTGACGTCGATGTACTTGGCGCCACGGGCTTCGATCAGGATCTGTTGCGAGTCCAGCGGCAGGATGCCCTTGGACCACAGCGAACCCTGGAAGGTCTCGTAGGCACCGCGCTCGTCGGCCAGGTCACAGGAGGCCTGGATGGCGAAGTAGCTCACCGCTTCCATGGAACGGTCGGCGAACTCGACGGCCGCGTCGGAACCGTAGGCGATGTGCTGCAGGTACAGCGCGTCCTGGAAGCCCATGATGCCCAGGCCGACCGGACGGTGCTTGAGGTTCGAGTTGCGAGCCTGCGGCACGGAGTAGTAGTTGATGTCGATCACGTTATCCAGCATGCGCACGGCGGTGTGCACGGTGCGTTGCAGCTTGGCGTGGTCGAGCTTGCCGTCGACGATGTGGTTCGGCAGGTTGATCGAGCCCAGGTTGCAGACCGCGATCTCGTCCTTGTTGGTGTTCAGGGTGATCTCGGTGCACAGGTTCGAACTGTGGACCACGCCCACGTGCTGCTGCGGGCTGCGCAGGTTGCACGGGTCCTTGAAGGTCAGCCATGGGTGGCCGGTCTCGAACAGCATCGAGAGCATCTTGCGCCACAGGTCCTTGGCCTGGATGGTCTTGAACACCTTGATCTTGTTGTACTCGGTCAGGGCTTCGTAGTACTCGTAGCGCTCTTCGAAGGCCTTGCCGGTCAGGTCGTGCAGGTCCGGCACTTCCGATGGCGAGAACAGGGTCCACTTGCCGTCTTCGAAGACGCGCTTCATGAACAGGTCAGGGATCCAGTTGGCAGTGTTCATGTCGTGGGTACGACGACGATCGTCACCGGTGTTCTTGCGCAGCTCGATGAATTCTTCGATATCGAGGTGCCAGGTTTCCAGGTAGGCGCAGACCGCGCCCTTGCGCTTGCCGCCCTGGTTGACCGCGACGGCGGTGTCGTTGACCACTTTCAGGAACGGCACGACGCCTTGCGATTTGCCGTTGGTGCCCTTGATGTAGGAGCCCAGCGCGCGCACCGGAGTCCAGTCGTTGCCCAGGCCACCGGCGAATTTCGATAGCATGGCGTTGTCGTGGATCGCATGGTAGATGCCCGACAGGTCGTCCGGGACGGTGGTCAGGTAGCAGCTCGACAGCTGTGGACGCAGGGTACCGGCGTTGAACAGGGTCGGGGTCGAGGCCATGTAGTCGAAGGACGACAGCAGGTTGTAGAACTCGATCGCACGGGCTTCACGGTCTTTCTCGCCGAGGGCCAGGCCCATGGCGACGCGCATGAAGAACACCTGCGGCAGCTCGAAGCGCACGCCGTCCTTGTGGATGAAGTAGCGGTCGTAGAGGGTCTGCAGGCCGAGGTAGGTGAACTGCTGGTCGCGCTCGTGGTTGATCGCCTGGCCGATGCGCTCCAGGTCGAAGCTGGCCAGGGCCGGGTCGAGCAGCTCGTATTCCACGCCCTTGGCGATGTAGGCCGGCAGCGCCTTGGCATACAGGTCGGCCATCTCGTGGTGGGTGGCGCTCTCGGCGACCTCAAGGAAGCCCAGCGCTTCGGCGCGCAGGGTGTCCATCAGCAGGCGGGCGGTGACGAAGGAGTAGTTCGGCTCGCGCTCGACCAGGGTACGGGCGGTCATCACCAGGGCGGTGTTGACGTCCTTGATGGCCACGCCGTCGTAGAGGTTCTTCAGGGTTTCGCGCTGGATCAGGTCGCCATCGACTTCGGCCAGGCCTTCGCAGGCTTCGGAAATGATGGTGTTCAGGCGGTTCATGTCCAGTGGCGCGAGACTGCCGTCGGCCAGGGTGATGCGGATGCTCGGGTGCGGCTGCACCACGGCGTCGCTGCTGCCACGGTTGGCGCGCTCGCGGGCACGCTGTTCGCGGTAGATCACGTAGTCGCGGGCGACTTTCTGCTCGCCGGCACGCATCAGGGCCAGTTCAACCTGGTCCTGGATTTCTTCGATGTGGATGGTGCCGCCGGACGGCATGCGGCGCTTGAAGGTGGCGGTGACCTGCTCGGTCAGGCGCGCGACGGTGTCGTGGATGCGCGACGAGGCGGCAGCGGTGCCGCCTTCAACTGCGAGGAACGCTTTGGTGATGGCAACGGTGATCTTGTCGTCGGTGTAGGGAACGACAGTGCCGTTGCGCTTGATCACGCGCAGTTGGCCGGGGGCGGTCGCTGCCAGATCCTGGGTCGAATCGGCGGCCTGCGGCGCCTTGGCCTGCGGGTTCTCGCGAGTTGTGTCGGTGTGCATGGGTGTCTCCACGTTCTCTATGTTTATTCAGGCGCCGGATAGGCACCCACCGTTCCATCCAAAGGTCCGACAGGCATCTGCCGCAGGCGTGGCTCGAAAGCACTCGCGCCGCGACAGGGCGTGCACCCGACTTCGGGACGGATCAGGAAAAAGGGGCATTCGCATGCCGCTCCCTGGCCGAAGTCAAAAGTCTTGGGTCGCCGACCCAAAATCTGTTGCTGTGCGGATGTGCGGCACTGGCCGGCGCCATCCATACCCGGAACAACGCCCTCTGAGGGCTTGCAACGGTCGCCTCCGCAGGAGCGGTTTGGCTGCTGAAATCACCTAAAGTTCAAGCAAAAAAAACAGCCACTGAAAGGCTTGAGTTCGATGCTTGACTTGTGCTTGGGATTTTGATGAAAACCCAAGATGTAGTGTTTTGCTGTGAGTGAGATACAAGATAATGCGGTATCGACCCTATTGCAAGGCGACGATCTGTGGATAACTTGTGTGTAGTTTGTGAGTGAAACTGGACAAAACGCTGTAGGCCGCGTCCTATCGGGAGAAGACCGCCTGTCATCCTTTTTTCATGTAGGAAAAGGCGACAGAGGATTTTTTGCGGGCGCGAACCCTATCACAAAAAGCCCCCTCCACAGCGATCGCTGGCAGGCAAATTGCGTGCCCATGGCAAGCGGTTGGCAGTGCCCGGGGTGCCACGTAGTATCCGCTGCCGATGTTGCCTTTTGGCGACAGGATTCCAATAACAACGAAACGCAGGAGTGGGGCCGTGGAGCAGCGAAGCTGTCAGGTATTGATCGTCGAGGATGACCAGCGTCTTGCCGAGCTGACCCGCGAATACCTTCAGGCCAACGGTTTCAGCGTCGAGGTCGAGGGCGACGGGGCCAAGGCCGCCGCGCGCATCATCAACCAGCAGCCGGACCTGGTGATCCTCGACCTGATGCTTCCCGGCGAAGACGGCCTGAGCATCTGCCGCAAGGTGCGCCAGCGCTATCCGGGGCCGATCCTCATGCTCACCGCACGCAGCGATGACCTCGACCAGGTCCAGGGCCTCGACCTTGGCGCCGACGACTATGTGTGCAAGCCGGTGCGCCCGCGCCTGCTGCTGGCGCGGATCAACGCCCTGTTGCGCCGGGCCGAGCCGCCTGCGGTCGAAGAACAGTTGCGCAGCGTGCAGTTCGGCCCGCTGCGGGTCGATAACACCTTGCGCGAAGCCTGGCTGGGGGATGCCGTCATCGAGCTGACCGGCGCCGAATTCGACCTGCTCTGGCTGCTGATCAGCAACGCCGGGCGCATTCTTTCCCGGGAAGAGATCTTCACTTCCCTGCGCGGCGTCGGCTACGACGGCCAGGACCGTTCCATCGACGTCCGTATCTCGCGCATCCGTCCGAAGATCGGCGACGACCCGATCCATCCACGGATGATCAAGACCATCCGCAGCAAGGGCTACCTGTTCGTGCGCGAGGCCGCCGAGACGCTGGATCGCAACCCATGAACTCGATCTTCCTGCGCATCTACGGCGGAATGCTCGCCGTGCTGGTGCTGGTGGCGGTCCTCGGTACCCTCAGCCTGCACCTGCTCAACGAAGTGCGCGCCGGACAGTACCGCGAGCGCCTGGCCCACGGCACCTTCACCCTGATGGCCGACAACCTGGCACGGATGAACGGCGTCGAGCGTACCCGTGCCCTGGCCCTGTGGGAGCGCCTGCTGGGGATTCCGTTGGCCGTGCAGACCAGCGCCGATGCCCATCTCGATGGTAGCCAGCGCACCCGCCTGCAACGCGGCCAGGTGCTGGTGGAGCATCTTGGTCCGCACCAGGCCCGGGTGGTCAGCCAGCTCAAGGGCCGTGACCTGGTGCTGACCGGCGAAGTGCAGCAGATCAGCGAGCAACTGGCCCGGGCCACCATCTACCTGCTGGTGGACGAACTGGTGCGCTACCCGGTGGCCGAGCAGGCCCGGCGTCTGGCGGAGCTGAAAGAGAGCAAGGGCTTCGGGTTCGACCTGCGCCTGCTGGCGCAAGGCAACGCGGATATGGATGACGACCAGCGTCGCCGGGTCGAGGAGGGCGATACGGTGATGGCCCTGGGCAAGGATGGCGATTCGATCCGCGTCTTCGCCGGGATCGCCGGTACACCCTGGGTCCTGGAGATCGGCCCGCTGTACCAGATGAACCCTTATCCGCCGCAACTGCTGGTGCTGATCGCCGTGCTCGGGTTGAGCCTGATCGGCCTGGTGGTCTACCTGCTGGTGCGCCAACTGGAACGGCGCCTGTCGCAGGTCGAAGTGGCCGCCACCCAGATCGCCCAGGGCAGCCTGGACACCCGGGTGGTCGTCGAGGGTGCCGATTCGGTGGGGCGCCTGGCCGAGGCTTTCAATGGCATGGCCGAACACCTGCAACGCTCACTGACCATCCAGCGCGAGCTGGTGCGTGCCGTTTCCCATGAGCTGCGCACCCCCGTGGCGCGGCTGCGCTTCGGCCTGGAAATGATCGCCAGTGCCAGTACCGAGCAGGCCCGCGACAAGCACCTGGCCGGGATGGACAGCGATATCCAGGACCTCGACAAGCTGGTGGACGAGATGCTCATGTACGCCCGCCTCGAGCAGGGGGCGCCAGCCCTGCATTTCCAACGGGTCGACCTCGATGCGTTGCTCGATCAGGTCATCGCCGAGCTGGCCCCGTTGCGGCGTGAGGTGCGGGTGCTGCGCGGTGCCTCACAGGACAGCGGCGAGGGCGCCTGGGTGGAGGCCGAACCGCGCTACCTGCACCGGGCCCTGCAGAACCTGGTGAGCAATGCCATGCGCCACGCCGAGGCGCAGGTCGTCCTCAGTTATCAACTGGGCCTGCAGCGCTGCCGCATCGATGTCGAGGACGACGGCCCGGGCGTGCCGGAAAGTGCCTGGGACCGGATTTTCACCCCCTTCACCCGGCTCGACGACAGCCGTACCCGTTCATCCGGCGGGCATGGCCTGGGCCTGTCGATCGTCCGGCGAATCATCTACTGGCACAACGGTCGGGCCCTGGTGGGCCAGAGCCAGCGGCTTGGCGGCGCCTGTTTCAGCCTGAGCTGGCCGCGAGAGCAGCCGGGGCCGGGCGGAGAATGAAGATCAGACCGCGATCAGGCTGAGTACCTGGTCGCCCATGCGGCAGAACTGGCCATGCACTTCGCGGCCGTGGTGCCAGTGCTCGGACAGGTCGGTGAGCAGGCGCAGGCGGGCGGAGCCGTCGTCGGACCATTCCAGCACTTCGGCGTGTTCGAAGTAGAAGCGCTTGAGCACCAGCGGATAAAGGGCCTTGAACAGGCTTTCCTTGAGCGAGAAGGTCAGGGTCACGCCCAGGCTCTGGCGGGCCGGGTCGAGACGCTGGAGTTCGGCTTCGGTGAGGATTTCCTTCGCCAGCCGTGCGGCGCGCTCGTTGTCGAGCAGGGTCTCCTGGTCGAGGCCGAGGCCCTGGCAGTCCTTCTTGTGGGCGACCACGGCGGCGGCCCAACCCTTGCCATGGGTAATGGAGCCGGTGATATCGGCGGGCCAGATCGGCGCGCGGTCGTCGCCGGTGGGCGGCACGTAGAGACGCCCATCCAGATGCTGCAGGGCGGCGCGGGCGCAGGCCCGGCCGGCCAGGTACTCGGCCTGGCGCTTGGCGACCGAGCGCTGCAGGGCGGGCGTCTGTTCGATCGCGGCGCGCTGGAAGTCGTCGGCGCGCAGGGCGGCCGGGTCGAAGGTGCAACTGACCAGTTGCGCGCCGGGGACCGGGCGGGCCAGGGGCCAGTGGTGCTGGAGGGGGGAGCAGCAGGCGGGGAGTCGGTTCATGGCGGGTATTCTAGAGCCGAAGCTGCAAGCCGCAAGCTTCAAGCTGCAAGAGAAAGCGGCGGTGATGCCGGTTGCTCTTCTTGCCACTTGTTGCTTGAAGCTTGCCGCTGTGATCAGAAGATCTTCTTGAAGAACGCCTGCAGATCCGCCCACGAACTTTCGTCCGCCGCCTTGTTGTAGCCAATGTCCGGCCCGCCATGTTCGCCATGGCTCAAGCGATCGGCATCCGGATTGGTAAACCCGTGCTTGGCCCCCTGGATGCTGACGAACTCATAGGTCGCGCCGGCGGCGTCCATTTCCTTCTTGAAGTCCAGCACCTGCTCCGGGGTGACCATGCTGTCCGCCGCGCCATGTTCCACCAGGATCCTGGTCTTCACGCTACCGGGCGTCGCTGGCGTGCTGGTCACCAGCGCGCCGTGGAAACTCGCCACGCCGGCCAGCGATTCCCCGCGCCGTGCTGCGTCCAGCACCACCTTGCCACCGAAGCAATAGCCGATGGCGGCGATCCGCGCCTTGTCGGTCTGCGGTTGCAGCTTGAGCAGTTCGACGCCTGCATCGAAACGCCTGGCTGCCGCCGCCGGGTCCTTGAGCGCCGCCTGCATGAAGCCCATGGCATCCGCCGGGTGCTCGGTGTTCTTGCCGTCGCCATACATATCGATGGCCAGTGCGCTGTAGCCCAGGGCGGCGAGGTCGCGGGCGCGGCGCTTGGCGTAGTCGTTCAGCCCCCACCATTCGTGCACCACCACCACGCCCGGCACCGGGCCCTTCACCGCATCGTCGTAGGCGTAATAGCCGACCAGGCGCTTGCCGTCGGCGTCCTGATAAGGAATCTCGCGGGTCTGCACGGCAGCCTGGGCCAGCCCGGCGGCGCCCAGCAGGGCGGCAGCAAGCAATAAACGCATGATCGGTACTCCTGTTCTCTGAATCATGGATAAGCGAAACATCGATGACGTTCAGCCCCGGTTCAGGCGGGGTTCAGCCGCGGTTCAGGGCCGGGTTCCTACTCTAGCCTCCACACCTCAACCGCGCACCACCCTGGAGAACATCATCATGAAAAGCCTCAATACCCTGCTGGCCGCACTGACCGTCCTCGGCGCGAGCATGAGCGTCCAGGCCGACGATACCTTCGCCGGCCTCACCTATGGCCAGACCAGCGACAAGGTCCGCAAGTCCAGCGGCCTGGAGCAGAACCTCGGCAACCAGAATACCGATGGCATCATCGGCAAGGACGATACCTGGGGCGTGCGCCTCGGCCGGATCAACGACGACGGTCGCTACTACGCCACCTACGACAACGTTTCAGGCACCCACAACGGCCTTAAATTGCGTCAGGAGAATCTGCTCGGCAGCTACGATCTGTTCTATCCGCTGGGTAGCAGCACCAAGCTGTTCGGCGGTGCCAGCGCCGGCCTGACCAAGCTGACCCAGGACTCTCCGGGCGCCAGCCGCGACAGTGATATCGGTTATGCAGTCGGCCTGCAGGGCGGCGTGCTCCAGCAGGTCAGCGATAACGCCTCGGTGGAGCTGGGCTACCGTTACCTGCGCAGCAACGCCAGTACCGACCTGGGCGAGCGCGGCGAGAGCAAGCAAGGGGCACTGCGCCTGACCAGCAGTGCGCAGACCTACCTCTCGGCCAACTACAGGTTCTGAGCCCATGTTGCCTGAGCCGGCCCCATCGAGCGGGGCCGGTTCGCTGTTATGCTGCGTAACGCATTGCCAAGGGAGAAACCGATGAAATTGCTGGTGGTCGAGGACGAAGCGCTGCTGCGCCACCACCTCCAGACCCGCTTGACCGAGAGCGGCCATGTGGTCGAAGCCGTGGCCGACGCCGAAGAGGCGTTGTACCAGGCCGGGGAGTTCAACCATGACCTGGCCATCGTCGACCTCGGCCTGCCGGGGATGAGCGGACTGGAGCTGATCGGCCGCCTGCGCGCCCTCGACAAGACCTTCCCGATCCTGATCCTGACCGCCCGCGGCAACTGGCAGGACAAGGTCGAGGGATTGGCTGCCGGGGCCGACGACTACCTGGTCAAGCCGTTCCAGTTCGAAGAGCTGGAGGCCCGCCTCAATGCCTTGTTGCGCCGCTCCAGCGGCTTCACCCAGGCCACCATCGTCGCCGGCCCGCTGCGCCTGGACCTCAACCGCAAGCAGGCGGTGCTGGACGAGCAGCCGCTGGCGCTGACCGCCTACGAATACCGCATCCTTGAATACCTGATGCGCCATCACCAGCAGGTGGTCGCCAAGGAGCGGCTGATGGAACAGCTCTACCCCAACGACGAGGAACGCGACCCCAACGTCATCGAAGTGCTGGTCGGTCGTTTGCGGCGCAAGCTCGAAGGCGATTGCGGCTTCAAGCCGATCGATACCGTGCGGGGCCTGGGCTACCTGTTCACCGAGCGCTGCCGGTGATCCGTTCCCTGCGGGTGCGGCTGATGCTGGCGGCGGCGGTGCTGGCGCTGCTGTTCATGCTGGCGCTGCTGCCGGCGTTGCAGAAAACCTTCAGCCTGGCCTTGCAGGAGTCCATCGAGCAGCGCCTGGCTTCGGATGTGACCACGCTGATTTCCGCCGCCCGGGTGGAAAACAATCGCCTGAGGATGCCGGTACTGCTGCCGGACGAACGCTTCAACCTTCCCGACAGCCGCCTGCTCGGCTACATCTATGACCGCGACGGGCGGCTGGTCTGGCGCTCGCGGGCCACCGCCAACGAAAACATCAACTATCAGCCGCGCTATGACGGGCGTGGCAACGAATTCGCGCGAATCCGCCAGGACGACGGCGAGGAATTCTTCGTCTACGACGTCGAGGTCAAGCTGCTCGGCGGCAAGAGCGCCGCGTTCAGCATCGTTGCCCTGCAGCCGGTGCGTGAATACCGGCAAACCCTGGATGGCCTGCGGGAAAAGCTCTATCTCGGCTTTGGTGCCGCCCTGCTGGTGCTGATGCTGCTGCTCTGGGCCGGATTGACCTGGGGCCTGCGCTCGCTGCGGCGAATGACCGTGGAGCTGGACGAGATCGAATCCGGCGCCCGTGAAGGGCTCAGCAGCGAGCATCCACGTGAGCTGCTGCGCCTGACCCGTTCCCTCAACCGCCTGCTGCGCAGCGAGCGCGAGCAGCGCGGGCGCTATCGCGACTCGCTCGGCGACCTGGCCCATAGCCTGAAAACGCCGTTGGCGGTATTGCAGGGCGTCAGCGAGGGCATGGCCCAGCGTCCGGCGGACCGCGAGCAGGCGCGGGTCCTGCAAGGGCAGATCGAGCGCATGAGCCAGCAGATCGACTACCAATTGCAGCGCGCCAGCCTGCGCAAGAGCGGCCTGGTGCGCCACCAGGTGCACCTGCGACCGATGCTCGACAGCCTGTGCGGGACGCTGGCCAAGGTCTACCGCGACAAGCAGGTCGCGGTCGGTTACGACATGCCCGACGATGCACGGGTGCCGATGGAGCAGGGCGCCTTGATGGAATTGCTCGGCAACCTGCTGGAGAACGCCTGGCGCCTGTGCCTGGGCCAGGTGCGCATCGGCCTGCGCGAGGTCGATGGCGCGCTGGAACTGAGCATCGAGGACGATGGCCCCGGCGTACCGCCGGACCAGCGCGAGCGCATCCTCCAGCGTGGCGAACGGCTCGACCGCCAGTACCCGGGGCAGGGCATCGGGCTGGCTGTGGCCAAAGACATCATCGATAGCTACGACGCGCGCCTGACCCTCGGGGACTCCTCCCTCGGCGGCGCCGCCTTCCGTATCCGCTTCACTTCCGACTGACGGCGGGCGGATATCCGCCAACCTGGCCTGGCGAAATTCCGCCCCGGGCGGAAATCCGCCAACTCAGGCCCCATCGCGTGCCACCTGTTTGTGCGAGAAAGTCCCGTAAATGCAGGGGCTGCACCGCAAAAGCGCAAATTGGCATCGGGCTTGCTATGAAGCTCGCAGAGTTCTGCCACGCAGCTCGACACAACAAATCCCTCCAATGCAGGAGGGTTCGCGATTCAGGTACCCCGCGTCCTGGGAAGGACCGGCCGGTGCCCTTGAGGAACATAGCCATGACGACAGCCCGTCAGCCACTGTACAAATCGCTTTATATCCAGGTGTTGGTAGCGATCACCATCGGTATCCTCCTCGGCCATTACTACCCTGAAGCCGGCGTTGCCCTGAAACCCCTGGGTGACGGCTTCGTCAAACTGATCAAGATGGTCATCGCCCCCATCATCTTCTGCACTGTGGTGAGCGGTATCGCCGGCATGCAGAGCATGAAGTCGGTGGGCAAGACCGGCGGCTACGCGCTGCTGTACTTCGAGATCGTTTCCACCATCGCCCTGATCATCGGCCTGGTCGTGGTCAACGTGGTCAAGCCGGGCGCCGGCATGCACATCGACGTGTCCACCCTGAACGCCAGCAGCGTGGCCGCCTACGCCGCCGCCGGTGCGCAGCAGACCACCGTCGGCTTCCTGCTCAACATCATCCCGGCCACCGTGGTCGGTGCCTTCGCCAACGGCGACATCCTGCAGGTGCTGATGTTCTCGGTGATCTTCGGCTTCGCCCTGCATCGCCTGGGTTCCTACGGCAAGCCGCTGCTGGAAATGATCGACCGTTTCGCCCATGTCATGTTCAACATCATCAACATGATCATGAAGCTGGCCCCGATCGGTGCGTTCGGTGCCATGGCCTTCACCATCGGCCAGTACGGCGTGGGTTCGCTGGTGCAGCTGGGCTACCTGATGGCCTGCTTCTACATCACCTGCGTGCTGTTCATCCTGGTCATCCTCGGCGGTATCGCGCGTGCCCACGGCTTCAGCGTGCTCAAGCTGATCCGCTACATCCGTGAAGAGCTGATGATCGTGCTGGGTACTTCCTCCTCGGAATCCGCCCTGCCACGCATGCTGACCAAGATGGAGCGCCTGGGTGCGAAGAAATCCGTGGTTGGCCTGGTGATCCCGACCGGCTACTCGTTCAACCTCGACGGTACCTCGATCTACCTGACCATGGCCGCGGTGTTCATCGCCCAGGCCACCGACACCACCATGGACATCACCCACCAGATCACCCTGCTGCTGGTGCTGCTGGTTGCCTCCAAAGGTGCTGCGGGCGTTACCGGTTCGGGCTTCATCGTCCTGGCGGCAACCCTGTCGGCCGTAGGTCACCTGCCGGTTGCCGGCCTGGCCCTGATCCTCGGTATCGACCGCTTCATGTCCGAAGCCCGTGCCCTGACTAACCTGATCGGCAACGCCGTGGCGACCGTGGTCGTGGCCAAGTGGGTCAAGGAACTGGACGAAGACAAGCTGCACAAGGAACTGGATTCCGGTGGTTCGCCGCTGGTTGAAAGCCGTCCGGTCGACGACTTGGGCGTAGCTGAAGGTCCTGCCGTTCGCTAAGCGAATCGTGTGATGCAAAAAGCCCATCTTCGGATGGGCTTTTTCATGTCTGCCTGAAGGAACACTGCGGACCCTGTGGGAGCGGGTTCACCCGCGATTGCGGTGGTGGATTCACCGCCGTAATCGCGGGTGAACCCGCTCCCACAGGGGATCTCATTCCACCCTCACTTCCCCGGTGAACACGAGCGTCTGCCGGCACCGCCGACACAGATACCGCCGTCCCTTGCGCACCAACCCATGGCGCTGCGCCGAAAACGGGAAATCACTCCCGGCACACGGACACCGGTAGATATACCGGGTCACCGTGCGCCGCTGCACTTCATAGTTGTGGCAACGATTCGGCGGCAGTTCATACACGCCGCGCATGATCAACTGCCATTCTTCGCCATGGGGCTGGATACGGTCACCGAACAATTGATGGGCAACCAGGTGCGCGACCTCGTGGGCCACGGTCTGGCGCAAAAAGTCCTCGGCATTCTCGCGGTACAGCTGCAGGTTGAAGCGCAGCAGGTTCTCGTGCAGGTGGGCGACACCGGCTTTCTGCCCGCGCAGCTTGAAGCTGACCTCGGGGCGCTGGAAGGGACGTTTGAAAAAGGCTTCTGCTTGCTTGTAGCAGTCTTCGACGCGGGTTTTGAGCAGCTCTGGCATGCGTGACGGTACTCCTGAGGCGGCCGATTATGCCGCAACCGCCGAAGCGCTGCCGAGACCGCCCGTCTGCACATGAAATCGGGCCGCCCGAAGGCGGCCCGTGGTGTTGCCCCTATGCTGGCATCTTTCTAATTGGTGTAGACCGGTCCCACGCCCAGTCCCCAGGTGATCACGGTAAAGGCCATGATGGCGACCAGCACCACCAGCCCCACCGCCAGCACCGAACTGGAGAACAGGAAGCCTTCGTCTGACGGAATGTTCATGAAGGTCGGCAACCCGACATACAGCAGGTACACCGTGTAGCAGATGGCCGCCGTGCCGACGATCATCCCCAGCCACAGGTGCGGATAGAGCGCCGCCAGGCCGCCGATGAACAGCGGGGTCGCGGTGTAGGTGGCGAACGCGATGCATTGCGCCAGGCTCGGGTTGGCATCGTAGGTGCGTGCCATCCAGTGGATGAACGCGCCCATGACCGCGACGCCGGCAAGCATGGCGACGTACGACATCAGGGTCATCCACAGGGCGCTGTCCATGGTCAGCATGACCGGTGCGCGCTCGCCGATGACCCAGCCGACCTGGGTGGTGCCGATGAACGCCGATACCGCAGGGATGGCTGCCAGTATCAGGGTGTGGGTGAGGTACATGTGGCTGATGGTTTCTTCTTCGCCACGGATTTCCCGCCATTCCTGGTCAGGATGGGTGAACAGCCCAACAACGTGATGGATCATGCCAATCACTCCTACGCCGTTTCCAATCGCCCCCCAGTGGAGCGCTTGCTAGCCCGCAAGGCACGGGCCGGACAGGACAGGCCGCTATCGTTGCGGTCTTATGTCGCAGTATAGGAAGGCGTTCGTCGCACAAATCCGCTTTTTTAGAGCAAATCGCGCTCTAAGCGCCGTGCTTGATTTCCTTGCAGTCTTTATCGGATGGGTCTGTGTCGCGCGGCGGTTTGTGCGTAAAATACGCGCCTTTTGTCACACCTCGCGGATTCAAGCGCCATGGGCACCCTTTCGGTCAATCAGAACAAGCTGCAGAAACGCCTGCGCCGTCTCGCCGGCGAAGCCATCACCGACTACAACATGATCGAGGATGGCGACAAGGTCATGGTCTGCCTGTCCGGCGGCAAGGACAGCTACACCATGCTCGACGTTCTGCTGCACCTGCAGAAAGTGGCGCCGATCAAGTTCGAGATCGTGGCGGTGAACATGGACCAGAAGCAGCCCGGCTTCCCCGAGGAAGTGCTGCCGGCCTACCTGAAGACCCTGGGCATCGAGTACCACATCGTCGAAAAGGACACCTACTCGGTGGTCAAGGAGCTGGTCCCGGAAGGCAAGACCACCTGCTCGCTGTGCTCGCGCCTGCGCCGCGGCACCCTGTACACCTTCGCCGACGAGATCGGCGCGACCAAGATGGCCCTCGGTCACCACCGCGACGATATCGTCGAAACCTTTTTCCTCAACATGTTCTTCAACGGCACCATGAAGGCCATGCCGCCCAAGCTGCGGGCCGACGACGGCCGCAACGTGGTGATCCGCCCGCTGGCCTACTGCTCGGAGAAGGACATCCAGGCCTACTCGGACATGAAGGAATTCCCGATCATCCCGTGCAACCTCTGCGGCTCCCAGGAAAACCTGCAGCGCCAGGTGGTCAAGGAGATGCTGGTGGAGTGGGAACGCAAGTCACCCGGGCGGACCGACAGCATCTTCCGCAGCCTGCAGAACGTGGTGCCGTCGCAACTGGCCGACCGCAACCTGTTCGACTTCACCAGCCTGCGCATCGACGAGACCGCGGCCCCGCGTTTCCTCGACGTGCTGAATATCTGACCCATGCGCGACTACCAATGGCTGCATGAGTATTGCCTGAACCGCTTCGGCTCCGCCGCCGCGCTGGAAGCGTACCTGCCGCAACCGAAGACTTCGGCGCAACTGCGCGCGATCAGTGACGACCGCTACCTCTCGACCCTGGCCCTGCGCGTATTCCGCGCCGGGCTCAAGCACAGCCTGGTGGACGCCAAATGGCCGGCGTTCGAGCAGGTGTTCTTCGGCTTCGACCCGGAGAAAGTGGTGCTGATGGGCGCCGAGCACCTGGAGCGGATGATGCAGGACACCCGCCTGATCCGCCATCTGGGCAAGCTCAAGAGCGTGCCGCGCAATGCGCAGATGGTGCTGGATGTGCAGAAGGAGAAGGGCAGCTTCGCGGCGCTGATCGCCGACTGGCCAGTGACCGATATCACCGGGTTGTGGAAGTACCTGGCCCGGCATGGCAACCAGTTGGGCGGGCTGTCGGCACCGCGGTTCCTGCGGATGATGGGCAAGGATACGTTTATCCCGACCGACGACATGTCGGCGGCGTTGATTGCCCAGGAGGTGATCGACAAGAAGCCGACCAGCTTGAAGGACCTGGCGCAGGTGCAGGCCGCTTTCAATCAGTGGCATGCCGAGAGTGGCAGGCCGCTGTGCCAGTTGTCGGTGATGCTGGCGCATACCGTCAACCATTGACGGCCTCATCGCTGGCAAGCCAGCTCCCACAGGTACTGTGTTCACCGGACCTGTGGGAGCTGGCTTGCCAGCGATAGGGCCCTCAAATCAGACCGATCCTTCCCCTGCCATCCTGCGATCCAGCTGAAACCGCCAGCGGATATACAGCAGCGCACTGACGAACAACGTCAGGCTGATCACCACTTCCAGCCAGCCGAACAGCGCCCGCGCCGGGTCGAAGGCCGCTTCCACCCCGGTGATGAAGTACAGGTTGAGCACGAAGCACATCCACGCATGGGCCCGCGCGCTGCCGCCGATCATTCCCGGCGCCACCAGCGCCAACGGCAGCAGTTGCACGCCCAGGATCACCCAGCTGCGTGCACCGTGCAGGTCGGTGAAGAACAGCGTATTGACCACCAGCAACAGCACCAGGCTGGCGAAGGCCGCCAGGCTCAGGGCGCGGGTCAGGCGTACCCGCGGCTCCAGCCATTGCAGCGGCGGCAGGATCTTCGGCTTTTTAGCCACGCCCGTTCTCCAGCCGTTTCGCGGTGCTCGCCAGGCGCTGGCCGAGTGCACGGCACAGGGCGATTTCGTCGGCATCCAGGTCGCGCTTGCCATCGGCGCCGGCATGGTGGCTGGCGCCATAGGGCGTGCCGCCGCCTCGGGTCTCGATCAGCGCCGACTCGCTGTAGGGCAGGCCCATGATCAGCATGCCGTGGTGCATCAGCGGCAGCAGCATCGACAGCAGGGTCGATTCCTGGCCACCGTGCAGGCTGGCGGTGGAGGTGAACACCGCCGCCGGCTTGCCCACCAGGCCACCGCTCAGCCACAGGCTGCTGGTGCCGTCGATGAAGTACTTGAGCGGCGCGGCCATGTTGCCGAAGCGGGTCGGGCTGCCCAGGGCCAGGCCAGCGCAATTGCGCAGATCGTCGAGGGTGGCGTAGAGCGCGCCGGTCTCCGGGATCGACGGCGCTACCGCTTCGCATTCGGTGGAGATCGCCGGCACCGTGCGCAACCGGGCCTCCAGGCCGGCCAGTTCCACACCGCGGGCGATCTGCCGGGCCATTTCGCTGGTGGAGCCGTGGCGGCTGTAATAGAGGATCAGGATGTAGGGCTGGCTCACGACAGGATCTCCAGCACTTTTTCCGGCGGACGACCGATCACCGCCTTGTCGCCAGCCACCAGGATCGGCCGTTCGATCAGCTTGGGATGCTCGACCATGGCGGCGATCAGTTGTGCATCGGTCAGGGCCGGGTTGGCCAGGCCGAGGCTGCTGTACTCGTCTTCACCGCTGCGCAGCAGCTGGCGCGCGCCGATGCCCAGCTTGCCGAGCAGGGCCTTGAGGGTTGCCGCATCCGGCGGGGTTTCCAGGTAGCGCACGACGGTGGGCGCGAGGCCCCGTGCTTCGAGCAGTTCCAGGGCACCGCGGGACTTGGAGCAGCGCGGGTTGTGGTAAAGCGTCAGGTCGGTCATGTCAGGGTCGCATCCGGCTGTGAGTGGCGGGTATTCTAACCGCAGCAAACCGGCATTTTGCCTGAATCTTGAAGAAGGATTGACCCATGACAAGGCGTTTGGCAGCAGCCCTGGCCATCAGCATGAGCCTGATGCTCGGTGGTTGCGGTGCGGACTACGGCCTGGACCAGAACGGCAACACGGTGAAAGCCGAGCAACTCGACGGGCGCTGGGTGGTGCTCAACTACTGGGCCGAATGGTGCGGCCCGTGCCGGGTGGAGATTCCCGAACTGAACCAGTTCGCCCAGGAATGGCAGGGCCAGGGTGTGACCGTGGTCGGGGTGAACTTCGACGGGTTGCAGGGCGAGGAACTGAAGAAATCCGTGGACACCATGGGCATCGGTTTCACCGTACTGGCCCAGGACCCGGCCGAGCGCTACGACCTGCCGCGCAGCGAAGGATTGCCGGTGACCTACATCATCGACGACAAGGGCAAGGTGCGTGAGCAGTTGATGGGCGAGCAGACGAAGGCGGGGCTGGTAGAGAAGATCAAGGCGCTCAAGGGCGCCTGAAGTCGGATTGTTCTCCCGGGCCTCATCGCCGGCAACGCCGGCTCCCACAATGTCCGCGTACATCGCAGACCTTGTGGGAGCCGGCGTTGCCGGCGATTAGGCCCGGGAGAACCCCCTCAGCCTTCTTCCGGCCAGAACCGCAGCGGCTTGCCCTCGGCCGGCCAGAACCTGACCTGCTCGATCGGCGAGATATCCCAGCGCTCCACCTTGGCCAGCGCTTCCAGGAAGCGCTTTTCCTGCTCCATCAGCGCCGGTGCACAGAGCTTGCGGGTGCTGCCGATGGTGCCGAAGCTGAGATGGTGGCCCTGCAGGCTGTACTGGGCGAACCAGTGGTTGCAGCCGGCATTGCCATAGGCCCGGCCATCATCGGCGAGGGTCAGGGTCAGGTGGCTGTAGTCCATCAGCGGACGTTCGCCGATCCACTCCAGCACGTAGCTGCGTTCCTTTTGCAGCTTTACCGGCTCGGCCGCGCAGCCCGCCAGGGCCGCCAGCAACGCGCCGCTCATCAGCAGCTTGTTCACTGCGCCTGCTCCCGGCATTTCGGGCACAGGTGCTTGTCACCCTTGGTCGCCCAGCCCAGTTCGGCAATCCGCGCCACGGCCGCCGGTTGCTGGGCTTTCTTGCCCAGCTTGGCGTCTACCGCGAACTCGAATTCGAGCTCGGCATCGCAGCTATTGCACTCTACTTTCCATTGGTGAATGGCCAACTCGCCGAAGGCCGGGCCATTGGCCGTGGCGACCCATTGGCCGCGTGGGTTGATCAGGTGGCGGACGTTGTCCACGGCCAGGCGCATCGACAGGTCCTTGCTGCCCTTGAGGGTGACCAGCAGGACGTCGCCTTTCTGGATCGAGCCGCCGTTGCCGGTAACCTGGTAACGGCCCGGCGCCAGCGCGCGGCATTCGATCAGGGTGTGTTGCGGGTTGAAGAGGGTGTAGCGGAAATCGTGTTCGACCATGGGGCCTCCAAATTTGCCGCGTATCCTACCCTATCCCTCCACCAGATTCTGCGGCGTGCCGACCATCCATCGGGCGATGTTGTCCAGGGTGGTGGCGGCAATGGCGGCCAGCGCCTCGTGGGTCAGGAACGCCTGGTGCGCGGTGACGATCACGTTGGGGAAGGTCAGCAGTCGCGCCAGCACGTCATCCTGCAGCGGCTGGTCGGAGCGGTCCTCGAAGAAGATCTGCGCTTCCTCCTCGTAGACGTCCAGGCCCAGGTAGCCCAGGTGGCCGCTTTTCAGTGCCTCGATCAGCGCCGGGGTGTCTACCAGGGCGCCGCGCCCGGTGTTGATCAGCATGGCGCCGGGCTGCAGTTCGGACAGGCTTTCGATATTGATCAGGTGCCGGGTCTGCGGGGTCAGCGGGCAATGCAGGCTGATGATATTGGCCTGGCGCAGCAGCTGGTCCAGCGGCAGGTAGCGCGCGCCCAGGGCCTCGACGTGCGGGTTCGGATACGGATCATGGGCCAGCAACTGGCAGCCGAAACCGGCCATGATCCGCGCGAAGGCCAGGCCGATCTGCCCGGTGCCGACCACGCCCACGGTCTTGCCGTGCAGGTCGAAGCCGGTCAGCCCGTGCAGGCTGAAATCCCCTTCGCGGGTGCGGTTGTAGGCGCGGTGCAGGCGCCGGTTCAGGGCGAGGATCAGCGCCACCGCATGTTCGGCAATGGCATGCGGGGAATAGGCCGGGACCCGGGTCACGCTCAGGCCCAGGCGTCGCGCCGCCGCCAGGTCGACATGGTTGTAGCCGGCCGAGCGCAGGGCGATCAGGCGCGTGCCGGCCGCGGCCAGGCGTTCCAGCACTGGCGCCGAGAGGTCATCGTTGATGAAGGCGCAGACCACTTCATGACCGGCGGCGAGGGCGGCGGTGTCCTCGTTCAGGCGGGCGGGCTGAAAGTGCAGCTCCAGCCCGTCCACCGCGCGGGCGGCGGTGAAGCTGTTCTGGTCGTAGGACTGGCTGCTGAAAAACAGGACGCGCATCGTTCATGCTCCCTAACGGTCGAACCGCCAGTGTAGCCAAGTGGCGTCCTGACGCCTTGCCCTGGGTCAGGCACTCTGGCGTGCGACGTGCGTCAGCCGGTCGATGGCCCGCTCCAGGTCGTCGAGGGCCTGCTGGGCTTGCGGGTCGTCCTGCTTCAACAGCGTTTCGCTGCGCTGGCAGGCCGCACGCAATTGCGGCACGCCACAGTAGCGGGTGGCACCGTTGAGCCGGTGCACGCGCTCGATGGTCGCCGCGCGGTCGCCGGTATCGCGGGCGGCGCGGATGGCGTGGCGGTCCGACTCCAGCGAGGCCAGCAGCATCGCCAGCATGTCCGCCGCCAGGTCCGGCTTGCCGGCGGCCAGGCGCAGGCCTTCCTCCGGGTCCAGTACCTTCAGTTCGCTGCCGCCGTAAGCACTGGTGCTGCTGCGCTCGTCACGGGTCACGTGGACGGTCAGCCCGGTCCATTTCTGCACCACCTGGGCCAGTTGCCGGTCGCTGATCGGCTTGGTCAGGTAGTCGTCCATGCCGCTGTGCAGCAGGGCGCGCTTTTCATTGGCCATGGCGTGGGCGGTAAGGGCGACGATGGGCAGCGCCTGGCCGCCGTGACCGGCTTCCCAGCGGCGGATCTGCTCGGTGCATTCGCGACCGTCCATGCCCGGCATCTGCACGTCCATCAGCACCAGGTCGAAACTGTCCTGCTGCACCGCCTGGAGCGCCGCCTTGCCGCTGTCTACCGCCAGTACCTCGGCGCCCAGGTCTTCCAGCAGCGTCTGCACCAGCAGCAGGTTGGCCGGGTTGTCATCGACACACAGCACCTTTGGCAGGCGCTGGCCCGGTATTGCCTTGAGCTCGCCCTGGCTGCGCCGCGGCTGGACCAGTTCGAGCAGGGCGCGGCGCAGTTTGCGCGTGCACGCCGGCTTGGCGTGCAACTGGCCATGGGCATTGGGCAGGAACGGGTGATACAGGGTCTGTTCGGTGGTCGGGCAGAGCACCAGGGCCTGGCAGGCGAACCGCTCCAGGCGCTGGATCAACTGGCCGAGGCTTTCCGGAGCCATGTCGTGCAGGTTGACGCCAAGCACCGCCAGTTCGAACGGCTGCCCGGCCAGATGGGCGGCCTCGACCGCGCCAAGCAGTTGCTCGGGAGTGCCGAAGGTGCTGACCGCCAGGCCGCAATCTTCCAGTTGGTGCTCCAGCGCCTGGCGCGCCAGTTCGTGGTTGTCGGTGATCGCCGTGCGCCGTTGGTGCAGGGCTGGCAGTGGCTGGTCCTCGGTGGTGTCGCGGGCCCGTGGCAGGCTCAGGCTGATCCAGAACTGCGAGCCTTCTCCCGGCGTGCTGTCGACACCGATCTCGCCACCCATCTGCTCGATCAGGCGCTTGGAGATCACCAGGCCCAGCCCGGTACCGCCGGCCTGGCGCGACAGCGAGTTGTCGGCCTGGCTGAACGCCTGGAACAGGGCCCGCACATCCTGGGCCGAGAGGCCGATCCCGGTGTCCTGGATGCAGATGCGCAACTGCACCGAGTCTTCGCGCTCGTCCTCGAGCATGGCGCGGGCGACGATGGTGCCCTCGCGGGTGAACTTGATCGCGTTGCTGACCAGGTTGGTAAGGATCTGCTTCAGGCGCAGCGGGTCGCCGATCAGCGACAGCGGCGTGTCCCGATAGACCAGGCTGACCAGCTCCAACTGCTTGGCATGCGCCTGGGGCGCCAGGATGGTCAGCGTGTCCTGGATCAGGTCGCGAAGGTTGAACGGAATGCTCTCCAGCACCAGCTTGCCGGCCTCGATCTTGGAAAAGTCGAGGATCTCGTTGATGATCCCCAGCAGGCTGTCGGCGGACTTCTCGATGGTGCCGAGGTAGTCGTGCTGGCGCGGGGTCAGCTCGCTTTTCTGCAGTAGATGGGTAAAGCCCAGGATACCGTTGAGCGGCGTGCGGATCTCGTGGCTCATGTTGGCGAGGAACTCGGATTTGATCCGGCTCGCCTCGATCGCTTCCTTGCGCGCCATGTCGAGTTCGATGTTCTGGATCTCGATGGTTTCCAGGTTCTGCCGTACGTCCTCGGTGGCCTGGTCGATGCTGTGCTGCAACTCTTCGTGGGCGCTGTGCAGGGTCTCGGCCATGCGGTTGATGCCGGCGGCCAGCTCGTCCAGTTCATAGCTGCCCATGCTCGGCAGGCGCTCTTCAAGGTTGCCGTCCTTGAGCTGGCTGACCGCGTGCTTGATTTGCCCGATCGGGCCATTGATCGCCCGGCTCATGCGCAGGGCGATCAGGGTGGTCGCCATCAGCCCGAGCAGGATCAGCAGCAGGCTGGCGAACAGCGCCCGGTAACCGCGCAGCAACGTGCTGCCATGGGATATCTCGATCTCGACCCAGCCCAGCAGGCGATCGGTTTCATGGGGCACGGGATCGTCGGCCAGGTCCCGATGATGGCCGAACACCGGCAGCAGGTAGCGGGTGGCATCGCTGCCGGAGCGCTGGAGCATCTGCGTACCGCCACCGGCCGGCGGCATGTTGAGCATGCTCGGCCCGGCGTGGGCGAGGCTGCCGCGGTCGGGGCTGAGGAAGGACACGGCGCGGACATCGGCCTGTTCCAGGGTCTGCGCGGCGATGCGTTCCAGTTGCGCGCGATCCTTGCGTGCCAGGGCCGGGCCCGCAAGGGGCGCCAGGCTCTCGGTAATCATCTGTCCGCGCTGGAGCAACTGGGTCTGCAGTTCGTTCTGCTGCAGCCAGGTGAAATAGCCGCCAAGCACCAGGGCCATGGTCCCGGCGGGCACCACGGCGAGCAGCAGCACGCGGGTCCTGATTCCAAATCGATTCAGCACGCCCGGTCTCCTGTGTCTGCGCGGCGCTGTATGGACAGAAAGCTACCGCGTGTATCGAGGTATTGCACTGGTTAATCGCTCCGTGATGAACCCTCCCTTGTACCCGGATCGGGTTGCCTGGGGAAAGCAATTGCTAAATAATCGCGCGATTGAGAATCGCTAGCAGCCGCCAATGAATCCCGACGTCATCCGCAATCCCAACATTCTCGCGATCGAGGACGATCCGGTGCTTGGTGCCTATCTTCACGAGCAACTCCAGCGTAGTGGTTTTCTCGTGACCTGGTGCCGCAACGGCCGTGACGGCCTGGACCAGGCGCGCCAGCAGCATTTCGACGTCGTGCTGATGGATATCCTGCTGCCGGGCATGACCGGCCTCGACGCCCTGGTGCAGTTGCGCGAGCGCAGCAGCACGCCGGTGATCATGATGTCGGCGCTCGGGGCAGAGGCGGACCGCATCACCGGCTTCCAGCGCGGCGCCGACGACTACCTGCCCAAGCCATTCAGCATGGCCGAACTGAGGGTGCGCATCGAAGCGATCCTGCGCCGGGTCGATCTGGAACGTCGACAGTGGCCGGCAACCAGGGCGCCGGGCGGCGAACTGCAATTCGACGAGAAGGCCAGCGATGTGTGCCACGATGGCCGATGGGCCGGCCTGACGCCCAGCGAGTACCGGGTGCTCGAAACCCTGCAGCGCAGCCCCGACGAGGTGCTGAGCAAGCCCTTCCTTTACCAGCATGTGCTGCAGCGCGGCTACTCGCGCCACGACCGCAGCCTGGACATGCATGTCAGCCAGATCCGGCGCAAGCTCAAGGCCATCGGCTACCAGGGGCGCCAGCTTCGCACCGTATGGGGCCAGGGCTACATGCTTGGCGCCGGCGAGGACGCGTGAGTTGCCCAATCGTCATTCGCTGTTCTGGAAACTGGCGATCCTCATGGTGGGCTTCTGCCTGCTGCTGATTGGCCTGAGCCTGTCCTGGGGCCGGCAGATGGAAGTGCGCAATGCCTACCTGGCCCCGCATGCGCGGGAACTGCTCGAAGGGTATGCCGCCGAGGCCGAGCGTGCCCTGTTGAGCGGCGGCACGGCGGGTATCGATCTGTGGCTGGGCGGCATGCGCGAGCGTGAACAGGGTTTTATCGCCGTGATCGGGCCAGACCTGCAACCGCTGGGCAGCCTTCCGCTGAGCGATGCCCAGGTCGAGCGCTTGACCAACCTGCGTGGCGTGGATCGTCCGGTCAGCCGCCATTCCAGCACCGCGCCGTGGATGCGCGTACCGTTTCCCGGCGACTCGTCCCTCGGCAGCCTGGTCATCGAGTTGCCCCAGCGGCTGGTCCCCGACCGCTGGAACCTGCTGTTCTGGCGCATGGTCACCAATGGCCTGATCCCCGGGCTGCTGACCCTGCTGTTCTGCTTCGGCCTGTACCGGATGTTGATCCGCCCGCTGCATCAACTGCGCGACCAGGCCAATGCCTGGCGCGCCGAGCAACTGACGGCACGGGTGGCCAGCGCCACCACCAGCCGCCATGACGAATTCGGCGAACTGGGCCGGGCCTTCGACGATATGGCCGAGCGCCTGCAGGGCACCGTGGCCTTGCAGCAGCAACTGTTGCGCGACCTGTCCCATGAGTTGCGTACGCCACTGAGCCGGCTGCAGGTAGCCAGCGATAGCGAGCAGGATGGGCAACGGCTGCGCGAGCGTTTGCGGCGCGAGGTGCGGGGCATGCAGCGCCTGGTCGAGGATGCCCTGCAACTGGCCTGGCTGGATGCCGAGCGTGCGCCGCTGCCCAGCGAGCCGATCGGCATCGCCGCTCTGTGGGAAATGCTCTGCGAGGATGCCTGCTTCGAAAGTGGCTGGCCGCGAACACAACTGCTGTGCGAAGTGGGTGACGACTGCTGGGTGCAGGGCCATCTCGACAGCCTCGCCCAGGCCCTGGAAAACATACTGCGCAATGCCATCCGTCACTCACCGGCGGGCGGCCTGGTCCGCCTCGGCGGCCAACGCCAGGGCGAGCACTGGCTGCTCTGGCTGGAAGACGAGGGCGGTGGCGTGGACGAGACGGAGCTGGAGCGGATATTCGCTGCTTTCACCCGCCTGGACGGCTCGCGCCCCGGCGATGGTGGCTTCGGCCTGGGCCTGAGCATCGCCCGCAATGCCGTGCAGCGCCAGGGTGGCCGACTTTGGGCGCAGAACGGGACACGGGGCCTGCGCCTGAATATTCGCCTGCTGGCGGCGCAAGCGACAGGCTGCCGCCCAGGCTTATAGCGATCCGCTATAAACCTCGCAGATTGCGTGATATGGAGTGCGACGGTTTGCCGGTATGATAGGCGGCCCCGTGAGTCTGGATTGCGAAAACGCCATGACCTTGCAGTACCCCACCATCGCCGATTGCGTCGGCAATACCCCCCTGGTCCGCCTGCAACGCATGGCCGGCGACACCAGCAATACTCTCCTGGTGAAACTCGAAGGCAACAACCCGGCGGGTTCGGTCAAGGACCGTCCGGCGCTGTCGATGATCACCCGTGCCGAGCTGCGCGGTCAGATCAAGCCGGGCGATACCCTGATCGAGGCGACCTCCGGCAACACCGGTATCGCCCTGGCCATGGCGGCGGCGATCAAGGGCTACAAGATGATCCTGATCATGCCCGACAACTCCAGCGCCGAACGCAAGGCGGCGATGACCGCCTATGGTGCCGAGCTGATCCTGGTCAGCAAGGAAGAGGGTATGGAAGGTGCCCGTGACCTCGCCGAGCGCCTGCGTGACCAAGGTCGCGGCCTGGTCCTCGACCAGTTCGGCAACGGTGACAACCCCGAGGCCCACTACGTCAGCACCGGCCCGGAAATCTGGCGCCAGACCGGCGGCAACATCACCCACTTCATCAGTTCCATGGGCACCACCGGCACCATCATGGGCTGCTCGCGCTACCTCAAGGAGCAGAATCCGCAGGTGCAGATCGTCGGCCTGCAGCCCATGGAGGGCTCGGCCATCCCGGGCATCCGTCGCTGGCCCGAGGAATACCTGCCGTCGATCTTCCAGGCCGAGCGCGTCGATCGCGTGGTCGACATGGCCCAGAGCGAAGCCGAGGAAACCACCCGTCGCCTGGCCCGGGAAGAGGGCATTTTCTGCGGCGTGTCGTCCGGTGGTGCAGTGGCAGCCATGCTGCGCCTGTCCCGCGAAGTGGAGAACGCGACCATGGTGGCGATCATCTGCGACCGTGGCGACCGCTATCTGTCGACCGGCATTTTCGACGCGGATCGCTGATGTCCAAAGGTAAACGTAACGGCGGCCTGCGCTTCCAGCCGGCCGGCGGCAGCCGTGCGCCCCAGGTGCCGACGGGCAAGAAGCAGCGCCTGACCATCGAGCGCCTGGCTGGCGATGGCCGCGGCATCGCCTTCCTCGACGGCCGCACCTGGTTCGTCAGCGGTGCGCTGGCGGGCGAAGAGGTCGAGGCGCGGGTGCTCAATGCCCATGGCAAGGTGGTCGAGGCCCGCCTGGAGCGGGTCTTCGGCGCCAGTGCCCAGCGCCGCGCGGCACCCTGCCGGCACTTCGAGCGTTGTGGCGGCTGCAACCTGCAGCACCTGTCCCATGACGATCAGCTTCAGCTCAAGCAGCGCCTGCTTGCCGAACAGTTGCAGCGGGTGGCGGGTGTCGTGCCCGAGCAATGGGCCGCGCCTTTGAGCGGGCCGGAATTCGGCTATCGCCGCCGGGCCCGGATTGCGGTGCGCTGGGATCACAAGACGAAGAAACTCGACGTCGGTTTCCGCGCCGAAGCCAGCCAGGACATCATCGCCATCGACGACTGTCCGGTGCTGGTACAGCCCTTGCAGTCGGTGCTGCGCCATCTGCCGCTGCTGTTGCAGAGCCTGGGCAAGCCCCAGGTGGTAGGGCACGTCGAGTTGTTCAGCGGTACCGCCCTGGCCATGCTGGTGCGCCACACCGCACCGCTGGGCGAGGTGGACCTCGGCAAGCTGAAAGCCTTCTGCGCCGAAGCAGGCGTGCAGCTCTGGCTGCAAGGCGAAGGCGAGCCCTGGTCAGTGGAACCGGAGCAGTCCCTCGGGTTCGAACTGCAGCCCTGGAACCTGACCCTGGCCTATCGCCCGGGCGATTTCGTCCAGGTCAACGCCGGCGTCAATACGGCGATGATCGAACAGGCCCTCGACTGGCTCGCCCCGCAGAATGACGAGCGCGTGCTGGACCTGTTCTGCGGCCTGGGCAACTTCGCCCTGCCGCTTGCGCAGAAGGCCGCCGAGGTGGTGGCCGTGGAAGGGGTGCAGGCAATGGTCGAACGGGCCGCTGCCAATGCCCGTAGCAATAATTTGAATAATGTTCGCTGTTTTCAGGCGGATTTATCCCAACCGCTGGCAGCGTCCGGGTGGGCGACGGAAGGCTTTTCTGCGGTACTCTTGGACCCACCCCGAGACGGTGCCTACGAAGTCGTCAGAAATATCGCAGCACTGGGTGGAAAGCGCTTGGTCTATGTGTCGTGCAATCCGGCGACCCTGGCCCGCGATACGCTTGAGTTGATCAAGCAGGGTTACCGGTTAAAAAGGGCCGGGATCCTCGACATGTTCCCGCAGACAGCACATGTCGAGGCCATGGCGTTATTCGAGGCGGGTCAGCCAGGCTGACCGCCCGGTGTCGTGCCTTTATCGATCTGTGGCACGGCACCCGAGTTTTCAGGCGCATCGCGCATGCGCTGCAGGAAAAGGTAAACAAAGATGGTACAGGTGAGAGTGCACCAGCCGGTCAACACCGACGGCAGTATCAATCTCGAAGCATGGCTGGATCATGTGTGCAGCGTCGACGCGGCGCTGGATCGCGAAGCGCTGAAGGTTGCCTGCGAATTCGCCCAGGAAATCGAGAAGCAGGGCAACCAGGCCAAACACTCCTGGGCCGATGGCACCTCGAGTTTCCAGGCCGGTCTTGAAATCGCCGAAATCCTCGCGGACCTCAAGCTCGACCAGGACTCGCTGGTCGCCGCGATCATTTATCGCGCCGTGCGCGAGGGCAAGGCAACCCTGGCCGAAGTCGCCCAGCGCTTCGGTCCGGTGGTGTCCAAGCTCATCGACGGCGTGCTGCGCATGGCCGCCATCAGCGCCAGTCTCAATCCGCGCCAGTCCCTGGTGCTGGGTTCCCAGGCCCAGGTGGAAAACCTGCGCAAGATGCTCGTGGCCATGGTCGATGATGTGCGCGTGGCCCTGATCAAGCTGGCCGAACGCACCTGCGCCATTCGCGCGGTGAAGGGCGCCGACGACGAGAAGCGCCACCGTGTCGCCCGCGAGGTCTTCGATATCTACGCGCCGCTGGCGCATCGCCTGGGTATCGGCCATATCAAGTGGGAGCTGGAGGACCTGTCCTTCCGCTACCTGGAGCCGGACCAGTACAAGCAGATCGCCAAGCTCCTGCACGAGCGCCGGCTCGATCGCGAACGCTTCATCAACGATGTCATGGCCCAGTTGCAGAACGAACTGCTGGCCACCGGGGTCAAGGCCGATATCAGCGGTCGGGCGAAACATATCTATTCCATCTGGCGCAAGATGCAGCGCAAGGGCCTGGAGTTCAGCCAGATCTACGACGTGCGCGCGGTGCGGGTGCTGGTTCCGGAAATGCGCGACTGCTACACCGCGCTCGGCATCGTCCACACCCTGTGGCGGCACATTCCCAAGGAGTTCGACGACTACATCGCCAACCCCAAGGAAAACGGCTACCGCTCCCTGCACACCGCAGTGATCGGGCCCGAGGGCAAGGTCCTCGAGGTGCAGATCCGCACCCACGCCATGCACGAGGAAGCCGAGCTGGGCGTGTGCGCCCACTGGCGCTACAAGGGCACCGACGTCAAGTCCGGCTCCAACCACTACGAAGAGAAGATCTCGTGGCTGCGCCAGGTCCTGGAGTGGCACGAGGAGCTGGGCGATATCGGCGGCCTGGCCGAGCAGTTGCGGGTGGATATCGAGCCCGACCGGGTCTACGTGTTCACCCCTGACGGTCACGCCATCGACCTGCCCAAGGGCGCGACGCCGCTGGACTTCGCCTACCGGGTGCACACCGAGATCGGCCACAACTGCCGGGGCGCCAAGATCAACGGGCGCATCGTGCCGCTCAACTACAGCCTGCAGACCGGCGAGCAGGTGGAGATCATCACCAGCAAGCACGGCAACCCGAGCCGCGACTGGCTGAACTCCAACCTCGGCTATGTCACCACCTCGCGGGCGCGGGCGAAGATCGTCCACTGGTTCAAGCTGCAGGCACGTGACCAGAACGTTGCGGCCGGCAAGACCCTGCTGGAGCGCGAGCTGAACCGCCTCGGCCTGCCCCAGGTGGACTTCGAGCGCCTGGCGGAAAAAGCCAACCTGCGTACCGCCGAGGACATGTTCGCTTCCCTCGGTGCCGGCGACCTGCGCCTGGCCCACCTGGTCAACGCCGCCCAGCAATTGGTGGAACCGGAGCGGATCGAGGAAATCGATCTCATCACCCGCAAGGCCACCGGCTTCAAGCCGGGCAAGCGCGGCGACATCCAGATCCAGGGCGTGGGCAACCTGCTGACCCAGATGGCCGGCTGCTGCCAGCCGCTGCCGGGGGATGCCATCGTCGGCTACATCACCCAGGGCCGCGGCGTGACCATCCACCGCCAGGACTGCGCTTCGGTATTGCAACTGGGCGGGCGCGAGCCGGAACGGATCATCCAGGTCAGCTGGGGGCCGGTGCCGGTGCAGACCTATCCGGTGGACATCATGGTGCGTGCCTACGACCGTCCGGGGTTGCTGCGTGACGTCTCCCAGGTCCTGCTCAACGAGCGGATCAACGTGCTGGCGGTCAACACCCGCTCGAACAAGGAAGACAACACCGCGCTGATGTCGCTGACCATCGAGATTCCCGGCCTGGATGCCCTCGGCCGCCTGCTCGGGCGTATCTCGCAGTTGCCGAACATCATCGAGACCCGGCGCAACCGCACCCCTTGACCGAGACAGGCCCGCCCTCGCGGCGGGCCTGTGCTGTTACGAGAAGCCACGATGTACACCCTGGACGACCTGCTGCACCTCATGGCCCGCCTGCGCGATCCGCAATACGGCTGCCCGTGGGACCTGAAACAGACCTACGCGAGCATCGTTCCCCATACCCTGGAGGAAGCCTACGAGGTGGCCGATGCCATCGAGCGCGGCGATTTCGAGCACCTCCAGGGCGAACTGGGCGACCTGCTGTTCCAGGTGGTCTACTACAGCCAGCTGGCCATGGAGGAAGGCCGCTTCGAGTTCGCCGGGGTGATCGACAGCATCACCCGCAAGCTGATCCGCCGCCATCCCCATGTATTCCCCACCGGCGAGCTGTATGCGCCGTTGGACACCCCGCGCCTGGATGAACACCAGGTCAAGCAGCGCTGGGAAGAGATCAAGGCCCAGGAGCGGGCCGAGAAGGGCGTTCCCGAACAACTGTCCCTGCTCGACGATGTTCCGGCGGCGCTGCCGGCGCTGTCCCGCGCGGCCAAGCTGCAGAAACGCACGGCCCAGGTCGGTTTCGACTGGCCGGGCCCGCTGCCGGTGCTGGACAAGGTCCGCGAGGAACTGGACGAAGTGCTGGAAGCCATGGCCGACAACGATGCCGTGGCCCTGGCCGATGAAGTGGGCGACCTGCTGTTCGCCACGGTCAACCTGGCCCGGCACCTGAAGATCGACCCGGAAAATGCCCTGCGTAGCGCCAACGCCAAGTTCGAGCGACGCTTCCGTTTTATCGAGCAGGCATTGCGCGACAGCGGGCGTCCGATCGAAGATTGCACCCTCGAAGACTTGGATGCGCTCTGGGGCGAAGCCAAGCGTCAGGAAAAGAACCTGCCCAGCTGCGGCTGAGCGCGATGCATTAAGTGAGTGAACACGATGAGCCTTTCCCTTCGCGACCAATTGCTCAAAGCCGGCCTGGTCAACCAGAAGCAGGTCAAGCAGGTCAACAAAGAGCAAAAGAAGCAGAAACGCCTGGAGCATAAAGGCCAGGTCGAAGTCGACGACAGCCAGCAGCGCCTGGCCAAGGAGGCGATGGCCGAGAAGGTTGCGCGTGACCAGGAGCTGAACCGCCAACAGCAGGAAAAGGCCGAGCAGAAGGCCCGTGCCGCGCAGGTCAAGCAACTGATCGAAGCCTCGCGCCTGCCCAAGCTGACCACCGAGGACTACTACAACTTCGTCGACGACAAGAAGGTCAAGCGCATCTCGGTCAATGCCCTGATGCGCAGCAAGCTGAGCAGTGGCTCGCTGGCCATCGTCGCCCACGCTGGCGGCTACGAGATCATTCCCCGTGAAGCGGCGCTGAAGATCCAGGAGCGCGATCCCAAGCGCATCCTGCTGCTCAATACCCAGGTGGAAGAGCCGGATGCCGACGATCCGTACGCGGCCTACGTGATCCCGGACGACCTGATGTGGTGATCTGATTCGGTAGAAACGACAAACCCCGCCATGGCGGGGTTTGTTTTATGTGGAAAAGGCTGGTTTCAGGACTGGGTCCGGCGGGTTTCCCAGACTTCCAGTTCCATGCGGTAGCGGTGGGCTTCGTGTTCAGTGTGGAACATGCCGACCAATTGGCCCTGCTGGTGCACATCCCAGATGCGTACGCCAGCGGCGACGCCTTCGTGGGACAGTTTCGATTCGTCGCGCTCAGTTACTTTGACAGTCATGTGCAAACTCCAAATCCGGTTAACTGCGGCACTCTGTCGCAGGCTTCATTTATAGGATTTGTTAGCTCGCTAAGTAAATTAAAAGCGCCATGAAAGATCTTTCATGCTTGCTCTTGAGGGCCTCATCGCCGGCAACGCCGGCTCCCACAGGGACCTGAGTACACCGCCGATTGAGCTGCGCCCCGGATGTTGGACACTTTTGTCTAAAGCTATGCGGCTTGTGCTCTGTACGCTACAGGGCTCAGGCCGCCGAGCTTCATCTTGATACGTTCGTGGTTGTAGTAGCGGATGTAATCATCAATCCCAGCGCGTAATTGCTCGATGCTCTCAAATTTCTCGCGGTAGAAATACTCCGACTTCAGCGTGCCGAAAAAGCTTTCCATCGCCGCATTGTCCAGGCAGTTGCCCTTGCGCGACATGCTCTGTTCCAAGCCCGCTTCTTTCAAGCGCTGGCGGTAATCCGGATAGCGATAATGCCATCCCTGATCTGAGTGCAGCATCGGCTTACTGTCAGTCGGCAGCTTCTCCAGCGCTCGTTCAAGCATCGTTCCCACCAGGGTGTAACGCGGCCGAGTATCCGTTTGATAGGCCACGATCTCCCCGTTGTACAAGTCCAGAACTGGCGACAGATAAAGCTTTTCTCCAGCCACCTTGAACTCGGTAACGTCTGTCACCCATTTCTGATTCGGCTGATCAGCAGCGAACTCCCGGTTCATGGTGTTCGGCGATGCTTCGTCCATCAGCACTCTGTACGACTTGTATTTCTTCGGTCGTACCGTGCACTTGAGGTCCAACTCGCCCATGAGGCGGCGCACTTTCTTGCCGTTGATCACGTGCCCTTTCTGGCGCAGCGCAGCGGTCATGCGACGATAACCATACCGGCCCCTGTGGTGCTCCTGAATGCCCCGCATCGCCTGTTTCAGTGGAGCGTACTTATCCTCGGCGCCCTCGTCCCCGAAGTAGGTGTAGTAAGTGCTACGAGGCAAACCAGCAGCGATCAGCAGGTATTTCAGCCTGAACTGTCGGCGCAGCGCGGTAATCAGCTGGGCTTTTTCCTTACTGCCCGGGTCTGCCTGAGCTTCGCCTCCTCTAACTCCTCGAGCTTTTTTAGGTAGGCGTTCTCCGCTTCAAGCATGCGAACTTTCTCTAGTAACTCTTTGGGCGAGAGGTCCTCGTTACGCACGGCTGCAGGCTTGGAGGACTTGGCGGAAGGCTTGGGCATGGTGCGGGTTGAACTCTTTTCTACAGAAAGCTGGTTTGCGAGCCCGTCACTGTAATACTGGCGCAGCCATCTGCCCAGCTGACTAGAGTTACCTAGGTTGAACAACGCTGCGGCGGCGCGCTGAGAAAGACGGTCATTTAGCATGCGGTGAAGCACCGTAATCTTGAATTCGGCGCTGTGGCGCTGATGGCGACGCTCAAGGCTGGACCTGCCGTGTTGCTGATAGGCCACGACCCAACGGCGAAGCAAGGTGGGATCTATCTGGAACTGGTTCGCCACATGACGGAAACCTCGGCCTCGCTTGAGGAAGGCTTCGATGGCGGACAACTTGAACTGCTTTGAATACTTGGTCATGCAAAACACCCCGATGTTGGATTTTTTGTCCAACATCCGGGGCGCAGCTCAGATCCTTGTGGGAGCCGGCGTTGCCGGCGATGAGGCCGTCCCAGGCAAAAGAAAACCCCGCACTTGGCGGGGTTCCCGAATACAACGAACAACCAGCCGGTCAGTTACCCTTGACCGCCTTGCCATCCACCGTGCCGTCCTGCAGCACGATCACGTATTCCTTGCCATCGGTCTCGACCTGGCGCAGTTGCACCAGCAGGTAGTCCCAGTCCTTGGCGAACCACAGCTCGGTGATGCGCTTGCTCTGGCTTGGATCGCGGACGCGCTCGACCTTGATCGCATCGACCTGGCCGGTCCGGGTGGTGACCTTCTCGGTGCCCAGTACGCGGAAGTCGTAGGTGTCGATCTCGTCGCCATCGACTACCTGGTAGCTCACGCTTTTCTTGCCGGCAGCCACGTCATGCTGCAGCGCCAGCTGGTAGGTGGACTTGTCCAGTACGCCACGGTTGAGCGGCAGCTTCACCGCGTCGCCACGGTCGGTGCCGGTGATGACCTTCTGCGACCAGTCGAAGTCCAGGTCGACTTTCTTGGCCTTGCCCAGGCCGCCACGTTCGAAGTGATAGCTCTGCGGCAGCAGGGTGTCCTTGTCCAGCGACAGGGTGCTTTGCTCGGTCAGGCTGGCGATCATCATCGACGCCTTGAAGTTGAGGCTCCAGGTGCCGTTGGCGTTCTTTTCCAGGCTGCGTTCGGCAGTGCCGCTCATGGGCAGTTGCTTCCAGTCGGCGGTATAGCTGGCCGAGAAGGGTTTCAGCTCGGCTGCCTGAAGCGGCAGTGCGAGCACGGCGAGGGCGAGAAGCAGGGCGCGACGCATAAAATCTCCTAGGGTCGAATCAAGTGGCCGCTGGCCGCCAGGGGCTGGCCATCCAGTAGAGCACCGCTTTCACCGAGGCGCAAACGGCCTGCGGCGAACCAGCTCACTGCCAGCGGGTAGATCTGGTGTTCCTGGCTGTGAACCCTCTGCGCCAGGGTCTCTGGCGTGTCATCCGGGGCCACCGGGATGATTGCCTGTACGACCAGCGGCCCGCCATCGAGTTCCTCGGTGACGAAGTGCACGCTGCAGCCATGCTCGGCATCACCCGCCTCCAGCGCGCGCTGGTGGGTGTGCAGGCCCTTGTACTTGGGCAGCAGGGAAGGGTGGATATTCAGCAGGCGCCCGGCGTAGTGGCGGACGAAGTCGGCGCTGAGGATGCGCATGAAGCCGGCGAGCACTACCAGTTGCGGCGAGAAGGCATCGATCCGCTCGATCAGGGCCTGGTCGAAGGCTTCGCGGCCGTCGAACGCCTTGTGATCGAGCACGGCGGTGTCGATGCCGGCGTCACGGGCGCGCTGCAGGCCGTAGGCATCGGCGCGGTTGGAAATCACGGCGCGGATCCGGACCGGGGAATCCCCGGCACGGGCGCTGTCGATCAGGGCTTGCAGGTTGCTGCCGGAACCCGACAGCAACACCACCACATCGCACTTCGTGGTGGGCATCAGTGTGCCTTGACGTTCTTCAGCTCGACCTGGGCGGCGCCCTCGGCGGCCACGCCGATCTGGCCGATCACCCAAGGCTGCTCACCGGCCTGGCGCAGGCTGTTCAGGGCGGTTTCGACCTGGTCCTGGGCCACGCAGATGACCATGCCAACGCCGCAGTTCAGCACGCGGTGCATTTCGTGCTCGTCGACATTGCCTTGCTCTTGCAGCCAGTTGAAGACCGCAGGGCGCTCCCAGCTCGCCACGTCGACGATCGCCTGGGCGCCTTTTGGCAGGACGCGCGGGATGTTGTCCAGCAGGCCGCCGCCGGTGATGTGGGCCATGGCCTTGACCGCGCCGGTCTCCTTGATCAGCTTGAGCAGCGGCTTGACGTAGATGCGGGTCGGCGCCATCAGCAGTTCGGTCAGCGGTTTGCCGTCCAGTTGCACCTGCTCGATGTCGGCACCGGAGACTTCGATGATCTTGCGGATCAGCGAGTAGCCGTTGGAGTGCGGGCCGGAGGATGGCAGGGCGATCAGGGCGTCACCGGTGGCGACCTTCGAACCGTCGATGATCTCGGCCTTTTCCACAACACCCACGCAGAAGCCGGCCAGGTCGTAGTCTTCGCCTTCGTACATGCCCGGCATCTCGGCGGTTTCACCGCCGACCAGCGAGCAGCCGGCCAGTTCGCAGCCGGCGCCGATGCCGGTGACCACGGTGGCGGCCACATCGACGTTGAGCTTGCCGGTGGCGTAGTAGTCGAGGAAGAACAGCGGCTCGGCACCACAGACCACCAGGTCGTTGACGCACATGGCGACCAGGTCCTGGCCGATCGAGTCGTGCTTGTTCAGGTTCAGCGCCAGGCGCAGCTTGGTGCCGACGCCGTCGGTGCCGGAGACCAGGACGGGTTGCTTGTAGCCGGCCGGGATTTCACAGAGGGCGCCAAAGCCGCCCAGGCCGCCCATGACTTCCGGGCGCGCGGTGCGCTTGGCCACGCCTTTGATGCGTTCGACCAAGGCTTCGCCGGCGTCGATGTCTACACCGGCGTCCTTGTAGCTAAGGGAGGGTTGCTTGCTCATGTGATCCAGGCCTTTAGGAGGGAGGGATTCGGGGAAATCGACCCTGACCTGCCAGGCTGCGGGGAAAACTGGATCCGCCTGCCCGACCGTCAGTGGTCTGCGAAGGCGCGCGATTTTATCAGGGTTGCCCGGCAGCGGCCATCCTCAGGCCGACGGGCAGGGCCTGAATATAAGGAAAAAACATGAATCACCGCGGGCGGGTGGTTGCCTTGTCGCGGCCTGTATAAGGTATAGGAGGTGAAACAGCGCCCACCCAGTGAATTTTGCGCTGTGGCGAGGGTCTTGGCTTCACGCTGGACTTCGCTTCTTTCTATATCTGGACAGGAATCCTTCATGCCTTTGCGTTCATATCTGTTCGGTTGCTGCGTTGCCCTGTTCGCCGTGGCGGCCCAGGCCGAAAGCGTCTCCGGGCTGTACCAGGTGCGCGAGCCGTTGGCCGGGCAGGGTGCCGATGCCCGCGCCCAGGCTACCCAGGCGGCGCTGGACACCCTGGTCCTGCGCCTGACCGGCGATCCCAAGGCGCCGCAGAATCCCGGGCTTGCCGAATTGCGCAAGGACCCGCAACAGATCATCAGCCAGTTCGGCACCGAGGCCGGTCCGCCGGAAACCCTGCTGGTGGACTTCGACCCCGGCAGCACCGAGCGTGCCCTGCGCAAGGCCGGGCTGGCCCTGTGGGGCAGCAACCGTCCGGCGATCCTCGGCTGGTGGTTGAACGACAGCACCGAGGGCTCCAGCCTGGTCGGCGATGGCCAGAGCAATGCCGAAGTGCTGCGCCGTGCCGCCCAGCACCGTGGCCTGCCGCTGCGCCTGCCACTGGGCGACCTGGAGGAACAACTGGTCGCCACGCCGAAGAATCTCGAAGGTACTGACCCTTCGCCGCTGCAGGCCGCTTCCGGGCGCTACGCTGCCGACGCGCTGCTGGCGGTGCATGCCAGCGAAGCCGATGGCAAGTGGAATGGCACCTGGCGCCTGTGGCTGGGCGAGCAGCGTGAACAGGGCAAGGTCGAGGGCGCAGACCAGGCGGCCGTGGCCGATGCCGTGATGCTCGCGGTGAGCCAGCGCCTGGCGCCGCGTTTCGTGGCCAGGCCGGGGGCCAGCAGCGAGCAGCAGGTCCAGGTCCAGGGCATGAACCTGGAGCGCTATGCCGAGCTGGGCCGGGTGCTCGAACCGTTCGGTGGTCGGGTCATCGAGGTGCAGGGCGATGTCATGACCTGGAAGGCCACCGGCAGCAGCGACCAATTGCGGGCCCAGCTGGGGCTGGCGAAACTGCAGGAAGTGCCAGCCGATGCTGCCCAGGTGGCTGCACCGGCAGCTGCGACGCCCGCCGGGCCAGGTGCGCAACCGGCACCAGCACCGGCCCCGTTCACCGGCCTGCGTTTTCGCTGGTAAGGAGCCGTCGCGATGATCGACCTGCGCCGCTGGATGTGGCCTATCGCGCTGCTGGTGCTAGGCATTCTTCTCTATCTTCTGCACGGCATCCTTTCGCCCTTCCTGGTCGGGATACTCCTGGCCTACCTGGGCGATCCACTGGTGGATCGCCTGGAACGCATGGGCTTGTCGCGTACCGCCGGGGTGGCGGTGGTCTTCGCCTTGTTCAGCCTGGTCCTGCTGGCGATGCTGCTGGTGCTGATTCCGATGCTGGCCAAGCAACTGGTGCGCCTGTACGAAGTCGCGCCGCAGATGCTCGACTGGCTGCAGCACGTGGCGCTGCCCTGGGTCCAGGTCAAGCTGGGCCTGGCCGACGGTTTCTGGAAATTCGACAAGGTCAAGGCCGCCATCAGCGCCCATATGGGCCAGACCACCGATATCGTCGGCGTGGTGCTGTCCCAGGTCACCGCCTCCGGCCTGGCGCTGGTCGGCTGGCTGGCCAACCTGGTGCTGATCCCGGTGGTGGGCTTCTACCTGTTGCGTGACTGGGACCTGATGATGGCCAGGCTGCGCAGCCTGCTGCCGCGCCAGCGCGAGCCGCAGGTGGTGGAGCTGGCGGGGGAATGCCACGAGGTGCTCGGCGCCTTCGTTCGCGGCCAGTTGCTGGTGATGCTGGCCCTGGGCGTGATCTACGCCTCGGGGTTGATGCTGGTGGGGCTGGAGCTGGGCCTGCTGATCGGCCTGCTGGCCGGGCTGGCGGCGATCGTACCCTACATGGGCTTCATCATCGGGATCGGCGCGGCGATGGTCGCCGGGCTGTTCCAGTTCGGTGTCGATCCCTATCCGCTGCTGGGTATCGTGGCCGTGTTCATGGTCGGCCAGGCGCTGGAGGGGATGGTCCTGACCCCGCTGCTGGTTGGCGACCGCATCGGCCTGCATCCGGTGGCGGTGATCTTCGCCATTCTTGCCGGTGGCGAGCTGTTCGGCTTTACCGGGGTGCTGCTGGCCCTGCCGGCAGCGGCGGTGATCATGGTGCTGCTGCGTCATATGCATGACTTCTATAAGAAGTCGGACATGTATGGCGAGGAGATCGATCCGCATCTCTAGGCTGCTCTGCAAGCCTTTGATTTTCTTCGCTCATTGTGCGACCGACGGCGCAGGTATAGACTTTGCAAACTTTTACCAAGGGCCCTTTGCGGTTCCTCGCGACCGCCCAGCCAGCATGAAACCGATCCAGTTGCCCCTGGGTGTGCGTCTGCGCGATGACGCCACCTTCATCAACTACTATCCGGGTGCCAACGCCGCAGCATTGGGCTACGTCGAGCGACTCTGCGAAGCCGACGCCGGCTGGACCGAAAGCCTGATCTACCTGTGGGGCAAGCAGGGGGTCGGGCGTACTCATCTGTTGCAGGCCGCCTGCCTGCGTTTCGAGCAACTGGGCGAGCCCGCCGTCTACCTGCCGCTGGCGCAACTGCTCGATCGGGGTGTCGAACTGCTGGACCATCTGGAGCAGTACGAGCTGGTGTGCCTCGACGACCTGCATGTGATCGCCGGCAAGCCGGAGTGGGAAGAGGCCATGTTCCATCTCTTCAATCGCCTGCGCGACAGCGGCCGGCGCCTGTTGCTGGCGGCGTCCGCCTCGCCGCGGGAGTTGCCGATCAAGCTACCCGACCTCAAGTCGCGCCTGACCATGGCCCTGATCTTCCAGATGCGCGCCCTGTCCGACGAAGACAAACTGCGCGCCCTGCAACTGCGCGCGTCTCGCCGTGGCCTGCACATGACCGATGAAGTCGGGCATTTCATCCTTACCCGCGGTACTCGCAGCATGAGTGCGCTGTTCGACCTGCTGGAGCGCCTGGACCAGGCTTCCCTGCAGGAAAAACGCAAGCTCACCATCCCCTTCCTGAAGGAAACGTTGGGCTGGTAAACCGCGTCCTTGACCTGCCGCACATAAAAGTCACATTTTTTTCGATTGAATTTGCAAATCGAATCGATAGAAGGCATAGTCGCGACTTCATCAAATTCAAGACACGGTCGTGCCCATGCTGAATCGCTTCGCACCCCTCGTGCCCCTCGCACTCGTGACGCTGCTGTTTGGCTGCGCGGCTCATAGCCCGGCCCCGCAACAGCAGGATCACTTCTCCGTTTCCGCCAAGTCCGCTACCAAGTCCTCCGTCGAGACTTCCGTCTTCGAGGAAGAGCTGGCTACCGAGCAGGATCTGGAACAATTCTCCAGCAGCAAGTCCTACCAGCTGCCCGCCCTGGCCGACAGCATCCTCGAGCGCGGCATGTCGCTGATCGGTACCCGCTACCGCTTCGGTGGCACCTCCGAGCAGTCGGGCTTCGATTGCAGCGGCTTCATCGGTTACCTGTTCCGCGAGGAAGCCGGCATGACCCTGCCGCGTTCGACCCGCGAGATGATCAACGTCGATGCGCCGCTGGTTTCGCGCAACAACCTCAAGCCCGGTGACCTGCTGTTCTTCAGCACCAACGGTCGCGGGCGCGTCAGCCATGCCGGCATCTACCTGGGCGACAACCAGTTCATCCATTCCAGCAGCCGCCGCAGCGGTGGTGTGCGGATCGACAGCCTGGGTGATCGCTACTGGAGCAAGACCTTCATCGAGGCCAAGCGCGCCCTGGCCCTGGCGCCGCCGGCAGCGACCACGACACTTTCGCGCAACTAAGCGATTCGCAGCGGTGTCAGACACACGGCGACTATGCTGAAAAGCTAGTCGCCGTGCGTGTTTACAGAAAACGTCTAATCTGATTTCTCACCACTTATTCCGGCCCCGCGCCGGGCTCCTTCAGACAGGATGTTCTGATGAAGACGATGATGGCGCGTTCAGCGGTATTGTCCCTGGCAGCACTGCTCGGTGCCTGCTCCAGCCAGGCTCCGACCCCGGCCCCGGTGGTCCAGCCGGCCTATGTTCCTGCCCAGATCAGCTACTCGCCAGCCGCTGAGGACGTGCTTTTCCGCGCCCTTGGCCTGGTCGGCACGCCCTATCGCTGGGGCGGCAATACGCCGGATTCCGGCTTCGATTGCAGTGGCCTGATCGGTTATGTCTACCGCGATGCGGCAGGTATTTCCCTGCCACGTTCGACCCGCGAGATGATCGTCATGCGTGCTCCGGACGTTCAGCGTGATGCGCTGCAATCGGGGGATGTGGTGTTCTTTGCGACGAACGGTGCGAGCCAGGTGAACCACGCTGGCATCTACGTCGGGGAAGGGCGCTTCGTGCATGCTCCATCCACCGGTGGGACGGTGCGGCTGGATTATCTGTCGAACAACTACTGGCAGAAGTCTTACCTGAATGCGAAGCGGGTGTTGATGGCGCCTGCACATCTGGCACATAACCCGTAGGAAGGGCGTACGCGGACCTTGTGGGAGCGGGTTCACCCGCGATGCGGTGGTGAATTCACCGACGTCATCGCGGGTGAACCCGCTCCTACAAGGTCCGCGTACGCCCGTTAGTTCGTCCTGCTCACCCGCCACACCACATTCCCCACATCATCCGCCACCAGCACTCCACCCCTCTGGTCAGTGACCACGCCCACGGGCCTGCCCATGGCCTTGCCCTCTTCGTTCAAGAAGCCCGTCAGCAGGTCCACCGGTTTACCCGCAGGTTTGCCTTCGCTATTGAACGGCACGAAAAGAACCTTGTAGCCACTGTGCGGCTTGCGGTTCCACGAGCCATGCTGGCCGATGAACGCACCCTGGTCGAACGGCGGCGGCAGTGCCCCGGCCTCGGCGAAGGCCAGGCCCAGCGAGGCGGTATGGGGGCCGACCGCATAGTCGGGGGCGATGGCCTTGGCCACCAGGTTGGGATCCTGCGGGTCTACCCGCACATCCACGTGCTGGCCGTAATAGCTGTAGGGCCAGCCATAGAAGGCTCCATCCTGCACCGAGGTGATGTAGTCCGGTACCAGGTCACTGCCGATCTCGTCGCGTTCGTTCACGGCGGTCCATAGCTGTCCGCTGTGCGGCTCCCAGGCCAGGCCGTTGGGGTTGCGCAGGCCGGAAGCGAAGATCCGGTGCTGGCCGGTGGCCGGGTCCACTTCCCAGATCGCCGCACGTCCTTCTTCCTTGTCCATGCCGTTCTCGGCCACGTTGCTGTTGGAGCCGACGGTGACGTAGAGCTTGCTGCCGTCCTTGCTGGCGATCACGTTCTTGGTCCAGTGGTGGTTCAGCGGCCCGCCCGGCAACTCGGTGACCGGCTCGCCGGTGCCATTCAGCGAGGTGGCGCCCTCCTGGTACTTGAAGCGCAGCAGGCGGTCGGTATCGGCAACGTACAGGTCATTGCCGACCAGGGCCATGCCGAAGGGTGAATTGAGATCCTTGAGGAATACCGTGCGGGTTTCCGCCACGCCATCCTTGTCAGCATCGCGCAGCAGGGTGATGCGGTTGGCGCTGGGCACCCCGGCGCCGGCCTTGGCCATGACCTTCTTCATCACCCAGCCGCGGATGCCCTTGCTGTCCTCGGGCTTCTCCGGCGCGTTGGTTTCCGCCACCAGTACGTCGCCGTTGGGCAGGACATACAGCCAGCGCGGATGGTCCAGGCCATCGGCGAACGCGGCCACCCGCGTGCCCTGGGCCGCCTTGGGCGTGCTGCCGTCGGGCCAGCCCACCGCCGGGGCGATGTTCACCGTGGGGATCAGGGTCTTGTTCGGCTCCGGCAATTGCGGCGAAGGGCCGCTGCCATCCGTGACCTGGAGGCGGGCGGATTCGCCGCAGGCGGTCAGGCCGGTGGTGATGGCCAGCAGGATGGCGAGGCGCAGGGTGGGCATGGTCTGACTCCTTGGGAAGATCCTAAGAAGTCAGAGATTGAATCATGCAGGGAGGTTCAATTACCGGGGACCGCTCCAAGGCAGCCCAAAGTATTTCAGGCCTGCTTCAGGAGCAGCGCCACTCCCGGATAGTACTGCCCCACCTCGTCATGCAACTTGCGATACCCATACGGAAAACACCAGGCAATCGCACAGGCGGTGTGCTTTTGCAGATCGTCCACCAGGTCCTGCAACTCCTCCGGGCTGGCATGCTGCCCCAGCTTGCTCGGGCTGACGAACAGTGCCGCGATCTTCAACTGGCTCGGATAGGCGATGGCCTTGGCCTGCGTGGCCGTCTCCTGCAGCGCCCCGTCCAGGTCCAGGCGTCCGACCCTGGGCCAGCGCTGCTGGGCGTGCAGGTAGGCGGATTCATCCTTGCTGGCGATCAGCAGGTCGCAGTGCGCGGCGCGGTCGCCGTCATCCCGCTGTTTCTTGCTCTGGTAACCCTGCAAGGTCACCAGCTCGGCCTGCCAGAGCGCCGCCGAAAACAGCCCCAGGTTGCCTTGCATCCCTTGCCAGTACGGACCTTCGTTGTCGCCCAGGGTCTGGTTGAAACGTTCGATGCATTCGCCCCAGCGTTCAAGTGCCGGACGCAGGAACTCCAGGCGAGGATTATTGATGATCAGGCCTTGCATGCTGCTCTCCTTGGTCATTGTTGTACGAGCTACAGCTACAGCGAAAAATCATGGCAATGTGATATCACTGGCTTGGAGTGTGGCACAACGTGAAAGTTGCGCCGTTGGTCGCAATGTGATGGGTGTCTCCAATTGACGCTCCGGGCCCAACCCTCTAACCTTCGCGACGTGTTTCAGGTGCCCCGTGACTGCAAGGTCGACCGGGTGAAACAGGGAAGCCGGTGCGACTCCGGCGCTGCCCCCGCAACGGTAAATCGAGTCAAGACCGCGCATGGCCACTGGGTGTTCGAACCCGGGAAGGCGCCCGGTCAGGATCGCCCGGCGATCCGCTCGTGAGCCCGGAGACCGGCCTGCAAACAGTCAACGGCACCACGGCGGGTGGTGCGCGGTTCTCCGGGCCCTTGCGCCCGGTGCCAGCGCGTCCCTCCGTGCCCCCATCCCCTCAGCTGTCGCCGCTTGGCGTCAGTGGCCCGCGGAGACCCCCGATGAGCGAATCCCCCGAACGTGACCAACGCCACCTGGCGCGCATGCAGCGCAAGAAGGCGGTGATCGACGAGCGTATCGCCAATGCCCCCAACGAATGCGGCCTGCTGCTGGTGCTCAGTGGCAACGGCAAGGGCAAGAGCAGCTCGGCCTTCGGCATGCTCGCCCGGGCCATGGGCCACGGAATGCAATGCGGCGTGGTGCAGTTCATCAAGGGGCGCAATGCCACCGGCGAGGAACTGTTCTTCCGGCGCTTTCCCGAGCAGGTGCGCTATCACGTCATGGGTGAGGGGTTCACCTGGGAAACCCAGGACCGCCAGCGCGATATCGCCGCTGCCGAGGCTGCCTGGGAAGTGTCCCGACAACTGTTGCGCGACCCGCAGATCGGTTTCGTCGTGCTCGATGAACTGAATATCGCCCTCAAGCACGGCTACCTCGACCTCGACAGCGTGCTCGCCGACCTCCAGGCCCGCCCGCCGATGCAGCATGTGATCGTTACTGGTCGCGGCGCCAAGGACGAAATGATCGAGCTGGCCGATACGGTCACCGAGATGGGCATGGTCAAGCACGCGTTCCAGGCCGGCATCCGCGCGCAGAAGGGCGTCGAACTATGAGCGACACCCGGCATTGCCCGGCGGTGCTGATCGCCGCGCCGGCTTCCGGCCAGGGCAAGACCACCGTCACTGCCGCCCTGGCCCGCTTGCATCGCAACCAGGGGCGCAAGGTCCGCGTGTTCAAGTGCGGCCCGGACTTTCTCGACCCGATGATCCTCGAACGGGCCAGCGGTGCCCCGGTGTACCAGCTCGACCTGTGGATGGTCGGTGCCGAGGAAAGCCGGCGCCTGCTCTGGGAAGCGGCGGGCGAGGCCGACCTGATCCTGATCGAAGGGGTGATGGGGTTGTTCGACGGCACGCCGTCCAGCGCCGACCTCGCCCGTCACTTCGGCGTGCCGGTACTGGCGGTGATCGACGGTACCGCCATGGCCCAGACCTTCGGCGCCCTGGCACTGGGCCTGGCCCGTTATCAGCCCGACCTGCCCTTTGCCGGCGTGCTCGCCAACCGGGTTGGCTCGCTGCGCCATGCACAACTGCTCGAAGGCAGCCTGACCGAAGGCTTGCGCTGGTACGGCGGCCTGTCCCGGGAAACCGGGATCGAGTTGCCGAGTCGCCACCTCGGCCTGGTCCAGGCCAGCGAACTGACCGACCTCGACCTGCGCCTCGACGCTGCTGCCAAGGCCCTGGGTGATAGTTGCCAGTCCTCCTTGCCGCCGCCCGTGGCCTTCGAGCAGCCCGCTCCCCGGCCTATCGAGCCCATGCTGGAAGGCGTGCGCATCGCCGTGGCTCGTGACGAAGCCTTTGCCTTCACCTATGGCGCCAGCCTCGACCTGCTGCGGGAGATGGGCGCCGAGCTGCGCTTCTTCTCGCCGATCCATGATGGCGAACTGCCGGACGCCGAAAGCCTGTACCTGCCGGGCGGCTATCCGGAGTTGCATCACCATGCCCTGGCCGCCAACGCACCGATGCTGGCGGCGATCCGTGCCCATCACCAGGCCGGCAAGCCGCTGCTGGCCGAATGCGGTGGCATGCTTTACCTGCTCGAAGCCCTGACCGATGTCGCCGGCGAACGGGCCGAACTGGCCGGCCTCCTGCCGGGCGAGGCGAACATGCAGAAGCGCCTTGCCGCCCTGGCATTGCAGAGCGTGGAATTGCCGGAAGGCACGCTGCGCGGCCATACCTATCACCATTCCCTGACCAGCACCGCACTGGAGCCCATCGCCCGGGGCCAGAGCCCCAATGGCGGGCGCGGCGCGGAAGCGGTGTACCGTATCGGCCGGCTGACGGCCTCCTACGTGCACTTCTACTTTCCGTCCAACCCCGCTGCGCTGGCGGTGCTGCTGGCGCCATGAACGAGCACGCCTACAGCGAGGCCGAGCGAGCGGCCATCTACCGGGCCATTGGCGAACGTCGCGATATGCGTCATTTCAGTGGTGGCGAGGTGGCGCCGGAGCTCCTTGCGCGCCTGCTCGAGGCGGCGCACCAGGCACCCAGCGTCGGCCTGATGCAGCCCTGGCGTTTTATCCGCATCACCCAGCGCGCGTTGCGCCAGCGTATCCAGGCCCTGGTCGAGGACGAGCGCCTGCGCACCGCCGAGGCCCTCGGCCAGCGCTCCGACGAGTTCATGCAACTCAAGGTGGAAGGCATCAACGATTGCGCCGAACTGCTGGTGGCGGCGCTGATGGACAAGCGCGAGGCACATATCTTTGGCCGCCGCACCCTGCCGGAGATGGACCTGGCCTCGCTGTCCTGCGCGATCCAGAATCTCTGGCTGGCCGCCCGCGCCGAAGGCCTGGGCATGGGCTGGGTGTCGCTGTTCGATCCGCAGGCCCTGGCCGACCTGCTGCACATGCCCGCCGGGGCCAAGCCCCTGGCGATACTCTGCCTCGGCCCGGTCCATGAGTTCTATCCGGCGCCTATGCTCGCGCTGGAAGGCTGGACCACGCCCCGGCCGCTGGCCGACATGCTGTTTGAAAACCAATGGGGAGAAGCCGAATGAGTGTGGCCTTGCTGACCGTGGCCGGGGTGGCGCTGGATGCGCTGCTGGGCGAGCCGCGGCGCTGGCATCCGCTGGTGGCCTTCGGCCGTTTCGCCGGGCGCCTGGAACAACGCTTCAATTCCGGCGGGCGCGGCTGGCGCAGTCATGGCGTCACGGCCTGGTTCCTTGCGGTGATTCCGTTGACCCTGCTGGCGACCGCGTTGTCCTGGTTGCCTTATATCGGCTGGCTGGTGGAGATTCTCGCGCTGTACTGCGCCCTTGGCCTGCGCAGCCTTGGCGAGCATGTGCAGCCGGTGGCCGATGCCCTGCGCGGCGGCGACCTGGACGAGGCGCGCAAGCGGGTCGGCTACCTGGTCAGCCGGGAAACCGCCGAACTCGATGAGACCGCCGTGGCCCGCGCTGCCACCGAATCGGTGCTGGAGAATGGCAGCGATGCGGTATTCGCTGCGCTGTTCTGGTTCGTCATCGCCGGCGCGCCGGGCGTGGTGCTCTATCGCCTGAGCAACACCCTGGACGCCATGTGGGGTTACCGCAACGAGCGTTTCGAACGCTTCGGCTGGGCGGCGGCGCGGATCGACGATGTCCTCAACTATGTGCCGGCGCGGCTGGTGGCGCTGACCTACGCGCTGCTCGGCAAAACCCGTCTGGCGCTGAAGTGCTGGCGCCAGCAGGGCCCGAAGTGGGACAGCCCGAATGCGGGGCCGGTGATGGCTTCCGGCGCCGGTGCGCTGGGTGTCGAACTGGGTGGTTCGGCTGTCTATCACGGCGAGCTGCACGAACGCCCGCAACTAGGCGAAGGCCCGCCAGCGGACGCCGGCGCCATCGAACGCGGCTGGCAACTGGTCTGCAAGGGCGTGTGGCTGTGGTTGCTGCTGCTGTGCCTGGGAGCGGAATTCTATGCTTGAACACGGTGGCCGCCTGCTGCGGGCGATCGAACACTACGGTATCCCCCGTAAGGACTGGCTGGACCTGTCCAGCGGCATCGCGCCCTGGGCCTTCCCGGTTCCCGAAATTCCCTTGCGCGCCTGGGCACGCCTGCCGGAGACCGATGATGGTCTGGAGCAGGCCGCCGCTGCCTACTACGGCGTCAGCACACTGCTGCCGGTGGCCGGTTCCCAGGCGGCGATCCAGGCCCTGCCGCGCTTGCGGGCGCGAGGCAACGTCGGTGTGGTTTCGCCGTGCTATGCCGAGCATGCCGCTGCCTGGCGCCGGGCCGGGCATCATCTGTCGGAACTGGGCGAAGATCAGGTCGAGGCGCGGCTGGATGATCTCGACGTGCTGGTGCTGGTCAATCCGAACAACCCCACCGGACGTCTGTTCGGCCCGGAAACCCTGCTTGGCTGGCATGAGCGCCTGGCCCGGCGGGGTGGCTGGCTGCTGGTGGACGAAGCCTTCATGGACAACACCCCGGCCCACAGTATTGCGGCGTTCAGCCAGCGGCCGGGGCTGATCGTGCTGCGTTCGTTCGGCAAGTTCTTCGGCCTGGCCGGGGTGCGCCTCGGTTTCGTGCTGGCCGAAACGGCGCTGTTGCGCGCCCTGGCGGAAGAGCTGGGGCCTTGGTCGATCAGCGGGCCGACCCGGGTCCTCGGGCAGGCGAGCTTCGCCGACAGTGAAAGCCAGCGCGTGCAGACCGAACGCTGCGCCACCGCCAGCGCCCGTCTCGCCGCCTTGCTGGCGTCCGCCGGCCTGGCGCCCGCCGGTGGCTGTGACCTGTTCCAGTACCTGCGCCACGACCAGGCGGCGCTGTTCCACGATTTCATGGCGCGGCGCGGCATTCTCCTGCGCCTGTTCGACCACCCTCCGGGCCTGCGCTTCGGCCTGCCTGCCGACGAAGCCGACTGGCAACGCCTGGCCGCTGCGCTGGCCGCCTACCGCAAGGAACAGCCATGACCACCCTGATGGTGCAGGGCACCACCTCCGATGCCGGCAAAAGTACCCTGGTCACTGCGCTGTGCCGCTGGCTGAAACGCCAGGGCGTCGGCGTGGTGCCGTTCAAGCCGCAGAACATGGCGCTCAACAGCGCGGTCACCGCCGACGGCGGCGAGATCGGTCGGGCCCAGGCGGTGCAGGCCCAGGCCTGCGGGCTGGAGCCGCATACCGACATGAACCCGGTGCTGCTCAAGCCCAACAGCGACACCGGGGCGCAGGTCATCGTCCATGGCCGCGCGGTCACCAGCATGAATGCGGTGGCCTATCACGACTACAAGGCCATCGCCATGCAGGCGGTACTCGCTTCGCACCAGCGCCTGAGCGCCGCGTATCCCGTGGTGATGGTGGAAGGTGCCGGCTCGCCGGCCGAGATCAACCTGCGTGCCGGCGATATTGCCAACATGGGCTTTGCCGAGGCGGTGGATTGCCCGGTGATCCTGGTTGCCGATATCAATCGCGGCGGGGTGTTCGCCCATCTGGTCGGTACCCTGGAACTGCTGTCGCCGAGCGAGCAGGCACGGGTCAAGGGGTTCGTCATCAACCGCTTCCGGGGTGACATCGCCTTGCTCCAGCCCGGCCTCGACTGGCTGGAAGAGCGCACCGGCAAGCCGGTACTGGGCGTGCTGCCCTACGTGATGGACCTGCACCTGGAGGCCGAGGATGGTCTCGACCGCCGCCAGGGCGCCAAGGCGGCGCAGGTACTCAAGGTTATCGTTCCGGTGCTGCCGCGGATCAGCAACCACACCGACTTCGACCCGCTGCGCCTGCATCCCCAGGTGGACCTGCAATTCATCGGCCCGGGCGAGGCGATTCCGCCGGCCGACCTGATCATCCTGCCCGGCTCGAAAAGCGTGCGCGGCGATCTGGCGCAATTGCGCGAGCGCGGCTGGGAACAGGCGATTGCCCGCCACCTGCGCTATGGTGGCAAGCTGGTGGGAATCTGTGGCGGCCTGCAGATGCTCGGCCATGAGGTGCATGATCCGCTGGGGCTGGAAGGGCCCGCAGGGAGCAGCCCGGGGTTGGCGCTGCTGGACTACTCGACGGTGCTGGAGGCGCACAAGCAGCTGCGCAATGTCAGTGGCAGGCTGACCCTGGAACAGGCTGCGATCAGCGGCTACGAGATCCATGCCGGCGTCACCGAGGGGCCGGCCCTGGAGCGTCCGGCGGTGAAACTGGCCGACGGTCGCGACGACGGCGCCATCAGCGCCGATGGCCAGATCCTCGCCACTTATCTCCATGGCCTGTTCGAATCCCCCGACTCCTGTGCCGCGCTGTTGCGCTGGGCCGGGCTCGAACAGGTCGAGCGCATCGACTACCACGCCCTGCGCGAGCGGGACATCGAGCGCCTTGCCGATCTGGTCGACAAGCACCTGGACCCGGCGCACCTTCGTCAACTCTGCGGGCTCGACTGACATGCTCAACCTGATTCTCGGTGGCGCCCGTTCGGGCAAAAGCCGCCTGGCCGAACAACGTGCCCAGGCCAGCGGCCTGGCGGTGACCTATATCGCCACCAGCGAACCCCTCGACGGTGAAATGAATGCCCGGGTGCAACTGCACCGCGAGCGGCGCCCGGCCGAATGGGCGCTGATCGAAGAGCCACTGGCGCTGGCTTCGGTATTGCGCGCCCATGCCGCCGCCGACCGCTGCCTGCTGGTGGACTGCCTGACCCTGTGGCTGACCAACCTGCTGATGCTCGAAGACCCCGCGCGCCTGGCGGCCGAGCGCGATGCGCTGCTCGAATGCCTGGACCAGCTGCCGGGGGAAATCATCCTGGTCAGCAACGAAACCGGCCTGGGCGTGGTGCCCCTGGGTGAACTGACCCGGCGCTATGTCGATGAGGCCGGCTGGTTGCACCAGTCTGTCGCCGAACGCTGCCAGCGGGTGATCCTCACCGTCGCCGGCCTGCCGCTCTATCTCAAAGGAACCCAATCATGACCCACGCCTGGTGGCTCGATCCATGCCGCGCGCCGGACGAACAGATACGCGCCGAGGCCCTCGCGCGCCAGCAGCAACTGACCAAGCCGGCCGGCTCTCTGGGGCGGCTGGAACAGGTGGCGGTTGAGCTGGCAGCGTTGCAGGGGCAGCTCAAGCCAACGCTGGACCAAGTGTGGATCAGCATCTTTGCCGGTGACCATGGCGTGGTTGCCGAGGGTATCTCCGCCTATCCGCAGGAAGTCACCGGGCAGATGCTGCTGAACTTCGTCAGTGGCGGCGCGGCGATCAGCGTGCTCGCTCGCCAGCTGGATGCGCGGCTGGAAGTGGTGGACCTGGGGACGGTGAATCTCGGCCTCGATCTGCCGGGCGTGCTTCACCTGCGCATCGCGCCGGGTACCGCCAACTTTGCCCAAGCGCCGGCCATGACGGTGGAGCAGGGCGAGCGCGCCTTGCAGGGCGGTCGTGACAGCGCCTTGCGTGCGGTGCAGGCCGGGGCGCGCTTGTTTATCGGTGGCGAGATGGGCATCGGCAACACCACGGCAGCCAGCGCGCTGGCGTGCGCCTTGCTGGGCTGTGCGGCGGTCGAGCTCAGCGGCCCCGGGACCGGGCTGGATGCGGCCGGTGTGCGCCACAAGGCCGAAGTGATCGAGGCGGCCCTGCGCAAGCATGACGGGATCGCCGGCGACCCGTGGCAGGCATTGCTGCATGTCGGCGGGCTGGAAATCGCTGCACTCGCGGGCGCCTATCTGGCCTGTGCCCAGGAAGGTGTCGCGGTGCTGGTGGACGGCTTTATCTGCACCGTGGCGGCATTGCTGGCGGTGCGCTTGAATCCGTCGTGCCGGGCCTGGTTGTTCTTTGGTCACCGTGGTGCCGAGCCGGGTCATCGTCGGGTGCTGGCCGAGCTGGACGGCGAGCCGTTGCTGGAGCTGGGCCTGCGTCTGGGCGAGGGCAGCGGTGCGGCGCTGGCGGTGCCGCTGCTGCGCCTGGCCTGTGACCTGCATGGACAGATGGCGACCTTCGCCGAAGCGGCGGTGGCGGATCGGCCGGCATGATCCTCGACCTCTTGCGTCACGGCGAGACCGAGCTGGGTAGCGGCTTTCGCGGCAGTCTCGACGATGCCTTGACCGAACAGGGCTGGGCGCAGATGCAGGCGGCAGTGGCAGGTGGCGGGCCGTGGGATCGGCTGGTCAGTTCGCCGTTGCAGCGCTGTGCGCGGTTCGCCGAGCACCTGGCCGGGGAGCTTGCCTTACCGCTGGTGCTGGAACCGGGGATGCGGGAATTGCATTTCGGCGAATGGGAAGGGCGTACGGCGCTGCAACTGATGGAAGATCATGAGGCGGCGCTCGGCAAATTCTGGGCGGATCCTTACGCCTTCACGCCACCGGGTGGCGAGCCGGTGACTGACTTCTCCGAGCGCGTGCTGGCCAGCCTGGCGCGTTTGCAAACCACCTATGCTGGCGAACGGGTGTTGCTGGTGACCCATGGCGGCGTGATGCGCCTGTTGCTGGCACGGGCCCGAGGGTTGCCGAGGGAGCAGTTGTTGCAGGTGCAGGTGGGGCATGGGGCATTGCATCGGTTGCGTGTCGAGGCTGATAACCTGCAGGAAATCTGCTGAACGACACCGAACCTTGTGGGAGCGCGTTCACCCGCGATTGCGGCGGCGGATTCACTACCGTAATCGCGGGTGAACCCGCTCCCACAGGGGTACGTGTCGTGCTTTTGATTTTGTTCTTTCATGAGGGACTGGCCATGCTGCCATTCTGGATCGCCCTGCAATTTCTCAGCAGCCTGCCCGTCACGCTGCCGGGTATGCCGACCCCCGAGCAGAACGGCCGCTCGTTGCTGTTCTATCCGCTGGTCGGCCTGCTGTTCGGCGTCCTGCTCTGGGCCCTGGACGCCTTGCTGCAAGGTACCCAGCCACTGCTCCATGCGGCACTGCTGCTGAGCGCCTGGGTCATCCTCAGCGGCGGCCTGCACCTGGACGGCCTGGCCGACAGCGCCGATGCCTGGCTCGGCGGCTTCGGCGATCGCGAGCGCACCCTGGCCATCATGAAGGACCCGCGCAGCGGGCCGATTGCCGTGGTTACCCTGGTGCTGGTGCTGCTGCTGAAATTCTGTGCCTTGCTGGCGCTGGTCGAGGGCGGGCAGGGTGCGTTGCTGATCCTGGCGCCGGTGATCGGCCGGGCAGCGATGCTGGCGTTGTTCCTGAGTACGCCCTATGTGCGTCGGGGTGGGTTGGGGCAGGCCCTGAAGGATCATCTGCCGCGCAAAACCGCCTTGTGGGTCCTCGGCGTCAGTGCCGTGGGCTGTCTGCTGCTGGGGGGCTGGCTGCCGCTGCTGGTGGCGGCCGTGGCCTTCTTCGCCCTGCGTCGCTCCATGCTGCGGCGTCTTGGCGGCACCACCGGCGATACCGCTGGCGCCTTGCTGGAACTGCTTGAACTGGCCGTGGTTGTGACCCTGGCCTGCAATGTTTCGTAACTTTTCCTTGCGTCGCCGCTGATGCGGGTATATACACGCATTCATGTTGACCAGTACCTGCATCTGCACCCATCTGCGTCGCGCTGCCCGTGGGGTGAGCCGGCATTACGACGAGGCCCTCGAAGGCTTCGGCATCAATGTCGCCCAGTTTTCCCTGCTGCGGCACCTGCAACGCCTGGACAAGCCGAGTATCTCGACCCTGGCCGAAGCCATGGGGCTGGACCGCAGCACCCTGGGCCGCAACCTCAAGGTGCTGGAAGGCGAAGGCCTGGTGGCCCTGGCCGAAGGCAGCGACCTGCGCAATCGCGTGGTGCTGTTGACCGCCGAGGGTGCCGAGCGTTTGCGCAGTGCCGAACCGGCCTGGGAGAAAGCCCAGGAGGGCCTGGTACACACATTGGGAACGGACCAGCGCGATGAACTGATCCGCCTGCTGAAACAATTGGCCTGAGCTTTTTCACGACCTGAAGCGGGTATATACCCGCAATCTTGCGCAAACAGGAGAGAAGAACAATGACATCCGTATGGCGTACCAGCGGCTGGGTATTACTGGGGGCGGCCCTGATCCTGGCGCTGTCGCTGGGCGTGCGACACGGCTTCGGCCTGTTCCTGGCGCCGATGAGCGCCGAGTTCGGCTGGGGCCGCGGCGTGTTCGCCTTCGCCATCGCCCTGCAGAACCTGGTGTGGGGGCTGGCCCAGCCGTTTGCCGGGGCCCTGGCCGATCGCCTGGGTGCCGCGAAGGTGGTGATCATCGGCGGCATTCTCTACGCAGCCGGCCTGGTGCTGATGGGCTTGTCGGATTCGCCGGTGTCGCTGTCCCTGAGCGCTGGCCTGCTGATCGGGATCGGCCTGTCCGGCACCTCGTTCTCGGTGATTCTCGGCGTGGTCGGGCGCGCGGTGCCGGCGGAGAAACGCAGCCTGGCCATGGGCATCGCCAGCGCCGCCGGTTCCTTCGGCCAGTTCGCCATGCTTCCCGGTACCCTCGGCCTGATCAACTGGCTGGGCTGGTCCGTGGCCTTGCTGGTGCTGGGCCTGATGGTGGCCTTTATCGTGCCGCTGGTGGGCATGCTCAAGGACCGTCCAGTGGCGGCCCAAGGGCAGGAGCAGACCCTCGGCGAAGCGCTGCGCGAAGCCTGCTCGCACAGTGGTTTCTGGCTGCTGGCGCTGGGCTTCTTCGTGTGCGGTTTCCAGGTGGTCTTCATCGGCGTGCACCTGCCGGCCTACCTGGTCGACCAGCATTTGCCGGCAACCACCGGCACCACGGTGCTGGCCCTGGTCGGGCTGTTCAATATCGTTGGCACCTATACCGCCGGCTGGCTTGGCGGACGTATGTCCAAGCCGCGCCTGCTGACCGCGCTGTACCTGTTGCGGGCGGTGGTGATCGTGCTGTTCCTGTGGGCGCCGGTGACCCAGTTCAGTGCCTATCTGTTCGGTATCGCCATGGGGCTGTTGTGGTTGTCCACCGTGCCGCTGACCAACGGCACCGTGGCCACCCTGTTCGGTGTGCGCAACCTGTCGATGCTGGGCGGGATCGTCTTCCTCTTCCATCAGTTGGGCGCGTTCCTCGGCGGCTGGCTGGGCGGCGTGGTGTACGACCAGACCGGCAACTACGAGCTGGTCTGGCACATCTCCATCCTGCTCAGCCTGCTGGCCGGCGCCCTCAACTGGCCGGTACGCGAGCGCCCGGTAGCGCGCTTGCAGGCTGCATCGGCGTGAGCCTGCTGCGTGTCTGGCTGATCGGGCTGGGCCTGGCAATCCTGTTGCTGGGCCTGGCCTGGTGGGGCTGGCAGCGCGGCGGGCTGGCGCTGATGCAATTGGGCATGGGCGTTTGTTAGGCGTACTCTGAGTGTTCGTACAGCGAATGGAGAATCGTCATGCAAGCACGCCTGTTGATTGCCGCCCTGGCCTTGGGCGTTAGTGGCTTCGCCCTGGCCGACGGTTGCCCGGCCCTGCTCCAGGGCGACCTGCCCAAGCTGCGGGCCAAGGAAACCATCGATCTGTGCCAGCAGTTCGGCGGCAAGCCGCTGGTGGTGGTGAATACCGCCAGCTATTGCGGTTTCGCTCCCCAGTTCGAAGGGCTGGAAGCGGTGTACAAGGCGTATCACGGCCAGGGCCTGGAAATGCTGGGTGTGCCGTCCAACGACTTCAAGCAGGAAGACGCCGACAGCGAGAAGACCGCCAAGGTCTGCTATGCCAACTACGGCGTGACTTTCACCATGACCGAGGCGCAAAAGGTGCGCGGCGACGGCGCCATCCCGTTGTTCCGCGAGCTGGCCAGCCAGAGCACCGCGCCCAAGTGGAATTTCTACAAATACGTGATCGACCGCCAGGGCCGGGTGGTCGACAGTTTCTCCAGCCTGACCAAGCCGGACGATCCGAAATTCAGGGCTGCCATCGAACAGGCCATCGCCTCCAAGCCGTGAGCAGCTAGTTGCCCGAGTGCACGGTCAGGGCCACCAGCCTGACCACGATCGGGCGCACTACCAGCACGCAAGCGAAGGCTACCGGCATGGCGAGTTGGTAGGCCCTGAGCACGTTGCCCAGGTAATGCTGGTCAATGCCGCTGTTGGCTGCGGTGATGACGAAGCACATGAGCATCGCCATGATCGACGACATATACAGGGCGAACACATAGGGCGTGGCGCGGGCGCCAAGCTTGCGAGGGCGAATGCGGCTGGTGGTCCTTGATTGCATGCTGTTTCCTGCGGTGCCTGTGTTGGGATCGACGCAGGTTAGCAAGGTGCCTGGCAGGCAAGTAGACGGGCAGGCGTTTGGGCTTTATAAAGGAAAACTTACGAATCCTGCGGAGATCGCCGTGAACCTGCTGGGCCTGATCAAGAGCTTCATCAAGGTGGTCGAGGCTGGCAGCATCGCTGGCGGTGCACGCAGCCTCGGCCTGAGTGCGGCGGCGGTGAGCCAGAATATCGCCCGTCTGGAGGCTCATCTGCAGGTACGCCTGCTGTCGCGTACTACCCGCAGCATGGTGCTGACCCCCAGCGGTAGCCTCTACTACGACAAGGTGCGGCTGATCGAGCGTGACCTGGAAGACGCGCAACTGGCGGTCACGGCAACCGACAGCGAGCCACGCGGACGTTTGTGCATCGCCACCAGCTCGGCCTTCGGGCGTCATGTGCTGGCGCGGCTGATCCCGCAGTTCAGTGCGCTGTATCCCCATCTTTCAATCGAAATGCTTACGAGTGATGCCAAGGTCGATCATGCCCGGCAAGGGGTGGACGTCAGCCTGCGCATCACCCCGCAACTGGAAGATGGTTTGCTGGCCCGGCATATCGCCCAGGTGCCGTTCATTTGCTGTGCGTCGCCTGGCTACCTGGCACGTGAGGGCTGGCCGCAAAGTCCCGAGGAACTCAAGCAGCGCCGTTGCCTGGTGTTTCGCTATCCGGTGGATGGACGCTTCCTGCGTTGGGGCTTCGTGCGTGACGGCCTGCGCTTCGAGGCCGAGTTCGGCGATGTCTTGATCAGCGACGATATCGACGTACTGGCACAGATGGCGGTCCACGACGGCGGCATCACCCGGCTAGCCGAGTTCGTCGCCCGTCCCTGGTTGCAGCGTGGTGAGCTGGTACCGCTGTTCGAGGAGGAGGGTGGCGGGCGTGCCTATGCCCAGACCGAACCGATGGATATCTACCTGTGTGTCACCGATCGGTTTGCCATGACTCCGAAGGTCCGTGCCTTCATGGCGTTTCTCAAGGAGAACCTGGGCGACGAATGGAAGGTCAGGGCCTCCAGCTGAAATGAAAAAACCGCCAGCGAGGGCGGTTTTTTCATACAGCCGGCAGTGAAATCAGAAGCGGTAGGTCAGGGACGCGCCCAGGCCGTGTGCACTGTTTTCGTACTTGGCGCTGTAGGCCCCTTTGCTCGGGTCACGCAGATTGACCTTGGTGTCTTCTTCCCACAGGTAGGAGTAGGCCACGTCGATGGTCATGTCGTCGGTCGGAGACCAGCCAGCACCAACGCTGAAGATCTTGCGATCGCCAGTGGGGATGCGTGGCGAGCGGTTGACGTTGTTGGTCGGCGACTGGTCGACGGTGAAGCCGGTGCGCAGGGTCCATTCCTTGTTCAGCTTGTAGGACGCGCCGATGGCGTGGGCCCAGGTGTCGTGCCAGTTCTGCTCTTCGCTGATGGTGCCCAGGTTCGCGCGCAGAGGGGCCGGTACGCCGTCGTTCTTGACGGTGATGGCCTCCAGGCGGCTCCAGCGGGTCCAGGTGCTGCCCGCGTAGAGGGTCCATTGGTCATCCAGCTCGTGGGTGACGGACAGGTCTACGGATTCCGGGGTCTTGATGTTCAGCGAAGCGTCGAACTTGGCGCCGTTGAACGGGCCGAAGCCGGTGCCCTGGATCTTGGTGTCGCCCTTGAGCTTGTAGTCGACCATCGAGTGGTAGGTCAGGCCGACGCGGGTGCTGTCGGTGGCCTGGACCAGCAGGCCGATGTTGTAGCCGACGGCGGTGTCGTCGCCGGAGATCTTCACCTTGCCGTCGTTGCGGCCCAGGCTTGCGGTGTTCAGCGTGGCCGACTCGAGGGCGCCGTCGATGCGGTTGATGGTCGGGCCGAAACCGATCGAGACCTTGTCGTTGAAGGCGTAGCTGACGGTCGGCTGGAAGGTGACCACCTGGACTTCCGACTTGCTGCCGAAGTAGCGGCCGGCGAAGCCGTGTTCGTAGTCGGTGATCAGGCCGAACGGCACGTAGACGCCGAAGCCGACGCTCCAGTGATCGTCGATCGGCTTGACGTAGTAGCCCATCGGGACGCCAACCACGGGAACCATGTCGCCGTCGTTGCTGCCGCCGAAGGTGCCACGGCCATCCTTGATGTCGGTCTTGGCGATCACGGCAGCGCCGCCGACGGTGATTTGTTCGCGTTTCAGGCGGGACATGCCGGCAGGGTTGCCGTACACGGTGCTGGCATCATCGGCAGTAGAAGAACGACCGGCGAAACCGGTGCCCATGCCGCTGACACTTTGTTCGTTGAGTGCGAAACCGCTGGCGAGCAGGTGGGAGGAAGCCAGGGTTACCGCAATGGCGAGGGTGCTTTTGATGAGTGTGACTTTTTTCATTATTAGAAACTCCAGGGGATCACCGGGGCGCAAATTACCAACATTTTCCGGAGCGCGCTATAGCCCCTATCGCGGGAGATAGGCGCATTTTGTAGGACAATCCGACCAAAATTGGCATTTATTCCGTTTGGTGTTGTAGGTGTTTTCCTAACATGCCTGACGTTCCACGGGTGCGATGCAGGCCTGCCAGGCCTGGGTGAAGTCGCGCAGCCGGCCTTGCGGCTGGAAAATCTGACGCCAGACCTTGGCCAGTCCGAGCAGGTCGTCGGGTTCCGGCAGATGCGGCGCCTGCTCTTCGATCAGCATCCATGCGATGGCGGTGGCATAACGCAGGTTCACCGTCAGTTCCAGGTGCGGGCCGTTGAGAAAAGCATGCTGACTAGCCAGACCGCGGACGAGGCTGGCCAGTTCCGGATCGCGTGCGAGAAAGTGATCCCAGACCGATTGGTGACGCATTTCCGCGATGCGGTACAAGCCGTGACCACGGCGATCGTGAAGTGCGGCGCCCAGGGCCGACTGGCTGGCGGCGATCCCCAGCAACAGGGCTTCGGCGCAGGGGCTATGGCGGTCCAGGTAGATCAGCGTCGGCCGGATCACGTATTGGCTCAACTCGCTCGCGGCGATTCCCATGATGCCCTCGAACAGAAAAGTGGCCGGCGGGACGCTGGTGCTTGGCAGCAGGGTGGGTCGGAGTCAGGCCCGCCGGAAGCGGACAGGGCCGCTTGAGTTGAAGTGTAGTGTCATATTCCGGCTGTAAAGGGCTGTTTTTAAATCGTTTCCGGCATCTGTTCATAAGCCATATGCCGAACGGTACTTAAAAATGCGGGGATATTTGCGCAATGCGGGAGGGTGTGGCGGATAGCGAAAGCCCCTCGGATGAGGGGCTTTGGAGAGAGTGGTCCATCAGGCGATCAACGCCTGACGGGTCCGGTCGATCACCGCCTGCAGCGGCTCGGCACGGGTGTATTGCTCGGGGTAGAGGCGTTCGCTGTGCTGGGCGATGCCGTGTTCATCGACCAGGGTAAAGCTGAAGCTGTTCTTGCGCGAAGCAAGGATGATGCAGTTCAGCGGCGCGAAGGCCTGGGACAGGGTGCGGATGGCCGCTTGGGTATGAGCGTTGTGAGTCATCATTGTTTTGGACGTTCCTGCATGAGATACGGCTAGTTTGAGCCGTATATGTTTCAAACGTTCCAGTGACGCGTGCCTTTGGCGGGCAGGATGCGGCAGAACCCCTGGAACAGGGCAGCCAGTGAACGAGCGCAATATAAAAGGTGGCGCCTTGGGCTGACTGGTAGGTACTTCGGAAGACGGGCAACACGCCAGGGCAATAGGTTCTGTGCCCCTGGGTGAGGATCCTGTTCAGTCTGCTGGAGGGCTCGGCAGGGCGGTATGGATATGCCTGGGGAGCTTTTCGGTTGGCGGGTCCTGGTTTCAGCAGGATGGCCCATTCCTTTGAGATGGAGGGGCGATGCTGCAAGGACTGCTTTGGCCAGAATTGACTTTCAGCTTGGTACTAACGGCGGCGAAGATACCGGCTTCCGCTCTCGCTGGCAAGTGGTTTTCATCTTTCGTCCGGCGAGCCGGGCATTATCTCGATTTTATACAGCGCTGGGAAGCCCCGTGTAAGACTGCGAATGCCCGTGATGGTGCGCTGGATCGCTTCGCTTTGGGGCGCTTGTACACACTTGGGGCGCCCCTTGTCACCACCGGGTCATGCCCCTGCATGGGTGCCCCATTGACCGGTCGGATCCGACAAGTCAATGAAAAAAAACACTTTTTTTAGCTGGTGAAAAAATCGTCAGTTTGAGCGCAGGCCCCATTCTATCGGGGTTTGCGGGGTGTATGAGGCGGTTGTCCACTGAGTTATCCACAGCTTCTGTGGATTGTCCCGGGCGCTTGCTCTAGGACGGGCGTGCCAGCAAGGCGAGGCGTGTCGGACAATTCACTAGTGAGGTCTTATTGAGTGAAAAATCGCCTCGGAAAGGTCAAGAAAAAAACTCAGAAATTTCTTAAGTAACTTCAAAAATGGCATGAGCGATTGTCGGAAAAATCGGGTAGAGTGCGCGCCCCAAGAAATGTCCTGCCTGTTTTTATGAAGTTTCGCGGTCGATCCACTGAATCCAATCCCTCCGCTTCTCCCCTTGCCGAACCCCGACGCCTGTCGCTGAAGGTTGCCTTGTGGCTGCTCGACAGCCCACGCCTCGGCGCCAAGCCGCAGGTCAAGCATTTCGCCGGGCGCTTGCTCAAGCAGCCGGCGCGCGCAGGGGTGGTCGAGGCGCAGAGCCGTTTGGGGCGCATGCTGTGTCGCGAATGCGGCAACGCCCGCGATCGTCGCATCGGCCACGAGCTGTTGCGCCAGGCTGCTCGTGCCGGCGATCACAGTGCCCAGCTGGAACTTCGCCGATTGCCGCGCGACTGAAGAGCCGGACCGACCTGATGACTGTTAAGCTCAGCGGGATTTTTTCCGAGGGGTGAACATGCTGTCGATGGTTGCACTGGATCTGACCAGCCTGATGCTGGGTATGTTGCTGGCGGCGGTTCCCGCAGCCGTGGTGCTGGTGCGCTGGCAGCGTCGGCACAGTGAGCGCCAGGCGCAGATGAGCTTGCAGGAAGAGCGCCTGGGCGGCGCCTTGCTGGCCCAGGAGGGCTTGCAGGCGCAACTGGACGCCTGCCGCGACGAGATCAGCGACCTCAGCCAGGCCAACAGCGCCAAGCAGGCCAGCCTGGCGGCCCAGGCCCGCGAAATCGATCTGTTGCAGATCGAGCGCGACAACGCCCGCGATGCCGCCCACGCCTGGAACCTGGAGCGCAGCGCGCGTGAAGCCGAACTGCGCCGCCTCGACGCCCGTTGCGCCGGCCTCGAAGCGGAATTGCGCGAGCAGCAGGACAGCCATCAGCAGCGCCTCGCCGACCTGCAGGCTTCGCGCGATGAACTGCGTGCCCAGTTCGCCGAGATGGCGACGAAGATCTTCGATGAGCGCGAGCAGCGCTTCGCCCAGACCAGCCAGCAGCATCTCGGCCAGTTGCTCGATCCGCTCAAGGAGCGCATCCAGGCTTTCGAAAAGCGCGTGGAGGAAAGCTACCAGCAGGAAGCCCGCGAGCGTTTCTCCCTGGCCAAGGAACTGGAGCGCCTGCAGCAACTCAACCTGCGCCTGAGCGACGAAGCGACCAACCTGACCCAGGCCCTCAAGGGCCAGAAGACCCAGGGCAACTGGGGCGAACTGATCCTGGAAAAGGTCCTTGAACATGCCGGCCTGGAGAAGGGCCGCGAGTACCAGACCCAGGTCAGCCTCAAGAGTGCCGACGGCGAGCGCTACCAGCCCGACGTGCTGATCATGCTGCCGGGCGACAAGCAGGTGGTGGTGGATTCCAAGGTCAGCCTGACCGCCTACCAGCAGTTCATCGGTGCCAGTGAGGACGACGTGGCCCAGGCCGCCCTCAAGCAGCATGTGCATTCGCTGCGCAGCCATGTGAAAGGCCTGTCGAGCAAGGACTACAACCGCCTCGACGGTCTGACCAGCCTGGACTTCGTTCTGCTCTTCGTCCCCATCGAAGCGGCGTTTTCGGCTGCCCTGCAGGCCGAGCCGGGCCTGTTCCAGGAGGCGTTCGACCGGCAGATCGTCATCGTCAGCCCGACCACCCTGCTGGCCACCCTGCGGGTCATCGACAGCCTGTGGAAGCAGGAACGGCAGAGCCAGAACGCCCGGGAAATCGCCGAGCGGGCGGGCTGGCTGTACGACAAGTTCGTGCTGTTCATCCAGGACCTGGACGAGCTGGGCAGCCGCCTGCAGCAGGTGGACAAGGCCTATGCGGCCGCGCGCAACAAGCTCTGCGAGGGGCGCGGCAACCTGGTCAGCCGCAGCGAGCAGCTCAAGCTGCTCGGTGCCCGGGCCAGCAAGAGACTGCCCGGCGAGTTGCTGGAGCGGGCCATGGCCGGGGAGGCCGACCCGGCCAACGATGCGCTTATTGCACCAGGCTCAGATGGCGATTGAGCAGCGCGCGCAGGGCCGCTGGCTTCACCGGCTTGCTGAGGAAGTCGAGGCCGGCCGCGTGCACCTTGGCCATGGTCTCGCCATGCCCGTCGGCGCTGATCACCACCCCCGGCACTGGCTCGCCGAGGCGGGTGCGTAGCCAGGCCATCAGCTCGGTACCGATTTCGCCATCGTCGAGGTGGTAGTCCACCAGCGCCAGGTGCGGGCGCAGGCCTTTGTCCAGCAGCGCCGCGCACTCCTCGCGATTGCGCGCGGTGGACACCTGGCAACCCCAGCGACTGAGCAGGCTGTTCATGCCGATCAGGATGCTGTCTTCATTGTCCACGCACAGCACTTGCAGGCCCGCCAGCGGTTGTCCGGCCTGTTCCGGCGATTTCGCCTGTTCCGGCGCCCGGGCCGTGGCCAGCGGCACACTGACCCGGAAGACGCTGCCCTTGCCGGTCCATGAGCGTACTTCCAGCGGGTGGCCGAGCACCTTGCACAGGCCGTCGGCGATCGCCAGGCCCAGGCCCAGGCCTTTCTCGGCACGGGTCTGGTGACTGTCCAGGCGCTTGAACTCCTCGAAGATCACTTGCAGCTTGTCGTCGGCGATGCCCGGGCCACGGTCCCAGACTTCCAGCCACAGATGCCCCTGGCTGCGACGCACGCCCAGCAGGATCGGGCTTTTGCCGTAGCGGAAGGCATTGGTCAGGAAGTTCTGCAGGATGCGTCGCAGCAGCTTCATGTCGCTGTGCACCCGCAGCTTGCTGCCACGCACGCGGAAGTCCAGGCCCTGTTCCCGCGCCAGTACCTTGAACTCGGCGCCGAGGGTGTCGAACAGCTCGTTGAGGGCGAAGGGCTTGGCGTCCGGGGTGATCTTGCCGTTCTCCAGGCGCGAGATATCCAGCAGGTCGCTGATCAGCTCTTCCGCCGAGCGCAGCGAGCTGTCCATATGCCGGACCAGTTGCTGGGCTTCCTCCGACAGGCCTTCGGCCTGGTGGGAGAGGGCGGCGGAGAACAGTCGTGCAGCGTTGAGCGGCTGCATCAGGTCATGGCTGACGGCCGCCAGGAAGCGCGTTTTGGACTTGTTCGCTGCCTCGGCATGGCTTTTCGCCTCGGTCAGCGCCAGGTTCAGTTGCGACAGCTCGCGCGTACGTTCGGCGACCCGCTGTTCGAGGCTTTCGTTGGAGTCCTTGAGCAGTTGCTCGGCTTCGCGGAACGGGGTGATGTCGGTGAAGCTCATGACGAAGCCGCCGCCGGGCATCGGGTTGCCGATCAGTTCGATGACCCGCCCGTTGGGGAACAGGCGTTCCGAGGTATGCGCACGCCCCTGGCGCATCCAGTGCAGGCGCCGAGCCACATGCACCTGGGCCTCGCCCGGCCCGCACAGGCCGCGTTCGGCGTTGTAGCGAATGATATCGGCGATCGGCCGGCCGACACTGATCAGGCCGTCGGGGTAGTTGAACAGTTCCAGGTAACGGCGGTTCCACGCCACCAGGCGCAGCGACTGGTCGACCACGCTGATGCCCTGGCTGATGTTCTCGATGGCGCCTTGCAGCAGGGCGCGGTTGAATTGCAGCACCTCCGAGGCTTCGTCGGCGATGCGCACCACGTCTTCGAGCTGCATGTCGCGGCCTTCGATGGCCGCCTTGACCACCGCGCGGGTCGATGACGTCCCCAGTACCCCGGCGAGCAGGCGCTCGGTGTGTTCGATCCATTCGCCGTCGGCGTTCTGGTTGGGGTTGAAGCCCTTGCCCTGGCGATAGGCGAAGCGGATGAAGCTCTGCCGTGCCCGTTCTTCGCCAACGAAACGCGCGGCCAGGTGCAGCAGGTCGTCGATCTGCACCGCCAGCAGCGAGCGGTTGCTCGGCCGCGAGCTGCTCTGCTGGCCGATGAAGCGCCCGGCCTGCCAGTGCTCGGTGACCCGGGTGCGCGAGAAGATCGAGACCCAGGCAAAGATGATGAAGTTGCCCGCCAGGGACAGCACCACGCCCTGGGTCAGCGGGGTGATCGGCAGGCCCAGCGGGTTGCCGTGCAGCCAGGCCAGGCCCGGGAACACTTCCAGCGGCCAGCCCAGGCTGTGGGCCGCGATCGGCAGGACCAGGGTGTAGAACCAGAGGAAGGTGCCGGTCGCCAGGCCGGCGAATACGCCGCGGCGGTTGGCCTGTTTCCAGTACAGGGCACCGAGCATCGCCGGGGTCAGTTGGGTCACCGCAGCGAAGGCGATCTGGCCGATGGTCGCCAGGCTCGCCGTGGAGCCGAGCAGGCGATAGCTGACATAGGCCAGCAGGAGAATGACCACGATGGTCACCCGGCGCACCGTCAACATCCAGCTGCGGAACGCCTCGAACGGCCGCTCGGCGTTGTTGCGCCGCAGTAGCCAGGGCAGCAGCATGTCGTTGGAAACCATGGTCGACAGCGCCACCGCTTCGACGATGACCATGCCGGTAGCCGCCGAAGCGCCGCCGATGAAAGCCAGCAGGGCCAGGCTCGGATGGGCCTCGGCCAGGGGCAGGCTGATGACGAAGGAATCGGAAATCACCGTGCCCGGCAGCAGCATCTGCCCGGCCAGGGCGATGGGCACCACGAACAGCGCCGCCAGGACCAGGTACAGGGGAAAGACCCAGCGCGCCAGGCGCATGTCCTGGGGTTCGATGTTCTCCACCACCGTGACCTGGAACTGCCGGGGCAGGCAGATGATCGCCATCATCGCCACGCCGGTCTGGACGATCATCGACGGCCAGTTGATGGTTTCCTGCCAATAGTTGTCCAGGGCCGGGGCGGCGCGGGCCTGGCTGAACAGGTCGTCGAAGCCGTCGTACAGGTTGAACACCACGAAGGCACCGACGGCGAGGAAGGCCAGCAGCTTGACGATGGCCTCGAAGGCGATCGCCAGGACCATGCCGCGATGGTGCTCGGTCACGTCCAGGCTGCGGGTGCCGAAGACGATGGAAAACAGGGCCAGGACCAGGGAGACCACCAGCGCCGTGTCCTGCACGCGGCTACCGGTGGCGTCGGCATTGGCGCCGATCAGCAGGTTGACGCCAAGGACGATACCCTTCAGTTGCAGGGCGATATAAGGCAGGACGCCAACCAGGCAGATCAGCGCCACCACCACGGCCAGGGTCTGGGACTTGCCATAGCGCGCGGCGATGAAGTCGGCGATGGAGGTGATGTTCTCCTGTTTGCTGATCAGCACCATCTTCTGCAGCACCCAGGGCGCAAAGATCAGCAGCAGCACCGGGCCGAGATAGATCGGGAGAAACGCCCAGAGCTGTTCCGCAGCCTGGCCGACCGCGCCGAAAAACGTCCAGCTGGTGCAATACACCGCCAGCGACAGGCTATAGACCCAGGCACGCAGGCGCGGTGGCAGCGGCGTGCCGCGACGGTCGCCGTAGAAGGCAATGGCGAACATGATGGCCATATAGGCCAGGGCGACCACCGCGATCAGCCCGCTGGACAACGACATGGAGACTCCGAACCAAAAACCACCTCGATCAATCAGTCTGGCATGCCGCCTGCGCTTCGTCAGCGCCGACGAAAGTCGCGGTGGCAGGTCGTCGCAGGGAAAGGCCATTTCAGGCGGTTCGCGGCAGCATCGGGCTGTTTTTTATCTGTTAAATCGATAACAGATAGAGAAAATAACCGTTATATGGATATATCTTTTACTTGTAAGGTGTTTTCACCTCTTCAGAGGACAGGAGACCCGACATCATGCCTTGCCAGACCGCCGCCCATCCCTTGCGCCCCTTCAATCGACTGACCCATCCCCGGGAAGTGATTCGTCAATTCACCCCCAACTGGTTCGCCGTGGTCATGGGTACCGGCGTGCTGGCGCTGGCCTTGCCCCAGGCGTTTCCTCGGCTGCACGCGGTGGCCGAGGCGCTGTGGTGGCTGGCGCTGGGCTTGTTCGCACTGTTCAGCGTTCTATACAGCGCGCGCTGGCTGATGTTCTTCCATGAGGCGCGACGGATCTTCAGCCATTCCACGGTTTCGATGTTCTTCGGCACCATACCCATGGGGTTGGCGACCGTGCTCAACGGCGCGCTGGTATTCGGCCTGGCGCGGTTTGGCCAGGGCATCCTGCCGTGGGTAGAGGCGCTGTGGTGGGTGGACGTGGGCATGGCACTGCTCTGTGGCGTGGCGATACCCTTCCTGATGTTCACCCGCCAGGAGCACAGCATCGACCAGATGACCGCCGTCTGGCTGCTGCCGGTGGTGGCCGCGGAAGTGGCGGCGGCCAGCGGCGGCTTGCTCGCTCCGCACCTTGCGGACAGTGCGCGGCAGTTGCAGGTGCTGGTCACCAGCTACGTGTTGTGGGCGGTGTCGTTGCCGGTAGCGTTCAGCATCCTGACCATCCTGATCCTGCGCATGGTCCTGCATAAGCTGCCGCCGGCGCATATGGCCGCGTCGAGCTGGCTGGCACTGGGGCCGATCGGCACCGGAGCGCTGGGCATGTTGCTGCTGGGGGGCGAGGCGCCAGCGATCTTCGCCGCCAACGGGCTGGCCAGCTTCGGCGAGACCGCGCGCGGGCTGGGGCTGATCGCCGGGATGGTGCTGTGGGGGTGCGGGTTCTGGTGGTTGCTCACGGCGGTGCTGATCACCCTCAAGCATGTGCATCAGGGCATGCCGTTCAATTTGGGCTGGTGGGGCTTTACCTTTCCGCTGGGGGTGTATGCGCTGGCGACCCTGAGGCTCGGGGCGTGGCTGGAATTGGGGTTCTTCAAGGGCATGGGCGCGCTGCTGGTGGTGGCGCTGGTGGGGTTGTGGTCGCTGGTGGGTTGGCGAACCTTGTGCGGGGCCTGGCGGGGGGAGCTGTTTGTTTCTCCCTGCATCCAACAAATCTGAAAGCAGGACGCGGACCCTGTGGGAGCGGGTTCACCCGCGATCGCGATAGTGAATCCACCACCGCAATCGCGGGTGAACCCGCTCCCACAGGGGCCGCGCTTGGCTTCGGAAGGGCTGGCCGCAGGCAAGGCTTATCCGGCAAAGTGTGGCTTTTCCCGCTTTCGGCGCCTCAAATAACCAACGCCCCGAACAGGTACATGGACGATGAGCCACACCTCGCAGTTCGCCTTGCTGAAGAAGCGCCGCTTCTTGCCTTTCTTCATTACCCAGTCGCTGGGTGCCTTCAATGACAACCTGTACAAGCAGTCGCTGATCCTGGCGATCCTCTACAAGTTGAGCCTGGGCGGCGATGGCTCGATGCTGGTCAACCTCTGCGCCTTGCTGTTCATCCTGCCGTTCTTCCTGTTCTCGGCCCTGGCCGGACAGTTCGGCGAGAAGTTCGCCAAGGACGCGCTGATCCGCACCATCAAGCTGGCCGAGGTGGTGATCATGGCCATCGGCGCCGTGGGCTTTATCTTCAACCAGCTGTGGCTGCTGCTCCTGGCGCTGTTCGCCATGGGCACCCACTCGGCGCTGTTCGGCCCGGTCAAGTATTCGATCCTGCCCCAGGCCCTGCGCGAAGAAGAGCTGGTCGGCGGCAACGGCCTGGTGGAGATGGGCACCTTCCTGGCGATCCTCGCCGGTACCATCGCCGCCGGGGTGATGATGTCCACCTCGGAATATGCCCCGGTGGTGGCCTGCGGCATCGTTCTTACCGCCGCGCTCGGCTATCTCGCCAGCCGCTTCATTCCACGCGCCGCCGCTGCGTCGCCGCAACTCAAGCTGCAATGGAACATCTTCTCCCAGACTGCCGCGACCCTGCGCCTGGGCCTGGGCCAGACCCCTGCGGTGTCGCGCTCGATCGTCGGCAACTCGTGGTTCTGGTTCGTCGGGGCGATCTACCTGACCCAGATCCCGGAGTACGCCAAGCTGTGGATGCATGGCGACGAAACCGTGGTCACCCTGATCCTGACCCTGTTCTCGGTGGGCATCGCCCTCGGCTCGCTGCTTTGCGAACGCTTGAGCGGACGCAAGGTGGAAATCGGCCTGGTGCCGTTCGGCTCCTTCGGCCTGACCCTGTTCGGTCTGCTCTGGTGGTGGCACTCCGGGGATATCCCGGCAGCCGCCGCGCCGTATGACTGGCTGGCGCTGCTGGAGATGAGCAAGGCCTGGTGGATCCTGCTGTCGATCGTCGGTCTCGGGGTATTCGGCGGCTTCTATATCGTGCCGCTGTATGCCCTGATCCAGGCGCGCACCGCCGAGGACCAGCGCGCCCGGGTGATCGCTGCGAACAACATCCTCAATGCGCTGTTCATGGTGGTTTCGGCCATCTTCACCATGCTCTTGCTGGGCGTCGCCGGGCTGGAGATTCCCCAGCTGTTCCTGGTGGTGTCGTTGCTGAACATCGCGGTCAACGCCTACATCTTCAAGATCGTCCCCGAATTCAGCATGCGCTTCATGATCTGGCTGTTGAGCCATTCCATGTACCGGGTCAAGCACCGCGACCTGGAGCGCATCCCCGACGAGGGCGCGGCGCTGCTGGTGTGCAACCACGTGTCCTTCGTCGATGCGCTGCTGATCGCCGGGGCCGTGCGCCGGCCGATGCGTTTCGTCATGTACTACAAGATCTACAACCTGCCGGTGCTCAACTTCATCTTCCGCACCGCCGGGGCCATCCCGATTGCCGGGCGCAACGAGGACCGCGCCACCTTCGACCAGGCCTTCGAGCGGATTGCCGCGTATCTGGAGGAAGGCGAACTGGTGTGCATCTTCCCCGAAGGCAAGCTGACCGGGGATGGCGAGATCGACGAATTCAAAGGCGGGGTACGGCTGATCCTCGAACGCACCCCGGTGCCGGTGATTCCACTGGCGTTGCAGGGCTTGTGGGGCAGTTTCTTCAGTCGCGATCCGGCCAAGGGCTTTTTCCGCCGCTTCTGGTCGCGGGTGACCCTGGTGGCCGGCGATGCGATTCCCGGTGAGGAAGCGCAGCCGGCGCTGTTGCGTGAACGGGTCGGGGCGCTGCGCGGAGAGGTTCGCTAGCTGGCGCTGACCTTGAGGCCGATCAGGCCGGCGATGATCAGCGCCACGCTGGCCAGACGCACCAGGGCCATGGATTCGCCGAACAGGATGACCCCGGCGATCACCGTGCCGACGGCACCGACGCCGGTCCAGATGGCATAGGCGGTGCCCAGCGGCAGTTCCTTCATGGCCAGGCCGAGCAGGCCCAGGCTGATGGCCATGGCGGCGATGGTCAGGACGGTGGGGAGGGGGCGGGTAAAGCCGTCGGTGTATTTCAGGCCGACGGCCCAGCCGACTTCGAAAAGGCCGGCGCAAAACAGGATGATCCAGGACATGTTCGATACTCCATCAGTGTGATGGGGCCGTCCCCGGGCGTTCACGCGTTGCGTCGCGAGGCCGTCCTCGCTGTGCGCGCTATGGTGCACCGTTCTGGTGCCTGGAGCAAATCCTGGGGCCGCCTTGCGGCCCATCGCCGGCAACGCCGGCTCCCACAGGGTTCATGCGCACCGCCGACCCTCGTGGGAGCCGGCGTTGCCGGCGATGGACCGCAAAGCGGTCCCGGGGACCTCAGATCCCCTGCGGAATCTCTTCCCCACCCAGCGCCTCGAACAGCGCCGGGAGGAATTCGGTGAAGGTCAGCATCATCAGGGTGAAGCTGGCATCCAGCTGGCCCAGCGCTTCCTCGCCGCCGTCTTCCTCGGCCTGGTCCTGCAGCAGTTCCTCGAACTTCAGGCGCTTGATCACCGTCTTGTCGTCCAGCACGAACGACAGCTTGTCCTGCCAGGCCAGGGCCAGTTGGGTGACCTGCTTGCCGGTGCCCAGGTGCATCTGGATTTCTTCGCTGGTCAGGTCCTGGCGCTTGCAGCGCACGATGCCACCGTCTTCGTGGGTGTCGCGCAGTTCGCATTCGTCCAGCACGTGGAAGTCCGGGGCTGCCTGCTGGTTCTTCACCCAGTCGGTCATGGTCGCGCTCGGCGCGATCTTCACGGTCACCGGACGCACCGGCAGCGACCCCATCACTTCACGCAGGGTCGAGAGCAGGTCTTCGGCACGCTTGGCGCTGGCCGAGTTGACCAGGATCAGGCCGAGCTTCGGCGCGATGGCGGCGAAGATCATTGCCCGGCGAATGAAGGCCCGGGGCAGGAAGGCCTGGACGATCTCGTCCTTGATCTGGTCGCGTTCCTTTTTGTAGACCTTGCGCATCTGCTCGGCCTCGATCTCCTCGACCTTCTCCTTGACTGCGTCGCGCACGACGCTGCCTGGCAGGATGCGCTCTTCCTTGCGCGCGGCGATCAGCAGGAAGTCACCGCTGACATGCACCAGGGGAGCGTCCTCGCCTTTGCCGAACGGAGCGACGAAGCCATAGGTGGTCAACTCCTGGCTGGCGCACGGGCGGGCGGGCTTGCTGGCCAGTGCGGTTTCCAGTGCTTCGGCATCGAACGGAATGTCCTGGGTCAGGCGGTAGCTCAGCAGGTTTTTGAACCACATGGGGCGGATCTCTCCTCTCTATATAAGGGGGGCATTATTCTCCGGCGGACGCTTCCAGGCCAAGTCCGCTAAGTCGTTGGAACGCCTGAAAATTTTTTTTCAAAAAGTGCTTTACAGACCTTGGGGTGCTCCGTAGAATGCGCGCCACACCGAGACGATGGGTGATTAGCTCAGCCGGGAGAGCATCTGCCTTACAAGCAGAGGGTCGGCGGTTCGATCCCGTCATCACCCACCACTTCTCAGTGTTACGCGCAGCGGTAGTTCAGTCGGTTAGAATACCGGCCTGTCACGCCGGGGGTCGCGGGTTCGAGTCCCGTCCGCTGCGCCATATTCAACTTCCAGGGCCCACTGAACACCCGGAAGTTACAAAGAAAGCGACCTTAGGGTCGCTTTTTTTGTTTCCGTCGTTCGTCCAGAATCAAACCAGCGCGCTGGTGTCACTTGCCAGCACCTTTTCTGAGCAAGAGATCGACCATGCAGGACGCCAGTATTTCCTCCGCCCCGTTGCTGGGCATTGACCTCGGTACCACAAACAGCCTGATCGCCGTCTGGCAGGAAGGTCGTGCCCAACTCATTCCCAACGCCCTCGGCGAGGTGCTGACCCCGTCGGCGGTCAGTGTCGACGAAGACGGCAGCATCCTGGTCGGCCGCGCCGCCCGTTCGCGCCTGACTACCCACCCCGAGCGCAGCGCCGCAGCGTTCAAGCGTTTCATGGGCAGCGACAAGCGCTTCGAGCTGGGCGGCCAGTCGTTCAGCCCGGAAGAGCTCTCGGCCCTGGTGCTGGGCGCGCTGAAACAGGACGCCGAAGCCTTCCTCGGCGTCCCGGTCAACGAGGCTGTCATCTCGGTCCCGGCCTATTTCAGCGATGAACAGCGCAAACGCACGGTTTTCGCCGCCGAGCTGGCGGGCCTGAAGGTGCAGCGCCTGATCAACGAACCGACCGCCGCGGCCATGGCCTACGGCCTGCACGAGCAGAAGTTCGAGCGCACGCTGATCTTCGACCTGGGCGGCGGCACCTTTGACGTCACCGTGCTGGAGTATTCCCTGCCGCTGATCGAGGTGCATGCCTCCACCGGCGACAATTTCCTCGGCGGCGAAGATTTCACTGCCGCCTTGCTGCAGGCCTGCCTGAAGGACTGGCAGCTCGATATCGCGAAGATCGAGCCCCAGGCCCTGGCAACCCTGTGCGATGCCCTTGAACAGCTCAAGTGCCGTCTGGCCCAAGGCCCGCAGTCACTGAGCTGGAAAGGCGCGGGCGAGCTGCGCGAATGGCGACTGGACGAAAGCCGTGCCCAGTCGATCTGGGAACCACTGCTGGCGCGCCTGCGTGCACCGATCGAGCAGGCCTTGCGTGATGCCCGCCTGAGCCCGCGGGACCTCGACAGCCTGGTGCTGGTCGGTGGTGCCACGCGCATGCCGGCGGTGCAGCAGATGGTTGCCACGTTATTCGGGCGCCTGCCGTACCGGCACCTCGACCCGGATACCATCGTCGCCCTCGGCGCTGCCAGCCAGGCAGCCTGCAAGGCGCGGGACGCGGCCATCGAGGAGCTGATCCTGACGGACGTGTGCCCCTATACCCTGGGCATCTCGACCACCCGTGGCGATGATGTGCGCGGCGCCTTCTCGCCGATCATCGAGCGCAATACGGTGATCCCCACCTCGAAGGTACAGCGCTTCTACAGCACCCACCCCGAGCAGAAGGTGATCCGTATCGAGGTGTACCAGGGTGAGCGTCCGTGGGTGCGCGACAACATCTTCATCGATGCCTTCGAGGTGCAGTTGCCCCAGGTCGGGCGCCAGCAGGACCTCGACGTGCGCTTCAGCTATGACATCAACGGCTTGCTGGAAGTGGACGTGACGTTGCTGGAAACCGGCGAGCGCCACAGCCACAGTATCGACCGCAGCCCCACCGGGCTCGACGAGCAGGCCCGGGCCAACAGCCGCGCGCGCCTCGCCGCATTGAAGATCCACCCCCGCGACACCTTGCCCAACCGCGCCCTCACGGCCCGTCTTGAGCGGGCCTGGATGCACAGCCTGGGCGAGGAGCGCGAGCGTATCGGCGCCTGGCTGGACGAGTTCAATGCGGTACTCGCCAGCCAGCGCGGCGAAGAGATCACCAGCCGTCGCCAGGCTCTAACACGCTTGCTGGACGAGCTCGGCGCTTAGGTTTCAACTGGCGCAGCAGCGCTTGCAGACCACCGGTCGGCGCTGCCTGTCCGTCGCCCGGCCGCCCGAAGCGGTTGGGCAGGACATCGCTGGGCAGCACCAGCAACGCCAGCATGTACAGCGGGATCAGCACCGGGAAGATCACCATGGCAATCCACAGCCACAGTGGCTGTTCGCGGTCCCGCAGGCGGCGTACCCAGGTGCCCAGCCCGGCGCCGATGAAGAACAGCGCGGCAAGCACATGCAGCTCGCTGGGCATCAAAGCAATGCTCGCCAGCAGTCCGGCGCAGAGCCCCATCATCAGGCCATAGCTGCGCCGGCCCAGGCGCCGGTCGATACGCCAGAACTGCCAGGGCGCGACAGCGGTAACCGGGGTCTTGAGCGCCATCAGGCGCTCGGCCAGCGCCAGCACCGCCGTCAGCGCCAGGCGCAGGCCGTTGCCGTTGGCCGGGTCATCCTTGCTCATCTGCAAGGTCGCCAAGGCGCGGGACGCCGGCCAGGCACTGTCCACGGCGGCCATTTTCTCCAGGGCATCCAGGGCCAGGTAGAAGGCATCGCCGTCGATGCCCTGGCGCTCCAGGACCTTGCGCGCTGGCCGCTGGATCTTGCGCTTGGGCAGGTACTGGCGGAATTTCTCGCACCACGGGTCGTCGTCGGCCACGCTCTTCATCTGTTCGAGCAGGTAGCCGCGATCCTCATCGCTGAGCTCCGGGTCGAGGAACAGGGCGCCGAGGAACAGGGTCATGCTGTAGCGGTCGCCGGCGAAGGCTTCACGGTCATTGGCGAAGGTCTTGATCAGCAGCGCCGGGCGCGGCAGGTGTTCGCCGGCCATCACGCTGTCGAGCGTGCAGAGTTCATCGGCGAGCAGTGCCTGGACCGGGTTGGCGTGGTCGAGTTGGCTCAGCAGCGCTTCGACCGGCGTCCCTGACGCCAGCCATTGCCCGAGCAGATCGCGGGTTGCGGCAAACGGATGCCCGGCCGGGTAGTCGAGGTTGCGCAGCATCGACGGGCTGATCAGGCCCAGCCAGCGTTCGGGTTTTTCCAGCAGGGCGAGGATGAACAGGCCCTGTGCATGCCAGGTCCAGGCTGGCGCCATGTCGTCTTCCGGCGGCAGTTCCAGGCCACGCTTGGCCAGCCGTGCCTGGTGGTCCAGGGCGAAAGGGCGGGGATACATCTGCCGCGGGGCGAACTGCTCGAAGACCCGGTACAGCGCGCGCTGGTCGAAGGCGCGCATGTGTCGCAGCCAGTTGCGGCAGGCGAGGGGGCCGAATTCCTTGCCGAGCGGGCGCGGAAAGTCCGGATAGCGTTCCTCGCTGGCGAGATAGCCGCCCAAGGCCAGGGGCACCGGCGCCTCGGCCAGCCAGCGCAGGCGTTGTGCGGCCTGGCGGCGGAATTCCCTGAGCACCAGTTCCTCGTACAGGTCGGTGCTGACGGGTGCTTCGCTGATTTCCCGCAGCAGCCTCTCGTTACCTCGGGACAAGCCCCAGGCATAACGGTAAAGGCGTTGCAGTGCGGGTTGCGGGTGGTCGTCGAGCAGCAAGGCCAGCAGGTTTGTTTCGCACTCGTCGTCGAGGCGCCAATTGACGAACGCGGCGGCTAAACCGTCCGGTTCCGTGCGCCTGGCGATGTACCAGCGCGACAGCGTCTCCGGCGACTGGGCGAAGCTGCCGAACAGCTGGCCCTGTTCCTCCAGGCCTTGCGGCCAGGCATCGACGTCTTGCTGACGATCGAAGGCCTGGATCAACAGTGGCACGAACTGCGGTTGCTGCCCATGGCACAGCTCGATCAGCCGGCGGGGAGCCTGTGGATGGTGGAACTGCCAATGCAGCATTGCCCAACTGCTGAGCGCCTCGGGAATCCGTTCCAGGATGGTCGCGTGCTGCGCCAGGAGGAACAGCAGATCGATATTTTCCGGATCGGCAGCCTGCTGCCCGGCGCAGCGCTCATACAGGCTCGGGCTGGGTACTTCAGCGATGGCGAACTGCACCATCAGGCGCTGGATCAGCGCATCATCCGCCGGCAACGGCAGGCAGGTATGCAGGTTGGCGAAGCTGGCGTATTCGAACAACGGACGCTGGTGGAACAGGTACTCCAGGGAGTTGAGATACCACAGGGTTTCCTGCTGGGCGATCGCTGACCACTGGCCCATCAGGCCGGTGGGGAAGGGGTCGGGTTGCTCCAGATGATCAAGGAAGCCTTCGATCTCCCGTGCGGCCTCGAAGTCCAGGCGCAGCAACTGCTGCGACCAGGCCAGGCGCTTGGCGAGGATGCGCACGCACTCGCGGGAAATCATTCCGCAGCTGCGCACACCTTGCAGCAGCGACCAGCTGACGTCCTCGAGGGTTTCCAGCGGCAATTGATCCAGTTGGCGGACGAAGGCCTGCCAGGCTGGCGGGTCGTAGCGCCGGGTGCTGTCTTCGAGCAAGGCGCGGAATTCGTCGAGGATGCCCGGCGCGGCTGCGGCTGCGGGCTCTTCGCGCGGCGTTTGTGGCTCCTCGCGGGCGTGGCGCAGGGCGCTTTCATAGGCTTCGCGCAGGGCCTGGAAACCTTCCGGATCGGTCTCCGGGTGATGCTCCGGCAGGCGCGCGCGGTAGGCGCCGCGAATGGTGTTCTGATCCTTGGTCGGTTCGATGCCAAGGCGGATCCAGCAGCTCATGACCAGTTACCCAAGTCGAGGGAGGCGGGTTGCTCCGGCAGGTTCAGTTCCAGGTGCCAGGGCAGGTTGACCAGCGGCGAGTCGGGGTCGTTGCTCAGGCTGGCAACGATGTGCTGGTTCCAGTGTTCGGAACCCTGGCGCTCCAGTTGTCGGCTGAATTGCTCGTCGGGCAGGTCGGAGCAGGCCCACAGGCCGCGGCCGATCACATAACCCGAGACGTAGGACGACCAGCTGCCGTAGTAATGCCGTGCCCGGGCGGCCAGGCGCCCTTGCAGCCAGAGGCTTTCATCGAAGCTGATCCATTCGTTGCGCAGCCCGCAGCGCAGCAGGAAGCCCATGCGGCCCAGGTCCCAGGATCGGGTGCCGCCAAAGCCGCAATCGAGGAAGGTGCGCGCGGCGTAATCGTGGAGGATGCGCTCGCGCAGGCTCAACTGCTCCAGCAGCGTCTGCCACTCGCCGGGCAGTGCCCGCTGATAGCGCCAGTAGGCGGTATTGAGGTCGGTAGCGTGGCCGTTGTCGGCCATGCGCATAACGATATCGAGCAACTGTTGGCGGGAGTCGACGTTCCACGACTCGCCCAGGTTGATCTTGCCTTCTTCGTCGTAATAGTACGGCGAGGTGTAGCTCGCGCCGTTGAGCGCGGCCATTGGCGCCGACAGGGCATAGAGCCAGCGCTGTTCGATCTCTTCCATGAAGCACTCCGGGGACGGGCAGGAGGCGAATTGTAACCAGGCGTTAGAGGCTACGACCATGTCTGTCGCGCTTTGGTGCGAGGCTCACCAGGACGGTGCAGGCGGACGCGGATCCTGTGGGAGCGGGTTCACCCGCGATCGCGATGGTGAATCCAGCGACGTCATCGCGGGTAAACCCGCTCCCACAGGGGCCGCGTTGTGTTTTGGAGAGGGGTTCATGCGACAGCGCTGTCGACCCCGAGCACTCTGGCGCGCCCCTTGCTTAAACCCGCCTATCAGGCAATCAACGTCGATTGCCCCATTCACGACAAAGGCGCCGTGCTGCTCCCCTGTTCATTCAGGTCGGGCGGCAGGGCGCTTTTTTGTTTTTGCGGAAAAGGCAGGGGAGGCGGGATCATGACCAGCACGACGGTGCGCAGTGTCTGTCCATATTGCGGTGTCGGATGCGGCATCGTCATGAGCGTGACCGATAACCAGGTCACCCGGGTCAGCGGAGACAAGCAGCACCCGAGCAATCTCGGCCGGTTGTGCACCAAGGGCCTGACCTGCCACCAACCGCTGCGCGAGTCCGGACGCATGCAATGGGCCTGGCTGCGCGACCAGCGCCAGCGCGATCCGGTGCGTCTTGGTATCGACCAGGCCATCGGCCAGACCGCCCGGCGCCTGCGCGCCATCATCGATACCCACGGCCCCGACGCCGTCGCGCTGTACGTCTCGGGGCAGATGTCCCTGGAAGCCCAGTACCTCGCCAACAAGCTGGTCAAGGGCTACATCCGCAGCCGCCATATCGAATCCAATTCGCGCCTGTGCATGGCCAGTGCCGGGAGTGGCTACAAGCTGTCCCTGGGCGCCGACGGACCGCCGGGCAGCTACGAGGATTTCGACCGGGCCGAGGTCTTTCTGGTGATCGGCGCCAACATGGCCGATTGTCACCCGATTCTCTTCCTGCGCCTGCTCGACCGGCTCAAGGCGGGTGCACGCCTGATCGTGGTCGATCCGCGGCGCAGTGCCACCGCCGACAAGGCCGACCTGTTCCTCCAGGTTCGTCCAGGCACCGACCTGGCGTTGCTCAACGGCCTGCTGCACCTGCTGCTGGAAAACGGCCATACCGACAATGCGTTCATCGAGCGCTACACCGAAGGCTGGGAAGAGATGCCGGCCTTTCTCGCCGACTACACACCCGCCCGTGTTGCGCAGATCACTGGCCTGACCGAGGCCGATATCCGCCAGGCGGCAGCCTTGATCGGCGGCGCGAAAGACTGGATGAGCTGCTGGACCATGGGCCTGAACCAGAGCATCCACGGCACCTGGCACAGCAACGCCGTGTGCAACCTGCACCTGGCCACCGGCGCCATCTGTCGCCCGGGGAGCGGCCCCTTCTCCCTCACCGGTCAGCCCAACGCCATGGGCGGACGGGAAATGGGCTACATGGGCCAGGGCCTGCCGGGGCAACGTTCGGCGCTGGTCGAAGCCGATCGCCGGTTCATCGAGGCGCTTTGGCGCATCCCCGCCGGCAGCCTGCGTGCCGAGGCGGGCGAAGGCACCGTCGATCTGTTCCGGCAGATGGCAGCGGGGCAGGTCAAGGCCTGCTGGATCATCTGCAGCAACCCGGTGGCCAGCGTCGCCAACCGCCAGACGGTGATCGACGGGCTACAAGCGGCGGAACTGGTCATCAGCCAGGACGCCTTCCTCGACACGGAAACCAACCGCTACGCCGATATCCTCCTGCCGGCCGCCCTGTGGGCCGAATCCGAAGGGGTGATGGTCAATTCCGAGCGCAACCTGACCCTTGCCGCCAAGGCGGTCGATGCGCCGGGCGACAGCCTGGCGGACTGGCAGATCATTGCCCGGGTCGCCTGTGCCATGGGCTATGAGGAAGGTTTCAGCTACACCAGCGCCGAGCAGGTCTTCGACGAAATCCGCCAGGCCTGGAACCCGGCCACTGGCTACGACCTGCGCGGTCTGGACTACCCGAAACTGCGCGCAGGCCCGCAACAGTGGCCGTTCGAGCCGGGGCGCGCGACCTCCCGCAGCCCGCTGCGCTACCTGAATGACGGCCTGAGCCAGGCCCTGCGGGAAAACGCAGCGGGTGAGCGCCCGGCAATCAGCTTCCCCACCGCGTCGGGCAAGGCACGTTTCTTCGCTCGTCCCTGGTTGCCGCCTGCCGAATTGCCGGATGAATCCTATCCGCTGGTGCTCAATACCGGACGTGTGCAGCACCAGTGGCACACCCTTACCAAGACCGGCAAGGTTGCCAGCCTCAACAGGCTGGATCCGGGGCCCTTCGTTGAAATCCACCCGGCCGACGCAGCCGATCTCGGAATCATCGACAAGGACCAGGTACAGATTCGCTCCCGTCGTGGCCAGGCGGTACTGCCGGCGCGGATCACTACCCGGGTGATGCCGGGCAACTGCTTTGCGCCGTTTCACTGGAACGATCTGTATGGTGAGCAACTGGCAATCAATGCACTGACTTGCGATGCGGTCGATCCGCTTTCCCTGCAGCCGGCCTTCAAGCACTGCGCCGTAGCCCTGACCCGGGTCGCTGGCGAGCGGATAGACGCCCTGGAACTGCAACCCGCCGTCACCGAGCCCCCTGACGACCGCCAGCGCCATTTGGTGCTTTGGGCCTCGCAGACCGGCAACAGCCAGACCCTCGCCGAGCGTTGCGCCAGGCATTTGCGGGCGGCCGGCCTGGCGGTGCACCTGGAATGCATGGATGCCGCGCGGCCGGAGCAGGTCGGTGCGGCCGCCAGCCTGCTGTTGATCGCCAGCACCTTCGGCGATGGCGAGGCGCCGGACAGCGGCGTGGCGTTCTGGCAGGCGCTGCAAGGCGAAGCCGGGGATTGGACCAGGCGGCCCTACGCGGTGCTGGCGCTGGGTGACTCCAGCTACGACCGGTTCTGTGGCTTCGGGCGCAAGCTGGACCAGCGCCTGGCCGAGCTGGGCGGCCAGCGCATGCTGGAGCGGGTGGACTGCGAGCCGGAGTTCGACGAGCCTTTCGCCGAATGGTTGGCGGCGCTGACGGCCACGCTGGCGAATGGGCAAGCACCGCTGGCGGTCGCCGAGAGCGAGACACCGGTGGTCGGCAAGTACAACCCGGTGCCTGCTCGCCTGCTGGACAACCGCCTGCTCAGCGGGCCGGGTGCCAGCAAGGAAACCCGGCAGATCGTCTTCGACCTGGGCGACTGTGGGCTGAGCTACCAGGCCGGCGATGCCCTCGGTGTGTGGCCGCGCAACTGCCCGGAACTGGTGGATGAATTCCTGCGGCGCACCGGCCTCGATGGTGACGCCGAAGTCGATTGCAAAGGCCGGATGCCGCTGGCCACTGCGCTGGCCGGACGACTGGACATCACCCGCATCACCCCGCGGATCCTGCAGAAGGTCACCGGCCTGCCCACGGACAAGGCTGCGCTCGATGACTGGCTGTGGGGGCGGCAACTGGTGGACCTGCTTGCCGAATTTCCCCTGGCGCTTTCCCTGGACGAGTGGCTGGCGCTGCTCAAGCCCTTGCAGCCGCGCCTGTACTCGATCAGTTCCAGCCCGAGGCGGCACCCGACGCAGGTTCACCTGACGATGTCCACCGTACGCTACGGGCGGCGCAAGGGCGTGTGTTCGAGTTTCCTCGCCGACCGCGCACAGGGCCTGCACGTCGACATCTTCCCGCAACCGACGGCCAGCTTCCGTTTGCCGGATAACGACGAGGTGCCGGTGATCATGGTCGGGCCGGGCACCGGCGTCGCGCCGTTTCGTGCATTTCTCCAGGAACGCGAGGCGCGACAGGCGCGCGGGCGCAACTGGCTGTTCTTTGGCGAGCAGCACCAGGCGTGCGATTTCTACTACCGGGATGAACTGCTGGCCTGGTGCGAGTCCGGCTTGCTGACCCGGCTGGACACGGCGTTCTCCCGTGACCAGGAACGGAAGATCTACGTGCAGCAGCGCATGCAGGAGCAGGGTGCGGAGTTGTGGCGCTGGTTGCAGGAGGGGGCGTTCTTCTACGTGTGCGGCGATGCTTCGCGGATGGCCAGGGATGTGGATGCGGCGTTGAAGGCGGTGGTAGCGGAGCATGGCGGGATGAGTATCGATGAGGCTGCCGCGTATGTGGCGCAGATGGGGAAGGACAAGCGGTATCTGCGAGATGTGTATTGATCTCTCGGTCCCCATCGCCGGCAACGCCGGCTCCCACAAGGTTCTGCATGCACCGCCACACTGTGGGAGCCGGCGTTGCCGGCGATGAGGCCGGGAAGGTCTGCAAAAAGACATGCTCCAAAACGGTGACTCCCGCACCAGCATGGTTCAGAAAATTCACCCGCTAAACCCTGAAATCCCCGGAAATCAGGCCCTGCCAGCACTTGGCACAGTCCCTGCTTTTACCTTTCCACAACGTCCCGGGTGGTCAACGTCGATCACCGCACCGGACCACAACGATCAAGACCAGGCAAAGGCGCCTGGAGCTTCGGCTCCAGGCGCCTTTTTTTGTGTTTTTTCCGGGGCACGCCCCGCACCGTGAGGAACCGCGCATGAACGCTTTCGCGTCCATCCAACAACGAGAAAAGCTGGTTATCGTCGGCAACGGCATGGTTGGCCATCACTGCGTCGAGCAATTGATCGAACGCGGCGCCCTGGGGCGTTTCGAGGTGCGGGTATTCGGCGAGGAGCGCCAGCGCGCCTATGACCGCGTGCACCTGTCCGAATACTTCGGCGGCAGCGACGCCGAAGCCCTGGCCCTGGGCGACGCCGGCCTGTACGCCGAACACGGTGTGGCCCTGCATCTGCACGAGGCTGTGCTGGAAGTGGACCGCGAGCGCCGCGAAGTGGTGACCAGCGCCGGCCGTTATGCCTACGACCGTCTGATCCTCGCTACCGGGTCCTATCCCTTCGTCCCGCCGATCGAGGGTTCCGAAGGCGCGGCGCGCCTGGTCTATCGCACCCTCGACGACCTCGACAACATCCGTGCCGCCGCCGCCAGCGCCCGGCGCGGGGTGGTGGTCGGTGGTGGCCTGCTTGGCCTGGAAGCGGCCAACGCCCTCAAGTCCCTCGGCCTGGAAGCCCATGTGGTGGAATTCGCCCCGCGCCTGATGCCGGTGCAACTGGACGCTGAAGGCGGAGCGGCGCTGCGTGCGCGGATCGAGGCACTTGGGGTCGGTGTGCACCTGTCCCGCGCCACCCAGGCCATCGTTGCAGGCGAGGAGTACCGCTACCGGATGAACTTCGACGGCGGCGAGTTCCTCGAAACCGACCTGATCGTGTTCTCCGCCGGTATCCGCCCCCAGGACGCCCTGGCCCGCGCCTGCGGTCTGGACGTAGCCCCCCGTGGCGGCGTGGTGATCGATGGCGAGTGCCGCAGCAGCGATCCGCAGATCTACGCCATCGGCGAATGCGCGTCGTGGAATGGCAGCGTATTCGGCCTGGTCGCCCCGGGCTACAGCATGGCGCGCAACCTGGCGGCGGCCCTGGCCGGGCAACCGTCGGTTGCCTTCGCTGGCGCCGATATGTCGACCAAGCTCAAGCTGCTGGGCGTCGATGTCGGTTCCATCGGCGATGCCCACGGCGCCACCCCGGGCTCGCGCAGCTACCGCTTCATCGACGAAGGCGGCAGCAGCTATCGCCGGCTGGTGCTGGACGCCAGCGGCAAGCGGGTGATCGGCGCAGTGCTGGTGGGTGACAACAGCTACTACGACACCCTGCTGCAATACGCCCAGAACGGCATCGCCGTACCCGCCGATCCTTCGGCACTGATCCTCCCGCAATCCTCCGGTGCCCCCGCCCTGGGCGCCGATGCCCTGCCGGACAGTGCGACCATCTGCTCCTGCCACAACGTCAGCAAGGGGGCGATCTGCGCCGCCATCGACAGCGGTTGCGCCGACCTCGCGGCGGTCAAGGGCTGCACCAAGGCGGCCAGCGGTTGCGGCGGCTGCGCGGCCTTGCTCAAGCAGGTGTTCGAGCATGAACTGACGGCGCGCGGCGTGGCCGTGGACAAGAGCCTTTGCGAACACTTCGCCTATACCCGCCAGGAGCTTTATGCGCTGGTGCGGGTGGAAGGCATCCGCGATTTCGACGAACTGCTCGCCCGCCACGGCAAGGGCCACCTGGGCTGCGACATCTGCAAACCCACGGTCGGCTCGATCCTCGCTTCGTGCTGGAACCAGCCGATCATGGACCCGGCGCTGGTGCCGCTGCAGGACACCAACGACACCTTCATGGCCAACATGCAGAAGAACGGCACCTACTCGGTGGTGCCGCGCATCCCTGGCGGCGAGATCACCCCGGACAAGCTGATCGTGATCGGCGAGGTGGCGAAGAAATACGATCTCTACACCAAGATCACCGGCGGCCAGCGTATCGACCTGTTCGGCGCGCAACTGCACGAACTGCCGCTGATCTGGGAAGAACTGATTGCTGCCGGCTTCGAGACCGGGCATGCCTATGGCAAGTCGACGCGCACGGTGAAGTCCTGCGTGGGCAGCACCTGGTGCCGCTACGGGGTGCAGGACAGCGTGAAGATGGCCCTGCACCTGGAAGACCGCTACAAGGGCCTGCGTTCGCCGCACAAACTCAAGTTCGCCGTGTCCGGCTGCACCCGCGAATGCGCCGAGGCGCAGAGCAAGGATATCGGCGTGATCGCTACCGAGAAGGGCTGGAACCTTTATGTCTGCGGTAATGGCGGCATGCGTCCGCGTCATGCCGAACTGTTCGCCACCGACCTGGATGACGCCACGCTGGTGCGGCTGATCGATCGCTTGCTGATGTTCTACATCCGCACCGCCGACAAGCTGCAGCGCACGTCGGTCTGGCGCGAGAACCTGGAGGGCGGGCTGGACTACCTCAAGCAGGTGATCCTCGACGACAGCCTGGGCCTGGCGGCCGAACTGGAAGCGCAGATGCAGCACGTGGTCGATCGTTATGAGTGCGAATGGGCAAACGCTCTCAAGGACCCGGAAAAGCTCAAGCGTTTCCGTACCTTCGTCAACGACCAGCGAGCCGACCCGGACCTGCACTTCGTCCGCGAACGCGGGCAGCGCCGGCCGATTGCCGCTGCCGAGCTGCACCTGATTCCCGTCACCGAGGAGGTGCTCTGATGAGCCAGACGAATGCTGTTGTGAACCCGCCGGTCGAATGGACGCCGGTCTGTGCCGAAACCGACCTGGTTGCACGTTCCGGGGTAGTGGTCTGGCACCAGGGCGCCCAGGTCGCGCTGTTCTATGTGCCGGGAGCCGAAACCGAGGTGCATGCACTGGACAACCACGATCCGCTCTCCGGGGCCAATGTGATCGGGCGGGGGTTGATCGGCAGCCTGAAGGGCGAGTTGGTGGTGGCGTCGCCGTTGTACAAGCAGCATTTCTGCTTGCGCGATGGGCGCTGCCTGGAGGATGAACAACAGGCTTTGCGGGTGTGGCCGGTACGGGTGAATGAGGGGCGGGTGGAAATCGCGGGCTGACATGTAACCGGGTTGCCCCACAGGTACAGCGGTGCTCTCGGGAACACTGGTGAACCTGTGGGAGCTGGCTTGCCAGCGATAGGGCCCTCAAACCCGGCACAAAAATGTCAGGACACAGATACACTCCCACCTCATGAACCTCGACACCCGCATCAAATTCCGCCACCTCCTGTGCTTTCTCGAAATCGCCCGCCAGGGCAGTTTCGCCAAGGCCGCAGATGCCGTGGCCATTACCCAGCCGGCGATTTCCAAGACCCTCAAGGAACTCGAAGACCTGCTCCAGACCCGCCTGTTCGAACGCGGCCGCCAGGGCGTCGAGCTGACCCCGGCCGGCGTGCGTTTCATGCGCTACGCAGGGCCTTGCGTGCAGGCCCTGCGCGAAGGCGTCAGCAGCCTGCGAGGCGAAGAGCACGCGCCGCCGCAGGTCAGGGTCGGCGTGTTGTCCACTGTCGAAAGCCTGCTCATGCCGGAGGTCATCCGCCGCCTGCACCAGCGCCATGCGGCCCTGGTAGTCAGCGTCGCCACCGGCCCCAGCGCCCATCTGCTGGCGCAGTTGCACGTGGGCGAACTGGACCTGGTGATCGGCCGCATGACCGACAGCCCGCAGATCCAGGGCCTGCTGTTCGAGCACCTGTACAGCGAGTCGATGTCGCTGGTGGTGCGTCCGGGCCATCCACTGCTGGCCAGCGACCCGCTGGAGCGCGCGCGCCTTGCCGACTACCCGCTGGTGCTGCCGCTGGCCGGCACCACGATCCGCAAGCATGCCGACAGCCTGTTCGTGCAATGCGCCATCGAGCAGCCGCGCCAGCGTCTGGAAACCCTGTCCCCGGCCCTGAGCCGGCGTTATGTGCAGGGTAGCGATGCGGTCTGGGTCGCGCCCCGGGATGCGGTGCGGGTCGATCTGGACCGCGGCGAGCTGCACGAGCTCGACCTGGGCGTCAGCGAACCCGGTGGTTCCGTGGGGATTTGCAGCAACGCGGCCTTGCCCGCCACGCTGCCGGCGCAATGGCTATGTGAAGTGTTGCGCGAAGTTGCAGCACAATACCGGGACGGCGACTACCCGTGAGGCCGGCTGCGACGCGCCTGCTGGCCTGGTGCCGCCCGGCTGCATGAAGAACTGTTCATGGTCCTGAACTTCCGGGGCTTTTCTCGTTCCTATTGCCGGTAGCCATTGGTCGTGGCCGCCTGATATTCTCGCGGCTTTACCCCGATTGCCCCTTTGGCGCATGAACAAGGAAATAGCATGAAACAGCATCGGTTGGCGGCTGCGGTTGCCCTGGTTAGCCTGGTCCTGGCGGGTTGCGATTCGCAGACCAGCGTCGAGCTGAAAACCCCGGCACAGAAAGCCTCCTACGGTATCGGCCTGAACATGGGCAAGAGCCTGGCCCAGGAAGGCATGGACGACCTCGATTCCAAGGCCGTTGCCCAGGGCATCGAAGATGCCATCGGCAAGAAAGAGCAACGCCTGAAGGACGACGAGCTGATCGAAGCCTTCGCCGCGCTGCAGAAGCGTGCCGAAGAGCGCCTGGCCAAGCAGGGCGAAGAGTCCGCTGCCGCAGGCAAGAAATTCCTCGAGGAAAACGGCAAGAAGCCGGGTGTGGTCACCACCGCTTCCGGCCTGCAGTACGAAGTCGTGAAGAAAGCCGACGGCGCCCAGCCCAAGCCTACCGACGTGGTTACCGTCCATTACGAAGGCAAGCTGATCGACGGCAAGGTCTTCGACAGCTCGGTCGAGCGCGGTGCGCCGATCGACCTGCCGGTCAGCGGCGTGATCCCGGGCTGGGTCGAAGGTCTGCAACTGATGCACGTGGGCGAGAAGGTCAAGCTGTTCATCCCGGCTGAACTGGCCTACGGCGCGCAGAGCCCTAGCCCGATGATCCCGGCCAACTCGGTGCTGGTCTTCGATCTGGAACTGCTGGGCATCAAGGACGCTTCCAAGCTGGAAGCCCCTGAAACCGATGCCGCTCCTGAAGCGCCGGCTGCCGACGCTGCTCCAGCCAAGTAATCTGGCTGTCGCTGTTGTCCAACGCCCCGTAGCCTCACGGCTACGGGGCGTTGTCGTTTTTGCCGGAGGGCCGGAGTAGAGTGGTCGGGGCCGCTGTGACCGGGTTCACAAAAAGTTCCGCAAAACGATTGCGCAGTGACACAAGTGTGTAAAAAACGCCCGATCCGACCCCGGCCCTTGTCTACCGGGAGCCCCGGACCGGAAACGAAGCTCTGTTCACAAGGTTATCCACAATTAATGTGGATAACCTTCCCGCCACCGCTGATGGAGGTCCCATGAAAGCACCCTGGAATTTCACCCGCTTCCTGCCCCTCGCCGAGCGTCTGCTCAGCCGCGGACGCCTGCCGGCGCTGTTGTTCGCCGTGGCGCGCAAAGGCCCGCGGCTGGGGCAACTGAAGGAGGATGTGCGCCTGCTGCAGGCGCTGTGCGTGGCCTGGTGGCGTGGCGAGTACCGGGCGATCAGTCCGAAGGCACTGGTGACCATCGTCGCCGGCCTGCTGTATTTCGTCAGCCCGCTGGACGCGATCCCGGACTGGTTGCTGGGCGTGGGCATGCTCGACGACATCGCCGTGCTCGGCTGGGTGCTGAAGACCGTGAGCGACGAACTGGACGCCTTCCGCGCCTGGCGCCAGCGCCAGTCGCCGGAAAAGCTGCGTGTGGTCGAGCGCCTGCCGGACACGCCCGAGGCGCTGCGTCTGGAGCAAAACCACAGCTGATTACCGCAGCGTGCTGCAATTCCCCGGATGGCTGGTAATATTATTGGCATAACGATTATGCCTACAGATTACATGCGAGAAGTCCGACAAGGGGGTTGTAATGGCTATTCAGGTTATCAGCCGAGATGGTCAACCCGAGTACGCGGTTGTTCCCTGGGATCAATATCAGGCGTTACTCAAGGCGGCAGGGCAACCGGAGGCGGTGTCCACCGAAGCACAAACCACCACTGAAGCAGCTTCTTCCCCGGCCAGCGTGCCCTCCCTGAGCAGGCTGGCCGTACTGCGTGAGGCCAAGGGCATTCCTGCCGAGCAACTGGCGCGCAAGGTCGGTATCAGCCCGGCCTACCTGGCGATGATCGAAAGCGGCGAGCGCGTGCCGGATTCGGCGATTCGCCGCAGCCTGGCCTGGGAGCTGGGATTATCCGGCTGGAGCGATCCGTCATGAGCGCCGTACGGATCAGCCGGCAGCACTGGGAGGGCTTGCTCGGCGAGCTGGATGTGGCCCGCCGTCAACGCCATCTGCTGACCTACCGCGCGCTGCTGGAGCGTCTGCAACTGCCGAGCCCGGCGATGCAGACCCTCACCGCAGCGCTGGAATACCTGGCGGTGCTGGATGCCCGCGCCGAACAGCCGTTGCGCAGTTCGCTGGTGATCAGCCAGGGGGCGAGCCGCCTGCCACGCACCGGGTTTTTCGAATGCGTGGAGCGGCTGGGACGGTTTTCCGGACCTTCGGACGGCATGGCGGCGGCGTCGTGGCATGCGTCGGAGGTGGTGCGGGTGTTCGAGTATTCCTATCCCGAAGAAGCTTGAGTCTTCGAGGGCCTCATCGCTGGCTTGTCGGACCGCCGCACCGCAGCGATGAGGCCTTTCAGGCCGCCGCAGTATCTATGAGATACACACTGGCCCCCTGAACCTCCTTGGCATGATGCTTGGCCTGCGACGCCAGGTCCGCCAGTTGGTCCGCATCCAGTTCGCCGCAGGTTTCCGCACGCAACTGCACCACTCCGATCGACAGCGACAGCAATGGAAACTCCTGGCGCTGCCCGAGCCGGTTGTGGGCAATGAAACATCCCGCCTCCACGTGCTCGCTGCGGTAGAACCGCCGGCACTGCTGTTCGAAATCCGCCAGCAATACATCCAGGCGCTGCTGCCAATCCTGCGAACTCAAGACCAGCATGAAATCGTCGCCACCGATGTGCCCGACGAAGTCCCGGCTCGGGTCGACCCGTTCGTTCAGGCACTGCGCCAGGCATAGCAACACTTCGTCACCGCGGGCGTAGCCGTAGATATCGTTGAACGGTTTGAAACTGTCGATATCGACATAGCAGATCGCCGCCTGGCGCCGCTGTTGCAGCAACCGCGCCAGGCATTGCTGGATCGGCACGTTGCCCGGCAGCAGGGTCAGCGGGTTGGCGTAGCGGGCCTGCTGGATCTTCTGCTCGGTGATCAATTTCAGCACGTCGATGACCCGCCCCAGGCCGACATAGCGCCCCTGGTCGGTGATGATGAAGTCTTCCTCGATACGCTGCCGTGCGCGGCTGGTGAGCAGGCGGCTGACACTTTGCAGCGACTGGCCCAACTCTACCGCAAGGAAATCCTCGCTCATCAGCCGGCTGACCGGCTTGCGCGCGAAGAGTTCGGTGGCGAAGGGCTTGAGCAGGGCATCGGAGAGCGAATAGCGGTGGACGATGCCACAAGGTCGCTGTTGCTCGTCGAGCACCGCCAGCGAGTTGAGGTTGGCCTGTCGGCGGAACGCTTCCAGCACCAACGGCGTCGCGGTATCGCGGGTGACGGCCGGTTGGTCGATAAGGAGTGCGCCGAGATCGGAGGCTTCGTCGCCAAGCACCGGCAGGCTGTTCAGCATCGAACCGGGAAGCAGCAGCGTGACGTCCTTCGGCGGATGCTCCTGGGGCCGGCAGACCAGGTAACCCTGGACCAGGTCCACGCCCATCTCGGTCAGCACCGCCAGCTCCTCGGGCAGTTCGATGCCCTCGGCAACCACCTTGGCCCGCGACGCCTTGGCGATCTGCAGGATGGACCCGACGAACTCGCGCTTTACCGCATCCAGATGAATGCCGTCGATGAAATGGCGATCGATCTTCACGTAGTCCGGGCGCAGTTCCGACCACAGGCGCAGGCTCGAATAGCCGGCGCCGAGGTCATCCAGGGCAATGGAGAATCCCATGTCGCGGTAGTGGTGCAGGGCGTTGTAGAGCAGCTGGAAATCGTCGGTCGGGGTCTGTTCGGTAAGTTCGATGACCACCCGGCTCGCCGGGATTCCAAGGTTCTGCAGCAACTTCAGGGTCAGCCCGGACTGGTACTGCGGTTCGAGCAGCGACTCGGGAGAGACGTTCAGGAACAGCTTGCCTTCCAGTTTCTGCTGGCTGAAACGCCGACAGGCACTTTCCCGGCAGGCGATCTCCAGCTCGGTCAGGCGCCCGGCATGACGGGCCACCGCGAACAGGTTGATCGGTGAATGCAAGGGGCTGTTGGACGGGCCGCGGCTCAGGGCTTCGTAACCCAGGATGCGCCGTTCGGAAAGGCAGACGATGGGCTGGAACAGGCTGTGCAAGCCGCCTTGAGTCAGGATGGAACTCAATGCGCTGAGCTGTTCGGTCATGGTCATCTCGCTGCTACCTTGAAAAAAAGGGACTGGGCGCCGATAGCGCTCAGTCCCTTATTTCACGACAGTTTGATGACTGTTTAATGACGCAATGCTACTCGATCATGGTATTTCGCCATTATCGATTCAGCCTTTCTTCAGTGTTTCGCCACCGAGGCGTTGAGGCTCAGGTAGTCCAGCAGGATACGCCCGGTTTCGCTGAGGTAGGCGTCGTCTTCCGGTTTGCTGTCGTCCGGCTCGGCGGGGATCGCATCCTCGTCTTCCTTCTTCAGCTCCTTGAGCGGTTCTTCGCCCTTGGCCTTGCGCCGGGTGTTTTCCAGGGCCAGTTGCTGGTTCTCGATAGCGGTGTGCTTGGCGCGGCGTTCTTCCTCGTTGAGGCTGACGGTCTTCTCGCTCATCAGCTTCTGGGTCAGGGCCAGGCGGTCACGGATGTAGACGAACTCGGCGTCCTTGGCGCTGCGGGCGTCATGGCGAGCCTTGAGCTGGGCCAGGTACGGCTTGAACGGATCGCTGGTCGGCTTGATCGCGGCGCGGATGGTGTCCCAGGGCATGGCCTCGGGCAGTGCGCTTTCGCCGATTTCCTTGGTGTCGATGATCGACGGGTAATCGATGTCGGGCAGTACGCCTTGATGCTGGGTGCTCTGGCCGGAAACCCGGTAGAACTTGGCCATGGTGACCTTGAGCTCGCCGTGATTGAGCGGTTCGAGGTTCTGCACGGTGCCCTTGCCGAAGGTCTGGCCACCGATGATCAGGGCCCGGTGGTAGTCCTGCATGGCGCCGGCAAAGATTTCCGACGCCGAGGCCGACAGGCGATTGACCAGCACCGCCAGCGGGCCACGGTAGTAGGCGCCGGTGGGGTTCTGGTCCTCGAGCACGGCCAGGCGGCCATCGGCGCTGCGGATCAGCACGGTCGGACCACTGTCGATGAACAGGCTGGTCAGCTCCTGGGCTTCCTGCAGCGAACCGCCGCCGTTGTTGCGCAGGTCGATCACCACACCGTCGACGTTGTCTTTCTTCAGTTCGCCGAGCAGTTTCTTCACGTCCCGCGTAGTGCTCTTGTACTCGGCGTCGCCGGCACGCATGGCCTTGAAGTCCTGGTAGAAGGCCGGCAGTTCGATGATGCCGATCTTGTAGGTGTGGCCGTCCTGCTTGAGCTCCAGCACGGATTTCTTCGCTGCCTGCTCTTCGAGCTTCACCGCTTCGCGGGTGATGGTGACGATCTTGCTGGTCTGGTCGTTCGGCGCGTTGCTCGCCGGAATCACCTCGAGCCGCACCACCGAGCCTTTCGGGCCACGGATCTTCTTGACCACTTCATCCAGGCGCCACCCGATCACGTCGACCATCTCGCCGTCGCCCTGGGCAACCCCGACGATCTTGTCGGCAGGTGCGACCTGCTTGGTCTTGGCGGCCGGGCCGGCGGGTACCAGGCGGACGATCTTGACCTGGTCGTTATCGCTCTGCAGCACGGCGCCGATGCCTTCCAGCGACAGGCTCATGTTGATGTCGAAGTTTTCCGCGTTATCCGGCGACAGGTAGTTGGTGTGCGGGTCGTAGGACTGGGCGAAGGTGTTGATGTAGGCCTGGAAGATATCTTCCGAGCGGGTCTGCCCCAGGCGCGCCAGCTGGTTCTTGTAGCGCTTGACCAGCAGTTCCTGGATGGCCTTGGGTTCCTTGCCGGCGATCTTCAGGCGCAGGACCTCGTCCTTCAGGCGTTTGCGCCAGAGGTCGTCCAGCTCGGCACCGGTCTTGATCCAGGGGGCGTCCTTGCGGTCCACCAGCAGGGTTTCGTGGGTGGTGAAGTCGATCTTGTCGACGCCCTTGTCCAGCTCGGCCAGGGTGAAGTCCAGACGCGACTTCACCCGGTCCAGGTAGCGCTTGTAGATATCGAAGCCGGGTTCGAGGTTGCCGCTCTTGAGGAAATCGTCGAACTGGGTCTTCCACTTGTCGAATTCGGCGATATCGCTGGCGAGGAAGTAGCTGCGCGCCGGATCCAGCAGCTTGAGGTAGCTGTCATAGATGATCACCGAGCGGGCGTCGTCCAGCGGCGGCTTGCTGTAGTGACGACGCTTGAGCAGCTCGACGATGTTGACGCTCGCCATCGCCTGGTCGCGGTCGGGCTGAAGCGAGTCCCAGCTGTTGGCCGCCGGGGCGGTGGCAGCAGCCAGGGCATGATCTGCCAGCGGCAGATTGCCAAGGCCGATCAGCAAGGCGAGGGCGGTGCTGGAGAAGAAGTGCTTCATGCCGATTCGACGCAGGGGCAATTGATAACGCATAGTGGGCCGTCTTTGATTCGCCGGCTCCAAAGAGCCGGGCGCAGAATGCAAAAAGCCTGGAGCTAGCAGCTCCAGGCCCCGTCTGACATCAACTATGGAGGCACTGTGAAGGCATTGCAAGGCGTTGAAGGCCATGTGGAGTGGGTTGAGGCGACAAGTCCAACCTGCGATGTAGGTCAAGTGCGAATCCGGGTTGCCGCCGCGGGCCTCAACCGTGCCGACCTGTTGCAGCGTGCCGGGCTTTATCCGCCGCCGCCCGGGGCCAGCGAGTACCTTGGCCTGGAGTGCTCCGGGGTGATTACCGAGGTGGGGGCCGGGGCGTCCTGGCAGGTGGGTGACCGGGTCTGTGCGCTGCTGGCCGGCGGCGGGATGGCCGAGGAAGTGGTGGTCGATGCGCGCCATGTGCTGCCGGTGCCGCAAGGCCTGGGCCTGCAGGAGGCTGCCGCGATTCCCGAAGTGTATGCCACGGCCTGGCTCAACCTGTTCCAGCTCGGTGGCCTGCGCCCGGGCGAGAAGGTGCTGTTGCATGCCGGTGCCAGCGGCGTGGGCTCGGCGGCGATCCAGTTGTGCAAGGCGTTCGGCAGCCCGTGCTGGGTCAGCGTCGGCTCCGCCGATCGCCTGGCCTATTGCGAAAGCCTGGGCGCCATCGGCGGTGTGGTGCGCGGTGTCGATCTCGAGGCACTGAACGACTTCGCGCCCTTCGATGTGGTGCTCGATCCGGTGGGCGCCAGCTACACCGAGCTGAACCTGAAGGTGCTGGGCCGCGACGGGCGCTGGGTGATCATCGGCCTGATGGGTGGACGCGAGGCGAATCTGGACCTGGCCCAGGTACTGGGCAAGCGTATCCAACTGACCGGCTCGACCTTGCGCAACCGCAGTGACCAGTTCAAGGCCGACCTGCTCAGCGATCTGCACCAGCAGGTGTGGCCGCTGTTCACCGAAGGGCGCCTGAAGCCGCAGTTGGTGGGCAGTTATCCGGTGGCGGATGCCCAGGCGGCGTTCGAGGAACTGGCGGGGAACCAGGTTTCCGGGAAGCTGGTGCTGGTGGTTGATCCGAGCCTTGTATAAAGCCTGAGGACTTACACGGACTCTGTGGGAGCGGGTTCACCCGCGATTGCGTCGTTGAATTCACTACCGCAATCGCGGGTGAACCCGCTCCCACACGGTCCCTGCTAAACCCTTCAGCTCCAGGCCAGAATCGGCCAGCCATTCTTCTCGGCATGCTCGCGCAGCACCGGATCCGGATTCACCACATGCGGGTGGTCCACCTTCAGCAGCAGCGGCAGATCATTGCGCGAGTCCGAATAGAAACTCGCTCCCTCCAGGTTCTCCTCTTCCTGATCCAGCCACTCCAGCAGGCGGGTGATCTTGCCTTCCCGGTAGGTCAGCACACCCTGGGTGCGCCCGCTGTAGACTCCATTGACTACCTCGAGGTCGATGGCCAGGAACTCATCGATCCCCAGCCGCGCCGCGATCGGACCCACCAGGTGGGTGCCCGAGGCCGAGATCACCAGGATCCGGTCGCCCAGGCGCCGGTGCTCGGCGATTGCCCGGCAGGCATCGCTGAAAATGATCGGCTCGATGACGTCCTCGACCCAGGGTTCGACCAGATGCTCGACTTCCTCCGGCGTGCGCCCGGCCACCGGCTCCAGGCTGAAGGCCATGTAGTCCTCCATCGCCAGGTGGCCCTTGCCGTAGGCCTCCATCAACTCATGGTCGCGACGCAGGAACGACGGGCCATCGACCCAGCCCAGGCGGGCCATCTGCTCGCTCCACAGCGAAGCGCAGTCGCCGTGGATCAGGGTTTCGTCCAGATCGAAGATCGCTAAAGCCATAACGCAAAACTCCCGTGCATCCCTACGCGACTTCGCGCAGGGCAGTTGGATCGATCGACAAGGATACCCGTTGCCCGTCCGGATAGAGATCCGCGGACGAGCGATTGAGCACGTCCACCGACAGCTCGACGCCGCGGGCCTCGACCCGGTAGCGGATGATATTGCCGAGCAGGCTGTGGCTGCGCACCTGGCCGTCGAGGGCTCCGTCCAGGCTCAGGGCGATGGCTTCCGGGCGGATCGCCAGGCGGCAGCTCACCGGGCGCTCGAGCAGGCGGCTGGCGCTTTCGGCGTCGAGCAGGTTGTAGTTGCCGATGAACCCGGCGGCGAAGGCGTCCACCGGCGCGGTGTAGAGGGTTTCGGCGTCGCCGCTCTGGACGATCCGGCCCTGGTTCATCAGGAAGATGCGGTCCGACAGGGTCAGCGCCTCCTCCTGGTCGTGGGTGACGAACACCGTGGTCAGCCCCAGCTCGCGCTGGATGCTGCGGATCTGCTCGCGCAGGTGCTTGCGAATGCGTGCATCGAGGGCCGACAGCGGTTCGTCGAGCAGCAGCAGGCGCGGGCGGGTCACCAGCGAGCGGGCCAGGGCCACGCGCTGGCACTGGCCGCCGGACAGCTGGTGTGGATAGCGCGCGGCGAAGTCCTGCAACTCGACCATGCGCAGGGCTTCCTCCACCCGCGACCGACTGTCCTGGCTGGCGACCTTCTGCATGCGCAGGCCGAAGGCGACGTTCTGCGCCACGGTCATGTTGGGAAACAGCGCATAGCTCTGGAACACCATGCCGATCCCGCGTTTTTGCGGGCTCAGCGGAACCAGGTCGGTACCGTCGAGGAGGATCCTGCCGCTGTCCACCGGGGTCAGGCCGGCGATGCAGCGCAGCAGGGTCGACTTGCCGCAGCCGGACGGGCCGAGCAGGGTGATGAATTCGCCGCGAGCGATGTCGAAATTGATGTCCTTGAACACCGGGCTGCCGGCGTAGGTCTTTTCCAGGTTCTGGATGCTGACGAAGCTCATTTCAGGTTTTGTCCTTGTTCAGGCGGTTGGCTGCCCAGGTCAGCACCAGCACGAAGAGGAAGTAGGAAATCACCAGGGCACTGTTGAAGTGGCCGCTGCTGTTGCGCATGTTGTTCAGGTACACCTGCAGGGTTTCGTAGCGGGTACCCACCAGCAGGTTGGCGAACACGAACTCGCCGAAGAGGAAGGAGAACGACAGCAGCAGGGCGACCATCAGGCCCTTGCGCAGGTTCGGCAGCACTACCAGGAACGCCGCCTGCCAGGTGCTGGCGCCGAGCAGTTGGGCGGCATCCATCAGGTCGCGCAAGTTGATGGCCTGGAGGTTGTTGGTGATGGCCCGGTACATGAACGGCAGGGCCACGGTGAAGTAGCAGCCGATCAGGATCCAGGGCGTGCCGACCATGGCCATCGGCCCGGAGCCATAGAGCTGCAGCAGGCCCACCGAGGACACCACCGGCGGCACCGCGAACGGCAGCAGGATGAGGATGTTCATTAGTCCGTCGAGCCTGGGGAAGTGGTAATGCACGACGAACAGCAGCGGCAGGATCAGCAGCACCGACAGGACCAGGGCGCCGACGCAGACCAGCAGCGACTGGGCGAAAGCGGTGAGGAAGCGCGGATCGCTCCACAGCGCCAGGTACCATTTGAAGGTCAGGCCGCTGGGCAGAAGGCTCGCCGACCAACTGGTGGAAATGGAGTAGAGCAGGGTGCCGGCCAGCGGCAGCAGCAGGACAAGGAACAGGGCCCAGACCACCAGCCGGTGGTAGACGGCACTGCGTGCGGGTTCAGCGCGCGACATGGTAGCTCCTCTTCAGCAGCCATTGATGGACCAGGGTCACCAGGGTCATGAGGCCCACCAGGATGATCGCCAGTGCGCTGGCCAGGTTCGGGTCGAGGGAAATATCGCCGGCCACCAGCGCGGCGATGCGGATCGGCAGGACGTTGAAATTACCGGTGGTCAGCGCGTACACCGTGGCGTAGGCACCGAGGGCGTTGGCCAGGAGGATGACGAAGGTACCGAGCAGGGCCGGCGTCAGCACCGGCAGGCCGATATGCCGCCAGTACTGCCAGGGGCTCGCACCGAGCAGGGCGGCGGACTCGCGCCAGTCTTCGCGCAGGGCGTCGAAGGCCGGGTAGAGCAGCAGTACGCCGAGGGGAATCTGGAAATAGGTGTAGAGGATGATCAGCCCGGTCTTGGAATACAGGTTGAAATCCTCGATCAGCCCGGCCTGTTTCAGGGCCAGGGTCAGGGCGCCGTTGAAGCCCAGCAGGATGATGAAGGCGAAGGCCAGCGGCACCCCCGAGAAGTTGCTGGTCATGTTGGCGAAGGCGTTGACGAAGTCGCGCAGGCGCGAGTCGACCCGTTGCAACGAATAGCTGCCCAGCACCGCCACCAGGATGCCGAACAGGCTCGACCAGAAGCTGATCTCCAGGCTGTGCTGGATGGCCTGGCGGTAGAACTTCGAGCCCAGGATCTTGCTGAAGTTGTCCAGGCCCCAGCCGCTCTCGGCTTGCAGGCTGTGGATCGCCACCCAGGCCAGCGGGGCGATCTGGAAGATGATGAAGAACAGGGCGAAGGGCAGCAGGCACAGCAATGCCAGCCACTTGCCGCGGGAAAACGGATTCACGAGAGCAGCTCCCGGCAAAGCGGTTTGTCGTGGGCCACGCCCAGCAGCTGGCAGACGGTGCCGCACAGTTCGGTCTGCAGGGGCTTGGCCGTGGGGTCGAGGCTGAAACCGTCGCCGAACACGAACAGCGGCACTTCCCGTTCTTCCGGGAGCAGGCCGTTGTGCGAGCGGTCGTTGTTCATGCCGTGGTCGGCGGTCACCAGCACCTGGTAACCCTCGGCGAGCCAGGTGGCCAGGTAGTCGGCCAGGAGGATGTCGGCCGAGCGCGCGCTGTTGCGGTACTGGCTGCTGTCCAGGCCATGGCGGTGGCCGGCGTCGTCGATGTTCATCGGGTGGATCAGGAGGAAACCGGGGTCGTGCTTGCGCCGCAGGTATTCGGCATCGGCGAACAGGTGCGAGTCCGGGTAATGGTCGGCGTAGTAGAACAGACCGTGCTGGATCGGCAGCTTCGGCGCGTGGGTATGGCGGTCGCGGACCGGGTCGAAGGGCGTGCGGTTGTACAGCTCGCTGACCCAGTGATAGGCCGCGGCGGCAGTGGGCACGCCGGCGTCACGGGCGTAGTGGAAGATGCTGCGCTGGGTCGACAGGCGCAACACCTGGTTGTGCACGATGCCGCTGTCGATCGGCGCAACGCCGGTGAGGATGCATTCGTACAGCGGCCGGGACAGGGCTGGCAGCTCGCACTCCAGGCGATAGAGGGCGGCGCGGTCGGCTTCGACCCAGGCGTGCAGGTGGCCCATGGCATGGTGCGCGACCTGGTGGTTGAGGCCGTCGAGCAGGACAAGGATGACTTTGTGCTTCATGTGAGGCTCCGGGGACCGTGTGTGTAGCCTTGCGCGGTCCCTGTGGGAGCGGGTTTACCCGCGATTGCGATAGTGAATCCACCGACGCAATCGCGGGTGAACCCGCTCCCACACGGTCCCTGCTAAGGCCTCACTCCATCTCGATGATGACCTGCTCCTGCCACTTCTGCGGCAGTGCCTTGGAGGTCGCCTCCCACGCGGCCGCATCCTTGATCGGCTGGGCGGCGCGGTATTGCTCGTTCGGCAGCAGCTTGGCCTGGACGTCAGCCGGCAGCTTCAGGTGCTCGGCACGGATCGGGCGCGCATGGCCGATCGCCAGGTTGGTCTGCCCGGCATCGCTGAAGATGTATTCGCGGGTCAGCTTGGCGGCGTTCGGGTGCTTGGCGTACTTGTTGATGATGGTGGTGTAGCCGGAGATCACCGAGCCATCGGCCGGAATCAGCACTTCGAAGCGCTTGGGATCGATCTGCTCGCGGTAGCTCAGGCCATTGAAGTCCCATACCACGCCCACTTCCACTTCACCCTTTTCCAGGGTCTGGATGGTCGGGTTGGCCAGCGACAGGCGCTTCTGCTGGGCCAGCTTGGTGAACAGTTGCAGGCCCGGCTCGATGTTCTTCTCGTCACCCTTGTAGGCGATGGCGGCGGCCAGTACGCCATTGGCAGCCTGTGCGGCAGTGCCGACGTCGCCGATGGCGACCTTGTACTTGCCTTTTTCCAGGTCATGCCAGGTTTTCGGCATGTCCTCTTCCTTCACCAGTTGCTTGTTGATGATGAAGGCGATGGTGCCGGTATAGGCCAGCGCCCAGTGCCCGTCCTGGTCCTTCGCCCAGGCCGGGACCTGGTCCCAGGTGCTCGGCTTGTATGGCTGGGTCACGCCCTTGGCCACGGCGATCGGGCCGAAGGCGGCGCCGACATCGCCGATGTCGGCGCTGGCGTTGTCCTTCTCGGCGTCGAACTTGGCCACTTCCTGGGCCGAGCTCATGTCGGTGTCCATATGCTTGAGGCCGTATTTCTTCGCCAGGTCTTCCCAGGTTCCTTTCCAGTTCGCCCAGGCATCGGGCATGCCCACGCTATTGACGGTGCCTTCCTTGCGGGCGGCGTCCTCCAGGGCCTTGAGGTCGGTGTCGGCGGCCACGGCCGCATGCGACAGGGCAATGCTTGCGCCTAACAGAGAGGCCAGGAAAAGCTGTTTCATCCGAAGCTCCTTAATGGGTGCCTTGCACGACATGAGAGGTTGGGGCGTTGTTGCGTTTCGGTTGGTCTAGGTCAGCAATACCTGAGCCAAGGTAGGCATGTTGCGTGACAGTTTGATGTCGAACAGCCTTGCCGGGCGCTGCCGACCGACTCTGGAAATACAGCGTAGACCACGGTTGAGAGCACGATGGCCGTGGCCTCCAGCCCGGGCGGCAATGACCGTTGGGCGCACTTGTCATCTCAGGTTCATCTGCTTTGCCTAAGCTCAAGACGTTTTTCCAGCCGCGCCAGATGCACCCTTGCAGGGCATCGGGTGCGGCTGGACTAGTCCAGAAGGAAGCCCTTGATGCATGCACCGCCGCCCCGTGCCGTTACAGCCATTTGCCACGCCTTGCAGGAGCAGATCGAACACGGCCTGCTCCCGCCCGGCGGCAAGCTGCCGGCTGAACGCAAGCTCAGTGAAGTATTCGACACCACCCGGATTACCCTGCGCGAAGCGCTGGTCCAGCTGGAGGCCCAGGGCCTGATCTACCGCGAGGAGCGGCGAGGCTGGTTCGTCGCCCCGCAACGGCTGACCTACGACCTGATCGAGCGCAGTCACTTCCATGCCATGGTGCGCGAGCAAGGGCGCATCCCGGCTACCGAACTGCTCTCGGCGCGCCTGCAACCGGCGGCCGCGGCGATCTGCGCGCGCCTGAAGCTGCCGCCACTGTCCAGCGTGATCCAGATCTGCCGCCTGCGCCGCATCGACGGGCGTGCGGTGCTCTATGCCGAGCATTACCTGAACCCGGACTACTTTCCCGGCATCCTCGAACACGACCTGGGCCAGTCGCTGACCGAGATCTATGATCGTCACTATGGCATCCGCTACGGGCGGGTGTGCTTCGAGATCCTGCCAACCGCGCTGCCGACCGCGGCGGCCTCGGCATTGAAGGTGTCACCGGGCAGCGCCGGCCTGCATATCACCCGGGTCAACAGCGACCAGTCGGGGCGACTGATCGACTGCGACCTCGAGTATTGGCGGCACGATGCGATCCGCATCCGCGCCGATGCGGGCTAGGCCTTTTCGCTACCCTCGGCCGCGGTGCCGCCGGCGGTGGTCAGCACCTGTACCGACAGACGCGGGGTGGCGAGGTCCAGCCCGGCCTCGTCGAGCTGGCGCTTGAGCGCCAGGTTGAAGGCCCTCGATACCTCCCATTGCTTGATCGGCGCGGTCTTGAAGCGCGCCCGCAGCACCGCCGAGCCGGATTCGAAACTCTCCACGCCCTGCAACTCCAGCGGCGACCAGATATTGCGGCGCTGCAACGGGTCGCTGCGCATCTTCTGGCCGACGTCGCGAATCAGCGCGATGGCCTGGTCGATGCCCATGTTGTAGGGAATGGCGATGCGGAAGATCGCGTAGCCGAACTCCCGGGAATAGTTCTTGATGCTCTTGATCTCGCTGAACGGGATGGTGTGGACGATGCCGTCGATATCGCGCAGGCGCACGGTGCGGATGGTCAGGCCCTCGACGGTGCCGAGATGGCCACCGACATCGACGTAGTCGTCGATCGCCAGGGAGTCCTCGATGATGATGAACAGGCCGGTGATCAGGTCGGCCACCAGCGATTGCGCGCCGAAACCGATGGCCAGGCCGATCACACCGGCACCGGCCAGCAGTGGGGTGACGTTCATGCCCATGTTCGCCAGGGCGATGATCAGGGCGATGATGGCGATGGTCACGAACAGTACGTTGCGGATCAGCGGCATCATGGTCTGCGCCCGGGCGTTGGCCAGGCCCTTGCGGGAGCGGGTCAGGGCGTGGTGCACGGCGGTATCGGCGAGGATCCACACCAGCCAGGCGGCGATCAGGGTGCCGGCCAGGCCGCCCATGCGGATCGCCACTTCATGGCCTTCGCCTTCGGCGAAGCTGATCAGCGACAGGCCCCAGACCCGCAGGCCCAGCTCGATGAATACCAGCCAGACGCCCAGGTGCACCAGGGTGTAGGCGAAGCTGCGCAGGCGCTCGGCGTACACCGCCTGGCGCCGGTTGTTGCGCTGCTGCCGGAGTGCGTGGCGACGGACCAGGCCGTTGATCACCATGCACAGGATCACCAGTACCGTGCACATCAACGACTGGCGCAGGGCTGTGCTGGTATCGCCTGCGGAGACGAAGGTGGCGAACAGCGAGATGCCCACCAGCACCAGGGCCGGCAGGTACCAGAAACTGCCAAGGACTTCGATCGTGTCGCTCAGGGCACGGCGCTTGAGCCGATGGGCCAGCGGCTGGTTGCGGATCAGGTGGGCGATGGGGCGGCGGAAACGCAGGATGAACAGCGCCGTGGACAGGGCCGCGAGGATATTGGCCAGGGTCGCCAGGGCATGGGCCAGGTGGGTGCCGAGGGCCAGGTACAGGCGCGGGTCGTTCATCGCCTCGCCGAAGGCGGCGAAGCTGCCGATCAGCCACAGCGGGCGGAAGGCCCGGTGCCGCAGGATATGCAGGGCACGGTGGCGGTGCGGGCCGTCGAGCAGGGAGAAGGCGATCACGCAGATGGCCGAGAACAGGGTACCCACCACCAGGGCGTAGGCGATGACCATGGCCATCGATTTGCCCAGCGAGGAGGGCAGGGCGAAGCTCAGGTACACGGTGATGATCAGCGCCACCAGCCAGGGCCCCAGCTTGCGCAGGGCGAAGCGCACCAGGTCCCAGGTGCGCGGATGCTGGGGCAGTTCCTCGGTCAGGCCGAAGCGCACGCGCAAGCGGTGGCTGGCCCAGTTCAGGGCGTAGGCCAGCAGGCTCCACAAGGCGAGGATGGCGATGAAGCCGAACAGCAGCCCCGGCAATTGCTGCACCGGGACTTTCAGCGCCGCGAGTTCGACGCCCGCCAGTTCCATTTCGTCGGCCCAGCGCTTGAACGGGCTGGCGTCGCCGCTGAACTGCTTTTCCAGTTCGGCGAAGGTGCCGCCGATCAGGCCCAGCACGCCCTGCTCAGGGTCCGGCTGGGCCTGGCGGGTGCTGTCGCGGAGCTTCTTCAGGTCGTTGAGCAGGCGCGTGCGTTGCTGGTCGTTTTCCAGCGTGGTGATGACTTCGTCGAGGGACTTGCCCAGGGGTTCGCTGGCCTGGGGCTGGGCCGGCGTGCTGCCGCCGAGCAGGCTCGGCAGGCCGGCGGCCTGGGCCTGGGCAGCGAAGATCAGCAGTAGCAGAGTGAAACAGCGCAGAAGGGCGGACACTGGACGATCAACCTCGAACACAGGTAATCGGCGCAGTGTAGAGCATCCGTCAGTCGAGTTTCTCGAGGATCTTCCAGACCATGATGCCAAGTATGGAAAGCATGCCGAGCCACATCATCAGCACACCGGAATTGTTTTCCCGCTTGTTGAAGCCGATGGTCAACAGAATCAGGCCCGCGAGGACCGGCAGGAACATCGACTGGAACGTGGACAGACTCAAGATCCTTCTCCTTGCTGCGAAAAGTCTGGCTTGAGCATAGGCGCTAAATGACAGCGCGAGGTTGACTGGCGTCACAAAGCGCCGGCTCCGCCAGCGGGGGCGTGGCGGGGCAGAGCGCCCCGCCACGGTTTCATGGCAGCTCGCGGCTGCGATAGAACGCGGTCAGTACCTTGACCAGATGGGCCAGGTCCTGGCTGCCGCACAGCTCGCGGATCGAGTGCATGGCGAAGGTCGGCAGGCCGATATCGACGGTGCGCACGCCCAGGTGGCTGGCGGTGATCGGGCCGATGGTCGAGCCGCAACCCATGTCGCTGCGCACCACGAAGCTCTGCACCGGGACTTCCTCGGCCATGCACAGGTGGCGGAAGAACCCGGCGGTTTCGCTGTTGGTGGCGTAGCGCTGGTTGTTGTTGACCTTGATCACCGGGCCGGCGTTGAGCTTGGGACCGTGGTTGCCGTCGTGCTTCTCGGCATAGTTGGGGTGCACGCCGTGGGCGTTGTCCGCCGAGACCAGCAGCGAGCGCTGGATGGTGCGGACGAACTCGTCGCCGTCCGGCAGCAGGCGGCGCAGGGTCTGTTCCAGCATCGGGCCGTCGGCACCGCAGGCCGAGCAGGAGCCGACTTCCTCGTGGTCGTTGCACACCAGCACGCAGGTTTCGTCGCTGTCGGCGTCGAGCAGGGCACGCAGGCCGGCGTAGCAGGACAGCAGGTTGTCGAGGCGCGCGCCGGCGATGAATTCGCCGTGCAGGCCGACCAGGGCGGCGTCCTGGGTGTCGTAGAAGCTCAGTTCGTAATCCAGCACCACATCGGCGTTGAGGCCGTGTTCGCGGGCCAGTTGCTCGGTGAGCAGGGCGCGGAAATCGACGCGCTCGTCACCGGCCACCTGGGCCAGGATCGGCGGCAGCTCGGTCTGCGGGTTGATCGCCCAGCCTTCGTTGGCGGTACGGTTGAGGTGGATCGCCAGGTTGGGGATCACCGCGATGGGCAGCTTGAAGTCCACCAGCGCGCTTTCCACCTTGCCGTCGCGGCGGAAGGTGACGCGGCCGGCCAGCGACAGGTCGCGGTCGAACCAGGGCGCGAGCAGGGCGCCGCCGTAGACCTCCACCCCCAGTTGCCAGAAACCGTGGCGCTGCAGCTCGGGTTGCGGCTTGACCCGCAGGCACGGGCTGTCGGTATGGGCGCCGACCAGGCGGATGCCGTCCAGCAGCGGCGAATGGCGGCCGAGCTTGATGGCGATGATCGAGGAGTCGTTGCGGGTCAGGTAATAGCGACCGCCAGGCACCGTGGCCCAGCTGTCGCGCTCGTCCAGGCGCTGGTAGCCGGCCGCCTCGAGGCGCTGGGCCAGGCTGGCGGTGGCATGGAAGGGCGTGGGAGAGGCTTTGAGGAAATCAATCAGGCCTTGGTTCAGGGCATCGCGCATAAGTCACTCCAGACAGCAGTGGGCGCGAGTTTAGCGCAGATGTTGCGCTCGTTGGGACCGCTTTGCGGTCCATCGCCGGCAACGCCGGCTCCCACAGGGGCGCGGTGCACACGATCCTTGTGGGAGCCGGCGTTGCCGGCGATGAGGCCCGTCAGAACGGCGCCGGGCACTCGAACGTAAGGCGCTCGCCCGTCACCGGGTGGGTGAAGCTCAGCATCGAGGCGTGCAGGCACAGCCGCTCATGGGCTGCCAGTGCCTCGGGATTGGCATACAGCCGGTCACCCAGCAATGGATGACCGATCGACAACATGTGCACGCGCAACTGGTGCGAGCGCCCGGTGATCGGCGTCAGTTCGACCCGGCACCAGTCGCCGCAGCGCTCGACGATGCGCCAGAAGGTCAGGGCATGCTTGCCCTGTTCGTGGTCCACCACGTGCCGCGGCTTGGTGGGCGGGTCGTAGCGCAGCGGCAGGTCGATGCTGCCACTGTCGCGCTCCGGCTGGCCCCAGCACAGGGCGGTATAGGCTTTCTCGGTCTCGCGGTCGTGGAATTGCCGGGACAGTTCGCGGTGGCTGTCGGCGTCGCGGGCAAGCAGGATGATCCCTGAGGTTTCCCAATCCAGTCGGTGGACGATCAGCGCATCGGGGTAGCCGTTTTCCTGCAGGCGGGTGATCAGGCAGTCCTTGTTGTCCTCGGCCCGGCCAGGCACGGAGAGCAGCAGGGTTGGCTTGTTGACCACCAGGATGGCGGCATCCTGGTGGAGGATCTCGACGTTGGACAGCGGCATTGCGTGTTCTCTGCAAACGCCAACGGCGACGGTCGGGCCCGGGCATGTGCAGCCCGGGCCCGGCCGTCGCCGTGGCAGGTTACCCGCAGACGCTCAGGGGCGTTCGGGCAGGGTGATGTTGAGTTCGAGTATCGAGCAACTGCCCTGGTTCTCCAGCGCCACCTGCACGTCATCGTTGCCGATGTTGACGTACTTGCGGATCACTTCCAGCAGTTCTTTCTGCAGGGCCGGCAGGTAGTCCGGGGTGCTGCGCTGTCCGCGCTCGTGCGCCACGATGATCTGTAGACGCTCTTTCGCAACCGACGCGGAACTCTGTTTTTTGCTGGCACGAAAGAAGTCAAAAAGGTTCATGGTTCAATTGCCTCCAAACAGGCGCTCGAAGAATCCCTTCTTCTGTACGTCGAGGAACCGGTGTTCCACGGTTTTGCCCAGCAGGCGGTCGACAGTGTCGCTGTACGCCTGGCCGGCATCGCTCTGGTCGTCGAGGATGACCGGGACGCCCTGGTTGGAGGCCTTGAGCACGGCCTGGGATTCGGGGATGACACCCAGCAGCGCGACGGAGAGGATTTCCTTGACGTCTTCGACGCCCAGCATCTCGCCCTTGCTCACGCGCTCGGGGTGGTAACGGGTGATCAGCAGGTGTTCCTTGATCGGGTCTTCGTTGCGTTCGGCGCGGCGCGACTTGCTGGCCAGCAGGCCGAGCATGCGGTCGGAGTCGCGTACCGAGGACACTTCAGGGTTGGTCACGACGATGGCTTCGTCGGCGAAGTACATCGCTAGGTGCGCGCCCTTCTCGATGCCGGCCGGGGAGTCGCAGACCACGTAGTCGAAGTTCTCCTTCAGCTCCATCAGGACCTTCTCCACGCCTTCCTGGGTCAGCGCGTCCTTGTCCCGGGTCTGGCTGGCGGCCAGCACGTAGAGGTTCTCCAGGCGCTTGTCCTTGATCAGGGCCTGCTGCAGGTTGGCCTCGTTGTTGACGACGTTGACGAAGTCGTACACCACGCGGCGCTCGCAGCCCATGATCAGGTCGAGGTTACGCAGGCCGACGTCGAAGTCGACGATCACTGTCTTGTGCCCGCGCAGCGCGAGGCCGGTACCGATGGCGGCACTGGTGGTGGTCTTGCCCACACCACCCTTGCCGGAAGTCACCACGAGAATCTTGGCCAAGGTGTATCACCCCTAAAAATGATGAAAAAGGACGTGCGGTCCCTAAATGCAAAAACGGCAACTAACTGACTAAAGTTGCACGGAAAATGGCGGCAGTATCCGTTAAAGGCGGGTGATGTTCAACACGTCCCCGGACAGGCTGACCTGCACGCCGGCCCCCCACAGCGGATCGCGGCGCAGGTCTTCGGAGACCTTGTACTGCCCGGCGATCGAAACCAGTTCGGCGGTCATCTGCTGGCAGAAGATCCGTGCCTTGGTGTTGCCCTTGATACCGGCGAGGGCGCGACCGCGCATTGGCCCGTACACATGGATATTGCCATCGGCGAGAAGTTCCGCACCCGGGCTGACCGCCGACACCACGACCAGGTCGCCCCCCTGAGCATAGATCTGTTGGCCGCCGCGTACAGGCGTGGTGATGATCCTGGTCGGGCGTACCGTCGGCTCCGGTGGCGGCGGCGGTGGCGCCGGGGCGGGTTCGGCTTTTTTCGCCGGCTCGATTTCCACCGGGTCCACCGGGCGCTCGCGGGCGCCGGACGGCGGCAGCACCGGCAGGTCGATGGCGATGGCGGCGGCGATGTCCTCGATGCGGCTGGCACGGATCGCCAGGGTGCGCAGGCCGTGCTGGCGGCAAATGCGCATCATCCCCGGCAGGTCGACGCTGCCTTCGTTGGCCGGCAGCTTGTCCAGCGCCAGCACCAGCGGCGTGTTGCTGAAGAAGTTCGGCGCCTGGGCGACCTTGGCCGCCAACTGCCGGTCGAGACCATCGAGGTCGTTGCGGGCAAGCTCGAGCACGGTGATGGCGAGCATGCTGCCCTTGAGCTGGAACACGGGGGCTGGGTCTGGCGTCTGGCTTTGGCTCATGGTCTGCGTCGAAGCGGCTTTCGTTGCGAAAAGTGCCCAGACTTATAACGAGAACGCCGGTTAGCCGCAACCCGCGCCGAACCGTTGTAGAATGCCCGGCCTTTTTCTTTCCGGAATCTTGAATGGATCGCCCGCGTTTTCGTCCGTACTTCCTGCACCCGCGTTTCTGGCCGCTGTGGCTGGGGCTCGGCCTGCTCTGGCTGATCGTTCAGCTGCCGTACCCGGTTTTGCTGGGGATCGGCCGTGCCCTGGGGGCGGTGATGTACCGCGTGGCCGGAGCGCGCCGGGCGATCGCCGCACGCAACCTGGAGCTGTGCTTCCCGCACTTGCCGTCCGTCGAGCGAACCCGCCTGCTCAAGGAAAATTTCGCTTCCACCGGTATCGCGTTCTTCGAAATGGCCATGAGCTGGTGGTGGCCAAAGGCCCGTTTGGCGCGCTTGGCGCACATCGAGGGGCTGGAGCATCTGCAGGCGGCGCAGCGTGATGGCCAGGGTGCCATCCTGATGGCCCTGCATTTCACCACCTTGGAAATCGGCGCCGCGCTGCTCGGCCAGGTCCACACCATCGACGGCATGTACCGCGAACACAAGAACGCCCTGTTCGACTTCGTCCAGCGCCGTGGCCGCGAGCGGCATAACCTCGATTCCCTGGCGGTGGAACGCGAGGACGTGCGCGGCATGCTCAAGCTGCTGCGCGCCGGACGCGCCATCTGGTACGCACCGGACCAGGACTACGGTGCCAAGCAGAGCCTGTTCGTGCCGCTGTTCGGTATTCCGGCGGCGACGGTCACCGCCACCACCAAGTTCGCCCGCCTGGGCCGCGCCCGGGTCATTCCGTTCACCCAGGAGCGCCTGGCCGACGGCAGTGGCTATCGCCTGGTGATCCATCCGCCGCTCGAAGACTTCCCGGGCGAGACCGAGGAAGCCGACTGCCTGCGCATCAACCAGTGGATCGAGCAGGCCCTGCGCGAGTGTCCCGAGCAGTACCTGTGGGCGCACCGGCGCTTCAAGTCGCGGCCGCCGGGCGAACCGAAGCTGTACAAGAAGTAACCCGCTTTTTCCGTCATTCCAGGGAGTGCGTGCATGGCAGCAGAACCGGTCACCGGCTTGATCCTTTCCGGCGGCGGCGCCCGTGCCGCCTACCAGGTGGGGGTTTTGGCGGGCATTGCCGACCTGCTGCCGCAAGGCGCGGCCAATCCCTTTCCGGTGATCGTCGGCACCTCGGCCGGTGCGATCAATGCCGTCACCCTGGCCAGCGGCGCCCTGCATTTCGCCGAGGCGATACGCCGTCTCACCGGCTTCTGGCAAGGCTTTCGCAGCCACCATGTATTGCGCAGCGACTGGCCCGGGGTAGTGCGCCAGGCCAGTCGTTTCGTCGGCCACAGCCTGCTTGGCCTGGGGCGCCAGGTGCCGGTGGCCCTGCTCGACAGTTCCCCTCTGCGCGGGCTGCTTTCCGAGCATCTGGACCTGAGCGGCATCGGCCATGCCATCGAGCAGCGCCACCTGCGGGCGGTGGCAGTGACAGCCTTCGGCTATGAGTCGGGCCAGGCGGTGACCTTCTACCAGGGGCGCGGCGCCATCGATCCGTGGTTGCGCCATCGTCGTATCGGCTTGCCGACCCGCCTGAGCATCGAACACCTGCTGGCCAGCTCGGCGATCCCGCTGCTGTTCGCGCCGGTCAAGCTGGGCCACGAGTACTACGGTGACGGTGCGGTGCGCCAGTCGGCGCCGATCAGCCCGGCGCTGCACCTGGGAGCCAACCGCATCCTGGTGGTGGGCGTCAGCGGCAATCCGCGCGGGCCGGCGGACACCATGCCGCATGCCCGGGTCTACAGCGGCCAGCCGCCCAGCCTGGCGCAGATCGGCGGACATCTGCTCAACAGCACTTTCATCGACAGCCTGGAAGATGACCTGGAGCTGCTCCAGCGACTCAACCACCTCAGCCACCTGGTGCCGCCCCAGGATCATCCCCAGCGCCTCGGCCTGGCGCCGGTCGAGGTGCTGGTGGTAGCGCCCAGCCAGCCGCTGGACGAGATCGCCGCGCGCCATCGCCGTGAACTGCCGCCGGCCTTGCGCATGTTCCTGCGCGGGCCGGGGGCGACCAAAACCAGTGGGGCAGGGGTGCTCAGCTACCTGCTGTTCGAGGCAGGGTATTGCAGCGAGCTGATCGAACTGGGGCGGCGGGATGCGCTGGCCAAGCGGGCGCAGCTTTGCGGTTTCCTGGGGTTGTCTGGAAATCACCCGTAACAAGCGGACGCGGTCTCTGTGGGAGCGGGTTTACCCGCGATTGCGTCAGTGAATCCACCATCGCAATCGCGGGTAAACCCGCTCCCACAGGTGACTGTGTCGTGCTTTGATCACTCGGCTATCTGAAGCTTGCGCGACTCCGTATACACATACCGCACCTTCTCGTATTCGAACGGCGAGTTCATCTGCCCGTAACGGAAGTTGGTGGTATAGCGCTTGTCCACGGCCCGCAGCACCCAGATTTCCGGGTGATCGCTGCTGACTTCCGCGACATTGAGGAAGTTGATCTGGTTTTCCGCGCCATAGTCCACTACCAGCCCGCCGGTATCGCGCAGGTTCGACGGGCCGAGAATCGGCAACACCACATACGGCCCGCTCGGCACGCCCCAGACGCCCAGGGTCTGGCCGAAATCCTCGTTCTGCTTGGGCACGCCCATCATGGTTGCCGGGTCCCACAGGCCGAAGACGCCGATGGTGGTGTTCACCAGCAGCCGCGCGGTGATGTCCAGCGAACGCTTGCCCTTGAACTGCAGCAGGCTGTTGAGCAGGTTCGGCACGTCGCCGAGGTTGCTGAAGAAGTTGCTGACCCCGCTGCGCACGAATTGCGGGGTGATATAGCGATAACCGTTGACCACCGGCAGGAATACCCATTGGTCGAAGCGGTAGTTGAAGTGGTAGACGCGGCGGTTCCACGACTCCATCGGGTCGTAGACTTCCAGGGCGTCGAGGGTGGCGCGCTCGAATTCGCGCTGGTCCAGCCCTGGGTTGAATTTCAGTTCCTTCAACGGCTCGGTGAAGCCGTCGGTATCCAGGGCACTGGCCGCAGGCGCGGTTTCGTCGGCGAAGGCCGGGGCGGCGGACAGCAGCAGGGCGGTGATCAGCAGACGTTTAACCACGGAAGAACTCCAGCATGGCGTCGCTGTTGACGCGGTAATTGATGTTGCCGCAATGGCCGCCATGGGGGTACAGGGTCAGCCGGTCGCCAAAGGTCTTGCGCAGGAAACCGATATCGCCAGGGCCGAGTATCAGGTCGTCGGCGTTGTGCATCACGGCGATCTTCGGTGACTGGCTCAGGTAGTCCTTCAGCGCGTAGAGGCTGACCTGGTCGATCAATTGCAGCAGGCTGCCGCCATCGGTGCGGGCGCGCCACATCGGGATCACCTGCTCGGTCAGGTAGCAGTCGAAGTCGCATTGCAGGGCGCGCTTGAAGAAGGGCGTCAGGCTGCTGCTTTCGGTGATCGGGAATTTCGGCGGGATTATCAGGCCGCGGCGGTTGATCAGGTCCGAGGTAAAGGCGATATCGGCGGCGGAGAAGCGGAACGAACTGCCGATCAGCATGGCCATCTGCTCGTTGCTCAGGTGCTGGCGCGATTGCTGGAAGTCGTAGAGCAGGGCGTCGTTGAGGTCGATATAGCCTTTCTGCTGGAAGTAGCGGGTCAGCTTGGCGAGGATCAACTCGTAGAAGGTGGTATGGCTGGTCACCCCCTTGACCTCGGTCTGCACCAGGCGGTCGAGGTTGGTGATCGAGGTGTACAGGTTCACCGGCGGGTTGAGCAGCAGCACACGCTTGAAATTGAAGCTGCGCCGGGTCTCGTCGAGGTGGGCGACGAACGCCGCGTCGAGGGCGCCGAGGCTGTAGCCGCTGAGGTAGAACTCCTTCACCGCCAGGCGCGGATGCTGGGCGCGCACACCCTGCATGACCCGGTACAGATCCTCGGCGTCCTCGCTGCTGACGCCCGGCGTGGCGAAGCGCGAGGCGGCGCTCATGAAGTCGTAGCTGGTCGGCGAGGACAGTTGCACGACATGGAAGCCGGCCTTGTAGTACAGGCGCTTGAGGTACTCGTTGATGCTCGAGTTGAAGGGGGCACCGGTACCGGCGATCAGGAAGATCAACGGCGCCTCGTGGTCCTGCCGGGCCAGGCGGTAGGTGAGCTTCTTCACCGGCCAGAAATTGTCCGGCAGGATGAACTCCCGTTCCGGACGCATGTTCAGGGTGTAGTCGCTCTGGGTGATGTCATCGTCGGTGGGCAGCTCGGGACGCAGGTCCGGCGGCGTGGTGGCGATGGTCGCCTCGAAGGGGTTGGTCAGCGGGTAGCCATAGCTGGCGGCATCGATATCCGCCGCCGACGCGGCCGCACACAGCAAAAGGCCACCCAGCAAGGCAGCAAGGCGCAGAGGTCGAAACATGACGGGTCCCCGGAAAAAAGGCTAAAGCACGATGCAGCCTAGGACACTTGCATGACGAAAGAAGTTGCCAAGTGCCACTGTCTTTGTTGCTTCGAATGTTGCCGCCCCTGCTTTGGTCGTTGCAACAATTGGTTCCATTTATCCTGAGGATAAAAGTAGCCCAGGGCCGCGCTTTCGCCTTGCGCCCACGGTCCGAGGGATTATGCTGGCCGGCGATTTTTCTAACTTTGGAGTTCCTGATGTCCCAGCGTTTGCCGTTGATCGCACTGCTGCTGTTCATTCCGGCGTGGCTGGCTGCCAGTTATGCCGTGCGCTACGGCTTCATGGAGGACCCGCAGTGGGTAGGGGTGTGCTCGGCGCAGGTACAGGTGTGGGAGTGCTCGGTGCGCTCGATGCTGGGGCTGACCATTCACTTCCGGATCCTGGCCTGGATCGGCCTGGGGCTGGCGCTGCTGGCGACCGTGATACCACGCAAGGCTGGCTGGTGGCTGGCGGTGCTGGCGCTGGTGGCGGGGATACCGGCCTTGGTGCTGTACACCGCGAGTATTGCGGTGTTTACGGTGGTGCTGGCGGGGTTGCGGCTGGTTCGCCGGTCTCTGCGGTGAACTTTAGGCCCTCATCGCCGGCAACGCCGGCTCCCACAAGGTTCTGCGGTGCATACAATACCTGTGGGAGCCGGCGTTGCCGGCGATGAGGCCCGGAAGCGTTAGCGGGTTCTCAGGCAGCGCCACAAGGCAGCAGTCATCACCACACTGACCCCCGCCCAGATCCACGCCTGCTGACTGACCAGCCCTTCGCGATACAACTGCGGCGCGATCCCTGCACCCACGATCAGGGTCAACAACGCCACCTCGGCCCGCGCCACCCTGACCGGCCGCACCACGTAAACCAGCGCCGGCACCACGAACGCTGCACTCGGGAAACTCCGGTAGCGCGGATCGAACACCAGCGCCAGCATGCTTACCGCTGCCGCGAAGCCTGCCGCGATCACCCACCAGGCGCCGCGTGCCTCCAGCCAGGCGAACGCCCGCTGGCGCCAGCCGTCCCGTGCCGCCAGGGCCAGTGCGCCGTGGACGAGGACGATCAGGTTCAAGCACGTCAGCAACACCACCCAGGTCCACTCGCCGACGAAACGTGCGTTGGTCCGCGCCAGTTCGCCCCACAAGCCGATGCTCGCCGCGCCGATCGCCGCCAGCAGCGGCAAGGCCAGCGCATTGCGCGTGGTACGCACCGGCCCGGCCACCAACAAGGTGGCGAAGAACAGCACACCACTGGCGACCAGCCACTGCGGCCAGAACGGCAGGTTGCTCACCGGGCCTTCCAGCACGCCCTTGTCCTGGCGATCGGCGTCATACAGGCCCCAGTAACCGCCAACGGCCCCTTCGCTGGCACGCTTCCACGGCTGGTCGAAGGCTTCGATCAGGTTGTAATGCCAGCCATGCTCCTCGGCCATGGCCACGAAGCCGCGAATGAAGCGCGCCTCGTTGACCCGGCTCGGCACTGCGGTTTCGCGCTGGCGGCCTTCGCTGGGCCAGCCGGTCTCGCCGATCAGGATGTCCTTGGGGGCGAATGTGTTGCCGAACACCTGGCGGATCTCGCCGACATGGGCCAGGGCATCGTCGATGCCGCGCGGATCATCTTCCCAGTACGGCAGCAGGTGGATGGTCAGGAAGTCCACGGCCGGGGCGATCTGCGGATGCTGCAGCCAGAACTCCCAGACGTCCGCATAGGTCACCGGTACCTGCACCTGGCTTTTCACCTGGCCGATCAATGCAGCCAGGCGGTCGCCGGTGACTTCCTTGCGCAGCAGGGTCTCGTTGCCGACGATCACCGCGCGGACCACGTCCGGGTTGGCGTTGGCCGAGGCGATCAGGGCGCGGACTTCCTTGTCGGTATCCACCGGATTGCCGTTGACCCAGGCCCCGAGCATGACTTTCAACCCATGTTTGCGAGCAATGGCCGGGATGTCTTCAAGCCCGGTCATGGAATAGGTGCGAATGCACTCGAAACGCTTCGAAAGCAGCGCCAGGTCGGCATCGATACGCTCCGGACGCAGGGTGAAAGGCTGGTCGAACGGCGACTGGTCCTTGTCGAACGGCGTATAGGAAGCGCATTGCAATTTATGCGTGGCGCTGGCGGCGTCAGGCAGCAGCACCGGCTTGCCGAGCCCGTACCAGAGCCCGGCGAGGGCGAGCAGGCCGAGCAGGCAAGCGAACAGGTAGGGCGGCAGCGCAAAGCGGGCAGTCGAGGACATGGAACGATCCGGCTGAGGAAACAAAGCTGCCAATACTACCTGCAAACGCCCGGGGATTTTTCCTTGGCATGCAAAGTTCGGGCGGGTTTTCCCGCAAGCCCGGCAGGCCGGGGCACTGCTGGCCAGCTGATGTCGTTTCTCGGTGTTTCAAGGTCGCAGACAAAACAGGATCGTGGCGGTCCGGGGTTGATGATGACAGCCATCAGTGCTCCGCTGATGCGATTCCGGTCCCGTTCCTGCTGTAGAGAATCCAGGCGTGAAGGGGGCGCCTTGCACCAGAACAAGACATGGCCCGATTTCTGTCGGGCACGTGACGTCCCGTGAAGTGACTATCCGTTTAAGCGACAAGGGGAAGCTTGATGAAAATGCGACGACTCCTGGGGGCGGGTGCCGCCCTGGTATTGGCGATGAGCGCCGGGCAGGCGATGGCCAAGGAAGTGAGCATCGGCTATGTCGATGGCTGGTCCGACAGTGTGGCGACCACTCATGTGGCGGCCGAGGTCATCAAACAGAAACTGGGCTATGACGTGAAGCTGATGCCCGTGGCGACCGGGATCATGTGGCAGGGCGTGGCCACCGGCAAGCTGGACGCCATGCTTTCCGCCTGGCTGCCGGTCACCCACGGTGAGTACTGGGCCAAGAACAAGGATGAGGTCGTCGATTACGGCCCCAACTTCAAGGACGCCAAGATCGGCCTGATCGTGCCGGAATACGTGAAGGCGCAATCGATCGCCGATCTCAAGACCGATGACAGCTTCAAGAAAAAGATCGTGGGTATCGACGCCGGCTCCGGGGTGATGCTCAAGACCGACCAGGCGATCAAGGACTACGCGCTGGACGGCTACAAGCTGCAGGCCAGCTCCGGCGCGGCGATGACCGCCGAACTGGGCCGCGCCTATGCCAAGCAGCAATCCATCGCGGTGACCGGCTGGGTACCGCACTGGATGTTCGCCAAGTGGAAACTGCGCTTCCTCGAAGACCCGAAAGGCGTGTACGGCGCCGCCGAGACCGTCAACAGCATCGGCAGCAAGGAACTGGCGACCAAGGCGCCGGAAGTGGCCGATTTCCTGAAGAAGTTCTCCTGGCAGTCGAAAGACGAGATCGGCGAGGTCATGTTGGCCATTCAAGAGGGCGCAAAACCCGACGCCGCCGCCAAGGACTGGGTTGCCAAGCACCCCGAGCGCGTCGCCGAATGGACCGGTAAATAAGGCCAGTATGATGGCTTGATGCCTCTATCCTGAGCCTCGCCAGGGCCGCCCCCGGTTTTTCCGGTGGGCGGCCTTTGCATTTCAGGGTTGTTACCATTTCGCAAAAGCCTTTTACATCTAAGACTAAGGTCGTCTGGAGCGCGTTCATGGGCAGCATAAAGTGGTGACGGGTTCTACCTAATCTGTGCTGCGAGGACAAAAACAATGAACGACAGCATTTACCTATCGATACAAAACAGCCCGCGGTTCAAGGAGCTGGTGTCAAAACGGGAACGATTCGCCTGGATTCTCTCGGTGATCATGCTCGGTCTCTACTCTGCTTTCATTCTCCTGATTGCCTATGGCCCGCAAGTACTGGGCGCCAAGATCAGTCCCGGCTCGTCGATCACCTGGGGTATTCCCCTCGGCGTCGGCCTGATCCTGTCGGCTTTCATTCTCACCGGCATCTACGTACGTCGTGCCAACGGTGAGTTCGACGAGCTGAACAACGCAATCCTCAAGGAGGTTCAGCAATGATCCGGCGTGTACTGGCAACCCTGGCCATCGGCGCGTTCGCACCCGCCGTCTGGGCCGCCGACGCCCTCACCGGCGAGGTGCAGAAACAACCGCTGAACGTAGCGGCGATCCTGATGTTCGTCGCCTTCGTCGGTGCCACCCTGTGCATCACCTACTGGGCCTCGAAGAAAAACAACTCGGCGTCCGACTACTACGCCGCCGGCGGCAAGATCACCGGCTTCCAGAACGGCCTGGCGATCGCTGGCGACTACATGTCCGCAGCGTCCTTCCTGGGGATTTCCGCCCTGGTGTTCACCTCCGGCTACGACGGCCTGATCTACTCGATCGGCTTCCTCGTCGGCTGGCCGATCATCCTCTTCCTGATCGCCGAACGCCTGCGCAACCTGGGTAAATACACCTTCGCCGACGTGGCTTCCTACCGCCTCGGCCAGAAGGAAATCCGTACCCTGTCCGCCTCCGGCTCGCTGGTGGTGGTGGCCTTCTACCTGATCGCCCAGATGGTCGGTGCCGGCAAGCTGATCCAGCTGCTGTTCGGCCTCGACTACCACATCGCGGTGATCCTGGTCGGTATCCTGATGTGCCTGTACGTGCTGTTCGGCGGCATGCTGGCGACCACCTGGGTACAGATCATCAAGGCAGTGCTGCTGCTCTCCGGTGCCAGCTTCATGGCGTTAATGGTGATGAAGCACGTCAACTTCGACTTCAGCCAGCTGTTCTCCCAGGCCATCGCCGTGCACCCGAAAGGCGAGGCGATCATGAGCCCCGGCGGCCTGGTGAAGGACCCGATCTCGGCCTTCTCCCTGGGCCTGGCGCTGATGTTCGGTACCGCCGGCCTGCCGCACATCCTGATGCGCTTCTTCACCGTGAGCGACGCCAAGGAAGCGCGCAAGTCGGTGTTCTACGCCACTGGCTTCATCGGTTACTTCTACATCCTGACCTTCATCATCGGCTTCGGCGCGATCCTGCTGGTCAGCACCAACCCTGCCTTCAAGGACGCTGCCGGCGCCCTGATCGGCGGCAACAACATGGCGGCGGTGCACCTGGCCGACGCAGTAGGCGGCAGCGTCTTCCTCGGCTTCATCTCGGCCGTAGCCTTCGCCACCATCCTCGCGGTGGTAGCAGGCCTGACCCTGGCCGGTGCCTCGGCGGTATCCCACGACCTGTACGCCAGCGTCTGGCGCAAGGGCAAGGCCAACGAGAAGGACGAGATCCGCGTTTCGAAGATCACCACCATCGCCCTGGCCGTGCTGGCCATCGGCCTGGGCATTCTCTTCGAAAGCCAGAACATCGCCTTCATGGTCGGCCTGGCGTTCTCCATCGCGGCGAGCTGCAACTTCCCGGTACTGCTGCTCTCGATGTACTGGAAGAAGCTGACCACCCGCGGCGCCATGATCGGCGGCTGGATGGGCCTGATCAGTGCGGTCGCGCTGATGATCCTCGGCCCGACCATCTGGGTGCAGATCCTGCATCACGAGAAGCCGATCTACCCGTACGAATACCCGGCGCTGTTCTCGATGATCATTGCCTTCATCGGTATCTGGTTCTTCTCGATCACCGACAAGTCCAAGGCCGCTGAAGACGAGCGTGCGCTGTTCTTCCCGCAGTTCGTGCGTTCGCAGACCGGCCTGGGCGCCAGTGGTGCGGTTTCCCACTGAGTCCTGAGCGTCAATGAAAAACGGCCCTTCGATGAAGGGCCGTTTTTTTTGCCTGCGATTCAGTCGCGGGTCATATGTAGCCGAGCAATAGCAGGATCAGCAGCACGATCAGCACGGTCCCGATAACGCCGGATGGCCCGTAGCCCCAGCTCCTGGAGTGCGGGAAGACCGGCAGGCCGCCGATCAGCAGCAGGATCAGGATGATGATGAGAATTGTGCCCATGACGGATTCCTCTGGTTTCGGTCGGATGGGCAGACCTGCTGGTCAGGTCCGCTTACTTAGTGTGATTGCGGGCCTGGGCAGAAAGTTTAATCGGGTCGCTCTCGCGGGCGCTATCGCTGGCAAGCCAGCTCCCACAGGGGGCTGTGGGAGCTGGCTTGCCAGCGATAGCGCCCGCGAGGTCACCACCATTCAGCAACCTGATACCCCTCCGGCCCCCGCAAACCCTTCGCTACACTGCCCGTCACCATCACGAAACACACAAGGCAGGCGCTATGCAGAACCGCATGATGATCACCGGCGCGGGCTCCGGACTGGGGCGCGAGATCGCCCTGCGCTGGGCGCGCGAAGGCTGGCAACTGGCATTGAGCGACGTTAACGAGGAGGGCCTGAAACAGACCCTGGCCCTGGTTCGTGAAGCCGGCGGCGACGGCTTCACCCAACGCTGCGATGTGCGCGACTACAGCCAGCTGATCGCCTTGGCCCAGGCCTGCGAGGAACACCTGGGCGGCGTCGATGTGATCGTCAACAACGCAGGCGTCGCTTCCGGCGGCTTCTTCGCCGAGCTGTCGCTGGAAGACTGGGACTGGCAGATCGCAATCAACCTGATGGGTGTGGTCAAGGGCTGCAAGGCCTTCCTGCCGTTGCTGGAGCGGAGCAAGGGAAGGATCATCAACATTGCCTCCATGGCCGCCTTGATGCAGGGCCCGGCCATGAGCAACTACAACGTGGCCAAGGCCGGGGTGGTGGCGCTTTCGGAAAGCCTGCTGGTGGAACTGCGCCAGCTCGAAGTCGATGTACATGTGGTCTGCCCGTCGTTCTTCCAGACCAACCTGCTCGACTCCTTCCGCGGCCCGACGCCGGCAATGAAGGCCCAGGTCGGCAAACTGCTGGAAAGCTCGCCGATCAGCGCGGCGGATATCGCCGATTACATCTTCCGGCAGGTCGCCGCTGGCCAGTTCATGATCCTGCCCCACGAACAGGGGCGCATGGCCTGGCACCTCAAGCAGCATGACCCGCAGGCGCTCTACGACGAGATGGCCAGCATGGCCGAGAAAATGCGCGCCAAGGGCCGTTCGAGCCAATCCTGAGCCGCACCATCAGGTATCCTCGGCGTTTTGCCAGCTCCGGGGATACCTGTGATCAATTACCTGCTGTTTTTACTCGCTGCCGTGTTCGAGATCGCCGGGTGCTACGCCTTCTACATGTGGCTGCGGCTGGACAAGAGCGCCTGGTGGATCGCCCCGGCACTGTTCAGCCTGACCCTGTTCGCCCTGCTGCTGACCCGGGTCGAGGCCGCCTACGCCGGTCGCGCCTATGCCGCCTACGGCGGAATCTATATCGTCACCTCGCTGCTGTGGCTGGCCTTCGTCGAGAAAGGCCGCCCCTTGACCAGCGACTGGCTCGGTGCAGCGCTCTGCGTGCTAGGCGCGACGGTCATCCTGCTGGGCCCGCGGTTGCAGAGCGCAGGCTGATTTTGTAGGAAATTTCAGTAGGTCACTTCCTGCGCTGTTGTAGGGCAGCTCTATTTGTCTGCCAGACCATTGAAGCGGACTACGCCGACAGACAGTCTCCAGATTCACCCGGATATGGAGGATTTGGCGATGCTGGTCATAGGACGCGAGATTGGCGAAGTCATCAACATCGGTAACGACATCAAGCTCAAGGTGATTGCCGTGGACGGCGGTACGGTGCGCTTCGGCATCAGTGCACCGCGCGACGTGGAAATCCACCGCGCCGAAATCTACCGGCGCCTGGCGGAGGAAGCGCAGAAGCAGAAGGCGGGCTGATCAGTCGAACAGCTCCTTGGGGATATCGTGCCTGGCCAGCAATTGGCATTGCTGGCTGTCCATATCGAAGAGGATGAACGCCTGTCCCTTGGCCAATGCCTGGCGTACCCGCAGGACGCGGGTTTCCAGCGGGGTATCGTCGCCGTTGTCGGTGCCGTCGCGGGTGACGAAGTCCTCGATCAGGCGGGTCAGGGTGTCGGCTTCGAGCTGGTCGTAGGGGATGAGCATGGGGCTGGGTCTGCTTTGAATTGATGGCATATGCTACCTGCTTTTGCGGATCACCGCGGACCCTGTGGGAGCGGGTTCACCCGCGATTGCCGTGGTGAATTCACCATCGTAATCGCGGGTGAACCCGCTCCCACAGGGTCCGCGGCGCTCTTAGATCAATCTCTTCGACCAAGCACCTCATCCACCGTCGGCACCCGGGTATCACTCTCCATCTGAGCATCATGCTCAAGCTGATGACTGAACCTCTCCAGCGAACTCCCCGCCGGGTGCGAATCCGCCGCGAATACAGGCGGGCTCAGCAGGTAGGCGCCGAGCAGGCGACTCAATGCCGCCAGGCTATCGATATGGGTCCGCTCGTAGCCATGGGTCGCGTCGCAGCCGAATGCCAGCAACGCGGTGCGGATATCGTGCCCGGCGGTGATCGCCGAGTGCGCATCGCTGAAGTAATAGCGGAACAGGTCGCGCCGCACCGGCAGGTTGTGCTCGTTGGCCAGATGCAGCAGGTGGCGCGACAGATGGTAGTCATAGGGCCCGGACGAGTCCTGCATCGCCACGCTGACCGCGTGCTCGCTGGAATGCTGCCCCGGCGCGACCGGGGCGATATCGATGCCGACGAATTCGCTGACATCCCAGGGCAGGGCACCTGCCGCGCCGGAGCCGGTTTCCTCGGTGATGGTGAACAGCGGATGACAGTCGATCTCCGGCGTCCGGCCGCTTTCCACCACCGCCTTGAGCGCCGCCAGCAGCGCGGCCACGCCGGCCTTGTCGTCCAGGTGGCGGGCGCTGATATGCCCGCTTTCGGTGAACTCGGGCAACGGATCGAACGCGACGAAGTCACCGATATTGATCCCCAGCGATTCGCAGTCGGCCCGCGTCGCGCAATAGGCGTCCAGGCGCACCTCGATGTGTTCCCAGCTCACCGGCATCTGGTCGATGGCGGTATTGAATGCATGACCGCTGGCCATCAGCGGCAACACACTGCCGCGCAGCACGCCGTTGTCGGTGAACACGCTGACCCGGCTGCCCTCGGCAAAACGGCTCGACCAGCAACCCACCGCCGCCAGCCCCAGGCGGCCATTGTCCTGCAGGGCGCGGACGCTGGCACCGATGGTGTCGAGGTGCGCTGAGACGGCGCGATCGGGTGAATTCTTGCGGCCCTTGAGGGTGGCGCGGATGGTGCCGCGCCGGGTCAGTTCGAAGGGGATGCCCAGTTCCTCCAGGCGTTCGGCGACATAGCGCACGATGGTGTCGGTAAAGCCGGTGGGACTCGGGATCGCCAGCATTTCCAGAAGGACTTTCTGCAGGTATGTCAGGTCCGGTTCGGGTAGCGGGGCAGTCATGGATACTCCTGGTGCACGGTTTGGATCAGTTCGTCGTCCGGCTCAGGGGAAACAGCAGGTCGACGAAGCGTTCGGCAACGGGTTGCGGTTCGTGGTTGGCCAAGCCGGCGCGTTCGTTGGCCTCGATGAACACATACTCCGGCTGGTCGGCGGCGCGCACCATCAGGTCGAGGCCGACCACCGGGATATCCAGGGCGCGGGCGGCCTGGACCGCGGCCTCGGCCAGGGTCGGGTGCAGGCGCGCGGTGACGTCTTCCAGGCAGCCGCCCGTATGCAGGTTGGCAGTACGCCGTACCGCCAGGCGCTGGCCGGCGGGGAGGATGCTGTCGTAATCGAAGCCGGCGGCCTGGAGCGTGCGCAGGGTTTCCTCATCCTTGGGAATCCGGCTTTCCCCGCCGGTGGCCGCCTGCCGGCGCCGGCTTTGCGCGTCGATCAGGCGCCCGATGCTGTGCTGGCCATCACCGATCACCTGGGCCGGATGCCGGATCGCCGCCGCCACCACTTCGAAGCCGATCACCAGGATGCGCAGGTCATGGCCTTCGTGGAAGCTCTCCAGCAACACCCGGCTGTCGAAGCGCCGAGCCTGCTCGATGGCCTGGGTGACCTCGTCCAGGGTGGTGAGGTTGACCGCCACGCCATGGCCCTGTTCGCCATCCACCGGCTTGACCACCACCGCGCCGTGGTCCTCCAGAAAGGCCAGGTTGTCGTCGGCATTGCCCGCCAATTGCTGCGCCGGCACGTTAAGCCCGGCAGCGGCGAGGGTGCGCTGGGTCAGGCGTTTGTCCTGGCACAGGGTCATGCTCACGGCCGTGGTCAGGTCGCTCAGCGACTCGCGGCAACGCACCCGGCGTCCGCCATGGCTGAGGGTGAACAGGCCGCTGTCGGCATCGTCCACCTGAACGTCGATTCCGCGCCGGTAGGCTTCCTCGACGATGATCCGCGCATACGGGTTGAGCCCGTCCTGCGGCCCCGGGCCGAGGAACAGTGGCTGGTTGATGCCGTTCTTGCGCTTGACCGCGAAGGTTGGCAGGTTGCGGAAGCCGAGCTTGGTATAGAGCCGCTTGGCCTGGCGGTTGTCATGCAGCACAGAGAGGTCGAGGTAGTTGAGGCCGCGGCTCATGAAATGCTCCACCAGATGGCGCACCAGCACCTCGCCCACGCCAGGCCGGGTGGTGTTGGGGTCCACCGCCAGGCACCAGAGGCTGCTGCCGCCCTCGGGGTCTTCGAAGGCCTTGAGGTGGTTCAGGCCCATCACGCTGCCGATCACCGCGCCAGTGTCCTCGTCCTCCGCCAGCCAATACACCGGACCGCCCAGGTGGCGCGGCGTCAGCAGCTCGGTCTTGACCGGCAGCATGCCGCGGGTCTGGTACAGGGTATTGATCGCCTGCCAGTCCTCGTCGCTTTGCGCCCGGCGGATGCGGAAGCCGCGAAACACCCGGCTGGCCGGGCGGTAGTCGCTGAACCACAGGCGCAGGGTGTCGGAAGGATCGAGGAACAACTGCTGCGGGGCCTGGGCCAGGACCTGCTGTGGTGCGGCGACATACAAGGCGATATCCCGCTCGCCCGGTTGTTCCTCCAGCAGCGCCCGGGCCAGTTGGCCAGGCTCGGCATAGGTATGGCCGATCAGCAGGCGTCCCCAGCCGCAGTGCAGCGAACGCGGCTCTTCATGGGGCTCGCTGCCTTCATCGGCCAGGCGCGCCTGCAGGCGTTCATAGGACGGCACCTGGCCGCGCAGCAGGCGCTGGCCATAGGTGGATGGATGGGCTTTCATCGGTCAGATTCCTTGTTCGCTGAGCCACAGGTTCAGGGCCGCCAGTTGCCACAGTTTCGAACCGCGCAGCGGCGTGAGCTGGCCGTGCGGGTCGCTCAGCAGGCGGTCGAGCATTGCCGGGTTGAACAGGCCGCGGTCCTGGCTGGGGTCCAGCAGCAGTTCGCGCACCCAATCCAGGGTCGCGCCTTGCAGGTGCTTGAGGCCGGGTACCGGGAAGTAGCCCTTCTTGCGATCGATCACCTCGTTGGGAATGACCAGTCGCGCCGCTTCCTTCAACACCTGCTTGCCGCCGTCCGGCAGCTTGAAGCGCGCCGGAATGCGTGCCGACAGCTCCACCAGGCGGTAATCGAGGAACGGCGTGCGCGCCTCCAGGCCCCAGGCCATGGTCATGTTGTCGACGCGCTTGACCGGGTCGTCCACCAGCATCACCGTGCTGTCCAGGCGCAGCGCCTTGTCCACGGCTTCGCGGGCGCCCGGCTGGGCGAAGTGCTGGCGGACGAAGTCGCCGGCCACGTCGCTGTCCACCAGCCATGGCAACTGCACGGTGTCGCGGTATTCCTCGAAACTGCGGTCGAAGAATGCCGCGCGATACGCCGCCACCGGGTCGGCGGCGCCATCCACCTGCGGGTACCAGTGGTAGCCGGCGAACAGCTCGTCGGCGCCCTGGCCGCTCTGCACCACCTTGCAGTGCTTGGCCACTTCCCGCGACAGCAGGTAGAAGGCGATGCAGTCGTGGCTGACCATCGGCTCGCTCATGGCACGGAAGGCTGCCGGCAACCGGGTGATGATCTCGCGTTCGTCGATGCGCAACTGGTGGTGGCGGGTGCCGTAGTGCCGGGCGATGAGATCGGAGTACTGGAACTCGTCGCCGCGCTCGCCGCCGGCATCTTCGAAACCGATGGAGAAGGTCGACAGGTCTTCCACACCGACCTCGCGCAGCAGGCCGACCAGCAAACTGGAATCGACGCCGCCGGACAGCAGCACACCGACATCGACCGCTGCTCGCTGGCGGATGGCCACGGCTTCGCGGGTGCTGTCGAGCACGCGGTCGCGCCAGTCCTCCAGGGTCAGGTCCTGTTCATCGGTGCGTGGCCCGTAGTGCAGGCTCCACCATTGCTGCTGCTGGCTTCGGCCCTGGGCGTCGATGCGCATCCAGGTGGCGGGCGGCAGCTTTTCAATGTTGGCCAGCAGGGTGCGTGGCGCGGGGACCACGGCATGGAAATTCAGGTAGTGATTGAGGGCCACCGGATCCAGCACCGGATCGATATCACCGCCCTTGAGCAGGGCCGGGAGGGTCGAGGCGAAGCGCAGGCGCTCGTTGGTACGCGACAGGTACAGCGGCTTGACGCCGAGGCGGTCGCGGGCGAGGAACAACTGCTGCTTGTCGCGTTCCCAGATGGCCAGGGCGAACATGCCGTTCAGGCGTGGCAGCAATTGCTCGCCCCAGGCGTGATAGCCCTTGAGCAGCACTTCGGTGTCGCCGCCGGAATAGAAGCTGTAGCCGAGGCTTTCCAGCTCGGCGCGCAGTTCCGGGAAGTTGTAGATGGCGCCGTTGAAGGCCAGGGACAGACCGAGTTGCGGGTCGGCCATGGGCTGGGCCGAGCCGTCGGACAGGTCCATGATCTTCAGGCGACGGTGGCCGAGGGCGATCGGGCCCTGGCTATGGAAGCCCCAGGCATCGGGGCCGCGAGGGGCCAGGTGATGGGTGATCCGCTCGACCGCGGCGAGGTCTGCCGGGCGCGAGGGGGTTGCTACAGGGGTGAAACGAAACTCTCCAGCTAATCCGCACATAAGTCCTTACCGGTTTTGCCGTTGGGGAAAGTGCCCGAATAGGGGGCACTCAGAAACTGACCGGGTGAGGTTGTGGGAGTTTTAGATCGATATGGAATAAGGGAGGTCGACGGCCGGAGCGACTCGGCCTCTGTGGGAGCGGGTTCACCCGCGATTGCGGTAGTGAATTCACCTACGCAATCGCGGGTGAACCCGCTCCCACAGGGGCCGAATCAGCTTCAGGATTTGTTGCGCTTCAGCTCACGCAACATGAAGCGGTTCGGGTGACAGACCTCCGCGATCTCCCGCGGCACTGGCAGGGCGTCGCCATTGACCCAGGCGGCCAGCAGCTCGCCGCACAGCGGTGCGGTGATCAGGCCCCGCGAGCCATGCCCGCTGTTGATATAGAGCCCCTCCAGCCACGGGCAGGGTTCATCGGGCACCTGCCGCGCATTCTTCGCCAGCGCCGCGTAGGTCTCGGCAAAGGCCGCGGCATCTGCCAGTGGCCCGACCAGCGGCAGGTAATCCGGGCTGGTGCAGCGAAACGCCGCCCGGCCTTCCAGGTGCTGCGTATCCAGCCGGTCGATCTCCAGCCGTTGGGCCAGGTCCGGCGAGATTTCCCGCAGCAACTCGAGATTGCTGCGGTGTTCCTCGACGGTCGGCACGGTATCGCTACTGTGGAAATCGAAGCTGGCGCCCAGGGTGTGTTCCCCCTGGCGCGGCGGGGCCACATAGCCGTCGGCGCACACCACCGTGTGCAAGGCCCGGCTGGCGGCAGTCGCCGGCAATTTGCTGATCTGCCCGCGAATGCGCTTGAGCGGCAGGCCGGCACAGGCTTCGAACTGCCGAATCTCCGCCGCCCCGGCCAGCACTACCACCGGCGCTTCGGCCAGCACTCGCTCGCCGTCCAGCGCCTGCCACAAGCCATCGACCCGGCGCAGTTGCAGCACGTTGTGATGGGGCAGCAGCTTCACCTTGGCCTGTTCCGCCTGCCAGCGACACAGCGCCGGAGGATGCACCCAGCCGCCTTCGGGATAGAACAAGCCGCCGGCGGGCAGGGCGACGCCGGCAATGGCTTCGGCCTGCTGGCGATCCAGCCGTTGCAGCAACTCATCGCTGAACGCCCCGGCCAGCTGTGCCTGGCGCTGGTCTTCCTGGTCATCGAACGCCAGTTGCAGTACACCGCAAGCGTCCCAGTCGGTGCCCCGCTGCAGGCGTTCGAGCAGGCGCCGGGTATGGCCGAAACCGCTGACGATCAATTGCGACAACAGCGTGCCATGGGCGGAAAGCTTGAGGTAAAGCACGCCCTGGGGGTTGCCCGAGGCCTCGCTGGCCGGTTGCCCGTGGCGCTCAAGCAGGCTGACCTGCCAACCCCGCGCAGCGAGGCTGGCGGCGCTGGCACAACCGGCCAGCCCGGCACCGACCACCAGTGCATGACGAGGACCGCCTGGCGGCGCAGGGCGTCGATACCAGGGCGGTACTGCCCCTGGCAGCGCCTGTTGTTCCGGGCCGGCGCTATACAGGCCGCGCAGGATCTCCCATTTCTTGCCGATCCCCGGGATCCGCTTCATGGTGAAACCCACCGCGATCAGGGCGCGGCGTACCCAGCCGGTGCTGGTGAAGGTGCCTAGGGTGGTCCCCGGCACCGACAGCCGGCCCAGTTGGGCGAACAGTTCCGGGGTCCACATGTCCGGGTTCTTCGCTGGCGCGAAACCGTCGAGGAACCAAGCGTCGATGCGCCCGTCGAGCTTTTCGAACTGCTCCCGGGCGTCGCCGATCATCAGCGTCAGGCTGACCCGGCCATCCTCGAACAGGAACTGCTGGTAGCCCTCGTGCACCGCCACATAGCGCTCCAGCAGTGCCTGGCCCTGGCTTGCCAATTGCGGCCACAGGGCCAGGGCACGGGCCAGGTCGCTGCGGGTCAGGGGAAACTTCTCGGCGCTGATGAAGTGCAGGCGGGCGCCGGTCCGGGCGTGCTTGTCGAACAACTGCCAGGCGCAGAGGAAATTCATCCCGGTACCGAACCCGGTCTCGCCGATCACCAGGCACTCGCCGGCAGCCAGCGCGGCGAAGCGCTGGCGCAGGTCGTTCTGCTCGATGAACACGTGGTGGGTTTCCTCCAGGCTCTGGTCCTTGGAGAAATAGATGTCGTCGTACTGCCGCGAATGGGGGCGGCCCAGTTCATCCCAGTCGATCTGGGCATGGCGTGGAGCAGGTGAGTCGGTCATGAAAGGGCTCGGCAACAGCGGAACCGGCATTCTAGCCGATCGCCGAAACGCTGTTTGATCCCGGACAAAACCCGTGGCGATCCGCTAGTCTTGCTTATCCATGAAGGGAGCCTGGTATGTTCGAATCCGCTGAAATCGGTCACTCGATCGACAAAGAAACCTACGACGCCGAAGTGCCCGCGCTACGTGAAGCCTTGCTCGAAGCCCAGTTCGAACTCAAGCAGCAGGCACGCTTCCCGGTGATCGTGCTGATCAACGGCATCGAAGGTGCCGGCAAGGGCGAGACGGTCAAGCTGCTGAACGAATGGATGGACCCGCGGCTGATCGAAGTACGCACCTTCGACCAGCAGACCGATGAAGAACTGGCGCGTCCGCCGGCCTGGCGCTATTGGCGGGCGTTGCCGGCCAAGGGGCGGATGGGCGTGTTCTTCGGCAACTGGTACAGCCAGATGCTCCAGGGCCGGGTCCACGGGCATTTCAAGGACGCCGTGCTGGACCAGGCCATCAGCGGCGCCGAGCGCCTGGAGCAGATGCTCTGCGATGAAGGCGCGCTGATCTTCAAGTTCTGGTTCCACCTGTCCAAGAAGCAGATGAAGGCGCGGCTCAAGGCGCTCAAGGATGACCCGGTGCACCGCTGGCGCATCAGCCCGCTGGACTGGCAGCAATCGGAAACCTACGACCGCTTCGTGCGCTTCGGCGAGCGGGTGATCCGCCGCACCAGCCGCGAGTACGCGCCCTGGCACATCATCGAAGGGTTCGATCCGCATTACCGCAGCCTGGCCGTGGGCAAGCTGCTTCTGGAAGGGCTGCAGAATGCCTTGAAGGCCAAGACCCTCAAGGAGCCGACGCCGATCGCCCCGCTGGGGGCCAGCATCGACGACCGCAGCCTGCTGGAAAGCCTCGACCTCAGCGTCCACCTCGACAAGAACGACTACCAGGAACAACTGCTGACCGAACAGGCGCGCCTGGCCGGTTTACTGCGCGACAAGCGCATGAGGCATCACTCGCTGGTGGCCGTTTTCGAAGGCAACGACGCGGCGGGCAAGGGCGGGGCGATCCGCCGGGTGGCGGCAGCACTGGACCCGCGCCAGTACAACATCGTGCCGATCGCCGCACCCACCGAGGAAGAGCGGGCGCACCCGTACCTGTGGCGGTTCTGGCGCCACTTGCCGGCGTTCGGCAAGTTCACCATCTTCGACCGCTCCTGGTATGGCCGGGTGCTGGTGGAGCGGGTCGAGGGCTTCTGCAGCCAGGCCGACTGGATGCGTGCCTACGGCGAGATCAACGATTTCGAAGAGCAGATCAGCAACGCCGGGGTGGTGGTGGTCAAGTTCTGGCTGGCGATCGACCAGCAGACTCAGCTTGAGCGTTTCCAGGAGCGCGAGAACATTCCCTTCAAGCGCTTCAAGATCACCGAGGAAGACTGGCGCAACCGCGACAAATGGGACCTGTATGCCCAGGCGGTCGGGGATATGGTCGACCGCACCAGCACCGAGATCGCGGCCTGGACCCTGGTCGAGGCCAACGACAAGCGCTGGGCGCGGGTGAAGGTGCTGCGCACCATCAACGAAGCGCTGGAGGCGGCGTTCCGCAAGCACAAGAAGTAAAAGCCAGGACGTTGCGTACCCTGTGGGAGCGGGTTCACCCGCGATTGCGGTAGTGAGTTCACAATAGCAATCGCGGGTGAACCCGCTCCCACAGGGTACGCGTCGTTTCCTCCATTGGAGTACGTCGCGTTCCGGCTCCCTCATGCCTCTACCAGACCAGCACAGTTATTCCCCCAACTGTCACTGTGTAATCCAATTCCTACCCACTAGACTCTCGCCATCCACCACCCCGGGTTATCGAGGCCGCAATGCATATCTCTTCCGGACGCTGGGCCTACGGGCTGTTCCTGGCGCTGTTGACCGCCGTGCTGTGGGGCATCCTGCCGGTCAAGCTCAAGCAGGTATTGCAGGTGATGGACCCGGTCAGCGTCACCTGGTACCGCCTGCTGGTGTCCGGCGGCCTGCTGTTCGCCTGGCTCGGGGCGCAGCGCAGGCTGCCTTCCTTCTCCGTCCTGGGGCGCCGTGGCAAATGGCTGGTGGCGGTGTGCGTGCTGGGGCTGACCGGCAACTACGTGCTTTACCTGGTCGGCCTGAACCTGGTCAGCGCCGGCACCGCGCAACTGGTGGTGCAGATCGGTCCGGTGCTGCTGCTGATCGGCAGTGTCTTCGTGTTCAAGGAATCCTTCACCGTAGGCCAGGCCATCGGCCTGGCCTTGCTCATGGTCGGCTTCGGCCTGTTCTTCAACCAGCGTCTCGATGAGCTGCTGACCTCCCTGGGCGCCTATACCACCGGTGTGCTGGTTATCCTCGCGGCGTCTTCGGTCTGGGTGTTCTACGCCCTTGGCCAGAAACAGTTGCTCACGGTGTGGAGTTCCAGGCAGGTGATGATGGTGATCTACCTGTTCTGCGCCTTGCTGTTGACACCTTGGGCCAAGCCGCTGGAAGTGCTGCAGCTCAGCGCCCTGCAAGGCTGGCTGCTGCTGGCCTGCTGCCTGAATACCCTGGTGGCCTACGGCGCGTTCGCCGAGGCGCTGGCGCATTGGGAGGCGTCGCGGGTCAGCGCGACGCTGGCGATCACGCCATTGGTGACTTTCGGCACCGTGGCCCTGGCCGCCTGGATCTGGCCCGCCTGGGTCAGCGCCGAGCAGATCAATGGCCTGGGCTATGTCGGCGCACTGGTGGTGGTCGCGGGCTCGGCACTGACCGCCCTGGGCCCGTCGATCAGTGCCGGCTGGAAGGCCAGGCGCGTGCGCCCGGCCCCTTGACTCAGCCCTTGCCGCCGGCTTCGAGCATCTGTTCCGGACGCACCCACTCATCGAACTGGGCATCGGTGAGATAGCCCAGGGTCAGGGCCGACTCGCGCAGGGTGATGCCTTCGGCATAGGCCTTCTTGGCGATTTCCGCCGCCTTGTCGTAGCCGATATGCGGGTTCAGCGCGGTCACCAGCATCAGCCCCCGCTCCAGGTGCGCGGCCATCTGCCGGGCATCCGGCTCGATACCGGCGACGCAATGGCGCTGGAAGTTCTGGCAGCCATCGGCGAGCAGCTCGATGGATTGCAGCAGGTTATGAATGATCACCGGCTTGAACACGTTCAACTGCAAGTGTCCCTGGCTGGCCGCGAAGCCGATGGCAGTGTCGTTGCCCAATACCTGGCAGGCCAGCATCGACAGGGCCTCGCATTGGGTCGGGTTGACCTTGCCAGGCATGATCGAACTGCCCGGCTCGTTGGCCGGCAGGCGTACTTCCGCGAGTCCGGCGCGTGGGCCGGAGCCGAGCAGGCGCAGGTCGTTGGCGATCTTCATCAAGGCCACGGCGAGGGTTTTCAGGCCCCCGGCCAGGGTGGTCAGCGGTTCATGGCCGGCGAGGGCAGCGAACTTGTTCGGTGCGGTGACGAACGGCAGTCCCGACAGCGCAGCGAGTTCCGCCGCGATGGCTTCGGCAAAACCGTGCGGCGCGTTGAGCCCGGTGCCCACCGCCGTGCCACCCTGGGCCAGCTCGCACACCGCCGGCAAGGCGCCGCGAATGGCGCGCTGGGCGTAATCCAGCTGGGCCACCCAGGCCGAGACTTCCTGGCCGAACGTGATGGGCGTGGCGTCCATCATATGGGTGCGTCCGGTTTTCACCAGGTCGGTATGGCGCGCCGACAACTCGGCCAACCCCGCAGAGAGCTCGGCGATGGCCGGCAGGAGCTTTTCCTGGACGGCCTGTGCCGCAGCGATATGCATCGCCGTGGGGAAGCAGTCGTTGGAACTCTGCGAGCGGTTGACGTGGTCGTTGGGGTGTACCGGGTCCTTGCCGCCGCGGCCCTTGCCGGCCAGCTCGTTGGCACGCCCGGCAATCACTTCGTTGACGTTCATGTTGCTCTGGGTGCCGCTGCCGGTCTGCCAGACCACCAGCGGGAACTGGTCGTCATGCTCGCCGTCGAGCACCTCGTCGGCGGCCTGCTCGATCAGCCGGGCGATATCGGCGGGCAGGTCGCCATTGCGGTCGTTGACCCGCGCCGCCGCCTTTTTCACCAGGGCCAGGGCATGCAGCACGGCCAGCGGCATGCGTTCCTTGCCGATGGCGAAGTTGATCAGCGAGCGCTGCGTTTGTGCACCCCAGTAGACCTGATCAGGAACTTCGACCGGTCCGAGGCTGTCAGTTTCGATGCGGCTCATGTGTTACCCACTCCTTTGCAAGATGCAAGTTTGACCAGACAGTTTAGGTCTTGATTCACCAGGCCGGTTCCATAGCCCACTCGTCCTATTGAGCGGCTGCGCCCGTCGGCGCAGAATGCTCTACGCTGGAAACACTCACTTACTCTTTTAAGGAATTCCGATGACCCGTCTCCGCGCCCTTTGCACGGCCGTCGCCTTGGTTTGCGCAAGCGGCCAGGTATTCGCTGCCGGTCCGAGCCACAATGCTGCGGCCGAGAAGTTTCTGACCCTGGCTCATGCCGACAAGCTCGGCACGCCGGTGTACATGCAGGTGCAACAGATGTTCGCCCAGCGCTTCGAGCAGACCAAGGCGCCTGCCTCGAAGAAATCCGTGCTCGACAGCTACCAGGCCAAGGCCAACGCCGCGCTGGACAACGCCATCGGCTGGAACAAGCTCAAGCCGGACATGATCAACCTCTATACCAGCACCTTCACCGAGCAGGAGCTCAAGGACCTGGTGGCCTTCTACCAGTCGCCGCTGGGCAAGAAAGTCCTGGAGAAAATGCCGCAGGTGACCCAGCAATCCGCCCAACTGACCCAGCAGAAGCTGGAAAGCGCGGTGCCGGTGGTCAACAAGCTGCTGTCGGACATGACCAACGAACTCGACCCGAACGCCGGCAAGGCCGCCGCGCCGGCCAAGAAGCCATAAGCGGAGCCGCCGATGTCGATGCAACAGAAGATCGAACAGAGCCTGTCGGCGCTGGAACCCCGGCACTTGCAGGTCCTGGACGAGAGCCATATGCATAGCCGTGGCACCGAGACCCACTACAAGGCGGTGCTGGTCAGCGAGCAGTTCGAGGGCCTTAACAGCGTCAAGCGGCACCAGAAAGTGTACGCCACCCTCGGCGACCTGATGGGTCAGTTCCATGCCCTGGCGTTGCATACCTACACCCCGCAGGAATGGGAAAAGGTCGGCGTTGCGCCGGCTTCGCCCACTTGCGCCGGAGGCAGCAAGCACTGATTTCACCATCAGGTTTTGGTAAACTCCGCACCCGCGCCGCTTGTCGGCGCGTTTTTATTTGTATTTTCGAACCCGGTCCGCCCTTTGCGAGGGTGACCACTGGAGAGTTGCAAGCATGACCCAATCCATCGTCGTGGCGGCGCTGTACAAGTTCGTCACCCTCGAAGACTACGTCGAACTGCGCGAGCCACTGCTGGCCGCCATGGAAGCCAACGGTGTCAAGGGCACCCTGCTGCTGGCCGAGGAAGGTATCAACGGTACCGTTTCCGCCACCCGCGAAGGCATCGACGGCCTGCTCGCCTGGCTGCGCAACGACCCGCGCCTGGCAGATGTCGACCACAAGGAGTCGTATTGCGACGAGCAGCCGTTCTACCGCACCAAGGTCAAGCTGAAGAAAGAGATCGTTACCCTCGGCGTACCGGGCGTGGACCCGAACAAGGCGGTCGGCACCTACGTCGAGCCGCAGGACTGGAACGCCCTGATCAGCGACCCGGAAGTCCTGTTGATCGATACCCGCAACGACTATGAAGTGGCCATCGGCACCTTCGAGGGCGCCATCGATCCGAAGACCACCACCTTCCGCGAGTTCCCCGAGTACATCAAGGCCAACTTCGACCCGGCGCGGCACAAGAAGGTGGCGATGTTCTGCACCGGCGGCATCCGCTGCGAGAAGGCATCGAGCTACATGCTCGGTGAGGGCTTCGAAGAGGTCTATCATCTGAAAGGCGGGATCCTGAAATATCTTGAAGAAGTGCCTCAGGACCAGAGCAAGTGGCAGGGCGACTGCTTCGTTTTCGACAACCGGGTCACCGTGCGTCACGACCTCAGCGAAGGCGACTACGACCAGTGCCATGCGTGCCGCCATCCGGTCAGTGTCGAGGACCGGGCCTCGGAGCACTATTCGCCAGGCATCAGTTGCCCGCATTGCTGGGACAGCCTGAGCGAGAAGACCCGCCGCAGTGCCATCGACCGGCAGAAGCAGATCGAACTGGCCAAGGCCCGCAACCAGCCGCACCCGATCGGGTTCAACTACCGCAAAGCCGAGGTGTGATGCATGACCGCCCGCCTGCTCTATGTGATGGACCCGATGTGCTCCTGGTGCTGGGGGTTCGCGCCGGTGGCTGCGGCCCTGATCGCCCGGGCGCGCGAGGCCGGGGTTGAGACCCGCCTGGTGGTCGGCGGCCTGCGCACCGGCAGTTCGGCGCTGGACGCCTCGACCCGGCGCTATATCCTTGAGCATTGGCAGGCGGTCAACGAGGCGACGGGGCAGCCGTTCCTGCTTGATGGCGCCATGCCCGACGGCTTCGTCTACGACACCGAGCCGGCCTGCCGCGCCCTGGTGACCGCGCGCAGCCTGGACGGCGACAAGGTCTGGGGGCTGCTGGCGCTGATCCAGCAGGCGTTCTACCAGCGGGCCGAGGATGTCACCCTGGCGCCGACCCTGGTCAACCTGGCGGAGCAAGCCGGTCTGGATCGCGCCAGCTTCGCTGCGGCCTTCACCAGCCCCGAACAGCGCAGCGCCACCGCCGCCGACTTCACCTGGGCCCAGGACCTGGGCATCGCTGGCTTCCCCACGCTGCTGGCCGAGCGCAACGGCCAACTGGCCTTGCTGACCAACGGCTACCAGCCGCTGGCGTCCCTTGAACCCTTGCTCGGCCGCTGGCTGGAGCGGGCTGCCCATGCTTGATCTGCCAGGCTCGCCCGACCCGGTTCCCGGGCCTGCGGCGGCGTCTGCCGATCGCTTGAGCTGGGCGGAAATCCGCCGCCTGGCGCTGCATCACAAGAAGTCCCTGTGGACGGCCAACGCGGTCGCCGTACTGGCGGCCCTGTGCAGCGTACCGATTCCGCTGCTGTTGCCGCTGCTGGTGGACGAAGTGCTGCTCGGGCATGGCGATGCCGCCTTGAAGTGGATGAACCGTTTCCTGCCGGAGAACTGGCAGGTGGCGGCCGGCTATATCGGCCTGATGCTGCTGGTAACCCTGCTGTTGCGCTGCAGCGCGCTGCTTTTCAACGTGGTCCAGGCCAAGCTGTTCGCCGGGCTGGCCAAGGATATCGTCTATCGCCTGCGTATCCGCCTGATCGAGCGGCTCAAGCGCATTTCCCTGAGCGAGTACGAAAGCCTCGGCAGCGGCACGGTTACCACGCACCTGGTTACCGACCTCGACACCCTGGACAAATTCGTCGGCGAAACCCTCAGCCGGTTCCTCGTGGCGATGCTGACCCTGACCGGCACCGCCGCGATCCTGATCTGGATGCACTGGCAACTGGCGCTGCTGATCCTGCTGTTCAATCCGCTGGTGATCTTCGCCACGGTGCAATTGGGCAAGCGGGTCAAGCACCTGAAGAAGCTGGAGAACGACAGCACTTCGCGTTTCACCCAGGCCCTGGCCGAAACCCTGGACGCCATCCAGGAAATCCGCGCTGGCAACCGCCAGGGCTATTTCCTCGGGCGCCTGGGCCTGCGCGCCCAGGAAGTGCGCAACCATGCGGTGGCCTCGCAGTGGAAAAGCGACGCCAGTAGCCGCGCCAGTGGCCTGCTGTTCCAGTTCGGCATCGATATCTTCCGCGCGGCGGCGATGCTGACCGTGCTGTTTTCCGACCTGAGCATCGGCCAGATGCTCGCGGTGTTCAGCTACCTGTGGTTCATGATCGGGCCGGTGGAACAACTGTTGAACCTGCAATACGCCTATTACGCGGCCGGTGGCGCCCTGAGCCGGATCAACGAGCTGCTCGCCCGTGGTGACGAGCCGCAGTTCGCCGGCGGCACCGATCCGTTCCACGGGCAGACCACGGTGGGCATCGAGGTTCGTGGCCTGCGCTTCGGCTATGGCGAGGAGCCGGTGCTGGACCAGTTGAACCTGGCCATCGCACCGGGAGAAAAGGTCGCCATCGTCGGTGCCAGCGGCGGCGGCAAGAGCACCCTGGTGCAACTGTTGCTCGGGTTGTACAGCGCCCAGGCCGGGACCATCCGGTTTGGCGGGGCGACCCTGCAGGACATCGGCCTGGATACCCTGCGCGAGAACGTTGCGGTAGTGCTGCAGCATCCTTCGCTGTTCAACGACACGGTGCGCGCCAACCTGACCATGGGCCGCGACTGCAGCGACGAGGAGTGCTGGCAGGCCCTGGCCATCGCCCAGCTCGACGAGACCATCGATGCCCTCCCGCAAGGCCTGGACAGCGTGGTCGGTCGCTCCGGGGTGCGACTTTCCGGCGGCCAGCGCCAGCGCCTGGCGATCGCCCGGATGGTCCTGGCAAAGCCCAAGGTGGTGATACTCGACGAGGCCACCTCAGCCCTCGACGCAGCCACCGAATATAACCTGCACCACGCCCTGGCCCGCTTCCTCAGCGCGCGTACCACCCTGATCATTGCCCACCGCTTGTCGGCAGTGAAACAGGCCGACCGCGTGCTGGTCTTCGACGGCGGTCATGTCGCCGAGGATGGCGGCCATCAGCAATTGATCGCCGAGGGCGGCCTGTACGCCAAGCTGTACGGTCACTTGCAGCAAAGCTGAGCCTTTATTGTGCGAAATCACTTATCTGCATGAAGGCAAATGGCCTAGTCTGTATCGGAACAGAGTGAGGCCACTCACCGATGTGCTGCCGCAAGGGATTTCATGAAGGGAAAACGGACGCTCGAAACGCCCAGGCTCCTGGGGCTCATCTGGCCATTCATTGCCGTGGTGCTGTTCCAGGCGCTGCTCGGCAGCATGAGCCTGTACGCCCTGTCGGCGATGCGCGCCTACGTGGCAGGGGAGAGCCTGTGGTCCAAGGGGCAGAAAGACGCCATCTATTACCTCAGCCTCTACGTCGATAGCCGCGACGAAGAGAATTTCCGCAAATATCGGCAAGCCTTTGCCATTCCCGAGGGCAGTCATCGCCTGCGCCTGGCCCTGGATCGCGATCCGCCGGACCTGGAAGGTGCGCGCCAGGGCATCCTGGCCGGCGGCAACCACCCGGACGATGTCGCCAGCGTGATCTGGTTCTACCTGAATTTCCGCCATGTCAGTTATCTGGAAAAGGCCATCGATCGCTGGCAGGTGGGCGACAGCTTCCTGCAGGAACTGGACACCCTGGCCCGGGAAATCCACGCGGGCATTTCCGCTAACCGCGCCACGGCCCGGGACCTGGTGGACTGGAAGCAGCGCATCGTGGCCATCAACGACAACGTCACGCCTGCCGCCCGGGCCTTCAGCGACGCCCTCGGCGAAGGTTCGCGGATGCTCCTGCGCTTGCTGCTGCTCACCAACCTGGCGACCGCCGCGTTCCTGATCGCCCTGGCCTGGCTGCGTTCGAGCAAGCTGCTGGCCCAGCGCCAGGCCTTCGCCAGCGCCCTGCAGGTGGAAAAGGAGCGGGCGCAGATCACCCTGGCCTCGATTGGCGACGGGGTTATTACCACCGACGTGGACGGGTGCATCCTTTATATGAACCCGGCCGCCGAACAACTCACCCACTGGGATGCGCTGCATGCCCAGGGCCTGCCCCTGGCGGCGCTGTTCAGCCTGCTCGACGACAATGCCGAAAAAGACAGGCTGACCCTTACCGAGCACATCCTAAACGGTGCGTTGAGCGGCGGTTCCGAACATGTCCGGCAGATCCAGCGCCTGGATGGCAGCACGGTGGCGGTGGCCCTGGTCGGCGCGCCGATCATCAGCGAAGGGCGCATCAGCGGCACCGTGCTGGTGCTGCACGACATGACCCAGGAGCGCCAGTACATCGCCAATCTGTCCTGGCAGGCGACCCATGACGCACTGACCGGGCTGTCCAACCGTCGCGATTTCGAGTATCGCCTGGAGCAGGCCCTCGCCGAACTGGCCCGGCATAGCGGCCGGCATTCATTGATGTTCCTCGATCTCGACCAATTCAAGCTGGTCAACGACACCAGCGGCCATGCGGCCGGCGACGAATTGCTGCGGCATATTTGCGCAGTGCTGCAATCGGCGCTGCGCGAGGGCGATGTGCTGGCGCGGCTGGGCGGCGACGAGTTCGGCGTGCTGCTGCATGATTGCCCGCCGGAACAAGCCGAGCGGATTGCCGAGAACCTGCGCCAGTCGGTGCAGAGCCTGCATTTCGTGTGGAAGGGCCGGCCATTCATGAATACCGTGAGCATCGGCCTGGTGCACCTGAACCAGGCGCCGGAAACCCTGGAGGCGGCCCTGCGGGCGGCGGACATGGCCTGCTACATGGCCAAGGAAAAAGGGCGCAACCGGGTTCAGTTGTACCAGGCCGACGATACCGAGCTGTCGGTGCGTTTCGGCGAGATGGCCTGGATCCAGCGCCTGCATATCGCCCTGGAAGAAAACCGCTTCTGCCTGTACGCCCAGGAAATCGCCGCCTTGCATCCGGAGGATGGCGGCGGACATCTGGAAATTCTCCTGCGCCTGCATGATGAAAGCGGGCGGATCATCCTGCCGGACAGTTTCATTCCCGCCGCCGAGCGCTTCGGCCTGATCACGGCCCTGGACCGTTGGGTGGTCGGCAGCGTGTTCAAGGTGATCCGCCAGTGTCTCGACGAGGGTGCCGAAGGGCCGCTGGCCATATGTTCGATCAACCTTTCAGGCAACAGCATCGGTGATGACAAGTTCCTCGACTATCTGCGGCGGCAGTTCATCGACTACGCCATCCCTCCTGAATTGATCTGTTTCGAAATTACTGAAACCAGCGCGATTGCCGATCTCGGCAGTGCCATTCGTTTTATCAACGAATTGAAAGGATTGGGCTGCAAGTTTTCCCTTGACGATTTTTGCGCCGGAATGTCGTCGTTCGCATATCTGAAACATTTGCCTGTAGACTTCCTCAAGATCGACGGAAGTTTCGTCAAGGATATGCTCGACGATCCGGTTAACCGGGCAATGGTCCAGGTGATCAATCACATTGGCCATGTCATGGGCAAGCGCACCATCGCCGAGTTTGTCGAAACACCGCTGATCGAACAGGCTTTGCGGGAAATCGGTGTCGACTACGCCCAGGGCTTCCTGATCGAGCGGCCCCAGGCCTTTTCCGCCGCCAGCCTGAGGCGTCAGCGCGATGCGGCCAGGCCCATGCTGTTCGGCTCGCCGGGGACATTACGCTGACGCTTCCATCCAGATCACAAGGACAAGGAGCTGACAGTGATTGATACCTTTACCCGGACCGGTCCATTGATGGACGCCACCAGTTATCCCCTCTGGGCCCAGCGCCTGATCCAGGAATGCGCACCGCACAAGCGTCGTGTGGTCGAGCATGAGTTCTACCAGCGCTTGCGCGACGGCCAGGTTTCCAGCCGGACCATGCGCCAGTACCTGGTGGGCGGCTGGCCCGTTGTCGAGCAATTCTCGGTGTACATGGCGCAGAACTTGACCAAGACCCGTTACGCCCGTCATCCCGGCGAGGACATGGCGCGACGCTGGCTGATGCGCAATATCCGTGTCGAACTCAACCACGCCGATTACTGGGTGCACTGGTGCGAAGCCCACGGCGTCAGCCTCGAGGAGCTGCAGGCGCAGGAGGTGCCGGCGGAACTTCAGGCGCTCAGTGACTGGTGCGTGCATACCTGTGCCGCGGACTCGCTGGTGGTGGCCATGGCGGCGACCAACTATGCGATCGAGGGGGCGGTGGGCGAGTGGTCGGCGGTGGTCTGTTCGACCGACACCTATGCACAGGGCTTCCCCGAGGAAGGCCGCAAGCGCGCGATGAAGTGGTTGAAGATGCATGCCCAGTACGATGATGCCCACCCGTGGGAAGCGCTGGAAATCATCTGCACCCTGGCGGGCAACAGCCCGGGCAAGGCCTTGCAGAACGAGCTGAAACGGGCGATCTGCAAGAGCTACGACTATATGTTCCTGTTCCTCGAACGCTGCATGCAGTTGGAACACAGTGAGTCTGGCCAGGACGACCGCCGTCGCGGGGCCCTGGCCTGAGGCGTCTTACTGGGCGTTGAACGCCTGACCGTTGACCCCGGTGCTGTCCGGGCCCATCAGGTACAGATAGACCGGCATGATGGCCTCGGGCAGCGGGTTGTCCTGCGGATTTTCCGCAGGATAAGCCTGGGCCCGCATGCTGGTGCGGGTCGCGCCCGGGTTCACGCTGTTGGCCCGCACCGGGGCCACGCCTTCCAGTTCGTCCGCCAGGGTCTGCATCAGGCCCTCGGTGGCGAACTTCGACACGCCATAGGCACCCCAGTAGGCCCGGCCCTTGCGTCCGACGCTGCTGGAGGTGAATACCACCGAAGCATCTTCCGACAGCTTGAGCAACGGCAGCAGGGCCTGGGTCAGCATGAACATGGCGTTGACGTTGATGTGCATGACGCGCATGAAGTTATCGCCGCTCAGCTGTTCCAGCGGCGTGCGCGGGCCGATGATCGAAGCGTTGTGCAGCAGGCCGTCGAGGCGGCCGAATGCGTTCTCCACCATCACTGCCAACTCGTCGTACTGGTGCGGCAGCGCGGTTTCCAGGTTGAACGGGATGACCACCGGTTGCGGATAGCCGGCAGCCTCGATCTCGTCGTAGACCGCAGCCAGGTTGGCCTCGGTCTTGCCCAGCAACAGCACGGTGGCGCCATGGGCGGCGAACGCCTTGGCCGCCGCCGCACCGATCCCGCGACCGGCGCCGGTGACCATGATGACCCGGCCTTTGAGCAGCTCTGGACGGGCGGTGTAGTCGAACATGGGAATTGCCTCGAAAAGGAAATGGCTTCAGGCCACGCCGTCGCGGCATGGCCTATGGGCGGGTGATCAGCAGCCGCAGAGGGCGCCGTCGAGCACCTTGCGCAGTTCCAGCGGGTGGTCGACCACCACGTCCGCGCCCCAGTTGTTGGGGTTGTCCTCGGGATGAATATAGCCGTAGCGCACCGCCGCGGTGCGGGTGCCGGCGTCGCGGCCCGACTCGATGTCGCGCAGGTCGTCGCCGACGAACAGGACGCTGGCCGGATCCAGGCCGAGGGTCGTGCAGGCGAGGATCATCGGCTCCGGGTCGGGCTTGCTGTTCTTCACGTGGTCCGGGCAGATCAGCAGCGAGGAGCGCTCGGCCAGGCCCAGGCGCTGCATGATCGGCTCGGCGAAACGTACCGGCTTGTTGGTCACCACGCCCCACAGCAGCTTGCCGCGCTCGATGTCTTCGAGCAGTTCCTGCATGCCGTCGAACAGCTTGCTGTGCACCGCGCAGTCACGTTGGTAGCGTTCGAGGAATTCCAGGCGCAGGGCTTCGAAGCCAGGTGCGTCCGGGTCCATGCCGAAGGTCGCGGCGACCATCGCCCGGGCGCCGCCGGAGATCACGTCGCGGATGACCTTGTCGGGTACCGCCGGCAGCCCGCGCTCGGCCAGCATCGCCTGGCTGATGGCGATGAAGTCCGGCGCCGTGTCGAGCAGGGTGCCGTCCATGTCGAAAAGTACTGCTCGCAAACGCATGCTCATTCCTCGCGCAGGGTCTGGATCATGTAGTTGACGTCAACGTCGGCGGCCAGCTTGTAGTGCTTGGTCAGCGGGTTGTAGGTCAGGCCGATGATGTCCTTGACGCTCAGGCCCGCCGCGCGACTCCAGGCGCCGAGTTCGGAAGGGCGGATGAATTTCTTGAAGTCGTGCGTGCCGCGGGGCAGCAGCTTCATGATGTATTCGGCGCCGATGATGGCGAACAGATAGGCCTTGGGGTTGCGGTTGATGGTGGAGAAAAACACCTGGCCACCGGGCTTGACCATCCTGAAGCAGGCACGGATCACCGAGGAGGGGTCGGGGACGTGCTCGAGCATCTCCAGGCAGGTAACCACGTCGAACTGCCCGGGCATCTCTTCGGCCAGGGCCTCGGCGGTGATCTGCCGGTACTCGACCTTCACTCCGGATTCCAGCTGGTGCAACTGGGCCACCGCCAGCGGAGCCTCGCCCATGTCGATGCCGGTGACGGTCGCACCGCGCAGGGCCATGGCTTCGCTGAGGATGCCGCCGCCGCAACCGACGTCGAGGACCTTCTTGCCGGCCAGGCTGGCCCGCTCGTCGATCCAGTTGACCCGCAGCGGATTGATGTCGTGCAGCGGCTTGAACTCGCTTTCGCGGTCCCACCAGCGATGGGCCAGGGCCTCGAACTTGGCGATTTCGGCGTGGTCGACGTTGCTCATGGAACTGTCCTCTGAAACGGTGAAAATTCTGTGCGGCAGCATGGCTGCCGGGTCATTCGGCGAGGCCGGCGATACGTTTGCCCCAGGCCACGGCGCTGGCATGCAGGGCCTGCTCGTCCAGGCGGGTCAGGCGGCGCTCGTCGAGCAGCGCATTGCCCGCGACCCAGACATGCTTCACGCAGTCGCGGCCGCTGGCGTAGATCAGTTGCGACACCGGGTCGTAGACCGGTTGCTGGGCCAGGCCGCTGAGGTCGAAGGCGACCAGGTCGGCTGCCTTGCCGATTTCCAGGGACCCGGTAATGGCTTCGATTCCCAGGGCGCGGGCGCCATTCAGGGTGGCCATGCGCAGGGCGCGATGGGCATCCAGGGCGCTGGCCGAGCCGGCCACGGCCTTGGCCAGCAGAGCGGCGGTGCGGGTTTCGCCGAGCAGGTCGAGATCGTTGTTGCTGGCGGCGCCATCGGTGCCGACGGCGACGTTCACCCCGGCCAGCCACAGGCGTTCCACCGGGCAGAAGCCGCTGGCCAGCTTGAGATTGGATTCGGGGCAATGCACCACGCTGGTGTTGCTTTCTACCAGCAATGCCAGGTCGTCATCGCTGACCTGGGTCATGTGCACGGCCTGCAGGTTGGGCCCGAGCAGGCCGATGCGGGCCAGGCGCTGCAAGGGCCGCTCGCCGCGCTGCTGCACGGCATCGTGGACTTCGCTGGCGGTTTCGTGGACATGCATCTGCACCGGCGCGTCCAGTTCGTCGGCAACGACCCGGACCTTTTCCAGGTTTTCGTCGTTGACCGTATAGGGCGCATGAGGGCCCAGGGCGATGCGGATGCGCGGATGATGGCGCAGGCTGCCGAACAGCTCTATGCCCAGGTGCAGCGCTTCGTCGAAGGTGCGCGCACCTGGGATCGGGAAGTCCAGCAGCGGCACGCAGATCTGCGCGCGTATGCCGCTGTCGTGCACGCATTCGCTGGCGATCTTCGGATAGAAGTACATGTCGCTGAAACAGGTGATGCCGCCCTTGAGTTGCTCGGCAATCGCCAGGTTGGTGCCGTCGCGGACGAAATCCTCATCGACCCAGCGGGCCTCGGCGGGCCAGATGTGCTCCTCGAGCCAGGTCATCAGCGGCAGATCGTCGGCCAGGCCACGGAACAGGGTCATGGCCGCGTGGCCGTGGGCGTTGATCAGGCCGGGGGCCAGCAGGCAGCCGGGCAGTTCGCGGACTTCGGTCGCATTGAAGCGGCTGGTTTCGCTCCGCGGGCCAAGGAGCACGATCCGGCCGTCGCGCACGCCCAGGGCGTGATCCTCCAGGACCACACCGGCCGGTTCGACAGGCACCAGCCAGGTTGGCAGGAGCAGCAGGTCGAGAGGAGTGGTGGGCTTGGGCATTTGCACGGATTTTCCCTGGTGCTTGGGCGGATGGCGAAGTATACCCGAGCGTCCGCGCTTGGGGCTCGTTATAATCGCCGGTTTTTGATGTCCGAATGACGGGGTGAGGCATGCGCGATCGACTTCTGGCTGCAGAGAAAGCGAAGGCCATCGATTGGCGTGATGGCACTCTTTACTTGCTCGACCAGCGCGCGCTGCCTTTCGAGGAGGTGTGGCTGGCTTGCGCTGACGCTGCCGGTGTGGCTGAAGCGATCCGCTCGACGGTGGTGCGCGGGGCCATGGCTATCGGCATCAGCGCCGCTTATGGCGTGCTGCTGGGGTTGCGTCGGCGCCTGGCCGAGGGGGGCAACTGGCGTGATGCGCTGGAAGCCGATTTCACCTTGCTCAGCGAGGCACGGCCGAACGGCGTGGGTTTTTCCTGGGCCCTGAATCGCATGCGCGAGCGCTTGCAGCGGCTACGCGAGGGCGACGATCCGTCGCAGGCGCTGGAGGCCGAGGCCCGCGCGATCCACGAAAGCGATCGCGAAGCCAACCTGACCATGGCCCAGCTGGGCATGGAACTGATCCGCAAGTACCAGGGCAGCGAGCAGACCGTGTTGACGCACAACAGCACCGGCGCGCTGGCTACCGGCGGCTTTGGCACGGCGCTGGGGGTGATCCGCGCGGCCTGGCTGGACGGCATGATCGAGCATGTCTACGTCGATGAGACCCGTCCTGGCCTGCAGGGCACCTGCCTGGCGGCCTGGGAATTGGCCAGCGAGGGCGTTCCGGCAATCGTCAGCGTCGATTCGGCCGCAGCCCACCTGATGAAGACCAAGGGCATTACCTGGGTGGTGGTCGGTGCCGACTGCATTGCCGCCAATGGCGACGTGGTCAGCAGGATCGGTACCTACCAGCTGGCGGTCAATGCGATGCATCACGGGGTGCGCTTCATGGTGGTGGCGCCGAGTGCGGCCATCGACCTGGGCCTGGCCAGTGGCGAAGACGTCGTGCTCGAGGAAGGTGAGGGTGCTGAGTTGCTGGGGATCGCCGGAGAGCGCATCGCAACTGGCGTCGAGGCATGCAACCCGTTGTTCGATGTGACCCCGGCGGACCTGATCGACGTGATCGTTACCGAGAAGGGGATCGTGGAGCGGCCGGATACGGCCAAGCTGGCGCAGTTGATGTGCCGCAAGCGCTTGCATTGAGTTCCATGCCGCAGGTGGCGCAGAGCCATTTTCGCCCGCGCCAGGCGGCGCTTTGCCATACTCCCATGCCCCCGCCGACTGTGATAACATCCGGCGGTTTCCAAGGGCGCCCAGCGGGGTGCTCTTCAGTACGCAGATCCATGGCATAACTCGTTGATTTGTCGTAAGTCGTCGCGCAGGAGGCCCTTCGCGGCGGCGAGCTTCGTTCGTCCCATATGGATGTGACGAAGTTTCACCAGAAAAAGGAATCAGGCTTCTCATGGGCGAACTGGCCAAAGAAATCCTCCCGGTCAATATCGAAGACGAACTGAGACAGTCCTACCTCGACTACGCGATGAGCGTCATTGTCGGGCGTGCACTGCCCGATGCGCGTGATGGCTTGAAGCCCGTGCATCGCCGCGTTCTGTATGCGATGAGCGAACTGGGTAACGACTGGAACAAACCGTACAAGAAATCCGCCCGTGTGGTCGGTGACGTGATCGGTAAGTACCACCCTCACGGTGATACCGCTGTCTACGACACCATCGTGCGCATGGCCCAGCCTTTCTCCCTGCGCTACCTGCTGGTCGACGGCCAGGGCAACTTCGGTTCGGTCGACGGCGACAACGCTGCGGCGATGCGATACACCGAAGTGCGCATGGCCAAGCTGGCCCACGAGCTGCTGGCCGACCTGCACAAGGAAACCGTGGACTGGGTGCCCAACTACGACGGCACCGAGCAGATCCCCGCGGTCATGCCGACCCGGATCCCCAACCTGCTGGTCAACGGCTCCAGCGGTATCGCCGTGGGCATGGCGACCAACATCCCGCCGCACAACCTCGGCGAAGTCATCGACGGTTGCCTGGCGCTGATCGACAACTCCGAGATCACGGTCGATGAACTGATGCAGTTCATCCCGGGCCCGGACTTCCCGACCGCCGGCCTGATCAACGGTCGCCAGGGCATCATCGAGGCCTATCGCACCGGTCGCGGACGCATCTATATGCGCGCCCGCTCCAACGTCGAGGACATCGACAAGGTCGGTGGCCGCCAGCAGATCGTCATCACCGAACTGCCGTACCAGTTGAACAAGGCCCGTCTGATCGAAAAGATCGCCGAGCTGGTGAAAGAGAAGAAGCTGGAAGGCATCACCGAGCTGCGGGACGAGTCCGACAAGGACGGCATGCGCGTGGTCATCGAGCTGCGCCGTGGTGAAGTGCCGGAGGTAGTGCTCAACAACCTCTACGCCCAGACCCAGCTGCAAAGCGTGTTCGGCATAAACATCGTCGCCCTGATCGACGGTCGTCCGCGCCTGCTCAACCTCAAGGACCTGCTCGAAGCCTTCGTCCGCCACCGCCGCGAAGTGGTAACCCGGCGTACCGTGTTCGAGCTGCGCAAGGCTCGCGAGCGTGGGCATATCCTCGAAGGCCAGGCGGTTGCGCTGTCCAACATCGACCCGGTCATTGCCCTGATCAAGGCTTCGCCGACGCCTTCGGAGGCCAAGGAAGCGCTGATCGGCACGCCATGGGAATCCAGCGCCGTGCAGGTGATGGTCGAGCGTGCCGGTGCCGACTCCTGCCGTCCGGAAAACCTCGACGAGCAATACGGCCTGCGTGATGGCAAGTACTACCTGTCGCCGGAACAGGCCCAGGCCATTCTTGACCTGCGCCTGCACCGCCTGACCGGCCTGGAGCACGAGAAGCTGCTGGCCGAATACCAGGAGATCCTCAACCAGATCGGCGAGCTGATCCGTATCCTCAGCAGTGCCGAGCGCCTGATGGAAGTGATCCGCGAAGAGCTGGAACTGATCCGCGCCGAATACGGCGATGCGCGCCGCACCGAGATCATCGACGCGCGCCTCGACCTGACCCTGGGCGACATGATTCCGGAAGAAGATCGCGTGGTAACCATTTCCCATGGTGGCTACGCCAAGACCCAGCCGCTGGCGGCCTACCAGGCCCAGCGTCGCGGTGGCAAAGGCAAGTCGGCGACGGGTGTAAAGGACGAAGACTACATTTCCCACCTGCTGGTGGCGAACAGCCATACCACCCTGCTGCTGTTCTCCAGCAAGGGCAAGGTGTACTGGCTGAAGACCTACGAGATTCCCGAAGCGTCCCGTGCGGCCCGTGGTCGCCCGCTGGTCAACCTGCTGCCGCTGGACGATGGCGAGCACATCACCACCATGCTACCGGTCGAGGAATACACCGAGGGTCACTACATCTTCATGGCCACTGCCAACGGCACCGTGAAGAAGACCCCGCTGGAGCAGTTCAGTCGTCAGCGCAGCGTCGGCCTGATCGCCCTGGAGCTGGATGAAGGCGATATCCTGATTTCCGCTGCGATCACCGATGGCGAGCGTGAGGTCATGCTGTTCTCCGATGCTGGCAAGGTGACACGCTTCAAGGAATCCGATGTTCGCGCCATGGGCCGTACCGCTCGTGGCGTGCGCGGCATGCGCCTGGCCGAAGGGCAGAAGCTGATCTCGATGATCATTCCGGAGGAGGGCAGCCAGATCCTCACCGCTTCCGAGCGCGGCTACGGCAAGCGCACCGCGATCAGCGAGTTCCCCGAGTACAAGCGTGGCGGCCAAGGCGTGATCGCCATGGTCAGCAACGAGCGTAACGGTCGTCTGGTCGGCGCTGTCCAGGTGCAGGAAGGTGAGGAGATCATGCTGATTTCCGACCAGGGCACCCTGGTTCGCACCCGTGTCGGCGAGGTTTCCAGCCTGGGTCGCAATACCCAGGGTGTTACCCTGATCAAGCTGGCCAGCGACGAAACCCTGGTCGGCCTGGAGCGGGTCCAGGAGCCTTCCGAGGACGACGAGGACGACGAACTGCCGGATGCCGAGGCAGGCGACGACAACATCGAGGCGCCGCAGGCGGATGCTGCCGGCGAGGAAGACGTCGTACAGGATTGAGTGGTAGATGTGTGGAATACGGAAGCGGGGCTCGTCCCCGCTTCTGCCGTTATCTTGAGCAGAGCGAGAGTGGATGTGAGCAAACGAGCCTTTAACTTCTGCGCAGGCCCTGCTGCGCTTCCGGACGCTGTTCTGCAGCGCGCCCAGGCCGAAATGCTGGACTGGAACGGCAAAGGCCTGTCCGTCATGGAAATGAGTCACCGTAGCGACGACTACGTGGCCATTGCCCAGCAAGCCGAGCAGGACCTGCGCGACCTGTTGTCCATCCCCTCCAACTACAAGGTGCTGTTCCTCCAGGGCGGCGCCAGCCAGCAGTTCGCCGAGATCCCGCTGAACCTGCTGCCCGAGAACGCTACCGCCGACTATATCGAGACCGGCATCTGGTCGAAGAAGGCCATCGAGGAAGCGCGCCGCTTCGGCAACGTCAATGTCGCCGCCTCGGCCAAGCCCTACGACTTCCTGGCCATTCCCGGCCAGAACGAGTGGAAGCTGACCCCGGGCGCCGCCTACCTGCACTACGCCTCCAACGAAACCATCGGCGGCCTGCAGTTCGACTGGGTGCCGCAGGCCGGTGACGTGCCGCTGGTGGTGGACATGTCTTCCGACATCCTCTCCCGTCCGATCGACGTCTCGCAGTTCGGCCTGATCTACGCCGGGGCGCAGAAGAACATCGGCCCGAGCGGCCTGGTGGTGGTGATCGTCCGCGAAGACCTGCTGGGCCGCGCCCGCAGCGCCTGTCCGACCATGCTCGACTACAAGATCGCGGCCGATAACGGCTCGATGTACAACACGCCGGCTACCTATTCCTGGTACCTCTCCGGCCTGGTCTTCCAGTGGCTGAAGGAGCAGGGCGGCGTGGCTGCGATGGAGCAGCGCAACCGGGCCAAGAAAGACCGCCTGTACGGCTTCATCGACAAGAGCGATTTCTACACCAACCCGATCAGCGTCAATTCCCGTTCGTGGATGAACGTGCCGTTCCGCCTGGCCGACGAGCGTCTGGACAAGGCGTTCCTCGCCGGTGCCGACGCCCGCGGCCTGCTCAACCTCAAGGGACACCGTTCGGTCGGAGGCATGCGTGCCTCGATCTACAACGCGCTGGGCCTGGAAGCCGTCGAAGCCCTGGTGGCCTACATGGCCGAATTCGAGAAGGAACACGCCTGATGTCCGAACAGGAACTCAAGGCGCTGCGGGTACGCATCGACAGTCTCGACGAGAAGATCCTCGAGCTGATCAGCGATCGCGCTCGCTGTGCCCAGGAAGTCGCGCGGGTCAAGATGGGCTCCCTGGCCGAGGGCGAGGTTCCGGTTTTCTACCGGCCCGAGCGCGAGGCGCAGGTGCTCAAGCGGGTCATGGAGCGTAACCAGGGGCCGCTCGGCAACGAGGAAATGGCCCGGCTGTTCCGCGAAATCATGTCCTCCTGTCTGGCGCTGGAGCAGCCGCTGAAAGTGGCTTACCTCGGCCCCGAGGGTACCTTCACCCAGGCTGCGGCGATGAAGCACTTCGGCCATGCCGTGATCAGCAAGCCGATGGCGGCGATCGACGAAGTGTTCCGCGAGGTGGCAGCCGGTGCGGTCAACTTCGGTGTAGTGCCTGTGGAAAACTCCACCGAGGGCGCGGTCAACCACACCCTCGACAGCTTCCTCGAGCACGACATGGTCATCTGTGGCGAGGTCGAGCTGCGTATCCACCATCATCTGCTGGTGGGCGAGAACACCAAGACCGACAGCATCACCCGCATCTATTCCCATGCCCAATCCCTGGCCCAGTGCCGCAAGTGGCTGGATGCCCATTACCCGAATGTGGAGCGCGTCGCGGTGGCGAGCAATGCCGAGGCGGCCAAGCGGGTCAAGGGCGAGTGGAACTCGGCCGCCATTGCCGGCGACATGGCTGCCGGCCTGTATGGCTTGACCCGACTGGCCGAGAAGATCGAGGACCGTCCGGACAACTCCACCCGGTTCCTGATGATCGGCAACCAGGAAGTCCCGCCTACGGGCGACGACAAGACTTCGATCATCGTGTCCATGAGCAACAAGCCGGGCGCGTTGCACGAGTTGCTGGTGCCGTTCCATGAGAACGGAATCGACCTGACGCGCATCGAGACCCGCCCTTCGCGCAGCGGTAAATGGACCTACGTATTCTTCATCGATTTCGTCGGCCATCACCGGGATCCGCTGATCAAGGCCGTGCTGGAGAAGATCAGCCAGGAGGCGGTTGCCCTGAAAGTGCTGGGTTCCTACCCGAAAGCGGTGCTTTGAGGCGTAACGATGGTGATGTTTTGAACAGGGTCCTGGCTCAGTGATTGAAATCGAAACGCAAAAGAGCGGAACCGTGCTTGGCCGGCTTGTTGTAGTGGGCCTGGGCCTGATCGGCGGTTCCTTCGCCAAGGGCGTGCGTGAAAGCGGCCTGTGCCGCGAAGTGGTCGGTGTCGATCTGGACCCGCAATCGCGCAAGCTGGCGGTCGAGCTGGGCGTGGTCGACCGCTGTGAGGAAGATCTTGCAGCGGCCTGCGTCGGTGCCGACCTGATCCAGCTGGCGGTACCGATCCTGGCGATGGAGAAGGTACTGGCCAGGCTGGCCGGAATGGACCTGGGGCAGGCGGTGCTGACCGATGTTGGCAGTGCCAAGGGCAATGTCGTTCGTACGGCTCGTGCGGTCATGCCGGAGCGACTCGCGCGCTTCGTGCCGGGGCACCCGATCGCCGGTTCCGAGCAGAGCGGGGTGGAGGCTTCCAATGCCGGGCTGTTTCGTCGGCACAAGGTGATCCTGACCCCGCTGGCCGAGACCGATGCCGAGGCCCTGGCCCTGGTTGACCGGCTATGGCGTGCGCTGGATGCGGATGTCGAGCACATGCAGGTGGAGCGTCACGACGAAGTGCTGGCGGCTACCAGTCATCTGCCTCATCTGCTGGCGTTCGGCCTGGTCGATTCCCTGGCCAAGCGCAATGAAAACCTCGATATCTTCCGTTACGCTGCCGGCGGCTTCCGTGATTTCACGCGGATCGCCGGCAGTGACCCGGTAATGTGGCATGACATCTTTCTCGCCAACCGCGAGGCTGTCCTGCGCATACTGGACACTTTTCGCAGCGACCTCGACGCCTTGCGCGATGCGGTCGATGCAGGGGACGGGCATCAGTTGCTGGGCGTGTTCACGCGCGCCCGGGTTGCCCGCGAGCATTTCAGTAAAATCCTGGCCCGACGGGCCTATGTGGACGCTATGAACTCCAACGACCTGATTTTCCTGGCACAACCTGGTGGCCGTCTGTCCGGGCGCATTCGCGTTCCCGGCGACAAGTCGATCTCCCATCGCTCGATCATGCTCGGCTCGCTGGCCGAGGGCACCACGGAAGTCGAAGGCTTCCTCGAAGGCGAGGACGCCCTGGCGACCCTACAGGCGTTTCGTGACATGGGCGTGGTGATCGAAGGTCCGCATCACGGTCGCGTGACAATTCACGGCGTCGGCCTCAATGGCCTGAAACCGCCACCTGGCCCTATCTACCTGGGCAACTCCGGTACTTCGATGCGCCTGCTGTCCGGCCTTCTGGCTGCGCAGGCCTTCGACACCGTGCTGACCGGCGATGCCTCGCTGTCCAAGCGTCCGATGAACCGTGTCGCCAATCCGCTGCGCGAAATGGGTGCGGTGATTGAAACCGCCGAGCAGGGCCGTCCGCCGGTTACCATTCGTGGCGGGCACAAGCTCAAGGCGCTGACCTACACGCTGCCGATGGCCAGCGCCCAGGTCAAATCCTGCTTGCTGCTTGCCGGCCTGTACGCCGAGGGCAAGACCACGGTCACCGAGCCAGCACCGACCCGCGACCACACCGAGCGCATGCTGCGTGGTTTCGGCTATGAAGTGAGTGTCGAGGGGCCGACCGCCTCGCTGGTCTCCGGCGGCAAGCTGAAGGCGACCCATATCGAAGTGCCTGCGGATATTTCCTCGGCGGCCTTCTTCCTGGTGGCTGCGTCGATCGCCGAAGGCTCCGAATTGCTCCTGGAGCACGTCGGCATCAACCCGACCCGTACTGGTGTGATCGACATCCTGCGCCTGATGGGCGGTGACATCACCCTGGAAAACCAGCGTGAAGTCGGTGGCGAGCCGGTTGCCGACCTGCGCGTGCGTGGCGCCAGGCTCAAGGGCATCGAAATTCCCGAGCACCTGGTTCCACTGGCCATCGACGAGTTCCCGGTGCTGTTCGTTGCTGCAGCCTGTGCCGAAGGCCGTACCGTCCTGCGTGGCGCCGAGGAACTGCGGGTCAAGGAATCCGATCGCATCCAGGTCATGGCCGACGGCCTGCTGGCCTTGGGTGTCAAGTGCGAGCCAACCGCCGATGGCATCATCATCGATGGTGGCGAGATCGGTGGTGGTGAGGTCCATGGCCACGGTGACCACCGGATCGCCATGGCCTTCAGCGTGGCTTCCCTGCGCGCAACTGCGCCGATCCGCATTCATGACTGCGCCAACGTCGCTACTTCCTTCCCGAACTTCCTGGCCTTGTGCGCAGAGGTCGGGATTCGCGTCGCTGAAGAGGGCAAATCGTGAACCTGCAAGCGCCGGTCATCACCATCGACGGGCCTAGCGGTTCGGGCAAGGGTACGGTAGCGGGCCTGCTGGCCCGGCGCCTGGGCTGGAACCTGCTGGACTCTGGCGCCCTGTATCGTCTACTCGCGTTCGCTGCGGGCAACCATGGCGTCGACCTGACCAACGAAGAGCTGCTCAAGGCCCTCGCCGCCCATCTGGACGTACAGTTCCTTGCGGCCGAGGAAGGCCAGTTGCAGCGCATCATTCTGGAGGGCGACGACGTCAGCAATGACATCCGCAACGAGCATGTCGGTGCCGGTGCCTCCCAGGTGGCTGCCCTGCCGGCGGTACGCGAGGCGCTGCTGCAGCGTCAGCGCGCGTTCCGCGAGGCGCCGGGCCTGATCGCCGATGGCCGGGACATGGGCACGGTGGTATTCCCCGATGCGCCGTTGAAGATATTCCTGACGGCCAGCGCCGAGGAGCGGGCGCGGCGCCGTTACCTCCAGTTGAAGGCCAAGGGCGATGATGTTAATCTGTCGAGTCTGCTGGATGAGATTCGTGCGCGCGATGAGCGCGATACCCAGCGCTCGGTAGCCCCGCTCAAGCCGGCAGCCGACGCGATACAGCTGGATTCTACCGAGCTGTCCATCGAGCAGGTGCTGGAACGCATTCTGAGTGAGGTCGCCCTGCGCGATATCACCGGATGACCCGGGAAGGCTGCAGGATTACCAGTCAACGTCCTGCAGCCGGCCCTTACTATGAACGAAACCCACATTGTCTGGAGTGTGGCTGTTGGGCGGATTTATCGCCCGAATCTACAGGAATTAAAATGAGCGAAAGCTTTGCAGAACTCTTTGAAGAAAGCCTGAAAACCCTCAACCTTCAACCAGGTGCGATCATCACCGGTATCGTTGTCGATATCGATGGTGACTGGGTTACTGTCCACGCTGGTCTGAAGTCCGAGGGCGTCATCCCGCTCGAGCAGTTCTACAACGAAGCTGGCGAGCTGACCATCAAGGTCGGTGACGAAGTTCACGTTGCGCTGGACGCGGTGGAAGACGGCTTTGGCGAAACCAAGCTGTCCCGTGAAAAAGCCAAGCGCGCCGAGTGCTGGATTGTTCTGGAAGCAGCTTTCGCCGCCGAAGAAGTGGTCAAGGGCGTTATCAACGGTAAGGTTAAGGGCGGCTTCACTGTCGACGTTAACGGTATCCGTGCGTTCCTGCCGGGCTCCCTGGTTGATGTCCGCCCAGTGCGCGACACCACTCACCTGGAAGGCAAAGAGCTGGAATTCAAGGTCATCAAGCTGGACCAGAAGCGCAACAACGTTGTCGTTTCCCGTCGCAGCGTCCTGGAAGCCGAAAACAGCGCCGAGCGCGAAGCTCTGCTGGAATCGCTGCAGGAAGGCCAGCAAGTCAAGGGTATCGTCAAGAACCTCACCGACTACGGCGCATTCGTGGACCTGGGCGGCGTAGACGGCCTGCTGCACATCACCGACATGGCCTGGAAGCGTATCAAGCATCCATCGGAAATCGTCAACGTTGGCGACGAGATCGATGTCAAGGTCCTGAAGTACGATCGCGAGCGCAACCGCGTTTCGCTGGGCCTGAAGCAACTGGGCGAAGACCCATGGGTTGCTATCAAGGCTCGTTACCCAGAAGGCACCCGCGTCATGGCGCGCGTCACCAACCTGACCGACTACGGCTGCTTCGCTGAGCTGGAAGAAGGCGTCGAAGGTCTGGTGCACGTTTCCGAAATGGACTGGACCAACAAGAACATCCACCCGTCGAAAGTCGTTCAGGTTGGCGACGAAGTGGAAGTCATGGTTCTGGACATCGACGAAGAGCGTCGTCGCATCTCCCTGGGCATCAAGCAGTGCAAGTCGAACCCATGGGAAGACTTCTCTGGCCAGTTCAACAAGGGCGACAAGATCTCCGGCACCATCAAGTCGATCACCGATTTCGGTATCTTCATTGGTCTGGACGGCGGCATCGACGGTCTGGTTCACCTGTCCGACATCTCCTGGAACGAAGTGGGCGAAGAAGCCGTACGTCGCTTCAAGAAAGGCGACGAGCTGGAAACCGTCATCCTGTCCGTTGACCCTGAGCGTGAGCGCATCTCCCTCGGTATCAAGCAGCTGGAAGATGATCCGTTCTCCAACTACGTTTCCGTGAATGACAAAGGCGCCATCGTCAAGGGTGTTGTCAAGGAAGTCGACGCCAAGGGCGCCGTCATCACCTTGGCTGACGATATCGAAGCCACTCTGAAAGCTTCCGAAATCAGCCGTGACCGTGTTGAAGACGCGCGCAACGTCCTGAAGGAAGGCGACGAGATCGAAGCCAAGATCATCAGCGTTGACCGCAAGTCCCGCACTCTCAACCTCTCCATCAAGTCGAAAGACGTTGAGGACGAGAAAGAAGTCATGCAGAACATCGCCAAGGCTGCTCCTGAAGCTCCTGGCGCTACCCTGGGTGACCTGCTGCGTGCGGCGCAGGAAGCGGCCAAGCAGAACTAAGTTCAGCTTGATCAAAAAAAGGCGACTTCGGTCGCCTTTTTTTATGCCTGAAATTTCAGTCGGTTAAGCGCGAGCCCCGTGGGCGTTGGCTTTGCGGGGTGTGTCGGTATTTCTCGCTCCTTGGATTTTCGTACAAGTCAAGAAGCGCACTGTTCAAATTCATCAAGCCGTGCTACAACCAATGGAGGCAATGACCTAGCTGCTTGATACAGAAGGGAAAAACATGACGAAGTCGGAGCTGATCGAACGTATTGTCACCCACCAGGGGTTGCTCTCGTCCAAGGACGTGGAGCTGGCAATCAAGACCATGCTTGAGCAGATGTCCCAGTGCCTGGCGACCGGGGATCGTATCGAGATCCGGGGGTTTGGTAGTTTTTCATTGCATTATCGTGCTCCCCGCGTGGGGCGTAACCCGAAGACCGGGCAGTCCGTCGAGCTCGATGGCAAGTTCGTGCCGCATTTCAAGCCCGGGAAGGAGTTGCGGGATCGGGTGAATGAAGATGAGCATGAGTCTACCTAGCAATAGAGGAGGTATCTGATGCATAAGCTCAAGCGCGCTCTGGTAGCACTATTTATCTTATTGCTGTCGGCTTTTGTACTGTTATTCGTAATGGAAAATCAGCAGGCTGTATCAATTGTGATACTTGGCTGGTCGATGCCAGCTATTCCTATGGCGGTGTTGGTGCTGCTTGTTTTAGTTGTTGGTTTGGTGGTGGGTCCTGTCCTGGGAAGTTGTAGCATGATGCTCCACAGGTCCAGGCGTCGTGCTTCTGCTCAAGATACAACCCATTCTGGCGGTTAGGAAATTTCCTGTCCTGGTTGAGAATTTGCCTGTTTTCGAGATCCCCGGATGATGAGATAAAGGCACGGCAGGCTTTGATTGTTGAGTGATGACGCCCGGCTTCGGGCTTCCCCCGGGTTGCAAGACTGTCTCTGGAGCATGAGTGGCGTCCCGGCGGGTCGGGTCTCGCGCTCCTCGACGATCAATCGTTTCACGGGGTGATCGCTTCTGTCTTGTCCCGATGGGGATCGGAAATCCCGTCCAGATACGTATGAGCAGGCGGCTGTATGGCTGTTTCAGTTGTTTTTATCGTGGCTTAAAGTCAAAGAGGAAGAAGCGACAAAAAAGGGAACTTTTCGGAGTGGCGAGTGTCTAACTGTATTTTTTGATATCTTTCAGGCTTGCTATTATTTCTGAAGAGGAATGGCTGTAAAACTGTATTGCCCTGTTGTCATGAATTTTCATTAGTCCGTGATAGACCGATTTTGGGGAATTATAATAAATGAGCAATGACCGTGAGAGGCTTGCTGCTGCGAGTGAGATCGACGTAATAGAGCTCCTGGAGAGATTGTGGCATCGCAAGTCGCTGATTCTTGGTACTGCGCTTGTGGTGGTTCTGTGCGCCGCGGCGTACGCGTTTCTTGCTCCGCAGGTGTACCAGGCAAAAATATTTGTGCGAGCGCCCACGCAGAATGATATAGCTAACCTGAATTATGGTCGCGACGATAGTCAGGGTCTGCGGCGGCTGACTGTGCAGGGGGTCTACGACATCTACCTGCGTAACCTGCTCTCCGAATCTCTGCGGCGGGAGTTTTTCCGTGAAGTCTACCTGCCTACGCTGGGTCAGAGCGCTATCGGGGTCGGGCCGGAAGAGCTCTACAATCGCTACACGCGGATCCTGCAGGTTGCTGTTGTTGGTAAGGAAGCTCCTGTGCGCTATGCGATTACAGCGGACCTGCCTGATCCGCAGCGAGCCGCGGATTGGGTCGTCCTGTACGCGAATATGGCGGGGAAAAACGCGAAGCAGGAGGTGCTCAAGGACGCTCGGAGTGAAGTGATTGTCAAGGCTGCCAATCTGAAGCAGCAGATAGTCGCGGCCCGGGAAGAGGCGGAAAGACGCCGCGAGGATCGGATAGTTCAATTGCAGGAGGCACTTGCCGTGGCTCAGTCGATCGGCCTGGAGAAACCTCCGATAATTTCTGGGACTCTTTCCAGTGAGGTGTCGGCAGGTATGGATGGATCGCTAACCTATATGCGTGGAGCCAGGGCGCTGGAGGCCGAGATTGATAATCTGCAGAAGCGCGCGTCGGATGATCCATTTATTTCCAGCCTTCGAGCCCAGCAAACGAGTTTGGCGTTCTATCGTACTTTGGAGATCGCACCGGAAACGGTCAGTGTTTACCGTCTGGATGGCGAGGTGGAGTTGCCTGATGAGCCGATTCGTCCGAAAAGATTGCTGGTCATGATTTCGGGTGCTGTGTTCGGCTTGCTTCTGGGTTGCATCCTTGCAAGCGTAAGTCATCTGGTTGGTGTCAGGGCATCTAAACGCTCTGAGCGTTAGGCTGAGTACGAAAACTGCCGGTACGACAATCACGCTGCGTTGAAAGCAACTCTGCAATACTCAATTTACAACCAGTGAAGCCGGGTGCGCTCCCCCGCCCCGGTCGCCCCTCGCCGGTTTTTTGCGTTGCCTGACCACCGCAAGGTAGTATTTCCTGCAAGCCTGGATCTGCAAGTTGGGCGGTTGTGAGGTGGCGAAAGCAGCCCGAAACGGGCTCGATCCCATGCTGGTAGATGAGAGCTTGAGCCTTTTTTCGGCGCGCAACCTGCATTTTCGCGAGCGCTACTCCCTAAGCTTAATACAATTCTTTTCCACTTATCGGTGCAGGCTCCTCCCTCGCAGGGCTGGTCGTCAGCGCCTCGCCGTGGTGTTGCGACGTGCCGCAGGTGTAACCCGGGCTCGCCAGTGTTTACCGGTTGAAAATTGAGTATGGCTCCGTGTAGCGATTTCGGTGTAATCTTTGGCGCGCGCATTTGTGATGTTTGAGCTCAGCGCGCGCGATGCATGACTTTTGATTGAATTAACATTGATGAATGGCAAGGGAAAATAATGCTTAAACTCGAAGACGTAAAGTTGGCCATAGTAGGTCTCGGTTATGTGGGCTTGCCATTGGCAGTTGAGTTTGGCAAAAAAATGCAGGTTGTAGGCTTTGATATAAACCTGCGCCGGGTCGAGGCGCTGAGGGCTGGTCACGACGCGACTCTTGAGGTTTCTGATGATGAGCTTGGGGGAGCATCGGGGTTGAGCTTCACCTCTGCCTTGGACGATTTGTCCGCATGCAATATCTATATCGTTACCGTTCCGACGCCCATCGATGAGCACAAGCAGCCAGATCTGACTCCGCTGATCAAGGCGAGCGAGTCTATCGGGCGGGTATTGAAAAAAGGTGACATTGTTATCTATGAGTCAACAGTTTATCCGGGTGCAACCGAAGAAGACTGCGTTCCGGTACTGGAGAAAGTCTCCGGGCTGAAGTTCAATATCGATTTCTATGCGGGCTACAGTCCGGAGCGTATCAATCCGGGCGATAAAGAACATCGCGTTACTACCATCAAGAAAGTGACGTCTGGCTCGACCGTAGAGGTGGCAGATCTGGTAGACGAACTCTACAAGACCATCATTGTGGCGGGTACCCACAAAGCTACGAGCATCAAAGTAGCCGAGGCTGCCAAGGTCATTGAAAATACACAGCGCGACTTGAATATCGCACTGATCAACGAACTAGCCCTCATTTTCAACAGGCTGGGGATCGATACTCAGGCAGTTCTGGAGGCCGCAGGGACGAAGTGGAACTTTTTGCCGTTCCGTCCAGGATTGGTCGGTGGCCATTGCATTGGTGTGGATCCTTACTACCTTACCCATAAGGCACAATCCATAGGTTACCATCCAGAAATTATTCTGGCCGGACGTCGACTGAACGACAACATGGGCGCCTATGTCGTATCGCAGTTGGTGAAGGCTATGCTCAAGCGCAAAATTCATGTGGATGGTGCGAGAGTGCTGATCATGGGGCTGACATTCAAGGAAAACTGCCCTGACCTCCGTAATACAAAAGTCATTGACATAGTCAATGAACTGACAGAATTCAATATCGTCGTGGACGTTTACGATCCTTGGGTCGATTCTGCAGAAGCGATGCATGAATATTCGATTACCCCTGTTAGCCAGCCGCTGGCCGGGTCTTACGACGGTATCATTCTGGCTGTAGCGCATAACGAGTTCGCTGCCATGGGACCTGAAAGTATTCGGAGCCTGGGCAAGGCTGAGCACGTTCTTTATGACCTAAAATATTTGCTCGATGCTTCCCAGTCGGACCTGCGTCTGTAAATGTCAAGCGGGCGAGTTCCTCGCCCATCTGACATCGATTTTAAAATATCAAGACAAGAGAACGCCATGAGTCGCTTCGAAGAAGTAAAAGCTGAAATGAAAAAAGATTCCAAGGTCTGGTTGATCACTGGTGTTGCCGGATTTATCGGGTCCAATCTGTTGGAGACTTTGCTCCAACTGGATCAGCGAGTGGTAGGTCTTGATAACTTTTCAACCGGCCACCATTACAATCTGGATGAGGTGCAGGCTGCCGTCACTCCAGAGCAATGGGCCCGTTTCGTACTGATTGAAGGCGATATTCGAAATATCGATGATTGCCGGAAGGCTATGAGTTTTTCCGCGCAAGAATCTGTTTCTGTCGATTATGTTCTGCATCAAGCGGCTCTGGGATCGGTCCCGCGTTCTATCAATGATCCGATTACTACGAACGGCACCAATATCGACGGCTTCCTGAATATGCTGGTCGCAGCGAAGGACGCCAAGGTCAAGAGTTTCACCTACGCCGCCTCCAGTTCCACCTATGGTGATCATCCCGCGCTGCCAAAGGTAGAGGGGGTCATAGGGAAGCCTCTTTCGCCCTATGCGGTCACCAAGTATGTTAACGAGCTATATGCTGAAGTGTTCTCCAGTACATATGGCCTGCATAGCATTGGGCTTCGCTACTTCAACGTATTTGGAAAGCGCCAGGATCCTAATGGTGCATATGCTGCTGTGATCCCAAAATGGACCGCCGCCATGATTAACGGCGAGGAAGTCTTTGTTAATGGAGACGGTGAGACGAGTCGGGATTTCTGTTTTGTAGAAAACGCTGTGCAGGCCAACATTCTCGCTGCATGTGCCAGTGCTGAGGCAAAGAATAATGTCTACAACGTAGCTGTTGGTGATCGTACCACGCTTAATCAGCTGTTCTCCGGCATCAACGATGCCTTGTCGAGTGCGGGCGTAAGCTCTGATTCAAGTATCGTTTACCGAGACTTCCGTGCAGGTGATGTAAGGCACTCGCAGGCCGATATTGGCAAAGCCAGAAGCCTGCTAGGTTATGATCCTGTATTTAATGTCGAAGCCGGACTGCTGAAGTCGGTAGATTGGTATATCTCTTTCTTTGCGAGAAGTTGATTCCTGTGGCTAGGGGTATCTGCGCAATTACAGTTCTTTTAAACAAGCTGTGCATGTTTTTGTTGCTTTTCAGTTTGGCTCATGTTTTGGGTATAGAGCTGTATGGCGAGTTTTCGTACAGCTACGCCATCATAACTGGTATAGCGACCGTAGTCGGTGAAGCCTTCAGTGTTGCTTTTAGTCGTTATGTGGTCTTCAGTGAGGGCAAGGCTGACTATAGGACTTTCCTAGGCTTGATGATATGGGGTGGAGCCGCGGTGGGAGCGCTTTGTGTCATCGTGCTCAGTCTATTCTCTGCTCCGGCTTCATCTTATGAGCGCAACGCTGACTACCTACTGTTTGCAGCTTTCATACTCGGTTTTGCCTGTGTATGTAATCTGACCATTACAGGGCTTATGTATACGGTCGAAGCGTCCGTGAAGTGGGCGCTGGTCTTGGCAGCTCATGGTCTGACGGGCCTGTTGGTAGTGATCGCCGTGGCAAGCTTTTCAAAGCGTGTGGAGTTTTCGCTCCTGGCGCTGGGCTTGTGCACGTTGATTGCCCCTGCTATCGGTTTCCAGATCATGAAGGCCAATGCTGCGGGTGGTGTCCGGGGCCTTCAGAGGGTCATCTTTTCTTTTCGGGAAATGAGCTCGACGTTGTCCCGCTCAGGGGTACCTGCTGTTGCAGGGAGCATGCTTCTCGGGGCCCCTGTCCATATCATCTGTCTGATGATTTTTGCCAACGCCAGCTCCAGCGCGTCTGAGGTTGGTTATTTCAACCTGTTTTTCCTGTTCTACATTCTGGTGACTGTGCTCCCAAGTGCTCTTGCCTCTTATGTCGTCGTCCGGCTCGCAGGGCTTGATGGGCGTGCGAGCAGGCTGTATTTGCTGTTGGGTGCTGCCGCCTCCATCTTGTTGCCCTTGCTGATGTTTTTTGCCCGCGATCTGTGGTTGTGTTATCTCGGCGACGGGCTCTGTGAGAAGAAAGAACTTCTCGGCTTCGCTCTGTCTGCGGGCGGGCTCGGTTTGATGACTACGATCATGACCCAGGTAATGCACAGCAAGCGTATGACATGGATCGTATTATCGGCCAGCGTTGTATATGCCGTCATTTATCTGCTGTCGACGATGTTCGCAAGTACTGGAGGGAGCATGTTGGCCGTCAGTCTTTTCAGGTGCTTTGTGTATGCTCTCATCGCTCAAATGCTGGTTCTCATTGTGTTGGGACTGCGTGGGTTGCTGCGGTGAGTGACTGGGAATCGGTGAACCGGATGCTTGGGGAGGGGGCGAATATCAAGCTCGCCTGCTGGTTGGGCTCCAAGACTTTGTTGGATTAGGCTTATGATCATATTGCTGGTTTTGATGTGTTTGTTGATTTTGGTCTCGCAGTGCATTATGTGCCTGCTGTCCAAAAAATATTTGATAGCACTGTATACCGTCTGTTATTCGGTGCCTTTTCTCGGTCTCATAAGCTGCTTGTGGAGTGATACGGTCACGTTGTGGCCAATAGGTGGATATGATTTCTCCGTAGATGATGCTTTTGTGCTGAGGCTTACGTTGGTATGGAGCCTCGGCGTTGCCGGTGGATTGTTGGCCTTCCTCCTTTCGCTACTGACACCCGTGAGGAGTCTGGGAGCACGGCGAAGCAGTTTTTTTTCACCTGCGGACTTCAAGGCGGCAGGCGTACTGTTCTTTGTGGCCTGTGTCGTGCTTATTGGCTATCGGTTCGTTAATATAGATTCGATGCTCGAGGCGTTTACAGGGACTGAGTCGGTGATGGTATTTTCCATCATTGCTGTGGTCGCCTTGGCCTTGGTCTATCCGTCCCGGCTAGTAACAGTGGCATCTGTGCTGCTGGTGCTGTCCTACTGCGTTGCAAATGCAATGACAGGCGATAGGGACTTTGTGGTGCTATTCGTCGCTTGCATGCTCGGGCTTATGTACCGCTATAGCAGTTTGATCAAGCTGAAAACGCTGTTCTTCGTCAGCCTTTTTATGCTGCTGCTGTTGTCGAGTGGTGTGGTGATTTCCATGGTCCGGATGGATGTTGTGCTGACATCAGACAATATCGCTCAGTTTTTCCTGTTCAACTCTTGGAATGCGGTGATTTTGCCTCTTGTTGAACAGTTGACGCATTTCTGGGATGGGGAGCATCTGCGATATGGCCAAACTTACATAGATATGTTCCTTTCGTTGGCTCCATCTCCGGTCTACTCGCTGTTCGGGATGATGAAGCCGATTTCGGTGGATAATCCTGCGCTCTGGTATATTATTACAGGCATGGGGGGGATTCACGTTGCAGGTGTTGCATTTGAGAATTTTGGACTGTTCGGTGTTTTCATAAATGGTTTTATTAGTGTATGTTTTTTGCGGCTGATTGACTCGGGCTTTCGCGAGAATGACTATCTGCGCACGCTTCTCTATATGCTTTGCGCTTCGTCCGTCATGCACTGGACTTGGTATGGTGAAATGTATCTTCTTAATGCGCTGGTTTTCTATTTGATGTCTCTGGCGCTGTTTTTGATCATCAGGCTTCTTCGCGTTTAAGTTAATGGATGAATGAGCGTTCTCGCTGTTACGGGGGAATGCTTGATTGAGCTATATTCAGGGGTGAGGGGCGCAATAGCCTGTCGCCTCTTCATGTCGGATGTTGCGCCAGGCCGACATTCTTTCAGCGCTGAGCTGTATGTTGCACGGGCGTCGAGTGAGCCTGATAGCCCTAAGTCCGGGGCGTGTGGTCCGCCGATTCTTGCCTGCTGCGTACGGGTCTTCTGCGACTTACGCCCTTGCTATTTTTCTGAAGATGCTACAGAATCGATCCTGTTACAAAATATTGACTATTTCCGGTGCATTCCATTATAAGTGGCAGTTAAGTCAGTTGCTTTCGGAGTGTCAATCGATGATTTTGAGCGTGCGATGAACATTCCAGTCAAGCCAACGAACTCCCCCCCGCAAGAAGCAGTTGATGTAAGAGAGCTGATAGGCAGTCTCTGGGATCAGAGGGCGATTGTTCTGCTGATTACTGCATTGACGGTTGCGGCGGCAATTGCATATGTTGTGTGGGCGACTCCGGAGTATGAGGTGGAAACCTTCATTCGGCCTGTCGCTCAAGCGGATCTGGATGAGTTGAACAGCTCCGGTGTGTACAAGCTTCAGCCAAGGGATGCGCTCATCCGCGTGGGCTCGTCCATGCAGTCGTATGATGTTCGCCTGAGCTTCTTCCGCGCGAATCCGCAATACCTTGCACCGCTTCAGGAGCCAGGCCAGACCATCGAAAAGACCTTCGAAAAATTCAATGAGAAGTCCTTTTCGCTGGAAAGCGTTGATCCGGGTAAAAGCAAAAATCTTACAGAGAGTCTTCTTTTTTCGGTTAGATACCCGCAAGGCATCGATGGTGTGGGGCTCGCTAGAGACTTCACTAGCTACGTAGTCAACGCTGAGAAAGAGAAGGTCGCTTCCGACTTCAAGGTGTTGGTTGCTAACCGGATCGCTCAGGTCGAAAGGACTCTGGAGTCGAAGAAGGCCGCCTACGAGGCAGAAAAAGATTCCAGGATTGCCGCTCTTCTGGAGAAAGATCAGCTCAAGAAGCAGATGTTGCAGGATGAGCTCAAGGCGCTACGCGAGCAGCTGCAAAGTCGTAGGCAGAATCGCATCAAGGAGCTTGATGAGGCGATTGCCATTGCAAAAAGACTTGGCATCGTCAAGCCTACCACCCCTTCGACATTCAGTGATGAGGATCAGGCGCGCCAAAGTAACAACATGGTGCGTACCGAAGTCAATAATCAGGCCATTCCGCTCTACTTTATGGGCCAGTCAGTATTGGAGGCAGAACGCAGCACGTTGCAGTCTCGTCGCTCCGATGACTTTACAGAGCCGCGTGTTGACGAGATTCAAAAGGAACTCAGCCTGCTCGCGACAAACCGTGAAGTGGCGCTTCTCAGAAGGCGCGACAATGCAGAGTTGTTTTTGAAGGAGATTGCGGATATTCGCAGTGAGTTGGTGAGTTTGAAGAGATTGAGTGTGGACTTCGAGCATCTTGACCTAGCTCGCGTAGACAAGCTCGCGATGGAGCCACAGTCTCCGATCAAGCCAAAGAAAGCCATTATTGTCGGCTTTAGCCTGATGTTTGGATTCTTGCTTGGCTTGGGCGTCGTAGTGATGCGGCGGGCAATACAGACACATCAAAAGCGCCATTATTAAGGCGCTGATAGCCAGCCCCTTCCCTTGCTATCCGTCTTCGAAGTGGAATCTCTTTGAGGGCGGATTCTCGTGATTCATAGTGGCCGTGATCCTGCAGCTTAAGCCCTGTGCGAAAGGTATCTTTTAGCTTTCGGTACACTTTTGTACAAGTCCTGGTGCTTGCGGTTGATCCTGTTGCTCGCCTCCGCCGGCGTTCTGGCAGCCCCGGTGGTTTGGCGGATCTGTCACTCTTGTACTCTTCTTCGAAAGACCGCTCGCTCGTCAGTCGCTGATGCGTCATTACCATCGTTGTCTTGCTGCCGCTTCTGATCGCCTGTATCGATCATGTTGTTCATCACGCCGTTGCTTGTGTGCATGATGAGCGCTCCTACCCTCGTAGCGCTGTACTCATCCTGGATGTGTTACCGGGCAGTTCATGACTGATAGTTCACTAATCAGCGGAGGAGCGTTCTTTCGGCGAGAGGTGCGAGTCAGGCTGCCCGCTGAGGAAGAGCATAGTCGCTCTCGGTTTTTACCAGACCCTTCTCGGCGCGTCGTCTGTAACCTACTCGAAAATGCGACTGCGTCGCGGGTGCTGCGATTTTTCTATTGCCATGGCATTTGCACGGCAGGTTTGTCAGACCTGCCTCATTGAGCCTTCCTAGCTGTCGGTTTCGGTTGGCTGTGGGGCTAAAAATTGGTAAAAGACTGCCTGCGTTCTCCATGTGTTTTCCGAAGAGCGCGATCATTCGCTAGGATGGCACTTTGCTCTCAGCGAGCTCTGATATTTTACCGGTTTTCTGTTTCGGGATGCTTGGTGTCTCCGGGCGCAATAGGCCATTTTACTAAGGATTGAGTGTATACATGTGTGGTTTCGCAGGGTTGATGGCGAATAACGTGGGGACGTTGGAAGGGCGTATCCAGTCTATGCTTGCACCGCTTTTTCATCGTGGGCCCGACGATAGCGGTGTCTGGCTCGACGAGCAGGCAGGCTTGGCCCTTGGCCACCGGCGGTTGGCTATTCTGGATCTGTCTGCCCACGGGCATCAGCCGATGCATTCGGTTTCCGATCGCTATGTAATCGTATTCAACGGTGAAATCTATAACTTTGCGATTCTGCGCAAGGAACTCGACTCAGCAGGCGCGACTTTAAGCTGGCGCGGTCATTCCGATACCGAGGTGTTGCTGGCAGCATTCGAGCATTGGGGGATTGAACAGACACTGCCTCGCCTCGTCGGCATGTTTGCAATCGCTGTTTGGGACAAGCAGGCACGGATGCTTACGTTGGCCCGCGACCGCCTGGGAGAAAAGCCTCTGTATTTTGGTCGGGTCAAGCAGGGTTTCTATTTTGCTTCGGAGCTCAAGGCGATCAGGGCTCAATGCGGGAAAGACCTTGTAGTTGACCGGAATGTTTTGGCTGATTATATGCGGTTTGGCTATATTCCTGCGCCGCACTCGATATACGAGAATATTTTCAAGTTGCAATCCGGTCACTTCTTGCAGGTGTCTGCGGAAGGCGTCGCGGGCGAGTCTCGGCCGTTTTGGAGTCTGGACAATGAGCGCGTTGCCAGCGCGAGAAGTCAATTCAGTCAAGCCAGTGACTCAGAGGTGCTGGACACCCTGCATCAACACCTTTCAACCGCAGTCGGTCTTCAGTCGTTTTCCGATGTTCCAGTGGGTGCATTTCTCTCGGGGGGCGTCGACTCCAGTCTGATCGTTTCGTTGATGCAGGCGCAGAGCTCGAGCCGAATTCGAACGTTCACCATTGGTTTTGAGGAAGAGGCATTCAACGAGGCACCTTATGCCCGTGAAGTTGCTCGGCACCTGGGAACTGACCATGCTGAAATGTATGTCAAGGCAATAGATGCAGCTGAATTAATTCCTTTATTGCCTCGTATATATGATGAGCCTTTCGCCGATTCTTCCCAGATTCCGACGGCCTTGGTTTCAAAGCTGACGCGTGAACATGTCACGGTTGCCTTGACTGGTGATGGTGGGGACGAGTTGTTCGCCGGGTATCCGCGCTATCCGATTACAGCCAATCTCTGGCGCAAGGTCAGCAAGGTGCCAATGTCTCTGAGAGCTGCGGTGTCTTCCGTTCTGACGGGGCCCTCTGCGGCCGGCTGGGACAGGTTGACCGGATTGCTCCCCAAGCGATACCACCGGTCGATCAATGGGCGCCGAGTCAATCGTCTAGGGCAATTGATCGAGTCGCGGAGCCTTGGTGAAATGTATATCCGCCTCATGTCCCACTGGCAACCAGAAGAAAACATCGTCATTGGCGGGCAGTGCAGTGGGTTCGATGGGTTCCCGGGGCTGGAGGAAGGCGACATTTCGGCAATGAGGCGTTGGGATGTCAAACAATACCTGGCGGACGATCTCTTGGTGAAGGTCGACAGGGCAACCATGCGCTCAAGTCTTGAGTCGCGAGCGCCGTTGCTGGATCATCGCGTTGCCGAGTTCGCATTCTCTCTGCCCGAGCGCTTTCTTGTGCGAGACGGTGTAGGAAAATGGGCATTGCGTCGCCTCCTCGATCGTTACGTGCCTTCAGAACTGATCGATCGTCCCAAGGCCGGCTTTTCTATTCCGTTGGGGGACTGGTTGCGTGGCCCGCTGCGAGAATGGGCTGAGGATTTGCTGTGCCCCAAACGCCTTGCCGAAGAGGGGTATCTGGATGCGGACAAGGTAGGGCGCGTCTGGCACGAGCATTTGCTTGGCAAGTTTGACCGCAGCGTACATATCTGGAACGTCTTGATGTTCCAGGCCTGGCTAAGGGAAACGCAGGTTTCGGACGGCTATAGTGAGGCCTGCAAGAAAAAGGAAATTTTCAATTGAATATCGTTATCAACGCCTTTTCTGCCAGGCTGGGCGGCGGGCAAACTTATCTTATTAATTTGCTGAGGCATATTCCGGATCGTGCTGGCTTAAAGATCATAATCCTGGCGCCAGAGGGACTTAAACTTCCCGAGCACCCTGCGATCACTCGCCATTATCCTGAGTGGCCTGTTGAGAATCCCCTCACCAGAACCCTCTGGGAGAAGTTGCTGTTGCCGGCCTATCTGCGGAAGGTCAAGGCGGACATATTATTTTGCCCTGGTGGAGTGGTCGCCGGTTCGGTCCCGCAGGGGTGCAAGGTCGTCACCATGTTCCGCAACATGATACCTTTCGACAAGCGAGTATTGGGCTATATTCCCTTTGGCCTGCAGCGGGTCAGGAACTGGCTGTTGTACCGTGCCATGTTGCGCAGCATGTCAGAAGCAGATCTCACTATCTTCATCTCCGATTATGCACGAAGCGTTATTGAGGGGCTGACGAAAATCCCCAACCCGGTAACGATCCCGCATGGCATCGGAAAAGAGTTCAGGGAGGTGGATGCGAACGTTGCACGTCCTCAGCGTCTGACCAAAGAAAGCTATATCCTCTACGTATCTCGTTTTGACGTTTATAAACATCACCATGAGGTTGTCAGTGCGTATGCGAGTTTGCCAGATAACTACCAGAAGCAGTTTCGTCTGGTGCTGATAGGCGAGTCTGATCTGCCTGGCGCTGAGCGGGTGCATGAGCTGATCAGGAATCGTGGTCTCGTTGATCGAGTGAGTATTCTGGGGGCGGTCCCGTATTTGGAGCTTCCAGCATACTATCGACATGCGGAGCTGGTAGTGTTCGCCTCTTCTTGTGAAAACTGCCCGAATATCCTGCTTGAGTCCTTGGGCGCGGGGCGACCGGTGCTCTCGTCCAACGTCATGCCGATGCCCGAGTTTGCGGCAGAGGCAGCCGAATACTTCTCTCCATTCGACCCCGACGATATCGCCAGGGCAATGGTAAGGGTGCTTTCAGACGAGGAACACTCTCGTCGTCTTGCCGAGGCTGCTGTAGTGCAGGCAAATAAATTTGATTGGGCGAATACCGCTAAATCTACCTGGTTAACCATATTCAAGTCAGTCGATAATGCACAGTAATTCGGGGTCGAATAAGTTGAAGATCTTGGTGGTGACTCAGTACTTCTGGCCTGAGTCATTCATTATCAATGATATTGTTCGACATCTTCATGAGCAGGGCCATGAGGTCGTTGTGGCTACCGGAAAGCCGAACTATCCAGAAGGCAAATATTTTGCCGGTTATGGGTTTTCCGGCACGCAGCGAGATCGTTATCTCGATAAGATCGAGGTGTTACGTGTACCGATGTGCGCTCGTGGTGCGGGTGGTGCAAAGAACCTGATTCTAAACTATTTGTCGTTCGTCTTCTTTGGTTCGCTTGCGTTTCCCTTCATGCTTCGTAAGCGAAAGTTTGATGCCATTTTTGTATTTGCCATGTCTCCTTTGACCCAGGCAATTCCGGCCATTCCCCTGAAATATATAAAACGGGCGCCGCTGACGGTTTGGGTCCAGGACCTCTGGCCAGAAAGTCTGGCTGCTACCGGCTATATCAAAAACAAGCTGGCGTTGAAGATAGCCGGCTATGTGGTGAAAGGAATATATGCCTTTTGCGATTCGCTTTTCGTTCAGTCAAAAGCGTTTTTCGAGCCTGTTGCGCGTTATGCCAGTCGCGACAAGATAGTTTACTACCCGAATAGTATCGACGCCGTTCCGGTTACGCCGTCCGGTGTAATCCCTGACGACCTGATTCAATTGCTTGATCGGCATTTCTGTGTTGTTTTCGCCGGCAACCTGGGAACCGCTCAAGCATTGGAAACCATTGTCCAGGCTTCGCTCAGTCTCCGTGATGACCCGGAGATTCGTGTGGTTCTGGTGGGTAGTGGTAGTCGTTTCAACTGGTTGAAAGAGCAAAAGGACCTGCACGGACTGGACAATCTCATTTTGCCCGGTCGCTTTCCGATGGACATGATGCCGCAGGTTTTCGAGCGCGCCGGAGCATTGCTTGTTACCCTGAACGCCGACGAGATCTTCACTCAGACAATTCCCAGCAAGGTGCAGGCGTATCTTGCCGCGGGAAGACCGATCATCGCGTGCTTGAATGGTGAAGGAGCCAGGGTTGTGGTGGAAGCGCAGGCAGGTATGGCGACGCCAGCCGAGAAGGCGGGACCGCTTGTCGAGACAATTCAGCGGATGAAGGCGTCTGGAAAGGAAGAGCGTGACAGAATGGGCAGGAACGGCAGGGCTTACTTTGACGCGTATTTTGATATGCGGCATCAGGTTGAGTCTCTGGTGGAAATGCTTGGAAAAGCCGGTGGAAAGGAGTAGTTATGCGGGTTTTGGTGCTGGGTGTGACCGGAATGCTGGGCAACGCGGTGTTCAAGGTCTTCGATAATGACGATAGTCATGAAGTGTGGGGGACATTGCGTGGCGTCTCGGGGTTGCGGAACTTTCCGCAATCGAGCCATTCCCGGTTGGTCCCGGGTGTTGATGTGCTGGACCAGCAGGCTCTCGTTGATGTACTCAACAAGGTTCGTCCTGAGGTGGTCATAAACTGTGTCGGTCTGATCAAGCAATTGGCAGATGCGAAAGACCCTCTCACGGCATTGCCCATCAACTCCATGTTGCCGCACCGGTTGGCAGCCCTGTGCTCGCTTGCGCAGGCACGATTGATACATGTCAGTACCGACTGCGTGTTTTCAGGTCGCCAGGGAAACTATCATGAGAATGATACTTCTGACGCTGAGGATCTTTATGGAAAGTCCAAGTATATCGGCGAGCTGCATGATCTGTCGGGTGCTATCACTTTGCGCACGTCAATCATCGGGCATGAATTGAACTCATCTCAATCTTTGGTTGACTGGTTCCTTTCCCAGGAGGACACGGTCAAAGGATTTTCCAAGGCTGTTTTCTCAGGCCTTCCAACCGTTGAACTGGCGCGCGTCATGAAAGATTATGTCTTGCCTCGACCGGAGCTGTGCGGCCTGTATCACGTTGCGGCACAGCCCGTGTCCAAGCTTGAGCTTTTGCGCCTTCTGGCAAAGCAATATGCCAAGGATATTAAAATAACGCCTGATGACAATCTGGTTATTGACCGCTCGCTTGATGGCGGGCGTTTCAGTGAAGCCACCGGTTATGTGGCCCCTTCCTGGCCTGAACTGGTTCGGATCATGTGGGAAGGGCGTTGATTTCTTGTCTCAGGTGAGCCATGAGGCACCTCTGCGGGTTACATGTGTCCTGTGTGCACTGTAACGGCTTGAGCTAAATTGGAAGATTTCTATGTTTGATAATAAAGTTTTGATGATTACTGGTGGTACTGGTTCTTTTGGTAATGCGGTGCTGAAGCGTTTTCTGAATACCAATGTCAGAGAAATCAGGATCTTCAGCAGGGATGAAAAAAAGCAGGAAGATATGCGCATCGCCTTGGCTAATGATAAAGTCAAGTTCTACATCGGCGATGTTCGTGACTATGACAGCCTGAAGCAGGCGATGGTCGGTGTGGATTATATATTCCACGCGGCGGCCCTCAAGCAGGTGCCTTCTTGCGAGTTCTATCCCATGGAAGCGGTACGCACCAATGTCCAGGGAACGGAGAATGTGCTTAATGCCGCGATTGCCCGAGACGTCAAGCGCGTCGTTGTGCTGAGTACTGACAAAGCGGTCTATCCCATCAACGCGATGGGCATCTCGAAGGCAATGGCCGAGAAGCTGATGGTTGCCAAGTCACGCACCATTCCGGCCGGCGGAACCGTCATCTGCGCGACTCGCTATGGTAATGTCATGGCCTCCCGTGGCTCAGTCATTCCACTCTTCGTGGAGCAACTCAGGACGGGTGAGGATCTGACTGTCACCGATCCTGCCATGACCCGTTTCCTGATGTCGCTGGAAGACTCCGTCGATCTGGTACTCCACGCCTTCGAGCACGGCCAGCAAGGTGATCTCTTCATTCAGAAGGCACCAGCCTCCACGGTAGGAGAGCTTGCCGAGGCGATCAAGGAAATCTTTGGTAAAGATAACGTTGTCCGCGTTATCGGTACACGTCATGGTGAAAAACTTTATGAGTCGCTGGTGTCTCGTGAGGAGATGGCCAAAGCCGAAGACATGGGGCGCTATTACCGCATTCCGGCTGACAACCGTGACTTGAACTACAAAAAGTACTTTGTAGAGGGTGAGCAAAAGATCTCCGAGCTCGACGACTACACGTCGCATAACACCGAGCGTCTTGATGTGCCGGGAATCAAGGAGTTGCTCCTTAACCTCGATTATATTCAGGAGCAACTTGATGCTTAAGGTCATGACGCTGGTAGGGACTCGTCCAGAACTGATCAAGATGAGTCGTGTCATAGCCGAGCTTGATCGGCAGGTAAATCATGTCCTAGTGCACTCTGGGCAAAACTACGATTATGAACTGAATCAGGTTTTTTTTGACGATCTCGAGATTCGCAGGCCCGATCATTTTCTAGGGGCCGCGGGTGAAACTGCCGCGCAGACGATCGCTGAAGTCATTACCAAGGCGGATGAGATCTTCGATCTCGAGAAGCCCGATGCGTTGCTGCTTTACGGTGATACGAACACCTGCCTGGCTGTTATTGCTGCCAAGCGTCGCAAGATTCCAGTATTCCATATGGAGGCGGGAAATCGGTGCTTCGACCAACGGGTGCCCGAGGAACTGAACCGGAAGGTGCTGGATCATTTGAGTGACATCAACATGGTCCTTACCGAGCATGCTCGGCGTTATCTGATTGCCGAGGGTATTCGTCCGGAAACCATCATCAAAACCGGCTCGCACATGCACGAAGTGCTGGATTACTACAGGCCGAAGATTGAGTGCTCGGATGTCCTGGAGCGCAGCGGTCTTGAGCTGGGCAAGTTTTTTGTCGTCAGTACGCACCGCGAAGAGAACGTCGATACTCCGGAAAATCTCCAGGACTTGCTGGTCACGCTGAAAGCCCTGGCTGACGTCTACGGATATCCCGTAATTGTTTCTACTCACCCCAGGACTCGCAAGCGTCTGGAGGCGTTGGGTGAATCGCTGGATCATCCGTTGATTCGCTTCGTCAAACCATTCGGTCTTCTTGACTACATCAAGCTGCAGATGTCTGCTTTCTGTGTGCTTTCTGACAGCGGCACCATCACTGAAGAGGCGTCCCTGCTCAACCTGCCAGCTGTGACGTTGCGTAACGCCCACGAGCGTCCGGAAGGTATGGATCAGGGAACGCTGATCATGAGTGGCTTGAAGAAGGACCCTGTTCTGGCGGCAGTCAAGGTAGTCACTTCCCAACACACGGCAAATGGCCGCGCCATCCCGGTAGTGCCGGACTACGAAGGTGGCCCTGTGTCACTGCAGGTAGTTCGCGTAGTGCTGAGTTATACGGACTACATCAATCGCACGGTTTGGCGCAAGGATTGAGTCCGACGCACGGTCGCTGTATCAGCTGGAGTCGGTGGCGTTACACGACTTCCGATTCCAGCCATGCAGACGCAGTCACCGTAAAGTACTACCCAGGAAAAATCTAAAAATGACTCAATGGTGGCTGACTCCACTGGTGTTCCTTGTTTCCCTGCTGCTGACTGCAGTTTTGCGTCGGTATGCGTTGGCGAAGAGCATCATTGATATTCCCAATGATCGTAGTTCGCACGTGGTGCCTACTCCGCGCGGCGGTGGGGTGGCGATTGTCATTTCGTTTCTCGCGTCCTTGGCGTTGCTGGCAGGCAAACAGGATTTCAACGATGTATTGATCGCATTATCGGGCTCCGGGGCTTTGATAGCGATTATCGGCTTCATGGATGACCATGGGCATATCGCTGCGCGTTGGCGCTTGTTGGGGCATTTCATTGCCGCTGGCTGGGCTCTGTTCTGGTTGGGGGGGCTGCCGCCTCTAGAGGTTTTTGGCTGGACACTGGACCTCGCCTGGTTTGGTAGCGTGATTGCCGCAATCTATCTGGTGTGGTTGTTGAACCTCTACAACTTCATGGATGGCATCGACGGCATTGCCAGTGTCGAGGCGATCTGCGCCTGTGCAGGCATCAGTCTGCTGTGTGTCGTCGGCGGATTTGCGCAATTGGCAATCCTGCCGCTGCTGCTGGCAGGGGCGGTGGCCGGCTTTCTATATTGGAATTTTCCTCCCGCACGAATTTTCATGGGGGATGCCGGTAGCGGTTTCCTCGGTATTATCCTCGGCGTTCTATCGATTCAGGCGGCATGGGCGTCGTCGCAGTTGTTTTGGTGCTGGCTCATATTGCTAGGCGTTTTCATAGTCGACGCGACCTTTACGCTGGTTCGACGCCTGGCGCGTGGAGACAAGGTCTATGAGGCTCATCGCAGCCACGCATACCAGTTCGCTTCCCGGAAGTATGGCAAGCATCTACCCGTTACTCTCGCTGTTGCGGCCTTGAATCTTCTGTGGTTGTTGCCGATAGCGATGTGCGTCATGCTGCTCGGTCTGGATGGCGTACTGGGCGTTCTACTGGCTTACACACCGTTGGTAGCATTGGTTGTCGGATTCAGGGCTGGGTCGCTTGAGAAGGGTTGACCGCTCGGCGTAGGTTATTGCAGGCGTTGCAACAAGATTCATTAGAGGAGCTGTAGTAGTGTTCGAAGGGGTTTTCGATAAATTGCGAGTTACGATGCTGGGGCTTCCGCGTCGGCAGAAGCGTCTTCTTCAGGTCTTAACTGATGTCATTCTTGTGTGGGCGGCCCTTTGGCTCGCATTCGTGGTTCGCCTGGGTATTGAGGACATGGCCGACCCCCTTGCTGATCATCTATGGCTTTTTCTCTGTGCGCCGGTCGTTGCTATCCCGTTATTCATCAGGTTTGGTATGTACCGTGCAGTCATGCGCTATTTCGGCAATGACGCACTTATTGCGATCATCAAGGCAGTCAGTCTTTCTGCGCTCATTCTCGGGTTCGTAGTTTATTGGTACAGCAATCACCAGAACGTCGTTCCCCGGTCCATCATCTTCAATTACTGGTGGTTGAGCATGGTGATGGTCGGCGGTCTCCGCCTGGCGATGCGCCAGTACTTTATGGGCGACTGGTTTGCAGCGACGCAACATGTACCTTTCACCAGCCGTGATAACGGATTGCCGAAAGTTGCTGTTTACGGCGCGGGAGCAGCCGGTAACCAATTGGTTGCCGCTTTGCGTATGGGCAAAGTCATGCGTCCGGTGGCCTTCATCGACGATGATGCAAGCATCGCGGATCGGGTTATTTCCGGTTTGCAGGTTTACAAGTCCCGTCATATCCAGCGGATGATTGATGCTACTGGGGCCCAGGAAGTCCTGCTGGCCATTCCATCGGCGACTCGAGGGCGCCGTCGCGAGATTTTGGGCTACCTCGAAGGTTTTCCGCTGCATGTGCGTAGTATCCCAGGGTTCATGGACCTGGCCAGTGGGCGTGTCAAGGTCGACGACATTCAAGAGGTCGATATCGCCGACCTGCTGGGGAGAGATGCCGTACCGGCACAGGAAGCACTGCTTGAACGCTGTATTCTTGGTCAGTCAGTCCTGGTTACGGGGGCCGGTGGCTCCATTGGCTCTGAGCTTTGCAGGCAGATCGTTGGCTTGGCACCCAGGACCCTGATTCTGCTGGATCACAGTGAGTTCAACCTGTATAGCATTCTTTCCGAGCTTGAACAGCGGGTTTCCCGAGAGTCCTTGTCTGTCCGATTGTTGCCTATCCTTGGCTCTGTGCGGAATCAAGCGCAGTTGTTCGAAATCATGAAGGCGTGGCGAGTCGATACGGTTTACCACGCGGCGGCCTATAAGCACGTTCCGATGGTTGAGCACAACATTGCCGAGGGCGTACTCAACAATGTGATTGGTACCTTGAACACTGCCCAGGCTGCACTACGTGCTGGTGTGGCCAACTTTGTACTGATTTCCACTGACAAGGCTGTTCGGCCGACCAACGTGATGGGCAGTACCAAGCGCTTGGCCGAAATGACGTTGCAAGCGTTGAGCCGTGAAGTCGCTCCGGTGCTTTTCGGGGATGGCAGCAATGTTTCGCAGGTCAACAAGACTCGCTTTACCATGGTGCGATTCGGCAATGTGCTCGGTTCCTCCGGGTCTGTCATTCCGCTGTTTCACAAGCAGATCAAGTCTGGTGGCCCGATCACGGTGACTCATCCGAATATCACCCGCTATTTCATGACCATTCCGGAAGCCGCGCAGTTGGTTATCCAAGCGGGCTCCATGGGGCAGGGGGGCGATGTCTTCGTGCTGGACATGGGCGAGCCGGTGAAGATTGTGGAACTGGCGGAAAAAATGATTCACCTGTCCGGGCTGAGTATTCGCTCCGAGCGCAATCCTCATGGTGATATCTTCATAGAGTTCAGCGGATTGCGTCCGGGGGAAAAACTCTACGAAGAGCTGTTGATCGGTGACAATGTGGTGGCTACCCAGCATCCAATGATCATGAGCGCCAACGAAGACTTTGTTGCATGGGATGAGCTCAAGGAAAAACTGACTGAGCTGCTGGCAGCCGTTTCCTGCGACGACTACGATCGCGTGCGACAGCTACTGCGGGAGACCGTTAGTGGCTATGCGCCTGAGGGGGAGATCGTCGACTGGATTCACTTGCAGCGCCGTCTTGATCCGTAGTCAGAGAGCATGCAGCGAGAATAACGTTTCTCTTGGCTGCGTGACGTCGGTTTGGTTAGGTACAACTGCTGGAGTGAAGATGCACATATTGGTGACTGGTGCAAATGGATTTGTTGGCAGCGCTGTTCTTTCGCGTTTGCAGCAGGATACGCAGTACGTGGTTTCGGGTACCGTTCGGCGGCCTGTGACGGGCCAGACCTCTGCCAGGCTTTACGCTGTCGGTGATATCGGTAGCTCTACGGATTGGTCGGAGGCTCTCAACGGGGTGGACGTAGTGGTCCACCTCGCTGCTCGAGCGCACGTGTTGAAGGACTCGGTGACAGATCCCCTGGCAGAGTTCCGGCGGGTGAATGTCGACGGTGCAGTTGCACTTGCATCGCAAGCGATCAGCAGCGGGGTCAAGCGTTTTGTATTTATCAGTTCAATTGGGGTCAACGGGAACCTGACCCACGAAGCGCCTTTTTCCGAAAGTTCCCTCCCCGCACCCCATGCCGATTACGCCACTTCCAAGCTAGAGGCGGAGAATGCGCTCAAGTCCTTGGTCGAAGGCACTGGAATGGAGCTGGTAATCATTCGTCCGCCTTTGGTCTACGCGGAGAATGCACCTGGTAACTTCCGTCGTTTGTTGAAGTTGGTAAGTCTTGGCATACCCCTCCCTTTCGGGAGGGTGCGAAACCTGAGAAGCATGGTTGCGCTGGAGAACCTGGTCGATTTTATTGTGACCTGTGCGAGTCATCCCGGTGCGGCGAATCAGACGTTCTTGATCAGTGATGCCGAAGATCTGTCGATCGGCGAAACCATTCGACTCCTGGGCAAGGGGATGGACAAAAAATCCATCATGCTTCCTGTCCCGGTAGAATTGCTCGGGTTCACAATGGGCCTGGTGGGCAAGAAGAGCATGTACACCCAATTGTGCGGCTCGCTGCAGATCGATACCTCAAAGGCCGGGAAGTTGCTGGGCTGGTCCGCTCCTGTAACGGCGCAGCAAGCTTTGATCGACGTGGGACGCAGGTTCAAGTCTTCCAGCAGCCGATAGCCTGCAGGCGTCGGGTTGGCAGTCATGGAGACCATGTCTGCCAACGCTGGTGTATAGCGCCCCGAAGCTGGGCGCCCCCTGATTCCAGGGCGGTCAGCGCACCGCTTGTTCCAGTGCATCGATAACCCTTGCTTGCTGTTCCAAAGTGATCCCGACCCATAATGGCAAGCGGATCAGGCGGGCAGACTGCTGTGACGTTATCTCCAGGTCTCCCTGGACACGACCGAACCTGCGCCCTGCCGGCGAATCGTGCAGTGGAACATAGTGAAATACTGCCTGGACTCCCTGTCGCTTGAGGCTTTCGAGGACTGCCTGACGATTCAGTTCTGGAGAGAGTAGTACGTAATACATGTGCGCGTTGTGCTGGCAATCGACCGGAATGACCGGCCGTCGAATTGCACCTGACGCTTCCAGTCGATCAAGTCCGCAATGATAGCGATGCCAGATGGCCAGGCGCTCCTGGGTAATCCATTGCGCCTCCTGTAACTGTGCCCAGAGAAAAGCCGCCGTTATTTCTCCTGGCAAAAATGAGGAACCGACCTCCTGCCAAGTATATTTATCGACTTCTCCGCGGAAGAAGCGGCTGCGGTCGGTACCTTTTTCGCGGATGATTTCTGCTTGAAGCGCGTTGGTGGGTGAGTTCACCAGCAGAGCGCCCCCTTCGCCGCAAATCACGTTCTTGGTTTCGTGAAAGCTGAAGGCGCCGTAGTCACCTATGGCGCCCAGCGCCTGGCCTTTATAACTGGCCATTACTCCCTGTGCGGCATCCTCAATTACCTTCAGGCCATGTCGTGTCCCAATCTCCATAATGCGGTCCATCTCGCATGCCACGCCGGCATAGTGCACCGGAACGATGGCGCGAGTTCGGGAGGTAATGGCGTCTTCCAGCAACGACTCGTCGAGATTGAGCGTGTCTTCCCGTATGTCGACAAACACCGGGACGGCGCCGCGGAGCACGAAGGCGTTGGCAGTTGAGACGAATGTGAACGAGGGAAGGATAACCTCATCCCCAGGTTGCATTTCCAGCAGGAGGGCGGCCATTTCCAGAGCGGCGGTGCAAGAGTGGGTCAAGAGCGCCTTGCTGCTGCCTGTCTGTTCTTGCAGCCATTGGTGGCAGCGCTTGGTAAAGCTGCCGTCGCCGGCCAACCTGTTCTGGAACTTCGCCTCTGCAATGTGGAACAACTCCTTGCCTGTCATGTATGGCGAATTGAAGGGAATCGGATCAGCCATATTTACCAGCCTCAATGGGTAATGAAGATGCGGGTTGTTTCAGTCCTCACGTTCCAGGCCAGCGTCATGTTGGCTTCCGTGGATGTGGCTTGCTGATCCGGCAATCGATGATAGGTTGCAGGCTTGCAGGGATGAAGCTCAAGAGTTTGTGCAAGCGCATCTTCACCATGCCGGTGATCAGAGCACACATCAGTGGTGAGCGGCGACTGGCGAACAAGGGGTCGCTCAATATGCGCTCGAAAGCGTAGACCAGCATATGACGGTCGAACACTGCCTGCATGCTGTTGGAACGACGGACGATGCCAGCAACCTGTGGCACCGTAATCCAGTTCAGTGACTGCCATGTTCCGGAGGGATCACTTACCCTGCGGCTGTTGAAGATCCGCCGTCCCAGGATCTTTTCCGTCAGTTTCTTGGAAAACAGTGTAGGCAGATTGAAGTGGGGCTCGTAGGGGAACAGGTAGTTGGCACAAGTGAAGCGATACGTCGCTCCAGGTCTGAGGCTCTCCGCAACACGTTCCAGCGTGGCGCCGACATCATCGACATGTTCCATGACATTGACGGAGAAGCCATAGGCAAATGTGTCTGGTTGGCGCAGTTGCTCTGCACGAATGGCACATAGCGTGGGTGCGAAACCGCCCTCGCTGGCGCTCTCGAGCACAACCTCCCGCATTCGTTCAAAGTGCGAGAATCCGCTTCCGGTAGGCTCCAGTGCTGTGACCTTGAAGCCTTCTCGGGTCAGTTGGCTGCTTAGCAGCATTGCTCCGGCACCGACCTCGAGGATGGAGCTGCCGGCCGGCAGTCGCTGAAGGTCGGATGCAATCAGGCGTCGGCCAAACAGCGCCTCTTCGGCGTAGGTATCGAACAGGGTCTGTGCTTCCCTGTCAGGCATGCGCGTACGCAGTTGTGCGAACCATGCGCGCATTTCATCGGCGGATGACTCAGGCATCGGATGTTACTCCAAGCAGAATGCCACCCAGAACCAGCGAGGCGGCCATGATCTTGGTCCAGCTCAGCGCCTCACCGAGGATCAGATGGCTGCCCAGCAGCACCAGCAGGAAGGTGGTACCGATGTAGACTGGGAAGGCGACCGCCAGTGGCATGCGCGCCACGACGAACAGCCAGACGAATGATGCCAACAGGGCTGCGCCATAAGCCGACATCAGTACGGGGTCTTTCAGGAACGCCAGCAAACGGTCGATTATGCCATCGGATGCCGGTCCGGGGCTGGCCTGGGCGCGCCATTTAACGATCAGTTGGCTATAGCTGACCAGCAACGCGACCGGCAGGATGAGCAAGTAGTGTTTCATGGGCAGCTTTCCCTGGGCTCGGCCCTCAATGTGCATGGCCGGAATAATCGGCAATGCGTTGCCACATGGCTTCATCGAAAAGCCCGTGATTCAGGGCCATGTCTGGATTGACAAAGACGTTACGGTCCCCGAGACGATGGGTGCCGCAGTATAGGGCCGGAGTTCCCGCATGCAATAGAATCGCATTGAGGAGGCTCAGGCATCCGGCGCGGAAAACAGTGTCCATCAAGGTGGGTACGGTGTCGCCCGGTTTTACCGGGATAACGGACTGCACCAGGGGAGGGCCGGCATCCACAACGGTATCCACCAGATGCGCCGTCACCCCTGTGAACGGGCTGCCGGCGTTCAGGGCGGCCTCCACCGGCCTGGTCCCGATCATCCCGCCATAGGCGGGCAGCAGGGAGTAATGCAGATTCAACAGACGGCCTGCGAAGACATCAACCACTTCGGGCACGATGACGCGATGGACGTTGGTGATGACAACATCGGCCTTCGTATCGTGCAGCGTTCGCCCCAATGTTGCCTGCTCAGGCTCGCTGAAATCGATGACCTCGCTGGGGATATGGTGTTCTCGGGCAAATTGATTGGCCAGGCATTCGCGGTCGGTGATCACCGAGACCAACTGAGCCGGCAGCACGCCGAGTCGTATGGCTTCAGCGACGAAACGCAGGTTGCCACCGCCGCCGGAACAGAGAAAGACTATCCGGATCATTTCCTCTGGCCTTGATAAATCTGGCGGATGATGGAGTAGGGGCGCTGTTTCACTTCGGAAAAGATTTTCGAAAGATAGATGCCAATGATGCCCATTGAGGAGATCAGCATTCCGCCAATGAGCCAGATGGACGCCATCAGGGATGTCCAGCCGCTGAGTGTGCGACTGAAGAACAGCCAGTTCAGTACCAGGTAGATATTGGCCAGCAGCGCCAATACTGAAATAAGCGCGCCGATGTAGAAGATCGCGGTCAGGGGCTTGTTGGAAAACGAGGTGATGGAGTTGACCAGCAGCGCTACCTTGTGCCGAAGTGTGTAGGTGGAGGTTCCACGGCTGAGCTTCCTGACTACGAAAGGTAATTGCACGAAGCCGGTAATGTGCCAGAGGCCGGCCATGAACACTTCACGCTCTTCATGGCGCAATAGCGCCTCGACGTAACGGCGCGTCATGAGCCGCGAGGTGACGATGTTGGGCGTCAATGACATATCGGTGAGAGCATTGAACAGGCTCCAGAACCAGCTCCCGCTCCAGCGTTCGAACAGACCACCCTTGCGGGCCTCCTGCACACCGTAGACCACGTCGGCCTGACCCTGCATCAATGCGTCGGCGAAGGGCGCAAGCCACTCGGGGTCCTCTTCCAGATCGCTGTCGATGAGGTAGACCAGGTCGGCATTGCTCTGTGCAAGCCCGGTCATCATCGCCTTGTGATGTCCAAAGTTGCGCGACAGGTCTACCACTACCAGATGGTGATCTTTATCCGCCAGTGCCATCGCCATGGCCAGGGAGTCATCGGGCGATCCATCGTTGACCAAAATGATTTCATAATCATCGCCTGCAAATTCGGCTGCCGCGGTGCTGGCCCGACGATGGAATTCGGCGATGAAGGAAGCGGATTTGTACAGGGTGGCTACGATGGCGAGCTTCATCTTTTCACGTACTTCATGTAGGTGGCGGCATTTGGGCCGCAGTTGAATAATAGATCGAGGACACTGACCTCATGGACGAAGTCGCCCCAAAGCTGGGAATAGCCGGGGTAACCGCCGTAATCAAAATAGGTCAACCTGATCCCTTCCCTGGCGAACAGTTCTTCTTCGATATAGACACGTGCCGCCGCGCCTGTAACGTATTCAGTGGCCCCGGCCTGCTTGCACAAATTGACCAGCTTTCCTGTCTGGGTGCCTTCAAGCACATAGTCGGTAGATCGACTCAGTTGGGTGGTAATTTCCAAGTACTGGCAGATGCCATGCAAAAAGGATTGATTGATCTCGGACAAATGGTCGAGGCCAGACATATAGAGCGGTTTCAACCACGCTGTGATTTCTTCGAAGAAGGCGCTGCGGCGATAGTTGGCCTCCAGCGTGTTCCAGTGTCGTACCGCCCAGCGTGGGTCGCTGACCGTAACGTCGCAGATGCGCCGATGGATGGCTGAGCCCACGGGAATACTTAACCAGTGCAATCCTTGCGGGGTCTTTATCTTGTTGCGATTGCGCCAGTCATTCTTGGTGTACTGCACTTCGTCGTAGTAGATGAACTCATCTACGCACGCCATCATGTCGACATAGCCTTTCCAGGGAATGTAGTTCGACTGCAGAATCGCGATTGACTTTTTCTTGTCCATTTTCTATCCGGCCCGTTCGCCCAACATGCCCCATGCGGGGAAGAAACACTCTGTGCAGTGACCAGCCTGGGAAATCCTAGTCAGGTTGAACTGGATCAGAAAGGCCAGGAGAAGCAACCATATGAGCACGTGTCTGCCAAATACCTGGCGGGTCGCAAAGTTGATGACTGTCCACGCCACTATCGGTCCGACCAGCAGCGAGTCATACAAGTACGGGTGGATCGAAACCGCCTGAGGCCAGAACAGCAGCATCAGCAGATAGACCGAGAACACTTGCAGCATCCCCTGCGGGTTGGCGGCCCGAGCCGTTGCGGGTACGTCAATACCCGACTGCCAGCGGCAATAGGCGAGTTGGGCGACGAGCAGGAGTGCGGGAATTGCGATCATGTACCAAGGGCGGTTGAACTGAGGCGCTATCACCGAATCGATGAAGTTTCCATAGAAACGCATATCGCCATCCAGCCCGGAACGAAACAGCCATGTACTGTTTTCACTGGAAAACCCGAGCATTTTGGCAACGATCACTGGCTGCAGATAAAGCATGATGGAAACCGCCATGAGCACGACGGAGGCCACTATCCTGCGCCTCTCTGCACCGTGGACCAGCAGTGCCATGCCCAGCATGAAAAAGCCGAATAGCGCAGAGGCCATCGGCATGACCACGCATAGTGCCAGGCCGCTGATCCAGAACGGCTTGCCCCTGGCGCCGTCGCGTTCCAGCAGGATGCTGGTGAGCAGCACCAGGGGAAAGACAAAGACAAAGCCATTGTCGACATTGAACTTGCCCAGTGAAATCCAGAAACCTGGCAAGGTCAGGAAATACAGGAATGCCGCCAGCACCAGCAGGCCACGCCGCCAGTCACAGTTGTCAACAAGCTGGCGGCGGACGGCAAACCAGATGACGATCAGCGAAGCAAGCATGGCCAGAGTCGCGCCGGTCATGCGCAGGGTGAGCATCGGTATCCACTGTTGTAACTGGAACAGACCCCTCATGAACATCAGGTACAGGGTCGAATGGTTGGCATACGCCTCGTGCTTGGAGTAAGCATCGGCAGTCAGGTAGGTCAGGAAACCGTGCTGGGACCAGGGCATGCTTTGCCAGACGGGAAATGTGAAGTCTCTCAGTCTCTCCGGCGCGGCATCCGCACGCAGCGTCATGGCGCGAAAGCCCAAGTGATAGACCAGTACAAAACCGAGTACTACCGTCAAGCAAAGCGCAAAGTTGAAGACAGTACGCTTGCACAGGGAAAGTGGCATGGCATGTTTCATGAGTTATGAGGGCGAGATTAATAAAATTTCCCGATCATACACAGTTATTTTTGCATCGTGTAAGCGTTCGCCGGTCACGTCGCTCGCGTACTGGTAACGCAGTGATGACGGTATCGTGCTGGGCGTAAGATGTTACATATTGCCAATGGCCTGGAGGTCCTGCGCTCCAGATGGTGATGGCGAGTTGCAGCAGGGCAGGCATTCAGATTTTGTAAAAAACGCACGTTTGACTCTTTTTTCTCACGATCTAAGTTTTGAGTGCAGCCAAGGAAACGCTGCCTTTGTCATTCAGATCCAAGGAGTTTCACTCATGCGCAATGCTTATCTCGCCTCGCTTCTGATCGCCTTGTCTGGCGTTTTTGCCGTTCCTCTGAGCGCTGCGCCTGCCAGTCCGATCCCCGTGGCCGAGGCTGCAACCGCAGTCCAGGCACAGCGACTCAACTTGAACCAGGCAGACGCAGCCACCTTGCAAAGCCAACTGAGCGGTATCGGCAAGAACAAGGCGGAAGCCATCGTGGCCTATCGTGATGAACACGGCGACTTTGCCTCGGTAGATGAACTGCTGGAGATCAAGGGAATTGGCAAGGCGCTGCTGGATCGCAACCGGGACAAACTGACCGTGAACTGAAGTCAGTACTCATGGAAGGCCGATCAGGGTGATCGGCCTTTTTCAGGATGCTCCGACGCTAACGATCCCGCGCCTCCTTGGCATCCATCTTCGCATTCCTCTCATGGATCTTCCTCAACTGCTCGTCCGTCAACGGCAGCTTTTTCGCGGTGTCCCTGAGCATCATCAAGCCACCCACGATCGAGCCGATCGCCACCAATAGAATCAACCAGGCATACCAGGGCATGACGTTCTCCTTCATACGGTAATGAGTCCGTATCTGTAATATCGAGTAAAACTTGGCGCAGATGGTTCAATTATAGGCCGGCGCATTCAAGCCTGATTCACGATCACCGGCCCCCGCTGCGCCCTCGCATCGTTTACAATGCGCGCCGTTTTCGACTTGCCAAGAGACCCTGCCCATGTCCGCCTGCCAGACGCCCCTGATTGTCGCCCTGGATTTTCCCACCCGTGACGCCGCCCTGAAGCTGGCCGATCAGCTGGACCCTGCGCTGTGCCGGGTAAAGGTCGGCAAGGAGCTGTTCACCAGCAGTGCTTCCGGCATCGTCGAGACCCTGTGCAGCAAGGGTTTCGAAGTTTTTCTCGACCTGAAATTCCACGATATCCCCAACACCACGGCGATGGCAGTCAAGGCGGCTGCCGAGATGGGCGTGTGGATGGTCAACGTGCATTGCTCGGGTGGCCTGCGCATGATGTCCGCCTGCCGCGAAGAACTGGCCAAGCGCAGCGGCCCGCAGCCGCTGTTGATTGGCGTGACCGTGCTGACCAGCATGGAGCGAGAGGACCTGGCCGGCATCGGCCTGGATATCGAGCCGCAGGATCAGGTGCTGCGTCTGGCCGCTTTGGCCGAGAAGGCGGGAATGGACGGTCTGGTTTGCTCGGCCCTTGAAGCCCCGGCGTTGAAGGCCGCTCATCCTTCGTTGCAACTGGTGACCCCGGGCATTCGTCCGGCGGGCAGCGCCCAGGACGACCAGCGCCGCATCCTCACTCCGCGCCAGGCGTTGGACGCTGGCTCCGACTACCTGGTGATCGGCCGTCCGATCAGCCAGGCTGCCGATCCGGCCAAGGCGCTGGCGGCGGTGGTCGCGGAAATCCGCGGGTAAGAAAAAAGGGGCTCTGGATAGAGCCCCTTTTTCATTCACACCTTCAGCACCAGCTTGCCAAAGTTCTCCCCACTGAACAGCTTCAACAGCGTTTCCGGGAACGTCTCCAGCCCCTCGACCACATCCTCCTTGCTCTTCAGCTTGCCACTGGCCAGCCATCCAGCGATCTCCTGACCCGCCGCGCCATACTGCGCGACATGGTCCATCACCACGAAACCTTCCATGCGCGCGCGGTTGACCAACAGTGCCAGATAGTTGGCCGGGCCTTTCACTGCCTGCTTATTGTTGTATTGGCTGATCGCGCCGCAGATCACCACCCGGGCCTTGAAATTCAGGCGGCTGAGCACGGCATCGAGGATGTCGCCGCCGACGTTGTCGAAGTACACATCCACACCTTTCGGGCATTCCCGTTTCAGCCCCTCCAGTACGTCCTCGGCCTTGTAGTCGATGACCCCGTCAAAGCCCAGTTCGTCTTTGAGGTACTGGCATTTCTGTGCACCGCCGGCGATCCCGACCACGCGGCAGCCTTTGATTTTTGCAATCTGTCCGGCAATGCTGCCCACCGCTCCGGCGGCGCCGGAGATCACCACGGTCTCGCCGGCCTTCGGCGCGCCGACTTCGAGCAGGGCGAAATAGGCAGTCATGCCGGTCATTCCCAAGGCGGAGAGGTAGCGCGGCAGCGGCACAAGCTTCGGATCGATCTTGTAGAAGCCCTGGGGCTCGCCAAGGAAGTAATCCTGCACGCCCAGCGCGCCATTGACGTGGTCGCCCACGGCGAACTTCGGATTGCGCGAAGCGATCACCTCGCCGACGCCCAGTGCGCGCATCACCTGGCCAAGGCCGACCGGCGGGATATAGGACTTGCCTTCGTTCATCCAGCCGCGCATGGCCGGGTCGAGGGACAGGTACAGGTTCTTCACAAGCACCTGGCCGTCGGCGGGTTCGCCCACGGGTACCTGTTCGAAGCTGAAATCGTCCCGGGTCACGGCGCCCACCGGGCGTTTGGCGAGCAGGAAGCGGCGATTGGTCAGGGCAGTCATGGAAGCCTCGCGAAGGTTGGACAAAAGTCTTGTGATAGACCTTCGACGCCCGCTCGGCAAGTTCGTGCGCTGCGACGAATAGCTGCCCATCCAGCAGGATGATGAAGTTGGGTGGGGATAATCATCGATTCGCATGGTGCCTCAACCGGCGTCCTGATGATGCTGCCCAGGTTGCTGCGGTGCCGACTAGACTCGCGGCCACTGTCCCCTGTTGCAGGAGCTATCGATGAGTATGACGTTTAGCGGCCAGGTCGCCCTGGTCACCGGTGCCGCCGCCGGTATTGGTCGCGCCACCGCCCTGGCTTTCGCTCGGGAAGGGTTGAAGGTCGTGGTTGCGGATCTCGATGTGGCCGGAGGTGAGGCCACGGTGCAAGAGATTCGCGCAGCCGGCGGCGAGGCGATCTTCGTGCCGTGCAATGTGACCCGTGACGACGAGGTGCAGCAGTTGATGGCGCGCACGCTCGAGGCTTACGGTCGCCTCGACTATGCCTTCAACAACGCTGGCATCGAGATCGAGAAGGGGCGGCTGGCCGAGGGCAGCGAGGCGGAGTTCGACGCCATCATGGGCGTCAACGTCAAGGGCGTTTGGTTGTGCATGAAGTACCAGTTGCCGCTGTTGCTAGCCCAGGGCGGCGGGGCGATCGTCAACACCGCCTCGGTCGCCGGTCTCGGCGCGGCGCCGAAGATGAGCATTTACGCGGCGTCCAAGCATGCGGTGATCGGGCTGACCAAGTCTGCCGCGATCGAGTATGCGAAGAAGCAAATCCGGGTCAACGCGGTATGTCCGGCGGTGATCGATACCGATATGTTCCGCCGCGCCTACGAGGCCGACCCGCGCAAGGCCGAGTTCGCCGCGGCGATGCACCCGGTCGGGCGCATCGGCAAGGTCGAGGAGATAGCTGCCGCGGTGCTTTACCTGTGCAGCGACGGTGCTGCGTTCACCACCGGCCAGGCCTTGGCGGTGGATGGTGGGGCCACGGCTATCTGATCGCCTCGAATGCGCTGTGTCTGCTGGTGCGCAGCAGTGCGCCAGCAACCGCGAAGCAGCCGGTCAGCAGCAGGGCTCCGAACAGTACCAGGGCGGTGCCCGCGCCGAAGTGGTCGGCCAGCATGCCGGTAAAGATCACCGGCAGGCTAAAGCCGAGATAGGCGAGCAGGAAAAAGCCGGCACTGGCGCGGGTTTTCTCTGTTCCGGCCAGGGTGTTCACCGCAGACAGTCCACCCAGGTAGATAAAGCCATAGCAGGCACTGCTGGCACCGATCGCGCCCAACAGCACCGCCGCGAGTACGCCGGCATGTGCTCCCCAGGCCAGCAGCGCGTAGCTGCACGGCAAAATCAGCAAGCCCAGCAAAGTCGAGCGTGCCGAGGCCATGCGCCGTGCCAGTGGCTGGAACAGCAGGCCACAACTGATCACGCAGAACGTCGACAATCCCGACCAGTTGCCCAGGTGATGCCTGGCGAGAATCGATGGCATCAACGCGATCACCAGGCCAACGCAGGCCCAGGCCAGCAGGATCGCCAGGCCGTAGGCCAGGCTGCCCTGTGGATAAAACGGCAATCGCAGCAGGGCGCTTTGGCGCCGCTGGACCGGATCGGGCAGCCCCAGTACCGCCACGAATGCCACTGCAGCCAGCGCCAGGTGCAAGGGGAAACTGCCTGGTGCCAGCGTCGATCCCGATAATAGAAACAGGCTGGTGACCGCTGCCCCCAGGCCGAAGCCCAATGATGTGCTGGCAGTGACCCGGTTGGCCGCAGCGCGGGCGTCGCCGTCTTGCATCAGCTCGCACATGTAGGCAGTGCCGGTGGCCGAGGCCAGCGCGGTGCCGACACCGAGCAAGGTCCGGGCCATGGCCAACTGGGCCAGGCCGGGCGCCAGCAGCATAAGCACGGTCGCCAGCATCGACAGCGCCAGCGCCGCGAGGATCAGCCGCTTGTGGCCAACCCGGTCAGCCAGTCCGCCCAATAGCAGGAGCACCGGTAAAACGCCGATCACATAGCCGGAGAAGGCCACCGCCGTCGCCGCTGCACCCTGGCCGGACAGGGCCGCATAGGCGGTATAGAGAGGGGCCTGGAGGTTGACGGCGAACGTCACCAGGCACAGGGCGAAGGCCAGGATGGTTGAGGCGTTGCGGCTGGACATGGCGGGTTCCTTGAATGGGCAGCCCATTCTGCGAACCCTGCCATGGAGGGAAAAGGCACAGCCCAGCTGCTTTTGTGATTAACTGTTTGGCTAAAACGACCGAACACCTCAAGTATGAACGTCACCCTCGATCGAAACCTGCCCACCCCCTTGGTGCAGCAGCTCGCTGATGGCCTGCTGCGCTGGATCGCCGAGCAGCGCCTGCGCCCTGGCACGCGTTTGCCGTCGATCCGCCAGTTGGTCAAGACGCAGGGGGTCAGCCAGTCCTGCGCCATCGAGGCCTATGACCGTTTGGTTTCGCAAGGGTGGCTTGAGGCCCGGCATGGTGTCGGCTTTTTCGTTGCCGAACGCAGGGGCATGGCGCCGTTCGCCGAAGAACCGGCCTGGGGCGAGGGGGCAGAGGGACGCTGGCGCTTGTTCAGCGACGAGCAGGAAAACCTGCTGCGCCTCGGCTGCGGCTGGCTGCCAGGCAACTGGCGCCAGAGCGAGGAGATCGCCCTGGCGATCCGCCAGGTCAGCCGCGGCGGCGGGCAGGACCTCTTCGGCTATGGGCCGCCGCTGGGCCTGACCGCGTTGCGCCAGCAAATTCGCAAGCGTCTGGCGCTTATCGGTGTCCAGGTCCGGCCTGAGCAGATCCTCACCACCCAGGGCGCCAGCCAGGCCCTCGACCTGCTGGTGCGTACCTTGCTGTCGCCTGGCGACACCGTACTGGTGGAGCGTCCCGGCTACTACAACCTCTTCAACCTGCTGCGCCTGCATGGCGTGCGCATGCTGGAAGTGCCACGCACCGCCGAAGGGCCGGACCTGGACGTGCTGTCGGCGCTGCTGCGGGAGCACCGCCCGCGCTTGCTGTTCACCAACAGCCTGTACCAGAACCCGACCGGCACCAGCCTTGCCCCGCGCACTGCCCAGCGCCTGCTGGAACTGGCCGGCGAGCATGACCTGCGCATCATCGAGGACGATATCTACGCTGATTTCCAGGAAGGTCCGGCCACTCGCCTGAGTACCCTCGACAGCCAGCAGCGGGTGATCTACCTGGCGAGTTTTTCCAAGACGCTCAGCAGTTCGCTGCGGGTCGGTTACCTGGTCGCCGATCCGGAACTGACCGCACGGCTGGCCGAGGTAAAGATGGTCACCGGGATTGGCTGTTCGAGGTTCGCTGAACAGGTACTGGCGCAATTGCTTGGCAGCGGGGTCTATCGCAAGAGCGTGCAACGCCTGCGCCTGCGCCTGGCCGAACACATGGCAAGCACCTTGCGCCTGTTGGAGGCCACTGGCTGGGAGGTGTTCGCCGAACCCTGTGGGGGCATGTTCATCTGGACCCGTTACCCTGGTGTGCCGTTCGCCCGACTGCAGCAGAGCGCCCAGGAGCACGGCGTACTGCTCTCGCCGGGCTCGGCCTTCGACCCGCAGGGACGCGACAGCGACTGGTTGCGCATCAACGTGGCCTACGCCCGCGACCACCGGGCCCAGGGGTTTTTCCAGGCGGTCGCGCAAGCATCGTCGTGACGACCTCCAACATTCTGAAAACGACGGCTCCGTAGCTTTTTGCCATTATTGCGACCAGGGTGGCTTGTGCAGTCCCCGGCGCCGTTGCCACTCTGCGCTCTTGGATATCCGGCGAGTTTTCCAAGGGCAGCACGAGGGGGCAGCGAGCAATGAAGTCGGGCACAAATGGCGGTTTTGCCAACCTGGGCATGGCCCGCAAGCTGGGGCTGGGATTCACGCTGGTGCTGGCCTTGACGGCGGTGGTCGCGGCGATCGGGATCGCTGCGCTGTATGGCCTCGGCCAACGCTTCGATGGCCTCAAGCAGGCCACGGCGTTCAACGAAGATGTCCTCGGCCTGCGCCTGTATGAGCAACGTTATGCCCAGCGTTCCGATCCCAAGGACGCCGAGGCCCTGCGTAAGGGCGTCGAAGAACTGCAAAGCCGCATCACACAATTGCCGGAGTTGGCCGGCAGCGACGTGGGCAGCGCACTGGCCGCATACCGCAAGGCATTCGATGAGTTCGTCGAGTTGACCCAGTCCAAGGAGCTGGCGCTGGATATGGCCAGTTGGTCGGTGTCGAGCGTCGCCAACAACCTGGACGTCCTGCAGTCCGGGCTGGCCGATGACGGTACCTGGACCCTGAAGGACTCCCAAGGCCAGAAGGGCGCTGAATTCGTCGAGCAAGCGGGCCAGGTCGCACAGGTGGCGCGCCTGATGTTGCAGGCCATGGACGAAGCGCGCATCCGCCTGGACCAGAACCGCAAGGGCGCCGAAGACGTCCGCCAGGGCCGTATCGAACAGGCCGAGCAGGCTGCGCAATTGGCCGAGCAGCTCAAGTCCGCGATACAGGACCCCGGCTACCAGAGCGTGCTTGGCGAAGTCACCACCCATATCGCCAGTTTTGGCGAGAAGCTGGGTGAATACACGGATCTGCTGGCCCGCGAAGCGCAATTGCGCAAACAGTTGCAGGAGCGTGCCGAGCAGGTCATCTCGCGGGTCGAGCAGATCAACGGGGCCATCGATGCCAGCATGCAGCACGAGCTCAAGCGCAATGCCCTGCTGATCCTGGTTTCGTCGCTGGCAGCCCTGCTGGTCGGCGTGGTGGCGGCAATCCTGATTACCCGCGCCATCGTGCTGCCGCTGCGCCGGGTCATCGCCCGCGCCCAGGAAATTGCCGCCGGTGATCTGCGGGGTGAAATCATTGTCGACCGCCGTGATGAAGTGGGTCAGTTGCTATTGGCGATGCAGCAGATGGGCAGTGGCCTGGCGGTTATTGTCAGCGGCCTGCAGACCGGCATCGACAAACTGGCCAGCAGTGCCCATACCTTGTCGGCGGTGACCGAGCAGACCAACCGCGAAGTCGGCAGCCAGAAGGAAGAGACCGACCAGGTCGCCACCGCCATGCAGCAGATGACCGCCACGGTGCACAGCGTCGCCCGCGATGCCGAAGAGGCGGCCCAGGCCGCGCAGGCGGCGGACGGCAAGGTGGAAAGCGGACAGCAGGTGGTGCGCCAGAGCATGCAGCGCATCGAGCGCCTGGCCAGCGCAGCGGATTCAGCAAGCCACAGCATCGAAAACCTCAGCGCCGAGATCCAGCACATCGGTTCGGTGCTGGAGGTGATCAAGAGCGTCGCCGAGCAGACCAACCTGCTGGCGCTCAACGCTGCCATCGAAGCGGCGCGTGCCGGCGAGCAGGGTCGCGGCTTCGCCGTGGTGGCGGACGAAGTGCGGGCGCTGGCCCAGCGCACCCAGCAATCCACCGGCGAGATCGAGCGCCTGGTCAGCAGCCTGCGCAGCAATGCCCAGGCTTCGGTCGCGCAGATCCAGGACAGCGGCGAGCTGGTCAAGCTGGCGGTGGCCGATGCGTTGCAGACCGAAAGCGCCCTGGGCAGCATCGCCGGAGCGGTGTCGCTGATCCAGCAGATGAACCAGCAGATCGCTGCCGCGGCAGAGCAGCAAAGTTCGGTAGCCGAGGAAATCAGCCGTAGCGTCACCCAGATCCGCAGCAGTGCCGACCAGTCGGCGATGGCCATGCGCGACAACGCCAGCTCAAGTATCGAGCTGGCGCAGTTGGGAGCGGAGTTGAAGGGGATGGTAGGGCATTTCCGGATCTGAGCCCGGAAATGCCTGTCAGGCGTTTTTGCGCCAGTTCAGGATCAGCAGGGTAAGCACCCCGGCGACGATACCCCAGAAGGCCGAACCGATCGAAAACAGGGTGAAGCCCGAGGCGGTCACCATGAAGGTGATCAGCGCCGCCTCGCGTTCCTTCGGTTCATTCATCGCCACGCTCAGGCCGTTCATGATCGAGCCGAACAGCGCCAGGGCGGCGATCGACAGCACCAGTTCCTTGGGCAGTGCGGCGAACAGGGCGGCGAGGGTGGCGCCGAAGGTGCCGGCGATGGCGTAGAAGATCCCGCACCAGACAGCTGCGGTGTAGCGTTTGCTCGGATCTTCATGAGCGTGGGGGCCGGTGCAGATGGCTGCGCTGATGGCCGCCAGGTTGACCCCGTGGGCACCGAACGGCGCCAGCAGCAGCGAGGCGATGCCGGTCACCGAGATCAGGGGCGAGGCGGGTACCTGATAGCCGTCCGCACGCAGCACGGCGACGCCGGGCATGTTCTGCGAGGTCATCGCCACCACGAACAGCGGGATGCCGATGCTGATGGTCGCGGCCAGGGAGAAACTCGGCGTGGTCCACACCGGCACCGCCACTTCCAGGGCGAAGCCGCTGAAATCCAGGAGTCCGAGCACGGCGGACAGGCCCGTGCCCACCAGCAGTGCCGCCAGCACCGAATAGCGCGGCGACAGGCGCTTTACCAGCAAGTAGCTGAAGAACATGCCCAGCACCAGGGTGGTACGGTGCTGCGCGGCTACGAAGATCTCGCTGCCGATCTTGAACAGGATGCCCGCCAGCAGGGCCGAGGCCAGGGACGCCGGAATACGCCGGACCAGACGCTCGAAGCTGCCCGTCAGGCCGCAGATCACCACCAGTACCGCGCAGGTGATATAAGCACCGATGGCTTCGCCATAGCTCACGCCGCCCAGGCTGGTGATCAGCAATGCCGCGCCCGGGGTCGACCAGGCCACCGTCACCGGTGTGCGGTAGCGCAACGACAGGCCGATGCTGCACACTGCCATGCCGATGGACAGGGCCCAGATCCACGAGGAAATCTGCGCACTGGTAAGTCCCGCAGCCTGGCCGGCCTGGAACATCAGGACCAGCGAACTGGTATAGCCGGTGAGCATGGCGATAAAACCGGCGACTATCGCCGAGGGAGACGAGTCGGCCAGCGGCCGCAGTTGCGCGGAAGTGGCGTTGGGCATGGGAAATTCCTTGTTCTTCGATGTAAGCAGATTTTTCAGACTACCGTGGGCACGGCATGTGCTTGCGGTACAGCGAGCGTTGCATTTAGCCGTACAGTCAGCGATCGCGTTTTGGGTAAAAGAGGGGAGCACGATGTACAAGGTCTATGGGGATTACCAATCGGGCAACTGCTACAAGATCAAGCTGATGCTGCACCTGCTCGATCTGCCCTACACCTGGCAGCCTGTGGATATTCTCAAGGGAGATACGCAGACGCCGGAGTTCCTGGCAATGAATCCCAACGGCAAGGTGCCTGTGCTGCAACTGGAGGACGGTACCTGCCTGTGGGAGTCCAACGCGATTCTCAACTTCCTCGCCGACGGCAGCGAGTTCCTGCCAAGCGAGCCGCGCCTGCGTACCCAGGTGCTGCAATGGCAGTTTTTCGAGCAGTACAGCCATGAGCCGTACATTGCCGTGGCGCGTTTCATCCAGTTCTACCTGGGGCTGCCGGACGAGCGCCTGGAGGAGTACCGCAAGCTGCACAAGGGCGGGCACAAGGCGTTGAAGGTGATGGAACGGCAGCTGGAAGTGACGCCGTACCTGGTGGGGGACCAGTACTCGATCGCCGATGTGGCGCTGTACGCCTACACCCACGTAGCCCACGAGGGCGGCTTCGACCTGGCGGCGTATCCCAGGGTCAGGGAGTGGCTGGCGCGGGTGGCGGCGCATCCGCGGCATGTGCCGATGGTGGGGTGAACACCTAACCCTGTGGGAGCGGGTTCACCCGCGATTGCTATGGTGAATTCACTATCGCTATCGCGGGTGAACCCGCTCCCACATTGGTCCGCAATCAGGCTGCCGAAAACCGCTTGTTCAGATAGTCGATGATCACCTTGGACTCATACATCCAGGTGGTATTGCCATCTTCTTCGATCCGCAGGCACGGCACCTTGACCTTGCCGCCACCGTCGAGCAGTGCCTGGCGATCCTGCTCGTTGTTCTTCGCATCGCGCAATGCCACCGGTACATTCAGGCGGTGCAGGGTGCGGCGGGTCTTCACGCAGAACGGGCAGGCATGGAACTGGTACAGGCTCAGGCCACGGGCCTGCTCCTCGACCCTGGCCTGGGCCGCCGGATCCCGCTTGAGCCTGGCCGGGCGGCTGATCCAGTCGAAAAAGACGATCATTTGGCCGAGGCCGACTCGCAGGGCTTTGACGATCATGATGATTCCTCGCAATAAAAAGCCGACCTGAAAAGGTCGGCCCGGATAACGCTCCCGATCACTTGATCAGGCTGAGAAACTCGCTGCGGGTCGCCGCGTTTTCGCGGAATTCGCCGAGCATCACCGAAGTGATCATGGACGAGTTCTGCTTCTCCACACCGCGCATCATCATGCACATGTGCTTGGCTTCGATGACCACCGCCACGCCCATGGCGCCGGTGACCTTCTGGATCGCCTCGGCGATTTCGCGGCTGAGGTTTTCCTGGATCTGCAGGCGACGGGCATACATGTCGACGATCCTTGCCACCTTGGACAGGCCCAGCACCTTGCCACTCGGGATATAGGCGACGTGCGCCTTGCCGATGAACGGCAGCAGGTGGTGTTCGCACAGCGAGTACAGCTCGATGTCCTTGACCAGGACCATCTCGCTGTTGTCGGAGCTGAACAGTGCGCCGTTGGTGACTTCTTCCAGCGTTTGGTTGTAACCGCGGCAAAGGTACTGCATGGCCTTCGCGGCCCGTTTCGGCGTGTCGAGCAGGCCTTCGCGGGAGACATCCTCGCCGAGTTGGCCAAGGATCGCGGTGTAATGCTGTTCCAGGGACATGGATCTACCTGTGGTGTATTTCGCAAACGCGAAGGGTACGGCGGCTGTGGCGCCGCCGCAAGTGCGGCGTTACTCGTCGCGTCCTTCGAGCATGGTCCGGCGCAGCATCACGTACACCGCGCCGGTGCCACCATGACGGGCCTGGCACGAGGTGAAGCCGAGCACCTGGGGGTGCTGGCGCAGCCAGGTATTGACGTGACTCTTGATCATCGGCCGCTTGCCGTCCAGGCGCACGGCCTTGCCGTGGGTGACCCGCACGCAGCGGATTTCGAAGCGGGTGGCCTCGGCAAGAAAGTCCCAGAGGATCTCCCGCGCCTTTTCCACGCTCATGCCGTGCAGGTCGAGGCTGCCTTCGAAGGGAATCTGGCCGATCTTGAGCTTGCGCATCTGGCTTTCCTGGACGCCGTCGCGGCTCCAGTGCAGGTCGTCTTCCGGGCCGACATCGATGACGAACTGGTCCGACAGGCCGTCGACCACGGGCTGGTCGCTGCGCACCGTGGCGTTCTGCCTCAGGCTGGCGAGCTGCTTGCGATCGGCCTTGGGCTTGCCGATATCGGCGCGGTCATGCTTGATCGGCTTGACGCCGCGCATCTCGCTTGTGAACAGGGAAAAATCATCGTCTTGCATGTAAAGCCTCCGCCGGAACCGCGCAGAGTCTACGCAGTCAGTCGTGTTTTTTCATCAAATGCGGGGACAGGCCGAGTTCCCGGCCACGACGCAGGCGCAGGCGGCGACGGCGCCAGACCCAGACGCCGAGGTACAGCACCAGCAGGCCACCAAGCAGGATCAGGCTGGCGGCGGCGGGATTGTCGTTGAGTTCACCCAGGGCTGCGGGGCGCCCCAGCAGGCTGGCGGCACCGGCCATGGCCAATAGCACGCCGCAGGTGGTCAGGAGCATGGCGAACATCGCGGCCAGGCGCGAACCCCAGGCGCCCGGCTGGCGCGGGCGCAGGCGTTTGGCGTCGAAACCGTCGGATATTTTCATGCCGATCTCCTCAGTGGATATCCGGGTTTCGACCGGTAATCGTCGAGGTGGTTCCGTACGCCCGCCGGATCAGATCAGGCTGTCGACGGGCGCTACGCAGGCGAAGTTGTCGGCCATGATCGCCATTTCGCTCTGCTGGATCTGTGCGGCAGGTATGACGCCGCCCTTGAACGGCAGGTCGCGGGTGGCACAGCCATCCTCGACCAGGGTGCAGCGGTAGCCATAGTCCTTGGCCCGGCGCACGGTGGTGCTGACGCTGGAATGGCTCATGAAACCGCAGACGATGATGTCCAGGTGGCCGAGCTCCTGCAGGGTTTCGTGCAGCCGGGTGTTCTTGAACGCATTGGGCATGCGTTTTTCGATGATGATTTCGTCGCCGCGGGGTTCCAGGCCCGGAATGAACTCGCCACGCGGACCTTGCGGATCGAACAGGCCGCCGACGGTACCCAGGTGCCGCACATGGATGATCGGCCGGCCAGCCTTGCGCGCCGCTTCGAGCAACTTGCCGATGTTCGCCACGGCTTCGTCCATGCCCGACAGCGCCAGGGGGCCGCTCAGGTATTCCTTCTGGGCATCGATGATCACCAGGCTGGCGTTGCTCAGCTTCGCTGGCGGATAGCCGCGTCCACTGAGGTGGAACATGGTCGTTGGAACAGACATCAAGGGCTCCTTTGGCTAGGGCTTTTTGGCTATTCTCCCCTGCTTGGCCGCCGATGTGAATCGCTTAGCGTACAAGTGGCGTAGTTACTGGCTCTCAGCCATGTCAGCGATTGGCTCATTTTTGTGGTGACGGCCCATCACGGCGCCGGGCTGGTAGAATCGTCGGTCGTCTTTCAAGGAGTCTGCCGTGATCACTTCCCGCCTGCGCACGTTGCGCGATCATATTCGCTGGGCTGTCAGCCGTTTCCATGAACACGAACTGTTCTTCGGGCATGGCGCCGACAACGCCTGGGACGAGGCCCGCCTGCTGGTGCTGGGCGCGGTGCACCTGCCTTGGGAAGTGGCCGACAGCTACCTCGATTGCCGCCTGGAGGACGACGAACTGGTCAAGCTGCAGCGCCTGCTCAAGCGCCGCATCGAAGACCGTGTGCCCACCGCCTACCTGCTGGGCGAAGCGTGGTTCTGCGGGATGTCGTTCATTGTCGATGAGCGTGTGCTGGTGCCGCGTTCGCCGATTGGCGAACTGATCGAAAAGCGCTTCGAACCCTGGCTGGCCGCCGAACCTGCGCGGATTCTCGATCTGTGCACCGGTTCCGGTTGCATCGGCATCGTCAGCGCCGACGTGTTCCCCGACGCCGAAGTGGTGCTGGCCGATCTCTCCTTCGACGCGCTTGAAGTGGCCAACCAGAACATCGAGCGCCATGGCCTGGAGCAGCGTGTCTATACCGTCCAGGGTGATGGCTTCTCCGGCCTGCCGGGCCAGCGTTTCGACCTGATCCTGTCCAACCCGCCCTATGTCGATGCCGAGGACTTCGCCGACATGCCGGCGGAATATCACCACGAACCCGAGCTGGGCCTGGCCTGTGGCAACGATGGCCTGGATCTGGTCCGGCGCATGCTGGCCGAAGCGGCCGATCACCTGACCGAGAAGGGCCTGTTGATCGTCGAGGTGGGCAACAGCCAGGTGCATGTCGAGCAACTGTATCCGGAAGTGGATTTCGCCTGGCTGGAGTTCGAGCGTGGCGGCCACGGCGTGTTCATGCTGACTGCCGAGCAATGCCGCAAGCACCAGGCGCTGTTCGCCTCGCGGGTCTAAAGAACTACGCGTACCCTGTGGGAGCGGGTTTACCCGCGATTGCGGTAGTGAATTCACCGACGCAATCGCGGCGGTTCGGCGTTCCGATGAACCCACAGGGTACGCGGTGTATTTTCAGCGGTGTGTCGCGATCCAGATCAGCAACCCGGCCTGGAACACGGCAAACGCTACCAGGCAGGTGATGGTAAAGCGCAGCCCGCTGTCCTCGCGCTTGAACTTGGCGACCCGTTCGTCCCGCTCGCGCAGTTGCGCTTCCTTCTCATGCAGCTTCTGCTCGGCCTGCTGGAGCATGTTGGCGGCATCGATGATATCGACCCGCTGCAATTTGTCGGTGTTCCAGCCGCCCTTGAGCTGGCCGACCTGGGTTTCCACGTAGCGCCCTTTCAGGTGCTGGGCGTCGGCGTACTCCACTTCGATACCGCTGGCATGCAGCACGTGGTCGCGGCGCAGCCGGGTGTCTTCGTTAAGGGCGTCCTTGTTCGCCAGCAACCCGCCTTCCAGGCGATAGCCCGACCAGCGCCGCTGGGCCCATTGCACGCCCTGGGCGACAAGGAAGCGGCCGATGCCGCGGTTCAGCGGTTCGACCTGCAGCCCGCTGTCGGGGCCCACGGTTACCAGGCGCTCGGCGTGATCGACGCGGACGTCGAGGACATTCTGTTCCTTGCGCGTTTTCTGCCCGGGCAGGCGAATCTCCATGCGCAGCAGGCTGTGCTCCTTGCTGTGCCGTTCGGCATAACCGTACTGGACGAAGCGCAGCGGGCGCGGGCCGCTGTTGCGGTCGGTGGGCAGCGGCGCCAGGCGCAGCAACTGGAAGTGCTCCGGGGCAAGGTCCGCCCAGGGCAACGGAGCGGGTTCCGGCGCAACCGGTTCGTCGGTCGCTTCGGCAGCGTCCTGGGTGGGTGCATCTGTCATCAAGGCGGTCCTCTTTTATGCGCGCCAGGCAGCCTGCAATGGCGTTGCCTGCATCGGTTTATCGGCCACGGCGGCGAGGACTGGAGGGCAAATTTGCTTAACGGGTTGCCAACTGCTGCACAAACGCGACGATCCGCTCGCCCAGGGCGCTGGCCAGGGGCAACTCGGGATTGGTGTAGGCATCGCGCTGTTGGCCTATGCCAGGCGGGCTGATGCGCAGCATGTGGTTCATGCCGTCGATCAGCGCCAGCTGCGCATCGGGCTTGGCCGCATGCAGGGCACGGGCATCGGCAGGACTGACCTGGAGGTCGTTGCGCCCTTGGAGGATCAAGGCCGGCACCTTCACGCTGGCGAACGCGGCAGCCGGGTCCTGGCGAAACAGGGAGATCAGGTAGGGCTGCACGCTGGGACGAAAGACGTCCTTCAATACCGCAGGCAACCGCTCGCTTTGCCGGCCGGCCTTGAGCTGGTCGATCACCGCCTCGGCGCGCTTGAGTTCGGCGGGCGGCAGTTGCTCGGCCAGTTGTTCGCGCAGTACCTGGTCGATTGGCCGGCCGCTGCCGGCCAGGGTGATCACGCCGTCGGCAGCAGCGGGTGTGGCCGCCAGGCTGGCGATCAGCGCGCCTTCGCTGTGACCCAGGAGGATCAGCGGACCGAAGCGTGGATCGGCCTTGATCTTGCGACTCCAGGCGACGGCGTCGGCTACATAGCGCTCGACGCTGAGGTTGCGCTCGTCCGGTGTCGCCGCCAGGCTCTCGGCAACCCCGCGCTTGTCGTAGCGCACGCTGGCGATGCCATTGCGCGCCAATTGCAGGGCGAGGCGCTTGAGAATATCGATGCGTCCCACGGCCGGGTTGTTGCCATCGCGGTCCGTGGGGCCGGAGCCAGCGATGATCAGCACCACCGGCGGAGGCGTGTCGCTGCGCGGCAGCAGCAGGCTGCCCTGCAGGATGCCCTGGCCGGTATCGAGGCTGACCGGACGCTGGAACACCGCCGGAGCGGCCTGGGCTGTACAGCAGAGGAATATCAGGAGGAGGGCGGCAAGGCGCGGCATTATCGGACACACGTGGAGGGATGCCCGTAAGACCGAAGCGGCCGGGGAAGGTTCGCTATCAGGGATGAACTGATTGGTTAGCCTGCGTATACTGGCGGCCTTGTTCAAATCAGGCTGATTCGCGGAGCGTCTGCATGTCCGGCAATACCTACGGCAAGCTGTTCACTGTCACCACCGCTGGCGAAAGCCATGGTCCGGCGTTGGTCGCCATTGTCGATGGCTGCCCGCCGGGCCTGGAGATTTCCCTGGAGGACCTGCAGCGCGACCTCGACCGGCGCAAGCCCGGCACCAGCCGCCATACCACCCAGCGCCAGGAAGCCGACGAGGTGGAAATCCTGTCCGGGGTGTTCGAAGGTCGCACAACCGGCTGCGCCATCGGCCTGCTGATCCGCAATACCGACCAGAAGTCCAAGGATTACTCGGCGATCAAGGACCTGTTCCGCCCGGCCCATGCCGACTACACCTACCACCACAAGTACGGTGAGCGCGACTACCGCGGCGGTGGTCGCAGTTCCGCACGGGAAACCGCCATGCGCGTGGCCGCTGGCGCCATCGCCAAGAAATACCTGGCCAGCCAGGGCATCCGCATTCGCGGCTACATGAGCCAGTTGGGTCCGATCGAAATCCCGTTCAAGACCTGGGACTCGGTGGAAGAAAACGCCTTCTTCAGCCCCGACCCGGACAAGGTGCCGGAACTGGAGGCCTACATGGACCAGTTGCGCCGTGACCAGGACTCGGTCGGCGCCAGGATCACCGTGGTGGCCGAAGGCGTGATGCCGGGCCTGGGCGAACCGATCTTCGACCGTCTCGACGCCGAGCTGGCCCATGCGCTGATGAGCATCAACGCGGTCAAGGGCGTGGAAATCGGCGCCGGTTTCGCCTGTGTTTCCCAGCGCGGTACCGAGCATCGCGACGAACTGACCCCGGAAGGCTTCCTCAGCAACAACGCCGGCGGCATCCTCGGCGGGATTTCCTCGGGCCAGCCGATTGTCGCCCACCTGGCGCTGAAGCCGACTTCGAGCATCACCACCCCGGGTCGCTCCATCGACAAGGACGGCAATCCGGTCGACGTTATTACCAAGGGCCGTCACGATCCTTGCGTGGGCATCCGCGCCACGCCGATCGCCGAGGCCATGATGGCGATCGTGCTGATGGACCACCTGCTGCGCCATCGCGGGCAGAACGCCGATGTACGGGTGAGCACGCCGGTACTGGGCCAGCTTTGATGCACTGCTTCATCCCTTGCGCCACGGCTCGCTAGCCGTGGCGCTTCCTTACTGGCGGCTGTCCAGTTTCTATCTGTTCTATTTCGCCCTGCTCGGCGCCACCGCGCCGTTCCTGGCGTTGTATTTCGACCATCTCGGTTTCTCCAGTGCACGGATCGGCGAGTTGGTCGCGATCCCCATGCTGATGCGCTGCGTGGCCCCCAACCTGTGGGGCTGGCTGGGAGATCGCAGCGGCCAGCGCCTGCTGATCGTGCGCTTGGGGGCGTTATGCACCCTGGGCAGTTTCGCCCTGATCTTCGTCGACAAGAGCTACGCCTGGCTGGCGCTGGTGATGGCGCTGCATGCGTTCTTCTGGCATGCCGTGCTGCCGCAGTTCGAAGTCATCACCCTGGCGCACCTGCAGGGCCAGACCGGGCGCTACAGCCAGGTCCGCCTGTGGGGCTCGATCGGCTTCATCCTCACCGTGGTCGGCCTCGGCCGGCTGTTCGAGTGGCTGAGCCTGGACGTCTACCCGGTGGCGCTGGTGTGCATCATGGCCGGTATCGTCTGCGCCAGCCTGTGGGTGCCCAATGCACAGCCCGCGGAGCACGCCGAACGGCCATCCAGCGGCGGCTTTCTCCAGCAACTGGGCCGTCCCGGCGTGCTGGCCTTCTATGCCTGCGTCGCCTTGATGCAGCTCAGCCATGGTCCGTACTACACCTTCCTGACCCTGCATCTCGAGAGCCTCGGCTACAGTCGCGGCATCATCGGCATGCTGTGGGCCCTGGGCGTGCTGGCGGAGGTGCTGTTGTTCGTGGTGATGAGCCGGATCCTTGCGCGGTTTTCCCTGCGTCGGGTGTTGCTCGCCAGCTTCCTGCTGGCGGCACTGCGCTGGTGGCTGCTGGGCGCGTTCGCCGAGCATCTGCTGGTGCTGTTGCTGGCGCAGCTGATGCACGCCGCGACTTTCGGCGCGTTCCATGCGTCCTGCATCGCCTTCGTCCAGCGCAGCTTCGGCGCACGCCAGCAAGGGCAGGGCCAGGCGTTCTACGCGGCGCTCTCCGGCACCGGCGGCGCGCTTGGTGCGTTATACGCGGGCTACAGCTGGAAGGCCCTGGGGCCGACCATCACCTTTAGTATTGCCAGCGTCGCGGCGCTGGCCGCAGCCGTTATCATTGCGGCCCGGTTGAAAGAGGACGCGGTGTAGCGTTCTTCCCCGGCTTTCGAAAGATCAGGAGTTGCCCCTTGAGCATCCTCAGCGTTTACCACCAGTCCACCCCCGATACGCCGAACAAGGTCCTCACCCATGCCGACGATATCGCCACGACCCTGGCCGAGCAGGGCGTGCGTTTCGAGCAGCGCGAGGTGACGCAGCGCATTCGCCCCGGGACGATCGAGGCCGAGGTGACCGCCAGCCTGGGCGAGCAAATACAGGCCTTGCGTAGCGAGTTTTGCGCAACCGTGCTGGAAGTGCTCAGTGTCAATCCGGAGTATCCGCAAAAGGAAGAACTGCGTGCCGGCCTGATCGATGAGCGCACGCATGCGGGCGACGATGTGCGTTTTTTCGTCAGCGGGCGTGGGCTGATGAACATTCGCATCGGCGAGTATGTCTACGGATTGATCGGCGAACGCGGTGATCTGCTGGTTGTGCCGGCGGGCGTGGCACAGTGGTTCGACATCGGTGAGCTGCCGAACCTGGTGCTGGTGCGGTTCTTGAGCAAGGAAGGGGAGAGGGCTCGGATGACCGGAGACAAGGGTTCCCTCGACTATCCAGGCTTGGATGACACGTTCTAAAGCATTTGGCAGGGACTTTGTGGGAGCGGGTTCACCCGCGATCGCGTTAGTGGCTTCACCGACGCAATCGCGGGTGAACCCGCTCCCACAAGTTTCCGTGTTGCTTGTTCTTTAGCGGTAGGTCGGCAAGGCAAAGCGTTGCTGGCTTTGCAGCATCGAAATCACTGGCAGTTCACTGGCCTGTTCGGCCAGGTCACGGCGAATCGCGCTGATCGCCCATGACAGTTGCTCGGCGTTGTGCAGTTGGGCGTAGGACAGGCAACGCTTGGTCTGCTTGCCGTCCGCAGCGCGCAAGGTCAGCAGGATGCCGCCGTCAGGGCGGGCCTGGGTGGTGACTTGGTAGGCGGAGAATACCGAGGCGAATTTTTCCTGAATGAGGTCCATATCAGCTCCTGGCTGTGGGTGGCAGACATGGAGTGATAGGTGCAGCCTGCGTGCCAGCTTTGATTCAATAAAAAATTCTTTTAAATCAATGTGTTGTGAATGATGGCGATAAACTGCCTCGTGCATCGTGCAAGGTCGTGCAATTTGCACAGTGCAATTTGCAAGATCGGCTTTCCCACTGACTGGATGGAATTATTCCCGGGCTTTACGGATCAATCCCTGACAAACAATTTGGCTTTTTACTGTCCAGGAGGTTCCTAATGTCCGACCAGCAACCCGTCAGCATGAGTGCCGATGAGCAGCAGGCTTTTGCCGAAGAGGTTTTCGAGCGTGCTCGCCAGGGTGATGCCGGCATGCTTCGGCGCTTGCTGGAAAAAGGCCTGCCGCCCAATCTGCGCAACCACAAGGGCGATACCCTGCTGATGCTCGCCAGTTACCACGGCCATCTCGATGCTGTTCGGGTGCTGCTGGAGCATGGCGCCGATCCGTTGCTGGCTAACGACAACGGCCAGCTGCCGGTCGCGGGGGCGGCGTTCAAGGGCAATCTGGAGATGGTTCGTCTGCTGGTGGAACATGGCGGCGACGCCGATGCTGCCGCAGGCGACGGGCGTACCGCATTGATGATGGCCGCGATGTTCAATCGGCTTGCCATCGTCGATTACCTGCTCGAACAGGGCGCCGACCCCACCCGTCGCGATGCCCGTGGCGCCGATGCCCTGGCCTCGGCGCTGACCATGGGCGCCACGGAAACCGCCGCGCGGCTGCGAGCGCTGGCCGACTGACCCGGTGGCGGCTATCCTTGCCGCCTTTTTTCCAGCATCCGGGAACGTCCCATGAAAAACCAACTGGCCGAACTGATCGGCAAGATCAGCTCCGGCTGCATGTCCGAACAGGATATCCAGCGCATCGCCGAAGAAGCGGCCCAGGCCTATGCCGATCCGGAAGGTTTCCTCGCTGCCAACCCGGATATCAACTACGACGACACCTTCCCCATTCCCCTGGGCGAATGGGTAGTGGTCGGCAGCCTGCCCGATACCGTGCTGTTCCAGGCCGACACCTACGAAGACCTGTTCGCCGCCATCGTCGCGTCCTTCGACAAGAGCGTGCCGTTCAATTTCAAGCCCAGGCAACTGGCCAAGGTCGAGGCGCTGACTGCCCTCAATCGCATCCAGGTGCAGATGGGCAGCATGAACAAGGAAGCCGGTGGCTACGTGCTGGTCAACTTCAGCCAGTTGCTCGACGATGAACTGCAGATGGTCCTGGTCTGCGGCGATGACCTGCCGCGGGTGCTGGAGCTCTGCGCCGAGCTGAACATTGCCGCCGCGCCGGCCCTGGAAGCGCTGAGGGTCGCGGTGCACGTCTGATGGCAGCCCGCTAGCCGAGAGCCGTATCGAGGAACATCATCACCGCGAAGCCACCCATCAGGCCGAGGGTTGCCGAGGTCTGGTGGCCATTGCGGTGGGTTTCCGGGATCACTTCGTGGGACACCACGAAAATCATCGCACCCGCCGCCAGGCCCATGCTGACCGGATAGGCGAGGGCGAAGCCGCTGGAAATGCCCAGGCCGATCACTGCGCCAATGGGCTCCATCACCCCGGAACCGATCGCCACCAGGGCGGCTTTCAGGCTCGACAGGCCGGTGGCGCGCAAGGCCAGGGCCACCGCCAGGCCTTCGGGAATGTCCTGTATGGCGATGGCGCTGGTCAGCGGCAGGCCGACATTGAGATCGCCATTGGTGAAGCTCACGCCAATGGCCATGCCTTCCGGCAGGTTGTGCAGGGTGATCGCCAGGACAAACAGCCAGACCCGGTTGATGCGTTCCGATTGCGGCCCGCAGGGGCCGGTGCTCTCGTGTTCATGGGGCGTGAAGCGGTCGAGGCCAAGCATCAGCAGCACGCCCAGGCCCATGCCCAGCACGACCGTCAGCGCTGCGAGCGGGCCGTTTCCGGTGATCTCGCGGGCGGCATCGAGCCCCGGCAGAATCAGCGAGAAGGAACTGGCGGCGAGCATCATCCCGGCGGCAAAGCCGAGCATCACATCCTGGGTACGCGAGCTGACCTCACGCAGGATCACCGCCAGCACTGCGCCCAGGGCGGTGGCGGAAAAACCGGCGAGGCCGCCGAGCATCGCCATGTGCAGGTTTTCCTGATGATCGCCGTGGATGGCGTTCCACGCACTGGCCCCCATCAGCCACAACACCGCCAGCAGGCTCAGGCCCAGGCCGGCGCTGAGCCACGGCGATGCCTGTGCCTGCTGCAGCCAGGCACCAGGGAGCGAAGCGGGGGTGGATGAGGCATGGGAAGGGGGCATGCAGGAATCTCCAAAACAATTGCAAGCGAGTGTAACCAAGGCCTCGGAACGCCGACGAAACAAGCGCGTCTATAAGGCCGATAGCCAGCTATTCTTTGCTACAGCTTGAATTGGGAGTTTCAACATGGGTTCGACGTTCAATGGCCTTGCCGGCCTGGTCATTCTCGCCCTCGACATCTGGGCGATCCTTAATGTGGTCAAGAGCAGCGCCGGTGGCGGAGCCAAGGTCCTGTGGATCCTGCTGATCATCCTCCTGCCCGTGCTCGGCCTGATCATCTGGGCCATCGCCGGGCCGCGCGGCGACGTTCGCATCTAGCGTGAAAACATCACGCTAGCGCAACGTCCAGGTTTTGCACGCGGATTTGTGTTGGCCGGGCAACCCGGCTAGCCTGATCCGCGCTTCGCGTTGCCTCAACGAAATTTTCACAATCGATTGCGGACAATCGCGCGCGCCTTTTACCCATCCGTCCAGTGGCTGGCCATCCGGAAATCCTCTCGGAGCGGCGCCGCCTGGCGTCGATGTGCTTTCTATAACCAGAATTCCAGGGACCTTCCATTTCATGGCTAAAACGGACGCCTCGCGCCTGCAACCGACGGTCAAATCACACCTGCTCTATACCTTCCTGTGCGGCCTGGTGATCATGCTGATGCTCAGCGCCGTGCGCTTCGCGCTGCTGGTCTATAACCGCGACATGATCGGCGACACACCCTATTCGACGATTGCCGAAGGCTTCTTCAACGGCCTGCGCTTCGACCTGCGGGTGGTGGTGTACCTGAGCATTCCGTTGCTGCTGGCAATCCTCAGCGCCCGGGCCATGGCGGCTCGCGGGCTGTTCCGCCTGTGGCTGACCATCGCCGGCAGCGCCACGCTGTTCCTTGGCCTGGTGGAGATGGACTTCTATCGCGAGTTCCACCAGCGCCTGAACGGCCTGGTATTCCAGTACATCAAGGAAGACCCGAAGACCGTTTCCAGCATGATCTGGTACGGGTTCCCGGTGGTTCGCTACCTGTTGGCCTGGGTCGCCGGCACGCTGGTCATGAGCCTGGCGTTCAAGGCCATCGACCGCCTGACCCGGCCTCGCGGCCAGTACCAGAGCAACCTTGCCGGCGTGCGCAGCGTTGCGCCGTGGTATGTGCGCGGCGTGGTGTTCTTCATGATCCTGCTGGTGGCCGTGGTTGCCGCTCGTGGCACCCTGCGCCAGGGGCCGCCGATGCGCTGGGGCGATGCCTTCACTACCGATTCCAACTTCGTCAACCAACTGGGCCTTAACGGCACGCTGACCCTGATCGATGCGGCCAAGAGCCGTTTCTCCGAAGACCGCGACAACATCTGGAAAGCCACCCTCGATCCGCAGGTTGCCCAGCAGACCGTGCGCGAGATGCTGCTGACCCCGAACGACAAGCTGGTCGATGCCGACAGCGCGGCAATCCGCCGTGACTTCACCCCGCCGGTCGAGAACACCCTGCCGATCAAGAATGTGGTGGTGATCCTGATGGAAAGTTTCGCCGGTCACTCCGTCGGTGCCCTGGGTGCACAAGGCAACATCACCCCGTACTTCGACAAGCTGGCCGAGGAAGGCCTGCTGTTCGACCGCTTCTTCTCCAACGGTACCCATACCCACCAGGGCATGTTCGCGACCATGGCCTGCTTCCCCAACCTGCCGGGCTTCGAATACCTGATGCAGACCCCGGAAGGCGGCCACAAGCTCTCCGGCCTGCCGGCGCTGCTCAGCGCCCGCGACTACGACGACGTGTACGTGTACAACGGTGATTTCGCCTGGGACAACCAGTCCGGTTTCTTCGGCAACCAGGGCATGACCACCTTCATCGGCCGCAACGACTTCGTCAATCCGGTCTTCTCCGACCCGACGTGGGGTGTGTCCGACCAGGACATGTTCGACCGCGGCGCCCAGGAGCTGGCGCACAACTACGGCAAGAAACCGTTCTATGCGCTGCTGCAGACGCTCTCCAACCACACGCCATATGCGCTGCCGAAGAACCTGCCGGTCGAACCCGTGACCGACCAGGGGCGCCTGAACGAGCATCTGACCGCCATGCGTTATTCCGACTGGGCCTTGGGCCAGTTCTTCGAGAAGGCGCGCAAGGAACCGTACTTCAAGGAGACACTGTTCGTCATCGTCGGCGATCATGGCTTCGGCAACAGCCAGCAGGTCACCGAAATGGACCTGGGCCGCTTCAACGTGCCGATGCTGATGATCGCGCCGGGCATCCAGGAGAAGTTCGGAAAGCGCAACCACACCGTAGGTACCCAGATCGATATCGTGCCGACCATCATGGGGCGCCTCGGCGGCGAGACCCGCCATCAATGCTGGGGCCGCGACCTGCTCAACCTGCCGGAGGGTGACCAGGGCATCGGCATGGTCAAGCCGTCCGGTAGCGAACAGAACGTGTTCCTGATCCAGGGGGACCGCATCCTGATGGAGTCCAAGGATTCAGCGCCGATGATGTGGCGCTACAAGCTCGGTCGCGAGTTCAGCGCCGAGCGGATCGACGATGCCGACAAGGCGGTGATGGCGCAGAAGCTCGAAGCCTTCATCCAGATCGCGACCAAGAGCCTGCTGGATAACACGGCCGGTGTGGTTCACGGCATTCCGGATTGATTCGGCGCAGTCGTCGCTGAGATCCCAGGACCCCGGCATTGCCGGGGTCTTTTTTTAGCTGCCGGCTGGATGAAAAAACCGGAACAACACCCCCTGGCCAAGGTCAACGGAAGGTAGGCCGTACTTCCATTCGAGGACAACGCCAGATGAAAGAGTGGGAAATCACTTTCGTGGACCAGAAGGGCGAGCGCACCGCGTTGCTGTTCGCTTGCGAAAACCGCCCGAGCATCGAAGACGCTGCGCGGCAGGTAAGGGGCCACCTGTTCCCGATCATGGACGAGCTCGACCTCAACGATTTCCAGGACCGCGCTGAAAGCCCCACCGCCAAGTGGCTGAAGGAGCAGAGCGGAGTGGTCATCACCGGCATCACTGAAATGCCCTGAGCGTCAGGCTGGCGATGTGCCCAGCCTGACGCTACGCTGAACACATGGCCGTCGTTTTCCGCGCCGGCCATTGCCGTCGTTACATCCGCTCGAGACCCCGGCCGCAAGGTAAACGGGGTGGCGTGAACGCGCCGAAAGTCTATCCATCGTGATTGAGGAGGACGATTCAATGAGCAACCTGTACGAAGACATCAGCAGCATCGTGCTGCGCCGCATGAAAGAAGGCGGCTTCGATTTCACTCAAATCCATCCCATCGAGTTTTACGCGGTATTCCCGGACGAGGAACGGGCGCGCAGGGCTGCAGGCAAGTTTCGTGGCGAGTCGCTGTGTGCCTCGGTGCACGAGAGCGACGAAGGTTGGCAACTGGAATTGCAAAAGATCATGTACGCCACCCATGGCGGGATCGGCGAATTCGAGCATGATTTCGAAGCAGTGATCCGGCCCTTGGGTGGTGAGGCCCAAGGCTGGGGCGTCAAGCAGGAGCGTGTGCTGACCTGAAACCCGTTCCGGGGCGGCGCCTGGCGCGGCCCCGGATTCACCCGCGCTTCGCAATGAAGCGTGCGCCCCATAGGCGTAGCGATAGCTGCACAAGTCTGGTGCGGCTTCTTTTCTGAATCTTTGCAACTGTTTGATTCACAAGCCTTATTGTTGCTGGCACGGGCTTTGCGATATTCCTTGGGCACGGGTGACAAGGAGTTCGGCATGATTCGCAGTTTCTATGATGAGATGTACGCCGCCGACGGTCAGCTCCGTCCGCATTATCGGGAATTCGCCCGCTGGCTGGGGGAGACTCCCCCGGAACTGCTGGCACAACGGCGCCGCGAGGCTGACCTGCTGTTCCACCGCGCCGGTATCACCTTCACGCTTTACGGCGACGAGCAGGGCACCGAGCGCCTGATCCCCTTCGACACCATTCCCCGGGCCATTCCCGCCAGCGAATGGCGAGTGGTGGAGCGCGGCTGTATCCAGCGGGTCAAGGCGCTGAACATGTTCCTCGCCGACCTGTACCACGAGCAGCGCATCCTGCGTGCCGGGATCATCCCCGCCGAGCAGGTCCTGGCCAACGACCAGTACCAACTGGCGATGCAGGGCCTGAGCCTGCACCGCGACCTCTACGCGCATATTTCCGGGGTCGACCTGGTGCGCGATGGCGACGGCACCTATTACGTCCTCGAAGACAACCTGCGTACCCCCAGCGGGGTGAGCTACATGCTCGAGGACCGCAAGATGATGATGCGGTTGTTCCCCGAACTGTTCGCCGTCCAGCGCATCGCGCCCATCGATCATTACCCCAACCTGCTGCTGGAAACCCTGAAGAGTTCCAGCCCGCTGGATAACCCCAGCGTCGTGGTGCTGACGCCGGGGCGCTTCAACAGTGCCTTCTTCGAGCATGCATTCCTGGCACGGGAAATGGGCGTGGAACTGGTGGAAGGGGCCGACCTGTTCGTCCGTGACGAGCGGGTATTCATGCGCACCACGGGTGGTCCGAAGCCGGTGGACGTGATCTACCGACGCCTCGACGACGCCTATCTTGACCCCCTGGCCTTCAACCCCGAGTCCATGCTCGGCGTGCCCGGCCTGCTGTCGGCCTATCGCTGCGGCAACGTGGTGCTGGCCAATGCCATCGGCACCGGGGTAGCCGATGACAAGTCGGTCTATCCCTATGTCACCGAGATGATCCGTTTCTACCTCGACGAGGAGCCGATCCTGAAGAACGTCCCCACCTGGCAATGCCGCAACCCCGCCGAACTGTCCCATGTGCTGGCCAACCTGCCGGAGCTGGTGGTCAAGGAAACCCAGGGATCCGGCGGCTACGGCATGCTGGTCGGGCCGGCTTCGACCCAGGCCGAGATCGCCGCCTTCGCCGAGCGCATCAAGGCCCGCCCGGCGGCCTACATCGCCCAGCCGACCCTGTCGCTGTCGACCTGTCCCACCTTCGTCGAGAACGGCATCGCGCCGCGGCATATCGACCTGCGGCCGTTCGTCCTGTCCGGCCGCGAGACCCGCGTGGTCCCGGGCGGCCTGACCCGCGTCGCCCTGCGCGAAGGCTCGCTGGTGGTGAACTCGTCCCAGGGCGGCGGTACCAAGGACACCTGGGTGGTGGAGGACTGAACCATGCTCAGCAGAACCGCTTCCGACCTGTACTGGATGTCGCGCTACCTGGAGCGCGCGGAAAACCTCGCGCGCATGCTCGATGTCAGTTATTCGCTGTCGCTGATGCCCCAGGACGGGCGCGGCGACGGCCTCGATGAAATGACCCTGGCCCTGCGCATCACCGGCACCCTGGACGATTACCTGGAGCGCCACGGCCAGCTCCACGCCGAGCGCCTGTTGCATTTCTTCGCCCTCGACCCGGAAAACCCGGCGAGCATCTATAGCTGCCTTGGCGCCGCGCGGGCCTGCGCCCATGCGGTACGCGGCAAGATCACCGCCGACATGTGGGAGAACATCAACGCCACCTGGCTGGAGATCCGTGGTATCGCCGAGCAGGGCCTGGGGCGCTACGGTATGAGCCGCTTCTGCGAATGGATCAAGGAGCGCTCGCACCTGTTCCGGGGTGCCACCTACGGCACCATCATGCGCAACGATGCCTTCCGCTTCATCCGCCTCGGGACCTTCATCGAGCGTGCCGACAACACCCTGCGCCTGCTCGATGCCCGCTACGAGATGTTTGGCGAGGCGGCCGAGGCCGTCAGCGACAGCTCCGCCCGTGGTTATTACCAGTGGAGCGCCTTGCTCCGCGCGCTGTCCTCGTTCGAGGCCTATACCGAGATCTACCGCGATGCGCCCACGGCACGCCATGTGGCCGAACTCCTGCTGCTGCGCGCCGATGTGCCGCGTTCGCTGCGGGCCTGTACCGAAGAAATCGACCAGATCCTCGCCAGCCTGCACGGTACCAACGGCCGCCCGGCCCAGCGCCTTGCAGCGGAGGTGGATGCCCGGCTGCGCTATACCGGGATCGATGAAGTCCTTTCCCAGGGCCTGCATCCCTGGTTGAACCATTACATCCCGCTGGTGCGCGAATTGGGCAACGCCATTCACAGCGCCTACCTGGAGGTCGTATGAAACTGACAATCAGCCACGAAACCGCGTATCACTATGAAGACCAGGTGCGTACGAGTATCCAGTACCTGCGCCTGACCCCGTCGGACAACCAGCGCCAGCGCGTGCTGCAATGGCAGCTGGACCTGCCGCGCCCCGTGCAGGCACGACGCGATCCGTTCGGCAATATCCTGCACGTGCTCAGCCTGGAAGAACCCCATGCCGACCTGCTGATCGCGGCGCGGGGCGAGGTCGAGATCGACCCCGACCTGGAAGCCGAGCAGGACAGCCATTCACCCCTGCCATTCCTGCGCTCGACGCGCCTGACCGAGGCCGACGAAGCCTTGCGCGCCTTCGCTGTCCGGCATTGTGGCGAATACCGGGATCGCGGTGCCTTGATCGGCCTGATGGGGGCATTGCACGACCATATCGCCTACCGGCCCGGTGCCACCGCCGTGGACACCAGCGCCGCCCAGGCCTTCGCCGGCGCAGCCGGAGTCTGCCAGGACCACGCCCACACCTTCATCGCCTGTGCCCGCAGCCTGCAGGTGCCGGCGCGCTACGTCTCGGGTTATCTGTTCGACAATGACAACCAGCACATGGCCAGCCACGCCTGGGCCGAGGCCTGGCTGGACGACGCCTGGTACAGCTTCGATGTCACCAACCAGCTCGCCGTGCCGGAGCGGCACCTGAAGCTGGCGGTAGGCCTGGATTACCTGGATGCCTGTCCGGTGCGCGGCATGCGTCGGGGTGGCGGTTATGAGCAGATGCACGCCAATGTGCTGGTGACCTCGGGGTTCAACCAGTAGGGGTCAGGATTTGCGCTTGGCCATGTGCGAAAGATAAGCGAGCAGGGCGTCGAGATCGGCGTCGGGCAGGGCTTCGACGGTGAACTCCGGCATGCGCGCCTGCGGCCATTGGCGCAAGCTTTGCGGATTGCGGATATAACGCCGGAGGAATTCGGGGCGGAAATATTCGGTGGGGTTGTAGGGGCGGTTCAGGTCAGGGCCGAACTGGGCGTCACCGGCGCCGTTGAGGCGATGACAGGCCAGACAGTTCTTCTGGAACAGGGCAAAGCCCCGGTTCACCGTGGCGCTGGCGTCGCTGGCCGGAAGCATGGCGGGAAAGCGCACGGCGACCGGCTCGAGGCGGCGGATAGTGGCGATCTGATAAGGCCATTGTTCAGGGCTGATATTGCCGGCCTTGGGATTAGTCCAGACCAGGTAGAAAGGGCCGGCGCCCGGCTTGTCCTGGCCCAGCGCTGGCCATGGTCTTGCAGGGTCTTCCACCGCGATCCAGGCTTGTGCCGGGCCGTTTTCGAGCAATGGCGCTGCGGGCATTTCCGCTGCGAAACCGTCGAGGGCCACGGCCTGCAGGTGGTCATCGGGCTTGATGCCCTCCAGCAGCGCGGCGAGGGGCACGGCGCGGTAGTTCATGGCCTTCTTGTAGGAAACATCCTCATCGATGCGAATATCCCGAGCCTGCGGATGCTTGAGCAGGGCGTCGCTGTCCCACTGCTTGCTGGTGGTGCCCAGTTCCAGCTTCAGTTGCGCGGCATGCAGTGGCAGGCTCGCCAGGGCAAGCAGGAAGATGAGGCAAAGACGCATGGACCAATCTCCGACCAGTGAGGCCGGCAGCATACACCAGAGCCTGGATGACACCGAATGACGATCGCTCAACCGAACAGGCGTGTCAGGTTGGGCAGGATCAGCAGCAGTGTGGTGGCGAACAGAATGAGTCCTGCCTGACGTACCTTGTGTTGTTTGAACATGGCTGTCTGCCTTTTTGTTGTTATTCCTGCAAGCCGGATGGCGTCCCTGTCTCCGGTCCGGTGGAAGCCTCTGCGGGCTCTCGTTTCGGACCTGCTATCAATGGGTATACAACCTGGGATGCTGCAACGTTACCGCCGATTTAGAACGCTTTCGTCTGTACTTTGGTAGCGAAAGACCGTTCGCTTATGAGGCCTTTTGCCATCTGCGTACGATGCGCCTGACTAGACACATGCGCCGCTTACACGTACGACTCGCAAGGAAATGACCGTTCGTCCGAGGGAATACTTGCTTGATACCAATAATCGCGGCAGGCTGCATCCGTGTTTTTTCACCACTGTCGTTCAGGGCCAAGTCTATGTCGCTACGCATCTGCATCCTGGAAACCGACGTCCTGCGACCCGAGCTGGTCGAGCAATACCAGGGCTACGGACGGATGTTCGAGCAACTGTTTACCCGCCAGCCGATCGCCGCCGAGTTCAGCGTCTATAACGTGATGAACGGCCATTATCCCCCGGAGGATGAAGTCTTCGATGCCTATCTGGTGACGGGCAGCAAGGCCGATTCGTTCGGCGACGATCCGTGGATTGGCAAGCTCAAGGAATTCCTGCTGGATCGCTACAAGCATGGTGACAAGCTGCTCGGCGTTTGCTTTGGCCATCAATTGCTGGCGCTGCTGCTCGGCGGCAAGACCGAACGCGCCACCCAGGGCTGGGGCGTCGGCACCCACCGCTACGTGATGGCGGCGCGTGCGCCATGGATGAGCCCGCAGGTGGAAGAACTGACCCTGCTCATCAGCCACCAGGACCAGGTCACCGCGCTACCGGAGAACGCCACGGTGATCGCCTCCAGCGATTTCTGCCCCTATGCCGCGTATCACATCGGCGACCAGGTGCTGTGCTTCCAGGGCCATCCGGAATTCATCCACGACTATTCCCGGGCATTGCTCGACCTGCGCCAGGAGCACCTGGGCGCCGAGGTCTACCGCAAAGGCATCGACAGCCTGGGTATCGAGCACCAGGGCCAGACCGTCGCCGAGTGGATGATGCGCTTCGTCGCCCAGCCTAAAGCCAGCCAGAACGCTTGAAGCTGCTGTACAGCGCGGTGCAGCCCAGCGCGATTCCTCCCAGGACGGCGAAATAGCCGTAGTGCCAGCTCAACTCCGGCATGTTCTGGAAGTTCATGCCGTAGATCCCCGCGATGGCCGTGGGGAACGCGAGGATCGCCGCCCAGGCGGCGAACTTGCGCTGCACGATGCTCTGGCGTGACGACTCCAGCAACATGCCGATCTCGATGGTCTGGCTGGCCAGGTCACGAATGCCTGCCAGGTCCTCCATCTGCCGGGTGACGTGAATCTGCACATCGCGAAAATACGGGCGCATGTTCTTGTCGATGAAGGGGAAGGCCAGGCGCTGCAGTTCCTCGCTGATTTCCACCATGGGCGCCACGTAGCGGCGCAGACGCAGGATGTCGCGGCGCAGGCCGTGGAGGCGGCGAATGTCCTCTTCCACCAATGAAGCGCAAAGCACGTTGCGCTCCAGTTCCTCGATCTCGCCATGGATGGCTTCGCTGACAGGTTGGTAGTTCTCGGTGACGAAGTCCAGCAGCGCATAGAGCACAAAGTCCTCGCCATGTTCCAGCAGCAGCGGTCGCGCTTCGCAGCGCTGGCGCACCAGGGCGTAGGACTTCGAATGGCCGTTGCGGCAGGTGATGATGTAGCCGTTGCCGGCGAAGATGTGGGTTTCGATGAACTCCAGCTTGCCGTCCTGGCGCACTGGCGAATAGGTGACGATGAACAGCGCGTCGCCGAAGGTTTCCAGTTTCGGCCGGCTATGTTTTTCCAGGGCGTCCTCGATTGCGAGCTCGTGCAGGTTGAACTGGCATTGCAGGTTGGCCAGTTCCTGGGCGTTGGGCTCCTCCAGGCCGATCCACACGAAGTGCCCCGGCTTGCGCGCCCATTCGGCACCTTCGTCGATGCTGATATTGGTGACCTTGCGCCCGGCACTGTAAACCGCTGCTGCTACGACTCGACCCATGGTTGTGCGAATCCTTCGTTTAACGTGTCAGACAGCTTGGTCTGACCGCGACGAAACGGCAACTGCTCAGCCGTGCCGATGCTCGTGCTCCATCAGGTCGATGCACGCCTGCATCTGGGCCCGGCATTGCTCCATCAGTGCCGGGATGTCCTGCTGGGTCATGCCGGTGGTCGAAATCGGCGGCAGCGAGCGGATTTCCACCCGGGTCTTGCGCCAGCCGTTGAGGTTCAGGCGTCGTGCATAGCGGCTGGCGCACACCGGTACGATCGGCACCCCGGCATCGATGGCCATATGGAACGCGCCTTTCTTGAACGGCTTCAACACCTCGCCGGGATTGCGCGTGCCTTCGGGGAAGATCCAGATCGACGTATCTTTTTGCAGGGTGCGGCTGGTGGTTTGCAGGGCACGGCGCGCCTGGTAGGCATTGCTGCGGTCAACCAGCACGTTGCCGCCCAGCCAGAACAACTGGCCGAACAGCGGAATCCAGCCGAGGCTCTTCTTGCCGATGCAGACGGTGCGCGGCGGCACCACATGGCCGAGAACGAACAGGTCGAAATTGGACTGGTGGTTGGCAACGATCACGCACCCGGGGGGCTGGTCGAACAGCGGTCCCACCTCGGCCTTGATCTCCAGGCGCAGCAGCCAGCTCGCCGGCCAGGCGTACAGGCGCGCATAGAGACGGCTATTGTCCGGGTTGAATGGGCGGCACAGGCCAATGACCAGGCCGATCAGGCCCACCAGGATGAAATGGATACCCAGCAGGAGCATGCGAGGAAGAAAGAACATCGTACGACTCACTCGACAAAACGCGAGGCAGTGTACGGGTGTACTCCGGTGGCGGCAAACGGACTGTTCGGCAGCGTGGCGGGAAAGGCCGGACAGGAGGTGTCCGGCCTTGAATTCAGGCGAAGTGTTCCTGGTCGCGAATGATTGCGTCGTCGAGGATTTCCAGCAGGGCCTTGCGCACTTTCAGCTTGGTGTTCTTGTGCGCGTTCATGTTGATCTTCTTCAACTGGCGGGCGGCGGCCAAGGCGGTTTCGGCCAGTTGCTCGGCGGGCACCACCTTGTCGAGGAAGCCCGCCTCGACGGCGCCGGCCGGGTCGAACATCTCGCCGTTGATCACCGAGCGATGGAAAGCCGCCTTGCCCAGGCGGTCACGGGCCAGCTCGATGCCTGCGTGGTGCATGGTCATGCCGATCTGCACTTCATTCAGGCCGATGCTGAACGGGCCCTCGACGCCGATGCGGTAGTCGGCCGAAAGCAGCAGGAAGGCACCCTTGGCCACGGCATGCCCGGGGCAGGCGACGATGATCGGGTAGGGGTGGGACAGCAGGCGCCGGGCCAAGGTCGACCCGGCGGTGACCAGTGCCATCGCCGCTTGCGGGCTGGAGGTCATCACTTTCAGGTCGTAGCCCCCGGACAGGATCCCGGGCTGGCCGGTGACGATGACCACGGCGCGGTCTTCCTTGGCGCGGTCCAGCGCGCTATTGAAGGCGGCGATCACGTCGGGCGAGATGGCATTGACCTTGCCGTTGTTCAAGGTGAGGGTCGCGATGCCATCGTCGAGGTGGTAGTTGATCAGCTCACTCATGACGGAATTCCTTGCAAGGAGAAGTGGCGGGAAAGTGGCAAGACGTTACCCAGCCACTGCGGTCAGGTAAAGCACGATGACTGACCATGCGGTCACCGTTCGCGCTCCCGGGCCCGTCCGGCGGGAAATCGCCTGAAAGGCCGGACAAAGCAGGGCAGGGATTGGCCAAATTGCCATTTCACCTACCGTTTTCCAGGCTCTGGCATAAATATCTGAAAATTCTGAAAAAAACCTTTGCCAAGTGAAAAGGTTTCGACTAAATTAGCGCGCCTCGACAGGCTGAACTGCTTGAAGAGATCCGGTGAAGTGTCCGAGCGGTTGAAGGAGCACGCCTGGAAAGTGTGTATACAGGAAACTGTATCAAGGGTTCGAATCCCTTCTTCACCGCCACTTTCGATGTACCGAAAAGCCCCTGGAAACGTGAGTTTCCGGGGGCTTTTTGCATTCCGGGGGTTTATGTTGTTCTCCCCCAGCTCCCACAGGTTATGCGAAACCTGGGGGAGCTGGCTTGCCAGCGATAGGGCCCGAAAGAGCCCCGCAGGTCTCAGAAACTGACCGAAGCCGAAACCCGCGCCGTCCGCGGCGCCCCCTGGAACAGATAGTTGTCCCCCAGGTAATCCCCCACATCCCGCCAGTAGCGCTTGTCGAACACGTTATCCACAGTCAGGCGCAGCGCCGTGTCATACCCGGCGATCTTCGTGCTGTAGCGGCTGCCCAGGTCGAATACGGTATAGCCACCGGCTTCCACGGTTCCCTCGTGGTTGGCGTACTTGCTGGCGCTGTAGCGCATGCCGCCGAGCAGGGCCAGGCCGGGTACGCCGGGAATGCTGTAGTCGGCCTGCAAGGCCGCGCGCAGGCGCGGTACGTTCAGGGCCTGGTGATCGTCGTAGGCGTCGGTGCCGCTGTCTTCGACCCGCGCGCGGGTGGCAGCGATACTGGCATTGATCTGCAGGTCCGAGGTCGCCCAGCCGCTGGCGCCCAGTTCCAGGCCGATATTCTTCTGCTGACCCTGTTGCACGTAGGTGAAATTCCCGGCGCCGTCGGGCCGGGCATACTGGTAGGCCTGGCGCAACTGGAAGAGCGCCGCGCTGAAGCTCATGCGCTGCCAGTCACGCTTGATTCCCAGCTCGATCTGGTGGGAGGTGGTCGGGGCGAGGATGTCCCCGCCATTGGAGGCGAACCACGGTGAGGTGCCGCCGGACGACAGGCCCTTGCTGTAGCTGGTGTAGAGGGACAGGTCCGGACGCGGCTTGTAGATCAGCGCTGCGTTGGGCAACAACTCATACTGGCGCGTGTGCCGGTTCGAGACACCGTCTTCAGCGAAGGCTTCTTCGTCCAGGCGAACTTCGCGGGCGCCGATCACTGTCTGCCATTGTTCGTTGAAACTGATGTGATCACTGAAAAACACACCGTACTGGCGGCTGTCCAGGCGTCGTTCGGTATGGCCTGGGCTGCCTGGTGCCGGATCGAAGGCCGGGGTTGCCTGATAGATGTTGGCTGTGCCCACCCACTCGTTGAAGGTCGGACGCTGATCGACGGTGCGCCGTTGTGCACTGGTGCCCAATGTCAGTTCATGATTCACGCTGAGGGCATCGAAGCGGCCGACAAGGGTGGCCTGGGCTTCGTCGGTGCGGCGGGTGTCGTCCGGGCTGCGGTAGTCGTAGATGTCGTAGTCGCCGTCGGGACTGAAGGTGTTGCCCAGGCCGGGACAACTGGCCGCACCGTAGCAACCCCAGGCAAACGAGCTGTAGTCATCGATTACCACCCGGCTGCGCGATGCACTCAATGTCCCGGTCCAGGCATCATTGAAGCGGTATTCGAAACGTCCGCCGAGGTTCAGCGAATCGCTCTTCACCTGGTGCGCCCAGTCCTGCCAGGCCAGGCGGTCCTTCGGGTCGATACCATGCGGCAGGCTGGTGCCGCCCAGCAACTGATAGCCCGGCACCGAATATTGCTCGCGGGTCTGGTACTCGACGTCCAGTTGCAGCAGCGCGTTCGGACTCATCTGCCAGTCGAACGCCAGGGAGGCGAAGTCCCGCTGGCCGTCGGCATGGTCCACATAGCTGCGGATATCCTCGTGCGCCAGGTTGGCGCGCAGGCCGAACTGGCGTTCGCTGCCGAACCAGCCGCCGAGGTCGGTGGCGATATAGCGCTCGCCCTGCTCGTTGCTGGACAAGGTCAGCGAACGCACGTCTTCCGGGCGCTTGGTCACGTAGTTGATGAGCCCGCCAGGTTCCGACACGCCGCTTTGCAGCCCGGACAGGCCCTTGAGCAATTCCACCTGCTGCTTGTTCTCCAGCGCCACGTTCTGTTCGCCGGTGATGGTCTGGCCGTTGATCTTGTAGCTGTGCGCGGCGTCGAGGCTGAAGCCGCGCACATTGAAGTTTTCGTAGTAGCCGATCGGCGCGTAGGACTCGCCCACCGAGGCATCGCTTTGCAGCACCTCGCTGAGCAGGCGCACCTGGCGGTCCTGCAGCATTTGTTCGGTGAACACCGAGACCGAGGCCGGAGTGTCCAGCAGCGGTGCGGAAGAGAATCCAGCCACCTGGGCCTGACGCGGCTGATAGCCCTCATCCCTGGTGTCGGATACGTTCAGCGGATCGAGGACGACACTGTCTTCGGCAAAGGCGTACGGGTTGCTCAGGGCCAGGCCGGCGGTGAGCAGGCTGAGCGGCAGGCACGGGCGGTGCAAGGACATGCGGCAAAACTCCTTGGGGGCCGACAGCGGGCACACCGTTGTCGTTCGGAGTTGCCGGTGGCTGAAGACCCGGTACGGCGAGAGGAAGGCACGGGCGAGGGGGATGGCACTGCGCCAGGGCGTGCTGGCGCGGGCGCAATCTTAGCAGGGGCAACCGCGTTGCGGTGCCCCGATTTGCCATGTCATTGCAGAGGATGAGCGGTGTGGCAGGATGCCGGGCTCAGGAGTTCGATAGCTGCCGCGGCTGCGTGCGGCGGCGCCAGTTGCCGTCCAGCTTCGACCAGGTCTTCCCATCGGTCACCGCCAGTAGCTTGCGGCCATCCTTGAAGGTGGCAAGGAAGGTGATTTCCTCGTCCTTGCTGCCCAGCCAGAGCCCGGCGAGCAGGCCCAGCGGGCCGGCCATCAGGCAACCGGCGAAGCCCCAGCCAAGGGCGCTGCCCAGGTTGCGGCTGGTTTCCTGATTGGCGACCTTCATTTCCTTGATGCGTGAGAGCGCGATTTTTTCGCCCGGTGAAGGGCTCGCGGCGGTCTTGAGTGTGAGCGATCCATTGCGGTACTCGCCTTCACCTTGCAAGAAATCGCCGGATTGAACCGTGAGTCTTGTCATGCGGGTAATCCAGGTTGAGAGGGCTTGTTGACCAGCGCTTACTCAGCCCCCCGGACACCCCCAAGTCAATCGCCAGGCGACGGAGGGTAGGACATCCGTCAGACGGTTCTGACCTGCATCACTTTGTTGCCCCCCAGCCACCACACCAGCAGGCCGACGACGCCGATCCCCAGCCCGGCGATAACGGTGCCGTTCCAGCCCCAGGCCTGGAACAACTGGGTACCCAGCAGCGAACCGCTGGCGCCACCGATGAAATAGCAGGTGATGTAGCCGGCATTGAGACGGTTGCGCGCTTCAGGGCGCAGGGCGATTACCGCGTTCTGGTTGCTGACGTGGACCAATTGCACGGCCAGGTCGAGCAACAGCACACCGGCCAGCAATGCCGCCAGCGAGGTCGGGGCGAAAGCCAGGGGTATCCAGGACAGCAACTGCACCAGCAGACCGACGGTCGTGCCTTGCGCACCCTTGCCTTTATCGGCCAGGCGTCCGCCCCAGTTGGCGGCCAGGGCGCCGGCGGCACCGGCCAGGCCGAACAGTCCGATTACGCCATCGGAATACTGGTAAGGCTCGGCCTTCAGCAGGAACGCCAGGGGCGTCCAGAACAGGGCGAACAGGCAGAAGGAAATTGCCCCGAGCAATGAGCGAAGCCGCAGCACCGGCTCTTCGGCGAACAGCCGGAACACCGAGCCGATCAGCGCCGGATAGGCCAGGCCGGCATGCTGCTGACGTTGCGGCAGTGCGCGATACAGGGCAATGGCGCTGAGGGCCATGAGTGCGGCGGCGAGCATGTAGATGCTGCGCCAGTCACCGAGGGTGGCCATGAAGCCGGCGGCAGTGCGGGCCAGAAGAATGCCCAGCAGCAGCCCGCCCATCAGGGTGCCGACGACCCGGCCGCGTTCGCTCGGCTCGCTGAGTCCGGCGGCCATCGGCACCAGCACCTGGGCCACCACCGAGAACAGGCCGGTGAGCGTGGTGCCCAGCAGCAGCCACGGCAGGCTTGGGGAAAAGGCGCTGATCAACAGGCCGATGGTGGCAATGCTGATCATGCTGACGATCAGGCGGCGCTGCTCGAACAAATCACCCAGCGGCGCCAGGAGGAACAGGCCGGCGCCATAGCTGAGCTGGGCGGCGATGACGATGCAGCCGGCGCTGGCGGTGCTCAGGCCAAAGTGTTCGGCAATGCTGTGCAGCAAGGGCTGGGCGTAATAGTTGCTGGCCACCGCCAGGCCGGTGGCGGTGGCCATCAGCAGGATCAGGGCGCGACTCAGGACGGGTGTGGAACTCATGGGTGCCTCCTTTCAAGAGCCGTCAGTATGGGAAATGCACTAGCATGACGCCAATGCATAGTTGTCATCGGATCAATCTCGAAAGCAGATGGATAAATGAATCTGAAGCAGATCGAATATGCCCTGGCCGTTGCCGAAACCGGCAGCTTCACCGGCGCCGCCGAGCGTTGTCACGTGGTGCAATCGGCGCTTAGCCATCAGATCGCCAAACTGGAGGAACAGCTCGGCACCCGGTTGTTCGAGCGCAGTTCGCGCCGGGTTCGGCTGACCCCGGCCGGCGAGGCCTTCGTGCCTAATGCCCGCATCGCCCTGGATGCGGCGCGGCGGATTGCCGACGAGGTGGCCGCCGCTACCGGAGAAGTGCGCGGGCGCTTGTCCATCGGCGAGATCAGTTCGCTGACCGAACTGGACCTGGTCGATCTGCTGGCCGGCTTTCACCGTGAGTACCCGAAGGTGGATATCCGCTGGCTGATGGGCAAGAGCGAGCTGATGATCGGCGATGTCCGCGAGCGGCGCCTGGACGTGGCTTTCATCGGTGTCTGGCCGGGGGAATCGCTGGACGGGGTCGAGCATCGCCTGCTGGCCAGGGAGGAACTGGTGGCAGTGCTGCCGCTGGAGCATCGCTTGGTTATCCACAGTTGCTTGTCACTGGCGCAACTGGAGGATCAACCGCTGGTGGACTTCCAGGCCGGCACCGGTGCACGGCGCCAGACCGACGAAGCCTTTACCGCCGCCGGCCTGCGTCACCGGGTGCAGTTCGAGGTGGGAACCACCAACCTGATCGAGAAATTTGTCCAGCGCGGCCTCGCCCTGGGGCTGGTGGCAGAGCGGGTGGCCGCCGGGTTCCAGCGCGTGAAGGTACTGCCGGTCAGCGATGCGCCGGTGCGTCATGTGTATGCCATCTGGTCGAAGACCCCGACCCCGGCCGCCAGTGCCTTTATCCGCTTGCTGGAACGGCATCTGGCGGCGCGGTGACTGTCAGGCGGCGAAACCGCCGTCGATGGTCAGGCTGGCGCCGGTGATATAGGCCGCTTCCGGGCCCGCCAGGTAGGCGACGAAACCGGCGATTTCCTCGACATGACCGTAGCGCCCGATCGCCATCAGCCCTATCAGGGTGTCGGCGAACTCGCTGTCGGCCGGGTTCATGTCGGTGTCTACCGGGCCGGGCTGCACGTTGTTGATGGTGATGCCACGCGGGCCAAGGTCGCGTGCCAGGCCGCGGGTCAGCCCGACCAGTGCCGATTTGCTCATCGCGTAGGTTGCGCCGCCGGAAAACGGCATGCGCTCGGCATTGGTGCTGCCGATATTGATGATCCGCCCGCCCTGGCCCATATGCCGAAGCGCGGCCTGGGTAGCGACGAAGACGCTGCGCACGTTGACCGCGAGCGTGCGATCGAAATCCTCCAGGCTGAACTCGGCGACATCGCCAAGCGCCAGGACTCCGGCATTGTTGACCAGGATATCGAGTCGACCGAAGTGCCCGGCGGCCAGGTCCACCGCTTGCTGCACGGCGGCGGCGTCAGCGCTGTCGGCTTTCAGTGCCAGGGCCTTGCCGCCACCCTGGCGGATCTCGTTCTGCAGCTGTTCGGCGACGTCCTGTGAACTGACGTAGGTGAAGGCCACTGCGGCACCCTGTTCGGCCAGGCGTTTGACGATGGCCGCGCCGATGCCGCGCGAGCCGCCCTGGACCAATGCCACTTTGCCGCTGAGGTTGTGTTGGGTCGACATGCTTGATGCTCCGAAGGAACAAGGCCGGATGCCTTGTGAATGGAACCGAGTATCTGCCTGTGATTACCACTCGATAAGCCGGTAATCGCTATAGTCTGAATAAACCCTTGGTATGGAATGTCCGATGGAAACCTTCACCAGCATCGAGTGTTTTATCCGCAGTGCCGAAGTCGGCAGCTTTGCCGAAGCCGCGCGACGCCTGAGCCTGACGCCTGCGGCCGTGGGCAAGAACGTCGCCGGGCTGGAAGCGCGCCTGGGTGTGCGGTTGTTCCAGCGTAGTACCCGAAGCCTGGCCCTGACCGAGGCCGGCCAGCGTTTTCTTGCCGAGGTGCGTGACAGCTTCCAGACCATCCAGCACGCCGTAACCAACCTGGCAAGCGCTGAAGGGCAACCGGCGGGGACCTTGAAGGTGAGCATGGGCACGGTGTTCGGGCGCCTGTATATCCTGCCGATGCTGGGCGATTTCCTGCGGCGCTATCCGGCGATCACGCCGGACTGGCACTTCGATAATCGTCAGGTGGATCTGATTGCGCAGGGTTTCGATGCGGCCATCGGCGGCGGTTTCGAACTGCCGCCCGGGGTAGTGGCGAGAAAGCTGGCGCCGGCACACCGGATCCTGGTGGCGTCGGCGGATTACCTGGAGGGCTGCGGCGAAATACGCACGCCGGAGGATCTGGCCAGGGCCGACGGTATCCTGATCCGCTCGCCGCAGACCGGACGGGTACGCTCATGGCCGCTGACCAGTCGCTGGCAGGAGCAGAGTCCGTTGAACCTGCGCCAGCGCATGACCATGAGCGATTCCGAAGCGGCCTGCGCGGCGGCGGAGCAGGGCTTGGGTGTGGCACTGGTGAGCATGCCGTTTGCCGTGCCATATCTGCAGCGCGGCAGCCTGCGGCGGGTGCTGCCGGACTGGTACGTGGATGACGGCAATATTTCGTTGTACTACGCCCAGCACAGGTTGCTGCCGGGGAAGACCCGGGTGTTCGTGGATTTCCTGATGGAGCAGTTTGTGGTGCAGGGCTTGGCGGGGCGGTTCGATGCGTTGGGCTGATGGCGAATTCAAGGTGCTCTTCCGGGCCTCTATTTCACGGAAATAACGACCAATGCCTGCCGCCCATTCCCCACCACCAGATTCAGTTCATCCTCTTCGAACTTGCCCAGCAACTGCTGCCCCAACGGCGACCGCGGGGTGATCACCGTCACCAGCCCATCGCCTTCGCCAATCTTCAGTCCCGCTGCCTCGGGCCCGAGAAACAGCCACTGCCGGCGCCCGTCCTGATCCTCCAGCAATACCAGGTTGCTCACCTGGATGCCGCGTTGCGCGTCGTAATCGCGCAAGCTCAGCTGTTGGTAGGCCGAGCGCGCCTGACGGATCTCTTCCATGCGCCGGGCTTGTCCGGTCGCCAGGTAGGAGGCTTCCAGGCTAAGGGTGTCGTATTTGTTCTCGGCGATGTTCTCTTCCGCAGTAGCGGCTTCGTAGGCGGTCTGGGCGGCGCGCCGGATCATGTCCAGGTCGACGGCCAGACGCTCGACGATGGCGTGCAACAGCGCTCGCTTGTCGGGTTCAGCGGCAGAATTCAAGAACATTGGCCCGGCTTTTCTCGGTAGGTGCAGTGCGGTTCTGTTGCAGCCAGAACTGGCATCTGGGATTGGAAAGGTTGCGTGGATTTTTCTCGGCGCTGTCGAAGGCGTCCTCGACCTGCCGGGTCTGCAAGGCCTGTTGGTACTGCTCGAACATCCGGTTCTGTTCCGGCGATTGCTCCTGGATGCCCGGATAGCGAGCGGCCGGTGGCTGTGCCGGGGCCGGGGCCGGGGCAGTGAGCGGCTGGCTGATCACCGAGGCCACCGGTTCGCGCACTTGCGGCACGAACTGCCAGACACCCCAGAGGGTCAGGCCGATAGCGATGAAGCCCAGCCACAGGCCAAGGGCGACACCCAGCGCCAGCGGCAGGATTTTGGCTGAAACCTTGAATGAACGCGGACGGGTTCGGTAGGACATGAAAGCCTCCTGGCCAGGAAAGGGACGGGATTGTCGCACGATGGATCTTTTGTCTGGAGCCGATAATCCGGACAATCGACGATTATTCGTTCGCGGTGCAAGAGGACCTGCCATGAAACCGACCTGGGACATCTTCTGCTGCGTCGTCGACAACTACGGTGATATCGGTGTGACCTGGCGCCTAGCCCGGCAATTGGTTGCCGAACATGGACTGGCGGTGCGGCTTTGGGTGGATGAGCCCAAGGCCTTCGTGCGCCTGTATCCGGAGGCGGATGTCGAGGCTCTGTGCCAGGTCTGCGAAGGGGTCGAGGTACGCCACTGGGAGGCGCAGTGGCACGTGGAGGAGGTGGCCGATGTGGTGATCGGCGCTTTCGCCTGCCAGTTGCCGACGGCCTATATCGAGGCCATGACACAGCGCGCCAGTCCGGTGCTATGGCTGAACCTGGACTACCTCAGCGCCGAAGACTGGGTGGAAGGTTGTCACGGCCTGCCATCGCCGCAGCCGAACGGTTTGCGCAAGGTGTTCTTTTTCCCCGGGTTTACCGAGCGCACCGGTGGCTTGCTGCGCGAGGGCGATCTACTGGAAAGGCGCGAAGCGTTCGACCGAGAGGTGTTTCTGCGCGACATGGGCATTACCCTTCAGCCCGATGCCCGGTTGATTTCGCTGTTTGCCTACGAAAATGGCGGATTGGCCAGCTGGTTCGATGCCCTCGCCGAGGACGCCCGGCCCAACCACGTGCTGGTACCGGAAGGGCGAATCCTGGGTGACGTGAAAACCTGGCTGGCTGTGGATAACCTTGCTGTCGGAGATATCCACAGGCGCGGCGCCCTGACCGTGCAGATCCTGCCTTTCGTCCGCCAGGACGACTACGACCGGCTGCTGTGGAGCTGCGATTTCAACGCAGTACGTGGCGAAGACTCCTTCGTCCGCGCGCAATGGGCCGGCCAGCCGCTGCTCTGGCACATCTATGTGCAGGAAGAGTATGCCCACTGGGAAAAACTCGAAGCCTTTCTCGATCGCTACACCCAGGGCCTTGAGCCCAGCGCTGCGGCGGCACTGGTGGAGCTGTGGCGGGCCTGGAACATGGACCGGGACATGGGCCTGGCATGGAAGCAGCTGTTGCCGCACTGGGATGAACTGGCGTTGCACGCCCGTCGTTGGTGCGCGGAACAGGCCGCCCGGCCGGACCTTGCCAAGGCGCTGGTGCAGTTTTACCGAAATTGGATATGATACGCGGCCTCGATTTTTATAAATCCATCCAGATTCGGATACTTTGTAATGAAAACTGGTAAAGAGCTGAAACCCGGTACCGTACTGCGTATCGATAACGACCCGTGGCTGGTCCAGAAAGCCGAGTTCACCAAGTCGGGCCGTAACAGCGCGATCATGAAGACCAAGCTGAAGAACCTGCTGACCGGCTACAAGACCGAAACCGTCTACGGTGCGGACGACAAGCTGGACGACGTGATCCTGGATCGCAAAGAAGCGACCCTGTCGTTCATCAGCGGTGACACCTACACCTTCATGGACACCACCGACTACACCATGTACGAGCTGAACGCCGAAGACATCGACGCCGTTCTGCCGTACATCGAAGAAGGCATGGAAGACATCTGCGAAGCCGTCTTCTTCGAAGGCCGCCTGGTTTCCGTAGAGCTGCCGACCACCATCAGCCGTCAGGTTGTCTACACCGAAAACGCTGCCCGTGGCGACACCTCCGGCAAGGTCATGAAGCCTGCCAAACTGAAGAACGGTACCGAGATCCAGGTTGCCGACTTCATCCAGATCGACGAGTGGATCGATATCGACACTCGCGACAACAGCTTCAAAGGCCGCTCCAAGAAGTAATCTTCCTGGCGTCCACGAAAAACCCGGCCTTGGCCGGGTTTTTTTGTGCCTGGTGAAAATCAGACGCTCACATGCAGGCGCACATCGACGTTGCCGCGGGTGGCGTTGGAGTAGGGGCAGACCTTGTGCGCTGCGTCTACCAGGGCCTGGGCGTCGGCTTGCTCGAGGCCCGGCAGGCTGATGCGCAGGTCGATATCAAGGCCGAAGCCGCCTTCGATCTGACCGATGCCGACCTGCGCGGTGATCGCGGTTTCGCCGGGCAACTGGCGCTTGCCCTGGGCAGCAACGAATTTCAGCGCACCGATGAAGCACGCCGAGTAGCCGGCAGCGAACAGCTGCTCCGGGTTGGTTGCTGCACCGCCGGCACCCCCGAGCTCCTTCGGCGTGGCCAGTTTCACGTCAAGGATGCCGTCGCTGGAGAGGGCACGGCCGTCGCGGCCACCGGTGGAGGTTACGGTTGCGGTGTAGAGCGCTTTCATGGGGAGATCCTCGAACCTTGGTAAGTGTTTGGCGTTTGGGGCGCCGGCTGGGTACGGGGATAAAGTTAGTTCACAAATATTTAGTGCGCAAGATAAATTTTCAAATTTTTCTCTGCAGCCCCTGCAGCGAGGGCTGACAGCGAAGTCGAAAGCCCCGGGGCAGAGCCGTTAAAGGTTCTTTTGCAATTGCTCGCGCAGCTCCAGCAGTTGCGCTTGCAGTTGTTGCAATTGCTCCATCGACTGGCCGCTGGCACCGAGGATGCAATGCGGGACCCGGCGTGCCTGCTGTTGTAGCTCACGTCCGGCGTCGGTCAGTTCGACGATCACTACCCGTTCGTCTTCACGGCTGCGGGTGCGCTTGAGCAGGCCTTCGGCCTCGAGGCGCTTTAGCAGGGGGGTAAGGGAGCCGGGATCGGTCAGCAGGCGATGGCTGATCTCGCCTACGGTCAAGGCATCCTGCTCCCACAGCACTAGCATCGCCAGGTACTGCGGATAGGTCAGGCCGAGTGCCTGGAGCAAGGGTTTGTACACCTTGGTCATCAGCAGTGATGTGGAATGCAGGGCGAAGCACACCTGGTTGTCGAGGAGCAGTTCGTCACAGCGTTCGGGAGCTGGAGTATCGGCGTTCATGCAGATCCTTTTATTCGTCAGGCTCTTGAATATTAGCACGCAAGTTTTTAGCGCGATTGCCAGCTCAGTTCGCTCTGTAGCGCAAGATCCCAGGGCGGCACCGGGCTAAAACGGCTCTTGAGGAATTGGAGAAGCAAACGGCTGCGAGAGTTCGTTTCATGTTCAAGGCGCAGCGCGTAGACGCCGCTGGTTTCGGCGGCAGGCAGGCCGTTTTCGCAAAACAGCGGCAACAGTTCGCCACGCAGCAGGTATTCGCTGATCAGCCAAGTCGGCAGATGGGCGATGCCCAGGCCGGCCAGGGCGCCGAACAGAAGGGTTTCGGCATTGTTGGCGGTCATGCGCATGCGTGATGGGCGCAGCAGGCGCATCTGTCCGTCCACTTCGAAGCGCCAGGCGAAGGGCGGAGCAAGGCCGTCCCAGTCCAGGCCATCATGTTCGGGCAGCTCGGCGGGGCTGGCCGGCACACCGCGCTGGCGCAGGTAGGCCGGGCTGGCGCAGGCGATGCGCACCATGTAGGCCAGTGGCGTCGCCACCAGGCGGGTGTCGGCCAAGGGGCCGGCGCGCAATACCAGGTCTACCTCGCCGAGATGAGCACCCTGCATATCGACGAAGCTGTCGATCAGGCGCAATTGCACATCGAGCCCCGGATAGGCGACCAGGAAATCGGCGATGGCCGGCGCCAGGTGGCGGCGCCCGAAGGCCGCCGGCGCGTCGATACGGATCAGGCCTTCGGGGGCATTGCTCAGGGAGACGGCCTCGGCCCGGGCCAGGCGCAATTCCTCGACGATACGCCGGGCCCGCTCGGCAAAGGCATTGCCCGCCGGGGTCGGGCGCACTGCATGGGTGCTGCGTACGAACAGGCGGCTGCCCACGGCACTTTCCAGATTGTCGATACGCCGCGCTACCGCCGAGGGGGTCAGAGGATGGCGTCGGGAGGCGGCGGAAAAACTGCCGGTTTCAAGAACGTCGAGGAACAGCTTGAACTGTTCGGTGAGGGCGTCGGGGTTCATGGTGATGGGGGGCTTATGCGAAAGTGGCAAAGCCATTGTGCGCTGCTGTGCGTTTCCCCGCTAGCCGCAGATCGGTAGCATGCTTGCCATTAAATAGTGGGTGAGGCCGGCATGATCGAGTGGTTGATGTACATCGTCCTGGGTGCGGTCCTGGGCACCGTGGGTGGTCTGTTCGGTATCGGTGGTGGCTTGATCGCCATCCCGGCGCTGGGGGTGCTGTTTGGCCTGGACCAGCAGTTGGCCCAGGGCACGGCGTTGGTGATGGTTGTGCCCAATGTGATGCTGGCGCTGTGGCGTTATCACCAGCGCAACCGCATCGAGGCGCGGCATGCGGTACCGCTGGCGGCGGCCGGTTTCGTGTTTGCCTGGCTGGGTTCCCTGTGGGCGGTAGGCGTGGATGCGCGGGCAATGCGTATTGGCTTCGTCGCGTTTCTTGTCGCCCTGGCGGCGTGGAATGTGGTGCGGATGTTCATGAAGACGGCGCAGCCTTCCAGCGAGTTGCGCCATCCCTGGCCGTGGCTGGGCGTGCTCGGCAGTTTCTCCGGGGTAATGGGCGGTTTGTTCGGCGTAGGCGGCGCGGTTGTGGCAACGCCTGTGCTGACCAGTGTGTTCGGCACTACCCAGGTCGTGGCCCAGGGCTTGTCGCTGGCCCTGGCCCTGCCGAGTACAGCGGTAACCCTGGCGACCTATGGTTTCCACCAGCATGTGGAATGGTCCATGGGTATTCCGTTGGCAGTGGGCGGCCTGCTCAGCATCAGTTGGGGCGTGAAGCTGGCCCATGCCATGCCGGAGAAGATGTTGCGCTCGCTGTTCTGCGGGTTCCTGGTGATCTGCGCGCTGATGCTTGGTTTCAAGATCTAAAGAGCTACGCGGACGTTGTGGGAGCGGGTTTACCCGCGATTGCGATGGTGGGTTCACTAACGTAATCGCGGGTGAACCCGCTCCCACAGGGGCCGTGTCGCTCCTCAGGTGATCAGCGGCGAACCTGTTTCAGTGTTTCTGCAATCAGGAACGCCAGCTCCAGCGACTGATCGGCATTCATCCGCGGGTCACAGTGCGTGTGATACCGGTCCGACAGCGCATCCTCGGTGATCGGCCGTGCCCCGCCGATGCACTCGGTGACATTCTGCCCGGTCATTTCGATATGGATCCCGCCCGCATGGGTCCCCTCGGCCTGGTGCACTTGGAAGAACTGCTTCACCTCGCTGAGGATCTGCGCGAAATCCCGGGTCTTGTAGCCGCTGCTGGCCTTGATGGTGTTGCCGTGCATCGGGTCCGAGCTCCACAGCACCTGGCGGCCTTCGCGCTCGACGCTGCGAATCAGCCCCGGCAGGTGATCACCGACCTTCTCCGCACCCATGCGCACGATCAGGTTGAGGCGCCCCGGGTCGTTGGCCGGGTTGAGGATATCGATCAGGCGGATCAGTTCCTCGGTGTTCATGCTCGGGCCGACCTTGACCCCGATCGGGTTGTTCACCCCGCGCAGGAACTCGACATGGGCGCCGTCCAGCTGGCGGGTGCGGTCGCCGATCCAGAGCATGTGTGCCGAGCAGTCGAACCAGTCGCCGGTCAGGCTGTCCTGGCGCACGAAGGCTTGTTCGTAGTTGAGCAGCAGCGCCTCGTGGGCTGTGAAGAAACTGGTCTCGCGCAGTTGTGGTGCGCTGTCCAGGCCGCAGGCGCGCATGAAGGCCAGGGTCTCGTCGATGCGGTCGGCCAACTGGCTGTATTTCTCGGCCAGGGCCGAATTGGCGATGAAGTCCAGGTTCCACTTGTGCACCTGGTGCAGGTCGGCGAAACCGCCCTGGGCGAACGCGCGCAGCAGGTTCAGGGTGGCAGTCGCCTGGTGATAGGACTGCAACAGGCGCTCCGGGTCGGGCACGCGGCTTTTCTCGTCGAAACCGATGCCGTTGACGATGTCGCCGCGGTAGGCGGGCAGGGTGACGCCATTGATGGTTTCATCGCCGGCAGAGCGCGGCTTGGCGAACTGCCCGGCCATGCGCCCGACCTTCACCACCGGGCAGCCGGCGGCGAAGGTCATGACGATCGCCATCTGCAGCAGGACCTTGAAGGTGTCGCGGATCTTCGCCGCCGAGAACTCGGCGAAGCTTTCCGCGCAATCACCGCCCTGGAGCAGGAAGGCGCGGCCCTGGGTCACCTCGGCGAACTGGCGACGCAGTTCGCGGGCTTCGCCGGCGAAGACCAGCGGCGGATAGCTGGCCAGGGTCTGCTCGACCTTCAGCAGGTGGGCGGCATCGGGGTAGACGGGTTGCTGCTGGATCGGCAGGGCGCGCCAGCTTTCGGGACTCCAGGGTTGGCTCATCACAGGCTCTGTTGGTTATTGGCTGAGGCGAAGACGCATGCCCGCCATGCTATCACCCGGCACACGCCTTGTTGCACTGCACGCATTGACGGACAATGCCGGCTTTTCGAGGCACCCAGGGTTGCCGGGAGACAGCATGACAGAGCGCGAAGAGCGTCTGCTGGCGCAGGTGCACGATCAGTTTGGCACCATCAGCGTGTACGAGGTCGAGGACTACCGTTTTCTCGAGTTCGGCGAGGCCATCGAGCAGAGCTGCGTATTCACCGCCGATCCCAGCTGGCTGGAGTATGACTACACCCGCGCCATGCTGGTCGGGGCGCTATGCCATGAGCTGCCTGAAAGTGCGCTGTTCCTCGGCCTTGGCGCCGGGACCCTGACCCAGGCCTGCCTGAAGTTCCTGCCGCTGGATGACGTCGAAGCCATCGAGCTGCGCCCGGACGTACCGCGCCTGGCTATCGAATACCTCGGGCTGGACGATGATCCGCGCCTGTATATCCGGGTCGGTGATGCACTCGAGCTGCTGCCCAGCGCCGAGCCGGCCGACCTGATCTTCGTCGACCTGTATACCGATCACGGCCCGGGCGTAGGCCATCTCGCCTGGGGCTTCCTCGAAGAATGCCAGAAACGCCTGAATCCCGGCGGCTGGCTGGTGATCAACCAGTGGGCCGGCGATGATGGCCGGCCATTGGGCGCGGCGTTGCTGCGCGGTCTGTATTCGAGGCATTACTGGGAACTGCCGGTGAAGGAGGGCAACGTGATCCTGCTGGTGCCGGCCGACCTCGACCAGACCCTTGACACCATCGGGCTGCGCGCGCGTGCCGAGGCCCTGGCGCCGCGCCTGGGGTACTCGTTGCACTACCTGATCGAGGCGATCAGGCCGGCGACCTGAGTAAAACGTTTCAGCGGAAAATCCAGGCAAGGCAGGCCGAAGTACCTCAAGCGCGTCGTTTCAAGGTTCGCGCCTGTCGTTTTCCGAAAAAAACCTCTCACCGAACGAACGAATTCAGGTATAGTGCGCGCCGGTCTTTCAACGGACCTCGTTCAAGGCAGTGCTCTGCGAAGTCAACTTCGCTGCATGTCCGCATCGCGGACGCTTCCTGGACGTTCTTTTCTTTATCTTCAATCGTTTTCGCAAATCCCCGCCGACAAAGCTGCCAGGGTGACCCTCGGGTCTTACAAGGCATGCGCAGCTTTGGAGCATGGGTCTTTGCGGATGCACTTAGAGGCAGACCCATGACCCAGGAAACCGGCGGCTTCGCCGCTCTCGATCTTAATCCGAATATTGTTGCTGCCGTTCTGGCTACCGGCTACGAAGAGCCGTCCGCCATTCAGCAACAATCGATCCCGATCATTCTCGCCGGTCATGACATGATCGGTCAGGCGCAGACCGGTACCGGTAAAACCGCCGCCTTTGCCCTGCCCATCCTGAACCGCATCGACCCGAGCAAGCGCGAGCCGCAAGCCCTGATCCTGGCGCCAACCCGTGAGTTGGCGCTGCAAGTCGCTACCGCATTCGAAACCTACGCCAAGCAGATGCCGGGCGTGACCGTGGTAGCCGTATACGGTGGTGCCCCGATGGGCCCACAACTGAAAGCCATCCGCAACGGCGCGCAGATCGTCGTGGCGACTCCTGGCCGTCTGTGCGACCACCTGCGTCGTGACGAGAAGGTCCTGGCCACCGTGAACCACCTGGTTCTCGACGAAGCCGATGAAATGCTCAAGCTGGGCTTCATGGACGACCTCGAAGTGATCTTCAAGGCCATGCCGGAAAGCCGCCAGACCGTTCTGTTCTCGGCTACCCTGCCAGCCTCGATCCGTGCCATCGCCGAGCGCCACCTGCGCGAGCCGAAGCACGTCAAGATCCAGAGCAAGACCCAGACCGTGACCGCCATCGAGCAGGCACACCTGATGGTCCACGCCGACCAGAAGGTTTCCGCTGTCCTGCGTCTGCTGGAAGTGGAAGAGTTCGACGCGCTGATCGCCTTCGTGCGTACCAAGCAGGCCACCCTGGACCTGGCCAGCGCCCTGGAAGCCAAGGGCTACAAGGCTGCCGCGCTGAACGGCGACATCGCCCAGAACCAGCGTGAGCGCGTGATCGACTCGCTCAAGGACGGTCGCCTGGACATCGTCGTCGCTACCGACGTCGCTGCCCGTGGCCTGGACGTACCGCGCATCACCCACGTCTTCAACGTCGACATGCCGTACGACCCCGAGTCCTACGTGCACCGTATCGGCCGTACCGGCCGTGCCGGTCGTGAAGGCCGCGCGCTGCTGCTGGTTACCCCGCGCGAGCGCCGCATGCTGCAGGTGATCGAGCGTGTGACCGGTCAGAAGGTTGCCGAGGTTCGCCTGCCGAACGCCCAAGCCGTCCTTGATGCGCGCATCAAGAAACTGACCAACAGCCTGGCGCCGCTGGTTGCCGATGCCGAAGCGACCCATGGCGACCTGCTGGACCGCCTGACCGCCGATATCGGTTGCAGCCCGCGTGCCCTGGCCGCTGCGCTGCTGCGCAAGGCCACCAACGGTCAGGCCCTGACCCTGGAAGCCGTCGAGAAGGAACAACCGCTGGTTCCGAGCTACACCCCGCGTGAGCGTACCGGTGGCGAGCGTTCCGAGCGTAGCGGTGAGCGCGAGCGTCGTGCGCCGATGCCGCTGGGCGAAGGCCGTGCCCGTTGCCGTACCGCGCTGGGCGCGCGTGACGGTATCGCCGCGAAGAACCTGCTGGGTGCCATCCTCAACGAAGGCGGCCTGGCCCGCGAAGCCATCGGCCGCATCCAGGTGCGCGACAGCTTCAGCCTGGTCGAGCTGCCGGAAGAAGGCCTGGATCGCCTGCTGGCCAAGCTCAAGGACACCCGCGTTGCCGGCAAGCAGCTGAAACTGCGCCGTTATCGCGAGGATTGATCCTCGGCTGAATGAAAAAATCCCCGACTGGTTCGGGGATTTTTTTTGCCTGTCAGTAGCGGTGCACACGGATCCCTGTGGGAGCTGGCTTGCCAGCGATGAGGCCATCAGAAACACAGAAAAGCTTCAGTCGAACCTGTAGATATCCATCCCCAGCGCCCCAAGGGTAAACCCCTGGTGCTCGATCCCGAACCGCTCTCCGGCGCCCCGGGCGAAGTACAGCGGCAACAGATGCTCATCGCTCGGATGATTGCGTGCCGCAAACGGCGCCTGCCTGCGGTAATCCAGCAACGCATCGCCATCATCGGCCGCGAGTTTCTCCACCATCCAGTCACGAAACGCCAGTGCCCAGGGTGTCGAACCATTATCGGTTGCGCGCCAGTCCAGTTCGCCCAGGTTGTGGGTGATGCTGCCGGAGCCGATCAGCAGGATACCTTCAGCCCGCAGCGAGGCGAGGGCGCGCCCGACCTCTTCCTGGAAGGCCGGACCGCGCAGGCTCGGCAATGACACCTGCACGACCGGGATATCGGCCTGCGGATACATCAGGGACAGCGGCACCCAGGCGCCATGATCGAAAGGTCGTTTGCCATCGAGCCCGGCCGGCATGCCTGCGTCCTTCAGCAGGCCGGCGACCCGCTCGGCCAGCAGCGGCTCGCCGGGCGCCGGGTATTGCACAGCGAACAGTGCGGGCGGGAAGCCACCGAAGTCATGCCAGGTGGCTGGCCGCGCAGCGCTGGCAACCCACAGGTCGTGGCTTTCCCAGTGCGCCGAAACCACGATTATGGCTTTCGGCCGTGGCAGGCTGGCCGCCAGGCGCGCCAGGGCCGGGCCGCTTTCGCCGGGTTCCAGGGCGAGCATGGGGGATCCATGGGAAATGAACAGGCTTGGGAGCATCGCAAACGTCCTGAAGGGTATGATGGCTACCATCTTCAGCTAGATCATTGATCTAATTCCAATATAAGTTTTCGCATTATTTGATCGAAATCCTGGAGTCATCATGCAAGCGGATTTTTGGCACAAGCGCTGGGAGCGCAATCAGATCGGATTCCATCAGGACCAGGTCAACCCCTACCTGGCGCAATATTGGCCAACGCTGGCGATCGACGCGGGCAGCCGGGTGCTGGTGCCCCTGTGCGGCAAGAGCCTGGACCTGGCCTGGCTGGCGGGGCAGGGGCTGCGGGTGCTGGGGGTGGAGTTGTCGCAGCGCGCGGTGGAGGACTTCTTTGTCGAACAGCAGTTGCAACCTGAGCGGTACCAGCACGGGGCCTTCAGTTGCTATCGCAGTGAAGGCGTGGAGATCTGGTGCGGGGATTTCTTCGAACTGACGGCCGAGGATGTGGCTGGTTGCGTGGGGCTGTATGACCGTGCGGCGCTGATTGCCTTGCCGCCGGAGATGCGCCAGCGCTATGTGGCGCACTTGAATGCGATCCTGCCCAAGGGCTGTCGGGGTGTGCTGGTGACGATGGAATATGACCAGTCGAAGCTGGACGGCCCGCCGTTCTCGGTGGCCGATGATGAGGTCCGGGCATTGTTTGCCGGGCGCTGGCTGGTCAGCGAGGAGGCGGTGCAGGACATCCTTGGTGAGAGCTGGAAGTTCGTGCAGGCGGGCGTCGGTAGCCTGCTGGAGCGGGCCTACACCTTGAGGAGCTGAGTAAGCGGACCCTGTGGGAGCGGGTTCACCCGCGATTGCAATAGTGAATTCGCCACCGCAATCGCTGGCAAGCCAGCTCCCACAGGGGGGCGCGATGTTCCACAAAAAAGCCCGCCTAAGCGGGCTTTCCTGTTACTGGCGTCGATCAACCGCGGCGACGCAGTGCTTCGATGCGGTCTTCCAGCGGTGGGTGGCTCATCAGCAGGCCTGCCAGGCCCTGCTTCAGGCCGCCGTTGATGCCGAACGCATTCAGGGTGCTCGGCATCTGTACCGGTACGCCTTGCTCCGAGCGCAGGCGCTGCAGGGCGCTGATCATCGCTCCGGTACCGGCCAGGCGGGCGCCGGCGTCGTCGGCGCGGTATTCGCGTTTGCGCGAGAACCACATGACGATGATGCTGGCGAGGATGCCCAGGACCAGCTCGGCGATGATGGTCGCGATGTAGTAGGCGATACCCTGGCCCTCTTCGTTCTTGAAGATCACCTTGTCGACGAAGTTGCCGAAGATCCGCGCGAAGAACATCACGAAGGTGTTCACCACGCCCTGGATCAGCGCCAGGGTAACCATGTCGCCGTTGGCGACGTGGCCGATCTCGTGGGCCAGTACGGCACGCACCTCATCGGGCGAGAAACGCTCCAGCAGGCCCTGGCTGACCGCGACCAGGGCATCGTTGCGGTTCCAGCCGGTGGCGAAGGCGTTGGCCTCGTAGGCCGGGAAGATACCCACTTCCGGCATCTTGATGCCGGCATTGCGGGACAGCTCCTCGACGGTTTGCAGCAGCCATTGCTCGTGGCGGGTACGCGGCTGGCTGATGATCTGCGTACCGGTGCTCATCTTCGCCATCCACTTGGAGATGAACAGCGAGATCAGCGAGCCGGCAAAGCCGAACACGGCACAGAACACCAGCAACGAGTCGAGCTTCAGGTCGACGCCGTTGGCCGCCATGATCCCGTTGAAGCCGAACAGGCTCAGGGTGATGCTGGCAACCAGCACGACCGCGAGGTTGGTGGCTACGAACAGCAAAATGCGCATCATGGTTGTTACGTTCTCCAGACGGATAGATATGTAGCGTATGCGGCTATATAAGGTGCGCTTGGTGGCGATTCAACTGGGGGACTATTTCAAACTGTGTACGTGTCTGACAGCCAGGTACACCGACCCAACCCGCGGCTCAGAGCCGCGGGGCGAAAATTCTGACGTGGGGAGGGTCGATACCTGCGTCTTTTCCCACACAGGTATGACTGTAGGTTACTGCCGGTAGGACTTCAGGAAATTTCCGATACGCCCGATGGCCTGCTCGAGATCATCAACCCGTGGCAGGGTCACCACGCGGAAGTGATCCGGGCTCGGCCAGTTGAAGGCGGTACCCTGGACGACCAGCAGTTTTTCCGAGAGCAGCAGGTCGAGCACGAATTTCTCGTCGTTGAAGATCGGGCAGACCTTCGGATCGATCCGCGGGAAGGCGTAGAGCGCACCCATGGGCTTGACGCAGCTGACGCCGGGAATGTCGTTGAGCAATTCCCAGGTGCGGTTGCGCTGCTCCAGCAGGCGGCCCGGCGGCAGGACCAGGTCGTTGATGCTTTGGTAGCCGCCAAGCGCGGTCTGGATCGCATGCTGGGAGGGCACGTTGGCGCACAGGCGCATGTTGGCGAGGATGTCCAGGCCTTCGATATAGCTCTGGGCGTGTTGCTTGGGCCCGGAAATGATCAGCCAGCCCGAGCGGAAGCCGGCGACCCGGTAGGACTTGGACAGGCCGTTGAACGTCAGGCACAGCAGGTCCGGAGCGAGGGACGCAGTGCTTACATGGACCGCTTCGTCGTAGAGGATCTTGTCGTAGATCTCGTCGGAGAACACCACCAGGTTGTGCTGGCGGGCCAGTTCGAGCATGCCCAGCAGGACTTCGCGCGAATACACGGCGCCGGTCGGGTTGTTCGGGTTGATGATCACCAGGGCCTTGGTGTTCGGGGTGATCTTCGCCTTGATGTCTTCCAGGTCAGGGAACCAGTCGGCGCCCTCGTCGCACAGGTAATGCACCGGGCGACCGCCGGCCAGGCTCACCGCAGCAGTCCACAGCGGGTAGTCCGGGGCCGGGATCAGCACTTCGTCACCGTTGTTGAGCAGGGCCTGCATCGACATCACGATCAGTTCGGACACGCCGTTGCCGAGGTAGATGTCCTCGATGCCGACGCCTTCGATCTGTTTCTGCTGGCAGTACTGCATCACGGCCTTGCGCGCGCTGAACAGGCCCTTGGAGTCGCTGTAGCCCTGGGCGGTCGGCAGGTTGCGGATCACGTCCTGGAGAATTTCTTCCGGCGCTTCGAAACCAAAGGGTGCCGGGTTGCCGATGTTCAGCTTGAGGATGCGATGGCCTTCCTCCTCCAGGCGCTTGGCGTGCTTGAGCACCGGGCCGCGAATGTCATAGCAGACATTGGCGAGCTTGTTCGATTTGCTGACCTGCATGATGTGATCCCGATAAGAAAAGATCGCCGCCTGGCCCTTGTACGAAAACAGCGTTCGTACAAACCCTGCCGCGCCATGAAAAGGTTTGAAATGCGGGTAATCCGGGTGCCAGACTGTTGCCTGAATTGAGGCGCAATGATACGTCTCGCCCGTGCCGGCGAAAAGAAGCAGCACGGGCTTTTTATTTGACGAGGCCTGCCCATGGAAAAGATCGAGAAAACCCTTGAAGAATGGCGCGCGATGCTCGACCCCGCGCAGTACCAGGTGTGCCGCCTGAAGGGCACCGAACGCCCGTTCAGCGGAAAGTACAACTCGACGAAGACCGATGGCATCTACCATTGCATCTGCTGCAACGCGCCGCTGTTCGACTCGCGCGCCAAGTTCGACTCCGGCTGCGGCTGGCCGAGCTTCTACGAGCCGATCCAGGACAGCGCGATGATCGAAATCCGCGACACCTCCCACGGCATGATCCGTACCGAAGTCACCTGTTCGCGCTGCGACGCGCACCTGGGGCATGTATTCCCGGACGGCCCGCCGCCGACCGGACTGCGTTACTGCATCAATTCCGTGTGCCTGGAGCTGGAACCGCGCTGAACGGCGCCTTGCATGAAAGGAGCGTCATATGGCTTTGCTGGACATCCCCTGCACCACCATCAAGGGCGAACAGAAGACCCTGGCGGACTTTCCGGCCAAGGCCGTGCTGATCGTCAATACCGCCAGCCAGTGCGGTTTCACCCCGCAGTACAAGGGGCTGGAAAAGCTCTGGCAAGACTACCGCGAGCGCGGCCTGGTGGTGCTCGGGTTCCCCTGCAACCAGTTCGGCAAGCAGGAGCCGGGGGATGAGCGGGCGATCTCACAGTTCTGCGAGCTGAACTTCGGCGTCAGCTTCCCGCTGTTTCGCAAGGTCGATGTCAACGGCCCGGGCGCCCACCCGCTGTTCGTCGAATTGAAGAAGCGCGCGCCCGGCCTGCTGGGCTCCCAGGGCATCAAGTGGAACTTCACCAAGTTCCTCCTCGACCCGAAGACCGGCACCGTCAGCCGTTATGCCCCTACTACCAAGCCCGAAGCCTTGAACGCCAGCATCGAGGCGCTGCTCAAGTGATCTGTGGCGGGGCCCAGTGGTCGATCATGGCCTCCAGCTCCTCGCGCCGGAACGGCTTGGCCAGATAATCGTTCATGCCCGCAGCGCGGCACCGCTCGCGCTCCTCGGGCATGGCGTTGGCCGTCAGGGCGACGATCGGCAGGTTCGGCCAGCGCCCGCTCTGGCGAATACGGCGGCTGGCCTCGTAGCCGTCCATTACTGGCATGTTGCAGTCCATCAGGACCAGGTCGAACTGCTCGTTCTCCAGTTGCTCCAGGGCTTCGGCACCGTGGGCGGCGACGCTCGTTTCGCAGCCCAGCTTGGCCAGCATGCCCTTGGCTACCAGTTGGTTGACCGGGTTGTCCTCCACCAGCAGGATCCGCCCCCGCGACACATTTTTCGGTTGGTCGGGTTGCTTGACCTGGACGCCTTCGTCCGCCCGCGTCAGTACCCGGCGCAAGGCCTGGTACAGCGCGCTGCGAGCCAGTGGCCTGGCCTGTTGTTGCAGCGGAGCCAGGCTCGCGGCCTGCTCGCCGGGAAGAAAGTTGCCATAGGCGGTAACCAGCAGGATCGGGGCCTTGCTCGCCGGACGCAGGGTCAGAACGCAGTCCAGATCATCGGTAATCAGCAGGTCGGGGGTTTCGCCGCCAAGATCGTCCAGCGAATCCAGGCGCCGATAGTGCAGGCCCCAGTGCGGCAGCAAGGTTTGCAGCAGCTCGGCCAGGCCGCTTTTGGCGTTGCTGATGGCGACCACCTGGCCGTGCAGCGGCTCCGGCACGACCGCTGCGGTATGGCCGGGCAATGGCAGCTCGGCACTGAACTGGCTGCCGAAGCCTGATTCGGAACTGATGCTCAAGCGCCCTTGCATGGCTTCGCAGAGGTTGTTGGTCAGGGTCAGGCCGAGGCCGGTGCCACCGTACTGCCGAGTGATACCGGCGCCGGCCTGGGTGAAAGGCTGGAAGATACGGCTCTGGGCTTCCGGGGCGATGCCGATGCCGGTATCGCAGACATCGATGCGCACGCCGCCGCTTTGCGTGCTCAGGCGCACGTCGACCCGACCGAAGCGGGTGAACTTGAGGGCATTGGAAAGCAGGTTGCTGACGATCTGCCTGACCCGGGTCGGGTCGCCCAGCACCATCGAGGGGAATCCAGGGTCGATCAGGCAGGTCAGCTCGACGTTCGGCGCGGTGTTCTGTGACAGCAGGTTGGCGGTGTCTTCCACCAGCGTGCCAAGGTCGAAGGGAATCCGCTCCAATTCCAGCTGGCCAGCATCGAACTTGGACAGGTCGAGGATATCGTTGAGCAACTCCACCAGCACCTTGCCCGAGTCGTGGGCAATCGACAGTTGCTGGCGCTGCTCGGTGGTCAGCGGGCTGTCCAGCGACAGCGCGATCATGCCCAGCAGGCCGTTGAGCGGCGTGCGGATCTCGTGGCTCATGTTGGCCAGGAAGGCGGCGCGGGCCTGGGCCATGTCGAGGGCGCGGCGGCGGGCGTCTTCCAGTTCCAGGTTGGACTGGCTCAGGCGGTTGTTGCTGGCCTTGAGTTCGTTGGTGCGCGCCGAAACGATGTTCTCCAGCTGGTTGAGGTAATCGGTCAGGCGGTTTTCCGCGTTGCGCCGCTGCTGGATCTCGGTGGCCATGGTGACGAACTGCTGGTTGGCAACCTTGACCAGCACGCCGATTTCGTCGTCTTCGTGGCCCACCGGAAAGGGCAGCTTGCCTTGCGCGCCGTTGCGCGGGTCACTGTTGCTCAGGGCGCTGATCACCCGCACCAGCGGCTTGGTCAGCATCATGTAGAACAGCGCCAGGAGAATCCCGGTCAATACCAGGCTGCGCACGAAGCCGTTGAGCAGGGTGACTTCCGCCCGTTTGAGAAAGCGGCTGCCGAAGGCGAAGGTATCGACATCGATATAAAGGGTGCCCAGGTACTCGTCGGGCATATGGCTGAGATACAGGCGGTTGCGAAATTCGCGGTTGTTGCCGAACAGGAAGTCGCTGATGGCCCGGTAGGTGCTTTCCTCGCGGGGGCGCTGCATATCGGCGAGCACGGTATCGTTGTTGTCGACCAGCCGGGCACGGACGATGGCCGGGGATTGCAGCAGGCCGAGGGTCAATTCCTGGGCCAGTTCGGCATCGATGTTGTAGGCGATGCGCGAGGCGGTGTTGTGGCTGATATCCAGCAGCGCTTGCATCTCACGGTTGATGGAAGCGTCTTCGCTGGCATAATCGATGCCTATCTGGATGAGACTGAGCAAGGTTCCCAGGATGAAGCCGACGAGGACGGTCAGCCGGGCTTGCTTGTACGACAGGCGATTGGTGAACTTGATATCCATGGTCCCGAGCCAGTTCCACATTCCATGCGCTGCGCAAGCATAGCCGATCAACCCCGGCTGCTGGCATGTACTGTCACACATTCAGCTCGCTCGTTAATGCCTGAATCTGACCGAGGAATTCCCGTGGACTCCCGATTGAATGCGTTTCTCGAACGTGCCGAAACCGTATTGGCGCGTCTCGAACCCTTGTTGCCGATGCCGCGCCCGGACATCGACTGGAACCTGTGCCTGGCGGCGCGCTGGCAGCGCGATGGACGCAGCGGTTTTCTCCTGCCGCTGGAAGTGAGCCTGGACATCCGCCTGTCCGACCTGATCGGTGTCGATCAGCAACGTGAACAGCTTGGGCGCAACACCCGGCAGTTCCTCGATGGCATGCCGGCCAACCATGCACTGCTGTGGGGTTCGCGCGGTACCGGCAAGTCGTCGCTGGTGCGTGCCTTGCTGGCAGAACATGCCGGCGCCGGTCTGCGCCTGATCGAGATCGAGCGCGATCATCTCGCCGACCTGCCGCGGGTGGTCGAACAGTTGCAAAGGCTGCCGCAGCGCTTCGTGCTGTTCTGCGACGACCTGTCGTTCGAAGCCGGGGAGGGCGACTACCGGGTGCTCAAGAGCGTACTTGACGGCTCCCTGGAACAGGCGCCGGACAACGTGCTGTTGTATGCCACGTCCAATCGCCGCCACCTGGTGCCGGAGAAGCAGAGCGACAACGAGAACTGGAAGATGATCGACGGCGAGCTGCATCCCAGCGAGGCGGTGGAAGACAAGATCGCCTTGTCCGATCGTTTCGGCCTGTGGCTGTCGTTCTATCCGTTCAGCCAGGAGCATTTCCTGAATGTCGTCGAGCACTGGATAGGCCAGTTGGCCAAGGGCCCCGGCCTGGTCTGGCAGCGCGACGAAGAACTGGACAAGGCCGCGATCCGCTGGGCAACCGGCCGCGGCAACCGTAATGGCCGTTGTGCCTATCAGTTCGCCCGCTATTGGGTCGGACTCAAACTGCTGGAGCAACACAAATGATCGATTTGAATGCGGCAGGCGCCGGACTGGGTGGTTACGCCCTGCTGGCGGCGCAGCTGGAAGCCTTGCTTTCCGGCGAGCGCGACTTCATTGCCAATGCCGCGCAGTTTTCCGCGTTCCTGTACAACCAGGTCGATGACCTGAACTGGGCAGGGTTTTACCTGAACCGGGATGGTGAACTGGTGCTCGGCCCGTTCCAGGGCCAGGTGGCCTGCGTGCGCATTGCCTTCGGGCGTGGCGTGTGCGGCGCTGCCGCTGCAAGCCTGGAGACCCAGCGGGTCGAGGACGTGCACGCCTTTCCCGGGCATATCGCCTGCGACAGTGCGTCCAACAGCGAACTGGTGATTCCGCTGGTCAAGGACGGTCGGCTGATTGGTGTGCTGGACCTGGACAGTCCGAAGCTGGCTCGATTTGGCGCGGAGGATCAGGCGGGGCTGGAGCGGTTGGTGGAGATTTTCCTGCAGGCGACGGATTGCTGATTCTCGAGATTTGATTCCGGGCTGATGGCCTCATCGCTGGCAAGTCGGACCGCCGCACCGCAGCTCCCACAGTGTCCTGCGGTGCCTGTGGGAGCTGCGGTGCGGCGGTCCGACTTGCCAGCGATGAGGCCATCAACAACAGCGGAAATCTACAGCTACGATATCAGTCGTAGATGACTTTCTTCTTCCAGTTCTCTTCTTCGTCGGTCTTCAAGCCCTCGGTGAGGGCGTTGGTGTCGTCGGCGGTCGGTTCGATGGTATCCAGGACCATGGAATTGGCCCGGTTCAGCATCTTTTCCATGTATTCCAGCTGCTCCCGGTATTGCGCGGGCTCCGGTTGCTTGCGCAGGTACTGCACGCCGCGCTCGAAGGCCAGGCGGGCATGCCCGGGCTGGTTCTGCTGCAGTGCGGCCTGGCCGAGGTTATTGAAGAACTCGATATGCAGCACCACCAGGATGTGGCGGATTTCCTTGACCCAGTACTTGGCTTCGTTGGTAGCCAGGAAGCCTTCCTGGCAGGCGCGCACTACCTGGCTGTGCAGCGCCTCCAGCAGGAAGCGGATGTCCTTGGCCTTGGCTTCGGTCTGGATCGGCGAAGGCGGGTTGGTTACCGGGAGCGATTCGCCCTGGGCGATTAGGGTATCCAGTTCGCCGATACGCGTGCGAATGGCGTCGTTGTTCTTGTCCAGGGCCAACTGGCGCTGGTTGAGGTTGAGTTCGAGGCGGGTCAGCAGCAGCTTGAGGGCTGGGGTCATCAGCTGGCCGGGAAAGGTTTCGGTGATCTCGCCCACGCGCCGCAAGCGGTCGGCCAGCTCGACCTTGAGTCGCGCGCGTTCCAGCTTGTTGTTCTCGACCACATTGTTGAGATAGCCGATCACGATCAGTAAGGCGATACCCGCCACTATAAGCAGGGTAATCATTAGTGGTGTCACCGTTCACGCCTCGTCAGTCAGGTATACCGATTGAGTGTAGTGGCTTCCCATTTGCCCGGATAGAGCAGTTTGGCAGAAGCCGGCCGGGGATTGATGGCAATTTGCCGTGAGTCACAGTTGGACAACTCATTCCCTGCTTTTTCTTTGTCGGCAGCGTCGGACAATTCAACAGGGCGCGGGCCTTGCGGAGGTCTGAAAACTGCCCGAAGTCATTGATTTAAATAAATTTCTAATTTGGGGTTGACGACCCTGAAAAGCCCCCCTAGAATGCGCGCCACTTGCAGCGTAAAGCACACAGCGAAACGCGGCAGGGAGTGAAAAGTTGTAGCGTGTCCCCTTCGTCTAGTGGCCTAGGACACCGCCCTTTCACGGCGGTAACAGGGGTTCGAGTCCCCTAGGGGACGCCAATGCGGGAATAGCTCAGTTGGTAGAGCACGACCTTGCCAAGGTCGGGGTCGCGAGTTCGAGTCTCGTTTCCCGCTCCAATTTACAAAGGTTTCGCCTTCATGGCGGGGCTTGTAAAAAATCCAGTTTTGAAGCCCATGCTTTCGATGCTGGTCACTGAATCAAGCGACTGCTCGTTTCAGGAAGAGTCCCCTTCGTCTAGTGGCCTAGGACACCGCCCTTTCACGGCGGTAACAGGGGTTCGAGTCCCCTAGGGGACGCCAATATGCGGGAATAGCTCAGTTGGTAGAGCACGACCTTGCCAAGGTCGGGGTCGCGAGTTCGAGTCTCGTTTCCCGCTCCAAATATGGCGCTACTGGATCTTCGGGTCGGGTAGCAAGAAAAAAAGGACCTTCGGGTCCTTTTTTCGTTTTTGTCGGAAAAATCCCAGGCATTACGCGGACCTTGTGGGAGCGGGTAAACCCGCTCCCACAAGGTCCGCGTCATGCTTTCGCTCAGTGCTTGCTGTCCTGCTCGGACATGCTCAGCAACTGCTTTTCCTGGTTCCAGTCGAACGGCTCGTCGTTCTGCTCCGCAGCGTAACGGCGTTCTTCCAGCTCCTGGTACAGGTCCAGTTCTTCATCCGGCATGAAGTGCAGGCAATCACCACCGAAGAACCACAACAGGTCCCGCGGTACCAGGTGGGCGATCTGTGGATAACGCTGGATGACCTGGCACATCAGGTCCTGGCCCAGGTACTGGCTTTCCAGCGGGTCCTGCGGCAGTTGTTCCAGCAGTTCGTCGAAGCGTTCGAGGAACAGGGCGTGGCTCTCTTCCGGTACCTGCTCGGCTTCGCCCAGGGCGGCGAGGATGCTGCGCAGGTGTTTGAGCAGGACAAGGTGGTAGTCCAGGTGTGCATTGGCCATGCGGGCGATCCTCCAAAGCAAAAACGGGCGCGGGAGTATAAGGCCCCCCGCGCCCGATGTCCCGGTCGGATGACGATCAGCGCACCTTGCCGGTGCTCGGTAGCAGTTCCTCCTTGGTGAAGGCATCGACATCGATGACCTTGCGCCGCGCCGCTTCGGCCTCACGCAGTTTTTCCGCTTGTGCCGTGTCCAGCGCACCGCTGCGCAGCGCCGCGTCGATCAGCGACTCGCCGGCATCGACTGTGAATTCTCCGTTTTTCAGGGCATGGCGCAGGTTCTTGTGGGCGTCGGCACTGTCGCCCAGCAACTGGCTGGCGTGCTGCAGCGCGCCTACCGGATCTTCTGGATCGGTCGGGCGGTAGCAGCCGTCGAGCAGCGCTTCCAGCGCGGGGTCCCCGGCACTGCGACCAATCAGTTCGGCGATTTCCGCGTCCAGTTCGTCGCTTGGCCCTGTATGCCGGCGGCCAAACGGGAACACCACCAGGCGCAACGCGCAGCCGAGCAGGCGGTTGGGGAAGTTGTCGAGCAGCCGGTCCAGCGCCTGTTCCGCCTGGCCGAGGCTTTCTTCCATAGCCCAGCGCAGCAGGGGCTGCAGGTGCGAAGGGGAATTCAGGTCGTGGTAGCGCTTGAGCGCTGCCGAACCCAAGTACAGGTAGCTGAGAACATCACCCAGGCGCGCCGACAGGCGCTCCCGGCGTTTAAGTTCGCCACCGAGCAGCATCATGCACAGGTCGGCAAGCAGGGCAAAGGCTGCGGCCTGTCGGTTCAACGCGCGGAAGTAGCCCTGGCTCAGCGGGTCGCCGGGGACTTTCTCGAAATGCCCGAGGCCCAGCCCCAGCACCAGGGTGCTGGCCGCATTGCCGACGGCGAAACCGATATGCTGCATCAGCAACCGGTCGAATTCATGCACCGCCTGGTCACGGTCCTCGCGCCCGGCGAGGGCCATCTCCTTGAGTACGAACGGATGGCAGCGGATCGCGCCCTGGCCGAAGATCATCAGGTTGCGCGAAAGAATGTTGGCGCCCTCCACGGTAATGAAGATCGGCGCCCCCTGCCAGTTGCGGCCCAGGTAGTTGTTCGGGCCCATGATGATGCCCTTGCCGCCGTGGATATCCATGGCGTGCTGGATGCACTCGCGGCCGCGCTCGGTGAGGTGGTACTTGAGGATGGCCGACAGCACCGAGGGCTTTTCGCCCAGGTCCACTGCCTTGGCGGTGAGCAGGCGGGCGCTGTCCATCAGCCAGGCGTTGCCGCCGATGCGCGCCAGGGATTCCTGGATGCCTTCGAAGGCCGCCAGGGGCACGTTGAACTGTTCGCGGATCCGGGTGTACTGGCCACTGACCAGGCTGGTGAACTTGGCCGCGCCGGTACCCACGGCCGGCAGCGAGATCGACCGGCCTACCGACAGGCAGTTCATCAGCATCATCCAGCCCTTGCCGAGCATGGCCTGGCCGCCGATGAGAAAGTCCAGCGGGATGAACACGTCCTTGCCTTCGTTGGGGCCGTTCATGAACGCCGCGCCGAGGGGCAGATGGCGCTTGCCGATCTCGACGCCGGGCGTGTCGGTGGGGATCAGCGCCAGGCTGATGCCCAGTTCGTCTTCATCGCCCAGCAGGTGCTCGGGGTCGTACGCCTTGAAGGCCAGGCCGAGCAGGGTTGCGACAGGTCCGAGGGTGATGTAGCGCTTTTCCCAGTTCAGGCGCAGGCCGATGACTTCTTCGCCTTTCCACTGGCCTTTGCAGATGATCCCGGTGTCCGGCATCGCACCGGCATCAGAGCCGGCGAGTGGGCCCGTCAGGGCGAAACAGGGAATTTCTTCGCCACGGGCCAGGCGCGGCAGGTAGTGGTTGCGCTGCTCATCAGTACCGTAATGCAGCAGCAATTCTGCCGGGCCGAGGGAGTTGGGAACCATCACGGTCGAGGCCAGGTCACCGCTGCGGGTTGCCAGCTTCATCGCCACCTGGGAATGGGCGTAGGCGGAAAAACCTTTGCCGCCGTACTCCTTGGGAATGATCAGGGCGAAGAATCCGTGGGTCTTGATGTGCTCCCAGGCCTGTGCTGGCAGGTCCATGTCCTGACCGATCTGCCAGTCGCTGACCATGGCGCAGAGTTCTTCCGTGGGACCGTCGATGAACGCCTGTTCTTCCGCGGTGAGTTCAGGCTTCGAGTAGCCCAGCAGGGTGTCCCAGTTCGGTCGGCCGCTGAACAGTTCCCCGTCCCACCACACGGTGCCGGCGTCTATGGCTTCGCGCTCGGTGACCGACATCGGCGGGAGGGTGCGCTGGAACCAGGCGAACAGTGGTGCGGTGAGCAGCTTGCGGCGCAGGTCTGGAAGCAACAGGGGCGCGGCGATGGCGGCGACCACCAGCAACAGCACGAAGATCAGCCAGCCCGGTGCCCGAGAAAAGATGCCCATGGCAACCACATAGGCCGCCACCAGTGCCAGGGCGGGCAGGGCGGGGGTACGGCGATGCGCGAGCCAGGCGGCCCCGAGTACGAGCACAAGCAACCACAACAGCAACATAGTCTTTCCTCCTGGAAACCTTTCACGTGTCAGGACATCCGTCAGAGCGTAGTCGGTCTCTGCGCAACGGCCTCGTCTGAACAGTGACAGGTCCTTTCCAAAGGAGTTCGGCAGCGGTTGCCTGGGCAGCGCGCTGGGGTAGACTGGGCCTCCCTCGCAGGTAACAGGATGTAAAAATGCTCAAGATCTGGGGTCGGAAAAATTCCAGCAACGTGCGCAAGGTGCTGTGGTGCGCGCAGGAGCTGGGGTTGCAGTACGAGGCGGTGGATGCCGGTGGAGCGTTCGGCGTGGTCAACGAGCCGCACTACCGCGCACTCAATCCCAATGGCGTGGTGCCAACGATAGAAGACGACGGGCTGGTGCTCTGGGAGTCCAACACCATCGTGCGCTACCTGGGTGCCAGGTACGCTCCCGGTACCTCCTGGTATCCCGAGGATCCGGTGGTGCGGGCCAAGGCGGAGAAATGGATGGACTGGACCACCTCGTCCCTGGCCACGCCGTTCCGCCCCCTGTTCTGGGGCATCCTGCGCACGCCACCGGACCAGCAGGACTGGGTGGCGATCAACGCGGCGCAAAAGGCCTGTGCACAATTGCTGTCGATCGCCGACGAGGCCCTGGCCTCTCAGCCGTTCCTGTCCGGCCAGGAAGCGGGCATGGGCGACATCCCCTTGGGCTGCTTCGTCTACGCCTGGTTCGAGATGCCCATCGAGCGTCCGCAGATGCGTCATCTGCGCGCCTGGTACGACCGTCTGCGTGAGCGTCCGGCCTACCAGGCGGCGGTGATGACCGCGTTGACCTGATCGTTTCGCTCGATGTGATAGTTAATATCGATAGAGTTGACTGTACTTGTGCGGCCAAGGTGAGCACCATGGCCGCATTTATCCTGGCCGGTATGCCGGCACAGGCAGATTTCCCGAACAATTCCAAAGGTACGCGGACCCGCCATGAGTTCAGCCCTGTCCATTCGGCAGCTAACCAAGACCTACGGCAACGGCTTCCAGGCCCTCAAGGGCATCGACCTGGATGTCGCCGAGGGCGACTTCTTTGCCTTGCTGGGCCCCAACGGTGCCGGCAAATCCACCACCATCGGCATTCTTTCGACCCTGGTGAACAAGACCAGCGGCAGCGTCAGTGTCTTCGGACATGATCTCGATCGCCAGCCTGCCGCGCTCAAGCGCAGCATCGGCGTGGTGCCCCAGGAGTTCAACTTCAACCAGTTCGAAAAGACCTTCGACATCGTCGTGACCCAGGCGGGTTATTACGGCATTCCGGCGAAGGTCGCCAAGGAGCGCGCCGAGCAGTACCTGACCCAACTGGGCCTGTGGGAAAAGCGCGACGTGCCTTCCCGCTCGCTGTCAGGCGGCATGAAGCGCCGCCTGATGATCGCCCGGGCGCTGATCCATCAGCCGCGCCTGCTGATCCTCGACGAGCCCACGGCCGGTGTCGACATCGAGCTGCGCCGGTCGATGTGGAGCTTCCTTACCGAACTGAACCAGCAGGGCATTACCATCATCCTCACTACCCATTACCTGGAGGAGGCCGAGCAGCTGTGCCGCAACATCGGCATCATCGACCACGGCACCATCGTCGAGAACACCAGCATGCGCCAGTTGCTGGGCAAGCTGCATGTCGAAACCTTCGTCCTCGACCTGCGCCATGACCTGGCCCAGGCTCCGCAACTGGCCGGCTACCCGTGTCGCCTTATCAACGCCCATACCCTGGAAGTCCAGGTGGACAAGGATGCAGGCATTACCGCGCTGTTCACCCAGCTGGCCCTGCAGAACATCGAAGTGACCAGCCTGCGCAACAAGACCAACCGTCTCGAGGAGCTGTTCGTGTCCCTGGTTGAAAAGAATCTGTCCAAGGTGGCGATATGAGTTCGGAACTGCGCGCCAACCTGGTCGCCCTCAACACCATCGTCTACCGCGAAGTACGCCGTTTCACCCGGATCTGGCCGCAGACCCTGCTGCCGCCGGCGATCACCATGGTCCTGTACTTCGTGATCTTCGGTAACCTGATCGGCCGCCAGATCGGCGACATGGGCGGCTTCAGCTACATGGAGTACATCGTGCCGGGCCTGATCATGATGTCGGTGATCACCAACTCCTACGGCAACGTGGTTTCCAGCTTCTTCGGCAGCAAGTTCCAGCGCTCGATCGAGGAACTGATGGTCTCGCCGGTGTCGCCGCACACCATCCTGATCGGCTACACCCTGGGCGGTGTCCTGCGCGGGCTGGCGGTCGGGGTGATCGTGACGCTGCTGTCGCTGTTCTTCACCCATCTGCAGGTGCATCACCTGGGTATCACCGTGCTGGTGGTGCTGCTCACCGCGACCATCTTCTCGCTGCTCGGCTTCATCAATGCGGTGTTCGCGCGCAATTTCGACGATATCTCGATCATCCCGACCTTCGTCCTGACGCCGCTGACCTACCTGGGCGGGGTGTTCTACTCGATCAACCTGCTGCCGCCGTTCTGGCAGACCGTGTCGCTGGCCAACCCGGTGCTGCACATGGTCAATTCTTTCCGCTACGGCATCCTCGGCGTGTCCGATATCCGCATCGGCGTTGCCATCACCTTCATGTTGATCGCCACTGCCGTGCTGTATTTCGGCTGCGTCCGGCTACTGGTCAGTGGGCGCGGAATGCGCAGCTGATCTTGCCTTGCGCCGGCGCCACTGCCTGCCCACCCACCAGCGCCAATAGAGCATGGTCAGGCAGTAGGCGAGGGCGCCGAGCAGCAGCCCGCAGACCACCGAGCCGAGCAGGAAGGGTTGCCACAGGGTCGACAACTGCTCGGTGATCCAGTCGAAGGTGATTTCCTCGGGCAGGGTGCGCGGGGGGATGCCCATGAGCCAGGCGCCCATCTGGTAGGTGCAGTAGAACACCGGGGGCATGGTGATGGGATTGGTCAGCCAGACCAGGCTGACGGCGATGGGCATGTTGCCGCGCACCAGGATCGCCAGGCTGGCCGCCAGCAGCATCTGCATCGGGATCGGAATGAACGCGGCGAACAGGCCTACCGCCATGGCCCGGGCCACCGAATGGCGGTTCAGGTGCCAGAGGTTGGCGTCATGCAGCAGCCGACCGAGAAAACGTAAGGATTTATGTTCCCGGATGCTCGTCGGATCGGGCATGTAGCGTTTGAAAAGTCGACGCGGCATGTGGGGTCTCGGCGTTCGGAAGGGGCAAGTATGCACGTATTACAAACTGTGCCCATTCAGACTTTGTGACAATTAATAAGTGAGCCCCGCTTCGCCTTGGGCTAAGCCTGCGAGGTCATGGTTTTATCCGGGGTTCAACCGATGCGCACAGGGATGTTGGCGCTCTCGCTCGGGCTTTTGTGTCCGATCTTTCTGACCGCGTTGCCGTCCGTCGGAGCGCTTTCGGTCCTCGCCGTGCTGTGCCTGGTTTGCCTGTGGCGGCGCTTGTTCCCTCTGGCGTTTTTCCTCTTCGGGGTGTGCTGGTCCAGCCTCTGCGCACAAAGCGCGCTGGATGATCGCCTGGCGCGTCAGCTCGATGGCCGGACCTTGTGGATCGAGGGGCGGGTGGTCGGTTTGCCGGAGCAGGGTGGACAGCGGGTGCGCTTCGAGTTGCAGGACGCGCAATCACGCCGTGCCGAATTGCCGCGCCGCCTGCGCCTGACCTGGCAGGACGGCCCGGCGCTCAACAGCGGCGAGCGCTGGCGCCTGGCGGTCAATCTGAAACAGCCACAAGGCCTGCTCAATCCTCATGCCGCGGATGCCGAGGCGATGCTGCTGGCCCGGGGCATCGGCGGGCTGGGCTCGGTCAAGGATGGTGTACGCATGGCGCCGGCCAGTGGTGCCTGGCGCGATGGTATTCGCCAGCGGTTGCTGGCGACACCGGCCAATGGCCGGGAGGCGGCGCTGGCGGCCCTGGTGCTGGGCGATGGCGCCGGCCTGGCGCGGTAAGACTGGAACGTCCTGCAAGCTACCGGCACCGTGCACCTGCTGGTGATTTCCGGCCAGCATATCGGCTTGCTGGCCGGGTTGGTCTATGCCCTGGTGGTCGGCCTGTTCCGCCTCGGCTGGTGGCCGCAGCGCCAGCCCTGGTTGCCCTGGGCCTGCGGGCTGGCGTTCGCCGCTGCGTTGGGCTACGGCGTGCTGGCCGGGTTCCAGGTCCCGGTGCAGCGTGCCTGCATCATGCTGGCGGTCGTGCTGCTCTGGCGTTTGCGCTTTCGCCATCTCGGGGTCGCCTGGCCGTTGCTGATCGCGCTGAACGGCGTGCTGCTGTTCGAGCCGCTGGCAGCGCTGTTGCCGGGCTTCTGGCTATCGTTCGGGGCCGTTGCGGTACTGGTCATGGTGCTCGGCGGTCGATTGGGACGCTGGCCGATCTGGACGGCCTGGGGGCGGGTGCAATGGTTCATCGCCATCGGTCTGCTGCCGCTGCTGCTGGCGCTGGGTTTGCCGGTCAGTCTCAGCGCGCCGCTGGCCAACCTGGTGGCGGTGCCCTGGCTGAGCATCCTGGTGCTGCCGCTGGCCCTGGCGGGAACCTTGCTGTTGCCGCTGCCCTTGGTCGGCGAAGGGCTGCTCTGGCTGGCGGGCGGTTTGCTCGGATGGTTGTTCGACCTGCTCGGCTGGATGGCGGCCTGGCGTCCGGCCTGGATTCCACCGGCATTGCCGCTGTGGAGCTGGCTGCTGGTCTGCCTGGGCGCGTTTCTGTTGTTGCTGCCGGCAGGGTTGCCGATGCGCCAGCTGGGTTGGCCCCTGTTGCTGCTGGCCGGCTTCACCCCGCGAGCTGCCGTTCCGCCGGGGCAGGTGGATGTCTGGCAACTGGATGTCGGCCAGGGGCAGGCGTTCGTTCTGCGCACCCGGGACCACGCCTTGCTTTACGACGCCGGTCCCGCGCGAGGCGATGTGGATCTTGGCGAGCGGGTGGTGGTGCCGACCCTGCTCAAGCTTGGCATTCGCCGACTGGACCTGATGTTGATCAGCCATGCCCACGCCGACCATGCCGGCGGTGCCCTCGCAGTGCAGCGTGGCTTGCCGGTGGATCGGGTGGTGGCCGGCGAGCCGGATCCGTCCTGGCCGGCCGATGCCTGTACCAGTGGCGAGGCCTGGGTGTGGAACGAGGTGCGCTTTTCACTCTGGCAATGGCAGGGCGCGGACGACAGCAACCAGCACTCCTGCGTCCTGAAGGTGGAGGCGTCCGGTGAAACCCTGCTGTTGGCCGGCGATATCGACCGCTTCGCCGAGCAGGCCTGGCTGCAAGGCTTCCAGGCCGGGCCGGTGGATTGGCTGCAGGCGCCGCATCATGGCAGCCGGACCTCGTCCAGTGCCCCTTTCCTGGATGTGCTGCGGCCTCGCGGGGTGCTGGTTTCCCGTGGTCGGCACAATGGCTTCGGCCATCCGTCGCCGCTGGTAACGGCCCGCTACGCCGCGCGGCATATCGCTGTCTACGACAGCGCCGTGCTCGGTGCGGTGCATCTGCGTCTGGGCAGCTTCGGCAGCGCGCGTGGCGAGCGCGAGCGGGGCAAATTCTGGCGCGATCCGACATGACAGCCTTCGGCAGCCATGGCCCCCTATGGTAGAGTGCAGAACTTTTTCCGAGGGGGTCCTTACAGTGTGGGAATTGGTCAAGTCCGGTGGTTGGATGATGCTGCCGATCATTCTGAGTTCCATCGCCGCCATGGCTATCGTTGCCGAACGCCTGTGGACCCTGCGTGCCGCCCGCGTGACCCCGCCGCACCTGCTTGGGCAGGTCTGGCGCTGGATCAAGGACAAGCAACTGAGCACCGAGAAGCTCAAGGAGCTGCGGGCCGATTCGCCGCTGGGCGAGATCCTTGCCGCCGGCTTGGCCAATTCCCGTCATGGTCGTGAAATCATGAAGGAATGCATCGAGGAAGCCGCCGCCCGGGTCATCCATGAGCTGGAGCGCTATATCAACGCCCTCGGCACCATCGCCGCCATGGCACCGTTGCTCGGCCTGCTCGGCACCGTGCTGGGGATGATCGACATCTTCAGCTCGTTCATGGGCTCGGGCATGACGGCCAACGCAGCCGTGCTCGCCGGCGGCATTTCCAAGGCGCTGATCACCACCGCCGCAGGCCTGATGGTCGGCATCCCGGCGGTGTTCTTCCACCGATTCCTGCAGCGCCGCATCGATGAGCTGGTGGTAGGAATGGAGCAGGAGGCGATCAAGCTGGTCGAAGTGCTGCAGGGCGACCGCGATGTCGACCTGGCCGGGGGCAAAGCGTGAAATTCCGGCGCAAGCAACGCGAGAACGTGGATATCAACCTGGCGTCGTTGATCGACGTGGTGTTCATCCTCTTGCTGTTCTTCGTGGTCACCACCACCTTCACCCGCGAGACGCAATTGCGCGTCGAACTGCCGGAAGCCTCCAGCGGCGCGCCGATGCCGGAATCCGAGCAGAAACTGGTGGAAATCACCATCAGCGCCGAAGGTGTCTATTCGGTGAACAATCACCTGCTGCCCAAGAGCGACCTGGCGACCCTGACCGAGGCCCTGCAGAAGGAGTCTGGCGGTGATACCAAGCTGCCGCTGGCGATCAGCGCCGATGGCAAGACTCCGCACCAGGCGGTGGTGACGGCAATGGACGCGGCCGGCAAGCTCGGCTTCAGCCATTTGCGCATGACCACGGTCGAGGCCGCACCGGGGACGCCCTGATGGCTTTCTCGGATCGCCTGCTGGAGGCCTGGTACAAGGGCCACCCGCTGCTCGCCCTGCTGTCTCCTCTCGAAGCCCTCTACCGCAGGATCGTGCGCGGCAAGCGCCAGCGCTTCCTGGCAGGCGAGGGCCGCATCTACCGCGCGCCGGTGCCGGTGCTGGTGGTGGGCAACATTACCGTGGGCGGCACCGGCAAGACACCGCTGATCCTGTTTCTCGTCGAGCATTTTCGTCAGCGCGGGCTGAAGGTCGGCGTGGTCAGCCGTGGCTATGGCGCCAGACCGCCGCAATTGCCCTGGCGGGTGCGCGCCGACCAGCCAGCCGCCCACGCCGGCGACGAACCCCTGCTGATCGTGCAGCGCAGCGGTGTGCCGCTGATGATCGACCCCGACCGCTCCCAGGCCGTGCGCGCCTTGCTCGAGGCCGAGCCGCTGGACCTGATCCTGTGTGACGACGGTCTGCAACATTACCGCCTGGCCCGCGATCTGGAGCTGGTGCTGATCGACGCCGCCCGCGGTCTCGGCAATCGCCGCTGCCTGCCCGCCGGTCCGCTGCGCGAACCGGTGGAGCGCCTGGGCGAGGTCGATGCCCTGCTGTACAACGGTGCGCTGGCCGATCGCGACGACGGTTACGCCTTTACCTTGCAACCCACGGCGCTGGTCAACCTGCGCAGTGGCGAGCGCCGGCCGCTGGATCATTTTCCCGCTGGGCAGGCGCTGCATGCGGTGGCCGGTATCGGCAATCCGCAGCGCTTCTTCGATACCTTGCGCACGCTGGGCTGGGCTCCCGTCGAGCATCCTTTCGCCGATCATGCCGTGTTCAGCAGCGAAGCCCTGGCGTTCGTGCCGTCGCTGCCGCTGGTGATGACCGAGAAGGATGCCGTGAAATGTCGCAGTTTCGCCGGGGATGACTGGTGGTATCTTGCCGTCGATGCGCAGCCGTCGCCGGCCTTCGTGAGCTGGCTCGACGAGCGACTGGCGCGACTGCTGCCGGATAGCCGGCAACCCTGATCTATTTCGTTTCGGCCACAGGCCTGAGGAACACACCATGGACACCAAACTGCTCGATATCCTCGCTTGCCCGATCACCAAGGGCCCGCTCAAGCTCAGCGCCGACAAGACCGAGCTGATCAGCAAGGGTGCCGGCCTGGCCTATCCAATCCGCGACGGTATCCCGGTGATGCTGGAAAGCGAAGCCCGTACCCTGACCGACGATGAGCGCCTGGACAAATGAGCCTGGCCTTCACCGTAGTGATCCCGGCGCGCCTGCGTTCGACGCGCCTGCCGAACAAACCGCTGCTGGCGATCGCCGGCAAGCCGATGATCCAGCATGTCTGGGAACAGGCGCGCAAGAGCAGCGCTGCCCGCGTGGTCATCGCCACCGACGATGCCAGCATCGTCGAGGCCTGCAAGGCCTTCGGTGCCGAGGTCCTGCTGACCCGCGCGGACCACGAATCCGGTACCGACCGCCTGGCCGAAGTGGCGGCCGCGCTGGACTTGCCTGCCGATGCCATCGTGGTCAACGTGCAGGGCGACGAGCCGCTGATCCCGCCGTCGATCATCGACCAGGTGGCCGCCAACCTGGCTGCCCATCCGGAAGCGGGCATCGCTACGCTTGGCGAGCCCCTCGAATCGGTCGAGGCATTGTTCAATCCGAACGTGGTCAAGGTGGTCGCCGATTGCAACGGGCTGGCCCTGACCTTCAGCCGTGCGCCGCTGCCTTGGGCACGTGACGCGCTGGCCCGGGATCGCCAGCAACTGCCGGCTGGGGTGCCCTACCGTCGGCATATCGGCATGTATGCCTACCGTGCCGGCTTCCTCCAGGACTTCGTTGGCTGGGGCCCGTGCTGGCTGGAACAGACTGAAGCACTGGAGCAGTTGCGCGCGCTCTGGCATGGCGTGCGTATCCATGTCGCCGATGCCCTGGAAGCACCGCCCGTGGGTGTCGACACGGCTGAAGACCTCGAGCGCGTGCGGCGCTTGCTGGAGGCCTGATGCGCGTCCTCTTCGTTTGCCTGGGCAATATCTGCCGCTCGCCGACCGCTGAAGGCGTATTGCGTCATCAATTGGCCGAAGCCGGGCTGGCCGAGGTGATCCATGTGGCGTCGGCGGGCACCGGCGACTGGCATGTCGGCAACCCGCCGGACAGCCGCACCCGTCGCGCCGCCCAGTTGCGTGGCTACGATCTGTCGGCCCAGCGGGCGCAGCAGGTCAGCGTGGAGGACTTCACCCGTTATGACCTGATCCTGGCCATGGACAAGAGCAATCTGGCCAATCTCCAGGCGATGCGCCCGGGTCACGCCAGCGCCGAGCTGGACCTGTTCCTGCGCCGCTACGAAGGCGCCCTGGACGAGGTCCCGGATCCTTACTACGGCGGCGAGCAGGGCTTCGAGCATGTGCTTGACCTGATCGAAGCGGCCTGTCGCGGGCTGGTCAGCGAATTGAAGGGGCGGCTATGAGCGCCAAGGTTGAATCGCAGGTTTCCCTCAAGCCGTACAACAGCTTCGGTATCGATGCCGAGGCACGTCATTTCGCCCAGGCGCGCAATGATGACGAGGTGCGTCAGTTGCTGGCCTATGCCGCAACCGAGGACCTGCCGGTCCTGGTAATTGGCGGTGGCAGCAACCTGTTGCTGACCCGGGACGTCACCGCGCTGGTCCTGCGCATGAACAGCAGCGGCATCCGCATGCTCTCGGATGATGGCGAGCGAGTGGTGGTCGAAGCCGAGGCGGGGGAACCCTGGCATCCGTTCGTGCAGTGGACCCTGGCGCAGGGCCTGGCCGGGCTGGAAAACCTCAGCCTGATTCCCGGTACCGTCGGTGCCGCCCCGATGCAGAACATCGGCGCCTATGGTGTCGAGATCAAGGATGTCTTTGCCGGGTTGACCGCGCTGGATCGCCAGACTGGCGATCTGCATGAGTTCAGCCTGGAGGAGTGCGAGTTCGCCTACCGTGACAGCCATTTCAAGCGAAATCCGGGACGCTGGATCATTCTGCGGGTGCGTTTTGCGCTCAGCCGTGTTGCGTCGCTGCATCTGGATTACGGCCCGGTGCGTCAGCGCCTGGCAGACCAGGGCATCACGCAGCCGACGGCCAGGGATGTCAGCGAGGCGATCTGCAGCATTCGCGCAGAGAAACTGCCGGACCCGGCCACGCTGGGCAATGCTGGAAGTTTCTTCAAGAATCCGGTGGTCAGTGCCGAACTGGCCCAGTGCATTCGTGACCAGCATCCGGGTGTCGTGGCTTATCCACAGGCCGACGGTCGGGTGAAGCTGGCGGCGGGCTGGTTGATCGAGCAGGCGGGCTGGAAAGGTTATCGCGACGGCGATGCCGGTGTGCACAGGATGCAGGCGCTGGTACTGGTGAACTATGGCCAGGCGACTGGCGAGCAGGTGCATGAGCTGGCGCAGAAGATCCAGGGCGACGTTCTCGAGCGGTTTGGTGTCGAACTCGAGATGGAGCCGAATCTGTATTAAAAGCCCTGCATGAACCTTGTGGGAGCGGGTTCACCCGCCATAGCTTCGGTGAATTCACTACCGTAATCGCGGGTAAACCCGCTCCCACAGGGGGCGCGTTCAGCTTTTGACAGGTAATAAAAAGCCCCGCCAGTTTTCACTGGCGGGGCTTTTTTTCAGCCTTTGGAAATCAGAAGTGCGGTTTGTGCTCTTCGGTGGTTTCCAGGGCTTTCGGGGCTTCCTCGGTGACCTGGGCTTGGGCCTCAGCCGCTGCGGCGGCCGCGGCAGCAGCTGCTGCTTCGGCTTCACGCTTGCGACGGCGGACTTCACGCGGGTCATTCGGGGCGCGGCCGTTCGAGGTAGTCACGACAGGCGCTTCGACGGGGGCCGGCTCGGCGACTGGAGCCTCGACCACTGCTGCCGGGGTTTCCTCGGCAACGGCTGGCGCTGGCGTTTCAACCACTGGCTGAACCTCGACGACCGGTTCCTGGGCTTGTGGCTGCTCCTGGGCAACGACTGGCTCAGGCGCGGCTTCCACGACCGGAGCGGCTTCGACCACAGGCGCGGCCACTTCGGCAGGCTGCTCGACAGGCTGTGGAGTCACTTCGACCACTGGCTCGACGCTCGGCTCGACGGCTTCGACGACGGCAGCCGGTTGCTCGACCGCAGGGGCAATGCTCGTTTCAGCCACTGCTTCGGACGGTTTCACGGCCTCGGCCACTTCGGCGATCTCGGCGGCCTGGGATTGCACTGGCGCAGGTTCGACCTGTGGAGCGCTTTCCTCGACCTTGGCGGTAGCGCGTTCGGCCTGGGCGTGAGCCTCGGCTTCGGCGTTGGCGCTGATGGCAGTGGTGGCGACCGCAGCGGTCACTGCCAGGCCGGCAGCCAGTTTGGCAGTGCTTGGCTCCTGGCCTTCTTCAGAGGCTTCTTCGCCGCCTTCGATCAGTTCGCCATTGGCATCACGCTGACGCTCACGGCGGTTGCTGCGACGACGCTGGCCACGGGAGCGACGGCGTGGACGTTCGCCTTCGGCGCCTTCCTGGTTGTCGTCCTGCAGCAGTTCTTCGTTCGGCAGTTGCTCCTCGGCAGCTTCGGCAGCCTGCTCGGCAGGGCGTGGCTGGCGCTCTTCGCGCGGTGGGCGCGGTTGGCGCTCTTCACGAGGTGCGCGTTCTTCACGCGGAGCACGCTCCTCACGAGGCTGACGCTCTTCCCGCGGGGCGCGTTCTTCACGAGGTTGACGCTCTTCACGCGGTGCGCGTTCTTCGCGAGGTGCACGCTCTTCACGTGGAGCACGTTCAGGACGCTCTTCACGAACGGCTGGTGCGGCCGGAGCAGCATCCAGTGGTTCACGCAGTTCGCGGACCGGGCGATCTTCACGAGGACGACGCTCTTCACGCGGAGCACGTTGCTGACGCTCTTCACGTGGTGCGCGCTCTTCACGCGGCTGACGCTCCTCCCGTGGTGCGCGTTCCTCGCGAGGCTGGCGCTCTTCACGCGGTGCACGCTCGGCACGCTCTTCGCGCGGCTTGCGATCTTCATCGCGACGGCCGTTGCGGTTGCGGCTCTGCTGGCGACCGTTGCGGCGCTCTTCGTTGCGTTGCGGACGCTCGGTGGCGGCTGGCTTCGCGGCAGCAGCAGGCGCAACTGGCTCTTCCTTGCTGCCGGCGAACAGGCTGACCAGCGACTTGACCAGGCCCTTGAACAGGCTTGGTTCCGGCGCGACGTGGGCAGGCGCTGCAGGAGCGGTTGCTTCCGGCTGCTCGGCGGCGACCGGGGCGTTGCCGCGGGCCGGTGCGGTCTTCACCGCGGCTTCCTGGCGAACCAGGGTGCGGGTGGCGGCGGCTTGCGGCGCTTCCTCGACTTCGGCAGCAGCGATCTCGTAGCTGGACTGGGCGCTCAGGGCTTCCGGGTTGTCATCACGCAGGCGCTGGACTTCGAAGTGCGGCGTCTCCAGGTGATCGTTCGGCAGGATGATGATGCGCGCGCGGGTGCGCAGTTCGATCTTGGTGATCGAGTTGCGCTTCTCGTTGAGCAGGAATGCGGCGACCGGGATCGGCACCTGGGCACGAACCTCGGCGGTGCGGTCCTTCAGGGCTTCTTCTTCGATCAGGCGCAGGATCGCCAGGGACAGCGACTCGACGTCACGGATAATGCCGGTGCCGCTGCAGCGCGGGCAGACGATGCCGCTGCTTTCGCCCAGGGACGGGCGCAGGCGCTGGCGGGACATCTCCAGCAGGCCGAAGCGCGAGATGCGGCCGACCTGGACGCGGGCGCGGTCGGCTTCCAGGCACTCGCGGACTTTTTCTTCCACTGCGCGCTGGTTCTTGGCCGGGGTCATGTCGATGAAATCGATGACGATCAGGCCGCCGATGTCGCGCAGACGCAGTTGGCGGGCGATTTCCTCGGCCGCCTCCAGGTTGGTCTGCAGGGCGGTTTCCTCGATATCGCTACCTTTGGTGGCGCGCGCCGAGTTGATGTCGATCGACACCAGGGCTTCGGTCGGATCGATCACGATCGAGCCGCCGGACGGCAGGTCGACCACGCGCTGGAAGGCGGTTTCGATCTGGCTTTCGATCTGGAAACGGTTGAACAGCGGGACGCTGTCTTCGTACAGCTTGATCTTGCTGGCGTACTGCGGCATCACCTGGCGGATGAAGGTCAGGGCTTCTTCCTGGGCATCGATGCTGTCGATCAGCACTTCGCCGATGTCCTGGCGCAGGTAGTCGCGGATGGCGCGGATGATGACGTTGCTTTCCTGGTAGATCAGGAAGGGCGCGGCGCGGTCCTGGGAGGCTTCCTTGATCGCGGTCCAGAGTTGCAGCAGGTAGTCGAGGTCCCACTGCATTTCTTCGCTGCTGCGGCCGAGGCCGGCAGTGCGCACGATCAGGCCCATGTCGGCCGGAGCGACCAGGCCGTTCAGGGCCTCGCGCAGTTCATTGCGTTCTTCGCCTTCGATGCGACGGGAAATCCCGCCGGCACGCGGGTTGTTCGGCATCAGTACCAGGTAGCGGCCGGCAAGGCTGATGAAGGTGGTCAGGGCTGCGCCCTTGTTGCCACGCTCCTCTTTTTCGACCTGGACGATGACTTCCTGGCCTTCGCTCAGTACTTCCTTGATGTTGACCCGGCCTTCCGGGTTCTTCTTGAAGTATTCGCGGGAGATTTCCTTGAGTGGCAGGAAGCCATGGCGTTCGGAGCCGAAGTCGACGAAAGCGGCTTCGAGGCTGGGTTCGATACGGGTGATCCGGCCTTTGTAGATATTGGCCTTCTTCTGCTCGCGCGCACCGGACTCGATGTCCAGGTCGTAGAGGCGCTGGCCGTCTACCAGAGCAACACGCAACTCTTCGGGTTGAGTCGCGTTAATCAGCATTCTTTTCATGTAATACCGTCGGTTTCCGGGCTGCCGGAAACGGCGTTCGGCACACACGACTTCTCACGGTCGGTGTCAGGTGCGTCAGGGGTGGCGGGCCATCCCGTGTCCAGCGACTTCCGGCTGACTGGTGACCAGTGTTGCCGAGGCCGCGACGACGCGTCCTGCTTGCTGTTGTGTCATATGCACGTCAGTCAGGAGGAGGAATCAGCCTTCGTCCGTGGACGCCCGGTGGGCATCCTGTTTCGAGACCAGGTCCGGCGCTGAGGCCGGGACGCGGTACTACACGGTCCGACGGTTGTGCATCTCCACCCTACACGTATCCCTGATAATCGGGTGCTGCCGCGCGCTGAATCCGCAACGGGTTGCATTTATCGCCGGCTCCATACGGGAGCCCGCGCAGTTTATGGCTAAGGCAGGTATTTCCGAAGCATCCGCCATGACTGCGTGAAAGCGTTGGCACTGAGAAGAGTGGCATCGAAAAAAAACGGAAAGGGAGGGTCAAAAGCCGCTCTTGTTGTTTTTTATCGGTCTTCTCTCATCGGCGCTGGTGGCGATTCCAGGCATTTCTGTAAACTGGCGAAAGCCCCGTCGGACGGCCTCGCGTCCTCGAGAATTGCGTCGGTCAGGGCCGGCTTGAAGCCATTGGTCCGCTGGCCAGCCGCTTTTGGCGGCGTTCGCGACTATAGCAGCAATCATTAAGTGCTTCAAATCCATAAAAAATTGTTATGATCCGCCAAATGACGACCTCTACCCCCCAGACTTCCAGCGTCCAGCTGATCGAAGTCCCGCCGGAACTTGCCGGCCAGCGTATCGATAACTTCCTTGTCAATGTTCTCAAGGGCGTACCCAAGACCTTGATTTATCGCATTTTGCGCAAAGGCGAAGTGCGGGTGAACAAGGGGCGCATCAAGCCCGAATACAAGATCCAGTCCGGCGATATCGTGCGTGTGCCGCCGGTGCGCCTGCCCGAGCGCGACGAGCCGGTGCCGGTGGCCCAGGGGCTGCTGCAGCGGCTCGAGGCGGCGATCGTCTATGAAGACAAGGCGCTGATCGTGTTGAACAAGCCGGCCGGCATCGCCGTGCATGGCGGTAGCGGCCTGAGCTTCGGGGTGATCGAAGCCTTCCGTCAGTTGCGCCCGGATGCCAAGGAGCTGGAACTGGTCCATCGTCTCGACCGCGACACCTCCGGCCTGCTGATGATCGCCAAGAAGCGCAGCATGCTGCGCCACCTGCACACCGCCTTGCGTGGCGATGGCGTGGACAAGCGCTACATGGCGCTGGTCCGTGGTCATTGGGCGACCGGCAAGAAGCAGGTCAATGCGCCATTGCTCAAGAGCAATCTGCGCTCCGGCGAGCGAATGGTCGAAGTGAATGAAGAGGGCAAGGAGGCACTGACGGTCTTCCGCGTGCTGCGCCGCTTCGGTGACTTCGCCACCATGGTCGAGGCCCGCCCGATCACCGGTCGCACCCACCAGATTCGGGTCCATGCCCTGCACGCCGGGCATGCCATCGCCGGTGACAGCAAGTACGGCGACGAGGACTTTACCCGGGAGATCCGCGAGCTGGGCGGCAAGCGCCTGTTCCTGCATGCCTATGCCCTGACCGTGCCCTTGCCCGATGGCGGCGAGCTCAAGCTCGAGGCGCCGGTGGACGAGATGTGGGCCCAGACCGTGGAGCGCCTGAGTGCAACGTGACTACGACCTGCTGATCTTCGATTGGGACGGTACGCTGGCCGACTCCATCGGTCGTATCGTCGAGGCCATGCATGCCTCCGCCGAGCGTGCCGGCTATCCGCTGTGCAGCGACGAGGCAGTCAAGGGCATCATCGGCCTGGCCCTGCCCGAAGCCATCAGCACCTTGTATCCGCAACTGGTCGAGGCCGAGGTCATGGCTTTCCGTCAGCACTACGCGGACATCTACATGGCTCTCGATGACCAGCCTTCACCCTTGTTCCCAGGCGTGGTCGAAGCGCTGGACGCCTTTCGCGCCGAGGGCTACCGCCTGGCCGTCGCCACCGGCAAGGCCCGGCGCGGGCTGGATCGGGTGCTCAAGGCCAATGGTTGGGAGGATTTCTTCGATATCACCCGCGCTGCCGACGAAACCCGTGGCAAGCCGCATCCGCTGATGCTGGAAGAGATCATGGCGCACTGCCGGGTCCCGGCGTCGCGGTCGCTGATGATCGGTGACTCGTCCTTCGACCTGCTCATGGCGCAGAACGCCGGGATGCATTCGGTCGCGGTGGGGTATGGTGCCATGTCGCTGGAGACGTTGAGCGTTCACCGGCCGCAGTTGTCTATCGAACACTTCTCACAGTTGCCGGCCTGGCTTGCCCGGGCGGCTACACCGGTATTTCCAGGGTAGGTAAAGCATGGTCGACGAGTGGAAAGCGCCTCGCGAAGAAAACGACGAAGAGCAGAAAAGCTGGAAGTTGCTGGAAAAGACCTTGCTGGCCAGCGTCCAGGAACAGCGCAGGGCGCGGCGCTGGGGGATCTTCTTCAAGTTGCTGACGTTCCTTTATCTGTTCGGCATCCTCTTCCTGTTCTCGCCGCTGGCGAAGATGGAGAAGGGTGCTGTCGGAGGTACCGGGCACACGGCGTTGGTCGAGGTGCGCGGGGTCATTGCCGACAAGGAAGAGGCCAGTGCCGACAACATCATCGGCAGCCTGCGTGCGGCGTTCAAGGATCCCAAGACCAAGGCCGTGGTGCTGCGCATCAATAGCCCGGGCGGCAGCCCTGTGCAGGCGGGCTACGTGTATGACGAAATCCGCCGCCTGCGTGGCGAATATCCGCAGATCAAGCTGTATGCGGTGATCACCGATCTCGGTGCGTCGGGTGCCTACTACATTGCCAGCGCGGCAGACCAGATCTATGCCGACAAGGCAAGCCTGGTCGGTTCCATCGGCGTTACCGCGGCCGGATACGGGTTTGTCGGCGCCATGGAGAAGCTTGGGGTCGAGCGCCGTACCTACACTGCCGGCGAGCACAAGGCGTTCCTTGATCCATTCCAGCCGCAGAAGCCCGAGGAGACTGCGTTCTGGCAGGGTGTGCTGGATACCACGCACAAGCAGTTCATCGCCAGCGTCAAGCAGGGCCGAGGGGAGCGCTTGAAGGACAAGGAGCATCCCGAGCTGTTCAGTGGGTTGATATGGTCTGGCGAGCAGGCTGTGGATCTGGGGCTGGTGGATGCCCTGGGCAGCGCTGGCTATGTGGCCAGGGAAGTGGTGGGTGAAAAGGATCTTGTGGACTTCACCATCGAGGAATCTCCGTTCGATCGCTTCTCCAAGCGCCTCGGGGCCAGCGTCGCCGAGCACCTGGCGATGTGGATGGGGTTCCAGGGGCCGAGTCTGCGCTGATTCTTTCCTGTTGATAAAAAGCCGACCTCGATGGTCGGCTTTTTGTTGGGCATCAAGCCAGCTCTCATAGAGCAAAACATAACTCTTTGATTTGCAGGGACCTTGTGGGAGCGGGTTCACCCGCGATTGCGGTAGTGAGTTCACAATAGCAATCGCGGGTGAACCCGCTCCCACAGGGTACGCGTCGTGTTTTGAAGCTGTTCTCTGGGCGACAGCGCAGCCTGAAAGGCTGGGCGGACTCCCACAGGGTTTTGTGGTGTTCTCGGGAATGGTGCTTCAGGGTACGCTGACGCCTTCCTTTATCAGCATATCCACCAGGCGAATCAGTGGAAGTCCGATCAGGCTGGTCGCATCGCTGCCGTGGGTGCCCTGGAACAGGCTGACACCCAGCCCTTCGCATTTGAAGCTGCCAGCGCAATCGTAGGGTTGCTCGATGCGCAGATAGCGCTCGATGCGCGGCAGGTCCAGGTTGCGCATGTGCACGCTGAACGGAACGCAGTCCACCTGGCATTCACCGGTTGCACTGTTGAGCAGGGCGACACCGGTCAGGAAGGTGACATGGTTTCCGCTTGCTGCCAGCAACTGCTCGCAGGCCTTGTCGAACGTGTGCGGTTTGCCGAGGATCTGCTCGCCGAGTACTGCCACCTGGTCGGAGCCGATGATCAGGTGCGCCGGATGCCGGTCGGCCAGGGCCAGGGCCTTTTCCCGGGCGAGGCGCTTGACCAGGTCGACGGCGGGCTCGTCGTCGATGCGCCGTTCGTCGATATCCGGCGAGGCCCAATCGAATGGCAGATGCAGGCGCGCCAGCAATTCGCGCCGGTAGGGTGAGCTGGAAGCCAGTATCAGCGGTAGCATGAAATACTCCAGTGCAGGTTCGCCGATTCTAACATGTTGGGCCGGGACGGAATTTCCTTTGACAGGGGCGGGGGGCATCCCTAGAATGCTGCGCCTATGTTGAATGACCCGATTCCACCTCACGTTGACCCGCGCAAATTGGCCGATCGTGGCGTTTCCATCGAAGGAAGCGTACCGCTCGCCGATTTGGAGAGACTCTGCGACCCGCTTTCCGACAATGTCGGTACGGTGCAGGCCAAATTCGATTTTGAGCGAGACGAGCAGGGCGCGGTGGTTTTCCACACCGACCTGAACGTCGAGGTCAAGATGGTTTGCCAGCGTTGTCTTGAGCTGGTCACCCTGCCGATCCACAGCGAGTGTACTTACGCCGTGGTGAAGGAGGGTGCGAATACCCAGTCGTTGCCGAAAGGTTATGACGTGCTGGAACTGGGCGAGGATCCTTTGGATCTGCGGGCGCTGGTCGAGGAAGAGCTGTTGCTCGCCTTGCCCATCGTGCCTGCTCATCATCCGGAAGAATGCCAGCAGCCGGCGGGCGCCGATGAGCCCGAACCGAGCGAGGACGAGGTAAAGCGGTCCAACCCGTTCAGTGTATTGGCGCAGTTAAAGCGTGACCCAAACGTTTAGGAGTTAATCAATTATGGCTGTTCAGCAGAACAAAAAATCCCGCTCTGCCCGTGACATGCGCCGTTCGCACGATGCCCTCGAAGCCAACGCCCTGTCCGTAGAGAAAACCACCGGTGAAGTTCACCTGCGTCACCACGTTTCGCCAGAAGGCGTATACCGTGGCCGTAAAGTGATCGACAAGGGCGCTGACGAGTAATCCTTGTCCGCTCAGATCATTGCGATCGACGCAATGGGCGGGGACTTCGGTCCCCGCAGCATTGTCCAGGCAAGTCTCGCTTGTCTCTCGGCTACCCCCTCGCTTCACCTGACCCTCGTCGGTCAACCCTCCCTCCTTGAAGATCTGATCGCTGGCCAGTCGGCAGCGGATCGCGCGCGGCTGCAGATTGTTGCGGCGAGCGAAGTGATCGGCATGGATGAGCGGCCCTCCCAGGCGTTGCGTGGCAAGCCCGATTCGTCGATGCGCGTCGCTCTCGAATTGTTGCGCGATGGCAAGGTCCAGGCCTGCGTCAGTGCCGGCAATACCGGCGCCTTGATGGCGCTTTCACGCTATGTGCTGAAGACCCTGCCCGGCATCGATCGTCCGGCCATGGTCGCGGCGATCCCGACCCGCACCGGCTACTGCCAGTTGCTCGACCTTGGCGCCAATGTCGATTGCAGTGCCGAGCATCTCTACCAGTTCGCCGTGATGGGCTCGGTGGCAGCCCAGGCCCTGGGGATCTCCCGCCCGCGGGTGGCGCTGCTGAATGTCGGTACCGAGGACATCAAGGGCAACCAGCAGGTCAAGCTGGCGGCCAATCTGCTGCAGCAGGCCCGCGGCCTGAACTACATCGGTTTCATCGAGGGCGACGGGTTGTATCGCGGCGAAGCCGACGTGGTGGTGTGCGACGGCTTCGTCGGCAATATCCTGCTCAAATCCAGCGAGGGCCTGGCGACCATGATCGGCGCCCGTATCGAAGCGCTGTTCCGTAGCAGCATGGCATCGCGCCTGGTCGGGGCCATGGCGATGCCGCTGCTCAAGCGCCTGCAGGCCGACCTGGCGCCGGCGCGACACAATGGCGCAAGTTTTCTCGGGCTTCAGGGCATCGTCATCAAGAGCCATGGCTCCGCCGGCGTGCAGGGTTTCCAGAGTGCCATCCAGCGGGCCCTGATCGAAATCCAGGAAAACCTGCCCGAGCGTTTGCACGGCCGACTCGAGGATCTGTTGCTTTAGGCATAATCGGCGGGAAGTGGTTAAATGTGACCGCTTGGTTCTCGTTACCATCCAACTTTCGATTTTCTTGTGTCCAGCTACGGCTGGACACTCATTTTCGACGACAAGATCACTAGGGGCTTGTTCAATGTCTGCATCCCTCGCATTCGTCTTTCCCGGTCAAGGTTCGCAGTCCCTCGGCATGCTCGCCGAGCTGGGCGCCCAGTATCCACTGGTCATCGAGACCTTCCGTGAGGCCTCCGAGGCTCTGGGCTACGATCTCTGGGCACTGGTCCAGCAGGGTCCGGAAGAGCAACTCAACCAAACCGATAAAACCCAGCCTGCCATCCTGGCCGCTTCGGTTGCCCTGTGGCGCCTGTGGCTGGCGGAGGGTGGTGCGCGTCCGGCATTCGTTTCCGGTCACAGTCTGGGTGAATACAGTGCATTGGTCGCCGCCGGCAGCCTGAGCCTGGCCGATGCGGTCAGGCTGGTCGAGCGTCGCGGTCAACTGATGCAGGAAGCCGTTCCGGCCGGGCAGGGTGCCATGGCTGCCATCCTCGGCCTGGACGACGCCGATGTCGTGGCCATCTGTGCCGAAGCGGCCCAAGGCGAAGTAGTCAGCGCCGTCAATTTCAACTCGCCGGGGCAGGTGGTCATCGCCGGTGCCAAGGCTGCGGTCGATCGTGCCATGGAGGGCTGCAAGGCCCGTGGCGCCAAGCGTGCCCTGCCACTGGCGGTCAGCGTGCCATCGCACTGCGAACTGATGCGTCCGGCCGCCGAGCGCTTCGCCGAGTCGGTGAACGCCATCGAGTGGAAGGCCCCGGCCATTCCCGTGGTGCAGAACGTCAGCGCGGCGGTGCCGGCTGACCTGGATGCCCTCAAGCGCGACCTGCTGGAGCAGCTGTACAAGCCGGTCCGTTGGGTCGAGTGCGTGCAGACCCTGGCTGCCCAGGGCGCGGTGCAACTGGTCGAGTGCGGTCCTGGCAAGGTGCTTGCCGGTCTCAACAAGCGGTGCGCCGACGGCGTGACCACCCACAACCTCAATACCCCGGATGCCTTCGCCGCCACTCGCGCGGCGCTGGCCTGATTAGGAGAGCCTGCATGAGTCTGCAAGGTAAAGTTGCACTGGTCACTGGCGCAAGCCGTGGCATCGGCCAGGCCATCGCCCTGGAGCTGGGTCGCCTGGGCGCTACCGTGATCGGTACCGCTACCTCTGCGTCCGGCGCCGAGCGTATCGCCGCTACCCTCAAGGAGCATGGCATCACCGGTACCGGCCTGGAACTGAACGTCACCAGCGATGAATCCGTCAGCGCGGTCCTGGCGACCATCCAGGAGCAGTTCGGTGCGCCGGCTATCCTGGTCAACAACGCCGGCATCACTCGCGACAACCTGATGATGCGCATGAAGGATGACGAGTGGTTCGATGTCATCGATACCAACCTGAACAGCCTCTACCGTCTGTCCAAGGGGGTCCTGCGCGGCATGACCAAGGCGCGCTGGGGCCGTATCATCAGCATCGGTTCGGTGGTGGGTGCCATGGGCAACGCTGGTCAGGCCAACTACGCTGCCGCCAAGGCTGGACTGGAGGGCTTCAGCCGCGCGCTGGCCCGCGAAGTGGGTTCCCGCGCCATTACCGTGAACTCGGTGACTCCGGGCTTTATCGACACCGATATGACCCGCGAGCTGCCTGAAGCGCAGCGTGAAGCGCTGCAGACGCAAATTCCGCTGGGCCGTCTGGGCCAGGCCGATGAGATCGCCAAGGTGGTCGCATTCCTGGCTTCCGACGGTGCGGCTTATGTGACCGGCGCAACCATTCCGGTCAACGGCGGGATGTACATGTAGTTAAATGTGACGGATTGTTTTAAAAAAATGTCATACGTGCTGACTAAAATCCGTTATAAAGCTGCAACCAAATTCCAGGGGTAGCGGCAGGTGCGATGCAGGAGGGCGCGTTTAGCTTGAAAAGCAGGCGCCTTTCTATAAACTTACACACCGGCCAGCTGCCTGACATATGTCCATTAGGAGTGAAAACAAGGTATGAGCACCATCGAAGAACGCGTCAAGAAAATCGTTGCCGAGCAACTGGGCGTCAAGGAAGAAGAAGTGAAGCCAGAGTCTTCCTTCGTTGAGGACCTGGGCGCCGATTCGCTTGACACCGTTGAGCTGGTGATGGCTCTGGAAGAGGAATTCGAGACCGAGATTCCTGACGAAGAAGCCGAGAAGATCACTACTGTTCAAGCTGCTATCGACTACGTCAACAGCCACCAGGGCTAAGACTGCTTTAGTCGTTACTTCTTGTCAGGGAAAAACCGCACTGCCTTTGCTGGCGTGCGGTTTTTTCTTTGCAAGAGATGTAGACATATAGAAAAAGGAGAGCGCTGTGTCGCGTAGACGCGTCGTGGTCACCGGTATGGGCATGCTGTCGCCACTGGGTACCGATGTACCGAGCAGTTGGCAGGGCATTCTGGCTGGCCGCAGTGGCATCGGTCTGATCGAGCATACTGACCTTTCTGCCTATTCCACCCGCTTCGGTGGCTCGGTGAAGGGCTTCGATGTCGAGCAGTACCTGTCGCTCAAGGAAGCTCGCAAACTCGACCTGTTCATCCAGTACGGCCTGGCGGCCGGTTTTCAGGCGGTGCGCAATGCCGGCCTGGAAGTCACCGATGCCAACCGTGAGCGCATTGGCGTGGCCATGGGCTCGGGTATCGGCGGCCTGACCAATATCGAAGACACCAGTCGTACCCTGCACGAGCAAGGTCCGCGGCGCATTTCGCCATTCTTCGTGCCTGGCTCGATCATCAACATGATTTCCGGTTTCCTGTCCATCCATCTGGGTGTGCAGGGGCCAAACTATGCCATCGCCACCGCCTGCACCACCGGTACGCACTGTATCGGCATGGCCGCGCGCAACATCGCTTTCGGTGAAGCCGACGTGATGATCGCCGGCGGTGCCGAGATGGCCGCTTGCGGCCTCGGCATGGGCGGCTTCGGCGCCTCCCGTGCGCTGTCCACGCGCAACGACGACCCGACCCGCGCCAGCCGTCCCTGGGACAAGGGCCGCGACGGTTTCGTCCTGTCCGACGGTTCCGGTGCCCTGGTGCTCGAAGAGCTGGAGCACGCCAAGGCCCGTGGTGCGACCATCCATGCCGAACTGGTCGGTTTCGGCATGAGCGGCGATGCCTACCACATGACCTCGCCACCCGAGGATGGTGCCGGTGCCGCCCGCTGCATGGCCAATGCGCTGCGTGACGCACAGGTCGATCCGACACAGGTCAACTACATCAATGCCCACGGTACCTCGACGCCTGCCGGCGACCTGGCGGAAGTGGCAGCGATCAAGTCGGTATTCGGCGAGCACGCCTACAACCTGGCGGTCAGTTCCACCAAGTCCATGACCGGGCACCTGCTGGGCGCGGCCGGAGCGGTAGAGGCGATCTTCAGCGTCCTGGCGATCAACAGCCAGGTGGCGCCGCCAACCATCAACCTCGACGAACCGGATGTCGGCTGCGACCTCGACTTCGTGCCTCATGAAGCGCGCAACATGCCAATCGACGTGGTGCTGTCCAACTCGTTCGGTTTTGGCGGTACCAACGGCTCGCTGGTGTTCCGTCGGTTCGTCGGCTGATGCAGGCCTGGGTCGATGGGCAGGGCGCCGATACCCTGGCGCTGCAAAGCCGCGGCCTGGCCTATGGCGATGGTTTGTTCGAGACCATCGCCGTCAAGGCGGGGAAAGCCTCGCTGCTCGATTATCACCTCGATCGCCTGGCCTTGGGTTGCCAGCGCCTGGCCATCGAGGCCGATCTCCAACTGATTCGTGACGAGTGCTGCCGCTACGCCGTGCTGCTCGGCGACGGCGTGCTCAAGCTGATCCTGACCCGGGGCGATAGCCAGCGCGGTTACGCCGCTGTCGCCGGGGCCATGCCGCGGCGGATTCTCCAGGGCAATCCCGTACCGGTTTATCCCTCTGAACATGCTGACCAGGGCGTAAGCCTCTTCCCTTGTCGCACCCGCCTTGCCGAGCAGCCGCTATTGGCTGGTCTCAAACACCTCAATCGCCTGGAACAGGTACTGGCGCGCGCCGAATGGCAGGGTGCCGAGTACGCTGAAGGATTGATGCTGGATATGTCCGGTCGTGTCATCGAAGGGGTATACAGCAACCTGTTCCTGGTGCATGGCGGGCAGTTGCTTACCGCTGACCTGAGTCGCTGTGGCGTGGCAGGCGTCATGCGCGCGGCGCTGCTCGACGCCGCCGGCCGCGAAGGTATCGGCGTGCAGATCCGCGACCTGGCGCTGGACGACCTCGAGCAGGCGGATGAATTGTTTCTCTGCAACAGTGTCTACGGTGTCTGGCCGGTGCGCTCGTTCGCATCGCTGAACTGGTCGCCGGGGCCTCTCACCCGTAAACTGCAGGCCATCGCCCGCACGCTGCTGGATGCCTGATTTTGAGACGTAAATTGTTGTTGCTGCTGGAGATCATCCTGATCCTGGGCGGCCTGGTGCTCGGCTATTCCGCCTGGAAGGTCAGTTCGTCGGTGGACCAGCCGTTGCACCTTGGTGGCGAGGAACTGCTGGATGTTCCCACCGGCACCAACCCCAATCGCATGTTCTATCGCATGGAAGGCCAGGGCCTGATCAAGGACGCCTTCTGGCTGCGTCTTTACTGGCGTTTCAATATGGCCGGTACCGCGCTGCATACCGGTGAGTACCGCATGACGCCGGGCATGACCGTCCGCGATCTGCTCGACGCCTGGCGCCGTGGCGACGTGGTCCAGTACAACCTGACCCTGGTCGAGGGCTGGACCTTCCGCCAGGTGCGCGCAGCCCTGGCCAGGCATGAAAAGATCAAGCACACCCTGGACGGCATGAGCGATGCCGAGGTGATGGACCAACTGGGGCATCCGACGGTTTTCCCCGAGGGCCGCTTCTTCCCCGATACCTATAAGTTCGTGCGCGGCACCTCCGATGTCGAGTTGCTGCAACAGGCCTATGCCCGCCTGGAAGAGGTGCTGGCCAGGGAGTGGGCCGATCGTCCCGCCGAACTGCCTTACCGTGATCCTTACCAGGCGCTGATCATGGCCTCGCTGGTCGAAAAGGAAACCGGAGTACCCCATGAGCGTGGCCTGATCGCCGGGGTGTTCGTCCGGCGCATGCAGATCGGCATGCAGTTGCAGACCGACCCTACCGTCATCTACGGCATGGGCGAGCGCTACAACGGCAAGATCACCCGCGCCGACCTGCGTGAGCCCACGCCCTATAACACCTACGTGATCAGCGGCCTGCCGCCGACGCCCATCGCCATGGTCGGTCGCGAGGCGATCCATGCCGCACTCAATCCTGCGCCCGGCACCAGCCTGTATTTCGTCGCCCGCGGTGATGGCAGCCATGTCTTCTCCGACGATCTCGACGCCCACAACTCGGCGGTACGCGAATATCAGTTGAAGCGTCGCGCCGACTATCGTTCCAGCCCGGCGCCGCTCAACGGTGATGACAAGGCCCGGAAGGACGAGCCCGTACCGCAGGAGGCACCCGCGGTGCCGCCCGCCGTTGGTCCGGTCGAGACGCCGGCCGCCGGGGACGCTATCCAGCAATGACCATTTTCGAGGACGCCGAGTGAGCGGTTTGTTTATTACCCTGGAAGGCCCGGAAGGCGCCGGCAAGAGCACCAACCGCGACTATCTGGCCCGGCATCTGCGTGACTGCGGCCTGGATGTGCTGCTGACCCGCGAACCGGGCGGCACTCCCCTGGCCGAGCGGATCCGCGAGCTGTTGCTCGCGCCCAGTGATGAAAAGATGCATGCCGATACCGAGCTGTTGCTGGTCTTCGCCGCCCGGGCCCAGCATCTGGCCGAAGTGATCCGCCCGGCCCTGGCTCGTGGTGCCGTGGTGCTTTGTGACCGTTTCACCGATGCCACCTATGCCTACCAGGGAGGCGGTCGTGGCCTGGACGTGGAGCGTATCGCCACGCTCGAACGGTTCGTCCAGGAAGGGTTGCAGCCTGACCTGACGCTGCTGTTCGACCTTCCGGTTGAAGTCGGCCTTTCCCGGGCCGCCGCCCGGGGTCGCCTGGACCGGTTCGAGCAGGAAGGCCAGGGCTTCTTCGAAGCCGTGCGCCAGGCCTACCTCGACCGGGCCAAGGCCGACCCGCAACGTTACTGCCTGATCGATGCGGCGCAGCCGCTGCCAGCGGTGCAGCAGGCGCTGGATGGCCTGGTCGGGCAGATCGTGGACCGTTGCCGTGGCTGAAGCGTATCCGTGGCAGCTGGCGCTCTGGCAGCAATTGGCCGGCCGCGCCCGGCATGCCCATGCCTATCTGCTGCATGGTCCCCAGGGAATCGGCAAGCGTGCCCTGGCCGAGAACCTGATGGCGCTGCTGTTGTGCCAGCGTCCTGCGGAACTCCGGGCCTGTGGACAATGCAAGTCCTGCATGCTGCTGGCGGCGGGCAGCCACCCTGACAACTATGTGCTGGAGCCGGAAGAGGCGGACAAACCGATCAAGGTGGACCAGGTTCGTGACCTGGTCGGCTTCGTCACCCAGACCGCCCAGTTGGGAGGGCGCAAGGTGGTATTGATCGAGCCGGTGGAGGCGATGAACGTAAATGCCGCCAACGCCTTGCTCAAAAGCCTTGAAGAGCCTTCCGGCGATACCGTTCTGTTGTTGGTCAGCCACCAGCCAAGCCGCTTGCTGCCGACGATCAAGAGTCGCTGCCAGCAGATTGCCTGCCCGCAACCGAAGGAGGCCGAAAGCCTGGCCTGGCTGGCCTCGGCCCTGCCTGGGTGCGAGGAGCAGGAACGCATCGAGTTGTTGAGCCTGGCCGCGGGGTCGCCGCTGATGGCAGTCGATCTGCAAGGCCAGGGTGTGCGGGAGCACCGTGCCCAGGTGGTCGACGGGGTGAAGAAACTGCTCAAGCAGCAGCAATCGCCCAGCCAGCTTGCCGAATCCTGGAAGGATGTCTCCCTGTTGCACCTGTTCGACTGGTTCTGCGACTGGTCGAACCTGATCCTGCGCTACCAGCTGACCCAGGATGAGGAGGGCCTTGGCCTGGCCGATATGCGCAAGGTCGTGCAGTACCTCGCGCAGAAAAGCCCGCAGGGCAGGGTACTGGAGATCCAGGACTGGATTCTCGAACAGCGCCAGAAAGTCCTCGGCAAGGCCAATCTCAACCGCGTGCTGTTGCTGGAGGCCCTGCTGGCTTCCTGGGCAATGTTGCCGGGGCAGCGCTGAATTTCCTCAATTTCCTTTTCCAATCGTGACTTCGCCATGCTCGTAGACTCCCATTGCCACCTAGACCGTCTTGATCTCGCTGCCCATGATGGCTCCCTGGATGCTGCGCTCGACGCGGCGCGTGCCCGTGGAGTCGGGCATTTCCTGTGCATCGGGGTCAGCGCCGACAATGCCGCCCAGGTCAAGGCCCTGGCCGAGCGTTACGCCGATGTGGACTGTTCGGTGGGCGTCCATCCGCTGGACCTGGCGCCGGGGGCCGAGCCGGCGCTGGACTGGCTGCTGCAGGAGCTGAACCATCCGAACGTGGTGGCCATCGGTGAGACCGGCCTTGACTATCACTACGAGCCGGAAGCGGCGCAGCTGCAACAAGCGTCGTTCCGCCTGCACCTGGAGGCTGCCGGCGTCACCGGCAAGCCGGTGGTCATCCACACCCGTGCCGCACGGGCCGACACCCTGGCCCTGTTGCGCGAGGCCGACCTGTCCCAGGCCGGTGTGCTGCATTGTTTCACCGAGGATTGGGACATGGCCCGGGCGGCGCTGGATCTTGGTTACTACATTTCCCTGTCCGGCATCGTCACCTTCCGCAATGCCGACGCGCTGCGGGATGTCGCGCGCCAGGTGCCGGCCGACCGCCTGCTGGTGGAAACCGACTCGCCCTACCTCGCGCCCATTCCCCATCGTGGCAAGCCGAACCTGCCGGAATACGTACGTGACGTTGCCGAGTTCATTGCCCTGGTGCGGGGCGAGCGCTACGAGCAACTGGCGGAGCAGACCACCGCCAACTTCCGCCGGCTGTTCCCGCTGGCGCGCGTGTCCGCGGCCTGAGCCCGGCGAACGGGCAAAAAAAACCCGGGTTCTGGGGGGGGGAATCCGGGTCAAGACCATTAGGAGTAAAACAAAGGCGAACACTCCCTGATCACCTTTATCGGCGAGACACTTGGGGGATATGCCCCGCCAACAATTCAAGTATTAATCAGGATTGATGGGCTTCCAGCCCAGGCTGCTCGTTTTTTAAACAGATTTGGAATACGCCCGCCGCTGCTGAGAGCGCATCGCTCCTGGCAAAGGTTCTCGAAGCCATGAACATGCTTGGATGATCCGTGCATTTTCCCGCAAGTTAGGCATAATACTTGGCTTCGATTTTGATCCAGTCCTCCTTATGCAGAAAGAACCTCGCAAGGTCCGTGAATTTCGTCGCCGTGAGCAAGAGATTCTCGATACCGCACTCAAGCTGTTTCTCGAACAGGGTGAAGATAGCGTCACCGTCGAGATGATCGCTGATGCTGTGGGTATCGGCAAAGGCACGATCTACAAGCACTTCAAGTCCAAGGCGGAGATCTACCTGCGCCTGATGCTCGACTACGAGCGGGATTTGAACCAACTGCTGCACTCCGCCGATGTCGACCGCGACAAGGAAGCCCTGTCGCGCGCCTACTTCGAATTCCGCATGCGCGATCCTCAGCGCTACCGCCTGTTCGACCGCCTTGAGGAAAAGGTGGTCAAGGGGCACCAGGTGCCGGAAATGGTCGAGGAACTGCACAAGATCCGCGCCTCGAACTTCGACCGCCTGACCCTGCTGATCAAGGGCCGGATCAGTGAGGGCAAGCTCGAGGATGTACCGCCGTATTTCCACTACTGCGCCGCCTGGGCGTTGGTACACGGCGCCGTGGCGCTGTACCACTCGCCGTTCTGGAGCAACGTGCTGGAAGACCAGGAGGGCTTCTTCCAGTTCCTGATGGATATCGGCGTGCGCATGGGCAACAAGCGCAAGCGCGACCCGGAACCAGCGGCGAACTGATACCTGCCTGCGACACCGTCGCTGTCGGTGATGACGGGGCAGGAATATACTTTGGAGGCGACGCTTGCAAAAACCTGATTTTTGAGTCAGGTTTTGCAGGCCCGAATCATTCCATCCCGGAGTTCTCCATGATCGTCGACCGTCAAGGCAGGCGTTTTCGCAATTTGCGTGTCAGCCTTACCGCCGCTTGCAACTACGCGTGCACCTACTGCGTGCCCGATGGCAAGCGTCTGGTCGCCGCCCAGGACGAACTTTCCGCCGAAGCCCTGGCTCGCGGCGTGGCCTGGCTGATCGAAGCAGCCGGCATCGAGCGCCTGCGGGTAACCGGTGGCGAACCGCTGGTCAGTCCCAAGCTGGAAACTTTCCTCAGGACCGTGGCCGGCTTCGGCCTGGACGACATCAGCCTGACCACCAACGGCCAGTTATTGGCGCGCAAGCTGCCGCTGCTGAGCGAGGTGGGGATCCGTCGGCTCAACGTGTCCCTCGACACGCTCGACGCCAAGGCATTTCGTAGCATCTCCCGCGGGGGCGACCTGCCCAGCGTGCTCGATGGCATGGCGCAAGCGGCGGCAGCGGGGATGAAGATCAAGGTCAACATGGTGCCGCTGCGCGGGCAGAACCTCGACCAGGTGCTGCCGCTCCTGGAGTATTGCCTGGAGCACGGCTATGAACTGCGTTTCATCGAGTTGATGCGCATGGGCCACCTGGCACGTGACAACAATGCCTTCCTGCAGCAGTTCGTCGGCCTGGAGACCCTGCTTCAAGTGATTGGCGAGCGCTACGAGTACGCCCAGGCCGAAGCGCCGATCGATGCCACTGCCTTGCGCTATCGGATTCCGGGGCAGGGCTGTTTCGGTGTGATCGCCAACGAGAGCGTGCCGTTCTGCCGTACCTGTTCGCGCCTTCGCCTTTCTTCCACCGGCTGGTTGCACGGTTGCCTGTCGTCAAGCAACCGCCACTACATCGGCGACCTGCTCGACCGGCCTCGCCACCAGGCTTTGCCGGCGTTGCAGGGCCTGCTGGTCAAGGCGCTTGGCGACAAACAGAGCGTGGCCTTTTCCGGTGGGGCCACTGTGATGAAGATCATCGGCGGTTGAACCCCTCCAGGGACGGCAAGCTGGAACAGAACCTGCATCCACGGGCTGTCCGCCGGTTTTCCGTCGCCGGCCTCTGGAGGAAAGATGCGTAGCCTGGTTCTGCTGCTGGCGTTCGTCGCGCTGGGTGGCTGCATGAATGTCAGCGACATGGGTGAAGCCACCCGCTATCACATGAGCGATGCCGGTCTGCTGGACCACAGCAATACCCAGCGTTCGATGTCGCTGCGCCTGCAACCCGACTCGTTCATTTTCATCGCCCAGGGCGTTTTCGTGCCGCCGGGCCGGGCCTATCCGCGTCCCAACGTGGTGGCGGAAGAGGCGTTCAAGGGCTTCGTCGAATACTTCCCGTTGGTGCGCCGCGCACAAGGGCCGATCGGCCTGGAAGATGCGCTGGGCGAAGCGCGCTCCGTCGGCGCCCATTACTTGCTCTATACCCGTTTCGCCAAGGCGGACAACCGTATCGGCAACGGTGATGAATGGTATGACGAGCAAGCCGTGGACCGCCTGGGTATCGACACCGGCACCATCCAGTTGATGCTGATCGAAACCAGCACCCGCTACCTCATCGACACGGCGCGCATCCACACCCGCGGCGGATTGCTGACATTCCATGACAACAAGCCGGAAGATTTGCTTGCCCAGCCTCTGGAGGACTACGCTCGTGCTCTTCTGGGACTGAGTAACTGAGGGGCTTGGGCATGGCGGATACGGGCAAGGCGGGCAACCTGCTGGCGCAGATTCCAAAGGCGGAAAAAGGCTTGCCGCCCGTGCACCTGTGGAACCCGGACTTCTGCGGCGATATCGACATGCGTATCGCCCGTGATGGCACCTGGTTCTACCAGGGCACGCCGATCGGCCGCAAACCCATGGTGCGGCTGTTCTCCACCATCATCCGTCGTGACGGTGACGATTACTTCCTGGTCACGCCGGTGGAGAAGGTCGGGATCAAGGTCGATGATGCGCCGTTCGTGGCGGTCGGCGTGGACGTGCAGGGCAGCGGTGAAACGCAGGTGCTGCGCTTTACCAGCAATGTGGAGGACCAGGTCGAGGCCGGTCCGGATCATCCGCTGCGTTTCGTCATCGATCCGGTGACCCAGGAACCTTCGCCCTACGTGCATATACGGGCCAACCTTGAAGCCTTGATTCACCGCAATGTGTTCTATGAACTGGTGGAGCTGGCGGAGTCCCGCGAGATCGACGGTGAGGCCTGGCTCGGGGTATGGAGCGGCGGCGAGTTCTATCCGATCGGGCGGCAGTGACCGGTCGTTGCGGATTTTTCTGCCACAAATGAAAAACCTCCAGTGCTTGCGCATCTGGAGGTTTTCAGTATTTGGCTCCGCGACCTGGACTCGAACCAGGGACCCAATGATTAACAGTCATTTGCTCTACCGACTGAGCTATCGCGGAATCTGGGGCGTATCTTACTGATTCCCAAGGGGAAGTCAAGCTTCCCCCGGGAAATTGTCGATTACAGCACCTCGACGATGGCTTTGGTCACCACGTGGATGTTGCTCTGGTTCAGGGTGGCCACGCAGATGCGGCCGGTGTCCAGGGCGTAGATGCCGTAGTCGTTCTTCAGACGGGCCACTTGCTCAACGCTCAGGCCCGAGTAGGAGAACATACCGCGCTGGCGACCGACGAAGCTGAAATCGCGCTTGGCACCGTATTCGGCCAGCAGCTCGACCATCTGCTTGCGCATGCCGTGGATGCGGCCGCGCATTTCGCCCAGCTCGGTTTCCCACATCTGACGCAGCTCGGCGCTGTTCAGTACGGCAGCGACGATGCTGGCGCCGTGGGTTGGCGGGTTGGAGTAGGTGGTGCGGATCACGCGCTTGACCTGCGACAGCACGCGCGCACTTTCTTCCTTGGCGCTGGTGACGATCGACAGGGCGCCGACACGCTCGCCGTACAGCGAGAACGACTTGGAGAACGAGCTGGAGACGAAGAACTCCAGGCCCGACTCGGCGAACAGGCGGACCGCGAAGGCGTCTTCGGCGATGCCATCGCCGAAGCCTTGGTAGGCCATGTCCAGGAATGGCACGTGACCCTTGGCCTTGATCACTTCCAGGACGTTGTTCCAGTCCTGCAGGCTCAGGTCGACGCCGGTCGGGTTATGGCAGCAGGCGTGCAGGACGATGATCGAACCCGCTGGCAGGTTGTTCAGGTCCTCCAGCATGCCGGCGCGGTTGACGTCGTTGCTCGGGGCGTCGTAGTAGCGGTAGTTCTGCACCGGGAAACCGGCGGTTTCGAACAGGGCGCGGTGATTTTCCCAGCTCGGGTCGCTGATGGCGACGACGGCGTTCGGCGACAGTTGCTTGAGGAAGTCGGCCCCGATCTTCAGGGCGCCGGTACCACCGACGGCCTGGACGGTGACTACGCGGCCTTCGGCCAGCAGCGGCGACTCGGCACCGAACAGCAGTTTCTGCACGGCCTGGTCGTAGGCGGCGATACCGTCGATCGGCAGGTAGCCGCGGGAAGCGTGCTGGGCGGCACGTTGGGTTTCGGCTTCGATGACCGCACGCAGCAGTGGGATGCGTCCTTCTTCGTTGCAGTAAACGCCTACGCCGAGGTTGACTTTCTCGGTGCGGGTGTCGGCGTTGAATGCTTCGTTGAGGCCCAGAATGGGATCGCGTGGTGCCAGCTCGACAGCGGAAAACAGGCTCATTATTACCTTGGCTCTGAATGGAGGGTGAGTAGGGTCTGCACGCTCCAGCCGAATGCACTAGAGCGGTGCACAAACGGGGAGTCAGTATAGTGATACCGCTCGGTCACTGCGACAGTCGGGCGCAGCTTTTCCCGCTGTTTGGAGGAATATTTTTCGACCGTTAGTCGAATCCCCCGGTCAACCGTGGACGGCCAGGGTTGAAACTGGCACACAGCGGCATTAATTGGGTATAACTACTGGCTAAAAATACAGTTGCCTGTATCCGCATTCGCGCAGAGGTCCGTCATGTCCGAGTTTCAACTGGTCACCCGTTTCCAGCCGGCCGGCGATCAGCCGGAAGCCATCCGCCTGATGGTCGAGGGCATCGAGGCCGGGTTGGCGCACCAGACCCTGCTCGGTGTGACCGGCTCGGGCAAGACCTTCAGCATCGCCAACGTCATCGCCCAGGTGCAGCGGCCGACCCTGGTCCTGGCACCGAACAAGACCCTGGCCGCGCAGTTGTACGGCGAGTTCAAGGCGTTCTTTCCCAACAACGCCGTCGAGTACTTCGTTTCCTATTACGACTACTACCAGCCGGAAGCCTACGTGCCGTCGTCGGATACCTTCATCGAGAAGGATGCCTCGATCAACGACCATATCGAACAGATGCGCCTGTCGGCGACCAAGGCGCTGCTTGAACGGCGCGATGCCATCATCGTCACCACGGTTTCCTGCATCTACGGCCTCGGCAGCCCCGAGACCTACCTGAAAATGGTCCTGCATATCGACCGCGGCGACAAGCTCGACCAGCGCGCCTTGCTGCGCCGCCTTGCCGACCTGCAGTACACCCGCAACGAGATGGACTTCGCCCGTGCCACCTTCCGCGTGCGTGGCGACGTGATCGACGTGTTTCCCGCCGAATCGGACCTGGAAGCCATCCGCATCGAGCTGTTCGACGACGAAGTGGAGAACCTCTCGGCCTTCGACCCGTTGACCGGCGAGGTGATCCGCAAGCTGCCGCGCTTCACCTTCTACCCCAAGAGTCACTACGTCACGCCGCGGGAGACGCTGCTGGACGCGGTGGATGGCATCAAGGAGGAGCTCAAGGACCGTCTGGAGTACCTGCACAAGGCCAACAAGCTGGTGGAAGCCCAGCGTCTTGAGCAGCGCACCCGTTTCGACCTGGAGATGATCCTCGAGCTGGGTTACTGCAATGGTATCGAAAACTACTCGCGCTACCTGTCCGGCCGGCCGGCCGGGGCACCGCCGCCCACCTTGTACGACTACCTGCCGCCGGATGCGCTGCTGGTGATTGACGAGTCCCACGTCAGCGTTCCGCAGGTCGGGGCGATGTACAAGGGTGACCGTTCGCGCAAGGAAACCCTGGTGGAATACGGCTTCCGCCTGCCGTCGGCGTTGGACAACCGGCCGATGCGCTTCGACGAGTGGGAAAGCGTCAGCCCGCAGACCATTTTCGTTTCCGCGACCCCGGGGCCTTATGAGGCCGAGCATGCCGGCCGTGTGGTCGAGCAGGTGGTGCGACCGACCGGCCTGGTCGACCCGCAGGTGGAGATCCGCCCGGCGCTGACCCAGGTCGACGACCTGCTTTCGGAAATCCGCAAGCGCGTAGCGGTGGAGGAGCGCGTGCTGGTTACCACCCTGACCAAGCGCATGGCCGAGGACCTGACAGACTACCTCGCCGATCACGACGTGCGGGTGCGCTACCTGCACTCGGATATCGACACGGTCGAGCGGGTCGAGATCATCCGCGACCTGCGCCTGGGCACGTTCGATGTACTGGTGGGGATCAACCTGTTGCGCGAGGGCCTGGACATGCCCGAGGTCTCGCTGGTGGCGATCCTCGATGCGGACAAGGAGGGCTTCCTGCGTTCGGAGCGTTCGCTGATCCAGACCATCGGCCGCGCCGCGCGCAACCTCAATGGCCGGGCGATTCTCTATGCCGACCAGATCACCGGGTCGATGCAGCGGGCAATCGACGAAACCGAGCGGCGCCGGGAGAAACAGATCGCCTTCAACCAGGCGCACGGCATCGTGCCCAAGGGCGTGGTCAAGGACATCACCGACATCCTCGAAGGCGCCAACGTGCCGGGCTCGCGCAGCAAGAAGCGCAAAGGGATGGCCAAGGCGGCAGAGGAGAGCGCCAAGTACGAAGCCGAGCTGCGTTCGCCGGCGGAGATCACCAAGCGCATCAAGCAACTGGAAGAGAAGATGTTCCAGCTGGCGCGGGATCTGGAGTTCGAAGCGGCGGCGCAGATGCGCGACGATATCGCCAAATTGCGTGAGAAGCTGATTACTGCCTGATGTTTCTTGGTTGCTCTCTCGGGCCTCATCGCCGGCAACGCCGGCTCCCACAAGGTCCGGCGGTGTTCGCAAATCCTGTGGGAGCCGGCGTTGCCGGCGATGAGGCCCGAGAGGTCAATGAGCCTCTCCAGCCTTGATCCCTTGCGGCAACGTCCGGGTCATCAACACCGCAACCATGCTGATCGCCAACCCGATCCCGACAAAATGGAAGGCATCGTTGTACGCCATGATCAGCGCCTGCTGATGGGTTATCTCGCTCAACCGCCCCAGTGCAGCGCCATCGCTCCCCAGTTTCTCCGCCAGTTGCCCTAACCGTTCCGCCACCTGGGGATTGGTTGGTACTATCGATTCGCGCAGGTAATCGAAGTACACCTTGGTCCGTGCATCCAGCAGCGTCGCCAGCAAGGCGATGCCGATCGCGCCGCCCAGGTTGCGCAGGATGTTGAACAGGCTCGATGCCGACCCGGCATCCTGCGGCTGGATGTAGGCGGTGGCGATCAACGAGATGGTGACCATGATCATCGGCTGGCCGAGGGCGCGGATGATCTGGATGTGGTTGAACTGGGCACCGGCGAAATCCGGGTTGAGCACCCCGGAACTGAAGCTGGCCAGCCCGAACAGACCGAAACCCAATGCGCACAGGACCCTGGGCGGAATCACCTTCATCAACCGGGGCACCAGCGGAATCAGGAACAGCTGCGGAATGCCCATCCACATGATCACCTCGCCGATCTGCAAGGCGTTGTAGTTCTGGACCTGCGCCAGGTAGAGCGGCAGCAGGTAGATCGAACCATACAGCCCCACGCCCATGCCCAGGCTGGCGATGCTCGACAAGCCGAAGTTGCGGTTGCCGAGGATGCGCAGGTTGATCAGCGGGTTGGGTCTTGAAAACTGGATGATGACAAAGGTGATCAGGCTGATCAGGGCGATGCTGCCCAGCCCTACGATGAGGCTCGATTCCAGCCAGTCCTTGCGGTGACCTTCCTCCAGGAAAACCTGCAGGCAGCCGAGGCCGACACCCAGGGTGACGATGCCGGCGTAATCGGTACTCTTGAGCAGCTCCCAGTGGGCTTGCTTTTTCTCCAGGCCGTACATCAGCCCGGCGATCATCAACAATCCCGGTGGGATGTTGATGTAGAAGATGTACTCCCAGCCCCAGTTTTCCGTCAGCCATCCACCCAGGGCCGGGCCGATGGACGGGGCGAAGGTGGCCGTCATGGCGAACATCGCCATACCCTTGGCGCGGTGGTGTTCCGGCAGCTTGATCAGGGTCAGGGTGAACGCCAGGGGAATCAGCGCGCCACCGGTGAAGCCCTGCAGGGCGCGGAACAGGATCATGCTTTCCAGGTTCCAGGCCATCGAGCAGAGCAGCGAAGACACCAGGAAGCCCAGGGACACCCATAGCGCCAGGCGCCGCGCCGAGAGCAACTGCACCAGCCAGGCGGTGAGCGGGATCATGATGATCTCGGCTACCAGGTAGGAGGTGGAAATCCACGAGCCTTCCTCCAGGGTCGCCGACAGCGCGCCCTGGATGTCCTTCAGCGAGGCGTTGGTGATCTGGATGTCGAGCACGGCCATGAAGGCGCCGAGCATCGCGCTCATCACCGCGATCCAGTCGCGCCGGCTGGGTTCGCCGACGGGACGGATCAGTTGGTCACCGGCCATCGTCGTGCAGGTCGACGGTGGCGGTGACCGACATGCCCGGGCGGATCCGGCCATGCAGCGGATTATCGGCGGCGAAGGTGAGTTTCACCGGAATACGCTGTACGACCTTGGTGAAGTTGCCTGTGGCGTTGTCGGGTGGCAACAGGCTGAACTGGGCGCCCGAAGCGGCGAACAGGCTATCGACGCGGCCTTCGATCGGGGTGTCGGGGTAGCTGTCGAACACCAGTTCGGCACGCTGGCCGGGTTGCATCCTGCCGATCTGGGTTTCCTTGAAGTTGGCCTGCACCCAGATGTCCTCGTCGGGGACGATGGATAGCAGGTACGCGCCGTTCTGTACGTACTGGCCGTCGCGGGCGGCGCGCTGGCCGATCATGCCGCTGATCGGCGCATGGATTTCGCTGCGGGCCAGGTTCAGTTCGGCCTGGGCCAGGTCGGTGCGGGCCGTGGCGATCTGCGCATCGAGACGCTTGAGTTCGGCTTCCAGGGCGCTGACCTGCTGGCGTTGGCCCTGCAGGTCGGCCTGGGCCTTGCTGACCTGGGAGCGGGCGACATTGCTTTCCGCAGACAGGGTGGTGACCCGCTCCTCGGAAACGAAGCCCGGCTTGCGCAGCGCCTGGGCGCGGTTCAGGTCCAGTTGCGTGCGGCCGAGGGTAGCCTGGCTGGCGGAAACCTGGGCCTGGCCAGCGGCGATCAGGCTGGATTGCTGGGTCAACCGGCTCTCGGCCTGCAGGCGCTCGGCCTGGCGCGTGTCGAGGGTGGCGCGGGCGCGTTCGACAGCGAAGCGGAAGTCATCGGCTTCCAGGCGGATCAGCAGGTCGCCTTTTTTCACATGCTGGTTGTCCTGCACCAGCACGCTATCGATCCGCGCGCTCAACTGACTGGAGACACGGGTGATTTCGCCCTGGACATAGGCATTGTCGGTGCTTTCGTAAAAGCGCCCCTTCAGATACCAATGGGCGAAGAAGGCGAGGGCGACCAACAGGACCAGAAAAAGAAAAATCAGCAGGCGACGCTTGAGTTGGGCAGGCATGAGGACGATCGTTCCAAGAATGTAAGCAAATTTAACAAAGATCGGATCCAGCGGTGCAAGTGACGATCACGCCCATTACTGGAGCCCGGCGCCTGCTCCCTGTTAACATTCCGGCTTTGTTTCACCTCCTGTTCGAGACTCTCATGACCACCGTTCGCACGCGCATCGCGCCTTCGCCTACCGGCGATCCCCATGTCGGCACCGCCTACATCGCCCTGTTCAACTACTGCTTTGCCAAGCAGCACGGCGGCGAGTTCATCCTGCGTATCGAAGATACCGACCAGTTGCGTTCGACCCGCGAATCCGAACAACAGATCTTCGATGCCCTGCGCTGGCTCGGTATCGAATGGGCCGAAGGCCCGGATGTCGGCGGCCCGCATGGCCCGTACCGGCAGAGCGAGCGGGGTGAAATCTATAAGCAGTACGCCCAGCAGCTGGTCGATATGGGGCACGCCTTCCCGTGCTTCTGCACGGCCGAAGAGCTGGACCAGATGCGCGCCGAGCAGATGGCCCGCGGTGAAACACCGCGCTATGACGGTCGCGCCCTGCTGCTGTCGCCCGAGGAGGTGCAGCGCCGCCTGGCCGCGGGCGAGCCGCACGTGATCCGCATGAAGGTGCCGAGCGAAGGCGTCTGCGTGGTCCCGGACATGCTGCGTGGCGATGTCGAGATCCCGTGGGACCGCATGGACATGCAGGTGCTGATGAAGACCGACGGCCTGCCAACCTACTTCCTGGCCAACGTGGTCGACGACCACCTGATGGGCATTACCCACGTGCTGCGTGGTGAAGAGTGGCTGCCATCGGCGCCGAAGCTGATCAAGCTGTACGAGTATTTCGGCTGGGAACAACCCAAGCTGTGCTACATGCCGCTGCTGCGCAATCCCGACAAGAGCAAGCTGTCCAAGCGCAAGAACCCGACCTCGGTGACCTTCTACGAGCGCATGGGCTTCATGCCGGAAGCCATGCTCAACTACCTGGGCCGCATGGGCTGGTCGATGCCGGACGAGCGCGAGAAGTTCTCCCTGGCCGAAATGGTCGAGCACTTCGACCTGTCCCGTGTTTCGCTGGGCGGTCCGATCTTCGATATCGAGAAGCTGTCCTGGCTCAACGGCCAGTGGCTGCGTGACCTGCCGGTGGAAGAGTTCGCCGCACGGGTGCAGAAGTGGGCGTTCAACAGCGACTACATGATGAAAATCGCGCCGCACGTGCAGGGCCGGGTCGAGACCTTCAGCCAGATTGCGCCGCTGGGCGGCTTCTTCTTCGAAGGTGCGCTGAAGCTGGATGCGAAGCTGTTCGAGCACAAGAAACTGTCCCCGGACCAGGTACGCCAGGTGATCCAGTTGATCCTGTGGAAACTGGAAAGCCTGCGGCAGTGGGAAAAGGACCGCATTACCGCCTGCATCCAGGCAGTGGTCGAGGCGCTGGAGCTGAAGCTGCGCGATGCCATGCCGTTGATGTTCGCTGCGATCAGCGGCCAGGCCAGTTCGGTCTCGGTACTCGATGCCATGGAGATCCTCGGCCCGGACCTGACCCGCTATCGCTTGCGTCAGGCGCTCGATCTGCTGGGCGGTGTTTCGAAGAAAGAAAACAAGGAATGGGAGAAACTGTTGGGCACCATCGCCTGATCGCATTCGCTCGTTCTTTCGTGGGGCGAGCCCTCTGCCGTGGGCTTTTGGCCAGGGCAGGGGGCTCGCCCCACGGTCGTTTCGACCGCTGCCGAAGGCGGCGATACCCAGCAAACACGGGGCTTTTCTCGCCCAAGGCAGGTAAGTGGTTGTTATCTGGGAAAAAATTTTTGAATTTTGTTGAAAATAAGTTTGACAGCTCTGTCATCCGCTCTTAATATGCGCCCCGTCCACAGCGATGAACGAAAACGAAACGCGAAGCACCCAGCCAAGCGAATCAAGTTCAAAGCGACATTGTGGGGCTATAGCTCAGCTGGGAGAGCGCCTGCATGGCATGCAGGAGGTCAGCGGTTCGATCCCGCTTAGCTCCACCAAATTCCGCTTGGCAGCCGAGGCTGGCAAGCAAGACCGGGTCCAGCAACCGGGTCTTGAAGGTAAGAAGGTTCGTCCCCTTCGTCTAGTGGCCTAGGACACCGCCCTTTCACGGCGGTAACAGGGGTTCGAGTCCCCTAGGGGACGCCAGTTTTGCACAAGCGACATCGAAAGAGGTCGCTGGGCCGAGAGGCTAGAAATCCGGGGCTATAGCTCAGCTGGGAGAGCGCCTGCATGGCATGCAGGAGGTCAGCGGTTCGATCCCGCTTAGCTCCACCAATTCCGCCAGGATTCGTGAAAACGGATCTGCACGAAGGTTACAAGTCCCCTTCGTCTAGTGGCCTAGGACACCGCCCTTTCACGGCGGTAACAGGGGTTCGAGTCCCCTAGGGGACGCCATTTTATCCGCTCTGCGGAATTTCAAGGCTCATTCGATTATTGAATGAGCCTTTTGTTTTTTCCCTCGAAAAAGTTTTTTATCAGGACGCGACAAGCGGCCTGAGAAAAACCTTGCCAGAAAATATTATGAGCATAATATTAGGCCCATAATATTTTCTGGTGCCGATCATGAGCGACAAGAAAGCCAAGACCCGTGAACGTATCCTCGACGCTGCCCGCAGCGCATTGATCCAGCAGGGCCCCGCCGATGCCAGCGTTAACCAGGTGATGAGCGCTGCCGGCCTGACCGTCGGTGGCTTCTACGCCCACTTCGACAGCAAGGAGGCCTTGATGCTGGAGGCCTTCAGCCAGTTGCTCGGTGAACGCCGTGCCTTGCTGTCCCAGGTCGATCCGGCGCTGGATGGCCAGGCTCGCCGTGCCCTGGTCGCTGCGTTCTACCTGTCGCGCAAGCACCGTGACTCCAAGGTCGATGCCTGCCCGTTGCCCACCTCCCTGAGCGAGATGACCCGGTTGCCCGAGGATTTCCGCCAGGTGCTGGCCGAGCATATCGAGCTGATGACCGCCCAGTTGGTGGACACCCCCGAAGATGCCGACAAATTCCTTGCCGACCTCGCCCTGATGGTCGGCGGCCTGGCATTGGCCCGGGCCCTGGGCACCGATGAACTGTCCGATCGTATTTTGCGCGCCGCCAAATCGGCGGTGATCTGAACTACCCCACTGGAGCGAAGCGATGAATACCCTGAGCTGGATTCGCGGCGTCAACGGCACCCTGGGGCGACTGGTCCCCGGACATATAGCCAGCAAGATGCACCGTGCCTTCATGACCCCGTACACCAGGCCGCCCCGTGACTGGGAACTGCCGGTGCTGGCCCGGGCCGAGCGCATCACCCTGCGCTTTGGCCTTTCCGCCCTGCGCTGGGGGCAAGGGCCCACGGTCCTGCTGATGCACGGTTGGGAAGGGCGCCCGACCCAGTTCGCTCGCTTGATCGAGGCGCTGGTGGAGGCCGGTTACACGGCAGTCGCACTGGATGGGCCGGCTCACGGTCGCTCGCCCGGTGATGTTGCCCATGTCGGGCTGTTCGCGCGGGCCGTGCTGGAGGCCGCGGCGGAGTTGCCGCCCTTGAAGGCGGTGATCGGCCATTCCATGGGCGGCGCCAGTGTATTGCTTGCCCTGCAATGGGGGCTGCGTGCCGAAGCCGTGGTCAGTATCGCCGCACCTTCGCGGTTGCTCGGCGTGGTGCGTGGTTTCGCCCGCCGCCTGAACCTGCCGCCGAAGGCGCGTTCGGCCTTCATCCGCAAGGTCGAGCGGGATGTTGGCGTCGCCATCGAGCGCCTGGATGTCAGTGGCTATCAACTGGATCAGCCGGGGCTGATCGTGCATGCCAAGGATGATGCTTTAGTGCCTGCAGGCGAGGCGCAACGCATCCACGACGCCTGGTTCGACAGCCGTCTGCTGATGCTGGAGGAGGGCGGCCATCAACGGGTTCTCGCCGATCCACAGGTGGTCGCCGGGGTCCTCGACCTGCTGCAGCGCACAGCAATGCCATTGCGCCAATCGGCCTGATCATCCGTTACACTCATGCCCGTTCATTACAAACGGGAGCGGGCATGAGCTGGGATCTGGCAACGCCATTCGTCATCGACCTGCGAGTCGGTGCCGAGGATATCGATGGATTGGGGCACGCCAATAACGCGGTGTATGTCACCTGGCTGGAGCGCTGCGCCTGGCGCCACTCCCAGCGCCTGGGGCTGGACCTGGCCGAATATCGTCGCCTGGACCGCGCCATGGCCGTGGTCCGTCACGAAATCGACTACCTCGCCAGTGCCTACGAAGACGACGAACTGCAACTGGCAACCTGGATCATCGACTGGGACCAGCGCCTGAAGATGACCCGGCATTTCCAGCTGGTCCGCCCGCGCGACGGCATTACCTTGCTGCGCGCCCGGACCACCTTCGTCTGTATCGAGTTGTCCACAGGCAAGCCCAAGCGCATGCCGCAGGAATTCCTCGAAGGTTATGGGCAGGCCTTGCTGGAAAAGCAGGCGTGATACGGCAGGCCCTCGATAGCGACGAGGTCGCTGTCCGGCGGGTCGTCGAGGCGGCCTACCTGCCGTATGTCGAGCGCATCGGCGTGCGTCCGGGGCCGTTGGATGATGATTATGGCGATCTGATTCGGCGGGGGCAGGTCTGGCTGCTGGAAGACTGCGCGGTGCTGGTGCTGTGCCCCGAGCCGGCGGCGATGCTGCTGTCCAACGTGGCCGTGGACCCGGCGTGCCAGGGGCGGGGCCTTGGCCGGCAACTGGTCGACTTCGCCGAAGCCCGTGCCCGCGAAGCCGGATTCTCCCTGATTCGCCTGTACACCAACGCCGCCATGACCGGCAATGTGGCGCTCTACCAGCGCCTCGGCTACCGCGAAACCCATCGCGGCACCGAGCATGGCTTCAACCGGGTGTTCATGGAGAAGGTCCTGGTTTGAGCATTTCCCGGACTTTCTGAATGAAGGACCGCCTTTTCCGAGGCGGCTCCGGCAAGCGAAATCCCGGTCCGGGAGGCGGGTCAGGTTCGAAGTTGAGAAGGTCGTAGTTGTGTTTTCTGATCTGCATGTCCTGTTCCTCGGCCGTTGGTGCGCGGGTGGTGGCTGTGGGCAAGGAACGTGGACATGTGATCGATCTCCTTTGGATTTGACATACGCGGACCCTGTGGGAGCGGGTTCACCCGCGATTACGGTAGTGAATCCACCGACGTAATCGCGGGTGAACCCGCTCCCACAAGGTCCGCGATACTTTCAAGAAAGTTTGCGCGCCCGTCACGCCAGTTCCTTCCGATATGGCCGTAAGAAACATCCCCGTTTACCATGCACGCACTTTTTTCCGAGGCTTCCCCCATGCAAATTGCCCTGGCCCCGATGGAGGGGCTGGTCGATGACATCATGCGCGACGTGCTGACCCGCGTCGGCGGTATCGACTGGTGCGTGACCGAGTTCATCCGGGTCTGCGACCGGGTGCTGCCCGAGGCTACGTTCCACAAGATGGCCTCGGAGCTGGCCCAGGGGTCGCGCACGCCTGCCGGTGTGCCGATGCGCGTGCAGTTGCTGGGCTCCGACCCGGTCTGCCTGGCCGACAACGCCGCCCTGGCCTGCGAATTGGGCGCACCGGTGATCGACCTGAATTTCGGCTGCCCGGCCAAGACCGTGAACAAGTCCCGTGGGGGCGCGGTGCTGCTGAAGGAGCCCGAGCTGCTGTTCCGCATCGTCAGCGAAGTGCGCAAGGCCGTGCCGGCCCATATCCCGGTGACCTCGAAAATGCGCCTGGGCTTCGAAACCCCGGATGGCGCGCTTGATTGTGGCCGGGCCCTGGCCGAAGGCGGTTCGGCCCATCTTGTGGTGCATGCGCGGACCAAGGTCGAGGGCTACAAGCCGCCCGCCCATTGGGAATGGGTGGCCAAGGTGCAGGACGTGGTCAAGGTGCCGGTCTTCGCCAACGGCGAGGTCTGGACCCTCGATGACTGGCAGCGCTGCCGCGAGGTCAGCGGGGTGAAGGACATCATGCTCGGGCGTGGCCTGGTTTCCCGTCCGGACCTGGCTCGGCAGATCGCCGCGGTGCGCGATGGCGTCGACGTCGTGCCGATGGACTGGGCCGAGCTGATGCCGCTGATCCAGGACTTCTGGCGCCGGGTCCGGGTCGAGCTGACGCCGCGTTCGGCGCCGGGCCGGCTGAAGCAGTGGGTGGCGATGCTGACCCGCAGCTACCCGCAGGCCAACGTGCTGTTTACCGAGCTTCGCCGGGAAACCGATTGCGAGCGGATCGGCCAGTTGCTGGGCGTCGAGCCGCTCGTCGCCGCTGCATAGAAAATTTTATCGGTGTTGCTTGAAATCGTTGCGGTGGTCCACATCTAGGGAGTACGCGATGCCGAAGTCGGGTCGCGTAAAAAATCCAACTCGCTGATGTTTAGGAGATGTAACCATGACTACCGCTTTCTCTCTTGCTCCACTGTTCCGCCATTCCGTTGGTTTCGACCGTTTCAATGACCTGTTCGAATCCGCGGCGCGTAACGAGTCGGGTAGCAGCTACCCACCCTACAACGTTGAAAAACATGGCGATGACCACTATCGGATCGTTGTTGCCGCCGCCGGCTTCCAGGAGGCAGACCTCGATCTGCAAGTGGAAAAAGGCGTGCTGACCGTCTCTGGCGGCAAACGCGACAACAGCGATGCAAGCGTCACCTACCTGCACCAGGGTATTGCCCAGCGTGCCTTCAAGCTGTCCTTCCGCCTCGCCGACCATATCGAGGTCAAATCGGCGGCCCTGGCCAACGGCCTGCTCAGCGTCGATCTGCTGCGCGTGGTCCCGGAAGAAGCGAAGGCCAAGCGCATCCCGATCAACGGGGAGCAGCCTGCGCTGAATTGAGTGCGGGGTAGGTGAAGAGAAGGGCGCCTCATGCAGGCGCCCTTTTTGTTGCTCTTTCGGGCCTCATCGCGGGTGAACCCGCTCCCACACGGACTCTGTGGGAGCGGGTTCACCCGCGATGAGGCCCTAATAGTCAGCGGGAGTCTCCAGCAGTATCGCCCGGAAATCCCCCAGCGGCAGCGGCCGGCTGTGCAGGTACCCCTGGTACAGGAAGCACCCCTGCCTTTCCAGGAATTCCAGCTGCTCGGAAAGCTCCACGCCTTCCGCAATCACCGTCAGATCCAGGCTGCGCGCCATCGCCACAATCGCCCGGACGATCTCCGCATCGTTGGAATCCAGCGGTGCATCGCGGACGAACGACTGGTCGATCTTCAGGGTATCCACCGGCAAGCGCTTGAGGTAGGTCAGCGATGAATAGCCGGTGCCGAAGTCATCCATGGCGAATCCCACCCCCAGGGCCTTCAGTTCGCGCATCTTGCTGATGGTGTCCTCGAGGTTCTGGATCACGATCCCTTCGGTAATCTCCAGCTTGAGCATGCGGTAGGGCAGGCGATAGTCATCCAGGCTGCGCCGCACGCGCTGGACGAAGTCGTTCTGGCGGAACTGACGGGGGCTGATGTTCACGCACAGGCTGAAATCCTCGGCATCGATCAATCGGTCCTGGAGCATATGCGAGCAGGCATCGCAGGCCTCATCGAGAATCCAGTTGCCTACCTCGAGGATCAGCCCGCTTTCCTCCAGCACCTGGATGAACTGCGCCGGCGGCTGCTGGCCAAGCAGCGGGTGGTGCCAGCGCAGCAGCACCTCGGCGCCGACGATGCGGTTGTCGCGGGCGTCCACCTGGGGCTGGAAGTGCAGGGCCAGTTCGCCGCGGGTCAAAGCCAGGCGCAGGTCGCTTTCCATGCGCAGGCGCTCGCTTGCAGCCTTTTGCATGGTGGTGTGGAACAGCTGGGTGGTGTTGCGGCCTGAATCCTTGGCCCGGTACAGGGCAATGTCGGCGCGCTTGAGCAGGTCGGCCGGGGTGGAGCCGTGGTCGGGAATCAATGCCACGCCGATGCTCGGGGTCACCTGCAGGCGCTGGCCGTCCAGGGACATGGGCTCGGCGAGCAACTGGCGCAGGGTATCGGCCAGTTCCTGGACCTGCGCAGTCACTTCCTCGCGGCTGCCCTGCAGGCCGCTGAGCAGCACCACGAACTCGTCGCCGCCCAGGCGCGCCACGGTGTCTTCCAGGCGCACGCTGGCTTCCAGGCGTGCGGTGATGATTTTCAGCACCGTATCGCCCACCGGATGCCCCAGCGAGTCGTTGATGTGCTTGAAGTGGTCAAGATCCAGGAACAGCAGGGCGCCGCGCAGGTTGTGGCGCTTGAGCAGGGCGATCTGCTGGCTCAGGCGATCCATCAGCAGGGCGCGGTTGGGCAGGTTGGTCAGCGGATCGTGGTAGGCCAGGTGGCGAATCTGCGCCTGGGCGTTCTTCAACTGGCTGACATCCCGGGCGGTCAGCAGCAGACAGGCGGTCTCGTTGAGGGTAATCGGCTCCACCGAAACCTCCAGCGTCAGCAGCTCGCCGCTCTTGCTGCGCCCGAGCATTTCCCGGTGATGCACACGCTCGCGCTGTTGCAGCTCGGTCACCAGCATGTCGTGCTGCTTGTCGTCGGCCCAGAAACCGATCTGGCTGGCGGTGCGCCCGAGCACCTCGCCGGCACTGTAGCCGGTCAGGCGGCAGAATCCGTCGTTGACCTCCAGGTAGCGCCCGGTCTGCAGTTCGCTGATGCTGATGGCGTCGGGGCTGGAGTGGAAGGCCTTGGCGAATTTTTCCTCGCTGGCCTTGAGCGCCGCCTCGGCGCGCTGCTGCTGGGTGATATCGCGCAGGGTGGTGACGCTGCAGGTCTGGTTGTCGACCTTGATCAGGCGGCTGGAAATCACGCAGGTCAGGGCGTGGCCATTCTTGTGGTTGACCACCACGGCCACATTGTTCAGGGCCTGGTCGCGAATGACCTGTTCGATACGCTTGGCCCGTTCCGAGGACTCCGACCACAGGCCGATTTCCTCGGCGCTATGGCCCAGTACCTGTTCGGCGCTCCAGCCGAAGGTCTGGGTAAAGGCCGGATTGATCTCGATGAACTGGCCGTTGTCCTGGCGGGTGACGCAGATCGGGTCGGGACTGACCTGGAACAGGCTGGCAAATTTCTCTTCGGAGGCCATCAGGCGCTGTTCGCGTTCCACCTGGTCGGTGATATCGAGCAGGGTTCCGGCCATGCGCAGCGGGTTGCCCTGCTCGTCGCGATACAGCCGGGCGCGGCTTTCCAGGTAGCGCGAGTTGCCGTTCTCCAGCTGGATCCGGTAGGTGATCTGGTAATTGCCCGCCGGGCCCTCGCGCAGGCTGCGGTAGGCCTGGCGCATGCTGGCGCGCTCGTCTTCCGGAACCCCCTCGAAGAATGCCTCGAAGGATTCATGGAAGGGCACCGGGTCAAGGCCGTGCAACTGAGCGGCGCGGGCCGAGCCGTAGAGCATGCCGCTGGGAATATGCCAGTCCCAGGTGCCCAGTTGTGCCGAATCCAGGGCCAGGTCGAGGCGCTCCTGGCTGTCCTTGAGCGCCGCTTCGCGCTCGCGCTGGGCGGTAATCTCGCGGATCACCCCGACCATCTGCGGCCGGCCGTCCTTGTCGTGGGTCAGGCTGCCGCTGATTTCCAGCCAGTGCAGGGTGCCGTCGGGCCAGCGGATGCGGTGGCGCATCGCCTGCTCCTGCGGTTCGCCGGCCACCACCGCATAGAAGGCCTGCACGGTGCGTTCGCGATCTTCCGGCGGCAGCAGGTCCAGGTAGTCGAGGTCCTTGGGCAGCGGCTGGCGCGGGTCGTAGCCGAACAGCGCCTGGGTACCGCGGGACCAGCTGATGCGCCCGGTCTCGACGTCCCAGAACCAGGCGCCGAGACGGGCGCCGTTAAGCGCCGCCAGCAGTTGCGGGGCGTTTTCCCAGGTCTGTTCCGACTCCTGGGGATCGGCGGCGAGGATACGCGGAAGGCGGGGAAGACGAGGTGTAGTGGGCATCGATTACCAGACCTTTGGCGAATACGCTTCCTTGGTACTGGCCTGCCCGTTGCGGCGGGCGGCCTCAGGGGTTTCTCGCATGGCTGTCGAGCAGTGCCATAAAGGCTCTGGCTGCATTCGATAACGTTCGTTCCGTATGAAGAATGTAGCCTAGCTGGCGAGAGAGCTGTATGCCGGGCAAGCTGATGGAAGCCACCTGTTCGTCGAGCATGGTCCGCGGCAGCACGCTCCAGGCCAGGCCGATGGACACCATCATCTTGATGGTTTCCAGATAGTTGGTGCTCATGGCGATGTTCGGCGTCAGGCCCCGGGCCTCGAACAGGCGCTGGACGATATGGTGGGTAAAGGTGTTGCCGCCAGGGAAAACCGCCGGGTGATGGGCGATATCTTCCAGACCGGCGGCAGCCTTGCGGGCCAGCGGATGCTCGGGGGCGACCACGAAATCCAGCGGGTCGTCCCAGACCGGTACCGCACGGACCAGGCCGTGGGGTTCCGGCGCCAGGGTGATGACCGCGATTTCCGCGCGGCCATGAAGGATTTCCTCGTAGGCCACTTCCGAATCGAGGAACTGGATATCCAGGGCTACGGCCGGGTACTGCCGGGTGAAGGCCCGCAGCAGCGGGGGCAGGCGGTGCAGGCCGATGTGATGGCTGGTCGCCAGGGTCAGGCGTCCGCTGACCTCGCCGGTCAGGTTGGTCAGGGCCCGGCGGGTATCGTCCAGCACGTTGATGATCTGGTAGGCCCGGGGCAGCAGGGCGCGGCCGGCCTCGGTCAGGCTGACTTCGCGGCCGAGGCGGTCGAACAGGCGAACGTCCAGTTGCTGTTCGAGGCCGGCGATGCGCTTGCTGATCGCCGGCTGGGTCAGGTGCAGGCGTTCGCCGGCCCCGGAAAAGCTGCCGGTTTCGGCAATCGCGATAAAGGCGTTGAGGTTGGCCAGGTCCATCTTTTCGGATTCCCTTTGGTTATCCAAAGCATAAAAATTATGAATTTGAGTTATCCAATCTAACCCCATACCATCAGCCGTACAAGCCAAGGGGTTATTGGCATAGAAAGACTGATGAGGAACGCCTGATGGCCGGCAAAACGCTTTACGACAAGCTCTGGGATTCGCATTTGGTCAAGCAGCGCGACGATGGCTCGGCGCTGATCTACATCGACCGTCACATCATCCACGAAGTGACCTCGCCGCAAGCCTTCGAAGGCCTGCGCCTGGCGAATCGCAAACCTTGGCGCATCGATGCCAACATCGCCACTCCCGACCACAACGTGCCGACCACGCCCGAGCGCAAGGGCGGTATCGACGCCATCGTCGACCAGGTGTCGCGCCTGCAGGTGCAGACCCTCGACGAGAACTGCGACGAGTACGGCATCACCGAATTCAAGATGAACGACGTGCGCCAGGGCATCGTCCACGTCATCAGCCCGGAGCAGGGCGCAACCCTGCCGGGCATGGCCGTGGTCTGCGGTGACTCGCACACCTCGACCCACGGCGCCTTCGGTGCCCTGGCCCATGGCATCGGCACCTCCGAGGTCGAGCACGTGCTCGCCACCCAGTGCCTGGTCGCCAAGAAGATGAAGAACATGCTGGTGCGCGTCGAAGGCGTATTGCCGGTGGGCGTTACCGCCAAGGACATCGTCCTCGCCGTGATCGGCAAGATCGGCACTGCGGGCGGCAACGGCCATGCCATCGAGTTCGCCGGCAGCGCCATCCGCGACCTGTCCATCGAAGGCCGCATGACCATCTGCAACATGTCCATCGAGGCCGGCGCCCGTGTCGGCCTGGTGGCCACCGATGCGAAGACCGTCGAATACGTGAAGGGCCGCCCGTACGCGCCGAAGGGCGAGCAATGGGAACAGGCCGTCGAAGCCTGGAAAGACCTGGTGTCCGACGAAGACGCGGTGTTCGACACCGTGGTCGAGCTGGACGCTGCGCAGATCAAGCCGCAGGTCAGCTGGGGCACCTCCCCGGAAATGGTCCTGGCGGTCGATCAGCGCGTGCCGGATCCGGCTGCCGAGGCCGACCTGGTCAAGCGTGGCTCCATCGAGCGCGCCTTGAAATACATGGGCCTGAGCGCCAACCAGGCGATCACCGATATCCAGCTGGACCGCGTGTTCATCGGTTCCTGCACCAACTCGCGGATCGAAGACCTGCGCGCCGCGGCGGAAATCGCCAAGGGCCGCAAGGTGGCCGCGACCATCAAGCAGGCCATCGTGGTACCGGGCTCTGGCCTGGTGAAGGAGCAGGCCGAGAAGGAAGGCCTGGACAGGATCTTCCTCGAAGCCGGCTTCGAATGGCGTGAACCGGGCTGCTCCATGTGCCTGGCGATGAACCCGGACCGCCTGGAGAGCGGCGAGCACTGCGCGTCCACCTCCAACCGGAACTTCGAAGGTCGTCAGGGTGCCGGTGGTCGTACTCACCTGGTCAGCCCGGCCATGGCCGCCGCCGCCGCCGTTACCGGCCGTTTCATCGATGTACGCGAGTTGATCCAAGGGAGCGCAGCATGAAAGCCTTTACCCAGCACACCGGCCTCGTTGCCCCACTGGACCGTGCCAACGTCGACACCGACCAGATCATTCCCAAGCAGTTTTTGAAATCGATCAAGCGCACCGGTTTCGGTCCGAACCTGTTCGATGAATGGCGCTACCTGGATGTCGGCCAGCCGTACCAGGACAACAGCAAGCGTCCGAAAAATCCGGACTTCGTGCTCAACCACGACCGCTACCAGGGCGCCAGCGTGCTGCTGGCCCGTGAGAACTTCGGCTGCGGTTCGAGCCGCGAGCACGCCCCGTGGGCACTGGAAGAGTACGGCTTCCGCAGCATCATCGCGCCGAGCTATGCCGACATCTTCTTCAATAACAGCTTCAAGAACGGCCTGCTGCCGATCATCCTCAGCGACGCGGAAGTCGATGAACTGTTCAAGCAGGTCGAAGCCGCCCCGGGCTACCAGCTGACCATCGACCTGCAGGCGCAGACCGTGACCCGTCCCGACGGCAAGGTGCTGAACTTCGAGATCGACGCGTTCCGCAAGCACTGCCTGCTCAACGGCCTCGACGACATCGGCCTGACCCTGCAAGACAGCGATGCCATCGCCGCCTTCGAAGCCCGTCACCGCGCCAGCCAGCCATGGTTGTTCCGCGACGCCAAATAAAGGATTGACACGAACCCTTGTGGGAGCGGGTTTACCCGCGATTGCTGTAGTGAATTCACCACCGTAATCGCGGGTGAACCCGCTCCCACAGGTCCGGACAAGCCGAAAGATTTTTGGAGAGGCAGATGACCAGCAGCCACAAGGACGTTGTCCAGCGCCAGTTCGGCGACCAGGCCAGCGCCTACCTCAGCAGTGCCGTGCACGCCCAGGGCACTGAATTCGCGTTGCTCCAGGCCGAGCTGGCCGGGCACGAACATGCCCGGGTCCTCGACCTGGGTTGCGGCGCCGGGCATGTCAGCTTTCACGTGGCGCCCCTGGTCGCCGAGGTGGTGGCCTACGACCTGTCGCAGCAGATGCTCGACGTGGTTGCCGCCAGCGCTGCCGACCGCGGCCTGGACAACATCGTCACCGAACGCGGTGCCGCCGAGCGCCTGCCGTTCGCCGACGCCTCGTTCGACTTCGTCTTCAGCCGCTACTCCGCGCATCACTGGAGCGACCTCGGCCTGGCCCTGCGCGAAGTGCGCCGGGTACTCAAGCCAGGTGGCGTGGCCGCCTTCGTCGATGTCATGTCGCCGGGCAGCCCGTTGCTGGATACCTACCTGCAGACCGTCGAAGTCCTCCGTGACACCAGCCACGTCCGCGACTATTCCGCTGCCGAATGGCTGCGCCAGGTCAGCGAGGCCGGCCTGCGCGTGCGCAGCCATGCCCGCCAGAGCCTGCGCCTGGAATGGACCTCCTGGGTCGAGCGCATGCGCACGCCGGACGCCATGCGCGCCGCCATCCTGCAATTGCAGCAAGCGATGGGCGAAGAAGTACGGCAGTATTACCGGATCGAAGCCGATGGTTCCTTCAGTACCGATGTCCTGGTGCTCTGGGCCGAACGCTGAAATCCAGCAGATATTTACCGGCGCGCCACCTCGGCGCGCCGCTTGATTCGAGATAGAGGAAAGCATGAGCAAGCAGATTCTGATTCTCCCGGGTGACGGTATCGGTCCTGAAATCACCGCCGAGGCCGTCAAGGTGCTGGAGCTGGCCAACGACAGGTTCCAGCTCGGCTTCGCCCTGGAGCATGACGTGATCGGCGGCGCCGCCATCGACAAGCACGGCGTACCGCTGGCCGACGAGACCCTGGAGCGTGCACGCAAGGCCGACGCCGTGCTGCTGGGCGCCGTGGGCGGGCCGAAGTGGGACAAGATCGAGCGCGACATCCGTCCGGAGCGCGGCCTGCTGAAGATCCGTTCGCAACTGGGCCTGTTCGCCAACCTGCGCCCGGCGATCCTCTACCCGCAACTGGCCGACGCCTCGTCGCTCAAGCGTGAAATCGTCTCCGGCCTGGACATCCTGATCGTCCGCGAGCTGACCGGCGGTATCTACTTCGGCGCCCCGCGCGGCACCCGCGAGCTGGAAAACGGCGAGCGCCAGTCCTACGACACCCTGCCGTACAGCGAAAGCGAGATCCGCCGCATCGCCCGTGTCGGCTTCGACATGGCCCGCGTGCGCGGCAAGAAACTGTGCTCGGTGGACAAGGCCAACGTCCTGGCCTCCAGCCAGCTGTGGCGCGAAGTGGTCGAGGAAGTGGCCAAGGACTATCCGGACGTCGAACTCAGCCACATGTACGTCGACAACGCCGCCATGCAGCTGGTCCGCGCACCGAAGCAGTTCGACGTGATGGTCACCGACAACATGTTCGGCGACATCCTGTCGGATGAGGCTTCCATGCTCACCGGTTCCATCGGCATGCTGCCATCGGCCTCGCTGGATGCCCACAACAAGGGCATGTACGAGCCATGCCACGGCTCCGCGCCGGACATCGCCGGCCAGGGCATCGCCAACCCGCTGGCGACCATCCTCTCGGTATCGATGATGCTGCGCTACAGCTTCAACCAGCACGGCGCCGCCGATGCCATCGAGAAAGCGGTGAGCCTGGTCCTCGACCAGGGCCTGCGTACCGGCGACATCTGGTCCGAAGGTTGCACCAAGGTCGGTACGCAGCAAATGGGCGACGCAGTAGTCGCAGCGCTGCGGAATCTGTAATCTCTCTGGCCCGCTGCCGAAACCACAACAGGGCAGCGGCCCACTTTTAGCGAAGGTGTAGTTGCGATGAAACGTGTAGGTCTGATCGGTTGGCGCGGAATGGTCGGTTCCGTGCTCATGCAGCGGATGCTCGAGGAGCAGGATTTCGATCTCATCGAGCCGGTGTTCTTCACCACCTCCAACGTCGGTGGCCAGGGCCCTGCAGTGGGCAAGGACATTGCTCCGCTGAAGGATGCCTACAGCATCGACGAACTCAAGACCCTGGACGTGATCCTGACCTGCCAGGGCGGCGACTACACCAACGAAGTCTTCCCCAAGCTGCGCGAAGCCGGCTGGCAGGGCTACTGGATCGACGCCGCCTCGTCCCTGCGCATGCAGGATGACGCGGTCATCGTCCTCGACCCGGTCAACCGCAAGGTCATCGACCAGCAGCTCGATGCCGGTACCAAGAACTACATCGGCGGCAACTGCACCGTCAGCCTGATGCTGATGGGCCTGGGTGGCCTGTTCGAAGCCGGCCTGGTCGAGTGGATGAGCGCCATGACCTACCAGGCGGCCTCCGGCGCCGGTGCACAGAACATGCGCGAGCTGATCCGCCAGATGGGCGCGACCAACGCCGCCGTGGCCGATGACCTGGCCAACCCGGCCAGCGCCATCCTCGACATCGACCGCAAGGTCGCCGAAACCATGCGCAGCGATGCCTACCCGACCGAAAACTTCGGCGTACCGCTGGCCGGCAGCCTGATCCCGTGGATCGACAAGGAACTGCCGAACGGCCAGAGCCGCGAAGAGTGGAAGGCCCAGGCCGAGACCAACAAGATCCTCGGCCGCTTCAAGAGCCCGATCCCGGTGGACGGCATCTGCGTGCGTATCGGCGCCATGCGCTGCCACAGCCAGGCGCTGACCATCAAGCTGAACAAGGACGTGCCGCTGGCCGACATCGAAGGCCTGATCAGCCAGCACAACCCTTGGGTGAAACTGGTGCCGAACCAGCGCGAGATCAGCATCAAGGAGCTGACCCCGACCAACGTCACCGGCACCCTGAACATCCCGGTGGGTCGCCTGCGCAAGCTGAACATGGGCTCCCAGTACCTGGGCGCGTTCACCGTTGGCGACCAGTTGCTGTGGGGCGCCGCCGAGCCGCTGCGCCGCATGCTGCGGATCCTGCTGGAGCGTTGATCGCCTTGCGGTAACCGGAAAACCCGTGCTGGTGACAGCGCGGGTTTTTTGTTTTCGTACAAATCAAAGTAAAGTGCCGCTCCCGAATTCCCGGACCCTGTGGGAGCGGGTTCACCCGCGATTGCGATGGTGCATTCACCGACGCCATCGCGGGTAAACCCGCTCCCACAGGTTCGCGGCGTCCCATCAACCGGCACCGAGGCCCTCAAGGCCAGAGGAAATTCCAGATGACCCAACCCATCGACATCGCCGTGATCGGCGCCACCGGCACCGTCGGCGAAACCCTGGTGCAGATCCTCGAGGAACGCGATTTCCCGGTCGGCACCCTGTACCTGCTGGCCAGCAACGAATCCGCCGGCAGCGCCGTGAGCTTCCGCGGCAAGAACCTGCGCACCCGGGAAGTCGATGAGTTCGACTTCACCAAGGTCCGCCTGGCCTTCTTCGCCGCCGGCCCGGCCGTGACCCTGAGCTTCGCACCCCGCGCCCAGGCCGCTGGCTGCACGGTGATCGACCTGTCCGGCGCCTTGCCTGCCGAGCAGGCCCCCGCCGTGGTTCCCGAAGCCAACCCCCAGGTGCTGGACACCCTGAAAGCCCCGGCAACCCTGCACAGTCCAAGCGCCTCGGCCGTTGCCCTGGCCGTCGTGCTCGCGCCGCTGAAAAAACTCGTCGACCTGCAGCGCGTCACCGTGACCGCCTGCCTCGCCGTGTCCGCCCAGGGGCGCGAAGCCGTCAGCGAGCTGGCCCGGCAGACTGCCGAACTGCTCAATGCCCGGCCGCTGGAGCCGCGTTTCTTCGACCGGCAGATAGCCTTCAACCTGCTTGCCCAGGTCGGCCCGAGCGACGAACAGGGGCATGGTGTGCTGGAGCGTCGGCTGGTGCGTGAGTTGCGTGAACTGCTCGACCTGCCTTTACTCAAGATTTCAGTTACCTGCGTTCAAGTCCCGGTGTTTTTTGGCGATAGCTACACTGTGAGCCTGAACGCTAGCGAAGCGGTGGACCTGGCGGCGGTGAACCAGGTGCTGGACACTGCGCCAGGTGTCGAGCTGGTGCAGGACGAAGGGGATTACCCGACGCCGGTCGGCGATGCCGTGGGCCAGGACGTGGTGTATGTCGGACGGGTGCGTGGCGGAATCGACGAGCCGCAGCAACTGGACCTCTGGCTGACCACCGACAACGTGCGCAAGGGTGCCGCTTTGAATGCCGTGCAACTGGCTGAATTGTTGATAAAAGGCCTTGTGTAAAAGATACTTGGCGACACTTTGCATAGTGACCATTAACGTTCGCACGCAAGTTGCCTGCGGTATTCGCTAGCGGTTCGGTAATAAGCCTCACGGCGGTTCTTCAGTTCTTCTCGGTTCCCGGGGACGCTTCAAAACAAAGGATGAGGTCATGCTTCGAATTCGCAAACTGGTATTAGCAATAGCCGCAGCGTCGGCGCTGTCTTCCGGTATGGCGCATGCCCTCGGGCTTGGCGAACTGACCCTCAAGTCAGCGCAGAACCAGCCCCTCGATGCCGAGATCGAACTGCTCGACGTGCGTGACCTGAGCGCCGCCGACGTGCAGCCGAGCCTGGCTCCGGCGGAAGAATTCGCCAAGGCCGGCGTCGAGCGCCCGGCGTTCCTCAACGACCTGACCTTCACCCCGGTGCTCAACCCGGCAGGCAAGAGCGTGCTGAAAATCACCTCCAGCCAGCCGCTGCCAGAGCCGATGGTCAAGTTCCTGGTCCAGGTGATGTGGCCGCAAGGCCGTCTGCTGCGCGACTACAGCGTGTTGCTCGACCCTTCCCGGTTCTCCCCGCAGGCCGCCCAGGCCGCTGCCGGCGTGACGCCGGCGGTCAGCGCTCCGGCCAACTACACCACGGTGCGCCGCGACACCCTCTGGGAGATCGCCGCGCGCTCGCGCCAGGGCGGCTCGGTGCAGCAGGCCATGCTGGCGATCCAGGCGTTGAATCCGGACGCCTTCATCAACGGCAACATCAACCAGTTGAAGACCGGCCAGGTCCTGCGCATGCCGGACCAGCAGCAGATCCAGGCCATTCCCCAGGCCCAGGCCTTGAAAGAGGTCAACGAACAGAACATTGCATGGCGCGAAGGCCGCCGCCTTGGTCCCCAGGCCCGCCAGCTCGACGCCACCCGCCGCAACGCCGCCCAGCCCGCGCCGTCGCGCATTACCCAGCAGGACAACCTGAAACTGGTTGCCGCCGGAAACGACAAGGCGCTGAGCGACAAGCTCGCGACGACCCAGGAAAACCTCGATGCCAGCCGTCGTGAAAGCGATGAGCTGAAAAGTCGCGTCTCCGATCTGCAAAGCCAACTGGACAAGCTGCAACGGCTGATCGACCTGAAGAACGACCAGCTCGCCCGCCTCGAAGCCCAGGGCAGCGCCCCGGCCGCCCCGGTGGCCGCAGCGCCGGTGATCGACGCGCAGCTGCAGGCCAATCCGGCCCCGGCCGCCGAGCCGGTGGTGACTCCGCCTCCGGCAGCGGTCGATACCGCCCCCGAGCAGGACACCGCGCCTGCCGATGCCCAGGCGGCGGGGCAGGGCAGCACGGCGCTCGACGGCATTCTTGGCAACCCGCTGCTGCTGGCGCTGATCGCCGGCTCGGCGCTGCTGGTACTGCTGCTCTTGCTGCTGTTGCTGGCACGCAAGCGCAAGGCCCGGCAGGAAGCGGAAAAACACATGCGCATGGCCCGTGCACTGGCCGAGGAAAACGAACTGGGTCTTGACCGCGAGCTGCCACAAAGCAGTTTCGACGGCCTCGATGTGGTGCCGCCGACCGTCACCCTGGCACCGGCCGTGGTCGCGGCCTCCGCCGCTGCCGCCACCGCCGCCGAGCAGGTCAGCGAGCCGCGGGTCGCCGAGCCCGAGCCGCAGCCGAAAGCCGATCCGTTCATGGCCGAGATCGACGATTGCATCGCCCACGGCCGCCTGATGCAGGCTTCCAACCTGCTGGAACCGGCGGTGGAGAAATTCCCGCAGCGCAGCGACCTGCGCCTCAAGCTGATGGAAGTCTATGCCCATCAGGGCGACCGTACCGGCTTCGTCATGCAGGAGCGCCAGCTGCAGGCCAATCCGCAGAACCTGGCGGCGGTCGAATCGCTCAAGAGCCGTTTCCCCAACATGCTCGCCGTGGCTGCGGTCGCTGCCGCAGCGGCTGGCGGTGCTGCCGTGGCCAGTGGCCTGGACGAAAAGTTCGTCGAAGAACTGATGTCGGAAGAGCCGCAGCCCGAGTCGGATGACCTGCCTGCCGATGATGATCTCGACAGCGCCTTCGACCTGAGCCTCGACGATCTGGACGGCCTGGACCTGGAAACCCCGGCCGACCAGGCTGCGGTACAGGCCAGCGAGCAGGTACAGGAGCCGGTACAGGAGCAACCGTCGGCCGAGCCGCCGTCGCTGGACGACCTGGATTTCGACACCCTGCTGCAGGACAACCCGGAAGCACCCCGCGCCGAGGCTCCACAGCCGGAGTCGGATGCCGACGCATTCGCCGACCTGGACTTCGACAGCCTGCTGGAAGAGCAGACGGCCGCCCAGGCTGCTGCAAGCGCGCCGCAAGCCGACCCGGAGCCGGAGCCGCCGGTGGTAGACGACCTGGACTTCGACAGCCTGCTGCAGGAGCACACCGCAGCCCAGGCCGTCGAACCGCAGCCGGAAGCCGAGCCGGCAGCAGAACCCGAGCCGGAGCAACCTGTCGCCAGCGATGACGATGTGGATTTCGACGCCCTGTTCCAGGACTACGCCGCTACCGAACCGCAAGCGCCGGCGCAGCCTGAAGCGGAATCCGGACTGACTGCCAGCGCCGACGATATCGACTTCGATGCCCTGCTCGACGAGCACACCAAGGCGCAGTCCGACACCAGCGCCGACCTGGCCGACTTCGACCTCAGCGTTCCGGATGAAACCCCGACCGTCGCTACCGAAAATCGCCCACCGCTGGATATCGAAGCGGAACTGGCGGCCTTCGACAACGACCTGGGCCTTGAGGCCGACCTGCCGCCGCTGGAGCTGCCGGACGACTTCGACCTGTCCCTGCCGGGCGAGGACGATACTGCGTCGAAGAACTTCGCTGCCGAGCTGGATAACGTCAACGCCGAACTGGACAAGCTCTCCGCCAGCCTGGAAACGCCGTCGCTGGAGCCGCATTTCACCGCCGAGGACGCCGCCAGCCTGCCGGACGAAGGCGACTTCGATTACCTGGCCGGCACCGACGAGGTCGCCACCAAGCTCGACCTGGCCCGGGCCTACATCGACATGGGTGACCATGACGGCGCCCGCGACATCCTCGACGAGGTCAACAAGGAAGGCGACCAGGCCCAGCGCCGCGAAGCCGCCGAGTTGCGCTCGAAGCTGGCCTGATCCGCCAGGCAGTACCACCAACGGCAGCCCTCGTGGCTGCCGTTGTCGTTATAATCCGCGCCATTGCGTAACCGACAGGCTGTTATTCCCTTGGAAATCATCGATACCGCGGCGTCCGAATCGGCCGCCGAAGGCTTTTACCGAATCGCCCTGGGCGTTGAATACAAAGGCACCCGCTATCGCGGCTGGCAGCGCCAGGGCGATGGCGTGCTCAGCGTGCAGCAGACCCTCGAGGAAGCCCTGTCGAAAGTGGCCGCCGAGCCGATCACCGTGCAATGCGCCGGGCGTACCGATGCCGGTGTGCATGCCAGCGGCCAGGTCGTGCACTTCGATACCCGTGCCATCCGCGACCCCAAGGCCTGGACCATGGGCGCCAACAGCCATTTGCCCCACGACATCAGCGTGTCCTGGGCCGAGCGGATGCCGGCGCATTTCCATGCGCGCTTCAAGGCGTTCGCCCGGCGCTATCGCTATGTGATCTACAACGACCAGATCCGCCCGGCACACCTTGGCGACCAGGTCACCTGGAACCACCGTCCGCTGGACGTCGAGCGCATGGCCGAGGCGGCGCGCTGCCTGCTGGGTACCCATGACTTCAGTGCCTTCCGCGCCGGCCAGTGCCAGGCCAAGTCGCCGATCAAGACCATCCACCACCTGCGGGTCACCCGCCACGGCAAGATGATCGTCCTGGATATCCGTGCCAGCGCGTTCCTCCACCATATGGTGCGCAATATCGCCGGGGTACTGATGACCATCGGTGCCGGCGAGCGCCCGGTGGAGTGGGCGGCGCAGATCCTTGCCAGCCTCGACCGCCGGCAGGCCGCGGCCACCGCCCATCCGTTCGGCCTCTACCTGGTGCAGGTGGAATACCCGGAGGAGTTCGTCCTGCCCGAGCGTTTCATCGGCCCGCATTTCCTCACCGGTTTCGAGTTTCCAACGGCTGACGACCCGACGGTCATTTGCTAACATCCGGGACTTTCGCCCTCTGGAGATTCGCTGCCCATGTCTGCCGTTCGCAGCAAGATCTGCGGTATTACCCGCGTGGAAGACGCGCTGGCCGCAGCCCAGGCGGGGGCCGACGCCATCGGCCTGGTGTTCTACGCCAAGAGCCCGCGGGCGGTGAGCGTGCAGCAGGCGCGGGAGATCATCGACGCGCTGCCGCCGTTCGTCACCACCGTCGGCCTGTTCGTCAATGCCAGCCGTTGCGAGCTCAACGAGATTCTCGAAGCGGTGCCGCTGGACCTGCTGCAGTTCCATGGCGACGAAACCCCGGAAGCGTGCGACGGCTACCACCGCCCGTGGATCAAGGCCCTGCGCGTGCGTGCCGGGGATGACCTGGAAGCCGAATGCAAGCGCTACGCCCGGGCCAGCGGCATCCTGCTCGACACCTATGTGGCCGGCGTGCCCGGCGGCACCGGCGAAGCCTTCGACTGGACGCTGGTGCCCGGGCACCTGAGCAAGCCGATCATCCTCGCCGGCGGCCTGAATCCGCACAACGTCGGCGCGGCGATCGCCCAGGTGCGGCCGTATGCGGTGGATGTCAGCGGAGGCGTTGAGCAGGCCAAGGGCATCAAGGACGCGGCGCGCATCGACGCCTTCCTCGATGCGGTACGCCGCGCGTGATGCGTGCCGATGTGACGACGGCCGGCAAGGCATCGTCCATAACTTTCGCAGCCCAGTGCTGCCAGGCCAGGCCCTTGGGCCGGCCATACGAATCGACGAGCGGTCGCATGCCGTCCGGGCCAGCGCTTTCGGCGCGCCCACGGCTGCGGCCGGTGTTTCCGAAGCATTTTTGAAGCTCAAGGGCATACGCGCGATCCGGCACTCAATGCCTGCCGGTCGCCGCTACTGGAGAAATAAAGCATGAGCAACTGGTTAGTAGACAAACTGATTCCATCGATCATGCGTTCCGAGGTGAAGAAGAGTTCGGTTCCCGAAGGCCTGTGGCACAAATGCCCGTCCTGCGAAGCCGTGCTTTACCGTCCGGAACTGGAAAAGACCCTGGACGTCTGCCCCAAGTGCAACCATCACATGCGCATCGGCGCGCGTACCCGCCTGAACATCTTCCTCGACCCTGAAGGCCGCAACGAGCTGGGCGCCGAGCTCGAGCCGGTGGACCGCCTGAAATTCCGCGATGGCAAGAAGTACAAGGACCGCCTGGCCGCCGCGCAGAAGCAGATCGGCGAGAAAGATGCGCTGATCTCCATGAGCGGCACCCTGATGGGCATGCCGATCGTGGTCAGCGCCTTCGAATTCTCCTTCATGGGCGGCTCGATGGGCGCCGTGGTCGGCGAGCGTTTCGTCCGCGCTGCCAATTACGCCCTGGAAAACCGCTGCCCGATGGTCTGCTTCTCGGCCTCCGGCGGTGCACGCATGCAGGAAGCGCTGATCTCCCTGATGCAGATGGCCAAGACCTCCGCCGCCCTGGCGCGCCTGCGCGAAGAAGGCATCCCCTTCATCTCGGTACTGACCGACCCGGTCTACGGCGGCGTTTCCGCCAGCCTGGCGATGCTCGGCGACGTCATCGTCGGTGAGCCGAAGGCCCTGATCGGCTTCGCCGGCCCGCGGGTAATCGAGCAGACCGTGCGCGAGAAACTGCCGGAAGGCTTCCAGCGCAGCGAGTTCCTCCTGGAACACGGCGCCATCGACCTGATCATCCACCGCGCCGAACTGCGTCCGCGCCTGGCGAAGATCCTCGCGCAGATGACCGGCCAGCCGTCGCCGAAGTACGTACCTTCGGCGGTTGACGCGGTAGTCGTGCCACCGGCGCCTGCCACCGTATGACCCAACGTACCCTTGGCGAATGGCTCGCCTACCTTGAGCAGTTGCACCCTTCGGCCATCGACATGGGCCTGGAGCGCTCCCGCGAGGTAGCGACCCGGCTCGGGCTGGGCAAGCCGGCGCCTCGGGTGGTGACTGTCACCGGCACCAACGGCAAGGGTTCGACCTGCGCCTTCATCGCCGCGCTGCTCAAGGCGCAGGGGCTGAAGGTGGGCGTCTACAGCTCGCCGCACCTGCTGCGCTACAACGAGCGGGTGCAGCTCGACGGCGTCGAGGCCAGCGATGAGCAACTGTGCCAGGCCTTCGCCGCCGTCGAAGCGGCCCGCGGTGAAATTTCCCTGACCTATTTCGAAATGGGCACCCTGGCGGCCTTCTGGCTGTTCAGTCGCTCGGCGCTGGACGCCGTGGTCCTCGAAGTGGGCCTGGGCGGGCGCCTGGACGCGGTCAACCTGGTGGATGCGGACCTTGCCGTGGTCACCAGCATCGGTGTCGACCATGCCGACTGGCTGGGCAACACCCGTGAGTCCGTGGCCTTCGAGAAGGCCGGGATCTTCCGCCAGGACCGCCCGGCGCTGTGCGGCGACCTGAACCCGCCGCAACCGCTGCTGGACAAGGCCCGTGAGCTGAACTGCCCGTTCTTCCTGCGCGGGCGTGATTTCGACCTCGCCTACAGCGAACAGTGCTGGCAATGGCGTGGTGTCGATGCTCGCGGTAGCGACGTCGAGTTGCCCGACCTGCCGCTGCTGGACCTGCCGATGGAAAACGCCGCGCTCGCCCTGCAGGCCTATCTGCTGCTGGACCTGCCGTGGGATGCCGCGGTGGTGGCCAAGGCCTTGCAGGAGGCGCGCATCGTCGGGCGCCTGGATCGCCGCCAGTTCCACTGGAACGGCAAACCCCTGAATATCCTGCTCGACGTGGGCCACAACCCGCATGCTGCCGAATACCTGGCCGAGCGCCTGGCGGCGCGTCCGGTCGCGGGCAAGCGCCTGGCGGTGTTCGGCCTGCTATCCGACAAGGACCTCGGTGGCGTGATCCAGCCGTTGCTGGCGCATGTTCGTCATTGGGCCGTGGCTACACTGGCTACAGCGCGCAGCCGTCCGGCCGCCGAGTTGCAAGCGGCACTGGAGAACCTTGGTGCAGCGGTGCAGTCCTATTCCAGCGTCGCACAGGCCCTGGAGGGGCAGTGCGCGCAGGCGACGGCGGATGACGAGATCCTGCTGTTCGGATCATTTTTCTGTGTCGGCGAAGCCCTGGAGTGGCTGGGCCGGCAGGCCATGGAGGACTGAGCCAATGGCGGGGCTGGACAAGGTCATGAAACAACGCATGGTCGGGGCACTGGTGCTGGTGGCCCTGGCAGTCATCTTCCTGCCGATGCTGTTCACCAAGCAGGACGAGCTGCGCCAGGTCAAGGTCGAGGCCCCCGCGGCTCCCGCCGTGCCGGCGTTGCCACAGGTGCAGGTCGAACCGGTACAGGTGCCCGAGCCCCAGGTGATTCCCGACGAGAGCCTCGCCGACCAGCCGCAGACGGCGCCGGCTACGCCGATCGCCCCGGTCCAGCAGGCGCCGGTCCAGCAGCCGGCTGTCCAGCAGGAAGCAGCGAAGCCGAGCACACCGGTACCGACCCCGCAGCCTGCGGCCAAGCCTGCTCCTGTTCCTGCTCCGGCAGTCGTGGCGGCCCCGACTGCGGCCAAACCGGCCGCGCAAACCCCGGCGCCAACCCAGGCCAGCGCCAGCAAGGTCGACCCGAATGGCCTGCCGGTCAGCTGGTCGGTGCAACTGGCCAGCCTGTCCAACCGCGCCAGCGCCGACACCCTGCAGAAAACCCTGCGCAGCCAGGGCTATAACGCCTATATCCGTTCTGCCGAGGGCATGAACCGGGTGTTCGTCGGCCCGGTCATCGAGCGTGCCGAAGCCGAGCGCCTGCGCGATGTCATCAGCCGCCAGCAGAAGCTCAAGGGCTTCGTTGTCCGTTTCCAGCCCGAACGTGGCTGAAATCTGCCGTCCAGCGCCCGCGCCGGACGGCAAATCACTGCTTACCCATAGTCCTGCGCTCTGGTAAAATGCGCCGCCTCAACCGTTCGCAGGCAACACCGTGGCATTTACCTGGGTCGACTGGGCGATTCTCGCGATCATCGCCATTTCTTCGCTGATCAGTCTCAAGCGCGGCTTCGTCAAGGAAGCTTTGTCCCTGCTCACCTGGATCGTCGCCGGTGCGGTGGCGTGGATGTTCGGCGGCTCCGCCGCGCAGTACCTCGAGAGCTATATCCAGACGCCGTCCGCCCGGGTCATCGGTGGTTGCGCCATCGTTTTCGTCGCCACCCTGCTGGTGGGGGCGATGATCAATTTTCTGCTCGGCGAGCTGATTCGGGTCACCGGGCTGTCCGGGACCGATCGCTTCCTCGGCATGGCCTTCGGTGCCGCCCGTGGGGCATTGCTCGTCGTGGTGGCCGTCGGGCTGTTGAGCCTGGGGCCGGTACAACAGGATCCATGGTGGCAGGAGTCGCGGCTCTTGCCACAATTTCTATTGGTGGCTGACTGGTCGAAGAACCTCATCCTGGGGTTGACCAGCCAGTGGCTAGCCAGCGGAATCAGCGCTCCCGCTGATCTGCCGTTCAAGGAACAGCTCCTGGGGCCAAAAGCTCCGTGAGCACCGTTCAGTCCAGTTTCATTAAGTAGGGGTTGCGTCGCATGTGTGGCATCGTCGGTATCGTCGGTAAGTCGAACGTCAATCAGGCGCTGTATGACGCGCTTACGGTCCTCCAGCACCGCGGCCAGGACGCTGCCGGTATCGTGACCAGCCATGATGGCCGGTTATTCCTGCGCAAGGACAACGGCCTGGTCCGTGACGTCTTCCAGCAGCGCCATATGCAGCGCCTGGTCGGCCACATGGGCATCGGCCACGTGCGCTACCCAACCGCGGGCAGCTCGACCTCGGCCGAGGCCCAGCCGTTCTACGTCAACTCGCCGTATGGCATCACCCTGGCGCACAACGGCAACCTGACCAACGTCGAGCAGCTGGCCAAGGAGATCTACGAGTCCGACCTGCGCCACGTCAACACCAACTCCGACTCGGAAGTCCTGCTCAACGTCTTCGCCCATGAACTGGCGGTGCGCGGCAAGCTGCAACCCACCGAGGAAGACGTGTTCGCCGCGGTCACCGACGTGCACAACCGCTGCGTCGGCGGCTACGCGGTGGTGGCCATGATCACCGGCTACGGCATCGTCGGCTTCCGTGACCCCAACGGTATCCGCCCGATCGTCTTCGGCCAGCGTCACACCGACGAAGGCGTCGAGTACATGATTGCCTCGGAAAGCGTCTCGCTGGACGTGCTCGGCTTCACCCTGATCCGCGACCTGGCCCCGGGCGAGGCGGTGTACATCACCGAGGAAGGCAAGCTGCACACCCGTCAGTGCGCGACCAACCCGAAACTCTCGCCGTGCATCTTCGAACACGTCTACCTGGCCCGCCCCGACTCCATCATCGATGGCGTCTCGGTGTACAAGGCGCGCCTGCGCATGGGCGAGAAGCTGGCCGAGAAGATCCAGCGCGAGCGTCCCGACCACGACATCGACGTGGTCATCCCGATCCCGGACACCAGCCGCACCGCGGCCCTGGAGCTGGCCAACCACCTGGGCGTGAAGTTCCGCGAAGGTTTCGTCAAGAACCGCTACATCGGCCGCACCTTCATCATGCCGGGCCAGGCCGCGCGGAAAAAATCCGTACGCCAGAAGCTCAACGCCATCGAGCTGGAGTTCCGCGGCAAGAACGTGATGCTGGTGGACGACTCCATCGTGCGCGGCACCACCTGCAAGCAGATCATCCAGATGGCCCGCGAAGCCGGCGCCAAGAACGTCTACTTCTGCTCCGCGGCCCCGGCCGTGCGCTTCCCCAACGTCTACGGCATCGACATGCCGAGCGCCCACGAGCTGATCGCTCACAACCGCAGCACCCAGGATGTCGCCGACCTGATCGGCGCCGACTGGCTGGTCTACCAGGACCTGCCTGACCTGATCGAAGCGGTTGGCGGCGGCAAGATCAAGATCGAGCACTTCGACTGCGCGGTATTCGACGGCCAGTACGTCACCGGCGACGTCGACGCAGCCTACCTGGAACGCATCGAGCGGGCCCGCAACGACCTCGCGAAAGCCAAGAACCAGGCGGTCAGCGCGATCATCGACCTTCACAACAACTGATATAGGAGCAACGGCATGACACAGGAATGGGATGCCGGGCGCCTGGACAGCGACCTCGACGGGGTCGCTTTCGATACGCTGGCGGTACGCGCCGGCCAGCATCGCACGCCGGAAGGTGAGCACAGCGATCCGCTGTTCTTCACCTCCAGCTACGTGTTCCGTACCGCGGCCGATGCCGCGGCGCGGTTCGCCGGCGAGGTTCCAGGCAACGTCTATTCGCGTTACACCAACCCTACCGTACGGGCTTTCGAGGAGCGCATCGCCGCCCTGGAAGGCGCCGAGCAGGCGGTCGCCACCTCCACTGGCATGGCGGCGATCCTCGCCACGGTGATGTCGTTCTGCAGCGCCGGCGACCATGTGCTGGTTTCGCAGAGCGTGTTCGGCTCGACCATCAGCCTGTTCGAGAAATACTTCAAGCGCTTCGGCATCCAGGTGGACTACGTGCCGCTGGCCGACCTGGGCGCGTGGGAACAGGCGTTCAAGGCCAACACCAAGCTGCTCTTTGTCGAGTCGCCATCGAATCCGCTCGCCGAACTGGTCGATATCGCCGCGCTGGCGGAAATCGCCCACGCCAAGGGCGCCCAGCTGGTTGTGGATAACTGCTTCAGCACCCCGGCGCTGCAGCAGCCGCTGGAACTGGGTGCGGACATCGTCATGCACTCGGCGACCAAGTTCATCGACGGCCAGGGCCGTTGCATGGGCGGCGTGGTCGCCGGTCGCAGCGAACAGATGAAGGAAGTGGTCGGTTTCATCCGTACCGCTGGCCCTTCGCTGAGCCCGTTCAACGCCTGGATCTTCCTCAAGGGCCTCGAAACCCTGAACCTGCGCATGCGCGCCCACTGCGCCAATGCCCAGGCACTGGCCGAATGGCTGGAGCAGCAGGACGGTATCGAGAAAGTGCACTACGCCGGCCTGCCAAGCCATCCGCAGCACGAACTGGCCAAGCGCCAGATGAAGGGCTTCGGTGCGGTGGTGAGCTTCGAGGTCAAGGGCGGCAAGGAGGGCGCCTGGCGCTTCATCGACGCCACCCGGCTGATCTCGATCACCGCCAACCTGGGTGACGCCAAGACCACCATCACCCACCCGGGCACCACCTCCCACGGCCGTCTGTCGCCGCAGGAACGTGAAGCGGCCGGTATCCGCGACAGCCTGATCCGTGTCGCGGTGGGCCTGGAAGACGTGGCCGACCTCAAGGCCGACCTTGCCCGTGGCCTGGCGGCGCTGTGATCGACTGGTCGGTTGCCGAGCGTAGCCATAACGGTCGCGTGGCGCTGGTCACCGGCGCCGCCCGCGGCATCGGCCTGGGCATCGCTGCCTGGCTGATCGCCGAGGGCTGGCAGGTAGTTCTCACCGACCTTGACCGCGTGCGCGGGGCCAAGGTCGCCAAGGTGCTGGGCGACAACGCCTGGTTCGTCGGCATGGATGTGTCCGACGAAGTCCAGGTGACCCTCGCCGTGGCTGAAGTCCTCGGCCAGTTCGGCCGCCTCGATGCACTGGTGTGCAACGCGGCGATCGCCGATCCGCACAACACCACCCTCGAAAGCCTCAGCCTCGCCCACTGGAACCGCGTCATGGCGGTCAACCTGAGCGGGCCGATGCTGTTGGCCAAGCATTGCGCGCCTTACCTGCGTGCGCACTGCGGGGCCATCGTCAACCTGACCTCGACCCGTGCCCGCCAGTCCGAGCCGGATACCGAGGCCTATGCGGCGAGCAAGGGTGGCCTGCTGGCGCTGACCCATGCCCTGGCCATGAGCCTGGGCCCGGAGATCCGCGTCAACGCCGTCAGCCCCGGCTGGATCGATGCCCGTGATCCTTCCGCACGGCGTGCCGAGCCCCTCAGCGACGCCGACCATGCCCAGCATCCGGCGGGCAGGGTGGGGACGGTGGAGGACGTGGCGGCGGCAGTGGCCTGGCTGCTGTCGAAGAATGCCGGGTTCGTGACCGGGCAGGAGTTCATCGTCGACGGTGGCATGACGCGGAAGATGATTTACCAGTGACAGCCGCTTGAGGAATCGCAGGTTTGTGCTAGCGCCTGAGGTTGGGGCGGTGGAGGAGGGAATGAGCTTTTTTGTCCTTTTTGAAAAAAACTTCAATGGGGCTATTGACTTAGGTTCGTTACCTGCGTAAATTTCGCGGCCTCAGCGAAGCAAACGTAACAAAGCAGAAACACAGCGAAAGCGGTGATAAAGCAGAAAGTTAAGTTTGATGAGTTTGGGTGATTAGCTCAGCCGGGAGAGCATCTGCCTTACAAGCAGAGGGTCGGCGGTTCGATCCCGTCATCACCCACCACTTCCTGGGAAGTTCCTGACCCGGATCGCTTCGAAAGAAACGGTCTACCAGAGAGGAACAGGACGCAAGTCCACATCGCGCAGCGGTAGTTCAGTCGGTTAGAATACCGGCCTGTCACGCCGGGGGTCGCGGGTTCGAGTCCCGTCCGCTGCGCCATTTTTCTCCAGATCGGTTCATGACCGGTTTGAGGTCCGAAGGTACCGAAGCCTTCAGGCCAGATCCCAGTTTCAAGCAGGCGAAAGCCTGTGCGATACGCAGCGGTAGTTCAGTCGGTTAGAATACCGGCCTGTCACGCCGGGGGTCGCGGGTTCGAGTCCCGTCCGCTGCGCCATATCCGCCTCGAGGCCCTTGAACTCCTCGAAGCAAAACGAAGAAAGCGACCTCAGGGTCGCTTTCTTCGTTTCTGGCGTTCTGTTCTAAACCGCGCTCTCAAATACACCGCGATCCCTGTGGGAGCGGGTTCACCCGCGATTACCATAGTGAATCCACCATCGCCATCGCGGGTAAACCCGCTCCCACAGGATCCACGTCGTTTCCGGCATCTCGTTCGGCAGATGCGACTAATTATTTCCACATGCCATCCGTTCTTCTGGGAGACAAGCCCGGCCGCTGTCATGGCCGGGGCGTGCACCTACAGGAAAACGAAAAATGGGCATCGAACGCGACGCATCCGGCCTGACCCTGTTCTGCCTGCCTTATTCCGGCGCCAGCGCCACCTGCTATAGCCCATGGAAGCACAAGCTGCCTGCCTGGCTGAGCATTCGCCCGCTGGAGCTGCCCGGCCGCGGCATGCGCATGGACGAACCGCTGCACACCGATATGGCCGCCCTGGCCAGGCTGCTGGCCGACGAAATTGCCGTCGAGCTGGACCGCCCCTACGCATTGTTCGGCCATAGCCTTGGCGGCCTGCTGGCCTTCGAGCTGGCCCATGTGCTGCGCGAGCGCGGCCTGCCGCAACCCTTGTGCCTGTTCGCTTCGGCCACCGCCGGCCCGTCCCGTCGCGATGTCAGCGAGTACGCCCGCGAAAAGACCGACGCCGAACTGATCGACCGTTTGCGCGAACTCGGCGGCACCAGCGAAGGCGTATTGGCCAACCAGGAACTGCTGGAACTGATCCTGCCGATCCTGCGTGCCGACTTCCTGCTCTGCGGCAGCTTCAACCATGGCCAGCGCGAGCCGCTGGACCTGCCGATCCATGTATTCGGCGGCAAGCGCGACACGGTCAAGGTCGAGGAACTGCTGGACTGGCAGGAGGACACCTGCACCGGCTTTTCCCTCGATATGTTCGAAGGCCATCACTTCTACCTGATCGACGAACAGGCCCAATTGCTCCGGCAGATCCGCCGCTACGCCGAAGAGCACCTGTCCCGCTGGCGCAATCGTGCCGGGCGCCAGCCCGCCCAAGCCGCCGGCTGAGCCAACGCGACAGCACGCGTCGGCTCGGCCGGCGCGTTTTCTTTTCGTCACCCGCCCCCTTTTTTGCCAAGCCCGAATTCAAGCAGGAACACTCCATGGACGCGTTCGAACTCCCCGTCACCCTGGCCCAGTCCCTCCAACGTCGTGCCGCACAGACGCCGGACCGACTGGCCCTGCGCTTTCTGTCCGACGAACAGGACCAGGGCAGCGTGCTGACCTACCGTGACCTCGACCAGCGTGCCCGCACCATCGCCGCCGCCCTGCAAGGCCAGGCGCAAGCGGGCGACCGCGCCATCCTGCTGTTCCCCAGCGGCCCGGACTACGTCGCCGCCTTCTACGGCTGCCTGTATGCCGGCATCATCGCCGTTCCGGCCTATCCACCGGAGTCCAACCGCCGCCACCATCAGGAGCGCCTGCTGTCGATCATCGCCGACGCCGAGCCGGCCCTGGTGCTGACCGCCGCCGCGCTGCGCGACAGCCTGCTGGAAGTCGAAGCGCTGGCTGCCGAAGGCGCCCCGGCGCTGCTCTGCGTCGATACCCTGGAACACACCGACACCTGGGTCGCACCGGAACTGACCGGCGACCATATCGCCTTCCTGCAATACACCTCCGGCTCCACCGCGTTGCCCAAGGGCGTGCAGGTCAGCCACGGCAACCTGGTCGCCAACGAACAGCTCATCCGTCACGGTTTCGGCATCGATATCAACCCGGACGACGTGATCGTCAGCTGGCTGCCGCTGTACCACGACATGGGCCTGATCGGCGGCCTGCTGCAGCCGATCTTCAGCGGCGTGCCCTGCGTGCTGATGTCCCCGGCCTATTTCCTGACCCGCCCGCTGCGCTGGCTCGAGGCGATCAGCGAGTACAAAGGCACCATCAGCGGCGGCCCGGACTTCGCCTACCAGTTGTGCGCCGCCCGGGTCAGCGAGACGGCCCTGGCCCGGCTCGACCTCAGCGGCTGGCGCGTCGCCTATTCCGGCTCCGAGCCGATCCGCCTTGATAGCCTGGAGGCCTTCGCCGAGAAGTTCGCCGCCTGCGGCTTCGACGCCAGCAGCTTCTTCGCGTCCTATGGCCTGGCCGAAGCGACCCTGTTCGTCGCCGGTGGCAAGCGCGGCCAGGGCATCCCGCACCTGCGCCTCGACGAGCAGGAGCTGGCGCGCAATATCGCCAGGGCGGGGCAGGGCAGCCCGGTGATGAGCTGCGGTACCAGCCAGCCGGAACACGCCGTGCTGATCGCCGATCCGCAAAGCCTGGACAGGCTTGGCGAGAACCAGGTCGGTGAAGTCTGGGCCAGCGGCCCGAGCATCGCCCATGGCTATTGGCGCAACCCGCAAGCCACGGCGAAAACCTTCGTCCAGCACGACGGCCAGACCTGGCTGCGTACCGGCGATCTCGGCTTCCTGCGCGACGGCGAGCTGTATATCACGGGGCGTCTCAAGGACATGCTGATCGTCCGCGGCCAGAATATTTATCCACAGGACATCGAGCAGACCATCGAGCGCGAGGTCGAGGTGGTGCGCAAGGGCCGGGTCGCTGCCTTCGCCGTCAACCAGGACGGTATCGAAGGTATCGGCATCGCTGCGGAAATCGGCCGCAGCGTGCAGAAGAACGTGCCCGCCGAAGACCTGATCCGTACCCTGCGCGAAACCGTCGCCGACGCTTATCAACAGGCCCCGGCCGTCGTCGTGCTGCTCAACCCGGGCGCACTGCCGAAGACGTCCAGCGGCAAGCTGCAACGCTCGGCCTGCCGCACCCGCCTGGCCGACGGCAGCCTCGACAGCTACGCGGTGTTCCCGCAAATCGGTGCCAAGGCCAGCGACACCGCCCTGGCCCGGTCCAACCTCGGTGAGCTGGTCGCGCGCACCTGGCGCGAACACCTGCAAGTGGACGACATCGCTGCCGACGACCATTTCTTCCTGCTCGGCGGCAACTCCATCCTCGCCACCCAGGTGGTCGCCAGCCTGCGTGACGCCCTGGACATCGAGCTGAACCTGCGCCTGCTGTTCGAAGCGCCGACCCTGCAAGGCTTCGTCGCCGCCATCGAAGGCGCCCGGTCGGGTGCGCAAGCCCAGGACGGCATCGTCCGTCTTGCCGGTGACGAAGGCCTGCCTCAGTCTCTCGCCCAGAACCGCCTGTGGTTCACCTGGCAACTGGATCCCCAGAGCAGCGCCTACAACATCCCGGCCGGCCTCATCCTGCGCGGCGAGCTGGACGAAACCGCTCTGCGCAGTGCCTTCCAGCGCCTTGTCGAACGCCACGAATCCCTGCGCACGCGCTTCTACGAAGTGGACGGCGTGTCCCTGCAACGCATCGACCCTGCCGGCCAGTTCGACCTCCAGCGCATCGACCTCGGCGATCTCGACGAAGACGAGCGTCGCAGTCGTGCCCAGGCCATCCGCGAGGAACAGGCTCGCCTGCCGTTCGACCTGGAAAACGGCCCGCTGCTGCGGGTGCAATTGCTCTGCCTGGACGAACAGGAACACCAGTTGCTGGTGACCCTGCACCACATCATTGCCGACGGCTGGTCGCTGAACGTGCTCATCGACGAGTTCTCGCGGCTTTACGCCGCCGCGGTGCAGGAGCAGCCGCTGACCCTGGCGCCACTGCCGGTGCGCTACGCCGACTACGGCCAGTGGCAGCTCGAATGGCTGGCCCGGGGCGAGGCCGAGCGCCAGCTGGCCTACTGGAAAGAGCAGTTGGGCGACGACCACCCGAGCCTGAGCCTCGCCACCGATCACCCACGCTCCACCCGCCAGCAGCACAGTGCCTCGCGCTACAGCCTGCGCCTGAGCGCCGAGCAGAGCAAAGCCCTGAAAGCTGCGGCCCAGGGCAGCCAGTCCACACCGTTCATGCTGTTGCTGAGCGCTTTTCAGACCCTGTTGCACCGCTACAGCGGCCAGACCGATATCCGTATCGGCGTGCCCGGCGCCAACCGTCCGCGCCGGGAAACCCAGGGCCTGATCGGCTTCTTCATCAATACCCTGGTGCTGCGCGCCGAACTGGATGCGCGCCTGCCCTTCGCCGAGCTGCTCAAGCGCACCCGCCAGGCGGCACTGGAGGCCCAGGCCAACCAGGACCTGCCGTTCGATCAACTGGTCGAAGCCTTCCCGCAGGCCCGCGAGCAGGGCCTGTTCCAGGTCATGTTCAACCACCAGCAACGCGACCTCGGCGCCCTGCGTCGCCTGCCCGGCCTGCTCGCCGACGAACTGCCGTGGCACAGCCGCGAGGCCAAGTTCGACCTGCAACTGCACAGCGAGGAAGACCGCAGCGGGCGCATCAACCTGTCCTTCGACTACGCCGACGAGCTGTTCGAGCGCGCCACCATCCAGCGCCTGGCCGGGCACTATGTGCGCCTGCTGGCCCAGGTTTGCGCCTCCACCGATATTGCCCTCGGTGACCTGTACCTGCTCGACGAAGCCGAACAGGCCCGCCAGGCCAGCTGGAGCGTCGCCCCGTGCACCCCGGCCAGCCGCTGGTTGCCGGAGCTGCTCAATGAACAGGCCCAGCGCAGCCCCGAGCGCACCGCGCTGGTGTGGGAGGGCGGCAGCCTGGATTTCGCCGGCCTGCATGCCCAGGCCAACCGCCTGGCCAACTACCTGCGCGACAAGGGCGTCGGACCGGACGTGAAGGTGGCGATCGCCGTCGAGCGCTCGCCGCAACTGCTGATCGGCCTGCTCGCCATCATCAAGGCCGGCGGTGCCTACGTGCCGCTGGATCCGGACTACCCGAGCGAGCGCCTGGCCTGGATGCTGAGCGACAGCGGCGTTTCGCTGCTGCTGACCCAAAGTCATCTGCTTGGCGATCTGCCAAGTGCCGAAGGCGTCAGCGCCATCGCCCTCGACACCCTCAAGCTGGACAACTGGCCGAGCCATGCGCCGGGCCTGCACCTGCACGGCGATAACCTCGCCTATGTGATCTACACCTCCGGCTCCACCGGCCTGCCGAAAGGCGTCGGCAACACCCACGCGGCCCTGGCCGAGCGCCTGCAATGGATGCAGGCCAGCTACCAGTTGAACGACAGCGACGTGCTGATGCAGAAGGCGCCGATCAGCTTCGACGTGTCGGTATGGGAATGCTTCTGGCCGCTGATCACCGGCTGCCGGCTGGTGCTTGCCGGACCCGGCGAGCACCGCGATCCGCACCGTATCGCCCAGCTCGTCCAGCACTACGGCGTGACCACGCTGCACTTCGTTCCGCCGCTGCTCCAGCTGTTTATCGACGAGCCGCTGACGGCCAATTGCACCAGCCTGCGCCGGGTATTTTCCGGGGGCGAGGCGCTGCCGGCCGAGCTGCGCAACCGCGTGCTGGCGCAACTGCCCGATGTGCAACTGCATAACCGCTACGGCCCGACCGAAACCGCGATCAACGTCACCCACTGGCATTGCCAGGCCAGCGATGGCGCTCGCTCACCGATTGGCCGGCCGCTGGGCAACGTCATCTGCCGGGTGCTCGACAGCGAACTGAATGCCCAGCCCGATGGCGTGGCGGGTGAGCTGTGCATCGGAGGCCTGGGTCTGGCTCGCGGTTATCTGGGCCGCGCCGCGCTGACAGCCGAACGCTTCGTGCCGGATGCCGCCGGCGAGCCGGGCGCGCGCCTGTACCGCACCGGCGACCGCGTGCGTTGGGCCGCCGATGGTGCGCTGGAGTACTTCGGCCGTCTCGATCATCAGGTCAAGCTGCGTGGCTTCCGCGTCGAGCCGCAGGAAATCGAGGCCCGCCTGCTGGCGCTGGACGGTGTCGGCCAGGCGGCCGTGGTGGTGCGCCAGACCCTTGCCGGTCCGCAACTGGTCGGCTATTTCACCGCCGAGAAAACCGGGGAGGACGAGGCCGCGCAGAGCGCCCGCCTGAAGGCCGAACTGGCCCTGGAGCTGCCGGAGTACATGGTTCCGGCACAACTGGTGCGCATGGACGCGATGCCCCTGGGCCCGAGCGGCAAGCTGGACCGCCGCGCACTGCCCGAGCCGCACTGGCAGTCCCGCGAACATATCGAGCCGCAGACCGAACTGGAGCACCGCATCGCCGCCATCTGGCGCGAAGTGCTGGGAGTACCGCAAGTCGGCCTGGCCGATGACTTCTTCGAACTGGGCGGGCACTCGCTGCTGGCGACCCAGATCATTTCCCGCGTGCGCCAGGCCTGCGACGTCGAACTGCCGCTGCGGGTGCTGTTCGACCACCGCGAGCTGGGCGCCTTCGCCGAGCAGATCGCTGCGCTGCAGGCCGCTGGCGCACGCAACAGCCAGCAGGCCATCGCCAGGGTCGATCGCAGCCAGCCGGTGCCGCTGTCCTACTCGCAGCAGCGCATGTGGTTCCTCTGGCAGATGGAGCCGGACAGCCCCGCCTATAACGTCGGCGGCATGGCACGACTCAGTGGCGCCTTCGATATCGGCTGCTTCGAAGCGGCCCTGCAGGCGCTGATCCTGCGCCACGAAACCCTGCGCACCACCTTCCCCAGCGTCAATGGCGTGGCCTGCCAGAAGGTTTCCGAAGAGACCGGCGTGGCCATGCAGTGGCTGGATATTTCCGCGCTGCCCGCCGCCGAGCGCCAGGTACGCCTGCAAGCCTTCGCCGACAGCGAAGCGCACAAGCCCTTCGACCTGGAAACCGGCCCGCTGCTGCGTGCCTGCCTGGTCAAGGCCGGCGAGCAGGAGCACTACTTCGTGCTGACCCTGCACCATATCGTCACCGAAGGCTGGGCGATGGATATCTTCGCCCGCGAGCTGGGCCTGCTCTACGAGGCCTTCCTCGACGGCAAGCCGTCGCCGCTGGAACCGCTGGCGGTGCAGTACCTCGACTACAGCGTGTGGCAGCGCCAGTGGCTGGAATCCGGCGAGCGCCAGCGCCAGCTGGACTACTGGACGGCCCAACTGGGCAAGGAACACCCGCTGCTGGAACTGCCCGGCGACCGTCCGCGGCCGGCCGTGCAAAGCCACCAGGGCGAACTGTTCCGCTTCGATCTCAGCGATGACCTGGCCGGCCGCGTGCGCGCCTTCAACGCGAAGAATGGCCTGACCCTGTTCATGACCATGACCGCCGCCCTGGCCATGCTGCTCTACCGCTACAGCGGCCAGACCGACCTGCGCATCGGTGCCCCGGTGGCCAACCGCATCCGTCCGGAAAGCGAAGGGCTGATCGGCGCCTTCCTCAACACCCAGGTGCTGCGCGTGCAGCTCGACGGGCAGATGCGCGTCGGTGAGCTGATCGAACAGGTGCGCCAGACCGTGATCGACGGCCAGTCCCACCAGGACCTGCCGTTCGATCACCTGGTGGAAACCCTGCAGCCGCCGCGCAGCGCGGCCTGGAACCCGCTGTTCCAGGTGATGTGCAACGTGCAGCGCTGGGAGTTCCAGCAAAGCCGCGAGTTGGCCGGGATGACCGTCGAGTACCTGGTCAACGACGCCCGTGCCACCAAGTTCGACCTCAACCTCGAAGTCACCGAGCTCGACCACCGCCTGGGCTGCTGCCTGACCTACAGCACCGACCTGTTCGACGAGCCGCGCATTGCCCGTATGGCCGCGCACTGGCGCAATCTGCTGGAAGCGCTGCTGGCCGATCCGCAACAGCGCCTGGCCGAGCTGCCGTTGCTGGCTGACGACGAGCGCCAGCAGCTGCTCGACAGCCTCGGCGTGGAGCCTGGCGAGCAGCGTCTCGACCAGTGCATCCACAGCCTGTTCAGCGAGCGGGTCAAGACCGCTCCGGATGCGGGTGCGCTGACCTTCCGCGGCCAGACCCTCAGCTACGCCGAGCTGGATGCCCGGGCCAACCGCCTGGCCTGGATGCTCCGCGAGCAAGGCGTCGGCCCGCAGGTGCGGGTTGGCCTCGCGCTGGAGCGTTCGCTGGAAATTGTCATCGGCCTGCTGGCGATCCTCAAGGCCGGCGGCGCCTATGTGCCGCTGGACCCGGAATACCCGCTGGAACGCCTGCACTACATGATCCGCGACAGCGGCGTGCGCCTGCTGCTCAGCGACACCAGGTTGCTCGAAGCCCTCGGCGAACTGCCGGAAGGCGTGGCGCGTTGGAGCCTGGAGGACGACCTGGCGAAACTGGCCGCTTACCCGGACAGCGAACCGCCGTTCATCAGCCTGCCGCAGCACCAGGCCTACCTGATCTACACCTCCGGCTCCACCGGCCTGCCGAAGGGCGTGGTGGTCAGCCATGGTGAAATCGCCATGCACTGCCAGGCGGTGATCAAGCGCTTCGACATGCGCCCGAGCGACTGCGAGCTGCATTTCTACTCGATCAACTTCGACGCCGCCACCGAGCGTCTGCTGGTACCGCTGCTGAGCGGTGCACGGGTGGTGCTGCGTGCCCAGGGCCAATGGGATGCCGAGGAAATCTGTGCGTTGATTCGCGAGCAGGGTGTGAACATCCTCGGCTTTACCCCCAGCTATGGCAGCCAGTTGGCCCAGTGGCTGGCGACCCGGCAACAGCGTTTGCCGGTACGCATGTGCATCACCGGCGGCGAAGCCCTGACCGGCGAACACCTGCAACGCATTCGCGCGGCCTTTGCCCCGGAGCTGTTCTTCAATGCCTACGGCCCCACCGAAACCGTGGTCATGCCCCTGGCCTGCCTGGCGCCGGCCGAGCTGGAGGAGGGCCAGGCCAGCGTGCCGATCGGCAGCGTGGTCGGGGCGCGGGTCGCCTATATCCTCGATACCGACCTGGCCCTGGTACCGCAGGGCGCCACGGGTGAGCTGTATGTCGGCGGCGCGGGGCTGGCGGTGGGTTATCACGAGCGTGCCGGCCTCACCGCCGAGCGCTTCGTCGCCGATCCGTTCGCCACTGACGGCGGCCGTCTGTACCGTACCGGCGACCTGGTGCGTCAGCGTGCCGACGGTCTGGTGGAATACATCGGCCGGGTCGACCACCAGGTGAAGATCCGTGGCTTCCGTATCGAACTGGGCGAGATCGAAAGCCGCCTGCTGGAGCATGCCGCCATCCGCGAAGCTGTGGTGCTGGCGCTGGATACGCCGGCGGGCAAGCAACTGGCCGGTTACCTGGTCAGCGATGTGGCCAATCAGGATGAAGCACAGCAGGCCCGCCTGCGTGACGAACTGAAGGCTGCGCTCAAGGCGCAACTGCCGGACTACATGGTCCCGACCCACCTGGTCCTGCTCGACGCCATGCCGCTGACCGCCAACGGCAAGCTCGACCGCCGCGCCTTGCCGATGCCGGATCCGGAGCTGAACCGCCAGCACTACATGGCGCCTACCAGCGAGCTGGAACAGCGCCTGGCGCGGATCTGGGGCGAGGTGCTGAACGTCGCCCGGGTCGGCCTCAACGACAACTTCTTCGAGCTGGGTGGCGATTCGATCCTGTCGATCCAGGTGGTCAGCCGTGGCCGTGCCGCTGGTATCCATTTCACCCCGCGCGACCTGTTCCAGCACCAGACCGTGCAGGCCCTGGCCGCCGTCGCCACCACCCGCGAAGTGGTCAGCGCCGAGCAAGGGCAACTGACCGGTGCTTCGGCGCTCACGCCGATCCAGCACTGGTTCTTCGAAACCCCGATCGCCAACCGCCAGCACTGGAACCAGGCCGTCCTGCTGGAGCCGACCCAGGTGCTCGATGCCGTGCAACTGGAACAGGCATTGAAGGTCCTGCAACAGCAGCACGACGCCCTGCGCCTCGGCTTCCGCGAGCAGGATGGCGCCTGGCAGGCGGCCTTCCGCGACGGCGAGGACAGCCTGCTGCGGGTCGCCCAGGTCAGCGACATGGCCCAATGCACCGTGCTCTACGACGAAGCCCAGCGCAGCCTCGACCTGCAGCAGGGCCCGTTGCTGCGTGCTCTGCTGGTCAGTGGCCCACAAGGCGAACAGCGCCTGCTGCTGGCGATCCATCACCTGGTGGTGGATGGCGTGTCCTGGCGCGTGCTGCTGGAAGACCTGCAAAACGCTTATCGCCAACAGCCGCTGCCGGCCAAGACCAGCGCCCTGCGCGACTGGGCCGAGCGCCTGGCCGCCCATGCCGCCAGCGATTCGCTGCGCGAGGAACGTGACTGGTGGCAGGCCCACCTGGGCAGCGAGGCCATGCCGCTGCCGGGCACCGACAAGGCCGGTGGCCAGGAAAACCGCCATGCCGCCAGCGTCAGCGTACGCCTGGATGCCCAGCGCACCCGCCAGTTGCTGCAACAGGCACCGAGCGCCTACCGCACCCAGGTCAACGACCTGCTGCTGACCGCCCTGGCCCGTGTGCTCTGCCAGTGGACCGAGCAACCCTCGGCGCTGGTCCAGCTGGAAGGCCATGGCCGCGAAAGCCTGTTCGACGGAATCGACCTGACCCGCAGCGTCGGCTGGTTCACCAGCGCCTATCCGCTGCGCCTGACTCCGGCGGCCGAGCTGTCCGGCTCGATCAAGGCGATCAAGGAACAACTGCGCGAAGTACCGCACAAGGGCCTTGGCTACGGCGTGCTGCGCTACCTCGGCGACGCCGACAGCCGTGCCGCGATGCAGGCACTGCCGGTGGCACCGGTGACCTTCAACTACCTCGGCCAGTTCGACCAGAGTTTCGCCAGCGATGCGCTGTTCCGCCCGCTGGAAGAGTCCGCCGGCACCGCCCATGACCCGCAGGCGCCGCTGCCCAACGAGCTGAGCATCGATGCCCAGGTCTATGGCGGCGAACTGGTCCTGCGCTGGACCTTCAGCACCGAGCGTCACCAGCAGGCGACCATCGAAGCCATCGCCAAGGCTTACCTGGCCCAGTTGCAGGCGCTGGTCGAGCACTGCCTGGACGAAGGCAGCGGCGGCCTGACCCCGTCCGACTTCCCCCTGGCCCGCCTGACCCAGGCCGAGCTGGACGCGCTGCCGGTGCCGGCGGCGCGGATCGAGGATGTCTACCCGCTGACCCCGATGCAGGAGGGCATGCTCCTGCATACCCTGCTGGAACCCGGCACCGGCCTGTACTACATGCAGGACCGCTACCGCATCGACAGCGCCCTCGACCCCGAGCGCTTCACCCGCGCCTGGCAGGCCGTGGTGGCCCGCCATGAAGCGCTGCGCGCGTCGTTCTGCTGGGATATCGGCGAAGGCATGCTCCAGGTTATCCACAAGCCGGGCGATACCCCGGTGGACTACCTCGACTGGCGCGGCATTCCTGCCGAACAGCAGGAAGCGCAACTGCAAGCCCTGCACAAGCGCGAGCGCGAGGCCGGCTTCGATCTGCTGCACCAGGCGCCGTTCCACCTGCGCCTGGTCCGCGTCGGCGAGGCCAGCTACTGGTTCATGATGAGCAACCACCACATCCTTATCGATGCCTGGTGCCGTTCGCTGCTGATGAACGACTTCTTCGACCTGTACATGGCCCTTGGCGAAGGCCGCGAGGCGCAACTGCCGCCGGCCCCGCGCTACCGCGACTATATCGGCTGGCTGCAACAGCGCGGCCTGGAGCAGGCCCGTGACTGGTGGCGGGCCAACCTGCGCGGTTTCGAGCGGCCGACGCCGATCCCCAGCGACCGTCCGTACCTGCGCGAACATGCCGGCGAAAGCGGCGGCATGGTCGTCGGCGATGTCTACACCCGCCTCGACGAAAGCGAAGGCGCCCGCCTGCGCGAGCTGGCGCAGCAGCACCAGCTCACCGTCAATACCTTCGCCCAGGCCGCCTGGGCCCTGACCCTGCGCCGCCTGAGCGGCGAGCGCGACGTGCTGTTCGGTGTCACCGTGGCCGGGCGCCCGGTGGATATGCCGCAGATGCAGCGCACCGTCGGCCTGTTCATCAACACCATCGCCCTGCGTGTCGGTTTGCCTGGCGATGGCGAGCGGCAGAGCGTGCGCCAGTGGCTGAACGGCCTGCTCGATAGCAACATGCAATTGCGCGAGTACGAATACCTGCCGCTGGTGAATATCCAGGAGCTCAGCGAGCTGCCCAAGGGCCTGCCGCTGTTCGACAGCCTGTTCGTGTTCGAGAACGCCCCGGTGGAAGTCTCGGTGCTGGACCGTGCACAAAGCCTGAACGCCACCTCGGACTCCGGTCGCACCCACACCAACTATCCCTTGACTGCCGTGTGCTACCCGGGCGATGACCTTGGCCTGCACCTGTCCTACGACCAGCGCTACTTCGACCAGAGCACCGTCGAAGGCATGCTGGCGGAGTTCAAGCGCCTGCTGCTGGCGCTGGTGGAAGGCTTCCACGGCGATATGGCGGCGCTGCCGCTGCTGGGTGACGATGAGCGCGAGTTCCTGACCCGCGGCGTCAACCAGAGCGCCCGCGAATATCCGCTGGAGCGCAGCTATGTGGCGCAGTTCGAGGAGCGGGTTGCGACCCATCCCGAGCGGATTGCGGTCAGCTATCTGGCCGACCGGATCAGTTACCAAGCACTCAACGACGCCGCCAACCGCCTGGGCCATGCCCTGATCACGGCGGGCGCCGGCTTCGACCAGCCGATCGCCCTGCTGGCCGAACGCGGCCCGGATCTGCTGGGCATGATTATTGGCAGCTTCAAGGCCGGCGCAGGTTACCTGCCGTTGGACCCGGCGCTGCCGAACCAGCGCCTGAGCGGCGTGATCGGGCAGAGCAGGGCGCCGGTGCTGGTGTGCAGCGCCGCCTGCGAAGCCCAGGCCCGTGAGCTGCTGCTCGGCAATGAAGCGGTGCAACTGCTGGTCTGGGAACAGGTCCAGCAAAGTACCGAAACCACCAATCCCGGTCGCTACAGCAGCCCGGACAACCTGGCCTACGTGATCTTCACTTCCGGCTCCACCGGCCTGCCGAAGGGCGTGATGGTCGAGCAGCGCGGCATGCTCAACAACCAGCTGAGCAAGGTCCCGTACCTCGACCTGAGCGACAAGGACGTGATCGCCCAGACCGCTTCGCAGAGCTTCGATATTTCCGTCTGGCAGTTCCTCGCCGCACCGCTGTTCGGCGCCCGGGTGGATATCGTGCCGAACGATATCGCCCGTGATCCACAAGCACTGCTGGCGCACGTTCAGCAGCAAGGCATCAGCGTGCTGGAAAGCGTGCCGTCGCTGATCCAGGGCCTGCTGGCCGAAGAACGGGTCAGCCTGGACGGCCTGCGCTGGCTGCTGCCGACCGGCGAGGCGATGCCGCCGGAACTGGCGCGCCAGTGGCTGCTGCGTTATCCACAGATCGGACTGGTGAATGCCTATGGTCCGGCCGAATGCTCGGATGACGTGGCCTTCTTCCGCGTCGATCTGGCGTCCACCGAAAGCACCTACCTGCCCATCGGTACCCCGACCGACAACAACCTGATCTACCTGCTGGACGATGCGCTGGAACTGGTCCCTATCGGCGCCGTAGGCGAGCTGTGCGTCGCCGGTACCGGCGTCGGCCGCGGCTATGTCGGCGACACCCGCCGAACCGTTCCTGTCTTCGTTCCCAACCCGTTCGGCGCCCCGGGCGAGCGCCTGTACCGTACCGGCGACCTGGCCCGGCGCCGTGCCGATGGCGTGCTGGAATACGTCGGCCGTGCCGACCACCAGGTAAAGATCCGCGGCTACCGCATCGAACTGGGCGAGATCGAAGCGCGCCTGCTGGAGCATCCGGCGATCCGCGAAACCGTGGTGCTCGATATCGATGGCCCACGGGGCAAGCAGCTCGCCGCCTATGTGGTCACCCGCAGCGCGCTGGATGTCGATCAGCTCAAGGCTTCGCTGAAAACCAGCCTGCCGGACTACATGGTTCCGACCCACATCGTGCAGTTGCCGGCCATGCCGCTGACGCCGAACGGCAAGCTCGACCGCAAGGCCCTGCCGCAGCCGGATACCAGCCTGTCGCAGACGGCCTATGTCGCGCCTGAAACCGAGCTGGAACGGCAACTGGCTGCGATCTGGGCCGAAGTGCTGAAGATCGACCGGGTCGGTCTCGACGACAGCTTCTTCGAGCTGGGCGGGCACTCGTTGCTGGCGACCCAGGTGATCTCCCGTGTCCGTCAAAGCCTGAAGATCGAGCTGGCATTGCGCAGTTTGTTCGAGGCCCGGGACCTGCGCGGTTTCGCCCGCCAGGTCGCCGCCGCCGAAAGCAGCCAGCAGCAGGCGATCACCCTGGCCGACCGCAGCCAGCCGCTGGCGCTGTCCTATGCCCAGCAACGCCAGTGGTTCCTCTGGCAACTGGAGCCGCAGAGCGCCGCCTACAACATGCCGGCCGCCCTGCGCCTGCGCGGCGCGCTGGATATCGCTGCGCTGGAGCTGAGCTTCGAAAGCCTGGTCGCCCGCCACGAAACCCTGCGCACCACCTTCCGCCAGGACGGTGCCCAGGCCGTGCAGGTGATTCACGCCCCGGCGCCGTTCGTGCTGGAAGCGGAACAGTTGCCGGCGTCCGGGCTGCCCCGTGATGAACAGGTGCGCCTGTTCATCGAGGCCGAGACCCTGCGCCCGTTCGATCTGGAACAGGGGCCGTTGCTGCGCGTGCGCCTGCTGCACCTGGGCGCTGATGAACATGTGCTGGTGCTGGTCCAGCACCATATCGTCACCGACGGTTGGTCGATGCCGATCATGGTCGATGAACTGATGCGCCTGTACGCCGGCTACAGCCAGGGCGAGGCAGTGCGCCTGGCGCCGCTGGCGATCCAGTATGCCGACTACGCGCTGTGGCAACGTGAATGGCTGGAGGCGGGCGAGAAAGCCCGGCAACTGGTCTACTGGACCGCACAACTGGGCGGCGAACAACCGGTGCTGGAACTGCCGACCGACCATCCGCGGCCGCCGGTACAGAGCACTGCCGGCGCGCAGTTCAGCTTCAGCCTCGACCCGCAACTGGCGGCCGCACTGAAAACGCTGGCGCAAGGGCAGGGCGTGACCCTGTTCATGCTGTTGCTGGCCTCGTTCCAGACCCTGCTGCACCGCTACTCGGGCCAAGGCGACGTACGCGTCGGCGTGCCGATCGCCAACCGCAACCGCGCCGAAACCGAGCCGCTGATCGGCTTCTTCGTCAACACCCAGGTGCTCAAGGCCGAGCTGGATTCGCAGACCCGCGTCGTCGAGCTGCTGCAACAGGTCAAGCGCCATGCCCTGGAAGCCCAGGCCCATCAGGACTTGCCGTTCGAGCAACTGGTGGAAGCCCTGCAACCGGAGCGTGACCTGAGCCGCAGCCCGCTGTTCCAGGTGATGTACAACCACCAGAGCGAAGCCGCACACCTGTTGCCGCAACTGGCCGGCCTGCAACTGGAAGCGGTGCCGTCCGATAAGCACACCGCGCAGTTCGACCTGATGCTGCATACCGTGGAGCACAGCGACGGCCTGAGCGCCTCGCTGACCTACGCCACCGCCTTGTTCGAAGCCGACACCATCGCGCGCATGGCCGGGCACTGGCAGCAATTGCTGCGCTCGATCAGCGCCGATGTGCAGCAGCGCATCGGTGAGCTGGCCCTGCTCGACGCGACCGCCCAGCGCCGTATCGTCCAGCAGTGGAACGCCACCGCCGCGCCGTTCCCCGGCGATACCGGCATCCACCACCTGTTCGAAGCCCAGGTGGCGAAGACCCCGGACGCCCCGGCGCTGGTCTTCGCCGGCCAGCAACTGAGCTACGCCCAGCTCAACCGCCGGGCCAACCAGCTGGCGCACAAGCTGCGCGAACGGGGGACGCGTCCGGATGCGCTGATCGGCCTCGCCGTGGAACGCAGCCTGGAAATGGTCATCGGCCTGCTGGCAATCATGAAGTCCGGCGGCGCCTATGTGCCGCTCGACCCGGATTACCCGAGCGACCGCCTGGCCTACATGATCGAGGACAGCGGCGTCGAACTGCTGCTGACCCAGGAAGCCCTGGTGGAGCGCCTGCCGATCCCGGGCCATGTCCGGTCCCTGAGCCTCGATCGCCTGTCGCTGGAGCACTACAGCGACGCCAACCCGGTGCCGGTGAGCCTGGCCGACAACCTCGCCTATGTGATCTACACCTCGGGCTCCACCGGCAAGCCGAAAGGCGCCGGCAACAGCCATCGTGCGGTGATCAACCGCCTGCACTGGGGGCAGAAGGCCTATGGGCTGGAGGCCAGCGACACCGTGCTGCAGAAGACCCCGTTCAGCTTCGACGTCTCGGGCTGGGAGTTTTATTGGCCGCTGCTGTGCGGCGCGCGCCTGGCGGTAGCCCTGCCGGGCGACCACCGTGACCCGGACCGGCTGCTGGCAACCATCCGCCAGTACGGCGTCACCACCGTGCATTTCGTGCCGTCCATGCTCCAGGCCTTCATGACCCATGAAGACGTCGAGACCTGCACCAGCCTGCGCCGGGTGATGTGCAGCGGCGAGGCGCTGCCGGTGGAACTGGCGGCCCAGGTACTCAAGCGCCTGCCCCATGCCGACCTGCACAACCTGTACGGGCCGACCGAGGCGGCGATCGAGGTCACCCACTGGACCTGCAGCCTCGATGACCTGAACGTACCGATCGGCCATCCGATCGACAACATCAAGACCCATATCCTCGAGGACGGCCTGCTGCCGGCCGCGCCGGGTTGCGCTGCCGAGCTGTACCTGGGCGGCGTCGGCCTGGCCCGCGGCTACCACAAGCGTCCGGCGCTGACCGCCGAGCGCTTCGTGCCCGATCCATTCTCCACCGACGGCGGCCGCCTGTACCGCACCGGTGACCTTGCCCGCTATCGCGGCGAAGGCATCGTCGAATACGCCGGGCGTATCGACCACCAGGTGAAGATCCGCGGCCTGCGCATCGAACTGGGCGAGATCGATGCACGGCTGCAGGAGCACCCGGCGGTGCGCGAGGCCAGCGTCATCGATATCGACGGCGCCAACGGCAAGCAACTGGCGGCCTACCTGGTTGCCCGCGATCCGCAGCAGAACACTGACGAGCTCAAGGAAATCCTCAAGGCCCACCTCAAGGTGCACCTGCCGGAATTCATGGTGCCGAGCCACTTCCTCTGGCTGGAGCGCATGCCGGTGAACGCCAACGGCAAGCTTGACCGCCGGGCCCTGCCGAAGCCCGACCTGAGCCAGAACGCCTCGTCCGGCGTGGCCCCGAGCACTCCGCTCGAGGCGGAACTGGCGGCCATCTGGCGCGACGTGCTGAAGCTGGAGCAGGTCGGCGTGACCGACAACTTCTTCGAACTGGGCGGCGACTCGATCATCTCCATCCAGGTGGTCAGCCGTGCGCGGCAGGCGGGGATCCTGTTCACCGCCAAGGACCTGTTCCAGCGCCAGACCATCCAGGGCATCGCCCAGGTGGCCAGCCGCGCGCCGGCGGTGCGCATCGAGCAGGGGGCCCTGAGCGGGCCGACGCCGTTGCTGCCGATCCAGCAGCGTTTCTTCGCCAGCCCGGTGCCCGAGCGTCATCACTGGAACCAGTCGGTGCTGTTCACCCCGACCGTCGCACTGGAGGCAGGACGCCTGGAAGCTGCGCTGCAACGCCTGGTGGCACATCACGATGCGCTGCGCCTGAGTTTCGTCGACGCGCGCGCCAGATTCCGCGATGCGGTCAGCGGTGAACTGTTGTGGGTACGCGATGTGGAGTCTCGCGAGGGGCTGCGTGCCCTGTGCGATGAAGCGCAGCGCAGCCTGGACCTGGTCGAGGGCCCGCTGCTGCGCGGCCTGTTGGTGAACCTGCCGGAGGGCGAACAACGCCTGCTGCTGGTGATCCATCACCTGGCGGTGGATGGCGTGTCCTGGCGCATCCTGCTGGAAGACCTGCAGACGGCCTATAACGGCACCGCACTGGCGGACAAGACCCATTCGGTGAAGGTCTGGGCCGAGCAGTTGCAAGCCTGGGCCGCCACGCCGCAACTGGCCGCCGAACTGGGCTGGTGGCAGGCGCAGTTGCAGGGCGCCAGCGACGAACTGCCGCTGGACCACGCCGACGGCGGCCGCCAGCACCAGCATGAAGTCACCGTCAGCAGCCGCCTCGATGCCGGCCTTACCCGGCAACTGTTGCAGCAGGCTCCGGCGGCTTATCGCACGCAGATCAACGATCTGCTGCTGACCGCCCTGGCCCGGGTGATCGGCCGCTGGACCGGGCGCAGCGACACCCTGGTACGCCTGGAAGGCCACGGGCGTGAAGAGCTGTTCGAGGGCATCGACACCCACCGCACCGTCGGCTGGTTCACCAGCCTGTACCCGGTCAGGCTCAGTGCCGCCGACGACCTTGCTACGTCGTTGAAGACCATCAAGGAGCAGTTGCGCGCAGTGCCGCACAAAGGCCTGGGCTACGGTGTGCTGCGCTGGCTCGGCGACGAGCGGGCGCAACGCACCCTGGCGGCGCTGCCCCAGGGCGAGATCGTGTTCAACTACCTTGGCCAGCTGGACGGCAGTTTCGCCGCCGACGACGCGCTGCTGGCGCCATCCGGCGAAGGCAGTGGCCAGGGCCAGGGCGACGAAGCACCGCTGGAGAGCCTGCTGGCGATCAACGGGCAGGTACTCGACGGCCAGTTGGAAATGCTCTGGAGCTTCAGCGGCGAACTGTTCGAACGCAGCACGGTGCAAGGGCTGGCCGACGCCTACGCCAGCGAACTGCGCCTGCTGATCGAGCATTGCCTGTCGGCCAATGCCGGTGGGGCGACGCCGTCGGACTTCCCCCTGGCCGGCCTCGACCAGCGCCAGCTTGACAGCCTGCCGCTGCCGGCGGCGCAGATCGCCGATATCTACCCGTTGTCGCCGATGCAGCAGGGCATGCTGTTCCACAGCCTGTACGAGCAAGACAAGGCCAGCTACGTCAACCAGATGCGCGCCGAAGTGCGCGGTATCGAGGTCGAGCGTTTCATCGCCGCCTGGCAGGCCGTGGTGGATAACCACGAGGTGCTGCGGGCCAGCTTCGTCAGCAGTTTCGGTCAGCCGTTGCAGTTGATCCGCAAGCAACTGGTGGTGCCGTTCGAACTGCAGGACTGGCGCGGGCGCAAGGACGTCGATGCCGCACTGGTCGAGTTCGCCGAAGCCGATCGCCAGCGCGGTTTCGATCTGCAACACGACGCCCTGTTGCGCCTGAGCCTGCTGCATACCGACGAGGGCGTGCATCAACTGGTCTTCACCTGCCACCACATCCTGCTGGATGGCTGGAGCAGCTCGCGGATGTTCGGCGAGGTGCTCCAGCGTTATCACGGCGAGGCGGTGCCGGCGGCCAGCGGTCGCTACCAGGACTATATCCACTGGCTGCAACGCCAGGACGTGGCGCTGGCCGAGCACTTCTGGCGCGGCCAACTGGCCGAGCTGGAAGCACCGACCCGCCTGGCACCGTGCTTCCGCGCAGCGGGGCAGGGTCATGGCGAGCTGCGCCACGACTTCGCCGTCGAGGTGAGCGCACAACTGGGCGAGTTCGCCCGGGACCAGCGCGTCACCCTCAACACCCTGTTGCAGGCGACCTGGATGCTCCTGCTGCAACGCTATACCGGGCAGGCCACGGTCACCTTCGGTGCCACGGTGGCGGGGCGTCCGGCGGACCTGCCGGGTGTCGAGGAACAGCTCGGCCTGTTCATCAACACCCTGCCGGTGGTCGGCTGCCCGCGTGCCGAGCAGCGCGTCGAGGACTGGGTGCAGGAAGTCCAGGCGCTCAACCTGGTACTGCGCGAGCACGAGCACACCCCGCTCTACGAGGTGCAGCGCTGGGCCGGCTGGGGCGGCGAGGCGCTGTTCGACTCGATCATGGTGTTCGAGAACTACCCGATCGCCGAGGCCCTGCAACAGGCTTCGCCGCGTTCGCCAAGCTTCGCCAAGGTGGTCAACCAGGAGCAGACCCACTATCCGCTGACCCTGGCGGTGGAGGCGGGCGAGCGCCTGTCGCTGGCGGTAGGCTATGACCTGGCGCACTTCGACCGGGCCGCCATCGAACAACTGCTGCGGCACTTCGAGCACCTGCTGCTGACCCTGGCTGCCGACAGCCAGGCGCTGCTCGGCGAACTGTCGCTGCTCGACGAGAGCGAGCGCCAGCACCGGCTGCATGACTGGAACGCCACGGCCACCGACTACAGCGAAGCCTGCATCCACGAGCTGATCGAACAGCAGGTCCAGGCCACGCCGGACGCTGCCGCGCTGATCCTCGGCGAGCTGCAACTGAGCTACGCCGAATTGGACCGCCAGGCCAACCGTCTGGCCCATCGCCTGCGTGACCTGGGCGTCGGCCCGGATGTGCTGGTGGGGATTTCCCTGGAGCGCAGCCTGGAAATGGTGGTCGGCCTGCTGGCGGTCCTCAAGGCCGGCGGTGCCTATGTGCCGCTGGACCCGGCCTACCCGCGCGAGCGTCTGGACTACATGGTTCGCGACAGTGGGATCCGCCTGCTGCTGACCCAGTCGTCGTTGCTCGCCGACCTGCCGATCAACGACGGCCTGACCAGCCTGAGCCTCGACGAACTGATCGACTGGCAGGACCTCGCCGAGGCCGCGCCGCCGCAGGTCCGGGTGAATGCCGACAACCTCGCTTACGTGATCTACACCTCCGGCTCCACCGGCCGGCCGAAAGGCGTGGAAATCCGCCACGGCGCCCTGACCAACCACATGCTGTGGATGCAGGACGAGCTGCAACTGCTACCGAGCGACCGCGTTCTGCAGAAGACCGCCTTCAGCTTCGACGCCTCGGTGTGGGAATTCTGGCTGCCGCTGCTCAACGGTGCGCAACTGGTCCTCGCCAGCCCGGCGCTGAGCGATGACCTGACCCTGCTGTGGCGCGAAGTGGCCGGACAGGCGATCAGCATCCTGCAACTGGCGCCGTCGGTTCTTCAGGCGCTGCTGCCGGAAGTACGTGCAGGTCAGCTGGATTCGCTGCGGACCCTGGCCTTCGGTGGCGAGGCCCTGAGTGCGGCGCTGGTCGGGCAGTTGCGCGAACAGTGGGGCGGCCAGGTCTACAACCTGTACGGCCCGACCGAGGCGACCATCGATACCAGCAGCCTGCTGATCGACGGCCCGCTGGACACCGCGATCGCTGCCATCGGCCGACCGATCGGCAACGTGCGCACCTATGTCCTGGATAGCAATCTGCAGCTGTGTCCGGTGGGCAGTGCCGGCGAGCTGTATGTCGGCGGCGACTCCCTGGCGCGCGGTTACCACCAGCGTCCGGAGCTGAGCGCCGAGCGCTTCGTGCCGGATCCGTTCACCCCGGGCGCACGCCTGTATCGCACCGGCGACCTGGTGCGCTACCGCGCCGATGGCGTTATCGACTACCTGGGGCGGATCGACCATCAGGTGAAGATCCGCGGCCTGCGTATCGAACTGGGCGAGATCGAGGCCCTGCTGCTGCGTTTGCCAACGGTGCGCGAGGCGGTGGTGCTGCCGCGGGAAAGCGCCAACGGCACGCAATTGGTGGCCTGGATAGTGGCGGAGCAGGGCGTGGTCACGGGCGACGAGCTTGTCCACGAACTGAAAGGGCTTCTGGCCCATGACCTGCCGGGCTTCATGGTGCCGACGCAGTGGCTGTTCCTGGAACGGTTGCCGCTCACGCCGAACGGCAAGCTCGATCGCCGGGCCCTGCCGCAGCCGGACATCGGCCACGCCCACGCCGCCTACGTGGCGCCGCAGGGCGAGCTGGAAGAGCAGCTCGCAGCGATCTGGGCCGAGGTGCTCAAGGTGGACAAGGTGGGCATGAGCGACGACTTCTTCGAACTGGGCGGGCACTCGCTGCTGGCGACCCAGATCGTCAGCCGTGTGCAGAAGGAACTGGGACACCACGTGCCGCTGCGCGCCATGTTCGAGCTGAACACCTTGCAGGCCCTGGCGGCCTACATCGAAGGCCAGCAGGACAAACGCATCGACGAGGCCAAGGTGGATCGCCTGTCGGACCTTATGGCCGAGCTGGAGGCCCTGTAAACACGGACCCTGTGGGAGCGGGTTCACCCGCGATGACGATGGTGGATTCACCGGCGCAATCGCGGGTGAACCCGCTCCCACACGGCCCCCGCAAACTGGAAAAAAACCTGTTCCACCCGGTAAATCCCCACCGCGCTGGTGCGTTTCTCCTGCAAGGAAACCCACCTCATCCATCTTTCTTGAGGGTTGCACAGATGTCAGTCGCTATCAGGTTTGCCGAAGGCCAGGAGGCCGGCGAAACGCTCTACCAGTTCGACGAGTCGCCGCTGCTGGCCCGGCAAAGCCGCCAGGAATCCAACGCACGCAGCTATCCGCGGCGGATTCCGCTGGCGCTGAAACGGGCCAAAGGCATCCATGTCGAAGACATTGAAGGCCGGCGTTTCATCGATTGCCTGGCCGGTGCCGGAACCCTCGCCCTGGGCCATAACCACCCGGTGGTGATCGAGGCCATCCAGCAGGTGCTGGCGGACGAACTGCCGCTGCACACCCTGGACCTCACCACCCCGGTCAAGGACCAGTTCGTCCAGGACCTGTTCAGCATCTTGCCGCCGGCACTGGCGACCGAGGCGAAGATCCAGTTCTGCGGCCCGACCGGCACCGACGCGGTGGAAGCCGCGCTGAAACTGGTGCGCACCGCCACCGGGCGCAGCACCGTGCTGTCGTTCCAGGGCGGCTACCACGGCATGAGCCAGGGTGCCCTGAGCCTGATGGGCAGCCTGGGCCCCAAGCGCCCGCTGGGTGCGCTGCTGAGCAATGGCGTGCAGTTCATGCCCTATCCCTACGACTACCGTTGCCCGTTCGGCCTCGGTGGCAAGGCCGGGGTCAAGGCCAACCTAGCCTATCTGCACAACCTGCTGAGCGATCCCGAAGCCGGCGTGCAACTGCCGGCGGCGGTGATCGTCGAGGTGGTGCAGGGCGAGGGCGGGGTGATCCCGGCGGACCTGGAGTGGCTGCGCGGGGTACGCGCCATCACCGAACAGGCCGGGGTGGCGCTGATCGTCGATGAAATCCAGAGCGGTTTCGCCCGCACCGGCAAGATGTTCGCCTTCGAGCACGCCGGGATCATTCCCGACGTGGTGGTGATGTCCAAGGCCATCGGTGGCAGCCTGCCGCTGGCGGTGGTGGTCTATCGGCAGTGGCTGGACAGCTGGGCGCCGGGTGCCCATGCCGGGACCTTCCGTGGCAACCAGATGGCCATGGCGGCGGGGTCGGCGGTGATCCGCTACCTCAAGGAGCACGATATCTGCGCCCACGCCGCCGCCATGGGCGAGCGCCTGGCCGGGCATCTGCGCGAGCTGCAGCAGGACTACCCGCACCTGGGCGATATCCGCGGGCGCGGGCTGATGCTTGGCGTCGAACTGGTGGACCCGCAGGGCGAAGTCGATGCCCTGGGCCATGCCCCGTACTTCCCGCGCCTGGCGCCGCTGGTGCAGCGCGAATGCCTCAAGCGCGGGCTGATTCTCGAACTGGGTGGGCGTCACGGCAGCGTGGTGCGCTTCCTGCCGCCGCTGGTGATCACCGCCGAGCAGATCGACGACGTGTCGGCGATCTTTGCCCGGGCGTTGGCCGCGGCGGTGTCCAGCCTTTAATTTTTCGGCGTCCCCGGACGTCTAGGTACATATCAACTTTCGGAGAACAGCAATGACTTCAGTTTTCGACCGCGACGACATCCAGTTCCAGGTGGTGGTCAACCACGAGGAGCAATACTCCATCTGGCCGGACTACAAGGAAGTCCCGGCGGGCTGGCGCACCGTGGGCAAGAGCGGGCTGAAGAAGGACTGCCTGGCCTACATCGAAGAGGTCTGGACCGACATGCGCCCGCTGAGCCTGCGGCAGAAGATGGACGCGCAGGCGGCGCAATAACGAAACAGCCCCGGTGAAAGCCGGGGCTTTTTTGTGTTGTCTGTCCCGGCCCTATCGCTGGCAACGCCAGCTCCCACAATGACCGCGTACACCGCCGGACCCTGTGGGAGCTGGCTTGCCAGCGATAGGGTCCTGAAGGTCACCGCATTATCATCTGCCAGCCTGCGCTTGCAGCCACTCCACCGTCCGCGGCGAAGCCTGCGCCAACGGAATCGCCGCCTGATGCACCGCCCCGTCCCAGCCCTCCATGGTGATCCACAGCTGCGCATCCACCGGCGTGTTTTTCGGCACCGGCAAGCTCGCCCCCAGCCGATGCGCCGAACCAAAGAAAATTACCCCCGCCGCCCGCAGGCTGCGCGGCTTGCCGATCCTCAAGTAGGTCGCCTTGACCCGCCTGGCGCAGGCTTCGCACAGCTCGGCATTGAAGCTCTTCATAAAGCCGGATGCGCCATCCAGCTCCGGCCCGCGCTCCTTCAGTTCGGCCAGCGTCAGGCTCCAGGGCCCGACCTGGATATCGCCGACCACCCGCTGCCCCAGCCCGCGATCCCCACGAAACAGCGCGGTCTCGGCGAAGTACCGCGGCATGAAGCCCAGCGGAATCAGGATCAGCAGGATATTCAAATGGAAGCGCCACTTGCGCCAGAAGCGCCCGGGCGACGATTCCGGTCGGGCAGCGAGGTCCTTGGTCACAGGGTGTTCTCCACGGTGTTGACGGGGCGCGGCTTGCGCCCTTCCCGGGCTTCGCGCTTGAGCGCGGCGGCGGTGGCCAGGGCGGTGCGCTTGGTCCAGATCAGCAATCCGCTGAGCACCATCAGGCTCAATACCAGGCCGAAGAAGGCCCAGATCGCCTTGATCCAAAAGCCGCCGAAATCCCCGGTATGCAGCGGTCGCATCGACTCGGTGAGCAGCTCCACGCCGGTGCGGTCCGAGAGCAGCCGCGACGCAGCGATCTCGCCGGTGTAGGGATGGATATCCACCAGTTGCGGAATCAGCGGATACCAGCTACGCCCACCCACCTGCAGGGTGCCGTAGGTGTTGCTGGGCATGATGATATTGCTGGTGTCCAGGCTGGGGATCTTCTCCCGGGCGATCGCTACCGCGCGGTCCAGGCTGATCATCGGCGGCGGCTCGCCGTTGGCGGTGAGCGGCACGCTGTTGTGGGCCATCACCAGGGTCGCCGGGGAGTAGCTGGAAATGCTCACCTGGTTGTCCTCCAGCAGCGCCTGGACCAGGAACCAGGTGCCGGTGATGGAGATGGTCGCGATAAACCAGATCGACCAGATGCCGCTGAGCCGATGCAGGTCGCCCCAGAAGATCCTCGCGCCGTGGCGCAGGCGCAGCACCGGGTTGAAGAAGCCTTTCCAGAAGCGCTTGTAGACCACCAGCCCGGTAACCAGCGAGCCAAGCAGCGGCAGGCCGAGGAAGGACACCAGGTACCAGCCCCAGGAATGCCCGTTGGTTGCCGGGATCAGCCACCAGCCGTGCAGGGCACGGGTGAAACGGCGGAAATCGAACGATGGGGCAAAGCCCTGGATCTCGCCGCTGTACGGGTTGACGTAGGCCATGCTGGTGCGTCCGCCGGGCAGGCTGATGGTGGCGTTCAGGGCGAAATAGTCGCCGTCCGGCTGGTACAGCGCCGCGATGATCGCCTCGGGATGCTTCTGCGCCAGGTGATCCTTGATCTCCTCGAAGCTCAGGCGCCGGGCATCCTCCGACGGCGCGGTGGCGCGCATCTCCGGGTAGGCCAGCCACATGATTTCCTTGCTCACCACCGCCAAGGTCCCGGTGACGCAGACGATCAGGACGAAGAACCAGATCGGCAGGGCCAGCCAGCTGTGCACCAGAAACCAGAGTTTCGAGCGGGACTTCTTCGACATGGGTAACGCTCTCGCTGCAAATCCGTGAAGGACATCCATTTCTTTACGAACAGGCACGGGACGTTTTTAGGCAAAACCTGCAGCGAAGATGCAAGCAAATGTTTCTGCGTATGGGGGCGGGCGCCGGCCGGGCTAATTTTCCGTTCCGGCCAAACGTTCCCTCAGCAGACGAGGCGTGCCCTGCCGTTGGGGCTTGGGTGGCCACAGCCTTCAGGGAGAACCTTCATGAGTCATGCGTTGAGTTTGGATATCCGCCCCTTGTTGGCCGGGTCAGGCACCTTGCCCATGCTGATCGAGGCACCGGAGCCGGGCCTGGACCTGATGGAAGCGCTGGGCGAATTCAAGCCACTGGTGGCGCAGCACCTGTACAGCGCTGGCGGCATTCTCTTCCGCGGCTTCGAGGTGGGTGGCGCCGAACGCTTCCGCGAATTCGCCGCCGGCTTCGGCGACCCGCTGCTCAGCTACGAATTCGGCTCGACCCCGCGCAGCAACGTGACCAAGGGCGTCTACACCTCCACCGAGTACCCGGCGCACCAGAGCATCCCCCTGCACAACGAGCAGGCCTACACCCTCGACTGGCCGATGCGCATCTGGTTCTACAGCATGATCGCCGCCGAGACCGGTGGCGAAACGCCGATTGCCGACAGCCGCGAAATCTACCGACGCATCCCGGCGCGGATCCGCGAGCGTTTCGTCGAAAAGAAACTGATGTACGTGCGCAACTACGGCAACGGTCTGGATGTGGAATGGAGCCAGGTGTTCAACACCGAGGACGAAAGCGTGGTCGAGGCCTACTGCCGGGCGCACGCGATCCAGTGCGAATGGAAGGATGACGGCGAACTGCGCACCCGGCAGATCTGCCAATCGGTGGCCACCCACCCGGTCACCCAGGACCGGGTCTGGTTCAACCAGGCGCACCTGTTCCACGTCTCCAACCTTCCGCCGGAAGTGCGCGAAAGCCTGCTGGACGTGGTGGACGAGGAAGACCTGCCGCGCAACGTCTACTACGGCGACGGCTCGCCGATCGAGGTGGACCTGCTGGATGAAGTGCGCGGTGTGCTGGACGACTGCACCATCAAGTTCCCGTGGCTGGAAAACGACGTGATGATGCTCGACAACATGCTCGCGGCCCACGCGCGGTCGCCGTTTACCGGGAAGCGGAAGGTGGTGGTGGCGATGGCGCAGGGGCATTCGGAGCGGTAGCCCTTGTGCTTTATCGCTGGCCAGCCAGCCTCCACAGGTCCGGCGGTGCACGCAGTCACTGTGGGAGCTGGCTTGCCAGCGATTAGGCCATCTGCAGCAACATGGATCTTGTTGTCTGTCAGGCGCTAGAGCATTTCTTCTCTGTGAAGAATTCAGGAATCACCACCCGATTCAAACCCGCATATGACATCGATCTCTTCGGGAAACCGGATCTCGGGGATTGAGTAATCGAGATAGGCGCCGATACTGTCGGGAAACACCATAGTGATCAGCCACAACACCTTTGCAGGTGCCCACAACATTGCCCAGCGTTTGCCTTTCGGGGTGGATAAGTCCTCCCGGAATTGCTTTCCCCACTGTCGGTAGCCATGCAGAAAGGTGTCTTTGCGGGACATCGGTGGAGGCAACGGATCGGGCAGCGGCAGCCCATCCAGCCCGTAGTCCATAAAATGCTCTATGTAGCTCAACAGCTGACGGGCAGACTCACCGCTATCGCGCCATCCCAGATTTCCGCATGAAACCGAAGCCTCTCGTGGAGGTGATTGGGTCCAGTCAACGCCCACCAGCAGAAGAGGGTTGAGAACTGTGCTGCCAGCAGTTCCGCTGGCGATATGCAGATAAGCCACCATGGGATGTATCTCCTGCCAGTCCAGTGTAACCAAGTGCAACTCGCCGGGGATGATGCAATAGATTTTTCCTGTTTTTCTACTAATGCGGACATGTCCGCCCTGTGAGTTTCTGGTAATCAGGTATAACAAGCCTCCCACGGCAGCAGCAACCATCGGAGCCGCAAAAAATGCAATCCACATTTCTCTGGGGTAAGGCCCGGGGATAACGCTATAAATGACTATGTCAGCAATTATTCCAGCCAGAAATAACGCTCCGATTGCACTAGAATACGCGTTTTTTATCATTTTCCCTCCCGAAAAAACCTCCAGGCAAGCTTCATTAGCTCTACGTACACCAAGATCCTCGCTCACGCAGTCCTGGCTTATGTTTTTATTGAAGCTCATGGTCCGGTAGCGCTTTATCGGAATAGCATTCGCCAATACATTTTGAGGAAGTTTTTTTACCCTGGCCCGTGAGTTCATACCGCTTTCCTCACGGGAGCCAAGATTGCCGGGTCAATCGTTTCAGAAAACCATCCAGAAGATTTGAAAAGCAATGGCTCTGGCGCCCCCGGCTGCTGTAGAACCAAGGTTGGCTGTGCTTTTACGTCGGGCCTGTAAAGATATTCGAGCTCGACTTGCGCGTCCTCATGCATGGTTATAATCCAGCCTCTCTCTACTCCCAGATCGTCCGTTAGTGAAGAGTATAGGAAGTGAGTATCCAGGCTTACTGCGTTGCCAGAGTATGCAATTACCTCGTCGGAGCGAAGTCCGGACAACGTCTTTCCGTTCAGGCGCACGTTTAAATCTGCGCGGAAGTCAGTTTTCAGATGATCCTGAAGAGGGAGAATGCAATTTAGACGCAGCTTTCCTGCCGAACCATGCACTTGCTCCCATGCCGCCCTGATTTGAGGACTGTATTGGACACTACGCCAAGCGGACATTTCATCCTCAAGAGAAAACTTCGGTGTTGACTTACCCCAAGCGGAATGCTTCAAGAGGATTTCCATCGGCCCATGCTCTGCATCGCCGGCTAGCCCTACCAGGTAAGCTGTGAGCACTACCGCTGCCACAGCCACAAGCAGCCAGACGACCGGGATCACACCTAAAGTCCAAAGCGCAAAACCTGCCCCCCCGATAGTTGACAGCGCCAATGAACCAGACGCCGCTGTTGCATACGCAATCAGTCCGCCAGAAAGAGAAGCGCCTAGATACAGCCAAGCCTGCTCTGGATTGTCCTCTCCCCAAGCCTTGCCTGCCTTGAACAGGTCAACGATGGAGAGAATGGCTGCCGAACCGGCTCCGAACATCATTGAGCCGAATTTTATACCGCGGATTTTTAAATTTTTGGCTAGAGCTGCATTTCCTTTCATACCTGCGATATGTGAGGCGGTAAAGAGTCCCACCTCGATCGAGGCTCCGATTAGTGCGGTTATCCATCCCATTGTCGCTAAAAAATTTACAAAGCTCTTATCCTTCCTAAGGTCCTCGGTAGAGTTTCTCAACCCCCACATCGCGAGAGCCGCACCCAGCCCCGCAAAAGCGATGCCCGCGGGTTCCTGCAGTTTTCTCCACATACGTAATAGCGGATTTCCCTCAGTTGGCATCGCATGAGGTTCACCCAATATCGTGCTCGGCGTTACTTTCTCCCACTCCCAGATCTCAATGCGCTGAGTGATTGATTGCTGTCTGGTATCTGGCAGCGGGCCTGGGCCTTCATCCAGACGTATATTCCAGCGTTTCTGGATATCCCCAAGTTCCGTGTAACCCTGAAGCTCCAGCGCCCATTTCTTGTATTGCTCCAAGGGGACATCGCGACGGCCCAGTACGATCCCGAATCGCATTTCTGCGACATGCCTGAGCCGCCGCACGTAGACGTCGGAAGTATGAGGCGGTGCACTGGACAGCGTTGGCCACAGGAGGCGAGTCAACAAATCGGTAATTACAGTTCCAGGGCGTTCGTCCAGCACCTTGTCGACCAGATCGTAAATACGCTTCGCGATAGTCAGCGGGTTATTGAGCCTGCTCATCAGTGAGGCACTTCCAGCACTCAATGCACGCCAAAGCGGACTGTCTTCGGGATTTGCTTCAATTTGCTCGCTCAAAGCCGCCAGACCCGCGTCCGTATAGGTGCTCACCGCCAGGCAATCGAGCACCGCCTGTTCATAATCACTCGCGTTGCTGGCACACGATAGATCGAACAACTCCAGTGCCTTGCCCACCAGGCCGGACTTGTTCATCAATCGAGCCCAGACGGTTGCGTCGCCTCCTGTTCGGCTGATTGCCTCATTGAAAACCTTCAACTCCTTCTCGTAGATGGCCGTGAAACCTCGGGCACCATAGAGGTCGACCAATTTGCGCTGGCGCTCCAGCGCCTCGTAAATCTCCTGCTTCTTGCCGCCCTCGTTGTAACTTTTCTCGGCATGCTTGAAGTAGCTGGTCACCAGTGCCGCGCTTTGTAGGCGATGCTTGTTGCTGGCTTGATACCGGTCACGCTTGGCGACATCCACTGCGCAGATCTGGTTGAGTTCGCTGGCCATGCCGAGGAAGTCATTCAGCACTACCGCCAGTGGCTTGATGTCCTTTCGCGGTAGCAGCGCTCTATACATCGCGTTGAAGATGAAGTCGGTGCTCGCCATCCTTTCCGGTAACACGACTTCACTCCAGGGAAATTGCCTGGGCCGCTGACTCAGCCCCGGCGAAAGCAGTTCGCTGGTGGAAGAGCCCAGTAGCACCGCATCGAAGGCATTCCTCTGCTCCGTCCCGCCCTCCGGCCTCACCTCGGTTGCCAAACGCCTCCGCAGCCCGTTGGTGTCCTGCTCGATCTTCCACAAGGTGGCGTGGGTGAGAAGGGTGTCGCTCATCAGCAGGTAAACCGTCTGGGCAACACTGGCTTCCGGAGCCAGGAGATACAGGGTCGAACCCGCAATATCGGGAGGTACATGCCGTCCCGGCGCCTCGTCGTTGTAGTCCGCCTCGCTCCACCAGAGCGGTGCGAAACGCACATCCATGGTGACCTGGTAATGGCGGGTCAGCATGCGACCGTCCCGGAAGTAGAACAGGTAGACGTAGCTGCTGGGCCTCAGCACTCGCAGCCCATAGGCCTTGCCCGCCTTCAGCTCCGGGTAACCCTCCACGCTCAGCGTGGGGTAGATCGCGGCATTGATCGGTTGATCCGAAACGCCGTAGCGCAGCGGATACAGCGGCACGCCGCGCTCACACGGCGGAGGAGAAATTGCACTGAGCGTTTTGCAACCAGGCCGGTCGGGCTGTATGGCCTTCTTGAAAATAGATCGGGTCACTTGGTGAATTCCTAAAAGGGGCTTAAGACGGAAAGTTCTGAAAAGCCTTCTGTAAGGCGGAGTTCGACAGCTAGGAACGGACCAGTTTCTGCTTTGAAGGTAAGGCGCATATCGGACTGGACGGCCATTCAGTGCTTCCTGCGATTTCCAAGGGAATCAATTCCGCAGTGATGCTGAAGACCGGCCAGCTACGGGTATATAGGAAAAGTCTTAACTGGGGCGGTGAAACATCCGTACGTTTGCAGGCGTCGCATCCCGTTTCTCGCTAGATCCCCACCCATCCCCCAATCCCCAATCCTTGCTAAATATTTCCCTCCCAGTTCGTTCTTGTTGATACGACCAAACCACGGTCACGCCGATCAGCAAGGACCCACCGCATGAATGCCGAACAAGCCCGGACACTCGCCCGCCGTTTCGTCGAGTTGCCTGCCGCCAGGCGCAGCCTGTTCCTTGACGCGCTGCGTCGGGAAGAGGTGGACTTCGCCCAGTTTCCGATTCCGTCCTGCGCCGGGCTCGCCGAGCGCGATGGCCTGTCCCATGCCCAGCAACGCATGTGGTTCCTCTGGCAGTTCGATCCGCAGGGCGCGGCCTATAACCTGCCGGTCTCGGTGTGCTTGAACGGTCCCTTCGACCTTGGCGCCCTGGAGCGCGCGTTCAACCGCTTGATCGAGCGCCATGAAAGCCTGCGCACCACCTTTGCCCAGGAGGGCGAACAGGCGATCCAGCAGGTCGCCGCAAGCGGCAGCGTGGATATCGCTTTGCGCGACTTGGGTGATCTCCCCGAGGCGCAGCAGTGGCCCGCAGCCCGCGCAGCGATGGCCACCGAGGCCCTGACCCCCTTCGATCTGCAACAGGGCCCGCTGCTGCGCGTCCGTGTGCTGCGCCTCGCCGCCGAGCAACACGTTCTGCTGCTGACCCTGCACCACATCATCACCGACGGTTGGTCCATGGGCGTGCTGATCGACGAGTGCCTGGCCTGCTATGACGCGCTGGTCACCGGCCAGCCACTGGAGCTGACGCCGCTGCCGGTCCAGTACCGTGACTACGCCCTGTGGCAGCGCGCCTGGCTGGAAGCCGGCGAGCAGGCGCGGCAGCTGGAGTATTGGCGCGCGCACCTGGGCGACGAGCATCCCTTGCTGGAACTGCCTATCGACCGTCCCCATCCGCTGCTGCCGAGCCAGCAGGGCAAGTGCCTGCCGATCGACCTCGACAGCGGCCTGCTGAAAAACCTCCAGGGCCTGGCCCAGCAGCAGGGCGTGACCCTGTTCGTGGTCCTGCTGGCGTCGTTCAAGGCCCTGCTGCACCGCTACAGCGGCCAGCGCGATATCCGTGTCGGCGGGCTGATCGCCAACCGGACCCGCAGCGAAACCGAAGGCCTGATCGGCTTCTTCGTCAATACCCAGGTGCTGCGTACCGAAGTGACCGGCGACACCCGTTTCGACCAGTTGCTGCAGGCCGTGCGCCAGACCGCCCTGGGTGCCCAGGCGCATCAGGAGCTGTCCTTCGATGCCATCGTCGATGGCTTGCAGATCCCGCGCAGCCAGAACCGCAATCCGCTGTTCCAGGTGATGTTCAACCACCGTCCGCTGGTCAATGCCATCGAGAGCCGCCAACTCGCCTGTGGCCTGAACGTGACCGGGCTGACCGCGGAGCAACTGGGCGAGGACCAGCGCCCGCAGGCCGCCGGCAGCGACCTGATGCTGGAAACCAGCGGCGAAGGTGAACAGCTCAAAGCCTCCTTCACCTACGCTACCGATCTGTTCGACGAAGCCACCGTGCAACGCATGGCCGGGCACTGGCGCACGCTGCTGCGCGGGATCTGCGCCAACCCGCAGGCGCGGGTCGATGCGCTGCCGCTGCTGGGTGACGATGAGCGCGAGTTCCTGACCCGCGGCGTCAACCAGAGCGCCCGCGAATATCCGCTGGAGCGCAGCTATGTGGCGCAGTTCGAGGAACGGGTTGAGGCCCATCCTGAGCGCGTTGCGGTCAGCCATCTGGCCGACCGGATCAGTTACCAAGCACTCAACGAAGCCGCCAACCGCCTGGGCCATGCCCTGATCACGGCGGGCGCCGGCTTCGACCAGCCGATCGCCCTTTTGGCCGAGCGCGGCCCGGATCTGCTGGGCATGATTATTGGCAGCTTCAAGGCCGGCGCAGGTTACCTGCCGTTGGACCCGGCGCTACCGAACCAGCGCCTGAGCGGCGTGATCGGGCAGAGCAGGGCGCCGGTGCTGGTGTGCAGCGCCGCCTGCGAAGCCCAGGCCCGTGAGCTGCTGCTCGGCAATGAAGCGGTGCAACTGCTGGTCTGGGAACAGGTCCAGCAAAGTACCGAAACCACCAATCCCGGTCGCTACAGCAGCCCGGACAACCTGGCCTACGTGATCTTCACTTCCGGCTCCACCGGCCTGCCGAAAGGCGTGATGGTCGAGCAGCGCGGCATGCTCAACAACCAGCTGAGCAAGGTCCCGTACCTCGACCTGAGCGACAAGGACGTGATCGCCCAGACCGCTTCGCAGAGCTTCGATATTTCCGTCTGGCAGTTCCTCGCCGCACCGCTGTTCGGCGCCCGGGTGGATATCGTGCCGAACGACATCGCCCGTGATCCACAGGCGTTGCTGGCGCATGTCCAGGCTCAGGGCATCAGCGTGCTGGAAAGCGTGCCGTCGCTGATCCAGGGCCTGCTGGCCGAAGAACGGGTCAGCCTGGACGGCCTGCGCTGGCTGCTGCCGACCGGCGAGGCGATGCCGCCGGAACTGGCGTGCCAGTGGCTGCTGCGTTATCCACAGATCGGTCTGGTGAATGCCTATGGTCCCGCCGAGTGCTCGGACGATGTGGCCTTCTTCCGCGTCGATCTGGCGTCCACCGAAAGCACCTACCTGCCCATCGGTACCCCGACCGACAACAACCTGATCTACCTGCTGGACGATGCGCTGGAACTGGTCCCTATCGGCGCCGTAGGCGAGCTGTGCGTCGCCGGTACCGGAGTCGGCCGCGGCTATGTCGGCGACACCCGCCGAACCGTTCCTGTCTTCGTTCCCAACCCGTTCGGCGCCCCGGGCGAGCGCCTGTACCGTACCGGCGACCTGGCCCGGCGCCGTGCCGATGGCGTGCTGGAATACGTCGGCCGTGCCGACCACCAGGTAAAGATCCGCGGCTACCGCATCGAACTGGGCGAGATCGAAGCGCGCCTGCTGGAGCATCCGGCGATCCGCGAAACCGTGGTGCTCGATATCGACGGGCCACAGGGCAAGCAGCTTGCCGCCTATCTGGTCAGCCGCGAAGCGGTCGATGCCGACCAGCTCAAGGCCGCGCTCAAGGCCCATCTGCCGGACTACATGGTCCCGACCTTCTTCATCCCCCTCGACGCCATGCCCCTGACCCCCAACGGCAAGCTCGACCGCAAGGCCCTGCCGCAGCCGGACGCCAGCCAGGCCCTGGCGCGCTATGTGGCGCCGGTCAGCGAGGTGGAGCAGCAGCTCGCCGCGATCTGGGCCGAAGTGCTGAAGATCGAGCGGGTTGGCCTTGACGACAGCTTCTTCGAACTGGGCGGGCATTCCCTGCTGGCCGCGCAGATGGTCGCGCGGATCAAGAAGCACCTGGGCGTCAGCCTGCCGCTGCGCACCCTGTTCGAAAAGCCGCTGCTGGGCGAGCTGGCCGCCGCCGTTGCCGCGCTGGGCACCACGACGAATGAAGACGACTGGGACGACATGGACCAGTTCATGGATTCACTGGAGGAAACCGAAGCATGAGCGGGACCACCACTGCACGTATTGCCAAACGCTTTGTCGGTCTGTCGCTCGATCAGCGCCGTCAGTTCCTCGCCAAACTGCGCGCCGACGGCAAGGATTTCAGCCTGCTGCCCATTGTCGAAAGCCGCCACGACGTCGCTGCGATCCCGCTGTCCTACGCCCAGCAACGCCTGCTGTTCCTCTGGCAGCTCGATCCGACCAGCGACGCCTACAAGATGAGCACCGCCCTGCGCTTGCGCGGGCGACTGGGCGAGCAGGCCCTGCAGCGCTCCTTCGACTACCTGCTGCAGCGCCATGAAGTGCTGCGCACGGTGTTCAGCACCGACGGCGAGCAGCCGCGCCAGGTGATCCTCCCGGCGCTGGCGCTCGACCTGCAACGCGTCGAGGTCAAGGACGATGCCGAACTGTCTCGCCTGGCCGGCGAGTTCATCGCGCGGCCCTTCGACCTGCTCAAGGGCCCGCTGCTGCGCGCCAGCCTGTTCCGGTTGAGCGAGGACGAGCAGGTACTGGTGGTGTGCATGCACCATATCGTTTCCGATGGCTGGTCGATGGAGGTGATGGTCAAGGAGTTCGCCCAGAGCTATCAGGCCTTTGCCCAAGGCCGCGAGCCGGAGCTGCCGGCACTGGCCCTGCAATATGCCGACTACGCCATCTGGCAGCGCCAGTGGCTGGAGGCCGGGGAGGGCGAGCGGCAACTGGAGTACTGGCGCCGTCAGTTGGGCGACGAGCAGCCGCTGCTGGAAGCAGCCCAGGATTTCCCCCGCCCTCCGGTGCAGAGTTTCCGTGGCGAGCACCTGAAATTCGATTTCGGCGGCGAGCTCTCGCAACGCCTCAATGCTTTCGCCCGCAGCCAGGGCCTGAGCCTGTTCATGCTGGTGCTGGCCGGCTTCTCGCTATTCCTGTCGCGTCAGTCCGGGCAACGCGATATCCGTATCGGCGTGCCCAATGCCAACCGTGGCCGCAGCGAGACCGAAGGGCTGATCGGCTTCTTCATCAACACCCAAGTGCTGCGCTGCCAGGTGGACGAGCGCCTGAGCTATCTCGACCTGCTGGCGCAGATCCGCGAGACCTCGTTCGAGGCCCAGGCCCATCAGGACGTACCCTTCGAGCAACTGGTGGACCAGCTGGCGCCGGAGCGCAGCCTTGGCCACAACCCGCTGTTCCAGGCCAAGTTCAACCAGAACGTGGTGCTCAAGCAGGAACTGTCGCTGAAGCTGCCGGGGCTGGACGTCAGCGAATACCCGATGCACCGCGAGGGCGCGCATTTCGACCTGGCCCTGGATATCACCGATGACGGCCAGCTGATCCATGGCGATATCGCCTACGCCAGCGACCTCTACCAGCGCGCTACCGTCGAGGCCTTTATCCCGCAACTGCTCGGCCTGTTCGAAGCCCTGCTGGCGGCACCGCAGGCCCCGCTGTATCGCCTTGCCGCGCTGCCGCACGTCGCGCCAGCCCCGGCACTGGACACTGCGCCTTCCGTTCTCGCCCAGTGGCAAGCCAATGTCGCCCGGCAACCCGAGGCCATCGCCGCCCGCTGCCTGGGCGACAGCCTGACCTTCCGCGAACTGGACCAGGCCGCCAACCGCCTGGCCCACCATCTGCTGCAACTGGGCGTGGGCCAGGGCCAGCCGGTTGCGGTGCTGATGGAGCGCTCGCTGCCGTGGCTGACCGCGTTGCTGGCGATCCTCAAGGCCGGCGCGGTGTACATGCCCCTGGATGTGAAGGCGCCGGACGAACGCCTGCAACAGATGCTGGCGCGTGCCGGTGCCAGCGCCGTGCTGCGTGCCGAAGGCGACCAGCGCCTGGACGTGCCCGTCAATATCGCCTGGCAACCGGCGCTGTGGCAGCAGCAACCGGCGACCGCGCCGGCCATCACCTTGCACGGGCAGTCCCCGGCCTACGTGATCCATACCTCCGGCTCCACCGGCCAGCCCAAGGGCGTGCTGGTCAGCCATGCGGCGCTGGCCAGCTATGTGCGCGGCCTGCTGGAGCGCCTGCAACCGGCGCCGGGCGCGAGCATGGCGCTGGCCTCGACCATCGCCGCCGACCTCGGCCATACCGTGCTGTTCGGCGCGCTGTGTGCCGGTCGCACCCTGCATGTGCTGCCCGAGGCCCTGGGCTTCGACCCGGATGCCTTCGCCGACTATATGGCGACCCACCAGGTGGGCGTGCTGAAGATCGTTCCCGGCCATCTTGCTGCGCTGCTCCAGGCGGCGCGGCCGGCCGATGTGCTGCCACGGCACCTGCTGATCGTCGGTGGCGAAGCCTGCCCGGCCGGGCTGGTGGAGCGGGTGCGCGCGCTGCGTCCGCAGTGCCGCGTGGTCAACCACTACGGTCCGAGCGAAACCACGGTCGGCGTGCTGACCCATGAAATTCTCGGCAATGTGCCGCAGGTGGTGCCGGTGGGCGAGGCGCTGCCAGGTGCCGTGGTGCGGGTGCTGGACGATGTCTTCAACACCGTGGCCGAGCGCGTGCCCGGCGAGCTGTATATCGGCGGCGCCAGCCTTGCCGAGGGCTATCTCGGCCAGCCGGCGCTGACCGCCGAACGCTTCGTGCCGGATCCCCATGGGCCGGCCGGTGCGCGCCTGTACCGCAGTGGCGACCGGGTACGCCGCAACCGCCAGGGCCAACTGGAATTCATCGGCCGTGCCGACGACCAGGTGAAGATCCGCGGTTATCGCGTGGAGCCGGCGGAAGTCGCCCGGGTCCTGCAAGGCAGGGTGCAGCAGGCGGTGGTCCTGGCCGTGCCGCAGGATGACGACGCCAGCCGCCTGCAACTGCTGGCATGGGTGGTGGCCGAGGGCGTCACCGGCGAAACCTTGCGCCAGCAACTGGCTCACGTGTTGCCCGAATACATGGTGCCGGCGCAGATCGTGCTGCTGGAGCAGTTGCCGCTGACTGCCAACGGCAAGCTGGACAAGCGTGCCCTGCCCAGGCCGGGCGCAGTGCAGCAGCGTTATGTCGCCCCGCAGGGCGAGATCGAGGAAACGCTTGCGGCCATCTGGCGCGAGGTACTCAAGCTGGAGCAGGTCGGCAGCACCGATAACTTCTTCGAACTGGGCGGCGACTCGATCCTCAGCCTGCAGATCATTGCCCGGGCCAAGCGCCAAGGGATCAAGCTCAATCCCAAGCAACTGTTCGAGAAGCAGACCATTGGCCAACTGGCCACGGTCGCCAAACTCATCGAGAAGAAGGCTGCGGCCCCGGTGGTCGAGCAGGTCACCGGCAACCTGCCGTTGCTGCCGATCCAGGCACGCTTCTTCGAAACCGATATTCCCGAGCGCCAGCACTGGAACCAGTCGGTGCTGCTCAAGCCGACCCGCAAGCTGGACAGCGCCACGCTGCACAAGGCCTTGCATACGCTGCTGGAACAGCACGATGCCCTGCGCCTGAACTTCGCCCGGCAGTACTCGGGCTGGCAGGCGGTGTTCGCCCCGCTGAACAGCACCGAGGTGCTGTGGACCCGCGAACTGGCGAACCTTGAAGCCTTGCAAGCGCTGGCCGACCAGGCCCAGCGCAGCCTCGACCTGAAGAACGGCCCGCTGCTGCGCGCCGTACTGGTGGACCTGCCCGAGGGCGAGCAGCGCCTGCTGCTGGTGATCCATCACCTGGTGGTGGATGGCGTGTCCTGGCGCGTGCTGCTGGAAGACCTGCAACAGGCCCTGGCCGGCGCGGCTCTGCCGGCCAAGACCAGTTCATACAAGGCCTGGGCGGAAAAACTGCACGCCTGGGCCAACAGCCCGGCGCTGGAAGCCGAGCGCGACTACTGGCATGGCCTGCTCGACGGCGCCGATGGCGCTCTGCCGCAGGACAATCCCCACGGCAGCCTGCGCACCGACACCGCGGCCCATGCCGCCTCGACCCTCGACGAGGAACTGACCACGCAACTGCTCAAGGTTGCCCCGGCGGCCTATCGCACCCAAGTCAACGACCTGCTGCTGACCGCCCTGGCCCAGGTGCTGTGCCGGTGGAGCGGGCAGCCGTCGGTGCTGGTCCAGCTGGAAGGCCATGGTCGCGAAGACCTGTTCGAGGATATCGACCTCAGCCGTACCGTCGGCTGGTTCAGCAGCCTGTTCCCGGTGCGCCTGGCCCCGGCGGCGCATGTCGGTGCCTCGATCTGCGCGATCAAGGAGCAACTGCGTAGCGTACCGGGCAAGGGCATCGGCTTCGGCGTGCTGCGCTACCTTGGCGACGGCGATTTCGCCCACCGGCTGGCGGCCCTGCCGCAGCCGCGGGTGACGTTCAACTACCTGGGCCAGTTCGACGGCAGTTTCGACCGGGAGCAGGGAACCTTCGTCCTGGCCGGCGAAAGCAGCGGCCAGCCCTTGTGCCCGCAAGGCCCGCTGGGCAACTGGCTGAGCGTCAACGGCCAGGTCTTCGATGGCCAGCTGCGCCTGGACTGGACCTACAGCCGCGAGATGTATCGCGCGGACACCATCGAGGCGCTGGCCCGTGCCTATGAACAGGCACTGGCCGAGCTGATCCGCCATTGCCAGGCAGGCAACCACGGCGTGACCCCGTCGGACTTCCCGCTGGCCGGGCTGGACCAGGCGCAACTGGACCGCCTGCCGCAAGCCGCCGCGACCATCGAGGACATCTACCCGCTGGCGCCGATGCAACAAGGCATGCTGTTCCACAGCCTGTTCGCCAAGGAGGCCGGCAACTACATCAACCAGTTGCGGGTCAGTGTCAGCGGGCTCGAGGCGGCCCGCCTGCACCAGGCCTGGCAGGCGCTGCTGGACCAGCATCCGGTGCTGCGCAGCGGCTTCGTCAGTGATGCCGACCACCCGGTGCAGGTGGTGCAGCGCCGGGTCGAGCTGCCTTTCGTGGAGATCGATGCCCGCGGGCGCGCCGACCTGGACGGCTGGCTCGACGACTGGGCGCGCCTGGAGCGCGACAAGGGGTTCGAGCTGGCCCGCGGCCCGCTGCTGCGTGTGGCGCTGATCCGTACCGAGGATGACCGTCACGAGCTGATCTACACCAGCCACCATATCCTGATGGACGGCTGGAGCAGCTCGCGCATGCTCGGCGAAGTGCTGCAGCGCTATGCCGGGCAGGTGCCGGCGCGCCAGGTTGGCCAGTACCGCGACTACATCCACTGGCTGCAAGGCCAGGATGCCGGGGCTGCCCAGCGTTTCTGGCTGGAGCAACTGGCCGCGTTCGACGCGCCGACCCGTCTGGCCCAGGCCCTCAAGGGCGCGGCGGACGGCGAAGGCTATGGCGAATACCGGGAGGATCTGGACGCCGGGCTGAGCCGGCGCCTGGGCGAGTTCGCCCGCGAGCAGCGGGTCACCCTGAACACCCTGGTGCAGGCCGCGTGGCTGTTGCTGCTGCAACGCTATACCGGGCAGTCCAGCGTCACCTTCGGCGCCACCGTGGCCGGACGGCCCACCGAGCTGGTCGGGATCGAGGAGCAGCTCGGCCTGTTCATCAACACCCTGCCGGTGCTAGCGAGCCCGCGTTGCGAACAGTCCGTGGCGGCGTTCGTGCAGCACGTGCAAGGGCTGAACGTCGCCCTGCGCGAGTTCGAACACACGCCACTGTACGAGGTGCAACGCTGGGCCGGCTGGAGCGGCGAGGCGCTGTTCGACTCGATCCTGGTGTTCGAGAACTACCCGGTGTCCGAGGCGCTGCAACAGGCTGCGCCGGACGGGCTGCGCTTCGGCGAGGTGCGCAGCCAGGAGCAGACCCATTACCCGCTGACCCTGGTGGTGAATACCGGCGAGCGCCTGTCGCTGCGCATCAGCCATGACCGCAGTGCCTTTGGCGTGCAGGCGGTCGAGCAACTGGCGGCGCATTTCAATCATCTGCTGGCGGCGTTGATCGAGGACCCGGCGCGGGCGCTGGGTGAGCTGGTATTGCCAGTGACTGTGAGCCTGGAGCTGGCGGCCTTCCCGAGCGAGCAGTGCATTCACCAGCGCATCGAGGCCCAGGCGGCGCGGGTGCCGGAAGCGGTGGCCGTGAGTTTTGGTGCTCAAGCGCTGACTTATGCACAACTGAACAGCCGGGCGAATCAGTTGGCGCACAAGCTGCGCGAGCAGGGCGTGGGGCCGGATGTGCTGGTGGGGCTGTCGGTCGAGCGCAGTCTGGAAATGCTGGTCGGCATCCTCGGCATTCTCAAGGCCGGCGGTGCCTACGTGCCGCTGGACCCGGATTATCCACAGGACCGTCTCGACTATATGACGCAGGACAGCGGCATCAAGCTGCTGCTGACCCAGGCTGATCTGCTGGGCTCCTTCGAGGGCTACAGCGACCAGAATCCGGTGAACCTGACCTCGCCGGACAACCTGGCCTACGTCATCTATACCTCCGGTTCGACCGGCAAGCCGAAGGGCGCGCTGTTGCCGCACCGGAATGTCCTGCGCCTGTTCGAGGCCACGGATGAGTGGTTCGGCTTTGACGAGCAAGATGTCTGGACCCTGTTCCATTCCTACGCCTTCGACTTCTCTGTATGGGAAATCTTCGGTGCGCTGATGCATGGCGGTCGCCTGGTGGTCGTGCCGCGTGAGGTGACCCGTTCGCCGGAAGAGTTCAACCAGTTGCTGGTGGACGAAGAGGTCACGGTGCTGAACCAGACGCCATCGGCGTTCAAGCAACTGGCTCGCGTTGCAACCGAGCCACTGAGCCTGCGCTATGTGGTGTTCGGCGGCGAAGCATTGGACGTGACCAGTCTGCAACCGTGGTTTGAGCGTTTCGGCGATCAGCAGCCGCGTTTGATCAACATGTACGGCATTACCGAAACCACGGTGCATGTGACTTATCGTCCAATCACCAGGGCGGACCTGGTACAGGCCGAAGTCAGCCCGATCGGTGAGGCCATCTCCGACCTGTCGATGTACGTGCTGGACACCGACTTCAACCCGGTGGCAACCGGCGTCTGCGGCGAGCTGCATGTCGGCCATGCCGGTCTCGCTCGCGGTTACCACAACCGTGCTGCGCTCACTGCCGAGCGTTTCGTGCCCAACCCGTTCGCGAAAGACGGCAGCCGCCTGTACCGCACCGGTGACCTTGCCCGCTTCCGCGAAGCAGGCGTGATCGAGTACGCCGGCCGCATCGACCACCAGGTGAAGATCCGCGGCTTCCGTATCGAGCTGGGTGAGATCGAAGCGCGGCTGCAAGAGCATGAAGGCGTACGCGAGGTGGTAGTGCTGGCGGTCGATGGCCCGGCAGGCCAGCAACTCGCGGCCTACCTGATCCCGGCCAACCCGGGTCAGGCCGACCTGCGCAAAACCCTGAAGGCTCACCTGAAAGCCAACCTGCCGGACTACATGGTCCCGACCCATCTGGTCCTGCTGGACGCCTTCCCGCTGACCGCCAACGGCAAGCTGGACCGCAAGGCTCTACCGAAACCCGATGCGGCCAATCTGCAAGGCGCGTATGTGGCCCCGGTCAGCGAACTGGAGCAGCAGCTTGCATCCATCTGGGCGGATGTCCTGCAAGTCGAAAGGGTCGGCCTGAGCGACAACTTCTTCGAACTGGGCGGCCATTCGCTGCTGGCGACCCAGGTCATCTCCCGCGTGCGCCAGCAACTGAACCTGGAACCGACCCTGCGCAACCTCTTCGAAGCCGCCGACCTGGCTGCCTTCGCCGCGTTGGTCGGGCAGGGCGAGGCCAGCCGTGCCCCGGCCTTCGTCCGCGCCGACCGCAGCCAGCCGCTGGCGCTGTCCTACGCCCAGCAGCGCCAGTGGTTCCTCTGGCAACTCGAGCCCGGGAGTGCCGCCTACAACATCCCGGTGGCCCTGCGCCTGGACGGCGAACTGGATATCGACGCGCTGGAGTCCAGCTTCGCCGCCCTGGTCGCCCGTCATGAAACCCTGCGCACCACCTTCCGCCAGGACGGCGAGCGCGGGGTGCAGGTGATCCATCCGGCGACGCCGTTCGTGCTGGCAGTGGAAACACTGGCCCCGGGCGAAACCCTGGACGCCAGCATCGCCGCCGAGGTGCGCCGGCCGTTCGATCTGCAGCAGGGGCCATTGCTGCGGGTCAAGCTGCTGCACCTGGACGAAAACCGGCATGTGCTGGTGCTGACCCAGCACCACAGTGTTTCCGATGGCTGGTCGATGCCGATCATGGTCGACGAATTGGTGCGTTTCTACGCAGGCTTCAGCCAGGGCCGCGATATCGCCCTTGATCCCTTGCCGTTCCAGTACGCCGACTATGCCCTGTGGCAGCGCCAGTGGATGGAAGCCGGCGAGCAGCAACGCCAGCTCGCCTACTGGACTGCCCAACTGGGCGGTGAACAGCCGGTGCTGGAACTGCCGACCGACCGTCCGCGCCCGGCGATCCAGCAACTGGCCGGTGCCCGCTGCCCTGTCGCCCTGGATTCAGCCCTGGTGGACAGGCTCAAGGTCGTGGCGCGGGAGCAGGGCGTGACCCTGTTCATGCTCCTGCTGGCCTCGTTCCAGACCCTGTTGCAGCGCCACAGCGGACAGCACGATATCCGTGTCGGCGTGCCCGTCGCCAACCGCACCCGCGCGGAAACCGAAAGGCTGATCGGCTTCTTCGTCAACACCCAGGTGCTCAAGGCCGAGTTCGCTGCCGACACCACCTTCAGCCAGTTGCTGCAACAGGTCAGGCATACCGCGCTGCAAGCCCAGGCCCATCAGGAACTGCCCTTCGAGCAACTGGTGGAAGCCCTGCAACCGCAGCGCAGCCTCAGCCACAGCCCGCTGTTCCAGGTGATGTTCAACCACCAGGCCGAAGCTCGGGGCGCGGCGCGTCAACTGCCGGGCCTGAGCGTCGAAGTGCTGGCCGCCGACAGCCAGTCGGCGCAGTTCGACCTGACCCTGAATACCGTCGAGCATGCCGCCGGCCTGGAAGCGGAACTGAGCTATGCCACGGCGCTGTTCGATGCCTCGACCATCGAGCGCCTGGCCAAGCATTGGTGCACGCTGCTGCAAGGCATCTGCATCGACGCCGACCAGCGCATCGCCGAGCTGCCGTTGCTGGACGCCGAGGAACGTCGGCAGATCCTGGTGGAGTGGAACCAGAGCCAGCTCGACTACCCACGCGAGCAGTGCCTGCCAGCGTTGGTTGAAGCGCAGGTACGGGCGACCCCGGAGGCGGTCGCGCTGGTCAGCGCCGATGCCTCGCTGAGCTACGCGCAACTGAACGCCTATGCCAACCGGCTGGCGCACAAGCTGCGCGAGCTGGGCGTCGGCCCGGATGTGCTGGTGGGCGTGGCGCTGGAGCGCGGTCCGCAGATGGTCGTCAGCCTGCTGGCGATCCTCAAGGCCGGTGGCGCCTATGTGCCGCTGGACCCGGATTTCCCGGCGGATCGCCTGAGCTACATGATGCAGGACAGCGGCTTGAAGCTGCTGCTGAGCCAGTCTTCGCTGCTGGGGCAACTGAGCATTCCTGAAGGCGTGCAGGCCCTGTGCGTGGACCAGCACGGCAACTGGCTGGACGCCTACGCCAGCGACGACCTGCCCGCGACTGCCGGCCCGGACAACCTCGCCTACGTGATCTACACCTCGGGCTCCACCGGCCTGCCGAAGGGCGTGACCATCCACCATCAGGCCCTGGTCAACTTCCTCTTCAGCATGGCCGACAAACCAGGGCTGGCGGCGGCTGACCGGGTGCTGTCGCTGACCTCGCTGTCCTTCGATATCGCCGGCCTGGAACTGTACCTGCCGCTGATTCGTGGTGCCGCGGTGGTCTTGCTCAAGCCCCACCAGAACAAGGACCCGCAGGCCCTGTTGCAGGTGATCGCCGAGCAGCAGGCCAGCGTGATCCAGGCCACGCCGTCGAGCTGGCGGATGATCCTCGATGCGGCGCCAGCCGGTGCGCTGAAAGGCAAGACCATCCTCTGCGGCGGCGAAGCCCTGAATGCCGAACTGGCCCAGCGCCTGATCGACCAGGCCGGGCATGTGTGGAACGTCTATGGCCCGACCGAGACCACCATCTGGTCGGCCCGGCATTACCTGACCCGCGCCGATGATGTCTGGCTGGGCAAGCCGCTGGCCAATACCACGCTGCATATCGTCAGCGACGACCTCGACGTACTGCCGGTCGGCGCCCGCGGTGAATTGCTGATCGGCGGCGACGGCCTGGCACGTGGTTACCACCAGCGTCCAGCCTTGACCGCCGAGCGCTTCGTGCCGGATCCGTTCTCCAGCACCGGTGGGCGTCTGTACCGCACCGGTGACGTGGCCCGCTACCTGGCCGACGGGGTGATCGAATACGTTGGGCGCCTGGATCATCAGGTGAAGATCCGAGGTTTCCGCATCGAACTGGGCGAGATCGAGGCCCGGCTGCTGGAACATTCGGCGGTGCGTGAAGCCGTGGTGATCGATATCGATAACCAGCTGGCGGCGTACCTGGTCGCGGAGCAGGACACCCCGGAACTGCGCAGTGCTCTCAAGGCGCACCTGAAAGCCGGCCTGCCGGACTACATGGTGCCCAGCCACTTCACCTGGCTGGACAGGATGCCCCAGACCCCCAACGGCAAGCTCGACCGCAAGGCCCTGCCCAAGCCCGATGCCAGCCTGGTGCAGCGCGCCTATGTGGCGCCGGTCAGCGAGCAGGAGCAGCAGGTCGCGGCGATCTGGGCCGAGGTGCTCAAGGTCGAGCGCGTGGGCCTGACCGACGACTTCTTCGAACTGGGCGGGCATTCGCTGCTCGCCGCCCAGCTCGTTTCCCGTATTCATTCCGGCCTCGGTATCGACGTACCGCTGCGCCTTATCTTCGAGAAACCGCAATTGAACGACTTTATCCAGGCAATCGCCGACAGCGGCCTGTCGCTGACCGAGGACGGCCTGTCCGATATCGAAAAACTGATGAACGAAATGGCAGGAGCCTGAGATGGACAAGACGACCGCACAGCGCATTGCCAAACGTTTCGTCGGCTTGCCCCTGGAGCAGCGCCGGCAGATCCTCGACAAGATGCGCGAGACCGGGCAGAGCTTCCGTCTCCTGCCGATTGCCGTGACCCGCACCGATACCCCGCGCATCCCGCTGTCCTACGCCCAGCAGCGCATGCTGTTCCTGTGGCAGATGGAGCCGGACAACAGCGCCTACAACGTGCCCATGGCGGTGCGCCTGAACGGCCCGCTGGACCAGGCGGCGCTGGGCCGTGCGCTGGAGCAGCTGGTACAGCGCCATGAAACCCTGCGCACCCGTTTCGTCTCCGTGGAAGGCGAGTTCCATCAGGAAATCCTCGACCGGGTGCCGGTGGCGCTGGAGGTGCTCGAAGTTACCGACGAGAGCCGTCTGGCCGCCCTGGTCGAGGCCGAATTGCAGGCGCCGTTCGACCTGCTGGGTGACCGGCTGCTGCGGGTCAGGCTGTTCCGCCTCGGTGCCAGCGAGCATGTGCTGACCCTGTGCATGCACCATGTGGTGTCGGATGGCTGGTCCGGGCAGTTGCTGGTGCGCGAGTTCGTCCAGCTCTACCAGGCGCAGTCGAGCGGGCAGCCGGCGCCCTTGCCGGAACTGGCGATCCAGTACGCCGACTACGCAATCTGGCAGCGCGCCTGGCTGGAAGCCGGCGAGGGCGAGCGCCAGCTGGCGTACTGGAAGGAACAGCTGGGCGATGAGCAGCCGGTGCTGAGCCTGCCGCTGGATCACGAGCGCCCGCTGCAACCGAGTTACCGGGGGGCCGTGCTGCGCGCCGATCTGCCGGCGCAGTTGTCGGAGCAGCTCAAGCAGGTGGCGCGCAACAACGGCGTGACCCTGTTCATGCTGACCCTGGCGGCCATGTCGGTGGTGCTGTCGCGCTACAGCGGCCAGGCGGATATCCGCATCGGCGCACCGAATGCCGGGCGTACCCGCGCCGAGCTGGAAGGCTTGATCGGCTTCTTCATCAACACTCAGGTCCTGCGTGTGCAGGTGGACGAGCGGCAGACCTTCGCCGCCCTGCTGGAGCAGGTCAAGCAGGTGGTCAGTGGCGCCCAGTCCCATCAGGAGCTGCCCTTCGAGCATCTGGTGGACGCCCTGGCGCCGGAGCGCAACCTCGGCCATAACCCGCTGTTCCAGTTCAAGATCAACCAGCAGGTGCTCGTGGCCGAGGACGGCAGCGAGGCCGAGCGGGGTGTCGATGGCCTGAGCGTGGAGAAGTACGCTTCCGGCTCCAGCGATGCGCGCTTCGACCTGGCCTATGACTTCGTCGACGGCCCGGACGGCGTGCGCGGCTACTTCACCTATGCCACCGACCTGTTCGAGGCGGCGACCATCGAGCGTATCGCCGGGTCGCTGCGCCGCGTGCTGGAACACCTCGTGGCCCATGTCGCCGAGCCGCTGCTGGCCTTCCCCGAGCAGGCGCCGCAACTGGCGACACCACAGGCGCCGGCGCTGATCGGTGGCGACTTCATTTCCCTATGGCAGCAAGGCCTGCAAGCCGGCCACGGCAAGCTGGCTCTGCGCGCTGGCGAGCAGACCCTCGACTACGGGCAACTGGAGGCGCAGTCCAACCAGCTTGCCCATTACCTGCAAGGGCAGGGCGTCGAGGCCGGGCAGGTCGTGGCGCTGTGCCAGGAGCGCGGCATCGAATGGGTGGTCAGCCTGCTGGCGGTGCTCAAGCTGGGTGCGGTGTACCTGCCGCTGGACAGTCGCCAGCCGCAGGAGCGCCTGCGCCAGTTGGTGCGTGACAGTGGCGCGGTGCTGCTGATCCAGGCTGCCGAAATGGACCTGGGCTGCCCGGCGCTGAACTGGAATCCGTCGCTGTGGGCCGAACGCGATACCCGCGCGCCCGCCGTGCGCATCCATGCCGAACAACCGGCCTACATCATCTACACCTCCGGCTCCACCGGTCAGCCGAAGGGCGTGGTGATCAGCCATGGCGCGCTGAGCAACTATATACAGGCCGTGCTGGAACGCCTGGACCTGAGCGCCGACGCCAGCCTGGCCATGGTCTCGACCATCGCCGCCGACCTTGGCCACACCATGCTGTTCGGCGCCCTGGCGTCCGGCCGTGCGCTGCACCTGCTGTCCCATGAGCACGCCTTCGATCCGGACCGTTTCGCCGCCTACATGGCCGAACACCGCATCGATGTGCTGAAGATCGTGCCGAGCCATCTGCAAGGCTTGTTGCAGGCAGCGAAGGCGGCGGATGTGCTGCCGCGCGAGTTGCTGGTGCTCGGTGGCGAAGCCAGCAGCCGGAGCCTGCTGGAACAGATCCGCGGGCTGAAGGACTGCCGCGTGCTCAACCACTACGGCCCGACCGAAACCACCGTGGGCATCCTCACCCACGAAGCGGGCGAGCGCCTCGCCGGCTGGCGCAGCGTGCCGGTCGGCCAGCCATTGGCAAACGGCAGCGCGCAGGTGCTGGACGCCTGGCTCAACCCGGTGGCCGAAGGCGTGGCCGGCGAGCTGTATCTCGGTGGCGCGGGCCTGGCCCAGGGGTATCTGGGGCAGCCGGCGCTGACCGCCGAGCGCTTCGTCCCGGCGGCAAACGGCCAGCGCCGTTATCGCGCCGGCGACCGTGCGCGTCTGGTGAACGGCGTGCTGGAATACCTGGGCCGCGCCGACGACCAGGTGAAGATCCGCGGTTACCGGGTCGAACCGGGCGAAGTCGGCCATCTGTTGCAAGGCCTCGACGGCGTGGCCGAGGCGGTGGTCCTGGCCTTGCCGCAGGACAGCGATGAAACGCGCCTGCAACTGGTGGGCTACTGCGTCCCGGCCAGCGGCGTCACCCTGCAAGCCGAAGCCCTGCGCCAGCAACTCGCGGCAAGCCTGCCGGAATACCTGGTACCGGCGCAGATCCTGCTGCTGGAGCGCCTGCCGCTGACCGCCAACGGCAAGCTGGACAAGTGTGCCCTGCCCAGGCCGGGCGCGGTCAAGCAGCGTTACGTGGCACCCAGCGGCGAGATCGAGGAAAAGCTCGCGGCCATCTGGTGTGACGTGCTCAAGCTGGAGCAGGTGGGCAGCACCGACAACTTCTTCGAACTGGGTGGCGACTCGATCCTCAGCCTGCAGATCATCGCCCGGGCCAAGCGCCAGGGCATCAAGCTGAGCCCCAAGCAGCTGTTCGAGAAACAGACCATCGGCCAGTTGGCCACCGTCGCCAGACTGATCGAGAAGAAGGCTGCCGCCCCGGCCCCGGCACAGATCAGCGGGCGCCTGCCGCTGCTGCCGATCCAGGCGCGCTTCTTCGCCACCGCCATCCCCGAGCGCCAGCACTGGAACCAGGCGGTGATGCTCAAACCGAGCGTGCGTCTCGATGCCGCCCATTTGCAGCCGGCCCTGCATGCGCTGATCGAGCAGCACGATGCCCTGCGCCTGAGTTTCCGGCAGCAGTCCGCCGGCTGGCAGGCCAGCTTCGCCCCGGCCAGCAGCGCTGGCGTGCTGTGGGTCCGTGAGCTGGCCGAGGGCGCCGACCTGCGCGAGCTGGCCAACGAGGCCCAGCGCAGCCTGAACCTGGCCGATGGGCCGCTGCTGCGCGCCGTGCTCATCAACCTTGCCGACGGTGAACAGCGTCTGCTGCTGGTGATTCATCACCTGGTGGTGGATGGCGTGTCCTGGCGCGTGCTGCTGGAAGACCTGCAACAGGCCTGCACCGCCCTGATGGCGGGCAAGGCCATCGAGTTGCCAGCCAAGACCAGCTCGCTGAAAGCCTGGGCCGGCCAGTTGCACGACTATGCGGTAAGTCCGGCGCTGGAGCAGGAACTGGAGTACTGGCAGGCGCAGTTGCGCGGGGTCAGTGACGAGCTGCCGTGTGACCATCCCGACGGCAGCCAGGAGCGCCGCCATGCCGTGTCGGTCAGCACCCATCTGGATGCCGACCTGACCCGGCGCTTGCTGCAGGACGCCCCGGCGGCCTACCGCACGCAGATCAACGACCTGCTGCTGACCGCCCTGGCCCGGGTCATCTGCCGCTGGAGCGGGCAGGCCCATGCGCTGATCCGCCTCGAAGGCCATGGCCGCGAGGACCTGTTCGAGGATATCGACCTGAGCCGTACCGTCGGCTGGTTCAGCACCCTGTTCCCGGTGCGCCTGACCCCGGCGGCGTCGCTGGAGGCTTCGCTCAAGGCGATCAAGGAACAACTGCGTGCCATCCCCAACAAAGGCATCGGCTACGGCGTGCTCCGTCACCTGGGCAACGATGCTGCCCGCGAGGCCCTGGGCGCCCTGGCCCAGGGCACTATCGTCTTCAACTACCTGGGCCAGTTCGACGGCAGCTTCACCGCCGAAGACGCGCTGTTCGCGCCGTCCGGCGAAAGCGCCGGCGACGGCCAGGACTTCGCCGCGCCACTGGCGGCGCTGCTGAGCATCAACGGCCAGGTCTACGGCGGCGAGCTGGACCTGGGCTGGAGCTTCAGCAGCGCGGTGTTCGAGCGCGAGACCGTGCAGCGCCTGGCGGATGACTACGCGGCCGAACTGCGCCTGCTGGTGGAGCACTGCACCACGCCGGCAGTGGCCGGCATCACGCCGTCGGACTTCCCGCTGGTGAGCCTGACCCAGGCCGAACTGGATGGCCTGCCGGTGCCCGCCGGCACTATCCAGGACATCTACCCGCTGGCGCCGATGCAGCAGGGCATGCTGTTCCACACCCTCTACGAGGAGGAGGCCGGCAACTACATCAACCAGCTGCGGGTCGAGGTCAATGGCCTCGATGTCGCCCGTTTCCGGGCGGCCTGGCAGGCGGTGGTGGACCAGCACGATGTGCTGCGCAGCGTGTTCGTCAGCGAACTGCAGCAGCCGTTACAGGTGGTGCTGCGTCAGGTCGAAGTACCCTTCAGCGAAGTCGATGCCCGTGGCCAGGCCGACCAGCAAGCCTGGCTCGATGCCTGGGCGGCCGGCGAGCGCGAAGCTGGCTTCGAACTGAGCCGCGGGCCGCTGCTGCGCCTGGCGCTGGCGCGTATCGGTGAGCAGCGTTATCAACTGGTCTACACCTGCCATCACATCCTGATGGATGGCTGGAGCAGCTCGCACATGCTCGGCGAGGTGCTGCAGCGCTACAGCGGCAAGGACATTGCCGGCCAGGGCGCGCGCTATCGCGACTACATCGAGTGGCTGCAACGCCAGGACGGCAGCGCCAGCCAGCAGTTCTGGAAGCAGCACCTGCAACACCTGGACGAACCGACCCGGCTGGTCCAGGCGTTCAGGTCCGGTGTTGCCGGCACGGGCTACGGCGAGCAGTCACACGTACTGGATGCGGCCCTGACCCAGCGCCTCGGCGAGTTCGCCCGCGAGCAGCGGGTTACCCTCAACACCCTGGTCCAGGCCGCGTGGCTGTTGCTGTTGCAACGCTATACCGGGCAGTCCAGCGTGACCTTCGGCGCCACCGTGGCAGGGCGTCCGGCGGACCTGCCGGGCATCGAGGAACAGCTCGGCCTGTTCATCAACACCCTGCCGGTGGTGGGCAGCCCGCGTTCCGAGCAGTCGGTGGCGCAGTTCGTGCAACAGGTGCAAGAGCTGAACGTCGCCCTGCGCGAGCACGAACACACGCCGCTCAACGAGATCCAGCGCTGGGCCGGGCAGGGCGGCGAAGCGCTGTTCGACACTATCCTGGTGTTCGAGAACTACCCGGTGTCCGAGGCGCTGCAACAGACCGCGCCGCAAGGGCTGGAATTCGGTGCGCTGGTCAACCGCGAGCAGTCCCACTATCCGTTGACCCTGGTAATCAACGCCGGCACCACACTGTCCATGCGCCTGAGCCATGACCGGCGTTTCTTCGCCGATACGGCGGTGGTGCAACTGGCCGCGCATCTGGACCATCTGCTGCGCGCGCTGGTGGCCAATCCGCAGGCGGCGCTGGGCGAACTGGCTCTGCCTTCGGTGGTGGACCAGGAAGTAGCTGTCTTCCCGAGCGAGCAGTGCATTCACCAGCGCATCGAGGCCCAGGCGGCGCGGGTGCCGGAAGCGGTGGCCGTGAGTTTTGGCGGTGAGCAGCTGACTTATGCACAACTGAACAGCCGGGCCAACCAGCTGGCGCACAAGCTGCGCGAGCAGGGCGTGGGGCCGGATGTGCTGGTGGGCCTGTCCGTTGAACGCAGCCTGGAAATGCTGGTTGGCGTACTGGGTATTCTCAAGGCTGGTGGCGCCTATGTGCCGCTGGACCCTGAGTATCCACAGGACCGTCTCGACTACATGCAGGCAGACAGCGGTATCAAGCTGTTGCTGACCCAGGCGGATCTGCAGGGTTCGTTCGAGGGCTACAGCGAGCAGAACCCGGTCAACCTGACCTCGCCGGACAACCTGGCCTACGTGATCTACACCTCCGGTTCCACCGGCAAGCCGAAGGGCGCGCTGTTGCCGCATCACAACGTCCTGCGTTTGTTCGAAGCGACCGAGGACTGGTTCGGCTTCGACGAGAAAGACGTGTGGACGCTGTTCCACTCGTACGCCTTCGACTTCTCCGTGTGGGAGATCTTCGGTGCGCTGATGCATGGTGGCCGTCTGGTGGTGGTACCGCGTGAGGTGACCCGTTCGCCGGAGGACTTCAGCCGGTTGCTGGTGGACGAAAAGGTCACGGTACTGAACCAGACGCCTTCGGCCTTCAAGCAACTGGTCCGCGTTGCAACCGAGCCATTGAGCCTGCGCTACGTAGTGTTTGGCGGCGAAGCGTTGGACGTGGGCAGCCTGCAACCTTGGTTCGACCGTTTCGGTGACCAGCAGCCGCGTTTGATCAACATGTACGGCATCACCGAAACCACGGTGCACGTGACCTATCGACCGATTACCAGGGTGGACCTGGTGCAGGCCGAAGTCAGCCCGATCGGTGAAGCGATCCCGGACCTGTCGATGTACGTGCTGGACACCGACTTCAACCCGGTAGCAACCGGCGTCTGCGGCGAGCTGCATGTCGGTCATGCCGGCCTCGCTCGCGGCTACCACAACCGCGCCGCCCTGACCGCCGAGCGCTTCGTGCCCAACCCGTTCGCGAAAGACGGCAGCCGCCTGTACCGCACCGGTGACCTTGCCCGCTTCCGCGAAGCAGGCGTGATCGAATATGTCGGCCGTATCGACCATCAGGTGAAGATCCGCGGCTTCCGTATCGAGCTGGGTGAGATCGAAGCGCGGCTGCAGGAGCATGAAGGCGTACGCGAGGTGGTAGTGCTGGCGGTCGATGGCCCGGCAGGCCAGCAACTGGCGGCCTACCTGATCCCGGCCAATCCGGATCAGGCCGACCTGCGCGAGACCCTGAAAACCCATCTGAAAGCCAACCTGCCGGACTACATGGTCCCGACCCACCTGATCCAGCTGGAATCCTTCCCGCTGACCGCCAACGGCAAACTGGACCGCAAGGCCCTGCCCAAGCCCGATGCGGCCAACCTGCAAGCCGCCTACGCGGCGCCGCAGAGTGCCCTGGAACAGCAACTGGCGGCGATCTGGGCCGATGTGCTCAAGGTGGAAAAGGTCGGCCTGAGCGACAACTTCTTCGAGCTGGGCGGCGATTCGATCATCTCCATCCAGGTGGTCAGCCGCGCCCGTCATGCCGGAATCTTCTTCACCCCGAAGGACCTGTTCCAGCGCCAGACCGTGCAGAGCCTGGCGGCGGTGGCGCGGCTGGCCGAAGCCACCAGCATCGAGCAGGGCGCGGTCGAGGGCATCGCCCCACTGACGCCGGTGCAGCACTGGTTCTTCGACGGCGACATGCCGCAGCGCCATCACTTCAATCAGGCGGTGCTGTTGCAGCCGTCCCGCGCGCTTGATGCCAATGCACTGGAACACGCCCTGCGCGCGCTGCTGGTGCAGCACGATGCGCTGCGCCTGGCCTTCAGCGATGACAACGGCGTCTGGCAGGCCCGCCACGCTGCCCGTCACGATGCCGCGCTGCTCTGGCAGCGCCGGCTGAACCGCGCCGACGAGTTGGAGCCTTTGGTGCAACAGGCCCAGCGCAGCCTCGACCTGCAACAGGGCCATCTGCTGCGCGCCTTGCTGGCCGACCTGCCGGACGGCTCGCAGCGCCTGCTGCTGGTGATCCACCACCTGGTGGTGGACGGCGTGTCCTGGCGCATCCTCCTGGAGGACTTGCAACAGGCGTACAGCGCTCTGGTCGATGGCAAGCCCGTGACCCTGCCGCGCAAGACCAGTGCCTTCAAGCACTGGGGCGAGCGCCTGCGCGACTATGCCCGCAGCCCGGCGCTGGAGCAGGAGCTGGGTTACTGGCAGGCGCAACTGGAGGGCGTCAGCGATGCGTTGCCGCATCATGCTCGCGGCCCGCTGACCAGCCGCCAGATCACCAGCGTGTCCACCCGTCTCGACCGCGACACCACCCGCCAGTTGCTGCAGGACGCCCCGGCGGCCTACCGCACGCAGATCAACGACCTGCTGCTGACCGCCCTGGCCCGGGTCATCTGCCAGTGGACCGGGCAGGACTCGGCGCTGATCAAGCTGGAGGGCCATGGCCGCGAGGACCTGTTCGACGAACTGGACATCACCCGGACCCTCGGCTGGTTCACCAGCATCTACCCGGTGAAGCTCAGCCCCCAGGCGGATCTGGCCGGCTCGCTGAAGACCATCAAGGAACAACTGCGCGCGATCCCCAACAAGGGCATCGGCTACGGCGTGCTGCGCTACCTCGGCAGCGACGAGGCCCGCCGCAGCCTGGCGGCCCTGGCCAAGGGCAATATCGTGTTCAACTACCTGGGCCAGTTCGACGGCAGCTTTGCTGCCGAGGACGCCCTGTTCGTCCCCGCCGGCGAAAGCCGTGGCGACATGCACAGCGCCGAGGCGCCGCTGGACAGCCTGCTCAGCATCAGCGGCCAGGTCTATGGCGGCGAGCTGGAGCTGAACTGGCGTTTCAGCACCGAAGCCTTCGAGCCGGCGCTGATGCAGGACCTGGCCAAGCGTTATGGCGAGGAACTGCGCCAACTGACCGCCCATTGCCTGGGCGCCGGAGTGGCCGGGGCCACGCCGTCGGACTTCCCGCTGGCGCGGCTGGAGCAGGCGCAGATCGACCGCCTGCCGATCGCCATCGCCGAGATCGCCGATGTCTATCCGCTGTCGCCGATGCAGCAGGGCATGCTGTTCCACAGCCTCTATGAAAAGGAGGCGGGCAACTACATCAACCAGTTGCGCGTCGATGTCCGTGGCCTCGATGTGCCGCGCTTCAAGGCAGCCTGGCAGGCGCTGATCGACCAGCACGAAGTGCTGCGCGCCAGCTTTATCAGCGATATGCAGCAGCCGTTGCAAGTGATCCGTCGCCAGGTCGTTGCGACCTTTGCCGAACAGGACTGGCGCGGGCGTGACCATTCCGAGGCGGCGATCAAGGCCTGGGCCGATGGCGACCGCCAGCGCGGCTTCGACCTGGAGCAGGAAGCCCTGCTGCGCCTGACCCTGCTGCGCACCGGCGAAGACAGCCATCACCTGGTCTACACCAGCCACCACATCCTGATGGACGGCTGGAGCAACTCGCGCCTGCTCGGCGAGGTGTTGCAGCGTTACCACGGTGAAGTGCCGGCGCAGAGCGGCGCGCGCTATCGCGACTATATCGAGTGGCTGCAACGCCAGGATGCGGCGCTCAGCCAGCGTTTCTGGAGCGGGCAACTGGCGGTGCTGGACGAGCCGACCCGGTTGGTCCAGGTACTCAGGTCGACCACCACGGCCCAGGGCTATACCGACCGGCACTACGCGCTGGACCAGGCCGAAACCCGCAAGCTCAACGAGTTCGCCCGCGAACAGCGGGTCACCCTCAACACCCTGGTCCAGGCCGCGTGGCTGTTGCTGCTGCAACGCTATACCGGGCAGTCCAGCGTGACCTTCGGCGCCACGGTATCCGGGCGTCCGGCGGAACTGGCGGGGATCGAGGAACAACTCGGCCTGTTCATCAACACCCTGCCGGTGGTCGGCAGCCCGCGCCCGGAGCAGCGCGTGGCGGACTTCGTGCAGCAGGTGCAGACCCTCAACCTGGCCTTGCGCGAGCACGAGCACACGCCGCTCTATGACATCCAGCGCTGGGCCGGGCAGGGCGGCGAGGCCCTCTTCGACACTATCCTGGTGTTCGAGAACTATCCGGTGTCCGAGGCGCTGCAACAGGCGGCGCCGGACGACCTGAAGTTCGGCAGCGTGATCAACCTGGAGCAGACCCACTATCCGCTGACCCTGATCGTCTCGGCCGGCGATGCGCTGGGTGTGCGCTTCAACTTCGATCGCCAGCGTTTCAGTGAGGACGCCATGGCGCGGCTGGTGGAGCATTTCGACCATCTGCTGCGCGCGCTGGTGGTGGATCCGCAGGCGGCGCTGGGTGAACTGGCTCTGCCTTCGGTGGCGGGCCAGGAAGTGGCGGCCTTCCCGAGCGAGCAGTGCATTCACCAGCGCATCGAGGCCCAGGCAGCGCGGGTACCGGAAGCGGTGGCCGTGAGTTTTGGCGTTCAAGCGCTGACTTATGCACAGCTGAACAGCCGGGCGAACCAGCTGGCGCACAAGCTGCGCGAGCAGGGCGTCGGGCCAGATGTGCTGGTTGGTCTTTCGGTCGAGCGCAGCCTGGAAATGCTGGTCGGTATCCTCGGCATTCTCAAGGCCGGTGGCGCCTACGTGCCGCTGGATCCGGATTATCCACAGGACCGTCTCGACTACATGACGGTAGACAGCGGCATCAAGCTGCTGCTGACCCAAGCTGATCTGCTGGGCTCTTTCGAGGGTTATAGCGACCAGAACCCGGTCAACCTGACCTCGCCGGATAACCTGGCCTACGTGATCTACACCTCCGGTTCCACCGGCAAGCCGAAGGGCGCGCTGCTGCCGCACCAGAATGTCCTGCGTCTGTTCGAAGCGACCGAGGACTGGTTCGGCTTTGACGAGAAAGACGTGTGGACGCTGTTCCATTCCTACGCTTTCGACTTCTCCGTGTGGGAGATCTTCGGCGCCCTGATGCACGGTGGGCGTCTGGTGGTGGTACCGCGTGAGGTCACCCGTTCGCCGGAAGACTTCAACCAGTTGCTGGTGGATGAAAAGGTCACGGTGCTCAACCAGACCCCGTCGGCCTTCAAGCAACTGGTCCGCGTTGCAACCGAGCCATTGAGCCTGCGCTACGTAGTGTTCGGTGGCGAAGCGCTGGACGTAGGCAGCCTGCAACCTTGGTTCGACCGCTTTGGTGACCAGCAGCCGCGTTTGATCAACATGTACGGCATCACCGAAACCACGGTGCATGTGACTTATCGTCCGATCACCAAGGCAGACCTGGTACAGACCGAAGTCAGCCCGATCGGTGAAGCGATCCCGGACCTGTCGATGTACGTGCTGGACACCGACTTCAACCCGGTGGCAGCCGGCGTCTGCGGCGAGCTGCATGTCGGCCATGCCGGCCTCGCTCGCGGCTACCACAACCGTGCCGCCCTGACCGCCGAACGCTTCGTGCCCAACCCGTTCGCGAAAGACGGCAGCCGCCTGTACCGCACCGGTGACCTTGCCCGCTTCCGCGAAGCAGGCGTGATCGAGTACGCCGGCCGCATCGACCACCAGGTGAAGATCCGCGGCTTCCGTATCGAGCTGGGTGAGATCGAAGCGCGGCTGCAAGAGCATGAAGGCGTACGCGAGGTGGTAGTGCTGGCGGTCGATGGCCCGGCAGGCCAGCAACTCGCGGCCTACCTGATCCCGGCCAACCCGGGTCAGGCCGACCTGCGCAAAACCCTGAAGGCTCACCTGAAAGCCAACCTGCCGGACTACATGGTCCCGACCCATCTGGTCCTGCTGGACGCCTTCCCGCTGACCGCCAACGGCAAGCTGGACCGCAAGGCTCTACCGAAACCCGATGCGGCCAATCTGCAAGGCGCGTATGTGGCCCCGGTCAGCGAACTGGAGCATCAGCTTGCATCCATCTGGGCTGAAGTCCTGCAGGTCGAAAGGGTCGGCCTGACCGACAACTTCTTCGAACTGGGCGGCCATTCGCTGCTGGCGGTGCAGATGCTGGTGCGCATCCGCGAGCAGTTGCACTGCGAAATCGCCCTGCGCGAGCTGTTCGAGAAGAGCACCCTGCAGGACCTGTGCGCCGTGGTCGCGGCGAAACAGGGGCAGGTCGATCATGCCCAGGACGAACTGACTAAATCGCTGGAGGCCCTCAAACGTCTTAGTGCAGAGGAAATCGACAACCTGCTCGCCTGACTGGAGATCCCAACGTGCAAGAGCTGCTTGACTCCGTGAAATCCCTGTCTGCCCGTGAACGCAAGGCGCTGGCTGCCTTGCTCAAGCGCCAGGGGGTGAATCTGTACGGCGTCACGCCGATCTTCAGGCGCGAACCCGAGGCCTGCGCGCTGCTGTCCTACGCCCAGCAGCGCCAGTGGTTCCTCTGGCAACTGGAGCCTGGCAGCAGTGCCTACAACATTCCGGTGGCCCTGCGCCTGACCGGGATGCTCGATGTCGCTGCCCTGGAGGCCGCGTTCGAGGGCCTGGTCGCCCGCCACGAAACCCTGCGCACCACCTTCCGCCAGGACGGCGAGCAGGCGGTGCAGGTGGTGCATGAGCCGGTGCCGTTCCATCTGCCGGTGGACGATGTCGACGCGGCGGATCTGCACGCCCGGGTCGCCGCGGAACTGAGCGCGCCGTTCGACCTGCAGGCAGGGCCGCTGTTGCGCGTCCGCCTGCTGCGGGTGGGCGCCGAGGAGCATGTGCTGACCGTGGTTCAGCACCATATCGTTTCCGATGGCTGGTCGATGCCGATCATGATCGACGAGCTGGTGCGCCTCTACGACGGCCACCGTCGTGGACAAGCGGTGCACCTGCCGGCCTTGCCGATCCAGTACGCCGACTATGCCATCTGGCAGCGCAACTGGATGGAGGCCGGGGAACAGGAACGCCAACTGGGTTACTGGACTGCGCAGCTGGGTGGCGAGCAGCCGGTACTGGAACTGCCTACGGACCGGCCGCGGCCCTTGGTGCAGAGCCATGCCGGCGCACGCCTGGATATCGACCTGCCGCCAGCACTGGCGCAAAAGCTCAAGGCGCTGGCGCGGCAGCAGGGCGTGACCCTGTTCATGCTCCTGCTGGCGTCGTTCCAGACCTTGCTGCATCGCTATTCGGGGCAAGCCGATATCCGTGTCGGCGTGCCCACCGCCAACCGCAATCGGGCCGAGACCGAGGGGCTGATCGGGTTCTTCGTCAATACCCAGGTGCTCAAGGCCGAATTCGCGGCGGACACCACCTTCGGGCAGTTGCTGCAACAGATCAAGCACACCGCCGTGCAGGCCCAGGCCCATCAGGACCTGCCGTTCGAGCAACTGGTGCAGGCCCTGCAACCGGAGCGCGACCTGGGGCGCAGCCCGCTGTTCCAGGTGATGTTCAACCACCAGACCCAATCGGCGACTCAGGCCCGGCAACTGCCGGGATTGAGCGTGGAAAAACTGCAATCGGGCCAGCACACCGCGCAGTTCGACCTGACCCTGGAAACCCTGGAGCGCGACAGCGGCGTGGGCGCGGCACTGACCTATGCCACGGCGTTGTTCGATTCGGCAAGCGCCGAGCGTTTTGCCCGACATTGGCGCAACCTGCTGGAAGGTATCTGCCAGGATGTCGGGCAGCGGGTGGCCGAATTGCCGCTGCTGGATGCGCAGGAGCGCCAGCAGATTCTCGAGGGCTGGAACCAGAGCCAGCTTGATTACCCACGCGGGCAATGCCTGCCGGCGTTGATCGAAGCGCAGGTACGGGCGACCCCGGAGGCGGTCGCGCTGGTGTCTGCTGACGTGTCGCTGAGCTACGCGCAACTGAATACCCGCTCCAACCGGCTGGCGCACAAGCTGCGTGAACTGGGCGTTGGTCCGGATGTGCTGGTGGGCGTGGCGCTGGAGCGTGGTCCGCAGATGGTCGTCAGCCTGCTGGCGATCCTCAAGGCCGGTGGCGCCTATGTGCCGCTGGATCCGGATTTCCCGGCGGATCGGCTGAGCTACATGATGCAGGACAGCGGCTTGAAGCTGCTGTTGAGCCAGTCTTCGCTGATTGGACAACTGAGCATTCCTGAAGGCGTGCAGACCCTGTGCGTGGACCAGCACGGCAACTGGCTGGACGGCTACGCCACGCATGACTTGCCAGCCAGCGCCGGCCCGGAAAACCTTGCCTACGTGATCTACACCTCCGGTTCCACCGGCCTGCCGAAGGGCGTGACCATCCACCACCAGGCCCTGGTCAACTTCCTCTTCAGCATGGCCGACAAGCCGGGGCTGACGGCGGCTGACCGGGTACTGTCGCTGACCTCGCTGTCCTTCGATATCGCCGGCCTGGAACTGTACCTGCCGCTGATTCGTGGTGCCGCGGTGGTCTTGCTCAAGCCCCACCAGAACAAGGACCCGCAGGCCCTGTTGCAGGTGATCGCCGAACAGCAGGCCAGCGTGATCCAGGCCACGCCGTCCAGTTGGCGGATGATCCTCGATGCGGCACCGGCTGGCGCCTTGAGTGGCAAGACCATCCTCTGCGGCGGCGAAGCCCTGAATGCCGAACTGGCCCAGCGCCTGATCGACCAGGCCGGGCATGTGTGGAACGTCTACGGCCCGACCGAGACCACCATCTGGTCGGCCCGGCATTACCTGACCCGCGCCGACGATGTCTGGCTGGGCAAGCCACTGGCCAATACCACGCTGCATATCGTCAGCGACGACCTCGACGTACTGCCGGTCGGCGCCCGCGGTGAACTGCTGATCGGCGGCGACGGCCTGGCCCGTGGTTACCACCAGCGTCCGGCCTTGACCGCCGAGCGCTTCGTGCCGGATCCGTTTTCCAGCACGGGCGGCCGTCTGTACCGCACCGGTGACGTGGCCCGCTACCGTGCCGACGGGGTAATCGAATACGTGGGTCGCCTGGATCATCAGGTGAAGATCCGAGGTTTCCGCATCGAACTGGGCGAAATCGAAGCGCGTTTGCTGGAGCACCCGGCGGTGCGTGAAGCCGTGGTGATCGCTATCGATAACCAACTGGCGGCCTACCTGGTCGCGGAGCAGGACACCCCGGAACTGCGCAGCGCTCTCAAGGCGCACCTGAAAGCCGGGTTGCCGGACTACATGGTGCCCAGCCACTTCACCTGGCTGGACAGAATGCCCCAGACCCCCAACGGCAAGCTCGACCGCAAGGCCCTGCCCAAGCCCGATGCCAGCCTGGCGTTGGGCGAATACCAGCCGCCGCGCAACGAGCGCGAGCGGCAACTGGCACGAATCTGGACGGAGGTGCTCAAGGTCGAGCGGGTAGGGCTCAAGGACAACTTCTTTGCCCTCGGCGGTCATTCGTTGCTGGTGATCACCCTGGTCAGCCGCTTGCGTGAAGCCTTCGACACCAGTCTCAGCCTGCATGACTTCCTGTTGCTGGAAACCTTCGAGGACCTGGCCGACTTCATCGCCGCAGGCGAGCGCCGGGTGAACAACCCGGTGATCAGCATGAACATCAGCGCCAGCGACAAGGCCCCGTTGTTCTGCCTGCCGCCCGGAGGCGGCGGTACCTACGCCTACTATCCGCTGGCCGGGCACCTGGGCCCGCAGCGCAGCGTGCTCGGGGTGGTCAACAAAAGCTATGTGGTGCCGGGCTGGAAGGAAACCTCGTGGGACGCCATGGTCGGCTACTACGTCGAGCAGATCCGCACGGTGCGCCCGCACGGGCCCTACAACCTGCTGGGCTGGTCCCTGGGTGGGGCGCTGGCCATCGAGGTAGCACATGCGCTGGAGTCGGCAGGCGAGACCGTAGCCTTCCTCGGATTGGTGGATACCCATCTGCCCCAGGGCGAGCAGGCCCTGGCCAATGATGCCGGCGAGGAACCCGAGGCCGGGCCATGGGACGGCCTGGTGAAAAGCCTGCTGGCGTTCGCGCCGGGGATCGGCGAGGCGGTGCTGCTGGACCTGATCGAGGAAGGAACTGCCCGGTTCGAGGATCCGAAGCAGGCGGCGGACTGGGTAATGGTCGAGGTGGCTGCAATCAGCGGCACGGACATCGAGGCCCTGCGGGCGATTCACCGCGACATCGGCGTGCAGGCGGAAATTGCCAGCGGGTACGAGTTGCTCAGCGCGAACATGGCGCTGGGGCGGGCGTTCGCGCTCAAGCCGCTGCGGGTGAAACCGCATTGCTGGTGGGCGGGTGCCAGCCGAAGCGATGAGCAGGTGGCCGCTGCCGAAGCGTTGTTGAAGGCGGGTTGCGGGCTGGAGGAGCTGTGGTCGGAAACGCTGGCGGGGGTGAAGCATGATGATGTGGTGCTGGCGCCGGAGTTGCTCGATAGCATCCAGCTCGAACTGGAAGACATGGAGTAAACCTTAAGGACGACGCGGCCCCTGTGGGAGCGGGTTCATCGGAACGCCGAACCGCCGCGATTGCTGTAGTGAATTCACCATAGCAATCGCGGGTGAACCCGCTCCCACAGGGTACGCGGTGCTCTTCGAGAGGGTATTAAAGAAGGCCAGCCGGGTTAATCCGACTGGCCTTTTGTTTTTCCCGCTGTCGAACGATCAGAAGTCGCCGCGCAGGCTCAGCATGAAGGTGCGTGGATCACCCCAGACGTTGCCGCGGTTGAGGCCCGAGGCGGTGGACCAGTACTTGCGGTCGAAGAGGTTTTCCCCGGTCAGGTTGACCTTCCAGTGCTCGTCGATCTTCCAGCCGATACGGGCATCCCAGATGGCGCGGCCTGGGGAGCCGTAGTCATAGCCACCGGCGAGCTTGTTCTCGTAGCGCGACTGCGCGGAGACGCCGGCGCCCACGGTCAGGCGGTTCCATTCGCCGTCCTGCGGGGTGTAGCTGGTGCTGATGCGTGCCAGGTGCTTCGGCGTGTCGGTGGTCAGCGCGTTGCTTTGCGGGCTGACGATGCGGTTGTAGGTATAACCGGCGAGGACTTCCAGGCCCGGCAGCACTTCGCCGCTGGCTTCCAGGTCGATGCCCTTGCTGCGCTGGACCAGGCCGTTGATCTGGCAGGTCATGCTCGGGTTGCTCGGGCACAGGTGGGTTTCGTCAGGGTCGTTGATGGCGAGGTCTTCCTGCTTGATGTAGAAGACCGCCGCCGACAGGTTCAGGCGCTTGTCGAACAACTCGCCCTTGATCCCGGTTTCATAGTTGGTGCCGATGGCCGGGTCGAGCGGCGAGCCGTCCCAGGTCCGGTCGTTCTGCGGCTTGAAGATGTCGGCGTAGCTGGCGTACCACGACCAGTGTTCGCTGAAGTCGTAGATCAGCCCGGCGAATGGGGTGACCTCGCGGTTCTGCTGGGTCAGGTAGTCGTTGCCGGCACCGAGTTTCTGGTCGTAGTCGTACTTGTACCAACTGACCCGGGTACCCAGGACCAGGCTCAGCGGCTCGGTCAGGTGCAGGCGGGTGTTGGCATAGATGCCGGAGCGTTCGTCGACATACTCGGATACCAGCGACCAGGCCGGACGCTGCGGCTTGGCGAAGGCGTGGTGATCGACGTCGAAGATATTGATCGGGATCGGCGTTGCACGCCGATAGGGCGCGCGGCGCTCGGTCACGTCCTGGCGCGACCAGTTCGCGCCCAGGGTAACCTGGTGGGACTGGCCGAAGGCCTCGAAATGACCGTCCATGAAGCTATCGATACCCACGCTTTCGACGTTGGTATGGCGGAACTCGACGTTCTGGAACACCGAACCGCGTTGGGTGACCGGGTTGATCGCACCGTTACCGTAGGCGGCGACCATGTCCAGGTCGGCCTTGGACCAGGTGAACGAGGTCTTGTTGCTCCAGTTGTCGTTGAAGCGGTGGTTCAGCTCCAGGAACGCCTCGGTCATGTTGGTGTTCAGGTGGTTCCAGTCCTGCACCAGGGCGGTGGAGCGGGAGATATCCAGGGACTGGCCGTTGGAGTAGCGCGGCAGCGCCCAGATCGAATAGCCGTCGATGCGTTTTTCCTGGCGGCGCAGGCTCATGGTCAGGGTGGTGTCATCGGCCAGGTCAGCTTCGAGGACGCCGTACAGCAGCGGCGTTTTGGCGCTGTATTCGTCCAGCCAGGACCCCTTGTCTTCATAGGCGGTGACGAAGCGCCCGCGCAGGGTGCCTTGGTCATTCAGGCGGCCGCTGCCATCCAGGTCGACGCGGTAGTTGTCATAGGAGCCGGCGCGGGTAGTGATGGAGAACTGCGGCTCCGAGGTGGCGCGCTTGCGTACCAGGTTCACCGCTCCGCCCGGGTTGCCGGCGCCGACCAGCAGGCCGGAGGCGCCACGCAGGACTTCGACGCGGTCGTAGATGGCCATGTCCGGAGCCATCCAGCCGCTCATGTTGTAGGCCTGGCCGGGGATGCCGTCGATCATGTAGCTGTCTTCGCTCAGCACGAAGCCGCGCGACTGGTAGACGTGGGAGCCGAAGTTGCGCTGGCTGAAGGACAGGCCGGGGGTCTTGGACAGCACCTGGTCAAGGCTGGTGAGGTTCTTGTCGTCCATCAATTGCCGCGTCATCACCGTCACCGACTGCGGGGTTTCACGCAACGACTGCGCCGCCTTGCCGATGGTCACCGCCCCGGTGGTATAGGAACCGGTGTTCTCGGTGGTAGTGCCCAGCACCTGCGAGTTGATGTTGGTCGGTGCCAGGTTCAGCGTCGCCGGGGCGCCGTTGGCGGCCTGGGCCTCGGTCTCGGCCTCGGCTTCCTGGGCATAGGCCTGGGCAGCGAAGGGCAGGGTCAAGGCCAGGCCGAAGGCGGCCTGGCGCAGCAGCAAGGCCTTGCTCAAGGGCGTAAGTCGGGACGGTGTGTGCATGTGCAGAAGACTCGTTCTAAGGGTTGTGTCGTGAGTGTTGGCGTTGCTGAGTCAACGGCTCGCTTCTGCGCCGGCGTCGTGGCAAGGCCGGGTCTTTCCTGGCGGAGCGCGTTTTGTCGTTATAGAGAACGAGTTGCAGGTGCGAGGATTTAACGGAAATTTCACTTTCCGTTGTTTGCTGCGCAATGGCGGTTTTTGGGCGCAGATCGTCGGATTTATGGCGCCTTGATACCGTCGATTCGTGGCGACAGGGGGCGTCTGAAAATCAGAAATCGCCGCGCAGGCTCAGCACGTAGCTGCGCGGGTCGCCGTAGAGGGTGCCGCGGTCCAGGGCGGCTGCGGCGGTGTAGTAGGTGCGGTCGAACAGGTTGTCGGCGTTGAGGCCGAGGGTCCAGTGGTCATCGAGTCTCCAGGCGATGCGCGCATCCCACACCGCATGGCCGGGCGCGCCGTAGTCAATGCCCTGGCCGCCATCGCTGCGGTAGCCGGACTGGGCCGAGACGCCCGCACCCAGGCTCAGGCGGTGCCAGGCGCCGGGCGGGGTGTAGCTGGCACTGGCACGCAGCAGGTGCCTGGGGGTTTCCGGCGACACCGGTCCGCCGGCGCTGCTGCGGGTCAGGTTGAAGGTGTAGCCGGCCAGCAACTGCAAGCCGGGCAGGGCTTCGCCACTGGCCTGCAGCTCGACGCCGCGGCTGCGCTGGACCGTGCCGTTGATGTAGCAGGTGCCGGCGACATCGTTGGTCAGGCATTTGCCCTCGCTGGCGGGGTCGATGGCGTAGACCCCCTTCTGGCGGATGTAGAACAGCGCCGCCGAGACATTCAGGCGCTTGTCCAGCAGTTCGCCCTTGAGCCCGGTTTCGTAGCTGGCGCCGATGGCCGGGTCGAGGGTCGAGCCATCCACCGAGCGGTAGATGCTTTGCGGCTGGAAAATATCGGTGTAGCTGGCGTACCAGGACCAGTCATCGTCGAGGTCGTAGATCAACCCGGCGAACGGGGTGACACGGCCCTGCTGGTGGTCGGTGAAGTCGCCGCCGCCGATGCGGTAGTCGAAGTCGTAGGTGTACCAGCTGAGCCGCGCGCCGAGGATCAGCGCCAGGGGATCGGACAGGTGCAGGTTGGCCTTGGCGAACATCCCGTAGCGCTCGTCGATCACCTTGTTGATCGACGACCAGGCCGGCCGTGGCGGTTTTGGGAAGGCGTGATGATCGACGTCGTCCAGGTCGATGGGGATTCTCAACGCCACCGGCGCGCGCTTTTCCAGTATCGCCTGGCGCGACCAGTTGATCCCGCTGGTGATCTGGTGCGCCTGGCCGAACAGCTCGAAATGCCCGTCGAGCACGCTGTCCACCCCGGTCCCGTCGATGTCGGTGTGGCGGAACTCGACGCCGCGAAACTGCGCGCCGGTCCCGCTTGTCGGATCCACGGCGCCGCGTGCGTAGGCGATCGACTGGTGGAAGCCACCCTCGGAATGGATCAGCGACAGCTTGCCGGTCCAGTCTTCGTTGAAACGGTGGGTGATTTCGTTGAACACCTCGGTGATCCGTGGCTGGTGCCGATTCCAGTCCTGCACCAGGGCGGTGGAGCGCGGTACGTCCAGGGCGCTGCCATCGGTATGCCGCGGCAGGCCGAAGATCGAATAGCCGCGGACCGTGCTCGACTGATGGCGCAGGCTGCTGGTCAGTACCGTGTCGTCGTCGAGGTCGATATCGACGATGCCGTACAACAGCGGCGCGCTGGTGTGTTTCTGGTCCAGGTAGGAGCCGTCGTCCTCATAGGCGGTGATGAAGCGTCCGCGCACGGTGCCCTGGTCGTTGAGCTTGCCACCGGCATCGAGGTCGAGACGGTAGCTGTCCCAGGAGCCGGCGCGGGCGGTCAGGCTCAGGCGCGGTTCGGCAGTGGCGTGCTTGCGCACCAGGTTGACCGCGCCGCCCGGGCTGCCCGCGCCGATCAGCAGCCCGGCAGCGCCGCGCAGCACTTCGACGCGGTCGTAGATGGCCATGTCGGTGGGCAGCCAGGCGGTGGGGTTGTAGGCCTGCCCGGGGATGCCATCCATCATGTAGCTTTCGTCGTTCACCACGAAGCCGCGCGACTGGTACAGGTGCGAGCCGTAGTTGCGCTGGCCGAAGGTCATGCCCGGGGTCTGCGCCAGCACCTGGTCGAGGCTGGTGAGGTTGCGGTCGTCCATCACCTGGCGGGTCATCACCGTGACCGACTGCGGCGTACGGCGCAGCGACTCGGCGGCCTTGCCGATGGTCAACGATGGCGTGGTGTAGGAGCCGGTGCCCTCGGTGGTCGGCTCGACGGGCTCGGCGCTGATCGAGGTCGGGTTGATGTCCAGGGTTGCCGTGGCAGGGCGCATCGTCAGGGTCAGGGTATCGCCTGCCAGGCTGAAGTCGAGTCCGCTGTTGCGCAGAAGGATCCGCGCCGCCTGCTCCGGCGGGTAGCGGCCGCGCACCTGGGTGCTGGTCTTGCCCTGGATGGCCTCGGGATTGACCAGAACCTGCAGGTCGCTTTGCCGGCCCCATTCCTGAAGTGCACTCCAGAGCGGTTGCGCCGGGATGTCGAAGCTGACGTCCTGGGCCTGCACCTGGCTGCCGAATGCCAGCAGCGCGGTGCTCGCCAGGGGCGCGGGCAAGCGGCGTAGCCACTGCTTCATCAGCCACGCGAGGCGAAGCGAACAGCGTCGTTGCAGTCTGTGCATTGGGCGGGATCTGGAAATCAGTTGATGTCAGGGTGATGGCTTATCACGCGACGTTAATGATATCCATTTCTAAACATTTTCATATTGTCCCGCGCAAAGACTTTCGCCCGCCGGGGCCTGGCGAGGGCGGGTGAGGGGGGGATTTGGGCGACGAATGGTGTGTTATCGGGCAGGCACCACGGACCCTGTGGGAGCGGGTTCACCCGCGATTGCGGTAGTGAATTCACCAGAGTAATCGCGGGTGAACCCGCTCCCACAGGGTCCGCGTCGAATCAGAGAAACTCAGGCAGGAATGGCGCTGTCCTGAACCTGCTCCACGGTGATCCGCCCACCCTGCATGCGCACCAGTTGATCAGCCACCGGGAAGTAGCGGTCATCATGGGAGATCACGATGATGGTCTTGCCCTGTTGCTTCAGTTCCGGCAGCAGCTCGGTGTAGAACACCCGGCGGAAGGCCGGGTCCTGGTCGGCGGCCCATTCGTCGAACACCAGCAACTGGCGCTCGTCGAGCCAGGCACTGATCAGCGCCAGGCGCTTGCGCTGGCCGGTGGAGAGGTCGGTGGTGGTGAAGGCGCCGTCGCGGATGCCGACCTTGTGCGCGATGTCCAGGCGTTCCAGGTATTTCAGCGCATCGGCGCTCACCGGTGCATCGCCTGGCAGCGGGTCATCGAACAGGTAGTAGTCGGCGAAGATGGTGGTGAACAGTTGGCGATAGTCGTCCAGCTGCTCGGCGGCCAGCGCCTGGCCGTTGAACAGGATCTCGCCCTGTTGCGCCGGGTACAGGCCCAGCAGCAGCTTGATCAGGGTGGTCTTGCCGCCGCCGTTTTCGCCGACGATGAACACGATCTCGCCCTGCTTGATGCTCAGGTTGACCGGGCCCAGGTGGAAGGAGTCGACGCCGTCCACCGGCGGGTAATCGTAGCGAAGCTGGCGCAGTTCCAGGGTTTGCATGGCGCCCAGGCTCGACGGTCGGTCGTTGACCAGCAGGTGCGGCTCCGGCGAGGAAAACTGCCACGACAGCTCGGCGATCCGGCGCAGGGCGATCTTCGCCCGGGAGATGATCGGCAGGGCGGTGATCAGGCGCTCCAGCGGGCCCTTCATATACAGCATCACCAGCACGAAGCCGCCCAGCACGCTTTTGTCGGTGGCCGGCCATAGCGCCTGGAAGGCGATGGCGATGCCGATCACGGCGAAGAACAGCATGGAGCCGAAGGTCTCGGCGCTGACGAAGATGTTCGCCGCGCGGATGTTCGAGGTGCAGATGCGCTCGGTGGTGCCGTGGATGCGCTCGTCCAGCAGGTGCTGGCGTCGGCGGCGGTGGATGCGCAGCTCCTTCGCTCCGGCGGAGATTGCCTGGTAATGCTTCTGCAGCTCGTCCTCGCCGTCCCGGGCGCGGAGGATGCTGCGCATCCCGGCCTGGTGCGCCAGGTACTGGGCGCCGGTGCCGGTGATCACGGTGAGCAGGGTCAGGGCCAGGATCTGCCAGGAGAGCAAGGCCAGGTAGCTGAGGCAGCCGAGGGTCACGGTGAAGGCGATGACCATGGGCGCCACCGACAGGGCGAAGTTGCTCAGGGTGGTGACGTCGTTGAGCAGCACCGGGATCAGCCGGTGCGAGCGGTAGCGCTCCAGTTGCTCGATGGGCGCGACGAGGATCTTTGCCGCCAGTTCGCGGCGCAGGTTGGCCACCACGCGCTGGCCGACCCGGTTGCTCAGCAGGCTGGAACCGGTGGAGCAGGCCAGGGTCAGCACGCAGAGGCCGGCGAACAGCAGCGCGACATCGAGGCCGGGCCCGCCGTCCTGGGTCATGGCGCGGTTGATGGTGGCGAGCAGGCCGGTGACACTCAGACCGCTGATGATCCCCAGCACCGTGGACAGAACCACCAGCCACCAGTAGGGCTTGAGGATTCTCAGGGTTTCCCGGGCCAGGCTTTCGGTCTTGAGGGTCATGCGGTTCTCTCGGAATGCGGGCAAACGGGCTCTGCGCCGTCAGGGAGAGGACGAGCCCGGGCGCCGGAAATTTAGCGCGGCGAGGCGCTGCGACCGCGTGTCGGCGAGATGAATTCTGTCGCCGATTCGCGCCCTGGCGGTTTCAGTGCCCGGCCAGCTGTAGCACAATAGGCGCCGTTCGTTTTTCCTCTCCAGGATGTGCAATGTCCAAGTCAACCATCTGCGCTGCGCTCGGGCTGGCCCTTGTGCTGGCGGGTGTCGCCGGTTGTAGCTCGAAGAAGGCCGCCGTGTACGAACACGAGAACTTCGACGATTCGGGCACCTATTCGCGCAGCTTCCCGGTCAGCGAGGCCGGCTCCTGCGAAGCCGCGCGGCGTGCGCTGCTCAGCCAGGGCTACATCATCACCACGGCCGACAAGGGCCAGGTCAACGGCAACAAGAGCTTCCAGCAGACCGGCGAAAGCCATATGCAGATCAGCTTCAATGTCGTCTGCGCCGACGACATGGGCGGCGGCGGGCGCTCCACCGTGTTCGCCAATGCCCTGCAGGACCGCTATGCCCTGAAAAAGTCCAACACCTCGGCAAGCCTTGGCGTGGGTGTGCTGGGCTCGGTGTCGATGCCGATCGGCTCCACCGACGACTCGATGGTCAAGGTGGCAAGCGAGACGGTGACCTCGGCACAGTTCTACGAGCGTTATTTCGCCCTGGTGGAAAGCTTCCTGCCGCCGGCACCGAAGAAGCAGGCCGCTGCGCCTGAAGCGCCGGTGCCGGCCAAGCCGGCTGCCGAGCTGGGCGTGCCGGAACCGGCGGCGCTGGCTGCGCCCCAGGCCGAGGTGCCGGCTGCGGCGCCGGTCGAAACCGCTCCGGTCGCGGCGCCGGCCGCCGAAACCCAGGCTGCGCCGGTGCTGGACGACAGCCAGGGCTCGCAGCCAGTGGCGCCGCCTGCCGAGGCTGCGCCCATCACCGCCGAACAGGTTGCGCCGGTGACTGCGGAGCCGACCACGCCAGCGGTGAACGAACCCGCGCCTCCGGCGACCAACGGTGATCCTTCCGCACCGCTCTAGCCCGCGGGATAAATCCTGTAACACCTGCTACGTTTATTTTCGGACACGCTGTTGTCATTTTTCCTTCACCGGTGCACTTTAGGGTGAATCAGGACACAAACAGACGAAGACACGGAGCAGGAATATGGACGACTATCAGGAAGAACTACTCGAATTTCACGCTTCGGAGCTGGACGTGCCGGAGCCGGCGGATGATGCGACGGAGCTGTGAATCAATAAAAAAGGGCCGGTTTTGAAAACCGGCCCTTTTTTATTGACGACGCGGACCCTGTGGGAGCGGGTTCACCCGCGATTACGGTAGTGAAGTCACCATAGCAATCGCGGGTGAACCCGCTCCCACAGGGTCCGCGTCGCGGTTGAGTTATTCGCCTCTTCGTTGGCTGCGCCTGAACTCCCCCGGTGTCACCCCGCTCCAGCGCTTGAACGCCCGCTGGAATGCCTCCGCCGAAGCGAACCCCAGCAAATACGCGATCTCGCCGAACGCCAGCTCTGTATCGCGGATGTAACTCATCGCCAGGTCCCGCCGGGTGTCGTTGAGGATGGCGCGAAACTGCGTGCCTTCCTCGGCCAGCTTGCGGCGCAGGGTCCAGGTCGGCAGCTGCAGGCGTCGCGCGACTTCCTCCAGGTCCGGCTCGCGGCCGCCATTGAGCAATGGGCCGAGCAGATGGGCGATGCGTTCGCCCAGGCTGCGAATACGGGTGCGCTCCAGCAGTTCCTGTTCGCACAGCTGCAACAGGTGCTGCCAGGTGCTGGGGCAATGCGCCGGGTTGTGCAGCCCGAGCGTCGCTCGGGCAAGACGCAGCTGGTTGTTCTGCGCGCCGAACTGCACCGGGGCCAGGCTCAGCGCCTGGTAGCGCTCGGCGTAGGGCGGGCTGTCGAATTCGATTTCCATGCGCTCGGCCTGCACTGCCTGGCCCGCCAGGTCCGACAGTTGCGCCAGCCAGCCGGACAGCACCGAGTCGACCACGAAGCGGTTGTAGGCGTTGTACGGGCTGATGGAATAGAAACGCAGCCAGGCGCCCTGGCTGTCTTCCTCGAAGCTGGACTGGCCGCGGTAATTGGCGGCGTACAAGGGCTCGAAGCGCAGCAGCGTGCGCGCCGCTTCGCCCAGGGTCGGCGCCTGGGCGGCGGTAATCCCGGCCAGCCCGAGCTGGCCCAGGCGGCTATGGCGCCCCATGCACAGGCCCAGGGCCGGTTCCCGGCTTTGCTCGATGGCGGCATGGCCCAGGTGCATGAAGCGCGGGATCGACAAGCGCCCGCCGGCCTCGGCCAGCCGCGCCGGGGTGAGGCCATAGCGCTCGAGCAGGGGGCGCGGGTCATGGCCGAGCTCGTCCAGCGCCCGTTCCAGGCTCTGGATGAAACCCACCGACAGATCCCCGAGCCGCACCCGTGGCCGGTTCATCGGCCTACAGCCACAGGTTGAGCAGACGTGCGCCGTGGCTGGCGCTGGCGTGGTAGAGGGCATTGAGGTTGGCGAAGCCCAGGCCTTCGCCACGAACCTCCCAGAACTGCCCGCGCAGGAACACGCTCATGCTGGCGATACCGGCCGGTACCGCGGTTTCGCTGAGGTGATACCAGGCCTGTTCCTCGCTGGTTTCGCCGGGTTGCAGATCCAGTTCCGAGGCCCGTTCCTGGTGCCGGTTACCGCGCCACGGCCCTTCCCAACTGCCGACGAAGGCCGGGTTGGCGATGATCTGCGCGTTCTGCACGGCCAGGCGCTGGTAGTTCGACGGGTACCAGGCATCGCTGCCGATCAGCACGCCAAGGCGTCCCGCCGGGGTATCCACCACCTGCGGCGCCTGGCCTTCGCCCGGGTCGATGAAGCGCCGTACGTTGCTGTCCGGATATTGCTGGCGATGGACCTGGCCGAGCACCGCACCCGTGCCGGAAAACACCAGGCTGGCGTTGTACAGGGCGCCGGAGCCGGTGCGCAGCACGCCGTGATCGAGCCAGGGCTCGGGCAGGACGATGGAACCCGCCACCAGGGTCACGCCGAACTCCCGGGCCAGGTCGCCGAACAGCTTCTGGTAATCCGCCGCCATCTGCCCGGCCTTCATGCGCAGGTGCGCATCGCTGCGGCGGTCGTCACCGGTGGCGCTGTACATCGCCAGGCCATAGCGCAGCGGGTTGCTCAGTTCCAGCCACTGGTACGCTTCGCGCAGGCGGGTGACCTGGTACATCTCGCGCTTTTCGCCACGGGCCCAGAGCCAGGTGCCGATATGTTCCGGCAGGATGACCACGGTACGTTCGTTGACCAGGCCCTTGACCCGCGCCTGCTCGAGGTACGCGGCAAGCTTGCGGTGCAGGCGGGTGAGGTTCTGGTAGTCGCCGGGGTAGAGGGTCGGCTCGATGCCGAGCAGGTTGCCCTGGCCGCTGGGGATGCCCTGGTCCAGGGCCAGTTCGACGCGCAGGTCGGACAGGTAATGACCCTCCGGGCGCTGCTCGGCCCAGAGCATGTAGCCACCGAAGGCGGCCAGGAGGACAAGCGCCAGGGCGCCTGAAAGAAGTTTGCGCATGAAGCGGACAAGGCCGGCAAGGAATTCGCCACCAAGGGTAATCGCCCTGGTGCGTTTGGATCAATAACTTGTCATTTTCGGTCATTGAGCGACGGCGGGGGGCGCTTTAATGTCGGCTCCAGACCAATCGACGGGGCCCGCTTGCGAGGTTCCCGCATTCCGTGATTCGCCGTGGAGATCATCATGACCGCCGCCCAGTACCCGCATCTGCTCGCCCCCCTGGACCTTGGCTTCACCACCCTGCGCAACCGTACCCTGATGGGCTCGATGCACACCGGCCTGGAAGAGCGCCCCGACGGCTTCGAGCGCATGGCTGCCTATTTCGCCGAGCGTGCCCGGGGCGGCGTGGGCCTGATGGTGACCGGCGGCATCGGCCCGAACGTGGAAGGCGGGGTGTACTCCGGCGCGGCCAAGCTGACCACGCCTGAAGAGGCGGAAAAACACCGGATCGTTACCCGTGCCGTGCACGAGGCCGGCGGCAAGATCTGCCTGCAGATCCTCCACGCCGGGCGCTATGCCTACAGCCCGAAGCAGGTGGCGCCAAGCGCCATCCAGGCGCCGATCAACCCGTTCAAGCCCAAGGAACTGGACGAGGAGGGCATCGAGAAGCAGATCGCCGATTTCGTCACCTGCGCGCAACTCGCGCAAAGTGCCGGCTACGACGGCGTCGAGATCATGGGTTCGGAAGGCTACTTCATCAACCAGTTCCTCGCCGCCCACACCAACCAGCGCACCGACCGCTGGGGTGGCAGCTACGAGAACCGCATGCGCCTGGCGGTAGAGATCGTCCGCCGTGTGCGTGAGGCGGTCGGGCCGAACTTCATCATCATCTTCCGCCTGTCGATGCTCGACCTGGTGGAAGGCGGCAGCAATTGGGAAGAAATCGTGCAACTGGCCCAGGCCATCGAAAAGGCCGGGGCGACCCTGATCAACACCGGGATCGGCTGGCACGAGGCGCGCATCCCGACCATCGCCACCAAGGTGCCGCGGGCGGCGTTCAGCAAGGTCACTGCCAAGCTGCGCGGCGCGGTAAAGATCCCGCTGATCACCACCAACCGCATCAATACCCCGGAAGTCGCCGAGCAGGTGCTGGCCGAGGGCGATGCCGACATGGTCTCGATGGCCCGGCCGTTCCTTGCCGACCCGGAGTTCGTCAACAAGGCGGCCGAGGGCCGCGCCGACGAAATCAACACCTGCATCGGCTGCAACCAGGCCTGCCTGGACCACACCTTCGGCGGCAAGCTCACCAGTTGCCTGGTCAACCCGCGCGCCTGCCATGAAACCGAGCTCAACTACATCCCGGTGACCAAGGCCAAGCGCATCGCCGTGGTCGGCGCCGGCCCTGCCGGCCTGGCGGCGGCAACCGTGGCGGCCGAGCGCGGGCACCAGGTGGTGCTGTTCGATGCCGCCGGGCAGATCGGCGGGCAGTTCAATGTCGCCAAGCGCGTGCCAGGCAAGGAAGAGTTCTACGAGACCCTGCGCTACTTCGGTCGCAAGCTGGAAACCACCGGCGTCGAGCTGTGCCTGAACAGCCGCGTGGATGCCGAGCAACTGGTGGCCGGCGGTTATGACGAGATCATCCTGGCCACCGGTATCGTGCCGCGTCTGCCGGCGATCCCGGGCATTGACCACGCCAAGGTGCTGACCTACCTGGACGTACTGCTGGAGCGCAAGCCGGTGGGCCGCAAGGTGGCGGTGGTGGGCGCGGGCGGAATCGGCTTCGACGTGTCCGAGTTCCTCGTGCACGAAGGGGTCGCCACCAGCCAGGACCGTGCGGCGTTCTGGAAGGAATGGGGCATCGACGCGGCGCTCGAGGCCCGTGGTGGCGTCGCCGGCATCAAGGCCGAGCCTCATGCGCCGGCGCGCGAGGTGTACCTGTTGCAGCGCAAGAAAACCAAGGTCGGCGATGGCCTGGGCAAGACCACTGGCTGGATTCATCGCACCGGGCTGAAGAACAAGCGCGTGCAGATGCTTAACAGCGTCGAATACCTGGGGATCGACGATGCCGGGCTGCATATCCGCATCGGCGAGGGCGAACCGCAGGTGCTGGCGGTGGACAACGTGGTGATCTGCGCCGGGCAGGATCCGCTGCGCGAGTTGCAGGATGCGCTGGTGGCCGCGGGGCAGTCGGTGCACCTGATCGGTGGCGCGGACGTCGCGGCTGAACTGGATGCCAAGCGGGCGATCAACCAGGGTTCGCGGCTGGCTGCTGAACTCTAAAAAGCACTGCGTCCCCTGTGGGAGCGGGTTCACCCGCGATTGCGGTACTGGACCCACCACTGCAATCGCGGGTGAACCCGCTCCCACAGGGGGCGCGGTCGCTTGTAGAATCGGCGCCATGCTCAATCTTCCTCAAGCGCCTTTGCAGCGTGTCTCCTTTTCCTGGCTCACCGACGCCGGTATCGAACTGGCCATCCTCCGCCTCGACCAGATCGACCCTCTGGTCAGCGGCAACAAGTGGTTCAAGCTCCTCGAACACCTGCGCCTCGCCCGGCAAAACCAGGCCCCCGGCCTGATCAGCCTCGGCGGCAACCATTCCAACCACCTCCACGCCCTGGCCGCCGCCGGCCAGCGCTTCGGCTTCAAGACCGCCGGCCTGCTGCGCGGCAATCCCCAGGACACCCCGACCATCCGCGATCTCCAGGCCTTCGGCATGCACCTGCACTGGCTCGGCTACGGCGGCTATCGTGCGCGCAACGAGCCCGGGTTCTGGGCGCCCTGGCAAGCACGGTACCCCGGCTGGCACTGCATCCCGGAAGGTGGCGGCGGCGAATTGGGCGAGAAGGGCTGCGCGCTGATCGTCGAACAGGCGCGGGCGCAGTTGGCGAACATCGGCTGGGACGACTACGACGCCTGGTGGCTGGCCGCCGGAACCGGTACCACCGCTGCGGGATTGATTGCGGCGGAAGCGGGCGCCCGTCCGGTACACGCTGCCATGGCGGTACCAAAGGGTTACGGCGTGGAGCACGTGCTATCCCATCACCTTCACGACGCCAGCCGCGGCGGCTTCGCCAAGGTCGATCCCGAACTCTTGGCCTTCATCGACGCCTGCGAGCGGGAATCCGCCATCCCGCTGGAGCCGGTCTACACCGGCAAGGCCCTCCTGGCCCTTAAAGAAAAAGCCGGGTGCTTCGAACCAGGCACCCGGCTGATATTCGTCCACACCGGCGGCCTCCAGGGCCGCCGCGGTTTCGCTTAATCCTTGCCGGGCAGCATCCGCACCAGGGTGTTGTCCTTGCGCACATAGTGGTGATACAGCCCGGCCACGGCATGCAGGCCGATCAGCCAGTAGCCGAGGGTGGCGAACCATTCGTGCCAGCCCTTGACCGTGCGCGCCAGGTCCTTGTCCGGCTGCACCAGTGCCGGCAGGTCGAAACCGTAGAAGGGAATCGGCTTGTCGGCGGCGCTGAGGATCACCCAGCCGGCCAGCGGCAGGCCGATCATCAGGGCATACAGCGCCCAGTGCACCAGGTGCGCCAGGCCGGTCTGCCAGGCGGCCGGTGCAGGGACGATGCGTGGCGTCGGCCGCGTCACCTTGAGGAACAGGCGCAGCCAGACCAGCAGGAACACGGTCAGGCCGAGCATGAAGTGCAGGGTTTTCATCAGTTCCCGTTCCGGGCTGTCCTTGGGAAAGATCCCGCGAAACTCGATGCAGGCGTATACCGCCGCCAGCAATACCAGCATCAACCAGTGCAAGGCCACGGACAGGCTGCCGTAGCGCTCCCGGGTATTGGTCAGACTCATACAGAACACTTCCTCGTCAGGTCACGGAATGGGCGCTCTTGGTGGCGCTGTCCTACAGGGTAGATAGCTTGGAGCTACTACGGCAGATACAACGAGGAAAAAAAGCCCGGGTCAAGCCGGCTGCGTCAAGTGTGGCCACTGTTCGGCAACCAGAAAGGCCCGTTCGGCTTCCTGCCAGTCGCCGTCTTCCCCGGGTTCCAGGCGCACCATCAGTTGGGCCTGGGCGCGCGGGTCGAGGGCGGCCAGCCAGTCGCGCAGTTGCCCCGTGCTCCACACCTGCGCCGCTGCAACCCGCGCCGGGCCGAGCCAGGCCTGGCGTGGCAGCGGTTGCCAGCGGCCTTGCCCGTGGGCGCTATGAAAGTCGCGCCAGTCACGCTGATGCAGCCAGTGGCCGCGCAGATGCTGTGGATCTGCGCCCAGCGGCGAGCCGGCCGAGGCATGCCAGGGGTAGAACAGGTAACCGCCGAGCCACAACCGCGCCCGCACCTGATCGAGCCCCAGGCCTTGCAGGGCCTCGCGGCTTTCCGGGCGCGCGGAGATGGGCAACTGGTGCTCGGCCAGGTGCGCCAGCTTGCGATCCAGCCGGTCATGGCAACCAGGCCCCAGCCAGTGCGCCGGGTCGGCACCGTCGCCGTGTTCCGGCCCGAGATAGAACTTGATCGCCAGTTCCAGGTGATGCACGCCTTCGCGGTCGCGCAGGACGATATCCAGCTCGCCAAGGGTGTGCCCGCCCTGGCGGATCGGCAGGTTGGCGGCCAGCAGTTCAACGCCTGGTGCCTGGTGCAGGGCGAACTGCCAGAGCCGTTCGTAATACAGGCCCAGGCGCCGGCTCGCCGAACGCGCCAGCCAGTCCAGCAGCAGCGCCGGATCGCGCTCCAGGCCCAGCAGCCAGTGGCGCAGCTTGTCGGGGTCGTCCACCCAGCCACTGCCACTCAACGGATGGCGTTGCGGCCATGGCGCGCGGTCCAGCAACGGGGCGGACGACAGCGCCCAGGCCAGGTCGCGGACCGCGGGCTGGCGCAGGTGACGGGGCAGGGCGTTGAGGGCAGCGAACGGATTCATCCTGCGAGCATAGCCGCGTTTGCCCGGCGTCGTTTGCCGCAGGGCAGGGCACTGGCCCATAATCGGGCCTTTGACCGTGCGTACTTTTGACCGTCGTTAGCCAAGCAGGAACCCCATGGAGCAATTTCGCAATATCGGTATCATCGGCCGCCTCGGCAGCTCCCAGGTGCTCGATACCATCCGCCGCCTGAAAAAATTCCTGCTGGAACGGCATCTGCACGTCATCCTCGAGGACACCATCGCCGAGGTCCTGCCCGGCCACGGCCTGCAGACCTCCTCGCGCAAGCTGCTCGGCGAAGTCTGCGACCTGGTGATCGTGGTCGGCGGCGACGGCAGCCTGCTCGGCGCCGCCCGCGCCCTGGCCCGGCACAACATCCCGGTGCTGGGGATCAACCGCGGCAGCCTGGGCTTCCTCACCGACATCCGCCCGGACGAACTGGAAGTGAAGGTCGCCGACGTGCTGGACGGCCATTACCTGGTGGAAAACCGCTTCCTGCTGCAGGCCGAAGTGCGTCGCCACGGCGAGGCCATCGGCCAGGGCGATGCCCTCAACGATGTGGTCCTGCACCCGGGCAAATCCACGCGGATGATCGAATTCGAGATCTACATCGATGGCCAGTTCGTCTGCAGCCAGAAGGCCGACGGCCTGATCGTCGCCACCCCGACCGGCTCTACCGCCTATGCCCTGTCCGCCGGCGGGCCGATCATGCATCCCAAGCTGGACGCCATCGTCATCGTGCCGATGTACCCGCATACCCTGTCCGGCCGGCCGATCGTGGTCGACGGCAACAGCGAACTGAAGATCGTCGTGTCCCAGGACATGACCATCTATCCGCAAGTCTCCTGCGACGGCCAGAACCACTTCACCTGCGCGCCCGGCGATACCATCACGGTGAACAAGAAACCGCAGAAACTGCGCCTGATCCATCCGCTGGACCACAACTATTACGAGGTCTGCCGGACCAAGCTCGGCTGGGGCAGCCGCCTGGGTGGTGGAGGCGACTGATGCTCGATCCCGCGCGCAGTTTCGACCTGATCGGCGATGTTCATGGCTGTGCCCACACCCTCGAACGCCTGCTCGATGCCCTCGGCTACAAGCGCCACGGCGGGGTGTGGCGGCACGCCCAGCGCCAGGCCCTGTTCCTGGGCGACATCATCGACCGTGGCCCGCGCATCCGCGAGGCCCTGCATATCGTCCATGACATGGTCGAGGCCGGCCAGGCCCATTGCATCATGGGCAACCACGAGTACAACGCCCTCGGCTGGACCACCCCGGCGCCACCCGGCAGCGGCAAGACCTTCGTGCGCGAGCACACGCCACGGCATGCCCGGCTGATCGACGAGACCCTGACCCAGTTCGCCCAGCACCCCGGCGACTGGCACGATTTCCTCGGCTGGTTCTACCAGTTGCCGCTGTTCGCCGATGCCGGGCGCTTCCGCCTGGTGCATGCCTGCTGGGACGGGCGGGTGATCGATTCACTGCGCCAGCAGTACCCCGACGGCTGCATCGACCAGGCATTCGTCCAGGCCTCGGCCGAACCCGACAGCTTCGCCCACCTGGCCTGCAACCGCCTGCTGCGCGGCACCGACATGCGCCTGCCGGACGGCCTGACCCTGACCGGCGGCGACGGCCTGACCCGGGCGTTCTTCCGCACCAAGTTCTGGGAAGAAGATCCGCAGACCTACGGCGATATCGTGTTCCAGCCCGATGCCTTGCCTGAATCGGTGGCTCGCGCGCCCTTGTCCCATAGCCAGAAGAATGCCCTGCTGCGCTACGGCGAGGACGAACCGCTGCTGTTCGTCGGGCATTACTGGCGCAGCGGCAGGCCGGCGCCGATCCGCGCCAACCTGGCCTGCCTGGACTACAGTGCAGTGCTTTACGGCAAGCTGGTGGCCTACCGGCTCGACGATGAAACCCGGATCGACCCGCACAAGTTCGTCTGGGTCGATGTGGAACGGCCGGAGGCCAGCCAATGAATGGGGTTCCAATCCTGCAACTGCCGTTGAATGTCGACCTCAGCGGCTTCGTCCAGATGCTCCGGCGCCTGCAGGTGGCGCACCGGGTGACCGAGGAGCACGGCGAGCAGGTGCTCTGGGTCGATCAGGCACGGGCCGAGGAAATCCGTCGCCTGTACGAGGCGCACCCGGAAGGCGACGCCGACACCCAGGACCTGCCCCTGACCGCGCAGCCCGATGCCATGGTCCGTCCGGGCCTCGGCGAGCAGTTGCGCACCAGCAAGGTTACCGCCTTCGTGCTGCTGGCCTGCCTGATCGTCGCCGGCCTCACCAGCCTTGGCGAAAACCTCGCGACCATGCGTTGGCTGACCTTCCTCGATTTCCGCGTGGCGGGCGACTACCTCTACTTCACCCCGCTGGACACCAGCCTCCAGGCCCACCAATGGTGGCGCCTGTTCACCCCGATGCTCCTGCACTTCAGCGTGCTGCACCTGGCCATGAACGGCGTGTGGTACTGGGAACTGGGGCGGCGCATCGAATGGCGCCAGGGCCCGTTCAGCCTGCTCGGCCTGACCCTGGTGTTCGCCCTGGTGTCCAACGTCGTGCAATACCTGTTCAGCGGCCCGACCCTGTTCGGTGGCCTGTCCGGCGTGCTCTACGGCTTGCTCGGGCACCTGTGGATCTACCAGCGCCTGGCCCCCCATCCGCTGTACCGCATGCCCCGTGGCGTGCTGGTGATGATGCTGGCCTGGCTGGTGCTGTGCCTGACCGGCGTGATGTCCGTGATCGGTTTCGGCGCCATCGCCAACGGCGCCCATGTCGGCGGTCTGTTGGTCGGATGCCTGAGCGGGCTCTTGGGCGGGGCGCTGGCCCGGCGTAAACTGACGGCTTGACTTGGGAGACGCTATGTCCACTTTTGCGCAAATGATCGAAAACATCACCCCGGAAATCTACCAGAGCCTCAAGCTGGCCGTGGAAATCGGCAAATGGGCCGATGGCCGCAAGCTCACCGCCGAGCAGCGCGAGCTGTCGCTGCAGGCGGTGATCGCCTGGGAGATGCAGAACCTTCCGGAAGACCAGCGCACCGGCTACATGGGCCCGCAGGAGTGCGCTTCGAAGTCCATCAGCGTGCCGAACATCCTGTTCAAGTCGGATGCGATCCATTGATCGAACTCGGCCGTGGTTCCATTCGCAAGATGGCCGCGCGTCTCGAGACGCCGGTCGTGCAATACGCCTTCCGCCTGGGTGAACTGGAAGTACCGGTCAACCCGCTGATCGGCCAGACCGTGCGCCTCGAATACCTGGGCGCCATCCATTGCAGCCACTGCGGCAAGCGCACCAAGACCAGCTTCAGCCAGGGCTACTGCTACCCCTGCATGACCAGGCTCGCCCAGTGCGACCTGTGCATCATGAGCCCCGAGCGCTGCCATTACGACGCAGGCACCTGCCGCGAGCCGTCCTGGGGCGAGCAGTTCTGCATGACCGACCATGTGGTCTACCTGGCCAACTCCTCGGGGATCAAGGTCGGCATCACCCGCGCCAGCCAGTTGCCGACCCGCTGGCTCGACCAGGGCGCCAGCCAGGCCCTGCCGATCCTGCGGGTCGCCACCCGCCAGCAGTCCGGCCTGGTGGAAGACCTGCTGCGCAGCCAGGTGCCCGACCGCACCAACTGGCGCACGCTGCTCAAGGGCGACGCCGAGGCGCTGGACCTGGTGGCCGTGCGCGACCAGTTGTTCGACAGCTGCGCCGATGGCATCCGCGGTTTGCAGGAGCGCTTCGGCCTGCAGGCGATCCAGCCGCTGGTCGATGCCGAGGTCCTGGAGATTCGCTACCCGGTCGAGGCCTATCCGGGCAAGATCGTCAGCTTCAACCTGGACAAGAACCCGGCGGCCGAAGGCACGCTGCTGGGGATCAAGGGCCAGTACCTGATCTTCGACACCGGCGTGATCAACATTCGCAAGTACACGGCCTACCAGTTGGCCGTGCATCAGTAAGCGTGAATCAGTAAAAAAGGACCGCCACATGCGCACCGAACAGCCGCAAGTGATCTACCTCAAGGACTATCAGGCGCCCGAGTACCTGATCGACGAAACCCACCTGACCTTCGAGCTGTTCGAGGACCACAGCCTGGTCCACGCGCAGTTGGTCATGCGCCGCAACCCGGCACGTGGCGCCGGCCTGCCGCCGCTGGTGCTGGACGGCCAGCAGCTCGAACTGCTGAGCGTCGCCCTCGACGACCAGGCCCTGGCGGCAGGCGACTACCAGCTCGACGACAGCCACCTGACCCTGCAGCCGAAAAGCGAGCGCTTCACCCTCGACACCAGCGTGCGCATCCATCCGGAAAGCAACACCGCGCTGGAAGGCCTGTACAAGTCCGGCGGCATGTTCTGCACCCAGTGCGAGGCCGAGGGCTTCCGCAAGATCACCTACTACCTCGACCGCCCGGACGTGATGAGCGCGTTCACCACCACGGTGATCGCCGAACAGCACCGCTACCCGGTCCTGCTGTCCAACGGCAACCCGGTGGGCAGCGGCCCGCAGGAAGATGGCCGGCACTGGGCGACCTGGGAAGATCCGTTCAAGAAACCCGCCTACCTGTTCGCCCTGGTGGCCGGCGACCTGTGGTGCGTGGAAGATAGGTTCACCCGCCAGTCCGGCCGCGACGTGACCCTGCGCATCTATGTCGAGCCGGAAAACATCGACAAGTGCCAGCACGCCATGACCAGCCTGAAGAAGTCCATGCGCTGGGACGAAGAGGTCTATGGCCGCGAGTACGACCTGGACATCTTCATGATCGTCGCGGTCAACGACTTCAACATGGGCGCCATGGAAAACAAGGGCCTGAACATCTTCAACTCCAGTTGCGTGCTGGCCCGCGCCGAAACCGCCACCGACGCCGCGCACCAGCGGGTCGAGGCGGTGGTGGCCCACGAATACTTCCACAACTGGTCGGGCAACCGCGTGACCTGCCGCGACTGGTTCCAGTTGTCGCTCAAGGAAGGTTTCACCGTGTTCCGCGATGCCGAATTCAGCGCCGATGTGAACTCGCGCACGGTCAAGCGCATCGAGGACGTCGCCTACCTGCGTACCCACCAGTTCGCCGAGGATGCCGGGCCGATGGCCCACGCGGTGCGGCCGGACAGCTTCATCGAGATCTCCAACTTCTACACCCTGACCGTCTACGAGAAGGGCTCGGAAGTGGTGCGCATGGTCCGTACCCTGCTCGGCGCCGAGGGCTTCCGCAAGGGCAGCGACCTGTACTTCGAACGGCATGACGGCCAGGCAGTGACCTGCGACGACTTCATCAAGGCCATGGAAGACGCCAACGGCGTCGACCTGACCCAATTCAAGCGCTGGTACAGCCAGGCCGGCACGCCGCGCCTGGCGGTCAGCGAGTCGTGGGATGGCGCTGCCGGCACCTACAGCCTGACCTTCCGCCAGAGCTGCCCGCAAACCCCGGACAAGGTCGAGAAGCTGCCGTTCGTGATCCCGGTCGAACTGGGCCTGCTCGACGCCCAGGGCAACGACCTGCCGCTGCGCCTGCAAGGCGAAGACGCTGCCGTTGGCACCAGCCGCGTGCTCTCGGTGACCGAGGCCGAGCAGACCTTCACCTTCGTCGATATCGCGGCCAAACCGCTGCCGTCGCTGCTGCGCGGTTTCAGTGCGCCGGTCAAGCTGTCGTTCCCCTACGACCGCGACCAGCTGATGTTCCTCATGCAGCACGACAGCGATGGCTTCAACCGTTGGGAAGCCGGCCAGCAACTCTCGGTACAGGTACTGCAGGAACTGATCGGCCAGCAGCAGAAGGGCCAGGCCCTGGTGCTGGACCAGCGACTGGTCAGCGCCCTGGACAGCGTGCTGGGCAACGACAGCCTGGACCAGGCCATGGTCGCCGAGATGCTCTCGCTGCCGAGCGAGGCCTACCTCACCGAGATCAGCGAAGTGGCGGATGTCGATGCCATCCACGCCGCCCGCGAGTTCGCCCGCAGGCAACTGGCGGAGCAACTGTTCGACAAGCTGCTGGCGCGCTACCAGGCCAACCGCGAGATCTCGCGCAACACCGCCTATGTGGCCGAGGCCGAGCACTTCGCCCGGCGCAGCCTGCAGAACATCGTGCTGTCCTACCTGATGCTCAGCGGCAAGCCCGAAGTGCTGGCGGCGACGCTGGAGCAGTTCGACGCCTGCGACAACATGACCGAACGCCTGACCGCCCTGGCGGTGCTGGTCAACTCGCCGTTCGAGGCCGAGCGGGCCAAGGCGCTGGAAGCCTTCGCCGAGCACTTCAAGGACAACCCGCTGGTCATGGACCAATGGTTCAGTGTCCAGGCCGCCAGCACCCTGCCGGGCGGGCTGGCGCGGGTCCGCAAGCTGATGGAGCATCCGGCGTTCACGATGAAGAACCCGAACAAGGTGCGTGCCCTGATCGGTGCCTTCGCCGGGCAGAACCTGGTCAACTTCCACGCGGCGGACGGCTCGGGTTATCGCTTCCTCGCGGATATCGTCATCGAGCTCAACGCCCTCAACCCGCAGATCGCCTCGCGGCAACTGGCGCCGCTGACCCGCTGGCGCAAGTACGACGCCGCGCGCCAGGCCCTGATGAAGGGCGAGCTGCAGCGCATCCGCGATTCGGGGCAGTTGTCCAGTGATGTGTTCGAAGTGGTGAGCAAGAGCCTCGCCTGATTTGCCAGCCTCTCGGGCCTCATCGCCGGCAACGCCGGCTCCCACAGGTATCGCGTACACCGCAGAACCTTGTGGGAGCCGGCGTTGCCGGCGATGAGGCCATCAGCAACACCAAAACCTTCCGATAACAAAAGATAACGTCTCGTTCGTTGTCAGCCCTTCGCAATCCCCCTTAGGATGGCCATCAGCTATTGCAGGGCTCTGGAACACGCTTTTCGCAGTACCTGCATCTGGATTCACCCACATAACAAGAACCGGGGGACAGATCGATGACCGAGCCTCTTCTAGCGCCGCAGCACGCAACGGTGCGTGCTCGACCATGGGCATTGGCAGCCGGCATGGCCGTGCTGCTGGCCATGGGCTTCCAGGCAGACAGGGTCGAGGCCGCAGCCTCGCCGGAGGCGGAGGTCTGGTCCACGCTTTCCGCCAAGTCCGACAAGGGCCTTTTGCTGGACGTGACCCGTGCCGGCGCGCGACTGGTGATGGTCGGCGAACGCGGTCATATCCTTTTCTCCGACGACCAGGGTAGGACCTGGACCCAGGCCAAGGTGCCGACCCGCCAGTTGCTCACCGCCGTCACCTTCGTCGATGACAAGCATGGCTGGGCCGTCGGCCATGACGCGCAGATCCTCGCCAGCAGCGATGGCGGCGCGACCTGGAGCAAGCAATACGAAGACCTTTCCCGCGAAGCGCCGCTGCTCGATGTGTGGTTCGAGAACCCGCAGCACGGCCTGGCCATCGGTGCCTATGGCGCCATGCTCGAAACCACCGATGGCGGCCAGCACTGGCAAGACGTCGGCGACCGCCTGGACAACCCCGACGGCCTGCACCTGAACGGCATCGCCCGGGTCAAGGACGCCGGCCTGGTCATCGTCGGCGAGCAGGGCAGCCTGTACCGTTCCAGCGATGACGGCCAGACCTGGGAAAAGCTCGAAAGCCCCTATGAAGGCTCGTTCTTCGGCGTGATCGGCACCGCTCAGGCGAATACCCTGCTGGCCTACGGCCTGCGCGCCAACCTGTACCGTTCCACCGATTTCGGCAGCACCTGGCAGCCGATCAGCTTGCAGGCTGCCCGCGGTCCGCTTCAATTCGGCCTGGCAAGCGCTACGCTTCTCGATGATGGCAGTCTGGTATTGGTGGGCAATGGTGGCACCGTCCTGCGCAGCAGCGACGATGGCCAGACCTTCAGCGTCTTCAACCGTCCCGACCGCCTGGCCCTGGCTGGAGCCAGCGGCCTGTCCGACGGCAATCTGATCCTGGTGGGGCAGGGTGGCGCGCACTATGCCACCGCCACCGGTGCCGAGAGGGCGCAACCATGACCGTTCGGGAGTCGTTCAGCATGAATCAGCACCATCAGGACAAGCCGACCACCCTCGAGCGCCTGATTTTCAACAACCGCCCGGCAGTGATCGCCATCTGCCTGCTGGTGAGCGTGTTCCTGTTCTGGCAGGCCACGCTGATCCGCCCGTCCACCAGTTTCGAAAAGATGATCCCGCTGGAGCACCCGTTCATCCAGAACATGCTCGAGCACCGCAATGACCTGGCCAACCTCGGCAACACCGTGCGCATCTCGGTCGAAGCGGTCAACGGCGATATCTTCGACAAGGACTACATGGAAACGCTGCGGCAGATCCATGACGAGGTCTTCTACATTCCCGGCGTCGATCGCTCCGGGCTCAAGTCGCTGTGGAGCCCGGCGGTGCGCTGGACCGAAGTGACCGAGGAAGGCTTCTCCGGCGGCGAGGTGATCCCCAACACCTACGACGGCTCGCCGCAGAGCCTCGATACCCTGCGCGACAACGTGCTCAAGTCCGGGCAGATCGGCCGCCTGGTGGCGAACAACTTCAAGTCCAGCATCGTCGATGTGCCCCTGCAGGAGTCCTACCCGGACCCGCAGGACCCGGGCAAGCAGATCAAGCTCGACTACCAGCAGTTCTCCCACCAGCTGGAAGAGAAGATCCGCGACAAGTACCAGGCGCAGAACCCCAACGTGAAGATCCATATCGTCGGCTTCGCCAAGAAGGTCGGCGACCTGATCGACGGGCTGATGATGGTGGTGGGCTTCTTCGGCATCGCCTTCGTTATCACCTGGGTCCTGCTGTACTGGTTCACCTGGTGCATCCGCAGCACCATCGCGGTGTTGATCACCACGCTGGTGGCGGTGGTCTGGCAGCTCGGCCTGATGCATGTGGTGGGCTTCGGTATCGATCCGTATTCGATGCTGGTGCCGTTCCTGATCTTCGCCATCGGCATCTCCCACGGGGTACAGAAGATCAACGGCATCGCCCTGCAATCCAGCGATGCCGACAACGCCCTGACCGCCGCGCGGCGGACCTTCCGCCAGCTGTTCCTGCCGGGGATGATCGCCATCCTGGCCGACGCCGTGGGCTTCATCACCCTGCTGATCATCGATATCGGGGTGATCCGCGAGCTGGCCATCGGTGCATCCATCGGTGTGGCGGTGATCGTCTTCACCAACCTGATCCTGCTGCCGGTAGCGATTTCCTATGTCGGCATCAGCAAGAAGGCCATCGAGCGCAGCAAGAAGGACGCGACTCGCGAGCACCCGTTCTGGCGCCTGCTGTCGTCCTTCGCCAGCGCCAGGGTAGCGCCGGTGTCCATCGTCCTGGCCCTGCTGGCCTTCGGCGGCGGCCTCTGGTACAGCCAGAACCTGAAGATCGGCGACCTCGACCAGGGCGCCCCGGAGTTGCGCCCGGATTCGCGCTACAACAACGACAACGCCTTCATCATCGACAACTACTCGACCAGTTCCGACGTGCTGGTAGTGATGGTCAAGACCCCGACCGAAGGCTGCTCGGTGTACGGCACCATGGCGCCGATCGACGAGCTGATGTGGACCATGGAGAACACCCCCGGCGTGCAGTCGGCGATTTCCCTGGTGACCGTGTCCAAGCAGATGATCAAGGGCATGAACGAGGGCAACCTGAAATGGGAAAGCCTGTCGCGCAACCCTGAAGTGCTGAACTCCTCGGTGTCCCGTGCCGACGGCCTGTACAACGGTGACTGCTCGCTGGCGCCGGTGCTGGTGTTCCTCAACGACCACAAGGCGGAAACCCTGGATGGCGTGGTCAAGGCGGTCAAGGCCTTTGCCGACGAGCACAACCGCGAGGGCCTGGAATTCCTCCTGGCGGCGGGCAATGCCGGGATCGAGGCGGCCACCAACGACGTGATCAAGTCGGCCGAGCTGACCATCCTGGTCCTGGTGTACATCTGCGTGGCCGTGATGTGCATGATCACCTTCCGTTCCTTCGCCGCGACCTTGTGCATCGTCCTGCCGCTGGTGCTGACCTCGGTGCTGGGCAACGCCCTGATGGCCTTCATGGGTATCGGCGTCAAGGTCGCCACCTTGCCGGTGGTGGCGCTGGGCGTGGGCATCGGCGTGGACTACGGGATCTACATCTACAGCCGCCTGGAGAGCTTCCTGCGTGCCGGCCTGCCGCTGCAGGAAGCCTATTACCAGACCCTGCGCTCCACCGGCAAGGCCGTGCTGTTCACCGGCCTGTGCCTGGCCATCGGCGTGTGCACCTGGATCTTCTCGGCCATCAAGTTCCAGGCCGACATGGGCCTGATGCTGACCTTCATGCTCCTGTGGAACATGTTCGGCGCCCTGTGGCTGCTGCCGGCCCTGGCGCGCTTCCTGATCAAGCCGGAGAAACTCGCCGGGCAGAAGGGCAACTCGATCTTCGCCCACTGACCCGATCGCTGGAAGGAACCTCACCGGGGGCCAGACGTCACAACGTCTGGCCCCCGGTGCATTTGGGCTATCATTTGCGCCTTTTCCCCAGACCATGGCTGCCATCCGATGACCACCCTTGCCAATGCCCTGCAATCCTGCGACATGCTGCTGATCGACGGCCTGCATTGTTTCGACTTCGTCCACGACGACAGCGGCCTGCGTGCCGAATGCATGGATGGCCGTGCGCTCAAGCGCTGGGTGTTCAGCCCGGCGCAGGTCGCGGCGGCTCGCGCCGAGGGCGGCGACTGGCTGATCGACAGCGACAGCGGCGAGCACCGCCTGGTGTGCATGGGTGCCCTGCGGGCCCCGGAGGATGATGAAGACGATGAAGAAGACAGCCATGAGCCTGCTGCTCGCTAGTGGCCTGGGGATGACGGCGCACGCTCACGAATTGCTGGTCGGCAGCTACACCGACGGCGCCAGCCAGGGTATCTATCGCTACCGTTTCAGCGATGGCCGCATCGAGGCCGCGCCGCTGCAGGTCACGGTAACGGGCAATCCTTCGTGGCTGACCCTGTCTGCCGACGGGCGCCGACTGTTCGCGGTCAACGAGGCGGCGGCGGGGCAGGTGTCGGCGTTCAGCCTGGATGCCGGGCATGTGCTGACAGCGTTGAACCAGGTCGGCAGCGACGGCGCCGAACCGACCCATAGCAGCCTGAGCCGGGACGGGCGGTTCCTGTTCGTCGCCAACTATGGTGGCTCCAATGCCGAAGGCGGCAGCCTCAGCGTACTGCCGGTACTCGCCGACGGCAGGCTCGGCCAGCCGTTGCAGCACCTGCGGCATGCCGCCAGCAAGGTCGATCCCGAGCGCCAGGCCACGCCCCATGTGCATTCGGTGGTGTCGTCGCCGGACGGGCGTTTCGTCTTCGCCAGCGATCTGGGCGCGGACAAGGTCTTCGCCTACCGCTACGAACCTGAGCAGGCAGAACCGCTCCAGGCCCTGGGCGCGGTAGCCTTGCCGCCCGGCAGCGGCCCGCGGCATCTGCTGTTCAGCGCTGATGGCCGGCATGCCTGGCTGACCCTGGAGATGGGCGCGGCGGTAGCGGTATTCGATCATGAGGATGGGCACCTGACCCTGCGCGGCACCCAGCCCCTTACCGACAATACTGATCCCGCGGCCAGGGCCGGCGGCGCCCTGCATGCTTCGGCGGACGGGCGCTTTCTCTACGTCAGCAATCGCGGCACGGCCAACGAACTGGTGGTGTTCGCCATCGATCCGCTCGATGCTGGGCTGAGCCTGGTGCAACGGCGTTCGGTGGAAGGGGATCACCCGCGGGAATTCGCGCTGGATCCGCAGCAGGGTTTCGTTTTGGTCACCAACCAGAAGAGCAATGAAATCGTGGTGATCCGCCGCGATCCGGCAACCGGGCTGCTGGGCGACGTGGTGCAGAGGTTTGCCCAGCCGGCGCCGTCGGACGTGAAGTTCCTCGACTGACTATCGACGGCCTCGATAATCGTTAGTGCCGCAATGAATTTTTCCCGGAAGGCCCCGGGGCGTAGTTTTGAACCAAGCCAGACGGCTTCTCAACTCAACGACTCCGAGGCCAGACCGATGAACTTCAATCTCTTTCCCGTAATCGCCGCATCCGCCATTTCCGCGTCCGTTGTGCAGGCTGCCAATGCCCATGTCGAGATCAGCCAGCGCAAGGCCGCGACGCCCAGCTATACCAGCGAGTACCTGCGCCAGAGTGCCAATTTCTATGCGGCGCTGGATCACAAGGCTTCGCACTGAATTTTGGGTGTACACGGACCCTGTGGGAGCGGGTTCACCCGCGATTGCGGTAGTGGATTCACCGACGTAATCGCGGGTAAACCCGCTCCCACAGGGTCCGCGTAAAGCCCGCTAGGGTTGTTTGGCCATGATCGCCTTGAACAGCTCCGATTCCAGCCAGCCTTGCAACCAGGCCCTGAGCCTCGGGTAGGGCGCCTCGGCGAACCATTGCGGTTCGACCCCGGCGAACTGGCGGATAAACGGCAACAGGGCGGCATCGGCCAGGCTTGGGTGGTCGGCGAGCAGGTAAGGCTGCTCGCCGAGCAGCCCCTCCAAGTCCGCGAGGATCACCTGCGCCTGCTGCCGATAATGCTCCCGGGAGTGCTCCGGGTAGCGCTCGGCATATTTGTAGTGGTTCAGGTGAAGCTTGAACTCGCTGTCATTGCGCGCGATCAGCGCATCGATCCGCGGATCGCCATCGAGTCGCCAATCCTGCGGATCATGCTGCGCCAACGCCCAGCGCATGATATCCAGGCTTTCCTCCAGCACCCGACCTTCGACGCTGAGCACCGGCACCGTGCCCTTGGGCGACAGCGCCAGCATCTGCGCCGGCTTGGCCTTCAGGCTGACTTCCTCGATGTGCACCGGCACCCCGGCGTAGCGCAGCGCCAGGCGTGCGCGCATGGCGTAGGGGCAGCGGCGGAACGAATAGAGGATCATCCCGCCACCTCAAGATGGCTCAGGCCATTGCCCTGGCGGCGCACCTGGATCTGCACGCCGATCCGTTCATGCATCTCCTGCACGTGGGAAATCACGCCGACCTTGCGCCCCTGGGCCTGCAGGCCGTCGAGGGCGTCCATGGCCAGTTGCAGGGATTCGGGATCGAGGCTGCCGAAGCCTTCGTCGATGAACAGCGATTCGATACGCAGGGTGCTGGACGCCATCGACGCCAGGCCCAGCGCCAGCGCCAGGGAAACCAGGAAGGTTTCGCCACCGGACAGCGAATGCACCGAGCGCAGTTCGTCGCCCATCTCGGTGTCCAGCACCAGCAGGCCGAGCTGGCTGCCGCCGCGCTTGAGGCGGTAGCGCTTTACCAGCTGGCGCAGTTGCTGGTTGGCATGGTGCACCAGCAGGTCGAGGTTGTAGCTCTGGGCGATCTTGCGGAAGGTATCGCCGCTGGACGAACCGATCAAGTCGCTCAGGCGCGCCCAGCGCTGCCATTCCTCGCGGGCCTGGGCGATGCGCTCGGCCAGGCTCTGGCTGGCCTGCTGGCGGCGCTGGTCCTCGGCTTGCTGTGCGCGTAGCTCGGCGCATTGGTGCTCTTGCTGGTCGAGTTGCTGCTGGCTGGCAAGCAGGGTTTGGTCCAGCTCTTCGACGCTTTGTTCGGTGAGCTGCTGCTTCTGGTGCTGTTGCAGGCGCTCGTCACGTTCCTGGAGACGCACGCTGCATTGCTCGACGGCTTTCTCGGCCGACTGCAGGCGCTGGCGCAAAAGCGCGACCTGTTCGTCGTCCATGCCGAGCAGGGCGTCGAGGCCCTGTTCGTCCAGTTCGGGATGGGCCTGGCGCCACTGGTCGATGGCGGCGTCCAGTTGCTGGCGTTCCTGGTCCAGCGCCTGGTGCTGCTCTTCCCGGGCCTTGAGTTCGCTGGCCAGGGCGGCGGCCTGGGTGCGGGCATCCTGCATCTGCTGGGCCAGGCCCGCCTCGCTGGCGCGGGCCTGTTCCACCGCCTGCTCCAGGGCGCGCTGCCAGTGATCGGCGTCGGCATGCTCGCCGATCAGCCCGGTCAGGGCCTGGCGTGCCTGTTGCTGCTGGGTTTCCAGCGCGGACAGTTGCTGGCTGCGCTGCTCCAGCGCCTGCTGGCGTTCCTGCTGCTTGGCCTCGAGGCTTTCCCGCTGCTTGAGGCGTTCGGCCAGTTCCTGCTGCTCGTCCTTTTGCTGGTCAAGCAGTTGCAGGCGGTCGCTGAGTTGCTGGTCGAGGCTGAGGAAGGTTTCCGACGGGGTTTCCCGCACGGCGGCGAAGATGTCCGCCGGCAGCAGGGTTTCGAAGCGGGCCAGATCCTGGTCCAGGCGCTGCTGGTCGGCATTCAAGCCGTCCTGCTGCTGGTTCAGTTGCAGGGTGGCCTGGCGGTGGGCTTCGTTGGCGTCTTGCAGCTGCTGCTGAAGACGCGCGGCGTCCTGTTGCAGGGTCAGCAGGGTCTGCTGGCGCTGCTGGTCGCGCTCGATATCGTCGTTGAGGCGTCGCAGTTGCAGGTCCAGCCAGGGGCTGCGGGCGGCGCTGTCGTGCTCGGACAGTTGCGGCCACAGGGCCTGGGCCTGCAGGTCCGCGTCCAGGGCCTGGAGCTGGTTGTTCAGCTCTTCCTGCTGAACCACGGAGTCCTTGAGCTGGAGGTTGATGCCGCCCACTTCGACGCGCAGGTCTTCGAGCTTGCGGGACAGGTCGTCGACCACCTTCTGCGCGGCGGCTTCCTCGCTTTCGTCATGGCGGGCGAGGTTTTCCAACAGGGCTTCCGGCTGGTGATACGGATGCTCCAGGCTGCCGCAGACCGGGCAGGGCTGGTCGTCCTGCAACTGCGTGCGCAGTTCCTCGACGCTGGCATTGCGCGCCAGGCGCTGGCGTTCCAGCAACTGGCGGGTCAGGGTCAGGGCCTTTTGCGCTTGCTCCAGTTCCTGCTTGCCCTGCAGGCCGGTGGCGATCAGTTGCTGGCGCTGCTGCTGGGCCGTGGTTTGGCGCTCACGCAGGGCATTCAGGCGCTGTTCGATTTCCTGCTGGCGGCTCCACAGCCGGGCCAGGTCCTCGAAGCCGCGTTGCAGCTTGCGGTTGTCCTGCAACAGGGTGCCGAGCAGGGCGATCTGTTCGGCGAGGGCTTGCGGCTCGGCGGCACTTTCCTGGAACAACAGATCAAGCGACTGGCGCAGCTGCGCGCACTCCTGCGCCCGGGCTTCGGCGGCCTGGCGCAGGGCCGGCAGCTCTTCGCGACCCTTGCCCAGGCGGTTGGCGGTGAGCATTACCTGCTGCAATTGCCCGCGATAGGCATTCCAGGCGCTGCCAAGGTCGGCAAGGCCGGCAGTCTGCTCAAGCCGGGCGGCGATGCTGGCGAGACTCTGCTCGTGGCGCTGCTGGTGTTCGACCAGGGTGTCGAGCTGGTTGCGGCCTTCACTGAAGGCGTGTTGCGCCTGTTGGCCCTGCTCGCGTTCACGGGCCAGGTCCTGTTCCAGACGGGTCAGGTTGTGCTGGATCTCGAAGGCCTGGCGCAGGTTCGGGGCGCTCTCGCTCTGCACGGCGAGGGCGTGTGCCAGCGCCTCCTTGGCGCCGCCGAGTTCCTGCTCCAGACGCAGTTGGCGCTCGCCCAGTTCCGCTTGTTGCCGGCGTTGCTGTTCCAGCGCGGCGGCCAACGGGGAGAACTGGTTGAGTACCTCCTGGCGGCGGGCGAACTGGTGACGCTGCGGCGCCAGTTGTTCCAGGCGCTTCAGGTCCAGGCGTTCGGCGGCCAGGCCGTCCCACTCCTGGCGGGCGCTGGCAAGGGCCTGGGCGGCGGCTTGCTGCTGGTCCTGCAGGGCCAGCAGCTCGTTGAGCCAGGCGCGTTGCTGTTCGAGCTGGCGCAACTGGCCCTGTCCGGCCTTGAGGGCTTGCTGGGCCTCGGCCAGGCGCTGGTCGAGCGCCGCGCGTTCTTCTTCGCTCATCGGCAGCACGCCGCTGGCTTCATGCTCCAGCGACCTGTAGACCTCGGCAGCGTCCCGGGCCTTGATGAAGGCACGCTGGCCGAGCTGGGTATAGATCGCCGTGTTGGTGAGCTTTTCCAGCAGCTCGCTGCGTTCCTTGTCGTCGGCCTTGAGGAAGGCGCTGAACTCGCTCTGCGCCAGCATCACCGCACGGGTGAACTGGGCGAAGTTGAGGCCCAGGCGCGACTCGATCAGTTGTTCGTATTCGCGCTTGCTCTGGTTGCTCAGCAGTTGCTGGCTGTCCAGGTCATGCAGGCTCTGGCGGCTGCCTTGCAACTTGCCGGTGGCCTTGTCGCGGGCGCGGTTGGCTTCCCAGCGGGCGCGGTAGCGGCGGCCGTCGATGCCGACGAAATCCACCTCGGCAAAGCAACTGCCGGTGCCGCGACGCAGCAGGGTGCGCGGGTCGTTGGTGAGGATTTCGCCCTCGGCGTCGGGCACCTTGGTTTCGCGGCCGATGTTTTCCAGGCGCGGCACCGAGCCGAACAGCGCCAGGCACAGTGCATCGAGCAGGGTGCTCTTGCCGGCGCCGGTCGGCCCGGTGATGGCGAACAGGCCGGCACTGGCCAGGGGTTCGGCGGTGAAATCGATTTCGAAAGGCCCGGCCAGGGAGGCCAGGTTCTTCAGGCGGATGGCGAGGATCTTCATGGCTGTTCCTCCTGCTGCTGGACTTCCTGCAACAGCAGGGCGAAATCGGCCAGGGTGCTGTCATCGGCGGCGCTGCCGTAGGCCTGTTCCCAGGCGCGGGCGAACAGGTCCTGGGGGCGCAACTGGCCCAGTTCCACCAGGCGCTCTTCTTCCTCGCCATCGGCGCCGATGCGCCCGGCGTATTCGGCGCTGATCCGTACCAGGCGCACGGCCTTGCCTTGCAGGGCGGTTTCCAGCTGCTGGCGCAGGTCGGGTTGCGGTTCATCCAGTTGCACCCGCACTTCCAGCCAGGGCTGGCGGTGCGGGTCGTCGAGCAGATCGACCACCGGCAACTCGGCGAGCTGTTCGAGAATCTCCGCCAGCGGCGCCGGCCCGATCCGCTGCAGCGCCACGGCGCGCGGCACGCTGCGGCTTTCGACGCTGACCAGCTTGTTGCCCTTGAGCTCCACTTCGAGGATCTGGTGCGGGTATTTGATTTCCGAGAACGACAGCGGCAACGGCGAGCCGCTGTAGCGTATGCGCTCCTCGCCATTGACCTTCTGCGGCTTGTGCAGGTGGCCGAGGGCGACATAGGCGATGTCCGCCCCGAACAGGCTGGCGGGCAGGGCCTCGGCGTTGCCGATGATCAGGCTGCGCTCGGAGTCCTCGGACACCGAGCCGCCGGCCATATGGGCGTGGCTGATAGCGATCAGCGCCTGCTTCGGCTGGCGCCGCTCCAGGGCCGCGGCGATCAGTTTCTCGTGGACCTGGCCAATGCCGCGCAAGTAATCCTCGCCCAGGTGCGGGCCGGTGACTTCGGCCGGGCGCAGGAAGGGCAGGGCCAGGCACCAGGCCTCGACCTTGCCCTTGGCGTTGGTCAGCGGCACCAGCAGGCGCTCGCTGTCGAGCTGGCCTTCGTCGAGCCACTGCACGCGGCCCAGGGCATGGGTGCGCAGGCTGCGCATCAGCGGGCCGGGCAGTTCGATGCGCGAACCGGAATCGTGGTTGCCGGCGATCATCACGATGGTCAGGGCTGGTTGTTGCTCGTGGGCCTTGACGATGAAGTTGTACAACTGTTCCTGGGCCTTCACCGGCGGGTTCACGGTATCGAAGATGTCACCTGCGATCAGCAGGGCATCGGGGCTGCGCAGCTTCAGCTGGCCGAGCAGCCAGTCGAGGAAGCAGGCATGTTCGAAATCGCGCTCCTGGCCGTGCAGGGTTTGCCCCAGATGCCAGTCGGAGGTGTGAAACAGACGCATGGATAGTCCTGTGACGGGGGCAGGATGGAAAACCGGTAATGGTACCTGAAATGTTGGAGTGCGGACCCTGTGGGAGCGGGTTCACCCGCGATTGCGTTGGTGAATCCACTATCGCAATCGCGGGTGAACCCGCTCCCACAGGGTCCGTGGCGCCTGGGATTATTTGGGATAAAGCGGCGGCAAGCTGCCGTTCTCGCCTTGGGGCGGCTGGGGCTGTTCGGCGGCAGGAATGGTACTGATCGCCTTCCACAGGTCCTCGCCTTGCCAATACTGCCCGGCCTCGCTGTACAGCGCGCTGTTCAGCCCGTCCAGGGCATCGGACAAGGGCACGAAGCGCGCGGCCATGTCGGCCAGGGTCTGCGGTTGCTGGCGTGCCCAGGCATCGAGGGCCTGGCGGGTGGCCTGGGGGTCGTTGGCCAGGCAGGCGCGCTTGAGGTCGTCGAGCAGGGTCCGCGGGCAGGGGCCGGCCTGGATCACCCGGGCCACTGCCGGCTGCGAGCGCGCCCGCCACCACAGGGCGAAGCCGGCCAGGGTGGTCAGGGCGAGGATCAGCGTGCTCAGTTGCCATGGCCAGAGCAGGCGGCTGCCCTGGTCTGCGCTCAGGCCCGGGGTTTCGGTCAGCGCAGGGTTGTCCTGCACCTTGAGGCTGCGCGCCGGCAGGCTGCTGTGTTCCAGATGGTCTTCGCGGGTGTTCCACCACGTCACTTCCAGGGCGGGCAGCTCCAGGTTGCCGCTGTGGGTCGGAACCAGCGCCTCGCGCTCTTCGCGGCTGCCGATCAGGCCGCGCTCGTCGATCTGGTTGCGCAGTTGCGGCTGGTCCGGGTAACGGCGCAGGCCGGCGATTTCGCTGACCGGCAAGGGCGTGAGCTGGGTACTGGACAGCCCCTCGGCCTTGAGCAAAACGCTGCGGGTCAGGGAGTCGCCGATCTGGATCGGACTCTGCGCCGGGTCCGGGCTCCAGTGTTCTTCCAGGGTCAGGCTGCGTGCCGGCAGCCAGGGCGTGCCGGCCGGGTAGCTGGGCGGAATCGGCCGGACCTGCAGCGGCAGCTCCCGCGAGGCCACCCGCACCTGGGTATTGCCGGCGGCATTCGGGCTGTCGCTGTCAGCCCCGGCGCTGGTGGCGCTGAAGGTCAGCGAGGGGACGGTCACGGCACCGCTCTGCTGTGGGTACAGGGCGTAGCGCATTTCGATCACGCCGTGGCGGATGCCGTTGATCAGCTTTTCATAGGTGCGCGATTCACCCAGCGGCTCGATCTTCACCCCTTCCATTTGCAACGGGCTGAGGCTGCTGTCGTCGTACAGCGATACCGAGTGGTAGATGCGCAGGGTCAGCACGGCCTGGGCCTGCACGTAGACGCTGGCCTGGTCGAGGCTGGCTTCGATGAAGACCGGGGCGAGAAGGGTCGCCGGGGTGTCTTCGGCAGCCTGCACCTGCAACTGGATCGGCGCGCTGTGCAGTTCGCCCAGGCTCAGCGCGGGGATTTCCAGGGTGCCGGCACGGCGCGGCATCAGGGTCACCACCCAGCGCGTGGTGGCTTCGTTCTGCCCGTCGAGGGTATTGAGGCTGTTGAGCTGGCGGGTGCCACGGACCTCGAAATCCGCTTGCAGCGGCGTCAGGTCCGGCTTGCCGAACTGGGTGACATCGCGGATTTCCAGGGTCAGCTCCAGGGTTTCGGCGGTGCTCAGCTGGCTGCGGTCGACACTGGCGGCCAGCTCCTGGGCCTGGGCCTGCAGGGCGAAGAAAAGGCAGAAGACGAAGGCGCAGGCGCGGCTCATCGATGGGTTTCCTGAAGTTGTTGCTGTTCGTACCAGAATTTGCGTCGCAGCAGTTGCGATGGATTGTCCGGAATCTGCCGCAGCCATTGCTCCAGGGCCTGGCGCTGCTCGGCGTCGAGCGTATTGCCGGTAGGGCGCTGGGGCGGCCGGGTGGTGGACTCGTCGTCATCGCCGGCGGGGTTCTGCGGCGCCTGCACGGCGCCCGGATCCTGCTGCTCCTGGGGCTCTTCGCCGGGTTGTGCGGTTTCCTGCTCGCTGCTGCTCTGCTGCGGATTGTCGCTGCTTTCGCCGGGCAGCGGCTGGGCGTTCGGCTGCTCCTGCGGTGCTTGCGGCTCTTCGGCGGGTGGGGTCTGTTCCTGCTCGCGCTGTTCCAGCAGTTGCTCGACCAGGGCCTTGTTGGTCAACGCCGGTTGCAGGTCGGGCTGGCGCTCCAGGGCCTGTTCATAGGCATCCACCGCCGCTTCCAGCTCGCCGCCGAGGGCCAGGGCATTGCCGCGGTTGTAATGGCCGGCGGCGCTGTCGTCGAGGGCGAACTGGCGTGCCGCTGCGGCGTAGTCGCCGGCCTGGTACAGGGCCCAGCCTTTCCATTGCGGGTCCTGGAAGTGCTTGGCCGCTTCCGCCGGGCGCTGCCGTTCCAGCAGGTGCTGGCCCTGCTGGTCGGGGCGGCGCCACAGTTCGTTGAATTCGAAGGCATAGGAGGGTTGCGGCAGGCACAGCAGCAGCGGCAGGCAGAACAACCAGCCGCGTCGCCCGGCACAGGCGGCCAGCAGCAACAGCGGCAGGAGCAGCCAGTAGCCCTGGTCGGCCCAGGTATCCAGTTGCACGGTCTGGCCATCGCTGCTCAGCGCCCGGGGCTGGTCGAACAGGCCCAGGCCGCGCAGGTCGAGGTCGTCGATACGGGCATGCCGGTAGCGGCCGCCGAGCTGGCTGACGAAGGGCTTGAGGCTGCTGCTGTCCAGGCGCGGCACCAGGATCGCGCCGTCGGCATCCTTGAGGAATTCGCCGCTGGCCTGCCGCACCGGCGCCCCTTCGGCGCTGCCGATGCCGAGCATCAGCAGCGGCGGCCCGTTGCGCCCCAGGGCCTGGGCGATGCCCTGGCGTTCCGCGTCGGTCAGCGACGAGGCGATCAGCAACAGCCGGCCCTGGCCCAGGCCCGCCTGGGAGAGCAGCGCCAGGGCCTTGGCCACGGCCAGGTCGGCGCGCTGCCCGGCCAGCGGCATGATCCCCGGCTCCAGCGCTTCGAGCAGGTTGCGGCTGGTGCCGAGGTCGTCCGACAGCGGCACCAGGGTATGCGCACTGCCGGCGTAGACGACAATCGCGGTCTGGCTGTCGCGGCGGTGTTCGAGCAGGTCGAGGATCTTGCGCCGGGCCTGTTCCAGGCGGGTGGGCGGGGTGTCCTCGGCGAGCATTTCCGGGGTCAGTTCGAGCAGGATCACCAGCGGGTCGGCGGGGCGCTGGCGGGTTTCTTCCAGGCGCTCCCAGCTCGGCCCGAGCAAGGCCAGCACGCCGAGCATCCAGGCCAGGCCGAGGGCGATCCACGGCAGCTTGCTGTCGTGGCCGCTGCCACCGCCGAGCAGCACGCCATGGAACGCCGGCGGCAGGATCATCTGCCAGCGCCCGGCGCGCTTCTGCCGGTGCCAGAGTTTCCACAGCAGCCAGCCGAGCAGCGGCAGGGCCAGCAGCCACAGCGGGCGCATGAAGTGCGGCCAGAGTTCGCTCATCGACGCCTCCGCAGACGCAGGCGCTTGAGCCGCTGGCGCCATTCCGGGTGCGGCTGGAGGAAGTCCGGGCGGCGCAACAGGCGCTGGAGCAGCCGTTGCAGCAGGTGGTCGGGCCAGCGTTCGCGGATCACCAGGGCCAGGCTCAGCAGCATCGCCCCGGCCAGCGGCCAGGCATACAGGGCTTCGGCGGTACGCGCCTGGGTGGGTTGCTGCTCGACCGGTTCGAGCAGGTCGAGGGTGTCGCCGATGCTTTTCAGCTCGGCACCGTCGCGGGCGCGGAAATACTCGCCATGGGTGATCTGGGCGATCTCGCGCAGCGAGGCTTCGTCGAGGTCCAGGCTCGGGTTCAGGCCGATCTGCCCGGCCGTGCCGCTTTCCTCGGCACTGGCGCCGATGCCGATGGTGTAGATGCGGATGCTTTCCTGGGCGGCCAGGCGCGCGGCGGTGAGCGGGTGGATCTGCCCGCCGTTGTTGGCGCCATCGGTCACCAGGATCAGCACCCGGCTGTCGGTCGGGCGCGCGCGCAGGCGCTTGACCGCCAGGCCGATGGCGTCGCCGATGGCGGTGTTCTTGCCGGCGATGCCGATCTGGGCGTCGTCGAGGAAATTGCGCACGGTGCGCCGGTCGAAGGTCAACGGCGCCTGCAGGTAGGCCTGGCTGCCGAACAGGATCAGGCCGACGCGGTCGCCTTCGCGCTGCTGGAGGAAATCACCGAGCAGGTCCTTGACCAGCGACAGGCGGCTGACCTCTTCGCCGTCCCAGCTCATGTCCGGGTAATCCATGGAGCCGGAGACGTCTACCGCCACCAGCAGGTCGCGGCCGCTGGCGGCCACCGGCAAGGGTTCGCCCAGCCACTGCGGGCGGGCCGCGGCGCACAGCAGCAGGAGCCAGACCAGCACGAAGGGCGCCTGCTGGCGCAGGGTCGGCAGGTTCAGGCGCGCGCGGCGGCCGGCCAGGCCTTCCAGTTCGTCGAGGAAGCTGACCTTGAGCACCGGTTCGCCGCTGTCGGCCGCCGGCAGCAGCAGGCGCGCCAGCCAGGGCAGCGGCAACAGGGCGAAGACCCACGGCCAGGCCAGTTCAAACATGCTTGCGGATCCAGGTTTCGACCGCCTGGTTGAGGCCGGCGATGGCTTTGTCGTCGAGGCGGCATTCGGGCTTGTAGGTGCCTTCCACCAGCACCATCCAGCGGGTCAGCCCGGCAGCCGGGCAGCGGTTGTCGAGAAAGGCCAGCCATTGGCGACCGTTGAGGGTATGGCTGTGGCTGTCCGGGTAGTGGTTGCGGCACAGGCGCTTGAGCAGGGCGTTGATCTGCTGCAGCCAGGCGCCGGCATGGGCGCCGTCGTAGGGCTTGGGCAGTTGCGCCAGTTCCGCCAGGGCGGCGATGCGGATCGGGTCCAGCGGCTGTTCGGCGCGCGGTACCCTGGCCTTGCGCGGCCGCCAGTGACGCAGGCGCCACAGGCCCCAGCCGAGCAACGGCACGAGCAGCAGCAAGGCCCACCAGCCCGGCGCAGGCGGCCAGGCGCTGACAGGGGGCGGGGCAATCAGCGGTTGCAGTTGCGCCAGTGGATTCATCGCGGTTTGCCTGCCCGTTGTGGGTCCAGGTATTCGCGCAGTTGTTCGATCATTTCGCTCTGGGTGCTCAGGGGCATCAACACTACCCGCAGCTTTTGCGCGAGCATTTCCCAGCGCTCGATGCGCGCCTCGCTCTGCTGGCGATAGCTCTGGCGCAGGTTGCTGTCGAGGGTATCGAGTTCCAGTTGCGCGCCGCGCTGGGCGAAGCGCAGCAGGCCGGCGGCGGGCAGGGCGTGGTCGAGAGGGTCGGACAGCGGCAGCAGGAGCAGGTCGCAATGCCGCGACAGCAGGCTCAGTTGCTGTTCCACGCCAGGATTCAGGGCGCGCTCGTCGCACAGGATGATCGCCAGGCTGCCCGGGCGTAGCACCTCGCGGGCGCGACGCAGCGCGGTGCCGAGGTTGTCGCCCTGGGGCACCGCCTCGGTATGCAGCGACTGGTTGACCCGGGCCAGGCGGTTGAGCAGTTGCAGCAGGCTCTGCTTGCTGCGCCGGGGCTTGATTTCGTGGTGTTCGTTGTCGCCGAACACCAGCCCGCCGATACGGTCGTTATGGCCCAGGGCAGCCCAGCCGAACAGCGCTGCGGCCTGTGCGGCGAGCACCGACTTGAACATCAGCCCGGAGCCGAAGAACAGCCGCCGGCTCTGCTCGACCATGATGAAGATCGGCCGCTCGCGCTCCTCGTGGAACAGCTTGGTGTGCGGCTCCTGGGTGCGTGCGGTCACCCGCCAGTCGATATTGCGCACGTCGTCGCCGGCCTGGTACACCCGCACCTGGTCGAAATCCACGCCGCGCCCGCGCAGCCGCGAATGGTGCAGGCCGACCAGCGGGCTGCGTTGGCCGGGAGCGGAAAACAGCCGGACCTCGCGCACCCGATGGCGCATCTCGATCAGCTCGCTGAGGCCGATGCGGATGCCGGGGGCGGCCAACAGTTGACTGGGCATGGGCTCAGGCAACGGCGACGACGTCGAGGATGCGCTGGATCACCCGGTCCTGGTCGATCCCGGCAGCCTCGGCCTCGAACGACAGGATGATGCGGTGGCGCAGCACGTCGAACAGCACCGCCTGGATATCCTCGGGGCTGACGAAATCGCGCCCGGCCAGCCAGGCATGGGCGCGCGCGCAGCGGTCCAGGGCGATGGAGCCGCGCGGGCTGGCGCCGTAGGCGATCCAGTCGCCCAGCTCGGCGTCGTACTTGGCGCCGTTGCGCGTGGCCATGACCAGTTGCACCAGGTATTCCTCCACCGCATCGGCCATGTACAGGCCGAGGATCTCCTTGCGCGCGGCGAAGATCGCCTGCTGGCTGACCCGGCGCTCGGGCTTGGTTTCGCCGTTCAACGCCTCGCCGCGGGCCTGTGACAGGATGCGTCGCTCCACCGCTGCATCGGGGAAGCCGATCTTCACATGCATCAGGAAGCGGTCGAGCTGGGCTTCCGGCAGGGGATAGGTGCCTTCCTGCTCGATCGGGTTCTGCGTGGCCATCACCAGGAACAGCGGCGACAGCTCGTAGGTGCTGCGGCCCACGCTGACCTGGCGCTCGGCCATGGCTTCGAGCAGGGCCGACTGGACCTTGGCCGGGGCGCGGTTGATCTCGTCGGCCAGCACCAGGTTATGGAAGATCGGCCCTTGCTGGAACACGAAGCTGCCGGTTTCCGGGCGATAGATCTCGGTGCCGGTGATATCGGCCGGCAGCAGGTCGGGGGTGAACTGGATGCGATGGAACTGCGCCTCGATACCGTCGGCCAGTTCCTTGATGGCCTTGGTCTTGGCCAGCCCGGGGGCGCCTTCGACCAGCATATGGCCGTCGGCCAGGAGCACGATCAGCAGACGCTCGACGAGTTTTTCCTGGCCGAGGATCTGGGTGGAAAGAAAGGTGCGCAGCGCGATCAGCGCTTCACGGTGTTCCATCGTGACGGTTCCTGGAGTGACGCCGGGGCGGCATGCAGCGCCCGGACAGGGGCTGATACTTTAATCCATCCAGGGGGGCGGCGACTAACGGTACGGGGGAAATCTTTTACCGGGGAGGGGCGGATTCCTGGCGTCAAGGTACTGTGTCAAGAACCTTATGCGGCCCCTGTGGGAGCGGGTTCACCCGCGATTACGTCAGTGAATTCACCATCGCAATCGCGGGTAAACCCGCTCCCACAGGGGCCGCGCCGGGCACAGGTTCTGCGGCTGACCCGTAACCCTGTGGGAGCCGGCGTTGCCGGCGATGAGGCCGGCCAGACCTGTCATTTCTGCCAGTTGGCCCCGGCGAATGGCAGGAGTACAACCGCTACAACGAATTGCTGGAGCCGTCCGGTGAACCCTTCGGTGCATACCCACACCCCGGTACTGAACGCGATCGACGGTCGCGGGCTGGAGGTGCGCCGGGTGGATTATCACCGGGCGCAGGCGGGGCAGGCGGCTGGGCGGCGGGTGCAGGCCAGCCGCTTCGATGCCGCTGCCCGGCAGCGCGAGCAGTGGGATGCGCGGCTGTTCGAGGGGCAGGGCGCGGCGAGCCAGCGGCAGTTGACCAGCCTGTCCGGCAGGGCGCTGCTGGACGAAAGCGGCGATGCCGGCTGGCAACTGCTGTTGCCAGGCGACGCCGGGCAGGTGCTGGAGCGCTGGGATACCCGGGGCGGACACTGGCAGACCGGCTATGACGAGCGCCTGCGGCCGCTGTCGATTCGCGAGGCTGGCCGGCTGGCCGAGCGCTTTATCTACGCAACGGAAGAGGATGTGAATCGCCGGGGCCGGCTGCTCCGGCATGACGATGAGGCGGGCAGCCGGACGGTCATCGGCTACAGCCTGGGCGCTGAAGAATCCGGGGAAACCCGCTGTTTTCTTGAATCGCTCGAACTGCCGGACTGGTCGCAGGCGCCGTCCCTGGAGCCGGGCGAGGGTGAAACCACCCGCCATGCACATGGCCCGCTCGCCTCGGAAAAGCTCGAGCAGATCGATGCCCGCGGCAATCGCCAGGTGTTCCGCTACGGGTTGAATGGCCAGTTGTCTGCTCTGACGGTGAATCTTGCCAGCGGCGCGGAGCATCGGGTGCAAGCCGATATTCGTTACAACGCCCAATTGCAGATCGAATCCCGCACGGCCGGGAATGGCGTGGTCAGCCGGTTGCACTACGATCCGGCCAACGGTCGTCTTGTGCGCTTCAGTGCCAGTCGTCCGGGGCGCTCGATGCTCCAGGACCTGGTCTACGCGCATGATCCGCGGGGCAATGTGCTGCAGATCGAGGATCACAGCCAGCCCGTACGGCATTTTGCCAACCAGCGGGTCGACCCGGTCTGTACCTTCCTCTACGACTCGCTTTGCCAACTGATCGAGGCCAGCGGACGCGAGGCGGCGGGCGTCGTTTCCGGCCCGGACTTGCCGGAGCTGGCGCCGGATACCAGTCAGTTGCTGAATTACAGCGAGTTCTACGACTACGACGCCAGCGGCAATCTGGTTTCCCTGAGGCATGTCGGCCAGCAGCAATGGACCCGCACCTTCGAGGTGGCGGCGTACAGCAACCGTGTATTGCCCGCGCCCGCAGACCCTGCGACCGGGTTCGATCCGAACGGCAACCTGCTCGAACTGGCGCCGGGCCAGCCGCTGCAATGGAGTGCCCGCGACCGACTGCTTGCTCTGCGCCAGGTGACGCGTGCGAACGCCCAGGACGATGAGGAACAGTATCGCTAGGGCGGCGACGGCCTGCGCGTACGCAAGGTCGCGGCGCGGCTTGTGGCCGGGCGCATGCAGCACGGCGAAACCCGCTATCTGCCCGGCCTGGAACTGCATACCCGGCAAGGGGAAGCCTTCGCGGTGCTGCAGGTCGAATCCTGCCGTTGCCTGGTCTGGAGCGAAGGCCAGCCCGAGGGCATTGCCGGCCCGCAATGGCGCTACGGCGTTAACGACCTGTACGACAGCAGCGCGCTGGAGCTGGACGGCGAAGCCCGCATCATCACCCACGAAGGCTATTACCCCTTCGGCGGCACGGCCTGGTGGGCGGGGCGTTCGGCGCTGGAGGCGGGTTACAAGACCAGCCGCTATTCAGGGCGGGAACGGGACAGCAGCGGGCTTTACCACTATGGGTTGCGCTACTACGCGCCGTGGCTGGCGCGCTGGATCAATCCGGATCCGGCAGGGGATGTGGATGGGCTGAATCGCTATGCGATGGTGCGGAACAACCCGGTGACGCGGGAAGACCGGCATGGGCTGGTCGGGGCCGACAAGCAGGCCGTGGTTGCAGAGCCGGCGCGCCGGCAATTCGTGAGTCAGCATTTCACCCACGAAGTCGAGGGTCACACGGTGCGTTCCACCTATGTCGATCAAAATTATGTCGAGAGCCGGTTCACCAACACCTACGAGCCCGACCGATGGCTGATGGAGCACAACTACAAGAAAACCGACACCCGCTCGTTCTTTGCCAGCGATGTGGCGCTTCATCAACTCGAACTCGTCTACGGCAGCCTGGACAGGGTGCCCCGGCCCTCTACCATCGTGCGTAGCAACGTCGTCAACCTCGAGGCAAGGGATACGCTTGCCGGCCTGGCAAGCGGGTCCGAAAAGCTGAAACGGGTGTTTTTCGACGAAACCCCCAATGGCAAGACTACCCGGCATTTGATGCAGGCCATGAAGCTGGAGCCTGCCGCGGTCACGGTGGATTTCCAGCCAGGCATCTTCAAGCCGCAGATGTACATTACTGTCCATGTCGCCAACGCCATGCCGGATGCCGGTCGCCTCGTTCGCTCAGGCAATGGCGATGGTCATTCACCTCAAGCTGCTCAGCAGGCGCGTAGCGACTCCCGGCAAGGGGCAGATGAGTGGCGCGACTTCCCTATCGCCGCAGGCGTGCAGGTCCACTACAGGAAACGCAGTGAGACCTGGCTATGAGGCTGAGTGCTCGACGACCAGCGTCCCGACCCCCTTGAGAAGTACCTTCAGCACCGCCTCGATCTCTTCCAGGTCATCGCCCAGCGCGCTCTCGATATCGATCTCCAGCACATCATCCCCGCCAAACAGCTCGGTCGCCCCCGGCGCCGTCTCGATCAGCAGGCGGGCGGCGCTGAGGGTCACCTTGATATCCCGCAATGCTTCGCTTTCATCCTCGATCATCAGGCCGACCTCGTCTTCATCGGGGTAGCGGCTAAGGATGAGCAGGCGCCCATCGGTGTTGTTGCTGCCGAGGGTAGCGAGGTTGTCTTCTTCGTCATCGCAAGCGTTGCCGAAGATCAGCGCGGAAGTCAGTTGCATGATGCAGCTCGATCAAGGAAATGAAACGCAAGTGTGCCAGCGTTTGCCCCCGGGATGAATCTCCGGCTGCACCTGCCTGTCCGAATATGTCGCAGCGTCGGAAGCGGCGGCGGGCGGGCTGTCGTTAAGCTGCGTTGTCAAAGGATGACCGTACGGTCCCGGACGACCCAGGTTCCAGCAGCACCGCTCTTTCTCATTTCTCCCTCCGCCGCGCCCGCCATTGGCTATGGTTGATGCGGGACATGGCGGACACGCGCGACGCTTCATTCAAAAACAAAGCCCAAGCGGAGTACCACAGATGGCGTTTTTCACCGCAGCCAGCAAAGCCGACTTCCAGCACCAACTGAAAGCCGCCCTGGCGCAGCACATCAGCGAGCAGGCACTGCCACAAGTGGCGCTGTTCGCCGAGCAATTCTTCGGCATCATCTCTCTGGACGAACTCACCCAGCGGCGCCTGTCCGACCTGGTCGGCTGCACCCTCTCTGCCTGGCGCATCATCGAGCGCTTCGACCATGCCCAGCCCAAGGTCAACGTCTACAACCCCGATTACGAGCGTCATGGCTGGCAGTCGACCCACACCGCCGTGGAAGTCCTGCACCATGACCTGCCGTTCCTCGTGGACTCCGTGCGCACCGAACTGAACCGTCGTGGCTACAGCATCCACACCCTGCAGACCACCGTCCTCAGCGTGCGCCGCGGCAAGGACGGCGAACTGCTGGAAATCCTGCCCAAGGGCACCCAGGGCGAGGGCGTGCTGCAGGAATCGCTGATGTACCTGGAGATCGACCGCTGCGCCAACAACGCCGAGCTCTCCGTACTGGCCCACGAACTGACCCAGGTGCTGGCCGAAGTGCGCGTCGCCGTGGCCGACTTCGAGCCGATGAAGGCCAAGGTCCGGCAACTGCTGGAACTGGTCGAGCAGACCCCGTATCCAGCGGTCGCCGGCGAGAAATCCGAGGTCAAGAGCTTCCTCGAATGGCTGGTGGGCAACCACTTCACCTTCCTCGGCTACGAGGAATTCGTGGTCAAGGCCGACGCCCAGGGCGGCCAGCTGGTGTATGACGAGCAGTCCTTCCTCGGCCTGACCCGCCTGCTGCGCGCCGGCCTCACCGCCGAAGACCTGCGCATCGAGGACTACGCCGTCGCCTACCTGAACGAGCCGCTGCTGCTGTCCTTCGCCAAGGCCGCCCACCCGAGCCGCGTGCACCGCCCGGCCTACCCGGACTACGTGTCGATCCGCCAGCTCGACGCCGACGGCAAGGTGATCAAGGAATGCCGCTTCATGGGTCTCTACACCTCCTCGGTGTATGGCGAAAGTGTCCATCAGATCCCGTACATTCGCGACAAGGTCGCCGAAGTCGAGCGCCGTTCCGGCTTCGACGCCAAGGCCCACCTGGGCAAGGAACTGGCCCAGGTGCTTGAAGTGCTGCCTCGCGACGACCTGTTCCAGACCCCGGTGGACGAGCTGTTCAACACCGTGATGTCCATCGTGCAGATCCAGGAACGCAACAAGATCCGCGTGTTCCTGCGCAAGGACCCTTACGGCCGCTTCTGCTACTGCCTGGCCTATGTGCCGCGTGACATCTATTCCACCGAGGTGCGGCAGAAGATCCAGCAGGTGCTGATGGAGCGCCTCAAGGCCAGCGACTGCGAGTTCTGGACCTTCTTCTCCGAATCGGTACTGGCCCGCGTGCAGTTGATCCTGCGGGTAGATCCGAAGAACCGCATCGATATCGACGCGAAACAGCTGGAAAACGAAGTGATCCAGGCCTGCCGCTCATGGCAGGACGACTACGCCGCACTCACCGTCGAAGCCTTCGGCGAAGCCCAGGGCACCAACGTGCTCGCCGACTTCCCGAAAGGCTTCCCGGCCGGCTACCGCGAGCGCTTCGCTGCGCACTCGGCGGTGGTCGACATGCAGCACCTGCTCAACCTGTCGGAGAAAAAGCCGCTGGTGATGAGCTTCTACCAGCCGCTGACCCAGACCGGTAAGCACATCCTGCACTGCAAGCTGTACCACGCCGACACGCCGCTGGCGCTGTCCGACGTGCTGCCGATCCTGGAAAACCTCGGCCTGCGCGTGCTCGGCGAGTTCCCGTACCGCCTGCGCCACACCAATGGCCGCGAGTTCTGGATCCACGACTTCGCCTTCACCTACAGCGAAGGCCTCAACCTCGACATCCAGCAGCTCAACGACACCCTGCAGGACGCCTTCGTCCACATCGTCAACGGCGATGCGGAAAACGACGCCTTCAACCGCCTGGTGCTGACCGCCGGCCTGCCATGGCGCGATGTCGCCCTGCTGCGTGCCTACGCCCGCTACCTCAAGCAGATCCGCCTGGGCTTCGACCTCGGCTACATCGCCAGCACCCTGAACAACCACACCGACATCGCCCGCGAGCTGACCCGGCTGTTCAAGACCCGCTTCTACCTGGCGCGCAAGCTCACCAGCGAAGACCTCGAAGACAAGCAACAGCGCCTGGAACAGGCGATCCTCAGCGCCCTCGACGATGTCCAGGTGCTCAACGAAGACCGCATCCTGCGCCGCTACCTGGACCTGATCAAGGCCACCCTGCGCACCAACTTCTACCAGCCGGACGCCAACGGCCAGAACAAGTCGTACTTCAGCTTCAAGTTCAACCCCAGGCTGATCCCGGAACTGCCTAAACCGGTGCCGAAGTTCGAAATCTTCGTCTACTCGCCGCGTGTCGAAGGCGTGCACCTGCGCTTCGGCAACGTCGCCCGCGGCGGCCTGCGCTGGTCGGACCGCGAGGAAGACTTCCGCACCGAAGTCCTCGGCCTGGTCAAAGCCCAGCAGGTGAAAAACTCGGTCATCGTCCCGGTCGGTGCCAAGGGCGGCTTCCTGCCGCGGCGCCTGCCACTGGGCGGCAGCCGCGACGACATCGCCGCCGAGGGCATCGCCTGCTACCGCATCTTCATCTCCGGCCTGCTCGACATCACCGACAACCTCAAGGACGGCGGCGTCGTGCCACCGGCCAACGTGGTCCGGCATGACGACGACGACCCGTACCTGGTGGTCGCCGCGGACAAGGGCACCGCCACCTTCTCCGACATCGCCAACGGCATCGCCATCGACTACGGCTTCTGGCTCGGCGACGCCTTCGCCTCCGGCGGCTCGGCCGGCTACGACCACAAGAAAATGGGCATCACCGCCCGTGGCGCCTGGGTCGGCGTACAGCGTCACTTCCGCGAGCGCGGCATCAACGTGCAGAAGGACGTCATCACCGTGGTCGGCATCGGCGACATGGCCGGCGACGTCTTCGGCAACGGCCTGCTCATGTCCGAGACCCTGCAACTGGTCGCGGCCTTCAACCACCTGCACATCTTCATCGACCCCAACCCGGACCCGGCCACCAGCTTCGCCGAGCGCAAGCGCCTGTTCGACCTGCCGCGTTCGGCCTGGAGCGACTACGACACCAGCATCATGTCCGAGGGCGGCGGCATCTTCCCGCGCAGCGCGAAAAGCATCGCCATCACCCCGCAGATGAAAGAACGCTTCGCCATCGAAGCCGACAAACTCACCCCGACCGAACTGCTCAACGCCTTGCTCAAGGCCCCGGTCGACCTGCTCTGGAACGGCGGTATCGGCACCTACGTCAAATCCAGCGAGGAAAGCCACGCCGACGTCGGCGACAAGGCCAACGACGCCCTGCGCGTCAACGGCAACGAACTGCGCTGCAAGGTGGTGGGCGAGGGCGGCAACCTCGGCATGACCCAGCTCGGCCGCGTCGAATTCGGCCTCAACGGCGGTGCCACCAACACCGACTTCATCGACAACGCCGGTGGCGTGGACTGCTCCGACCACGAGGTCAACATCAAGATCCTGCTCAACGAAGTGGTGCAGGCCGGCGACATGACCGAGAAGCAGCGCAACCAACTGCTCGGCAGCATGACCGAAGAGGTTTCCACCCTCGTCCTCGGCAACAACTACAAGCAAACCCAGGCCCTGTCCCTGGCCGCGCGGCGTGCCAAGGAGCGCATTGCCGAATACAAACGCCTCATGGCCGACCTCGAAAGCCGCGGCAAACTCGATCGCGCCATCGAATTCCTGCCCTCGGAAGAGCAACTGGCCGAACGCATCGCCGCCAACCAGGGCCTCAGCCGGGCGGAGCTGTCGGTACTCATCTCCTACAGCAAGATCGACCTCAAGGAAGCGCTGCTCAAATCCCTGGTACCGGATGACGACTACCTCACCCGCGACATGGAAACTGCGTTCCCGCCGTCGCTGGTGCACAAATTCGCCGACGCCATGCGCCGCCACCGGCTGAAACGCGAAATCGTCAGCACCCAGATCGCCAACGACCTGGTCAACAACATGGGCATCACCTTCGTCCAGCGGCTCAAGGAATCCACGGGCATGAGCCCGGCCAACGTCGCTGGCGCCTACGTCATCGTGCGCGACATCTTCCACCTCCCGCACTGGTTCCGGCAGATCGAAGCGCTGGACTACCAGGTGCCGGCGGAAGTGCAGCTCACCCTGATGGACGAACTCATGCGCCTCGGCCGCCGCGCGACCCGCTGGTTCCTGCGCAGCCGTCGCAACGAACAGGACGCCGGCCGTGACGTCGCCCACTTCGGGCCACAGATCGCTGCCTTGGGCCTCAAGCTCGACGAACTCCTCGAAGGCCCGACCCGCGAACGCTGGCAAACCCGCTATCAAGGCTTCGTAGAGGCCGGCGTACCGGAACTGCTGGCCCGGATGGTCGCCGGCACCACGCACCTCTACACCCTGCTGCCGATCATCGAAGCCTCCGACGTCACCGGCCAGAACCCGGCTCAGGTGGCCAAGGCATTCTTCGCGGTGGGCAGCGCGCTGGATCTCACCTGGTACCTGCAGGAAATCAGCAACCTGCCGGTGGAAAACAACTGGCAGGCCCTGGCTCGGGAAGCGTTCCGGGATGATATCGATCTCCAGCAGCGGGCCATCACGATCTCCGTATTGCAGATGGCGGATGCGCCGGAGGATATGGATGCGCGGGTAGCGTTGTGGATGGAGCAGCATCGGGTGATGGTGGAGCGGTGGCGGGCTATGCTGGATGACCTGCGGGCTGCTACCGGGACTGACTATGCCATGTATGCAGTGGCTAACCGGGAGCTGGTGGATCTGGCGTTGAGTGGGCAGGCGGCGGTTTTGCCGTCTTGATGGTTTAAGGTGAGACAGGAAGGCCCTGGCAGTGATGCCGGGGCCTTTTTTTAGGTTTTAACTGCTAATCGGTAGCAGGCTTGGCTGCACTGAAGAACGTTGAATTAAGCTATTATCTTATTGATTTATTTGATTAATCTAATTTGCATTGTCTCTAGGATACTATTTTGGAGCACCCTCCCATGAAATAGCATTTTCCACTCTTCGGCTCTGTTTGCGACGAGCAGCCCGAGGAATTGGGGATAGGGGCTAGGGGCAGACCACAATGTCTTCGACCAGGAGAGTGATCTGACGATCACACTTCAATGTTGAACAGGTGGCTTCTGATGCTAGTGGCAATCGCCAGTACAGCCATTTTGATGGTCTGAGGCGAAATACATGGGCCCTGGCAATGATGCCGGGGCCTTTTAATTTTGTTGAGAGAAAGTCATATGGCTATAGAAAGCCTCAGCGTAATGCTGCACTCACGTTGACCCTTTACTCTCAATCTCCATGATTAAGAAATGCCAAACAACATATATGGCGTGCTTTTGGTACAGTCTTTGGCTTTTACGATGCTTAATGTTTATGCTGCATCCATATTTCTATCTATAAAGAGGTCTGACGCGCCAAGCTTCTGAAGTTGTACGCGAACTGCGCGGCTGAATGCTGCGTCTGCACGAGTCTTTGCTTTCAGCATTTCAATTTGTCGTACAATTGCTTTCATTGAGGCTTGATCGCCCTGCACATCCAGATCTTCGACGCTGATTTGGATGGTTTCGTAGAGGTCCTTTGCCTCTTTCATTGCCGCAAACCGGGCTTCTCTCATGCGCTCTAAATTTAGTCCGTAGATAACGGCGGAGTCTCTAATTCGCCGCGCTTGCAATCCAACGCAGAAGAAGCTTTTCACAAAAAGGCCGCGATCATCGAAGTCAATAAAATCTAAGTCGTTTTTTACCAAGGGGTCGAGCAGTAAGGGTAATTCATCGTTAGTGCAACGATCGTCCCAGGTTGCTTTTTTACTACCGTCCAGTAATGGAAACCAGCTTCCCTTGCCTACAGTGATCTCGCTATCTTCATCCCTATTGAGACGGTTGCAGTTCTGGGCTGAAAGGCGAAAGTTTTCCCAGTTGAAGGCAAGCCACGCATATCCCTGTTCGTCTACTAATCCGTCACTACGCTTAGCCTCTGACTTAGGACGAAAGTGATCGACATCAAAGTTTGCACCAGCGTCCTTCGCCTCAGAGTACCAGCACTTCCCATGTGACATCTTTGAAAGGTACTTTGCGAAGCCGCGCCATATGTGTGACTTGCTCTTTATGTAATTTTTTCTTTTGTCAATCGGTAGGTTTTCTAATTCTTCCTGAGCACGCAATGCGACTTCAAGTATCTTCTGAGGGATAACATCGGCATTTCTGGCGATATAAATCATTTGCTCAGAACCTCTTTTCCAGCAGAGTATTGATGACCACCTTCATTGCTTCGCGCCTTTTTGCCGCTTTGTCCGGAGTTAGCGGCGGTTTTTCGGCATAGCGCAAATCCTGCCAAGCCAGAAGGAATTCATTGTAAAGTGGTTCTCTGTTTTCGAACGAAAAACCTAGTCGATTAAGTTCGTCGTTAAGAACGGCCAAATCGTCATCCTGGGCAGGGGAGCGCGCTTGAATATGTGCCAGTTCGTTGCGTTCATCTACAAGTTTCTGAGTTTCTAAGTCCAAGGTTGTATTGAGCCCGAATACCTCTGTCAATGTTGACATGAATCCAATGCCTCGGGGATCAACATGTGGCTCTCTTGAGTGAATCCTGTAGTTATCATCTCTCCACATTACCTGCACTTGCTGCCTTTTGAGCTCGGCTATTGCTAGTGGGTGATGCGTAACCATAAGCAAATGGCTAGTTTCGTGGTTCGGAACAAAATCGCGTAGGAATTGCAGGTATTTTATAGCCCAAGACGGATTTAAATGGGTGTCAGGCTCATCTAACAAAAATAGCGAGTCTTTGCCACCCGTGAATCGTAACAACCCTAGCACTGTTAGTAGCTGTTGTTCGCCTTCGCTTAGCTCGCGAAATGTCAACGCGTCGTCGCTACTGGAAACTTTTACACGTATGCTGACTTCTGAAATTATTTCTGAAAGCAGCGTGCTTTCCAGCATCTTGAATAGTTCAGCAGCGGTCAAACCATCAGCAAATTCACGTAGGGAATCTAAACTCGGCAGAAATAAATGGAAGAATTCATTCTTGTTTCCTTTCCCTGTTGAAGTCATTCCCTCATTTCGCTCAATTTTAACTGGGGCTATTACATGAGGATATAGAGCATCTAAGAATTTTCTGACTACGCCAAACGCTCCCCAGAAAAGCTCTTTCTTTTTATCAGGTTGAGTCCAGGCTGCCCGCCTCATCACGAAATGGATGCTGTCCAGCCCCTCGATGCCGAGATGTTCTCGGAGAAAGCTGCTCTGAGTTTCATTCTTATCGGTAAGAAAGAAAGCAAGTAATACAAACTGGCTATGATTCGGCTTGGCGTAGAATAATGGACGAATATCGCCCGTGAGATCAACTTTGCTTTCTAGTAATTTTTTATAAAAGGCTGTGCGGTGCCTTTGAAAGTATTTTTCAAGTCTATCGCTTGGGCCTGAGTAGTACGCAAAAACGTACTTAGGCAAGTAAGGTGCATTACCGTATTTGTCTCTTTTGATTTTTGAAAAGGGAACGGTTAAGCTAAATTTTTCGTCGGCCAGGTCAGAGGGCCAAGCAGATAGTAGATCTAAGACCTTGATTTCGTACTGTTTAGCCAGAGTGCCTCGGCTAGGCTCTCCATCAACTGTGACCTCTAGCCACTTTTCACTAGGACTTCCCTCGTGAGGTTTTTGTCCGAGCCTATAAACTAGATGATAAGAGAATGGAGGAGCTTCACCCAAGTCTAAATTTCGGAAAATCGATACCAGTGCTTCCAGTACATTGGACTTGCCGGAGCCATTACGTCCGACAATAACAGTCATCAAATTATTCTCGTCGAATTCAACTAGAACATCCTCTAGATTTTTGAAACGCGATCGAATATGTAACTTATCGATTTTCATCAGCCATCCCTAGCGGTTTACTTTTTCGCTGTCAAGGCAAACCAGTCCTGCCCGTCGCCATCTCGGTACTGTTTTACAATTTTCTCTGAGTTCAACGCCGCTCGAATGTCAAGAAAGAATTGTTCAATTTGCTCTACGCTGGCGTCAGTAGGATAACCAGCGGCGGACAGAAGCTGTTGACCACTTAAAGGCCCTCCTGATTCTTTTAACGCATCTACTACTGTTCTAGGTTGGTCGCTTAGAAACTTAGCCTTCATGCTTTTTTTACCACTTTTCTTGGGGGTTGACCGTTGAGTCAACGGCTTTCTTCCAGCCTCTATTCTTTCCAATAATGATACTGCACTGTTCTTACCACTAATTAAGTCTGGATTCTTCGCTCGCCAGTCGCTTGTGAGTTCGCCGCTGAAGGCTCGAGTGAAGATACTGTGCAGAAGGTGGTCAATATTCTCACGGGCGTCAGAAATTTTTTCTTCAATCTGGTCGGCGAAAGCGAGAAGCTTTTCAGTGCGTCGAACTATTTCATTTTGCACTTCTATAGGTGGAACAGGGAATAAAAAATTTCTACACTGAGATAAAGAAATATTTATCTGGCCTGCCGAGCCCTTTGTGTCGTGCATTATATTTTTTAGATTTTCTCCTCCTTCTAGTATGATGTTTAGCCAGCCGGATGATATTTCATTGCTCGGTCGAAATAATACAATCGCCTGGTTGATATTCCATTCTGGGTACGTGTTCGGAATTATGGCAATCTTACCCAGGGGAGGGCCTACAATGTTCATAATGACATCACCAGGCAATGTAATTGACTTTGATGCAGAGCTTTTATGTACAGAGTGTTCAATAAACTGGGGTTTATAGTCAAAGCTAATTTTTTGATCTACTATGTTGTAGACCTTTAAAAACGGAATTCCGGTTGGTGAAAATCCATTTTTTGGTGTTCCTCCACTTTGAACTTTCTCACAAACATCTATTGCTTTCCGCAAAGGCCACGGCGAGTGCTCAGTATTCGACCAGTTCTCTGTAAGTCTACCAGATGCAGCGGCTGTGAACACGGATTGGCGGAAGCATTTAATTTTAAGAGGAATTGCGTCAATTTTAGATCTGATCGAATCAATTTTTTTGACTAAGTTTTCCAACTTTTTGGAAATGTAAATCTGCTCGCTAAGAGGGGGCAGCGTAAAAGGAGCAGCTTTGGCTTTAGGTGTGCCTAAGCGCGGCATTCCCATGCCGTGAGAGGCCTCTTTCACGTAGTCAAGAAACGCTGGCGACTTTAAAGAAAAAAATAGAAAGTCACGATCAATTAGTCCGGCCGATATGGGGATTATTTCAGTTGAGCAATAACCATCCTGATCTGCCTTTATGACTTTATTTAAATAAGGGCGTAGCTTTCCGTACAGGATCTGCCCAGATTTAAATTTGTTTTTTGAGCTTTTAGGGTTTCGCTCTTCTACAGTTCTAACTGCTGTTATTCTTGAGGTGTCTCGCTCAATATCTTCAAGCTCAATCAATAATGCTGATGGAGTCATATCCTGTGGTTGGACGGTGGTTACTCTTCCATATTCAACTACTTCGCCAAGTGTTACGGTAAGCCAAGAATCCGGAGTTTTAGGCATGTCTAGTCTCCAGTTCTTGCATGATTTGCTCAAGTTCATGAAGTGCCTCGGTAAGCTCGCTCATTATTTCTCCTGCGAGTACTTCCGGTGATGCTATGTCGGTTGCGTTGAGGCTGTCTGAATTTTTTAGCCAGCTGATATCCAATGAGTCACCTCGCTCTCGGATTTCTTCACGAGTAAATACTCGAAAACGACTTAGTTTACCAATGCCGTCTACATTTTCCGTTCGAGGACTGTTTCCATTTGGGTCGTTTCCGTATGCTTCCTCAAAAGCCTTGAGATGGCTGGCTTCAAAAATGGTGCGTTTTCCGAAGTTGGGCATATTGCTACGCAAGTCATACACCCACACTCGTTGAGTGAAGGGCTCCTGGTGTTTGATATTTTCTATGCGTTTTTTTTGGAAGAAGAGTACATTTGTCTTTACTCCTTGAGCATAAAATATTCCAGTAGGAAGCCTGAGGATAGTATGCAAATTGCACTTTTCCATTAACTCTCGGCGAACTTCAGTCCCAACGCCTGCATCGAATAGAACATTATCTGGCACTACAACCGCGGCCCTCCCGCCGGGCTTTAGCCCGTGATAAATATGTTGAAGGAAAGCGAGCTGTTTATTGCTTGTCTTGTATGTAAGGTCTTCCCGTGTCGGGCCGCCGCCGCCCTTGGCGGTGCCAAAAGGAGGGTTGGACAGAATTAGGTCAGCTTTGGGCAGGTCTACTCCGGTTTGAGTAAGAGTATTGCCTAATCGTATAGCACCCTCGTTATTTCCTTCAATTCCATGCAGTAAACAATTCATCAGTGCTAGTCGGCGAGTACCCGGAACTAACTCAACACCGACAAAAGCTTCGTTGCGCTGGAAGTGCCGGCTGTGCTCGTCCAGATCTTCGTGATTGTTACTGTTTTGCTTAATGTAGGTATCTGCCGCAATTAGAAATCCAGCTGTTCCAGCGGCCGGATCTTGAATAATTTCACCAGGCTTTGGTTGGATGACACGGATAATGCTATCGATCAATGGGCGCGTTGTGAAATATTGGCCCGCGCCTGATTTTGTTTCACTTGCATTTTTTGCAAGCAGGCCCTCATATAAATCTCCAAGGCCATCTTGGTGAGCGCTAAACCAATCAATAGCGTCAAGATTCTTAATTAGCTGATCGAAGTGATGTGGTTCAATGAGGCGAGTCTGTGCATCTGAATATATGGCAGCGATCAGCGGGTCGGCACTCGAGCCTAGGTTTGCTAACATATGTCTGTAGTAGTCTAAGCGGCATGCACCGGACTTGCTGGTGAGGTCAGTCCAGCGGCAGCTCTCTGGTAGCTTGTGTTTGAAATTTGAGTTGTTCTTGACTTGTTCATATTCCATTTTTATAAATAGTAGTAAAACAAGTTCGGTTACGTAGTCGCTGTAGTTGATGCCGTCATCGCGCAATACGTCGCACAGGCTCCAAAGTTTATGGACGATGTCGATGTTAGTCATGCGGTACTCAATTTGGGTGTCGGATAGCATAAGCTACCAGGTTGGATTATCTTGTAATGGTTTTTTCGTTTTTCAGCGATTATACGCTGTAGATAAATCTGTTTGAACGTGGTGATGACTTTAATAAAGTGTGTGTTTTGAGTTCTTTGTTTATTAATTTTGCTTTGAGGGAATATTTTTTCATGGCCGATTAATTGATTAGGTGCTATGGCTTGCGTGACTTGTTTGTCGCGGAATTGATCGATTTTAATACGGTTAGCTAGTAAGTGTTCATTGTTGGTAGGTGACAAGTAACGCAAGCGGTATCGCTCAGCTTTGGTCGGTTTTAGCTGGTCGGCGCTTATTTGAGCGATCGGTATAGTGAGGGCTTTCTTGTCGTGGCAACATAATGAGTAGGGAAAAGAATCTCTATTTGCCACCGTCGCTGAAAAACTATCTGATTTTTTAAAGATACTCTCGGTAGAGTCGGCTATTCCCAATACGCGACCCCATGCTCCGACAAATCGTAGGAGTACTGATGGCAATTGCCCAAAATTCCAGGTGAAATTTGGTAATCTGGACAACTGCAAAACCAAATCAGCTTTAGTCATGACGAAAGAGTCTCACGTGAGTCAAACGGACTCTCTTTATTTTGACCTAAAAGAGAGCGATTATGGAGCTTGCTCTGCTTTTTGTCTAGGTTGAGCACCGCTTTTGAGGCTCGAACCTGAGCTTTGGATCCCAGATCAAGCTATCGTCGAGGGCTGATGGCACGTTCTACTTACCATTCGATGAGGTCAAGCTACGGCATAGGCTCGAAATCGGTCATACAATGGTTCGAAAGGGGGGCGGGTGTAGAAAGTCAGTGCCCATCGGTGGGGATTGGCCTGGGTATGGCGCTGTGGATGCTCAATTGGAGAGCTTTAGAGTAGTGATCGAGAATTTAGATTCTTGAAGGGTTTAGCGCTTTGCGGATTTGTGGCTAGCTGGTTTCGAGGGCGTGCGTTGATTGATGGCTTAGCTGGTGCGCCAGCAATCCGCGATACATGGAAACATCTTGATTGTCTTTAACGTGGTGAGGCATTACTTTAATGTCACGTTTTGTTTAATATTGCTGATTTCCCACTTTATTGTAGGCAATTTCCTAAGCATACTTATCGGTCAAGCCTGGTGGTTGCGCCTCAGGGAAATTCTGCTTAGTCTTCGCCAGTCGTCGCAAAATCGACGACCGGATTAGCAGTCCGAACAAAGGTAACCACTAGCAACCTCCTATGGCGGCTGTGCGTGTGGGCGCCTTTGTGCGCGCCGGGTTTTTCCTTTGTCTCGGTCTGCTACCCACGTACAGTCGCCACCCTTCGTATAGCAGCGATGTGTGGCGATAAATTCGATTACAAAGGAAGAATCGCCATGAAAAAGCTTGTCCCCGATCCACCCCCTGTTCTCTGCGTCGGCCCCGGCCTCTCCCACGAGGAAGCGATCAAGCGAGCCGCGGAACATCTCAACAGAGCAATCCTTGACTCTGCTTACCTTCCTGACCCGCCCGGTGCTCGCCACAAGGAAATGCTCGATAGCGCACGGCTGAACATGAGAATTTCCAAGGCGCTGTTGGCGCTTGCGGTAGCTGCTTCTCCTGTGACTGTGACCGTGTAGGAAGCTCCGTGGAGGCCGGCGACTGATAGCTTGATGCTCAGCATCGCCGGGCTCCATGGCCTTTAGATGGATAAAGATATCGTCCACCTCGCTGTTCAATTCACAAAGATGACCCTCATTGCTACAGTCTCGTCTCGACTTCATGGACGTATTGAGTATTAGCATGCCGGCGATGTGGATGATTCGGGGTGATGGCGGCCGTCTTTATGACGATTTCAGGGATCGTAATCTCGCCGCAATTGGGTGGGCTCAGTTAGCGCAGGTTGCGAAGCCTGGAGTGTCCCGAAAGGCATTGATTCAGGCCTATAAAGAGGTTCAGCCTGGGATCAAGGACGCAAGTGCCGTATCAGGTGCCTCACAGGTTTTCCGATTTGTTAACGAGATCAGCGTAGGCGATACGGTCGTCACCTATTCTCCTGCGAACCGTACCTATCTGGTGGGTCGTTTCACCGGGGCGTGTCAGCTTCGCCCTGATCTGGCGGACGAAGGTATGTCTTTCACCAGGCCCGTCGACTGGTACGTGGAGGAGGTTGATCGCGACAAATTAACCGGTGCGAGCAGAAACAGTCTGGGGTCCACGCTGACTGTGTTCAACGTCGCAGAAGAGGCGCAGAAAGAGTTACTGGCACTTGCGACTGGTAAGAAGATTTCCGGTACTCCCAAAGATCCGATTGAAGATGTGGAAACCTTGGAAGACCCGTTGAAGGGTGTCCAGGAAATAGCTTTCGAGCGGATCAAGGATCAGATCAACGCCCTGGATTGGTCTGAAATGCAGGAGCTGGTTGCCGGAATCCTGCGTGCCATGGGCTACAAAACTCTCGTATCACCGGCCGGGGCTGATCGTGGAAAAGACATCATCGCTTCTCCTGACGGTTTTGGATTTGAGCCGCCTCGGATTGTAGTAGAGGTGAAGCATAGAAATGCCCGCATGGGGAGCAACGAGATTCGTAGCTTCTTGGGCGGTCGGCACAAAGACGACCGGGGGCTTTATGTGAGTACCGGAGGTTTCACAAAAGAAGCTTTATATGAAGGAGAGCGGGCGAACGTTCACCTGACTATGTGGACGCTAGACGAACTTGCTCGAACGCTGATGGCTCATTATCCGGCGACGGATCCTGAGACCAAGCGCTTGGTGCCGTTGACCTACTTTTACGTTCCTGCGTGAACGGATTCCCAATCCCTGGTCGTTGATCTCATTCCAATCAAAAAAGACGTCCTCGGACGTCTTTTTTGATATTTGCTGGCGTGGGGAAGGGCGCTGCCAAGCTGTCAGACGATCACGATCTGATGCGGCGTTAAGCGTCGACTACCCACCGCCAACGCACCATCCCTTTCAACTCATCAAGACTCAACGTCATATCCCGCTTCCGATGCACTACCGCGTGGCAGTTTGCACACAGCGTCACGAGGTCAGTTTCAGGAACCACCTCTTTCTCTCCGCCGAAGTCCGAAATCGGCACCACATGGTGGACGTGGATAAAGCCCTTCGCGTGCTCGCCGTAGGCTTGCTCGAAATCAAACCCACACGCCTTGCACTCAAGCCCGTGGATAGCGATAGCTTTCGTTCTTAGGTCCTTTCGGCGTTCGTAACGGGTTCCAAAGTAAGTGATCGGGTTTCCTTCCTGAGCCGACTCAAATATGAGCTGATCTTCCTCGGTGTCTTGCGCTGCAGTACTGACCTGTGCCGACAACAGCGTTGTGTGGTCGAGGATAGAGTCATAGCCTTCCTGGGAAATGCGCCGAACTGCTATGCGCCAATAGTTGTTCACTAGGTTGGCCGGGATGGTCTCCAGGTACCCTCCGTTGATTTTCGCAGGCACAGCACGTTCAAACGGGGTGAAGTTTTCGATCAGGGCGAAAGAGTTACCTTTGTTATCACGCCGGTCTGGGTAGACCTTGCCGATACGAGCAATACCGAAATAATGCGGAGCGCGACTGAGTCGGGCGGAGGCGAAGGCTTTGTCCTTCATACGGCCCTTGTAATAGACCACCTCGGTTCCCTCGACAACCAAACCTCGGTAACGCTTGGGGAAGTGATAGACGGAGCCTGTTTGGTCTTCCCACTGTGAGGTGTCGTTTTCGGTGATGACGACAGGCATTTCCATTCCCTCTTTGGTGATGGCAAAAGCCTATCAAAAAAGAGGAAATTTCCTACAGCCTGTTTGCGGATTTATACGTTCGTAGGGGGACCGCTTTGCGGTCCTTCGCGGGCAAGCCACGCTCCTACCTGGAATGCGGCGTTACGGGGTCACTTGAAGCGCCGCTCCACCCCTTTCTCCACCAAAATCTTCGCCGAAATCTCCTCCACCGAAAAATGCGTGGAGTTGATATGCGGAATATTCTCCCGCCGGAACAGATTCTCCACCTCCCTTACCTCGAACTCGCACTGCGCAAAGCTCGCATACCGACTATTAGGCTTCCGCTCATGCCGAATAGCCGTCAACCGGTCCGGATCGATAGTCAGGCCAAACAGCTTGTGCTGATGATTCTTCAACGCCGCCGGCAGTTGCAGCCGCTCCATATCGTCCTCTGTGAGGGGATAGTTCGCCGCCCGAATCCCAAACTGCATAGCCATGTACAGACAAGTCGGCGTCTTGCCGCACCGCGATACCCCCACCAGGATGAGGTCCGCCTTGTCGTAGTAGTGCGTGCGCGCGCCGTCGTCGTTGTCCAGCGCGAAGTTCACCGCCTCGATCCGTTCCATGTAGTTGGAATTCCCACCGATCGAGTGGGATTTGCCTACGGAATACGACGAGTGGGCCGTCAGCTCCTGTTCCAGCGGGGCGAGGAAGGTGGAGAAGATGTCGATCATGAAGCCGTTGGAGGTGGCGAGCACCTCGCGGATGTCCTGGTTGACGATGGTGTCGAAGATGATCGGGCGTACGCCGTCACGCTCGGCCGCGGCGTTGATCTGCTGCACCATCACCTGGGCCTTGTCGACGCTGTCGATGTACGGGCGGGTGAACTTGTTGAACGGAATGTTCTCGAATTGGGCTAGAAGACTTTGCCCGAGGGTCTCCGCGGTGATGCCGGTGCCGTCGGAAATGAAGAAGGCGGATCGTTTCATTTGCGCCATGGGCCTTAAGCTGGTGACGATTCTTGGATATGATAGGTTCGGTTTGCCGAACGCCATCGTAACGACATCGTCGGCATTCTCACTTATTTTCCAGGTCCAGGCCACAAGCGCCCGGCCAGCCCCAGCGGGGATTCGCCGGCGTCCTGAGCTTTTCCAATACAGTTAGTGGAGAGATCACCTTGGTAGAGTACGTAGTTTCCCTCGATAAGCTCGGCGTCCATGATGTGGAGCATGTGGGGGGCAAGAACGCATCCCTGGGCGAGATGATCAGTAACCTCGCAGGTGCCGGTGTTTCGGTACCGGGCGGCTTTGCCACTACGGCTCAGGCGTACCGTGACTTCCTCGAGCAGAGTGGCCTGAACGACAAGATCCATGCCGCACTCGATGCGCTGGATGTGGACGACGTGAACGCCCTGGCCAAGACCGGCGCGCAGATCCGCCAGTGGGTGATGGAAGCCGAGTTCCCGGCGCGCCTGGACGCTGAAATCCGTACCGCCTTCGCCGCTATGGCCAACGGCAACGAGAACATGGCCGTGGCCGTGCGTTCCTCCGCCACCGCCGAAGACCTGCCCGATGCGTCCTTCGCCGGCCAGCAGGAAACCTTCCTTAATATCCGTGGCGTGGATAACGTGATCCGCGCGGCCAAGGAGGTGTTCGCCTCCCTCTTCAACGACCGCGCCATTTCCTACCGCGTGCACCAGGGCTTCGACCATAAGCTGGTGGCCCTGTCTGCCGGCGTGCAGCGCATGGTGCGTTCGGAAACCGGAACGGCCGGGGTGATGTTCACCCTGGATACCGAATCGGGCTTCCGCGACGTGGTCTTCATTACCGGTGCCTACGGCCTGGGTGAGACCGTGGTGCAAGGCGCGGTCAACCCGGACGAGTTCTACGTCCACAAGAACACCCTCGAAGCCGGCCGCCCGGCCATCCTGCGCCGCAACCTGGGCAGCAAGGCGATCAAGATGGTCTACGGCGACGAAGCCAAGGCCGGTCGTTCGGTCAAGGTGGTGGATGTGGACCGCGCCGACCGCGCGCGTTTCTGCCTGACCGACGCCGAAGTGGCCGAGCTGGCCAAGCAGGCGATGATCATCGAGAAGCACTACCAGCGTCCCATGGACATCGAGTGGGCCAAAGACGGCGACGACGGCAAGCTGTACATCGTCCAGGCCCGTCCTGAAACCGTGAAGAGCCGCGCCAGCGCCAATGTGATGGAGCGCTACCTGCTGAAAGAGAAGGGCACCGTGCTGGTCGAAGGCCGTGCCATTGGTCAGCGCATCGGCGCTGGTAAGGTCCGTGTGATCCACGACGTATCGGAAATGGACAAGGTCCAGCCGGGCGACGTGCTGGTTTCCGACATGACCGACCCGGACTGGGAACCGGTGATGAAGCGCGCCAGCGCCATCGTGACCAACCGCGGCGGCCGTACCTGCCACGCGGCGATCATCGCCCGTGAGCTGGGTATTCCGGCGGTGGTCGGTTGCGGCAACGCCACCCAGGTGCTGAAAGACGGCCAGGGCGTGACAGTTTCCTGCGCCGAAGGCGATACCGGTTTCATCTTCGAAGGCGAGCTGGGCTTCGATGTGCGTCAGAACTCGGTGGACGCCATGCCCGAGCTGCCGTTCAAGATCATGATGAACGTCGGCAACCCGGACCGCGCCTTCGACTTCGCCCAGTTGCCGAACGCAGGTGTGGGCCTGGCCCGTCTGGAATTCATCATCAACCGCATGATCGGCGTGCACCCCAAGGCACTGCTGAACTACGCGGGCCTGCCGCAAGAGCTGAAGGACAGCGTCGACAAGCGCATCGCCGGCTACAACGATCCGGTCGATTTCTACGTCGAGAAGCTGGTCGAGGGCATCAGCACCTTGGCCGCGGCGTTCTGGCCGAAGAAGGTCATCGTGCGTCTGTCGGACTTCAAGTCCAACGAATACGCCAACCTGATCGGCGGCAGGCTGTACGAGCCGGAAGAAGAGAACCCGATGCTGGGCTTCCGCGGTGCGTCGCGCTACATCAGCGAGTCGTTCCGTGACTGCTTCGAGCTGGAATGCCGTGCGCTGAAGCGTGTGCGCAACGAGATGGGCCTGACCAACGTCGAGATCATGGTGCCGTTCGTGCGTACCCTGGGCGAAGCCAGCCAGGTGGTCGACCTGCTCGCCGAGAACGGCCTGGGCCGCGGCGTCAACGGCCTGCGCGTGATCATGATGTGCGAGCTGCCGTCCAACGCCATCCTGGCGGACGAGTTCCTCGAATACTTCGACGGCTTCTCCATCGGCTCCAACGACCTGACCCAGCTGACCCTGGGCCTGGACCGCGACTCCGGGATCATCGCCCACCTGTTCGATGAACGTAACCCGGCGGTCAAGAAGCTGCTGGCCAACGCCATCCAGGCGTGCAACAAGGCCGGCAAGTACATCGGCATCTGCGGCCAGGGCCCTTCGGACCACCCGGATCTCGCCAAGTGGCTGATGGAGCAGGGCATCGAAAGCGTGTCCCTGAACCCGGACTCGGTGCTGGAAACCTGGTTCTTCCTGGCCGAGGGTCAGGCTCAGGCTTGATGCGCTAGTTGGATCGGCGCCGGCATTCTCTCGGGGATGCCGGCGCTTTGCTTTTTATTCAGGGTGTGTTTTTAGGATGGTTCAGGTAGTCCGCAGTGGTTGCGGGGTGCATGCCTTTGGATCTTCAGCGTTCTTAAGATCGAGCGCCGCCCGCGCGGCGCATCGCCGGCAATGCCGGCTCCCACATTTGCCTGGCCATAGATTGGCCGCTTTGTTTGTACGGCGCGATATATAGCCGAGCCTTCAAAGGCTGACAGCGGAAATCTCACAGGCCATGGCACGTTGAAATAAATGTGGGAGCCGGCGTTGCCGGCGATGCGCCGCGCGGGCGGCGCTCGATCTCAAGGGCGCTAAATATCCCAAGCCAGCCACCTCTCAGCCATAATGCGATCCCCTGGCAACCCCCAACTTGCCCTTTCTCTTACAAGAACCCTATGCAAAGCAGCAGCTCCCTATTTCCCGTGGCCCTGCTCAGGGCCGAACGTTGCGGCGACCTGAGCGAGGACGTGTACCGCCTGAAGGCCGGCAACAGCCCAGACCCGAGCGTCGAGCTGGCGCTGACCCGCCTTGGCCTGGCCGACCAGGAACAGGCCCGGGGCGTGCCGGTGATCCTTCTGCACGGCAGTTTTTCCAACCGGCGCTTCTGGTTTTCGCCAAAGGGCGTTGGCCTGGGCGCCACACTGGCGCGGGCCGGTTTCGATGTGTGGATTCCGGAAATGCGCGGCCACGGCCTGTCGCCGCGCAATCGCGACTATGCGCGCAATCGCGTGGCCGACTACGCGGGCTACGATCTGCCGGCCATCGCCGCCTTCGTTCATGAGCAGACCGGGCAGCCGGCGCACTGGCTCGGCCATTCCCTCGGCGGCACCACCCTGGCGGCGGCCCTGGGCGGGCGTTACCTGGACGAGTCGCTGATCGCCAGCGCCGCCTTCTTCGGCACCCAGGTCAGCCGTACCTATTGGCCGCTGAAGATCCCGCCGGTGGAGTGGGGCAGTCGCCTGCTGCTCAAGCGCTTCCCGCATATTTCCGGCTCGCGGCTCAAGCGTGGGCCGGAAGACGAGCCGATCGGCCTGGCCATCGAGAGCATGCGCTGGTTCGGGCTGTTCGGGCGTTTCGGCGAGAAGGACCGCGACTGGTGGGCCGGCCTGGCCGAGGTTCGTGTGCCGGTATTGGCCGTGGGTGGGGCAGGGGACTTCCAGGATCCGGTCTGGGCCTGCCGCAAGCTGTTCGAGCAGATCGGCAGCGAGGACAAGCGCTTCGTCACCCTCGGCGTGGCCCACGGATTCGACAACTTCGGACATGTGGATATGCTGGTGAGCAAGGCGGCGCAGGCGCAGGTCTGGCCGTTGGTGGAGCGCTGGCTGCGCGATCCGTTGTCGATGGTCGAGCGTCCGGCGTCGACGGAAGTTTCGCAGGAAGTGGTTAGCGGCTAAGATGTGACGCTTTTCGGATAACTGGTCATTTTCTGGGTTCTTTTCATGTTCGTTGCCCTCGAGCGTCTGATCAATCTGCACGACGGATATCGCAAGACCTTCCGCGTCAACGGCCAGGCCCTGTTGCTGCTGGTGGTGGATAACCGGCCGGTGCTGCTCGAAGACCGTTGCCCGCACCAGGGAGCGCCGCTGGCCGCGGCAACCCTGGAGGGCGATGTGCTGAGGTGTCCGCGGCATGGGCTGAGCTTCAGCCTGGCCTCGGGGCGCGCCTTGCAGCCGGGCTGCGCGGCGCTGAACCTGATCAGCCTGGCCTATGAAGGTGACCGTATCGGCATTGACCTGTAGGCTGGATCTGGTCTAAAGCCGTATTGCCAGGTTTCGTCCGTTTCAGTGATCGTGAATTCCGACATCCATTCATCTTGGTACTGACAGGAGTTTTCCCATGCATTACGTAACGCCCGATTTGTGCGACGCCTACCCTGAGCTGGTGCAGGTGCTGGAGCCGATGTTCAGCAACTTCGGCGGTCGCGATTCGTTCGGCGGCGAAATCGTCACCATCAAGTGCTTCGAAGACAACTCGCTGGTCAAGGAGCAGGTCGAGCTGGATGGCAAGGGCAAGGTCCTGGTGGTCGATGGTGGCGGTTCGCTGCGCCGTGCTCTGCTGGGCGACATGCTCGCCGAGAAGGCGGCGAAGAACGGCTGGGAAGGCCTGGTGATCTACGGGTGCGTGCGCGACGTGGACGTGCTGGCGCAGACCGACGTCGGCGTGCAGGCCCTGGCCAGCCACCCGATGAAAACCGACAAGCGTGGCATCGGCGACCTGAATGTCGCGGTGACCTTCGCTGGTGTCACCTTCCACCCGGGGCAATACGTCTATGCGGACAACAACGGCGTGATCATCTCGCCCAGCCCGCTGAAGATGCCCGAGTAATCACGCAGACAGGACGATGGGGTAAGGATGTTCGAGGAAGAAAACGCGCAATGGGGGCTGGTTCATGCCCTGGTGCTCGATGGCAGGGGCGGTGCGCGTTCCATCGCTCGGACGCAGCTCGACGGCCTGGAACTGCAGCCGGAGGAAAGCCTCTGGCTGCACTGGGACCGCGGCCACCCGCAGACCCAGACCTGGCTGCGCCAGGACAGCGGGCTGAACGAATTCTCTTGCGACCTGTTGCTGGAAGAAAACACCCGCCCGCGCATGCTGCCGCTGCCCGATGCGCAGATGCTCCTGTTCCTGCGCGGGATCAACCTCAATCCTGGTGCCGAGCCTGAAGACATGGTCTCGGTGCGTATCTTCGCCGAAGCGCAGCGGGTGATCTCGCTGCGCCTGCGGCCGCTGCGGGCCACCGACGAGCTGTTGCAGCAACTGGATGAAGGACGCGGGCCGCGTACCGCGTCGGAATTGCTGCTGAGCCTGGCCCAGTTGCTCACCGACAAGATCCAGGCGGTGGTTTCCGACCTCTCGGAACTGGTCGATGACCAGGAAGAAAAGCTCGAGGCCGACGAACGCTACACCCCGGAGCACGGCGCCCTGCAGCAGATGCGCCGCCGCGCCGCGGGCCTGCGCCGTTTTCTCGCGCCGCAGCGGGAAATCTACGCGCAACTGGCGCGCAACAAATGCCCGTGGTTCGTCGAGGATGATGCCGACTACTGGAACGAGCTGAACAACAGCCTGATCCGCTACCTCGAAGAGCTGGAACTGACCCGCGAGCGGGTGGCGCTGGTGCTGGAAAGCGAGGACCGGCGGCTCAACGAGCGGATGAACCGGACCATGTACCGGTTCGGCATCATCACCTGCATTTTCCTGCCGATGAGTTTTGTCACCGGGCTGCTGGGCATCAATGTTGGCGGGATTCCCGGGTCGGAAAGTCCCTATGGCTTCCTCTATGCCAGCCTGCTGGTGGTGGGCCTGGCCCTGGGTCAATGGTGGCTGTTCCGCCGGTTGCGGTGGGTTTGACGCCATGCTGATCAAAGCACACCGCGAACCCTGTGGGAGCTGGCTTGCCAGCGATAGCAACAGTGGCCCCACCACCGTAATCGCGGGTAAACCCGCTCCCACAGTGACCGTGTCGAACACAAAACCCGCGGCTGGCCGAGAAACCTGTGGGAGCGGGTTCACCCGCGATTACGATAGTGGCCGCACCACCGCAATCGCTGGCAAGCCAGCTCCCACAATGACCGTGGCGCACACAAAACCCGCGGCTGGCCGAGAAACCTGTGGGAGCGGGTTCACCCGCGATTACGATAGTGGCCGCACCACCACAATCGCTGGCAAGCCAGCTCCCACAATGACCGTGTCGCACACAAAACCCGCAGCTGGCCGAGAAACCTGTGGGAGCGGGTTCACCCGCGATTACGATAGTGGCCGCACCACCACAATCGCTGGCAAGCCAGCTCCCACAGTGACCGTGTCGAACACAAAACCCGCGGCTGGCCGAGAAACCTGTGGGAGCTGGCTTGCCAGCGATAGCAACAGTGGCCTCACCACCGCAATCGCGGGTAAACCCGCTCCCACAGGGTCCGAGGCGGCCGCAAAACCTGCTTCAGGCCAAATTGTTCATGTGACCCGCAACAACGCGACCTCGTCTCTGACAGACATTACGCGAGGTGCCCATGCACGATCCGTTTGAACAATCCCTGCGCGACATGCTCAAGGCTTCGCCCTCCGCCCTGGAGCGCGATGACGACGCCTGCCTTGGGCGTGTGCTGAAAACCGCCAACCGCCAGGTCGGCGCCGGCGATATGTTCAGCCTGCTTGGCCGCTGGGGCCAGGCGCTGATGATCGCCATCAACAATGGCTCGGCGCATGTCGCGCCGGTTCGCCGCACCGCTTCCAAAAAAGCTGATAAGGCCGATTGAATATGGAACTTGATCTCTGGACCCAGAGCCTGGTCACCGCAATGACCGCGTTGTGGACCAAAGTCGCGAACTTCATCCCCAACCTGTTTGGCGCCCTGGTGGTCGTGCTGCTTGGCTTCGTGGTCGCCAAGCTGCTCGATACCCTGCTGTCCAAACTCCTGGCCAAGCTGGGCCTGGACCGCCTGATGAGCGGTACCGGCCTGACCAAGATGCTCGGCCGGGTCGGCATCCAGGTGCCGATCTCGACCCTGATCGGCAAGATCGTCTATTGGTTCGTGCTCCTGGTATTCCTGGTTTCCGCCGCCGAGTCCCTGGGCCTGGAGCGGGTGTCGGCGACCCTCGACATGCTCGCCCTGTACCTGCCGAAAGTGTTCGGCGGTGCCCTGGTGCTGCTCGCCGGCCTGCTGCTGGCCCAGGTGGCCAACGGCCTGGTGCGTGGCGCCGCCGAAGGCATCGGCCTGGAATACGCCGCCGGCCTGGGGCGCATCGCCCAGGGCCTGGTGATCATCATCAGCATCTCGGTGGCCATCAGCCAGCTCGAGGTCAAGACCGACCTGCTCAACCACGTGATCGTCATTGGCCTGATTACCGTTGGTCTGGCCGTTGCGCTGGCCATGGGCCTGGGCAGCCGCGAGATCGCCGGGCAGATCATCGCCGGCATCTATGTGCGCGAGCTGTACCAGGTAGGGCAGGACGTGCGGATTGGCGACGTCGAAGGGCAGATCGAAGAGATCGGCACGGTTAAGACGGTAGTGCTGACCGACGAAGGCGACCTGGTCTCGCTGTCCAACCGGACCCTGCTGGAACAGCGTGTCAGTAGCCGCTGACCGGGCAAATCTCTGCTAATGTATGCCGCCGCAAAACTGCCCCCTCCGGGCAGGCGGCGATGAATACCTGACTGTCGGCCTGATTTGTTTTGAATAGAACCTCACCGCTGCCCATGCGTTACGACCCCCGCGAACTCACCGATGAGGAGTTGGTGGCGCGTTCGCATGAGGAGCTTTTTCATGTCACCCGCGCCTATGAAGAACTCATGCGGCGCTATCAGCGCACCCTTTTTAACGTATGTGCACGTTATCTCGGGAACGATCGCGATGCGGACGATGTCTGTCAGGAGGTGATGCTGAAGGTGCTCTATGGGTTGAAGAACTTCGAGGGCAAGTCCAAGTTCAAGACCTGGCTCTACAGCATCACTTACAACGAGTGCATTACCCAGTACCGCAAGGAGCGACGCAAGCGCCGGTTGATGGATGCCCTGAGCCTGGACCCGGTCGAGGAGGCCTCTGAAGAGAAGTCGCCGAAGCCGGAAGAGAAGGGCGGGCTGGACAGGTGGCTGGTTCATGTGAACCCCATCGACCGAGAAATCCTGGTGCTGCGATTTGTCGCAGAGCTGGAGTTCCAGGAAATAGCCGACATCATGCACATGGGCTTGAGCGCAACGAAAATGCGTTACAAGCGCGCGCTGGACAAGCTTCGCGAGAAATTTTCCGGGCAGATGGAAACTTAGTCTGTCGGAAAATTCTCTAACGGTTCGGTGAGTTCTGCTAAACTTGCCGACGAGTTGTCCCCCGGATATTGGTGGGGACTACTTAACAATCACCAAATGGGGATTTAACGGATGAAATTGAAAAACACCTTGGGCTTGGCCATTGGTTCGCTGGTCGCCGCCACTTCCTTCGGCGTACTGGCTCAAGGCCAAGGCGCAGTCGAAATTGAAGGCAACGTCACCAAGCAGTACTACGACAGTGAGCGTAACTTCAAGAATGACGGCACCAACCCTGGCGTGCGTCTGGGCTACTTCCTGACCGACGACCTGTCCCTGGACCTGGGCTACAACGAGACTCACAACGCTCGTGGCGAAGTCTTCAACAAGGACATCAAGGGTTCCAAAGCCAAGCTGGACGCTACCTACCACTTTGGTCAAGTCGGCAGCCCGATCCGTCCATACGTTTCGGCCGGTTTCGCCCACGAAAGCCTGGGTCAAGCTACCCGCAACGGCCGTGATCACTCCACCTTCGCCAACTTGGGCGCTGGTGCCAAGTGGTACATCACCGACAACTTCTTCGCCCGTGCCGGCGTTGAAGCCAACTACAACATCGACGGCGGCTACACCGAGTGGGGCCCGAGCGTTGGTGTTGGTCTGAACTTCGGCGGCAGCGGCGGCAAGCAACCTGCTCCAGCACCGGCTCCGGTTGCTGAAGTCTGCTCCGACAGCGACAACGACGGCGTTTGCGACAACGTCGACAAGTGCCCTGACACCCCGGCCAACGTTACCGTTGACGCCGATGGCTGCCCGGCTGTTGCCGAAGTCGTTCGCGTTGAGCTGGACGTCAAGTTCGACTTCGACAAGTCGGTCGTGAAGCCAAACAGCTACGGCGACATCAAGAACCTGGCTGACTTCATGAAGCAGTACCCACAAACCACCACCACCGTTGAAGGTCACACTGACTCCGTCGGTCCTGACGCTTACAACCAGAAACTGTCCGAGCGTCGTGCAAACGCCGTTAAGCAGGTTCTGACCCAGCAGTACGGTGTTGAGTCGAGCCGCGTTCAGTCGGTTGGCTACGGTGAGACCCGTCCGGTTGCCGACAACGCCACTGAAGCTGGCCGCGCCGTTAACCGTCGCGTAGAAGCTCAAGTAGAAGCCCAAGCCAAGTAATTGGTCTAAGCGCTACTAGAAAAACCCGGCCTCGGCCGGGTTTTTCTTTTTCTGCGGTTCGTCAGCCTTTCAGCAGGCCGATCAGCAACACCAGGTTCAACAGCAGCGACAGCAGCGCCAGGCCGCGCCAGACTTTCAGCGGTTCGCGCTCCAGCAAGGGTTTCGCGCGCAGGGCCAGGGGCTGGTTTTCACCCTGGTCGAGCAGCAACAGCCATTGCTCGGCGGTTTCGAAGCGCTGACGCGGGTCGCTGGCCAGCGCCTGGGCCAGGTTGTGCTCCAGCCATTCCGGTAGGTCCGGGCGCAGGCGTGCAGCGCTGGTGGGCGTGGTGAAACGCGGATGTTGGAAGGCTTCGATCTCGCCGTAGGGATAATGCCCGGTGAGCAGCCAGAAAAGGCTGACGCCCACGGCGTAAAGGTCTTGTTGCACCGACGGCGGCTGCCCTTCGTAAGCTTCCGGCGCGATGAACGAGGGCGTGCCGGGCAGATCCTGCGAAGGCGCCTCCGACAGGCCCGGGCAGAAGGCCAGGCCGAAGTCCAGCAGGCGTATCTGGCCGTCATCGCCCAGGTGCAGGTTCTCCGGCTTGATATCGCGGTGCAGGATGTTGCGCCGGTGCAGCATGCCTGCTGCGCGCAGGGTCTGGCGGGCAATATCCAGCCATTGTGCCAGGGGCAGCGGGCCATATTGCTGGAAGTGCCCGGCCAGGGTCTGGCCCGGGTACTCGCGCATCAGGTAGTACAGGTGCTGGCGCTGGTTGCCCGGGTGTACTTCGGGAAAGCAGCGCCCGGCTACGCGGCGCAGGAACCATTCTTCCATCAACAGCGCTTGCTGGGCGCCTGTGTCCTGCTCGCGGCTGGCCGGCAGGGTTTTCAGCAGCCAGGCTTGTCCCTGTTGATCGAGCACACGGTAGAGCAGGGATTGACGGCTCTTGCCGACGATACTGTCGACCTGCCAGCCCTCGAAGGATTGCCCCGGACGCAGGTTTGGCGGCAGCGGCCAGTGGTGCAATTGCGCCAGGGTGTCGCCAAGGCTGCTGGCACCGAGTTCCTCGACCCCGGCCAGCACCGCACTGGCATTGTCCTGGCTGCCGGCCAGGTGGGCCATGCGCACCAGGGTGTCTGCTGCTTGCTGAAGGTCCGGGGTATCGCGCAGGACGCTGGCGATCTGCCTGTCGTTGAGCACGCACCAGACACCATCGCTGAGCAGGACGAAGCGTTCGCCCTGCTGCAGTTCGCCTTCCTGGTAATCCACCAGCAGATGTTCATCCAGGCCGAGGGCGCGCTTGAGCACATGCTGCATGCCGGGCTGGTCCCAGACATGGTCCTGGCTGATGCGTCGCAACTGCCCGGCATGCCAGCGATAAGCCCGGCAATCGCCGACATGGGCCAGGGTAAAGCGCCGGCCACGCAGCACCAGCGCGGTCAGGGTGGTGAGCAGCGGCTGGCCGCCGCCGTTGGCGCGCAGCCAGCGATTCTGCGCCGACAGCAGCCGGTCCAGGGCCTGGGCCACGCCCCAGGTGGGCGGCGTGGCGTAGTAGTCCATGGCCAGCGCCTGCAGGCTGGCCCGCGCCGCCAGGCCGCCGTCGGCGCACTGGCTGACACCGTCGGCAAGGGCGACCAGGTAGCCCTTGCTCGCCGCCAGCTCGGGCCCCGGAGTGACCAGGCGCGTGGCGTCCTGGTTTTCTTCCCGTGGGCCGCTGGCGCTGGCCTGGGCGATGTTCAGTCGCAGGCTCACCGGTATCAGACCCGCGCTGCCGTAACGGCGGCGGAGCCCCAGGTGGTGCGCCAGCGGCGCTTGACCCCATGCAGGCCGAACCAGGCCAGCACGCCGAGGCTGGCGAACAGCCACAAGCCCAGCTGGTAATCACCGCTGTGTTGCTTGATCGCGCCCAGGCCGGCGGCCAGGAGGAAGCCACCGATACCGCCGGCCATGCCGATCAGCCCGGTCATGACCCCGATTTCCTGGCGGAAGCGCTGTGGCACCAACTGGAACACCGCACCGTTGCCCGCACCAAGGCCGAGCATGGCGCTGACGAACAGGGCCAGCGCCGCTACCGAACTGGGCAGGTTGAAGCCGACTGCGGCAATGCACACCGCCGCCACGCTGTACATCGCCAGCAGGGTGCGAATGCCGCCGAAGCGGTCGGCCAGGGCGCCGCCCAGCGGACGCATCAGGCTGCCGGCGAAGACGCAGGCGGCGGTGTAGTAGCCGGCCTTGACCGGGTCGAGGCCGTACTGGTCGTTGAAGTAGCCGGGCAGGGCGCTGGCCAGGCCGATGAAGCCGCCGAAGGTCACGCTGTAGAAGAACATGAACCACCAGCTGTCACGGTCGCCCAGGGCCTTAAGGTAATCGGCCACCGCCTTGGGTTTCGGGCGCTGCGGGGCGTTGCGCGCCAGCAGGGCGAAGAGCACCACGGTGAGCAGCAGCGGCAGTACGGCAAAGCCGAACACGTTGTTCCAGCCGTAGGCGGCGGCCAGCAACGGCGCCAGCAGGGCGGCGAACACGGTACCGGAGTTGCCCGCGCCGGCGATGCCCATGGCCTTGCCCTGGTGCTGCGGTGGATACCACTGCGAGGCCAACGGCAGGGACACGGCGAACGAAGCCCCGGCCACACCGAGGAACACCCCGAGCAGGAGGGCCTGCTCGTAGCTGTTGACCCCCAGCTTCCAGGCGCTGAACAGGGCGACGATAACGATCACCTGGCCGATCAGGCCGGCGGTCTTGGGGGAGAGGCGGTCTACGAGGATGCCCATGACGAAGCGCAGCACAGCGCCGGCGAGAATCGGCGTCGCCACCATCAGCCCGCGTTGTTGCGCGGTGAGTTGCAGATCGGTGGCGATCTGGACGGCGAGCGGGCCGAGCAGGTACCAGACCATGAAGCTCAGGTCGAAATACAGGAAAGCGGCAAACAGGGTCGGGACATGCCCGGATTTCCAGAAGCTCGTATTCATGGGATACCTCACGGGGCTGAAACAAAAAAACGCCGCTTCCCGGCTCGCATGGGTGGCGAGGGGGAGAGCGACGTCTTTGTCGGTATTGGGGTTGGGGCAACCGCCGTTGGCTACCGGAGGATTCCTAGCAAGAGGTGGGCCAGATCCATAAATGGCTGGGGCGCACTCATCAAAACACAACTCTTTGATTTAGCAGAAACCTTGTGGGAGCGGGTTCACCCGCGATTGCTATTTTGAATTCACTACCGCAATCGCGGGTGAACCCGCTCCCACAGGGTACGCGTCGTGCTTTGGAACGGTTCTCTGCGCGACAGCACAGGCTGAAGGACACCTCAACCCAACAAGTCATGCATCGCGATGATCTGCTCCGCCACCTGCACCAGCTTCTGCTGCTTGCTCATGGCCTGCCGGCGCATCAGGGTGTAGGCCTGTTCTTCGTCGCAGTCCTTCATCTTCATCAGCAGGCCCTTGGCCAGTTCGATGCGCTTGCGCTCCGCCAGTTGCTGGTCGCGCGCCTGGAGCTGGGCCTTGAGCGCCTGGTCGCTTTCGAAGCGGGCCATGGCCACGTCGAGGATCGGTTGCAGGCGCCGGGCATGGATGCCTTCGACGATATAGGCGCTGACCCCGGCCTGGATCGCCTGGCGCATCACCGCCGGATCGTGCTCGTCGGTGAACATCACGATCGGCCGCGGCAGGTCGCGGCTGACCAGCACCACCTGGTCCATCACGTCGCGGCCCGGTGACTCGGTATCGATCAGGATCACGTCCGGACGCACCGCTTCGACGCGCGCCGGCAGGTCGATGGTCAGGCCGGACGCCTCGATCACCTCGAAGCCGGCCTCGACCAGCGCCGTGCGCAGGCGGCCGACCTTTTTTTCGGTGTCGTCGATCAACAGGATTCGCAGCATCAGGGCAACTCCCGTTACTGGCCGGACAGGGCATGCAGGCGGAAGCCATGGGCGTAGCCGCGCGGGTCGCCGCCATCCCAGACGCTGCCATCGATCAACTGGCTGCTGCGCATCGACGCCACGGGACAGTCGATGCCCAGGCTGGTCGCCGCATCGCGGTACAGGCCCAGTTGCTGCACCTCGCGGGCGACCGCGAGGTAGTCGGGGTCGTCGCGCAGCAGGCCCCAGCGGCGGAACTGCGTCATGAACCACATGCCGTCCGAAAGCCACGGCAGGTTGGCCCGGCCATCGTCGTGCAGGCGCAGGCCGTGGGCATCGTGCCAGTGATTGCCGAGGCCGTCGCTGTAGTCGCCCAGCATGCGCGGTTCGATGTCCGCCAGCGGCGCATCAAGATAGTTTTCGGCGCTGAGCAGGCGTGCGGTGGCCCGCAGGTTTTCCGGGCTCTGTTCGATAAAGCGGCTGGCGGCGAGTACCGAGGCGACCAGCGCCCGGGCGCTGTTGGGGTATTGCCGGGCGAAGCCGGCGGTGCTCGCCAGGACCTTTTCCGGATGGTCCGGCCAGATCGACTGGCTGGTGGCCAGGGTAAAGCCCATGCGCTGGTTCACTGCATTGGCCGACCAAGGCTCGCCTACGCAGAAGCCGTCGATGCGTCCGGCACGCAGGTGCGCAACCATCTGCGCCGGTGGCACCACCACGCTGTTGACGTCCTGCAAAGGGTGAATGCCCTGGCTGGCGAGCCAGTAGTACAGCCACATGGCGTGAGTGCCTGTGGGAAAAGTCTGCGCGAACGTCAGTTTTGTCCGACTTTGGTGCACGTGACGTTCCAGTGCCTCAGGGCTGGTCACGCCAATCGCCTGCAAGTCCGGCGACAGGTTGATCGCCTGTCCGTTGTGGTTCAGGCCCATCAGCACCGCCATGGGCGTCGGGGCAACGCCGCCGATGCCCAGGTGTACCGCGTAGGTCAGGCCATACAGGCAATGGGCGGCATCCAGTTCGCCGCTGAGCAGCCCGTCGCGCAGCCCGGCCCAGGAGGTCTGGCGCTTGAGGTTGAGGGTCAGGCCGTGGGGCTGGGCAAAGCCCTGGGTGGCGGCCACCACCAGCGGCGCGCAGTCGCTCAGGGCCATGAAGCCGATGTTCAGGCTGGTTTTTTCCGGTGCATCGCTGCCATGCAGCCATGCCAGGGGGGAGGGAGAAAAATCGGTCATCGCAGTGCAGTCGCCCGGCAGGTAAAGCGCTTGGCCGATGCGCGCACGGCGCCGGCCCCATGCAGGCGCTCAAGCAACCCATATGCCAAGGCGCTGTCATGCAACCGCCGCCATGGCTATAATCGCCACCTCTCCAAATCCTGAGCCAAGCCCGCCCATGTATACCCTGGCCCGCCAGCTGTTGTTCAAACTGTCCCCGGAAACTTCCCACGACCTGTCGCTCGACCTGATCGGTGCCGGCGGCCGCCTGGGCCTCAACGGACTGTTGACCAAGGCGCCGGCGCGCCTGCCGGTGAAGGTCATGGGCCTGGACTTCCCCAATCCGGTGGGCCTGGCCGCTGGCCTGGACAAGAACGGCGCGGCCATCGACGGTTTCGCCCAGCTCGGTTTCGGCTTCGTCGAGATCGGCACCGTGACACCGCGCCCGCAGCCGGGCAACCCGAAGCCGCGGATCTTCCGCCTGCCGCAGGCCGAGGCGATCATCAACCGCATGGGCTTCAACAACCTCGGCGTGGACAACCTGATCGAGCGCGTGCGCGCCGCTCGCTACCAGGGCGTGCTGGGCATCAATATCGGCAAGAATTTCGACACCCCGGTCGAGCGCGCCGTGGACGACTACCTGATCTGCCTGGACAAGGTCTACAACCATGCCAGCTACATCACCGTCAACGTCAGCTCGCCCAACACCCCGGGCCTGCGCAGCCTGCAGTTCGGCGACTCGCTCAAGCAACTGCTGGACGCCCTGGCCGTGCGCCGTGAGGAACTGGCCCTGAACCACGGCAAGCGCGTCCCGGTGGCGATCAAGATCGCGCCGGACATGACCGACGAGGAAACCGCGCTGGTTGCTTCGGCCCTGCTGGAGTCGGGAATGGATGCGGTGATTGCCACCAACACCACCCTCGGCCGCGAAGGTGTCGAAGGGCTGGAGCATGGCGACGAAGCGGGCGGCCTGTCCGGTGCCCCGGTGCGCGAGAAGAGCACCCACACGGTGAAGGTCCTGGCGGGCGAGCTGGCCGGGCGCATGCCGATCATCGCGGCGGGCGGTATCACCGAAGGTCGCCATGCGGCCGAGAAGATCGCAGCCGGTGCGAGCCTGGTGCAGGTCTACTCCGGCTTCATCTATAAGGGCCCGGCGTTGATCCGTGAGTCGGTAGATGCTATCGCCGCGATGCCCGGAAGATAATTTGTAAGAGAAGGGTCTGCGCGGCGATCAGGCAAGGCGAAGACAGGCTCGGAAGCGGAGTTGACTGGTTGTCAATGAGCATTCCGAGCCTGTCTTCAACGCAGCATGATCGTCGCGCAGGCACTTCGAAGCCAATAAAAAGGGCCCCGAAAGGGGCCCCTGGGCCTCAGCCCGCCGCCCGGATAGGGCGCGCATGTAAAACGGTTGAAACGGTTACGCTCCTCGATCAGCCAACGGCGTGAACTTCGTTGAGTCTATGGATACCTGCGGTGCCGGTCATTCCATCCCAGTTGTCGCCCCGTCCCTCGCGCCAGCCATTGATCCATGCCTGGCGCACCGACGGTAGGGTGAAGGGGCAAAGCTCCCGGGATTTGCCGGTGACTCCGTATTGGTAGCCACGTGAAAATGCTCTTTCCAACGGATCACGCTTAAGTCTTCTCATAGGGTACTGCCCTCATTTGTTGACTGTAATGTCCCGTCGACCTCGTTGAGGTCGGGCAGATTCTTTCTGCCGGTGTGCGCTCGCTGCCGGCGTGGCGAGCAGAAGTGTCGTACCGTTGCGGTCACGACCTGAGTTGAGTTCTAACCAATGGGGCGAAGCGTGTGAACGAACGAATTGTCATAAGCACGTAACCTTTCCATGGGTGAGGGGATAAGTAAAAAATTGCGTCAGAGGCAGATCTCGGGTAAAGCCAACTATCATCAGGAGTTACCCGGCCTTTGCAGCAAAAGGCCATCGCCGCGAAGGTTTTCCGGCGCTGACCGACTAAACGACGAAGGGTCGCATTCGCATCCTTCAGCAACAGAATTTTTCGTTCTGCCTGGCGATCAAAGCCTTTTTGCTGTCCGCGAAAAGGCATCGCGGGTGGCCCGGCATATCGGGTTTGTACTTATCGTACAAAGCCAGTGCCACTCGGGTGCTTGCGGAAGGCACCCGATCAAACTCTGGAGAGCGATGCGTTCGCTTCTTCACTACAAGGCTGGACTTGACCCATGTCGGACCGTTTCGAACTCTACCTCACCTGTCCCAAAGGCCTGGAAGGCCTGCTTGCCGATGAGGCCCGCGGCCTCGGCCTGGAGGATGTGCGCGAGCACACCTCGGCCCTGCGCGGCTCGGCCGATATGGAAACCGCCTACCGGTTGTGCCTCTGGTCGCGCCTGGCCAACCGTGTGCTGCTGGTGCTCAAGCGCTTCGATATGAAGAACGCCGACGACCTGTACGACGGCGTCCATGACGTTGACTGGCAGGAGCACCTGGACGCCGCCGGCACCCTGGCCGTGGAGTTCAGCGGCCACGGTTCGGGCATCGACAACACCCACTTCGGTGCCCTCAAGGTCAAGGACGCCATCGTCGACAAGCTGCGCAACGCCCAGGGCGAGCGGCCGTCGATCGACAAGCTCAACCCGGACCTGCGCGTGCACCTGCGCCTGGAGCGTGGCGAGGCCATCCTGTCCCTCGACCTGTCCGGCCACAGCCTGCACCAGCGCGGCTACCGCCTGCAGCAGGGCGCCGCGCCGCTCAAGGAAAACCTCGCTGCCGCCGTGCTGATCCGCGCCGGCTGGCCGCGCATCGCCGCCGAGGGCGGAGCCCTGGCCGACCCGATGTGCGGTGTCGGGACCTTCCTCGTCGAAGCGGCGATGATCGCCGCCGATATCGCGCCCAACCTCAAGCGCGAGCGCTGGGGCTTCACCTCCTGGCTCGGCCACGTGCCGGCGCTGTGGCGCAAGGTCCATGACGAAGCCCGCGCCCGTGCCGAAGCCGGCCTGGCCCGGCCGCCGCTGTGGATCCGCGGTTACGAAGCCGATCCGCGCCTGATCCAGCCGGGGCGCAACAACGTCGAGCGCGCCGGGCTGAGCGATTGGGTCAAGATCTACCAGGGCGAAGTCGGTACCTTCGAGCCGCGCCCGGACCAGAACCAGAAAGGCCTGGTGATCAGCAACCCGCCCTACGGCGAGCGCCTTGGCGACGAAGCCAGCCTGCTCTACCTCTACCAGAACCTTGGCGAGCGCCTGCGCCAGGCCTGTCTCGGCTGGGAAGCGGCGGTGTTCACAGGTGCCCCGGACCTGGGCAAGCGCATGGGCATTCGCAGCCATAAGCAATATGCGTTCTGGAACGGCGCCTTGCCGTGCAAGCTGCTGCTGATCAAGGTGCAACCGGACCAGTTCGTAACCGGCGAGCGCCGCAGCGCCGAGCGCAACCAGGACCAGGAGCGCCCGGCCCAGGCCGCTGCTGCCGAGCCGGCGCGCCTGAGCGAAGGCGGGCAGATGTTCGCCAACCGCCTGCAAAAGAACCTCAAGCAACTGGGCAAGTGGGCCAAGCGCGAGCACATCACCTGCTACCGCCTGTATGACGCCGACATGCCCGAGTACGCCCTGGCTGTCGATCTCTACCAGGGCTGGGTGCATGTGCAGGAATACGCCGCACCGCGTTCGGTCGATCCGGAAAAGGCCCAGGCCCGGTTGTTCGATGCGCTGGCGGCCATCCCGCAGGCGCTGGGCGTGGATCAGAGCAAGGTGGTGGTCAAGCGCCGCGAGCGGCAGAGCGGCACCCGCCAGTACGAGCGGCAGAACAGCCAGGGACAATTCCTCGAAGTCAGCGAAGGCGGGGTCAAGCTGCTGGTCAACCTGACCGACTACCTGGACACCGGCCTGTTCCTCGACCACCGCCCGATGCGCATGCGCATCCAGCGCGAGGCCGCCGGCAAGCGCTTCCTCAACCTGTTCTGCTACACCGCCACGGCCAGCGTGCACGCAGCCAAGGGCGGCGCGCGCAGCACCACCAGCGTCGACCTGTCGAAAACCTACCTGGACTGGGCGCGGCGCAACCTGTCGCTCAATGGCTACTCGGACAAGAACCGCCTGGAGCAGGGCGATGTGATGGCCTGGCTGCAGGGCAACCGCGAGCAGTACGACCTGATCTTCATCGACCCGCCGACCTTCTCCAACTCCAAGCGCATGGAAGGGGTGTTCGACGTGCAGCGCGACCACGTGCAGCTGCTCGACCTGGCCATGGCCCGCCTGGCGCCGGGCGGCGTGCTGTACTTCTCCAACAACTTCCGCAAGTTCCAGCTCGACGAGCACCTGCAGGCGCGTTACGCCGTCGAGGAAATCAGCGCCACCACCCTGGACCCGGATTTTGCACGCAACAGCAAGATCCATCGGGCCTGGCGCATCCAGGCCCGGTGATCCGAATGACGACCGAGGGGCTCTCGCGAGTGTGGCGACTGGCTATTATTGAAGAGAGCCCTGAGAGCCGTTACCGGCTGGCGTCCTGAGTGCTTGCCCATGTCGAAGCCGAAAATGCTCGGTTTTATCAGCGAAGAAGTGTCCGCCTGGCTGGTGGCCTTCGTCGCCCTGGTGGTTGGCGGCCTGCTGACCGCCTTGCTCGCGCTCGCCGCCAGCAAGCTTTCCCAGCAGCAACTGACGCAGCGTTTCGAGTTGCTCGCCAACGAGCGCTATAGCCGCATCGAAGAGCGCATGGAAGACCAGGTGCAACGCCTGGACAGCCTGCGCCGGTTCTTCGTCTACGCCCAGGAAATCACCCGCGACGAATTCGACGGCTATGTCGGCCCTTTGCTGCACCGCTCCCAGGCGTACTCCTGGGCGCCACGGGTCAGCGCGGAGCAACGCGCGGGTTTCGAGCGCCAGGGGCGCAGGCTGTTCGGCCAGGACTTCAGCATCCGTGAAGTCGGTGAGGGCGGGGTGCTGCAACCGTCGCCGGCGCGGCCCCTGTACTATCCGGTGCTGTTCAGCCAGACCCTCAGCCAGTTGCCTCCGCCGCTGGGCTTCGACCTGCTGTCCCAGCCGCTGCGTCGCGACACCGTGCAACGCGCCAGCACCCCCGGTTCCATGGCCGCCTCCGCGCCACTCGACCTGATCGGCGTGGCGCCGGCCTATACCCGCGGCATGCTGATGGTTGCGCCGGTGTTTGCCGCCGGTGCCAGCGGCGGGGAACCCAAGGGCTATGTAATGGCGGTGCTGAGCATGCGCCAGTTGATGGCCGACGGCCTGCCCAGTGCCGCCGAGGACAACCTGGTGGTGCGGATTCTCGATCTGTCGTCGCCGTCGGGGCCGGAATCGCTGTTCGAATCGGGCAACCAGGCTGCCGAATCATCGTTGCAGGTGCGCAAGGTCCTGCATCTGGCCGACCGTACCTATCAATTGGATATGTCTCCCAGTCAGGAATTTCTTCAGGACAATCGCTCCTCGGCCATGGGCGTGGCCTTCGTCGGCGGCCTGCTGAGCCTGTTGCTCAGCGCCTTGCTGTTCAGCCTGTTCAGCCAGCGGCAGCGCGCCCTGACCCTGGTGGAGCAGCGCACCGCCGAGCTGCGCATCAGTGAGCAAAGCCTGCGCGATACCCACAACCAACTGCGCAGCGTCCTCGATGCTGCCACCCAGGTCGCGATCATCGCCACCGACCTGCACGGGGTGATCAGCACCTTCAATGCCGGTGCCGAGCGCATGCTGGGCTACAGCGCCGCCGAGGCGCTGGGCAAGCTGACCCTGGAAAGCCTGCTGCTGCCCGAGGAAGTCCAGGAGCGCGCGCGCTCCATGAGCCTGCGTTTCGGCCGGGAGATCAGCGGCAGCCAGGCCCTGCTGGGCGATGACGTGTCTCCGGCGGACCAGGAACCGGGCGAATGGACGCTGCGGCGCAAGGACGGCAGCCTGCTGCCAGCGAACATGCTGGTGACCGCAGTGCTGGATGAATACGGCCTATGGGTCGGGCACCTGGCGATCTGCATCGACATCACCGAGCGCAAGCGCGTGCACGAGGCGCTGGAAGCGCGCGATCGCCTGCTGGAGAAACTCACGGCCCAGGTGCCAGGCGGCATCTATCAGTTCCGTCTCGATCCCGATGGCCGTTCCTGCTTCAGCTATTCCAGCGAGGGGCTGCGGGACATCTACGAGGTCGAGCCCGAGTTGCTCAGGCAGGACGCAACCACGGTGTTCGAGCGGATCCATCCCGATGACCTGGTGCGGGTGCGCAGCTCGATCCGCGACTCCGCCGCGCAACTCACGCCCTGGCGCGAGGAATACCGGGTCAACCTGCCCAAGGCCGGCGTGCGCTGGGTGCGCGGCGAAGCGACGCCGGAGCGGCTGGCCAATGGCGGGACCCTGTGGCACGGCTATCTCACCGACATCTCCGATCTGAAACGGGTCGAAGAGGAACTGCGCGCGCTGTCTGTCACCGACTCGCTGACCGGCATCCACAACCGCCGCTATTTCCAGGAGCGACTCAAGGCCGAACTGGAGCGTGCGCAGCGCGGTGGCCAGGACCTGGCGGTGATCATGCTGGATATCGACCACTTCAAGCAGATCAACGACCACTTCGGCCATGCGGTGGGCGACCTGGTATTGCAGAGCCTGTGCCAGCGCATCAGCAACCGGCTGCGGCGTACCGATGTGTTCTGTCGGTTGGGCGGGGAGGAGTTCATGGTGTTGTGCCCGGGCAGCAATGCCAGCCAGGCGCACTCGCTGGCGCTGGAGTTGTGGCAGGGCGTGCGCAGCGTGCCGGTGGAGGGAGTAGGGCGGGTGACTGCGAGCTTCGGTGTGGCCGGCTGGCGACCGGGGGAAGGGGCTGATGCCTTGCTGCTGCGGGCTGATTCGGGTGTCTATGCGGCCAAGCAGGGCGGGCGGGACCGGGTCGAGGCCGAGCAGCCCTGATCTTTATTGCTCATACCGGCCTCATCGCCGGCAACGCCGGCTCCCACAGGTTTGGCGGTGTATTCGATACTTGTGGGAGCCGGCGTTGCCGGCGATGAGGCCATCAGCAACAGCGAAAAACCTCAGGGCTGGCTTGCCAGTGCCGCCTTCGGCTGCTTGTACAGCTCCAGCAATACCTGGTCCAGCACCGCCGAAGCCCCCCAGGGGCGTGGGTCGTTCAGGATCGCCGTGACCGCCCAGGTGGTGCCGTTGCTGTCACGGCTGAACCCGGCGATCGCCCGTACGGTGTTCAGGGTGCCGGTCTTGATATGCGCTTCCCCGGCCATCGCCGTGCGCTTCAGACGCTTGCGCATGGTGCCGTCCATGCCGGTCAACGGCAGCGAGCTGATGAACTCGGCGGCGTACGGGCTCTTCCAGGCGGCCTGCAACATGGTCGCCATTTCCCGTGCACTGACCCGCTCGGCACGGGACAGCCCGGAGCCGTTCTCCATCACCAGGTGCGAGGCGATGATGCCTTTCTTCGCCATCCATTGCCGCACCACCCGCTGCGCGGCGCGGGCGTCGTCACCGTCGGCATCGGTGCGGTAGCGCGCGCCAAGGCTGAGGAACAGTTGCTGGGCCATGGTGTTGTTACTGTACTTGTTGATGTCGCGGATGATCTCTACGAGGTCCGGCGAGAAGGCGCGAGCCAGCAGGCGCGCGTTCTTTGGCACTTCCTCGACCCGGTTGCGGCCCTGGATGGTACCGCCCAGCTCGCTCCAGATCGCCCGCACCGCGCCGGCGGCGTAGGTCGGGTGGTCGAGCAGCGACAGGTAGGTCTGCGAGTTGCACCCTTCGGCGAGCTGGCCGGTTACGGTCACGCTGACGCCGTCGGCCTGTTGCACCGGGTTGTAGCGCACATCGCCCGTGCATTGCTTGCCGGCCACGGCCTTGACCTGGTTGTCGATGCGGATGCTGGCGATCGGCGGCTCCACCGAAACCAGGACCCGGCCACCGTCATTGCGGGCAACGAAGCGCAGCGCCTTGAGGTTGACCAGCAGCGAGTCGGGCTTGACCAGGAACGGCTTGTTCTCGTCGCCACCGTCATCGTTGAACTGCGGCAGTTGCGGCTGGATGAAATGGCTGCGGTCGAGGACCAGGTCGCCGGTGATGGTCTGCACGCCGTTGGCCCGCAGGTCGCGCATCAGCAACCAGAGTTTTTCCATGTTCAGCTTGGGGTCGCCGCCGCCCTTGAGGTACAGGTTGCCGTTGAGCACGCCGTTGCTCAGCGGCCCGTCGGCATAGAACTCGGTTTTCCATTGGTAGGTAGGGCCGAGCATTTCCAGGGCGGCGTAGGTAGTGACCAGCTTCATGGTCGAGGCCGGGTTGACCGAGACGTCGGCATTGAAAATGGTCGGGGTGCCCGGGCCGTTGAGCGGGATCATCACCAGGGACAGGGCGGAATCGTCGAGCTTGTTGGCCTTGAGCGCCTGCTGCACCTTGGGCGGCAGGCTGGAATTGGCGGGTGCGGCGGATGCCGGCAAGGCGAAGGGCAGAAGCAGGCCGGCGAACAACAGCGAACGAAGGGATGGGGTCATAAGCACTGGAACCCTGCACGCAGAAGGGTGAATTGAAACGGGGCTTTACAAGATGATGGCCCCGACTGGCAAAAATGATAGCGCGCATTATGCCCCAAGCCTGTGCCGGTGTGCGTTGCGATACGCATGCCTGCTGCGGTTTTGTCGGGTTTTCCCGGGCATAAGGAAGGCGAAACTGGTAAAGTGCGCGGCGTTATTACTCAAGAGGATTGTTTCATGGCTACCAACCGTTCCCGCCGTCTGCGCAAAAAGCTCTGTGTAGACGAATTCCAGGAACTGGGTTTCGAGCTGAACCTGGGCTTCAAGGAAGACCTGAGCGATGAAGCCATCGACGCCTTCCTCGATGCATTCCTGGCCGAAGCCATGGATGCCAACGGCCTGGACTATGTTGGCGGTGACGATTTCGGCCTGGTCTGCCTGGCCAAGCGTGGCTCGGTCAGCGAAGAGCAGCGCGCTGCCGTCGAAGCCTGGCTGAAGGGCCGCAGCGAACTGACCAGCATCGAGGTCGGCCCGCTGGTCGACGCCTGGTACCCGGAAAAGCCGATCAACAAGGCCTGATGAACGTAGCGCGGCAGCCCATGGGCTGCCGCGCTGCTTTTCAGCTCTTGTCTTCCCCGCCAGCGTTCGCTGGCCCCGGCAGATTCCCCAGGGTCTGGCGCAGTGTCTGGTCGACCCTGCGCATCTGCCGCAGCACCTGCCGCTTGCGGCGCCTGAGCACCGGCTCGGGGGCATAGCGTGCACAGACTTCCTCGAGTTTTTCACAGGCCAGGATCAATTCCTCGGCCTGGACGATGCGCGCCACTCCGAGAATCTGGTGCGCGACGCTTTTCAGTTGTTGCGGGTCGCCGTGGGTGTCGGTGGCGATGAGCCGCTGCTGGTCATCGGGGCTGCTGCGCAGCAGGGTCTCCAGCAGGCGCCGCAGTTCCTGCGGACAATCGCCGATGATCGGTTGCAGGCCGGTCAGGTCGATCAAGGCCGGCGCCTTGTGCAAGGTTACGCCGGCCAGGCGTTGACCCAGGGTGTGCAAGCCGATGGGCTTGAGCAGGCAATCGTCCATGCCGGCCTGCAGGCAGTGTTCGCGGACTTCCGGCTGGGCGTTGGCGGTGTAGCCGAGGATGATGCAGGCGGGGCGTTGCCGACGTTTTTCTTCCTCGCGTACGGCCCGGGTGAACTCATAGCCGTTCATGCCGGGCATGTTGCAATCGACGATCAACACATCGAAGCGAGCTTCGCGCCAGAGCGCCAGGGCCTCTTCGCCGTTGTCCAGGCAGCGGTAGTGCACGCCGAGGAATTCCAGTTGCTGGGCCACCAGTTGCAGATTGGCAGGATGGTCGTCCACCACCATGACCCTGAGGCTGGCGCTGGGCATGGGCGGCGCTGCTTCGCCGGGTTGCGCTTCGGCGCTTTCCGGCAGGCTGCGCAGGGGCAGGGTGACACGGATCTCGGTGCCCTCGCCGGGTTTGCTGAACAGGCTCAGCCTGCCGCCCATCATTTCGCACAGGCTGCGGCTGATCACCAGGCCCAGGCCAGTACCGCTGCGTGCCTGGGCGCTGTCCGGCTCGACCTGGACGAAGGGCTGGAACAGGCGCTGCTGGTCTTCCGCCGAGATACCGACGCCGGTATCGCACACCGACAGTTCCAATTGCAGGTCGTGCCGCCCATTGTCGCCGCCCTCGGGCAGACTGGACAGGACGAGGTCGATCCTGACCTGGCCCCAAGTGGTGAACTTGATGGCGTTGCTGACCAGGTTGGAGAGGATCTGCCTGACCCGCAGCGGATCGAGCAATACGTCGCGGTTGGCGCTGCGCGAGATGGTCAGCTTCAGCTCCAGGCCTTTTTCCCGCGCCATGCCGTCGAATACTTCGCCCACTGACTGTACCAGGTGCGCCGGGTTGGCCCGCTCCGGGCTGAGATTGAGATGACCCGACTCGATGCGCGCGATATCGAGGATATCGCCGATGAGCGCCAGCAGGTCGCGGGCGGAGCGGTAGGCGACCTCGATCGCGGCATGCTCCCTTTGCGGATCGCCGGTGCGCTTGAGGGCCAGTTCCAGCATGCCGATCAGGGCGTTCATCGGCGTGCGGATTTCATGGCTCATGGTTGCCAGGAACACGCTTTTCGCACGGTTGGCCGCGTCGGCCTGTTCCTTGGCCAGGCGCAGGTCGTGGATCAGCTGGCGGCGTTCGCTGATGTCCAGCCAGCCGCCGATGATGCCCTTCACCTCGCCCAAGGAGTCACGGTAGGGCAGCACCCAATGGTAGATGGTCTGCTCGGTGTCCTTGAGCATCAGCGGACGATCGACGATCAACGGCCTGCCCTCGTTCATCACCCGCAGGTAATCGGCCTGGATCTTGCGCGCATCCTCGGTGACGCCCAGGGGCGCGTCGTGGATCGACTTGCCGAGCACGGCGTCCAGTTCCACGCCGAGGGCCTGCAGGTAACTGTCGTTGCAGGTCTGCAGCAGGCCGTGGCGATCGCGCACATAGATGGGATGGGGGGTACCGTTGACCATGGCCCGCATGAATTCGAGCTGGTCGTTGAGCGCTCGCTCGGCGGCCTCGCGCTGCTTGATCTGGCGGCGCATCCAGGCATTCCAGGCCAGTGACAGCAGCAACAGGACCACGGTGCCGAGAATGATCTTGAGAATGCTCTGCTGATGGCTTTGCCAGTACGAGTAGGAGCCGCCGCTGTAGCCACGCCAACGGCCATTGATGATGCCCATTTCCTCGGGAACGATGCTGGTCAGGGCCTTGTCGAGGATCGATGCCAGCTCGGGGTTGTTGCGTGAAGTGGCCAGGGAGAAGGTCGCCGGTATGTCGCTGACGGTGGCGCGTATCACCAGATGGCGCTGGGTGGTGAGGTTGAAGTTGGCGTTGATCAGGGCCATGACCATGCCATCCACCTGGCGATTGCGCAGCATGCTGGCGGCCGCAGCGGTGTCTTCGGTGGAGACCAGCTGGATGTCCGGGTAGCGTTGGCGGATGCCTTCGTTGAGCAGGTTGCCGCGGCTCACGGCCAGGCGCCGACCTTGCAGTTCCTCCAGGGAGCCGGGGGCGTCCTTGCCTTCGCGGGTCACCAGGACATAGGAGTTCTCCAGGTACGGACGGCTGATATGCAGCGCCGCTTCCCGTTCCGGGCTGCTGGAAATGGCTGCGATCAATTCGGCGTGGCCATGCTGCACCTGGTCGATCATGTCGCTGATGCCATTGCTGCGCGTGATTTCGAAATGCAGGCCGGTGCGCAGGCGGATGAGTTCCAGCAGATCGGCGGCGATCCCCCGCAGGTTGCCGGAGCGGTCGAAGAAGGTCAGGGGCGCGGCATGCTCGTCCACCGTGACCCGTACCACCGGATTCTTCGCCAGCCACTGTTCTTCGCTGGGTGACAATTGCAGCTTGCGGTCGGTGAGCAGGATGCTGCTGCCGGCGCTCCAGCGCTGGAAGATACTGGCGCGGGTGGTGCTGGTCACGGCTTCGAGGATCTTGTTGATCAAGGTCAGCAGCACCTGGTTGCCCTGTTGCACGGCAAAGCCGAAGCCGGTGGCTTCGTGCTTGGCGAAATTGGCCATCTTGAGGTTGCGCAGGTGACTCTGGTTGAGCAGGTAGTGGGTCGACAGGGTGTCGCCGAGGAACACGTCGGCCTGGTCGAAGGCGACTGCATTGAGCGCGTTATGGTACGAGCTGTAGGTGCGGATGCTGGCGTAGGGGTAGGTGGCGCGCACGTCGGCCAGCGGCAGGTAATGCTCGATCATGCTCAGGCGCAGGTTCTTCAGGCCGGTGTCCAGCGGCCGGGTCTCGTTTTCCCGGGTCACCAGAACCGGCTGGTCTTCGGCGTAGGGCTGGGACAGGGCGACGCCCGGCACGGCGAGATCGTAGCTGTTGGCGCTGCCGAGCAGGTCGATCCGGCCTGCGAGCAGGGCCTGGAGTGCCAGGTCGCGGCTGGCGAAGCGCTTGATCCTCACCGGCAGCCCGAGGGTTGCGCCGAGCAGGCCGGCGTAGTCGGCGGTGACCCCTTCATAGTCGCGGCCGCTGGCGGTCATGTCGAACGGCGGGTAGTCCGGCGCCGAGACGCCCAGTACCAGCTCGTGCCGGTTATGCAGCCAGGCCTGCTGGGCAGGCGTCAGGGCGATCCGCAAGGGCACCTGGGCGCTGCGGCTGAAGAGTTTGAGCGTGTCGTCCGGCGGTGTAGTCGCCTGCGCGCGTTCGAGGCAGAGCCCGAGCAGCAGGCCGAGCAGGAGCGCCTTGCCAAGCATGCGTGCATTCATACCAGTTCGTTGCGTTTGGCCATTTCGATAAGTTCCACCAGCGAGCGCGCCTTGAGTTTTTGCATCAGGCGTTTCTTGTAGGTACTCACCGTCTTGTTGCTCAGGAACATGCCTTCGGCGATTTCCTTGTTGCTTCGGCCCTGGGCGAAAAGTTGCAGGACCATCAACTCGCGGTCATTGACCGATTTGAAGCGTTCTATTTCCTCGGGGGTTTCAATCTGCTGGCGCAACGGGCTGATGGCCTGGCTGGGAAAATAGTTATAGCCGGAAAGTACCGCGCGAATGGCACTTAGCAGTTCGCTCAGGTCTTCCTGTTTGCACACATAGCCGCAGGCGCCGGAGAGCATGCAGCGGATGGCGAACAGTGCCGGCGATTGTGCGGTGAGCACCAGGATCTTCAGCGACAGCGACATGGTATTGAAGCGCGACAGCACTTCCAGGCCGTCCAGGCGGGGAATGCCGATATCGAGGATGACCAGGTCGGGCGGGCTTTCGCGGACCATCTGCATGGCGTCGACCCCGTTATCGGACTCGCCGGCGATCCGGTAGCCTTCGTTCTCCAGCAGCATTCGCAGGGCCAGGCGAATGACAGGATGGTCATCGACAATAAAAACAGAGTGCATGCTCAATCTTCCAAAGGAATGCTTATTGAAGCGGCACCATAGCCCAGATGAGAAGCCTGCACATAAAATGAGTGAGGGTCGGCTTTAATATAGGAATTTTCCTACTTTGTATTCTCTTAATGGCTACAAAGTTGTTTGGGAAGTTTCCATTTTCATGTCGGAAAATAGAGGCAAAGAGCCATATTGCCGTTATACAACGGGGTCCTTCGCAGAGGACCCCGTTGTCATTTAGATCGGGCTTGAACGCCCGGTCATTTCCCGCGCCATCTCGGTCGCGTAGCTGTCGGTCATTCCGGCAATGAAGTCGATCATGCGCAGGAACGCTGCATGCAGGGAGCCGTTCGGGTCCGGCGCGTTGTTACCGAGCAGATCAAGGATGCGTCGGTGCTTGAACGACGGCGTGCGCCCGCCATGCTGCTCCAGGGCCGCGCCACAGAAGGCGTTGAGGAGAATCTCCAGGGTGGTGTAGGCGCCGATTTCATGGAGCGTCTTGCGTTTGTCCTGGAAGATTTTCTTGCGCGCGATGTCCTTGGCCTGGAGCACGCAGCGCTTGGCCGGGCCATCCATATGTTCCACCAGGTCGCCCTGCAGGGTACCGGCCAGCAAGGCGTCCTGCTGTTCGACGAAGGCCCGCGCGGCGGCATTGGTCAGGTGTTCGATGGCCTTGCCGCGAAGGATCGCCAGCTTGCGCCGCCGCGAGTCCTGCGGGCCGAGCTGGCGGTAGGTTTGCGGAAGGTCGTCGCCGACCAGGCCAAGCAGCAGTGCTTCCACTTCCTGGTAATCCAGCAGTTCCATCTCCAGACCGTCTTCCAGATCGATCAGGGCGTAGCAGATGTCATCCGCCGCTTCCATCAGGTACACCAGTGGATGGCGGGCCCAGCGCTGGTCTTCCAGTTGTGGCAGGCCGAGCTTGCGGGCGATCTGTTCTAGCAGCGGCAGCTCGCTCTGGTAGCAGCCGAACTTGTGCTTCTTGTAGCCAAGGGCGTCGGCGTGGCGTGCGGTCCAGGGATATTTCAGGTAGGTGCCAAGGGTGGCGTAGGTCAGCCGGGTGCCGCCGTCGAACTGGTGATATTCCAGTTGGGTCAGCACCCGGAAACCCTGGGCATTGCCTTCGAAGTTGAGGAAGTCGGCGCGCTCGGTGGGGCTCATCGCATCGAGCCAGCCGCGCCCGGCAGCCTGCTGGAACCAGTGGCGGATGGCGTCCTCACCCGAGTGGCCGAAGGGCGGGTTGCCGATGTCATGCGCCAGGCAGGCCGATTGCACCACCATGCCCAGGTCGCTGGGCTCGCACCAGTCGGGCAGGACCTCGCGCAAGGTTTCGCCAACGCGCATGCCCAGCGAGCGGCCCACGCAACTGACTTCCAGCGAGTGGGTCAGGCGGGTGTGGATATGGTCGTTGCTGGTGACCGGGTGGACCTGGGTCTTGCGCCCGAGGCGGCGGAAGGCACCCGAGAAGATGATGCGGTCGTGATCCTTGTGGAACGGGCTGCGGCCCAGTTCCTCGGAGCTGTGCAGGGTTTTGCCGAGGCGTTCGCGGGTAAGCAGGGTGTGCCAGTCCAAGGCCGGATCTCCATAACAGGGGGCAGGGGCCTAGCTTCCCGTGTTCCAGGGCCGCGCCGCAAGCTCAAAGTCCGGCGGCGTCCACGTCGATCAGTAACAGGCGGCGTCCGCTGTCGAAGAACTGCCCGGCGGTCAGGCAGTACTGGTTGGTCGTGGCATCGCGATAGGTGTTGGACAGGATCAGCCGGCGCTCGTCCCAACCCTCTGCCAGCAAGTGGTAGAAATACGGCCGCCACGACCAGTTGTGCCCCAGGTAGCTGGAGTCGATGTGCCAGCTGTCCTGGCGCCATTCCAGGTTCGGCGTCAACTGGGTGCCGTGGCGGTCGCAAAGGAAGAACCGCAGCAGCCAGGGGTAGGCCTTGAGGTCGGGCAGCTTTTCCAGGGCGGCATTGGCCAGGACCCACTGCTGCAATTGCGGCATCAGTTCCACCAGCTGCTGGCGCCGTTGCATCAGCCGCGCGCGCTCTGCCAGCTTGCCATGCACGTATTGCTCGCGTAGCTGGGCGAAGCGCCCGGCGAAGGTCTGCGCGGGGAAGAAGCCAGGTTCGGCGCCCGCGAAGAGAAAACCTTGCAGGTAGCGCGCACCGCATTCCAGGGCGAAGTTCAGCTCGGCCTCGGTCTCTACCCCTTCGGCGATGATCACGCAGCCGGTTTTCTCGGCCATCTGCGCCAGGGCCTTGACCACTTCGCTGCTGGGGCCGCCCCGGGCCGCCGCCTGGAACAGGCGCATGTCGAGCTTGAGGATATCCGGTTGCAGCGAGAGCACGCGGTCCAGTTGCGAATAGCCGGCACCGAAATCGTCGATGGCGACCCGCGCACCGGCCTCCCGGTAGCGCTGCACGACCATCGCCAGGCGTTCGCGGTCGCCGCCGGTCTCGGTGATCTCGAACACGACCCGGCGCGGATCGATGCCTTGCTGCTGCAACTGGACGAGGCTTGGCAGCGGCTCGCCAGGTTGCAGTTCGCTGACCCAGCGCGGCGAGATGTTGAGGCTGAGAAACCAGTCTCCCGGAGCCTGGTGGAATTGTCTGAACGCCTGTTCCCGCAGGGTCCGGTCGAGTTTCAACAAGTCGGCGGAGGGCATGTGCGGATCGTTGAACAGCGGCCCTACCGAGCGCAACTGGCCGTCGCTGCGGCGCAGGCGCCCCAGGGCTTCGACGCCAGCGATACGCCCTGTGGCGGTGTCGATGAACGGCTGGAAACAGGCGAGCGGTTGCTCGTCGGACACGGCGACTCCTTGTTGTTCTTGGACGCGGAAGGGCGGCGGACCGCCCGGTCAACGTTCTGCAAGAATGCCGCCAGTTCCGTTAACGACGATTCGGCGGCTGCTGCATGAACAGGCGAATCAAGGGCAGCAGGCCACTGGCCAGCCTGGTCATGCGCGACAGGTTGCCGCTGCGCGCGCCCTTGCCGGTGATGAACCCCAGCAAGACCACGGCACCGATGCCCCACAGCGGCGCATGCTTGATGCCAAGGCCGCCCTGCAGGCCGCTGTGCAGGCTGTCACCCATGCTGCGTAGGCGGGTCAGGGGTTGCAGGACATTACCGGCTTCGTTGCGGATTTCCTGGCGATGCATCTCCATGCGCAGGCGCACCATGGCCTTGCGCAGTTCCCGGCGATCGGAGGTCTTGGGCAGTTCAGGCAGGCTCATGGCAACAGGCGCTCCCGGTCCTTGGCAAGTTCTTCGAGGGTGCCGCGGAACGGCGACAGCTCGTCATGTACCGCGGTTTTCAGGCGTACGGCGCAGAACAGCGCGGCGATGCCGTAGAACACGCACAGGCCGATGATCCCGGCCAGGCGATAGCTGTCCCACAGCAGCACCAGCAGCAGCGCCGACAGCGCGGTCAGCAGGAGCAGGGCGAAGACCAGGGCCAGGCCTGCGAAGAGCAGGAGGTTGAGGGTGCGGGCCTTCTGTTCCTGCAGTTCGATGCCGAACAGCTCGACATGACCGTGCAGCAGCCCGAGGATCGCCGCGCCGAGGCGCCGCGACGACGAGCCGGGGGATTGGTTTTCCATGGCCAGGCCCTCAGCGCCGACTGGCCAGCAGACCGATCAGGAAGCCCACTCCTGCAGCGATGCCGATGGATTGCCATGGATTGTTCTGCACGTAGTCCTCGGTGCTGGTCAGCGCCGCCTGGCCGCGCTCGCGTAGATCCTGGTTGGTCTGCTGCAGGGTTTCCCGGGCACGCAGCAGGCTGTCGTGGATCTGCGCGCGCAGCTCGTCGGCCTGGTCCCCGGCGAGGGTGGCGGTATGTTCAAGGAGTTTCTCGGTGTCGCGCACCAGGGTCTGGAAATCCGACATGAGGATTTCCTGGGCGGTTTGTGCCTGTTTGCTGGCCATACGGTTCTCCATGAAAGGTTGGCAATCGGAATTTCGAGTGCAGGGCGTTGCTGAAGGTTCAGTCAGACGTCGCTGGTACAGCAATTGCTACGCAGTGGTGCGTTTGGCCTGCGGCTTGCGCCTTTTCCGGGCGTCGAGCCGTCTGGCCTGCTGTTCAACCATAACCCAATTCAAGCCAACCCCGGAAAAATCACCTCGCTCGGGTTTTTTCACCCACGGATGGGCGTCCGACTGATCCAGTCTGGTGCGTCATGGATGTCTCTCGAACTGCTTTGGTGCTTTTTTCTTTTTGCAGGCCTGCCGTCTTCATGGAAAATTTGCAAAGCGCAGTGGACTCCCTGGTCCAGGGCTCCAATACCCTGTTCATCCTTCTCGGCGCAGTCATGGTGCTGGCCATGCATGCCGGTTTCGCCTTTCTTGAAGTCGGCACCGTACGCCACAAGAACCAGGTCAACGCACTGTCGAAGATTCTCAGCGACTTCGCCGTCTCGACCCTGGCGTACTTCTTCATCGGCTACTGGCTGTCCTATGGCACGCATTTCCTGCACCCGGCAGCGACCCTCGGTGCAGAGCATGGCTATGGCCTGGTGAAGTTCTTCTTCCTGCTCACCTTCGCGGCGGCCATCCCGGCGATCATCTCCGGAGGTATCGCCGAGCGGGCACGCTTTGCCCCGCAATTGTGCGCAACTTTGCTGATCGTAGCGTTCGTCTATCCGTTCTTCGAGGGCATCGTCTGGAACGGCAACCTTGGGGTGCAGGCCTGGTTGACCGCGGCCTTTGGCGCGCCGTTCCATGACTTCGCCGGCTCCGTGGTGGTGCACGCCATGGGCGGTTGGTTGGCGCTGGCGGCGGTGCTGCTGCTGGGCCCGCGCAACGGCCGCTACCGCGAAGGGCGCCTGGTCGCCTTCGCGCCGTCGAACATTCCGTTCCTGGCGTTGGGTTCGTGGATCCTGATCGTCGGCTGGTTCGGCTTCAACGTGATGAGCGCCCAGACCCTGACGGCGGTCAGCGGCCTGGTGGCGGTCAACTCGTTGATGGCGATGGTCGGCGGCACCGTCGCCGCGCTGCTGGTGGGGCGCAATGACCCTGGCTTCCTGCATAACGGACCGCTGGCCGGCCTGGTGGCGATCTGCGCCGGTTCCGACCTGATGCATCCGGTGGGAGCGCTGGTCACCGGGGCGGTGGCGGGTGCCTTGTTCGTCTGGTGCTTCACTGCGACCCAGAACCGCTGGAAGATCGACGACGTGCTGGGTGTTTGGCCATTGCACGGCCTGTGCGGGGTATGGGGCGGGATTGCCTGCGGGATCTTCGGGCAGCAGGTGTTCGGCGGGCTGGGCGGGGTGAGCTTCGTCAGCCAGTTGATCGGCAGTGCCGCCGGCGTGTTGGTGGCGCTTGCCGGTGGTTTCATCGTCTACGGTCTGATCAAGCGCGTGCATGGCCTGCGCCTGAGCCAGGAGCAGGAGTACTACGGCGCCGACCTGTCGATCCACAAGATCGGTGCCACCAGCCAGGACTGAGGTATGGGCGCCGCTCTGCGCGGCGCATCGCCGGCAACGCCGGCTCCCACAGTATCCGTGCCGGCCACCGATTCTGCGGCTGGCCAGATACCTTGTGGGAGCCGGCGTTGCCGGCGATTCTGCCTTGAAGACATCACAAAACCTCAGCGGCCGGCCAGCAGGCGCGCCTCGCTGGTCTTGATCGCACTCAGCGGCCCACACACCAGTATCGAATCCCCGGCATGCAGGAACGTCCCGGTGTTCAGGGCCAGTTCGCTGCCGTTACGCTGCACCGCCTGCACTTCCACGCCCAGTTGCTCCAGCGCCAGGTCATCCAGGCGCCGCCCGCAGGCATAGGCGCTGGAAGGCAATTGCACTGCATGCATCAGCACCTTGGGCTGGCCTTCGCTGTCCACCAGGTCGGTCTGCGCGCCCTGGTAGAAACCTTGCAACAGGCGGTAGCGGCTCTGGCGCACTTCCTCGACGGTCTTGCGCACCCGGTCCTCGGGAACGCCGAGCATCACCAGGGCATGGGACGCCAGCATCACGCTGGACTCCAGCACCTCGGGGACCACGGCGCTGGCCCCGGCGGCGCGCAGTTCATCGCGCAGGCTGTCGTCGCGGGTGCGCACCAGGATAGGAATCTGCGCGTTGCGCTGGCGTGCGGCCTTGAGTACCTGCATGGCCACGTCGGTATTGTCCACGGCCACCACCAGCAGCCGGGAACGCTCCAGGCCGATGGCTTCGAGCAACTCGCCACGCCGCGAATCGCCATAGTGCACGCAGCTCTCGCCGGCCGCCGCCTCCTGCACCCGCACCGGATCATCGTCCAGGGCGATGAAGGGCAACTGTTCGCGGCGCAGGAAACGGCCTATGGACTGGCCGACCCGACCATAGCCACAGATGATCACGTGCCCCTTGATATCGGCACTCTGCGCTTCGATTTCTTCCAGGTGGACTTCTTCGTTGGGTTTGCGGTGCAGGCGCAGGGCCACGGCCGGTGCGGCGCGCAGGAGCAGGGGCGTGACCAGCATCGAGCAGAAGGTCGCCGCCAGCAGCAATTGGCCCAGTTCGGCGGGGAGCAGGTTGCTTTGCTGCATCTGCGCCATCAGGGCAAAGCAGAACTCGCCGCCCTGGGCCAATGCCAGGCCGCTGCGCCAGGCGGTTTCCGCATCGCTGCCGCGCACCCGCACCAGCGCCGCCACCACCAGGCCCTTGAGCAAAAGCAGGCCGAGGGTCAGGGCAAGGATTTCCAGGCCATGGCTGGCGAACAGGTGCAGGTCGATAAGCATGCCGATGCTGACGAAGAACAGGCCCAGCAGGATGTCGCGGAACGGGCGGATGTCCGCCTCGATCTGATGGCGGTAATTGCTTTCGCCCAGCAGCATGCCGGCGAGGAAGGCGCCCAGGGCCGGCGACAGGCCGAGCAGGTGGGTCAGCCAGGCGGTGAGCAATACGATCACCAGGGCCAGCAGGACGAACAGTTCGGCCGAATGGGAACTGGCGACTTCATGGAACAGCCTCGGCAGCAGCCAGCGGCTGGCCAGCAGCAGGCCGACGAACAGGATCACGGTCTTGCCCAGGGTCAGCGGCAGGGCCCAGTACCAGGCCTGACTGGATTCACCGGCGAACACCGGGACCAGGGTCAGCAGCAATACCGCCACCACATCCTGGAACAGCAGCACGCCAATGGCGTTCTGCCCGTGAGTGCTGAAGATCTCGCCCAGGCTGGTCAACTCCTTGGACACGATGGCCGTGGACGACAAGGCCAGGCCGCCACCGAGCAGCAAGGCTGCCGTGCTCGGCATGCCCAGCAGCGACAGGGCGCCGGCCAGGGCCAGGCCGCAGAACACCACCTGCAGGCTGCCCAGGCCGAACACCACCTTGCGCAAGGCCAGCATCTTCGACAGGGAGAATTCCAGGCCGAGGGAAAACAGCAGGAAGACCACGCCCATTTCCGCCAGGTCTGGCAGTTCCTCGCTTTCGTTGACCCAGTCCAGCGCCGTAGGGCCGACGAACAGTCCGACGCACAGATAGCCGAGTACCGGCGGCAACTGCAGGCGCCTGAACACCGCGATGACGACCAGCGATGACGCCAGGATGATCAGCAGATTTGCGAACACACCACATACTCCCTGTAAAAACGGCAAAAAACGTCCAGCGTACGGCAAACCCAAGCCAGGCCCCTTGACCCCGGTCAGGTCGTCGCGTTGCGCGCATGCCTGCCTCGACGGACCCGGGGGTGCCCCCTAGAATGAACCTTCCGTTCATTTTGTATCGGTAATTTTCAATGCTTCCTGAATGCCAATTGTTCGGCACCCTGGGTTGTCACCTGTGCGAAGTGGCCGAAGCGCTGCTCATGCCGCTGGTGGAGCACGGCCTGCTGGTGGAACTGGTGGATATCGCCGACGATCAGTTGCTGTTCGAGCGTTACGGTCTGCGCATCCCGGTGTTGCGTCGCTGCGACACCGGTGCGGAACTGGACTGGCCGTTCGACGTCGACCAGGTGGTGGCTTTCCTCGGGTAGGTCACCGTTTCACATTTTGATGCACAAGGACGCATGCAATCGTCATCGCGGCGGTTGGAGAATCCGCTGGCACCGGCCGTGGTGGCCGCTGCGGATTTTTCAGCCAAGGAGTGGCATGCATGTTCCTCACCCCCCATTTCACCCTCGCCGAAATGACGGCCTCGCAGGTCGCCAACCGGACGGGGCTCGACAATAATCCCGACAGCCAGGTCATCGCCAATCTGGTCCGGCTGTGCCAGACCCTCGAGTCGGTACGCAGCTTGATCGGCCAGCCGGTCCTGGTCACCAGCGGCTATCGCAGCGAAGCCTTGAACCGGCAGATCGGCGGTTCGGGGTCCAGCGCCCATATCCGCGGGCTGGCAGCCGACATCATGGCCGTCAGCCTTTCGCCCCGCGAGCTGGCCCGGCGCATCATGGACAGCAAACTGGACTTCGACCAGTTGATCCTGGAATTCGACGGCTGGGTCCATCTGGGCCTGGCCGAACACAAGCACCGCCGCCAGGTGCTGACCATTCGCAAGGGCACCGGCTACCTGCCGGGCTTGCAATGATTCGTTACGTCGATTGACGTTCAACCCGCTCGCCTCCTATGCTGTACATAAATACAGTATGCGGGGCGGGCAGCTTCATGCCCGGAGAAACATGATGGTCAACGTCGAACAACTCAAAGCCAGCGTCAATGCCATGTCCGTCGACCAGGTGCGCGGCGCCGTGGCGGAACTGCGCCTGGAAGGCCTGGTCACCGACGACCGTACGCCGTTCGGCAAGGTTCACTTCAACACCTGCTTCGCCGAGATCGAAGCCCTGTTCCAGCGCGCCGGATTTCACCGGCCGCTGGATGTGGTGGGCTTCGACGGCCAGGCCTATGCCTTGTACGACGCCGGCCGCTGGGAGGCAGTCGATGTGTTGCGCTGGTTGAAGGCAGCCTGTGACACGGCGTCGGTCGAGGCTGGCTGAAGCTGCAGGCATGCCGGATAATGCCCGGCCCCCAGCTTGCGAGGCTTCCCATGAGCGTTGTTTTCGATCCGGCCAGCCAGCAGGCCAGTACGGTCTGCCTGCCGCCGGGCAACTGGTCCACCGTGCTGGACTGTCTCTGCGAGCACTTCAAGGCGATCGGGCGCGAGGTCTGGCTCGATCGTTTCGCTCGCGGACGGGTACTGGATGCCCAGGGCCAGCCGATCGCGGTCGATCATCCCTACCGGGTGGGGCTGCGTATCCATTACTTCCGCGAAGTGCCCAACGAAAAGCCCATTCCGGTGCTGGAGGAGATCCTGCATGTGGATGAGCATCTGGTGGTCGCCGACAAGCCGCACTTCCTGCCGGTAACTCCGACCGGCGAGTATGTCGAGCAGACCTTGCTGCGCCGCCTGATCCGCCGTCTCGACAACCCTCACCTGGTGCCGCTGCACCGTATCGACCGGCATACCGCCGGGCTGGTGCTGTTTTCCGCCAATCCGCAAAGCCGCTCGGCGTATCAGCAGCTGTTCCCGACCCGACGCATCGACAAACAGTACCAGGCCATCGCACCGGCCTTGCCCGGCTTGGATTTTCCATTGGTGCACAAGAGTCGCATGGCCAACGGCGAACCGTTTTTCCGCATGCAGGAAGTGCCGGGGGCGAGCAACAGCGAGACCCATGCCGAGGTATTGGAGAAGCAGGGTGGCCTGTGGCGCTACGGTCTGTCGCCGGTGACCGGCAAGACCCACCAGTTGCGCGTGCATATGGCGGCGTTGGGGGCGCCGATCTGCAACGATCCGTTCTATCCCGAGGTGGTTCAGGGCGAGGATGATTATGCAAAGCCGTTGAAACTGTTGGCGCGCAGCCTGAGGTTCGAGGATCCTTTGACGGGGCAGGAACGGTATTTCGAGAGTCGCTTGAAGCTTGATTGGTGAGGTGGCCTTGAGGGCCTCATCGCTGGCTTGCCAGCGATGAGGCCCGAAAGCCCAACAAAAAGGCCCGGAAGCTAAGCACTTCCGGGCCTTTCGCATTTCCAGCAACGATCAGCGGTTGAACCGCTCCACCAGCGAGTACTGCGTGGTCGCCGTATGGGTCAGTTCCTCACTGAGCTGCGCCGAGTGCTGAGCCTGCTCCGAGGTCTGGTCGGCCAGCGCCGCGATGGTACTGATGTTGCGGCTGATTTCCTCGGCCACCGAGGTCTGCTGCTCGGTCGCTGCGGCAATCTGGGTTGCCATGTCGGTGATGTTGGCCACCGCTTCGCTGATGCCCACCAGCGCTTCGTCGGCTTCCATCACCCGTTGCACGCCTTCTTCGGCCTGGCGATGCCCGGCTTCCATGGTCTGCACCGCATTCGAGGCGGTTTGCTGCAGCTTGGCGATCAGGCTATGGATCTGCCCGGTGGATTCGCTGGTGCGCTGGGCCAACTGACGGACCTCGTCGGCCACTACGGCGAAGCCACGGCCCATTTCTCCGGCCCGGGCCGCTTCGATGGCGGCGTTGAGGGCCAGCAGGTTGGTCTGGTCGGCAATGCCCTTGATCACATCGACTACGCCACCGATCTCGTCGCTGTCGCGAGCGAGCTGGGTGACGGTCTGCCCGGTTTCGCCGACGGCGGTGGACAGGCGCTGGATCGCGTCGCGGGTTTCCCCGGCGATGTTGCGCCCGCGATCGGTCAGGCGGTTGGCGGCCTGGGTCGCATCGGCGGCGCGTTGCACATGGTTGGCCACTTCCTGGGTGGTGGCGGCCATCTGGTTGACGGCAGCGGCGACCTGCTCGGTTTCCACGCGCTGGCGTTCCAGGCCCGAGGAACTGTTGTGGGCCAGTGCGTCGGACTGACGAGCCTGCTCATTGAGGTGCTCGGCGGTGTCCTGCAGGCGGGTCAGGCAGGTCTTCAGGCGTGCATCCTGGCTGAGCATGGCCATTTCCAGGCGCGCCTGGACGCCGCGGCTGTCGGTGTACATCTGCGCGATCAGCGGGTCGGAGGTGGTCTGTTCGGCCAGGCGCAGCAGGCGCTTGAGACCACGCTGCTGCCAGCCCAGGCCGAGCAGGCCCAGGGGGACCGAGAGCGCGGCGGCGAGGGCGAAGCCCCAGGAGTGGCCGAGCCAGATGCCGATCAGGAAACCGATCTGGCTGATCATGATGAACGGCAGCCAGTCCTGCAGCACCGGCAGCCACTTGTCGCGCCGCGGGATGGCCGACTTGCCGTCGTTGATGCGCTTGTACAGGGCTTCGGCGCGGCGAACCTGCTCGGCGGTCGGCTTGACCCGCACCGACTCGTAGCCCACCACCTGGTTGTTCTCGAAGATCGGCGTGACGTAGGCGTTGACCCAGTAATGATCACCGGACTTGCAGCGGTTCTTGACGATACCCATCCATGGCAGGCCCTGCTTGAGGGTTGTCCACATGTGGGCGAACACCGCCGACGGCACATCCGGGTGGCGCACCAGGTTATGCGGTGCGCGCATCAGTTCCTCGCGGGAAAAACCGCTGATCTCGATGAACGCATCGTTGCAATAGGTAATGACACCCTTGGCATCGGTAGTCGAAATCAACCGCTGTTGGGCAGGGAAAGTCCGTTCTCTCTGGGTAATCGGTTGGTTGTTGCGCATAAGCTGTTCAATCCGCAAGGCTTTCGTGGGTTATCGGCGGCCCTACGAAATTATTGAATGAATATTTGACTTACGTTGATCTCGCTCAATGAAAACCAGGTGCGCCTGGGTTAAGCGAAGTCTTCACGTTCATGAAATTTGCGCGCATTCTTTCACATTTTCGCAACATAAGTCAGGTGGTGACCGATGGTTCATGATGGTCGGGTCGGAACACCACCTACGCAATTTTCTGATTTGCAGGGACCCTGTGGGAGCGGGTTCATCGGAACGCCGAACCGCCGCGATTGCTATGGCGACTTCACTACCGCAATCGCGGGTAAACCCGCTCCCACAGGGTATGCGTCGAAAGGACGCTAGAGATGTGATGACGAAAGAGCGTGAATTACCGCCCGATCATCTGCCGCAACACATAATGCAGAATCCCGCCGGCCTTGAAGTACTCCACCTCATTCAAGGTATCGATCCGGCACAGCACGGCGATTTCCTCGACGCTGCCGTCCTCCCGGGTGATCCGCAGGTTCAGGCTCATGTGCGGCTCGATCTTCACCCCATCCAGCCCGAGGATGTCGATCTTCTCCCGCCCGGTCAGCCCTAGTTGCTTGCGATCCTGCCCGGCGCTGAACTGCAGGGGCAGCACGCCCATGCCCACCAGGTTCGAGCGGTGGATGCGCTCGAAGCTTTCCGCCAGCACCGCCTTGATGCCCAGCAGGTTGGTGCCCTTGGCCGCCCAGTCGCGGCTCGATCCGGTGCCGTATTCCTGCCCGGCGATCACCACCAGCGGCGTGCCTTCGTCGCGATAACGCATAGCCGCATCGTAGATCGCCAGTTTCTCGCCAGTGGGCACGTGCAGGGTATTGCCACCTTCTTCGCCACCGAGCATTTCGTTGCGGATGCGGATGTTGGCGAAGGTGCCGCGCATCATCACTTCGTGGTTGCCACGCCGCGAACCGTAGGAGTTGAAGTCCTTCGGTTCCACGCCCTTGTCGCGCAGGTAGCGCCCGGCCGGACTGTCGGCCTTGATGTTGCCGGCGGGGGAGATATGGTCGGTGGTCACCGAATCACCGAGCAGGGCGAGGATCCGCGCGCCGTGCACGTCCGCGATCTTCGGCGGCGGGCCGGAAATGCCGTCGAAGAACGGCGGATGCTGGATGTAGGTGGAGTCGTCCTGCCAGACATAGGTCGCCGCCTGCGGCACCTCGATGGCTTGCCACTGTTCATCCCCGGCGAATACCTCGGCGTATTCCTTGTGGAACATCCGCGTGTCCACCTGGGCCACCGCCGCGGCAATTTCCTGCTGGCTCGGCCAGATATCCCGCAGGTACACCGGCTGGCCATTGGCGTCGTGGCCCAACGGGTCGTTGCTCAGGTCAATGCGCACCGTGCCGGCCAGGGCGTAGGCCACCACCAGGGGCGGCGACGCCAGCCAGTTGGTCTTGACCAGCGGGTGCACCCGTCCCTCGAAGTTGCGGTTGCCGGACAGCACCGAGGCCACCACCAGGTCGGCCCTGGTGATGGCGGCCTCGATCGGATCGGCCAGCGGACCGGAGTTGCCGATGCAGGTAGTGCAGCCGTAGCCGACCAGGTCGAAACCCAATTGGTCGAGAAAGGGCGTCAGGCCCGCTGCCTGGTAATAGTCGGTAACCACCTTCGAGCCTGGGGCGAGGGAGCTTTTCACCCAGGGTTTGCGCTGCAGGCCTTTTTCCACGGCCTTCTTCGCCAGCAGGCCGGCGGCCATCATCACGCTGGGGTTGGAGGTGTTGGTGCAGGAGGTAATGGCGGCGATCACCACGGCGCCGTCCTTCAAGTTGTGTTCCTCGCCGTCCAGGCCGAGGCGGATCTCGCCGCTGCCCTCGGCATTGGCCTTGCGCACGTTGAGCCCGAGGAAATCATCGAAGGCCTTGCCCACGCCGGGCAGGGCGACGCGGTCCTGCGGGCGTTTCGGCCCCGCCAGGCTGGCCTGGACCTCACCCATGTCCAGCGCCAGGCTGTCGCTGAACAGCGGCTCCTGGCCCGGCTCGCGCCACAGGCCCTGGGCCTTGCAATAGGCTTCGACCAGTTCGACGGTTTCCGTCGGTCGGCCCGAGAGGCGCAGGTAATCGAGGGTGACGTCGTCCACCGGGAAGAAGCCGCAGGTGGCGCCGTATTCCGGGGCCATGTTGGCCAAGGTGGCGCGGTCGGCCAGGGGCAGGGTGGCCAGGCCATCGCCATAGAATTCGACGAACTTGCCGACCACGCCCTTCTTGCGCAGCATCTGCGTCACCGTCAGCACCAGGTCGGTGGCGGTGATGCCTTCGCGCAGCTTGCCGGTGAGCTTGAAGCCGATCACCTCGGGGATCAGCATCGATACCGGCTGGCCGAGCATGGCGGCCTCGGCCTCGATGCCGCCGACGCCCCAGCCGAGTACGCCGAGGCCGTTGATCATGGTGGTATGCGAGTCGGTACCGACCAGGGTGTCAGGGAAGGCGTAGGTGCGCCCGTCTTCCTCGCGGGTCCAGACGGTACGACCGAGGTATTCCAGGTTAACCTGGTGGCAGATACCGGTGCCCGGCGGCACCACGCGGAAGTTGTCGAAGGCATTCTGCCCCCAGCGCAGGAAGGCATAGCGTTCGCCGTTGCGCTGCATTTCGATATCGACGTTTTCGCCGAAGGCGGCGGGGCTGGCGTAGCGGTCGACCATCACCGAGTGGTCGATCACCAGGTCCACCGGCGACAGCGGGTTGATCCGCTGTGGATCGCCGCCGGCCCGGGCCATGGCGGCGCGCATGGCGGCCAGGTCGACCACCGCCGGCACGCCGGTGAAGTCCTGCATCAGGACCCGGGCCGGACGGTACTGGATCTCGCGGTCGGAGCTGCGCTCCTTGAGCCAGTCGGCCAGGGCCCTGAGGTCGGCGCCGGTGACGGTTTCGCCGTCTTCCCAGCGCAGCAGGTTTTCCAGCAGCACCTTGAGCGACATCGGCAGCCGGCCCAGGTCGCCGAGGGCCTTCGCCGCCTCGGGCAGGCTGTAGTAGTGGTATTCGCGGCCGCTTACGGCCAGGGTCTTGAGGGTTTTCAGGCTGTCGAGCGAGGACATTGACCAACTCCTTCTGTGCCGGTGAGCGGCTGCCTTCCTTGCTGTTGCCGCTGCACCGCCTCTTTCTGGGTCCGCACGGCACGGACCTGGCTAAGCGGTCAGGGTAGCCCTGTTTGGCGCGCCTGACCAAGTACTGGACCGGCGGGGCGTGTCGCCAGTTCCGAAAGTCCTTTATCATTCGCCGATTTTCCACCGGGGCGCAGCCGTCCCCGTCCGGAGTGAGTGATGAATACCCTGTTCCTGCATTGCCGGCCCGGTTTCGAGAGCGAGGTGTGTTCCGAAATCAGCGAGCACGCTGCGTTGCTCGGCGTTGCCGGTTATGCCAAGGCCAAGCCGCAGACCGCCTGCGCCGAGTTCATCTGCAACGACGCCGAAGGCGCTGCGCAGATCATGGGCGCGCTGCGTTTCAAGCAGTTGATCTTCCCGCGCCAATGGGCCCGGGGCAGCTTCGTCGAATTGCCGGAAAGCGATCGCATCAGCGTGCTGCTGGAGTACCTGGCCGACTATCCGGTGGCCGGCAGCCTGTGGCTGGAGGTCATGGACAGCAATGACGGCAAGGAGCTGTCCACCTTCTGCCGCAAGTTCGAGGTGCCGCTGCGCAAGGCCCTGGTCAAGGCCGGGCGCCTGATGGAGAACGGCCCGGGTCCGCGCCTGCTGCTGACCTTCGTCAGTGGCCGGCGGGTCTTCCTGGGCCTGGCCGATGCGGACAACTCGGCCATGTGGCCCATGGGTATCCCGCGCCTGAAGTTCCCCCGCGAGGCGCCGAGCCGTTCGACCCTGAAGCTGGAAGAGGCGTGGCACCATTTCATCCCTCGCGAGCAGTGGGAGCAGCGCCTTGGCGATGACATGACCGGCGTTGACCTCGGCGCCGCTCCGGGCGGCTGGACCTACCAGTTGGTCAGGCGCGGCATGCTGGTGACCGCCATCGATAACGGCCCCATGGCTGAAAGCCTGATGGATACCGGCCTGGTGCAGCACCTGATGGTCGATGGCTTTACCTGGAAGCCAAAGCAGATGGTCGACTGGATGGTGTGCGATATCGTCGAGAAGCCGGCACGTACCGCGTCGATGATCGAAGAATGGCTGGGTGACGGACATTGCCGCGAGGCGGTGGTCAACCTCAAGCTGCCGATGAAGCAACGTTATGCCGAGGTGCGGCGCCTGCTGGAGCGCATCGAGGAGGGCTTCAAGGCACGCAAGGTCAAGGTCTCCATCGGTTGCAAGCAGCTTTATCACGACCGCGAGGAAGTGACCTGCCACCTGCGCCGCCTCGACATCAAGCCTCGCTGACTTTTCGCTTACGGAGTGCTCCACATGACCGATTTCACCCCTGACGCCGTGCTCGACGCCACCGGCCTGAACTGTCCCGAGCCGGTGATGATGCTGCATCAATACGTGCGCGACCTGGGCGCCGGCGGCCTGCTCAAGGTCATCGCCACCGATCCTTCCACCCGCCGCGACATTCCCAAGTTCTGCGTGTTCCTCGGGCACGAACTGGTGCAGCAGGAAGAAGAGGGCGGCACCTACCTTTACTGGATTCGCAAGAAGCTCGACTGAGCCATAGCTGTTACACCCCTGTTTCCTCCGGTGACGCCCGCACCGGCAGTGTGCATGGAATGGGTGCAAGCCTTTTGGCTGCATCCTTTACCGGGCGGTCTCTCTCCTGGGTTCTCTGTATCCGGCATACAGGTTGCTAGCGAAACGCTATCACCCTGGGCGGCTGCAGAAACGTTTGCGCCCAAGGGTACCCCTATGCGCAGGAGTGAGTCATGAATCGTCTGTTGTCACCGGGTGCGCGTCTGTTGGGGCGTTTCGGCTTCGCGCGCAAGTTCCAGTTGCTGTTTTTGTTGTTCATGTTGCCGCTGCTGTTCAGTCTGGGGCTGATCGGCATGGATTACCGCGCCCGGCTGGCGGTGATCGCCGGCGAGCAGTCCGGGGTGCGCCAGTTGCGGGTGCTCGACGAGCTGGAACGCGAGCTGTCGGCCCAGCGCTATCGGGCCGCGCGCTGGAAAGCCGTGGATATCCTGCGCGAGCCGACCGCCGAGGCGCGCCAGTTGATGGGCGAGATCGATGCTGCGCTGCCGCGTATTGATCAATCGCTGAAAAACCTCAAGGTCGCTCTGGTCGACGAGAAGGCCGGCGCCGACGCCCTGGCCCGCTACGACACCCTGCAAGGCTCGGTGTCCGGCCTGGACAGCCAGTCCCTGCGCGGGATCGGCTGGTGGCCGGACGGCTACGAACGCTTCACCGCCAGCATCGGCCATCTGCAAGCCTTGCGCGAACAGATCGCCATGGACAGCGGGCTGATCCTCGACCCCTGGCTGGAAACCTACCTGTTGATGCAGCTCTCGACCCAGCAGGCGCCCGAACTGATCGAGCGCATCGGACGCATGGCGAGCATCGGCCAGACCTCGGTGGTTTCCGGCCAGTTCAGCCTGCAAAGCCGCCTGCAGATGCGCGATTTGCGCAGCCGTATCGGCGATGCCCGCGAGCAGATGGTCAAGACCGCCGCTGCCCTGCAAACCCGGCTGCCGCCCGAGCTGCAGGGCTGGAGCACACGCTACGAGGCGGGCATCAAGGCGCTCGATGCCGAACTGGCGGTGCTGGATGACGGCGTATTCGGTGGCGCGATCAAACTCAAGCCGGCCGACTTCGAAGCCAGCATCGGCCGCTTGCTGGACGACATGTCCGGCCTGCGTGGGCAGTCATTGCAGTCGCTGCATGAGCGGCTGGACTACTACCACGCCAAGTCCAATCGCGAGTTCATTCCGGTGGGCGCGACCATCGGCCTGTTGCTGCTGCTGGCGTTGTACCTGTTCGCCTGCCTGCAGGCTTCGATCCGCCGTAGTGCCAGTGGTATCACCACCCTGGCCGAGTCCTTGCGCGACGGCAACCTGTGCGTCGAAGTCTCGGTGCAGGGGCGCGACGAGCTGGCGGCGATCAGCCAGGCGCTGAACGTCGCCGTGGTGCAATTGCGTGCCAGCCTGCTCGGGGTCAACCACGAAACCCGGCAACTGGGCTCGGCGGTACAGACCCTGAACGTCCAGGCCAACGGCACCTTGCAGGATGTCGAGCGCCAGCAACAGCAGATCAGCCAGATCGCTGCGGCTGCCACGCAACTGGCGGCCACTTCCCAGGAAGTCGCCAGAAGCTGCGAGCACGCCTCCGACAGCGCCCGGCAGACCCGGCGCATCGCCGAAGACAGCAGCCGGGACAGCCAGCGCACCACCGACAGCATCCAGCAGCTCAATCGCCGCCTGACCGATACCGCCGAGGCGCTGGGGCGGGTCAGCGAGCAGGGGCAGCAGATCCAGTCGGTGGTGGATGCCATTCGCGGCATTGCCGAGCAGACCAACCTGCTGGCGCTCAACGCCGCCATCGAGGCAGCGCGGGCCGGCGAGCAGGGGCGCGGGTTCGCAGTGGTGGCCGATGAGGTGCGCAGCCTGTCCCAGCGCACCCAGGCCTCCACGGCGCAGATCGCCGGCACGGTGGACAGTTTGCGCGCCACCGTGACCCAGGCGGTCAGCCTGATGGAATTGGCCTGTGGCCAGGCCGTGCAGGACGCGCAGTCGGTGACCGGGCTGGGCGAACGCCTGGGGCAGATCGCCGGGGCGGTGCAGGGCGTCACCGATACCCTGGCGCAGATCCTCACGGCGGTCGAGGAACAAACCGGCACCGCCGATGAAGTCAGTGGCAGCATCCAGCAGGTCGACCAGGCCGCCGGACGTTTGCTGGACGGAGCGCGGGCGGTGAACCAGGCCGCGGACACCCTCAGCCAGGGCAGCCGCGCGCTCAACGACAACACGGCGCGCTTCAACCTGGGATAAGCACGCTCCTTTGAGGGGCCGGTGCAGACAGCGCTTGGTCATTGTCCTGTGCAGCCCCTACACTGCAGCCCCTCACAGGAGTCCCGCCCATGCTGATCGTTGCCGACGAAAACATCCCCCTGCTCGATGCCTTCTTTGCCGGTTTCGGCGAGATCCGGCGTTATCCGGGGCGGGCCATCGACCGTGACTGCGTGCGCGATGCCGACGTGCTGCTGGTGCGTTCGGTAACCCGGGTCGACCGCGCCTTGCTGGAAGGCAGCCAGGTGCGCTTCGTCGGCACCTGCACCATTGGCACCGATCACCTGGACCTCGGCTATTTCGCCGAGGCCGGCATTCACTGGTCCAGTGCGCCGGGCTGCAACGCCCGCGGGGTGGTCGACTACGTGCTGGGCAGCCTGCTGACCCTGGCCGAGCTGGACGGCGCCGACCTGTCGCGGCGGACCTATGGCGTGGTCGGCGCCGGCCAGGTCGGTGGCCGCCTGATCCAGGTGCTGCGCGGCCTGGGCTGGAAGGTGCTGGTCTGCGATCCGCCACGGCAGGCGGCCGAGGGCGGGGATTACGTGGCGCTGGAGCGGATCCTGGCCGAGTGCGATGTGATCAGCCTGCACACCCCTCTGACCCGCGCCGGCGAGCAGCCGACCTGGCATCTGTTCGATCGCCAGCGCCTGGCCCGGCTGCGCCCGGGCGCCTGGCTGATCAACGCCGCCCGTGGCCCGGTGATCGACAACAGCGCCCTGCGCGAGCTGCTGCTGGAACGCGAAGACGTGCTGGCGGTACTGGATGTCTGGGAGGAGGAACCGCTTGTGGATGTGGAGCTGGCCGACCTCTGCGTGATCGCCACCCCGCATATCGCCGGCTACAGCCTCGACGGCAAGCAGCGTGGTACCGCGCAGATCTACCAGGCGTATTGCGCCTGGCGCGGCGAGCCGGAGCAGGTGCGGCTTGCCGACCTGCTGCCCGCTCCCTGGCTGGCCCGGGTCGAGCTGCAGGCCGATACCGACCCGGCCTGGGCCCTGGCGACGCTGTGCCGCGCGGTGTATGACCCGCGCCGGGACGACGCGGATTTTCGCCGTAGCCTGGGCAATGACCCGGTGGCGCAGAAGCTGGCGTTCGATCTGTTGCGCAAGGGCTATCCGGTGCGGCGCGAGATCGAAGGATTGAAGGTTCGGGCCGAAGGGCAGGAGGTTCGGAAGGTGGCGGCGGCGCTGGGGTGTGTGGTCGAAGGCTGATCGGTTTGCCGGCCCTCAGGGCCTCATCGCGGGTAAACCCGCTCCCACAGGGGGGCGGGCAATAAAAAACCCGGCACCAGGGCCGGGTTTCGAATAGGCGAGGGTCTCAGCCCTTCTTCACCGGGTTGACCCGGCTGTTGTCCAGCTCGCGGCAGGCCTGCTGGATCATCTGTTCGGTGATCGGGATCTCGCGGCCTTGCGCGTCGATGACCGAGCCGAATGCCGGCACAGGCTGGGCCGGGCGTTGTTGCGTGTTGCTGCTTTGCTGCAAGCTCATTTCCTGTCTCCTCCTCAGGGTGGCTAAGCCCAGATTAATCACGCGTGATGACCAGGCTGTGACAACTCCTTTTCGCTGTCTCATCATGCGAACCGACAGTCCAACAGAAAGTTCCTTCGAGAACCAGCGCTACTTTAGACCGATAGGGTCTAAGGTGCTTCCCGACTCGTTGTAATCAGCCACGGCAGCCGTCCATATGTTCAATCCGCTTTCTTCCCGCCAGCGCCGGGCCCTGCACCTGGCCTGGCGCTTCGTGCGTCCGTACCGCCGGCAGGCGCTGCTCGCCCTGCTGGCCCTGGTGGTCACCGCCGGCATTACCTTGTCGATGGGGCAGGGCATCCGCCTGTTGGTGGACCAGGGCTTCGTAACCCGCTCGCCCGACTTGCTGGGCCAGTCCATCGCCTTGTTCATGGCCCTGGTGCTGGCCCTGGCGGTGGGCACCTTCAGCCGTTTCTACCTGGTCTCCTGGATCGGCGAGCGGGTGGTGGCCGATATCCGTCGGCAGGTGTTCGATCATCTGCTTGACCTGCATCCCGGCTTTTTCGAGCACAACCGCAGCTCGGAGATCCAGTCGCGGCTGACTGCCGATACCACGTTGCTGCAATCGGTGATCGGTTCGTCGCTGTCGCTGTTCCTGCGCAATGTGCTGATGGTGCTGGGCGGCATCATCCTGTTGTTCGTCACCAATCCGAAGCTCACCAGTATCGTGGTCCTGGCCCTGCCGCTGGTGCTGGCGCCGATCCTGGTGTTCGGCCGGCGCGTACGCAGCCTGTCGCGGCAAAGCCAGGACCGCATTGCCGATGTCGGCAGCTACGTCGCCGAGACCCTCGGCCAGATCAAGACGGTACAGGCCTATAACCACCAGGCGCAGGACCGCCAGCGCTTCGGCGAAACCGTCGAGGCGGCCTTCGCCACGGCGCGCAAGCGCATTGTCCAGCGCGCCTGGCTGATTACCCTGGTGATCGTCCTGGTGCTCGGGGCGGTGGGCGTGATGCTGTGGGTCGGTGGCATGGACGTGATCGCCGGGCGCATCTCCGGTGGCGACCTGGCGGCCTTCGTTTTCTACAGCCTGATCGTCGGCAGTGCCTTCGGCACCGTCAGCGAAGTGATCGGCGAACTGCAACGTGCTGCCGGTGCGGCCGAGAGGATCGCCGAACTGCTCGCGGCTCGCAGCGAGATCCTTGCGCCGGTCGACGGTGGGGTAAGGCTGCCCGAGCGGGTTCGCGGCGAACTGCAGTTGCAAGGCGTGCGCTTCGCCTATCCGACGCGCCCCGATCGTCCGGCCATCGACGGACTGGACCTGCGCATCGAGCCCGGACAGACCCTCGCCCTGGTCGGGCCGTCGGGGGCGGGCAAGTCGACCCTGTTCGACCTGCTGCTGCGCTTCCACGACCCGCAGGAGGGTCGCATTCTCCTCGACGGCCAGCCCCTGACCACGCTTGATCCCCAGGATCTGCGCCGCCATTTCGCCCTGGTGGCGCAGAACCCTGCGCTGTTCTTCGGCACGGTCGAGGACAACATCCGCTACGGCCGTGCCGATGCCAGCTTCGCCCAGGTCGAGGCCGCCGCCCGCAGTGCCCACGCCCATGAGTTCATCCTGCAATTGCCCGACGGCTACCAGACGCACCTGGGCGACGCCGGCCTCGGCCTCTCCGGCGGTCAGCGCCAGCGCCTGGCAATTGCCCGGGCCTTGCTGGTGGACGCGCCCATCCTGCTGCTCGACGAAGCTACCAGCGCCCTCGATGCGCAGAGCGAACACCTGATCCAGCAAGCGCTGCCAAACCTGATGGCAGGACGTACCACACTGGTCATCGCTCACCGCCTGGCCACGGTGCAGCACGCCGACCGCATCGCGGTGATCGATGGGGGAAAAATGGTAGCGATTGGCAGCCATCGGCAATTGATCGCGGAAAACCCGCTGTATGCCCGGCTGGCAGCGTTGCAGTTCGGTTCGCAGTAGAAGGGGCTTACGCCAGATAAAGGGGGAAATCCGCCACTCTGCCGTTATAGAGCGACGAATGATGGCGGAAACCCGCCAGATAAACCGCCTAATATGGGGTGCGACCATGCGCCTCGCCTATTGGCCGTTGGTCGCGGGTAAGTTGGCCCGCTTCGTGCTTTGTGAGGCGCCGGCGCGGGCCAAGTCCCCGCTTTACAAGACCATGGGCTGCCAGTGCAGCCACGGCATCAGACCGCACCCCGCTTCCAGATACCCCAGCCACCACCGAGTGAGCACAACGATAAAACCAGGGCGTGCACCCGGGCGCGGCGGTCCAGCCAACACCTTCACTTCAATTGGATGAATTATGAAAAAAGTCCTTTTGGCGCTCCTGTGCCTGAGCGTCATTGGTTGCTCCAAGCCCAGTGAACCGGAAAAGACCGTCGACGTGCTGCTGATCGGTGGCGGCATCATGAGCGCCAGCCTCGGCACCTACCTGCACGAGCTGCAACCTGACTGGTCGATCAATATCTACGAGCGCATGGACCAGGTTGCCGAAGAAAGCTCCAACGCCTGGAACAACGCCGGTACCGGCCACTCCGCCTTCTGCGAGCTGAACTACACCAGCGAAGCCGCCGACGGCAGCATGGATATCAGCAAGGCCGTGGGCATCAACGAGCAGTTCGAGATCTCCAAGCAGTTCTGGTCCTACCAGGTCGAGCAGAAGGTCCTGAACAACCCGGGCTCGTTCATCAACAACGTGCCGCACATGAGCTTCGTCTGGGGCGACAAGAACGTCGAGTTCCTGCGCAAGCGCCACGCCGCCCTGCAGCACAGCTCGCTGTTCCGCGGCATGGAGTACTCCGAGGACCATGCGCAGATCGCCAAGTGGGTGCCGATCGTCATGGAAGGCCGTGCTGCCGACCAGAAAGTCGCCGCAACCCGCATGAGCATCGGTACCGACGTCAACTTCGGCGAGATCACCCGCCAGCTGGTGGGCTCGCTGACCAAGAGCGACAAGGTCAGCCTGAACCTGCGTCACGAAGTCCGCGACATCAAGCGCAACGCCGACAACACCTGGACCGTCGTGGTCGCCGACCTCGCCAACAAGGGCGTGGAAACCAGCGTCAAGGCGAAGTTCGTGTTCATCGGTGCCGGTGGTGGCGCCCTGAAATTGCTGCAGAAATCCGGCATTCCGGAAGCTGACGGCTACGCCGGGTTCCCGGTGGGCGGCCAGTTCCTGATGACCGACAACCAGGACATCGTCTCCCGGCACAAGGCCAAGCTGTATGGCAAGGCGTCGGTTGGCGCGCCACCGATGTCGGTGCCGCACCTCGACACGCGCATCATCGATGGCAAGGAAGTGCTGCTGTTTGGCCCGTTCGCGACCTTCTCCACCAAGTTCCTGAAAAACGGTTCGCTGCTGGACATGTTCGCTGCGCTGAACACCCATAACATCATGCCGATGACCCACGCCGGCATCGACAACATCGACCTGAGCACCTACCTGATGGGTCAGTTGATGCTCAGCTTCGACGACCGCATGGCCGCGCTGCGCGAATACTTCCCGAACGCGAAGAACGAAGACTGGAAACTGCTGCAGGCCGGCCAGCGCGTGCAGATCATCAAGAAGGATGCGGTGCATGGCGGCATCCTGCAGTTCGGTACTGAGGTGGTGGCCTCCGAGGATGGCTCGATCGCCGCGCTGCTGGGTGCCTCGCCAGGTGCCTCGACCGCTGCGCCGATCATGCTGACCGTGCTGGAAAAAACCTTCAAGGACCGCATCAAGAGCCCCGAGTGGCAGGCCAAGCTGAAGGAAATCGTGCCGACCTATGGTCAGAAGCTGAACAACAACCTCGAGCTGACCAACAAGACCCGCGAGTGGACCAGCTCGCGCCTGGGCCTGACCTTCGTTCCGGTATTGCCGGAAGAGCAGCCGGTGGCTGTTCAATAAGACTGTTCGAGGGGCAAGGGTCTTCTTTGCCCCTTCTGGCCTCATCGCTGGCAAGCCAGCTCCCACACCCTGTGGGAGCTGGCTTGCCAGCGATAGCGCCGGACCAGTCAACCCAATAGGGGACAAGCACGAAAAAGCCCGCACTAGGCGGGCTTTTTCGTGAGCGATTGGTCGGAGAGACAGGATTCGAACCTGCGGCCTTCTCGTCCCGAACGAGACGCGCTACCTGGCTGCGCTACACTCCGATGAAGAAAATTCTACTCAAAAATTTCGCTTCGACAAGCCCCCGTTTCGTATGGAATGGGGGCTTTTTTACGAAGGCGCTTACAGCTCTTTCACGGTGCGAATCTGGTCCTTGTTGACCCGGGTACGCTTGCCGTCCAGTTGCTCGATTTCGTAGAAGCCCGAATCGTCATCGTATTTCGGGGTATCGACGGCCTGGATCTCACGACCGTCGTTGAGGGTGATCACGGTAGGTGTCGAGCAACCGGCCAGGGCGCCAATGCCAAGAGCGAGCAGGAAGGCGGGAAGGGTCCGTTTGATCATGGGTAAATCTCCAGTTAAGTGGGGCCGTATAGTTCGTTAAGACGCAAACAGTTACAGCAAGTTCAGTACGAAGTTGCGGCCAGTGCCTGATCGCCGTATTGACCGGCAGCAATGCCATGCCGGGTTGCTCGCGCGGGGCAACCCTGCCCTGTGATATAACACCGGCCATTCCCTGGATCTACGGACTTATGCCATGAAAGCCAAGGCCGACGCGCCCTTCGTGCCGCTCAACATCGCCGTGCTGACCGTCAGCGACACCCGCACCTTCGAAACCGATACCTCCGGCCAGGTCTTCGTCGACCGCCTCACCGAGGCCGGGCACCACCTTGCCGAACGGGTGCTGCTCAAGGACGACCTGTACAAGATCCGCGCCCGGGTCGCTGCCTGGATTGCCGACGACAGCGTGCAGGTGGTGCTGATCACCGGCGGCACCGGCTTCACCGGGCGCGACAGTACCCCGGAAGCCGTGAGCTGCCTGCTGGACAAGCAGGTCGACGGTTTCGGCGAGCTGTTCCGGCAGATTTCCGTGGCCGATATCGGCACCTCCACCATTCAGTCCCGCGCCTTGGCCGGCCTGGCCAACGGCACCCTGGTCTGCTGCCTGCCGGGCTCGACCAATGCGGTGCGCACCGGCTGGGACGGTATCCTCGCCGAGCAACTGGACAATCGCCACCGGCCGTGCAATTTCGTACCGCACCTGAAGCAGGCCGCGCCCTGCGAAAGCCGTGGCTGAGGCGCCGGCGGCACGGCCGCTGATGCCGGTGGAGGCGGCTCTCCAGCGCTTGCTGGAACTGGCCGCGGCGGCGCCGATCCGTGATGTCGAAGAGGTCACCCTGGCCGATGCCGAAGGTCGGGTGCTGGCAGCGGACCTGCACGCGTCCATCGACCTGCCGCCATGGCCGAACAGCGCCATGGACGGATACGCCCTGCGTATCGCCGACTGGACCGGCGAGCCGCTGCCGGTCAGCCAGCGGATCTTCGCCGGGCATGCACCACAGCCGTTGCAGCCCGGCACCTGCGCGCGGATCTTCACCGGCGCGCCGGTACCGGAAGGTGCCGACTGCGTTGAAATGCAGGAGAACGCCGAAGTCCTGGCTGACCAGCGCGTACGTTTCACCGAGGGCTTGAGCCTCGGTCAGAATATCCGCCCGCAAGGCCAGGAAACCCGTGCCGGGGAGCTGGTGCTGGCAACAGGCACGCGCCTGGGGCCGATCGAACTGGGGCTGGCGGCGACCCTCGGTCATGCCTCGCTCAGCGTGGTGCGCCGGGTCAGGGTGGCGGTGCTGTCCACCGGTGACGAACTGGTCGAGCCGGGGCTGCCGCTGGGCCCAGGGCAGATCTACAACAGCAACCGTCGCCTGCTGTGCAGCTGGCTGCAACGCCTGGGCTGCGAGGTGGTGGATGCCGGGATCCTGCCCGATAACCTCGAGCAGACCCGCCTGCGTCTCGGCGAGCTGGGGGCTGTGGACCTGATTCTTTCCACCGGCGGTGTATCGGTGGGCGAGGCGGATTATCTCGGCATCGTCCTTCGCGAGGCCGGCGAACTGGCGTTGTGGAAACTGGCGATCAAGCCGGGCAAGCCGCTGACCGTGGGTCAGTACAACGGCGTGCCGGTGATCGGCCTGCCCGGAAACCCCGCCTCGACCCTGGTCACCTTCGGCCTGCTGACCCGTCCCTATCTGCTGCGCCGGCAAGGCGTGCAGGATGTCCAACCGTTGCAGTTCGCCGTGCCGGCCGGGTTCGACTGGCCGAAGGCGGGCAATCGCCGCGAGTACCTGCGCGCCCGGCTGGAGCAGGGCCAGGCAAGGATCTACCGTAACCAGAGTTCCGGGGTGCTACGCAGCGCGGCCTGGGCCGAGGGACTGGTGGAGGTGCTGGAGGGCAGCACTCCACGGCAGGGCGATATCGTCCAGTTCATTCCCTTGAGTGAATTGCTCGGTTGAAGGGTCTCTAGCGGTCCTAGGCAGGCCCAGCACTCGCGCTTGGCAGGGCATCGGGAAGATCGCCGGCCCCGACCGGCCGACTCAGCAGGCGCTGATGCACGCCCTCCAGTTGCATCACCGCCACACTCCAGTCATGCCGCTCGCGCACGAAGGCTCGCCCGGCCTGCGAGAGCTGGCGCATTCGCTGTGGCTGGTTCAACAGCCGGGTCAGGGTCAGCGCCAGGTCGCCCGCGTCTTCGGCGCCGAGGTAATGCTCGCCGCATTTGACCTCGAGCCCCGAAACGCCCGACGGCGTCGTCACCACCGGCAATCCCGCCGCCATGGCCTCCAGCAGCTTCACCTTGCATCCGCCACCCTGGCGCAATGGCGCGAAGAACACCGCCGAGAGGCGCTGCAGTTCGCGTAGATCGGGCAGGTACCCGACCCATTCGATGCGTGGATCATTCCAGTGCAGCCGCCACTGCTCCGGCAGGGCATGGCCGACTATCGCCAGGCGCACCGCCGGATTGCCTTGCCAGACCTGCGGCATGATTTCTTCCAGTGCCCATTCGATGGCCTGGCGATTGGCACAGTGTTCGAAATTGCCGACGAACAACAGGCGCTGGCTATGCGGCGCGAAATCGATGTGCTGGTAATGCGCGCAATCCACGCCATTGACCACGACCTCCACCGGCTTGCCGCCCAGGCGGCTGAGTGCGTCGGCGTCGCACGGGCTTACTGCGATCACCTTGCTGGCCTGTGCCAGCACTCGTGTTTCCCAGCGCCGATAGCGCCAGCCGTCGAAGCTGTTGAAGGGGCGCAGCCACAGGGGCAAAAGGTCCTGGCAGGCGGCGCCCCTGCGCCATTCCACCTGATGCTCGCTGACCACGAACGGCAACCCGCTGGACTGCAGCGCCCGTTCGAATGGCTGGAAGCTGTAGCTGTGTTCGATCTGGATCACGTCCCAGTGCTCCTGCAGCAGTTGCTCGAAGCGATGACGCAGGTGCGGGGCCAGGCCGTTGATGCAGGCGCGCATCGGATAGCCGGCGGACACGGCTGCCAGCACGTTCAGCGGGCTTCGCAGGGGGCGCCGCGGCAGCACGATCAGGCGCTCGAGCAAGGGCTCCAGCGCCTCTCGCGTTCTGTCGCACAGCGGGACCCGGGATTGCGTCAGCAGGGTAATGCGATGACCCCGCAGCGCCATGCCGCGCAGCAGATGAAATTGCCGGGACTTGCTGCCGCTGGTGATTGGCCAAGGCAGGTAAGGCAGTGTCCAGAGTACGCGCATGGCACTTCCTCGCGACCTATGCTGGTGAATGTCAATAAAATGGCTTTTTTTCGCGGCTTGATTTTTTTGCCAATTATTTGTCGAAGCATGGTCGCGGTCGCAGGATTTTTCCATGCCGCTCGTAAGACAGCTCAACTTTTCCTGTAGCGCGATGGTCCAGATAGCAGATGAGAATCCGCCGGGGAGGGCGATCCATGAGCGAGCGCAAGGCACTGCTGGTCCTGCATGGCAAGCAGGCAATGAATGACGATGTACGTGCGGCGGTTGCGGGCATGCGCGAGCGTGGCTGGCAGCTGGACGTGCGACTGACCTGGGAAGGTGGTGATGCCGGACGGCTGGTGAACGAAGCGCTGGAGGCCGGCTACCCGCAACTGATCGCCGGCGGTGGTGATGGCACCCTGCGCGATGTCAGCCACGCCATGGTCAAGGCCGGCGCCTCGGCCAGCCTGGCCTTGCTGCCGTTGGGCACTGCCAATGACTTTGCCCATGCCGCCGGTATTCCGCTGGAGCCTGCGGCGGCGCTGGAGCTTCTGGAGATCGAGGCGCGCCCGGTTGACCTGGGCGAAGTCGATGGCGAGGTGTTCCTCAATATGGGCACTGGCGGCTTCGGCAGCCAGGTCACCGCGCAGACCTCGGAAGATTTGAAAAAGGTACTCGGCGCGGCAGCCTATCTGTTTACCGGGCTGTCCCGCTTCACCGAACTGGGAGCGGCGTCGGTCAGCCTGCAAGGGCCGGATTTCCATTGGCAGGGCGACCTGCTGGCACTGGGCATCGGCAATGGTCGCCAGGCCGGTGGCGGGCATGTGCTGTGTCCGGAGGCGGTGGTGGACGATGGGTTGCTCGATATCAGCATCCTGCCGGCGCCCCAGGAAGTGGTCGGCACCCTGCGCGACCTGCTCGCCGGCGGACTGGGGCTGGACAGCATGTTCGTCCGTGCGCGCCTGCCGTGGGTGGAGGTCAAGGGCTCGCAGGGGCTGGATATCAACCTCGACGGTGAGCCCTTGCAAGGCGACAGCCTGCGCTTTCGCGTCTTGCCCAAGGCGCTGCGCCTGCATTTGCCGGCGAACTCGCCTTTGCTCAGTCGTCGAGGCTGATGATCTGCTCGCGCACGGCAAACAGCACCAGGCCCGCCACGTCGTAGATATGCAGGCGTTTCATGATCTGCGAGCGGTGGGTTTCGACGGTTTTCACGCTCAGGCCCAGGCCATTGGCGATTTCCCGGGTGGACTTGCCGCGCACGATCAGGCGCAGGATCTCCAGCTGGCGGGCGGTGAGATTGTGGTTGTCCATGGGCTCGGGTTTCTGCCCGCGCAGCAGGGCCTGGTTGATCACGGTATGGGCGATGGCCGGGCTCAGGTAGCGCTCGTCATTGCGCAGCGCCGCCAGGGCCTGCTCCAGCTCGGTGGCCGTGGTGTCCTTGAGCAGGTAGCCGTGGGCACCGCTTTCCAGGGCCTGCATGATCAGGTGCGGATCGGTGTGCATGGACAGGATCAGCACCTTGCAATGCATGCCTTCGGCATGCAATTGGCTCAAGGCATCCAGTCCGCCCATGGCCCGCATCGACAGGTCGAGCAGGACGATGTCCGGCGCGAGCTCGCGCACCAGTTCCACCAGCTGGCTGCCGTCGCAGGCCTCGCCCACCACGGTATAGCCGGGGATGTCGGAGACCAAGGCGCGCACGCCGGCGCGGATCAGGGAGTGGTCGTCAACCAACAGCAATTTACAGGTCATGAAGTCTTACTTGAGTTGGCGCGCTCGCGCGTGCGGGGAGGCCAGGGGAACAGCGCGTCTATGCGCGTGCCCTTGCCAGGATCGCTATGTACCGTGAGGCTGCCGTTGAGCAGTTGCGCACGTTCGGCCATGCCGGCCATGCCGCACTGGCCCTCGCTCCCGGGGTCGGACGAGGGCCGGAAACCCTGGCCATCATCACTGATCGACAGCGACAGCCCTTCGGGCTGGCGCTGGAACCGTACGATCAGGTTATCCGCCCGGGCGTGGCGCAACACGTTGGTCACCGCTTCCTGGGTGATACGGAAGGCGGCCATGGCCATGTCCTCCGGAATGCCATCCAGGCGGCTCCTGCATTCCAGGCTCCAGCGCAGGTCGGTATTTTCCAGGGTGCGCGTCAAGTGCGCGCGCAGGCTGGCTTCCAGCCCCAGACTGTTGAGCTGGCGTGGCGCAAGGCTGGTGGCAAGGTTGCGCACATTTGCCAGGGTGTCGTCCAGGGTGCTGCGCAGCGTGCTGCAGTGCTGCTCGAGCGGTTGTGGAATGCGCCGTTGCAGCCACTCGGCCTGGAGCTTGGCCGCGGTGAGCGATTGGCCGATGTCGTCGTGCAGTTCGCGGCTCAGGCGCTGGCGCTCGCCTTCCTGGACCTTGAGCAGACGGTCGGCCAGTTCCTGGGGAGACATCATCAGGCTGTGCTTGCGCCAATGGCCTGCCCACAGGACCGCCACAAGGCAAAGGGCCTGCAGCAGGACCACGAACACCGGCAGGGGTGCGGCGTTCAGGTGGCAGGCCAGTCCGGCCGCCAGCGAGGCCAGGCTCGCCAGCACTGCGGCCCGGTGCAGCAGGACCGCGCCGCGCGGACAGCGGGTGAACGTCTTGAGGCTTGAGTACACGGGAAATGAAGCCATTGAAAGATCACTTTTCAAAGCCAGTCCGGGGTGATTGAAAGGCTTTTAAGCAAGACCTTCAACAACTTTTATCATCATGTTGCAACAAGGCGGCCTGGCACTTTTCCAGTGCGTTGAAAGCGCCATGTTCCAGCATGGCCAACAGTCGGCTACCGGCTCGGGCGGCGCATGTTAACACCTTGGACGCAATTGGTCGTCGGGTCTGTTAATGGGCCGATGAGTCAGGTTTTACGGGCTGGTACGGTCGTTCCGTCGAGGTCGCGATTCTAGCACTTTGCCACTACTGTTGGCGAACCCAAACTTCCCTGAAAGCGTGCATCTGCTGTTTCCGTAGTGATGGAATTTAATGGAAAGAGGCGGCTTAGTTGCTGCTTAGTGCAATGCCGAATCACAGCGATATGCATGTCGGATATGTTTTCGACACGGCTTAGTTGAACTTTGATTGTACGCGCTGATTGTGCCGGGGCCGTGCCAGAGGGGTTGGCACGGTACGGGGGCTGTTCAGGCGGTCTGCACGGGTGTGCGCAGGATGTTTTCCAGGCTGTCCAGCAGTTCCCGTTGTTCCTCGGCATCCAGGTTAAGCGTGCCGCTGTACGGGTCGATCAGTTCGACTTGCCAGGCCAGCAGGCACAGGCAGGCTTCAAGGATGCCCAATGCTGGCCCATGCAGGCGGTTGCGATATTCGACGGGTTCGAGCAATGCAACCAGCGCCGCGCAAAAGTCGGCAATCTCCAACAGCCCGACGCTGCGCGCCCTGTCCCTAAGGGAAGCCAGGGTATGGATCAGGCAATGGCTGGCATCGGCATCCTCGCCGATCTGGTGAAAATGCTGCAGGCATTCCTGGCCACGGCTTAGCAGCAGATGGGCCTCACCCAGGAAATCCTGGACGGCGCTCATATCCGGCGTGTCGTTCAGCATCGGTCCGCTCCCCCCGAATACGAACGCAAGGCCCCAAGGCAGACGGACGAACGGTCAGGAACGGAGGCTGGCCACAGCAGTTTGTTAGCGAACACAGGCCTGACTCCATTCATGCATTGAGAATGGCGTCACATTAATGGCTAACGGATATCACGAATATCAGGTCCAACCCGATTGTTGATAAGGGTTTCCCTGATGAGGTTTTCCGGGGTTGACCCGGTTGCGGGACAGCGCATGAAAGGCTGTGGGCAAAGTAAAGCATGATGCTAAAGTGACATCAATGCCCCCGAGTGCTTTTTCTGCAAGGGGTCAAGCCAAGCCGCATACGGCCGATATAAAGCCGATGCTTTTTACTTTTGCGACAAGCCTGGGGGATTCAATGGCTGGCATTCTCGACACGGTAGACCAACGCACACAGCTGGTAGGCGAGAACCGCCTGGAAATCCTGATGTTCCGCCTCGCGGGCCGGCAATTGTTCGCGATCAACGTCTTCAAGGTGCAGGAAGTCCTGCAACTGCCGAAGCTTACCCTGATGCCACAGCGCCATAGCTACGTGTGCGGTGTGGTCAACCTGCGCGGCCAGACCCTGCCGGTGATCGACCTGTCCCAGGCGATCGGCATGCGCCCGCTCGAGCCGGGGCCGAACAGTACCATCATCGTCACCGAGTACAACCGCTCCGTGCAGGCGTTCCTGGTCGGTGGCGTCGATCGCATCGTCAACATGAACTGGGAAGCCATCATGCCGCCGCCGACCAGCGCCGGTCGCCAGCATTACCTGACTGCCATCAGCAAGGTCGATGAGCAACTGGTCGAGATCATCGATGTAGAGAAGGTCCTGGCGGAAATCGTTCCGTACAACGCCAAGGTGTCCCGGGACAAGCTGGAAGATCCACTGCTGCAGCGCGCCAGGGGACGGGAAATCCTCCTGGTGGACGACTCCACCGTGGCCCTGGCGCAACTACGGGAAACCCTGTCGCAGCTAGGGGCCAGGCTGCATGTGGCCAGCGATGGCCTGAAGGCGTTGAAGATGCTCAAGGGCTGGGCGGATGCCGGTGAAGACGTCTGCGAGAAGTTGCTGATGGTCTTCACCGACGCGGAGATGCCGGAAATGGACGGCTACCGCCTGACCACCGAGATCCGCAGCGATGCGCGCCTGCGCGGGTTGTACGTGGTGCTGCACACTTCGCTCTCGGGCAGTTTCAACGAATCGATGGTGAAAAAAGTGGGTTGCGACAATTTCCTCTCCAAATTCCAGCCTGATCGCCTGGTGGAAGTGGTGCGCCAGCGCCTGCAACTGGACGAAGCCACCGCGTGATGTCGCACCCGGTGTAAGCTGCTCTTTTTTTCCAGGGGAGCATGGCCGATGCATCTGAGTGCGCTTTATCGTTATCCGCTCAAGTCGGGGCGGCCCGAAGCCTTGCAGCGCTCGCCCTCGGGCCTGCTTGGCCTGGCAGGCGATCGTCGCTGGATGCTGGTGGACGCCGGCAACAACCGCTTCCTGACCCAGCGGGCCTTCCCGCAGATGAGCCAGCTGTCGGCGTTGTATGCCGCCGACGGCGGCCTGCTGCTGGATGCGCCCGGTTTTGCGTCCCTGCATGTTGCCGTGCCCCCGCCGGATGAAGCCTTGCGCGGCGTGACCATCTGGCGTGACACCCTGATGGTGCCGGATGCCGGGGAGGCGGCCGCCGAGTGGCTGAGCGGGTTCATGGGGCGTGCGGTGCGCCTGGTGCACGTGCCGGAGCAGCGCACCCGTTATCTGCCCTCGGGCTATGGCGAGAACAGTGACCGGGTGGCGTTCGCCGATGGTTTTCCGCTGCTGCTGATTGGCCAGGCGTCGCTCGACGATCTCAACCGCAAGATCGGGCGGCCCATGGAAATGCTGCGGTTCCGGCCGAACCTGGTGATCGCAGGCGCCGAGCCTTTCGCCGAGGACGGCTGGAAACGGATTCGTATCGGCCAGCAGACATTCCGCGTGGTCAAGCCCTGCGGGCGCTGCATTCTGACCACCATCGACCCCGCCACCGGCGAGCGCAGCGCCGACCGCGAGCCTTTCGCAACCTTGATGAACTATCGGCAGAAGGAAGGGGAGGCCATGTTCGGGCAGAACCTGGTGGCCGACGGGGAGAGTGTGCTGGAGGTGGGGATGGAAGTAGAGGTTCTGGAGTAAACAGAACTTCGGAGCACCGCGTACCCTGTGGGAGCGGGTTCACCCGCGATTGCGGTAGTGAATTCACAATAGCAATCGCGGGTGAGCCCGCTCCCACAGGGGCTGCGCTGGCCTACTCACTGATCATCGAAATACCGCTCATGCCAATCCACCAACGGCTGTGGTGAGTTGAGCTTCTGCCCGTAGATCACCGCATAAGACAGCACGTTCTGTACGTACTGGCGGGTTTCATCGAAGGGAATCGATTCGACCCATACGTCGAAACTCAGGTGATCCGCGCCGCGCAGCCATTGCCGTACCCGGCCAGGCCCGGCGTTGTACGCCGCCGAAGCCAGCACCCGGTTGCCGTTGAACTGCCCGTGGACCTGGCTCAGGTAGGCCGCGCCCAGCTGGATATTCTTGTCCGGATCCAGCACCTGGCTGGGCGAGGCCAGCGGAATGCTGAACTTGCGCGCGGTCTCCTTGGCCGTCGCCGGCATCAATTGCATCAGCCCGCTGGCGCCGACGCTGGAGCGAGCGTCATCCATGAAGGCACTTTCCTGGCGGGTAATCGCGAATACCCAGCTCGAATGCAGGCCGCGAACCTTGGCCTCGCGTACCAGGGTGTCGCGGTGGGCCATCGGGAAGCGGATATCCAGGTCATCCCAGTATTGCGCCTGGCTGATGGTGCGGATGGCCGGGAAGTACCAGCGCAGGTCGTAGGCGATACGCGCCTGGGCGACCATCTCGTCGCGATTGAAGTGGCGGCTGACGTGGTACCACTCGCGGCGGCCGTTGACGATCTCGCCGCGTGCGTGGAACTCAAGGGCGCGCCGGATGCCCGGGGTGTTGCGCACCTTGTTCATCAATTGCTGGCTGATCACCAGCGGTTTGTTGTTCAGCTGATAGGGCGTTTGCGCACGGTCGGCAGCGAGGAACCCATAGAAATCACGTTCACGCGCAACGGTCTTGTACAGCAGCGGAATCTGCGGATTCTGCGGCTGCGCCAGTTCCAGGCTGCGCGCCTGCCAATAGCGCCAGCGGTTGCTGCTGGCAAGGTCCTGGGGCAGGCGCTTGCTCAGTTCATAGGCCTCTTCCCAGCGACCGAGGCGCAGCAGCAGGCGCATGCGCCATTCGCTGACGGTGTTGTCGCGCAGTTGCGGGTCGTAGCGGGTCATCAGGTCCAGCGCCCGCGGGTCGTAGCGACGGGCCAGGGTCAGGCCGATCTCGCGGGCGATGGCAACTTTCTCTTCTGCCGAGAAGTGCATGCGGTTGGCGTAGTCGTCGAGCAGCGCCATGGCCCGGTCCGGATCCTGGCGGGCCAGGCGACGCAGGCCGAGGCTGACCACGTCGGACATGGCTTCGTTGGCCGGGGTGAAGCGCGACGGCTGGTTGAGCAGTTCCGGCTTCTGTGCGACATCGATCAGCAGTCGACCTTCGTTGCCAAGGGTCGGCAGGGTTTTTACCAGGTTGTTGGCCAGCGCGTAGTTGCGAGCCTGTGCGGCCAGCTTGGTGCGCAGCCAGCGTTTCTGTTCGGTGAGCTGGCCTTCTGCGGCCCAGCGTTCGAACAAGGCGTCGCAGGCGGCCGGCTGCGACTTGCCCACGGCCCAGAGTTTGTCGGCGGTGGCATAGCCTTCGGCGCGCAGGCCGTGGGCCAGTTGGTACTGGCCATTGAGGCAGTCCAGTTCGGTGAAATTCAGTTTCGGGTCGTAGTACTTGACGAAGGGCTGCCAGTCGCCGCGCTCGGCCAGCCAGCGCAGCCAGCGCAATTTCATCCAGTTGGCCTGGGGCAGGTCGCCGTTTTTCGCCAGGAACGCTTCGATCTCGGCGTTGCTTGCGGTTTTCAGGCGCGCAGTCAGCTCGTCATAGGCGAGGTAGGGTTCCAGCGGATAGTCCTGCAACGCAGCGGCGTAGCGCTGGTACGGGCCTTTGTCGCCCTTGGCCAGGGCGCGCTTGGCTTCGTCGTACATCTGGCGTTGTTGGGCAAGATCGGCGGCTTGCGCGATGCCGGCCACCGAGGCGGAAAGAAGCAGGCAGGAAACGAGGTTGAGCAGGCGGCGCATGAGACTTCCAGGCAGTTGACCAAAACGAGTGGCGGCGTCGCCAGCACTGTGGGTTCACAGGCCTTAGCTTAGCTGTTTGCCAGCCGTCGATGAAAGCATTGTGCTTGCATCCGGACGTAATGGCGCGCCGCCCGGCGGATACCGGTGCAGGCTGTGTCGGACGGTCAAGTCGGGTAGAATGCGCGCCCGCTTTATGGAGAAGAACATGACCCTGCTCAAATTCAGCGATGTGTCCCTCGCTTTTGGCACCATGCCCTTGCTGGACAAGGTGTCCTGGCAGATCGCCCGTGGTGAGCGGGTCTGCATCATCGGCCGCAACGGCACCGGCAAGTCGAGTATGCTGCGCCTGGTCAAGGACGAGCAGAAGCCCGACGACGGTGAAATCTGGCGCGCCCCCGGCCTGAAGATCGGCGAGTTGCCCCAGGAATTGCCGGTGGCCGACGACCGCACCGTGTTCGACGTGGTCGCCGAGGGCCTGCAAGGTGTCGGCGCACTGCTTGCCGAATACCATCATCTGAGCCAGAACATCCACAGCGATGCCGACCTGGAAAAGCTCATGCATGTCCAGCAGGACCTCGAGGCCCGTGATGGCTGGCGCCTGCAACAGCTGGTGGACAGCACCCTGAGCCGCCTGCAGTTGCCGGCCGACAAGACCCTCGCCGAGCTCTCCGGTGGCTGGCGCCGTCGCGTGCTGCTGGCCCAGGCCCTGGTCTCGGAGCCGGACCTGCTGCTGCTCGACGAACCGACCAACCACCTGGATATCGGTGCCATCGCTTGGCTGGAAGACGCCTTGAGCAGCTTCCCCGGCGCCGTGCTGTTCATCACCCACGACCGTTCCTTCCTGCAGAACCTGGCCACCCGTATCCTCGAACTGGACCGCGGCGGCCTGATCGACTGGAACGGCGACTACGCCAGCTTCCTGGTGCACAAGGAAGCGGCGCTGGCCGCCGAGGAAACCGCCAACGCGCTGTTCGACAAGCGCCTGGCCCAGGAGGAAGTGTGGATTCGCCAGGGCATCAAGGCCCGGCGTACCCGTAACGAAGGTCGTGTGCGCGCACTGAAGGCCCTGCGCGTGGAGCGCAGCGAGCGTCGCGAGCGCCAGGGCAAGGCGAACATTCAGATCGAATCTGCGGAAAAGTCCGGCAAGCAGGTGATGGTGCTGGAGAACGTCAGCTTCGCCCACCCGGGTGGCCCGACCCTGGTCAAGGATTTCTCCATGGTCCTGCAGCGCGAGGACCGTATCGGCCTGCTCGGCGCCAACGGTACCGGCAAGACCACCCTGCTCAAGCTGATGCTGGGCGATCTGCAGCCGACCAGCGGCAAGGTCGAGGCGGGCACCCGTATCGAGGTCGCGTACTTCGACCAGCTGCGCAACCAGCTGGAACTGGAAAAGACCGTGATCGACAACCTGGCCGAAGGCCGGGACTTCATCGAGATCGATGGCCAGAGCCGCCATGTGCTCAGCTACCTGGGCGACTTCCTGTTCAGCCCGCAGCGTGCGCGCACCCCGGTCAAGGCATTGTCCGGAGGCGAGCGCGCGCGGTTGCTGCTGGCCAAGCTGTTCAGCAAGCCGGCCAACCTGCTGGTCCTCGACGAACCGACCAACGACCTCGACGTGGAAACCCTCGAACTGCTGGAAGAAGTGCTGTCCGGCTACAAGGGCACTGTGCTGATGGTCAGCCATGACCGGGCCTTCCTCGACAACGTGGTGACCAGCACGCTGGTCTTCGAAGGCGAGGGGCGGGTGCGTGAGTACGTCGGTGGTTACCAGGACTGGATCCGTCAGGGCGGCTCGCCACGTCTGCTGGGGGTGAGCGAAAGCAAGTCGGGCAAATCCGAGCTGAACAGCGCAGTGGTTGCGGCGCCGGTGGCCGAGGCTGCGCCGGTCGCTGCCGCTGCGGCGCCGGAAGCGAAGAAGAAACTCAGCTACAAGCTGCAACGCGAGCTGGAGGCCCTGCCCGGGCAGATCGACGAACTGGAAGAGAAGATCGCTGCGGTGCAGCAGGAAATCTCCGACCCGGGCTTCTACCAGAAGCCGATCGACCACACCGCCAAGGTGCTGGCCAGCCTGGAGAGCATGCAGGCGGAGCTGGATGTGTTGGTGGAGCGTTGGGCAGAGCTGGATAGCTAATAAAGGAATGGGGCCGCAAAGCGGCCCCAAACCTGTCAGTCGGCTTTCTTCTGCAAGCGAACCGCCAGTACATCGCACGGCGCACCATGCAGCACGTCGTTGGCAGTCGAGCCGAGCAGCAAGGCCAGGCCGTGGCGGCCATGGCTGCCGACCACGATCAGGTCGCAACGCTGGTCCTTGGCCAGTTGGTGGATTTCCTGGCGGGGTTGGCCATAGGTCAGGTGCGAGTCGCCGCGATTGATCTCCGGATACTTGTTGAACAGGCGATCCATGCGCTCCTTGGCCTGGTCGAACTGCTGCTGTTGCAGTTGCGACAGGTCCATCGGCACGTCGCCGCCAAAGGCCATGGCCATCGGCTCGACGATATGCACCAGCGACACCTTGGCATTGCTCGGGCCGGCCAGCTCGCGGGCGCGCTTGATGACCGGATCGCATTCTTCGGTCAGGTCGACGGCAACCAGAATGTGTTCGTAGGGCATGAGAGGTACTCCTGACAATCGTAATAAAGAAAGTATGGCCCGTTTCAGGCTGATCGCATCCAGCTGCGGCTAACCCGCTCATCGGTAACGTGTTGATAGGAATAACAGATATGACGGTCTGGGTAGTTGTGTCAATCCTCGCGCTGATTCTCAGCCCCCTGGCCTGGCTGCTGCCGTCCCGGCGCATGAGCGGGCGCATGGCGTTGCGCCTGGAGGCGCGGCGCATGGGCATGAACATGCAACTGGCGCCACAGACCTGGCCGCACTGGCTGCCGCACGAGCCGCCGGCGACCTGCGCGCAATACCACCGGGCGCGGCGCAAGGGCAGTGCGGATACCTGGAGCTACTGGCAGACCGAGCCGGGTGTCTGGCTTGACCAGTGGCGTGAGCCCTGCGTTGACGAGCGCGTGCTGGAGCAGCTCAAGCGCTTGCCGGCCAGTGTCTACAAAGCCGAGGCTGGCACGCAGATGATCGCCCTGTGCTGGGGCGAGCGCGAGGACGCTGCTGTATTGCAGGATGTTGCTCAGGTGCTGCAAAACCTGGCATGAAAAAAGCCCGCCCGGGCATCCGGGCGGGCTGCGTTACGCTGCTGAAAAAAAGGCCAGGCAGGCCGGGAGGTATTTCAGTAGTTCGCAGTGTAGTGGGCAATTCATCTTCGCGCGCGGCAAATTCCCTTCTTTTTTCTCCTCTACTCCTGTTTACCCCGCTGGATCGATTTCCGGCCACGGGCGTCTATCGCTTACGTGAATGATCGCCGATCACCGTCATGCGCTGTTGCTCAAAAGCCGTACAGAACTGACTGCAAGGTCGCTTTTTGCCAGTGCTTTTGGGGGTTTGACAAAGATCATCTTTTCGTTGAATGTGTGCACACCCCAATCAAACGGGCGTATGAATTGAGCGTTTGTATTGTAAGAAAGCTCGTACAGAATCCCGACTATCACGCTGCCGGTCAGGTCTGAAACAGAACAAAAGCGGTCAGCGTGTACAGTTCAGCTTCCATATCGTGGAGATCAGTTGATGATTTACGAAGGTAAAGCCATCACGGTTAAGGCTCTTGAAAGCGGCATCGTCGAACTGAAGTTCGACCTCAAGGGTGAGTCCGTCAACAAATTCAACCGTCTTACCCTGAACGAACTGCGTCAGGCGGTGGATACCATCAAGGCCGACGCTTCGATCAAGGGCGTGATTGTCAGCAGTGGCAAGGACGTGTTCATCGTCGGTGCCGACATCACCGAATTCGTCGACAACTTCAAGCTGCCCGAGGCCGAGCTGATCGCCGGCAACCTGGAAGCCAACCGCATCTTCAGCGACTTCGAAGACCTCGAGGTGCCGACCGTCGTCGCCATCAACGGCATCGCCCTGGGTGGCGGTCTGGAGATGTGCCTGGCGGCCGACTTCCGCGTGATGTCCACCACTGCCAAGATCGGCCTGCCTGAAGTCAAGCTGGGTATCTACCCGGGCTTCGGCGGTACCGTGCGCCTGCCGCGCCTGATCGGCGCCGACAACGCGGTCGAGTGGATCGCCTCCGGCAAGGAAAACCGCGCCGAAGACGCCCTGAAAGTGGGCGCGGTCGATGCCGTGGTCGCTCCTGAGAAACTCGGCGAAGCGGCCCTGGACCTGATCAAACGTGCCATCAGCGGCGAGTTCGATCACAAGGCCAAGCGCCAGCCGAAGCTGGAAAAGCTCAAGCTCAACGCCATCGAACAGATGATGGCCTTCGAAACCGCCAAGGGCTTCGTCGCTGGCCAGGCCGGCCCGAACTACCCGGCGCCGGTCGAAGCGATCAAGACCATCCAGAAGGCCGCCAACTTCGGTCGCGACAAGGCCATCGAAGTGGAAGCCGCCGGCTTTGCCAAGTTGGCCAGGACCTCGGTAGCCGAAAGCCTGATCGGTCTGTTCCTCAATGACCAGGAACTCAAGCGCAAGGCCAAGGCCCATGACGAGATCGCCCACGACGTGAAGCAGGCAGCCGTGCTCGGCGCCGGCATCATGGGCGGCGGCATCGCCTACCAGTCCGCGGTCAAGGGCACGCCGATCCTGATGAAGGACATCCGCGAGGAAGCCATCCAGCTCGGCCTGAACGAAGCGTCCAAGCTGCTCGGCAAGCGTGTCGAGAAAGGCCGCCTGACGCCTGCCAAAATGGCCGAGGCCCTGAACGCGATTCGTCCGACCCTGTCCTACGGCGACTTCGCCAATGTCGACATCGTCGTCGAAGCCGTGGTCGAGAACCCCAAGGTCAAGCAAGCGGTGCTGGCCGAGGTTGAAGCCCAGGTCAAGGACGATGCGATCCTTGCCTCGAACACCTCGACCATCTCCATCAACCTGCTGGCCAAGGCACTCAAGCGCCCGGAAAACTTCGTTGGCATGCACTTCTTCAACCCGGTGCACATGATGCCGCTGGTGGAAGTGATCCGTGGCGAGAAGTCCAGCGAAGTGGCGGTGGCTACCACCGTTGCCTACGCCAAGAAGATGGGCAAGAACCCGATCGTGGTCAACGACTGCCCGGGCTTCCTGGTCAACCGCGTGCTGTTCCCGTACTTCGGCGGCTTCGCCAAGCTGGTCAGCGCCGGCGTCGACTTCGTACGCATCGACAAGGTCATGGAAAAGTTCGGCTGGCCGATGGGCCCGGCGTACCTGATGGACGTGGTCGGCATCGACACCGGTCACCATGGTCGCGACGTGATGGCTGAAGGCTTCCCGGACCGCATGAAGGACGATCGTCGCTCTGCCGTCGACGCTCTGTACGAGGCCAACCGCCTCGGCCAGAAGAACGGCAAGGGCTTCTACGCCTACGAAACCGACAAGCGCGGCAAGCCGAAGAAGGTCGCCGATGCTTCGGTGCTGGAAGTGCTCAAGCCGGTGGTCTACGAGCAGCGCGAGGTCAGCGACGAGGACATCATCAACTGGATGATGGTCCCGCTTTGCCTGGAAACCGTGCGCTGCCTTGAAGACGGCATCGTCGAGACCGCAGCCGAGGCCGACATGGGCCTGGTCTACGGCATCGGTTTCCCTCCCTTCCGCGGCGGCGCGCTGCGCTACATCGACTCCATCGGTGTAGCCGAGTTCGTGGCCCTGGCAGACAAGTACGCCGATCTGGGCCCGCTGTACCACCCCACCGCGAAGCTGCGTGAAATGGCCAAGAACGGCCAGCGCTTCTTCGGTTAAGCGCCCAACGGTATAGAGCGAGAGTAAATATATGAGCCTGAATCCAAGAGACGTGGCGATTGTCGACTTCGGTCGCACGCCGATGGGCCGCTCCAAGGGTGGCATGCACCGCAATACCCGTGCCGAAGACATGTCCGCGCACCTGATCAGCAAGGTGCTGGAACGCAACGCCAAGATCGACCCGGCCGAAGTCGAGGACGTGATCTGGGGCTGCGTCAACCAGACCCTGGAACAGGGCTGGAACATCGCGCGCATGGCGTCGCTGATGACCCAGATCCCGCACACCGCCGCCGGCCAGACCGTCAGCCGCCTGTGCGGCTCGTCGATGAGCGCCCTGCATACCGCCGCCCAGGCGATCATGACCGGCAACGGTGATGTCTTCGTGGTCGGTGGTGTCGAGCACATGGGCCACGTCAGCATGATGCACGGGGTCGACCCGAACCCGCACATGTCCCTGTACGCCGCCAAGGCCTCGGGCATGATGGGCCTGACTGCCGAGATGCTCGGCAAGATGCACGGCATCAGCCGTGAGCAACAAGACCTGTTCGGCCTGCGCTCGCACCAGCTCGCCCACAAGGCGACCGTGGAAGGCAAGTTCAAGGACGAGATCATCCCGATGCAGGGCTACGACGAGAACGGCTTCCTCAAGGTCTTCGACTACGATGAAACCATTCGCCCGGACACCACCCTGGAAAGCCTCGCGGCGCTGAAGCCTGCCTTCAACCCGAAAGGCGGCACCGTGACTGCCGGTACCTCCTCGCAGATCACCGACGGCGCTTCGTGCATGATCGTCATGTCGGCCCAGCGCGCCCAGGACCTGGGCATCCAGCCGCTGGCGGTGATCCGCTCCATGGCGGTGGCTGGCGTGGACCCGGCGATCATGGGCTACGGCCCGGTCCCTGCGACCCAGAAAGCGCTCAAGCGCGCAGGTCTGAGCATTGCCGACATCGACTTCATCGAGCTCAACGAAGCCTTCGCCGCCCAGGCCCTGCCGGTGCTGAAGGATCTGAAAGTGCTCGACAAGATGGATGAGAAGGTTAACCTGCACGGCGGCGCGATCGCCCTGGGTCACCCGTTCGGCTGCTCGGGCGCGCGTATTTCCGGTACGCTGCTCAACGTCATGAAGCAGAATGGCGGTACCCTCGGCGTTTCGACCATGTGCGTCGGCCTCGGCCAGGGCATCACCACGGTCTTCGAGCGCGTCTGATCGCGTGGTTGACCAAACCGGGGCCTGGTGCCCCGGTTTTTGTTTTTTCGGATTTTTTCAGGAGGGCCAGCGGCATGCAGATACAACCAGGCGTATACCGGCATTACAAAGGGCCTGAGTACCGTGTCTTCGGCACTGCGCGGCATTCCGAAAGCGAGGAATGGGTAGTCTTCTACCAGGCGTTGTACGGCGAATTCGGCCTGTGGGTACGGCCGTTGTCGATGTTTCTCGAGTCGGTGGAAGTTGACGGGGAGCAAGTCCCACGCTTTGCTTTGGTCGAGGCCGAAGCGACGCTGTTTTCGCGACCGGATGGCGCAGGCGGCTGAACTCCCGTGCTTGACCTCATTCTATAGCCACTATATATAGCGGTGCCGCGTCAGGTGCCTGGCGTGTTTTTTATTTCGATATTCAGGAATTTTCCGATCCATGGGCAAATCGCTGGTCATTGTGGAATCCCCGGCTAAGGCCAAGACCATCAACAAGTACCTGGGCAACCAGTACGTGGTGAAGTCGAGTATCGGCCATATCCGCGACCTGCCCACCAGCGGTTCGGCCAGTGCCACCAAGGAACCGGCCGCCAAGCGCGGCAAGGCTGCCGGTGAAGCGCCGGCGCTGTCGCCCAAGGAAAAGGCGCGCAAGCAGCTGGTTGCGCGCATGGGCGTGGATCCGGATCACGGCTGGAAGGCCAAGTACGAGATTCTCCCGGGCAAGGAGAAGGTCATCGACGAACTGCGTCGGTTGGCCAAGGATGCCGACACCATCTATCTCGCAACCGACTTGGACCGCGAAGGGGAGGCCATCGCCTGGCACCTGCGCGAAGCCATCGGTGGTGACGACAGCCGCTACAAGCGCGTGGTGTTCAACGAAATCACCAAGAAGGCCATCCAGGAAGCCTTCTCGCAACCGGGCGACCTCGATATCGACCGGGTCAATGCCCAGCAGGCGCGGCGCTTCCTCGACCGCGTGGTCGGCTACATGGTCTCGCCACTGCTCTGGGCCAAGATCGCCCGTGGCCTGTCCGCTGGCCGGGTGCAATCGGTGGCGGTGAAGCTGGTGGTCGAGCGTGAGCGCGAGATCCGCGCCTTCATTCCCGAGGAGTACTGGGAGGTCCACGCCGACCTCGGTACCGCGAAGAACGCCAAGGTGCGCTTCGAGGTTGCTCGTGAGAAGGGCGAGGCGTTCAAGCCGCTGAACGAAGCCCAGGCCATGGCGGCGCTGGACAAGCTCAAGGCCTCTTCCTACAGCGTGGCCAAGCGTGAAGACCGGCCGACCAGCTCCAAGCCTTCGGCACCGTTCATTACCTCGACCTTGCAGCAGGCGGCGAGCAACCGTCTCGGCTTCGGGGTGAAGAAGACCATGATGATGGCGCAGCGGCTGTATGAAGCCGGCTACATCACCTATATGCGTACCGACTCGACGAACCTGTCGACCGACGCCGTGGAAATGGCGCGCAGCTATATCGAGAGCGAGTTTGGCAAGAAATACCTGCCCGATGCGCCGATCGTCTATGGCAGCAAGGAAGGCGCCCAGGAGGCGCACGAAGCGATTCGCCCTTCCGACGTCAACACCCATCCGAGCAAGCTCAGTGGTATGGAGCGTGATGCCGAGCGCCTGTACGAGCTGATCTGGCGCCAGTTCCTCGCCTGCCAGATGCCACCTGCACAATACCTGTCGACCACCGTCAGCGTCGCTGCTGGTGATTTCGAGCTGCGAGCCAAAGGGCGCATCCTCAAGTTCGACGGTTATACCCGCGTGCTGCCACAACAGAGCAAGCCGGGCGAAGACGATGTCCTGCCGGAAATGAACCAGGGCGAAGTGCTCAAGCTGATCCAGCTGGATCCGAGTCAGCATTTCACCAAGCCGCCGGCGCGCTACTCCGAGGCCAGCCTGGTCAAGGAAATGGAAAAACGTGGTATCGGTCGTCCATCGACCTATGCCGCGATCATTTCCACCATCCAGGACCGCGGCTACGTGACGCTGCACAACCGCCGCTTCTATTCCGAAAAGATGGGCGACATCGTTACCGAGCGCCTGTCCGAGAGCTTCTCCAATCTGATGGACTACGGCTTCACCGCCGACATGGAGGAGAACCTCGACGACGTTGCCCAGGGCGAACGCGACTGGAAGAACGTGCTGGACGAGTTCTACGGGGACTTCAGCAAGAAGTTGCAGGCCGCGGAGTCCAGCGAGAACGGCATGCGTGCCAACCAGCCGACCCCCACCGACATTCCGTGCAAGGAATGCGGCCGGCACATGATGATCCGTACCGCCTCCACCGGCGTGTTCCTTGGCTGCTCGGGCTATAGCTTGCCGCCGAAGGAGCGCTGCAAGGCCACGGTCAACCTGGTGCCGGGCGACGAGATCGCTGCGGACGACGAGGGTGAATCGGAGTCTCGTGTGCTGCGCGGCAAGCATCGTTGCCCGATCTGTTCGACGGCGATGGACGCTTACCTGCTGGACGAAAAGCACAAGCTGCATATCTGCGGCAACAATCCGGACTGCCCTGGCTACGAGATCGAGGAGGGCAGCTACCGGATCAAGGGCTACGAAGGCCCGAGCCTGGAATGCGACAAATGCGGTAGCGAGATGCAGCTCAAGACCGGCCGATTCGGCAAGTTCTTCGGTTGCACCAATCCCGAGTGCAAGAACACCCGCAAGTTGCTCAAGAACGGCGAGGCGGCACCACCAAAGATGGACAAGGTGGATATGCCGGAGCTCAAGTGCGAGAAGGTCAACGACACCTATGTGTTGCGCGACGGCGCCTCGGGCCTGTTCCTGGCGGCCAGCCAGTTCCCGAAGAACCGCGAGACCCGGGCGCCACTGGTGCTGGAGATCATCCCGCACAAGCATGAGATCGATCCGAAGTACCACTTCCTCTGCGACGCACCGCAGAAGGATCCTGAGGGTCGCCCGGCGGTGATTCGCTACAGCCGCAAGACCAAGGAGCAGTACGTGCAGACCGAAGTGGACGGCAAGCCGACCGGCTGGCGCGCGTTCTACGACGGCAAGGCGTGGAAGGTCGAAGACAAGCGCTAAGCGCTTCGGCGGGTAATGTGGAGGCCGCGGCTGACGATGTCAGGCGCGGCCTTTTTGTTTGAATATCCCGGGCACCATGCGGATCCTGTGGGAGCGGGTTCACCCGCGATTGCAATTGTGGATTCACTCCCGCAATCGCGGGTGAACCCGCTCCCACAGGGTCCGCGTTGTATCAGATCCCAATCTCAAATACGAAAAAACTTACAGATCCTTGCACAGGACAAGGCCTTCCCCGAAACTGACAGACCCCGCCTCGCAGCCCTACCGGAGAGCGCCTCAATGGCCCAGGAACTCTACACCCGCACCAATCAGAAAATCTTCTTCGCCGGCCTGGCCCTGGAAGGCTTGGGCAAGGCGCAGGAAAGCCGGGCCATGAATGCCCAAGCGCTGGTCCAGGCCGAGCGGGAGTCGGCGCTATTCCACCTGTACGGTGCATTGCTGGGACTGTGCCATGAGATCGCCGGGTTTTATCGCCTGCCAGAGGCCAATGCGTCCCGCGCCGAGCAACTGTTGACCCCGCAGGTTCTGGAAAGCATCGCAATCCCGGAAATGGCCGAACTGGTAGAACTGGCCCAACAGCCGGAAACCTGGCTGGCGCGTTTGTTGAAAGCTTATTCCGATTTGTTCAAACCGCCGGTCGCCAATAAAGCGCCGAAAGGCGACGTCACCCAGCCGCTGATTCAGGCCGTCAACCTTGACGAGCCTTCTGTCGCGCCGCTTTCCCGGGAGGAACTGGAGGAATGGCGGCAAAACCTGAAGAAGCTGACCGTGCGTTTCCGCGAGGGTTTGAGTGAGTGCTGATTGTGACCGGCACTGTTACAATATCGCCCTTTCCTGGAGACCTCTGCTGATATGCCCACGTCCTTTCTAGAAATTGTCGAATTGCCAGACGGTCGCATCGAGCTGCGCCGTGCCGAGGACGAGGGTTCCCTGGTTACCCTGAGTTTTTCCGAAGACGCCAAGGCGTTCCTGCAGGGCCAGCATGTCGAGGTGGCGAAGGCCATGCTCAGCGTTGGCGTGCAGATGGCGGGGCGTTTGGTGGAAGGTGAGATCGAGCGTGAAGACGAAGGACCGCGCGTCCTTCATTGAGACTGGCCGGGCTTCCTCGCAATGAGGAAGCCGGATGTTCGGCGTCGTAGCGGTTAACCCAGGCGAATGTTCAGGCTCTGCGCGCTTCCGGCGTTGGCGGCACGGGTCAGTTGTTGCCGTGCTGCGCTGCCAAGTGGGGTCAGCCAGCTCACCACGGTGTGGCTGCGGCCCAGGCGCAGGGCGTCGCAGGCCAGTTGCAGGGCGCTCTGGTTGCCACGCGGTTGCAGGATCAGGATGCGCTCGCGGTTCAGCCCGGCATCACGCAGCCAGGCCTGGGTGAGGCTGGCAGGTGGTGCGATCAGTGTCAGCCAGCGTGCATCTTCTTCCTCGCTCAATTCCCGCAGGACCGGTGCCAGCAGGTTCTGGCAGTGCTCCAGCGCACCACGGAAAGACAACTCGCTGAAGACCTGCGGTTCATTGCTGGAACGCGCAGGCTTTTCCGCTTTGAGTCCAGGCAGCGCAGGCTGGGCCAGGAATGCCTCGAACAGGGGTAACTGTGCTTGCTGTGGTGTGTGGGTAAACTGCATGACGCCTCCTGGTTACCGGCGAATGACGCCGACGCTCAACCCCTCGATCACCAGGTCCTGTTCCTTCAGGTTGACCTCGATGGGGGCGAATTCGGGATTTTCCGCGATCAGCCAAACCTTGCTGCCTTCACGTTTGAAGCGCTTGACCGTGACTTCGTCACCCAGGCGGGCTACGACGATCTGCCCATTGCGTGCTTCGCGGGCGGTGTGCACGGCGAGAAGGTCGCCGTCGAAGATGCCGACGTCCTTCATGCTCATGCCATGCACGCGCAACAGATAATCGGCGCGAGGATGGAAGAACGAAGGGTTGATGGCGCAGGACTCCTCGATGTGCTGCTCCGCGAGGATGGGGGCGCCGGCGGCGACCCGGCCGATGATCGGCAGCGAGGTCTCGTCCTGTGGCGGGCGGGCTTCGAAGCCTGGAATGCGGATGCCACGGGATGCGCCCGGCGTCATCTCGATTGCACCCTTGCGTGCCAGTGCCTTGAGATGCTCTTCGGCGGCATTGGGAGACTTGAAGCCCAGCTCCTGGGCGATTTCGGCGCGGGTAGGCGGGAAGCCGTTGTCTTCCAGGCAGCGCTTGATAAAAGCCAGAATCTCAGCTTGGCGTGGCGTCAGTTTTAGCATGTCGATGGCTCTGTCTTTTTATACAGTGACTGGGATTATATACAGTAGATTGGCTGCTGCAAGCTTCAGGCTACAGGCGGTAAGAAAAAGCGGGGCGGCTGTGCTCTAATAGCGCCCTCTGACTTGACAGTCACGTGGATGAAACGTATGTTTCAAACAACTGTTTGTCAGGTAGATCATTTCATGGCCCAATCGGAAACCGTCGAACGCATTCTTGATGCTGCAGAGCAGCTGTTCGCGGAAAAAGGCTTCGCCGAAACCTCGCTGCGCCTGATCACCAGCAAGGCCGGGGTCAACCTGGCGGCGGTCAATTATCACTTCGGCTCGAAGAAAGCCTTGATCCAGGCGGTTTTCTCGCGTTTCCTGGGGCCGTTCTGCCAAAGCCTCGAACGCGAACTGGACCGGCGCCAGGCGCGCCCCGAGCACAGGCCAAGCCTCGAAGAGCTCCTTGAAATGCTCGTGGAACAGGCACTGGTGGTACAGCCGCGCAGCGGCAACGACCTGTCCATCTTCATGCGCTTGCTGGGCCTGGCCTTCAGCGAGAGCCAGGGGCACCTTCGGCGGTATCTGGAGGACATGTACGGCAAGGTCTTCCGCCGCTACATGCTGCTGGTCAACGAGGCAGCCCCGCGCATTCCCCCGATCGAGCTGTTCTGGCGCGTGCATTTCATGCTCGGTGCCGCAGCGTTCAGCATGTCCGGGATCAAGGCGTTGCGGGCGATCGCCGAAACCGATTTCGGTGTCAACACGTCCATCGAACAGGTGATGCGCCTGATGGTGCCGTTCCTCGCCGCCGGCATGCGTGCCGACAGCGGGGTCACCGACGAGGCCATGGCCGCAGCGCAACTGCGCCCGCGCAGCAAGTCGACCGGTGCGCCGGCTCCGGCCAAGGCCTGATTGCGACTGGGCGTGACGCCTGGCTTCGGCTAAGCTAGCGCCCCATGTCTACTCTCGATCTGCTGCATATTTCCCTCGCCGACCAGGCCCTGTACGGCTTCGCCCAGGGGCGCCTGGTCGTGCGCCTGCCGGTGTCCACGGCGCTCAACGGCCCGGGTGAACGCAACGGTTCGGGCTGTACGCCGCGTGGCCTGCACCAGGTGCGGGCGAAGATCGGTGCCGGCCTGCCACAAGGTGCGGTGCTGCGTGGCCGACGCTGGACCGGTGAAACCTGGAGCCCCGCGCTGCACGAGCAGTTTCCCGGCCGCGACTGGATCCTGACCCGCATTCTCTGGCTCAGCGGCTGCGAACCCGGCCGCAATCGCCTGGGGCCGGTCGATACTTTCCGCCGCTACATCTATCTGCACGGCACGCCGGACACCGAGCCCATGGGCGTGCCGTTGTCCCATGGCTGCATTCGCCTGCGCAATGTCGACCTGTTGAAGCTGTTCGACCAGGTTCCGGCGCACTGCCCGGTACGAATCGAAGAAGCCGCCTGCCCGCAGTGGGCAGGCGCGCCCCTTAACTGAAGGATCATTCATGACTGCCAGCCTGCAAGGCTCCCTGATGGTGGATATCGCCGGTACCTGGCTGACCGCCGAAGACCGCCATCTCCTGCGCCAGCCCGAAGTGGCCGGCCTGATCATCTTTGCCCGCAACATCGACAGCCCGCGCCAGGTGCGCGAGCTGACCGCGTCGATCCGCGCCGTCCGCCCGGACCTGATCCTCGCCGTGGACCAGGAAGGCGGCCGTGTCCAGCGCCTGCGCCAGGGCTTCGTGCGCCTGCCGGCAATGCGCGCCATCGCCGACAACGACAACGCCGAGTACCTCGCCGAGCAGTGCGGCTGGCTGATGGCGACCGAAGTGCTGGCGGTGGGCCTGGACCTGAGTTTCGCTCCGGTGCTGGACCTCGATCACCAGCGCAGCGCTGTGGTCGGCAGTCGCGCGTTCGAGGGCGATCCGCAACGCGCCACGGCCTTGGCCGGCGCCTTTATCCGCGGTATGAACGCGGCGGGCATGGCGGCTTGTGGCAAGCACTTCCCCGGTCACGGCTGGGCCGAGGCCGACTCCCATGTGGCCATTCCCACCGACGAGCGCAGCCTGGAGCAGATCCGTGCTGCCGACCTGGTGCCGTTCACCCGGCTCAGCGGCCAGTTGGCAGCGGTAATGCCGGCCCATGTCATCTACCCGCAGATCGACAACCAGCCCGCTGGTTTCTCCCGCCGGTGGCTGCAGGAAATCCTGCGTGGCGAGCTGGGCTTCGATGGTGTGATCTTCAGCGATGACCTGTCCATGGCCGGTGCCCACGTGGTGGGTGATGCGGCGAGCCGGATCGAGGCGGCGCTGAGCGCCGGCTGTGATATGGGGCTGGTGTGCAACGATCGCGCTGCGGCGGAGTTGGCCTTGAGTGCGGCGCAGCGGATGCAGGTCAAGCCTTCTGCGCGCATTGCGCGGATGCGCGGGCAGGGTTTTGCGCGTACCGACTACCGGCAGCAGCCGCGCTGGCTGGAGGCGCTGGGGGCGCTGAAGCAAGCGCAGCTGGTCGACTGACGACGTTGCGGTTTTTCGGTCCGCTGTTGCAAGACCTGCTAGTCGGCAGGGTGGGTAAACCAATGGTATCCGGGGTCGTCGGGATTGGCTGGCGCGCCTGGTACGGCGGTAAGGCTGTTGTCGCTGAACCTGACCATGTACATGATCAGGTTGTATCCCGAAGTCCTCAGGGCCCTTCCCTCGGCAAGCCAGCGTTCATTGGCGCAAGTCGATTCTGAAAGGCTGACGCTTTGGTAACCCGTGCCTACCCCCATACGAAGGCAAAGTGATGGTTTGGCCGCGAGCCTGAACTGGATTTTCTCGTCGTAGTAGCTCTTGTACCAGCGCTGATTGGGGTTGAACCTGTCGCATAACCAGAGCCCGACTTCAGAGCCTTCCCCGGGGTTGCCACCCAGTACGTCCACGCATTGGGTGGGTGCGCTCAGGCTGCTCAACAGCATAGGCCTGGTCATATCGTTGCCCTCGCCACTGCTTTTGCCTGGCGCGTTCTCTCGCCAGACCCGGGCCATGTCGGCAGTTGCCGGATCGCCGAGGGGGACACCGTCCGGGGCGCGCTTGGCTGGATTGGAGTACGAAAGGAACCAACTGCCCTTGCGGCACAGCAACGAGCTGTACTCTCCCGTGAAGTAACCGAAGTGGTATCCATTTCCCTCCGGGCAATGTATGCCGCCGATGTTATGGCCTATCTCATGGGCGAAGGTGCTGGTGGTGGCTACATGGGTCATGCTGAGTCGGCCATTCCGGTAGGCTATTCCATTGATGCCATTCCAGGTTCCGACGAAGCTGGCTATCAGGTCCGCTTTGGCATGGTTGGGAAAGAGACTTTCCAGCATGGCCAGGCTGGGTGAGCTTATCTCGTAATCGATCGGGGTCGTGGAAACACCGGCAAGGACCGCCTTGATATGGAGCAATCCAGTGTTTCTGAGCGCCATGTTCAAGGTCTCGATCTGTGCCTGTGCAAAAGCGGTCGGGTCACCGACCCGCTCTGCGGAGGCATGCGAGAATCCTGCAAGTATCGTCAGGACGACGGGCTGTTCGGCGTCCGCAGGGGTAGCGGGGGATTTATCCGTTCGCCGGGTCTGTTCCGCCGTCGGCTGCGGCTCCATGACGTAGTCATCCTCCCTGTCCGATTTCGGCTCTTCCTGGAACGTCTGGGAGCCATCGGCCTTACCCACGACCAGGCCGCTTCGTGCCGCGGTGTTGACCAGTGCTGTAAAGGCGCCATCGTCGCGATTGACCAGTACGATAAACCCATCGGGCTTGCCCTGCGTATCGACCAGCATGGCGCTGTTCACGCGATAGCCGGCGGCGCTGGGCTGCGCTTCCAGATGCGGTGCCTTGATATTGGCCAGAAGGGGCGAGGTGCTGGTGTCCGCATGGTTTTCCAGCAAGGCGGGCACATCCAGGAAGTGCCCCTTGACCTCCTCGGGCGTTGCAGCGAACGCTGCGTGCGCCATAACCACCATCATCGCCGCGAACGCGCAGCGGCCCAGGTTGGATATGCCCATGTTGGACTCCTGTTTCGTGAATGAACCATTCATGAGGAATACAGGTAGCCCTACTGCGGAAATAAAGAGCGTCTCTCAAGCCTGACTGTAGTGCATGTCCGAAGTCCCGGCTTCAGTCGGATCGGGCTAATGCTCAAGTGGTGCGGATGTTCTCAGCGAGCCTTCTGCTGCTCCGGCAACGGCGAGAACAACGCCTCGATATCATCCGCCGCCAGCTTCCACTGACCCGCGGCGTTCCCCTCCAGCAACCCCGCTGCCAGCGCCGCCTTTTCCTTCTGCAGTTGCTGGATCTTCTCTTCCACGGTGCCGCGGGTGATCAGTTTGTAGACGAATACCGGCTTGTCCTGGCCGATGCGATATGCGCGGTCGGTGGCCTGGTTTTCCGTGGCCGGGTTCCACCAGGGGTCGTAGTGGATCACGGTGTCGGCGGCGGTGAGGTTGAGCCCGGTGCCGCCGGCCTTGAGGCTGATCAGGAACAGGGGTGTGTCGCCATTCTGGAACTCCTGCACCGGCGTGCGCCGGTCCTTGGTGTCGCCGGTCAGCAGGCTGTAGCGGATCTTGCGTTTCTCCAGCTCTTGCTCGATCAACGCCAGCATCGAAGTGAACTGGGAGAACAGCAGGATCTTGCGCCCTTCGCTGAGCAGGTCGTCGAGCATGTCCATCAGGCTGCCCAGCTTGCCCTTGTCGGACTGCGACCCTTTCACTGTGGCATTGGCCACCAGGCGCAGGTCGCAGCAGACCTGGCGCAGCTTGAGCAAGGCTTCGAGAATCACGATCTGGCTGCGCGCCGCGCCATTGCGGGTGATTTCGGCGCGGACCTTGCTGTCCATCGCTACCCGCACGGTTTCGTAGGTGTCGCGCTGGGCGTCGCTGAGATCGACCCAGTGGATGATCTCGCTTTTCGCCGGCAACTCGGTCGCCACCTGCTCCTTGGTCCGGCGCAGCAGGAACGGGCGGATCCGCGCGGCCAGGTGGCTCATGCGTTCGCTATCGCCGTACTTCTCGATGGGCGTGCGGTAGTCGCGGGCGAAGGTCTTGCTGTCGCCCAGCCAGCCCGGCATGAGGAAGTGGAAGATCGACCAGAGTTCGCCCAGGTTGTTTTCCATGGGCGTGCCGGTCAGGCACAGGCGCTGGTCGGCTTTCAGCTCGCGGGCGGCCTGGGCGGCCTTGCTGGTGGCGTTCTTGATGTTCTGCGCTTCGTCGAGGATCAGCAGGTGCCAGTCGATCGGGGTGAAGTGCTCGAGATCGCGAGGGAGCAGGGCGTAGGTGCTGAGGACCAGGTCGTAGTCGCGCAGGTTGGCGAAATGCCGGTTGCGCCCGGCGCCATGCAGGGCGACGACCTTGAGCTGCGGAGCGAAGCGCTCGGCCTCGTCAAGCCAGTTGGGGATCAGGCTTGTCGGCATGATCGCCAGTGCCGGGCTTTCAAGGCGACCGGCGTTCTTTTCCGCGAGCACATGGCTGAGGGTCTGCAGGGTCTTGCCCAGGCCCATGTCGTCGCCGAGCAAACCACCCACCTCCAGTTCACGCAGGGTTTGCAGCCAGCTCAGGCCTTCCAGCTGGTAAGGCCGCAGTGTTGCATTCAGGCCTTGCGGCGCCTGGACTTCGGTGTACTGCGCATTCTTCAGGCGCGAGGCGAAGTCACGCAGGCGTTCGCCGCCTTGCCAGGTCAGGGAGATGTCGTCGAGGTTGCTCAGGCGCGCCGCATCCGGGGCGGACAGGCGCAGGCTGCGGCCATCGTTTTCCGTCAGGTACAGCTCGCCGAGTGTCGCCATCAGCGGTTTGATCCGCGCGTAGGGCAGGGCGACCCGTGCTGCCGTGGTGCCGTGGCGATGGCGATTGAGGTCGATCAGCAGGTGTTCGTCGTCGCCGCGCCTGGCCAGTTCGCTGCTGCGCAGCAGTTCCGGATTGCTGCGCAGCAGGTGCAGGAGGATCGGCAGCAGGCTGTGGCGTTCGCCGTTGACCACGATGCCCAGCTCCAGGTCGAACCATTGGTGCCCGCCGCCTTCCTCGATATCGGCGTACCACTCGTCCACTTCCTGCAGGTTGAAGGCGAAGTCGGCGTGGATCTCGATTTCCCAGCCAGCCTCACGCAGCGCGGGGAGGCCTTCACGGGCGAAGTCCAGCCATTGCTGGTCGGTGTCGAGCAGCAGCAGTTCGCCGGCGCTTTCCGGCAAGGCTTTGCTTTGCCGGGTGGCGACCTTGAAGCCCCAGCCATGCAGGACCTTGCGCAAGGCTTGTTCGGCCTTGGCGTCGCGCTGGATATGCTGGGTGACATTGTCGACGAAGCGGGTCAGTGGCTTGCTGCCGCTGGCACGCAGGCCGTCGTAGTTGAACGACAGTGCGGCGCGGTGTTGCAACTGTCGCTGCATGCGCCCGCTCTTCGGGGCGTAGGCGCTGAATTCGTGGCTTCCGAGGATCAGGTGGGCGACGGGCTGGATGCCGTCGAGGGTTTCTTCGCGCAGCCTGGTGGGTGTCGGCAGTTGCTTGTCCAGGGCGGCGAGGCGGTGGCTGAGCTGGGCTACCAGGGGTTCCGGTACGTCCGGTGCCAGGGTCAGCTGCTGGGCAACGTAAGGATCCAGGTTATGCCGGAGCAGGCCGGCCTGCATGATGGTGATATCGAACCAGTACAACGGTTGCAGCGGCAGGACCCGGCGCACGGGTTCATCGCCGTGATGCCACATTCCCCAGTAGTGACCGTTCTTCTGACGTACCCAACGGAACTCGGCGTCCCGGACCGGGCCCTGGGTCACCGGGCGCATGCCCTCGTCGAACATCAGGCGGCCGCTGTCCAGTGCTTGCTGGAACACCTCGCTGTCATGTTTTTCATCGAGGGGGAAGGTCATGCCCCAGAATCGTTCCTTGCGATTGAGGTGCAGGAGAATCTGCCGGTCTTGCGGGGTGACGTACCTGGGTGGCTGGAACAGCAGTTCGGGGATCGAGCGCAGGTTGGCGAACTGGATGCTCCCATTGGGTTGCCGTGTGCCTTTCCTGATCTTCAGGCAGAAGATGTCTTCATCGAAATGGATGAAGTAGTAGAGGGCACGGCCCTGGCTGTCTGGCCGCTGCTCGACGCTGCCCGGCGCGGGCTTTTCCAGTTTGTCCAGCCATGACTCCAGATCCGCGGTCAGCCTCTCACCCGAGGGTTCGAGATGATCCTGGGCGTAGTAGAGCACGGCAGCGCAGTGCTTGCAGTCGACGCCCACCGGGCAGGTGCAATCGCAATCAACCCAGTATCCATCGTCTCCACGCGGTTTTATGCCGATCACCTGCCTGTAGCGGTGATCGCCCGAGCCCTCGCAGGTGGCGTGGATCGTGTCGTTCTCGACCTTTACGATGCGGACCCGCTGCTGTCTCGCGTAACCGAGCCCGCGTTCCAGCACCCTGGCACTGAATTCGTCCTGCCAGGCGCTACTTCCGAGCAGCCGGTCGAGCATATGAGGCATGCCTTACTGCTCCATCATCTCGGGATCAGGCGCCGGGCTAGCCGGCGCTCCCACTTTGCGAATCTTCACCAGCAGCGCCAGGTGTCCGCCGTCGAGGAAGGTCAGTTCCGCGCTCTTCACGTTCTTGTTGCCCTGCTTGAACGCCTCGCTCTGTATCACTGCGCCGTTGGCGTCGAACTGGTTGACCCAGAAGTTTGCCTCGACGCTGATGAACCGCGCTTCGCCCAGACTCAGGTTGCCTTCGATGGGGAAGTGGCCGAACTGCTCCTGGCCGTCACTGATGGCGACCTTCGACACGCCACTGCCAACGCTCTGCTGCCAGGCCTTGTGCGCCAGCACGGTGTACTGGCTGTTGGCGGCGAGCGCGGCCACTTCCTTGTCGAGAATCGGCTGGCGCACATCGTACTGCGCGATCGGTGCGGCGCCGTCGCTCCAGTTTTCCGGAGCGAACTGGCTGGTGATGGCCGGTACCGCGTTCTGTCGCACCAGGATCATTTCCACCAGGTACTGGGTGTCGGCGAAGGCCGCCGGCGCGACCAGCGCCAGCAGCAGGGTGAGGTTGCGAATGGCACGCATGGATCTTCCTTACGCGGTTTGCGGGGTGAGGCGCTCGAACAGCGCTTCGAGTGTCGAGAATCGTTCATCGGCGCGCTCCATGGGCACCATGAACCTGAACTGGGTGGCGCCTTCGAATTTGTAGCGCTTGGGCTGGCCCTGGATCAGCTTGATCAGCACCAGCGGATCGACCGGGGTCTCGCTTTCGAATTCGATCTTGCCGCCTTGCGGGCCGGCATCGACCTTCTTGATCCCGAGCTTCTCCGCCTGCAGCTTGAGCAGGGTCAGGCGGATCAGGTTCTTGGTCGGCTCGGGGAGCAGGCCGAAGCGGTCGATCATCTCCACTTGCAGGTCGTTGAGGCCGTCTTCGTCCACCGCCGAGGCGATGCGCTTGTACAGGATCAGCCGCGCATGCACGTCGGGCAGGTAGTCCTCGGGAATCAGCGCCGGCAGGCGCAGGTTGATCTCCGGGCCACCGCCCAGCGGCTGGTCGAGGTTCGGCTGGGTACCCTTGCGGATCGCCTTGACCGCACGTTCGAGCATTTCCATGTAGAGGGTGAAACCCACCGCCTGGATCTGCCCGCTCTGGCCTTCGCCGAGCAGTTCGCCAGCACCGCGGATTTCCAGGTCGTTGGTCGCCAGCACGAAGCCGGCACCCAGATCCTGGGTGTTGGCGATGGCCTCCAGGCGCTTCTCCGCATCGGCGGTGATCTGCTGGCGCGGCGGCGTCAGCAGGTAGGCGTAGGCCTGGTGGTGGCTGCGTCCGACCCGGCCGCGCAACTGGTGCAGCTGGGCCAGGCCGAACTTGTCGGCGCGCTCGATGATGATGGTGTTGGCACTCGGCACGTCGATGCCGGTCTCGATGATGGTCGAGGCGATCAGCACGTTGAAGCGCTTGTGATAGAAGTCGCTCATCACCTGTTCGAGTTCGCGCTCGCGCATCTGCCCGTGGCCGATGCCGATGCGCGCCTCGGGCACGAGTTCGGCGAGGTCGGCGGCGCATTTCTCGATGCTCTTCACATCGTTGTGCAGGTAGTAGACCTGGCCGCCGCGCAACAGCTCGCGCAGCAGTGCTTCCTTGATCGTGCTCTTGTTCTGCTCCATGACGAAGGTGCGCACCGACAGGCGGCGGGCCGGCGGGGTGGCGATGATCGACAGATCGCGCATGCCCGACACCGCCATGTTCAGCGTGCGCGGGATCGGCGTGGCAGTCAGGGTGAGGATGTCGACTTCGCTGCGCAGGGCCTTGAGCTGTTCCTTCTGGCGCACGCCGAAACGGTGCTCCTCGTCGATGATGACCAGGCCCAGGTCCTTGAACTTGACGTCGTCCTGCAACAGCTTGTGGGTGCCGATGACGATATCGATCTTGCCCTCGGCCAGCTCGCCCATGGCGGTGCTGACTTCCTTGGCCGACTTGAAGCGGCTCATCACTTCAACGCTTACCGGCCAGTCGGCGAAGCGGTCGCGGAAGCTGTTGTAGTGCTGCTGGGCGAGCAGGGTGGTGGGCACCAGGATGGCCACCTGGCGACCGCTGTGCACAGCGATGAAGGCGGCGCGCATGGCCACCTCGGTCTTGCCGAAGCCGACGTCGCCGCAGACCAGGCGGTCCATCGGCTTGGCGGCAAGCATGTCCTCGCGCACCGCTTCGATGGCGTTCTGCTGGTCCGGGGTTTCCTCGAAGGGGAAGCCGGCGCTGAATGCGGCGTAATCGGCGGCCGGGTCGGCGAAGGCGTAACCCTTGCGCGCGGCGCGGCGGGCATAGATGTCGAGCAGCTCGGCGGCGACATCGCGAACCTGCTCGGCCGCCTTGCGCTTGGCCTTCTGCCACGTCTCGGAGCCGAGCCGGTGCAGCGGGGCCAGAGCGTCGTCGCTGCCGGTGTAGCGGGCGATCAGGTGCAGGTTGGCTACCGGCACGTAGAGCTTGGCGCCTTCGGCGTATTCCAGGGTGAGGAATTCGGCGGCCTGGTTGTCGATCTCCAAAGTCGCCAGGCCCAGGTAGCGGCCGACACCGTGGTCGATATGCACCACCGGGGCGCCTTCGCGCAGCTCGGTAAGGTTCTTGATCACCGCGTCGTTGCTGGCGTCGCTGCGTTTTTCGCGACGTCGGCGCTGCATCACGCGCTGGCCGAACAACGGGCTTTCGGCGACCAGCGCCAGGGCCGGGTCTTCCAGCACCAGGCCGTCGTCCAGCGGGGCGATGGTGATCGCCAGGCGATCTTTGCCGGTGACGAAGTCGAGCCAGCTGTCCACGGTCTGCGGGCGCAGTTTCAGGCGTTCGAGCAGTTCCAGGAGCACTTCGCGCCGGCCTGCGGATTCGGCGGTGAACAGTACGCGGCCGGGGAACTGGTCGAGGAACTCCGAAAGCGCGGCCAGCGGCTGGTTGGCCTTGGCCTCGATGGCCAGGTTCGGCAGTTTCTGCGCCGGGAAACGCTCGCGGCCGACGCCGGCATCCACGTCATCGGCGCTGACCACGATGCGCGGCCAGCCCTTGAGCCTGGCAAAGCAGTCTTCCACCGGCAGGAACAGCTCGGCGGGCGGCAGCAGTGGCCGGTTCGGATCGATGCGGCGCTCTTCGTAGCGGCCGCGCACGTCGTTCCAGAAATGCTCGGCGGCCTGTTCCACGCCCGGCAGGGAGAACACCTGGGTATCCTGGGGCAGGTAGTCGAACAGGGTCGAGGTTTCATCGAAGAACAGCGGCAGGTAGTACTCGATGCCGGCGGGGATGATCCCGCTGGTGAGGTCCTGGAAGATCGGGCTGCGGCGGAAGTCCACGTCGAAGCGCTCGCGGAAGCGCGCCTTGAAGCGGGTCACCGCGTCCTTCTGCAGGGGGAATTCCCGCGCCGGCAGCAGGCGTACCGAGCCGACCTTGTCGATGGAGCGCTGGGTCTCCGGGTCGAAGGTGCGCAGGGTCTCGATCTCGTCGTCGAACAGATCGATGCGGTAGGGCAGCTTGCTGCCCATGGGGAACAGGTCGATCAGGGCGCCGCGCACGGCGAACTCGCCATGTTCGTAGACGGTGTCGACGCAGCGGTAGCCGCTGGCCTCCAGGCGGCTGCGCATCTGTTCCACATCGAGCTTCTGGCCGATATCCAGGACCAGGCTGCTGCCGAGCAGGAAGCGGGTTGGCGCCAGGCGGTGCAGGGCGGTGGTGATCGGCACCACCAGGATGCCGTGGTCCAGCTCCGGCAGGCGGTACAGGCTGGCGATCCGCTGCGAGATGATGTCCTGGTGCGGGGAGAACAGGTCGTAGGGCAGGGTTTCCCAATCGGGGAAGGGCAACACCGCCAGCTCCGGCGCGAAGAAGCGCAGTTCCTGTTCCAGCCGGTCGGCGCTCTGGCTATCGGCGGTCAGTAGCAGGGTGAAGCGCTTGGCGGCGCTGGCAGCCTCGGCGATGGCCAGGCTCAGGGCGGCGCCGGGCAGGTTGCCCCAGGTTTGTTTGCCGGCGGTGGCCGGAAGGTGCGGTAGACGCAGAACTGGCACGGGAGGTCGAGCTCCAAGCGTTGCGACAAAGAGATCGATTGTACCGGTCCGAAGCCCATGGGGTAAGGCTTGCAGTGGTCAAATTGGCGCGACGTAACGGGGGCGACAGGCGCTCATTGCTCGAACGAGAGCTCGGCGTCATAATGTAGCCCCTTTTTTCTGTCCCTACATGTGGAAGGTTCCCGTGACTCAGAAGCCCGACCAGTGTCTTGGTGAGTGGATTGATCGTGAAGCACTTGCAGAAGCGATGATCCCGCTTATCGGTCAGCTCTACCGCAATAACAACGTGGTGAGCTCGATCTATGGCCGCAGCCTGATCAACCGCTCGGTGATCTCGATCCTCAAAGCGCATCGCTTTGCCCGCCATCGCCAGAGCGACGAAACCGAACTGTCCGTCCACGAGACATTCCCCCTGCTCAAGGCCATGAGCGAGCTGAAACTGGGCGCCGCCTCGGTCGACCTGGGCAAGCTGGCCAACAAGTTCAAGCTCGAAGGCAACGGCCGCAGCGTCGAGCAGTTCGTCCGTGAAGAACTGGCCGAAGTGGTCGGTCAGCAGAACGCTTCCGCACGCAAGGGCACCGACGTCGTCCTGTACGGTTTCGGCCGCATCGGCCGCCTGCTGGCGCGCATCCTGATCGAGAAGACCGGTGGTGGCGACGGCCTGCGCCTGCGCGCCATCGTCGTGCGCAAGGGCGCGACCAACGACCTGATCAAGCGTGCCAGCCTGCTGCGTCGTGACTCGGTTCACGGCCCGTTCGACGGCACCATCACCGTCGACGAAGAGAACAACACCATCACCGCCAACGGCAACCTGATCCAGGTGATCTACGCCAAGGCGCCGAGCGAAGTCGACTACACCCAGTACGGTATCGACAACGCCCTGATCGTCGACAACACCGGTGTATGGCGCGACGCCGAGGGCCTGGGCCAGCACCTGGCCTGCCCGGGCGCTGCCCGCGTGATCCTCACCGCACCTGGCAAGGGCGCGCTGAAGAACATCGTGCACGGCATCAACCACGGCGACATCACTGCCGACGACAAGATCATCTCCGCCGCTTCCTGCACCACCAACGCCATCGTGCCGGTGCTGAAGGCGCTGAATGACCAGTACGGCATCGTCAACGGCCACGTCGAAACCGTTCACTCGTTCACCAACGACCAGAACCTGATCGACAACTTCCACAAGGGCAGCCGTCGCGGCCGTGCCGCGCCGCTGAACATGGTCATCACCGAGACCGGCGCCGCCACCGCAGCCGCCAAGGCACTGCCAGTGCTCAAGGGCAAGCTGACCGGCAATGCCATCCGCGTTCCGACGCCGAACGTCTCCATGGCGATCCTCAACCTGAACCTGGAAAAGGCCACGACTCGCGAAGAGCTGAACGAGTACCTGCGCCAGACCGCCATGCATTCCGAGCTGCACAAGCAGATCGACTACGTGAGCAGCCAGGAAGTGGTATCGACCGACTTCGTCGGTTCGCGTCACGCCGGTGTGGTCGACGCCGAAGCCACCATCTGCAACGAAAACCGTGTTGTCCTGTACGTCTGGTACGACAACGAATTCGGTTACAGCTGCCAGGTAGTGCGCGTGATGGAAGACATGGCTGGTGTGAACCCGCCTGCGTTCCCGCGCTAAGCTTGCTGGTGCGTTGAAAAGGAACGGGAGCCTGCGGGTTCCCGTTTTTTTTGGAGTTTTGTTTTGTTCTTGAGGGCCCTATCGCCGGCAACACCGGCTCCCACAGGTGGCGGTGCACGCAATTCCTGTGGGAGCCGGCGTTGCCGGCGATGAGGCCCTCAAGGCTTGCCTAGGAGGACGGTTTGAAACCAATCCTGAGCACCCTCTGTGCCCTGATAATCCTGACCGGATGCAGCAAACCCGACCCGGTCGAGCGCCTCACCGGCCCCACCATGGGCAGCACCTGGACCGTGCAATACGTCCCGCCCGCCTCGGGCCCGGACGCCGGCCAGGTCAAGCAGGAGATCGAAAGCATCCTCGCCGAGATCGACCAGCATTTCTCCACCTACCGCAGCGACTCCGAAGTCGCCCGCTTCAACCGCCTGCCCGCCGACAGTTGCCAGCCGATGCCTGCCGATGTGCTCAAGCTGGTGCGCCTGGGCGAAACCCTCTGGCGCGAAAGTGGTGGCGCCTTCGATCTCAGCGTCGAACCCTTGATGGACCTTTGGGGCTTCGGTCCGCAGTCGCGCGAAGAAAAAGTCCCCTCTGCCGAGCGCCTGGCCGAAGTCCGCCAGCGCGTAGGGCAGGGCCATCTGCGTATCGACGGCCAGCAGTTATGCAAGGACATCGCCCTGGAGCTGGACTTCAACAGCATCGCCGCCGGCTTCAGTGTCGATCGCATCGTCGAACGCCTGCACGCGCTGGGCATCGACGACCTGCTGGTGGAAGTCACCGGCGAACTCAAGGCGGTCGGCCGCAAGCCCGATGGCAGCGCCTGGCGCGTGGCCCTGGAGTGGCCGCGGGAAGACCGCCAGATCGCCGAGCAGATCCTCGGCATCGATGGGCTTGGAGTGTCCACCTCGGGTGACTACCGCAACTATTTCGAGGAAAATGGCCAGCGCTTTTCCCACACCTTCGATGCCCGGCTCGGCAGGCCGATCGCTCATGCGCTGGCGGCGGTCACGGTGTTCGAGACTTCGGCGCTGGTAGCCGACGGTTATTCGACCCTGTTGCTGATCCTCGGGCCGGAGCAGGGTTGGGAATTCGCCGTGGCACAGAATCTGCCTGCGGTTTTCGTCATGCGTGCCGATAGCGGTTTTATCGCCCGTGTGACCCCGGCCTTCGAGCGGATCGTCGGTAGGAACGCAGGGAAAAACGAAGAATGAATGTCTTGCATGTAGTGCAGAGAAAAATAGCCTACGACGCGACCAAGGGTTAATGTGCGCGCCGTTCAAGCTTGATTAGACTGCACCCGAATTTTTTCATGGCGTCCAACCGTGCGCCATGATGCCCCGGTCGCCGGTGTGGCGCCCGGGCCTGTTCTGAAGGAGTACGCATGGCTGTCTACAACTACGACGTAGTGGTGCTGGGTTCCGGCCCCGCAGGAGAAGGGGCGGCAATGAATGCCGCCAAGGCAGGACGCAAGGTGGCGATGGTCGATAGCCGTCGCCAGGTCGGCGGCAACTGCACCCATCTGGGCACCATCCCGTCCAAGGCCCTGCGTCACTCGGTGCGCCAGATCATGCAGTTCAACACCAACCCGATGTTCCGGGCCATTGGCGAACCGCGCTGGTTCTCCTTCCCCGACGTGCTCAAGAGCGCCGAGAAGGTGATTTCCAAGCAGGTCGCCTCGCGCACCGGCTACTACGCGCGCAACCGCGTGGATGTCTTCGTCGGCACCGGCAGCTTCGCCGACGAGCAGACCGTGGAAGTGGTCTGTGCCAATGGTGTGGTCGAGAAACTGGTGGCCAAGCACATCATCATCGCCACCGGCTCGCGCCCTTATCGCCCTGCCGATATCGATTTCCATCACCCGCGCATCTACGATAGCGACACCATCCTCAGCCTCGGCCACACCCCGCGCAAGCTGATCGTCTACGGCGCCGGTGTGATCGGTTGCGAATATGCGTCGATCTTCAGCGGCCTGGGTGTCCTGGTGGAGCTGGTGGACAACCGTGGCCAGCTGCTGAGCTTCCTCGATTCGGAAATCTCCCAGGCCCTGAGCTATCACTTCAGCAACAACAACATCACCGTGCGTCACAACGAAGAGTACGAGCGCGTCGAAGGCCTGGACAACGGGGTGATCCTGCACCTGAAGTCGGGCAAGAAGATCAAGGCCGACGCCTTGCTGTGGTGCAACGGCCGGACCGGCAACACCGACAAGCTCGGGCTGGAAAACATCGGCATCAAGGTCAACAGTCGCGGCCAGATCGAAGTGGACGAGGCCTACCGTACCCAGGTGCCGAACATCTACGGCGCCGGTGACGTGATCGGCTGGCCGAGCCTGGCCAGTGCCGCCCATGACCAGGGCCGTTCCGCTGCCGGCAGCATCGTCGACAATGGCAGCTGGCGCTTCGTCAACGACGTGCCGACCGGGATCTACACCATTCCCGAGATCAGCTCGATCGGCAAGAACGAGCAGGAACTGACCCAGGCCAAGGTGCCTTACGAAGTGGGCAAGGCCTTCTTCAAGAGCATGGCCCGGGCGCAGATCGCCGGCGAGCCGCAAGGCATGCTGAAGATCCTGTTCCACCGTGAAACCCTGCAGATCCTCGGTGTGCACTGCTTCGGCTACCAGGCGTCGGAGATCGTCCATATCGGCCAGGCCATCATGGATCAGCCGGGTGAGCGCAATACCCTGAAGTACTTCGTCAACACCACCTTCAACTACCCGACCATGGCCGAAGCCTATCGGGTAGCGGCCTACGATGGCCTCAACCGGCTTTTTTGAGCGGCTCCGGCCGGTGGCCTGAGCCGGCCGGGGAGATCGATTTCAGCGATTCCCGAGGGTGGCAGTGGCCAAACCGGGAAAGTCTGTAATCAGGCTGTCCACGCCGAAGTCGGCGAGTCGGCGCATCAGCGCCGGCTCGTTGACTGTCCACACCGACACGTGCAATCCCTGGCGCTGGGCCTTGACCAGCCGCTCGGGGCTGCACAGCGTCCAGTTCAATGCCAGCAGCTCGCAACCGTAGTTCTGCGCGACCTTCAGCGGGTCGAGCCAGGCATATTCCGCCACCAGCCCGCGGGAAATGTCCGGGACCAGCTCCTGGGCGGCACCCAGTACTTCGCGGGAGCTGGAGGTGATGGTCACCTTGTCCAGCAGGCCGAAGCGCTGGGCCATTTCGCGAATGGCCAGGACGGTGGTTGCCGCACGGGTGCGCGAGGCGCTCTTGACCTCCAGTTGCCAGTGCTCGAACGGGCATTTCTCGAACAGCTCCTCAAGGCGCGGGATAGGGCAGGGCTGCACCCAGCCCGGACCACCCTTGCGCGCGTCGTAGGTCACCAGGTCGGTGGCGGGATGCTCGACCACCTTGCCGCGGCGGCCGGTGGTGCGTTTCAGGGTCGGGTCATGGATCACCATCAGCTCGTTGTCGGCCGACAGGTGCAGGTCGAGTTCGCAGCGCCGCACGCCGTGCCCGAGGCACTGCTGGAAGCTGGTCAGGGTGTTTTCCGGGGCTTCGCCCTTGGCGCCGCGATGGCCGTAGATCTGCGTCACGTTTGTTCCTTCAATGAAAAAGACCGAAAGCTGAAAATCAGGAAGTCGGTGGGGCGTTCTGTTCCAGTGCCTGGCGGCGTTGCTGTTGCTGGCGTTGCAGGATATAGCGGGCGAGCAACTGGCGCTGGGCATCGCTCATGTCGATGAACACGCAGCCCAGCTCGTAGCTGCCGTCGGCCCGCCTGGCGCAATGGGTGACCTTGCCGCGCAGGAGCAGGCCGGAAGCCCGGGGCATCAGCACCATCTTGAGGGCGACGCGGCTGCCGGGCTCGAAGGGCTCGGGGCTGTTGAACTCGACCCCGCCTTCGGAGAGCTTTACCGGTTGCGGTGCGCCGATCTCGCCGATCAAGGTCTGCGCGAGTACCGCGCTGAGCAGGTCGATGCGTTTGTTCTGGGCCTTGAGGAAGGCGGCGAGGGTGCGGTCCTTCTCGCTCAGCTGGCGCAGCAGGTGCTGGGATTCGAACTCGCTCAGGTGCAGTTCGCTGAGCAGATTGAACAGCGGGGAATCATCTTGCAATAAGTCCGTGCCAAGGGCCTCCGCTGCGCTCAGCGGGCTAATTTCCAGTGCGATCCTGTCGTCGATACGGTAGTATTCGCGGCGATCTTCTTCATCTAATGTCGACATGGCGAACCCATGGTTACGGCGGTGGTCTGAGTGTAAATCCGCTGTCCTGCCCCCGCCACAAGGACGTTCCTCTTTCATCCGAACAAGCCCCGACATGTTCAGACCTCTTTTCGTCTACATCGGCACGCGCTACACCCGTGCCAAGCGTCGCAACCACTTCGTCTCGTTCATTTCCCTGACCTCGATGATCGGCCTCGCCCTTGGCGTGGTGGTGATGATCGTGGTGCTCTCGGTCATGAACGGTTTCGACCATGAGATGCGTACCCGGGTCCTGGGCATGGTCCCTCATGCGACCCTCGAGACCGGGCAACCGCTGACCGACTGGCCAGCCCTTGCCGATCAAGTAAAGCAGAATCCATCGGTGCTCGATGTCGCGCCCTTCACCCAGATGCAGGGGCTGCTGACCCACGCCGGCAAGGTACAGAAGGTCCTGCTCAATGGGGTTGACCCGGCGCAGGAGCGCAAGGTTTCGATTATCGGCGACTTTATCCGGCAGGGGCGGCTGGAAGACCTGGCGCCCGGTGACTTCGGCATCATGATCGGCGACAAGGCCGCGAGCAGGCTGGGTGTCGGCATCGGCGACAAGGTGACCTTCGTCGCCCCCGAGGTCACCGTGACCCCGGCCGGCATGTTCCCGCGCATGAAGCGCTTCACCGTGGTCGGCACCTTCCATGTCGGCGCAGGCGAGATCGATGGCTTCCTGGGGCTGACCAACATCGCCGACCTGTCGCGCCTGCATCGCTGGAAACCGGACCAGGTCCAGGGCCTGCGCTTGAAGTTCGACGACCTGTTCCAGGCCCCGCGCATTGCCTACAACATTGCCCATCAACTGGGCGACCAGGAGTTCTACGCCCGCGACTGGACCCGCAGCTACGGCAACCTGTACCAGGCGATCCGCATGGAGAAGGCGATGATCGGCCTGCTCCTGCTGCTGATCGTCGCCGTGGCGGCGTTCAACATCATTTCCACCCTGGTCATGGTGGTGAACGACAAGCGCGGCGATATCGCCATCCTGCGTACCCTGGGCTCCACGCCGCGACAGATCATGGCGATCTTCATGGTCCAGGGCACCATCATCGGCGTGCTCGGTACCGCCATCGGTGCCGTCGTCGGCATTCTTGCGGCGCTGAATGTCAGCGCCGCCATCGCCGGTCTGGAAACCCTGATCGGGCATAAATTCCTCAACGCCGACGTCTACTTCATCGACTACCTGCCGTCCCGGATCATGGCCGAGGACGTATGGATGGTCTGCGGCGCGGCGCTGGTCCTGAGTTTCCTCGCCACCTTGTATCCGGCCTGGCGTGCGGCACGCACCCAGCCTGCGGAGGCGCTTCGTTATGAGTGAGTTGGGCATGAGTGATAAAGCCGTACTGAGTTGCCGCAACCTGGGCAAGTCCTATGACGAGGGCCCGGAGTCGGTGCAGGTGCTGTCGAACCTGCAATTGGAACTGTTCCCCGGCGAGCGCGTGGCCATCGTCGGCAGTTCCGGATCGGGCAAGAGCACCTTGCTCAACCTGCTGGGTGGCCTCGATACCCCGAGCCAGGGCAGCGTGTGGCTGGCCGGCGAGGAACTGTCCGCCCTTGGCGAACGTGCCCGCGGCCTGCTGCGCAACCGCGCGCTGGGCTTCGTCTACCAGTTCCACCACTTGCTGCCCGAGTTCACCGCGCTGGAGAACGTGTGCATGCCGCTGTTGATCGGTCGTACCGCGATTCCCGAAGCCCGCGAGCGTGCCGAGGCGTTGCTCAAGCGCGTCGGCCTCGGTCATCGCCTGGGGCACAAGCCGGCCGAGCTGTCCGGTGGCGAGCGCCAGCGCGTGGCGATCGCCCGGGCGCTGGTCAACCGTCCCGGCCTGGTGATGCTCGACGAGCCGACCGGCAACCTCGACCAGCACACCGCCCAGGGTATCCAGGACCTGATGCGCGAATTGAGCACCTCGTCGCAGACCGCCTTCCTGGTGGTGACCCATGACCTGAACCTGGCCCGGCAGATGGACCGCGTGCTGCGCCTGGAAGAGGGCCACCTGGTTCCGATCTGAAGCGTCGATCTGACTCGTGGCGGGCGTCCGTGGCATAGCCGGACGCCCTGGTCGTTTTCCTTGCCTGGGTGCATCACTTCATGTTCAGACCCTTGTCCATTTTCATCGGCGCTCGCTACACCCGCGCCAAGCGCCGCAACCACTTCATCTCGTTCATTTCCATGACCTCGATGATCGGCCTGTCCTTGGGCGTGCTGGCGATGATCACCGTGCTCTCGGTGATGAACGGCTTCCAGCGCGAAATGAGCGCGCGCATTCTCGGCATGGTGCCCCACGCCATGATCATCGGCGCCAAGCCGCTGGATGACTGGCAGCCGGTGGCTGCGGCCGCCCTGAAGAATCCCGAGGTAGTCGCCGCGGTACCCTTCACCGAGATGGAAGGCATGCTGTCCTACAAGGGTTCGATGCAGCCGATCCAGGTCAGTGGCATCGACCCGGCCCAGGAAGGCAAGGTCTCGATCGTCACCCAACACATCGTCCAGGGCAGCCTTGAAGACCTGAAGCCGGGCGAATTCGGCGTGGTCGTCGGCGACATCACTGCGCGGCGCTTCCGTCTCAATGTCGGTGACAAGCTGACCCTTATCGTTCCGGAAGCGAGCAGCGAGCCGGGTGGCATCACGCCGCGCATGCAGCGCTTGAACGTGGTCGGCATCTTCAAGGTCGGTGCCGAACTGGACGGGTCCATGGCCATGGTCCATATGGCCGATGCCGCGCAGATGCAGCGCTGGGAGCCGAACCAGGTGCAAAGCGTGCGCCTGAAGATCAAGGACCTGTACGCCGCGCCGGCGGTTTCCGGCGCCATCGCCGGCAGCCTCGGCGACGGCTATCGTGCCGACGACTGGACCCACACCCAGGGCAGCCTGTTCAGCGCGATGAAGATGGAAAAGACCATGATCGGCCTGTTGCTGCTGATGATCATCGCGGTGGCGGCCTTCAACATCATCGCCACCCTGATCATGGTGGTGAACGACAAGGGGGCCGACATTGCGATCCTGCGCACCATCGGTGCCACACCGGGACAGATCATGGGCACCTTCATGGTCCAGGGCAGCCTGATCGGTGTGGTCGGCACCCTGATCGGCGGCGTGCTGGGCGTGGCCCTGGCACTGAACGTCAGCGACGTGGTGGGCTGGATCGAGCGCGTCAGCGGCCAGCACATCTTCACCTCCGACGTGTACTTCATCAGTTCGCTGCCGTCGGAACTGCAATGGGGCGATGTGGTGCTGATCTGCAGTGCCGGCCTGGTGATGAGCTTCCTCGCCACCATTTATCCGGCCTGGCGTGCCTCGCAGGTCGAGCCGGCGATGGCGCTGCGCTACGAATAAGCCTGCTCAGGCGGCGGGCAGCTCGATGATGAATCGGGTCCAGCCCGCCGCCGATTCGGCGCGAATGCTGCCGCCATGGGCGCGGACGATGGATTGGGTAATGGCCAGGCCCAGCCCGGCATGCTCGCTGCTGCCGGCCCGGCGTGCCGGATCGGCGCGATAGAAACGGTCGAACAGGCGCGGCAACAGCGCCGCGTCGATTGGCTCGCCGCGATTGGCGACTTCCAGGTGAATCCCGCCGTCGCATTCTTCGATACTGATCCTGATCTCTCCATCGCCGGGGGTGAAGCGCAGGGCATTGTCCAGCAGGTTGGACAGGGCGCGCCGCAGCATATGCCGGTCGCCGGCCAGGATCGCTTCTCCCGTGCGGCTCAAGCCAACCCCGGTGTCCTCGGCCAGCGCGCCGTAATACTCCAGCAACGCATCCGCTTCCCCGTGCAGCGCCAGCGGCTCGCGATTGGGCATCAGCAGGCCGTGGTCGGCCTTGGCCAGGTACAGCATGTCGTTGACCATCTGCGCCATCCGTTGCAGCTCTTCCAGGTTGCCGTGCAGGGCTTCCCGGTATTCGTCCAGGCTGCGCGGGCGGGTCAGGGTGACCTGGGTGTGGGTCAACAGGTTGGACAGCGGCGTGCGCAGCTCATGGGCGATATCTGCGGAGAAGGCTGAAAGGCGCTGGAAGGCGTCGTCCAGGCGTTCGAGCATGGCGTTCATGGTGCCGGCCAGCTCCGCCAGTTCCACGGGCATTTGCTCGACCGGCAGGCGCGTGGTCAGCGAGCGTGCGGATACGCTGGCGGCCACTTCGCCCATCCGGCGCAAGGGGCGCAGGCCGCTGCGCGCGGCCCAGGCGCCGAGCAGCGCAGTGGCCAGGGCGCTGAGGCCGACGGTCAGCCAGATCAGGTGCTGCATGCGCTGCAGGAAATGCTGGTGGTGGGTGATATCGAGGTACAGGGTCAGTCGGGCATCCGGCAATTGCACGTCGAGGCTGCGGTAATCGCTGTGGTCGGCGTGCAGGGTAGCGAGGCCTGGCGTGCCCGGGCTGTCGGGCAGGTTGCTGCGGCTGGCGAACCACAGGCTGCCGTCCTGGCCTTGCAGGCGCATGGCGAGATCCGCCTGGTGAGCCAGTTCTTCCTTCAGCCCGGGAAGCCGGGATTCGAGGGAGACAGGGCTGTCGACACCTTCAAGGATACGTTGCAGCACTGGCAGGCGGCTGTTCAGCAATTGCTGGTCCAGCTCGACGAAATGCGCCTCGCTGGCACGGCTGAACAGTATGCCCGCCAACAACGAAACCACCGCCGTGCAGGCAGCGAACAGCAGGGCCAGGCGTACGCCGAGGGACAGGCGGGGCATCAGGCTCGACGCTCTTCCAGCACATAACCCATGCCGCGCACCGTATGGATCAGCTTGTTCTCGTGGGCGTCGTCGATTTTCAGGCGCAGACGGCGGATCGCCACTTCGATGACGTTGGTGTCGCTGTCGAAATTCATGTCCCAGACCTGCGAGGCGATCAGCGACTTGGGCAGCACTTCGCCCTGGCGGCGCAGGAGCAGTTCGAGCAAAGCGAATTCCTTGGCGGTCAGGTCCAGGCGCTGGCCGGCGCGTTCAACGCGACGGCGGATCAGGTCCAGGCGCAGGTCGGCCAGGCCGAGGGTGGTTTCCTGCGCCGGATTGCTGCCGCGGCGCAGCAGGGTGCGGACCCGGGCCAGCAGCTCGGAAAAGGCAAACGGCTTGACCAGGTAATCGTCGGCACCCAGTTCCAGGCCGTGGACGCGGTCCTCGACGGCATCCCGGGCGGTGAGGAACAACACCGGCACGCTGTGGCCGGCGTCGCGCACCGCCTGGAGAATCTGCCAGCCGTCGCGGCCAGGCAGCATTACGTCAAGAATCAGCAGATCGTAGTCGCCGGTCAGGGCCATGAACTGGCCGGTTTCACCGTCGCTGGCCAGTTCCGTGCTGAACCCGGCCTCGCTGAGGCCCTGGCGCAGGTACTGGCCGGTCTTGGCCTGGTCTTCGACGATCAGCAGTTTCATTGGGGGACTCGGCTCGGGATGACGGTGACGTTATACCTGTCCGGCGAAGGAGCAGGGCGAAGCTGACAAAGTTGTAATCTTTTCGTCAGGTCGATGCCAGCGCGGTTTTTGCACCATGGCCCCCTGAACCGATTGCAACGAGGTACCCCGATGAAACGCGCACTGACCACCGTCCTGTTTACCTTGCTCAGCCTGCCGGCCCTGGCGGCACCGGACCAGGGGTTCGCCTTCGGCCAGCCAGCCCCGGCGGCCAAGGCGACCCGGACCGTCGAGGTGACCCTGGGAGACATGTACTTCGAGCCGCGTACCCTGGAGGTCAAGGCCGGCGAAACCGTGCGTTTCGTGGTGATCAACAAAGGGCAGGTGGCTCATGAGTTCAACCTCGGCGATGCGGCGATGCATGCGGCGCACCAGAAGGAAATGCTCGCCATGGCGCAGATGGATCACTCGAAAATGGGCCGCGGCGATATGAACCACGGCATGCAGCACGACGACCCCAACACGGTTCTGGTCCAGCCCGGACAACGGGGGGAACTGACCTGGACGTTCAGCAATTCCGCGCCCATCGAGTTCGCTTGCAATGTGCCTGGCCACTATCAGGCGGGGATGGTCGGCACGCTGAATATCGCCCGGTGAGCCATCCATGGCTCAAACCCGATAAACTACGACAATTTCGTCCTTCAGGTTTGAGCCATGCACCCCGCTGCAGAACACTCCCCGCTGGGTAAATCCAGCGAATACGTCTCCACCTACACCCCGTCCCTGCTGTTTCCCATCCCGCGCCTGGCGAAGTGGGCGGAGCTGGGCGTCAGCGGTGACAACCTGCCGTGGCAGGGCGTCGACTTCTGGAACTGCTTCGAGCTGTCCTGGCTGCTGCCTTCGGGCAAGCCGGTGGTGGCGATCGGCGAGTTCGCCATTCCTGCCGACTCGCCGAACATCATCGAGTCCAAGTCGTTCAAGTTGTATCTCAACTCGTTGAACCAGACGCCATTCGACGCCACCGAGGCGTTGCAGGCGTGCCTGGTGAAAGACCTCAGTGCCGCCGCCGGCAAGCCTGTGGGCGTGCGCATCCGCAGCCTGGGTGAAGTGTCTGGGGAGGGCGTAACGAGCCTGCCGGGGCAGTGCATCGACGATCTTGATGTCAGCATCAGCAACTATGAGCAGCCGCAGCCGGAACTGCTGCGCTGCAACCGGGACAAGCCGGTCGAGCAGGTACTGCACAGCCATTTGCTGAAATCCAACTGCCCGGTCACCGGCCAGCCGGACTGGGGCAGCGTGGTGGTGGACTATCGTGGGCCGGAGCTGGATGCCGCGAGTCTGCTGAGCTATCTGGTCAGCTTCCGCCAGCACGCGGACTTCCATGAGCAATGCGTGGAGCGGATCTGGCTGGACCTCAAGCGCCTGCTCGATCCCGAGCACCTGACCGTGTACGCGCGCTATGTGCGGCGTGGCGGGCTGGATATCAATCCGTACCGGAGCATGGGGCCGGTCGAGGTGGATAACCGGCGGTTGGTGCGGCAGTAATCTGTAAAGCTCCGCAAACCCTGTGGGAGCGGGTTTACCCGCGATTACGGTAGTGGATTCACCGACGCAATCGCGGGTGAACCCGCTCCCACAGGGGCCGCAGCGTTCTCTTGATCAGTGTTTCAGATTCCCATGCTCTGCAAGCTTTGCACGATATTGCGCAGGGTCGCCGTCAGCCCCGGGTGATCCACCTCGAAGCGCTCCACCGCCAGGTTCACACCGTCCACCAGGTTGTTGTCCTGGGTCGCGGCCTCGAGCTTGATCTGGGCATCGATCTGCTGCATCAGTTCATGCAGGTGGAGGCGCTCTTCTTCCGAGAGCGGCGGATCCTGCTCCAGTTGCTGGCGCAGGGTGTCGAGCTGGTGTTGCAGATCGCTGTTGGACATGGCGATTTCCCTTCTATCAATAGGCACAGCCATGGACCGTCGACACTGGCGAAAGGTCCATGCGACGTTTGACAGATTAATCCACGCCGCCCCGCTTTGCATGATCCGGATCAGGGCTTCTCGCCCTTGATCCGGCGCTGGCCGATATCCGCCAGGCAGTCCGCCAGTTCCTGCAGATGGTCGATCACCGAGTGGACGCCAAGCCCGAACAATTGCAGGGTGGCCTGGCCGCGCCTGTGCTCGCGCTGCTTGTCGTCCAGCGCCTGCCATTGTTCCTGCGATAGGCCGCACAGCGGCCCGCAGGCGGCCAGGCCGATGGTCCACAGGCCGGCATTGAGGCCGGCCTGGAGCAGGCGCGGATCACCACTGACCAGCACGCAGCCGTCGAGCCGGGCGACGTCGATCTGCATCAGCGCTTTCCAGCACGCATCCGGGGCCGGCCATGGCCTGGCATCGCCATGGTGGAACGGGTGCAACCAGCCGGGCAGGGCATGGCTGAGGTGCTTGCCGTGCTCGGCGGCGACATCATCGAGCCAGGCGCAGGGCACCTGGTGCCGATGCAGCCAGGCAAGTGCGTCGAGCGCGCCGGGCGTGGGCCGGGCCGCAACCGTCCCGGCCGCGTCCAGGCCGGTCCCGCCGAAATCGACCAGGCAGCCACGTAGTCCGAACAACAGCGCAGTGAAGGCGGGAGCATGAGGCATGGCAACATCCTTGAAATAGCCGGGACCTTACCGATCGCGGATGACGATTTGGTGACGGGCCGGTCAAGCCGGTGGCGTCAACTATTTGCGACGCGGCCTTCGCCAGGCTTTATACTTGTTTACTTTGGCGCGGAGCCCGGCGGCTCCGTTCGACCTTCATCCAGGAGAATTGCTATGCGTGGGATCGGTACGGGAGTGCTCGATCGTTTGTTCCGGGCCAGTGTCTGCGCGACCGCGCTGCTGGCGCCGCTGGCGGCCCAGGCGGCTACCGAGGAGGACCCTTGGGAAAGCGTCAACCGGCCCATCTTCCGTTTCAACGACACGGTCGATACCTATGCGCTGAAACCCCTTGCTCAGGGCTACCGCTACATCACCCCGCAATTCCTCGAGGATGGCATCCACAACATCTTCCGCAACCTGGGCGACGTGACCAACCTGGCCAACAACATTCTCCAGCTCAAGCCCCACGCGGCGGGCGTGGATACTGCGCGGCTGATCGTCAACACCACCTTCGGCCTCGGTGGCTTCTTCGATGTCGGTACCAAGATGGGCCTGCAGCGCAACGACGAAGACTTCGGCCAGACCCTCGGCTACTGGGGCGTCGGTAGCGGGCCCTACGTGATGCTGCCGCTGCTCGGCCCGAGCACGGTGCGCGATGCCCTGGCCAAGTATCCGGACACCTACACCGAGCCCTACCAGTACATCGATCACGTCCCGACCCGCAACACCATCCGCGCGGTGGATGTGGTGGATACCCGGGCCAGCCTGCTGCAGGCCGAGAAGATGATCCAGGGCGACAAATACATCTTCATTCGCAACGCCTACCTGCAGAACCGCGAGTTCAAGGTCAAGGATGGTCAGGTCGAAGACGATTTCTGATTTGTTGCCAAATGCAAAAAAAACGCGGGCTGCGGGTTGATGCCTTCCAGCCAGTATTTCGGGGCCGCTATGCGGCCCCGAATCGTTCGGATGACAAATATTGCATGCGGTCATCCTTCCATTGGGTTGCCACAAAACGGTTTTTTATAACCACCGGTGATTTGCCCGCCATGCCCCGTCGCAAGCGCACTGCTGTACGCTTGAAACGCCTGACGGATGGGAGTACCGTCTGCGCCTTACAGGGCACCTCTGCCTGTTGCCGGTCAGGCGTTCCGACCGCAACCCGTAAACGCAGAGAGGCTAGAAGAGAATCCAGTACGTGAGCTCCAGCCTGTCGAGCCACCTACGCCAACCTATTTCTGGCGCCGTTTGCCCACATGCAGAAAACCAGTGCAACGCTGCTGATAATCGATGACGACGACGTGGTGCGCGAGAGTCTCGCCGCCTATCTGGAAGACAGCGGTTTCAGTGTCCTGCAGGCGAGCAATGGCCAGCAGGGTCTCGAAGTGTTCGAACAGGATCGGCCCGACCTTGTGATCTGCGATTTGCGCATGCCGCAAATGGGCGGTCTCGAGCTGATCCGCCAGGTCACCGAGCGCGCGCCCGACCTGCCGGTGATCGTGGTTTCCGGTGCCGGGGTGATGAACGATGCCGTCGAAGCCCTGCGTCTCGGTGCTGCCGACTACCTGATCAAGCCCCTGGAAGACCTCGCCGTGCTCGAGCACTCGGTGCGCCGTGCCCTCGACCGCGCGCGCCTGGTGCTGGAAAACCAGCGCTACCGTGACAAGCTCGAAGCTGCCAATCGCGAACTGGAAGCCAGCCTGCACTTGCTGCAGGAGGACCAGACCGCCGGACGCCAGGTGCAGATGAACATGCTCCCCGAAAACCCATGGCAGTGTGGCGGGTTCTCCTTCGAGCACCAGATCATTCCGTCGTTGTACCTGTCTGGCGATTTCACCGACTACTTCCGCGTCGACGAGCGGCGTATCGCCTTCTACCTGGCGGACGTTTCCGGACATGGCGCATCTTCGGCGTTCGTTACCGTATTGCTGAAGTTCATGACCACCCGGCTGCTGTTCGAGTTCAAGCGTGCCGGTTCGCTGCGTGACTTCAAACCGTCGGAAGTGCTCAGCCACATCAACCGCGGCCTGATCAACTGCAAGCTGGGCAAGCACGTGACCATGGTCGGCGGTGTCATCGACGAAGAAACCGGTCTGCTGACCTACGCCATCGGTGGCCATCTGCCGCTGCCGGTGCTGTTCACCCCGGGGCAGGGCCGCTATCTCGAAGGGCGTGGCCTGCCGGTCGGTCTGTTCGACGAGGCGAGCTACCAGGACCATGTGCTGGAGCTGCCGGAGAAGTTCAGCCTGACCTTGCTTTCCGACGGCATTCTTGACCTTTTGCCCGGCGAGACACTCAAAGATAAAGAAGCGGCCCTGCCTGAGATCATCAGGGACGCGGGCGGCAGCCTGGATGGCCTGCGCCGACGATTCGAATTGGCTACGCTTGGGGAGATGCCGGATGATATCGCCCTATTGGTGTTGAGCAGGAACCTTCAATGAGTACCGGTAGAATCCAGTTCGCCGAACAGAACGGCACCTTTGTTCTGAAATTTGTCGGTGAAGTGCGCCTGACCCTGTGTTCGGCGCTGGATGCAACTATTGAGAAGATCTTCACCGCGCTGAATTTCTCGGCGATCGTTATCGATCTGACGGAAACCCAGAGCATCGACAGCACCACGCTCGGCCTGCTGGCCAAGCTGTCGATCCTGTCGCGGCAGAAGGTCGGCCTGCTGCCGACCGTGGTCACCACCCACGCCGACATCACCCGCCTATTGCAATCGATGGGCTTCGATCAGGTGTTCAACATCGTCGATCGCCCGATTCCCTGCCCGGAATGCCTGACCGACCTGCCGTCCCAGGATCAAGACGAGGAAGTGGTGCGCTCCAAGGTGCTGGAGGCGCACAAGATCCTCATGGGGTTGAATGACTCCAACCGGGAAGCCTTCCATGACCTGGTGAGTGCGCTGGAGCGCAGCTAGCTCTCCAGGGCCCCATCGCTGGCAAGCCAGCTCCCACAGTGACCGCATACACCGCTGGACCTGTGGGAGCTGGCTTGCCAGCGATGACGCCCTCAGTCTCGCCGCAAAAACTCGGTAGCCTCCGCGCCATCCGCATTCAGCTGATAGATCCGCTCCGGCTGCCCCGCCTCATTGAAGAACACCTGCCCCAGCCCCGCGCTATTCCACAGCCGCTCCCCGGCCTCGCTATGACTCGGCACCCGCGGCACCACCTCCATCGAGCGCCGCCGGGTAAACCAGTTCAGCGGCGAGCGCGGTGAATACAGCCAGCGATTCAAGCGGTCGAACACCTCCAGCAAGCGCGCCGGAAAGCGGTTCTTGATGCCGCTGCTGGTGATCTGCCACAGGTGCGGACTGCGCTGGCGATGGCGAATCAGCACCTCGTAGACGAACGAGTAATGCACGTCCCCTGACAGGATCACGTAATGCCCCGGTGTACGTGAGTGGCGGAAGATGTTCAGGATGACCTGCGCCGCACCGCGGTGTGCCATCCAGTTTTCCGCGTCCACCAGCAGCGGGTAGCCGCACCAGCTGAATACCTTCTGCACCGTCTCGATCAGCTTCACCCCGAAGATCGGCGCCGGCGAGACGATGATTGCCGAGGGATGGTCGAGCAGGGCCTGTTGCAGCTCGCTCAGCGCTTCCCAGTCGAGCAGGCCCGAAGGCTTCTGCAGGTTGCTTTCGCTGCGCCAGCGCCGGGTGCGGGTGTCGAGCACCAGCAGGGGCGGGCTGGTCGGCAGGACGAAATGCCATGCGCTGAAACGCAGCAGGTCGTTGATCAGTTCGTCCTGCACCGGGCTGTCCAGGTGTCCATCAGCTCCGGTGCTGGCGAACAGCCCACGGCACTTGTCCAGCAGGTCGGCAAAGGCATCAGGATTGTTGCCCCAGCCCTGGCACAGCAGGTAGGCAAGCAGGGCGTTGCCGATGATTCGGCGGGAGAAGGGATGGCCATACGCGGTTTCCTCCCACTGAGCCGAGAGGTTCCAGTCATCGGTGACATCGTGGTCGTCGAAGATCATCAGGCTCGGCAAGTGCGCCAGCACCCGGGCGGCAGCACCCAGCCCGTCGACGAAGCCATCCAGGCACTGCTGTTCGGAGCGGTAACGGCTTGCTAGACGCGGTTCGAGGGGCGGCACCTGTGTCTCGATCAGCGTCCATGGCACCGGCGACCAGACCAGCAGGTACATGGCCAGCGTCTCGGCGAAGGTCACCAGATGGTTGTCGGCATTGCTGCTGGTGAAGATCGGCTTGCGTGTACCGCCGAAAAAACGCTCGCGCAGGGACTGGTTGCTTTTCAGCGCAGGCAGCAGGTCGCCCCGGTGGTAATAGCTGGCGGGATGGCTGTACAGCTCGGTACTGTCGCGGATCACTGCGCCATCCAGGCATTCCTCGAACAGGCCAAGGCGCTGGACCAGGGCATGGATGGCGCGCAGCATGGGCCCGGCGACGTCATCGGCATAGATCTGGTCGCCGCTCATCATCAGCAAGGCCGGGCGTTCATTGCCCTCATGGGCGGCGGCCAGCAGGCGATCGGCGCAGAGCAGGCCGTCGGCTGCGGGATGGTGGGGCTTGCGGCACGAACCATGGAGCAATTGATCCAGGCGCGAGCGCACCACCAGGTCCGGACGCGTTGCGCCGGCATACAGCAGGTGTGGCGCCCATTCGGCTATGCCCTTGCCCTCGACCAGCAGGTCGTAGCCGATCCGCTTGTCGCACGGCAGTGGGATATCCAGCTGGACATCGATCAGGTGAACGAAGGCATGACGGCCTACCGGCAGGATCTGGCAGCGGGTTTCGTCCAGGGGCAAGCGCAGCGGTTCGGGGGTGTCGAGGTGCAGTTCGGCCTGCAACGGTCGCGAGGCGACCAGCCATAGCACCACGCGACGGTCTTCCAGGCGGCGCAGCAGCGGCCCGGCGAGTACCAGCGGCAATGACGGGGAATTGGACATCAGGACGGGCAATCGTCTGCCAGTAGTTGCGAAGGAGGCGGGACTTTCCCCGCTGTCGCCGCTACTGGCAAACCGATATTTGTATCAAGCTTTTGCAGAGAGCAGGGCTTCGAGTTTTTCCTGGTCACGGGCGAACTGGCGAATGCCTTCGGCGAGTTTCTCGGTGGCCATGGCATCTTCGTTGAACGCCCAGCGGAACTGGCTTTCGTTCAGCGTCTGGCGCGGTTCGCCGGCGGCACCCGGCGCCAGCTTGCGCTCCAGGTTGCCCTGGTCGTCGCTCAGCTGTTGCAGCAGCTCGGGGCTGATGGTCAGGCGGTCGCAGCCGGCCAGTTGCTCGATCTGGCCGATGTTGCGGAAGCTGGCGCCCATGACCACGGTGTCGTAGCCGTTGGCCTTGTAGTAGTTGTAGATGCGGGTCACCGACTGCACGCCGGGATCTTCCGCACCGACATACTCCTTCCCGGTGGACTTCTTGTACCAGTCGTAGATCCGCCCTACGAACGGCGAGATCAGGAAAACCCCGGCATCGGCGCAGGCGGCAGCCTGGGCGAAGGAGAACAGCAGGGTCAGGTTGGTCTGGATGCCTTCCTTCTCCAGGACTTCGGCAGCGCGGATACCTTCCCAGGTCGAGGCCAGCTTGATCAGCACGCGGTCGCGGCCAACGCCGGCCTGGTCGTACAGTTCGATCAGCGTGCGAGCCTTGCCCAGCAGGGCGGGCTGGTCGAAGGACAGGCGCGCATCCACTTCAGTGGAAATGCGGCCTGGAATCGCTTTCAGGATGCCGCTGCCCACCGCCACCGCGAAGGCGTCGCAGGCCAGGTCGACATTGCCCTTGCTGCCGCGGATCGCCTGGTCGAGCAGGTCGGCGTAGCCGGGCATGGCGGCGGCCTTGAGCAGCAGGGAAGGGTTGGTGGTGGCATCGACCGGCTTGAGACGGCTGATCGCGTCGATATCGCCGGTATCGGCGACGACCGTGGTGAACTGCTTGAGTTGTTCCAGCTTGGAAGTCATGAGCGTGCTCTGTCCTGTGCGGTGCGACGACATTACCCGAGCGCCGCCAGCGGCTCAAGGGCCGGGCCGGCGGGGTTTCGGGAGGGTAAGTCTTCGAGTGCGGACGCGCCCGTGGGTTCCTAGTGGCCTTTTAGCAATTCTGCGGCTTGATCAAGCAATCCAAGTGGATCGTCGGTCTTGTGCACATCCACCGAAAGCAACTGGCGGAAGCGCCGGGCGCCCTTGAAACCCTGGGCCAGGCCGAGCACATGGCGGGTGACGTGGTGCATCGCTCCGCCGGCCGCCAGATGCGCGGCGATGTACGGCTTGAGCTGCTCCAGCGCTTCGGCGCGGGTGATGACGGGGGCGCTGCTGCCGAACAGTTGCTGGTCCACCTGGGCCAGCAGGTAGGGGTTGTGATACGCCTCGCGGCCCAGCATCACGCCGTCGAAGGTCTTCAGGTGCTCATGGCATTCCTCGAGCGTCTTGATGCCGCCGTTGAGGATGATCTCCAGGTCCGGAAAGTCGTGCTTCAACTGCGCTGCGATGTCGTAGCGCAGGGGCGGGATCTCGCGGTTTTCCTTGGGCGACAGGCCTTCGAGGATGGCGATCCGCGCATGCACGGTAAAGCTGCGGCAACCGGCATCGCGCACCTGGCCAACGAAATCGCACAGCTCGGCATAGCTGTCACGGCCATTGATGCCGATGCGGTGCTTGACCGTCACCGGAATCTGCACGGCATCGATCATCGCCTTCACGCAGTCGGCCACCAGCGCCGGATGGCCCATCAGGCAGGCGCCGATCATGTTGTTCTGCACCCGATCGCTGGGGCAGCCGACGTTCAGGTTCACCTCGTTGTAGCCGGCCACCTCGGCCAGCTTCGCACAGGCCGCCAGGTCCGCCGGCACGCTGCCACCCAATTGCAGGGCCAGCGGGTACTCCGCGGCGTCATGCCCGAGGAAGCGCGCGCTATCGCCATGAAGCAGCGCACCGGTGGTGACCATCTCGGTGTAGAGCAGCGCATGGCGCGAGAGCAGGCGCAGGAAGAACCGGCAGCGGCGATCGGTCCAGTCCATCATCGGCGCCACGCTGAAGCGGCGGGACAGGACAGCGGGCTCGGTGTGCGGTGTGGCGGTGGGTTCTGGGAGCATTTTTCGACTACGTGGTATGGGGGCTCGTCAGGGTTACTTCGGCTGGTGGGCGCAAAGGGCGGTGATCGAGAAAAGGGCGCCAGTTTACCAGTATGGGCGGGGGTTGGCTTGTCGGAGCGCTGGCCAGGAGAATGCCGGGTTGATTTCCCTCGGGCCGGCGTTAACCTTGAGCCCTCGAGATGATTCTTCAATCGGCCCTGTGGCCGTCGCCGGAGTGCCAGGCCGTTGAGCCGTTACCAGCCCCCTTTGACCCTGACCTTGCGCATGCTGGCCCTGACCGCCGAGATAGCCGAGCGCGTAGGGCGGTTGTCCGCCGTGCATGAGGACGCCCTGACCCCGCAACTGCGCCGGGGTAATCGCATCCGCACCATCCAGGCATCTCTCGCGATCGAGAACAACACCTTGAGCGTCGAGCAGGTGACTGCGGTGCTGGAAGGCAAGCGCGTGCTTGGCCTGCCACGGGAAATCCAGGAAGTGCGCAACGCCTTTTCGGCCTACGAGGCCATGCCTGGCTGGCATCCGGCCCGTCGCGATGATCTGTTGGCGGCCCATGCGTTATTGATGCACGGACTGATCGATGATGCCGGTCACTACCGAAAGGGCGGTGTCGGTATCTATCGAGGTGACCGTTTGCTGCATATGGCACCACCGGCCAGCCGTGTAGCGCAGTTGATGGACGATCTGCTGGATTGGCTGGAGCGCAGTGAGCTGCATCCGTTGATAGCCAGTTGCGTGTTCCATTACGAGTTCGAGTTCATTCACCCTTTCGCGGATGGCAACGGACGTATGGGGCGACTATGGCAGACATTGATCCTCAGCCAGTGGCGAGCGGTCCTCGCCTATCTGCCAGTGGAAAGCGTGATTCGTGAACAACAGGATGCTTACTACGAGGCTCTGGCCCTGTCGGATAAGGTTGCCGAGGCGACGCCTTTCGTTGAGTTCATGCTGGGCGCGCTGCGCGAAGCGTTGCTTGAGAGCGATACCACCGCACAAGTAACCGCACAAGTAACCGCACAAGTAAGCGAACAAGTAGAACGCCTGGTGGAAATTCTCCGGCCCGGGGAGGCATTGAAGGCCAGTGAACTGATGCAACGCCTGGGGCTGACTCATCGCCAGGCATTCAGCAATAGCTATCTCAAGCCAGCCTTGGCGGCCGGTGTGATCGAGATGCTGAATCCCGACTCTCCCCGCAGCCCGGCGCAAAAGTACCGTCGAACGTCCAGGGCATAGCCCGCGGCCCACCTATACTCACCGCTCCCAGTCCCCACCCGGAGCCCTCATGGAGCGGAGAAAGTCCGGTTTCATCGCCATCTTCCATCTTCTCCAGGCCCGTGCCCGGGGCAATCCGCGGCGTACGGTGCTGCTGTGCTTCGCGGCGCTGTTCCTGATCACCTTCGTCCTCGCCTGTCGGCAATACTGGTTGGTCGAGGCCCGGGAACTGGATCATCGCCGATACAACCTGCATCTGCAGGCAATCATGATGGAGACCGCGCTGGCCACCGACCGCAAGCAGATGCAGTTCCTGCGTTCAACGGCCGAGCGTACCTTGCTTGCTGCCCGGGACTCGCCGTCGCAACCGCTGCCGGACCTGACGACCAACGCCGTGGTTGGCATCGATATGCTGCCTGGGGATGCGCCTGTGCGAATCCTTGGCGACGCGCGCCTGCAGGCCATCGCAGGGTTGACCCGCAGCCCTGGGCAATTAGCCGAGGATCTGCGTCTGGCGAGGCAGATGAGCCGCATGCTGGCGGTGCTGTACCAGGGCGGAAACCAGCTGGATCATCTGGTCTACGTGGCCAGCTCCGGCGTACTGGTGGCCTATCCGCCGCTCGATGATCGCCTGGTGGAGCCGCTGCTGCGCCAGTTCGCCGCCTCGTCGTTGTACAGGACGCCGCAGACGCCCTCCGGTGAGTTCGACGTTCGTTTCAGCACGGCTCCCGGGCATTTCATCGACAAGGGGCCGCGGCTGCTGCTCGGTACACCTTTGCTGGTAAACGGTCTGCCGCGCGGCGCGGTGATACTCGATGCGCCGCAGCAGCGGGTGCAGGACTATCTGCATCGCACCACGCCCGAGGGCGAACACCATGTCTTGCTGGATGATTCCGGTACGCTGATCGCCTCCAGCGAGCGCAATTTCGATGTCCGGCAGGACCTCACCGCTCTGTTTGGCGAGGCTGCCGATGCAGACACCGACCTGCGCGGTGCCGGGATGGTCGATTATGGCCGGGGGCCGGTGTTGTACCGCGAACTGGAGGGCACCCGGGCGCTGTTGTTGGCGCATATCCCATCGGCCGGTTTGCGCTGGGCGGTGATTTCCCAGTTCAGCACGCTATTCGTCTGCCTCTGGCTATCGCTTGGCGTGCTGCTGGTGATCACCCTGCTGATCGTCGATCGCCTGCTTCTCGGCCAGCTCGCCGTCAACGAGCGCCTGCGCGACCTCGGTCTGGTCGATCCGCTGACCCGCCTGGCCAACCGCCGCCGCCTGCAGACCGACTTCGACGGCCTGGCCCGACGCCTCAAACGCCAGCAGCCGATGGTCCTGCTGATGCTCGACATCGACAGGTTCAAGCTGATCAACGACAACTGGGGCCATTCCACCGGCGACGAAGTGCTCAAGCACCTGGCGACCCTCTGCTCGGCGCTGGTACGCCCGCAGGACCTGATGGCCCGCTACGGTGGCGAGGAATTCTGCGTGCTGATGCCCGGCATCGGCATCGAACAGGCCAGTGTCATGGCCGAAACCTTGCGCGCGGCGGTGGCGCAGTCGGTGTGCCTGCCCAATCCGCAGACCATGCTCAGTACAGCGCCTTCGCCAGAAGTGCGCTTGACCATCTCCATCGGTGTCGCCGAGCTGTTGCAGGATGACTGCCATTCGCTGGAGGAACTGGTCGCCCGGGCGGACCGGCGCCTGTATGCGGCCAAGCAGAACGGGCGCAACCAGGTTGTGGCGGATGACGCATTAGTGGCGATGAGGCAAACTTGAGGCTCAGGTATCGATTGCCTATTTCGGTTTTAGCTTTGCACTCTCTGCCTTGTTGAATTTCAAGTCCGCTGCCGACGCAGAACTACCTTGGACGATGGCGTCGACTGGGCAGTGGCCAACACACTCCCCGCAATCGATGCAGGCGACCGGATCGATGACAGCCCTGTCTTCTGCCAAGAAAATGCAGCTCACAGGGCATTCCGGTACACAGGATTGGCTGTATATACATTCTTCGGTCACAACATAAGCCATGGCAGCAGTCCTCGCTCAACGAGCCTGAGCCTTCATGCTAGTTTTTCCGCCGTCAGCGCAAACCTGACAGAAATGCCAGTTTTCAATATCGATTTGAAATCATCCTCGGGTTTGTCCAACCGAAGGGCAATATCATTGGTGCAGAGTTACCTGATGACCCCACTTCCCCGGATTCAGCGTTACATCGACAACGGCAGCCTGTTCGCAGTGATGGCTGCACTGGGCTTCAGCCTCAAGGCGATCTTCGTCAAGCTCGCTTACGCCGCCGGCACGGTGGACGCGATCACGCTGCTGGCCTTGCGCATGGCCCTTTCCCTGCCGCTGTTCCTCTGGCTGGTGTGGTCCAGCCGCCACCACGTCAATGCGCCGCTGACCTGGGGTAGCGTGGGGCGGGTGATGTTGCTGGGGTTGTTCGGTTATTACCTGGCGAGCCTGTTCGATTTCTACGGTTTGCAATACATCAGCGCCGGGCTGGAACGGCTGATTCTCTTCCTCTACCCGACCCTGGTGCTGATCTTCCAGGCCGTGGCCCTTCGCGAGAAGCCGACGTTGCGGGTGCTGGCGGCGATGGGGCTGTGCTACTTCGGGCTGGGCATCGCCTTTGTGCATGACGTCAGTATGTCGGGGGGCGGCAACCAGGTGGTCATCGGTTCGCTGTGGGTGTTCGCCAGTGCCGTGACCTACGCCCTGTACTACTCTGGCACCGGGATGATGCTCAAAAGCATGAGTTCGATGCGCCTGGCCGGGCTGGCAGGGACGGCATCCTCGTTGATGGTGCTGGGGCATTATGCGCTGACCGCAGACTTCTCCCTGCTCGGGCAACTGCCCGCAGCGGTGTGGATCAACGCCTTGCTGATGGCGGTGTTCTCCACGGTATTGCCGATCTACTGGGTATCCCTGGCAATCCAGCGCATGGGCGCGACGCAGACTGCGGCCATAGGCAATCTCGGGCCGGTGCTGACGGTGTTCGCCTCGTGGGCGGTGTTGAGCGAGGAGATTTCGCTGTACCAGATTGTGGGGATGGGCCTGGTGTTGTTCGGGGTTTCGCGGTTGAAGCCTGGGAAGCCCAAGGTCGAGGCGGTGGTGGTCGGGAAGGATGTGGCTGCCTGAGGTTTTCTGGTGGTCTCAAGGGCCTCATCGCTGGCAAGCCAGCTCCCACAGTGACCCTGTGGGAGCTGGCTTGCCAGCGATGAGGCCATCAGCAACACCATCAAGCCGAAGATTTGACCCCATCTTCCAACGCCACACAAATCCGGTTCCGGCCCTCCTGCTTGGCCCGATACAACTGCTCATCCGCCACTTCGAACACCCTGGCCGCGTTCTCCGAGTGCAGTGGCCAGACCGCCACGCCCATGGATACGGTCATGTGCCCGATGGTTTCGAACGTCGTTTCCTCCACCACGCTGCGCAACCGCTCGGCCACCCGCGCCGCGGCTTCCGGCGTGGCCCCCGGCAGCAGCATGAAGAATTCCTCGCCTCCCGAGCGGCACACCACGTCGTTGTCCCGCGAGCAGCCGCGCATCAGCTCGGCCAGTGCCTGTAGCACTTCGTCGCCCACGGCATGCCCGAAGCGGTCGTTGACCTGCTTGAAGTGATCGATATCGATCGCCACCACGGCGAACGGGCGTTTTTCCGCCTGCCACAAGGTTACCGCCAGGTCCAGGCCGCGGCGGTTGCGCAGGCCGGTCAGCGGGTCGGTCTGGATATCGTGGTTGAGTTTGCCCAGGCGCTCGTGCAGCAGGTTCAGCCCGATCAGCAAGGCACGCTTGAGCTCCGAGGACTCGAAATACCAGGAGCGCACGCCCTGGATATGCGTACTGGTTTCCGGCTCGCTGAGGCGATGCGCGCCGGCGGCCAGTTGCTTGAGCGGCTGGGCGATGATCCGCGAGAACCACCAGATCAGGATGAAACTGACGATGGCCAGCGGCACGGTCTTGGCGAACATGCTCAACAGCAGGTCGTTGAGGCCCTCCAGGGTCGCCTCGGTGGAGCGCTGCGCGACGATGCCCCAGTGCGCCGAGGGCACCGTGGCGAAGCCGGCCAGCATGTCCTGGCCTTTGCTGTTGATCACCCGCTGGGTCCCGCTCTGGCGATAGGCGAGGCTGTCGATCAGGCTGTTGGCGCCGACGATGGTGCCGACCCGGTCGGCGTCCGGGTGGTACAGCAGGCGCCGGTTGGCATCGACCACATAGAGGTAGGAACCGTTCTTGTAGTAATGCTCGCCAAGCAGTTCGTCCCAGGTAGTTGCCGCCGCGATCGAACACCGGGTGGGAAACGAAGATGATCAGGGTATTGGTCGAGGAGATGTAGGGGCTGGAGATCAGCGGCTTGCGCTCGCGCAGCGCGGCGGCCGCGCCTTCGGACTGCAGCTTGCGCCCGACGATCTGCAGGGTGTCGGGGGAGGTGGACAGCACCACGCCCTGGGCATTGGTGACGATCACCGAGTTGAACGTGTTGGTCTGCAGCCGCAGGCGCGCCGCTTCGGCATCGAGAAAGGCGATATCGTCGAAATCCCGGGCCAGCAGATTGGCCGCGTAGGCCAGTTGCTGCTGTGAGGCTTGCAGGTAGGTTTCGGTACTGGAGGCCAGCTTCGACGCGTAGGCCAGGTTGGCCTCCAGGGCGTTATCGATCAGCAGCTGGTACTGCACGCGATAGCTGGCATGAAAGCTGTTGAGCAGGGTGACCAGCGCCGTGAGCAGCGTCAGCAGCAGAATGAGGCTGCGCAGGTCCCAGCGGAAGAACGTCTTGAACGGCACCGAAGCCCCCTTGCTTCTGATCACCTGGAATGGGTGCGCCAAGGGTAAAGCGACTTTCCCTCGATAGCCACAACGCGGGTAAGGCGATGGGCTGTCGGTCACGGTGATGGACCCGCGACTGGCGGCAGTAATATCATGGAGCTATCAATACGTGTGCCATGGAGGCGAGACCCGTTGATCCCCGGCTATCACCTGGCACCGGCTTCCCCTACCACCCGGTCGCCCGGCGCCGGAATCCATTGAGTAGAAGATGACGCCTCAGGACAACCGTTCCATCGAATTGTCGCTGGCTCAACTGGCCGCCCTGGACCGGGTGATGGCAATCGCCGAGTTCACCCCGGACGGCACCTTGCTGCGGGCCAACGAAAACTTCCTGATGCTGATGGGCTACACGCTGGAACAGGTGACCGGTCGCCATCACCGCACGTTCTGCTCGGCCAAGCAGGTGCAGAGTGCCGACTATGCCGATTTCTGGCCGCGCCTGCGCGATGGCGGCGGCAGTTCCGGGATTGTCGAGCGGATCCGCAGCGACGGCCGCAGTTGCTGGCTCGAAGCGACCTACACCCCGGTGTTCGACGGCCAGGGCGAACTGACCCAGATCCTCAAGATCGCCACCGACATCACCCCGCGCCTGGCCTTGGAACGCATCCAGCAAGAGCGCCTGCGCATGCTGTCGCTGGTGGCCGACGCCAGCGATACGGCGGTGATGATCAGCGACAGCCAGCGCCGCATCGCCTACACCAACGCCGGCTTCGGGCGCATGTTCGGCTGGCAGGCCGAGGAGATCAAAGGGCGCAGCCCCATGGCCCTGCTGGTGCCGGAAAAGGACGAGCAAAGCATCGCCGAGTACTACGCCGAGCTGTACGCTGCCGGGTCCATGCAGCGCGAAGAGATCGTCGTCGGCAAGCACGGGCAACGCTACTGGGCCAAGGTCGTGAGCAACCCGGTGTTCGATGCCGGCGGCCATCTGCAGCACACCGTGACCCTGTTCACCGATATCACCCAGGCCAAGATGCACGAGGCCCTGCAACACCGGGTGCTCGAAGCCATGGCCCGGGAACAGCCGTTGACCGAAGTGCTGGAGCTGATTTGCCTGGAAGTGGAACGCATCGCCCCGGAGCTGGCCGCCTCGATCCTGCGGGTCGACGACGAGGGGCAGTTGCATTCGCTGGCTGCGCCGAGCCTTCCGGGGGAATACAGCCGCCAGCTCAATGGCGTGCGCATCGGCCCGACGGTCGGGTCCTGCGGGACGTCGGCGTGGCGCAACGAAGCGGTACTGGTCGATGACATCCACAGCGATCCGCTGTGGGCCGACTACCAGGACCTGGCCAGCCAGCTGGGCTTTCGCAGTTGCTGGTCGACGCCGATCCGCAACAGCCAGGGCGCGGCCATCGGCACCTTCGCCTTCTATTTCCGTGAACCGCGCAACGTCGCTTCGGCGTTGTTCCACCAGCGCCTCGTGGACGCCTGTGCGCACCTGTGTTCCCTGGCCCTGGAGCGTGAGAACTCGCGCCAGCGGATCCGCCAGCTGGCCTATTACGACGCCCTCACCGGATTGCCCAACCGCAGCCTGCTGCAGGCCAAGGCCGACCAGGCGATCGCCAGCGCGGACCGCAATAACGAGCAGGTCGCGGTGCTGTTCATCGACCTCGATCGCTTCAAGCAGGTCAACGACTCCCTTGGCCATCCGGCCGGCGACGAACTGCTGCGCCAGGTGGCGAAGCGGATGCGCAGCGAGCTGCGTGCCTCCGATATCGCCGGGCGGCTATCGGGCGATGAATTCGTGGTGATCCTGCCGCAATGCGACGGCGACCATGCCGCCGATGCGGTGGAGCGCATCCAGCTGCTGCTCAGCGAACCGCTGACCATCGCCCAGACCCACCTGGCGATTTCCGCCAGCGTCGGCGTGGCCATGTATCCCGCCGATGGCTGCGATGTCGAAACCCTGCTGCACCGCGCCGACATGGCCATGTACCAGGCCAAGAGCAGTGGTCGCGGCTGCTTCAGCTTCTTCAGCAGCGAGCTGAACAAGCTCGCCCAGGAGCGCCTGGCCCTGGAAAACGCCCTGCGCGAGGCCTTGCAGAAAGACCAGTTGCGCCTGCATTACCAGCCGCAGGTGGAAATGGCCACTGGCCGTCTGTACGGCGTGGAAGCCTTGGCACGCTGGACCCATCCGCAACTGGGCGAGATCTCCCCGGCGCGTTTCATTCCACTGGCTGAAGAGTGCGGACTGGTCGCCGACCTGGGGCGCTGGGCATTGCGCGAGGCGTGCCGGCAGTTGTCCGAATGGCGTGCCCGGGGCCTGGCGGTTCCGGCGGTGGCGGTAAACCTGTCGCCGACCAGTTTCCATAACCTCGACCTGCCACGGATGATCGCCGATACCTTGCGCAGCCATGACCTGGCCCCGGCGGACCTGACCCTGGAACTGACCGAGAACATCCTGCTGGACACCAACCCGAGCACCATGAAGACCATCGACGAGGTACATGCCCAAGGGGTGCGCCTGTCGATGGATGACTTCGGCACCGGGTATTCCAGCCTGAGCTACCTGCGGCGCCTGCCGGTGTCGGAGCTCAAGCTCGATCGCAGTTTCGTCGCCGACATCGAAACCGATGAAGCGGCCCGGGCCTTGAGCAACGCGATCCTCGGCATCGGCCGCAGCCTGCACCTGACGGTGGTGGCGGAGGGCATCGAGACCGAATCGCAGAGTGTCTGGCTGGAAGCGCAGGGGTATCCGGTGGCCCAAGGGTATCTGTTCTCGCCACCTCTGGCGCCGGATGCCCTGGCCCGGTGGCTGGAGGAGCGGGTGGTGGTGATGGGGGAGGCTTAAGTTCTGGGGTGACCTTGAGGGCCTTATCGCGGGTGAACCCGCTCCCACAGGTTGGGTGACCACTGTGCGGGTTCACCCGCGATAGGGCCGGAACAGCCACCACCAGACCTTAGGCCTTCTCCCGCTTCATCTGCATCACCAGGGTAAACCGGTCATCCGGGTGCACCGTCTCGGACACCACCACCAGCCTGGCTTTCTCATCCCGGTAGTGGCGGATGATCTTCAATCCGGGTTCACCGGCGACGGCCTCGAGTTTCCCTGCCAGTTCCTCGCTCAACAGCACCGCCCGCACCTGTTGGTCCACCACCTCGATGCGCCGTCCGAAATGCCGCTCGATCAGGGCTGCGACCAGCGCATCCGGATGTTGCCGAGCCATTTCGATCACCTCGGCATAGGCCTCGTCGGCATAGACATCGGTCCAGCACATCGGCGCGCGCCCGCGTTCGTCATCCACCCGGATGCTGGATATGCAGAAGTAATGCCCCCCCGGCTGCAAGCCCAAGCGCTCGGCCTCGGCGATATCGGCGACGAAATGCCGTACGTCCTGGATCGCCCTTTCCTGGGTTTCCGCTAGGTGCACCAGGTCTTCCACCGACGCCAGCGAGTGCCTGTAGCCGGCGCTCGGCGTTGATGCCTCGACCCGCGTCCCGACCCGCTTGCGCCGCGATACCAGGCCGAGGTTCTGCAATTGGGTGATCGCCGCGCGCACGGTATGCCGGCTGACCTCATACAGGTCGCACAGCTCCAGTTCAGTCGGCAGCAGCGAGCCCACGGGATGGACGCCACTGGCGATCTTGTCTTTCAAATCCTTGGCTACCAGCGCGTAGCGTGCCTCGTTCATGCCGTCCGTCAGTCCCGAAATACATAAAGGATTGACAGTGTACCAGCCTCGGCGTATCCATATGTCCGTACATTCTAATATGTACGTACATAATAAGTCACTCAGGATCACGTCATGTCTACCACTGTCTTCGACTCAGCCCTTTTCCGCGATATGTTCGGCACCGCCGAGATGCGCGCGGTGTTCTCCGACAAAGCGCTGATCGAGCGCTATATCGAGGTTGAAATCGCCCTGGCCAAGGCCGAAGCCCGTTGTGGCGTGATCCCTGCCGAGGCCGCGGTAAGGATTGCCGAGCTGGCCCGTTTCGAATCCCTTGATCTTGTGCACATGCAGCACGAGACCGAAATCGTCGGCTACCCGATCCTGCCGCTGGTGGAACAGCTGTCGACACTCTGCGGTGACGCCGGTCGCTACGTGCATTGGGGCGCGACCACCCAGGACATCATGGACACTGCCGTGGTCCTCCAGGTCCGCGCAGCCTTGGCCATCGTCGAGCGCGATATCCAGGCGGTGCGCGGCCTGCTCGCCGGGCTGGCGGCGCAGTATCGCGACACGCCGATGGCCGGCCGGACCCACCTGCAGCATGCGCTGCCGATCACCTTCGGCTACAAGTGCGCGGTGTGGCTGAGCATGTTCGATCGCCATGCCGAGCGTCTGGTGGAGCTGCGTCCGCGGGTTGAAGTGGGCCAGTTCGCCGGGGCTGCCGGCACCCTGGCATCGCTTGGCGACAAGGGCCTGGAAGTCCAGGAGGTGCTGATGGCCGAACTCGGCCTGGGCGTGCCGCAGGCCACCTGGCACGTGGCCCGGGACGGCCTGGCGGAAACCCTGAACTTCCTCGGCCTGGTCACCGGTTCCCTGGGCAAGGTCGCGCTGGACGTGATGATGATGATGACCAGCGAGCTGGGCGAGGTGTACGAACCCTTCGTCAAGGGCCGCGGCGCCAGCAGCACCATGCCGCAGAAGCGCAACCCGATTTCCTGCGAGCTGATGTATGCCGCCGCCAAGGGCGTGCGCCAGCAGGCCGGGCTGATGCTCGACGCGATGATCCAGGACTTCGAGCGCTCCACCGGCCCGTGGCAGGCCGAGTGGGTGGCGATTCCGGAGGCCTTCGCCCTGTCGGCGGCGTCCCTCGGCCAGGCGAAGTTCATGCTCGCCGGCCTGGATGTGCGCACCGAACGTATGCGCCAGAACCTCGACATGACCCGCGGCCTGATCGTTGCCGAGGCGGTGATGATGGGCCTGGCCCCGGCCCTCGGCCGCCAGTTCGCCCACGATGTGGTCTACGCCGCCTGCCGCGTGGCCAACGACGACGGCATCAGCCTGCTCGACGCGCTGCTGGCCCGTGCCGAAATCACCGAGCGCCTGTCCCGCGAGGAACTGGAGCGCCTGACCGACCCGGCCAATTACCTCGGCCTGGCCCCGCAGATGGTCGATAGGGCCCTGGCCCGCGAAGGTGCGGTCAAGCGCTGAAACCCTTTGCAGGGCGCGTCCTGGCGACACGCCCTGCCTGTCTCGCTGCACCGATAAAGACAATAAGAGATCGCGAACATGACTGCTTCCCCGAAAAAACCGCTGTACCGCGACCTGACCTTCCAGGTTGTGGCTGCCATGCTCCTGGGCATCCTCTTCGGCTTCGTCGCTCCGGAGATCGCCGCCAGCTTCAAGATCCTCGGCGACGTATTCCTCAAGCTGATCAAGACTGCCGTCGCCCCGCTGGTGTTCTTCACCGTGGTCCACGGCATCGCCTCGGCCGGCGATATCAAGCGTGTCGGCAAGGTTGGCTGGCGGGCCCTGGTGTATTTCGAAGTGGTGTCCACCATCGCCCTGGCCATCGGCCTGGCCTGGGGCAACCTGCTGGATATCGGCTCGGGCATGCATGACGCCCACCCCAACAGCGCCACTGCCACGGCGGCGGCCGCGGCCCTGGCCAAGGGGCATGCGCCGGGTTCGACCCTGGAGTTCTTCTACGGCATCTTCCCGGACAACTTCGTCGGCGCCTTCGCCGGCGGGCAACTGCTCCAGGTGCTGGTAATCTCGGTACTGTTCGGCTTTGCGCTGCTGGCGCTGAAGCAGGAGCGCCGGGAAGTGATCGAGGACGGCCTCAACCGCGTATCCGAATGCTTCTTCGAGTTCATCAACCTGATCATGAAGTTCGCCCCGCTGGGCGCCTTCGGTTCGGTGGCCTATGCGGTGGGCAGCAACGGCACGGCGGTGCTGATCTCGCTGGCCAACCTGGTGCTGATGTTCTACGTGGCGGTGATCCTCTTCATCGCCATTGTCCTCGGTGCGGTGTGCCGGCTTTCGGGGTTCAGCCTGTGGCGTTTCCTCAAGTACATCAAGGACGAGGTGTTTATCGTCATCGGTACCGCGTCGTCGGAAAGCGCGCTGCCGCGGTTGCTGCTGAAACTGGAAAAGCTGGGGTGCTCGAAGCAGAGCGTCGGCCTGGTGCTGCCCACCGGCTATGCATTCAACCTCGATGGCACATCGATCTACATGTCGCTCTGCGTGCTGTTCATCGCCAACGCCTATGGCGTGCCGCTGACCTGGGAACAGCAACTGGGCATGGTGGCGATCATGCTGGTCACCTCCAAGGGCGCGGCCGCCGTGTCGGGTGGCAGTTTCGTGGTGTTTGCCGCCACGGTGACGGCGATCGGTGTGCTGCCGGTGGAAGGGCTGGCGCTGTTGTTCGGGGTGTACCGCTTCATGTCCATGGCCATCGCCACCTGCAACACCATCGGCAACAGCGTCGCCACCGTGGTGGTGGCGAAGTGGGCCGGGGAGTTCTCCGAGCAGGCGGCGAAGGAGGAGTACCAGCGGGTGTTGGGACGGAGTCCGGCTGCTGCTCTTTGATTGACTGAAAGGGCCCTATCGCTGGCCAGCTCCCACAAGGACTGCGTGCACCGCTGGACCTGTGGGAGCTGGCTTGCCAGCGATGAGGCCCTAAAGATCACCAAAGAGCCAAGGTGTAACTCACGATCAAGCGGTTCTCGTCCAGATCATTGCCGAAGTGGCTGGAACGCACCGTCGCATTCCTCCATTTCACCCCAAGGTTCTTCAGCGGTCCGCTCTGGATCACATAGCCGATATCCGTATCCCGCTCCCATTCCTTGCCGTCCGGTCGTCCTGCACCGAGGTCGATAGCGTCGCCACTCAGGTAGCGGGTCATGAAGGTCAGCCCGGGAATCCCGACGCTGGCGAAATTGAAGTCATAGCGCGCCTGCCAGGAACGCTCGTCCTTGTTGGCGAAGTCGCCGATCTGCACGAAGTTCACCAGGTATGCGTCGGCGCCATTGATGTAGGCGAAGCCGGTATCGCCGCTCATGCGCTGGTAACCCAGGCCGAAGACATGGCCGCCGATGCCGTAGGTGAACATCGCGCCCAGGGCCTTGTTGTCGACATTGCTGGCGCCGTCATCCAGCGAGCGGGCAAAGCGCAGGTCGCTCTTCAACGTCTGCCCGCCGCCCAGCGCCCAGGTGTGGCCGAGGCCGAGCATGTGCTGGCGATACAGGTGCTCGAGTTCGCCGTAGCTGTAGCTGGTGCTCAGGCTGTCGGTCCACTTGTAGTTGAGGTGGCCGAAGTTGAAGCGGTCGCTGGCATTGGAGCCGGTAACGATGCCCTTCGCCGCTCCGGTGGTGAGGCTGATGTCCTCGTAGTCCTGGGAGTCGCGCTGGTTGACCTGGCGCAACTGGCCGAGGTCGAGGCTCAGGTTGCTGATTTCCTGAACCGTGAGCTGCCCACCTTCGAACACCTGTGGCAGCAGGCGCGAATCGTTGGGCATCAGTACCGGCAACTTGGGAATCAACGTACCGAGTTTGAGCACGCTGTTGGACGCGCGGACCTTGGCGGTCAGGCCGAGGTCGCCATAGCTGTCCTGGGCACGCCTGGGCGCTTCGCGGTCACGTTGCAGCAGGCCGCTGCCGGCGCGGTCCGGGCTGGAGTCGAGCTTGAGGCCGAGCAGGCCGATGGCATCGACGCCGAAACCCAGGGTGCCCTCGGTAAAGCCGGATTCGTAGCGCAGCAGGAAGCCCTGGGCCCATTCGTCGATCTTCGACTGCGCGGCGCCGTCCTGGCGGAAGTCGCGATTGAAGTAGAAGTTGCGCATTTCCAGGCTGGCCTTGCTGTCGTCGACAAAGGCGGCCTGGGCCTGGCAGCAGAGGAGGGCGAGGGCCAGCGGGGTAAGGGTGCGGTACATGCTTGGGATCTCTTGTTGTTGTTATGGAATCAATGACTGGACGCGGCAGCGGCACCGAGGCCGGTCTGGGCGCGGACGAACTGGTCGTCGAAGGCCTCGCGTTCACGGGCCGCGCGAGCGCTGTTGTCGAGCAGCGAGACGACTACGGTGACCAGGAACGCCAGCGGCATGGCGAACAGCGCCGGATGGTCGTAGGGGTAGATGGCCTGGGCGTTGCCCAGCACGGCGACCCACACCGCCGGCGACAGGATCACCAGCACCAGCGCGCTGACCAGCCCGGTAAAGCCACCGGCCAGGGCGCCGCGGGTGGTCAGGCCTTTCCAGTACATGGCCATGATCAGCACGGGAAAGTTGGTCGAGGCGGCGATGCCGAAGGTCAGGCCGACAAGGAAGGCGATGTTCTGGTTCTCGAACAGCAGGCCCAGGCAGATCGCGACCAGGCCAAGGCCTACGGTGGCGAAGCGGGTCACGCGCATTTCCTGTTGCTCGGTCGCGCGGCCTTTCTTCAGCACCGTGGCGTACAGGTCATGGGAAATCGCCGAGGCCCCGGCCAGGGCCAGTCCGGAGACCACCGCCAGGATGGTGGCGAACGCCACTGCCGAGAGGAAACCGAGGAACAGGTTGCCGCCCACCGCCTTGGCCAGGTGCATGGCGACCATGTTGCCGCCGCCGATCAGCGCCGCCTTCACATCGCCACCGACGAAGAACTGCGGGTCGGTGCCGACGATGACGATGGCGGCATAGCCGAGGACCATCACCACCAGGAAGAAGAAACCGATGAAACCGGTCGCGTAGAACACCGATTTGCGCGCTTCCTTGGCGTTGGGCACGGTGAAGAAGCGCATCAGGATATGCGGCAGCCCGGCGATGCCGAACACCAGGCCGAGGGACAGCGAGGCGGCGTTGATCGGATCAGCCAGCATCGAGCCGGGGCCCATGATGTTCCAGCCCGTGGCATGGGCCTGGACCGCGCGGGCAGCCAGGGTTTCGAAGCTGAAGCCGAATTCGGCCATCGCCAGCAGCGCCAGGGTGGTGCCGCCGACAAGCAGCAGCACGGCCTTGATGATCTGCACCCAGGTGGTGGCGATCATCCCGCCGAAGATCACGTAGACCAGCATCAGCACGCCCACCACCATCACCGCCGTGCGGTAGTCGAGGCCGAACAGCAGCTTGATCAATTGCCCCGCACCGACCATCTGCACCACCAGGTAGCAGCACACCACCGTCAGCGAGCCGAAGGCGGCGAAGGTGCGGATGCGGGTCTGGTCGAGGCGGTAGGAGACGATGTCGGCGAAGGTGAAGCGCCCGAGGTTGCGCAAGCGCTCGGCCATCAGGAAGGTGATGATCGGCCAGCCGACGAAGAATGCCACGGTGTAGATGAAACCGTCGTACCCCTTGGCGAAGACCAGGCTGGACAGGCCCAGCAGCGTGGCGGCGGACATATAGTCACCGGCAATCGCCAGGCCGTTCTGGAAACCGCTGATACCGCCGCCGGCGGTGTAGAAGTCCGAGGTCGACCGGGTTTGCCGCGCGGCCCACCAGGTGATCGCCAGGGTACCCAGGACGAAGACGAAGAACATGCCGATGGCATGCAGGTTGACCGGCTGTTTTTCCGCGACCATCGGCGCGGCGAGGGCGAGCGTCGGGGCCAGCAGGAGGGCGCCGAGGCAGAGCAGGTAGCGGCTCATTTCAGTTCCTCCAGCAGTTGGCTGCTCATGGCGTCGAAGCGGGTATTGGCGCTGCGCACGTACCAGCCGGTGAGCAGCCAGGACAGCACGATCAGCGCTGCCGCCAGCGGAATGCCGAGGGTCAGTTGGCGGCCCTCGGCCAAGGGTGCATGCAGCCAGTGCGGCTGGAAGGCCACCACCGCCATGAACAGGTAGTAGGCGCCCAGTACGGCGGCGCTGAGGGACCAGGACAGGCGCGAGCGCTCGCGTACCAGTCGCTGGAATTTCGGATTGGCGCGAATCCGCGCGCAGCGTTGGGCATGGGACAGATCGGTGCTGCTCATGGGTGGTGCTCCTTGGTTTTTCTTATGGTTGTGGTCCGGCACTTTTTTCGGCGTGCAGGTGGTCGTGGCGGCGGGCAGGGCCCGTCACCGGATTCGCGGATGAAATGCGGCTGGCGCGTCTAGGCGCCGGGGATAGGTGTTCGGAAGAGGGAGGGAGGACGGCTGGCGATGGAATGAGGAATCGACATGTGTGGCACCCGGCGGCTGATTGTTAGCTCTTGATGGTTGCTGCCTCCCTGTCGAGGGGAGGCTCCGGGGGAGTTATATAACAGCCCGGAGTTTTTATGGAAGTAATACCTGCTATATATAGTATTTACACTATATTTAATTTGGATTTTATTGGGGTTTTTAGCCAAAGTGAGGCTGCTTAATGGATTAGTTACCAGATGGTCGGTTGCTGCTGATGGCCCTATCGCTGGCAAGCCAGCTCCCACAGTGTCCGCGGCGCTGCCGAACCTTGTGGGAGCTGGCGATGAGGCCAACACGGCCCTCAGCCAACCTCCGCCAACCGCGCCATCACGATTCCAGCTTCTTCCCGCAACGCCGCGCAAAACGCCTCCACAAACCCCGAAGACGCCCGGAACTCCGGCCGCACCAGCATCACCCGATACGGGATCGACACCTCCAGCCGTCGCACCTGCAAGCCTCGTCCGGCCTCGCGCAGCGCGCTCAGCGGATTGATGATCGCCACCCCCAGCCCCTCGCGGACCATGGCGCACACCGACGCGGCATTGGTCGTCTCGATCACCGTATGCCGCTCGACCCCGGCCTGGCGGAACTGCTCGTCCAGTTGCTGACGATAGATATCCCGCCCGGCCAGGTTGATAAAGGCCACGCCCTGGAAGTCCGTCACTGCCAGGCGCTGGCGCTCCAGCAACCCATGGCCGTCGGGCAGCACGCAGAGCATATCGGCGCTGAACAGCAATTCACCCCGGGTTCCACGCGGCACCTGCTCACCCTCGGTCAACCCAAGGTCATGGCGCTGGGCGCTGAGGGATTCCTCCAGCAATGGCGACTCCTGGGCGCTGATGCACAGCCCGACGCCGGCATGTTCGCGCTGGAACTGCTTGCACACCCGGGGCAGCAGGGTCTGGGAAAACAGCGGCAGGCAGGTCAGGTCCAGTTGCCCGTGCTCGAAGCGACGCATCGACTCCACGATGCTGTTGATCCGCTCCAGCCCGACATAGGAGCGTTCCACTTCCTCCAGCAGCATCAGCGCCTGGGCGGTAGGCAGCAGGCGCCCGCCCTGGCGGTCGAACAACTTCAGGCCGCTGAGGTTCTCCAGCCGCGCCAGCTCTCGGCTAACGGTCGGCTGCGAGGTAAACAGCAGGCGCGCGGCTCCGGTGACACTGCCGGCCAGCATGATGGCGCGGAAGACTTCGATATGGCGGACGGAAAGGGGCATGGCGGTGAGTCTGTTCGAAGAAGAGGTGCATATCAGAACTGAATGCTATGACAAAGAATAGATATTTTTCTGAATGGCTGCCGTTCGGCATCATGGCGATCTTTCCAATCCGCAGGATGTTTCCCGCCATGACCACGCCATCCGCCCTGGCCGCCGCCGCCCAGCAATTCCCCACGCCGTTCTGGACCTACGACGCCGCCGTGATCCGCGAGCGCATCGCGCGCCTGGACTGCTTCGATGTGGTCCGCTTCGCCCAGAAGGCCTGCTCCAACCTGCATATCCTGCGCCTGATGCGCGAGCATGGCGTGCGCGTCGATGCGGTGTCCCTCGGCGAGCTGGAGCGTGCACTGTTGGCCGGCTACAGCCCGGAAGGCGACCCGGCGGGCGTGGTCCTGACCTGCGACCTGCTGGACCAGCCGACCCTGGCCCGTGTCGTCGAGCTCAAGGTCGAGGTCAACTGCGGTTCCATCGACATGCTCCGCCAGTTGGGCGAGCGCTCGCCGGGCCACCGCGTCTGGCTGCGCATCAACCCGGGCTTTGGCTATGGTCATAGCCGCAAGACCAACACTGGCGGGGAAAACAGCAAGCACGGTATCTGGCATGACGAAGTGGGTGACGCCCTGGCGGTGATCCGCCAATGCGGCCTGCACCTGGTCGGTATCCACATGCACATCGGTTCTGGCGTGGACTATGGCCACCTGGCCCAGGTCGGCGGGGCGATGGTCGCCACCATCAAGTCGCTGGACCACGATATCGAGGCGTTCTCCATCGGTGGTGGCCTGTCCACGCCGTACCGCGACGGCGATGTGGCGGTGGATGTGCAGCGCTACGCCAGCACCTGGCAGCAGGCGCGGGAAGAGATCGAGGCGTTCCTTGCTCATCCGGTGCGCATGGAGATCGAACCGGGGCGTTTCCTGGTGGCCGAGTCGGGTCGCCTGGTGACCGAGGTGCGGGCGGTGAAGCGGGCGGGCAGCCGCCAGTTCGTGTTGGTGGATGCCGGTTTCAACGACCTGATGCGTCCGGCCATGTATGGCGCTTACCACCATATGAGCGTGCTGGACGCCGCGGGCCGTGCCGAAGTGGAATGCGTGGTGGGTGGGCCGTTGTGCGAATCCGGCGATGTCTTCACCCAGGACGACCAGGGCCTGGTCCCGCGCCTGCTGCCGCAGCCGCAGGTGGGTGATCTGCTGGTGATGCATGACACCGGGGCCTATGGCGCGTCGATGTCGTCCAACTACAACAGCCGGCCGCTGCTGGCCGAGGTGCTGCTGGATGGCGCCGAGGTGAAGCTGATTCGCCGGGCGCAGCCGCTGGCTGATCTGCTGGCGCTGGAGCAGGGTTTGTAATTCAGGATCTTCATTGCTGCTGATGGCCCTATCGCTGGCAAGCCAGCTCCCACAGGTTCGCGGCGCGTGGGGCTTTCCTGCGATGAGGCCATCAGCTGCACGGCAAGGTCAGATCAGAACTCGATCTCCTGAGCGTTCATCACCCGACAAAACGCCCCCGCCAACGTCCCGTTGTGATGCGCCACGATCGCCTCGGCGCTCAACCCCGGCGTATCCGAACAGCTATGCCCATCCGCCACCAGCACTGCCGGGAACCCCAGGTCTCCCGCCGCACGGCAGGTGCTGTCCACGCAGTACTGCGTCTTCATCCCGGCGATCACCACGCCCGTGACGCCATATTCCCTGAGGGCTTCCACCAACCCGGTACCGACAAAGGCATTCGGCCGCCGCTTCTCGAATACCCGTTCGCTACCATTCAGCTGCAGCTCCGCAATCAACCGGGTCAGCGGCGCATCCGGCGTCAGCGGCGAGCCCTCCGGCCCCACATGCCGCGCCAGGAACACCGGCGCTCCGACGGCATGGGCCTTGTCCAGCAGTGTATTCACCGCCTCCAGCATGGCCTCGCCACGCCACGGCTTTTCCGCGCCGTGGAACAGGCCGACCTGCAGATCGAGAATCAAGAGTGCGTGCATGGGTGTCGCTCCTTGTGATGTGCCAGCGACACGGCGCCCCAACGAAAAAGGCCCCGTCCATCGCTGGCGGGGCCTTTCGGGTCTGGCTTCAGCAGCTCAGCGACACCCGCAGCCCCCGCCGGTGGCGGTGGTCGTGGTGGTGGTCGAGGTGCTGTGGAAGGCGTTCATGGCCCTGACAGTAGCGTTGTTGGCGGGGTAATGGCAACCGCTGGACCAGGCCCTACCTGATATTTCTGTCAGGTGTGGGGAAAATCTGCGGGTCATAGACGGGGCGCCCTGCAACCAGGAGCCAGGCCCATGCACCTCGAATTCCTTGCACGGCAGTCAGGTGTAGACGTTGCCAGCGTCCCCGAACACAAGCGGATCGGCAGGACGGATGTGCTGCGTATCGATCCGCACCGGGTGCCGGCACAGCGCCGCACCCTTCGGGCCAGGGCCGAGGGCATCTTCAAGGCCGCCATCACTGCCGATGACCTGTATCGGGATTTTCCCGTCAAGTTCATCGACGCCTTCATCACCGACAAGTTCGAAGACGACCTCGAGACGCCCGTCGACAATACCCGGCATCTGGCGGGCGTCTTCCGCGACGTGCATTTCGATGTGCCGAACCTGCACCTGTTCTTCCCGCAGGCGCCGAATCGTCCCTTCGTGGTCGATATCGCCAATGGTCACTATGGGATCACCGGTACCTGGTAGGCACGTGCCAGCGCAGCGATCCGGGTGGCAGCGCCCGGACCGCTAGCGATCGCTGATTTCGTCGAACAGCCACTCGCGGAAGTTCTCCAGCGCCGCCGATGTCTCCCCCGGCCGGCTGACCAGCACATACCGTTCGCTCAGCGGCGCCCCTTGCGGCCATGGCGCGGCGAGGCGGCCGTCGCGCAGGTCGTCCTCGACATAGAGCCGCGGCACCAGCGCCATGCCCATGCCGGCGCGGGCCGCGTCGATCAGCAGGGAGAAGCGGTCGTAGCGCGGGCCGCCGTCGATGTTCGGCAGGTCGATACCGCTCTGCCGCGCGTACTCGCTCCATTGCTCGCCACTCTCGTGCTTGTGCAGCAGCGGCACTTCGCCCGGTGTCCGTGCGGCCAGATCGGGGTGACAGACCGCCAGCAGCGGCGCCTGGAGCAACGGCTGCACGCGCAGGCCGCTCCATGTCGGGTGCTCGATATTGATCGCCGCCTGCAGCTCGCTGTCGGCCAGGGCGAAGGGTTCGGTGCGTTCGCGCAGGTTGACGCGGATCTGTGGATAGCGCTGCTGGAAACGCCCCATCCGCGGGATCAGCCAGCGGCTGGCGAAGGTCGGGATCACGCCGATTTCCAGGGTGGCGTCGTTGCGCGCTTCGGCGATCAGCTGGCGGGTCTTGCGCTCGATCAGGTTGAGGGCCTCGCGCATGTCGGCGGCGTAGCGCGCACCGGGTTCGCTCAGTTCGACCCGGTTGCCGACACGATGGAACAGGCGCACGCCGAGCTGGCTTTCCAGCTTGGCGATCTGTCGGCTGATGGCACCTTCGGTCAGCGCCAGTTCCTGCGCCGCGCGGGCGAAACTCTGGTGCCGGGCGGCGGCCTCGAGGGCGAGTAGAGCAGTGGTGCCGGGGAGACGTCGTGTCACGTGGAGCAATCCTTGCCACAAAAGGGGCGACAGGATGACGCAGTGGCAAGCTGCCTTGCAAAAAAATCGGTAACCCTTGCGGGACGCCGGTTACTAGCATGTCGGATCGAACAACAACGGAGTGACGAGACACATGAGGACGATCGATCGGGTGTTGCTGGGGGCCGGGTTGCTGATTCCGTTCTGGCTGTTTTTCGGAGTGCTGCTGACTGCCAGCCAGTTTCCGGGCTACAGCCATGTCGATCTGGCCATGAGTCAGTTGGGGGCGGTGGGTGCGCCGACTCATGATGTTTCGCCCTGGGTGAACAACCTGCCGCTGGGGGTGTTGTTCGTGCTATGCGGTGCCGGACTGTTCCGGCGCTTTCAGTATTCACGGCTGGCCTGGATCGCAGCGCTGCTGGTTGTGGTCCATGGCCTGGCCAGCATGAGTGCCGGCTATTTCCCCTGCGATCAAGGCTGTGTGCCGGCCGAGCCTTCGTTCTCCCAGCGCATGCATAACCTGTCCGGGCTGGTGATGTTCCTCTCTCTGACCTTGGCCAGTGCGTTGTGGATTTTCCTGGGCAGGCGCTTGCTTGGTTCGCCGGGTTTTTCCCGCTTCTCGTTGCTGTGCACCGTGATGGCTCTGGTCACTGTCGGGCTGATGGCCGCAGCGATGGAGAGCGGGTATGGCTTTGGCCTGTACCAGCGCCTCAACTATGGCATCGCGGTGATCTGGCTGGCGGTATTGGCGTGGGTGAGTTTGCGCTGACGTTGCGGCTGGCGAAACCGGAGGGCGACGTGCCATCATGTAATAACATTGCATCCGTCAACGAGTATCGATTACGCATGTCTGCCACACCTTCAACCCGTCTCCACTCGATCGACGCCCTGCGCGGCCTGGTCATTCTCTTCATGCTGCTGGATCACGTGCGCGAGACCTTCTACCTGCACCTGCAGGTCAGCGATCCAATGGACGTGAGCCAGACCGACCCGGCGCTATTCTTCAGCCGCACCCTGGCGCACCTGTGTGCGCCGGTGTTCATTCTGCTGACCGGCCTGTCGGCGTTTCTCTACGGCGAAAAACAGCAGGGCAAGGCGGCGGTGTCCAGCTTCCTGTTCAAACGCGGGCTGTTCTTGGTGGTGCTGGAGTTCACCCTGGTCAACTTCGCCTGGACCTTCCAGTTGCCGCCGAGCGTCATCTACCTCCAGGTGATCTGGGCCATCGGCCTGAGCATGCTGGCCCTCAGCGCGTTGATCTGGCTGCCGCGGGCGCTGCTGATCGGGTTGGGTGTGGTGCTGGTGGCGGGGCATAACCTGCTCGATGGCGTGCATTTCCCGGTCGGGTCGGCGATGCATGTGCCTTGGGCGGTGCTGCATGACCGGGGCTGGATCGAGGTATCCGAGGGGTTGCGCTTGCGTACTTCGTATCCGGTCCTGCCTTGGATTGGCGTGATCGCGCTGGGGTATGCCATGGGGCCGTGGTTCGGCAGGGGCAGCGATGCCGGGCACCGGCGCCGGGGGTTGCTGGTGACGGCGGGATCGGCGTTGGGCCTGTTCTTCGTGCTGCGCCTACTCAATGGCTACGGCGAGAAACCCTGGGCTGTCGGCGAGACGACGGTGCAGACGCTGATGAGCTTCTTCAACATCACCAAGTACCCGCCGTCGTTGCTGTTCCTGGCCTTGACCCTGGGGATCGGGCTGTTGCTGCTGGTGGCTTTCGAGCGGCGCAACGAGGGCCGGGCGGTGGGCTGGCTGGCGGTGTTCGGGGCGGCGCCGATGTTCTTCTATCTGTTGCACCTGTATGTGTTGAAGGTGCTGTATGTGCTGACTGTGGGCGTGTTCGGGACCAACCAGGGGCCGTATTTCGGCTTCGATTCCGTCGCAGCGGTGTGGCTCGGGGCGGTGCTGCTGGCGCTGGGGTTGTATCTGCCGGTGCGCTGGTTTGCCCGGTTGAAGGCGCGGCGGCGGGATATTGCTTGGTTGAAGTATTTGTAGTTGGCAACACGGACCCTGTGGGAGCGGGTTTACCCGCGATTGCGGTAGTGAAGTCACCATAGTAATCGCGGGTGAACCCGCTCCCACAGGGTTAGCGGTGCTCGTGAGGCCTGTATAGGTGTTGCATATCGCTACGAATTCCCTCGATTTCCGACTTTTCTGTAGGCAATTTCCCAATCATACTTCCGCGCCTCGTTTGACGTTGCACTCCTGGAAATGGCTGCCTAGTCTTCGCCGGTCGCTGCTGCTTGGCGATCAGGTTTGGTCACCTGCTTGGTAACTTATGAAGCGCGGCTGCTGTTCCGTTCGTTATGGCGGCTGTGTGCGGGGCGCCCTTGTGCGCGCCGGGTTTTCCTAAGTTCCCCGGTTGACCAACCTGCACACAGTCGCCACCCATCGTTTGGTCACGATGCTGGCGGTTCCGCCGAACTTTAGGATCATCGCCAATGAAAAAAGCCGTCCCCGATCCACCCCGCACCGCCCACACTCACTTCGCCACCTGCAACGGCACCCATCCGCCGCTGTTCAGCGTCTGCGAAGGCGCCAGCATGGAAGATGTCCTCGTGCACCTGACCATGTCCCTGTCCTCGGCCTATGAAACCAACTACCAGGTCTGCGAATCGGCGAGCAAGCCGATGCAGAGTCTGGCCTGGGCGACCCAGCATTCGCTGGAGATCTGCCAGGCGTTGGTGGAGTCGTTGCTCAAGACGGCAGAGCGGAAGCAGGAAGAGGCTTGAGCCTTTCGAGGCCATCTCACTTGATGGCCTCGTCACTCACTACTTGCTCAGAGACTTCTCACCTGACAGTCGGAGTCATCCGGCTGACTTACCCACTACATCCAGCAAGCATTTGCGTCCCTAGGAAATGAAGGACGCAGATACATGACAGTCGGAAACAAGGCGCTGTTCGTGGCACTCGCCGTGATCACTCGCATCTCTCCCGATCCCCGACATGTCGGGGGCGACAAACTACCCTGGTCGGGCAAGCGTGTTGGAGATGATTGATAGTGAAGACGATACGTTTGCAGTCGAGTGGCTTCTGGCGCTGGCGAAGGATGACGGCTTGTTCTTCAATCCCAGATCAGAGGATACGAACATCAAGGTGATCATGGAGCGCTTCATGCCAGGGTCAACCCTCGAGGGTATCTATGATCTTGACGACAGACCAGATACCCACCGATTTGACTTTGCTTACACGACTTCTCAACGAGACATATTTTTTAACGTCTATATGAATGCCATGGAGACCTGGCTTGATGTTTCGGAAAGCAGCCCAGGCCTCGGTGGATCTGCTATCTATGCGGGCGTAGCTACCTTTGCGTTCAATACGCGCCGCACCTTTGTCGGCGATCCTGGCGGACTGTCCGACCTGGCGCTGCGTCGACGACTTGACAGCATGCTATGCTCGGCAATCAAGCACGGCAGCACAGATCATATAGCTCCCCATCCTGATCAGATCAGCGGCAACGAGAGCTTAGGCGTTCCTCCTCTGACCTGGGTCAGGGGAAAGACGCCCGTCAATATCCAGCGCATGATTGAAACCGTAATCGTATCCCTAGAAAACGTTGTGCCGGAGGTGGCCCATGCCCATTACGACTTCCAAGCAAGAACCTTCTGCAATTCTGAAGGCAGACAGCTATTGGAGCCAGTTCTGGGAAGCTGGGGTCATAAGCTTGCAAGAGGCGGAAAGGCGAGCGCTGGGGTCACTACGTTTAAGAGATGCATACTGCTCCGATCCCTTATACGCCAGGAAAGCTGCACGCGATCCTTGCTTCTGGAGCAAGTTCTATGCGACTCGCGTCAATTCGTAGACCATGGCCAGCTCTTGGGCATCTTCTACTGATTGTGCAGTCACCCGTGTAGCTTGGAGATTGCCCAGCAGAATCCCGGGCCCTTCGTTGGTAAAGAGAAAGGTTACGGCTGATGGCGCGTGAGCGGTGCAGGTACAACGATCAATCGGAGGTTCCCGGATGGTTAAGGTTGTGCAAAAGCAGTTCGGGCGCCGATCTGATCCTTGAAAAGCCCCAAGCTCCTCCGCTCGCACGGAGACCATTTCCATAGCATGACGCGGACCCTGTAGGAGCTGGCAAGCCAGCTCCTACAGGGTCCGCGTCGCGCATTGGATTTACGTGTGCTCCACTGGCGTGTCGATCAGAACGCCAACTTGTAACCAATCAAGAACAACATCCCCGCCAGGCACGGTCGCAACACCGAGTCCGAAATCTTCCCGGTCAGATGGCTGCCGATATAGATCCCCGGCAGCGACCCCAGCAGCAGATACCCCAGCAGCGACCAGTCCATGTTGCCCATGCTCGCATGCCCCAACCCGGCGACCAGGGTCAGCGGTACGGCGTGGGCGATCTCGGTGCCGACCAGGCGACGGGTGACCAGGAACGGGTACAGCAGGAACAGCGCCACCGTCCCCAGGGCGCCGGCGCCGATGGAGGTCAGCGACACCATCACGCCCAGCACTACACCCGTGATCACGGTCAGGGTGTTGAGGCTGCGCCCGCTCAGGTGATAGCGGTCGCCGGCATGCTTGTTGGCAAAGGCCTGGAGCCGGGATTTGAAGAGGATCGCCAGCGCCGTGAGGATCAGCACCACCGCCAGGCCCTGCTTGATGATGGCGTTGAGCGCGGCGGTGTCGGTGTTCAAGGTGCTGAGGAACCACAGGGTCGCCGCTGCCGCAGGCACGCTGCCCAGGGCCAGCCAGCCGGTGATGGCCCAGTCGATGTTTTTCTGCTTGCCATGGACCCAGACGCCACTGGCCTTGGTGATGGCGGCGTAGAGCAGGTCGGTGCCGACCGCCGTAGCAGGGTTGATGCCGAACCAGAGGAGGATCGGGGTCATCAGCGAACCGCCGCCGACGCCGGTCATGCCGACGATGAAACCTACAACCAGACCTGCAATGGTGAAACCAAACGAACCAACATCCATACGTTACCTGACACGCTCTAGATCGACGGGGCGGGCGCAGCATAACGGATGTTTTTATGCCCAAATATATTTGTATCGAATTAGCTTATAACCGATATCGATTCGTTCTATGCAATCTAGGCTGGGTTGGTATGTGTCTGGTGCAAGCAAGGGCAAGTCAGCTCCAGGGCTTTTGATGGATATGCAGACCCTGTGGGAGCGGGTTCACCCGCGATTACGTCAGTGAGTCCACTACCGCAATCGCGGGTGAACCCGCTCCCACAGGGTCCGCGTAAACCGAACTTTTTTACGAAATCTTTATGCACTGCCCCCTACACCCGTCTCGTCCCTTTACGCCCCTGCGCCAGAGAATTTCCCTACGCGGCAGCCGCCGCCGAACGGAGATTTCTCATGAGCATTCTGGACGGGGTGTCACTGCTGCTGGCAGTGGCGTTGTTGGTGTACCTGATGGTCGCGCTGCTGCGCGCCGACCGCGGCTAGGGAGCGGCCATGCACAGTTACGATTACGCATTGCTCCTGGCCTTCTTCGCCCTGGTGCTGCTGCCGGCACCCTGGCTCGGGCGTTTCTACTACAAGGTGATGGAGGGCCAGCGCACCTGGCTGAGCCCGGTGCTCGGCCCGGTAGAGCGAGGCTGTTACCGGATCGCCGGGGTCGATGCCCGGCAGGAACAGAACTGGAAGCAGTACGCCCTGGCCTTGCTGGTCTTCAACCTGGCCGGCTTCCTGTTGCTCTTCGCCGTGCTGCGCCTGCAGGCCTACCTGCCGCTGAACCCGCAACACCTGCCCGGCCAGGAATGGTCGCTGGCGTTCAATACCGCGGTCAGCTTCATGACCAACACCAACTGGCAGTCCTATAGCGGCGAAGCCTCGCTCAGTTACCTGAGCCAGATGCTCGGCCTGACCGTGCAGAACTTCGTCAGCGCCGCCACCGGCCTGGCCGTGCTGGTCGCGCTGTGCCGCGGTATCGCCCGGCGCAGCGCCGGCACCCTGGGCAACTTCTGGGTGGACATGACCCGCGCCACCCTCTATGGCCTGCTGCCGCTGTGCCTGGTGCTGGCGCTGATCCTGGTGTGGCAGGGCGTGCCGCAGACCTTCAGCGATTACGTGCATGCCGTCACCCTGCAAGGCGCCGACCAGGTCATTCCCCTCGGCCCGGCCGCCAGCCAGATCGCCATCAAGCAACTGGGCACCAACGGCGGCGGTTTCTTCGGCGTCAACTCGGCCCATCCGTTCGAGAACCCGACGGCCTGGTCGAACCTGTTCGAAGTGGTGTCGATCATCCTGATCCCGGTGGCCCTGGTCTTCACCTTCGGCCATTACGTCAAGGACATGCGCCAAAGCCGGGCGATCATCGCCGGCATGCTCGCCCTGTTCCTGGTCGGCGGCGCCACTGCGCTGTGGGCCGAGTACCAGCCCAACCCGGCGCTGAGCAATCCGCAGGTCGAGCAAAGCGCGCCACTGGAAGGCAAGGAAAGCCGTTTTGGCACCACCGGCAGCGTGCTCTGGACGGTGACCACCACCGCCGCGTCCAACGGCTCGGTCAATGCCATGCACGACAGCCTCAACCCGCTGACCGGCATGGTCGCGCTGGTCAACATGATGGTCGGCGAGGTGATTTTCGGCGGCGTCGGTGCCGGGCTCTACGGCATGCTGCTGAACGTGCTGATCGCGGTGTTCCTCGCCGGCCTGATGATCGGCCGCACCCCCGAATACCTCGGCAAGAAGCTCCAGGCGCGGGAGGTGCAACTGCTGGTGGCAACCCTGCTGGTGATGCCGGTCGGCGTGCTGATCCTCGGCGCCCTGGCCACCGCGTTGCCCGGGCCGGCCGCGAGTATCAGCAACCCCGGCGCCCATGGGTTCAGCCAGTTGCTCTATGCCTACACCTCGGCCAGCGCCAACAACGGTTCGGCCTTCGCCGGCCTGGGCGCCAACACCACCTTCCATAACCTGATGATCGGCCTTGGCATGTTGATCGGGCGCTTCGGCTACATCCTCCCGGTCCTTGCCCTGGCCGGCAGCCTGGCGCTGAAGAAGACCGCACCGGTAGGGCAAGCCAGCTTCCCCACCCACGGTCCGCTGTTCGTCACCCTGCTGGTGGTCACCATCCTGCTGGTCGGTGGCCTGACCTTCCTCCCGGCGCTGGCCCTGGGCCCGATCGCCGAACACCTGAGCCTGGCCTTGCAAGGAGTCACCCCATGAACATGCCGCTTCGCGATGTGAAAACGGCACCAGCCAGCACCGCACAAACGTCCTTCGCCGCCCTGTGGCGGCCGGCGCTGGTGCAGGCGTTCGTCAAGCTCGATCCGCGTCAGCTCAAGCGCGCCCCGGTGATGCTGGTGGTGGAACTGACCGCGATCTTCACCACGCTGCTGTGCCTGCTGCCCGATAACCAGGTGCCGACCGGCGTGGCGCTGCAGATCGCCCTGTGGCTGTGGTTCACCGTGCTCTTCGCCAACTTCGCCGAAGCCCTGGCCGAGGGCCGTGGCAAGGCCCGTGCCGATAGCCTCAAGGCCGGCAGTCAAGGCCTGAGCGCACGCCGGCGCACGGCGGCGGGCAGCTTCGAAGTGGTTGCCGCTACCGCCCTGCGCAAGGGCGATGTGGTGCGGGTCGAAGCCGGCGAGATGATCCCCGGCGATGGCGAGGTGATCGAAGGTATCGCCGCGGTCAACGAGGCGGCGATTACCGGTGAATCCGCGCCGGTGATCCGCGAGTCCGGTGGCGATCGCTCGGCGGTGACCGGCAGCACGCGGCTGGTCTCCGACTGGCTGCTGGTACGCATCAGCAGCAACCCCGGCGAATCCACCCTGGACCGCATGATCGCCCTGGTGGAAGGCGCCAAGCGCCAGAAAACCCCCAACGAGATCGCCCTGGATATCCTGCTGATCGGCCTGACCCTGATCTTCCTGATCGTGGTGGTGACCCTGCAGCCGTTCGCCCATTTCGCGGGTGGTGCAATCCCTACGGTGTTCCTCGTGGCGCTGCTGGTGACGCTGATCCCCACCACCATCGGCGGCCTGCTCTCGGCCATCGGCATCGCCGGCATGGACCGCCTGGTGCGCCTCAACGTGATCGCTCGTTCCGGCCGCGCCGTGGAAGCGGCGGGCGATGTGCACGTGCTGATGCTCGACAAGACCGGCACCATCACCTTCGGCAACCGCCGTTGCAGCGCGGTGTTCGCCGCACCGGGCATTACCGCCAAGGAGCTGGGCGAGGGCGCCTTGTACGCTTCACTGGCCGACGACACCGCCGAAGGCAAGTCCATCGTCGAATACCTGCGCCAGTTGCATGACTTCGTCGAGCCGGTCGCCGGGCAGTTCCAGCCAGTGGCCTTCAGTGCCGAAACCCGCCTCTCGGGTATCGACCTCGGGCCTCGTCGTTACCGCAAGGGTGCGGTGGATTCGGTGCTGGCCTTCGTCGGCATGCAGCGCCTCGACCTGCCGCCGGCCCTGGCCCGGGAAGTGGACAAGATCGCCCAGAGCGGCGGCACGCCGTTGCTGGTCTGCGTGGACAAGCGCCTGCTCGGTGTGATCCATCTCAAGGACGTGGTCAAGCCGGGGATCCGCGAGCGCTTCGCCGAACTGCGCAAGCTGGGCATCCGCACCGTGATGGTCACAGGCGACAACCCGCTGACCGCCGCCGCCATCGCTGCCGAGGCCGGTGTGGATGATGTGCTTGCCGAAGCCACGCCAGAGAAGAAGCTGGCGCGGATCCGCCAGGAACAGGACGAAGGCCGCCTGGTCGCCATGTGCGGGGACGGTGCCAACGACGCTCCGGCCCTGGCCCAGGCGGACGTCGGCATGGCCATGAACGACGGCACCCAGGCGGCCCGCGAGGCGGCCAACATGGTCGACCTCGACAGCGACCCGACCAAGCTGCTGGACGTGGTGCAGGTGGGCAAGGAACTGCTGGTGACCCGCGGTGCGCTGACCACCTTTTCCATCGCCAACGACGTGGCCAAGTATTTCGCCATCCTGCCGGCGCTGTTCGCCGCGATCTATCCGCAGCTTGGCGTGCTCAACCTGATGCAACTGGCCAGCCCGCAGAGCGCCATTGTCTCGGCGATCGTGTTCAACGCGCTGATCATCGTCGTGCTGATTCCCCTGGCGCTGCGCGGGGTACGGGTCAAGGCCGCCAGCGCCGCCCACCTGCTGCGCCGCAACCTGCTGATCTACGGGCTGGGCGGGCTGCTGGTGCCCTTCGCCGGGATCAAGCTGATCGACCTGCTGCTCAACGCCCTGCAACTGGTGTGAATTCGAGGACATGAACATGACGACCCATCTTCGCCCGGCCCTGGGCCTGCTGTTGCTGATGACCCTGGTGACCGGCGTGGTCTATCCGCTGGCGGTCACCGGCATCGCCCAGGTGGCCTTCCCCGAACAGGCCAATGGCAGCCTGCTGCGCGACGACCAGGGCCAGGTGCGCGGTTCGCGCCTGCTGGCCCAGCCGTTCAGCGGCGAGGCCTGGTTCCAGGCGCGGCCGTCGGCGGCGGACTACGCCACCGTGTCCAGCGGCGCGAGCAACCTGGCGCCGAGCAACCCGGCCCTGGCCAAGCGTATCGGCGACAGCGCCGGCATGCTGTTCAGCGCGGCGCAGGGGCCGGTGCCGCAGGCCCTGCTGACCACGTCCGGCAGCGGCCTCGACCCGCATCTGCCGCCCGAGGCGGTGGCCTATCAACTGGCCCGCGTGGCAGCGGCCCGACAAATCCCGCAACAGGCATTGCAAGGACTGGTGGAGCAAGCCACCCTGCAACCTCTGGTCGGCCCGCCAGTGGTGAATATCCTCGCCCTGAACGCCGCCCTCGACCGCCTTGCGCCACTGCCGAAATAAGGACCTGATCCGACCATGAGTGATTCCCAGCGCGCCGATGCGTTGTTGGCCGAGCTGCCGCGCCAGGGGCGCGGCCGGCTCAAGGTGTTTCTCGGGGCGGCGCCGGGCGTGGGCAAGACCTACGCCATGCTCCAGGCCGCCCACGCCCGTCTGCGCCACGGCGTGCGGGTGCTGGCCGGGGTGGTGGAAACCCATGGGCGCAGCGAGACCGAGGCGTTGCTCGGGGGTATCGCCCAGCAGCCGTTGTTGCGCTCGGAGTACCGTGGCGTGACGCTCGAGGAAATGGACCTGGATGGCCTGCTCAAGGCTGCGCCCGAGCTGGCGCTGGTGGATGAACTGGCCCACAGCAATGCCCCCGGCAGCCGCCATGCCAAGCGCTGGCAGGACGTGCAGGAGCTGCTGGCGGCCGGGATCGACGTGTACACCACGGTCAACGTCCAGCATCTGGAAAGCCTCAACGACCATGTGCGCGGCATCACCGGCGTACAGGTACGCGAGACCCTGCCGGACTGGGTGTTGCAGGAAGCCTTCGAACTGGTGCTGATCGACTTGCCGCCGCGGGAGCTGCTGGAGCGCCTGCGCGACGGCAAGGTCTATGTGCCGGAGCAGGCCCGGGCGGCGATCGACGCCTTTTTCACCCAGACCAACCTCACCGCCCTGCGCGAGCTGGCGATGCAGACGGCGGCGGCCCAGGTGGATGCCGACCTGGCCCACGGCTATCGCCGTCTCGGCCAGGACGCCCCGGCCCTGCGCGGGCGCCTGCTGGTCGGCGTGGATGGCGATACCCAGGCCGAACGCCTGGTGCGCCATGCCAGCCGCGTGGCGCAGCGCCGCCATCTGCCGTGGAGCCTGGTGCATGTGGACAACGGCACGCTGCGCGACGAGACGGCCCGGCAGCGCCTGCAGGCGGCACAGCAACTGGCCGAGCGCCTGGGCGGCGAGGTGGTGCTGCTGCGTGCCGGGGAAGTGGCGCGCACGCTGATCCAGCATGCTGCCGAGCGCCGTGCCAGCCTGGTGCTGGTCGGGCAGTCGCGCGATCGCCTGCGCCGGCGCCTGTTCGGCGCCGGGGTCGCCACCCGCCTGCTGCGCGAATCCCATGGCCTGGAGATCAATGTCCTCGACCGTGACGAGCAGCCCGAGCCGGTGCGTGCGGTGCGTGCCGCTGACTGGGCCTGGCGCCACTACGCGCTGGCCGTGGCCGCGACCTTGCTTGCCAGCGGCCTGGCCTGGGCCGTAGCACGGGTCATGGACTTGCCGAACATCTCCCTGGTGTTCCTCGCCGCCGTGCTGCTGGTGGCGGTGCGCAGCAGCATCGGCCCGGCGCTGGCCTGCGCGGTGCTGTCGTTCCTCGCCTATGACTTTCTGTTCATTCCGCCGAACTTCTCCTTCGCCATCCAGCGTGAAGAGGATGTGCTGACCTCGCTGTTCTTCCTGTTGATGGCGGTGCTTACCGGCAATCTCGCCGCGCGGCAGCGTCGGCAATTGAAGGCCTTGCGCGAGACCCAGGAGCAGACCGGGCAACTGCTCGATCTGACCCGTCGGCTCACCGCCGCCACCGACCGCCAGGCGGTGTTCAGCGCCGCCGGCCAGCATCTGGAAAACTGGCCGCAGGTGCAGGCTTGTCTGCTTGAGCGCGATGCCGAAGGGCGCCTGCAGGTGGCCTTTGGTGGTGAACTGCAGTTCAGCGACAACGAACGTGCTGCCGCCGAATGGGCCTGGCAACACGAGCAGGAAGCGGGGCAGGGCAGCGACACCCTGCCCAACGGACGCTGGTGGTGGTGGCCGTTGTCGGTGGATGAAGGCCCGCTGGCCTTGCTGGGCGTGCGGGCCCGGGACGACGGGCAATTGCCGGCCCAGCGCCGGCGTTTGCTCAAGTCCCTGAGCCAGCCGCTGGCCCAGGCCCTGGCCCGGGCGAAACTGGCCGAGCAATTGGAGTCGGCGCGCCTGCACGGCGAAACCGAACAATTGCGCAGCGCCTTGCTCGCCTCGGTGTCCCACGACCTGCGCACCCCGCTCACCGCCATGCGCGGCAGCATCGACAGCCTGTTGGCCCTGGGCGATGCGATCCCGGCCGAGGATCGCCGTGAACTGTTGGAAGGCACCCGCGATGAAGCCGAGCGCCTGGACCGCTATATCCAGAACCTGCTGGACATGACCCGCCTTGGCCACGGCGGCCTCAAGCTGGCGCGGGACTGGGTGGCCCCGGCCGATATCGTCGGCAGCGCGCTGAACCGCTTGCGGGTGGTGCTGGCGCCCTTGCAGTTGCGCACCGAGGTGCCCGCCGAATTGCCGCTGCTGTATGTGCATGCCGCGCTGATCGAACAGGCGCTGATCAACGTGCTGGAGAACGCAGCGCGCTTCTCGCCGGCCGAGGGGCACCTGGAATTGCGCGTGACGGTCGAGGACGAGCAACTGTGCTTCGCCGTGGCGGACGAGGGGCCCGGCATCGCCGAGGCGGACCGCGAGCGCATCTTCGATATGTTCTACACCGCCGCCCGGGGTGATCGCGGCGGGCAGGGCACGGGGCTGGGCCTGGCGATCTGTCGCGGCATGGTTGGTGCCCATGGCGGGCATATTCGCGTCGAAGACGGCCTGGCTGGCCGCGGCACCTGCATCACTCTATGCTTGCCGCTTCCGGCCCAACCCCCACTGGACAGCGAAACCCCATGAGCCAGACCGCGACCGTGCTGGTCATCGACGACGAGCCGCAGATCCGCAAGTTCCTGCGCATCAGCCTGGCGTCCCAGGGCTACAAGGTGCTGGAGGCGGGCACCGGCGCCGAGGGCCTGCGCCATGCCGCCTTGTCGCGGCCGGACCTGATGGTGCTCGACCTGGGCCTGCCGGACATGGATGGCCAGCAGGTACTGCGCGAGCTGCGCGAATGGAGCGCGGTGCCGGTGATGGTCTTGTCGGTGCGCGCCAGCGAAGCGCAGAAGGTCCAGGCGCTGGATGGCGGGGCCAACGACTACGTGACCAAGCCGTTCGGCATCCAGGAGTTCCTGGCGCGGGTGCGCGCGTTGTTGCGCCAGGTGCCGCACGCCACTGCGCCAGAGGCCGCGTTGAGCCTCGGGCCGTTGACGGTGGACCTGGCCTACCGCCGGGTGACCCTGGACGGCGTGGAAGTGGCGCTGACCCGCAAGGAGTACGCGCTGCTGGCGCAACTGGCGCGGCATCCGGGGCGGGTGATCACCCAGCAGCAGTTGCTCAAGGACATCTGGGGGCCGACCCATGTGGAGGACAGTCACTACCTGCGCATCGTGGTGGCGCATGTGCGGCAGAAACTCGGCGACGACCCGACAGCGCCGAGGTTCATCATCACCGAGCCGGGGGTGGGGTATCGGTTGATCGGGCAGGACTGATCAAGGATCAAGAGCGTTACACGGCCCCTGTGGGAGCGGGTTCACCCGCGATGGCGGTAGTGAGCCCACCGACGCAATCGCGGGTGAACCCGCTCCCACAGGGGCCGCGTCGCTCAGGCACTTAGCGTTTTTCAGCCTCATGGTTATCCAGCGTATCCCGCGCAATCTCCCGGCCCAAGGCGATCAGTTCCGGCGCCTTGTAGAACTCGAAGAACCGGCACACCCGCTTCGGCACGTTGACCAGCACATCCGGCGGATACCCGGCGATCTTGTATTGCGCTAGCGACGTCTGCATCACCTCGAAACTCTGGTTGATCAAGTCCAGCAATGACGCCGGCCCCACGTTGTCGACGATGAACGAGCCGGTCGCCGACTTTGGCGCACCGTCGCTTTCCGGCGCCGCCGAAGGTTGCTGGGCCCTGTGGCTGGCAGCGTCGGCCAGCCACGGATTGGGCACCTCCACGGCCTCGGCTGCCAGTTCCTGTTCCAGTTCCTTCTCCAGCCCCAGCAACGCCTCCGCCTGCTTGCGCCGGAACGGCAGGTGCGAGCCCAGCGAGCTGATCAGGCTGTCGAAACGCAGCTTGAACGCCGCCGGCCGTTCTATCACCGGCAAGGTGTACTGCTTCTGGTTGGTGGCGTTGAGGTTGACGGCGATGATCAGGTCGCAATGGCTGGACACCACCGGGATGATCGGCAGCGGATTGAGAATGCCGCCATCGACCAGCGTGCGGTTGCCCTGGACCACCGGGGTGAACAGGCTGGGGATCGCCGCCGAGGCGCGCATGGCCTGGTGCAGGCAGCCTTCCTGGAACCAGATTTCCTGCTGGTTGGTGAGGTCGGTGGCCACCGCCGTGTAGGGAATGCGCAACTGCTCGATGTTGATCTCGCCGACGATCTTGCGGATCTGCCCGAAGACCTTTTCCCCGCGGATCGCGCCAAGGCGGAAACTCACATCCACCAGGCGCAGGACATCCAGGTAATCGAGGCTTTCGATCCAGTTGCGGTATTCCTCCAGCTTGCCGGCGGCGTAGATCCCGCCGATCACCGCGCCCATGGAGCAGCCGGCGATGCAGGCGATCTCGTAGCCGCGCCGTTCGAGTTCTTCGATCACGCCGATATGCGCATACCCCCGGGCACCGCCCGAGCCCAATACCAATGCCACGCGCTTCTTCATGCTGCGTCCCCCGTCATGTACGGTAACAATGCGCCTGTTCAACGCTTCGCTTCAATCACCGGCAGCGCTGGTCTACGCTGGTGATGGCACTTTTCCGTGGCAAAGCCGTCGAACAGGCCAACCTGATTGATCATTTCCCTTGAGGTAACACCCGATGAAAGCCTGGATAACCCTGCCCCTGATCGTTCTGGCCCTGGCTGGCTGCGCGGGCAAGACGGCCTATCGCGACAGTTGCGGCTCCCAGCTCGACGCCGCCTGGAAGGAACTGGACCTGGCCAAGGCCGAAGGCTTCGCCGGCACCGTCAGCTATTCCAAGGCCCTGTCGCTGCTGACCGGGGCCAAGACCCAGCAACAGTTCGAAGCCTTCGAGGGGTGCACCAAAAAGGCGGAAAAGGCTCGTTTCTATATTCGTGAGTCCCGTGCAGGACGCTGAGTCGTGAGGCAGGTCATGTCGAAGATGTTCGATCACGTTGTTGCCGAGGTCCTGGGCTTGCAGGTGCGCTTGATGGCGTGTCAGGCGCGTCTTGCCGAGAATACCGACAGCGAGGCGCTCCATGACCTGCGCACCACGGTGCGGCGCTTGCGCAGCCTGCTGCGGCCCCTGCGCGGGCTGCCCGGGGTCGATCATCTGGAAAACGCGGCCAAGGCCATCGGCGATATGACCACGCCGCTGCGCGACCGCGAGGTGCTGGCCGAACAGCTGTTCCAGCTCTACATGGGTGCGGCTGCGCAGCGCCGGCTCGCCGGGGAGGGCGAGGTGTTCGCCTCGGTGGCAGCCAGCCCGCAGATGTACAAGCTGCTGGCCGTGCTCGACGCTTTCCCCGGTTTCCTGCGGGCGATCGAGCGGCAGAGACTGGTGCCGGACCTTGGCAAGCGCATCGAGAAGCGCCTGGACAAGCAATGGAAGAAAATCGTCGAAGCCGTGCACGAGCCGGACCATGACCGGCATCGCCTGCGCCTGCTGATCAAGCGTGCGCGCTACGGCGCCGAGGCGTATCCGAAGCTGAGCCGGATCGGCAAGGCGATGCGCAGCGAACTCAAGAACGCCCAGGACGACCTCGGCCATTGGCACGACCTCCTGCAGTGGCTGACCCAGGCCGAGAAGCAGGCCGACCTGGCGCCCCTGGTTGCGCAGTGGCAGGAACAACGACTGGAGGCCGAGCGCAAGGCCGACAAGACCGTGGCGCGCCTGCTCAAGCATATCGACGAGCGATAGGCCGCTGATTTGGCAGTTATGTGGCCTGCTCGGCGTCCCGTTCTGCTCTTAAGATCGTAGGACTTTTCCGCAGGACGAGGTCCGCATGAATTTTTCCCAACTGCTCACCGCCGTCCGCCAGCGTCCGCAAGCGGTGGTGATTCCCGCCGAGTGGGCCCAGGGGCGTGCCTGTTTCGGTGGCCTGATGGCGGCGCTGGTGTACGAGGCCATGCACGCCCGGGTCTCGCCTGAGCGTCCGGTGCGTTCCCTGGCGATCACCTTCGTCGGTCCGGCCGAACCCAATGTACCCATCAGCTTCGAGGTGGAGCCGCTGCGCGAAGGCAAGGCGGTCAGTTCGCTGTTGGGGCGTGCGGTCCAGAATGGCCAGACGGTGACCATCGTCCAGGGCAGCTTCGGCGCCGGGCGCAGTTCGGTGATCGACATTCCGGCGCTGCCGGCAGTGCAGATGAAGAGCCTGGCCGAGTCCAGCCCGGAAATGCCCTACATTCCAGGTGTGACCCCGGAATACATCCGCTTCCTGGCCATGCGCTGGGGAATCGGCAACATGCCGTTTACCAACAAGCCGGGGCGGCAGATGGGCGGCTGGGTGCGCTTGCGTGACGCGGTGGAGGAACCGGTGACCGAGGCCCACCTGCTGGCCCTTTGCGATGCCTGGCCGCCAGCGACACTGCCGTACCTGAACAAGCCGGCGGCGGGCAGCACCCTGACCTGGACCATCGAATTCGTCCAGCCGGTGGCCAGCCTGAGTACCCTGGACTGGTGCCAGTACTGCGCCGATGTCGAGCATTCCCGTGATGGTTACGGACATACCGCAGCGGCCATGTGGAACGCGGCGGGCGAGTTGCTGGCGCTCAGCCGGCAGACGGTGACGGTGTTCGCCTGACGCTCAATGATGGCGGTGGCTGAACGGCTTGGACTGTCCAGCCTCGGGGTAATGGCCTTTGCGGTAAAGGCCAACGCCCGCCATCACGAAGATCGCACCCACGGCGATCTGCCCCGGATCCAGGCTGAACAACCCCGAGAGCACCAGCAGCGCGCCAATGATGAACAGCGGGGCGGCAATAAGGTCGTGCGGCAGGTGGGTGTTCATGGGGTGACTCCTCTGACTTTTCGCTGGGGCATGTCAGAAGAGTAGTTGCGGGTTGTGGGCAGGGCCAATTGAGGGGATTTATAGAAGAGATAGGCTGGTGTACGCGACCCCTGTGGGAGCGGGTTCACCCGCGATTGCGGTAGTGAATTCACCGACGCAATCGCGGGTGAACCCGCTCCCACAAGGGCCGCGATCTTACAGTTTCAGTTGCCCGATCACCTTGTTCAGCTCCCCGGCCAGGGTCGCCAGCTCACTGCTGGTGGTCGCCGACGACACCGTCTGCTGCACCGTATCCTCGGTCACATCGCGAATGCTCACCACCGCGCGGTTCATCTCTTCCGCCACCTGGCTTTGCTGCTCCGCCGCCACGGCAATCTGCGTATTGCTTTCGCGCATCTGCGCCACCGCGGCGGTGATTTCCGCCAGGGCCTCGCCGGCTTCCTGGGCCTGCTTGACGCAGTCGTCGGCCTTGAACGAACTCTCGGTCATGAACTCCACCGCGTCGCGGGTGCCGGCCTGCAGGGCCGATACCATCTCGGTGATCTCGTCGGTGGACGACTGCACGCGCTTGGCCAGGTTGCGTACTTCATCGGCGACCACGGCGAAACCACGCCCCAGGTCGCCGGCCCGCGCCGCTTCGATGGCAGCGTTAAGGGCGAGCAGGTTGGTTTGCTCGGCGATGCTGTGGATCACGTTGACCACGCCATTGATCTTCTGGCTGTCTTCGGCCAGTTGACGAATCATCTCGGCGGTCTGCTGCACGCCGCTGGACAGCCCGGCAATGGAAGTCTGGACCCGGCTGACCACGTCCTTGCCGCTGCCGGCGAGGGTGTCGGCGGTCTGCGACAGGTCGCGGGTGGCGCCGGCATGCTGGGCGATGTGGTAGACGGTGGCGGACATCTCGTTGATCGCCGTGGCGGCCTGGTCGGTCTCGCTCTGCTGGCCGAGCATGCCGTGGCGCACGTCGCTCATGCTCGCTGCCAGGCGCGCGGCGCCGGAGTCCAATTGCGCGGCGGTCACCGCGACCGTATTGACCACGCGGTGGTAGGTCGTCTGCATGGCGTTGAAGGCACTGGCCATCTGGCCGACTTCGTCACCGCAGGACAGCGGCACCCGCGCCGACAGGTCGCCGGTTTTCTCGACGTGCAGGATCACATCCTTGAGGGTGTTGAGCTGGGCCAGCAGGAAGCGGATCAGCAGCTGCGAGGCGCAGAGCATCGCCAGCATCAGGATCAACACGCAGACCGCGTAGTTGCCGAAGCGGTCGCTGTAGACTTGCATGAAGCTCGGTGCCGGTGCCATTACGGCGACCCGCTGGCCGTCGCGGCTGATCACCTGGGCCCCAGCCAGCGGCGCTTCGCCGAACACGGCGTAGGGTTCGAGGCTGACCCAGCCGCTGGCGTTGGCCAGGGCCGCGACAGGCTGCCCCTGGTAGCTGGGCGTCTGGCCGGGGGCAAAGGCCAGGATATGCGGCGCCTGGGGCAGGGCCTGCCCGGCGGGCCAGGCGGCGAGCAACCTGGCTTCGGCTACCGCACGGTCGCGGGCTTCATCGACCCGGGCCTGCTGTTCGAGGAATACCGCGTACAACACCAGGAACAGGGTGGTGACGAAGGCGACCGCGTTGACAGCCCAGAACTTGTATTTCAGGGAGATGTTGCTAAGCCAGGCACCCATGGTAGGTCTTCTCTGAGTTAAGCGTTTGAGCGGAAAGTTTTTTGGCAAGGTGCCAGCATTCTGGGCGACTAATCAGCAATAGATCTTGATATGTGTCAAGCCAGCTCCGGGAGGTTGAAGAAGCGTCGGGCACACAGGGTTGTATGGGCGGCCAGGCGGGTTTCGCTCTCGCCGCGGTGCCGCGCCACTTCGCGCAGTACCTCCGGCAGGTATGCCGGCTCGTTGCGACCGTTCTTCGGTTTTGGTCGCAGGCTGCGCGGCAGCAGGTAGGGCGCGTCGCTTTCCAGCATCAGCCGGCCTTCGGGGATGTTGCCGACCAGGGCGTGCAGGTGGGTGCCGCGGCGCTCGTCGCAGATCCAGCCGGTGATGCCGATGTGCAGGTCAAGGTCCAGATAGGCGAACAGCGCCTCGCGCTCGCCGGTGAAACAATGCACCACGGCGGCGACCAGGTGGTCCCGGTAGTCCTTGAGGATCTGCAACAGGCGCTCGCTGGCGTCGCGCTCGTGGAGGAACACCGGCATCTGCAACTCCACGGCCAGGGCCAGCTGATCTTCCAGGGCCTTTTCCTGTTGCGGGCGAGGCGAGAAATCGCGATTGAAGTCCAGCCCGCATTCACCCACCGCCTGTACCCGTGGCTGCTCCAGCAACTGGCGCAACCGGCGCGGGCTTTCGGCGTTCCACTGGCTGGCGTCGTGCGGGTGCACGCCGGCGGTGGAGAACAGGCGCTGGCCGCTGGCGTCGAGGCGCTGGCACAGCTCCAGCGCCTCGCTGCTGCCGGCCAGGCTGGTACCGGTCAGCAGCATCTGCCGCACCCCGGCCGCCTCGGCGCGCTCCAGTACATCCTGGTGAATCCCGGCAAAACTGGCGTTGGTGAGATTGACGCCGATGTCGATGAGTTGCATGGTGCTACCTCGAATTTCGCGGCTGATACGCGCTGAAAGGCTCGAAAATAACAACAAACACAAGAACTTCAACAGGTTGTCGTGGTCATTTGCGGTCAATTGTAATGAGCCCGCTGCATAGTGTGCCGCCACGCATGCCATCACGGCCTGTTCCTGGAGTCCGGATGTCCCGAGCTTTGCTGATGATCCTGCTGTTCGCCGGGCTGCTCGTTGCAGGGCCGGCAAGCGCGCGGGTGGCCGGTCCGCCCCAGGTAGTTGGCACTGGCAACAAGGATCGCGACCTGGCGCAGATCCGCGCCAGCCGCGAACTGCGGGTGCTGGTCAACCAGAGCCGCAACAGCTCCGGCGAGGTCAAGGGCCAGCCGTACGGCATCGAGTACTACCGCCTGCGTGCTTTCGAGCACTACCTCAACGCCCGCGCCCGTGATGGCCAGGAAATTCGCCTGAAGCTGATCCCCAAGGCCAAGGAGCAACTGGTCCCTGCCTTGCAGCGTGGCGAGGGCGACCTGGTAGCGCCGGGCGAACTGCTCGATCCGGTTTCCACGCGGGGCGTGAGTGCCAGCGACCCGGTGCTGGCCCAGGTGCCACTGGTGCTGGTAGGGCGCAGGGGCGAGCGCAGCTACAGCCGGATCGAGCAGCTATCCGGACATACCCTGGCCTTGCCGGCCGGCAGTGCCGCCGGCGATACCCTGCATGAGATCAACCAGCGCCTGGCCTTGCGCAAGCACGCGCCGATCAGGATCGAGTGGATCGACCCGAGCCTGGCGACGGAGGACGTACTGGAGATGGTGCAGGGTGGCATCCTGCCGCTGACGGTGGTCGAGCAGCCTATCGCCGAGCGCTGGCGCAAGGTCATGCCCAAGCTGCAGATCAACAGCAGGATCAGCCTGGCCGCGCCGGAGTCGACCCACTGGTTCATGCGCCGCGAGGCGGTGATGCTGCATGCCAGCGTCGACCGTTTTCTCCAGGACTACCGCGCGCCGGCCGACCAGGATGTGAACTTCGAGCGCATCTACCGGCGCCTGTACAAGGTGCATTACCCGCTGGCCAAGGCCAATCGCCAGCGCCTCGACAAATTGCGCCCGGTGCTGCAAAAGCACGCCGAGGCGCAGAACCTCGACTGGCTCAACCTTGCCGCCGTGGCCTTCAAGGAGTCCTCGCTCAATCCCGGCGCTCGTGGTGCCGGCGGTGCCCACGGCCTGATGCAGATCACCCCGAGCGCAGCGCAGCGCGTGGGGGTCAGCGATATCAGCAGCGTGGAGGGCAATGTCCAGGCCAGTGCGCGCTACATGTCGCTGATCCGCCGCAAGTTCTTCTCCAGCAACCAGCTTAACGAGCGCGAGCGCATGGCCTTCGTCCTGGCCGCCTATAACCTCGGGCCGGAGCGGGTCCAGGCGATGCGCGCCGAGGCCCGGCGGCGCGGCCTGAACCAGAACCAATGGTTCTTCCAGGTCGAGCGGGTTGCACTGGAGCAGGTGGGAATGGGGCCGGTCAGCTATGTTAATAGCGTCAACAAGTACTTCCTGGCCTTCGACCGGGAGCGGGAGGCGCTGGAGTCCTCCCGGAACGACAAGGTGAAAGGTCGCAAATAATCTATTTGTTCGATCTTTATGATGGATTAATTGCGATTTTCATATTAAATAATATGATTATTATGGCGCCATCCAAACACAACGCACCTTGCTAAGGAACACCGCAATGAACGCCATCCTCTCCGTAATGACCACCCGCGCTGGCTGGGGCATGACCATCCTGCGCATCATCGTCGGCATCATCTTCATGGCCCACGGCTCGCAGAAACTCTTCGGCCTGTTCGGCGGGGGCGGCCTGGCGGGTACTGCGCAGTTCATGGAAAGCCTGGGCCTGACGCCGGCGATGCCGATGGCGGTGCTCTCCGGTGGCGCGGAATTCTTCGGCGGCCTGGCGCTGGTCATCGGTTTGCTGGCACGGCCGGCGGCGGTGGCACTGATCGGTCTGCTGGTGGTGGCGATCCTGTCGGTGCACATCAACAACGGGCTGTTCATGTCCAACAACGGCTACGAATTCGCCCTGGCCCTGCTGGGCGGCGCGATTGCGGTGCTGTTCGAGGGGGCTGGCCGGGCCTCGCTGGACGCGGCGATTGCAAAAAGCTGAAGTCAACGAAAAGGGCCTGCCATGCAGGCCCTTTGTCATTGCTTGAGTTGACAGTCCGCTGGCGGCTTCTCTAGGATGCCCACCTGCGCCGATTTAAACAGCTACTTGCGGGGCGCGGGAGAGCCCCCAAGGTGATCCGAATACCGCTAAAACGCTGGTTCGGTGATGCCTCCCACCGCAGCCCAGCGGGATCTGCGAGGCGGAGAATATGACTCCATGAGTTGCCCACGTTCCAGTGTCTGCCTGACCCCTCTTTCTTCCAGCCAGTCAGCGCGTACCCCACGGGTGCTGCTGAGTGGCCCGCACCAACCGACCCTGGTTCGCTTCCTCGATGGCTGGCCGCGCCGCAAGGGCCGCGCTACGGCCTTGCTGATTCAGTTCGTCGACCTGGAAACGTCGCTGACGGAATTCGCCGATGACCGCTTCGACCTGGCCGTGGTCCAGGCGCCGAGCAAGGAGCGGGCGGCAGAGGTGATCGGGCAGTTGACCCGGATTGCGCGGCAGGGGTTGATTACCCGGGGCTGAAATTTGTGGTGGTTTCGCCGGCCTCATCGCCGGCAACGCCGGCTCCCACAGGTTGTGTGGACACCGCCGACCTGTGGGAGCCGGCGTTGCCGGCGATGAGGCCCGAAAGATCACCGCGGATAACTGATGCTGTTCACATACCACACCGCCTCACCCCCCGGCGTCTGCACCACCACCTCGTCATCCTTCTCTTTCTTCAGCAGCGCCCGGGCCATGGGCGAGTCCACCGAGATGTAGTCGTTGCGCCCGTAGATCTCGTCATAGCCGACGATGCGGAACTTCATCACCTCGCCATCCTCGTTCTCGATCTCCACCCAGGCGCCGAAGAATACCCGGCCTTCCTGTTCGGGGCCGTAGTCCACCACCTTCACGTCTTCCAGGCGCTTGCGCAGGTAACGCACGCGGCGGTCGATCTCGCGCAGGAGCTTCTTGTTGTACTGGTAGTCGGCGTTTTCGCTGCGGTCGCCCAGGGAGGCGGCCCAGGCGACTTTCTGGGTGATTTCCGGGCGGTATACGCGCCACAGGTGATCCAGCTCGGCCTTGAGCGCTTCGTGACCTTCGCGGGTGATGATGTTGGTAGCCAATGCCGTCTCCTGGGCGGGCGTTACGTCAGGGGCGAAGAGTACCCGGCGAGCCGGCGGCGGTACAGATCGCCGGCTCGCCGTGTTCAGCCTTCGCGCAGCACCGTCAGCGGGCTGGCGTTGAGGGCGCGGCGGGTACCGACCACGCCGGCCCCGCCCACCAGCAGCGCACCCACCAGCGGCAACAGCAGCAGCGACGGATGCGGGTTCCATTGCAGGTCGAAGGCGTAGCGGTAAAGCACCCAGGTAATCATCTCGCAACCGATGGCGGCGAGCAGGCCGCTGGCGGCGCCGAGCAGGCCGAACTCGATGCGCCGCGCCTTGACCAGCAACGCCCGCCCGGCCCCCAGGGCGCGGAGCAGGGCGCCCTGGCGGATACGTTCGTCGAGGGTCGCCTGCAAGCCGGCGAACAGTACCGCTAGCCCTGCCGCCAGGACGAACAGCAGCACGTACTGCACCGCCAGGGTGACCTGGGCGAGGATGCTGCGCAGCTGTTCGAGGAGGGCGTCCACCGGAAGGATGGTCGCTGCCGGGAAGGCCCGCGACAGTGCGACGATCTGCTGGTCGTTGCCCGGCGCCAGGTAGAAGCTGGTCAGCCAGGTGGCCGGCAAGCCCTGCAGGGTGCCGGGCTGGAAGATCATGTAGAAGTTGGGCCGGAAGGTATCCCAGTTCACCTCGCGCAGGCTGCTGACCACGGCCTCGCGTGTTTCCCCGCCGATGACGAAGGTCAGGCGGTCGCCCAGCTTGAGCTTGAGGCTTTCCGCCAGTTTGGCTTCCACCGAGACCCCGGGAACGACGTCCGCTTGCGGCTGGCCTTGCCACCACTGGCCGGCGCTGAGGGTGTTGTCGTCCGGCAGTTCGGCGGCCCAGGTCAGGCTGAGGTCGCGTTGCACGGCGCGGTCGCCGGCGGAGTCCTTGCTGACGATCTGCTGCACCGCTTCGCCGTTGATCTGGGTCAGGCGCCCCGGCACTACCGGATACAGCGGCGCGGCATGGCTGGAGAAGCCGGCCAGTTCCTTGCTGAAGGCAGCCTTGTCGTCTTCGAGGATGTTCAGCGCGAAATAGTTGGGCGCATCGGCCGGCAGCTGGTTGTGCCAGGTATCCAGCAACTCGACGCGCAACAGGGTGATCAGGCCCATCGCCAGGAGGATCAGGCCAAAGGCCAGGGACTGCCCGGCGGCGGCCAGCGGATGGCGCAACAGTTGGCCAAGGCCCAGGCGCCATGCCAGTGGTGCCCCGGCCAGCATACGCCGCAGGCTGCGCAGGCCGAGCAGCAGCAGGCCGCCCAGCAGCAGCGCGGCGATCAGGCCGCCGCCGAGCAGGGCGAAGGTCAGCAGCAGGTCGAGGCTCAGGCGCCACATGATCAGGCCGAGGGCCAGGATTGCCGCGCCGTACACCAGCCAACTGCTGGGCGGCACCGGCAGCAGGTCGCGGCGCAGCACCCGCAGGGGCGGTACCCGACCCAGCGCAGCCAGCGGTGGCAGGGCGAAACCGGCCAGGGCTACCAGGCCGGTGGCGATGCCGGCCAGCGCCGGGACCACGCCACCCTCGGGAATGTCCGCCGGCAGCAGGCCGTCGAGCAGGGCGAACAGGCCCAATTGCGCCAGCCAGCCCAGCAGGGCGCCGGCCAGTGCGGCAAGGCTGCCGAGAATCGCCAGTTGCAGGCAGAACAGGGTCAGCGCCTGGCGCCGTGACAGGCCCAGGCAGCGCAGCAGGGCGCTGGCGTCGAAGCGGCGCACGGCAAAGCGGCTTGCCGACAATGCCACTGCTACGCCGGCCAGCAGCACCGCTACCAGGCTGGCCATGTTGAGGTAGCGCTCGGCCTTGCCCAGGGCGCCGCCGATCTGCTGGTTGCCGTCGCGGGCATCACGGATGCGCTGGTTGGGCGCGAGGTTGCCGTCGAGGAACTGGCGATAGTCGGCCAGCACCAGGGCGTCGCCGCGCCACAGCTCGCGGTAGGTCACCCGGCTGCCGGGCTGGACCACGCCGGTGGCGTCGAGGTCGGCGAGGTTGATCATCACCCGCGGGGTGAGGCTGTAGAAATTGCCGGCGCGGTCCGGCTCGTAGGTCAGCACCCGGCTCAGGCGTAGGGTCTTCATGCCGACGTCGATGCTGTCGCCGATCTTCAGGTCGAGCGCGGCCAGCAGGCGCGGTTCGACCCAGGCTTCGCCCGGCGCCGGGCCGCCACCCGCGGTTTCCGTGCCAAAGGGCTCTGGCGCGCTGCGCAGTTCGCCGCGCAGCGGATAGGCCTCGTTGGCCGCTTTGACACTGGAGAGCTGGATGCCGTTATCGGTGGCGATCACGCTGGAGAATTCGACCACGGTCGCGTGGGCCAGGCCAAGGCGGGTACCGCGCTCGATCTGCCCGGCACTGGCCGGGGAACTGCCCTGCAGGACCAGGTCGGCGCCGAGGAACTCGGTGGCGCGCAGGAGCATGGCGCCGTTCAGGCGCGCACCGAAGTAGCCGATGGCGGTGCTTGCCGCCACGGCGATCAGCAGGCCGAAGAACAGCACCCGCAGCTCGCCGGCACGGGTATCGCGAAGCAACTGGCGCACGGCCAGGGCGAACAGGCGAAACAGGGACAGGTGTGCCATCTAGGGCTCCATCGGGCTGACCATATGGCCCGCCTCCAGGCGGATCTGCCGATGGCAACGGCGGGCCAGGCGTTCGTCATGGGTGACCAGGACCAGGGTAGTGCCGCGTTCCTTGTTCAACTCGAACAGCAGGTCGCTGATGCGCTCGCCGGTATGGCTGTCCAGGTTGCCGGTGGGTTCGTCGGCGAACAGCACATCCGGTTCGGCGGCGAAGGCGCGGGCGATGGCCACCCGCTGTTGCTCGCCACCGGACAACTGGCGTGGCGAATGGCTCAGGCGCTTGCCCAGGCCGACCCGCTCCAGCAGGGTCCGTGCGTGTTCGCGGGCGTCGCGGCGGCCGTCCAGTTCCAGTGGCAGCATGACGTTTTCCAGGGCGTTGAGGCTGTCGAGCAACTGGAACGACTGGAAAACGAAGCCCACATGTTCGGCGCGCACCCGGGCGCGCTGGTCTTCGTCCAGTGGCCCGAGGTCGTGGCCGGCCAGGGTTACCGAGCCGGCACTGGGCTGGTCGAGACCGGCGAGCAGGCCGAGCAGGGTGGATTTGCCGGAACCGGAGGCGCCGACGATGGCCAAACTATCGCCTTGCGTCAGTTCCAGGGACAGTTCCTGGAGGATGGTGAGGTTGCCTTCCGCGCTGGGAACCACTTTGCTAAGGTTCCGCGCAATGAGAATGCTGGGGCCCATGGAGAATCCGATGCGAGTGTGGTTATTGAGTGCTGGTCTGGCCTTGCTGTGCATGGCGCAGAGCGCAGCGGCGGGTACGGTATTGATCGTTGGCGATAGTATCAGCGCCGCTTTTGGCCTGGATACCCGTCAGGGGTGGGTCGCGCTGCTGGAAAAGCGGCTCAAGGACGAGGGTTTTGACGACAAGGTGGTCAATGCCTCTATCAGCGGTGATACCAGTGCGGGCGGCCAGGCGCGGCTGCCCGCGCTGCTTTCGGCGCACAAGCCGAGCCTGGTGGTGCTGGAACTGGGCGGTAATGATGGGCTGCGTGGGCAGCTTCCTGCGCAATTGCAACAAAATCTTGCCTCGATGATCGACAAGTCCCGGGCGGCCGGGGCCAAGGTGCTCCTGCTCGGCATGCAACTGCCACCGAACTATGGCGCGCGCTATACCAAAGCCTTCGCTCAGGTCTATTCCGATCTCGCCGTACAGAAAAACGTTCCATTGGTGCCGTTTTTCCTCGAAGGAGTGGGCGGACATCCCGAGCTGATGCAGGCCGACGGCATCCATCCGGCGCAAGGGGGGCAGGGGCGTCTGCTGGAAAATGCCTGGCCAGCGATCAAACCGCTGCTGTGACGCTTTTATAGTGACCGGCTTTCGGCTAATGTTGCGCCCCCGATTTGGAGCCCCCGATGCCGCGTCCCGCCTGGTCCCTGTATGCCTATCAATTGATCGAGCCCGACGAACAGCTTGACCTGTTCGCCTGCCAGGAGATCCGCGTGCACCTGGTGGCCCGTCAACTGGAGCTGGGCGGTTCGGCGGACCGTACCTTGTGCGGCACCTTGCTGCCGGCGCAGCCGCGCTGGTCCGGTGTGCCCAGCACGGTCTACCGTGACCGCCGCCTCTGCCCGCTGTGCAAGGCGATCCTGGAAGCCCAGCGTAAAGGCACGCGGCCGGTCTGGCCGGAGCTCTGAAGGACGCTACCCACCCGGCGCCCCCATATGCCGAAAAATCCTGCAGCGGTGTACAATCGCGTCCTTGACTCCCGAATTGTTCGAAGGATTTCCCGGATGTTGCCGCGCTTTCCCGCCGTCACCCGTTGCCTGTCCCTGGCTGCCTTGCTGGCGGCCGGTCCCGTTTCCGCGCTGGAGTTTCCCCTGCCACCGCCAGGCGAAGACATCATCGGTCAGGTCCAGGTGATCAAGGCCAAGTACGAAGACACCTTTGCCGATATCGGTACCGCCGGTGACCTCGGCTACCTGGAAATGGTCGCGGCCAACCCGGGTGTCGACCCGTGGCTGCCGGGTGCCGGTACCGAGATCATCCTGCCGACCCGTTTCATCCTGCCGCCGGGTCCGCGCGAAGGCATCGTCATCAACCTCGCCGAGTACCGAATGTACTACTATCCGAAAGGCGAGAACGTGGTGCATACCTACCCGCTGGGTATCGGCCGTGAAGGCTGGGGGTCGCCGATCGCCCAGACCAAGGTCACCGCCAAGACGCCGAATCCGACCTGGACCCCGCCGGCCTCGATCAAGGCCGAGCACGCCGCCGACGGTGATCCGCTGCCGAACGTGGTTCCGGCTGGGCCGGACAACCCGCTGGGGCCGTTCAAGTTCACCCTGGGGGTACCGGGTTACCTGATCCACGGTTCGAACAAGAAGTTCGGTATCGGCATGCGCACCAGCCACGGCTGCTTCCGCATGTTCAACAACAACGTGCTGGAACTGGCCAAGATGGCGCCCGTTGGCACGCCGGTGCGGATCATCAACGAGCCGTACAAGTTCGGCATGAGTGGTGGCAAGGTCTATCTCGAAGCGCACACTCCGCTGGACGACAAGGGTGATCCGTCGGTGGTGGACAAGCACACGGCAGTGATCAACGCGTTGCTCAAGCGTGAAGACCTGGCGAAGAACGTGCAGATGAACTGGGACATGGTGCGTGACGTCGTGGCTGCCGAAGATGGCATGCCGGTCGAGATCGCGGTACCGACCGCGCCGGATGGCACCATGCCAATCATTTCGAGCAATCCATACCAGCAGCAGTAGTTGTGAAGAGGATGTAAACGAGGGGCCGCATCGCGGTCCCTTTTTGTTTGTCCCGGCCCTTTCTGCGGGCAATAAAAAAGCCGGCCCACAAGTGGGCCGGCTTCAAATAACAATCCCGAGGGATTATTACTTGCGGCTGGCTTTTTCCAGCATACGCAGAGCGCGCTCGTTAGCTTCGTCAGCGGTTTGCTGAGCTTTCTGAGCGGCAGCCAGAGCGTCGTCGGCTTTGCGATACGCTTCGTCAGCACGAGCTTGTGCACGAGCTGCTGCGTCTTCGGTAGCAGTCAGACGAGCTTCGGTTTCTTTGGATACGCTGCTGCAACCGGTAGCCAGAACTGCGGCCAGAGCCAGAGCAGAGAATTTCAGAACGTTGTTCATCGTGTTCCCCTTCAAGGACTTTCTATTAAATAGCCATCTCTCAACGAAGAGAAACTGGCCGGCGTACATAGTACCCATTACTTGTAGTAAGTAAACTGACAGAGCGCAAGAATTGGAAAAAAATTGTCTTGCCAAAGGGCTTGAAGCCGAGGCTGCGCGAAAATCGTGCAGTTTCCTTGTTGGCCAGTGTAAGACGTTCTTGTAAAAGTAGTTTTTTTGAACTAACAGTGACTTTTAGTGTCATCTTGCGTCATAACAAACGGATCATCCGGTTTGCAGTTCAGGACGCTGTCGCCGCGCTTTGCGCGGGCTGTGCCGCGTGGAAAATTTTCCGACCTGTACCTTGAGCATCCGGGCAGCGGGCGCCTACTATTTGTAGGGTGCCCGGGCCTGCACAACGAGCAGGCCCTTGTGCTGTCCAAGGGGCATGGGGTGGCGTAGAGGTTCCTTCGCCGGACAAACATCGGTTAAGGTCGGGTTCTATTGCAAGACCCGCGAGGAGTAGTGATGAGCGAGGCGTTGACCATCCACCATGACCAGGCCGGTCATCAATTCGAGACCAATGTGGACGGTCATCGTGCCTACCTGACCTACATGGACCTGGGCAAGCAGACCCTGGACATCTACCGCACGTTCGTGCCCAACGCCCTGCGCGGCCGTGGCATTGCGGCAGCACTCACCGAGCGGGCGCTGGCCTATGCCGAAGAGCGCGGTTATACCGTGATCCCTTCCTGCTCCTATGTCGAGCGCTACATGGAGCGGCACCAGAAATATTCGTCGAAGGCCTGACGGCCTCCCTATTCCGCATACGAAAACGCCGGGCATTGCCCGGCGTTTTCGTTCATGCCCTTCAGGCGCGGCGTTTCGGCAGCACGTCCTTGAGCTTGGTGCGCATGTTGCGCAGGGTAGTGGCGGTGGCGTCCCAGTCGATGCAGGCATCGGTGATCGACACGCCATACTGCAACTGCTCCAGATCCTTCGGAATCGCCTGGCAGCCCCAGTTCAGGTGACTTTCCACCATCAGGCCGATGATCGACTGGTTGCCCTCGAGGATCTGGTTGGCGACGTTTTCCATGACCAGCGGCTGCAGGGCCGGATCCTTGTTGGAGTTGGCGTGGCTGCAATCGACCATGATGTTCGGCTTGATCCCGGCCTTGTTCAGCGCCTGTTCGCACAGGGCGACGCTGACCGAGTCGTAGTTGGGCTTGCCGTTGCCGCCGCGCAGGACGACATGGCCATAGGGGTTGCCCTTGGTGGTGACGATGGACACGCCGCCTTCCTGGTTGATGCCGAGGAAGCGATGCGGGCTGGAAACCGATTGCAGGGCGTTGATCGCCACGGTCAGGCCGCCGTCGGTACCGTTCTTGAACCCGACCGCGGAGGACAGGCCCGAGGCCATTTCGCGGTGGGTCTGGGATTCGGTGGTGCGCGCGCCGATGGCCGACCAGCTGATCAGGTCCTGCAGGTATTGCGGAGAGATCGGGTCGAGGGCTTCGGTGGCTGTCGGCAGGCCCATCTCGGCGAGGTCGAGCAGCAGCTTGCGACCGATGTGCAGGCCGTCCTGGATCTTGAACGAGTCATCCAGGTACGGATCGTTGATCAGGCCTTTCCAGCCGACGGTGGTGCGTGGCTTCTCGAAGTAGACGCGCATTACCAGGTAAAGGGTGTCGGACACTTCCGCGGCGAGGGCCTTGAGGCGCTCGGCGTATTCATGCGCCGCCTTGACATCATGGATGGAGCAGGGGCCGACCACGACGAACAGGCGGTGGTCCTTGCCGTCGAGGATATTGCGTACCACTTCACGGCCGGCAGTGACGGTCTGAAGCGCGCTGGCGCTGAGTGGGATCTCCTTCTTGAGCTGATCGGGAGTGATCAGGGTCTCGTTGGAGGCAACGTTAAGGTCGTCGATCGGTAAATCAGCCATCGTGTTACTCGTCAGGTCACGGATGCCGGCCGCCAGCCCCGTGCGGCGGAGCAGCATGATTGAGCTCAGCGGGGAGCGGAACCTTAGCGCGTAATCCCTTGCCTCGACAATGGGCAAGTGCCTGATAACGGCGCGGTTCGGGGCTTTGAAACGGGGTTTTTGCGACTAAAGTGGCTGGGGTGGCCTCAATACCGGTAGAAATCCCTAATATCGAGAAGCACTCGGACCCTGTGGGAGCGGGTTCACCCGCGATTGCTATGGTGGATTCACTGCCGTAATCGCGGGTGAACCCGCTCCCACAGGGACCGCGTTGCCCTTACAACCTGAGGCGGAGATGTAATGAACAAAGGCCTGAACGACAAACTGGTAGTGGCAATTTCATCACGGGCCTTGTTCGACCTGAGCGAGAGCCATCGGCTGTTCCTTGCCGAGGGGGTGGAGGCCTATCGCCAATACCAGATCGAGCACGAGGACGAGCCCCTGCAACCCGGCGACGCCTTCCTGCTGGTGCAGAAGCTGCTTGGCCTCAATACCCTCCTCGGACAGCCCCGGGTCGAGGTGGTGCTGGTCTCGCGTAATAGCGCCGATACCGGCCTGCGTGCGTTCAATTCCATCGAGCATTACGGCCTGGGCATTTCCCGCGCGGCATTCGTCGGTGGACGCAGCCCTTATCCTTATCTGGCTGCGTTCGGCTGCCACCTGTTCCTCTCCACCGATGCCGAGGATGTGCGCAGCGCCTTGAATGCCGGTTTCGCCGCCGCCACCATCCTTTCCGGCGGCGTTCACCGTGAGGCCACCGAAGAGCTGCGCATCGCCTTCGATGGTGATGCCGTGCTGTTTTCCGACGAGTCCGAGCGGGTCTACCAGATGGGCGGCCTCGAAGCCTTCCAGGCCAACGAGCGCCAGGCTGCGCGCCAGGCCCTGCGGGGTGGGCCGTTCAAGCCTTTCCTGGCGGCGCTCAATCTGTTGCAGAGCGAGTTTCCCAGCACTGCCTGCCCGATCCGCACCGCGCTGGTCACCGCGCGTTCCGCACCGGCCCACGAGCGGGTGATCCGCACCCTGCGCGAGTGGGACATCCGCCTGGATGAATCGCTGTTCCTCGGCGGCCTGGACAAATCGGCGTTCCTCGAAGCCTTCGCCGCCGACGTGTTCTTCGACGACCAGGCCGGCCACTGCGAACGGGCGGGCAGGGTGGTCGCCACGGGGCATGTGCCCCATGGCATCAGTAACCAATCGGACCCGGCCTGAACCCCGCCGGACGGGGCCTGCGCATCGGTTCGGCGCTGCTAAGCTGAACCTTGCCCTGCCGTTCCGGCAGTCGAGGAGGTCAAATGATCCGTTCGATGTTGTACGCCACGGACCTCGGTGTTTATGCGCCTTATGTCATGCAGCACGCGTTGGCCCTGGCGCGCAATTTCAAGGCGGAGCTCTACGTGATCCATGCCGTGGAGCCCATGGGGCAGTTCGCCGAATCGCTGCTGCAGAGTTACCTGGACGAGCAGACCCTGGACCAGTTGCACAGCCAGGGCGTCAACACCGTGATGGCCAATATCGAACAGCGCGTACTCGAGAGTTTTCGCGATGAATTGGGGGATCAGCAGGACCTCGCGCTGATTCGTGCCGTACGGGTGCGCCAGGGGGATCCGGCGCAGGTGATCCTCCAGCAGGCCGAACGCCTGAATGTCGACCTGCTGATCGTTGGCAGCCATAGCCAGGGGGCCGGTGCAGAGATCCCGATCGGTCGTACGGCGGTGCGCATTCTGCAACTGTCACCGGTGCCGGTGTACATGGTGCCGCTCGCACAGCACCTCGGTCGTCGCAAGGCTTGAGGGATTTTTCCGAGTCGGCAGTAAGAAAGCTGGTGAAATTGTTCTAGATTTATTCTCCTGACCGCTAATATAGTTATAACTCGTCGCTGTTGCCGGTGACGCCCAGCCTCTGAGGGATACCTATGAAGCTTCAACAATTGCGCTACATCTGGGAAGTGGCGCACCACGACCTCAACGTTTCCGCGACAGCGCAGAGCCTGTATACGTCCCAGCCGGGGATCAGCAAGCAGATTCGCCTGTTGGAAGACGAGCTGGGCGTGGAAGTGTTTGCCCGCAGCGGCAAGCACCTGACCCGCGTCACCCCGGCCGGTGAGCGGATCATCAACACCGCCGGGGAAATCCTGCGCAAGGTCGAAAGCATCAAGCAGATTGCCCAGGAATTCTCCAACGAGAAGAAGGGCACGCTGTCCATCGCCACCACCCATACCCAGGCACGTTATGCGCTGCCGCCGGTGATCAGCTCGTTCATCAAGCAGTACCCGGAAGTGGCCTTGCACATGCACCAGGGCTCGCCGATGCAGATCGCCGAGATGGCCGCCGATGGCACCGTCGACTTCGCCATCGCCACCGAGGCCCTGGAACTGTTCGGCGATCTGGTGATGATGCCGTGCTACCGCTGGAATCGCTGCGTGGTCGTACCCCAGGGCCACCCGCTGACCAAGCTGCCGAAGCTGACCCTTGAAGTGCTGGCCGAGTACCCGATCGTCACCTACGTGTTCGGTTTCACCGGGCGTTCCAAGCTGGACGAAGCCTTCAGCCACCGCGGCCTGACCCCGAAAGTGGTGTTTACCGCCGCTGACGCCGACGTGATCAAGACCTACGTGCGCCTTGGCCTGGGCGTCGGCATCGTCGCCAAGATGGCGGTGGATCCGAAGCTGGACAGCGACCTGGTGGTGCTCGATGCCAGCGAGCTGTTCGAGTCCAGCATCACCAAGATCGGTTTCCGTCGTGGCACCTTCCTGCGTGGCTTCATGTGCGACTTCATCGAGAAGTTCGCCCCGCACCTGACCCGCGAAGTGATGGCCAAGGCGATCCAGTGCCATAACAAGCAGGAACTGGAAGAGCTGTTCGAAGGTGTCGAGTTGCCTGTGCACTGAGTTTCGGGCAACCATGAAAAAACCGGCCTTGGCCGGTTTTTTCGTTTCTGTCGATCACATTTGGCGATCAGCTTTTGGCGATCAGGTTGCCGGCATGCAGCCCGCATTCCTTCTGGGTCGCTTCTTCCCACCACCAGCGGCCTTCGCGCTCGTGCTGGTTCGGCAGTACCGGGCGGGTGCATGGCTCGCAGCCGATGCTGATGAAGCCGCGTTCGTGCAGGCTGTTGTAGGGCAACTCGAGCATGCGGATGTAGCCCCAGACTTCCTCGCTGCTCATCTGTGCCAGCGGGTTGAATTTGTACAGGGTGCGCTCCGGGGTGGAAAACGCGCTGTCGATTTCCAGCGCTGCCACCTGGCTGCGCGTGCCCGGGCTCTGGTCGCGGCGCTGGCCGGTGGCCCACGCGCTGACGGTGCCCAGCTTGCGCCGCAGCGGTTCGATCTTGCGGATCCCGCAGCATTCGCCGTGGCCGTCCTTGTAGAAGCTGAACAGGCCCTTCTGCTTGACGAAGGGGTCGAGCTTGTCGCGATCCGGCGACAGGATCTCGATCGGCAGCTTGTAGTGTTCGCGCACCTGGTCGATGAAGCGGTAGGTTTCCGGATGCAGGCGGCCGGTGTCGAGGCTGAATACCTTGACCTGCTTGTTCAGCTTCCAGGCCATGTCCACCAGCACCACGTCTTCGGCGCCGCTGAAGGAAATCCACAGGTCGTCGCCGAAATGCTCGAAGGCGAGCTTGAGGATGTCCTGCGGGGATTTGTTGGCGTAGGTCGCGGCCAGGGCGGCGACGTCGAAGGGTTGGCTCATCAGGCGGCTTCCGGTCATTGAATGGCGCTTGGCGCTCGTAGTGGGGCAGATGTTACCAAAAAATGCCGGGTAGACGGGCTGGATTGCGGGTCGTAGAGTGCGCCTTCCATTTTTGGCGTTGTTCGAGGAGTGAGCTGTGGAAATTGCCTGTCTCGACCTGGAAGGTGTGCTGGTTCCGGAAATCTGGATCGCCTTCGCGGAAAAAACCGGAATCGAATCGCTGCGGGCCACCACCCGCGACATTCCGGACTACGACGTACTGATGAAACAGCGCCTGCGCATCCTCGACGAACACGGCCTGAAGCTGGCCGATATCCAGGAAGTCATCGCCACGCTCAAGCCGCTGGATGGCGCCATCGACTTCGTCGACTGGCTGCGCGAGCGCTTCCAGGTGGTGATCCTGTCCGACACCTTCTACGAGTTCTCCCAGCCATTGATGCGCCAACTGGGCTTCCCCACCTTGCTCTGCCATCGCCTGATCACCGATGAGAACGACCGGGTGGTGGGTTATCAGTTGCGTCAGAAGGATCCCAAGCGCCAGTCGGTGCTGGCGTTCAAGAGCTTGTACTACCGGGTGATCGCCGCAGGCGATTCGTACAACGACACCACCATGCTTGGTGAAGCGGATGCCGGGATCCTGTTCCATGCGCCGGAGAATGTGATCCGCGAGTTCCCGCAGTTCCCGGCGGTGCATGAGTTCGAGGCGTTGAAGAAGGAATTCATCAAGGCTTCGAACCGTACCCTGAGCCTGTAAGTAATGCAGGGCCTGTGAGGGCCCTATCGCTGGCAACGCCAGCTCCCACAGGGACGGTGTACACCACTGAACCTGTGGGAGCCGGCGTTGCCGGCGATGAGGTCCTCATAACCCCTGCAAGGTTTCCAGAAGCACCCGCACCTTGGTAATCGACTCCTGGTACTCGGCCTGCCACTCCGAGTCCGCCACCACGGCGCCGCCGCCCCAGCAGCACACCTGGCCATCCTTGACCAGCAGGCTGCGGATGGCGATGGAGCTGTCCATTTCCCCGCGTACGTCCAGGTACAGCAGCGACCCGCAGTACAGCGCCCGCCGGCTCGGCTCCAGCTCGTCGATAATCTCCATCGCCCGTATCTTCGGCGCTCCGGTGATCGACCCGCCAGGGAAACTCCCGGCAATCAGGTCCAGGGCGTCCTTGCCTGGTGCCAGGCGCCCGGTCACGCTGCTGACCATATGGTGGACGTTGGGATAACTCTCCAGGCTGAACAGTTCCGGTACCCGCACCGAGCCGATCTCGCAGGTGCGCCCCAGGTCGTTGCGCAATAGGTCGACGATCATCAGGTTCTCGGCCCGATCCTTGGTGCTGGCCAGCAGTTCTTCGCCGTTGGCGCGGTCCTGCACGGGATCGGTGCTGCGCGGCCGGGTGCCCTTGATCGGGCGGGTTTCCACCTGGCCCTGGCTGACCCGGATAAAGCGCTCCGGCGACAGGCTGAGCAGGGCGCTGCCGTCGTCCAGCACCTGGAAACCGGAGAATGGTGTCGGGCAGGCCGCCCGCAGCGCCTGGTAAGCGCTCCACGGATCACCCTGGCACGGCGCGCGGAAGCGCTGGGTCAGGTTGATCTGGTAGCAGTCGCCGGCCTGGATGTACTGCTGCACCCGTTCGAATGCCTGGCGATAGTCCTCGGGTTCGAGGTCGCCGCGCATCGGGGCGTCGAGGCAGAAACCGGCGCCAGGGTCCGCTTCGGCCGGCTGGCTGAACAGATCGATCAGGCGCTGGCGTTCGTCGCCAGGCAGGGCGGGGTGGAAGAGCAACTGGCTGGTCATCAGTTGGTGATCGCTGATCACTGCCCAGGCATAGAGGCCGAGGGTTGCGTCGGGCAGGCCAAGGTCATCCCGGGCCAGCTCAGGCAATTGTTCAAGACGCCGACCGAAGTCATAGCTCAGGTAGCCGATCAGGCCGCCGGCAAAGGGCAGTTCCACGCCATCGGGCAGTTGCGCTTCGCCCAATCCGGCAAGGCTGTCACGCAGCCGCTGCAGATACGCCGTGCCGCTTTCGCCATCCTCCGCCACCAGGCTGCGCAGCGGCCAGGCACTGAGCAGATCGAAGCGGCCGCGCTCGGCACCGGGGCGGGCGCTGTCCAGCAGCACCGCGCCGGGCGCATGGCGCACGCGCGCGAACAAAACCGCCGGATCGGCTTGATAGGGCAGGGGAAACAGGGTGCAGGTCGGCATGCGTCTGAACGGTTGGCGAGGCGGGGCAGGCATTGTAGACCCCCGAACGCGTAGCTCATAGGGGTTTGAGCGACCGCCCCGTGTCCGGGGCGGACGTCATTCACTGCTGGGACGGAACGTGCCCGAACAGCTGCTGGGCGAAGCGCACGCGCTCCTCGGCGGTTTCCTGCCTGCCGTCCTTCGCCAGTTCCTCGAGGTGCGCCTCGATGGCGTGGGTGCGCTGGGTCAGGCCGCAGTCGTTGGCGATCTGGATGTTCAGGCCGGGGCGGGCGTTGAGTTCGAGGATCAACGGGCCCTTGTCCTGGTCCAGGACCATGTCCACGCCGATGTAGCCCAGGCCGCACAGCTCGTAGCAGCCGGCGGCGAGCTTCATGAAACCGTCCCAGTTCGGCAGTTGCACGCCGTCCACCGCGTTGGTGGTGTCCGGGTGCTTGCTGATGATGTTGTTCAGCCAGGTGCCGCGCAGGGTCACGCCGGTCGCCAGGTCCACGCCGACGCCGATGGCGCCCTGGTGCAGGTTGGCCTTGCCACCGGACTGGCGGGTCGGCAAGCGCAGCATGGCCATCACCGGGTAGCCCATCAGCACGATGATGCGGATGTCCGGCACGCCTTCGTAGCTGATGCTCTTGAAAATCTGGTCAGGGGTCACCCGGTACTCGATCAGCGCGCGGTCACGGTGCCCGCCAAGGGAGTAGAGGCCGGTGAGGATGCTGGAGATCTGGTGCTCGATTTCCTCGTGGCTGATGATCTTGCCCGACACCGTGCGAAAGCGGTCCTCGAAGCGGTCGGCGATGACCATGATGCCGTCGCCGCCTGCGCCCTGGGCCGGCTTGATGACGAAGTCGCTGCGCCCGCCGATGATCTCGTCGAGTTTCTCGATCTCTTTTTCGGTCGAGATGATCCCGTACATCTCCGGCACATGGATGCCGGCCTGGATCGCCCGTTCCTTGGTGATGATCTTGTCATCGACGATAGGGTACAGATGGCGCTTGTTGTACTTCAGGACATAGTCCGCGTTGCGCCGGTTGATCCCCATGATGCCCCGGGCTTCCAGGGCCTTCCAGGTTTTCCAGAGTCCGAACATCAAGCGTCAGCCTTTACGAATGCCTTGAAGCGAACCAGCTCCGTCAGGCGATAGCCGCGGTAGCGACCCATTGCCAGCATGAAGCCCACCAGGATCAGCAGCACCGCGGGGAAGGTGAAGACGAAGTACACCAGCTCCGGCACGCTCATCAGCAGGTGCGCCAGGGACGCGGCGAACAGGGTGCCGATGGCGACCTTCATCGCATGGCCACCGCCGCGCTCCTCCCAGGTGATCGACAGGCGTTCGATGGTCATGGTCAGGATCACCATCGGGAACAGCGCTACCGACAGCCCGCGCTCCAGGCCCAGCTTGTGGCTGAACAGGCTGATGGCGGCGATCAGCACCACGACGAAGGTCAATACGACCGACAGCCGCGGCAACATCTGCAGCTTCAGGTGTTCCAGGTACGAGCGCAGCGACAGGCCGAGCGCGGTGATCACCGTGAACAGGATGATGCCGAAGCCCAGTTGGGTTTCGCGGAAGGCCAGGGCGATCAGCACCGGGGTAAAGGTGCCGAGGGTCTGCAGGCCGATCAGGTTGCGCAGGATCAGGATCACCAGCACGCCGATCGGGATCATCACCATGATCATGAAGGTCTGCTGGGTCTGCAGCGGCAGGCCATAGAGGGAGTACTCGAGGAAGTCGGCGTCGGTGTTCTCGTCGGTCAGCTTGGCCAGGCGGATGGCGTTCATCTCGCTGTTGTTCAGGCTGAAGCTGACGTTGACCTTCTTGCCGCCATCGACGGTGACCAGGTTGTCGTCACCGGTCCACCACAGCAGGCGGTCGCTGGGCAGGCCCTGCTCGCCGGTCTCCGGGTTGAAGTACAGCCAGTCGTTGCCGTTGAAACTGCGCAGCCAGAGTTCCGGGGTCTGCGGCTGGTCGGCCACCAGGCGGATGGTCTGCACGCGCTCGAGCGGCACATGGGCGATGGACAGCAGCAGGTCGATGACCTTGGCCTTCTTCTGCACCGAGGTATCGCCGGCCAGCAGCAGCTTGACGTTGTCGTCGTTGAGATTGTTGACACGCTTGATGGTTTCGCTGACGAAGGTCTCGACGTCGGCGGAATGCTGGCGGATCGGCGCCATCAGGGCTTCGGCGGCGATCTTCTCCGGCCCTTCGACCGGCAGGCTGTCGCGGAAGGTCGGGCCCTTGATCTTGGGCTTCTCGCTGCTGTAGCGCTTGGTCAGCACCAGGCGGTAATAGAGGGTCTGGTTGCCGCTGGCGCGACGGGCCGACCAGGTCACCTTGCGGTTGCCGTCGACACGGTTGACGCTGACCCCGTAGTTGTTGGAGATGAAGCTCTCGTTGAGGCTGACGTAGTCGCGGCTCAGGGGCGGCACGTACATCTGTACCTTGACCGGATCTTTCGGGTTGGCGACGAACTCGACCTTGGCGTCGATGTTCCACAGGTCGTCGGTCTCGTCCTCGGTCACCGGGATGCCGAGGAAGAAGATCTGATAGGCCGTGATCAGCACGCCCAGCAGCACCAGGACGGTGATCAGGACTTTCAGATGAAGGGTAAGAGAGCGCATCGGAATTACTCTGCGATGTGAGCGTCGGTGGCGCAGGCAGGTTTGCCGGCCGCGTATTTAAGGCTTGGGTCAACCAGCGCGTCGAAGTGCTTGAGGGCTTCGGAGCCGATCAGCAGCGGGTACTGGAAAGCACTGCGGTCGGTCAGGTTGACTTCGATTTCGCGCAGGGCACTGCCCATGCAAATGTTGAGGGCGATCACCGGGCGGGCGGTGTAGGCCTTGCCTTCCTCGGGATCATAGTCGCCGGCGCGGCGCTTGATCTTGCTGACCCGCGCCAGCGGACGTTCGATCGGGTGGCTGTGGGCCGCATCGATGGCCAGGTAGAAGCGCACCCAGGATTCACCGTTGCGCTTGAAGCGCTTGATGTCGCGGGCACTGAGGGAGGCGGTCTTGGCGCCGGTGTCGAGCTTGGCGGCGACTTCCAGGTCAAGGTCGCCAAGCCGGGCATATTCGTTGAGGCCGTACACGGTCTTGCCGGTCGCCTGGGCCGTGAGCGGCAAGCAACAAAGGCCGAGCAACAGTGGAAGTGGCGAAAGTCTCATAGATCCTGGCGCAATGCTGTGGGGTATTCGGGTCAAGGCCACTGGCAAATTCTGCGCTAGCTCCTCGTTCGTCTGGCACAAAAAGATGACAGACACAGTATCCATGCCACAAAAAACAGGGCGGCGGCATTCTATCACGCGGATGGTGGCACGCCAGCAGCGCCAATGAGACAACGTTCACCGAAGTGAAGTTCGTTCTTAGACGATTGTCGACAATATTGAATTTGTCTTTGACTGCATTGATGTATTTGGCTAGTTTTGGCGCATTGATTACAAGAGGTGTCGACAATAATGCTGGACACAGCCCACGCATCCGGTGTCGGTGCGGAAGAGTCGGAAACCCTGTCGGAAAATGTCTTCCGGCGTATCCAGGCTGCCATCGTCAAGGGCGAGATCGCCCCGGGCAGCAAGATCTCCGAGCCCGAACTGGCACGCACCTACGGCATCAGCCGCGGCCCGCTGCGCGAGGCGATCCACCGCCTGGAGGGCCAGCGCCTGCTGGTGCGGGTGCCGCATGTCGGCGCGCGGGTGGTGTCGTTGTCCCATGCCGAACTGATCGAACTCTACGAAATCCGCGAGTCCCTCGAAGGCATGGCCTGTCGCCTGGCCGCCGAGCGTATGAGCGTAGCCGAGATCGACGAGTTGCGGCGGGTGCTCGATACCCACGAGCGCGATGCCGCCTTCCAGGCCGGCCTCGGCTACTACCAGCAGGAAGGCGACTACGACTTCCACTACCGGATTCTCCAGGGCAGCGGAAACAAGACCCTGGTCAAGATGCTCTGCGACGACCTCTATCAACTGGTGCGCATGTACCGCATCCAGTTCTCGGCCACGCCCAACCGGCCGCGCCAGGCCTTCGCCGAGCACCACAGGATTCTCGATGCCATCGCCGACCGTGACGGCGAACTGGCGGAACTCCTGATGCGCCGCCATATCGGTGCATCCAAGCGCAATATCGAGCGTCACTACCTGGACGCCACCAACCCACGAGGTGAGTCATGAGTCTGAAAAGCAGTCCCGGCCAGCGCTTTCGCGATGCGGTAGCCGCCGAGCACCCGCTGCAGGTCGTCGGTACCATCAATGCCAACCACGCCCTGCTGGCCAAGCGTGCCGGGTTCAAGGCCATCTACCTGTCCGGCGGTGGTGTCGCCGCCGGTTCCCTCGGCCTGCCTGACCTGGGCATCACCGGCCTGGACGACGTGCTCACCGATGTGCGCCGCATCACCGACGTCTGCGACCTGCCGCTGCTGGTGGATGTCGACACCGGCTTCGGTGCCTCGGCCTTCAACGTCGCTCGCACCGTGAAATCCATGATCAAGTTCGGCGCTGCTGCCATCCATATCGAAGACCAGGTCGGCGCCAAGCGCTGCGGCCATCGCCCGAACAAGGAAATCGTTTCCCAGCAGGAAATGGTCGACCGCATCAAGGCTGCCGTCGATGCCCGTACCGATGACAGCTTCGTGATCATGGCGCGCACCGACGCCCTGGCCGTGGAAGGCCTGGAAGCGGCCCTGGATCGTGCCGCCGCGTGCATCGAAGCCGGCGCCGACATGATCTTCCCGGAAGCCATAACCGAGTTGTCGATGTACAAGACCTTTGCCGAGCGCGTGCGCGCGCCGATCCTGGCCAACATCACCGAGTTCGGCGCCACGCCGCTGTACACCACCGAGGAACTGGCGTCGGCCGACGTATCCCTGGCGCTGTACCCGCTGTCGGCGTTCCGCGCCATGAACAAGGCCGCGGAGAACGTCTACGCAGCCCTGCGTCGCGACGGCACCCAGAAAAACGTGATCGACACCATGCAGACCCGCATGGAGCTGTACGACGCCATCAACTACCACGCGTTCGAGCAAAGCCTCGATGCGCTGTTCGCGCAGAAAAAGGCCTGAGCCCAAAGGCCTCCGACCAGCCAACAGCTTCCATAACAAGTTCAAGAAAGGAGAGATCCCATGGCCGAAGCAAAAGTACTCAGCGGAGCCGGCCTGCGTGGCCAGGTGGCCGGGCAGACCGCCCTGTCGACGGTAGGCCAGGCCGGCGCCGGGCTGACCTACCGCGGCTATGACGTTCGCGACCTGGCGGCCAACGCCCTGTTCGAGGAAGTCGCCTACCTGCTGCTCTACGGAGAGCTGCCGAACAAGGCGCAACTGGCCGAATACCAGGCCCGCCTGAAAACCCTGCGCGACCTGCCGCAAGCCCTGAAGGAAGTGCTCGAGCGCATCCCGGCCAACGCCCATCCGATGGACGTCATGCGTACCGGTTGCTCGGTGCTTGGCACCCTGGAGCCGGAGCTGAACTTCGACCAGCAGCGCGACAGGACCGACCGCCTGCTCGCCCTGTTCCCGGCGGTGATGTGCTACTGGTACCGCTTCAGCCACCACGGCGTGCGCATCGACTGCACCAGCGACGAAGACACCATTGGCGGTCACTTCCTGTATCTGCTGCACGGCAAGAAGCCGAGCGATCTGCATGTCAAGGTGATGAACGTCTCGCTGATCCTCTACGCCGAGCACGAGTTCAACGCTTCGACCTTCACCGCCCGGGTCTGCGCCTCGACCCTATCCGACCTGTACTCCTGCGTCACTGCCGCCATCGGCTCGCTGCGCGGCCCGCTGCATGGCGGTGCCAACGAAGCGGCGATGGAGTTGATCGAGCGCTTCCAGAGCCCGCAGGAGGCGGTGGCCGAGTTGCTCAGGATGCTCGAGCGCAAGGACAAGATCATGGGCTTCGGCCATGCCATCTACAAAGAGTCCGATCCGCGCAACGAGGTGATCAAGGGCTGGTCGAAGAAGCTGGCCGACGAGGTCGGTGACAAGGTCCTGTACCCGGTATCGGAAGCCATCGACAAGACCATGTGGGAACAGAAGAAGCTGTTCCCCAACGCCGACTTCTACCATGCCTCGGCGTACCACTTCATGGGCATCCCGACCAAGCTGTTCACCCCGATCTTCGTCTGCTCGCGCCTGACCGGCTGGGCTGCGCACGTCTTCGAACAGCGCGCCAATAACCGCATCATCCGCCCGAGCGCCGAGTACACCGGCGTCGAGCAGCGTGCCTACGTGCCGATCGAGCAGCGCTGAATCTATAAAAGGACTCCACCGAACCCTGTGGGAGCGGGTTTACCCGCGATGACGGTAGTGGATTCACCGACGCAATCGCGGGTGAACCCGCTCCCACAGGGCAGAGGTGGTGCTCTTGAGAAACCGAACCCGTGACCGAGCCGACCTGAAATGAACACCGAATTCCGCAAGTCCCTGCCAGGCACCGGCCTGGACTATTTCGATGCCCGCGCGGCGGTCGATGCGATCGCGCCAGGCGCCTACGACCGCCTGCCGTATACCTCCCGCGTCCTGGCCGAGAACCTGGTGCGGCGCTGCGATCCGGCGACCCTCAATGCGTCCCTCGGCCAACTGATCGAGCGCAAGCGCGACCTCGATTTCCCCTGGTTCCCGGCCCGTGTGGTCTGCCATGACATCCTTGGCCAGACCGCCCTGGTCGACCTCGCCGGCCTGCGCGACGCCATCGCCGACAAGGGCGGCGACCCGGCCCAGGTCAACCCGGTGGTACCGGTCCAGTTGATCGTCGACCATTCCCTGGCCGTGGAATGCGGTGGCTACGACCCGCAGGCGTTCGAGAAGAACCGCGCCATCGAGGACCGTCGCAACGAAGACCGTTTCCACTTCATCAACTGGACCAAGAAAGCCTTCAAGAACGTCGATGTGATCCAGCCGGGCAACGGCATCATGCACCAGATCAACCTGGAGAAGATGTCCCCGGTGATCCATGCCGAGCGCGGCGTGGCCTATCCCGACACCTGCGTCGGCACCGACAGCCACACCCCGCATGTCGATGCCCTGGGCGTGATCGCCATCGGTGTTGGTGGCCTGGAAGCCGAGAACGTCATGCTTGGCCGCGCCTCCTGGATGCGCCTGCCGGAAATCGTCGGCGTCGAGCTGTCCGGCAAGCCGCAGCCGGGCATCACCGCCACCGACGTGGTGCTGGCCCTGACCGAATTCCTGCGCAAGGAAAAAGTGGTCGGCGCCTACCTGGAATTCCACGGTGAAGGCGCTCGCGCCCTGACCCTCGGCGACCGCGCCACCATCTCCAACATGGCCCCGGAGTACGGGGCCACCGCCGCGATGTTCGCCATCGACGGGCAGACCATCGACTACCTGCGCTTGACCGGTCGCGACGAGCAGCAGGTCAAGCTGGTGGAAACCTACGCGAAAGAAGCAGGCCTGTGGGCCGACAGCCTGGTCAATGCCGAGTACGAGCGCGTGCTGCGTTTCGACCTGTCCAGCGTCGTGCGCAACATGGCCGGCCCGTCCAACCCGCATGCCCGGGTGGCCACCAGCGACCTGGCGGCCAAGGGCATTGCCGGCGCCTGGGAAGAGGTCCCCGGGCAGATGCCGGACGGTGCGGTGATCATCGCCGCCATTACCAGTTGCACCAACACCAGCAACCCGCGCAACGTGATCGCCGCCGGCCTGCTGGCGCGCAATGCCAACAGGCTGGGCCTGGCGCGCAAGCCGTGGGTCAAGTCGTCGCTGGCACCGGGCTCGAAAACCGTCGCCCTGTACCTCGACGAGGCCGGCCTGACCGACGAGCTGGAGCAACTGGGCTTTGGCGTGGTGGCTTTCGCCTGTACCACCTGCAACGGTATGTCCGGCGCTCTGGATCCACAGATCCAGCAGGAAATCATCGACCGCGACCTGTATGCCACTGCCGTGCTGTCCGGCAACCGCAACTTCGACGGGCGCATCCACCCCTACGCCAAGCAGGCGTTCCTCGCTTCGCCGCCGCTGGTGGTGGCCTATGCCATCGCCGGGACCATTCGCTTCGACATCGAGAAGGATGTGCTGGGCGTGGTCGACGGCAAGGAAATCCGCCTCAAGGACATCTGGCCGAGCGACGAGGAAATCGACGCCGTGGTCCGCGCTTCGGTGAAGCCGGAGCAATTCCGCCAGGTCTATATCCCGATGTTCGCCATCGAGGAAGACAAGGGCCCGAAAGTCGCGCCGCTGTACGAATGGCGCCCGATGAGCACCTATATCCGCCGTCCGCCTTACTGGGAAGGCGCGCTGGCAGGCGAGCGTACCCTCAAGGGCATGCGTGCGCTGGCGGTGCTGCCGGACAACATCACCACCGACCACCTGTCGCCGTCCAACGCCATCATGCTCGACAGTGCCGCCGGTGAGTACCTGGCGAAAATGGGCCTGCCGGAAGAGGACTTCAACTCCTACGCCACCCACCGTGGCGACCACCTGACCGCCCAGCGCGCGACCTTCGCCAACCCGAAACTGTTCAACGAGATGGTCCAGGAAAACGGCAAGGTCAAGCAGGGTTCGCTGGCGCGGATCGAGCCGGAAGGCAAGGTCACCCGCATGTGGGAAGCCATCGAAACCTACATGGAGCGCAAGCAGCCGTTGATCATCGTCGCCGGTGCCGACTACGGCCAGGGCTCGTCGCGGGACTGGGCGGCCAAGGGCGTGCGCCTGGCGGGTGTCGAAGCGATCGTCGCCGAGGGCTTCGAGCGTATTCACCGCACCAACCTGGTGGGCATGGGCGTGTTGCCGCTGGAGTTCAAGCCGGGCGTGAACCGCAAGACCCTCGAGCTGGATGGCAGCGAGCTTTACGACGTGGTTGGCCAGCGCACGCCGCGGGCGACCCTGACGCTGCTCATCACCCGCCGTAATGGCGAGCGCCTTGAGGTGCCGGTGACCTGCCGCCTGGACACTGCGGAAGAGGTATCGATCTACGAGGCGGGCGGGGTGTTGCAGCGGTTTGCCCAGGATTTCCTGGAAGGCACTGCCTGATATCGGCGAGGCCTGGGCAGTGATGTTGGCTGCTCGGGCCTCATCGCTGGCAACGCCAGCTCCCACGAGGTTCGGCGTGCGCCGCTAATCCTGTGGGAGCTGGCGTTGCCAGCGATTGGGGTTTCACCTATTCAACTGAAAGGACCTGTTCATGCCCCATATTCCACAAATCAAGATCCCCGCCACCTACATCCGCGGCGGCACCAGCAAGGGTGTGTTCTTCAATCTCGAGGACCTGCCCGAAGCCGCACAACTCCCCGGCGCCGCCCGCGATGCCCTGTTGCTGCGGGTGATCGGCAGCCCCGATCCCTACGGCAAGCAGATCGACGGCATGGGCGGGGCCACCTCCAGCACCAGCAAGACGGTGATCCTGTCCCGCAGCATCAAGCCTGGGCACGATGTGGATTACCTGTTCGGCCAGGTCTCCATCGACAAGGCTTTCGTCGACTGGAGCGGCAACTGCGGCAACCTCTCGGCCGCGGTGGGTTCCTTCGCCATCAGCAGCGGTCTGGTGGACGCCAGCCGCATTCCCGACAACGGCATCGCCACCGTGCGCATCTGGCAGGCCAATATCGGCAAGACCATCATCGCCCATGTGCCGATCACCAACGGCGAAGTCCAGGAAACCGGTGATTTCGAGCTGGATGGCGTGACCTTCCCGGCGGCCGAGGTACAGCTGGAGTTCCTCGATCCGGCCGCTGACGAGGACGGTGCGGGCGGTTCCATGTTCCCCACCGGTAACCTGGTGGATCAGCTTGAGGTGCCGGGTGTCGGTACCCTCGACGTGACCCTGATCAATGCTGGCATTCCGACCATCTTCGTCAACGCCCGGGCCATCGGCTACACCGGCACCGAACTGCAGGACGCGATCAACGGTGATGCTGCGGCGCTGGCCCGTTTCGAGGCCATCCGTGCCCATGGCGCAGTACGCATGGGGCTGATCAAGCACATCGATGAAGCGGCAGGGCGCCAGCACACGCCGAAGGTAGCCTTCGTGGCGCCAGCGGCGGATTACCTGTCGTCCAGTGGCAAGCAGGTGCTGGCCAGCGAGATCGACCTGCTGGTGCGGGCGTTGTCCATGGGCAAGCTGCACCACGCGATGATGGGTACGGCAGCGGTGGCCATCGGCACGGCGGCGGCGATTCCGGGAACCCTGGTAAACCTGGCGGCCGGTGGTGGCGAGCGCGAGGCGGTACGTTTCGGACACCCGTCCGGGACCCTCCGGGTCGGCGCCCAGGCGCAGCAGGTGAACGGCGAATGGAGCGTGACCAAGGCGATCATGAGCCGCAGTGCGCGGGTGTTGATGGAAGGGTGGGTGAGGGTGCCGGGGGATTCGTTCTAAGGCGCTTTCTTCTGCTGGAGAAGCGGTGGTCGTCGTGAGGCGGGCACCGCTTTTTTGTTTCTGGTCTGCAGGTGATCTTCAGGGCCTCATCGCCGGCAACGCCGGCTCCCACAAGGTTCAGCGTGCGCCGCAAAACCTGTGGGAGCCGGCGTTGCCGGCGATAGGACCCTCAAAAACGAAAAAGCCCCGTCAGACTGACGGGGCTTTTTCATTCACACGGGACCTGCTTTAGACCTGAACAGCCGGGATCTTGGCGTTCGCAGCCGCGTCGCGGAACTCGGCGATCTGGTCGAAGCTCAGGTAGCGGTAGACGTCGGCAGCCATGCTGTCGATGTTCTTCGCGTACTCCATGTACTCCTCGACGGTCGGCAGCTTGCCGAGGATCGAAGCGACCGCGGCCAGCTCGGCCGAAGCCAGGTACACGTTGGTAGCGTCGCCCAGGCGGTTCGGGAAGTTACGGGTCGAGGTGGAAACCACGGTCGAACCGGTCTGTACGCGAGCCTGGTTACCCATGCACAGCGAGCAGCCCGGCATTTCCATGCGCGCGCCAGCCTTGCCGTAGATGCCGTAGTAGCCTTCCTCGGTCAGCTGGTGGGCGTCCATCTTGGTTGGCGGAGCCAGCCACAGACGGGTCGGAATGCCACCCTTGACCTTTTCCAGCAGCTTGCCGGCAGCGCGGAAGTGACCGATGTTGGTCATGCACGAACCGATGAACACTTCGTCGATCTTCTCGCCCTGTACGGTCGAGAGCAGACGGGCGTCGTCCGGGTCGTTCGGCGCGCAGAGCACAGGCTCCTTGACGTCGGCCAGGTCGATTTCGATGATCTCGGCGTATTCGGCGTCGGCATCGGCGGACAGCAGCTCCGGGTTGGCCAGCCAGGCTTCCATCGCCTGGGCGCGGCGCTCCAGGGTACGGGCATCGCCGTAGCCTTCGCCGATCATCCAGCGCAGCAGGGTGATGTTGGACTGCAGGTACTCGGCGATGGCCTTTTCCGGCAGCTTGATGGTGCAACCTGCAGCGGAGCGCTCGGCCGAGGCGTCGGACAGTTCGAACGCTTGCTCGACGGTCAGGTCGTTCAGGCCTTCGATCTCCAGGATGCGACCGGAGAAGGCGTTCTTCTTGCCTTTCTTCTCGACGGTCAGCAGGCCTTGCTTGATCGCGTAGTAAGGGATGGCATGGACCAGGTCACGCAGGGTGATGCCAGGTTGCAGCTTGCCCTTGAAGCGAACCAGGATCGACTCCGGCATGTCCAGCGGCATGACACCGGTGGCGGCGGCGAAGGCCACCAGGCCGGAACCGGCCGGGAACGAGATGCCGATCGGGAAGCGGGTGTGCGAGTCGCCACCGGTGCCGACGGTGTCAGGCATCAGCATGCGGTTCAGCCAGCTGTGGATGATGCCGTCGCCCGGACGCAGGGACACGCCGCCGCGGGTGCGGATGAAGTCCGGCAGGGTGTGGTGGGTGGTGACGTCGATCGGCTTCGGATAGGCCGCGGTGTGGCAGAACGACTGCATGACCAGGTCGGCGGAGAAGCCCAGGCAGGCCAGGTCCTTCAGTTCGTCGCGGGTCATCGGGCCAGTGGTGTCCTGGGAGCCGACGGTGGTCATCTTCGGTTCGCAGTAGGTGCCCGGACGCACGCCGGCTACGCCGCATGCCCGGCCGACCATCTTCTGTGCCAGGGTGTAGCCCTTGCCGGTGTCGGCAGGCTGCTCGGGCTTCTTGAACAGGTCGGAAGCGCCCAGGCCCAGTTCGGCACGGGCCTTCTCGGTCAGGCCGCGGCCGACGATCAGCGGGATACGGCCGCCAGCGCGGACTTCGTCCAGCAGGACCTCGGTCTTCAGCTCGAAGGTGGTGACCAGCTCGTCGCTGCCGTGGCGGCGGACTTCGCCCTTGAACGGATAGACGTCGATGACGTCGCCCATGGCCAGGTTGGTGCAGTCGAATTCGATCGGCAGGGCGCCGGCGTCTTCCATGGTGTTGTAGAAGATCGGGGCGATCTTGGTGCCGAAGCAGAAACCACCGGCGCGCTTGTTCGGCACGTACGGGATGTCGTCGCCGAAGAACCACAGCACCGAGTTGGTTGCGGATTTACGGGAAGAACCGGTACCGACCACGTCACCGACGTAGGCGACCGGGAAGCCCTTGGCCTTGACCGCTTCGATCTGGGCCAGCGGGCCGACCGAACCTGGCTGCGAAGGCTCGATGCCGTCGCGGGCCATCTTCAGCATGGCCAGGGCGTGCAGCGGGATGTCAGGGCGCGACCAGGCGTCCGGGGCAGGGGACAGGTCGTCGGTGTTGGTTTCGCCGGGCACCTTGAACACGGTCAGGGTGTACTTCTCGGCGATGGCCGGACGCGAGGTGAACCACTCGCCGGCAGCCCAGGACTCGAGGACGGCCTTGGCGTGGACGTTGCCCGACTTGGCTTTTTCAGCCACGTCGTGGAAGGCGTCGAACATCAGCAGGGTGTTTTTCAGCTGTTCGGCGGCGACGGCGCCCAGTTCGGCGTCGTCCAGCAGCTCGACCAGGGTGGCGATGTTGTAGCCGCCCTGCATGGTGCCCAGCAGCTCGGTGGCACGCTTGCGGTCGATCAGGGGGGATTTGGCTTCGCTCTTGGCGAGGGCGGAGAGGAAAGCGGCCTTGACGTAGGCGGCTTCGTCAACTCCTGGCGGAACGCGGTGGGTAATCAGGTCTACGAGGAAGGCTTCTTCGCCGGCCGGCGGGTTTTTCAGCAGCTCGACCAGGCCTGCGGTTTGTTCGGCGTTAAGCGGCTGGGGAACGATACCCAGAGCTGCGCGCTCTTCGATATGTTTGCGGTAGGCTTCAAGCACAGTTATTACCCTCATCAGTGGTCCCAAATGGGTGTCCGGGACGCTCATCCAGAAAATCCGCACTCATGCGCAAATACGGCGTTTTGAGCCGCGTAGCCAGAGTTGCAGGAAATCCTTACAGAAGCTGCTTTCAAAGTTTTACGCCTGTAGAACGGAAGGCTGATGAGGGCTGGCCCGGAACATTCAGTGGTGAATCTTCCGAACCAACGCCGTTCTACCGGATGACTGTGCTCGTGACGCTTTGAAAACAGCTTCTAACGGACATTGGTGCCTAAAAAGGCGGTGTGATTCTACGGCAATTTGCGGATAAAGGTAAGGCGAGGGCGAAGACTTTAACGAGTGACCCTCGTTAGACAAAGGGCTAACATGGCCGCCTGTTTCACTGCCATGCTGTCGATCCGCCCATGTCCAATCAGTCCATCAAGACGCCTTGCGTCGGCCTCTGCTCCACGGTTTACGGGGATACGGTGTGCCGTGGCTGCAAGCGTTTCCACCATGAAGTGATCCACTGGAACGGCTACAACGACGACGAAAAGCGCGCCGTCTGGCTGCGCCTGGAGCAACTGCTGGTGCAGGTGATGACCGCCAAGCTGGAAGTGTTCGACGTCGAGCGCCTGCGCCAGCAACTGGAGCAGCGCAAGATCCGCTACGTGGCCCACCAGTCGGAATACTGCTGGGCCTACCAGCTGATCGCCCGCGGTGCGCGGGTGATCCGCGAGCTGGAAGCCTACGGCCTGGTGCTGCTGCCGGAGTTCCGCGACTGGGAACTGCCGGAACTGCGCGATGCCATCGATACCGAGTTCTTTTTGCTGTCCGAAGCCCATTACCAGCGTTATATCGCGCCGGGGTTTCTCAAGGATGCCCTGGGTTGATGGTAATGAAGTTCTGCTGCGCCACGGGTACTCTGTGGGAGCGGGTTCACCCGCGATGAGGGCAGTGAATTCACTATCGTCATCGCGGGTGAACCCGCTCCCACAGAGTACGTGTAGCGCTTAAATGCGTCAGCCCTGCGCCAGCTCGTTCAAATGCGCCGCTACCTCGGCCGTCTTCAGCACCAGCACATCGCTCTCCAGCGAATCCAGCACCACCTCCGCGGTATTGCCGATCAGCGCCCCGGTGATCCCGGTGCGTGCCACGGTGCCGATCACCGTCACCACGGCATCCAGCTTGTGCGCGGTATGGGGAATCAGCACATCCGCCGGCCCTTCGGCCACATGCAGGCGCTCGTCGGCAATATCGAATTCGGCCTGGAACGCCGCGCATTCCTCGCGATAGCGCTGCTCGATGGTTTCCTTCAACTGGTACACCGGATCGGCCGCCGACAGCATCGGCGACGGATGGGCGGCGATCACGTGCAGTTCGCCCTTTGCCAGCCCGGCGATGGCGTAGCCGTGGTCGATGATGTCGCCGTGCAGGACGCGGTGCTCCTGGTCATGATTGCCGACATCTACGGCCGCCAGGATCACCCCGCCGGTCCATGGCCGCTCGGTCTTGACCATCAGCACCGCCGCCGGGCACAGGCGCAGCAGTTTCCAGTCCGAGGGGGTGAGCAGGGCCTTCTTCAGCGGGTTGTCCGGGCGATGTTCCTTGATCACCAGTTCGCAGCCCTCGGCCTGCTGCACATCGATGATCGATTCGTGCAGGGTGTCGTGCCAGGCCTGCTCGAAGGTGACGTTGTCATAGCCGTCGTCATGCAATTGGCTGCACAGCAGGCTGAGCAGGGCGCTGTGGTCGTGCTTGCGGTCGCACATCAGCAGGTGCAGGCGGGCGCCGGTGGCCGTGGCGATGAGTTTGGCCCGGGTCAGGGCGCGGCTATGGGCGTGCTCGGGGTCGAGGACTACCAGGATGCTGCGGACGGCTTGCATGAGCGGGAACTCCCAGGGAAGTGACAACCAATGCCTGACTATAGTCGGCGTTCGCCGCAGCGCAGCTTGATGCATATCAACCGCGGATCACTGGTGTCCGCTGGCGGTGCCGGTATAATCGCCGGCCCTGCTGTCTACCTGCCGCCTGTGAATCATGGAACCCATCCCCGAAATCGAAGCCTTCCTCGGTTGCCGCACCCCTGACGCCTGGGTGCAAGCGGCGCTGGCCGACCAGGAAACCATGCTGATCGACCACAAGAACTGCGAGTTCAAGGCCGCCAGCACCGCCCTCAGCCTGATCGCCAAGTACAACGCGCATATCGACCTGATCAACATGATGTCGCGCCTGGCCCGCGAGGAACTGGTCCATCACGAGCAGGTGCTGCGCTTGATGAAGCGCCGTGGGGTTCCCCTGCGCCCGGTCTCTGCCGGCCGCTACGCCTCGGGGTTGCGCCGTGTGGCCCGGGCCCACGAACCGGCCAAGCTGGTGGACACGCTGGTGATCGGCGCCTTTATCGAAGCGCGCAGCTGCGAGCGCTTCGCCGCACTGGTGCCGCACCTGGACGAGGAATTGGGCAAGTTCTACCACGGGTTGCTCAAGAGCGAGGCGCGGCACTACCAGGGGTATCTGAAGCTGGCGCTGCACTATGGCGATGCCGAGGATATCCAGCGCACCGTAGACAAGGTGCGCGAGGTGGAAATGGAGCTGATTCTCTCGCCGGACGAGGAATTCCGTTTCCATAGCGGCGTACCGGCCTGAACTGAATCCACGCGGCCCCTGTGGGAGCGGGTTCACCCGCGATGACAATAGTGAATTCACTGCCCTCATCGTGGGTGAACCCGCTCCCACAGGGGCCGCGTCGCTTTCCTGATCTCTACTCTCCCGCCTGATCCTGACCTTTCCAGTCAACCTTTCATCGACAAAATACAAAGCAAGCTAATAAATGCCTGGACAATGATTGCCTGAGCAGACATATTTGCTTACATCACTGCCTAAGCAGGGTTCTCCCCACATGCAGCATTTCACCCCCGAAAACTTCCAGACCTGCACCATCGGCCTGCTCCTCGGCCGCGCTGCGCTGGTCAAGGACCGTATCCTCGATACCCACCTGCAGGACCACGACGTTACCGCCGCGCAGTTCAAGGTGTTGATCATCATCGCCCAGTTCGCCGTGGATACCCCGGCCGACCTGTGCCGTTACCTCGGCCTGGACAGCGGCGCCATGACCCGCATGCTCGACCGCCTCGAACAGAAGCACCTGATCGCGCGCAGCCGTTGCCCCGAAGACCGTCGCCAGGTCCGCGTCGGCCTGACCGATGAAGGGCGTACCCTGGCCGATCGCCTGCCGCATATCGGTGCGGCGGCGATGAACGAGCTGGTCGGCGTGCTCGACCCGGAAGAACTGGCGACACTCACCTCGATCCTGACCAAGGTCCTGGTCTGCGCAGGCGATACGCTGACCCTGATGCGGGTGAGCCATAAATGAACACGAATGCCTTGCGCACCAGCCTGAGCCTGCTGGCGCTTGCCCTGAGCCTGGCCGGTTGCGCCAGTTACCAAGGCCTGACGACCACTGGCCAGCGCCTGTCTGCCAGCGAATTGAAAGCCGGCAAGACCCTCGAAGGCGTCACCCTGTCGCCGGCCGCCTGGCCGAAGAGCGACTGGTGGCGCGACCTTGGCGATCCACAGTTGGACGGCCTGATCACTGAGGCCCTGCGCGACAGCCCGGACATGCAGATCGCCAGCGCCCGTGCCCACCAGGCCAGCGCCGCCGCCCTGGCCGCCGATGCCGAACGCATGCCGACCCTGGACGCCAACGCCAGCGTCAGCCGCTCGCGCCTGGCCCGTGACCAGGATCCGGCGGGGCAGGGCGGTCGCTATTCGACCCTGCGCAGCCTCAGCCTCGACTTCAACTACAACTTCGACCTCTGGGGCGGCCAGCGCGACGCTTGGGAAGCTGCCCTCGGCCAGGCCCGCGCCGCCGAGGTGGACCGCCAGGCCGCCAGGCTGACCCTGGCCGCTGACGTGGCTCGGGCCTACAGCCAGCTTGGCCAGGCCTATATCGTCAACGACCTGACCCAGGAAGACCTCAAGCGCACCCGGCAGATGCTCGACCTGGGCCAGCGCCGCCTGAGCGCCGGGATCGACAGCGACTACCAGTTGCAACAGACCGAAAGCCTTGCTGCCAGCTCGGAAGAACAGGCGATCAATGCCGCCAAGCAATTGCGCAGCGCCCAGGTGGCGCTGGCCGTGCTGCTTGGCAAGGGGCCGGACCGGGCGCGCGAGATTGCCCGTCCGGCGGTGCTCAAGCCCGGCGCGGTAGCCCTGCCATCGGTGCTGCCGGCCGAACTGCTGGGGCGTCGTCCTGACCTGGTGGCGGCGCGCTGGCGCGTGGAGGCGGCGAGCAAGTCCATCGACGCCGGCAAGACCCGCTTCTACCCCAACCTCAACCTGAGCGCCGCCGCCGGCACCCAGGCCCTGCTGGGGGACGCGATCTTCGGTGCGCCGAGCCGCTTCTTCACTATCGCCCCGACCGTATCCCTGCCGATCTTCGACGGCGGCCGCCTGCGCGCCGACCTCGATGCCCGCGACGCCGACTACGACCTGGCGGTTGCCCAGTACAACAAAAGCCTGGTCAACGCCCTCGGGGAAGTCAGCGACAGCATCGACCAGTTGCACGCCCTCGGCGAGCAGGTCGCGGCCAAGCAGCGTGCCGCCGATATCGCCCAGCAGTCCTACGACACGGTGATGCAGCGCTATGGCTCGGGCATCGGCAACTTCCTCGATGTGCTGAGCATCGAGCAGCAATTGCTGCAGGCGCAGCGCCAACTGGCCGAACTCAACGCCGAGCGTATCGATCGCTCGATCCTGTTGATGCAGGCCCTCGGCGGCGGCTTCCAGGATCAACCGCAACAACAGGCGGCGAGCGCATCGCCGGCTCCCCGACACCCATAAGGTATTCGTCATGGCTAACCCAACGGACACTGCCGTCAACGAGCAGGACGTCAACAACCAGCGCAAGCGCAAGACCTGGCTGATCGCTCTGGCGCTCATCGTCGTCGCCCTGGGCGCCGGCACCTGGGCCTGGCACGAGCTGTACGGGCGCTGGAGCGAAAGTACCGACGACGCCTATGTCAACGGCAACGTGGTGGAAATCACCCCGCTGATCTCCGGGACCGTGGTCAGCATCGGCGCCGACGACGGCGACCTGGTGCAGGCCGGCCAGGAGCTGATCCGCTTCGACCCGAGCGACGCCGAGGTCGGCCTGCAGGCCGCCGAGGCCAAGCTGGCCCGGGCCGTGCGCCAGGTGCGCGGGCTGTACAGCAATGTCGACGGGCAGAAGGCCCAGGTCGCGGCGCGCAAGGCCGAATTGCAGAAGGCCCAGGAAAACTACAACCGACGCAAGACCCTCGCCGCCGGCGGGGCGATTTCCCAGGAAGAACTGTCCCACGCCCGTGACGACCTGGCCTCGGCCCAGAGCGCCCTGAGCAATGCCCAGCAGCAGCTCAACACCACCACGGCGCTGGTGGACGACACCGTGGTGTCCTCCCATCCGGAAGTCCAGGCCGCCGCCGCCGAGCTGCGCCAGGCCTACCTGAGCAATGCCCGCACCACCCTGGTGGCGCCGGTCACTGGTTATGTGGCCAAGCGTACCGTGCAACTCGGCCAGCGCCTGGAGCCGGGCACCGCGACCATGGCGGTGATTCCGCTTGACCAGCTGTGGATCGACGCCAACTTCAAGGAAACCCAGCTGCGCAACATGCGTATCGGCCAGCCGGTGGAAATCACTGCCGACCTGTACGGCAGCGACGTGAAATACAACGGTACCATCGACAGCCTCGGCGCCGGGACCGGCAGTGCCTTCGCGCTGCTGCCGGCGCAGAACGCCACCGGCAACTGGATCAAGATCGTCCAGCGCGTGCCGGTGAGGGTACACATCAACCCCGAGCAACTGGCCCGGCATCCGCTGCGCATCGGTTTGTCGACCCTGGTCGATGTCGACCTGCACGACCAGAGCGGCCCGGTCCTGGCCCAGCAGCCGCCGCAGAAGGCCAGCTTCGCCACCCAGGTGTATGATCGCCAGTTGGCCGAAGCCGATACCCTGATTGCCAGGCTGATCCATGACAACAGCGCCAGCGACAAGACGGCCCAGCGATGAGCAACCAGGCTTCGTTCACCCCGCCGAGCCTGCTGCTGACCACCATCGGCCTGTCCTTGGCGACCTTCATGCAGGTGCTCGACACCACCATCGCCAACGTGGCGCTGCCGACCATTTCCGGCAACCTCGGGGTGAGTTCGGAGCAAGGCACCTGGGTCATCACCTCGTTCGCGGTGAGCAATGCCATCGCCCTGCCGCTGACCGGCTGGCTGAGCAGGCGCTTCGGCGAGGTCAAGCTGTTCATCTGGGCAACCCTGCTGTTCGTGCTGGCCTCGTTCCTCTGCGGGATCTCCCAGTCGATGCCGGAACTGGTGGGGTTTCGCGTGCTGCAAGGGGTGGTCGCCGGGCCGTTGTACCCGATGACCCAGACCTTGCTGATCGCGGTCTATCCACCGGCGAAGCGCGGCATGGCCCTGGCGCTGTTGGCCATGGTCACGGTGGTGGCGCCGATTGCCGGGCCGATTCTCGGCGGCTGGATCACCGACAGCTACAGCTGGCCCTGGATCTTCTTCATCAACGTGCCCATCGGCCTGTTCGCTGCCGCCGTGGTGCGCCAGCAGATGCGCACGCGGCCGGTGCAGACCAGCCGCCAGCCGATGGACTACGTCGGTCTGCTGAGCCTGATCGTCGGTGTCGGAGCGTTGCAGATCGTCCTCGACAAAGGCAACGACCTGGACTGGTTCGAGTCGAACTTCATCATCGTCGGCAGCCTGATATCCGTGGTGTTCATCGCCGTGTTCATCATCTGGGAACTGACCGACAAGCACCCGGTGGTCAACCTCAGGCTGTTCGCGTATCGCAACTTCCGCATCGGCACCATCGTGCTGGTGGGCGGCTATGCCGGCTTCTTCGGCATCAACCTGATCCTGCCGCAATGGCTGCAGACGCAGATGGGCTATACCGCGACCTGGGCCGGGCTGGCGGTAGCGCCGATCGGCCTGCTGCCGGTATTGATGTCGCCGTTCGTGGGCAAGTACGCGCACCGCTTCGACCTGCGCCTGCTGGCCGGGCTGGCGTTCCTGGCGATCGGCCTGAGCTGCTTCATGCGTGCTGAATTCACCCATGAAGTGGACTTCCAGCACGTCGCGCTGGTGCAGTTGTTCATGGGTATCGGCGTGGCGCTGTTCTTCATGCCGACCCTGAGCATCCTGCTCTCGGACCTGCCGCCGCAGCAGATCGCCGACGGTTCGGGCCTGGCGACCTTCCTGCGCACCCTCGGTGGCAGCTTCGCGGCGTCGCTGACCACTTGGATCTGGATCCGTCGCGCGGACCAGCATCATGCCTACCTCAGCGAAAGCATCAGCACCTACGATCCGGCGACCCGTGATGCCCTGCATCAACTGGGCGGGGCAGGGGGCACGGCGTATCGGCAACTGGAGCAGATGCTCAGCAGCCAGGCCTACATGATGTCGACGGTGGATTACTTCACCCTGATGGGCTGGATATTCGCGGGGTTGATCCTGCTGGTGTGGCTGGCGAAACCGCCGTTCGCGGCGAAGGCGGGGCCGGCCTCGAGCGGGCATTGAGTGAAGGGTGGAAAACCCGGATGCCGCCCAACCCTCTGCAGGAGCTGGCTTGCCTGCGATGGACCGCGCAGCGGCCCCGGAACCTGCCACACCGAGCATCTGTCTGCATGCACGAATGTGCAGGCTCACCTGCCTGCTGCTCGTGCTGGATGGGTTTAGGGCCGCTGCGCGGCCCATCGCAGGCAAGCCAGCGCCTACAGGGATGGCGTGATGTTCAGGAAGGGATCAGGCGAAGTCGAACGGGCTCAGCTGGAAGCCTTGTTCATCCACTTGCAGCGCCCAACCTTGCCTGTCCCAGTCGCCCAGCACGATGCGCCGCCCGGCGCTGCCGTCTTCGAGGGTGAGCTTGTGGATGGCCGGCCGGTGGGTGTGGCCATGGATCAGGGTGCGCACGCCGTGGCGTTGCATCAAGCGCGGTACTTCCTCTGCGGTGACATCGATGATGTCGTTGGCTTTCATGCGCGTCTGCGCCTTGCTTTCGCTGCGCAGCTTGCGCGCCAGCTTGCGCCGGGTGGACAGCGGCAGGTGGCGCAGGATCCACAGGCTCAGCGGGTTGCGCAGGTAGCGGCGCAGCTTCATGTAGGCTTCGTCGCGGGTGCACAGGCTGTCGCCATGCATCAGCAGTACCGGCTCGCCGCCCATCTCGACCACGCTGGGGTCCTTGAGCAGGGTGCAACCGGCAGCCTTGCAGAAGGCCTGGCCGATCAGGAAATCGCGGTTGCCGTGCATCAGGAACACCCGGGTGCCGCTGTCGCTCAGCGCGCGCAGGGCCTGGCAGATCGACTGCTGGAACGGCGTCATGCCGTCGTCGCCGATCCAGGCCTCGAAGAAGTCGCCGAGGATGTACAGGGCCTGTGCATCCCGGGCGCGGGTCGCCAGCAGATCAAGAAACGCCCGGGTAATGTCCGGGCGTTCTTCTTGCAGATGCAGGTCGGAGACCAGCAGGATCACTCAATGATCTCGGCTTTCTCGATGATCACGTCTTCCTTCGGTACGTCCTGGTGGCCAGCCTTGGAGCCGGTGGCGACCTTCTCGATGGCATCCACGACTTCACGGCCTTCGATCACTTCACCGAATACTGCGTAGCCCCAGCCCTGCACGTTCTTGCCGCTGTGGTTGAGGAAATCGTTGTCGGTGCCGTTGATGAAGAACTGTGCCGAAGCCGAATGCGGCTCCATGGTGCGGGCCATGGCGATCGAGTACTGCTTGTTCGGCAGGCCGTTGTCGGCTTCGTTCTGGATGCTGGCGCGGGTTTTCTTCTGGGTCATGCTGGTGTCGAAACCGCCGCCCTGGATCATGAAGCCCTTGATCACGCGGTGGAAGATGGTGCCGTCGTAGTGGCCGTCTTGCACGTACTGGACGAAGTTTTCCACGGTTTTCGGGGCTTTTTCGCTGTCCAGTTTCAGGACGATGTCGCCATGGTTGGTGCTCAGTTTGACTTTGGCCATGCTGGAATTCGCTCTCTCAAGGCATGTGGTAAGAAGAGATGTGCATCGCACATATATGACCCTGACGCCCGCTTCGCCAGCGGCGATACGTTCCTGCCAGGGATTTTTTTCGTACGCCGTGCATATTAGCGCCGGTTTGTCGGCGTGGTGCTGTCGGCGGCGCGACGGCTTCGGCTATGATACGGGCTTTGTTTCACGCGGCCTACCCGCGCCGCAGACCGGACTTCCAAGGATCCTATGAGCAAGCCCACCGACACCGCTCCCAATGCCGCCAAAGGCGCGCCCGCCGTTCCCGTGAATTTCCTGCGCCCGATCGTGCAGGCCGACCTGGATTCGGGCAAGCACAGCAGCATCGTCACCCGTTTCCCGCCAGAGCCCAACGGTTACCTGCATATCGGCCATGCCAAGTCGATCTGCGTGAACTTCGGCCTGGCCAAGGAATTCGGCGGTGCCTGCCACCTGCGTTTCGATGACACCAACCCGGCCAAGGAAGACCAGGAGTACATCGACGCCATCCAGGAAGACGTCAAGTGGTTGGGCTTCGAGTGGACCGGTCCGGTGCGCTACGCCTCGGAATACTTCGACCAGCTGCACGCCTGGGCCGTCGACCTGATCAAGTCGGGCAACGCCTACGTCTGCGACCTGACCCCGGAGCAGGCCAAGGAATACCGCGGCAACCTGACCGAGCCAGGCAGGAACAGCCCGTTCCGCGAGCGCAGCGTCGAAGAGAACCTCGACCTGTTCGCGCGCATGAAGGCCGGCGAGTTCAAGGACGGCGAGCGCGTCCTGCGGGCGAAGATCGACATGGCTTCGCCGAACATGAACCTGCGCGACCCGATCCTCTACCGCATCCGCCATGCCCATCACCACCAGACCGGTGACAAGTGGTGCATCTACCCGAACTACGACTTCACCCACGGCCAGTCGGATGCCATCGAAGGCATCACCCACTCCATCTGCACCCTGGAGTTCGAAGGCCATCGCCCGCTGTACGAGTGGTTCCTGGACCACCTGCCGGTGCCGTGCAAGCCGCGCCAGTACGAATTCAGCCGCCTCAACCTGAACTACACCATCACCAGCAAGCGCAAGCTCAAGCAACTGGTGGACGAGCAGCATGTGAATGGTTGGGACGACCCGCGCATGTCGACCCTGTCCGGTTTCCGCCGCCGGGGCTACACCCCGGCGTCGATCCGCAACTTCTGCGAAATGATCGGCACCAACCGTTCCGACGGCGTGGTCGACATGTCCATGCTCGAGTTCAGCATCCGTGACGACCTCGACCGCAATGCACCGCGTGCCATGTGCGTGTTGCGTCCGCTGAAGGTGGTGATCACCAACTACCCGGAAGGCCAGGTCGAGCAGCTCGAACTGTCGCGCCATCCGAAGGAAGACATGGGCGTGCGCGTCCTGCCGTTCGCCCGCGAGCTGTACATCGACCGCGACGACTTCATGGAAGAGCCGCCCAAGGGCTACAAGCGCCTGGAACCTGCCGGTGAAGTGCGCCTGCGCGGCAGCTACGTGATCCGCGCCGACGAGGCGATCAAGGATGCCGAGGGCACTATCGTTGAACTGCGCTGCTCCTACGATCCGGACACCCTGGGCAAGAACCCGGAAGGCCGCAAGGTCAAGGGCGTCATCCATTGGGTCCCGGCCGAAGGCAGCGTCGAGTGCGAAGTGCGTCTGTACGATCGCCTGTTCCGTGCTGCGAACCCGGAGAAGGCCGAAGAGGGCGGCAGCTTCCTCGACAACATCAACCCTGATTCGCTGCAGGTGCTGCGTGGTTGTCGTGCCGAGCCATCGCTGGGTAGCGCCCAGCCAGAGGACCGCTTCCAGTTCGAGCGCGAAGGCTACTTCTGCGCCGACCTGAAAGATTCCCGTCCAGGCCAACCGGTATTCAACCGCACCGTGTCCCTGCGTGACTCCTGGGGCAGCTGAGGAAATTTCGTGCTTACCATCTACAACACCCTGAGCAAGACCAAGGAAGTATTCAAACCGCTGGAAGGCAACAAGGTGCGGATGTACGTCTGCGGCATGACCGTGTACGACTTCTGCCACCTGGGCCACGGCCGCAGCATGGTCGCCTTCGACCTGGTCACCCGCTGGCTGCGCTATAGCGGCTACGACCTGACCTACGTGCGCAACATCACCGACATCGATGACAAGATCATCAACCGCGCCAACGAGAACGGCGAGTCGTTCGACGCCCTGACCGCGCGCATGATCGATGCGATGCACGAGGACGAGCGCCGCCTGAACATCCTCAAGCCGGACCTGGAACCCCGTGCCACCGACCATATCCCGGGCATGCACGCGATGATCCAGACCCTGATCGACAAGGGTTATGCCTACGCCCCGGGCAACGGCGACGTGTACTACCGGGTCGGCAAGTTCGTCGGCTACGGCAAGCTGTCGCGCAAGAAGATCGAAGACCTGCGCATCGGCGCGCGGATCGAGGTGGACGAGGCCAAGCAGGACCCGCTGGACTTCGTCCTGTGGAAAGGCGTCAAGCCGGGCGAGCCGAGCTGGGAATCACCATGGGGGCCGGGACGTCCGGGCTGGCACATTGAGTGCTCGGTGATGTCCACCTGCTGCCTGGGCGAGAGCTTCGACATCCATGGTGGCGGCAGCGACCTGGAGTTCCCGCACCACGAGAACGAGATCGCCCAGAGCGAAGCGGCCACCGGCAAGCCTTACGCTGCGTCGTGGATGCACTGCGGGATGATCCGGATCAATGGCGAGAAGATGTCGAAGTCGCTGAACAACTTCTTCACCATCCGCGATGTGCTCGACAAATATCATCCGGAGGTGGTCCGCTACCTGCTGGTGTCCAGCCACTACCGCAGCGCGATCAACTACTCCGAGGACAGCCTGCGCGACGCCAAGGGTGCCCTGGAACGCTTCTACCACGCGCTGCGCGGCCTGCCGCTGGTGGCGCCGCAGGGTGGCGAGGAATTCGTCGAGCGTTTCGCCGCGGCGATGAACGACGACTTCGGCACCCCTGAAGCCTGCGCCGTGCTGTTCGACCTGGTGCGCGAGATCAACCGTCTGCGCGACAGCGACGCACAGGCTGCGGCTGGCCTGGCAGGGCGTCTGCGCGAGCTGGGTGGTTTGCTGGGCGTGCTGCAGCTGGATGCCGACGAGTTCCTGCGTGCGGGGGCCGAGGGCAAGGTCGATGCGGCTGAAGTCGAGGCGCTGATCCAGGCCCGCCTGCAGGCTCGGGCCGACAAGAACTGGGCCGAATCCGACCGCATCCGCGACCAGATCACAGCCATGGGTGTGGTGCTGGAAGACGGCAAGGGCGGGACCACCTGGCGTCTGGCTGACTGAAGCCCTGTGTTGCCAGCGATGGCCTCATCGCCGGCAACGCCGGCTCCCACAGGATCGCGCACACCGCCGAACTTGTGTGGGCCGGCGTTGCCGCGATGAGGCCATCAGCCTTTCACACCTGCCCCCGGCAATGCATCACCAGCCGGGCCCCGCCGAGGTCGCTTTCCCCTACCTCCAGCCCGAACCCATGCAGATCGACGATCGCCGCGACGATCGACAGTCCCAGCCCGAACCCCGCATGCTTGTGGCCTTCCTCGCTGCGATAGAAGCGCTTCAGCACCGTCTCCCGCTCCTCCGCCGGAATCCCTGGCCCGCTGTCTTCCACCGCGATATGCACGCCGTCGTCATCGCTGCTGGCGCTGATCCGCACTTGGCCGCCGGCGGGGGTGAACTTCATCGCGTTGCCCACCAGGTTGGCCAGCGCCTCGAACAGCAACTCGTGGTCGCCGAACAGCGGCGGCAGTGCCTCCGGCATCTTCAGTGCAAGGGCAATTTCGCCGTCTTCGGCAAGCGGCAGGTAGAAGTCATGCAGTTCTGCCAGTAACGCCCCGGTCTCCAGTTCGACGAAGCCTGCGCGGCGCTGGCGGTCTTCCAGCTCGCTGATGCGCAGCAAGCCGCGAAAGCGTGCCATCAGGGTGTCGGTCTCGGCGATCGCCTGCTCCATGGCTTCGGCCCGGGGCGCATCATCCCCGGCCTGCTGGCGGATCCTGTACAACTGGGCCCGCAGGCGGGTCAGCGGCGTGCGCAGGTCGTGGGCGATGTTGTCGCAGACGCCCTTGACCTCGTGCATCAGGCGCTCGATGCGGTCGAGCATGGCGTTGACGATGGCTGCCAGCATGTCCAGCTCGTCACGCCGTTGCGACAGCGGCAGGCGCCGGGTCAGGTCGCCGGCGACGATCTGCTCGGCGGTGGCCTGGATCGCGCGGATGCGCTTGAGCGGCCGACGCCGCAGCCAGTACCAGCCGGCGATGCCGGGAATGATGGTCAGCGAGAGTCCCCAGAGCAGGGCATGCAGGATGATCCGGGTGACCACGAACAGCGAGCCGTTGTCGCGCACCAGGACCAGCCAGCGCCCGTCCGGTACCTTCAGCGCCACGCCGTCGCAACTGTCGGCCGGCAGGCGCGGGTCGTCGGCATCGAGACAGCGCTTGAGCTCATGGATCCGCCCGTCGAGGCCGAGCCCCGCTGGCATCTGGCGGATCTGGCCGCCAAGCGGGTTGAATTGCGCGTCGAACAGACCGTAGGCGTCGAAACTGCGTTCCTCGAAGGCCTGGCTGGCGATCAGCGCATCGTCCAGTTGCTTGCCGCTCATATGGGCGAACAGGTGCTGGCGCTGGGTCAGGGAATGCCGGGTCAGCTTGTTCAAGTAGCTGGACACTTCGAAGTACAGCACCCCCATGAGGATGCTGCTCCAGGCCACGAACAGGAAACTGTACAGCGCCAGCAAACGGCTGGTGGACGAACTCCAGCCCTTATGCGGGTTCGGCAATGGCATAGCCGGAGCCTCGCACGGTGCGAATCAGCGGCGTCTGGCCGGGCGCGTCGATCTTCTTGCGCAGGCGGCCGATATGCACATCGATCAGGTTGGTCCCGGGGTCGAAGTGATACCCCCAGACTTCCTCGAAGATCATCATCCGGGTAATCACCTGCCCGGCATGACGCATGAGAAATTCCAGCAGCTTGTACTCGGTGGGCAGCAGGTTCAGGGCCTGCTCGCCGCGCCGGGCCTCATGGCTGATCAGGTCCAGCTCGAGGTCGGCGACCTGCAGGCGGGTCTGGGTCATGGGTACGCTGTTGCGCCGCAGCAGCACCTCGACCCGGGCAGCCATTTCGTCGGAGGCGAAGGGCTTGGTCAGGTAGTCGTCGCCGCCGGCGCGCAGGCCGCGCACCCGTTCGTCCACGTCGGAGAGGGCACTGATCATCAGGATCGGCGTGGTGATCTTGAGGTTGCGCAGGGTGGTGACGATGGTCAGGCCGTCGACTTCCGGCAGCATGCGGTCGACCGTGATCAGGTCGTAGCCGCCGGCGATGGCGCGGGCCAGGCCTTCGCGGCCGTTGTCGACCCACTCGACCTCGAGGCCATGGCTGGAAAGTTCGGCGACGATCTCCTGGCCGGTGACGGCATCGTCTTCGATAGTCAGTACGCGGGGCATGCTTTTACCTGGGCGGCATTTGGAAACTGGATTGTGCCAAAGAATAGGCAAGGCCCGGGTTAAAGGAAATTCATGTTGCGAAAAGTCGCTGAGCGATTTTTTGACATACGGAGGGTTGTCGCGGGACGGGTGTCCCGCGACGGAGGGAAAGATCAAGCGACCTTGACGATCCAGCCAGCCGGGCCTTCCACGTCACCGCTCTGGATGCCGGTCAGTTCGGCATACAGCTTCTTGGTGATCGGGCCGACTTCGGTCTCGCTGTGGAACACATGCAGCTTGCCGTTGTACTGGATGCCGCCGATCGGGGTGATCACCGCAGCAGTACCGCAGGCGCCGGCTTCCTTGAACTTGCCGATCTCGTCGATCAGCACGTCGCCTTCGATCACTTTCAGGCCCAGGCGCGAGGCGGCCAGTTCCATCAACGACAGGCGGGTGATGCCCGGCAGCACGGACGCGGACTTCGGGGTGATGAATTCGTTGTCGGCGGTGATGCCGAAGAAGTTGGCCGAACCCACTTCCTCGATCTTGCTGTGGGTCAGCGGGTCGAGGTAGATGGCGTCGGCGAAGCCTTGTTTCTTGGCTTCGGCGCCTGGCATCAGGCTGGCCGCGTAGTTGCCGCCGACCTTGGCCGCGCCGGTGCCTTGCGGGGCGGCACGGTCATAGCCGGAGATGATGAAGTTGTGCGGGGTCATGCCGCCCTTGAAGTAGGAACCGACCGGGATGGCGAACACCGAGAAGATGAACTCCGGCGCGGTGCGCACGCCAACGTTGTCACCCACGCCGATCACGAACGGACGCAGGTACAGGGCACCCTTGCCGTACGGCGGGACGAAGCGCTCGTTGGCCTTGACCACCTGCTTGCAGGCCTCGATGAACACGTCGGTCGGCACTTGCGGCATCAGCAGGCGGGCGCAGCTGCGGGCCATGCGCGCGGCGTTCTGGTCTGGGCGGAACAGGTTGATCGAACCGTCCTGGCAACGGTAGGCCTTGAGGCCTTCGAAGCATTGCTGGCCGTAGTGCAGGGCAGTGGAGCCTTCGCTGATGTGCAGGACGTTGTCTTCGGTCAGGGTGCCCGCGTCCCACGCGCCGTCGCGCCATACGGAGAGGTAGCGCTTGTCGGTCTTGATGTAGTCGAAGCCCAGCTTGTCCCAGTTAATGCTTTCGTTGCTCATGGCACCCTCGATCTGTTTGGCAATCGCCTGCCAGTCTTGATCCGTGGTCAGGCCGCGCTTTGCGCGCAAGGCGGTCAAGATAATACATCCCGTGCAGATCGGAAACGCCTGTCGGCAGATTCGCGGGGACAATTCGTCGTCCGTTCGCCGCAACCGACCTGCGGTCGGTTTTGCCTCTCCGGGTGGTAGATAGCGCTTTTTCAGGTTCGAAGTCCTGATCGGAGTCGGGCCTTTTCCATAAGGAATTTGCCATTTTTTAAAGCCGATGCGGCCTTTAGCCTGAACCTCCATTCAAGGATGCAAGGGCTACACCATGGACGATATTCACTACCAGACAGTCAGCAGCCGGGTGCCGCCGTATCTGCTCGACAGCAGCGCCGCCGAACGCCAGGCCCTGCGGGCCAGGCCGCCACAGCCGATGCCCTGGCTGGCGGACGCCGGCGCCACCCACCCGGACATATTGCAGACGCTGCGCGAGGAGCATCGGCGCCACAGGCGCCTGGCCGGCACTATCAACGGCTTTCTCAAGGACCTGCCCGATGCCGGGACCTTCGCCGAACCGCTGCTGCGCCAGGCGCTCAAGGATTCCTTCGGCATGGACCTGGACGTGCGCCATACCTTCCTGTTCAACGCGGCCCGCAGTCGGATCGCCGAGGAACACCTGTCCAACAGCGATCCGGTGGTCAGGGCCTTCCAGGCGGTCAAGGCCGCGACCGGCTCGCTGCTGACGGCGGCCCTGCAGAATTTCGAGGCATTCGAGGCCGAGGCGGGGGGCATGCAGGACGAGCGTCGTCCTTCAAGTATCTTCAGCAGCGCCAGCGGCCAGGTACTGGATCCCGGGACGCCCGTCGACCTGGTGCCCGAGCGCTTTGCGGCGCTGTGTCGCCGCCTTGATCTTGGCGGGCAATACCAGCGTCTGATCGATCGCACCTTCGCTCCGCCGCCGACCGGGGAGGAAACCGCCGAAGCGGCGATGCTCAGGCGTCGGGCCACGTTCAGGGCCTTCGAGCAATCCAGTTTTCGCCTCGAACTGCACATGGCCTACCTGCGCTCCTGGATCGGCCTGGGCCAATACCAGGAGTTGCTGGAGGTGGCCAACAATACCCGGGCCAGCGCCACGCTCTGCCGCGCCATGCTGAAACTGTGGTCGGTGGAACTGAACGGCGTGGTGGTATTTTTCCGGCCGAGGCCGGAGGAACAGCCGGTGCGCGATGTGCTGCTGTACATGCCCGACGAGCCCGAACAGCCGTTCCGCCAGTTCCGCTCCCTGCCGGCGCTCAACCGCTGGCTGTGCGAACGCCTGGGCGATGCGGCGTGGCGCAAGTATTTCCTGCGCTTCGTCCCGGCCAGGGAGCGTGCCCGGTTGATGCAGAAGATCCAGCGCACCCTTAACCCGAGAGTATGGAACCCGGGGGGCTGGTACGAGGAACGTCCCGATCCCCAGGCCGTGCTGCACCTGGGCAGGCGAGAGTTTTCCACGCGCCTGTTCGACGCCTTGCTGGAACGCAAGATCGCCGTGCTCAAGGACGACGGCCTGTTCCATGCGGTGCCCACGGCGGTCGAGGACCACAAATCTTCCCAGGACAAGATCGACCATGCCCTGGCGGTGGCCTTCAACGTGCTCAACGTTGCGGCATTCGTGGTGCCCGGGCTGGGCGAGCTGATGCTGGTGGTCAATACGGCGATGCTCGGCTACGAGGTCTACGAAGGCATCGACAGCCTGGCCAAGGGCGAGCGCGAGCAGGCCTGGGGCTATTTCCTCGACGTTGCGGAAAACCTGGTGCTGATGGCCGGCATGAGTGCCGCTGCGGCCGCCTCCCATCGCTTTACCGGCAACCTGCCGCTGGCAGTGCGCAGCATGCGCCCGGTGACCCTGGCCGATGGTAGCGTGCGCCTGTGGAAGCCGGACCTTGCGCCATTCGCCTATGACATCAGGCTGCCGGCGGACCTCCAGCCTGCGGAAAACGGCCTGTACAGCTACCAGGGCCGCGAATGGCTGGCGCTGGAAGGGCGCTATTATTCGGTGCGTACCTTGCATGGCAACGAGCCGGCCTATCGCCTGGAGCATCCCGAGCGACCCTGGGCCTACGAACCGCCCTTGCGGCACAACGGCAACGGTGGCTGGCTGCATGAACTGGACACGCCGGAGCAGTGGCGCGGCATGGAACTGTTCGGCCGCCAGGGACACCGCGAGGCGATCGTCACCGAGGCCATGGCCCAGCGCGCCTTGCGCATCAGTGGCATTTCCGAAGGGCAATTGCGCCACACCTTGGTCAACAGTCATCGACCGCCTGCCTTGCTGACCGACACCTTGCGTCGCTTGTCCCTGGCCGAGACGCTCGGCGAATCCGGCCCGCTGGATGCCCAGGCCTTCGCGGCGGCGGATGCCGGGCAGCAACCCTCCTTGTCGGCCCAGGGCCAGTTGCTGCAGCGTCAGTTCGACAGCCTGCCCAATCGAGTGGTCGAGGAAATCATCGGTCATGCCGACGGCCATGAACTCAGCGAGATGGCCACTGCCGGGCGTGTGCCGCTGCGTCTGGCCGAGGAGGCGCGGGTCTACCAGCAGCAGGTGCGGATTGCCCGGGCCTGCGAGGGCCTGTATCTCGACGGCGCGCCCAGCCTCGATAACGCCCGGCTGACCCTGCACCTGCTGGAAAAGCTCCCGGACTGGCCGGAGCAGGTACGCATCGTCCTGCATGACGCCGCCGGGCGCCGCCTGGATGCTGTGGGCAGTGGTGATGCCGAGGAGATCGCCCTGGCCTGGAACGAGCAGCGGCCCAGCGCGTTCACCCGTGCGCTGTTCGATGTGCTGCCGCAGTCGTGCCGCACCGCGCTTGGTGTGCAGGACGCCGACAGCCTGCGCACGTTGCTGCAGGCCCGGCCCCTGCCGCCGCGCCAGGATCTGCGCCGCTGGCTGGGCATGCAGGCGGTGCGTCCAGGCTTTCGCTCGCCGATGCGCCTGGCCGACGGGCGTATTGGCTATCCGCTCAGCGGTCGCGGCGAGCCGTTCTTCACCGAAGATGAACTGCTCGACAAGCTGCGCATGCTGGGACTGGACGACCTTTACCCCGAGGACGCGCTGTTCGCCCTTTACCGCAACGGCCTGGACCGTGTTGCGATCACCCAGTGCCTGAACCGCGCCCTCGACGAGATGCAGGCGTTGCGCGAGCATCTGGATCGCTGGACCCTGGATTCGGCCCGGGAAGTCCTGAGCCCGGGGCGCCAGCGTAGCCGCGAGCGGATCGGCAACGGGCTGTGGGACCATTGGCGGCGCAGCACCGTGCCCGAGCTGGGGCGCCCGGTGGCGCCACTGGTGCTGTGGCAGGTGCAGCTGGCGGACCTGCCGGTCGGCTTGCCACGGTTCTTCACCGAACGGGTGCGCGCCTTGCTGCTGGACGAGGTGATGCTGCGTGAAGGCGAAGGCTTCCAGCAGGTCATCGGCGAAGCCCCGCTGCTGGCCTTTGCCGAAGAGTTTCCCAACCTGCGTTCATTGGATATCCGTGCCGGTCAATGGGAGCCTGGCCTGGCCGAGACGCTGGCGCGGGCCTGGCCGGAACTCGCCGAGGTGGGCCTGCGCGAGATGGGCCACCTGCTCAGGGTCCAGGATTTCCGTGCCCTTGCCAGCCTGCCACGCCTGCGCTGGCTGGAACTGCGCGGCAGCCGCGTGTTCGAGTTGCCGGCCAGTGCGCTCAATGGCATGAACCTCGATTACCTCGGCCTCGACTGGCTCGGCCTGCGCGCCTGGCCGCACTGGCTGGATGCCTTCGCGCTGGAGCGCATCGGCTCGCTGTCGCTGGTGGGCAACCAGCTCAGCGAAGTCCCGCGGCTGCTCCTCGAAGATCCCGAGCCGGCCACCCGCACCCTGCGCATTGCCGTACGCGGCAATCAATTCGGTTACCAGGCCTGTTTCGACATGGTCATGGCCGAGCGCTTCCGCGGGCGCTTCAGCTTCGACCTGGACCTGTCGCCAGCCATGGCCGACGAGCTCAACCAGCGCGTGCAGGAGCGGGTCCAGTTGCAGGAGCTGCTGGACGCCTGGGTCAATCCCGATTCCACCGACGAGCCGCTGACGCCACTGCACCGCGCTTACCGGCAGCGGATTTCCTCGGTGTTGCTCGACTACTGGCGCGACACCCTGCGCGGCCTCGGCGCGGCGCGGCTGAATCTGTTGGACGCGGTGCTGGCCGACTTCCCCGAGGCGCTGCCGCCCTTTCTCACGGCGCGGGTCGATCGCCTCGACCTGACCCGTTTCGATGCCGAGCCGCCGGTGCTCGAACGCTTCGTCAGGCAATTCCCCAACCTGATCGAGCTGTCACTGGCCGGTGGTCTGCCGGCATTGCAGGCAGTGCCCGAGTTCCTCACCACCTTCCCCAACCTGCGCGAACTGAACCTGGTGCGCATGGGCATGACCATCGACCAGGCGGCCATGGAGGTTTTCGCCCGCATGCCGATGCTGTCGTCGCTGCAGCTCGACGGCAATCGCCTCGGCCAGATCAATGATGTGTCAATGTTCAACCAGCGCTTCTTTGGCTTCCTGGGCCTGGCGCAGATGGAGATTTCGGTGTGGCCGGCCTGGCTCGACAACCTGCTGCCGCAAGGCATCGAACTGCTCGGCCTGGACGACAACCTGCTCACCGAACTGCCTGCCCGGCTCCTGGAAAACCGCCGTACCGAGGCCGGGGTGGTTGAGATCTCGCTGCTCAACAACCCGCTGACCCGGGAAACCATGATCGCCGCGCACACCTCGCAGCATTTCAACCGGCCCTACAACTTCACCATGACCCTGCCGGAGGACATCGAGGCCATGCCAAGGGAGCCGCACGAATCCGATTCGGACTCTGGCAGCGCATCTCCGGGCACCGAGCCTACCTGGATGTCGGATGACGATCCGGCCGCCACCTGGGAAACCGGCAACGCCACGGTGGATGCCCGGCACGACACGCTCTGGGCCGGACTCAGCGCCGGAGGCGACGCCGACTCGCTGCTGACCCTGGTCTCGCGGTTGCGCTTCAGTGCCGACTACCGTACCGCCACGACCCGCATGGAATTGGTGGAAAGGGTCTGGAGCGTGCTGGAGGCGGCAGGGGAGGACGACGAACTGCGCGCCACCCTCAACGGCATGGCCCAGGAGCCGGTAGAGCAGGTGCACAACCACGAGACCTGCCCCGACGGCATTCGCATGGAGTTCAACCAGATGGAGCTGCTGGTGCACACCCGCCAGGCCTTGCGTCGTATTCCCCAGGAGAACCGGGGGCCGGCGCTGTTTCGCCTGATGCGCGGCACCTTCCGTGCGCAACGCCTGGACCAGATAGCCCGGCAGCGGGCCAATGGGCGCGACGAAGCCGAGGTGCGCCTGGCCTACCGCCTGCGCTGGGCCGAGCAACTGGAGCTGCCGTTGCCGCCGCGGGGCATGCTGTACCGGCGGGTCGCCGATATCGCCCCGGGCGAGCTGGACCAGGCCTTGATCCAGTTGCGCATGGAAGAAGCCGGGTCGGGTTTGCAGGCCTTCGCCGCGGACTGCGATTTCTGGGTGGCCTGGTTGCGCGAGGCCTACGCCGAACGCTTCAAGGCGCTCAAGGATGGCTACGAAGCGGCGGTACTCGGCACCATCGACGTCTACCCGAATGACACGGCGGAACAGTCGGCGGCGCGGATTCGTGCGCTGGAGGACAAGTTCAAGCGCGATGAGCGGGAACTGCTGGAGCGATTGACGCTGGAGCAGGCGCTGGCCGGGAATTGAGTCGTTCTTTCGGGCCTCATCATCCCTGTGGGGAGCTGGCTTGCCAGCGATGAGGCCCGAAAGGGCAACCAGTCCTCCGGGAACCCCGACCCTTTTTAAAACCTGTCAGCCTCTCTTTAGCCTGAACGCCCCATTCACGGACGAGAAGGCTTCACCATGGACGATATCCACTACCAGACCGTCAGCCAGCGCGTGCCCCAGCGCCTGGTCGACAGCTCCGCCGAACAGCGCCAGGCCCTGCGCAACAAGGTTCCGCCAGCGATGCCCTGGCTGGAGGAGGCCAGCGGCAACCTGCCCCAGGTGATTGCCGCGCTGGACGAGGAGTACGCGCGCCACCGACGGCACGCCCAGACCGTGGCTACGGTGCTGGAGCAGTTGCCCAGTGCCGAGGCGTTCGCCGAGCCCTTGCTGCGCGAAGCCTTGAAAAATACCTTCGGCCTCGACCTCGATGTCCACCGCACCTTTCTGTTCAATGCTGCCCGTGCGCGTATCGCCGAGTCCCACCTGAGCACTGCCGACCCGGTGGTGCGGGCCTTCCAGGCGGTGAAAGCGGCAACCCAGTCGCTGCTGCGCAGCGCGCTGCAGAATTTCGAGGCCTTCGAGGCGGAGGAGGGTGGCATGCAGGCCAACCGCCGGCCCGCGAAGATCTTCGTCAGTGACAGCGGCCAGCCTGGCGAGCCAGGGCAAGAGGTACAGTTGGCGCCAGAGCGCTTCGCCGCGTTGTGCCGCAGCCTGGACCTGGGCGCGCGCTATCAGCGCCTGATCGACCGGGCGTTCAGTCCCGAGCCGGTCGGGGACGAAAGCGCCGAGGCCGCGGCCAGCAATCGCCAGGCCCGCTTCAAGCTGCTGGAGCAGTCGAGCCTGCGCCTTGAGCTGCACCTGGCGCGCCTGCGCGGGCACATCGACCAGGCCTGCTACGACGAGCTGCTGGAGGTAGCCAGGAACGGCAAGGCCCAGGGCGATCTCGAGCGCAGCATCCTGCGCCTGTGGGACGTGGAGCTGTCGGGCATCGTCCTGTTCTTCCGCCCGGGGCGCCTGGTGGTCTACATGCCCGACGAACCGCAACAGCCGCTGCAAACCTTCCCCCACCTGAAGGCATTCCATGCCTCGTTGCGCGAGCGCCTGAAGGACCCTGCCTGGCGCAACTACTTCCTGCGCTTCATCCCCGCCCGCCAGCGCGACCCGCTGCTCGCGAAGATCCAGCGCACCCTGTTTCCCAAGGTGTGGAATGCCGGTGGCTGGTACGAGGAACACTTCGACCCCGACGCGGTGCTGGCCCTGGAAAAACAGGCGTTCAGCGCGCCGCTGCTCAACGTCCTGCTGCAACGCAAGATGCTCGCCCTGCGCGATGACGGGCTGTTCCACGCGGTGCCCACGGCAGAGGAGGATCACAAGTCGACCCAGGACAAGATCGACTGGTTCCTCGCGGCCGGCTTCAATGTCCTCAACGTAGCGGCCTTCGTCGTGCCGGTGCTGGGCGAGGTGATGCTGGCGGTCAACGCGGCGCTGCTCGGCTACGAGGTCTACGAGGGCTTCGACAGCCTGGCCAAGGGTGACCGCGAGGCGGCGTGGAACTACTTCATGGATGTCGGCGAGAACCTGGCGATCATCGCTGCGCTGGGCGCAGTGGGAGCGGCGGCCCATCGCTTCAAGGGCAACCTGCCGCTGGCGGTACGGCGCATGCGCCCGGTGACCCTGGCCGATGGCAGCGTGCGCCTGTGGCAGCCCGACCTTGCGCCTTTCGCCTACGAAGTCCGCCTGCCGGCCGGCCTGCAGGCCGATGCCAACGGCCTGTACAGCTTCCAGGGACGCCAGTGGCTGCAGCTCGACGGGCGTTATTATTCGGTGCGCGTGCTGCTGGGCGAGGAGGGTTATTGCCTGGAGCACCCGCGCCGCGCCGGGGCCTACGCACCAAGGGTGCAGCACAACGGCAATGGTGGCTGGCTGAGCGAGCTGGATGCTCCGGAGCAATGGCGCGGTATGCAACTGTTCCGCCGTCAGGGGCCGCTGGAGGCCAGTGTTTCCGAGGATATGGCGGGCAACGCCCTGCGCATCAGCGGGGTCAGCGAAGCGGAACTGCGCCAGACCCTGGTCGATCGTCATCGCCCGCCGGCGTTGCTCACCGATACCCTGCGCCGCCTGGCCCTGGCCGAAACCTCCGGGGCCGCTACCTTCGCCGCGGATTACAAGGCGTCGCAAGCGCCCCTGTCGGTGCCGGCCATGGCCTTGCAACGGCAGTTCCGTAGCTTGCCCCATGTCATCCTGGAAGAGATCGTCGGCGCCGCGAGCGCAGACGAAACTGCGCAGATGACCAGTTCCGGGCGCGTGCCTGTGCGCCTGGCGGACGAGGCGCGGATCTACCAGCAGCAGGTGCGCATCGCCCGCGCTTGCGAGGCGCTGTACCTGGACCGGGAAATCAGCCTGGATAGCGCGCGGCTGATGCTGCACGCCCTGGAAACCCTGCCGGGCTGGCCGGCGAAGCTGCGCATCGGCCTCTACGACGGCTGGATCGAAGGACCACGCCTGGACGGTATCGGCGAGGGTCAGGAACCGGAGCTGGGGGTGATCTGGAATCGTCAGTTACCGGGGGATTTCTGCCGCGTGCTGTTCGACAACATTCCCGGCGTGTACCGCGAGCGCCTCGGCCTGGCCGATGCCGGCACGCTGTGGCGCACGTTGCGCGAGCAGCGCCTGCCGCGCCGGCGCCTGCGCCAGTGGCTGGGCCTGGAACAGATCAAGCCGGCGTTCCGTTCGCCGATGCGCCTGGCGGACGGGCGCATCGGCCATCCGCTCAGCGGCAATGGCCAGGCGTTCTTTACCGAGGACGAACTGCTCGACAAGTTGCGCATGCTGGAGCTGGACGATGTGTATGTCGAGGATGCCCTGCAGGCGCTGTACCGCAGCGGGCTCGACCGGGCGGCGATCAATACCCGGTTGAACGCGCTGCTGGGCGAAATGCTGGAGATGCGCCTGGCCCTGGACCGTTGGGCCTACGACTCCGCCAGGGAGAACATGTCCCTGCGTCGCCAGCGCGCTCGCGAGCGCATCGGCCTGGCGTTGTGGGAGCATTGGCGCCGCGGCATCCTGCCGGAACTTGGCCAGCCGGCCTCGCGCCTGATCCTGTTCCAGATCCACTTGGCGGACTTCCCGAGCAACCTGCCGGAATTCTTCCTGCGGCGGGTGCGCTCGATGCTGCTCGATGAGGTGATCCATACCGATGGCGCGCCTCACGAACAGATCATCGGCGAGAGCCAGTTGCAGGCCTTCGCGGCCCACTTCCCGGAGCTGACCGCCCTGGACGTGCGTCGTGGCCACTGGAACATGGGCCTGCCGCAGATGCTCACCCGGGCCTGGCCGCGGCTTGCCGCGCTGGGGATGCGCGAGGTCTTCATTTTCATCGGCGAACAGGATTTCAGGGCCCTGGCCACCCTGCCGCAATTGCGCTGGCTCGATCTGCGCGGCATGCAACTGGCCGATATGCCGGAGACTGCCCTCGATGGCTTGAAGCTGGACTACCTGGGCCTTGACTGGATGGGCCTGCGCACCTGGCCGCGGTGGCTGCACAACGGTGCCCTGGCGCGGATCGGCGAGCTGTCGCTGCTGGGCAATCACCTGAGCGAGCTGCCGACGGCGATCCTGCGCAACGCCGAAACGGTGGAGCATCCCACGCGCATGATCCTGCTGGGCAACCGCTTCGCCTTCCAGGCCCTGCTGGACATGCGCCTGGCCCAGCGCTTCCTGCAACGCTTCACCTTCGAGCTGGGCCTGAACATGACCATGGAATACGAGCTGAACCGGCGAATCCAGGAGCGCACGCAACTCTGCGACGCGCTGGAGGCGTGGGTCGATGCACCGGCCGAAGACAGCAGTGCGCAGCCAAGCGAGCGGCTTACCTATCGCAACCGCATCAGCCGCGAGTTGCTCGACTACTGGCGCGACAGCCTGCGCAGCGATGGCGTGGCCTTGCTGGTCCTGCAGGACGTCGCCCTCGACCATTTCCCCGATAACCTGCCGGCGTTTTTCTACGAGCGGGTGCGGCGCCTGGACCTGACCCGGTTCACCGCCCCGGAGCCGGTGCTCGAACGCTTCGTCCGGCAGTTCCCGCAGCTGGTGGAGCTGTCGCTGATCGCCGGCGAGCCGACCCTGGCCCGGGTACCCGAAGGCCTCACCGGCCTGGCCAACCTGCGCGAACTGGCCCTGGTACGCATGGGCCTGACCGTCGACCAGGCGGCCATGAACACCTTCGCCCGCATGCCGGCGCTCGCCTCGCTGCAACTCGACGGCAACCGCCTGGGCGAGATCACCGACATGTCCATGTTCACCCACCGGTACCTGAGCTTCCTGAGTCTGGCGCAGATGCGGATCCCGACCTGGCCGGAGTGGCTCAACGACATGCTGCCCCACGGGGTCGAGCAGGTGAATCTGGACGACAACCAACTGACCGAACTGCCGGAACAGTTGCTGGCGAACCAACATGTCGATGACGGCGCTGCCGAGATTGTCCTGCACAACAACCCGCTGACCCGCGAAACCATGATCCGCGCCCATACTTCGCAGCGTTACAACCGTCCCTACACCTTTACCATGGACCTGCCCGAAGACATCGCGGCGATGGAGCCGGACGTGCACTCGTCGGACTCCGAGGCGGTGGTGTCCCCGGAAGGCTCCAACCCGGCCGAAGAAACCCCGGCGGAGATCTGGCAGACCCGCGACGCGGAGCAGGATGAACGCAACCAGGCGATCTGGAGCAGCCTGGAGGCCGGAGGCGATGCCGAGTCGTTGCTGGGCCTGATCATGCGCCTGCGCCACAGTGCCGACTATCGCACCAGCAACACCCGCGCGGAGCTGGTGGGACGGGTATGGACAGTGCTGGCGGCAGCACAGGCCGACACCGAACTGCGCCTGACCCTGAATGGCATGGCCGAGGAACCGCTGCGGCTGGTGCGGCGTCATGACACCTGCCCCGACGGTATCCGCCTGGAGTTCAACCAGATGGAATTGCAGGTCTACACGCACCAGGCGCTGCGCCAGATTTCCGAGGCCCATCGCGGCCCGGCGCTGTTCCGCCTGATGCGCAGCCTGTTCCGCTCGCAGACCCTGGACCGCCTGGCGCGGGAACGTTCCGGCGGGCGTGACGAAGCGGAGGTGCGCCTGGCCTATCGCCTGCGCTGGGCGGAACAGCTGGAGCTGCCGCTGCCACCGCGCGGCATGCTGTACCGCGGCGACGCCGAGATCGCCCCGGGCGAGCTGAACCAGGTGCTGGTACGCCTGCAGGCGGAGGAGGCCGGGCCGGGTTTCCTGCAGTTCGGCGCGCAATGCGATTTCTGGGCTGCTTACCTGCGCGAAGCGTTCGCCGACCGTTTCAAGGTGCTCAAGGACGACTACGAGGCGGCGGTGCTGGCAGTGACCGATACCTCGGCGGATGAGTCGGCCGAGCATTCGGCGGCGCGGATCAGGATCCTTGAGGAAAAGTTCAAGGCCGACGAAAAAGCCTTGCTGGAAAACCTGACCCTCGAGCAGGCCCTGGCGCAGCAGTGAGCGGCTGTTCCTGCGGTTGAGGCAGAGGCCCGTCGCCGGTGATCCACTGGCCGGCGACGAGGCCCTGGAACAGCCCCCGGGAACCCCGACCCTTTTCACAACCGCTCACCCGCTCATTAGCCTGAACGCCCGATTTCACGGACGAGAGGGCTTCACCATGAGCGATACCGCCACACCTGACATCCACTACCAGACCGTTAGCCGACGTGTTCCCCAACACTTGGTCCAGGGCCCGGCGCAGCAACGCAAGGCGCTGCGAAGCAGCCTGCCCGGGCCCTTGCCCTGGCTGCTGGCGGCCAGGGTCGGCCTGCCCGGGGTCCTGGCCGCCCTGCAGGACGAGCAACAGCGTCATCAGGCACTGGCTGCCGAGGTCGAGGGTTTCCTCGCCCAGGTGCCGGATGCGGCGGCCTTCGCCGAACCACTGCTGCGCGAGGCGCTGAAAAGCAGTCTTGGCCTGGACCTCGATGTGCGTCGCACCTTCCTGTTCAACGCCGTGCGTGCGCGGGCCGACGAGTCGCGCCTGAGCGGCAGCGATCCGGTGGTCAGGGCGTTCCAGGTGGTGAAAGTGGCGACCCAGCCCTTACTGCTGGCGGCGCTGCAGAATTTCGAGGCTTTCGAGGCCGAGCCGGACGGGCTGCGCGATGACCGCCGGCCGTCGCTGATCTTCGCCAGCGACAGCGGCGAGGTGCTGGCGCCAAGCCAGCCGATCGACCTGTTGCCGGAGCGTTTTGCCGGTTTGTGTCGCACCCTTGACCTGGGCGCCCGTTATCAGCGGGTGATCGAGGGCGTCTTCCGGCCGCTGCCCAAGGAGGGTGAGACCGTGGAAGGTGCGGCCCGCGACCGCCGCGAGGTGTTCCGGCGGTTCGAGCGCTCCACGCTGCTGCTGACCCTGCATCTGGCGCGCCTGCGTTCGTGGATCGACCAGGCCCTCTACGAGAACCTGTTGGGCAGGGTGAACGACGGTTCGCCGGCCAGCTCCCTGGCCCTCTGGGAAGTCGAGCTCAATGGCATGGTGCTGTTTCCCTGTGCCGATGCCCTGGTGGTCTTCATGCCCGACGAGCCCAGGCAGCCGCTCCAGGTGTTCAAGACCCTGGACGAGTTGCAGGCATCGTTGCGCGAGCGCCTGAAGGACCCGGCCTGGCGCAACTACTTCCTGCGCTTCGTCCCCGCCCGTGAGCGCACCGGGCTGTTGCGGCGAATCCAGGCGCACCTGTACCCGAAGGTGTGGAACCCCGGTGGCTGGTACGAGGAGCAATTCGACCCCAGCGCATCCATTGGCCTGGGCAGCAAGGCCATGGACTCGCCTCTGTTCGACGTCCTGCTGCAGCGCAAGATCGCCGTGCTCAAGGACGACGGGCTGTTCCATGCCGTGCCCACCGCTGTCGAGGACCACAAGTCGCTGGAAGACAAGGTCAGCTACTTTCTCGGGGTCGGCCTCAACGTTCTGAATGTCGCGGCCTTCGTGGTGCCGGGGCTGGGCCTGGTGATGCTGGGGGTCAATGCGGCGCTGCTCGGCTACGAGGTCTACGAAGGCTTCGACAGCCTGTCCAGGGGCGAGCGCGAAGAGGCCTGGGGCTACTTCATGGATGTCGCGGAGAACCTCGCGATCATCGCCGCCCTGGGGGCCGCCGGCGCGGTTGCCGGGCGTTTCGAAGGCAACCTGCCGCTGGCGGTGCGCAGCATGCGCCCGGTGACCCTGGCCGATGGCAGCGTGCGCCTGTGGAAACCGGACCTGCGCCCGTTCGCCTACGACGTGGAATTGCCGGCCGGCCTGCAGCCCGGCGACAACGGCCTGTACCACTGGGGCGGGCGCCAGTGGCTGCAACTGGACGGGCGCTATTACTCGGTGCGCACGCTGCTCGGCAGCGAAACCGGGTATGTGCTGGAACACCCGACCCAGGCCGACGCCTGGCAGTTGCCGGTGCGGCACAACGACAATGGCGGCTGGTTGCATGAACTGGATACGCCGCAGCACTGGCGTGGCGAGGAACTGTTCCGGCGTGCCGGGGTGCTGGAAGCGCAGGTCAGCGTCGCGATGGCCCAGCGCGCGCTGCGGATCAGTGGTGTCAGCGAGGCGCAGTTGCGCCGCAGCCTGATGGACAGCCACCGCCCTCCGGCCTTGCTCAGCTATAGCCTGTTGCGCCTGGCCGTGGCCGATGCCCTCGGCGAGTTCCCCCTGGGCGATGTCGCCAGCCTGCCCGACTCGCTGCAAAGCGAGCTGTTCGCCCATGCCTATGGCGAGCGGCAGGTCGAGCTTGCGCCGGCGGGCACCGTGCTCAAGCAGCAGTTCGACAGCCTGCCGCGGCGGGTCATCGAGGAAATCCTCGGCGCCGCCACGGAGGCGGAAATCCATGAGATCAACGCAAGCGCTCGCCTGCCCCTGCGCATCGCCGAGGAGGCGCGGCTGTATCAGCAGCAAGTGCGGATCGCCCGGGCCTGCGAAGCCCTGTACATGGATGTGGAGGCCAATCCCGACGGCGCCAGCCTGTTGCTGCATGGCCTGGCGCAACTTGCGGACTGGCCGGCGCACCTGTGCATGGCCGTCCATGAGGACGCATTGGACGGCCGGCTTCTTGCGCAGATCGGCGCGGGTGACGCCACGGAGATTGCCGTGGTCTGGCGGCGCCAGTTGCCCAGGGACTTCTGCCGCACCCTGTTCGAGGCCATACCGCAAGCTACCCGTGACAATCTCGGACTTTCCGACGCTGGCGCCCTGCGCGCCAGGCTGCAGGAACAACCCCTGCCGCCGCGCCAGCGCCTGCGCCAGTGGCTGGGCATGCAGCCGGTCAAACCGGGTTTCCGCTCGCCACTACGCCTGGCCGACGGGCGCATCGGCTACCCGCTCAGCGGCCGGGGCGACCCGTTCTTCACCGAGGACGAACTGCTGGACAAGCTGCGCCTGCTGGAACTGGACGATATCTATCCCGAGGACGCCCTGCAGGCGCTGTATCGCGCCGGCCTGGACCGCGCAGCGATCGCCGCGCGCCTGCACCAGGTACTGGACGAGATGCAGGCGTTGCGCGAATACCTCGACCGCTGGGCCCTGGATTCCGCCCACCAGACCTTCAGCGAGGCACGCCAACGCAGCCGCGCGCGCATCGGCGAGGCGCTGTGGGCGCACTGGCGCGGCAATGTTCTTCCGGAACTCGGCCGCCAGCCGGCAGCCCTGGCGTTGTACCGGGTACAACTGGCTGACCTGCCCGCGCAACTGCCGTCGTTCATCCACCAGCGGGTCGCGGCGCTGCTGCTGAGCGAGGTGATGCTGCAGGAGGGCAGCGCGCAGGAGCGGGTCATCGGCGAACGCACCGTGCAGCGGCTGGCCCGGCAATTCCCGGCAGTGACCCGCCTGGATATCCGCGGTGGCGTCTGGGATACGGGTATGGTCCAGCAGGTCGCCCGGGCCTGGCCCGAGCTGGTTTCCCTGGGCTTGCGCGAACTCGTGGCGACGCTGGGCTACACCGACCTGCTGACCCTTAGGCGTATGCCCCGGCTGCGCTGGCTCGAATTGCGTGGCAGCCGGGTGGCCGAGATGTCCTTGCCGGTGATGGAAGGGGTGAGCCTGGAGTACCTGGGCATGGACTGGATGGACCTGCGCTTATGGCCGCGCTGGTTGAACAGCGCCACCCTGTCAGGGATCGGCAACGTTTCGCTGACGGGCAACCGCTTGACTGCGTTGCCCGTGGAAATCCTCGAGGAAATCGGCTCGGTCTCGGGGCGCCTGACACGCGTGGTGCTGCGCGACAACCCCCTTGGTTGCCAGGCGCTGCTGGACCTGAGGGTGGCCGAGTATTTCCGCAGTCGTTTCGCCTTCGACCTGGGCGTGCCGCCAGCGCTGATGGACGAGTTGAACCTGCGGGTCAACGAGCGCGCGCAGTTGCAGATGTTGCTGCAAACCTGGAGCGACAATCCGGCGCCAAGCACGGTGGCCGGCTATCGGTCACGCATTGCGCGGCTACTGATTGGCTATTGGCGGGAGAGCCTGTATTCGCCGACTGCAGCCTTGCTGTACCTGGAAGATGTGAACCTGGCCGATTTCCCCGACAACCTGCCGGCGTTCTTCGTGGGGCGGGTGCGCCGGCTCGAGCTGGTCCGCTTCGACGCCAGCGGGCGCAGCCTGGAACATTTCCTCGCGCCGTTGCGCAACCTTACCGAACTGTCGTTGGTCGGCGGCCAGCCAGCGTTGCCTGCGGTGCCCGGATTCCTCGGCAACCATCCGCAACTTCACACACTGGCCCTGGTGCGCATGGGCCTGACCATCGACCAGGAGGCGATGGACGCCTTTGGCCGCCTGCCTCGCCTGAGTTCGCTGCAACTGGATGGCAACCGCCTGGGGGCGATCCAGGACGTGTCGATGTTCCATGAGCGCTTCTTCGACTACCTCGGCATGGCGAACATGGGCATCGCCGTGTGGCCGCAGTGGCTCAACGAATTGCTGCCGCGCAACATCGAGCTGCTCGGGCTGGACGACAACCAGCTTGTCGAGCTGCCGATCCAGCTATTGGAAAACCGTTATGTCGCCGATGGTGCGGTGGACATTTCCCTGCGCAACAACCCGCTGAGCCGGGCAACCCTGATCCAGGCCTACAGGTCCCAGCACGCCAACCGTCCCTACAGCCTGACCATGGACGTTCCGGAAGATATCGCGGCGATGGATGCGCGGCGGCATTCTTCCGATTCGGAGATTTCCGACCCGCTGTCCGACGAAACCGGTTCCCTCGAAGATGAACCGACCAGCGCCTGGCTGACCGGCGATGCAAGGGCTGACGCGCACAACCAGCAGACCTGGGCCGGCCTGGCTTCCCAGGGCGATGCCGAAGCGCTGCTGCGCCTGGTCATGCGCTTGCAGCACAGTGCCGACTACCGTGCGCCCGGCACCCGGGCCGAGCTGGTCGCGCGGGTCTGGACGGTGCTGGCGGCGGCCAGCCAGGATGCCCAGTTGCGCCAGACCCTCAACGGCATGGCCGAGGAACCGTTGCAGCAGTTGCACAACCACGACACCTGTCCGGACGGCATTCGCCTGGAGTTCAACCAGATGGAACTGCTGGTGCATACCCGCCAGGCGCTGCGCGATATGCCCGAGGCAAACCGCGGGCCGGCATTGTTCCGCTTGATGCGCGGGGCCTTCCGTGCCCAGACGCTGGATCGCATCGCGCGCGAACGGGCGCGCGGGCGTGACGAAGCGGAGGTGCGCCTGGCCTATCGGCTGCGCTGGGGCGAGCAACTGGAGTTGCCATTGCCGCCTCGGGCCATGCTCTATCGCAGCGAGGCCGACCTTGCCCCGGGTGAGCTGGAGCAGGCATTGAACCAGGTGCTGCTGGAAGAGCGCGGGGCGGGGCTGACCGCTTTTGCCGCCGACTGCGACTTCTGGGTCGCCTACCTGCGCGAAGCGTTCGCCGAGCGTTTCAGGCTGCTCAAGGATGCCTATGAACAGTCGGTGCTCGAGGTCACCGACCTGTATCCGGATGACAACCCCGACCAGGTGGCGGAGCGTATCCGGGCCCTGGAGGACAGGTTCAAGCGTGACGAACGGGCCCTTCTGGAAAGCCTGACCCTGGAGCAGGCGATGCTTGCACGCTGAGGTGCCCAAGCCGGTTCCCACTCCTGTGGGAGCTGGCTTGCAGCGATGAGGACCACAAGAGCACCACAGGTGTTATCTATATGCCCCGAACCCGACCTCCTTGCTGGCTAGGCTGGAGCGCCCAATCAGCAAGGAAGGTGGTTCATATGTCCCCATTGGAACAATCCCGGCACCAGCAGGCCTACACCGCGATCGAACGCAGGACCCCGCCGTGGCTGTTGTCCGCCGAGGCCCGGGAGGCCGGGCGCCGGCAAGGCCTGGCGGCGATCCCCTGGTTCACCCGTGCACTCGATGAAATGCCCGAGGTGGTTGCCCGGCTGCAGGACGATTATCGTGAGCACAGTGCCCTGGCGACGCAGGTCGGGCAATGGCTGGTGTGCCTGGGCGACCCCGAGGCCTTTGCCGAACCCTTGCTGGCTTACGCGCTGCGCGAGGCGTTCGGTGTCGACCTGGACGTGCGCAACACCTGGCTGTTCCACCCACGGCGCATGCAGCACGATGATTCCTTCCTGACCGCGTCGCGAGACTGGGCGGTGGAGAACTTCAAGGCCTACCGCCTGGCCTGCCGGCCGCTGCTCAGTGTCGCCCTGCAGAATTTCGAAGCCTGGGAATGCGAGCCCGGCGGCATGGACCTGCCGGTGACCAAGGCGCGGATCTTCACCATCAACCCCGGCCAGGCCCTCTGGGAAGGCCAGACCCTGGACATTGCTCCCGAGCGTTTCGCTGCGGTGTGCCGCGAGCTGGACCTGGGCAGCCTGTTCCAGAGCCATATCGCCGAGATCTTCGATCCGCACCTGGCCGGCGAGGCGGACCCGGCGGCCCGGGTGGTTCGCCAGGAGGCGTTCAAGCGCCACGAGCAGTCGGGCCTGCTGCTGCAGCTGCACCTGGCACGCCTGCGCGGGGCGGTCGAGCCGACGCTGTACCGGGCGGTGACGCGGGTGCTGCACAACCGTGAAGCGGCCATCGACGGCGTGGCCCTGACCTGTACCTGCCTGAGCCTGTGGAACGTGGAATTCAATGGCATTTTGCTGTTTGGCGCGGACCGCAGCCGCCGGGACGGACCGGACCGGATCCTCGTGCATATCCCCGACGACCCGCAGGATCCGCTGCGCCAGTATGAGTCTTTCCTGGATTTCGCCAGGGACCTGCGCGACCGCTTGCTGGAGCCGCACTACCTGCAGTTTTTCCAGCGCTTCATTCCCTTGCGGCATCGCGCGGCGTTACTGGCGAAGCTGCGCCAGGCTTTCAATCCCAAAGTGTGGAACCCGGGCGGCTGGTACGAGGAACGCCTCGACCGCCAGGTCGAGCTGCCGTTTCGCGAACGCACCCTCGACGGCTTGCTGATGCCGACCCTGTTGCGCCGCCGCATCGCTGCACTCAAGGCGGACGGCCTGTTCCTGGTGGTGCCCACGGCAGTGGAGAATCACAAGAGCCTGGAAGAAAAGCTCCGCTACTTTGCCGATGCCGGCCTGGCCACCCTGAATGTCCTGGCCTTCGCAGTGCCGGTGGTGGGGGCGGCGATGATGGTCTTCAGTGCCGTGCAACTGGCCCACGAGGTCTATGACGGCATCGGCGAGTGGAGTCGTGACGACCAGGAACAGGCCTGGGCCTACCTGTTCGATGTGCTGGAAAACCTGGCGCTGGTTGCTGCCCTGGCCGGCACCGGCCATGCCGGGCCTGGACTCGCCGCGCGCGAGCTGCCACCCCTGCCCGATGGCCTGCACCCGGTGCGCCTGGCCGATGGCGGCACGCGCCTGTGGAACCGCGATCTTGCGCCCTTCGCCCACGACGTGATCTTGCCCGCCGACCTGGCCCCCGATTCGCGCGGGCTCTACCAATACCAGGGCAAACAATGGCTGGCCCTGGGCGGGCGCAATTATTCGGTGCAGCTGCGCGAGGACGAGACCGGGTTCATCGAGCATCCCCGGCGTGTCGATGCCTGTCAGCCGAGCGTTTTCCGTCACCCTGACGGCGGCTGGCTGCATGAGGCGGATCAGCCGCGCCAGTGGTCGGGCCTGGCCCTGTTCGAGCGCCTCGGCCCGGCTGCCCTGGCGCTGGACGAAACCCAGGCCGCCGAATCGCTGTTGATCAGCGGGTGCCATGAATCCGAACTGCGCCGGGCGCTGGTCGAGCGCCAGCCGGCGCCTGCCTTGCTGATCGATACCCTCGAACGCCGGCGCATCTATCGCGGCCTGGCGTCGGAAAACACCACGCAGGACCGTGAACATCTCGCGTGGTTGTTCGACAGCCAGTACCAGGCTTCCCTGCCGCCCCCGGGCCTGGCGCAGAACGTTGTCCTGCGCGACTTCGGCGGCCTGCCGCAGCGCCTGGTGGACGAGCTGCTGGAGCACGCCACGGCGCAGGAAATGCAATTGCTCGTCGAACAGCAACGGGTGCCGTCGCGGTTGGCCGAGGAGGCCCGGCTCCTGTTGCAGAACGTACGCCTGGCGCGGGCTTACGAAGGGCTGTTCCTGCCTGCGCTGGAAAACGACGACAGTACCCGGCTGATGTTGCATGGCCTGGCCGGGTTGCCGGGCTGGCCCGAGGCCTATCGCCTGGAGATCCGCAGCTTGCGCGCGGATGGCGCGCTGCTCGACGGCATAGGCCCATCGACGGCGCCGCAGCGGCAGGTCCTGGTGAAGACCGCCGCGGGCTACGGCACCGCACAGGCGCCGGACCTGGCGCCCGACGATCTGTTCGCCGTGGTGTTGCGCAGTCTCACTGCGTCGCAACGCCAGGCCCTTGGTTTGACTGCCGAGGATTCGCCGCAGGTGTTACGCGACAAACTCATGCAGCGCCCGTTGCCGCGTGCGGAGTTGCGCAGGCTCCTGCACATGCAGCCGATCCGTCCTGCCGTGCGCTCGCCGATGCGCCTGGCCAACGGTCGGCCGGGCTATCCCCTTAGCGGGCACCCACGACTGGCCCCGCCGGTCAGCGAAAACACCCTGCTGGATCGCATCCGCCTGCTGGAGCTGCCGGACATCTTCGCGAACGACCTGCTCCAGCAACTGCGTGATATTGGCCTGGCCGACGTGGCCATCGATGCGCGCTTGCTCGAGCTGCTCGAAGAGCGCGAGCAGATGCAGCAATTGCTGCCGCAGGGCGAGGCGCCACGCCAGGGAACCGACGGCGAGCCGCCCCTGAACGATCGCCAACTGATCGAACTGGCGCTGTGGCAACACTGGCGCGACAACCTGCTGCCCGAGATCGGTCGCGATGGTGTGCCGCTGCGCCTGTTCGCGGTATCGCTCGAGTCGTTCCCTGAACGGTTGCCGGCCTTCTTTCAAACCCGGGTACGGGCGCTGGAGCTGTCGCAGGTGAGGATCCCGCCGGCGGTGATGACGCCGGGGCCGGATGGCGTGCTTGGCTTCGAAGACCGCCTGCAACGTCTGCTGCGTGGTTTCCCGCGGGTCAACCGGCTGGAGATCGATGGTGGCGAGGGCCGCTCTCCCTACGATCTGCCACGCACCATTGCCGCTGCCTACCCGCAACTGAGGGAATTGCGCTTGCTCAACCTGCACCTGCCGCTTGGCCAGGAGTTGATGAACGAACTCAGCCGCCTCGGTGACCTGCGTTATCTCGATCTCAGCGGCAACCGTCCCAGTCACCTGCCGGTGCGCTTGGCCAACGGGCTGCAACTGGACTATCTCGGCCTGGACCGCCTGGGGCTGGAGGACTGGCCGGATTGGCTGGACAACGACCAGCTCGACGGTATCGAGCGGGTGTCCCTGCGCGACAACCGCCTGACCAGCCTGCCTGCGCAACTGCGCCACAACCCTGCGCAAGCCGAGCGCTCCACCTGGATATCCCTGCATGGCAACCTGTTTTCCCACCGGGCCCTGATCGAGATCCGCAGCAGCGACTGGAACGGTCGGCGTTTTCGGTTCGACCTGCCGGTGCCGCAAGCCGTGGAAAACATCGTTGCCAACCGCATGTTCGAGCGGGCGCAGCTCTCCAGTGCCATCGACCGGTGGCTGGAGGTCTCGCGACAGGATGCCGCGCTGGACGGCACGCGCATCATCGCCAGGCGCTCCTTCGGTGATGCCCTGCTGGCCGACTGGGAAACCTATGTCGAGCACTCGGTACGTCGCTCGCTGGTGCTGGAGGAGGTTCGCCTGGATGATTTTCCCGACCCACTGCCGGCGTTCTACCTGGAACGGATCAGCCGCCTGGAACTGATTCGTCCGCTTGGCGGGGTGGAGCAGATCGAGAGGCTGGTGCGCCGCTTTGCCAACCTCCAGCACCTGGTCATCGGTAACGTCGCCCTGCAAGGCGTGCCCACTGCCATCACCGAGCTTGCCCAACTGCATCACCTGGCGCTGACCGATGCCAGCCTGGTGGTCGACCAGGCCTTGCTTGACAGCCTGGCCCGAATGCCCGGCCTGACCTCGCTGGACCTGAGCGGCAACCGCTTGGGCGAGGTCGGCGATGCGTCTGCCTTCGCCCGGCTGTCCTTCAGCCTGCTGGCCCTGGAGCGCATGGAAATCGGCCAATGGCCCGCCTGGCTCGACAGCTTGCTGCCGGAGCGCGTCCAGTGGCTGAGCCTGAACAACAACCGCCTGACCGGTTTGCCTGCCTATCTGCTGGAAAACCGCGAAACCGCCCTCGGCAGCACGGAAATTTCCCTGGAGGGCAATCCACTCAGCGAGGACACCATGTACTCGGCCCACCTCTCCGAAGGCCTGACCCGTCCCTATACCTTCCGCATGGACCTGCCCGAGCATATCCGCCGCCTGGATGGCAGCTGGCGCAGTTCCAGTTCCGGCGGGGGCAGTTCCGGCGCTGCCTCGCAACTGGAACTGGCTACCCCGGATGTCTGGCTGGATCGCGCCGACGCTGTCAGCGAGAGCCGTCGGCAGCTGTGGCAGCAACTGGAAAGCGGCGACGATGCCGATGACCTGCTGCAACTGATCGGCCGCCTGCGCCACACCGCCGAATACCGTAATGCCACGACCCGGCCTGACCTGGTGGAGCGGGTCTGGCAGGTGCTGACCATCTGTGCCCAGGACACCGGTTTGCGCCTGACCCTCAATGGAATGGCCGAGGAACCGCTGCGTCAGTTGCGCGAGTACGACACCTGCCCGGACGGCATCCGCCTGGAGTTCAACCAGATGGAAACCCTTGTCTATACGGCCCAGGCCCTGCGTTCGGTCAGCGCTGCCCAGCGTGGTCCGGCGCTATACCGGTTGATGCGGCGCCTGTATCGCCTGCACGACCTCGATGGTATTGCCCGGCTCGAGGCAGGTACCCGCGACGAGGCGGAGGTGCGCCTGGCCTATCGGCTGAACCTGGCCAACCAGTTGGACCTGCCGGTGGCCCCGCAACAGATGCTCTATGCAGGTTCCGCCAACCTGCATCCCGGCGAACTCGAGCGGGTGGCCGAACGGGTTCGCCAGGGCGAGAACGGCCAGCGTCTGCTGGATTACGCGGCACAGCGGGACTTCTGGCTGAGTTACCTGCAGGAAGCCTACGCCGCGCGTTTCACCGCCTTGCGCGAGGATTTCGAGGATCGGGTGCTGATGCTGGACGACCAGTATCCCGACGACACTCCGGCGCAATCCAGCGCCCGCATCGAGCAATTGATCGAACAACGCAAGCTGGACGAGGCGGCGCTGGTCGGCGAGCTGACCCACCGTGAGGAGATGGAGGCCGGGCCCGTGTAGTGCGGGCTCCGGGCCCGCTCAATGGTTGGCCAGCCAGGCGTCGACCTTGTTGCGTTGTTCGTCCGGCAGCCATGGGTGCCAGACCTGCGGGTTGTCCTTGAGGAAGGCCCGGGCCGCCACGGCCGGGTCCTGGCGCTGTTCGCTCATGCGTGCGAGCACGGCGTTGAGGGTATCGATGGGCAGGTCGACCTTGCTGAACAAGGCCACCAGGTCCGGGTATTGCTCATGGAAGGTTCTGGACACGCCGATGGACAATTTGGCCGGCAGCGAGCGGCTGCCCTTCGGCGCCTTGTTGCCGGCATCAGTGAGGGTCGCCCAGGCCTGTTCATCGAAGGGCGGTTCTTCCAGGCGCACCAGTTTGAAACGGCCCATCAGCGGAGTGGGCGACCAGTAGTAGAAGAGCACCGGCTTGCCGCGCCGGATGGCCGAGGTGACCTCGGCATCCAGCGCAGCGCCGGAGCCGCTGCGGAAGTTGGTATACAGGCCATCCAGGCCGTAGGCCTTGAGCTTCTGGCTGTTCACGGTTTCCGAGGTCCAGCCGCTGGGGCTGTTGAGGAAACGGCCCTTGCCTGGTGCTTCCGGGTCGGCGAATAGCGTGGCGTGGCGCTGCAGGTCGGTGACCGAGCGCAGATCCGGGGCCAATGGCTCGATACCCTTGGCCGGGTCGCCCTTGATCACGAATTCCGGGACGTACCAGCCTTCGTCGGCATTCTTTACCGTGTCGCCCAGAGCGAACACCTGGCCGGCCTGCTCGGCCTTGACCCAGGCCGGGCTGCGGCCGGCCCATTCTTCGCCGATCACCTGGATATCGTTGCGCGCCAGGGCCACCTCCATGCTCACCGTGCTGCCGGGCAGGGTATCGGTGGGGTAGCCGTAGCCGTGCTCGACGATCAGGCGCAGCACCTCGGTGGTAAAGCTGCCGCTTTCCCAGGCGATCTCGCCGAAGTGGATCGGCGTCTTCGGCGCGGCCAGCGCGCCAAGGGAGAGCAGGGCGGAGCAGAACAGCAAGGCCAGGCGTTTCATCGGCGTGGTGCTCGAATAAGGGTGGGTTGAGTGTAGACAGCGGCGCGGGCGCTGCCGTTGCATTGCCATTGGCGGCTTAGCCCCGCATAGTCGAACCCATATCCCCTGCAAGGAACCGCACACATGTTGATCGACGCTTCCCGGGCCGCGCTGCTGGTCATCGATGTCCAGGAGAAACTTATCGGCGCGGTCAGCGACCCCGCCGGAACCCTGGCGCGGACCCGCTGGCTGCTCGCCGCCACCGCCGAACTGGGCCTGCCCACGGTGATCTCCGAACAGTATCCGAAGGGCCTCGGCCCGACCGTGGCCAGCCTGCTGGAAGCGGCACCGCAGGCGCAGGTGGTGGAAAAGCTGCACTTCTCCTGCGTCGCCGGCGAGTGCCTGCCGGCCTCGCTGCTGGCCCGCGAGCAGGTGATCGTCTGTGGCATGGAGACCCATGTCTGCGTGCTGCAGACCGTGTTCGAGCTGCTGGAAAGCGGCAAGCAGGTGTTCGTCGTCGCCGATGCCTGCGACAGCCGTAGCGTTGAAAGCAAGGTCGCAGGCCTGGAACGCATGCGCGGGGCCGGGGCGCAGATCGTCACCCGCGAGATGGTGCTGTTCGAGCTGATGCGCAGCTCCAGCCACGAGAAATTCCGCATCCTCAGCAAGACCTTCCTGGTCGGGGAGCAACCCTGAAACGCCCGGCGCGCTGGCTGCCGTTCGCCCTCCTGGCGCTGCTGGCCGGTTGCGTCGGCACGCGCACCAGCCAGGAGCCCAGGCTGTCGGACGCGCAGGTTCGCGACAAGGTTGCCGCGCTCCTGCCGGCCAATGTCACTGACCGCCAGGGCTGGGCGCGGGATATCCAGGTCGCCCTGACCAGCCAGAAGCTCGATCCCAGCCAGTCGAATATCTGTGCCGTTCTGGCCGTGACCGAACAGGAGTCCACCTTCAGCGCCGATCCGCAGGTGCCCAACCTCGGCCGTATCGCCCGCGAGGAAATCGATCGTCGTGCGGCCAAGGCATTCGTTCCAAAGGCTTTGGTCAATGCCGCCCTGGATACCCGCTCGGCCAACGGCAAGACCTGGAACCAGCGGCTTGCCGCCGTGCGCAGCGAGCGTGAACTGAGCGGCCTGTACGACGAACTGACCGGCTCGCTACCCCTGGGCCGCACCCTGCTCGGCGGTTTCAACCCGGTGCGTACCGGCGGGCCGATGCAGGTCAGCATCGACTTCGCCGAGCGCCATGCCCGCGACTACCCCTACGACCATGACGGCAGTGTCCGCCAGGAAGTCTTTACCCGGCGCGGCGGCATGTACTTCGGTACCGCCCATTTGCTTGGCTATCCGGCCAATTACCCGCGGCCGCTATACCGCTTCGCCGACTTCAACGCGGGCTGGTATGCGAGCCGCAACGCGGCGTTCCAGGCGGCGCTGAGCCGGGTGACCGGGGTGAAGCTGGCGCTGGATGGCGACCTGATCGCCCACGGCTCGCTGCTGCCGGGGAGCACCGAGAAGGCGGCGCGCACGCTGGGCGAGCGCTTCGGCATGCGCAACCCGACCATTCGCGCGCAACTGGAAAAGGGCGATAGCCAGGACTTCGAGGCAACCCGCCTGTACCAGCAGGTGTTCGCCCTGGCGGACAAGGCAGCGGGCAAGCGGGTCGCCCGGGAGGTGTTGCCGGGGATCAGGCTGGAAAGCCCGAAGATCACCCGGCAACTGACCACGGCGTGGTTCGCCAATCGGGTGGATGAGCGGTATCAGCGCTGCATGAAGCGGTGATCTCTCGGGCCCTATCACTGGCAAGCCAGCTCCCTCTGACCCTGTGGGAGCTGGCTTGCCAGCGATGAGGCCCTTAAGGCCCTACTCAGGATTTGCCCGCAGCCAAGGCCCCCACCACCTGATCCACCCCGGCCTTCAACCCGGCCACGCTGTCGGGCGCATCGGTATCCACCACCACCAGCTTCGCTCCCGATGCGGCAACTACCTCCACCACCGCCTGCACCGGCTGCTTGTGATGCAGCACCAGCGCCACATCCTGCCCTTTCAACTCGTCACCCAGTTGCTTCAGCTGCTCCGCCGTCCATTGGTCATCGGCCACCTGCGGGTGATCGATCAGGTCAAGGTTCAAGCCACCCACCAGATACCCCAGTCGATCCGACAGGTTGACCACGCTCAGGTTGTCCGCCTCGGCCAGCTTCGCCTCGCTGGCGGCAGTGAGGTCGAGCAACTGGCGCTTGAGCCCGGCCAGGTTGGCCTGGATCTTCTCGTGGTCGGCCGGTGACAGGCGCCCGAGATCGTTGGCCAGCACATCGGCCATGCGCCCCAGGTTGGTCGGGTTCAGCCAGGGGTAGCCGGCAAACACGTTGTCGCCCTGCACCGCGATGCCTGGCAGGGCGCCGTCCACCGGGCGCGCGGCGTCGATCTCGACGATGCGAATATTGCTGCGGCGTGCCACCGGGTACAGCGGATCGTCGCTCCATATCGAGCGCAGGCCGATCACCGCATCGGCCTGGGTCGCTGCCTTTTGCAGGCTGGTCGCGCCACGACCACTGAAGTACGACGGCTGGCGCGTGGCCGGGAGGTTTTCCGGCGCGGCGCGCACCAGCTTCACCGAGGTGCCATCGAGCAGCAGGCTGCCGAGGCCGTAGGTCACCGGCAGCGAGGCCAGCACGGTGACGGCGGCCTGTTGCTGCACGGCAGGTTTCGCCGTGTCCCGGGCCTGGACGTCGAGGGGAAGGGCGGTGAAGGGCAGGCCGGCCAGCAGCAGGGCCAGGCTCAGGTGCTTGAGGTTTGCAGTCATGCCGGGTTTCCTTGCAGGCGTGGAACCAGGCCGCGCGCCAGCGCGGCGAGGGCGAAGAAGCTGCCGGCGACCAGGATGATCGCTGCGCCCGAAGGCACCGGCAGGTCGAAGACGATAGGCAGGAGAATGCCGATCAGGGTGCTGAAGGTGGCGATCAGTACCGAGGCGAAGAAGAAGCCCTTGAGCGACTGGCTGACCAGCCGCGCCGCTGCCGCCGGAATCACCAGCAGGGCACCGACCAGGATGGCGCCGATGACTTTCACCGCCGCCACCGTGACCAGGGTCACCAGCACCACGAACAGGTAGTCCAGGCGCTTCACCGCCACTCCGCGTACTGCCGCCAGTTGCGGGTTGAAGCTGGCCAGCATGATGCGGTTGTACAGCGGCAGGGCCAGGGCCAGCACCAGGCCGGCGACGATGCCGAGCACCACCAGGTCCTGCCCGCTGACCGTGAGCACCGAGCCGAACAGCACGTTCTCCAGGATGTGCACGTTGATCTTGCCCGCCAGCATCAGCAGCAGGCTCGCCCCCAGGGCCAGGGATACCGAGAGGAATACGCCGATCAGGGTGTCCGGCGACAGCCCGGTACGGTTGCGCAGGTAGTTGAGCAGGATGCCGAACAGCAGGCAGTAGCCGAACAGGCTGCCATAGGGGCCGGTGTAGGGCTCGCCGAGCAGGATGCCGATGGCCACGCCTGTCAGCGCGGCATGGCCTACGGCCTCGGAGAAGAAGGCGAAGCGCTTGACCACCACCAGGGTGCCGAGGCCGCCCAGCACCGGGCCGATCATCAGCCCGGCGAGCAGGGCATTGACCACGAAGCCATAGGCCAGGGCTTCGGGCAGGTAGCCGGCGCTGGCCCAGCCCTGGATCATCAGGCGGAATTCTTCGTAGTTCATCAGCTGATGCTCTCGCTGCGCGGGTGGATGGAGAACAGGCCGAGCAGGCGCTCGGGGGTCAGGGCTTCCCTGGGCGGTGCGTCGAACAGCACCCGGCGGCTCAGGCCGGTGACGCGGTCGGCCAGGCGGGACACGGCTTGCAGGTCGTGCTCGATCCACAGCACCGTGGTCCCGGCCTGGCGCCATTCGCCGAGCAGGCGCTCGAACACCTGGATGCCGGCTTCGTCCAGCGCCGACATGGGTTCATCCAGTACCAGCAATTGCGGCGCCGGGATCAGGCCCTGGGCCAGCAGCACGCGTTGGCGCTCGCCGCCGGACAGGGCGCCCATGCGCCGCTTGCGCTTGTCCTGCATGCCGACCCGGGCCAGGGCCGCGTCGATGGCCGGCGACACGCGTCTGGACAGGCCGAGGAACGCCGGGGTGCGCTGGCACATCGCGGCCATGAAGTCATCCACGGTCATCGGCAGGCCGCGGTCGAACTCCAGGGCCTGGGGCACATAGCCGATCACCCGGGCGGCGTCCGGCCAGGTCAGGGCCAGGCGGCCCTGGTGCGGCATCTGCCCGAGCAGGGTCTTGATCAGCGAGCTCTTGCCGCCGCCGTTGGGGCCGACGATAGCGTGCACGCTGCCGGCCGCGACCTGGAAACGCACCTGGTCGAGGATCCGCGTGCGGCCAAGGGTCAGGTCGATGCCGTCGAACTCGATGGACGGCCCGCAGGGTGCAGCGAGCACGGCTTCGGCCACGGTCATGCCTGGTTCTCCTTGATTGCGCGGACCACGGTGTCGAGGTTGCGCTTCATTTCCACCTCGTATTTTTCCTTGGTGTATTCGCCGTAGGAGATATGGGTCAACGGGTAGAGCTTGACCCCGGCTTCGCGCTGGATGGTCTCGACATAGGCGGACGGGAAATCCATCTCGGAGAAGATCACCTTGACGTCCAGGGCCTGCAGCTGGTCGATGGTCTTCTTCAGCTGCGCCGGGCTCGGCTCGATACCGTGGGCGGGTTCCACCACCGCAGTGACTTCCAGGCCGAACTCGCGCACCAGGTAGTCGTAGGCGGCATGGATGGTGGCGACGCGGAACGACGGGTTCGGCGCTTCGGTCAGTTGCGCCAGGGCATCGGCGCGCAGCCTGCGCAGGCGCTTGGCGTAGTCGCGGGCGTTCTGGCTGTAGAACCTGGCGTTGTCCGGGTCCAGCTTGCCCAGCTCGCGGGCGATGTTGTTGACCTGGGCGATGCTGGCGCTGATCGACAGGAAGGTGTGCGGGTTGACCACCTTGCCGGCGCCCCGGGCGGCGATGCCGGTGGCGGCCAGCAGTGGCACGTTGGCGTTGGATTCGATGGTCGCGATGCCGGGCTTTTCGCTGGCGGCGATCATGCGGTCGGCGAAGTCGTCGTGGCCGACACCGTTGAGCACGATCACATCGAGCGTGCCGATGCGCTTGATATCGTCGGCCCGCGGTTCGTAGGCATGGGGATTGAAACCGGCCGGAATCAGCGGCACCACTTCGGCGCGGTCGCCAACGATATTGCTGACGTAGCTGTAGTAGGGATGCAGGGTGATGCCGATGCGCAGCGGCTTGCCGTTTTCGGCGAAGGCCAGGGCGGGCAGGGCCACGGCGACGAACAGGCTGAGGACTCGGAGGACAACGGAACGGAGCATGGGCATTCCTTGCGGGTCAGTGCTGATGCTGGCGGGTGACACCGGCGTCGTAGTGGGTGGCGATCTGTTTCCAGCCGGCGGCCTGCAGGGCGCTGGCGGTCAGTTCGGCGGGCAGGGTGGGCGCGGCCTCGCGGCTCAGCCAGACATCGGCTGCGCCGTCGTGGGCCTCGGGCACCAGCAGGACGAAGCTGCCGGCGGTGTCCGGTTTCGCGCTCAGGCCGACATAGGCGGCGTTGACCTGGCGCCACTGGTGCGCACCGCGGGTAACGCTGCTGGCATCGGCGACAAAGGGCGCGAAGCCTTCCTCGGCCAGCAGCTCGACGCTGGCCAGGCCTGGTTCTTCATCGCGGCGTGCCTGGACTTCGTCGAAGGCCACCCGCAAGTCGGTGTAGATACCTTGCTCGGCAGCATTGAGATCAAGCCGGGCATCCAGTTGGTGGTCCTCGACCCGGGTCTCGTCCTCACGCTCGCCGCGCAGGCCGACCACGGCGGCGGCCAGCACCAGGATCAGCAGGGCGACCAGCGCCACATACAGGGTTTCATGTCCGGCACCGGCCGGTCGTACCACCTGGACCTGGCTCATGGTTCACCGATGTCGGCATGGTCGATTTCCACCACATGGCCGGGGCCGGCATCGAACAGCACGTAGAATTCGCCGTCCGGGCGCTTGAAGGTCAGGGTCGAGTCGTCGCCGAGCTTGCCGGGTACCAGCACCGTCTCGTCGTAGCCGATCACATCCAGGGTCACCCCCGGCGCGCCGCTGCCGTCGGAGAAGCCGCCGGTGCATTTGATCCGTTCGCCATCGATCGGCTCGCACTGGCACATCGGGTTGTGCGCCAGGGCAGGGCCGGCGCAGGCCAGCAGCAACAGGGGCAGGACGAGCCTGCCGGCTTTGAAGATCATGGTTTGCCTCCTTGTTTTTTCAGCCAGGCGAGGGTGGCAGGGGATGCCTTGGCCAGGGGGACCGAGGCCTGGTGCAGGCTGCCGTCCCAGCCTTCGAGGGTGATCCACAGTTCGGCGTCGGCGCGGGTGCGCTCCGGCACCGGCAGGCTGGTGCTCATGCGGTGCGGGTTGCCGAAGAAGATGGTGCCGGCGGCGCGCAGGCTGCGTGGCTTGCCGATGCGCAGGTAGGCGGCCTTGACCTCGCTGCCGCAGGTGCTGCACAGCGCGGCGTTGAAGGTTTTGAAGTAACCGGCCGGGCCGTCCTGGCGCGGCGCGTCGGCGAGCAGTTCGGAAAGGCTGATGCTCCACGGGCCGACGGCGATGTTCTCGATCGGGTTGGCGCCGAGGCCGCTTTCGCCGCGGAACATTTTCGCGTCGGCGAAGTACTTGGGCATGAAGCCGAGGGGAATCAGCAACAGCAGGATGTTCAGGTGGAAGCGCCATTTCAGCCACCACTGTTTCAGCGGGCTCGGTGCAGTGACAGCGTCGCGGGCCTGGCTCATGGCTGCATCTCCGTGGCGGCTTCGCCGGTGACCTGGGTTGCCCTCGGCGCCCTGTCGGCACGCTTGAGGGCGGCGGCGGTGGCCTGGGCGGTGCGCTTGGTCCAGATCAGCAGGCCGCTGAGCACCATCATCGACAGCAGCAGGCCGAAGAAGGCCCAGATCAGCTTTATGGCGAGCCCGCCGAAGTCACCGGTATGCAGCGGGCGCATGGATTCGGTGACGAACTCCAGGGCCGAGCGGTCGCCGACCAGGAACGAGGCGTCGACCTTGCGTGTGTAGGGGTTGACGCTGGCGGTCTGGAACATCAGCGGATACCAACCGCGGCCGCCCAGGTAGATGTGGCCGTAGGCATTGGCCGGCAGTTGCGCGAAGGTCACGTCCAGGCCGGGGACCTGCGTGGTGGCGATGCGCGTGGCTTCGTCGAGATCGATGCGCGGTACCGGGGCCTTGCTGTCCGACAGCGGCACGTCTTCGCGAGCGATCACCGGCGTGATCGGCTCGGTGGAAAGGGTGATGTGGTTGTCGGCGAGGATTGCCTGGATCAGGAACCAGGTGCCGGTGATGGAAATCACCGCGATGAACCAGATCGACCAGATGCCGCTCAAGCGATGGAAGTCGCCCCAGAAGATCCGCGCGCCTTGGTTGAAACGCAGGGTCGGTTTGAAAAAGCCCTTCCAGAAACGCTTGTAGACCACCAGCCCGGTGACCAGTGACGCCAGCATCGGCAGGCCAAGCAGCGACACCAGGTACCAGCCCCAGCTGTAGCCATTGGTGAAGGGCACCAGCCACCAGCCGTGCAGGGCGCGGGTAAAGCCTTCGAAGTTGAAGTCCGGGCTCTTGCCCTGGATCGCCCCGGTATAGGGGTTCACATAGAGGATCGGCGCGGTGCCGTCGGGGAAGGTCACGGCGGCGTTCAGGGCGAAGTGCGAACCGTCCGGCTGGCTGATGTAGCGCACGGCCATGTCCGGCTCGGCCTGCTTCAAGGCATCGAGGATCTGCTGGAAGCTCAGGCGCTCGGCATCGTCGTTCGGTTTGCTGGCGCGCACATCGGGGTTGGCCAGCCAGACGATTTCCTGGCTGACCACGGCCAGGGTGCCGGTGACGCAGACGATCAGCACGAAGAACCAGATGGGCAGGGCAAGCCAGCTGTGGACCAGGAACCACAACCTGGATTTGGACTTTTTCGATTGTTGGGCCATTGCATCAGTCTTGTTCGTAAAAAGTGGGGTCGAGCCGATGCTCAACCGAGGGCTGCACTTGTAAGGACGAATGAGAATCGAAAACCTGCGCAGGAATATGTAAGTAAATAATTCATGGGCAGGTTTCGGGCAGCTCCCGATGGACTGATGTGCTGACTGCAAGCCTCCTGATTTTGGGGTGGTGCTGAGGGCCTCATCGCCGGCAACGCCGGCTCCCACAGGTATTGTGTGCACCGCAGAATCTGTGGGAGCCGGCGTTGCCGGCGATGAGGCCGGGACAGACGACATCAAAGTTCGCGGATCACCCGGAACCCGAGCCAGTCCCCACGGGTAGTGATGTACACGTTGTTGCGGTTCCCCGAGCGCGAGAAGATCGGCGCTTCGCCCCAGTCATTGCCACGGATCTGCACCACCTTGCAGCCCGGCTCCTTCCACGCGCTGCCATCGCTCGGCGCGCCGACGTAGCTGTCGTGATGGCAGTCGGCAACGAATTCGTAGACGTTGCCGTGCATGTCGTACACGCCGAAATCGTTGGGCGGATAGCTGCCTGCCGGCGATGTGTAGCTGTAGCCGTCCTTCGGCCCGTACACATTGGCGTGCTGGCTGATCTCGTACTCGGCGTCCGGGTCCAGCGGGAACGGGAAGGGCCCGGTGCTGCCACCGCGCGCGGCATATTCGCGCTCGGCTTCGCTGACCATGCGGTAGTGCTTGCCGGTCTTCTTCGACAGCCAGGCCACATAGGCTTCGATATCGTGATAGTCCATGCACACCGCTGGCTGTTTCGGGCCTTGCTTGTAGCGCGGCTTGCTGGCCTTGCACTCGCGACCCGGGCGGGTGTCGCCATCGGCGATCTTCACCCCGGACTCACGGACATACGCATCCCATTCCCCGGCCGTGACCTGGAAACGGCTGATGGCGAAGGGCCTGGCGAAGGTCACCTGGTGCAGCGGGCCTTCATCCGGCTGGCGTCCCAGCTCGTCGTCCGGGGTGCCCATCATGTAGCTGCCGGCGGGCAGCACGACCATTTCCGGGCAAGCGGTCTTGCAGTCGCGAAACACCGTACCGGGCTGGTCGCCGGCCGCCAGGGCGGGCAGGCTGGCGGAGCCGAGCAGGGCGGTCAGGGTGAGGCGGAACAGGACAGGAGTCATCGCAAGGCTTTCCTTCAGAGTTTCTTGATCAGCAGGGCCATGGCCCGGTCGATTTCCTGCTCGTCGTTGAGCAGGCCCGGGGCCAGGCGGATCACCGGGCCGACATCGCGGTTCACCGCGTCGGACATCACCTTGTTGTCCGCCAGGTACGCAGCGATGGCATCCGGGTCGCGGTCCTTGATGCGGAAGAAGGTGAAACCGGCGGAGAACTCGCTGCTGCGCGGGGTTACCAGCTGGATCTGGCGGTGTTCCAGCAAACGCGCCTTGAGGCGGTCGTTGAGCTGGTGGATGCGCGCCTGGACGTCGGCCTTGCCCAGTTGCAGGTGCAGTTCGAAGGCCTTGCCCATGGCCCAGCGATGTTCGAAGGCGTGGTAGCCGCCCGGGGTCATGGTGGTGGCGAAGTCCTCGTCCTGGGAGAAGGTGGCGAAGGTCGGCACCAACGGCCCCATCTGTTCCGAGGCGGCGCAGATCAGCCCGGTGCCGCGCGGGCCGAACATCCATTTATGCACGCCGGAGATGAAGTAGTCGCAGTTGAAGTCGGCGAAGCGCTGGTTGTCCACGCCGAAGCCGTGCACACCGTCCACCACGTAGATGATCCGGTCGTGTTCGTCACGGTCGCGGTTGTGCCGGCGGACGATCTCGCCGATTTCGCCCACCGGCAGCTTCACGCCGCTGCCGGAATGCACCCAGGTCATGCCGAGCACGCGGGTTTGCGGGCGGATGGCCTGGTCGATGGTGGTCAGCACCTGGTCCTTGGATATCTCCCACGGGTGCTTGAACAGGCGCAGCTTGCGTACCTGGGTGCCCTGGCGGCGGGCGCGAAAGGCCAGGGTCCTGTGGGTGGAATAGTGCTCGTGCTCGGTGGTTAGGATTTCCTGGTCGGCGCCCACCTGCAGGCCGCCGTAGATCATGCCCAGGCCCTCGGTGGTGCTGCCGGTCAGGGCGATCTGCCGCGGCCGCACTTCCAGGTAGCGCGCGGCCCAGTCACGGACCTCGCCCTCGCGCTGCCATTCGTACTGGCTCTCCCAGTCCATCAGCGCCGCCGGGTTGCGGTCGATCTCGCGGCGGTAATGGTCGATGGCCTCCTGCACCGGGCGCGGATGGGCGGTGATCAGGAAGTTGGCGAAGTGTGCGGTGTCCGGGTCCAGGGGAAACAGCTCGCGCAGGCGCCGCCATTTGTCCGGCCCCTGCAACAGCGGCATGCCGGCAGGTTTTTCGGCAGCCTTGGCCAGCGAACTGGCCAGCGGCAGGCCGGCACCCAGGATGGCGGCCTGCTTGAGAAAGGTGCGGCGATCGTTCATGTCGGGGGCGGTCCGGTTCAAGGGGTAACGGCGGCCACGGGGCGGGCGCTTTTCTGCACCTGCTCCCAGACCCGCAGGAAGTTGCCGCCCCATAGCTTGGCGATGTCCGCCTCGCTGTAGCCGCGGGTCAGCAGCTCGGCGGTGATGTTGCGGATCTCGCTGACGTCCTTCCAGCCGTCCAGGCCGCCGCCGTCGTTGAAGTCGGAGGCGATGCCGACATGGTCGATGCCGATCTTCTTCACCGCATAGTCGATGGCGTCGCCGAACGCCTTCAGCCCGGCCTTGGGTTCCTTGTCGACGATGCCGTAAAGGTTGCTGGCGTAGTCGCCGAAGCGCGCCTCGGGCCAGATGGCAATCACCGCGTCGCCGGGCATCAGCGCGTTGGCCAGGCCGTCGAGCGGCTGCAGGTCGAAGCGCGCGCGCAATGCCTCGAGCTTGTCCAGGGTGGGTTTGCTCAGGGGCTTGAGGTAGGTCGGGAAGCCGACGATCTGCACCACGCCGCCGCTGTCCTTGATCAGTTGCAGTTCCTTGTCGCTGAGGTTGCGCGGGATATCCACCAGCGCCCGCGGTGCCGAATGCGAGGCCACCAGCGGCGCGCGGCTGAGGCGGGCGACCTGTTCCAGTGCGAGGGTGGACATCTGCGACACGTCGATGATGACCCCGAGGTCGTTGAGCCGGGTCACCGCCTGCTTGCCGATAGGCGCCAGGCCGCCGAGGGCGTCGGCGGTGTCGTTGAAGAACGGCAGTGGCCGCGACGAGTCGGACCAGTCGTTGTTGCCCACGTAGTTGAAGCCGAACATGCGCATGCCGCGGGCGGTCCACAGGTCCAGCTGGTCCAGGTCATCGCCCAGCGGGTAGGCGTTGAGCATGCTGATGAAAATGGCGAACTTGCCTTCGCCGTGCAGGCGGCGGAAGTCGTCGGGGGTATAGGCGATGCCGACCTGGTTGGGGAAATCGCGGACCATGCCGGTGATGATCCTGTAGCGCACTTCCTGCTGGTGCCGGGCCTCGTCGACGAAGCCCGGGGTCGGCCGGTGCGGAGCATTGGGGCCGTTCCACAGTTCCGGCCAGCCGAAGATGGTCAGCGCCGCGCCGGACAGCCGCCCGCGCCCGGCCTTGACCAGGTCGAACTGGCCCGGTCCGTCCTTGTCCGCTTCGCGCCCGGCGCTGCCGAAGTCCAGGGGCACGGTGATATGGCTGTCGAAGGAAATCATGTGCTCGTGCAGGGCGTTGGCCTGCTCGACGATCTTGCGCGGGTAGCCGGCGTCGTTCTTCCAGTACAGCCAGCCGGCGGCAGCGGCGCCGAGGCCGAGCGCCAGGACCAGCGGCAGGCCGATGAACAGGGCTTTGCGGGAGCGGGGTTTGGTCATTGCCATCTCGGTCGCGATTGAGGTGTCAGGGGAAGAACGAAGAAGCGGCGAGGAAATTTACGCAGGGAGAACGGGTTAAAGGTTTATGTGCAACGGCCGATGCCCTGTTCGGATCTCTTATTTCAGGACGTTAATTTTCATGGCCGATTACCTCAAAGCCCTGGCATCGAACCTGTCGATCAACGGCAACCTCAGCAGCGTGACCAACAAGACCAATGTCGCTTCCGATCCATCGGCGGTGCCGGAGGGCAGTGTGCGAGGCGATCTGTCGGCAGTACGCAGCGGCGGCGCGGCAGCGCCCACGGCGTCGGAAAAGACGGCGCAGACCGCCAGCGAGTCAAATGAAGTCAAGCTGCTGCGCGAACGGGTGAAGGAATTGCAGAAGCAACTGGCCCAGCAGCAGAAAGAACTGCAGGAAGCCATGGCCAGCGATCAGGAAGACACCATCAAGCAGACCCGCATCGCCTCAGCCCAGGCGGCGGTGGCGGCGACTACCGGCCAGTTGTTGCAGGCCAATGCCGCACTGCTGGCGGCGCTGACCGAGTCGGGGAGCAGTACTTCGGGGAATAGCGTCGATACCACTGCCTGAACGGGGTTTGCTGGTGTTGCTACTGGCCTCATCGCCGGCAACGCCGGCTCCCACAGGTATTGCGTTCACCGCAGAACCTTGTGGGAGCCGGCGTTGCCGGCGATGAGGCCCTCCAGGTCAGTCCACCTGCGGCCGATTCTGGCTGCGCTCTGCCTTGTAGCGCACCGCTACCGCCGGTGCCGGCTTGGTCGCGCCGGTTTCCAGCCATTGGCGCATGCGGCTGGCATCGGCGAAGTGGGTGTACTTGCCGAAGGCATCGAGGATCACCATCGCCACCGGACGGTTGTCCATCTTCGTCAGCAGCACCAGGCAGTGGCCGGCATCGTTGGTGAAACCGGTCTTGGTCAGCTTGATATCCCAGTTCGGCTTGTTCACCAGATGATCGGTATTGCGGAAGCCCAGGGTGTAGTTGGGCTTGCGGAAGGCCACGGTTTTCTCGCGGGTGGTGCTCAGTTCGCTCAGCAGCGGGTAGTTGCGCGCGGCCATGAGCAGCTTGGTCAGGTCGCGGGCAGTGGAGACGTTGCTCGGCGACAGGCCGGTCGGCTCGACATAACGGGTACTGGTCATGCCCAGGGCCTTGGCCTTGGCGTTCATCGCCTTGATGAAGGCGCCATAGCCGCCCGGGTAATGGTGGGCCAGGGTCGCCGCAGCGCGGTTTTCCGAAGACATCAAGGTGATCAGCAGGGTCTCGCGGCGGCTCAGTTCGCTACCCAGGCGAACCCGTGAGTAGACACCCTTCATTTCCTTGGTCTGGGCGATGGTCATGGTCAGCATCTCGTCCATCGGCTGCTTGGCATCGAGTACGACCATGGCGGTCATCAGCTTGGTCACCGAAGCGATCGGGCGCACCATGTCGGGATGGCTGGAATACAGCACCTTGTTGGTCTGCAGGTCGACCAGCATGGCGCTGCCGGAAGCCAGGTGCAGCTTGGACGGATCGCGCTGTTCGAGGGCGGAAGCGGGTTGGGCGACGGCGTTGGCGGTGACGCCGACGGTACCAGTGAGCATTAGCAGCAGACTGAAGATCGAGAGAGAGGTTTTCACGTAGGTGCTCACTAAAAGAAGGTATGTCGTTGGCAAGGCAAGGTTTTTTATTTTTCTAAGCGTGACATTGTGGAGTATGGCTTGGAGCCTGTCGATTGCCGCCCGGTGCTTAGTCCGAATATGAATAAACTTTAATCAGCTGGTACCAACTGGCAGCTAAAAGCCCCGTGCAACTCGCCCTGCCCTGGCGCAAAGAATCTGAACTAGTCAGCGCCCGGGATCCTCCCTTGCATAGATAGCCAACAGAGTTTGCGCAGGGGATTCAATCATGGGACGCATGCCCGAGCTGGACGACGTGAAGGCCAGCCCCGCGGTGCACGGGGGTGGTGTTGAAAACCTGTATTTTGAGCTGTTGCGCGGTGGCGTGACGGGCAGTGAGGAATGGCTGGCGGCCCAACTGCGCCGTGCCGATGCCCTGGGCGACGACCTGCCGGTGTCTGCCGGGCAGCTGGGCGCCTGGATCGAGCAGCGCAATGCGCAGGTCGCCCAGCGCTATGCCGATTACCTTGAGCAGCGCCGCGCTGGAGCACCGCGCCGCATGTTCAGCAACCGGGCCCACGCCTTGTATTTCCTTCAGCAGGTCACCCCGACCAAGGCCGTCGATGGTGCCTGGTTGCATGGGGTGCTGGCCCATTGGGACGACCCGCGTTACCACGGGCTCATTCGCATCTACCTTGAGGAACTGGGCGACGGCGACCCGGCCTGCAACCACGTAGTGATCTGGCGCCGCCTGCTCACCGAGCAAGGCTGCCACGAGCCGGTGCCGCTGGCCGATGAGCGTTATCTGCAAGGCGCGCTGCAACTGGCCCTGGGCTGCAACAGCGAAGCATTCTTCCCGGAGGTGCTTGGCTACAACCTGGGCTACGAGCAACTGCCGTTGCACCTGCTGATCAGCAGTCATGAACTGGACGAACTGGGCATCGACCCGCATTATTTCCGCCTGCACGTGACCATCGACAATGCCAGCACCGGCCACGCCAACAAGGCCCTGGAGGCGGTGCGGCAGTTCTGGCCGGAGCAGGGCGGCGATGAATTCTACAGGCGCCTGGCCCGGGGCTATCGCCTGAACGACCTGGGCGCAGGCTCGATGGACGTGGCTGCGGGCTTCGACCTGGAAAGCGAGCTGTTGGCCGCCCTTGAGCGCAAACGGGTTTTCGCCCAGCACCTGCATTCGGACCGCTGCCGGTTCGACGGGCGCACGGTCAACGAATGGCTCTCCGCGCCCGGCAGCTTTCCGGCCTTTCTCGATGCGTTGCAGCGCCAGCGCTGGATCCTGCGTGATCGCGATCCCGCCGAGAGCCGTTTCTGGCAATTGGTGGAAGGCCCGCAGGCAGCGATGTTCGGGGTGTTCAGCCCTTATGAAAAGCAGTTGCTGCATGACTGGATCGCCGGTGACTGGCAGGCGCCGAAGACCCGTTCGGTGCCGGTGCTGTTCCCGGAGGTCGAGCTGCCTCGGCCGGAGCGGGAGCTGTCGATTGCCGAACTGATCGAGCAGATGGCCGGTGACCGCCATGCCACGCCGCTGGGCCTGGTCGCCACCCGTCGCTACATTCAACTGACCGGCCTCAAGGGAGGGCATTGCCATGCAATTGACCGATGAGCAACGCCTGAGCGACGAGGCCCTGTTGCACCTGGGGCGACGCCTGCATGCCGATGGCTACCGCTTCACCTGCGTTACCCCGCTGACCCAGCAGCGCTACCAGCAGCAGAACGCGTCGCGACCGGCGCTGACCTTGCGCGATGTATTCGGCTGGAACCTGGGGTTCGATGAGTCGTTGTTGTCGCCGGACGAATTGCAGCACATGCGCCAGGCCGGCATCGTCCGGCCACACGACGGGCTGCTGCGTAGCCAGGTGCGCTGGTCCAGCGTGCATGACCTGTTGCTGGTGCATTCGGGCTTCCCCACCGACACGGCGGATGCGGTGTTCTTCGGGCCGGACAGTTATCGCTTCGCACGGGTGATCGAGGCGCACTTGCAACATGCAACGGCGCCGATCGAGCATGCCGTCGAGATCGGCTGCGGCACCGGGATCGGCGCGCTGCTGATCGCCCGGGCGCGGCCCCATGCCCAGGTCAGCGCGCTGGATATCAATCCCCTGGCGCTGCGCTATTCGGCGGTGAACGTGGCGCTGGCCGAACTGGCCAATGTCACGGTGGAGTACAGCGATGTGCTCGAAGGCATCACGGGCCGGTTCGACCTGATCGTCGCCAATCCGCCGTACATGCTCGATGCCCGGCAGCGCACCTACCGGCACGGCGGCGGCCGGCTTGGTGAAGGGCTGTCGCTGCGCATGGTCCGTGAGTCGCTGGAGCGCCTGGCCCCGGGCGGCAGCCTGCTGCTGTACACCGGCGTGGCCATGATCGACGGGCAGGACCCGTTCCTCGAGGCCCTGCGCGACGTGCTCGACCAGCCGCAGTGGGCCTGGTTCTACGAGGAACTGGACCCGGACGTGTTCGGCGAACAATTGCTCGAGCCGGGTTATGAACGGGTGGAGCGCATCGCCGCCGTGGCGCTGACCGTGACGCGACGGAGCTGAGCCATGGGCTGCACCTTCGGCATCGAGGAGGAATACCTGCTGGTAGACCTGGACAGCGGACGCCTGCTCTACGACCCACCGCCGCAGGTGCTGGCAGCCTGTCGCGAGGTCTTCGGGGAGCATTTCGCGCCCGAGATGTTCCGCAGCCAGGTCGAGCTGGTATCTCCGGTCTTCGACAGCATGGCCCAGGCGCGGGATTTCCTGGCTTCACGCCGGGAGCGGCTGGCGCTGCAGCTATCGGCGGACGGCGTCGGGCTGCTCAGCGCCGGCAGTCATCCCTTGGGTGGCTGGAGCCAGCAGCGACCGACGGCAGAGGCGCACTACCGCCAGTTGTTCGAGGATTATCGCCAGGTGGCCCGGCGCAGTGTGGTATGTGGGCTGCATGTGCATGTCGGCGTACCCGCCGGGGTCGACCGGATTGCCGTGAGCAACCGGGTGCGGCGCTGGCTGCCGCTGTTGCTGCTGCTCAGCGCGTCGTCACCCTTCTGGGAGGGGCAGGACAGCGGTTATTGCAGCTATCGGCGGGTGCTGTGCGGGGAATGGCCGCGCATGGGCCTGCCGGAACCGCTGGACGACTGGGCGCATTACCAGGATCACCTGACGTGGTTGCGCAGTACGGGTTCGTTGCGTACGGGTGGCGACTGCTGGTGGGCGCTGCGGCCGTCGTCACGTTTCCCGACCCTGGAATTGCGCATCAGCGATGCCTGTCCGCGCCTGGAAGACGGTTTGTGCATCGCCGGGTTGTTCCGGCAGATGGTCGAATGGGCCATCAGGCAACCGGTACCAGGCAGGGCGCCTGACCAGCAGACCCTTTGGCGCGAGCAGGAAAACTATTGGCGAGCCATGCGCCTCGGACGGCGCGGGCAATTCATTGGCGAGGACGGCAGCTCGCTGACCGCGCAGCAGTGGCTGACCGAGACCATGGATATCCTCCAGCCTGGCTGCGCTGAAGCGCGGGACGCTTTCAGCCGGGCCGGTTCCATCCTGTTGTTCGGCAGCAGTGCCGATCATCAGCTCACTGCCTTCGCCCTGGCCCGGCAAAGCGGGGCCAGCGAGGCGCAGGCGCTGCGCCTGGTGGTGGAAGGGTTGCTGGACGAAACCGCAGGGCAATAAAAAGCCCCGCCATGAAGGCGGGGCAAGGGGAGGTGTGCGGAGCAACGCACAAGGGAAAGACGGTTTCGTTGAGCTATGCCTCGAAGGACCTGGCTGCTATATCACGGGCCCTTGCTTCGGCGTCGGGCAGCGAGAGGATCGGGCCGCCGATCTTCTCGCCGTCACGGACCAGGTACCAGCAGACCAGCAATCCGACATCCCTCAGTGGAGAGGGGACGGCGCTGCCGACGACGGACATGATGCTGATGGTGGCCATGGCGAGTACTCCCTCTGGGTCATGCCGTCAACCTTACGTGTCACGCGGGCTGTGGTGAAATCAGTGTTCTCAATAGTGTTCATTGATGAAATCCACTACCAGCGCGGCGGGCCGTAATAGACCGGCGGCGGGCCATAGTAGCGGTGATAGTGCGGTGGTGGCGCCGGCACATAGCGCTCCACGACCGGGTAGGGCTGGTAGTACACCACCGGTGGCGGCGGGGGTGGTGGCTGGTAATAGACCGGCGCAGGCGGTGGCGGCGGGTAATACGCCGGGGCCCGTTCGACGACCACGGTACGTTCCGGGCCGCCGGACACGGCAGCACCGACCACGGCACCCACTACGGCAGCACCGATGACCGGACCTGCACCCCAGCCGCCGCCATGGGCGGAGGCTTGTCCAGACAGGGCCAGGGCACCGATCAGCAAGGCAATACCGGGTATATGACGCTTCATGATGATTCCTCGCAGGGCATAACTCCGCCCGATACAGCGGGTCGGGTCATTACTATGACCGCTATTTCGCAAGCTTTCGCCGGTGCGCTTGGTAAAGGTTTTGTAAGGGGCGATCAGCGGTAGGGCGCGGGCTTGGGCATACTGTCGGCTTTCGTGGTTTTCCGGAGTTCGTCATGACCCCCAGCAAAGACACCGTCCTGTGCATGTCCCTGGCCGGCCGCCCCGGCACCTTCGGCGTACGCTTCCACAACCACCTGTACGCGCAACTGGGGCTGGATTACTACTACAAGGCAATGACCACGCGCGACCTGCCGGGGGCGATCGCCGGGATCCGTGCCCTGGGGATCCGTGGCTGCGGGGTTTCGATGCCTTACAAGGAGGCCAGCATCGCCTTGGTGGACGAGCTGGATCCGTCGGTGGCGGCGATCGACTCGCTCAATACCATCGTCAACAGCGACGGGCATCTGAAGGCCTACAACACCGACTACATCGCGGTGCGGCACTTGATCGAGGCGCATGGGCTCGATCGCCAGTGGTCGCTGGCGTTGCGCGGCAGCGGCGGGATGGCCAAGGCGGTGGCCTGTGCGTTCCGGGATGCCGGGTTCAGCAATGGCACCATCGTCGCTCGCAATGAAGAGGCAGGGCGACGCCTGGCGGGGAATTGTGGTTATGAGTGGCGGGCGGAGGTCGGGGATCTGCGTCCGGCGTTGCTGGTGAACGTGACGCCGATCGGCATGGCCGGTGGTGTGGAGGCGCAGGAACTGGCGTTTTCCGAAGCGCTGATCGATGCCGCCCGGGTGGTCTTCGATGTCGTGGCGATGCCGGCGCGCACGCCCTTGATCCTGGCCGCCGAGGCGCGCGGCAAGCGGGTGATCACCGGGCTGGAGGTGATTGCCTTGCAGGCGCTGGAGCAGTTCGTGCTGTATACCGGCGTGCGGCCGACGCGGGAACAGGTGGAACTGGCGGTGGCTTTCGCCCGGATTTAGAGGGTGCTCTTTCGGGCCTTATCGCTGGCAAGCCAGCTCACACAGTGTCCGCGGCGCAGCTCAGATCCCCGTGGGAGCTGTCAGCGATGAGGTCAAAAAGAGCACCCCATCGCTGGCCAGCTTCTACAGGTAATGAGATTGACACTGAACCTTGTGGGAGCCGGCGTTGCCGGCGATGAGGCCGGTCGGATCAATTCATTGCTCTAGCCGTGCCAGGCGTTCTTCCAGTGCCGCAATCCGCGCTTCCAGGGCTTCGATGCGTTCCGCCGAAACCCCGCTGGCGACCCGCTCCGGCCCTTGCTGGCGCGCCGCCAGGATCGCTTCGATCTCGGCCGGGTCCCCCAGCGCATGGGTGTAGCGATCTTCCCGCTGCCCCGCCTGCTTCGGCACGTGCAGGGCCAGGTCCCGGGCAACCAGGCGCTCCAGCTGGTGCTGCACTTCATCGGTGTCGGCGAACTCATGCATGCGCTGGCTACGGGTCAGCAGTTCGTTCAGGGTCTGTGGCCCACGCAGGAACATCAGCCCCATCAGGATCAACTGTGCCGGCACCAGCTCCAGGGCCTTGTCCACCCGCTGTTCCCAGCGGTCGGCGCGGCTGCCCATCTGCAGGCGCACCAGGCCCTGGCCCTCGAGGTTGCGCAGGCTCTGGCCGATCTGGCCCTGGGTCAGGTTCATCACCGGTTCGCGGCTGGTTTTCTGGTTGCAGGCCAGCATCAGCGCATTAAGGGTCAGGGGATAGGTTTCCGGGCTGCTCGCCTGTTTCTCGATCAGCGAGCCGAGGATGCGCACTTCGGCGGGGGTGAATCGGGCAGTGGCGGAAGAATCGTGCTCGTCGGACATGGCCCTGTCTCTTTGCGTGAAAAGGGTCATAGCCTAGGGGCGCAGGCGGGTAAAACACAAGCGACCGATGGCTTGAGGCCATCGGTCGCGAACGGGATCAGGCGCGCCGGGCTTCGGCTTCGCAGGCCGCGGCGGTGAACAGCACGTCGGTGGAGGAGTTCAGCGCGGTCTCCGCCGAATCCTGGAGCACGCCGATGATGAAGCCCACGGCGACCACCTGCATGGCGACTTCGCTGGGAATGCCGAACAGGCTGCAGGCCAGCGGGATCAGCAGCAGCGAACCGCCGGCCACGCCCGAGGCCCCGCAGGCGCAGACTGCCGCGACCACGCTGAGCAGCACGGCGGTCGGCAGGTCGACGTTGATGCCCAGGGTATGCACGGCCGCCAGGGTCAGCACCGTGATGGTGATCGCCGCACCGGCCATGTTGATGGTGGCGCCGAGGGGAATGGACACCGAGTAGGTGTCTTCATGCAGGCCGAGCTTCTCGCTGAGGGCCAGGTTGACCGGGATGTTCGCCGCCGAACTGCGTGTAAAGAAGGCGGTAATCCCGCTTTCGCGCAGGCACAGCAGGGTCAGCGGGAACGGATTGCGGCGGATCTTCCACCACACGATCAGCGGGTTCATCACCAGGGCCACGAACAGCATGCAGCCGATCAGTACGGTCAGCAGGTGCAGGTAGCCGAGCAGCGCGTCGAGGCCCGACTGCGCCAGGGTCGAGGCCACCAGGCCGAAGATCCCCAGCGGGGCGAAGCGGATCACCACGCGCACGATCATGGTCACGCCGTTGGACAGGTCATCCAGCACGCTGCGGGTGGTGTTGCCCGAGTGACGCACGGCGATGCCCAGGCCGATGGCCCACACCAGGATGCCGATAAAGTTGCCGTTGACCAGGGCGTTGACCGGGTTGTCCACGGCACTGAGCAGCAGGCCCTGAAGCACTTCTGCAATGCCGCCGGGTGCACTCATCTGCGCTTCGCCGGTGTTCAGCACCAGGGTCGAGGGGAACAGCATGCTCGCCACCACCGCGACCACCGCTGCGCCGAAGGTGCCCCACAGGTACAGGGCGAGAATCGGCCGGATGTGGGTTTGCTGGCCCTGCTTGTGGTTGGCGATCGAGGCCATGACCAGCACGAACACCAGGATCGGCGCCACCGCCTTCAGGGCGCTGACGAAAACCTTGCCGACGAAGGCCAGGTTGGCCGCGACCCCTGGCGCGATCAACGCCAGGGCGATCCCGGCGACCAGGCCGATGACGATTTGCAGCACCAGGCTGGTGCGATTGAGCAGAGTGAGGACGGGCAGCATAAGGGTTGTTTCTCGGTCTTGGCAGACGCCGGCAAGGCCGGCCGGAAAAAGGGCGGAACTCTAGCATAGAGTGCCTGCCCCAACCCAAGGTGCCGTCCGGCGGTAGGTCTGCCGGCGCTGTCGCTGTTACCATGCGCGGCCGTTTCGAGCCGACGCGCTCACCGTTGGAGCCTGGATGTTCTTGCCCATTCTGTTGCTGGCCGCGGCCGGTTTCACCGTATTGACCACCGAATTCCTTATTGTCGGCCTGTTGCCGGGGATCGCTCGCGACCTGGGCGTCAGCGTGCCCCGTGCCGGATTGCTGGTGACCCTGTTCGCCTTCACCGTGGCCGCTTGCGGCCCCTTCCTGACCGCCTGGTGCGCGCGTTTCCAGCGCAAGCGCCTGTTCGTCGGGGTGTTGCTGCTGTTCGCTGCGTCCAACCTGCTGGCAGCGCTGGCGCCGAACTACTGGGTGATGGCGCTGGCGCGGCTGGTTCCGGCCCTGGGGCTGCCGGTGTTCTGGTCGCTGGCCAGCGAAACGGCGGTGGATATCGTCGGCCCGGCCTATGCCGGTCGGGCGATCAGCAAGATCAGCTTCGGCGTGGTCTGCGCCATGGTCTTCGGCATTCCCCTTGGTACGCTGCTGGGGGATGCCTGGGGCTGGCGCGCCGCTTTCGGCGTGCTGGCCCTGCTGGCATTGGCCAAGGCCCTGTTACTGTGGCGCTTTCTGCCGCATACCCCGCGCAAGAGCGAGGCCACCTCGCTGCGCAGCCAGTTTGGCGTGCTGCGCGGGCGCCTGCTGCAAGGGCATGTGCTGTTGTCGGTGCTGGTGTTCAGCGGCATGTTCACCGCCTACACCTACCTGGCAGACCTGCTGGAGCGCCTGGCCGGCTTCGACGGCAAGCTGGTCGGCTGGTACCTGATGGGCTTCGGTGCGGTGGGCCTGATTGGCAACAGCCTGGGGGGGCGGGCGGCTGATCGTCATCCGTTGCTGGCGTCGGCAGGCTTCAGCGCGCTGCTGGTGATCGCCTTGCTGGTGGTGGTACCGGCGATCGGCTCGCCGGTCGGCCTGATCCTGGCCCTGGCCTTGTGGGGCTCGACCCAGGCGGCGCTGTTCCTGGTCAGTCATGTCCGGGTGATCAAGGCTTCACCCTCGGCACCGGCTTTCGGCGCCTCGTTGAATATCGCCGGGGGCAACCTTGGCATTGGCCTGGGCGCAGTGATCGGCGGCCTGGTGATCGATCATCTGGGCCTGGGCAGTGTCGGTCAGGTCGCCGCGCTGCTGATCGGCCTGTCGGTGGCCCTGGCCCTGTGGCTGAGCCGCTTCAAGCCAGTGGCCAGTTGAACAGCTCGCGGCGCGCACCCTCGGTGATGGCGACGATGCCCGGATGCTTGACCTTGCGCTCCACCGAGATGGCATAGAACGACTCGGTCACCGCGTCGGTCTGGCCGATCAGTTCGACGCCGTACTGCCGACACACCTCCTCGGCAATCACGCTGGGCGCGATGAATATGCCGCTGCCGGACTTGCCGAAGGCCTGCATCAGCGCGCTGTCATCGAATTCACCGACGATCCGCGGCTGCAATTGCTGCTCGGCGAACCAGCGCAGCAGGCGGTTGCGCACCATGGTCTCCTGGCCGGGAATCAGCAACGGCGCGTGCTGCAGGCAGGCGGGGAAGGGCAGCGGCTGGCGCCCGGCCAGTTCCGGGGTGGCGAGAAAGCTGATGCCGCACTCGCCCAGTTTCTGGCTATAGCCCTTGATGTCCAGGTGGCCGGGCATCGGGCTGTCGGAAATCACCAGGTCCAGGCGCTGGATCGCCAGGTCGGCGAGCAGGCGCTCCAGCTTGTCTTCGCGGCAACTGATGCGCAGCGGTTCGGCCAGTTCCATGGTCGGGGCGATCAACCGGTAGACAATGGACTTGGGCACCACGTCGGCCACCCCGACGCGGAACAGCACCTGCTGCTCGTTGGGTTGTGCGCGCAGCATGGCTTCCAGCTCGCCGCCGATCTGGAACATCTGCTCGGCGTAGGACAACGCCTGGCGCCCGGTCTCCGTCAGCTCCAACTGGCGCCCGACCCGCTGGAACAGCTCGATGCCATAGGTCTGCTCGAGCAGGCTGATCTGCCCGCTGATGGTCTGTGGCGTCAGGTTCAGCTGTTCGCAGGCGCGCACGATACTGCCGGTGCGGGCCACGACCCAGAAGTAATGGAGCTGGCGGTAATTGAGCACGGCAAATCCCGATTCGAAAAAACAGAAGTATAACCGCTGAAAATACGAATTTTTCTGAAGTTTTCCGCTCTCTAGAATGCCTCCCATTGCGGCGCCATGTTTCGCGCGCCGATGCCATTGCAGTGAGGACGACATGCTCTATCTCAAATCCATTGGTACACCGCTGGTGCTGGTCATGGCCCTGTTCGCCCTGGGTGGCTGCGAACAGGCTGAAAAATCCGCCCAGCAGATGCTCAACCAGGCGGCCGAATCGGCCAAGCAGGCCATCGACAAGACCAACGAAGCGGCCCAGCAGGCGCTGAGCGAAGCCACCGGTTCGGAAAAAACCGACAAGGAAGACAGCAAGGACGCCGACGGCCAGAAAATCTGACCTATTTTTCAATAACCCCCTCTCAGGACCTGATTCATGGAATACCTGCTGGAACTCGCTGCAAGCCCGACCGCCTGGGTCGCCCTGGCCACCCTGGTGGCGATGGAGATCGTCCTTGGTATCGACAACCTCATCTTCATTTCCATCCTGACCAACAAGCTGCCCGTGGAGTACCGCTCCAAGGCCCGCCGCATCGGCATCTCCATGGCCCTGGTGATGCGCCTGGCGCTGCTGAGCACCGTGGCCTGGATCGTGCAGCTCACCGAGCCGGTGATCGACATCCTCGGCAAGAGCTTCTCGTGGAAGGACATGATCCTGATCGCCGGCGGCCTGTTCCTGCTGTGGAAAGCCACCAAGGAAATCCATGAGAGCGTGGATCCACGGGCCAAGGAAGAATCGGCAGCCTCGTCTACCATTACCCTGGGCTTTGCAGCGGCCATCGGTCAGATCCTGTTGCTGGACATCGTCTTCTCCATCGACAGCATCATCACTGCCGTGGGCATGACCGAACACCTGCCGATCATGATCATTGCGGTAATCAGTGCCGTGATCGTGATGCTGGTAGCCGCCGACCCGCTGGCCAAGTTCATCAACGACAACCCGACCGTGGTGATGCTGGCACTGGGCTTCCTGATCATGATCGGCATGACCCTGATCGCCGAAGGTTTCGGTGCCCATGTGCCGAAAGGCTACGTGTATGCAGCGATGGCGTTCTCCACCGCGATCGAGGTACTCAACATCATGTCGCGCAGGGCTCGCCAGCGCCGTGAGGCCAGCGAGGGTTGATCAACCGGATCTGTTGCGTGCTGTAGTTTGGGGGCTCCTTCGGGAGCCCCTTTTTTATGGGCAGGCGGCTGGCGGATCAGTGCGCGTTGGCGTGACGCCGGCCAGCCCGGCGATGGGCTGGTGCGGCAGGCCTGGTCGCTGCATGCGGATCCTGGTGGTGCAAATGGTGGCGGCGGGCGATTCGCAGTACACCCCACAACATGGCAGCGGCTACGCTCAGCCAGGCTGCGATCAACATGAAGATAGCCATGGTCAGGCTCATGGGTGCCTCCTTCTTCAGTACAGGCGGGACCTGTAACTCAGACACCTGATAAGTCTAGACGGTCAGTTATTTCAGGCTATTGACCGAAGGTCCAAGTGCTAGACCGCTTTGTTCCAAGCCCGGCGCGGGCTATACCGATGCCGTCCGTCGGCCTATGATCGGCCCTTTGACCCTGTCGAGCGAGGACCCATGCCGATCCTTTCCATTGCCCCGCGCCGCCTGATGCTGGCCTTTCTCCTGGCCGCCGGCCTGGCCGGGTGTGCCAGCCAGCCGTCTTCCGAACTCAGGCAATTGCCCCAGCGGGTCGAGCTGAGTTCCGTGCCGTTCTTCCGTGGCAACGCCGACCAGAGTGCCCCGATGGCGCTGGCTGCGTTGCTGTCGCAGCAGGGCGTGCGGGTGACGCCGGGGCTGCTGGGCCTGCCGAAACAAGCCGAAAAGCTCCAGGCCGGGGTTGAGACCACGGCGCGTCAGTACGGCATGCTGGTCTATCCGCTGGATCACAGCCTGGCCGCGCTGCTGAGCCAGGTCGCCGCGGGCTATCCGGTGCTGGTGCGTTTCCAGGAGGGCTCGGCCTTCTGGAGCGAGCCGCGCTACGGGCTGCTGGTGGGCTTCGATCGGTATAAGCAACGGGTATTGCTGCGTGCGGGCAATAGCCGAAGGCTGCTGATGGACTTCGATGCGTTCGAGTCGGCGTGGAAGAAAGAGGGCAGTTGGGCGGTGCTGGTGCAGCAGCCAAGGCAGTTGCCGGCCGGGGTGGATCGGCAGCGCTGGTTGAAGGCGGCCAATGACCTGGCCCAGGCGGGGCAGGAGCAGGCGGCGCGGCAGGCGGTCGAGGCGATCGGGCGCTGAGCCTTGTGTTGCTCTTGAGGGCCGCATCGCTGGCAAGCCAGCTCCTAGAACGAAGCATAACTCTTTGATTTGCAGGGACCGTGTGGGAGCGGGTTCACCCGCGATTGCTATTGTGAATTCACTACCGCAATCGCGGGTAAACCCGCTCCCACAGGGTACGCGTCGTGCTTTGGAACTGTTCTCTGCGCGACAGCGCAGCCCGAAAGGCTGGGCGGACTCCCACAGTGTTGGGAGCTGGCTTGCCAGCGATAGGGCCGGGACTGACAGCAGGGATAAACCTGCTGCCAGCAGCAATTAAACCCCCAGGCGATCCCGCAGGCTGTAGTACCAGGCGCCGATCGCACTGAACGGCACGCGGAACATCTGGCCACCCGGGAACGGGTAGTGCGGCAGCTCGGCAAAGGCATCGAAACGCTCGGCCTGGCCACGCAGCGCCTCGGCCAGTACCTTGCCGGCCAGGTGGGTGTAGGTCACGCCGTGGCCGCTGCAGCCTTGCGAGTAGTAGATGTTGTCGCCAATCCGGCCAACCTGCGGCAGGCGCGACAGGGTCAGGAGGAAGTTGCCGGTCCAGGCGAAGTCGATCTTCACGTCCTTCAACTGCGGGAAGGCCTTGAGCATCTTCGGCCGGATGATCGCTTCGATGTTCGCCGGGTCACGCGCGCCGTAGACCACGCCGCCGCCGAAGATCAGGCGCTTGTCGCTGGTCAGGCGGTAGTAGTCGAGCAGGTAGTTGCAGTCCTCGACGCAGTAGTCCTGCGGCAGCAGGGTACGCGCCAGTTCGTCGCTCAGCGGTTCGGTGGTGATCACCTGGGTGCCGCAGGGCATGGACTTGGCCGCCAGCTCCGGGACCAGGCCACCGAGGTAGGCGTTGCCGGCGACGATGATGAACTTGGCCCGCACGCGGCCGTTGGGCGTATGCACCACCGGGTTGGCGCCGCGCTCGATGCGCACGGCTGGGGATTGTTCGTAGATCTTGCCGCCCAGGGATTCCACGGCGGCGGCTTCGCCCAGCGCCAGGTTCAGCGGGTGGATATGACCGCCGCTCATGTCCAGCATGCCGCCGACATAGTTATCGCAGGCCACCACTTCGCGGATGCGCTTCTGGTCCATCAGTTCCAGCTGGGTGTGGCCGAAGCGTTCCCACAGTCGCTTCTGCGATTCCAGGTGGCCCATCTGCTTGCTGGTCAGGGCGGCGAACACGCCACCGTCCTTCAGGTCGCACTGGATGTTGTACTTGGCGACGCGCTCGCGAATGATGCGCCCGCCTTCGAAGGCCATCTGCCCCAGCAGTTGAGCCTGGCGCGGGCCGACGGTGCGTTCGATGACATCGATGTCGCGGCTGTAGCTGTTGACGATCTGCCCGCCATTGCGGCCAGACGCACCGAAGCCGACCTTGGCGGCTTCCAGTACGGTGACGCTGAACCCGTTCTCCAGCAGGAACAGGGCGCTGGACAGGCCGGTGTAGCCGGCACCGATCACGCAGACATCGGTCTGCACTTCTTCCTGCAGGGCGGGGCGCTGGGGTACCGGATTGGCCGAGGCGGCGTAATAGGATTGTGGGTAGGCGATGGTGGCCATGCGCGGTGAACCTCTAAACGATGACTTTGTAGTTGTGTGTTTTGTATTTTTTACGGATGCGCCAATCCTATCAACAATAATAAACACCCGCCAGCCGGGCTGACGAAATCCGCTAAAGCCGGCCCCAAGCCTCAAGCGTAAGTAAAAAATTTCTATTATTCAGTGGTTTAGGCGAAAAAAACGTTGACACACCTTGTCGAAAGCGTAGAATGCCGCCTCACAGCAGGCACATAGCTCAGTTGGTTAGAGCACCACCTTGACATGGTGGGGGTCGTTGGTTCGAGTCCAATTGTGCCTACCAAACACCACCGCTCCTGTTGGCGGTCAAGCAGAAAGGGCGATCCGAGAGGGTCGCCCTTTCTGCTTTCGCTGTGTCTGCCCGAGCCGTCCCGGCTTCACGCGGCCCGCTCAACCCACGCGTGATCGCTCCACTCGAAGACCGCGGATTCGTCAGCCTTCGCGTCTGGCTCGACGACCACCGGCCCGAAGCGGACCTGAACAGAGGCGCAGTAACAGGCGCGCATCGCTACATCCGCCGGCCCGGGCACAGCCTCCAGGCCCTTCTTCTCCCAGTTGGCGACCGTCTGCACATCGACGCGCAGCAGGGCTGCCAGTTCGCTCTGGACCAGGCCCTGCTCCTTCCTCAGGAAGCGAAACTGATGCCCGGACATCGGCGTGGTCTGGCCGAGAATGTCTACTGCAATGGCCCGGTGCAGGCCATCGATGTCTTCGATGACCACACCACCCCCATACGAGGTTTCCACCATCTTGTAGCCATTCTTCAGGAAGATCCCGTTCAGGCCGCAGCCGGTATATTCGTACATCTCAAATCTCCCATACGGTAATGGCGAAAAGCTCGCCAGGGATTGCGACCGGCTTTACAGCCGCTACGACGCAGACGATATCCCGTGGCGCCGGTTCGCTCATGCGGAACTCGAAGCTCTGGTGTCCTGCGTTGTAGAACGGTCCGCGGACGATGGATCCACGACGCAGGCAGGACAGTACCTCGACCGTCGACACCCCGCGCTGCTCCATTCGCTGCAGGCAATGCCCCGTGAACACGACCCTGGCCGAATCCCTGGCCAATGCGTGAACGAATTCCTCGAGCTGTTGCTTCGTCCATAAAGGCTGACGGCTCATTTCGGTTACCTATAATTTTTATAGGTTGCGCTATGGTAATGCGCAACCTGGGTTCGTCAATTGGTAGCTGATTGATGGCCAATGTTCTTCGCAGAAGGGATGAGCATCGACCGCCGACGAGACTCAGGCGAAACGATTTCCCTGGGCAAGCGCTGTGCTGGATCAAAAAGTAACCAGGGGCCGGGCGGCCTGTGTTGAGTTTTCCTTGTCTGCCGCCACGCGCTTTTTGAAGTCGCTGATTCTTTTGCAGATTTTCTTCAATCTTGCAGTTGACAGCCTCAGCCAAGTGCGTAGAATGCCGCCCCACAGCAGGCACATAGCTCAGTTGGTTAGAGCACCACCTTGACATGGTGGGGGTCGTTGGTTCGAGTCCAATTGTGCCTACCAAACATAACCGCTCCTGTTGGCGGTACAGCGAAAAGGGCGACCCGAAAGGGTCGCCCTTTTTGCTTTTCGCGTTTCGGACACGACACGAATCGTCGTCGGCCATTTCGATAATCTGCCTGACGAAGCGTTAAGCAAGGAGTGAACGATGACGGGGTTCGACCTGCGAGTACTGCGCGACGCACGCCATGTACTGGTTTTCACCGGTGCCGGCGTTTCGGCGAGCAGTGGCATTCCGACCTTTCGCGATGCCCTGGGCGGTTTATGGAGCCGCTACGACCCGGCCAGTCTGGCTACCGCCGACGCCTTTCGCCAGGATCCGGCGCTGGTCTGGGGCTGGTATCAATGGCGGCGGGCCCAGGTGTTGGCCGCCAGGCCCAATCCGGCGCATCTTGCCATCGCCGAACTGGCTCGCCGGGTGCCGCGCCTGACCCTGGTGACCCAGAATGTCGATGATCTGCACGAGCGAGCCGGGTCCCAGGAGGTAATCCATCTGCACGGCAGTCTGCATGCGCCGCGTTGTTTTGCCTGTGCCCGGGCCTATGCCGGCAGCGATGCCGAGCCGGCACGGGTCGAGGAGGGCGAGCGCATCGAGCCGCCTCGTTGCCTGCGTTGCAATGGCAGGATCCGCCCCGGTGTGGTCTGGTTCGGCGAGGCGTTGCCCGAGCGGCCTTGGCGTGAGGCGCTGGCCGCCGCGAGGGCGTGCGACCTGCTACTGGTGGTCGGTACTTCCGGCCTGGTGATGCCTGCTGCGCAGATTCCCCAGGTGGCCCGACAGAATGGTGCCAGGGTGGTGCAGGTCAATCTCGACGCGGAGCCGGCAGACGGGGCAACGACCTTCAGCCTGATAGGTGACGCGGCAGAGATCCTGCCGCGCCTGCTTTCGCAAATGGCTGATGATCAGGCCGGCCCGTAGGCCGCCGCTGCTCGTTGCAGGGTCCCGGCAATCTGCTGGCGCAGGGCGGGTGGCTCGTGCACCACCAAGGCATCGCCCAGCGACAGGATCCACCAGTGCAGTTGCCAGGTATTGGTCACCGTGGCGCTCAGGTGGAAACCGTCCTCGACTTCCTCCAACTGCATGTCGCTGCTCAGTGGCGTTTCGCGGATCAGCCGGGCCTGGTGCTCGCTGACCCAGGCCTGCAAGCGGATTTTCTCTGGTTTGCCGAACTGCAGGGCATCGCTGTCGAGGTAGGCCTGCAGTTCGAAGGAATCCAGGCCCCGGCAGGATGAATCGAGCAAGACGGCGTTGCGGAACCGGTGCACGGCGAACTGGCGAACATCGGTATAGGGCTCGGCGGTGGCGATCAGGTAGGTGATCAGGCCGCGCTGCACGATTGCCAGTGGATTGAGGGTCAGTTCGCTGAGCTTGTCGTTATGCGCTGAATAATACTGGCACTGCACCTGCCGTTCGCTGATCAATGCCTGCTGCAGCGGCTCGAGGATCCGTGCCTGGACCTGGGGTGCCTGCAGATTGAAATCCGGCCGCACGCTGGCCACCTTGTCCGGCCAGCGTGCGGCCGGATTACCGTCGCCCAGGCCCTTGAGCTTGGCCCGGGCGTGTTCGAAGCGTGGTTCCAGCACGCTCAGCATGCTCCCCGGCAAAAGTGGGCGAACCGCATCCTCGACCAGGGCGAGGCTGACCGCTTCGGTCAGGGTGATGCCTTGCAACTCCACATTAACGCCTGGCTTCCAGTACCAGCCGAAGGGCGTGCCGCCATCGTTACATTGCAACGGAAAGACTATCGAGAGGTCGCGCAGGTCCCGTTCGATACTGCGCCGACTGATGCTGTACCCTGCGGCGGTGAGGCGCGCCAGCAGTTCGCTGACGGTGATGCCGGGCGGGCGTTTGGGCAGTTGTTGCAGCAGTTCCCATTGTCGATTGAGGGCGCTGTGGGTCTTGGCGGAAGGCACCTGGATCATCCTTGTGGGGTCGGGGCTGGCCTTTGGCTAGCAATCAAGCGGGCGAGTTTCTGCCGATCCGCAGCCCCTCGCAAGCATTAGTTGGTCCAGGCGGCGAACCCGATCGGGCGTTGCCGGGCCGCGGGTTTCAGTTGGCATTCGGCACGCAGTGCACTGGCCAGCCCGGCGGCGCTGGCAAAGGGTCTGAAGCGCGCACGGCGGGCGACCAGGGCGAAATCTCCCGGCGTCAGGCAGGTTTCGTCGAGCAGGCCCTGCACGGCGCGGCCACCGGTATCCTTCAGGCCAAGGGCTTTAAGGTGTGCAGCGAACAGGTTGCGGATCTGCATCGGGTTCAGATAGCCGAAATGTACCTTGAGATCGAAGCGGCGCAGCGAGGCTTCGTCGAGGTCGGACATCAGGTTGGTCGAGGCGATGAACAGTCCGCTGTAGCTTTCCATTTGCGTGAGCATTTCGTTCACAGCGGTGATTTCCCAACTCTGCCGGGCCTTGCGTCGATCCCTGAGAAAACTGTCGACCTCGTCCAGCAGCAACACCGCGTCTTCCTGGCGGGCCCGTTCAAAGGCATCGGCCAGGTTCTTCTCAGTGCTGCCGACGTAGGGCGAGACCAGGTCGGATACGCGCTTGACCATCAGCGGCTTGCCCAGCTCGCGGGCCAGCCAGTGGCCGAGTGCGGTCTTGCCGGTGCCTGGTGGCCCGTAGAAGCACAGGCGGGCCTGGGAGTGGGCCTGCAGGCCGCTGACCAGGCCGTCGAGTGCCAGGTCGGTGTTGATCAACTGTGGCGAATAGAAGGGCGGCAAGCCTTGCTCGTCGGGCTGCAGCCGCTCGAAACCCTGGGCCTTGAGGGTGCTGTCGACGATGCTGCGAACGGCGTTGTCCAGCGGCTTTCCGGCGCGTTGGGCGAGGCTGCGTCCCACCCGTATCGCCCGCTCCAGCACGGCCGGAGTCATCTGCTCGTGGCTGCACAGGTGCTCGACCAGTTCGTCGCCCAGCTTGCCGCCGCTGCATTCGCGCAACAGCTTGCGACGTTGCGCCAAAGGCGGGTTGGGCACTTCGATGACCAGGTCGAAACGACGGATATGCGCGGCGTCCATCGCTTCGATGCTGTTGCTCAGCCAGAAGCAGGGCAGGGCGTTTTCTTCCAGCATGCGGTTGATCCAGCCTTTCTGCGAGCGGCTGCCGGCTTCGGGGCTGGCGTGGTGGAAAATGTCCTCGATCTCGTCGAGTACCAGCAGCGCCCTCTGCGAACGCAGCACGCTGTCGGCCGCCCGCAGCGAGCACAGGCGCTGACGGGCCTGGACGGGGTCTCCGTGCTTGTCGGTGCAGGCCACCTCGTACAGCACGCAGCCGAGGTTCCTTGCGATCAGCCGGCTCAATTGGGTCTTGCCGGTGCCGGGAGGACCGTAGAGCAGAATGTTGACCCCTTGGCGCCGCTGGGCCAGGGACTTTTCCAGATAGCGTTCGGCAATGCCCAGCGAGTGCTTCAGATGGCTGTAGTGCTCGGCGTTCAGGTTCCCCGGCGGGCTGGGGCGGAAGGCGTAGGCGAACAGCTCCAGGGGCTGGCCCTGGCTGAAACGCAGCAGGCCGGGCAGCTCGGTATTGCTGATCGACAGCATCGAACTCAGGGCCATTGCTGCACGGTTGACGGTGCCCAGCTCGAGCAGGCCGCTGCGCATCAGGGTGCTGCCCCGTGCCAGGCAGGCTTCCACGGTCGGCAGATCAAGCCCGAGCAGGACCGACAGCACTTTCATGGTCCGATTGATGCCCAGCAGGCCCAGTTGGTCGGTAGCATCGCTCAGGGTGGGGTCGCAGAACATCAATACGCAGAAACCGAGGATGCGCAACTCGGCCTCGTTCAGCCCCAGCAACCCGGCCAACGCCGCCAGGTTGTTGCCCAGTCGGTCCGGGTAGGCTGGTTGCGGGTGCTGCGCGTGGAAGGTGCGCGCGCTCCTGCGCAGGGCGGCCAGTACCCGTGCCGTATCGAAGGTGTCGTCCTCGGCCCATTTCTGCAGGCCCAGTTCATGGGCCAGCTCATAGTCGTTGAAACCGTGACGGGTGATGAAGTTGCGGTGTCCGCCCAGTTCCAGCAGCAGCTGGTAGCTCCATCTCAGGGACAACGGGCAGGTATCGGCGACGCGCAGGCTGGTGCGGCCGAGGGGGTTGAAACAGGTCGCCATGTCGACTTCTCCTGAGGCTGTGGGCGCGCAGGATGGGCCAGGGGATGGTCACAATGTGTCGTCAGGGGGATGGAGGGATGAGGCGGGGCAAGACCGGCGCAGATTGCTCTTCGGAAGGAAAAGAGGAACGGCCCACGATCGAGCCGCTCGCAAAGGGAAATCAGGGGACGCGGATCAACTCGACGCCACTCTGCACCAGCTCGAAGCGATCTTCGCCCAGGTGGTTGACCCGATCGCCGATAGCCAGGCGATAGGTGGTAATCGGTAACGAGGCGGCACTTCCATCGGCCTGCAGGGTGGCTTCCTGAAACTCATGCACGGGATAGATGCGTCCTTCGGCGTCCCTGGCATGAAATTGCCCGACCAGTACTGCTGTCATTTCGGTTATGACCTCTGAAAAAAATGATCTGCGTGGTTCATAGACCGTACCGGTCCGTAGGAAGTTTTGTAGGACCAGGAAAAAAACCTCCCGCCACTCGTCCATCATCTATAACTGTCTATTCCCTAATTCACGCAGATGGTGGTGCTCATGAGTCAGGTTTATACGGTTGCGGTGCTGGTCGGCAGCCTGCGCAAGGCGTCCTTGAATCGCAAAGTGGCCCAGGCCCTGGGTGAGCTGGCGCCGTCGAGCCTGAAGCTGAAGATCGTCGAGATCGGCGAGCTGCCGTTGTACAACGAAGATATCGACGTTGATCCGCCGGCGGCATACAAGGCTTTCCGCGAGCAGATCAAGGACACCCAAGGGCTGCTGTTCGTCACCCCGGAGTACAACCGCTCGGTGCCGGGGGCCTTGAAGAACGCCATCGACGTGGGTTCGCGGCCTTACGGGCAGAGCGTGTTCAGCGGCAAGCCGGGAGCGGTGATCAGCGTGTCGCCGGGAGCGGTGGGCGGGTTCGGTGCCAACCATCATCTGCGTCAGTCCCTGGTGTTCCTCGATGTGCCATGCATGCAGCAACCGGAGGCCTATGTGGGCGGTGCGGGGAGCCTGTTCGACGAGCAGGGGAAACTGTCGGAGAAATCCCGGCCGTTCCTGCAGGGGTTCATCGACAGTTATGCCAAGTGGGTCGCCAGGCACCAGGGCTGAGTGTTCGGGGCCGCCAGGTTGGCACTGCACGCTTGAATCTGGCGTAAGATGCCGGCACCGGCATGACCCAAGGCGAACCCCTGTTGAACACGGCGAAAGACACCATCTCCATGCAATTGGTGCGCGAAGCACTGCTGCAAAGCTGCCCGCCGGGGGCTGCAACCGCCGAGGTACTGGGCCGGGTCGGTATCGACCCGGCCCGGCTCGATCTGCCCGATGCCCGCGTCCCGGCCAGCGCCTATGCCCGGCTCTGGCGCTTGCTGGCGCGACGCTGCAACGACGAGTTCTTCTGCATGGACCCGCGCGGACTGCGCAGCGGCAGCCTGGCCTTCATCTGTCGCTCGTCCATGGCCCAGCCCACGGTGGGCGCTGCGCTGGCCTCGGCCCTGGAATTCCTGACCCTGACATTCGAACACCTGCATCCGGTGCTGGTGCGCCAGCAGAGCCTGGCCGAGATCGTGATCGGCGAGCCACAGCAGGAGGCGCGCCGGCCCTTCACCTATTTCACCTTCTGGATGATCGTGCACGGCGTGGCCTGCTGGCTGGCCGGGCGGCGCATCCCGATCCTGGCCATCGAGCTGCGCTGCGCCGAACCGGATTTCTGCGATGACTACCGGGTGATGTTCTCGCAGAACCTGCAGTTTTCGCGACCGCGCACGCGGATGATCTTCGCCGCCGATTGCCTCGACCTGCCGGTCAAGCGCAGTGCCGAGGAATTGCAGCGGTTCCTGGCCCAGGCGCCCGGCAACATCCTGGTCAAGTACCGCGATCCGGACAGCCTGGCGCGGCGCATCAAGGACGACCTGCGCCAGCGCCCGGCTGCGCAGTGGCCGGAAACCGAAACCCTGGCCCGGCACCTGTGCATCTCCGCCTCGACCTTGCGCCGCCGGCTGGCCGACGAAGGGCAGACTTACCAGGCACTCAAGGACAGCGTGCGCAAGGAGCTGGCGATCGGCTGGCTGGCGCAAGCGGACCTGGGCTTTGCCGAGATTGCCGAACGCCTGGGCTTTGCCGATGTGAGCTCGTTCCACAAGGCGTTCCGCAAGTGGTCGGGAAGCAGTCCAGGGCATTATCGGACGCTGGTGTTGGCCAGCGCCTGACGGGGTGTACTTCCTTCAGCGATCAGCCGGTGTCCAGGGCCTGTTCGGTGAAAGCCGGTTCATGCGTTCCAGATAATCGCCTTCCGGTGAGCCATGGTCTTGCTCGACTTCCAGCAGGATTGGCCAAACCAGTCATCCACATTGATAACTTTGACCATTGCCGCGACCCGGCACCGGGGCGACTATTTCCAGACCTTCGAATTCCTTCCAAAAACAACAATGGGGAGTCTGGCGAATGCGTGAGTACAGCGCGGCAGTACGTTCTTTCAATTACCAGCAGACAGCCCGGGCGGCACTGGCAGGCAGTCTCGAGGCGCTCAACGCCTGCGTCGAGTGCTGCGACCGGCACGCCGATGGCGAAGCCGTCGCGCTGTACTGGGAGGGCCGCGACGGCCAGAGCGCCAGCTACCGTTTCGATGAATTGCGCGACCAGGCGGCGCGCTTCGCCAGCGTCCTCAAGGCCCAGGGCGTCGGCCCTGGCGATCGGGTCGCCGGGCTGCTGCCACGCACCGTCGAGTTGCTGGTTACCGTACTGGCCACCTGGCGCCTGGGTGCGGTCTACCAGCCCCTGTTCACCGCGTTCGGACCCAAGGCGGTCGAACACCGCCTGCATGCGTCGGGAGCCAAGGTGGTGGTCACCGATGCGAACAACCGGGCCAAGCTGGACGAAGTCGAGCAGTGTCCCGCCATCATCTGCGTCAATGCCGCCCAGGTCAGTGGCGATGTGGATTTCCACGCTGCGCTGAATGCCACCACCCAGGCTTGCGACCCGGTATTGCTGCCCGGCGAAGCGCCGTTCCTGCTGATGTTCACCTCCGGCACCACCGGGCCGGCCAAGCCACTGGAAGTGCCGCTGCGCGCCATCGTTGCCTTCCAGGGTTATATGCGCGATGCCATCGACCTGCGTCCCGAGGACGCCTTCTGGAACCTTGCCGATCCGGGCTGGGCCTATGGCCTGTACTACGCGGTCACCGGGCCATTGTCCCTGGGCCATGCCACGACCTTTTTCGACGGGCCGTTCAGCGTCGAGAGCACCTGCCGGGTGATCGACAAATACCGCATCACCAACCTCGCCGGTTCGCCCACCGCCTATCGCATGCTGATCGCCGCCGGCGCGGCATTCTCCGCACCGATCAAGGGGCGCCTGCGGGTGGTCAGCAGCGCCGGCGAGCCGCTCAATCCGGAGGTGATCCGCTGGTTCCGCGACGAGCTGGAGGTAACCATCCATGACCACTACGGCCAGACCGAACTGGGCATGGTGCTGTGCAACCACCACGGCCTGGAACACAACGTTCATCCGGGATCGGCCGGTTATGCCGTGCCCGGTCACCGCATCGTCGTGCTTGGCGAGCAGCACGAGGAACTGCCGGCCGGCCAGCCGGGCATCCTCGCCGTGGATCGCGAGCAGTCGCCGCTGTGCTGGTTCGCTGGCTACCACGGCTTGCCGACCAAGGCCTTCGTCGGCAAGTACTACCTCAGCGGCGACACCGTCGAGCTGAACCCGGATGGCAGCATCAGCTTTGTCGGGCGCAGCGACGACGTGATCACCACCTCGGGCTATCGGGTCGGCCCCTTCGACGTCGAGAGCGCCTTGATCGAGCATCCGGCGGTGATCGAAGCGGCGGTGATCGGCAAGCCCGATCCGGAGCGCACCGAACTGATCAAGGCCTTCGTCGTACTCGGCGCCGGCCAGCAGGGCAGCGAAGAGCTGGCCGAAGCCCTGCGCCAGCACGTACGCAAGCGCCTCTACGCCCACGCCTATCCCCGTGAAATCGAATTCGTCAGCGAGCTGCCCAAGACCCCGAGCGGCAAGCTGCAGCGTTTCATCCTGCGCAACCAGGAAATCGCCCTTCAACAAGCGGCGCAACAAGCCCACAAGGCCAGCGCCTGAGGAAAGCCAAGCATGCAAATCGCCAATCACAACTTCATCGTCACCGGCGCCGCCTCCGGGCTGGGTGCGGCCACCGCCGAAATGCTCGTCCAGGCCGGCGCCCGGGTAATGCTGGTGGACCTCAATGCCGAGGCTGTCGCCGCCAGGGCCGCCAGCCTTGGCGAACAGGCCCGGCATGCGGTAGCCGATATCAGCCAGGAAGGCGCGGCCAAGGCCGCCGTGGATGCTGCGCTCGCCGCCTTCGGCAGCCTGCACGGGCTGGTCAACTGCGCCGGCATCGTCGGTGCCGAGAAGGTCCTGGGCCGCAACGGTCCCCATGGCCTGGACAGCTTCGCCCGGGTCATCAACGTCAACCTGATCGGCAGCTTCAACATGCTGCGACTGGCTGCGGCGGCCATGGCCGAAGGCGCGCCGTCGGAGGAGGGCGAGCGCGGGGTGATCATCAACACTGCATCCATCGCCGCCTTCGACGGCCAGATCGGCCAGGCCGCCTATGCCGCCTCCAAAGGCGCCGTCGCCAGCCTGACCCTGCCTGCCGCGCGCGAACTGGCGCGCTTCGGCATCCGTGTGATGACCATTGCCCCGGGCATCTTCGAAACCCCGATGATGGCCGGGATGACCGAGGAGGTCCGTGCCTCGCTGTCCGCCGGGGTACCGTTCCCGCCACGCCTGGGCCGCCCGGCCGAGTACGCTGCGCTGGCCCGCCACATCATTGAAAACAGCATGCTCAACGGCGAGACCATCCGTCTCGACGGCGCGTTGCGCATGGCTGCGAAATAAGGAGTCGAACATGAACCAGGATCCGATCGTCATCGTCAGCGCCGTGCGCACCCCGATGGGTGGCCTGCAGGGCGACCTCAAGAGCCTGACCGCGCCGCAACTGGGCGCCGCGGCGATCCGCGCCGCCGTCGAGCGTGCCGGCATCCAGCCCGGCAGCGTCGAGCAGGTGCTGTTCGGTTGCGTACTGCCTGCCGGCCTCGGCCAGGCTCCGGCGCGCCAGGCTGCGCTGGGGGCCGGCCTGGACAAGGGCACCACCTGCACCACCCTGAACAAGATGTGCGGCTCCGGCATGCAGGCGGCGATCATGGCCCACGACCTGCTGCTGGCCGGCAGTGCCGATGTGGTTGTCGCTGGCGGCATGGAAAGCATGTCCAACGCCCCGTACCTGCTGGACAAGGCCCGCAGCGGCTATCGCATGGGCCACGGCAGGATCATCGACCATATGTTCCTCGACGGTCTCGAGGACGCCTACGACAAGGGTCGCCTGATGGGCACCTTCGCCGAGGACTGTGCCGAGGCCAACGACTTCAGTCGCCAGGCCCAGGACGATTTCGCCATCGCCTCGCTGACCCGCGCCCAGCAGGCGATCAAGGACGGCAGTTTCGCCGCGGAGATCGTTCCGGTAGAGGTCACGGTGGGCAAGGACAAGGTGCTGATCAGCGATGACGAGCAGCCGCCCAAGGCGCGCCTGGACAAGATCGCGCAACTCAAGCCGGCGTTCCGCGACGGGGGCACCGTGACTGCGGCCAACTCCAGCTCGATCTCCGACGGCGCCGCGGCGCTGGTGCTGATGCGCCGCTCCCGGGCCGAAGCGCTGGGCCTCAAGCCGCTGGCGGTCATCCATGGTCACGCCGCCTTCGCCGACACGCCCTCGCTGTACCCCACCGCGCCGATCGGTGCCATCGAGAAGCTGCTCGCACGCACCGGCTGGGACCTGGGCGATGTCGATCTGTTCGAGATCAACGAAGCCTTTGCCGTGGTGACCCTGGTCGCGATGAAGACGCTCGGGCTGCCACACGAGAAGGTCAACGTCCACGGCGGTGCCTGTGCCCTCGGCCATCCGATCGGCGCGTCAGGCGCGCGGATCCTGGTGACCTTGCTGTCCGCCCTGCGCCAGAAAGGCAAGCGCCGCGGTGTGGCGGCGATCTGCATTGGCGGTGGCGAGGCCACGGCCATGGCTGTCGAGATCCTGGATTGAGGTGCGCCATGCTGGTTAACGACGAGCAACAACAGATCGCCGATGCTGCCCGGCAGTTCGCCCAGGAGCGCCTGCGGCCATTCGCCGAGCAATGGAGTCGCGAGCATCGTTTCCCGAAGGAGGCGATGGCCGAGATGGCCGATATGGGCTTCTTCGGCATGCTGGTGCCGGAGCAGTGGGGCGGTTGCGATACCGGCTACCTGTCCTATGCCATGGCCCTGGAGGAAGTCGCCGCCGGTGACGGCGCCTGCTCCACCATCATGAGCGTGCACAACTCGGTGGGCTGCGTGCCGATCCTCAAGTTCGGCAACGAGCAGCAGAAGGAGCGGTTCCTCACTCCGCTGGCGAGCGGTGCCATGCTCGGCGCCTTCGCCCTGACCGAACCCCAGGCCGGCTCCGATGCCAGCAGCCTGAAGACCCGCGCCCGTCGCGATGGCGACCACTACGTGATCAACGGCTGCAAGCAGTTCATCACCTCCGGCAGCAATGCCGGGCTGGTGATCGTCTTTGCCGTTACCGATCCGGCTGCGGGCAAGCGCGGGATCAGCGCCTTCCTGGTTCCCACCGACAGCCCCGGCTACCAGGTCGCGAGGGTCGAGGACAAGCTCGGCCAGCACGCATCCGACACCTGCCAGATCGTCTTCGACGAGGTGCGCGTGCCGCTGGCCAACCGCCTGGGCGAGGAAGGCGAAGGCTACAGGATCGCCCTGGCCAACCTGGAGGGCGGGCGCATCGGCATTGCCGCGCAATCGGTGGGCATGGCCCGCGCCGCGTTCGAAGTGGCCCGGGACTATGCCCGCGAGCGCGAGAGTTTCGGCAAGCCGCTGATCGAGCACCAGGCCGTGGCCTTCCGCCTGGCCGACATGGCCACCCGGATTGCCGTGGCGCGGCAGATGGTGCATCACGCGGCTGCCCTGCGCGATGCCGGTCGGGCGGCGCTGGTCGAAGCGTCCATGGCCAAGCTTTTCGCCTCGGAAATGGCCGAAAAGGTCTGTTCGGATGCCTTGCAGACCCTCGGCGGATATGGCTATCTGAGTGACTTTCCGCTGGAGCGGATCTACCGCGATGTGCGGGTCTGCCAGATCTACGAAGGCACCAGCGACATTCAGCGCATGGTGATTGCGCGCAATCTTTGAAGGGAGCAGCTCATGACATTCGAAACCATCCTCGTCGAAACCCGTGGCAAGGTCGGCCTGATTACCCTGAACCGGCCCCAGGCGCTGAACGCCCTGAACCGCCAGATCATCGGCGAACTGAACCAGGCGCTGGACGCCTACGAGGCCGATGCCAACATCGGTTGCATCGTCCTCACCGGTTCGGCCAAGGCCTTTGCCGCTGGCGCCGACATCAAGGAAATGGCCGAGCTGACCTACCCGCAGATCTACCTCGACGACCTGTTCAGCGACAGTGACCGCGTGGCCAACCGGCGCAAGCCGATCATCGCGGCGGTGTCCGGCTTTGCCCTGGGCGGCGGTTGCGAGCTGGCGCTGATGTGCGACTTCATCCTGGCTGCCGACAACGCCAAGTTCGGCCAGCCGGAGATCAACCTCGGCGTGTTGCCGGGCATGGGCGGCACCCAGCGCCTGACCCGCGCGGTGGGCAAGGCCAAGGCCATGGAGCTGTGCCTGACCGGCCGCCTGATGGGCGCCGAGGAAGCCGAGCGGGCTGGCGTGGTGGCGCGGATCGTGCCCCAGGCCGAGCTGCTGGACGAAGCGCTGAAAGTAGCGGCGGTGATCGCCAGCAAGTCGGTACCGGTGTCGATGATGGTCAAGGAGTCGGTGAACCGCGCCTTCGAAGTGAGCCTGTCGGAAGGCGTGCGCTTCGAGCGCCGGGTGTTCCACGCGGCATTCGCCACCGAAGACCAGAAGGAAGGCATGGCGGCATTCATTGCCAAGCGTGAGGCGCAGTTCAAGGACCGTTGATTTCCGCTGAAAGTACCGGCGATGAGGTCGGCACTGCCAACGTTGTTGTCGGATAGGGCCTCATCGCTGGGAAGCCAGCTCCTATTGGGATAGCGCCTGTGGGAGCTGGCTTGCCAGCGATGAGGCCATCAGCCGCAACCACCCAAGCAAGATCTACCACCGTCATGCCAATGCATACGATTGAAATGCTGCTTCCCTCCAGCCCAAGGAAGCGCACCCATGACCCCAACCCCATCACCCCTCGGCCAACTGGCCCTGAACTCCCCCCTCTGCGGCCCCATCGCCCAGCGTTTCGCCCGGCGTCCCTCGCTGCGTGACGTGGCCTGGTGCCTGATCTTCGAGCAGGCCTACCTGCGCGGCTTTGCCGAGCCCGATCCCTCGGCGCTGCTGTTGTATCGGACCGATGCCAAGGGCATGGAACAGGTCGAGGACCTGGCCGACATCCTGATCGAATGCTTCTGCACTGGCGCCTTGCTCAGCCTCGACGCCGACAGCGATTACCTGAGTTTCTACAAGGGCGCGGAAACCCCGTTCCGCAGCAAGGTCGAAGCCGCCGATATCCAGGCGCTGATCAACGAAAGCGCGCGCTACCTGCTGTCCACTTACCAGCAGGCGCTGTACGAGTACTGGAACTTCAGCCGCGACGGCGAGGGCAGTCCGCTGTTGTGGATGGCTGGCCATCTGCAGCAGCAATGCCGCGAAGTCGTAGAGGAACTGTTCCACAACGGTGGCCTGGACAGCCTTGAGGCGGCGACCGCAAGGATCATCATCAACTTTCCGCGAGCGCAGGACCGAGCGCTGTTGCACAACCTGGTCGAAGTGAAGATCAGCCTGCTCGCGCAGGTTCTGTGCGTTGAACAGGGCCTGGATCCGGAACTGGCCAGTGCGATCCTGCTGGAGCGCGAGGTCAGCCAGTTGCAGCGCACGATGGCCCTGGTTTTCAGCCTGAGCGGGTCGATCTATCGCTTCGAGTCGCGTACGGCCCTGCGTGGCTCGCTGGTCAATCGCTGTCCGGACAGAACAGGGCCGCAGGTTTTGCGCCAGTACACGGCACCCGGCTCGGTGTTCGTGTCCCAGGCCCTTCTGTTGCGCGAGCAGCAGCAGGAGCTTGTTGCCGCATTGGCACGCCTGCCGGCGCTGCCGGGCATGAGCGCCGGCCAGTCGCTGCAACTGCGTCTGGATGAAGCCAGCTCGCTGCTCGGCATCTGCCAGGCCAACCAGCGCGAGATGCGCCAGCGCTTGCGCCTGCAATTGCCGGACTGGCTGGCCAAGGCCGGCGAGGATCAGCGCCGTGATTACGCCGGGCGCCTGCTGCGCATGGCGTGGCTGCGGCAGGATGAGGACGACAGGTCCTTCCTCGACGGCGTGCCCGACGCGTTCGATTTCGCCCGCCAGCAGCTGCATGACGCCATGCTCACCGACCATCCCCATGATCCGTTACCGGATCTGGATGACCTGGAACTGGTCAACAGGCAGGTGACCGGGGCCGCTGGCGGCAGTGGTGGCAGCGTGGTGCCCCAGGGCGAGGAAAAGATCGTGCGCCTGACGCCGATGCAGTTCGCCCTGGCCAACCTGGCGGTGTTGCAGGCCGGCACCGTGAGCCTGCACAGCCTCAGTGGTGCGAAGTTGCCGCAGTGGCTGACGGTGGATTATCTCAAGGGCCTGGTGACGCGCCTGGATGTGGGAGGACACTATCCCGAGCTGCTGCGGCGCGTCCTGCTCGACGATGCCGACGAGCGCAGGCCGCGCCAGCAACGCTTCATCCAGCAGATCTGCGAGCAGATGCCGCTGCTGGCGCTGGAAACCCGCCTGCGTGATCCGGCATCGCTCAGCGCGCAGAGCGTGAAGCGGGTGGACAGCCTGTTCCGCCCCGAACTGCCGTCCGCAGCACCGGTGGCGCTGCGGCCGCTGTCGTTCATCGCTCGTTCCGGCGCCACGCCGGATATCGCCGGCAACGCCTGGTTGATCGAAGCACCGACCATCGGTGAAGGCCCTTGCCTGTTGTATCGCCCCTTGCACCGTGAGCCGTTGCGCGAGTACGCCAGCCGCGCGGAGTTCTTCAAGGCCCTGTGCGCAGCGGGAGCCCTGCAGGACGACATTCTCGAGCGCCTGGTACCGGCGCGCCGAGCGGTCTACGCCCATGGTGGTTTTGCCGAGCCGCACATCGTGCGCTTCTTCCCTGGTGACGAATTCTCCATGATCAGCGTGCCGGCGCTGGCCAAGCTGGGCGAGGCGGTGCTGCACGGCAATGTACCCGAGCAGTTGTATCAGTCCTGCGCCCAGGAGCTGATTGCCCGGGCGCAGCGGGAAACCCTGTCTACCAGCGAAAGTCGCTGGCTGGGCTACCAGGAGCTGGGCTGGCTGATGCTGAACACCATTTTGCCGTTCTTCAATGGGCCACTGGTCAAGGCGGCCTGGATGCTGCCGCTGTTTTCCAGCCTGCGTGGGGTACTGGCGCAGGACAAGGGCGCTGGCCAGCCCGGTGACCTGCAGCAGTTGCTCCTGAGCCTGGCGTTGCTGCTGCTGCCGGAAAGCGAACCCGGCTTGCCGCGCGACACCACGACAGCCCCGGACGGGGACAGCGAGGCGGTGAGCATCGAGCCGAGCAAGACCGAGCTGCCGCAGGCGCCCCGCTGGTCGCGTTTCGGCTGGGGCAGCACCGACCTGACCGTGGCCCAGCGCGAGGCACTGTCCGGTTTTCGCAGCGAGGTCAGCGTGGACAAGCTCGGTACGCCGATGGGGCCGGGACTCCATCATGGGCTTTATCAATACCAGCAGCAGTGGCTGGGCCTGATCGACGGGGTGATCTATCGGTTGTCCTTCACCGAGGATGGTCCGCGCCTGATCGATGCCGCCGGCAAGCTCGGCCCCTGGGTACGCAGCGACGCCGGCGGGAACTGGCGGCTGGACTTCGGCCTGCGTCTGCGCGGCGGCATGCCGGTCAACCGGCGCATTGCGCAGCTGCGTGAAAGCAATCGGCAACGCATCCTCCAGTTGGAAGAGAACCACGCCCGCTTGCTCGGGCAACGGGTCAGCCTTTCCGAGCAGGTCCAGGCAGACCTGGATGAAGCCGCGCGCCAGCAATATCCGACCAAGGACCATCTTCAGGTCTATCACGATCACCTGGGCCAGCTGGACGCCGTGCTGGTGTCATTCGACGACAACCTGCGCCAACTGCAGCAGTTGAAACCGCAGCCCGAGTTCAAGCGCATGCATTCACGCAACCTTTACGACCGTGCCGGTGTCCAGGCGCAACTGGCCTATGTGCTGCACGCGCGCTTCAGCGACAACCACGCCATCATGCGCGATATGCGTCCGGCCGGTTCGCCCCAGGAAGAACAGTCGCCGGAGCATGTGGAAAAGCTCGCGCGCATGATGGAGGCGTGTCGCAAGTCCCAGGAGGAGGTCGATGGCATCCTGGCCTGCCATGCGGTGATCGCCGATATGCGCAAGCAGTTGCGCGACATTCTCCCCGGCGGGCCGCAACTGGCGGACAAGACCCACGGCCTGTTGACCACCGAGCCGAGCTTGCGGGCATGGAAATCGGTCGACCTGAGCCTGCGTGCCGCGACCATTCTCGACATCGAAAAAAGCAGCGACTACAAGCTGCTCTACCGTGCCTTGCTGGCGGCGCGCACCGGCCTGAGCATGCGCGATGCGCTGGATGTGAAGGAGACGTTCACCGAGGCCGAGGAGGTGGAGGTTCTCGACAGTGTGGTCAGCCGTCTGCGCTTTGCCCTTGATACATCGCGCCTGTACCAGGCTCTGCCACGAGGTCCCGGCGGTGCGGAACTGCTGCAGGTGTTCATCGACGATCTGGAAAGCCTGCATCGCGAGGCTCAGGAGGAACTGGCCACGCACCTGCAACTGCTGCCGGGGCGCAGCGATGCGGCGCCCCGGCCGGCGTCGAACAAGCGCAAGCAGGTCCTGATCCGCACCCGCAACCGCGGCGTGGTGGTCGGTTCGCGACGCAAGGCCGAGGGCGGTCGCCCGGAGTCCGTGGTGGTGGTCGATCCCATCGACAACAGTGAACTGGATCGCTACGAGGAAACCTCCGAACCTGGTGTCTGGCAGCCGGTCAGCGAAGTCCGCGGCGAAGCGCCGGCACCGACGCCAGCGAGCCTGGCCACGCTGATCAAGCGCTCGACGCCGTTGCTCAACAATGCCGAACGCAAGATTGCCAAGGTCCGCAGCCAGGCGAAGACGGCAACGGTGGGGGCTGATATCGAGGACATCCTGATCCAGGAAGCGCGTCCGCTGGATGCCCTGGTCCAGCAGATACAGGATGCGCTCACCCGGGAAAACGCCACGGATGACTCTGCCGACGGGATCGATGCGGCGCGCCAGTCGGCGGCCCTGACGGCCAAGGCGAAGCTGATGCGTGACGAGGGCCGGCGCCTGCGGGTGGAGATCCTCAAGAAGCAGGCACCGACGGTGGGGCAGGTGGCCTGGCTGCTGGAGCAGCAGGAAATCAGCATTGCCCGGGAAGGCGAGCGGGTCGCGCTGGCCAGGCGCAAGGGCTTTCCCCAGGACTACCTGCAGGAGTTCGTGGTCAATGACAAGGACGGTAAGCCGCTGTGGTACGCGCATTTCCACTACGCCAGCGCCGATGCCCAGGTCGGTGATTTCACCGCGGCACACCTGAAGACCCGCGAGCAGCGTTATGACCGCGGACCGCAGGTGATGGCATCGCAGAGCAACCAGGCGATCATCGAGGTGTATCGCAGCCGGATCGACAAGAGCAGTGCGCAGAAGTTGTTCCTGAGCCTGTAGTGCTGGCGCGACTCGGACCCTGTGGGCGGGTTCATCGGGACGCCGAACCGCCGCGATTACGATGGTGGATTCGCCACCGTAATCGCGGGTGAACCCGCTCCCACAGGACACGCGGTGCGCCTTCTTTTTCTACGACCAAATGACTAGCCCATCCCTGCCAAGTGCTGATTCGTTGCTCCGCCGCGCCTGACTAAGATCCAGTCACTGCCCGTCATCCACGACGGGCGCCGCTCAGCAGAGGCCCTGAACCATGATCTACGCAGCTCCCGGCAGCCCGGATGCCATCGTTTCCTTCAAACCCCGCTACGGCAACTACATTGGCGGCGAGTTCGTCCAGCCGCTGAGCGGCCAGTACTTCAGCAACACCTCGCCGGTGAACGGCCAGCTCATCGCCGAATTCCCCCGCTCCAACGCCCAGGACATCGACAAGGCCCTGGACGCCGCCCATGCCGCTGCCGATGCATGGGGCCGCACCTCCGTACAGGACCGTTCCAACATCCTGTTGAAAATCGCCGACCGCATCGAACAGAACCTCGAAGTCCTGGCCCTGGCCGAGACCTGGGACAACGGCAAGGCCATCCGCGAAACCCTCAACGCCGACGTGCCCCTGGCTGCCGACCATTTCCGTTACTTCGCCGGTTGCATCCGCGCCCAGGAGGGCAGCGCCGCCGAGATCAACGACAACACCGCCGCCTATCACTTCCATGAGCCGCTGGGCGTGGTCGGGCAGATCATCCCGTGGAACTTCCCGCTGCTGATGGCCGCCTGGAAACTCGCCCCGGCCCTGGCCGCCGGCAACTGCATCGTGCTCAAGCCGGCCGAACAGACGCCGCTGTCAATCACCGTGTTCATCGAGCTGGTCGGCGACCTGTTGCCCCCAGGCGTGCTGAACATCGTCCAGGGCTTCGGTCGCGAAGCCGGCGAAGCCCTGGCCACCAGCAAGCGCATCGCCAAGATCGCCTTCACCGGTTCCACTCCGGTGGGCTCGCACATCATGAAGTGCGCAGCGGAGAACATCATCCCGTCCACCGTCGAGCTGGGCGGCAAGTCGCCGAACATTTTCTTCGAAGACATCATGCAGGCCGAGCCTTCGTTCATCGAGAAGGCCGCCGAAGGGCTGGTCCTGGCTTTCTTCAACCAGGGCGAAGTGTGCACCTGCCCGTCCCGTGCGCTGGTCCAGGAATCCATCTACCCGCAGTTCATGCAGGAGGTGTTGAAGAAGGTGAAGCAGATCAAGCGCGGCAACCCGCTGGACACCGAAACCATGGTCGGCGCCCAGGCGTCCGAGCAGCAGTACGACAAGATCCTGTCCTACCTGCAGATCGCCCGCGACGAAGGCGCCGAGATCCTCACCGGCGGCAACGCCGAGCAGCTGGCCGGCGACCTGTCCAGCGGCTACTACATCCAGCCGACCCTGCTCAAGGGCCACAACGGCATGCGTGTGTTCCAGGAAGAGATCTTCGGCCCTGTGGTCGGCGTCACCACCTTCAAGGACGAAGCCGAAGCCCTGGCCATCGCCAACGACACCGAGTTCGGCCTCGGTGCCGGCGTCTGGACCCGCGACATCAACCGTGCCTACCGCATGGGCCGCGCAATCAAGGCCGGTCGCGTCTGGACCAACTGCTACCATCTGTACCCGGCGCATGCCGCGTTCGGTGGCTACAAGAAATCCGGTGTCGGCCGCGAGACCCACAAGATGATGCTCGACCACTACCAGCAGACCAAAAACCTGCTGGTCAGCTACGACATCAATCCTTTGGGCTTCTTCTAAAGCACACCGCGCCTCCTCGTGGGAGCGGGTTCATCGGAACGCCGAACCGCCGCGATTGCGATAGTGGATTCACCGACGCTATCGCGGGTAAACCCGCTCCCAAAGAGTCCGCGTCGTGCTTCAAGACTGTTCCAAAGTAGTATTCGACCCGCACCGGAAACGGTGTATCACTAGACGCACCGCCAGCCTGCGGTGCCAGAAGAGGATGGACCTATGTGGAAAAAGCCTGCGTTCACTGATCTGCGTATCGGTTTCGAAGTGACCATGTACTTCGCCAACCGTTGATCCTCCTGGCGCCGGCCGGCTCTCGAGACGGCCGGCGCCGCCTTTGCCTTACCCTCTCTTTGCTTTAGGCTGGCGCTAACTTAAAAAAACAAGAAGGCGTTGCATGAGCCCGAATCTGAGCCAGTTGCGCAAGTTCGTTTCCCCCGAAATCATCTTTGGTGCCGGCTGCCGCCAGCACGTCGCCAATTACGCCCGGACCTTCGGCGCGCGCAAGGTGCTGCTGGTCAGCGACCCCGGCGTCATCGCCGCCGGCTGGGTCGCCGATGTCGAGGCCAGCCTGCAGGCCCAGGGCATCGATTACGTGCTGTACAGCCAGGTGTCGCCCAACCCGCGGGTGGAAGAGGTGATGGACGGCGCCGAGCGCTACCGTGCCGAGCAGTGCGACGTGATCGTCGCCGTTGGCGGCGGCAGCCCCATGGACTGCGCCAAGGGCATCGGTATTGTGGTCGCCCATGGCCGGCACATCCTCGAGTTCGAAGGGGTCGACACCATCCGCGTGCCCAGCCCGCCCTTGATCCTGATCCCGACCACTGCCGGCACGTCGGCGGACGTTTCGCAGTTCGTGATCATTTCCAACCAGCAGGAACGCATGAAGTTCTCCATCGTCAGCAAGGCGGTGGTGCCCGATGTGTCGCTGATCGACCCGGAAACCACCCTGAGCATGGACCCGTTCCTCTCCGCCTGTACCGGCATCGACGCACTGGTGCATGCCATCGAGGCGTTCGTCTCCACCGGCCACGGGCCGTTGACCGATACCCACGCCCTGGAAGCCATGCGCCTGATCGACGGCAACCTGGTGCAGATGATCGCCAACCCTTCGGACATTGCCCTGCGCGAGTCGATCATGCTCGGCAGCATGCAGGCCGGGCTGGCGTTCTCCAATGCGATCCTTGGCGCGGTGCATGCGATGTCCCACAGCCTCGGCGGCTTCCTCGACCTGCCCCATGGATTGTGCAATGCGGTGCTGGTGGAGCACGTGGTGGCGTTCAACTACAGTGCGGCGCCGGAGCGCTTCAAGGTGATCGCCGAAACCTTCGGCATCGATTGCCGCGGCCTCAGCCATAACCAGATCCGCCAGCGCCTGGTCGAGCACCTGATCGCCCTGAAGCGGGCCGTGGGCTTCCATGAAACCCTGGGCCTGCATGGCGTCAGCGGCAGCGACATTCCATTCCTCTCGCAACACGCCATGGACGACCCGTGCATCCTCACCAACCCTCGTGCCTCGAGCCAGCGTGATGTCGAGGTGGTCTATGGCGAGGCCCTCTGAGCCGGGCTCCGACGCCCTGGCCGGATTGCTCGGGCTGAGCAACCACACGGTCCGCAAGAGCCACTACCCGGAGCTGGCGGCGCGCCTCGACGAGCTGGAAACCGAGCGCAACCGCTACACCTGGCTGTTCGAGCATGCCGTGCACGGGATTTTCCAGGCCAGCCTGGAAGATGGCCTGCGCGCGGCCAACCCGGCCATGGCGCGGATGCTGGGCTACGCCGATCCGCAGCAGTTGCTGCTGGCGCGCACCGACCTGGCCGGGCATCTGTTCATTGGCGGCCAGCAGGAACTGATGCACATCGCCGAGCAACTGCAGCGCGAGCGGGCGCTGCTGGGGTACGAGACCCGCTTGCAACGCAAGGACGGCAGCGCCATCGATGTGCTGATGAACCTGCTCCTGCGTCCGGACGAAGAGGGCGTAGTCGAGGGTTTCGTCGCCGATATCACCGAGCGCAAGCTCAGCCAGGAACGCCTGCAACAGCTCAATGACGAACTGGAGCAGCGCGTTGCCGAGCGTACCAACCAGTTGATCGAGGCCCGGGATGCTGCCCAGGCCGCCAACCGCAGCAAGGACAAGTATCTGGCTGCGGCCAGTCACGACCTGCTGCAGCCATTGAATGCGGCGCGGCTGCTGATTTCCACGTTGCGCGAGCGCAGCCTGCCGGCTGCCGAGCACGTACTGGTGGAACGCGCGCACCAGGCGCTGGAGGGCGCGGAAGACCTGCTGACCGATCTGCTGGATATTTCTCGCCTCGACCAGGCGGCAATCAAGCCTGACCTGGATCTGTACCACCTCGACGAACTGCTCGGCCCCCTGGCTTCCGAGTTCCAGCCGGTGGCCGAAGCGGCCGGGCTGGGCCTGCGGGTACGCAGTGGTGCCTGGATGATCCGCAGTGACATCCGCCTGCTGACGCGGATCCTGCGCAACTTCCTCAGCAATGCCTGCCGCTATACCGAGCGGGGCGGCATCCTCCTTGGCGCCCGGCGGCGTGGCCAGGTGCTGCGCCTGGAAGTGTGGGACAGCGGCCGGGGCATCGCGGCCGACCGCCTGGAGTCGATCTTTCTCGAATTCAACCAGCTCGACGTCGGCCGTGCTGCCGATCGCAAAGGCGTCGGCCTGGGGCTAGCGATCGTCGAGCGCATCGCACGCATCCTCGACTGCCAGGTACGGGTGCGTTCCTGGCCGGGGCGCGGCTCGGTGTTCAGCATCGATGTGCCCTTATCGCGGGAAGCCCCGCGCCCCGTGGTCGCACCCGGGGTGCCATTGCCCGCCCTGGGCGATCCGCTGCCGGGTCGCCGTCTGCTGGTACTGGATAACGAGACCGCCATCCTCGAGAGCATGGCCGCGCTGCTCGGCCAATGGGGCTGCGAAGTATTCACCGCCACCGACCGTGAGACAGCCTTGCAGGTGTTGCAGGGCAGGGCGCCGGAGCTGGTCCTGGCAGACTTCCACCTGGATCATGGTGTAACCGGATGTGAAGTCGTACGTGACCTGCGCAAGCACTTCGGCGTGGCGATCGCCGCAGTGATGATCACTGCCGACCGCAGCGACCAGAGCCGTCGGGCCATGCAGCGGCTTGGCGCGCCGCTGCTGAACAAACCGGTGAAACCGGGCAAGTTGCGCGCGGTGCTCAGCCAATTGCTCGGATAAGCGGGCGTTGCCGTGCTTCACGCACGCCAGGATTTTTTGCTATAAACGCTGCCCCCGCACCATGCTTGCGAGGGATAAGGGGCTTTTCGGACAAAACCGCAGTCATTTCTGTTGCCCGGCATGAGGCTCGGCCTTAGACTGCCGCCCCCCATGAACTGAGTGCCGACTGGTGCTTGAAGAATTTCGCTGCTGGCGATGCGTTCGCCGCGGCACCCGATTCGTCTAAATGCACGTACATTTTTATTAGAGATATCAATGACAAAGGAAAAGTTGCTGGCCATGCCGGCCGATGACTACATGAACGCCGAGCAATTGGCCTTCTTCGCCGATCTGCTCAAGCAGATGAAAGTGGAGACCCAGGAGCGCATCGAGCAGAGCCGTGTAACCATCGAAAGCCTGGACTCGCCTGCCGATCCTGCCGATGCCGCCTCGGTCGAAGAAGAGCGTCACTGGCTGGTCAACGCCATCGAGCGTGACCAGCGCCTGCTGCCGCAGTTGGAAATGGCCCTGGGCCGTATCGCCGACGACAGCTTCGGCTGGTGCGACGACAGCGGCGAGCCGATCGGCCTCAAGCGCCTGCTGATCAGCCCGACCACCAAGTACTGCATCGAGGCGCAGGAGCGTCACGAGCAACTGGACAAGCATCTGCGCCAGGTCTGATCGACACGTCTGGTCGACCCTTGCATACCAAAGCCCCGGGCCACGCACCCGGGGCTTTCGTTTTCGCGCGGGCGAAAAGCGGCGGGCAGTTGTCCTGTATCAAGGCCGGATCGGGTTACGCCCAAGGAAGCATGGCTAATGGCGTTGTAGTGGCGTTTAATGACGCAACAATAACAACGGGGAGCCACAGTCATGATGCGAGAAGGATCTCTACCCGCCGCGCTGGCACCAGCGGAACCCTCGGCCCGGGGTGCCCGTGGCTGGTCCGGTGTGGTGCTGCAAAGCCTGGTATTGGTGGTGGTGCTGGCGGCCATGGCATTCGCCGGCATTTCGTTCTGGTTCTGCCTGCCGCTGGCCTTGCTGGTGTTGTGGCTGCCGCACCTGCGCAGCCGGCCGCAGCCGGCTCAGGTGGCCGTGCACGACCCGCTCACCGAGCTGACCCGCGACCTGGCCCAGGTCACCAGTCATAACGCGCTGTCGGCGGCCGGCGTGTCCTATTCGGTCAGGCAACTGGCGGACAAGCTGCAATCGCAGTTGTCTTCCGCGGCACAGATCGTCAATAGCGCCGAAGTCATGATCGGCACCGAGAAAGTCACTTCCCAGCTCAGTCGCGAGGCGCTGGTGGCCGCCCAGCAAGCCCATGAAAGCAGCGCTGCGGGGCGCCTGGTACTGGCCGATTCGATCCAGCTCATGCACCTGCTCAGTTCGCGCGCCAATGCCAGCCGCGAACTGATCGAAGCGCTGCACCAGCGCAGCGAGGATATCGCCCGGGTCACCCTGGTGATCCAGGCCATCGCCAGCCAGACCAACCTGCTCGCGCTCAATGCCGCCATCGAGGCCGCCCGTGCCGGCGAACACGGACGCGGTTTCGCCGTGGTCGCCGATGAGGTCCGCGGCCTGGCGGGTCGTACGGCCAGCGCCACCGAGGAAGTGGGGGTGATGGTCGCCGATATCCAGCAGCGTACTGCCCAGGTGGTAGAGCAGATCCGCGGGCTGTCGGATGACCTGCACACTGGCGTTGCCCAGGTCGAGCACACCGGCGAGCAACTGGATGCCATTGCCGGGCTGGCGGCGGGTGTCGAGCAGCAGATTACCGAGATCGCCGGTGGTACCGAAACCACCCGTACCCAGCTCGACAGCCTGTTCCAGGCGGTGGAGCAGATGCGCGGCGACCTGGCCATCAGCGACCAGCAGACCCAGCGCCTGGCCCAGGCCGCCGTGCAGATGGAAGGGCAGGCGGAGAACATCAGCGAGCGCCTGGCCGAGGTCGGGCTGGATGACTATCACCAGCGGGTCTTCGACCTGGCCCTGCGTGGCGCCCGGCAGATCGCCGAGCGCTTCGAGGCGGATATCCGCGAGGGCCGGATCAGTCATGATGATCTGTTCGACCGTCAGTACCAGGTGTTGCCCGGCACCCGGCCGGCGCGTTATCGCACCCGTTTCGACCAGTACACCGACCAGGTCCTGCCGGCTATCCAGGAGCCATTGCTGCGCGAACACGAGGGCTTGATCTATGCGATCGCCTGTACCCAGCAGGGCTACGTGCCGACCCACAACAATGCCTTCAACCAGCCACTGACCGGGGACGAGGCCACCGACACTGCGCACAACCGCAGCAAGCGCAAGTTCGACGACCGCACCGGTATTCGTTGCGGGAGCCATCAGCAGCGCCTGCTGTTGCAGACCTACACCCGGGACACCGGCGAGCTGATGCATGACCTGTCGGTACCGATCAAGGTCGATGGCCGGCATTGGGGCGGGCTGCGGCTGGGGTATCGACCGGAGAAGATGCCGGGAACTCGTTAGTCTTGAGGGACCTATCGCTGGCTTGCCAGCGATGAGGCCCTCAAGAACACCACATTAATCCCCTCCTGTAAGAACCCCAACAACAGAAATTTCTCACCTGCAAACAGCACACACCCCTCGACGGGTTTCCGTGTTTTCGTGCATATTCGCTTCCCTGTGCGGTAAGCCATTCGCTTTCCGACGCTACGAGGCGATCTTCAATTGATCGCCTTGCACCGCGAAGGAGCGGTGAAACACGGAATTTTCACCGCGCGATGTCGGTCAGACGTTCGCTATCAAGCCGTATCCGGCATGGGAAAGTGTGATTTCCCACAAGGTGCGACGCCTCCGGGCCGCTACTTATTGGCGCCAACTCATTAGTCTTTCGAACTTCGAATTAATGAAGTACGGCATGCCCGTGGGAGCTTTTCTTCACGGGTGTCAGTGTGATCTCGGTTTTGAGGAATTTTCTTTGGCAGTCACCAATCTGGATATGCACGCCCTGTTCGTGCTGGGAGATCTTCGCGGCAAGCTGGTCAAGCAATTCCAGTCGCCGTTCGTTTACATCACCGAGCAAAGCCCCGAGGGCCTGTACATGGCCGAGGTCGAGACCGCCGACGCGCTGGTGGTCGATGACAAGCAGCGCCTGGAACTGAAGGTCGGTGACCACTTCCGCGCCGCCGTCCTGCCAAGCCGCGAAGGCGGCAAGCTGGAAATCCGCTTCCGCGAAATCAAGCAGACCATCTACGGCTTGGGCGAATACGCCTTCGTCAGCGTTCCGGAAGGCGAGGGCATCGTCTTCCGTGAAGGGCGTGCGGTCATGATGGTGTTCGCGGCCCACGCGCGCATCAGCGAAGGGCTGTCCAAGACCCTCAAGGCGGCCACGGCCAAGGTTGCCAAGTGGCGCAAGGGCGAGCTGACCTTCAAGGCCAGCGAGTGAGTCGCCGCGAGTTCCATGAGCGCCATCAGGCTCGCGCCGAAGATCAGGCGCGGCAGTGGCTGGCACGGCGTGAGGAATTGCAGGAGCAGTGGCTGACCTGGGTCGCCGGGCAGCTTTACCAGCTCCAGCCCGCGCAATACGCGGCGATGGTCAGGCGCGAGCTGCAGCGCCTGACCGAGGGGCAGTGACGGGCGTCACTCCTGCTCGCGACTGCTGACCTCGCCGGGCACGTCCTCGCCGGCCATGCGCTTGCGAAACAGCGCGGTGCGGGCCAGCAGGAGCGTGGTCACCGGCACGGTGATCGACAGCAGGATCGGAATCAGCCAGGCATGCAGCACCGGCGTCTCCTTCAGCGCGGAAAAATACAGGATCGAGGCCAGCGCCACGCACCAGGCACCGAGGGTCGAAGCCAGGGCAGGCGGGTGCATGCGCTGGAAGAAATCCTTCAGGCGCAGGATGCCGATGGCCCCGGTCAGGGCGAACAGGCTGCTGGTCAGGATCAGCGCGGCTACCACGATTTCCAGCCAGAACGGCAATACCGGAGCGGTCATTCGATCACCTCGCCGCGCAGAAGGAACTTGGCCAGGGCGAACGAGCCGACGAAGCCGAACAGGGCGATCAGCAGCGCACCCTCGAAATAGGTATCGCTGGCGTAGCGGATACCCAGCACCAGCATCATCAGCATCCCCAGCATGTACAGATAGTCCAGGGCCAGCACCCGGTCCTGGGCCGACGGGCCGCGGAACACCCGGACCAGGGTCACGGCCATGGCGATGGTGAAGATGAACAGGCTGGCGATGATGGCATTGGCAAGCAGGCCGGTCATTCGAAGATCTCCATCAACGGGCGTTCATAGGTGTGCTTGAAGTGCTCGATGAAGCGGGCCTCGTCGTCCAGGTCGAACACATGCAGCAGCAGTACGCTGCGATCCAGGGCCAGTTCGGACCACACCGTACCGGGGATCACCGTGGTGATCATCGACAGTGCTGCCAGGCCATGGGCATCGCGCAGGTCCAGGGGAATATGCACGAAGCGCGAGCGCGGTGGCTTGCGACCCATGCGCCAGACGCTGCGGAACACGTCCAGGTTGGATACCAGCACATCCAGGCCCACCCGCAGTACCAGGCGGATCACCGCCCCCGGATTGCGGATATGCGCGCTCAACGGGCGCAAGGGCCGCATCAGCAGCGGTGCGAGGATGCCCAGGAGCAGGCCGAGGATGATGTTGCCCGGGCTGATCGAAAGGTTCAGCACCAGCCACAGGACGAACAGGGCCAGGGACAGAAGCGGGGCGGGGAGCAATCGTTTCATGGTTGAACCTGCCCGAGGCTTTCAAGGGTGGTGGGGCCCGGAATCGGCCGCGTACCGAGCACCGCTTCCACGTATACGCCCGGATCCTTGAGGCTGGCGGCGGTATCCTGGGCATAGCGCATCAAGGGTTCGGCCCACAGGCTGAGCACCACGCAAAGGCTGAGCAGGGCGACGATCGGCATGCATTCGTACAGGCGCAGCAACGGCGAGGGGCGCTCCTCCGGCTTCCAGAAGCGCTGCACGCCCAGGCGCACCAAGGCGATGAGCGAGGCCATGCCGGAAAGGATCAGCAAGGCCAGCAGCGCCCAGCCGCTGGCCGGCAGCGGTGCTTCGGCCGGCACGCCCATGCCCGAGGGGTTGAACAGGGCGGTGATCAGGCTGAACTTGCCGACGAAGCCGGACAGCGGCGGCATGCCGATGATCAGCAGCGCACAGGCGATAAAGCTGAAACCGAGGAAGGCCATGGTCCAGGGGATCACCTGGCCGACCACGGCCTTCTGCTCGTCATCGAGGTTGGTGCCCTTGGGTGGCTGCAGCGACTCCAGCGGCGACGGCATGGCATCGGCATCGTCGTCCAGCGGCAGCTCGTTGGCCGAACGCGAGCGTTCGATCAGCTCGGCCAGGAGGAACAGCGCGCACAGGGCCAGGGTCGAGCTGACCAGGTAGAACAGCGCCGCCGAGATCAGCGCGGTCTGGCCAAAACCGATCGCCGCCAGCAGGGTGCCGGCCGAGACCAGGATGCTCAGGCTGGCCATGCGCTCCAGGCGCTGCGCAGCAAGGATCGACACGGCCGCGCAGGCCAGGGTGGCGAGGCCGCCGTAGACCAGCCACTGTCCGCCGAAGAAGGCCGAGGCGCCGGCTTGCTCGGAGAACAACAGGGTCCACAGGCGCAGGACGGTGTAGAAGCCGACCTTGGTCATGATGGCGAACAACGCCGCCACCGGCGCGCTGGCCGAGGAGTAGGCCGGTACCAGCCAGAAATTCAGCGGCCAGATGCCGGCCTTGGCGAGGAAGGCGATGGCCAGGATCGCCGCGCCGGCATGCAGCAGGCCGCGATCGGCCTCCGGCACCTGGGGAATCTTCATCGCCAGGTCGGCCATGTTCAGGGTGCCGGTGACCCCGTAAAGCATGGCGGCGCCGATCAGGAACAGCGACGAGGCGAACAGGTTGATGGCGATGTAATGCAGGCCGGCCTTGACCCGCGAGCGCCCCGAACCGTGCAGCAGCAGGCCGTAGGACGCCGCCAGCAGCACCTCGAAGAACACGAACAGGTTGAACAGGTCGCCGGTGAGGAAGGCGCCGTACAGGCCCATGAGCTGGATCTGGAACAGTGCGTGGAAGCTGGCGCCGGCGCGGTCCCAGCGGGCCAGGGCGAAGAGCAGGGCACTGGTGCCGACGACGCCGGTGAGCACCAGCATCAGCGCGGCCAGGCGATCCAGCACCAGGACGATGCCGAACGGCGCCGCCCAGTTGCCCGGCAAGTAGACACCGATGGAGGTGGCCTGGCCCTGGTCCCTGACCCACAGCAGCAAGGCAATGGCGATGCCCAGCCCGGTCAGGGTCGATAACAGGTTGATCCGCGCCTTCAGTGGCCGGCGTTTTTCCCCGAGCAACAGCAGCAGGGCTGCGGTCAGCAGCGGCAGGAGAATGGGCGCGACTATCAGTTGTTGCATCCCGCTCATTCCTTGGGCTCCCGTCCGTCGACATGGTCGGTACCGGTGAAACCGCGGGACGCCAGCAGTACCACGAGGAACAGCGCGGTCATGGCGAAACTGATGACGATCGCGGTCAGTACCAGGGCCTGGGGCAGCGGGTCGGTGTAGTTGAGCAGGTCCTGGGGCACGCCGTCCTTGATGATCGGCTCCTTGCCGATGAACAGGCTGCCCATGCTGAAGATGAACAGGTTGACCCCGTAGGACAGCAGGCACAGCCCCATGATCACCTGGTAGGTCCGTGGCCGCAGGATCAGCCAGACCCCGGAGGCGGCGAGAACGCCGATGGCGATCGCGATGACTTCTTCCATCAGGCGGCTCCCTCTGCTGTGGTGGATTTCGGTAGCGGCCGGTGCGCACGCACCGACTGGTGGGCGAGGGCGGTGAGGATCAGCAGGGTCGAGCCGACCACCACGGTGAACACCCCGACATCGAAGAACAGCGCACTGGCGATGTGCAGGTCACCCAGCAGCGGCAGGTGCAGATGTGCGGTATGGGTAGTGAGGAACGGGTAGCCGAACAGCAGCGCACCGACACCGGTCAGGACTGCGCAGAGCAGCCCGGTGCCCATCCAGCGCAAGGGCCGCAGGCTCATCTGCGCCTCGACCCATTGGGTGCCGGCAACCATGTACTGGAGGATGAACGCCACCGACATCACCAGGCCGGCAACGAAACCGCCGCCCGGCTGGTTGTGGCCGCGCATGAACAGGTACATCGACACCAGCATGGCCATCGGCAGCACCAGGCGGGCGAGTACCGCCGGGACCATCATGAAGCCCAGGGCGGTGTCCTCGGCATGTCGCGGGTTGACCAGGTCGGTGACCATGTCGGGTGCCAGCGAGCGCTGCTGCGCCGGCAACTGGATGCTCTCGCGCGGCGGACGGAAACGTCGCAGCAGGGCGAAGACCGCCAGGGCCACGGCCACCAGCACGGTGATCTCGCCAAGGGTATCGAAGCCCCGGAAGTCCACCAGCATGACGTTGACCACGTTGGTCCCGCCGCCTTCCGGCAGGGCGCGGCTGAGGTAGAAGGAGGAGATGAAGTTGGGTGTCGGACGGGTCAGCATGGCGTACGACAGCACCGCCATGCCGCCGCCCACCAGCACCGCCAGGACCAGGTCGCGCAGACGCCGCAGGCGCGCCCGCTCCTGGGAGCCGGCAAGTGGCGACACGCCCTCGATCCGCCGTGGCAGCCAGCGCAGGCCGAGGAGGATCAGCACGGTGGTGACCACTTCGACTACCAACTGGGTCAGCGCCAGGTCCGGGGCGGAGAACCAGACGAAGGTAATGCAGGTCATCAGGCCGCAGACCCCGACCATGATCAGCGCAGCGAGACGGTGGTACTTGGCCTGCCAGGCGGCACCGATGGCGCAGGCAATGGCGATCAGCCAGAGCATGACGAACACCCCGGAGCCCGGGATCTTCGGCCGGTTGCCCCAGCTCAGGCCGTGGGCCAGCAGCGGCAGCATGCCCGCCACCAGGGCGGCGAGGACCAGCATGAACAGCTGCTTCTGCAGGCGCCGGGTGGTGAAGATCCGCTCGATGCCGCGGGCGGTACGCATCAGCAGGACCTGGCCGCGTTCGAACAGGCGCTTGCCATTGAAACGCTCGATCAGCGGCGGATAAGTGAAGCGGCCCTGCCGGAGCTGGCTGCGCAGGGCCAGATAGAGCAGCACCCCGCCGCACATGGCGATAAGGCTCATGATCAGGGGGGCGTTCCAGCCGTGCCAGACCGCCAGGCTGTACTCCGGCAGCTCGCCGCCGACAACCGGCAGGGCGGCGGCGGCCAGCAGCGGACCGACCGACTGCGCCGGGAAGACGCCGACCACCAGGCAGGTCAGTACCAGCAACTCGACCGGCGCGCGCATCCAGCGCGGTGGTTCGTGCGGGGTATGCGGCAGGTCGGTGGCGGTGGGGCCGAAGAACACGTCGACGGTGAAGCGCAGCGCGTAGGCGACGCTGAAGGTTCCGGCCAGCGTGGCGATCACCGGCAGGGTGGTCTCGACCCAGGCGGTGGAGGAGATGAACACGGTCTCGGCGAAGAACATCTCCTTGGACAGGAATCCGTTCATCAAGGGCACGCCGGCCATCGAGGCGCTGGCGACCATGGCCAGGGTCGCGGTGAACGGAATCAGGCGGAACAGGCCACTCAACTTGCGGATATCACGGGTACCGCTTTCATGGTCGATGATGCCCGCCGCCATGAACAGCGAAGCCTTGAAGGTGGCATGGTTGAGAATGTGGAACACCGCGGCCACCGCCGCCAGCGGACTGTTCAGGCCCAGCAGCAAGGTGATCAGGCCGAGGTGGCTGATGGTCGAGTAGGCCAGCAGGCCCTTGAGGTCGTTCTGGAACATCGCCGCGTAGGCGCCGAGCAGCAAGGTGCAGGCCCCGGCGCCGCCAACGATCCAGAACCACTCGTCGGTGCCGGACAGCACCGGCCACAGCCGCGCCAGAAGGAAGACCCCGGCCTTGACCATGGTTGCAGAGTGCAGGTAGGCGGACACCGGCGTGGGCGCTGCCATCGCGTGGGGCAGCCAGAAATGGAAGGGGAATTGCGCGCTCTTGCTCAGGGCACCGAGCAGGATCAGCGGCAGCAGCACCGGGTACAGGGCGTGGCCACGGATGACATCGCCGGCAGCCAGGACCTTGTCCAGGTCGTAGCTGCCGACCACATGGCCGAGCAGGATCACCCCGGCCAGCAGGCACAGGCCGCCGGCCCCGGTCACCATCAAGGCCATGTAGGCGCCGCGGCGGGCGTCGGCGCGATGATGCCAGTAGCCGATCAGCAGGAAGGAGAACAGGCTGGTCAGTTCCCAGAAGAACACGATCTGGATCAGGTTGCCGGAAATCACCAGGCCGAGCATCGCGCCCATGAAGGCCAGGAAGAAGGCGAAGAAGCGTGGCACAGGGTCCTGGGGCGACATGTAGTAGCGCGCATACAGCGACACCAGGGTGCCGATGCCCATCACCAGCAGCGAGAACAGCCAGGCGAAGCCGTCCATGCGCAGAACGATGTTGAGTCCCATGCTCGGCAGCCAGAGGATCTCCTCGCGGATCACCCCGCCATCGGCGATCTGCGGATACAGCATGGCCACCTGCACCGTGCCGATCAGGGCGACGATGCCGGCCAGCAGCGACTCCGAGTTGCGTGCGTTGTGCGGCAGCACACCGGCCACACAGCTCCCCACGAATGGCAGAAGCAGTAGAACTATCAAGGACATAGATATCTAATCTGCGGAAATTTGCAGGGAATCATACGTGCCGCTCCGGTGATCACCAACCGGCAAGCTGTCGCAGAATCCTACAAGAATTGTAAGAAAAAGCTTTTTTCTTATAACAGTTTCCGCAAGACGAGCGCGCTGTTTCCTTAAATACCGGTATCAGCTTCCTTCCCGTCGGCGGCACTTGTCGCCGGTTTATCTTCCTTGCGTCCGGGCCTGAGTTCGCTCACGATCACCGCGATTACGATCAGCAAACCGCCCAGCAGTGCGAGGCCGGGCAAACGATCACCGGCGATACGTCCGACAATCCCGGCCCAGACCGGTTCCCCCGCGTAGATCAGCGTAGCGCGGGTCGGCGAAACCGACTTCTGCGCCCAGTTCATCGCGACCTGGATAATCGCGCTCATGGCGCCCAGGCCGATGGCGGCGCCGAGCAACAGCCAGGAGAAGTCCGGCAGGCGCTCCTGGGTCGGCACCACCAGCATGAACGACAGGGCGGAGGCGGTAGCCAGCTGCACCACGGTGACACGGCGCACATCTACGCTGCCAGCGTAGTGGCCGATAAGGATGATTTCCGCAGCGATGGCCACGGCGCTGACCAGAGTGGCGACCTCCCCGGGGCTGAAATGCACCGCGCCGCCGCTTGGCCCGGCCAGCAGCATCAACCCGGTAAAAGCCAGGGCGATGCCGATGCTTGGCATCAGGCCGGGGCGGCGGCCCAGCACCAGCCATTGCAGGATCGGTACGAAGGGCACGTAGAGTGCGGTGATGAAGGCCGACTGGCTGCTGCTGATGGTTTGCAGGCCCACGGTTTGCAGGCCGTAGCCGAGCATGATCGCGACACCGATGAGCACCCCTGCCTTTAGCTCGCGCAGGGTAAGGCCCGGCAGCGAGCGGAAGCAGAACAGTCCGACGAAGAAAGCGGCAGCAGCAAAACGCAGGCCGACGAAAAACATCGGGCCACTGACCGTCATCACCTTGTGCACGATCAGGAAAGTGCCACCCCAGAGCATGGTGATGAACACCAGCACCAGTTCCGCCTTGCTCAGGCGAAAGGTCGGGGAGGGACGCACGGAGGTATTGGTAGTCATGGCTTGCACGCGAGAAATGAAGGCGCCGCACAGTGCGTGCGGCAAAAGTGGGCAGTATACTGCGCAAATTCTCTTCGGTGAGTACTTTCGGTGAATACTTTCTGTGAATAGTTCAGTGGATAAAGATTCCAACCGCGCCTCGGTTCTCCAGCACGTCAGCCAGAACGTGCGGCGCCTGCGGCATGTCCGCGGCTTGAGCCAGAGTGCCCTGGCCGAGAACTCCGGCGTCAGCCGACGCATGCTGGTGGCTATCGAGGCCGGGGAAAAGAACGTCAGCCTGTCGACCCTCGACCTGATCGCCGAAGCCCTGGGCGTGGCGTTCGCCGACCTGATCAAGGCCGCGGACAACCGCGACTCCAGCCGCATCAACGAGCTGGCCTGGGCCGGCGAGCATGCCGGCAGCAAGGCGGTGCTGCTGGCCAGCACTCCGGCCCGGCGCGAAGTCGAGCTGTGGGAGTGGCGCCTGGAGCCCGGCGAGTTCTACAAGACCAATGCCGACCCGGAAGGCTTCAGCGAGCAGATCTTCGTGTTCGAGGGCTGCCTGACCCTTTTGATCGACGACGAGGCGCGGGCGCTGGCTGCCGGCGAGTTTTTCACCTATGCCAGCAACCGCACCCACGGCTATCGCAATGATGGCGCGGTGGCCACGCGCTTCGTGCGCAACGTGGTGATCTGACTCAGGCCTCGAGCCATTGCGCGGTGGAAATGACCCGGGCGTAGGCGAAAGCCAGCGAAGCCATGTAGGCCGCATGGGCCTGGGCCGCAGGGACGGTCACGCCATTGAACTCCAGGTCACGGGTGGCGCAGGCATCGTGCAGGACCGTGACCGTGTAGCCGAGGTCGGCGGCGGCACGCGTGGCAGCGTCGATGCACATATGGCTCATGCTGCCGACCACGGTCAGTTCGCTGATGCGGTGTTCTTCCAGCAGGCCGGGCAGCGGGGTGTCGAGAAAAGCGTTGACCTTGTGCTTGAGCACTACCGGCTCATTGTCCCGGGGCGTCAGTTTCGCGTGGATCTTCGCGCCTTGCGAACCGGGAGCGAAGAAGGGCGCATCGGCGGATTCGAATTCATGCTTCACATGAATCACCAGGTCGCCCTGCGCCCGTGCCCTTTCCAGGGCTTTCGCCGCATTGTCGGCCGCAAGGTCGGCGTTGGCCAGGGGCCATTTGCCACCCGGGAAGTAATCGTTCTGGATATCGATGATGACCAGGGCTTTGCTGCTCATGTGGTTTCCTCGTTGATGGCAGTGGTGGGGCCGTGGCTGATAGTTATAGGCTTGCCCGGCGCCGTTGCGGATTGGCGCGACCGACAATTTCACGGGAAAAACTGACAATGAGCCGGGACGGCGAAATCATCGAGATCGGCATCCTGGTCTATCCCGGGGCGCAGTTGGCGGCTGTGCACGGGCTGACCGATCTGTTCAGCGTGGCCAATCGTCTGGCGGCCGACCTGGGCCTTGCACAGCGTGCGCCGCTGCGGGTCTGCCACTGGCAGGAGGATGCAGAAGGCGCACTGGTGGTGAGCCATGACAGCCACCTGCTGCCCGGCCATCAGCTGCGGGTGATGATCGTGCCTCCCAGCCTGACCCAGGAACCGACCGCTGAACTGCTCGAGCGCTACCGCGAGCAGTTGCGCAACTGGCACGGCGATGGCGCCCTGCTGGCGTCGATCTGCGTCGGGGTATTCTTCATTGCCGCCAGCGGTGTGCTGGACGGACGTTCAGCCACTACGCACTGGAACTTTGCCCAATCCCTGGCCGAGCGCTTCCCGCGGATAAAGGTCGAGGCCAACCTGCCGCTGCTGGAAGACGGTGACGTGATCACCAGCGCCGGGTTGATGGCCTGGACCGAGGTTGGCTTGAAACTGGTGGAGCGCTACCTCGGGCCAACCCTGGCCGCGGAAACCGCACGCTTTCTCGCGGTGGAACCGGTGCGGATCAAGCCAGCCGGGAGTACTTTCAGCCCGCGCCTGGATCATGGCGACGAAGCGGTGCTCAAGGTCCAGCACTGGTTGCAGAGCACCGGCGCACGGGAAGTCAGCGTGGCGGTCATGGCCGATTGCGCCGGGCTCGAAGAGCGTACGTTCCTGCGCCGCTTTCGCAGCGCCACCGGACTGAAACCCACCGAGTACTGCCAGCAGGTCAGGGTGGGCCGTGCCTGCCGGATGCTGGAATTCACCCGGCGCAGCATCGACCAGATCGCCTGGGGCGTGGGCTACCAGGACCCAGGCGCGTTTCGCAAGGTGTTCCATAAGGTCACGGGACTGGCGCCAAGTGATTACCGGCGGCGTGTGACGCAGGCCGGGCGATCTCAGGAATACCAGGGCGAGTGATGCGGATAACGGTCCAGCCGCGCCCCGATCACCATTTCGCTGATCCAGGCCGTCAACAACGCACTGTAGGCCTTCTGGCTCCGGTCACTGGAGAGCGCATGATCGGCACCGTCGACGATCCGGTGCGTCAGCGAATGAGCGCAGACGAACGCCGAGCGATAGCTCATCAAGGTGGTGTGTGGCACATAGTCATCGGTTTCCGACTCCACCAGCAGGACGTCCCCGGCGAATTCTGCGCAGGCAGCCAGGGCGCGGTTGTCGCCAGGGCCCAGGGTCATCAGCCGGTATTGCGACAGGCGTTGCCGATCGAGCGCCTGCTTCGGCAGGCTCCATTCATCGTCCCAGTACAGCGCCGGAACCCGTAGCGCCAGCCATTTCACCGGTCGCTGGCGGGTCAGCAGGGTGGCCAGGTAACCACCGTAGCTGCTGCCGATCACCGCGATCGAGCTGGTATCCACCGCCGGGTGGCTGACCAGCTTGTCGTAGGCTGCCAGAAGGTCCGCCAGGTTTTGCTCGCGGGTTACGCTGCGCCGCTGGCTTTCGGTCTTCTCATGGCCGCGCAGATCGAAGGTCATGCACACGCAGCCCAGCCCGGTGATGTGCTTGGCGCGCGCCAGGTCCCGCTGCTGGCTGCCACCCCAGCCGTGCACGAAGAGAATCCCGGGGACCTTGGGGCTCGGGCTGAGCAGGGTACCGGCGATGGTTTCGCCGTCGACGGGAATGTCCAGGCTTTCGCTATGGATGGTCATAGTCGCGGATCCTCGCGTATTTGCAGATTCGTCCGACTTCAAGGTCGTCCCCCTGATAGAAAAGCGTGGCGTCCCCGGGCAGCACGGCATCACCGAACACTTCATGGGTGGAGGCGCGTACGCGCTGTAGCGCCGGGTCATCGGCGAAGGCGCGCAGGGCCAGCAGTTCGGCGCTGCTGGCGCCGCCGATGCGCCAGGATTGTTCGAGTACACCACTGTGCACATGGCCCGCGGCGGTCAGGCCGCGCGCGACGTCGTAGTTGCGGCGGGAGGCAAGAAAGCCTGGAAAGCTGGCGATGGCGGCCTGCTCATAGGCCTGCGCCTGGGTGATCGCCAGGCGCAGGGGCTGGTCCAGTTCAAGTTGCAGCAGGCGCTCGTAATCGCCGCGTACCACAACCAGGTCCGATCCGCCGTAGACCGATTCGCCCTGATGATCAAGGGTGCAATGCTGGACGCCGTAATAGCTGCTAACGATCCCGGCGACTTGTACCTGGCCGACACTGAAGGTTTCGACATCCGTCAGGTTTTCTTCGAGCACCAGCCCCCAGAGGGCAAGTTCGTCGTTGTCCAGTTGGCTCAGTTCGGGTTCCAGCTCGGCTGCACTTGCAATCACTTTCTGCCCGCGGCCGGCCGTTGCGCGTACCGGTTTGAGTCGCAAGGGACCATCGCGCAGCAGCAGCGTGGCGGCGGCCCTGGCATCGGCGATGCTGAACACCGTGTAGCCCTTGAGCAGCGCCCTGCCTGCCTGACGGGCGAACTCGTCGGTCCAACCGTTGGGATACTGTGCGCCGGCGGGCAACGGATGGGAGATGGCCTTCGTCGCCATGTACGGATGGGCTACCAGGCCACCGAAGAAATCGTCGGTCGAGCGGATGCCCAGTTGTCCATAACGGCGAGGGTCGATCAGGGTCGCGGTGGGCAGGTAGTAGAGATCCTCTTCCTCGTCCGTGGGCGATGCAACCACTTCGGTATGCAGGAGGGCGGCCAGATGCTCGGCCAATTTACGGTGTACGGCACGTTCATGCTCTGGCGTGCGTTCCCGGGTATCGAGCAATAGCACGCCGTGCTTGCGGTCGGTCCGGCGGGGCATGGCGGATGCTCCAGTCAGCGTAGATATTTGTTCTGAAGGCCTGGATGGTCGAGAAGTTCACTGGGTAAAGAGGTATGAAATTATGGTTATATAAATATGAAAATTGATAATTATTGGTTCTATGTGGTTTGAGGCACTATCTCTGGACAGGATTCGGAAAGCACGACGCTTTCCGGGGCGACAACTGCAAGAGAGCCTTGAACCATGGAAAAACTGCCGCTGTATTTCGACTATGCCGCCACGACACCCGTCGACGAGCGAGTCATCGACGTGATGGTCAAGTGCCTGGGTGTGTCCGGTACGTTCGGCAATCCCGCTTCGAGTTCACATCGCTACGGTCAGCAGGCGCGCGAAGCCGTGGAGCTGGCGCGCTTGCAGGTAGCAACGCTGATCGGCGCACGTCCCGAGCAGCTTGTGTGGACCTCCGGCGCGACCGAGTCGAACAATCTCGCCATCAAGGGGTTGGCTCAAGGACGGCAGGGCGGTCACATCGTTACCAGTTGCATCGAGCACAAGGCGGTGCTGGATACCGCGCGGCAGTTGCAGGACGCGGGTTTCGAGGTCACTTACCTGAAGCCGGATGGCAAAGGGCTGATCACGCCACAGGCGGTAGCCGCTGCTCTGCGCCCTGATACGTTCCTGGTGTCCCTGATGCTGGTGAACAATGAGCTCGGTACGCTCAATGATGTCGAGCGCATCGGTGAGGTGGTACGAGAGCGGGGTGCATTGCTGCATGTCGATTGCGCCCAGGCGGCGGGCAAGGTCGGGATCGATCTGGCGCGGTGGCCGGTGGACCTGGCTTCGTTTTCCGCACACAAGGTCTATGGGCCCAAGGGCATCGGTGCGCTGTATGTCGGCGAGCGGGCTCGTACACTGCTGCAGGCGCAGATGCATGGTGGCGGTCACGAAGGCGGGCTGCGCTCCGGGACGCTGGCGACCCACCAGATCGCCGCGATGGGGGCGGCCTTTGCCCTGGCTGGTGAAGTGCAGCGAGAAGAGCTGGATCGCATCCGATGTTTGCGTGAGCGGCTTCTTACAAGGCTGCGGGATATTTCCGGCTTACTGGTAAACGGCAGCCTCGAACAGTCCATTCCCCACACCCTCAGCCTGACCTTTGGCGGCGACTCGCTGGATCTATCCGAACTGGCGAAAACCCTGGCATTTTCTTCCACGTCGGCCTGCAATTCCGGGAGTTCAGCACCCTCCCATGTGTTGCTGGCATTGGGGCATGATGCCTATCTGGCGGGACAGACCATACGCTTGAGCCTGGGGCGTTTCACCCGCGTGTCGGACGTTGATCAGGCTGTAGCGGCCATCCATGCAGCGCTGCATCCTGCGCCCTTCTGGGGTGTTGCCCGGGGCTGAGCCCTGCTCCATTATCAGCGGCCTGGAATACAGGCCGTAGTGATGAAAGGAGCGAGCATGAACAGTCAACCGACACCGCAGGATGCGGTCAGGGCGCGCGTGGCGCAGATGCGCCAGGTGATGCGCAACGAAGGGGTCGATGCACTGCTGGTGCCTTCTGCCGATCCCCATCTTTCCGAATACCTGCCGGGATACTGGCAGGGCCGCAAATGGCTGTCCGGATTTCAGGGGTCGGTCGGAACCTTGGTGCTGACCGCCGACTTTGCCGGGCTGTGGGCCGATAGCCGCTATTGGGAGCAGGCCACCCAGGAACTGGCCGGTACCGGGATCGAACTGGTCAAGCTGCAACCTGGCAGGCCGGGGCCGCTGGAATGGCTGGCGGACAACACCCCGGCCAACGGTGCGGTGGCCGCAGACGGTGCAGTCATGGCGTTGGCGTCTGCTCGGCAATTGCAAGAGCGCCTGCAGGCGCGCAAGGTTCGCTTGCTGCTGGACAAGGATCTGCTGGGACAGATCTGGCCGGACCGTCCGGCGTTGCCGGCCAGTCCGGTGTATGCACATTTGCCACCCTATGCCTCGCAGGGGCGTCGCGAGAAGCTGGCCGCCTTGCGCCAGACGCTGGCCGAGCGAGGCGCCGACTGGCATTTCCTCGCCACCCTCGACGATATCGCCTGGTTGTTCAATCTGCGCGGTAGCGATGTTTCCTACAACCCGGTATTCGTTTCCTTCGCCCTGATCGGCCAGGAGGCTGCGATTCTGTTCGTCGCCCAGAGCAAGGTGGATGCGTCGCTGCGCGACACGCTTGCCGCCGATGGGGTCGAATTGCGTGATTACAGCGAGGTTGCCGCCGGTCTTGCCGGGATCGCGGCGGACAGCCGGGTGTTGCTGGATCCGGCGAAGGTGACCAGTGGTCTTCTGGCCAATCTGTGTGAGGGCGTGCGGTTGGTCGAAGGTATCAACCCTACGACCCTGGCCAAGTCGCGCAAGAGCGATGCGGACCTCGCGCATATCCGCCGAACCATGGAGCATGACGGCGCTGCGCTGTGCGAGTTCTTCGCATGGCTCGAGACGGCCCAGGGACGCGAGGTGGTCACCGAAGTCGATATCGATGTGCAACTGACGGCGGCGCGTGCCCGGCGTCCGGATTTCGTCTGCCTGAGTTTTGCCACCATCGCGGCGTTCAACGCCAATGGCGCGATGCCGCATTACCATGCCACCCCGGAGGCTTTCGCACGGATCGAAGGCGATGGCCTGCTTCTGATCGACTCGGGCGGGCAGTATCTTGGCGGAACCACCGATATCACCCGCATGGTGCCGATCGGTACCCCGAGCCATGAGCAGAAACTGGACTGCACCCGTGTGCTCAAGGGCATGATCGCCCTATCGCGGGCCCGGTTTCCCCGAGGCATTCCCTCGCCGCTACTGGATGCGATCGCGCGCGCGCCGTTGTGGGCTGAACATATCGATTACGGGCACGGCACCGGGCACGGGGTCGGCTACTTCATGAATGTCCACGAAGGACCGCAGAGCATTGCCTATCAGGCCGCCGTAACGCCTCACACGGCGATGCAGGCCGGGATGATTACCTCGATCGAGCCCGGAACCTATCGTCCCGGGCAGTGGGGCGTGCGCATCGAGAACCTGGTGATAAACCGGGAGTCGGGCAAGAGCGCGTTTGGCGATTTCCTGGAATTCGAAACCTTGACGCTGTGTCCGATCGACACCCGTTGCCTGTTGATCGACCAGCTTGGCAGCGAGGATGCCGCGTGGCTCGACGCCTACCATGCCGAGGTTCGTCGACGTCTGGAACCGCTGCTCGACGGTGCTGCTCTGCAATGGTTGCACGAAAGAACCCGGGCTATCGGTTGAGTGAAGCAATAAAGGCAAAGGGCAACCTTCTGGTTGCCCTTTCTTATTTACAGATGACGATCATGCTGCGGCTGGTATAGCCGGCAGGGTTGATGCCGAATGGATAATCTCCCGGCTCTTCGTCGTTGTCCCCGGATCTGGCAATCACCTTGTAGCCTTTCGTGCCACAGGAGGTTTCCGCCTTGCTGTAGCACTTGTTCCAGGAAGAGGAAAGGCCGGAGCAGTTGATGTGCAGCCCTTTCTTGCCACGCTTGACCTGATCCTTCGCGGTTGCTGCGCAACCTGCGACTGCGAGGATAGCTAGTATGAGCAGAATTCGTTTCATTCCTGTCCTTAACGCTGCGCGGGTCTGTGCCCGTGTTCGTTCCAGTTGCACCTTCCTGATGCTCGTTCGTCCCTGCGTCGAGTGAAAAATTCAAAATATGACACAGGGCACAGTTAAACAGGCCCGATTGGCTCGCACAATCATTTGCGGCCATTCGAATGAAAGTATTTCTCAATCAGTCTGCCGCTACCGGTGGAGGAGCGTCCTTGCGCATCGACAGGGTTGCGCCCACCGATGCCGTAATGATCGCACCGATCGCCAGCCACTGGGACACGCTCAGTACTTCGCTGAGGAAAACCAGGCCGCACAGAGCGCCAATGGCGGGTTCGATGCTCATCAGGGTGCCGAACGTACGCGCCGGCAGGCGAGTCAGCGCGACCATTTCCAGGCTGTAGGGCAGGGCGGTGGAGAGAATCGCTACGCCGAGGGCGACAGGGATCAGCGCCGGATCGAGCAAGGCGCTGCCTGCCTTGACGATGCCGATAGGAGCCACGAACAGCGCGGCAATCACCACTCCGAGCGCTGCGGTCTGGATTCCGTTCTCGGCCCCGGCCTTTTGTCCGTAAAGAATGTACAGCGCCCAGCAGAGCCCTGCGCCCAATGCGAATCCGACACCGGTGAGGTCCAGGCTTGCCCCGGTTTCACCAACCGGGATTAATAGCAACAGACCGATGACCGCCAGGCCGATCCAGAGGAAGTCCACCGGGCGTCGCGAAGCATACAGCGCCACCGCCAGCGGCCCGGTGAACTCCAGGGCAACGGCAATGCCCAGCGGAACCGTCTGCAGCGACATATAAAAGAGGAAGTTCATCCCGCCCAGGGATGCTCCGTAGATGATCACGCTTTTCAGAGTGCTCGCGCTCAGCTTCGCCCGCCATGGTCGCAGCAACAGCAGCATGATCACGCTGGCGAACAGCAAGCGCAGGGTCGTGGTACCTTCCGGGCCGATCAGAGGAAACATGCTTTTGGCCAGCGATGCACCGGACTGGATCGAAGCCATGGCAATGAGCAGTACGCCGACGGGGAACAAGGTAGCGGCTAGGCTGCGGGTCTGGGTGTTCATCGAGGCAGGGCGTTCCTTAATAGTAAAAGGTACGAACATTCGTACCGGCTGCCTATGATGCTAAACACCCCTGGCGATGAGCAATATATTGCGCAGTTTTCTTTTTCGCTGTGCGTTTCAAATTAAAGCTTGACGCTGGATTCAATCTCTCTATAATTCGCCCCACTTCCGGCGCAGTCGAAAAGGAAAACTCCTTGAGATTCAACGAGTTAGAAGTTTCAGGTAGTATCGGAAGTACTTCGGTCTT
>NZ_CP187557.1:2192500-5635000 GCF_049860765.1 Pseudomonas sp. NyZ201
ATGGGGGAACCCACTCAGCACAAGCTGAGTATCTTGTACTGAATACATAGGTACATGAGGCGAACCAGGGGAACTGAAACATCTAAGTACCCTGAGGAAAAGAAATCAACCGAGATTCCCTTAGTAGTGGCGAGCGAACGGGGACTAGCCCTTAAGTTGACTTGAGATTAGTGGAAGGCTCTGGAAAGTGCCGCCATAGTGGGTGATAGCCCCGTACACGAAAATCCCTTGTCAATGAAATCGAGTAGGACGGAGCACGAGAAACTTTGTCTGAATATGGGGGGACCATCCTCCAAGGCTAAATACTACTGACTGACCGATAGTGAACCAGTACCGTGAGGGAAAGGCGAAAAGAACCCCGGAGAGGGGAGTGAAATAGAACCTGAAACCGTATGCGTACAAGCAGTGGGAGCCTACTTTGTTAGGTGACTGCGTACCTTTTGTATAATGGGTCAGCGACTTATATTCAGTGGCGAGCTTAACCGAATAGGGGAGGCGTAGCGAAAGCGAGTCTTAATAGGGCGTTTAGTCGCTGGGTATAGACCCGAAACCGGGCGATCTATCCATGGGCAGGTTGAAGGTTAGGTAACACTGACTGGAGGACCGAACCGACTACCGTTGAAAAGTTAGCGGATGACCTGTGGATCGGAGTGAAAGGCTAATCAAGCTCGGAGATAGCTGGTTCTCCTCGAAAGCTATTTAGGTAGCGCCTCATGTATCACTCCAGGGGGTAGAGCACTGTTTCGGCTAGGGGGTCATCCCGACTTACCAAACCGATGCAAACTCCGAATACCTGGAAGTGCCGAGCATGGGAGACACACGGCGGGTGCTAACGTCCGTCGTGAAAAGGGAAACAACCCAGACCGTCAGCTAAGGTCCCAAAGTCATGGTTAAGTGGGAAACGATGTGGGAAGGCTTAGACAGCTAGGAGGTTGGCTTAGAAGCAGCCACCCTTTAAAGAAAGCGTAATAGCTCACTAGTCGAGTCGGCCTGCGCGGAAGATGTAACGGGGCTCAAACCATGCACCGAAGCTACGGGTATCACTTAGGTGATGCGGTAGAGGAGCGTTCTGTAAGCCTGTGAAGGTGAGTTGAGAAGCTTGCTGGAGGTATCAGAAGTGCGAATGCTGACATGAGTAACGACAATGGGAGTGAAAAACTCCCACGCCGAAAGACCAAGGTTTCCTGCGCAACGTTAATCGACGCAGGGTTAGTCGGTCCCTAAGGCGAGGCTGAAAAGCGTAGTCGATGGAAAACAGGTTAATATTCCTGTACTTCCGGTTATTGCGATGGAGGGACGGAGAAGGCTAGGCCAGCTTGGCGTTGGTTGTCCAAGTTTAAGGTGGTAGGCTGGAATCTTAGGTAAATCCGGGATTTCAAGGCCGAGAGCTGATGACGAGTTGCCTTTAGGCGACGAAGTGGTTGATGCCATGCTTCCAAGAAAAGCTTCTAAGCTTCAGATAACCGGGAACCGTACCCCAAACCGACACAGGTGGTTGGGTAGAGAATACCAAGGCGCTTGAGAGAACTCGGGTGAAGGAACTAGGCAAAATGGCACCGTAACTTCGGGAGAAGGTGCGCCGGCGAGGGTGAAGGACTTGCTCCGTAAGCCCATGCCGGTCGAAGATACCAGGCCGCTGCGACTGTTTATTAAAAACACAGCACTCTGCAAACACGAAAGTGGACGTATAGGGTGTGACGCCTGCCCGGTGCCGGAAGGTTAATTGATGGGGTTAGCTAACGCGAAGCTCTTGATCGAAGCCCCGGTAAACGGCGGCCGTAACTATAACGGTCCTAAGGTAGCGAAATTCCTTGTCGGGTAAGTTCCGACCTGCACGAATGGCGTAACGATGGCGGCGCTGTCTCCACCCGAGACTCAGTGAAATTGAAATCGCTGTGAAGATGCAGTGTATCCGCGGCTAGACGGAAAGACCCCGTGAACCTTTACTATAGCTTTGCACTGGACTTTGAATTTGCTTGTGTAGGATAGGTGGGAGGCTTTGAAGCGTGGACGCCAGTTCGCGTGGAGCCATCCTTGAAATACCACCCTGGCAACTTTGAGGTTCTAACTCAGGTCCGTCATCCGGATCGAGGACAGTGTATGGTGGGTAGTTTGACTGGGGCGGTCTCCTCCTAAAGAGTAACGGAGGAGTACGAAGGTGCGCTCAGACCGGTCGGAAATCGGTCGCAGAGTATAAAGGCAAAAGCGCGCTTGACTGCGAGACAGACACGTCGAGCAGGTACGAAAGTAGGTCTTAGTGATCCGGTGGTTCTGTATGGAAGGGCCATCGCTCAACGGATAAAAGGTACTCCGGGGATAACAGGCTGATACCGCCCAAGAGTTCATATCGACGGCGGTGTTTGGCACCTCGATGTCGGCTCATCACATCCTGGGGCTGAAGCCGGTCCCAAGGGTATGGCTGTTCGCCATTTAAAGTGGTACGCGAGCTGGGTTTAGAACGTCGTGAGACAGTTCGGTCCCTATCTGCCGTGGACGTTTGAGATTTGAGAGGGGCTGCTCCTAGTACGAGAGGACCGGAGTGGACGAACCTCTGGTGTTCCGGTTGTCACGCCAGTGGCATTGCCGGGTAGCTATGTTCGGAAGAGATAACCGCTGAAAGCATCTAAGCGGGAAACTTGCCTCAAGATGAGATCTCACTGGAGCCTTGAGCTCCCTGAAGGGCCGTCGAAGACTACGACGTTGATAGGTTGGGTGTGTAAGCGCTGTGAGGCGTTGAGCTAACCAATACTAATTGCCCGTGAGGCTTGACCATATAACACCCAAGCAATCTGAGCTGAGAAGCCGGATTGTGGTGGTGAAGACGCAATGAACCGAAAGTTCGTGCAAACCACAACTGTCACATACCCGATTTGCCGAGGCGTCGAAAGACGAGTTGGCACACAGAATTTCTTGACGACCATAGAGCATTGGAACCACCTGATCCCATCCCGAACTCAGTAGTGAAACGATGCATCGCCGATGGTAGTGTGGAGCTTCTCCATGTGAGAGTAGGTCATCGTCAAGATTCAATTCCGAAACCCCTATCTGCGTATGCAGGTAGGGGTTTTGTCTTTCTGAATCACGAGAATACAGCTACGAAAAAGGGCTTGCCTGGTAACCAGAGCAAGCCCTTTCTGGTGAAGCGCTAAACCATCAGTCGCCGGTGTATTCGCATCCGCTGGTGCACGTCTCATGAATCCGCACTTTGCTCAACTCCGGCAGCAGCGGCTTGACCTGGTCCCAGATCCATTTGGCGATCACTTCGCTGGTCGGGTTTTCCAGACCGGGAATATCGTTGAGATAGTTGTGGTCGAGTTGTTCGTAGAGTGGCTTGAAGATCGCCTTGATCTCGGAGAAGTCGCGGATCCAGCCGGTATGAGGATCGAGTGGGCCGGTCAGGTGCAGGGCGACCTTGAACGAGTGGCCGTGCAGGCGACCGCACTTGTGGCCGGCGGGGACGTTCGGCAGGCGGTGCGCCGATTCGAAGGTAAATTCTTTGAAGATTTCCAAAATATCCAACTCTGAAAGCCAATGCTGTCGCGCAGTTTACCAGCAAGGTCACGACAAGGGTTGCAGATGGTCGCCCAGCGTGCCTCGCTCGACCAGCTCCAGGAAGCTGTCGCCCAGGCGCTGGCTTTCGGTCATTGCGGTACGCCAGTAACGCTGGCGGCTGGCAGCATCGCCCATGAAGCGCTTGAAGTCGCTGCGATCGGGCAACTTGCCGTAGGGCAGCCGGGCCAGGTATTGGGGCGACGGTGCCAGCAGCACCACGTTCTTCAGCCTTTCTGTATCGCCGCGCCGCCAGGGCAGGGCCTTGTCGAACCAGCCGGGAATCACCTTGTCGGTGAAATGCGGGTAGAGCACGATGTCGCCGCCGCTATAGGGCAGGTCGAGGTGATAGTCGAGCAGACCGCCATCGCGATAGGTGCCGGAGCCTGCTCCCGGGATGTCGCGCACGCCTTCCATGACCATCGGGATCGAGCCGGACGCCAGCAAGGCATGGCGCAGATTGTCGGTCGCCAATGGCAGGCAACGCGACGGGAAGTCCGTCAGGGTTCCCAGTGGCGGCGCGCTGCGGGCGTCGTGAAGGATGATGCGTTCGAAGTGCCTGGCCAGGCGTGGCCGACCGATGAGGTTATCGGCAATCACCGATGACAGCCCCAGCCCCAGGCGCGCGCGGTGATCCTCGGCAAGCAGGCCATGGCTCTTCACTACCATGATGTTCAAGCGATACAGCGGATTATCCAGGACTCTGGCATCGCGGCCTTCAAGCAGATCATCGAGCATGCGCTGGCAACTGCGGCTGACTTCGGCCTGGGTCACTCCTTTTGCGAAGTCTTGCGCCGTGTACAGCTCGCCCAGGCGGCGGATCGCTGTGGTCGGGTCTGGCAGGCAGGCGCTGGCGAAGCGCCAGGAACCAATCGAGGCGCCTATCAGCGCCCGCTCCCGTGGCGCCCGGGGCAGCCATTCGCCGAACAAGGCCAGGTCCAGCCCCTGGATACCCAGCGCCTTGGGGCCACCTGCGGCACCCGGTAGCACGCCGACATCTGCCGCGCTCAGCCCGTTTTCGCGTATGCGCGCCAATGCGCGTTTGCCAGCCTTGAGGGTCAGCGCAGGAAAGGGTGTATGGATGGCGGTCATTGGATCGGCTCGCTACGGGTTGACTGGCGAGTATAAGCCGCGGCGTACCGCGCTATCATGTCGCCAGCTATTTTCAGCTTCAATTAAGTTCGGCTGGTTAGACTTTCCACCGTACCCGATTGATAACGATGGAGAAACATGATGAAAACTTTCACTGCCCTGTTCGCCGCCGCTACCCTTGCCCTGGGAGCCAATGTCGCCCTGGCCAAGGACGTGCAACCCGACCAAGTAGTGAAGCTGGTGCAGAGCCAGCAGATCCAGTCGCTCGATGTCCTGAAACAGGAGGCCCTTGAGCAGTACCGCGGTTCGACCGTCACCGACAGCGAACTGGAGGAAGAGTACGGCCGCTACATCTATAAGGTCGAACTGCGGGACGCGCAGAACGTCGAGTGGGATGTGGACCTGGATGCCAAGACCGGCGAAGTCCTGAAGAACGAACGAGACAGCTGATGACACGTCTTGCCCTGGGCATCCGCTGGCCCCTGCTGGCACTGTTGGCGGTATGCTCCCTGGCCCTGGCCCGCGACCTTGACCAGGACGAAGCCCTGGCCCTGCGTCGCGACGGGGTCATCCTGCCGCTTGAACAACTGCTGCAAGCCGCCCTGGGACGCTATCCCGGGGCGCGCCTGCTGGAAGCGGAGCTGGAAGAGGATGACGATGTCTATGTCTACGAAGTCGAGTTGCTGACCGGTGAAGGTGTCGTACGCGAAATCAAGCTCGATGCCGCCAGCGGCACCCTGCTCAAAGATGAGGAAGATGATTGATGCGCCTGCTATTGGTCGAGGACAACGTCTCGCTCGCCGATGAACTGACGGCCAGCCTGCAACGCCAGGGCTACGCGGTGGACTGGCTCGCCGATGGCCGCGATGCCGTGTATCAGGGCGCCAGCGAACCTTACGACCTGATCGTGCTGGACCTTGGCCTGCCCGGTATCCCGGGGCTCGAAGTGCTGCGCCAGTGGCGTGCCGGTGGTTTGGTCACGCCGGTGCTGATCCTGACCGCGCGGGGCTCCTGGGCCGACCGGATCGAAGGACTTAAGGCCGGCGCCGACGACTACCTGAGCAAGCCTTTCCATCCTGAAGAACTGCAACTGCGCATCCAGTCCCTGCTGCGCCGCGCTCGCGGCCTGGCCAACCAGCCGACCCTGGAGGCCGCCGGCCTGCACCTGGACGAAGGCCGTCAGTGCGTCAGCCGCAGCGGCGAGGATGTGCAACTCACCGCTGCGGAATTCCGCCTGCTGCGCTATTTCATGCTGCACCCGCAGCAGATCCTGTCGAAGAGCCATCTCGCCGAGCACCTCTACAACGGTGAAACCGAACGCGATTCGAATGTGCTGGAAGTCCATGTCAACCACCTGCGCCGCAAGCTTGGCCGCAGCGTGATCGAAACCCATCGCGGCCAGGGCTACCGCTTTGGCGGGGCGTTGCAGTGAGGTCGATCCAGTCGCGTCTCAGCCTCGGCCTGGTGGGAACATTGGTGGTGGTCGGGCTGGCCCTGGCCCAGGTCAGCCTGTGGCTGTTCGAGGTGGGGCTGCACCGCTATCTGGAAAGCGGCCTGCGCAAGGAAAGCGAAAACCTGCTGATGGCCCTGGTCCAGGGGCCCAACGGCATGGAGCTGGATCAGCGGCGCATCTCCGCGGCCTACAACCGGCAGTTTTCCGGCTACTACTTCCGTATCGACTTCGACAGCCAGACCTGGCGCTCTCGCTCATTGTGGGACACCGAGTTGCCCAGGCCGGAAACCGCCGGCCTGCATGACGGTCTTGAACTCGGCCCGGCAGGCCAGCAACTGCTGGTGCTACGCGCCGATTACCGGCGCCAGGGCCGGGCCATTTCCATCAGCGTCGCCCAGGACTATACGCCCATGCGCGATGGCTTTCGCCGCATGCAGCAGATCGGCCTGGGCCTCGGTCTGCTGGCGTTGGTGCTGGTGCTGGTGTTGCAACGCCTGATCGTCACCCGTTCGTTGCGTCCGCTGGAGCGTTCCCGCGAGCAGATTGCCCAGTTGCAACAGGGCAAGCGCACGCAACTGGACAGCGAAGTACCTGGCGAGCTGGAGCCCTTGGTCGCCCAGATCAACCACCTGCTGGCCCACACCGAAGACAGCCTGCGCCGCTCGCGCAATGCGCTGGGCAATCTCGGCCATGCGCTCAAGACGCCCCTGGCGGTGCTGCTTAGCCTGGCATCCAGCGAGCGTTTGAAGGACGCCCCGGAGCTGGCTGCGCAGTTACGCGAACAACTGGAGCAGATCCAGCAGCGCCTCAGCCGTGAACTCAACCGTGCCCGCCTGGCTGGCGATGCCTTGCCCGGGGCGCATTTCGATTGCGATGTGGAACTCCCGGGCCTGCTCTCGACCCTGGGCATGATCCATGGCGACGGCCTGCTGATCCGCCGCGATGTGCCGGAAGGGCTGTCGCTGCCCTGGGACCGCGAGGACCTTCTGGAACTGCTCGGCAATCTGCTGGACAACGCCTGCAAATGGGCTGACGGCGAAGTATGCCTGGGCATTTGCCAGACGCCGGACAGCTACCTGCTGTGGGTCGACGACGACGGTCCGGGGATTCCCGAGGATGCCCGCCAGGGTGTGCTGGAGCGCGGCGCGCGCCTGGATGAGCAGGTTGCCGGGCATGGGCTCGGGCTGGGCATCGTGCGCGATATCGTCGAGGCCTGGCGTGGCCGGATGGACCTGCAGGCAAGTCCGCTGGGCGGCTTGCGGGTACATATCGAACTGCCGAGACGGGCAGGGCGCTGAGGCCCTGCCCGATAGGCCGGATTACACCTTGAAGTGATCCATCAAGCCCTGCTGCTGGTTGGCCAGGCTGTTCAGCGCCTGGCTGACCCGCGCCGATTCCTCCGCCTGATGGGACAAGGATTCGGTGACATCGCGGATTGTCGCCACGTTGCCGCTGATCTCTTCGGCGACCGCACTTTGTTCCTCGGCGGCGCTGGCGATCTGCAGGTTCATGTCGGTGATCACTGCCACCGCCTCGCCGATCTGGCGCAGCGCGGTCACCGCCTGGCCGACCTGTTCGACGCTGCCCTGGGCCTGGCGATGACTGCTGTCCATGGCACCCACCACCTCGCGGGTGCCGGCCTGCAGTTGCTCGATCACATGGCGGGTTTCTTCCACCGATTCCTGGGTGCGCTGGGCCAGGTTGCGCACCTCGTCGGCGACCACCGCGAAGCCGCGTCCGGCCTCACCGGCACGGGCCGCCTCGATGGCCGCGTTGAGCGCCAGCAGGTTGGTCTGCTCGGCGATGGAGCGGATCACTTCGAGTACCGAGCCGATTTTCTCGCTGTTATCCGCCAGGCCTTCGACCTGGCCCATGGCAGTGCTCATGTTGGCGGCCAGGGTGCCGATGCTGTTGGTGGTCTGGTCGATCACCGCCAGGCCCTGGCGGGTCGCCTGGTCCACGTCCCGCGCTGCCTGGGCCGCTTGTGCCGCGCTACGGGCGACATCGTGGGCGGTAGCGCTCATCTCGTGGGACGCGGTGGCGACCTGGTCGACCTGGCGGTATTGCTGCTCCATGCCGGCACTGGTCTGGCTGGCGATGGCCGACGACTTGTCGGCAGTATCCCGCGCTGCGTGCACCGAGCTTTTCACTTCGGCGATGGTCGGCTGCAGCTTGTCGAGGAAGCGGTTGAACCAGCCGGCCAGCTCGCCCAGTTCGTCCTGCTTGGCGTAGGCCAGGCGGCTGGTCAGGTCGCCATCGCCGCTGGCGATCTCGCGCAGGCGGTGGGCAACGTGGAGGATCGGCCGGGTCACGCCGCGGGCCAGCAGCCAGATCAGCAGCAGGCCGACCACCGCCGCCAGCAGGCCCAGGGCCAGTTCGATCATGGCGCCGCTGGTATTGCGCTGGTCCAGCTCCTGCTTGAGCGCTTCGGCCGGGCCGGTCAGGGCGCTTTCCGGTACATCCAGCAGGACGCCCCAAGGCTTGGCGCCAGGTGTCGGGGCGAACGAGGCCAGCACTTTCAGGCGGCCTTCGTGCTGGATGCTGTGCAGCGCGGTGCCGTCGCCCAGCAGGCGCATCAGCTCGGCGCCGCTGGCCGTGTCGATGTCCGCATAGCGCTTGGCCAGCTTGCTGGTGTCCGGGCTGTAGCCGGCAAGCAGGCCGGCCGGGCTGATGATGCCGATCTGCGTCTGCCCGCCATAGAGCCGGGCGCTGGCGTCCTTGCTCAAGGCCTGCAGGCTGTTCAGGTTGATATCGATGGACAGGGTGGCGATGACCTTGTCGTTGACGATCAGCGGGAACACGATGCTGGTCATCAGCACCTGCTGGCCGGCGATCTCGTAGAAGTACGGCTCGGTGATGCAGGTTTTGCGCGTGGTGCGCGGGCATACCGACCAAGTGTTGGCCGGCTCGCCGCTCGGTCCGATGCTGGTGTCGGCCATGTCCTTTTCCGGCAGGGCCATGGAGGTCAACTGGCCTGCGGTCGGTTGCGACCAGTACAGGGCGAAGCGTCCGGTCTCGTTGCTGCCCAGGGCATCCTGGTTGGCGAAAAGCGTGTCCTTGCCGTCGAGGGCGTTGGGTTCGAACACCAGCGACAGGCCAAGCAGGTCCGGGTTGGCCTGCAGTGCCGAGCGCACCTGGCGGGTCATGTCCTCGCGCAGGTCGAAGGCATCGAGGAAGCGCTTTTCTGCCTGTTCACGCAGGAACAGCACCTGGCGCGCAAATCCGGCGCCGTACTGGTAGGCATCCATGAACTGCCGACGGATGGTCAGCGCCTGGACTTCGCCCTGGGACTCGATGCGGCTCTCGGCCGCTTCGGTGAGCATCTGCATGCTGCTGGCCTTGACCAGCTCCGTCGTGTGCTCCATGCGATACAGCGAAAGACCGACCAGCAGGGTGACGATGCCGGCAAGGCAAAGTCCGGCCAGCAGAGTGATCTTCCATTGGATGGAAAGCTGTCTGAACGACATTGGCGAAATCCTTTGAACCATTAGAGATAGACACGCCGACTGTATCGGCCTCCGCACCGGTTTCTTTATTCAAACGTTCAATTTAATTGCGTCCTTTTCGTTCATCGACGCGACCCCTGCACCGCTGTGGGCCGCTGCGCTTTGACAATGGGGGAGGCCTCCTTCAGAGTGTGCGCCTTCCACATTACATACCGTCATTCGGCCAGGCCCCCAGGGCATATCTGTCGCCGACGCTAGTGCTTTTTCATCGTTTCAAGAGGCTGGAAAGAATGAATGCAGTCATTGCCGCGGTCGGCATCATGCTGGTGCTGAGCCTGTCCCGCGTGCATGTGGTCATCGCACTGATCATTGGTGCGCTGGTGGGCGGGCTGGTCGGTGGCCTGGGGATCGAAGGTACGCTCAAGGCCTTCAATGGCGGGCTGGGCGGCGGGGCCACGGTGGCGTTGTCCTACGCCTTGCTCGGCGCCTTCGCGGTGGCCATCGCCAAATCCGGACTGGCCCATGCCCTGGCCGACCGGGCCTTGGCGATGTTCCATGGGCAGCGCGACGGCCAGGGCGGAAAAATCAAATGGCTATTGATCGGGCTGATGCTGGTCGTGGCGATCGCTTCGCAGAACCTGCTGCCAATCCACATCGCCTTCATTCCGCTGCTGGTGCCACCGCTGCTCTATGTACTGACGCGGCTGCAGATCGACCGGCGCCTGGTGGCCTGCGTCATCACCTTCGGCCTGATCACCCCGTACATGTTCCTGCCGGTGGGCTTCGGCAATATCTTCCTCAACGAAATCCTCCTGGCCAACGTGGCCCGTAGCGGCGTCGATATCAGTGGCGTCAACGTCACCCATGCCATGGCCATCCCGGCGGCGGGCATGCTCGCCGGGCTGCTGATTGCGGTGTTCTTCAGTTATCGCAAGAAGCGCGTATACGACCTGGAAAAGATCGAGCAGGTCGAGCAGGTGGCGGTCAGCTACAACCCGCTGACGCTCCTGATTGCCGGTTGTGCGATCGCGGCGGCGTTCATCGTCCAGTTGTGGCTGGACTCGATGATCATCGGCGCGCTGGCGGGTTTCCTGATCTTCTCGGTTTCCGGCATCGTCCGCTGGAAGGACACCGACGACCTGTTCACCGAAGGCATGAAGATGATGGCGATGATCGGCTTCATCATGATCGCTGCCTCCGGCTTTGCCGAAGTGATGAAAGCCACCGGGGAGGTGAAGACGCTGGTCGAGGCGTCGGCGGTGTGGATCGACCACAGCAAGGGCATCGGCGCGTTGCTGATGCTGCTGGTGGGCCTGCTGGTGACCATGGGCATCGGTTCTTCGTTCTCGACCGTGCCGATCCTTGCGGCGATCTTCGTGCCGTTGTGCGTGCAACTGGGCTTCGACCCGATCGCGACAGTCTGCATCGTCGGTACGGCGGGAGCGCTGGGTGATGCCGGGTCGCCGGCGTCGGACTCGACCCTCGGACCGACGTCCGGGCTGAACGTCGATGGCCAGCATCACCACATCTGGGACACCGTGGTGCCCACCTTCATCCACTACAACCTGCCGCTGCTGGCGGCGGGGTGGGTGGCGGCGATGGTGCTGTAAGAGCGCTGCGGAGCCTGTGGGAGCGGGTTCACCCGCGATACGGTAGCGGATTAACCATCGCAATCGCGGGTGAACCCGCTCCCACCGGGGCCGCGTCGTCCTTAAGGCTGCTGGCTCAGCCCTTCTTCGGCGGCGGCGAAATCCGGTTCAACACCGTGTCGCCGTTCTTGTCCTGGGTCAGGTACACCGGCAGCACCTTGGGCAAGGTGCGCACCAGCTTTTTCACATCGCTGGTGTTGTAGATCCCGCTGATGCGCACGCTGCCGGTGCTGGCATCGGCCAAGCGCAGAGGGCTGTCGAGGTAGCGGTTGATCAGCGGCAGGGCCTGGTCGAGGGTGAGGTTGTCGATCACCAGCTTGCCATTGCGCCATGCCAGGCTGGGGTCATTGGCGTAGGTCTGGTTCAGGCTCGGTTCGAGATCGCCGGTTTGGTAGGCGGCCTGCATGCCCGGGCCGAGACGGTAGCCGCTGCCGAGCTTGAAGCTCTCGCTGCTGACCAGCACCGAACCTTCCACCAGGGTCACCTTGACCTGGTCGCGGTACTTCCAGACGTTGAAACGGGTGCCGGTGACTTCGGTCTGGCCGTTGCCGGCGCGGACCACGAACGGGTGCCGTGGATCGTGATGGACCGTGAAGAACGCCTCGCCCTTGCTCAGGGTGACCCGGCGCTGGTCCTTGAAATTCATGTAGCGCAGGGACGTGCCGAGGTTCAATTCCACCTCGCTGCCATCGCCAAGGGTGACGGTGCGACGGCTATCGGTGCTTTGCACCGACTGGTAATCGTTGGGCAGCCAGCCCTGGTCCCAGCCGACCCAGCCGGCCAGGGGCAGGGCCAGCAAGGCAATGACTGCCGCCGAGGCATAGTGCCGGGCACGTTGTGGCTGCTGCCGGGGCTTGAGCGGCAATTGCAGGATTTGCGCAGGGGCAGGCGAGCGGGGAAGCTGGTCGGCAGTTATCCAGATATCCTGCATCGCCTCGAACTCACGACGGTGCAGCGGGCTGGCCGTCAGCCACTCGGCGAACTCGGCCTGTTCCTGTTCAGTGCAGTCGTCAGCGTGCAAGCGCATGCACCAATGCGCAGCGGCATCGGTAATGGCGTTGAGTTCGTCGTCGCTGGGGCTGGCCTGATTCATTGATACTCCCGGTTTTGGCCATTCTACCCCTGCGTGGCGGGGCTCCGGAACCGAGATCATGGCGAATCACTATCAGTTGTGAGATTTATTTGCAGTAAATCCGTTGCAAAGCCGGCTTTTCCGCACAAACCAACCGGCGGTCGGAAAACCGGCACGCTCGGGCGTGCCGGGATATCCGCCGTTCAGAAATGCTCGGCGTCGAGCTGATACAGGCTGGCGCTCCCGGCCTGGATGCCGGCCTGCAGGGACAGGGTCCGCGGCAGCAGGCGAGCGAAATAGAAGGCCGCCGTGGCCAGCTTGGCTTCGTAGAATTCCGGCTCGTCGGCATGCCGGGCCTTCGCTACCGCCGCCATGCGCGACCACATGTAGGCGTAGGCGACATAGCCGAACAGGTGCAGGTACTCCACCGACGCCGCACCCACCGCATTGGCATCGACGCCAGCCTGCTCGCGCAGCCATTGGGTGGTGCTCTGCAGTCGTACCAGTGCTTCCAGCAATTGTGCAGCGTAAGGCGGCTCGCTCTCGCAGAAAGCGCGGATTTCACTGGCCAGCAGGGTCAGCGACTGTCCGCCATCGGCCACCACCTTGCGCCCGAGCAGGTCCAGGGCCTGGATACCGTTGGTGCCTTCGTAGATCTGCGCGATCCGCACATCGCGCACCAGTTGCTCCTGGCCCCATTCGCGAATATAGCCGTGGCCGCCGAATACCTGTTGCCCCAGCACGCAGCTTTCCAGGCCGGTGTCGGTGAAGAACGCCTTGGCCACCGGCGTCAGCAGGGCTACAAGGCGTTGCGCGGCTTCGCGCTCGCCGGCGTCCTCGGCATATTTGGCGATATCCAGCTGTTGCCCGACGTAGGTGGCGAATGCCCGCCCGCCTTCGGTCAGGGCGCGCATGGTCAGCAGCATGCGGCGCACGTCGGCATGCACGATGATCGGATCGGCGATCCTGTCCTTGGCTTGCGCACCCGTGGCTGCGCGGCTTTGCAGGCGATCCCGGGCGTAGGCGGCCGCGCTCTGGTACGACGCCTCGGCGCAACCGATGCCCTGGATGCCGATGGACAGCCGTTCGTAATTCATCATGGTGAACATCGCCGCCAGTCCACGATTGGGTTCGCCGACCAGGTAACCCACCGCGCCATCGAAGTTCATGACGCAGGTGGCCGAGGCCTTGATGCCCATCTTGTGCTCGACCGAACCGCAGCTCACCGCGTTGTCCACGCCCAGGCTGCCGTCATCGTTGACCACGCGCTTGGGCACCAGGAACAGCGAGATGCCCTTGGGCCCGGCGGGCGCGTCCGGCAGCCTGGCCAGGACCAGGTGAATGATGTTCTCGGTGAGGTCCTGGTCGCCACCGGTGATGAAGATCTTGGTCCCGCTGATGGCGTAGCTGCCGTCGACCAGCGGTTCGGCCTTGCTGCGGATGATGCCCAGGTCGGTGCCCGCATGGGGTTCGGTCAGGCACATGGTGCCGGCCCATTCGCCGCTGTACAGGCGTGGCAGGTATAGCGCGCGCAGGCTATCGCTGGCATGGGCGTCGATCGCCAGGCAGCAGCCGGCGCTCAGCGCCGAGTACAGGCTGAAGGAGCAGTTGGCAGCGTAAAGCATTTCCTCGAACTGTACCGCGAGCATCTTCGGCATGCCCATGCCGCCATGCTCCGGGTTGCCGGCCAGGCCGACCCATCCACCCTCGCGGTACGTGCGCCAGGCGTCCTTGAAACCCTCCGGGGTGGTGACCTGGCCCGCCTCGAAGCCGACGCCCTGTTCGTCGCCGCTACGGTTGAGCGGGGCGATCAATTGGCCGGTGATCTTCGCCGCCTCTTCGAGGATGGCGTCGGCGGTCTCGCCGTCGACCGTCGCCGCCAGGGCCGGCAGTCGCGCCCACTGGGCCGGGCCCTGGAACACTTCATGAAGGACGAAGCGCATATCGCGCAGCGGGGCATTGAATTCAGGCATCTTGGTTCTCGCAATAAAAGGAGGGACGGATCAGAGCGCCTTGGCCCAGTCGCGCAACAGGTACTTCTGGATCTTGCCGGTGGAGGTCTTCGGCAGGTCGCGGAAGATCACCGTCTTCGGCAGCTTGAAGCCGGCCAGGTGTACGCGGCAGAAGGCGATGATCTCGGCCTCGCGGGTGTCCTCGAAGCCGGGCTTGAGGCTGATCCAGGCGCAGGGCGTCTCGCCCCATTTCTCGTCCGGCCGGGCGACCACGGCGGCCTCGAGCACGGCGGGATGGCGGTATAGCGTGTCCTCCACTTCGATGGTGGAAATGTTCTCGCCGCCGGAAATGATGATGTCCTTGAGTCGGTCCTTGATCTCGACATAGCCGTCCGGATGGCAGACCGCCAGGTCGCCGGTATGGAACCAGCCGCCACGGAAGGCTTCGGCAGTGGCTTCGGGGTTCTTCAGGTAGCCCTTCATCACCGTGTTGCCGCGCATGAAGATCTCGCCCAGGGTGTTGCCGTCCCGTGCCACGGGTTCGAGGGTCTGCGGGTCGGCGACCATCAGGCCTTCGAGGGTGGCGTAGCGCACGCCTTGACGCGATTTGATCCGCGCCCGTTCCTGCAACGGCTTTTCATCCCACTCGGCGTGCCAGGCGCAGACCGTCACGGGGCCGTAGACCTCGGTCAATCCATACACGTGGGTGACCTTGATGCCCATTTCCTCCACCGCGCCAATGACCTTGGCCGGTGGCGCCGCGCCGGCGACCATGGCGTTGACCGGATGGTCGATGGCCGCCTTGGCCGAGTCGGGCATGTTGATCAGCGCATTGAGTACGATGGGCGCACCGCACAGGTGGCTGACCTGGTGTTCGCGGATCAGGGTGAGGATCTTCTGCGGATCCACCCGGCGCAGGAACACATGGGTTCCGGCCAGGGCGGTGACGGTCCAGGGATAGCACCAGCCGTTGCAGTGGAACATCGGCAGGGTCCACAGGTACACCGGATGATTGCCCATGGCCCAGGTCATCTGGTTGCCCAGCGAGTTCAGGTAGGCGCCGCGGTGGTGATAGACCACGCCCTTGGGGTTGCCCGTGGTGCCGGAGGTGTAGTTCAGCGAAATCGCTTGCCACTCGTCCTCGGGCCACTGCCAGGCGAACTGCGGGTCGCCCTCGGCCAGGAAGGCCTCGTAGTCCAGCTCGCTGACCGCGCAGCCTTCGCCGTACTCGGGATCGTCCACATCCACCACCAGCGGCGGGTGTTCCATCAACTGCAGGGCGGCGGCGATGACCTTGTGGAATTCGCGGTCGGTAATCAGCACCCTGGCTTCACCATGTTCCAGCATGAAGGCAATGGCTTCGGCGTCGAGGCGCACGTTGAGGGCGTTGAGCACGGCGCCGATCATCGGCACGCCGAAATGCGCTTCGAGCATCGCCGGGATATTCGGCAGCATCACCGCCACCGTATCGCCCCGGCCGATGCCGCGGCCGGCCAGGGCGCTGGCCAGGCGTCGGCAGCGCTGGTAGGTTTCCTGCCAGTTGCGCCGGATCGAACCGTGGATCACCGCCGGGTAGTCGCCGTACACGGCAGCGGTGCGTTCGATGAAGCTCAGGGGAGTAAGGGCGACATGGTTGACAGGCGCGGGCTGCAGGCCCTCGGAGAAGATCGACATAGAAAGCGATGTCCTGTTGGCTGATTGTTAGCTCTGATCAGGGTTCTGGAGCGGGGTGACCGTTCCGTTGCGTTGATTTTTACGCTGTTCGCCATGTTACTTGGAAGATAGACTATAGCAATATGGTACAAATACTATAAAAAGCGGAGTCCTCCTTGTGACGCTCATTCCTTCGGCCTTGCTCGATAACGATCCGCAACCCTCGCTGCTGCTCGACGCCAACGCCGTGTTGCGCGCCGCCAACCCGGCCATGCGCGACGAGCTCAATGGCTGGCCGCCGCAAAGCCTGTCGGTGCTGCTGCCGGCCAACCATGCCGCGCTGGTCCGCGCCTGCCTGGGTCAACAGCGGGCGATTGCCGAGGTCGAGAGCCTGGCCGGCGAGCGCATTCTGCTATGGACCTTCATCCCTGCCGGCGCCGATCAGGTGGTTGCGCGGTGCCGTGACGCCACCGGCGAGCGTCGCGCCGAGCGCGAGGCGGCCCAGGCCCGGCGCCTGTACCGGCTGATTACCGAGAACACCACCGACCTGATTTCCCGGCACACCCCCGACGGCAGTTTCCTCGATGCCTCGCCGGCCTCGTACCGCCTGCTCGGCTACTGGCCGGAGGAACTGCGCGGGGTCAAGGTGCAGGCCCTGCTACATCCCCAGGATCGCCGCCAACACCTTATCCAGGCCTCGACTGCGCTCGAGCGCGATGGCTACCAGACCATGACCTGCCGCGTACGCCATCGCGACGGCCGCGACCTTTGGTTCGAGATCGCCAGCCGTGCCATTCGCGAGACCTATACCGGTGCGGTGGTGGAGATCGTCAGTGTCTCGCGGGATATCACCGTGCGTATCGAAGCCCAGGAAAACCGCCGGCGCCTGGCCGAAGTGGTGGAGGCCAATACCGACCTGGTGCTGTTCACCGATCCTGACGGGCGCCTGACCTACCTCAACCGCTCGGCGCGCCGGGCCCTGGGCCTGACCGCCGTGGAGGACGCACCTCGCCTGGGCGAACTGCTCGACGCCGAGGCTTGCCAGCGCCTCGATCACGAGGGCTGGCTGCGTGCCGAACGCGAGGGCGTCTGGCAATGCGAAGCGCGGCTGGCGCCCTACGACGGGACTGCGGCGTTTCCGGTGTCGCTGGTGTTGCTTGCGCATACGGCGGCCGGCGGCGAACGTTACTACTCGCTGGTGGCCCGCGACATGACCGAGCGCGAACTGCGCGAGACCCAGCAGCGCCGCCACCAGGATGAACTGGCCCACACCGCGCGCCTGGTGACCCTCGGCGAACTGGCCTCGGGCATTGCCCACGAAATCAACCAGCCGCTGGCCGCCGTGCTCAACTACGCCGCCGCCAGCCAACGTTACCTGCACGCCCTGGAGCGTGATCCGCAGGCTGCCGGCCGGGTTGCCCAGGGTTTGCAGCGGATCAGCGAACAGGCGACCCATGCCGCCGAAGTGATCAAGCGCCTGCGTGCCTTCCTGCGCAAGGAACCGCGGCGCCTGCAGGCGCTGTCGGTGGCCGGGGTGGCGCGCGAGGCGGTGCGCCTGTGTGCCTGGGAGGCGACGCAGGCGCAGGTGACGATCGAGCAGCGAATGGCGGACAATCTGCCGCCGGTGTACGCCGACCGCGTGCTGCTGGAGCAGGTCCTGCTCAATCTGCTGCGCAACGCCATCGACGCCAACCGCGAGCATCAGCCGGGGCAGCCGTCGCGGATCGTGCTGCGTGGCGAGCAGGAGGGCGCGCGCCTGCTGGTCCAGGTAATCGACCAGGGGCCGGGCGTGGCGCCGGAGCAACTGGACGGCATCTTCACCCCCTTTACCACCAGCAAGCCGGAAGGACTGGGCCTTGGCCTGAGCATGAGCCGCAGTATCGTCGAAGGTTTCGGCGGCACGCTCTCGGCCAGCCCGGGGGAGGGCGGGGGACTGATTCTGAGCTGTCGGCTGGCGCCGGCGGCAAGCGCTTGAACAAGGGGACTTTGATGCAGGATCCGAAGGTCTATGTGGTCGACGACGACCAGGGCATGCTCGATTCAACGGTGTGGCTGCTGGAGTCGGTGGGCCTGGTGGCCCTGCCATTCACCAGCGGCCAGGCCTTTCTCGATGCCTGTGAGGGCGACTTGCCGGCATGCGTGCTGCTCGATGTGCGCATGCCCGGCATGGGCGGCCTGAGTGTGCAGGAAGCGTTGCGGGCAAAGGGGATCGACCTGCCGGTGATCTTCGTCAGTGGTCACGCCGATGTGCCGATCGTGGTCAGGGCTTTCAAGGCCGGGGCCTGCGACTTCATCGAAAAGCCGTACAACGACCAGATGCTTTTGGACAGCGTCCAGGATGCCTTGGGGCGTTCGTCGCAGATCCAGGTCGGCAGCCGCCAGCGCGACGCGGTGCAGGCACGGATCGACAGCCTCACGCCGCGCGAGCGCGATGTGTTCGTGCCGCTGGTCAAGGGTTACACCAACCGGGAGATTGCCGAGCAACTGGAGGTCAGCGTCAAGACCGTCGATCTGTACCGCTCGCGGGTCATGAAGCGCATGCAGGCCGAGCACCTGCCGGAGCTGGTGGGGATGGCGATTGCCTGTGGTGTCGTCGAGCCGTTGAATCTCCGTTGACCCCATCGCCGGCAACGCCGGCTCCCACAAGAATCTGCGGCGCCGCCGAACCCTGTGGGAGCTGGCTTGCCAGCGATGAGACTAAAGATTCCGGATCAGGAACGACGCCCCAGCAACAACCCCACTACCAATCCGAACCCCGCCGAAATCGCCACCGTCTGCCACGGATGCCCGCCAATGTACTGCTCGGTGGCGTCCACCACCGGCTTGGCCCTGTCACGCACGTTACCCACCGCCTGGCCGGCCTGTTTCAACTTGAGCTGCAACTGGGCACGCAGGGTCTCGGCTTCCTCGCCGACCAGCGAGGCGCTGTCGTTGAGCAGCTTCTCCGACTCCTGGATCAGTGCCTGCAATTCGCTGAACGCCTGGTCCTTGATCTGCTCGCTTTCGGTGTGCTGGGTGGTTTTCCTGGCCATTGCGCTTCCTCGGTCAAATCATACGTCGATGTGTGATGGACGCCCGCCGGTACGGAAAAGTTGCACCGGTTTGCAGGGCATCGGCGGCTACAGTGTAAGATAGCGCCCATTTTCAAGCGGCAGGAATTACCCCATGAGTTTCAATCTGGCCAACAAGAGTTTCGCCGAGCGGGCCGAGATCGAAGACGAAAAAGCCCGGCTGTTCGAGCTATGGCAGACCAACCTGGCCAAGGCCAAGGGCGAAGCCGTCCGCCTGATCGGCGAGAAGCCGCGGCGCAAGGGCAAATGGGCGGAGTGGGTGCGGGCTGAGCTGGATGCCATGTCGCCGCCGGAATACGCCAACATGGTGCGCGGCGAGGTCAACAAGCTGATGGCGGCGGCCAGCGCCAGCAAGGCCTGAGCGTCAGCGCGGCAGCTCGAAGGTGCCGCGGTCCTTGAAGCGCATGGTGCCGAAGGCTCCCCCGGCGAGCTTGCCATTGACCTCGTAGGGCATGCCGTCGAGGCTGCTCATCTGGCTCAGGCCCACGGCCTGGCGCAATACCGAAAACGCGGTGATGCTTACCGGCACCACCAGCACCTGTTCGCTGAAGCGGCCAATGCTGCCGTGCTGGTCGCTGACGCCGGCAGCCAGCGGCTGGCCATTGACCTCCAGGTTCAGGGCCACGCCATTGAAGTCGATGGCCGTCTCGTTGGGGTTCTGCACCCGCAATTTCACCGCCATGCGCAACTCCAGGTCCTGGCCGGGCAGGGGGTCGATACCGATCACGCTGATGTTCACCGGATCCCGCCCCTGGAACAGCGCACAGGCTGACAGGGCGAGGATCAGGCTCAGGCCGGTGAGATGGCGCAACAGGCGAGACATGGCGATTGCTCCGGGAACAGGTTGCCCCGGAGTGTGGCAAATGCACGGCGGCGTTGAAAGTCGTACATGACTTGAAAGATAATCCTTCTCATTAAAGTTCATGTCCTACTTTCCACGGCGATCTTTCCCACTCATGCTGACGTCCCCCGCTTCAGGGCTGCTGGCCAGTTTCCAGGAGCATTACGATGATCTCCTGCTGTTCCTGACCCGGCGCATGAACGACCGCCAGCGCGCGGCCGACGTGGCCCAGGAGACATGGCTCAAGCTGGTGAAGATCGATGAGCAGGACGTGCCGGTAGTGCACGCCCGCAGCTTCATTTTCCGGGTCGCCGGCAACCTGGCCATCGACACCCTGCGCCGCGAGCAGCGCCAGGAAAGCAACCTCGGCGACAGCGATGTGGCGGGGCAGATGGTCTGCCCGGGGCCGGCGCCGGAGGCCACGCTGCTGGCCCGGGAGCGCCTGGCCATCCTCGACGAAGCCCTGCTGCAACTCTCCGACAATGCCCGCCAGGCGTTGCTGTTGAACCGTGTCGAGGGCCTGACCCAGGCGCAGATCGCAAAACGGCTGGGCGTATCCGAAAGCATGGTGGCAAAATACATCGGCCAGGCCCTGCGCCATTGCCGCGACTGGCTCAAGCACAACCATGACTGACGCGCGCATGCCTTCCGAACCCCAGCCCATCCTCGACCTTTCAGATGCTGCCATCGATTGGCAGGTGCTGTTGCATTCGGGCACTGCCAGTGCCGCCGACCGGTCCCGCTACCAGCGCTGGCGCGAACTCAGCGCCGAACATCTGGCCGCCGCCGAGGAGGCCGAGGCACTGTGGGGCGATATCGGCCACACCGAAGCTGCCGCCAGATTGCCCATCGCGCCGCGCCGCAGCCGTCGCTGGGGCTCGGCCATCGCCGCTTCGCTGGTGCTGGCGCTGGTGGGCTACGGTGGCTGGCAACAAGCACCGGCACTGCTGGCCGACTACCACACCAGCACGGGTGAGCGCCGCACCGTCACCCTGGAAGACGGCTCGCGGGTCACCCTCAACAGCGCCAGCGCGTTTTCGGTGAAGTACACCGACGACCGGCGCCTGGTGTCGTTGCGCGAAGGCGAGGCGCTGTTCGAGCCGGCGCAGGATCCGCGGCCGTTCGTGGTCGATAGCGGCGACGAACGGGTGCAGGGCAGTGGTGCGGTGTTCAGCGTGCGTCGCCAGGGCCACGCCGCCAGTGTGGTGGTGGCCCGTGGCGAGGCGCGGGTCGGCGAGCGCTTGCTCGCGGCGAGCCCCGATGCCCAGGCGCAAACTGCCTGGCAACGCGGCAAGCTGATCTTCAACGGCCGCCCGCTACGGGAAGTGATCGCCGAGCTGGAGCGCTACCAGCACGGGCGCATCCTGATTTCCGATAATCAGCTCGGTGCCTTGCCGGTCAGCGGCGTGTTCGATCTCGATGATCCTCACGGCCTGCTGCGCACCCTCGAACAACGCTATGAGCTGAAGGTCACCTATCTGCCGTGGCTGGCCGTGCTGTACTGATCCGGGCACCGAAAATTTTTTTCGAAAGTCACTGCAAGTTCTGCAAGGCCGAATCGTCGTAGTGAGACTGATCAGCAACTCATTCTCATTTACGTATTCGTCTGGAAGAAAACAGTGAAAGGTCTGTCCCCGTCCTCAGCACGTTCCACCCGTTCCTTCAAACTGGCCCTGCTGGCCTCGGCCGTGGCCGCCGGCCTCTGGGGCACCTTCGCCGCCCATGCCGCCGAAGCCGTGAACCCTGCACAGACCAGCGCCGCCCAGGCACGCCAGGTCAGCCTCGACCTGCCGGCGCAGAGCCTCGACCAGACCTTGACCCAATTCGCCGACCAGGCCGGGCTGCACCTGCTGTTCACCACCAGCGACGTCGCCGGCCTGGACAGCCCGGGCCTGCGCGGCAGCTACAGCATCGAGCAGGCGCTGCAACAACTGCTTGCCGGCAGCGGCATGAGCTGGCAGTTCAGCGATACGAACACGGTGATCCTGCGCAAGGCCGAGCCCCAGGCCAGCATCGCCCTCAAGGCGATCGAGGTCAGCGTGGCCTCGCGTACCAGCACCTCGATCAGCGAGATTCCCGGCACCGTCTGGGTGGTCGACCAGGAGCAGCTCAAGGAGCAGATCAGCAGCGGTGTCAGTCTCAAGGAAGCCATTGGCAAGCTGGTCCCGGGCCTTGACCTGGCGCCGGAAGGGCGGACCAACTACGGCCAGAACATGCGCGGGCGCAATGTCCTGGTGATGATCGACGGGGTCAGCCAGAACAGCTCCCGTGGCCTGTCGCGCCAGTTCGACAGCATCTCGCCGTTCAACGTCCAGCGCGTCGAAGTGCTGTCCGGCGCCAGCGCTATCTACGGCGGCGGTGCCACCGGCGGGATCATCAACATCGTTACCAAGAAGGGCGAAGAGGGCCCGGCGCGTTTCGAAACCCAGATCGGGGCCAGCAGCGGCTTCAACAACAGTGACGACCTGTCGACGCGCATTGCCCAATCGGTCAGTGGCGGCAACGAGCGCATCAATGCCCGCCTGGGGGTGTCCGCCGAGCAGAACGAAGCCTTCTACGACGGCGCCGGCGAGCAGATCTTCATCGATAACACCCAGACCGACCTGCAATACAACCGCACCATCGACGTGCTGGGCAGCCTGGGCATGCAGTTCAACGATGAACAGAGCCTCGACCTGCTGGCGCAGTACTACGACTCCGGCAACCACGGCAGCACCGGGATCTACTTTCCGCACCTGAACTACAACGCACCGTCGGATCTGGAAGACGCCGAACTGCGCAGCGGCCTGTCCAGCGACCTCGAACCGCAAACCCGGCGCCTGCTGCTCAACGCCAACTACCACCATGCCGATGTGCTCGGCCAGGACTTCTACCTGCAGGCCTCGTACCGCAAGGAAGACGACAATTTCTACCCGTTTCCCTACTACAACAGCGGTACGCCCCGGGGCTCGCGCGGCGTGTACTTCGCTGCCTCGCAGCAGAACTTCGAGGTTTCCAGCCTGAAGGCGCTGTTTGCCAAGCAGTGGGATACCCTCAAGCTCACCTATGGCGTCGACCTCGATCGCGAGCGTTTCAATGCCGAGCAGAGCACCTTCGATGCGCGCACCTCGTCCAGCAGTGGTGGCCTCGAACTGGAAACCGCGAGCAAGGCGCCGCGCTACCCGAGCTACCGGGTCGACGGCCTGTCTGCCTACGCGCAACTGGACTGGCACCTGACCGACAACCTGACCCTGTCCGGCGGCGCACGACGCCAGCAGATGGACGTGGATGTCGGTGACTTCAAGGGCATTCCCGGTGGCAGCAACGACTATCAGGTCAACCTGTACAACCTGGGGGCGATCTACGACTTCAAGAACGGGCATCAAGTCTGGACCAACTACGGCGAAGGTTTCGACCTGCCGGACCCGGCCAAGTACTACGGCAAGGCTGGCCTGAGCGTCGATGACAACCCGCTGGCCGGGATCAAGAGCCGCCAGGTCGAAATGGGCTGGCGCTATGCCGATGTGGACTGGGATGCCCAGGCGGCGGTCTATTACATCTGGTCGGACAAGGTCATCAGCACCGACTCGGCGACCCTGACCATCAACGTCGAAGACAAGAAAAGCCGTGACTTCGGCTTCGAAGGCGCGCTGACCCGACGCTTCGACAGCGGCTGGGAAGCCGGCAGCACCCTGCACCTGGTGCGTTCCGAGGAGGAAGACACTGACGGCGACTGGATCAAGCGCGATGCCCGCTATGCCTCGCTGTCCAAGTCCACCGCCTTCGTCGGCTGGAAGGGCGACGGGCGCAACGCGCGGCTGCAGGCCAACCACGCCTTCACCCTCGAGGACGATGCCGACCATAAGATTTCCGGCTACACCACCTTCGACCTGCTGGGTAGCCAGGAGACCGGTTTCGGCACCTTCAGCGCCGGCATCCAGAACCTGCTGGACAAGCAATACAGCACCGTCTGGGGCCAGCGCGCGACGCTGTTCTACTCGCCGACCTATGGCCCGGCCTACCTGTATGACTACCAGGGACGCGGCCGCACCTACACCCTGACCTGGTCGCTGGCCTACTGAGGCCAGTGCTGCTGCGGGGCCGCCAGGGCAATGCTTCCCTCGTAACAAAATGAATCACCTGCGCCGGCCCCGGCGCTTTCCGGGCGAACCTCTCGCACCTTAGGCTATCCAACCTTCGGAGATGCCCAATTGCGGGAGGTGCCCATGTCACGCCGACCTTTGCCGATGCTGTTCGCTGCCGTCCTTGCCGCTTGCGCCGCGGGGGCGGTATTGGCAGCGAGCGAAAACAACCCGCACAACAGTCCCATCCGCGACATCAACCCCAATAGCCAGCAGGGCAGCGTGCCCGCCACGCCGCCGCTGCGCGGCCCGTCCACCCAGCCGCCATCCCGCCCGCCAACCCTGGAGAACCGGGGCATCGGCAATGGCGACAACCTGCGTCGCGAGCAACAGGCGCCACGCCTGGAGCCCATCCGCCCACCCCGCGATTCACAACGTGCACCGTGATCGCGCCCCCAGAAAGGAAGCCCGCATGACCTCACGATCCTGGCTGCTCGCCTTCGGTACTGCCGCACTCTTGCCACTTCTGGCCCAGGCCGCGCCTGAACGAACCTTCCCCAGCGAGGAGGGCACGCTCAAGGTGGCGACCCTGGCCGAGGGCCTGAAACACCCCTGGGCCCTGGCGTTTCTTCCGGACAATCAGCGCATCCTGGTCACCGAGCGCCAGGGCAACCTGCGGGTGATCGGCCCTGAGGGCCGGGTGGGTGCGCCATTGAATGGCGTGCCCGAGGTCTGGGCCAAGGGCCAGGGCGGCCTGCTCGACGTGGTGCTGTCGCCGACGTTCAACAAGGACCGCCTGGTCTATCTGTCGTTTGCCGAGGGCGGTGGCGAGGGCGGCAAGGCCGGCACGGCGGTCGGGCGTGGGCGGCTTTCCGGCGACCTGTCGAGCCTGGAGGATTTCAACGTGATCTTCCGCCAGGAGCCGAAGCTGTCCAGCGGCAATCACTTCGGCTCGCGGCTGGTGTTCGACCGCGAGGGTCATCTGTTCATCGCCCTGGGCGAAAACAACGAGCGACCGACCGCCCAGGACCTCGACAAGCTGCAGGGCAAGGTGGTGCGCATCCTGCCCGATGGCGAGATTCCCAAGGACAACCCTTTCGTCGGGCAGAAAAACGTGCAACCGGCGATCTGGTCCTACGGCCACCGCAACCAGCAGGGCGCGGCGCTCAACCCCTGGACCGGGCAACTCTGGACCCACGAGCATGGTCCCCGTGGTGGTGACGAGATCAATATTCCCAAGCCCGGCAAGAACTACGGCTGGCCGCTGGCGACCCATGGCATCAATTATTCGCTGATGCCCATTCCCGAGGCCAAGGGCAAGGAGGTGAAGGGCACGGTAGCGCCTCACCACGTCTGGGAGAAATCCCCGGGCATCAGTGGCATGGCGTTCTATGATGGCGGTCGCTTCAAACCCTGGGACCACAACCTGTTCATCGGTGCCCTGGCCACCCAGGAAGTGATCAGGCTGCAGCTCGATGGCGACAGGATCGTCCATGAAGAGCGCATGCTCGGGCAGTTGGACGCCCGGGTGCGGGATGTCCGGGTAGGGCCGGACGGGTTCCTCTACCTGCTGACCGATGAGGAGGATGGGCAACTGTTGAAGGTGGGGCTGGCCGAATAAGCCGCCATTACGCGGCCCCTGTGGGAGCGGGTTCACCCGCGATTACTTCAGTGAATCCACAACAGTAATCCCGGGTGAACCCGCCCACAGGGACCGCGCCGGCTTCAAAATCCACATACAAATAATGGCTTACTGATATACCCTGTGCCCTTTTGTCCGAGGGTCAGCATGTCCCACACCCCCTTGGCCCTGTACCGCCAGGCCATCGAGCAGCAGGGCTTCATTCCCGACCCTGCCCAGCAGGCCGCCGTGCAAGCCCTGCAAAACTGCTTTGATGCCGTGCAGCGCGGCGAACCGGCCCGGGGCGTGTACCTCTGGGGCCCGGTCGGTCGCGGCAAGACCTGGCTGATGGACCAGTTCCATGGTTGCCTGACGATTCCCGCGCGCCGCCAGCATTTCCATCACTTCATGCGCTGGACCCACCAGCGCCTGTTCCAGCTCAACGGCACTGCCGACCCGCTCAAGGCCCTGGCCCAAGGCCTCGCCGAAGAGATCCGCGTGCTGTGTTTCGACGAGCTGTTCGTCAACGATATCGGTGATGCGATCATTCTCGGTCGTCTGTTCCAAGTGCTGTTCGAGTCCGGGGTAGTGGTGGTCGCTACCTCCAACCTGCCGCCACGCGAGCTCTACGCCGACGGCTTCAACCGCGAGCGCTTCCTCCCGGCCATCGCCGCGATCGAGGCGTCGATGCAGGTGGTGGCAGTCCAGGGTGAGCAGGATCATCGCCTGCACCCCGGTGTCGGCCAGCAGCGCTACTGGGTACGCCAGGCCGGCCAGCCCTGCGCGCTGGAGCAGGTGTTCAACGAGTTGAGCGGCGGCGCCCCGGCCACTGATGCGGACCTGCCCGTCGGCTACCGCACCGTCCAGGTGATCCGCCGCAGCGCCAGGGTACTCTGGTGCGATTACCTGCATCTGTGTGAGCAGCCCCTGGCCGCCATGGAGTTCATGGCCCTGTGCGAAACGTTCGACGCCATTCTGCTCAGCGGCGTGCCGGCGCTCGGTGCGGCGCAGCGCCCGGGCAGGATCGCCCGGGGCACCGAGGATGGTGCCGAGCGGGTGGTGGCCGGCGAGCGGGAGCTGCCGCAACTGTCACCGCAGGACAACGGCGCACGGCGTTTCATCGCTCTGGTCGATGAATGCTACGACCAGCGCGTGGCCCTTTACCTGGAGGCCGACGTTCCCCTGGAAGCGCTCTACACTCAAGGCTACCTGGAGTTCCCGTTCCGACGGACACTCAGCCGTCTGCGGGAGATGCAGCTGCAACGCTTCCACTGAGGACGTGCAAGATGGCCGAGCCACTGTCGCACCACCTGCTGACCATGGCCTACAACAATGCCTGGGCCAACCACCGCCTGTACAAGGCGTGCCGGCAACTGAGCCGCGACGAACTGGTCGCGCCGCGGTGCAGTTTCTTCCCCTCGATCAAGGCCACCCTCAATCACCTGCTGACCGTCGACTGGTTCTACCTCCAGGCCCTGGAGCGCGAGCTGCGCGGGGAGCCGCCGGACGAACTGTCGGCGCGCTTCTTCGAGCCGGAACAACCCTTCGACGATGTCGGGCAGTTGCACCGGGAACAGGCGCAGAACGACCGGCGCCTGATCGCTTATTGCCAGCAACAGCGCGACGACCAGTTGCAGCGCTACGTCAGCATCGTCCGTCCCGAGCGGGTTCAGCGCGACCAGCGCTTGCGCCTGCTGTCCCATCTCTTCGAGCACCAGATCCACCACCGCGGGCAGGTCCACGCCATGCTCGCGGATACCGGTGTGCGCCCGCCGCAACTGGATGAATTTTTCTGCGAGGGGGAGGCCCATCTGCGTGCGCAGGACTTCGCCGAACTGGGCTGGACCGAGGAGATGATCTGGGGCGTCAGCGGCCGAACCAACCCAGGGTAATCAGCGCCAGCACCAGGTACCGTGCGCCCTTGGCCAGGGTCACCAGCAGCACGAAGCGCCAGAATGGCTCGCGCATGATCCCGGCGATCAGGGTCAGCGGGTCGCCGATCACCGGCATCCAGCTCAGCAGCAGCGACCATTGCCCATAGCGCTGGTAGCGCTGCTGCGCCTTGTCCAGTTGCGTGGCGGAAAAGGGGAACCAGCGCTTGTCGCGCCAGCGTTCCACGGCTCGCCCCAGCAGCCAGTTGACGATAGAGCCGAGGACGTTGCCCAGGGTCGCCACCAGCAACAGGCTCGTCACCGCCTGCGGATCGTGCAGGAGCAGGCCCACCAGCAGCGCTTCGGACTGAAGCGGCAATAGCGTGGCGGCGCCGAATGCCGCGAGAAACAGACCCCAATAGCTCAGCACGGTGGGCGCGCTTCCTTTTTCCGAAGGATGCGTAGGATATTTCCCGGAACCCACGACCGCCAGCACGGAAGTGTTCGAGTGTTTATCGTTCCGTTAATGGAACGCTAAAGGCCGATTTGGCCATCTGGTGCTGAAAGGGTGTCGAAATTAAGCTTTTCCCATCAACGCGACACACCACTTATCGCCAGGGAAACTGCTTATGAACACCGCCAACCAGGACAGCTCCAACGTGGTCACGCTGGTCATCCAGCACAAGGTCCGCAGCGACGCGCTGGACACCTATGAAGAATGGCTCAAGCGCGCCGTGCAGGCCGCGCGTCGCCAGCCCGGTCACCTGGGCGTCAACGTCATCCGTCCGGAGCAGGGCGGCAGGCACTTCACCACAGTGGTGCGCTTCTGCGAGTCGGCCCGCCTGCAGGACTGGGTCAACTCCAGCGAGCGCCAGCGGATGATCGACGAGGTCATGCCTTTGCTCGATGGCGGCGACCATACCGAGGTCCACGCCGACCCCGAGTTCTGGTTCACCCCTGTCGGCAGTGGTGCCCAGCAACCGCCACGCTGGAAGCAAGCCGTGCTGACCTACCTGGTGATCTGCCCGATGACCCTGCTGGTCCCGGCCTTGCTGGCGCCGCTGTTCGCCGCGGTTCCCGCGCTGGGCGGGCCGCTGGCGGGCAACCTGATCGGCAACCTCTTCGTCATCCTGCCCGTGGTGTTTTTCATCATGCCGCTGGTGACCCGTCTCGCTGCCGGCTGGCTGCGGGCCTGAACGAATCACCCCATACACACTCAAGAAACTACCTACGCATTTTTCAGGAGATACCGCTATGAGCACCCTCGTTACCCGTGACGGCACCGCGATCTATTACAAGGACTGGGGCAGCGGCAAGCCCGTGCTGTTCAGTCATGGCTGGCCGCTGGACGCCGATATGTGGGATGTGCAGATGGAATTCCTGGCCAGCCGCGGCTACCGCGCCATCGCCTTCGACCGTCGCGGTTTCGGGCGTTCCAGCCAGCCGTGGACGGGCTATGACTACGACACCTTCGCCGACGATATCGCCCAGCTGATCGAGCACCTCGACCTCAACGAGGTGACCCTGGTGGGCTTCTCCATGGGCGGCGGCGATGTCACCCGCTATATCGCCCGGCATGGCAGCGAGCGGGTGGCCGGGCTGGTCCTCCTGGGCGCGGTCACGCCGCTGTTCATCAAGACCGCGGACAATCCGGAGGGTGTCGACAAATCGGTATTCGATGGCATCCGCGACGGCATCCGCGCCGACCGTGCGCAATTCATCGCCGACTTCGCAGCGCCGTTCTACGGCATCAATCATGGGCAGAAGGTGTCCCAGGGCGTGCAGGCCCAGACCCTGAACATCGCCCTGATGGCCTCGCTCAAGGCCACCCTGGACTGCGTGACGGCTTTTTCCGAAACCGACTTCCGTCCGGACATGGCGAAGATCGACGTGCCAACCCTGGTGATCCATGGCGATGACGACCAGATCGTGCCTTTCGAGACCACGGGCAAGAAAGCCGCGCAGATGATCCGCGGGGCCGAGCTGACCCTCTACAGCGGGGCGCCCCACGGGTTTGCCGTGACTCATGCGCAGCAGTTGAACGAAGACCTGCTGGCGTTCCTGTCGCGCTGATCCCCGTTGTGCTTTCGGGCCTCATCGTCGGACCACCGCGATGAGGCCTTCTGCTTTCTAGGCCATGTCACTCCCCGCAAACTCCTCCGCCAGATGATCGATCAATGCCCGCACCGACGGCAGCAAGCCGCGCCGTGACGGGAAGATCGCATGCACGATGCCGCAGCGCGGATGCCATCCCGGCAGCAACTCCACCAGCCGCCCCGCCGCCAGGTCCTCGCGCACCGCCACCCGTGGCAGGTGAGCGATTCCCACCCCGGCGACGACGAAATGGCGCAAGGCGAACAGGTCGTCGGTGACCATGCGTGGGGTATGCGGGATCACCAGGCTGCGGCTCATGTCCTCGCCCTGGAACAACTCCCATTGGTACTCGCGCTGGGCGCTGCCCCAATGCAGGCTGGGCAGCTCGCCGAGCCGCTGCGGGTCGAAGCCTTCCGGCAGTGCCTGGAGAAACGACGGCTGGCCGACCAGGCATTGGGTGCTGTTGCTCAGCACCTTCATCACCATGTCGGTGTTTTCCAGGGGCGGGAAGCGCACCCGCAAGGCCAGGTCGAAGCCTTCGTGCAGCAGATCGACGCGGCGGTTGGTGCTTTCGATGAACAGCTCTACCAACGGGTACTTGAGCATATAGCGGGTCAGCATCGGCCCGACCCAGGAGTTGAGTAGAGTGGTCGGGCAGCTCAGGCGCACCAGGCCGCGGGGTTCGCTGCGATTGCGCTCGATCACCTCGGCCGCGCCCTCGGCCTCGACCCGCATGGCCAGGCAGCGTCGATAGTATTCCTGGCCGATCTCGGTCAACGAGCAGTGACGGCTGGTGCGATGCAGAAGGCGCACGCCGAGGCGTTCTTCCAGCTCGCAAATGCGCCGGCTGAGCTTGGACTTGGGCATGTCCAGCGCGCGGCCGGCGGGGGCGAAGCCGCCGTGTTCGACGACCTGGGTGAAGTAGTAGAGGGAGTTGAGGTCTTCCAAGAAGGGCGGCTCCGTTGTGACAAGCTCCGGAGTCTACTGCAAGTGTCTCTGTTGATCTTCAGGGCCTCATCGCTGGCAAGCCAGCTCTCAAGAACAAAACATAACTCTTTGATTTGCAGAGACCTTGTGGGAGCGGGTTCACCCGCGATTGCAGTAGTGAATTCACCATAGCAATCGCGGGTGAACCCGCTCCCACAGGGTACGCGTCGTGCTTTGGAACTGTTCTCTGCGCGACAGCGCAGCCTGAAAGGCTGGGCGGACTCCCACAGTGTCCTGTGGGAGCTGGCTTGCCAGCGATGAGGCCCTGAAGGTCAATCAATCAGCATCGGCCTCGAACAACCGCTCCAGATCCAGCCGCGCTTCCTTGGCCGTCTGCATCACCTTGGCCTTGTCATCCCGCACCCGGCCCTGGGCGGCCAGCACTTCCTCGTCGTGCCGGGTGAAACGCTGGATCCGGTCCGCCGCCTGGTCCTCGCTCAAGCCCAGCCCGACCAGGGTCATCCGGCTCATTTCCAGGCTCGAATGGAAGGTCTCGCGAATCGGCTCGGCACCCACGTCCACCAGCTCATGCACATGCTGGCGATTGCGTGCCCGGGCCAGGACCTTGAGGTGCGGGTACATTTGCTTGACCCGCTGCGCCGTGCGCGTGGTGGCCTCGGCGTTGTCGGTGGTGATGACGAAGTATTCTGCCTCGCCGACCTTCGCCGCATGCAGCACCTCGGGACGTTGCGGGTCACCGTAGAACACTGGCACCTGCTCGAACATGCGGGTCATCTCGATGGTATCCACCGAGGTTTCCAGAGCGAGGAAAGGTATCTTCTGCGCGCGCAGGATCCGCGCCACGATCTGGCCCATCCGGCCCATGCCGACGATCACCACCCGCGGCGCATCGGTGTCGATGTCCTTGTATTGCTCCGGCACTTCGCGCACCACCTGCGGGCGCTTGCCCAGGCGGGCGCAGCCGAGCAGCAGGAGCGGGGTGATGGCCATGGACAGGGTGATGGTCATCAGCAGCATGTCGTAGGTTTGCAGGTCGAACAGGCCCTGGTCGCGTCCCAGCTTGAACACCACGAAGGCGAACTCGCCACCGGCGGCCAGCACCACGCCCAGGCGCAGGGCATTGACCTTGTTCAGGCCACCGGCGAAGTAGCCGACCAGCATCAGCAGCGGCAGCTTCACCGCTACCAGCAGCAGCGTCATGCCGATCAGCAGCAGCGGCATGTCCAGCAGCAGGCGCAGGTTGGCCCCCATGCCCACGCTGATGAAAAACAACCCCAGCAGCAGCCCTTTGAACGGCTCGATCTGCGCCTCAAGTTCATGCCGGTATTCCGAGTCCGCCAGCAGCAAGCCAGCGAGGAAAGCGCCCAGGGCCATGGAAATACCTGCTTCCTCCATGAGCCAGGCCGTACCGATCACCACCAGCAGGGCGGTGGCGGTAGATACCTCCGGCAGGCCGGTGCGGGCCACGATGCGGAACAACGGACGCAGCAGGTAGCGGCCGCCGACGATAACGATGGCAATGCTGCCGAATACCTTGAGGCCGTGGCCCAGACTGTCGCCATGGCTGGTATCCGGCCCGGCGGCGGCCAGCAGCGGCACCAGGGCGATCAGCGGAATCGCGGCGATGTCCTGGAACAGCAGGATGGCGAAGGCCAGGCGACCATGGGGCGCATTGAGCTGCTTGCTTTCGGCCAGGCTCTGCAAACCGAAGGCGGTGGACGACAGGGCCAGGCCAAGGCCCAGGACAATCGCCGCCGGCAGCGAGCGGGCAAAGCCGAACAGCGCGATGGCGCCGATCACCGCACCGGTCAGCAGGACCTGTGCCAGGCCCACGCCGAACACCGACTTGCGCATCAGCCACAGGCGCCGTGGCGACAGTTCCAGGCCGATGATGAACAGCAGCAGGACCACGCCCAGCTCGGAGATATGCGCAACGCTCTGGGTGTCGCGGATCAGCCCCAAGGCTTGCGGGCCGATCACCACGCCAGCCAGCAGGTAGCCGAGCACGGCGCCCAGTTGCAGGCGCTTGGCCAGGGGAACGGTAACGACCGCGGCGAGGAGGAAGATCACCGCGGTTTGCAGAAGGCTGCCTTCGTGTGGCATTGCTCGGTCTCCATGAACTGCTTGAGGCAGCGTTTGCTATGAAAGTCCGGGCATTTTCCTGGGGATTGGTGTTTCCGACAATCCGGCTGGGTGTGGATTGATTGTCTCCCTGTTGGTGACAATAAGCGGGTCAGGCCTGTGAATCAGTACTCGGCAATCACTTCGTCGGTGCCGGCACCGGTCAAGCCGATGACCTGGTAGGCGTCCTTGTGATCGCCCATTTCCATGCCCGGGGAGCCCATTGGCATACCCGGTACGGCAATGCCTTTCAGGTCGGGGCGTTTGCCGAGCACTGCAATCTGTTCGGCCGGGACATGGCCTTCGATGAACTGGCCGTTGATCACGCCGGTATGGCAGGAAGCCAGGCGCGGCGCCACGCCGAGTTTCTGCTTGACCGCGCTCATGTTCGGCTCGACGTGGTCGTTGACGGTATAGCCGTTGTCGCGCAGATGGCTGATCCATTCCTTGCAGCAGCCGCAGTTGGGGTCGCGGTAGACATCGATGGTCTGCCCGGCCTGGGCCAGGGTGGTCAGGGCCAGTAGGCCGAGGGCTGCCAGGTTTTTCTTCAGCATGGTCTTTCTCCTTTGGATTCTGTGTTGTCTGAGCGGGCCGCACCGCAGCGATCGGGGCGACACGATCTAGAACCTTAACCTGATACCCGCCACCCAGCGCGTCTGCCCGATATCCTCGCCTTCATCCCGGGCCATCGCCGCCGTCTCGCCATACATCCGGTTGAAAGTCACCCCTACATAGGGCGCGAATCCCGGGGTGATTTCGTAGCGCAGGCGCACCCCGGTCTCGCTGTCCGCCAGCCCTGAGCCTTGTCCGCGGCCGGCGTCGTCGCGCCCATGGAAATTGGCTTCGACCATCGGCTCCAGCCGCCAACGCTGGGTCAGCAGGATAGCGTAGGACGCTTCCACCCGCAGCGCGGTCTGTTGTCGCTCGCCGGCGTACAGCGTGGCTTCCAGCTCCATGCCATAGAGCGGTGTGCCCTGGACGCCGAAGGCCGCCCAGGTCTGGCCGCTGCCCGGTTTGAAGTCCTGGCGCACGCCCGCGACCACTTCCCACCAGGGGCTGAAGGCGTGCCCCCAGAGTGCCTGCAATTCTGCCTTGTGGGTGCGTCCCTGTTCCCGTTCGCCTTCGCTGCGCAGCCACAGGCGGTCGATATCACCGCCGATCCAGGCGTTGGCATTCCAGTTCAGCGCGCTGCTGTTTTCGAAATTCTGGTACTCCAGTTGTTCGACGGTCACCGCCCAGTTGATCTGCCGGTCATGCACCTGGTGCCCGGGCAGGGGCGGGAAGGCTGCCTGGCGATCGGCGTCGGTAATCGGTTTGAGCGGTGTACGTGGTGGTTGCGGTGCATCGTGGTTCATCGAGCCATGCGTCATTGCTCCGTGATTCACTGCTTCATGACCCATTGCTCCATGGTTCATCGCGCCATGGCCCATGCCCGAATGATCCATACCGGAGTGATTCATGCCGGAGTGATCCATCGTTGCCGCACGAATCTCCTCGCTGCCCAGCAGCAAAAGCAGGGCAATGCCGCCGATCAGCGGCCTGTTCGATCGTTCATTCATCGACGCGCACCTCGCGGAACATGCCGGTTTCCATGTGGTAGAGCAGGTGGCAGTGGTAGGCCCAGCGGCCCAGGGCGTCGGCACTGACCCGGTAACTGCGGCGGCTGCCCGGTGGCATGTCGACGGTGTGCTTGCGCACCTGGAATCGCCCGTGTTCATCCTCCAGGTCGCTCCACAGGCCATGCAGGTGGATGGGGTGGGCCATCATGGTGTCGTTGACCAGGGTGATGCGCAGGCGCTCGCCGTATTTCAGGCGCAGCGGTTCGGCATCGGAAAAGCGGATGCCGTCGAACGACCAGGCGAAGCGCTCCATGTGCCCGGTGAGGTGCAGTTCGATCTCGCGCCCCGGTTCGCGGCCATCCGGGTCGGCGAAGGTGCTTTTCAGGTCGGCGTAGGTCAGTACCCGCCGGCCGTTATCGCGCAGGCCGATGCCGGGATCGCCCAGGTTGGCCTTGGGCATCATGGTCTGCATGTCCACCAGCGGGTTGCCGTTCTCCGAAGCCGGGTGCTGCTGCATGTCCATGCCCGGCATGGCGTGATGCATGCCGGCCATGCTGCCGTGGTCCATCGCGCCCATGTCGCCATGGCCCATGTCCGCCATGCTCAGCACCGGCTTGGGCTCCAGCGCCGGAATCGCTGCACTCAGGCCATGGGCCCGGGCCAGGGTACCGCGGGCATAGCCACTGCGGTCCATGCTTTGGGCGAACAGGGTGTAGGCCGGCAGGTCGCCGACCGTGACCAGCACATCGTAGGTTTCCGCCACCGCCAGGCGCAGTTCGTCCACCGTGACCGGCTGCACCGGCTGGCCGTCGGCGGCGATCACGGTGAGCTTGAGGCCGGGAATGCGGAAGTCGAAGTAGGTCATCGCCGAGCCGTTTATCAGGCGCAGGCGCAGGGTTTCGCCGGGCTGGAACAGGCAGGTGAAGTTGCCCTCGGGGGCCAGGCCATTGAGCAGGTAGGTGTAGGTGGCAGCGCTGATATCGGCGATATCGGTGGGCGTCATGTGCATCAGCGCCCATTCCTTGCGGTTGGCCAGGGTCGCCGACCAGCCGTCGCGGGCCACGTCATCGATGAAGTCGCCGACGGTGCGCTGGCGCTGGTTGTAGTAGTCGGACTGTTTCTTCAAGCGGGTCAGCAGGGCGGCGGGCTTCTCGTCGCTCCAGTCGCTGAGCAGCAGCACGCAATCGCGCTGGTAGACATGGGGCTCGGGGGTCTTCGGCTCGATGACGATGGCGCCGTAGACCCCGGCCTGCTCCTGCAGGCCGGAATGGCTGTGGTACCAGTAGGTGCCGTGTTGCTCCAGGGTGAAGCGGTACAGGTAATCACCACCGGGCTCGATGCCGGCGAAGCTCAGGCCGGGCACGCCGTCCATGTTGGCCGGGAGGATGATCCCGTGCCAGTGCAGCGAGGTGCTTTCGTCCAGGCGATTGCGCACCCTCAGGGTCACCGTATCGCCTTCGCGCCAGCGCAGGACCGGGCCGGGCAGGCTGTTATTGATGGTCAGCGCGGTCCGTGGCTTGCCGGTGATATTGACGGCGGTCTGGCCGATGAACAGCTCGAAATGCTGGCCGTCCAGCTCGACGGCATCATGCGGCCCGCGGGCCCATGCGTTGCTGCGCCAGAGGCCGAGACCGCCCAGGGCGCTGGCTGCGGCCAGGCCCTTGACGAAGGTGCGGCGGGTAGGAAGGTGGGGCATGGGGTGTCAGTCCATCAACAGGGATGCCCGACCTTAATCCGTTGTGGCTGACAGCAAACTGAGGTTTGAATTACAGATTTGTCAGGGAGCGCTGGGCAGCGTCGCCCGAGCAAACGGATCAACACACAATAACCAGCCCCAGCCCCGGCCCCATTCACCGCTCCCCGAGAATCTCCTCCACCCGCGCCATCAACCCCTCCAACGTAAACGGCTTGGTCATCACGCTGATCCCCGGCGCCAGTCGCCCATCGCTCAGCGCGGCGCTTTCGTCATAGCCGGTGATGAACAGCACCGGCAACTGCGGGTGCACCTGGCGCACCGCCGCCGCCATTTGCCGACCGCTGAGCCCGCCCGGCAGGCCGATATCGCTGATCAGCAAATCCGGCGGCGTCCCGTCCTTCAACCTTGGCAAGGCCAGCACAGCGCTTGCGTAGAACTCGACCCGGTGACCGGACTCTTCCAGGATCTCGGTAATCACCCCGCGCAGGGTGTCCTGGTCTTCCACCAGCACGATGCGCGCTCCGCTGCCCAGGCCCGGGACATTGCGCGCGCTGGTGCGGGCCGGGCTTGCCGCCGCACTCTGGTGATGGCGCGGCAGGTACAGCTCGATCCGCGTGCCCTGGCCAGGGGCGCTGACGATACGCAGTTGCCCGCCGGACTGACGGACGAAACCGTAGGCCATCGACAGCCCAAGCCCGGTGCCCTGGCCCAGCGGCTTGGTGGTGAAAAACGGGTCGATGGCCCGCGCCGCGACATCGGCGGACATCCCCGTGCCGTTGTCGGCGACGCTCAGGCACAGGTACGGCCCTGCGGCCAGGTCCAGCGGGCGTCCGCGTTCTTCGTCCAGCTCGATATTATCGATGGCGATTTCGATCAGCCCGCCATTGGGCAGGGCATCCCGGGCATTGATGCACAGGTTGAGCAGGGCGCTTTCCAGTTGCGGCGGGTCGATGAAGGTCGGCCACAGGTCATCCCTGAACTGGCTGCGAACCGCGATGGCCGGGCCGACGCTGCGCTGGATCAGCTCCTCCATGTCGCGCAGCAGGGCACCGACATCGGTGGCCTGGGGTTGCAGGGTCTGTTGTCGGGAAAAGGCCAGCAGGCGGTGAACCAGCGACGCCGCGCGCTGGGCCGAGGTGCTGGCGGCTTCCAGCAGTGGATGCAGTTCGGCGTGGCGCTGCTGGTCCAGGCGCTGGCGCATCAGTTCGTGGGCACCGAGGATACCGCCGAGCAGGTTGTTGAAGTCATGGGCGATGCCGCCGGTAAGCTGGCCCACCGCTTCCATTTTCTGCGCCTGGCGCAGGGCCTCCTCGGCGCGCAGCAGGCGTTGCTGCTCCTCGACCCGGGCACTGATGTCATAGGCGAAAAGATAGGCGCCGAGCAATTCGCCCTGGTCGTCGTGCAGCGCATTGAAGCGCAGTTCGTAATGACGGCGGCGGTCACCGCTGCCGAACTCGACGGTTTCGATGAACACCTCACCGGCCAGGGCCCGGCGCCACAAGGACAGGGTCCGCGCGCAATCGGCGGGGAAGCGGCGCAGGACGTGCTCCACCCGGTCGCCGACCTTCGGTACCTCGTCGTAGAGGTGATAACAGTCCTTGAGGGCTTGTTGGTTGATCGCCATCCAGCGCAGGTCGGGGCTGACCACCTGGACGCAAGCCACGCTGTTGTCCACCAGTTGAGCGAGCAATTGGCGTTCGGCCAGCGCGTCGCGCACCCGTTGCTCCAGTTGCTCGTTGAGCCGATGCACGGCCCGTTCGGCGTTGCGTCGTTCGGTCACGTCCTGGAACAGCACCGCAACCTGCTTGCGCTCGGCCGGTTCGATGCGGAAGGTGGTGACCGACAGCACGCGGCCGGTGGCGACCAGTTCCTGTTCGAAATGCAAGGGCTCACCGGTGCGCAATACCGCGCCATAACGGGCGACCCAGTCGTCGGCCTCGTCGGGGACCATTTCCCGCAGTTTCTGCCCGACCACGTTGGGAATCCCGGCGTGGCGAGCGTAGGCGGCGTTGGCCACGACGTGGATGTAGTCGCTCAGCGGGCCATGGGGGCCATCGAAAAACTCGATGACACAGAAGCCCTCGTCCATGGTGTCGAACAGAAAGCGGTAGAAGTCCTCATCCTGCGCCCGTTGCTGCAGTAGTTGCCGTTCGAGGGCGGCATTGCGTTGTTGCAGGGTCTGGAGTTGCAGGCGCAGTGAGTCGAGTTCGCGGGAGGGCATGGAAAGGTCCGGACGCAGGCCAATGGCGCCACTTTAGACCGCCGCTGATCCGGCGGCTAGAAGGAGCGTACGATCCGTCCGAGTGTTTCCATGGCTTTTTCCGATTGCTCGGTCCAGGGGCTGCCGTAATTCAAGCGGATGCAATGACGGAAGCGCCGGGTCGGCGAGAAGATCGGCCCCGGGGCGATGCTGATGCCCTGGGCCAGGGCCATCTGGAACAGTTTGAGGGAGTCCATGCTCTCCGGCAGTTCCAGCCAAAGAAAGTAACCGCCCGAAGGATGGCTGACCCGTACCGAGGCGGGAAAATGCCGGGCGATGGCGGCGAGCATGGCGTTCTTCTGTTCTTCCAGGGCGTAGCGCAGGCGGCGCAGGTGGCGGTCGTAGCCGCCGTGCTGGAGGTAGTCGGCGATGGCCGCCTGGGCAGGCATCGAGGCGCACAGCGAAGTCATCAGCTTGAGCCGTTCGATGGTGCGGGCGAAACGTCCGGCGGCTACCCAGCCAATCCGATAGCCGGGGGCGAGGCTTTTGGAGAAGGAACTGCAATGCATCACCAGGCCCTCGGTGTCGAAGGCTTTCGCCGGCTTCGGCGCCTGCTGGGCGTAATACAGCTCGGCGTAGACGTCGTCCTCGATCAGCGGCACCTGGTGCTGGCGCAACAACTCGACCAGCGCCCGCTTCTTTTCTTCCGGCACGCTGGCGCCCACCGGGTTCTGGAAGTTGGTCATGCACCACACGGCCTTTACCGGGTGCCGCTCCAGGGTCTGGGCCAATACCCCCAGGTCGATGCCCTCGCGCGGGTGCACGGGGATTTCCACGGCCTTGAGCTTGAGGCGCTCGAGCACCTGCAGGCAGGCGTAGAACGCCGGTGCCTCTATCGCCACCAGGTCGCCCGGCTCGGTCACCGCCTGCAGGCACAGGTTCAGGGCTTCCAGGGCACCGTTGGTGATGAGCAGTTCCTCCATCGGCAGCATCAGCCCGCCGACCATGTAGCGCAGGGCGATCTGCCGGCGCAGTTGCGGATTGCCCGGCGAAAGGTCGGTGACCACCATGCGCGGGTCCATGTCTCGGGTCGCGCTGGCCAGCGAGCGGGCCAGGCGTTGCAGGGGGAACAGGGCAGGGCTGGGGAACGCCGAGCCGAACGGCACGGTGTGCGGGTCCTTGATCGATTCGAGGATGGAGAACACTAGTTCGCTGACGTCGACCTCGGTGGACTCGCTGGCCGGCTCGCCGATCCGTGGTTCGCTGAACGGTTTCGGCGCATGGGCGTTGACGAAATACCCCGAGCGCGGCCGCGCGCGGATCAGCCCGCGGCGTTCCAGCAGGTAGTAGGCCTGGAACACCGTGGACGGGCTGACCCCGTGGGTCTGGCTGGCGTAGCGCACCGACGGCACGCGCTGGCCGGGTCCGAGGACCCCGGTGTAGATCAGTTCGGCAATGTCGTCGGCGAATTTCTCGTAGCGTTTCATCATGGCTCTGCTGGTTCGAAGTGCACGCAGTGTAGGGGATCAGCGGTTGAGCGGGGCAACGAAGCGGCTGCGGGCCACGGCGCGGATTGCCGGTTCGTCGCTGTCCACCAGTTCGAAGTCCAGTTCCTGCGAACTGCTGCTTGCCCGTTCGCCCAGCATCGCTACCGATACCGGCAGCTCGGCCATTTCCCCGGCGGGAATGCTGAAGCGGGTCTGGCCATGCAGTTCGAAGCCCTCGGCATCCAGCAAACGCAACTGGTAGTTCTGCGCTACCTGGGTCTTGTTGATCACCTTGAGCACGTAGATGTTCTCGATCTGGCCGCGGGCATTCTCGCGGAACAGGCCGCGGTCCTTGATGACGTCCATGGACAGCATCGGCCGTTCATGCAGGGCGATGACCAGGGCACCGATCATCACCACCAGCACGGTGACGTAGCCCAGCAGGCGCGGGCGCAGCCAGTGGGTGCGCCCGCCTTGCAGGCTGTGCTCGGACTTGTAGCCGATCAGGCCGCGCGGGTAGTTCATCTTGTCCATGATGCTGTCGCAGGCATCGATGCAGGCGGCGCAACCGATGCATTCCATCTGCAGACCATCGCGGATATCGATGCCGGTCGGGCAGACCTGTACGCACATCGTGCAGTCGATGCAGTCGCCGAGACCGGCGGCCTTGTAGTCCTGGTCCTTCTTGCGCGCACCGCGGTTCTCGCCGCGACGCGGGTCATAGGCCACGGCCAGGGTGTCCTTGTCGAACATCACGCTCTGGAAGCGGGCGTAGGGACACATGTGCATGCACACCGCCTCGCGCAACCAGCCTGCATTGATATAGGTGGCGCCGGTGAAGAACAGGATCCAGAACAGGCTGACGCCACCGGCCTGCAAGGTGAACAGCTCTTCTGCCAGCGGGCGGATCGGCGTGAAATAGCCGACGAAGGTCAGGCCCGTCAGCAGGCTGATGGCCAGCCAGAGACTGTGCTTGAGGGCACGGCGGGCCAGCTTGTTCGGCCCCCAGGGCGCCTTGTCCAGTTTCATGCGCTGGTTGCGGTCGCCTTCGCTGACCTTCTCGCACCACATGAACAGCCAGGTCCAGGTGCTTTGCGGGCAGGTATAGCCGCACCAGACCCGCCCGGCGAACACGGTGATGGCGAACAGGCCGAAGGCGCAGATGATCAGCAGCGCCGAGAGCAGGATGAAATCCTGTGGCCAGAAGGTCGCGCCGAAGATATGGAACTTGCTCTCGGCCAGGTCCCAGAGCACGGCCTGGCGGCCACCCCAGTCCAGCCAGGCGGTGGCGAAGAACAGCAGGAAAAGAAAGCCTGCGCCACCCAGGCGCAGGTTGCGGTACAGGCCAGTAAAGCTGCGGGTAAAGATCTGCTGGTCGCTGCTGGCGGCCTTCTTCTTGTGGGTCGGCTCGGCAACTTCAACGATCTTGACGGGAATAGGTTCGCTCATGGTTCGTCGCTCATCAGGCCTCGATCAGGCCAGGGCACTATGGCGAGCGATCTGTATTCAGAACAGATTCAGGTATCCCGATAAAAACCGTATCAGATTTTCCGCGAAAGGCCTGCAGGCCTTAGATTATCGAGCCTGGAGCGCTGCTTTTCAGGTGCCTGCGACCATCCACCGCACCAGCCACGGTCAGCGCATCGGCTTCCGCTTCGGTGATCGGCACGCGCTTGCCGGCCAGTTCGGCCACGGACATGCGCAGGTTCTCGTCAGTCAGCACCTGCACTTCGCTGGCGTTGCCTTCGATATTCAGTTCTTCGCTGATCAGGGTGCAGCGCTGGGTGGTGTCATCGATCTGGATGGGCATGGTGTGTTCCTCGTGCAAAGGGCCTATGGGGTAGACCATCGGCCCGTCCCGCTTGCGGCCTCGAGCCGATCAGCGGTTGCATCGCACTTTGTCGAAGCGGCTGTTGTCCATCGACTGACAGCACTGATAAGGAAAACGCCATGGATGCCTGGTGGGATGAAGTGTGGATGACGCTTGTGGCGGAGTTCGCCGACATTACCGATGCGAAACAATTGACCCAGGTTTCGGTACGCCTGCTGATGGCCGCGCTTCTGGGGGCGGTGCTCGGTTTCGAGCGCGAGATGAAAGGCAAGGCCGCCGGGGTGCGCACCCATATGCTGGTGGCCATTGGTGCGGCACTGTTCGTCCTGGTCCCGCGCATGGCCGGGGCTGACGATGCGGCGCTGAGCAGGGTGGTGCAGGGGATCGTCGCCGGGATCGGCTTCCTCGGCGCCGGTACCATCCTCAAGGGGCACGATCTGGATGCCAGTCACGTCAAGGGCCTGACCACCGCCGCCGGCCTGTGGATGACCGCCGCCATAGGCGTGGCCGCCGGAATGGGCCGCGAGGCCACGGCGTTGTTCAGCACGATATTGGCGCTGGTGGTGTTTTCGATCATGCCGTGGGTGGTGGACCTGTTCGAGGACGAGGAACACAAGAGGAAGCGCAGGGAGGAAGGAGACAAGGAGGAAAATGGCAAGGCCTGAATGCACTGAGGGGAGCCGAAGCTCCCCTCAAAGATTGTTGCGTGCTCTTTTTTTGTTATTGGAGGGCGGTCTGTTGTTGTTTTTGTCAACCGTTGCCTCTTGTCGCTGTTTTGTGCGACCCCCATCCGGGGTCAAGAGCAAACGTATTTTTTTGAGCGCTGATCGACCTTCATCATTGCTGATCCAACCGTGACGGGCGCTACCTTGAGGTAGTTTTATTGTTCTCTGTCTGGTTGCGGGGCACGCCCCGGAAAAGCCATCCACTTCAAAAAAATCAGTTAGCTTCGTCTCTGCCGTATTGTTCTTGTTATGTCAGATCCGGTACGTCTTGTTTTTATTGGGTTTGCCGCATTTTTTATTCTTGTTGTGCCAGAGATAAAGCAGGTGCCGTGCCAACTTTTAAAAATCCAATAAAATCAATGTGTTGAAGAATTTGATGGAAAAGCCTGCGCGGGAAAAACCGCTGATTTGTTTCCGTGTTACCCGGAATTTCCCTGGGCAGTGGGTAGGCGGTAACACTTTGTGACCGAGTGCACAGTGTTACCACTTCCTCAGCAGGCGTTACGCGCACGTGCTACCCGCGAGCCAGTGGCGCGACCGAGCACGGCGCTGATGCGCTGGCCAGCGGCGATCAACCGCTCCAGGTCGATGCCGGTATCGATGCCCAGGCCTTGCAGCATGTACACCACGTCTTCGCTGGCCACATTGCCGCTGGCGCCCTTGGCGTACGGGCAGCCGCCGAGGCCGGCGACCGAGCTGTCGAACACGTTGATGCCTTCCAGCAGGCTGGCATAGACGTTGGCCAGGGCCTGGCCGTAGGTGTCGTGGAAATGCCCGGCCAGGTGCGGGCGTGGCACCTGGGCGCCGACCACGTTGAACAGATGACGGGTGGCCCCCGGGGTGCCGGTGCCGATGGTGTCGCCGAGGGACACTTCATAGCAGCCCATTTCATAGAGCTCGCGGGCCACGGCGGCGACCTGGGCTGCGTCCACCTCGCCCTCGTACGGGCAGCCGAGCACGCAGGACACATAGCCGCGTACCCGCACACCGTGCTGGCGCGCAGCCTCCATGATCGGCACGAAGCGTTGCAGGCTCTCGCTGATCGAGCAGTTGATATTGCGCTGGGAGAAGGCCTCGGAGGCGGCGGCGAACACCGCGACTTCCTTGACCCGGGCGGCGAGGGCGTCCTCGAAGCCGCGCATGTTCGGCGCCAGGGCGGCATAGGTGACGCCCGGCTGCTGGCGGATGCCGGCGAAGACTTCGGCCGAACCGGCCATCTGCGGCACCCATTTCGGCGAGACGAAACTGCCCACTTCGACGTAGGACAGGCCGGCATCGGTCAGGTCGTCGACCAGGCGCACCTTGTCGGCGACGCTGATGGGTTGGGCTTCGTTCTGCAGGCCGTCGCGGGGACCGACTTCGACCAGACGCACTTTGGCGGGCAATGGCATGGCGGGGGCTTCCTGGTGGGGCTCAATGGCCGTTGTTGTTCTGCGTGTTCAGGGTTGCTGCCAGCGCCTGCTGGCAGCGTTCTTCGGCGGTATCCAGTTCCAGTTGCATCTGCTGGATGTCGAGCAGTTGCTGCTCCAGCTGGGCACGGCGCTCGGCGATCTTCGCCAGCATGCTGTTGAGCTGCCGGGTATTGCCGCCGGTGGGGTCGTACAGCTCGATCAGTTCGCGGCACTCGGCGAGGGAAAAACCGATGCGCTTGCCACGCAGGATCAGTTTCAGGCTGACCTTGTCGCGTGCCGAATAGACCCGTTCCAGGCCGCGCCGCTCGGGGCTCAGCAAACCTTGTTCCTCGTAGAAGCGGATGGCCCGGGTGGTGATGTCCAGCTCGCGGGACAGGTCGGAAATACTGTAGGTCTGGCTGCTCATGGGCTGGCTCTGCATGAAGGCGATATGGCGCCTAACCTAAAGCCAGGTTGACGTATACGTCAAGGTGATTGGAGTCTGCACTGAACCCTGTGGGAGCGGGTTCACCCGCGATTACGGTAGTGGATTCACCATCGTTATCGCGGGTAAACCCGCTCCCACAGGGTCCGCGTCGCTCTTCAGATGCTTTTAATGACTTCCCACAACCGCGGATCCTCGAAATCCGCCACCACCAACTGCGCCCCCGCCGCCCTCAATGCCTCCACCGTCTGGCTCGTCGACAATCCCACGGTAAAGATCCCCGCACCACTGGCCGCCTTGACCCCCGGCACCGAATCCTCGAATGCCAATGCCCGTTCCGCCTGCGCACCCAGGCGCTGCAACCCGGTGAGGTAGGGCAGCGGGTCCGGCTTGGCTTTCGGCAGTTCCTCCGCCACCAGCACGTGCTCGAAACGCCCGGCCAGATCCAGCGCCTGGAGCATGTGCTCGGCATTGGCCCGCGGTGCATTGGTCACTACCGCCATGCCGATGCCACGGTCCTCGGCGTACTCCAGCAGGCGGAGCAGGCCCGGCGTCGGCTGCAAGGTCGGCGACAGCTCGCGAAAGCGCGCCTCCTTGCGGTCGGCAAAGGCCCGGTGTTCGTTTACCGGGCGATCGGGAAACAGGTAGCGGCACAGGTCGGCATTGGCCCGTCCGCTGATATGCGCCTCGAATTCCGCCTCGGTCAGGGTACGGCCATCCTCGTGCAGCAACTGCTGCATGGCCAGCAGGTGAAGCTTGTCGGTATCCGCCAGGGTGCCGTCGAGGTCGAAAAGCAGGGCGTCGAGCATGGTGCATATCCGTAGAACGATGAACGGCCATCATACCCGCCGATCGATGGTGCTGGTCAGTGGAGTACGAAAAGAGTACAAATGTACCCCATGACCAGACTCTCTCCCAAACGCAGCGCCATCCTCACCTTCATCCGTGATCGCATCACCGGAGAAGGACGGCCGCCGAGCCTTTCCGACATCGCCCAGGCCTTCGGTTTCGCCTCGCGCAGCGTGGCGCGCAAGCATGTCCAGGCCCTTTGCGAGGCCGGTTTCATCGAGATCACGCCGAACCAGGCGCGCAGCATCCGCCTGGCCGGTCCCTTGCGTCGGCCCGAGGTGCTGGACATCCCGGTGCTCGGCCAGGTAGCGGCGGGCCGACCGATCGGCCCGGACGTGGATATCCACGAGCAGTTGCTGCTCGATGCCCACCTGTTCAGCCGCAGCCCGGACTACCTGCTCAAGGTCCGTGGCGATTCGATGATCGACGACGGCATCCTCGACGGCGACCTGGTGGGCATCCGCCAGCAGCCCGACCCCCGGGACGGCCAGATCGTGGTCGCGCGACTCGATGGCGAGGTGACCATCAAGCGTTTCGAACGTGGCAACGGCCACTACCGCTTGCTCCCGCGCAACCCGGCCTATGAGCCGATCATCGTCGGTCCGGACCGCGACTTCGTCATCGAAGGCGTGTTCTGCGGCCTGGTCAGGCGTGACTGATGGGCGCGGTGGTCAGCCTCGACGGGCTGCTCGATACCCGCCGTGTCTGGAAAGGCCGGCCGGTGGTCGAGGACCATGGCCTGCAGCCCACAGGGCATGCCGCACTGGATGCGGTGCTGCCTGGCGGTGGCTGGCCGGCGGCCGCCCTCACTGAACTGTTGCTGGCGCAGGAGGGCGCGGGTGAGCTGCAACTGCTCTGGCCCAGCCTGGCACGCCTGACCTCGGCTGGTGAGCGGGTGGTGCTGGTGGCTCCGCCGTTCATTCCCTATCCTCCGGCCTGGCAGGCCGCGGGCGTGGATTTGCGCTGGCTGTCGGTGATCGAGGCGGGCAGCAAGGAAAGCCTGTGGGCTGCCGAGCAATGCCTGCGCTCCGGCAGTTGCGCCGCCGTGCTGTGCTGGCCACAGCGTGCCGATGACCGTGCATTACGGCGTTTGCAGGTGGCTGCCGAAACCGGCCAGGCCCTGGCCTTCGCCTGTCGCGACCAGGGTGCTGCGCTCAATCCGTCGCCTGCGGCCCTGCGCATCGCTGTCGATAGCAAGCCGGCGCAATGGCGGGTACTCAAGTGCCGTGGCGGGCTGGCGCCGGCCCGGCCAATCGCCGCCAGCGGACGCACAGGGTGAGACGCCATGCTCTGGGCTTGCATCCTGTTACCGCAACTGGCGCTCGACAGTGTCCTGCGCAGGCGTGAAGACGCCGATCAACCGCTGGTTCTGATTACCGGTCCGGCCAATCGCCGGATAGTGCAGGCGGTCAATCCGCCTGCCCGGGCCCTTGGCCTGCGCGCCGGGCAAAGCCTGGCCACGGCCCAGGCCCTGGCCGGCGGTTTCACCACGGTGGAGCACGATCCTGCTGCTACCGAGTGCCAGCAGCAGTTGCTTGCCGCCTGGGCCTACCGCTTCAGTTCCCAGGTCAGCCTGCATTACCCCCGTGCCCTGCTGCTCGAAGTGGAATCCAGCCTGGGCCTGTTCGGACCCTGGCCCAGATTCGAGGCCTGCTTGCGCAAGGAATTGAAGGCCCTGGGCTTCAGCCACCGTATCGTCCTGGCCAGCAACCCGGTGGCGGCGCGGATGCTGGCCAATGCCCATGACGGGCTGGCAGCCAGCGATGCCGAGCTCACCCGTGCCGCACTGGCGGCCATGCCCATCGATCGCCTTGGCCTGCCTGCGGACGCCGTCACGGCCTTCAGCCGCATGGGCCTGCGCCACTTGCACCAGGTATTGACGCTGCCCCGCGAAACCCTGGCCAGGCGTTTCCCCGCCCAGGTGCAACTGCATCTGGACCGTTTGCTGGGGCTGCGTGCCATGGCCCTGGACTGCTACCTGCCGCCGGACCGTTTCGAGTCGCGGCTGGAGCTGAACTTCGATGTGGAGTCCAGCCAGGCCCTGCTGTTTCCGCTACGGCGGATGATCGAGGACCTGGCCGCCTTTCTTGCCGGGCGCGATGCCGGGGTGCAGCGCTTCGACCTGTTCCTGGAACATGCCGAGGGCGCCGACACGCGGCTGCAGGTCGGCCTGCTGGCGGCCGAACGCGACGCCGGGCGCCTGCTGGAGCTGGCCCGCGGCCGCCTGGAGCAACTGACCCTGCGCGCTGCGGTGCGCAACCTGCGCTTGAGTGCCGAGGAACTGCCGGCCTTCGTGCCCCTGGCCGGCGAATTGTTCTCGGCCAGGGCCCAGCAGCAACAGGGTTGGGAGCAGTTGCGCGAACGCCTGCGGGCCCGTCTCGGCGATGATGCGGTGCGTACCGTGGGTGTGGTGGCCGATCACCGTCCGGAATATGCCTGGCGCAGTGCTGATCTGCCGGCTGCCTGCGCTCCTGGCCCGGCACCGCGTCCCGGCTGGTTGCTGGAAGCGCCGCGATCCCTGCCGCTGAACGGCCTGCGCCTGCTGGCCGGGCCGGAGCGCATCGAGTCCGGCTGGTGGGATGGCGGCGATGTGCGCCGTGACTATTACCTGGTGGAGACCGCCGCCGGCCAGCGCGGCTGGGCTTATCGCCAGTTGGGCGAAAGCCGCGACAGCCCGCTGTGGCTGCAAGGCTGGTTCGCATGAGTGGTTATGCCGAGCTGCATTGCCTGTCGAACTTCAGTTTCCAGCGCGGGGCATCGAGTGCGATGGAGCTGTTCGGGCGAGCGAAACAGCAGGGCTACAAGGCCCTGGCGATCACCGACGAATGCACCCTGGCCGGGATCGTCCGGGCCTGGGATGCGGCGAGAAAGGTCGAACTGCCGCTGATCGTCGGCAGCGAGATGCGCGTGGAAGACGGCCCGAAGCTGGTGCTGCTGGTGGAAAACCCGACGGGTTACCAGCGTCTGTGCGGCTTGATCACCCAGGCCCGGCGGCGTACGGAAAAGGGCAGCTACCGGGTTCTGCGCGAAGACTTCGAACAACCCATGGACGGCCTGCTGGCGCTCTGGGTTGCGGATACTACGGACGACCCGGCCCCGGGCCGCTGGCTGCGCGAGATTTTCGGCGAGCGCCTGTGGCTGGCCGTGCACCTGCACCATGGCCATGACGACCGCCAGCGCCTGCAGGACTTGCTGGCCCTGGCCCGTGAGCTGGATATCCGTCCGCTGGCCTGCGGCGACGTGCATATGCACAGCCGGGGGCGACGAGCCTTGCAGGACTGCATGACCGCCATCCGCCATCACACCACCGTTGCCGAGGCCGGGCACCGCCTGTTCGCCAATGGCGAGCGCCATCTGCGTGCGGTCGAACAACTGGCCGCGCTGTATCCACCGGCCTTGCTGGAGGAAACCACGCGGATCGCCGCACGCTGTCACTTCGAACTCAAGCGCGACATCAACTACCAGTACCCCCACGAAATCGTGCCCCAGGGCTACACCGCCAGCGCCTGGCTGCGCGACCTCTGCGAGCGAGGAATCCCCACGCGCTGGCCGGCGGGCATCAGCGACAAGAATCGCCAAGCACTGGAACACGAACTGCAACTGATCACCGACCTTGAATACGAGTCCTACTTCCTCACCGTCCATGACATCGTCCGCTTCGCCCGCGAGCAGGGCATCCTGTGCCAGGGCCGTGGCTCGGCGGCCAATTCGGTGGTGTGTTTCGTCCTCGGCATCACCGAGCTGGACCCGAGCCAGACCAGCCTGCTGTTCGAACGCTTCCTGTCCCGTGAACGCAAGGAGCCGCCGGATATCGATGTGGACTTCGAGCACGACCGCCGCGAGGAAGTCCTGCAATACGTGTTCAGGCGTTACGGTCGCCATCGCGCCGCCCTGACGGCGGTGGTCAGCACTTACCATGCCTCCGGCGCGATACGCGATATCGGCCGGGTGCTGGGCCTGCCGCCGGACCAGTTGGGCGCCTTGTCCGACTGCTGCGGGCGCTGGAGCGACCGGGTGCCGTCGCCCGAGCGCCTGGTGGAAGCCGGCTTCGACCCGGACAGCCCGCTGCTGCACCGGGTCCTGACCCTGACCGGCGAACTGATGGGCTTCCCCCGGCACCTGTCCCAGCACCCCGGCGGCTTCGTTATCAGCGAGCAGCCGCTGGATACCCTGGTGCCGGTGGAGAACGCTGCGATGGAAGAGCGCACGGTGATCCAGTGGGACAAGGACGACCTCGACATGATGGGCCTGCTCAAGGTCGATGTACTGGCGCTGGGCATGCTCAGCGCCTTGCGCCGCTGCTTCGATCTCTACGAGGTGCATCGCGGCAAGCGCCTGAGCATCGCCGCAATCCCGGCGGACGACCGCCCCACCTACGACATGATCAGCCGCGCCGACACCATCGGCGTGTTCCAGATCGAGTCGCGGGCGCAGATGGCCATGCTGCCGAGGCTCAGGCCGCAGAAGTTCTACGACCTGGTGATCCAGGTGGCGATCGTGCGGCCGGGGCCGATCCAGGGGGACATGGTGCATCCCTACCTGCGTCGGCGAAACAATCAGGAAGAGGTGGTCTATCCCTCGGAAAAGCTCAAGGCGGTCTTCGAACGCACCCTCGGCGTACCGCTGTTCCAGGAGCAGGTCATGTCCCTGGCCATCGTCGCCGCCGACTTCACCCCCGGCGAAGCCGACGAGTTGCGTCGCTCCATGGCGGCCTGGAAGCGTCATGGCGGGCTCGAGCCACATCGCATTCGCCTCACCGAGGGCATGTTGCGCAACGGCTACGACCTGGCGTTCGCCGAACGCATCTTCGAGCAGATCAAGGGCTTCGGCAGCTACGGCTTTCCCGAGTCCCATGCCGCCAGTTTCGCCCTGCTGACCTACGCCAGTTGCTGGCTCAAGTGCCATGAGCCGGCGATCTTCGCCTGCGCCCTGATCAACAGCTGGCCCATGGGTTTCTACAGTCCGGACCAGATCCTCCAGGACGCGCGCAGGCATGCCATCGAGATCCGCCCGGTGGATGTCCGGCACAGCCACTGGGATTGCAGCCTGGAACCGGGGCAGGGCGGCGCGCTGGCCCTGCGTATCGGCCTGCGCCAGGTGCGCGGTTTTCGCGAAGAGGATGCCCGGCGTCTGGCCCGGGTGCGGGAAGTACAGGCGTTCCGCGATGTCGGTGACCTGTGTCTGCGCGCCGGGCTCGACAACCGCGCCCGCGACCTGCTGGCCGATGCCGGTGCGCTCGCTGCGCTGGCGGGGCACCGTTACCAGGCGCGCTGGGAAGTGGCCGCGGTGCAGGCGCAACTGCCCTTGTTCGCCGGCATCGAGCCGACTCCGGAAATCGCGGTGGCGTTGCCCGCGCCCAGCGTGGGCGAGGACCTGTTCGCCGACTACAACAGCATCGGCACCACCCTTGGCCCGCATCCCCTGAGCCTGCTGCGCCGTCGTCTCACCGCCCTGGGCTGTCGCAATTCGCGGGCGCTGGACGATGTGGCGCATGGCGACAGCATCAGCGTGGCCGGGCTGGTAGTCGGCCGGCAGCGCCCGCAGACCGCCAGCGGGGTGACCTTCGTTACCCTGGAAGACGAGTTCGGCATGCTCAACGTGGTGGTCTGGCGCGATCTGGCCGAGCGCCAGCGACGGGTGCTGGTAGGTGCACAACTGATGCAGGTACGCGGCAAGCTGGAGTTCGCCGATGGCGTACGCCATCTGATCGCCCGGCGCCTGGAAGATCTCAGCCCGCTATTGAGCGGGCTGGATGTGCGTAGCCGGGACTTTCACTGAGGGTCAGACCACCGCCAGGCGTTGCTTGCGGGTCGGTGCAGGGAAGGCCTGGTCGATGGCTTGCAGGTCCTCGGCATCGAGGACCAACCGGCCTGCCGCCGCATTGAGCTGTACATGGCGTGGCTCCACCGCCTTGGGGATCGCGATCACCCCGTCATTGCGGGTGACCCAGGCCAGGCTGACCTGGGCGGGTGTGACGCCGTGGCGTTCGGCGACCTGCGCCAGGACCGGATGGCGCAGCAGGCGCCCGGCCTGGGCCAGCGGGCAGTAGGCCATGACCGGTACCTGGTGTTCGCGGCACCAGGGCAGCAGGTCGAACTCGATGCCGCGTTGCTCCGGGTTGTACAGCACCTGGTCGGTAGCGCAGGCCGGATTGTCCAGCTCGCGCATATCGTCGCTATCGAAGTTGGACACTCCCCAGCGCCCGATCTTGCCCGCTTCGCGCAGGCGCTCGAAGGCCTCCACGGTTTCTTCCAGCGGGTACTGGCCGCGCCAGTGCAGCAGGTACAGGTCGATATGGTCGGTGGCCAGGCGTTGCAGGCTGCGCTCGCAGGCGGCAATGGCCCCTTGGCGGCTGGCGTTGTGCGGATAGACCTTGCTGACCAGGAAGACCTGGTCCCGGCGCCCGGCCAGGGCTTCGCCGACCACTTCCTCGGCGCCGCCTTCGGCGTACATCTCCGCCGTATCGATCAGCGTCAGGCCAAGGTCGATGCCTTGCTGCAGGGCGGCGACCTCACGCCGGCGCTGGCCCGGGTCTTCACCCATGTACCAGGTGCCCTGGCCGATGACCGGGACCTGGTGGTTGCCGAGTGTTGTCGTTCTCATATTTGAAGTCTCTCCTGTCTCTCAGCCTTGTGCGGACCCTGTGGGAGCGGGTTCACCCGCGATTGCAACAGTGAATTCACTACCGCAATCGCGGGTGAACCCGCTCCCACAGGGTCCGTGTTCTCAAGTCAGAACCGGCGCAGTCACTTCTGCCTCCAACACATCCAGAACCGCCTGCGCCGCTGCCGACAATTTATGATCCGCCAGCATCGTCACGCCGATCCTGCGCTCCACCACCGGCTCCACCAGCGCCACGCACTGCGCTCCCAGCTCACGCATCTGGCCGATGCACAGCGCCGGCACGGCACTGACCCCCAGTCCGTTGGCGACCATCCGGCCAATGGTAGACAACTGGTGACTTTCGAACGCCACCGCCAGCTTGCCGTGATCCGCCGCCACATGCCGTTCCAGCAACAGGCGCACCGCCGACGGCCGCTGCAGGGCAATGAAATCCTCGCGCAGCAACTCCGTCCAGCTCACTTGGGCCTGCCCTGCCAGCGGCGAGTCTTTCGGCACCACGGCGACGAAACGGTCCAGGTACAACGGCCGGAACAGCAGCGGCTCGCTGGATTCCGGTTCGAAACCGATGCCCAGCTCCACTCGCCGATGCCGGACCAGTTCCAGTACCTGTTCATTGATCACGTCATGCACCGTGACGTTCACCCGCGGATAGCGCTGGCGAAATAGCTTGAGCACCGGCGGCAGCAGGTTGCCGGCAAAGGCCGGCATCGCCGCGACCGAGACCCGCCCCAGCTGCAAGGTGAAATGCTGGCGCAGCACTTCCTCGGTGTTGTCCCAGTCCGCCAGCAGGCGCCGGGCCAGAGGCAGCAGCACTTCGCCCTCCGGCGTCAGGCTGACACTGCGCGTGGTACGGCTGAGCAGGGCGCCGCCGAGTTGCTCTTCCAGACCCTTGATGGTCAGGCTCAGGGCAGGCTGCGATAGATGCAGGTGCTCACCGGCCTGGGCGAAGCTCTGGTAGGTGGCGACCGCGACGAAGGCGCGCAATTGCTTGAGGTTCATGGAATTGTTTTGAAATCCAAATCAATCAATGAGAAAAACAAAATTAACAAATCAGTCTGCAGGGAGGAAGATCCGTCCAGCCCTACAACGACAACAAGGCGGATCACATGGCCGGACTGGACAAGCGCGTAGCAACCTATGAACAGGCCCTCGAAGGCCTGACCGACGACATGACGGTACTGGCCGGCGGTTTCGGCCTCTGCGGCATTCCCGAGAACCTCATTGCCGAGATCAAGCGCCGCGGTGTCACCGGCCTGACCGTGGTCTCCAACAACTGTGGCGTCGATGGCTTCGGCCTCGGCGTACTCCTGGAAGACCGCCAGATCCGCAAGATGATCGCCTCCTATGTAGGCGAGAACGCTGAGTTCGAACGCCAGTTGCTTAGTGGCGAACTGGAAGTGGAACTCACCCCGCAAGGCACGCTGGCCGAGAAGATGCGCGCCGGTGGCGCCGGGATCCCGGCCTTCTACACCGCCACCGGCTACGGCACCCCGGTCGCCGAAGGCAAGGAAGTGCGCCAGTTCAACGGGCGCCATTACATCCTCGAAGAAGCCATCACCGGCGACTTCGCCATCGTCAAGGGCTGGAAGGCCGACCACTACGGCAACGTGGTGTACCGCAACACCGCACAGAACTTCAACCCGCTGGCCGCCACCGCCGGCCGGATCACCGTGGTCGAGGTCGAGGAGATCGTCGAACCGGGCGTGCTGCTGCCAAGCGAGATCCACACCCCGGGCATCTATGTCGACCGGGTCATCGTCGGCACTTTCGAGAAGCGCATCGAAAAGCGCACCGTCAAAGCCTGACCCGTCCCCAGAACAACGAAGAGATCCTGACCATGGCACTTACCCGCGAACAAATGGCCCAGCGCGTCGCCCGCGAACTCAAGGACGGCTACTACGTCAACCTCGGCATCGGCATTCCGACACTGGTGGCCAACTACGTCCCCGCCGATATGGACGTGATGCTGCAATCGGAAAACGGCCTGCTGGGCATGGGCGAATTCCCCACCGAAGGCCAGCTCGATGCCGACATGATCAACGCCGGCAAGCAGACCGTGACCGCCCGCCGTGGCGCGTCGATCTTCAACTCGGCCGAATCCTTCGCCATGATCCGCGGCGGGCATGTCGATCTCACCGTGCTCGGCGCCTTCGAAGTGGACGTGGAAGGCAACATCGCCTCCTGGATGATCCCCGGCAAGCTGGTCAAGGGCATGGGCGGGGCGATGGACCTGGTGGCCGGTGCCGAGAACATCATCGTCACCATGACCCATGCGTCCAAGGACGGCGAATCCAAGCTGCTGCCACGCTGCAGCCTGCCGCTGACCGGCGCCGGCTGCATCCGCAAGGTGCTGACCGACCTGGCCTACCTGGAAATCGACAATGGCGCCTTCATCCTCAAGGAGACGGCGCCTGGGGTAAGTGTCGAGGAGATCATCGAGAAGACCGCGGGCAAGCTGATCGTGGCCGACGATGTGAAGGAAATGACCTTCTGATTTTGTGGTGAGCTTTAGGGCCTCATCGCTGGCAACGCCAGCTCCCACAAGGTCGTGTGTCGACCGGTGGGCCTGAGTACGACGCCGACTCTGTGGGAGCTGGCGTTGCCAGCGATGAGGCCCTCGAGGTCACCACACTTGTGAGTAAAAACACAATCGCGGAGCCTGTTCAGGGCAGGGAACCACGCACTCCCTGCCCCTGACCGGTCCCGCGATTGCCTTCCCGCCTACTGCTTCGCCTCCCGCTCATCCTGCGCCACCACCGCCTGGCACAACTCGATCATCTGCTCGCGCATCCAGCGGTTGGCTGGGTCCTGGTCGGTGCTTTCATGCCAGTACAGATGGGTTTCCAGTGGCGGCACGTCGTTCACCGGCAAGCGTACGTAGTTCAGTTGATGACGCCGGGCGAAACGCTCCGGCACGGTCATCACCATATCGGTCTGCTGCAGCACCTGGGAGGCCATCAGGTAATGCTGCGAGCGCAGGGCGATGCGCCGTTGCAGGCCCATCTTGCCCAGTGCCAGGTCCACGTAACCCAGACCGTTGCGGCGGCTGGAGATATGGATATGGGTCATGCCCATGTACTCGTCGAGGCTGATCCGCTCCTTCGCCATCGGATGCCCCTGGCGCAGCGCGCAGACGTACTGGTCCTGCATCAGCTTGACGTGGCGCACCTGCGGGTCGGTGTTGAGCGGCGCATCCACGGCGAAGTCCAGGCGCCCGGCGGCCAGCTCCTTGGTGGTCTCGCGGCGCTTGCACAGGAAGCTTTCGATCACCACTGCCGGCGCCAGGCGGCGCAGGCGCTGGAACAGCGGCGGCAGCACCACCGCCTCGGTGAGGTCGGTCATGCTGATGCGGAACGTCTTGTTGGCCTGCAACGGGTTGAAGATCCGGCTTTCCTGCACCGATACGCGCAACAGCGACAGGGCGTTGCGCACCGGGCCGATGATGTTCTGCGCCATCGGCGTCGGCACCATGCCCTGGGCAGTACGCACGAACAGCGGATCGTTGAAGGTTTCGCGCAGCCGGGCCAGGGCGTTGGACACCGCGGGCTGGGTAATGCCGACGATCTGTCCGGCACGGGTCAGGTTGGCTTCGGTGTAGATCGCATCGAAAACGATGAACAGATTCAGGTCGACCTTGTTCAGGTTCATGGGCACTGCTCTTGTTGGTGTTATCGGCCGATCATATATCGGTTATGAATGTTTATACACGCCGAAAATAGACTAGGTGGATTGTGACCGGTGTTCTAGCATCCGTTGCAGATCCCTTTCCCGAAGAAGGTACTGCTGATGGATTTCGCCTACACACCCAAGGTCCAGGCCCTGCGCGAGCGCGTCACGGCGTTCATGGATGCCTATGTCTATCCCGCCGAAGCGGTGTTCGAGCGCCAGGTCGCCGAGGGTGATCGCTGGCAACCGACGGCGATCATGGAAGAGCTGAAGAACAAGGCCAAGGCCGAGGGCCTGTGGAACCTGTTCCTGCCCGAGTCGGAGCTGGGCGCCGGCCTGACCAACCTGGAATATGCGCCGTTGGCCGAGATCATGGGCCGTTCGCTGCTGGGGCCGGAGCCGTTCAACTGCTCGGCGCCGGATACCGGCAATATGGAAGTGCTGGTGCGCTACGGCAGCGAGGAGCAGAAGCGCCAATGGCTGGAACCGCTGCTGCGTGGCGAGATCCGTTCCGCCTTCGCCATGACCGAGCCGGACGTAGCCTCGTCCGACGCGACCAACATGGCCGCCCGCGCCGAGCGCCAGGGTGACGAGTGGGTGATCAACGGGCGCAAATGGTGGACCTCCGGTGCCTGCGATCCGCGCTGCAAGGTAATGATCTTCATGGGCCTGAGCAATCCGGACAACCCGCGTCACCAACAGCATTCGATGATCCTCGTGCCCACCGATGCGCCAGGGGTGAAGATCGTTCGCCCGCTGCCGGTATTCGGTTATGACGACGCGCCCCATGGCCATGCCGAAGTGTTGTTCGAGAACGTGCGGGTACCGTACGAGAACGTGATCCTCGGCGAGGGCCGTGGTTTCGAGATTGCCCAGGGACGCCTCGGTCCTGGCCGTATCCACCACTGCATGCGCTCCATCGGCATGGCCGAACGGGCCCTTGAACTGATGTGCAAGCGCTCGGTGGCGCGTACCGCCTTCGGTCGTCCGCTGGCGCGGCTGGGCGGTAACGTCGACAAGATCGCCGACTCGCGCATGGAAATCGACATGGCCCGCCTGCTGACCCTGAAGGCGGCGTACATGATGGACACTGCAGGCAACAAGGTTGCCCGCAGCGAAATCGCGCAGATCAAGGTGGTGGCGCCGAACGTGGCGCTGAGGGTGATCGACCGGGCGATCCAGATCCATGGTGGCGCCGGGGTTTCCGGGGACTTCCCGCTGGCCTACATGTACGCGATGCAGCGCACCCTGCGCCTGGCCGACGGCCCGGATGAAGTGCACCGTGCGGCGATCGGCAAGTACGAGATCGGCAAGTATGTGCCGAAGGAGATGCTGCGTAGCGGCCACTGATTTCAAGGATGGCAGTGAACCCTGTGGGAGCGGGTTCACCCGCGATTGCGATGGTGAACTCACCGACGTCATCGCGGGTGAACCCGCTCCCACAGAATACGGTGATCAGCCTTCTTTTTGGGGTGATTTCTCATCCCGGGTCTTGAACAGCGACAACACCACCCCTCCCGCCAGCAAGCCGAAGGTCACCCCCAGCGACACCAGCGCCGGGATCTTGCCGATGAACCCATGCAGGAAGATCTTCCCGCCGATGAAGATCAGCACCAGCGCCAGCGCGTACTTCAGGTAGACGAACCGGTGCATCAGCGCCGCCAGGGCAAAGTACAGCGCCCGCAGGCCCAGAATGGCGAAGATGTTCGAGGTGTAGACGATGAACGGGTCCTGGGTGATGGAGAAGATCGCCGGCACGCTGTCCACGGCGAACACCAGGTCGGCCAGTTCGATCAGCACCAGGGCCAGGAACAGCGGCGTGGCGTAGAGAATCGCCTTCGACCCGCCCGGCGGCGTCAGGCGCACGAAGAAGTGCGCGTCATGCAGGCGGTCGGTAACCCGCACATGTTTCTTGATGAACCTGATCATCGGATTATTGGCCAGGTCCGGATGCGAATCCTCGCGGCTGAACAGCATCTTCACCCCGGTGATCAGCAGGAAGGCACCGAACACGTAGAGAATCCAGTCGAACTCCTTCACCAGGGCGCTGCCGACGCCGATCATGATCGCCCGCAACACCACCACCCCGAGAATCCCCCAGAACAGCACGCGGTGCTGGTAGCGTCGGGGAATGCCGAAGTAGCCGAAGATCATCGCCATGACGAAGACGTTGTCCATCGACAGCGACTGTTCCACCAGCAAGCCGGTGTAGAACTCCAAAGCGCTCTGGGCGCCGAGTTCGTACCAGATCCAGCCACCGAACATCAGCCCGACACTGAAGTAACCGGCGTAGAGCAGCAGGCTCTCGCGCATCTCGATTTCGCGCTGGTCGCGGTGCAGCACCCCGAGGTCGAGGACCAGCAGGGCGACGACGATAACGACGAAGGCCAGCCAAAGCAGGCCGCTGGTGCCGAGGAATTCGGCATTGATGAAATCATGCAGAGCTGTCATGAGCCCCTCCCTATGTCGTGGAAGTGACTCCGACATGGCGGTCGAATGACCGTCAGAGGGGCCCGGCGTCACATGTTTCAGCCTAGTCGGCGACAGGCGCGGGGCCGGGTGAGAGCGTTACAAGGTCTTACAAGGATGAGCGAAACCTCCTTCAGTAAACCCAGGCTTCGACACGGCGATTGCGGATCCGGCCCTGGGTGTCGGTATTGGCCGCCACCGGCAGCTCGGCGCCGAGGCCGATGACATCGCGCAGGGTCACGCCGGCCCTGACCAGTTCGCGGCGCACCGCCATTGCGCGCAGACGCGACAGCAGGTCGGCGCGACGGGCGTCATCCTTGGCATCGCCGAAGCCCACCAGCACCACCTTGTTGTCCAGCTTGCGGTTCTGCTTGAGGTACTCGGCCAGCCGCTGGATGTCGCGCAGGGCCTTGTTGTCGAGCGTCGCGCTGCCTTCCTGGAAGCGGAAGTTGACCGACAGCCGCCTGGCTTCGCTGGACAGGCGGCGGTAGCTCGGCGGCATGTCCGCCTGGGGCTGTTCGTCGATAGTGCGCACGCGCTGGTCGATAAAACCGTTGCTGGCGACGATGGCCTGGCCCTGCGGGCTTTGGCTGAACGCCAGCAGGGCACGGGCGAGGGGATTGTGCTGTGCCGGCGGCAGGTAGAAGTACAGGCGACGCGTCAGCGGGTAATCCTCGCTGGCGATCTGTTCCGGACTCGGCAGCATCGCCCGCGAGGCACCGTCGGCGACCGCCAGGACCCGCGCGCCGTGCACCGTGCTCAGGCTGCTGAAACCGATGGCATGGCGGTCGTTGCGCACGGCTTCGCTGAGTTCTTCGCCGGATTCGAAGCGCCGGGTATTAACGGCCAGGACCTGCTGGTGCGGATCGAGTACCAGGCTCTTGAAGGTTTCCCAGGTGCCGGAGCGGTCGTCACGGGCATACAGGCGGATCGGTCCGCCGCCGACGCCGAGTGCTTCCCAGGTGGTGATCTGCCCGGAAAAGATCTTCGCCAGTTGCTCGATGGTCAGTTGCGGCAGAGGGTTGTCAGGGTGGACCAGCACCGCGACGCCGTCGAGGCCGATGACCTGCTCGGCTTCGGCACTGGTCAGGTTGCCCAGGGCCTGGAGTTCGGCCTGCTCGCTGTCCTTGATCGGGCGCGAGGCAGCCGCCAGGTCGGCGCTGCCGGCCTTGAGTGCGGCGAAACCGGTGCTGGTGCCGTGGGCGGCGATGTCCACTTGGATATCGCCGGCGCTGATGCGCACTTCATTGGCCCGGGCGCCGGGCTCCGTGCGGATATCGCTGATGCCCTGGCTCTCCAGGAGTCCGCGCACCAGTGCCGGGGCCAGGGCTGCGCCGATGGTGTTGGAACCCTGGATGCGCAGGGTATCGGCAACTGCCAGGGGTGCGAGCAGGGCGAGGAGCAGGGCGCAGGCGCGGATCATTGCCGGAAGGCACTCTCGAAGGGACGAAGGTGGCGGCAGATTAAGACAGGAAGATGAAATAAAAATGACGGCTGTGGCGTGGGACCTTGTGGAGCCGGCCCGGCCTTTCAGGCTGCGCTGTCACGCTAGAGAATACTTCTAAAGTAAGACTCGGACTCTGTGGGAGCGGGTTCACCCGCGATAGCGTCGGTGAATTCACTACCGTAATCGCGGGTAAACCCGCTCCCACATTCGAACCGTGTTGTCAGCTCAATTCAAGCCAGATCGGCGCATGGTCGGACGGCTTTTCCATCCCGCGCAGTTCATAGTCCACACCCGCCGCCTTGACCCGCGGCAACAGCGCATCGGAGGTGAGGATCAGATCGATGCGCAGCCCGCGTTTCGGTTCATCCTCGAAGCCCCGGCTGCGATAGTCGAACCAGCTGAACTGATCGACCACTTCCGGATGCAGGTGGCGGAAGCTGTCGGTCAGGCCCCAGCCCTTGAGCCTGGCCATCCACTCGCGCTCTTCCGGCAGGAAGCTGCATTTGCCGGTCTTCAACCAGCGCTTGGCGTTGTCCGGGCCGATGCCGATGTCGCAATCCTCCGGGGAGATATTCACGTCGCCCATCACGATCAGCGGCTGGTCGTTCCTGAACTCGCTTTCCAGCAGGTTCTGCAGGTCGGCATAGAAACGCTGCTTGGCCGGGAACTTGGTGGGGTGGTCGCGGCTTTCGCCCTGGGGGAAGTAACCGTTCATGATGGTCACCGGGTTGCCCTGGTCATCGGCGAAGGTGCCCCAGATGAAGCGGCGCTGGGCATCTTCTTCATCGGTGGAGAAACCCTTGACCAGGCTCAGCGGCGCCTGGCGCGAGAGCAGGGCGACGCCGTAATGGCCTTTCTGGCCGTGGTAATGCACGTGGTAACCGAGGGCCTGCACCTCGGCGAGCGGGAACTGATCGTCGGAGACCTTGGTTTCCTGCAGGCCGATCACATCCGGCTGGTGCTTGTCGATCAACGCCGCCAACTGATGGGGCCGGGCGCGCAGGCCGTTGATGTTGAACGAGACGATCTTCATGGAAGGGCAATCCTGGGGAAAAGGCAGGATGCTAGCTGAGTCGGGCGGCAGGGGCCAGCCTCGAGGGCACTGGAAGAGCATCGTTATCACACCCGACTCCGTCCCTGAGCACCTTGTGATTCCCTCCTATACTCCAACCCCATCAGGAAGGAACGTTGGCGCAGCCCACCCCTCAAAGAGCAATGCCCGACTGCCATCAGGAGATCCGCGACCATGCCCCAATCGACCCCCGCGCCGGCCGAAGTGCGTCTGCTCGACGGCGGTTACAGCCGTGAAGCGCGTTCTCTGCTCTACCACGCCTACCGCCACGAACCCACCTACGCCTACCTGTTCGAAGCCGAGCGCCCGGGTTTCGAGCAACGCGTGCGCGCCCTGGTTCGTGAGCGGGTGCGCCAGCATTTCCTGCAGGACCTGCCTGCCCTCGGCCTGCTGGTGGAAGACCGCCTGATCGGTATCGCCCTGATCTCCCCGCCGGTACGCCGCCTCGGCGTGACCGAGAGCTGGGCCTGGCGTCTGCGCATGATGCTGTCGGCCGGTGTGCGCTGTACCCGCCGCTACCTCGAATACCGCGCGGCCTTGCTGGCCTGCCTGCCCGGCGACGCCGTACATATCCTGCCGCTGCTGGGTATCCATCCGCAGTTCCAGGGCCGGCACTATGGCGAACAATTGCTGGCGGCGGTGCACGATTGGTGCGCCGCAGACGAGAGTTCCCGCGGCGTGGTGCTCGACACCGGCAACGAGCACTACCTGGATTTCTACCGCCGCCAGGGCTACCTGGAAATCGGTGAAGTGGCCGTCGGGCCGATTCGCGAGCATGTGTTTTTCCATCCCGCTCCGCAAAGGATCGCCCTGGCTCCGGCCTGATCCGGACGGCTTTCGACATGCAAGCCGTCAGCCGGCTCTGGTAGCATCCGTGCCCATGACGTATTCAGGACGCTTTTCCCTGGGTTTGATCCTGTGCCTGGCCAGCAGCCTCGCCGCCGCACAGAGCGAACTGGTCGTTCGCATCAAGCCCGCCAACACCGCACTCAAGGCCAATGTCGAGGGTTATATCGGAAGCCTCGGCGAGCGTGACGAAGAGGCGCTGCTGCGCTTCAGTCGTGGCGCCGAGGAGCAGGCGCGCAAGGCCGCCCAGGCCCTGGGTTACTACCAGGCCCGGATCGACAGCGAGGTGCTGCCGCCTCGCGACGAGGACAAGGGGCCACGCCTGCGCCTGACCATCGAACCCGGCGAACCCATTCACCTGCGTAACGTCAAGGTGCGCATCGACGGCCCGGCCAGCCAGCTCAAGGCCTTTCGCATCCCCGACAGCAAGGCGCTGCGCAGCGGCGCGGTGCTCAATCATGGCAGCTACGAGGACGCCAAGCGCCTGATCCAGAACCAGGCCTCGCGCTATGGCTTCTTCAAGGGCCACTTCACCAGCAATCGCCTGGCGGTGGACCCCGCTGCCGGGGTCGCCGATATCGAACTGGTCTACGATAGCGGCCCGCGCTATAGCCTGGGCAAGGTGACGTTCGACGGCGATTCGCCCTTCGATGAAGACCTTCTGCAACGCATGGTGCCGTTCAAGGAAGGCACGCCCTACGACTCCGAGTTGATCGCCGAACTGAACAACGCCCTGCAATCCAGTGGTTACTTCGAAGGCGTGCGGGTCGATGCCGCACCCACGGCGGCGCAAGGCCAGAGTATCCCGGTGGCCGTCGACGTGCAGGCGCGCAAGCCGCGAACCATGGGCCTCGGCCTTGGCTATTCGACCGACGTCGGGCCGCGGGTGAAGGCCAACTGGACTCGCCACTGGGTCAACCCGCAAGGCCACAGCTACGGGATCGAAAGCGAGGTTTCGGCTCCTCGGCAGAATATCGGCCTGTGGTACGACGTGCCCCTCGACCCGCCGCTGACCGACAAGCTGCGCTATGCCGGCGGCTATCAATATGAAGAGATCGCCGGCACCGATACCTTGAGTAAATTGCTCACCGTCGGCCCGGAATGGCACAGCAAGCTGCCCAGCGGCTGGCAGCGCGTGCTGTCGCTGAAATGGCAGCGCGAGGAATATCGCCTGGGTGACGATTCCGGGCTGAGTACGCTGCTGATGCCCGGCGTCAGCTACAGCTACCTGCGCAGCGACAACCGTATCGATCCGCACAACGGCTACCGCCTGCAATTCGATGCGCGGGTGGCCAAGGAAGGGCTGATGTCCGACACCAACCTGCTCAACGGCACGGTGCTGGTCAAGGGCCTGACCACCCTCGCGGACAAGCACCGTTTCCTCGGTCGTGCCCAGTTCGGTGGCAGCGCCACCAACGGTTACAAATCCGTACCGCCATCCCTGCGCTTCTTCGCCGGTGGCGACCAGAGCGTGCGCGGCTACGATTACCAGACCCTGTCGCCGACCAACAGCGACGGCGATCGCATCGGCGGTCGCTACATGGTCGCGGCCAGTGCCGAATACCAGTACCAGATCGCCGATAAGTGGCGGGTGGCGACCTTCGTCGACCAGGGCAACTCCTTCAACAATCTCGAACTCCCCAGCCTCAAGACCGGCGTCGGCTTCGGCGTGCGCTGGATTTCCCCGGTGGGGCCGCTGCGTCTGGACCTGGCCAAGGCGCTGGACGACGACGGCGGGATTCGACTGCACTTCTCGATGGGACCAGAGCTGTGAAACGGGTAGCGAAATGGAGTGCGATCAGCCTGTTCGCAGTGTTGGTTCTGATAACCCTGGCCTTGGGCCTGGTGCTGGGTACGCAAGCGGGCAGCCGTTGGGCCCTGGGCCTGGTGCCCGGCTTGCAGGTGGACGGTTTCCAGGGGCGTCTGGCCGGTTTGTGGCAGGCGGAAAAGCTGGTCTGGCAGTCCGGTGAGGACCGCGTCGAACTGACCGCGCCGCTGCTTGAATGGACGCCCGGCTGCCTGCTGCGCCGGACTCTGTGCGTGGACAAGCTGCACGCCGCGCAGATCGAGCTGGCCTTCGCGCCCACCGAAACCGATCCGGACAGCGGTCCGCTGAAACTGCCGGACCTCGATCTGCCGCTGGCCATCGAGCTGGGCGAAGTCCAGGTCGGCGTGTTGCGGCTGGACGGCGCCGAGCAACTCAGTGGCCTGACCCTCGCCGCCCACTGGACCCGCGAAGGCCTGAAGATCGACAGCCTCGACCTCAAGCGCGACGACCTGCACCTGACCCTGCAAGGCCTGCTGCAACCCAGCGGCGACTGGCCATTGCAGGCCGAGGGCCAGTTGCAGTTGCCGGCGGTAGATGGCCAGGCCTGGCAACTGGCGTTGCAGGTCAAAGGCGATCTGCAGAAGAGCCTCGACCTGCAGGCCGACAGCAGTGGCTACCTGCAAGGCCGCCTGAGCGGCCAATTGCAACCCTTGGTGGAAAACCTGCCGGCCCAGGTCCATCTCAGCGCCAGGGACTTCAAGGCTGCCGCCAGCCTGCCGGACACCTTGCTGTTCCAGCAACTGGAACTGACTGCCCATGGTGATCTCAAGGCCGGTTACCAGTTGGTTGGCGCTGGCAATCTCGCCGCTCGGGACGGCCCGATCAACCTGGCCCTGCGTGGCCGGGTCGATGCCAAGGGCGCCGAAGTGGCCGGGCTGGACCTGACCGCCAGCGCCGAGCAGCGCCTGGCCCTGACCGCCACGGCCAATTGGGAAAACGCCCTCGCTGCCACGGCCACCCTCGACTGGCAGGATTTCCCTTGGCTGCGCCTTTATCCGCTGGACGAGGCGCCGCAAGTAGTGCTGCATCGCCTGAAGGCCCAGGTGCAGTACCGCGATGGCAGCTATGAAGGTGATTTCAGTGGCGAGCTCGACGGGCCGGCCGGCGCCTTCACCCTGCGCAGTCCGTTCAACGGCGACCTTGGCCGCATCAGCCTGCCGCAACTGGTGCTGAACGCGGGGCAGGGCAAGGCCGCCGGCAGTGTCAGCGTGGCCTTCGCGGATGGCGTGGCCTGGGACGCGGCCTTGGATCTGTCCAATCTCGACCCGGCCTATTGGCTCAAGGAGATGCCCGGCACGCTTGCCGGCCCGCTGCGCAGCAAGGGCGAGCTGAAGAACGAAAAACTCTCGCTGAACGCTGACCTCGACCTCAAGGGCCGCCTGCGCGGCCAGCCTGCGCTGCTGCAGCTCAAGGCCGAAGGCGCGGGCGAGCAGTGGACCCTGGGCACCCTGCAAGTGCGCCTGGGCGACAACCGGATCAATGGCAGCGGCAGCCTGCAACAGCGCCTCGCCGGGCAGATCGACCTGAACCTGCCGCGCCTCGGCCAGCTCTGGCCGCAACTGCAAGGGCAGGTCAAGGGGCGGCTGGATGTCTCCGGCACCCTCAAGGCGCCGCAAGGTCAGTTGAAACTGCAAGGCACGCAACTGGCGCAGGCAGAAAACCGTCTGCAATCCCTCGATCTCGACGCCCGTCTCGATGGCGCACAAAAAGCCCTGATCAACCTCGATGCCAGCGGCATCCGCGCCGGCGAAACGGCACTGGGTACCCTGACCGCCAAGGGCCAGGGCGATATCCGCCAGCAACAGTTGCAACTTGCCCTCGATGGTCCGCAACTCAAGCTGGACCTCGGCCTGGACGGGCAACTGGACCAGAAAAAAGGCGACTGGCGCGGACGCCTGGCCAGGGGCGAAATCAAGGCCGGCGGTCAGGAATGGCGCCTGCAGGCGCCGGCCACCTTGCAGCGCCTGGCCAACGGGCAGATCGATTTCGGTGCCCACTGCTGGCGCTCCGGGCCGGCCAGCCTGTGTGGCGATCCGCAGCGCCTGGCACCGGAGCCGCGGATTCGCTATCACCTCAAGGAATTCCCGCTGGAAAGCCTGGCGCAATGGCTGCCGAAGGACTTCGCCTGGCAGGGCCGGTTGAATGCCGATATCAATCTCGACCTGCCGGCCAGTGGCCCGAAAGGTTCGGTGCAGGTGGATGCCAGTGGTGGCACCCTGCGCATCCGCGAGAAGGGCCAGTGGGTCGATTTCCCTTACCAGGCCCTGCGCCTGGACAGCACCCTTGGCCCACGTCGGGTCGATACCCGGTTGGACTTCCGTGGCGGTCGCCTGGGTGAGCTGAGCCTGAATGCACGTATCGATCCGCTGGCGCGCAACAAACCGTTGATTGGCGATTTCAGCCTCAGCGGCCTTGACCTCGCGGTGGCGCGGCCCTTCGTGCCGATGGTCGAGCGCCTGGCCGGGCAGTTGAATGGCAGCGGACGGATTTCCGGCACGCTGCTGGCGCCGCTGGTCAATGGCAACCTGGTGCTGTCGGGGGGCGAGGTAGCAGGGGCCGAGCTGCCGCTCAGCCTGCGTGACCTGAGCGTACGGGCGCAGATCGCCGGCGAGCAGGTGCAATTGAATGGCGACTGGAAAAGCGGCGAGCTGGGCCAGGGCCGCCTGGGTGGCGAGATCGGCTGGGGCCAGGCGTTGAGGGTCAACCTGGCCCTGCAAGGCCAGCGCCTGCCGGTCAGCGTCGAGCCCTATGCGGCGCTGGAAGTGGCGCCGGACCTGAAGATCAGCCTACAGGGCGAGCGTCTGGCGGTCAGCGGCAAGGTGCTGGTACCCAAGGGCACGATTACCGTGCGCGAGCTGCCCCCGTCGACGGTCAAGGTGTCGGAGGACACGGTGATCGTTGGCCAGCAGACCGAGGAAGGCAAGGCGCCGATGCAGGTGGCGATGGATATCGACGTGCAGGTCGGCCAGGACAAGCTGGCCTTCAGCGGCTTCGGCCTGACCGCCAACCTGCTCGGCCAGGTGCATATCGGCGATAACCTCGATACCCGCGGCGAACTGAGCCTGGCCGACGGTCGCTATCGTGCCTACGGCCAGCGCCTGACCATCCGCCGCGCCCGGCTGCTGTTCGCCGGCCCTATCGACCAGCCCTACCTGGACATCGAAGCGATCCGCAAGACCGACGATATCATCGCCGGCATCCGCCTCACCGGCAGCGCCGAGCAGCCTACCACCACGGTGTTCTCGGAGCCGGCGATGAGCCAGGAACAGGCGCTGTCGTACCTGGTGCTGGGGCGTCCGCTGAGCACTACCGGCGAGGACAACAATATGCTGGCGCAAGCGGCGCTGGGGCTTGGCCTGGCGGGAAGTGCGGGAATCACCGGCAGCCTGGCATCGAGCCTCGGCATCGAGGACTTCCAGCTGGATACCGAAGGCAGCGGGCAGAGCACCGCTGTGGTAGCCAGCGGCAACCTGACCGAGAAATTGAGCTTGCGCTACGGCGTGGGCGTGTTCGAGCCGGCCAATACCATCGCTCTGCGGTATTTGCTGAGCAAGCGCCTGTACCTGGAAGCGGCCAGTGGCGTGGCCAGCTCCCTGGACCTGTTCTACAAGCGGGATTTCTAGCTCAGCGCACGGTGGCGGCGTCTATGAACTCGTTGCTGGAGGTTGGCGGGCCGTCGGCAGGGGCGGACTGGCGGAACGGCGAGATCAGGTTGGTGTACTCCTCGATCAGCCGGTTCAGCGCTTCGGGCGGCTCGCAGGCCTGGAACTGCATGCGGATCTGTACCTCGTCCGGATCGCGCGCCTCGCCCTGGCGGCGGTTCTGCTGGCCGACCTTGACGAAGAAGCGCTGGTGCGCGGAGTCGCTGCATTGGCCAGGGGCAGGGCGGGTATTCTGGATCCTCACCGAGAGGTCCACCTGCATCCGCTCCAGCGCCAGTCCGCGTGGTGCAACCAGGGTGATCAGCGGGATCTTCAGGGTGTGCCGGTCATCCATTGCCACTTCGACCATCTTCGCCTTCATCGGCGCGCCCAGTTGCTGGCTGTCGTAGTCGAAAAACTGGTCGAACAGCCTGATGTACTGCTGGGCGATCAGCCCGGTGGTGGCGGAAGCGGCCTCCTGCAGACCGCGGGTGATATCGCAGAGGTCACTGGTGGCGATGGGTTCCTTCGGGGGCGTCTGGTCCACGGGCGGCATTCCTTGGCTTGGATGAAAGGTTGCCCCGCACTAGGCGGGGCGGTGGTGCGTGTTCGGAGGATGCTGATCAGGCAGGCGGCGCTGCCTGGGTCTTCGGATCAGGCAGCGCGTTGTCGGTCGGCGGTGCGTCCGGGTTGCTGGTCTCGCTGTTGGGCAAGGTGATCGGCTTGGTCGCTGCCTCGGTGAGGAAGTCGATCACCCGCATCAACGCTTCCGGTGGATCCTGGCGGGCGATGCGGGTACTGATGGCATAGCGGGCCCGGGTGTCTGTCTTGCGGGTCTGTGCCGACTTGTGGCTGACCTGGCCCTTGACCTCGAGCTTGAACGGGCCCCAGCCCAGGGACGCGCCGAACTCCGCGGAACCGGCGGTTTCCTTGGTGTCTTCGGCGCTCTGGCTGATGGTCAGCTCGAAGTCGATGGTGCCTTCCTCGATCACGATGTTCGGGTGGGCAACCGCCGCCAGCAGCGGGATCTGCATCTTGCGCGACATGGTGCCTTTGTAGACACCCTGTTCGTCGGTGATGGCCTCGTCATAGTCGAACTGGATCGAGACCGCCTTGCCGTCCTTGACACAGACCCCCAGGAGGAAGTCCGCGTAGCTTTTGCTGGCGGTGACCTGGGCCTGGATCATGGCTTGCAGGGGGCCGGAAATCATCCGGTCCAGGGGCAGTGCGTTGATTACCGAGCCGATAAGGCTGCTATCGATGGACATTCAAGAATTCCTTCTCTTGCTTGCGCGAAAGTGCGCGGTGACTGCGGGGCACGAACGTGTGCCCCGCAGTGGTTTTCTAGCGTGAGTGCGCTTCCTGGCGACGGATGTTGCCGATCTGGCGCAGGCTCAGCCCATATTTATTGGCCAGTACGCTGCGCGACAGGCCGTTGGAGCTTTCCTCCTGGATCTGCTGGTTGCGCAACTGGCGGTTGAAGTGGTCGCACTTGGGAATTTCCAGGGCCATGCCGGCATAGCGCTTGATCAGGGCTTCCAGAGCGTCGGCCGGGAGGATCTCGGCCAGCGAAGTGCGTTCGCGATGCTTGGGTATGTACTTGGGTCGGCCGCCGTAGATATGGGTCAGGCGGTAGGCATGTTCGATGCCGATGCACTCGATCAGCATCTGCAGGGATTGAGGGAGCTGCTCGATATCGATTCGCTTCAGGTCACATGATTGCATGTTGACGTCCTTGTTTTTCTGGCGTGAGCAAAAGGGTCTCTGTCTGGGCCAGGCGAGGCTTGAGCGTTGTGCAGGATGGGTAGCGAGCACTGGGCTGGCCAGGTGGCGTGGGATCGATTCTCGACCAGCCTTGCAGTGGTCGCTAGGTAGCAAGCAGGTCAGGAGCGGTAGCCAAGAAGTCAAAGCACTGTAAGTATCGTGATTACATCAAGTAGGCAGAAACCTGCTGATGAGCCTGTAGCCCCTGCCCCTTCGCGCGCCCCTCGGATAGAGGGGCGCGTGGTTGCTCAAGGCTGACTCAAGGGCAAGGTTGGCTGACCAGCAGGCTGACCTGGCCCATCCATGGCCCGGGGTCGCCGCGAGTCCCCTCGGGGAAGGTACGCCAGTCGACCGTCAGGCACAGGGCGCTAAGGGGTGTGCCGCCTAGCTTGCCGACCACCAGCGGCTGGAAGTCGCGCCGGTATTGCACGCGGGTCAGGTTTTGCGCACTCGCCGAATCGGGACGCGACAGGGTGGCCCGGGTCAGTTCGTCGATGCGTTGCTGGGACACGACGAAATGCGCCGCCTTGCCTGGCGTCAGGTGTCCGGCTTCGCGGCTGCGCTGCCAAAGCAACTGCCACTGGCTGCTGCCGGCAGTCTGCGCCAGGCTGCTGGCCAGGGCGATCAGCTCGGTTTCGCTGCGGTTTTCGGTTTCCAGCGCCTGGGCGCCGAGGCAGGTAGACAGCACCAGGCTGCCGAGAAGGGTGCGCAAGGACATGATATGAAGGCTCGCGGGGAAGGGCCTGGGCCCGGAGCCGAGCATGGTTTCAGCTGGTGCCTGCGGAAAAAACAGGGAAAAGATCCTCCGGAGCGAGGCTGCGATGTATCATTGCGCCCGGTCGCTCATCGGCCTTCACCATCGCTGCTGCAAGGATTTTCCAATGACTCAAGGGCAACGCCTGAAATACTCGATCCTGATGACCCTGGTCTTGCTGGCCGCCATGCTGGGCCTGTCGTGGCTGCAGAAGCAGGGGGTGATCACCGAGCAGATGTTCCAGTACATCGCCATGGGCCTGGCCGTGGTTTTCGTGGTCATCAATGGCATTCTGCGGCGCAAGGTCAAGCCCTGACCGAGCAGAGCAGGGCGGCCGGCGCAACGCCGGCCGGTCGCTCAACGCGAAGGGGCCTGCTCCAGAACGGCGCGGGCCTGGGGGTTGAGGCTGTAGCATTTGTCGCTGCCCATGCTGATCACGCCTTCGACGCAAAGGCGCTTGAGCACCTCGCGAACGCTCAGGAACGACAGCGGGATATCGAGCCTTTCCAATTGACTGTGGATGCCGCGCACACCAATGGCGCGTCCTTCGCGATCGGCCGTGTGCAAGGCATCGATCACCTTGAGGCGGATCAGGCTGGTGCGCAGGCCGAATACCCGCAGCAGCTCGCGGATCTGCTCGTTGCCGGCACGTTCCTCGGTTTCCGCTGCCTCGTTCCTGGCCGGCAGCGTGGCGTTGGTCCTGCGTCTGAAGCGAAGTGGCTGGGGTGGTTGCGGTTGCTGGTCGTACATGCAAAAACTCCCTTTTCAGAGCCTGTCTGTCCTGCGTTCAAATGACGCTCCCAACCTATAAGACGAATGAGAGCGACAAATCTGCAATTGGAGCGGAAAAAAATTCCGCCTTTCTACCTGTAACGAAGCAGCCACCCCTTTACCGTAAATTTTTCATCCGGACTTCGTTCTATCAGGATGTCCTTGCTATGCCTGATTCCGGCAGGAGTTCCCGTGATCGCCATTCCCCCTTCCTCCAGGCTTTGCCTGGCCCTGCTGCTGGCCGGTATCGGCCTGTGTGCCCAGGCCCGGGACAATCCCGGGGCGGTTTCCGCCGAAATCCGCCGTACCACCTTCGGTGTGCCGCACATTCTCGCCCGTGACGAGCGCGGCCTCGGCTATGGCATCGGCTATGCCTACGGGCAGGACAACCTGTGCCTGCTGGCCAACGAGGTCGTCACGGTCAACGGCCAGCGTTCGCGCTGGTTCGGGCCGCAGCAGCGGACCCTTGAACAGCGGCGCAATCTCTCCAGCGATCTGTTCTTCACCTGGCTGAATACGCCGCAGTCCGTGTCGGCGTTCTGGCAAGCACAGCCGGCGCCGATCCAGGCATTGCTGGAAGGTTATGCCCAAGGCTTCAACCGTGCCCTGGCCGAGCGTCGCGAACAGGGCCTGCCCGCCGAATGCCAGCAAGCCGAGTGGCTGCGCCCCATCACTGCGTTCGATCTGGTCAGGTTGACTCGGCGCTTGCTGGTGGAGGGCGGGGTCGGCCAGTTCGCCGAAGCAGTGGCAGGTGCCACGCCGCCGGGCACGGTTGCCCGGTTCGACCCTAAGGATCTGCGCGTCGCCCTGGAAAACCAGCGCCGCTTCGCCCTTGAGCGCGGCAGCAATGCCATTGCCCTGGGCAGCGAGCGATCGCGCACGGGGCACGGCATGCTCCTGGCCAATCCGCATTTCCCCTGGAATGGCGGCATGCGCTTCTACCAGATGCACCTGACCATCCCGGGCCAGCTCGACGTCATGGGCGCGGCGCTGCCTGGCCTGCCGCTGGTGAATATCGGCTTCAACCGTCATCTGGCCTGGACCCACACCGTGGACGCCTCGCGACATTTCACCCTGCATCGCCTGCAGCTCGATCCGGCGGATCCGACCCGCTACCTGTTCGATGGCCGCTCGTTGCCGATGGATCGGCAGACGCTGAAGGTCACGGTCAAGGGCGAGGACGGGCAGTTGCGCGAGATCAGCCACGAACTGTTCAGCACCCGTTTCGGCCCGGTGGTGCGGTGGCCGGGACGCCTGGACTGGACGCCCGGCGTGGCCTTCAGCGTGCAGGACGCCAACCTCGGCAACACCCGGGTGCTGCAGCAATGGCATGCGCTCAACCAGGCCGACAGTCTCGCGGCCTTGCAGGCGTCGGTGCAGCGTTTGCAGGGTATTCCGTGGGTCAACACCCTGGCCACCGATGCCGGTGGCCGCACCCTGTACCTCAACCAGTCGGTGGTGCCCTACGTTGACGCCGAGCTGCTGGGCCGCTGCAGCGACCCGAAGGCCGGTGCCGAGATGATCGTGCTCGACGGCTCGCGCAGCGCCTGCGACTGGAAGGTCGACGCCCGTGCCGTGCAGCCGGGGATCTTCCCGGCGCAGATGCAGCCGCAGTTAAGCCGCGGGGATTTCGTCCAGCATGCCAACGACAGCGCCTGGCTGGTCAATCCGGCACAGCCGTTGACCGGTTTTTCGCCGCTGGTCAGTCGGGACGGCATTCCCCTTGGTCCGCGCGCGCGTTTTGCCTTGACCCGGCTGGAACAGCCTGGTCGGCTGGGGGCCGAGGACCTGAAGAAAATGGTGATGAACGACCAGGTCTACCTGGCCGACGTGTTGTTGCCGGACATCTTGGCATGGTGTGCCGGCGTGGGCGATGAGGCCGATCTGAAACGGGTCTGCGCCGCACTCGCCACTTGGGATGGCCGGGCCGGCCTGGACAGCGGCCTTGGGTTGGTGCATTTCCAGATCATCATGCAGGCATTGCAGGAGAAAGGCGGCTTCTGGCGGGTCGCATTCAATCCGGCCGATCCGATGCACACCCCGCGTGGCCTGGCCTGGGAGCGTGCCGCAGTGGCGAAGATGTTGCGCGAAGCAGCGCTGGCCTCGGCGGCGCGGGTGGCCGGTGCCGACGAAGCGACCCGCTGGGGCCAGATTCAGCAGGCCGCCGACGGCACGCCGATCCACGGCGGCCCGGCCAATCTCGGCGTGTACAACGCGATCCAGAGCGTCGACGGTGCGCCGGGCAAGCGCCGGGTGGTCAGCGGCACCAGCTATCTGCAACTGGTGACGTTCGACGACAAGGGGCCGCAGGCCGAGGGTCTGCTGGTGTTCTCGCAGTCCAGCGAGGCCGCTTCGCCTCATGCCAGCGACCAGACCCGCGCGTTCTCGGCTGGTCAGTGGCACGCGACACCCTTCACCGAAGCGCAGATCAAGGCCGATCCGCAGTACCGCACGCAGTCGATCGGCGAACCGCTGCCGAGTGAGGCCGCTGTCAGCCGTTGACATCACGCATCAGCAGGCCGTAGGCCAGGTCTGCCTGCTCGGGTACTGGCAGGTAGACCACATGGCCGTCGCCGGGGGCGACCTGCAGCGGTTTGCCGTGGCGGTCGCGCAGTTCGGCCAGGTCGAAGTGGAAGTTGCCAGCCGGGGTCATCAGCTCCAGGTGATCGCCCAGGGCGAAGCGGTTCTTCACCAGGACTTGCGCCAGCCCGTCGACCCGTTCACCGGTCAGTTCGCCTACGAACTGCTGGCGCTCCGACACCGAGTTGCCGCGCTGGTAGTTCTGGTATTCGTCATGCACGTGGCGGCGCAGGAAGCCTTCGGTGTAGCCGCGCTGGGCCAGGGATTCGAGGTCGAGCATCAGCGAGCGGTCGAATTCGCGTCCGGCCACCGCATCGTCGATGGCCTGGCGGTACACCTGGGTGGTGCGCGCGCAGTAGAAATGCGACTTGGTGCGTCCCTCGATCTTCAGCGAATGCACGCCCATGCGCGTCAGGCGCTCGACATGCTGCACGGCGCGCAGGTCCTTGGCATTCATGATGTAGGTGCCGTGCTCGTCCTCGAAGGCCGGCATGTCTTCGTCCGGGCGATTGCTTTCCTGGAGCAGGAAAACCTGCTCGGTGGGGGCACCGAGGCCGAGGGTCGGTTCCGGTTCGAAGGCGCGGACGATATCCCCGGTTTCGTTCTCGGTGGCCTCGCTGGCGGTATATTTCCAGCGACAGGCGTTGGTGCAACTGCCCTGGTTGGCGTCGCGGCGGTTGAGGTAGCCGGACAGCAGGCAGCGCCCGGAATAGGCCATGCACAGTGCGCCATGGACGAAGACTTCCAGCTCCATCTCCGGTACCTGCTGGCGGATTTCCTCGATCTCTTCCAGGGACAGCTCGCGCGACAGGATCACCCGGGTCAGGCCCAGGCCCTTCCAGAACTTCACGCTGGCCCAGTTCACCGTATTGGCCTGCACCGAAAGGTGGATCGGCATCTGCGGGAAATGCTCGCGCACCAGCATGATCAGCCCCGGGTCGGACATGATCAGCGCATCCGGGGCCATGGCGATCACCGGCTCCAGGTCCTTGAGGAAGGTCTTGAGCTTGGCGTTGTGCGGCGCGATGTTGACCACCACGTAGAACCGTTTGCCCTGGGCCTGGGCTTCCTTGATGCCGAGGGCGAGGTTGGCGTGGTCGAACTCGTTGTTGCGCACCCGCAGGCTGTAGCGCGGCTGGCCGGCATAGACGGCATCGGCGCCATAGGCAAAGGCGTAGCGCATGTTCTTCAGGGTGCCGGCGGGGGCGAGCAGTTCGGGCTTGGTCATGGTCGGTGCACCGGGGCAAAAGGCGCGGATGCTACGGCAGGGGCGGTTTCGATTTATTGATCTGGAGCAACGGCACTTTCTGCGTGGCGCAGAGCACTAATGATCACGCGGATCCTGTGGGAGCGGGTTCACCCGCGATTACGTCGGTGAATCCACCACTGCAATCGCGGGTAAACCCGCTCCCACAAGGTCCGCGCTCAGTCCATGAGTGTTGTGTTGATCTAAGGACCGACATGAGCGAAACCGCATTGCAAAAAAGAACCCTCATCGGGTTGCTGGTCCTGGTCACGGTGGCCTTCTTCTGGATCCTCCTGCCGTACTACGGGGCCATATTCTGGGCCGTGATTCTTGGCGTGCTCTTTGCGCCCATGCAGCGGCGCCTGCTGCTGCGCCTTAACCAGCGACGCAGCCTGGCCGCCGGGCTGACCCTGCTCGTGTGCCTGTTGATCGTGGTTTTGCCGGTAATCGTCGTCAGCGGCCTGCTGGTGCAGGAAGGCGGGATGATCTACAAGCGCATCGAGAGCGGCGAACTGGATATCGCCGGTTATGTCGAGCGCTTCAAGGAAGTGCTGCCGCCCATCGTCCAGCATGGTCTGGAGCGCCTTGGCATCGGAGACCTCGACGGCCTGCGCGACAAGGTTGCCAAGGGCGCGATGGAGGGCAGCCAGTTCTTCGCCAGCCAGGCCTACAGCTTCGGCCAGGGCACCTTCGACCTGGTGGTTAGCCTCGGTGTGATGCTGTACCTGCTGTTCTTCTTCCTGCGCGATGGTGCGGAGCTGGTGCGGCGGATCCGCATGGCGATCCCCCTGGCCGAGCAGCAGAAGCGCCGCCTGCAGTTGAAGTTCAACCGGGTGGTACGCGCCACGGTCAAGGGCAACCTGCTGGTGGCCATCGCCCAGGGTGCCCTGGGCGGCCTGATCTTCTGGGTGCTGGATGTACCGAGCCCGCTATTGTGGGGCGTGCTGATGGCCTTCCTGTCGCTGCTGCCAGCGGTGGGCGCGGGAATCGTCTGGGCGCCGGTGGCGGTGTATTTCCTGTTCAGCGGAGCGGTATGGCAGGGCGTGGTATTGACCGCCTTCGGCGTTTGCGTGATCGGGCTGGTGGATAACCTGCTGCGCCCGCTGCTGGTGGGCAAGGATACGCGCCTGCCGGATTACCTGATCCTGGTCTCGACCCTCGGCGGCCTGGCGGTGTTCGGGCTCAACGGCTTCGTCATCGGGCCGTTGATCGCCGCGCTGTTCGTGTCCAGTTGGGGGATCTTCACCAATACCCGGCCGCAGGTGCAGTTGCCGCCTTGACAGGCCGGGCGTGCCTCGCGGTGGGCGTCATTCGAAATGGCGGACGTCCACCGCATCGCCGGACTGCATGTTCAGCTTCTGGCGTATGTCTTCGAACATCAGATCGTAGTGCTTGTGCTGCGAGCCGATGCTGCTCAGTTCCTTGGGAATCCCGTAGCGCTCGGCGATCTGCGTGACGTTGCGGGCGAAGTTGTAGGCGTCCTCCTTGGGTAACCAGAAGGTCTCGTCCACGTTCCTGTCCTGGATGCTGCCATGCATCCTGAACTGGATGCCTTTGCCTTGTTTCGGGTCCTGGGTGACCTCGTAGCTGATCTTCAGGTTGTAGCTGACGTCCTTCGGGGTCAGCGCATGTCGTTCGATATGCAGTTGCCCGGGCGCGAATATGGCCATCGTCGTTTCTCCTGGAATAGGGGCGCTCGGGCATGGCCCGGTCAGCGCGACCCAGCCAGTATGGTGGACAATTCCACGCTTTGCCTGACCCACCTCACAGAGTTTTCAGGCGCTCTCAGTGGAAGGTGTAAGACACGCCGGCATAGACCCCGAAGCCTTCGCCGGGCACCGACCTGGCCACATCCGCGCCGTTGTCGTTGTAGCCCGGAACGACGATCGCCGCGTAGCGCTGGTTGGTCAGGTTGCGCAGGTCGAGCCAGGTCTGCCAGTCCTGCTTCGGTGCGTTGTAGCCGAAGGTTGCGCCGAGAATCGCGTAGGCATCGGCGTCGTAGCTGTTGGCGTAATCGACCTGCACCTTGGAGGCCATGGTGGTGTTGATCCCGGCGTAGAAACCGCTGGGCAGGTCGAAACGCAGTTCGCCCTGGTAGTAGTGCATCGGGATGCCCGGCAGGCGGTTGTCGCCGAAGACCTTGTCGTTGCGGTAGTGGAAGTCGTTGAGGGTGTAGGCCTGGCGCAGGGACAGCCGGCCGACATCGCCACGTTGCCATAGCGTGCTGTCAAGGCTGGCCTCGATACCCTGGTGGATGGTCGGGCTGGCGTTGCTTTCGCTGCGGATGGGGGCCTGGATTTCGACCATCAGCAGTTCATGGCGCACGGCCGAGTAATACCAGGACAGGTCCCAGCGACCCAGGTCCGAGTCGCCACGGGCGCCCAGCTCGAGCGTGGTAGCGGTCTGGTTTTTTAGCTCGATGGGTTGGTACTGCGTAGGTGCGCTCCAGATCAGCGACCACGGGTGCGGCGGTTCCACCGAACGGCTCAGGTTGCCGTACAGCTGCAGGCTCGGGCTGGCGTCATAGCGCAGGCCGATACGCGGCGCGTAGTCCCAGTCGTGCAGGCTGACCTTGCCCCCCGGCCCCGAAGTGACGTTGCTGTAGGTCACATCGCTTTCCCGGCGGGTATAGATCGCTGCCAGGCCACTGCTCAGCCACAGGTCGGGGACCAGCTCCAGTTCATTGCCGATATGCAGCACGGTATCCGAGCCCTGGTAGGAAAAGTCCCGGGTCCTGGCGCCGACGATGTCGTTCGCCCGCGAGTACTGCGAGGCGCCGCTGTTGGGCAAATGCTTGGTGGTGCGCCAGCCCACGGTGGTATTGCTGTCATGGCCGAACAGCGTATGTCGGCGTTGATAGTCCAGGGTGCCGCTGACATCGGCGTAGGCCACCTTCAGACGCATCGGTCCTTCGCGCAGATCCATCGGATAGTCGTGCCAGACCAGGCCCGCGACCAGTTGTGAATCGTCGTCGAGATAGAAGGTGGTCTTGTTCGCCAGCCACGTGGACCCGGGTTGCGGCCGACTGTCGTTGCGGCTCAGGTAGGCCGGGTTGGCGGCCCGCGGGTGATGCTTGATCTGGTCCTTGGTCAGGCGCCCGGCCAGGTCATTGTCGGTTTCCCGGTAACGCAGGTAGAAGCGTGTCTCCAGATCGGGATTGAAGCGGTAGCCGAAGTTCGCCGCAACGCCCTTGCCGCTGCCGCTGCTGTGATCCTGGTAGCCGTCGTACCCGGTGTCGGTCAGGGCCACGTAGTAATCGAAGTCGCCGAGCACCTGGCCGGAACTGATATGGCGTTTCTGGTAGCCGCGGCTGCCGGCTTCATAGCGCAATTGCAAGGGCGCGGCGTCGTAGCCGGTATGGGTCAGGTAGTTGATGGCACCGCCCAGGGCCAGGGCGCCACGGTCGAAACCATTGGCCCCGCGCAGGACTTCCGCGCGATTGAGCCACAGGGGCTCGAACAGCTCGTAGGGCGTGCCACCGGGGCCGGTCAGGGGCAGGCCGTCGAACATGACGTAGGTCCCGGAGCCGTGGGCACCTGGCGCCCGGTTGATTCCCGAGCCGCGGATCGACAGGCGAATACCGTCATTGCCGGCGGACTGGGCGAACACCCCGGGCTGGTAGGCGAGGACATCCTGGTTGCTGGCGACGCGCCCTTGCTCGACCCGCTTCATGTCTATCAGGTTGGTAGCGCCGGGCACCTGTTCCAGGCGTTCGCGAGCAACCTGGAGGTCATCCTGGTCCTGCTCCTGGATGAGTACCTGCTCCAGTTCGATACTCTCCAGTTTGATGCTCTCCGGTTGCTGGGCCTCGGCACTGCCGGCCAGGGTCAGGCCCAGCAGGCACAGAGAAGAGCGCAGGGACAGCGGTGACGGCATCTTACAGCTCCAACGAGGTTGTTCTGACAGGAAATGTGAAGTCAGACGAACGATCGTGCTCTGAAATCACCACGTCTTTCTGACGTTTTTGCGTGACTCCTTCCTGTGATTTGTAGCTTCGCTGGCTACAGGTTGTACGACTGGTCCTACAGCAAGGCTGGTCCGTATCGTTTGCCCATCGTCAACCGGCCCGGGCGAGCCCGGGGCCTCTTTACAGGAGACTATGGATGTCAACCGCTTCTGCTGTTACCACGCCTGCTGCCGGCGTGGCACCGCCTACCCTGACCCGTCGGGAGAAGGAGATTCTGTATTGGTGTTCCTGTGGGAAAACATCTTGGGAAATTTCGCAGATCCTTGCCTGCAAGGAGTCTACGGTGAACTTTCATGTCAGCAACGTACTTCGCAAACTATCGGTTCATTCCCGGGTAGCCGCCGTGATCAAGGCCTTGCGCTACGGCATCCTCCGGCACCAATCCGACGAGAGCTGAGGCGTGTTATCCATGAGTGATCCTACAACCTCAAGTCTGTCCAGCCTGTTCATCGGGCTGGGGCTTGCTGCATCCCTGCCGGCGGTGGAGGGCGACATGGTGTTCGGAGCGCTGCTCGGTGCCTGGCTGGTGGCAAGTACGCGGGGCTTCCTGAAAGCCTGGCAACGTATCGGGTCCCTGCTGTTGTCGGCGGGAGTAGGTTATCTGTTCACGCCATTGATGCGCTCGATCGGGCCGTTTCTGTCGGGAGGGGAGGCCGCCTTCATCGGTGCGGTGGTGGTGATACCGATCGTGATCAAGGTGATGATCTGGCTGGACGGCGCGGAATTGCGCGACATCATTCAGCGTTTGCGCGGCTCATGAAGCCGGATTGTGAAGTTGCGAGAGCAGGCTGCTGATCTCTTCGAGCTGCTGCTCCAGTTCCCGCAGGCGCTGTTTTTCCTGAATGGCCAGGACAATGGCGCGTTGATCCTGAGGGCTGAGCAGGCGCAATTCGGCGAGCAGTTGGGTTTCCCAGTCAGGGTCGGCGTTATGGCTCATGGCCTGATGACTATGGGCGCGGAATCGGGGCCCCTCGCCAACCAGCAACCAATCGAGGGAAATGCCATGTTTATTGGCCAGATCAACGCATATTGCATACGGGATACTGTCCCGGCCCTTCCAGCTGCTAACGGTTTGAGGGCTCACGCCAAGCGCTGCCGAGAGCCCTGAGTCGGTAGCCGACTGGGTGACGAGCTTCATGCGAGCCAGTACCGCTGCAAATCCATTAATACTCATAACGAGTAATCCCAAGGCATGCTGATATAATGTTCGGCCAAAAAATACGCGAAACGCATTCTCTCTCTTTGCAATATTGAGCACTACTCGTTTGGGAAATTAAATGTCAGAAATTTCCAGCCGCATCATGGGAAATTTCCTCGGCTTGACTGTTTTGAGCTTACAGGAGATTGGAATAGGAATGAATTATCGAAATCGCCGCAGTGTGCGCTGCTTCCGGCTTGGAACGGTGTCACGGCAAGGAGTCAGCAGTGAGTACTTATAAACTCGTATGTCCCCACTGCCAGAGCCGGATGCGCATACGTACCAGCGAGGGGCGCCATATCTTCCTGCGCGTGGCGTACCTGCAATGCACTACGGAAGCCTGTGGCTGGTCGGTACGTGCAGAATTCGAAATGACCCACGAACTCTCGCCAAGTGGCATGCCGAACCCGGATGTTCATTTGCCACATGCTGACAGCGATCTGAGGCGCGCCGCTTTGCGCCCAAGACAGGAAAATCAAGAGCCCTGAACGGTAAACGGGCTGGCAAGGCCTGTGCTGGAAAAAAAACACCCCGCCGAAGCGGGGTGTGTTCTTGCCAGGTGAATCAGCTGACCAGTTGCAGGCCAGCGTGTTGCACCAGGTCCAGCAATGGCTGCGGATAAACGCCGAGAACGAAGGCCAGGATGGCAATGGCCAGCAGCATGACGCCACCGGTACGTTGCTCCCAGTTGAACGGTGCATCGTGACGACGCAGGTTCGGCTCGATCAGGTAGAGCGTGACCATCACGCGCAGGTAGTAGAAGACGCCAATGGCGCTGCCCAGGACCAGCGCACCGGTCAGCCACCACAGTTGCGATTCGACGCCGGTGGCGATGATGTAGAACTTGCCGATGAAGCCGGCGGTCAGCGGGATGCCGGCCAGCGACAGCATCATCACGGTCAGTACGGCGGTCAGGTATGGACGGCGCCAGAACAGGCCGCGGTACTCGTACAGGGCGTCCGCATCACGGCCGTTGTACGGCGAGGACATCAGGGTGATCACGCCGAAGGCGCCGAGGCTGGTGATCACGTAGGTGACCAGGTATACGCCGATTGCTTCCAGGGCCAGGCCCTTGCTCGCTACCAGGGCGATCAGCAGGTAACCGAAGTGGGCGATCGACGAGTAACCCAGCAGACGCTTGAGGTTGCTCTGGGTCAGGGCCAGCAGGTTGCCGACCAGGATCGAAGCCACGGCGATCACCGACAGCACGGTGGTCAGCACGCCACTGCTGGCAGCAGGGGAGAGCATGAACAGCCGTACCACCACGGCGAATACCGCGACCTTGCTGGCGGTGGCCAGGAAGGCGGCGACCGGCGCCGGAGCACCTTCGTATACATCCGGGGTCCACAGGTGGAACGGTACCAGCGACAGCTTGAAGGCCAGGCCGACCAGCATCATCCCCAGGCCCAGTTGGGCCAGCAGGCTTGGCATGCTTGTAGCGGCCAGGGCCTTGCCGATGGTGTCGAAGGCCAGGCTGCCGGCGTCGGCGTAGAGCAGGGCCATGCCGAACAGCAGGAAGGCCGAACCCGCGGCGGACAACACCATGTACTTGATGCCGGCTTCCAGCGAACGCTTGTTGAAGAAGGCATACGCCACCAGGCCGTAGACCGGTACAGAGAGCAGTTCCAGGCCGATGAACAGGCCGGCCAGGTGTTGCGCGCAGACCAGCACCAGGCCACCGAGGGCCGCCATGAGGATCAGCAGGTACAGCTCTTCGCGGTTGCCCGGGTAGCCGGAGCCGCCGTCACCCAGGTAGGCATGGGCCAGGGTCACGCAGGCCAGGGTGGCGACCAGGATCAGCGCCATGTACAGGCAGGCGAACTTGTCCACGGTCAGCAGCGGGGTCACCGCCAGGGGCACGATTTTCAGGACCGGCAGGATCGACAGCAGGGCCAGGTTCAGGCCCACGGTCGACAGCAGGAAGGTTTGCGAGTGGTTGCGGCGCCAGGCGATCGCCAGCATCACCACGACAACGGTGATGGTGGTGATCAGCAGTGGCGCAAGCGCGATAAAGTGTTGAATCGTCAGGTCCATAGCGCTCTTACCGGGCCGAAGCGAGTTGAGTGAAGGCGGAGCCGAGCCATTGCTGCACACCGCTCATGGTGGCGGCGGAAGTGTCGAGGAACGGCTGCGGGTAGACGCCCAGCACGATCAGCAGGACCGCCAGGCCCAGCACCATGATCATTTCGCGGCTGTCCATGCCGGCCAGGACTTCTTCCGATTTGGCCGGACCGAAGTACGCGCGATGGATCATGATCAGCGAGTAGACCGAGCCGAACACCAGGCCGGACGTCGCGATGACGGTGACCCACGGGGCACTGACGAAGCTGCCGATCAGGATCAGGAATTCGCCGACGAAGTTGCCGGTGCCCGGCAGGCCCAGCGAAGCCGCCGCGAAGAACAGGCTGATGGCCGGCAGGTAGGCGATGCGGTGCCACAGGCCGCCCATCTGGCGCATGTCACGGGTGTGCAGGCGCTCGTACAGCTGGCCACTGAGGATGAACAGCGCGGCGGCCGACAGGCCGTGGGCCAGCATCTGGATCACCGCGCCCTGCAGTGCCTGCTGGCTGCCGGAGTAGATGCCGATCAGCACGAAGCCCATGTGCGAAACGCTGGAGAACGCGATCAGGCGCTTGATATCGGTCTGGGCGAAGGCCAGGAAGGCGCCGTAGAAGATGCCGATCAGGCCCAGGGTCATGGCGACCGGTGCGAACTCCGCCGAGGCATTCGGGAACAGCGGCAGGGCGAAACGCAGCAGGCCGTAGGCCGCGGTCTTCAGCAGGATACCGGCGAGGTCGACGGAACCGGCGGTCGGGGCCTGGGCGTGAGCATCAGGCAGCCAGGAGTGGAACGGCACCACCGGCAGCTTCACCGCGAAGGCGATGAAGAAGCCCAGCATCAGCAGGTACTCGGTACCGGCCGGCAGCTCGGCCTTGAGCAGCTGGCTGTAGTCGAAGGTGATCACGCCGGTGTTGTTGAAGTTGACCAGCACCAGGCCAAGGATCGCCACCAGCATGATCAGGCCGCTGGCCTGGGTGAAGATGAAGAACTTGGTTGCAGCGTAGATCCGGGTCTTCTTGCCGTCGGAGGAGCTGTGACCCCAGAGCGCGATGAGGAAATACATCGGCACCAGCATCATTTCCCAGAAGAAGAAGAACAGGAACAGATCGAGGGCGAGGAACACGCCGACCACGCCGCCGAGGATCCACATCAGGTTGAGGTGGAAGAAGCCGACGTGGCGCTGGATCTCTTTCCACGAGCAGAGCACGGACAGCACGCCGAGCAGGCCGGTCAGCAGGATCATCAGCAGCGACAGGCCATCGAGGGCCAGGTGCAGGCTGATGCCGAAGCGCTCGATCCAGAGGACCTTGAACTCGACGGTCCACTGTGGATCGGCGCCCGGGGCAGGGGCGAGGGTGTAGTCCCCGTTGGCCCACAGCCAGAGGCCGATACCAAGGAGCAGGGACATGGTCAGCAGCGCGATCCAGCGCGGCAGGGTGGCGCCGAAGCGCTCACCCAGCCAGCACAGCAGGCCGCCGATGAAGGGGATCAGGATCAGCCAAGGCAAAATCATGACGGGCTCAATTCCTTTCGCAAAGTCGCAAGGTTCATATCAGACCGCAGCCATCAGGACAGCGCCGAGTACCAGTACGGCACCTACGGCGATGGACGCGGTGTACCAGCGCAGCTGACCGGTTTCGGTCTTGCTCATGGCGGCGTGGCCGCCACGGGCCATGCGCGGGATCAGGCCGATGGTGCGGTCCACCGGGTCCTTGCGCAGGATGTGGCTGATCAGCAGGTAGGGTTTTACGAACAGCTTGTCGTAGATCCAGTCGAAGCCCCAGGCCGCGAACCACCAGGCCGAGAGCAGGCGACCGATGCCGCTGTTGGCAACGGCGGTCACGAAGCGGCGCTTGCCAAGGAACAGCAGGGCCGACAGCAGGATACCGGCGATGGCGATGGCGCCCGAGGCGATTTCCAGGCTGTGCTTGGCTTCGCCGCCGGCATGGCCCGCGCTTTCCGGCAGTACGCCGGCCAGCGGTGGGTGGATCCAGGCGCCGACGAAGGTCGACAGGACGATCAGCACGCCCAGCGGCAGCCAGTGGGAGATGCCGTGGCCGGCATGGGCCTCGGTCTTGGCTTCGCCGTGGAAGGCGATGAAGATCAGGCGGAAGGTGTACAGCGAGGTCATGAAGGCACCGACCAGGCCGGCATACAGCAGGCCGGTGTTACCACTGGCGAAGGCTTCCCAGAGGATCTCGTCCTTGGAGTAGAAGCCCACGGTGACCAACGGCAGGGCGGCCAGGGCGGCACCACCGACCACGAAGCTGGCGTAGGCCAGCGGCAGTTTCTTCCACAGGCCGCCCATCTTGAAGATGTTCTGCTCGTGGTGGCAGGCAACGATCACCGCACCGGAGGCAAGGAACAGCAGGGCCTTGAAGAAGGCGTGGGTCATCAGGTGGAAGATCGCTGCGTCCCATGCGCCAACGCCGAGGGCGAGGAACATGTAGCCGATCTGGCTCATGGTGGAGTAGGCGAGGATCCGCTTGATGTCGGTCTGTACCAGGGCGGCGAAGCCGGCCAGGACCAGGGTGACACCGCCGACCACGCCGACCAGGTGCAGCACGTCCGGCGCCAGCAGGAACAGGCCGTGAGTACGGGCGATCAGGTAGACGCCCGCGGTGACCATGGTTGCGGCGTGGATCAGTGCCGAAACCGGGGTCGGACCGGCCATCGCGTCGGCCAGCCAGGTCTGCAGCGGCAGCTGGGCCGATTTACCGACCGCACCGCCGAGCAGCATCAGGGTCGCCAGGACCATCCAGGTATCGCCCGCCTGGAACTTCTGCGGGGCCAGCACCAGCAGTTCCTGGATGTTCAGGGTGCCGAGCTGCTGGAACAGGATGAACAGGCCGATGGCCATGAACACGTCGCCGATACGGGTAACGATGAAGGCCTTCAGCGCGGCGTTACCGTTGTTGCGGTTGCTGTAGTAGAAACCGATCAACAGGTACGAGCACAGGCCCACGCCTTCCCAACCGAAGTAGATGAACAGCAGGTTGTCGCCCAGGATCAGGAACAACATGCTGGCGATGAACAGGTTGGTGTAGGAGAAGAAGCGCGAGTAGCCCGCTTCGCCACGCATGTACCAGGACGCGAACAGGTGGATCAGGAAGCCGACGCCGACCACCACGCCGAGCATGGTCACCGACAGGCCGTCCAGGTGCAGGGTGAAGGACGGGGCGAAGCCGTCGACCGACATCCACTGCCACAGCAGTTGGGTGTACACGCCGTTTTCCGGCGGCGCCACGTTGAACTGCCAGATCACCCAGGCGGCAACGATTGCCGACAGGCCGACCGAACCGACACCGATCAGCGCCGAGAGGTTCTCCGAGAAACGACCGCGGGAGAACGACAGCAGCAGGAAGCCGATCAGGGGGAATACGAAAGTCAGGAAGAGAAGGTTCATCCGCGCATCTCACTGGCTGCATCGATATCGAGAGTGTGGAAGCGGCGATACAGCTGCAGCAGGATCGCCAGGCCGATACTGGCCTCGGCCGCTGCCAGGCTGATCACCAGGATGAACATCACCTGTCCATCCGGCTGGGCCCAGCGGGCGCCCGCGACGATGAACGCCAGTGCCGAGGCGTTCATCATGATTTCCAGACTCATGAGTACGAAGAGAATGTTGCGGCGGACCATCAGGCCGACCAGACCGAGGCTGAACAGGATGCCGGCGACGGCCAGGCCGTGTTCTAACGGGATTGCAGGCATGTGATTACTCCTTCGCCTCGTTGCGGCCGACGTGGAAGGCCGTGACCGCCGCTGCGAGCAGCAGCATGGAGGCCAGTTCCACCACCAGCAGGTAAGGACCAAACAGGCTGATGCCGACCGCCTTGGCGTCGACGGTGGTGTGGCCGATGGCAGCGCCGCTCTCGGTGCTGAACAGCACATAGAGCAGTTCGGCCAGCAACAGGCCGGCCAGCACGACCGGGCCGAGCCAGATGCCCGGGGTCAGCCAGCCGCGCTCCTGGGCGACCGACGCCGGGCCCAGGTTGAGCATCATAACCACGAAGACGAACAGCACCATGATGGCGCCGGCGTAGGCAATCACTTCCAGGGCACCGGCGAACGGCGCGCCGAGTGCGAAGAAGGTCATCGCCACGGCGATCAGGGAAATGATCAGGTAGAGCAGGGCGTGCACGGGGTTGGTATTGGTGATCACCCGCAGGGTGGACACCACGGCAACGCCGGATGCGAAATAGAAAGCGAATTCCATCTTTCTTCCTTAAGGGAGCAAGCTCTTCACGTTGATCGGCTCGGCTTCGTTCTGCGCGGCGCCCTTCGGCTTGCCGGCAACGGCCATACCTGCAACACGGTAGAAGTTGTAGTCGGGATTCTTGCCGGGGCCGGAGATCAGCAGATCTTCTTTCTCGTACACCAGGTCCTGACGTTTGAACTCGGCCATTTCGAAATCCGGAGTGAGCTGGATCGCGGTGGTCGGGCAGGCTTCCTCGCAGAGGCCGCAGAAAATGCAGCGCGAGAAGTTGATGCGGAAGAACTCCGGATACCAGCGTCCGTCTTCCGTTTCGGCTTTCTGCAGCGAGATGCAACCCACCGGGCAGGCCACGGCACACAGGTTGCACGCTACGCAGCGCTCTTCGCCATCGGGGTCGCGGGTCAGGACGATGCGGCCACGGTAGCGGGGCGGCAGGTAGACCGGCTCTTCCGGGTATTGCAGGGTGTCGCGCTTGCGGAACCCGTGGGAGAACACCATCACCAGGCTGCGCAGCTGGGTGCCGGTGCCCTTCACGATGTCGCCAATATATTTGAACATGGGTCAGATCCTCACTGGGCCGCAACAGCTGGCGTGTTGAGCAACACGATCGCAGCGGTCACCAGCAAATTGAGCAGGGTCAGCGGCAGGCAGAACTTCCAGCTGAAGTCCATCACCTGGTCATAGCGCGGGCGCGGGATCGAGGCGCGCAGCAGGATGAACAGCATGATGAAGAAACCGGTCTTCAGGGCGAACCACAGGAACGGGACCTGCGGCAGCAGATCGAACGGGCCGTGCCAGCCGCCGAAGAACAGGGTCACCAGCAGCGCCGACACCAGGATGATGCCGATGTACTCGCCGACGAAGAACATGCCCCACTTCATGCCGGCATACTCGATGTGGTAGCCGTCGGCCAGTTCCTGTTCCGCTTCCGGCTGGTCGAAGGGGTGACGGTGGGTCACGGCCACGCCGGCGATGAAGAAGGTACAGAAGCCGAAGAACTGCGGAATGATGAACCACAGGTTCTGCGCCTGGTACTCGACGATGTCGCGCATGTTGAAGGAGCCGACCTGGACCACCACGCCCATCAGCGCCAGGCCCATGAACACTTCATAGGACACGGTCTGGGCCGAGGCGCGCAGGCTGCCGAGCAGGGCGTACTTGTTGTTCGACGACCAGCCGGCGAAGAGCACGGCGTAGACCGACAGGCCGGCCATGGCGAAGAAGAACAGCAGGCCGATGTTCAGGTCCGCGACACCCCAGGTCGGGGTGATCGGGATGATCACGAAGGCGATCAGCAGGGCGCTCATCGCCACCACCGGTGCCAGGGTGAAGATCATGCGGTCGACGAAGGGCGGGTTCCAGTCTTCCTTGAAGAACATCTTCAGCATGTCGGCAGCGATCTGGAACATGCCGAACGGGCCGACGCGGTTCGGACCGTAACGGTCCTGCCACCAGCCCAGCAGGCGCCGCTCGATGAAGCTGAGCAGCGCGCCGCAGACCACCACCGCCAGCAGGACCACGACGGCCTTGACGACGGCGATGATCACATCGATCACTTCGGGGGTGAACCAGGTCATTGTGCTGCCTCCTGCAGGCCTTCGACGGATGCACCGAAGATGGCTGGCGGAATACCGGCCAGGCCTTTCGGCAAGGCGACCAGGCCAGCGCCCAGTTCTTCATTGATGCGCAGCGGCAGGCGCAGGGTCTGGCCGGCTACGTTCAGGCTGAGCAGGGCGCCGTCGTTGACGCCCAGGCGGTCGGCTTCCGACTTGGCCAGCGCAACGTAAGGCTGCGGAATGCGCTCTTGCACCGGCGCCGCGCGGGAAGAAGTCTCCTCGCTGCCGAACAGGTGGTAGAACGGCACCACCTGCCAGGTGCCGCGGGCCGGGGCGAAGGCGCCCGGTACGCTGGCGAACCACTGCAGGCGATCGCCCTGGGACTCGATCAGGCGGGTGCCCGGGTCGCCTGCGCGCAGGTGACCACCGACCTCGTCCTGGAACTTGTTCCAGGCTTGCGGCGAGTTCCAGCCTGGCGACCAGGCGAACGGCACTTGCGAGCGCGGTTCGGCGGAGCCCGAGTAGCCTTCCATGGAGAAGGCGAAGGCGGTGTCCTGGTCCTGCGGGGTACGTGGCTCGTGCACGCTGATATTGGCGCGCATGGCGGTACGACCGGAATAGCGCAGCGGTTCGCGGGCCAGCTTCAGGCCCTTGATGCGGAACGCAGCGGACGGTGCGGCGTTGACGATGCCGGCCAGTTGCGGGGCAACGCTGGCGCAGGCGCTGGTGACGTGGTCCAGTTGGGTCCAGTCCACCGGCTTGTTCAACAGCGTTGCGCGCAGGGCGTGCATCCAGCGCCAGCCTTCATGAACCAGGATGCTGCTGTCCAAGTAGGTTGGATCGAACACCTGGAAGAAGCGCTGGGCGCGGCCTTCCTGGCTGACCAGGGTACCGTCGCCTTCGGCGAAGGTGGCGGCCGGCAGCACCAGGTGGGCACGGTCGCTGGTCGCGGTCTTGGAGTGGTCGGCGACGATGATCACCTTGGCCGCGGCGAAGGCGGCATCGACCTTGGCGGCCGGGACGCGGCTGTACAGGTCGTTTTCCAGCACGACGATGGCATCGGCCTTGCCGGCGATCACCGCGTCCAGCGCGGCATCCACCGAGTCGCCACCGAACATGGCCATGCCGATGCTGTTGGCTTCCGGAACCACCAGGCTCAGCGAGCCGGCCTTGTCACGCAGCTTGAGGGCCTTGGCGATGTTGGCGGCGGCTTCGATCAGCGCCTTGGAACCGAGCGATCCACCGGAGACGACCAGCGGACGCTTGGCGGCCACCAGGGCATCGGCGATGCGCTTGGCCAGTTCGGCTGCTTCGCTGTCCAGGCCTTCGACCGCCGGGGCGCTCGGGTCGATGGCGTGGGCCACGGCGAAACCGAGGCGGGCCAGGTCGTCCGGCGCGGCATGCACGCATTCTTCGGCAACGTCATCGAGCTTGGTTTCGGCCAGGCTGGCGATGAACAGCGGGTACAGGGCGTGCTGGCCGATGTTCTTCACCGCGGCATCGAGCCATGGCTGGACTTTCATCGCTTCGGCCATGGCCTCGGCCTTGCCCTTGGTGGCCTGGCGCACGGCCAGGGCGACGCGGGCAGCGGTCTGGGTCAGGTCTTCGCCGAGGACGAACACGGCGTCGTGGTCCTCGATGTCGCGCAGGGTCGGGACTGGCAGCGGGCTGTCGTTCAGCACCTGCAGGACCAGGCGCACGCGCTCCAGTTCGGACGCTTCCATGCCGCAGTAGAAATGCTCGGCACCGACCAGCTCGCGCAGGCCATAGTTGCTTTCCAGGCTGGCGCGGGGCGAGCCGATACCGACGATGTTGCGGCCGCGCAGCAGTTCGGCGGCCTTGTCCAGGGCAGCGTCCACGCTGAGCTTGGTGCCGTCGGCCAGCAGCGGCTGGCGTGGGCGGTCGGTACGGTTGACGTAACCGTAGCCGAAGCGGCCGCGGTCGCAGAGGAAGTACTGGTTCACCGAGCCGTTGAAGCGGTTTTCGATCCGGCGCAATTCACCGTAGCGTTCACCGGGGCTGATGTTGCAGCCGCTGGAGCAGCCATGGCAGATGCTCGGGGCGAACTGCATGTCCCACTTGCGGTTGTAGCGCTCGGAGTGGGTCTTGTCGGTGAATACACCGGTCGGGCAGACCTCGGTCAGGTTGCCGGAGAACTCGCTCTCCAGCACACCGTCCTCGACGCGTCCGAAATAGACGTTGTCATGGGCACCATAGACGCCCAGGTCGGTACCGCCGGCGTAGTCCTTGTAGTAGCGCACGCAGCGATAGCAGGCGATGCAGCGGTTCATCTCGTGGGCGATGAACGGGCCGAGGTCCTGGTTCTGGTGGGTACGCTTGGTGAAACGGTAGCGGCGCTCGTTGTGGCCGGTCATTACCGTCATGTCCTGCAGGTGGCAATGACCGCCTTCCTCGCAGACCGGGCAGTCGTGCGGGTGGTTGGTCATCAGCCATTCGACGACGCTGGCGCGGAACGCCTTGGATTCTTCGTCGTCGATGGAAATCCAGGTGCCGTCGGAGGCGGGGGTCATGCAGGACATGACGATGCGACCACGGGTGTCGTTCTCGTCGGTGTACTGCTTGACCGCGCACTGGCGACAGGCGCCGACGCTACCGAGCGCCGGGTGCCAGCAGAAATAGGGGATGTCGAGGCCGAGCGACAGACAAGCCTGTAACAGGTTGTCCGCACCATTGACTTCGAGCGCTTTGCCGTCTACGTGGATAGTGGCCATGGTTCAAAGTTCTTCGTTGGCCCGCGTGAGCGGGTGTGGCTAATGGAAATCGGTGTACCCGCGGCCCGCGCGAATCGATCGGGCGAGCCTGCGTGGCTGGCGGATGGCACGGACCACCCGCTTTTTCATCTTGTTATGCGCCGACCACAATCGGCTGCGCCAGGTTCGGGCGCAGGATTTCGCCACCAGGATTGGCGGCGACACCGGCCTCGAACTCGGAGCGGAAATATTTGATGGCACTGCCCAGCGGCTCGACGGCACCTGGTGCGTGAGCACAGAAGGTGCGGCCAGGGCCGAGGAAGTTCACCAGTTGCAGCAGGGTGTCGATGTCCTCGCGCTTGCCTTGGCCTTTTTCCAGGGCACGCAGCATCTTCACGCTCCATGGCAGGCCGTCGCGGCACGGGGTGCACCAGCCGCAGGACTCGCGGGCGAAGAACTCTTCCATGTTGCGCAGCAGGGAGACCATGCTGATGCTGTCGTCCACCGCCATGGCCAGGCCGGTACCCATCCGGGTGCCCACCTTGGCGATGCCGCCGGCGTACATTTGTGCATCCAGGTGTTCGGGAAGCAGGAAGCCGGTACCGGCTCCGCCTGGCTGCCAGCACTTGAGCGTGTAACCGTCGCGCATGCCACCGGCGTAGTCTTCGAACAGCTCGCGGGCGGTGACGCCGAATGGCAGTTCCCACAGGCCCGGGTTCTTCACCTTGCCGGAGAAGCCCATCAGCTTGGTGCCGTGGTCTTCGCTGCCTTCGCGGGCCAGCGATTTGTACCAGTCGACGCCGTTGCCGACGATGGCCGGGACGTTGCACAGGGTCTCGACGTTGTTGACGCAGGTCGGCTTGCCCCACACGCCCACGGCGGCAGGGAAGGGCGGTTTGGAGCGCGGGTTGGCGCGGCGGCCTTCCAGCGAGTTGATCAGGGCGGTTTCTTCACCGCAGATGTAGCGGCCGGCACCGGTGTGCACGAACAGCTCGAAATCGAAGCCGCTGCCGAGGATGTTCTTGCCCAGCAGGCCGGCGGCCTTGGCTTCGTCGATGGCGCGGTTCAGGTTGCGCGCGGCCGTGGTGTATTCGCCACGCAGGAAGATGTAGCCGCGGTAGGCCTTGAGGGCGCGGGCGCTGATCAGCATGCCCTCGACCAGCAGATGGGGCTGTTGCTCCATCAGCATGCGGTCCTTCCAGGTGTTGGGCTCCATTTCGTCCGCGTTGCACAGCAGGTAGCGGATGTTCATGGATTCGTCTTTCGGCATCAGGCCCCACTTCACACCGGTGGGGAAGCCTGCGCCGCCGCGGCCCTTGAGGCCGGAGTCCTTGACCGTCTGGACGATATCGTCCTGGGACATCTGCGCCAGTGCGGTACGGGCGGCGGCGTAGCCGTTCTTGGCCTGGTACTCGTCGAGCCACACCGGCTCGCCGTCGTCGCGCAGGCGCCAGGTCAGCGGATGGGTCTCGGCACTGCGCGCGATGCGGTTGGCCGGGCCGAAGGAAGTGATGGTCATACGTAACCCTCCAGCAATTTGGCGACACCGGCTGGCTGCACGTCGCCGAAGGTGTCGTCGTCGATCATCAGCGCCGGGGCCTTGTCGCAGTTGCCCAGGCAGCACACCGGAAGCAAGGTGAAGCGGCCGTCGGCGGTGGTCTGGCCCAGGCCGATGCCCAGCTCGCTCTGGATCTGGCCGACCACGGACTCGTGGCCGCCGATGTAGCAGACCATGCTGTCGCACACGCGGATGATGTGGCGGCCGACAGGCTGGCGGAAGATCTGGCTGTAGAAGGTGGCCACGCCCTCGACGTCGCTGGCGGGAATGCCGAGGATCTCGCCGATCGCATGGATGGCGCCGTCCGGCACCCAGCCGCGTTGCTTCTGGACGATCTTCAGGGCTTCGATGGACGCCGCGCGCGGGTCCTCGTAGTGATGCATCTCGTGCTCGATGGCCGAGCGTTCGGTTTCGCTCAGGACGAAACGGTCAGTCTGGATAAGCGTGCTGTTCATGCTTAGCGGTCCACGTCAGCCATAACGAAGTCGATACTGCCCAGGTACGCGATGAGGTCCGCGACCATGCTGCCGCGGATCACCGACGGGATCTGCTGCAGGTGCGGGTAGCTCGGCGTGCGAATCCGGGTGCGGTAGCTCATGGTGCCGCCGTCGCTCGTCAGGTAGTAACTGTTGATGCCCTTGGTCGCCTCGATCATCTGGAAGGATTCGTTGGCCGGCATGACCGGGCCCCACGAAACCTGCAGGAAGTGGGTGATCAGGGTTTCGATGTGCTGCAGGGTGCGCTCTTTCGGTGGCGGCGTGGTCAGCGGATGGTCCGCCTTGTACGGGCCTTCCGGCATGTTGCGCAGGCACTGGTCGATGATGCGGATACTCTGGCGCATCTCCTCGACACGGACCATGCAGCGATCATAGGCATCGCCGTTGTGGGCCAGCGGCACTTCGAACTCGAAGTTCTCGTAGCCGGAGTAAGGACGCGCCTTGCGCAGGTCGAAGTCCAGGCCGGTGGCCCGCAGGCCGGCACCGGTAACGCCCCAGGCCAGTGCTTCCTTGGTGTTGTACTGGGCAACGCCGATGGTGCGGCCCTTCAGGATGCTGTTCTTCAGCGCGGCCTTTTCGTACTCGTCCAGGCGCTTGGGCAGCCATTCGACGAAGTCCTTGACCAGTTTGTCCCAGCCGCGCGGCAGGTCGTGGGCGACGCCACCGATGCGGTACCAGGCCGGGTGCAGACGGAAGCCGGTGATGGCTTCGATCACGGTGTAGGCGCGCTGACGGTCGGTGAAGGTGAAGAACACCGGGGTCATGGCACCGACGTCCTGGATGTAGGTCCCCAGGAACAGCAGGTGGCTGGTGATGCGGAAGAACTCGGCAAGCATGACGCGGATGGTATCGACCTTCTGCGGCACCTTGATCCCGGCCAGCTTCTCGACGGCAAGGACGTACGGCAGGTTGTTCATCACCCCGCCGAGGTAGTCGATACGGTCGGTGTACGGGATGAAGCTATGCCAGGACTGGCGCTCGGCCATCTTCTCGGCGCCACGGTGGTGGTAGCCGATGTCCGGGACGCAGTCGACGATCTCTTCGCCGTCCAGTTGCAGGACGATACGGAAGGCACCGTGGGCCGAGGGGTGGTTCGGGCCAAGGTTGAGGAACATGTAGTCCTCGTTCGCGCCCTGGCGCTTCATGCCCCAGGCTTCCGGATTGAAGCGCGCGGCTTCTTCTTCCAGTTGCTGCTTGGCGAGGTTCAGGGTGAACGGATCGAATTCGGTGGCGCGGGCAGGGAAGTCCTTGCGCAGCGGGTGACCTTCCCAGGTCGGCGGCATCATGATCCGGGTCAGGTGCGGGTGGCCCGGGAAGTCGATGCCGAACATGTCCCAGACTTCGCGTTCGTACCAGTTGGCGTTGGGCCAGATGCCGGTGACGGTCGGTACGCTCAGGTCGGTTTCGCTCAAGGAAACCTTGATCATCACGTCGCTGTTACGTTCCACCGAGAGCAGGTGGTAGAACACGGTGAAGTCGGCGCCCGGCAGGCCGCGGCGCTGGGTGCGCAGGCGCTCGTCGACGCCATGCAGGTCGTACAGCATGCTGTACGGCTTGGCGACGTTGCGCAGGAACGTCAGGATTTCGATCAGGCGGGCGCGGTCGACCCACAGTACCGGCATGCCGGTGCGGGTGTCCTGGGCGGTGAACGCCTCGGCGCCAAAACGGTTGTGCAGTTCGACGACCACATCCTGGTCGTCAGCCTTGTAAGGCGGAATGTAAATAGCGGTGTCCGCTGTCATGGTCTCGGTCGCTTTCGGTCAACGTAGAGAATGAAGCCAGGCCGCCGGTTCCGGGGAACGGGCGGCAGGTCGCTGGATCAGACTTCGTCGGGGCTGCGCAGGTTGGTCACCTGCATGCGCTGTTCACGACGCAGATCTTTCTGGGCCGGCATCTCGGCGCGGTACACGCCTTGATCGCCGACGACCCAGGAAAGAGGGCGTCGCTCCTGGCCAATCGACTCCTGCAGAAGCATCAGGCCTTGCAGGAATGCTTCAGGGCGAGGCGGGCAGCCAGGTACGTAGACATCCACGGGGAGGAACTTGTCGACCCCCTGGACGACCGAGTAGATGTCGTACATGCCACCGGAGTTGGCACACGAACCCATGGAAATGACCCACTTCGGTTCCAGCATCTGCTCATACAGGCGCTGGATGATCGGCGCCATCTTGATGAAGCAGGTGCCGGCGATGACCATGAAGTCGGCCTGACGCGGAGATGCCCGGATCACTTCGGCGCCGAAACGGGCGATGTCGTGCGGCGCGGTGAACGCCGTGGTCATCTCCACGTAGCAGCAGGAAAGGCCGAAGTTGTAGGGCCAGAGGGAGTTCTTGCGACCCCAGTTGACCGCACCGTTGAGCACATCCTCGAGCTTGCCCATGAAGATGTTCTTGTGGACCTGGTCCTCTAGCAGCGAATCGGAGACGGTTTCCCGATCTCCGATTGGGTACTGCTCGTTGGGCGCGTCCGGATCGATTCTGGTGAGATTGTATTGCATTGCCAAAGCCTCATTGTTTCAGCTTCGCTTGCCGCTTGCGGCGACCCACGGGAGCCCAATCGAGCGCCCCGACCCGCCAAAGGTAGACAAGACCTGCCAACAGAATTGCTATGAAAACGAGAGCTTCGACGAATCCGGTCCAGCCGCTTTCGCGGACGGACACAGACCATGCAAAGAGAAAGAGGGCTTCGATATCGAAGATCACGAACAGCATCGCGACCAGATAGAATTTGGCCGACAGGCGCAGGCGGGCGCCGCCGGTAGGCAGCATGCCGGATTCGAACGGCTCGTTCTTGCTGCGACCCCAGGCCTTGCTACCGAGCAGGCTGGACAGGCCGAGCATGAAGGCGCAGAGGCCGACGACACCCAACAGGAAAATGGCGAAACCCCAGTTGTGGGCGATCAGTCCGGTCGAATCGGGCATGCTGAGAATCCTTAACAGAGCACGGTGGTCTCTGAGCGTAAAAGAGTTGGAGCAGTGACGATATGTCGCAGCTGGATCTATCGCGCTGATTTTATGGGTAAAGCCGGTGCAAGTAAAATTTCTACGGCAAATTTATTCGTAGGATTAAGAACAAAAAAACCTCGTAACTCCCTGTAGCCCTTGTATTTCGGGGATTCGCCGCGCTTTCGTTAATTATGTTTCTTGCAGGCTGTAAAGAATCGCAAGTTTCGAAATGATAATTGATATCATTTGTTGATCTGCTGTTATTCCTACTGTTCAAGTCAACCAAGAAGTTCATCGGCGTTCTTCCTGAAAGTTATCGGCAATCTGCGTTCTAGACGCTTTTGGTCGCTGGCGTCCGGTCATGGGTCAAGGGTGTGGTGGATTGCTGGCGCTGCGCCGAAGCGCTGATCGCCCATTGCCCGAGCCAGTAGAACAGGATGATCAGCGTGGGAGCTGCGCCGAACTGGCTGACGAAACGGTCGATGCCGATCAGGCTGTCCGACAGTACGAAGCTGATGGCGCCAATGGCGGCGAAGCCTGCGCAGGCAAGGGCGCGCCAGAGCATTGCGCTGATGACCAGGGCATAGGCCGCCACCGGAACCAGCAGGTCGCCCAGGTCGTGCCAGGCCAGCAGGGTGAATAGCCCGACGCCGCAGGTGCCAGCAATCAATAGTGCCCATGGGGCGGTTTTTCGCTGGTCATCCAGGTAGGCACGCAGGTATGCCAGGTGCGCGCAAAAGAAGGCGGCGAGACCGATGATGAACAGGTCGGCTGGCCAGGCCAGGGCCAGGTCGCCCAGGATCGAAAAGCCCAGGCCGATCAGGATCCAGCGCCGGTAGGTTCCGGCGGGTGCGTCGAAAAGCCAGAGGATCATGGCCAGCACGGGCACCGGCTTGCTCGCGAAGGCCAGCCAGGCGGCGCCGCTGTTCGCTGCATATATATAGAGAGCGCAGCCGGCTACGGCAAAGGTGCAAAGCGCTGCGGGGCGGGTCATGGCCTATCCTTGTCCGGTGCTGTGCGGGCAAGCATAGCCGTGAATTTTGCATAGGAGTGAGGCAAAAAGCCGCGGCCCGGAACCCCATCACAGGTCCCGGGCCGCAGGTGTTACCCGAAAGTCACCGATCGGTCAGATCAGTGGAACTGCTCTTCTTCGGTGGAGCCGGTGAGGGCGGTTACCGAAGATTTGCCACCCTGGATCACGGTGGTCATGTCGTCGAAGTAGCCGGTGCCGACTTCCTGCTGGTGGGCGACGAAGGTGTAGCCCTTCGAAGCGTCAGCGAACTCTTGCTCCTGCAGCTTGACGTAGGCAGTCATGTCGTTGCGGGCGTAGTCGTGCGCCAGGTTGAACATGCCGTGCCACATGTTGTGGATACCGGCCAGGGTAATGAACTGGTGCTTGTAGCCCATGGCCGACAGTTCGCGCTGGAACTTGGCGATGGTCGCGTCGTCCAGGTTCTTCTTCCAGTTGAAGGAAGGCGAGCAGTTGTAGGACAGGATCTGGTCCGGGTATTCCTTCTTGATCGCTTCGGCGAAGCGACGGGCCTCGTCCAGGTCCGGCTTGGCGGTTTCGCACCAGATCAGGTCGGCGTATGGAGCGTAGGCCAGGCCACGGGCGATCGCCTGGTCCAGGCCGGCGCGGACTTTGTAGAAGCCTTCCGGAGTGCGGTCGCCGACCACGAACGGCTGGTCGTACGGGTCGCAGTCGCTGGTCAGCAGGTCAGCGGCGTTGGCGTCGGTACGGGCCAGGATGATGGTCGGTACGCCGGCAACGTCGGCTGCCAGGCGGGCAGCGGTCAGCTTCTGTACGGCTTCCTGGGTCGGAACCAGTACCTTGCCGCCCATGTGGCCGCACTTCTTCACCGATGCCAGCTGGTCTTCGAAGTGAACGCCGGCGGCGCCTGCCTCGATCATGTTCTTCATCAGTTCGTAGGCGTTCAGTACGCCGCCGAAACCGGCTTCGGCGTCAGCCACGATTGGCGCGAAGTAGTCGATGTAGCCTTCGTCGCCCGGGTTCTTGCCGGCTTTCCACTGGATCTGGTCGGCGCGACGGAACGAGTTGTTGATGCGCTTGACCACGGTCGGAACCGAATCCACCGGGTACAGCGACTGGTCGGGGTACATGGATTCGGCCGAGTTGTTGTCGGCAGCCACTTGCCAGCCGGACAGGTAGATGGCCTGGATGCCGGCCTTGACCTGCTGTACTGCCTGGCCGCCGGTCAGGGCGCCCATGCAGTTGACGAAATCTTTCTCAGGGCGGAAGGACGGGTGTGCGCCCTTGGTCACCAGGTTCCACAGTTTTTCCGCACCCAGGCGAGCCAGGGTGTGCTCTGGCTGGATCGAACCACGCAGACGGACGACATCGGCAGCGGTGTAGGTACGGGTCACGCCTTTCCAGCGCGGGTTCTCGGCCCAGTCTTTTTCGAGGGCTGCAATTTGCTGTTCGCGTGTCAGTGCCATGGAAATAAACCTCGTCGCATAGGTCTTGGTGAAAAGTGTTCGCTCTGTCGGCTGCGCTGTGTCGTACAGGAGCAGCACCGAATGCTCGCAGCTCAGGAACGCTGGCGTTGAATCAGTCCGGTCGGGCGAAATCGCGACGGTGAACGATGGGGCTCGGAGGGGAAGTGAGCAGGTGCGGGCGTCCGTCGGGCAGGTTGGCTCGTGGTTGCCGTGCTGCTTCGATCAGGGTGTGCCATGTACCGTTTGATGCGCTTCCGTCCCTCGGGACAACCTCGTTCCAGTCGTGATCACGTCCAACGCGCCTTGTGGGCTGTACAGACACGAATCGGCCTCGGGGGTAGATCGAAGCGCGACCCGAAGGCCCTTGCCAGGGCCCCTGATTAGCGGGAGCGGGGCCATCATGCCTCTGCGATCCGAGGGCGTCAAATGTTTTGTAGTGGTTTTTTCACTCCACTACATCTTTGGTCTAATGCGACTCCTCAGTCAGTTTCAAGGCCTTTGGTCGAGGCCTTGATTTCCCTGGGTTCAGTCCAGAACGTCGACTTTTACCCGCAAAGTCATGTTTTCACCGCGTTGGGTGGAGTAGGAGATGTCCGAAGCAGAGCGGTTGGCCTGACTCTGCTGATTGAATCCTGCCAGGGTGAGCCACTCACCCAGCCTGCCGGTGACTTTCGTGTCGGTGCTTTGTACTTTCACTACATCGGGACGTTCCTGGCTCATCCGGTCATTGTTGGTGCTGATGGCCAGGTGAACGGTTTCACCCGAGACGCTGGCGGTGACGTAGAAGCCCTGGGTGACGTTGCGGTACTCGGTCTGGCTTTGCAGGCGGCCGTAGCTATCGGTCTGGGTGTTGGTGATGGGGATGCTCTGGCCTATCTGGATCAGTGCGGGAGTGCCTTCGCTGGCCTGGACCTGTTGCAGGCCACCGTCGCGATTGGCGGTGCCGTAGTGGATTATCCGGGCATCGCCACGGCTGTCCTGAACATTGCTGTCGTCGTTGTCGACGCTGATCAGCAAGCGTTTCGGAGCAGTGTCCAGATCGCGCAGAAGGGTGCGAAGTTCGTCGATCTTGCCGGGTTCGGCCTTGACGATGAGTTTGTTCTCGAAGGCGCTGACCGTGCCGTCCCTGCCGATGAAGGCCTGGGCCGTGGGCAGGATCTCCGCGCTGGTGCGGTGGTTCAGGGGCAGGACTTCGGTGGCAGCGACAGCGTTGAGGCTGAAGGCCAGAAGCAGGGAGGCGAGCAGGGGGCGTAGCGGCATGTCCATGATCTCCGCGGGTGGAGTGGACATGATGGCAAAGATTGTTTGCGGTCGGGAGGATTTGCTGTGGATTTGCGGGCCTCATCGCTGCGGTGCGGCGGTCCGACGAGCCAGCTCCCACACACGATCCCTGTGGGAGCTGGCTTGCCAGCGATTGGGGTCACAACGGTTTCGAGTCGCGCACCATGTCGACATGAGGAATGCCCGCTTCCAGGAATTCCTCGCTGACCACCCGGAACCCCAGGCGCTCGTAGAACGCCGTGGCATGCACCTGTGCCGTCAGCATTTGCTGGCGCAGGTCGCGGTTCTGCGCTTCGACGATCGCAGCCTGCATCAACGCGTCGCCAACTTTCAGGCCGCGCCAGTCCTTGAGTACCGATACCCGGCCGATCTGGCCGTCTGGCAGCAGGCGGGCGGTGCCGATGGCGTAGTCGTCTTCCATGGCCAGGAAGTGGATGGCCTGGTTGTCGTCCGAGTCCCATTCCAGTTCCGGCGGTACGCTCTGCTCGGCGATGAATACTGCCTCGCGGATGCGGCGGATGTCCGCATTGTCCTTGTGCCAGTCGGCCAGACGGACCTTGATCTTATTCATTGGCGAACCCCAGGCTTCCCTGCTTGACCAACTGGCAAACCAGTTCCAGGCCGACTTCGTCGCCCAGCCAGTCGGCCAGGTTGTCGATATGCAAGGCGTCGGCCGAGCAGATCAGCTTCAGCAGTTCACGCAGGTTGCCCGGCAGCAGGCGGCTCTGCCCGCTGGCGAAGAGCAGCAGGTTATCGTCCACCTCGGACCAGGCCAGGCGTGCGCTCGGGTTGCGGATGATGATCGCGCCCTGTTCCAGGCTGTCCACCAGCTCTTCTTCGCTCAGTTCTTCACCGCTGACCAGTTCCGGATAGCGCGGCTCGGTCATGAACTGGCCGAACCAGGTCAGCAGCAGGCGCTCGTCGCCCATGTGTTCGTTGAGCAGGGACTTCAGGCGACCGAGGGCGTCATGCTGGATCTGGTGCGGATCGTCGCTGACCGGCTGGGCGTCGGCGTCGCTGTAGCGTTCTTCGTCGGTCAGGAACTGGCCGAGGAAATCGGTGAAGTGGGTCAGCACCTCGGCGGCGCTTGGCGCGCGGAAGCCGACCGAGTAGGTCAGGCAGTTGTCTTCGGCAACGCCGTAGTGGGCCAGGCGCGGTGGCAGGTAGAGCATGTCGCCCGGCTCCAGTACCCATTCGTCGCTCTGCTCGAAGTCGGCGAGGATGCGCAGGTCGGCGTGTTCCAGCAGCGGGCTGTCGCTATTGCACATTTGCCCGACTTTCCAGTTGCGCTTGCCATGGCCCTGGAGCAGGAACACGTCGTAGTTGTCGAAGTGTGGGCCGACACTGCCGCCTGGTGCGGCGAAGCTGATCATCACGTCGTCGATGCGCCAGCTCGGCAGGAAGCGGAAGTGCTCCAGCAGCTCGGCAACTTCCGGGACGAACTGGTCGACCGACTGCACCAGCAGGGTCCAGTCGCGTTCCGGCAGGGTGCCGAAGGTGTCTTCGGTGAACGGGCCACGGCGCAGCTCCCACGGGGTTTCGCCGTGTTCAAGCACCAGTCGCGACTCGACCTCTTCTTCCAGGGCGAGGCCGGCCAGTTCGTCGGCATCGATGGGGCTTTCGAAATCGGTAAAGGCCTGACGGACCAGCAACGGTTTTTTCTGCCAGTAGTCGCGCATGAACTGGCGCGCAGTCAAACCGCCGAGAAGTTGCAGTGGGATATCAGGATTCATGGTTAACCTATTGAAAAAACACAATTTTCTTTCATGAATAAAAACGCCCGGCTCGGCCGGGCGTTAAAGCGCGGAGTGTGGATCAGACGCGCTTGGCTTGCTCGGCAGCGTTGCCGATGTAGCTGGCAGGGGTGAGCTTTTTCAGCTCTTCGCGAGCCTCGGCAGGCATGTCCAGGCCTTCGATGAAAGTCTGCAAGGCTTCCGGGCTGATGCCCTTGCCACGCGTCAACTCCTTGAGCTTCTCGTAGGGGTTTTCGATGTTGTAGCGACGCATCACGGTCTGGATCGGCTCGGCCAGGACTTCCCAGCAGGCGTCCAGGTCGTCGGCGATGCGCGCGGTGTTGATTTCCAGCTTGCCGATGCCTTTCAGGCTGGCTTCGTAGGCGATCACGCTGTGGGCGAAGCCGACACCGAGGTTGCGCAACACGGTGGAGTCGGTCAGGTCGCGCTGCCAGCGGGAAACTGGCAGTTTGCTGGCCAGGTGCTGGAACAGGGCGTTGGCGATGCCCAGGTTGCCTTCGGAGTTCTCGAAGTCGATCGGGTTGACCTTGTGCGGCATGGTCGAGGAGCCGATTTCGCCGGCAACGGTCTTCTGCTTGAAGTAGCCCAGCGAGATGTAGCCCCAGACGTCACGGTCGAAGTCGATGAGGATGGTGTTGAAGCGGGCGATGGCGTCGAACAGCTCGGCAATGTAGTCGTGCGGCTCGATCTGGGTGGTGTAGGGGTTGAACACCAGGCCCAGCTCGTCCTCGATGAAGGCGCGGGCGTTGGCTTCCCAGTCGATCTGCGGGTAGGCCGACAGGTGGGCGTTGTAGTTGCCCACGGCGCCGTTGATCTTGCCCAGCAGCGGTACGGCTGCAACCTGGGCGATCTGACGCTCCAGGCGGTAGACCACGTTGGCCAGTTCCTTGCCCAGGGTGGTCGGCGAAGCCGGCTGGCCGTGGGTGCGCGACAGCATCGGCACTTCGGCGAAACGGTGGGCCAGCTCACGGATCGACTGGGCGATCTGGCGCATCAGCGGCAGCAGCACGGTATCGCGGCCTTCGCGCAGCATCAGGGCGTGGGACAGGTTGTTGATGTCCTCGCTGGTGCAGGCGAAGTGGATGAACTCGCTGACCTTGGCCAGTTCCGGCAGCTTCGCCGCCTGCTCCTTGAGCAGGTATTCGATGGCCTTGACGTCGTGGTTGGTGGTGCGTTCGATTTCCTTGACGCGCTCGGCGTGTTCAAGGGCGAATTCATTGGCCAGGCCATCGAGCAGTGCGTTAGCTTCGGCGGAGAAGGCCGGGACTTCGGCGATCTGCGGGTGGGAAGCCAGACGCTGCAGCCAGCGGACTTCGACCAGGGCGCGGAAACGGATCAGGCCGTATTCGCTGAAAATGGGGCGCAGGGCCTGGGTTTTGCCGGCGTAGCGGCCGTCTACAGGGGAAACCGCAGTGAGCGAGGAGAGCTGCATGGGGTGTTCTCGGACAGTCAGGCTTTTAAGAGGGCGCATATCATACATGAAAATCGCGCCCGGGTCGGGTGGCTGACAAAAGGTATTTATCAGCCGCGAAGCATCGGGTAGAGCTCGCGCAACAGCTTGCGGCGGCTGAACACCAGTTGCCAGCGATGCCCGCCGAGCTGGCGCCAAAGGCGCGCGGCACGGATGCCGGCCAGGAGCAGGGCGCGGATCTTCGAGGCATTGTTGGTCTGCTGCAGATGGCGCATGTCGCCATGGACCTGGATGCGCTGGCGCAGGGTGCTCAAGGTATCCTGGTACAGCGCGCCGCTGGAGGCGATGACGTTTTCGTGAACCAGGCCGAAGTGGTCGGCCTGGGCCTGGATCTGCGGCAGGCGGTTGCCGATGGTTTCCAGCATGTCGCCGCGCTTGGCCAGCTGACGCTCCAGGCCGAGCATCGACAGGGCGTAGCGCAGGGGTTCGCGCTGCAGGCTGCCGGGGTCGCGCTCCAGGGCGCTGGCCAGGGCGCGGTAGCCGTCGCGCAGGTTCAGATCGTCTCCACCGAACACTTCCAGGGTGTCCTTGGGGTCACGTACCAGCAGGCTGCCAAGCATGCAGCCGACATCGGCCTCGCTGGCGGTGCCGGTGCGGGCAATGCGATCCACCAGTACGGCGGCCTGGAACACGCCGCCGAGGGCGATCAGTTGCTCCTGGGTCTGGTTCATCCGCGGGCGCTCCACGGTTCGGCGATTTCGATCACGCCGCCGCCGAGGCAGATATCGCCGTCGTAGAACACCACCGACTGGCCGGGCGTGACGGCCCGCTGCGGTTCGTCGAATACCGCCCGATAACCGGTTCCGGTGCGCTCCAGGGTGCAGTCCTGGTCGCTCTGGCGGTAGCGCACCTTGGCGGTGAGGCGGCGCGGCGCCGACAGGTCGATCGGGTTGACCCAGAAGATTTCCGAGGCGAGCAGAGCGCGGGAGAACAACCATGGATGTTCATTGCCCTGGCCGACCACCAGCACATTGCGCGCCAGGTCCTTTTCCAGCACGTACCACGGTTCGTCGCCTGCGTCCTTCAGGCCACCGATGCCGAGGCCCTGACGCTGGCCGATGGTGTGGTACATCAGGCCGTGATGGCGGCCGATGACTTCGCCGGTGGTGGTCTGGATCTCGCCGGGCTGGGCCGGCAGGTATTGCTTGAGGAAGTCGCTGAAACGGCGCTCGCCGATGAAGCAGATGCCGGTGGAGTCCTTCTTCTTCGCCGTGGCCAGGCCGTGTTTCTCGGCGATGGCGCGGACTTCCGGCTTCTCCAGTTCGCCCACCGGGAACAGGGTGCGGGCGATCTGCTCGCCGCCGACGGCATGGAGGAAGTAGCTTTGGTCCTTGTTCGGATCCAGGCCCTTGAGCAGCTCGGTGCGGCCGTCGATATCGCGGCGGCGCACGTAGTGGCCGGTAGCTATCAGGTCGGCACCAAGGGACAGCGCGTAGTCGAGGAACGCCTTGAACTTGATTTCCCGGTTGCAGAGGATATCCGGGTTCGGCGTGCGTCCGGCCTTGTACTCTTCGAGGAAGTGTTCGAAGACGTTGTCCCAGTACTCGGCGGCGAAGTTGGCGGTATGCAGCTTGATGCCGATGCGGTCGCACACGGCCTGGGCGTCGGCCAGGTCTTCGCGGGCGGTGCAGTATTCGGTCCCGTCGTCCTCTTCCCAGTTCTTCATGAACAGGCCTTCCACCTGGTAGCCCTGCTCCATCAGCAGGAGGGCGGAAACGGAAGAGTCCACGCCGCCGGACATGCCGACGATGACGCGCGTCTTTTCGGGAGCTGGAAGAGCTGTTTCGGACATAGGTATGGGATGCGTATCTGGAAAAAGACGACGATTCTATCAGGCTGCGCCCTGCAAGGCGAAAGGCGCGCTCAGTTACGGATCAGCGAGAGGCTGTGCAACGGCCCGGCTAGGTAGTCGTCGAGGCATTGTGGCACCAGTTCGCTGCGCCAGCGTTGCGGGTCGGCCAGGAGTTCTTCGCGGGTCAGCCACACGGCGCGCACGATATCGCTGTCCAGGGCGCGTTCGGCGTGGTGCTTGACGGGCCTGGCGGCGAAGCAGATGCGCTGGTAGGTCACGCCGTTGCTGGGGGCGGTGTAGAGATAGATGCCGACCACGCCGGTCAGCTCGACGTCCCAGGCGGTTTCTTCGAGGGTTTCCCTCAAGGCCGCTTCGAGCAGGGTTTCATTGGCCTCCAGGTGCCCGGCGGGCTGGTTGAAGACGTGCTTGCCGGCCTTGAACTCCTCGACGAAGAGGAAGCGGCCCTGGTCTTCGACGACGGTGGCGACGGTGATGTGGGGTTGCCAGGTCATGTTCGGTCCTTTGATGGCGCCGAACCCTGTGGGAGCTGGCTTGCCAGCGATGACTGCAGTGAATTCACTATAGTCATCGCTGGCAAGCCAGCTCCCACAGGGTTCGGCGTGTAGCTGATACAGAAAAACCCCGGTGCGTGGCCGGGGTTTTCCTTCATTGCTTCAAGCTGGCGTTCTTACAGCGCGGCAATCGCGTTGTTGAAGGTCTGGCTTGGACGCATCACCTTGCTGGTCAGCTCGACGTCGGTGAAGTAGTAGCCACCGATTTCGGCTGGCTTGCCCTGGACTGCGTTGAGCTCGGCGACGATGGTCGCTTCGTTCTCGGTCAGGGTCTTGGCCAGCGGGGCGAAGCGTGCCTGCAGGGCGGCGTCTTCGGTCTGGGCAGCCAGTGCCTGGGCCCAGTACAGGGTCAGGTAGAAGTGGCTGCCGCGGTTGTCGATACCGCCGACCTTGCGCGCAGGGGACTTGTTACTGTCCAGGAACTGGCCGGTGGCCTGGTCGAGGGTGGCAGCCAGTACCTTGGCTTTCGGGTTGGCGTAGGCGTTGCCCAGGTGCTCCAGGGAAGCGGCCAGGGCGAGGAATTCACCCAGCGAGTCCCAGCGCAGGAAGTTTTCCTCGACCAGTTGCTGGACGTGCTTCGGTGCCGAACCGCCAGCGCCGGTTTCGAACAGGCCGCCGTTGTTCATCAGCGGAACGATCGACAGCATCTTGGCGCTGGTGCCCAGCTCCATGATCGGGAACAGGTCGGTCAGGTAGTCGCGCAGCACGTTGCCGGTGACCGAGATGGTGTCCTTGCCGGCGCGAATGCGCTCCAGGGAAACCTTCATCGCCTCGACCGGTGCCAGGACGCGGATGTCCAGGCCGGTGGTGTCGTGGTCCTGCAGATACTTCTGCACTTTCTCGATCAGCACGCCGTCGTGGGCGCGTTGCGGGTCGAGCCAGAAGATCGCCGGGGTGGCGCTGGCGCGGGCGCGGTTGACGGCCAGCTTGACCCAGTCGCGGATCGGCGCGTCCTTGGTCTGGCACATGCGGAAGATGTCGCCCGCCTCCACTTCCTGTTGCAGCAGCAGGTTGCCCTTGCTGTCCAGGACGCGGATGGTGCCGTCGGCCTTGGCCTGGAAGGTCTTGTCGTGGGAACCGTACTCTTCGGCTTTCTGTGCCATCAGGCCGACGTTGGGCACGCTGCCCATGGTGGTCGGATCGAAGGCGCCGTGTTTCTTGCAGTCTTCGATGACGGCCTGGTAGATGGTCGCGTAGCAACGATCCGGGATCAGCGCCTTGGTGTCCTGCAGCTCGCCCTGGGCGTTCCACATCTTGCCCGAATCGCGGATCATCGCCGGCATCGAGGCGTCGACGATCACGTCGCTCGGCACATGCAGGTTGGTGATGCCCTTGTCGGAGTTGACCATGGCCAGGGCCGGACGGACGGCGTAGACGGCCTGGATGTCGGCTTCGATCTGCGCCTGCTGCTCGGCCGGCAGGGTTTTGATGCGGGCGTACAGGTCGCCGATGCCGTTGTTCAGGTTGAAGCCGATCTCTTCGAGGACGGCAGCGTGCTTGTTCAGCGCGTCGGCGTAGTACTCGGCGACGATCTGGCCGAACATGATCGGGTCGGAAACCTTCATCATGGTGGCTTTCAGGTGTGCCGACAGCAGCACGCCCTGGGCCTTGGCATCTTCGATCTCGGCGGCGACGAAGGCGCGCAGGGCCTTGGTGCTCATCACGGCGCAGTCGATGATTTCGCCAGCCTTGACGGCAGTCTTTTCCTTGAGGACGGTGGTGGAGCCGTCCTTGCCCAGCAGTTCGATGCGCAGGCTGTCATCGGCTTCGATCAGGGCGGCTTTTTCGCTGCCGTAGAAGTCGCCGCTGCTCATGTGAGCGACGTGGGACTTCGAATCGGCGGCCCAGGCGCCCATCTTGTGCGGATGCTTGCGCGCGTAGTTCTTGACCGACAGCGGGGCGCGGCGGTCGGAGTTGCCTTCACGCAGGACCGGGTTCACGGCGCTGCCCTTGATGCGGTCGTAGCGAGCGCGGGCTTCCTTCTCGGCGTCGGTGGTCACGGTGTCCGGGTAGTCGGGGACGTTGAAGCCCTTGCCTTGCAGTTCCTTGATCGCGGCTTTCAGTTGGGGAACCGAGGCGCTGATGTTCGGCAGCTTGATGATGTTGGCTTCGGGCGTGGTCGCCAGTTGGCCCAGTTCCGCCAGGTGGTCGGCCACTTGCTTGTCGGCGCCGAGCTGTTCTGGGAAGGCGGAGAGGATGCGGCCGGCGAGAGAGATGTCCCGGGTTTCTACCGAGATTTCGGCGGTAGCGGTGAAGGCTTCGACGATGGGCAGCAGGGAGAAGGTGGCGAGGGCGGGAGCTTCGTCGGTGAAGGTGTAGATGATCTTCGAACGGGTGGACATATTCGGGTTAACTCTCTGTTTTGCTGAGCGTGCTCGGAATCTCGGTAGGGCGCGCAGGGTAAGCGCTTCGCTCAGACACATCCATAAGCGGAAAGTCGAGGATTCCAGGCTGTGATGGTGGGTTGCATCAGTCGAGTGTCAAACGGCTGCACTGCTGTAACAGTTCAGTCTTGTCAGGGGCCGTGGGTCCTGTGGCGGACGTCTCGCCCCGAGTGACCCTTGGGTCACCGGCGCGCAGTATACCAATTCCTTGGTCCTAATCAGCAAGGCGAACATGGCGGATGAGCATTTATAGACGAAAGATGTAGAGCTTTTTTCGGCTTTGTGACGGTTTTTTCGCCAAGGTTTCCGTTCTTCGCCAACTGGGTTAGGCTCAATGGATTGCATGACTTCAAACCAAGAAAAAGCGGAGTGCAGCATGGGATACCAGAAAATCGAGGTTCCGGCAGTCGGCGACAAAATCACCGTCAACGCAGACCATTCTCTCAATGTTCCAGACAATCCGATCATCCCATTCATCGAAGGCGACGGCATCGGCGTCGATGTCACCCCGGTCATGATCAAGGTGGTCGACGCTGCGGTCGAGAAGGCTTACGGCGGCAAGCGCAAGATCTCCTGGATGGAGGTCTATGCCGGCGAAAAGGCCACCCAGGTGTATGACCAGGACACCTGGCTGCCCCAGGAAACCCTCGATGCGGTGAAGGATTACGTGGTTTCCATCAAGGGCCCGCTGACCACGCCGGTCGGTGGCGGCATCCGCTCCCTCAACGTCGCCTTGCGCCAGCAGCTCGACCTGTATGTGTGCCTGCGCCCGGTGGTGTGGTTCGATGGCGTGCCCAGCCCGGTGAAAAAGCCAGGCGACGTCGATATGGTGATCTTCCGCGAGAACTCCGAGGACATCTACGCCGGTATCGAATGGAAGGCCGGTTCGCCCGAGGCCAACAAGGTCATCAAGTTCCTCAAGGAGGAAATGGGCGTTACCAAGATCCGTTTCGACCAGGATTGCGGGATCGGCGTGAAGCCGGTGTCGAAGGAAGGCACCCAGCGCCTGGTGCGCAAGGCCTTGCAGTATGTGGTGGACAACGACCGCAAGTCGCTGACCATCGTGCACAAGGGCAATATCATGAAATTCACCGAAGGCGCCTTCAAGGACTGGGGGTACGAGGTCGCCAAGAATGAATTCGGCGCCGAACTGCTCGATGGCGGCCCGTGGATGAAATTCAAGAATCCGAAGACCGGTCGTGAAGTCATCGTCAAGGACGCCATCGCCGACGCCATGCTCCAGCAGATCCTGCTGCGCCCGGCGGAGTACGACGTCATCGCTACCCTCAACCTCAACGGAGACTACCTGTCCGACGCCCTGGCGGCGGAAGTGGGCGGGATCGGTATCGCCCCGGGCGCCAACCTGTCCGACACCGTGGCCATGTTCGAGGCGACCCACGGCACCGCGCCGAAGTACGCCGGCAAGGACCAGGTCAACCCGGGTTCGGTGATTCTTTCCGCGGAAATGATGCTGCGCCACCTGGGCTGGACCGAGGCGGCCGACCTGATCATCAAGGGCACCAATGGTGCGATCCGCGCCAAGACCGTGACCTATGACTTCGAGCGGCTGATGGACGGGGCTACCCTGGTCTCGTCGTCGGGCTTCGGCGAGGCGCTGATCAAGCACATGTAAGAAAAAAGGCCCGCCTCATATAAATGAGGCGGGCCTTCGTTCGTAATACCGCAATGGATCAAGCGTTCATGGTCAAGTTGGTCGGGACCCTGGCCTCCACAGTGACGGGCGCGGCATGGATGTTGACCGCGTGATTGCCCTTGGGGCCCTGGATGACCTCGAAGATGACCGACTGACCCGCTTTCAGGGTCTTGTAACCATCCATCTGGATCGCCGAGTAATGTGCGAAGAGGTCTTCGGTGCTGCCGTCTTCATTGATGAAGCCGTAACCCTTCGCATTGTTGAACCACTTGACTTTACCGCTTGCCATCCTCATATCCCTCTGCAAAGGACTCCATCACTGGAGTATCATCCACTCCATCCGCATACGAACCTGCGAAATTCCTGGTTGACTGCGCGGATCTAATTGACCACGGTGGGTTCTTATTGGTTGTAACACCGTTTTACCGATAGTCAAGGTCAGGCGACGGGCCGTAATCCGCGCCGGTTCCAGCGGCCAACCCACAACCTTAACCTGTCGAAATGATGAAATTCTTTCCATGCATGCACATAGCCAGATTCGACTAACATTCAATCAGGATCGCCCGCAATCGCATGAGGACGATGGCTCCGGGTTGGCAGTACAGGAAGCCAAGCCGGCGCTGCAGGCGCCACCGATGTACAAGGTGGTTTTGTTCAACGATGACTACACGCCGATGGATTTCGTCGTCGAAGTGCTCGAAGTGTTCTTTAACCTGAACCGCGAGCTGGCGACCAAGGTCATGCTGGCCGTCCATACCGAAGGACGGGCAGTCTGCGGATTGTTTACCCGCGACATCGCCGAAACCAAGGCCATGCAGGTCAACCAATACGCCAGGGAAAGCCAGCATCCGCTACTCTGTGAAATCGAGAAGGACGGTTAATCGCCGACCACTTGGGTATGAGGTGAAGCTATGTTAAACCGCGAGCTCGAAGTCACCCTCAATCTGGCCTTCAAGGAGGCGCGCTCCAAGCGTCATGAGTTCATGACGGTCGAGCACCTTCTCCTGGCATTGCTGGACAACGAGGCCGCCGCCACCGTTTTGCGTGCGTGCGGGGCAAATCTCGACAAGCTCAAACACGATCTGCAGGAGTTCATCGACTCCACCACGCCATTGATCCCCGTTCATGACGAGGACCGTGAAACCCAGCCAACCCTGGGCTTCCAGCGGGTACTGCAGCGTGCCGTCTTCCATGTGCAGAGCTCCGGCAAGCGAGAAGTGACCGGCGCCAATGTATTGGTGGCCATTTTCAGCGAGCAGGAAAGCCAGGCGGTGTTTCTGCTCAAGCAGCAAAGCGTGGCTCGCATCGATGTGGTCAACTACATCGCCCACGGCATTTCCAAGGTTCCAGGTCATGGTGAACACCAGGATGGCGAGCAGGAGATGCAGGACGAGGAAGGAGGCGAAACCTCTTCCTCGAGCAATCCGCTCGACGCCTATGCCAGCAATCTCAACGAGCTTGCCCGCCAGGGCCGCATCGATCCGCTGGTCGGTCGGGAAACCGAAGTCGAGCGCGTCGCGCAGATCCTTGCTCGTCGCCGCAAGAACAACCCGCTGCTGGTCGGTGAGGCCGGTGTCGGCAAGACGGCCATCGCCGAGGGCCTGGCCAAGCGCATCGTCGATGGCCAGGTGCCGGACCTGCTGGCCCAGAGCGTCGTCTATTCGCTGGACCTGGGCGCACTGCTGGCGGGTACCAAGTACCGCGGCGATTTCGAGAAGCGTTTCAAGGCGCTGCTCGGCGAACTGCGCAAGCGTCCCCAGGCGATCCTGTTCATCGACGAAATCCACACCATCATCGGTGCCGGTGCGGCATCCGGCGGGGTGATGGATGCGTCCAACCTGCTCAAGCCGCTGCTGTCCTCCGGCGACATCCGCTGCATCGGCTCGACCACCTTCCAGGAGTTCCGTGGCATCTTCGAGAAGGACCGGGCCCTGGCGCGGCGCTTCCAGAAAGTCGATGTCAGCGAGCCCTCGGTGGAAGACACCGTGGGTATCCTGCGCGGGCTCAAGGGTCGCTTCGAGTCGCACCACAGCATCGAATACAGCGATGAGGCCTTGCGTGCCGCTGCCGAGCTGGCAGCCCGCTACATCAACGACCGGCATATGCCGGACAAGGCCATCGACGTCATCGACGAGGCGGGCGCCTTCCAGCGTCTGCAGCCGGTGGAGGCGCGGGTCAAACGCATCGAAGTGCCGCAGGTCGAGGACATCGTCGCCAAGATCGCGCGCATTCCGCCGAAACATGTCACCAGTTCCGACAAGGAGTTGCTGCGCAACCTCGAGCGCGACCTGAAGCTGACGGTGTTCGGCCAGGATGCAGCCATCGACTCGCTGGCCACGGCAATCAAGCTGTCCCGGGCCGGCTTGAAGGCGCCGGACAAGCCGGTCGGTTCCTTCCTGTTCTCCGGGCCGACCGGGGTCGGCAAGACTGAGGTGGCGCGGCAGCTTGCCAAGGCCCTGGGGGTCGAACTGGTGCGCTTCGACATGTCCGAGTACATGGAGCGGCATACCGTCTCCCGCCTGATCGGTGCGCCGCCGGGCTACGTCGGTTTCGACCAGGGTGGCCTGCTCACCGAGGCGATCACCAAGCAGCCGCATTGCGTGTTGCTGCTCGACGAGATCGAGAAAGCGCATCCGGAAGTCTTCAACCTGCTGTTGCAGGTGATGGACCACGGCACCCTGACTGACAACAACGGGCGCAAGGCGGACTTCCGCAACGTGATCCTGATCATGACCACCAACGCCGGTGCGGAAACCGCGGCGCGGGCCTCGATCGGCTTTACCCACCAGGATCACTCTTCCGATGCCATGGAAGTGATCAAGAAGAGCTTCACGCCGGAGTTCCGCAACCGCCTGGATACCATCATCCAGTTCGGTCGCCTTACTCACGAAACCATCAAGAGCGTGGTGGACAAGTTCCTCACCGAACTGCAGGCGCAACTGGAAGACAAGCGTGTTCTTCTGGAAGTGTCCGACGCGGCGCGCAGCTGGCTGGCGACCGGTGGCTACGACGCCCAGATGGGTGCCCGGCCGATGGCCCGGCTTATCCAGGACAAGATCAAGCGGCCACTGGCCGAGGAGATCCTGTTCGGCGAGCTGGCCGAGCATGGCGGTGTGGTTCATGTCGATATCCGCGATGGCGAACTGGTCTTCGACTTCGAGACCACGGCGGAGATGGCCTGACCGGAGATTTTGTGGAGGTAGACGGGCCTCATCGCTGGCAAGCCAGCTCCCACAGGGTCCTGTACCTGTCGGAGCTGGCTTGCCAGCGATAGGTTCCTCGGTCTCACCACAAAAACAGCAAAAACAAAAAAGCCCGGCATCTGCCGGGCTTTTTCGTTCGTATCGACTTTTAGCGGGCGCGGTAGGTGATGCGCCCTTTGCTCAGGTCGTACGGCGTCAGTTCGACGCGGACCTTGTCGCCAGTCAGGATACGGATGTAGTTCTTGCGCATCTTTCCGGAGATGTGCGCGGTTACGACGTGCCCGTTTTCCAACTCCACGCGGAACATGGTGTTGGGCAGGGTGTCGACGACAGTGCCTTCCATTTCGAAGCTGTCTTCTTTCGACATGCAGTAAAGCCCTCGGTGTTCAGTTATGGCCGGCCACAGAAGCACCCGGCTACAAAAAGTGGCGTGCATTGTGCCCGAAAAAGGGAGGTCAAGCCAAGGATTTCAGTTCAGGGTGACCCAGCGCTGGTTGATCAGCAATTCAATAGGGCGGTATTGGGTCTTGTAGTTCATTTTTTTGCAGTTCTTGATCCAATAACCAAGGTACACGGCGTCCAGGCCCAGGCGCAGGGTTTCGCCGATCTGCCAGAGGATGGCGTAGCGGCCGAGGCTGCGCCGCTCTTCGGCCGGTTCGTAGAATGTATAGACCGCAGACAGGCCGTTTGGCAGCAGGTCGGTGACCGCTACGGCAACCAGTCGCCCCAGCAGACGGAATTCGTAAAAGCGCGAAAACGGCAGGTCCCTGACCAGGAAGGTGGAAAACTGGTCCCGGCTTGGCGGGTACATGTCGCCATCGGCGTGGCGCTGTTCGATATAGCGCCGGTACAGGTCGAAGTATTCTTCGTTGAAGGCGGGGCGGGCAGCGCTCACCACCAGGTCGGCATTGCGCTTGATGATGCGCTTCTGCTGCCGGTTCGGCGTGAAGCGCGCAGCCGGAATGCGTGCCGGCACGCAGGCATTGCAGTTCTGGCAGTGAGGACGGTACAGGTGGTCGCCACTGCGACGAAAGCCCATTTCCGACAGGTCCGCGTAGACGGTGGCGTCCATTGGCTGGCTCGGGTCGAGAAACAGCGTAGTAGCCTGCTCGTCAGGCAGGTAACTGCAGGCATGGGGTTGAGTGGCATAAAACTTCAACCGCGCCAGCTCAGTCATGATCAACCCCTCGGCAGATTTTTACTAATTGTAAGCCAGCTGTGGAAACTCGCCTAGCAAACGGCCTGGGTGCAGGTCCAGGTGGCGTCATTGGGCTGGTCCAGATATTGACGCAGATAGTCGGCGAAGGTTGCCCTGGAGATGGCGCGGGCACCCAGGCTGTGTAGATGCTCTGTAGGCATCTGGCAGTCGATCAGGACGAAACCGGCCTGGCGCAGGTGCTCGACCAGCGCGACGAAACCGACCTTGGAAGCGTTGTCTGCCCGGCTGAACATCGATTCACCGAAGAACAGCCGGCCCATGGCCAGGCCGTAAAGCCCGCCGACCAGTTCGCCGTCCCGGTACACCTCCACGGAGTGGGCAAGGCCCCGGCGATGCAGTTCCACGTACGCCGCCTGCATGCTGTCGGTGATCCAGGTGCCGTCGGCGTAGGCCCTGGGCGCGGCACAGGCGGCAATCACGGCGGCAAAGTCCTGGTCGAAGCTGACCTGGTAATGCCCTTGGCGGATGAACTTGCGCAGCGAGCGCGAGACATGCAGCTCGTCGGGGAACATCACCGTGCGCGGATCCGGAGACCACCAGAGGATCGGCTGGCCGTCCTGGTACCAGGGGAAACAACCATGGCGATAGGCCTGGACCAGGCGCTCGGGGCGCAGGTCGCCGCCGGCGGCGAGCAGGCCGTTGGGTTCCTGCAGGGCCTTTTCCAATGGCGGGAAATCCAGGGTGTTGCGGTTCAGCCAGGTCAGCATCGGGTTCCGTCGCGTGTGTCGGGGCAGGGGAGGGCGCCCAGCATGACCCGAAAAAGCCCCGGCGGACAACCCGTTGCCTGGCGCGTGTGGTGCGCTTGGATGATGGCCGTCTGCCTTGTGCGCAACTTAATATCGGGGCAGTTGTCCCAACCATGCAAAAACCCCGCATAAGCCTTTGTCACAAAAGAAAATGCGTGCTCAAATTGTTGTATTGGAATTTGCTCCTGTCATGGCTCGTTCCGCCGAGTGCAATGGCGATGGATCGACAGTAATGTTAAAAGTAGTGATTTGTTGACCGGGCCCCTCGGTCAATCACGGTTGGACGCGCATCCGCGCAGGAATAGACCCGTTTTGAAGAAAAACACAGCAACACCCAGCCCCCAGCCGCTCTGGCGCCAGCAGTTGCACTACAGGCTCAAGGAAGGTGCCCTGATTGCCATGGGCGCCCTGTGCCTCTATCTGTGGATGGCATTGCTGAGCTACGACCAGGCCGACCCGGGCTTCAGCCACACCAGCAATGTCGAACAGGTGCAGAACGCTGCCGGCCGCGCGGGTGCCTTCTTCGCCGACGTCCTGTTCATGGTGCTCGGCTATTTCGCCTATATCTTCCCCTTGCTGCTGGCAATCAAGACCTGGCAGATCTTTCGCGAACGCCACCAGCCGTGGCAGTGGAGCGGCTGGTTGTTCTCGTGGCGGCTGATCGGCCTGGTGTTCCTGGTCCTTTCCGGCGCGGCCCTGGCCCATATCCATTTCCATTCTGCACCGAGCCTGCCGGCCTCGGCCGGCGGCGCACTGGGCGAGAGCCTTGGCGACTTGGCGAAGAACGCCCTGAACGTGCAGGGCAGTACCCTGATGTTCATCGCGCTGTTCCTCTTCGGCCTGACCGTATTCACCGATCTGTCGTGGTTCAAGGTGATGGACATCACCGGCAAGATCACCCTCGACCTCTTCGAACTGATCCAGGGCGCCGCCAGCCGCTGGTGGAGCGCGCGCAACGAGCGCAAGCAACTGGTCGCGCAACTGCGCGAAGTCGACGAGCAGGTCAATGAAGTGGTGGCCCCGGTGGTGCCGGACCGCCGCGAGCAGGCCAAGGCCCGCGAGCGCATCATCGAGCGTGACCAGGCGTTGGCCAGGCATGTCGCCGAGCGCGAGGAAAAGACCCCGCCGGTGATCATGCCCGCGCCGGCCAAGGCCCCCGAACCGAGCAAGCGCGTGCAGAAAGAGAAGCAGGTGCCGCTGTTCGTCGACAGCGCCGTCGAAGGCACGCTGCCGCCGATCTCGATTCTCGACCCGGCCGAGCAGAAGAAGGTCAACTACTCTCCCGAATCCCTGGCGGGTGTCGGCCAGTTGCTGGAAATCAAGCTGAAGGAGTTCGGCGTCGAGGTCTCGGTGGACTCGATCCACCCGGGCCCGGTGATTACCCGCTACGAAATCCAGCCGGCCGCCGGCGTCAAGGTCAGCCGCATCGCCAACCTGGCCAAGGACCTGGCACGCTCCCTGGCGGTGACCAGTGTGCGCGTGGTCGAGGTGATTCCCGGCAAGACCACCGTGGGCATCGAGATTCCCAACGAAGACCGGCAGATCGTGCGCTTTTCCGAAGTGCTGTCGTCGCCGCAGTACGACGAGGCCAAGTCGCCGGTTACCCTGGCCCTCGGTCATGACATCGGCGGCAAGCCGGTGATTACCGACCTGGCCAAGATGCCGCACCTGCTGGTGGCCGGTACCACCGGTTCCGGCAAGTCGGTGGGCGTGAACGCCATGATCCTGTCGATCCTGTTCAAGTCCAGCCCGCAGGACGCCAAGCTGATCATGATCGACCCGAAGATGCTCGAACTGTCGATCTACGAAGGCATCCCGCACTTGTTGTGCCCGGTGGTCACCGACATGAAGGACGCCGCCAACGCCCTGCGCTGGAGCGTCGCGGAGATGGAGCGGCGCTACAAGCTGATGGCGGCCATGGGCGTGCGCAACCTCGCGGGCTTCAACCGCAAGATCAAGGACGCCGAGGAAGCCGGCGAGCCGATCTACGACCCGATGTTCCGTCGCGAAAGCATGGACGACGTGCCGCCGACCCTGGGTACCCTGCCGACCATCGTGGTAGTGGTGGACGAATTCGCCGACATGATGATGATCGTCGGCAAGAAGGTCGAGGAACTCATCGCCCGTATCGCCCAGAAGGCCCGGGCCGCGGGTATCCACCTGATCCTGGCCACACAGCGCCCGTCGGTGGACGTCATCACCGGCCTGATCAAGGCCAACATTCCGACGCGCATGGCGTTCCAGGTATCGAGCAAGATCGACTCGCGGACCATCATCGACCAGGGCGGTGCCGAGCAACTGCTCGGTCACGGTGACATGCTCTACATGCCGCCCGGCACCAGCCTGCCGATCCGTGTCCATGGCGCTTTCGTCTCCGACGACGAGGTGCACCGGGTGGTCGAGGCATGGAAACTGCGGGGCGCACCGGATTACAACGACGACATCCTCAATGGCGTCGAGGAAGCCGGCAGTGGCTTCGAGGGTGGCGGTGGCGGCGAGGGTGGTGAAGATGCCGAGACCGACGCGCTTTACGATGAAGCCGTGCAGTTCGTCCTGGAAAGCCGCCGTGCCTCCATCTCCGCGGTACAGCGCAAGCTGAAGATCGGCTACAACCGCGCCGCGCGGATGATCGAGGCGATGGAAATGGCCGGTGTGGTCACTCCGATGAATACCAATGGATCACGTGAAGTCATCGCGCCGGGGCAGGCGCGGGACTGATCCCTCTTCAATGGCGGTGGGCGAAGACGCCCGCCGCTTCATTCATTCAGCAACGAGGATTGCCATGCGCCTGATTCGCATGATGTTGGTTTCCGCTTTGAGCCTGTCCAGTGCCTCGGTGTTCGCCGCCGAAGCCGACGTGGCGCGCCTGAGCCAGTTGCTCGAGCGCTCGACGACCATCAGCGCCAACTTCTCTCAACTGGCACTGGATTCCAGTGGTACCCAGTTGCAGGAAACCAACGGACAGATGGCGGTCAAGCGCCCGGGTCTGTTCTACTGGCACACCGACGCGCCGCAGGAGCAGGTGGTGGTGTCCGACGGCAAGAACGTCACCCTGTGGGACCCGGACCTGGAGCAGGCGACCATCAAGAAGCTTGACCAGCGCCTGACCCAGACCCCGGCGCTGCTGCTGTCCGGCGATATCTCGAAGATCGGTCAGAGCTATGACATCACTTCGAAAGAGCAGGGCGAGGTGATGGACTTCGTTCTGCGTCCCAAGACCAAGGACACCCTGTTCGACTCCCTGCGCCTGTCCTTCCGCGGTGGCCTGATCAACGACATGCAGTTGATCGACAGCGTTGGCCAGCGCACCAACATCATGTTCACCGGGGTCAAGGCCAACGAGTCGATCCCGGCGAGCAAGTTCGAGTTCGTCGTGCCCAAGGGCGCGGACGTGATCAAAGAGTAAGAGGTCGCCTAGCCGTCCATGGACCTGTTTCGCAGTGAACCGGTTGCCCAGCCCCTGGCCGCGCGCATGCGCCCGGCCAGCCTGGACGAATACGTCGGCCAGCAGCACCTGCTGGCCCGTGGCAAGCCGCTGCGCGAGGCCCTGGAACAGGGCGCGCTGCATTCGATGATCTTCTGGGGCCCGCCCGGTGTCGGCAAGACCACCCTGGCGCGGCTGCTGGCGCAGTTCTGCGATGCGCACTTCGAGACGGTTTCGGCGGTACTGGCCGGGGTCAAGGAAATCCGCCAGGCGGTGGAAGTCGCCAAGCAGCAGGCGGCCCAGTACGGACGGCGGACCATCCTCTTCGTCGACGAAGTGCACCGCTTCAACAAATCCCAGCAGGATGCCTTCCTGCCCTATGTGGAAGATGGCACGCTGATCTTCATCGGTGCCACTACCGAGAACCCGTCCTTCGAGCTGAACAACGCGCTGCTCTCGCGAGCCCGGGTCTACGTACTCAAGAGCCTCGACGAAGAAGCCCTGCGCCGCCTGGTGCAACGCGCCCTCACCGAGGAGCGCGGCCTGGGCAAGCGTAACCTGAGCCTTTCCGACGAGGCTTTCAGCATGCTCCTGGCCGCTGCCGATGGCGATGGCCGGCGCATGCTCAACTTCCTCGAGAACGCCTCGGACCTGGCCGAAGACGGCGGCGAGATCGGTGCCGAGCTTCTGCAAAGCCTGCTCGGCGATACCCGTCGCCGTTTCGACAAGGGTGGCGAAGCCTTCTACGACCAGATTTCCGCGTTGCACAAATCCATCCGCGGCTCCAATCCCGACGCCGCGCTGTACTGGTTCGCGCGCATGCTCGACGGCGGTTGCGACCCGTTGTACCTGGCCCGCCGCGTGGTGCGCATGGCCAGCGAGGATATCGGCAATGCCGACCCGCGCGCCCTGAGCCTGTGCCTGTCGGCCTGGGACGTGCAGGAGCGCCTTGGCAGCCCCGAAGGTGAACTGGCGGTGGCCCAGGCCATCACCTACCTGGCCTGCGCGCCGAAGAGCAATGCCGTGTACATGGGCTTCAAGGCTGCGTTGCGCGAAGCTGCGGAACACGGTTCGCTGGAGGTCCCGCTGCACTTGCGCAACGCGCCGACCAAGCTGATGAAGCAGCTGGGCTACGGCGAGGAGTATCGCTACGCCCACGACGAGCCGGGCGCCTATGCCGCCGGTGAAGACTATTTCCCCGAAGACCTCGAGCCACGCCAGTACTACCAGCCGGTGCCCCGCGGCCTGGAACTGAAGATCGGTGAAAAGCTCCGGCAACTGGCCGAGCTCGACCGCAACAGCCCCCGGCAACGGAGAAAACCGTGATCGCCCTTGTCGCCGCCGTCAGCGCCGGAGGGATCGCCGGTACCCTGTTGCGCTTTGCCACCGGCAATTGGGTCGCCGCCCACTGGCCTCGCCACTTTTATCTCGGTACGCTGGCCGTCAATCTGGTCGGCTGCCTGCTGATCGGCCTGCTCTACGGGCTGTTCCTGCATCGGCCGTACGTGCCGGTCGAGCTGCGTGGCGGCCTGATCGTCGGTTTCCTCGGCGGCCTGACCACGTTTTCATCCTTTTCACTGGATACCGTGCGCCTGCTCGAAAGCGGGCAGGCGCCGCTGGCTTTCGGTTATGCCGCAGCCAGCGTGCTGGGCGGCCTGCTCGCAACCTGGGCCGGCCTGGCGCTGACCCGAATCTGAACCAACACCACACATAACGAGAGAACGATATGCTCGATTCCAAACTGTTACGCGGCCAACTTCAGGAAGTGGCGGACCGCCTGGCCTCCCGTGGCTTCAGCCTGGATGTCGCGCGCATCGAATCCCTGGAAGAGCGCCGCAAGACGGTGCAGACCCGTACCGAGCAGTTGCAGGCCGAGCGCAACGCGCGCTCGAAGTCGATCGGCATGGCCAAGGCCAAGGGCGAGGACATCGCACCGCTGATGGCCGACGTCGAGCGCATGGCCAGCGAGCTGGCCGCCGGCAAGGTCGAACTGGACCAGATCCAGTCCGAGCTGGACCAGATCCTGCTGACCATTCCCAACCTGCCGGATGCCAGCGTTCCGCTCGGCGAGGATGAAGACGGCAACGTCGAAGTACGTCGCTGGGGCACCCCGCGCCAGTTCGACTTCCAGATCCAGGACCACGTGGCCCTCGGCGAGCGTAACGGCTGGCTGGACTTCGAAACCGCCGCCAAGCTCTCCGGCGCGCGCTTCGCCCTGTTACGCGGCCCGATTGCCCGCCTTCACCGCGCCCTGGCCCAGTTCATGATCAACCTGCACATCAACGAGCACGGTTACGAAGAGGCCTACACCCCGTACCTGGTCCAGGCCCCGGCGCTGCAAGGCACCGGCCAGTTGCCGAAGTTCGAGGAAGACCTGTTCAAGATCAGCCGCGAAGGCGAGGCCGATTTCTACCTGATCCCGACCGCCGAGGTGTCGCTGACCAACATCGTTGCCAACGAGATCGTCGACGCCAAGGACCTGCCGATCAAATTCGTCGCCCACACCCCGTGCTTCCGTAGCGAAGCCGGCGCGTCGGGCCGCGATACCCGCGGCATGATTCGCCAGCACCAGTTCGACAAGGTCGAGATGGTCCAGGTAGTAGAGCCATCGAAATCCATGGAAGCCCTGGAAAGCCTCACCGCCAACGCCGAGCGCGTCCTGCAGGCGCTGGAACTGCCGTACCGCGTGCTGGCCCTGTGCACCGGCGACATGGGCTTCAGCGCCACCAAGACCTACGACCTGGAAGTCTGGGTGCCGAGCCAGGACAAGTACCGCGAGATCTCCTCGTGCTCCAACTGCGGCGACTTCCAGGCCCGCCGCATGCAGGCGCGCTGGCGCAACCCGGAAACCGGCAAGCCGGAACTGGTCCATACCCTCAACGGTTCGGGCCTGGCGGTAGGCCGGACCCTGGTCGCGGTGCTGGAGAACTACCAGCAGGCCGACGGCACCATCCGTGTACCGGAAGTCCTCAAGCCCTACATGGGCGGCATCGAGGTCATCGGCTAAATGGAATTCCTGCCGCTGTTCCACAATTTGCGCGGCAGCCAGGTCCTGGTGGTGGGTGGCGGCGAGATTGCCTTGCGCAAATCCCGCCTGCTGGCCGATGCCGGAGCACGGCTGCGCGTGGTCGCCCCGGCGATCGAAGGGCAACTGGCCGAGTTGGCCCGGCACAGTGGTGGCCAGCTTCTGGAGCGTGGCTATCAGGAACAGGACCTGGACGATTGCCAACTGGTCATCGCCGCCACCGATGACCAGGCGCTCAATGCCCAGGTTTCGGCAGATGCGCGCAAGCGCTGCGTGCCGGTCAATGTAGTGGATGCCCCCGCGCTGTGCTCGGTGATCTTCCCTGCCATCGTCGATCGTTCGCCGCTGGTGGTCGCGGTTTCCAGCGGCGGCGATGCCCCGGTGCTGGCGCGGTTGATCCGTGCCCGCCTGGAAACCTGGATCCCCGCCGCCTACGGGGAACTGGCCGGGCTGGCCGCGCGCTTCCGCGATCGGGTCAAGCAGCTGTACCCCGACGTCAACCAGCGTCGGGGTTTCTGGGAAGAGGTGTTCCAGGGCCCGATCGCCGAGCGCCAGCTGGCCGGGCAGGGCGCCGAAGCCGAGCGCCTGTTGCAGGCCAAGGTCGAGGGCAAGCCGGAGCAGACGACGGGCGAGGTGTACCTGGTCGGTGCCGGTCCGGGTGATCCGGATCTGCTGACCTTCCGTGCCTTGCGCCTGATGCAGCAGGCTGACGTGGTGCTGTATGACCGTCTTGTCGCGCCCGCAATCATCGAAATGTGCCGGCGTGATGCCGAGCGCATTTATGTCGGCAAGCGCCGCGCTGATCATTCGGTACCCCAGGAACAGATCAACCAGCTGTTGGTGGACCTGGCTCGCCAGGGCAAGCGGGTGCTGCGGCTCAAGGGTGGAGACCCGTTCATCTTCGGGCGTGGCGGGGAAGAGATCGAGGAACTGGCGGAGCAGGGCATACCGTTCCAGGTGGTGCCCGGTATCACCGCGGCAAGCGGTTGCTCGGCCTACGCCGGAATCCCGCTGACCCACCGTGACTACGCGCAGTCGGTACGCTTCGTCACCGGTCACCTGAAGGATGGCACCAGCAACCTGCCGTGGAACGATCTGGTGGCGCCAGCGCAGACCCTGGTGTTCTACATGGGCTTGGTGGGTTTGCCGACCATCTGTTCCGAATTGATCCGCCATGGTCGCGCCGCCGACACCCCGGCAGCGCTGGTCCAGCAAGGCACTACCAAGAACCAGCGGGTGTTTACCGGCACCCTGGCCGACCTGCCGCAACTGGTGGCAGAGCATGAGGTTCATGCGCCGACCCTGGTGATCGTGGGTGAGGTGGTGCAACTGCGCGACAAGCTGGCCTGGTTCGAAGGCGCCCAGTAAAACCTTTCAGGTGGGCTCGGACCCTGTGGGAGCGGGTTCACCCGCGATTACGTTAGTGAATTCACTACTGTAATCGCGGGTGAACCCGCTCCCACATTGATTATGGTGGCCTTTAGAGCCCGGTTTTCTTCCAGATCCCCCGCCCAACCAGCCGTTCCCGATCATGCGCCTGGCCAAAGTCCTGCTTCGGCCCCTTGGGCACGATGCCGTTCGGGTTGATGGTCTTGTGACTGGCGTAATAGTGGTGCTGGATATGCTCCATATCCACTGTCTGCGCCACTCCCGGCCATTGGTACAGTTCGCGCAGCCAGTTGCTCAGGTTCGGGTAGTCGGCAATCCGCCGCAGGTTGCACTTGAAGTGCCCGTAGTACACCGCATCGAAGCGCACGATGGTGGTGAACAGGCGGATATCGGCTTCGGTCAGGTATTCCCCGGCCAGGTAACGCTGCCGATCCAGTAGCTGCTCCAAGGTATCCAGTTCGGCGAACAGCGCATCGAACGCCTCCTCATACGCCTTCTGCGACGTGGCGAAGCCCGCCCGGTAGACACCGTTGTTCACTGCCGGATAGATGCGCTCGTTCAAGGCATCGATCTTTGCCCGCAGCGGCTCCGGGTACAGGTCCAGGCGATTGCCGGTCAAGCCGTCGAAGGCGCTGTTGAAGATACGGATGATCTGCGACGACTCGTTGTTGACGATGCGCTGCTCCTGCCTGTCCCACAGCACCGGTACGGTGACGCGCCCGGTGTAGTGCGGGTCGTCGCGGGTGTAGCGCTGGTGCAGGTAGTCGAAGCCGTCGAGCTTGTCGCCGGTGGAGCCCAGGCCCTTGTCGAAGGTCCAGCCATGCTCGCCCATCAGCCAACTGACCACGGACACGTCGATCAGGCTCTCCAGGCCCTTGAGCTTGCGATAGATCAGGGTGCGGTGGGCCCAGGGGCAGGCCAGCGATACATACAGGTGATAGCGTCCGGCTTCGGCCGCTGGCAAGTCATTGCGGCGCTGCGCGTTTTCGCGCTCGAAAGCGCCGTCCTTGCTGCTTTGGTACCACTGGTCATGCCAGCGTCCGTCGATCAACAGGCCCATGGTGAAGGCTCCTTGGCAATTCGTTTTGAAATTGGAGGCCATTCTACGGGCTCAAGTTCGAACGAATAGCGCAAAGATCCCGCCTGTTTGATCGATGGAGTCGATGGATTGTCTCAGGCCAGACGTGCAGCCCAGTATTCGCGGGCCTTGGCGAAGGCGTCGGCCTGGCTGTGCCCAAGGCCTCGCAGCGCCAGGGCCATGGTCGCGACTACCGCCATCTCGCCATAGCTGTCAGCGGACTCGCCGGACCAGACGCTCAACAGGTGCGAAGGCTCCAGGCTTGCCGGCTTCACATGCCGTTGCGCCGACATCTGCGGCCATTCCTCATCCCAGTCCGCACCCTCGGCGGTGCCGTAGAGATGGCTGGTCGCGTCCGGGTTGACCTCGATCTCGCCGCCATCGCCCTTGATCACGATGGCGCGATCGCCCAGCAAACGGCTGGCCTCGCGGTGCACCGCCTGGTAGCCGGGGTGGAAGATGCTCTGCAGGCCGCAGCGGGCGCCCAGCGGATTGAGCACCCGGGCCAGGGAGTGGATCGGCGAGCGCAGGCCGAGGGTGTTGCGCAGGTCGATCATCCGTTGCAGGCGCGGCGCCCAGTCCTGCAGCGGGAAGAAGGCCAGGTTGTGCCGGTCCAGCGCTGTCCTGACTTCGCCCCAGTTGCGGCACAAGGGGATGTCCAGCAGGCCCAGTACCTGCTCGGTATACAGGCGCCCGGCGGTGTGCGCGCCGCCGCCGTGCATCAGGATGCGCACGCCATTGCGCGCCAGGCAACGTGTCGCCAGCAGGTACCAGGGCAGGTGGCGCTTCTTCCCGGCGTAGCTCGGCCAGTCGATGTCCACGGCGATCGCCGGGGCATCCAGGCGCGCACGCAAGGCCTCGGTAAAACCGGCCAGCTCCTCGGGGCTTTCTTCCTTGTGCCGCAGCAGCATCAGGAAGGCGCCAAGCTGGGTTTCTTCGACCTTGCCGTCGAGGAGCATGCCCATCGCCTCGCGGGCTTCCTCGCGGGTCAGGCCGCGGGCTCCGCGCTTGCCCTTGCCGAGGATGCGGACGAATTCGGCGAAAGGGTGTTCGGCCGGGGTTTCGGTAACGAGAGGACGTGGCTCGGTCATATGCAATTGGTCGGCTTGGGCAGGCCCGCCAGCTTGGCGGCAAGTTTGGCGGGAGTACCGTTGAACAGGCGGTTAAGGTGCAGGCTGTTGCCTTTGTCCGCGCCCAGCTTGAGCGCGGTGTACTTGATCAGCGGCCGGGTCGCCGGCGACAGCTCGAACTCCCGGTAGAACTGGCGCAGCAGCTCCAGCACTTCCCAGTGATCGGCACTCAGCTCGATGGACTCGCGCTCGGCCAGGGCCCGGGCGACATCCTCGGACCAGTCACCCAGTTCCACCAAGTAACCGTCCTTGTCGAGGGCGATATCGCGGCCGTTGACATGCAGGATGCTCATAGCCAGCTGTTGACCTTGTCGTAGTTCAGGGACAGTTCGACGAATGCCGGATAATCCACGGCCGTGGCGACGGTGTCGGTGATGGCGCGGGCCTCGAGGTCTTCCGCAAGGGCATACAGGCGCGGGCCGAGCGTGGTCAGCCCGGCTACCGTTACGCTGCCGGGATTCAACGCGTACACCGCATCGCCACAGAGCAGCAGGCCGTCGTGCGGGCCGAGCAGGCGCAGGCAACTGGCCAGGCGGTCGTCGCCGAACGGCGATCGGGAAATGACATGCAGGGTGCTCATCAGAGGGTTACCACCTGGTCGAAACGGTCGATCAAGGCCGCAAGGCCGGCGTCATCCAGCACCTGCACCGGCAGGCCCAGGCCGTCGGGGTCCAGGCCGCGCTCGGCCAGGCTGCTGGCGGCAACGAACAGGTCCTCGACGCCGAACATCGGCAGGGCCTGAAGATTGGCTGCGAGGTTCTTCTGCTGCAGCAGCGCCGGTTGCTGGTTGGGCGCGAGCTGGAACACGCCGTCATCGAGGAACAGCATGCCCAGGGGAAGATCGAAGGCGCCGCCGGCCAGCGCGATATCCAGCGCTTCGCGCGCCGACGGGCCGCTCCACGGCGCCTGGCGGCTGATGATCAGCAGGGACTTGGCCATTTCAATCGCCTCCGAAGCAGACCAGGCGGTCCGCGCTTTGTGCGGCTTCATGCAACTGGCCGAGGCCGGACAGTTCCCACGGTACCGGCAGGTTGGCAGCCGGACGCTGATAGCGATTGGCTTCCTCGTCGTTCAGCACACCGCGGCGCAGGGCGGCGGCGATGCAGACCACCGCATCGAGCTGGTGGGCCGTGACGAACTCGCGCCAGTGCGCCGGCACGTCGTTTTCATCCTGGGGCGTGACCACGTTGGCCGAGGCGCTGTGCACACCGTCCTGGTAGAAGAACAGGCGCACGATCTCATGACCGCCGGCAAGAGCCGCCTGGGCGAACAGCAAGGCGCGGCGCGAGGAGGGCGCGTGGCCGGGGGAAAAAACCGCGATGACGAACTTCATGGCAGGCCCTGTGGGAAAAACACCCGGCATGATAAAGCAAAAAGCCCGCAGCAGGCTGCGGGCTTGTCCGATGCACGACCCGGATCAGGCCTCGCGCCTGGCCTCGGGCAGGAACCAGTTCAGCACCAGGGCACAGATGCCACCGGTGGCCACGCCCGATTCCAGCACGTTGCGCAGGGCCGAAGGCATATGGGCGAGGAACTCCGGCACCTGGGCCACGCCCAGGCCGAGGGCCAGGGACACAGCGATGATCAGCAGGGCCCGGCGGTCCAGGCTGATGCTGGCAAGGATGTTGATCCCGGAAGCGGCGACGGCGCCGAACATGACCATGGCCGCGCCGCCCAGCACCGGCTCGGGCACGGCCTGGATCACCCCGGCCACCGCCGGGAACAGGCCCAGCACGACCAGCATCAGGGCGATCCATACGCCAATATGGCGGCTGGCGATGCCGGTCAGCTGAATCACCCCATTGTTCTGCGCGAAGATCGAGCTGGGGAAGGTGTTGAACACCCCGGCCAGCAGCGAGTTGGCCCCGTTGACCAGTACCCCGCCCTTGATCCGCTGCATCCACAGCGGGCCTTCCACCGGCTGGCGCGACACCTTGCTGGTGGCGGTGACGTCGCCGATGGCCTCCAGCGAGGTGACCAGGTAGATCACCAGCATCGGAATGAACAACGACCAGGAGAAGCCCAGCCCGAAATGCAGCGGTACCGGCACCTGGAACAGCGCCGCTTCATGCATGCCGGTGAAATCCAGGCGGCCCAGGTACCCGGCCAGGGCATAGCCCACGGCGAGGGCAATGACGATGGCGCAACTGCGCATCCACACCAGCGGGATGCGGTTGAGCACCACGATGATCGCCAGCACCACGCCGGACAGCAGCAGGTTCTCGCCGTTGGCGAAGGTGCCGTTGCCCATGGCGGCGAAACCGCCGCCCATGCTGATCAGGCCGACCTTGATCAGGGTCAGGCCGATCATCAGCACGACGATGCCGGTCACCAGCGGGGTAATCAGGCGCTTGACGAAGGGCAGGATGCGCGAAATGCCCATTTCCACGAACGATCCGGCGATGACCACGCCAAAGATCGCCGCCATCACCGCCTCCACCGGCGTACCCTGCTTGACCATCAGCGCACCGCCGGCGATCAGCGGGCCGACGAAGTTGAAGCTGGTGCCCTGGACGATCAGCAGCCCGGCGCCGAACGGCCCGAAGCGGCGGCACTGGACGAAGGTGGCGATGCCGGAGATTACCAGGGACATCGACACGATCAGGTTGGTATCGCGGGCGGAAACGCCCAGGGCCTGGCAGATCAGCAGGCCCGGGGTCACGATCGGCACGATGATCGCCAGCAAATGCTGGAGCGCGGCCAGCAGGCCGATCACCAGGCGCGGCCGGTCTTCCAGGCCGAGGACCAGTTCATTGGCCTGTGCCGGGCCTTGTTCGATTGAGCTCATGGAAAGGATGCCCCGGAAAAAAAGGAGCGCATTCTACGGGGGCACGAAGGTTTGCGGTAGCCTGTCTTAGGGGCGATTCGCGGAACTTGTAGGAGCGGGTTCACCCGCGATTGCGATGGTGAATTCACTACTGTAATCGCGGGTGAACCCGCTCCCACAAGGCCCGCGGTGCTGTTGCACTATTTATGCCCTCGACAAGCCGCCTCCAGCACCCGCGGCCCCGGCCCTTCCAACCCGAGCCTGTCCTCCGGGTTGCGCAACGGACAATCCTCCAGCGACAGGCAGCCACAGCCAATGCAGTCATCCAGGCTGTCGCGCAATGCTTCCAGCGTCCGTATCCGCGCATTCAGGTCTTCGCGCCAGGCCGTGGACATTTCCCCCCACTGCGCCGCCGTCAGCTTGCTGTTCGGCGGATAGCGGCCAAAGGCATTCTTGATCTCCTCCAACGGAATCCCGGTGCGCTGGGCCACCTTGATCACCGCGATGGTCCGCAGCACCAGCGCCGGAAAACGCCGTTGGTTGCCGGCATTGCGGGTACTGGCGATCAGCCCCTTGGCCTCGTAGAAGTGCAAGGTCGACACCGGCACCCCGGCGCGCCGCGCCACTTCGCCGACGCTGAGCAGGCGCGTCCCGTCCACCGCTTTTTTCCCCGCCATACCTGTTGACCTCAAGTAAAGTTGAGGTTTTATAGTCCGGCCCCGTCGTTCCTGCAAGTGCAGGAATCATCATCGATCAGCGGGGCGGAGCATGGGCAAAAGGCTGCTGTTGGGGGGAGGGGCGCTGGCGCTGGGTGCGCTGGTGTTGGTAGTGGGCACGCAGCGGACACCGCCGGCGCAGGCCAGCGGTGCATGGCCGACAACCAAGGTGGCGTTGGCCAGGGTTACGTCGATGCCGGCGCCACGGCAGCGTTTCGCGGTGGGCGAGCTGGAAGCCGTGGATCAGGTGCGGCTGGCCGCCGAAAGCGCCGGGCGGGTGACGCGCATTGCCTTCGACTCGGGCCAGACGGTCAAGGCCGGGCAGTTGCTGGTCCAGCTCAATGATGCCCCGGAGCAGGCTGAGCGCCTGCGCCTGCGGGCACAGTTGCGCAATGCCGAATCATTGCTGGAGAGGACGCGCAAGCTGCGTGCCTCCAGTGTCACCACCCAGGAGCAACTGGACAACGCCAGCGCCGCTGCCGACATGGCCAGGGGCGAGTTGCAACAGGTTGAAGCGCGGATTGCGCAGAAAGCTATCGTCGCGCCATTCGCCGGCAAGCTCGGGATCCGCCGGGTGCATCAGGGCCAGTACCTCAATGCGGGCGACGCGGTTGCCAACCTGGTCGAGCCAAACCGGCTGCGGGTGAATTTCTCCCTGAACGAACAGGCGGTCGCCGAACTGAGTACCGGACAGGCCGTGCAACTGGGCATCGATGCCCTGGCGGACCGGAGCTTCCCGGCGCGGATCAGCGCCATCGACCCCATGATCAGTTCCACGCGCCTGGTCCAGGTGCAGGCCACCCTGGTCAACCCGGACAGCCAGCTGCAACCCGGCATGTACGCCCGGGTGCGTGTGGACGCCCAACAGCCGGCCAGTGTCTTGTCGCTGCCGGAAACCGCCGTCACCTACACCGCCTACGGCCAGACCGTGTTCGTCGTGCGGCAGGTCGAGGGCGGCCTGCAGGTTGCGCGGGTCGGCGTGACCACCGGCGAACGCTGGCAGGGCCGGGTGGAAATCACCTCTGGCCTGGCCGAAGGCGAGCAGGTGGTGGTTTCCGGCCAGCTCAAGCTCAGCGATGGCATGGCGGTGGAACCCGTGGCCGGCAACAGCCTGGATGAAGGAGGCCGGCCGTGAGATTCACCGACCTGTTCGTCCGCCGTCCGGTGCTGGCCCTGGTGGTCAGTGCGCTGATCACCTTGATGGGCCTGTTCGACCTCGGCAAGTTGCCGATCCGCCAGTACCCGCTGCTGGAAAGCTCGACCATCACCATCACCACCGAGTACCCCGGCGCGTCTGCCGAGCTGATGCAGGGCTTCGTCACCCAGCCGATCACCCAGGCGGTGTCCTCGGTGGAGGGCATCGACTACCTGGCGTCCTCGTCGATGCAGGGTCGCAGCACCATCACCCTGCGCATGACCCTCAACCGCGATCCGACCCAGGCCCTGACCCAAGCCATGGCCAAGGTCAACCAGGTGCGCTATCGCCTGCCGGAAAAGGCCTACGATCCGGTGGTCGAGCTGTCGGCGGGGGACTCCACCGCGGTGGCCTATGTCGGGTTCTCCAGCGAGACCCTGTCGATCCCCGAATTGAGCGATTACCTGTCGCGGGTGGTCGAGCCACAGTTCTCGGGGATCGACGGCGTGGTCAAGGTGCAGACCTTCGGCGGCCAGAACCTGGCCATGCGCCTGTGGCTGGACAGCGAGCGCATGGCCGGGCGCGGGGTCACCGCCAGCGACGTGGCCGAGGCGGTGCGGCGCAACAACTACCAGGCCACCCCGGGCCAGGTGCGCGGGCAATATGTGCTGGCGGATATCCGCGTCGACACCGACCTGACCAGCGTCGAGGCCTTTCGCGACCTGATCGTGCGCAACGACGGCCGCGACCTCGTGCGCCTGCGTGACATCGGCAGCGTCGAGCTGAGCGCGGCCATGACCCAGACCAGCGCCACCATGGACGGCAAGCCTGCGGTGCACCTGGGCCTGTTCCCCACGCCCTCGGGCAACCCGCTTGTAATCGTCGACGGCATCCGCAAGCTCCTGCCACAGATCCAGCAGACCCTGCCGCCAGGGGTGAAGGTGGCGTTGGCCTACGAGACTGCACGCTTTATCGATGCGTCGATCAAGGAAGTGCTGCACACCTTGCTCGAAGCGATGCTGATCGTGGTCGCGGTGATCTGGCTGTGCCTGGGTTCGCTGCGCAGCGTGGCGATACCGGTGCTGGCGATTCCCCTGTCGATGCTCGGCGCCGCCGCATTGATGCTGTTTTTCGGCTTCAGTCTCAACCTGCTCACCCTGCTGGCGATGGTCCTGGCCATCGGCCTGGTGGTGGACGATGCCATCGTGGTGGTGGAGAACGTCCATCGCCATATAGAAGAAGGGCAGACGCCGGTGACCGCGGCGCTGGCGGGCGCCCGGGAGATCGCCGGGCCGGTGGTGGCCATGACCCTGACCCTGGCGGCGGTGTACGCGCCCATAGGTTTGATGGGCGGGCTCACCGGCACGCTGTTTCGTGAATTTGCCCTGACGTTGGCCGGTGCAGTGATCATCTCCGGGATCGTTGCCCTGACCTTGTCGCCGGTGATGAGCTCGTTGCTGCTCAAGCCCGGCCAGCAGGAGGGGCCGATGGCCCGGCTGGCAGAGAAGGTCTTCGGGGGCCTGGCCGGAGGGTATGGCCGTTTGCTGGAGCAATCGCTGGCGCGACGCTGGATCAGCGGCGGAATCGCCGTGCTGGTCTGCCTGAGCCTGCCCTGGCTGTACCTGCAGGCGCAGCGCGAGCTGGCGCCGCCGGAGGACCAGGCGGCGGTACTGGCCGCGATCAAGGCGCCACAATATGCCAGCCTGGAATACGCCGAGCATTTCAATGCCAGGCTGGACCGGGTGATGAAGGCCATCCCGGAAACCACTGATACCTGGATCATCAATGGCACCGACGGCCCGGCCAGCAGTTTCGGCGGCATCAACCTGAGTGCCTGGGGTGACCGCCAGCGTTCGGCGGCGCAGGTCCAGGCCGAACTGCAACAGGCCGTGGGCGAGGTCGAAGGCAGCAGTATCTTCGCCTTCCAGGTGGCCTCGCTGCCGGGTTCCAGTGGTGGCCTGCCGGTGCAGATGGTGCTGCGCAGCGCCCAGGACTACCCGCTGCTGTACCAGACCATGGAAGGGCTCAAGCAGCGCGCGCGGGAAAGCGGCCTGTTCGTCGTGGTGGACAGCGACCTGGACTACAACAACCCGCTGGTCAGCCTGAATGTCGACCGGGCCAAGGCCGCCAGCCTCGGCATCGGCATGCAGGCCATCGGCGATTCGCTGGCGGTGCTGGTGGGCGAGCAGTACATCAATCGCTTCGCCCTGTACGGCCGCTCCTACGACGTGATCCCGCAGAGCATCCAGGACCAGCGCCTGACCCCGCAGGCCCTGGCCCGCCAGTATGTGCGGGCGGATGACGGGCAATTGCTGCCGCTGTCCAGCGTGGTGCACATGGACATCGGCGTGGCGCCGAACCGCCTGCTGCAATTCGATCAGCAGAATGCCAGCACCTTGCAGGCGATTCCCGCGCCGGGTGTTTCCCAAGGCCAGGCGGTGGCCTTCCTCGAACAACTGGCCAGCGAGCTGCCGCCAGGCTTCAGCCATGACTGGCAATCGGAGTCGCGGCAATACGTGCAGGAAGGACTGGCGCTGATGTGGGCCTTCCTCGCCGCGTTGGTGGTGATCTACCTGGTGCTCGCCGCCCAGTACGAAAGCCTGGTGGACCCGCTGATCATCCTGGTCACCGTGCCGCTGTCGATTTGCGGTGCGCTGCTGCCGCTGGCGATGGGCTGGGCGACCCTGAACATCTACACGCAGATTGGCCTGGTGACCCTGATCGGCCTGATCAGCAAGCACGGGATCCTGATGGTGGCGTTCGCCAACGAGATCCAGGTGCGCGACAACCTGGGCCGTGGCGAGGCGATCATCCGCGCCGCGCAGGTCCGCCTGCGCCCGGTGCTGATGACCACGGCGGCGATGACCTTCGGCGTGGTACCGCTGTTGTTCGCCAGCGGTGCCGGGGCCAACAGCCGTTTCGGCCTGGGGGTGGTGATCGTCTGCGGCATGCTGGTGGGCACGCTGTTCACCCTGTTTGTGCTGCCGACCCTTTATTCATGGCTGGCCCGGGATCACCGGGTCGAAGGTGCACGCAAGCAACAGTTGGCCGATGCCCAACGCGTGCTGGGGAATTGAGGAGTGCTCATGAAGTATTTTGGCGTGGTGAGCGGGGCGTTGATCCTGGGGGCTTGCAGTGTGGGGCCGCAGTACCGGCAGCCGGATGTGGCGCCGATCACCTTGGTCAGTCCGCAGGCCGGGGAATTCGCTGCGACCGGGGTGCAGTCGCAGGCGAACTGGTGGGGCTTTTTCGACGACCCGCAACTGTCGCGCCTGATCGAGCGGGCCCTGGTACAGAACAACGATGTGCGCCAGGCCCACGCCAATCTGCTGCTGGCCCGCGCCGGACTCGACGAGCAGGACCTCAAGCGCTATCCGCAGGTCACCAGCGAGGCCGGTTACCTGCGCAGTCTTGAACAGCGCGCGGTGGACGGCGCGGCGCCCCAGCGCAGCCTGGCCGAGTCGTGGCGGGCGGGGCTGGATCTGCAATGGGAACTGGACCTGTTCGGCCGCCTCGATCACCTCAGTCGTGCCGCGCAAGCGCGGGTCGAGGCGTCCCGGGCAGACCTCGAGCAGGTGCAGTTGAGCATCGCCGCGGAGGTGGCGCGAGCCTGGTTCCAGGCCCAGGGACAACGACGGCAACTGGTGCTGGCCCATGACGAGGTGCGTAGCTGGGGCGAGACGGTGCGCATGGTCGAGGCGCAGCTGGCGGCGGGCAGCGGTCTGCCCGAGGACCGGGAAAGTGCGCGGAGCAACCTGCTGCGGGCCGAGGCATCGATCGCACCCTTGAGCAGTGCTTTGCAGCGCAGCCTGTACCGGCTGGACGTGTTATGCGGACAGCGTCCTGGCCGTCTTGCGCTGGCGTTGGATGCGGCGCCACCGCTGCCTTTGGCCCGGCAACTGCCGCTGGGCGATGTCGACCTGCTGATCCGCAAGCGCCCGGATGTGGTGCGCGCCGAGCGCTTGCTGGCGGCCCGGGTCGAGGACGTCGGCGCGGCGACGGCGGATCTTTATCCGCGCTTGAACCTGGGAGGCTTTATCGGCTTCTTCGCCTTGCGCGACGGCGATCTCGGCAGTGCCTCGCGGGCCTTCGAACTGGCCCCCGGGTTGACCTGGCCGGCGCTGGACCTGGGCAGTGTGCGGGCCCGCCTCAGGGCGGCGCAGGCGCGCTCGGCGGGCGAGGGCGCGCGCTTCGAGCAGGTGCTGCTGGTGGCGGTGGAAGAAGTGGAGGGCGCCGTGGTCGAACTGACCGAGCAGCAGCGGCATCTGCAGGAGCTGGTGAAGTCGGCCGTGCATGACGAGGCGGCGTTCGCCATCGCCAGCCGGCGTTATGACGCCGGCGGCGGGAGCTATCAGGCGGTGCTGGAGAGTCAGCGCGAGCTGTTGCGCACAAGGCAGGCGATTGCGGGGGCGGAAACGGCGTCTTATCTGAATGCGGTGGGGTTGTACAAGGCGTTGGCCTGGCGGGCCTCATCGCCGGCAACGCCGGCTCCCACAGAGATGGCGTCGAACACTGGTCCTGTGGCAGGTGAATAACCTTGTGGGAGCCGGCGTTGCCGGCGATGGGGCCCGAAAGAACAACAAAAAACCATGCGGGTTCCCCGATGCCTCTGGCAAACTCCTGTTACACAAGGCAGCCAAGAGCCCCCTGATGATCGATATCCATAACGTCACCGCTTTCCAGCAGCAGACCCGAGTCCTGGAAGGTTTCTCCCTGCATATCGGCGAAGGCGAGAAGGTCGCCATCCTCGGCCCCAACGGCGCCGGCAAGAGCACCCTGCTCAAGCTGATCACCCGCGAGCTGTACCCGGTGGAGCGCGAGGGCAGCCACCTGCGCCTGTTCGGCAGCGACACCGTCAATCTCTGGGCCCTGCGCAGCCGCATCGGTTTCGTCTCCCAGGACCTGCAGGACGACTACACCCCCTACACCCAGGCGCTGGACGTGGTGGTCTCCGGCTTCTTCGGTTCCATCGGTGCCCATGGCCATCTGCAGCCCAGCGCCGAGCAACTGGAGAACGCCCGCCAATTGCTGGCCGTGGTAGAGATGTCCGGCCATGAACAGACCATGTTCCAGCGCCTGTCCACCGGCCAGCGTCGCCGCCTGCTGCTGGCCCGGGCCCTGGTCCACCAGCCGAGTGCACTGATCCTCGACGAGCCGGCCAACGGCCTGGACATGGGCGCCAGCCTGGGCATGCTCAAGCTGATGCGGCGCTTCTGCGGTGCCGAGCACGCGATGATCATCACCACCCACCATATCGACGAGATCATTCCGGAGATCGAGCGGGTGGTCCTGCTGGACAAGGGCCGCATCGTCGCCGACGGGCCCAAGGCCGACGTGCTCACCAGCGAACGCCTGTCCGCCCTTTACCAGACCGACCTGCGCCTGACCGAGCAGGATGGCTGGTACCGTTGCTGGCACGGTTGACGGTATCTAGGGGTGTGCCGATGCATGCAGCGCCAGGCCCTGGCCGCCGGCGTATTGGGGTTTAAGGTGCCCCTGATCGTCCAGTAGCCACGCATCCATGATTTCCCGCACCACCGGCCCGGCCACCCGGCCGCCGGCCTCGCCGTTCTCGATCATCACCGCCACTACCACGCTGGGATGATCGGCAGGCGCGAAACCGACGAACAGGGCGTTGTCGCGGTGCCGCTCCAGAGTCTTGTTGCGGTTGTAGCGTTCGCCCTGCTTGATCGCCACCACCTGGGCCGTGCCGCTCTTGCCGGCGATGCGGTATTGCGCTCCGGCGGCGGCGGCGCGGGCGATGCCGCGGGGGTCGTGCATGACCATTTGCATGCCCTGGTTGACCTGGTCCCAGGCATGGCTGTCGTGCAGCACGATGTCCGGCATGGGGTTGGGGTCGACCGGCGCCGTGTCGCCGACTTCGAGCGCCAGGTGCGGCCGGTGCCACTTGCCCTTGCTGGCCAGCAGGCTGGTGGCCTGGGCCAGCTGTAGCGGCGTGACCTGCATATAGCCCTGGCCGATGCCAAGGATCAGCGTTTCCCCCGGGAACCAGGCCTGGCGGCGAGTGGCGCGTTTCCATTGCTGCGAGGGCATCAGGCCCGGTGCTTCCTCGAACATGTCCAGCGAGACCTTCTCGCCGAGGCCGAAGCGGGCCATGTAGTCGTGCAGGCGATCGATGCCGAGCTTGTGCGCCAGGTCGTAGAAGTAGGTGTCGTTGGAACGCATGATCGCCGTGTACATGTCCACCCAGCCATCGCCGCTGCGGTTCCAGTTGCGGTACTTGTGGTCGTAGTTGGGCAGCTCGTAATAGCCCGGGTCGAACACGCGGCTGCCCGGGGTGGTCACGCCGCTGTCGAGGCCGGCGATGGCGACCTCCGGCTTGACCGTCGATCCGGGTGCATACAGCCCGCGCAGCACGCGGTTGAACAGTGGCCGGTCGATGGAGTCGCGCAGGGCAGCGTACTGCTTGAAGCTGATGCCCTTGACGAACAGGTTGGGGTCGAAGCTCGGGTTGCTGACCATCGCCAGCACGTCGCCGTTGCCGGGGTCGAGTACCACCACCGCGCCCCGGCGGTCGCCCAGGGCGTGCTCGGCGGCCAGCTGCAAATGCGCGTCGAGGCTGAGGGTGATGTTCTTTCCGGGGACCGGGTCCTTATGGTTGAGTACCCGCATCACCCGGCCCTGAGCGTTGGTCTCGACTTCTTCATAGCCAACCTGGCCATGCAGCTCGTTCTCGTAGAAGCGCTCGATCCCGGTCTTGCCGATAGATTGCGTACCGCGGTACTGGGTGCTGTCGAGGACCTTGGCTTCCTTCTCGTTGATCCGTCCGACATAGCCCACGGAATGCGCGAAATGCTCGGCCAAGGGATATTCGCGGATGAACTGCGGCTCCACCTCAAGCCCCGGCAGGCGAAACTGGTTTACCGCGATAAGGGCGATCTGCTCTTCAGTCAGGCCGACCATCAGGGTGACCGGCTCGAAAGGCTTGCGGCCGCGGCGCAGGTCCTTGTCGAACTGGCGGCGGTCGTCTTCGCCGAGGTTCAGGACCTGCGCCAGGGTGTCCAGGGTCTTCGCCGAATCGCCGGCGCGCTCGCGGGTCATGGTCAGGTCGAAGCTGGGCTTGTTGTCGGCCAGGACCACGCCGTTGCGGTCATAGATCAGCCCGCGCTCGGGCGGGATGGGCAGGATATGGACGCGGTTGTTCTCCGACACGGCGGTCTGCTGGTCGTGCTGAAGCACCTGCAGGACATAGAGGCGGCCCACGAGTACGGCGACCAGGGCCAGGACCAGGATGGCGCAGGCTACCAGCCGGCGGTTGACCAGATGCTGTTCCTTTTCGTGGTCCTTGAGGGGGATCGGTTGTGGCATGGGCGTGTATCGGGCAGCGGGCCGGCGATGCTACGCGTTGCCAGGACGTCCAGGGGTGAATATGAACACTTGTTCATGTGGATTCATGAAGAGGGGTGTTGTCTGATCTGGCCTTATCGCCGGCCAGCTCCCTGTGGGAGCTGGCTTGCCAGCGATAAGGCCATCAGCAATAACCCAGGTTGGTTGTTCAGAGCAGCGAAAGCGGATAACTCACGATCACCCGATGCTCATCGAACTCATTGCTGCTGAAGTCCCGCCGCAAGGTCGAACTGCGCCACCTCAGCGTCAGGTCGCGCAGCGCACCGCTCTGGACGGTGTAGGCCAGCTCCGTCTCGCGCCCCCACTCCTTGCCATCCTTCACGCTGCCGACCTGCACCTGATCCCCACGGATATAGCGCGTCATGAACTGCAGCCCCGGCAATCCATCAACCGCGAAATCATGGTCATAGCGCACCTGCCAGGAGCGCTCATGGGCATTGTCATAGCTGGAGTTGTAGCTGTCGTTGGCCAGGCTGGTGCCCGCCGTGCCATTGACCCGCATCCAGCCGGTGTCGCCACTGACCTTTTGCAGGCCCAGGTAGAAGGTGTGCCCGCCCGTGCGCGCCGAGAGCAGCAGCGAGGCGGTGCGGTTGTCCATGTCGCCGGCCAGCGAGCGGCCGCTGTCCTTGCCGGTGAAGTAGCCCAGGTTGGCGCCCAGGGTCCAGGTGCCCATGGTCTGGCGATGGGTCAGGTTGTAGTACTGCTGCTGGTAGATGTCGCGCAGGTCCGAATGCCAGGCACCGATCAGGGTCGCCTTGTCGTTGAACAGGTATTCGGCACCGACGATATCCAGGCGATCCGAGGTGGCGCCGGGGCGGCCGGACATGAACATGTCGTCCATGCTCGCGTCGTTGCGCGGGCTGTTGCCACGGAAACGCGCGCCATAGAGGGTCAGGTCGGTTATTTCCCGGGAGGTGACCTGGGCGCCCTGGAAGGTCTGGGGCAGCGAGCGGCCGTCGTCCGAGCGCAGCACCGGAAGCATCGGCGACCACTCGCCGACCTTCAGTTCGGTCGCGGAAATCCGTGCTTTCCCGGCAACCGCGAGACGCCCGAAATCATCCGCCGGACGACCGCCGTCATGCACCGGCAGCAGTTGCGTGTTGGCCGTGCCGCGACCACCGTCCAGCTTGACCGAATACAGCCCCAGCACATCCACGCCGAAGCCCACCGTGCCCTCGGTGAACCCCGAGCGGGCATCGAGGATGAAGCTCTGGGTCCATTCCTCGGCCTTGCCTTGCGGGTACGCCGGATCGACGAAGTTGCGATTGATATAGAAGTTGCGCAGTGTCAGGCCTGCCTTGGCGTCTTCGACGAAACCGGCGGCCTGGGCAGTGCCGGCGCCGAACAGCAGGCAGGCGCAGGCCGCCGGCAGACGGCGTGGAAAGCAAAGGATATTCATTGTTGTTGTTCCTTTCTTGCGGGCGAGTAAAACCACGCAGCCGCCCGGGGGCTGCGTGGGAGAAAGTGGAAGGTCAGGCGAACAGGGCGATGATGGCCGGCACGCTGAGCACGGCGGTGTAGTACCCCATGAACTGCACGCCGATGTTGAAGCCGATGAAACGCTGCAGGAAGCCGCCCAGCAGGCCGATGGTAAGGATCACCAGCAGGCCCAGCAGGCCACCTTCCCACAGGCCGATGACCAGGATCAGGCCGACGAAGGTGGCGATTACCGCCTCGTGGCTGATGCGCCGCGACACGAACGAAGCCGCGCGGTGGGCGAAGTTCATCGAGAACGGGTAGGCGATCAGGATAGCGATCACGACCGCGAGCATGCCGAAGGCAAGGAACTCACCGGCGCTGAGCAGGTTGTGCAGGTTGTTCACCTGGCCGGTGGCGCTGTCCACGGTAAAGCGCGGCGGGGCGTTGAACAGCGGCGCGGCCGGGCCGGCGGCCACCGGGCTCAGGGGCAGGCCGAAGGCGATCAGCGGGATCAGCGCCTCGGCGATATAGGTGGACTCGGTCACCCCGTTGCGCACGCTGATCACCGAGGTCAGGCGGTGGTAGGCGTGCTTGATTCGCGCACCGACCACTTCACCAAGGATCACCGTCATCGCCACCGGGCTGAATACGAAGGTGGCGCTGGACACCGTGGCGGTGGCCAGGGTCCAGCCGGACTGGCGGCGGTCGAGGACCTTCAGCGGGTTGGGGAACCAGCCGCCCCAGCTTTTCACGTCCGGCGACAGGGAGAAGGTCCGCGGTTCGCTGCGCTTCATCCGCGCCCGTTCGGCCGGGGCAAGCATGGCGAACAAGGCGGCGATCAGCGGGCCGATGGCGATGCCGAGGAAGTAGCTGACGCTGAGCTTGACCCCATGCTGGCCGGTGAAGGTCTGCAGGGCGATAATCACCAGCACGAAGGGCAGCAGTGCCAGGACCGAGGCCCAGCGGCCGGCCGAGAACCAGGCGATGGTCGTCGCGGCGGCGAGGAACACCCAGGGCGCCGCCTGCTTGATCCCGTCGCCAAACGGTGCCAGCAGCACGGCGAACAGCACTGCCAGCGGCACGGCCACCAGTGCGGCGATCACCGCCCCGGAGATCATCTTGCGCAGGGCGATATGTGGCACGCCGAGGTTGCGCAGGAAGTTCGCCTCGCGCATCAGCGGTGTGGCCATGGTGTCGCCGGGGATACCGAGCAGGGCAGTGGGCACGGCGTGAGTCATGTGCTTGGCCACGGCGCCGGCGAGGAAGAAGGTGAAGACTCCGGCGGCAGGAACGCCGAGCAGTACCACCAGTAGGGTCAGCGGGGCCAGGGTGGTGGTCTCGTCGCTACCGGAGATCAGGCCGATGGCGGAAAACACCACGGCACCGATCACGCCCATCAGGGCGGCCATCAGGATCTGGTCGAACAGGGCTTCCATCAGGCGGTACCTCCCTTCAGGGCTGCAGGGGCGGTGACGGTGCGGGTCGGGCTGGCCGGTTCGGCTTCATCGAACAACTGCTCCAGGCCCAGCTCGCGCAGTTCGGCGCGGACTTCCGGCGGCAGCTCGGAGAGTTGGCCGATACCGCCGTATTCGCTGCGCAGCTCTTCGATCACCTGCTGGCGCCACGCCGGGTCGGCGACGTGTTCCACCACATGGCGCTTGGGCTTGAACAGGCAGGCGCTGACGCCACCGCCCAGCAGCGAGCCGAGGATGCCGAGGAGCATGGCGTAGGCGCGGGCCATCTGCGCGGACTCGACCCAGCCGGTCAGCAGGTGCTCGGCGAGGAAGAAGATGCCCAGGCTGCACGCGGCGCCGATGGCGATGGAAGCGACCAGGTGGCGGCTGTCCACGGTGTCGCCCCAGACTTCGTAGAGGTTATCGTCAGCCATGGTCCACCTCCGTGGGGCGGGGGTGCAGGCGGCATTCAAGTGTCATCGGAATTCTCCTGCCCTTGCGGGCTTGTTGTTTTTGTTCGGGAGCCAGGATCGGGTTCAGCGGTGTTCTGCGCTCCTTGCCGCCAGGGCCCTGCCTGCGCGGGAGCGGTTGGCGATGCCCAGCTCCGCGCTGATCCAGGTGCCGACCCGGGCCACTGCGTCCAGGTCCACGCCGGTCTCGAAACCCATGCCATGCAGCAGGTAGAGCACGTCCTCGGTCGCCACGTTGCCGCTGGCGCCAGGTGAGTAGGGGCAGCCGCCGAGGCCGGCGACCGAGCTGTCGAAGGTGCGTACTCCCTGAGACAGCGCGGCGTGGACATTGGCGATGGCCATGCCCCAGGTGTCATGGAAATGCCCGGCCAGGGCTTCGACCGGCAGCTCGCGGGCGCAGTGCTCGATCAGGCGGGCGGTCTCGTCCGGGCGTCCTGCGCCGATGGTGTCGCCCAGGCTGATCTCGTAGCAGCCCAGTGCATGCAGGCGGCGCGCTACCGCTGCTACGGCGTCTGGCGCCACTGCACCGCTGAACGGGCAGCCGAGCACGCAGGATACATAGCCGCGCACCCGGACACCCGCAGCTTTGGCAGCTTGCAGCACCGGGGTGAAGCGCTCGAAGCTCTCATCGATGGAGCAATTGATGTTGTTGCGCGAAAACGCCTCGGAGGCGGCGGCGAACACCGCCACCTCCCGGCAACCGGCGCGCAGCGCGGCGTCCAAACCCTGGCCGTTGGGCACCAGGGCCGAATAGTTGACCCCGTCGTCCTCCGGCAGACGCTGGAACAGCGCCTCGCTGTCGGCCATCTGCGGTACCCAGCGCGGCGACACGAAGGCGCCGCCCTCGATATGCCGCAGGCCGGTGGCTGCTAGCTTGCCGATCAGGGCCAGGCGGGTGTCCACCGACAGATGCCGTGGCTCGTTCTGCAAACCGTCCCGCGGGCCTACCTCGAAGATCCTGACCTGCATGGTCATTCGCCGCGCTTCTGTTTCAGCAGCTCGACGGCGCGGTCGGCGCGCACGTCGTGGTCCTGCACCAGTTGCCGGGCGACCCAGTCCACCTCGTCGCCACGGGCGCCAGCCACTACGGCGATGTTGCGCGCGTGCAGGGCCATATGGCCGCGCTGGATGCCTTCGGTGGCGAGGGCGCGCATGGCCCCGAGGTTCTGCGCCAGGCCTACGGCCACAGCGATTTCCGCGAGGTCCTGGGCGGTCTTGACGCCGAGGATGCGCAGCGACAGTTGTGCCAGCGGATGGGTTTTGGTGGCGCCGCCGACCAGGCCGACGGGCATCGGCATTTCCAGGGTGCCGACCAGATGGCCGTTGCCGTCCTTCTCCCAGGTGGTCAGTGAACCGTAATGCCCGCTGCGGCAGGCGTAGGCATGGGCACCCGCCTCGACGGCGCGCCAGTCATTGCCGGTGGCGACGATCAGCGGGTCGATGCCGTTCATGATGCCCTTGTTGTGGGTCGCGGCGCGGTAGGGATCGACGGCGGCGAAGGAGTAGGCATCGAGAATGCCCTCGATCACCGCTTCGCCACTGAATTCGGCGCAATTGAGTTGCTCCGGGGTGATCCGCACCTGGGCCCGGGCCAGGCGCAGGTCGGCCAGGTTGGAGAGGATGCGCAGGCGCACCTTGCCGCCGGTGATGTCCTCCATCAGCGGCGCAACGGCTTCGGCCATGGTGTTGACGGTGTTGGCGCCCATCGCATCGCGCACATCGACGATCAGGTGGGCCACCAGCATCGGGCCGCGCGGGGTATCGGCGAAGGTGTGGACCTCGATATCGCGGCAGCCGCCGCCGAGGCGGTTGAGCAACTGGTCCTTGCGGTTGGCCAGCTCGATGATCTCGTCCTTGCGCCGCAGCAGGCTCAGGCGGGCATTGAGCGGATCGGCGACACCGACGATCTGTACCTGGGCACGCATCAGCGGGGCACTGCTGGAGGTCACGAAACCGCCGTTGGCCCGGGCCAGCTTGGCCATGTAGGAGGCGGCGGCGACGATCGAAGGCTCTTCCACCACCAGCGGCACCAGCACATCGCGGCCATTGACCTGGAAGTTGCTGGCTACGGCGAAGGGCAGTTCGAACTTGCCGATGACGTTTTCGATCATGCCGTTGGCGATTTCCATCGGCAGGGCACCGGCGTCGGCCAGCAGGGCGACGTCATCACCGCTCAGGCCAAGCAGGCGGCCGATATGGTCGAGGCGGGCGGCAGGAGGCAGGTTGCGGAAATCGGGCAGGCGGGAGTCGAGGCTCATGGGGGCTCCTGTGGAGTCATTGTTGTTGGGGCGACGGCTTGAGCGCGGCGCCGGCGTGGTGCTAAATGTGCAGCCACTGTGCCCTTGGATAAAGGTACAGTTTTGCCCAACAGTACCCAGACTGTACCCATGACAGCCCAGGAGCGCGCCGATGGTCCGTGTCACCCTTGCCCAGCAGGTCGCCGATTCGGTGGAGCAGCAGATCCGTGCCGGGGTGCTCAAGGCCGGTGACCGCCTGCCATCGCTGCGCGAATACATGCGCCTGCACGGGCACTCGAAGAACACCGTGATCACCGCCTACGAGATCCTTGCCTCCAAGGGCCTGGTGGAGGCGCGGCACGGGCAGGGCTTCTTCGTCGGCGTGTTGGTGCAGGCTGCCGAGGCGGACGAAACGCCGCCCTACACCCGGGCCATGGACACCATCTGGATGATGCGCCAGCAGTTCGTGCGCGAGCCGGGGGTGGCGCCGCTGGGCGAGGGTTTTGCGCCGGTGGCCTGGCTGCAGGACATGCGCCTGGACAAATTCACCCGCCAGGTGATGCGCAGCGGGGCCGGCAACCTGTTCCGCTACGGCAACCGCCTGGGCAACCCGGCGTTACGCCAGAGCCTGGTGCGCAAGCTGGCCAGCTACGCGATCAGCGCTACGCCGCGGCAGATCGTCACCACCCATGGTGCCAACCATGCGCTGGACCTGATCATCCGCCGCTTCGTGGTGCCGGGGGATGCGGTACTGGTGGAGAACCCCGGTTACTACCCATTGTTCGGCAAGTTGCAGATGCAGGGCGCGCGGATGCTCAGTGTCCCGCGCCTGCCCGACGGGCCGGACATGGATGCCCTTGAAGCGCTGTTGCAGCGGGAGCGGCCGCGGTTGTTCTTCGTCCAGTCGGTCTGTCACAACCCCACCGGCTCGGATATCTCGCCGGCCAAGGCCCATCGCTTGCTGCAACTGGCCGAGCGGCACGACCTGTTGCTGGTGGAGGATGATGCCCTGGCCGACTTCAAGCCCAGCTCCGCGCTCAAGGTCGCGGCGCTGGACCAACTGCGCCGTTCGCTGTACATCGGCAGTTTTTCCAAGTCGGTCTCGGCGGCGTTGCGGGTGGGGTATATCGCTGGCAGCAAGGACATCATCGATGAGCTGGCGGATCTGCAGATGATGCTGCACACCAGTTGCTCGGAGCTGTGCGAACGTACGGCGGACGTGATTCTTGGCGAAGGGCATTTTCTGCGGCACCTGATGCGTTTGCAGGACCGGGTGCGCGAGGCTACCGAGGGCGGTTTGCAGGTGCTGGATGAACTGGGGGCGCAGGTGTTCTGCCGGCCGCAGCAGAGCCTGTATCTGTGGGCGCGGTTTCCGGGGATCGAGGATTCGGCGCAACTGACCCGGGAGGTGCAGGGCAGGGGCGTGATGCTGGCGCCAGGTGCGATCTTCCAGATGGATCAGAAGGGGGTTACGCCGTGGACGCGGTTGAATGTGGCGTATTTACGGGAGGCGGTGTTTGCGGAGTGCATTCGGGGGTGGAAGGAGCAGGTCTGAAGTACGGCACGGACCTTGTGGGAGCTGGCTTGTCGGACCGCCGAACCGCAGTGATTGCAGTAGTGAATTCACAACCGCAATTTCGCAAATCCAGGATCGTCTGTTCACAGACATGAAAAAGCCCGCCGAAGCGGGCTTTCTCGTTACATCACCTGAATCAGTCGTCCGAGCTCATGATGCCGAACAGTTGCAGCAGGCTGACGAACAGGTTGTAGATCGATACATACAGGCTGATGGTCGCCATGATGTAGTTGCGCTCGCCGCCGTGAATGATCTGGCTGGTCTGGAAGAGGATGCAGACCGACGAGAACAGTACGAAGCCAGCGCTGATCGCCAGTTGCAGGCCGCTGATCTGGAAGAAGAAGCTCGCGACCACGGCACCCAGCAGGACGAAGAAGCCGGCAGTGATGAAGCCGCTGAGGAAGCTCATGTCCTTGCGGGTGATCAGCACGTAGGCCGACAGGCCACCGAACACCAGTGCGGTCATGGCGAAGGCCGAGCTGACGACTTCGGCACCACCGGCCATGCCCAGGTAGCGGTTGAGGATCGGGCCAAGCAGGAAGCCCATGAAACCGGTCAGGGCGAAGGTGGAAACCAGGCCCCAGGCCGAGTTACGCAGCTTGGCGGTGAGGAAGAACAGGCCGTAGAACCCGATCAGTACCACGAAAATGTTCGGGTAGCCGACGCGCATCTGCTGTGCGACATAGGCCATGACGGCGCTGAAAGCCAGGGTGAGGGCCAGCAGACCATAAGTGTTGCGCAGGACCTTGCTGACTTCCTGCTGTTCGGCCTGCAGGCCGTGATTGACGGCATAATCCTGTTCGCGCATGGCGACACTCCTGTGGGGTTTGAAACGTTGAGTTGCAAAGATCATATCAGACCCTTGGAAACAGGCCATGTAGAGAGTTTGACAGCTTGTTTCATTTCGGTATGATGGCGCCCGCATGACAGAGTGGAAGCGTGGCCGAGTGGTTTAAGGCAACGGTCTTGAAAACCGTCGATGGGCAACTATCCTAGAGTTCGAATCTCTACGCTTCCGCCATATTTCTATTAAAGCCCTGATTTTTCAGGGCTTTTGCGTTTATAGGGCAGTGAACAATAGTTTTGGCAGAAAGCATGTGTTCAGGCCGCTTCCTGTCCCGGGAATACTCAACCGCTTCCCCAGCGCACTCAGCGCCTTCTCCACCGCCTCCATCCTGCTCATCGATACCAGATTGGAGCGTGGGACATGATGACTGGCGGCGCACGATGGTAGGTGTATACTTTGGCAAATTTTGTCAAAGACAGGCAAAACCATGAGCACCATGAACATTTCTCTGCCAGACGCTCTCAAGTCATTCGTCGATGAGCAGGTCAGCCAGCGCGGCTACAGCACCAGCAGCGAGTATGTTCGGGAACTGATTCGAAAGGATCAGGACCGTCAGCATCTGCGCGGCTTGCTTCTGGCCGGGGCAGAGTCGGTCCCGGCGGCCCCCGTGACTGACGACTACTTTGAGTCCCTGCGCGCCAGGGTTCGCAAGAGGCGTGGATGAAGGCAAAGCCAGTTATTCCGCGATCGGCTGCCATCCAGGATGCAGAGTCCGCTGTCGATTACTACCTGGAGCAGCAGGCCGAGCAAGCTGCACTTGGCTTCATTGGCGCTCTTAAAAGTGTTTATGACCACATTGGTCGTCATCCGGCTTCTGGGATGCCTCGCTATGCGCACGAGCTGGACTTGCCAGGATTGCTTCACTGGCCACTAAAGGGATATCCGTATTTGGTGTTCTATGTTGAGCGCAGCGACCACGTCGATGTCTGGCGCGTTTTACATAGCGCAAGGGATATCCCCGAATGGCTGGTAGACTGCATCGCACATTAGTTTCCTGAAAAGCAGAACCAAGATGGTCAAGCGATTAAAGAACCTTCAAAGCAGCCTAACCCCCAGACACCGCCTCTGGGCCGGAATCTCCCTGGTCGCAGCCGCACTCTCCGGCGGCGCCCTGGCCAGCTCCGAAACCAGCCTCGCCTCCCTGATCGCCCCTGCAGCCACCTTCCTCGCTCACACCATCCTCCCAGCCGCCAGCTGACGCCCCGTCAGCGCGCACAACGCCCCAATACCGTGCGTTACTAGCGCGTCCACGCCGTCTCCATCCCCCAGAACCCCCGCAAAACCCATCCTCCAACCACTTGGCACGCCTCTGGCATTACTTCCCTCCGTGCGGGAGTAGCGCGAGCTAGATTGCACCACAACCTGAAAATAGGTCGGCTAGGGTTCCGGTCCGCTTGTGCGGGCGTCTGGACCGAGAGCCGACGACCTCCAGTTCGAGGTTACACGGCGGGATAAAAGCCCGGGAGACAGACCACTCACTGCAATGAGTGTCGTGCTGCTCCCTGGTCAGTCCACCGTCAACCGCCGTCAACTGGAGTCACTTCATGCGAAAGTCCCTGCTTTCTGCTTTCCTCGCCGCCGGCCTGGCCCTGTCCGCGAGCCCCGCCTCCAACGCTGCAGCGAAGACCGATTTCGATATCTGCTGGACCATCTACGCCGGCTGGATGCCGTGGGAGTACGCCGCCGCCGAAGGCATCGTCGACAAGTGGGCGAGCAAGTACGGCATTCATATCAAGCTCACCCAGGTCAACGACTACGTCGAGTCGATCAACCAGTACACCGCCGGCCAGTTCGACGGCTGCTCGATGACCAACATGGACGCCCTGACCATCCCCGCCGCCGGCGGCGTCGACAGTACCGCGCTGATCGTCGGCGACTTCTCCAACGGCAATGACGGTGTGGTCCTGAAAGGCACCGGCAAGACGGTGAACGACCTCAAGGGCATGGACGTCAACCTGGTCGAGCTGTCCGTCTCGCATTACCTGTTGGCCCGCGCCCTGGACAGCGCCGGCCTGCGCGAGAAGGACCTGAAGGTGATCAACACCTCCGACGCCGATATCGCCGCCGCCTTCAATACCCCCGACGTGCAGGCGGTCACCACCTGGAACCCGATGCTCGAAGAAGTGCGCAGCAAGCCCGGCGTGACCCAGGTCTTCGACTCCAGCCGCATTCCCGGCGAGATCCTTGACCTGATGGTGGTCAACACCCAGACCCTCAAGGACAACCCGGCGCTGGGCAAGGCGCTGACCGGCGCCTGGTACGAGGTGATGGACCTGATCGCCGGCGACTCCCCGCAGCGCACCAAGGCCCTGGAGCATATGGCCAAGGCCTCCGGCACCGACCTCGCCGGTTTCGAGCGCCAGCTTTCCACCACCTACCTGTTCGATACGCCCAAGGCGGCGCTGACCTTCGTCAGCAGCGCGGAGCTGCCCAGGACCATGGACAAGGTCGCCAGCTTCTCCTTCGACCACGGCCTGCTGGGCGAGGGCGCCAAGGACAGCAAGGCGGTGGGCATGAGCTTTGCCAACGAGGTGATCGTCGGCAACCGCGACAACCTCAAGCTGCGTTTCGACCCGACCTACGTACGCATGGCCGTCGACGGTTCGCTGTAAGCGAGGAATGAACATGCGCCTGATCAATCGCCATCCCGATCGTCCGTCGCGGCTGCTGCTGATGCTGTTGCCGTTCGTGCTGGTACTCTGTGCCTATTTGCTCGGCTCGGCGCAGCGCCTGGCGGACAATCCCAACGACAAGCTGCTGCCCGGCGCGGCCCAGATGGGCGCGGCGGTGGAACGCATGGCGCTGGTCGAGGACAAGCGCAGCGGCAACTACCTGCTCTGGCAGGACACCGCTTCCAGCCTGCAGCGCCTTGGCGTCGGCCTGGCCATCAGCGCCGTGATCGGCCTGTGCCTGGGCATCGCCTCGGGCACCTTGCCGTTGTTCGGCGCAACGCTTTCGCCCTTGCTGGTGGTGCTGTCGATGATTCCGCCGCTGGCGATCCTGCCGATCCTGTTCATTGTCTTCGGCCTGGGCGAGCTGTCCAAGGTGATGCTGATCGTCATCGGCATCACCCCGGTCCTGGCCCGTGACCTGGAACAGCGTGCCCGCGAGATTCCCGTCGAATTGCTGATCAAGGCGCAGACCCTGGGCGCCAGTTCCTGGACCCTGATCCTGCGGGTGGTGCTGCCGCAACTGCTGCCGCGCCTGCTGATCTCCCTGCGCCTGGTGCTGGGGTCGGCCTGGCTGTTCCTGATCGCGGCGGAAGCCATCGCTTCCGAGGATGGCCTGGGCTACCGGATCTTCCTGGTCCGGCGCTACCTGGCGATGGATGTGATCCTGCCCTACGTGGTGTGGATCACCGCGCTCGCCTGGCTCACCGACTGGCTGCTCAAGGCCCTGACCCGCCGTGCGTTTCCCTGGTACGAGGGGGCACGGGCATGAGCTTTATCCAGGTAAGGAATGTCTGGCAGGAATATGACCAGCACGTGGTACTCGAAGGCCTGAACCTGAGCATTGCCGAAGGCGAGTTCTGCACCATGGTCGGTGCTTCGGGCTGCGGTAAATCCACCTTCCTGCGCCTGCTGCTGGGCCAGGAACGACCGAGCCGCGGGCAGATCCTGCTCGATGGCCAGCCTCTGGTTGCCGAGCCTGATCCGGCCCGGGGCGTGGTGTTCCAGCGTTATTCGGTGTTTCCGCACCTGAGCGTGCTGGACAACGTCGCCCTTGGCCTTGAGTTGCCCCGGGCGAAGCTGCTGGGCCGCCTGTTCGGCAGCGCCAGGCGCGAAGCCCGGGAACAGGCCGCCGCCTTGCTGCACAAGGTCGGCCTCGGCCACGCCCTCGACAAATACGCCAGCCAGCTCTCCGGCGGCATGCAGCAGCGCCTGGCGATCGCCCAGGCGCTGATCATGAAGCCCAGGGTGCTGCTGCTCGACGAACCCTTCGGCGCCCTCGACCCGGGTATCCGCAAGGACATGCATGCCTTGCTCCTTGAGCTGTGGCGCGAAACCGGGGTGACCGTGTTCATGGTCACCCACGACCTGAGCGAAGGCTTCAGCCTCGGCAGCCGCCTGCTGGTCTTCGACAAGGTGCGCCACGACCCGCATGCGCCGGCGGCGTTCGGCTCGCGGGTCACCTACGACCTGCCGCTCAACGACAAGCGCCTCGCGGCCCGGGCCGACGCGTTGCCCGAGCTTCTTCAATCGTACGCAAGAGGTTAACCATGACCGACAACACTGTATTCGCCGAAGACTTCCTGCCCGGAGGCGGCCACCTGTCCTTCGTCCTCAAGCGCGGCCAGCAGGTGCGTTTCACCGACCTGGAAGGCGGCGCCAACGTCAGCCTGATGCTGTTCAACGCCCATGAAAAGAGCGAACGCTTGAACCTGCCGGACAGCCTCAAGTGCCAGCACACCGCCAGGCTCACCAGCGGGCATTGCCTGTATTCGGACATGGGCCGCGTCCTGGCGGCGATCACCCGCGATACCTGCGGCTGGAGCGACAGCATCGGCGGTGTGCTGAACGCCGAGGAAGTCCGGGAAAAATATGGCACCGGGCGCTATCAGGAACTGCGCAACCGCTTCCACCGCAACGGCACCGACAACCTGCTGGTGGAAATGGGCAAGTGGGGCCTGGAGCTGTCCGACCTGACCATGCCCCTCAACCTGTTCAGCCGCGTGGACGTGGGCGCCGACGGCAGCCTGCATTTCGTCGAGGACAACTCCCGGCCGGGCGATGCCATCGAACTGTATGCGCCGATGGACACCCTGTTCATCGTTACCGCCCTGCAGCACCCGATGGACCCGTCCGCGCAATACGCCCCCAGGCCGGTACAACTGACCTTTGCCCGCGCCGACGAAAGCGTCGCCGAGCACTGCCGCACCTCGCGCCCGGAAAACGAGCGCGGCTTCCTCAACACCCAACGCCTGTTCGCCTGAGGACCCGTCATGACGTCATCCCTGCAAGCCGACACCGCGATCTACCGCGCCACCATCCCGGCCGGCGAGCCCTGGCTCACCGAAGTGAAGGCCGGCCAGACCCTGCGCATTCTCGACCTGGAAGGCAACCAGGCCATCGACACCCTGTTCTACAGCGTCTCCAACCCCCGCGAGCGCTACGACGTGCAACGCACCCTGCGGCGCCAGGGCAATGTCTACCTGGGCGTTGGCAGCGTGCTGTATTCCAACCTGGGGCGGCCGATGCTGACCATCGTCGAGGACAACTGCGGCCGCCACGACACCCTCGGCGGCGCCTGCGCCCAGGAAAGCAACACCGTGCGCTACGCCCTCGACAAGCGCCATATGCACAGCTGCCGCGACAATTACCTGCGCGCCTGCTGCCACGACGGCCGCCTGGGCAAGCGCGATATCAGCCCGAACATCAACTTCTTCATGAATGTCCCGGTCACTCCCGAAGGTGGCCTGACCTTCGAGGACGGCATCTCCGCTGCCGGCAAGTACGTGCAGCTCAAGGCCGAGATGGACGTGATGGTGCTGATCTCCAACTGCCCGCAACTGAACAACCCCTGCAACGGCTACAACCCGACCCCGGCGGAGCTGCTGATATGGAACTGAAAGCCTTTTTGCACAAGGTCCGGCTGTGCTTCTTCAGCGCCTGCCAGGCCCGTTTCGGCCAGTTGAATGCCGACAGGCATCCCTGATCTGCCGTCCGGGGACGACCCCGAGACCTCCAAACAACTGCGGGACGGCCCGCACCCCTCCGGGGACGTTGTCATGTTCGAAACACTGCTGATCGCCAACCGTGGCGCCATTGCCTGTCGCATCCTGCGCACCCTGCGCGAGCTGAAGGTCCGCGGCGTCGCGGTCTACTCCGAAGCCGATCTCGCCAGCCGCCACCTCGTCGAGGCCGACCAGGCCATCAGCCTGGGGCAGGGCGCTGCGGCCGGTACCTATCTGGCCGTGGACAAGATCCTCGCCGCCGCCAAAGAGAGCGGGGCGCAGGCCATCCATCCCGGCTATGGCTTTCTCTCCGAAAACGCCGCGTTCGCCGAAGCCTGCGAGGCTGCCGGGCTGGTCTTCGTCGGCCCGACGCCGGAGCAACTGCGCCTGTTCGGCCTCAAGCACACCGCCCGTGATCTTGCCCGCCAGCAAGGCCTGCCGCTGCTGGAAGGCACCGGTCTGCTCGACAGCCTCGCCGACGCCTGGCGCGCCGCCGAAGCGGTCGGCTACCCGGTAATGCTGAAAAGCACGGCAGGCGGTGGCGGCATCGGTATGCGCGTATGCCGCTCGGCGGCGGAGCTGGAAGAGGCCTTCGAGGCGGTCAAGCGCCTGGGCCAGAACAACTTCAGCGATGCCGGGGTGTTCATCGAAAAATACATCGAGCGCGCCCGCCATCTTGAAGTGCAGGTGTTTGGCGATGGCGCCGGCGAGGTCATTGCGCTCGGCGTGCGCGACTGCTCGGTGCAGCGGCGCAACCAGAAAGTGCTGGAGGAAACCCCGGCGCCGAACCTGCCCGAAGGCATGGCCGAAGCCCTGTGCGACGCCGCGATCCGCTTGGCTCGCGCCGTGAAGTACCGCAGCGCCGGCACCGTCGAGTTCGTCTTCGACAGCGATGCGCAACGCTTCTACTTCCTTGAGGTGAACACCCGTCTCCAGGTAGAGCATGGTGTGACCGAGCAGGTCTGGGGCGTGGACCTGGTGCGCTGGATGATCGAACTGGCGGCCGGCGATCTGCCGCCGCTGCATCAGCTGGCCGCGGGCCTGGAACCCGTGGGCCATGCGGTGCAGGCGCGGTTGTATGCGGAGGATCCGGGCAAGGATTTCCAGCCCAGCCCCGGCCTGCTCACCGCCGTCGGCTTCCCCGAGGCGGACGGCAAGGCGCTGCGGATCGACACCTGGGTCAGTGCCGGCTGTGAAATCCCGCCGTACTTCGACCCGATGATCGCCAAGGTGATCGTCTGGGCCGACGACCGCGAGCAGGCGCGGGAGCAACTGCATCGTGCCCTCGGCGACAGCCAGGTCTACGGCGTCGAAACCAACCGCGACTACCTGCGCCAGATTCTCCAGGACACGCCCTTCGCCAGCGGCCAGCCCTGGACCCGCTGCCTCGAAGGCCTGGCCTACCGCGCCGCCACCGTCGAAGTGCTCGGCGGCGGCACCCAGACCAGCGTGCAGGATTACCCCGGGCGCCTGGGCTACTGGGCCGTCGGCGTGCCCCCGTCCGGCCCGATGGACAGCCGCGCCCTGCGCCTGGGCAACCAATTGCTGGGCAACCCGGAAGGTGCAGCGGGGCTGGAAGTGACCATGAGTGGTCCGACCTTGCGCTTCAATACCGATGCGGTGATCGCCGTGACCGGTGCGGTGATCCCGCTGACCCTGGACGGCCAGGCGATCGCCATGAACACCAGCGTGCTGGTCAAGGCCGGCAGTACGCTGGCCCTGGGCACCATTGCCGGTGCTGGCGCCCGGGCGTATCTGTGCGTGCGTGGCGGTATCCAGGTGCCGGAATACCTGGGTAGCCGCAGTACCTTCATGCTCGGCCAGTTCGGCGGCCATGGCGGTCGTGCGTTGCGGGCCGGGGATGTGCTGCACCTGGAGTGCTTGAGCGACAGATCGGCAGGTGCCTCGCTGCCCGGGCAAGCGGCGCTGGCCGCCACCCGGCAGGTCCGGGTTATCTATGGCCCGCATGGCGCTCCGGAATACTTCAGCGAAAACTACATCCGCACCTTCTTCGCCACCGACTGGGAAGTGCACTTCAACTCCAGCCGTACCGGCGTGCGCCTGATCGGCCCGAAACCGGAATGGGTCCGTGCCGATGGCGGCGAGGCCGGGCTGCATCCATCGAACATCCACGACAACCCCTATGCCATCGGCGCGGTGGACTTCACCGGCGACATGCCGGTGATCCTCGGCCCGGATGGCCCGAGCCTGGGCGGTTTCGTCTGCCCGGTAACGGTGATCGAGGCCGATCTCTGGCAGCTTGGCCAGCTCAAGGCGGGGGACAAGGTGCGCTTCGTTCCCGTGTCCCTGGAACAGGCACGGCGACTGGCTTGTGCAGAGCTGCTGGCCGAAACGGCCGAGCCCGTCGGCGAAGAGCAATGGCTGTCGCCCATCGTTCTTGATCTCGGCGTGGACGATACCCGCCTGGTCGCGCGGTTGGCGGGGGATACCCACCTGCTGCTGGAAATCGGCGCTGCCGAGCTGGACCTGGTCCTGCGCTTCCGTGGCCACGCCTTGATGCAGGCGCTGGAAGCCAGGGCCCTGGCTGGCGTGATCGACCTGACCCCGGGCATCCGCTCGTTGCAGGTCCATTACCAGCCGGAACGCCTGCCGCTTGGTCAGCTGCTGGAAATCGTGGCCGGTGAATGGCAGGCGGTGTGCGCCGGCAGGGACCTGCAAGTGCCGTCGCGCATCGTCCACCTGCCACTGTCCTGGGACGACCCGGCCTGCCAGCTGGCCATCGAGAAATACATGACCACCGTGCGCAAGGACGCGCCCTGGTGTCCGAGCAACCTGGAATTCATCCGCCGTATCAACGACCTGCCGAACCTCGACGAGGTGCAGCGCACGGTGTTCGACGCCAGCTACCTGGTCATGGGCCTGGGCGACGTCTATCTCGGCGCGCCGGTGGCTACGCCGCTGGACCCGCGGCATCGCCTGGTCACCACCAAGTACAACCCGGCGCGCACCTGGACCGCGGAAAACTCGGTGGGTATCGGCGGCGCCTATATGTGCGTGTACGGCATGGAAGGGCCGGGTGGTTACCAGTTCGTCGGGCGCACCTTGCAGATGTGGAACCGCTACCGCGAGGTCGCGGCCTTCGATGGCAAGCCGTGGCTGCTGCGCTTTTTCGACCAGATCCGCTTCTACCCGGTCAGTGCCGGGGAGCTGGAGCGCATTCGCCGGGACTTTCCGCTGGGGCGTTTCGATCTAGCGATCGAACCTGGCCAGTTGTGTCTGGCGGACTACCAGCAGTTCCTGGCCGAGGAAGCATCGGGCATCCAGGCGTTCCGTGACCAGCAGCAGGCGGCGTTCGCCGCCGAGCGGCAGCGCTGGATCGACAGTGGTCAAGCGCATTTCGAATCCACCGAGGCCGTGGCCGAAGCGGGCGAGGAAGCGCCGTTGCCTGCGGGGCAGATCGGTGTGGAAAGCGCTATCGCCGGCAATCTCTGGCAGGTGCAGGTCGCGGTCGGTCAGCGGGTTGCGGCAGGGGACGCGCTGGTGGTGCTGGAGTCGATGAAGATGGAGATCCCGCTGCTGGCGCCCTGTGCGGGTGTGGTACGGGAAGTGCGGGTCGAGCCGGGTTCGGCGGTGCGTGCGGGGCAACGGGTGGTGGTACTGCAAGGAGGTGAAGCATGAAGGTGAATCTGCAACTGGACGCGCTGCGCCAGGCGTATGGCGCTGGTGAACATTCTCCGCGGGACCTGATCCTGGCCCTGCGCGAGCGGGCGGCGCAGCTGAATCCGCGCTTCAACATGTTCATTCATCTGTTGAGCGCGGAAGAACTGGAACCCTATCTGGCAGCGCTGGACGGCGCTTCGCTGGAGAGCCTGCCGCTGTACGGCGTGCCCTTCGCGATCAAGGACAATATCGACCTCGCCGGCATCCCGACCACGGCGGCCTGCCCGGCATTCGCCTACGTGCCGGAGCGCTCGGCCACGGTGGTGGAGCAGTTGATCAAACTGGGCGCGGTGCCGCTGGGCAAGACCAACCTGGATCAGTTCGCCACCGGGCTCAACGGAACGCGCTCGCCTTATGGCGCCTGTATCAACAGCGTGCTGGAAAACTATCCCTCGGGTGGTTCGAGCGCCGGCTCGCCGCTGACCGTGGCGTTGGGGCTGACCAGCTTTGCCCTCGGCACCGACACCGCCGGTTCCGGCCGGGTCCCGGCAGCGCTGAACAACCTGGTTGGACTCAAGGCCAGCAAAGGGTTGATCTCCACCGCTGGCGTGGTCCCGGCCTGCCGTACCCTGGATTGCGTGACCACCTTTACGGCCACCGCCCCGGAGGCCAGCCAACTGCTGCAACTGCTGGCGGTGCAGGACCCGCATGACGAATACAGCCGGGCCAACGCCGGGTGGAACCTGGGCAGCGCCTTTGGCCGCGTGGGCAGGTTTCGCTTCGGCGTGCCACGGCAGCAAGACCTCGAATTCTTCGGTTGCCAGGAAGGCCCGGCGCTGTTCGCAGCAGCGGTGGAGCGCTTGCAGGCGCTGGGCGGCGAGGCGGTGACCCTGGATCTTTCTCCGTTCCTTGAGGCAGCCCGGTTGCTGTACGAAGGCCCGTGGGTCGCCGAGCGCTACAGCGTGGTCGGCGAGCTGGCGCGCAACCAGCCTGAAGCGGTGTTGCCGGTCATCCACGCGGTGCTGGCCAAGGCGCCGCAGGTGAGTGGCGTCGATACCTTCCGGGCCCAGTACCGTTTGCAGCAGCTCAAGGCCGAATGCGACCGGCTGCTGGCCGGGCTGGAGTGTGTGCTTACCCCGACCATCGGCCGTCCGGTGACCCTGGCCGAACTGGCCGAGGAGCCGGTGCTGCGCAATGCCGAGCTGGGTTACTACACCAACTTCATGAACCTGCTGGACTACGCGGCGGTTGCGCTGCCCAGCGGGTTCATGGGCAACGGGTTGCCGTGGGGAGTGACCCTGTTCGGTCGGGCATTTACCGATCAGTACCTGCTCAGTCTGGCCAGTGCTTATCAAGGCCTTGAAGTGCCGGCCCGCGAGGCGCGCAATGACCGCGTTAGCGTGGTGGCCTGTGGTGCTCACCTGGAAGGACTGGCGCTCAACTGGCAGTTGCAGCAGCGCGGCGCGACGCTGGTCGAGGCAACCCGCAGCTCGCCGAACTACCGGCTGTATGCCTTGGCGGGCGGGCCGGTGCAGCGCCCGGGTATGGTGCGGGTTGCCCATGATGGTGTGGCGATTGCGCTGGAGGTCTGGCAGATGCCTAGCGCGGCGCTGGGCGCGTTTCTCGCCGAGATCCCGGCGCCGCTGGGGCTGGGCAAGGTCGAACTGGAAGATGGGCGCTGGGAGACTGGCTTCGTCTGTGATGCCTACGGGCTGGAGGGCGCGCAGGATATCAGCGAGTGGGGCGGCTGGCGCGCCTGGTTGAACTCGTAGTCAACATGCTGTAAGCGCCGCGAACCCTGAGGGCCGGCAAGGGCAATGATGTTGCCGGACCTGGCCAAATCGCTGGCAAGCCAGCTTCCACGGGGTTCGCGGCGCGCTCACCTAGAACGCTATCTCATAACTGACAATCACCCTATTCTCATCCACCCCATCCTGCAGATTCGACCGCGCCGTTGCATTGCGCCACCTCAGCCCGAGGTTCTTCAACGGCCCGCTCTGGATTACATAGGCCAGGTCCGTGGTGCGCTCCCATTCGTGTCCATCTTCGCCGGCAGCGCGCAATAACGCGGCCTTGCGGGTCGACACATGGCTGACATCGACGTCATCGCCCTTTACGTAGCGCAGGGTAAAGGTCAGGCCTGGAACACCCAGCGTTGCGAAGTCGAAGTCATAGCGCGCATGCCAGGCCCGTTCGTCCTGCAGGGAAAAGGTGTACGCCTGCTGCTCGCTGAACAGGTAGGTATCGGTGCCGCCAAGATAGGCATAAGCCGTATCCCCGGCGACCTTCTGGTACCCGCCGCTGAACCGGTGCCCGCCCAACTGGTAGCCGAAGTTGCTGCTGATCACCCGGTTGTCCACTTCGCCAATCCGTGCGGCCCCGGTTTCCCGTGCGGTGAAGTGGCGGATCTCGGTGAACGCCTTGCCGGGCCCCAGTGGCAGCGAGTATTTCAACCCGAGGTAGGTGCGCCGGTAGAAGTCCTCCAGCTCGCTGGCATGGGCGCTCAGGGTCAGGTCGGCAAGCGGCTGGTAATCGACGCCGCCATAGGTGTAGCTGTCACTGTGGATCGCCGTGGACCAGGCACCCACCTGGGCCATGGTGGTCAGCGCTTCCGAGTCCGCCGAGTCCCGCTGCTTGACCTTGTCGACCCGGCCGAGATGGAGGGAGAGGGCGTCAAAATCCCGGGAGATCAGTTGCCCGCCATTGAAGTACTGCGGCAGCAGCCGGCTGTTGTTCGAGGCGATCAGCGGCAGCAGCGGATTCAGCCCGCCATAGCGCAACTCGCTCTTGGCGAAGCGCAGCTTGGCGGTCACGAGCATCTTCGAATAATCATCCTCGGCCCGACCTTCGGCATTGCGCGGCAGCAATCCGGTGCCCGAGCGATCCGGGCTGGAATCCAGCTTTAGCCCGAGCATGCCGATGGCATCTACACCGAAGCCCACGGGTCCCGGGGTAAAGCCTGATTGCCAGTTGAGGATAAAGCCCTGCGCCCATTCCTCACGTTTGGACTGGCTGGGAAACCCATCGCGGAAATCCCGGCTGAAGTAGAAGTCACGCAGTTCCAGCTTGCCCTTGCCGTCGGCCAGAAAATCCGCCGAAGCCTGCGGGGCGAGCAGGGTGAAACCCAGGCCGGCGCCCACGGCGCAAGCCCACCAGGAGGTGCTTGTTGTCATTGTTATTTACCTGCGAGAGCGGTGCGGGCCGAGGCTCGGCCCGACGACCAGGGGTTTCAGTCTTTTGCCGGGTTCTTCACGAACACCGCGATCAGCACGATGCAGCCAAGGATCAACGGCACGATGGCGAGCATGCCCATGTAGCTGATCCCGGTCAGGTCGTTGACGAAGCCGACCATGGCCGGGGAGACGATGCCGCTCAGTTGCGCGAGGGAGTTGATCGCCGCCGTGCCGGTGGCGATGCCCAGCCCGGAGAAGGTGGATTGGGGAATGGTCCAGAACACCGGGATGGCGATGAAGGTGCCGGCCGTCGCCAACACCAGTGCCAGCATCAGCGCTAGCGGATTGCCGGAGAAACCGCAGGCGAGGAGATAACCGATGGCCGAGGCGACCATGCACCAGAGCAGGTAGCTCTTGCGATCACCGGTCTTGTCCGAGCGCCGGGTCACCACCAGCATGCCGATGCAGGCAACGATATAGGGCGAGGAACTGAGCAGCCCGACCATCAGCAGGTCATGGACCCCGGATAGCTGGATCAGGTTGGGCATCCAGAAGTTCAGGCCGTAGCTGGCGCTCTTGATCACGAAGTAGATCAGCGCGAATACGCCCACCTCCCAGGTCAGCAGTACCCGCCAGATCGAGCCGTGGCCGTTGCTGTCCGGCTTGCGGTCGGCCTTGAGGTTTTCCTTCAACTGGTGCTTCTGCTCCGGGCTCAGCCATTTGGCCGAATCGATATCCTTGTCCAGCTTCCACAGCACCGCCAGGCCGAGCAGCACGCAGGGCAGGCCGGACAACAGGAACAGCCAATGCCAGCCGGCCAGGCCAAGCAGGCCGTCCATCTTGCCCAGGATCAGCCCGGCGGCCGGCGAGCCGACCGCACCGGCCAGGGGCACGGCGAGGAACCACAGGCCGTTGATCCGCGCCAGGTAGCGCTTGGGAAACCAGCAGGCCAGGTAGAACAGGATTGCCGGGCCGAAACCAGCCTCCATCACCCCGATCAGGAACCGCAGGAAGTACAGGGTGTACTGGGTGTAGGCAAACACCAGCGCGGCAGTCGCCAGCCCCCAGGAAATCATGATCCGGCAGATCCACGCCGGCGCCCCGTACTTCTTCAGGCCCCAACTGCTGGGGACTTCGAACAGCACGTAGCCGATGAAGAACATGCTTGCCGCCAGGCCATAGGCGGCATCGCTCAGGCCCAGCTCGGCCTGCATCTGGGTCTTGGCGAAGCTGATATTGATGCGGTCGAAATAGGAAAACAGGAAGCAAATGATCGCCAGCGGCATGATCCGCCAGGCCACCCGGCGGTACAGCAGCAGTTCGTCGAGGCGTGCAGAGGCGCGTGGAAGGTCCAGCGCCGTCGAGGACGTGGTCATGGTGTTCTCCATTCTTGTAATTGTGCGGAGAGTGTTTGCCGCCTTCGAGGGCGGCTTCGGGTCAGGCGATGCGGATCAGGCTCCGCTTGTGGATCTGTGCACGCTCCACATAATCATGGGCGTTGCGGTGGAAGCTGCGGATGCTTTCGTCGGTGAGTTCCCGCACCACCTTGGCCGGTACGCCGAGGATCAGCGAATTGTCGGGGTAGACCTTGCCCTCGGGGACCACGGAGCCGGCGCCGACCAGGCAGTTCCTGCCGATCACCGCGCCATTGAGGATCACCGACTGGATACCGATCAGGCTGCCGTCGCCGATCTGGCAACCGTGCAGCATCACCTGGTGGCCGATGGTCACGTCGTTGCCGACCCGCAGCGGGAAGCCTGGATCGGTATGCAGCACCGCACCTTCCTGGACATTGCTGCCGGCACCGATCTCGATCAGTTCGTTGTCGCCGCGCAGCACCGCCTGGGGCCAGACACTGGCGCCCTGGCCGAGGGCCACCTTGCCGATCACCGTGGCGTCCTCGGCCACGTAGACGCTGTCGTGCACTTCCGGCCGCTGGCCGTCGTATTCGTAGATCGCCATCTTGCAGTCCTCTTCCTATTGTTCGCTGCGCAGCACGCCGGCATCGCGCAGGCGGGCGATTTCGTCGTCGCTGTAGCCGAGATCGCGCATCACCCCGAGGGTGTCCTCGCCGATCCGAGCGATGGGACGACGTGGCCCCAGGCGTTCGCCATCGAGGGAAAACGGCAGCAGCGGCATTTCCGTATGGCTGCCGTCCTCAAGCTCCAGCCGGGCGAGGCCGCCGCTGTGGATCAGGTGCTCGTCGTCGAACAGCTCTTCCGGACGCCGAATGGGCGCGAAAGGAATGCCGTTGGCTTCCAGTTGCGTTGCCAGTTGCCGGGCATCCAGAGTGGCGAAGATCTCCGCCAGATGGGCCAGCAGGCGCGGGCGTTGCAGGACCCGGTCGTTGTTGCTCGCCAGGGTTGGGTCGTTCATCAGGTCGTGCTGGCCGAGGAGGGTGCACAGGGTGCGCCACTGGCCGTCGCCGGTGGCGGCGACGAACATCTGCTCGCCGCCGGCAAAGCCGAACACGTCGTAGATGGCCCAGGCGCTGATGCGATTGGGCATCGGCGCCGCCGCTTCGCCGGTGACCACGTATTGCTGCATGTGCTGGGCGGCCAGCAGCACGCAGTTCTCGTACAGTGCGCTCTGCACTTCGCGGCCCTGGCCGCTGCGCTGGCGCTCGAACAGCGCGGCGAGCACGGCGATGGCGCCGAACATGCCGCCCATGATGTCGTTGACCGAACTGCCGGCGCGCAGCGGTCGTCCCACCGGCCCGGTCATGTAGGCCAGGCCGGCCATCATCTGCACCACCTCGTCGAGGGCCAGGCGCTTGTCGTAGGGGCCGGCCAGGAAACCCTTGTGGGTAGCATAGATCAGCCGCGGATTGCGCTGTTTCAGCGCCGCGTAGCCAAAGCCGAGGGCGTCCATGCGCCCGGGCTTGAAGTTCTCGATGAACACATCGGCGCTGTCCAGCAGCTTGAGCACGGCGTCGCGGCCTTCGGGCGTCTCGACATCCACCGCCAGGCTCTGCTTGTTGCGGTTGAAGGTACGGAAGAAGCCGGCGCCGGCGCCGAGCAGTCGGCGGGTGCCGTCGCCCTTGAGCGGCTCGACCTTGATCACTTCGGCGCCGAGATCGGCGAGGATCATCCCGCAGGTGGGGCCCATGACCATATGGGACATTTCCACGACGCGAACGCCGTCGAGTGGCAACTGTTGCATGGGTTTTTCCTCAGGCAGCGGGGGCGACGAAGTGCTTCGGCAGGCCGGCGCGGGCGATGTAGCCGTACAGCGGCTCGCCGGGCAGGGCGCGGGCCAGCAGCTCGCGGCTGGCAATCAGGCCCTGCAGGTCGATGCCGGTGGCATGGCCCATGCTCTGCAGCATGAACACCAGGTCTTCGGTCACCGTATTGCCCGAGGCACCCGGGGCGAACGGGCAGCCGCCGAGGCCGGCGAGCGAGGCATCCAGCTCGGTGATGCCGTGCTGCACCGCCACCAGGCTGTTGGCCAGGGCCAGGCCGCGGGTGTCGTGGAAGTGTGCCGCTTGCAGTTTCGAACCGGCGACCTCGCGCACCGCATCGATGGTCTCGCCGACCTGGCCCGGGGTGGCGTAGCCGGTGGTGTCGCCGAGGGAAATCTGCTCGCAACCGGTTTCCAGCACGCGGCGCACCAGGGCGCACAGGTCGGCCAACGGCACTTCGCCCTGGCGGGTGCAGCCGAAGGCGGTGGACATCCCGGCGACCATGATCACGTCGTGGCGACCGCTGCTGCTGCGCAGGTCGCACATGCGTGCGAATTCCTCGACCATTTCTTCCGGCGAGCGGCGCACATTGGCCTGGCTATGGGCGGCGCTGACCGAGATCGGCGCGACGATACGGTGGGCGCCCGAGGCCAGGGCGTTCTCCGCACCGCGCAGGTTCGGCGCGAGTACGGTGACAGTCAGTCCGGGACAGGTCAGGGCATGGGCCACCACCTCGGCGGCGTCGGCCATCTGCGGCAACAGGCGGGCGGGAACGAAGGAGGCGACCTCCATATGCCGCACGCCGGCGGCGTAGGCCTGGTCGATCCAGCGTTTCTTGGCGTCGGTGGGCATGATGCTCTGCAGGCTTTGCAGACCATCGCGCAGGCCGACTTCGTTGATGATTATTCTTGTCATGGCGTCTCTCGCGGGGTGATCTGCTGCCTAAGGTAGGCAGGGGGCAGGCGAGGGAAAAGACGTCTTTGGCGGGGGTATCCATCGTGGATGGCGATGGATGCCATTTCAGATCGGAAACGTCCATTGCTCAAACCGGCCTCATCGCCGGCAACGCCGGCTCCCACAGGGTTCGGCGGTATATGCGGTCGTTGTGGGAGCCGGCGTTGCCGGCGATGAGGCCATCAGCCGCACCGCTTTAAGCCGGTATCTCCGCCAGCAGATGATTCAACAACCGCCGTGCCGAAGGCGACAGCGCTTCCTGGTCGCGCACGCAGATCACGAATTCTCCCTTGGCCCAGGCATCGGTCAGCGGAATCACCTTCAGGCCGAACATCTCCGCGTACCGGGTCACCGCTTCCCGGGGCAGGATGGTCTGCGCCAGGCCGGACTGGACCAGCCGGTAAGCCGCATCGAACGACGACACATGGGCGCGGATGCGCAATTCCCGCCCCAGTTCCTGGGCGGTGTTCTGCATGAAGCTGTTGAGGGTGGCGAACGCCGAATGGCCGATATGCTCGTAGTCCAGGGTCTCGCCGAGGGTGATGCTGCTGCGCCCGGCCAGCGGGTGCCGCTCGTTGACCACCAGTGCCAGGTGATCGCGCCGATAGGGAATGAATTCCAGCTCGCTGGTGGACACGGTCTTGCGACAGATCCCCAGGTCGGCCTGGCCCTCCAGCACGCCGCGGACCACATCGAAGCTGAAGCGCTCTTCCACGTCCACGCGGATGTTTTCGTTGGTCATCATGAACGATGACAGCGACTCGGGGAGGAACTCCATGATCGACGAAATGTTCGCCAGTACCTTTACATGCCCGCGGGCGCCCTCTGCGAATTCGCTGATTTCCCCTTGCAGCCTTTCCATGCTCAGCATCAGTTGCCGCGCATGGCGCAACAGCGCCTGGCCTGCGGGTGTCGGCGTGACGCCGCGCTTGCTGCGGTGCAGCATCGGCACGCCGAGGTCGGCCTCGATATCGGCGATGCGCTTGCTCACCGCCGAGGGTGCGATGAACTCGCGCTCGGCGGCGCGGGCGATGGTGCCTTCCTCGCAGACCGCGATGAACAGGCGCAGGGAGATCGGGTCGATGTGCCACATGAGGGGAGGCCTTGTGCGTGGGTAGGCCGGGGCAGGATACGCAGGCCGCCAAGATCAGGGCAACCAGAACGGCAGGAGCGCTGCGGCCCCTGTGGGAGCGGGTTTACCCGCGATTGCTGCAGTGAAGTCACTATAGCAATCGCGGGTAAACCGCTCCCACAGGGGCATGCGTCGCGGTTGCGATCGTTACATCCGATCCGCATCCACGATCGCCTGGGCAAACGCCCGTGGCGCTTCCTGCGGCAGGTTGTGCCCCACGCCGCCCTCGATCAGCCGGTACTCGTACTTCCCGGTGTAGCGCTTGGCATACGCCTCGGCCGGTGGATGCGGTGCCCCATTGGCGTCACCTTCCAGGGCAATGCTCGGCACCGTGATCGCGGGGAAGCCGGCAAGTTTCTTCTCGATCGCGTCATAGCGTGCCTCGCCCTTTTCCAGCCCCAGCCGCCAGCGGTAGTTGTACACCGACACCGCGACATGGTCCGGGTTGGCCAGGGCCGCTGCACTGCGGTCGTAGGTGGCATCGTCGAACTGCCATTGCGGCGATGCGGTCTTCCAGATCAGTTTGGCGAAGTCATGGGTGTTTTGCGCATAGCCTTCGCGACCGCGCTCGGTGGCGAAGTAGAACTGGTACCACCACTGCAGCTCGGCGGCCGGAGGCAGCGGTTTCCTGCCGACCTCCTGGCTGCCGATCAGGTAGCCGCTGACCGCGACCAATGCCTTGACTCGCTCCGGCCACAGCGCCGCGACGATATCCGCCGTCCGTGCGCCCCAGTCATAGCCGCCAAGTACAGCGCTCTTCACCTGCAGCGCATCCATGAAGGCGATCAGGTCCTCGGCCAGTGCCGCCGGCTGGCCGTTGCGCAGGGTTTTCGGCGAGAGGAAGCGGGTCTCGCCATAGCCCCGGGCGTAAGGGATCAGCACCCGGTAGCCCTGTTCGGCGAGGGCCGGGGCGACATCGACGTAGCTGTGGATGTCGTAGGGCCAGCCGTGCAGGAGGATCACCACCGGGCCGTCGGCAGGACCGACCTCGGCATAGGCGACGTCCAGCAGGCCGGCCTTGATGTGCTTGAGCGGGCCGAGGGACACATGGCTGCCGACGCTGATCGGGGCAATCTGCGGCGCAATCTGCGGTGCATTGCCCGGGGCGGCGTGCGTGGCCCCCAGCAGACCCAGTTGCAGTGCGGTGGCGGCGAAGAGCGAGGTGAGGGTGTTCATGGTCATGCTCCTTCAGTGGGTGGCCTTGGCTTCGGCCAGCAGTTTTTCAATGACGTGTTCCTGGGTGGCATAGGCGCCTTCGCCGAAGTGGGTGTAGCGCACCTGGCCCGTGGCATCGATCAGGTAGTGGGCGGGCCAGTACTGGTTGGCGAACTGGCGCCAGATCGCGTAGTCGTTGTCGATCGCCACCGGGTAGGTGATGCCGAGTTTGCGTACCTGCTTGCGCACATTGGCCGGCACGCGCTCGAAGGGGTATTCCGGGGTATGCACGCCGATCACCACCAGGCCGTCCTTGCCGTAGCGGTCGGCCCACTGCTTGACGTAGGGCAGGGTGTGCTGGCAGTTGATGCAGTCGAAGGTCCAGAAATCCACCAGCACCACCTTGCCGCGCAGGGCTTCGGCGCTGAGTTCGGGGGAGTTGAGCCATTCCACGGCGCCGCCCAGCGAGGGCATCGGCCCCTTGGGCGAAAGGTCCGGCTCGGTGGCGGCCCGGGCTTTGCTTATCAGGTGGTCGAGGGCGCCCGAAACCGACTTCAGCACCTGCTGTTCGACCCGGTTGGACAGTTGCGACGAGGTGTCCGCCAGCAGGCTGCGGGTGCCGCCGCTGGCGATCCCGACTGCCGCCAGCAGCACCACCACGCCGGTACCGCGGCGCAGCCATTCGAGGCTTGGCAGGGACAGGCGCAAACGCCGGGCCAGGCCCTTGCCGGCGAAGATCAGTACGCCAAGGGAGACCGCGCTGCCCAGGCCATAGGCGAGCAGCAGCAGGCTGGTCCGGGCATTCGGCCCGGCGAGCATGGCGCCGCTGAGGATCAGGCCGAGGATCGGCCCGGCGCAAGGGGCCCAGAGCAGGCCGGTGGCAACACCGATCAGCAACGAGGCCAGCGGCCCCGAGGCCGAGGCCCTTGGCGCCAGGCGGTTGCCCAGGGCCACGAAAGGCCGGGCCAGCCAGTTGCCGAGGCGCGGCGCCAGCAGCGACACGGCGAACAGCATCAACACCGCCAGTGCCAGATAGCGCCCGGCGGTATTGGCCTTGGCCACCCAGGCGCTGCCGACCACCGCCAGGCTCGACACCGCAGCGAAGGTCAGCACCAGGCCGCCGAGGGTCAGCAGGATCGAGGCGCGGTGTTGTCCGCTACGGGCGAAGACGAAGGGCACGATGGGCAGGATGCAGGGACTGAGGACGGTCAGCAGGCCGCCCAGGAAGGCGATGATCAACATGGCGTTCTCCGGTTGCGAGGGGGAGGGCGCTGCTCCGCGGATCAGCGCTTGCCAGGCATTTCACGCCGCGCAGGTATCCGGGATGTGTCGATCCGGAGCCTTTGTTGTCGCTTTTGGTATCTGCGTACCGCTCTGATACAAAACCCTACAAAGCCTGCTGCCAGCCAGGGGACGCCTCGCTAGACTCAGCGCACCACCCGCTGAGCAAGGTCACCGCAATGGATTCCAACGCTGATCACGTGCTGATCGTCGACGACGACCGCGAAATCCGCGAACTGGTGGGCAACTACCTGAAGAAGAACGGCCTGCGTGTCACCCTGGCCGCCGATGGTCGGCAGATGCGCAGTTACCTCGAAGCCGGCCAGGTCGACCTGATCATTCTCGACATCATGCTCCCCGGCGACGACGGCCTGGTGCTCTGCCGCGAACTGCGCGCCGGCAAGCACCGCGCCACGCCGGTGCTGATGCTGACCGCACGGGACGACGAGACCGACCGCATCATCGGCCTGGAAATGGGCGCCGACGACTATCTGGTCAAACCCTTCTCGGCCCGCGAGCTGCTGGCGCGGATCAACGCCGTGCTGCGGCGCACACGGATGCTGCCGCCGAACCTGCAGGTCAGCGAGCCGGTGCGGGTGCTCGAATTCGGCACCTGGCGCCTGGACACCACGGCGCGCCATCTGCTCGACGAGCAGAACACCGTGGTCGCCCTCAGTGGTGCCGAATACCGCCTGTTGCGGGTGTTTCTCGACCATCCGCAGCGAGTGCTCAGCCGCGACCAGTTGCTCAACCTGACCCAGGGCCGCGGCGCCGACCTGTTCGACCGCTCCATCGACCTGATGGTCAGCCGCCTGCGCCAACGCCTGCTGGATGATGCGCGCCAGCCGGCCTATATCAAGACGGTGCGCAGCGAAGGCTACGTGTTTAGCTTCCCGGTGCGCCTGGTCGGGGGCGGCTCATGAAACCCTGGCCACGCAGCCTGGCCTCGCGCCTGTCGCTGATCTTCCTTGCCAGCCTGGTCCTCGCCCACGGCCTGTCCTTCGGCCTGCAGACCTTCGAGCGCTATAGCAGCGCCCGGACCCTGATGCTGAGCAATTTCGAGCAGGACATCGACACCTCGGTGGCGATTCTCGAACGCCTGCCTGCGGCGGAGCGTCCGGCCTGGCTCCAGCGTTTGCAGCGGCCTAACTACAGCTACCGGCTGGACCAGGGCGAAGCGGGGGAGGAGATGACCGATGCGCCGGCGTCGGTGCAATCGATCAAGGCCACCCTGGGCCCGCACTACACCTTGAGCTTTCGTGATATCCCCGATGTCCGCCCGCATTACCAGGCGCACCTGCGCCTGGCCGACGGGCAGCCGCTGACCATCGATGTGCGCCCGTCGATCATGCCGCTTTCGCCATGGCTGCCGGCGCTGTTGCTCGGGCAATTGGCGCTGTTGCTGATCTGCACCTGGCTGGCGGTGCGAACCGCCGTGCGTCCGCTCACGCAACTGGCCAGCGCCGTCGACAGTCTCGACCTCAACCGCCAGAACCCGCGTCTTGCGGAGCAGGGGCCGAGTGAGGTGGTACAGGCGGCAGTGGCTTTCAACGCCATGCAGGAGCGCATCGCTGCCTATGTGAAGGAGCGCGTGCAACTGCTCGCCGCCATTTCCCATGACCTGCAGACCCCGATCACGCGAATGAAGCTGCGGGTCGAGTTCATGGATGACTCGACGGACAAGGACAAGCTCAACAGCGACCTCGAGGAGATGCGGCACCTGGTCAAGGAGGGCGTGGCCTACGCCCGCAGCAGCGAGCCTTGCACCGAGGTGGCGAGCCGGATCCGGCTCAGGGCGTTCCTTGAAAGCCTGGTGTTCGATTACCGCGATACCGGGCGGCCGGTGGAGCTGCTGGAGATGGCGGATCTGCTGGTGGTCAGCCGGCCGCAGGCATTGCGTCGGCTGCTTGCCAACCTGCTCGACAATGCCCTGAAGTTCGCTGGCGAGGCGCGGGTAAGGGTGCTTGAGGACACAGGTGCCGGCCTGTCGATCCAGGTGCTCGATAGCGGGCCGGGGATCCCCGATGCCCTGCTTGGAGAGGTGACCAAGCCGTTCTATCGCCTGGAAAGCTCGCGCAGCCGGGATACCGGCGGCACCGGTCTGGGCCTGGCGATCGCGGCGCAACTGGCGCAGAGCCTGGGCGGGGCGTTGCGCTTGAGCAACCGGCAGGAGGGAGGGTTGTGCGCCGAGGTCCTGTTGCCTTCGGCCAGCGAATAGCATCGTTCTTAACGCTGGCAGGGCGCCGACTACCTATGGGCAAAGAAGTTCCTGGCTTGCCCTGCATATTCCCAACTTTACGATGATCGGCGCCTCATAGATGCCATCATTCCGCCATGTTTGCCGGAACTCCCGGCTGTGCGCTTGGTATGCCATACGACTAGTTGGTACAGGGCAACCGCTTGCTTCCAATCGCTATATAAACTGTATTTCACATTTCGAAAAAACCATTCGTTTGGAGCGTGTCGATCCATCCGCTTGGGGTGGTCAGCTAGTTCAAGCGAGGCATTTGAGTGTTGCTCTGACGGAACATCACCCGATCAGAGGTGCCATCATTGAGCCATCAACTAGCGTCGCTCTTCGTTGATAGGGCCGAGTTGCGACGTGTCGTATCTCCGAACCTGGCCTTGTCAGGGCATCACCCCCGGAATCGTTGGTCCTGACCGACCAGGCAAAAAAATATGTGATGAAGTTCGCATTTCCTTTGGCGCGGCAATCGGGTGTGATTAGGCATATCCGACTGCAGGTTTCTGGGTGTCTTCCTGGTAGTCATGAAGAGAACCTGAGGCCTCTGTTTATTTGTGCAATCAGGGGCGAGGCAAAGTTGGTTATTGTCTGATTGCGGCGTTTTTTAAGTTGCCTGGATTGCTTAATAGTCCAGATCGTCCACGCTAACATGTGCTCTATGACTTTTGCGCAGCGCTACGTATTTAGAAGTGCGCTTTTGTAGAGAGCGTCGGTGATGCGGTTTGCTGTTTAAGTCGTTATTAATGAGCTGTTGTTTTTATGCTTGGGTACGGATTGGGTAGTTCTGAGTTATTGGCTGTAACTTAACTAGTCCGGTTGATTGCTTAGCGCTCAAAATATTTGCGGTACTACCTGCGAGGTTGCGGCTCTAAGGCTCTGTCGCGCTGCAGGCCGCGCAGTTCAAGGCCTGCGCGTGCCTGGTTGTGTCTGTTTCGTTCCCTCTCGGCCACCCGTTCCGATTATTTTGCGCACTTATGAAAGTTGCACGTCGTCGCGTCAATTCGGCGGCGTCAGAAAATATCAGCAACTTGCCGTTGACCGTTATTGCTAACAGCGCTATTAATGCGCCCACTCTACCCAGACCATGCTATTGGTCGTGACTGCGATGGACTTGCGGGGGGAGTGGCAAACAACTTTGCGTGCAAGCTTCCTCGAAGCCGCTTATGTGTGCCCGACAAAAAAGATGATTGGCTGACTGTTTTTCGGCCAGGGGCACCTGTGTGCCCGAGTTATGCCAACCGGTGTTACCAAGGACTGTTCGATGCCCTGTTTCGGGGCATTGTGCTCGATTGTGCTTCAACGTTAGAGAAACAACAAAGATGCCGGATGTATCACGACGATCGAACCGCCCGTCCCGCACAACCTCCTCGCCAATAACTGACAGCAAGGTTCCCATGCTCAATTCCTCCGTACCGGCGAAGGCGCTGCTGTGCGCCCTCGGTTTTGCCGTGATGACAGCCAATGCCGCGATGGCCAGCGAAAGCGCGGCTCCGGCCGCCCAGCCCCAGGCTTCCCAGAGCCGGGTGATGGTCAAGGCCGTCGAGTTCAGTGGTAACCGCACCTTCACCAGCGAGCAGCTCAGCGCGCAGATCGCCGCCGACATCGGTCGGCCGATGAGCCTGGTCGAGATGAAGGCCCTGGCCGCCAAGATCGAGGCCTTCTACCAGGCCGCCAACTACCGCCTGGTCAAGGTGGTGGTGCCGGCCCAGGACTTTGCCAACGAGCCGGCCCTCAAGCTGGTGGTGCTGGAAGGCTGGCTGGGCAATGTCCAGGTCACCGGCGCCAAGCGCTTCACCCCGGAACAGGTGCACGACGCCCTCACCGCCGGTGGCGTGGTCGAAGGCAAGCCGTTCACCCTGGAGCAGGTCGAGCGGGCGCTGACCCACCTAAACCGCCTGTCCGGCATCGAAGTCACCTCCACCCTGCAACCGGGCGTGCAGACCGGTTCCACCGACCTGGTGGTCGATGTGAGCGAGGCGCCGCGGGTCCAGGGCGCGATGGAAATCAACAACTACGGGAGCAAGGACACCGGCGAAACCCGCCTGATGCCGAGCCTGAAGTTCGCCAACCTGACCGGCCACGGTGACGAAGCCAACGTCCTGGCCCTGACCTCGGTGGGCGACGGCGACCTGTGGTACGGCTACGTCGATTACAGCCTGCCGCTCAATGCCCGGGGCACCAAGGCCCGCGCCTACTTCTCGAAAGGTAACGTCGACGTCGGCAACACCTACCGCGTGCTGGAAATCGAGGGTGACAACCAGAGCTGGGGCCTGGGCCTGTCCCAGGACTTCGTGCGTTCCGCGCGCAGCATCGTCACCGCCGAGGCCTGGCTCGAATCCCAGGACCTGGAGCAGAGCATCCTCGGCGTGCGTACCGCCGAAGACAAGATCCGCAAACTGCGTTTCAGCCTGAACCTGGACAACTCCGACCTGTACGGCCGCACCCTGGCCACCGCCGGCCTGCACTACGGCCTTGGCGAAGCCCTCGGCGGCATGGACGACGACTCGCTGATGTCCAGCCGCGCCGCGGCCAAGGCGGACAACCGGTTCACCAAGTTCACCTTCGATATCGCCCGTCTGCAGCAGATCACCCCGCGCTTCCTGGTGATTCCGCGCATCGCCGGCCAGTACTCGCTGGATTCGCTGGTGTCGAGCGAGCAGTGGGGCATCGGTGGTTTCAACTCCGTGGTCGGGCATGCGCCCTCCACCTGGTCGGGCGACCACGGTTTCACCGCCAGCCTCGAAGGTCGCTACTCGCTGTTCAAGGACAACGACCGCTACCAGGCCACCGCGCGCCTGGACCACGGTCAGGTCTGGTTGAAGGACCCGCTGGTCGGCCAGGACGACCACCAGGACCTGACCGGTGCCGCCATCGGCCTGCTCGCGCGGCCGCTGGACAGCGTCGACCTGCGCGTCGATTTCGGAGTGCCTATCGGTGACAAGACCGAAGACGGCTCCTACGTCTACGCCCAGGCCCGCTACCACTTCTGAGCCTCGGAAACCACACCCCATTTGCACAGGTAAGTACTTATGTCCCGCAAGAAGAAAGGCACGCAGAGATTCATCAAGGCGGTTTCGGTTTCCGTGATCGGCGCCAGCAGCTCGGTAGCGCTGGCCGCCCCGAGCGGCGGTGTCGCGGTCCAGGGTGGCATCACCATCGGCAGCATGAACAACAACGAGCTGGTGATCACCCAGGCCCTGCAGAAGGGCATCATCAACTGGACCGACTTCAGCATCGACGCCGGCGAGCTGGTGCGCTTCGCCCAGCAGGCCGGTAACGATTCGATCACCCTGAACCGGGTGCTGGGCAGCCAGGTGTCGAATATCCAGGGCGCCCTGCAGGCCAACGGCAACATCTTCCTGATCAACCCCAACGGTATCGTCTTCGGCGCCGGTTCCCAGGTGGACGTGGCCGGCCTGCTGGCCACCACGTTCGATGTCAGCGACCAGAGTTTCATGAACGGTGGCCAGCTGAACTTCACCCAGGTCGCCGGCAAGGACCTGGGCAGCATCACCAACCAGGGGCAGATCACCGCCGATACCGGTGGTTTCGTCTACCTGGTGGCACCGAAGGTCGATAACTCCGGCTTCGTCATCGCCAACGTCGGCCGGGTGACCATGGCCGCAGGCGACCGCTTCACGGTCAACCTGCAAGGCAGCAACCTGATCAACTTCAGCGTCAGCGCCGATACCCTGGCCGCTGCAACCGGCAGCGACGCCACCGGCGTCAGCAACAGCGGCACCGTGTCGGCCCAGACCGTCCTGCTGCAAGGCAACTCGGCCAGTGGCCTGATGAGCTCGGTGGTCAACAACAGCGGTATCGTCGAGGCGACCGACCTGAGCATCGACGCCGGTGATATCGTCCAGTCCGGCGTGATCAAGGGCGTTGGCACGGCCGCCGCCACCACCGCCAGCCTGACCGCCGGCAAGACCATCAGCACCAGCGGCAACAGCTCGACCCGCGCCAGCACCCTGAACCTGACCGTGAAGGACGAAGGCGCATCGATCGGCTCCGAGCAAGGCGCGCTGCTGGTCGATGCCGACGTGCTCAATGCCACCTCGCAAAGCGGCAACGTGCTGGTCACCGACGTCAGTGGCGGCGTCGCCCTGGGCGAAGTCAAGGCCGGTACCCCGGCTGCCGGCGGCAGCGTGGTGATCACCGCGCAGAACGGCTCCATCACCTCGGCCGATACCAGCAAAACCAACGTCAGCGGCTACTCGGCCAAGCTGGTCGCCGACGGCGCGGTCGGCAGCGACAGCACCGCGGTCAACACCCAGGTCGGCGTACTCTCGGCCTCCACCCAGAACGGCGGCATCAACGTCAAGAACGACGGTGCGTTGATCCTCGGCGACGTGGTCGCCCGCGAGCAGATCAGCATCAACGGCCAGTCCTCGGTGTCCGGCGCGGTGGACAACAGCGGCTCGATCACCTTGAGCAACGGCAGCACCGGCACCAGGAACGTCAAGGTCCAGGCCAGCGAAGGGGTGATCCTCACCGGTACCGTCTCGGCCACCAATGGCCTGAGCGTCACGTCCGACACCGGCAGCATCCTCGCCGCCCAGGCCGGCACCTCGCTGGTGGGCCGCACCATCGACCTGTCCGCCGGTGGCGAGATCGGTGACGCCGCGCAGGCCCTGAGCACCCAAAGCAACACGCTCAACGCAGCGGCCGGCAACGGTGGCGTGTACCTGAGCGAAAGCAACGGCCTGAGCGTCGGCACCATCACCGCCGCAGGCACCGGCAACAACGTCGTGCTCAATGCCACCCAGGGCAACCTGACCGTAGGCAGCATCAGCGCTGCCGGTGCCTCGGTAACCCTGAACGCCGGCAACGGCAGCATCGTCTCCGCCAGCGGCTCGACCACCAACGTCAGCGCCAAGGACCTCACCGCATCGAGCAAATCCGGCATCGGCACCTCGGCCAAGAAGCTGGGCACCAGCGTCGATACCCTGACCGCCACCACCACGGCGGCCCAGGCCGGCGTCTACGCCAACAACGACAAGGCCCTGAGCGCGCTGTCGGTGACCACTCCGAACGGCGATACCAACGTGGCCTTCACCGGCGGTTCGCTGGTGTACAGCCGCACCCTCGGTACCCTGACCCTGAACCGTACCCAGGCGCTGGACCTCTCCTTCGCCAACACCGCCGCCGGCCTCAAGCTCAACGGCATCGATGCCGGTACCGACAGCAAGGTGTCCCTGACCGCCGCCGGTGATATCACCCAGGGCAGCGGCAGCCTGGTCGGCAAGGACGTGGTCATCGACGCTTCCGGCAGTGTCGGTGCCGATGGTTCCGCCCTGGCCACCCAGGCCAGCAGCCTGAACCTGACCAGCCGCAACGGCACCGTCAACGTCGCCAACAGCTCCAGCGACCTGACCCTGACCGCCAAGGCCAACGCCACCAACGGTGCGATCACCGCGACCCAGACCGGCAACCTCGCGGTCAACTCGGTCATCGCCAAGAAAGCCGTGCAACTCAGCGCCGGCGGCGCCGTGACCACTGCGGCCGACGCCGTGGGCACGCCGATCTCGGCGGGTTCGCTGACGGTCACCGGCGCCTCCATCGGCACCGGCAGCAAGGCCCTGTCCAGCCAGGTGGCTGGCGGCGCCGTGAACCTGACCGCCACCGGCGGCGACGTTAACTTCGCCAACAGCGGCGCCATCAGCCTGCTGGACGTGCTCGCCAGCAATGGCAAGATCGCCTTCCAGAACGCCGGCGACACCGTGGTCGGCCAACTGCAGGCCAGCGGCACCATCGACTTCAAGGTCACCGGCAACGTCACCGACGGCAACGGCAGTGCCGCCAACTTCATCACCAGCGGCCTGACCGCGGCGGTGAAATCCTTCGGTACCAGCGGCGACGCCCTGGAAATCCAGGTCGATAACCTGGTGATCGACGCCGCCAACGGCGGTATCTATGCACGCCAGAGCAACGGCAACCTGCTGTCCCTGGTCCAGGTCACCAGCGGCGGCACCGGCAGCAACATCCAGATCGACGCCGACGGCAGCATCAAGCTGGGCAACGTCGATGCTGGCGGCAACAACGTCAAGATCGCTGCCGGTGGCAGCATCGAGGATGGTCGCACCGACCGCAGCAAGGCCAACGTGGTCGCCCGCTCGCTGGATATCAGCGCGCCGAACGGCATCGGCCAGCAGGGCGATCTCGCCCTGGACGTCAGCTTCCTGTCTGCCGCCGGCGGCAACGCGGGCGTCACCGCGACCAACGCCGGCGCTGTGGCCGTGGATGCCTCTTCCTTGACCGGCAAGGGCGCCAGCGCGATCAACATCGTCGCCACCGCCATCACCATCCTCGACAACAACGGCGGCACCATCACCATGGATGGCGGCTCGCTGGTACTGAAGGCGACCTCGGGCAACATCGTCTTCCTCAACCAGAACGACACCATCTACCTGCCGGGTGGCGGCAGCATCAGCCTGATCGCCACCTCCAAGGCCAGCTCCCAGGTTCCGGGCTATGACGGCGTGATCATCGCCGGCAACCTGAAGACCGACGGTGGCAACATCACCCTGCAGGCGCAGTCGAACATCACCATCGGCATGCTCGACGCCGGCAGCACCGGCAACGTTACCGTGGCCTCGGCCGGCGGCGTGATCCTCGATGGCAACGGTAGCGCGCAGAACATCCGCGGCAACCGTGTCAGCCTGACCGCCAGCACCCCGAGCGAGCACACCGCCGAGCTGACCCGCGACACCGCTATCGCCGAATACTCGGCGCGCGATGCCGAAGCCGCGGCCAAGCTGCTGCAATTGAACATCCTGATCCAGCAACTGAAGGACTACGAGGCGCTGGTCAACTCGGCGGCCCTGCAGAACAGCCTGGCCGAGCTGACCCAGCGTCTGTCCGAGATCAATGCCAACGCCCAGGCCGCCAAGGTCGACAGCATGTCGGCCACCGCCGATGCGCTGAACACCGCGCTGAACGCCGCCACCGTGGTGCGCAACGCCGCCGCGGTGATCGCCGGTGCCGCCCAGGCCATTCCGTTCTCCGGTGACGCCGGTGCCGACGCGGCCTTCGCCGTGGTCGACCTGGTGATGTCCGCCGCATCCCTGGCGCTGGACAGCTACGAGCGCTACAGCCTGGCACCGCAGCAAGACCTGCTGGTGGAGCTGAACAACACCCTGGACGTGGCCAACGCCGCGGTCTACACCGCAGCCACCAACCTGGCGACCACCACCCAGATCCGCGACACCACCGCGACCTCCAAGGCCACCGCCGACCTTGCCGTGTTCAAGGCCAACACCGCCCGCGACGCCGCCCTCCAGGTGCGCAAGCAGGCCGTGGCCGCCTATGACCTGAACCAGCAGATCGACAGCTCCGCCGACAAGCCGCTGGGCATCACCGCCAACCGCCTGGACATCAACAACGGCGGGGTGATCGACTCCAGCCTGTACCTGAACTCCACCGGCAGCCTGGGGCTGGGTGACATCACCGTCGCCGCCGGCGAGAAGATCGTCGCCGAAGCCACCGGCAACGTCGGCGTGGTGGGCAACGTCAACAGCGACACCTCCATCAGCCTGAAAGCCGGCCAGGCTATCCTCGGCCAGGGCGGCGTGCTGGTCACTCCGGACCTGAAAATGGTCGCCGGCAACGGCATCGGTGCCCTGCAGGCGGTCAACACCCAGGTCGACCGCGTTGCAGCGGACGCCGGCAACGGCGGCGTGGCCATCGTCAACGCCAATGGCGGCGCGCTGCTGACCATCGGTACCCAGGGCGCGGTCAAGGGCATCAGCGGTGCGGGCGACATCAGCGTCAGCACCGATGGCTCGCTGAAGATCGAGCAACTGGTGAAGGACAGCACCCACACCCATACCGTGAGCCTGACCGCCACCAACGGCGCGATCGTCGATGGCAACACCGTCGAGCGCAATGTCCAGGGCGGTACCCTGGTGGCCAGGGCCGCTGGCAATATCGACCTCGACAGCGAAGTCGATACCCTCGACGTCCAGGTCACCAACGCCGGCACTATCACCCTGCGTGAAGCCAACGGCGTGACCGCGCGCAACCTGAACACCGCCGCCGGCAATATCGACCTCAAGGCCGGTGGTGCGGTAGTGGTGGGCAGCCTCGACGCCGGTGCCGGCACTGGCACCATCGACCTGCACGCCGATGGCGCGGTGTCCGATGACCAGGACAACACCACCCTGATCGTCGCCGACACCCTGAACGTCAACGCGGCAGGCAGCGTCGGTGCGGTCGGCAGCGACAGCAACCGTCACCTGGACCTCAAGGTCAACACCGTCAATGTCACCGCCAGCGGCGAGGTCAACCTGGCCGAAGTCGACGACCTGAAGATCGGCACCCTGGAAACCGAGCAGGGCAATGTCACCGTCACCACCGGTGGCGCGCTGAACGTTGGCCGTATCAGCACCGCCAGCGACACCGTGACCCTGGTTGCCGGTGACAGCATCAGCAACGCCAGCACTGGCGACGACAGCAACATCGACGCCGGCAACCTGTCCCTGTCGGCCGTCAACGGCATCGGCACCGACAAGGCCCTGAACGTCAAGGTCGACAGGCTGGTCGCGCAAACCGCCACCGGCGGCGTCAAGGTCAAGGACCTGGACGGCGACCTGGTCATCGGCGGCGTGGTCCCGAACCTGGGCAACCCGCAGATCTTCGGGGTCAACACCAACGGTGGCGATATCGAGGTCGGCACCACCGGCAACCTCACCGTCAACGAAGGCGTGGCCAACACTGCGGCGGGCTCCCTTACGCTGGAGGCGGGCGGCGATGTCCGGCAGAACACCAGCCTGATGACCGCCAATGGCAACCTGTCGGTCACCGCCGGCGGCGACATCGAGATGCTCTCCGGCACCTCGGCCAACTCCCTGAGCAGCGGTGACATCACCTACCACGCCGGCGGCAACGCCAGCCTGGAACGCCTGACCACCGTTACCGGCAACATCGACCTGAAGGCCGGGCAGGGCAACCTGACCCAGCACAAGCTGGTGCAGACCGGCGCAGGCAATATCAGCGCCCATGCCGGCGGTAACCTGGTCACCGAGCGCGAGGTGGTGGTCAACGGCACCGGCGATATCCAGCTCACTGCCCTGGGCAACCTGACCCAGCAGGAACTGGTGCACACCATCGACGGCGATATCCGCATCGGCGCAGAAGGTGACGTCACCTCCCTGGCGAGCACCAACGTGTCCGGGACCGGCGACATCACCTTCATCAGCCACGGCAACCTCAGCCTGCAGCAGGTCGACACCGGCAGCGGCAAGATCGACCTGAGTGCAAGCGGCAACCTGCTGCAGAACGCGGCGGTCATGACCGGGCAGGGCGATATCGTCGCCAAGGCCGGTGGCAACCTGACCACCCTGGCGCCGACCGCCGTGATCGGCAATGGCGCCATCGATTACAGCGCCGGCGGCAACCTGGACCTGCAGCAAGTCAGCACATCGGCCGGCAATATCGGCCTCAAGGCCGGCGGCAACCTGACCCAGAACCAGCTCGTGCAGACCGGGGCAGGCAACATCACCGCCCAGGCGGATGGCAACCTGACCACCCTGGCCGACACCCGGGTTTCGGGCAGCGGCAACATCGACTACAGCGCCGGCGGTAACCTCGACCTGCAGCAAGTGACCAGCGGCGGCGGCAACATCGACCTGAAGGCGCTGGTCGGCAACCTGACCCAGCAAGCGCTGGTGCAGACTGCCAGCGGCCATGTCAACGCCTCGGCCGGCCGCGACCTGATCATGAACCTCGGTGCCCAGACCCTGGTCAACGGCCAGGGCGACGTGACCTACGGTGCCGGCGGCAACCTGCTGATCGACGAAATCGTCGCTGCCAATGGCAACGCGACCCTGAGCGCCAGCAGCGGTGATATCCAGGTCCAGGGCACTGCGGCACGCAATGTTACCGCCCGTCAGCTGACCGCCAATGCCGGGACCGATATCGGTAGCAACGGCGCCCTGCGTACCGAGGTCGATAGCCTGGTGGCCAAGGCCGACAATGGTTCGATCATCATCGACGAAGCCAACGCCGTCACCCTCGACGCGGTCACTGCGGCCAATGGCCTGGTAGCGGTCAGCGCCGGTGACATCACCGTCAAGCAACTGCAGGGCGACAGCATCTCGCTGGACTCCACCGGCAAGGTGGTCACTGCCAGTGGCGGCCTGGTCAAGGGCGGCAGCCTGAACGTCACGGCCGAGACCGGGGTCAACCTGCATACCGCAGTGGACAGCGCGTCGGTACGGGTCAATGGCAGCGGCGACCTGGTGCTGACCGAAGACGACGGCATCAGCCTGACCCGCCTGGGCGCGGCTGACGGCAACGTCCGGGTCAACGCCGGTGGCGACATTGCGGTGGGCACGGTCGATGCCGGTACCCACACCGTCAGCCTGAACTCCGCCAGCGGTGCCATCGTCACCCAGGCGCAGCCGAGCTTCTTCGCTCGCCTGCTGTCCCGTGTCGCCCAGGCAACCGGGATCACCGGTGAACGCATCGAGCTCAATGCCGCCAACGGCCTGGGCAACGGTTCGCAAGGCGCCCTGCAACTGCACGGCACTACCGTCGCGGCCAGCACCACCAGCGGCGACGTCAACCTGGCGCAGAGCCAGGCCGTGACCCTGGAGCAGGTTCGTACCGGCAATGGCAATGTCTCGGTCGATGTGGCCGATGGCAATGCCACCCTGGGTTCGGTGAGCGGCACGGGCTCGGTCAACCTGACCGCCGAAAATGGCGCCCTGGTCGATGACGGCAACGCCAGCACCCGCGTCCAGGGCAATGCCCTGAACCTGACGGCGGGCAACGGCATCGCCGTGCAGACCCAGGGCAACAGCGTCAATGCCCAGGTCACTGGCAATGGCAATATCGCCATCGACGAAGCCGACGGTCTGAACCGCCTGACGGTCAACAGCGCCAATGGCGACGTCTCGGTAACCAGCCGTGGCGGCAACCTCGCTGTCGATGTGGTCAATGCCAATGGCCACGCGGTCAACCTCAATGCCGCCACCGGCGCGATCCTCGACGCCAATGGCAACGCGGTGAGCAACGTCAACGCGCAAAGCGCCAACCTGGTCGCCGCCAATGGCGTCGGTCAGGCCGGCAATGCCTTCGACGTCAACGTGCAGACCCTGGCCGGCAACGGTGGCAACGGCGGTGCCAACCTGAACAGCACCTCCACCTCGGCGCTGAACCTGGCCTCGCTGTCCACTGCCCAGGGAAACATCGCCCTGGCCACTGCCGGCGACCTCAACGTCAATGGCGCGGTGCGCAACAGCGGGGCGGGCAACATTGCCCTGAGCGGTGCCAACGTCAACCAGAATGCCAATATCAGCACCAGTGGCCGGGGCAACGTCAGCGTCACCGGTTCCGGCGACGTGGTCATGGCCACCAACAGCACCACCAGCACCGATACCGGTACCGTCAGCTACCAGGGCGGCAAGACCATCAAGGTGGCGTCGATCCAGACCGCCAACAACATGGGTGGCGGCAAGGTGGTGTTCGTCGCACCGCAGGTACTCGACAACATGCCGGGCGTGGCCAACGTGCGTGCGTGGCAGGTGTCGATCACCGCGGACAACGGCAATGCCGCGCTGATCCAGGAACTGATGGGCGACGTCAACGACTCGTCGCAGGTCGACCTGGGCAGCCGCGTCATCGGTGGCAGCCTGGCCGAAAGCCGTCGCTTCATGGAAGCGCTGCTGCAGCCGGCGATCGTGCAGCAGACCGGCGCGGAGAAAATGTTCGACGCAGGCCTGCTGACCAGCCAGCAGATCGCGCCGTACAACGGCTTCGTCGAAGGCGAGGATGGGGTGATGACCTACAACAAGTAAGTCGGCGCCTGTAACGAAGAAGGCCGCCGGGGAGACCCGGCGGCCTTTTTTACTGATTCGGTATCCAGGACCCGGGCACAAAATCGTCGTTCGCATTGCTTCCTTGTAGGAAATAGGCCATTTTGTGCCCTGATCTTTCGATCAACTTTCAGCCATTGGCCATCACGAGGTCAGCCATCCGAGCCCCGCTATATGCAATCAACGTCCCGTGAGGTCGCTTCGGCGCCGGTACTGCAGGAATTGCGTACCCATACTGCTGAACTGCACATCGCACTGGAAAAACGCCTGCCTTTCTTCGCCGATTCCCTGGATTCCCACGCTTTCCTGCAGTTGATGCAGGCCTATCACGGTTTCTATGCCCCGCTGGAAGACGCGCTGCGCACCAGCCCGTGGTTTCCCGCCGATTTCGATCTGCAACCGCGCCTGAAATCCGCCATCCTCCAGGATGATCTGCGGGCCCTGGGCCTGTCTGCCGAGGCCGTCGAGGGGCTGCCGCGTTGCCAGGACCTGCCAGCCCTTGATTCCAGGGCGGCCTGCCTGGGCGTGCTCTATGTTGTGGAAGGGGCGACCCTGGGCGGCCAGGTGCTGCGCCGGCACATCCACTCGCACCTGGGCCTGGACGCCCGAAACGGTGCGGCCTTTCTCGATGTCTATGGTGAAGATACCGGCCGCCGCTGGCGCGCCTTTCTTCATTATCTGTGCTCGCAGCCATTGAGCGGCCAAGAGCGCGCCGCCACGGTGCGTGCGGCGCAGGATACATTTCGCTGTTTCGAACACTGGCTGCAAGGCCGGGAGGTACTGCTATGACCCCAGAAGAACAGGATGCCTTCGAAACGCTATTGGCCAATTGCGCCGATGAACCCATCCGTTTTCCCGGTGCCATCCAGCCCCACGGCCTGCTGCTGACCCTGAGCGAGCCGGGGCTGGAGATCCTCCAGGTCAGCGCCAACGTCGAGACCCTGCTCGGTCGTACGCCGCAGTCGCTGCTGGGCCAGCCCGTCGAAGGCCTGCTGGGCCAGGCCCAGGCCGCCGCCTTGCAGCACAGCGTGCAACAGCCGCTGCTGTCCAATGATTCGCCACTGACCGTCGCGCTCAACGGCATGACCTTCGATGGCCTGCTGCACCGTCACGACGGTGTACTGATCTTCGAACTGGAAGTGCATGCCGGGCACTACCAGCCCGGCAGCATCGCCGGCAACCTGACCAACCTGGGCCGCATGCTCCAGCGCCTGCAGGGCGCAGCCTCCCTGCAGGCGCTGTACGAGGTCAGCGTCCGCGAGATCCAGGCCCTGACCGGCTACGACCGGGTGCTGATCTACCGCTTCGAAGAGGAAGGCCATGGCCAGGTCATCGCCGAGGCCTCCGGCCCGTCCATGGAAGTCTTCAACGGCCTGTTCTTCCCCGCCTCGGACATCCCCCGGCAGGCCCGCGAGCTGTACCGCAAGAATTGGCTGCGGATCATTCCGGATGCCGGCTACCAGGCTGTCCCGCTGGTGCCGGCGCTGCGGCCCGACACCGGCGGGCCCCTGGATCTCGGCTTTGCCAACCTGCGCAGCGTGTCGCCGATCCACTGCCAGTACATGAAGAACATGGGCGTGCTCTCGTCCATGAGCATTTCCCTGCTCAAGGACGGCGAGCTGTGGGGCCTGATCAGTTGCGGCAATCGCCGGCCGCTGCACGTGCCCCATGAACTGCGCATGGCCTGCCAGGCCATCGGCCAGGTGCTGTCGCTGCAGATCAGTGCCATGGAGGCGCTGGAAGTCAGCCGCCAGCGTGAAGAAAAGATCGAAGCGCTGGGGCTGCTCAACCAGGCCATGATCGACTCGCCGCAGAATGTGTTCGACGGCCTGGCCGGCCAGCCCGAGGTGCTGATGAACCTGACCGATGCCGCCGGCATCGCGATCATCGAGGACAAGCAACTGCACCGCTATGGCAATTGCCCGGAGCCCGACGAGATCCGCGCCTTGCACAAGTGGCTGCAGCAGGGCGGCCAGGCGGTTTTCGCCAGCCACAACCTGTCTGCGGTCTATCCCCCGGCCGAGGCCTACCAGCATGTCGCCAGCGGTTTACTCGCCATGAGCCTGCCCAAGCCGGTGGATAACGGCGTGCTGTGGTTCCGCCCGGAAGTGAAAGAAACCATCAACTGGAGCGGCGACCCGAAGAAGCCGCTGGACCTGGAAAATTCCGAAGCCGGCCCGCGCCTGCGCCCGCGTGCCTCGTTCGAGATCTGGAAGGTGGAAATGGCCGGGATCTCACGCAAGTGGAGCCATGGCGACCTGTACGCTGCCAACGACCTGCGCCGCTCCGCGCTGGAAAACGACCTGGCCCGCCAGGTACGCCGTGAACAGCAGGCGGTGCGCACCCGCGACGACCTGGTGGCGGTGGTTTCCCATGACCTGCGCAATCCGATGACGGTCATTTCCATGCTCTGCGGCATGATGCAGAAGAGTTTCAGCTCCGACGGCCCGCATGCCTCGCGGCGCATTGCCACGGCCATCGAGACCATGCAGCAGGCGGCCGGGCGCATGAGCACGCTGCTGGACGACCTGCTCGATACCTCGAAGATCGACGCCGGACGCTACACCATCTCGCCCAAGACTCTGGACGTCGGCCAGATCTTCGAGGAAACCCAGGCGCTGCTCATGCCGCTGGCGCTGAACAAGAACATCAGCATCGCCTTCGAAAGCGAGCCGGAACTGAAGATCCACGCCGACCCGGAGCGGTTGTTCCAGGTGCTCTCCAACCTGGTGGGCAACGCCATCAAGTTCACCCCGCGCCTGGGCACGGTGGGCGTGCATGCGGCGGCGGGCGGCAACGAGATCGTGTTTACCGTCAAGGACGACGGCGAAGGCATCCCGGCCGAACAATTGCCCCACGTGTTCGAGCGCTACTGGACGATGAAGGAAGGCAACCCCAACGGTACCGGGCTTGGGCTGTATATCACCCAGGGCATCGTCGAAGCCCATGGCGGGCGGATCGAGGCTCGCAGTGAAGTGGGCAAGGGCACCGAGTTCAGGTTCACCATGCCGATGGGGGATTGATCCTTTCAGGACCTTGTCGCTGCAGGGGTATCTACCCCTGGTAATGACTCGGCAGATGCCCGACGACCCGCTTGAAGGTCTGCGAGAACGCACTCGGGCTCTGGTAACCATGCTCCAGCGCCACTTCCAGCACCGAGGCGCCGCTGCCCAGGCGCTGCATGGCCAGGACCATGCGCACGCGGGTGCGCCAGTCGCCGAAGCTGGTTCCCAGCTCGCGCTGGAACAGGCGGGCCAGGGTCCGGCTGCTCATGTTCAATTGCCGGGCCCAGTCCTCCAGCCCGGCTTCGCTCGCCGGACGGGCGATCACCTGGTTGCACAGGCGCTGCAGGCGCGGGTCGGCGGGCATTGCCAGATGCAGGGCGACGGCCTGCGCACCCTGCATTTCCACCAGCAGCAGCTCATGGATGCACTGCCGGCGGTGTGGGTTGTCGGCTTGCGAAGGCAGGCCGCTGGCGGCCACCAGCAACTCGCGCATCAACGGCGTGACGCTGATCAGCTGGCACTGCTCACCGCCCCATGGCCAGGTCGAGGCGGGCATGAACAGGGTGCGCATGCTGACCTGGCCGAGCATGCGGATCTGGTGCTCGATGCCCGGCGGCACCCACAATGCATGGCCCGCCGGCACTACCCAGTGCGTACTCGCCGCGCCCACCAGCATGACCCCACTGATACCGTGGATCAGCTGCGCCTGGGCATGGCAGTGGGGCAGGATCTCTTCGCCATCCTGGTGATCGAAGGCCAGTGCTTCCAGGGCCAGGGCGCAGGTCATGGGGACTCCTTGCTGGAAAGGGTGGTGGACAGGCCATTGTAGGCTGTTCGATCGCATGGTTATTTCTATTTATTGCGCAAAAAGCCGTCGAGCAGCAGGGATCACTGGCTTTACGACTTTTTGCGCAATAAACGAAATTTTTCCGCCTTCGGTCGTCGGACGTGGAACGATCCGGGTCCGGCGCGCTTCATATTGATGGATGAACGAAACACGGCCGGGGCCTCTACAGGATGAAAACAAGCCACGGCAACCCTTTGGACGGTTGCACGACGCATTCGCCAGGCTTTATCGACAATGGCGGCATCATGAGTGATCTATTGCAGACGCTGGATTGGCGAAGCTCGCCGCTGGGTCCTCCGCACGCCTGGTCGGCGGGGCTGCAAGCGACCATGAGCCTGATGCTCCCGGCCAAGGCGCAGATCGTGCTGTTCTGGGGGCCGCAGTACGTGGCCCTGTATAACGAAGCCTACGTGCCGACGATCGGTGCCAAGCATCCCCACGCCCTTGGCCGCCCTGCCATCGAACACTGGAGCGAGCTATGGGACGACCTCGAGCCGCTGTTGCGCGGCGTGCGAGAAACCGGCCAGACCTTCTCCGCCACCGACCGGCCGTTCTATATCGAACGCAGCGGCTTCGGCGAGACGGCCTGGTTCGATGTGTCCTATTCGGCAGTGCGCGAGAGTGACGGCAGCGTGGGCGGGGTGTTGTGCATCGTCACCGAGACCACCCGGCGCGTGCAGTTCCAGCGGCGCCAGGCCTTTCTCCTGGAGCTCGGCGAGGCCCTGCGCGGGCTCGACGATGCCGAGGCGATCCGCGAGCATGCGACCCGCCGTTTGCAACAGGAACTGGATGCCTCCTGCGTGTGCTTCGATGAGGACCCCGCGCGCTTTTCCATACCGGCCAGCCTGCAGGTGCCGGTGCTGCGGGCGGGTGAACTGCAGGCCATGCTCAGCGTGGAGTTCGCCCGGCCGCGGGTACTGTGCGAGGACGAATGCCTGCTGGTGGAGGAGTGTGCCCGGCAGACCTGGGATGCCATGAGCCATGCCCGCGCGCAACGTGACCTGCAGGCGGCCTTCGCCGAGATGAAGGCTCTGAATGAAAGCCTGGAGGAGCGGGTCGGCGCCATCCTTGCCGAGCGAGAGGCGGCCATCGTCGAGCTGCATGAAGCGCGCAAGATGGAGATGGTCGGCCAGCTCAGCGGCGGTATCGCTCACGATTTCAACAATATGCTCACGCCGATCATTGCCTCGCTGGAGTTGATCCAGCGCCGCCCCGATGACCTGCAACGCACCGCGCGCCTGACCCAGGGCGCATTGCAGGCGGCGGAGCGGGCGCGCAACTTGGTGGGGCGCCTGCTCAGCTTCGCCCGGCGCCAGACCCTGACCCCGCAGACCGTGGCGCTGGCAAGCCTGGTGGCGGAAATGCACGAGCTGATTGCCCACTCCCTGGGGCCGACCATACAGTTCGAGGTCGAGGTCGACGAATACCTGCCGACCGTGGTGGTCGATCCGCATCAACTGGAACTGGCGTTGCTCAATCTGGTGGTCAATGCCCGGGATGCCATGGAGCAGGGGGGGCGCCTGCGGATTTCCGCCGGGCCGGGCGAGCCGCCGGAGGGCGTACGCGGGCAACAGTTGTGGCTCAAGGTCAGCGACAGCGGCTGTGGCATGAGTGCCGATGTGCTGCGCCGTTGCGCCGAGCCGTTTTTCTCCACCAAGGGCGTAGGCCGCGGGACCGGGCTGGGCCTGTCCATGGTCCAGGGGCTGGCCGGGCAATCCGGTGGCGGCATGGAGGTCCGCTCCTGGCCGGGGCGTGGTACCGAGGTGACGCTTTGGCTGCCGGTGGGAACGGTGGAGCAGGAGGGGCAGGACGAATTCGGTGACGCGGTGCCCATGGCCCGGCACCTGAACCGTGTGCTGCTGGTGGATGACGAGGAAATGGTCCGCAACGCCACGGCATTGCAACTGCGCGATCTCGGCTACAAGGTCACCGAAGCCGACGGCCCGGCCCAGGCGCGGCGCCTGATCGAGGCGGGGCTGGAGCTGGATATCCTGGTGACCGACCAGATCATGGCCGATGAAACCGGCAGCCGCTTCGCCCACGACCTGCGCCAATGGCGGGCGGACCTGCCGGTGTTGATCATCACCGGCTACGCCAACCTGCCACCCCAGGCATTGCATGAGTTCGAAGTGTTGCGCAAGCCGTTCCGGCGGCTGGAGCTGGCCAGGAGCCTGGCCCGTTTGCTGGGCAGCGGCTGATGTCCTGGCGTTTCACGCCCGGGTCAAACAATCTGAACACCTGCCGAACGCCTCCTGTCCCAACCTTTACCGACCCGAACGATAAAGGAGGCAGTACATGTCCAGCACCGTAGGCGACTTTCTCGTGGAACGGCTCAGCCAATGGGGTGTGAAGCGCATCTTCGGCTACCCCGGCGATGGCATCAACGGCGTGTTCGGGGCGCTGCGGCGCTCCGGCAAGATCGAGTTCGTGCAGTGCCGCCACGAGGAAATGGCCGCCTTCATGGCCAGCGCCCACGCCAAGTTCACCGGGGAGCTGGGGGTGTGCATCGCCACCTCGGGGCCCGGCGCATCGCACCTGGTCACCGGGCTGTACGACGCGCGCCTGGACCATATGCCGGTCCTCGCCATCTGCGGCCAGCAGGCCCGTACCGCGCTGGGCGGGCATTACCAGCAGGAAGTCGACCTGGTGTCGCTGTTCAAGGATGTGGCCGGGGCGTTCGTCCAGCAGGCTTCGGCGCCGTCCCAGGTGCGCCATCTGCTGGATCGTGCGGTGCGCACCGCAGTGGGCGAGCGCAAGGTGACGGCGTTGATCCTGCCCAACGACCTGCAGGAGCTGCCTTATGAAGAGCCGGCCCGCGCCCATGGCACCCTGCATTCCGGCCTTGGCTACCGTCGGCCGCGGGTCCTGCCGCGGGAAGACGATCTGGCGGCTGCGGCGAAGCTGCTTAACGAGGGAAGCAAGGTCGCCATCCTGGTCGGCGCCGGTGCCCTGGGGGCCAGCGAGCAGGTCAGGCAACTGGCCGACAAGCTCGGTGCAGGGGTTGCCAAGGCGCTGCTGGGCAAGGCGGTCCTGTCCGATGACCTGCCCTGGGTCACCGGTTGCATCGGTCTGCTCGGCACCGAGCCGAGCCTGAAGCTGATGAACGAATGCGACACCTTGCTGATGATCGGGTCGGGCTTCCCCTATGCCGAATTCCTGCCCAAGGAAGGCCAGGCCCGGGGCGTGCAGATCGATATCGAGCCGAACATGCTCGGCCTGCGTTACCCGATGGAAATCAACCTGGTGGGCGATGCTGCCGACACCCTCGATGCGCTGCTGCCGCTGATCGAGCAGAAGGGCGAACGGCGCTGGCGCAAGAAGATCGAGGGCTGGCGCAAGGCCTGGGACAGCAAGCTGGAGAAGCGTGCGCTGAGCAAGGCCGACCCGGTCAATCCGCAGCGCGTGGTGTATGAACTATCGCCGCGCCTGCCGGACCACTCGATCGTCACCAGCGACTCCGGTTCCTGCGCCAACTGGTTCGCCCGCGACCTGCGGATCCGTCCGGGCATGCGCTGCTCGCTGTCCGGCGGGCTGGCCTCGATGGGGGCCGCGGTGCCTTACGCCATTGCCGCCAAGTTCGCCCATCCGCAGCAGACGGTGGTGGCGCTGGTGGGAGACGGCGCGATGCAGATGAACAACCTCGCCGAGCTGATCACGGTGGCCAAGTACTGGCGCCAGTGGGGCAACGGGCGCTGGATCTGTGCCGTGTTCAATAACCAGGACCTGAACCAGGTGACCTGGGAGCAGCGGGTGATGGAGGGTGATCCGAAGTACGTGGCGAGCCAGGCGATACCGGATGTGCCGTATCACCTGTTCGCCATTTCCATTGGCTTGAAAGGTATCTGCGTCGAGCGCGAGGAAGACGTGGCCCCGGCCTGGGAGCAGGCGCTGGCCAGCGATGTGCCGGTGCTCATCGAGTTTCGCACCGACCCGGATGTTCCGCCGTTGCCGCCGCACATCAACCTCAAGCAGGCCCGGCAGTTCGCCGGGGCGCTGTTGCAGGGGGATCCGGATGGCGTGGGAGTGATCCGGCAGACGGCGAGGCAACTGGTGAGCAGTGTCTTGCCGAAGAACTGAGATGAGTCCGAGGGCCTCATCGCCGGCAACGCCGGCTCCCACAGGTACTTGAGCTGCGCAGAACCTTGTGGGAGCCGGCGTTGCCGGCGATAGGGCCCTGAAGATCAATAGAGAATCATCAGACCAGACCCTCCCGACTGAACACTCCATCCACCAGCCGCAACACCCCCAGCGGATTCCCATCCCTCAGCGCTTCGGGCAACAAAGCATCCGGATAATTCTGGAAGCACACCGGCCGCAGGAAGCGCTCGATCGCCAGCGTTCCCACCGACGTTCCGCGGCTATCGGAGGTCGCCGGATAGGGCCCTCCATGGACCATGGCATCGCAAACTTCGACCCCGGTCGGATAGCCATTGACCAGTACCCGCCCGACCTTTTCCTGCAACAGTTCACCCAGCCAGGCATGGGCCAGCAGCTCGTCCGGCTCGCCGATCAATGTCGCCGTCAGTTGCCCGCGCAGCGCCTGGATCGCTGCGCGCAGTTGCGCGGTGTCCTCGACTTCGATCACCACGGTCGCCGGCCCGAATACTTCTTCCTGCAGCAGTTCATCGCCCTCCAGCAACAACCGCACATCCGCCGCGAACAGCTGCGGCTGCGCTTGCCCGTCGCCCTGCGCGGCCCCGGCCAGATGACGCACGCCGGGATGCCCGTGCAAATGCTCCAGCCCCTCGCGATAGCTGGCCAGGGTGCCGCGATTGAGCATGGTCTGCGCCGGCTGTTCGGCCATCTGCACCTTGAGCTGCTCGACGAACGCAGTGAACTGCGCCGAGCGCAGGCCGATGATCAGTCCCGGATTGGTACAGAACTGCCCGCAGCCGAGGGTCACCGAGGCTGCCAGTTCCCGAGCGAGGGTGTCGCCGCGGGTGCGCAGCGCGTCCGGCAACAGGATCACCGGGTTGATGCTGGACATCTCGGCGAACACCTGGATCGGCTGTGGCCGTTCGGCGGCCAGGCGGCACAGGGCGTTGCCGCCGCGCAGCGAGCCGGTAAAGCCCACGGCCTGGATCGCCGCGTGCTTGACCAGCCATTCGCCAACCCCTCCGCCGTAGACCATGTTGAAGACACCGGCCGGCATGCCGGTGCGCTCCGCCGCGCGGAGGATGGCATCGGCCACCGCTTCGGCGGTGGCCATATGGCCGCTGTGGGCCTTGACCACCACCGGGCATCCCGCCGCCAGCGCCGCGGCGGTATCGCCGCCGGCGGTAGAGAAGGCCAGGGGGAAGTTGCTGGCACCGAACACGGCAACCGGGCCGATACCGATGCGCATCTGCCGCAGGTCCACGCGCGGCAGCGGCTGGCGATCGGGCAGGGCGCGGTCGATCCGCGCACCGAGGAAATCACCGCGGCGCAGCACCTTGGCGAACAGGCGCATCTGCCCGCTGGTACGTCCGCGCTCGCCCTGGATACGTGCGGCGGGCAGGGCGGTTTCGCGGCAGACCATGGCGACGAAGGCATCGCCCAGGGCGTCCAGTTCGTCGGCGATGGCATCGAGGAACTGCGCACGCCGCTCCGGCGTCAGGTTGCGATAGGCCGGGAAGGCTGCCGCAGCTGCGCGCGCCGCTGCATCGACCTCCGCCTCGGTGGCCTGGCAGAACTCGCCAGGCAGGGCTTCGCCGGTGCTGGCGTCGAGGCTCTGCAGGCGGATATCGCCCTGCGCCGAGCGCTGTCCGCCAATGTAGTTGTGACCGAGGATCATGGGTTGCTCCTAAGCGGTAAAACGGAAAATCAGGTGATGGCGCCGATCTGCCACGGCACGAACTCGTTCTGTCCGTAGCCGTGCTGCTCGCTCTTGCTGCGTTGGCCCGAGGCGATCGCCAGCATCAGGCGGTAGATGTGCTCGCCGCGTTCTTCGATGGTCATGCTGCCGTCGGCGATGCCGCCGCAATTCACGTCCATGTCTTCCTCCTGGGTTTCCCACAGGCGGGTATTGGTTGCCAGCTTGATCGACGGCGAGGGCGCGCAACCGTAGGCCGAGCCGCGCCCGGTGGTGAAGGCGATCAGGTTGGCGCCACCGGCAACCTGGCCGGTGGCGGAGATCGGGTCATAGCCGGGGGTGTCCATGAACACCAGGCCATGGGCGCGTACCGGTTCGGCGTATTGGTAGACATCCACCAGGTCACTGGAGCCGGCCTTGGCCACGGCGCCGAGGGACTTTTCCAGGATGGTGGTCAGGCCGCCGGCCTTGTTGCCGGCGGACGGGTTGTTGTTCAGCTCGGCGCCCATGCGCTGGCAGTAGGCCTCCCACCACTGGATGCGGGCGATGAGTTTCTCGCCCACGGCCTGGCTGACCGCACGACGGGTCAGCAGGTGCTCGGCACCATAGATCTCCGGGGTTTCCGAGAGGATCGCGGTGCCGCCGGCCGCCACCAGGCGGTCTACCGCATTGCCCAGCGCCGGGTTGGCGGTGATCCCGGAATAGCCATCGGAGCCGCCGCATTGCAGGCCGACGGTGAGGTGGCGGACGCTGACCGGTTCGCGCTGCACCGCATTGGCCTCGGCCAGCAGCGACTTGACCTGGGCGATGCCGCTGGCGATGGTTTTCGAGGTGCCGCCGGTGCCCTGGATGGTGAAGGTGCGCAGGGTATTGCAGCTTTCCAGGCCCTGGGCCGCGAGCAGGTCGGGGATCTGGTTGGTCTCGCAGCCCAGGCCGATCATCAGCACCGAGTGGAAATTGGCGTGCACCGCGTAGCCGCCCAGGGTGCGCTGGAGCATCGCCAGGGCCTCGCCACCCGGGTCCACGGCGCAACCGACGCCGTGGGTCAGGGCGACCACGCCATCGACATTGGGGTAGTCGGCCAGCGCCTCGGGATGGATATCGCGGCGGAAATGGTCGGCGATGGCCCGGGCCACGGTGGCCGAACAGTTCACCGACGTCAGGATGCCGATATAGTTTCGCGTGGCGACCCGGCCATCGGCGCGGACGATGCCCATGAAGCTGTCCTCGACGGGCGTCTGCACGCCCTTGGCATCGACGCCGAACGCGTAGTCGCGACTGAAGTCGCCCATGGCCAGGTTATGCACGTGGACATGCTGGCCGACGCCGATGGCCTGGCTGGCAAAGCCGATGATCTGCCCGTAGCGGCGCAGCGGCTCGCCCACGGCGATGTCCCGGGCGGCGATCTTGTGCCCGGCCGGTACCGGCTCGCGCACGCGGATGCCTTCGGGCAGTTCCAGGCCTTCGGTCAGCGGTTGGCGGGCGATCAGCACATCGTCCAGCGGGTTGAGCCGGATCACGGCCAGGGCAGCGCGTTCGCTGCCCGTTGTTGTAATCAGTTGCATGACGGTTTACCTCGGATAACAGCGCGGGCTCAGGCCAGCCCACGCTCGCGATAGTCAATCAGGCCGGAGAACAGCATCAGGCCGAAGGCCATGACCACGAAGAAAATCAGGGCCAGGAAATAGGAGCCGGTGAACTGCACGATCAGGCCGATCAGGATCGGCACGATCACCCCGACCATGTTGCCGCAGAAGTTCATGCTGCCACCCAGCACGCCGGCCTTGGACTTGCCGCCGAGAATGGCCGGCAGGCACCAGTACATGCCGCACCAGCGGATGAAGAACAGCGCCACGCAGAGCAGGGCGATCACCCGCGCGGCATCCGGGGTGTAGGCCACCAGCAGGATGCACAGGGCGGCGACGGCAGCAGAGCCGGCGAACATGCTGCGCATCACGGTGTTCGGCTGGCCGCCGTTGGTCCGCCATTTATCGGCGATCCAGCCGCCGACCAGCTCGCCGACGAAGCCGCACATGAAGATCAGGAAGGTCGCCCCGCCCATGGCCTTGATATCCAGGTTGTGGCTCTGGTGCAGGTAGCTCGGCATCCAGGTCAGCAGGCCGTAGAACACGCTGTTGTAGCAGGCATAGCCGGCGAACATGCACAGTACCGAGCGGCTTTTCAGCAGTTCCTTGAGCACCGCCTTGCGGTTGCCGCCGGACGTGCTCGCGGCGTCGTTGGCCTGGGTGATGTAGTCCAGCTCGGCCTTGTTCACCAGCGGGTGTTCGCTGGGGTGGTTGCGGATGTACCACCAGGCCCAGACGCCGACCACCACGGTGCCGACGCCGGCAATGATGAAGGCGATGCGCCAGGAGTCGAACCAGGTGATCAGCCCGGCGATGATGATCGCCCCGAAGGCGGTGCCCAGCGGTGCGCCGCCGTCCACCAGGGTGGCACCGCGCCCGCGCTCGTTGGGTGTCAGCCAGGAGCCGTTGAGCTTGGCCCCGGCCGGCATGATCGGCGACTCGGCCACGCCCAGGCCGACCCGGGTGATCAGCAGGGTGATCCAGTTATGGGCGAAGCCGCCAAGGGCCTGGAAAGCGCCCCAGCCGACGGTGGCGACGCCGACGATATTGCGCACCTGGAAGCGGTCCAGAAGCATGCCGCTGGGAATCTGCATCAACGCGTAGGACCAGAAGAACGCGCTGAGGATCAGGCCTTCCAGGGCCGGAGTCAGTTCGAACTCGGCGGAAATCAATGGCAGGGCCACCGACAGCGAAGCGCGGTCGATGTAGTTGATCGCCGCCAGCAACAGCAGGATCAGGAAGATGCGCCAGCGCACGTTGCTCGGACGTGTGCTGTCGGCGCCGGCGAGGGCGGGCGAGGGCGCCGCCGGGAAGGGGCTGTTCTTCATGCTCATCTCACTCTTATGTTTGTTATGAAATGCCGGGTGGCGCCTCCCTGCGCCGGGTGGGTCGGGTTCAGAGGGCCTGCACGGCGCCCGGTGCCAGCGGTTCGGCGGCCTGGCCCACGGTATTGCGCAGCGGCGCGCCGAACTCGGCCAGGCTGATTTCGAACACATCGCCCGGCTCGGTCCTGACCTGGTCGGCAAAGGACAGGGTGGCGGTGCCGAAGAAATGGATATGCACGTCGCCCGGGCGCAGGAACTGCGGGTACTTGAAATGGTGGTACTCGAGGTTCTCCAGCGAGTGGCACATGTTGTCCTCGCCGCTGAGGAAAGGTTTTTCCCACAGTACCTTGTCGCCACGGCGGATCCGGCTCACGCCTTCGAGATGGCGCGGCAGTTCGCCCACCCGCAGCTCCGGGCCGTAGGCGCAATTGCGCAGTTTCGAATGGGCCAGGTACAGGTAGCTGCGGCGTTCCATCACATGGTCGGAAAACTCGTTGCCGATGGCGAAGCCCAGGCGGTATGGCTGGCCATCATCGGCGATCACGTAGAGGCCGGCCAGTTCCGGTTCCTCGCCAGCGTCTTCGGCGAAGGCCGGGCTGCGCAATGCCTGGCCGGGGCGGACCACGGTGGAGCCGTCGCCCTTGTAGAACCACTCCGGCTGGGCGCCGACGCTGCCGGCCGCCGGACGACCGCCCTCGATGCCCCACTGGAACATGCGCGCGGTATCGGTCAGGGCAGCGGCATCGTCGATCTTCTGCTGGTGCATCTTGTCCCGGGTCGAAGCGCTGCCCAGGTGGGTCAGGCCGGTGCCGCTGACCAGGCAGTGGGCCGGATCCTCGTGGTCCAGCGGCGGCAGGACCCGGCACTCGTCCAGGGCCAGGGAATAACTTTCAGTAACGTCATCCAGGCCCCGGGCCAGCACCTCGGCCGTAAGGCTGCGCTGGTTGCGAATCGCGGCCAGGGCCAGTTCGCGCATATGGCTGGTTGCGCGGACCGGCTGGATCAGGTCGCCCTCGACCACGCCCACGTGGCGCCGGGCGGTTGCGGTTTCGAATTGGATCAGACGCATGGGGGCTCCATGATTGTGTGTTCTTGTGGAGGATCGCTGGGGCCACTTTAAATTTCCCGGACGATGCTGCCTAATGACAGCTATTGACCCTGTGATAACTTTTGGTGATCCCCCGTGCTGCCATCCTTGAGTTCCATGGCCTCGCGCTTGCGCCTGCGGCAACTGCGCCTGCTGATCTGTCTCGATGAACTGGGCTCGATCCACAAGGCGGCCGACGCCATGTCGATCACCCAGCCAGGGGCGACCAAGGCCCTCAACGAGATCGAATCGACCCTGGGCGCGGTGCTGTTTGAGCGTACCAGCAAGGGCCTGGAGGCCAACGACCTTGGGCGCTGCGTGGTGCGCTACGCGCGGCTGATCAACACCGATCTGGCCCATTTGCGTGAGGAAATGCTCGGGATCATGCAGGGGCACGGCGGGCGGCTGTCGGTGGGCACCATCATGGGCGCGGTACCGATGCTGGTCGAAGGGCTGGCACGGCTGCGCGAGGAGCAGCCGGACCTGTCGGTGACCGTGGTCGAGGACACCAGCGACCGCCTGCTCAGCCTGCTCGACCAAGGGCGCCTGGATGTGGTGATCTGCCGGACCAGCGTCAGCCGGCGGCCGGATGCCTATGACAGCCGGGTCCGGCACCAGGAGCGACTGGTGCTGGTGGCCAACCCGGAGCACGCCCTGGCCGGTAGCGAGCAGCTCGACCTGGCGCAACTGGCGGATTCGCGCTGGGTGGTGTTCCCGGTGAACATGCCGATGCGCCTGACCCTGGAGCGGGAGTTTCGCGAGGCGGGGCTGAATTTCCCGCAGTACCCGATCGAAACCTCCTCGACCTTCACCACCTTGTCCTTGTTGCGCCAGGACCCGGGCCTGCTGGCGGTGATGCCCTGGGACGTGGCGCGGGTGGCGGTGGAGCACGGGATGCTGGTGCAGTTGCCGTTGCAATTGAGATCGCGCAGCGAGCCGTACGAGGTGGTGACGCGGCGCGGGGTGGAACTGAGCGGGCCGGGGCGGGTGCTGGTGGATATCCTCATGATTGACCGTTGACCTCGGGGGCATCATCGCTGGCAAGCCAGCTCCCACAGGTTTCAGCGGCGCCGCGGATGAGCTGTGGGGCTGGCTGGCCAGCGATAGGGCCCTTGAGAACACAGCGGATGCCATGTTAAAGACTTCCCCCCGGATCCAGGACAGCCCCATGTACTATTCCACCCTCTACCCGTCCCCCGTCGGCACCCTGCAACTGGCCGCCAGCGACAGCCATCTGCTGGGCCTGTGGATGGTCGGCCAGAAGTACTTCGGCGGCAGTGCTCCCGGCACCCTTGAGCCCAACGACAACCTGCCGTTCTTCCGCGAAGTGCGCGACTGGCTCGACCAGTACTTCGCCGGCCGCCAGCCCGCCGTCGCCGACCTTCCCATGGCCCCGATCGGCAGCGATTTCCGCAAGGCCGTGTGGGCCCTGCTCTGTGAAATACCCTACGGCGGCACCACCACCTACGGCGAGATCGCCAAGGCCGTGGCCCTGCGCAGCGGCCTGGCGAGCATGTCCAGCCAGGCCGTGGGCGGGGCAGTGGGGCATAACCCGATATCCATCATCATTCCGTGCCATCGGGTGATCGGCCGCGATGGCAGCCTGACCGGCTACGCCGGGGGCATCGAAAAGAAGATCCACCTGCTGGAACACGAAGGTGCGTTGTCCTCGCTGTTCTACACGCCGCGCCGCGGTACGGCGCTGTAGGCGGCGAAAACTGAACCTGTGGCGGCCATGCGCTGCCGAACCAAGGACCTGCAAACGATCCGTCGAGGAGGGCTTTTCATGTCAGACACCCCTTACACCCCACCCAGGGTCTGGACCTGGGACAAGGCCAGCGGTGGCCAGTTCGCCAATATCAACCGCCCGATCGCCGGCCCGACCCACGAGCGTGAATTGCCCCGGGGCGGCCATCCGCTGCAGTTGTATTCCCTGGCCACGCCCAACGGCGTCAAGGTCGGGATCATGCTCGAAGAGCTGCTCGCCGCCGGCTTCAAGGATGCCGAGTACGACGCCTGGCTGATCCGCATCGGCGAAGGCGACCAGTTCGGCAGCGGCTTTGTCGAACTCAACCCCAACTCGAAGATCCCGGCCCTGCTGGACACCCGCCAGAACCCGCCTGTGCGCCTGTTCGAGTCGGGCTCGATCCTGCTGTACCTCGCCGACTCTTTCGGCGCCTTCATCCCCAAGGACCTGGCCAAGCGCGCCGAATGCCTGAACTGGCTGTTCTGGCAGATGAGCGGCGCCGGGTTCGTCGGCGGCGGTTTCGGGCATTTCTTCGCCTATGCGCCGGAGAAGTTCGAATACCCGATCAACCGCTACACCATGGAGGTCAAGCGCCTGCTCGACGTGCTGGACCGACAGTTGGCGGAACACCGCTATGTCGCCGGGGAAGAATACAGCATTGCCGACATGGCCTGCTGGCCGTGGTTTGGCGAGATGCTGCGCAACAAGGTCTACGGCGCGGCGGAATTCCTCGATGCGCCCAGCTACCCCCATGTGCTGCGCTGGGCCAACGAGATCGCCGAGCGTCCGGCGGTCAAGCGCGGGGCACGGGTCAACCGGACCTGGGGCGAGGAATCGGAACGGTTGCCGGAGCGGCATGCGGCGAGTGATTTCGACTGAACTGCCGGTGGTTCCAGGGGCGTGGGCCAGGTTTTTTGGGCCTACCCAAAGCCCTGTAGGAGCTGGCTTGCCTGCGAAGGACCGCGCTAGCGGTCCCAAAAACCGGTTTCTCAAGGTCTGCGTGCTCCAGCCATATGGCAGCAAACCCGCTCATACAATGTGCGCGTTGTCCTTTCGGGCTTGCCTAATTTCATATTGAAATAAGAATGATTCGCTATTAATGTGCGCCCGTATTTCAGCCGTTCTGGCTCCGGAGGGGGTGCCATGTCGCTGCATGAAGCGGATTCCATCGTTCCTTTCGACGTGCTCTACGGCACCCACCACGGCTGGCTCAACGGTTGGCTGCGGCGTTCGGTCGGCTGTTCGCAGCAGGCCGCCGACCTGGCCCAGGATACGTTCGTGCGCTTGCTGGTGCGCAACCAGCCGGTGACCAACCGTTCGCCCCGGGCCCTGCTGGCGCGTATTGCCCGTGGCCTGGTGATCGATCACTGGCGTCGCGATGCCCTGGAACGTGCCTACCTCGAAACCCTGTCCCATCTGCCGCAAGCCTGCCACCCCTCGCCGGAAGTCCGCCATGAAGCCCTGCAGTGCCTGGAGCGCATCGCGCAGATGCTCGAAGGCCTGAAGCCGGCGGTGCGCGAGGCCTTTCTGCTGTATCAGCTCGGCGGGCTGACCCATACCCGGATCGCCGAGCAACTGGGGGTGTCCAGCCGTACCGTGGAGCGGCATGTCGCCCATGCCCTGCTGCACTGCTACCGCCTGTGCTTCGAGACGGCGCCATGAGTCGCCTGCCGGAAAACGTGGTGCGTGCCGCCATCGACTGGCAGATGCGCCTGCGCGGCAACCCCGAACTGCAGGCCCCGTTCAATGAATGGTTGCGCCGCGACCCTCGTCATCAACTGGCCTGGCAACGCCTGCAGCAGATGGCCGGGATGTTCCAGGCTAGTCAGTTGCCGCGGGCCGAGCAGAGTATCCCGTTGCTCCAGCGCGCCTCGGCCGACCTCAGCCGGCGACGCATGCTGAAGATGCTCGGGCTGGTCGCTGGTGGTACCGCGCTGGCGACGCTGAGCGCGCCACCGACCTGGCATCCCGGCTATGTCACCGGCCTCGGCGAGCGCCGGCAGATCGACCTGGGCAACGGCACCCAGGTCACCCTCAACGGCGACAGCTCGGTGGACGTGCAGGGCGGTGAGCTGTTGCTGCGCTCCGGCGAGGTGCTGGTGGACGGTGCGCGTTGGCAGGCGCGCTGCCGCTTCGCCGAATGCAGCGGCCGCGAGGCCCGGGTGGCGCTGCGCGAGCGCGATGGCTACAGCGAGATCCGCGTCGATCGCGGCGAGGTGCTGGTGACGTCGCCGGTCGGCCAGCGCCGCTTGCAGGCGGGCGAGGGGCTGGGGGCGTCGGCGTCGGCGCTGACGGAGCTGGGCAAGAGCCGCCTCGATCCGTTCGCCTGGAGCCGTGGGCTGCTGGTGGTCAACGATATGCCATTGGGTGAGTTCCTCGCCGAGGCCGGGCGCTATCGGCACGGCTGGCTGGGCTGCGACGAGCGAATTGCCGACCTGCGCCTGTCCGGCGTTTTCCGCCTGGATGAGCCGGCCTCGCTGCTGGACAACATCAGCCATCTGCTGCCAGTGAAAGTGGTGGAGCGCACCCGCTGGTGGGTGCGGGTGGTGCCCGCATAGAGGCCGGCCAAAATAGTTTGTCGGACTTTGTGGACTCGTCCGGTTATGGGCTATCACTTCCCTTATTGGACCCCTGAATGCGCCGCCCAAGCCCTCCATCGATCCCCTTGCAGCCCCGTTTCCTGTCCCGCGCCGTGTGCCTGGCGCTGGCCCTGGGCAGCGCTGTCGCCAGCTTGCCGGCCCGGGCCGAAAACCCGGTCGCCCCGGCCGTGGCTGCCGGCCCGCTGGCCCAGGCCCTGAGCAGTTTCGCCGAGCGCTCCGGGATCACCCTGTCGTTCGCCCCTGATGACGTGCGTGGCCTGAGCACTTCCGGCCTCGGCGGTGGCGGCTCATTGGAGGAGGGCCTGAGCCGGCTGCTCGCGGGCAGCGGCCTGGTCGCGCGCAAGACCGCCTCCGGTTATGTGGTACTGCGCGATAGCGAAGCTGGCTTGCAATTGGCGCCAACCAGCATCGAAAGCACCTCGGTGCAGAGCGCCTTCGCCCCGGTGCCGGGTTATTTCGCCAGCAATGCCAGCAGTGCGACCAAGAGCGACCGGCCGATCCTGGAGACCGCGCAGAGCATCAGCGTGGTCACCGCCGAGCAGATCAACGACCGCAAGGTCAACAAGGTCGAGGACGCCGTGGCCTACAGTGCCGGGGTGCGGGTCGGCAGTTCGGGCCTGGACCCGCGCTTCGACAATATCCAGGTGCGCGGCTTCGAGACCACCATCGCCGCCGATTTCCTCGACGGCCTGCGCCAGCCCGGCAGCGGCTGGCTGTCGCTGTATTCCACCGAAGCCTACGCGCTGGAGCGCATCGAAATACTCAAGGGTCCGGCCTCGGTGCTCTACGGCCAGATCAGCCCCGGCGGCATGGTCAACCGGGTCAGCAAGCGCCCGAGCCTGCTGGCCAGGAATGAAGTGCAGGTACAGGCCGGCAGCTATGACCACCGGCAAGGCCAGTTCGATATCGGCGGTCAGCTGGACGAGGCGGGTGACGTGCTGTTCCGCAGCGTTGGCCTGTACCGCGATTCCGGCTATTCGGTGGAGCAGATGGACAACGACTCGCGCCTGCTGGCGCCGTCCCTGAGCTGGCAGATCGACCCGGACACCAGCCTGACCCTGCTGGCGCAATACCAGGAGCGGCAGACCGCCGCTTCGCCGATGATGCTCCAGGAAGGCGACCACCTGACCCATTTCTGGCAGGGCGACGAGTACTTCGACAAGCTGCACCAGCGCCAGTGGACCTTCGGCTACGAGTTCGAGCACGCCTTCAACGAAACCTTCAGCCTTCAGCAGAACCTGCGCTACGGCCAGGTCAGCACCACCAACCAGTACCTGCAGCCGACCTCGATCACCGCCGGGCATATCCTCGACCGCTATGCGGTGGGCGTGTACGAGGACATGAACTCGCTGTCCACCGACACACGCCTGGTCAGCCGCTTCTCCACCGGCAACCTGCACCACACCTTGGTCAGCGGCGTCGACTATGCCTGGCTGGACACCTCGTTGCTCTACGCCATGGGCCCGGCGCCCACCCTCGATCGCTGGAACCCGGATTACCACCAGCCGGTAGCCAGGCCGACTTCGCCGCTGGCCGACCAGGATGGCCTGGAGCATCGCATGGGCGCCTACGTTCAGGACCAGATCGAGCTCGACCAGTGGCGCCTGTCCGCCGGCCTGCGCCGCGACTGGGTGCATGTACGGCGCGACGACAACCTGACCGACATCAACAGCACCACCAGCGATTCGGCCACCACCGGCCAGCTCGGCGTGCTCTATCTGTTCGATAACGGCGTGGCACCCTATGCCAGCTTCGCCACCTCGTTCCTGCCGGTCAGCGGCGTGAACGCCAGCGGCCAGCCGTACAAGCCTACCGAGGGCAGGCAGTATGAAGTCGGGGTGAAATACCAGCCGCCAGGCAGCAGCACCCTGCTCACCGCCTCGCTGTACCACCTGACCCAGAGCAACGTGCAGACCCGCGACCTGGTCAACCCGCTGAACAACCTGCAGACCGGCGAGCAGGTGTCCCGCGGGCTCGAGCTGGAAGCGGTATCGGACGTCAACGACAGCCTGCGCCTGACTGCCAGCTATGCCTTCAACGACGCGGAGGTGACCAAGGGCAACAACGGCGACCAGGGCAAGGTGCCGAAGAACGTGCCGCGCCACCTGGCCTCGCTGTGGCTGGACTACAGGCTGCCGTTCGGCTTCGGCATATCCGGCGGCGCTCGCTATACCGGCAGCACCTATGGAGATGCCGCCAACCGGGTGAAGAACGAGGGCTACACCCTGGTCGATGCCGGCGTGCACTACGACTTCGGTGGCGGTCTCGACGGCGTGCGGGTGGGCGTCAATGCCCGCAACCTGTTCGACGAGCGCTTTATCAATTGCCAGGACGGCTACTGCTACCGTGGTGAAGCGCGCAGCGTGGTCACCAGCCTCAGCTATCGCTGGTAACGAGGGGAAAACATATGCTGCGTAACTGGATGATGAGCCTTGCGGTGCTGCTGTTCAGTGGTCTGGCCCGGGCTGAACCGGTGACCCTGGATGGCACCGAACAATGGACGATGCACAGTGCCGAAGGCCGCGAATACCGCATCATGGTCAGCCTGCCCGAGGGTGATGTGCCCTGGACCGGCGGCTACCCGGTGATCTACCTGCTCGACGGCAATGCCTACTTCCCGGCCTTCCATGCCGCCAAGCGGGCCCAGGACCGGCTGCGCGGGGCGGTGCTGGTGGGGATCGGCTATCCGAGCGACACACCGCTGGATTTCGTGCGCCGCGCCTATGACCTGTCGCCGCCGGCCCCGGCCGAGCGCAACAAGCCGCCACAGGGCGGGCAGGACGTGTTTCTCGACTTCATCGAGAAGCGCCTGATGCCCAGGGTCAACGAACGCTTCAAGGTCGACCAGGACCAGCGCAGCCTGGTCGGCCACTCGTTCGGCGGGATGTTCGCCATCTACACCCTGTTCACCCGGCCCGGGCTGTTCCAGCACTACGTTGCGATCAGCCCGAGCCTGTGGTGGCAGGATCGTTTCCTGCTGGCCCATGAACGGGCCTTCACCGCCAGGGCCCATGCCGGCAAGCTGGACCTGATCCACCGCAGCCTGAGCCTGAGCGTCGGCGACCGGGAAATGCCCCAGGAGATCCAGGATGTACGCTCGCTGCAATTGCGCCTGGAAAACCTCTCGCAGTACGGACTGCGCAGCGACCTGCAGATCGAGGCGGGCGAGGATCACGCGGCGATTCCGTTCCGCGTGCCGAACCGGGTGCTGGACGAGTTGATGAGTACGCGGCGCTACTGAACCTTTCACGATTGTCATCCGCGCCTCACCTTGGCGTTAGCTGCACCTGCATAGACTGGCCAGCAACAGGACCCCTTTCCCTGGGCGTCCGAAAACGTTCGAGGTGTGTGATGCGGATGCTCAAGGTAATGGCGGTGGCGGGTTTGGTGTCGGCGCTGGCCGGGACGGCACAGGCGGCTGATGGCATGCAGCGGATCCAGGATTTCCAGGCCAGGTTCCAGGCCGAGCAGGACCGGCTGTGGGGTGACCGGGACAAGGAGCAGCAGGTGGTGAAGCAGGACAAGGCTGACAAGAAGGCGGATGGTTGAATATCACTCGTTGACTCAACGCGGACCTTGTGGGAGCGGGTTTACCCGCGATTGCTGTAGTGAAGTCACTATAGCAATCGCGGGTAAACCCGCTCCCACAAGGTCCGCGTTGCGCTTTGGATGTTGTTAGAACGGTACCGCCACGGTCAACTGGCTATACACATTGGTCCCGTTCCCGCCCACCTGATTCCCCCCGTTCGTCTCATCCTTCTTCGGCTGGTACAGGCCGATCAGCGGGCTGACGATCAGGTGCTCGTTGACCGCCCATTCGACATAGAAATTCAGCTCGCGGGCATCGAGGTTAAGGGTGTCGCGGGTCCTCAGGATATTGAAGTCGAAATACAGCGCGCCGACGGTGAGATTTTCCAGCGGCGTGGCCTTCAGGCCGACATGGTGGATGCCGGTGTTGCTGTTGAACGGGCCGGAGTAGTTGGCGGCCACTTCACCCTGGAACCAGGTGCCGTAGCCGGTGCTCAGGCCGGTGAACAGCGAATCCCAGCCCTGGGAATAACGGGTGTAGCGGTAGGTGACCTTGGGCGACCAGGCGACATCGGCGAAGGTATAGCCTGCCTCCGCGTACCAGGCTTTTTCCGGGCCTGCGTCCTTGTCCTGCCAGGCGTATTCGAAGGCGAAGCTGGCATTCTCGATGCCGCCGTTGCCTTCGCCGCGCAGGCTGTAGACGTCCATGTTCTCGCGTTCTTTCTGGAACTCGCTGGCCCATTGGTCGACCACATCGAGGCCATGTACCCAGGTCAGGCCCAAGGTGCCGACGTCGGCGGTGTAGTCCAGGGTGCCCGCAGCCAGTTCGGTTTCGGCCTGGGCGCGGTTGTCGGACTTCAGCCAGACCACGCTACCGTGCAGCCCGTCCTGGCCGCCGAGTTTCAGCACCGCGGTGCGGTCGAAGGCATGACGGGCCGCCAGGTAGTAGGCGCCGCCACGGTTCAGTGCACCGTCGGCCGGGCCCTTGCCAAGGTTGGGGCCGTCGTCGTTGATCAGGAAGCCGCTGCCGAGCTTGACTACTTGACGCCCGGCGGAGAAGTCCACGCCATCCTTGCCCAGGGCCGGGAACAGGTCGCCCGAGCGCCAGCCCAGGAAAGCATCCTCGATCTTGGTCGTGCGTTCGGAGCCGTCGGTATTGCCTGCCGCGTCGCCATCACCCCAGGTCGCCGAGCTGACCAGGTTGAAAGTGCCGTACAGCGTGCCGTTGCCACCCAGGCCCTGGTCGCCGCTGACCCCGTACTTGATGAAGCCTTCGCGCCAGGTCGAGCCGCCGCGGGTGCCGTCGTAGTTCTTGCGGCTGTTGAACATGCCGTACACCGCGAGCATATCGGCGTTGAGGTGAGTGTCGTCGGCGGCGTACAGCTCGTAGGCCAGGGCCGGCTGGGCCGCGGCCAGGGTGACAAGGCTCAGGCCGACGGCCCGGGCCAGTGGTAACACGCGGTGTTGCTTGTTCATGAATGCTCCCCGGTTCTTGTTGGCAGATCAGGGGCTATTAGGGCGCCGGGTGGCGGGGCAAGTCTTGTTCGTGGCTGCCAGTGCTCTTGACCGTAATGGCCAGTTCCAAGGCTTTGGGAGCAACTGTCTTTGGGTTGGGGCTGGTGCTGGATATCGGGTGTTGATCCATTTGCCGGGGTGACTCAGGATCGCCCGAGCAAACGGATCAACACACATATCCAGCACCAGCCCCCAAAGGCCAAAGACCCAAGCCAGCTCACCAGCGACCGATCTCAAATACCCTGCAAGGCCAGCGTCGGCACATCGACGATGGTCGATCCCCCATCGGCTGCAATCACCGCCCCGGTAATGATCGACGCCTCGCTACCGATCAGGAACTGGCACAACGCGGCGATCTCGTCCGCCGTGGCCGGGCGGCGTAGCGGCACGTCGGCGGTGACCCGGGCATAGGCGGCGTCGAGGTCTTCGTTGTAACGATCCATCAACGGCTGCATCTCGGCATCGGCCATCGGCGTACGCACCCAGCCCGGACAGACGCAATTGACCCGCACCCCCTGCGGCCCGAAATCCCGCGCCAGGGAGCGATTGAGCCCCACCAGCGCATGCTTGGCGGTGGTGTAGCCGCATACACCGGGGCCTGCCGCGAGGGAGGCGATGGAGCCAAGCAGGACGATGCTGCCGCGCCGTCCGATGAGTAACGGCAAGCAGGCACGGGCGCTGTGGAAGGCGCTGTGCAGGTTGCTGCGCATGGCCGCTTCCCAGGCCGCGTCGTCGCTGTCCAGCGCCGTCCCCAGGCCATGCCCGCCGGCACAGCAGACCAGCGCATCGAGGCCGCCGAAGCGGGCGCGGATCTGCTCGACGAAGCCGTGCCAGGTGGCGCTGTCGGCGGCATCGCCGGCCAGCACCAGGGCGTTGCTGCCGTCCGCCACCCGTTCAAGCGCCTCGCGGCGCCGGCCAACCAGCACCAACTGGTCGCCGGCCGCCGCCAGGCGCCGCGCGCAGGCTTCGCCGATGCCGCTACCGGCACCGGTCACCAGCACGGTGCGGCTCATTTGTCGTGGACCGTGGTGTTGATCAGGCTGCAGTACGACGCCACCGGGAAGTTGCTGAACGCCTCGAAGCCGCCCTCGGCATGGCCGAAGATCTTGCCGTCGCTGCGGTGGGCGCGCAGGTCGATCATCACCAGGCCCAGGGTCGGGATGATCTTTTCACGCCAGACGAACAGGTACAGCTCGTCGGCGATCTTGTAGTAGTGGCAGCGGTCGGTATCGCACAGGCCTTGCTCGACGCCCTTGAGGCACTGCCAGGTATAGAAGTTTTCGTTGAGGTAGATGTGCTCGTATTCCTCGGTCGGGCTGTAGCGATACAGGTTGCGGATACCCACCAGTTCGGCGGTCGGTGCATGCGGGCAGGCGCCGTCCTGCCAGGGGCGGTCAAGGGTGCCGTGGAGGAATTGCGCGTCGACGCAGGTCAGCGGCTTACCGGCCAGGGCGCGGTGGAACATGCCTTCCCGGGTTTCCTCGGCCTCCGGCATGCTGCCGATAACTGCGGTGAACGACTGGCTCAGGGTGTCGAGTACCAGGGAAACCGACCAGGTCTGGCCGTTCTCGGTCTTGAGGAAGTCCACCAGCACTATCCCCGTGCGCACCGAGGTGGCGCGGTAGGGTGCGCTGCCGCTGGAGTGACCGTCGGCGGCGTGCCAGTGCAGTTGTTCGGCGTCGAAGCGGTGTTCGATGGACCAGCCATTGACGAAATTGAGGGTCATGCGCTGCCCGGCCAGTTCGGCCAGTTGCGGCAGGATGAAGGCTTCAGGGGCGAAACCGTCGGCCAGGGCGCCTACGGAGATCCAGTCGGTATGGGTGGTCATGGGAGGTGGCTCGTTGTTGTTGATTGGAGCCGTGATAGTGCCGGGCAGGGCGGTCGGGGGGTATCAACCGGATGGTTGAGGTGGCGGCATGGCGTTGGTAGCGGATCTACCCTGACCCCCCTATGTGTTGCGCAGTGGTCAGGTACGCCACCAGGCGGGCTGGCAGTCTTCGAAGGCGTGGTATTCGGGCTCGAGCTCCGGGGCGGTCGGGTCGTCGAAGCCGCCGACCAGCAGGGCAATCACCGGCTCGTCGTCCACTGCACCGAGGGAGCTGCCACAGCGCGGGCAGAAGGCGCGGCTGGAATAGTCCGAGGAACGGTAGAGGGCGGGGGCGCCGCCTGCGCCGGTCCATTCGACTCGGTCCCGGGGGAATTCGACCCAGAGCGCGGTGAGGGCGCCGCTGTGCTGCTGGCAGTTGCGGCAGGAGCAGGTGTGGGTTTTTTCGGCGGGGCCTTGGGCGGTGTAGCGGATAAAGCCGCAGAGGCAGCCGCCTTGGTAGGTGGTGGGCATGGGCAGTCCTTTGAACATTGGCCAGTGTGAATGTAGCAGGGGCCGCGTTGCCCTTGCGATCCTACAGGAACAATGCCCCCACCAACTCCGTCCTGTTCCTCACTCCCACCTTGCGAAACAGGTTGATCAGGTGGGTCTTAACCGTCGGCAAACCCAGCTCCAGTTGCCGCGCCAGGGTCTTGTTGCAGGCTCCGTCGCGCAGCAGCAGGGCAATCTCCCGCTCCCTTGGCGTCAACCCGGCCAGCCGGTCTGGCACAGGGGCCGGCAACTGCCGCGCCGCCATCTGCATCAAGCCGTGCAGCGGCAACAGGCGCTCCAATTCCTCGACCCTGAACGCCCCCAGGGAGCCATCGCGCAACAGGGAGATCCCGGCAGTCAGCCGCCCTTCGACCCAGGCCGTGACTTCCACCACATCCACGACCTTGTGCTGGCGCAGGAAACCCAGGTATTCGCGGCCCAGCGCCGCATCCTGATGGGCCAGGCCCTGGCGCAGCGACACCACCGGCAGGCCGATCGCCTTGCAGTTACCGGGCTTGAGCGGATCGAGGTGACGGTAATGCTCGAGGTAGTGGCGGTGCATCGGCGGTTGCATGCCGAGCAGCTGGAAATCGCAGGCCAGCAGGTCTTCGTCCACCCGATAGAACGCGGCAAGGCTGGCCGGCACTTGCTGGCTGAACGCGTGCAGGCAGTAGCGGCCGAGCTCTTCGGTCGGTTGCTGACGCAGCATGTCGGTCATGGCGTCGGTTCCTCGGAGGTGGGTTCAGGTGCGCCACGGGTACGCAACGCTAGCTGCCAGAGGCAGTACAAGCTCAGCAGCGCTGCGGCGATCGCCATGGCCCAGGGCCCGCCGATATGGCCCGCGAGCATCCCGGCGAGCAGGCCGCCGATGGCGTCGAAGCCGAAGCGGGTCGAGGTGTAGATCGATACCACCCGACCGCGCAGCGCTTCCGGGGCCTGGCCTTGCAGAAGGATATTGGTGCCGACGTTGTTGATGGTCACGCCGAAACCGAGGATCAGCATCGCCAGCAGCGACAGCGGCAGGCTGCGGCTGCTGGCGAACAGCAGCAGGCCGAGGGCACTGGCGCAGGCGGAGAACAGGATCAGGCTGCGCAGGCGATCGGTGCCCTGGTGGCCGGCCAGCAGCACGGTAGACAGCAGCGAGCCGAGCCCGGCGGCGCCCCACAGCCAGCCCAGGGTTCGCGCGTCGCCGGTGAAGATATCGTGGACGAACACCGGCAGCAGCACGGCGTAGGTGGACGCGGTCAGGTTGACCATCAGCACCCCGAGCATCAGGCTGCGCAACGACGGCGAGTGCAGCACGTAGTCGAGCCCCTCGCGGAACATGTGGCGCATGCTGCCGCTGGCCTTTTCCCCGGGCGCGAGGCGGATCAGTTGCAGGCCGAGGATCAGTCCGCCATAGGACAGTGCATTCAGGGCAAAGCACAGCGCCTCTCCGGTCAATGCCAGGAGCAGGCCGGCCAGTGGCGGGCCGATGAAGCGCGAGCAAGTGAAGAGCATGGCGTTGAGGGCCAGGGCGTTGGGCAGGTCGGCGCGGTCGTCCACCAGGCGGCTGAGCAAGGACTGGCGCAACGGTGTGTCCACCGCATTGAGGATCCCCAGGGTGGCGGCCAGGGTCACGATCAGGCCCGGGGTGATCAGCTCGAGGCCGGTCAGTGCCGCCAGCGACAGGGCCTGGGCACCGAGCAGGGCTTCGACCTTCATCAGCAGGCTGCGCTTGTCGTGGCGGTCGATCCAGGCGCCGGCGATCGGGCCTACCAGCAACTGTGGGAGCAGGGTGGCGCAGGTGGTGATGCCCAGCAGCGCTGCCGAGCCGGTCAGGCGATAGACCAGCCAGGACAGGGCCACGGTCTGCATCCAGGTGCCGAGCGTGGATACCGCATGACCGGCGAAGTACAGGCGGAAATTGCGATGATGCAGGGCCCGCAACACGGCGGGCCAGCGGTTCGGGCGGGTTTGTTGCTCAACTTTCACGGTTCGCGCACGCCATGGCCGAGGGAAGAATGGGCCTGTCGGACTTTACCCGCTTGCGCGCGCGGCGTCTTGACCCAGCCTGTCGAAGGCATGCGTCTGCCTGCCAGGATCGCGACATTCCTGGCAGCGACGATCAAATGCCCGGCACCCGGGTGCAAGACGGCGCCGGCACAATCCGGTCAACTCGCTGTTTTTCACTGGCAGACGGTGGGCACTGATGTTTTTCAGGAACGATCATTGGGTGCGGGAGCTGGAGTCCTTGCTGGTGCGGGTCGGCCACGGGGAGCCTTGGGACGGGATGGACGCGCCGCACCTGCAGCGACACCCGGCCGTGCTCGCGGCCCTGCGCGAACTGGCAGTGGCGCGTCAGCAGCAGCGGCGCCAGCTCGACGAAGCACACGCCCTCGCCAGCGAGTCGCGCCAGCAGGCCGAGCAGGCCACGGAACAGGGCCAGCGTGCCGAGGCCGAGGTGGTTCGCCTGGAACAGCGTTGCAGCGACCTGGCGGCGTGTGTCGCCGACCTTGAACGACAGCTCGAGGCGCACCGCCAGCAGGCGGCGATCTGGGCGCAACTGGAATCCACCATCACCGAGGGCACCTGGGACATCAAGGTGGTCCAGGGCGATCTGCAACACCCGGACAGCCATATGCGCATCTCCAACCAGTTCCGCGCGGTGATGGGCTACGGCCCTGCGGAGCTGCCGGACGGTTGGGACGCCCAGGTCGGCATCACCCATCCCGACGACCTGCCGCAGATCATGGCGATCTTCGACCGCGAGATCCTCAAGCCCGGGGCCAGTGGCGAATACGTGTTCGAGTACCGCATGCGCCACAAGACCCGCGGCTACATCTGGTGCCGCGAGCGCGGCTGTGCGGTACGGGACGAAAGGGGCGTGCTGGTGCGTGTGATCGGCGCGGTGCGGGATATCAGCGACGAACGCAGTGCCCAGGCCAGCCACGAACAGATGCTCGCGCAGAACCAGACCACCTACGCGCAGATCGCTACGGTGGTGGGCGTGATCAAGAGCATCGCCGAGCAGACCAACCTGCTGGCACTGAATGCCGCGATCGAAGCAGCCCGGGCCGGGGAGGTCGGGCGCGGCTTTTCGGTGGTGGCGGAGGAGGTGAAGAAGCTGGCGGAGAGTACGCGGCAGGCGACCCAGCAGATACAGGCGATGCTAAGCGATCGGTAGATTGACGCAGACCCTGTGGGAGCGGGTTCACCCGCGATTAGGGTAGTGAATTCAATATCGCAATCGCGGGTGAACCCGCTCCCACAGGGTCTGCAGTATTTCTATAAATATATCTATCTGTTAATTGGTTATTTTGAACCCCGGATATTCCTTCCTATAGTGCCTCGCCTATAACTCGAAAAAGGATATTCCATGTTTCGCCGTCTTGTTCTTGCCTCGGTTCTGGTTGCGCTTTCCGGCTGTGCCAATACCCAACTTCCCGTTCATACGACCCACCCCGCAAGTTCAACGTTGCAAGGCGATCCGAGCCGGCCTGCCCAGGCCGCCTGGCAGCGTACCGAACTGTATTTCGCCCTCGGCCGCATCGACGGTGGCAAGGATCTGATCAGCGAATCCCGCTGGCGCGCGTTTCTCGATAAGGAAGTGACCCCGCGCTTCCCCGATGGCTTCAGCGTGCTGAACGCCTATGGGCAATGGCGGGATCACGGGGCGAAGGAGCCGGAGCGCCTGGACACCCGGGTGATCGTGATCCTGCATGCCGACACCGCCCAGGCCGGCAAGGATATCGAGGCGATTCGCCTGGCCTGGAAGCGGATCACCGGGGACCTGTCGGTATTGCGCCTGTCGCAGCCGGCCCACGTCTCCTTCTGAAAAAGCATCAGGGGACCGAAGTCCCCTGACTGTCAGAACCCGTAGGTCACCCGGGCATAGTAATAAGCCCCGTTGGTGCCGATCGGCGACAGCACGTCATAGGGCAAGTTACCCCCATAGTTGATCTCCGACCCGGAGCGCTCCGGATAGTTGTCGGTAAGGTTGTTGCCGCCCACGGCAATATCGAAGGTCGGGGTGAACTTGTACTGCACCTCCGCATCCAGCTGCCACACCGCACCATAGGTCTGCTCCGGCTGGCTGTCGCCGAAATCGAAGACGCGGGTGGTCTCGCCCTGGCGGGTCAGGCGGCCGAGCAGGCCCCAGTGCTGGCTGGTCCAATTGGCCGAGACGACGAAGCGGTCCTTGGGCGCGGCGTCGGTAAGGGTGTTGCGCTCCTCGACACCGACCAACGCATCGTTGCCGATACCCAGGGCGGTGAGCTGTGCAGGCGTGCCCTTGGTTTTGGTCACCTTGGTGTGGTTCCAGGTGTAGGCACCGGTCAGGGCCAGTTCGCCGTCGTAGAACGGCTGCCGATAGTTGAGCACCAGCTCCGCACCATCGGTGCGGGTATCGGCAGCGTTGGTAAAGAAGTTGACGTCATGCACCCCGGCCACGCCGAAGGTGTCGTTGATGTACTGCTCCAGGGCGTCGCTGCCGATGCGCTGGGACAGGGTGACACGGTCCTTCACGTCGATGCGGAACACGTCCAGCGAGGCATCGAAGCGCTCGCTGAGCTGGGCGGTAACGCCGAGGCTGAAGTTCTTCGAGGTTTCCGGATCGAGCTTTTCCGCACCCAGGGCGCGGGCGATCGGGTCGTTGACCGAGAGCACGCGGACATCGGTAAGGGTGCCGCCGTCGCCGAAGTTGCTGGTGGTGTGCTGGAAGCCGATTTGCGCCAGGGACGGCGCGCGGAAATTGTTCGATACCGCGCCACGCAGGGCCCATTGCTCGTTCAGGCGATAGCGCCCGCTGAGCTTGCCGGTCAGCTTGCTGCCGGCATCGTCGTAATGTTCCCAGCGCGTGGCGGCATCGACGAACAGGCGGTCGCTGAGGTCGCCGGACAGCTCGGCATAGGTGCCGAACACCTTGCGGTCCAGGTCCGCTTCTTCGCTGGGGCGCAGGCCGTTGGCGCCATCGGCGCCGCTGCCGAAGTACGACGCCGGGTCGCCGGCAGTGGTCAGGTAGTTCTCGTAGCGGTATTCGCCACCCACGGCCAGCACGAAGGAGCGCTCGGCCAGGCGCAGTTCGCGGCTGAAGTCGAGGTTGGCGGTGGTCTGGCGCAGCTCGTAGTCGCCGGTATCGAAACGGGTCGGCGAGTCGGCGCCGAGGCTGACGTTCAGGGTCCGTCGGCTGGCCGATTCGAAGCGGTTGCGGCCATGGGTCAGGCTGCTGTCGAAGTCCCAGCCATCCCCCAGCAGGCCCTTGAAACCGGCGGTGGCGGAGAGATCCTGGTTGACGCCGAGCGACTGCGGCAGGTAGCCGTTGGGGTAGAACTGCGGTTGCTCGTAGGGGTAGCGGTAGAACTGCGCGCCCGTGGAGTGGCGCTCGTTCCAGGTGCCGAAGGAGTACAGCTCGTGCTCGCCCAGGGGCAGCGAGCCGTTGAACCACAAGTTGACGTCCCGCGCCGAACCGTCGCCCATCACGTAGTTGCGCTGGCCCGGGGTGTCGGCGAAGCCGTCGAAGCCGGCGCGGTTGGTCGGGTTGCGTTCCTTGTACTCGGCACCACCGCGCACGAAGCCGCCATCCTCGCCCAGGCGCACGCCGCCCTTGGCCGTGGTCAGGCTGTTCTGGCCATCGGTGGTGGTGCGGCCGATGGCATCCTGGTGGGTGTGGTAGGCGCCGTAGGTCGTGGAGACCTCGCCACCTTCCGGGGCGTCGTCGAGGATGATGTTGATCACCCCGGCGATGGCGTCCGAACCGTACTGCGCCCCGGCTCCGTCGCGCAGCACTTCGATGCGCTTGATTGCGCTGATGGGGATCGAGTTGAAGTCCACCGGGGCGGTGCCGCGGCCGATCTTCGACGAGTCGTTGACCAGCGCCGAGGTGTGTCGGCGCTTGCCGTTGACCAGCACCAGCACTTGGTCCGGGCTCATCCCGCGCAGTTGCGCGGCGCGGATATGGTCGGCACCGCCGGAGTTGGACTGGCGCGGCATGCTGAACGACGGTAGCAGGGTCTGCAGGGCCTGGCCCAGTTCGCCGTTGCTGGCGCCGGTGGCCTTGAGGTCGGCAGCCGTGAGCACGTCCACCGGTACCGGCGAGTCCAGCACGGTACGCGCCGTACCGCGGGTGCCGGTGACCAGCACCGTGTCCAGGCGCCTGGCGTCTTCGCCGGTCGGCACGCTGTCTTCAGCCCGGGCGTTCAATTGAAAGAGTGCGGAGGTTATCGCAAGTGCAAGTAATGAAAGTTGGCGGTGTTGCATGGCAGCGCTCCTTGGACGGCAGGCAATAGCACCCACGACCGGCAACCTTGGAAGTTGCCGGGCAGGGCAGTACCGCAGCCGTTTTTTAGTTTTGATTGAAAGTGCGATCGAAGCGGGGAGGCGCCGCTGTATGGCAGAGGCGTTGCACGCAAGTGTTCAGGGTTCGGGTCTCAGTCCACCTTTGGAATCCACGCCGGGCTGGCAATCGCCGCGCTGTCGCCGAAGGCGGGCACCTTGCGCGCCAGGTCGCGGACGTTCTTCACATCCAGGTCAAGCAGCTGCTGGCGGCTGATCAGGGTCGGCGGCACCAGCAGGCGCCGGCCCGGGTCTTCCCCGGCGATCAGCATCGCCAGGCTGCGCACGCTGATGGCTCCGGCCACCTGCGGATTGATCGCGGCGGTAGCGGTCCAGGCGCTGTCGGGCTCCTTCATGATCTGGATATCGGCGGTGGAGATATCGGCGCTGTAGATCCTGATCTTCGCGGCGCGGCCCGCTTCGTCCACGGCGATCTTGGCGCCTTTGGCGAACTCGTCGAAGGGCGCGAAGATCACGTTGATATCCGGGTTGGCGCGCAGCACGGCACTGGCCTGGTCGGCCACCGAGTTGGCGATGGGCGGGTTGAGGGTGCCGAAACGGGCCTTTTCGACGATGCCCGGGTTGGCCGCCTTGACCTGGCGCCAGATCTCGTCGCGGCGCTCCATCGGGGTGAAGCCGCCGATATAGACGTAGCCGGCATTGAACGCCGGGCCGTTGTCCTGCAGCGCCTTGTCCAGGGCCAGTTGGGCGATGGCGTGGTGGTCCTGTTCGATCTGGGTGACCCTGGGGTTGTTCAGGTCGACATCGAAGGCCACCACCTTGATGCCCTTGGCCACGGCCTTGTCTACCGAGTCGCGCAGGGTTTCCGCCAGCCCCAGCTGGACGATGATGCCGTCGACGCCAAGGTCGATGGCCCGCTCGATCATCTCGCGCTGGCTGGCCGCCTGCTGCCGGGCGTCGAAGATGCGCAGCGTGACGTCGAGGGCGGCGGCCTGTTTTTCCACGCCTTGCAGGTAGGCCTCGGGGAAGTCGCCGGAGAACAGGTAGCCGACCAGGGCGATCTGCACCTCGCCCTTGTCGAAGGGCGCGGGGGCGCCGGGCAGGCCCTTGGCCTGGGCTTGCCAGCCCAGGCTGGCGAGCAGTACCGCGGCGAGAAGGTGGCGAACGAAACGTTTGGGTGATGCGGTCATGGGTGGTCCTTGCAAGTCGAAGAAGTCAGCGGGTCTGCCGGGCGAGGCCGAAGGTGAAGACCAGGGCCAGCACCAGGACCAGGCCCTTGACGAAGTCCTGGGCGTAGTAAGGCGCGTTGAGCATGGTCAGGCCGTTGAGCAAGGTGGCGATCAGCACGGCGCCGGCCAGGGTGCCGAAGGCGTTGGCCTTCTTCGCGCCGAGCACGGCGAAGCCGATCAGCGCCGCGCCGAGGGCGTCGAGCACCAGGCCGTTGCCGGAACTGACATCGCCGCGCCCGAGCCGCGCCGCCAGGAGCAGGCCGCCGACCGAGGCGAGCAGGGCCGAAAGCACATAGGCCAGCAGCTTGTAGCGCTGCACCGGGGCACCGGCCAGGCGCGCCGCCTGTTCGTTGCCGCCGATGGCGTAGAACAGCCGGCCGATCCGCGTGCGTTCGAGAAACAGCCAGACCGCCAGGGCCAGCACGGCGGTGACCAGCACCGGGACCGGCACCATGTCCCACAAGCGGCCGCGGCCCAGGGCGAGGAACGCCGGGCTGAACACGCCCTCGGTTTCCTCGCCGCCGGGCAGGGTCATGCCCACGGCGATGGAGCGCCCGCCGGTGGGTATCAGTTGCACACCGATCACCAGGAACATGCTGCCCAGGGTGGCGAGGATGTCCGGGATGCCCATGCGTACGATCAGCCAGCCATTGAGCAGGCCGACCAGCGCGGCGCCGGCCAGGCTGATGACGATGGCAGGCAGCGGGCCCCAGTCCAGCACCACCATCACGTAGCTGGCGATCATCAGGCTCATGGCCGCCACCGCGCCGATGGACAGGTCGAGGCCACCGACGGCCATGGTCAGGGTCACGCCGAGGGCGAGCAGGGCGACGATCGACACCGACTGGAGAATGATGAACAGGTTGCTGACCTGGACGAACGCCGGTTCGACCAGGCTGAACAGCACTACGATCAGGCCCAGCAACAGCAGCAGGCCATAGTGGATCAGGGCGTCCAGCCAGCGCCGGGGCGCAGGCTGCAGAGAGCGGGATAGCGAATCAGGCACGCACGGTACTCCTTGGCGTTTGCGGTGTCGGGGGAGCGCTCCCGGCCAGTTCGGCCACCAGGGCATTGCGGCTCAGGTCGGTGCGGGAGTATTCGGCGACCACGGCGAAATCCCGCACCACCAGGATGCGGTCGGCGATCTCCAGGGCTTCGTCGATATCGGTGCAGATCACCAGGGTCGCGCGCTGGCCGGCGCCGTTGCGCAGCAACTGGCCGATCTCGCGGCGGGCGCGGATGTCGACGCCCTGGAAGGGTTCGTCGAGGATCAGCAGGCGCGCCTCCTGCAGCAGCCAGCGGCCGATCACCACCTTTTGCTGGTTGCCGCCGGAGAGGCTGGCCATTGGTGCGTCGATGCCAGCGGTCTTGATCCCCAGCTCGCTGACCTGCGTGGTGACGGCTGCGGCCTCGGCGCGGCGGTCGATAAAGCCGCCGCGGCTGAATCGCTGGAGAAAAGGCAGGGTCAGGGTCCGGCGCAGGGAAAAGCCCGGCACCAGGGAGCCAGCGGCACGGTCCTCCACGGCGAGGAATACCCCGGCCTCGATCGCGTCCCGGGGCGAACGCGGCTGCCACGGCTGGCCGTCCAGGTGCAGGCTGCCGGCGGCAGGGCGGCGCAGGCCGAAGAGGGTTTCGGCGATCTCGCTCTTGCCGGCGCCGAGCAGGCCGGTCAAGGCTACCACCTGGTTTTCGTGCAGGGTCAGGTCGAAGGCCCGCGACTGCGGCAGCAGGCGCACGTCGCGCAGGCTCAGCACTTCGCGGCCCGGCAGGCGCGGCACGAAGCGCAGCGGGTCGAGTGCCACGCCGAGCATCGCCTCGATGGCCTGCGGCAACTGTTGCGCGTTGAATTCGCCGACCAGCCGGCCATCGCGCAGGACCAGTGCACGTTCGGCGATGCATTGCAGGTCCGCGAGGCGATGGGAAATATACAGGATCGCCACGCCGCGCTGGCGCAGTTGCCCGATCAGCTCGAACAGCCGCTGCGCCTCGGCCGCAGACAGTGCCGCCGTGGGTTCGTCGAGGATCAGCAGGCGCGGTTGCAGGGCCAGGGCACGGGCCAGCACCACCAGTTGGCGTTCGGCCTGGCCGAGCTGTTCGATGGGCGCGTGCAAAGGCAAATCGAGGTTCAACCCGGCCGCGATGGCTGCTGCCCGCTGGTGCAGGTCACTGCGCCGCACCCAGGGACTTGCCTGCGCCTGGCACAGCTCGTCGAGCATCAGGTTTTCCGCCACGCTCAGGCCCGGCACGATGCCGTCGTCGACATGCTGGTGCACCGCAACTATCCCCGCCCGGCGTGCTGCCAGCGGCGAGTCGAAGCGTTGCTGCCTACCCTGTACGCACAGTTCGCCGCGGTCGTGAGGCTGGCTGCCGGCGAGGATCTTCACCAGGGTGGACTTGCCCGCGCCATTGGCGCCGAGCAGTGCCACCACTTCGCCTGGGAAGAGCTGCAAGTCCACTCGGTCGAGCGCGCGCTGGGCACCGAAGTCCTTGCTCAAGGCGCGCAACTCGACCAGCGCCTGTGGAAGTTTCATAAGAACATCCTGAACTAATGAATGGTGGCGATTAAATTCACTGGTCGAGTAAAAATCAAATAGCCAGATCGTATGGAAAACGTTTTTCGGTTATATGCAATCGGTCAACTGTTTGGCAGTGAACAGTTGATCAACAAAGTGTCTTGAAGATAACAGGCTGACGTGCGGCACAAGCATAAGTACCGGCGATCCAGTTATTAAAATTCCCGTACAGGCCATGGAAATCATCGGGTTAGGGCGATCGGGAGGGCATGGCATGTCGCTTGCTATTGTGCTTGCTCAATAACCTTGAATTTTATTTTTCAATTAAGCGGCCCGCACTTTTTATTTGCCTCGGTCCCCTGCCCAATGAAAGGACGCATCATGAGTTCCACTGCCGTTAGTTACGAAACCCTGCAACAGCGCTTTGCCGAAAGTTTCCAGCGGATTGCCGAAACCGCCGTGCACCGCGAGCAGCAACGCGAACTGGCCTTCGAGGCGGTGCGCTGGCTGCGCGAGGCCGGTTTCGGGGCCTTGCGGGTGCCCCAGGCATTGGGCGGGCTGGGTGCGAGCATCCCGCAGTTGTTTCGCCTGCTGATCGAACTGGGCGCGGCGGACTCCAACCTGCCGCAGATCTTCCGCGCCCATTTCGGCTTCGTCGAAGGCCGCCTGTCCAGTCGCGACCCGGTATCCCAGGCGCATTGGCTGGGCAAGGTGGTGGACCGGCAACTGTGGGGCGCGGCCATGGCCGAGCGCAGCGGTACTACCGGCATCACGGTGGCGCTGAGCCCGCTGGAGCCCGGCAATGAACAGGCTGGCTGGCGTCTGGATGGCGAAAAGTACTACTCCACCGGCACCGTGTATGCCGACTGGATCGCCGCCGTGGCCCTGGCCGGCGACGATTTCGTCAGCGTGGCGCTGCCGGTGGCGGCCGAGGGCGTTACTGTCGTGGACGACTGGGATGGCTTCGGCCAGCGCCTGACGGGGAGCGGTACCACCCGCTTCGATGCCGTGCGCGTGCCCAACGAGCATGTGATCCGCCGCTACAAGCCTGATGAAGTGCGCGCCGAATCCTACCTGACCGCCTATTACCAACTGTTCCATCTCGCCACCCTGGCCGGGATCGCCAAGGCCGTGCTGCGCGATGCCACGGCGTTCGTGAAAGGCCGCACCCGGGCTTTCGGTTTCCCTGGGGAGGCCAGTCCCAAGGACGATCCGCTGGTGCAGCGGGTGATCGGCCGGCTGTCCAGCCTGGCCTGGTCGGCGCAGACCCAGGTGCTGGCGGCGGCCGAGCAGGTGCAGCAGGTGTTCGATGCGGAGCAGGGCGGGTATGCCGAGGAGCATCATTACACCGAGGCGGAAGTGGCCGCGTTCCAGGCCCAGCAGATCATTATCGGCCAGGTGCTGGAAGCCACCACGCTGTTGTTCGAGGTTGGCGGCGCGTCTGCCACCAGCGAAACCCGGCGCTTCGACCGTCATTGGCGCAATGCCCGCACCCTGGCTTCGCACAACCCGGCGATCTACCGCGAGCGCGTGCTGGGCAACTACCACCTCAACGGCGTGACCCCGGACCAGGCCTGGCTGGCCCAGCAAAGCGCCGGCAACGGCGTGCGTGACGAGGCCAGTGCGGTATGAGCAACCGTCGTGAGGGGCAGATCGGCCTCGGCCTGAACGTCCTTGGCTTCGGCGCTCATCCGGGGGCGTGGCGCAAGGCGGAGGCGGGGGCGACGGCCCATCTGGATATCGCCCATTACCAGAACATCGCCCGTATCGCCGAGCGTGGCTGCCTGGATGCGCTGTTTCTTGCCGACTGGTCAGCCTTGAGCGGTGATCCGGCGAGCCAGCCGGTGGGCCATCTCGACCCGGTGGTGCTGCTCAGCGCCGTGGCAGCGGTGACCCGGCGGATCGGGTTGATCGCCACGGCGGCCAGCACCTACAACGATCCTTTCGGCACCGCCCGGCGCTTCGCCTCCCTCGACCATGTCAGCCAGGGCCGCGCCGCCTGGAACCTGGTGACCAGCGCCAGCGACGAGGCCGCGCGCAACTTCAGCCTGCCCGGGGTGCCAGGCCATGCCGAACGCTATGCCCGGGCCGAGGAATTTCTCGAGGTGGTGCTCAAGCTGTGGGACAGCTGGGAGGATGGCGCGATTATCGGTGATGCGGCTGGCGGGCGTTTCGCCGATCCGGCCAAGGTCCGCGCCATCGACTTCGTCGGCGAGCATTTCGCGGTGCAGGGGCCGCTGAACGTACCGCGCTCGCCGCAGGGGCGGCCGGTGCTGGTGCAGGCCGGGTCGTCGGAGCCGGGCAAGGTCCTGGGCTCACGCTATGCCGAGGTGATCTTCACCACCCAGACCACCCTCGATGCCGGCCAGCGTTTCTATCGCGATATCAAGGCGCGCGCCGTGCGTTGGGGGCGCAACCCCGATGACCTGAGGATCATGCCCGGCCTGGCCACGGTAATCGGCAGTACCGAGGCCGAGGCCCGGGCGCGCTTCGACGAGTTGAACGCCTGGCATGGCGAGCAAGGCTTGCTGGAGCGGGTGGCGGCGCGCTTCGGGCTGGCGGCCAGCGAACTGGACCCGGACGGACCGCTGCCATGGGCACGGATTGGCGAAGTGGCGGATTTCGAGCGCGGTTCCCAGGGTTTCCTTGAGGCGCAACTGAACCTGGCGCGCCAGGAAAACCTCAGCATCCGCCAGCTGTCGCGGCGCATCCTGGTCGGTCACCGCCTACTGGTCGGCACCCCTGAGCAGGTGGCCGACAGCCTGGACACCTGGTTCCAGGCCCATGCCGCCGACGGCTTCAACATCATGCCGGACGTGTTTCCGTCCGGCATCGAACACTTCGTCGACGAGGTGGTGCCGCTGCTGCAACGGCGCGGCCTGTTCCGTCATGAATACAGCGGCAGCACCCTGCGCGAGCACCTCGGGTTGCCGTTTCCGCAGAATCGATACTCACGCTAGGGATCCAGCATGCGTTACCGCCAATTGGGCAACAGTGAACTCCAGGTCAGCGTGCTTGGCCTGGGCAGCATGACCTGGGGGCATCAGAACAGCGAGGCCGAGGCGCACCAGCAGATCGAGCTGGCGCTGGCCGCCGGGGTCAACCTGATCGACACCGCCGAGATGTACCCCACGCCGACCAACGCCGAAACCTGGCGTACCACCGAGCGCTACATCGGCAACTGGCTGGCGGCCAGCGGGCGGCGCGACGAGGTGATCCTGGCGAGCAAGATCGCCGGACCGTCCAGCGAGAAGGCGCCGCAGCCGCATATTCGTGGCGGCCTCAGCCGGCATGACCGGCGCAATATCGTCGAGGCGCTGGAGGGCAGCCTGCAACGCCTGCGCACGGACTATCTGGATCTCTATCAACTGCACTGGCCGGATCGTCGCACCACCACCTTCGGCCAGCGCGAATACGCGTGGCAGGACGATCCCGAAAGCATTGCCATCGAGGAAACCCTGGCGGTGCTGGCCGAGCAGGTGCAGGCGGGCAAGGTGCGGCATATCGGCGTTTCCAATGAAACGCCGTGGGGTGTTGCCGAGTTCATCAAGCAGAGCGAACGCTTGGGTTTGCCGCGGATTATCAGTGTGCAGAATCCCTACAGCCTGCTGAACCGGTTGTATGAGGGCGGGCTGTCGGAGTTCGGTCACCGGGAAGGCATCGGCTTGCTGGCGTACTCGCCGCTGGCCTTCGGGGCGTTGACCGGCAAGTACCTGGGCGGCGCGCGACCGGCGGGTTCGCGGTTATCGTCGCTGTACCGCACCTTCAATCGCTACGACAGTCCATCGGCCCAGGCGGCCATCGCAGATTACGTGGAGATTGCCCGGGCGCATGGGCTGACCCCGGCCCAACTGGCGCTGGCGGCGGTGATCGACAAGCCGTTCGTTGCCAGTGCGCTGACCGGACAGACCAGCCTGGCGCAGTTGCGCGAGAACCTGGGGGCGCTGGATGTGGTGCTGGGTGACGAGCTGCGTGGGCAGCTTCAGGCTGTTCACCAACGGATTCCCAATCCGGCGCCCTGAGCGCAAGCCGGTCACGGGCGCTGTGGGGGGCGAACAACAGTTCCAGAGCACGACGCATACCCTGTGGGCGGGTTCACCCGCGATTGCGATGGTGAATTCATTACCGCAATCGCTGGCAAGCGCCCACAAGGTCCGCGCCGGGCATGAATGCTGCGGCTGACCCAGCACCCTGTGGGAGCTGGCTTGCCAGCGATGAGGCCATCAGCCTCACCCTGGATCCGGCGATGTACCCCACAGGGTACGCGGTGTTCAGAAGTATTGTTGTTGTCAGTTTTATTAAATCGGCACTAGCACAGTCCATCCAATATTCATTGATCCAGATCAATTATTTTAAAAACGAAGTTTTGATTAATCGTTTGTCCTTTCGCCAGTTTCCCGGCGCCGGAAAATAATCCGAATAATATCTTGCCGAGTAATGGCTAAGCGCCATATCGCGGCGTAAGCTATGCCCCCGCGCCAGTCGCGCACCTCCCGGCCCCAGAGGCTCTACGCTTGGTCATGCAGTGCTTTGCTGCATGGCTTCGTAGCGCTTTGGCCGCTTTCAACAAGTTGCGTTCGGATCGACTTGATGTCCACTACCCGGAATCTTTCTGAGATCTTCGTTCATACCCTGGAACAAGCCATCGACAGTGTTGTTGTGATCGATAGCGATAACCGCGTCATCCTCTTCAACGGTGCCGCGGAAAAGTTGTGGGGTTTTCATCGCGAAGAAGTGCTCGGCAATAATGTGAGCATGTTGGTACCGGAGAATATCCGCAGCAAACATGACGGTTATGTCGATAGCAATCGCCGTACCGGGGTCAACAAGATCGTCGGCACTACCCGCGACGTGCCGATCCACAAAAAGGACGGCAGCCAGCGCTGGGGTTCGATGTCGATCTCGCGGGTCGAGACCGAGGGGCAGATTCTCTACACCGCCTTCGTCAAGGACGTGACCGAGCAGCGCAAGGAGCGCAAGCGCACCAAGCTGTTGTCGCTGGTGGCCGACCAGACCGACAACGCGATCTTCATCACCGACGGTAGCGGCAGGCTGGTGTACCTGAACAAGGGCTTCGAAAAGCTGTTCGGCTACCACCTGGAGGAGATCGCCGACTGCCAGCCGGCGCAACTGCTGGTGCCGGATCTGCCACCGCAGCGGCTGGTGGGGTTGCAGCGCGATTTGCGCGGCGGGCGCTCGTGCCAGGTCGAGGAGTTGTTGCAGGTCAAGGGCGGCGAGCGCATCTGGTGCAACGTGGCGATCAACCCGGTGGCCGGGGCCAATGGCGAACTGGCCCATACCGTGACCGTGCTCACCGATATCACCGCCTCGAAGATCCATCAGGTGCTGCAGCACTGCATTCTCGACGCCATGGTTCGGGAAATGCCCCTGGCGTCGGTGATGGACCTGCTGTGCAGCGAAATCCGGCGCATGGCGCCCGAGGTCCGCGCCGCGGTGATCCAGGTCGACGAGGACGGCGCCATGCACCCGCTGGCGGCACCGGGTTTTTCCGAGCGCTACGGGCAACTGCTGGAGGGCATGCCGATCCGCGATGGCATCGGCTCGTCCAGTGTGGCCGCCTGCCGTGGCGAAATGGTCTTTGCCCGGGACATCGCCAGCGATCCGCACTGGACACCGATCCGCGACGAGTGCAGGGCGCTGGGTATCAGCAGCGCCTGGTCGATTCCGATCAAGAGCGCCAAGGGGGCGGCGATCGGCGTCCTGGCCTTTTATTATGGCGAGCACCGCACGCCTTCGGTCCTCCACCAGCAGATCGTCGAGGTGGTCCTGCCGCTGTGTGCCGTGGCCATGGAGCGCGAGGCCAACCGCGAGAGCATTCGCCAACTGGCGTTCTACGACAGCCTGACCCGCCTGCCCAACCGCAGCCTGCTGCACGCCAATGCCGACCATGCCTTGATCGAGGCGCGGCGTACCCGGACGGCCTTGGCGGTGCTGTTCATCGATCTCGATCGCTTCAAGCAGATCAACGATTCCCTGGGGCATCCGGCGGGGGACGAACTGCTCAAGCTGGTAGCCCAGCGCCTGGGCGCCAACCGCAATAGCAACGATATCGTCGGCCGCCTGTCCGGCGACGAGTTCGTGGTGGTGCTGCCCGATTGCGACAGCGAGCGGGTCAACGACACCATCGAGGAGATCCGCCAGGCGATTTCCCAGCCGTGCCGGATCGCCGGCTCCTGTTTCTCGCCCTCGGCCAGTATCGGCGTGAGCCTGTATCCGCGCGACGGCCACGATATGAGCAGCCTGATCCACCGCGCCGACATGGCCATGTACCAGGCCAAGAGTGCCGGGCGCGGGCGGTTCAGCTTTTTCAGCCACGAGCTCGACGAACTGGCCCAGGAGCGCCAGGCCCTGGAAAGCGCGTTGCGCGAGGCGATCGCGCAGGGCTCGCTGCAACTGCATTACCAGCCCCAGGTGACCATCGAAGACGGCCAGGTCTATGGCGTCGAGGCCCTGGCTCGCTGGACCCACCCGACCTTCGGTGTGGTCTCGCCGGCGCGCTTCATCCCGCTGGCCGAGGAGTGCGGGCTGATTACCGAACTGGGCCACTGGGCTTTGCGCGAGGCCTGCCGGCAACTGGCGGCATGGCGGCGCAAGGGCCTGAACATTCCTGCGGTGTCGGTGAACCTGTCACCGAGCAACTTCCATAACCTGGACCTGGCCGCAATGATCGGCAACGTCCTCGACCAGCACGGCCTGGCTGCCACGGACCTGACCCTCGAACTCACCGAGAACCTGCTGCTCGATACCAATCCCGGGACCATGAAGGTCCTGCATGAGCTCAATGCCCGGGGCATCCGCCTGGCCATGGACGACTTCGGTACCGGTTATTCGAGCTTGAGTTATCTGCGCAAGCTGCCGATACAGGAACTGAAGCTGGATCGCAGTTTCGTGCTGGATCTGGAAGCGGACGAAACCAGCCGGGCGCTGAGTGACGCAGTAATGCGCATCGGCGATAGCCTGCACCTGAAAGTCGTGGCCGAAGGGGTCGAGCAACACGGCCAGTACCGGATTCTGAAGGACCAGGGGTATCACGTCGTCCAGGGCTACCTGTTGTCGAAGCCGCTCCCGGCGCACGACCTGGAAGCCTGGATGATGAAGTATTGACGCATTGATCGGGCAAGCTGCTCACACTTTCGCACTCTTGGAGGTAATCCCTCATGTTTCCAGCGTATCGGCGGCTCAAGCAGGAACTGGCAGAGGCACAGGACCGGCTTTCATCCCTCGAGCAGGTCAAGGAAAGCCTCGACCGCGAGATGCTCTTTCTCAAGTTGAACTCCCAGGGCCAGGTTCTTTCGGCCAATGCCAATTTCCTCGGCGAAATGCAGTACTCCGCCGCTGCGGTGGAGGGCAAGGTCCTGTTCGGCCTGGTTCCGGAGTATGCCCAGGGCACCAACCACTTCAACCTGATGAAGCGCGCGATCCAGAGCGGCGAGCACTGGGCCGGGGCCTTGCAGCTCAAGCGCGGCAATGGCAACGAGGCCTGGTTGCGCGCCATCGTCCAGCCGATCAAGGACCGCAACGGCCAGGTCAACTACATCTCGCTGTATGCAAACGACCTGACCCGCACCATCGAGTCGTCCCGTGAGCGCGAGAACCTGATCGAGGCCCTGCAGCGTTCCACCGCCGTGGTCGAATTCGACCTGCAAGGCAATGTGCTGACCGCCAACGAGCGGTTCCTGCAGGGCATGGGCTATACGCTGGCGGCCCTCAAGGGCCAGCATCACCGGGTGTTCTGCGATCCTGCCGAAGTCGCCTCGCCGCAGTACGAGCGCTTCTGGGACAAGCTGCGCCGCGGTGAATTCATCGCCGACCGCTTCAAGCGCATCGACAGCCATGGCCAGGTGGTCTGGCTGGAGGCGACCTACAACCCGATCTCCGATGCCCATGGGCGGCTGTACAAGATCGTCAAGTTCGCCACGGTGATCACCGACCAGGTCAACCGTGAAATCGCCGTGTCCAAGGCTGCGGAAATCGCCTTCACCACCTCGCAGCACACCGACGACAGTGCCCGCCGCGGCAGCGTGGTGATCCAGGAAACCGTAGAGGTGATCCAGGGCCTGGCAGTGCAGATGGCGGCGGCCGTGGAGGGCATCGCGGCGCTGGACAAGCAGTCGCAGATCGTCGGCAGCATCGTCAAGAGCATCGGCGGCATTGCCGACCAGACCAACCTGCTGGCGCTCAACGCGGCCATCGAGGCGGCCCGGGCAGGGGAGCAGGGCCGCGGATTCGCGGTGGTCGCCGACGAAGTGCGGCAGCTGGCGTCGCGCACCACCAAGGCCACCGAGGAAATCGTCGATGTGGTCACGCAGAACCAGAAACTGGCCGAGGAAGCGGTGCGCATCATCGAGCAAGGCAAGGCCCGGGCCGAGCAGGGCCTGGAGCTATCGGCCCAGGCGGGCAATGTGATCGTCGAGATCCAGGACGGCGCGCAGAAGGTGGTGAACGCGGTGGGGCAGTTTACCAATCAGCTATCGGTGTGAACCTGGAGGGCCTCATCGCTGGCAAGCCAGCTCCCACAGGGCACGGCCCTGTGGGAGCCGGCGTTGCCGGCGATGAGGCCCTCAGCAACAACCAAGAGCTTCAACGCCTGCCGTTGAAGAACCCGGATAACTGGTGCAGCGTCTTCGCCGCCGTGAGGATTGCCGGGCGGAAATGGTCCTTGCCGATGATCCGCGCATGCTTCACCGAGCTGAACAGGTCGTAGCGGCTGGAGCCCTCGGCCATGCCTTCGGCGAGGATCTTGCAGACGATATGGCTCGGGGTCACCCCGAAACCGGAGTAGCCCTGCACATAGAAGGCATTGCGCCGACCACCGAGCGTGCCGATCTGCGGGAACAGGTTGGCGCTGGTGGCCATCGGGCCGCCCCAGGCGAGGTCGATCTTCACGTCCTTGAGGTAGGGGAAGATCTTCAGCATCAAGGCGCGGTTCCAGGCCTTGAGGTCGTTGGGGATGTGCTCGATGAAGGGCGTCGCGGCACCGAACAGCAGGCGGTTTTCGTTGGTCACCCGGTAGTAGTCGATGACCGGGCGGATATCGCTGTAGGCCCCGCGGATCGGGCTGATGCGCTGGATCAACTCGTCGGAAAGCGGCTCGGTCATCAACTGGAAGGCGTAGGTGTTGATGGTACGGCTGTGCAGTTCCGGCTCCAGCTTGTTGAGGAAGCTGTCGCAGGCCCACAGCAGCTTGGCGGCCTTCACCGACCCGCGGCCGGTGCGCACGGTGATGGTGTCGCCATAGCGCACTTCGAGGGCGGCGCTGTGTTCGAAGATGCGCACGCCGTGGCTCACCAGGGCCTGGGCTTCGCCGAGCAGCAGGTTGAGCGAATGCACGTGGCCGCCACCCATGTGCAGCAGGGCGCTGCTGTAGGCGTCGGAGCCAATGATCTGCTTGACCTCGGAACCGCCGAGGAAGCGGATTTCATCCTTGGTATTGACCTTCTTGAACTCCTGCTCCCAGTTGCGCAGGGTGCGGGCCTGCCGGGCGTTGAAACCCATGTAGCCGTAGCCATGGCGAAAGTCGGCATCGATGTTGTACCGGGCGATTCGCTCCTTGATGATCCCGGCGCCCAGCTCGCTGATTTCGAAGATCTGCTGCAGGCCTTGTTCGCCGACGCTGCTGCGGATTTTCTCGAGGTCGTGGCCGATGCCGGCCATGATCTGCCCGCCATTGCGCCCGGTGCCGCCGAAGCCCAGGTAGCGCGCTTCCAGCACCACGATATTGGTGATGCCTTTCTCGGCCAGTTCCAGGGCGGTGTTGATGCCGGAGAAACCACCGCCGATCACCACCACGTCGGCTTCGATATCGGCTTCCAGGGTGGGAAAGGCGAGGTTGTACTTCTTGGTGGCGGAGTAGTAGGTGGGCGTTTCGACGTTGATCATGGGGCGGCCTGAATAATTGGAGTTGGGCAGGGGCGACCGTGGCGCTTGTTACACTTTGCATTAAATGCCTAACGGTCGGTAGGTGCTTGACTCAGGTTGCCGGGGGATTTGATCGGGGCTGCCAAGAGAAGTGGAGATCTTGCCGGAGAGGATCTTTTGGATTTGATGGCCTCATCGCCGGCAACGCCGGCTCCCACAGGGTTCTGAGCCACTGAATCCGGGCATGACACCGAACCTTGTGGGAGCCGGCGTTGCCGGCGATGAGGCCCTTGGATCTGGATTACAACCGGCCAAACGCTGCCAATTGCCCCGAAGACGCCTGCGCCGCCGGAATCGCCGAGCCATCCTGCGGGGTCACCGGGAAGATCGCATTGATCTGCCCGGTCGCCGACGAACCGAAGTAAGGCGTGACCACCTCGACCTTGCCATCGTACTTCGACCAGCCCAGGGCGCCGAGAAGCATGGCGGTGTCATGCATGAAACCTTCGCCATGGCCCTTGACCGCATATTCCGGAAGCATGGTGCAGAAGTCGTCCCACTCGGCGTTTTCCCACATTTGCACCACGCGGTGGTCGAGGGTTTCCAGGAACGGGCTCCAGACCTTGTCGGCGAATTCCGGGGCCTGGCCGTTCTGGGCGAAACGGTGCGACAGCGAACCGCTGGCGAGGAAGGCGACGGTCCCCTCGTAGTGATCCTCCACCGCCTTGCGCAGGGCCCAGCCCAGGCGTGCACTGTCGTTGAGGTAATGCGAGGTGCACAGGGCGGAAACCGAGACGACCTTGAAGTGCTGGTCTTCGTTCATGTAGCGCATCGGCACCAAGGTGCCGTATTCCGGGCCGAGGCTGGTGGCGTCGTGGGCCATGGTCTCGACGCCGAGGCGGTTGGCCTCGGCGGCCATCAGCTTGCCCAGCAAGGCATTGCCCGGCACTTCGTAGTCCATGTTGGCGATGAAGTGCGGCAGCTCGTTGCTGGTGTAGGTGCCCTTGAAGTGCGGGCTGCAGTTGATGTGGTAGTTGGCGTTGACCAGCCAGTGGGTGTCGAACACCACCAGGGTGTCGACCCCCAGTTCGCGGCAGCGCCGGGAAATCTCCTTGTGGCCATCGATCGCGGCCTGGCGATACCCCTGGCGTGGGCCGGGCAGCTCGGAAAGATACATGGACGGAACGTGGGTGATCTTGGCAGCCAGAGCAAGTTTGCCCATGACGGTACTCCTGGTGGCAGACGCCCTCCTGGCGGGGCGCGGCGATTATCGGACGTTGGCACGCAGGCACCATCGGCCAGTGGCTGGCTCTTGTGGCCCGTCCCGGACTCGGGAAATGCGGGCTGCCCATTGGACACGGTCACCCGCGTCACCGCTTGCCTTCCTCTGCCAAGCACTTGACCCAGCTTGCCACGGGTGGCTGGGGGCCACCAGTGGCAGGCCGCTTATGCCCACCAATACCGGACGAAATGGAAGAAGATCGGCGCCGCAAAGCACACGGAGTCCATCCGGTCGAGCATGCCGCCGTGGCCCTCGATCATGTGGCCCCAGTCCTTGACCCCGCGGTCGCGCTTGATCGCCGACATCACCAGGCCGCCGAAGAAGCCCATGATATTCACCACCAGGGCCATCAGCGCCGCCTGCCAGGGGCTGAACGGCGTGATCCAGTACAGCGCGGCGCCGACCAGGGTGGCCAGGGCCACGCCGCCGACCAGGCCTTCCAGGGTCTTGGACGGGGAGAGCGACGGTGCGACCTTGCGCTTGCCGAACAACTTGCCGCAGACGTACTGCAACACGTCGCTGATCTGCACCACGAGGATCAGCCAGGCGATCAGCAGCAGGTTGCGCCCCTCGAAGCCGGGGATGTCCAGGGTCATCAGTGCCGGCACCGAGGACAGGCAGTAGACCGCTATCATCAGCCCCCACTGCACCTTGGACGCGCGTTCGAGAAAACGCGTGGTATCGCCGCCGAAGCTGGCCAGGATCGGCAACAACAAGAACAGGTACACCGGAATGAAGATGCTGAACAGCCCGTACCAGTCGAAGCCGATCAGCAGGTACTGCACCGGCAGCGCCACGTAGAACGCCAGCACCAGCGCCGGATAGTCGCTGCGCCGGGTCGGGGTGAGGGTGATGAATTCGCGCAATGCGTAGAACGACACCAGGTAGAACAGCACGATCACCCCGGTCTTGCCGAAGATGAACGCCAGCCCGATGACCAGGACCATCACCCACCAGGCGTCGATACGTGCATTCAAGTTATCGATCACCACGTGTGGGCCGGGGCCGGCGCGCCATTTCAAGGCGCGGCCGATCAGGCTGGCAAGCAGGAGCAGGGCGCCGATGCCGGCGAACAGTGGCCAGGCGGAAGCGTGCATGTCAGACCTCCTTCGGGGCCAGGGCCAGCAGGGCATGGCTGGCGCGTTCGATAAAGGCCTGCTTGCTCTCGTCGGCCTGCAGTTGCAGCGGCTCGCCGAAGCTCAGGGTGCACAGCAGCGGCAGGGGCAGGGTGCGCCCCTTGGGCATGACCCGGTTGAGGTTGGCGATCCACACCGGTACCAGTTCGATGTCCGGTTGCGCCCGGGCCAGGTGGAACAGCCCGCTCTTGAACGGCAGCAAGGGCTCGTCGCCGAGATTGCGCGTGCCTTCCGGGAAGAAGATCAGCGAATCACCCTGGGCCAGGGCCTCTTTCACGGGCAGCAGCGGATCGGCCTCGGGCTCGCTGCGCTGACGGTCCAGCAGCACGCCGTTGAACACCTTGCGGATCAGGAAACTGCGGATCCCGGGCTTGAGCCAGTAATCGGCCCCGGCCACCGGGCGGGTGCGGCGGCGCAGGGTTTCCGGCAAGGAAGCCCAGATCAGCACGAAGTCGCCGTGGCTGCTGTGGTTGGCGAAATACAGGCGCTGGATCGGCAGCGGGCTGCAGCCCAGCCACAGGGCACGGGCCCCGGTGACCAGGCGGGCGAAGGAAGTGATGAGGAAGGCGGTGAATGTAGCGAGCATGGGTGCGTCCTTTATGCAGCCGGTGGAAGCCAGGGCAGGATCAGCAGCCCCGACAACGCCAATGACACTTGTACAGCGAAACAGATGCCTTGCCGGCGCAACAGACGCAAGGCGCCGCGACAACGGGCCAGCCAGTCGCGCTCGGCCACGCCGCGTTTCAGGCCCAGTTCGTACAGGGCCTGGTCGAGGGCCCGGGTGCGGCTGCCCAAGCGTCCGGCATCGTTGGCCAGGGCGCCGATCAATTCGGCATCCAGGGCCACGCGCAGGGCATGGTACTTCTGCGCCAGCCCAAGGATCAGCAGCAAGGCACATAGCGTGCTGGTCAGGCCGGGATGACGGGGCGCCAGCAGCAGCGGCGCCAGGCCGAAACCCAGGGCCAGCAGGCTGATGCCGTCGGACAGCCTTTCGATCTGCCGACCGCGCTCCAGCAAGCGCGCAGTCAGGGCCAGTTGCGGTTCTTCGCTCATGGACAGGCTCCCGGGTGCAAGCGTTCCAGCACGCGGCGGTGGGCCGGGTACAGCACCACGCCGGGCCGGGCCTGGCGGATCAGCGCCTCGGCCGCGTCGATATCCGCGCAGCGGCCGCTGAGTACCAGCCAGGCCGCCACCGCGCTGGCGCTGCGCGAGTAGCCCAGGGCACAGCAGACCAGCAGCGGGCCATGGACGCGCAAGGCTTCGATGGTCGCTGCGGCCTCACGGCACAGCGCGGCGTCCGCTACCACCAGGTCCAGGCTGGGCAGGCTGCGATAGTGCTGGCCAGGGTCGGGCGTCATCGGCAGTTCGGCACACAGATCGACTATCCCGGAGAAGGCCGTGGCCTCGCCCCGGGCGGGCAGGCGACCGAGCCAGACGCCGGCGCAGACCTCATCGGCCTGCGGGTGACGGCGGGTCCACAGGCGTGAATTGATCCAGGCTGCCGCCAGATAGGGTGCCAGCAGCCAGCGTACCGCGCAGGACAGGTTGCCATCGGCCCCTTTCTGGAAGCCGGCAGCGCCGAACACGGCGTAGTTCAGCGCCACCATCAGCAGCGCAATGCCGGGCCACAACAGCCAGAGCCAGAAGCCTTTCAAGGTGAAGGCCAGCGCTGCGAGCAGTCCGGCCCCCAGGCCGTAGCGCAGGGCCAGGCCGAGACGCCGTCGCGACGATTGCAGGCGCGCCAGGCGCAATGGCAGCTCGCCTTCCCGGGGCCACAGCCACAGGCACAGGAAACCGGCCAGGGCACCCGTGGGGAGGTCGATGAAATGGTGTTGCCAGGTGGTCAGTACCGACAGCCCGATCAGCGCCATCCAGGCATGCATCAGGCCACGTAGCCAAGCCCCGCGGGTATGCCGGGCGAACATCGCCCAGATGATCACCAGCAGGGCGATATGCAGGGATGGCGCCTGGTTGTAAGGCTTGTCGAAGCCCATCAGCACATCGAACAGCCAGCCGAATGCGCCAGCGAGTTCCGGGCGCTCGAAGGTGAAGCGCAGCGGCCAGAGCAGGAAGCAGGCGATGCAGATCAGTTGGGCGCTGAGCAGGCGCAGCGCGTGCAGGTCCATTTCCCGGCGATTGCGCGGGAGCAGGAAGGACAGGCCGTAGAGCAGGTCGATGGACCAGTAGGGCACGATGCTCCACGACCACAGGGGAATGTGGCGTTCCCAGTCGAAGACCAGCGTGCCGACGTCGTTGCGCCCGGCGGTGAAGCTGTTGCTCAGGCCATAGCTGAGGAAGAACAGCGGGCCGAGCAACAGCAGCCAGAGCACACCGCGCTTGATCAGCCCCGGTTCGCGCGAGACCTGCATCAACGTACCCGCCGGGCCAGGCTGACGCTGAAGATGCCCCATTCATCGATGCGCTGCTCCAGCTTGCGGAAGCCGGCGGCCTCGACCAGTTGGTCCATCTCCGCCTGGCTGCGCCGACGCATGACCCAGGGCTGACCGTCGCGATGGCTGGTCAGGGCGCGGGCGATCATCTCCAATTGCGGGTGCCACGGCTGGCCGGTGTAGACCAGGTAGCCGCCGTCTTCGACGGCATCGGCCAGGCCGCCGAGGGAGGCGCGGATCAGGTCGTTGTCGGGGAACAGCTCGTACAGCCCGGACACCACCGCCACGCTCGGCCGTGGATCGAGGGCGGCGAGGGACGCCCGGTCGAAGGCGTCGCCACGCACGAAGCGGGCGATATCGCCCAGGCCTTTCTCCTCGATCAGCGCGCTGCCCTGGCTGACGTTCAGCTCGCTGTAGTCGCGCAGCAGGATCGAATCGGGACGCTGTTCCAGCCCTTCCAGTGCTTCGAGAATGTAGCGCCCGTGGCCGGCGGCGATATCGACGATATGCACCGCCCGCCCTTGTTCGCGCAGGCGGGCGATGGCCAGGCGCAGCAGTTCCTCGGCATGCAGCTTGCGCTGGCGGATGCCGCGCCAGCCGATGGCGTCGAGGTAGTTGCGGTCCACCAACTGGCCGAAGTTGCCCTTGCCGGCGGGCTGGTTACGGTAAACGTAGTCGAGGGTGCTGCCGGAATCGAAACCGGTGTCGAAGCCCAGCTTGATGCCCTCGGACAGCCCCTTGCCCAGGCGCAGCGAGGCGCGGGTGGCCTGCCAGTAGAGGTTGCGCAGCGAGTATTTCGGCAACGGCGCAGCCAGGCTCTCGGCCTCGGCGCAACTGGCGCCCTGCCTGTCGGCGTCGAGCAGGCTCGGGCGCTGCGCGGGCTGCTGGAAACACTGGCGGACGAAACGCCGGATCCGTGCCAGGGCATGGCCGCGATCGCGCTCGCCGAGGGTGTCGTGGAAGAAGCCGGGGAGGATGTGCTTTTCCTTGTGCAGGGTGCCAAGGCGCTCGAAGAAATCTTCCTGCGGCTTGCGCCGGACCACCACGTCGGCCCCGGAAATCAGCAGTTGCGTGGGGATCTGGATCGCCTGGGCGTCGGCCACCACCCGGTCTGCAGCATCGTACAGGCCAAGCAGCATGTTCACCGAGATCGGCCGGGTGATCAGCGGATCGCTGCGGTAGCTCAGCACCCGCTCCGGATCATGGGTAAGCAACTGCGGCTTGACGTAGCTGTTGACGAAGAAATTGCCGCGCCAGGCGCGCAGGGCCTTGAGACCGGGGCGGGCGAAGGGCACGTACAGCTTGATATCGAAGGCCGGCGAGGCCAGCACCAGGCAGCGCACCTTGGGCGCGTAGTCATGGGCCCAGGTCGCCACCAGCACGGCGCCGACGCTTTGGGCGAGAACGGCGATATCCGTTTCGGGAATCCCGTGCTGGTCGCCGATATGGTAAATGAAGGTCTGCACGTCGCGCACGCTGTGGGCGAAGCCCGGGCTGTCGCCGCGGGTACCCGGGGACTGGCCGTGGCCGCGGGCGTCCCAGGCGAAGAAGTCGTGGTCGGGCAGGTCCAGTTCGTCTACCAGGTGAGCCATGCGGCCGCCGTGTTCATGGCCGCGATGGAACATGACCACGGCCTTCCTGGCCTGCCCCGGCTCGCGTTGCGCCGGCCAGTGGCGGTAGAACAGTTCGACGCCGTCGTGGGTGGTGAAATGCGATGAGTGCGCCTGGCGCATGGGACATATCCTTATCCAGCAGGGAATTCGCGGGTTTCTGCCAGACCTTGGCGAACCCGGTTATAGAGGGTGAACAGGCACAACAGGAGGACCACCAGCAGCACGCCGTTGACCCAGGCAGCCGGGATGGCGAAGGCCACTGCCAGGCCCAGGGCACCGAAGACGAAGGCACGGTCGCTCTTGCCCATGGGGCCGTCGTAGCGTCGCGACGCCCCGGCCAGCGGACCCATGACCCCGGCGTATTCGCTGACCAGCGCGGCCACCGCCACCAGTACCACCAGCAGCGGCCAGACCCCGGGCAGCAGGGCGAAGGGCAGGTACAGCGCGGTATCGGCAATGACGTCGCAGAGTTCGTTGAGGTAGGCGCCCAGGCGCGATTGCTGGCCGAACTCCCGGGCGAGCATGCCGTCCACGGCGTTGAGCGCCATGCGCAGTAGCATCCATAGCGGCAGCAGGGCGAACAGCCACGCATGGGAAGCGCCCCAGGCCAGCAGCACGCCGAGCAGTACGGAGACCAGGGCGGCGACGAGGGTCACCTGGTTGGCGGTGACGCCGCGCTCATGGAGGCGGCTGACACCCGGGCGCAACAGCGCCTGGAAGCGGGGTTTGAGCTGGTAGATCGATGGCACTTGAACTTCCTTGAGCAGATGCGTGACCGGGCTATCGATAAAGCGTAAGCGCGAAACTGTGCTTTTCCAGCGAAGCGCCGTACAGGGCTTCAAGCGGGAAATGTTACCCAGCGCAAATTTTCGGGTAGTATACGATTCGTCTGCGTTTCATATAGGAAATGTCCATGGGTATCGTAAAGATCTCTGAAAGCATGCATGAGAGCCTTCGCGTCGCCAGTAGTGCCCTGAGTCGCTCGATCAATGCCCAGGCCGAACACTGGATGCGCATCGGCATGCTCGCCGAGCTGCATCCCGACCTGAACCACAACGAAATCTGCCGTCTGCTGATCCAGGCCGAACAGCAGGGCGGCCTCGATATCAGGCAGGTCTGCGCCCTCGACGGCGCCTCGAACCCACGTGTCCTGGAGGCCCAGCATTGAGAAACATCACCCTGCATACCCCCGAGCAGGTCGCCCGCTCGCGCATCGCCGCCGAACTGGCCGCCGATGTGCTGGCGATGATCAAGCCGCATGTCCAGCCCGGGGTCAGCACCGATGAGCTGGACCGCATCTGCCACGACTACATCGTCAACGTGCAGAAGGCCATCCCGGCCAACGTCGGCTACCACGGTTTCCCCAAGACCCTCTGCGTCTCGGTCAACGAGGTGGTGTGCCACGGCATTCCGTCGGCACGGGTGCTCAACGAAGGTGACATCGTCAATATCGACACGGCAGTGATCAAGGACGGCTGGTATGGCGATACCAGCCGCATGTACACCGTGGGCAAGGTCAGTGCCGAAGCCCAGCGCTTGATCGACGTGACCTTCGAGGCCATGTGGGCGGGGATTCGCGTGGTGCGGCCGGGGGCGACCCTGGGCGATATCGGCCACGCCATCCAGTCGGTGGGCGAGGGCGCCGGATTCAGCGTGGTCCGCGAATACTGCGGACATGGCATCGGGCAGGTCTACCATGGCGAACCGCAGATCCTGCATTTCGGCCAGCGTGGCTATGGCATGCGCCTGAAGGAAGGGATGATCTTCACCATCGAGCCGATGCTCAACTATGGCAAGCGCCAGACCCAGACCCTGGCGGACCAGTGGACGGTGGTCACCAGGGACAATTCATTGTCGGCGCAATGGGAGCATATGGTGGTGGTGACCAATGATGGGTTCGAGGTCCTCACCACCTGGCCTGAGGACCGCCGCTAACCTTGTGGGCACTGGCTTGCCAGAAGTTGGGCCTGACCTGACACCATCATTGCTCAAGCTGGCCTCATCGCTGGCAAGCCAGCTCCCACAGGGTGTGTTCAGGCAACACTCCCGATGAAATTCGCCAGCTCCGGCGTTTGCGGTGCGTCGAACAGTACCTTCGGATCGCCCATCTCATGCAGCTTGCCCTGGTGCATGAACACCAGCTTGTCGCCGACCTCACGGGCAAAGCGCATTTCGTGGGTGACCATCACCAGGGTCATGCCTTCCCGCGCCAGTTCGCGGACCACCGCCAGCACTTCGTTGACCAGCTCCGGGTCCAGCGCCGAGGTGATTTCATCGCACAACAGCACTTTCGGCGACATCGCCAGGGCCCGGGCGATGGCCACCCGCTGCTGCTGGCCACCGGAAAGCTGGTCGGGGAAGGCGTCGAAACGGTTGCCCAGGCCGACCCGGTCGAGCATGCGCTGCGCCAGCTCGCGGGCTTCGGCCTTGGGCGTCTTCTTCACCAGTTGCGGGGCGAGCATGACGTTCTCGCCGATGCTCAGGTGCGGGAACAGGTTGAACTGCTGGAAGATCATCCCGACCTTCTGTCGCAACGACCGCAGGTCGGCACGGGCGGCGTCGAGGTACTCGCCGTCCACCTCGATCACCCCGTCATTGATCGACTCGAGGCCGTTAAGGGTGCGCAGCAAGGTGCTCTTGCCCGAGCCGCTGCGGCCGATGATCGCCACCACCTCGCCTTGCTCGATGCTCAGGTCGACACCCTTGAGGACATGGTTGTCCCCGTAGTATTTGTGCAACGCGGACACTCTAACCAGCGGCATGCAGCCTCCTCTCCAGGTAACGCGCACCCAGGGACAATGGAAAACACAGGATGAAATAGCCCAGGGCAACCAGGCCGTAGATCAGGAAGGGTTCGAACGTGGCATTGGCCAGCATGCCGCCGGTCTTGGTCAGCTCGGTGAAACCGATGATCGAGGTCACCGCGGTGCCCTTGACCACCTGCACCGAAAAGCCGACGGTCGGCGCCACGGCGATACGCAGGGCTTGCGGCAGGATCACATGGCGCAGTTGCTCGTAGCGGTTCAGCGCCAGGCTCGAGCCGGCCTCCCATTGCCCGCGCGGGATCGACTCGACGCAGCCGCGCCAGATCTCGGCGAGGAAAGCGCTGGTGAACAGGGTCAAGGCCACTGCCGCCGCCATCCAGGCCGAGACGTCGATGCCGAACAGGGCAATGCCGAAGAACACCATGAACAGTTGCATCAGCAGTGGCGTGCCCTGGAACAGCTCGATATAGCAGCGGGCAAGCACGCGCAGGCTGGCATTTTCCGAGATTCGTGCCAGCAGCATCAGCAAACCGCCCAGGCCGCCGCAGACGAAGGCCACCAGCGACAGCAGCAGGGTCCACTGCAGGCCGACCAGCAGGTTGCGGACGATGTCCCACAAGGTGAATTCCATCAGCCTCTCCTCAGGATCAGGCGCCGGCCCAGTAGGTTGAGCACCTGGCGCACGGCGATGGCCATCAGCAGGTACACCAGGGTGGTCAGCAGGTAGGTTTCGAAGGCGCGGAAGTTGCGTGACTGGATGAAGTTGGCGGCGAACGACAACTCTTCGGTCGCAATCTGCGAGCACACCGCTGAACCCAGCATGACGATCACGATCTGGCTCGACAGTGCCGGCCAGACCCGCGCCAGGGCAGGGCGCAGGATCACGTGGCGGAAGGTCTCGACCCGGCTCAGGGCCAGGGCCGCCGCGGCTTCCAGCTGACCCCGCGGTATCGCCTGGATGCCGGCGCGGATGATCTCGGTGGAATAGGCGCCCAGGTTGATGATCATGGCCAGCACCGCGGCCTGCCATTCCGTCATGCGCAGGCCCAGGGCCGGCAGGCCGAAGAAGATGAAGAACAGCTGGACGATGAAGGGTGTGTTGCGGATCAGTTCCACGTACGCCGCGAACACCCAGTTGAACGGACGCAGTTGCCAGGCGCGGACCACCGCGCCAAGGATGCCCACGGCCACGCCGGCCACGGTGCCGATCAGGGTCAGCTCGAGGGTGAACAGCGCACCCTTGAGCAGCAGGTCACCCTGGGCCAGCACTGCAGCGAAATCGAATTGATAGGCCATGCGCAAGGGCTCACTGGAAGTCGGCGGGCAGCGGTTGCTTCAGCCATTTCTCGGCGTTGGCGTTGAGGCTGCCATCGTTGCGGGCTTCGGTGAGGATCGCGTTGACCTTGTCGCGCAGCGCCGGCTGCTCCTTGCTCATGCCGACGTACACCGGCGAGTCCTTGAGCTTGACCTTGAGCACCGGCACCTTCTTCGGATTCTTTTCGGCGATCGCTGCCATCACCACGCTGCCGCTGGCAATCAGATCGACCTGGCCGGACAGGTAGGCGGCGATGGTCGAGTTGTTGTCCTCGAAGCGCTTGATGGTGGCGCCCTGTGGGGCCACGGCGCTGAGCTCCATGTCCTCGATGGCGCCGCGGGTCACGCTGATGGTCTTGCCGGCCAGGGCCTCGACCTTATCGATGCTGCTGTCTTCGGGGCCGAACACGCCGAGGTAGAAGGGCGCGTAGGGCAGGGAGAAGTCCACCACCTTCTCGCGCTCGGGGTTCTTGCCCAGGCTCGAGATCACCAGGTCGACCTTGCCGGTGGTGAGGAAGGGAATGCGGTTGGTGCTGTTGACCGGGGTCAGGGCCAGCTTCACCCCGAGCTTGTCGGCCAGCAGTTGCGCGGTGTCGATATCCAGGCCGCGTGGCTTGAGGTCGGGGCCGACCGAGCCGAACGGCGGGAAGTCCTGGGGCACGGCGACCTTGAGCACGCCGCGCTGGGTGATGTCGCCGAGCACATCGGCCTGGGCGCCGAGGGCGCTGCCGCAGAGCAGAGTGGCAAGCAGGAGTTTGCGGAAGGAAATCATGGTCGGTGCCTCGCAGCGGAAAGGTGTGTTTCCGGCTATTGCAGCCGCCGTGCCAGCCTGCGGGGAAACCATGGAAACGGGCTGGAAAGCAGGTGTTGTGCGGTATTACTGGTCTGAACAGTTGCGGGTCTTTTCGGCATCGCATGCCCCGAGAAAAGGCAGGCGCCACGGGCCTGCGCCAGGATGGAGCGAAACTTGCGCAGCAGGTGGGAAAGGACGTAAAACAGCGCATCTTCCGTTCCGACTGGTCTGAACACATGTTCGAAACCCCCACCCGCAGCGCCGTCCCGGAGCAGGCCGTGCAGGCTATCCAGCAGCTGATCCGCGAAGGCGGATTCCAGGCTGGCGATGCCCTGCCATCGCAGCGCGACCTGGCGGAGCGATTGGGTGTCAGCCGGGCGTCACTGCGCGAAGCGCTATCGTCCCTGAGCGCGCTGGGCGTGGTCAGCGTGCAGCCGGGCAAGGGCGTGTTCGTGCAGGCGGCGAAGCCGCTGCCGGCTAGTGAATCACCCTGGTTCGCCTGGCCTTTCGCCGCCCAGATCGGTGCGGCGGATACCTTCCAGTTGCGCTACGTGCTGGAAGGCTTCGCCGCCGGCCAGGCCGCCAATGCCCTGACCGCCGATGACCTCGATGCCCTTGAGGTGAATGTCGAGGCCATGCGCGTGGAACTGCGGGCGGGCAATTTCGAGGCGGCGGCGCAGCTGGATTTCGCCTTCCACCGCCGTCTGCTGGAGGCCGGCGGCAACCTGGCGATGCTGCATATCGTCACCAGCAGTGAAGCGATCTTCGTCGAAAGCCAGAAACTGCCGTTCATTCGCCCGGAGCGGGCTATGGAGACCTGGCAGGAGCATCGCAAGATCCTCCGCGCCCTGGCCCGGCACGCGCCCGCTGCAGCGCAGAAGGCCATGCAGGAACATATCCGCAATGCTGCAGCGCGTTGCGGGATCGTGTTTGCTGCCTAGGTTTCCAGCGCAAACCCCTCGCAATGATCCGACATTGCGCAGTTTGTGGAAGTCGCTGGAGGAGGTGAGGCTGCCATGGATCCTGTGGGAGCTGGCTTGCCAGCGATTTGGCCCTATCCGACAACATCATTGCCCAGACCGGCCTCATCGCTGGCAAGCCAGCTCCCACAGGGCCTCACGATGGTTGCAGTATCAGCTCCACCTCATGCTCCACCGGAAAATTCACCGACCGCGCAATGAAGCACTTCTGATGCGCCAGTCGATGCAGCGAGCGTGCCTGCTCCAGGTCCGTGCCGGGTGCCAGGGTCACCTTCGGTTTCAGGGTCACGGAGGTGAATTGCCCGGCACCGTTGGCTTCTTCGACCATCTCGCCTTCGGCGCGATCTTCATAGGCCTGGACCACGATCCCGGCCTCGGCGCACAGCCCCAGGTACCACAGCTTGTGGCAGGCGGAAAGCGAGGCCAGCAACAACTCCTCCGGATTCCAGCGCGCTGGATCGCCGCGGAAGACCGGGTCCGACGAGCCTTCGATCGCCGGCTTGCCCTCCGCCTGGAGCAGATGTTTACGGCTGTAGCCACGGTAGGACGCGGTTCCCGCGCCCTGGTTGCCGATCCAGGTAACGGTGACGGCGTAGTGGTGGTGTTTTTCGGCCATGGGGTTCGTCCTGAAAATGAGCGGAAATCCAGCCTACGCCCTGAGTGCGCCATCATGAAACCTGCAACCGGGTCAATGTTGATTGCACGGATGCAATAGGCCCTGCAAATTGAGCAGCCTGCACGATTCCCCTAGAATCAGCGCCCTTTCTGGCCGATGGAGCAATCGCCCATGCGCTACGACCTGACCAGCCTCGACCTGTTCATCACCGTCGCCCAGGAACGTAACCTGACCCGCGCCGCGCGGATCAGGCACCTGGCCGTCTCGGCCATCAGCAAGCGCATCAGCGAACTGGAGGCGCAGATCGGCTCGCCCTTGCTGATCCGCAATGCCCGCGGCGTCGAGCTGACCCCGGCGGGGCAGTCGTTGCTGTTCTATGCGCGCCAGCTCAAGCAGACCCTGGCCCAACTGGACACCGAACTGGGCGACTACGCCAGCGGGGTGAAGGGGCATATCCGCATCCATGCCATTACTTCGGCGCTCTCGCAGTTCCTGCCCCAGGACGTGGCCGGCTTTGCCGAGCTGTACCCGCAGATCAAGTTCGATATCGAGGAGCGGGTCGGTTCGGCAGTGGTGCGGGCGGTGGCCGACGGTCGCGCCGACCTCGGTATCATCGCTGCGCAGACCGCTGCCCAGGGGCTCGAAACCCTGCCGTACCGTAACGACCAGCTGACCCTGGTGGTCCCCGCTGGCCACGTCCTGGCCCAGCGCAGGTCGGTGCCGTTTCGCGATGCCCTGGAGCACGAGTTCGTCGGCCCGCATCTGGAAAGCTCGGTGCACATGCTGCTGACCAGCGAGGCGGAAAAGCTCGGCCTGGCCTTGCGCCTGCGCATCCGTATTAGCAGCTTCGACTGCATGTGCCGCCTGGTTTCGGCGGGCCTGGGCGTGGCCGTCCTGCCGCGCAGCGTGGTCATGCAGTACCAGCGCAGCCATTCGCTCAAGGCCGTGCCCCTGGCCGAAGACTGGGCGCAACGCTCGCTGGTGCTGGTCTTGCGTAAATACGATGCGGCCTCGGCCACCCTCAAGACCTTTATCGACCATCTGAAACTCGGCGAGGACTGACCCACTCGAGCGTTCTCCATCGGAGAACGCTTCTGTGGCAATCGATCAATTTTCATCCCGCCTGCCTGCTCCTAGTATCGGCCCCATCAACGGCGCCCGGCCTGGTCCGGTCCGTGACCCTTATAAAAAGCCGAGCGATGAGCAGCATGACCGAAACAGCCCGCGACCTTCTTTCCACCCTGATGATCGAGCAGCAGGAGTTTGCCTACGTCGACCTGCACAAGCTGCTGGATGCCGCGCAGGTCGAGCGCCTGCCGTACTCGATCCGCATCCTCCTGGAGAACGTCGCCCGCTGCTCGCCCGAGGCATTGCCCTCGGTGCTGGCCCGTGCCACCGGCCGGGGCCCGACCTGCGAAGTGCCGTTCCAGCCCAACCGCTTGATGTTCCACGACACCACCTGCCTGCCAGCGCTGGCCGACTTCGCCGGGATGCGCGACGTGGTCGCCGAGCTGGGGGGCGACCCGCAAGCGATGAACCCGCTGATCCCGGCGGTGCTGACCATCGATCACTCGGTGATCGTCGAGCGCTATGCCGAGGCCGATGCGGTGGAGCAGAACCTCGATATCGACTTTCGCCGCAACGGCGAGCGTTACCGCTTTATCAAGTGGGCACAGAAAAGCCTCGACAATTTCGCAGTGATCCCTCCCGGCACCGGCATCATCCACCAGATGAACATGGAGGCGCTGGCCAGGGTGGTCTGGGAAGGCCGCAGCGCCGATGGCCGGCGCCTGCTGCACCCGGACGACATGGTCGCCACCGACAGCCATACCCCGATGATCAATGCCATCGGTGTGCTCGGCTGGGGTGTTGGCGGCTTGGAAGGACAGGCGGCGATGGTCGGCGAGCCGGTGCCGATCAGCTTTCCCGATGTGGTCGGTATCCGTGTGGTCAACGCCTTGCGCCCGGGTGTCACCGCCACCGACCTGGCCCTGCATGTGGCCGAGATCCTGCGCAGGCGCCCGATGGTCGGCAAGTTCGTCGAGTTCACCGGGCCCGGCCTGTCCACCCTGGGCTGGGCCGCGCGCGGCACCGTGTCGAACATGGCGCCGGAATATGGCGCCACCGTGGTGTTCTTCCCGTTCGACGACGAGACCCTGAGCTACCTGGAATTGAGCGGCCGTTCGCCGCAACTGCGCCAGCAAGTGGCGGCCTACATGAAGGCCCAGCCGCTATGGCGCCGGGACGATCTGCCGGAGCCGCAGTTCGACGAACTGATCGAACTGGATCTCGCCAGCCTGGAACCGAGCGTGGCCGGGCCGCACCAGCCGCACCAGCGCCAGCCGCTTTCCGCTGCCGGCTCTTCGTTCAGCGAGGAAGTGCTGGGCGGCGAAGGGCTGATTGCAGGTCCCGCTGCCCAGGCGTTCTTCGAACCGTCCTTCGGCGAGTCCATCAGCCATGGCGCCGTGGTGATGTCGGCAATCACCAGCTGCACCAACACGGCCAATCCGTCGCTGATGATCCAGGCCGGCCTGCTGGCTCGCCGTGCCCGTGAATGGGGGCTGCAACGCAAGCCGTGGGTGAAGACGTCGCTGTCGCCAGGCTCGCGGGTGGTCGCCGACTACCTGGCCGAGGCCGGCTTGCTGGACGACTTCTCGGCCCTTGGTTTCGACCTTGCCGGTTTTGGCTGCATGACCTGCATCGGCAACTCCGGCAAGCTCGAAGCGCATGTCGAGGGCTTCGCCGAGCAAGGTTTGAAGGGCGTGGTGGTGCTCTCCGGCAACCGCAATTTCGAAGGCCGGGTCAACCCGAAGGTGCCTGCCGGTTACCTGGCCTCGCCAGCACTGTGCGTGGCCTACGCTATCGCCGGGCGCATCGATATCGACCTGACCCGCGATGCCCTGGGCCACGATGCTCAAGGCCGGCCGGTCTATCTGCATGACCTGATGCCGGCGGACGCCGAGGTCGCTGAACAAGTGGCCCGGGTGGTGCGGCCGGAGTATTTCCGGCAGCGCCTGGCCACGGTCTGGGACGGTACTCATCATTGGCAGGCGCTGTCCGCCGAGGGCAGCGTGCAGTTCCCCTGGAGTCCGCAATCCACCTACCTGCGCCGCCCGAAATACCTCGCCGATATCCAGCCCCAGGCACGGGACAGCCTGGCGATTTCCGGCGCGCGGACCCTGATGGTACTGGGCGACAACGTCACCACCGACCACATTTCCCCGGCCGGGGCGATTCCGGCCGATAGCCTGGCCGGACAATGGCTGCTGGCGCGTGGCGAGGATCCTCGGGACCTCAACCAGTACTCCACCCGGCGCAGCAACCACGAGGTCATGTTGCGCGGCGCATTCACCAATAAATCCGTGCACAACCGCCTGCTGGCCGAGCAGCCGGGGCAGGGCGCCTGGGCGCGCACGGCGGACGGCACCGATGTGCTGCCGTTGTACGAAGCGGCCAGGAGCTACGCCGGCACGCCACTGGTCGTGTTCGCCGGGATCAATTACGGCGCCGGCTCCAGCCGCGACTGGGCGGCCAAGGCCCAGGCGCTGCTCGGGGTCAAGGCGGTGGTGGCGCGCAGTATCGAGCGGATCCACCGCAGCAACCTGATCGGCATGGGCGTGATCCCGTTGCAGTTCAAGGACGGGCAGTCGGTGGACGACCTGAAGCTGGACGGCAGCGAAGCGCTGGATTTTGTCGGGCTCGATGATCTGCGGGTCGGCGACAACCCGGTGTTACTGGTGATTCGCCGGGCCGATGGCGAGCGGAACGAGGTACAGGTCGGGGTGCGGATCGATTCGCTGCAGGAGGTGCGCTACCTGCGCAATGGCGGGGTGCTGCCCTATGTGATCCGCAAGGTCGTGGCCAGGACCAAGTTCATCGACGCGTGACGTATTGGTTTGCGGGGATTGTGTGGGAGCGGGTTTACCCGCGATTACGTCAGTGTTTTCACCATCGCAATCGCGGGTGAACCCGCTCCCACAGCAACTGTGTGAGGCCCAGGTCCTGTGGGCTGGCTTGAAGAACAACAAAGATTCCGGAGTAACCCCATGTTTGCCTACATCGGCTCGCGCACCACCCGCGAACGCAACGCCCGCGGCGACGGCATCAGCGTCTTCGCCGTCGATCCGGACCAGGGCCGCCTTGAGCGTGTGCAGGTCGTCAAGGACCTGGTCAACCCGTCCTTCCTCGCCCTCAACCGCGCCGGCGATCGTCTCTATTGCGTCCACGGCGACCGCAGCGAAGTCAGTGCCTTCAGCGTCGACAAGGCCAGCGGCCAGCTGACCTTCCTCAATCGCCAAAGCTGTGAGGGCAACAACCCGGTGCACCTGGCCCTGGACCCCAGTGAGCGCTTCCTGGTGGTGTCCAACCACCTCAGCGGCACCCTGGCCGTACTGGCGATCGAGCCCGATGGCGCTCTCGGCGCGCTGGTGCAACTGCTGGCCTTGCACGGTCCCAGCGGCCCGCACCGGATCGAGCAGCCATTCGCCAAACCGCATTTCAATCTGTTCGATCCCAGCGGGCGGTTCGTTTTGGTACCGGACAAGGGCCTGGACCGGATCTTCGTCTTCCATTTCGACAACGGCAGGCTGATTCCCACCGAGCAGGCGTTCGTCGTGACCCGTGAGGGCGCCGGGCCCCGGCATGTCGCCGCACACCCGCAGGCGCCGCTGGTGTTCGCCATCAACGAGCTGGACTCCAGCGTCACCAGCTACCGCTTCGATCCTGTGAGCGGAGCGCTGGACCCCGTACAGGTACTTCCGTCGCTGCCATCGACCTACACCGGCAACAGCCGCGCATCGGAAATCGAGGTAAGCGCCGACGGGCGATTCCTCTACGCCTCCAACCGCGGTTACGACAGCATCGCGGTGTTCGCCATAGATACCGCCAGCGGCTGCCTGAGCCCGGTGGATTTCATCCCGAGCCAGGGACGTACCCCGCGCTTCTTCGCCCTGACGCCCAACCAGCGGTTCCTCTTCGCCCTCAATGAAGACAGCGATTCGATCGTTGCGCTGGCGATCGATGCGGCCAGTGGCCAACTGCGCGACACGGGCTTCTCGATCGCCATCGGCAGCCCGGTGTGCATGGTTTTTTCTGCCTGATCCACCCGGGTTCGCCCCGGTCACTATAAAAACGCACGAGGCAGGCGCAAGCTTGCCCTCCAAGAGGTCATCATGAACAACAACAAGACGCTCGACGAGCACGCCATAGTCCGCAAGATCACCTGGCGGATCATCCCCTTCGTGTTCCTGCTCTACATCGTCTCCTACCTGGACCGGGCCAACATCGGCTACGCCGCGCTGGAGATGAACAAGGAACTAGCCCTGACCAGCGAGGCCTTCGGCTTCATTTCCGGGATCTTCTTCATCGGCTACTTCCTTTTCGAAGTGCCGAGCAACGTGATGCTCAACAAATACGGGGCGCGGGTGTGGATCGCGCGGATCCTGGTGACCTGGGGCCTGATCGCCGCCGGCACTGCCTTCGCCCAGACCGCCAACCAGCTCTATGTGCTGCGCTTCCTGCTGGGCGTGGCCGAGGCCGGGTTCTTCCCGGGGATCATCGTCTACCTGACCTACTGGTTCCGCTCCCGTGAACTGGCGACCACCGTGGCCCTGTTCACCGCGGCGATCCCGGTCAGCTACATCATCGGCGCGCCGCTTTCCACCTGGATCATGGACAACGTCAAGTGGTTCGACTGGAGCGGCTGGCGCTGGATGCTGTTCCTCGAGGGCATCCCTGCGGTGCTGCTGGGCATCGCCTGCTACTTCTTCCTCACCGACAAGCCGGAGCAGGCCCGGTGGCTCAAGCCGGAAGAGAAGGAATGGCTGCTCGCCGAGCTGGAGCGCGACCGCAACAGCCGCAAGAACGTCAAGAGCCTGGGCGTCATGAAGACCATGACCAACCCCAAGGTGCTGTACCTGGCCTTCATCTATTTCGTCTACCAGTGCGGCAGCCTTGGGGTTGGCTACTGGATGCCGCAGATCATCAAGGGCTTTTCCACCAGCCTGAGCCATACCGAGATCGGTCTGATCGCCATGCTGCCGTATATCGTCGCCACCCTCGCCATGGTGGTCTGGTCGCGCAGCTCCGACCGGCGCAACGAGCGCAAGCTGCATTCGGCGATCCCGCTGCTGATAGCGGCGCTGGGGCTGGTGGGGGCGGGCATGCTGGGGAGTCCGGTACTGTCGATGGCAATGATCTGCGTCGCGCTGTCCGGCCTGTACAGCTTCAAATCGCCGTTCTGGGCGCTGCCCACGTTGTTCCTTGACCGTACCACGGCGGCGGTCTCGATCGCGGTGATCAACTCGATCGGCAACCTGGGTGGCTTCGTCGGGCCTTCGATGATCGGCGTGGTGAAGGGCAGCAGCCAGAGTGCGGCGACCGGCTTGCTGTTCCTCAGCGGACTGCTGGCGATTGCCTTCCTGATGACTGCCTTGATGCGGGTCAGCAACAAAGAGCCGGGTCAGCCTGTGGCGGCTTCCGCGCACTGACGGCCGCTATCGCTGGCAGCCGGCTCCACACGGACCTTGTGGGAGCTGGCTTGTCGGACCGCCGCACCGCAGCGATGAGGCCCTCGGATCCAACACTTTCCTTCCTGCCTGGCCCCTGGGCGCCAAGGCACCCCCATACCTATAAAAAAGCGGACCCCACCGATGCACAACAACAAGAACATCATCAAAACCCTGCTCACCCTGTCCCCCTGCCTGGCCACCGGCACCGCCAGCGCCGCCGGTTTCATCGAGGACAGCAAGGCCAGCCTGCAAACCTCGAACTACTACTTCAACCGCGACTTCCGCGACGGCGCCGGGCAGAGCAAGCGCGAGGAATGGGCCCAGGGCTTCATGCTCGACCTGCGCTCCGGCTACAGCCAGGGCACCATCGGCTTCGGCCTCGACGCCATGGCCATGCTCGGCCTCAAGCTTGACTCCAGCCCGGATCGCACCGGCACCGGCCTGCTGCCAATCCACGATGACGGCCGCGCCGCCGATGAGTTCGGCCGGGTCGCCCTGACTGCCAAGGTGCGGGTGTCGGACACCGAACTGAAGTACGGCACGCTGATTCCAAAGCTGCCGACCCTGCAGGCCAACACCGGGCGCATCCTGCCGCAGACCTTCGATGGCGGCCTGCTGACCAGCAAGGAAATGGAGGGCCTGACCTTTACCGGCGCGCGTTTCGAGCGCATGACCGACCGCGACTCGACCAATGCCGTGGGCCTGACCCTGAACAACAAGAATCGCCGTTTCCGCTCTGCAGCCGATGGCGATGCCTTGCTGATCGGTGGCGCCGACTACGCGCTGAGCAAGCAGCTCACCCTCGGCTACCAGTACGCCGAGCTTGAAGAGGTCTACCGCCAGCACTTCCTGGGCCTGGTGCATACCCTGGCGCTGGGCCCGGGCAAGCTGAAAAGCGACTTGCGCTACCTGCTCAGCGAGGAGGCCGGCGCGGCCCGTGGCGGGCGCATCGACAGCGGTGCGCTGAGCGGCCTGTTCACCTACAGCCTCGGCGGCCACGCCTTTGGCCTCGGTTTGCAGAAGATGAACGGCTCGACCTCCATGCCGTTCATCAACGGAACAGACCCGTACCTGGCCAACTACATCCAGATCAATGACTTCGCCGAGCCGGGGGAGCGTTCCTGGCAGGTACGTTACGATTATGACTTCGGCGCCATCGGCATTCCCGGGCTGACCTTCATGAGCCGTTATGTGCGCGGCGACCAGGCCGATGCCGCCACGACCAGCGGCGGCGGGCAAGAGTGGGAGCGCAACACCGATCTGGGCTATGTGTTCCAGACCGGAGCCTTGAAGAATGTCGGCGTCAAATGGCGCAATGCGGCCTATCGTTCCAGCTTCGCCCGTGGCGCGGACGAGAACCGTCTGATCATTTCCTATACCTTGCCGATCTGGTAAGCCAATTCAGAGACGACACGGACCCTGTGGGAGCGGGTTTACCCGCGATTGCGGTAGTGGATTCACCATCGTAATCGCGGGTGAACCCGCTCCCACAGGGTCCGTGTCCAGCCAAGAAGATTTCCCATGACTGCCGTGACCCCCGCCATCCTCAACGACCTCGCCCCCGACGGCATCCTCCGCGCCGCGATCAACCTCGGCAACCCGGTCCTCGCCCAGCGCGGCCCGGACGGCGAGCCCCAGGGTGTTTCCGTGGCCCTGGCCAAGGCGCTGGCCGAAGAACTGGGCGTCACCCTGGAAATGCGCACCTTCGATGCCGCCGGCAAGGTCTTCGCCGCCCTCGAAGACGATGCCTGGACCGTCGCCTTCCTTGCCATCGAGCCTGTGCGCGAGGCGCAGATCCATTTCAGCACGCCCTACGTGCTGATCGAAGGCACCTACCTGGTGAAAAAAGACGCGCCGTTCCAGCATGTGGCGCAGCTCGACCAGCCCGGTTTGCGCCTGGCGGTAGGCGAGGGCGCTGCCTACGATCTGTACCTGAGTCGCACCTTGCAGCATGCGCAACTGGCGCGGGCCGGCACTTCGGCCGGGGCCGTGGACCTGTTTATCGAGCAGAATCTCGACGCTGCGGCCGGTGTGCGCCAGCCGCTGGAGAAGGTCGCCGCCGCCGATTCCCGCTTTCGGGTGCTGAACGGTGCATTTACTGCCATTCGTCAAGCTATGGCAGTGCCGAAAAGGTGCGACAATGGCGCCGTCTTTGTAAGTGACTTTATCCAGCGTTGCTTACGTCAAGACTTCGTCCGTGCCGCTTTGCTGGCGACCGGGCAGCCTGATGTCAGTGCCCCGCGCTGACCGCTCAACCCTTTTTCCCTGATCCTGCAATCCCATTTGAGGTAGCAAGCAAGATGGCCAAGGCCGCCGATGTCGTTGTGCAATGCCTGGAAAACGAAGGTGTCGAGTATGTGTTCGGCATTCCCGGTGAGGAAAACCTCGACCTGCTGGAATCCCTGCGCAAGTCGAAGATCAAGCTGGTGCTGACCCGCCACGAACAGTCCGCCGGCTTCATGGCCGCCACCTATGGCCGCCTGACCGGCAAGACCGGCGTCAGCCTGTCGACCCTCGGTCCTGGCGCGACCAACCTGGTGACCGCTGGCGCCTATGCCTACCTTGGCGGCATGCCGATGCTGATGATCACCGGCCAGAAGCCGATCAAGAAGTCCAAGCAGGGTCGCTTCCAGATCATCGACGTGTGCGGAATGATGGACCCCATCACCAAGTACACTCACCAGTTCGCTTCGGCCGACAACATCCCGTCGCGCATGCGTGAAGCCTTCCGCCTGGCGGAAGAAGAGAAGCCGGGCGCGGTGCACCTGGAACTGCCGGAAGACATCGCCGCCGAGCAGACCGACGTGCTGCCGATCCCGCCAAGCCTGCATCGCCGTCCGCTGGCCGAGCACGTGGCCATCGAGGCTGCCATCGACAAGCTGCGCACCGCGCGCAGCCCGATCCTGGTGATCGGTGCCGGTGCCAACCGCAAGATGACCGCCAAGGTCCTGACCCAGCTGATCGAGAAGACCGGCATTCCGTTCGTCACCACCCAGCTGGGCAAGGGCGTGGTCGATGAGCGCAACCCGCGCTTCCTGGGCAACGCGGCGCTGTCCTCCGGTGACTTCGTGCACCGTGCGGTCGAAGCGGCCGACCTGATCATCAACATCGGCCACGACGTGATCGAGAAGCCGCCGTTCTTCATGGTCCGTGGCGGCACCGAGGTCATCCACATCAACTTCCGTTCTGCCGAAGTCGATGCCGTGTACTTCCCGCAGATCGAAGTGATCGGCGATATCGCCAACGCCGTATGGCAGATCGGCGAAGGCCTGGGCGACGTGTCGCACTGGGACTTCACCCGCCTGATGGCGATTCGCGAAGCCAACGAAGCGCAGATCGCCGAAGGCAAGGACGACGACCGCTTCCCGGTGTACCCGCAGCGCCTGGTCGCCGACATCCGTCGCGCCCTGCCGTCCGAAGGCATCGTTGCCCTGGACAACGGCATCTACAAGATCTGGTTCGCCCGCAACTACAAGGCGCACAAGCCCAACACCGTACTGCTCGACAACGCCCTGGCAACCATGGGCGCGGGCCTGCCGTCGGCCATGGCTTCGCACCTGGTGTACCCGGATCGTCCGGTCATCGCCGTGTGCGGCGATGGTGGCTTCATGATGAACAGCCAGGAGCTGGAAACCGCCGTGCGCCTGGGCATGCACGTCACCGTGGTGATCCTGCGCGACGACGGCTACGGCATGATCCGCTGGAAGCAGGCCAACATGGGCTTCACCGACTTCGGCCTGGACTACGGCAACCCGGACTTCGTCAAGTACGCCGAAGCCTACGGTGCCAACGGCCACCGGGTGGAAAGCGCGGCGGGCCTGCTGCCGCTGCTGGAGCACTGCATCAAGACCCCGGGCGTGCACGTGATCGACTGCCCGGTCGACTACAGCGAGAACGATCGCATCCTCAACAGCGAACTGCGTGAGCGCGCCCTGGCCGTTTAAGCTGCTTCGACGTTGAACGCGAACGCCGCTTTCCGGAGTCCGGAAAGCGGCGTTTTTCATTTCATTTAGCGGTGAAGCCGGCGAAGCGCTTGTTGAAGCCCGCCACACGGCCTTCGCTCTTGGCCTTGCGTTCCTGGCCGGTGTAGATCGGGTGGGAGGCACTGGAAACGTCGAGGGTGACGTAGGGATAGGTATTGCCGTCGCTGAGGACATAGGTCTTGTCGGTATCGACAGTGGAGCCGATCAGCCAGAAAGCATTGGCGCTGGTGTCGTGGAACAGGACAGGGCGGTAGGCGGGATGGATGCCGGGTTTCATGAGGGACTCCAGTTGATACGATATAAAGTAACGAAATGCTATTTGATATCGAATCTCATTTCAACCCTGGCTTTATGGGTGTTCTCTCGGGCGTAATCGCTGGCAAGCCAGCTCTCATAGAACAAAACATAACTCTTTGATTTGCAGGGACTTTGTGGGAGCGGGTTTACCCGCGATTGCTATGGTGAACTCACTACCGCAGTCGCGGGTGAACCCGCTCCCACAGGGTACGCGTCGTGCTTTGAAAACGGTTCTCTGCGCGACAGCGCAGCCTGAAAGGCTGGGCTGACTCCCACAGGAACACTGTGGGAGCTGGCTTGCCAGCGATGGGATCGACCCGGTATCAAGCCGGGCTGAACAGCCGGATCTCCCAAATCACGCGTGCCGCGCCTGCAACACCGGCTCGTCGGCACCTGCCGGGCGCGACACCAGTGCCGCGATCGCCGCGAGCAACGACAGCCCGCCGATAAAGCACGCCACCGGAATCCAGTCGTTGCCATCGCTCATCAGCGCGTAGCACAGGCTTGGCGAGAAGCCGGAGATGATGAAGCTCAACTGGGTCGCCAGGCCGACGCCGGTGTAGCGCACGCGGATGCTGAACATCTCGGCGTAGAACGACGGCCACAAGGCGTTCGGTGCGCTGTACAGCACGCCCTTGAGCAGTACGGTGCTAAACAGGATCAGGCCAAGGTTGCCGGTGCTGATCGACCAGAGGAACAGGAATACCCCGGCACAGCAGGCCAGCGAGCCGATGGCGAAGATGCGCTTGCGTCCGATGCGGTCGGCCAGCAGGCCGAACAGCGGCTGGCAGATCAGCGCCACGACCTGGCTGGCGGCGATGGCGCTGAGCATCGATGGACGATCGACGTTCTGGTTGTTGGTCGCCCAGGACAGCCCGAAGATCATCACCAGTGACGACACCGCGCAGATCAGCGCGCAGCTGAACACGTTGAAGAACGCGCGGCGCTCCTTGTTGAACAGCTCGGCCACCGGCAGGCGCCGTGCGGCCGGCTTGCTCGCCTTGAATTCCGGGCTTTCCTCCACGCCGCGGCGGATCAGCCAGGTGATGACCACCATCACCGCACTGAGCAGGAAGGGAATCCGCCAGCCCCAGGCCAGCAGCTGTTCCTGGCTGAGCATGGACAGCGGTATGAACACCGACGTGGCGAGGATCGAGCCCATGGAAGCGCCATTGATCAGCCAGCTGGTGTAGAAGGTTTTGCTCTTGCCAGGGGCGTGCTCCATGGTCAGCAGGCTGGCACCGACCTGTTCGCCGCCGGCGGAGAAACCTTGCAGCAGGCGGCAGAACACCAGCAATGCTGGGGCCCAGGGGCCGATGCTCGCATAGGTGGGCAGCAAGCCGATGGCAAAGGTGGCCAGGCCCATCAGCAGCAGGGTCATCATCAGCACCTGCTTGCGTCCGATGCGGTCGCCCAGGTGGCCGCAGACCAGCGCACCGACGGGCCGGGCGATATAGCCCACGCCAAAGGTCGCCAGGGCCGCGAGGGTACCGGCCATCGGGTCGCCGGAGGGGAAGAACAGCGTGCTGAACACCAGTGCCGCAGCCGAGCCGTAGATGAAGAAGTCGTAGTACTCGACAACGCTGCCGAGGAAGCTGCCGAACGCAGCCCGGCGCGCCATGCGCCGGTTTTCGGGATGGGGAGTGGTCATAGCGAACCTTTCTTGTAGTTGTGGTGGTCGGGTAAGGCGGGTCTCAGTTGCCGAAGGGCGCCAGCTGGCTGCCGCCGCAGACATGAATGACTTCGGCGGTGATGAAGGCGGCGTCCTCCGAAGCCAGGAAAGCGGTGGTGCCGGCGATGTCTTGCGGGGTGGCCAGGCGCTTGAGGGGGGTGTTGTTGATCGAGCCCCGGGCCATGCGCTCGAAGCTTTCCGTATCGCGGCCATCGAGGGTGAAGGCCGACGGCAGCAGGCCCGGGGCGATGGCGTTGACGGTCACGTTGTCCGGCGCCAGTTCCCGTGCCATGGAGCGGGTCAGGCCGACCAGCCCGGCTTTGCAGGCCACATAGGCAGGCGGTCCACCGGCGACCCAGCAGCGCGAGACGATATTGATCACCCGGCCGCTGGCCTGGGCTTTCCAGTAGGGCGCGACCTTCTGGCACAGCAGCGCCGGGCCGCGCAGGTTGACGGCCATCATGTGGTCCCATTGCGCCGGATCGAAATCATGCAGCGAGCCGCGATGATTGACTGCGGCATTGTTCACCACCACATCGATACGTCCGAAGGCGCCGCCGCCCACTTCCACCAGGGCAGCGATGGAGGCGGCGTCGCCCAGGTCGGCGTGCACGGCGATGGCGCGTTGTCCCTCGGCCAGCGGCAGGCTGTCGACCAGGGTTCGGGCGGCGTCCAGGTTGATATCCGCAGCGATCAGGTCGAGGCCGTCGTGGCTCAGGCGCTGGCAGATGGCGCGGCCCAGCTCGCCGGCGGCGCCGGTGACCAGGGCAACACGGCGGGGGATGTGGGGCAGGTTCATTTGCAGGGTACCTCCGGGGTGGAAACAGGGGCGACCGGCGTATCCAGGTCGAGATAGCGGCAGATCAGGTCGCGGTTGCGCAGCAGCTTGTGGGCGTCGGGCCAGGTGGTGTCGAAGTCTTCGATCGACAGCCAGTCGGCGAAACCGCGCGCGGCCAGGGTCTGCAGCATGCTGCGCAGGGGCAGCACGCCCTGGTCCGGCGGGCACCATTCCCAGCGCCAGCCCAGGTCGTCGGCCTGGGCCACCCAGGCCACGTTCTTCACCTGCACATGGGCCAGGTACTCACCCATCAGGTCGAGGGACAGGCGCACATCCTCGCGGCCTTCGATGGCCAGGTTGCCCAGGTCGTAGATGATTCCGAGGTGTTGCGCCGGGTAGTGTTCGGCGATGCGCATGGCCAGGGACGGGCTGGAGCAGATGGTGCGCTGGTGCACCTCCAGCGCCAGGCGTACGCCGGCGGCTTCGGCGCGCGGCAGCAAGCGGTCGAGGAAGCGACGCATGCGCGCGCTGGCTTCGCTGTAGCGCTCGTTCTCGTAGCCCGGCGCCCACAGGCGCAGGCGGGCATTGCCGGCCAGGGCAGCGAGGTCGATCAGGCGCAAGGCCTGCTCCACATCGCCCACTGGCAGGTAGGGGCTCAGGCCAAAGATCTCCAGGCCATTGGCCTGGCATTGCTGGCGGATGCGGGCGATGGCCTGCTCGCAGGGCGGCAGCGTGCAGCGGTTGTTACTGCGTGCATCCCAGGCACGACGGGTGTCCAGGTTGTCGATATCGGCGACCCGCCATTCGACGCCCTGGTAACCCAGGCGGGCGAGTTCGTCCACCAGCGCCTCGGGAGCGAGGCTGGGCAGCGAGGCACTGGAAACGCCCAGGCGAGGGCGGGCTTGAGTCATGGCGAGGAATCCTTGTTGATGATGGAGAGGATGCTAGATGAAGTTGCTGGTTGATTAAATTGATATAAAAGCGCTACCTGGTTAACTTGCAGGTTGATTAACTTCCGGGGCATCCAGTGAATCTTTCCACCATCAGCCTGCGCCACTTCCGTGTATTTCTTGCCGTGGTCAGCTCCGGCAGCCTCGCCACCGCCGCGCGCTTGCTGCATATAACCCTGTCGGCGGTTTCCAAGAGCATCAAGGAACTGGAGCAGGAGCTGGGCTCGCAACTGCTGGTGCGCGGGCGCAAGGGCGTGCAGTTGACCCGCGCCGGCGAGGCGTTCCACAAGCACGCGGCGCAGGCCATGGCCAGTTTTCGCATGGCCTTGGAGGAGGGGCAGGTGCAGCCCCAGGCGCCGCAGGTGCTGAGGGTCGGCGCCTTGCCGACGGCGGCGGGCTACATGCTGGCGCCGGTGATCGCGCAGATGCGCCAGCGTTTTCCGCAGATCCAGGTGCAGGTGCTGGCCGGTGTCTACGACTTTCTCGTCGGCAAGCTGCGCACCCATGAGCTGGACCTGATCGTCGGACGCCTGATCGGGCGCGACATGCTCGGCGTAGTCTTCGAGGCACTGTACGAAGAAGACCTGCTGCTGGTGGTGCGCAGCGGGCACCCGCTGGCGGCGCGGGAAAGGCTCATGCTGGAGGATTTGCGGCCCTATGTGCTGCTGGTTTCGCCCCAGGGCACGCTGGTGCGGATCAGCGTCGACAACTTCCTGCTGTCCAGTGGCGCGGAGGAAGGGTTTACCATCCAGGAGTCGCTGAGCGAGACGTTTTCACGGGTGTATGTGCAGGACTACGACGGGGTGTGGTTCGTCCAGCGTGGGGTGGTGGATCTGGATCTGCGGCTGGGGATCGTCAAGGCCTTGCCGTTCAGCAGCACCTTGCTGCGCGCGCCGATCGGCCTCACCACGCCGACGGACCGGCCGCTGTCGGAAGCGGCGCAGGTGTTTGCGGGGTTGTTGCGGGAGTGGTGTGCCCCTCAGGTTTCAAGGTGATCTTGCGGGCCTCATCGCTGGCAACACAGGTCTTTCAGGCCTCCATGACGGGCTTCAATAACGCCTGCGCCTCATACAGCGGCATCAGATACCGCCGCCGCATTTCCTCCAGGCTGATCCTTGATGCATGGGTGGTGATGGTCAAGGTCGAGCGCAACACCCCATGCCGATCCACCAGCGGTACCCCCAGCACGCGCATGCCCACCTCGAATTCCTGGTCCACCTCGGCATATCCCTGGGCCGCCACACGGCGCAGTTCCTCACGCAAGGCCTGCTCATCGACACAGGTATGCGGCGTCAGCCCACGCAGTTCGACCCGGGCGAAATACGCCGCCAGTTCCTCCTCCGCCAAGGACGCCAGCCAGATTCGCCCGCCAGCGGTGCAATACAGCGGCAAGCGCGACCCGGGCCGGATCGATAGCGAGGCGATGTGGCTGTACCGGCTGCGCACGATATGCACGATCTCGTCGCCATCGCGGGTGCCCACCGACACATGCTCCTGGGTGGTCCGCGCCACCTGTTCCACCACCGGTCGCAGCATCCTTGGCAGTTGCGCCGAATCCACATAGGCCTGGCCGATGCGCAGCGCCTTGGGTGTCAGCCAGTAGTGACGACCATCGGTTTCAACGAACGCCTCATGCACCAGCGTCAGCAGGAAGCGCCGCGCCGCACTCGGGGTCAGGCCGGACAGGCGCGCCGCCTCGGGCACGCTGAGCTTTGGTTGATCGACGCTGAACAGTTGCATCAACGCCAGCCCCTTCTGCAGGCCGACGATCAGGTCACGGGCATGGATCTCGGGCTGGGCCATGGCCTGGCGCTCCGTTGATTTGCTGAAAGACTGCGATTATCGCAGCGATACAGCGAATAACAACCGAAACGACGATCTGCGCCATTGGCCTTGGCGGCGTCGAACCGCACCCTTGCAGCACAACAACACCGATCCTTTGGAGGTCAGCATGCTGCACGGCTCCACCGAACTGGTGGCGATCGTCGGGTCGCCCATAACCCAGGTCAAATCCCCGGAAAACTTCAACCGCTGGTTCCAGGCCAACCGCCAGGACCTGGCGATGTTGCCCATCGATATCCGCGAAGAGGCCCTCGACGCCTTTATCGACACCCTGCGCGGTTGGCAGAACCTGCGCGGTGTGGTGGTCACCGTGCCCTACAAGCAGGTGCTGGCCGGGCGTCTCGATGAAGTGAGCGAGCGGGCGGCGGCGCTGGGCACGGTAAACGTGATCCGCCGCCAGGCCGATGGCCGCCTGCTGGGCGATAACGTCGACGGCGAGGGCTTTCTCAATGCGGCCTGCCTCAACGGTTTCCAGGCCCGGGGCAAGCGTGCCCTGGTGATCGGTGCCGGCGGCGTAGGCAGCGCCATCGCCTGGTCGCTGTGCCAGGCCGGGGTCGCCTCGCTGGTGCTCGCCGATGCCAGCGCCGCCCGGTGTGAACGCCTTGCCGGGTTGCTGGGCAAGGCCTTCGCCGAGGTGCGCATCGTGATCGGCTACGAATCGCTGGAACGCTTCGACCTGCTGGTCAACGCCACCCCGGCAGGCATGGGCGGCACCGGTGAGTTGCCGCTGCCTGCGGCGCTGCTGGAAGGCCTGCGTGCCAGCACCCTGGTTGCCGATGTGGTCACTTCGCCGGAGATCACCCCCTTGCTTGCCGCCGCCCGCGAACGCGGTTGCGCGGTCCAGACCGGTGCACAGATGGCCTTCGCCCAGCTTGGCAACCTCGGTCATTTCATGGGCGTCACGCCCCTGCAGTTGTGAGGATCGGCACGATGAACACAGCAAACCGCTTTCCGCCAGAGGGCGACGCGCGGTTCGACCTGATCGTGCTGGGCAGCGGCGCGGCCGGCTTCGCTGCGGCAGCCACCGCCGCACGCAAGGGCCTCAAGGTACTGATGGTGGAAAAGGCCGGGCAGTTCGGCGGCACCTCGGCGATCTCGGGTGGCGCGGTGTGGATACATGGCACCGACCAGGCCCGTGCCGCCGGGGCCGAGGACAGCCCCGAAGCCATGCGCCGCTACCTGCACAAGACCATCGGCCCGGGCTACAACGCCGAACTGGTGGAGGCCTATATCGAGCAGGGGCGGCAAGCGCTGCACTGGCTGGAGGCCAATACCGAGCTCAAGTACGCCCTGCGTCCACTGTCGCCGGATTACTACCCGGACGAGGAGGGCGCCACCGATCGCGGGCGGGCCCTCGAGATTCTGGAGTACGACGGGCGTCGCCTCGGCGCGCATTTCAACGACCTGAAGATGCCGCCGGCGGGGATGCTGCTGTTCGGCGCGATGATGGTCAATCGCGTGGATATCCAGCACTTCCTCAGCTTCCGGCGCTCGCCGCGTTCGTTGCTGCATTGCCTGAAACTGATGGGACGCTATGCCATCGACCGTATCAGCCATCCTCGTGGTACCCGGCTGACCACGGGCAACGCGCTGATCGCCAGGCTGGCGACCAGTGCCTTCGAGCATGGCGTGACCCTGTGGCTGGACAGCCGTACCGAGGAACTGATCGTCGAGAACGGCGTCGTGGTGGGCGCTGTTATCACCCGCGACGGTCGCCAGCATCGCGTGCTGTCCCGTGGCGGCGTGGTCTGCGCCACCGGTGGTTTCGCCGCCGCGCCGCAAGCGGCGGCGCAGCGCCCGGATACCGGTAGTGCGCACCTGAGCATGTCGCCGCCGACCAACACCGGCGACGGCCTGCACCTGGCCCAGGCGACCGGCGCGGTACTGGGGCAGGGACTGGCGGCCAACTTCTTCTGGGCGCCTGTCTCCGAAGTCAACCACAAGAACGGCGAGCGCGAACGCTTTCCCCACCTGGTCACCGACCGCGCCAAGCCAGGGGTGATCGCGGTCAACCGCAAGGGCGAGCGTTTCGTCAACGAGTCCGACTCCTATCACCATTTCGTCCAGCGCATGTTCGCCACGGGCAGCACGCCATGCTGGCTGGTCTGCGATGCCCAGGCCCTGGACAAGTACGGCCTGGGCCTGGCCCGGCCCAAGCCGGTGGACAACCAGGCGCTGATCGACGCCGGCTACCTGCTGCGTGCCGACAGTGCCGAGCAACTGGCGGCACGGATCGGTATCGATCCGCAAGGCTTGCGCCGCACCCTTGACAGCTACAACCACGATGCCCGCGACGGCCTGGACCGTGCCTTCGGCAAGGGCGGCAATAGCTACAACCGCTACATGGGCGATCCCGGACACCAGCCGAACCCGTGCAACGCGCCGTTGCTACAGGCGCCCTGGTACGCGATCCGCCTGCACACCGGTGACCTCGGCTCGGCCCGTGGCCTGGTCACCGACGGTCGGGCACGGGTACTGGATGCCAGCGGCATGCCGATCCCCGGCCTGTATGCCGCTGGCAACGACATGAATTCGCTGATGGATGGCACCTACCCGGGGCCGGGCATCACCCTTGGCCCCGGCCTGACCTTCGGCTGGCTCGCTGCCTGCGATGCCGCCGAACGGCTGGCCCACACCCCTTCGCTCACCCTGGAGAAATGACCATGTACTACGAACTGCGCACCTACACCCTGAGCCCGACCCGCATGGCCGACTGGCTGGCGCTGTACCAGAGCGATGCCCTGGCGGTGCAGACCGAGCACCTCGGCCAGTTGCTGGGTTTCTTCACCACCGAATTCGGCGAGGCCAACCAGGTGGTGCATATCTGGGCCTATGAAAGCCTCGACGATCGCAGCGCACGTCGCGCGAGGATGGCCGCCGATCCGCGCTGGGCCGAGTTCGGACGCAAGAACAAGGAACTGGGCGCCGTGCTGAAACTGGAGTCGCGGCTGCTGCGGCCCACCGGTTTTTCGCCGCTCAAATGAGTTCGCAACCGATGCAGACGCTGGAATGCGATGTGCTGGTGATCGGCTCGGGAGCCTCGGGACTGGCGGCGGCGGTGACTGCGGCCAGTCATGGCCTGAGCGTGATCGTCGCGGAGAAAAGCCGTTGGCTGGGCGGCACCAGTGCCTGGTCCGGTGGCTGGTTGTGGGTGCCGCGCAATCCGCTGGGGCGGGTCGAGACCGACGATGCGCCGGAGCGGTATCTGCTGGCCCAGGTGCATGGATCCTCGTTGAGCGAGCAGCAGCGGGTGTACCTGCAGCGCGGGGCGGAGATGGTCGAGTTCTTCCACAACCATACCGCGGTGCAGTTCTACCCGGGCAGTGCCATGCCGGATATGCGTGATGGCGAGGGCTCGGCTTCAGGTGGCCGTTCGCTGTGCGCGCAGCCCTTCGACGGTCGCCGACTGGGGCGGTGGATCGAGCATCTGCGGCCACCGCTGGATATCGTCAGCCTGTTCGGCATGGGCATCGCCGGCGGTGCCGACATGGGCGCGTTCTTCAATGTTCGGCGTTCGTTCAAGGCCGCTTGGCATGTGGGCACGCGCCTCGGGCGACATGGCCTGGACCTGCTGCGTTACCGGCGCGGCATGCACCTGGTCAATGGCAATGCCCTGGTGGCGCGGCTGTTGCACAGTGCGCTGGACCGCAAGGTGCAGTTGCTGACGCAAAGCCCGGTGCTGGGCCTGCTGCGCGACGGCGAGCGGGTGAGCGGGGCGCAACTGGACGGTCGCCGCGTGCTCGCCGGGCGCGGGGTGGTGCTCGCCTGTGGCGGCTTCGCCCATGATCCGCAGCGCCTGGCACAACGTATCGAACATCGACATCACTGCGCCGCGCCACTGGACAACAGCGGGGATGGCCTGCGGCTTGGGGAAAGCGTGGGCGGCCTGGTTGGTGACGATCTTGCCCACGACGCGGCATGGGCACCGGTTTCGCTGGTACCTCGGCGCAACGGGCCGCCAGGGCGATTTCCTCACTTGGTGGATCGCGGCAAACCGGGCTTCATCGCGGTGGGCGCGGATGCCCGGCGATTCACCAACGAGGCCGACTGTTATCACGACTTCATGAACCACCTGTTCGCGCGCACGCCGCCAGGGCAGGAGCCCGAGGCCTGGATGATCTGCGACCACCAGGCGCAGCGCCGCTTCGGTATCGGCTGGGCCAAGCCGTGGCCGTTTCCGCTGGGGTATTACCGGCGTTGCGGCTATCTGTGCGAGGGACGGGATGCGCGGGAGCTGGCCGCGCGCTGCGGGCTGGATCCGCTGCAGTTGCAGGCAACCATCGAGCGTTTCAACCGGCATGCGCGGCTGGGGCATGACCCGGATTTCGGGCGAGGGCAGTCGGCGTACAACCGGGCCTCGGGAGACCCCTCGAACAGTCCGAATCCGTCGTTACGGCCATTGCAGGGACGCCTGTATGCGGTAAGGCTGGTGGCGGGCAGCCTCGGCACCTTCGCCGGGCTGAAGACCGATGCGGCGGCGCGGGTGCTGGACCGGAACGGGCAAGTGATTCCGGGACTGCACGCGGTGGGCAACGACATGAACAGCATCATGGGCGGCTATTACCCCAGTGGCGGGATCACCCTGGGGCCGGGGATGGTGTTCGGGTATCTGGCGGGGTTGGCGCTGGCTTCCTGATTCTCTGGTGATGCTGAGGGCCTCTCGCTGGCAACGCCAGCTCCCACAAATTTCGCGGCGCACACCATCCCTGTGGGAGCTGGCGTTGCCAGCGAGAGGCCCTGAAGACCGACCGGGAAGGCTGGGATAAACTATGCCCCCCAGTCGCAGACGGACCCCTGCAATGCTCCAGAACGGACTCGCCCACCTTGCCACTTACCTCGTGCACATCACCCCCGGCCTGATCCTCTGCCTGCTGTGGTTCGCGCTTACCCCGAAAGCCCAGGCCGGGCTGCGCATCGCCATCCTGCTGCTGACCTTCATCCTCCTGCGCGATGCCATGACGCCCACCGGTCTGTGGGCGCTGGACGGCCAGGTGCGTATCGGCTTCATCGACAATCCGCTGGTGCTCGCTGCGCTGGGGCTGATGTCGTTGGGATTGATCGCGGTCTTGCAGCAACTGGCACCGGAGCTCCGGGCACTGATCGTCTGGCGCAAGGGCCATCTCGCCACGGGGCTGGCCCTCGGGCTGTTGGCTGGTTGTGCCATCGGTCTTCCGTTGCGCCTGTATCAGGGCGGCGGGTTCAGCGGTTTCAACCTCTGGCTCGGTGGCTTGCTGCTGCTTGCCTATGGCGGCAATGCGCTGGAGGAAGTGCTGTTCCGCGGGGTGTTGCAAGGGTATCTGGAGCAGCATGGCTCGCCGCTGCGGGCCGCGCTGGGCAGTGCGCTGGCCTTTGCCGCCTGTCATGTATTTCTCGCGTTCACCGTCACCCAGGCGGGCTGGCCGGTGTTGGTGTTCACGCTGCTGGAGGGTGTGGCCTGCGCCTTGATCAGGCTGCGCTATGGTGTGATTCCGGCAATCGCTGCCCATGGCACGGTGATCCTGCTGATCGCACAGCCTTTCTAAAGGCAAGCCCGCAACCACCCCATGAACGACCGGGTCAATGGACTCTTCTCACTGTCCTGATGCACCAGGCAAACCCAACTGACACCCGCTACCCGCCGCTCGCTCAGCGGTTGCAGCAAGCCTTTCTCCAGCGCCCGCGCGGCCAGCAGCTGGCTGACCAGCGCCACCCCATGCCCCTCGCACGCTGCATCCAGCAACAAGCCCGGATCGGAAAAATTCAGCCCGTGGGTGCGTTGCCCGACATCCTCGCCGCCCTGCACCGACCAGCGACTCCAGTCCATCTCCCGTTCGCCGTGCAGGGTGGTGCGCCGTGCCGCCGGCTGGTCGATCAGCCCGGGGTGGCAGGCCGGGTAGAGCCGATCTTCCAGCAAAACTTCGTAGCTGCATCCGGCCTGCTGCTCCAGGTCGTCCCGCAGGCACAGGTCCACCGTCTGGCTGGACATGTCCGGTGTTTCGTAGGTGGTGAACAGCCACAGGTCCACCTGCGGATGCAGCCGATGGAAATCCCCCAGGCGTGGCAGCAGCCAGTGCCGGGCGAACGCCGGGGTGGTGTTGACCACCAGTTGGTTGGGCTTGCGGTATTGGTCGAGGCGGCGAATCCCTACCGACAACTGTTGCAGCATGGCCTGGGTGGTGCTGTGCAGGTCGTGCCCGGCATCCGTGAGGCTGACGCTGCGCCCGCTGCGATGGAACAGCGGCTGCTCGAGAAAGGTTTCCAGGCTGCGGATCTGCTGGCTGATGGCCGATTGGGTCAGGTGCAGTTCCTCCGCCGCCTGGTGAAAGCTGCCCAGGCGTGCGGCGGCTTCGAAGCCGCGCAGGGCGTTCAGGGGTGGCCAGTGTTTGAGCATGATTGATAAGTCCTGCTAATCAGTTGTCGGCTAAATCCATCGTTTGTTGCCGCTCGGGTTGCGCCATAGCATGACATCCATTCCGCAGCAGCGGATTTCAATCATAAAAAATACTTAACTGAAGGTGGATTGAGCATGATGTGCAACGGCGATCGAAGCAGTGGTTGGACGATGCCCGCAGAGTGGGCGCCCCATGCCGCGACCTGGATGGTCTGGCCGCATAACCGGGCCTTGTGGGAGAGCACCTGGAGCGTGCGCCTGGAGCAGGTGCAGGAAGACTTCGCCCGGGTCGCCAATGCCATCGCCCGCTTCGAACCGGTGAAACTGGTGGTCGCCCCCGGCGCCCGGGCCCGCGCCGCCGGGTTGTGCGGGACGAATGTCGAGTTGATCGAGCAGCCGGTGGACGACAGCTGGTGCCGCGATTCCGGGCCGACCTTCATCTGCCACCCGCAGCACGGCCTGGCTGGCGTCAGCTGGCGCTTCAACGCCTGGGGCGGCAAGTCGGCCCATGGCCTGGACGAAGGCCTGGCCCGGCGTGTGCTCAACGGCATGGGCCTGGACTGCTTTGGCACCTGGCTGGCCAACGAAGGCGGGGCCATCCATGTCGATGGCGAAGGCACCCTGGTCACGACCGAGTCGGTGCTGCTCAACCCCAACCGCAACCCGGGGCTGGACAAGGCCGACGCCGAGGAACTGTTTGCCCGCCTGCTCGGCGTGCAGAAAACCATCTGGCTGCCGGGTGACCCGAAGTACGTCACCGGCGATATGACCGACGGCCATGTCGATGGCGTTTGCGCTTTCGCCCGCCCCGGCGTGCTGCTGGTGGATGCGACCCATGACCGCGATTCGGTATACGCCGAAGTGGTGCGGGAAAACCGTCGTGCCCTATCCCTGGCACGGGATGCCCAAGGGCGCAGCTTCGAACTGATCGACCTGTACGAAGCCAGCGCCGCCGTGGACCCGGAGGCCGAGGTGTTCTGCGCCTCGTACACCAATTTCTACATCGCCAACGGCGCGATCATCATGCCGGCCTACGGCATCGAGGCCGATCGTGAAGCGGCGCGAGTGCTGGCCGGGGCCTTCCCCGACCGTGAAGTGGTGCCGGTGCGCATCGAGCATCTGGCCCATGGCGGCGGTGGCGTGCACTGCATCACCCAGCAACAACCGGCCTGGCCATTGAAGAGGGAAGCAGCATGACCTTTCTCACCGTTGCCACCATCCAGATGCCGTGCACCTGGGACCTGAACGACAACCTCGACCGTGCCGAACAACTGGTACGCGACGCCGCCGCCCAGGGTGCCCAGGTAATCCTCTTGCAGGAGCTGTTCGCTACTCCGTATTTCTGCATCGAGCAGGACCACAAGCATCTCGCCCTGGCCGAGGAATATGCCCACAGCCGGGTGCTCCAGCGTTTCGCTGCGCTGGCCCGGGAACTGGGCGTGGTGCTGCCGCTGAGCTGGTACGAGAAAGCCGGCAATGCCTTCTTCAATTCCCTTAGCGTGGCCGACGCCGATGGCCGCCTGCTCGGCGTCTACCGCAAGACCCATATCCCCAACGCCGTCGGCTACCAGGAGAAGGAATACTTCAGCCCCGGCGATACCGGCTTCCGCGTCTGGGACACCGCCTTCGGCCGCCTTGGCATCGGCATCTGCTGGGACCAGTGGTTCCCGGAAACCGCGCGCAGCCTGGCGCTGATGGGCGCCGAGCTGCTGCTGTTCCCTACGGCGATCGGTTCCGAACCGGGTGCTGCCGCCTTCGACTCCCGCGATCACTGGCAGATGACCATGCGCGGGCATGCCGCGGCCAACCTGCTGCCGGTGGTGGCCGCCAACCGCATCGGTCGCGAGGTGGCGACCGGTGATCCCGGGCTGCACATGGATTTCTACGGTTCGTCCTTCATCAGCGACCACAAGGGCAAGCTGCTGGCCGAGGCCGACCGCGAAACACCCGGCGTGCTGATGCGCACCCTTGACCTCGCGGCCATGCGCGAAGAGCGCCTGACCTGGGGCATCTTCCGCGACCGCCGGCCTGAAATGTACGGCACCCTGCTCAGCCTCGACGGTGGTTCGACCAGCGTCTGGCGTCCTGCCCGGGAGGTGTGAGATGAAACGTCTGCTTAGCGTGATCGGCCTGTCCCTGTGCCTCGGCACGGTCCAGGCCGACGACCAGGACAAGCTGCTGCGCCTGTACAACTGGTCCGATTATTTCGCCGAGGACACCCTGGCGCGTTTCACTGCCGAAACGGGGATCAAGGTGATCTACGACGTGATGGACAGCAGCGAGGTGCTGGAGGCCAAGCTGATGACCTCCGGCAGCGGCTACGACCTGATCTTCCCCGGCGACACCGTGGCCGAGCGCCTGATGCGTGCCGGCAGCCTGCAAAAGCTCGACCCGGCGAAGATCGAGGCGCTGGCGGATATCGAGCCGGGCCTGCGCCGGTTGCGCGAGCACTACCCGCACTCGGCAGCGGCCACGGTGCCCTATACCTGGGGCAGCATCGGCCTGACCTGGAATGACGAGATGATCCGCAAGCGCATGCCCGACGCCCCGGTCAACAGCCTCGACCTGCTGTTCAAGCCAGAGTACGCGGCCAGATTCGCCGACTGCGGGATCTCGGTGATCGATTCGCCGGACGAAGTGCTGGCGGTGGTGCTCAACTACCTCGGCCGCGAGCCGCGCAGCGCCAGGCCGGAAGACCTGGCCGCCGCCAGCGAGCTGCTGATGAAAGTGCGTCCCTATATCCGCAAGTTCCAGTCGCAGCCGGTCACCGACCTGGTCAACGGCAACCTGTGCCTGTCCCTCGGCTACAGCGGCGACATGACCCAGGCCCAGCGCGCCGCCGACGCTGCCGGCAAGCCGGCCAGCTTCCAGTACCGCATCCCCCGCGAGGGCACCACGGTATGGATGGACAACATGGCGATCCCGGTGGACGCCCGGCACCCGGAGTACGCCTACGCCTTCATCAACTTCGTCATGCGACCGCAGAACATGGCGGCGATCAGCACGTTCACCGGTTACCCGACGTCGAGCGCCAAGGCGCGGCCGCAGGTTGACCCGAAGATGCGCGACAACCCGGATATCTACCCTGATGAAAGCGCCTTCGCCCGCCTGATTCCCGGCAAGGACATCCCGCAGTCGGACATGCGTGCGCGGATGCGTGCGTGGACCAGGTTCAAGACCGCCCGTTGACGGCGCTACTGCAAGGGCACGTAGATATCCGTCTGCCATTGCTCCAGCGGGGTCTGCGGGAACACGCTGAGGTAGTGGAAGAACAGCGGCTGGTCGCGCAGCTCCTCACCGCTGCCCGGCAGCCAGTCACGGTAGACCGGGTAGATGGTTTCGCCGATATGGTCCGGCGAGCCGTGATGGCGGACCACCGCGTAGCGGCCACCGGCGATACGCAACTCGGCGACGTCGGTGTCGTTGGGCCTGACCGCTTCATCGATCTCGCCACAGACGGCGAAGCGGAATTCCTCGGGCGGCGTGGTATCCGGGTTATTGAAGGGGATACCGAAGGTGCGGCTCGATGCCACCGGCGACTGGCCGCTGTGCATCCGCCAGTCGATGAAGCGGCGCACGGTGTCCTGGACCAGGCCGGGCGGGCCCAGGTGTTCCAGGGCGGCGACGCGGACTTCGGCGAACTCGACGATCTTCACTTGCATGCTGATGTTCCTCGAAAAGTGGGGGATGGCGAACACCGCATTCCACACCTGCCATTCCGGGTTCTGGCGAAAGGCGCTGGGGCTGGTCCCGAAATCCCGGCGGAAGGCCCGGCTGAAAGCCTCCGGGCTGTCGAACCCGGCATCCAGCGCCGCTTCCAGCACCGAATACTCCGCCTGACCTGCCAAGCGCCGGGCCGCGCGGCGCAGGCGCATCAGTTGCACATAGCGGGCAACCGGCACGCCGACGAAAGCGCTGAACTGGCGATGGAAGTGGTAGGTCGAGAAGTGCGCCACCTGGCTCAGGGCCTTCACGGACAGATCGCCTTCGAGGTTGGCATCGATGTAGGCGAGGACGGCGCTGAAGCGGGCGGTGTAGGAGGTGGACATGTGGGTACCGGGTGGTGTGGCTTGCGATGGGCACAGGTTCGGGGATTTCGAGAAGGGCAGCCTAGCCGGATTTGCTGTTGTCAGTGAGGGTCCTGTCGCTGCATGGGTATCTACACATCTTTAGCGCAGATAGATCTATCTCTCCATGCCGATAGATGCATAGATACCCGTGCCTATCGCTGGCAAGCCAGCTCCCACAGGTATCACTTGTGGGGGCGGCTCAGTTGTCGTACATGACCATTTCAAGTGTGATCCCCGATGGCTTGCCATCCTGGCCGAGCAGCAGATAGGCCAACAACAGCACAGCCGGTTCGAGCACATCCGTCGACTCGCGTCCACTGCGAAACAATAGCTTCATCCTCGATAGCAAGGTCTCTTCGACATCGGGGACAACCCATTGCCAGCAATGATGATCGACAATCTGGATGGTATTGCCATCGATGCCGAGGAGCTTGAACGCGATCCGGCTGGCACCGGGACGATGCGGCAGCCAGTATTCTGCCTTTTCGAGCAATGACGCACCTCTATCGATACCTTGCTCCAGCGCCGTTTGCAGCTGGCTGGTGGTGATCATATGTTCGCCATGCTGGGCCAGATGAACGATGAGGTTCTTCAGCAACGCCTCGACCTGGTCTGCGGTCGGCGGCTCGCCATCGAGGTGATGAGCCAGGATGCAGGCGCTCAGGAACTTGCTGCCAGTGCCCTCGTATCCCCAGCTATAGGTGCCATGGTTACGGAACAGATCCCGCCGCGTATCCAGAAGGTAGCTTTCGTGGTGCTTGAGGTTACGGCAGAGCACTACCTTCACCCCGTCGAGCTCCTTGAGGTGATACTCGAAGTCCGGCGTCTCGTCGAAGTGTCGGCTGGCGCCGAAATGGGTGGCGAACACGTCCTGGATGAAGGCCCTGTTGCGCTCGCGTTCCGTGTGCTTCATGCACTCCTGGATCGTGTTCAGGATGTCCCTGCCAGGCCGGTTAAGGTAGTTCGTGTACGCACGTTTGCCGGTCAGTTTGAATGCATAGTATTCACCGCATCGGGTTTCCTGCAGTGCACTGACGATATCGCTGGCGGTAAAGAAGTAATGTGCGTGCTGGCCGCTGCTGTCGTCGGTATGGATGAGGCAGAAGAAGTCCGTCCTTGGCTCCGTCTTGTCCAGCACGTAGCTTTTATGAATCCTTACTTGGTTCTGGCCTTCGAAGAACTTGGCCTGCACGATTCCAAACGCCTGGATCCTCCTGGAATTGCGCCTCAGTTCCTCTAGGGAGTCGAACGCGGTCTGGACCAGGAAGTCCGCACCATCGACATCCACCGAGCGTCGCAATACCCAGAATCGGTCGAGCAGTATCGCTTCCGTTCTGCTTTCACCTTTCTTGCCATTTCCATCCTGTTTCCCCAATCCCACACGCACTGCTCCTTTCGCTTGTGCAAATACCGGACTGCCAGCGTCACCGGGCGTCCAAAGCGGCCACCATACCGAGAGATGCAGTTTGTGGCGACTGACTATAAGGCTTGGAGCTCGTCCTACCAGTTCGCATGGTCCTTTGAATGGCCCTTGCATGCCCCACGATTGGACCTTTAACGGCTATCACCACGGGCTTATCCTCCTTTGCTTTTGCACATTCGAGTATTCCATGGACTCCCTCTGGCTCATCATCATCTTCGGCGCCATCCTCGCCGGCTTCGTCCAGGGCCTGTCCGGCTCCAACTTCGGCCTGGTGGCCATGGCCGTGTGGGCCTGGGCCGTACCGCCGGGATTGACCGGGCCGCTGGTAGTCTGCGGCTCGCTCACCGGCCAGTTGCTCGCTGCCCGCACCCTGCGCCGTGGCCTGAAGCGCGAACACCTGCTGCCGATGGTGATCGGTGGCCTGCTCGGCGTTCCCGTGGGCGTACTGCTGCTGCACCAGATCGACCCGCTGCTGTTCCGCTTGCTGGTAGGCGTCGTCCTCGCCCTGTGGTGCCCGCTGATGCTGTTCTCCTCCCGCCTGCCACGGGTTCGCAGCGGCGGTGCCGGGGCAGACGCGCTGGTCGGCATGGTTGGCGGCGTGATGGGCGGCCTCGGCGGCCTGACCGGCCCGGCCACGGCGCTGTGGGCGGTGCTCAAGGGCTGGGACCGGGATACCCAGCGTTCGGTGATCCAGGGCTTCAACCTGGCCATGCAGTTACTGACCATGCTCACCTACCTGGTGGCCGGCACCATTACCGCCGAAGCCCTGGGCCTGTTCCCGCTGGTGATTCTCGCGGTACTGCTGCCGACCCTGCTTGGGGTGCGCCTGTACCGGCATATCAGCGATATCGCGTTTCGGCGCGTGGTGCTGGGGCTGTTGGCTCTTGCCGGGGTAATGCTGATCGCCCAGTCGTTGCCGCAGCTTCTTTGACGCTTTTGCAGAGGCAAGGCGCGGACTAGGTATTCAGACGAATGAATTCATGTTTGGACGAATGAATGGTGATTCCGGAAAGGTAGAACTTTCCACTTCCCACCAGCCAGAACAGCTTGTCAACTTCATAAGGTGGCCTTCCGATGGCCTTGCAATACGCTTCGACGTCCTTGAAAACTCCGTAATTCGTGGTGGAGGTTGTGATGCCCAGGCCCCGGGCAATATCGTTGATATGCGTATCCGGCTTTAGGAATTCCGAATTGCCGGTTTCCTTAAGGAAGTCGCAGGCAAGGGCGAAGCCGAAGCCGAATATCTCTTCTTTCAGAAGCAAGGGCAAGGCCAGTCGGGAATATTCATTGGTCAGGAAACCGTCGACGAAGCGCTGGTAGTCATCAATGGTCCTGTAAGGACGCAGGAAGTCTGCAACGGAGAGGATGGCCTTGCAGTAGATGACCCAGTGGCTCTTGCTTTCCGTTCTGTTAAGGCGAGTCTCTGTCAGCCGCGTCGACTCGACGATGTCGAATATCTCTTCCCAGCTACCATAGCTTTTGCGAACCTTGTGCGGGTCGAAGTTGAAGAGTATCTCCTTGAGCTTTTCAATGTCGCCAATCGTATTAGGCATGCTCTGGCGATTCTTCACATGGTTCAACAGGGTCTTGAACAATTGCTTCAGGTTCTTCGGCTTGCTGGTTTTCCAATAGTGCAGATGGGTATCGATTGTTTCTTCTGAGATTTCGTCGAAAGAAAGCAGGTAGGCATAGGCCCGGTCGAAGTAGTTTGTCTTGGTGGGGTTGTGTTTCGAGCTCATGGGCATCCTTGTGTTGATGCTGCGTCAGGGGCAGTTGACCGGGTCGTCCGCCACGGCGGATTTTCTCAATGAAGGCGAGCGCGGAATAAAAATTCATTTCCGGGGCCAAAATCAAGAAATAACGCCATCGCGCTGAAATCGCATTCCTGTAGGGGACTGGCTTTCCAGCGATGAAGCCGGCAATGACAAAGAGGTTGTCAGCTCAGGCCAAATCGCTGGCAAGTCGGGTCGCCGAACCGCAGCTCCCACAGGGTTCTCTACAGGCTTCAGGGGCGGCTCAGTGCACCTGCTCCGCCGTCATTTTCCCCCAGGCCGACAGCACTGTGGCCAGGATGATCAACGCCGCACCCGCCACCATCCGCAGCGACGGCTGTTCACCGAACAGCCACCAGGCACAGGCGATCGCATACACCGGCTCCAGCGCGATGATCATCCCCGCGCTGCGCGCCTCCAGCCCTTCCAGGCTCTTGACGAACAGGTATTGGGACAGCCCGGTGCAGAAGATCCCGAGGAGCGCCAGGTACAGCCAGTCGCTGTGACTCAGTCCCTGCACCAGCAAGGTGTCGAAGGCGAACGGCGCGACCAGTACGGCCACCGTGAGGTTCTGCCAGAACGCCACCTGCACCGCATTCATTCCTTGCAGGCCGCGGCGGTTGATGATCGCCAGCAGGGCGAAGGACAGGCCCGAGCCCAGGCCCCAGAGCAAGCCGACCGTACCCTGGTCAAGCAGGTCGAAGGACGGCACCACCAGCACCAGGCCGAGGCTGACCAGCAGCAACAGCAGGCCTTCGGCAGCACGAATGCGCTCCCGGAACACCAACAGGTCGAGGATCGCGATAAAGGCCGGGAAGCTGGCGAAACCGAGGGTCGCCACGGCCACGCCACCAACCTTGATGGCAATGAAGAAACTCACCCAGTGCGAGGTCAGCATCACCCCGCTCAGGGCCATGACCGCGAACTTGCGCGTGTTCAGGCGATGGAACACGCCACGTTTCTGCAGTTGCGCCACCGCACCCAGGGCGAGCACGGCAAAGGCCGCGCGACCGAAGGTGATGACCGAGGCGGACGAGTGGATAAGGGCGCCGAGAATGCCGGTCAGGCCGAACAGCACGGCGGCGATATGGGCCACGATCAGCGCATTGCGGTGACCGAGGGTGGAACCATGGGTTGAAACGTTCGAAGCGAGCATGGGCAGTAGAAAAGTCTGTGCATGTGTTCGCACGCGAGCGCTCTGCGGCGGTCGTGCGGACGGGTTTTTGGGTAGTTGGATTGGGTGGCCGCCTGGTCGAAATCCAGGAACCGTCGGCGCCGCAGCGTTGTAGTGGCCTGCACGGGCCGTGCTGCTCGTTCGCCGTACTGCGAAAGGAAACGGGGGGGGCCACCGCCTGCGTGGGGCGGTGGCCGGGTCGGGTACCGAACTCCGTCAGAACAGCACCCGGTTTTCAGCTCACGAAGCGTCGATCCAGATGGTTTTCAGCTCCGTGTACTGATCATGGGCCCAGATCGACTTGTCGCGACCGCCAAATCCGGACTCCTTGTAGCCTCCGAACGGCGTCGAGGCATCGCCTTCGCCGAAGCAGTTGACCGTGACCACGCCAGCGCGGATTTCCCGCGACAGGCGCAGGGCATTGCGCAGGCTGCCGGTGTAGGCCGAAGCCGCCAGGCCGTAGATGGTGTCGTTGGCCAGTTCGATGGCTTCATCGAGGGTTTCGAAGGTGGTCACGCTCAGTACCGGGCCGAAGATTTCTTCGACGAACAGGCGGCTGTCGCGGGCCACGCCATCGATGATGGTCGGCTGCACGAACACGCCGTCCTGGGTCTCGCCACCCAGGGCCACGGCGAGTTTCTGCTCGGCGGCGTACTCCAGGTAGGAACGGACCTTCTCGAAGTGCGCCTTGCTGACCATGGCACCGAGACGGTTGTCCGGGTCCAGCGGATCGCCGAGTTTCCAGTCCTTGACGTGCTTGGAGATCAGGCTCAGCAGCTCGTCCTTCACATCCTTGTGCACGATCAGGCGCGACGACGCGGAGCAGTTCTCGCCCATGTTCCAGAAGGCACCGGCGGTGACGAACTGGGCCACGGAGTCGAGGTCCTCGCAGTCGTTCATGACCACGGCCGGGTTCTTGCCACCCAGCTCCAGGACCACGCGCTTGAGGTTGGATTCGGAAGCGTACTTGAGGAACAGGCGACCGGTATCCGTAGAACCGGTGAAGCTGACCATGGCTACGTCCATATGCCGACCTATGGCTTCGCCGGCCTCACGGCCGCCGCCAGGTACGATATTGAACACGCCGGCCGGGATGCCGGCCTCGTGGGCCAGTTCGGCCACGCGCAGGGCGGTGAGGGTGGTTTCCTTGGCCGGCTTGACCACGATGGAGCAACCGGCGGCCAGGGACGGGCCGATCTTCCAGGCCAGCATCAGCAGCGGGAAGTTCCACGGCAGGACCAGGCCGACAACACCGATCGCCTCGCGTACGACCATGGTCACCGCAGCGGAACCGGTCGGGGCGGTGGCGTCGTAGATCTTGTCGATCAGCTCGGCGTGCCAGCGCAGGGTGTGGATGGTCTCCGGTACGTCGACGTTCTGGCATTCGCTGACCGGCTTGCCGCTGTCCAGGGCTTCCAGTACCGCCAGTTCATGGGCGTTGTCTTCCAGCAACCGGGCGAACTTCAGCAGGACCTTTTTCCGCGCGCCCGGGGTCAGCGCGCTCCAGCGACCGTCTTCGAAGGCCGCCTTGGCGGCGGCGACGGCGACGTTGACGTCCTGCACATCACAGGCCGCCACTTCAGCGAGCTTCTCGCCGGTGGCCGGGTTGGTGGTGACGAAGGTGCGTCCGCTGATCGCGTCGCGGAATTCGCCGTCGATGAAGGCCTGGTTGCGCGGCTGCAGCTTGGCAGCCAGGGCCTGGTATTCGGCTTTGCTCAGCAGTTCGGCCATGTCATTTGCCCTCGACGATTGCGGCGATGTTGCGCTTCAGGGTGGCGACCACATTGCTCAGCTCGGCCTGCTCGACAGCGTCCAGGCCTTGCAGCGGTGCGCGCACGCCACCGGTGCTCAGGCCGTTGAGGCTGACGCCATGCTTGATCGACTGGACGAACTTGCCGCCTTCGAGGAAGTCCATCAGCGGCATCATCTCCGCCATGATGCGTCGGCCTTTGTTGAAGTCCTTCTCGATCACGCAGGCTTCGTACAAGGCCACGTGCTCGTGCGGGATGAAGTTGGAGCCGGCGCAGACCCAGCTCTGTGCACCCCAGGCGAAGAATTCTAGGGCCTGGTCGTCCCAGCCACAGGACAGGGAGATGTGCGGGTACTTTGTGGCCAGGCGGTGCAGCTGGTTCATGTCGCCCGAGCTTTCCTTGATGGCGACGATGTTCTTCACATCGGCCACGGCATCGAAGAACTCAGGGCCCATGCTCACGCTCATGCGGCCCGGGTAGTTGTAGAGCATGATCGGCAGGTCGGCTGCTGCGTCCACGGCTTTGACGTGCACGGCGATTTCCTGCTGGGTCGGCAACGCGTAGGGCGGGGTGCCAACCAGCAGCGCGTCAGCCTTGATTTCCCTGGCATGCTTGGCGAAGGCCACCGAGTCTTCGGTACGGATCGCGCCGGTCCCGATGATCAGCGGCAGGCGGCCGTTGATCACGTCCTTGGCCTGGGCGGCCAGGTCGATGCGCTCCTGGGCGGTGTGGGCGTAGTACTCGCCGGTCGAGCCGCCGATGATGATGCCGTGGATCTTCGATTCCACCAGGTAGTCGAGGACGGCGGCGAAGCCGGCCTTGTCGATGCTGCCGTCGGCGTTCAGCGGGGTCACGGCGGGGGTGTAGATACCAGCGAATTTCATGCTTTTCTCTCCAGTGGGACGCAAGGAATGTCAGACCGCGCTCAGTTCAGCGAGGCGGCTTGTTGCAGAGTCAGGGAACGGGTTTCCGGGGCCAGGGCCCAGGCGAAGAGCAAACCGATCAGGGTCACGATGGCGGCGGCGTACATGGTCTGGGCGATGCCCAGGGATTGCAGCGACATCGGCACCAGCCAGGTGCCGACCGCAGCGCCGATCCGCGACAGCGAGGTGCCGATGCCGACCGCGACGGCGCGTATCTCGGTAGGGAACAGCTCGTTCGGGTACACCAGTTGCAGCACTTGTGCGCCGCCGATGAACAGGGCGTAGGCACCGAACAGCACCAGGACCAGCATTGGCGAGCCGTCGTGCAGGGCCGCCAGGCCGAGCAGGGCCAGGCCGGACCAGAGGAAGCTGTGGATCAGCATGCTGCGCCGGCCCATGCTGTTGATCAGACGGGTGGCGATGATGCAGCCGACCACGAACAGCAGAGTGATCGCCACCGAGCCGAAGGACGCCCAGTCACCTTTGAGGTGCAGCGCTTCGAGGACCTTCGGGGCGAAGGAGTACACGGCGAACACCGGGATCACCGAGCACGACCAGAACATGCTGACGAACAGCATGCGTTTGCCGTAGCCCGAGTGCAGCAGGCTGAGCAGCGAGGCTTTCTGTTCCTTTGGCTGCTCCGGCAGGTTCTTCAACGAGAAGGCCTTGCCGTAGACCTGCTTGATGATCGTCTCGGCTTCTGCCGCACGCCCCTTGTTCAGCAGCCAGCGGGGCGACTCCGGTGTGCCCATGCGCAGGCCGAAGAGGATCGCGCCGATCACCACGGGGCTGGCCAGCACCAGGCGCCAGGCATTTTCGTCGCCGGACGCGAGGAGGAAGTGGCCGACGATATAGGCGAAGGCGGCACCGGCGAACCACAGGATGGTCAGGGTGGCCAGGCGCGGGCCGCGGTATTTCTTCGGCAGGAATTCCACCAGCAACGCGGTGGCCACCGGGTATTCGATGCCGACCGCGACACCGATCAAAAAGCGCAGGGCGAACAGGATGGGCCCGGACTCGACCCAGAACTGGGCGAGGGAACCTAGGATGAACAGGGTAGGGCCGACGAAGAAGATGCGCTTGCGCCCGAAGTGATCGGTCAGCGCGCCGCCGAGGAAGCCGCCGAAGAAGATGCCGATCAGCGCCGAGGCGGCGATCATGCCCTGCCAGAAGGCGGTCAGGCCCAGGCCTGCGGACATCTGCACCATGGCCACGCCAATGATGCTGAGCACATAGCCGTCGACGAATGAGCCGCCGCCGGAACGGGCGGTGAGCAACTGGTGGAAGCGATTGAGGGGTACGTCTTCAACGGATTGATTGGAAGTTGTCATTATTGTTTCCTGTACTATCGAACCTGTTTTCCGGCCGAGCAGGTCCGCGGCGCTGAACAGGAACTTCAGTCCGGGGATTGGCGCCTGGCCGGCGCGACACTTTGCTACTTCTTTACTCCAACTTGCCGGGCGATCTTTGGCACCGCTGCGCGGTCCTTCGCGGCGGTTCGGCGTCCCGACAAGCCACGCTCCTACAAGAGCAAGGGCTTAGCTTTCCTTGCCGGCGCGCATCTGGCCCCAGGTCAGGTTGGCGTTGACGCCAATCGACAGGAACGGCTGCGGCGGGTTGGCATTTGGGCCGGGGGACTTCAGGAGGAAGTCGATCAGGTCGTTCTTCTCGCCCGCCAGCCAGTCCGCCAGCAACTTGCCGGTGGCAGTGCCGCGGGTCACGCCCAGGCCGTTGCAGCACAGTGCGCCATAGACATTCGGCGCCAACTGGCCGAAAAAGCTCTCGTGGTTGCGCGACATGGCCAGGGCGCCGCCCCAGGTGTATTCGATACCCACGTCCGGCAGCATCGGGAAGCGCCGGGCGAACGACGCCCTGTGCCGGGCGACGTAGCGCTGCAGGTACTTGGGATTGGCGCGGCCGTCCGGGTTGAAGCTGAAGCTGTTGCGGATCAGCAGACGGTTGTCCGGGGTGCGCCGCACCGTGGTGCCGAACGGGTCCGCCGGAATCACGCCCCAGTAGGGCTTGCCGCCCAGGCGCGCCTGTTCCTGTTCGGTCATCGGCCGGGTCAGGCTGGCGTAGGTGAAGATCGGCAGCATGGCGCCCTTGAGGAAGCCGAAGTGACCGCCGAAGGCATTGTTGGCCAACACCAGCTTGTCGGCGCTGATGCTGCCGCGTGCATGGCGCAGCACGGTCTTGCTGCCGTACTCGACGTCGAGGATCGGAGTGTTTTCATAGAGCGTGACGTTGGCCGGCAGGCTTTGCGCCAGGCCCTTGACCATGGCCGATGGCTGGATCAGCGCGGTGCCGGGGGTGAACAGCGCCTTGCGGTAGAAGTGCGTGCCGATGTGCTCGGGCAGGTCCGCGCCTTCGATTACTTCGAAGGGCTGGCCGAGCTTTTCCAGGCCGCGACGGTAGGCGTCGAGCACGGCGATACCGCGATCTTCCACGGCGGCCTGGTACTTGCCGCAGAACTTCATCTGCGCATCGATGCTGTGTTCGGCGACCAGGTTCGCGAGATAGTTCTGGCCGGTAAGGTTCAGGCGCAGGCAGGTCCTGGCGATACCGATGTCGCCGATATAGTCCTCGGCGCCGATATCGTGTGGCAGGTCGATGGCGAAGCCGGCGTTGCGGCCAGCGGTGCCGAAGCCGACTTCCTGGGCTTCGACCAGGAGAATCTGTTCATCGGGGAAGTTCAGCGCGAGCTGGCGTGCGGCGGCGAGGCCGACGTAGCCAGCGCCCAGCACCACCCAGCGCGCATGGCTGGTGCCCGAATGGGCGGGCCGCGGCGTGCGCTTCGGGCTCAGGTGATACCAACCGCACGAACTGTCGTCGGCTGGCAACGAGGTTACTTTTGTCATTTCAGGGACCTGGCTGTTCTTGTTTGATCCGGTGTTGCCACCCAGGCTGAAATGACCAGCGAAACCTCGCTAGATCTTCATGCTCCGGGGCCTTTCAAAGCGCGAGCGATACCTCCATGCCTTCCGGTGCGGCGTATTCCGCCATGCGCCGGCGCGACAGTTCCATATGCTCGCGAATCAGTTGTCCCGCTGCCTCGGCGTCATGGCGGGCAATGGCCTCGATGATCAGGTCGTGCTGGTCGCAGGCCAGTTCGAGGTCCTTCTGCATGTCCACGGTGGTCGGGTGGCGGTAGAAAATCTTGCCCAGTCGCGCATGGTCGATCAGTACACGGCGCAGGCTCGGCATCAGGTAATCGTTGCGCGCCATCTTGCCGATCTCGAGATGGAACTCGTCGTTGTAGATGACGCGGTTTTCCACGTGCTGTTCCTGGATCGCCTGGCGGAACAGGGCCTGGATCCGGCGCAGCTCTTCGATTTCGCTCGCGGTGGCGCGGGTCGCTGCCAGTTGCGTGGTGGCGATGTACACCAGCGGTGCGGCAAGGAAGAACGCCCGCAGCGACTCATGACTCATGGCCGCGACCCGCGGGGCGCGGTTGGCTTCCAGCTCGATGTAGCCTTCGGCGGCGATCTGGCGCAGCAGCTCGCGCACTGGCGGCCGGGACAGACCGAATTCATCGCACAACGCCAGTTCATCCACCACCGCTCCGGGCGCCAGCTCCATGCTCAGGATGCGCCGGCGCAGCGCTTCGGCGAGAAGCGCCTTGCGATCCGGGGAGGCATCGGCAGGGGTGGAGGAGACAGCCGCGGTGGCTTTCATGGGAGCCTTTTTTGTACTCATCAGGTTGTGTCTACAATTTGTATAACGACTATAGGGGAGGATTAGACAATGTGTCTACAGATATTTCGATGAGCGGTTTCCCTGCTTATCTGGGTATCTGTGACAGGGTCTGACCCCGGTTTTGTGCTGTGCTTTCGGGCCTCTCGATGGCAAGCCAGCTCCCACAGGTACGGTGTACGCCGGTCCTCGTGGGAGCTGGCTTGCCAGCGATGAGGCCATGACAGGCGATCCGAGTGCCAGGTCTCTATGGCATCCACGAGACACACTCTTATCAAATCCCGCCACCGCCATATCCACCCGCGACAGCTTTTTCCTTGGCTCTACTAGCCTGAGAGCCCTGAAAACACTGGGGAAAATAGCATTTTTTATGAATTCTTTTTGAATTCCATGGGTATACACAAAGAATACAATTCCGTTGACCGTCTCTTGAGCCCGTGCGAATCTCGCCCCAAGGCCAGTGTTCGCGGGGCTTTAGCTCTTTGCCAGGCCTTGTCGGGCGCCAGAAAACCCCCGCCAGAAAGTTGTGCAAGAAAACCAAGAACAAGCAACGGACGTGGCAATGCGTCCGGCCAGCACCACAACCCAGGAGACGACAACAATGAAACTCTTCCGCAAAGCGCTCTGTACCCTCGCCATGGTCGGTCTTACGGTGTTCCAGGCCCAGGCCGAGGAAAAGACCATCACCATGGGCACCCTGTCGTGGGAAGACCTTACCCCGATCACCACCGTCACCAGGAAAGTCCTCGAGGACGCCGGCTACACCGTCAAGGTGACCAACTTTTCCGAATGGGGCATCGCCTACGCCGCCCTGGGCAAGGGGGACATCCAGTTGCTGGCCTCGCAGATCGACTACGCCGCCCAGGACTACTGGAAGAAGAACAAGAACCGCCTGGAAAAGATCTCTCCGGTTTCCCACGGCCTCTACCAGGCCATCGCCGTACCGAAGTACGTGACCATCGACTCGCTGGAAGAGCTCAATGCCAACGCCGACAAGTTCGGCAACAAGATCGTCGGCATCGAGCCGGGTTCGGGCCTGATGAGCGATGCGGCCAAGGCCGTGACCGACTACGGCCTCAAGCTCAACCTCCTGGAAGGCAGTACCGCCGCCATGACCGCTGCCCTCAAGTCCGCCGTGGATCGCAAGGAGTGGATCGCGGTGACCACCTGGGAACCGTCGTGGATGAGCCAGAAGTTCGACGTGAAGTTCCTCAAGGACCCGAAAGGCTCCTTCGCCCCGCCACAGGGCTACTACTGGATCGGCCAGAAGGGCTTTTCCGCCGCCTACCCGCAAGCGCGTGAGCTGATCGCCGGGGTTTACCTGCCGCTGGCCGACATCACCGCTATCAACGGCGAAATGAAGGATGGCAAGACGGTGGAACAGGCCGTGCAGGACTGGGCCACGAAAAACGCCGACCTCGTGAACCGCTGGGAAAACATCAAAAAATACTGATTTCGAAGTCCCGCGTTGTTCGGGGCTGTACCCGGGCAACGCCTTTACCACTGCCGAACTGAACGTAATAAAAAAGCCAACCAGATTCCTGGTTCGACGGGTGCGAGATGAACACAGCAAGCGAAGTAGCTGAAGACGTATTGGTAGAGTGCCAATCGGTCTGGAAGATTTTTGGCAAGAACGCCGATACCGCCATGCGTGCTTATAAAGAGCGTGGTTTGTCGAAGAAACAGATTCTTCAGGACCATGGCTGTGTTGTCGGCGTCTCGAACGTCAGCCTCAAGGTCAGACGGGGTGAGATCTATTGCATCATGGGCTTGTCCGGCAGCGGCAAGTCGACCCTGATCCGTATGTTCAACCGCCTGATCGATCCGACCTCCGGGCAGATCCTGATCAAGGGCAAGGATCTTGCCAGCCTCGATAAGGGGGCCTTGCGCGAAACCCGCGCGCGGCACATCGGCATGGTATTCCAGAGCGTGGCCTTGCTACCGCATCGCACGGTGCTGGAAAACGCCGCCTTCGGCCTGGAGGTGCGCGGCATCTCGAAAGCCGAACGGTACAAGGTGGCCGGGCAGGCCTTGGCGAAAGTAGGTTTGAGCGACTGGGCGCAACGCTACCCGGACGAACTGTCCGGTGGCATGCAGCAGCGCGTCGGCCTGGCCCGGGCCATCACTTCGGACCCGGAAGTGATCCTGATGGATGAACCCTTCAGCGCCCTCGACCCGCTGATCCGTCGCCAGTTGCAGGATGAGTTTCGCCAACTGACCAAGTCCCTCGGCAAGTCCGCCGTGTTCATTACCCACGACCTGGAAGAGGCCATCCGCATCGGCGACCGCATCGCCATCATGAAGGACGGGGTGATCATCCAGGAGGGTACCGCCGAAGACATCGTGCTCAACCCCGCCGATGACTATGTGGCGGAGTTCGTCGCCGGGATTTCCCGTTTGCACCTGGTCAAGGCGCATTCGATCATGTCGCCGGCCGCGGCGCATCCGTATCTCAGTCCCGGTCTTCTGCCGAGTGCCGGTCCGCAAGCCGACCTCGATGCCCTGATCAACCTGATGATCAGCTCCGGCGGCGATGCCTTGACGGTGGCGGAGGGCGGCCAGGTCCTCGGCGTGATCACCCAGCAGGACCTGCTGCGTGGCGTGCAGGGTGCGCCGGCCGCAGAACATGCCGCTGCGCAGCCGGAGCACGCACTATGAGCCCCGGGGAATTCGCTGCAGCCTTCGACGACGTCGTCGATGCCCGGCTGGAGTGGCTGTCGGACAACGGCGCCTGGTTTTTCGACGGCCTCAACGATGTGCTGCACGCCGGTTACCAGGCGATCTACAGCGGCCTGACCCTGCTGCCGTTCTGGGTGCTGATCCTGGCCTTCGGCGCGCTCGGCTGGCGCCTGACCGCCAGCTGGCGCTTCGCCCTCGGGGCCATGCTCGGGCTGCTGCTATGCGTGGCCATGGGCCTGTGGCCACAGACCATGAGCACCCTGGCGCTGGTATTGTCGGCGACCAGCATGGCCCTGATCATCGGCATCCCGCTGGGCGTCGCGGCCGGCCTGATGCCGTCCCTGGACCGGGTCAGCGAACCGGTGCTGGACCTGATCCAGACCTTGCCGCCCTATATCTATCTGCTACCAGCCATTGCCTTGCTCGGCTACGGCCCGGGCACAGCGCTGCTGGCCACCTTCATCGTTGCCATACCGCCGGTGGTGCGCCTGACCTCGCTGGGCATCCGCATGACGCCCAGGGTCTTCATCGAACTGGGCCAGGCCAGCGGTACCACGGGGTGGCAGCAGTTCTTCAAGATCCGCCTGCCGTTTGCCCTGCCGAGCATCATGGCCGGGGTCAACCAGGGCCTGATGATGGCCTTCGGCATGGTGGTGATCGCCGGTATCGTCGGTTCCGGAGGACTGGGTGAAGTGATCTACGGCGCGATCCGCACCCTGGATATCGCCATGTCGATCAACGCCGCCATCGCCATCGTCATTCTTACCCTGATCCTTGACCGCATGGCCCAGAGCGCCAGCCGTCCCGGCCGGAGGGCTGCCCATGAATCCTGATATCACGTTCTCTCCAGGCGCCTGGCTGGCACCATCGGTCGACTGGCTCAACGCCAACCTGCACGGTCTGTTCGCCCTGATCAGCCGCTTTATCGAAACCGTCCTCGGCGGTATCGAAGGCGTGCTGCTGGCGATCCCGCCCTACGGCATGATCGCCCTGGTGGCGGTGGCGGCGTTCTTCCTGGTCAACCTGCGGGCGGCGATCCTGGCTGTGGTGATGCTTGGCTTCTGCCTGATCTCCGGGTTCTGGGTGGCGTCGATGCAGACCATCTCCCTGGTGACGGTAGCCGTGCTGATCTCGGTGACGGTGGCGTTCCCGATCGGCGTCGCGGCCTCGCGGATCAAGCGCCTGGACGCGGTGCTCAGCCCGCTCCTCAACGTCATGCAGACCGTGCCGCCGTGGGTCTACCTGATTCCAGCGGTGATGGTCTTCAGCCTGGGCAAGGTCCCGGCGATCCTCGCCACCATCATCTATGGCATCCCGCCGATGCTGCGCCTGACCACCCTGGCGTTCAACCAGGTGCCCCGTGACCTGCTGGAACTGGGCAAGGCCATGGGCGCGCCGCCCCGGGCGATCCTGCTGAAGATCGAGTTGCCCACGGCCATGCCGACGCTGTTGGTGGGCTTGAACCAGTGCATCCTGCTGTCCCTGGCCATGGTGGTGCTGGCCGGGCTGGTGGGGGCGGGCGGGCTTGGTGCGGAAGTGACCCGCGGCCTGACCCGGATGGAAATGGGCCTCGGCCTGCGTGCGGGCCTGGCCATCGTTGCCGTGGCCCTGTTGCTGGACCGTCTCTCTCGTGGAGCCTTGCAAGGCCGCAGGAATCAGGCAGCAACATAAATCAGAAATTCCGAAGGAACGTTGGACACCTCCGCGCCGGCGTGCATCATTCGACGATGCATGCCGGCGTAGCGGTTTCAGCGCTTCGGATTCCCAGAACACTATCGGAAGACACCAACGTGGTCGAAAGAAGGCATTTCAGCGATGCCATGCAGGGCTCGAACCTGCGCTTCACCGGCGAAAAGCAGGCGCCGGGCGGGCAGGGCAGGGTCGGTTTCATCCTGCTCGAACATTTCTCCTTGCCGGCCTTCACCCAGGCCCTGGATACGGTGGTCACTGCCAACCTGATCCAGGCGGCGTCCTTTACCTACCGTACCTTCACCCTGGATGGCGGCTCGCGGGTCAGCGACCTGGGGCTGGTGATCTGCCCGGATGCGCCACTCGATGCCGCTGCGCTGGACGACCTTGACCTGCTGGTGGTGTGCGGCGGCTTGCGCACCGTGTTGCGGCCGATCCCGGAGCTCAACCAGATCCTGCACAAGGCGGCGGAAAAGCATGTGGCCCTGGGCGCGTTGTGGAATGGCGCCTGGTTCCTCGGCCAGGCCGGGCTGCTGGATGGCTACCGTTGCGCCGTGCACCCGGAGCACCGTGGCGCGGTGGCGGAAATCGCCAAGGACAGCCAGGTCACCAGCGAAAGCTACATGGTCGACCGCGACCGCCTGACCGCTGCCAGTCCGTCGGGCGGTTTCCATCTGGTGCTGGAGTGGATCAACAGCCGCTGCGGGCGCGGGCTGGTGGATGCGGTGGTGGATATCCTCGCCTTCGAGGAATCGCGCTATCGCCGGGCCCGTCCGACCCTGCACGAGAAGATGAGCGAGCCTTTGCGCGAAGCCATCAACCTGATGAGCGCGAACATCGAGGAACCCTTGAGCCAGGATCAACTGGCCCACTATGTGGGACGTTCCAAGCGGCAGATCGGGCGCTTGTTCATGAGCCAGCTCGGTACCACCCCGGTGCGCTATTACCTGGAACTGCGCATCACCGAAAGCCGGCGCCTGTTGCAGCATTCCGACCTGCAACTGATCGACGTGGCGCTGGCCTGCGGTTTCGTCTCACCGAGCCATTTCAGCAAGTGCTACACCTCGTTCTATGGCTATGGGCCGTCGAAGGAGATTCGCTATGGCCTGGTGAAGGGCGGGAAGGCGAAGAAGGCCGAGTGATGTGTGGTGACTGAGCCGGCCTCATCGCTGGCAAGCCAGCTCCCACAGGGTACGCGGTGTCAGCGATGAGGTCCTGAAGAACACCCGGGAGCTCCAGGGCCTGCCTAATCAGCCGATCACGGCCTGCAACACCACCTCCAGCGGATGCCGCAGCTTGCGGTCGGCCATGCGCTTGACCTGGCTGCGGCACGAATAGCCGGTCGCCAGCGGCTCGCCGTCCTTGTCCAGCTTGCCCGCCCAGGACTGTTCGAAGATGGTCTTCGAGGTCTCCTGGTTGCGCGCCTCATGCCCGTAGGTGCCGGACATGCCGCAGCAGCCGGTAGCCTCGGTCACCAGCTTCAGGCCCAGCCGTGAGAACACCTGCTCCCATTGCCGGGTACTGGCCGGCACGTTGGTTTTCTCGGTGCAGTGCGCCAGCAGGCGGAAGCTGCCGCCCTTGCCGGTGCCTTGCTCCGGCAGCACATCCATCAACCATTCCTGCGGCAACAGCACGTTCGGGCTGCCTTCCAGGCCCGGCACCTTCTGGTATTCCTGGCGATAGACCAGGGTCATCGCCGGATCCAGTCCTACCAGTGGCACGCCGCAATCGGCCAGGGCCTTGAGCTGGGTGCCATTGCGCACTGCCGCCTTGGCGAAGGCGCCGAGGAAGCCCTGCACATGCAACGGCTTGCCGTTGGCGCTGTACGGGGCGAGGAAGATCTTGTGCCCCAGGCGATGCGCCAGGTCGATGAAGGCCGCCAGCAGCGGCGTTTCGAAGTAGCGGGTGAAGGCATCCTGGACCAGCACGATGCTGCGCTCGCGCTGCGCCGGGGTCAGTTCGCGCAGTGCCGGCACGCTGGCGGCACGTACGCCGCAGCGTTTCAGCGTGGCCTGGAAGTTGAAACGGCTGATCAGCGGGCTGTCGACCATGCCGATACGGTCCGCCAGCAGACCACTGACGAACTTCGACCCCATCACCGCGTTGTACAGACCCGGTGCATGGGCCAGGTACGGGATGGTGAATTCCAGCGAACCGATCAGGTAGTCGCGCAGCGGGCGCTGGTAGCGGTTGTGGTACAGCTCGAGGAAGCGCGAACGGAAGTCCGGCACGTTGACCTTGATCGGGCACTGCCCGGCGCAGGATTTGCACGCCAGGCAGCCGGCCATGGCGTCGTAGACTTCATGGGAGAAGTCGGCCTGGCCCTGCTGCTGTGCGCGCACATTGCGCAGGCGCCCGGGCAGGCCCTTGAGCCAGGAAACCCTATTCGGCGCGAGCACATCGATGTTCGCCGCTCCCTGCAGGCGCAGCCATTCGCGGATCAGCGAGGCGCGGCCCTTGGGCGAGTGCTGGCGCTGGCGGGTGGCTTTCCACGACGGGCACATGGCGTCGTCGGGGTCGTAGTTGTAGCAGGCGCCGTTGCCGTTGCAGTGCACGGCGCTGCCGAAGCTCTGCCACACGCGCTCGTCGATCTGCCGGTCATGCTCGCCGCGCAGCGGCGCTTCGTTGACCTTGATCAGGCCTTCGGCACTGTCCGGCGGGGTGCAGATCTTGCCCGGGTTGAGCTGGTTGTGCGGGTCGAATGCGCCCTTAAGGCGTTGCAGCGCCGGGTACAGTTCGCCGAAATAGGCCGGTACGTACTCCGAACGCAGGCCCTTGCCGTGCTCGCCCCAGAGCAGGCCGCCATAACGCTGGGTGAGGGCGGCGACCGCGTCGGAGATCGGCTTGACCAGCGCGGCCTGGGCCGGGTCCTTCATGTCCAGCGCCGGGCGCACGTGCAGCACGCCGGCATCGACATGGCCGAACATGCCGTAGGTCAGGCCATGGCCGTCGAGCAGGGCGCGGAACTCGGCGATATAGTCGGCCAGTTGCTCCGGTGGTACCGCGGTGTCCTCGACGAACGGCTGCGGACGCACTTCGCCCTCGACGTTGCCGAGCAAGCCCACCGAGCGCTTGCGCATGGTGTAGACCTTGGTCACCGCCGCCGAACCTTCGGCCAGGGTGTGGCCCAGGCGCTCGACACTGGTGTCCTGTTGCAGGTGCTCGATGAAGGCTGCGACCCGGGCGTTGACCTCGTCCGGCTGGTCGCCGCAGAACTCCACCAGGTTGATGCCCAGGGTCGGCTTGGCCGGGTCGGCCGGGAAGTATTCGGCGACGCTGTGCCAGACGATGTCCTGCATCGCCAGCATCAGCACCCGCGAGTCCACCGTCTCGATCGACAGCGGCTTGTGCGCCATCAGCGCATTGGCGTCGCGCAGGGCGTCCATGAAGCTGGTGTAGCGCACGTTGACCAGCACCGCGTACTTCGGGATCGGCAGCACGTTGAGCTTGGCTTCCACCACATAGCCCAGCGAGCCTTCGGCGCCGCACAGCACGCTGTTGAGGTTGAAGCGACCGTCGTCGTCGCGCAGGTGGGCCAGGTCGTAGCCGGTCAGGCAGCGGTTGAGCTTGGGGAAGGTGCTTTCGATCAGATCGCCCTGGGTTTCCTGGATCTCCCGGGCCATGCGGTACACCTCGCCGACCCGGCCGGGCAGGGCGCAGGCGGCGTCGAGGGTGGCGTCATCCACCGGCAGGCTGTGCAGGCGCTCGCCGCCGAGCAGCACGCTGTGCAGTTCCAGCACGTGGTCGCGGGTCTTGCCGTAGGTGCAACTGCCCTGGCCGCTGGCATCGGTATTGATCATGCCGCCGATGGTGGCGCGGTTGGAGGTGGACAGCTCCGGCGCGAAGAACAGCCCGTGGGGCTTGAGCGCGGCATTGAGCTGGTCCTTGACCACCCCGGCCTGGACCCGCACCCAGCGCTCCTCGACGTTGATTTCGAGGATCTGGTTCATATGCCGCGACAGATCGACGACGATGCCGTCGGTCAGCGACTGGCCGTTGGTCCCGGTGCCGCCGCCGCGCGGGGTCAGCTTGACCTGGCGAAAGCGTGGTTCGGCCATCAGCGCGGCGACCTTCGCCACGTCATCGGCATCCAGCGGGAACACCGCGGCCTGGGGCAGGCGCTGGTAGATCGAGTTGTCGGTGGCAAGCACGGTGCGGGTGCCGTAGTCGGTGCTGAACTGGCCGCGGAAACCGCTGGCGCGCAGGGCATCGAGGAAGGCGGCGTAGTCGGTGGCGGGAGCGCTCACCGGCAATTGGGCGATCATCAAGGGATGGCCTCGTTTATATGGGCTAATCATGGATACCTGAGCGCAGGGTATGGTCTTGGCTCGCCCAGGTAGTGGATGATGCAATGATTCCGCAGTGTCGCGCCGGACACAAACGGATAATGGCGCAGCCTTTGATGAGTTTTATGAATGAATTACCGCAACCTAACCCCCTCGATGTCGCTGCTGCTGGCCTTCGAGGCCGCCGCCCGGCATGAAAGCTACACCCGCGCCGCCGAGGAACTGTCCCTGACCCAGAGCGCGGTCAGCCGCCAGGTGCAGACCCTGGAGCAGCAACTGGGCGTGCTGCTGTTCCGCCGCGAGGGGCGTACGGTCAAGCTCACCGAGGTGGGCCGCCTGTACCAGCGCGAAATCAGCGAGGCCCTGGGGCGCATTCGCAGTGCCACCCTGCATGCGATCGCCCACCAGGACGGCGGCGGCAGCCTGCGCCTGGCGACCTTGCCGACCTTCGGTTCGAAATGGCTGCTTCCGCGGCTGCACGAGTTCTACCGCCGCCATCCCGAGGTGCTGGTGCATATCAACTCGCGGATCGAGCCGGTGGACTTCGCCACCAGCGGTATCGATGCGGCGATCGTCGTCGCCACCGGCGACCAGCCGGGCCTGGTCTGTCACCGCCTGCATGCCGAGGAACTGGTGGTGATCCTGTCGCCGGCCCTGGCGGCCTCGCGCGCCGAATGGACGCCCCGGGACATCAGCCGGCAGACCCTGCTCAGCGTCGCCAACAATCCCAACGCCTGGGGCGACTGGTTCACCCACCATGGCGTCGCCCACCAGGCCATGCGCCTGGGCCCGAGCTTCGAACTGACTTCGCACCTGATCCAGGCGGTGCGCGCGGACATCGGCATCGGCCTGGTGCCGCGGATCCTGATCAGCGATGAACTGGCCGAGGGCACCCTGGTCAGCCCGGTACTGCCCTATGCCAGTGCCCGCGGCTACTACCTGGTGTACCCGCCGAGAAACCGCGCGTTGCCGGCGCTGGAGGCGTTTCGGGGATGGTTGCTCGACGAGTCGGACCTGCGTTCGGCCAATGAATGATGCACCCAGGCGCGGGGTATCTCCTGATCTTCGTGCTGAAGTACCATGTCGCACTTTATGGAATGCCGGAAAGGCGCCCGCCTTGACAGCCCCGGACTGCCTGCAATCATCAATCAGGCATCGTCATCCGGGTTGAATGTTCAAAGGTTGCTGGGCCAGTTCGCTGCGGCGAAATGGGCAAGAGAAACTGCAAGGGCCTTCTTATGTTGAAACGCGTCGAGATAAACAACTTTGGCCCTTTGCCAAATGAAGTATTCAAATTTGCCGCCGGTCTTAATGTGATCGTTGGCGAAAACGGTTGTGGCAAGAGCCAGCTGTTGAAATTGCTTTACAGCCTTCTGAAGGTTCAGGCAGATACCAAGGGGCTGACCAAGTCCGCATTGCAGAAGAACTGTGCCGATAAACTCGTGGGCGTCTTTCGACCTGATACGCTCGGTCGGCTTACCAAACGACGCCAGGGCAAGGGCAAATGCGAAGTATCGCTGATCATGCAGGATGAGAAAGAGAACCTTGCGATCAGCTTTTCCAGTCAGTCCAGCAGTTCCGTTCAGGTTGATGTCCATCCGGAAAATGGTCTTGAAAAATCCCCGGTCTACCTGCCGACCAGAGAACTGGTCACGCTGTGCCCGTGGTTTTTGCCGCTGTACGACAACTACCATCTGGAATTCGAAGAAAGCTGGCGCGACACGGTGTCCCTGCTGGGCAGTCCGACCTTGAAGGGGCCGCGGGAAAAGAAAGTCGCCGCGTTGGTCAAGCCGCTGGAAGAGATCATGGGTGGCAAGGTCGTCGTTGATCCTGCCAACGGCCGCTTCTATCTCCAGGTTCCGGGCGAGGGCAAGATGGAGATGCCCCTGGTCGCTGAAGGGCTGCGCAAGATCGCCATGCTGGCACGGCTGATCAGTACGGGCGTATTGCTGGAGCAAGGCTATCTTTTCTGGGACGAACCCGAAACCAACCTTAATCCCAAGCTGATCAAGGTCATCGCTGCCTGCATCCTGAATCTGTGTCAGCAAGGCATCCAGGTATTCGTTGCCAGTCATTCACTGTTTCTTTTGCGCGAACTTGAGATGCTCTCGGAACAACCGGAGTTCAAGAAGGTGAAACAACGCTACTTCTCGCTGAAGGCAGGAGAAGAAGGCATCGAGCTGGAACAGGGGAACTCGACGGATGATTTGCAGACGCTGGTTCTTCTGGATGAAGAGTTGAAGCAGTCCGATCGCTTCATGGCATTGGGGGACTGACATGACTGTTCTTCAAGAGGGACGTTTGAGGTTCAGTTTCCCGGCGGGCACCCTCGCCAGCAAGTATGACGACTGGGCGCACTATCGGCAGCAATTCAATAGCGCTTTCGGCGGTACCAAGGCGGTGGATCTGCTGGTTGCCGACGGCGAGGTCAGTTGGTTGATCGAGGTCAAGGACTACCGTCTCCATTCCAGAACCAAGCCTGTCGATCTGGCGGAGGAAGTTGCCCTGAAGGTTCGCGATACCCTTGCAGGTCTGGTGTCCGCCAAGTTCCAGAACCATGATCGCGATGCACGCGTGGTGGCACGAAAGGTGTTGGCCGGCAAGCGTCTGCGTATAGTGCTGCATCTGGAACAACCTGCCAGGCATACCAGGCTCCGCCCTCGCGCCATAGATCCGGCTGCGGTGAAAAAGAAGCTGCAGGGCCTTTTGAAAGCGCTCGATGCCCACCCCGCAGTTGTCGACCAACATAGTTTGAAGGCCGATATGCGCTGGAACGTCACGGGTTAGATCGTTGCATTGAAGAACCGTATTGCTGAGGGCACTACGGTTTTTTTAATGGCCGTCAATTCACCACCTCCAGCACCATCGGCAAATACAGATTCCCGATCACCAGCAACGGCCGCCGATCCTCCTCCAGCGATGAATACAGGGTCAGCGAGAACACCCACTCGCCGCCCTCGCGCTGTGGATTGGCCAGGTTGCGCCAGGTATCGACCGCCGTTTGCAGGTTGCCCGCGGTGCTGCTGTCGAGCGTCTGGTTGGGATACAGGTACACCGGCGTTTCCCCGACCAGGCCGTGGTTCGGGTCCAGCGGATCGGTGGCCAGTTCATAGGCATAGGCGACCCCGGCGGTGATGCTGAGCCCGCCATCCTGCGCGGCGCTGCCGAACAGGGTGTCGAACGCTGCCTGCAAGGCTGCGCTGACCGTGGTCGGCGCGCTCGCCAGCGGTACCCGCTGGTCCCAGCTGTTGAGCGGCGTGGCGATGCTGGCGGCCTCGACCCGGTCGGTCTGGAACACGAATGCCGGGTTGGTCGCGGGCCCGTCGGCCCCCAGCAGCTTCTGGTTGCGCTGGACCAGGATCGAGCCGGTCGCGTTCTGCCAGCGGGCTACGTTGAGCCCGGCGAAGACCAGGCTGAACGTCGGCCACGAGGCTGCCACGTGGGCATCAGCCGGTACCTGGTAGCGCGATTCGCTGGCCGAGATGCTTTCGCGCTCCAGCGCCACCATCAGGCCCGCCGCCGTCAATGCCCATACCTGCGGCCATTGCCCGTCCGGGCCGACCCCAGCGCTCAGCGCCGTCAGGCCGAGGCTGGCCACTTCACGGCTGCCCAGCGGTCCGTCGCGATCGGTGACCCGCGCCTGGAAACCGAAGGCGTCGGTGACCGGCGCCTGCAGCCGGGCATCCGCCACGCTGTCGACCAGGCGCACGTTCCAGCTGGTGGCAACGGCCGCGGCCAGGTCGCGCAGGGTGTTCGCCGCATTGCTCTGTACCGGGGTCAGCGCGCCGCTGTCGGGCAGGTCGCCGAGGATCTCCCAGAGGTTGTCGGCCACGGCGATATAGCGCGCCAGTTGCACGAACAGGTCCGCATCGCTGGCGGCCATGCGCAGGGTCTGGTCGGGCCTCAGGTTATAGCTCAGGGTGAGGCTGACATCGTCCTGCTCGGCATGTTCGTGGGAGTAGGTGAAGCGGTGATCCCACAGCGCCAGGTTGCCCAGGCTCACGTCGCTGTCCGCGCGCAGGGTACTCAGCGCCCGGCGGCTGCGCAGGCGCTGGCGCAGTTCGGCGTCCAGCGCGGTAGCGCTGGCACGTTGCTCGATGATGACCGGCAGCGCCGGGAAATCCCGCAGCGGGATCGGCACCGAGACTTCGCCCAGGTCGACGCTGACTGCCGTTGGCAGATTGCTGCCGCCCAGTGGCGGGACGAAGGTCAGCCACTGCGAGGCGGCGTAGCCGTCGGGCAGGCCGGCGCTGGTGATATTGCGCTCCAGGTCGGTGATGCCGAAGGCCATGTCGGCGGTCACCGCACGGTGGCTGGCCGGATCGGATTCGGTCAGCAGCAGGGTGATGAACGGCGAGAAGTCGGTCAGCCAGCATTTGCCCGCGCTCATGCTCCAGGAGCGTTCCTCGCCACCGCGGGTAACCTCGATGCCGCCGTACAGGTCTGCCGGCAGCAAGGTGGTGCCGGGATCCTGCCAGGCCGAGGTCACCTCGCGGTTCAGCTGTACCAGGGTCGAGGCGCTCCAGGCCCGGGACAGGCTGATGCCCAGTTGCTGTTGCAGGGTGATGGCCGCTGCGGCCTGCCCGGCGGCGGCCTGCGGGTCGCTGATTTCCAGCACCGGCTGCAGCCCTTCGGGAATGGCCCCGGCCAGTTGGCGCTTGACCGCCACCAGGTCGCCGAGGGTCTGGCGGGTGTCCGGGGTGCGGTACAGCGCGGCGACGTTGGCGGCGCCGAGGATGCGGTCGATGTCCGAGAGGAAGCGCCCGGCCCAGGGCTCTACGTCTATGCCCTGGAAGTCATGCTGGCTGCTGGCTTCGGACAGGGTGCCATCCGCCTTGAGCGCCTGCAGTGCCACGCCCTGGCGGCTGACCAGGCTCTTGTACAGCGGTGTCAGGGCAAAGTAGCGCGGCTGTGGCCCCGCTGCGCCGGGGACGCTGGTCGCTCCGGCGATGCTCAGGGCGCTGATGCCCGCGTCGCCGAAGTTCACCGCCCACAGGTCGCGGCTGTCCTCCAGGGCGCGGCCGGTGGCGATGCGCAACTCGGGCAGGGCCGCGCGCATGGCGGCGATAAAGGCGTTGAAGGCCAGGCCGCCACCCTGGTCCTGCGCCGCCGGCACCTGGGGCGCCGGGATCGGGCTGCTGCTGCGGGACACGCCGCCATCGTTGTTGGCCGCGAAGTCCGGGTTGATCAGCGCCGCTGGGCGACTCAGGGTCAGGCTCACATTGAGCGGGAAGGCCGGCCCCGGATAGGGCCCGGTGGCGCCGATCGGCAGGCGGACAAGGGCACCGGCCGGCGGCACCAGCGCCGGGGCGTCGGCAGCGAACAGCGGTTTGTCGGCGTTCGCCGGGGTTTCCACGATGTCCTGGGCGCTGACCTGCACCCCTGCCTCGGCAAAGCGCACGATCAGGCTGTTCAGGCAGTCGTTGGCCCGGGTCTCGACGCTGGCCTGGCCGTGTGGCGCGGTCAGGGTCACGCCGCTGGCGATCAGCTGCGGCGTACCGACGTTGGCCAGGGCGAAGGCCCCGGCACTGACGCCGAGCAGCCCGGCAATCGCCGACGGCGCGGTGGCCGTGGCGAACTGCGCCGCCGGGCAGACCAGCAGGGCACCGGTGTTCAGCGCCTGGGTGTCGTCGCCCATGCCCTCCAGCAGGTCCGCGAGGGTGGCCGCAGGTGCTTGCTGCTGCAACTGGCCGAGGGTCGTGGCGAGGCTCTGGCCGCCAGTGGCAGTGGTCAGGCTGTACGACTGGCCGCCGACGCTAATGTCCAGGGTTACGCCACCGGCCAGCACCACCGGCATCTCCAGGTTGGCCGTGGCCAGTTCCAGCGTGCTTTGGGCAAAGCGCGGGGCGATGCTGTCGAGGCTGTCGCCGTGCTGGATTGAATAGGGCACCCGTACCTGCACCATGTCGGCTGGCCAACTGACCCTGCCCGGCAGGGCGAAGGCGCCGTCGCCGGGCACGGCGAGGTCCGGGTTGGCACCCAGCAGCAGTTCCGCCGGGCAGGCATGGGCATCGGCGAACTGGTGCAGGGTCTGTGCGCCATCGGCGCTGATCCCGGCGCCGCCGTTGAAATCGCCCAGGTAGAGCAGGGCGCCCATCTCGAACAGATTGACCGTACTGGTGTTCAGCGCCGCCAGGGCCGCCTGGTCCAGGCCGCTGCCGTTATGCGCCAGGCTGTCGTCGCTGCCTGCAACCCAGGCCGTGCTGGAAATCAGCTGGCTGGCCTGGAAGATCGCCGGCAGTGCCGGGTGGCTTTGTCCCAGGTCGTTGACGCTGATATTCACCCCGAGGCCGGCGAAGGCCATGCATACCTGTTGCAGCGAGCGGACCGGCGTCGGCGCATCGGCCTCGGTCACCGTGACCGACACCATTTCCGCCTCGGACACCGCCACCGAGAAGGTGATGCCCGGGGTCAGGATGGTCAGGCTGGCGTTATCCCCGGCCAGCAGGCCCGGCAGGGTGCCGAGGGCATTGGCCAGGGCCGCCAGGCTGGCGCTGCCGTCGCCGGTATCGCGGGTGAGCGGCGGCGAGACCTTGAGCACCGCGCCGCTGCGCAGTGGCAGGTCGCCATTCTGCGGTGCGGCGAGCAGGGCTTCGGCGCTGATGCTCGGCCAGCCGTCGGGGCGGACCATGGCGGTGATGCTCTGCGCCGTGTCGTTCTCGGCGAACAGGGCATAGGCCGGGACCTTGAGCCGGGCGTCGACACCGAACAGCGCCTGCATCGGCACTTGCGCGTTGGCCAGGGCCATTTCCGCGTAGCGCAGGCTGTAGTCCTCGGCCAGGGAGGCGAGGGTGGCTCCTGCCGGGGCACGGGCGGCGCCCAGTTGCGCGGCACTGGCGCTGAACGCCTGGGACGCGGCGGCGAAGCGCCACAACGGCGCTTGCTCGATGCCGTGGGCGGCGCTGGTATCAAGGCTGGTTTCCACCGCCGCGTCCAGCGGCTGACCGAGCTGGTAATAGGCCTTGGCATAGGCTTCGGCCTGGCGCCCGGCGCTTTGCGCGGCGGCATCGCCGGGTTGGCTGGGCGACGGCATCACCGTGGCCGGGCGGGCTTCCAGGCTGATGCTCAGGGTGACCCCGGCTCCACTGGCCGAGACGGTCCAGGCGCTGACCATGGCCGGCCAGTCGCCGACCCCCAGCAGCGGGTCGGTGTAGCCGCTGGGCAGGCTGACCTGGCCCTGGCCGGCAGGATTGGCCCCGGTCTGGTTGCCGAGGATGTCCTGGAAGTTCAGCACCACGGCCGCCGCAGGCAGGCTCTCGGCCCAGCCGAAGCCGCGGTAGGGATCGTCGTCCGGGTTTGGCAGACCGGGCACGCGGGGCAGTGGCGACGGCGTGGCGAAGCGGTACAGCGGTAGAATCTGCTCGTACAGCCAGTACGGATCGGCTTCCTCGGCCAGGCGCTGGTCACGCAGCACGCCACGGCGCACCAGGCGCTGGCGCTTCCAGGCGGGCGGCGCGTCCTTCTCCACCGGCGTGGGTGGTGCGGGCATACCCGAGGCCGGCATGGCGAAGGGCGCGCCCGCGCTCGCGGGAATCTGCGTGCCGAGCAGGCTGAACAACCGGCGGGCCTGCAGTTCGGCGCTGTTCCCGGCGTCTTCCGCTGGCGCTTCCAGGGTCAGGTTGAAGCCGACGCTGCCGGCCGGTACCAGGGCCTGCAGGATCATGTCTTCTTCGTTGTGGTCCTCGGCATACAGGGTGCCGATGGTCGCATCCAGCCCCGGCGCCACCAGGGCGCAGGTATTGAACGGCAGCAGGCTGCGGCCTTGTGCTGCGGCGCCTTGCTGGGTGCCGGCGATCACCAGCAGGTCGATGCTGGCCACGCCATTGGCGTCCACGGCGCTGGCCGGCAGGCCCTTGTCCAGGCCGAGGGTGTAGCCGGTGCCGCCGACCACGCTGCCTTCCCAGAGCAGGGTGACAAAGCGTTCCAGTTCGTCGAGCGAGGCGGCCGGTGCCGGATTGCCGTCCCGGGCCAGGCCGTTGACCCGGCCAAGCCTGAGGTCGGGCGCGTGCGGCACGCTTTCCGTGGACAGGTTGGCCTGGATCAGCCAGGTTTGCGCCGGGGTGCTGTCGAGCACGCTGACCCCGGCGGCATTGCCGGCATTCGGTGCCGGCAGGGCCAGCACCCTGACCACCGTGCCGCTGCCTTCTCCGGCCGCCAGCCAGCCGCGCAGGGCCAGCAGGGTCGGGCGCTCGGCCTCGTCCACCCCTTGCAGGGCGAACAGGGTCAGGGCGTCGTTGATCTGCTTGATCGCCACCGGGATGCGGCAGGCCCAGGTGGCATTTGCCACGACCAGGGCATCGCGACCGGCGCTGGCCCCTTCGGCGGTGGTCAGCAGGTCGTAGGCCACGCTGGAACCGGCCAGGGCCTTGGCCCGCAGGTCTGCCGGCAGCGGCCAGAGGGTCGGCTGGGCGCCCACGGGTGGCGCGTCCATGCCCGGAATGGGCAGGGCCACCGGGGTTTGCAGCTCGATGCGCTGGGTCAGGCCGTAGGCTCTCGGCGAAAGGCCGGCCAGGGGCATGGCCGCAGGCGACTTGACCACCGGCAGGGTGAGACTGGCGGCCGGCCCCATAGCGATGATCTGCGCGTTGCTGTAGCGGTAGTTCAGGCTTTGCACCACGTCGGTGGGCACGGCCATGCCGGCGGGGATATCACTGCGCGCGAGGAAGCGGCTGTTCACCTGTGCATTCGCACCCGAGGTGGTGCTGTCCACCAGGCTGATCCAACTGCACTGGGCGGTCAGGGTCATGTCCAGCGCCGGTTCATCGGCCTTGTCCGGCGCGGTGTCCACCACCAGGTCGAATTGCTGGCCGGTAAGGTCGTAGAGCGGGGTGGGTTGCTGCGGGTCGGCGATGGCATGGCCCTGGGCGTCGGTCACCGGTTTCGGTGCACGCAGGCCGGCCATCAGCGAGCGCGAGCCCTGGTTGACGATGCGCGGCAGCGCTGCACTACCGAGTAGTTGCGCGAGCAACTGGTCCACGCGGATCACCGGCACCTGGGTCACGCTCAGCACGGTATCGATGGCGTACAGGCCGGCCAGGTTCTCCAGGCGCACGGCGGCATCGGCGATTGCCAGGCCATAGGTGTCGGCCAGCAGGGTGAAGCTCAGGGCCTCGCCCTCAATGGCCTTGGCCACGGCATTCGGCACCGGCACCAGGGCCAGGGGCGCCAGGAAGGTGGCCGGTCCGGCCCAGGCCATGATGTCGGCCCAGGCGTAGTTCCAGGTACCTACCGCCGGGTCGTCGCTGGCCGTCCAGCTGACATCCAGCAGCAGGCGCCGGGCCAGGGCATCGAGGCTTTCCCCGGCGCGGGCGTACAGGCCGGTGGTGGCCGGCAGCCCGTAGGTGTTGGCGGCAGGGCTGGTTACGGCAGCGAGGAAGGATTGCCAGTCCGCGGCCTCTGCCGGCGACAGCTGGGGATAGACCTGGACCAGGGCCAGGGTCGCGGCGATCCGGTCGAGGGTGTCGCCGGGTTGGGTGCTGTAGTCGCTGGTCGGCTGCACGGCGTTGAAGCCTTGCGGCACCTTGAGCACCTGCCCTGGCGGCAATTCCTGGCTGTTGACCGTGAGATCGTCGCGGGTCAGCCGGGCGATCAGTTCGGCGTTGCCATCGAATACCGCCTGGGCGTACCAGTCGGCCGGCAGCAGTCGTGGCTGGCGATAGCGTACATAGGCGGTAGCGGCGGCAAGCAGCTGGCTGGACGGGCCATTGCTCCAGGTTCGCGGCGGCAGGTCGAACGGCGCTGCCGGATCGAGCAGTTCGCTGGATTGGCCCAGGCCGGCGCCGTCGGCCTCGAACAGTTGGCTGCTGCCGTCGAGGTTGAACAGGCTGGCGATCGCATCCAGGGTTTCGCCGCTGGCGGCCTGGTGCAGCAGGGTACCCAGGTCGACGCTGTCGAGGGCGAAGGCCTGGCTGGCGTTGTCCTCGGCCAGCACCTGCGGGGCGATCCCGAGCTTCACCGGCACACGGCTGCCCACCGCCGCGGTGTCCAGCTGGCGTTGCAGACCGGGATTGAGGAACAGCAGCTCGGCGCTGCTGGCGCCCAGGGCCAGGGCCACGCTTTCCACGGTATCCCCGGCGCGTACTGGATAGTCGATGGTGGCGCTGGCAAAGGTGGCCGCCAGTTGCGCCAGGGACTGGCCCTTGCCGCTGCCATCGTCGTCGACGCCAAGCGTGGTACTGGCCAGCAGGTCCCCGGCTTCCTGCACCGCAGCCTTGGCCAGCATCAGGCAGTAGTCGCGGAAAATGAAGGTCGGGAACGACTCGTAGCTGGCCGGGTCGTCCACGGCCGGGCGCGGCCCGCTGGCGCCGCCCACCGGCAGGTACTGGCCCATGTAGCGGGCCAGGTCCCACTCGTACCAGGGCCCGACCGGATTGACCTCGGCGAAATTCAGCGTGCCACCCGGCGTACCGCTGCGGGTCAGGCCCGGTGGCAGCGGTGCGACCATGCCGCCGACCTCGGTCACTGCGCCCGGGTCGGCGCCCAGCAACAGGTGCAGGTTGGTGGCGAACAGGGTGTCCAGGTTGCTCCAGGCAAACGCGGCGTCGGCGCTTTGCGGATCGTCGAGAACCGCAGCCAGCAGGGCCAGTTGGCCGGCGGTCAGGCTATCGGTTGCGCTGCGCGGGCCATCGGGAATGGCGTACAGCGCATAGAGCAGCACGGTGCGCACCCACAGGTCCGGGGTCAGGCTGGCGGTGTCCTCGGCGCTGGCGGCCAGGGCGTGGTGCGACGCCGAGCGCCGGGCTTCGGCGCGGGCGTTGGGAGCCAGCGGATCGACCCCGGAATTGGCGCAGAGGATGAAGGCGGCCCGGTAGTTCGGCGACGGGTCTGCCTCGGCCGGGCCGTTCCAGGACACCGGCAGCTCGCCGATGGAAATACTTGGCAGCAGGTACAGCAGAGCGCTGCGTGGCTGGCCGTCCGGCCACTGGCTGCGGCTCGGGTTCCAGTCCCAGTCGCTGTCTTCGATCTGCGCCAGGGCATTGGCCAGGCGCTTGCGCTGCACGACCTGGTACAGGTGCTGGGCGCCGAGCACTTGCAGGCGTTGCGTGCGATTGCGCCGCGCCCGCGGGCCCTGGCCGCCGGACAGGCTGCCGGCGCGGCCCGGCGCGGCCAGCAGGCGAGCGTCCTGGAAACCCTTGGGATCGCCGCCCGGTGCGACGATCCAGGGCGTCTGCTGCACCGAGCCGAGGGTGAAGGACAGTTCCAGGGACACATGGAAGCTGAAGGAAATCTTGATGAACAGGATCTTCACCTTGGCCTCGGCACGCACCGAAACCTTGAGGTCGAACTGCGTCGGCCGGTAGCACTCGAACAGCGCGCTGACCTGGGCATAGGCTTCCAGGCTGACCGACACCTTGATCACCTTGAAATCCACGTAGCCGTAGACCTTGCCGTGCAGCGCGGCGATGCCCAGCGCGCGGAAATACTGGGCCGATGGCAGCCCGGCGCTGGACGGATTGAACCAGCCAAGCACGCCCTGGAAGATCACCTGCACCTCGACATAGGCCCCGCCGCCGAGGATCCCGGCACGGATCTCCTTGCCCACCCCCACCGCCAGGCCGATGCCCAGTTCCAGCACCGGCGAGAAGGTGCCGTTGCTGATGCGCGGCACCTGGCTCGAGGTGACGCCATCGAGCAGGCCGAAATACACCCCGCCGCGGCCGATGAACACGTAGGCCTGGACCGAGAACGAGCGGCTGAAGTCCTGGTTGCAGGGGAAGCCCAGGTCCACCTTGAAGTTGCCGTTGGTGTAGACCTCGATCACCACCGTGCCGAGGGTCAGCGACGCGATGCCGATCTGGAAGGTCCGGAAGGCATCGGGCAGGCGCAGTTCGACGCGGAACATGCCGACGTCATCGGAAATCTTCTTGTACAGGATCTCGAAGCGCAGCCCGGCGAGGCTGCCGGCCTTCTCGCCATTGAGGCCCACCGACAGGCCATAGAGGATCGGGTCGTTGAACAGGAAACCGAGGTCCAGGGTATTGCCCATCAGGCCGATGTCCAGGCCGATCAGCCATTGGCTGTCGGCGGAGAAGGCGATGCCGCTGCCGCCGGTGGTGGGCAGGTTGTTCGGGTTCTCCACCGGCTGCATGAACTGCTTGAGCAGGGCCAGGTTGCCGGCCACGGTATCCACCGGGTTCTGCAGGCGTATGCGCTGGCCGATGCCGAGGTAGCGCAGTTCCACCAGGGCCGAGCCGGTGCCGGGTACCGCTGGCGGCGGGTCATTGACCACGTCCCAGGCCAGCGCATCGTCGCCGGTAAAGGATTTGCCCAGCAGCGAGCCTTCGAGGATCAGCTCGACCTTGCCGGCCCCGGCGCGGGTGTAGCGCACGCCGATCGCCGAGAGGCTGCCGAAGCCGAGGTCGACCTTGGCCTTGTAGACGAACTCGACCACATTGTTGGTCGGGTCGAGGGTGAAGACGAAGCTGGACAGCTCGATGCGCTTGAGCACGTCCCACGGCGCGTCCAGGGTGAAGCCCAGGGTCGGCGCGGCCAGGTTGACCAGGTATTCGAGCATGTCGCCCAGGGTGGTGCCGCCCAGTTGTACCGAGACCACCTGGTGCCGTGGATTGCTGGTGCTGTCCTTGTCGCCGCGCCAGGCGGTGATGGCCTGGACCCAGATCGTATCGACGTACACCTTGAGCAGGTAGGTCGGTTCCTCGACACCCACGTCCATGCCCACTTCGACGCCGATGCGGTTGATCGAGAACTCGCCGCTCAGGCGGCCGGAGGCGGGCTTGTCCGCCGCGGCGCTGCCATCCCGGGCGATATCGATGCTGGCGGCCGCCGAGATCTTCAGTTCGGTGCCGAACAGCGTCGGGGTCCAGCGCATGGAAATGGTGCCGCCCAGCTCGTAGGATTTGTCGCCGGTGGAGAACCTGACGTCTAGGCGATCCACCATCAGCACCGGTACCGAGCCGGAGGCCTTGCCCAGGCCGAGGAACTGCGCGACAAGGTCGGTGAGGTTGATGCTGGTGCCCTGGTAGAGATGGCCCTCGAAAACCCAGCCCCGTGGCGTCGCCGGATCCTGTACCGGGTAGCTGGCAGCCAGCATCAGGCGCGGGCTTTCATAGTCGTCGGCCGCCGCATCCGGGTAGAAGGAGAAGATCCCCGACAGGCCGCCACCGACCTGGCCATTCTGCACAGCGATCCAGAAATCGACCTGTTGCAGGACCAGCTCGATCACCACCAGGTCCACGCTCCAGCCCTGGCGCAGGTCCGGCAGGCCGGTTGCAGGGTCGAGGAACACCACGGTGGTGCTGGCGTTGTAGGTCTGGTTCAGCGGATCGGCGAAGAATCCCAATGCCGACACCACCGCGCTGCTCAGGCCTCCTGCGCTGGGGCCGGGGGCACCGAAGTAATAGGTGAAGGCCTGGCCGATGGGAATGTAGTCGCCCGCGCGCATGTTGCCCTGGATGAACAGGTCGGGCAGCGCCACGGCAATATCCACATCGACCTTGTCTTGTGGGGCCTGGCCGCCGAAGCGCAACGAGCCGCTGATCGAACCGGAAACGCTGCTGACGCTTTTCCCCGCGCTGTCCTTGCTCCAGCCCCAGGTCCAGCGGGTGCCGACATTGTGCAGGGTGACGAAGGGCACCGGTGGCGTCCATTGCTGGTCCGAACCGATGGACACCACAAGGAAGTTCAGGGTCGGCAGCACGCCGTTGTCGGGGGCGCTGAAGTACAGCTCCACGGAGCGGAACCTGAAGGTTTCCAGCAGCGGGAAATTGTCCGGCAGAGGCAGTGCCGGCAGGCCGAAGATGGTGGTCAATTGCGCCATGCCGCGCACCACCGAGGCGTGCGCGGGGTCGAAGGTCGCAGTCATGTGCCACTGCGGGCCGGAGGTGAGGATCTGCGTGGTGACCGTGGCCACCAGGGCGTCGGATCCGCTGCCGAGGATGACCGTACCGGTCAGGTTGGCGACCGAGAAATCGCTGCGATCCCAGATCGCTTCATCGAGATCGTCGCGCACCAGCAGCTCCATGCCCAGCTCGCGCAGGCTCAGGCCAGCCGGGCCGCCCAGGGTTCCGCCGTTGGCGGCGATGGGCACATTGGCCGAACTGGCGGTCACGGCGCGCAGGGTCATGACTGCAATGCCGGTCCAGCTTGCGGGCATCGTCAGGGTGCCGCTCAAGGCCAGCGGCCAGGGTGCCAGCAGGTCGGCGAAACGCTCGAACACGGGTGACTCAAGAAGGGCGCCGGAGAGCGTAAGACTGCTGTCCGGAATGCTGTCGGCACGGAACACCGGGGTGTTCAGCCCCAGCGTCAAGAGAAAGGAGGGGCCCCAAAGGACCGCGCTGTCCTCGTTCTGCACCCGTTCGCTGTCGGGCAGGCTGGCCGGATTGAAAAAGCCTGCGAAGGTCCAGCCCGGTTCGGTCAGCGCCATGGACAACTGGAATATCCCGTCGCTCCCGTCCTGCTCGGTGTACAGCAGCGTCAGCCAGGCGGCGAAGCGCATGCCCTGGGGATCACCGGGCTGCCCGTAGCGCCCGTTGCCGTTGAGTGTCACCCGGTCCAGGCCCTGGCTGATGGTAGCGGCGCTGACCACATAGCTGCCGGACAAGCCGAAGCGTTGCAGAACGCCACGCAGCCCCGGCAGGCCGGGGTCGGCCGATACCGCCCAGAGATCGATGGTCTGCGCCGCAGTGATGGCGGCCTTGAGAATCGCGTAGGTCGAGGATAGGGACATTTATCGGCGACCTCCGCTGCGCGAGCCCGGGGTCCCGAGCCTTGGTGCAAGACGCTGGGCGTGGGCCGGGGCGCGGGCCTTGCCGGGCGCCGCTGGTTGCGCTTGCACGCGGGCGGTCGGCTGCGGCGCGACGGTCTGCGCTGGCGATGCGGCCTCGGGCAGCCCTTCGCGATGAACGAAGCTGAACGACTCCAGCAGTTGCGCGGGCGTGAGCTTTTCCAGCGACTTGTCCTTGGGCAGTCGGTTGCTGGATACCCCGCGAAAGTCGATCAGAAACCCGATGCTCTGGGGCAACAGGGTGTAGATCCAGTTCATGCCCGGGGCGAAGGCGAACTTGTCACTGTAGGGGGGCGTGCCGAATGCCGTGAACGGGGCATAGGCGACCATCGGTGACGACACCACCGAGCTGTCGTAATAGCGCGTCGAGTAGAGGTTCTGGGTGGTCAGGAAGGTGCGCATGCCGATCTGGTTATAGTTCGTGGCGTCCAGTGCATAGTCGATGTAGGCGGTGGTGAAGTGGCGGTCGTTGCCGACCAGCGGGTCGCTCCACCAGGTCTTGCTGGTGTCGGCGTAACGCAGGAACAACTGGCTGGTTTCCAGGGACGGGTGTCCGTAGTTGCTGCCGGTATCGGCGCTGGCAACCACTGTCTTGCCCGACATCAGCTGGGCGTAGGTCGCCACCACGCTGCGGGCTTCCTCGCTGATCGGCTTGGTTTTCGACGGCAGGCCGAAGGTGGTCTTGCGGCTGCCATGGTGCGGCAGCAACGTCATGTAGACGTTCTGCCCGGTACCGGTGACCAGGCAGTTGATGTACTGGAAGGTCGGAAAGGTGGCATCGCCGCCGATGATGGCGGTGGTCATCTGGCCACCTGCTTCTACGCCCACCACCAGCACCAGGCTCTTGGAATTGGCCTGGTCGCCGTTGGGCTTGTCGGAGATCTTGTCCTCCGAGGTTCCGACTGCCTCGCCATTGAAGGGGGCGTTGGCAGCGACCAGAAACACCAGGTAATCGTCACCGCCCCAGAGCTTGCCGACGCCGCCGGTGGTCAGGACACTGCTTGCACCGACCGGGAAGCCCTTGACGTCCTCGTCAGGGTTGGCGGTCCGGGCCTTGATCAGGGTGAGCAGGTTCTCGCTTTTCTTGCTGACCGTGGCGGTGTCGGCGTACCAGCTGTAGCGGCCGCCGTAGCGGCAAAGCCCGATGGTCATGTCCGGAAGCAGGCGCAGCAGGCCCTGCAAAGGATCCTTGCCGCTCTCGCTGCCGAAGAACATGTTGATATGGTCGCCATCCTTGTGGGAGATGAACACGGCGTCGATCCGGCCGTTGGGCGACTCCCGCAGCAGCGCCATTTTCTTCAGGAATTCGAGCGTGGACGGGCCTGCGACATCGCGTTTACCCAGCGAGCCCAGGTCGAACAGGGCCAGTGCGGTGACCCCGCCGTCGGCGTCATAGACGACGAAAAGCGTCGACATGCCTTGCCCGACGTCCAGGGAGTAGAGGCGAAAATGGCTGCTCATCGGGGTCGTCCTTGAGTCCTGTTCAGATAACCGGCGGCGTACGCCGCCCGGAACGTGCGAGGCGCTTGCTATCCGGCGTGCGCCGTGCCACCTGGCGCGGTGCCGGGGTCGCCAGCAACGCCTGTTGCTGTTTCTTCTTGTCCTCGTCCTTGAGATACGCCGCATACCAGCCCAGCGAGGTCTTCGGGCTGCCGGGCGCGCCGAACAGCATCAGGTCGGCATTGCCCGGCGGGAAGCTCCAGGCCAGCACCGAGAGGGCGAAGCGGCGCATGCGCAGCAGGTAGTTGAGGCGGTTGTCGCTGTCGCGCCAGGTTTCGAAAAGGAAGTTGCGAAAGCCCAGCTTGAGCACGCCTTGCAAGGGCAGGCTGCCGTTGAGGGCGTTGGACATGCCCAGCTTGATCCCGAGGTACACCGGCGGCTCGCCGGCCACCGGCTCCGGGCCCCAGGCGGCGAGCAGGGTGATCTTCAGGCCGATTGCGCCGCTGAGGGCGCCGAGGGTGCCCATGTCCAGGGCCAGGCTCAGGCCGAACCAGGGCGCGGCCAGCGGCTGCTGGTCCAGCGGTGCGCCGATCGAGTTGAAGCCGAGGCTTTCCGGGGTGGCCCCTTGCGGCGGCTGGCCGGCCGGGGCCAGGTCGGGGGCGGCGACCAGGCCTTCGAGACGCAGCGGGAAGTTCTCCACCAGCGACGCCGGCCGCGCCAGCGAGGCGCCGGGGCCGGTGTCGAAACTCACGCCGGCCTCGCCCGAGGTGAAGTGCTGCGCGGACGGGTCCTCCATGGCGAAGGACATCGCCACCACCAGGCCCTGGAAGCTCAGGTAGCCATTGACCAGGTCGCCGGCGCCATAGCCGAACAGGTCGAACCCGGGGATCTCGACGAAGCCGAGGCGCCCGGACAACACGAAATTGGCCGTGAGCAGGCCGTCCACCGGAGCAGCGGCGGTTTCCAGGCGACAGTCGCGGATATCGATGGAGGACAGCGCCGCGCCATTGCTCTGGAACACGTTGTCACCGAGCAGGCTGAACGAGTAGCTGGGCTGGCCGCCGATACGCTGGTAGCTGCCGGTAAGGATGAGGTTGTTGCCGCGGGCGCGATCGACCTTGGCCAGCCACGAGGCGAACAGGCGGTTGACCATCAGCTCGGCTTCGGCGGAGAAGTCCACCACCCGTGCGTTGTCGAAGCGCACGCGCATGGACAGGGTCTTGTAGCCGAAAGGGATGGTGGTGGAGGCCACCAGGTCGTCCGGGTCGTTGTAGTCGATCAGGCCGAATGCCGCGGTCTGGCCCAGATCGATGACACCGTCGCGCGGCGTGTAGGGCGTCAGCGAGAAGCCGATGTGGTGGGCGTAGAAGCGTGAGCGATCGACCCCGGCGGCCATGAAGCGCAGGGCCGAGGGCATGTCCTGGAAGTCGATCGGCGCATTGAGGAACAGCACGCCGTTCCACTGCGGGTTGTCCAGCACCTCATGGTAGAACAGCACCAGCGGGTCGGCGTCGCCGATGTCGGGGTCGAGCACGGCCAGGCGCGCCTTGGCGATCACCGCATCGAGGGCGGCCCGGGTCGGTGCCAGGCTTCCGTCCGGGGCCTGCGCCACTTCCGGCCAGGACCAGGCGCCGGTGTCGGCCGCCAGCTCGGTGATGGCCCGGCCGCAGTATTTGAACAGCATCAGGGTCGGCGTCAGGGCATCGCTGCGCCAACTGCGCGGTGAAAGCTGGAAGGTCCAGCCTTCGATGTCGGCGCGTAGCAGGCCCGCGGCTGCCTGGGCCTGGGCCAGGTAATCGCCGGCGCTGGCTGCGACTGCCGCATCGAAGGCGGCTTCGTTGGGGAACTCCGGGTAGCCGAGGGCCTTGAGGGCCGTATCGATCGCCTGGGCCTGGGTGGCCGGCACTCCGGCGGCGAGCAGGCGCGGAATGGCGTTGGCGGCGGTCAACTGGTAGGCCACCGAGCTGCCCTGGTCCATGAAGGTCTCGACATCGGCCACCACCATGAACAGTTGGTTGGATTGCAGGGCCCCCTGGAACGGCGGCTTGACCTCGGTGAGGATCAGTTGCCCGGTATCCGATTGCGGCATGTTGGCGAACAGCACCCCGGCCCAGGCGGATTGCGCCTGGTCGAGCACGGCGATCAGGCCGCTGGGGGTAACGCCCAGCGGTGGGGTATCCGCGGCGTTGGCCTGGACACCCAGGCACAGCCGGCCGGTGGGGGCCAGGCGCGGTGTGTCCGGTGGCGGCAGGCCGATCAGGGTGCGCCGGGTAGGCGCCAGGGCGGCATCCTCCAGGCGCGCGGCCTGGTCGATGGCGCTGGCGGCGATGCGCCCGTACACACCCATGGGCCATACCGTTGGCGGGCTCTGCTGGCTGGCCTGCAGGGTCGGCAAGGTGGCGGCATTCATGTTCAGGTAGGCCAGGAAGCCCGCCACCGGTACCCGCGCCGCATTGAACAGCGGCGAGCGCGGTGGTTGTGCTTCGTAGCTGCGGCCATTGCCGCCATCGGAGAGCACGGTGGCCCAGGCGGTGGTGCCGATAGCGCTCAGGGTGCTGCCGCCGGCATCCTCGACAGCGGGCGGCAGGTAAGCCGCACCATTGGCCTGGAACAGCAGCAGCGAGGTGCCATCTTGCGGCAGCACTACGCTCTCGGTGCCGGAAACACCGAGGATCAGCCGGGTGTTGCCGTCGCCACTGCGCGCCTGCTGGGGCGTGCCGAGGTCGAACAGGCCATCCGGCGCCAGGTGCCAGACCAGGCTGGCGCTGGCGGCATCGGGTGCGTCGAACAGCGGGGTGCGGCCGAAGCTCAGGCGTGCCCCCGGCAGGTCGCCGCTGCCGGCGCGGGGCGTGGCCTGGGTGGCATGCCCGGTATTGCTGAGCTGGGCAAAGCCGAGGGTCGGCGCCTGGTCCGCGGCGGTGACGAAGGCCAGCGCACTGCGCTGCGGCAACTCCGGGTTCAGTGGATCGAAGGCCAGGGCCAGGTCGAAGGGCGTGGCATCCAGTTGGCGGAACAGCGGCATGTCGATGATGCTGACTTCGCCCACCGGGCTGTCGGCATCGGCCTCGCCGTAGCGCAGCATGACGCCGAGGCGCTGCATGTCGTCGGCGTCGTCGCTGCTGCCATTGCCGGCACGGATGCCGAAGGTCAGGCAGCCGAGCTGCGCGCCGGCCAGGGGCAGCGGGCACTGCGTCTCGATCGGCGCATAGATCCCGCCAGGGGCATTGAAGGCCAGGCCGTTGGCGGCGAACAGCAGGCTGTCGCCGCCTGCCTCGACCAGGGTCGCACCGCGTACGGTCACGGCGTAATCGCCGAGGGTGAAGGCCGAGTCGCGGACCACGCGCCAGGTCCCGGCCGGTTCGCCGGCGCTGGCGGGCAGGGCGTCGATGCCGCGGGTCTGCCATTGGCTGGCCGGGTCCGCCGGGTTGCTGATCCACAGCAGGCGCAGCCAGCCCTTGGGCGACAGGCGCGGCCACAGGGCACGCAGGTCGCTGACGAAACTCGCCGGATCGGCCGGCGCACTGCCGAGGAACAGGTAGGCGCCGCCCAGGTCGGCCCAGGTCTGCGCCAGGCTGGCGCTGGCACCAAGGTCGCTGCCGGGGCTGGCCAGATAGCCAGCCCAATACGCCTCCAGCCCGCTTTCGGCGAGGGTGGAAAGGCGGTACAGGCCCGCCGTGACTTGCTCGAACACCGGTACGCTCATGACGGCTCCCTGTCGCGAGGCGGTGAAGGGTCAGGGCTGGCGGGTGGTGACGCTGTCACCCGGCAGCAGCGGCACGGACAGTTGCGTCCAGCCCGGGCCGTAATTGCCCAGCCCGCTCCAGTCCAGGCGCAGCGGCCAGGCCGTGGTGCCCAGTGGCGCGTTTGCCGCCAGCACCGCCGCGCCCAGTCCACGCAGCAGCTGCACGCCCTGCATCGGCAGCGATGCAGGCACCGGCATGCGTCCGGCCTGGGCCAGCAGGTTGGCCACGGTGGTGCCGACCGGGACCACCAGCGGCGTGCCATCGAGGGTCACCCGCAGGCACGCCCTGGGCACCACGCGGCCGCGGAAATAGGCGACCGGCACGCTACCGCCCGGCACATTGCCGGCACTGCTGAGGGCGGTGAAGCTGGGGGCGGCGGCGAGGGTGAAGTTGTTGGTCGTGGTGGTTACCGCCGGGTCGCTGGCACTGGCCAGTGCCGAGGGCGAGAACAGGCGGTAGAACGGTGTGACGAAGGCCGGGAAGTACAGGTCGGCGGCATCGGCGACCCCGCCCATCTGCTGGGTGGTGTCATGGGATGGGGGCGGGTTGACCGACAGCGCGCCGCCGCTGACCAGCTGGCCGATGAACGAGTCCCAGCCGGTGCTGATACCGCCGGAACTGTCGACGAACTGTCCCACCGGGTAGTCCACGGTCGGTCCGGTCACGTAGCCGTTGCTCCATTTCAGATCCGAAGTCGATTGGGAAATGGTTTGGAACGGGCTGGCGGCGACCCGCAGGATCATTCCCGGGCGCAGGTCCACCGAGCCGAGCGTGGCGCCGGTATCGGGCGACGGGAACGACAGGCCGAAGGCGTAGTACAGCGACTCCTCGAAGGTCTGCGGCATGGCCCGGGCCAGGGCGTCCTGTACGGCGATGATGCCCCAGGCCGCCGCGCCGGCACTTTCCAGGGCCTGGAGGAAGGCCACGTAGGCCTTGAGCAGGCCGCTGCGGATGGGCTGGGTGTCGAAGGTCCAGGGCGAATCGGTGCCACTGGAGGCGATCGCCAGGCTGTAGGGGTAGGTGCTGCCCGAGGCGGCCGACAGGGTGAACGGGCCATTGCTGATGGGCAGGTTGGCGAGGCTGCCGGTCTTGCCGATCTGCGGCAGGTACAGGGTCAGCGCGGTGGCGGGTGCGGTGCCGCTGAGGGCGGTGCTCAGGGCCGCCGCCGGAATCAGGTGCGGGAAGCTGGTCGAGGCGGCCTGTGCCGAGGGAATGAAGGCGCTGCGGTACAGGGTCGTGGCCTGGCTGGCCGGGCCGATATTGGCGATGCCGAGCACCGGCTGGTTGGCCTGGACCACCACGCTCAGGTCCGCCGCCGGGTTGGCCGGGGTATAGGCCCAGCTTTGTTCGAGCGCCCCGGCGCTGGAGGTGAAGGCCTGGTCCACCGAGGTCGTCCCGTCCACGGTTTTCAGCACCGACACCCGATAGCTCTGGCCGTCGCTCACGGCGCTCCAGCGGGCGCTGAGGGTGGCGCCGTCGTACTCCACCCGCACATCCCGCACCGGCGTCGTGGCCAGGGCGAACGCTGCACTGGCCGGGCCGACCAGGGTGCAGCCATCGACCACTCCGGCGCTGCGCAGGGTGACCAGGGCCGGATTGCCACCGCTGGCCAGTTGCGCCGGAGTGAGGGTGGTGCTGGTGCCGGTCAGGTCCAGGTGCTGGCCGCCGGGCAGGCTCAGGCGGTAGCCGGGAGCGCCGCTCAGCGCGGCCCAGCTCAGGGTGCCGCTGCCACTCACCGCATCGGTATCCCAGCCGCTGATCTGCGGGATGCCCAGCGGGACACCGAGGGCGCTGGTACTGGTGTTGCGCACCACGCCCCTGGCGGGTGCCAGGCCGACGCTCAGCGCCGCACCGGCGGCGTTGACCGGCAGGGCCAGGCGCGCGGTATTGCCATTGACCGCGAAGGTGCTGCTGACAGTGCCGTCGAGCAGCAGGCTGACCGTGGTCAGCTCCGGGCTGGTCAGCGAGGCCGGCGCTTGCCAGGTGATATCGAGACTGCCGCCATCGGCGCTGACCACCAGGCTGGTGAAGCTGGCGCTGCCGGTGATCAGCGGCAGCAGTTCGCCCTCGGCCCCGACGCCATCGCCGGCGTTGTTGGCAATGATCTGCGCCACCCAGGCCTGGGCAGTGTCCAGTGGTGCACCCAAGGGGATGCTGCCCGAGGTGGCCCCGGCGTTGCTGACCGTGGCGGAAAAGCTCTGTCCGCTGGACAGCGACAGGGCCTGCAGGGTGTAACCGGTTACCGCCGGGTTGTAGGGGATCACCCAGTCGAGCTTCAGGGCGCTGCCGTTGTAGTCCGCTGCCGTCAGCACGGGGCGGGTCGAGACGATGGCGGCGAGGGGGCTGACCAGGCCGGCGCCGCTGGCGGTCAACGCCGTCACCGAGAGCTGGAAGCTGGCGCTGTCGGCCAGGGGCGCTGGCAGGGCGAGGGTGGCGTTGTTGGCGTTGGCCCCCGGCACTTCGACGCTGTAGCGGGTGCCACTGGCCGCATCGCTGGCGCTCAGGCGGTAGCCGACGATCTGGCTGGCACCGCTGCCGGTCCAGCGCGCGATGATGCGATTGCCGTCGCGGTACAGGTTGGTCTTGCCCAGCACCGGACGGACCATCGAAGCGGGCGGGAAGCTCGCGGCGGCAGAACGCGCGCTGGCACTGCTGGCACCGACCGCAGCGACGTACACCACCCATTCCGAGTTGTCGCCCAGGCCGCCGCCGAGCTGGGCGTTATCCACCACTGCCGAACGGGTCCCGGTACCACTGACGGCAATGTTGTAGGTAGTGCCGATGCTCTGTGACACCACCACGATCTCGTAGCCGGCGGCCGCCTGCCACGAAGGTTGCCAGGTCACCTGCAGCGCATGGCCGTCGTACAGCGCCTCGTCCAGGGTCGGCGCCAGCGTTGGCAGCAGCACCGCTGCGCTGTTCTGCCCGGAACTGCTGCCCCACTGCGCCTGGACCACCACCTGCCAGGCGACATCGGTATTCAGCGGCTGGCTCAGGGGCAGGTTGCCGATCCCGGTGTTCTGGCCCTGGAAAACCTGGCTTTGGTGGGCGATCACCGGCTCGCCGCCACCCAGCCAGGCAAGCTGGATGATATAGCCGGTGACCCCGGTATCGCTCGACGGGGTCCAGATTACCCGCACACTATTGCCGTCGTAGATGGCGGACTGGATAACCGGGTCGGTGCTGTTTTGCGCTTGTGCGTGGGCGGCCATGCGAGCCTCCGGAAGAAGGGCTGGGAAGAGAAAGCCGGACAAGAGGGGCGTCGGGGGATGCGCGCGGACGCATCCCCGCTGGCGTCACGGGTCGGGGCTGTTGTCGAAGTCCTGCAGCCATTCCTTGGGCAGGCTGGCGCGGATTTCGGCGCGGCTGCGCAGCGGCGTGCGTTCGCCCACCGAGGCCAGCGACTGCTGCATGTTGGCGTCGCCGGTGAGCAGGCCGCCGGCGTAGTAGGTGCCGGAGGTCGGGTAGGGCTGGGTCAGCAGGTTGTGCACCTTGCCCTTGTAGTCTTCCAGGGTCAGCAAGGTGACCCGGGCCTTGCCCTCCAGGCTGGCCAGTTCGTCGCCGACCCGCAGGTAGCGGGCCTGCAGGGGCAGGCCGTTGGCAAGGATCATCGGGTGGGTGCGGGTCACCAGGAGGTCATGGCCGGCATCGGTCTTGATGCGGATCATCGGATGGGGCTCGGTGCCCTGGGTGGTGCCGCGTACCTCGCTGGTCTTGCCGTCGGCACTCTTCACCGACTCGCCGCCCTTGCCGGTGAAGGCCTCGACCGGGCGCTTGCTGCCGTCGGCCAGGGTGATCTCGGTGCCCTCGGCCAGGCAGCCCTGCATGATGTACAGCGGCGGAATGATGTTTACCCCCGGCGTACCCAGGTAGGTGCGGTCACTGGTGAAGTTCAGGGTGCCGAACGGTGGTTCCTGGCCCTGGCTGCCGTTGAGCGCGACATAGGCGGTGACCCACAGGTTGGCGGCGGTGCCGTCGTAGTAGTTGATGCAGTTGCCGGTGTTGGGGAAGGCCGAGGCCGGGTAGTTCCACGAGATGGTCTGGCCATTGGCCGTCCAGTATTGCTGTTCGAGCACCGTGCCTTGCTGGAAGTACACGTTGCAGCCGCCGCCGGCGGGGTTCTGGATATAGATCGAGGTGACCCCGGCCGGTGGCGAGACCACGGTGTTGACGAAGGTCGCCGAGCCCGACAGCGGGAAGACGAAATTGGTCGGGTGCGCGGTGGAGTTCCAGTAATCGCATTCCTGCTGGCTGCCGCGGTACCAGCACAGCTTGATCGGCGTGGTGTTGGCCTTGGTGTTGGTGCAACTGGTCTCGTAGCTGCCGGTGCAGTTGCCGCTGGCGTTGCGTACGCAGTAGTTGGGCTGGTTGAGGCAGGCGCTGGTGGGGTTCAGGGTGTCCTGAAAGGTCTGCACGTAGACCACCGGCGGATCGGTCGGGCCGGCGTTGGCCGGGTAGTAGTAGAACAGGCCCTTGGCCTGGGTGGTCGGGTTGCCGTCGGCGGCCGGCACCTGGCCTTCGACCTGCACGCGGAAATCCGTACCCTGGCTGAACTGGCTGCCGGACTTGGTGGCGTAGACCTTGCCGGTCTCGACTTCGTACAGCTCCATGACGATGGAGGTCGAGGTGGTGCCGCCCGCCACCGAGGAAATGCCCGTGGCCTGGTAGCCCGGCTGGGTGGCCGAGAGGGTTGCCCGGGCCTTGGCCGGGTTGCTGCCGGTGCCGTTGTCCTGGGAGAAGGTGGCGATGAAGTTGAGGTTCTGGATACCGTCGCTGGCGGCGGCATTGACGGCCAGCGCCCGGTTGGGGCGGGTAGCGTTTTTCTGCAGCGCGGCAGTGGCGATGTCGCGGCCGTTTTCCAGGGTGCGGAACAGTTGCGGTGAATTCTCCGGGGTTTTTCCGGCGCGCTTGAAGGTTTCCGTGATGTAGCGGTAATGCAGCGGATTGGCCAGGTCGAGGCGGTGCGGGATGCCCGGTTTTACCTCGGCGTCGAGGGCCTTCATGTCGGCCTGGGCCTCGGCCAGCAGCGCCTGGGGAGCGGCGCGGGCCGGGGTGATCGCCACGGCGGCGAGCACGGCCAGCATGAGAAAAGCGTGACGCACAGCTCGAACGAAATCGCGAGTCGCCATGGTGATCTTCCCTGAGTGGTGGCTGGCGGCTCACTGGCAGCGGGTGCCAATTCCTTGTGAGCGCCGGGTGCTCGAACCATAGTTGCGGGGTGGGTAAACTGCAAATGATTATTTCAGCGTTTTTTACCCGGCCAAATAGCGTTGCGTACTGAGCAAGTGCCCGGAAATGCGGGTTGTCGATGAGTTTGGTGACTGATCGGTCAGATTCCGAATGGTGCATTCCGGCCGCTTTTCCACGCCAGCATGCCCGTCAACCTTCCAGCGCGCGCCGTACCTTCTCCAGCAACTCGCTGATCTGGAACGGCTTGAACAGCATGTCCATCCCCGGTGCGAGGAAGGCCTGGCGGTTCAAGGCGGTTTGCGCATAACCGGTCATGAACAGCACCGGCAACCCGGCCCGCCAACCGCGCGCCACGTCCGCCAGTTCCCGCCCGCTCATGCGCGGCAGGCCGACATCGGTCAGCAGCAGGTCGATGGAGGCGTCGCGCTGCAGATGCTCCAGGGCCAGTTCGATGCTTTCCACCGTGGTGCAGCGATAGCCCGCGTCCAGCAGCACCTCGCTGACGAACAAGCGCACCGAGGCCATGTCCTCGACGATCAGGATATGTTCGCCCTGGCCCTGGGGATCGACACTGCCCTGCGGCTCCGGCGCCAGGTCCGGTACGTCGCTGCCGGCCGGCAGCAGCAGGGTCACTTCGGTGCCACGGCCGATGACGCTGCGGATATGCGCATCGCCGCCGGACTGGCGGGCGAAACCGTAGATGGTCGATAGCCCCAACCCGGTGCCCTGGCCCAGCGGCTTGGTGGTGAAGAAGGGTTCGAAGACCTTGTCGACCACGCTGTGGTCGATGCCGATGCCGTCGTCGCGCACCGACAGCGAGACATAGGCGCCGTCCTGCATTTTCGGATTGCCACGTGAATAGGCGGCGTAGGTGCTGATCCAGATATGCCCGCCCTGGGGCAGGGCATCGCGGGCGTTGATCGCCAGGTTGAGCACCGCGCTTTCCAGTTGCACCGGGTCGACCAGGGCGATGGCCGGCTGGTTGGTCAGTTCCAGCGTGAGCACGATGCGTTCGCCGATGGTGCGGATCAGCAGTTCTTCCAGCGAACGCACATGCTCGTTGATGTCCACCGGCCGGGTGTCCAGCGGTTGCTGGCGGGCGAAGGCGAGCAGGCGGTGGGTCAGGGCGGCGGCGCTGGTGGCCGAGTTGAGCGCCGCCTCGGCGTAGATCTGCAGCTTGGGCGACGCCTGGGTGCCGGCCTGCTTGCGAATCAATTCGAGGCTGGTGATGATCCCGGTGAGCATGTTGTTGAAGTCGTGGGCGATGCCGCCGGTGAGCTTGCCCAGGGCATCCATTTTCTGCGCCTGGAGCAACTGCTCCTCGGTGCGTGCCCGTTCGGCGACTTCCTTGGCCAGCTGGATATTGGCATCGTCCAACTGGGCCCGGTGCGAGCGTTCGCGGTGGCGGTGTTCGGTGACGTCCTCGACGAACACCAGGCTGGAGCCGGGCGCACGGTACGGCGATATCTGCCACTCGGTCTCGCGCAGTTCGCCCTTGACCCGCATGTTCAGGGTGCCTTTCCAGCGCTCGCCCTCGGCCAGGCGCAGGCGCAGTTCACCGACCACCGAGGCGTCGTTGTCCTCCAGCGCCGCATCCAGGGTCTGCGGGGCCTTGATGCCCTCAAGCAACTGGGTGAAGGCGTGGTTGCACTCATGGATGTTGAGGCTGGTATCGAGCACGGCGATGGGCGCCGAGACATTGGCGAAGATCTCGCGAAAGCGCGCCTCGCTTTCACGCAGGGCGTTTTCCGTGTCGCGCACCCGCAGCAGGGTGCGCAGGGTGGCGAGCAGCACGTCGGGATCGATCGGGTGGATCAGGTACGCGTCGGCGCCGGCGTCGAGGCCGGTGATGATGTCGCCGGTCTGGATCGACGCCGCCGACACGTGGATCACCGGCAGCAGCGCGGTGCGCGGGTCGGCGCGCAGGCTGCGGACGATATCGAAGCCGCTCATGTCCGGCAGGTTGACGTCGAGGATCAGCGCGTCCAGGCGCTCCTTCTCGATCAGCGCCAGGCCTTCGCCCCCGGTACCGGCCTCCAGCACCGTGTAGCCCTGGCGATCGAGGCGGCGGCGCAGGGCGTAGCGGGTGGCGCTGTTGTCATCGACGATCAGCAGGCGCAGGTTACGTTTCATCGACGGCCTCCGTGGCCATGGCCAGCGGGATGATAACGAAGAAGGTCGAGCCGACCCCGGGTTCGCTGCACAGCCCGACCTGGCCGCCGAGCAGCGCGGCGAAGCGCTTGCACAGCGACAGGCCGAGGCCGGTGCCGCGCAGGCGTTTCTGCAGGGGCGAATCGACCTGGGAGAAGTCCTCGAACAGGGCACCGTGCAGTTCCGGGGAGATGCCGATGCCGGTGTCGCTGACCGCGAAGCGGATGCGGTCGCTGCCTTCCAGGCTGGCCGAGACCCGTACTTCACCGCTGGTGGTGAACTTCAGCGAGTTGGAAATGAAGTTGCGCAGGATCTGCGCGAGCTTCTTGTCGTCGGTGTAGAGCCGCGGCAGGCCGGTGGGCTCTTCGAAGATCAGGTCGACAGTGGTGCTGTTGACGATCGGCCGGAACATGCCGCGCAGGGCAGAGAACAGGTCGAGCATGTCGAACCAGCCCGGCGAGATGGTGATGCGCCCGGCTTCGATCTTGGCCAGGTCGAGCAGGTCGTCGACCATGTCGCTGAGTTCGCGGGTGGCCGTGCTGACGAAGGCCACCTGCTTGTGCTGCTCGGGGCTCAGCGGGCCGTCCAGCTCGTCGGCGAGCAGGCTGGTGATGCTCAGGATCGAGCCCAGCGGGGTGCGGAACTCGTGGCTCATGTAGGAGAGAAAACGGCTTTTCAGGTCCGAGGCCTGGCGCAGTTGTTCGGCCTGGGTGTCCAGCTCGGAGTACAGGGCCAGTACGCCCTGGTTGGTTTCGTCGAGTTCGGCACGCAAGGCATCGGCCTCGCCCTGCAGGCGCTCGAACAGCGCGCGCTGTTCGGCATTGAGGTTGGACAGGTCAGTCATCGACGGTCTCCAGGGCCATCACCAGAACGGTCACGTCGTCGCGACCACGGTTGAAATCACGGTGCAGCACGGTGGCGATCACCGCCGGGTGGCGCTGCAGCAGGCCGGGGTAATCGCGCAGGTTCCAGCGTGATTGCAGGCCGTCGCTGTGCAGGATCAGCAGGTTGCCGGTTACGCCAGCGTAGTCGAAGGTCTGCACCTTGCGGTACTGGGCGCCGACGATGCCTGGATGGGAGGTCAGGCCGCGGTTTTTCTCCGGGCCGACCAGGCTGGCGGCGATATTGCCGATGCCGGTGAAGTGCAGGTCGTCCCGTACCCCGTCGAACTGGGCGATGCCCACGGCGCCGCCACGGCTGTGGAGCATGGCTTCGTGCATGTCGGCAACCAGGCGCTCGGGGTCGGCGAAAGGCGTGCGGGCAAAGGCGGCGCGGCCGGCGAGGGCGGCCTGCTCGGCCTCGCTGCCATGGCCGAGGCCGTCCAGCACCAGGGCGCTGATCTGCGCGCCGCGCACCACCAATTGCCAGGTATCGCCGCAGGCCGGGTCGTCGAGCAGCGAATGATGGCTGACGCCGAAGCGCAGGTCGCGCTTGCGCTTGCCCGGGCCGCCGTTGCGGTAGAAGCGCGCCAGCAGCACGGTGCCGCGTGGGTCGGCATACATGTCGAAGACATCGGCCTGGCGCTCCACCGCGCCCAGGCCGATGCCCTGGGTACCCCGGGTGGAATAGCCATCGGTCAGGCAGGTGTAGCGATCGAAGCCGCCGCCACGATCCACGGCCAGCACCTCGATACCGGCGCCTTCGGGATGGGGCAGCGCGCGCAGGTGCAACTCGCCGCGGGCGGCATGCTTCAACAGGTTGCTGGCCAGCTCGGTGGTCACCAGGGCGACACGCCCGGCATCGCTTTCGTCCAGCCCTTGCTGCGTTGCCAGCTTCTGCGCGGTGCGCCGGGCATGTCCGATCTGGGAATCTTCTTCGATCGCCACCACCAGGGTCGGCGATCCTTCAACGCTCAAGTCCATCGGGTGATCGTCACGCAGGTGCCCTCGCCGGGCGCGGTTTGCAGGTCGAATTCGTCCACCAGGCGCCGGGCCCCGGTGAGACCCAGGCCGAGGCCGCCGCCGGAGGTCCAGCCGTCGGTCAGGGCCAGGCGCACGTCGGGGATCCCCGGGCCCTGGTCGCGGAAGCTCAGGCGCAGGCCGACGCGACCGATATCTTCCAGCACCTGCCAGTCCATATCGCCGCCACCGCCGTAGACCACAGTGTTGCGTGCCAGCTCGCTGACCGCAGTGACCAGCTTGGTCTGGTCGATCAGGCGCATGCCGCATTCGGTGGCCAGCTTGCGCGCGGTCTGCCGGGCCAGGACCACGTCCTGTTCCAGGCGTACCGGTTGGGTACCGCTGCTGCGCAGGTTCATGAGCGTTCCACCCGGTCGCGAAGTTTCTGCATGCCGCGCTCCACGTTCAGCGCCGTGCTGACCCCCGGCAGGGTCATGCCCAGTTCGACCAGGGTGATCGCCACCGAGGGCTGCATGCCCACCAGTACGGTCTGCGCGTCCATGATCCGCGAAAGTCCGGAAATGGTGCCGATCATCCGGCCGATGAAGGAATCGACCATGTCCAGCGCCGAGATGTCGATCAGCACGCCCTTGGCCGAGGTGCGGCTGATGCGTTCGGCCAGGTCTTCCTGGAGGTTGAGGGCGAGCTGGTCATGCATGTCGACCTGGATGGTCACCAGCAGGTACTCGCCCATTTGCAGTATCGGGATACGTTCCATGGGCTCAGCCCGCTTTCACGGTGCTGACGCCAAGGCGCGACAAGGCCAGCTTGAGGGCGTCGGCCAGGTTGGCCTTGGTGGTCACCCCTTGCAGGTCGAGGCCGAGGTGGACGATGGTCTGGGCGATCTGCGGACGCACCCCGCTGATGATGCAATCGGCGCCCATCAGGCGGATGGCGGTCACGGTCTTGAGCAGGTGCTGGGCGACCAGGGTGTCCACGGTGGGTACGCCGGTGATATCGACGATGGCGATTTCCGCGCCGGTATCGACGATGCGTTGCAACAGCGACTCCATCACCACCTGGGTGCGCTGGGAGTCAAGGGTGCCAATCATTGGCAGGGCAAGGATGCCGTCCCACAGCTTGACCACCGGCGTCGAGAGTTCCAGCAGCTCTTCCTGCTGGCGCTTGATCACCGCTTCGCGCGAGCGCTGGAAGGTGCGGATGGTATGCATGCCCAGGGCATCGAGCAGTTCCGAGACCACCCAAAGCTGTTCGGCCAGGGTCGCCGGTTCGTCGCTGAAATGCTTTTGCAGAAGCGCGAACAGCGGGCCCTTCAAGGTGAAGATGAACGAGGCCGTCTGTTGCGAGTCATGGCCGAGCAGGGCACGGCTGTTGGAGAGTTTTTCGAGGAACAGGCGGATCTCGTCCCAGCCGGCTGTGCCGATGTTCTCCCCGGTCCTGCTTTGCAGGCTGCTGATCAGCAGCTGCAGGAATTCCTGGGTTTGTTGCTGCAGCTCCTGTTCCTTCAGGTTGCGGGTGGCGCCTTTATCCTCGAGGTCCCGGGTCCACTCGGCGAGCAACTGGGTGCGCTGCGCCTGGATCGCTTCTAGCGTGCTGGAACTGAGTGCTGCCATGTGAGTGTCGCTCCTGGGATGGGGCCGGTTCTGTTGGATGAACTGCCGGCTTGTGGACAGTAGCACTGCCCTTGGAAAAATGTTTGGCGGATTGCCAGTATGCGGCGGATTGGAACTCCGATCCTTGCGCTGCGCAAATGGTTCCGTGGGAAGGAGGGGATTTTGTCCACATTTTGGCGGCTGCCCGAAAAACCTGTGGGAGCTGGCTTGCCAGCGATGGGTCCGGCACTGGCAGAGCCGTTGTCAGATCTGGCCAAATCGCTGGCAAGCCAGCTCCCACAGGGGCTTTGCAGCGCTGCTAATAATTGTGGATGCGCCCGGCGCGAACGGTCAGTGGCCAGGTCACCCGCCGCCGGGTCGTTGCATCACCCCATTCCTCGCCCAGCGCCTGGGCCAGGACATCCACCGGGTTGATCCCCTGTGCCTGCTGCGCTGCCTTCACCGCCGACCAGGTGTTCAGGTAGCCGACCAGTTGCGCCAGGGTCCAGTGCATCTCGATCACTTGCGGCGGTATTTCGATCGGGGCGAAGGGAAACGGCAGCTCGCGGTAGCCGCTTTCCACATGGCGCCGCTCCGGCGGCCAATAGGGGTCGAGGGTCTGGTAGTAGAACGTCTGCAGATGACGATCCAGTTCACCCTCCAGATGCAGTACGCCGTAGGTGATCAGCGCGATGGCCGCCTGGGGGCGGGCGATGCGCCGGGCTTCGGCGTAGAACTTGTCGAGGTCCAGCCAGTGGGCGGCCTGGGCCACGGTCACCAGGTCAACGCTGGCGTCAGGCAGGCCGCTGTCTTCGGCCAGGGCGGTGCGGTAGATCACGCCCTCGCGTGGTTCGGCGTCGGCGATCTGCGCGGCGCTGGCATCGGTGGCTACCACTTCGTCGAAACGTTCGGCCAGCAGCACCGACAACTGCCCGGTGCCGCAGCCGCAGTCCAGCACCCGGCCGGTGCCGGGGCTGATGCTGGTCAGCTCATCAATCAGCTCCAGCGGGTAGCCCGGACGGTAGGCCGCATAGCCGGCCGAGCCGCTGGAGAAATGATCCTTGAATGTCGCGCTTGTCATGAAACCGGCCTCTGTCTTTCTTTTTGGATATGCCGATCCTAGCGAGTGGTTCCCTTGCCGAACATTCGACCTTTTTCTGCCCCGCTGCCGATAAAGACGATCAGCGGTCCTTCACCGCCCGCACATGCTTGACCAGCAGCCTCTCCAGTTGCTCCCACAGCGCCGGATCGGTGCTGAACGCCACGTTGAACCGCATCCAGCCGGTGGCCTGGCTGTCGACCATGAACAACTGCCCGGGGCCGAGCATGATGCCCTGGTCCAGGGCATCGTCGAGCAGCGCGGCGCTGTCCGGGATGGCCGGATGGCGGGTCCAGATGTACATGCCTTCGTCGCTGTCGATGAAGCGCTCGAAGCCCAGCCGCGCCAGTTGCCGGCCCACCTCCTGGTGCGCCTCGGCCAGGCGCTGGCGCAGGCGCTTGAGGTGCTTGCGCCAGCGGCCGTCGGTGATCGCGGCATAGACCACGCGCTCCATCACCTGGGAGGTGGTCAGGCCCGAGCGCATCTTCAGTTGCAGCAATTGCTGCATCAGCTCCGGGTTGGCCAGCATGTAGCCGACCCGCACGTTGGGCGAGATGCTCTTGGAGTAGCTGCCGACATACACCACCTGTTGCAGCTGGTCGAGGCTGGTCAGGCAGGGCAGGGGCTCCTCGATCATGTCGGCGTAGAGGTTGTTCTCCACCAGGCGGAAGTCGTGCTGGGTCGCCAGTTGCAGCAGGCGGTGCAGTTGCACCAGCGGGGTACGGGTGCAGGTCGGGCTGTGCAGGTGCGGCTGGGTGAAGAACACGCTTGGCCGGTACTGCTCGAGCAGCCGTTGCAGGTGATCCAGGTCGTAGCCGTTGGGCGTGCGCGGCACGCCCACCAGGGTCGCGCCCTGGAAGCGCAGGATGCTCATCAGGTTGGGGTAGCCCGGGTCGTCCACCAGCACCACGTCGCCCGGGCGCACCAGGGTGCGTACCGCCAGGTCCAGGGCCTGGCTGGCACCGTGGGTGAGCATCAGCTGGTTCGGCGGCACCACGATGCGCAGGTCCTGCTGCAGGTTCTGCGCGGTCAGGGTGCGCAGTTCGGCCAGGCCCATAGGGTCGCCGTAGCCGCTCAGTTCCAGCACGCTGCTGGCAACCTGGCGCAGCCCGCGGCGCAGGCCGTCCTCGAACATCCAGTCATTGGGCAGCCAGCCACAGCCGGGCTTGAACGCCAGTTGGCGGCTTTCGAAGATCTGTTGCAGGTACCACTCGGAATTGAACGCCGGCTTGGCCGTGTCCGGTTCGCTGGCCTGGGCCTCCAGCAGGTCGCCGGCGGCGCGGTTGACGAAGAAGCCGGCGGTGCCACGGCTGACCAGCAGGCCCTGGGCCACCAGGCGGTCGTAGGCTTCCACCACGGTGAAGGTACTCACCGAGTATTTCGCGGCGAAGGCGCGGATCGACGGCACCTTGGCGCCTGGCTTGAGGGTCTGGTTCTCGATCGCGTCGCGCAGTCCGTTGATGATCTGGTTGACCAGGGGAGGCGAGGCGTCGGGGCGGAGTTCGAACATGGGAAAACGGTGCCTTCGGGTGAGCGTAACGCCGGCCGCGCATGCGCTGTATTGCATTGGCGACCTGTACAGTGCTGTGACAATCAGTGGGCACTGTGCATGGCTCTTGAGGCTGGACATTTTTACATTAGGTATCAGTTACCGCTAGATCAAAGCCGTGAAGCTTCATGAACAACCGCTCGTCGAACCACAAATTCCCGAGGCGGGGCTCAGTCTCCGCGTCTCTCTCGCTGTCGTCGTGCCCGCAAGGCCGGTGCGCAGTGTCTTCGCAGTAACTTTCCAGGCTTAGCGGACGAGCCTGGGCACGACAACACACTGCCAGCACATAGCCGTTCGTCGGCTCGGGCAGCGTCGTGCACGTCGAATCAGAGCAGCTGATGCAACAAGGGGTGCGACCTCAGGCCGCACTCCTGTCGAGTTTCCTTGCATAAAAAAAACACGGGGTAGACCACTGATGGACGCAACATCCACATCGACTTCGGCAGCGAAGTCGGAGCACGAGAGCAAGCTGGCGGCTTCGCTCAAATCGCGCCACCTGACCATGATGTCGATCGCCGGGGTGATCGGCGGGGCATTGTTCGTCGGTTCCGGCAGCGTGATCCACAGCGCCGGCCCGGCCGCCGTCCTGGCCTACCTGGCCGGCGGCATCCTGGTGGTGCTGATCATGCGCATGCTCGGTGAAATGGCGACGTCCTCGCCGGACACCGGCTCGTTCTCCACCTATGCCGAACGTGCCATCGGGCGCTGGGCGGGCTTCACCATCGGCTGGCTGTACTGGGGCTACTGGGTGATCCTGATGGCCTGGGAAGCCTATGTCGCCGGCAAGATCCTGCATGGCTGGTTCCCTTCGGTGAGCATCAACGAGTTCGTGTTGATGGCCACCCTGGCGCTGATCTGCGTGAACTTCTTCAACGTCAAGCACTACGGCGAGTTCGAGTTCTGGTTCGCCCTGATCAAGGTGGTGGCGATCGTCTGCTTCCTGGTGGTGTGCACCGCGGCGGTGATGAACCTGTGGCCGACCGGTGAAGTCAGCGGCATGGCCAACCTCACTGCCCACGGCGGCTTCATGCCCAACGGCATCGAGTCCGTGGTGGTGGCGATGCTCGGTGCGATGTTCGCTTTCCTCGGTGCGGAAATCGTGACCATCGCCGCATCGGAGTCCAAGGATCCGGCCGGTCAGATCGTCAAGGCCACCAACTCGGTGGTGTGGCGCGTCTGCCTGTTCTACATCGGCTCGATCTTCCTGATCGTCTGCCTGGTACCGTGGAACGACCCGCTGATGGGCACCTCGGGCTACGGCTCGTACCGCCGCACCCTGGAACTGCTGGGTATCCCGGGCGCCGAGTTCATGATGAACTTCGTGGTCCTGACCTCGGTCAGCAGCTGCCTGATCTCGGCCCACTACACCGCGTCGCGCATGCTGTTCTCCCTGGCCACCCGTGGCGACGCGCCGAAGATCTTCAAGATGACCCGCGCCGGCACCGGCGTACCGGTCTTCGCCATCATCGGCTCGTGCTCGATCGCGATCATCTGTGCCCTGATCAACTTCAACGAAGCCCTGCGTCCGAAGGATGTGCTGGACACCCTGATGAACACCACCGGCATGATCGCCATGCTCGTCTACCTGGTGATTGCCTGCTCGCAACTGAAGATGCGCCGCAAGCTGGAAGCCGAAGGCAAGCAGATCCGCCTGAAGATGTGGCTGTTCCCGTGGCTGACCTACCTGAGCATCGTGTTCATCGTCGGCTGCCTGGTGACCATGGCCTTCGTCGAGGAGTACCAGGTGCTGGTGGTTTCCACCGGTGTCGCGGCGATCGTCGTGGCGCTGATCGGTGTGATCGTGCACCAGCGCGCGCTGAAGCAGGCTGCTGCCTGATCGCATAGGAGCGAGGCGCAGATGCCGGCTCTGCGCAGGATTGGGAGCGTGGCTTGTCGGGCCGCCGAACCGCCGCGAAGGTGTGGGTATCTACACATCTTTTGAGGTAAGAAGGCCCGTCAGTCGATCGCATCAGGGCTGGCAGGTGCTTGTCATGACTTTTCCGGCGTCCTTGAGATCGAGCGCCGCGCGGGCGGCGCTCGATCTCAAGGGCGCTGAAGATCTCCCGGCGTGCGCCTAGCGGCCATAACGCGGTTCTAAGACGGACACCTCGCAGCCATCACTCAGGGACCGCTAGCGCGGTCCTTCGCGGCGGTTCGGTGCTCCGACAAGCCACGCGCCTACGAACTGCGGAACTGTTCGCCAGAGGTGTTGCCTGATATTGCCGAGAGTGATTTTCATTCGAACTTCCCGCCGGATTTTGTCTAAGCTCTCAAGCGATTTTTTCTGCGAAAAGGAACGTGCCCGATGAAAAAGTGGATTGCTCTGTCAGTAGCCCTGTGCGCCAGCGCCGCGGTGCAGGCCGCCGACTCGATCAAGGTCGAACTCAAGGAAGCCACCGCCCAGGGCGAGGGCAAGAGCGTCGGCTTCGTCACCATCACCGAAAGCCCGTACGGCGCGGTGTTCACCCCTGAACTGACCGGCGTGGCGCCGGGCGTGCATGGGTTCCACGTGCATGCCAACCCCAGCTGCGCGCCGACCGAGGCCGATGGCAAGCCGGTACCGGCCGGTGGCGCCGGTGGTCACTGGGATCCGAAGAACACCGGCAAGCACAGCTTCCCGTGGGAGGATGACGGCCATCTCGGCGACCTGCCGGCCCTGATCGTCACCGCCGATGGCAAGGCTTCGCAGCCGCTGCTGGCACCGAAGATCAAGACGCTGGACGAGCTGAAGGGGCATGCGCTGATGATTCATGCCGGTGGGGACAACCACTCGGATCATCCGGCACCGCTGGGTGGCGGGGCGGCTCGGTTTGCTTGTGGGGTGATCAAATAAGCCTGGTGTAGACATGAAAATCCCGGTCATCTGGCCGGGATTTTTTTTGTTTTGCGGGCCTCATCGCTGGCAAGCCAGCTCCCACACGGACCGCGTGCACCGCCGAACCTTTGGGAGCTGGCTTGCCAGCGATGAGGCCCTGGAGGACACCCGAGCATCAGGCCACTGCCAACCTCCGCCCAGGCACCGCCTCCAGCAATTCCCGGGTATAGCTGGCCTGCGGCTGCCCCAGCACCCGACCTGCCTCCCCTTGCTCCACCACCTGTCCCTGTTTCAGTACCACCACCTGGTGCGCCAGGCTGGCGACCACCGCCAGGTCATGGGACACCAGCACGTAAGCCACGCCCAGTTCCGCCTGCAATTCCCGCAGCAGGTCGAGGATCTGCGCCTGCACCGAGACATCCAGCGCCGACACCGGCTCGTCGAGCAGCAACAGGTCGGGCTTCAAGGCCAGTGCCCGGGCAATGGCCACGCGCTGGCGCTGGCCGCCGGACAGCTCGCGGGGCAGGCGGTCCAGGTAGCTGGCCGGCAACTGCACCTGCTCCATCAGGCGCCGCGCCGCCTGTTCCAGCTCGCGACCCTTGAGCCGGCCGAAGGAGACCAGTGGCTCGACCACGCTTTGGTAGATGCTGAACTTCGGGTCCAGCGCGGCGAATGGATTTTGCTGCACCAGTTGCATGCGCTGGCGCAGCGGCCTGAAGGCCTTCCAGCTCAAGCCACCGATATCCTGCCCGGCAAAACGCACCCGGCCCGAGCTGGGTTGCTCCAGCCCGAGCGCAATCCGCAGGCTGGTGCTCTTGCCCGAACCCGACTCGCCGACGATGGCCAGCGTCTGCCCCGGGTAGACCTCCAGGCTCAGGTCCTGCAGTGCCTGGAAGTGCTGCCCGTGCGGTAGCTGGAAGCGCTTGCCGACCCCTTCGAACTCCAGTAGCGGCTGTGCGCCGAGGGTTGAAACCGGCACCGGCCGTGGCGTTTCACCAAAAGCCGGCGCTGCTGCCAGCAGATCACGGGTGTAGCTGTGGCCGGGCGCTGAAAGCACCTGGCTCGCGACGCCGCTTTCCACCAACTCGCCCTGGCGCATCACCAGTACCCGGTCTGCACGATCCGCCGCCACACCCAGGTCATGGGTGATGATCACCAAGGCGATGCCGCGGGCTTTCACCAGTTGCTCCAGGTGATCGAGGATGCGCTTCTGCACCGTGACATCCAGGGCGCTGGTGGGCTCGTCGGCGATGATCAGCCGGGGCTCGCCGGCCAGGGCGATGGCGATCAGCACGCGCTGGCGCATGCCGCCGGACAGTTCATGAGGATACTGGGCCGCGCGCAGGGCCGGGTTGTCGAGTCCGACCTGTTCGAGCAGTTCCAGCACATCCGCATCCAGGCCCGGATAGCGTTTGCCATGGCGCAGCACCAGGCTCTCGGCGATCTGCTTGCCGATGCTCAGGGTCGGGTTGAGGCTGACCATCGGGTCCTGCGGCACCAACCCGACCACCCGGCCGCGCAGTTGCTGTTTGCTGCGCTCACTGGCGTGGCTGATGTCGTGATCGGTAACTTTCAGCACCCCGCCATCGATCCGTGCCGTCGCCGGCAACAGGCCGAGCAGGGCGCTGGCGATGGTGGTCTTGCCCGAACCGGATTCACCGACGATGGCCAGGGTTTCCCCTGGATCCAGATGAAAGCTCACCCCGCGCACCGCCTCGGTAACGCGGCCGGCGCTGTGGTAACTGACCCGCAGGTCCTGCACATCGATCAGGCGGCTCATCGCTGGATCTCCTCGAAGGTGCGGGCGATATGGTTGAGGCTGAACACCACCAGCACCAGGAACAGCCCCGGCAGCAGCGACACCCAGGGCGCGGTGATGAGGAAGTGGCGACCGTTGGCGATCAGCGTGCCCCATTCGGCGGCGGGCGGTGCGGCGCCGAAGCCGAGGAAGCTGAGGCCGGCGGTGGCGAGGATCGCCGCGCCGATATCCAGGGTCGCGAGCACCGCCACCGGTCCCCAGGCATTGGGCAGCACATGGCGCAGCAAGGTCCGGCCCCAGCTTGCGCCGCCCAGGCGCGCGGCCTCGACGTAGGGCAGGGTCTTGATCCGCAGCACCTCGGCGCGGGTGGTGCGGGCGAAGCCGGGAATGATGCCGACGCCCACGGCGATCGCCACCGGAATGGTGCCGAAGCCGATCGCGGTGACGATGGCCAGCGCGAGCAGCAGGCCGGGCAGGGCCAGCAGTACATCCACCAGGCGCATGATCAGCGCGTCCACGCGCCCGCCGATAAAGCCCGAGACGATACCCAGGCCCAGGCCGCTGACCAGCGCCAGCCCGACCGCGAGCAGCGCCGCCTCCACCGACAGGCGCGCGCCATACAGCACCCGTGTGTACAGGTCGCGCCCCAGCTCGTCGGTGCCGAACCAGTGCGCGGCACTCGGTGGCAGCAGTTTGGCCGAGGGCTGCGTGGCGTAGGGATCGACCTGGGTGAACAGGCCGGGCCAGAGCGCGGCCGCCAGGGTAAACAGCACCAGGACCAGGGCCACGACGAAGCCCGGCCGGCGCAGCAGCGGCCCGGCCTGGTCCAGCAAGCGTTGCAGGCGCCGCCGCGGGCGCCACTGGGAGGCCTCGCCGGCCACGGGGATCAGGCGTTGCAATACGGTCATCTCAGCTCACCTTGGGCGCATGGGTAATGCGCGGATCGAGGATGGGGTAGAGCAGGTCCACCAGCAGGTTGACCAGCACGAAGGCGGCAGCGGACACCGTCACCACCGCCAGTACCAGCGGGATGTCCTGGCGCAGCACCGCCTCCTGTACCAGCCGGCCAACACCGTTGCGGGCGAAGATGGTCTCCACCAGCACGGCACCGGACACCGTGTTGCCCACCTGCAGGCCGATCAGCGTCAGCAGCGGCAGGGCGGCATTGCGCAGGCCGTGGCGGGCCTGCACCTGGGCGCGGCTGAGGCCCTTGGCGTAGGCGGTAACGATGTAGGGCTCGCGCCAGACATCCTGGAAGCCGCGTTGCAGCACCTGGGCGTAGACCGCCGCGCTGGGAATGGCCAGGGTTACCGCTGGCAGTACCAGGCTGTCGAAGCCGGTGCTGCCGGTGGCCGGGAACCAGCCCAGGCCGAAGGCGAAGATCTGGATCAGCAGCAGGCCCATCCAGAACACCGGCACGGAAAAGCCCAGCGCCGGCAGGCGCGACAGCGCGGTTTTCAAGGGTTGCCAGCGCACGTAGGCGGCCAGGTACGCCAGGCCCACGCCGCCGATCAGCGACAGGACGATGGCGAACCCGGCCAGGGCCAGGGTCTGCGGCAGGCGTTCGGCGAGGATCGCGGTGACCGGGCGGTTCAGGGTCAGTGATTGGCCCAGGTCGCCTTGCAATACGCCGAGCAGCAGGTTGATGTAGCGCTCCAGCAAGCCCTGGTCCAGCCCGTAATAGGCCTTGGCTTTCGCCAGTTGCTCCGGCGACAGCGCATCGATCTCCATGCCCGAGGCGCTGAGCATGATGCTCAGCGGGTCACCCGGCAGCAGGTAGAGGATGAAGTAGGTGATGCTGTACGCCCCCCACAGCACCAGGGCGGCCTGGGCAATGCGGCCGAGCAGGTAGCGGCTCATGGCTTGACCTCGATGTCGTTGAGGAAGGCAAAGCCCTCGGCGCTCCAGCGGAAGTTCTGCACGCGCTTGGACGTGGCCGCCTGCCACACCCGCTCGTACACCGGGATTGCCGAGCCCTGGTCGATCAGCAGGTCCTGCAGTTGGCCGTAGGCGTCGGCGCGCTGCTGCGGTGCGGTGGCGGTGAGGCCGGCGTCGAACAGGTTCTGCGCCACGGGCAGCACGTTCGGTGCGTAGGTGTTGGTGGCCAGGGTCGAGCTGTTGGCGCTGCGCGGGTCGAGGATGGTCTGCAGGATGATCGGGTCGGCCCGGGTCATGTAGGTGTAGGTCAGGTCATAGTTGCCGGCGGCGTTGTTCGCGGCCCACTCGGCGGTGGTCTGCACCTTGAGCTTGAGTTCGATGCCGAGCTTGCGCAATTGGTCCTGGATCAGCACGTCGCCGGGGGTTTCCTTGCCGGCCAGGTTGTACAGCAGGACCAGGCGCTTGCCGTCCTTGTAGCGGTAGTTGTCCTGGCCCAGGGTCCAGCCGGCCTCGTCCAGCAGCCGGGCCGCGCCTTGCGGGTCGTAGGCCAGCTTGTCGCCCTGGCTGCGGAAGTACGGGGTGGTCACATCGTAGACGCCGTCCACCACCGGGAAGGCTTCGTTGTAGACGGTGCTGGCGTAGCTCTTGCGGTCGATGGCCTTTTGCAGGGCCAGGCGTACCTTCTGGTCGGCAAGGATGCGGTTGTCGCGGGTATTGGGGTAGAGGTTCCAGGCCGGGCCCGGCAGCGAGCGGCTCTGGATGGTCGCGTCGTTGCGCTGGAACAGTTGCAGGTCGACCTCGGAGAACGGCACCCGCGGCCAGAGGATATCCACCTTGCCCTGCAGGAACAGGCCGTTGCGCACGCTTTCCTCGGGCACATAGCTGACCTCGATGGCCGACAGGTGCGCGTCGCCCTTGTTCTGCACGTTGGCCGAGGCCCAGGCGTAGCCTTCGCGACGGACCAGGCGCAGGCCGCTTTCCGGGGTGTAGTGGTCGATCTTGAACGGGCCGGTGCCGATCACCGCGCCCAGGGAGCGTTCCTTGGCGGTCTTGCGGTACGACTCGGGGGCCAGGATCGACAGGTTGGTGGTGGAGGTGGCCTGCAGGAAGCCCGCGTTGGGTTTGCTCAGCACCAGCTTGATGCTGTACGGGCCGAGGATCTCGGCGTGGTCGTAGCCGGCCAGGTAGGTGGCACCGAAGGTGCTCGGCAGCTCGGCGGCGAAGGCCTTGTTGCTGTCGAAGGCGGTCTTGACCGCCTGTGCGTCGAATGCCTCGCCGTTGCTGAAGGTTACGCCTTTACGCAGGTAGAAGGTGTACTCCCGGGCATCCGGGCTGATCTCCCAGCGTTCGGCCAGCCACGGAATGATCTGCCCGGTCTGCGGGTCCTGGTCGGTCAGGGCCTCGACCACGTTGCGCAGCACCACCCGGTGTTCCAGCCAGTAGACCTGGAACGGATCGATGCTGACCAGTTGGGTGTTGTCGTTGAAAAAGGCGATCTTCAGGGTGCTCGCCGCCTTGGCGTCCGGTTGCGAAGGCGAGCAGCCGGACAGTCCCAGGGCAAGCAGGATGGCCGCGCTGGCCAGGGTTCGTTGCAGTCTCATGGGCGATTCCTCGTTCCGTTGTCGGAGCAGGGCCGCGCCGCATCCCGGCGGCGCGGCCGGGTGGGTCAGAAGTCGTAGGCGATCTTGCTGTACCAATAGCCACCACCAGGGTGGAATGGCGGGTTGCCGTAGGGTGCCAGGCCAAGCGGGCTGTACACCGCATGCTTGTCCGGGCGCACGTCGAACAGGTTGGTGGCGCCGATGCTGACGGTCAGCTGGTCGAAGAAGGTGTAGGCCACGTCCAGGTCGGTGATCCACTTGGCACCGAAGCTGCGATCGCCGCTGGGGTTGACTGCAAGGGTCTTGACGCTGCCGTAGCGGGTGGTCTGCAGGTTGACCGCAAGGTTGTCGACCTTCCAGTTGGCGCCGAGGATCCACTTGGTTTCCGGGCTGGCCACGGTCAGGTCGCCCTCGCGGTCGCGGCCCACCAGGGTCACCCCGGAGCCGGCCAGCGACGCCGGTGTGTCGCGCACGTCCTCGATGCTGGTCTTGTTCCAGTTGAACGCCAGGCTCCAGCGCACGTCGCCCCAGGCGCCGAAGTCGGTGCTGTGGTCGGCGACGATGTCCAGGCCCTTGGTGCGGGTGTCGTAGGCGTTGGTGTAGTAGTTGACCCAGGTGCCCGGGGCCACGCCCTGGTTTTGCAGGATCGAGGTGATCACCCCGTTGCCCTGGTCGTAGATGTTGCTGGTCAGGGTGATGCGGTCGTCGATGTCGATCAGGTAGGCGTCGGCGGTGATGCTGGTGCGCGGTGCCGGTTGCCAGGTCACGCCCAGGCCCAGGTTGCGCGATTTCTCCGGCTTGAGCTTGTCACCGCCGAGGGCGGCGGCCAGGCTGCTGTCGGACGGGGTCAGGCGGGTCACTGCCGGAACCACGTTGCCATTGACGTCGGTGGCGACGCGGTTGTCGGCCACGGTGTAGCCGATCTGGGTCAGGGACGGCGCGCGGAAGCCGGTACCCACGGTGCCACGCACGGCCCATTGGTCGGTCAGCTCGTAGCGCGAGTTGAGCTTGAGGCCGAAGGTATTGCCGGAATCGTCGTCGTAGTGCTCGACGCGCCCGGCGAGGTCGAGGAACCAGCGCTCGGTGAGATCGAAGCCCAGGTCGAGGTAGGCCGCGTAGTTGTTGCGGATCAGGCTGACTTCGTCTTCCGGGCGCAGGGTCACCGCGGCCTGGGCGCCGGAGGCGGCGGGGTAGCTGCCGGTGATGTATGCCTCGGGGTCGCCGGCAAAGGTGCTGAAGCGCTCCCAGCGGTGTTCCAGGCCGGCCGACACCTGCACCGGCGAGGTCAGGCCGAACAGGCTGTCGTAGCGGCGGGTCAGGTCGAAGTTGTTGACCCACTGTTCGAAGCGGAAGGTCGCCAGGTTGTCGAAGCTGGTCGGGCTGGCGGTGCCCAGGGACGGGTTGATGTTGAAGTCGCTGGAGTGGTGGATATTGTTGCGCCCGTAGGTGGTGCTCAGGTCCCAGTGCCAGTCGGCGCGTTCGCCCTTGCCGCCGAAGAGGAACTGGTAGTCGCGGTCCTTGATGTTGTTCAGCGGGTAGTAGCCGTCGGGGAACAGCTCGGGCACCGCGGCGGTGCCGGTGGGCAGGCGGAAATAGTTGTAGGCCTCGGCATCGCGTTCGCCGTAGGTGGCGTAGGAATACAGGGTCAGGGCGTCCAGCGGCAGTTCGGCGTTGTAGGCGACGTTAAAGGCCTTGATCTCGGGGTCACCGTTCTTGATCGCTACGCGGTCCCAGGCTGCTTCCTTCACCGGGTCGCGGAAGGCCCTCACGCTACTGTCGGCCTTGCCGTTCCAGGCGGCATCACCGCGTTTGCGCGCATCGGCGGAGAGGTGCAGGAAGCCGCTTTCACCCAGCTTGAAGCCCTGGTCACCGGCCACCTTGATGGTTTCGCCCTGGCCGGAGTAGAGCTTGCCGTAGCTGCTCTCGACATGCCCGCCGGAGGCGCTGGTCTTGAGGATGATGTTGATCACCCCGGCCACTGCATCGGAGCCGTACTGGGCGGCGGCGCTGTCCTTGAGCACTTCGATGTGATCCACGGCGCTGACCGGGATCAGGTCGATATCCACCGCGTTGGCGCCGCTGTTGTCGATGTTGCCGCGCTGGCCCACCGCGCCGTTGTGCCGGCGCTTGCCGTTGACCAGCACCAGGGTGTAGGCCGGGCCCAGGCTGCGGTTGCTCAGGGGCCGGGTCACCGAGTTGTAGCCGGCGATATTGGTGCCGAAGTTGAATGACGGCAGCAGGCGCGAAATGGCTTCGGAGAGTTCGGCGCGGCCGGTCTTGAGCAGTTGCTCGCTGTTGATCACATCGATCGGTGCCGGGCTGTCGGCCACCGTGCGTTCCTGGCCGCGGATGCCGGTGGAGATTACGGTCACGGTGTCCAGGTGGGTATCGTTGCTGGCGGCCACGACCTGGGGCGAGAGTCCGGCCAGGAGCAGGGCGGTGGTCAGGGTGCTGAAAGGGAAATGCTGGGGCATGCGGGCTTGGTCCATCGAAGCTGGCACTGGCCCTGGGTGTGGGTGCAGGTGGATCGCCTGGGGTGTTTTGAAGGAATGACGAGATCGTCTGGGGTTGATCTTATTTTTATAAGAAATTCATTGGAAATTCTTTTTTGGAATATAAATATTATTCTTTTTTTGAATTATAAATAATCATGAATATGCAAAAAATGATTATTAATGAGTTGCACAAAACCCTGTGGGAGCTGGCTTGCCAGCGATAAGGCCAGTAAGAACACCGTTGTTCTCTAAGGCCCTATCGCTGGCAAGCCAGCTCCCACAGGGATTGTTGTCAGGGGTTGGATAGGTGGTGGGTCAGATCACGAAGAACCCATGGGTCCCATCCCGTCCCAACTGCTCCACCAGGCCGAACTCCCAGTCCAGGTACCCTTGCATCGCCTCGCGCGGGTTATCCGTGCCTTCATAGGGCCGGCGATAACGGTCGCTGCGCGGTACCGCCAGACTGGTTTCGCCATGCTCCAGCGGTCGGCCTTCGGCGATCCAGCGTCCGGTGCCGCCTTCGAGCAGGAATACCGGCTTGCGCGTCAGCGCCTGCAGGTCAACGGCGGCGAAGCGCGCCAGCAGGCTGCTGCCGCAGGTCACCACGTAGCGCTCGGCCACCGGCAGTTTTTCCAGGGCCTGGGCCAGCTGTGCACGAATCGCCCAATGCGCGCCGGGGATATGCCGCTGCACATAGTTGGCGCTGGTGGTGAAGTCCAGCAGTACGGTGTCGCCAGCGTCCAGCCATTGCTGCAGTTCACCGCCCTGGATCGACGGTGGCTGCGGCAGTTCCGGCAATGGCGCCTGCCAGTCGCCGGTCTCGCTGAAATCGCTCTTGCGCAGACCGTCCAGGACTGCCACCTCCCAGCCCATCTGCGCCAGCCAGGAAGCGCTCATGTTGGCGCGCACGCCATCGTCGTCCACCAGCGCGATACGCGCGCCGCGTACGCTGGCGTTGTGGTCGGTTTCCTGGACCAGTTGCCCGCCCGGCGTGGAACGGCTGCCGGGCAGGTGGCCGCGGGCGTATTCCTCGGGGGTGCGTACGTCGAACAGGTAGGTGGTGCGATGAGCCTCTACCTGCCATGCCGCCAGGGTGTCCCTGGAAATGCGTGCAACCCCGGCCTTGTCCGCCACCGCGCGGGCCCGGCGTGCGGCGGTGGCGCGCGTCTCGTCGCCGACCTCGGCGAAGCGTTGCGATTGCCCATGGGCCAGTTGCTGCCCGGCCAGGGTCCAGCCAATGGTGCCGTTGCGCAAGGCCGAGACCGGGTTGGGAATGCCGGCGTTGACCAGCGACTGGGTGCCGATGATGCTGCGGGTGCGGCCGGCGCAGTTGACGATGACGCGGGTGTTCGGATCCGGCGCCAGTTCGGCCACGCGCAACACCAGTTCCGCTCCTGGCACGCTGATGCCACCGGGAATGCTCATGGTCTGGTATTCATCGAAACGGCGGGCATCGAGCACCACCACGTCGGCGTGTTCATCGAGCAGTTGCTGGACCTCTTCGGCGGCCAGCGACGGCGTATGACGCTTGGCTTCCACCAGCTCGCCAAAGGCCTTGCTCGGCACATTGACGTCGCGAAACAGCTCGCCGCCGGCCTCGCGCCAGCCTGCCAGGCCGCCTTCGAGCAGGGCCACGTCGCTGTAGCCCAGCTCGCGCAGGCGCTCGGCGGCCAGCGCGGCAAGACCTTCGCCATCGTCGTAGACCGTCACCTGGGTATCGCGGCGCGGCACCCGTGCATAGATCTCGATTTCCAGTTTCGACAGGGGAATATTGGCCGCGAAAAGCGGGTGCTCCAGGGCGAAGGGCGCTTCTTCGCGCACATCGATCAGGGCCAGTTCGTCCTTGGCCAGCAGGTGCTGGCGCAGCTCGGCGTAGGAGCGGGTAGTCGCGGTGCTCATGGGGCAGGGTTCTCTTTGGACAGGTCCCAGATATTGGGCAGGCGGGTGTTGGAATAACCGGAGATAAAGGGTTTCTCGCTGCCGTCGGCGAGGTACACGGCACGTTTTACCGCGCCGATGTTGGCGCCATACACGTGGATGCTGATGGACACCTGGTCGTCGTGGGCATTGCGCACTTCATGGATATCGCCAATACGCGGCGACACCGCTTCGACCTGCCCGGGCGCCAGGCGCACGGCGTCGCCCGCCGGAATCAGCGCGCCGCTTTCGGTGCGGGCGAAGCCCTGGGAATACTCGGCGCCGCGCAGCATGCCGATCAGGCCCCAGACCCGGTGATCGTGGATCGGCGTGCGCTGCCCCGGGCCCCAGACGAAACTCACCACCGAAAAGCGCTGGCGTGAATCGGCGTGCAGGAGGAACTGCTGGTAACGCTCGGGGCTGGGTTGGGCCAGCTCCGGGGGCAGCCAGTCGTCATGGGCTACCAATTGCTGCAACAGGTTCTGCCCGCGATCGAGGATGGCGGCTTCTTCGTGTTCCTGCTCCAGCAGTTCGGCCAGGTCGCCGATGAACCGGCGCAGGCGGTCGAGACGTAGGGGATGGGTCATTTTTCAAGGCTCAGGCTGCGGTTTCAAGGAACCCTAGCAACGGCAGGATCATTCTCAAAATTCGAATTCCGCATAAGCTAATATGCGAAACAAGAATTTTAAAGATAAAAGATTATTCTTTATTTTTTGAATTAGCTTATGCCGGAAAAGAATTTCACAGCGGACAGTGCGACCGTTAGCTTATAAGCGATCGTTTTGAACATCCCCGTTCCTATAACCGTCCGCCTTCAGGGAGATCCAGCATGAGCGTGCAATTCATCGGCATGATCGGCCATCGGCTGTCATCGGAAACCATCGACGCCAGCGGCCCGATCTTCGACAAGGCGTACATCACCCGTTTCGCCCAGGTGCATGAAGAGGCGGGTTTCGACCGTGTCCTGGTGGGCTATTGGTCGGATCAGCCGGACGGCTTCCTGGTCACCGCCCTGGCCGGGCTGGCGACGTCCAGGATCCACTTCCTGCTTGCCCACCGCCCGGGCTTCGTCGCCCCGACCCTGGCCGCACGCAAGCTGGCGACCCTTGAGCACCTGCTCGACGGGCGCCTGGCCCTGCATGTGATCAGCGGCGGCAACGACGTCGAGCAGCGCAAGGACGGCGACTACCTCGAGCACGACCAGCGCTACGCCCGCACCGACGAGTTCCTCGAGGTGGTGCGAAAGGTCTGGACCGAGGAACGTCCATTCGACCACGCGGGTACCTACTACCAGGCAGAAAAGGCCTTCTCGGCGATCAAGCCCCTGCAGAAACCCCACTTGCCGGTGTATTTCGGCGGCTCCTCGGCGGCCGCGCTGCAGGTCGCCGGCAAGCATGCCGATGTCTTCGCCCTGTGGGGCGAGTCGCTGGAGCAGACCCGCGAGACCATCGCCGCGGTGCGTGCCGAGGCGGCTCGCCATGGTCGCGAGATCGAGTTCAGTGTGTCGTTCCGGCCGATCATCGCCGCCACCGAGGAGGCCGCCTGGGCCAAGGCCGAAAGCATTCTTGGCACGGCGCGCCAGCGTATCGAGCGCTCCGGCCCGGTGATCGCCAACAAGCCGCAGAGCGTCGGCGCCCAGCGCCTGCTCGACACCGTGGCCAAGGGCGAGCGGGTCGATGAGCGGCTATGGACCGGGATCGCCGGGCTGGTCGGCGGCGGGCACAACTCCACCGCGCTGGTGGGCACCCCCGAGCAGGTGGCCGATGCCTTGCTGGCCTACTACGACCTGGGCGTGAAGACCTTCCTGATCCGTGGCTTCGACCCGGTGGTCGATGCCGAGGACTATGGCCGCGAATTGCTGCCGCTGACCCGGGCCAAGGTCGCTGCTCGACTGGCCTGATCCATTCCATTCAGCCCCCACGAGACCGCACGCGCGGATCGTCAACCACAGTGCCGGACACTGGCACCTGGAGAGACCCGTGCGTACCCGACTGATTCCCGATGCCCGCGAATTGCTGGCCGGCCTGCTGTTTCTCGGCTTCGGCCTGGCCGGCCTGTTGATCGGCCGCGACTACGCCAGCGGCACTGCCATGCGCATGGGCGCCGGTTATTTCCCCTGGTTGGTCAGCCTGGCGCTGTGTGTCCTGGGGGCGGTCCTGCTGGTACGCGGCCTGGCATCGTCGCGGGAACGGGTGGCGCTGGGCGAGCTGTTCCAGGCCCGGCCCGGGCTGTCCATAGGCGGCAGCGTGGTGGCCTTCGCCCTGTTGCTGCCAAGCCTGGGCCTGGCCCTGTCAACCTTGCTCATGACCCTGCTCAGCGGCCTGGCCCGGCGCCGCGCCCACCTTGGCGAACTGACCGTGCTCGGTTGCGTGCTGGGGCTGTTCAGTGTGGCGGTGTTTGCCTGGGGCCTGGGCCTCAACCTGCCGGCCTGGCCGGTCTGAGGGCGCGCCATGGAATTGCTCGATCACCTGACGATCGGCCTGCAAGCGGCCTTTACCCTGAACAACCTGCTGTACTGCTTCGTCGGCGTCACCCTCGGCACCCTGGTCGGCGTCCTGCCGGGGCTGGGGCCGGTGGCGACCATCGCCATGCTGCTGCCGATCACCTACGGCCTGACCCCGTCGGCGGCGTTGATCATGCTCTCCGGTATCTACTACGGCGCCCAGTATGGAGGTTCGACCACCGCGATCCTGGTCAACCTGCCCGGCGAGTCCTCCTCGGTGGTGACCTGCCTCGACGGCCATGCCATGGCGCGCAAGGGCAGGGCGGGAGCGGCGCTGGCCATCGCGGCGATCGGTTCGTTCGTTGCCGGCAGCCTGGCGATCCTGCTGCTGGCCGCCGCTGCCACGCCATTGGCGGAGGCCGCCTTGAAATTCGGCCCGGCGGAATACTTTTCGCTGATGCTGCTGGGCTTGGTGGCGGCCATTGTCCTGGCCCAGGGCGACGTGCTCAAGGCCATCGCCATGACCTTGCTCGGGCTGCTGCTCGGGCTGGTCGGCACCGATGTGAATTCCGGGGTCGAGCGCTTCACCTTCGGCATTCCCGAGTTGAGCGACGGCATCAGCTTCGTGGTGATCTCGATGGGCATCTTCGGTATCGCCGAGATCATCGCCAACCTCGAGCGCGATCACGGCGGCAAGGCCCAGGTGGCCCGGGTCGGCAGTCTGATGCCGTCGCGGGACGACTATCGACGCAGCTGGAAACCGATCCTGCGCGGCACCGGGCTCGGTTCGCTGTTGGGCATCTTGCCCGGCGGCGGGGCGATGCTCGGTTCCTTCGCCTCGTACATGATCGAAAAGCGCCTGGCCAGGGAGCCGGAGCGCTTCGGCCAGGGCGCCATCGAAGGGGTTGCCGGGCCCGAGTCGGCCAACAATGCCGGGGCGCAGACGTCCTTCATCCCCATGCTGGTGCTGGGCCTGCCGTCCAACGCGGTGATGGCGCTGATGGCCGGGGCGATGATGATCCACGGTATCGTCCCCGGCCCCCAGGTGATCGACGCACGCCCCGAGCTGTTCTGGGGCCTGATCGTCAGCATGTGGCTGGGCAACCTGTTGCTGCTGGTGCTCAACCTGCCGTTGGTGGGCATCTGGGTGCGCCTGCTGGCGGTGCCGTACCGCCTGCTGTACCCGTCGATCCTGCTGTTCTGCTGCATTGGCGTGTACAGCGTCAACAACAGCCTGTTCGACGTGCTGCTGACCGTGGCCTTCGGCTTGCTCGGCTACCTGTTCATCAAGCTGCGCTGCGAGCCGGCACCGCTGCTGCTGGGCTACCTGCTCGGCCCGCTGATGGAAGAGAACCTGCGCCGGGCGATGCTGCTGTCCCGTGGCGATCCCACGGTGTTCTTCACTCGGCCCTTGAGCCTGACCCTGCTGATCGTCACCGCATTGGTGGTGCTGTTGATGTGCTCGCCACGCTTGCGTGCCACCCGCCAGGTGGCCTTCAGCGAAGAGTGACTTTCTTCTCCCCCTCGTCCAGGAATTGCTCCATGAAACTTGCCCGCTCCGTCACCTTCGCCCTGGCCGCCCTGGCCCTGGGCATCACCGGCCTGGCCCAGGCCGACAATTACCCGAGTCGACCGCTGACCCTGGTGGTGCCATTCCCGCCCGGTGGTGCGGCGGACACCATCGGCCGTTACTACGCCGAGCAGCTTTCCACATCGCTGGGCCAGCCGGTGGTGGTGGACAACAAGCCCGGCGCCGGCACGGCGATCGCCGCCGAAGCGGTGGCCAAGGCCAAGCCCGATGGCTACACCCTGTCCCTGGCCACGGCCGGACAACTGGCCATCCTGCCGAACCTGCAAAAGGACCTGCGCTACGACCCGGTCAAGGACTTCGTGCCGGTGGCGGTGGTGGCCTCGGTGCCGAACGTGGTGGCGGTGCAGGCGTCGAGCAAGATCGACTCGCTGCCGGCACTGATCGCCGAGGCCAAGGCCAGGCCGGGGGCATTGAGCTACTCGTCGTGCGGCAATGGCACGCTTTGCCATCTCTCCGGCGAGCTGCTCAAGCACCTGTCCGGCACCGACCTGCTGCATGTGCCCTACAAAGGCAGCGCTCCGGCAGTGACCGGCCTGCTCGGCGGCGAAGTGGACGTGGCGGTGGACACCCTCACCGTCCTCGCCCCGCAGATCCAGGCCGGCAAGCTCAAGGGCCTGGTGCTCAGCAGCGCCGAGCGCTCGCCGCTGCTGCCCGGCGTGCCCAGCGCCACCGAAGCCGGGTTGCCGGGGTTCGTCGCCTCGGGCTGGTTCGGCATCGTATTGCCCAAGGGCGCGGCGCCGGAACTGGTGGAAAAGTTGAGCGGAGCCATTGGCGTCATTGCCAGGTCACCGCAAACCGCCGAGCGCTTCGCCCAGAACGGCATCAGCGTCGAGCAAGGCACGCCTGCCGGATTCGCCGAATTGATCGCCGAGGATGGCAAGCGCTGGGGCGAGGTGATCGAGGCGGGGAAAATCACCCTGGAATGATGGAGCGGTAAATGCCCTTGCACGACGCGTACCCTGTGGGAGCGGGTTCACCCGCGCTAGCGGTATTGAGTTCACCATAGCAATCGCGGGTGAACCCGCTCCCACAGGGTCCTTGCAAATCAAAGAGTTATGTTTTTGTTCTAAGAGAGCTGGCCAGCCAGCTCCCACAGGGATCACCTGAAATCATCTGTCAGGCTATCTCCACCTTCACCGGCTGCGCCCTTGTCTTGCACAGCAGCACCAGCCGCGAGCCGCTGTAGCGGCTCTGGCGAAACAGCTTCCAGCGCCCGAACAGCCCGTACACGTGCATTACCCGGCCTTGCTCCTGGTAACCCATGCGCAGGTGCAGCTTGAGGGCCGGCACGTTGTGGGTTTCCACCACATCCACCACCCGGCTGCAGCCACGTGCCTGCATGGCTTGCCACAGGCCGACCTGGGCATCCACCGAGAGCCGGGTGCCGAAATAGGCGGGGATCATTTCCCCGCCGAATTCGAAGAAGTCCCCCGGCGCCACCGGGAAGGTGCAGCCGTAGTAATGACGGTCGTGATAGTCGCGGGTACTGGCCCAGATAAAGGCCACCGCGTCGCCCGCGTCATCCAGGTACATGTGCCCGACATGCCCTTCTCGGGCCAGTTCGCGCATGGTCCCGACGCGATCGCCGAAATGGCGCGCGAAGGCATCGGCATTGGCTTCGGTGATGGTCTCCAGGCGCACCGGCGGGTGATCCTTGAGGCTGTGCGGGCCGACCGGCGTCGTCAGGTCGCGTTCCATCCACAGCAGCTCCCAGTGGAAAAATATGTGGCGGCGCCACAGGGTGAGGAGGGTGCGGCGCAGTCCCTTGCGCTGGAGTCGGGCGATCAGGACGTGCATAGGGCCTCCGCAACAGGCTGCTTCATGAAGTGAAGTTTTTTCAGGTATAGCGCAGCGGCGTTGGGCTCCGTCAAAAAGCCATCACGGTAGTTGTTTCAATATGTGTATCAGTGGCTTCTTTCGCTCTATTCCGATGCTTTCAGCGGCGATGAATAATTTTCCGCAGCGGCGCAGAAAACTGGCGGAATTCTGGCGCCTGGTTTTGGCGTCCAGGACAAAAGCCTGTGCCAGGCGTTTGCGACAGGGGGTTGGCTCACGTAGACTCCGGCCATCATTCCTACAAAGACCGTAAGGCACATCCGACCCTCAGGGTCATGGATGCCTTCGTCACGTCCGCGATTCAGCATTTCCAGGAGCCTTTCCCCGCGCATGATCAGCCCCACAGAAACCCGCAGCGGCAGCTGGCTCAGTGTCTTCGCCCTGGCCCTCGGCGCCTTTATCTTCAACACCACCGAGTTCGTCCCGGTGGCGTTGCTCAGCGATATCGGGCGCAGTTTCGATATGCCGGCGTCCCAGGTCGGATTGATGCTCACGGTCTATGCCTGGGTGGTGTCGCTGACGTCGCTGCCGATGATGCTGCTGACCCGCAATATCGAGCGCCGCCGCTTGCTGGGCCTGCTGTTCGTGCTGTTCAGCGTCAGCCATGTGCTGTCGAGCATGGCCACCAGCTTCGGCATGCTGCTGGTCAGCCGGGTCGGCATCGCCCTGGCCCATGCGGTGTTCTGGTCGATCACCGCGTCGCTGGCGGTGCGCGTGGCGCCGCCGGGCAAGCAGGCCAAGGCCCTGGGGTTGCTGGCGACCGGCACCACCCTGGCAATGGTCCTCGGCATCCCGCTTGGTCGGGTGGTGGGTGAAGCGCTGGGCTGGCGCACCACCTTCCTCGGGATCGCCGTGGTCTCGGTGGCGACGCTGCTGTGGCTGCTGCGTTCGCTGCCGTTGCTGCCAAGCCAGAACTCCGGCTCGCTGCGCAGTCTGCCGATCCTGCTCAAGCGTCCCGCGTTGATGTCGGTGTACGCCCTGGTGGTGCTGGTGATCACCGCGCAGTTCACCGGCTACAGCTATATCGAGCCGTTCGCCCGGGACGTGGCGGCGCTGAGCAGCGAGATGACCACCATCCTGTTGCTGGTGTTCGGTGGTGCGGGGATCTTCGGCTCGTTCCTGTTCAGCCATTTCAGTGAAGGTTTCCCCCGCGGTTTCCTGATCGCCGCCATCGCCGCGCTGGCCGTTTCCCTGTCGTTGCTGCTGCCGCTGGCCGGGGTGCCGTGGTTGCTCTGCGCCCTGTGCGCGTTGTGGGGCATGGCGATCATGTGCTTCAGCCTGGCCTTGCAGTCCAAGGTGCTGCAACTGGCGTCGGACGCCACGGACGTGGCCATGGCCATGTTCTCCGGCCTGTACAACGTCGGTATCGGCGGTGGGGCGCTGCTGGGCAGCATCGTGGTGAGCCAGGTCGGCCTGGCCTGGATCGGTGGCGTCGGCGGTTCGCTGGCCGTGGCCGGCCTGGCCCTGTGCCTGTACGCCACCTGGCGGTTCTTCGGGGGTCAGCAGGGTCTCAGCGAGCGCTCGGTGAAGTAGCGCTCCAGCGCGGCGGTGGAAGAAGACGCCTCGGCCAGCGCCACGTAGCTGTCGGGGCGGATCAGGTAGAACGCGTTACGCGCCAGCCCGGCGGCTTCATGGGCCGGGCTCCAGGCGAACACCTGCAAGGGGATCTGCCGCGCCGCGCACCAGCCGGTCAGGTCCTTGCCGGCAAGCCCATAGACATGCACCTGCCAGCAGGGCCGTGCCAGTTCGGCGAAGTTGTCTGCCGTCTCATCATGGGCCCAGGGCAGCCGATCGCCGCCATGCACGTGCCCGGCCGTGCCGAAACTCAGGGGCATCAGGCGGTAATTGAGGCCGATCTGCGACAGCGTGCGGAATATGAAGCCGCGCACCTTGCCCATCGCCATCAGCCGCGACAGCAGCACCGGTGCCAGGCGTGTGCGCAGCAGATTGGCGATACGGCCATTGGCGCTGACGAAGTTGAAGACCTGGTCGGTAGTGGCGACCAGGCGTTCGGCAAACGCCTTGCGCTCGATCTCGAAGCTGTCGAGCAGTTCGTCGGTGGCCTTGCCGTGCAACACGCTGGCGAGCTTCCAGGCCAGGTTGATGGCGTCGCCGATCCCGGTGTTCATGCCCTGGCCGCCGGCCGGGCTGTGCACGTGGGCGGCGTCGCCGAGCAGGAAGGCGCGGTGGCGACGGAACTGCTGGGCCACGCGGTGGTGCACACGGTAGGTGGAGAACCAGTTGACCTGTTCGACCTGGAGCTGCATGTGCTCGATGGCGCGGCTGCTGACATCCTCGAAGGTGAGGTTTTCCGCATGTTCGGCACGCTCGTCGCGCACCGTGCCGATCAGCCGTGCGCGGCCCGCGCCGGCCAGCGGGAAGACCGCGACGAAGTCCGCCTCGTCGAGATCCACGTGCAGTTCGCCGTCCAGCGCCGGCCCCGAGGCCTGCACGTCGGCAACATAGAACACCTGCTGGTAGGTGCCGCCGGGGAAGCCGATGCCGAGGGCCTTGCGCACCGCCGAACGGGCGCCGTCGCAGCCGGCCAGGTAAGGCACGCGACAGTCTTCTTCGTGGCCATCGGGCAGGCGCAGGCGGGCCACGGCCTGCTCTTCGTCCTGGCTCAGTTCGAGCAGTTCGGTGTTCCACTGCACCTCGACGCCGAAGCCTTGCAGGCGCTCGATCAGCAGCTTCTCGTGTTCGTCCTGCGGGTAGATTTCCAGGAAGGGGTAGGGCGTCAGGCCAGCGCCGATATTCTGCAAGGACAGCTTCGCCGCCTTTTGCCCCCTGACCCACAGATTGGCCGCCGGCACCTGATGGCCGCGCTCGACCACCGTGTCGGCGAGGTCCAGCTGGCGATACAGTTCCAGGGTGCGCGCCTGGACCGCCAGGGCACGGGAGGTGGTGCCGGGGCCGGTCGCCTTGTCGACGATGCGCACCTTGACGCCCAGCCTGCTCAACCACAGGGCAAGCACCAGGCCCGTGGGGCCGGCGCCGATGATCAGGACTTCTGTGTCATTCATGCCACGCTCTCCTGGTGATTGTCAGAAGAGTGTAGAGGTGGGCGTCAGCCTTCGCCGAAGCTGGCGAGGAGGAACGCTTGCACCGTTGTCAGGATTTCCTGCGATAGCGCGTCATCCGCGCAGGCCCGGGACAGGCCAAGGGCGCCGACCATGGCGCTGAAGGCGACCATGGCCTGCTTGCGCTTTTCCTCATCGTCACCGCCGAGCAGGCGGGCGATACCCTTGATGTTGGCGCGCAGCTTGTTGGTGTACAGCTCGCGGGCCTCGCCCTCGACCCGACCGATATCGCTGACCAGCGCACCGACCGCGCACCCGGTGCCGACGCCGTCGCGGTGCTCGGGGCTCAGGTATTCGCTGACCAGGGTGGGGAAATTCGCCCGGTGGCTACGTTGCGGGTCTTCCGAGCGCTTGAACGCCGCGTCCAGTGCCTCTGCCACCAATTGGTCGCGGGAGTCGAAATGCTTGTAGAAGCCGCCATGGGTCAGTCCGGCTTCCTTCATAAGGTTGGCAATGCTCAGGCCGTCGAGGCCCAGCTCGCAGAAACGCTCGGCGGCGATGGCGACGATACGTTCGTGGGTGCTCTGCTTGCTGGCTTGGGAATGGCCCATGGTGGCGGTCTCCTGCGTGATCCGGGGGCGGATGATAGCACCGCCCCCGGGCTGCGGCTTACCAGGTCTCCCCGAATGGTCGCACTTCGCTCAGGAAGCTCCAGGCGCTGCGGGGTTGCTGGATCAGATGGCCGACCTCGCCGGCGATATCGTCCGGCTGGATAAAGAACGCGTCCGGTTTGGTCGAGTGCATCTTGCGGGTCCATTCCACATCGATCACCGCGTCGATCACCAGGTAGGCCACATGCACGCCCTTGGGGCCCAGGTCACGGGCGATCGACTCGCTGAGAATGCGCTGCGCCGCCTTGGTTGGCGCAAAGGCGGCGAAATGGCCCTTGCCGCGCAAGGCCGAGGTATTGCCGGTGACGATGATCGCGCCCTGGCCCTTTTCCACCATTGCCGGCGACAGCGTGCGAGCCAACTGCAGCAGGGCCATGACATTGGTCTGGAAGTTGGCTTCGAGGGCCTGCGGATCGATTTCGCGGAAATTGCCGAAGGTGGCGCCGACGGCGTTATGCACCAGCACGTCGGCGTCGCCCAGCTCGGCCTGGATCTGCTCCAGCGTGCGCTGCAGTTGCGCGCTATCGCTGACGTCCACCGGGAAAGCATGGGTGTCCGCCAGTTCGCCCTGCAGGGCGGCGAGGCGGTCGGCGTTGCGCGCCAGCATGGCCACGCGGTAGCCGTCGGCCACCAGGCGACGAACGATGGAGGCGCCGGTACCCGGGCCGACGCCGGTGACGATGGCAAGTTTCTTGGTGGTCATGGTTCAGGCTCCTTTGGATTGGGCAATGGCGGCGCGGACGAAATCGAGGCGGTCGTTGCCGAAGAACATGTCGTCATCGCAGAAAAAGGTCGGCACGCCAAAAACGCCGCGCTCGATGGCCAGCGCGTTATTGGCGGCCAGGCGCTCGCGCACGTGCGGGCTGTCGGCGAGCTGCCAGAGGTCGGCATCCAGCTCCAGGTTACGCAGGAAAGCCTCCCGGCCTTGCGTGCTGGCCAGGTCGTCGCTGCCGGCCCAGACCGCCGCGAACAGGGCAGGGTGCAGGGTTTCGAACACCCCGGCCTGCTGGGCGGCGACGGCAAGGCGCACCAGCAGGGCGTTATCCAGCCGTCCTTCTCGCATGGCCTGGAACAAGGCGCGATTGGGGGCGAAAGGCACCTGGTAAAGGGCTGCCCAACGGGCCGCGTCGATACCGGAATAACGGGCTTTCGGCGGACAGGCGGGCGAGGGCTGGTTACCGATCTGCTTCATCACGAAGAGGATATCGACCGGCAGGTACTCGACCGGATGGTCGAGGCCGGGCAGGCGCGTGTTGGCGAGATAGGCGTAGGGACTGGTGTAGTCGAAGACGGATTGGAGATTCATGGATCCCGGTCCTGTGGCGGGTGGTTGGTCGAGGTGTTGCTGGTGTGGATGTTATTCATCATCCATTGTGGATGTCAAATGACATCCTTGTGATCGAACGCATCACTTCAGGACAGCATCGCGCTCATGTGGGAGCGGGTTCACCCGCGATTACGATGGGGGATTCACTAACGTCATCGCGGGTGAACCCACTCCCACAAGGTCCCTGAAAATCAAAGAGTTATGTCTTGTTCCATGAGCGGTGCACCAGCACATCTCCCCGCCGTCAGGACACCAGGAAAGCCTGTGTAGCCTCATTGGTCCGACGCGCGTACTCGACGATCCAGTCCCGGAACACCATATGCGGACGGGACCTTTCCAGTGCTGCGTCATGCACCAGGTACTCGACATGGCCGGTATTGACAATGTCGTCGATCGGCCGCACCAGGACCCCACTGGCGAAGTCCGCCAAGGGGGCCACGTAGGCCCACATCAGCATCACGCCTTGCCCGGCGTAGGCTGCACGACAAGCGAGGTCGTAGTTGGAGACCGAGAGGGTGTAGTCGATACCCCGGGTCTGGCAGCCGGCGCGGGTGAACCAGTCCGGCCAACCCTTGACCGTGCGCAGGTGGCGGACTTCGAAATCGATCAGCTTTTCCCGGGAAAGGTCGGCGATGCTGGTGAAGGTCCGGCCTTTGAGGTAGGCGGGCGTACAGGCCGGAAAGATCACCTCCTCGAACAGGCCGATGCACACCTGACCGCCGCATTGGCCCTGGCCGTAGAGGATGGTGAAGTCGCTGTCGTTGTTGCGGATGGCGGCGTAGTCTTCACCATCGACCGCAATGACCCGCACCCGGATATTCGGATTGCGGTCCTTGAACTCGGCAATCCCCGGTAAAAGCCAGAAGCTGGCGATGGCCATGCTGGCGCTGATGGTGACCGTCGGACTCCGGTCGTTCTCGATGGTCTCTACCGTCCTGCGCAGCTCTGTCAGGCTGCGCTCTATGCCGTCAAGCAGGGTCCGGCCCGCCTTGGTCAGTTCCAGGGTCTTGTGCGTGCGGGTAAACAGCTGCACCCCCATGCTCTGTTCAAGGTGCTTGATCTGCCGGCTCACGGCGCTCTGCGACAGGTTGACCTCTTCGGCAGCCCGGGTGAAGCTCAGGTGCCGGGCTGCCGCCTCGAAGGCTTCGAGATTCTGCAGCGGTGGAAGACGTTTTCTTGAATTGACCATGTCCTACCTTGTCTAGTACTCGGTCCTCCCTACCCAGCGCTCCCTGGCCAGATACGCCTTGACTCCAAGATCGAGGAAGGGCCTGGGCGGCAGCGTTTGTGGTTCACCCAGCTCGCGCATGTCGGGGATCAGCGGGTTGTCCACCCCGCAGGCCAGGTCGGCCAGGGTCACGCCGGCTATGGTCTGCTTGGCGATACCGACGCCATTGCAACCGACGGCCGCGTAGACGTTGTGATCGATCTTGCCCCAACGCGGCGCTCCATTGCGAGTGATAGAGAAAAAGCCCATCCAGAAATGCTCCAGCACCACGTCCTGCAGTTCTGGAAAACGTAGCAGGAATACCTGCCGATGCTGCGCCCTGACGCGCTCGCGGGTTCGTTCGTCAACCTGCAGGCGTGGCGTGAAGTCGAAATGCTGGCGAATCAGGATGCGATGGTCGCGGGTGTAGCGCAGGGTGGCGCCGCTCACGGCGTTGGCGGGCGTTACGCCCCATTCATCGATATCGCCTATCCGTCGACGCTGCTCAGCGGTCAACGGCCGGGTCAGGCTGCCATAGGACGCGACGTTGAACAGCTGCCTGCCGAAGGCAGGCAGCTGCGCGGCGCTACCGTTGTTGGCGAGCACCAGCCGGCGCGCCCGGACCGAGCCCTGGGCGGTGTCGGCGGTGATCGTCGTGGCGCATTCCAGGCGGGTGACCGCGCTGTTTTCAAACAGGCTGACATTTTCCGGCAAGGTATCGGCCAGGCCACGGGTCAGGGCTGCCGGGTTGAGCAGTACGCAGCCCGGGGTATAGATCCCGGCATGAAAGAACGAGGTCCCCAGCCGGCTGGCAAGTTGCGCCTTTTCCAGCCATTCATAGGGCTCGCCCAGAATCTGCAGTTCCCGGGCATGCTGGCGCAGCAGGGTTTCGGCCAGGCGCGGGGCGGCGGTGCAGTGGTATTTGCCTTTCTCGCTCCAGTCGCACTGGATGCCCTGCGAACGGACGATTTCCGCCAGGTGAGCGATGCCGGCTTTCATCAGGCGTTTGTAGTTCACGGCCTTTTCCAGCTCGGCAGTGGAGCTGCCGACGTTATGCGGCACGTCGATGGCAAAGCCGGAATTGCGTCCCGAGGCGTTATCCCCGGCTTCGCCGGCTTCAAGGATCACGATCCGCTCATCGGGGCGGTTGTGGGCCAGGCGCCTGGCCGTGGCCAGCCCGGCGTAGCCGGCACCGATAACCAGCCAATCGGCTTCCAGCCGCTGGCGAAGGGGTGGATGGGGCTGGCGCGCAGGCAGGATTGCCGACCAGCCGTTGGTGCGGTCGTCGTGGGGTTTGAGTCTGATGTTCATGCGGGCAGTGTCCATGCTGATCATGCGCCTGGCGGGGTTATCACGTAGAACACCTTCGCCTGGCTGCCGAAGTACTTGACCGTGGTGTTCTTCGGTATGCGCAAGGTAGTTTGCGGCCCACCTTCGAAGCGCTCTCCCGACGCCAGCTGGAAGCCGAAGTGACCTTCGAGAACGATCAGTACCTCGTCGTAATCCAGGGTCTTGTAGGGCGACTCGTCGCCGTCCCATCGCGCGAAGCCTGCCAGCAGGGGCCCTGCGTCGGCGGGAGGAATCGACCAGCCCATCTCGACCCTGGCGTTGCCGGACTGCGGTCTGGCGCGGTAGTGCACCTGTTCGGCGGTGACTTGCAGTGGCTGGATCATCGTACTTCCCTCTGCATGTGGCGGGCGCAAGCCCAGTAGTGATAGCTCGCCCAGAAACCGGTGAAGGCGCAGCCGAGCAACACGTAGCGCAGCGACTCGGCGGGGTTGGCAAGGTGCGGGGCGATCCAGTCCGACAACAGCCCCACCAGTTGTGGTGCGATGGCGAGGTTGGCGATGTTCGCGGTGAACAGCAGGATCGCCGAGCCCTTCGCGCGCATCCCGGCGGGGTAGAGGTTTTGCAGCAGGCCGATGGAGGGGCCGATGTAGATGTAGGTAATGGGTACGAACAACCACAGCAGGACATGGGTGATGCCGAGGTTCGGCGTCAGGAACAGGGCGACGGAACACAGCGTCCCGAACAGGGTGGTCCAGGCGACGAACTCCGGTTGCCGGGACATTGGCCTGCTGCGCAATAACAGCATCACCAGTACGGTAATCACCATCATTGCCGTGCCGGCGACCCCATGGATAGGCCCGAGCAGCGAGCCTGCCTCGCCTACGGACAAGCCATGGCTGCGCACCAGGAAGGAGGTGGCCCACCACAGGATGCCCCAGCCCCAGAAGGTGATCACGGTGGCACCCGCGATCAGGTGAAACAGTGCACGCCGTTGCACGCTGTAGGCGAGCGTTGCCTTGTAGCCGTTACCTTGGGCCTGCACGGGTTGCTGGTCATCCTGGACGCGTTTCGGCTCGCGGATGCACAGCCAGGCCAGCAGGGCGAACGGCAACCCGCAAAGACCGAACACCAGCAGCGTGGTGCGCCAGCCATGGGCATCGTTCAGGTAGCCCGCGCCTGAAGCCCCCAGCCAGGCCCCGACGCTGGCGCCGATGCCGTACACCGAGAGCGCGAAGGCACGCAGCCTGGGGCGAAACTTGTCGGCGATGATCGAATGGCTCGGCGGCGTGCCGCCGGCTTCCCCGACACCGACGCCGATACGTGCCAGCAGCAGTTGCCAGAACCCCGTGCTCAGGCCGCACAGCACGGTCATCGCCGACCAGACCGCCACTGCCGCGCCGACCATGCGCTTGCGGTTGGCCCGGTCGGCCAGGGCACCGAGTGGCAATCCGGCGACAACGTAGAAGATCGCCAGCGAGGTGCCGGTGAGGAACCCGACCGAAGCGTCGCTGAGCTGGAATTCGTTCTTGATCGGTTCGATCAGGGTGGAGAGCACATAGCGGTCGGCGATATTGATCGCATAGATCGCCGTGAGGATGAACAAGGTGGTCCAGGCGCCCGGGCTGGCGGCAATGGATGAGCTATCGGGGTACAGGGTGGCGCTGAGGCTATTCGACTGCATTGACATGGATGACCTCCAGCCGCTGGCGGGCGCGCCTGGGCAGCGCCGACAGCTTGTTATTGTTCTGCTTGGATGGACTGCCCGGCAGGGCCGTGTACGCGAGCCAACATACCTTTCGCTGGAAATTGGCAAAAACGCATATTTCTTCTGGGTTGCATGCGTGGGATGCATGCACGGTGGGAAAGGACAGGACTGGGCTTGTAGGAGCGAGGCTTGCCCGCGTAGGCATGGGTATCTACACATCTTTTGAGGTGAGAGGGCCTGCCAGTAGATCGCATCAGGGCTGACAGGTGCTTGTCATGACTTTTTTGGCGCCCTTGAGATCGAGCGCCGCGCGGGCGGCGCTCGATCTGGAGGGCGCTGAAGATCTACCGGCATGCATCTGGTGGCCATGACGCCGTTCTCTGGCAGGCACCTCGCCACCGCCACTGCTCAGAAAAAATGTGTAGATACCCATGCCGCGAAGGGCCGCAAAGCGGCCCCCAAAAACCATCCAGCACAAGCTTGAGCGTGGACGCTTTCCCTGGTTCGGTGCCTCTTGGCCCCAGTGTGTCTGATGCTCGGCGTGATAGGGCTTGGGGCCGCGTTGCAGCCCTTTACGGCGGTTCGGCGGTCCGACAAGCCACGCTCAAACCCTGCCAACCTGCATTTTCCCGAATAGGGACGCCACGCAGTAAAGGTGCGGATTTACTGAACTGCCGCGATTGGCCTCAACGCGACATAAGACCCAAGTCCCGAGTCTGCCGGGCAAATCCGGGAACCCTGGGTTTCGTGGGTGAATCTGATCAGGCGTCCTCAGTCCCCAACCCTGACTCTGCCTTCCTCTTCAACAACGACTCCACCAACGCCTGGCAGATCTCCAGCGAATGCTGGGTCGCCCAGGCCAGGCTCTGCATCGGTTTGCTGGCCGATTCGCAGACCTGGTAGTTGGTTTCATAAGCCGAGGCCAGGGACAGGGTGAGGTGAACCAGCACATCTTCCATCCGCGCGCCCTCGCATACGGCGAACAGGGGCGGATGGGTGCCGTTGCAGGTGGCGAAGTGGGTGTGGGCGCTGACGGGGGTATTGGTGGGTGGATCGGGAACGGGCTTGCTCATTGCGTATCTCCTCGGTTGATCGGATACGCCACACCGTCGTGACCAAACGATGGGTGGCGACTGTGACACAGGTTGGTCAACCGGGAACCGAGGCAAACCCGGCGCGCTGAAAAGCGCCCTGCGCACAGCCGCCATAAAGCAGCAGCCACGAAAAAGCGCCCGCCAAAACGGATGGGCGCCTGCGCGCTTCGGATTTGCCAGGTGACCAAACCTGATCGCTGATATGCAGCGACCGAGGCAGCCTAGGCACTGATTTCCAGGAGCGCAATGACAAAGACGGCGCGGAAGTATGCTTGGGAAATTGCCTACAAGAAAGTCGGAAGGGGCAGGGGTTTGTAGCGCTATGCGACAGCCGGGAAGTTGCTAAACGAGCCGGGATCGGGTGCATGGGTATCTACGCATCTCTGGCTGATGGCCGATGCGGCTCAGGAGCGTGGCTTGTCGGACCGCCGAACCGCCGCGAAGGGCCGCATCGGGTTTCGGATTCAAGGCGTCTTGTAGATCGCATTAATCCAGACAGTCCGGTGTGGCAGGTTTTGGGACCGCCTTGCGGTCCATCGCAGGCAAGCCAGCTCCTACCCGGACCGAGTCGACTAGAAGACGTCGCGCAACCCTGTAAATACCTGAACCAAACCAAAGGTGCCGATAACCACAGCGGAAACTGCAGAGATGCCCCGCATGAATGAAACAGACATTTTCTTACGTAACACCGCCGTGAGCCCGCTCAAGCATAGCCACCAGGCAGCAGAACCCAAAAACACCCCGCAGAGCATTGGAAGCGTGGCAAACCACGGTGCTCTGCCTTCCTGTGGGTGCTCGACGGACAGCGGGTCCAGTGCGGCAAAAATCGCTATGAACGCCAATATGGTCATCGGGTTGGACAGGGTTAAGCCAAACGCTGTCAGAAAATCACGGGTGACCGCCGCCGTGGCCGGCACCTGCGCCGCCTGCTTGGGTTTCAGTGCGTCCCGGGCAATGCTCCACGCCAGCCACACCAGGAACGCACCGCCAACCACTTTGAGAAAAACCACCAGAGAGGGGGCTGAAACGGCGATCCCGGTAATGCCAATCGCGCCTAGAAACCCATAGAGCGTATCGGCGCTTGCAGCCCCCAGCCCGGTCGCCAGCCCCGAACGAAAACCTCGTTTCAGGCTGCGCTGAACGCAGAGCAATCCAATCGGGCCCACGGGTGCAGCAATTGAAAAGCCGATAACCAGCGATTTGACGAACAACATGGTTCTCTCCCGGCGTTACTCATTGATGACGGGAAAAGGGTACGTGTCCGCCCGATTGTGCTGAATGCGCTTTCCAAGGAATATTCATCCTTTACCTAAGGAATTAAGGCATATGGACGATATCGACTGGAAAATCCTCGGCCGCCTCCAAAGCAACGGCCGTATGACCTACACCGAACTCGCCCGCCACGTGCATCTCTCGGTGCCGGCCGTTACCGAACGCGTCAAGCGCCTGGAGGAGGGCGTGATCGAGGGCTACGCAGCCCGAGTCAACCCGGTAGCAGCGGGTTACCAGGTCAGCGCAATGTTGGCCATGACGGTCCCCCAACCTGCCAAAGCCAAATTCCTCAAGCTCCTGCAGTCGATCCCGGAAGTCCTGGAGTGCCACCACATCACCGGCGCCGACTCCTATATCTTCCGCGTAGTCGCCGCCAGCATGAGCGACCTCGAGCGGCTGATCGAAAAGATCAACCTCTACGGAGAAACGCGAACCTCAATCGTGATGTCCACCCCGATCCCTCCAAGAGCGCTTGAACGACCCGTTCGACCGGCCTGACCGTTGTACCCTCAGCGCCGTGCAGAAAGCTGCTGCGGCGCCAGAAACGCGTCGTGGAAGTAATTGCGGAAGGCGTGCATCGCCGGCGTGAATTCCCGCTCGCGATGCCAGGCCAGGCCGACGCTCATGGGGGTGACCTTGTCGACGATGGTCACGGTTTCGATACGCTTGCCCTCCAGCGACCAGGGGCGGTGCACCAGGTCGGAGAGGATCGCTACGCCGCTGCCGTTGGCTACCATGCTGCGCACCGCTTCGACGGAACTGGTGCGAACCCGCACGTTGGGCTGCTGGTGGGCATGTTCCCAGTAGCGCATGGCGCTTTGTTCGGCTTCGTCGACGGTCAGCAGGATGAAGGGCTCGCGGGTGACATCGGCCAGGCTCACGGCCGAGCGTTCGCACAGCGGATGGTGGCTGGGCAGCCATAGCCGGCGTTCGGAGTTGAACAGGGTTTCCGAGACGATGTCCGGGTGGGTGAGGTTCGAGGTGAGCACCACCGCCATGTCGAATTCGCTTTCCAGCAAGCCTTGCTCGATGGCCTGGCGCTCCCGTTCGTGCACGTCGATGGTCACGTCCGGGTACCAGTGTTCCAGGCGTTGCAGGTGGTGCGGCAGGAAGTAGCCGAGCACCGTGTAGCTGGCCGCGACGCGCAACAGGCCGCTGGCGCGGACATCCGGCAGCGGACTGTTGAGGGCGTCGTCGACGCTGCGCAGGATCACGTAGGCCCGGTTGAGAAAGTGCCGCCCGGCATCGGTCAGGCTCATGCCCTGGGCCGAGCGCTGGAACAGCAGCGTGCCGAGCAGGCCCTCAAGCTCCTTGATCGCGGTGGTCACCGCCGACTGGGAAATATTCAGATGAATCGCCGCCTGGGATATCTGCCCGATCTCCGCCGTGGCGACGAAATAGCGAACCTGGCGCAGAGTCAGTGACATGCAAGCTCCATGTGATGGGGTATCTGTTTTTCAGAAGATACACCCTCTGATAATAGATCTTCCCAAGGGGGTGGCTGGAATCTAACGTGGTCTGCATGAAGTCACAAGCGTCAGGAGCACGTGCATGCAGGCAGTAGATTTCAACTCGGACATGGGCGAAGGCTTCGGTCCGTGGACCATCGGCGACGGGGTCGACAACGAGCTGATGGGCTTCATCAGTTCGGCCAACATCGCCACCGGCTTCCATGCCGGCGACCCCGGCACCATGCGTCGCACGGTCGAACAGGCCAGGCGCCTGGGCGTGGCCGTCGGTGCCCATCCGGGTTTTCGCGACCTGGTCGGGTTCGGTCGCCGCCATATCAATGCGCCGGCCCAGGAGCTGGTGGACGACATGCTCTACCAGCTCGGCGCCCTGCGTGAGCTTGCCCGGGTTCAGGGCGTGGCCCTGCAGCACATCAAGCCTCATGGGGCGCTGTACATGCACCTGGCCCGGGACGAGGAAACGGCGCGTTTGCTGGTGGAAAACCTGCAGCGCCTGGAGCCCGAACTGCTGCTGTATTGCATGCCCGGTTCGGTGATCTGGCGTATTGCCACGGAACTCGGCCAACCGGTGATCCGCGAGTTCTACGCCGACCGCGAATACGACCTCAGCGGCTCCATCGTCTTCACCCGCAATGTGCGTGGCTACGACCCGGCTCAGGTTGCTGCGCGGGTGCTGCGTGCCTGCCAGGAAGGGGTGGTGCGCACGGTAGAAGGCGAAGACCTGCCGATCACCTTCGACTCCATCTGTTTGCACAGCGATACACCCGGCGCCCTGGCGCTGGTCGAGGCCACCCGCAAAGCGCTCGATGGCGCGGGGATCAAGGTGCGTGCACCGCGATAACGCAAGCGAAGACACCTGGCACGCAGACGCCAGGGTTTACCCGAGACACCCATTTTTGGCCTGCCTTTCTACAAGTATTCCAAGAGGAACAGACATGGCGCAGCACCCAGTCATCACCCCGTTGCCGGGGACTTTCTACCGCAAGGCCACCCCGGACTCGCCGAACTACGTCGAGGCCGGTGCCGAAGTCAGTGCCGACACGGTGATCGGCCTGATCGAGGTCATGAAGCAGTTTTCCGAACTGACCGCCGGTGTGGCAGGGCGCCTGGACGCGTTCCTGGTCGAGGACGGTGATCCGGTGGAGCCGGGTCAGGTCATCGCCACACTCGAAGACGCGTGAGGGCATGAGCATGACTCAAGGCATTGGTAAATTGCTGATCGCCAACCGTGGCGAGATCGCCGTGCGCATCATCCGTGCCGCGAAAGGGCTGGGGATTCCAACCGTGGCGGCGTGCAGCGAAGCAGACGTCGATTCCCTGGCCGCGCGCCTGGCCGACGAAGTGCACATCCTCGGCCCGGCCCGCGCCGACAAGAGCTACCTCAATGTCGAGGCCTTGCTCGGTGCCCTGAAGGCCACCGGAGCCAACGCGGTCCATCCCGGCTACGGCTTTCTTTCGGAAAACGCCGAGTTCGCCGAAGCGGTATTGGCCGCCGGGGCGATCTTCGTCGGCCCGTCCCCCGAGACCATCCGGCGCATGGGCGACAAGGCCGAAGCCCGGCGCACCGCGCAAGCAGCAGGCGTGCCGGTGGTGCCCGGTTCCCCCGGTGAACTGTTCGATGTGGAGTCGGCGCTCAAGGCCGCCGAATCGGTCGGTTTCCCGCTGTTGATCAAGGCCTCGGCTGGCGGCGGCGGGCGCGGCATTCGCCTGGCGGAAAACCCGCAACAGTTGAGCGAAGAATTCCCCCGTTCCCAGCGCGAAGCCCAGGCCGCTTTCGGCAATGGCGCGGTGTATCTGGAGCGCTTCATCGGCAAGGCCCGGCACATCGAAGTGCAGGTGCTGGGCGACGGCACGCATGCGGTGCACCTGTTCGAGCGCGAGTGTTCTTTGCAACGCCGTCGCCAGAAGATCTTCGAGGAAGCGCCGTCGCCGGCCCTCGATGCGCAGCAGCGCGAGGCCCTGTGCGCGAGCGCCGTGCGCCTGACCGAGGCGCTGGGCTATCAGGGCGCCGGCACCCTTGAATACCTGTACGACGACGCCACCGGCGAGTTTTTCTTCATCGAGATGAACACGCGGATCCAGGTAGAACATCCGGTCAGCGAACTGGTCACCGGCATCGATCTGGTCCAGGCCATGTTGCGCATTGCGGGTGGCGAGCCACTGGGGCTTCAGCAAAGCGATATCAGGCTCAACGGCGCAGCCCTGCAGATGCGCCTGAACGCCGAAGACCCGGCGCGGAATTTCTTCCCCAGCCCGGGCCTTGTGCAGGCGCTGAACTGGCCGCAAGGCGAGGGCGTGCGGGTCGACAGCCATCTGTATGAAGGCTACCGCGTGCCGCCGTACTATGACTCGCTGCTGGCCAAGCTGATCGTCCATGGCCGTGATCGCAATGAAGCCCTGGCCCGCGCGCGATGGGCGGTCGAGCAGACCACGCTCACCGGCATGGCCAGCACCTTGTCCTTGCACGGTGAATTGCTGGAGCAACCCTGGTTGCACAGCGCCGACTTCCACACCGGCACCCTGGAAACCTGGCTGGCCGAGCGCCGCAGCGGAGGTGAAGCATGAGCAGTCCGATTCGCTACAGCTTTGGCGCCGACGAACATCTGTTTGCCGAGGTCAGCGACAGCATGTCCCTTGAAGCCTTCTTCAAGGGCATGGCGGTGACCCGTGCGGTGGAGCGCCTGGCCCTCGATGGCGTGCTCGACGTGTGCCTGGCCAACGCCTCGTTCCAGATCCGTTTCGATCCGGATCGCATCGCGCCGGCCGATCTGCTTGAGGCGGTGAAGGGCGCCGAGGCCGAGGCCGTGGCCGAGCGCACCCTGCACACGCGGATCATCGAGATTCCGGTGCTCTACAACGATCCCTGGACCCACGAAACCCTGATGCGTTTTCGTGACCGCCACCAGGACCCGAGCGCCACGGACCTGGAGTACGCTGCGCGCATCAACGGCCTGGCCGACGTCGAGGCGTTCATCGCTGCCCACAGTGGCGCGCCGTGGTTCGTGTCGATGGTGGGCTTCGTCGCGGGCCTGCCGTTCATGTTCCAGATGGTCGAGCGCGAACGCCAGCTGCAGGTACCCAAGTACCTGCGGCCGCGTACCGACACGCCGAAATTGACCCTCGGCCATGGCGGCTGCTTCGGTTGCATCTACTCGGTGCGTGGCGCCGGTGGCTACCAGATGTTCGGCGTCACCCCGGCACCGATCTACGACCCGCAGCAGCGCCTGGCGTACCTGAAGGAGCACATGGTGTTCTTCCGTCCCGGCGACATCGTGCAGTTCAAGCCGATGGACCGCGAAGCCTATGACCACGCCGTCGCCGAGGTCGAAGCCGGGCGCTTCGACCTGCGCATCCGTGCAGTGGAGTTCTCGCTCGATGCGTTCCTCGCCGACCCGGTCGGCTATCCCAAGTCGCTGCAGGAGGTGCTGGCATGATCAAGGTACTCAAACCCGGTCTGGCCACCTCGGTGCAGGACCTCGGCCGCGAAGGCTATTACCACCTGGGCATCCCGCCATCCGGCGCGCTGGACCAGTACGCCCTGAGCGCCGCCAACCAGCTGGTCGGCAATCCGGCCAATTCGGCGGCGCTGGAGTGTACGTTGCTGGGGCCGGAGCTGGAGTTCCAGCAGGATGCGCTGGTGGCAGTCTGTGGCGCGCAGATGACCCCGAAGGTCGATGGCGTGGACATGCACCTGGACACCGCGTTCGAAGTGAAGGCCGGGCAAGTGCTGCGTTTCGATTTCCCCAAGGCCGGCGCACGGGCGTATCTGGCGGTGGCCGGCGGCATCGATGTGCCGCTGGTGCTCGGCAGCCGTTCCACCTACGCGCTGGGGGCGCTGGGCGGTTTTCAGGGGCGCCGGCTGGCGATCGGAGATGAACTGCCGGTAGGTGTCGCCAGCGGCAAAGGGCGTGTCGGGGCGAGCCTGCCGATGGCGCTGCGTCAGTCGCTGGGCGGAGAGATTGTCCTGCGGGTGGTGCCGGGGCTGTACTACGAGCGCTTGACTCCGGCGGCGGCGGACAGCTTCTTCGCCGAAGCCTGGACCGTCGGTTCGGAAGCGGATCGCATTGGCTATCGCTTCAAGGGTGGCAGCCCGCTGAGCTTCCAGCCGCGCGAGCAGCCGTTCGGCGCTGGTTCCGATCCGTCGAACATCGTCGACAGCTGCTACCCGATCGGCTCGATCCAGGTACCGGCCGGGCTGGAGCCCATCGTGCTGCACCGCGATGCAGTGTCCGGGGGCGGCTACGCCATGATCGGTACGGTGATCAGTGCCGACCTCGATCTGATCGGCCAGATGCAACCCAACCAGAAGGCGCGCTTCATCGCGGTAACCCTGGACGAGGCGCTGCAAGCCCGACGCTCCTACAAGAAGAAGCTCGCCTGCCTGAGCACGCTGTTCCCTTCCTGATTTGCCCGCCGCACGGCGCGGGTCAAGCCAACGCCGCACTTCGGTGCGGGGGCGGCTGCCCGCGCTTTTACCTCTGGCGGGTTCCGCCAACGTTACCCATCCGGGTCGAAACCCTTCATCTGTCATGAGAAACTTCCGCTGCCGGATCTCGCCCATGAACGAACGCCACCCTCATCCATAACGAGGCCGAGCGCCACCGATCCCAAGACACTTGGTCATCATGACCCTTCGACGCTCTCTATTTGCCCGCGGCGCAGTATTTTCCCAATACGCGCTGTTCTGTATCCCGGCCCAGGCGGCAACCCTGTGGTTGTTCAGACGAGAGATCCATTGGGCCGAACGCTGGTCCTTACCGGGCGCTCAGGCAACACTGCCGCTTGCAACTGCTGCCCCACGGGGCCATCGAACGACAGGTCACCGTTCACTGTGCGGTCTTCGGCAATGCGTCCCGCATCGAGCACGACGACCCGCTGACAGAAATAACGCACCAGGCTCAAATCGTGAGTGATCAGCAGGAAGGCTGTGCCGCTTTCGCGACGCAGTGCCTCAAGGCGTTGCAGCAGTTGCAATTGCAGTACCCGATCGAGGTTTGATAACGCCTCGTCGAGCACCACCAGCTTTGGTGAAATCACCAGTGCCCTGGCGATGCTGGCCCGTTGCAGCTGGCCGCCGCTGAGTTGCTGCGGCCGGCGCTCGGCATGCTCGGCGCGCAGGCCCATTTGCTCCAGTAATTCAACGGCCCGTGTGTGCCGGGCTGCCTGATCCAGATTGGTCAAGTGGCGCAATGGCTCGGCAATGCTCCAGCCGATGCTGCGCTGCGGGTTGAAGGCCCCCGGCGCGTCCTGGAACACCAACTGCACGGTGCGCTGGAAGGCACGCGCTGATTCGCCACGTAGTTGGCTGACCGCTTGTCCAGCGAAGGTCACCTGGCCTTGGCTCGGTGTTTCCAGCCCAAGCAGCAGACGAGCAAGCGTGCTTTTGCCGCTGCCGCTGCTGCCCAGCAGGCCGACCGACTGACCTGGCTCAAGCCTCAGGTCCAGACTGTCGAGGACTTGCAACCAGCCGCGTTTGTGCAGGATTCCGCCCGTGCGGTAGCGGTGGCTCACCTGTTGGACATGCAGCAGACTCATGGTTGGCTCCCGCAGAGGATTTGATGGGCTTCAAGCATCGTGCGCGCGGTGGTGCTGATCGGATGGGTGAACAGTGAATGCACCGGTTGCTGCTCGACGATACGCCCAGCCTCCATCACCGCGACCTGGTCGGCACAGCGTGCGACTACGCCCATGTCATGGGTCACCAGCAGCACGCCCAGGCCCTGCCGTTCAACCAGCTCCATGAGCAGATCGAGAAAGCGTGCCTGGCTCAACAGGTCCAGGTCGCTGGTGGATTCGTCAGCCAGCAGAAATGGCGTCTCGGCCATCAGCGCCAGGGCTATCATCATGCGCTGGAGCATGCCGCCACTGAGCTGGAAGGCAAACGACTGGAGTACCCGCTTGTGCTCCTTCAGGCCTACGACTTCCAGGCAATGGGCCAGGCGCTCACGGGCAGCGGCACCGGTCATGCCGCGCTGGCGTAGCGTTTCCAGGCCGTGGCTGGCCATATCGCGTACAGGGTTGAACGCACTGCGCGGGTTTTGCAGGACCAGGCTAGCCAGGCGACCGCGCACCTGGCTGGCGCCCAGCGATTGGCCGTCGAGCAGCAACGCGCCCTGCGTGCGCACAAGCCCCGCAGGTAACAGGTCAAGCATGCCCAGGCAGCTCAGCGACTTGCCTGAACCACTGGCTCCAACCAGGGCGCTGACTTTACCGCGACGCAGTTGCAGATCGACGCCATGCACCAGCACACCGGCATTGGTTTCGATACGCAGGTCACGCACTTCAAGAGTCGATGGGCTCATCTAGTGGCGCTCCCGGGTTGGGTCGAGGCGGTCACGCAGCGCATCGCCCAGCAGGTTGAAAGCCATCACCGAGAAAAAGATCATCAGCCCCGGCAACAGCAGCAGGTGTGGGTTCGTCCAGATGAACTCCTTGGCATCGTTGATCATCACGCCCCATTCGGCGGTTGGCGGTGTCACGCCCAGGCCAAGGAAGGAGAGGCCCGAGACGTGCAGCATCATGTGGCCGATGTCCATGGTCGCCAGCACCAGCAGGGGACCGGCGATATTCGGGAGCACGTGTTGGCGCAAACGTGTCCAGCGCGACGCACCGGCCAGTCGTGAAGCCAGCACGTACTCGCGACCACGCTGGGCAATCACCATGCCGCGCACCATGCGCGCGTACCAGGCCCAGTGCGAGAGGGCGATGGCGATGATGACGTTGGTCAGGCCGGTACCCAGCAGGGTGACGAAGAAGAACGCCAGCACCAAGGTCGGGAAGGTCATGAACATGTCGCACAGACGCATCAGCAGCAGATCGGTACGCCCGCCGACGAAGCCTGCGAGTCCACCCACGGCAAGTCCAAGGGCCAGCACCAGCGCCAGGGTCAGCATCACGCTGCCCAGCGACAGTCGGGTGCCGACGATCAAGCGTGAGAGCAGGTCGCGCCCCAGGTGATCGCTGCCCAGCCAGTGGCCGGCGTCGGGAGGCATCAGGCGTTGGCTGAGGTCGACCAGGTCGGGATCGTGCGGGGCCAGCCAAGGGCCGAACACTGCCAGCACAACCAACAGCCCAACCAGAACCAGGCCCAGAATCAGGCCAGCATTGCCAGCAAACGCCGGCCGACGAATTGTCGCGAGAACGGTCATGCGCTTGCGCCCTCCAGGCGGCTGCGTGGATCGAGCCAGGCGTAGCACACGTCCACCAGCAGGTTGCAGACCATCAGCAGGCCGGTCAGCAGCAGCGTGAAACACTGCATCACCGGGAAATCGCGGTTGAGCACCGCCGAAACTGCGAAACGCCCCAGGCCAGGCCAGGCAAAGATGGTTTCGATCACCAGCGCACCACCGATCAGTTCGCCTACGTGCATGCCGGTGGCCGTGACAAAGGGCAGCCAGGCGTTGCGCAGGACATGATCACGCCACACCAGCCGCTCGGGCAGGCCGCGGGCGCGGGCGAAGAGCACATGGCGTTGGCCGCTGACCTCAAGCAGGCTGGCACGCAGCAGGCGAGCATTGATCGACATCGACATCAGTGCGATGGCCAGCACGGGCATCACCAGATGCCCGGCCGTGCCGCGCCCAAGCGGCGGCAGCCAGCCCAGCCACAGCGAGAACAGGGCGATCAGCAGGAAAGCCAGCCAGAAGTTGGGCATCGACACGCCAAGAAAGGTGACCGCCCGCACCGCATGGTCGGGCCAGCGCCCCTGCCAGCGCGCGGCCAACAGTCCCAGCGGGATCGACAGCAACAGCGTACAGGCCAGTGCCAGCCCGCCCAGTTGAAGGGTTCCAGGCAGATAGTACATCAGGTCATCCAGTACCGGCCGACCGGTCAGATAGGAAATCCCGAAGTCCAGGTGCAGGGCCTTCCACAGCCATGTCAGGTACTGCGCGTACAAGGGGCGATCCAGGCCCAAAGCGTGGCGGACTTCGGCGATGGCGGTATCGGTGGGCGGGATATGCGACAGGCGCAGGTAATCCAGTGCCGGGTCTGTGCTGCCCAGGTGCAGCAGGACGAACACCAGCAGTGACACACCGAGCATCACCGGCACCAGCAGTATCAGGCGCAGCAGTATGTAGCGCAGCATCTCAGCGGCCCTGCTTCGGCGTCATGGCCTCGAACGGCACATCGAACAAGGTGCTACCGAACTCGACGTGAGCGACCGAATCACGGCGTACGCTGATGGCGGTGAGGTGCGAGATGGGCAGGTACACCGCTTGCTCATGCAGCGTGCTCAGGATGAAGCGGTACTGCTCGGCGCGTTGTTGCTCGTCAATGCTTGCCAGCACCTCGCCGATACGTCGATCCAGCTCGTCCTTGATCGCCAGGCCACGCTGGGCCATGTAGTCGGCGTGGCCGGCATAGCGCATGGAGCTGATGAACGAGTGGGGGTCGTAGGGTGCGCCCCAGGTGTCGGCGAAGATCATGCCGAAATCGCCGTCGCGCTGCCGGCGTACCAATGCACCTTCCTCCACGGCACGTAGCGCGATCTGGACGCCGATCTTGGCCAGTTCGCCTTGCAGCACTTCGGCGAGGCTTTTCTGCAAGGCGCTGGTACCAAGGAACACGAGTTCGATCGAAAGCGGCTCGCCGGCCTTGCTGCGCACACTGGCTCCGGGGGCAAGCGTCCAGCCTGCGGAGTCCAGCATCTGCTTCGCCTGGGCAGGGTCGTACGGATAGGGCTCCAGTCCGATGTCGGCATACGGCATGTTGCTGGCGAACAACGTATCAGCCTTGGGTTCAAGGCCGTAGAGGATCTTGTCGATAATTGCCTGCTTGTCCACCGCCTCATTGATCGCCTGGCGTACAGCCAGGTCGCGAGTGGCGCCACGGCCTGTGTTCATGGCCAGCATGCGTGTGGCCAGCGGCGCTGAACGTGCGGTGGCGTAGCCCTGGTCACGCAGGCGGACGAATGTGCCTGCGGTGATTTCGCCGGCTGCCCCCTGGGTCAGATCGACTTCTCCGGCCTGTAGGGCCAAGGCGCGGCTGTTGGGGTCCGGAATGACCTTCACCATCACTTCGCCGTAGGCCGGCTGTGGCCCCCAGTACAGGGGGTTGCGGACGAAATGATCGTGTTCGCCCAGGCGCGACTCGGCGCGCATCCATGGCCCGGTACCGACGGGCTGCCCGGGCTTGGCGTCAGGAGCACCGAAGCGCAGCGGGCGGACCTGGGCCAGCTCCATAAGGGTCGGGTAATAAGGGTGCTTGAGCACCAGGCGCAAGGTCAGGCGGTCGGGGGCTTCGATGTGATCAAGCGTGGTCACCAGCTCCATCCAGCGGTGGCGTTGGCTGTTGGCCAGGACAGCGTCCAGGTTGGCCTTGGCGGCCGCAGCATCGAACAACGTACCATCGCTGAAGCGTACGCCGTCGCGCAGAGTGAATGTGTAGGTCTTGCCGTCTTCGGAGACCTTCCAGCCCGTGGCCAGCCACGGTTGCACGGAGCCTGAGTGGGTATAGCGAACCAGAGGTTCGTAAACCATGGCCTGGGCGTACATCTGGTTGGGTGAATAACCGCGGGGATCAAGGGGACCGGCGTTGACGGGCCAGGAGTACACCAGTGTCGGACCTGGCTGCCCGGTGTCCGCGGCCTGGGCGATGGCACTCGCCACGAGGAGAATAACGCCCCACAGGGCAGGCTTTCGTTTACCAGGCTGCTGCTTCACACTGCGTCCCCCACTTCAACGGAGGCCGTAGGCTAAAGAGTGGGGGGTATGATGTCTATGTAAAATCCTCTTACCGGAAGTTACAAAATGCAACGGATCACCATCACGCTGGATGAAGAGCTGCTCGATCTCATCGATCGGCGAGTGGAAGTGCAAGGCTACCAAGGGCGGTCCGAGGCCATTCGCGACATGCTGCGCAACGGCCTGCGCGAGGCAGAGCCCTTGCCGGATGATGCCCCGTGCGTGGCGGTGGTCAGCTACCTGTATGACCACGCCACCCGCGAACTCCCCAAGCGCCTCAACCAGACATTGCATGCCCACCATGAACTGACGCGCTCGACACTGCACGTGCATCTGGATGCGGGCCATTGCCTGGAAGTCTCGGTACTTCAAGGCCCAAGCGGCCCCATCGGCAAGCTGTCTCGCCAGTTGATGGTCGAGCGGGGCGTCGAGCATGGGCAGGTGCAAGTGATCCCGGCTCCTTGCCACACACTCACGACTCGATGAAGTGGTGTCAGGCTAAGCGCCACCCCTGGCTTGAGCTAGGTCACGGGTTTTCTCTCCAATTTGAAGCCTTACTTGGATAGCCCAGATATCTCTCAGTCGGGGCGGGGCGTTCTGTCCGATCAATTTTCCTGTGCTCCAGGGCTGACGGCCGCAGGTTGCGATGATGTTCATGGCAAATCCTCCACGGTGCGAGAACAAGGATGGTTAGCCAGAGCAGCGGTCGCTCTCGGCCAGGAGCGGTAAGCGGCTGCCGAACACACCCACCGAACCCCACCATCGCCCGGAACAGCTTCGTGCCTTGGCAGCACAGGCATTGCAGTTGCAGTCCCGGGTCGTGGCGTTGGGCAAGAAGATTCAGCTCGCTTACCCGCGATAACGTCCAGGCTTATGCCAGATGATGAGCACGAGGTTCATCGCTACGGTTCCCACCAGAGACCAAATCATCTTATCGACTGGCAGGTAGAAACTCGCAACAAGGAACAGGATGCAGTCACAAGCAAGCTGAGAGATACCCGCGTTAATCCCAAAGCGCTTCTGCACCCAGAGGACGACCGATCCGGTTCCGCCCATGGATGCATCGTGTCTCGCAAGGCACAGGATACCCATCCCCAGGAGTGTCCCGCCGATCACCCAACCGACCGAAGGATCCACACCGGAGACATTGAGAGCCGGTGTGATGAGCTTGACGCCCGCACCTAGGGCGAAACTCACAAGGACGCTTTTGAGGGTGAACGCTCGGCCCATGGTAAACAGAGCAAATAGAAGAAACGGGACGTTGATCGCTGGGACAAGAGTCGACGCAGGATAAGGACTGATGAACGACCCCAACAAGGCCATCCCGGCGATGCCTCCTGTGATAAGTCCAGACTTCCCCAGGATGGCGATTCCAGTTGCGGCCAGGGCGATCCCAGTAAACAGGCCGTAGGCGTCATCAAGGGCCGTGTGTCGAGGATATAGGGCGCCGTCATTGGTGCTCATGTGTCGCCTCCAATGAAACCGAGCGGCGCTTCGTGAGGCCCTCAACGGCTGTCACGCGGGCGATCTCCACGCCATCCCGAGCGATGATGACCTCGGTTCCGTAGATAACTTGTTCAAGGATGAATTCGAGACTCTTCAGAGCCTCTGGCATGTCGTATCTCACTTTGCGCATCTCGCTGTATTCCTTTTGGGAGTCCAGCCCTCACGTGATCGGCCGTCGGTGGATTGCACACGCCGGCGCACTTATGACGTAGCTTGCTGCGCTACCGGGCTGCGATGAAATTATCTCCCTCCGAGCACAGAAAGTGCTTTCGTTTTGTTCGGCCAAATACCTATCATTCAGAAAATATTTCTTAGGTTTGCAGGGTATGCAGAACAATCAATTGGATGGCATGGACAGGAGGATCCTCGGGGTTCTCACGCAGGATGGCCGAGCGAGTCTTCAGGAAATCGGGAGGCAAGTAGGACTGTCCTCAAGTCCTTGCTGGCAGCGCATCAAGCGCATGGAGGAAGCGGGGATCATCCAGGGATACCAAGCGAGAATCGACATGGCGTCTCTCGGGTATGGGGAAGGTCTGATCGTTATGGTGACTCTCGACCAGCACGGTGATGATGTGCTCGCTACGTTTGAGAAGGCCCTCGCTGAGATTCCTGAGGTCATCGAAGCGTATCTCGTCTCCGGGGAATACGATTACTTTCTCCGTCTCGCAGTGAAGGACACACGGGATTACGAGAGGCTCCTCAGGGAGAAGCTCTACAAGATCCCAGGTCTACGACACTCGGTCTCCAGCTTCGTCCTTAGGCAACTCAAGGCAGCGAGTGTGCCGCTGTGACATGCAGATCGAAGCACTTGCGCCGGGCGTGGGCTATGGTCAGGCTCAACCAACGCAGCGCGTTCCCGAACACACTCGATCCTTACCTGCGCGTTTAGCGTTGTACAAGTTGCGGTCGGCATGAATGAGTATTTCGGAAATGTCTCGACCCTAGGCAAAAGGTGCTAAGCCTGCACTGAACGTAAGCGCAACCGGCGCCTCTCGGCAAGTGCGTATCGCTTCCAGCATTTTTCAGCCAGTAGCCGCGCTTTCTCAGGATCTTGCGCATCAATGATCAGACCCAATTTCTCGCCACCCAGCCGCCCTACGCAATGCCCAACAGCCATTTCATTCAAACGGCGGGCTAACACTTGAAGTACCTCATCGCCAACGGCGTGCCCATTGATCATTAATGCTTTTAAAATCATCGACATCAATCATCATGAAATAGCCACCAGGGTAGGTCTCGACAAAATCAAGCAATCGATCTATCAGTGCACGACGGTTGTACAGTGATGTCAACTGGTAGATGCTCCCACCACCCCCAGCACTGTCAACGGCAGTGAATCTAGTCGACACACTATCGGGTGATTTATAACTACCAGCTTGAAACCCACTATTCCCGCGTACACGAACAGCCGACCTGAAAAACGCCAAACCTGGTCTGACGGTGTAAACATTTGCAGCAGGAAAACTATCATGGCTAACAGAAAAGTTATCCAGGCAGCAGGACTTCCAGCTCGCTCTGCCAGCATCACATGAATCAAAAGCCAACGGGCGAGCCCCCGTAACGGAACGGCGATAATCCCGTCTCGTAACAACAATCTGATACGTTGCCCTTGGCTAGCTGACAGATTCAGAACCTCGCGAGAACGACTTATCTTCTTTAGCATGTGTCCCTAGCTCTATACTGATCCGCGCAACCGCGAAGTTAATGGCCATCGTTTGTCTCACTGTATCTGCGAAAACTGGCCGCATCTGGACTGCACTACCGCAGCAACGAAAATAGCCTTTGGCCTCGCCGTCACGAACTAATCTCATCACATGTGTCTTGGATACATGCAGGCGTGAGGATAATTCTGCATAAGTCGAGACCTTGTAGCGCCCGTTACTTGATCGATACCTTAACGCATCCAGATATAGCGCGAGCATGGGCAAGTGGCCGCCATCCCTGTTCATAATCCACTTGGCCTCTGGCAGCAGACTATCAAGCAAAATGTCGGCGTCCAAAAGCCGTACGAATCCTGTAAAGAAACACTTTAGCAGCGCGGTAGCATCTGCGTACGTGACCGGCCCATCCTTCCGCGCCAACAACAGATCTCCAGCTATCAGATACGCTTTAATGAACCTTGCGGCCTCATCAATAGCAGACGTGCTTGGCGTATAGATGCGAAAGCGTGCATCATCCGGGTGCACTTCAATGTGCATATAACCAGTTACAAGGAGGAACGAGAAATAGGACTCAAGGCTATTACGCGACAGATATCCTCGCCTGACGCAAAACTCCCGAACCTGGGACAAAGGTGTTAGAGGGCTACGATAATGAAATGCAAACAATGTCATGACTACCATTAAGCGATCATGCTTCATCAGTGCTTTGCAGAAAAAAGGTTTGCGCTCGTAGTGCTCAAGCATCAGGTCAAAATGAAGAATTATGGCGTCATCGACTTCACGTGCGTAGAAAGCGTCCTTCGTGCTTTGCAAATAATCCAGCAGTTTTTCTCGCTTCATCGATTTTTGACTACCAGAAAAGTCGCATTATTCGGCCATGCCTCTAGTAAAGCGATTATAGGTACCTCGACAAAGACTTTCGAATCACCCCAAAAATGTTTCAGTTAAGCTTTGCTTGCCGCCCACATCCAAGCCTAATCAAATTCATCACTTAATGCGCCGATCCGCAGAGTGCAGTCTTTGTCCTCCTGGTCGATTTATACGCGCCGAACAGCATCGCTACTGCACCTTCAACATCGGTCATGCGCGGTAGTTGGTAAAGGAAGGGTCCATTGCGTCCCCTTCGCGTACGAGGCGGACATCGACCATACGCACTGTCACCCTTGCCGACCGTCATGTTATGTCGTGCATTGCTGCACCAAGTGGCCTGGGTTGCGCTTCATCTGCGTTCATCTGTGCTGGTCGGACTTTCAGCTTGCACCAGAAAACGCCCCCCTGCAGAAACTGAAAAAAATGTAATGTCGATGTCAGCGTCCTAACAGTTCCGGAAACTCATTCGACCTTGTATCTGTCGCCATGACAGGCAGCCTACTTGAAAATTCCAGATGAAATTCTCCCTGAGCTCAACGCCGGTTCATCCGGTTTTTAATGCGCGCACTACACAAAAAACCAGAGACGCCTCTGGTTTTCTGCATTACAGACGCACCGCTCCCGTCACGCTCAACAGGTGGCGTCGGGCGATCCGCAGATTCGACAACGCAACTAGCGTGGTCAGTTGCGCCGTGTTCTTTGTCAACTCGGAGAAAGGCGCTTTCACGTAACCAAACTGCTGCTTGATGACACGAAATGGGGGGGCGACCTTGGTTCCTGCCTGGGCTTTGACCGTTTCAACCCTGCGTCCGATCTTGTACGGGGCGCTCAGTGAAAACCGGTTTTGCAGCAGATGAATGCGCAGCATGGCTTTCACTGGATAGGGTTTGCGACCGCAATCTGCTTTTGGATAATGCGGCTCGATCAACGCGACCCGTCCGCTCCACTGCACGATCTGCTCCATCTCGCAAGGCAGCGCTCACGATGGGTTTGCTTGCGCTTACCGGCGTGCTCGAAATCCGAAAAGCTCATCTGACTCATGGGGTGGAGGCTTGCTCGGACTGGGGAGTTGGGCGGTGGGCTATTTAGCACTGTCGAGCCCAGGGGTTTCTCGGCAAGTCAGCTATGTGTCGTCGCGCTCACTTGCCCCCAAGGTTCGCCCGAGCCCATTGCTCAGCGGTGGTTACTGGAATCGACTGCTGTTGGTTGAAGGTTCCCGATTTAGGCCATGCCACACCTCTGCCTTGGGCGAATACAGCACGGTACTTTTTGATGTGATGGGTAGTGTCTTTCCTCAGCTCATCCATCAGGTACGGAACAGTCCACACATGAGTTTTGAATGGACGACCCAGCGCATTTTCGAGGATGTTCGCGACTTGCCCATACGACACCGTGTCGCCTGAGAGATAGACAATCTCGTTGCGCAAGCGAGGTTCGAAGAAGACGATTTCCGCCGTGAGAGCGCCGATGTCGTCTGGTGTAGTGAGCGTCACGCTGTTCTCAAGACTGCCGAGAGCGTTAACGGTGTCATTGTCGAAGTCGACGACCTCAAATACGGGCTCGAAAAGGAAGCTGGTGAACATGCCGGTCGAGATAATGACCCATTCAGTTTTGTCTTGCGCACGAAGCGCCTCGCGTACATCGAGTTGAGAATCGAAAAGATCTTGGGGGCTGCCCCGACCGATCACTTCGAAATCCACGCCAAACTGCCACGGGAAGTAGCGCTTCACCCCCGACCTTAGCGCTGCTGTTGCCAGTTTCATGGGGGTTTCTCGACCCGCGACCATACCGGCACAGCCTATGACGGTATCGAACCGGGCGAACACTTCAGCTAACTGTTCAATTGAATCGTTCACCAGGTCCGCTGCGACCATCTGAATGCCCAGCCCGCGAAGCTCATCGATTTCGGCCTTTTTCTCCGGTACCTGGGTGTTGATGGTCGACTCCCGGAGAAGAACGCTGATTTGGGAACCAGGTGCGCGTTTGGCCACTCGCGCGAGATTGCGCAAAACCGGGAGACCAAGTTCCCCAGCGCCGAGAACAAGAATGGATTGAGGGGAAAGCGGGGTTGCTTCGGTCATGATTTCTCCTGAGGCGTGATGCCTATAACATGAGCGAATGCTGGCATGATCAGGCAGTACTCGTAAGAAGGCACACGCGTGATACCTAGGAGGAATAAATGACCAATCAGGACGCTCTGAGCCAGGCAGAAGCCATCTGCCAAACGCTCCGGGAAGACGATGATGGCGTCAGGCGGGAAGTCCTCGCTCACGCAGGTAGCCGATGGTCATTGGGCATCCTGCATGCTTTGGGCGTGTACGGCACGATGCGCCACGCCGAGATAAAAAGACAGATGACTGGGGTGACCCAGCGAATGCTCACCAAGACGCTACGCGCCATGGAGCGAGATGGATTACTGCTTCGACGGGAGTTCGAGGAAATTCCGCCGCGCGTCGAATACGAGCTGACTCCGCTGGGTAGGGAGCTGTTGGTTCGGATGTCCCCCGTTTGGATGTGGGTGGTCGAAAATGCTGAGGAATTCCGCGAGGCGCGTCGCGCTTTCAACAGCCAAGGTGAAAAGAAGCCCGCCTGGCAAATCCCTACCCCCGCACGTTTTGATCCAGAGTAATCGATAGCGTGCACCTTCATTCAGATAAGTAGCACTCGATTTGACCTGGCAAAATTGAACTGTGGGAGCCGGCGTTGCCGGCGATGCGCCGCGCGGGCGGCGTCGATCTCAAGGGCGCCAAAAAAGTCATGGCAAGCCCTGTCAGCCCTGATGCGATCCACCGACGGCCGAGGGCGAGGTACCCACGTCCGATCTGAGCGACCGCCACGCAAACCCCAACACCATCAACAACCCCAACCCGGCCATCGCCGCCCCCGCCAGGGAAATCGCCGGATAACCCAACCCCGCTTTGATCACCGCGCCTCCCAGCGCCGCGCCAATCGCGTTGCCAAGGTTGAACGCACCAATGTTCACCGCCGAGGCGAGATTAGGCGCGTCCTTGGCGGCTTCCATCACGCGCATCTGCAGCGGCGGCACCAGGGCGAAGCTGGCGATGCCCCAGATCAGGATGGCTACGGCGGCCGGCAGCGGCCAGCGCATCAGTACGGTGAACGCCAGCAGGACCAGGATGAGCACGCTCAGCGAGACGATCAGGGTACGGTCTATCGAGCGGTCGGCAGCTTTGCCGCCCCACATGTTGCCCAGTGTCAGCCCTACGCCGAACAGCACCAGCATGGCGGTGATGAAGGCGGTGGAGGCGTGGGTCTCGGCGCTGAGGATCGGAGCGATGTAGGTGAAGACGGTGAACATTGCGCCCGAGCCGACGACGGTCAGGGCCAGCGCCGCCAGCACCGGGGCACGGCCCAGTACCCGGATTTCGGCCATGACACCGCCGCCTGGCGGTGCCTTGAGGTCGGGCAGGGCGAGCCACAACGCGGCCATGGTCAGCACGCCGAGGCCGGTAATGCCCCAGAAGGCGGTGCGCCAACCGAACAGCTCGCCAAACCACGTGGCCAGCGGCACACCGCCAATGGTTGCCAGGGTGAGGCCCATGAACATCGCCGCTACCGCGCCAGCACGCTTTTCAGGAACCACCACGCTGGCGGCGACGATGGAGCCGACGCCAAAGAATGCGCCGTGGTTCAGTGAGGTCACCACCCTGGCAATCATGAGGCTGTAGTAGTCGGTCGCCAGTGCGGACATGAGGTTACCCAGGGTGAAAATCGCCATGAGGCCGATCAGCAGATAACGCCGGGGAATCTTGCCGGTGGTCAGGGTCATCAGCGGCGCGCCAAGCAGTACGCCCAGGGCGTAGGCACTGACCAGCAAGCCCGCAGCGGGAATCGAAACGCCGAGGTCCGCAGCGATGCCCGGTAGCATGCCCATGGGGGCGAACTCGGTAACGCCGATGCCAAAGGCACCAATGGCGAGTGCAACAAGGGGTGGATTGATACGCATAAGAGGCTCCTTATCTATGCCGCCAATGCTACGATCAAGCGCTTTCAGGCGGTAGACGGCATTTTTGGCAATCACCTTTGCGTAAGAGGCACAAGTGGATTTCAACGGTAGATCAGGTGAGATGTTTGTGTTCGCCACCGTAGCGCAGCAAGGCAGCCTGTCGGCTGCCGCGCGTGCATTGGGGCTCACGCCCTCGGCGGTCAGTCGAATCATCGCGCGTGCCGAACAGCGCCTGGGCACCCGGCTGCTGCTGCGCACCACGCGGGCGATCACCTTCACCGCCGAGGGCGAAGCCTTTCTGCGCGGCGCCCGGCGCATCCTGGCCGACATGGATGAGGTCGAAGAAGCCATTGCCGACCAAGGCGTACCCAAGGGGCGATTGCGGGTCAGCGCTGCCCTTGGCCATGGGCGGATGTCTATCGTTCCCCTGGTCGCGGCCTTCAGCGAGCACTACCCGAATATCGTCGTGGACCTCACCTTGGGCGACGAAGTGGTCGACATCCTCGGCGGCCAGGCCGATGTGGCCATACGTTTCGGCCACCTGCCCGACAGCCCGCTGACCGCGCGCAGGATCGGCGACACCGGCCAGGTGGTAGTGGCATCGCCCCAGTACCTGCAACGCCACGGCACCCCCCAGGAACCGGAAGACCTGTTACGGCACAACTGCCTGCGCTTCAACTTCCGGCGTGCCGAACCCAACTGGCCGTTTACGCGCGACGGCAAAGCGTTTTCCCTCAATGTCAGCGGCAACATCGAATGCAGCAGCGGTGATGCACTGGCCCAACTCGCGCGGGTCGGCGCCGGGATTGCGCGTATCGGCGAGTTCACTGTCAGTGAGGACCTGCGCCGGGGCGACCTTGTATCGCTGTTGCAAGCCTGGAACCCCGGTGACCGAGAGCCGATTCATGCGGTTTTTGTGGGTGGCCCGACGATGCCGGCGCGGGTGCGGTTGTTCGTGGATTTTTTGGTGGAACAGCATCGGATGTAGGGGAGGGCGGTGGCTGGTTTTTTCCGGTGGGTAATGTTGAGTGGTTCCAGGGGCCTAGCCTTATTGACGGGTGTAATCGTGAGCCATTGGGTTGATGTTTGCGCACCTCAGCAGAGGTCGGGATGAGGCTGTTTTCGACCCTAAACAGTCATACAAATCAAGCCTTTCGCATGCGGGTACAAACCGTCCCATTTTCGGTACCTAAACGATCGACATGAGCCCAGTATCGAACCGTTCGGTTTAATAGGAAAGCGAGTTCTACTCGACTCGCCTAGCGTCGCGGCGAACTGCTTGCGGGGGAACCCCAAAACCTCGGATGAATACCTCGCGCATGTGTCGACGATCCCTGAACCCGGTTTCCCTTGCTACCGTGTCCAGGCTATGGCGACTCTGCTCGATCATTAGCCGAGCTGCCTCTAGTCGTAGGCTCTCCACCGCTTTCGCAGGTGATTGACCGGTTTCGGCAGTGAAGACCCGCGTGAATTGCCTAGGGCTCAGATGAACAACCTCCGCGAGCTCTTCGACACTCAGTGCCCTGTTCAAATGCTTGCGTGCATAATCCAAAGCGCTCTGAATGCGATCAGACTTGGGCGCCAGAGCAAGCAACTCAGAGTGCTGAGACTGCCCTCCCGATCGGCGTTGGTGCATTACGAGCTTATGAGCAACCGATTTGGCAAGCTCCGTTCCCAAATCCTTCTCCACCATCCCCAACGCCATGTCGAGGCCTGCGGTCATTCCCGCAGAGGTCCAAACAGGGCCGTCCACGATGAAGATTCGATCCTCTTCCACCTCAATGCTCGGGTGCATGCTTTGAAGAGTCTTGGCATATGCCCAGTGAGTAGTCGCACGCCGGTTATCGAGGACACCCGCTTGAGCTAAGACGAACGCTCCTGTGCAGATACCCGCGATGCGCCTGGAACTCTGGGCAAATCCCTGCACGCTGGACAGAACCTCAGTAGCGGGAGGCGTAAGCGGAGTGAGTGTCCCTGTGATCATCCAGCTATCTGCAAGCCCTGGATCATCCAAAGCCAGCGTATCGATGTGCATACCCAAGGATGATCGAATGCTCCCTCCTAACACCGAGTAGTTCTGAATCCGGTACACAGGCTCGCCCGCGACCATGTTTGCGAATTCAAAAACTGCCTGGGTGGCCAGAGACATCACCTGAAATCCATCCGTGACCAAGTAGCCGATTCGATGCATAACCGTGCTCCGATTGTGATGTCTTAAAACATGACCATATGCGTCGTTTAAGACAAATCTGATTTTTTGCATCATGGCTCCACACCCAAACAACGGAGCTGGATCATGACTCAGGAATACAAAGGCACCGCCCTGATTACAGGCGCATCCACCGGCATCGGCGCAATTTTCGCAGGCCGCCTGGCTCAACGTGGCTATGACCTGATACTGGTCGCCCGCAATCGTGATCGCCTGAACGCTCTTGCTAGCCGCATCACCAACGAGACTCAGCAGAGCGTTGAAGTCTTCCCCGCAGACCTGGCCAACGCAGCGGACCTGGCGCGAGTGGAACGCAAATTGCGCGAAGACGCCAGCATCAATCTGTTGGTTAACAACGCAGGCATTGGTACTCACACCCGTTTGCTGGACAGCGACGTGGAGCGAATGGCCGAGATGATTAGCCTCAACGTCACGGCACTCACTCGACTGACCTACGCCGCAGTTCCGGGCTTCATCGCTCGCCAACAGGGCGCACTCATCAATATCTCATCAATCGTCAGCCTGGCACCGGAAATTCTGAATGGCGTGTATGGCGCAAGCAAAGCCTACGTCACGGCCTTCACTCAGTCGTTGCACAAAGAGCTGGCAGAACAGGGCATCAAGATTCAGGCGGTACTGCCAGGAGCCACGGCGACCGATTTCTGGGAGATCGGTGGGCTGCCCGTCGAGAACCTTGATCCCAGCATCGTGATGTCAGCAAGCGACCTGGTGGATGGCGCCCTTCAAGACTTCGACAACGGTGTCCTGATCTCCATCCCTTCCATGCAGGACATACAGCATTTCGAGCTGTACGAAACCAGCCGCAAGGCGCTGTACGGACATCTCTCCAGCAACAAACTCGCTCCGCGTTACAACGTTTAATCAATCAATTGAAAGGATACAGATCATGAAAACCAGCGCAAACACCATCTTCATTACTGGCGGCACCTCGGGCATCGGTCGCGCTCTGGCCGAAGCGTTCCACCGGCGTGGAAACAAAGTCATCATCGCGGGCCGACGCCAATCGCTGCTGGATGAAATCGCCAGCTCCAATCCCGGCATCGACACTGTTCAGCTTGATATCAATGATCCCCAGCAGATCAAGGATGTCGCACAAGAGGTTATCCGTCGCCATCCCTCGCTGAACGTCATCATCAACAATGCCGGCATCATGCCTTTCGACAACCCAGGCTCTGGCGATTATGACGATGAGCAGGCTGTAGGGCTGCTGCAAACCAACCTGCTGGGCCCGGTGCGGGTTAGCGCAGCGTTTGTAGAACACCTCAAGCGCCAACCCGATGCCTACATCATCAACAACAGCTCGGTACTGGCTTATCTGCCACTGGCCGCGACTGCCCTCTATTCAGCGACCAAAGCTGCGATTCACTCCTACTCGCTGTCGCAACGTTTTGCCCTGCGCGACACCAGCGTCAAGGTTCTGGAAATCGCGCCGCCATGGGTCGACACCGATCTGATTCACAAAAGTGGTGATGAACGCGCCATGCCACTGGACGAATTCATCCAAGAGACCCTGGAAAAACTGGAGACAGCGACAACCGAAGTCCTGGTTGACCGCGTCGTACCGGTACGCGCCAACCAAGGGCCCAACGAGCATGGACTGATCAACCAGTTCAACGAGGCATTGGCCGAAAACCCTATCCCTGTCGCCTGAACAGAAACGAATTGGACAACCTGGAAGGAAGCAAAATCATGACCCGAATTGCTGCTTTGACCATTGACCAAGCTCCAGACGCTGCGCGCGCTGCCCTTCAGGGCATTGAAAAAGGCTTGGGTTTTATCCCTAACGCTTTCGCTACGCTGGCTCACTCTCCAGCAGCCTTGGGAGGATATCTCGCTCTGGCACAGGCGCTTGGCAAGAACAGCCTGACACCTGCCGAACGTGAAGTAGCGGCACTGGCGGCCTCGGAAGTTAACGGATGCGATTATTGCGTCGCGGCTCACAGCTTCTTCGGTGGGAAGGCCGGACTGAACGCTGATGATTTGCTGGCAGCACGCGCTGGCACGCTGAATGGAGTCGCTGCACTGGCTCGGGCAGTCACGCTCAACCGCGGCCAAGTGAGTGACGAGCATCTCTCAATCGCACGGGAAGCAGGGTTGGACGATGCAAAAATCGTTGACGTCATCGCGCAGGTCTCGCTGCTGACCTTGACGAACTACCTGAACAACGTGGCGAAAACGGATATCGATTTCCCACCGAAAGCGATCTGATCTGACGCCTGACTTGAACGACGTACGCGCTCCTTCCAAGACGATCAGCCATTCCTTGAATGGCTGATCGCCTCAACCTTCAGCGAAACGGCGAAAGTCTTCCTCGGGTTAGCTGGTTTTTGAGGCTTACGAAGGGAGTTAGCCTGACATCACTCTCTGACCTGTAAAGGACAACCTCATATGAAAGCCGTAGTTTTCCAAGAAGCTGGTTTGCCAATCCAAAACGCTCGTTCCCTGTTCGAAACGGACCTGCCGAAGCCCACCCCAGGTGCTCGAGATCTGCTTGTCGAAGTGAAAGCGATTGCGGTGAATCCGGTAGATACAAAGGTGCGAGCCCGCAGTACCAGCCAAGAGGTCCAAGTGCTGGGTTGGGATACTGTTGGTATCGTCCGTGAAGTCGGCAGCGACGTTTCATTGTTCAACGTTGGCGACGAAGTATTTTACGCCGGCGCGATCGATCGCCCTGGTAGCTACAGCGAATTTCACTTGGTGGATGAGCGCATCGTCGGTCAAAAACCACGTAGCCTGGACAATGCCAGTGCCGCAGCCTTGCCGCTGACCTCCATTACTGCCTGGGAGCTGTTGTTCGATCGACTGGGCGTTCAGGAGAACGGTGGTAAAGGACAAAGCCTGCTGGTCATCGGCGCCGGTGGTGGGGTTGGCTCGATTCTGGTCCAGCTGGCCCGCAAACTTACCCGACTCACCGTCATCGGTACGGCGTCGCGGCCAGAGACTCAGTCCTGGGTACAAGAACTGGGCGCCCACCATGTGATTGATCATTCCGCTTCGATCCCGCTGCAGCTTGAGAATCTGAAGCTCAACCCGGTCGACTACGTTATCAGCCTGACCCATACCGAAACCTACCTGCCGCAGATCGTCGAAGTGCTTCGCCCACAAGGCAAACTGGCACTGATTGATGACCCCGCACAACTGGACGTCATGCCACTCAAGCGCAAGTCGCTTTCGCTGCATTGGGAACTCATGTTCACGCGTTCTCTGTATCAAACCGCAGACATGATCAAACAGCATGAGTTGCTGAACAGAATTTCCGAGCTGGTCGATAACGGCGTCATCCAGACCACCATTGGCGAACACTTCGGCAAAATCGGCTCAGATAACCTGAAGCGCGCCCATGCTCTGATCGAGAGCGGCAAAGCCAAAGGCAAGATCGTTCTCGAAGGCTTCTAACCCGCTGATAGGCTCAAGGACAAGCATATGAAAGCTTTCTTCCAAGCCACTGGCCTGGCTGTCGCGGTCTCGCTCAGTGCAATGGCCATGGCCGATACCGCCTCGGGCACAGGCACCAACCCCGAACGTGTTTTCGCTTTCAATGGCGCCATGCCTACAGGCGTGACCGTTACCGAAACGGGTCGGATCTTCATCAACTTCCCTCGTTGGGGAGATGACGTACCCTACACCGTGGCAGAGATTAAACAGGGCCATTTGGTTCCTTACCCGGACCTGAAAACGAATGTGGAAAACACCAAGGATCCGGCCGCCGGGTTCATCAGCGTGCAGAGCGTGGTAGCTGACGGTCAAGGGCGTGTCTGGGTATTGGATACAGCCGCTCCCGCCTTCTCCGAGCCCAAGGCAGGTGGAGCCAAGCTGATCGCAATCGACTTGAACACCAACAAGATCGTGAAAACAGTTGTGTTCCCGCGTGAAGTGATTCTGCCAACTACCTATGTGAATGACGTCCGTTTTGATTTTCGCGTAGGTAAAGAAGGTACCGCTTACGTCACCGATTCGTCGGTAAAAGGGCCAGGCGGAATCATCGTCCTGGACCTGGCCAGCGGTACCGCAACCCGCCGCCTTAGCGGGGCCAAATCAACTTCCGTAGACCCTGAGTTCCGACCTGTCATCGAAGGGAAACCAGCACTCATCACCCGCGACGCGCAGGGTAGATCAGGGCTGCTGACCGTAGCCTCGGACGGCATCGCCCTGTCGAGCGATGGTAGGACGCTGTATTTCTGTCCGCTTTCGAGTCGACACCTGTATGCGGTTCCAACGGCTTTGTTGCGAGACCCCAATGTAAGCGAAGCCGAACTTGAACAAGCAGTTGTAGACCTTGGTGAAAAAGGCGCCTCCGACGGTCTTGAGGCTGATGCTAACGGTGCAGTCTATGCGGGGGATTATGAGCACAACTCCATCCGCAAACGCCTTGCCGATGGCACTTGGCAAACCGTGGTTGAGGATTCGCGAGTCCTTTGGCCGGATACCTTGTCGATCGGCCCAGACGGATATCTGTATTTCACTGCCAACCAGCTGCACCGCTCACCTGGCTTCAACGATGGCCAAGACAAACGGGTGAAGCCTTACAGCCTGATGCGCGTCAAGATCGACGCCAAGCCTGCGCAAACGCATTGATAAGGAAATGACATGCAAAAGCACATTCGCTTGGGCTACATCGACCTCAGCTTCCATGCCGCTAGTGCAGCGCTTGTGCAGCGCACGCTAGAGCGACATGGTTATCTGGTGGAAGTCAGTACAGCTCCTCATGAGGAGATGTTCCGGTTGTACAGCGAAGGACTAGTAGAGATGCTCGTATCAGCCTGGCTGCCTGCCAGCCATGGTGCCTACCTGGCAGCTTGCAAGAAATCGAGCACTTCCCTTGGCGTTCTTTACAACCCATTCTGCATTTGGGGGGTGCCTGATTATGTACCGGAGGATCAGGTCGCTACGATTGCAGACCTGCTGAGGCCGGATGTTGCCCAGCGGATGAGCCGCCGCATCCAAGGCATAACCCCTGGTGCTGGTATCAGTCGCTTTTCCAAAGCCATGGTGACGCAATACGGGTTGGACGCTGAAGGCTATTTTTTTGCGCAAGGCACCGAGACTGATTGCTTCAATCGTTATGAGCAATCCTATGCCGAGCGGGAATGGTTTGTCGTGCCGCTGTGGCATCCTCAATATCTGCACCATGCCTACAAAATCCGAGCCCTGGATGAACCGCTCGGGCTGTTGGGCGGTGAGGATCAAGCCACGCTCATTGCCGCCAGTGACGTTGTGCAAGCGATGCCGAAAGAACTGATTGAGGATCTGGTCTCGCTACAACCTGGCAATGCCGCGGTCAGTGAGCTTGATTTTCTTATCCGTCACAAAAAGCTTTCAGCCTTGGAAACTGCAGACATTTGGCTCGCACGTCAGTCGGCACCGGCGGAAGCTTGAATCAGTAGCGGGGCCCCGTGCCCCGCCACTGAGCCCCGACTAGCTTTCGAAACGTTTTGCTAGAAAGGCTCTAAGCGATTGGATGGCCGGCGTGAGCGATGTGCGATGGGCACATACCAGCTGAAGCGGTGCCGACTGCCCATAGCTTTCCGGGAATAGCTCAACCAGGCGGCCGCTACGAAGATCCTCAGCAACATCGAGCCTGGACTTGTAAACGATCCCCAATCCGGCGACAGCCCAGCGTCGAACAATATCGGCATCATCGCTGATTCGATCACCTGTCACCTGAACCGTCCGCACTCCCTGTGGGAAATTGAAGCTCCAACGCTCGTAGGTTTGCTCGCCCATCACATATCTCAGGCAATTATGCCCGCTCAACGCCTCAGGAGATTCCGGCATACCATGACGCGCGAGATACGCCGGCGAGGCGCAGACTGTTCTGCGGTTCATCGGTGCGAGTGCCAGGGACACCAGGCTCGAGTCACTCAACTGTCCATACCTGATACTAGCGTCCAGATGTTCCCCCACTAGATCAGCCACCTGATCACTAACCCGCAATTGCAGACGTACCATGGGGTGCGTTTGCTGAAACTCATCAAGCCATGGGAGCAACACGTTCCTGCCGATATCAGATGGCATCGACAAGCGAATAGTGCCAGCGATCTCGTCACGGCCCTGGTTCAGCGCTACCTCGCCATTATCAAGTGCTTCCAAGGCTTGCCGCGCGTGCGGCAAGTAGCGCTCGCCATCATCGGATAATCTCAACCGACGCGTCGAGCGAACAAACAATCTCACGCCCAGGTTGCTTTCCAGACGCTGAATGGCACCGCTCGCCAAGGCGGGCGAGATGTCAAGCAACCGCGCCGCGGCGGAGAAACTACCCGCAGCAGCCGTCGATACGAAGACCTGCAGATCATCGATTCGTATGATTTTCTTCACGTTGACGAAATTCTTTACGTGATGGCGAGGTTTTTCAGCGTAATGGGAAAAATGATCATTGCCCAGCCCTTCAAACAGGAACTTGCAATGACCTTCCCTAAACGATTTGTACTAACAGCTCTGATGGCAGGCTTTATCGGTGTAGCCCACGCCGAGCTGCCGCCAACCCTTCATGTGGTAGCCCAATCGGCGAATGCTGTATGGAATACGGTGGCCGTGGACAGCGCCGGAAGCCTATACGTATCGGGCCCAAAATGGACTGGCTCAGCGGGGCCATCCGTATCGAAGCTAGACCAAGCTGGAGCCCCATCCCTTTCCAAATGAGCGATGGAATAGCAATGACGCGACCATTCCAGCCGAACAGCGCTTCGTCAATGTCAATGCCATGGGCGTTGATGACAATAGCCGGCTGTGGATTGTCGATGCAGGCGTAACTGACTTCGGCGGCAAAGTCATTGCAGGTGGTGCAAAGGTCGTGGTCGTTGACCTAAAAAGCGGCGAAGTGATCAAGGTCATCCCATTCGACAGCAGCATCGCTCAAGAACATAGCTACATCGACGATATCCGCCTCAATGGCAAGCATGCCTACCTGACGGACGCTGGCGTTCCTGGCATCGTTGTCTTGGACTTCGAAACCAACAAAGCCCGGCGCGTCTTAACGACCAGTCCTGCTGTACGCGCGCCCAAGAACCGCGACATTATCCTGAGCGGCAAAGTAGTCAGAGCGCCAGATGGGACAGCATTGAGGGTGCATTCCGATCCCCTTGAGGTGTCCCCGGACGGGAAATGGCTCTACTTCGCACCGTTGGAAGGCCCTTGGCACAAGATTGAAACGCGCTGGCTGGATGATGCCAACCTGCCTGAAATTGAGCTCGTCAAACATGTCGAGTTCTGGCGAGATCTGCCGCCGGCCGGTGGGACAGTCATGGACAGCAAGGGCAATTTCTATTTCAGTGACCTAGCTGAAGATAGCGTCAAGCGAATCGCCACTGACGGCACCATTCAGACCATTGCAAAGGACACTCGCCTGCACTGGGTCGATGCACCTGCGTTCGACAACCAGGGCAGATTGTACTTGCCGGCAGCGCAAGTCGATCGAGTAGGCTTGTTCAACAATGGCGCATCGAAGGTCGAGCGACCACTGAGCGTCTATCGCATAGACTCTAAGTAACCTCACTGCACCCGTTTCAGAGCTAATGCCTTACGCATTGCGAGCTCTGAAACGGGTTTATCGAAAAGCCTCCGCCAACCTTTATGGTTCAGGTCCGGCGGGAGCGCGAAGCTAACGCAGAGACCACGACCCCCAAAACCACCAGGCCGAGCCCGGCAAGGAACATGGTGGAAACGGTCGCACCAAAAGCCAAGCAAGAGAACACTGTTCCAATCAGGGGTACCCCAAGGGTGAAATTTGACATGCCAAACGTCGAAATTCGCCGTCCGTACTCCGTAGAAATCACAAAGCACGCCGATGTCGCAATCGGACCAATGAAGAACAATTCCTCAGCCAGTTTCCTATCCAAGACAAGGGATGTCGGTGAGCCTTCGCTGACATAGGCTGCAATCGCCAACGGTATGGTAGCCAAGAGCATCTGCCACGGGGCAAGCGCCAGAGGTGGGGTCACCCACCGATGACGTTTCACATGAAGGATGACAATCGCCCAGCTGACCGCTGCAAGAAGCAGGAATATTGCCCCCAACACTGTTTCCTGATTTGTCCATTCGAGCTCTTCTGGGGAGCACACAGCCGCGACCCCTGACATCCCTATGACAAGCCCTGCAATCTGCAACCTAGAGGGCATTTCACGGAACATGACCCAGGCGACAACCACACACCACAGTGGGGTTGTGTATGCCAAGAGCACAGCGCGGCTAGTGTCGACATGAACCATCGCTACCATACCCAGACCTGTGAAAGCCATCATCTGCAACAAACCCACGCTTGCGATGATTGGCACATCCTCTCTAACGGGAAGCTTGAGCTGTCCTCTCGCGACCAGATAGGCAAAAAGACAAACCGCGGCAGTGGCGAAACGAATGGTAGCCAGCCAGAGCGGAGGCACGTCATGCAATGCAAGCTTGGTAACCGGCCAGCTACTTCCCCACAGAAGCACCATGACACCAAGCCAGACGTAAGTCGAAGATATCCCGAAATTTTTGGAGCGAGTCTTAAACACTTGCTGAGTTGAAGCGCGCATGGTGCCACCTCGTTGCAATTTAGTTACGTAGCACCATGATATTTTTGGGCATGCGAAAAAACGTACCTATCTCTTCCTCAGAAGTAGAAATGCCGGTACATTTCATTGGAAAGCTCTCATGCAGAGGAAAAATTTACCATGAGCCGCTCGAAGCTCGATGACGCTAGCCTGCGCATCCTTGATGCACTCCAAGAAAATGCGGAGTTAAGCAATGCCGAACTCGCTGAAATTGTAGGGCTTTCAACTTCGCCGTGCTGGCGACGTGTCTCAGAGATGAAGGAAAGTGGGGTCTTGCGAGGCGCCGTAACGCTAGTTGATCCTGCAGCGCTCGGCCTTGCAATAAATGTATTCGTACACGTGTCGCTCAAACTTCAGGACAAGCAGTCGCTAGAAGTATTTACGAACGCAATCAGGGAGCGCCCAGAGGTGATGGAGTGCTATTTGATGAGCGGCGAGGCGGACTTTATGCTGAGGGTGGTAAGCGAAGACCTGACAAAGTATCAGGCGCTACTGCTTGACTGGTTGACCACCATACCTGTTGTGGCAAGCATTAAGTCGAGTTTCGCACTTAGCCAAGTTAAATATACGACTGCACTGCCCACGAATCATTTGAGAGGGCGCGCTTCAGCGGGCAACAACTAACGCCATACTTTCTTTCACTCCTCAACCGAGGAGTGAAAGGTAGTTTCTGATTGGCTGAGCTTGCTCGTGCCGCCTGCTCACCAAACCTAGCCTGGGGCCCAAGCTTTGGGACGAACGCTCCCAAACTACTGGCTATGATCGTCCCGGAGACCTGCTCTGGCAATATGAACAACTCATCACCCAGATCCCGCACGGCGCGTTGCGCTTGCTCTTGAGCGATATCCGTTACGTTAGCTTAAAGCTCATGGCAAACCGTTTCCGAGCCAGAAGTTTGGGTTTACAACAGACTCCACCTGTACAGCAGAAGCAGCCGGAGCCAAGCGGAAAACCTCAACACTCGCTTTGCCGTCGATAGCCGCGCTTAAAGTTTTAAACGCCTCACCGAGTGTATGTTGAGTCAGCGCATCATCATTCTGCCAAAGCTCAAGCATGGTCCAGTGGCCTTGAGTGTCCATGTTTTCAAAAAGACGATAATGAAGACACCCGTACTCTGACTGCGTCGCTTCGACAGCTATTAGCAGGGCGCTGTGAACCTCTGCTACTGATGATGGATCTGCGGTGATATGCGCTACAACGGTAATCGTACTAGTCATGGCGAGCACTCAGTGTGTTGATGCCTTAGCTTGATCACTTCCACTAGCACGTGAAACCCAAGGGGTAGTGAAACAGTTTCAACAAATTGACGAAAGTCCCGGAAAACCTTCTAGCGCGGGCCAGCGCACAGCCGTCATACCTACGTTAGTTGTTAGCTAACGAAATCGTTCATCGATGAGAGTTTTTGATCGATTACTGCCAGATAAACTCGAGGACTGACCATCCAGAAAAGCGAAAATTGGATAGTAAACCGACCTACGAACATCCAGGATTTATCCTCTCAACGGCAATCTGGAGAATGAGAGAGTAAGTGGTTAGGTAGCCCTCCCGCCCCCGAGCCAGCGCTACGCGGTAAGTAGTGACCGGCTGCTTTCGACCCATAGCGTCCATACGCATGACAAGAACCGAATATGCTCATCCATCCCGCAGCGCCGCATCTACCAGCCACCTCAGGAACGCACTCACATGCGCCTGCCGCTCCTTCCCTGGCACGCACGCAGCAATATAACGCGGCCCCGGCAGGCTTATTTCCGGCCTATAGGCCACCAATTCCCCGCGCCTGAGGCTGTTAGCCACCAGCACATTGCTTGCCAGCACCAGTCCATGCCCGGCGATCGCGGCGCTTAAAGCAAAATGCTCATCATCGAATTCACGCATCTGCGCCGTTTCAAGCCATGACTGGCAAGCAGCCGCCGCACACCAGCTTTCCCAATTCACCGAGAATGCGCCTGGAATTTTCCAGCGCAGGTTGATCAGCTCGATCTGCTCCAGGTTCAGCGAAGCGACCAGGTCCGGGGCACCGTAGGCCGAAAATCGTTCGTGCATGAGCGCTTGGGAGAACAACCTGGGGTCGTCACGGCTGACCGAGCGAATGGCAACATCGATACTGGAGTCACGCAGTAGATCGACGAGTTCATTGCGTGTATCGACCCGTACATCAAAGTGCCCAAAGTTCTTGTAGAAGCTACCCAGCCTTGGAATCAACCAGGCTGCGGCGAAGCCTGGGGTAGTGGTTATGGTCAGGGTCTGCTGAACGGTGTCTGGATAGAAGGCCTCCAGACTGCGGCGAATGTCCGATAAGGCGCGATGCGTCTGGCGATAAAGCGACTCGCCTTCTTCGGTCACTGTCACGCCTTGTCCGGAACGATGGAATAGCCGCGCTCCGAGGTGGTTTTCCAATGTCCTGATCTGGTGGGAAATGGCCGCCGGGGTGACTGACAGTTCCTCAGCGGCCGCCTTGAAACTTCCCAGCCGCGCCGCCGCCTCGAAGGTGCGCAGCGCGTTGAGTGGAAGAGTCGAAAACACGCAGGGTTCCCTGATGAATTGAATTGATGTGCAGGCAATTTATCTCATTTTTCCTGGATCGCATGGGCAGATACCGTCCTGGTGTTCAATTACCCGATCTTCGGAGTACACCATGCAAGGCCCTTCCAGAAAAATCCTTCAAGCCGTCCTCTATGAATCCATCGCCATTACGGTGCTGTCGCCCAGTATCGCGTTTATATACGGCAACGGTCTGGCTCATGCGGGTGCGCTGTCGGTGATGTTGTCTGCAAGCGCGCTGCTGTGGAACGTGCTGTACAACTCCATGTTTGAGTGGTGGGAAGCGCGTCAACCGCAGCGTGCTCGCACATTGGGCAGGCGTTTGCTCCACTCGCTGGGTTTCGAGGGAGGGCTGGTCGTGTTGTTGGTGCCACTGGTGGCATGGTGGCTGGGGATTTCCTGGTGGGCCGCACTGGTCACCGATATGGGCTTGTTCGTGTTCTTCTTCTTTTACTCGCTGGCGTTTCAGTGGGTCTTCGACCGCGTTTTTGATCTACCGGAGTCCGCGAAGGAAGGGGCTTCGGTTAATCCATGATGTTCTGCGGCTGGGCAGCGGCCTTGAACCCTCAGCGCTACCGTTGAAACAAACAAAAGCCCGATGCACTGCATCGGGCCTTGGATTGAACCGCTGTCAAACTGTTCCAGAACCCAGCATTTACAGCCAGGCCTTGATTTGCGCAGCCACTGCCTGGGTCGAGATGCCGTAGCGGTCGTGCAGTGTCGGAAGCGCCCCGGCATCCAGGAAGGCGTCGGGCAGGGCGATCTGGCGGAAGGTCGGGGTGACACCATTACGCAGCAGCACACCCGCTACGGCTTCCCCGAGGCCGCCGATGATCGAGTGGTTTTCCGCGGTAACCACCAGCCGTCCGGGTTTACGCGCTTCAGCCAGGATGGTTTGCTCGTCGAGCGGCTTGATGGTTGGCACGTGCAGTACCGATACATCGACGCCGTCCTTGTGCAATTGCTCGGCCGCCTCCAGGGCGCGCATCGTCATCAGGCCGCTGGAAACCAGCAGAACGTCTCGACCACCGCGCAGCACCTGGGCTTTGCCAATCTGGAAGCGGTAATCATAGCGATCCAGCACCAAGGGCACGTTGCCGCGCAGCAGGCGCATATAGACAGGCCCTGGGTGGGCTGCGATGGCCGGCACGGCCTGTTCGATTTCCAGCGCGTCGCAGGGGTCGACGATCATCAGGTTGGGCATGGCGCGGAAGATGGCCAGGTCATCCGTGGCCTGATGGCTCGGGCCATAGCCAGTGGTCAGGCCAGGCAAGCCACAGACGATTTTCACGTTCAGGTTTTCTTCGGCGATCGCCATGCAGATGAAGTCATAGGCACGGCGCGAGGCGAACACGGCGTAGGTGGTGGCGAACGGGGTGAAACCTTCGCGCGCCATGCCGGCAGCAGCACTCATCAACAGTTGCTCGGCCATCCCCATCTGGTAGAAACGCTCGGGGTGCGCCTTGGCGAAGATGTGCAGGTCGGTGTATTTGGACAGGTCGGCACTCAAGCCGACGATGTCTTTCCGCTGTTCCGCCAACGCGGCCAACGCGTGGCCAAAGGGCGCCGGTTTCGTGGGTTGGCCTTCGGCGGCGATGGACGCGATCATGGCCGACGTCGTTAGGCGTTTCTTTGCGGCGATTTCAGTGCTCATGCTTGGCTCCCGGCGTCGAGGGCTTCCAGGGCGAGTGCCCATTCGTTTTCGTCGACCCGAATGAAGTGGGTCTTGTCGCGGTTCTCGAGGAAAGGCACGCCTTTGCCCATGCGGGTGTCGCAGATGATCACCCGAGGTTGCGCGGCCTGATGCGCGCGCGCCTGGTCGAACGCGGTGACGAGCTGTTCCAGGCTGTTTCCGTTGACCCGCTGCACATACCAGCCGAAGGACGCCCAGCGCTCCACTATCGGCTCGAAACCCAGCACTTCGCTGGAGTGCCCGTCCGCCTGCTGGTTGTTCACGTCGACGATGGCGATAAGGTTGTCCAGTTTCCAGTGACTGGCCGACATCACCGCCTCCCAGGTCGAGCCTTCGTTGAGTTCGCCGTCCGACAGCAGGTTGTAGACCCAGCTGGAGGACCCCTTGAGCTTCAGGCCCAGGCATGCGCCTACGGCGATGCCCAGTCCATGGCCCAGCGAGCCGCCGGTGATTTCCATGCCGGGGGTGTACGCAGCCATCCCGGACATCGGCAGGCGGCTGTCATCGCTGCCATAGGTTTCCAGCTCTTCTTCCGGAATCACGCCGGCTTCGATCAGGGCTGCGTAGAGGGCGATGGCATAGTGGCCGATGGAAAGATAGAAACGGTCCCTGTCTTCCCAGTCCGGATCCGCTGGATCCAGGCGCAGCGCGTGGAAATACGACACGGCCAGCAGGTCGGCGGCACCGAGTGCCTGGCCGACATAGCCCTGGCCCTGGACTTGACCCATGCGCAGGGCATGGCGGCGAATATTGCGGGCGCGCGCTGCCAGCGACGGCGCCTCGTTATGCGTAGGCACAGCAGTCATGCAAGACTCCTTGTTGAATCAACGATTGACCAGGTTTGCGGGAACCCGGGACACCAGGAAGGCGCCAAACACCAGCACTGCGGTGATCAGGTACATCCCCACGGCATTGCTGCCCAGGGTGGTGGTTACCCAGCCGATCAGGTAGGGCGAGCAGAAACCTGCGAGGTTGGCGAAGCTGTTCACGGCTGCGATGCCCGCCGCGGCCGATACGCCGCCCAGCAGCGTGGTCGGCAGCATCCAGAAGAGTGACGAGGCCGAGAGAATGCCTGCCGCAGCCAGGCACAGGCTGAGGATCGACAGCGTCAGGCTGCTGCTCAGCGCTGCAGCGAGGCTCAGGCCCAGTGCACCGAACAGCATCGGAATCGCCAGGTGCCAGCGCCGCTCGCGGTGACGGTCGCCGCTTCGACCGGCAAGCAGCATTGCAACGATTGCGGTCATATACGGGACGCTGGTCAGCAGACCGATGTGCAGCGGTTCGCTTACACCGGCGTTACGCACCAGGGTGGGGAGCCAGAAGGTGATTGCGTACTGGCCCATTACCACGCAGAAATAGATTCCGGCCAGCAGCCACAGGCGGCGATCCTTGATGAAGTCGCCGATGGAGCCATGCTTGACCTTGTGTTGCTCGTCCTCGGCCAGCTCCTGGCGGACCAGGGCCTTTTCTTCGTCCGTGAGCCAGTTGGCCTGGTCGACGCCATCCTTCAGATAGCTGAGCACCAGAATGCCCACCACAACGGTCGGAATGGCCTCGAGCACGAACATCCACTGCCAGCCCGTCCAGCCATGAACGCCGGCGAAACGCTCCATGATCCAGCCCGACAGGGGGCCTCCGATCATCCCCGACAGCGGGATGGCAATGAACCACAGCGCGGTCATTTTGGCGCGGCGGTAGGAGGGGAACCAATAAGTGAGATACAGCAGCAGGCCGGGGGCCAGGCCGGCCTCGGCGACGCCCAGCAGGAAGCGCAGCGCATAGAACTGCCAGGCGGTTTCGACGAAGGCGAACAGCGCCGAGATGATGCCCCAGGTAATCATGATCCTGGCGATCCAGCGGCGGGCCCCGACCTTGTGCAGGATGATGTTGCTGGGCACTTCGCAGAGGAAGTAGCCGATGAAGAACATGCCGGCGCCGAGTCCGTATACAGCCTCGGACAGCGCAAGGTCATCCATCATCTGCAGCTTTGCGAACCCGACGTTGACCCGGTCCAGGTAGGCACAGAGGTAGCAGAGCATCAGGAAGGGCATCAGGCGCCAGGCAGTCTTGCGGTACGCGCTGCTGCGGGCAGCCGAAAGCGCATCCATCGTTAAGGTAGTCATGTCGATCTGATCTCTTGTTGTTATTGAGAGCCCGGCTTGGCCGGGCCCGGATACAGAGCGCAATCGAAATCAGTGGATCAGCATTCCACCGTTCACGTCCAGGGTGACACCGGTCAGGTAGCTGGACAGGTCACTGGCCAGGAACAGGGCAGCGTTGGCCACGTCGCGAGCTTCACCGAGCCGCCCCAGGGGAATGCCTTCGATGATTGCGTGACGTCGCTCATCCTGCATCAGCCCGCCAGTGATATCGGTATGGATCAGCCCTGGGGTAATGGCGTTGACCCGGACATTGTGCGGGCCCAGCTCCCGTGCCATGGCCTTGCCGAGGCCCAGCACGCCGGCCTTGGCAGCGCTGTAATGAGGGCCGCCGAAGATGCCGCCTCCACGTTGCGCAGAAACGGAGGACATGCAGATGATGCTGCCGGCGCCTTGGTTACGCATGCCTGGAATGACCGCCTGGGACATCAGCAGCGTGCCACGCAGGTTTACGTTGAGGATCCGGTCGTAGTCCGCACCGGTAATCTCCAGCGTCTTGACCGGCTGGGTAATGCCGGCGTTGTTGACCAGAACGTCGATGCGGCCGAAGCGCGCCAGCACCTCGGCCACGGCGTCACGAACCTGGGCTTCGTCGGCAACGTTGGCGCCCAGGCCAAGATGACCCTCGCCCAGGGTCGCAGCTGCTTCGGCTGCGGCGTTCGCATCGAGATCGAAAATCGCCACCTTGGCGCCATGGTCTGCGAACAGCTGCGCGGTGGCGCGGCCGATGCCTCGTGCAGAGGCGGCGCCGGTGACGATTGCGATTTTGCCAGTGAGTAGCATGAAGAGTGCTCCGATTGATTGTTGTTGTGAGCGGCAGTTCCACGGGAACCGATGGCGTCAGAATCAACCCGGGGTGCGTGACGAGCAACGCAGCGCCATTCAACTAATGCTGAAAAAAATTCAGGGGCGGGCAGGAGATTTTTTTTCGGTTTCCGATAGCATTGCGTGCAATCCGCAGAAATCGGGGCTTGCAATGATCGGCGACTCGAACAGGAAAATGCAGCAGATACCGCCGCTGAAATCGATTCAGGCCTTCGAGCAGGTGGCGCGGTTTGGAAACGTGGCCAAGGCGGCCGAACAGTTGAACCTGACCCCTTCGGCGGTCAGCCACCAGATTGCGAATCTGGAAGCGCTGATTGGCCGTGCCCTGTTTGTCAGGGAAGCCCGCGGCATGTCCCTGACGCCCGCTGGCGAGCAGTACCAACGGGAGATCTCCGGAATCCTGCAGAGCCTGGCGCTGGCCACCGAGCGGGCGGGGAGTGCCGTGGGCTTCGATTGCCTGCGACTGCATGCGGCGCCCAGCTTCGGTCTGCTCTGGCTGCTGCCGCGCCTTGATCACTTTCGCAGCTGTCATCCGGAGATTCAGATCAACCTGTCGTGTTCCTATGAAACACTCCATTTCGGCCGCCATCAGATCGATGTGGACATCCGCCACGGCTACCCTGACTGGCCAAGCCTGGAGGTGCGCACCATCCGTCACGAGCGTGCCACGGTGCTCGCGTCCCCCAGCCTTCTTGAGCGCATTCCCGTCAGCCAACCCAGCGATCTGCTCGGGCAGAACCTTATCCTCTCCGAAGCGGCATTGGTGCAGTGGCCGCAGTGGTTCGCCCAGCAGGGCGTGGCGCTTCCGCAAGCCCCGTTCGCGCTGGGCTTCGACCGCTCGTACATGAGCCTGGAGGCCGCCAGGCATGGCTTCGGTTTTGCCCTGGAAAGCTCGTTGCTGTCCCAGGACTATGTCAAACGCGGCGACCTGGTGCCGGTATTTCCCGCCGAGTTGTCCACCCCCGTAAGCGCGCACCACCTGGTGTTCCCCAGGGGGCACGCGGAGATGTCCAGGGTGCGGCACTTCCTGGAGTGGGTGCAGGGTCAGTTAGGGCATGTGTTCAATTACTGAGCTTGCACTCAGGGCGAATGTGAACGCCGCGGAAGCTTGCGCAGGTCTACAGCAATGGAATGCTGTAGCTGATGATGAGGCGGTTTTCGTCCGCGCCCCTGGCGAAGTCCGAGCGATAGCTTGCATTGCGCCAGCGGATCCCCAGGTTCTTGAGCGGGCCGCTGGGGAACAGGTACTGCAGCTCGGTGTTTCGCTCCCACTCGTTGCCGCTGGCATTGCCAGCGAGCTCGACGTCCTGGCCTTTCACGTAGCGCGACATGAAGGTGAGGCCCGGCAGCCCCACCGTGGCGAAATTGAAGTCATATCGAAGCTGCCATGATTTTTCCTTGGCGCCGGCAAAGTCGTTGATCTGGACGAAATTGATCAAGTAGGGGTCGGTGCCATCGATGTAGGGGAAGGCTGTGTCCCCGGACATCTGTTGATAGCCAACGCCGAAGCCGTGGCCCTTGAGGCTGTAGGTGAGCATGCCGTTGGCCGAGCGGTTGTCGATTTTTCCTGCCGCCGCGTTGCCGCTGTCTCTGCTGACAGCCAGTCGCAGGTCTGCCTTCAACTGCCCTGCAGGCAATGCAACAGACCCGACAAGTCCGAAGAAGTGCTGGGTATAGACGTCTTCGAGTTCGCCGTACTGATACGAACCCACCAGGTTTTTCGAGAAGCTGTAGTCGAAGCCGGCCAGGTCGAAACGGTCTGCGCCGATACCGGCCTGGAAGCGGCGGTTCTTGTTGTTCAGCATCAGGTCCTGGGCGGCAGTCTGGTCGCGGTCGGTAACTTTCGTGAGGCGACCCGCCACGATATCGAGGGCATCGATTTCTCCGATGCTCAGCAGCCCACCCCTGAAGGTCTGCGGGAAGATTCGCCCGTTGTTGGCTTTAACGGTGGGCATGTCGGGGATCAGCGTTCCTGCTTCGAGCAGGCTTTTCGAGAACCGAGCCTTTGCCGTCAAACCTAGCTTGGAGTATTCGTCCGGTGCCCTGCCATCATCATGCACGGGGAGAAGCCCGGTACCTGTGCGGTCGGGGCTGGAGTCCAGCTTGATACCGAGCATGCCGATGGCGTCCACGCCAAAACCAACGGGGCCGGGCGTGAAGCCCGACTTTGCGTCGAGAATGAAGCCCTGGGCCCATTCGTCACGCTTGTTCTGGCCAGTACCGTCCCGAAAGTCCCTGTTCAAATAGAAATTCTTCGTTTGCAGGGAGATTTTGGAGTCCTCGACGAAGCCCTCCGCCAGTGCGGGAGTGGCAAGATTGCCAAGGCCGAGCAAGGTGCAGACCGGGATTGCGTTATGTGCCTTCATGTTTACTCCAGGCGTTGCCTGCGCGCTCAGCAGATGAGCACGCAGGAAGCAGCCATTGTTTTTGTGGGTTGGAGTTACGCGGTGTTGCTACTGGGTTGGCCGTTCGAAGAAAGGCCTCAATTGAAAACGTCGATGGTGCCGAGCGCGATGGCCGCCACGAACATCACCAGGCATGTACCGATGCTCCAGCCGATGGAGGCTCGCTGGTTGTCCCCGTAGTCCAGGTCGAGCAGGCCACAGAGAAGGTAGGTGGAGGCCACCAATGGGCTGAGCAGGTGTACCGGCTGTCCGATCAAGCCGGCGATGGCCATTTCCTTCGCGCCAATGCCGTAATGGCTGGCGGTCTCGGCCAGGATCGGCAGGATCCCGAAGTAGAACGCGTCGTTGGTCAGCACGTAGGTGAAAGGCATGCTGAGGAACGCCGTGATCACCGACATGAAATGGCCGGCAGACTCGGGGATCACATGGATCAGGCTTTCCGAGATCGCCTTGATCATCCCGGTGCCGGACATGATTCCGACGAAGATGCCGGCGGCGAAGATCAGCAGGGTGACCGCCATCACGTTGTCGGCGTATTTGCCGATGACTTCCTTCTGCGCCTTCACGCTCGGGAAGTTCACCAGGACGCCCAGGCCGAAGGCGAGCATGAACAGGATTGGAAGGGGCATGATGCTGAGCATCATCAGGGTGATCAGGGTGATGGTGAGGACCGCGTTGAACAGGAAGCGCCAGTCTGTCAGCCTGAATTCGGTGAAATGGCTCATCACTTCATCGTGATCAAGCTCCACGACACCCAGGCGACGGCGCTCCCTGCTGCCCAGGTAGAACGCCGCGAAAATCACCCAGCCTGCGCCCGCGATCATCAGCGGCAGCATTTCCAGGAACAGCTCGGTAATGTCCACGTGCATGGCGCTCGCCGCACGTGAGAAGGGCCCCGCCCAAGGCAGGATGTTCATCACCCCGTTGGTCAGCAACAGAACAGTGGCCAGCACCTGGAGGCTCATCCCGGTGCGCCGGTACAGTGGAAGCAGTGCAGCGGTGGTGATGATGTAGGTCGTGGCGCCATCGCCATCCAGGCCTACGCAGATGCCCAGGATGGCCGTGCCGATGACGATCTTCAGCGGGTCGCCTTTCACGCACTTGAGGATCAGCTTGATCAGCGGGTTGAACAAGCCTGCGTCGGTCATCATGCAGAAGTACAGAATCGCGAAGGTCAGCATGATCCCCGTCGGGGCCAGCATCTTCACGCCATCGAACATCATGGGGCCGAGCTGGGTTGCGAACCCGCCGAGGCTTGCGAATGCAACCGGCACCAGGATCAGGGCAACCAGCGGTGACAGGCGTTTGCTCATGACGAGGTACATGAAGCAGACGATCATTGTGTAGCTCAAGAGAGTGAGCATGCTGTCCTCTTATTATCTGTTTTGTATGAGTAATAACCTTCGCTGGCCGTTTTCGGGCCAGGCAGGGCCCGTGCGCCATGTGCACAGGGCCGTACCACGAAGTCGTTAGGCTGGGGCGTGCGAGAACATCCGCTTGCCCGGGTGGCCGGGGTCGGCCTTCAGGATGTGTCCTGTCGACGAGTCGGTGATGAACAGGCTGCGATTGGCGTCTCCACCAAAGGCCAGGTTGGTGAGCGTGCGGCCTTCGGTGCAGGACCTGAATCGATAGAGCGGCACGGCGTGGGCGTCGAATGCCCACACGCAGCCGTTGCCTGCATCGCAGACATACAGGTTGCCCGACTCATCCAGGGCCATGCCGTCGGCGCCACTCACGCCTCCGGCCATGGCGGTGAAGACACCCACCTTGGATGTTGTGCCATCGGCTTGCAGGGGAAGTCGCCATACGGCATTTCCGCGGGTCATCGCCACCAGCAGCGCCTTTTCCTGGAGATCCATGACCAGGCCGTTAGGGCTGGGGCCGTTGTCCAGCAAGCAATCCAGGCGTTGCTGCTCCAGGTCGTAGCGGAAAACCCGGCCGGATGGATCGTGCATGCCGGTCTGGCCTTGATCGGTGAAGAACAGGTGCCCCTGGCGGTCAAAGAACAGATCGTTCACACCCTTGAAGCTTTCGCTGCGGCGATGCGTCAGGAAGGGCTCGAGGCGTTTGCTGATCGGGTCGAGAACGAGGATCCCGTGCTTGTAGTCGGCAATGAAGACGCGCCCGTCACGATGGATTTTCAGGCCGTTCGGCCAGCCGTCGTATTCAACGACCAGGTCCCAGTCTCCCTGTGCAGAGATGCGAAAGATCCGGCCGTACGGGATATCAGTGACATAGAGATTGCCGGCCTGGTCGAAGGATGGCCCCTCCAGGAAGCTCGTAACCTGCTGGCCTGGTTTGTTGGCTCGGACCCAGTCGGAGTCCCCATCACGCCAGAATTCTCTTGGCAGCCTGCTGAAGACTTCTGTTGGGCGTTCTTCGGGAGGGGCGTACAGGCTCATGGCAAATCTCCATGTGAAAACAGACACACGACGCTGAGGCTCAAACGGCAGGGTCTGGGCCAATCTCATCAGTGTACGTTGCCTGGGCTATCTTGTTGTTTCGAGCATTGTTCTATCAGGTAGAACATAGTTGCTCTTGGTAGAACACTTTCCAAGCTATTTTTCCCTCTGTCAAGTCTCACTCGAGACCTGTCCAGCCATTCAAAACTCAAACCATGGGCAACTGCTTCCGTTCATCGTTGGCCTCGTTGACAGCGGTGAAAATGTCGGTAGATACTAAAACAGAACGTAATTCTGCCTGACAGAACAATCATAAAAACAGCGCTTCGCCTCGCAGCTGCACTGCATGAATGTTCGGACAGGCTCTCCCCAGCAACAGGAGAACCTCCGTGAAAGAAGCGACAGACATCGACATCCTTGTCAGCGAAGTCGGGCCCAGGGATGGCTTGCAGAGCGTCAAGGCCTGCATGCCCACCGACCTGAAGCTGGAGTGGATTTCGGCACTGGCCAAGGCTGGCTTGAAAGAGATCGAGGTCGGCTCGTTCGTATCGGCGAAACTGCTGCCGCAGATGGCCGATGCCGCCCAGGTCGTCGCCCATGCCCTGACCCTGCCCGATCTTTTCGTCACGGCACTGGTGCCGAATCTCAAGGGCGCGGAGGCCGCATTCAACGCTGGTGTGCACAAGATCACCTTGCCCATCTCGGTGAGCGAGCAGCACTCGGTCTCGAACATCCGCAAGACCCACGCCCAGGTTTTCGCCGAAGTCCAGGCGGTGGTTGCCTTGCGCAACGAGCGCTTCCCGAACGTCCAGATCGAAGCCGGCCTTTCCACCGCCTTCGGTTGCACGCTGCAAGGCGTGGTAACCGACGACGAGACGATGGCGATTGCCGTGAAGATGGCGGAGCTGGGGGTAGACGAGGTGGGGCTTTCCGACACGGTCGGCTACGCCAACCCCACTCAGGTTCGTCGATTGTTCATCCGTCTGTTCCGGGAGCTCGGCGCCCTCGCAGGCAGTGCTCACTTTCACAACACCCGCGGCCAGGGCCTGGCCAACGTCGTCGCTGCATTGGAGGCCGGGGTGAAGACCTTCGACGGCTCGCAGGGCGGTCTGGGCGGCTGTCCGTACGCGCCCGGGGCTTCGGGCAACATCGTCACCGAAGACCTGGTGTATCTCCTGGAATCCATGGGGCTGAAGACCGGCGTCGACCTCGATCGCCTGGTCGCTGCGCGTGAAGTGCTTCGCCGTGGGCTGCCCGGTGAACCCCTGTACGGTTTCATCCCCGATGCCGGGGTCGGCAAGAATTTCACCTATGCGAAGGAGGCCGTATGAGCCAGCACGAAGGGAAGCCTCTGCCTCTTGCAGGCATTCGCGTAGTCGAGTTCGTCCACATGGTGATGGGCCCGACCTGCGGCTTGCTGCTTGCGGATCTCGGGGCCGAGGTCATCAAGGTGGAACCCGTGCCGGAGGGCGACAACACTCGCCGTCTCATGGGCTCCGGCGCCGGCTACTGGATGACCTACAACCGCAACAAGAAGAGCTTTGCGGTGGACATCAAGTCGGAGGAGGGCATGGCCGCGGTGAAGAAACTGCTCGCCACGGCCGATGTCGTCACCGAGAACTTCCGCCCCGGCGCGATGGAGAAACTGGGCCTGGGCTACGAGCAGGTCAAGGCCATCAAGGCGGACATCATCTACAGCTCGATGAAGGGCTTCCTGCCTGGCCCTTATGAGAAGCGCACGGCACTGGACGAGGTCGTGCAGATGATGACCGGCCTGGCCTACATGACCGGGCCCGTGGGGCGCCCGCTGCGGGCAGGCGCCTCCGTCAACGATGTGATGGGCGGCATGTTCAGCGCGGTCTCGATTCTCGCTGCGCTGCTGCAGCGCAAGGAGACCGGTCGTGGCCAGTTCGTGCAGACCGGCCTGTTTGAAAACTCGGCGTTCCTGGTTGCCCAGCACATGATGCAGAAAGTCGTGACCGGCAAGGCGGCGGCGCCTATGCCGAGCCGGATTTCAGCCTGGGCCATCTACGACGTGTTCGAGACTGCCGAGGAAGGTGAGCAGGTCTTCATGGGCGTTGTCAGCGATAGCCAATGGGTCTCCTTCTGCCAGGCGTTCGACTTCGCCGAACTTGGCGCAGACCCTGGGCTGAGCCGGAACAACCAGCGCGTACAGGCCCGCGACCGAATCATCCCGATGGTGCGGGAGCGCCTGTCTGGCATGGACAAGCAGACCGTCATGGCGCTGTGTGAAGACGCCGGCTTGCCGTTCTCCCCGATCCAGCGACCCGAGGACATGTTCGAAGACGAGCACCTCAACCGATCCGGCGGCATGGCCGAGCTGACGCTGCCTGGCGGCGAGCAGGTCAAGGTACCGATGCTGCCCTTCGAGATGGACGGTCAGCGCTTTGGTGCCCGATTGAACGTACCGGACCTGGGCAGCCACTCCAGGGAGCTTCTTGCCCAGCTGGGCTATGGCGACGACGAGATCACCCGGCTCGCGTCCAGCGGAACGATCAAGACCGCTTGATCGGCTCGAATGCGGGCCGCCTCACCAACCACGGTATTCATAACAACAAAACCGAGGATACAGTCATGGCTAACGTCACGACCCCGGATACCCCTTTGTCCATGCCGCAGCCTGAAGTCGCGTCGGCGCTACAGCAAAGAGCAATGAAGAAAGCCGCCTGGCGTCTGATCCCGTTGCTTGCCCTGGCCTACTTTTTCAACTACCTGGATCGTACCAGTGTCGGTTACGCCGCCCTGCAGATGACCGACCAGCTCGGGCTCACGGCAGCACAGTTCGGCCTGGGTGCAGGGATCATGTTCGTCGGTTACTGCCTGTGCGAAGTGCCGAGCAACCTTGCCATGTACCGGTTCGGCGCGCGCGTCTGGATGGCCCGCATCATGATTACCTGGGGGCTTGCCGCAGCTGCAACGGCCTTCGTGATCGGCCCCTACAGTTTCTATGTCGTTCGCTTCCTGCTGGGGATTGCCGAGGCGGGCTTCTTCCCCGGCGTGATCTTCTTCCTCACCCTGTGGTTCCCGGTTCAATACCGCACCCGGGTGCTGGCATGGTTCACGGTTGCAACGCCGATCTCGTTCCTCGTCGGCGGCCCGCTTTCCATCTATCTGCTGCAGATGCATGGTGCCTGGGGGCTCGCGGGTTGGCAGTGGATGTTCATCATCGAAGGCTTGCCGGCCTGCGTCCTGGGGCTCATCACCCTGAAGGTGCTTGCCAACCGGCCAAGCGAGGCCAGGTGGCTATCCCAGGAAGAGAAGGACGCCCTTGCCGGCATGCTGGAGAAGGAGAGGGCAAGCACCAGGAAAAGCCACGGTTTCGCCGCGGCACTCAAGGATCCACGCGTCTGGATCCTGAGCTCCATCACCTTCAGCTTCACCATCGGCACCTACGGTATCGGTATCTGGCTGCCGCAGATGCTCAAGGCCCAAGGCGTTGAAATCAGCCTGATTGGCTGGGTTGCAGCCGTACCCTACTTCTTCTCGACCATCGGACTGCTGTTCTGGGCCAGGCATGTCGACCGAAGCGGTCGGGGCATTCTCAACCTTATCATCGCGCTGGTATTGGCCGGCTTGGCGTTGATCTTCGCGGTCAACATGAATGCCCTGGTTCCCGCATTGGCCGGTATCACCCTGGCCCTGGTGGGGACGATCTCGGCGAAGACGATCTTCTACACGCTGCCGGCGAAGTTCCTGACGGGCCAGGCTGCCGCAGGCGGTATCGCTCTTATCAACTCCATTGGCGCATTCGGTGGGTTCGTCGGGCCCTATCTGATGGGGTTCCTAAAGGATTACACGCAGTCCTTCACCGCAGGCCTGATGGTCATGGGGTGCATCCTGTTCTTCGCCGCGCTCATGGCGCTCTCCCTGCGCCTGTTCATGCGCGATGCCTGACCTGCGCTGCCGGTAAAGCAGAACGCTGTTCCGGACAGTGGACTGGCTGCTTTGCACACTCACAGGTAAGGTATCGGTCATCCGCACGGCCCCTTCGAGGGGCCGCTTTTCATGATTGCACCGGGAACACGTCTGATGTCATCGAAAAACGAGCCTGTTGATGCTGCCAAGAACACTGCAGACGGCGGGGTGGCGGCGGTTGATAGAGCCTTTGCGATTCTCGGGGCTTTCGAGCCTGATCGAAGCAGCCTGCCACTGGCCGAGATCGCACGGCGCACCGGCCTGTACAAAAGCACCATCCTGCGGCTCATGAGTTCACTGGAAAGGGCCGGGTTCGTCAGGCGCCTGCCCGACGGGCAGTACGCAGTGGGACATGAGCCCTTGCGCCTGGCGCAGATCTACCAGGCGTCTTTCCGTCTACGCGACACGATCTACCCGGTGCTTGAGGCACTGACCGAAGAGAGCGGAGAGACCTCTTCCTTCTACGTGATCGAGAACGACATCCGGGTGGTGCTCTTTCGGGTCGAGCCCAAGCGCGCAGTGCGCTTCAGCATCCACGAAGGGGATCGCTTCCCGCTGCATGCCGGGGCTTCCGGGAAAATCCTCCGGGCCTTCGGCCCGCCGGCCGATCGCGCTTTGTCCGAAGTACGGGAGCAGTTCTGGGCAACGTCATTCGGTGAGCGCGACCCGGATACATCGTCTATCTCGGCCCCGGTCTTTGGCGTCGGCCATGAGTTCAAGGGCGCGCTGACGCTGTCCGGCCCATCCGAGCGCTTCAACAAGGATCAACTGCAAGCGGCCCGGGTCATGCTGCTCAAGCGCGCCGCCCAGGCAACCAGCCTCCTCGGAGGAAGCAACCAGGAATTACTTGCCGCTTCGCAGAAATACGCGGACGCATAGCACCGTTCTCAAAAGCTCGACGCGTACCCTGTGGGAGCGGGTTTACCCGCGATTACGATGGTGAATTCACTAACGCAATCGCGGGTAAACCCGCTCCCACAGGGTACGCGTCGGGCTTTGGATCACCCCGGAAACAGGAACGGACTGACCCCGCTGCGCCCGAAGCCCTGGCGCTCGACCTCGGCATCCAGCCCCAGTGTCGCCAGGTCGTCCGCCAGCACCTCGAGGCCGCGCTCGTGCTCCGGGTAGAACACCTTCAGGTAACTGCGGCATTCGCCACAGCTTTCTGCCTTCACCGGCGCCTTCGCATCCTCCAGCGACCAGTAATCCAGCCCGCCCGTGGCTTCGCAGTTGCTGCACTTGAGCCGCACCATATGCCAGCGACTTTCGCACAGACCGCAATGCAGGTAGCGCAATCCGGCCTGGGCGCCGGTGAGGATGCTGCTCGCCACCGGTGCGCTGGCGCATACCGGGCAGAACTGCCGCTCTTCACCTTGGGCGATGCCCACCGCGGGCAGGTGCGCCGCCAACTGGCTGAAGTACAACGATAGCGCCGACCAGATGAACAGCGCTTCGCCACTGTGCACCTCATGAAAGTCCCCGCGCAGCAGCGAGTCGGCACAGGCCTCGAGTCGCCAGTCCTCTTCCTGCAGCAGTTCCTCCAGCGCCGGGTGCTCGAGGGTTTCGCCAAGCCCGCGCAGCAGCACCAGCCAGTGCCTGTGCCGCACATGCCGTCGGCAATCCAGCGGCGCGCCATCTGCACCCAGCGATGCCGCCAGCCCGGCGAGCAAGGCCGGGGGCAGGGGCCTGTGCGTGAGCAACAGTTCCTGGCTTTCCACGATCCCGGCGACGAAGCCCAGGTAGTCCGCCATCGGATGCCCGACCGCCAGTTCCCGCAAGCGCGCCGCCCGCCGCGCATGATTGCCCTCGCGCGACGGCAACAACACCGGCGCGATAGCCCCGACCGCCGCCTGCCCGGCCCCCTGCGGCGTCATGCGAATACTGCTGTTCATTTGCTTTTCCCGTCCTGCCGGGCACTGATCTGCCGGTACCAGCGGCCATGGTGGGCCTTGGCCCAACGGTGGCTTACATAGCCGGTGACCATCCCGCGAATCGAGCCTTTGACCCAGAACGCCAGGTACGCATGCCCGATTACCAGCAGGATCAGGGCGACCCCGGCCAGGGCGTGCACCAGCAGGCCGATGCGGATAGCAGGAATGGAAAACAGCGGGGCGAAATAGGGCCGCCAGATCACCACGCCGCTGACCAGCAGCAGGCTGATCAGGCCCATGATTCCCCAGAACATGACCTTCTGCCCGGCGTTGTACTTGCCGATCTGCAGCGCCGGGTCATGCTTGCCGGCGAGCACGCCGGGGAGGTTCCTGAACCAGAGGCGGTCCTGCGGCTCCGGCAGGTTGTAGCGCACGAAGCGGATGAACAGGAACATCAGCAGCAGGAACACCACCACGCCGAAGAACGGGTGGAGGATGCGGGCCATCTGCGGTGTGCCGAAGACGCCATTGAGACCGTTGAGCGAGGGGAAGAACCACGACAGCCCCGACAGCGCGACGGCCAGGAAGCAGATCACCATCAGCCAGTGGCTGGCGCGCTCGATGAAGCGCGTGCGCAGGATCATCCTGTCCTTGTTCATGCGTGGGTCTCCTCGTCGTTTTTCTCGTCCTCGTCCACTTCGTTCGGCCCGACGCCGACGTAGTGGAACATCGTTCCCGCCAGGGTGGCGAAGAAGGCCACCGCCGCCGCAGGCTTGAGCCAGCCTTTCCAGCCCTGCACCGCACTGCTGATGCGCGGGTCGGTGGGCAGCTTGTGGTACAGGTGCGGCTTGTCGGCGTGCTGCAGCACGTACATCACATGGGTGCCGCCGACGCCTTGCGGGTCATACAGGCCGGCTCCGGCGAAACCGCGGCCCTTGAGCTCCTGGACGCGCCCGGCCGCCAGGTGCTGCATCTCGCTCTTGGCGCCGAAGTTGATCGCGCCGGTGGGGCAGGTCTTGACGCAGGCCGGCTCCTGGCCGACGGCTACGCGATCGACGCAAAGCGTGCATTTGTACGCCTTGTTGTCTTTCTGGCTGATCCGCGGCACGTCGAACGGACAGCCGGCGATGCAGTAGCCGCAGCCGATGCAGTGCTCGGACTGGAAATCGACGATGCCGTTGGCGTACTGGATGATCGCGCCCGGCTGCGGGCAGGCCTTGAGGCAGCCCGGGTCGGCACAGTGCATGCAGCCATCCTTGCGGATCAGCCATTCGAGGCGGCCGCTTTCGTTCTGCACTTCGTCGAAGCGCATCAGCGTCCAGGTTTCTGCCGACAGGTCGGCAGGGTTGTCGTAGACGCCGACGTTGTGGCCGACCTCGTCGCGCAGGTCGTTCCATTCGTTGCACGCTACCTGGCAGGCCTTGCAGCCGATGCAGATGCTCACGTCGATCAGCTTGGCGACCTCGGCCTGGTGGTTGCGTGCTTGCGGCGGCGGGGTCAGCGAGCTGGTGGCCGAGCGTTTGATGATGTCCTGGGATTGGTATGACATGAATGCTCCCTCAGACCTTTTCCACGTTCACGAGAAACGCCTTGTATTCAGGCGTGTGGGTATTGGAGTCGCCGACGCCCGGGGTCAGGGTGTTGGCCAGGAAGCCCTTGCGCGTGCTGCCTTCGTAGCCCCAGTGGCAAGGGATGCCGATGGTGTCCACTGCCTGGCCGTCGATGGTCAGGCGCTGGATGCGCTTGGTCACCACCGCCCTGGCCTTGATGTAGCCGCGCTGGGTGCTGACCTTGACCCGGTCGCCCTGGGCGATGCCTTTCTCGGCCGCGAGGGTTTCGCCGATCTCGATGAATTGCTCCGGCTGGATGATCGCGTTGAGCCGCGAGTGCTTGGTCCAGTGGCGGAACAGCTCGGTGATCGAGTAGGTGGTGGCGACGTAGGGGAAGTCCTCGCGCTTGCCCATCCGTGAACGGTCGTGCGGGTAGATCCGTGCGGTCGGGCAGTAGGTCACGCCCGGGTGCAGCGGGTTGCTCGCCAGCGGGCTTTCGGTCGGCTCGTAGTGCTCGGGGAACGGCCCGTCGTTGAGGGCACCTACCGAGAACAGCCGGCCCACGCCTTCGGGCAGCATGATGAACGGGCTGGTGGCGGTGCCGGGGGCGATGGTCGGGGCGAAGTCGGGCACGTCGATGCCGCTCCAGCGCGCGCCGTCCCAGGCGATCAACTGGCGTTCCGGGTCCCACGGCTTGCCCGCCGGGTCCGCCGAGGCGCGGTTGTAGAGCACGCGGCGGTTCTGCGGCCAGGCCCAGGCCCAGCCGGGGGTGTTGCCCAGGCCCACGTCGGTGTTGTCGCGGCGGGCCATCTGGTTGCCCTGTTCGGTCCAGGAACCGGCGAAGATCCAGTTGAAGCACACCGTGCTGCCATCGTCGCGCAACTGGCCGAAGTCGTTGAGCAACTGACCCTTGCGCAGGATCAGGTTGCCCTGGTCGTCGTGCAGGTCGGCCAGGGCGCGGCCGTTGGATTCCTTGGCCACTTCCTCGGGCTTGGGATCGCGCGGGTCGGCGTAGTCCCAGGCCATGTTGAGGATCGGCGCAGGGTTGGCGCCGCCTTCCTGCTCGTACAGTTCGCGGATCTTCATGAACAGGTGGCCGAGGATCTTGCCGTCGTGCCAGGCCTCGCCGGGTGGCGCGGCGCCCGCCCAGTGCCATTGCAGCCAGCGCGAGGAGTTGACGATGGAGCCGTCTTCCTCGGCGAAGCAGGAGGAGGGCAGGCGGAACACTTCGGTCTGGATCGCCGCGGTATCGACGTCATGCTCCTCGCCGTGGTTCTTCCAGAAGCTCGAGGTCTCGGTGGCCAGCGGGTCGATGATGACCAGGAACTTGAGTTTCGCCAGTGCCTCCTGGGCCTTGTTCTTGTCCGGGAAGGCCGCCACCGGGTTGAAGCCCTGGGCGATGTAGCCGTTGACCTTGCCTTCGTACATGCGGTTGGTGAAGTTGATGACGTCGTAGCTGTCGTCCCACTTCGGCAGCCAGTCGAAGCCCCAATCGTTGTCCTTGGTGGCCTTGTCGCCCCAGAAGCTCTTCATCATGCTGACGAAGAATTTCGGGGTGTTCTTGTAGTAGTTGACCTGGTCGGCCTGCACCGCGCTCGGGGTGGTTTGCTTGAGGTAGGTGGCAAGGTCCGTCTGCGCATCGGACGGCAGGTTCATGTAGCCCGGCAGGCGCAGCGAGAGCAGGCCGAGGTCGGTATAGCCCTGGATGTTGGAGTGGCCGCGCAGGGCGTTGACGCCGCCGCCGGCCATGCCGATATTGCCCAGCAGCAACTGGAGCATGCCCGCGCCGCGGATCATCTGCGCGCCGTTGGTGTGGTGGGTCCAGCCGAGGGCGTAGAGGAAGGTGGCGGTCTTGTCCGGGGCGCTGGTTTCGCCAATGATCGCGCAGATCTGCAGGAAGTCGTCCTGCGGCGTGCCGCAGACCTTGCTGACCATCTCCGGCGTATAGCGCGAGACGTGCTGCTTGAGCAGGTTCCACACGCAGCGCGGGTGAGCGAGGCTCGGGTCGCGTTTGGCGAAGCCGTTCTCGTCCAGTTCGTAGTTCCACGAGGCGCGATCGTAACTGCGCTTGCCCGCGTCGTAGCCGCTGAACAGGCCTTCGTCGAAGCGGTAGTCCTCGCGCACGATCAGGCTGGCGTTGGTGTAGGCCCGCACGTACTCGTGCTGGACCTTATCGTGGCTGATCAGCCAGTTGACCATGCCCATCAGGAAGGTCACGTCGGAGCCGGCGCGGATCGGCGAGTAGATATCCGCCACCGCGGCGCTGCGGTTGAAGCGCGGGTCTACCACGATGACCTTGGCGCCGTTGCGGATCTTCGCCTCGATCACCCACTTGAAGCCCACCGGGTGCGCTTCGGCGGGGTTGCCGCCCATGATCATGACCACGTTGGCGTTCTTGATATCGACCCAGTTGTTGGTCATGGCGCCGCGGCCGAAGGTCGGCGCCAGCGCCGCGACGGTCGGCGCATGGCAGACCCGTGCCTGGCTGTCGGTGCCGAGGATGCCCAGGGCGCGGGTGAAGCGCTGGTCGAGAGAGCCGGTTTCGCTGCTGGCCGCCGAGGAGCAGAGCATGCCGGTGCTGAGCCAGCGGTTGACCGTGGTGCCCTTGGCGTTCTTCTCGATGAAGTTAGCGTCGCGGTCGTCCTTCATCAGGCGGGCGATGCGTTCGATGGCGTATTCCCAGCTGACCCGCTGCCATTTGTCCGAGCCCGGGGCGCGGTATTCGGGGTACAGCAGGCGCTGTTCGCTATGGATGTAGTCCACCAGGCCGGCACCCTTGGGGCACAGCGAGCCGCGGCTGACCGGGTGATCCGGGTCGCCTTCGATATGGAAGATCCGCGCCTTGGCGTTCTTCGCGCCGTCGCCGAGGCTGTACATCAGCAGGCCGCAGCCCACCGAGCAGTAGGTGCAGTTGTTGCGGGTTTCCTTGGCCCGCAGCAGCTTGTACTGGCGCGACTGGGTCGCCTGGGCCATGCCCGGGGCAAAACCCAGGGTGGCGCAGGTCGCGGTGGCGGCGCCCACGGTGCACAGTTTGAAGAACTGTCGTCTACCCAGTCCCATGATCATCTCCTTGTTACGGCCGGGCCGACGCGACAGCCGCGCACAGGCGTGCGCGCCGGTCAAAGCGGCGGGATCGGTCAGTGGTGTTCAGGCCAAAGCAGGCAGGAAAGGCGGCCCGGCCCATTCTTTCGAGGGCCTGGGCAACGCATTCGCGGGGAGTCTATGTCCATATCTTTTGTGTGACTAATCGAGTGTGACGATCAGTTGATCGATGTCATCTATTGGCACAAAAAAACAAGGGTTTTCGGGGCGGGCGGTGGCGGTGCTAAAGTCGCTCCTTTTTTGCGTCGAAGAGGTGAAACATGCGTAGTGCCCTGGCTTTGCTCGCCGCCACCCTGCTGGCGGGCTGCGCCTCGTCGGCGATGAACACGGCCCGTTCCGGCCAGCCGGACAGGATTATCAATTCGACCAAAGAAGCAGCCAAGGTCGCCGAATGCGTGCAGTTCAGCTGGCAGGACGAGGCGGTATTCGGCGTGGATGCCAGCGGCTACCTGGAGCGTACGGCCCAGGGCATCACCGTCTCGACCCGGGGTGGCGAGTATTTCACCGATATTTCGCCGTCGGGCAGCGGCAGCGTGATCAAGTTCTACGCGCAGAAGGACGATGCCCTGGCCCGGCGCCGTATGGCGGCTCTGGCTACCTGTCTGTAAACCCCGGCTTATACTCAGGCTGCGACACCGGCGGCATGCCGGTGTCGTCGCTTCGGTCGTCCTGGCCGGAGCGCGTTGATCGTTCCGCGGCAAACGGACAACCCGCCAGGAGGTGTCTTATGAGCCCGTATCAACGCCTGTTCATGATCGCCTCGCCGACCCTGCGCCATACCCCGGCCATGGAGCGTGCGGTGGCGATCGCCAGGGCCACCGACGCGGCCCTGCATATCGCGGTGTTTCTCGAAGAGGGTGACCTGCTCGGGCGCATGGCTGCAGGCACGGCGCTGCGCCAGGCGATGGAGCGGGACGCCTGGACCTGGCTGCGCGACGAGGCCGGGCAGTTGCGTCATGACGGCCTGGAGGTCAGTTGCGAAGTGCAGGTGAGCCGGCAGGTGATCCGCGACATGCTCGAGCATGTCGAAGACATGCAGCCCGACCTGGTGATCAAGGACGTGCACCACGAATCGGCCTTGCGCCGGGTTTTCCTCACACCGCCGGACTGGCAGTTGCTGCGTGACTGCACGGCGCCGCTGCACCTGGTCAGCGATCTGCGTTGCCCATTGCCCAGGGTGGTGATCGCCGCGCTGGATACCCTGCACCCGGACAGCCAGCACACGCGGATCAACCAGCGGGTGATGGCGCAGGCCAGCGCCCTGGCGATCCAGTGCGAGGCCGAACTGCATCTGCTGCATGCCTGGGACGTGGCGCAGACCCGGGTCGCCGATTTCGGAGCGGGTGCGGTGACCATGCCGGGATTCAACCATGAAGTCAGGCGTTCGGCGCAATTGGCCTTCGAGCACCTGGCCCAGGCCCACGGTGTACCGGAAAGCCACCGGCACTTCGTCAGCGGGCCGGCGCCGCTGGCGATCGCCGAGTACGCCGGCCAGCATCGGGCCGACGTGATCGTCATGGGCAGCAGCCAGCGCCGGGGGGCGGCGGGGCTGCTGGGCAGTACCACCGAGCATGTGCTGCAGCATCTGCCGTGCAATGTGCTGGCGGTGCGGGGGGAGCCGGGGGATTGAAAGGCGGGCTCCCGCAAGGAAATGACCTTGCGGGAGCGGGCCTTAGCCGCGCAGTGGCGGGGTACGCGGCGGGATCATCCGGCGGTTGCCGGTGGCCTCGAACGCCGCCCCCAGCTTCAGCAGGTTGGCATCGTCATAGGCCTTGCCGGCGAAGGTCAGGCCCACCGGCATGCCGATATCGGCCATCACGCCCATCGGTACGGTAACGGTCGGCACGCCCAGGTGACGGATCGCCAGGTTGCCGTTGGCGACCCAGACCCCGTTGCTCCAGGCGATGTCCGCCGACTCCGGGTTGACGTCGGCGTCCGCCGGGCCGACATCGGCCACGGTGGGGAACAGCACGGCGTCCAGGCCGTTCGCGTCCATCCAGTCTTCCAGGTCCAGCTTGCGGGTCGCCTCCAGGCCGCGCAGGCCGTCCGGCACGGTCGGGATCTCGTTCCACGGGGTGATGCCGCGTTCGGCCATCTTCACGTATTCGTCCATGCCGGCGGCAAGGTCGCCTTCGCGGTTGGGCAGGGTGCCCGGGTCGTGCGGGAAGATCTTCGGCCCGTCGACATCCACCAGGCGATTCAACTTCGGATCGCCGTTGGCCCGCAGGAAGTCGTCGAAGGCCCAGGCGGTCAGGTCCCAGAGTTCATGATGGAGAAACGCCTTGGACACGATGCCGCGATTGAATACGGTCGGCGCGCCCGGACGGTCGCCCTCGCAGTTGGAGACCAGCGGGAAGTCCGTTTCGATCACCTCGGCACCTGCCGCTTCGAGGGCCTGGCGTGCCTGCTTCCACAACTCGATCACCGAGGCGCGGGTGTGGATGCGCTGGCCGGTCGGGCCGCCGATCCCGGGTGCCTCGGACGTACCCGCGGCTTCATCGGCATTGATGTACATGCGTGGCACGCCGAGGCGCTTGCCAGCCAGTGCGCTGCTGCCCACCGCCAGATCGGCATAGGACGCCGGGCGTACCGAGGCCACGCTCGGGATCGGCACCCAGGGCTGCAGGCGCCACAGGTCGCCGCGGGTGTCGGGGTCTTCGGCGACCACGACATCCAGCACTTCCAGCAGGTCGGCCATGGTCCGCGCATAAGGCACCACCACGTCCATGGTCGGCGTCAGCGGCCAGTTGCCGCGTACCGAAATCACCCCACGGGATGGGGTATAGGCACACAGGCCGTTGTTCGATGCCGGGCCACGACCGCTCGACCAGGTTTCCTCGGCCAGGCCGAAGGCGGAGAAGCTGGCGGCAGTGGCGGTACCGGCGCCGTTGGACGAGCCGGAAGCGAACGGGGCGGTCAGGTACGCGGCGTTGTACGGGCTTTCCGCACGGCCGTAGACACCGCGCTGCATTCCGCCGTTGGCCATGGGCGGCATATTGGTCTTGCCCAGGCAGATCGCCCCGGCGGCGCGCAGGCGCTCGATGGTGAAGGCGTCACGGTAGGCCACCAGGTCAGCGAAGGCCGGGCTGCCGGAAGCGGCGGTCAGGCCCTTGACCAGGTAGCTGTCCTTGGCGGTATAGGGAATACCGTCCAGCGGGCCGAGGGTTTCGCCACGGGCACGACGGGCATCGGAGGCTTCGGCTTCTTTCAGGGCCTCGGGATTGCGCACGACGACCGCGTTGAGCGCGGTGGCAGTGTCTGCGCCGTCGTAGGCATCGATCCGGGCAAGGTAGGCCTTGACCAGCTCGACCGCAGTGGTCTGGCCGGACTCGAGTGCGGCACGCAGTTGGGCAATGGAAACTTCGGTGACCTCGATCATGCAGCTTGCTCCGGTGGCTGACAGGTAACAGGGAAGAGGATTCCCTCACGCAGGGACATCACGCTTTTCAAATTGTTTTCTCGTTGGATACCCCGTTGTGCGGCTTTACACAACGGCTGGGCCTAAAGCGGGTGATATTTTTAACACTTGGCGATCAACAAGGGAATGGGGCGCGATGCAAACCCAATGATTTAGCCGATAGGCCGCACTGTACGTTGTGAGTGTGTCGAAAAATACGAACAGTTGATCGCCGTATGCCTAGGGCATCGGAATCAAGAGAGGAGGGAGGAACTAGAAGAGAAAATGGCAGGGGCGGCTGGATTCGAACCAACGCATGGCAGGATCAAAACCTGCTGCCTTACCGCTTGGCGACGCCCCTGTTGCGACGGACAAAAGCTTGTCCTGATGCAGATCCCGCTGCTGGTCAACTGAGTGTCCGTCGCGGGATGGGCGGCAATTTAACAAGATTTGTTACGCCTGGGAAGTTTTTTTTCACGGAAAAGCGTTTTTAAACAGCGACTTAGTTGGAAGGGATAGAGCAGGTCCGATCTGCGCGGACTTTGTGGGAGCGGGTTCACCCGCGATTGCGTCGGTGAATCCACTACCGCAATCGCGGGTGAACCCGCTCCCACAAAGTCCGCGTTGCTTTGCAAATCAGGTAGAGTCCCATCACCCAGGACCTTTCCACACTTCAAGGAGGATGCAATGTTCCCCATCGACATCTGGCTCGCCTACACCGCCGCCTGCCTGCTGCTGGTGATTTCACCCGGCCCCGACAACCTCCTGGCCATCGGCCGCGGCCTGAGCCAGGGCCGCCTGGCCGCCATTGTCTCCGGCGTTGCGTCCGGTACCGGCATCCTGTTCCACACCACCACCGCAGCCCTGGGCCTGACCCTGCTGATGCAGACCTCCGCCGTGGCCTTTTGGGTAGTGAAGATCATCGGCGCCGGCTACCTGCTGTGGCTGGGGATCAAGGTGCTGCGCTCGCGCAACCTGATCAACTTCGCCCCGGCGGCCAGGCAACCGCTGCGCACCATTTTCCTCACCGGCTTCCTCTCCGCGGCACTCAACCCCAAGCCCGGGCTGTTCGTGCTGGCCTTCATTCCGCAGTTCGTCAATCCGCAACTGGGTTCGGTGACGGTGCAGATGCTGGTCTACGGGCTGTGGTTCGCCTTGCTCACTGCCGTCGGCTTTGCCCTGATGGGCGTATTCGCCTCGACCTTGACCCGTGCCATCCGTAATCGCCCCAAGGTGGTCAACGGCTTGAATATCGGCGCCGGGGTGACCTTTGTCGCCTCCGGCGTCTCGGTGGTGGCATTGAATCAGAAATAAGCGGCCGATCATCACGGCGGCTTTGACCGGGTTTACCCGCGTTCATTATTCTTGACGGCGTTTGGCCGATCAGTATTGGAATAAAAACCCAAGGTGCGTGCATGACAATCAAGGTCCTGGAGGCTCATGAGGTAAACGAGCACCGCGTTGCCCTGCCGGGCTGGCAGGAGCAGTACACGCAGATGTCGTCCGGGCGCTTCCAGGGGCGCCTGGTGCATGCCCAGAGCGCCGGCCTGGAGCTGTACGAGGAACGCATGAACCTGCGGGTCGAGCAGGAATTCCACGCGCCGGCCGATGCCTTGGTGTTCAGCTTCGACATGAGCGACAACGCCCTTTATCTGCTGGACGGCCAGACCCGCAATGCCTGGGTGACCCCCGAGAATTACCGCGAAGTGGCCGTGGTGCTGAAGCAGCCGGCGCGTTGGCAGCATTCGGCGGCGGAATTTCGCCGGTTGGTCCTGCAGCCGTTGCGTCCGACCCGTTGCAAGGCCTTCGCCAGCGCGCTCAGCGAGGTGCTCGCCGAAGCGGTACGCGGCCAGGTGGATGTGGCGGCGCCGGGGTTTGCCCGGGAGATCGCCGATGGCTGCTTCCAATTGCTCGACCAGGCCGTGGAGGTGGACGCTCGCGGACGTGCCGAGTGTCATATGCGCCGGGTGGTCGAGCGGGTCAAGGAAGTGGTCAACGACTGCCCGCAGGACAGCGTTGGCGTGCAGGATCTGGCGGATGCAGCCGGGGTGTCGGTGCGCCAGTTGCAGCAATCCTTCCTGCGCTATGCCGACATGCCGCCGACCGTATGGCTGCGCAACCGGCGCTTGAATGCGGTAAGACGGGACCTGCTGGCGGCAGACCCGGGGCAGGTCACCGTGGCCGAGGTGGCCATGCGCTGGTCGTTCTGGCACCTGGGGCGGTTTTCCCAGGCTTACCATGGGTTGTTCGGGGAGTATCCGAAGGAGACGCTGAAGAAAGGCTGATAAAAGCCCAAAGCACAACGCGGACCCTGTGGGAGCGGGTTCACCCGCGATTACGATGGTGGATACACCGACGTAATCGCGGGTGAACCCGCTCCCACAGGGTCCGCGTAACGGAGGCCAATCAACCAACCATTTCTTTGACCCGATACCACAACATCCCCAGCGCCAGCAGCGGCGAGCGCAGCAGCTTGCCGCCGGGGAAGGTCAGGTGCGGCACTGCGCCGAATACATCCAGCCCCTTGCTCTGTCCGACCGATATGGCCTCCGCCAGCAGTTTCGCCGACCAGTGCGTGACATTCAGCCCATGCCCCGAATAGCCCTGGGCGAAGAACACGTTCGGATGCTCTGCCAAGCGCCCGACCTGTGGGAAGCGGTTGGCGGTGATGCCGATCATCCCGCCCCATTGGTAGTCGATGCGCACGTGGGCCAGTTGCGGGAACACCTTGAGCATCTTCGGCCGCATGTAGGCGCCGATGTCCCTGGGGTCGGTCCCGGAGTAGTGGCAGGCTCCGCCGAACAGCAAGCGCCGGTCGGCGGTGAGCCGGTAGTAATCCAGCCCGACCTTCTGGTCGCACAGCGCCAGGTTCAGCGGAATCAGGCTGGAGGCGACGTCTTCCGGCAACGGCTCGGTGACGATCACATAGCTTCCCGCCGGCAATACCTTGCCACTGAGCTTCGGCTCCAGCTCATCGAGGTGGGCATTGCAGCCCAGTACCAGGCTGTCGGCGCGCACCCGTCCGCGGGCGCAATGCACCACGACCTGGCTGCCATGCTCGATGCGCAGCACCGGGCTCTGCTCGAAGACCTGCACCCCGAGCCGGCCGGCTGCCCGGGCTTCTCCAGTGACCAGGTCAAGCGGGTGCAGATGCCCCGAGCCCATGTCGATCAACCCGCCGGCATAGCAATCGCTGGCGACCACCTGGTGCATGCGCCCGGGCTCCACCAGTTCGATCGGGTGCGGATACCCCGAACCCGCCAGTGACGCGTATTCCTCGCGCATCGCCGCGAACTGCCTCGGGGTATTGGCCAGCTCGCAAAAGCCCCAGCGCAGGTCGCAGTCGATGGCGAACTCGTCGATGCGTTCGGCGACCAGGGTCACCGAGTCCACTCCGGCTCGCTCCAGGTAGCGCACGCCATCTTCGCCGACATAGTTGCCGAAGCCACTGACATCGTGGCCAATGCCACGAATCAGTTGCCCGCCATTGCGCCCGCTGGCGCCCCAGCCGATGCGCCGGGCCTCCAGCAGCACCACCGAGTGCCCGCGCAAGGCCAGCTCCAGCGCGGTGTTGACCCCGGTCAGGCCGCCACCGATCACGCACACATCGGCCTGGATCTCGCCGTCGAGCACAGGGTAGGGCTGGCTGTCGCGGGCGGTGGCGGCGTAGTACGAGGCCGCATGCTCGGCACGTTGCATCATCAAGGGATCTCGACTCATTGGTTGAACTTGACCTTGCTCCAGCTGCGGGTCATCAGGCGCATGATCTTCGGCGACGGGGCCTTGGAGATGTAGAGCTTGTCCAGCACCGCCTGCGGCGGATAGACCTCGGGATTGTTCAGCGTCTCGGGATCGATGAACGGCCTGGAGTCGGCGTTGGCGTTAGGGTAACCCACATAGTCGCTGATCCCGGCGATCACTTTCGGCTCCATCACGTAGTTGATGAACGCCAGGGCCTGGTCGGGGTTCTTCGCGTCGGCGGGTATCGCGATCAGGTCGAACCACAGGTTGCTGCCTTCCTTGGGAATGCTGTAGGCGATCTTCACCCCGTTGCCGGCCTCGCGGGCGCGGTTGGCCGCTTGCAGCACGTCGCCGGAGAAGCCGAAGGCCACGCAGATGTCGCCGTTGGCCAGGTCCGAGATGTACTTGGACGAGTGGAAGTAGGTCACGTAGGGGCGCAGTACCAGCAGGCGCTTCTCGGCCTTGGCGTAGTCCGCCGCGTTGCTGCTGTTGGGGTCCAGGCCCAGGTAGTTGAGGATCGACGGGATCAGCTCGTCGGCCGAGTCCATGAAGGCTACGCCGCATTGTTGCAGCTTCTTCAGGTTTTCCGGCTCGTACAGGGTGGCCCAGGAATCGATATGGTCGACGCCCAGCACCTGCTTGACCTTGTCGACGTTGTAGCCGATGCCGTTGGTACCCCACAGGTAGGGCACCGAGTGGCGGTTGCCGGGGTCGTTCTGTTCGAGCAGCTTGAGCAGGGCCGGGTCCAGGTGCTTCCAGTTCGGCAGCTTGCTGCGGTCCAGTTCGAGGAATACCCCGGCGTCCACCTGGCGGGTCAGGAAGTGGTTGGACGGCACGACGATGTCGTAGCCGGTCTTGCCCGCCAGCAGCTTGCCTTCCAGTGTTTCGTTGGAGTCGAAGACGTCGTACACCGGCTTGATCCCGGTGGCGCCCTCGAAGCCGGCGAGGGTGTCGGGGGCGATGTAGTCGGTCCAGTTGTAGATGCTGACACTGGGCTGCGCGCTGGCCAGCAGCGGCGCGGCGAGCAGGGCGAGAGGGGCAAGACGTTGCAACAGCTTCATGGCGACTCCTGATCCGTTTTTATTGTGGGCGGCGTGGCGATTGCGGTCAGACGCTGAGCAGCAGGAATTCCCGTTCCCAGGAACTGATCACGCGCTTGAAGTTTTCGTGCTCGGTGCGTTTCACCGCGACATAGCCCTGGACGAACTTGCGCCCCAGGTACTGCTCCAGCACCTCGCAGTTCTCCATGGCCGCGAGGGCGTCCTCGATGGTGATCGGCAGGCGCAGGCTGCGGCGCTCGTAGGCGCGGCCCTGGACCGGCGCGCTCGGCTCGATCTTCTCCACCATGCCGAGGTAGCCGCACAGCAGGCTGGCGGCGATGGCCAAATAGGGGTTGGCATCGGCGCCCGGCAGGCGGTTTTCCACGCGCATCGCTTCGGGCGAGGACGGCGGCACGCGCAGGCCGGCGGTACGGTTCTCCTCGCCCCACTCGACGTTGACCGGCGCCGAGGTGTCCGGCAGGAAGCGGCGGAACGAGTTGACGTTCGGCGCGAACATCGGCAGCACCTTGGGGATGTACTTCTGCAGGCCGCCGATGTAGTTGAGGAACAGCTCGCTCATGCTGCCGTCTTCGTTGACGAAGATGTTCCGGCCCGACTCGGCGTCCACCACGCTTTGGTGGATATGCATGGCGCTGCCCGGCTCGTCGGTGATCGGCTTGGCCATGAAGGTCGCCGCCACGTTGTGCTTGAGCGCGGCCTCGCGCATGGTGCGCTTGAACACGGTGATCTGGTCGGCCAGGGACAGGGCGTCGCCGTGACGGAAGTTGATCTCCATCTGCGCCGGGCCGTCCTCGTGGATCAGCGTATCCAGGTCCAGGCCCTGGGCCTCGCACCAGTCGTAGACATCCTCGAACAGCGGGTCGAACTCGTTGGCGGCATCGATGGAAAAGCTCTGCCGACCACTTTCCGGACGCCCCGAGCGGCCGATCGGCGCCTCCAGCGGGAAGTCCGGGTCGCTGCTGCGCTTGGTCAGGTAGAACTCCATTTCCGGCGCGACGATCGGCGTCCAGCCTTTCTGCGCGTACAGGCGCAGCACGCGCTTGAGCACGTTGCGCGGCGACAGCTCGACGGGATTGCCGCGCTTGTCGTAGGTGTCATGAATCACCATCGCGGTGGGCTCGATGGCCCAGGGCACCAGGAAGATCGCCTCCGGGTCGGGGCGGCAGAACATATCGATGTCCGCCTCGTCCAGCAGGTCGTAGTAGATCTCGTCCTCGACGAAATCGCCGGTGACGGTCTGCAGCAGGACGCTCTCCGGCAGGCGCATGCCGCCTTCGGCGAGAAACTTGTTGGTAGGAGAAATCTTGCCGCGGGCGATGCCGGTGAGGTCACTGACAATGCACTCGACTTCGGTGATCTGGTGTTGCTTCAGCCAGGTGCTCAGCTGATGCGCGGGGGTGTTCATGCAAACCTCTGACGGGTTGGTTGGACGGCACGCGACCGGCGTGGGCCGGTGGGCGCATGGCTAGTCTTGGTCAGAGAGGGGAGAGGGTTCTATCCGTTTTCCGCAGGAATGGCGTGTGTCGCTCTTTCGGGCCCTATCGCTGGCAAGCCAGCTCCCACAGGTTCCGAGCCAGCCGCAGATTTTGTGTTCGACACTGACCTTGTGGGAGCTGGCGTTGCCAGCGATTGGTCCGCCCAGACACCATCATTGCCTGTGCCAGCGATAGGGCCCGAAAGAACAGCAACTTTGTTCAAGGCCGGAACGGCTCCGCTCAATACACTCGAGCCCTTCATCGCCAAGGACTACTCATGATTACCTGCCAGGTCCGCTACATCATCGACCCTTGTCAACTACCGGCCTTCGAGTTCTAAGGCACAACGCGTACCCTGTGGGAGCGGGTTCACCCGCGATTGCGGTGCTGAAGTCAGCATAGCAATCGCGGGTGAACCCGCTCCCACAAGGACCTTGCAAATCAAATAGTTATGTTTTGTTCCATGACAGCGTGGCGGCGCTCCGACTTGCCGGCGATGAGGCAATATCAGCCCTTGGCTGCCCGCGCTGCGTGCAGTTTCTTGTAGCTGTCGATCAGGCGCAGGTGCCGGTCCAGGCCTTCCAGTTTCATGCTGGTCGGGGTCAGGCCATGGAAGCGCAGGCTGCCTTCGACCGACGCCAGCACCGCATCCATGCGCGGATTGCCGAACATGCGGCGGAAGTTGACCTCGTAGTCGGCCAGGTCCAGGTCGCTGTCCAGTTCCACTTCCAGCACCACGTTCAGCGCCTGGTAGAACAGCCCGCGCTCGACGGTGTTGTCGTTGTACTGGAGGAACATCTCGACCAGTTCCTTGGCATCGTCGAACTTCTTCAACGCCACCTGGATCAGGATCTTCAATTCCAGCACGGTCAACTGGCCCCACACCGTGTTGTCGTCGAACTCGACACCGATCAGCGTCTTGATCTCGGTGTATTCGTCCAGCTCGGATTCCAGCAGGCGCTCCAGCAGGCTTTCCAGGGCGTCATCGTCGAGGCTGTGCAGGTTGAGGATATCCTCGCGGAAGAACAGCGCCTTGTTGGTGTTGTCCCAGATCAGGTCGTCCACCGGGTAGATTTCCGAATAGCCCGGCACCAGGATGCGGCAGGCCGGGGCGCCGAGGTGGTCGTAGGTGGCCATGTAGACCTCCTTGCCCATGCCTTCGAGGATGCCGAACAGGGTCGCGGCTTCCTCGGCATTGGAGTCTTCGCCGTGGCCGGAGAAGTCCCATTCGACGAACTCGAAATCGGACCTGGCACTGAAGAACCGCCAGGAGACCACGCCGCTGGAATCGATGAAGTGCTCGACGAAGTTGTTCGGCTCCATCAGGGCATGGCTTTCGAAGGTTGGTTGCGGCAGGTCGTTGAGGCCTTCGAAGCTGCGGCCCTGGAGCAGTTCGGTGAGGCTGCGTTCCAGCGCCACCTCGAAGCTCGGGTGGGCACCGAAGGACGCGAACACGCCGCCGGTGCGCGGGTTCATCAGGGTCACGCACATCACCGGGAATTCACCGCCCAGCGAGGCGTCCTTGACCAGCACCGGGAAGCCTTGCTCTTCGAGGCCCTGGATACCGGCGAGGATGCCCGGGTACTTGGCCAGTACCTCCTGCGGCACGTCCGGCAGGGCCAGCTCGCCTTCGAGGATCTCGCGCTTGACCGCTCGCTCGAAGATCTCCGACAGGCACTGCACCTGGGCTTCGGCCAGGGTGTTGCCGGCGGACATGCCGTTGCTCAGGTACAGGTTCTCGATCAGGTTCGACGGGAAATACACCACCTCGCCGTCGGACTGGCGCACATAGGGCAGCGCGCAGATGCCGCGCTCGATATTGCCCGAGTTGGTGTCGTACAGGTGCGAGCCGAGCAGTTCGCCGTCCGGGTTGTAGATGGCCAGGCAATACTCGTCGAGCATGCCCTTGGGCAGGGCGTCGTTGCGCCCCGGCTTGAACCAGCGCTCGTTCGGGTAATGCACGAACTCGGCGTTGGCGATGTCCTCGCCCCAGAACTGGTCGTTATAGAAGAAGTTGCAGTTCAGCCGCTCGATGAATTCGCCCAGGGCCGAGGCCAGCGCGCTTTCCTTGCTCGAGCCCTTGCCGTTGGTGAAGCACATCGGCGACTGCGCGTCGCGGATATGCAAGGACCACACGTTGGGCACGATATTGCGCCAGGAGGCGATCTCGATCTTCATGCCCAGCCCGGCGAGGATCTGCGACATGTTGGCGATGGTCTGCTCCAGCGGCAGGTCCTTGCCCGGAATGAGCGTGCGGGTCTGGCCGTCGAGGCCCGGCATCAACAAGGCCTGGGCGTCGGCGTCGAGGTTCTCCACCTCTTCGATGATGAATTCCGGGCCGGTCTGCACCACCTTCTTCACGGTGCAACGGTCGATGGAGCGCAGGATGCCCTGGCGGTCCTTCTCGGAGATATCGGCGGGAAGCTCCACCTGGATCTTGAAGATCTGGTTGTAGCGGTTTTCCGGGTCGACGATGTTGTTCTGCGACAGGCGGATATTGTCGGTGGGGATGTCGCGGGTCTGGCAGTACAGCTTGACGAAATAGGCCGCGCACAACGCCGAGGAGGCCAGGAAGTAGTCGAACGGACCCGGTGCCGAACCGTCGCCCTTGTAGCGGATCGGCTGGTCGGCGATCACCGTGAAGTCGTCGAACTTGGCTTCGAGTCGGAGGTTGTCGAGAAAATTGACCTTGATTTCCATGCGGGTTCCGTAGCGGGCGAATCGATTTTGGCGGCCATTATCCGGGTTTTCTCCGGGAAGTCTTGTGCTTATTGGCCGGGGCTGCCGGGTGGTGTCTTATGCCACTTATCCGCGGCAGTCAGGGGGCAGATCCACATCCGCGATCACCCCCTGATCGCCGACCTCCACGTTCCGGCAGGCCTCCTGGTGTTGCTCGATGACCCGCCTCCCGCCCTGATCCCCGTCCAGTCCCGCCAGTTCTTCCCAGAACGCTTTCCCGAACACCACCGGATGCCCACGCTGTTCCTCGAACCGCGGTACCAGAATCCGGTCTTCCTTTGCCAGGCCGGCAAGTTGCACCAGCGTTTGCACCTTGACCCAGGGCATGTCCCCCAGCATCACCGCCACCGCCTCGATCCCTGATCCAGATTGCGCGATAGCCCTTGCGCCGGCCGCCAGACTGCGCCCCATGCCTTCGTCGGCGCGCTCGGCACGCACCACCTTCACTCGCCCGGCATCCACCCCCAGCGCCGCCACATCGTCCTCCGGCCGGAGCACCACCCAGACGTCCTCGAACGCCTCCAGCACCCGCGCCAGGGTCGTCTCCAGCAGGCGCGCGCCGCCTGGCAACGGCGCAATCCGCTTGTCGCTGCCAAACCTGCGCCCGCGCCCGGCCGCCAATACCAGCGCTGCGCACCTTCCGGTCAATCCCTTTGAACCCATCTCTTCGCTCCCCGGTCGGACCTGAAAAGCACCAGCATACCTACCGTGAGGCCTTTGTCATGAGCGATGTCCCTTCCGCGCCGAACACCCATGCGATCGGCCTGTACATCAACGGCGAGCAGCATCACTTGCAAGTACCGCCCTGGTTGACCCTGCTTGACCTGCTGCGCGATGAACTCGACCTGGTCGGCACCAAGAAGGGCTGCGACCACGGCCAGTGCGGCGCCTGCACCATATTGCGCAACGGCCGTCGGGTGAACGCCTGCCTGACCCTGGCGATCATGTGCGACGGCGACGAGCTGACCACCATCGAAGGCCTGGCCGACGGCGACCGCCTGCACCCATTGCAACAGGCGTTCATCGCCCATGACGCCTTCCAGTGTGGCTATTGCACCCCCGGGCAGATCTGTTCCGCCGTGGGCATGGCTCGCGAGGGCAGGGCGCGGTCGCGGGCGCAGATCCAGGAGGCCATGAGCGGCAATCTGTGCCGCTGCGGGGCCTATAGCAATATCGTCGCGGCGGTGGAGGAAGCCTTGCCGCAGATGGGAGGGCCGCGCCCATGATGCCTTTCGCCTACAGCAAGCCGGACAGCATCGAACAGGCCGTGCAACAGGCGGGGCCCGATGCGCGCTTTATCGCCGGTGGCACCAATCTGCTGGACCTGATGAAGGAGAACGTCGAACGCCCGGCGCGGGTGATCGATATCACCGGGCTGCCGCTGCGCGAGGTACGGACCACCGCCAACGGCGGCTTGCAGATCGGTGCGCTGGTGAGCAATGCCGAGCTGGCCTGGCACCCGGACGTGGAGTCCCGCTACCCGTTGCTGAGCCAGGCGATCCTGGCCGGCGCGTCGCCGCAGTTGCGCAATATGGCCAGCACCGGCGGCAATCTGTTGCAGCGCACCCGCTGTCATTACTTCTACGACGCGGCGGTGCCGTGCAACAAGCGAGCGCCCGGCAGTGGTTGCCCGGCTCGGGACGGGCTGAACCGCCAGCACGCGATCCTCGGTGCCAGCGAGCACTGCGTGGCGGTGCATCCGTCCGATATGTGCGTGGCACTCGCCGCGCTGGAGGCGAGGGTGCTGGTGCACGGAAGACAGGGCGAGCGGGAGATTCCCTTCGCCGACTTCCACCGCCTGCCGGGCGCCACGCCGGAGCGCGACAACTGCCTGGCCGAGGACGAACTGATCGTCGCCATCGCACTGCCGCCGCCCCCGTTCGTCGCGCGCAGTCATTACCTGAAGCTGCGTGACCGGGCGTCCTATGCCTTCGCCCTGGTCTCGGTCGCGGCGGGGCTGGTGGTGGCCGACGACAACAGCATCGCCGGGCTGCGCGTGGCCTTGGGCGGCGTGGCGCACAAGCCGTGGCGCGATGCCGGGCTGGAACGGTCGATGCTCGGGCGCCCGGCTACCCGCGAGAGCTATGCGGCTTTCGCCGACGCCCTGTTGCGCGATGCCAGGCCCCTGGCGCACAACGCCTTCAAGATCACCCTGGCGAAAAATGCCATCATTCGTGCGCTGACCCAGGCGCAGGCTGCGGAGGAACATCCATGAACAGTCCCCTGAGCGGCCAGCCGCTGGACCGGGTCGACGGCCCGGCAAAAGTCACGGGGCGCGCCCGTTATGCCGGCGAATATCCCGAGCCGGGCCTGCTCTACGGTAGCGTGGTCAGCGGCAACGTTGCCCGGGGTCGCATCCGTCGGATCGACTGCGATGCTGCATTGGCGGTGCCGGGCGTGGTCGAAGTGCTGCATCACCTGAACCGGCCGAAGATGGCGGGAGATGACGAGTCCTACGAGGATGCCGACGCCGCCGAGGGCAAGCCCTTTCGTCCGCTGTTCAACGACCGCGTCCTCTACAGCGGCCAGCCGCTTGCGCTGGTCGTGGCCGAGAGCCTGGAGGTGGCGCGCTACGCCGGGTCGTTGGTGCGTATCGAGATCGATGCCGAGGCGCACCGCACCGACCTGCTCGCCGAGCTGGACAACGCCCACGACGCCCCGGCCGAACTGCCCGGGCCCCGTGGTGATTTCGCCGGGGCGTTCGAGGCCGCGCCGTTCAAGGTCGACGCCACCTACAGCACGCCGGTGGAGCACCATAACCCCATGGAGCCCCACGCCTCGACGGTGATCTACAACGCCGATGGCAGCCTGCAGGTGCATGACAAGACCCAGGGCACGCAGAACAGCCAGGATTACCTGGTCAAGGTCTTCGACCTGCCCAAGGAGCGGGTGCGGGTGTGCGCCGCCTATGTTGGCGGCGCCTTCGGCTCCGGGCTGCGACCGCAATATCAATTGACCCTGGCGGCCATGGCGGCGCTTCGCTTGCAGCGCTCGGTGCGGGTGACCCTGACCCGCCAGCAGATGTTCACCTTCGGCTATCGTCCGCGCACGGTGCAGCGCCTGCGCCTGGGCGCCGATGCCCAGGGTCGCCTGCTGGCGATCTCCCACGAGGCCACCGGGCAGACCTCGCGCTTCGAGGACTTCACCGAGCACCTGGTTGAGTGGTCGGGGATGCTCTACCGCTGCGACAACGTCGCCCTGGGCTATCGCCTGGTACCGCTGGACGTTTACACGCCGCTGGATATGCGGGCGCCGGGGGCGGCCTCCGGGGTGATTGCCCTGGAGTGCGCGATGGACGAACTGGCGCAAGCACTGTCCTTGGACCCGCTGGAGCTGCGCCGGGTCAATTTCGCCGACAGCAATGGCAACGAAGGCAAGCCGTATTCCAGCAAGGCGCTGCTCGACTGCTACGCCCGGGGCGCCTTGCGCTTCGGCTGGCACAGCCGCGACCCCAGGCCGCGGAGCATGCAGGACCAGGGCGAACTGGTCGGCTGGGGCATGGCCGGTGGAGTCTGGGAAGCCATGCAGATGAAGGCCAGCGCCCGCGCGCGGCTGGACGCCGACGGGCACCTCTGGGTCAGCAGCGCGACCACCGATATCGGTACGGGAACCTACACCGTCATGACCCAGATCGCCGCCGACGCCTTCGGTATGGCGCTGGCAGACGTGACCTTCCAACTCGGCGACAGCAGCCTGCCGACGGCGCCCTTGCAGGGCGGCTCGTTTACCGTGTCGTCGGTAGGGCCCGCGGTGCGCCAGGCCTGCCAGGCCCTGCGAGGCAAGCTGGTGGCCTGGGCCAAGGGGCGTTATCCGGAACTGGCCGGGATCGATGCCGGGGCGTTCGCCGTTCGTGACGGGCACTTGCAGGTGGCCGGCAAGGCTTATGCGCTGGAAGCCATGGACGTACGCGTCGATGCCGAACCCTCGGCCAGGCGCCAGGGCTTTGCCAGCGCCACGCACTCGGCGGTGTTCGTCGAGGTGCGCATCGACGAGGCGCTGGGGACCTTGCGCGTCAGCCGGGTGGTGAGCGCCGTGGCGGCGGGTCGGGTCATCAACCCCAAGACCGCACGTAGCCAGATCCTCGGTGGCGTGGTCTGGGGGCTGGGCATGGCCCTGCAGGAAGAGACGCAGATCGATCATGGCCTGGGTCGCTACATGAACCACAACTTGGCCGAGTACCACATCCCGGTGAATGCCGACATCGGCGAAATCGAAGTAATCTTCGTCGATGAGCCCGACGATATCGTCAACGAGCTGGGCTCCAAGGGCGTCGGCGAGATTGGTGTGGTCGGGGTGGCGGCAGCAGTGGCCAATGCGGTGTGCCACGCCACCGGGCGGCGGGTCAGGGACTTTCCGTTGACGGTGGAGAAGTTGCTGGGGTGAGGTAATCCCGCTGTTCTCGCGCCCCGCTTGCGCAGGGGGCGCGAGACTCGCTAGACCACCTGCATCAGTTGCTCCCGCGCCTGCTTGGCCTGGACCACCGACAGCTCCTTCGGCAACACCACGGCATTCTTCTGCGCCAGCACCTCGGCCATCACGCTCACGGCGATCTCCGCCGGGGTCTTGCTGCCGATGTAGATGCCGATCGGGCCGTGCAGCCGTTTCAGCGACGCCTGGGTTTCGCCGAAATGCTCGATCAGGCGTTCGCGCCGGCTCTGGCTGTTGCGCCGCGAGCCGATCGCGCCGATATAGAACGCCGGGCTGTGCAGCGCTTCGAGCAATGCCAGGTCGTCGAGCTTGGGGTCATGGCTGAGGGCGATGATGCAGGTGCGCACGTCCGGGGCGAAGGCGCGGACGATGTCGTCGGGCATGCCGACCAGCTTCTCGACCCCGTCCAGGCTCCAGGCTTCCATGTATTCCGGGCGCGGATCGCAGACGCTGACCTTGAAGCCGTTGAAGCGGGCCATGGTCGCCAGGTACTCGGCCAGGGCGCCGGCTCCGATGAGCAGCATGCGGTAGCCGGGGCCGAGGGTGTTGAGCATGCGCTGGCCATCGAAGGCGAACTGTTCGGGGACCAGGGTGGTGTGCAGTGACACCTCGCCGCTGGCGAGCTCGAGGCTGCGGCGCACCAACCGGCCGTTGTCGAGATGCTGGAGAAGCTGGCCGAGGCTGTCGGCACAGGGGGCGAATTCGAGGACGATTTCCAGGGTGCCGCCACAGGGCAGGCCAAAGCGGTGGGCCTCGTCTGCGTCGATGCCGTAGCGCACCAGTTGCGGCAACCCGTCAGGAAGGCCGGGGCCCTCGTAGGCGGTGGTATAGCGGTGGATCAGGTCGTCTTCGATACAGCCTCCGGACACGCTGCCAACAACCCGGCCATCGCCGCGCAGGGCCATCATCGAGCCGACCGGGCGCGGTGATGAGCCCCAGGTGCGCACCACCGTGGCCAGCAGGGTGCGGTGGCCCGAGGTGAGCCAGTCGTGGGCGGTGCGCAGGACCAGGAGGTCGATGCTTTCCATGGGTGTGGTCCTCTGTGGTTGTTACGGGGGTTGGACCGCTGCAGCAGGCCAGGCGTGCGATCGGGTATTTCCGGGCTTGTCGGAATCCGTAGAAGCCCGCCCAGCCGTTCAGGCAGCGCTGTCGCGCAGAGAACCGTTCCAAAGCACCACGCGTACTCTGTGGGAGCGGGTTCACCCGCGATGGCGGTAGTGAATTCACCATCGTAATCGCGGGTGAACCCGCTCCCACAGGGTCTCTGCAAATCAAAGAGTTGTGTTTTGTTCAGGAGCCCTGGAGGTCCCGGGATCAGCGCATGCGCAGTACGATCGGGCTGGCACTCGCCGGGTCGGTGCGCTCACGCAACGCCCCAACATCCTTGACCTCGACCGCCCCCCCACGATTCCCCCATTGTGTCCTGACAAAACTCAACACCTCGGCAATCTCCCGATCCGACAGTTGCTCCCTGAATGCCGGCATCCTATACGCATCCGGCACCCCGGCCGCCACCACCCGCTGCGCGCCATTCAAGGTGATGTTGATGCTGGAGGCATTTTCCGCTGCCATGGACGACGAAGCCCCCGCCAGCGGCGGCATCCATTCGTTCTGCCCACGCCCGTCGGCGCCATGGCAGGAGGCGCAGCGCGTGGCGTAAGTATGCGCACCTGGCGCGTCAGCCACGGCTTGCTGGTACTGCCACGGTGGCCCGTCGCGCTGCGGATCACCCGGTAGCGCCTTCAGGTAGCGGGCGATCGCGGCCAGGTCCTCGTCGGTCATGAACTGCGTGGAGTTGTTGAACGCCTCGGTCATCGAGCCGAACACCACCGCATGCTGGTTGCGCCCGGTCTTGAGGAACTGCACGATCTGCGCCTCGCTCCAGCGCCCCAGCCCGGTATTCGGATCGTCGCGCAGGCTCGGGGCGTACCAGCCATCGAGCAGGGCGCCGGAGAGGTACGCCGGCTTGCTGCCGTCCAGGGCCTTTTCATTGAAGGCCAGCCCGCGCGGTGTGTGGCAACTGCCGCAGTGGCCCGGGCCTTCGACGATATAGGCGCCGCGGTTCCACAGCGCATCCTTGGCCGGGTTGTCGATATGCGGTGCGGAGGCACTGAACAGGCCATTCCACATGGCTATCGGCCAGCGCATGTTCAGCGGCCAGGGTATCTCGCCAGGCTTGTTGGCTTCGGCGACCGGGGCGACGCCCTTGCTGAAGAAGGCATAGAGCGCCCGCACATCCTCGTCGCTGAGCCTGGCATAGGACGGGTAGGGCATTGCCGGGTAGAGCCGGGCACCATCGCGCCGTACGCCGTGGCGCACCGCACGGTCGAAGTCGGCCAGGCTATAGGCGCCAATGCCGTGCTCGGGGTCCGGCGTGATGTTGGTGGCATGGATGGCCCCCAGCGGCGTGTCCATCTTCAGCCCGCCGGCAAAGGGCCGGCCCTCCGGCAGGCTATGGCAGGCCACGCAATCGGCCAGGCGGGCGACATATTCGCCGCGTCGGACCAGTTGTTCGTCCGGCGCACCGCTCGCCTGCGCCGTGAAGGGCGAGGCGGGCGTGCGGGTGACGTACCAGCCCAGCGCCGCGGCGCCCAGCACGACCAGCAGTGCCAGTGGTTTTGCATTCATCGGCGGCCCCTTAGCTGAAGGTGTAGCGCGACAGCGGCATGCTGCGGATGCGCTGCCCGGTCAGATGGGCCACGGCATTGGCCACCGCCGGGGCCGTGGCCGGCAAGGGTGGCTCGCCGATGCCGCCCATTTTTTCGCCGCTTTCGACGATCTTCACCTGCACCCGCGGCATGCGCGCCGGCGGCAGGATCGGATACAGGTCGTAGTTGCGCGCCCGTGGCTTGCCGTCGATATACACGGCTTCCTCCACCAGCGCCTGGGACAGCCCCAGGGCCACGGCGCCATTGACCTGGGCGTCGATGATGGCCGGGTTGACGATGCTGCCGGGGTCGATGGCCTGCCAGATCTCGTGGACCTTGACCTGGCCATTTTCAATGGACACTTCGGCGATCACCGCCGCATGCGAGCCGAACGGCGAAGCCATGGCCACGCCGCGGGCACGCCGGGTGCCGTCCTCGGCCACCCAGGGCCCGCGCTTCCAGCCACCGGACAGCTCGCCCACGGCATTGAGCAGGGTGGTCAGGCGCGGGTTGTCGCGCAGCAGTTTCAGGCGCAGCTCGAAGGGATCGTGCTTGCCCTGGTCGGCCAGTTCGTCGAGGAAGGCTTCGTAGAAGAAGTCGTTCAGCGAATTGCCCACCGAGCGCCAGTAGCCCAGCATCGCCGGCCCCTGCACATAGTTCTGGGCGATGCGCCGGTTGGCGATGGCGTAGGCCTTGCCAGCCAGGCCTTCGACCGCCGTGGCATCGACCTTTTCCGCTTGCTTGCCGGCCAGGGCCTCGGTCGGGCCTTCGGTGGCGCTGACCGCTTCCAGGGCCACGGGCAGGCCATCCTGGTCCAGCGCGGCACGGAACCTGACCACGGCCATGGGCCGCAGGACATCGCGCAGGAATTCTTCCTCGCGGCTCCAGATCAGCTTGATCGGGCGTCCGGTGGCCTTGGCCAGCTCGATGGCCTGGGGGTAGGGGTTGGCGCTGTCGTAGAGGAAGTGGCGACCGAAAAAGCCACCGAGCAGCGGCGAGTGCAGGGTGATCTTTTCCGGATCGAGGCCGGTGCGTTTGGCGATATCGGCGCGGAACATGTCCGGCGCCTGGTTCGGTAGCCAGACCTCGAGGGTGCCGTCCGGGTTGAAGCGGGCGGTGGCCGAGGCTGGTTCGAGCTGGGCGTGGTTGAGGTACTGGTTGTGGTAGGTGGCTTCGACCCTGGTACTGGCGTTATTCCAGGCGCCGGCGAAATCGCCTTCCTGCTCCGCTTCGCGGCCTGGGCCGGTTTCGCCGGCCAGGCGCTGGCGATGGCCGTCGCTGGAGAAGTCGGCGGGCATGGCGCGCACCCTGGAGTCGGCAGCGGCTTCCTGCCATTCCACCTGCAAGGCTTCGGCGGCGCGCCTGGCGTGCCACCAGCGCTCGGCCACCACCGCCATGGCCCCGGGCAGGCGATGGATCGAGTGCACGCCCTGCATGGCCTTGACCTGCTCTTCGTTGCGCACGCTGGCCACTGTCATGCCCAGGCGCGGCGCGTGCTGCACCGCGGCGTGAAGCATGCCGTCCACCTTGATGTCGATGCTGTACACGGCCTTGCCGGTGGACTTGTCGTAGGCATCCACGCGCTGCACCGGCTTGCCGATCCAGCGGAACTGGCTGGGGTCGCGCAATTGCACGCTGTTGGCGTCCGGTACCGGCAGGTCCATGGCCCGCTCGGCCAGTTCGCCGTAGTCCAGGGTACGGCCGGAAGCAGCGTGGATGACCCGGCCAGGCTCGGTGGTCAATTCACTGACCGGCACCTTCAGGCGCTCGCTGGCCGCCTGCAGCAACATGGCCCGGGCCAGGGCGCCAAGCTTGCGCATGGTCGGGTAGCTGGTGCGCACCGACATGCTGCCACCGGTAATCCGCCTGCCGTTGTCCATCACCACGAAATCCGGACCGGCAGGCGCTGCTTCCACCAGGAAACGGGCGGGATCGATATCCAGTTCCTCGCCAACGATCTGCGCCATGGCGGTGTAGATGCCCTGGCCGCCTTCCATGAACGAGCAGAGCAGGCGCACGCGGCCATCGGGACGGATTTCCAGCAGCGCCGGGACCTTGATCGGCGACGCCGCGGCGGCGTCGGCCGCTTCGACGCGGCCGATGCCCAGGGGCAGGCCGCAGCCCAGCACCAGGGCGCCGGCAGCGACCCCGGCACTGGCCAGCAGGAAGCGTCGGCGCGACAGGTTGACCGGCTCGCCGAGGGGCAACTGTTCTCTGTTCATCAGGCAGCCCCTTCGTTGCTGGCGACGTCGTGGACGGCGGCGCGGATGGCGTTGTAGGTGCCGCAACGGCACAGGTTGACCATGGCCGCTTCGATCTCGCGGTCGTCGGGGTGGGCGTTGTGCTTGAGCAGGGCGGTCGCGGCCATCACCTGGCCGGACTGGCAATAGCCGCATTGGGCGACCTGGTGCTTGACCCAGGCCTCGACCACGCGCTTGCCGACCGCGTCGGCCTCCACCGCTTCGATGGTGGTAATCTCGCGACCGACCACGCCGGCCACCGGGGTCACGCAGGAGCGCACCACATTGCCGTCCACCAGCACCGAGCAGGCGCCGCATTGGGCCAGGCCGCAGCCGTACTTGGTCCCGGTCAGGCCGAGGTCGTCGCGCAACACCCAGAGCAGGGGCGTGTCCGCGTCGGCGTCGACCTGGTAGGTCTGTTGATTGATTCGCAGGTCCATGGGCTCACCAGTCTTTTTCGGTTATCTGATCGGGCTTGTTGTAAACCGCAGCACGCAGGGCAGTGCGAGCCCGTCGGGAAACGCTAGCACAGGGATCCATGCAGGATGGTCGGAGCGTTTCGCTAGGTGCTAGCGACAGGATTGATAAATCGGCAAACGCGCCAATGTGCACCAGATCGCCGTATTTACGCTTGCTGAAACATTTTTGGGGTGATCCGATTGCCATTATCGAACTCCCTATAATCAAGTCCGCCAGGTAATGGCCATATGACGCTATTTTTCCGGGGTAACCTGAAATTCGATGAAGCGAGCCGAACTGCTGGATTGTCTGCAACACACCATCGGCGACTTCTACAAAGCTGAAATCGACGAAGCCATATCCCTTCACCTGGACCTGATGCTCGACTTCTACCAACGCAAGCCGTTCTTCTACAAAAGCTTGATGAAATACGACCGCCTGATGGTTGTCCTGTCACTGTTCGCCTTTCATTACCAGGATCCACTGACGCCGCTGTCCCGGGTCAAGGAGTTCTGCCTGGGGCGTTGAGGCGGCCACGGCGATGCGCGACATCGCCGGGCAGATGCAGGCGCTGACCGACAGCATGGAAGCCCTGGAGAACCAGTCGCGCCTGATCGGTTCGATCGTCGAAACCATCGGTGCGATCGCCACCCAGACCAACCTGCTGGCCCTCAACGCGGCGATCGAGGCGGCGCGCGCAGGCGGGCAGGGCAGGGGCTTCGCGGTGGTGGCCGATGAAGTGCGCCGGCTGGCGGCACGCACCTCCGAGGCGACCGTGGAGATCTTCGAGGTGGTCAAGCAGAACCGCGCCCTGACCGATGCCGCGACCCGCGGCATTGAATCCAGCCGCGTCCATACCGGCCAGGTCGAGGCCCTGGCCGAACAGGCCGGCAGCACCATGCTGGAGATCCAGCAGGGCGCGCGCCAGGTGGTCGAGGGTATCGGGCGGGTGGTACACGACCTGGAATGAGCCCGGGCCATGTCCATTTCTGGGGAGAACGTGGCGCCGGCTGTCGGCCTGTTAGCCTGACCTGACTTCAACAGCGATCCGCAAGTGGAGGCAACATGGCTGATTTGGCAGTGCGGGTGGCAGGCGCCCCCGTGATCACCGACAAGACCACGGTTCGGGTGCAGCTCGGCATGAAAGCGCCGGACAAGGAGGCCTCCGCCGCCGAGGCCAAGGCGCCAAACGATGCCATGGGCAGCCTGCTGGCGGTGGAGCAGGGCAAGGACAACCAGCAGGACCTCATGCGGCGTACCCGCGAAATGATCCAGGAAGCGCAGAAGCGCCTGCAGCAGGAGCAGCAGAAACTCGAGCGCCTGGCCGCCGAGGCGGCGCAGGATCCCGCCGCCCAGGCTGCGCTCTCGGCCCAGCGCACCAGCGTCTCGGCAGCCAATGCGCAGTTGCTCGCCCTGCACGCGCAGTTGATCCAGCTGATGAGCCAGTCCTCGGGGGTTTCGCTGGGTCGGGTCGATACCACCGCCTGAGCCTGGCGTTCAGTCCAGGCGCAGTTCGTCGATCACCAGGTGCATCGCCCGGGACACTTCGCGCTGGTTCGAGTAGTACAGGTGAAACCCGGGAAACTCCCGCCACCATTCCTGCAACACCGGCACCAGCCGGCCGCCATCGAGGTGCGGCCGGGCCATGTCCTCGGGCACATAGGCCAGGCCATGGCCGTCCAGTGCGGCATTCAGCACCTGGTAGATGCCGTTGAACACCAGGCGACCGTTGACCCGTACATTCATCTCCCGCTCGCCGCGCTTCAGTTCCCAGGCATACAGGTTGCCCAGGGTCGGCAGGCGCAGGTTGATGCAGTCGTGGTTCATCAGTTCTTCAGGGCTCAGGGCCAGCCCGCGCTCGGCCAGGTAGTGCGGCGAGGCGACGATGGCCAGGCGAATGTCCGGACCGATCCTCACGGCCTGGATATCCCTGGCCAGGCTGTCGCCCAGGCGCACGCCGAAGTCATAGCGGCCCTGGACGATATCGGTAAAGGCGTAGTCGGAGTGCATTTCCACCTGCAGGCGTGGATAGCGGCGCAGCAGCGGTGCCAGTTTCGGCCAGAGCAGGCTGTCGATCGCGTGGTCGCTGGCGGTGAAGCGCAGGACGCCACCGGGGCTGTCGCCCAGCTCGCTGACCGCACGCAGCTCCTCGGCGATGCTCGCCAGGCGCGGACCGACGGCCTCCAGCAGGCGCTCGCCGGCTTCGGTCAGGGACACGCTGCGGGTGGTGCGGGTGAGCAGGCGGATGTCCAGGCGTTTTTCCATCTCGCGGATGGTGTAGCTGAGCATCGACTGCGACATGCCCAGTTGCGCTGCCGCGCGGGTGAAATTGCGCTCGCGGGCCACGGCCAGCAGGGCCAGCAATTCGCTGTAGCGTTCGCGGGGCATCAGTCCGGCTCCAGGCGTAGGGCGGCGATCAGCAGGCTCATGGCACCGGAGGGCTGGCGCCGGCTCGGGTAGTACAGGTGCAGGCCGGGCCAGGTCGGGCACCAGTCTTCGAGCAGTCGCAGCAGATGACCGGAGCGCAGCCAGGGATCGGCCATTTCTTCCGGGACATAGGCCAGGCCAAGGCCGGCGACGGCCGCCTCGACGCAGTCGGTGGCGCGGTTGAAGGTGAGCTGGCCATCGACCCGTACCGACAGCGGCTTGCCGTCGCGCTCGAATTCCCAGGCCCACAGGTTGCCATGGGTGGACAGTCGGATATTGATGCAGTTGTGCCGGCTCAGGTCCCGCGGATGCTCGAGGGCGGGGTGACGGGCAAGGTAGGCCTTGGTTGCGACCAGGGCGAAGCGCAGGTCGGGGGCGATGCGCACGGCGATCATGTCCTGGGCCAGCGACTCGCCCAGGCGCACGCCAGCGTCGAAGCGCCCGGCGGCAATGTCCACCAGGGCGTTGTCCACCGAGATCTCCACCTTGATTCCCGGGTACTGGGGCAGGAAGCGCTTGAGCTTGGCCATCAGCACCGTTTGCACGGCGTGATCCGAGGCGGTGATGCGGATTGAACCGGTCGGAGTATCGCGCAGCTCATCAAGGGCGCGCAGCTCGGCGTCGATCTGCGCCATCTGCGGCGCGACCTGCTGCAGCAGGCGCTCGCCGGCTTCGGTCGGCACCACGCTGCGCGAATTGCGCGACAGCAGGCGCACGCCCAGGCGCGCCTCGAGGTTGCGTATGCCATGGCTGACGGCAGTCTGCGACAGGCCCAGGCGTGCGGCGGCCTTGGTGAAACTGCGTTCTTCGGCCACGGCGAAGAACAACGGCAGGCCGGCGAAGGCATCGCGCAGATGGCGGTGCTCCATCCTGCTCAGCGCCCGCGACGCCGCGACACCACGGCCTCGATATTCTTGCGGCCGATCAGCTTCGGCTGCTCCGGTTCGCCCAGCCACTTGTACATCACCAGGCAATCGACCAGGCCCAGGCGCGCATGGCGGTAGGCCTTGGGCAGGCGCCCCACGGTGTCGAAGCCGAGTTTGGTCCAGAGCGCGACGGCGGCTTCGTTGCTCGCCACCACCGAATTGAACTGCAGGGCAAGAAAGCCCGAGGCACGGGCCAGTTGCTGGGAGTGTTCGCACATCTGACGCGCCACACCGCGGCCGCGGGCGGCCTCGCTGACCATGTAGCCGCAGTTGCCGACATGGCTGCCGGGGCCGGCCGCGTTGGCCTTGAGGTAATAGGCACCGAGCAGTTCGCCGTGTTCTTCGGCAACCAGGGTGTGCAGGGGCAGTTCCAGCCAGAGATGGCGCGCCTGCTCCAGGGTCATGGCCGGATCGTAGGCGTAGGTTTCCCGGGCCGCGACGATGGCCTGGAAGGTGGGCCAGAAACGGTCGAAATCGGCGGCGGTCATCGGGCGGATCTGCAGCATGCGGGGGCCTTGGCTGGGGGAAGGGGAAGTCGGCATTCTAGGGGATTCGACGCTGCGCCGTCGAAAGCACGACGCGTACCCTGTGGGAGCGGGTTCACCCGCGATTGCTATGGTGAATTCACTACTGTAATCGCGGGTGAACCCGCTCCCACAAGGTCCCTGCTAATCAAAGGGTTATGTGTTGTTCTATGGAAGCTGCCCGGACGGCGATGTACTACTCGCCAGCCTTGCCCACCGCATCCAGCGCCCGCGCCGAATACACCAGGGCCGCGCCGGCATTCATCGCCACCGCCACGCCCAGCGCTTCGGCGATCTCTTCCCGGGTCGCGCCATGCTTGACCGCCTGCTGCGAATGCACGGCGATGCAGCCGTCGCAACGGGTGGTGACCGCCACCGCCAAGGAAATCAGCTCGCGGGTCTTGGCGTCGAGATGGTTGGTCTTGGCCCCGGCCGCGCTGGCGGTCGCGTAGCCGGCCACGGTATCGGGAGAAAGCTGCTTGAGATCGCCGATACCTGCCATCAACTGCTTACGGTAGCCATCCCAGTCCATCATGCTCATTGCGTTCACCTCGTTGGTTTAGGATCGATCGAACAGTGAAGCTAGTCGCTTCCCCGCCGTCCTGCCAATGAACAATAGGACTGAATGGTCGATGCTTTGGCAGCAAACGCCGGTGGACTTCAGATGTAGATGAACACCAGGGCCAGCACCGCCACCACCGCCCATTTCTCGGCGTAGTAGCGCGCCCGGTTGCGCTTCTTCAGGGCCTTGCCACGCTCGCGGATCCTGTAGATGCGGGTGAACAGGCGGTTGATGCCGCCGGTCTTGTCCCCGGCATCGTTGGGCGCTGCGGCCGCGGCCATGACATTGGCGCTGAACCAGCGGTTGAAGGCGGTCGCCCAGCGGTACTTGAGCGGTCGCTCGACGTCGCAGAACAGGATCACCCGGTTGTGTTCGGTCTGGTTGGCGGCGTAGTGGATGTAGGTTTCGTCGAACACCACCGCTTCACCATCGCGCCAGTGGTAGTTCTCGCCGTCGACGCAGATGTAGCAGGCCTCGTCGTTCGGCGTGTCCAGGCCCAGGTGATAACGGTAGGAGCCGGCGTAGGGGTCACGGTGGCGCACCAGCTTCGAGCCCGGCGGCAAGGTGGCGAACATCGCCGCCTTGACCGTGCCGATGCTCTGCAGCAGTTCGGTGGTGCGCGGGCACAGTTTCATCGCCGACGGATGGCTCTCGCCGTACCACTTCAGGTAGAAGCGCTTCCAGCCGCTCTTGAAGAACGAGTTGAAACCGACGTCGTCATAGTTCTGCGAACTCTTGATTTCGCCGACATGCAGCAGTTGCAGGGCTTCTTCGCGGATGACCTGCCAGTTGTCCTGCAACGGCTTGAGTTCGGGGAACGACTCGGTCGGCAGGTACGGCCTGGCCGGCAATTTCGAGAACAGGTAGAGGAAGGCGTTGACCGGCGCCAGGAAGCTGGAATGGTCGCCCAGCTGGCGGGTGATCTTGTGTCGTACGCGGCCGCGGTAATGCACATAGGCGATGGAGGCGGCGAACAACAGGACGATGAAGATTTTCATGGACGGGTACTTGTCGATGTGGCGATGCGCCATGGCATAAGCCCGCCAGCATAATCAATTGGCCCGTCGGTTTGTACAAAATGTTGCAGTGAGGCATGTCGACCATGGTGCAATGGCTCCCCCCCGGCCATGGCCGGGAGGTGAGCCGTTTCAGCAGCGAGTCAGGTCAGGGAAACGGTGATGAACGGATCCCAGCTCAGGCGATCGCTGATGAGATTGCCTGCGGCATCCAGCAGGTAGAAGTCGATCCGGTAGGCAATGCGGTCCGTGCCTGCTGCCCTGGCTTCGGCTTGCCAAAGGCTGACGGTGGTGCTGGTGGTACCGATATCCGGTGCCTTGCGCGGATCGCTGTCCGCTTTCACGTAGGGCACGAGCACCTCGTCGTACTGCTGCAGCGTGAACTGGTCGAGCACGCCGGCATGGGCCGATTGCGTACCGCTTTCGTACACGTTGGTGATCACGCTGGACTTGTCGAAGTTGCGCGACAGGGTGGTGGTGCGCCAGCGGATGACGTCACCGCGCTTGACGTCGATCCACAATTCGTAGCCGCCGTCCTGTTCGTTGCCCTGGGCATTGGGATCGACCAGTTGGCGCTGGGCCACCAGGTAGACGGCGTTCGCCACCTGGCCTGCCTGCTGATTGCGGGGCACCGAAGCAATGAGGTCGGCATCGACGACCAGCAGGATATCCACGATGTTTCCAGACATGCATGACTCTCCATGAAGAATTGGGTTGGCAAGGCGACCACGCCCCTTGGGCGCATCCCGGCTCCCGGTCCCTGGCTGCGGTCGCGTGGCAAAGGATGGGTGATGTCTAAATGATGTCAAGCGTTCGGCAAGCGCCAGGACACTGACGGCTGGCGGCAACCCTGCGCCTATGCTGTTGAATTGTCCGACGGTGCGGCGATGGCTGACGGGCAGGCTGGTTGTTTTCCTTCCACATCCATGGCGGCAGGCTTACCTGGCGTGAGGGGGACGTGCAGGCGCTGGTGCGGCTGCATCCCTTTTGCCCGAGTACCGGGCTGGACCAGGACGGCCTCGAATCGCCGGCGGCGAGGCGCGTTGCCTGCTGACGCTGAAGAACGTCCTTGGCCAGCCGCTGCCGGGCATCACCGTTGCTTGGGAAACCAGCCTGTCGAAGCTGGATGCGCCATCGTCCGGCAGCAACGATGAAAATGGTCAGGTGGAGATCAACCTGCTGGCTGGCGACGAGAGGGGTGGGCAACGGCTCAAGGCGTCCCGAAGAGCGCCGTCCAGTAGATCCCCGCATCGCTTTTCGGATCGGTGGCGTAGGCCGCCCCTAGCTCGCGCAACTGCGGGTTCATCAGGTTGACGCAGTGCCCGGGGCTGGCCAGCCAGCCGTCGACCACCTTGCGCGGGCTGTCGAGGCCGGCGGCGATGTTCTCGGCGATGCGCTGGCCGCTGTAGCCGGCCAGTTCGGCGCGGTCCCCGGGGGTGCGGCCTTCGCGATCGATATGGTCGAAGAAGTTCTGGTTGGCCATGGCCCGGCTGTGGCCCTGGGCCGCTCCAGCCAGGGTGTCGTTCCAGCCCAGCGGGGTGGTCGCGCTCATCGCCTGGGTGCCGCATTGACGAGGCTGGACGCGGGCGGCATTGACCGCTTCGAGCAGGTTGCGCCCCTCGCTCTGCCAGTCGCCCAGGCGGGCACTGAGCAGCGGGCGGGCGACCACGATGCGCCATTCGCGGCCCTCGCGGCTGACGCCGATATCGACGAACTGCGGGTCCAGCACCACCTGGCAGAAGCTTTCGCGGATCGCCTGCATGGCAGCGGCGGCATCGCGCGGGCCGGACAGGCTGATGGCCTGGACATTGACCATGGGATAGGCGACCCGGGCCAGTTGCTGCTGCAGGTCGCCCATGCTGGTGGCCGACAGTACCAGGCGCGGGTCGCTGGCCAGCGGCGGCAGCTCCAGGGACGCCTGGTTGGCGCAGGCCTGGGACTGGTTGCGGTAGGCGTTGATCGAGTCGATCAGTTGCGTCTCTTCCGAAGCCTGGACCTGGCTGGCGAGCAGGGGGCCGAGGCAGAGCAGGGCAAGGCGGAGCATGGAGGAACGGACGCGCATCTGGATCTCCCTGGTACATGAAAAACCGGCGGGTCTGCGCTGATGGCCCGACCGCCGCCCCGATGGATTGGGGTAAAAATGCTGAACAAGCGGGGTGCATGGTAGCCAGAATGGTCCGTGCCTGTCGTCTTTGTCCGGCATCAGGGGGTTCAGGTTCCCTGCGACGGACCAGCGTGCGGCCCTGTTTTGCGGTTTTATGCGTTCAGGGCTGCGCTGTCGCACAACAACAGTTCCAACGCACGACGCGTACCCTGTGGGAGCGGGTTCACCCGCGATTGCGGTAGTGAGTTCACCATAGCAATCGCGGGTAAACCCGCTCCCACAAGGGCCCGTCTCGGGTCAGGGCCGACGTTCCTGCACGATCCGCGTCGGTCGTATTTGCCACCGTTGGGTCCGCTCCCAGGCAAACGCCGCCGCGTGCCGGGTCAGTTCGTCCAGGTGACGGTCGCGCTTCTTCTCCGCCTCGACCATCGCCTTGCGCCCATGCTGCTTGAGCAGGTAGCTGTGAATCTGCTGGATTTCCACGGTGCGGAAGATCGGCGCCACATCCAGCACCGCCAGCTCGGCATCTGCGGCCGGCGCGTCGGTCGCCATGAGCACCTGCGGCCCGCGCGCGCCGACCACCTCGAAGCCAAGTGCCTCGAAGCACGCCACCTTGCCCTTGCCGCAGGCCAGCTCCATGCGCGGATGGCGCCGGCGTACCTCCGCGAGCATGGCCCGGGCGATCCCGCGCCGGCGCAGGTCCTGGCGCACCGCCATGTAGGCGATGGCGCAGGCGCCTTCCTCGGCGTCGATCGGCAGGTACAGGACGAACCCGGCCAATTGTTCTTCCTCGCAGGCCAGCACCAGACCGACCGGCAGGCGCGTGCCGCCCAGGGCCTGGAGATACAGGTGCACCTCGAAGCCCAGAGCGTATTGGTAGAGGTTGTAGAGCGGGTTGCTCGGCGGCAGCGCGGTGGCACTGAGGTCGCTGAAATTGTCGACCACCAGTTGCATCAACTGGCTGTGCAGCGGTTCGGCGGGGGCGGTCTGGTGAAGAGTGACAACGGGCATTACGCGCGGAGCTCCGGAAACTGGGCAGGGTGCCAGTCTACAGGAGCCGCGCCGCCTCTTCGATTTTAGACGCGGAAACGCCCCACCAGCGCCGTCAGCTCCGTCGCCAGGCCCGACAAGGTCCGGCTTGCCGCGCTGGTCTGCTGCGCGCCTTCGGCCGAGCGCGCCGACAATTCGCGGATATTCAGCAGGTTGCGGTCCACTTCCCGGGCCACCTGGGCCTGTTCCTCGGCAGCACTGGCGATCACCAGGTTGCGCTCGTTGATCTGCCCGATCGCAGCATAGATGCCTTGCAGCACCTGTTCCGAGGCCTGGGTGGTGTCCAGCGCCGCGCGGGCCCGTTCGGCACTGGCGTGCATGGAGTTGACCGCCACTTCGGTACCGTGCTGCACGCTGCCGATCATTTGCTCGATCTCCTGGGTCGATTGCTGGGTGCGGTAGGCCAGGGTCCGCACTTCATCGGCGACCACGGCGAAGCCACGCCCGGCTTCGCCTGCCCGGGCTGCTTCGATGGCGGCATTGAGGGCCAGCAGGTTGGTCTGCTCGGAGACCGCGCGGATCACCTCCAGCACCTTGCCGATATCGCGGATTTCCCCGGCCAGCAGTTGCAGGCGCTCGCTGCCGGCCTGCACCTCGCCGGCCATGGCCTGGGTCCCGTCGAGGGTGTCGCTGACCTGTCGACGGCTCTGTTCGGCAAGGCGGTTGGAGTCGTTGGCGGCCTGTGAGGTGGACACGGCATTGCGCGCCACTTCCTCGACGGCGGTGGTCATTTCGGTGACGGCGGTGGCCGCCTGCTCCAGTTCTTCGTCCTGGCGGCGCAGGCTTTCGGCGCTCTGTTCGGTGACGGTGTTCAGCGCTTTCGCGGCATCGGCCAGTTGCCCGGCGCAGGCGTTGATCTGGCCCAGGGTATCGCGCTGGCTGTGCTGCATGCGTTGCAGTTCGGCGAACAACTGGCCGATCTCGTTGCTGCCCGGCACCGCGACCGGCTCGCTCAGGTCGCCAGCGGCGATGCGCTGGAAATGCCGGCCGGCTTCGGCCAACGGGCGCAGCACGCGCTGCTGGATGAAGGCCCAGCACAGTGCAGCCAGCAGCACGGTGGTGACCAGCAAGGCCAGGCTCAGCAGTTGTGCCTTGCGCAGGCGGCTCTGCGATTCGTCCATGATCTGCTGGCTGCGGGTGCTCAGTTCCTTGACCAGGTCCTGGCGCAGGGCCTGCAGGCGGCCCATGGCGTTGCCAGCCTCGATGTTGACCGTGAAGTAGCGGTCCAGGGAGTTCTCCAGGGTCGCCTGGCGCTGGCCGGCGATGGCTGCGGAATAGCTCAGGTAGGTGCGTTGCAGTTCGTCGGCGGTGGTCTTGAGCGTCGGGTCGTCCACGGCGGCGACGAAGTCGGCGATCAGCGCCTGGCCGGAGGCGATCAGTTCTTCCGAGCGGGTCAGGCGACCCTTGGCGCTGTCCATGTGGCCGCCTTGCTGTTCGATGAAGCCGGAGGACACGTTGGCGCTGGAGCGGATCGCCATGAGCAGGGCGTTGTTAAGGCGGTCGGACTGGTGCGCGGTACGGTCCAGCTCGGCGATCTGCACATCGCTGCCCACGGCGCTGCGCCAGGCGCTGACGGTGGAGAACAGCAGGGTCAGGCTGAACAGTGACAGCACCCAGAACATTCCGGTGCGGATTTTCAGGTCGGCGAACATGCGGGCAAGGACTCCTCGATAGTCGGTCCCGCCACTTCGGGCGGGTTTGCCAATAGCTATCGGAGAGGGGTGACGAGCGCTTGAGGGGGCAGGACCGGGTTGTGTTCGATTATCGAACAGAGATCGACGCGGCGTTCATGCAGGCGCGGCGGTACTCGCCGGGCGTGACGCCGTAGGCCTGCTTGAACTGTCGATTGAGGTGGGCCTGGTCGGCGTAACCCAGGTCCACGGCGACGTTGAAGGGCAGGTAGCCGTGGCGTAGCAGGGTCCGGGCCCGGGCCAGGCGGCGCTGCTTGAGCCAGGCATGGGGTGGCAGGCCGGTGGCCTGGCGGAACACCCGGGCGAAGTAGAACGGCGACAGGTGCACGGCAGCCGCCAGTTCCTCCAGCGACGGCGGACAATCCAGGCGCGCATCCAGCAGCTCGCGGGCGCGGACCACCGCCAGCGGTTCGTTGCCCGGGGCGCGCGGGTCGCGGACCCGGGCGTGGCGCTGCATCAGCAGCAACGCTGCCTCGCGCCAGGCCGATTGCTGCTCCAGGGCGCTGGCGCCTTGCTGGGCGCAGCGGTGCAGGCCGAGCAGGGCACGGAATACCGGCGGGTCATGCAGGACACTGGCGCTGAAGCCCGGCGTGCCGCCGGCATCCAGTTCCAGTTCGTCGAGCACGCTGGTCATATGGGTCACGTCCGGGTAGCAGCCGCGGTAGCTCCAGCCGTTCTCGTGGGCGCGGGCGCCGGTATGCAGTTCCTCAGGGTTGATCAGCACTACGCTGCCCACCGGTGCCACATGGTCGGCGCCGCGGTGCCAGAAGCACTGCGCACCGGTCTCGATGGCGACGATGGAATAGCCTTCGTGCACGTGGGGAGCGAAACGCTGCTGGAAATAGCGGGCCTGGAGCAACTCGAGGTTGTCCAGCGCCGCTGCCTGCCAGAAATGGGTCTGTTCCCGTGGAACCTGTGTCATGGCGAACCGCTCAGCCAGGCGCGATAGATAAAGAAGAAGCCCATGCTCAGCAGCATGCTGAGCAGGGTATTGCGCGTCCAGAGTACCAGCACCACGGCGAGCAGCGAACCCAGCAGGTAGGGGTTGGCCGGGTCAAGGTTCAGTTGCTGCCCGGGCAGGAACACGATCGGTCCGCAGATCGCGGTGAGCATCCCGGGTACGGCGAAGCCGAGGAATTGCCGGGCGTTGGAACTCAGGCGCAGGGGCAGGCGCGGTTCGAGAAACGCGTAGCGGTTGAGGAAGACCAGCAGGCCCATGGCCAGGATCAGGATGAAGACCATCAGCGTGCTCCGGATAGTTTCTGGCAGATAAAGCCCGCGGCCATGCCCAGCAGCCCGGCGGCGACCAGCGCGGTTTCCCAGTGCCAGTAGCTGAACAGCACCGAGCAGAACAGCGCGACCGCCACGCAGACCAGCGTCGGCACGCTGCGTACCGTGGGCGCGATCAGGGCGACGAAGGTGGCGGCGATGGAGAAGTCCAGGCCCAGTTGGTCCAGGTGCGGAATGCTTTGGCCAAGGATGATCCCGGCCAGGGTGAACAGGTTCCAGGCCAGGTAGAAGGTGAAGCCGACGCCAAAGGCGTACCAACGGTTGAACTGCTGGCGGTCATGCTGGCTGACCAGGGCGAAGAACTCGTCGGTGAGCAGGAAGCCCAGGGTCAGGCGCCAGCGGGCCGGCAACTCCGACAGTACCGGGCGCATCGACAGGCCATAGAGCAGGTGCTGGGAGGTCAGCAGCAAGGTGGTCAGCAGTATGGAAAACAGGTTGGCGCCGCCCTTGAGCATGCCGATGGCCACCAGTTGCGCCGCTCCGGCGAAGACGATCGCCGACAAACCCTGGCTTTGCAGCGGGGTAAGCTTGGCTTCGATGGCCATGGAACCGGCCAGCAGTCCCCAGGGCGCGACGGCCAGCGACAGCGGCAGGCAGGCGATGGCGCCTTTGATACAGGCAGTACGGGCGATGGATGCAGGCATGGGCGACAACACGGCAAGGAACGGTCACGCAGCATGCCAGAGCGCCGGCCGGGCGCCTTGAACGATCTTGCTGTCTGCTACAGGTGGCTGACCAGTTGGTGTTGCGCAGCCTGGCAGCCGTTGATTTCCATGGCCTTGTGCGCGTAGGTGACGCGCTGGCTGGCGTCCAGCCCGGCGAGCAGGCGATAGACCTCGGCCTGGAAGTCGCGCTGGCGTCCCCACTGCATGGCCAGGCCTTGTGGCCGCTCGCGCAGGCACAGCAGGCGCACGGCGGGTTGCGGGTAGTAGCCGGCATACATCGAACTGCGTGTCGACACCTGCTCCAGGGCCTGGCGATAGGTGCTGTCTTCCAGCACCTCGGGACACCAGTTGACCACTTCCAGCGCGGCCGGGGCAAAGCCCTGGGCGATGCTGGAGCGCAGCAACGGGCAGGCTTCGGCGGCGATCTGCCCGGCGGGAAGGTGGGTGATGTAATGCAGGGCCAGGCGGTATTCGGCCACCGGGTGCTGCAACAGCGCGGCGCGCTGCAGCAGGGCCACGGCCGGTTGCAGGGTCTGGTCCAGGGCCTGGACCTTGCGGATCAGTTCGCGATCGGTGGGCAGGGCATCCAGCGGCAGCGCGTTGCTCTGTGCCTCGGCCTTTTCCAGCAGCGGCAGGGCCTGGCGGTAAAGCAGGTCGGCATGCGGGTCGATAACCGGGTCGCCGGCCAGTGCCGTCAGCGGCAGCAGCCACAACAGGGAGAGCAGGGGGCGGTCAACTGGCACGGGGTTGGTCCTGCGGGGCGCAATACATGAGGTCGGGCACTGTCCATAGTGAGGGAAGGGGCTCCTGGCCGAGCATTCTAACGGGATGAGGGGCGCGCCGAAACCCGTCGCGTCGGGTAGAATCCGTTGCCATTTTTTGTCTGGCACACCAGGACCCTGTGGGAGCGGGTTTACCCGCGATAGCGTCGGTGGATTCACTACCGTCATCGCGGGTAAACCCGCTCCCACAGGGTCCGCGTAGCGTCAGCGATCATCAGCGTTCCCGGAGGACCGGTGCAGCCACAACAGGGCTTTGTCCTGACCCGCCATTGGCGGGACACGCCCCAGGGCACCCAGGTGGAGTTCTGGCTGGCCACCGATGCCGGCCCGCGCCTGTTGCGCCTGCCGTTGCAGACCTCGGTGGCCTTCATCCCGGCGCAGTACGAGGCCCGCGCCCGCGAACTGCTGCGCGGCGAGCGCGACGTGGAACTGCGCCCGCTGGCCCTGCAGGACTTCGAACACCAGCCGGTCCACGGCCTCTACTGCCGCCAGCAACGCCAGGCGATCCAGCTGGAAAAACGCCTGCGCGGCGCCGGTATCGAGGTACTGGAGGCCGATATCCGACCGCCGGAGCGCTATTTGATGGAGCGCTTCATCACTGCGCCGGTAGCGTTCAGTGGCAAGGTCGATGCCGACGGCGTTTACCTGGACGCCCAGCTCAAACCCTCCAGCGGTTACCGCCCGCACCTGAAACTGGTGTCCCTGGATATCGAGACCAGCGAGCGTGGCGAACTGTACTCCATCGCCCTTGAAGGCTGCGGCCAGAGGCAGGTGTACATGCTGGGACCGGCCAACGGCGATGGCAGCACGGTGGATTTCGACCTGGCCTGGTGCGAGACCCGTGCCGAGTTGCTGCACAGCCTCAATGCCTGGCTGGCCCGACATGATCCGGACGCGATCATCGGCTGGAACCTGGTGCAGTTCGACCTGCGTGTGCTCCACGAGCACAGCAAGCAACTGGACGTACCGCTATTGCTGGGCCGTGATAAGCAGCCGATGGAGTGGCGCGAGCACGGCAGCCGCACGCATTTCTTCGCCGCCGCCGCCGGCCGGCTGATCATCGACGGTATCGAGGCGCTGCGCTCGGCAACCTGGAGCTTCCCGTCCTTCAGCCTGGAAAACGTGGCCCAGACCCTGCTTGGCGAAGGCAAGGCCATCGACAGCCCTTACCAGCGCATGGACGAGATCAACCGCATGTTCGCCGAGGACCGTCCGGCGCTGGCGCGCTACAACCTCAAGGACTGCGAGCTGGTCACGCGAATCTTCGACAAGACCCGGTTGATGGACTTCCTGCTCGAACGGGCCACGGTCACCGGATTGCCCGCAGACCGCAGCGGCGGCTCGGTGGCCGCGTTCTGCCATTTGTATATCCCGCTGATGCACCGCCTCGGCTTCGTCGCGCCGAACCTGGGCGGGCGCGAGGGCGAGGCCAGCCCTGGCGGCTTCGTCATGGATTCGCGGCCCGGGCTGTACGAATCGGTGCTGGTTCTGGATTACAAGAGCCTGTACCCATCGATCATCCGTTCCTTCCTCATCGACCCGGTGGGCCTGATCGAAGGCCTGCGCGAGCCGAACGACGAGCACTCGGTGCCGGGCTTTCGCCAGGCGCGTTTCTCGCGGACCCGGCACTGCCTGCCAGCCATCGTCGAACGGGTCTGGCAAAACCGCGAGGCGGCCAAGCGCGAAGGAAACGCGCCGCTGTCCCAGGCCTTGAAGATCATCATGAACGCCTTCTACGGCGTGCTCGGCTCCAGCGGCTGTCGCTTCTTCGATCCGCGGCTGGCCTCGTCCATCACCCTGCGTGGGCACCAGATCATGCAGCGCACCCGGCAATTGATCGAGGCCCAGGGCTATACAGTGATCTATGGCGATACCGACTCCACCTTCGTCTGGCTCAAGAGCGCCCACGCTCCGCAGGACGCCGACCGCATCGGCAAGGCGCTGGTGGCAGGGGTCAACCAGTGGTGGCGCGACCACCTGCGCGATGAGTACGGGCTCGAAAGCGCCCTGGAACTGCAATACGAGACCCATTACACGCGCTTTTTGATGCCGACCATCCGCGGCGCCGAGGAGGGCAGCAAAAAGCGCTACGCCGGCCTCGTAAGGCGCGCCGACGGCAGCGAGGAAATGGTCTACAAGGGCCTGGAAAGCGTGCGTACCGATTGGTCGCCGCTGGCCCGGGAGTTCCAGCAGGCGCTGTACCGCAGGATTTTCCAGCGCGAGCCGTACCGCGATTTCGTCCGCGACTACGTGCAGCGCACCCTGGCCGGCGAGCTGGACGAATTGCTGATCTACCGCAAGCGCCTGCGCCGCCCGCTGGACGACTACCAGCGCAACGTCCCGCCGCATGTCCGCGCCGCCCGGCTGGCGGACGAATACAACGACAGCCAGGGGCGGCCGCGGCAGTACCAGCGCGGCGGCTGGATCAGCTACGTGATCACCACCAGCGGGCCGGAACCGCTGGAAAACCGGCGCAGTCCGATCGATTACGATCACTACCTCAGCCGTCAGTTGCAGCCGGTGGCGGACGCGATATTGCCCTTCGTCGGTGATGACTTCGCCGGCTTGATCGATCGGCAGATGGGGTTGTTCTAGAGGAATCTTTCGCTGCGAGGGTATCTTCCGCGCAGCTTCCCGCCATCGACTATCCTCCTGTCTAGGCGTGTCGGACTTTTCGTTTCGGCACGTGAGAAATTACCTTTCTGAAACCGAAAGTTACCTTTGTCCCGGGCAGTTGCCCTGCGCAGTCGTTTAGGCTCCGACCTTCGGATCTTTCCTTGAGGTCTGTAGTCATTGTTACGAGGAATGAAGAAGGAGAAACACATGCTCGTCCGGTCCCTGACCCTTGCCGTCCTGCTGGCCATCGCCGGTCCGCTGCTGGCCGATGACAACCCTCTGGATCTGGATGCGGGCCGGGCCCGTCCGCTGGTGGTCATCGCCCCGACCAGCGCCGACCCGCTGTTGCGAAGCCTCAACGAATCACTCAAGGACCCGGCGACCCAGGCCGGCTTCAAGGAGCGCGGCCTGGTGCTCTACAGCGTGGCAGGGATGATCGGCAAGCGTGACGACAAGAACCTCGAACAGCAGACCACCATGGCCTTGATCCGCCAGGTCAGCCGCGGCGCGCAGAACGGCACCCAGGTGACCCTGGTGGGCAAGGACGGCAGCAAGCACGTGCTGGACAACGACGGTTCGCTGGATATGAGCAAGATCTTCGCGGCGGTGGATGCGCTGCCGGCGGAAGAGAAGGCGATCAGCAAGCCGGAGCCCCAGGCGGCGCCAGCCGCCGCCGATGCCAAGGCGGGCAAGGCGGATGCCAAGCCGGCCAAGCCGGCAAAACCGCTGCCACCTCCGAAACCGCTGGAAGACTGAAACACGAACCTTGTGGGAGCGGGTTTACCCGCGATTACGTCGGTGATTCCACTATCGTAATCGCGGGTGAACCCGCTCCCACAGGATCCGCATACCGCTTTTGATCTCAACCGAAACGCCCGGCGCTATAGGGCGCCGGGTCGGTAAACGGTACTTCCCCACACATCATCTCCGCCACCAGCCTTGCCGTGACCGGCCCCAGGGTCAGGCCATGGTGGGCATGCCCGAAGTTGAACCACAGCCCTTCATGCCGTGGCGCCGGGCCGATCACCGGGCGCATGTCCGGCAGGCACGGGCGGCGCCCCAGCCACGGCTGTCTGTCGAGCCGCTCGCCCAGCGGAAACAGGCTGCGGGCGATCACTTCGCAGCGCTTCAACTGGATTTCATTGCCCGGATCGTCGCTGGCGGCGAACTCCACGCCGGTGGTCAGGCGAATGCCCTGGTCCATCGGCGCGATGACGAAGCCGGCCTCGACATCGCAGATCGAATGCCGGAGCGGCATGCCCGGACGCACCTGGAAGTGCATGTGATAGCCGCGCTTGCTTTCCAGTGGAATGGCGTAGCCCAGCGGCTTCAGCACCTCGGCCGCCTGCGGGCCCAGTGCAATGACCACCTCCCGGGCATCGATCGGCCCGCGCTGGCTGCTGACCTGCCAGCCCCCCCCGACCTGCCGCAGGCTGCGCGCATCGCCGTGGATGAACTGCCCGCCGCGCTGCACGAACAGGCGTGCATAGGCGCGCACCAGCGCACCGGGATTGCTTACGGTCTTGGGATCGAGCCAGTGGATGGCGCCTATGGCCGCCTGGCTCAGGCTGGGCTCCCGGGCATGCAGCTGCTGGCGGTCGAGCAGGTCGAAGGCCAGGCCGTAGGGCCCGAGATTCGCGGCATCGGCGGTGGCGGCGGCCAGGGCGCTTTGATCCCGGTACAGCTCGATCCAGCCCTCGGTCCGGACCAGCGCCTGGGCCCCGGCGGCTTCGATCAGCGGGTCGTGCTCGCTGACGCAGCGTTGCATCAACGGCTGGATGGCCCGGGTCGCGTCGGCCAGCGGGGCAGGGGCGGACTGCTGCCAGTAACGCAGCAGCCATGGCGCGACCCGTGGCAGGTAGCGCCAGTCGTAGCGCACCGCGGATTGGCGGTTGAGGCTGTAGCGAGCCAGGGTTTTCAGGTCGCGGGGAAAGGCGTAGGGCGTCACGCTGGAGCGCTGGATCAGCCCGGCATTGCCATGGCTGGTGCCGCTGCCGGGCTCGTTGCGGTCGATCAGCACGACTTGCCGTCCGCGCGCCTGCAAGTGCAGGGCGGTACTGACGCCGACGATTCCGGCACCGAGAACGAGGGTTTGGCATTGCATGCGGGTACACCTCCAGCGTGATCAGGGTTGCTACAGACTTTGACAGATAGCGGTCATCCGGAGAAAGTCCACGGGTAGCCGATCCCAATCCAATTCCAAGCAAGGGAGCTTCAGATGTCCGCACCTGCCACACGGATTCCGTTCGCCGACCTGGTGAACCTGTTGCAGCGCATCTTCGTTCGTCATGGTTGCAGTGAAACGGTGGCCGCCACCCTCGCGACCAACTGTGCCAGTGCCCAGCGTGATGGTGCCCATAGCCATGGCGTGTTCCGTATCCCCGGTTATCTTTCTACCCTGGCCAGCGGCTGGGTCGATGGCCGGGCCGAGCCCGTGGTCAGCGATGTGGCCAGCGGTTATGTGAGTGTCGATGCCGCTGGCGGGTTTGCCCAGCCGGCACTGGCTGCGGCCCGCGAACTGCTGGTGGACAAGGCGCGCAGCGCCGGGATCGCGGTACTGGCAATCCATAATTCCCACCATTTCGCCGCCTTGTGGCCGGACGTCGAGCCGTTCGCCGAAGAGGGGCTGGTGGCCCTGAGCGTGGTCAACAGCATGACCTGCGTGGTGCCCGAGGGCGCGCGGCGGCCGTTGTTCGGCACCAACCCGATCGCCTTTGCCGCGCCCTGCGCGGGCGGGGCGCCGATTGTCTTCGACATGGCGACCAGCGCCATGGCCCATGGCGATGTGCAGATCGCCGCGCGCAAGGGCGAGTTGCTGCCCGAGGGCATCGGCGTTGACCGCGACGGCAGGCCCACTCGGGACCCGGCGGCGATTCTCGATGGCGGGGCGCTGCTGCCGTTCGGCGGGCACAAGGGCTCGGCATTGTCGATGATGGTCGAATTGCTGGCGGCGGCGCTGACCGGCGGCAATTTCTCCTTCGAGTTCGATTGGTCGCGGCATCCAGGGGCGAAGACGCCGTGGACCGGGCAATTGATCATCGTCATCGATCCACGCCTGGCCCAGGGCGAGCGCTTCGCCGCGCGGGCGCGGGAACTGGTGCGGCAGATGGAGGCGGCAGGGGTGACGCGGATGCCAGGTGAGCGGCGGTTCAGGGAGCGGGAGCAGTCGGCGCGGGAAGGGGTGGGCGTGACGGCGGAGGAATGGGCACAACTGCAATCCCTAGCCTAGCGCGGACCCTGTGGGAGCGGGTTCACCCGCGATTGCGTTAGTGAGTTCACCATTGCAATCGCGGGTAAACCCGCTCCCACACGGGCCGCGGTGTTTTTTCGATTCATGCACTCATGCACAAAACCCTTGCACCAAGGGCATGTTCCTGCACCGCGAGTCCGGGTATGCTCGACACACTTTGTTCGATTCATCCTGCCCCAAGGAGCTGTGCGCTGTGTTCAAACATGTCGATGCCTATGCCGGTGACCCGATTCTGTCGCTGATGGAGACCTTCAAGACCGATCCGCGTGCCAACAAGGTCAACCTGAGCATCGGCCTGTACTACGACGCGGCCGGCGTGGTGCCACAACTGGCAGCCGTGGGCGAGGCGGAGAAGCGCCTGGCCGACAAGCCCCACGAAGCCTCCCTGTACCTGCCGATGGAAGGCCTGGCCGGGTACCGCCAGGCCATCCAGAACCTGCTGTTCGGCGCCGATCACCCGGCGGTGACCAGCGGCCGCGTCGCCACCGTGCAGACGGTCGGCGGTTCCGGCGCGCTGAAGGTCGGTGCCGACTTCCTCAAGCGCTATTTCCCCGAGTCGCAGGTATGGGTCAGCGATCCGACCTGGGACAACCACCGTGCCATCTTCGAAGGTGCCGGGTTCAAGGTGAATACCTACCCGTACTTCGACCAGGCCTCCCGTGGCGTCGACTTCGACGGCATGCTGGCTACCCTGCAGACCCTGCCGGCCAACAGCATCGTCCTGCTCCACCCGTGCTGCCACAACCCCACCGGCGTCGACCTGACCCAGGCCCAATGGCAGCAGGTGATCGAAGTGGTCAAGGCGCGCGAGTTGATCCCGTTCCTCGACATCGCCTACCAGGGCTTCGGCGAAGGCCTGGTCGAGGACGCCTTCGCCATCCGCGAGGCCGCCCGTGCCGGCGTAGCGTGCCTGGTCAGCAACTCCTTCTCGAAGATCTTCTCGCTGTATGGCGAGCGGGTAGGAGGGCTGTCCGTGGTCTGCGACGATGCCCAGACCCAGGCCAGCGTACTCGGCCAGCTCAAGGCCACCGTACGCCGCAACTACTCCAGCCCGCCCACCTTCGGTGCGCAACTGGTGGCCACGGTATTGAACGATGCCGGGTTGAATGCCCAATGGGCAGCGGAAGTCGAGCAGATGCGCCTGCGTATCCTGGAGATGCGCCAGGGCCTGGTGGATGCGCTGGCGGTGTTGTTGCCGGGTCAGGACTTCTCGTTCTTCCTCAGCCAGCGCGGCATGTTCAGCTACACCGGCCTGAGCGTGGCCCAGGTGCGCCGTCTGCGCGACGAGTTCGGCGTATACCTGATTGACAGCGGCCGGGTGTGCATGTCGGGGTTGCGCCCTGACAACCTGCAGCAGGTGGCGGAGGCGATCGCTGCGGTTCAGTAAGTCTTGAGGGCCCTATCGCTGGCAAGCCAGCTCCCACAGGATCCGCGGCGCACGCGGTCTCTGTGGGAGCTGGCTTGCCAGCGATGAGGCCATCAGCAACACCTCAAAATCCTGCTGTCTATGCACCGCAAAGGTGCAACCATTCCTCGGACAGGGCTTTGCAAGTGCAACCTTTCAGCGCACAATCGCGCCCCTCTTTTATGGCCGGGGTGTGCTGAGGCGTCTATTCAGCCACTTGCGGCGCTGTTGCAGTCTTGCGAGTGGAGCTTCACCCGGAATGAACGAGCAGTCCCCGAGCGTTGAACAACGCTTCGAATCCACCCCGGCCGCGAGCCTTGCGCGCTGGGACCGTCATGACACCACCTGGATGCTTGGCCTGTTCGGCACCGCGATCGGCGCCGGCACCCTGTTCCTGCCGATCAACGCCGGCCTCGGCGGCTTCTGGCCGCTGCTGATCCTGGCGCTGCTGGCCTTCCCGATGACCTACTACGCCCACCGCGGCCTGACCCGCTTCGTCCTGTCCGGACGCAACGGCGGCGATATCACCGAAGTGGTGGAAGAGCACTTCGGCCTGAGTGCCGGTGCGATGATCACCGTGCTCTACTTCCTCGCCATCTTCCCGATCCTGCTGATCTACTCGGTGGCCCTGACCAACACCGTCGGCAGCTTCATGGAGCACCAGCTGCATATCCAGCCGCCTCCGCGGGCGCTGCTGTCGTTCGTGCTGATCCTCGGCCTGCTGGCCATCGTACGCTGCGGCGAGCAGGCCACGGTCAAGGCCATGAGCCTGCTGGTCTACCCGTTCATCGTCGCCCTGGCGTTCCTCGCGGTGTTCCTGGTTCCGCACTGGAACGGCGGCATCCTCAGCACCGCCGGCGATGTGCCGAGTGGCGGCGCCTTCCTGCACACCCTGTGGCTGGCGATCCCGGTCATGGTCTTCTCCTTCAACCATTCGCCGATCATCTCGGCCTTCGCTGTCGACCAGAAGCGCCGCTACGGTGCCCATGCCGACGAGCGCAGCGGGCAGATCCTGGCCCGTGCCCACCTGCTGATGGTGGCGATGGTGATGTTCTTCGTGTTCAGCTGCGTGCTGACCCTGTCCCCGGCGCAACTGGCCGAGGCCAAGGCGCAGAACCTGTCGATCCTGTCGTACCTGGCCAACCACTTCAGCAACCCGACCATCGCCTTCGCCGCGCCGCTGATCGCTTTCGTGGCCATTGCCAAGTCGTTCCTGGGGCACTACATCGGCGCCAGCGAGGGCCTGAAAGGCATCATCCTCAAGACCGGCAAGCGACCTGCGGCCAAGACCCTGGACCGGGTGACCGCCGCGCTGATGCTGGTGGTGTGCTGGATCGTCGCCACCCTCAACCCGAGCATCCTCGGCATGATCGAAGCCCTGGGCGGCCCGGTGATCGCGGCGATCCTGTTCCTGATGCCGATGTACGCCATCCGCAAGGTCCCGGCGATGCGCAAGTACAGCGGCAAGGCGTCGAATGTGTTTGTTGTGGTTGTCGGCCTGGTGGCGCTGTCTTCCGTCGTCTATTCGCTGCTGCCCTAACGCGAAACCCTGTGGGAGCGGGTTCACCCGCGATTACGTCAGTGAATTCACCAACGTAATCGCGGGTGAACCCGCTCCCACAGGGGCCAATCAAGGCGGGCATGATTGTTCGGCTTTAAATCGGCAGATTGTCCACAAGAAACGTCCGACAATTCAACAATTTGCATTGCCCCATAGGTGCCGGCGCACTTTCGTGCTTAACTCTGGGTCTTTTCAACCCCGCATAAGGACTCCGCTCATGGCTCAAGTGACTCTCAAAGGCAATCCGGTTCAGGTCAAAGGCGAACTGCCGAAGGCCGGCGCCCAGGCGCCTGCGTTCTCCCTGGTTGGAGAAGGCCTGGCCGACAAGTCGCTGAAGGACTACGCCGGCAAGCGCAAGGTGCTGAACATCTTCCCGAGCGTCGATACGCCAACCTGCGCCACCTCGGTGCGCAAGTTCAATGCCCAGGCCAACGACATCGCCAATACCGTGGTGCTGTGCATTTCCGCCGACCTGCCGTTCGCCCAGGCCCGCTTCTGCGGCGCCGAAGGCCTGAGCAACGTGCAGAACCTGTCGACCCTGCGCGGCCGCGAGTTCCTCGAGAACTACGGCGTGGCCATCGCCGACGGCCCACTGGCCGGCCTGGCTGCCCGTGCGGTAGTGGTCCTGGACGAGAACGACAAGGTCCTGCACGCCGAGCTGGTGGGCGAAATCGCCGAAGAGCCGAACTACGACGCGGCCCTGGCGGTCCTGAAGTAAGGCAAGCGGCACGACGATCCTGCAACACCCTGAAACGGCCTGGCTTAGTCCAGGCCGTTTTTATTTAAAGTTCAGAAACTTGGCAACGTCAGTTATCGGTAAATTGCCGGTAAAGGCGCTTTGCTAAAACGCTTGGAGTGCTTATCGTTCAGCCTCCTTCAAAGTTTCCTGCGTACTCATGGTCGAGAACCCGATGCAATCTTCCTCCCGTTCCTCCCGCCGCTGGCTCCTGAGCCTGTTGATCCTGCTGGTCATCGCCGGCCTGTGCTGGTGGCTCTGGCCCAGCGCACAGTCCCACACCACGCCGGCCGCCCAGGGCGAAGCCAAAGGCAATGCCGGTGGTCGCCGCGGCGCCATGGCCGGGGTCGGCGGCGGCCGCCCGGGCTTCGGCTCGTCCACTGCCAGCGTTCCGGTGCGGGTGGCCGCGGCCACGGTTGGCGACTTCCCGGTCTATTACAAGGCGCTGGGGACCGTGACCGCGACCAACACGGTCAATGTGCGCAGCCGGGTGGCGGGGGAACTGGTCAAGGTCTACTTCAAGGAAGGCCAGCAGGTGAAGGCCGGCGACCTGCTCGCCGAGATCGACCCGCGCAGCTACCAGATCGCCCTGCAGCAGGCCGAGGGCACCCTGGCGCAGAACCAGGCGCAACTGAAGAACGCGCAGATCGACCTGGCCCGCTACAAGGGCCTGTATGCCGAGGACAGCATCGCCAAGCAGACCCTCGACACCCAGGCCGCGCTGGTCGCGCAGTACGAAGGCACGATCAAGACCAACCAGGCCGCGGTGGGCGACGCCAGGCTCAATCTCGACTTCACCAAGATCCGCGCCCCGATCTCCGGCCGTCTCGGCCTGCGCCAGCTCGACCTCGGCAACCTGGTGGCGGCCAACGACACCACCGCCCTGGTGGTGATCACCCAGACCCAGCCGATCACCGTCGCCTTCACCCTGCCGGAAAACGAGCTGGACACCGTGCTGGCCCGCTTCCGTACCGGTACGCCGCTGCCGGTGGAGGCCTGGGACCGTGGCGACACGCGCCAGCAGGCCACCGGCGTGCTGGCGAGCATCGATAACCAGATCGACATCACCACCGGTACCCTCAAGTTCAAGGCGCGCTTCGAAAACCGCGACGAGGCCCTGTTCCCCAACCAGTTCGTCAACGCCCGGCTGCTGGCCGACACCCTCAAGGACGTGGTGCTGGCGCCGGCGGCGGCGATCCAGTTCGGCAGCAACGGCACCTTCGTCTATGTCATCGACGACGAGAACAAGGTGCATATCCGCAACCTCAAGGTCGGCGCCAGCGATGGTGAACGCACCGTGGTCAAGGAAGGCCTGGCCAAGGGCGAGCGGGTAGTGCTGGAAGGCACCGACCGCCTGCGCGATGGCACCAAGGTCGATGTGGTGGACGACCCGGCCAAGGTCCCGACCACTCCCGGCCAGCACCTGCAAGGCCAGGACAAGCCCGAGGTCTCCGAAGCCCCGGCATCCAGCGGCAAGGCCGGCGCATGAACCTTTCGCGCCTGTTCATTCTCCGCCCGGTCGCCACCACCCTGAGCATGCTGGCCATCGTCCTGGCCGGCCTGATCGCCTACAAGCTGCTGCCGGTGGCGGCGCTGCCCCAGGTCGATTACCCGACCATCCGGGTCATGACCCTGTACCCCGGCGCCAGCCCGCAGGTGATGACCAGCGCGGTGACCGCCCCGCTGGAACGCCAGTTCGGGCAGATGCCGGGCCTGGAGCAGATGGCCTCGACCAGCTCCGGCGGCGCCTCGGTGCTGACCCTGCGCTTCAGCCTGGAAATGAACATGGACGTCGCCGAGCAGCAGGTACAGGCGGCGATCAACGCCGCCAGCAACCTGCTGCCCAGCGATCTGCCGGCGCCGCCGGTGTACAACAAGGTCAACCCGGCCGATACCCCGGTGCTGACCCTGGCGATTTCATCGAAGACCATGCCGCTGCCCAAGCTCAACGACCTGGTCGATACGCGCATGGCGCAGAAGATCGCCCAGATCAGCGGCGTCGGCATGGTCAGTATCGCCGGTGGCCAGCGCCAGGCGGTGCGGATCAAGGTCAACCCCGACGCCCTCGCGGCAGCAGGGCTGAACCTGGCCGACGTGCGTACCCTGATCGGCGCGTCCAACGTCAACCAGCCCAAGGGCAACTTCGATGGCCCGACCCGGGTGTCGATGCTGGACGCCAACGACCAGCTGCGCTCTCCCGAGGAATACGCCAACCTGATCCTCGCCTATAACAACGGCGCGCCGCTGCGCCTGAAGGATGTCGCCGAGATCGTCGATGGTGCCGAAAACGAGCGCCTGGCCGCCTGGGCCAACCAGAACCAGGCGGTGCTGGTGAATATCCAGCGCCAGCCGGGGGCCAACGTGATCGAGGTGGTGGACCGGATCAAGACCATGCTCCCGGAAATCACCGACAACCTCCCGGCCGGCCTGGACGTCAGCGTGCTCACCGACCGCACCCAGACCATCCGCGCCTCGGTGCGCGACGTGCAGCACGAACTGCTGTTCGCCATCGCCCTGGTGGTGATGGTGACCTTCCTGTTCCTGCGCCGCGTCAGCGCCACCCTGATTCCGTCCATCGCCGTGCCGCTGTCGCTGATCGGCACCTTCGGCGTCATGTACCTGGCCGGCTTCTCCATCAACAACCTGACCCTGATGGCCCTGACCATCGCCACCGGTTTCGTGGTGGACGACGCCATCGTCATGCTGGAGAACATCGCCCGCCACATCGAGGAAGGCGAGACGCCCCTGCAGGCCGCGCTCAAGGGCGCGCGGCAGATCGGCTTCACCCTGATCTCGCTGACGTTCTCGCTGATCGCGGTGCTGATCCCGCTGCTGTTCATGGCCGATGTGGTGGGGCGGCTGTTCCGCGAGTTCGCCATTACCCTGGCGGTGGCGATCCTGATTTCCCTGGTGGTATCCCTGACCCTGACCCCGATGATGTGCGCGCGCCTGCTCAAGCGTGAACCCAAGGAGCAGGAGCAGAGCCGCTTCTACCGGGCCAGCGGCGCCTGGATCGATTGGCTGATCGAGCATTACGGCCGTGGCCTGCAATGGGTGCTCAGGCACCAGCCGCTGACCCTGCTGGTGGCGGTGGCGACCCTGGGCCTGACCGTGCTGCTGTATATCGCCGTGCCCAAGGGTTTCTTCCCGGTGCAGGACACCGGGGTGATCCAGGGCATTTCCGAGGCGCCGCAGGCCACGTCCTTCGCCGCCATGAGCCAGCGCCAGCAGGAACTGGCGGCACTGATCCTCGAGGACCCGGCCGTGGACAGCCTGTCGTCCTATATCGGCGTCGATGGGGACAACGCCACGCTCAACAGCGGGCGCTTCCTGATCAACCTCAAGCCCCACGGCGAGCGTGACCTGACCGCCGCCCAGGTGATCGCCCGCCTGCAACCGCAGGTCGACCGCCTCAGCGGCATCCGCCTGTTCATGCAGCCGGTGCAGGACCTGAGCATCGAGGACCGGGTCAGCCGTACCCAGTACCAGTTCAGCCTGTCGTCGCCGGATGCCGAGCTGCTTTCGCACTGGAGCGGCAAGCTGGTGCATGGCCTGCAGCAATACCCGCAACTGACCGACGTCGCCAGCGATCTGCAGGACAAGGGCCTGCAGGTGTTCCTGGTGATCGACCGCGACGCCGCCAGCCGCCTTGGGGTGACCGTTTCGGAAATCACCAACGCCCTGTACGACGCCTTCGGCCAGCGCCAGATCTCCACCATCTACACCCAGGCCAGCCAGTACCGCGTGGTGCTCCAGGCCGAAGCCGCGGCCACCCTCGGGCCCAAGGCGCTGGACGGCATCTATGTCAAGACCACCGCCGGCAGCCAGGTGCGCCTGTCGGCCCTGGCCCATGTCGAGGAGCGCCAGGCGCAACTGGCGATTTCCCATATCGGCCAGTTCCCGGCGGTGACCCTGTCGTTCAACCTGGCCGAGGGCGTGTCCCTGGGCGAGGGCGTGCAACTGATCGAGCAGGTGCAGAAGGACATCGGCATGCCGCTGGGCGTGCAGACCCGCTTCGAGGGCGCGGCGCAAGCCTTCCAGGCCTCGCTGTCGAGCACATTGCTGCTGATCCTCGCTGCCGTGGTAACCATGTACATCGTGCTTGGCGTGCTCTACGAGAGCTACATCCATCCGGTCACCATCCTCTCGACCCTGCCTTCGGCGGCGGTGGGCGCCTTGCTCGCGCTGATCCTCAGCGGCAACGACCTGGGCATGATCGCCATCATCGGCATCATCCTGCTGATCGGCATCGTCAAGAAGAACGCGATCATGATGATCGACTTCGCCCTGGAGGCCGAACGCAACCAGGGCATGGAGCCGCAGAAGGCCATCTACCAGGCGGCGCTGCTGCGCTTCCGGCCGATCCTGATGACCACCCTGGCGGCGCTGTTCGGTGCGGTGCCATTGATGCTCGCCAGCGGTTCCGGTGCCGAGCTGCGCCAACCGCTGGGCCTGGTGATGGTCGGTGGCCTGGCCCTGAGCCAGGTCCTGACCCTGTTCACCACGCCGGTGATCTACCTGTACTTCGATCGCCTGGCGCGGCGCTTCAAGCCGCAGCCAGCGGCCAGCGGGGAGCAGGCATGAGCGTCATGGCCGTGATGAGCGGGAGCCTGTCGTGAACCTCTCCGCGCCTTTCATCCGTCGCCCGGTGGCGACTATGCTCCTGAGCCTGGCGATCATGCTCCTCGGTGCGGTGAGCTTCGGCCTGTTGCCAGTGGCGCCGTTGCCGAAGATGGACTTTCCGGTGATCGTGGTCTCGGCCAGCCTCCCGGGCGCCAGCCCCGAGGTGATGGCGGCGACCGTGGCCACGCCGCTGGAGCGCAAGCTGGGCACCATCGCCGGGGTCACTACCCTGACCAGCAGCTCCAGCCAGGGCTCGACCCGGGTCATTCTCGGCTTCGACCTGGACCGCGATATCGACGGCGCCGCGCGGGAAGTGCAGGCGGCCATCAATGCCGCGCGCAACCTGCTGCCCAGCGGCATGAAAAGCATGCCCACCTACAAGAAGATCAACCCGTCGCAAGCACCGATCATGGTGCTGTCGCTGACCTCCGACGTGTTGCAGAAGGGCCAGCTCTACGACCTGGCCTCGACCATCCTGTCGCAGAGCCTGTCGCAGGTGGCCGGGGTAGGGGAGGTGCAGATCGGCGGCAGCTCGCTGCCGGCGGTGCGCATCGAGCTGCAGCCGAAGATGCTTGCCCAGTACGGCCTGGCCCTGGAAGACGTGCGCGAGAGCGTGGCCGCGGCCAACCAGCGCCGGCCCATGGGCTTTATCGAGGACGCCGGGCGCAATTGGCAGGTGCGGGCCAACGACCAGCTGGAAAAGGCCAAGGACTACGAACCGCTGGTGATCCGCTACCAGGACGGCTCGGTGCTGCGCCTGAGCGATGTGGCGAAGGTCAGCGACGGCGTGGAGAACCGCTACAACAGCGGCTTCTTCAACGACCAGGAAGCGGTGCTGCTGGTGATCAACCGGCAGACCAACGCCAACATCATCGAGACCGTGGCGCAGATCAAGGAACAGCTGCCGGCCCTGCAATCGCTGCTGCCGTCCAGCGTTACCCTGAACATCGCCATGGACCGCTCGCCGGTGATCAAGGCGACCCTCAAGGAAGCCGAGCACACCCTGTTGATCGCCGTGGTCCTGGTGGTGCTGGTGGTGTACCTGTTCCTCGGCAATTTCCGCGCCTCGCTGATCCCGACCCTGGCGGTGCCGGTGTCGCTGGTGGGCACCTTCGCGGTCATGTACCTGTGCGGTTTTTCCTTGAACAACCTGTCGCTGATGGCGCTGATCCTTGCCACGGGCCTGGTGGTGGACGATGCCATCGTGGTCCTGGAGAACATTTCGCGGCATATCGAGGACGGCCAGCCGCCCCTGCGCGCGGCCTATCTCGGAACCCGCGAGGTAGGCTTCACCCTGCTGTCGATGAACGTCTCGCTGGTGGCGGTGTTCGTCTCCATCCTGTTCATGGGCGGCATCGTCAACGCGCTGTTCCGCGAGTTCTCCATCACCCTGGCGGCGGCGATCATCGTCTCCCTGGTGGTGTCCCTGACCCTGACCCCGATGCTCTGCTCGCGCTGGCTCAAGCCCCATGACCCTGCGGCGGGGCAGACCCGCCTGCAACGCTGGAGCGAGCGGGTCAACCAGCGCATGGTCGCTGGTTACGACCGCAGCCTCGGCTGGGCCCTGCGTCATCGGCGCTTGACCCTGCTCAGCCTGTTCGTCGCCATCGGGGTGAATATCGCCCTGTACGTGGTGGTGCCCAAGACCTTGATGCCCCAGCAGGACACCGGCCAGTTGATGGGCTTCGTGCGCGGTGACGACGGCCTGTCGTTCAGCGTGATGCAGCCGAAGATGGAGATCTACCGGCGTGCCTTGCTCGCCGATCCGGCGGTGCAGAGCGTGGCCGGTTTCATTGGCGGCAACAGCGGCACCAACAACGCGATGGTCCTGGTGCGCCTGAAGCCGATCAAGGAACGCAAGCTTTCGGCCCAGCAGGTGATCGAGCGCCTGCGCAAGGAAATGCCCCTGGTGCCCGGCGGACGCCTGTTCCTCCAGGCCGACCAGGACCTGCAACTGGGCGGAGGCGGTCGCGACCAGACCACCTCGCAGTACCTCTACACCCTGCAAAGCGGTGACCTGGGGGCATTGCGCAACTGGTACCCGAAGGTGGTCGCGGCCCTGCGTGCGCTGCCCGAACTGACTGCCATTGACGCCCGCGACGGCGGCGGCACCCAGCAGGTGACCCTGGTGGTCGACCGCGACCAGGCCAAGCGCCTGGGCATCGACATGAACATGGTCACTGCCGTGCTCAACAACGCCTACAGCCAGCGGCAGATCTCGACCATCTACGACAGCCTGAACCAATACCAGGTGGTGATGGAGATCAACCCGAAGTACGCCCAGGACCCGAGCACCCTGGAGCAGGTCCAGGTGATCACCGCCGACGGCGCGCGGGTGCCCTTGTCCACCTTCGCCCGTTACGAGAACACCCTGGCCGATGACCGGGTCAGTCACGAAGGGCAGTTCGCCGCGGAGGACATCTCCTTCGATATCGCTGAGGGCTACACCCCGGACGTAGCCCTGGCGGCGGTGGAGCGTGCGGTGGCCGCGGTCGGTTTGCCCGAAGACGTCATCGCCAAGCTCGGCGGCAATGCCAATGCCTTCGTCAAGACCCAGCAGGGCCAGCCGCTGATGATCCTCGGCGCACTGGTGCTGGTGTACCTGGTGCTGGGCATTCTCTATGAAAGCTACATTCACCCGTTGACCATCCTCTCGACCCTGCCCTCGGCGGGCGTCGGCGCCTTGCTGACCCTGTACGTCACCGGTGGCGAGTTCAGCCTGATCTCGTTGCTGGGGCTGTTCCTGCTGATCGGCGTGGTGAAGAAAAACGCCATCCTGATGATCGACCTGGCCTTGCAACTCGAGCGCCACGAGGGCCTGGACCCCGAAGAATCGATCCGCCGCGCCTGCCTGCTGCGCCTGCGGCCGATCCTGATGACCACCCTGGCGGCGATCCTCGGTGCCCTGCCGTTGCTGCTGGGCAATGCCGAGGGCTCGGAAATGCGCCAGCCATTGGGCCTGACCATCATCGGCGGCCTGGTTTTCAGCCAGGTCCTCACGCTCTACACCACCCCGGTGGTCTACCTCTACCTGGACCGCGCCCGCCACCGCTTCAACCGCTGGCGCGGCGTGCGCACCGATGCCGCTTTGGAAACCCCGCTATGAGCCAACGCCTGCTTCTTTCCGATTCTTCGCTGATGCGCCTGCTCGGGGCCCGTGGCTCGCGCCTGCTGGCGGCCGGCCTGTGCGTGGCGATGCTCAGCGCCTGCACCCTGAGCCCGGATTACCATCGCCCGGCCATGCACACCGACGTGCCGTTCAAGCATGCCGAGGGCTGGACCCAGGCTACGCCGTCCGACACCCTGGCCCGTGGAGCCTGGTGGGAGCTGTATGGCGATGTGCAACTCAACGCGCTGGTCGCCGAACTCAATGCCAACAACCAGACCGTGCGCCAGTACGAGGCCCAGTACCGCCAGGCCCAGGCCCTGGTGCGCAGCTCGCGGGCCTCGCTGTTCCCCAGCCTCGATCTCAGCGCCAGCAAGACCCGTTCGAGCCAGGGCACCGGGAGTTCGAGCTCCAGCCTGAGCAACAACAGCAGCGGGATCCGCGACACCTACAGCGCGCAACTGGGGGTGAGCTGGGAAATCGACCTGTGGGGCAAGCTGCGCGAGGGGCTCAACGCCAACGAGGCCAGCGCCGAGGCAAGCTTCGCCGAAATGGCCTCGATCCGCCTGAGCCAGCAGTCGGAATTGGTGCAGAACTACCTGCAACTGCGGGTGATCGACCAGCAGAAGCGCTTGCTCGAAGCGACCCTGGCGGCGTACCAGCGTTCGCTGAAGATGACCCAGAACCAGTACCAGGCCGGGGTGTCCGGCAAGGACGCGGTCGCCCAGGCGCAAACCCAGCTCAAGACCACCGAGGCCGACCTTGTGGATCTGGTCTGGCAGCGTGCGCAGTACGAGAACGCCATCGCCGTGTTGCTGGGCAAGGTGCCGGCGGAGTTTTCCCTGGCCGCCACCGATACTATTCCGGCCCTGCCGCAGATTCCGCTGTCGCTGCCGTCGCAGTTGCTGGAGCGCCGTCCCGATATCGCCGCCGCCGAGCGCAACGTGATGGCCGCCAACGCCAATATCGGCGTGGCCCGGGCCGCTTATTTCCCGGATTTGAGCCTGAGCATGAACGGCGGCTACAGCAGTAGCAGTTTCAGCAACTGGATCAGCCTGCCCAACCGCTTCTGGTCGGTAGGGCCGAGCCTGGCCATGACCCTGTTCGACGCCGGCAAGCGCTCGGCCGAGGTAGACCGTACCGAAGCGGTGTACGACCAGACCGTGGCGCAGTACCGCCAGACCGTGCTGGATGGTTTCCGCGAGGTGGAAAACTACCTGGTGCAGCTCAAGGTGTATGGCGATGAGGCGGTGGTGCGTCAGGAAGCGCTGGAATCGGCGCGCGAATCCCTGCGCCTGACCGAGAACCAGTACAAGGCCGGGCTGATCGGCTACCTGGACGTGGTGAATGTGCAGACCACGGCGCTGAGCAACGAGCGCAGCGTACTCAACCTGCTGCAGGGCCGGCTGGTGGCCAGTGTCCAGCTGATTGCCGCGCTGGGCGGTGGGTGGGATGGGCAGATGACCGCGGCGCAGGAGTAGCGCCTTCTCTTGGCCGACGCGGACCCTGTGGGAGCGGGTTCACCCGCGATTGCGATGGTGGATTCACTCCCGTAATCGCGGGTGAACCCGCTCCCACAGGGTCCGCGTCCAGCCTTCAGTTCATCCGGTCACCATTGAAACTCCGTGCGTTTCCCAAAAGCTTGAGTACAATCATCGGATTTTTGCGCTGGCACATTGCCCGCGCTTTTTTTCCGTCCTGGATTGCTCGATGCTGAACGGCAGTTATTCCCCCTCCCTGGTCATCATTTCCCTGTGCGTGGCGATCCTGGCGTCCTATACCGCCCTGGACCTGACCGGGCGCCTGGCTACCGCCAAGGGCCGTGCGGTGTACCTGTGGATGGCTGGTGGTGCCATGGCCATGGGGATGGGCGTCTGGTCGATGCACTTCATCGGCATGCTCGCCTTCAGCCTGCCGATCCAGCTGGGCTACGACGTCACCCTGACCTTGCTGTCGCTGGTCATCGCCGTCCTGTCCTCGGGCTTCGCCCTGTGGCTGGTCAGCCAGCGCAGCCTGCCGCTGCACATGCTTCTGCTGGGCGCCGTGATCATGGGCGCCGGTATCGCGTGCATGCACTACACCGGCATGGCGGCGATGCGCATGCAGCCGGGCATCCAGTACGACCCGCTGCTGTTCGGCCTGTCCCTGCTGATTGCGGTCGGCGCGTCGATGGCGGCGCTGTGGATCGCCTTCCGCCTGCGCCGCAACACCCCGTACGTGCGTCAGGTACGTGGCGGCGCGGCGGTAGTGATGGGAATTGCCATCGTCGGCATGCACTACACCGGCATGGCCGCGGCCAATTTCCCCGAAGGCAGTTTCTGCGGCGCCTTCGAAACCGGCTTCAATGGCGACGGGCTGGACTACCTGGTGCTGATCACCACCCTTGCCGTGCTGTCGGTGGCGCTGCTCACCTCGGTGCTCGACGCGCGCCTGGAAGCCCGCACCGCGGAGCTTGCGCGCTCCCTGACCCTGGCCAACCAGGAACTGACCCAACTGGCCCTGCACGATACCCTCACCGGATTGCCCAACCGCACCTTGCTGGCCGACCGCATCGACCAGGCCATGAAGAAGGTCGTCGAGCATGGGGGCCAGTTCGCCCTGATGTTCATCGACCTGGACGGCTTCAAGCCGGTCAACGACGCCTTTGGCCATCACACCGGCGACCAGTTGCTCAAGGAAGTGGCCGTGCGCTTGCGTGGCCACCTGCACAGCCAGGACACCCTGGCGCGGATCGGCGGTGACGAGTTCGTCCTGCTGGTGGAACTGGACGACCCGGACGACGCCGTCAACGTGGCCGCCAAGCAGGTCAACCTGGTGTCCCGGGCGTTCCGCGTGGCCGAGCAGAACCTGCAGATCTCGGCGAGCATCGGCATCGTCCTGTATCCCGGCAACGGTGCCGACCAGCACGAACTGCTGCGCAACGCCGACGCGGCCATGTACCACGCCAAGAGCGCCGGGAAGAATGGCTACAGCTTCTTCGACGTGTCGATGAACAGCAACGCGCGCCTGCAACTGCAGTTGCTTCAGGACCTGCGCACGGCGGTGGAGGAAAAGCAGTTCCGCCTGTTCTACCAGCCCAAGTACGACGCCATCGGCCGCCACCCGGTCGGCGCCGAGGCCCTGGTGCGCTGGGAGCACCCGCTGCACGGCCTGCTGTTGCCGGACCGCTTCATCACCCTGGCGGAAAAGACCGGCCTGATCATTCCCATCGGCGAGTGGGTGCTGGAGGAAGCGTGCCGGCAGATGCGCGAGTGGGTCGACCAGGGCTTCACCGACTGGCGCATCGCGGTCAACCTGTCGGCCATCCAGTTCTGCCACGCCGGGCTGGTGGACAGCGTCGCCGCAGCACTGCAGCGCAATGACCTGGCGCCCAACAGCCTGACCCTGGAAATCACCGAAACCACCGCCATGCACGATGCCGATGCCAGCCTGCATGTGCTGCAACGCCTGTCGGACATGGGGGTGGATCTGTCCATCGACGACTTCGGTACCGGCTATTCGAGCTTGATGTACCTCAAGCGCCTGCCGGCCAACGAACTGAAGATCGATCGCGGCTTCGTCCGCGATCTGGAGCAGGACAGCGACGACGCGGCGATCGTTTCGGCGATCGTCGCCCTGGGCCAGGCGCTGGGCCTGCGCATCGTTGCCGAAGGGGTGGAAACCGACCGCCAGCAGGATTTCCTCACCCGCCTGGGCTGCGATTCGCTGCAGGGTTACCTGCTCGGCCAGCCGATGCCGGCCGAGGCTTTTCTCAAAAACATAGAGAAGGTGCGGGTGGCCCAGGCAGGGGCCTGAGGCCTGATGCGCGGGAATCAGGCCGAGCGCTTGAGGGCGCAGGACGGCTGGAACGCTTCCAGTTCGTCTTCCACCGCTTCGATGATCCGCTCGACATCGTGAGCGGCCATGACGGTGGAGCAGGGGATGCCGGCGATGGCCAGCAGGGTTTCACCGGTGGCCCGGTCGAACAACCGCGCGACCATGCTGCGCGGCGCATCCATGCTCGCTTCGAAGCCCAGCGGGTGAAAATGCCAGCGCATCATCTGGCACGCGCCGGGAAAGGTTAACTTGTTCATGCAGGCCTCCTTGTATCGCGCGACGATAACCCTGAATGAATTCGACCAAAGTTGTAGGCCTTTTCCGGCCAGAGGCTAACCATAGCAGTATTGCTTTGGGTGAAAAGCAATAATTCCCGATGCTTTTTACCGTTCCATGACGGTGGTCACATTCCCTGGTCGCCCCGGGGATTTGCGCAAACGTTTTTTTCGCCACTCGCGGCGCGGTTTGCCGGGTTGCGCGACGTAATGTCGACGCACAGTGGATCCATGTTTTCCGACCGGCGGCAAGCGCCGGGCTTCAGCTCAACAGGCCGGCGGCGATGTTCACGGTGAAACCGAGGATCGCCGTGTTGAACAGGAAGCCGATCAGCGAGTGCAGGAGCACCACCCGGCGCATGCGCTTGCCGCCAATGCCCACGTCGGAGGTCTGCACGGCCACGCTGATGGTGAACGAGAAGTAGTGGAAATCCCAGAAGTCGGGCCGCAGCTCGCCGTCGGGAAAGCGCAGCAGCGGCTCCTTGCCGGCGCCGGTATAGAACAGCCGCGCGTAATGCAGGCTGAAGATGGTACCGATCAACAGCCAGGAGCCGGCCACGGTCAAGCCGGTCCAGGCGTAGTGCAGCAGCCGCGCCTGGCCTTGCAGGTCCTTGCTGCCGGCCAGTTGCAGGGTTACCGCGGCCAGGCTGGCAACGGCGGCGATGCTGACCACGAAGAGCACCAGCGCGGCGTTCTCGTCCTCTTCCTCGGCGATGCGTCGGACCTTGTCGGCGCCGGCCTTGAAGGTCAGTTGCAGGATCAGGGCAAGGTAGATCCATAGGGCGATGTTCCATCCGGCGAGGATGTGCTGGATCGTGTCGCCGGCAGGAAGGAGCAGGCCGCCGAGCACACCGAGGACGGCAGCGGCGGAAAGGCGCGGATGGGTTCGGGCCAGTTTGTGGATTGCCATGAGGGCTCGCGGGGCGTGGGCTTCAGGCAACTGTAGACGATCGGGCCGGGCAGGTGGCTCGGTGCGGCGAGGATGCTGCCGATGGCCTCATCGCGGGCCATCGGCAAGATCACGGGTTATAGGGCTGCCTTCACCTGCAAGCCCACCACCAGCGCGTTATCGATATCAGCGCCGGAGAACGCCCCCGGCTCCATGATGTATTGCACATCCGGGCGCAGGGTCAGCCAGGGCGTCGCCTGGTAGCCATAGCTCAGCTCGATCAGGCGCTCGGCATTGCCCAGGCTCGGGAAGTCTTCACCATTGGCCAGCGCATTCTGCTCCTGGACCTCGCGGCTGCGCGGGTTCGGCACGGCCCGGCCGAAGCCAAGCGCCAGGGTATCGTTCGGCCGGCTGGCGAACGGCTGCTTGAGCACCACGCCGGTGCTGTACCACTTGCTGAACGGCGACGCCGCCGAGCTGGCTGCGGCAGCCTGGCCGAACACATGCAGGGTCTGGCCCTTGAGATCAGGTGCCTGCCATACCGCCTGGTCCAGCAGCACGTAGTGCCCACCACGCCCGGCGACTTCCTCGTCGCTGCCGATACGCTTGGCATCGGAGCTGTCGTAGTACCAGCCGACCTTGTACTCGCCCGGCAGGCCATCGAGCTTCTTGTACACCAGCTCCACCGGCACCACGGTGCCGGTCTTGTGCTTGGGCGTGATGTTCCAGGCGCGGCTGGAGTTGCCGTTGCTTTCCGGGTCCACGGCAAAGGCCGCGACACGCAGTTGCCAGGCCGGATCGAAGCTGTACTTCACCCGCACGCCAAGGCGTGCATTGGGGTAGTTGGTCCAGCCGCTGCCACCGGACATGTTCAGCGGATGCCCGCAAAAGCCGGCGTTCATGAAGTTGCACAGGATGCCGCTGTCGAGCCCGCCGAGGTCATTGCCCATGGCCATGTAGCCGAGCTTGACGTCCAGGTCCGGGGTGAACAGCGTGCGTTCGTAGCTCAGTTCGGTCAGGCGGGTGTACAGGCCACCGTAGTTTTCCTGCAACGGCAGGCGGTTACCGACCAGGTCGCCGGAGCCGTCGTTGCCGCGGCGGTCGTTGATGGTCAGTTGCACCACGCCGGCATTCTCGGCCTGGAGCAGCTTGTCCAGGTCGAAACGCACGCCGAGCTTGAGGTTCTGCGAGTAGCGCGCCGAACGCTTGAGGCCGCCGTGGGTGTTGTAGACGCTCTCGCCGCTGTAGTCGCCGGTAAAGCGGATGCCGTCGGCGTCCATCTGGCTGCGCAGGCCGCCCCAGTCGCCGGTCAGGGTCGAATCGGCGAAGGCGAACGAGGGCAGCAGGCAAGCGCCCAGCAGAGCGACGGGAAGGTAACGCGGGGAAGAAGACATATCGGTAGTTCCGGGATAACGCGAGCGCCCGCCGCGACGGCGGGCGCTGGAGAGGGTCAAGGCAGGGCGTAGGCGATCACGTAGTCGCCGCGGTCGGTGGACTGGCGTGCGCCGCCAGCGGTGATGACCACGTACTGCTTGCCGGTTTTCGGCGACACATAGGTCATCGGGCCACCCTGGCTGCCGACGGGCAGGCGGGCTTTCCAGATTTCCTTGCCGTTGCCGCTATCGAAGGCGCGCAGGTAGAAGTCCTGGGTGCCGGCGATGAACACCAGGCCGCCCTGGGTCGACAGGGTGCCGCCAAGGGTCGGCAGGCCGATCGGCAGCGGCAGGTGCATGCGGATACCCAGCGGGCCGGTGTCCTCGACGGTGCCGACCGGTACTTGCCAGGCAACCTGGCGGGTCTTCATGTCGATGGCGGTCAGGGTGCCGTAGGGCGGGGCCTGGCACGGAATGCCGGCAACCGACAGGAAGCGGTTCTTGTTCACCGCATACGGCGTGCCTTTCAGTGGTACCGCGCCCATGCCGGTGTTCAGCGCTTCACCGCCGCCCGCCGCCTGGCCCTTGTTGGCCGACGGGATCATCTGGATCCACAGGCCCAGGCGCATGTCGTTGACGAAGATCAAGCCATTGACCGGGTCGGTCGACAGGCTGCCCCAGTTCATGCCGCCCAGCGAACCCGGGAAGCTCAGCGACAGGTCGGTGCCCGGCGCCGTGTACAGGCCGTCGTAGCGCATCTTCTTGAAGTCGATGCGGCACAGCAGCTGGTCATACGGGGTGGCGCCCCACATGTCCGACTCGGTCAGGGTCTGCGCGCCGATCTGCGGCATGCCCACGGAGCGTGGCTGGGTCTTGGAGTACTGCTCGCCAGGAATGTCGGCGGTTTTCACCGGGACTTCCTCGACCTTGGTCAGCGGCTGGCCGGTGGCGCGGTCGAGCACGTAGATCTGCCCGGCCTTGGTGCCGATGACCACGGCCGGAACCTGGCTGCCGTCGTCCTTGGTGAAGTCGATCAGGCTCGGCTGCATCGGCAGGTCGAAGTCCCAGAGGTCGTTGTGCACGGTCTGGTAGACCCACTTCTCGGCACCGGTGCTGGCGTCGAGGGCGACCACGGAGGCGCCGTATTTGTGGTTCAACTGGGTGCGTTCGGCACCGTAGAGGTCGGTGGACGAACTGCCCATCGGCAGGAACACGGTGTTCATCGCCGCGTCGTAGGACATCGGTGCCCAGCTGTTCGGCGTGCTGCGCACATAGGTCTTGCCGTCGGCCGGGGCCTGCTTGTCCTCCGGGTTGCCCGGGTCGAAGGCCCAGCGCATGGCGCCGGTGATCACGTCGAAGCCGCGGATCACGCCGCCGGGCATGTCGGTCTGCACGTTATCGGCGACACGTCCGCCAACCACCACGGTGGTCCCGGCCATCAGCGGTGCCGAGGACAGCTGGTAGTAGGAGTCCGGGACATCGCCCAGGCCGGCCTTCAGATCGACCTGGCCCTTGTTGCCGAAGCCTTCGCAGAAGGCGCCGGTATCGGCGTCCACCGCGATCAGGCGGCCGTCGATGGTGTTGGTCAGCAGGCGACGCTCGCAGGCGGCACCGGCGGGAACACTGGCCGCGATCACCGGGATGCTGTTCGGCTGGGTCGGCTGCACGATCGGCTGGCTTGCATCGAAGTAGGCCAGGCCACGGCAACGCTGCCAGACCTTGGACTGGGCGTTGATATCGTTGCGCCACAGCTCTTTGCCGCTATCGGCATCGAGAGCGATCAGGTTGTTGTGCGGGGTGCAGATGAACACCTTGTTGCCGATCTGCAACGGGGTCAGCTGGTCTTCGGCGCCGTTGCCGTCGCTGATGGCGATATCGCCGGTGCGGTAGGTCCAGGCCACCTTGAGCTTGTCGATGTTGCCGCGGTTGATCTGGTCCAGCGCGGCGAAGCGGCTGCCACCCTCGGTGTTGCCATAATGCGCCCAGTCCTTCTGCGCCTTGGCCGGATCCACCGGGGTCAGTGCCGGGCCATCGCCCTTGGCTGCCACGGTCGGGTGGGCGACGAACATGTTACCCACGGCCCACACCACGCCAATGGCCAGTACGCCGGCGACAGCGTAGGCACCGCGACCGCCGCTCGCACCGCTGGCGCGCTTGAGCATCGGGTACACCAGCGCGACCACCAGGCCGATGACGCTGAACATGAACAGGCGGGAGAACATCGGCCAGAAGCTGCGGTCGGTATCGACCAGCGCCCAGATCGCCGTGGCCACCAGGAACGCGCCGAACAGCCAGGCACCGGCCGGCTTGCGCAGGGCGATAAGGATGCCGGCCACGGCCATGGCCGCACCGCCGATCAGGAAGTACCAACTGCCACCCAGGGTAGTCAGGCGAACACCGCCCGCCGCCAGGGCCAGGCCGAGCAGGGCGATGATCACGCCCAGCCCGATCAGGATGAATTTGCTTAGGCCGGAGGCCTGAGGTTGAGGGGTCATGCCGGGTATCTCGCTGTGTGAATGCGGTGGCGATTATACGCTTAGCTAGCTAATTAACCAGATAGTTCATTGGTCGAATGTGAAAAACCGGGTTGAATGCCGGGTATTGGCTGAGTTGAGCGTAGCCCTTCAACGGAACGCTTGCAGGTGGGGTTCCACATCTTCATCTGGAGAGATACGGACCCTGTGGGAGCGGGTTCACCCGCGATTGCGATGGTGAATTCACTACCGTAATCGCGGGTAAACCCGCTCCCACAGGGTCCGCGTCGTTTGGGCGGTTGAGGTTGTTACCGGGATGCACGGATTTGGGTCGTGCTCTGAGCCATTTGGTAGCACCACCCACCAGCCCACTGCAGCCTCCATCACCACCATTCCCATCCAAATCAATCCTTTAACGCCCATTCGAACAACCTGGCACACATCCTGCTTTTTCGTATCCATGGATAATTGGATACAAAAATACAAAGGTGAGCCCCATGCAATTCGCCCCCGCCTACGTTGACCGTCAGCCGCAGACCGCCGAGGAAGAGGCCTACAACTTCCTCCTCGAAGCCATCTGCTGCGGCCGCTACCGCAAGGGTGACCGCCTGATCGCCGAAGACATCGCCAGCGAGATCGGCATGAGCCGCATGCCGGTGCGCGAGGCCTTTCGCCGCCTTGACGCCCAGGGCCTGGTGACGCTGCGTCCCAACCGCGGCGCGGTGGTCAGCGGCCTGGATATCGAGGAACTGCACGAAGTCTTCGAAATGCGCAGCGCCCTTGAAGGCCTGGCCGTGCGCGTGGCCGTGGCCCATATCGGCGAACGCCAGCTGGCGGCCCTGGAGCGCATGCTCGACGAGATGGACGACTACCGCGACGAAAGCGCCCAGTGGGTGCGCCGGCACCGCGCCTTCCACGAGTACCTGTGCAGCTTCAGCGGCCGGCCGCGCCTGATGAAACAGATTTCCGCGCTGTACTCGCTGGTCGAGGCGCCCATGCGCCTGTGGCTGCAGCACGGCGAAAAGCCCCTCAGCGCCCGCGAGGAGCACGCAGTGATCCTCGATGCCATTCGCGCCGGCGATGCCGACAAGGCCGAAGCCGTGGTCCGCGAGCATATCGAGGGCATCGTTCCGGCGCTGATCCAGTTCCTGCAATCGGAAAAATAGAGGCGGGCCCGAACCCGTCCGTGTGTTGACTTTGAATCCTGCCGTTTTCCAACGAAGTGGAGTGTCTGGTCATGCATCTACGCCGCGCCTTGCTGGTGGCTGTTTCTCTCGGTCTGAGCACGCAATGGGCCGCCGCCGCGCCCCAGGTGCCGGAGCGCCTGAAGACGGTCGAAAAACTCACCTATTGCTCGGGGATGGATTCGCCGCCCCTGGTCTCCTTCGATGCCGCGCAAAAGCCCCGCGGGCTGACCGTCGACCTCGGCCTCGAAATCGCCAAGCGCCTCGGCAACAAGGACGTGCAATGGCGGGTGATTCCGTTCTCCGGGCTGGTCCCGGCGCTGCTGGCCGGGCAGTGCGACATGATCGTCGACCAGTTGTTCGACAAGCCCGAACGGCGCCAGGTGATCGATATCGTCAACTACATGTATTCCAGCCAGGCGGTGGTGGTGCCCAAGGGCAATCCCAAGGGGCTGAAGACCCTCGACGACCTCTCCGGGCACAAGGTCGCCGTGCTCAACGGCTCCACCATCAAGACCCTGCTCGACGCCCATAACGACACCCTGGCCAAGGCCGGCAAGGCGCCGATGAAAGTGGTGGTGTACAACACCGATACCGACGCCTTCCAGGCCCTGCGCATCAGCCAGGTCGACGCCTACGGCACCACGGTGGAAACCGCCGGCTACTACGCCGCCATGGCCCCGGACCTGTTCGAAGAAGGCGTACCTGCGTTCAGCCGCATCCACACCGGCCTGGGCATGCGCAAGGACGACCCACAACTCACCGCAGCGGTACAGCAGATCATCGACGACATGCGCGCCGACGGCAGCTACGCGAAATTGCTGGGCGCCTGGCACGTCAGCAGCGACACACTCGACTGAGGAACAGCGGGCATGAACTTCAATTGGGATGTGTTCTGGCAATACCTGCTGCAGCCCAGTGGGGTGTACCTTACCGGGCTGTGGCTGACCTGCCTGATCGCCGTGCTGGCCATGGCCCTGGGCTGCGCCCTGGGGCTGGCCGCAGCGCTGATGCGCCTGTCGAGCAACCCGCTGCTGCAATGGCCGGTGCGCTTCTATGTGTGGCTGATGCGCGGCACGCCGCTGCTGGTGCAGATCGTCTTTCTCTACACCGCGCTGGCGGCGGGCGGGATCTTCCGCTTCGAGGACATCGAGCTGTTCGGCCTGGTCGTCCCCGGCAATATCCAGGCGGCGATCATCGCCCTGGGCCTCAACGAAGGCGCCTACATGGCCGAGATCATCCGCGCCGGCATCGGCGCCGTGGACAAGGGGCAATACGAGGCCGGGCGTTCCCTGGGCATGACCTTCGGCAAGCTGATGCGCCGCATCGTGCTGCCCCAGGCCTTTCGGGTGATCGTTCCGCCGATCGGCAACGAATTCAACGTGATGCTCAAGAACACCACGCTGGTCAGCGTGATCGGCGTGCAGGAACTGCTGCTCAGCACGCAGATGGTCACCTCGGCGACCTTCCGTGTGTTCGAGCTGTACCTGGTGGTCGCCATCTACTTCCTGTTGCTCACCACCCTGTGGGGCTTTTTCCAGCGCTGGCTGGAAAACCGCTTCGGCCAGTCCGACCGGCCCAGCGCGCCGCCCCCGGCCGCCAGCCGCATGTTCGGCCGCGGCACCCTGAAATTGCTGAGAGGACGCTGAGCCATGGCGCAGAAGAGCGAAGAACTGGTGATCGAGGCGCTGGACATCCATAAGTCCTTCGGTGCCTTGCAGATCCTCAAGGGCGTATCCCTGCAAGTGAAGCGCGGCGAAGTGGTGGTGCTGATCGGCGCTTCGGGTTCGGGCAAGACCACCTTCATCCGCTGCATCAACCTGCTGGAAGACATCCAGGGCGGGCGCATCCGCGTCAACGGCCACGCCATGGGCTACCGCGAGCGCCCGGATGGCAGCCTGGTACGCGACTCCGAACGCAATATCGCCCGCCAGCGCCGGGACATCGGCATGGTCTTCCAGCGCTTCAACCTGTTCCCGCACATGACCGCGCTGGAGAACATCATCGAAGCGCCGGTGCAGGTGCTCGGTGTGTCCAAGGCCGAAGCACTGGAACAGGCGAAGAAGCTCCTCGCCCGGGTCGGCCTGGCGGACAAGGGCGGGCACTACCCGTCGATGCTCTCCGGCGGGCAGCAACAACGGGTCGCCATCGCCCGCGCCCTGGCCATGAAGCCGCAAGCCATGCTGTTCGACGAACCCACCAGCGCCCTCGATCCGGAGATCGTTGGCGAGGTGCTGCAAGTAATGAAGGAACTGGCCGAGGAGGGCATGACCATGGTGGTGGTCACCCATGAAATGGGCTTCGCCAAGGAGGTTGCCGACCGCGTGGTGGTGCTCGACCAGGGCGAACTGATCGAACAGGGCCCGCCGGAACAGATCTTCAACCACCCGAGCCACCCGCGTACCCGGGCCTTTCTCAGCCGCGTGCTCTGAGTCTGTGGTCCACCCGTTCCTGAATATGAAGAGAGCCAAGCCATGTTGAAACTGTCTGCCCACGAATATCCCTATCCATCCCAGCGCCAGAGCGTATTCGCCCGGCGTGGGATGGTCGCCGCCTCCCAGCCGCTGGCCGCGCAGGCCGGGATCGAGATCATGCAAAAGGGCGGCAACGCCATCGATGCCGCCATTGCCACGGCGGCGGCGCTGACGGTGGTGGAGCCCACGGGGTGCGGCATTGGCGGGGATGCGTTCGCGCTGGTATGGGTCAAGGGGCAATTGCATGGGCTCAATGGCAACGGGCAGGCGCCGGCAGCGTTGTCGGTGGAGGCAGTCAAGTCTGCCGGGCACTCGGCAATGCCGCTATATGGCTGGACGCCAGTGACGGTACCCGGCTGTCCCTCGGCCTGGGCCGTACTGTCGGAACGCTTCGGCCGGCTGCCCTTCGCCGACCTGCTGCAACCGGCGATCAGCCTGGCGCGGGAGGGCTTTCCGGTCTCGCCGGTGGTGGCGCATCAGTGGGCGATTGCATTGAAGGAGTTCTCGCCGCATCGGGATGGGGTGCTGGAGGCCTGGTTCGATACGTTCCTGATTGATGGGCGGGCGCCCAGGGCGGGGGAGATGTTCTTCAACCCGGCGCAGGCCGAGACCTTGGCAGAGCTGGCCGCGACCCGGTGCGAGAGTTTCTATCGAGGCGCTATTGCCGAGCGGCTGGATGCGCACTCACGGGCTACTGGCGGGTACCTGCGGGCCCGTGATCTGGAAGGGTATCGGGCGCAATGGGTCGATCCGATCTCGATCAACTACCGCGGGGTGGACGTCTGGGAAATCCCGCCTAGCGGGCAAGGGCTGGTGGCCTTGATGGCACTGAAGATCCTCGAAGGCTTCGACTTCGACCACCGCGACAGCCAACTGACCTGGCACCGCCAGCTGGAAGCGATGAAGCTGGCCTACAGCGACGGGCTGCACTACATCACCGACCCCCAGCATATGCGGGTGGCGGTAGCGGACTTGCTCAGTGACCAATACGCGGCGCGGCGCCGGGCGCAGATCGGCGAACAGGCGCAACCGCCGCTGCATGGCGACCCGCTGGCCAGCGGCACGGTGTACCTGGCTGCGGCGGATGGCGAAGGAAATATGGTCTCGTTCATCCAGAGCAACTACCACGGCTTCGGCTCGGGGGTGGTGCTGCCGCACAGCGGCATCGCGCTGCAGAACCGAGGGCAGGAGTTCAGTCTTGATCCGTCGCATGCCAACTGTCTTATCCCGGGGAAAAAGACCTTCCACACGATCATCCCGGGGTTCCTGACCAGGAACGGGGAAGCGCTCGGACCGTTTGGCGTGATGGGTGGGTATATGCAGCCGCAAGGGCATGTGCAGATGGTGATGAATATGGTGGATTTCGGGCTGAATCCGCAGGCGGCACTGGATGCGCCGAGGTGGCAGTGGCTGGGGGGGATGAAGGTTGGGGTCGAGCAGGGGGCTTCGCGGGATTTGATCAACTCGCTGATCAGGCGGGGACATGAGGTGGTGGTGGTTAGTGATTCTACGGAGTATGGGCGGGGGCAGATTATTTTGCGGGATGGGGGGAGTGGGGTGTTGTGGGGTGGGGCGGAGCCGCGGGCGGATTCGGTGGTGGGGGGGTGGTGAATTTTTTGACGAGGTTGTATAGGGTTTGTCTATTTTATAAATCTATAGGTTAAGTTGATTGGCGCAGCTCTTGGCGAATTAAGCACGTTTGGGGTAAGTCCGGTACGATAACTTATCTGCGGCAAGGCTTGAGGCAGGCTTTTGATCAAGCTTGCCCCTGATCCATTCTTTTATCTCCGCAGGGGATGGTTACGGACTTTTGTATGAGGTGACTGAAGGTAGTTTATTGAATCGATAACCGTTATGTGGGTGTTACAAATATCTTGGCATAAAAGCATAAACCACTTCAGTAAGGCGTGCTCGGCTTCGTCTTCAGTGCTGTGATATAGACTGATTGCCTCTCTTGGGTCAGTTACCAGTCCAGTGTTTGAACGGTAGGAAATTATGCCTTTATTTAAGATGCATACGAGGTTTGGCCACTTTGGCCTTTCAAGTGCCTTGAGCGATTCCGCCAGGTTTTTAGTGACTGTTTCAAGGTTTGGACTGTCTAGGCAGAAAATGAAAGTCCATATAGCATCACAGTTGTTGTTCTGTGGAGAAAGTTTTGATTCAAGGCCAAAATGATAACCACTTCTTGCAGTGTTTGTTCCGTTGCCTGTCCTGTCGAGTTCGCGCACTATTTTTAGTTTCGCTATAGCGTCTTCAAGCTCGATTTTGCTCATGTGACTTTTTACTTCGCCTACTGCGACTACTGATTCGCACGGGTATAAATATTTATTTTTTAGTATCTTGAATCTTGGTGCTATAAAGCGATCATAGATGATGATGTCAGCTTGCCTTGACAGTTTTCCATGGATGTCTATTACAAATCCCGAATCAACTCCGAATCGCTGCGGTAAATATTCTCTTAGCAGCTCTTTGACGACTTCTTCGCGGCCGGATCCGCGTTCTCCATTATGGGGGATGCTAGACGCTAGCTCGTCATAATCTATTTTGATTTGCTTTGATAGGGCTGAGAATATGTCCTTGAGGTTAACGGTTTCCATGTGTTTGTCCAGATTTATATTATTGTGAAAAAGCTGAGTTTTTGGGGCTCTTCGTCATCTCTATTATTTTAACTACGAGTCGGCCAGACACTTATTCTGGGTTTAAGAATTGCGGAACGGATAAAAGACAGTTGGCATAGTCAGCGCGCCATCGTCGGGGTAGGGCCACGGCACGCGGCTGTCGAGGTAACGGACGACCTCCCAGTGCGGGAAAAGCTCTTGGATAGCAGGGGCGTCGCTCAGTTGGAGCGGGGTAAGCAGCAGGCGGGCTGTCTTGAGGACGGGCGTGCTTTCCATGACGCAGTTCCTTTACGAGGGCATGACTTGAGCAAACCGTAGTGTCGCAGTGCTGGAGCCATGATGTCGAGAGGCCATATGCTGCTGGTTTTCGCATCGGCGACATTCATTCTTCGACCGGATAGACAGTGACCAATCTTCTTTTCATTTGCAGCCGCAACCAGTGGCGCAGTCCCACCGCTGAGACCATGTGGCGTCGGCGGGCCTGTTTCAGTGCTCGTTCGGCGGGCACCGGTCCGAATGCTCGCAAGTCGGTTGGTCCCGCCGGTAGCCGCTGGGCCGACATCATCTTTGTGATGGAGCGAAAGCACCTGCAACGGTTGCAGGCGGAGTACGCGCGCTTGCTGGAGAACAAGCGGGTCCATGTGCTGGATATTCCGGATGAGTTTCGTTACATGGATCCTGAGTTGGTTCCATGCTGGAGGACACGGTGAGTTCATATCTTTGAGTGATAAAGCAGGAAAGGAGGAGGGGGAAACGGCTCGTGGTTGACGGACCGGTTTACTGCCTGCTTCGTAGGAGCTCTTCGGCGGGGACTCATAGGCGAGGATCGAATTTTCTTCTGATCCAACGCCCGGGAGTCCATTCCACTGGCAGAGCTAGGCAATGCAGGACAGCACACAGAAAGGCAAAGGCTGCAATGATCGGGTAGTTTTCGTGGAAGTCTTGTAAGCAACCATGGAAGAAAGCACACCCATATTCTGCGAGGTTCATATGGAATGCGGCAATGTACAGGTTGTATATGATGAGGACTATCGCGTATCGGGTCTTATAGCCGGCTCCTGAAAATCTCCGCCTCAGCCAGAATGCGACCGCCAAATCCAGTGAGCCTGCCGTAAGATACAATGCCGTTATCATGTTTCTAATGCTCCTCGATTCTGGTGGCGTTACAGGCTTCGTCTTATCCTGAAACGATACCTTGGCTCCCATTCAGTTGGGATCGCGAAGCAATGCAGAAATAGGCATGCCAGAGATACCCAGGCGATAATGGGGTAGCTTTCCTCCAAAGGCGGGAAGCATCTGAAAAACAGCATGCAATCCTTGAGTGCCAGCTCTACGTGGTAAAAAATACAGAAGGCGTTATAAAAAATCACCAGCATGGTTGACCATGTTGAGTAGTTTCTTCCTGAAAATATATGTCTCAGGCAATAGGCGAAGATAAGAACAGAAAGTGCACTGATTACAAATGTTGTCGTGATCATTTCTCAAACTCATCAATAACCTGCTTGGTAGTCCATGAGCTGATACCAAATTCAAGCAGCAGTGCGTGCTTGTTCATGAGTTTGTAGGCGCGGGTATAGTCGGGCCTGATTGTATGAAATAGTTTCCATGCCCCATCCTTCTTTACCAGTCTCGCAAGTCCATAAATTGAAAGCCCAACGTCCACTACGCCGTATGCAATATTTCCCTCTCTCGCACTGCCTCCCGCAGCGATGGCTGTACTTTGGTACGCATTTCGTAGCGGTCCGACAGTATCAGTTCGACGGCGAACAAGATTTGAAAGGTTTTCGTAGGCATTGTTTGCTCCATGAGCAATCATTGGTGCCCCTCCCAGGGCGCAAGCAGTCCCCGCCGTGATGTAGCAAATACCGACTCCCGTCGTCACCATTGATGCACCTGAGATCACGCCACCGACTTCCAGGCTTAATCTGCGAAGGGTCTTGTGTTCTGCCTCAACTTTTCGCAGTCCCTCTTCTGTTCTTATTCTTCCGTTTCTCACGTCTTCAAGAATCTGTCGTACGTAGTAGGCCATGTCTCGATTGAATCTCCCTCGCAGTAGACCATCCTTGATGTGTCGGGAACTGACAATGCAGGCGTATCTCGTCAAGTTGGTCGCGCTCTGGTGAAGCTCCCAGAATTCATTATTCAAGCGGTAGGGCGAAGGACGCGTGCTCATTCTTCCAGCCCCCAAAACGCATAGCCGCTCGTGCTCGCCGTGTGGTGAATCCAAGTGATGCTGTGATAGCGCAACATCACCTGTTCCATCGGCTCGGCATCGCTGTACAGAAGCACGTCGGGGATATCCAGATTGATGGCGACAATTCGGGCGCCTTTGATCGAGAGGGTGAAGTACTTTTGCTGGTTGCCCCCAAAGGTTCGATAGAGATCGATTTCGCAGAAAAGCTCTTCTCGATTAGCAAGAGCTTGGGCCAGCAGGGGCGTGGATTTGTCCAGAGGCTTGTGTATGACGAGGGGGTTGTGGACGGCTTCGGAGATGTTGCTGATGCTGGTCATCGAATGGTTCAACGACCGTATGAGAATCTGGTCGGTGTGACCGACCTGGCATTTGTTTCCGATTGACTCCTGGGTAGAGCAGCCGGCGGAGATCAGGCCCGACTTGGTGCCGGTGATGCTCATGTAGCTGTGACTGGACATGGTTGAACTCCTTGTAGGTTGGAGTTCGCAGCCTAGAAAGCTGAAACGGCAGCGTCTGTGAGACGTTTCCCAAAGAGTTGAGGGAAATTCAGCAAGTTTGCGGGTGGAGTGGAAAAGTAGCTGGGGCGGAGGCGACTGCGCGTGAGGTTGACGGACCGGTCCACAGAGAACACCCCGCGCGCCTGGATGCGCCCTTTCGCGCAGTTGCCATCAAGCAAGAATCTGTAGGGCCGCATGGGCGGCCCGTTAAGCGATGAACCTCTCAGCTTTCGATTTGCGGGCAGGCCACTCCTTGGCGCAACGCCTCGGTCAGTGCCTGACAGATTTCCAGTGATTGCCAGGTAGCCCATGCCTTGTCCGCCAATGGGCGGGAGAGCATTTCGCAGAGTTGGGCGTTGGATTCGAAGGCCGAGGTGATTGCAGCCGAGAGGTGGGCCAGTGCGTCTTCGATGTCGGCATCCGGGCATACGGCGAAGATGTGGGGATGGGCGCCGGCGCAGGTGCCGAAGTGGATGTTGGCGGTTTTACGGCGGGGTGGGGCGGGTGGGTCTGGAACGATCTTTTTCATTTGGGCGTCTCCTAGGCTATAGGGGCCGCCACTTGTATCGCTACCAAACGAATGGGTGGCGGCTGTACACAGGTTGGTAGACCGGTCCTAGGCATCCGGCGCGCACGAAGGCGCCCCATGCACAGCCACCATGACTCAACGCTACGACCATATGAATATGATCATTCGTCTTGAGTGGAGCGCTTGAATACTAGGAACCGGGCTACCAAACCCAATCGCCAAACCACAGCGACCGGCGAAGACTAGGCACGGCGTTCCAGGAGCGCAACGGCTGATAAGGCGGAAAAGTATGCTTGGGAAACTGCCTACATGAAAGTCGGAAGCGGGAGATGTTTTGTAGGAAGGAATGGCAGTTTTAGCTGGATATTTGAGATAGGGCTGTGAGGTGTGTCTTCACCGAGGGATGGAATCGGTCATGGATATTCAGCGGGGTGGCAACTCGGCAGGGGAAAAGCATGCTCTGGGAACCAGTGGCAGAAGATCGAAGCGAGGCGGAGCTGTTGCAGGCGGATGCTGATGGTTCTGTAGTGATTGTTGCGGGGGATTCACTGGCGCAATCGCTGGCAAGCTCTCATAGAACAAGACATAACTTTTTGATTTGCAGGGACCTTGTGGGAGCGGGTTCACCCGCGATTGCTATTGTGAATTCACTACCGCAATCGCGGGTGAACCCGCTCCCACAGGGTACGCGTCGTGCTTTGGAACTGTTCTCTGCGCGACAGCGCGGCCTGAAAGGTTGGGCGGACTCCCACAGGTGGCGTGTCGTGCTTGGGGTTGGTGGCTGGCAGAGGTCGCGGGGCTGTTGGGGAATATGAGGTTGCAGGTGGGCTGAGACACAGGGGTGTATGGTTTGGGACCGCTAACCGGTCCTTCGCGGGCAAGCCTCGCTCCTACCTTGATTTGCAGTGTGCTTATTTGAGGGTGAAGAGCTGGGAGATCAGTTGCAGGGCTTGCTGACCCTTGGCTTCGTACAGTTCGTGGAGAGGGCTCTGGTCTGTGAGCGTGTGCAGTCGGAAATTGTTGTAGAACGCCTGACCCAGCCGCTGCTGATCGAGGCTGCCCGAATGCCAGAGGCGCAGGAATTCCTCGTAAGCTGCTTGTTCGATTTCCATCAGTTCGGCTTTCTTCCCAGAATGATATTTCGGCAGTCCAGTGTCAGTTCGTCCAGATGGGGCGCCAGTGCCTTCGCGCCGAGCAAGTCTAGAGCGTGGGCTGCAGCGTCCCGCAGTGGCTGCCATTCCTCATGGATGAACATGTGCTGGTTTCCACAGTGAAAGGCGGCTTCGGACAGGTCGTTGCTTAGCTGCCAGACCTTTTCCAGCGCCGCTCGCACGTCCATCGGCAGGGCCTTGCCTGCGACCTCCAGCACCTCGTTGACCGGCAGCATCTTCTCCGACCAGGTCTCACAGGCCGGGCAGGAGGGGATCGAGTAGCGTTGCACCTCTGCCGTGGCTGCCAGGAAGTCGAGCGCCGGGATGGCCAGGCACACGGCAAGTATCCGCTTGTATTCGTCTTGCCCGTACCATTCCCAGAGTCTGTCGGGGAAGTCCATTGTCTACTCCGATTGTGATGAGGCACTTCAATTGGAGGGGATTATCCGGGGCTTGTGATGTTCTGGCGAGGGGGGGGGTTCAGCTGTGTTGCTGAGGGCCTCATCGCTGCATGGGTATCTACACATCTTTTCTGAGCAGTGGCGGTGGCGAGGTGCCTGTCAGAGAACCGCGTCATGGCCACCAGATGCATGCCGGTAGATCTTCAGCGCCCTCTAGATCGAGCGCCGCGTGGGCGGCGCTCGATCTCAAGGGCGCCAAAAAAGTCATGACAAGCACCTGTCAGCCCTGATGCGATCTACTGACAGGCCCTCTCACCTCAAAAGATATGTAGATACCCATGCTCATCGCTGGCAAGCCAGCTCCCACAGGGTCCGTGCCGTACTCGGGGCAGTTTTGCCACCAGCAGAAGCCCGCCGTGCTTACTCCCCACGCCGCAACAAGGTATGCGGCGCTACGCCGAAGGCCTTGCGGAACGCGTGGCTGAAATGGGAGAAGTCGGAGAACCCGAACTCCAGCGCGGCCTGGGAAACACTTCTTACCTGGCCGCGTTCGATCGCTGCGCGGCTGGCGTTGAGCCGTTCCTTCCAGATTTCGGCGACCGGGGATTTCTGGTGCCGGGCAAACGCCCGGGTCACCGTGCGCGTCGAGACGTGGTGGGCCACGGCAATCGATTCGATCGACAGTTCCGGTTCGGTCAGGTGCCGCTGGATGTAGTTCATGATCCGCCCGTAAAGGTCCAGCTCTTGGTGGGTGGTCTTGAGGTCCTGCAGCTCCAGGCTGAGCACCAGCAGGTCGATGATGGTGCTGGAGTAGCGCCGGGCGATGCTTTCGTTCTGCAGCAACGCGGCGGAACTGGCGGCCTGGCCGATCATCTGCCGCAGCGGGATCACCCCGGGGCGGGACTCGTCCAGCACCAGGGCGGTGAGGTCGGCGATGCCCGGCAAGCGCTGCGCCAGCAGCGGTCGGGGGATGCGGATCAGGTGGTTTTCGGTACCACCCAGGCTGAAGCGGAACGGTTGGGTTGCGTCGTAAAGAAACACACTGCCGGTCGTCAGGCTGGCCTTGCGCGTGTGTTGTTCGATTTCGCCGTAACCGTCGAGGGTGAAACCCAGCCAGATATCTTCGGCGGGGTCGCCGCGCAGGTGTTGCTCGGAACGCATCCAGTGGTGCAGTGGCGATGACAGGGTGGTGATGTCCAGGGGGCCAATTCCGTTGACCTGTAGCGCACCCTCGAAATTGCTCTGCGACGAGGGTTTGCTGTCTGCCGACAGGCAATGCCGGCAGACCACTTCCCGCCAGTAGTCGAAGCGACGGGCTGGCGAAACGGCGAGGGTGGAATAGTGATTGGTCTCAGCCATGATGGCGCTCACCTTGATGCTACTACTTGAGGAAACGAAGCACTGTTACCGAGGTTCCGACAGGCAATATCCACGCCAGCGCGATTCGCCGGCACGGGCCTTGGCCAACCCGGCCTGCGGCTTGAGTGCAGCGGCGGCGTCCATCGCAAAAGCACCTCTTGCGCCTGCCCATTCCGGGGCATAAAGCCTTTTTCTCCCTGTGCGTTGCACCATCGCGGTTCGTGTCCTGGCAGGTGTTTCAGCGCTGTCTTTACCAACCAAACGGTTGTCCTGACCAACAAAGCGACGCCGTTGTGGCGTGCCTAACGTTCACCTCACGGCATTTCCAGCAACCTGCGCCGATGAGGTGAGCCCATGCGAGTTCAACAACAACAGCGAATGGCCGACGAGTTCAGGTGGCTGCATATGCGCGACCTGGCGCCCGAAGAATTTTTGTCGTGGCTGATCGAGTGGGGAGCGTGCGCGTTGCGTGCCCGTGGTAATGCCGAGCGTGTGTCCGAAGCCAAAATAACAAGGAGCCTGTGATGGAGTCCGCAATCGACAAACACCTCAAGTGCCCGCGCACCTTGTCGCGCCGGGTGCCTGACGATTACCAGCCGCCGTTCCCGATGTGGGTCGGTCGCGCTGACGAGCAGTTGACCCAGGTGGTGATGGCCTATCTGGGTGTGCAGTACCAGGGCGATGGCCAGCGCGAGCGGGCCTTGCAGGCGCTGCGCGAGATCGTCGCCAGCTTCAGCCTGGCCGACGGCCCGCTGACCCACGACCTGACGCACCATGTCGATAGCAGCGGCTACGACAACCTGATGGTGGTGGGCTACTGGAAAGACGCCAGCGCGTATTGCCGCTGGATGCGTTCGGCCGAGGTGGATGGCTGGTGGAATTCGCCGCAACGCTTGCACGATGGCCTGGGTTACTACCGCGAGATCAGTGCGCCGCGGGCCGAGCAGTTCGAGACCTTGTATGCGTTCCAGAACGATCTGCCCGGGGTCGGGGCGGTGATGGACGGCATCAGCGGCGAGATCGAGGAGCACGGTTACTGGGGCTCGATGCGCGACCGCTTCCCGGTGTCGCAAACCGACTGGATGAACCCGGACGGCGAGCTGCGCGTGGTGTCCGGCGATCCGGCCAAGGGCGGGCGGGTGGTGGTGGTCGGCCACGACAATATCGCCTTGATTCGCTCGGGCCAGGACTGGGCGGCGGCTGAACAGGCCGAGCGCTCGCTGTACCTGGACGAGATCCTGCCGACCTTGCAGGACGGCATGGATTTCCTGCGCGATAACGGCCAGGCGCTGGGCTGCTACAGCAACCGCTTCGTGCGCAATATCGATGCGGACGGCAACCTGCTCGACAAGAGCTACAACATCGGCCACTGGCGCTCGGTGGAAAAACTCGAACGCTGGGCGGAATCCCACCCGACCCACCTGCGCATCTTCGTCACCTTCTTCCGCGTGGCCGCGGGGCTGCAGAAGTTGCGGCTCTACCACGAAGTGTCGGTGTCGGATGCGAGCAGCCAGGTGTTCGAATACATCAACTGCCACCCGCACACCGGCATGTTGCGCGACGCCCAAGCAAGCGCCAACTAACCAACGAACTCCACGTTTAGCCCTGCACCTGTCGTTGTTACGGCAGCGGGGCTCTTTTTGCCCGCGTTTTGCCAACAAGAAGGACTTGGTCCATGAAACAGCTCCGTTACCTGATGCTTGCGGCGGCCGCGCCGTGCCTGTCTGCGCAGGCAGTTGAAGTTTCGCCGGGGGATTACGAAGTGCTGCCGGCGGGTAAAACCATCGGTGTGGTCTATTACCAGCACTCCACTACCGACAGTGCCTACGCCCAGGGCCACAAGGTCAGCTCCGACTTCAACCTGACCTCCAATGTCGGCATCCTGCGTTTGCTGCATGTCTATAAATTGACCGACCGGCTGACCATCGAGCCGCAGTTCCTGCTGCCGTTCGGCCATGTTTCCAGCGGCGGTGACGCCTCGGCCCTGGGCAGCGCCAGCGGCATCGGCGACCTCATTCTCACCGCGCCGCTCAAGTACCGCCTCAACGAGGCCAACGACACGGTCGGCGCCACGGTCTACCTGGTCGCACCGACCGGCAACTACGACCGCAAGGACGCGCTGAACCTAGGCGAGAACCGCTGGAAAGTGGATCTTCAGGCCGCGTACATCAAGCACTTCGGAGAGAAGTGGGCGCTCGACCTGGTCGGCGATGCGATCTGGTATGGCGACAACGACGACTTCGGCGCCAACTCGGTACGCCGCGAACAGGAGACGTCCTACGCCGCGCAGCTGATGGGGCGTTACATCATCGACCCGGGTACGTCCCTGGCAGTCGGTCTTGGCCACACCTGGGGCGGGGAAAGCCGGGTAGACGGCACCTCCCAGGACGACCGCGGCAAAACCACCAACTTCCGCCTCACCGCCACCAAGTTCTTTACCGCCCAGGACCAGTTGCAGATGCAACTGGGGCGTGACCTCGCGGTAGAAAACGGCCCGAAGGAAAACTTCCGACTGAACCTCAGGTACGTCCGGGTCTTTTAACCGCCTGCACATTCCCAGCTGAAACGGAGCATTCGAACATGACTGAACAAAACGCTTCCACCGAGCAACAACCTTCGCTGTATACCCGCCTGGGTGGCTACGACGCCATTTACCAGTTCGCCGGCGCGGTATTGCGCAAGACCATGGCCCACCCGGCGATCGGCCATATCTGGGCGCATATGTCCGAGTCGACCTTCCAGAAGGAACACATCAACTTCGTCGATTTCCTCGCGCAACATTGGGGTGGCAGCGCCAAGTACCGCGGCCGGGACATGGTCACCGCACACCGCGGCATGGGGCTGACCGAGGTGCACTGGCAAGCCACGCTGGATTGCCTGGAGGCGTGCTACGACGACTACAACCTGGCGCCGGAGCTGCGCAAGGAGGTCAACGACTTCCTGGTCAAGTTCAAGCCCGCCGTGATCGGCAGCCCGTCCTACCGCGACGTGGTGCTGGCCAACCCGACGATGGACCCGGCCAAGGGCATGAAAAGCGTCGGCGTGGTCTGGCCCGCACGCGGCGATGCGGCCGGGCAGGCCGGGGTGCCCAAGCTGGAGCAGTAAGCCTGCGACCCGGCGCAACGCAGTCCTGCTCAACACAGCGACTGTCCTGCTCAACCAAGTGGGCTCGCCGCGCTGGCGCTAGGTTAGTACCAGGCCCAACCGCGGCGAGCCGCACGAACAGCTAATTGCCGGCCCCTGGCCCGGCACCGGAAAGGAAAAAGGACACCCCATGGCCATCACCCGCCCGACGCTCGAACAACTGCAGGCGCTCGCCAGCCGCCTGCACCTGCAACTGACGCCCGAGCAAGCCAGCGAATACCTGGCGCTCATGCAAGGCAGCCTCGATGCCTACGACCTGGTCGACGAACTGCCGGACTTCACGCCGCTGGTGCGCTACGAGCGCACGGCGGGTTATCGCCCCTCCAGCGTGGAGAACCCGCTGAACGCCTGGTACTACCGCACCGAGGTGATGGGCGCCAGCACCGGCAAACTGCTCGGCAGGACGGTCGCGCTCAAGGACAACATCTCGCTGGCGGGCGTGCCGATGATGAACGGCGCCTCGCCACTGGCCGGTTTCGTGCCGTCGTTCGACGCCACCGTGGTGACGCGTCTGCTCGACGCCGGGGTGACCATCCTCGGCAAGGCCACCTGCGAACACTATTGCCTGTCCGGCGCCAGCCACACCTCGGACCCTGCGCCCGTGCACAACCCGTTGCGCCACGGTTTCAGTACCGGCGGCTCGTCGTCGGGCAGCGCGGCGCTGGTCGCGGCGGGCGAGGTTGACCTGGCGGTGGGTGGCGACCAGGGCGGGTCGGCGCGTATTCCGGCGGCCTGGTGTGGCATCTACGGCATGAAGCCGACCTTCGGGTTGGTGCCCTATACCGGGGTGATGGCGATCGAGGCCACTTTCGACCATGTCGGCCCGATGACCCGCAGCGTGCGCGACAACGCGCTGATGCTCGAAGTGATGGCCGGTACCGACGGACTTGACCCGCGCCAGGGCGCGCCGGAGGTCGATAGCTACAGCGACTACCTTGGCCGCGGTGTCGGCGGGCTGCGTATCGGCATCCTCCAGGAAGGTTTCCAGCTCGCCAACCTGGATCCGCGGGTGGCCGAAACGGTACGCAGCGCCATCGCCCGGCTCGAGGCGTTGGGCGCGGTGGTCGAGGAGGTGTCGGTGCCCGAGCACACGCTGGCGGGCTCGTTGTGGAACCCGATCGGCTGCGAAGGCCTGACCATGCAGATGATGCACGGCAACGGCGCGGGCTTTAACTGGAAGGGCCTGTACGACGTCGGCCTGCTCGACAAACAGGCCGGCTGGCGGACCCAGGCCGACGCCCTGTCGCCTTCGCTCAAGCTGTGCATGCTGGTTGGCCAGTTCGGCCTGGAGCACTACCACGGCCGTTACTACGCCAAGGCCCAGAACCTCGCGCGCTTTGCCCGTGCTGGCTACGACAAGGCACTGCAGCGCTACGACCTGCTGGTGATGCCGACCGTGCCCATCGTCGCCCAGCCGCTGCCGGCGCCGGATTGCTCGATCACCGAGAACGTCTCGCGCGCACTGGAGATGCTCGGCAACACCGCCGCACAGGACATCACCGGCCACCCGGCCATGTCCATCCCCTGTGGCCTGGTCGACGGCCTGCCGGTCGGGCTGATGCTGGTCGGCAAGCACTACGCCGAAGGCACGATCTACCAGGCCGCGGCAGCCTTCGAAAACGCAGTGGACTGGCGCACGCTGTAGGCGCTGCGCCTCTGCAAACAACAACCAGAACAGCAATAACCACCAACAACCGTGTCGAACGAGAGGAGTAATCCCATGACGGCAACCTCAACCCCTGGCGAGCGCGCGCGGGCACTGTTTGCAGTGCTCAAGAACAAGGACCTCATCCCCGAGGGCTACATCGAACAGCTCACCGAACTCATGGAATATGGCTGGAGCCCGGAAAACGGCGCGCGCATCGTCGCCAGGGCCTGGGTCGACCCGCAGTTCCGCGAACTGCTGCTCAAGGACGGTACCGCCGCCTGCGCCCAGTTCGGTTTCACCGGCCCGCAGGGCGAATACATCGTCGCCCTGGAAGACACCCCGCAGGTCAAGAACGTGATCGTCTGCAGCCTGTGCTCTTGCACCAACTGGCCGGTGCTGGGCCTGCCGCCGGAGTGGTACAAGGGCTTCGAGTTCCGTGCGCGGCTGGTCCGGGAGGGGCGTACGGTACTGCGCGAGCTGGGCACCGAGTTGCCCGACGACGTGCTGGTGAAGGTCTGGGACACCAGCGCCGAAAGCCGTTACCTGGTGCTGCCGCAACGGCCCGCGGGCTCTGAGGACATGAGCGAAGAGCAGTTGCGGCAACTGGTCACCAAGGACGTGCTTATCGGTGTCGCCGTGCCCCGGGTTGGCTGAGCCGGTCCACCCACCTCATTCACCTTCGGAGTATTCAATATGGATGGCTTCCACGATCTCGGCGGTTTCCAGGGCTTTGGCAAAGTGCCCCATCGCATCAACAGCCTGAGCTACAAGCAGGTATTCAAGCAGGACTGGGAACACCTGGCCTACAGCCTGATGTTCATCGGCGCCGATCACATGAAGAAGTTCAGCGTCGACGAAATACGTCACGCGGTCGAACGCATCGATGTGCGCCAGCATGTCGGTACCGAGTACTACGAGCGTTATGTGATCGCCACCGCCACGTTGCTGGTCGAGACCGGCGTCATCACCCAGGCCGAACTGGATGAGGCGCTGGGCTCGCACTTCAAGCTGGCCAACCCCGCCCATGCGAAAGGGCGTGCGGCAATCACCGGGCGAGCGCCTTTCGAAGTGGGCGACCGGGTCATCGTGCGTGATGAATACGTGGCCGGGCATGTGCGCATGCCGGGGTATGTGCGCGGCAAGCAAGGCGTGGTGCTGCACCGGACCACCGAACAGTGGCCGTTCCCGGATGCGATCGGGCATGGCGACCAGAGCGCTGCGCACCAACCGACCTACCATGTCGAGTTTCGCGTGCGCGACCTGTGGGGCGATGCCGCAGACGATGGGCTGGTGGTGGTAGACCTGTTCGAAAGCTACCTGGACAAGGTCGAAGGTTCGGGAGCAGCGCGCCCATGAGCAATAGCGCCCAGGCGGGCCGACTGCCGGTGACGGTCCTTTCGGGCTTCCTCGGCGCAGGCAAGACGACCTTGCTCAACCATATCCTGCGCAACCGCCAGGGCCTGAAGGTGGCGGTTATCGTCAACGACATGAGCGAGGTCAACATCGATGCCTCCGAGGTGCAGCGCGAGGTTGCGCTGCACCGTGGCGAGGATGAATTGATCGAGATGAGCAACGGCTGTATCTGCTGCACCCTGCGTGCCGACCTGCTCGAGCAGATCAGCGCGTTGGCGCGCCAGCAGCGCTTCGATTACCTGTTGATCGAGTCCACCGGGATTTCCGAGCCGATGCCGGTCGCCGAGACCTTTGCCTTTCTCGACACCAACGGCTTCAGCCTTAGCGAGCTGGCGCGCCTGGATACCCTGGTGACGGTGGTCGATGCCAGCCAGTTCATGGCCTTGCTCGATTCAGCCGAAACCGTCGCCCGTGCCGATGCCACCGGTGACATCCCCAGGCGTCCGCTGGCCGACCTGCTGATCGAGCAGGTCGAGTACGCCAACGTGATCCTGGTCAACAAGTGCGACCTGGTCGATGAGGCCGGCTACCAGGTGCTGCGGGCGATTCTGGCCGGACTTAATCCGGGGGCGCAGATCCTGCCGATGGTCGACGGCAACGTAGCGCTGTCGAGCATCCTTGGCACCGGGCTGTTCGATCTGCCCCGCCTTGCTGCAGCGCCCGGGTGGATGAAGCAGATGGACGCGCACGACACACCGGCTGCCGAGTCGGACACCTATGGTGTGGTGTCGTGGGTGTATCGCGAGCGCGCCCCGTTCCATCCGCAACGCTTGCTCGCGTTTCTTGCCCGTCCCTGGCGCAACGGTCGGTTGCTGCGCAGCAAAGGCTATTTCTGGCTCGCCAGCCGCCATCGCGAAACCGCGCTGCTGGTGCACAGCGGCAAGCAATTCCAGTGGGACTACGTGGGGCATTGGTGGCGCTTCATCGAACCGTCGCAATGGCCGCAAGACCACTATCGCCTGCAGGGCATCACGGCCAAGTGGGACAGCATCGTCGGCGACTGCCGCCAGGAACTGGTGTTCATCGGCCAGGACCTGGACATCCAGGCGCTGCAACGCGAGCTCGACCACTGTCTGCTGAGCCCGGACGAAATCGCCAGCGGCCCGTCGGCCTGGCCAGCGCTGCCGGGGGCGGCCGACTTCGACAGCCAGGCCGTGTCGGTCCGGCAGGTGCAGGCATCGCCGGCTGATGCCGCCATGCAAGCGGAGGTGTCGCATGCTGTTGTTTAATCGCACCAGCCGCTGGGTTTTAGCCCCGCTGGCCGACCGCCTGGCTGAGCGCGATGCATTCGTGCAACCAACCTGCTGGCCTTGAATGCGGCGATCGAGGCTGCACGGGCAGGTGAGGCCGGGTAACGTTCTGCCGGCCTTTACGCCAACCTGTCCTGGTCCCAGAATCTCCCTCCCAGCCAATAGAAATCCCATTGCCATGCCTCCAGGCTTTCCCGCCTTGCCGTCACTCAACGCCCTGCGTATGTTCGAAGTGGTTGCGCGGCACCTGAATTTCCGCCTTGCCGCCGAGGAACTGGGCCTGACCCAGGCCGCCGTGGCCCAGCAGATCCGTGGCCTGGAGGCGAGCCTCGGGGTTCGCCTGTTCGAGCGCCTGCCCCGGGGCCTTGGCCTGACCGACGCCGGTCGTGGCTATAGCGCCAGCATCCGCAGCGCCCTGGCGATGATCGACGAGGCGACCCGCCTGCTGCGTCCGCAGTCCGAACAATTGACCATCAGCGTGACCCCGTCGTTTGCCTCCCGCTGGCTGATGCCGCGCTTGGGCGATTTCGCCGAGCGCTATCCGCAGATCGACCTGCGCCTGCTGGCCACCGATCGGCTGTCGCATTTCCACACCGAGGGCGTAGATATCGCCGTGCGCTACGGCCAGCCGCCCTTCGGTGGCGGCCTGAACACCGAGTTGCTGATGGAGCAACGGGTAGTGGCCGTGGCGAGTCCGGCGTTATTGGCGCAAAAGGGCACCCCGCAAACCTTCGAGGCGCTGCAGGGCTTTGTCGCATTGCATGACGCCCACCATTACTGGCCGCTGTTCGTCGCCGCGCTGTTCCCCGGCCATCCTTCGCCGAGCGCCAGAAACCTGCGCTTCAACCAGACGTCCCTGGCCATCGAGGCGGCCATCGGCGGGCAGGGCATCGCGCTGGCCAGCCATGCCTTCGTCAAGGAGGATATCGGCGCCGGCCGCCTGACCCAGGTGTTCACCCAGGAGCTGCGCCTGGACAAGGCGTTCTACCTGGTCTGGCCGCGCAAGACCCGGCAGTCGCCGCTGTTGCAGGTTGTCAAGGGGTGGCTGAAGGAACAGGCAGCCGATAGCTGAGCTACTGGCTTGGCATGCTCTTCCTGTCTCCCTGGTCCTTGAATCGGCTGCTAGGGTGTAGGGACTCGAAACATCAAGAGTCCGAACCCCAGGAGGCAACATGGCAGTCGAAAAAACAGCGATCATCACCGCCGCCGGCAGCGGCATGGGCGCAGCCACGGCGCGGCGGCTGGCGGCCGACGGGTACAAGGTCGGGATCCTCTCGTCGTCCGGCAAGGGCGAGGCGCTGGCCCGGGAACTGGGTGGGGTCGGGGTGACCGGCAGCAACCAGTCGGTGCCAGACCTGCAACGCCTGGTGGATGCGGTGATGGAGAAATGGGGCCGGGTCGATGTGCTGGTCAACAGCGCCGGCCATGGCCCGCGGGCGCCGATCCTCGAGATCAGCGACGAAGACTGGCACAAGGGCATGGACACCTACCTGCTCAACGTGATCCGCCCGACCCGGCTGGTAGCGCCGATCATGCAGCGCCAGCAGGGCGGGGTGGTGATCAATATTTCCACCGCCTGGGCGTTCGAACCGGTGGACCTGTTCCCGACCTCGGCGGTGTTTCGCGCCGGGCTCGCGGCCTTTACCAAGATCTTTGCCGATACCTATGCCGGCGATAACCTGCGCATGAACAACGTATTGCCCGGATGGATCGACAGCCTGCCGGCCACCGACCAGCGCCGCGACAGCGTGCCGCTCAAGCGCTATGGAACCAGCGAGGAGATCGCGGCGACCATTGCCTTCCTGGCCAGCGATGGCGCCGCTTACATCACCGGGCAGAACCTCAAGGTGGATGGTGGGGTGACCCGCAGTATCTGAGGGTGTTGCTGCTGGCCCTATCGCTGCATGGGTATCTACACATGGCTGCGAGGTGCCCGTCAGAGAACCGCGTTATGGCCACCAGGCGCATGCCGACAGATCTTCAGCGTTCTCCAAATCGAGCGCCGCCCGCGCGGCGCTCGATCTCAAGGGCGCTGGAAAAGTCATGACGAGCACCTGTCAGCCCTGATCCGATCTACTGACGAGCCTTCTCACCTCAAAAAATGTGTAGATACCTATGCCTATCGCTGGCAAGCAGCAACCCGTTTTTTCCAACTCCCACAGAGCCACCGTCTAGCGAACACACGGCCCTCCATCGTTTTTGCTAAGCTCGCCGCCTGCAATCATTAGCGCTGGAAGACCCCGTGGCACGAAAATCCAGAAGAGAACTGGCCAGCGCCGAACAAGGCGCGATCCCGGTCACCGTGATCGATGTAGCCCGGGTCGCGGGCGTGTCGCCAATCACTGTTTCGCGAGCCCTGCACCGCCCCGAACGGGTCAGCGAAGCCACCCGCGAACGGGTGCTGGAAGTGGTCCGCGAGATGGGCTACGTGCCGAATTTGCTGGCCGGCAGCCTGGCCAGCAGCAAGAGCCGCCTGGTGGCGATCCTCCTGCCAACCCTGGCCAATTCGATCTTCGCTACCTTGGTCCAGTCCGTCATGGAGCGCCTGACCGAGGCGGGCTATCACTCGCTGCTCGGCCCGACCGGCTATTCGCCTGAAAAGGAAGAGGCGCTGCTGGAGGCGATCCTTGGGCGCCGTCCGGATGCCATCGTGCTGACCGGCACCTTGCATACCGATGGCAGCCGGGCGCGCCTGGCTTCGGCGGGGATCCCGGTGGTCGAGGCTTGGGATCTTGGCGAGCACGCCCTGGATATGCAGGTCGGTTTCTCCCATGAAGAGGTAGGACAACTGGTTGCCGAGCATTTCCATGGCAAGGGCTACCAGCGTTTCTCCGTGATCACGGTGGATGATCCCCGTGGCATCCGCCGCTGCGAAGGGCTGACCCGGCGCCTGGCCCAGCTCGGCATCGAGGATGTGCCGGTCGAAGTGCTGCCGCTGCCCTCTACCTGGTCGGTCGGCAGGGAAGGGCTGCGTCGCCTGCTGCAGCGCGATCCACGCCCGCAACTGGTGTTCTGCAGCTCCGACAGCGTGGCCCTCGGCGCTCTTGCGGAGGCCGCCGCACAAGGGCTGCGGGTTCCCGAAGAGATCGCCGTGCTCGGCTTCGGCGACACCGTCGACAGCCAGCATGCGCACCCGGCGCTGTCCACCATCAGTGTCAATTCCGCCGTCATGGGCCGCACGGTCGCCGAGGCGCTGTTGCGCCGTCTGGCCGGTGGCAAGGCAGTCGAACGGCACGATACAGGGTTCCATCTCGTCGAACGCGCCAGCACCTGAACTCCCCCTTGCCCGACAAAAAGTCCTTGCGGCTACTTGAATGATAACGTTATCCAATCCATGATGGTCGTTAGGTTGTACGATGACATGCGTCCCCGCTGGATCATCCGCAGGCCCGTTCAATTCCGCCTAGAACAAAAGCACAAGGAAACCTCGATGAATGCACTGAGCCAAGCCACCCAAGCCACCCAAGCCACACCGCTGATCACCGAATTGCAGGTGGTGCCGGTGGCCGGCCACGACAGCATGCTGCTCAACCTCAGCGGCGCCCATGGCCCGTACTTCACCCGCAATGTGCTGATTCTCAAGGACAACGCCGGGCGTACCGGTGTCGGCGAGGTGCCGGGCGGCGAGGCGATTCGCAAGACCCTCGAAGACGCCCGCGACCTGCTGGTCGGCCAGTCCATCGGCAACTACCAGGGCCTGCTGAACAAGGTGCGCCATGCCTTTGCCGAGCGAGATTCGGGTGGGCGGGGCCTGCAGACCTTCGACCTGCGCATCACCGTGCACGCCGTTACCGCACTGGAGTCGGCCTTGCTCGACCTGCTTGGCCAGCACCTTGAAGTGCCGGTAGCGGCGTTGTTGGGGGAAGGGCAGCAGCGCGATGCCGTCGAGATGCTCGGCTACCTGTTCTATGTCGGCGACCGCCAGCGCACCGACCTGCCGTACCGCAGCGAAGACGATGCCGATGACGCCTGGTTCCGCGTGCGCAACGAAGAAGCCCTGACCCCGGAGCGGGTGGTACGCCTGGCCGAGGCCGCTTACCAGCGCTATGGCTTCAAGGACTTCAAGCTCAAGGGCGGCGTGCTGCGCGGTGGCGAGGAGATCGAAGCGGTAACGGCCCTGGCCGAGCGCTTCCCTGACGCACGCATCACCCTTGACCCGAATGGTGCCTGGTCGCTGAAGGAAGCCATCGCCCTGTGCCGCGACCAGCATCATGTGCTGGCCTATGCCGAAGACCCTTGTGGTGCCGAGAACGGCTATAGCGGTCGCGAGGTGATGGCCGAGTTCCGCCGCGCCACGGGGCTGCGCACTGCCACCAACATGATCGCCACCGACTGGCGGCAAATGGGTCATGCGATCCAGTTGCAGTCGGTCGACATCCCCCTGGCCGACCCGCATTTCTGGACCATGCAGGGTTCGGTGCGGGTGGCGCAGATGTGCAATGACTGGGGGCTGACCTGGGGCTCGCACTCCAACAACCACTTCGATATCTCGCTGGCGATGTTCACCCATGTCGCGGCGGCGGCGCCGGGCAACGTCACGGCCATCGATACCCACTGGATCTGGCAGGACGGCCAGCGCCTGACCCGCGAGCCGCTGAAGATCGAGGGTGGCCTGGTGCAGGTGCCGAAGAAGCCGGGGCTGGGGATCGAGCTGGACTGGGATGCCTTGATGCAGGCCCATGAGACCTACCGCAATATGGGCCTGGGCGCCCGGGACGACGCGGTGGCGATGCAGTACCTGGTGTCGGGATGGACCTTCGATAACAAGCGGCCTTGCCTGGTGCGCTGAGTACCTTCGAGCGCTTGACACCTACCCTGTGGGAGCTGGCTTGCCAGCGATTTGGCCCGACCTGGCAACCTCTTTGCCTTTGCCGGCCTCATCGCTGGCAAGCCAGCTCCCACAGGTGCTGCACAATGCTCAGGATCTGCGCTGACCTTGTAGGAGCTTGCCACAGGGCACCCTTGGTGCCGCTCAGTCCGGCTCAGGATGTTCGCTGGACACCGAGTTGTTGGCATCCACATCGGGCATCGCTTCCTCGAGCGATGCCTTTTCGGCCTCGGCCTCGGATTGCACATCCGGGGCCTGGTCCTCGTCGGGTCGATTTTCGTCTGCCATGTGCACCTCTTATTCCTGATCGATCAGGCTATCGGTCCTTGCCGTGCCATTGTCCCGCTCCAGTTGTGCATCCTGGTCCGAGCCGGGATTGCCAGGGGGCGGGTTCCAGTCTTCCGGGCGTTCGTCGTTTCCCTGCCTGGGCTCGGAGGGGCTTTGCTCGAGCCCGGAGCCATGCCCGTGGTTTTCCGGCGCTTCGCCGGGGCCGGGGTAGGGCGCATCCGGGCCGTTATGGTCGATTGGCATGCGTGTTCTCCTGTTCCAGGCGCGGACATCGCGCCCCTACGGTTGGGAGGGCCAGGGACGGGTGGAAGTGTCCGTGGTTCGACGAATGACATTCACCAGGCGCAGCGAAATTTTATGTCGTGGGGAATTTATCCTGGCGTACAACAGTCTTTCCCTGCGTAATGGCAATCGGATATCGTTTCCGTGCAAAGTTTCCGTGCAAAGTTCGACACGTCGCCGCGAGGTCAGGCATGAATTCAGAACCCACCGCGTCCGATGCCGGCGACGCCCGCGAGCGCCTGCAACTGGCCCTGGACGCCGGCGCCATCACCGGCAGTTGGGTTTGGGACATCCCCAACAACAGCGTTACCGCCGACCAGCGTTTTTCCCGGGCGTTCGGCCTGCCCCTGGACAAGTGCAGGGCCGGGATGCCGATCGAGGAAGCCTTCACCTCGATCCATCCGCAGGATGTCGAGCGGGTCGCCGCCGATATCCAGCGCACCATGCAACAGGGCGGGGCGTTCCGCTGCGAGTACCGGGTTCGCCAGGAAGACGGCTGCTACCGCTGGATCGAAGCCAGCGGGCACTGTGAACTGGACAGCCAGGGCCAGGCCGTGCGCTTCCCCGGGGTGCTGATCGATATCGAGTCGCGGCGGGCGGCGGAAGCCGAGCGGGACCGGGTTTCGGCGCTGCTGCGCACCTTTGCCGCCGCGGTGCCCGGGGTCGTCTACGCCAAGGACCTGGACGGGCGGATGCTGGTGGCCAACCACGGCACCACCGAACTGATCGGCAAGCCTCCGTCGTTCTATATCGGCAAGACCGACCTGGAGTTCCTCGAAGACAAGGACCAGGCCCGGCAGGTCATGGAAACCGACCGGCGCATCATGCAGGGCGGCAAGGCCGAGCAGATCGAGGAACGTGTCGATATGGCCGACGGCACCGCCGCCATCTGGCTATCGATGAAGGCGCCATTGCGCGACGACACGGGGGCGGTGATCGGGCTGATCGGCTCTTCCATCGACGTCACGGCCAAGAAGGCTGCCGAACAGGCCCTGCTGGATCTTAACCGGACCCTGGAAACCCGGATCAGCGAAGCCGTCGCCGAAAACGAGGCGGCCCAGGCAGCCTTGCGCCAGGCGCAGAAGATGGAGGCCGTCGGCCAGCTCACCGGTGGCATCGCCCACGACTTCAATAACCTGCTGGCGGGCATCACCGGCAGCCTTGACCTGATCAAGCTGCGCCTGAGCCAGGGGCGCACCGCCGACCTGGAGCGTTATGTCGCGGTGGCCCAGGGCGCGGCACAACGGGCGGCGGCCTTGACCCATCGCTTGCTGGCCTTTTCCCGGCAGCAGACGCTGCAGCCGGTGCCGACCGATATCAACGCCCTGGTCGGCGGCATGGAGGAACTGATCCAGCGCACCGTCGGCCCGACCATCGAGGTCTCGGTGCAGCTCGAGTCGGCGCTCAAGACCTGCCTGGTCGATCCGGCCCAGGTCGAGAATGCCCTGCTGAACCTGTGCATCAATGCCCGCGATGCCCTGCGCGGAGGGGGCGACCTGCGCATCCGCACCTTCGACCAGCGCGGTGGCGAACAGGACCTGCCGCCTGGTGACTACCTGACCATCGCCGTCGAGGACAACGGTTGCGGGATGAGCCCGGAAGTCCTGGCCAAGGTCTTCGAACCCTTCTTTACCACCAAGGCGGTTGGTGCCGGCTCCGGGCTGGGGCTGCCGATGATCTATGGCTTCGCCCGGCAGTCCGGCGGTCAGGTGCGGATCGAGTCCGAGGAGGGCGGCGGAACGCGGGTGTTCCTGTCGTTGCCGGCCCGGGCGTTGCCGGTCGCCACGCCGGCCATGGCCGGGGCCGGTGAAGAGATCCCCGGTGCAGCCCGCGGAGCCACGGTACTGGTGGTGGAAGATGAAGCCTCGGTGCGTGCCTTCGTCAGCGAAACCCTCGCCGGGCAGGGCTATGCGGTGATCGAGGCAGCGGACAGCAAGGCCGGGCTGCGCCTGCTGCGTTCGGATATCTGCATCGATGCGCTGGTGACCGACATCGGCCTGCCTGGCGGCATGGACGGGCATCGCATGGTAGTCGAGAGCCGCGCGGCCAGGCCCGGGCTGCCGGTGCTGTTCATGACCGGCTATGCCCGGCCGGAGGTGCTGGAGAACTCGCCACTGGAGCCGGCAGGGCTGGTACTGACCAAGCCGTTCGCGCTGGAGGCGTTGCTCAGGGGTGTGGAAGCGCTGCTCAAGCGCTGAGGGGCATCAGCATTGATAGCTGATTGATATTGGTCGGTCGCCACCTAATATTCACATTACTGTCATAAAGTTTCGGCAAAGTGCCTCGGCCATCACACGGAGCACTTTCTAGATGAAACGCCTGATGAAGTCCGCTGCACTCGCCGTTTCGGTTTCCCTGTTCGCCACCACGGCTTTCGCCGAAAACATCCGCCTGACCGGTTCCGGTGCCAGTTTCCCTGCACCGATCTACCTGACCTGGTTCAAGGATTTCAGCAAGAACACCGCTGGCGTAACGGTTGACTACCAATCCAAGGGCAGTGGTGCCGGTGTGCAGGACTTCCTGAACAAGACCGTCGATTTCGCCGCCAGTGACTCGGCCATGAAAGACGAGGAAATCGCCAAGGTCGGCGAGGGCGTGCAACTGCTGCCGATGACCGCCGGTGAGATCGTCCTGGCCTACAACCTGCCGGGCAACCCGAAGGGCCTGAAGCTGCCACGCGATGTCTATTCCGACATCTTCCTGGGCAAGATCACCCAGTGGAACGATCCGAAGATCGTCGCCGCCAACCCTGACCTGAAGCTGCCGGCCACCCCGATCACCGTGGTCGTGCGCGCTGACTCCAGCGGTACCACCGCCGTGTTCACCAAGCACCTGTCGGCCATCAACCCTGCGTTCAAGGAAGCGCTGGGCGAGGGCAACACGGTGAACTGGCCGGCGACCGACAAGTTCATCAAGTCGCCGAAGAACGACGGCATCACCGCCACCGTGCGCCAGACCCCGGGCGCCATCGGCTACATCGAGTACGGCTTCGCCAAGCTGGCCAAGGTCGATTTCGCCGCGCTGCAGAACAAGGCCGGCCAGTACGTGGTGCCTAACGCCGAAAGCGGTGCCGAAGCGCTGGCCGCAGTGAAAATGCCGGAAAACCTGGTGGCCTGGCTGCCGGATCCGGACGGTGCCAAGTCCTACCCGATCACGTCCTACACCTGGATGATCTTCCGCAAGGACAACGGTAACCCGGCCAAGGCCAAGGCCATGCGCGACATGATCGAGTACAGCCTCACCGAAGGCCAGAAAATCGCCGACTCCATGGGCTACATCCCGCTGCCGCCATCGGTTGTCGAGCAGGTACGCAAAGCGTCCGCCAACATCCAGTAAGACTGCCAGCACGCTCCCGGCGCCTGTTGCCCCGGGAGCGTTTGCCCTTGTACCGGAAGCAATCGATGAACACCCCATTTGACATACCGGATAACCCCGACTCCGCCTGCCGGCCACCCTCGGCGAAGGACTTCCTGGTCGATCGCATCTTCCGCGGCCTGGCCCGCATCGGTGTGGCGCTGATCCTGGCGCTGGTGCTCGCGCTGATCTTCGAGATCGGGCGCAAGGCGCTGCCAGGTATGGAGAAGCACGGCCTGGATGTGCTGTTCGGCACGGTCTGGGACGTCAACCAAGGCAAATACGGAATTCTGCCAGCCATTTGGGGCACGCTGTACAGCGCCTTTATCGCACTGCTTATCGCCGGCTTCTTCGGCGTCAGCATGGCGATCTTCCTGACCCAGGATTTCCTCCCGGCGAAACTCGCCGCCGTATTCCGCACCATCGTCGAATTGCTCGCCGCCATCCCCAGCGTGGTCTACGGCCTGTGGGGCATCTATGTGGTGATTCCGGCGATCCGCCCGCTGACCGCCTGGCTGAACAGCGAGCTGGGCTGGATTCCGTTCTTCGGTACCTCCCTGAGCGGCCCCGGCCTGCTGCCGGCGGCGCTGGTGCTGGCGATCATGATCCTGCCGACCGTTGCCGCTGTTTCCCAGGACGCCCTGGCCAGCGTGCCGATGAAAACCAAGCAGGCCGCCTATGGCCTGGGCACCACCCACTGGGAAGCGATCCTCAAGGTCATGGTTCCTTCTGCCGCCACCGGCATCTTCGGCTCCCTGGTACTCGGCCTGGGCCGGGCACTGGGTGAAACCATGGCCCTGGCCATGCTGGTGGGCAATGCCAACACCCTCTCGGTGTCGCTGTTCGCCCCGGCCAACACGCTGGCCGCCTTGCTCGCCCTGAACTTCCCGGAGGCCGGCCCGAACGAGGTCGAGGTGCTGATGTATGCAGCACTGGTGCTGATGTTCATCACCCTGCTGGTGAACGTGCTTGGATCGCTGCTCATGCTCTACGCCCAGCGGGGGAACAAATAATGACCGACCTGTCGCAACCGGTAACCGCGCTGCCGAGCCTGCAGCGCCGCTTCGAAGGCCGCGCCCTGCGCAGCCTGGTCCTGACCAGCCTGGCGTGGATCATCGCGATCGTGGCCAGCGTGCCGCTGATTTCCGTGCTGTACATGCTGATCACCAAGGGCGGTGCGCGCCTGAGCCTGGAGGTCTTCACCGAACTGCCCCCCACCGGCTTCGAGATGGGCGGGGGCTTCGGCAACGCCATGGCCGGCACCTTCGTCATGGTCGGCATCGCCGCGGCCATCGCCGTGCCGGTCGGCATCCTGGCGGCGGTGTTCCTCGCCGAACTGGGCCCTGACAGCAAGCTGGCCAACGCCGCGCGCTTCGCCGCGAAGATGCTCACCGGCCTGCCGTCGATCCTGGCGGGCGTATTCGCCTACGCCCTGGTGGTGATGACCACCGGCACCTATTCGGCACCGGCCGGTGGCGTGGCCCTGGCCGTGCTCATGCTGCCGATCGTCGTGCTGACCGCCGAGGAAGCCATGAAGATGGTGCCCAAGATCATGAAGGACGCCGCCTACGGCATGGGCTGCACCCGCGCCCAGGTGATCATGAAGATCATCCTGCCGACCGGCCTGCCCGCGATCCTCACCGGGGTGATGCTGGCGGTGGCCCGTGCCGCTGGCGAAACCGCGCCGCTGCTGTTCACCGCGCTGTTCAGCAACTACTGGATCTACCACGAAGGCAGCCTGGCGGTGATGAACCCCACGGCCTCGCTGGCGGTACTGATCTACAACTTCTCCGGCATGCCGTTCGACAACCAGCTCGAACTCGCATGGGCGGCCTCGCTGGTCCTGGTGATCATCGTGCTGCTGGTCAATATCGTCAGCCGTATCTTCGGCAAGCCCAAGTATTAAGAAAGGGAGCATCCGAACTTGAACGTATCCGCCGCGCAACAGGCCGCTCCCGTGGCCAGCCAGGCTCCAGTGGTCATGGACTGCAAGCTGGACAAGATCTTCTACGGCAACTTCATGGCGGTCCGCGACAGCCACGTGCCGATCGAGAAGAACAAGATCACCGGCTTCATCGGTCCTTCCGGCTGCGGCAAGAGTACCGTACTGCGCAGCCTGAACCGCATGAACGACCTGGTGAAGGGCTTCCGCTTCGAAGGCCATGTGCACTTCCTCGGCCAGGACGTCTATGGCAAGGGCGTCGATCCGGTGGTGGTGCGCCGCTACATCGGCATGGTGTTCCAGCAGCCGAACCCGTTCTCCATGAGCATCTTCGACAACGTTGCCTTCGGCCTGCGCCTGAACCGCTACAAGGGCGACATCGGTGACCGCGTCAAGCACGCCCTGCAAGGCGCGGCGCTGTGGGATGAAGTCAAGGACAAGCTCAAGGTCAGCGGCCTGTCCCTCTCCGGCGGCCAGCAGCAGCGCCTGTGCATTGCCCGGGCCATCGCCACCGAGCCGGAAGTGCTGTTGCTCGACGAGCCCTGCTCGGCACTCGACCCGATCGCCACCCGCCGTGTCGAGGAGCTGATGGTCGAGCTGAAGAAGGACTACACCATCGCCCTGGTGACCCACAACATGCAGCAGGCGATTCGCGTGGCCGACACCACGGCGTTCTTCTCGGTGGACATTTCCCAAGGCAGCCGTACCGGTTACCTGGTGGAAATGGGCCCGACCACGCAGATCTTCCAGAACCCGCGCGAACAACTGACGGACGACTACATCAGCGGCAAGTTCAGCTGAGTCGCACCGTTCTCCACCGGCGACCTGCCATCGCAGCCCCAAGGGGCTGCGATGGCAGGTCGCTTTATCGTCTTTCCAGTCCTTGGCGGAACTGTCCATGGGTGTCACGCACCGTCTCAACCTGTCAGCCGTAGAGCAGGCCCTGCGCGAAGTGCAAGGCCATTTTGCGGAGCTCAGCCGGCACTTCGTCGAGCCGCGCGACCCGTTCACCGACGAGGTCCTGGAAAATGTGCTTGAAGGCTATGCGCTGATTGATGACTATGTTGCCCGGGGCGTCGACCTGTTCGAGTTGCGTCAGCTCAACCTGATGCTCGAGATCAATGCCACCGTGTTGTGCGGCAGCGATCCTGTACGCCGTCGGGAGTTTGCCCAGCACCTCGCGGCCACCGAGGAGCACTTCTTCAACAACGTCGAAGGCGGCATCAAGGACCTCTACAACTGGTACTGTGCCTACCGCAGCGACTCGGTGTGGAAACGGGCGGCCGGGGTGTACGTACGGATCCTCAGCAAGCCGCAGCTGTTCATCGAGGGCAACAACCGCACCGGCTCGCTGATCGTCAGCTACCTGTTGATGCGCGCCGGGCTGCCGCCGTTCGTGTTGTCGCTGGATAACGCCGAGGGCTACTTCAACCCGTCGTCGGTCATCCGTAACTCTGCCAAGCACGGCGTCAAGGCGTTGTACGAGCTGCCCAAGATCAAGAAGAAGTACGCGGCTTTCCTGGAGTCCAGGGCGCCGGCCCCGGGGAAATTCTTTCTGAGTGCACCGCGCATGCCGATTTATCAGGAGAACCAATGATGGCCAGGTACCGAATGCTCGAACGAACGCAGGCCAGTGGCAAAAGGGCATGGCAGGCCATCGGCCACGCCCTGGACCGCCCGCGCATCCGCGTCTCGTTCGACATCGACGATACGCTGGCCTGCCTGCCGCATCACAGTCCTGCCGAAGACAGCCGACTGCCTGACTTCATCCACCGCTGGCTGGGCGAACCCCTGCGCAGCGGCACCCGCTCGCTGATCCGCGACCTGCGCCGCCAAGGTTGCAGCATCTGGATCTACACCTCTTCCGGGCGTACTCCTTCCTATATCCGTCGCTGGCTGATGCTGTATGGCATCCGCGTCGATGGCGTGGTCAACAGCGACCGGCATCACCATGTGGTGACTGCACGCGGCTTCGAGAAGATGCCGTCGAAATTCCCGCCGGCCTTCGATATCGACCTGCATGTGGACGACTCCGAAGGCGTGCGGATCGAGGGCGACGATCACGGTTTCCGTGTGGTGGTGGTCTGCCCGAAGGACAAGGCCTGGACGCAGAAGGTGCTGCAGGCGGCGGTCGAGGTGCAGGCGAAGCTTGTGCCACCGCGGGTGGCAAGGCCGGTGGTGGCTGCTCGTCGTGCAGAGGCCGTGACGTCCTGACGGGGCAGCCTCCGGCCTTGTCTTCAGATCGACAATGCCAGCAACGCCGCCGCCAACGCCGGCGGCATCACCAGCAACCCCAGGCGCAGGAAGCGCCAGGCGCTGACATGTTCGCCCTCGCGGCGGATCGCCACCAGCCATAGCAAGGTTGCCAACGAGCCGGTGATCGACAGGTTCGGCCCCAGGTCCACGCCGATCAGCAGGGCAGCGGTGGTCTGCTGCGGCAGCGCGACCAGCGAGCCCATGGAGCCAGCGATCAGTCCGGTCGGCAGGTTGTTCATCAGGTTGCTGGCGATGGCCACGCCCACGCCGCCCAGCCAGCTGGCCCGGGTTGGCGATTCCGCCGCCAGGCTGGCCAGGCCCTGGGCAAGGCGCGCGATCAGGCCGGTCTGGGCGACGGCTTCGACCAGTACGAACAAACCCGCCACCAGCGGCAGCACGCCCCACGCCACATGGCGCAGTACCGGCATCGGGCTGCGCCGTTGGCGCAGGTGGATCAGCACGGTGGTCGCCACGCCGGCGCAGAAGGTCGGCAGGCCCAGCGCCCGGTCCAGTGCCGAGGCGCCCAGCAGCAGGGCGGCGGTGAAGGCGATGCCCAGGGCACACAGGCGGGCACCGGCAGACAGCGGCTGGGACTCCACGCTCAGGGCCAGCGGTTGACGGATCTGCCGGCGCTGGGTCAGGCGCAACACCAGGTAGGTCAGGACGATCGCGGCCAGCGACGGCAGGCTGAATTGCCTCAGCCAGTCCAGCAGCGGCGGCATCTGGCTGCCGAAGACCACCAGGTTGGCCGGGTTGGAAATGGGCAGCACGAAACTGGCGGCATTGGCGATGAACGCGCAGATGAACAGGTAGGGCAGGGGTTCGGCCCGGGCGGCCTTGCACGCGGCATAGACCGCCGGGGTCAGCACCACTGCGGTAGCGTCATTGGACAGGAACACGGTGACCAGCGTGCCCACCAGGAACACCAGGTCGAACAGCCGTTGTCCCGAACCCTTGGCGTGTTGCACGGCATAGCGCGCCAGCCAGTCGAACAGGCCCTCCTGGCGGGCCAGTTCGGCCAGCACCATCATGCCGATCAGGAACAGGTAAACGTCGCCGCCTTCGGCGACGGCCGCCAGGGCACGCTGCGGTGTGATCAGGCCCAGGCCGGCCAGCAGCAGTGCGCCGCCCATGGCCCAGACATATTCCGGGATCCGCCATGGACGCAGGATGACGCCGCAGGTGGCGAGGGCGGCTATCGCCCAGATGATCGAAGCATTTTCACTAAAGGACATGGGGCGTTCAGGTTCCGGCAGGAGAAGGCAGGGACGATGGCGAGGTGCGCGGGTGGGTTTCGGGCAGTGCCAGCAATACCAGCATGAAGGCGGCCCCGGCAATCGCGGCCAGGGTCAGGAAGGCTGCATCGTAGCCGGCAGCCTGCACCACCAGCCCGGCGATGCCGGGGCTCAGCGCGGCGCCCAGTCCGAACACGGCGCTCAGTGCTCCGAGGCTGACGTTGAAGCGCCCGGTGCCTTCGGTCAGGTCCTTGACCACGATCGGGAACAGCGCACCGAAGATACCGGCGCCTATGCCGTCGAGCAGTTGCACGCCCACCAGCCAGAACGGGTTATCGGACACCACGTACAACGCGCCGCGCAGCGGCAGGATGAGAAAGCCGGCCAGCAGGAACGGCTTGCGGCCCCAGTGCTCGGCCTTGGCCCCGACCAGCAGCGCCATCGGTACCATGACCAGTTGCGCCGCGACGATGCACGCAGAGGTAAGCGGCGTGGCAAGGTTCAGGTCGATCTGCGACAGCTTCTGGCTCACCAGCGGCAGCATCGCCGCATTGGCCAGGTGGAACAGCGCGCAGCACACCGCGAACAGCAGCAAGGTGCGGTTGTGCAGCAGCAGCTTGAAGCCGGCAGGCTGGTCGACAGCGCCGGGGCCATGGACCAGTCCGCGCGCCAGTTGGTGATCGATGGCCGCCGCCGGTACACGTGCCGTGGCCAGCACGCTGGCCACGGTCATGACCGCCATCAGGTAGAACACCACCACCGGGCCGAACAGGTAGGCCAGGCCGCCCGCCAGCAGTGCCGAGCAGGCGTTGCCGGCATGGTTGAAGGTTTCGTTGCGGCCGACCCGGGCGGTGAAGGCCTTGGGCCCGCTGATGCCCAGCGAGATCGCGGCGATCGCCGGGGCGAACACCGAGCCGGCCAGGGCGCTGACCGTCTGGGTCAGGGCCACGGCGCCGAACGACGAGAGCAACGGCAGCAGCAGGCAACTGCCGGTCACCAGCACGGCGGCAATCACCACCACCGCGCGCTTGGCCGGGGTGCGGTCGATCAGCGCCCCGGCCGGGGTCTGCGCCAGCAGCGCGGCAATGCCGGCCAGGCTCATCACCAGGCCGATGCTCGCCGGTTGCCAGTGGTGCACCGCCAGCAGGTAGATGGCCAGGTATGGTCCCAGGCCGTCGCGCACGTCGGCGAGGAAGAAGTTCAGCCAGTCCAGGGCACGCTGGTGTGACGCGGGGGGCCTTGAGTGTTGCAAGGATGAAGTCTCGAAAAAGCCATGGGGAGCGCGATCGGCCGTTGCCGACCGCGCCGGTTTCAGCCGATATGCAGGCGGTTGCGGCCCGCTTCCTTGGCGACGTACAGCGCCTGGTCGGCACGTGCGATCAGCGCCTGGCCGTTGTCCAGGTCATTGCCGTTGATACAGGCGACGCCGATGCTCACGGTCACCTGAGCAAAGGGACTGTCGTGGTGGGCGATAGGTTCCTGGCCCAGGGCGTCGAGCATGGCCCGGGCCACACTGGCGGCACCGGCAGCATCGGTATCGGGCAGGATTGCCGCCAGTTCCTCACCACCATAGCGTGCCAGCAGGTCGGGCGGGCGACGCACGCAGGCCGCCAGCCGCCTGGCCACCTCCTGCAGGCAGCCGTCGCCGGCCAGGTGGCCGTGGCTGTCGTTGTAGCGCTTGAAGTGATCGATATCCACCATCAGCAGGGCCAGCGGGTTGCCACTGCGCCTGGCCCTGCCGATTTCCCGGGCCAGGGCGTCGTCGAAGCAACGCCGATTGGCCAGCCCGGTCAGCGCATCGTGCATCGCCAGGCGCGCGAGTTGTTGGTTGCTTTCCAGCAGTTGCTGCTGGGCCACCAGCAATTCGGCTTCCGCCTGGCTGCGACGGCACATGGTGCCTATCAGCATCCAGCCGATACCACCGGTCAGGAGCAGCAGCCCGCAGACCACCAGCGCCGACCACTGCGCCTCCAGCCTCCAGGCCGCCAGTGCCTCGCTCTTGCCCAGCGCCACGGTGGTGACCAGGGGCAGGGTGTCGCTCTTGCGAAACGCATACAGGCGCTCGACACCATCCAGGCTGGAGGTGAACGATGCGGTGCCCACCGACTTGTCGACCAGGTATTTGACATAGATCGGTGAACTGGAAAAGTTGCGGCCCATGTCCTGCTCGCGGAACGGGTAGCGCACCAGCAGCGCACCGTCGGTATAGGACAGCCCGATGGCACCGTCATGGCCGAGATCGATCTGGCCGAACAGGCGCAGGAAATTCTCCACGCCCAGGGTCACGGCAACCACGCCTGCGAATTGTCCTTGCGCGTCGTCGAAGCGGCGGCTGATGGTGATCACCCATTCCTGGTTCGAGCGACTGCGGATGGGCAGGCCGATGAAGGGCTCGCGGGAAGGGTCGTCGCGGTGATGGATGAAGTACGCCCGGTCACTGCTGTTGGCACCGACCGGGATCGGCCGGTTGGACGACATCAGCCAGCGCCCGTCCTTGTCGTACACGGTGATGCCGCTCATTTGCGGCATCAGTGGCTGCTGGCGGCTGACCAGTTGGCTGAGCCGCTCGATCTGCCGCGGCCCGCTGCCTTCGGTTTCCAGGCGCTCCACCAGCCCGAGCAGGATCATCGAGCTTTGCCGCACGATGCCTTCGGAGTAGGTGGAGAGGGCCTGGGAGAGGTTAAGGCCGTGGATGTTGATTTCTTCGAGGGCGCGTTCACGGGAAGCCATCACCTTCCACAGTGCCAACGAAGCGAGCGAGCAACCGATGATCGACAGCAGCAGAACAACGAGGTGAATATCACGTTTCACGGTGGTACCTGGTGGAAATCCGAATTCCGACGCTTGCGATCAATCGCTGAAGGCCATAGCACATCGCCATTCCTGGCGTTGTGCAATGATATAGGGAGTCACCTTGAAGTACAGTAAATACGCTGCTTTCACTCGGGTATCGCGATGTTCGGCAGGCTGACGATCAACTGGCCTGGTGGGGCAGGGGTTTCAGGCCGCTGTCTTCGATAGCGGCGTCGGCCTCGGGTGACGCCAGGTAGTCGAGCAGCGCCTGGGCCTCGGCATGATGCTGGGTCTTGCTGACGATGGCGCCCGAGTAAAGGGTCATCTTCTGGGCTTGCTCCGGGATCAGGCCAACGATGTCTATACCCTCGACCGGCTTGAGCTCGCTCAGCTGTTGAAAGCCGACCTGGGCCTGGCCGCGGGCAACCACTGCGCCAACCGGTTCGGCAGGAATCATGTGGGCCTTGGCCTGGAACCCGGCGCCCAGTTGCATGCGCGGGAACAGCGTGCGTGACAGGTACACACCGCTCGCGCTGTCGGAATAGGCCACCGAACTGCTTTGCAGCAGCACCGAGCGCAGGCCTTGCATGGTGCTGATATCCGGCTTCGGCGCGCCTTTGCGCACGGCCATGGCAATGAAGGATTTGCCCAGATCGACGCGGCTGGCCTGTTCCGCCTGGCCGTGGGCGATCAGGTCGTCGAGTGCCGAGCCGACCATCAGCACCACGTCGGCCGACTCGCCCCGGGCCAATCGATTGGGCACCGCCTGTGGAGTCTCGCCCATCGAAGGTGCGGCCAGGACGTTGAGCCTGACGCCGAATTTCTTCTCGTAGGCCGGTGCCGCCTCCCGAATGGCTCCCATGATCCCGCCGGAACTGAGCACGGTCAGGGTGTGTTCATCGGCCTGCGCGGCGTCGGCCGCCGAGCAGGCGAGCGTGGTCATCAACAGGGCGGTGCAGGACAGCATTCGAAGCATTGGAACAGTCTCCACGAACTCAAGGCCGGCCACTGTAAGGGAGCACGCGGTGTGGCGGGATTAAGCGCGGGTTAAGAATGTTTCATATTGCGGATCAAGGCCGGCCGCCTGCTCCTTCACCGCGCCGGTTTGGCGCCAGCTCCCACAGAGCAAAACATAACTCTTTGATTTGCACGGACCTTGTGGGAGCGGGTTTACCCGCGATTGCTGTGGTGAAGTCACTGTAGCAATCGCGGGTGAACCCGCTCCCACAGTGACGCGTGAACCATACGTCAGCGGGCTTATGCCGGCGAGTTGGCGGAAATGCTGGCAAGCGACCTCTGACCCAGCCAATAACGGTATGGCTGGCATCCGAATCTGGTATTTCATCCCGCATTGCACGGCTGATTAGCATCGTCGATGTCTTCCTGTCGACGAGAACAATAACGTGAATCTTGGAACGATCATTACCCGAAGCAGCCGCTACTGGCCTGAGCAGGTTGCCGTGGCGGACAGCCGCACGCGCCTGACCTACGCCCAGCTGGAGCGCCGCGCCAACCGCCTGGCTTCGGCACTGGGCACGCTGGGTGTAGCGGCCGGCGAGCATGTGGCGATCCTCGCCGCCAACCGTGTGGAGCTGGTGGAAGCGGAAGTGGCGCTGTACAAGGCGGCGATGGTCAAGGTGCCGATCAATGCGCGGCTGTCGCTGGATGAAGTGGTGCGGGTGCTGGAAGATTCCTGCAGCGTTGCGCTGATCACCGATGCCGGCTTTGCCCAGGCATTGGCAACACGGCGCGCCGAGTTGCCGCTGCTGCGCCAGGTGATCGTGCTGGAGGGCGAGGGGGGCGATGTGGGTTATGCCGCGTTGCTCCAACGCGGCAGCGAAGCACCCCTTGGCCTGGACCCGGCCGACGATGCGCTGGCGGTGCTGCACTACACCTCCGGCAGTTCGGGTGTGCTCAAGGCCGCCATGCTGTCCTTCGGCAACCGCAAGGCGCTGGTGCGCAAGAGCATCGCCAGCCCCACGCGGCGCTCCGGGCCGGGCGACGTCATGGCCCATGTCGGGCCCATCACCCATGCCAGCGGCATGCAGATCATGCCGCTGCTGGCGGTCGGGGCCTGCAACCTGTTGCTCGACCGCTACGACGACCGCCTTCTGCTCGAGACCATCGAGCGCGAGCGGGTAACCCGGCTGTTCCTGGTGCCGGCGATGATCAACCGCCTGGTGAACTACCCCAACGTCGAGCGTTTCGACCTGTCCAGCCTGAAGCTGGTCATGTATGGCGCCGCGCCCATGGCACCGGCGCTGGTGAAGAAAGCCATCGAACTGTTCGGGCCGATCCTCGCGCAAGGTTACGGCGCCGGTGAAACCTGCTCGCTGGTCACGGTGCTGACCGAACAGGACCACCTGGTGGAAGACGGCGACTACCGGCGCCTGGCCTCTTGCGGTCGGTGCTATTTCGAGACCGACCTGCGGGTGGTCAACGAGGCGTTCGAGGACGTCGCACCCGGCGAGGTCGGCGAGATCGTGGTCAAGGGTCCCGATGTCATGCAGGGCTACTGGCGTGCGCCGGCGCTCACTGCCGAGGTCATGCGCGACGGTTACTACCTCACCGGCGACCTGGCGACGGTCGATGCCCAGGGTTATGTGTTCATCGTCGATCGCAAGAAGGAAATGATCATTTCCGGTGGCTTCAACGTGTACCCCAGCGAAGTGGAACAGGTGATCTACGCCTTCCCCGAGGTGTTCGAGGTGGCGGTGGTCGGCGTGCCCGATGCGCAGTGGGGCGAAGCGGTGCGTGCGGTGGTGGTGCTCAAGCCCGGCGCGCAACTGGACGCTGCCGAACTGATCGAGCGCTGCGGCCGGGCGCTGGCCGGTTTCAAGAAACCGCGTAGCGTCGACTTTGTCAGCGAACTGCCGAAAAACCCCAACGGCAAGGTGGTGCGCCGCCTGGTCCGGGACACCTACTGGCAACACAGCGAACGTCGTATCTGACCAGGGAGCATCACCATGTATCAACCAAGTGCAAAGGCTGCGCAGATCATCGAAGCGATCGAGGGTTTCGTCCGCGACCAGGTTCTTCCGCTGGAGCAGGAAGCCCGGCTGGACTGGGCGCGTCCGCATCCGCAGGCAGTGCTGCGGCAGGTATGGAAACGCTCCAGCGAGCAAGGCCTGTACACCGTCATGCTTCCCGAAAGCATGGGTGGGGCCGGTCTGAACGTGGCCGACCTGTGCGCGGTGAAGGAGGCCACCGTGCTCACCGGTTCCATGCTTGCGCCCCATGTGTTGGGGGAGCTTTCGGGGCCGCCACGGGTCGGTCACCTGTTCAAGGTTGCCAGCCCCTACCAGGTCGAGACGTTCTTGAAACCGGTATGCCGCGCCGAAAAAGCCGTGTGCTTCGCCCTGACCGAAGCCGAGGCCGGCTCGGATGCGACGGCCATTCGTACCCAGGCACGCCGCGACGGTGACCACTATGTACTCAGCGGCAGCAAGCGCTACATCTCCGGTGCCACCTACGCCGACCTCGCCGTGCTGCTGGCGGTGACCGGCCCGGGGCAGGGCGCCCAGGGCATTTCGGCGTTCTTCGTCGACCTCTCCGCCCCGGGTGTGCGCATCGAGAGTGATTATTCGGTGATGTCCGGGGGCGGCGCCCATGGTGACATCGTGCTCGACCAGGTGCGGGTGCCGGCGGCCAACCTGATCGGCGATGAAGGGCAGGGCTTCAAGCTGGCCATGGGGCGCATCACCCTCAACCGCCTGCTGCATTGCCCGACCCTGCTGGGGCTGGCCGGCCTGGCCCTGAACCTGTCCATCGAGCATGCCCGCAGCCGCAAGCAGTTCGGCCAGCCGATCGCCATGTTCCAGGCGGTCAACCACATGATCGCCGACATGGCCACCGAGCTGCACGCCGCGCGCAGCATGGTCTACGCCACCGCCCAGGTGAACGACGCCGGCGGCGATATCCGCACCCAGGCGCCAATGTGCAAGCTGTTCGTCTCCGAGGCCGCCTTCCGCATTGCCGACAAGGCAGTGCAGGTGCACGGCGGGGCCGGGTTGATGCAGGGCCATCCGGTGGAGTGGATTTTCCGCGCCACGCGGATGATGCGTATCCTCACCGGCACCAGCGAAATCCAGCGCAACACCATCGCCAAAGGCGTCTTGATGCCTGCCTGACCGACGGGTCGCCCTCGATGGCGACCCCTTGGCAACACCCTGACAACAATAACAAGAGTACTCGCCATGACTGCGGATTCTTCATTGCCCAACCCCCGTACTGCCTGGCTGGTAGCGGTGCTGCTGGCCCTGCTGATGCTGGTCAACTTTCTCGACAAGGTGGTGATCGGCCTGGTGGCGGTGCCCATGAGCGCCGAGCTGGGGCTGACGGCCACCGAGTTCGGCCTGATCGGCGGTGCCTTGCATTGGTTCTTCGCGATCTCCGCCGTGGTCGGCGGCTTCATGGCCAACCGCCGCCCGACCCGCACCCTGTTGCTGGGCATGGGATTGTTCTGGGCGCTGATCCAGTTGCCGATGCTGTTCGCCACCTCGCTGTGGGCCATCGTCGCCTGCCGGGTGCTGCTGGGCATCGGCGAGGGGCCGGCATCACCGGTCGCCACCCATGCCTTGTACAAGTGGTTTCCCAATGACCGGCGCAACCTTCCGGTTGCCCTGCTGCATGCCGGCAGCGCCATGGGACTGCTGGTGGCCGGCGCGATGATCCCCTGGGTCAGCCTGCACTACGGCTGGCGCACCAATTTCATCATCCTGGCGCTGATCGGCCTGGCCTGGTGCCTGCTGTGGTGGCGGCTGGGCCAGGAGGGCACCCTGGAGCGCCTGCGTGCCAGCCAGCTCAAGACCGATGAGCCCGCCATTCCCTATCGCCGGCTGCTGGGCGACCCCAGCGTGCTGGGCAACTACCTGTGTCACTTCGCCGCCAACTGGTCGCTGGCCCTGACCCTGACCTGGGTGCCCAGTTACCTGCAGACAGGCCTGGGCATCGATCCACTGCAGACCGGGCGCATCTTCGTCATGTTCGTGGTCGTGACCACGCCGCTGAGCTTGCTGCTGGCCTGGTTGTCCCAGCGCCTGATGCGCCTCGGCCTGCCTTCGCGGGTTGCACGGGGCGTGTTCGTTTCAGTGTGCCTGGTCCTCGGCGGGCTGTTGTCGGCGTCGCTGATCCTGCCCGGGCTGAGCACCGCGGTGCGGGTCGCCGCGCTGACCTTCAGCGGCGGCCTCGCGCTGGTCATGTATTCGGTGGGGCCGGCGATGCTCGCCGAGTTCACCCCGGCGGCCCAGCGCGGTGGCATCCTCGCCATGGGCAATGGCATCGCCTCGCTGGCCGGCCTGGCGGCACCGGTGGTCACCGGTGTGCTGGTACAGGGCGCCGGTGCCGAGCACCCGGCGGGCTATGCCCAGGGGTTCCTGGTCTGCGGCGCGGTGCTGGTGGTGGCCGGCCTGGTCGGCCTGGCCACGCTCAACCCGCAGCGCACCTTGCAGCGCCTGCGCGAGTCGGCTGGCGCAGGCCGGCCGGCGCGGGCTCAGACGGCCAACTGAACACCCAGCACGGACTCGAGCGGTTCGGCCTCCTTGCCGATCAGTTCGCCGCGCCAGCGCCCGCTGTTGACCAGGTCGACCAGCACGCTGCGCACCAGGTCGCGCAGGCAACCGGCGGCGAACGACAGGGGTTTGTGCTGCGAGTGCGCCAGGGCGATGGTGCGACTGATGCGCGGCTCGACGATGCGTCGTGCCGCCGTGGGTTCGAGCAGTTCGCTTAGCGGCGGCCAGTTGCTGATGGTCGCCGCCAGGCCGGCGCGCACCAGGCTGGCGATGCCGGGCGCCGATTGCTGTTCATAGGCGGCGGCCAGGGGCACACCGGCCTCCATGGCGGCCTGCTCGACGCGCCGACGCAGATGCAGCGCCCTCGGTGGCAGCACCAGCCGGGTGGCGGCGGCTTCGGCCAGGGTGATGGTGTCCGGCGCGCCGGGCGCCGAGGCACCGACCCAATACAGTGACTCGATGAAGATCGGGTCGGCCTCGACGTTCTCGAGTTCTTCGGCATTGGGCACCACGCCGAAATCCACCTTGCCCAGCTCGATGGCCTGGCCGCCTTCGCGGCTGAGGCCATCCCACACCGTCAGGGTCACGCCGGGGAAGCGTTGCTCGGCACGCCTGACGATTTCCGGCAGCAGCAGGTCGGCCGCGGTGGCTGGAATGGAGATGGCCACATGGCCCTTGGGATCGCCGCGGCTGGATTTCAGCTCGTCCTTCACCGAGTCGAGTTTCTGCACCACCTGGCGCGCGACTTCGTAAAGCTGGCGCCCGGCGTCGGTCAGGGCGATGCCATCGTGCTGGCGGTCGAGCAGTTGCATTTCCAGTTCGCTTTCCAGCAGGCCGATCTGCCTGCTCAGCGCAGGCTGGGCGATATAGGCGCGGCGCGAGGCCGACGAGAAGCTGCCTGCTTCGACGATGGCGATCAGGTAACGGAGCTGTTTCAGGGTCATCGGAGCGGTTCCAAGGCTATGCCGAACTGATATGGCACGTATCCGAACACGTTATTTGTGGGGTTCGAAGCGCGGCTCCTAGTATCACCCCGAAAGGGCGGGCCAAGGCAACCCTGACCGGGACAACACAACGACAAGAGGCAATCCCGATGAAACCTGTCACGCTGCTGCGCAGCTTTCTGTTGGTCTGCGCCAGCTTGCTGGCCCTGCACCTTGGTGCGACGCCGCTGCCGCCCGGCCTGACCCCGGTAGGGGCCGAACGGGCAGCCAGCGACGACGGCCGCATTCCGGCCTGGAGCGGTGGCCTGGAGGCTGCGCAGGTGCCGCTGGCGGCCAACGGTACGCCGCTGGATCCCTACGCCGATGAACAGCCGCTGTACGTGATCAGCGCCGGCAACTACCGGCATTACCGGGAACAGCTCACGGCGGGGCAGGTGGCCTTGATCCAGCGCTATCCCGAGTCGTTTCGCCTGCCGGTGTATCCGTCGCACCGCAGTGTGGCGGTGCCGCCCCAGGTCGCCGAGTGGGCCCGGCACAATGCTGCCAGTGCCCGCCTGGTCAATGATGGCAACGGTGTGCAGGGCTTCATCGGAGCGGTGGCATTCCCCACGCCAGGCAACGGCCTGCAAGTGCTGTGGAACCACCTCACGCGGCCACGCAACGGCAGCTATGTCCTGGCCTCGGACAGCATCACCCCAAGGGGCGACGGGCGCTTTTCCACGATCAGCCTGCAACAGGCGTTCGCCCGACCCGACGCCCTGGATGATGGCCAGGCCGATGCTGTGCTGTATTACCTGAGTTACCGCCTGACCGCGCCGTCGCGCCAGGCGGGCGACGCCGTGGTGCTGCATGAAACCCTCGACCAGGTGGCGCAGCCAAGGCTGTCGTGGCTGTACAGCAGCAGCCAGCGGCGGGTGCGGCGGATCCCGGCACTGGTCTACGACGACATCACCCCGGGTACTGCCAGCCTGCGCACCGCCGACAGTCGCGACATGTTCAATGGCGCCCCCGACCTGTACCAGTGGACCCTGGTGGGCAAGAAAGAACTGCACGTGCCCTACAACAGCTACCGCCTGGCCTCGCCGCTGCTCGGCTACGCCGCGCTGATCGGCACGGGACACGTCAATCCGCAGCCCACCCGCTATGAGTTGCATCGGGTGTGGGAGGTGGTGGGGACCCTCAAGCCTGGAGCGAAGCACATCTATGCCAGCCGCCGCTATTACCTCGACGAGGACAGCTGGGCCATCGTCGAGGCGGATTTCTTCGATCACCAGGGACGCCTGTGGCGCACGGCGCAGGCCCACAGCTACTACCACGTCACAGGGCAAACACTGGTCAATGCCATGGAAGCGATCTACGACCTGCGCAGCGGTCGCTACCAGCTGTCGGGCCTTACCAACGAGCAGTCCAGGCCCTACGCCTTCGATGTGCGCACCAGCGCTTCCCATTTTTCGCCCGGCGCATTGCGCAGCCAGGGGCTGCGCTGACACAGGACTACCGATGGCTTCCGAACACCGTGACAGCGCCTGGGCGCGCTGGTTGCTGGGGCAGGGCAAGGCGCCCGATCCGCGCTTCACCCTGGCCAATGAACGCACCTTTCTTGCCTGGATCCGTACTGCCCTGGCCTTGCTCGGGGGCGCTATCGCTATCGAGACCTTCGCCGCCCATGCCTGGCCCACGGCCGGGCGCGTGGCGATGGAGCTGGTGTTGCTGCTGGCGAGCCTGATGGTCAGCCTGGGCGCCGGCTGGCGCTGGCTGATGGTGGAGCGCGCGTTGCGCCGCCAGGCCCCGCTGCCCCTGCCGCGCCTGGTCCCGTTGCTGAGCATCGCATGCGCGCTCGCCGGGGTGGCGGTGGTCGCGGTGTCGTGGGGCCGTTGGCATGCCTGAAGATTCCGCCGACACCGGGTTGCAGGCCGAGCGCACGGTGCTGGCCTGGCGGCGCACGCAGGTATCCTTGTGGCTGGTGGCCTGCCTGGCCTGGCGCGGCGAGTTGCTGCTGGTCGCCGGCATGGCGGCGTTGCTGGCGCTGCTCGGCCGGGCGCGGGAGCGCCAGGTGTACCGCCGAGGCCTGGGCATGCTGCGCCGCGAGCAAGGGCTTCCCGCGGTCTACAGCGTGCCGCTGTGCGCCCTGGGCATGGCGCTGCTGGTGCTGGGGGCAGGGTTGCGCCGCTCGCTGTAGAGCGGCGCGGTTGCCGGTTCAGGGGGTGACGATGTTGAAGCGCCCGTCCGCTTCGTCCAGCCCCGCCATGAACTGCATGAACTTCATGCGCTCGCCAGTGATCTCGATCCCGCCGCCGCTCGCTTCCTTGAGAAAACCGGTCTGCTTCAGTGCGATGCGGTCCAGGGTGGCCTTGCTCATGTGCACCTCGACATCCGCCCGGGCGTGCCGGCTATGGTCGCGGTGGGTGAGCACGCCGTTGCGCAGGGTCAGGGCATGGTCTTCGTTCAGATCGGTGAAGCGCCAGTTGATGGTCAGGTCCTGCGCGGCGGCCTTGGCCGCGTCCACCCGCACGCCAAGGTAATCGAAGAACAGCGACGGCGTCAGCGCGCGCACCAGGTCGTCGGCGCTGCCGCCCCGGCTGGTGGCTGGCGCCAGGCCGTTGCGCAGTTCCTGTGCGCCGGTCAGGTACGCGTTGCGCCAGGTGGCGTTCTCGCTTTGATAGCCCATTTGCTCCAGTGCATCGGCCTGCAGTTCGCGGGCCGCGGTATTGTCCGGTTGCGCGAACACCAGGTGGCGGGTCAGCTCGGCGACCCAGCGATAGTCTCCTTTCTCAAAGGCTTCCCGGCCCAGGGCCAGCACCCGTTCGGCGCCGCCCAGGGCCTTGACGTAACGTTCCCCGGCCGCGCTCGGCGGCAACGGGTCGAGGGTCGCTGGGTTGCCATCGTAGAAGCCCATGTAGCGTTGATACACCGCCCGCACGTTGTGGCTGAGCGAGCCGTAGTAATCACGGCTATACCATTTGCCGGCCAGCCGCGGCGGCAGGCTGGTCAGTTCGGCGGCGATCTCGGTGGGGCCCAGGCCGCGGTTGATCAGGCGCAGGGTCTGGCTGTCGATGAACGCGTACATGTCGCGCTGGTCGGCCAGGTAGTCGCGGATGGCGGCACCGCCCCAGGTCGGCCAGTGATGCTGGGCGAATACCACATCGGCCTGGTCGCCATAGCGCAGCAGCGACTGGTCCAGGTAATGCGCCCAGACCTTGGCATCGCGCACCTGGGCACCGCGCAGGATCAGGATGTTGTGTTGCACATGGGAGGCGTTTTCGGCCATGCACAGGGCCTTGAAACCGGGGAACCACAGGTTCATCTCGGCAGGCGCCTCGGTGCCTGGGGTCAGCTGGAACTCGATATCGACACCGTCGATGGTCAGGTTCTCGATGGGTTGCTCGATCAGCCGCGTGGGGGCGATCAGGCTGACGGTGGCATTGGCCGGCACGCCTTTGCCCAGGCCGGCATCCACCTGGCCGCGGGGGCCGCGGGGCAGCGGCGCACCATACATGTACTGGGCCCGGCGCTTCATGGCTGGCCCGGCCAGCACGTTCTCGCTGACCGCATGCTCGAAGAAGCCCTGGGGGGCGATCACTTGCACCTTGCCGGCCTTGACGTCGGCCTCGTCGATCACCCCGCGCACCCCGCCGAAATGATCCACGTGCGGGTGCGTATAGATCACCGCCACCACCGGCCGCTGCGGGCGATGACGGAAGTACATGGCCAGCCCGGCCCGGGCGGTTTCCACCGAGAGCAGCGGGTCCATGACGATCAGGCCATGCTTGCCTTCGATCAGGGTCATGTTGGCCAGGTCCAGGCCGCGCACCTGGTAGATGCCGTCGGTGACCTTGAACAGCCCGGCGATGGTATTGAGCTGGGCGATACGCCACAGGCTCGGGTTGACCGTGGCCGGGGCCTCGCCCGCGAGGAAGGCATAACGCTGCAGATCCCACACGGGTTTGCCGTCGGCATTGAGCACCGCCTGGTCCACCGCTTCGACCAGGCCGCGATGGGCATTGTCGAAGTCGCTGCGGTCGGCGAAGGGCAGGCGCTGCAACCATTGCTGGTTGCTTTGGCGAGTGAGGTCGGTGGCGTCCTTGGCCGGCACATCGGCCAGCACCGCGAAGGGCAAGGCCAAGGCCAGCAGGCAGGGCAGTGAGCGTAGGCGCATGGGGGTGATCCTTGTTGTTCTGGGGGCGAACACTCTAAGGACAGAGTTCCTCGCCGAACCAATACCACTCTTGCATGGCGGCCCATGCCGCAATGCGATGGCTCAGGCGGGCCTGGCCCCGATCTCCATGATGCGTTCCACCAGCCAGGCCAGGGCCGGATCGTGCTGGCGATGGGCAAGGTGCACCAGCTCCAGCTGGAAGGGCTCCAGGGCGAACGGCAGGTCGAACAGTTGCAGCGGCAGCAGCCGGGCGAAATGCACGGCCAGGGCAGTGGGCAGCACCACGCACAGGTCGGAGCTGGCGGCCAGGTGCGCTGCCTGCAGGTAGTTGGGCGTGGTGTAGACGATGCGCCGGGCCAGGCCCTGTTCCGCCAGCCATTGATCGACCATGCCACGGGTCTGGCCGCCGTGCACCCATAGGTGGCGCAGGCCGAGGAAGGTTTGCAAATCGAGCGCACCCTCGACGTCCGGGTGGCCCTGGCGCAGCGCCACGCGCAAGGTCTCGCTGCGCCAGTGGCGCCGTTCATAGCGCGCCGGCAATTCATCGAAGCGCCCCAGCACCAGGTCGAGTTCGCCACGGTCGAGCGCTTCGGCGGGAAGGCTGGGCATCAGGTGCTGCACGTCCACGCGCAGATGCGGCGCCTGGGTCTGCAGGGTCACCAGCAAGCGCGGCATGCACAGCTGTTCGGCAAAATCGGTGAGGGCGATGCGCAATTGCCGGTGGCTGAGCTGCGGATCGAAGCTGTCAGCGCCACCGAGGGTTTGCTCTATCTGCTGCAGCGCTGCGCGGATCGGGCCTTCCAGGGCCAGGGCGCGCGGCGTGGGGCGCATGCTCCGGCCCACCCGTACCAGCAGCGGATCGCCGAGCAGGTCGCGCAGGCGTGCCAGGGCGTTGCTCACGGTCGGCTGGGTCAGGGCCAGGCGCTCGGCAGCACGGGACACGTTCTGTTCGCGCAACAGCATGTCCAGCACGCGCAGCAGGTTGAGATCGAAGTTGGAAATATTCATGTGAAAAATACATGGAATGGAAAATTAGAATTTCAAAAATAGTAGGCGCCTGACTAGGGTGGGGGCAATGCCCTTAACAACAACAATCAGGAGCCTTATCCGTGAGTACTCCCTTCAACGTACGGCAGGCGGCGGTGATCGGCGCCGGCACCATGGGCCGCGGCATCGTTATCAGCCTGGCCCGCGCAGGCCTTCCGGTGCTGTGGCTGGATAACGACCCCAGCGCCACCGAAGCCGGCCTGGCGATGCTCGCGCAGACCTGGGCGCAGCAGGTGGCCAAGGGCCGCATCGACCAGGCCGAGGCCGATGCTTGTCTGGCGCGGGTACGCGCGGCTGGCGCCTATGCCGATCTGGCCGACGTCGACCTGGTGATCGAAGCGGTGTACGAGAACCTGGTGCTCAAGCAGGACATCTTCCGCACCCTGGATCGCACGCTCAACGCCCAGGCCATTCTTGCCAGCAACACCTCGGCCCTGGACATCGACGCCATCGCTGCCGTCACCGGTCGGCCCGAACAGGTGCTGGGGCTGCATTTCTTCAGCCCCGCCCATGTGATGAAGCTGCTGGAAGTGGTGCGCGGTGCACGCACCTCGCCCGCCGTCATCGACGCCGCCCGGGCCCTCGGGCAGCGCATCGGCAAGGAAGTGGTAGTGGCCGGCAACTGTCCGGGGTTCATCGGCAACCGCATGCTGGCCACCTATGTCGCCGAAGCGCGCAAGCTGTTGCTCGAAGGCGCCACGCCCCGCCAGGTGGACGAGGCGCTCCAGGCATTCGGCATGGCCATGGGGCCGTTCCGCATGTACGACGTCGTCGGCATCGACCTGGAATGGCGTGCCCGCCAACTGGCCGGCACAGGCATGGAGGCGCCCCTGGTGCAGGTCGACAACGCCCTGTGCGCGCAGGGGCGCTTCGGGCAGAAAAGCGGCCAGGGCTACTACCGTTACGCACCCGGCAGCCGCGAAGCCGAGCATGATCCCGAGGTCGATGCCCTGGTGCTCAAGGTGGCCCAGGGCCTCGGCGTGCACCGGCGTGCGATCGACGACGAGGAAATCCGCGAGCGCTGCCTGCTGGCGCTGGTCAACGAAGGGGCGAAGATACTCGAGGCGTCGGTGGCCGATTGCAGTGCCGACATCGATCGGGTGTACCTGCATGGCTATGGTTTCCCGGCGGCGCTCGGCGGGCCGATGCAGTGGGCTGACCAACAAGGCTTGAGCCTGCTGCTGGCGCGACTGGAACGCTTGCAGGGCCTGTTCGGCGAGCACTGGCGCCCGGCCGGGCTGCTGATGCGCCTGGTGGCCGAGGGCAAACAGCTGGCCGACGTCCGCGAGGGCCGCGCATGAACTACCGTGCCCCTTTGCGTGACATGCAGTTCGTCCTGCATGAAGTGTTCGACGCCAGCACCCACTGTGCCCGCCTGGGCAATGAGCTGGACCGTGAAACCCTCGATGGCATCCTCGAACAAGGCGCGCGCTTTGCCGGCGAGGTCGTTGCGCCGCTGAACCGCCAGGGCGATGAGCAAGGCTGCCGCTTGGAGCACGGCACGGTGCGCACCCCCGACGGCTTCCGCGATGCCTATCGACACTATGTAACGCAGGGCTGGGCCGGCATGACCGGGCCGCTGGAATACGGCGGCCAGGGCCTGCCGCAAATGGTCGCGGCCTGCTTCCATGAAATGCTGATGGGCGCCTCGTTGTCGTTCCGGATCTATTCCGGCCTGACCGAGGGCGCGGTGCTGGCGCTGCACCGGCACGGCAGCGCCGCGCTCAAGCGCGATTACCTGGGGCGCCTGGTCAGCGGCGAGTGGGCCGGCACCATGTGCCTGACCGAGCCGCAGGCCGGTACCGACCTCGCGCTGCTGCGCACCCGCGCCGAACCCCAGGGCGATGGCAGCTACCGCATCAGCGGCAGCAAGATCTTCATCAGCGGCGGCGACCAGGACCTGACCGATAACATCGTCCATCTGGTACTGGCCCGCCTGCCGGATGCGCCGGCCGGCGTGCGTGGCATCAGCCTGTTCCTGGTGCCCAAGTTCGAAAGCACCGAGGGTGGCGGCCTGGGTGCGCGCAACGCCGTCGAATGCGGCGCGCTCGAACACAAGATGGGCATCAAGGGGGCGGCGACCTGCGTGCTGAACTTCGATGGGGCCCGTGGCTGGCTGGTGGGCGAGGCCAACCAGGGCCTGGCCTGCATGTTCACCATGATGAACGACGCGCGCTTCCAGGTGGGGCTGCAGGGGCTGGGCATCGCCGAGGCAGCGTTCCAGGGCGGGCTCGCCTACGCCCGCGAGCGCCTGCAGTGCCGCAGCCTGGCCGGGCCGGCAGCACCCGATCGCAATGCCGACCCGATCATCGTCCACCCTGATGTGCGGCGCATGCTGTTGACCCAGAAGACCCTCAGCGAGGGCTGCCGCATGCTGGCGGCCTTTGCGGCGCAGGCGCTGGACCTGGAACACGGCGCCGCGCAGCCTGAAGTGCAGGCGGCTGCCGGGCGCCGGGCGGCCTTGCTGATCCCCATCGTCAAGGCCTTCCTCACCGATGTCGGCCAGGAGGTCGCCAGCCTCGGCGTGCAACTGTATGGCGGGCACGGCTACATCCGCGAATGGGGCATGGAGCAGTTGATGCGCGACAGCCGGATCACCCAGTTGTACGAAGGCACCAACGGCATCCAGGCGCTCGACCTGGTGCGGCGCAAGGTACTCGGCGACGGTGGCGAACAATTGAGGTTGTTGATCGATGAGTTGCTCGAATGGGCTCATGGCTGCCGCACCGAGTCGCTTGCCGGCATGGCCCGGGCCGTCACCGAGCGCCTTGAGGAGTGGCGCAACCTGAGCGCGGAGGTGCTCGACGCCTGCCGCTGCGACCCGCAGGAAATCGGCGCGGTGTCGGTGGATTTTCTCGCCTGCTCGGGCTACGTGCTGCTCGCCTCGCTGTGGCTGCGGGCCGCCGAAACGGCCGCCACGGCACTGGCGGCAGGCAGTGAAGAGAGCGCCTTCTACCAGGCCAAGCTGCACGCCGCCGACTTCTACTGGCGGCGCCTGCTGCCGCGCGCCGCTGCCCACGGCGAGGCCTTGCGCGGCGGCGCCCGGAGCCTGATGAGCCTGGATGAGGCGCACTTCGCCTTCTGACCCTTACGGCGGTTCACCTACAAGAACAAGAGGAACCCGAACATGCAGCCTTTCAGCTTCAGCACCACCGCCCATCTGCTGTGCGAGCCCGGCGCCGCCGGGCGCCTGGCGCAGCTGTGCCAGCAGCGCGACGTGCGCCGCGTACTGATCGTGACCGACCCGGGAATCGTCAGCCTGGGCATGCTCGATGATCTGTTGCCGGGGTTCACCCAGGCGCGCCTGAGCGTGGCGATCTTCAGCGAGGTCAACGCCGACCCCGGCCATGCCTGCGTGCTGGCCGCCGTGGCCCGTGCCCGGCATATCGGCGCGGAACTGATCGTCGGTTTCGGCGGTGGCAGCTCCATGGATGTGGCCAAGCTGGTGGCGCTGCTGGCCCATCCCGACTGCGACCAGACCCTGGACGGGGTGTACGGGATCAATCAGGCCAAGGGCCAGCGCCTGCCGCTGATCCAGGTACCGACCACGGCCGGGACCGGTTCGGAGGTGACGCCCATCGCCGTGATCACCACCGGCGAGGCAGCCAAGATGGCGGTGATTTCACCGCTGTTGCTGCCCGACCTGGCCCTGCTCGACGCCGAGCGTACGCTGGGCCTGCCCCCGGCCAGCACCGCTGCGACGGGGATCGACGCCATGGTCCATGCCATCGAAGCCACCACCAGCCAGTTCAAACGCAATCCGCTGTCCAGCCTGCTGGCCCGTGAAGCCCTGGCGCTGTTGGCGGGCAACATCCATCAGGCGGTGCACAACGGTGGCAACCTGGAGGCGCGCCAGGCCATGTTGCTGGGCGCCTGCCTGGCCGGCCAGGCGTTCGCCAATGCCCCGGTGGCGGCGGTGCATGCGCTGGCGTATCCGTTGGGCGCGCGTTATCACGTGCCCCATGGCCTGGCCAACGCACTGATGCTGCCCCATGTGCTGCGCTTCAACCGCCGCGAGGCATTCGCCGATTACGCTGCGCTGGCCCCGGCATTGCTGGGCGAGCGCTTGGTGCCCGGCGACCCGCACGAGCTGTGCAACCAGTTCATCGACGAGCTGGAACAACTGGTACCCCCGCTGCGGGCTGCCCAGCCGGCTGCGTGATGTCGGCGTGCCGCGACACAGCCTGGCGCTGCTGGCCGAGGATGCGCTGCAACAGCAACGCTTGCTGGTCAACAACCCGCGCAAGGTGGCCCTCGCCGATGCCCTGGCGCTCTACCAGGCGGCGTTCTGAACATGGCCAGGGAACGCCCGCTGCGCGGCGCCTACCGTTTTTTCCAGCCGATCACCACGCGCTGGCACGACAACGACCTGTATGGGCATGTGAACAACGTCGTTTATTACGGCTTTTTCGACACGGCCGTGAACACCTGGCTGATCGAGCAGGCTGGCCTGGATATCCATCGCGACCCGGTGGTGGCCTACGTGGCCGGGTCTGCCTGCGACTATTTCGCTGCCGTGGCCTTTCCGCAGCGTATCGAGGTCGGCATCGCCGTCGAGCGTCTGGGCCATAGCTCGGTGCAGTACGCCCTGGCCGTGTTCGCCGAGGGCGCAGTGCAAGCCTGCGCGGCCGGCCGGTTCACCCATGTTTTCGTCGATCGGCGCGACAACCGCCCGGTCGCCATTCCCGACCGGCTGCGCAGCGCCTACGAGCGCCTGTTGCCGGCGTGACTGTCCAAGGAGAAGCGTTCCATGCAAGACGCCGTCATCGTATCCACCGCGCGTACGCCAATTGCCAAGGCCTGGCGCGGCGCCTTCAACGACCTCACCACGCCGAGCATGAGTGCCATTGCCATCCGCGCTGCGGTCGAGCGCGCGGGCATCGAACCTGCGGAAATCGAGGACCTGGTGCTGGGCACCGCCATGCAAAGCGGTACCGCCGCGATCAACCCGGCGCGCCTGTCCGCCCTGGCGGCCGGCCTGCCGCTGTCGGTGGCAGGGCAGACCATCGACCGGCAGTGCGCCTCGGGCTTGATGGCCATCGCCATCGGCGCCCAGCAGATCCGCGGGGAGGGCATGCAGGTGGTGGTCGGCGCTGGCCAGGAGCAGATCAGCCTGGTGCAACAGGCGCACATGCAGGCCGCCAACGCTGCCCAGGACGCCACGGTCCGGCGCCTGTGCGAGCACGCCTATATGCCCATGCTGCAAACCGCCGAGCATGTTGCCAGGCGTTACGGCATCGATCGCCAGGCACAGGACCGTTACGCCTTGTTGTCGCAGCAACGCACGGCCGCCGCGCAGGCCGCCGGGCTGTTCGCCGACGAGATCGTGCCGGTCACGGCGCAGCGCAAGGTCGTCGACAAGGCCAGCGGCCTTGAAAGTCGCGAAAGCGTGCATCTGGCCCGGGACGAGGGCAACCGACCGCAGACCCGCCTGGAAGATCTCGAGGCACTGCAACCGGTGATAGAAGGCGGATGCGTGACCGCCGGCAACGCCAGCCAGTTATCCGACGGTGCCAGTGCCTGCGTGCTGATGAGTGGCGCCCGGGCGGCCCGCGCAGGGTGCCAGCCGCTGGGACTCTACCGGGGCATGGCGGTCGTCGGCCTGGCGCCGGAGGAAATGGGCATCGGCCCGGTGCTGGCGATACCGCGCCTGCTGGCGCGGCATGGGCTGCAGGTCGAGGACATCGGCCTGTGGGAGATCAACGAAGCCTTCGCCTGCCAGGTGCTGTATTGCGCACAACACCTGGGTATCGATCCGGCCCGCCTCAACGTCAATGGCGGGGCCATCGCGATCGGGCACCCCTACGGCATGAGCGGAGCACGCATGGTCGGGCATGCCTTGCTCGAAGGCCGCCGGCGCAAGGTGCGCTATGTGGTAGTGAGCATGTGCGTCGGCGGCGGCATGGGCGCTGCCGCGTTGTTCGAGGTGCTTTGAGCGCAGCTTTGAGCCTATGCCGAGCCATAACGAATCGGCATGGCATTGATCCGAAGACGCTATTTGTGAGCGCCGTTGCACCTCCCTGATACTCCTCCTCACCGACACCGCCGGCCTGGGCGGCCGGCGCGTCCGCGCTGAACCCATCATTTTCCTCTCTAATAAAACAATAAGAGGTCAAGTGTGAGCGCAATCCTTGTTTTCTGCCGGCGCCGTGCGCCGCTGGCGGCCCTGTGCTGCCTGCTTGCTACCCCGGCCACCGGGGCGCAATTCGAATTCGCTACTCTGCAGGGGCACTTCGATTCGGCGCTCTCCATGGGCGCCGCCGTCAGCACCGCCAACCCCGACAAACAGCAGTTGCAGGCTGCTAATGGCAATGACGGGCGGCGCAACTACCGCGCCGGCGACGTGTTCTCCGTCATTTTCAAAGGCACCCATGACCTGGAACTGAGCCGGGACAACCTCGGTGTATTCCTGCGCGGCACCTATTGGTACGACACCGCGCAACGTGACCACAGCCAGCGGGCAGTGGACATCGACGACCGCAATCGCCAGGTCTCGGCGAAAACCGCGGGCGCGGAACTGCTCGATGCCTTCGCCTATGGCCTCTACGACATCCATGGTGAGCCCGGCTCGCTGCGCCTGGGCAGGCAGGTGGTCAACTGGGGGGAGAGCCTGTTCATCCAGGGCGGGCTGAACGTGATCAACCCGTTCAACCAGGCTGCACTGCGCCGCCCCGGTGCCGAGGTGAAAGACGCCCTGGTCCCCGTCAACCTGGTGTACGTTACCCAGAACCTTAACCAGGCGCTATCGCTGGACGCCTTCTACCAGCTTGACTGGGACCAGTCCCGGCTGGACAACTGCGCCACCTTCTTCTCCGGCAACGACTTCATGCCCGAGGGTTGTCAGGGCCTGGATGTCGGCGGGCAGATGGTGACCAATCCGCTGGTTTCGCAGGCGCTGGCAGCCTTCGGCGTGACGTTGACGGAGGAGGGCGTGCGCGTGCCCCGCGGCAGCGACGAGAGTGCTCGCGACGGCGGCCAATGGGGACTGTCGCTGCACTGGTACGTCGAGCACCTGGACACCGAACTTGGCCTGTTCGCCGCCAACTACCACAGCCGTACCCCCTACCTGGGCACGGTCAGCAGCCGTTACTACGCCAACGGCGGTTTTGCCGGTGAGCTCTGCGCCAATGTCGGTGTGGCGTTGGCCAACTGCGGCGCGTTCCTGGCCTCGGGTAACGGGCAGACCCTGGTCGGCGCACTGCGCATGGGCACCGCGCAATACCGGGCGCAATACCCCGAGGATATCCGCCTGTACGGCCTGACCTTTGCCACTACCCTGCGCAGTGGCGTCGCCGTGCAAGGGGAACTCAGCTACCGGCCGAATGTGCCGGTCCAGCTCAATGGCAACGACGTGTTGCAATCCTTGCTCAATGCCCCCGGGCGCAGCCCGCTGAACGCCGACGGCCTGCGCCCGCCGACCGACACTACGGCGTTCGACGGTTACCGGCGCAAGGAGGTGACCCAGGCCCAGGTTTCGGCGGTGCAGGCGCTCGGCCAGGTCATGGGTGCCAACCAACTGGTGCTGATGGGCGAAGTGGGGGCCACCTGGGTCGGCGGGCTGGAGGGGCGTTTCGGGCCGCGCTACGGCCGCTCCGGCGCCTACGGCAATGGCGAACTGGCCGACAACGACCAGTGCCTGGCGATCTCGAAAAGCCCTGGCGATTGCAACGGCGAAGGCTTTGTCACGCCGTTTTCCTGGGGCTATCGGCTGCGCGCTACCTGGAGCTACCCGGGCCTGGTGCCGGGCCTGGATATCCGCCCCAGCCTCGCCTGGGCCCACGACGTGAAAGGCTACGCCCCTGCCGACAGCTCGGCGTTCAACGAAGGTTCGCGCTCGATCAGCCTGGGTATCGACGTCTCGTTGGCCGGTCAGTACTGGGCGAGCCTTGTCTATACCGATTACCTCGACGGCGATTATGGCGTCCGCGGTGACCGTGATTATGTCGCGTTCAGCGTGGGGGCCAATTTCTAGTGCAACTCAGCAGCGCAGGTTCAAGGGTGGGCGCGATCTTGTGGGAGCTGGCTTGCCAGCGATGGGCATGGGGATCTGCACATCTTCTCTGAATCGCAGTGGCTGCGAGGTGCCCGTCAGAGAACCGCGTTATGGCCACCAGGCGCATGCCGGGAGATCTTCAGCGTTCTCCAGATCGAGCGCCGCCCGCGCGGCGCTCGATCTCAAGGGCGGTGAAGATCTTCCGGCGTGCGCCTAGTGGCCACCAGATGCCCCGCGCTCCAGCCACCGCCTAATGCACGAAAGACGGCGATGGCAGCCCGTGCCGACGCCGCTTGCGCCTGAGCCCGCGCGTCAGATGCTCGCAGCAGCGTCTGGTCGGCATTGAGCACTTCGATCAGGCTGGCAGTACCGTTCTGGTAGGCGATGAATGCTGACCGCCTGGCGCTGTCCAGCGAGGTTTCACCAGCGGCCAGCGTTGCTGCCTGGGCTTCCCGGTTGACCAGTGCCGAGAACGCGTTCTCGACGTCTTCACCGGCTCGCAGCACCGATTGTGCATAGGCTGCGAGCGCTTGCGCCCGCTGTCCCTTGGCCTGGTCGATCTCGGCATTTATCCGGCCGAAGTCGAACAGCCTCCAGCGCAGTCCCAGCAGCCCCGCCGACTGGCTGGCGCCGCCGCCGAACAGATGGCCGCCGGAGGTGGTGGCGCTGCCGATCAGCGCACCCAGGGAAAACCTGGGGTAGTACTCGCTGACTGCAACGCCGATCCGCGCATTGGCGGCCTTGAGCCGCCGTTCGGCCGCGATGAGGTCGGGGCGTCGGCGCAGCAGATCGGCCGGCGAGCCGATGTCCGAAACCTGAGGCGCGCGTGGAATCGCCCCGGCCGCAGACAGCGCCTCGCGATGCGTACCCGCCGGCGTGCCGAGTATCACATCGAGCGCATTCATGGCAGCATCCAGCCTGGACTGCAGCACCGGTACGCTTGCCCGAACCTGCGACAGCTCGCCCTCGGTCTGATGGATCTGGTACTCGGCGGCGAGGCCTCTGCTGTGCAGCAGGCGAACCTTGGCCAGCAAGTCCTCCTGGGTCTTGACCTGCCGCTCGGCGATGTCGAGGCGGGCCTGCAAGCCGCGAATGGTGGTGTAGATGTCCGCAGTTTGTGCGGCGATGGCCAGTCGGGTGGCGCTCACGCCAGCCTCGGACGCCTGGTACTCGGCCCGGGCTGCCTCCCGGTCACGGCGCAGGCCGCCGAACACATCCAGCTCCCAGCTCGCTTCGAGGTTGGCCTCATAGCTATTACCATAGCGGTCGTAGCCCGGTGTTGAATCGAGCACCCTGCCCAGTGGGGTTTCCACCGACTGGTAGGCGCGTGCGGCTTGCCCCTGGACAGTGCCGGAGGGCAGCAGCGCGGCGTTGGCTGCGCCGAGGTCGGCACGAGCCTGGGAAAGGCGGGCCTGAGCCTGTGCTATATCAAGGCTTTGCTCCAATGCCTGGGCGACCAGGCTGCTTAGCAAGGGGTCGCCAAAACCGTCCCACCATCGAGCAAAATCGGCGTGTCCAGTCGCTGAGCGTTGCTCGACGGCGGACTGGCCGAGATACCTGCCGGGCAGGGGAGGATCCGCTGGCTGATAGTCCGGACCGACCGCGCAACCTGCAACCACGCTGGTGCTCACCACGAGAGCAAGAATACGGAAGGGAGGCATGGCGTTACTCTCAAGCGAGATATAAGGTGTGACCATATTATATATTGGTCACTTGCTGTCAATCGGCTCACCGAGGAGCTAAGCTGCAGGAATGAATGAAAACATGAGTACACCCTCCACGCGTGGCCCCCAGGACCATGATGTCCGCGACCAGGTCATCGAGGCGGCCACCCGGCATTTCGGGCATTACGGTTACGAGAAGACCACCGTCTCCGACCTGGCCAAGGCGATCGGCTTTTCCAAGGCCTACATCTACAAGTTCTTCGACTCCAAGCAGGCTATTGGCGAGGTGATCTGCTCGAACCGGCTGGCCATGATCATGGAAATCGTCAACGCCGCGATCGACCAGGCACCGACGGCTTCCGAGAAGCTGAGGCGTCTATTCCGCTCTATTTCCGAGGCCGGCAGCGATCTGTTCTTCCATGACCGCAAGCTCTATGACATCGCGGCGGTTGCTTCCCGTGATCAATGGCCGTCGGTGCAGGCACACGAGCTGCGTATCCGCGCGATCATCCAGCAGATCCTGGTCGATGGCCGCGAGGCGGGTGAATTCGAGCGCAAGACACCGCTGGACGAGGCTGCCAACGCGATCTTCCTGATCCTGCGCCCCTACGTGAACGCCGCTCAATTGCAGTACAACCTCGACACCGTTTCGGAGGCTGCGGCGCATTTGCCGGCACTGATATTGCGCAGCCTGGCGCCATAGGTTTCGTTAGTGACTATTGACAATATTGGTCACTAGAAAAAGAATGGGGTTCTTGCATAGTCCATGAGCCCGGAACCCCATGCGCCTCAAGCCAGCAGCTTTCGCCGTTTGCGTACTGCCTTTCGTCCTGGTGGCGTGCGGCGACCCCTCCGTCAGCAAAGACGCCCGTACGAAGCCGCCCGTGGTCAGGACGGCGGCGGTCGAGCGAGCAGTCGATGCTCCCCGTTCGTTCACCGGCGTGGTTGTCGCACGGACCCAGAGCGATCTGGGTTTTCGCGTTTCGGGCAAGGTGCTCGAGCGCCTGGTCGACACCGGGGAGACGGTCAGGCGCGGCCAGCCGCTGATGCGCCTCGATCCTGTCGACCTGCAACTGCAGGCGCGCGCGCAGCAGGAGGCCGTGGCGGCCGCCCGGGCGAGAGCCAGCCAGACGGCCGATGACGAGGCCCGTTATCGCGGTCTGGTTGCGGAAGGTGCCGTATCGGCATCGACCTACGATCGGATCAAGGCCGCCGCCGACGCGGCGAAGGCCCAGCTCAGCGCGGCGCAAGCCCAGGCGGATGTGGCGCGTAATGCCACCGGCTACGCGGTACTGTTGGCCGATGCCGACGGCGTGGTGATGGACACCCTGGCCGAGCCCGGCCAGGTGGTCAGTGCCGGGCAACCGGTGGTGCAATTGGCACGCGCCGGGCAGCGCGAAGCCGTCGTGCACCTTCCCGAAACCTTGCGCCCGGTGCCGGGCTCCACTGCCCAGGCGATCCTGTATGGCAACAGCGGCCCCGCGGTTACCGCCAGGCTGCGTTTGCTCTCCGAGGCCGCTGACGGCACCACCCGCACGTTCGAAGCCAGGTATGTGCTCGACGGTGCGCTGGCGAACGCGCCGCTCGGTTCGACCATTACCCTGAACATCGCCAAGGAAAAAACCGTAGACCAGGTACTGCGAGTGCCCATCGCCGCGCTTTACGATCCGGGTAGCGGCACCGGCGTCTGGGTGATCGCCGGAGAGCCGGCGAAGGTCTCCTGGCGGCCTGTGCGGGTGTTGGGCATCAGTGATGATGCGGCGCGTGTCGCCGGCAACCTCGACGCAGGCGAACAGGTGGTGGCGCTGGGCGCGCACCTGCTGCGTGAAGGCGAAGAGGTACTGTTGGCGCAAATGGCTGGGGCATCGGTCGCCGGGGTCCAGCCATGAGCCAGCAGCGTTTCAACCTGTCGGCCCTTGCCGTGCGCGAGGGCTCCATCACGCTGTTCCTGATCCTGTTGATCGCAGCGGCCGGGACGCTGGCGTTCTTCAAGCTCGGCCGGGCGGAAGACCCGCCCTTTACCGTCAAGCAGATGACCATCATCACCGCCTGGCCAGGCGCTACCGCCCGGGAGATGCAGGATCAGGTCGCCGAACCGCTGGAAAAGCGCATGCAAGAGCTGCGCTGGTATGACCGCAGTGAAACCTTCACCCGCGCGGGGCTGGCGATCACTATGGTGTCGCTGCTCGACAGAACGCCGCCGTCGGCAGTCCAGGAGGAGTTCTACCAGGCGCGCAAGAAGCTCGGCGATGAAGCCAGGGCGCTGCCGGCGGGTGTGATCGGGCCGATGATCAACGATGAGTTCTCGGATGTGACCTTCGCGCTTTACGCGCTCAAGGCCAAGGGCGAACCGCAGCGGCAACTGGTGCGTGACGCCGAGTCGCTGCGCCAGCGCCTGTTGCACGTGCCGGGGGTCAAGAAGGTCAGCATCATCGGCGAGCAGGCCGAGCGGATTTTCGTCTCCTTCTCCCATGATCGCCTGGCAACGCTGGGGGTGACGCCGCAGGACATCTTCGCTGCCCTCAACAGCCAGAACGCGCTGACCCCCGCTGGTGCTGTCGAAACCAGCGGGCCGCAGGTGGTGGTGCGCCTGGATGGCGCCTTCGACGAACTGGCGAAGATCCGTGAAACCCCGATTGCCGTGCAAGGGCGCACGCTGAAGCTTTCCGATGTGGCAAGCGTGGAGCGCGGTTATGAAGACCCGGCCACCTTCCTGGTTCGCAACGGCTGCGAACCGGCATTGCTGCTGGGCGTGGTGATGCGCGAGGGCTGGAACGGCCTCGATCTCGGCGCAGCGCTGGACGCCGAGACGGCGAGTATCAACGAGGCCATGCCGCTGGGCATGACGCTGGCCAAGGTCACGGATCAGGCCGTCAACATCACCTCGTCGGTCGATGAATTCATGGTCAAGTTCTTCGTCGCGCTGCTGGTGGTGATGCTGGTGTGCTTCCTCAGCATGGGCTGGCGCGTGGGTGTGGTGGTTGCCGCGGCCGTACCCTTGACGCTGGCCATCGTGTTCGTGGTGATGGCGGCCACCGGCAAGAATTTTGACCGCATCACCCTGGGTTCACTGATTCTTGCCTTGGGCCTGTTGGTAGACGATGCCATCATCGCCATCGAAATGATGGTGGTGAAAATGGAGGAGGGCTACGACCGCTTCAAGGCGTCGGCCTACGCCTGGAGCCACACCGCCGCGCCGATGCTTTCCGGGACCCTGGTCACCGCCATCGGCTTCATGCCCAACGGATTCGCGCAGTCCACGGCGGGTGAATACACCAGCAACATGTTCTGGATCGTCGGCATTGCCCTGATCGCCTCCTGGATAGTGGCGGTGGCGTTTACCCCGTACCTGGGCGTGAAGCTGTTGCCGAACATCAAGCGGGTCGAAGGCGGCCATGCAGCTATCTATAACACCCGCCACTACAACCGTTTTCGCACCCTGCTGGCGCAGGTCATCGCCCATAAATGGCTGGTGGCGGCTGCGGTCATCGGCCTGTTTGTCATGGCCGTGCTCGGCATGGGGCTGGTGAAGAAACAGTTCTTTCCGACCTCCGACCGCTCCGAGGTGCTGGTCGAATTGCAGATGCCCTACGGCACCTCCATCGAACAGACCACCGCCACCGCGATCAAGGTCGAGTCCTGGCTGCGCGAGCAAGAAGAAGCCAGGATCGTCACCTCGTACATCGGCCAGGGCCCGCCGCGCTTTTTCCTGGCCATGGCACCTGAGCTGCCCGATCCGTCGTTTGCCAAGATCGTGGTGCTGACAGGCAGCCCCGAGGCCCGTGAAGCCCTCAAGTTGCGTCTGCGCGAAGCCGCCGCGCAAGGGCTGGCGCCCGAGGCCAGGGTGCGCGTCACGCAGTTGGTGTTCGGCCCGTATTCGCCTTACCCGGTGGCGTATCGGGTGATGGGGCCCGACCCTGTGCAGTTGCGCCAGATCGCTGCGCGCGTGGAGGAGGTTCTGCAGGCCAGCCCGATGATGCGCACGGTGAACGCCGACTGGGGCCCGTTGGTACCAACGCTGCATTTTTCGCTGGACCAGGATCGCCTGCAGGCGGTGGGCCTGACGTCCAGTGCGGTCGCGCAACAATTGCAATTCCTGCTCAGCGGCGTGCCGATCACCTCGGTGCGCGAGGACATCCGCTCGGTGCAGGTGGTCGGTCGCGCGGCCGGGGCGATTCGCCTTGATCCCGCGAAGATCGAAGGCTTCACCCTGGTAGGCTCGGCTGGCCAGCGCATACCGCTATCGCAGGTCGGCGAAGTCGATGTGCGCATGGAAGATCCCATCCTGCGCCGCCGTGACCGCACGCCTGCCATCACCGTACGGGGCGATATTGCCGAAGGGTTGCAGCCGCCAGACGTGTCTGCGGCGATCTGGACGACGTTGCAACCGATCATCGCGACCTTGCCGGCCGGCTACCGTATCGAAATGGCCGGCTCCATCGAGGAGTCGGGCAAGGCCAGCCGGGCGATCCTGCCGCTGCTGCCGATCATGATCGCCCTGACGCTGCTGATCATCATCGTGCAGGTACGCTCGATCTCGGCCATGGTCATGGTGTTCCTCACCTCGCCGCTGGGGTTGATCGGGGTGGTGCCCGTTCTGCTGCTGTTCCAGCAACCGTTCGGCATCAATGCCCTGGTGGGCCTGATCGCGCTGTCGGGCATTCTGATGCGCAACACGCTGATCCTGATCGGGCAGATCCACCACAACCAGCGCGACGGGCTCGACCCGTTCAATGCCGTGGTGGAGGCTACGGTACAGCGGGCCAGACCCGTCCTGCTGACCGCGCTGGCGGCCATCCTCGCCTTCATTCCGCTAACCCATTCGGTGTTCTGGGGCACGCTGGCCTACACCCTGATCGGCGGGACATTCGTCGGCACCATCATGACCCTGGTGTTCCTGCCCGCGATGTACTCCATCTGGTTCAGGATCGGCCGCGATATCACGCCGCCGAAGCGCAAGCCCGAAGCCGAACGACGCACGTACAGCGAAACCAGGAGTGTGCAATGACCGATCTGCAGAACCAGTCCGTAGCGCTCGATGGCCTGGCGCCTCCCCGGGGCAGCCCGATACTGACGGGCAGGCTCGTCGCCTTGCTGGCGTGCCTGTCGGCGATCAGCGTGCTGTCTACCAACATCATCCTTCCTGCGTTCCCGGAAATCGGCCGGGAGCTGGGCGTTACTTCCCGCGAATTGGGGCTGACCCTCTCCAGTTTCTTCATCACCTTCGCGTTCGCGCAATTGCTGGTGGGGCCGCTGGCGGATCACTACGGGCGCAAGAGGTTCGTGTTGGGAGGGCTGGCCCTGTTCGTGATCGGCACACTGGTCGCAGGCGTTGCCGGCACCCTGGATGTGCTGATTGCCGGGCGTGTCATACAGGCGTTGGGGGTGTGCGCCGCAGCCGTGCTGGCGCGGGCCATTGCCCGCGATCTGTTCGACGGCGAAACCCTGGGGCGTGCGTTGTCGCTGACGATGATCGCGACTGCCGCGGCCCCCGGGTTTTCGCCGCTGCTTGGCAGCCTGTTGACCACCGCCATGGGATGGCGGGCGATCTTCGTGATGGTCGGGGTAGCCGCTGTCCTGATCGCCTGGTTCTACGCCCGCGGCCTTGGCGAAACCTTGCCGCCTGGACGCCGCACGGCGCTATCGGCAGCGAGCGTGCTGTCGGCTTATGGCCGGCTGCTCTGCGATGGCAGGTTCATTCTTCCGGCCGCCTCGGTGAGCCTGTTGATGAGCGGTCTGTTTGCCTCGTTCGCCGCCGCGCCGGCCATTCTGATGAGCGGGATGGGCCTGTCTTCGTTGCAAGCGGGTCTCTACTTCGCTGCCACTGTTTTCGTCGTCTTCGCTGCCGGCCTGGCGGCCCCGCGACTGGCCCACCGTTTTGGCAGCCGAACGATCACTACCCTGGGGCTCGCCACGGCGTTGCTGGCCGGGGCCCTGTTGCTTATCGGGCCGAAGAACCCCGGCCTGGGCTGGTACTCGCTATCTATGGTGATTTTTCTCTGGGGCATGGGCCTTGCGAATCCATTGGGCACGGCCATCACCATGGGTCCGTTCGGCAAGGAAGCGGGCCTGGCGTCCGCATTGCTCGGCTTCTTGACCATGGGCGCCGCGGCGATCACCACCTGGCTGGGATCGGTACTCGAATACCCGCCGGTGCTGACCCTGGGGGCTATCCAGGCGACGGTGTGCGCCGTGGCACTGGTGACGTTCTTTTCGAGTAGACGCGGTTAACCTCGCAACGCCGAGGTCAAAGGGGGCAAAGGCCCGGTCAGGCACGGCCTGCATCCCCGGACCTGAACAGGTGTTCGAAGCCCAGCAGGGTGCTGTCGACGAAGCGCGCGTCAGTGATGTCGGCGGGGAATTGCAACACGCCGTGGATCACCAGCGAAGCCAGCCCGTGGGTGTACGACCAGCCTGCCAGGGCGGCGCGGCGAACGTCGGCGCTGCCGATGTCCTGGGAGAGGATTTCGGCAATGATGCGCTTGAGTTCGCCGAAGGCTTCGTCCCGGGCTTCACGGTATTGCACCGGCATTGCGTCGCCGCCCAGCTCGGGCCCGAACATCAACTGATAGAGCGCCGGGTTGGCGCGGGCGAAGCTGAAATAGGCCAGGCTGGCCTCACGCAGTTTCTGCAGGCCAGCCTGGCCCTGATCGCCCTTGCGCAGGGCCGTTCCCAGCTCGCGAAAACCCTGGGCTGCCAGATGGCCAATCAGTTCGGCGCGGTTGGCGTAGTGGTAATAGGCGGCCGTCGAGCTTACCCCGACCCGCTCCGATACCGCGCGAAGCGACAATTTGGTCGGTCCCACTTCTTCGAGCATGTGTCGCGCGGCGTCGAGAAGCTGCGGCGCGAGGTTGCCTACGTGGTAGGTGTCGCGGGCTCGCTGGGAAGACTTGGTCATGTGGGGAAGGCCTTGATCCTGTGGGTTTCGAAGCGCCGTGATCTTAGCATTCGAAAGTATCTTGACGATGATAAGATTCGATCTTAGCATCGTTAACATTGCTCCCTGTGGTACGCCATGGCTTCACGTTACGAACGGCCGAAGCCTTTTTTTGCACTTAAATCTTAGCGCTGATAAGTTCGAGGTGAAGCATGAAGCACTACGACGCCGTGGTGATTGGCGCCGGCAACGCCGGGCTGACCGCCGCGACTGCGCTGCAGCGCGGCGGCAGCCGCACGCTGCTGGTGGAGCGGCACAATATTCCGGGTGGCTGCGCCACGTCCTTCGTGCGTGGGAACTTCGAGTTCGAGGTGGCGCTGCATCAGTTGAGCGGCCTGGGTACCGAGGACAAGCCGTTCGTGATGCGCAGGTTTTTCGAGCAATTGGGGGTGATGGACAAGGTCGAGTTCATCCAGGAGCACGCGTTGTATCGCCTGGTGGTGCCGGGGGAGCTGGACGTCACCCTGCCGGCCAGCTGGTCGGGCATCCGGCGCCTGCTGCAGTCGATGTACCCGGCCGAAAGTGAGGCCATCGAGCGCTTCATGCTGGTGTGCGAAAAGGTCACCCTGGAAAGCTTCATGACCCTGCCGCAGGCTTCGCGCGCCAACAGCGAGGCGATGCTCAGGTCGATGTGCCCCTACTACTTGCGCTATGGCTTCCGTCCGGCCCGCGAGGTGCTGGACGAGTTCTTCGCCGACGCCAGGCTGAAGAATATCCTCGCCACCTACTGGCTCTACCTCGGCGTGGCGCCGAGCATGCTGCCGTTCGCCGACCTGGCCACCATGCTTTACGCCTACGCGGTGTTCAAACCCTGGCATATCAAGGGCGGCTCCCAGGCCATGTCCAGCGCGCTGGTGGAGTCCTTCCTCGAAGCGGGCGGCGAGGTTCGCTTCAACTGCGGCGTGGAGCAGATCCATACCGCGGACGGGCGCATCCGTGGCGTAAGCCTGGAAGGCGGCGAACGGATCGACTGTGATGCGGTGGTCTCCAACGCCAGCCCGTTGATCACCTTCAATGAACTGCTCGACCTGGAGCGCCCGCCGGCGAAGATCCGCCAGGACTTCAAGTCGCGACGCATGGGCACCTCGGCGTTCGTCATCTACCTGGGCCTGGACTGCACGCCCGAGGAACTGGGGGTGACCACCGCCTCCAGCTTTATCTACGAGACCCTCGACGAGGAGCAGATCCACGCGCGCATGGGCAGCCTGGAGCCGCCGCTGGGCGGCATGCTCACCTGCTACAACCTGGAAGACCCGAGCGCCGCGCCTGCGGGCAAAAGCCAGGTGGTACTGGTTTGCCTGCAGTACGGCGAGGTATGGAAGTCGGTATCCCCGGAGCGCTACGCGCAAACCAAGTATGAGTTCGCCGAAAAGCTGATCGCGGTGATCGAGAAGGTCTACCCCAAGGTGCGCGAGTACATCGAGGAGGTAGAAGTGGCTACGCCGCTGACCATGATGCGCTACCTCAACACGCCGGGCGGGGCCATCTACGGTTTCCAGCAGAGTGCCCAGGATTCGGCGCTGCTGCGCGAACGGCTGGATGCGGTGCCGGGCCTGTACATGGCCGGCGCCTGGACCACCATGGGCGGCTTCCAGCCAACCTACATGGCCGGCGAATCCACCGCCCGCGCCGTACTCAAGCAACTGAAGGCCAGGAAGTCCGAACATGTCTGAACAGAATGCGTTGAACCTGATCGCCGGTTACCCGGAGGCGGCCGCGGCCAAGCTGGCGCTGGAGCAGAGCGGCAGCGATTTCCAGGAGGTGCGCGGCGAGGTCGGCAGCACCGTGGTGCAACTGCATCCCAAGCGCCTGGCCCTGCGGGTTGCCGCGATCATCGAGGATACGCCAAGCACCAGGACCCTGCGTCTGGTGGCGGCCGATGGCCAGGCGCTGCCGCCCTTCCAGGCCGGCCAGTACATCAACCTGTTCGTCGAGATCGACGGCGTGCACACGGCCCGGCCCTACGCCATATCCTCGTCGCCGGTGCAGCGCATGCACTACGACCTGACCGTCAAGCGCGCCCGGGGCGGTTTCGTTTCCCACTACCTGCTCGACCACGCGCAGGTGGGGCAGGGCTTCAGCAGTTCCGGGCCGATGGGCACTTTCCATCACAACCCGCTGTTTCATGGCGACGACCTGGTGTTCCTGGCCGGTGGCTCCGGCGCGGCGCCGGCGCGCAGCATCCTCCTGAATATCCTCGATCGCGGGCTGCCGCAGCGCCTGCACATGATCTACCTGAACAGCCATGTGGATGACGTGATCTTCGCCGATGAGCTACGCGAACTGGCCCGGCGTCACGAGCATTTCACCCTCAGCGAAGTGATCTCGCGGCCTCCCGCCGGCTACACCGGCCGCAGCGGCCGCCTGAGCCGGAGCATGCTCCAGGAATTGCTGGGCGAGATCGGCAACCGGATGTTCTACATCTGCGGCCCGACCCCGTTCAACGACAGTTGCGTCAGCCTGCTGGGCGAGCTGGGCGTGGCCCGCAGGCGCATTCGCGTGGAGGCCAACGGTGCGCCCAAGGCGCCGGACGAGCAGCATGGCTGGCCGCAGGGCGTCAGCCTGGACGACGAGGTGCAGATAACGGTGCAGGGCAGGGGCAGGTTCCGCAGCAAGGTCGGCGAACCGCTGCTCAACGCCCTGGAACGCAATGGCTACTTCGCCGAGAACGCGTGCCGCTCGGGCGAGTGCAGCCTGTGCCGGGTCAAGCTGGTGGCGGGCACCGTGTTCAACCCCCAGGAGGCGCGCCTGCGCACGTCCGACCGCGATTTCGGCTGGATTTATTCCTGCGTGGCCTTTCCCACGGGTGATATCGAAGTGCTGTTGTGAGTCGCCGCGTTGCGCTTGCGGCGCGATTGGCTAGGCTCTGTCTGGATAGCTGATTGGAGGATGCACGCATGGGAACCAGATTGAATCTCGCCGTAGCGCTCTCGTTGGTAATGGGGATAAGCCCGATGCTGCTGGCAGACCCCGGAAAAGGAAAAGGCCATGACAAGGGTGGTCAACACGGCAACCAGGGGCATCAAGGCAACGGCAGCGACTGGCACGCAGGGCCTGCCGTCGACCTGGGCGGGGTGCGGGTCATACTTAACGACAATCGTGCCTACTGGAACCCGGGCTCCGCGCTACCGCCAGGGATCCAGAAAAACCTGGCACGCGGCAAACCGCTCCCGCCCGGAATCGCCAGGAAGCTGGACGGCAGGCTGGTTGGACGACTTCCTCACTACGATGGCTATGAGTGGCAGCAGGCTGGCACTGACCTGTTGCTGGTGGCCATTGCGTCGGGTCTCATCTACGAGGTGCTGCATAACGTGCTGGATTGAGGTCGCCAGCCCTGGGCAAGCCGTAAAGTGGCGCACCCGTCGCCCAGGCTGCAGCGGGTGACGAGGTGCGATCACTCTGCGAAAGAAGGGAAAATCACCGCGAAAAGGGTGCCGTCCTGTTCGGTCGATTCCACTTCGATCCTGCCGCCGTGCCCTGCGACGATCTCCGCCGCGATGAACAGCCCCAGGCCGAGCCCCGCCGCCGAGCCCCGCTCACCGGATGAATAGCTTGAATACCGACCTTCCGGTTTGAAGATATAGGGCATCACCTCCGGCGCAATAGGCTCTCCCTCGTTATGAATGCTGACCCGCGCAACGCCCTGTGCCTCGGCTATGGTGATCTTGATCGGGGCCGTGGAGTCGCCATGCCGAAGGGCGTTGCCAATCAGGTTGGTGAACACCTGGGCGATGCGCTCCGGATCGAATCGACCGGTTACATGGGCCTGCTCATCGAGAACGATGCTGGCATGCGGAAACCCGGTGCGTAGCTCGGCAATCACAGCGCGGCAGATCGGGTTCAACTCTGCGCTCTGCAGGTCCACTGGAATACCGCTACCCAGGTTGCAGCGAGCCAGATCCAGCAGGTCCCTGATCAGGGCGTCTGCGCGGCGCGCGCTGACACAGACCTGCGCCGCCAGGTCCATGCCTTTCTCATCCAGCCCCTGTTGCCGCTGGATCAGCTCGCCAGCCATGAGGATCGCGCCCAACGGGGAGCGCAGATCATGGCCTAGCACTGCCAGCACCGTTTTCCGGGTTGACTCGACGGCCGATCCATAGGCCGCGATCGACTCTGCCAGCGCCTGGTCGATTGCCTCGTTGAACCTGATCATGTCCTGGACCCGATGCGGGTCTGCGAACGTCTCCTGCTCCAGCCAGAGCGCCAATACGCTTGCGCGCAGTGCCCTGTATTCGGACACCAGTTGATCCATGGAAAACCCGGCTATCAAGCGCGCGACTGCGTGGGTCTGCGCGGCGGTATCGCTTGAACTCGTGGGGCCTCTTCCCTGGGCCTTCTCGGCTTGCTGGTGCCGGGTTTGTGCGGTTCGCATATCGGCGACCACCGTGTGCAGCATCATTTCGGCATGATCGCGCAAGCCGATCGAGTCCAGCTTCGGCTGCTCTGTTTCAACCGAGCGAGCGTAGTTCTCCCACGCCTGGAGAATCATCTCCATGTCGTTTTCGATGAAATCGGACAATCTCATGGAAGGGCGACCCCTGTTCTTGAAAAAAGGCGCCGAAAAGCCTAGCCCACATGTCATTGGCTCACCACGCGTGTTTGAGCATCGTGCAACGTCGCACACGGTGCCGACAGTGTTCGCCCGGAGCATGATGGTCACCCTTCAAACCGCCTACCCTGCCACCCCGGCAAAGGCGTAATCCTTGAAAACCAACCACCCGATTCCATGGGAGCACCGTACATGCGCGTCGACTTCAGACCCGCTCAAGCCTCGGACGCGCACGACATTGCGCGCTTCTTTCAACTGACATCCGAAGGCATGGCCGATTACATATGGAGCAAGCTTGCCGCGCCTGGAGAAACCTTGCTGGATGTCGGTGCGTCTCGCTATGCCAGGGAGCAGGGCGACTTTTCCTACAAGAACTGCCTGATGGCCACTTTCGAAGGGCGTGTCATCGGCATGATGCATAGCTATGCCTTGCGCGAGATCCCAGACAGGCCGGTCGAGACAGATCCGGTCCTCGCCCCTTATTCCGACATGGAAATACCCGGCACCTTGTATATATCCAGCCTGGCCCTGGATGAGGCCTGGCGCAGCCAGGGGCTGGGCGTCCAGTTTCTTCGCCACGCCCAGCAACGCGCCGAGGACGCTGGCCTGGATGGGCTATGCCTGATCGATTATGCAGAAAACCACGGTGCGCGCCGCTTCTACGAGCGTCACGGGTTCCAGATTGTCAAAACCTGCCAGATCGTTCCGCACCCGATGCTGGGCGTAACCGGTGAAGCCTATTTGATGTATCGCCCTAACCACGAAGCCCGAGAAAAAACCATGAACATGAAGAAGACACTAACCGTGTTCCGCGATCTGGAAATCCAACCGGTGCGCGACCTTCCCTTTTTTGAAGAGGTCGTTGAAGGCACCCCTCATACATTGACGTCCAAGTACTATCACGATGAACAGCACGGTCGCATTTCCGGAGAATGGCAAGCCAGTACCGGAGCGTGGCGCATCGACTACAAGGTCTGGGAGTTCTGCCATGTCCTGAGTGGATGCTGTGTCATCGAACTCGAGGGTTGCGCCCCCGTCACACTGGCCGCCGGCGACACCTTCATTATCGAACCGGGCGCCAAGGGCAAATGGACCGTGCTGGAAGACATGAAAAAGAATTTCGTGATCCTCTTGCCCGCGAACTAGATCGCGCGCCGTGCAGGAGCGCTTTGCCTGCTTGCCCGATAGCAGCGCTTGATGCTCTTGCGCAGGCTTCATGCCTGGAACAACCCACGAACGACCTCCCTCAGCCAGCGGTTCCCGGTGTCCTGGTGATAGCGGGCATGCCAGTGCTGCTTGACCGTGAACCCCTCCACGTCGAACGGGCAGTCATGCACCCGCAGCCCATGCATGTCGGCCAGGGTCTGCCCGATATGCCGCGGCAAAGTGGCCAGCAGGTCGGCCGTCCCGATGATCATCCCCAGCCCGAGAAAACCCGGTAGTTCGAGCATGATCCGCCGCTCGATGCCGGCCCGGGCCAGCCCTGCCTCCAGCAGCTTCTGCCCGGTGCCGGAACTGACCTGCACATGGCCCTCGGCGCGGTAGCGCGCCAGGCTCATGCCCTTGCGCAGGCGTGGGTGTTGCGGATTGCTCAGGCACACCCAGTCCTGCTCGAACAGCACCTGCTGGTACATCCCTCCACCCAGCGAAGGCACGAAGCCGATGGCCAGGTCCGCCTCGCCGGATTCCAGCGCGCTTTCGGTGTTGCCGTCGATCCGCGCCGCCTCCAGGCGGATGCCCGGCGCATGGCTGCGCAGGTGGTTGAGGAGACTTGGCAGCAGGGTGATGTGGCTGGCGTCACTGACACACAGGCGAAAGCGCCGCTGCGCGCTGGCAGGAATGAACTGCGGCTCCCAGGTGGTCAGCCGGCGCATGGATTCGAGCACTTCGCGGCACGGCCCGATCAACTGATCGGCCCGCGGGGTAGGGGCCATGCCACCCGGAGTACGCACGAACAACGGGTCGTTCAACTGTTCGCGCAGGCGTGCCAGCCAGATGCTGATGGTCGGCTGGCTCTGCCCGAGCTGCTCGGCCGCGCGGGTCACGCTGCGGCATTGGTACAGCACTTCGAACAACTGCAGCAGCTTGGGGTCCGGCAGGGGCGCCAGTGTCGTCATTATTGAAAATCCCAATAGCGTTATTGGTGCCATTGTATAGCTCAAATAATCGTCGCTGCATAAGGTAGTCGCAAACCACAGGAGGTCTGCGATTTGAAAATCTGCATTCTGGGTGCCGGCGCCCTGGGCTGTGCCATCGGCGCAGCGCTGAGCGAGGCCGGGCACGATACCTGGCTGATCAACCGTAGCCGCGCGCACGTCGACGCCATGAACGCGAACGGGCTGCAGGTGCATGACGAGCGCGGCGAGCGTCAGGTACGGGTCAATGCGACCAGCGACGCCAACGACGTCGGCGTAGCCGACCTGGTCGTGGTACTGGTGAAGTCGTTCCACACCGCCGAGGCGATCGCCGGGGCCACGGCCTTGCTGGGGCCCCGGACGCTGGTGCTGTCGCTGCAGAACGGCCTGGGGCACGAGGACATCCTGGCCGAAGCGGTGGGCCGGGAGCGGGTGCTGGCCGGCAAGACCTATGTCGGCGGTGTTTTGCTGGCGCCGGGTTGCGTTCGTGCCGGGGTGGCGGGCAAACACACCTATATCGGGGAACTCGACGGGCAATCGATCCCGCGCGTGCGAGCGATCGCCGAGGCCTTCAACGGTGCCGGACTGGCCACCACGGTCAGTGACAACATCCTCGGCACCATGTGGGACAAGCTGCTGGTGAATGTCGCCACCGGCGCACTCAGCGGCATCACCATGCTCAATTACGGCCAGTTGTACGCTGAGCCGTTGCTGGCGCACACCGCCAGGGCGGCGGTGGCCGAAGCCATCGCCGTGGCCGAACGTGCCGGTGTCCGCCTGAGCCTGAACAGCCCCGACGCCGCCTGGCAACTGGCGGCCGAAGGCCTGCCGGCAAGCTTCCGTACCTCGATGCTGCAGAGCCTGGAAAAAGGCTCGGTCACCGAAATCGACTTCATCAATGGCGCCGTCGTGCGCTGGGGCGAGCGCCATGGCATCGCCACGCCGGTCAACGCCACCTTGGTGGCCTGCATCAAGGGCATCGAACGCGCAATGGCCGATCACCAGAAAGAGGGCAATTCATGAGCCAGCCGAAAGCCTACCTCGAACACGTCGCCTTCTGGGTGCGTGACATCCACTGGCACATCCGCTTTTTCAGCGAGGTGTGCGGCATGACCATGCGTGAAGTGCAGGGCTCTCCCGAGCAGCCGGCGCAGTACTGGACCCTTGGTGGCCTGCAGTTCATTCACCAGCCGGACTTTGCCGGGCCGGAAGGGCGCATGGCGCACCTGGGCATCATGTGCGAGGACCTTGAGGCCGCACTGGCGGCGGCTCGACGCTTCGTTGTCAGCGAAATGCCCCAGGGCCGCAACTGGCTGCGCCTGCCTGACGGCCTGGCGGTGGAATTCATTCAGGCGCGGCCGGCCGGGTGCGTGGCCCAGGCACTGGCTATCGATCCACGTGCGGAGGTAGAGGCATGAAGGTGGTGGAAAAATACTGGGACGATGCCCGCGAAGGCGACGAATGCATCAGCCCCACCTACACCGTGACCCGCGAGCGCATCATGGCCTACGCCGACCTGACCGGCGACCACACCCCGGTGCATGTCGATGAGGCCTACGCCAACGCCAGCCACTTTGGCTGCCTGGTCGCCCACGGGCTGTTCGGCCTGTCGATTGCCGATGGCCTGAAGACCCAGTGCGAGTACCGCTTCGTGCCGGGCATGTCGCTGGGCTGGACCTGGGACTTTGTCCTGCCGATCAAGGTCAACGATGTGCTGCACGTGCGCATGCGCGTGGGGGCGATGCGCCCGAGCAACAGTCGGCCGGGGTGGGGCATCGTGGTGTTGCCGTCGGAACTGATCAATCAGCACGGCGAGGTCGTACAGCGCGGCGAGCACCGGCTGATGGTGCCAAGGAGGGCGCAGGCATGAGCCAGGCACTGCCTTTGGCGGGTATCCGCGTTATCGACTACAGCCACTTCCTCGCCGGTCCCTATGTCGGGCGCTGCCTGGCGGCGCTGGGCGCCGAGGTGATCAAGGTCGAACGGCCGGGCAGCGGCGACGCCGGTCGCCAGCACGCCTTCACCCTGGACGACCAGCAGAGTGGCTACTTCCTGCAACTGAACATGGGCAAGCAGGGCGTCAGCGTGAACATGAAGGACCCACGCGGCAAGGCCTTCATGCAGCGCCTGACCGATTCGGCCGACGTGTTCATCGAGAACTATCGCCCCGGTGCCCTGGACAAGCTTGGGCTGGGCTACGCCGAGCTGTCGGCGCGCAACCCGCGCCTGGTGTACTGCTCGATTTCCGCCTACGGCCACACCGGGCCGGATGCCCATCGCGCCGGCTTCGGGCTGATTGCCGAAGCCAAGAGCGGGATCATGCAGATGGTCGGTGTGCCGGGGGAGGCGCCGCCGTTGCTGCGCATTTCGCTGGGCGACATGTACACCGGCATCCACGCGGTCGCGGCAATCAACGCGGCGTTGCTGGGGAGGGTGAGCAGTGGCCGCGGCCAGCACATCGACATGGCCCTGTACGACACGCTGGTGTCGATGCATGAATACGCCGTGCAGTGCTTCACCTTGTCGGACGGCGCCGTGCTGCCCGAGCAGACCGGGCATGACATGCCGACTTCCACCTTGTATGGCGTGTTCCGCGCTGCCGACGGCGACCTGGTGATCGCGGCCCAGGTCGATGATGCCTGGCAGCGCTTTGCCGCCATGCTCGAAGCCAACGGCGGCCCGGCAGGCTTCGCCAGTGACCGTCGTTACCACAGCCTGAGCGGCCGCAATGCGCACCGCCAGGCGATTCTGGCGGTGGTGCGCGACTGGGTGGGCGCGCGCTCCGTGGCCGGGATCCTGGCACTGCTCGATGCCATCGACGTGCCCGGCGCCAAGGTCCAGCGCATCGACGAGGTGCTGGCCGACCCGCAGATCCAGGCGCGCAATATGGTCATCGAGCAGCAGCACCCGCGCTTCGGCACGTTGCGCCTGCCTAACCTGCCGTTCCGCTTTTCCGACTGCGACACCACGGTCCGCCAGGTGGCCCCGGACCTTGGCCAGCACAACGCCGAAGTGGCCGCCGCGCTCGGCTTCAGCCCTGAAGAAATCACCGTCCTGCAGGCAGACGGTGTCCTGTTCACCCACGGAGATGCACGATGAGCGACCGCTATGCAGTGATTGGCCGACCGATCAGCCACACCAAGTCACCGCTGATTCACGGCTTGTTCGCCCAGGCCAGCGGCCAGGCGCTGGAATACGGGGCGATCGAGGGCTCGCTGGAGGGCTTCGAGGCCCAGGTGCAGCAGTTTCGCAACGAGGGCGGGCGGGGGATGAACATCACCGCGCCGTTCAAGCTGCGGGCCTTCGAACTGGCCGAGCGGTGCAGCGAGCGTGCGCAACTGGCCCGTGCGGCCAATGCGTTGAAGTTCGAGGACGGCCTTGTCGTCGCCGAGAACTTCGATGGCATCGGCCTGCTGCGCGATATCGAGGAAAACCTTGGTGAGCCACTGCGCAACCGACGCGTGCTGGTACTGGGCGCCGGTGGCGCAGTGCGTGGTGCGTTGTTGCCCTTCCTGCAGGCCGGCCCGGGCGAGTTGGTGCTGGCCAACCGCGATATGACCAAGGCCCTGGCGCTGCGCAACGAGCTCGACCACCCACTGCTGCACATCAGGCGCTATGAAGCGTTGCAGGGGCAAACCTTCGATATCGTGGTCAACGCCACGTCCGCAAGCCTGGTCGGTGAATTACCGCCGTTGCCTGGCGGTGTGCTCGGGAAGGCCGGGTTGGCGTACGAGCTGGCGTATGGCAAGGGGCTTACCCCGTTCCTGCGCCAGGCCCGTGAGGAAGGGGTCGCCCGCCTGGCGGACGGCGTGGGCATGCTCGTCGAGCAGGCGGCGGAGGCCTTTGCCTGGTGGCGCGGGGTGCGGCCCGCTACCCGTGCCGTTATCGATCGACTGACCATCCCGCTGACGTAGGCTCAGAGGCTGGTTCTGCGCGGGATCTGTAGGAGCGTGGCTTGCCCGCGAAGGGCCGCGAAGCGGCCCCAAAACCTGCCACGCCGAACATCTGGAACACAGAGGTCAAGCAAGCGCTGAATCCAGAAAGCTTCCCCCACCTAGCTCGTGCTGGATGGTTTTGGGGCCGCTTCGCGGCCCTTCGCGGGCAAGCCACGCTCCTACGGGAACCGCGTTGGTCAGAAATCTGCGTGTCGACGCGAGCTGTGTAGATAACCCTGGCTCAGGGGCGAAGCGGCTGTGCCTGCACACTATCGAGGAATATCCTGGCATCCCGGTTGGAGCGCAGGCAGACCACCTGGCACGTCGACGGGGCCGTCGCCGCGAGTTGCTTCATCTTTTGCCGTGCCGAGATCCTCGTCCGCCACATGAACCCGAAGAACTCCGGCAGGTTGGCCAGCCGTTCCGGGCAGTCGTCCGGCAAATCCGGCCGGGAGCGACCGTGGTTAAGCAGCGTCCTGAGCACTACGCGCCAGAATCGAAGCGGTGCGGACCGGTCGATCCAGATCAGCAGGTCCGCACGGGCCAGCCTGTTGTTCCAGGTTGCAGAATGCCCACCTTCGAAGATCCAGCGCTCACCGGCCTCGACCTCATGGCAAAGACGGGTCTTCTGGTCATGGCTGCGTTCGACCCACCCAGGCTGCCAGTGAATCGTATCGATATGCACGACCGGCAAACCCGTGCGTTCGCCCAGCGCGCGCGCCAGGGTACTTTTCCCGGACCCAGGCTGACCAATGATCATCACCCGTTGCATTGAAGTTCCCTCTCGCCGTGCCTGCTGGTTTTTTGGGGGGCGCGATTGTACGGCAATGAACGGGTCGGTCCAATCATGTCATTTCAGTATTTGTCGCTACGCTGCGCTGCACGAGGGTTGGTAAATACATACACAAGTTCATCGGCGAGCAGCCGGGCTTCTCGTGTCAGAAGTTCCTGGTTTCGATAGACCAGGGAGATATTGAGTGCTGGCGGCTGTTCCTCGAGGTTCAGTACCTCCATCGCCTGGCCATCCCGGTTGACGTAGTCGAGCATGCGAAGCGGCCAAAAGCTGATGACGTCCGTGGTCCGTGCCAGTTCGCAAAATATGATTCCAGCCGAGCATTCAAGGACATTTTCCGGGGGCGCCAGTTGGTATTGCTCGAACATCAAGCCGACCTGCGAGCTTTCCAGCGGCTCCTGTAGCAGCCAGCGCTGCTCGCGCAGGTGTTCAAGGGAACGTATATGGCGCAGCGGGTGGTCCTTGCGTACCACCAGGGCAGTCGGCTGCTGGTAAAGCTCGGTCCATTGGAACCCGTCGCCATAACGACTGGCCGGTTGGCACGACAATGCCAGGTCCACTTGCCCTTCACGCAGGCCCTCCATCAGCTTCGAAGGACGCATCTCATGAATGCGCAGCCGCACCTTCGGGTAGCGTTCGCTGTATTGATTGACTGCCGCGATCACCTGTGCGCGGGGCGTCGCCGGTGACAGGCCGATCGACACCCGGCCGTTCGTTTCGCCCTTCAACGCTGCGATTTCTTCCTTGGCGCGATTAGCCTCTTCCAGCATCAGGCGGGCCCTGCGCACCAGGCGTTCGCCGTATTCGGTGGTGGTGATGCCGCGGTTGGAGCGGACCAGCAGCGGCACCCCGAGGGAGGTCTCGAGTTCCTTGATGGTCCTGGAGAGTGCCGGCTGGGAAAGGTGCAGCAGGCGCGCGGTTTCCTGAAAGCTGCCGCTCTCGCAGATGGTGACCAATATTTTCAGTTGATGGAGCTTCATAGGTTTTGCACACGGGCCAGGTAATGCAGCGTGGGCGTCCTGCCGGCCGCCCGCCGTCTGGTGTTTTTCAGGATTCGCGCGAGAGTGCTTGCGAGCGTGAATGGGCGGCTTGCACGGCGGCGCCGACCAGCCGACGCAAGCCGTCATCGTGTTCAAACGTGGAGATCGCCGCGGCAGTGGTGCCATTGGGCGAGGTGACGGCGCTGCGTAGCGTTGCAAAGTCGGCGCCTGGCTGGGTTTGCAGGGTTGCGGCACCTAGCGCTGTCTGCGCGGCCAGGGTCTTTGCCAGGTCCGGGCTCAGGCCCAGGGCCACACCCGCGGCGGCCAGTGCTTCGCTGAACAGATGGTAGTAGGCGGGGCCGCTGCCCGACAACGCCGTTACCGCATCCAGCAAGCCCTCGTGCTCCACCCAACTGGCGCTGCCGACGGTTTCGAACAGCCGGGTTACCCGCGAGCGCAGGGCTTCATCCAGGCCAGCAGGGGCGAACAGACCGGTGCAACCGGCGTTGACCAGTACCGGTGTGTTGGGCATCGCGCGTACCACCGGGCAGCTGTGGTCCAGTGCCTGGCTGAGTTTTTCGTGGGGCACGCCTGCGGCGACGGAAATCACCACGGCGTGCTCGCACGCTGCACGGGGGAGCGCGGCCAGCACTTCGCATGCGTAGTTCGGCTTGACCGCCACCACGATGATGTCAAACGCCAGCGCAGGCAGGGCTTCGACCTGGCTGTAGAGCATGACCGGGCTGGCTGTTGGCAAATCCTGCAGATAGGGGTCGACGGCGCTGACCTGGCTGACCAGCCCGGCCTTGAGCCAGGCCTGGCCAATGGCGCTGCCCATGCGACCGTAGCCCAGAAAAAGTGCGTTCATGATTGTTCCTCGTAGTGGTGCGAAGCGTAGTGGTTGCGTGTTGTTATCGCTGGACAAGAGAACTGACTAACGGAACGGCGGGCAGATTAAACCGCCCATCAACAAAGGTGCAACCGGGCGCAACCCAATAACGCGATATCTTGTACTTGGTCACTTATTCAATAAAAACAATTAGGTACTGATATAAATCAGCAAACGTTTGGCAGATACTTTTCATGCACTCTGATGGTGCACTCAAGTGTCATCCTGCCATTTTGTTATACCCATAATAAAGTCTGAGGTTGCACCTTTCGCCCGGGAAAACCTAGGATCGGTGCTACCCGGTAAAACTTGGGTCGTCGCTGCCCATCCTTAGAAAAACAAGGCATACAACATGAGCAATTCCCTCGCCGAAACACAGTCGGCAAAGACCCGTCGCCGTGCGCTGGTGGCCAGCCTTACTGGCAGTTCCATTGAATGGTTCGACTATTTTCTTTATGGCACCGCCGCCGCTCTGGTTTTCAACAAGCTGTTCTTCCCCAACTTCGATCCGGTGGTCGGGCTGCTGTTGGCTTACTTGTCGTTTTCTCTAACCTTCTTCATCCGGCCTATTGGAGGCGTGCTCTTCGCCCATATCGGCGACCGTATCGGACGCAAGAAAACCCTGGTCATCACCTTGTCGTTGATGGGGGGCGCAACCGTACTGATCGGATGCCTGCCGACTTATGAACATATCGGTGTCTGGGCACCGATACTGTTGATCCTGCTGCGGGTGATCCAGGGCCTTGGGATTGGTGGCGAGTGGGGCGGGGCGCTGCTGCTGGCCTACGAGTACGCGCCGGCCAAGCGCAAGGGCCTGTTCGGCAGCGTGCCGCAAGTAGGCGTGACACTTGGCATGTTGCTGGCCACCCTGGCCGTGAGCCTGATGGCGATGCTGCCCGAGGAAGACTTCCTGTCCTGGGGCTGGCGGGTACCCTTTGTGTTGAGTGCCGGCCTGGTGTTCCTCGGCCTATGGATCCGCCATGGCCTCGACGAAACCCCGGACTTCAAGCACGCCAAGGCCAGCGGTAACGTGTCGAAAATGCCGGTCGTGGAAACGCTACGCAACCACTGGCGTGAAGTGCTGATCGCTGCAGGCCTGAAAGTGGTCGAGACGGCGCCGTTCTACATCTTCTCGACCTTCGTGGTCAGCTATGCGGTAAACAACCTCGGCTACCAGAAAGTCTCGGCGTTGAACGCCGTCATGATCGGTGCCCTGGTGGCCTCCCTGCTGATCCCGGTGATGGGCTGGCTGTCCGACCGGGTCGGCCGCAAGCGTGTGTACATCGGCGGCATCATTGCCATCGCGCTGTACATCGTGCCGTACTTCATGCTGCTCGATACCCGCAGCCAATGGGGCATCACCCTTGCCACCGTGGTTGGCTTCGGCGTGCTCTGGGCGCCGGTCACCGCCGTGCTCGGCACCTTGTCTTCGGAAATATTCTCCACCCGCGTGCGCTACACCGGCATCACCCTGGGCTATCAACTGGGCGCTGCGCTGGCAGGCGGCACCGCACCACTGATCGCAACCTGGCTGCTGTCCGAATATAAGGGCGACTGGCGGCCGGTGGCCCTGTACATGCTGGCAACCGTAGCCATCTCGCTGGTCGCCATCCTATCCGTTGGTAAACGTCGCAAAGACGACGAAATTCAAGGCGGCGCTCGCGCTACCTGAATGCAATAACCGGAGCCTGCGCGCTCCGGGTTCTATCTGTCGCCACTCCGTATCCGTTCCCCGGTGCTGCCTTGTCATGGCAGCACCGCGGGCAGGTGCGTCCTAAAAAAGCAATACAAGGGAGAGTTGCTTCACATGAAGAGAAAACTATTGAACCTGGCCATTCTTGCAGCCACGGGGAGTTTCGGCGGGCAGGCGCTTGCCGCAGGTTTCATCGAGGACAGCACGGCCAAGCTCGAGCTGCGCAATTTCTACTTCAACCACGATTTCCGTGACACCGACACCCAGACCCAGGACGAGTGGGGCCAGGCCTTCCTGCTCAACGTGCAGTCCGGTTTCACCCAGGGCGTGGTCGGCGTCGGGGTCGATGCCACCTACACCCTGGGCGTGAAGCTCGATGCACCGGGTGCGCGCTCCATTTTCCCGGCCGACAGCGATGGCGAGGCCGTGGACAACTTCAGCCGCGGTGGCCTGACCGGCAAGGTGCGCCTTTCCAGGACCGAGGCCCGCTATGGCATCCTTACGCCGAAGCTGCCGATCCTCTGGTCGAACGACGGCCGCATGCTGCCGCAACTGTTCGAGGGCGGGCAGATCACCAGCAACGAGGTCGACAACCTGACCCTCACGGGTGGTCAGATCGAGCATGTGGTCGGCCGTATGTCGAGTAACTTCACTGGCATGGCCATCGCCGGTGGCAGCCAGCAAAGCAACCACCTGCGTTTTGCCGGCGGCGACTACAAGGGCATCAAGGACCTGACCCTGCAGTATTACTTCGCCAACCTCGAAGATTATTACGACCAGCATTTCCTCGGTGCGCTGCACAGCCTGCCGCTGGGCCCGGGCGTGCTCAAGACCGACCTGCGCTACTTCCGCACCACCTCCGATGGCAAGAATGCCGAGCGTGCCGCAGGCTACCTGGCGTCGACCAATGGCAGCGGCAATGACGGCGAACTGGACAACTCGACCTGGAGCGCCAGGTTTACCTATGCCCTGGGCGGCCATGCCCTGACCCTGGGTTACCAGCAGGTGTCGGACGACAGCATCTTCACCCAGTTGAACCAGGGCGGCCTGGTGAACGAGGGCGCAGGTGGTACCAGCACTTATGTGATCACCGACAGCCTGGTGCAGAACTTCACCTATGCCGGTGAGCGCACCCTCCTTGGCGGCTACGCCTACGACTTCACCGCGCTCGGCGTACCAGGCCTGAACGCCAGCGTCACCTGGCTCAAGGGCGACCAGATCAAGACTGCCGTCGGCTCCGACCGTGAAGAGTGGGAGCGCGACATCGTCCTGAGCTACGTGGTGCAGGGCGGAACATTCAAAGGCCTGGGCGTTGCCTGGCGCAACGGTGTACTGCGCAGCGACGTGCTGGGCGATATCGACCACAACCGCCTGACCGTCAGCTACACCTTGCCGATCTGGTAAGGGCTTCGAAGCGATGCGATGAATTCTTCCTCCTCCCGCAACCCTCGGGAGGGCCGGAGCGGTGCGTCCGTGATTTGCCACGAGCGACTCAGGGAGCATCGGTGCTTGAGCTGTTTTGCCCCGCTGGTGCAGGGGGCTGCATGACGCAGTGAGCGACGGCGACGCCGTCACGATCATTCCAAGGAGACAGTTATGCCTTTCAAGTTCCGCTCCATGCTTATCCCGACTTCGATGTTGTTCACCCTGGCCATGGCGGCACCCTTTGCGTCTGCCGCCGAGACCGTGCAGATGGGGGCCGTGCTGTCCCTGACGGGTGCCAACGCCACCGTCGGCGAAGACGTGCGCCGCGCCGTGAAGCTGGCTGAAGACAAGGTCAACGCCGACGGAGGTGTGCTCGGCAAGCCATTCCAGGTCATCGTCGAGGATTCCGGCGGCAACCCCACCACCGCCATCAACGCCGCCCGCAAGCTGGTCAGCGTTGACAAGGTGCCTGTGGTGATCGGCGAATACTCGTCGGGTATCAGCATCCCGATGGGCCAGTACCTGGTGAAAGAAGGTGTGGTGCATATCAATATCGCCAGCACCAGCGTGAAGATCCGCGACCTGGGCAGCAGTTCGTTCAACCTGATCGGTCTGGAGGACAAGGGCAACAGGTTTTCTTCCCAGGATGCCTGGGACCTGGGCTTTCGCAATGTCGCCGTCCTGGCCCCGAACAATGCCTACGGCCAGGGCGTAGCCCACGGTTTTCGCGCCGAGTTCGAAAAGCTGGGCGGCAAGATCGTCAACGAGACGCTCTACACCGCCGGCCAGTCAACCTACCGCCGCGAGCTGCAGCAGATCGCCCGCAGCAAACCGGACGCATACATCTACACCGCCTACGGGCAGGAGTCTGCCGTCATCAATCGCGAGGCCCTGGAGCTCGGGCTGCGGGAACAGCCGTGGTACGCGATCCTGTTGTCCATGAGCCTGTCGGACACTCCGGCCAACATCGCCCAGGGCCAGTTGGGCATGGAAGTCGGTTCGGTCGTCGGGCCTGCCGGCAAGGCCTACGCCGATGCCTTTGCAGCCAAGTACAAGGAAGGCATGAAGACCTCCTACACCGGCTATGCCTACGACGCCGTGCTGATGGCGGCCAAGGCGATCGAAAAGGCCGGCAGCCGCGAGCCGGCCGCAGTACAGGCCGCGCTCAAGGAGGTGGGCAAGGGCTATGACGGCGTGACCGGAACGGTAGTCTTCGACGACGGCCGCCAGCGGCTCGACCCGCCCTACGCCAAGCTCAAGTATGACGGCGGCAAAGTCGTGCCTCGATAAGTACGCGATACCCCGCCCGGTTGGCCGGGCGGGCTTGTGCCTGCTCTTGCGGAGTGTTTTCCATGTTGCAGTTCCTGATCGATACCTTGCTGCGGGCAACCGACCTGGCGCTGATCGCCTTCGGCCTCAGCCTGGTTTATGGCCTGGTCAAGTTTCCCAATATCGCCCACGTACAATACGCCATGCTGGGTGCATACCTGACCTATGGCCTGGGCGCCATGGGCGCGCCCTTGCCGCTGGCCTTGCTGCTTGCCGCACTGCTGGTCGGTGCCCTGACCCTGGTGCTGCAGCGCCTGGTGTTCCAGCGTCTGCTCAAGAGCGGTCCGGCCATCGCCATGATCGGTTCGCTGGCCATCGCCATGCTGCTGGTCGCCGCGCTCCAGGGCAGCGCGGGTACTTTCCCGCGGATGTTCGAGCTACCCCTGAAAGCACCGATTCTCCTGGGCGACGCACGCATCACCCATACCCAGCTGTACTTCTTCGCCACCACCCTGGTACTCCTGGCAGCGTTCACCGTGGCCCTGTTCCATACCCGCCTGGGGCGTGCGATGCGCGCGCTGGCCGGCAACCCGGCACTGGCCAACGCCAGCGGCCTGCACGCTGCCCGGATCACCCTGATGGTGACCTTCGCCAGTGGTGCGGTCGCCGGTCTGGGCGGCGGCCTGCTGGCCTTGTCCACTGGCGCCCATATCAACCTGGGGCATGACCTGCTTCTGCCGGTGTTCGCCGCGGCCATCCTCGGTGGCCTTGGCAACCCCATGGGGGCGGTTGCCGGTGCCTTGTTGATCGCCTTTACCGAAACCCTGGTCACCAACCTCAACTTCGGTTGGCTGCTGGGTCGGGAAATTGCCTTCCTGCCCGTGTCCTACATCAGCGGCGCGGCGTTCCTGATCCTGCTGCTGGCCTTGCTGTTCAAGCCTTACGGCCTGTTCGACCGGGAGGTGCGCCGTGTTTGATTTCCTGGTTTCCGCGCTTACGTTCGCTAGCCTCTATGGCCTGATGGCGCTGGGGCTCAACCTGCAGGGGGGTTATGGCGGCCTGCTCAATTTCGGCCACATCGCCTTCGCCGGTCTCGGCGCCTACGCCACCGGTATCGCGGTCCAGGCGGGTTATTCGCCATGGCTGGGCATGGCTGTTGGTGTGCTTCTGGCCATGGGCCTGGCTGGGTGCGTGGCCCGCCTGGGGCGCAAGCTGGCTTCGGACTACTGGGGGATCGCCACCCTGGCAATTGCCGAAATCCTGCGTGTGGTGGCGACCAACGAGGGCTGGCTTACCGGTGGTGCGCAAGGCATTGGCGCCATTCCCACGCTGTTCGACGGTGTCGGTTTCCTGGTGATGATGCTGGTGCTGCTGGGCATCGCCACGCTGCTTTGCCAGCGCCTTGGCGATGGCCGCTTCGGGCGCGCCCTGCGGCTGATGCGCGAGGAGCCGCAACTGGCCGCGTGCATGGGCTACGACCTGACCTCGCTGAAGTCGCGGGCGATCATGTCCGGCGCCGCGCTGACCGCCATCGCCGGTTCGTTGTACGCCCACTTCATGAGCTATGTCGGCCCCGACTACCTGCTCGCCTCCGAGACGTTCCTGCTCTGGACCATGTTGATGATCGGTGGCCTGGGCAACCTGCGCGGCGTGCTGCTGGGGGTGTTGCTGGTGCAGGCCGCCTACAGCCTGGTGCCGTTCGCCAAGGATTACCTGGGCCTTGGCTCCGACCTGGCCGGCGCCCTGCGCCTGGGCCTGATCGGCGCGATCCTGCTGGCCTGCCTGATGTGGCGCAGCGAGGGTCTGATCCCTGAAAAAACAAGGAAGATCCCATGAGTGCTTCTCGTGAATACCTGCTCAGTGTGCAATCGGTAGCCAAGGCCTTCGGCGGCAACCAGGTACTGCGCGACGTGAGCTTCAACGTGCAGCGCGGCGAGATCGTCGGCCTGCTTGGTCCCAACGGTTCCGGCAAAAGCACCTTGCTCAACTGCATCACCGGTTTCGAAGCGGTGGATGGTGGCGCCATTGCGCTCGGGGCGCGGCGTATCGAGCGGTTGCAGGCACATCGTATCGTCCGTCACGGCATTGCCCGGACGTTCCAGCTGCCTTCCATGCCCAGCAAGATGTCGGTCATGGAAGTGGCGATGGCAGCCTGCACTCGCCAGCATGGTGTGTTCGCCACGCTTCTCGGCCTTCCGGCGCTGCGCCGGGCCGAAGAACAGGCTCGGGCCAAGGCCGGGCGGCTGATCGATGAGTTGCTGCTCGGCCCGGTACGCGACCTGCCGGCTTCGGCGCTGTCGGGTGGGCAAAAGAAACTGCTGGGGATTGTCTGCGCCTTGATGGGCGAGCCCGAGCTGGTGCTGCTCGACGAGCCTACCGCCGGGGTCCACCCGAACCTGCGGCGTGACCTTGTCGAGGCGCTCAAGCGCCTCAATGCCCAGGGCATGACGCTGGTGATCGTCGAGCATGACATGCACTTCATCCGCGATGTGTGCAGCCGCTGCGTGGTCCTGGACCGCGGCGAGATCGTCGCCAGTTGCCGGCCGGACAAACTTGCCTCCAACCCGCGGGTGATCCAGGCCTACCTGGGTGGCCGCCACACTCCGCAAGCCCTTGAGGAAAATGCGCCATGATCGAAGTGAAGGACGTCGTCGCCGGCTACAGCGCCGAGGTGGACATCCTGCGCGGCATGACCCTGCATGCCGCGCAGAAGGAGATCGTGACCTTGCTGGGCCCCAACGGTTGCGGCAAGAGCACCTTGCTCAAGACCATCGCCGGCTACCTGCTGCCGCGCAAGGGGCAGGTCCTGCTGCGGGGGCAGGATATGTCGCGGGTGCCGGTGCACGAGAAGATCCGCCGCTGCGGGATTGGCTTCGTGCCGCAGACCGACAACGTATTCGCCAGCCTGAGCGTCCGCGAAAATCTCCACGTGGGCGGCCATTACCAGCACGCACGGGACAACCAGCGACGTATCGATGAACTGTGCACCGCCTACCCGATCCTCGCCAGCAAGTTCAACGCGCCGGCGGCGTCCATGTCCGGTGGTGAGCGGCAGATCCTCGCTCTGGCCCGGGCGCTCATGCCCAGGCCAAGCCTGCTGTTGCTCGACGAACCCTCGGCGGGGCTGTCGCCCAAGGTGCTGCTGGAAGTGTTCGAAGCCATCCAGCGGGTCCGCGACCAGGAAGGCGTGACCATCCTGATGGTGGAGCAGAACGCGATGGAGGCGCTGCGCATCTCCGACCGCGCCTATGTGCTGTCCATGGGCAATGTCGCGTTGACCGGCAATGCCCGGGAGCTGATGCATGACCCGCAAGTCAGCGAACTGTACCTGGGCGGGCGGGTCGCCTGAGACTCTGTCGGCATTCGCGATCTTGTGCTCCTGGGGCCGCGAATGGCGTAGAGCGTGCTTGGCCGCGCGGGTTTTCCTGCGCGGCCCTTTTTAAGGCCTTGATGATGAAATTCAGCCACAAGATTCTGTTGGCCGCTGCGCTGGTGGTGGTCAGTGCCTTCGCTTCGTTCACCCTGTACAACTACATCTGGCAACAGCGGTTGCTGGCTCGAGAGCTGCAAAGCCAGTTGCGCGAGGTGGGTGCCCTGGCCGCCGACAGCGTCCACAACTGGCTTGGCGGGCGGGTGCTGCTGGTGGAAAGCCTGGCGCAACGATTGGCCGCCGACACCAGCGAGGCGGCGGTCGAGCAGGCCTTCGGCCAGGATGTGTTGAAGAACACCTTCAACATGGTGTACCTGGCGCGCGCCGATGGCAGCTTCAGCATTCGCCCGCAGCAGGAAATGCCCGCCGGCTATGATGCCCGCCAGCGCGACTGGTACCAGCGTGTGCAGGCGCGCAACGACAGCGTCCTCACCGAGCCCTATATCAATGCCGCTACCCAGGAAATGATCATGGCCGCCGCCGCCCCGGTGGTACGTGCCGGCGAGTTGCTTGGCGCGGTGGGGGCGGGAATGCCGATCGACACCCTGGTGCAGATCATCGGTAGCGTCGACCTGCAGGGCAAAGGCTATGCGTACCTGGTCAATGGCGCCGGGAAGATCCTGGTACACCCGCAGACCGACCTGATCAACCGTCGTCTCGACGAGCTTGACCTGGCGCAGCCCCTGAAGGTCAGCCGTGATCTGCAAGAGCACGAGGCCGATGGCCGGGTTCGCATCGACACGTTCGTGCCGATACCCGGGCTGCCGGGTGCCGACTGGTATGTCGGGCTTTCGGTCGATCGTGACCTGGCCTACCGGCAACTGCGCGATTTCAGTGAGTCGGCATTGATCGCCATGCTGGTGTCGGTGCTGCTGGTGATGCTCGCCCTCGGCGTGCTGCTGCGTTTGCTGATGAAGCCGCTGCTGCGCATGATCGCCGCCATGCAGGACATCGCCGCCGGTGAGGGCGATCTGACCCAGCGCCTGCCGGCCTCTGGTCGTGACGAACTGGCCCGGTTGGCCCAGGCCTTCAACCTTTTCGTCGAGCGCATGCAGCGCACCATCCGCCTGGTCGCCAATGGCAGCGTAGGCGTCGAGGAAGGCTCGCGCAGCGTCGTCCAGGCCAGCCAGGCCACCCTGCGCCAGTCAAGCGACCTGGTGCAGCGCAGCGATACGGTGGCCGCTGCCATCGAACAATTGGGGGCCGCCGCCCAGGAGATTGCCAGCAACGCCGCCAATGTTTCGCTGCAAAGTGCCGCGGCGCGCAACCAGGCCGAACAGGGCCAGCGTATTCTCGGCGATGGCGCCGCGGCACTCGATGCGCTGGCGGCCAGGGTTGAAACCACCCGCGCGAGCATGGAGCAACTGGGGGACCAGACCGAAGCCATCGGCAGCATCCTCGAAGTGATTCAAAGCATCGCCCAGCAAACCAATTTGCTGGCGCTCAACGCAGCCATTGAAGCTGCGCGGGCAGGGGAGTCCGGCCGAGGCTTTGCGGTAGTGGCGGACGAGGTGCGCCAACTGGCACATCGCAGCCAGGGAGCGACACAGGAGATCCATGCCATGATCGAGTCTCTGCGGGGCGGCGCCCAAGCGTCGATTGCCTCGATGGTTACCAGTCATCAGCACGCCGAACTCAGCGTCAGCGTCATGGCCCAGGCTTGCAAGGATATCGACGCCGTGATCGAGCGCCTGGCCGATATCGATGACATGAACCAGTCCGTCGCTGCGGCCACCGATCAGCAACGCGCGGTGGTCGAATCGATCGGTCGCGAAGTCGGCGAAATCGCTACGCTCAACCAGCACGTTCAAGTGGGTCAACAGCACACTCTGGACGTTTGCAGGACCATGGACGCCAGGTCGGGTGAGTTGCGCCAGCTGGTGGCAAGTTTCCGCATCGAGCATTGACAGGTGATCCTGTCATGTCGCTGCGGATCCTTGCCATCCGGGCCGGCTGCCTGCTTGGTGACGATCACCTGGCGGTATAGCGTGGAGCAAGCCGGTTGCTGGACAACTGATCGAACAGCGCCTGCCGGCTGGCCTCATGGCGTTCGAACGGCTGCAGGTCGTGCATCGAGGGGATGGAGATCAATACCTCGTCGTCGAAGTCCTGCAGCGCGCCGTCTACCAGGTCCTCGGCCGACATCACGATGCCCGGGTCGAGGTTCTCGACGGGCAGGCCGCCGATCTGCCAGAAGTCGGTCGCGGTGGCTCCCGGCAATACGGCCTGGATCCTGATGCCCTGGTCCGCCAGTTCCTTGTGCAAGGATCGGGTAAAGGCGGTGACATAGGCCTTGCTGCCGCCGTAGACGCCGTTGAGCAGCTCCGGTGCCAGGCTGACGATGGAGGAGATGTTGATGACGGCGCCTTGCTTGCGCGCCACGAACCCCGGAATGGCCGCATAGGTGAGGCGGGTCAGGGCGGTGATGTTGAGGGTGATCATTTCGGCCATGCGCTCGACGTTGCTCTCCAGCAGGCTGGTGTGGGTGCCGATGCCGGCGTTGTTCACCAGCAGGGTGATGCTGGCGTCCTCGCGCAGCTTGCCTTCTACCCTGGCCAGGTCATCCGGGTTGGCCAGGTCGGCCGGAAACACCTCGACGTTGCGTTGGGTTTGCGTGGTGATGCGATTGGCGAGCGTGTTCAGGCGCTCGTGGTTACGGGCCACCAGCACCAGGTCGTAACCCCGGTGTGCGAGGCGTTGCGCGTAGATGGAACCGATGCCGGTGGATGCACCGGTGATGAGGGCGGTGCCTTTGGATTGCTGGGTCATGGTCGTGCTCTGTTGGCTGGTTGTGAAGCCATGATGCAGAGGATCGCCTTTGTCTTAAACGACGCATATGCTACGTTTTCAGGACATCAACACCGTGGAATTCTGCCATGCACCGTGTCGGCTATCTGCTCACCGATGGTTTCCAGGTCATGTCACTGGCGACCCAGGCCGTATTCGAGTTCGCCAATATGGTTGCCGGCGAAGCGATCTACAGGATCCAGAATTTCTCCGTCGATGGCGGTACGGTGCGCTCCTCCCTCGGGATGTATATGGACACGCTGCCGTTGGCTGCTCCCGGTTTGGCCGACACCTGGATGATCACCGGAACACTGACTCCGCTGACGCCGCCGAGCGAGAAAGTGCTGGAAAGCGTGCGAGGTTTCGCCGACGGCGCTCGCCGCACCGCCGGCCTGTGTACCGGTGGTTTCATCCTGGCCCAGGCAGGTGTCCTGGATCACCGCAGGGCCACCACACACTGGGCCTATGCGAAACAGCTGCGTGAGCTGCATCCGAAAATCGAAGTCGAGGAAGACCGGATCTTCATCGTGGATGGCCAGGTCTGGACATCCGCCGGCATGACCGCCGCCCTGGACATGGCACTTGGCATGGTGGAGAAGGATCTGGGAAACGAGGTGGCCAGGTCGGTGGCACGCCAGCTGGTCATGTATCAGCGCCGCTCCGGGGGGCAATCCCAGCATTCCGAGCTGCTGACGCTGTCGCCGAAGTCGGACCGGATCCAGGCCGCACTGGATTACGCGCGCCGGAATCTGGGGCGGCCCTTGAGTGTCGAGGAACTCGCCGAAGCCGTGCACCTGAGCCCCCGGCAATTTACCCGGGTATTCACCGCCGAGACCGGCCAATCACCCGCCAAGGCCGTGGAAAGGCTGCGTCTTGAAGCGGCCCGGGTGATGATCGAGCAGAGCCGGCACAGCCTGGACGTGGTGGCGAAGGAAGCCGGCTTCAGGGACCGGCGGCATCTGCGCGAGGTCTTCATTCGTGGTTACGGCGTGCCCCCGCAGGCGGTGCGCAGGGATGCCCGGCGGGTAGGGGCGTGAGGGCAAGGGGCCATTCATGGAGGGCTGCTAGAGATTGTCAGGGTCGCCAAAGAACATTTGGCTATGGCTCTAGATCGCTACTTACGTCTCAAAAATAAAGACATATACCCGCAAAAATACCCTCGATACCCTTGGATGGATGCGCGATCTAGAACGGCGATTTCTGAGTACTGCCGAGTTGGAGCCAGATGGAGCTCAGTGTACCTCCGTGGTGAGGGCGGCGGTACCGAGATAATCAGTTCGCATTGGATCGCAGTCGAAGGGCAACTCAACGCAGGCAAATATCCATAGCAACGTTTTCACTGCTTCACTGCGGTGGAGGTTGCTCAAATGGGGAAGTGTTTGTCGGGCTCTGTGCCGGCTGATCCTCACGCCGTCCCCCAGGTAGAAGTAGCCACTCGCCTCGGCATTTCCATCAAGATTGTGGAAAAGCTTAGGGCGAGTCAGCCTGTGGCTATTAAATTCTTCCTGAGTTATCCCGGCTGCGATTTACATCACATTGCTTCGCAACCCTGCTGTTTCACCCCGAACTCCGTCGCTGTAGGCCTGAATGAGCGGGGTACGTTGGTATCTACGGTCAACGAAAGCATTGATCGAGGTGCCGACGATACTTGGCGATATCCTGCTCAATCTGTGGGTTCTTCACGACGTCATTGGCGATGAAGGTGGGCAGCGCTTCCAGTCCGAGGAACTGATTGGCCTTGTGGAAGTGCAGATAGACGCCGTCGACCCCTACGCCGTGGAAGAACTGCTCGGGGTCGTCAAAGGCTTCCCGCGGCGCGTTCCAGGTCAGCGACAGCATGTATTTCTTTCCCTGCAGCAGGCCGCCACTGCCATATTTTTTCGAGTCATCGGTATGTGAGCGGCCATCGCTGGCATACAGGACGCCATGGCCGGCGGTGAAGACTTCATCGATGTATCGCTTGACGATCCAGGGCTCGCCCATCCACCAACCGGGCATCTGGTAGATGATGACGTCGCTGTTGGCGATTTTCTGGATTTCCTCGTCAACAGAGTAGGGGGCGTCGACCGGTGTGGTCGAGACGCGATGGCCGAGTGCGGTGAGATGCTCGGCGGCCACTGTGGAGAACATATTGTTAAGTTCTCCCTTGGAGATAAGGAACGGCTTGGCGCCGTTGATGATCAGTACGTTGCTCATGAAGTTTACTCAGTGGTTACGGCGGAGTTCGTAGGCAGCTCGGTCGTGATCGACGCTTATCTGCCATGCTTGCAAGCTAGTGGGCTTGCACGATGGTGTTTTCGCTATGAGCGGGTTCGAGTTGAACGTTGCGCCCGGCCAGCATGCCGGTACATGCGCCCGCAATAGAGATTGCGGCCGTGATCAGCAGCGGTGCTGTCCAGCCACCCGTCCAGTCGTGTAACTGGCCCAACAGTAAGGGGCCTGCGGCTGCCATTAAATAGCCCACGCATTGCGCCATTCCTGAAAGTGCTGCGGTGTCGCCCGCATTTTTTGTGCGCAAGCCAATGAACGTCAGGCCTAGCATCATGCTTGCACCAGAGCCAAAGCCCAGGAATGCGGCCCATAACATGGCGTAGCCTGGGGCACAAATAAGCCCGATCAGGGATGAGGCGGTTAGCAGGCTGACGGAAGCGGCTGCCGATCTCTGGTCTTTAAGACGGCGAAGCGTGGCCGCCAGAACCAAGCCGGGAATGGCTGTGGTCAGTTGAAGCGTGCCGTGTACCGCTCCCGCTTGCTCCGGGGATATGCCATGATCCATCAGAATGGTCGGAAGCCACCCTACGGCGACATAGAAAGGCATCGCGTTCAGCCCCATGAACAGTGTGACCTGCCAGGCAAGCGGCGAACGCCAGACGGCCACGGTAGCTACTTGTTTAGGGCCGGACAGATTTGCCTGTTCGTGCTTTTTCAATTGCGGTAGCCACGCGATCAGCGCCAGCAGCGGGGCGGCGACCAATAAACTCAGCGCAATCGGCCACCCCCATGATTGGGTCAAGGGAATTATCACTGCTGATCCGACAGCGCCTGCTGCACCCATGGTGATGGAGTAAACGCCGGTCATGGACGCCATTTTCGTTGAGAAGTCGCGTTTTATCAGGCCGGGTAGCAGTACGTTGCCCAGGGCGATGCCGGTGCCTATCAGTACCGTACCGGAGTATAACGCCCATGCACTACCAGAGGAGCGGAGCAGGATGCCCGATGAAATGACCAACAGCGCACCGAAGAGTGTGCGCTCAATGCCGAACCGGTGGGCGACCGACGCGCTGAGTGGGGAAAAGGCGGCAAAAGCCAGGAGTGGCAGTGAAGTGAGCAAGCCTAGAGCCGAGGCGCTCAAGCCATAATCATTCTGGATGAGCGGCAAAACGGGTGCGATGCTGGTAAAGGGAACGCGCAGGTTTACGGCAATAAGCAGAATGCCCGCGACGAGCGCGATGGACTGCCACTTATCTTTTACGTCGAACATATTCTCTAGTTGTCTCTGAAAAACGACGATTGTAGAAAACTTCAAAATTAACCAATATAGATATTATGACATTTTATACCTAAATTATGACACGCTCGAAAAACGTCGTTTCCTCGCCTGAAGATTTCGATTCAGATCTCTTTGCTCAAGCTGCGGTTGCCCTCAAGGTTGCGCATGCCCTCAATGATTCCAGTGTCCGCTCGCATGATCATCGTAAAGGCCAATTGATCCTGTCTCTGCACGGCGCGGTGAGTTGTGAAGTGCAGAACGCACTCTGGCTTGTGCCTCCCCAGCACGCGGTATGGATCCCCGGGGGCACACCGCACAGTTGCCGTGTGACCGAAAACGCCCGTACGTGCTTTCTTTTTGTTGAGCCCGGCGCAGCAGCCATGCCTGAAACCTGTTGTACGGTTGCCATCACGCCCCTTGTCCGGGAATTGATCCTGCATCTTGCTGAACAGGAACCCACCTATCATTCCGAGGGTAAGACAGCGCGGCTGGTTACAGTGCTTCTCGAGCAGCTTTCAGATGCCCCGTTGAAAGAGCTTCACCTGCCAATATCAGACAACCCCAAGATCAAACAGATCGCAGATACGCTCTTTGCAGATCCCGGTGACCGAACCACTTTGCGCGAGTGGGCCACTAGGCTTGCAACCAGCGAACGAACGCTGGCAAGGCTGGTAGAAAGCACGACCGGGCTGAGCTTCGGGCGCTGGCGCCAACAGTTGCATTTGATGATCGCACTGAGTCAATTGGCGGAAGGGGTATCCGTGCAGCGTGTGGCGGGCATTCTGGGCTATGACTCTGTTAACGCTTTTATCACGATGTTCAAGAAAGCTCTGGGTAAACCGCCTACCCAGTATTTTTCCTCCCTGCGTTGATACTCTGCTAGAGATGCAACGCGAGGCTGTAGAGCGATCACGAAGCACCGTTATTGGTCCATCGCGCTCGGTTAGTTGTCGATCATCTGCGCCGCTTGCTGGGTGGCCTGGCTGGTGCGCGTGGCCAGCTTGCGCACTTCGTCAGCGACCACGGCAAAACCGCGCCCTGCCTCACCTGCCCGTGCAGCCTCGATCGCCGCATTCAACGCCAGCAGGTTGGTCTGGCTGGCGATTCCCTGGATGGTGGCGACGATATGGGTAAGCTTGCCGAGGGTCTCCTGCATCACCTGGTGCTGTTGCGCCTGGGCCACCCGGGCGTTTGCCCGGCACCAGAAATCCCCGGTCGCCGAAATCTGGAAGGAACGGCTCAACGCCAGCCGCGCAGCGATCGAACGCGGCCAAATAAGACGTGTTTCCCAGGCCGCGCTGGAATTCGGGTTCTCCGATTTCTCGCATTTCAGTCATGCGTTTCGGAAGGCTTTTGGAGAGGCGCCGCATTCGTTGTTGCGGCGGAGTAGGGGGTAAGTCCGCCGCCCTTAAGGTAAAGACCAGGCTGCGTCTTATCGGCCTTGAAGCTCGGTCATGCCAGGTTGGAGTTGAACGCGCGAGCGTCGAAAAATTGAATTGTGGTGTTCAGGGCGTTCAGATTGGTTTCGTGAGTGATCGCGCTGTCGTGGTGGCAGATGAAACTGTGGCCAACATCGGCATAGACAATAAGGTGGTGTGGAACGTTAGCGGTTTCCAGTGCTTCCTTTAATTGAATACTCTGTAGATAAGGGACCTTTTCATCCTTTTCCCCCACCAAAATCAAGGTGGGTGCTGATTCGTTGGACACTTCCAGCGCAGGACTGGCCCCTTCAGGAACATCTGATGACCCGGGTGGATAACCCAGCAATTGCGACTCTGGGGCGAGCTGCTGGGGGGGCAGAGACAAGCCGAGGCGTTCAGCTTGGTATTGAAGGGTTTGGAGGCAGAATACGCCGTACCAGACCGCTACGGCTTGGACCTTCAGAGCACCGGGCCCAGGTCTGGCTGCTCGGGAGTCGCGATCTGTCCACGGATTGCCCAAGCTTGCAGCGATGTGCGCGCCAGCGGACACTCCCCAGACGTAGGTATTGGTAGTGTCAATTTGAAGATCTTCAGCCATTCCCGCCAGATAATGCAGGGCGGCTTTGGCATCCTCGAGCTGTGCAGGCCACCTTGCTTCCGCGCTCAGTCGGTAGTTGATCGACGCCACGGCATATCCACGGGCGGCTATCTCTGCCAGCAGCCGCGGGAAATCGCTGAACACGCCTGACCGATGACTGTCGCCTCGTCGCCATCCGCCGCCATGTATATAAATCAGCAACGGGGAAGGAGAGGTCCGACGCGGGCTGGGCGGTAGGTAGAGGTCCAGTGTCAGAGGACGATATCCCTCGATCCGTGCGTAGGGCATTGCTCCATTAAGGGTTACGCCATTGTCAAACTCAACAATCCAGGGCGGCATTGCGTCTTTGTACACCATCGAAGCGCTGGTCTTTGCGTCAATCCAACTGTCCATTCTATTGGGATGCTCTTTTGCTGATTCGCGAACGCTCTGAAGAACCGAACTTGCCAAACAATTGATTGATGGCACTAACGATTACCCTGTCACTGTCTGTTTTCACAGATCGGGACCAGTGAAACCCCATCAGATTATATGAGGCCTCGTCTCCAGTATCGACCTCAACGGGGTGCGCTGACGTCGGTTTGGCCGCTGGCAAGTAATGCACCCCGGATGAAGCCCTCGGCCAATCGTCGTTCGACGAAGTCTCTAACATAGGCTGCTCCAGCATCCCGGCCGTGAGGAACTGCGACTGCTTGACGAATAGCAGTGAAGGCACCCTGCATTACCCGGTAATTCAGATTCTTGGCTGCGACTTGTTCCAGCGGTTGTCTGACCCCGGCGGCAGCATCCAGGCCTTGGTCAATGAAGAGGTCAACAGCACCGGCAGACGTGTCAGCGCGGTGCAGCTCTGCATGCTGCAACGTGCGTGACAGGTACAGGTCATAGGCAGCGCCTTTGCCTACTGCAAGCCGAAGCCCCGGTTGATCCAGGTCCTCGATTTTGGAGTAGGGCGACTCGGCCTTTATCAGGTATGTACCTTCGATCAGTACGTAGGGTTCACTGAAGCTGATCTGCGCGGCGCGGACAGGCTCGATGGCCAGGAAGGCCAGCGTCCACGCGTTTTCTTCAAGTGCAGCGAACACTTTCCCCGCCGCGTCGTATGTGCGCAGCTTGAGCCCTACACCCAGCTCTTCGGCCAGCGATTTGGCCAAGGCAACAGAAACACCATGCGGTTCTCCGTCAGCGCTTGGCTGAGCCAGCACTGGGTTACCGAAATTGATCGCCGCATACAGAATGCCATTGGGCGCCAGGTCCTTGAGAACCTGCTGGGCAATAGGGCTCATACCTTCTCCAGGGTTAGAAAATTGGGAATGTGTAGGACACGATCAGGCGGTTTTCATCCGCGTCACGTGCAAAGCTCGATCGATAGCTCGCGTTACGCCACCGGACCGATACGTTCTTCAGGGCACCGGATTGCACCACATACTGCAGTTCGGTGTTGCGCTCCCATTCATGCCCCTCACCGGGGGTGGTCGCTGCGTCGGCCTGGTCGCCTCGCAGGTAGCGGGTCATGAAGGTCAGGCCAGGAATGCCGAGCGCCGCGAAGTTGTAGTCGTAGCGAAGCTGCCAAGAGCGTTCGCCGGGCTCGGCGAAGTCGTTGAGCTGGACGAAGTTGACCAGGTAAGGATCGGTTCCATCGAGATACGGCATGGAGGTGGAACCGTTCATTTTTTGCAGTCCCAGGCCAAGCGCATGTCCGCCCAGGCTGTAGGTAAACATGCTGGAAATTGCTCTGCTGTCGATACGTCCGCCCAAAGCGCGTCCGTCATCGTCGCTATCCATGTAGCGAATATCAGCTTTGATCTTCCCGGGGCCGACAGGAATCGAATAGTTCGCCCCCACGAAGTGCTGGTGGTAGACCTGTTCCAGCTCTGCGTACTGATAGGTCAGCAGCAGGTCTTTTGTTAGCTGGTAATCCAAACCGCCCAGCCAGAAGGCGTCACCTTCGGCATTGCCTGTGAAGCGACGGTTTTTGTTGTTTAACGTGATCGGTACGCGGTCTGTCGAGTCGCGATCGGTCTGGCGCTCGAAGCGGGCACCGATGAAGGACAGCGAATCAAATTCTTTGCTGGTGAGCAGGCCGCCCTCAAAGGTCTGGGGGAGGAGGCGGCCAGTGTTGGCTTGAACAGTGGGCAGCTTGGGGATCAGAGTTCCGTATTTGAGCTCTGTCTCGGACAGGCGCACCTTGCCAGTCAGGCCCAAACGGCTGAACTCGTCAGCTGCGCGACCATCATCGTGAGTCGGCAGCAGGCCGGTGCCGGTCCGATCGGGACTTGAGTCCAGCTTCAGGCCTAGCATGCCCAGAGCATCGACGCCAAAACCGACTGGGCCAGGTGTGTATCCGGACTTCGCATCGACAATGAAACCGTGGGCCCATTCTTCGCGCTTTGACTGGCCGGCGCCGTCACGGAAATCGCGGTTAATGTAGAAGTTCGTCGTTTGCAAGGTGATCTTGCTGTCGTCGATAAAGCCATCCCCATAGGCCGTAGCTGCGGCCAGGCAAGGCGTTACGGCCAGAAGCTTGCAAGCCATTTTGTTTTTGTTATGCATTTGCTGCTCCATCAATTGGAACGTGGGGTGTAGACGTGCCTCCCGGCGCGCCAGGGTCAGAAAAGGAGGTTCAGGCGGTGCGGAAAATCATGCAGACCGGGCTGCCGGTCTCGATCTGATGCTCTAGCAAAGCCAGTTCGCCTTTCGGGCTAATGGAGAAGGTCTTGATGTTGTCGCTGTCTTCGTTAGCGACGAACAAGAAGCGACCGTTAGGGGACGCGGTCATGAACCGAGGCTTCTTGCCCTGGCTAGGTACATTGCCGATCGGGTTGATCTTCCCGGTAGGCTGATCCACCGAATAAATAGTCACGCTGTCATGCCCGCGGTTGGAAGCGAACAAATATTCTCCATTCGGTGCCATGACCAATGCTGCTGCACGGCTATCGCCAACGAAGTCCTGAGGCAGTGCTGGAACCATCTGGAATGGAACCAGGGAGCCGTCCGTCTGGTTGTAGCGGTAGCTAGTGATCGTGCTGTCCAGCTCGTTCACCACGTAGGCAAAGGAACCGGTCGGAGAGAACACCACATGCCGAGGGCCGGCACCTTCGCGTGCTTTGATTTCATGGGCAAGCTCAGGCATCAGCGCGGTCCCATCCTGCTTCAGGTCGAACACGAAGACCTTATCCAGCCCTTTGTCCGGTACCACCAGGAAGCGTCCTGATGGATCGCGCGGGATCATGTGGGGGTGGGAGCTCGCCTGCTCGATCTTGTGCGGGCCAGGATTGCCCGGAAGGTCGTATGAGCTGATGACGGGTTGCAGGTTGCCGGTTTTATCGAACGGCAGAATGACAATGCTGCCGGTGGCATAGTTGGCCACAGCGAGGAAATTGTTGCTCTTGTCCACGGTAAGGTGGACAGGGTTGTTCCCTTCGCAACTAACCGAGCTCACTTTGGTGAGCGTTCCGCTGGCTGGCTCAATTTGGAATGAGCTGACAGCGGACTGGTCGCCATGCACGCAGAACAGCAGGCTCTTGGTTTGGTCGAGGCACAGGAAAGATGGATTGGTCAGATCGCCGACGGTTTGAATCAATTCGGAGCGACCTGTCTGTGGGTCATGTCGATAAACCGTGATGCCTGCACCGCGGGCGTTTCGCTCGCGAGTGGTTCTGGAGCCCACATAGACAATTTGGGTTTTGTTCACGTTGGCAGGCTGCATAGAGTCCTTCCCAAGTCCTGATTTGGTATCTGCCGCTTCCGCGCCGAGGCCCAGAATGGTTGCCGCAGCGACGATGGAAGTAGAAGAGAGCAGCGTGCGTCGAGTAATGGCGGGTAAGAACGGTGATGGACACATAGCAAAATCTCATCGTTGTTTTTGTTGTGATGAGTACCGCCGGCCGTCAAAGGTCGGCGGCAGCTGAGCAATCAGTACTTCGACGGTACGAGCACCCAACCTTCCATCAGGCGACGGGCGCTTCGGCTCATGACGGCCTTGTCCACAATCCAGTTGCCATCGACTTGGGTGGTCTGCGCACCTACGGCAACGGTGCCGGCGGTGTGGCCCATGTTGACCTGGCGTTCACCGATATCGCCGACGATACGGTTGACCAGCGTGCCTTCCAGAGCGGCTGCCACGGCAACGGCTACAGCGCCAGTGCCTGTGATTGCGTGGTGCAGTTTGCCCATGGAAAGGATGCGAGCGATCACATCGATTTCGCCGGCTTCGACTGTCTTGCCGCCGGCGGCGCCGTAGGTTTGCGGCGGAGCTACCAGGCAGAGCTTCGGTGTGTGGGGGCGAAGGCGTGTTGCTTCCTCGGCAGTAGCCGCCAGGCCCATGGCCACGGTGCAGTGTGCGCGGATGGTTTCCAGAGACTGCAGCAGTTCGGCGTTGCCGTTGATTTGGTCTTGGGTCTCGGTTCCGGTCAGGCCAACGCGCTGGGCGTCGACGAAGATCGTCGGGTTGCCTGCGTTGAGCAGCGTTGCCGGCAAGCCTGGGAAGCCAGGGATATCCAGTTCATCCACGACATTGCCGGTTGGCAGAATGCTGCCGCCCGAACCGCCAGGCTGAAGGAACTCTACGACGATTTCGGCAGCAGGGAAGGCGACGCCATCCAGCACGAAATCACCTTCTTCAACGACCTCGCCACCCTTCATTGGGACATGGGCGATGATGCGTTTCTGAATATTGGCCTGCCAGATGCGAACGGTGGCGATGCCGTCACGAGGCGCATCGACGAGCCCTTGGCGAATGGCGAATGGGCCAACGGCTGCGCTCAGGTTGCCGCAGTTACCGGACCAGTCGACCACTGGGTTTTCGATTGCCGGGGCACCGAACAAGTAGTCGACATCGCAATCGGTACGACCCGATTTACCGATGATGACGACCTTGCTGGAGCTGGAGGTGGCAGCACCCATGCCGTCGATCTGCTTGCCATAAGGATCCGGGCTGCCAATGACGCGGAGCATCATTGCATCGCGCTCTGGGCCTGCAGCCGGAACGTCTTGCTCAAGGAAAAAGACACCCTTGCTGGTGCCACCGCGCATGAATACGGCAGGGATTCGAACTTGAGTCATTACACTGCTCCTTCCAGTTGCTTCGCTTTAGCAGCCTTGTCCATGCTTTCCACCAACAGCTGCGGCAGCAGGCCGCCGCGGCGGAAGTAGCGCACGTCTTCATGCGTATCCAGGCGGCTGGTGACGGTTACGTTTTCAGTGGTGCCATCTGCACGCTCAATGACGAGTTGCAACTTGTCGCCAGGCGCGAAGGTGTCGTTGATGCCTTCCACCGAGAACTTCTCGTGACCGGTCAGGCCCAGCGTCTTGCGAGTTACACCTTCTGGGAACTGCAGCGGGAGGATGCCCAGGCCAGCCAGGTTGGTGCGGTGGATGCGCTCGAAACTCTCGGCCACGACAACGCGCACGCCCAGCAGGCGAGGGCCTTTGGCCGCCCAGTCACGCGACGAACCGCTGCCGTACTCTTTGCCTGCCACAACGATCAGCGGCTGCTTACGGTCGGCATAGGCTTGTGCGGCTTCGAACACGGTGCTTACGCGATTCTCGGGCAGCAGCAGGGTCCAAGGACCTTCACGGCCGTCGGTCATGAGCTCGTTCTTCAGGCGTGGGCTTGCGAAAGTGGCGCGCTGCGCGGCTTCGTGGTTGCCGCGACGAGTGCCGTAGGAGTTGAAGTCATCAACACCGATGCCGTGGCCTTTCAGGTACGAACCGGCGTCGCTGTCCGGCAGGATGGCGCCCGACGGCGAGATGTGGTCGGTAGTAATGTTGTCCGACAGCATCACCAGAACGCGCATGTCTTTCAGGTCGCGTTGAGGGTCAGTAGCCGTCAACTCATCGCTCCAGTACGGCGGCTTGCGGATGTAAGTGCTGCTCTGGTCCCAGGCGTACTGATCGGTAACGCCGGCGCGCAGGTCAGAGGCGATGATACCCGCTTCGCGAGGTACCGAGCTGTAGGCCTTGTCGAACAGGTCGGCCGACAGTGCTTTCTTCTCGATCTCGTCCAGCTCTTGGTCCGAAGGCCACAGCTCGCTGAGGTAAACCGGCCTGCCTTCGGCGTCGGTGCCGAGTGCATCCACTTGCGGGTCGATGCGGTAGGTGCCAGCGATCGCGTACGCCACGATCAGGGGAGGGGACATGATGAAGACTTCACGGGCCAGCGGGTGCACGCGGCCTTCGAAGTTACGGTTGCCGGATGTGGCGGCAACTGTCTCCAGCTTGCGGGCGCGGATTTCGTCTTCGATCTCCTTGCTCAGCAAAGGGCCGGACATGCCGTTGCAGGTGGTGCAGCCGTAGCCGACGACGTTGAAACCCAGTTTGTCGAGATCAACATTCAGGCCGGCGCGATCCAGATAGTCGGCGACAACCTTGGAGCCCGGCGCGAACGAGGTCTTCACCCATGGTGCGCGATGCAGGCCGCGCTTGAGTGCATTGCGAGCGACCAGGGCCGCAGCGATTACGCCGCGAGGGTTGGATGTGTTGGTGCAACTGGTGATGGCGGCGATAACGACCGAGCCATTGTCCAGGCCGGTCGGGATGTCCTTCGCGGCTTCACCTTTACCCAGCAGGATGCGCTGATGAGGTTGTTTCGGCCCGGCGATCGCGCGACCAACGCTGTTCAGGTCGAGGCTGACAACGCGGTCGTACACGACAGATTCCAGGCTGTCATGCCACAGGCCCTGGTGCTTGGCATATGCCTCGGTCAGCTCGGCAATCTCACCGCCGCGGCCGCTCAGGCGCAGGTAGTGCAGGGTGCGCTCGTCGATCGCGAACATTGCTGCGGTAGCGCCGAATTCGGGCGCCATGTTGGACAGGGTGCCGCGGTCTGCCAGGGACAGTGCTGCGACGCCTGGGCCATGGAACTCCAGCACGCTACCGATCACGCCGGCTTTGCGCAGGCTTTCGGTCAAGGCAAGCGCGATGTCGGTTGCAATGTAGCCCGATGGCGGGGCGCCTTCCAGCCGAACACCCACGATTTCCGGAACCCGCATCATCAGGGCTTTGCCCAGCATTGCAGCTTCGGCTTCGATACCACCCACACCCCAGCCCAGCACACCGATGCCGTTGATCATGGTGGTGTGGCTGTCAGTGCCGACCAGCGTATCCGGGAACGCCCACAGTTCACCTTCGACTTCGCGAGTGCCGATGACGGTGGTCAGGCGCTCCAGGTTGATCTGGTGAAGGATGCCATTGCCTGAAGGCACGATCGACAGGTTGTTGAAGGCCTTGTTGCACCAGTCGAGGAATGCAAAGCGCTCGGCATTGCGTTCGCGCTCGATGGCTTCGTTATCGGCCAGTGCGCTGGCATCACCCCAACGCTCTACGTTCAGCGAGTGGTCCACGACGAGGTGGGTAGGGGTGACCGGGTTTACCTGGCGTGGATCGCCGCCTGCTCTTGCTACGGCGTCACGCAGGCCGGCCAGGTCTACCAGGGCGGGGGTGCCGAGGAGGTCCTGAAGAACCACACGAGCGGGGCGGAATGGGATGTCGCTGTTTTTAGAGCGAGTGCAAATCACCTTCAGCGCCTCGTTCGGCTCTGCTTCGGTACGCAGGACGTTCTCAGCGAGGATCCGGAGGCTCATCGGCAGGCGGGCGAAGTCGCCGCCTATCTCTGCCACAGCTTCCGATACGTTGCAGACGCGGTACTCGCGACCGTTGACGGCCAGGGTTTGGCCAATGTGCTTGCTCATGCCGGGGACCTCACAGGCGTGTTTTTTGTGAGGCGATATTGCACTTTGTCTAAACTTGAGTCAATTTGTCTTCGGCAGATATGCACTGATGGTGCGCCGGTTGGTCGCCTCTACGCTGAAGCGCGACCACTAATCTGCCCGCCAAATCAAAGTTCCCGCACAAATATAAAAACGAGGAAAATCAAGATGAAATGCAACCAGACCTGTCGTAAATCCGCTCGGCATCAGCCCGCTTTTTCCTCCTCGTACCGCTAAAGCCTGGTTCGCGGCGCTAAAACAAGAAGGAGAGCGACATGCTTCTGACCGTACTCGGTTTTTCGATGGTCACCTGTTTCATGTACCTGATCATGACCAAGCGGCTTACCGCCCTGGTTGCCCTGATCGTGGTGCCCATCGTGTTTGCCCTGATCGGTGGCTTCTATGCTGGCTTGGGTACCATGATGCTCGATGGCATCAAAACCCTGGCGCCTACTGGCGTCATGCTAACTTTTTCGATTCTTTACTTCGGCATCATGATCGACGCGGGTTTGTTCGATTCACTGGTGCGCTGCATTCTGAAAATCGTCAAAGGCGATCCCCTCAAGGTGCTGGTCGGGACCACCATCCTGACGATGTTGGTATCGCTTGACGGTGACAGCTCCACCACCTACATGATCGTGATTGCCGCATTCCTTCCGCTTTATCAGCGTTTGGGTATGAGCGTTCTCGGGTTGACCTGTGTGGTCAACATCGCCAACGGCATCATGAATATCTCCCCTTGGGGTGGCCCAACCGCACGTGCTGCAGCTGCGCTGCATGTCGATGCGATGGATATCTTCCTGCCCATGGTTCCGTCGATGTTGCTGGGGTGTGGGTGCTTGCTGCTCATTGCGATCATGCTGGGGCGCAGGGAGCGTGCACGGCTAGGGGTGATTGCAGTGGATGATTTCCACAACGGTGCGATCGCCTTGGGTAATGGTTCGCATGAAGAATGCGACCGTAACCGCCGCCCGCACATGTTCCTGCCAAACTTGCTGCTCACCGTCACGATGATTGGCCTTTTGGTAATGGGCGTGGTACCGATTCAGGTGCTGTTCATGGTTGGCTTTGCCATTGCGGTGATGCTCAACTACCCGCATCTGGAGCAGCAAAAAGAGCGGATCTCCGCCCACGCCGGTAACGTGCTTGCCGTGACTTCGGTCATTTTCGCTGCGGGCATCTTCACCGGTATCCTATCTGGTACAGGGATGGTCGATGCGATGGCGAAGGGAATGCTGGCTGTTATCCCGGATGCCTTCGGACCTTACCTGGCGGTATTCACAGCACTGATCAGTATCCCGTTCACCTTTTTCATGTCCAACGATGCTTTCTACTTCGGGATCCTGCCGGTGCTTGCCCAAACTGCAGCCACCTATGGCATCACGCCTTTGGAAATCGCGCGGGCCTCGGTTGTGGGGCAGCCGGTACACTTGCTCAGCCCGCTGGTGCCTTCGCTTTACCTGCTGGTGGCATTGGCCAAAGTCGACCTGGGTGACCACCAGCGCTTTGCTTTGAAGTGGGCGCTCCTGGTGAGTATGGTGATGTTGGTAGGTGGCGTGATGTTCGGAGCATTCCCGCTTTATCACATAGCTTCGTGAATTGGCAGATAGGCGCTGCCTGAAAGAATGCTGCTGTGACCATTGCTTGAGCATCTGATTTTCCATTTGGAGGTCGGGTGCTCGGTGAGGCGCTATTTCGCACAGGGCAGTCAGAAGTACATTGCGACTAAGTGTTGATAATTGCACAGCCAATCAGCAGCAGTGTCTGCTCGCAGGCATTCCCTGCTGTTTGGATTTACATCAAATAGCTGTTTTTAAAGAATTTTGTTTTCTGGCATGAATCCTGTGTTGATAGTGCAGGGCGTATCAAGCTGACGCTGATTCCCGCGTCAAGCGTCAGCGGCGATGGTCGAGTACTAACGATGAACAGGCGCCGAGTGCGCTCCAGAAGGAAGACATCCATGAACCATGCGATTATTGCCCCCACCGCGCCTCAGGCGCTGCTGGCGGTCAATGACATCGAAGTCATGTACGACGACGCGATTCTCGCCGTGGCCGGCGTTTCACTGCAGGTCGGGCAAGGGGATATCGTCGCACTGCTTGGCGCAAACGGTGCAGGAAAGAGCACCACGCTGAAGGCGATATCCGGGCTGGTTCAGGCCGACCGCGCACAGGTCAGCCGCGGGCATATCCGCTTCCAGGAGCAGGACACCACCGGGGTCGCGGCTCATGTGCTGGCACGCCGGGGAATCGTCCACGTGCTGGAGGGGCGGCATGTATTCGCGCACCTGACCGTCGAGGAGAATCTGCGTAGCGGCGGCTTTCTGCGCAACCCGACGCGACGCGAGCTGGAGCATGACCTGGAGCGTATCTATGCCTGGTTTCCACGGTTGAGACACAAGCGCAGGGCGCAGGCCGGAGTGACCTCGGGCGGCGAGCAGCAGATGCTCGCCATTGGCCGCGCGTTGATGACCAAGCCTCGCCTGATGCTGCTCGACGAACCTTCGATGGGCCTGGCGCCGATCATCGTTGAGGAGATCTTCGCGATCGTCGCACAGCTAAACGCTCAAGAACGGATGAGCTTTCTGGTCGCCGAACAGAACATCAACATCGCCCTACGCCATGCCAGTTACGCTTACATCATGGAGAGCGGTCGGGTGGTGGGTGAGGGAGCCGCCGCGGAGCTGGCGAGGCGCGATGACATCCAGCATTTTTACCTGGGCGGCAAAGCCGGCTGATAGGTATCGACACCTGCCGATCCTGGCACCATCGGCTTGACGCCGCCGCAATACCCTGGCCGAGCGCTGTGCTCGGCCAGGGTGACGCTCAGTTCCAGGGATGGCGGGGCGGCTTGATTCCGTTGAGCAGATAGTTACCGATGACGTGGTACTTCCAGCGTACGGGGTCGTGCAGGGTGTGGACGCGGGCATTGCGCCAGTGACGGTCGAGGGCGTATTCCTCCAGGGTCGAGCGGGTACCAGCCAGCTCGAACAAGCGATTGCTGGCAAGGATGGCCACCTCGGTGGTAAGCACCTTGGCTTCGGCCGTGCGGATGGAGGCTTCGGCGACGTTCTCTTCGCTGGGGTCGCGTAACGCCAGGTCGATGGCATCTGCAGCCAGGTCCAATACCGCTTCGGCGGCGCGCAAGCGAATCTGCAGGTCGCCCAGTTGCTGGAGGATGTAAGGATCGTCGGTGGCCTTTTCCAGCCCGGAATCGATCCATGGGCGGGTGTGTCGACGGACATAGTCCAGGGTGTCGGCCAGCGCTCCTCGAGCCAACCCCGCATCGATGGCTGCCTGGATGAACTGGGATATCGCACCGCCAGCGGTGGGGCGGTCGAATGCCTGCCAGATCGGCACTACCTGACTGGCCGGTACACGCACCTGCTCGATCAGCACCGTGCCGCTCGCGGTGGTGCGCTGCCCGAAGCTCGACCAGTCGTTGATCACCTTGAGGCCTTCGGTTTCCCTTGGCACCACAGCCAAGTGTGGGCGGCCCTGGTCGTCCACGCTGACGATAGGAACCCAATGCGCCAGCAAAGCGCCTGTGGAGAAGAATTTCTGGCCGTTGACCCGGTAGTCGTCGCCATCCGGGGTGATACGGGTCTGGAAGTCGGCGACGTGCTTGCCGTTACGTTCGGAGAAGGCATTGCCGAAGCGTGCGCCGGACAGGGCGAGCTCGAAGAAGAAGCGCTTCTGCTCGTTGCTGGCGTCGAAGCCGATGTGCGCAAGGATGACGAAGTGGTTTTGAGGCAATTGCCCGAGCGAGCCGTCGGCTGCCGAGATGATCTTGAATACCTCGCCTACGGTGCGGTAACTGGCGCCCAGCCCGCCGAAAGCCTTGGGCACGGTGATACTCCAAAGGCCGCTTTGCGAGTAAGCGTCCAGTTCTCCCAGCGGCAGGCGGCGTTCGCGGTCACGTTCGGCGGCTTCCCGGCGGAAGTCCTGAGCGAGGGCGTGCGCTGCCTCGATCGCTTCGGGCTCGCTGCCAAGGCGACGGGCTGGGGTGTTGGATTGGCGCAGTACGATGGTTTCATCACGCTGTTGCGGATGGTTTTCGCTCATGGGTGGGCTCCTTTTAGAGGTTTTAGACGAGGTTGAGGCTTTAGATGAGCGGGTCGATGTGGACGCTGCCGGCCTTCGACCCGTTGAAATCAAATCGATGTCGCGTCCGCGCGTCGGGTTCGCGTGACGGGCTCTTCGCTCATCTTTCGTGCTATTGAGTAACTAGCTGAGGGCGTGGTGCCGCGGTGGAAGGACGCTCAGCCGCGAGGCAAGCTCGCGGGAGGGCGTGATCGATGGTTCTAGCGTTGCTTGACGCCGCCGCCAATTTGCCAGACGTAGGGCGGCTCGGTGCCGTTGACATGCCAGTCGCCGATGATGCGCTCCTTGTAGATCACCGGGTTGTGCGAGGCGGCCGTGCGGGCGTTGCGCCAGTGGCGGTCGAGCTGTTTGGCGATGCTGGTGCCAGAGGCGCCGAGCGTATTGAACAGGTCGCTGGTGGCGCGCAGCACTAGATCTATGGCGGCCACCTGAGCCTGGGCCGACTCTAGCTCGGCTGCAATGTTGGCTTGGCGCTCGGCTACTGAGTCGTTGGCAGCGTGCGCCAGATAAGCCTGTTGAGCGACCTCGGCAGCACGCAGGGTGCCCGCCTCGGCGGCGTAGACCAGACCACTGGCCTTACCGATCACCTGCAGCACCTGTGGATCCTGGCTTACGGCCGGGGCATTACCATGGCTGAACACGCGGGTGCGCAAGCGGGTTTCCTGGCTGAAATCGCGCAGCGCGGCACGCCCGGAGCCGACGATGACGGCGAGCAGTACCAGTTGGTAGAAGGCAGTCTGGTATTTGAAGCGGGTGGCGAAGTCGATGATGTTCTCTTCTTCGACCACCGCGTTCTCGAACACCGAGGTGCCGCTACCGGTGGTGCGTTGGCCGAAGCCGTCCCAGTCGTCGCTCTGGGTGATCCCAGGTTGGCGGGTCCGGATCGCCGCGATCACATCGCCGCCGGTATCGTCACGGCGGGCGAACAGGTCTATCCAGTCGGAGAAGATGCTTCCGGTGCTGTAGTACTTGGTGCCGTTGACCACCCAACGATCACCTTGGCGTGACACACGGGTGAGGACATCGCCGATCTTCACCGCACCCACTTCTGTCCAGGCGCAGCCCACCAGATCGCCGGCGACGAAGCGTTTGAACCACACGTCCTGTGGCGTGCCCGTATGTGCGTTAAGACGGTCCTCGACGAAAGCGAAATGTCCGCGCAGCGCCTGCGGCACATTGGAGTCAGCTTCTGCCAGTTCGATCAGCAATTGAAACAGTTGTGGTAGGGACGCGCCGGCACCGCCGTGTTCGACGGGGACGCGTACGGCGCCGAAGCCGGCCTCCTTGAGCCATTGGATGGGCTCATGGGGTAGGGTGCGGTTGCGTTCGCGCTCCACACTGGATTCGGCGATGCGAGCAAAGATAGGTCGGAAGCGAGAGGCAAGAGGTTCGTAGTCGGTACCGGTAGACAGGTGGGGCAGATGGGCTTGGGCGGTCATCGCAGTTCTCCTCGATTGGTGCGATTGCTGACAATGAACTGTTCGCAAACTCCGTGCCTTATCACAAATGTGTTTTAAATCAATTACTTACTATGTATCTCGCAGGCAGGTCTGTCTGGCTGGCAACAGCTTGTTGAACAGCTGTTGATGGGCGGGCAGTCGCGTTTTACGGGGTAACTGTTGCTCGGCGGTCAGTAGTTCAACAGCTTGTTGGTCAGGATGCAGTTGGCATCATCTGCATTAAGGTTCAACTGATTGAATTTTATGGGTTTTTCTTGTTGGCATGGTTGCTGCTCTACCTCCATCAAATGCATGGGCAAGGAGTAGTGAGCATGAATGCACGTGTTATCAGGGTCGTTGTGGTGTCCGGAAGTCTGCGGTCGCCATCACGCACCCACGGTTTGCTACAGGCCTTGGTGGAGCGGCTGTCAGCCCTGTTGCCGAAGCCGGAAGTGCACTGGGTGCGCATCGCCGAGCTCTCCACCAGCCTGGCCGGCTCGCTGGAGCGCGATAGCGCCTCGCCAGACCTGCAACCGCATTTGCAGGCCATCGAACAGGCCGACCTGCTGCTGGTGGGCGGCCCGGTGTATCGCGCGTCCTACACAGGTTTGTTCAAGCACCTGTTCGACCTGGTTGATCACCAGTCGCTCAAGGGCGTGCCCGTGGTGCTTGCGGCCACCGGTGGTAGCGAGCGTCATACCTTGATGATCGATCACCAGTTGCGCCCTCTGTTCGCCTTCTTCCAGGCCCACACGCTGCCGTTCGGCCTGTACGCCAGTGTCGAAGCTTTCGACGAGCATCGCCTAGCCGACCCTGCTCAGTTCGAACGGATTGAACGGGTGCTCGAGACCGTCGGCGCCTTCTTTCACATACCGGTCGCTAGCGCGGCCTGACTATCCGAGTTACAGGAGACAAACCATGAGCCAACCCATTAAGTTCGCCTATTGGGTGCCCAACGTCAGCGGCGGCCTTGTCGTCAGCAAGATCGAACAACGCACCAGTTGGGACATCGATTACAACCGTAAGCTCGCGCAGATTGCCGAGCGTTCAGGGTTTGAATACGGGCTGTCGCAGATCCGCTTCACCGCCGGCTACGGGGCTGACAACCAGCACGAGTCGGTGACCATCAGCCACGCGCTGCTGGCTGCCACCGAGAAGCTCAAGGTAATCGCCGCGATCCTGCCCGGGCCGTGGACACCGGCGCTGGCGGCCAAACAACTGGCGACCATCGACCAGTTCACCGGCGGTCGCGTTGCCATCAACGTTGTGTCCGGCTGGTTCAAAGGCGAGTTCCGCGCCATTGGCGAGCCGTGGCTGGATCATGATGAGCGCTATCGCCGTTCCGAGGAGTTCATCCGCGCCCTGAAGGGGATCTGGACGCAGGACAACTTCAGTTTCCACGGTGATTTCTATCGTTTCAACGATTACACCCTCAAGCCCAAGCCGCTGCAGCAACCGCACCCGGAAATCTTTCAGGGCGGCAGCTCGCGAGCCGCACGAGACATGGCTTCACGGGTTTCCGACTGGTACTTCACCAATGGCAACAGCGTCGAGGGCATCAAGGCCCAGATCGACGATATTCGTGCCAAGGCGGCCGCCAACGGTCATTCGGTAAAGGTCGGCGTGAACGCCTTCATCATTGCCCGCGACACTGAGGAAGAAGCCCATGCGGTGCTCGCCGAGATCATCGCCAAGGCCGATCCGGAGGCCGTCAACGGCTTCGGCAGCGAAGTGAAGAATGCCGGTGCAGCCAGCCCGGAAGGCGAGGGCAACTGGGCCAAATCCACCTTCGAGGATCTGGTGCAGTACAACGACGGGTTCAAGACCAACCTGATCGGAACGCCGCGGCAGATTGCTGAGCGCATTGTCGCGCTCAAGGCAGTCGGCGTCGATTTGATCCTTTCTGGCTTCCTGCACTTCCAGGAAGAGGTCGAGTACTTCGGCAAGCATGTAATGCCACTGGTGCGCGAGTTGGAGCAGGCGAAAGCCGCTTCCTTGGCCGTGGCCTGAGGCGCGCCATCATGCACGAGGAATCTGCCGACAACCTCCCGGCCAGCCTGCTTGCCCGCGCGCGCCAGCGTGGGGGCGACGTGGCAATGCGGCACAAGCGACTGGGGCTATGGCAGCAACACACCTGGGCGCAGCTGCTGGCCGAGGTACAGGGGCTAGCCAGTGGTTTGCGTGATGCCGGTTTCGGTGCTGGCGACAGCCTGGTGATCCTCAGCCGGCCGCGCCCCGAGGCGCTGCTGGCAAGCCTGGCGGCGCAGTGGCTGGGTGGTATCGCGGCGCTGCTCGATCCACTGACAGCGGCCGAGGAACAACTGGTGCTGCTACGTGAGCTCGAAGTCGGCTTCGTGCTCGCCGAAGGCCAGGAGGAGGTCGAGCGGGTACGTCAGGCTGGCCATGTGCCGCGTCTGTTGTTCTATGCCGATGGCCGCGGCCTGGCCGATTCCGGCGTGCAGAGTTACGCCAGGCTTGCGTTGACGCGGCCTGACCAGCCGCTGTCGATTCTCGCGCAGGGCGAACGCCCGGCGTTCAGCTTTCATCGTCTGAACAGTGATGGGCAGGCTCAGCAACAATGGCTCAACCATGCCGAGCTGCTTGAGGAGGGGCGCCGGCTGATCTTGCAGGAACGCCTGACGGCAGCTGAGGAGGCCTTGGCTGCACGTACCTTCGCTGCCAGCGGCCAGGCCCGCTATCTATTGGGACCCTGGTTGCTGGCGGGCTTTCGGCTGAATTTCCCGGAGAGTTTGGCGACCCGCGACAACGACCGCCGTGAACTGGGGCCGACCCTGGTGCTTGGCACCCACGACAGTTACGGGCGCCTGTATGCCCTGGCGCAGCAGCGTCTACCACTGCCTGGCAGCTTGCTACGGCGCTGGCTGGACAGGGCGCTCACCAGGCACGGTGCAGTCGTGCGCCACTGCGTCGGTTACTGGTTGCTGCTCAGACCGCTGCGCGATGTGCTGGGCCTGAGCCGTACTCGGGTGCCGTTGCTGGTCGACGGCGCGTTGCCAGTGGAGGCGCAGGCGTTTTTCGCAGCCCTTGGCGTTGCGCCACGGGCCTGGCCAGAAGCGCCACGTTGGCAGGCTGCGCGTAGCCTCCGTCCATCCATCGCTGCCTGGCCGCAGGGCCATGAGCAGCCTGCCTGAGGCCTTGTCATGTCGAATTCTGCCTTGCTGGAGCTGGAAGGCATCAGCCTGTCGTTCAAGGGCGTCAAGGCCATCAGTGACATCGGTTTTCGCGTTGCCGAGGGCGAGATCTGCGCGCTGATCGGCCCAAATGGTGCGGGCAAGAGCTCGCTGTTGAACATCATCAATGGTGTCTACCAAGCGCAGCAGGGGCGCATTCGCTTTGCCGGCCAGGACCGCCGCGTGATGCGCCCGCATACGGCGGCGCTTGGCGGCATTGCACGCACCTTCCAGAACATTGCGCTGTTCAAGGGCATGAGCGTGCTCGACAACGTGCTTACCGGGCGCAACCTCAAGCGCCGTAGTTCCTGGCTGGAGCAAGCGTTGCGTATCGGTCGCGCGCCAGGCGAGGACGACCGGCAGCGCGCTGCAGCCGAGCGGGTGATCGAGTTCCTGCGCATCCAGCCCTGGCGTGACGAGGTGGTCGGCACCTTGCCCTATGGCCTGCAAAAGCGCGTCGAGTTGGCTCGTGCGCTGGCCGCCGAACCGCGACTGCTATTGCTCGACGAACCCATGGCCGGGATGAATGCCAAGGAGAAGCGGGAGATGAGTCGCTTCATCGTCGAGATCAACCGTGAGTTCGGCACTACGGTGGTGTTGATCGAGCACGACATCGGCGTGGTCATGGGCATTTCCCACCACGTGGTGGTGCTCGACTATGGCCGCAAGATCGGCGATGGCACGCCCGATCAGGTTCGCCATGACCCTGAAGTGATCGCCGCCTACCTGGGCTCGTGCCCGGCGGCCTAGTCCGAGTACAGGAGCGTTGCATGGAATTTTTTCTCGAAGTGCTGATTGGTGGACTGCTGGCCGGCGTTATGTATTCCCTGGTGGCCATCGGTTTCGTACTGATCTACAAGGCCAGCGGCGTGTTCAACTTCGCTCAGGGGGCGATGGTACTCTTTGCCGCGCTGACCTTCGTCAGCTTGCTGGAGCGCGGAGTGCCGTTCTGGCTGGCGTTTATCGTCACCCTGGCGGCGATGGTGCTCTTGGCGCTGTTGATCGAGCGCGCCGTGCTGAGGCCTCTGGTCGGTCGCTCTGCGATCACCCTGTTCATGGCCACCCTCGGCATGGCTTACATCATCGAAGGCGCCGCCCAGGCAATGTGGGGCGCCCAAGTGCATGGTCTGGAACTGGGCATCAGTGATGAGCCGTTGGAACTGGGCGGCATTCTGTTGTCGCAGTTCGACCTGTTCGCCGCTGCCACGGCGGCGGCGTTGGTGCTGCTGCTGTCGTTGTTGTTCAACCGCACGCGGATGGGGCTGTCACTGCGGGCGGTCGCCGACGATCCACGTGCGGCGCTGACCATCGGCATCCGCCTGCCGAAGGTGTGGGCGGTGGTCTGGGCGGTCGCCGGTTTCGTCGGGCTGGTTGCCGGGCTGCTCTGGGGCGCACGCCTGGGCGTGCAGTTCTCGCTCTCGTTGGTGGTGCTCAAGGCTCTGCCGGTGCTGATCATCGGCGGCTTCACCTCGATCAGTGGGGCGATCATCGGCGGCTTGATCATCGGCGCCTCGGAAAAAATTGCCGAGGTCTACCTGGGGCCGATCATCGGTGGCGGCATTGAAAACTGGTTTCCCTACGTACTGGCCCTGCTGTTTCTGCTGGTCCGCCCAGCGGGGCTGTTCGGCGAACGCGCCATCGAACGGGTCTGAGGAGAGTCGATCATGCTGTACCAAGAAGCAGGCCAGTTCAGACTGCGTTACGTCGATGACCGTCGGTTCTTCCGCCTGCGCCAGGATCGTCTCGGAATGGCCGCTTTGCTGGCATTCGCCTTTATCGCTGTGCCGCTGCTAGGCAACGACTACTGGTTCAGCGCCATCCTGATGCCGTTTCTGGTGCTGTCGCTGGCCGGCCTTGGACTGAACCTGCTGACCGGTTACGCGGGGCAATTGTCGCTGGGCTCGGCGGCGTTCATGGCGGTGGGAGCCTTCGCTGCCTACAACTTCGAACTGCGCATCGCCGAGTTGCCGCTGCTTGTCAGCCTGCTCCTTGGCGGTCTGGTGGCGGCGCTGGTGGCGATCGTCTTCGGCTTGCCGAGCCTGCGCATCAAGGGTTTCTATCTGCTGGTATCGACCCTGGCGGCCCAGTTCTTCGTGCAATGGGCGCTGACTCGCTTCAGCTGGTTCAGCAACGACAGCGCTTCTGGCGTGATCAGCGCGCCGCCGTTACTGGTGGCCGGGTATGACTTTTCATCTCCGGCGGGCCGCTATCTGCTGACCCTGGCGGTGGTCAGTTCGCTGTTCTGGCTGGGGGCCAACCTGGTACGCAGCGAACTGGGGCGCAACTGGATGGCGGTGCGCGACATGGACACCGCCGCCGCGGTGATCGGCATTCCCTTGCTCAAAACCAAACTGCTGGCCTTCGCCATCAGCGGCTTCTTCCTCGGTGTTGCCGGCTCCCTCTGGGCCTTTACCTACTTGGGCACGGTGGAGCCGCATGGCTTCGACCTGAGTCGTTCGTTCCAGATCCTGTTCATCATCATCATTGGCGGCATGGGGAGCATTCTTGGCAACTTCCTTGGCGCTGCGTTCATCGTGCTGTTTCCCATCCTGCTGTCGAATCTGGCCTCGCTGCTGCCGGCGGGGCTGATCGATGCCGGGCAGGTGGAGAACCTTCAGAAGATCGTTTTCGGAATGCTGATCATCCTCTTCCTGATCAAGGAACCGGAGGGCCTGGCGCGCCTCTGGCAACGTTTTCGCGAGCGCGCACGGCGTTGGCCGTTGCGCTACTGAGCGAACCCACGCAGCGGGCGCATAGCCGCCTGCACATCCACACTGCCCACTGATTTTCAAAGGATAACCACGATGTTCATCCGATCCGTCTTCGGCCGCCTGGCGCTGGCCGTGAGCCTCGCTGCCGGTGCACTCAACGTGCAAGCGGCCAACGAACAGTACTTTCCCCTGCAGAGCTACCGCGTCGGCCCATACGCCGCTGGCGGCACGGGATTCTTTGGCGGGTTCATCGACTACCTCAAGTACGTCAACGCCGCTGGCGGCGTGAATGGCGTCAAGCTGACCTGGAGCGAGTGCGAGACCGAGTACGTGGTGGAGAAGGGCGTGGAATGCTACGAGCGCCTCAAGGGCGGGCTCAATGGCGCGCCGGCCGCTGCCACCAACCCGCTGTCGGTGGGTATCGCCTATGCGACCCTGGATCGCTCCACAGCTGACCAGCTACCGCTGATCACCATCAACCATGGACGCACTGACTCCACCGACGGCAGCGTGTTTCCCTACGTTTTCCCGCTGCAGCTCAACCCTTATTCCGAGGTGTCTGCCATCGTCAACTGGATCGGCCAGCAGTCGGGCGGTGAGCAGGGGCTCAAGGGCAGGAAGATCGTTACCCTGTATCACGGTTCGCCCTACGGTAAGGAAACCAACGAAGTGCTGCAGACTCTGGCCGACAAGTACGGCTTCGAGCTGACCCTGCTGGAAGTGCCACACCCCGGCAACGAACAACAGTCTCAGTGGCTGAACATTCGCCGGCTCAAGCCGGACTGGGTGATACTGCGCGGGTGGGGGGTGATGAACCCTGTTGCGCTGAAGACTGCACAGAAGGTCGGTTTCCCTGCCGACCACATCATCGGCAATATCTGGAGCAACTCGGAGGAAGATGCAGCGCCGGCCGGCGCGGCCGCCAAGGGCTTCATCTCCATCACCACGCACCCGTCCGGCACTGACTTCCCGGTGCTGCAAGGCATCAAGCAGGACGTGGTGGACAAAGGGCAGGGCGACCTGGCCGATCCCAAGCGCTTCGGCACCGTGTACTACAACCTCGGGGTGGTCAACGGCATCCTCAACGTCGAGGCGCTGCGCCTGGCGCAGGCGAAATTCGGTCAGCAGCCGCTGACTGGCGAACAGGTGCGCTGGGGCTTCGAGCACCTGAACCTGGACGATACACGCCTGCAGGCCCTTGGCGCCAAGGGCCTGGTGCAGCCGCTGAAACTTTCCTGCGCCGACCACGAAGGCGGTGGCGCGGTACGCTTCCAGCAGTGGGACGGGCAGAAATGGAACCTTGTCAGCGACTGGGTGCAGGCTGACCGCACGCTGCTGCGGCCGATCATCGAGGCCTCATCGCACAAGTACGCCAAGGAGAATGGCATCATTCCGCGCGATTGCAGCCAGGAAAGCTGATGGAGCAGGGCTGGCCGAGGCGGAGGCCTCGGCCGATTCGTTCCCTCAGGCACGGGTGGCACAGTGTCTAGCCAAGCTTGAACAACCGCTGGGCATTCCTGGCGAAGAACTTCTCCACGACCTCATCCTTCAGCCCTAGGCGCTGGGCATCCTCGATGCTCTGGCGGATCGGGCGGAAAGTGTAGGAGGAGCCGAATAACAATTGCTCGGCGAGAAAGCCGTTGGCCGCCTGCACATAGCCCTCGCTGCCGGGCAGGAACAGGTACATATCCGGCACCAGGTGGATATTCTCGTAGCGGAAGGCCAGGCCGATCGCCTGTTGCACGTTGGGCCAGTAGCCGTGGTAGACCACGATCCTGAGATCAGGAAAGGCACGGGCTACAGCGGCCAGGCGCGCAGGGTCGTTGTAGCTTGGGTCCGGCGTGGTCGGGCCGCTCATCAGAAACAGCGGGATGCCGCGCTTCTGCAGGTGCTCGTAGATCGGCCAGTACAGCGCATCGTCCGGGTGCCGCGCCGGGTCGCCGAAGCCCGGTTCCAGGTCGATGCCGGCCAGGCCGAGCACGTCGATGGCGCGGTCGATTTCCCTCAGTGCGCCTTCGATGCCCTGCTATGCCGGCTCCACCGCACCGATACCGAGCAGTTCGTCGTGGCCATGGACGATGACGTGGATCGTATCGTTGGGCAGGTGCTGGCTCGGCGTATGGCGGCCAACCACCACGGCCTTGTACAGACCGGCCTCGCGTACTTCGGCCAGGAAGCCTTCGGGCGTCAGCGAGCGCTCGAAGTGATCGTCCGCGCCACGGGTGCCGACGCGGCGGTTGAGCCAACGGGCGACGTCATGTTCGGGCGAGCCGGGTACGCCACCGAAGAAGGGGTGCAGGTAGGCGGGGCGACAGCGCAGGTCGATGATTTTCATGCGACGTTCTCCTTGCTGGCACGCACGTCGAACGCACCACCGGTGAAGGCACCTTCGACGGTGACCTTGCCCTTGCCGGGCAGCAGTGGGAAAACCAGCTCGGCGAAACGATAGGCTTCTTCCAGGTGGGGATAGCCAGATAGCACGAAACTGTCGACACCCAAATCGGCGTATTCCAGCAGACGGGCGGCGACGGTTTCCGGGTCGCCCACAAGCGCGGTGCCGGCGCCACCGCGTACCAGGCCGACACCGGCCCAGAGGTTGGGCGCCACTTCCAGTTTGTTGCGGTCGCCACCGTGCAGCGCGGTCATGCGCCGCTGGCCTTCGGAGTCCATTCTGGCGTAATTGGCCTGGGCAGCGGCGATGGTGGAGTCGTCCAGATGACTGATCAGCTCGTCGGCGGCGGCCCAAGCCTTCTCGTTGGTTTCGCGCACGATCACATGCAGGCGTACACCGAAGCGCACCGTGCGACCGCGGCTGGCTGCGCGGGCGCGCACGTCGGCAATTTTCTCGGCTACGGCGGTAGGAGGCTCTCCCCAGGTCAGGTAGGCATCGACGTGCTTGGCCGCCAGTTCGTGGGCGGCAGGGGAGGAACCGCCGAAATACAAAGGCGGGTAGGGCTTCTGCACAGGTTCGAAGAAGTTCTGCGCGCCGCGCACCTTGAGGTGTTTGCCGTCGAAATCGACCTTCTCGCCTTGTAACAGTCGTCGCCAGATGCTGAGAAATTCGTCCGAGGCGGCGTAGCGCTCGTCGTGGGCGAGGAAGACACCATCGGCCTCCAGCTCGGTGGCGTCGCCGCCCGGCACTACGTTGAGCAGCAGGCGCCCGCCGCTAGCCTGATCCAGGCTGGCGGCCTGGCGCGCGGAGGCGGTGGGATTGCCCAGCGAGGTGCGCAGGGCCACTAGGAGTTTGATGCGCTGGGTGACCGGCACCAGGCTGGCAGCGGTGACCCAAGGGTCGAGGCAACTGGCTCCGGTGGGAATCAGCAAGCCATCGTAGCCGAGTTGGTCGGCGGCCACGGCGATCTGTCGCATGTAGGCGTTGGTGGCCGTGCGGCCACTGGCGGATTGACCGAGGTAGCGGGTGTCGCCCGATGTGGGCAGGAACCAGAAGATATCAAGGCTCATGAAAATCAGTCCTTGTGCGGTTGGGCGTGTGGGAGGGCGATTGACCCTTGCGTTGTCGCAGCGCTAGGCGTTCGAATGACCTGCTGGGCGTCTGCAGCTTGGACTTGGAAGTGCACCTGCGGGCAGGCCTTGCTTGTTTTCTGTCAGATACACAACTGCACGGCCCGATCGGGATGGGCCTGCGCCTGGGGGCGACGTCGATTGACCACCAGCTCGCCGATGGCGATCAGCCGCGCGCGGGTGATATTGCGGCTCAGCCCCAGCAGGCTGGCCGTGTGCACCTGGTTGTGGTGGCAGAATCGATAGGCCGCGCGCAGCAGGCTGTCCTCGACCTTCTCGTGCAAACCACCGGCTTGCTCTTCGAAGAAACGATGGAATGCACGTAGCAACTGCTCGTCGGCGGTTTCCACAGGAAAGGAAGGTGACTGCTCCTGACGCTCTATGCGCAGGTGCGAAAGGCGCAGGTCGTCGTGCTGCACCAGGCCGTTACGACACACCAACAGGGTATGGTGGATGACGTTCTCCAGCTCGCGGATGTTGCCCGGCCAGTCGTAGCTCACCAGCTTGCGCTCGGCCTCGGCGGACAGACGCACTTCGCCGTAACCCAGGCGGTTGCAGTAGGTTTTGATGAAGTGCCGGGTCAGCGGCATGATATCGCCTGGTCGTTCACGTAGTGGGTAGAGCTGCAGGCTGACTACGTTGAGACGATAGTACAGATCCTCGCGGAAGTTGCCGGCACCGATGGCCTTGTCTAGCTGCACATTGGTAGCGGCGACCACGCGCACGTTGATCGGGATGCTTTTGCGCGAGCCCAGGCGCACCACTTCGCGTTCTTGCAGCACGCGCAGCAGCTTGACCTGGATGGCCATGGGCAGGTCGCCGATCTCATCGAGAAACAGCGTGCCGCCATTGGCTTCCTCGAACCAGCCGGCCTTGGCCGCCAGGGCGCCGGTAAACGCGCCCTTCTCATGGCCGAACAGCTCCGCTTCCACCAGCGATTCCGAGAAGGCACCGCAGTTGACTGCGACGAAGGGGCCGGTGTGGCGTGCGCTGAGGTTGTGGATATGGCGTGCGACCAACTCCTTGCCTGTGCCGGTCTCACCGATGATCAGGACGCTGGCCTCGCTGGGGGCGACCTGTTGCAAGTGGGCGAGCAGCGCCTGCGATCTAGGGTCTTCGAAGACTTGTGCGGTGGCCCGGATCGAGGTAGCGAGTGTCGGCGAAGGGGGGAGGGTCAGCAGCTGCATGGAAATCCCTATGAATAGAAAGAGGGTGAAGGTCTTGTCTGGTTCAGCGCCCAATCACCCAGTTCGTGAAGCTTGTAGTCCACCGGGTCGTGCAGGCTCTGCGTGCGCAGGTTGCGCCAATAGCGGTCGAGACGGAGCGAGGCGTGGGTGGCACGGGCACCAGTCACCTCGAATAGACGGTTGCAGACGTCCAGGCCGTTGCGCACCGCTGCCACCTTGGCAGTGGAGATGGCCAGTGCCAGTTGCGCGCGTTCTTCGGCGCCTAGGGCATGCTCCTTGTTCCAGGCTGTATCAAGCTGCTCGGCAGCCCGCTCCACCAAAAGGCGCACGCCTTCCAGGCCGACCCAGAACTCGCCGTAGTGACGCAGGATGTATGGGTCTTCGCTGACGTGCTGGGCCTTGGAGCGGAACCACGGACGGCCCTCCTTGAGGGTGTACTGGCGTGCCTCTTCCAGCGCGCCTTCGGTGATGCCGAGGAAGATATGGGCGAAATGCAACTGTGCGATCAGCGGGCGCAGGCAGGCGAAAGGGGTGCTCAATGGCCCGGGGTCGAGCAAAAGTTCGCTTTCTTCCACACGCACGCGCTCGAAGGTGGCGCTGCCGCTGTCGGTCTGGCGCTGGCCCATGTTGTTCCAGTCGCCGTGCAGGGTAATGCCGGTGCGCGCGCTGGGAATGGCAGCAATCAGCAGCTTGCCGCCGGCGCTCTCGTCGATGGCCGAGGCGATCAGCATTTCCGAGTCGCTGGCGCCGGAGCAAAAGCTTTTCTTGCCGGAAAACTCGAACCAACCATCGAAACGCTTGAGTACGGTGCGGGTGTCCAGCGGGTTGAGGGCATTGCCCCAGAACCAGTTCTTGCGCGCGGTCTGCTCGAACCAGGGTTGCCACTGGTCGGGGCGGGAAAACAGGCGCACTGTGGCCAGCATCAGATGCTGGAAGCCGAATACGTGTGCGATGGAGCTGTCGACCTTGGCGAACTCGCGCACTGCACCCAAGGTTTCACTCCAACTGGCACCGAGGCCGCCATACTGGGTCGGGATGCTCATGGCCAATAGGCCGCTCTGGCGCAATGCATCGCGCTGCTGTTTGGGCGTGCCGCCGGCCTCGTCGCGCTCGACGGCAGTTTCAGCAAACTCGGCCGCCAGGCGGCGGGCGGTCTGAATGGGGCTGAGCACGGTGGGTTGCTGGTGCGTTCTCATGCGTCCGCGCTCCTCAGGCGATCTTGCGCAGAACATGCGCCTGGTAGCTGAGCACGCCAGTTGCGCGTTCGGCCGCCAGCTCTACACGTGCCTGCAAGGCCGGGTTGACGATGCGATAGTCGGCAAAATCGGCTTCGCTGGCGTAGACACCGATCGGCAGCGTCAGCGCCTGGAAAAAGCTGAAAAGCGGGCGAAGCTGATGATCGAGCACCAGTGCATGCCGTTCGCTGCCACCGGTGGCGGCGAGCAGCACCGGCGTGTCGATCAGGGCGTCCTGGCCGATGAGGTCGAACAGGTGCTTGAACAGGCCGGGGTAAGTCCCGCGATAGACCGGCGCGGCAACGATCAGCAAATCAGCCGACTCGATGTGGCGCAGTTCGTGTTCGACGGTTTCCGGCAATTCATTACGCCACTGCGCCCCTCCGAGCGGGCGGGCGATGTTGCCCAGTTCGATAAGGTGAGTATCGATGTTCAACTGTCGGCTAATTGCGTCGATGATGGCTTCGGTCAGGGCCAGGGTGCGTGAGGGGCGGGAGGTGCCGCCGGAAACGGCGACGATTTTCAGGGCAGTAGTCATGCTAGACGTTCCTGTTTGCTGTGGCTCGAGATGACACATCGGGAGCAAATGCCATACCAGAAGCGCACACCTTGAAAATACTGGCTTGTCCAGTGTTCAGGGGGTACCAGGGTGTTGAAACTCAAGCGCATTTGTTGAATGGCTGTTGCTGGTGAAACAGTTGAAGAGGTGTTGGCATGGCAACAAGCAAAGCGTAAACCGGGACTGATATCTCAAAAAAGAATAATGAACTATATCTATATATTTTAATGATATATGTATTCGCTGCGCATTTGGTTTACAGGGCCGAGTAGCACTTCAACGTCCAACCAAACCCCAGGCGTGGTCCCTGCTGTTTGCGATGCAACAGCAGTTAGGCACTGTTGCTGCTTCTTCAACACCACGCTGCCCTGCGAATAGCCCTTATACCGCTCTAGCACTTGGGTTTTAGCGATTGGCATGGAGTCTGCTTTGCTGCCTTGGAATCCATTGAACGCCAGGGGGCGACGTGATCGCTGATAAATACCCACTGATTACCAATGACCCTTTGGAAGCCACTGCGCAGATCAGCGCAGATTCCTTTGACTCTGCATCGATTGGTGATATCGCGCTGGAATTCCGCACGGTCACCAAACGCTACGAGGGTAGCCGGTCAGGTTCCACCAACGCGGTTGAGCATGTGAACCTCGCTGTGCGGCGTGGCGAGGTGCTTTGCTTGATGGGTACATCTGGCAGCGGCAAGTCGACTTTGCTTCGGCACGTCAACCGCTTGATAGAACCGAGCAGCGGCGAGGTGCTCGTGGACGGTGAGGTGCTGGGCGACTTGACGCAGCCTGCGTTGCGTCAACTGCGGTCGCAGCGCATCGGCATGGTGTTTCAACACTTCGGTTTGCTGCCGCATCGAAACGTGCTCGACAACGTCGCCTTTCCCCTGGAATTGCGCGGTGCGCCAGAAAGCATCCGCCGCGAAGCGGCACTACGCCAATTACAGGCGGTGGGGTTGAAAGAATGGAGCGAGCGCTTTCCCTACGAGCTGTCTGGCGGCATGCAGCAACGTGTCGGGCTGGCGCGGGCACTGGTCAGCGATCCTGACATTTTGCTGATGGACGAACCCTTCAGTGCGCTGGATCCAACCATTCGCCGCGATTTGCAGGGGCGCTTCCTGCAACTGGTGCGCGAACGGGGAGTTACTACGTTGCTGGTGACACACGATCCGGGGGAGGCGTTACGTTTGGCTGATCGTATCGCCGTCTTGCGTGGTGGTCGGTTGATTCAAGTCGGCACTCCTGGGGAATTGCTTGAGCACCCGGCAGACGAGGGTGTGGCAGATTTCTTCGACGAGCGGCCGCCTATTGGCTCCAGCATTCCGCCGCTTAGCGACGAGGTTTCCAGCGAGCCTCCGTCGGTCGCTGTGCAAGAACGATCGACAACCGGCTGGATTCGCCAAAGCCTGTTGGGCCCGGCCGCGCTCGCTGCGGCCGAACGAGGTGGTCTGTTCTGGCTGGCGCTGCTGGTGGAGTTGACGGCCTTGGCCCTGCTTGCCGGCGCGTGGCGCGAGGAGGGTGGCTGGCTGCCGGTCATTGCGCTGGCAGTGCTGCTGGCCAATCGCTTTGGCTGTGCCTGGGTGAGCATGCACGCCCATGGCCGTAACGCCCAAGGCGCCGCACTACCCCTGGCGCTGCTACTGGTGAGTCAGGCGCTGACCGTATGGCGGGCCCTGACGCCAGATGCAGCCGGTGCACTGGCGCAATTCCCCTCCGATCGCGACAGTATGCTGGCGGTCGCGGGTGCCATCGACAAGTTGATTGGCTGGTCTCAGGTAACCTTCGAGAGTGCCTTCGTCGGGGTGATCGTGGCGGTGCGCACTGTCATCGATGGCGTAGAAGGTGCGCTGGGCTGGATTCCGTGGCCGGTACCGGCGCTTGCCCTGGTCTACCTGGCCTGGCGATCTGCCGGGGCGATCCTGGCCCTGACGACTGCCTTAGCCTTGGGCTACATCGGCCTGTTCGGTTTCTGGGATCGCACGGTTTCCACAATTGCTCTGGTCGGCTCCTCGGTGTTGCTGTCACTGCTTATCGGTGTTCCCACCGGAATCCTCTTGGCCAAGCGGCCACTGGCTCGGCGTTTGATCACGCCCCTTCTGGATGTCATGCAGACCTTGCCGACTTTCGTTTATCTGATTCCTGCGGTGGCGTTCTTCTCGGTCGGAAAGACGCCGGCGGTGATCGCCACCGTGATTTTCGCCTTGGCACCGATGATCCGTCTTACCGCCCTAGGTATTCAGGAGGTGCCCAAGGCCGCCGTGGAGGCTGCGGTTGCCCATGGCGCAACACCCTGGCAGACCCTTACTCGGGTCGAGCTGCCACTGGCCTCAGGCTCTCTGTTGCTAGGGGTGAACCAGACCATTGTGATGAGCCTGTCCATGGTCGTCGTGGCCGCGCTGATCGGTGCCGGAGGCCTCGGCTACGACGTCATGACCGCCTTGCGCAACATCAAGGGTGGTGAGGGCGCCCTGGCGGGTATTGCCATTGTTTTCTGTGCCTTGGTACCCGACCGGATCATCCAGGCATCCCTTCGCAAACGTCATCATTCTACTCAGGAGCAACAGGTCCCATGACTCGATTCCTTTCCCGTGCGTTTACCGGGTTCACTTTGCTTGGCGCTTTGGTGTCGGCGACATCAAGCTTCGCCAAGGAAAAGATCGTTATCGGCGAGCAGAACTGGACCGGCGCCATCGCCATCCAGTACCTCCTCGGCGACATCATTTCCAATCGCCTCGACGGCGATGTGTCCTATCTGGCCGGTGATCTGCCGGTACTGTTCGCTGCCGCTGCCAAGGGCGACGGCTCGGTGGACGTGCTGACCGACATCTGGTTGCCGAACCAATCAGCAGCCTTCGCCAAGTATGTGACCGGTGGTACCCGGTCGCTGATTCCCAACAAGCAGCCCTATGTCGGAGTGCAGGGTTTCTATATCCCGGGCTACATCCAGGACAAGTACAACGTTAAGTCGGTGTATGACCTGAAAAAACCAGAGGTCGCCAAGTTGTTCGCTCCGCTGGGCGGCGGCAAGTCGCAGTTGTTGGTCGGGCCAGCAGGCTGGGAGTCGACGTATATCGGCCAGATAAAAGCCAAGGACTTCGGTTTCGACGGCAACTTCGAATCGGTCTCCACCGAAGCCTCGGTGACTTACGCCAGGCTTGACGCTGCGTACAAAGCCGAGCGGGGGGTGATTTTCTATGCCTACACGCCGGACTGGATCTTCTCTGCCTATGACCTGCGCCGTCTCGATGAGCCGCCGTTCGATGGGTATGCCCAAGACAACAAGAAAGGCGACCCGCTGTACAAGGCTGACGGCTGCTGGAAGTTCATCAGTCCGACCGTGGATGCCGATTGGTTGGATAAGAGCAATATCACCTGCGCTTATCCCGATGCGAAGGTGCACATTCTCGCGTCTTCGGCACTGCGCCAGCGCGCCCCCCGGATTGCAGCATTTCTGGAGAACGTGAGCATCGATCCTGCGTCGCTCAACGATCTGATCCTCAAGATCGAGCGCGAGAAGCAGCCGGCTGAGGTTGCGGCCAAGGCCTGGGTTGCAGCCAACCAGGTTACCGTCGATCGTTGGTTGAGTGCCGCCGGCGCCCAGGTGGCTGCCCAATGACTCAGCATGCCTGGACGTTGCTTGATGGTGGAATGGGACGAGAGCTCAAGCGGATCGGCGCGCCTTTCCGGCAGCCGGAATGGTCGGCACTGACACTGCTCGAAGCGCCTGAATACGTGGTACAGGTACACCGAGCGTTCATAGCCGCAGGGGCCAAGGTGATCACCACCAATAGCTATGCGGTGGTGCCGTTTCACATTGGCGAGGAGCGCTTTGCCCGTTCCGGCCGGAGGCTGGCTGAACTGTCCGGGCAGCTTGCCCGTGCCGCTGCCGATGAGGCGGGCGCTTCGGTGCGAGTTGCCGGCTCGCTGCCGCCGGCGCTGGGGTCGTATCGTCCGGATCTTTTCGATCCGTCCCGTTCCGAGGCCATCCACCGTGAATTGATCCGGGGCCTCGCGCAGCATGTGGATTTCTGGTTGGCGGAAACACAGAGTTCCCTGGCCGAGGCGCGCGCCGTGCACGCGGCTCTGGATGGCGATCGCAAGCCGCTCTGGCTGTCCTTCACGTTACTCGATATTGACACCGAGGACGCGGTGCCTTTACTGCGCTCGGGTGAAAGCGTGCAGCAGGCCGTTCTGCTGGCCATTGAGCTCGGGGCCAGCGCGTTGCTGTTCAATTGCAGCCAGCCAGAGAGCATGGGTGCAGCGCTGCGCAGTGCCCGGCAGGTGCTGAATAAGGAGGCTGCCGCGCTGTCGCTGGGCGTCTATGCCAATGCCTTTGCGCCGGTGCGTGAAGATGCCCAGGCCAACGACACGCTGCTCGATATTCGTGCTGACCTTGGGCCTGAGGCGTATCTGCAATGGGCACAGCAGTGGGTCGAGGAGGGGGCTAGCATTGTGGGCGGTTGCTGCGGCATCGGGCCGGAGCACATCGCCCGACTGGACGAGTATTTGCAAGCAAGCAAACAGGGGACGGAATGAGTGAAATAGCGGTGTCTACGGTTACGCAGTGTCGGTTGGGCTGGTGTCGATGCAGTTTTTGCATTGCCTATGACACGCAAGCCAATGGTTCTTGCCACAGTTGAGATCGAGCTCGATTTGGAAACGGGGCCGCACAAGGCATAATGTAGGACCGGTGGGGCCCGGTTAGTGTACCCGCCCTGAATCTTATGCCTTGACTCGGAAAAGTTATGAATCTGACGGCGCTTCAAGCCCGCGTAGCCCGCGATATAGTGACCTATGTTCGCCAGGAACAACTGGCTGCCGGGCATCACGTTTCGGAACTGGGGCTGGCCAAGGCTCTGAAGACGTCGCGCACCCCTATCAAAATTGCTCTGAATTACCTCGCCGAGCGAGGCATGCTTAACCAGGACCGGAACCGCGGTTTTTTTCTGGCAAAACCGTACGATGATCTGGCAGAAATCGCCCAGGATTTATCGATTTCTATCGATGATCCGATCTATCAGCAGATCGCGGTGATGCGTCTCAATGGGCAGATTCCTGAGCAGTTCGCTGAGACGGACCTGATGCGTTTATTCGACGTTTCACGCTATATGCTGCGTGGCGTGTTGATGCGAATTCAACAGGAGGGTTGGATCGAGCAGCGTGCAGGTCAGGGTTGGCAGTTTCTGCCGATGATCGACTCGGTCGAGGCTTATGAAGAGAGCTATTCGTTCAGGGCGATTATCGAGCCAGCAGGCCTGCTGGCCCCTACGTTCATGGTCGATACCGAAGCTTTGGCTCGCTGTAAGAAACAGCAGCAATTCATCGCAGATGGCGGTTACCTGACCATGACACCTCAGGAGCTGTTCGAGTCCAATGCACAGTTTCACGAGACGCTTGCCGGTTTTTCAGGCAACAGGTTCCACGTTCAGACTGTTCGCCGTCTCGATCAGCTTCGCCGATTGGTGGAGTACCGACAGGCCAGCAAACGTTCGCCTCGCCGTGAGCAGGCCGTCGAGCATCTCGCGATTCTTGCCTGTCTTGAGCAAGGTGATCGCCTTGCGGCGGCTGATCATATGCGTAAGCACTTGGAACAAGCTCGCCGCCACAAAGTATCTGCAGAACTGTTTGAGTCGGTTAAGCTGAGTGTTGAAGCCTCTGCTGAGTCAGCTTGAGCGGGTATTCATCTCGAGTCTGCGTGGCTTTCTATGCCTTCAAACATCGCGCCAAATTATCGAGCACAACGCCTGTCCTGGCAGCCTTAGATAAAGATTGACCCAGTCTGCTATCCGGGCATTCCTGAACGTTGTTAGTTGTTCGCATCTACAATCAACCGGCCGCGGATCCTTCCATCCAGCAGTTCAGTGGCGGCCGACAGTGCATCTTCAAGACCGATAGTTCGGGTCATCACAGATAAGGCTTGCAGGTCGAGTTGATCAGCCAGGCGTTGCCAAGCGTTGACGCGGCGTTGGAATGGCTGAGTGACGCTGTTGATGCCGAGCAGGCTGACCCCGCGAAGAATGAAAGGGGCAACGGTTGCCGGGAAATCCATTCCCTGGGCCAGCCCGCATGCCGCCACCAGTCCTTCGGACTTTGTGCCTGCGCACGCATTGGCCAGGGTATGGCTGCCGACCGAGTCGATCACTACTGCCCATTGTTCTTTTGCCAAGGGCCGCCCCGGGGCTGAAAGCTCGGCTCGGTCGATAATGGCTGTCGCTCCCAGGCTCTTGAGGTAAGCGGCTTCGCTGGACTTGCCCGTGGCCGCCGTGACGGTGTACCCGGCGCCGGCCAGAAGGCTGATGGCGAAGCTGCCCACGCCGCCTGTGGCGCCTGTGACCAGCACCGGACCATCGGCGGGTTTCAACCCATGGCGTTCCAAGGCGATCAGGCACAGCATGGCGGTGTAGCCTGCGGTGCCGATGGCCATGGTTTGGCGCTCATCAAGGCCCTCGGGGTGAGGGATAAGCCAGTCCCCGCTCAGTCTCGCCTTCTGTGCAAGCCCACCCCAATGGCTCTCACCCACGCCCCAGCCATTAAGGAGTACGCGGTCACCTGGCTTATAGCGCGGATCATCGCTTGACTCGACGGTGCCTGCGAGGTCGATGCCCGGCACCATAGGGAAGCTGCGAACAACCGGCCCTCTTCCTGTGATAGCCAGAGCATCCTTGTAGTTCAAGGTGCTGTAGGCGACCTTCACCGTCACGTTCCCGCTTGGTAGTTGGTCGTCATTCAGCTCAGTGAGTTGGGCTGAATACTTGTCTTCCTGCTTCTCAATCAGAATGCCTTTGAACATTACCAACTCTCATTTAGACCGATTGTCTTTAAATTGTCGCAAGGAATCACCTGGTGATTCCCGCCAGAAAACCTTGCAAAAAAATCTCGAGGGGACGGACATCCTGCACAAGACGCGCTCGAAGGACGGCGCCCTCCCACCCAACCCAGAAGAAGGCCGCGAGGGCTCTGCAGTCACACGTGGAGGATAGCTCTCCCAGCTCGACCGCTTCCTCCAGGCAGGCAGACAAGCGCTGCTCCCAGTCCAGCAGGGTCAATTCCAGCTGCTCACGGAAGCTGTCGGGCAGCACCAATACCTCCTGGCCGAGGTTGCCCACCAGGCAGCCTCTTCGGAAGCGGTACTTGGCCATCCCGAGCTTCGCTTCTTCAACGAAGTGGGACAGCCTTTGCAGCGGCGACAGGCTCGGGTCGCTGAAGCAGCGATCGAGTTTGCGGGCAAAGTAGTCGGCATAGCGCTTCAGGACGGCTTGGCCGAATGCTTCTTTGCTTTCGAAGTAATGGTAGAACGAGCCTTTGGGTACCTGGACGCGCTTGAGCACGGCGTCGATACCGGTGGCGGCGAAGCCCTGTTCGGTGAGGATTTCCATGCCACAGCGCAGCAGCAGCTCAAGCGTGTCACCATGTTCACGGGCGATTTTAGGCGGCCTGCCTCTGCGGGGCGTCGGGTTGGTGCTATTCATGCGTTGTAATTTAGACTGATCGTCTCTAATGTCAACCCTGTAGCGATTCGATACCCGATGAGCCTTGCGTTGGATGGGTCATGAAAAAGCGTTTACCTCCCTTGAACTGGCTTCGGGCATTCGAGGTGTCTGCTCGGTTGTTGAATTTCACCCATGCCGCTGAGGAGCTCAATCTCACCCAAGCGGCGATCAGTCAGCAGGTAAAAGCCTTGGAGTCCCAACTCGGCATCGCGCTTTTCAAGCGCCTGCCTCGTGGGCTTGAACTCACCGAGGCCGGTAAATCCTACTTTCCTGTGGTGCGGGAATCGGTCGAGCGCCTTGCGGCATCCACCGATGAGATTTTCGGGCATGGTCATCGAAGTGCATTGAGCATCCGCAGCAGCCTGGTGTTCTTCACGCATTGGATAGCCCCCCGGTTACCCCGGTTCAAAGCACGACATCCGCACGTGAGCATTCGCGTGGCAAGTAACATTTGGGTGGATGAAACAGAGTTCGATGCCGACCTGGAAATCAGGTATGGGCAAGGGCGCTGGCCTGGTATGAAGGCCGAGCGATTGACATGGGACACGCTGGTGCCTGTGTGTTCACCGGCATTGATCAGTGCGGATTGTCCGTTGCAGCGCCCCCATGATCTTGCGAGGCACTCGTTACTGCACGTGCTGGGCTACGAAGAAGGGTGGGGCTATTGGCTGCAGAAAAACAACGCAGAGCGTGTCGACTCCTCGCTGGGTATGCAGTTCGACACCCTGATTTCGGCACTGACGATGGCTGAACTGGGTCAGGGCGTCGCGTTGGCGCGCTCCTCACTGGTCAAGCACCTGCTGGACGAAGGCCGACTCGTCGCCCCCTTGGGCTGCCAGGTGCCGACCAAGGAAGCGTTTTACCTGGTGTATTCCAGCCACAGCCTGGTCAATCCTGATGCGGCGGCCTTCGCTCAGTGGTTGTGCGAAGAAGCCCAGTCGTTCAAGGCAGCGTCCGACGCGCAGGAGGGAGAACCCCTCCAGCAATAAGCAAGGCGTTCCAGCAATAAAAAAAATGGCCCCTTGGGCCAATTTTTATTGCTTTCGCGTTGCCGTCGAATTTCTGAAAGTAGCAAGCACATCGCAAGCCCTTGGATGGTGCGGTCGTCCAGGGACCGGTCAGTACGAGGTCTCAATAACAACAATAACCGGGCCGGCTAATGGCGTCGGCCCGGGTTACCTTGGGTGATCCTCATGCAGCAAACCAACCAGTTGCCTTTGCAAGGCGTCAATGCCATCGATTTCGGACAGTACATCGCAGGCCCTGCAGTCGCGATGATCCTCGCTGATCTGGGCGCGACGGTTGTTCACATCGACCCGCTGGGTGGGCCCCTCTGGGACAGCCCGGCCAATGCCACGCTCAACCGCAACAAGCTGTGCATGCGCCTGAATCTGAAGGCGCCAGAGGGGCTGCAGCAAGCGCGCGAACTCATCTCCCGTGCCGATATCGTGATCGAAAATTTCCGGCCTGGGGTGCTGTCCAGGTTGGGCCTTGATTTCGCAGAGCTGCGACGTGCACGCCCTGAGTTGATCACCTTGTCGATTCCGGGCTTTGCCAGCGATGACGAGTTGCGGGCGCAATGGCGTGCGACCGAGTCGGTGATCGCCTCGGCTTCCGGTGTGTTCACCGATATGGGCCAAAACCGCGTGCTGATGGGAATCAACCCGAGTTTCTCGCCACTTCCCCTGGCATCGGCGTACGGCACCATGTTGGCGGTGTCTTCCGTGGTGCTTGCGCTGCAGGCACGTGAAAAAAATGGTGTTGGCGATCAGATCGAAGTACCCTTGGCGTCAGCAGTCATGGAAGGACTCTCATACAACTCGATCAAGATCGACGGGTATCCGCTGCGCTACAAAACACTGCGTGAAAAGGAGAGCGAGCGTCGTGGGGCCGAAAACCTGGCGATGAACCTGAGCTACCAGGATCTGCAGGAGTTTCTCGACCCGTTCTACCGCACCTATGAATGTGCCGATGGCCGCAAGTTCTACGCTGTGTGCCCCTCGCACCGTGAGCATGCCAAGCGCTGCCTGCAGGCAATGGGCATCTACGAGGAAATGGTTGCCGCCGGCTTGCCGAAAGTCGATGACCCCTACCTGCCGATCGATCAATGGGAAGGAAATGCATCCCTGGGCGTTTACCCGTTGCCTGCTGATTGGGCGGCGCGTATTTCTGCCAGGATGAAAGAGGTGTTCCTGACCAAAACAGCCGCTGAGTGGGAAGTCATCTTCGGTGAGGGGCGGTTCCCCGGTGCGCCCCACAGATCTACCCAAGAGTGGCTCCATGATGAGCACTCGAATACTGCTGGGTTGATCGTTGAGGTCAATGATCGCGAGTTTGGCCTCATGAAGCAGCCTGGCCCGATCGCATGGCTGCAGGGCTGCTCTGAGCCAATGCTTAAGCCACTTTCGCGCCGTGATGTGAGCTTCGAAGAAGCGTTGGTGACCTTGTCCGAGAGCCCTGCGCGTGCATTGCCTCCTGCCAAACTCGACAAGCCTGCCGGTTGGCTGGAGGGGGTCAAGATCCTCGATCTGACCAACGTGATCGCAGGGCCGCACTCGACTTCGTTCTTGGGCCGCTTCGGTGCTGACGTCATCAAGCTCGACCCGGTCATGCCCAATTACGATCCCTGGAATACCGTGGTCTTCGGCATGTCGTCGGCACGCGGCAAGGAAAGTGTTCTGGTCGATCTGAACAAACCCGAAGGCCGAGAGGTATTCAATCGCCTGGTGCGGGAGGTCGACGTGATCGTCATGAACGCACCTGACCGCCAGCTGGCACCGCTGGGCCTGGATGAGGCGAGCCTCCAGGCAGTGAATCCTGGTGTGATCTTCTGCCAGCTGGACTGCTTCGGCGGGCCACGTCGCGGCCCTCGTACTGACTATCTGGGGTATGACGATCTTATCCAGGCCACCACCGGGATCATGCTGCGCTTTGGTGGAGGGATGGATACACCAGAAGAACATGCTCACGTCGGCACCATTGATGTGATGTGCGGGTTTGCTGCCGCTCTGGGTGTTGCAACAGCCCTGTATCGCAAGCATCACTCCGGCGAAGCTCACCGGGCCCGCACCTCGCTCGCATCACTGGGGAATCTGGTACAGATCCCGTTCTGCTACGACTACTCAGGTCGAGCACCATTCAACGAGCCGTCCGGGCGTAACGTCGTTGGCTACAGCGACCTTTCTCGGTTCTACAAGACGGCGGATGGTTGGATCTACCTGGATGCCTCCGAGTCAGAGCTGCACAAGTTCGCGGCCATCTCCGAGCTCCGCGGGTTGGCGTCTGCAGGTGATCGCGCTGCCTATCTGAACACCGCCATTGGCCGCATGAGCAGCTCGGTCCTTCAACAGCATTTCCAGGCTGCCAACATTGCAGCAGCGGTGCCGGACAACATTGATCACCTGCGCAGCCAATACAGCCGATCTGCTGATGGCTTGCCAGGCACTGATAATGGAAGCTACTCCTTCAGCATCTACAGCGACCATCCGAGTGGTCATAGGGTGACGCAGCTGGATCCCTACGCCATTCGCCCACGCGTAGCGCGAATTCGAGCGTTGCCACCCGCCGAGAAGTTTGGCGCATCCACTCGCAAGGTACTGGGGCGCTACGGCTATACCGACGAGCAGATTCAATCGCTCCTAGATGCCGGCGCAATCGGCGAGTCCTGGAGCGAGGAATATCTGCCCAGCTAACTGCCGAGGGTTATTCAGGGGGAGGCCCTATCAGCGTCCTCCCTTGCACTTCGATTCACCGATCCGAACACGAGCCCAAGGCAGCTCGCGGGCGCGTTCATGCCCAGGAAATGAGATAGAGCCATAACTTACAACAGCATCCTCCCGCGTATCCTGCAAACCGGTGCCGGTGCCAGCCAGCACATCCATCAGGTTTTTGGCGAGCCTCGGCTGCCGCAAGCCACTGATCATCACCGACCGAATGATGGTCGACCTGGGGTACGCAGGTCGTATCAGCGCCGTACTGGCTGAGCACGGCATCGAAGTTGACGTGTTCTCCGATACCGTGCCGGAGCCCACTGCATGGCATGGCTTGGTGCAGAAGATGTTACGTGTCTTGGTTCATGACTAACTGCAAGGAGCAGTCGGATTGCAGGACGATGATGCCGGTCAACTTCCTGCGATGCCGAAAGTGCTTCGCGCCAAGGATATCTATTACTCACAAGGCATACCTTGCCAAGGGCCAGCCGATGGCGAAAACGAAGTTGCGAACAATAGCGGGAGGCTAACGATCGTGCTGGAGCGAGGGCACTGCGGTAGGGGTTTGCCATGATGGTTTCTTTACCTCCTGGTTATCGAAGGCTCGACGTGCTTTGCGGAACTCCTCGGCGTTCTCGACCACCCACATCCAAACAGGAGACATACGAACCAACAGTTCCATACCAAGAGGCGTTAGTTCATATTCAACCCTTGGTGGAATTTCACCGAACTCCCGCCGGATTAAAAGCCCGTCCCGCTCCATGGCGCGTAGCGTCTTCGTCAGCATTCGCTGAGTCACTCCAGCCATCTGCCTTTTGATCTCTGCGTGGCGCATCGTGCCGTAAACGCCCAATGCATGCAGTAAGCCCAGTGACCAACGGCTGCCTGCGTGAGCGAGGACCTCTCGCCTGACACCATCATCATCTTGTCTGAGCGTTTGGCACAGGGCCTCTGCGTCACGAAGAGTCTGCAGGTCTGTCATTTCTCCCCCTGGTATCACGTGTGTGCCTTCTTACGAGCGCTGCCCGATCGTGCAAGTATGCACTCATGTTACAGGCGTACTGCCTTAAGGAGAAATCATGACCGAATCGACCCCTCAATCCATCCTCGTCCTTGGCGCCGGTGAACTTGGCCTCCCTGTCTTGCGCAATCTAGCACGGGTAGCCAAGCGCGTACCCGGCTCCCGGATCAGCGTCCTGCTCAGGGAATCGACCATAAATACCCAGGTACCGGAGAAAAAGATTGAGATTGACGAGCTTCGGGGGCTGGGCATCCAGATGGTCGCTGCAGACCTGGTGAGCGACTCGATCGATCAGTTGGCTGAGGTGTTCGCCCAGTTCGATACCGTCATTGGTTGCGCCGGCATGGTCGCGGGCCGTGAAACCCCGATGAAGTTGGCCACTGCCGCGCTCAAGTCAGGCGTGAAGCGCTACTTCCCGTGGCAGTTCGGCGTGGACTTCGAAGTGATCGGGCGTGGAAGCCCTCAGGATTTGTTCGATGCTCAACTCGATGTACGCGAATTGCTTCGTGCACAGGACAAAACCGAATGGGTCATCATCTCAACGGGTATGTTCACCAGTTTCCTGTTCGAGCCCGTGTTTGAGGTGGTCGATTTTGAAAACGACACCGTTAACGCGCTCGGTAGCCTCGATACCAGTGTAACGCTGACGACGCCAGACGACATCGGCGCTCTCACGGCCGAAATCGTCTTCTTTGAACCCCGATTCCGCAATGAAATCGTCTACCTCTCCGGCGACACGGTGTCGTATGGGCAGGTAGCGAGCATCCTCGAACGTGTTCTGCGGCGTCCATTCACGACCAACGTCTGGACCGTTCCGTATCTTATGGAGGAGTTGGAAAAAGATCCTGCTCACCACATCAAAAAATACCGAGCCGTATTCGCGCAGGGCAGGGGTGTATCATGGCCTAAGGCTGCGACCTTCAACGCGCAGCAGGCGATTCCGGTCACGACCGCCGAGGAGTGGGCTCGGAACCACCTCGTAAGCAAGTGAGCGTACTGGTCGCTCACCGACGCTACTAAGCGTTTCAGCCATCTGTGGCTGCGGTAAACCGAAGCTGAAAGTAAGATACGACAAACCGTCGTGAACTTTTTAGTACGAGATTTCAGTGTCCTCTACTTGTCGGTGGCGGAGACTCTTTTGCTGCGAGTTAGTACTCCTACGCTTCCGCCACTATTTCTCATTAAAGCCCTGATTTTTCAGGGCTTTTTTGTGCCTGTGCGGTTTTAGTCCCCCATCTGGTCCCCCATTTTTAGGTTGGCTTCCGCTGGCTCATTGCGGACTATGATGGACGTGCTGTTTTCATGGGGCCTAATGAGTCACGTTAGGAAGGGGGCGATTTTACCAAGGCAGCTTAGGTGTGCTTGGCTCTTGCCGGCAGCTATTGACCCGGTGCCTGAATATTAGGGCCGCTTCGCGCCCCATCGCCGACACGCGCGGCTCTCACAGGTGGTGGCGTTGGTCTGGAGTTGGTGAGATTCCGGTGGGAACCGGTTTGCCGCGATGAGGCCTGAACTGGTGAATTCAAAGCCTTGGGTCGATGCCTATCATCACTCCGTCGCTATCGCTCTAAAATGGCTTGACAGAGCAGATTGGGTAGATCATGAAGCGAACCTTGAAAGGCCTGGCCAGAGCTGGCGAGCCGCTACTGCGCGAAGCCCTTGATGCGATAAGGGCGCATCAGGCCGCACAAGACAGCGGGGCATCTCCAGAGACAATCGAGCGGCTTAGAGTGTTGGCCGACTCCCTTTATCACGCAGTAGTGGATTTCCAGTTGCTTCAAGCCGGCAGTCTGTCTGAATCAATTCACTGATATCGAGGCACTGATGCCCAAACAGTCCAAGATTTTGCCGCCCGACCACCCAGCCTACACCGAGGCAATTGAGGCAATGCGCCGGTACCACGAAGCTCAGGATACCGGCGCGCCTGCTATAGAGGTGGAAAGATTATGCCTGATAGCTGAGTCTCTGTTCCAAGCTGTAAGCGACTATCAAATGAGAGCCTTTGGCCAAGGAGGCGGAACTACTCACTGATTGGCAGTTGCGCGGAAGATGGTACGTCCTGTGAGTGACTGCTAACGACCCAGGCTGTGTGAAAACGCCAGTAAGTACGTCGAGTAGCGAAAGAAGCTGGGTCCCCCTGTGAATTCGGCAGATCTAAGTGCAGATCTACCTCAGTCGGGCACCAGGCGCGACCTGTGCTATCTCGGCCGCGGCAGCGGCCCAGATAGCCGTATACGGACGCATAGAACGCGTGGACTCATGTCCTGATCGCCTCAATCAGCCCAGCGATGCCGAAGATGCTCATCATTCGTTTGAGATTGTAAGCAAGCACGTGAAGGCTCATCTCGGTGCTTACCCTCGGTAGGGTTTTGGTCAGGAAGTGAGTGCTTCCCATCCAGTATTTGAGCGTTCCGAAGGGGTGCTCCACCGTTTGCCGGCGTACCTTCATCTTTCCTGGGTCATGCTCCAATCGGATCTGAACGGCCTCAACTACCGTTTCATGCTCCCAGCGCTTCAACCGGCGTTCCTTACCCGTCGTACACTGCTTATGCATGGCGCAACTTTGGCAGCCAGAGAACCAGTAGGAGTGCAGCAACATGCCGTCTTCCACCGAAGAATGCCTGCGGGTCAGTAGTTGATCCGCAGGGCATCGGTATTCATCCGATGCAGCGATGTAGATGAAGTCCTGCTTGCCGAATCTGCCTTCCGCTTTGCTGCTTGATGTCATCGGCTTCGGGACAAAAGTGGTGATCCCGGCCTGCTCGCAAGCAAGGATCTCCGGACCTTTGTAATAGCCTCGGTCGGCGACCACTGTCAGCGCCTCGGCACCGATTTCTTCTCGTGCCTGGTTAGCCATATTGCTCAGTTGCCCGCGATCATTACCAACGTTGGTCACCTCATGGGCAATGATCAGATGGTGCTTGTCGTCGACTGCTGTTTGTACGTTGTACCCAACTGTGCCGGAGCCTCGGCCGCTAGTGGCCATTGAGCGGGCATCTGGATCGGTAAGAGAGATTTACTGATCGGGACTGGCGTGAAGCTGCGCCTCAATGTCCTTGAGTTTTTGCATCTGCTGTTTCAGCTTTTCGACTTTGTCTTTCAATCGCTCAGTCTTGGCCTCGGCCACTTCCGGCGCTGCCTGATCGGCTGAATCCATTGCCGCTAGATAGCGGTCAATGCTCTGCTCGATCTGCTGCATGCGCGCCTTCACCTTGCCTTGAGTGAAATTTCGGTCGCGGTTGTTCACGGCTTTGAATTTGCTGCCATCGATGGCGATGATCGATTGGGAGAAGAGATTGAGGCTGCGGCAAAGCACTACGAATTGCCGGCAGACGCTGCGAATAGCTTTGCCGTTGTCTCGCCGAAAGTCGGCAATCGTTTTGAAGTCGGGAGCCAACCGGCCCGTTAGCCACATCAGCTCGACATTGCGCTCTGCCTCGCGCTCAAGCCGGCGGCTGGACTGAATCCGGTTGAGGTAGCCATAGATGTAGATTTTCAGCAGGACTGCTGGATGGTAGGCCGGGCGCCCCGTTGCAGCCGGATCGACACCCTCGAAGCCGAGTGCTCCGAGGTCGAGTTCATCGACGAAAACGTCGACCACCCGAACTGGATTTTCTTCGGTGATGTAATCGTCCAGGCACTCCGGCAGCAACGTGACTTGCGTCCGAGATTCACCTTTAATGAATCGCTTCATGATCGTCCCCGCCACGATCTCGACGATCAGAAGGTTAGACAATCACGTGCGTTTTCACACAGCCTGGACCCAGAGCTGCCTTTGAATGCAGCAGCAATCCTGTGGCAGCGGTGATATCACCGAGGACCTATTCGCCGTCATTCAACCTCTGGGGTAAGCTTCGCAATAGACTTCAGTGACCAAGGGTGATAAACGGCGATGGGCTTGTTCGATCGATTGTTCGGCGGTCGTTTCACACAACCTCCACCCGATGAACCACGGATGAGCGACGCCGCGATAATGCGAGAGCTTTATCCGCTGCGTGCACAGTTGAAAGTATTTACCCAAGTTTTGTTGGCGCGCCTACCTGAAAAAGAACGCATGCGTCTCGTCAGAAGGGTATTGCGCTATTACAACCAGGGAGAGGATCCAGCCACCGCGCTCGTCAGCGGTCTTTTGGACGCAGAGAAAGGCCAGTCACTCAGTCATCTGATTCTCATGGCCGTGGATGTGCGTGGCTTCGATGATTTCGAGTACCTGGCACCGAAGCTGGTTGAAGCCAGCGGTATTGACCAGGTCTATGCCTGCAAGCATGAAGGGACACAATCACTGATGCAGGTTCTAATCGATTTCGATCGATGGCTGATCGGGTTCGGAAAGCGCTTTCTGCATGTGGATACAGGCGGCGCCGATTACGTGGGTTGCATAATTGAACATGATGGCGTTGAAAACCTAATTGCGCTGGCCAAGGAGGCTGGCATCAACGCACGGCTCGATCCCTTTTGAGGCACTTTGGCAGGCTGCTTTTGAACCCTGGCAAGTGCTGAAATTAACTTACTTCGCGGGTGCACCACGTACTCTGAGGGAGCAGGTTCATCGAGGCGTCGAACCGCCGCGAAGCAGGCGCCGCGTTAGATGGCACCGCCTGTGCGGGTGTTCGCGGGTAAACCTGTTCCTACAAAGTTTCCTATCGGGGCCTACGGCAGCTTCGCGTCGAAAGCGGCCGTTCTCGACAGACCGCTTTCGACCCATTGCGGACCTTCGCCTGAGACCGCTTCATCAGAAGCTGAGGAAGGACTGGCCTGAAAAAATCTGCTTCGATGAGCTATGCAGCTGGTTAGGGAGAGGCCATCCCTTACCGCAAACGTCTGACCGGCTAGCCGTCCGTATCTGGTAGCTCGCACAGCATCAGGACTGCACGGACTTTGAGCAGCTCCTCGGCGTGATCGCTCAGGAAGGCACGTAACCGGTCCTCGGTATCCAGCAACTCCAGGCATTGGGGATGACGCATCCCGCCAATCTCAGGGTGATAATGCGAAAGACGCTGACCAGGCAAATAGCCTGCTGTCACAGTGCGTAGAATCACCTGCTCGATTTTCGCCGCAGTGGCCACCCTCAACAGGTGTTGGGCGAGGGTAGGGGCACTGAATCGGTGCCAGAACTTGGTCACACGAGTACGGCTCGCACTTGGAAAATACAGCTGCAACAGGGTTGGGCGATTAGGTTCTGAGTCACTCATTTCTGCTTGTCCTCGACGATCGGTTTTGCTGTGCTCGCGGTGTTGCGCTGTGCGTGAAAAGTCTTGATCTCCGAAAGGCGGATATCAGCGGGCAGGACGCCACGATGCTTGCCATGACCCACGCGCTGGGCGTGATAGATCCCGGTATGACCCGACACCAAATAGCTGGCGATACAGGCAATCGCGGCAAGTGGGGCGATATCGGGGCCGAACAACTCCATGGCCATGACAATGGTCGCCAGCGGGGTGTTGGCGGCGCCGGCAAAGACCGCCACGAAGCCGATACCAGCAAGCATCGAGAACGGCAGGTGCAGCAGCGGCGCAAGGGCATTGCCCAGCGTCGCGCCGATGTAGAACAGCGGTGTGACCTCGCCACCTTTGAAACCCGTACCGAGCGAGGCAACGGTAAACGCAAGTTTGCCAAGCCAGTCCCAAGGGGCCACGGGGGCTGCAAAGGACTGAACGATGCTCGGGATGCCCAGGCCGATGTACTGATAGGCTTCCAGTGCCCACACCGCCGTGGCTACCACGATCCCTCCGAATACAGGACGCAAGGGCGAGTAGGGAATCAGCTTCTTTATCCACGCCCCAAGGGTATGGGTGGCGGTGGCAAACAGCAGCCCCGCGAGCCCGAACACGATGCCGGCGGCGACCACTGCCATCACTGTCCAGAACTGCACGGGCGCGATTTCGCCGATGACGTAGTGAGTGTGTGCAACGCCCCAGAGCAGCCCGACCTGATCAGCGACGATGGCGGCGACCATGCACGGGAACAGCGCGTCGTAACGCATGCGGCCAATGGCGAGCACTTCAAGGCCGAACAATGCTCCGGCCAGCGGCGTGCCGAAAACCGAAGCGAAGCCTGCGCTGATGCCTGCCATGAGCATGATTCGGCGATCTTCGCGGCGCAGGCGGAACAGGTGAGTAATCTGATCAGCCAGCGTACCGCCCATTTGCACGGCGGTGCCTTCGCGTCCGACCGATGCGCCAAACAGATGCGAGATCAGCGTACCCGCAAGCACCAGCGGTACCATGCGCAACGGCACGGTTTTCTTCGGATCGTGAACTTCGTCGATCAACAGGTTGTTGCCCGCGTCTACCGGCTTGCCGATGAGGTGGTAAACCAGCCCCACCGCAAAGCCTGCAAGGGGTAGCAGCCAGATGGCCCAGCGGTGGCTTTCGCGCCATTGGGTCGCGTGATCGAGGGAGAACAGAAACAGCGCGGATGCCGATCCCGCCAGGAGCGCCACGGCACTGGCAAGCACCAGCCATTTCCCGATATAGGGAAGCAGGTCGAGTTGTTCAGGTTTTCTAAGTTTTGACATGAGGTCGGCCACACAAGGGAAAGTGAGCCTGACCAAAAAAGGGGGGATTCTGCGCGCGAACGCCTACAGACCTGTCTTGATCAGGTGTCTGTAGGCATCATCAGCTGCTATAGGCGCAGCGGTTGGTAGGTGGAGGAATGCCATCTCCAGCGCCCGATCATATCGGCCTCTCCATGAGATGTAAAATTTTGTTACGAGCTAGAGGGCCGCTATGGGTCGGTTAGCGACGGTCTGCCCTCGACCGTCGCTTTAGATGGTCAGACCTCCGTCTGCTCTGCCATCTCCAAGGCATCGTCGACCTCAATCCCCAGATATCTGACGGTGCTTTCAAGCTTCGTATGGCCAAGCAAGAGTTGGACTGCCCTCAGATTCTTGGTTTTACGATAGATCAATGAGGCCTTCGTTCGCCGCAGAGTGTGGGTGCCGTACAGCGCTGGATCAAGGCCAATGGATGTCACCCAGTCTTTCACTATTCGAGCGTATTGCCTGGTGGAGAGATGATCTGAACCGTGTAGCCGACCCGGAAACAGACAGTCCTCGCTACGGAGGTGAGCCTGATGCATCCAGGCTTCCAAAGCCATACGGGTTTGCTCGGTGATCTCAAATTGCACTGGATGTTGAGTTTTCTGCTGCATCACGATCGCTCGCGATGACACGTGCTCCCCATGAGCAATGTCGCGTACGCGAAGCTTGGTTAAGTCGCAGGCTCGCAGCTTGCTGTCGATTGCCAAGTTGAACAACGCCAGATCCCGAGATTTCTCCGCGATCTGGAGCCTTACCCGGATGGCCCAGATATCTCTGAGTCGGAGCGGGGATTTCTGCCCGACTAGCTTTCCCTTGTTCCATGGGCGATGGGTGTAGATAGCAGCGGTTTTCATGGGTTGTCCTCCGCGTTAGGGGAGAACAAGAATGAACTCGATCCGGTGGACGGTCGCTAACCGACCCATTGCGGACACTTCCTACGTTGTTTGGCTAGAGAGCGAAGCGTCAAGGGACTGAACAATGAAACGCCGCAGACCGTCAACCGCATTCGATCCCTGTGACGCCTTGCTTCGGTAGACAGCAACGTTCATGGGTTCGAGCGGCCCCAGCCCATGCACGGCACCTAGTATCTGGAGATGCGTGGGAACGCTGCACCGCGTGAGAACAGCCACTGCCAAACCGCTTTCAACCGCCACGATCTGCCCAGCCAGGCTGGAGCTGTTTAGACCACCTTGTAATCGCGTCCTTGCCTGGCCAGGGCGCTGAATGCACCGAGGCGAGCCAAGCTTCCCGCTTCGTAAACGGCGATAGGCAGCGGATCTCGTGTCCAGAGTTCGAACTGGGGCGACCCCACCCAGACCATGGGTTCCCGGAAAAGCACCGAACCTCGACGAGGGCTATCGCTGGAGACCAGGGCAAGGTCGAGCTCACCACTGTCTACCCGAGGTATCAGGGTTGTGGATTGCTCGCACGTCAGTTCGATTTCCACCCCCTCATGCCTGGGAGCGAAGCGCTTGAGTATCGGCGTGAGGTAATGCGCTGCATAGTCTTCTGCCACGCCAAGCCGGACCCGTCCAGTAAGCAGTTCACCGCGAAACGCCGCCTGAGTTTGAGCGTGCAATGCAAGCAAGCGCCGCGCATAGCCCAGCAGCATCTGGCCATCCTCGGTCAACTCGAGATTGCGTGGACCCCGCTTGAGCACCTCTCGGCCAAGTGCAGCTTCCAGTTTCTTGAGTTGCATGCTCACTGCGGATTGGGACCGATGCACTTCGACCGCCGCGCTCGACAGTGAGCCGGTATCGACGGCGGCGACAAAGCATTTCAGCCAGTCTATCTGCAAATCGCGAAGTGACATGGTGCTCTCTTGCTGATTTCGATAATCGAATACCTAGATGCCATATTATTCGCTTTTCGTCCAATATGAGCAGGCCTGATGATGCCCGGAATCTGAAATCCTGGAGACATCATGCAGCTCGATACCTGGTTGCTTTATCTGATTACGTGCTGCGGTATTGCAGTGGTCCCCGGACCGAATGCACTACTGGTCCTTACCCATGGCGCCTTACACGGAAGAAGCAAGACGCTCTTCACAATCAGCGGGGGCGTGATCGGCTTCGTCGGAATGATCGCGCTCTGCGTGCTTGGCCTGGGCGCACTGCTTCAGGCTTCGATGCTGTGGCTGACGGTGTTGAAGATCGTCGGCGGGCTCTACCTGATTTGGCTAGGGGTCAATGTGTGGCGATCAGAACCGATTACGCTGGCCAATAAGGATAACTCTAGCTCTGGCAGCTGGTCGCTTTTCTATCAAGGGCTGCTCAGCGCGGCTTCCAACCCCAAGGCACTGCTGTTGTTCACGGCATTTATTACACCCTTCATTGATCCTCGAGGAGATCTCGTGGCCCAAGCTGCGATTCTGTCCGTGACATATGCCGTGGTGGAGTTTGGAGTCGAACTAGGCGTGGCAAGTGCTGCGCACAAAGTGAAGCCTTGGCTGGCTCGAACGGGGCGTCGATTCAACCAGATCTGCGGAGGGTTCTTCGTGATCTTCGGTGTGTTGATCCCCGCGCATTAGCAATGATCATGTGACTGCATTGGGTCGATAGCAGCCGGTCACGACGGACCGCTACCGACCCATATGGCTTTTGCATGGGGTGCAAGGGGTCGAGTGTTCGAATCACTCCGTCCCGACCAAATAACTCCAAAGAATCCAGTCACTTAACGGTGACTGGATTTTTTTATGGGACACTGTTTTTCGTCGTCCGTCTTTTTACCCCACTTTTTACCCCACCGAATGAGTGGCAGCAAACGCCATCCAGCATGCAATTGGAATCCAGAGTGGCATGATCAGGCCGTCAGCACTGTGCGCCTCTGAGAATGCGGTTGCTGGAGTGATCTCTCACCAGCGGGTGGCTGGGCTCAACGTTTTACGGTAGTTTGTGATGGCATGAAGCCACACCAACAGCAGGAAGCACCTCGACGACACGGGCGATCGCTCTGCGGTCGTTACTGTTCCTGCGCATTCTTTTGTGACAGGAACGACCATGTCAGGCGGCGAAACCGAAAAAATTGCGAGGCTGGCGGAGCTCGTATCCAACGAGATCTTCAGCTTCTTCCGATGGAAGAAAGAGGGGCCTGCGAACCTTAATTTCGCTTGCGTGAAGAAGGATACACACGCCCCCCTGAAAAAATCTGAGCACACGCACCCGACTGATGTGGTGTTCAAATACGCAGACCCTTACCTGAACAAGGCCGTCTTCCTTCATACCGATTTGAAGAGCTACGCGGTGGGCTCCATCACGCTGGACTCGATCAAGAAGGCTTTGAAATCCCTGGGAAAGACCATCGACTGTGCCCGCGCCTCGCCGGAGTGGCAGACGCGTTACCACCTGAACAAGCGTGAGAAGTATGAAGTGCGCGGCATGCTGTTCGTATACAACCACGACGACGAGTATGACAAGGATTTCTACGATCACTTCAAAGACTACAAGGGCGAGAACCTCCACATCAAGGATTCTCAGCAGGTTCATATCGTCGAACCTTCACTGATCAATTACCTGAAGACCCTTCAGGTCGATGTGAACGCCCTGAGGGCGGCAGGAACATTTCCGAAGGATAACTACACCTTCTATTACCCCGACCTTGTCCTGCACAAGGCCAGTGGTGAGTACTGGGAGCGTGCGGCCACAGCAGAGCTCATTGCATCGCCCTACATGATCATCCACCACAAGGAGGTGATCTCGTACTGTGAGAAAGCCGAGGCGCTGGCCGAGACGTATAGCGAAGGCTACCTGATCTATTATCGCCGCGATGGCAGTACCGAGATCGAGTTCAGATACCTTTTTGATGCCCTGTCCAGGTTTCAGATCCTAAACGCAAACAAGGACTTGAAGATCCGGATCAGAGTTGCCAATCGCTATCATCACAGCAGCATCCTCAGCAACTTCAACGCTGCTATTAACAGCTACGTGACTGAGTGGGGCGAAGACGAGAATCGCAAGCGGAAACTGCAGGCGATCGACTTGGACATCGTGAATCACGCGATTCCGAACTATAAGCCCGAAGCGATCGGCTGGGAGCGTGACTGATATGAGAATGGGTAGCCTATACTTCGCGTCCGACAAAGCGATCTTTGACGCGCTCACGCAGCGAAGCCTGACGAGCGCTGAGCTCAGGAAGGTCTTCCTGTCCAGAGGCATCGTGATCTCCAACGAGTCGGACAAAAAATTCCTGGCCAATCGGTTCAGTGCCCTGTTCCATGATTACTACGACTACCGGAACCTGTCGCTCCTGGTGGGTGGCCGTGACAGTCGGGAGAAAACCACGAATGTGGTCGTCACTACAGCGGTTACGAAAGAGCAGCTGACCGATGCGCTCACCTCCGTCAAGGAGTGGCTGATGGATGATCAGCATGAGCAAGCGGAAGTGGCGATTCATGGAGATCAGCTCAAGCTAACCGTCAAATATCAGAAGCTTGATCTGAGCCAGGCGGAGTTCCGCCAAGTCGTCGAGAAGACCGCGGAGGTCATCCTTGAGAAGCAGGGCAGCGGCTGGAAAATCACTGGCCCCATGAACGATAAATTCAAGGACATCATCGGTCAGTTGTATTTCCAGATCGAGATTGTCACTGAGCAAGACGTGGCGACCCGAACCATCTCCCTGGAGGCAATTTCGGATGCTGGCATCAGGACCAATTTCCTACGCAGCCTGATCCGCAACCTCAAGGATATGGAGGTGGTGGATGTCGTCGACGTGTCTACGTTCAACCCTAAAGATCGAGAGGATGATAACCTGGATCTCAGTGACGAAGCCCTGGTGATTGAGGATTCGATCCAGATTGAGTCTGACGACGAAGAGGACGGGGAGGAGGGCGACCCCGAAGCCGAGCTGGCCAGGCCGCAGACTGAAGCCAGTGTCCACAAGATCATCCGTATCGACAAGGCATCTCTGAAAGGCGTAACCGTCCGGGCAACACACCTTCCTGACACCGTCGCTTGAGGCGATGGTGTCCACCTAAATTTAAGTGGACACCATATTTAGCCTTTTTTAAGCGGACGCCCATGCCACAAGAACGCCGTTCCTATTCCAAATCCTTCAAGGCCCAGGTCATTGCCGAATGTGCGCAGCCTGACACCTCGATTGCCAATGTCGCATTGACCCACAACCTCAATGCCAACCTCGTCCATAAATGGATTCGCGTGCATGCGCAGAGAAATTTGGCACTGCAAGCTGCCTTCATTCCGGTCAAGGCAGCGCCGCCGATAGCGACGCATCAAGCTCTTCCCGCGACGATCCGAATCGAAGTGCCTCATTCAAAAGGCATAGTCGTTGTGAGTTGGCCGGCAGAAAATGCAGCGGCGTGTTCTGCTTTCCTGCGAGATCTACTGCGATGATCCGCATCGATTCGATCTGGCTCGCCACCGAGCCCATGGACATGCGCGCCGGCACTGAAACCGCGCTGGCGCGAGTTGTCGCGGTGTTCGGTGCGGCGAAGCCACACTGTGCTTATCTGTTCGCCAACCGCCGCGCCAATCGAATGAAAGTTCTAGTGCATGACGGCGTGGGGATTTGGCTTGCCGCCCGGCGCTTGAATCAAGGACGCTTCTTTTGGCCTGGCGTGCGGCACGGCTCTGAAGTCGCGTTGGATGCAGAGCAACTTCAAGCCTTAGTGCTCGGTTTACCTTGGCAACGCGTCGGTTCCGGAGGAGCCTTCACGGTGCTCTAACTCGCCTGCCGTGGCGCGCTTGCCAACGCAATTGGCCCATCAGTCTATCGCCGCCACTAGCCCTCTCTGGCAAAGTCGGCGGCATGACTTCGCATCCGAATCTCGATCAATTAAACCCTGAAGAACTGCGTGCCTTGGCGGCGCAGTTGATCCAGCGCGTCGAGACGATGGACAAGCAAATCACTCATCACAAGTCGGTCAACGAGACACTGGCCCACGAGATCGCGCTGCTCAAACGCTTCAAGTTTGCCAAGCGCAGCGAGCAGTTGAGCCCGGATCAGGCCAGCCTGCTCGACGACTTGATCGACACCGATATCGCCGCTATCGAAGCCGAACTTGAGGCGCTGCAACCGGCAGCTGTCGATGCAAAAGTGCGCCAGCAACCCAAGCGCGTGCCGCTGCCACCGCAGTTTCCTCGCACACTGATCCATCACGAACCAGACAACAGCCACTGCCATTGTGGCTGCGCCCTCAAGCGCATCGGCGAAGATGCCAGTGAAAAGCTCGACTACACGCCCGGCGTGTTCACCGTCGAGCGCCACATCCGTGGCAAGTGGGTCTGCGAACAGTGCGAAACGTTGATACAGGCGCCGGTACCGGCGCACGTCATCGACAAAGGCATTCCGACAGCGGGCCTGCTGGCCCACATCATGGTGGCCAAGTTCGCCGACCATCTGCCGCTATATCGCCAAGAGAAAATCTTCGGTCGCGCCGGGCTGCCCATCGCCCGTTCGACCTTGGCGCAGTGGATGGGCAACTGCGGCGTGCAATTACAGCCGCTGGTTGATGCGCTGCGCGAAGCCGTGCTGACGCACGGCGTCGTCCACGCTGACGAAACGCCGGTACAAATGCTGACGCCTGGCGCGAAGAAAACTCATCGCGCTTACGTCTGGGCCTATGCCACCAGCCAGTTCTCCGATCTGGCTGCGGTCGTTTATGACTTCAGTCCGAGCCGGGCTGGCGAACATGCCCGAGCCTTCCTTGGCCACTGGAACGGCAAGCTGGTCTGCGACGACTTCGCTGGCTACAAGGCAGGCTTTGAACTGGGCGTCACGGAGATCGGCTGCATGGCCCATGCACGCCGCAAGTTCTTCGACTTGCACGCGACCAACAAAAGCCAGATCGCCGAAAAAGCGCTGCACTACATCGCGGCCCTGTACGAAGTTGAGCGAGAAGTCCGCGAGCTGGAACCGGGTGTCCGGCAGCGAATACGGCAGGAAAAAGCAGCGCCGATTATCGACGCACTTCATACTTGGATGATCGCCCAGAGGCAGTTTGTGCCTGAGGGATCGGCCATCGCTAAGGCGTTGGATTACAGCCTCAAACGCTGGATAGCGCTGACGCGCTATCTGGATGACGGTGCTGTGCCCATTGACAATAACTGGTGCGAGAATCAAATCCGACCGTGGGCTCTTGGACGCTCGAACTGGCTGTTCGCGGGTTCGTTACGCAGCGGAAAACGGGCAGCGGCGATCATGAGTTTGATCCAATCGGCACGACTCAACGGGCATGATCCCTATGCTTATCTTAAAGACGTGTTGAATCGACTGCCGACCCAAAAAGCGCATGAGGTGAAGAATTTGCTACCGCATCGATGGCAAGCCCTGTAATCATGGGACGTTTTTGAAGATTTGAAATTGCTCCGCCTCGTCGACCCACAATTTCAGTTTCCTAAGGCTAGTCGCGTTCCTCTATGGTTTATGCATCCTTCCTTTTGATCGCATTGCTCTACGCCAGCGTCGGCCAGGCGGGGGCTTCAGGTTATATAGCAGTCATGGCGCTGCTTGAGTTTGCCCCGGAAAGCATTAAACCAACTGCATTAGTTCTGAACGCATTGGTTTCTCTACTGGTTACTTGGCGCTTTATGCGCTCAGGCCGAGTGGATTGGAAGTTACTTTGGCCCTTTGCTTTAGCAGCGGTGCCCATGGCACTGCTAGGCGGTGCTCTGACTCTGCCAGTGCTTTGGTTTGACTGGCTACTAGGATCGCTCTTAGTGGTCGCCGGAATACCCTTCTTTCTGAAAAAGCCTAATGAAGAAAGCATTAAGCCGCCCAGAGTTGCGGCGGCCTTACTCGTTGGTAGCGTAATAGGAGTTCTATCTGGATTAACCGGAGTGGGAGGTGGCGTTCTGATTACGCCCCTGCTGATCTATTGCAGATGGGCTAGCGTGAAAACGGCAGCGGCAATTTCTGCTCCGTTCATTCTTCTCAACTCTCTAGCTGCTCTGGCAGGACATTGGGGCAGCACCAGTCAACTCCCCGAGAACGTCTGGGTGTTAGCGATGATCGCACTCTTGGGAGCGTTGATCGGTTCCCACCTCGGAACCAAGTTCCTACCGACAAATGCGGTGCAGAAGATACTTGGAGCGATTCTTCTGATGTCAGGGCTCAAACTGCTGCTCGGGTAAGCATTTAGAAATTACGACACGGATGAAAAATCAGCCATGACGCCCCCTCCGACCCGATCCCGTCGTCAACTTGGTTTAACCAGACGCTTACTGAAAGGCAAGGGTGTCTTGGAGTCGAAGCAGTTGATGGAGCTTGAGGGCCACGGTTTTTATCTGTGGAAGATTCGGTGGACTGCTCGTGAGAAGCTTGTAGGGTCAGAGATCGTCCAGTTCGAGGCTCAGTTTGGTAACCAGGCCAAGTACTGCGATTTCTCCTACATCGTGAAAGGAGTCTACAACTACAACAACGGGAAATACGCCAAGAACCTGGTGCGCGCCGAGCAGGTGGTTGAGCAGAAGCTCAAGATCCGCTTGGAGGAAGCGGCGCAAAAGACACTGGATGATATCGAAAGGAGTTTGTTGGCATGAAGTCAAAGCGGCTGAAACTATGGGTTCTGACCGCTCGCATTGACTTTCAGACCCTCGTGCATGGGCTTCGACAGCAGCCGTTCAACGACCAGAATCGGCTCGGTGTCGAGATTCTTGAGACTCTGGATGGCAAGGCAACCTTTCGGTATCACGAGCAGCGGGATATCACGCAGTCGTTCACGAACCCTCTAGGCGAAACGGTCGAATCGAGTTACTCCACATTCATCAGCTTCGACATGGTGTTCGAATCGCTAGGGACGGATCGTTTTTCGATCTGCATGAGTTCGCCTCCCAAGGATGTGAAGCCGTTCGTGGAGCTCATCCGGGCGGCAACTGCGACAAACTTCGCCCTAGAGATCGTGAAGCCAGACATCTCGACGGTCTACCAGCAGCTTAAGGCAGACAAGCGTTTCACGAGGGTGATGGCCAAGCGCATCGTATCTGGAGCGGTTACTTTTGATATTGAAAGCAGCTATCGGGTGGATATCGCCTCTACCGGGAATGCGATGACGAAACTGCTGGAAATTACGGGTGGGCGCGCGGCGCCGATTGATAAGATCAAAATTGTCTACGTCTACAACTCAAGGCAAGTTCAAATTGAGCTCTCGCGTTCAGGTTCCGTCGCAGTGTCCTGGGATGATGAGGAGCATATACACCTGTTGACAGCGCTCTTGATCCGGTAGATTGGCAGTGTTCTTGAGAGGTTGATCGAAACTGTTCCAGGGTTAATTTGGCCGGTTCGTTGCTTGGGGCGCTCATAGAACCTATCGCGGTCGATTAAGTCTCTGGCCGCCAGAGGCGACCTCTACTCCTCCGGCTGGGAGGGCGCTCTGACTTGATGGAGTGATGACCTGTACAGCCGTGCTCGAGCGTACTGTGCGAAGTCAGGCTATTTACAGGATTTCGCCGGTACCGCTAGAAATCTTTGGTTTTCCCTCGAGGTAGCTTGTACCTGATGCAGAACCCTGATGAGGCATAACTCACATGTAACCGGGTAAGGAGCGGAAGGTGGGCCCGGTAAGAAAACTGAGGCCAAAACTCCCTGTTCAGCACATACTTGTACACGTGGAGGATCGTGTTGTTCCGTAGATGGAACAGGTGTGCCGACGAAGGCAAAGGTGAAGCGGCCAAGAAAGATAGGCCGCTAATACCCCAAGGCTAGTAAATCATCCCCTAGCCTTTGCCGTCTCTCTCAAGCGCTTGTCCAGTGATCCTCTCCACGTTGACAGTTTTTCAATATCTTGCTCAAGCTCATCGGGCTCTGGCATAGGAAGTCTCCCGACCGGTGTTGCCGCGTCGTGTTCAAACTTTGAGCTTTTGGACATCCCGGACTCGACTTCCCGGTAATCGTCATCTGTCACGACTACAGATTTGAGGCGCTGCGTCGATACACCCTCACCAAACCGTTGTACCGCACCGTTTAGCAGCACTTCTTCGATACACCGTTCCCAAGCAAGGCGCAGCCGGCCGTAGCACGCCGACGTTAAACGTCGATGCTCATCCTCTTCGCCAGCTTTCAGTGCCTGGCGTATTGCTACTAATTCCTGCCGCAGTCGCCCCAAACGATCCTTCGTTCCCAGGACGTCAAAAGGCAGGTCCTGCGAATGAACACCGTAACCCTGCGCTGTCCGGCGGATGTAGTTCTTGGTTAAGGCACCACCCAGCTCCTCGAGCTTCTGCTCCAAAATGCAGAGGAAATAAATGTCGTGAGTGAATACGATCACCTGCCTGTGGAGCGACTCACGTGCCAAACGTTCCGCCACCTCCCAGCGACGGCGGTGATCCAGTGATGAAACAGGGTCGTCCAGCACAATCCCTCCACGGCCCTTGCCAAGCTTAATCTCGGCGAGGAAGGAGGCGATCGCGATTGCGCGTTGCTCCCCCTCGCTGAGAATGGCAGAAGGAGCGCCCCCTCCGGGCAGTTGCAAAACTAGTTTGAATTGAGTTTTGCCACCAGGAGATTCTGGTTTCATCACCACCTGCAACTGATGTACCTTGAGATACTGGAGTTCTTGGTTCAGTGCGTCCGCCAACTCCTGGCTTGCCGTCGTTCGCGATAGCTCTGTCGACTTTCTGGATATGCCCCGTGTTTCCATGCTGTCAACGCATGCCTGAAGTTTGCCGCAGAGCTCGTGCTTCGAAATTGCTTCGAGTACCGCGGCTTTGATTTCACCCAGGCGCAAGCGCGCATCCAGCTCCCGCTTCTCCGCCGTCATTTCCCCCCGCACTTTTTGATCAGCAGTTGCTTCCAGCGCTTTGGCTTGATCCAGTAAGCCCTCAATGACGTGCGCCAAGCCTGGTTGTGGATCAGCCGGGAGCGCGGGGACCTGATCCCACTGAGCTTCAGATGCTGCTGCCTGCATCACCCAATGTCGGCGGCTGGTGAGGCACTCCTGCATGGACGAGCACGCCACAGCAAGCGCCGGATCAATCTCCGTCGTTTCTTCGACCAAACCATCACGAAACATCATATCCAAAGAGCCTTTCTGAATTTCCCGGTAAGCCGTCGCGGCGGTTTCTCGGCTCTCTTTGGCGGTTTTCTCCGCTGCTTGCTGGATGAAGGTTTCGAATTGAATCAGTCGTGCAGCACCGTTCGGCCCAAGGCTGTTTTGACAGAGCGGGCAGTTTGTATCTGCCGGAAGGGCGGGAAATACATGTTCTGGATGGCTCACCACGGCAAACAGCCGGGCTGCTTCAAACAGCGCCTTCCACTCATCACCGCCGGTACCCGCAAGTTGACCAGGCGACTGTTTGAACTCAGTTGCAGCCAATTCTGCGGCGGCCTTTGCGCTGTTCGACTTATCAATGAGCTCCCTTAGTCGAGCGACCTTATCATCATTGATCAGAGCCACTGCTGCACCGATGCGGTCCTTCAATCCCGAGAGACGCAACGCCTTCTGGCGCAACGCCTGAGCCTTCTGCTTCGGATCTGCTTCGGCCAGGGTTTTAGTCAGTAAGGCTTGCCGATCAAGCTCCGCCTGGCTGAGGGTGGCCAAGAGTTCGATATCCCCGGGTCTGGTCTTGGCGGGGATGCCGGACAATGCTGCGCCCACAGCTGTCTGCTCTTTCGCGAGCATGCTGTACGCCGCGTCACTGGGTGCATTTGCTGCTTTCTCTTGCGTGGCCCGCTGTTTAAGCTTACCGCAGGCGCCCGCCAACCCTTCCAGGATGTCCAGGCCGTAAGGGGCGTAGGCAAAATCGCCATGGTTGTCGATGTATGCGCGAGCGCAATGGGTGTCGAAAATGGCAATTTCCGAGAGTGGTTCAGGGGCACCTGAACCGTATTGCCAATGAAGGTCTGTGGGCACGCCGTCGATGACTGCCGAGAAGACGGCTTGAGCAACACCGGTTTGCTTTGCATCTAGGTGCGCGTTCGGCAGTATCGGTTCACGTCTATCGCGAGCACGACAGGCATGCTTGAAGACCCTGGAGTAACCCGACTTACCCGCACCGTTTTCCCCGTAGATTACGGTCAGTCCGGTCAAAGCGATCGGCACGCCACCGCCATTTGCCAAGGCATTGACATGGTTCAGATCTTTGACTGCAGCCAGCTGAACAACACGAGCAGGATCAGCCGGAGGGGCAATCTGAGTGTCCTCGAGCTTGCTCGGCTTTCGGCCATTGAGGTCCGGAATACCAACCTCGGCCTTGGCCAGTGCGTAGAGGTCCTCCAAATCCGCAGCACCGAGCGAGCGGTCTTGGTAGAGGCGTGCAATCGCATCTTGTTGCCAAGCAGGTAATCCTTTAGACCACTCATGAATTTCTTGAATAATAGACACCTGTCCTCCCTGGCGTATTTTTTACGCACACCTGTTGGTTTTCAGTGATATGGCAATTTGCCCTCAACTATGTGTAGCAGGGAAAGGAGAACTTGAAAGGGCGGGGCGAAAACTGGCCAATAGCGAACAATGTGCTCGCCAGCTTGGCAATCGCTATTGGGCGACTATGTCACACAGCAAGTGCAGGTTTCACGCGGTAATCGTCCGTCACCAACGAGCAGTGACCGAGGGCCGGCTACAGCGCCTCTTGCTCGACCGTGAAGCCACAAGTCAGTAACGCTCTGCTCACTTCGTGCCAGCCAGCCTGTTCAGCAAAACGGGTCATGCGTTGTAAAGTCCGTTCGGAGGCTGGTTTTCTGAGGGCTATCGGCACGTCATCAGGGTGCATGGCATGTGGCTGCAGGCAATGGCCTGTGACTGTCGCTGTTTCAGCGAGCTTGGCGGCAATGCGAAATCCGCCTTCGTCGACATCACCCCAATGATGGACGGGTGATTCGCGTTCAATGCTGGATAGGATGCGTTGATACATTGCCCGCCATGCTGGAGACGGCATGCCTGCGGTGTAGATCAGCAGTTTTGGTTGATCGGCTTGGCGTTTGGCCTCGCTGTGAAACGTCGTCAGGTTCTCGATGGACAGGACACCTTCCACTGCTCCCGATATTCTGAGGATGGCGCTGGCAGGCAGACCCGTATAGGGGGCGTCGAGAACAGCACTGACACGGTCTCTGACGACCGTCACATTGCCAGCCAAGAGTACCGGCTGTTCCTCTTTAAACAGCCCGAGCTCCTGCCAAACCTCGGAAGGCTTCCTCGCCGAAACCTCCAGCGAACCCTGAAGCAGGATATCCAGCGGAACAGTCAGCTGCTCAATCCGCTTGCTGTTGCGAAGCAGCCGTGCGCTGACTTCACGCACTGAAGACAAGGTCATGTCCTGGGCTCGAGAGCATTGCTCTACGACTGTGATGGCTTCCACCCAGTCTGCAGCGTCGGCCGGCCCCATTCCTCGAACACTGACCATCCGTGCCCACCTGTCGACAACCAGCTGAAGGACATCATGCTGCGTCAGATAGGGCTCCAAGAGGGACTTGGCTGCGCCCAGAACATCTGCATGGGTGGGTTGCTTGAGAAAGCGGGCGAGGGCGGTTGTGTCAATCAAGTTGATTCGTTCAACCAGGCCATCTTCAGGATTCAGCTTGTCGCGCACCAAACTGATGGCGCCGGCATCTCGGGCAGCGAGCATCACTTCTTCGCATCTTTGCTTGTCATGCCAATTTCTTATAGCGCTGTACGTTTTGAGTTGTGCGGTGGTCAGCGCTGGCGCGCGTTTACGCACGCCAGCGGTGGCTTGGTTGCCCGCCTTCAAGAGCTTGTACAGCAATTTGTTGGTGATCTCTTCCGGAGTCATTGGGGCGCACCGCTGATCCGGGCGGGCACCGGGGCGGCTTGTGCGCGCATCGAAGCGATTTCTTCGTCGACCAACTCAGGGTGAAATTCCCAAAGATCTTCTCGGAACTGTTCACGCATTGCTTCCGTCACTTCGACGCGGTCAATCTGAACGGCATGGCGGACAGGGTCTTTTTGTATTTCGAAGTAGCTGTCGAGGAAAGCATTGAGGATACCGAGGTTTTCTCCTGGACTGGCGAGCAGTACTTGTAGGCCGAGCTCCTGCAGGTATTTCATTGTCGCCACAATGTTCGAGGTGTCCATCTTGTCGAAGGCTTCGTCCAGCATGATCAATCTCAGGCCGTCGTTCGCCCCATGATCCATGCGATAGGCGGACCACAGTCCTGCACCGGCAATGACGTACAGCGGGGCGCGATGCTCTCCTCCAGAGCCGGGACCGACTCGCCTACTCAGGTGGCCGATGGTTTTAGATGTCATACCGTCTGCGGCCACCTGCTCAATGCGCACGTCGAACTCGTAGAACTCGCGGTAATCATCCAGCGGACTCTTGCCGCCCGCATTGCCAACAGCAGCCTTGTCGCGCAGTAGTTCCTCGAACTGCGGAGGAATATGGCCGGCTTCGCCGAACAGCCCGCCATCGACGCCAAAGTCGGCGACTTGTTTGATGAAGTCGAGCAAGGGCTTGAGGTGGGGGCGAACCTTGTACATGAACTGATAGCGCTCGCCGTTGGTGAACGGTGGCGTACTGCGTAACGCTGCGTTGAGGCGCTCGAAGGTTTGACGAAGGAATTCAAGGTTGGTGTTCAAAGCGATTGCCACATCACGACGGAAAGTTTCCTGCGAGGCTTTGTAGGCGGCTTCTGCGTGAGCCTTGTGCTCCGGCAGCTCGGTGTCTTCCAGTTTTTGCACGTGCTGGTCGATCCAGGCTTTGGCAACACGCCAATCGTCGAGTGCGCCATCAGGGACAACTTCATGATGGTCTTGCAGGTAAATCCCCAGTTTGTTGTATGCCAGGCCGGCCTGCTTCTGTCCGGCGTTCTCAGCGCTGGCGCATTCTTCCCTACAGTGACTGGCCATAGAGCCTGGTTCATCAAAGCGTTCGAGAAGCTTGTCCCAAGCGCTTGCGACAAAGGTGGTATCGTAGTCCGGGTGTTGTCGGCATTGCTCCTTGAACTGAATGCATTGCTCAAGTCGTAAGGTGCTGCTTCCATAAGCAGCTTCAAGCGCTTGGAGGCCCGACTCGCTCTTCACTGCTGCTTCCAGTGCCTGTTTGGCATCTGATTTCAGCCGGGCCAACGTTACCTGGTGCGAGTGTATGCCGCCGCAGATAGCGAGATACTCTGCGTCAGTAATATTGGCGACACGCTGATCAGCCAACTCACATTGCCGGACAGCTTCGGCGTGGGTAGTTGTCAAACCGAGGATCAACCGGCTGACCATGGAGCTGGCGAAGTCTTCGCTGCTGCCCAGCGCTTGGTTGATCACCATGATCCTATCCTCCGACTGCCGAAGGATTAGCGCAGCTTGCCCCAGTTCGGCCCGAAGGCGCTCTGCCTGACCTTGAGTGCCGGAGCCGATGCGCAGGTTCTGCTCATCAAGTCTAAGGCGCTCAAAGTCCCGTGGACTGACATACATACCATCCATGGTCAGCGTCCGCTCACCTTTGAGCGCTTCGTTAGTTTCATCTACGCGTTTCAGATTGCCCAACTGGCTTCGGAGATAGGCCACCGCAACTGGGTTAGTGCCTTCAATCAGCTCTGCGACTAGTCCGCTCTGGTGCATCGAGGGCATTTTGACCTGATTGCTGCGCACAATCTTCACCCCATAGATCGCTCGGCGGCCTTTCAATTCTCGGTAGATCTCGAATGCCCTCTGCTCCTGCTCCTGCGGCAGTAAAAGCGCTTCGATGTTCTTGCCCAAATAGGCCTCGATTGCAGGTTGCCAGCGTGGGTCTTTGACTTTCACCAGGTCGCACACCGGGATGGCGTTTACTCCATCATCGAGCAGCTCCCTCAACAGGGTTTGTGCTCCGAGACTCAGCGGCGCTTTACCTTGCTTGGCTCGCTCCAGAGCATCTGCAATCGTCCGCATCTGTTCGCGGGCTTCGTTGGCCTGGTTCTGCTGTGTCAGCAGTGCTGCCTGCAAGGTGGAGCGGATCTCGCTACCTGCCGCGGCCATTTCCTGCAACGACTGCTGCAGCACCTCCGTCACCGCCAACTCGGGCGAAGCGACCAGGGGCCGAATACCGGCTGCTAAACTCAGCAGCAGTTCCCGATGATCTACTAGGTACGGCAATTGCGCGGTGTCATTCAGCGCGGTACACACCTTCCTAAGTTCGCCTTGAAGCGCCTTGGCACTATTGCTCAACTGGGTTTGCGCATTTTCCTGGTTCAGTTGTGCATCAGCATTTTCCTGATGCGCAGTGTGAAGCTGCTGCCGGGTTGTCAGGTGTCTGAGCTCTGCCTCGGTGGTGTTCTGGTTTTGTTCCAGTCGCTCGCAGGTGGTCCTGAGTTGCCTGGCGGTCTGTTTAGCTGTTTGCCACTGTTCATGACTGGCTTCACAAGCCAGCTGGGCTTCTTCTTCGGTGGCAATCGCCGCCAGGCCACGCCATGAAGCAGCTTGGCGTAATCGGCGTTGTGCTTTGTGATAGATGTCGGCCACCTGTTTACCGTCGGCGATCTTCTTTTCGACGGTCTCGATGAGCTGGTTGAGATGCTTGAAGGTATCGACGATGGCTTTGAACTTCTTGACGTTGGTAGGACGGCTCTCCAGCACGTCGCTACGAACGATCTGATCTACCGATTTATCGAACTTCATGCGCAGAGCAAAGCGGAAGGCGCGGATGAAGGCGTCATAGGACGGCTGACCGTTCTTGCCTCGTAAAGCAAAAAGGATCTGCTTGGTAAAACTGCTGGGGTCCTCGAACAGCGGGTTCTCTCCCGAGATTTTCGCGCGCGCCATGAGGCGACTACGAAAACTATTCCAAGGCAGCGGCGCAGTTCCGCCGTCAATTGCTTGTAGATGGTCAGCCATGGCCAGCTCAACGCCGTTGATGACGTAACGGCCTTGGACTCTGGCGTCCTCGCTATCGAGGGAGGCCTCTATGCAAATACCAGCGGTAGTGGGTTCGCCAGTCTCGAGGTTTCTCCAAGTCAAAGTAATGTAGGTGGTCGCATTCGGGCGAACGCTTTCGACGATGTCATCGCCGTACTGGCCAAGGCAGTAGGAGCGCAGTGTACGTGTTTGCTTGACACCCGAAGAGTCAGCTTGAGCGTTAAAGGCCATCAGGTTTTTGTTGGCACCGAACATAGCGATCTGCACGGCGTCCAGGGCTGAGCTTTTACCGCTGCCATTGGGGCCAAAGATGCCACTGGTCTCGCCCAGGCGAAACTCTTCGCTCTCGTACAGCAGGAATTGGATCAACTTGATGCTTTCAAGGCGCTTCATTGACACTCCTCATCGACTTGGTCTGAGTAGCTGTCATCAGTAGATGAGGCAGTGGCGCTTGCAGACGCCCCCCAGAGCGCGAGCTGTTGTAACGCTGACTCTCCCAGAATGACGCGAATGGCTGGGCGAATCGCGATGCCGCCATCCTCTGAGTCGATGCGAAGACCGGCCAACTGGCTGTCTGCTGCCTCCAGTCGCCGAACGATACCCCAACGGCGTGTGGTTCGGATGAGGGCTTCAAGCTCACCTTTGGGCGGAAGCTCGCGGCCGGTCATCAATCGATATTTTTCCTGAAGCTCGATGAAGTCGCAGATGATCTCTCCGCTTTCATCCGCGACCTCACCAGCTCGCATGCCTTCTTCATAGAGCCCACGCAACACCAGAGCAAACAAGGTCTGTGGCACTGTTGCCGAAGTCGGGCTGGGGTGCTGGGGTAACGCGTAAGCAAACATCAGTTGGCGATCTACGCCGACGGTGATTCCCAGTGGCGCCAGGGCCTTGCTGATATGCCGCTCGTACTGTTCAATGATTCCGAATGCCTTTCGACTCTTTAGATCTGCGTGATACATCACCTGCTCGGCCACCAGCCGGTAGGCTGCTGCGGCAAAGTCTTCCGCTTCGTAGTAGCCGTTCGAATTGCTTGCCAAGTCCTGCCAATAGCTACTCATGAGTCTTGCCTCTTCTTGACCAGGCTGGGTTTGCGCAAGCGGATTTCAAATGACCGGGCGAGCAGGAAAGGGTGCTCAATGGAGCCGTCTTCCTCATACACCACGTCGAGGCCGGGAATCTGTCGGCGAGCCTGCATGATGGATGAGGCGATACCTGACTTCAGTGCTGTAGCTAGACTGTTGAAGCTCTGGTAAGCGCGCAATTCTTCAATGCTAGTCACGGGTAGATCATTGCTGGTGACCTTGTCTTCAGCACCAAGGGCTGATTTTGCATAATCCCGCAGCTTTACTGGCGTAATGCGTCTACGCTCCTGGGCGCGCCGTACCAGATTGCCAATCGCGCGAGTATGTTCTGAGAGCACTGCCTGTCGGAGCGCTGACGGCGGCTGGCGCTGAGTTTCCTTGCGCGGCTGCGCCAATCGGGAGGCGGAGATCAGTGTGTCGGGGGCAAACACTGCTGGCCAAGTTTCCAGGGGGCCTTCGAAGCCACCGTCTAAACCGCTGGCAAGCAAACCGTCGATGGCGTGACGCAGCAAATCGTCGATCGGGCGAATTGACTGCAGGCGATATTGCAGAACGATCAAAGCGCGCTTATTGGCAGTCCTGATTTCATCGTCCAGCCGTTCCAGATATTCCTCGACCCGATCCAGGTCCTCCAGACGTCGCACGTCACGCTCGAAAGCAGCCTCAGCTTTAGCTTCATCGCCGTTGGCGAGACGCTTGGTGTACCACTCCAAGAGTCGCGAGCGGTGGTGCGGCTTCGACGCTAGTTCTTCCACTGACTGCAAAATTTGCGGGCGTTTGGACAGAGGGTGTTCCTGGGTGCGTAATTCCTTGTAGTCGCCAATGAACATATTGACCACGTAGCCCTGAAAGAACTGCCGAGCATAGTCAGCGGTGGTCTCTTGAGTAGCAATTGATGCCATCAGGTCTCTGACGTTGGTGCCAGTGGTGCGGATGTAATTCAGCAGATTTCGGCATTGCTCAGCAGCTTCATGAAACAGGTCGCCAGCGCCATTTTCTCGCAGAACGTTCGTAATCAATGCGTCAATGGCGCTAATCTTCCCAGAGACAAATACGGGATCTTTCTCGGCATAATCGATGAGCAGACTGAGCATCTGATTGACGGCGGGCGCCATCGATACAGTTTGTGTCAGACCATACTTCTCGGTTCGCAACCAGCCAGCTTGCAACAGTCGGCGAAAATAGTTGGAGGCTCGTTGCTCCAGGCTTAGATTAGGCTCTTCCTCATCTTCTGGTTGCCATTTCGGAGCAAAGCGGATGTGATCCTCAATCTCTTGGAGGAGTTCGCGCTGCACAAAACCATGGCTAGGTGGAAGCGGCGCATCGGGTCCAAAGCGGCGGCGGTAGAGGTGGCAGAGTAGTGCCCAGAAATGATGTCGATTGGGTGAGGCCAGTGGACTGAAGAGCCGGTCTGGTATTTTTTCGAATAGCTTTAACCCACCATCATCTAAACCGTGAACAGCCATGGTCGCAACTCCTCCATGTTCTCCACCGCTAGCTGGTACTCGGGGGGCAACTGCTTGGCAGGATCAGTGGCCGCCCGTAGATCTTGAATGAAATACGTCGCCATCGCGGCGCGACAGCGCTCAACTCGAGCGGCGGCATTCGCGAAGTATTCGAAGCGAATCATGTCCTGCTGATCCTGATCCATTGCTGGATGAGCAATCAGGCGGATTTCGAGAATCGTGTGCCAGGCAATATCTTCATCGGCCAACCGCGCACTGGGTGCGCTGAGCAGGGTGGGCGAATCGATCCGACCCAGGGCGAAATCGCGGAAATCTTGCCTGCTTGAACAGAAGGCGCGGACATGCCAACGGCGGCCAGCACGTACGACGCTGTGGGGTGAAATCACGCGTGAGTGCGGTCGTGGATTGTTCATGGACCGGTAATTGATCTGCAGTTGCCTGGACAACTCAATGGACTCGGTGATTTGAGCAAAAATACGAGCCGTGGGTACAGAAAGATCAGGAAACGCGTTCCACAGAGCTCGCTCGCTGACCGTTTCGCCTTTCGCGTGAGGGATGCCTACAAGCGACAGATATTGGCTCAGTGTCGCCGCTGAATCGAAACTACTGCGGTAAAGGGCTGGTGTGGCTCGATAGCCGCGTGAGATCGCATCCCACTCCACCCAATCAGGGTGTGCTTGATGAAACTCACTGATCAACTGGCTAACCCGGGTAACCTTCATGCCGAGCAGTTCACGCACTCGGGCATTGCCAAGGCGACCTCCCCAAAGCAGCAAAGTCTTGAGCAGCTCAGAGCGAGCGCGTGGTTCTTTGATCATGGGGGACGCCCCTTCCAAGAAGAGTGGGTCATGGCAGTGCTTACAAAAAATGTAGCTTACAAAAAGTGAAAGGCAAGGAACTCAGGCGTGCGGAGGTCGGAGCGAAAGGAACGGGTTGTCCGAGGGAGGAGGCTGGCCTAGGAAATTCGCATCACGCAGGATGTAGCCGTTGAGGGCGCTTGTTTTCCGCGGGCCTCGTACGTTGCAAGTCCAAATGTTCTGGCCATTGGGCTTTTTCACATGGACATCTAGCTTTTCGAATTGGCGTTGGGGGAGCCGCCAACTGTCACTCTTGGGACCTGCGTCAGCCAAACCTGGGTGCTCAGCAGCATAGCGTTGGAAAATGCCCGGTGTGACTAGGAAGAATGTGCCATCCACGGTATGCACTTTAGCCTTACTGTCGTTGACCACTAAGCGATGACTGCGAATGCCCTCCCGCAGCCACTCGATAAAGGCTAATCCCGCGGCGTCCTGCTCCGGCGAAGTGGTAGGCCGGAGGCTTGCTGCAGTTGGTTCAGCCTGAAGCTCGGCCGGGTCCTCAAGCATGCCCATCAGGTCGTCGAGGTAGTCGAATTCCTGATTCAGCGGCACAGCGGCGAGCGTTTGTTTTACCGCTGCAATCTGCGGCCCGGCTAGGGCAGACTCCCTGACGTCATCAGTCGGCAGGGCTGAGTCCATCATCGGTTCAACCGTGCCACTGAAGCAGTCTGGCCTGGACTCATTGGCCCAGATAAGGCTGGGCTGCAGGCGAATGAAGGTGAAGCGATGCTGCCAGTCACCGTCTGTCACCGCAGCGTTCCAAATCGCTTTGCCTTCCGGTGTCGCTTCCACCAATCCATGTGACTGCAGTTCATCGAACAAGGCGATGTTGGAGGAGGGGATACCGTCCACAGCCTGAGCCAGTAGGTGCGCGCGTAGTTTGTCGGTCGTGGTTTTGCTGACCAGCCACAGGTGGTCTTCGGTGAGCCAGCCGGCCGCGCCGGGCTGGTTGAGCTTGAACTCGTTCTTCACCAGATGGCGCAGTCCCGTTAGCAAGTGGTGCTGCAGGGAGTGCTTGGGCGCCTGCAAAGCCTTCGCAGGATTGCCACCGATGTTTTGCGCGGTGGAGACACGGTCAGCCTGCAGCACTAATTCCCCGAGGGTCCCAGCTTGCTCGTAGTGGTCAGAGAGCAGAAACAGCAATTGACTCCATAATTCGGGATAATCGCTGAGCCAGCCGAGCAGGGCGGGCGATAGGATCTGCGTGTAGAGCAACCCCGCCGCGGCACCGTGCAGCTTGTAATCGCGGCCTCGGTGGTAACGGAAACGGTAGGGCTGGCTCAGCGGTCCGTGCCAGGGGTGCCAGAGCTCTCCGCTTTGGTACTCCACCTGCAGGTCGACGGCGATTTTGCCGATATCATGGAGCAGAGAACCATAGGCAATCGCGGCGCTCCAGGCATCGGCCTGAGCGGCTTGGTCTTCCGGTGCAGCACCGCTGGGAAGTAGATAGGATTGGCGTAGCTTCAAGCTGCAGGCCACCAGCTCCAACCCGTGATCGAGCATGCCCCCGGGATAGGCGTGATGATGGCTTTCGCTGGCCGGAAGTTGCTGTACGAAGCTGGCGTAGCGGCGGATGGGCTCGAGGTAGAGCCGATCAAACTGCGCTTCGGAGAGGGCCGTGTACTGCCAGATGCGTCCGAGCAGCTTTCTCCGGTGATCGGCGGCGAGTAGAGATTCGGCCGATTGCGGGAGCAGGAAGCCCTCGGCGATGGGCGTGGGGGTGGGCTCTGCCGCCTCACCTTTTTGAAATGTTAGCCACCAGCGTTTCATCGCATGACCTGCTGTTCGTTCGGGAGGTCCTTTTGCCTTTTCGGATAGAGCTCTTACCCTTGCGCCCCCTTCCATTGCCGCCGTTACCCTTTACCGCCTTGGCCTTTTTCGCGTATGTGATAATTCGAAGCCAGGTCCATCGGGATCGGCGGCGGATCGGAATAGCGAACCTTTTGGTCGGGGCGTAGACTGGCCGGTATCATTTCTAAAGCAGGGATACGGATGACGTTGAGTGATGCGGTTTTGGTCGTGTTATTGGCTGATCGGATCCATGGCACAGATGCGGCCATCCGATCTGCGGCCAAGCGCTGTGCGAAAAAACTGCCCCGCAGCCAGCGCGATATCTTGTTCCAGATCGGAAACAGCGCAAACCCGAGGCAACTTGTGGCGCACCTGTGTCAGCACTTGTCTGATTGAGCGACCAAGGGAGGTCGTTTTAACCGGCGCCTCGCAAGAACGCTCGCGCTTTTCGTAAACTCTCGGCTAACTCCGCAGTCTCAGTTATTATCCCTGCACTTGTCCCACGCCTAGGAATAGCATTAATGTCCAAACTTGCCGAGTTCAAAGCACTCGAAGCGCAACTGGCCGCCCAGCTGCAACAGCTGGATGCCATGAAAAACGACTCCGGTTTGAAGCTGGAAATCGAGTTTGAACAGAAACTCAAAGCGTTGCTGGAACAATACGGCATGGGCCTGCGCCAGGTGATCAGCATTCTGGATCCATCCAAGGGCCTGAGTGTACCGACCGCGAGTGCATCCAGCAGCAGTCAGCGCAAGCCTCGCGAGGTGAAGCGCTACAAGCATCCACAGAGCGGTGAGGTTGTGGAAACCAAGGGCGGCAACCACAAGATCCTCAAGCAGTGGAAGCAGGAGCACGGCTCGGACACCGTCGAGAGCTGGCTGCAGTAATCAGTGGCTTTCTGACGGCGGCAGGTGCCGCGCAGCAGATAAAACAAAGGCCCCGGATAGGGGCCTTTTGCTAGATGAGTGGAATCACGCGGTGAGACGAGCTGGCGTATCCGGAGCTTGATCAGACTGCAAGGCCAACAGGTACTCAGAGGCTTCCCGGGCCTGACCGCTGGCGCGGAAAATGGCTCGTTTGTCTTCCTTGAGTATTTTCAGCCAGGACGCTAGGTATTCCTCGTGACGCAACTCGCCTGCGGTACCGGTGAGTGCGCAGAGAAACGCGGCGCCCATTTCTGCGACCAGTTCCTCGAAAGCATAAGCCGTGGAGCCGAATGCATGCCCGCCGGTGATACCTTCACGGTTCAGACGAGTTCGGTGGCCCGACCAGTGCGTCAGCTCATGCAGAGCCGTTGCGTAGTAGCTGCCGACGTCTTCGAACTGTGCCTTCGTAGGCAGTTGGATCAGATCACGGATCGGCTGATAGAACACGTCATCGCTGTAGCGATGCTCGATGCGCGCCCCGCTGGCGACCAGCAGTTGCTCGGCCGGTTCATGATCGATGAAGGTTGCGGGCTCGGCGTGCTCAGCGGAGGCTGGCTTCTCATCAGGCAAGCCTTCGGTCTGCTCGATGTTGAATAGGCAGTGCGTGCGCAGGAGTGCGAATTGCACCAATTTGATGTTGCCCTGTTCATCACGAACGACCTGGCCGTCCTCGTCATGCGCCTCCTTGCTCATTGGTTTGTACAGTACCGCGAGGGTGGATTGCTCGCCCTTGCGCACATGGCCGCCGGCCTTGCGTGCCTGATTGAAGGTCAGCCAGCGATCCTGGGTGAACCCTCGCAGGCGAGCCTCAGCCCACAGCAGTGGAACGTTGATGCCGGCGTAGGGCCGCCGGGTAATGGCGTTGATGGGAAATGGAGAGTCAGCGTTCGAACCTGTGGTGGTCCAAGGTTTGATCCAGGGGATCACGCCTTGGCTCAGGGCACTGACGATCTTGTTGGTGACGTCCAGATAGATATCGGACATGGCGTTCTCCGGTCGTGAAAGGGGGAACGCTGCCCAGCCGGGAAGGGTTCCCGATGGGGGTAGAGGAGGCTGCGACGGTGCTGAGTGGGTCAGAGGGCGGCGATGTCTACCGCGCTCTCATCAGGCAGTCGGACGAGTAAAAAAGCCGGGCCGCTGCGCGGTGTGACGCGAGCCAGCTGAAGCGGCGGCAAATGGGCAACTACTGAAGTGTCGTTGCTCTGCAGGTCGAGCTGCAGTGCTACAGGACGGTGCAAGGCAAGCGGTGCAGAGGTCAGCGCGCTATTGAGCAGGCCAGCCAAGCGCAGTGCAGACTGTCCAACCGGCTCCTCGCCTGTGGCAGGTTCAATGAACTGCCGCCAGACACCTGGGCTCAGCACAATGGCAGTGGAGAGGTGGTTCATCCTGGGCATGGTGGCCTCCGGTTAGCAGATTGCGAGTCACCTTTCTGAGGTTTGGTGTGGATTTGCCGGATCCGATCAACCCGCCGTGCAGGGAGCGTCCGTCCATTAAAACGCGCCTGAACGTGGGGTCAATCTCCGCTCCTGACCTCTTTGAACGGGTCTATCCAGGGCGTTCCAAGGAAGACTATCGGCCGTGAATTCCTGACCAGCGGCGATCTCCACTCAGTCTGAACGTAGTGCGAAATGCCTCCCGAAAGGCCCGCTAGGTGCCTCTCGGGAAGCGCGACGTGCTCGCTTTTACGTTCAAGCTTTTCCCGCAGGATCAACCTCGGCGGCCAGGTACAGATGGGTAGAGGTGGCCTCCACCACCAGCGATCCTGCAGTGCCGCGAAGGCTGACTAGAACGGGATCATCGACGTCAAAGTACTCAGTAAAATCATCGCCGCCGAATTCATCGCGAGCGCGACTCCACCAAGTGTCGAAGTCGTCGACGGCAGGGTTGCAACCGGTGGCATAGGCCACGCGTTTACGTCCACCGCCATCTGGTTTGCTTTCGCCAACCTCTGACATGAGGTAGACGCCGTGGTCTTTGACCAATATCACTCTGCAACCGTTGATGCCGGCCTCTGCCAATACGGCGTGAAGTTCAGTGCCTGTGAAACGCAGCATGATGAGATCCTCCAGAAGGTGCGGAGGAATGCCACCCATGCGGGAGAATTCCCAGCACTGGTATGGATTGGGTTTGGGGGCGTCGAAGACGCAGGCTCAATGAGCTATGGGGGGATTGGAAGGCGTTCATCACCGGGGAACGGTGACCATGCGAGCTGCCGAACGCGAATCGCATTTGGGGATAACCATCACAAACGTGACGTAGCCTCAAAGGTTACGGCTACCTGGGATGCTGGATAACCAGCGATTGCACTTACTCAATATCAGGCCGGCTGGCTTCGGTCAACGGCGGGGCAGGTGCAGAGTCAGGATCCGTGTCCGCATAGTTCCATGGCGATGTTTCAGTCCGCTGCTGAACGATGAGCGGTACTGTTCGCGGGACTGAAAGGAGTAAACTTGAATCTTGGATCCAACGGGCTACCGGCCTGTGGAGGTGTAACATGAGTACCAAAATCCGTCCTCATTCAGTTCCGGGCCTTTTAGGTTCTAGCCTTGGAACAGCCTGGCGAAATTTGGCATCCAAATTAGTAAGCGCTCAGAGTTCGACTCAATTACCGCATAGAAAATTTTGGGTTACGGCAGATGTTAGACTACTTTGCTTGATTGGCCTTGCTGCAGTAGCTCTCGCCTTTGCTTTGCTGATCATTACCAGCCTGGCAGTTGCTTTGGTTCGAAGCTGGTGGGAGAACGGCGAACCATTGGCGAGTCGAGAAGAATCAGTCCCAGACTCTCTGGGTGCTGACCTCTATATTGGCGATTATGATAGCAACGGCCATTACATAGGTGACTTTAAGTCACCTGATTGATTTTTTGCCGGCACTAGTCAATTGCGCTGTGCCTTTGCTTGCAGCGTCGGTTGCATTCTTACCGCCACTTGCCAACATACTCTGGATCCCGTTACCCACGGCATAACCTGCCCAGCTTAAAGTGCCCACGAACAATGCAGGCAATACAATGAACATTGCCCCCATGACGTACTCGATTATCTGCGCGGTGACTGTTCCGTCCATGAAGCCTGCCGTCGGCAACGACAACAGTCCCTGGTCTGTGGCGGAGACTTGGTTGTATAGCGTTTCCAGCATGCTCGAATCGACCCACCGCGCAAGCTCCCACCAGAACGTCAGCATATGTAGGGTGAACAGCGCGAACGTGATCGTCATAAGCGCTTTCAACTGGTAGGTGCTGATCAGCAGCACCAGCGGCAAACTGATGATCGTGCCCATGATCAGGAAGGCTTGAACCATAGGTAGGGCGGTACGCAAGGCATTCATCGCCGGGAAATTGCTGAACGAGCCCAGGGCCAGGCCGGTGTTGGTGGCCAGGTTGTTGAGCCCTTGCGTCAGTGAGCCGCCCCTGGCACTGCTGCCGTAGTCCTGGAACACTTGCCCGGGCGCCATGCTCAACGATTGCTGCCGCGGACTCACCAGCTCTCGCAAGGTAGCGTCTTCGATCTCGGTGGTGGTGCGCCCAGTCAGCCAGCCCCGCAACTGCGATATCAACGATGGATCGACCTCGGCCACCAGGCGATCACGTAATCCGATGGTGCCATCGCTCCACCACTGTTTGCAGGCGGGGTAACCGGCACCGTTGTCGAGCTGGGGCAGCGAGGTATCTCTCGTCTCGTCGTATGGCCAATCGACCCTGGGCATTCGCGAGCGATCGGTATCGTAGTAGCCCGGTGTGTTGAGGAGGTAGGTCGAGCCAATCCAGGACGCGTCGTAGCTCTGAGCTTCGTCCAGTTCGGGTCGATTGGTAAACAGCCGCGAGCGCGAAAAGCCGTAGCAGTCCCGGGTGAAGTCGGCGACCTCCTGCAGCAACACTTGGTCATTGATCCGCGAGCTGTCGATCTCCATGCGCATCGCACGGATGTCAGGTGCGCAGGGGATCGATGCGGTCGCGGCGGCGGTGATGCCTTTGCTCATGGCATGCACCAGGAACCACCACACGGGCACGTTCGCGGATTTCTCGCCGATGGTGTTGAAGGTTGTGCCCCAGGCCGTATCCGCAGGTTTGGCCATGGAAATCCCGCAGCGCTGGCTCGCCGCATCGTCAAAGCTCACGGAGGACAGGTTCAGCGGAAAGAACGGCATGCAGCCAAACAGAATGACCACGTAGCTCATCCACAGCCGGTTCTCGACGCGAGGGATCGACAACAGCCCCTTGTTGCCCTCGTCGGCACCCTGTTGGCGGGCCGACAGCCATTCCTGCAGGATGATTGCACCGAAGGGCGCGGCGAACAGCCCGGTGTCTGCCAGCGTGTTCCAGATGCCGTTATTGATGATCCAGGCCAGCAGCGACAGGTAGTACTCAAGGTAGCTGTTGGTGCTCATGTTCATGTCTGCACCTCACACGCGAGACAGTTCGACCAGGATGATCGAGCTGAAGCCGATCAATCCCAGGCGCTTCAGCCGTTGTTGATCTGCAGGCGTGGGCCGCCTGCGCAACGCTGCGGCCCAACCGGCAATAATCAGGGTGTACAAGAGCGTGCGCCAGCACGCGAAGTAGGCTGTTGTCCCTCGTGCCGGTTCGAGCCAATTCAACTGGGTCACGGACAGGTGCAGCGCCATCCAAGCAATCAGCAACATGCCCAGCATGGCGCCGAGGATCATCAGCACACGTGCGAGCGTGGATCTCACCGAAACCAAGATCATGGCGTGCTCCTCTCCTGTTCGGCTCGGCGCAAACGGTCCGGCTCCGGATCGCGCTGATCGATGCTACGCGAGGCGTCTGCACCGCCGGCGTGGCGATCGAGGACAAGGCTGGCGGTATTGGTGGCCAGCGCCTGGCGTACCTGCAGCTCGGTTTGCAGCAGGCGGATCTCGCGCTCGAGGGTTTCGACGTTGCCGTTGAGGGCAGTGGTGGCGGGCTGCGCCGAGGCCACATTGGGCTCATGGCTGCCGGCAAACAGCGTGCGCTGCAGCAGCATCGCCTTGTAGATCACGCTCGATAGCGCGGTTTCGCTGGCCAGGCGTCGGGCCAGCAGGTTCTGGTCGGGGTCGTCGCGCAGCCCCTCGATGACACCTCGGGAGACCTGCAGCAACGGGCTGGAGACTTTACCCAGGTGCTCCGGCGTCGGCTGCTCGGCACCCGAGACCATGCGTTGCAAGCCTTCAAGGTTTTCCGTGTAGGTTTCCTGGATCAGCGGTGACAGGCCGGTACCGGCGGTTACCCGCAGCGTCTCGCAGTCGTCGCAGGTCTGAACCTCGGTTTCCCCGAGCACACGCGTCGCCCACTCGGAGGCCTCCTCGGGACTCGACCAGGCTTGGCAGATGGCGCCATTCTGGCAACTCGAGCCCAGTGCTGAGGTGTCCTCGACCGCCCGGTTGTGCAGCAGGTTGTAGCCGGCTTTAACCACATCCGACGTCACCCGGATGGGTTGCTGGCCGTTGCCACCGGCTTTCTGCCCGCCGACCCAACTGACGCCGTTGTTGCCGTTGTTCGCTTCGGTGTCCTTCACCGCCCTCACAGCGTCACCGCCGGACTGCTCGAGGTTGTGCTGCATCTCCTGGTTCTGCGCCAGCGCGCCCCAGCCGGCTTGGTCGACCTTGTCGGCCATCTTCGCCGCCATTGCCTGACAGGTGAGCTTGGAGCGGCCGAAGTCGATCCGCCCCTGCAGAACGCCATTGCTCAGCAGCTCATACAGCCCGGGGTTGGCCCGCTGGATGATCATCGCCGGCAGCGACATCACCGCCTGTGTGGCGTTCTGAATGACGTTGCCCATGATCTGCTGGAAACCCTGGGTAGCGCCATTGAGCTGGTTCTGCAGGGTGTTCGAGAGGTTCATGTTTCCGCACATCATGTTGGCGCGCCAAGACATGCCCACGCCAAGGCCATTGGGTCGGTAGAGCGAGGAGGGCGCTCCTGCCGCTGAACCGCCGCCGATGGTGTACATCACCCGATCGTCCAGCACCGGAGCCTGGTCACCAAGGTGGTAGCCGTTCTCGGCGGCGTGGCCCACGGCATAGACGAGGAAGCACAGCAGGCCGAGCGAGAGGGTCTTCATCATTGGCCTCCGTCAAAATCGATGCTGAACAGGAAGGTCTGGCCCATGCGCTGGCAGCAGCGGTAGGGCCGCCACAGCGACCAGGCATAGGCGCCGTCGCCGCTCTGGATCGTCGGACCGGGGAAGATGGCGCAGGTGTTCTGGATCACCGGTGTGAGCAGTTGCCAGCGGTGGTTGTTGACGTTGTTCTCCAGTACCGGCTGCGGCGGCCAATAGCCGGGCGCAGGCATCGGCTGCAGCGGCAGGTACACATGCGGCTGGCCAGCGCGGGTGATGAAGTCGCTGGCGCGCTGAGCCATCACGGCACCGGCCTTGAAATCATCGGGCTGCACCAGAAATCCGTGGCGTGGATAGACACTACCCCACATGTCGCCGAGTGCCTGGTTGCCGATCTCGCGCATTCCCGGCACCAGTGCCTGCGGGTAGACGGATTCGGGAATGGCCTGGCGCCACGCCAGCGGGTCGAGGGTACTGAGGTAGTAGGGCGCAAACGGCACGGCACCGCTTGGGCACGCATAGCCGAACGTATGCGCCAGGGCGGTAAGGGCAGCCCCGCCGGGGTGCCCGATGCCGTCGACATTCTTGAACCGTGGCAGGTTATCGCGCTGCGGTGACGGTGTGATCAGGTTGCCACCTCCTTGTGACGCTGGCGTCGGTGTCGACAGTGCCGACATCTCGCTCCAGGGGTTGGCGCCGGTGTCGGCGTAGCTCGACACCACTAGCTCGGGAATGAAATGACGAATCTTCGGCGAGGTGCGCACCGTGCAGCCGAACGGTGTGCACAGCAGCCAGTAGCAGATCCCGACGATCCGGTACTCCAGGCACTGCAGCGAAGTGACGGAGGCGATGATGGTTGAGGTGGTCAGTGCCAGGCACTGCTCGGTAGTGATGAGCAGAATCGCCGCAATGAATGCACGACTTCGACCAGTCTTCTTGGGCATCGGTGATCTGCAGCGGGTGGAGGCGGTCACGTTCATGGGCAACGCTCGGCAGGTGGCAGCGGTGTGCGTCCATGCGCCAAGTCTCAGCATCCCGGATCCGGTGCTGGAGGAGGGGAGACAAACTGAGCCTGGGTTTATCGATTTCGTCTGGCGGGCTGATTTGGCAGAGCGAGTCAGGCAAAATAGCGAAAGAGTACAAATGTGCTCTTTTCGATTTTTTGCTGAACTAAGGGATTGCGAACAGTCCTGGAGGTATCGGTCACTACATGCCGCGCAGGCGATCGATGTCCGTCGCGACCTGCAGGGCGGCCTCCAGCTCGGACTGCTGGTGCTCTTCCATCAATCGCCAGCGCTGGGCCTTTTCCTCGGGTTCGGTCATGGCCAGAGCGAGGTACAGGCTCGGCGGCACTGCGCGGAACAGTGTCTCCAGGTTCTTCGACAGGACCACGCCCTCTGTGTACTTGCCCGAAGCCTTGCTCGCGGAGAGCAGCAGCGCCTTCTGAGCCGGCGTGAGTTTCTTGAAGCGAGCGATTTCCTCGATTTCCGCCGGCGGCATGTTCAGGCAGATCCACCACTCGATCATGTTGAGCATGGTCTGCGCCGCGTCGGGGAAGTCGGCCAGGTTCTGCGTTGCCAGCCAGAACCAGGCGCCCAGCTTCCGCCACATCTTCGTGCCCTTGACCACAAAGGGGGCGAGCAACGGGTTCTTGGTGATGATGTGGCCCTCATCGGTGACCATGATGATCGGCCGCCCGAGGTACTGGTCGCGCTCGGCGAGGTTGTTCACCGTGCTCATCAGGCTGATGTAGCTGATCGACATCTGCGCTTCGTAGCCCTCACGGGCGTAGGTGGCGAGGTCGACAATCGTCACATCGCTCTCTGGCCAGGGCGTGCCGGACCGGTCAAACAGGGCGCCCTCAAAACCTTGGCAGAACAGGTCGATGGACTCGGCCATCTCCTGGGCGCGCTCCCGGCGTTTGTCAGGCAAATGGGCGTCGCTGGCGACCTGGCGCAGGGCATCGCGCACATGCCGCGTGAGCACCTGTTGGTCGGTCGCGGCGCAGTGCTGGGCGGCATCGAGGATGCACTCGCGAATCAGGCTGCGGTCCGCGCGGGTCAGGCGTGCCTCTTCCTTCGCTTCACCACCGGTGATCATCAGCCGTGCGGTGATCTCCAATTCGCCCAGCACATCGCGCTGTTCATCACTGTCCGGCGCGGTTTCCTCCAGGTCTTCGGTCGACAGGCTGGCGACCTGGTCCGGATGCTCGATCAGCCGACGAGCATCGGCGAACGGCGCCAGGCTCAAACCACTGCCGGGTTTGAGTTGCACCTTGTTGACGGACAACCCGAGCGTGGCGAAGTAGTCGCCCTGCAGGCCAAAGGAGTTGCCCGCTTCGACGATGAACAGCCGAGGCCGGTACACGGCCATGACCTGCATCAGGATCGAAACCAAGGTGGCCGACTTGCCGGCGCCGGTCGGCCCGAACAGCAGCAGGTGGCCATTCATGGAGCGGTCGATACGGGACAATGGGTCAAACGACAGCGGTGCACCCCCACGGTTGAAGAACGTGATGCCCGGATTGCCGGTACCGATGCTGCGGCCCCAGAGCGGCAACAGGTTGGCGATGTGCTGGGCGAACAACAGGCGGGTGTACCAGTTGCGTGTGTCTCGTGCCGGGTTGTAGACCATCGGCAACCAGCGTAGGTAGCTGTTGCATGAAGCCACTTCATCGCCCTCGCGCACCGGCTGCAGGCCGGCCCCGAGCAGTACGTTGGCGGCCTGGACCGAGCGCTGGCGCAGCTGTTGTTCATCCGCACCGCGCAAGTACACTGCCAAGGTGCCGCGATACAGCTTGTGCTGGCGCCCAATCAGCGCGCGCGCTTCTTCAACGTCCTGGCGGGTCTGGGTCGAGGCGAGGTTCTCGCCGATGGCTTTTCGCGCCAGACGGTTGAGCTGCTCCTCGAGTACATCCTGAGGCGTGATCACCAGGGTCAGGCTCATGACCGCCTGCTCGGGCAACTGATCGAACAAGGCATTCAACGCCTCGCCTTTACGCGTTTCGCCGGTCAGCTGGCCGATATGTGGCGGCCTGCGCAGCTTGTCGACCACCATCACCGCATGGGGCTGTTGATCGAAGTACCACAGGCCCTGTTCGCTATCGGAGCGCGGCTCCTGGAAGAACAGTCGCTCGGCAAAATCGTGGTCGAATGGCAGCGGCAGCTCCTCGCCGTCGTTCGTCTCTGGATAGGGCACGCGTCGATAGAACGCCGCGGGGGACTCATCGGTGAGGGCGGGGGACGGGTTGAACCAGGGCAGCAACCAAGCGTAGAAGTCGCGTCCAGTCAACCGGCGAGGGCAGACGCCGCAGGCCTGCAGCGAGGCCACCAGGCGGTCGCAGGTGCGGCTCAGCAGTTGAATCGGGCTCTGCCCGTCGTCGTCCCCCTGGTCCCCGAGCCAGCGGTAGACCACCAGGCGAATCCGCCGATTGCTGCCGCGCCAGGGCAGGTGGGACACGACATGGTCGTCGAACAGCCCGCCCGGTTTAGCTATGGCGTCGAGGTGACGTCGCATCGAAGCGAGGAAAGCTTGGGTAAACGGTGTGCCGCGTACCCTCGGCGCGATATAGCGCTCCAGGCGTTCGAGGTACGGGGCAAAGTCACTGTCGTCCTGGCAAAAGAACTGCACCACCCAGGGCGCCTGGTCCAGTTCGTCGAAGCTATCCTGCAGCGCATCTTCCAGGGCGTCGCGGGCCGCCATCAGCCACTCGAGCTCACGACCCTCGGTACCGATCGGCTGCAGCTCGAAGACCGCGCCCACGGAGCGGTTGTCGTCGAGCAGAAAGCACTGCTCCTCCTCAAGGTATTCAACCCAGGGCAGGTGATCGGTGAAGCTGGGATGGTGCGCATACTGGGCGGCATCGTCGGCAAGCGTCGCGCGCCGGCGCTGTTCCGCGCGCCAGGGCTTCCAGCGTGGCGGGTCGTGACTTGCGTCATCGGCCATCACAGATCGTCCAGGCGTTCGCCGGGCAGCGCGTACTGGACCTTCTCGTACAGCGGAAACACGGTCGAGTAGCCTGGCACCGGGGTCTGCTGGGTACCGGCCAGGTGCGGGTACACGTACATGACCAGGTCCGGGTTGGGCAGGCGCGGGAACTGGGCGCGGATCTCGTTGGCGGCAGTGCGCGTGTGAGCGCTTTGGTCGCTTATCAGGCGCTCAGGGTCGAGTACTGGACGGCGCAGTTCGCCACGCGCTTCCTGCAACTGCTGCTGGGAACCGACGGAGCCGCCGCCGTTCCAGATGTCCAGCATGGTTTGATCGCCATGGGGCAGCATTTCCTCCTTGCTGGTGGAGCAGCCGCTCAGGTGCAGGGCGAGCAGTAGACTAATCCAGATCCAGTACCGAGACGGATGGGTTTTCATGGTTCACTCTCCGGCCTTTCGGCTCGTAGTCGATGCTGATCTCGTGATCCAGGTGCAGGGCCACCTTGGCCCCGGGCGGCACGTAGATGGCGGCAAAGGCTTCGCCATAGAGCTTGTTGATCCACTCACGGATATCGCCAATGCCACCGCTGATAACCGAGTTCAGCGCACTGTTGCCGCTGTTCTGGGTCAAGCCCAGGCTGCCGCCGGCCGAGTTGATGAACGAGGTGTTGGTCTGCTCGCTGCCCAGGGCTGCGGCGAAGCCGGCCCCCGCTGCGGTGATCAGGCTCTGGCTGCCCAAGTATTGCTGGGCGTTGGAGCGGCGCTCCCCGGAAATGCAGGGAATGCCGTAGGGATCGGAGATATAGCCCAGCCCGCCACGGATCTTCTCGGTGTCCGAGGTCTGGGCGCTGCTGCGATTGCGGCTGACGACCTTCTGCGGCTGTGGCACTGTGCGGACCGTACCGTCACTGAAGACGAAGGTGATGGACTCAACCTGGCCGCGTACGCAGGACAGCGTCCAGTCGCCAGCGGCGGTGCCGCTCATGACCGCGCCGACCACATCCGGCAGGTCGATGCCGTTGGCGGTGAGGTTGTCCGGGCCCACAAGCACCTTGAATGGATAAGGGTCGTTCACGGTACCGTCCACCGGTACCCGGCCAATCAGCGCGGTCATGGCGATCGAGCCCATCAGCGTCGAGTTCTCGGGGAGGGTGTAAACGGGTTTGGCGCCCTCGGTTCGGTCCTGGGTGTTCTCCAGGTCACGCTCGCCTTTGGCAGCGGCACGCAAACGGTCCTGGCCACGATCGATGGCGTTGCTGTCCAGACCGTGCAGGTCCTTGAACGTCGACGTCAGTGAAGACAGAGGACCTTCAGCTTTGCTGGCGTCGTCCTGGCCGGCACGCGCATTCGACGGCTCGATCCACTGCACTGCATCAGGCGCTGATTGCGCACCAGAAAGCTGTTGCTCGTCGCCGGGCTCAAGCCCGAAACCTGCGGGGAGATCCGACTTCGCGGCCGGCTTGTTGGTGAGCTGGTCCTTGAGCCTGGACAGCAGGCCCTGGGTTTCGCGGTGCTGCTGCTCAGCCTTCTGCCGCGCATCGTTGGCCTGCTGGCGCTGCTCGGTGACCTGTTGGGTGACCTGTTGGGTGACGCTGCTCAAAGTGCTCTGTATGCGCGTGTCGATATTGCCTTCGCGCGAGCGCAGCCGGTTGTTTTCGGTTTGCAGCGCATCGTTGCCTTTCTTCAGCGTCTGCATCTCGCTACGCATCGCCTTGACCTGGCCAATCAGCGTAGCCACGGTGTCGCGCGGGGTATCGCCCGCGATGCCCAGGGCCTTGGCCTGTTCCGCGCTGAGCGTAGTTTTGTCCGGATCGTGCGCGGGCTGGCCGTCCGGAGCAGCCATCCAGGATTTGAAGATGATCAGCCCGATGCCCAGCAGGACCCCGGGCACCAACCACTTCAGCAGGCCGTTAGCTTTCATGGTCGTCAGCCTCCGGTTTTGGCGGGGGTAATAGCAGCGCGTGCTTCAGGTCGCTTCCGCGGGTGACGAGGTAGGCCACGGTGGTGTCTTCAGGCGTGCCGGCGAGGCCAAGGTCTGCGTGCTGGAACGTTGCGGCATACAGCGTGGCCTGCAGGTGACGCGGGTCCAGCGCCACTTTGCCGGGGCCACGATTGACGATCTTCACCGCCGTTACCCAGTAATCGCCCAACCGCCACGCAGCAAGCGCCTTGATCGAAACCCGCTCGGTGGGAAGCAAGGTGCTGAATGCGATGGAGTCGGTTAGCGGCACACGCCGTACGCCAGGCAATGGCGCCACGGTACGCAGAGGCGCATAGAGGTTCTGCGCGGCATAACGAGTAAGCACCACCGCTACCGGCGTCGCGGCGGGTGCTGCATCCTTCTCGGGCTTCGAGTCCGGCGCCTGAGCCTGGGCCACGATCTTGACCGGCTCCAGTGACTCGCTGCCCTCGAGCGCCTCGATATCGATCAGGATGATGTCGCCCGTCTTCACCGACTGCAGCTGCAGCCGGGTAGGGGGGAGCGCTTCGGCGGCGCGTAGATATACCGTCCCGCCGACCGACTGCACACGCAGTTTGCCGGCGATCGCAGTGGGCAGCCCGACGCGAACGTCCTCATCCAGCATCAGGACTCGCTCCTGGCCCACCGTGAGCGGAACGGCCAATGGCAGGCGGTCCCAGTATTTGACCTCGACGGCGCCGACCGCTGAACACCAGCCGCTGGCCATCACCAGAATCAGGATCAAGACACGCATCATCACGCACCTCCCGGCAGCGTCAGCTTCTGCGGTGTACCTACGTAACAGTCGAGGGCCAAGCCCCATTTGTTGCGCTCGGGGTCGACGTCGAAGCGCACCACCCGCAGCGGATAGCGCACCACCACGCGCTTCACCGGCTCGGCGGCGTAGTATTCGTCGGCGTTGAGGTCGAGCTTGACCAGCCAGCTGTGCTTATCCAGCTGCTTCACCCGCAGGTCGGGGTCATCGCTGTAGCCGCGGCCCAGCACCTCATACACCCCGCGCACCCGGCCACGCAGTTCGCCGGCGGCCTTGCGGTATTCGAAGTCGCCGTCGAAGAACGTCTTGCAGGCTGGAGTCAGGTAGGGCTGCAGGGCAAAGATGGCGCGGTGGTAATCAACCTCACCGTCGGTGGGCCAGCGGTTGAGTTGCCCGAAGATGTACAGGGCGAAGGCGTAGATGTTTTCCGGTGGTACATCCCACCACTTGCGCGTGCTGCCTGAGCGCAGATCAGGCGGTACGTGAATGGTGAGCTCGGAGGGCGCGGCCTGCCAGCCGTACCATAGCCCACCGCACAGCAGCGCCAGGATGGCCACGGCCAAACGCAGGCTGAAGATGTGCGCTTGCTGCGCATCCACTTTGTTGCGAAAACGGCTCATGGGTTGGCCCTCCTATGCCGGCGAGTCCGGCGCACGGTCCATGGCCCCGAATGCAGGATCAGTTGGTGCGAACCGATGCCCCAGTGCACTGCCAGGTGCCACTGCAGGCGCCGGTACAACCAGGTTTCCGGGCGGGCGCGCTTGGCCCGGCGCAGCAGCTTGCCGCCGCCGAGCAGCACCAATGCCATGCACAAGAACATGCAGGTGGGTAGAGTCGCTATGGAGGCGATGGCCACCGCCAGCGGCGCACCGAGGATCACGCCCAGCGCGGCACCGACGATCAGGGCGACCCACATCTCGTCGTTGGTGAGGCCGCGCAGGACGGCCGGGTCACGGTTAAGGCGCTCCGGCAGGAAGGTCAGCGTGCCGTCAGGCAGCGTGGCAGGGGGGGCGGACATAAGGAGCTCAAAGAATCGTCGCGGCTTTGGTGAGGAACCACAGGATCACCACCACCAGCAGTGCGCCGACGCCGACCACCGCGCCGAGATCCTTCCAGGTCTTGCGCTGGTTCTGCACATCGGCGTAGACGGTGAGCGAATGCCAGGCCACGCCGAGGAAGGCGAGAGTGGCGATCAACAGGCCGAGCAGGATGCCGCCGTCGTAGGCGTAGTTCTTGATGGTGTCGATCAAGCCCGAGCCCTCGCCGCGAGAAGGTGCCTCCATGGTCGGCAGGTCGGCCCAGGCGAACGTCGAGCTCAGCAAAACCACACCGCCGAACAGTGCTTTTGAACAGGCATGCCGCAGCAGGAGAAGCGGGCGGTGGCAATGGTGGGAGAGTTTCATGGCAAGGTCTCCTGGTTACGACAGCATGAAAAACATCAGCACGATCAGGGCGAGGGCCAGCCGCAGCGTGCTACCGCCCAGCGCGCCGAAATTGAGGTTGCCGGCCGCCCAGCCGCGGTAACCGGTCCGCAGCGCCCAGGCGCACCAGAGCAATGCGAGCACTAACACCGATGAGCGCCACAGCACGGAACTGAGCTGCGGGGTGAACCCGGCAACGGCAGAGAACGCGCTGAGTTGGGCGTCAGTCATGCTCATCGGAAGGGCTCGAGTGCGGCGCTTCAGCACGGTAATCAACAGTCAGCTCGACCAGGTCAGCTGGCTGCGCACGTGAGGGGGATAGGTAGTTGCTGATGCCGTGCCGGACGCGCTCCAAGTCTGCCGTTAACCTGGGATAGTCGAAGCGATAACGAACTCGGTCAGTGCCGGTTGCGCTGCTGTGTGCTCGATCAGCCAACAGCTCGATGGCATCGATCTGCCGCTTCATCAATCCAAGATCCGAGCGCTCGCGCACGTCCTGAGCGGCGGCCGTGAGGGCAACCAAGCAGACTATGAGTAAGGGGTAGGGAGAAAGCGTCATGGCAGAATCCAGCTGGTAACTGGTCTTCACCATGATCAGTTAGGCTGGCGTTGGCATGCGCTAAAGGGAATGTAGAGGGCTCGGTTTTATCGCACCGGCAGCGGAGTCGCTAGCAGGGGCGAGATACCTCAGTCTCAAAAGGGCAGCTCAGCTTGAATCGCGCCTGTGTGTGTGGCCCTTGGTGCTCTGGCAGAGGAGCGCCTGAAGCATTCGCCGCAGCACTGGGTTGAAAAGAAGCCATCCTTTTCTGTCTGGCGTCACTTGTTTTTTTCAAGACGCGCTCTGGTGGTTTAGCAATGTCCGCAATCGACCCATAGCAGACGCTCATGTTGCGGCCTAAAGACCCAATTTCTTGGGCCTGCCACCGGAGACTATCTGAGTTCCATCCGTTCGCTGTAGTAGCCCGGGTTTCAACCTCAGCGCACCGGTGTACTTTTCTGACACCACTTAAGCGCGCGCAGTGCTTCATCTTGGGTTACCAGGGCGTAACGGAAATAGAACGGGCTAAGCTGATAGTTGGCGTGGGACTCCAATCCAAGCAACTGGCCGTCGGCTTTGAAGGGCTCGGTGTCTTCCTGGTCGGCGATGAAGTAGGTCTTGCCACTCTCAACCTGCAGATCGAAAGCGCTATTGTCCCGGCTTGCAAGCAGGGGCGAGGTTGACGACTCGATGTGGTACTTGCCAGCTGGCAGGTGGGTGACGAAATAGCTTCCACCTAGCAGTTCGCCGGCGGTGTTGCCGTTGACGGTGATGGTTGCCGGGACCTTGGCTGCGATGGTGGGCATGACTCGGTAGAAGTACAGGGTGGCCTGGTCGGCGCGTGGCGCTTCGAGTGTGTCGAAGAATGGGCGCCCCTCCAAGGTGGAAGTGCTGCAGCCGGCGAGGAGGAGGGAGGTGGCGACCGCTACAACGGCCAGGAAGTGCTTGATCATCGTGGGGGGATACTCGATCAGAAGTTGCAGAGGCCTTTGCCATTGTCACGGGCATCAGACGTTGGCCAGGGGGCGAAGGGGGCGCTCTCGGCGACGTTGTTGATGGGGCGGTCTTTGAGTATCGGGAACTTCTTCACCAAAGTCTCCACGGCCGTCTCCAACTGGCTGTTGCGGGTCAGACAGTAGCTCAGGGAATTAGCGGTGTAGTTGCCGATGTAGGCTACTTCTCCAGCCTTGACAGTGAAATGGTCGGCGGCGCGCCTGGCCATCGACTTGCCAGCGTAGTACTGGTACTGCCAACCGGTGACTTCATAGGTACCTGGTGGGACCTGGTACATGAAGTGTTCGCCCAGAACGAAACGGCCGTGGACGTCTTTGTTGTTCCCGAGGGTCCTGAGCTGGATACGTGTGGCGGGCTCGCCCTGACGTTGGATGTCTATCTGCAGACCGTGCGGTTGCGTGAGGAAACCTTCGGCGATGCGGCCAACTATGACGGCTTGAGTTGGGTCCAGGGGTTTGCTGTTGTCGTACTGGTTGGCTGTGCATCCGCTGAGGATGAGGGCGACCGTGACCAAGATAAAGCGGGCATACATAGGGCTCTGTTCCTTGAGGTGATCGAGGCCATTAGGCCTGTGAGCGTCCGTGTAGATCAATTCGACCTTGTTCGGGTAACGATTCAAGCGGATATGCATGTCTTGCCTCGCAACGTCTGCGAGGCGTTAAGTTGAATAGCTTTTAGTTTCGTGGGTTCCTCCTACCCTCAAATTCTGGCCATCGTGAGCGTCCGCCCCTGGCCGTTAGGTGCCCATGCTGACGGGCAGCTATGGGTCGATAGCGGACAGTCAAAGGTATTTTTTGAAGGTTGTAGCGGTGATTGCCACCATTCACCCAAGCAACGCAGCGCATGGCAATAGCACCCAATAGGGATTTACGGAGTTGGGAAGGGAGGGGTGGATCACCCCAGGGCTCACCGTCAATGACAACAATGTCCGCTTCGCTTATGTGCTGAAGGGTCGATGGCGTGGGACAGGGGCAGGCATTCAAAGTCAGTACCCGAATGGAGTATGCCGAGAGCCCCAGCCCGCTCTGCCCGCTATCAGTAGCTTCACCGGGCACATGGAGATTTGTTCATGTAGCGCCACGGGCGATACCTCGGCATAGGCTGGCTGACCCATGCCGAGTTGAGGGCATGTTCAGCGACTGAAGTCGATCACCATGCGGCCTTTGATCCTGCCTTCTTGCATCTCGTCGAAAATCTGATTGATGTCTTCGACCGGGCGCAGGGTCACCTTGGGCACGACCTTGCCTTGCGCGGCGAACTCGAACGCCTCGTGCAAGTCTTGTCGCGTGCCAACCAACGAGCCGACCACTTCGATGCCATCGAGCACCAGCCGTGGAATGTCCAGGCTCATGGCTTCTGGCGGCAAGCCTACCGCGACCAGGCGGCCACCGGCACGCAGGGCATCGACCGCGGAGTTGAACGCCGCTTTGGCCACCGCCGTGACCACCGCAGAGTGGGCGCCGCCGGTCTTCTCCTGGATGATTTTCGCGGCATCCTCGCTATGTGAGTTGATCACCAGATCCGCGCCCATCTCGCTGGCAAAGCGCAGTTGCTCATCGTTGACATCAATAGCAATGACCTTGGCGTTGAACACGTTCTTGGCATACTGCAGGGCCAGGTTACCCAGCCCGCCGAGGCCGTAGATGGCGATCCATTGACCGGGGCGGATGTTGGAGATCTTCACCGCCTTGTAGGTGGTGACACCTGCGCAAGTAATGCTACTGGCGGCGGCAGAGTTCAGCCCATCCGGCACTTTGACCGAGTAATCGGCCACCACGATGCACGACTCGGCCATCCCTCCGTCGACGGTATACCCGGAGTTCTTCACCTCGCGACAAAGCGTCTCGTTACCGCTATTGCAGTACTCGCAGTGGCCGCAGCCTTGGAAGAACCAGGCCACGCTGGCGCGGTCGCCTGGCTTGAGCGAGGTCACGCCGGGGCCGACTTCCTGAACGATACCGATGCCTTCATGGCCGAGGATCACCCCGGTCTTGTCACCGAAATCGCCGTTCTTGACGTGCAGGTCGGTGTGGCAAACGCCGCAGCACTGCATTTTCAGCAGTGCTTCACCGTGTTTGAGCGGGCGCAGGGTTTTGTCCACGACCTCGACGCGACGCCCTTGGGCAACAACAGCAGCTTTCATACATGCCTCCGTGTAATGCTGAGTGAGCTTGAGTTATTGCAGGGTCATCATAGCCAATACGCGTGAAGCGTCGGCTGCGAGCACGACCCTGCTCGGGTTTACATCCAGCCCAGCCAGGACCAGTAGGTGCTGGCGAACACCAGCAGCATCGCATAGCCTATCGCCGTGACCCACAGGCCGACCCGGGCAAACTGGCGCGGCGTGAACGTGTCGGTGCCCAAGCAGACCATGTTCTGCGGGGCGTTGATCGGCAAGATGAAGCCAAAGCTGACCACAAAGCCGAGCAACATGGTCATGCCGATGCGGCTGAAGTCGCCCGGCAGGGTTTGCAGCACGGCGATCAAAATCGGCAGCAGCGCCGAGGTCAGCGCGGTGGCGCTGGCGAACCCCAGGTGGATGAGGATCAGAAAGGCGCCCAGCACCGCGAGCACTCCTAGCGAGCTGAGCTGATCCAGGCCGGTGTGCTGCACCACTTGCGCGCCCAGCCACTGCCCAGCCTGGGTGGTGAGTAAGGTGGTACCCAGGCTGATGCCGACGCCGAACACGATCACCGTGCCCCACGGGATGCGCGCTTGTACATCCTTCCAAGTCATCACGCCAAAGCGTGGTAGCAACAGCACCACCAGGCCGGCGTAGGTGGTGGTCGTGGTATCGAACGGGTGCAGGCGACCTTCAGTGGCCCAGGCCAACAGCAATAGCAGCGAGACCACACCCAGGCGTTTTTGCGCGGCGCTCATCGGCCCCAGCTGGGCCAGGCTCTGGCTGACCCCGGCCATGCCGCCGGGCACGCTGTCACTTTCCGGCGGCAGCAGCTTCAACACCAGCACGATCAGCACCACCGACATGATCAGCGCCCAAGGCGCGCCGGCGATCAGCCAGTCGAGCCACGACACCCGCGCGCCCAGCATCTTGTCCATAAAGCCGATGGTCAGCAGGTTCTGCGCCGCTGCGGTCTGGATACCGACGTTCCATATGCTGGTGCCCTGGGCGACGATGATCATGATTCCTGCAGCGATGTTGGAGCGCGCCGGCACCCCGAATGCGGCGATCACCCCCATCATGATCGGCACCACGCAGGCACTGCGCGCCGTTGCGCTGGGCACCACTAGGCTGAGCAGGACGATGACGATCATCGCCCCTAGCAATACCCGTCGGGTGCTGGCACCGACCTTGGTCAGGGTGACCAGGGCGATGCGTTTGTCCAGCCCGGTATGGGTCATCGCCGCGGCGATGAATAATGCGCCGACCACCAGCGCCAACGTCGGGTTGGCAAAGCCTGACAACGCCATCGACACGCCCGCTGAAGAGCCATAGCTCACCGATGGGTCGGCCAAGGTCGGCGCGGTGCCCAGCAGCACGGCCATCAGCGAGGTGATCATGATCGCGCTGGCTTCGTAGGAAACTGCCTCGGTGATCCACACGATCACGGCAAATACCAGGATCGCTAGCATGCGCTGGCCTGCTACAGGCAAGGTCTCGGGAAACGGCAGGAATAAGACCCCGGCCAACGCCAGGCAGGCGATGATCAGCCCGGGTGGAAAGCGCACAGCAGCAGGCGAGTGCTGCTGTGAGGCATGGTCCGTCATGGTTCGCTCACTGGCTGCAATAAAGTGTTAGGCAGCATAGCGCGGGTTGCGCACGATAAAACTGCTTCAGGTCATGGGGTGGCTGAGTGGTCAGACTTACGTGCAAGGCTGCGCCTCGTGGAACCGCAGCGCGGAGGAGAAAACGTTTACCCCGTAGAGGATGAGAACTTGATGAGGCGGGCATTACACTGGCGGTTGTGGTGTCGAACTGGGCTTTGCCACTCATCACGTTCCAGGACGACATGGGTATTTTGTTGGCGTTCATGTTCCAGGTGAAAGTGTTCGATACCTTGATCCTCATTTTTGCTGCTGCCGTAGAAGGTTTTTGCAAAAAAGCCTGAAGCGACACTGATCACGGAGTTAGTCCAGCAGCGCTTCAGCATTTGACAACGTGGCACGTCGCGGCATTGCGCCGTGAGTTCCGCAGCGCTGTCGCATTCGGACCGATTGAACAGCCAAGAGGCTGGCTATGGCCGGAAACATTGGATTCACCAGCTCTAGGCTTTGTCGCAGAGCCTTAACGACAGCAGAGAGGAGCGTTCCGAAAATGATATAGTATGGCTGGCTTTATTCCACCGGACCTTAGAGACTGATAAGCGTTTGGCTAGTACCATGATACTCTGATTCGCTATAAGCTGTGTGAGCTCGCCATAACATGCACCCGAGTGCATGAGAGCGATTTTCCATGCCTGTGTTTCAGACATGTGGTAACGAGACACACGAATTACCTCTTTGTGCCCTGAGCGGATGAAATGGATCTCATATTGGCTATCCATGCATGCTTCCTTCGCTATTTATCAATTCTTACGTTGCCACATTACAGATTAGAGTCAATGGTGGCTATTTACCTTAATCAATGGCGGATATTGGAGTTCTCTATAAGCTGCTATTCGGCTTGTTGGGTGTGACCTCACAGGCGAGGTAAGTGTTATGATCAACCGCAAAAAAGAGGTCAGCTTGGCCCATTGGCGTTAACGTGGTCTGTGGGCGCGCTCAATAACGGTAGAGCGTGACGCAGTAGACTACCTTCGATCTCTTGGTTTTAAACGCTGCTGATGACGGTGCGGGTGTATTTTTGACTTGGGTTGGCAGCACTTTCTCGATCACTTGGCGTTCTGTAAGGATGGACCTGTGTAGATTCGCTAATGCTGAGTAAGCCGTAACCACATCAGTGAATGGTTAATCAAAAATCCCCGTAATCTATTATGAGTGAAGATGCTTTTGAAGGGGTGAGGTTCTCCCCAGTTAGACATGATTACAAGGCGAGCAATGATATTGCAATAAGGGCGGGAAGATAACGCTCATCGCGTTCATATAGCGCGACGCTAGGGCTCCCGTGGGCGGTAGGTGTATCACCGTCGCATCGCTCGACAAGACCCGATATATCTAAGCTTTTTACGAAACCCCGAGAAAATCACCCAGCCGCTAGAAGGCTGAGATTCTGTCTGTCTTCAGTTATCCAAGGGGAGAACTTATGATCTGTGCCAGCATTAACTAGAAACCGGAAGCAATACAACGACGTGCCAACACAAAAAGCTTTAATGTTGTGTTCAAGCGCCAGCGAAAAATTTTTGAGCCCAGGCTTGAGGGCGAGGACACCATGAGCACCTGGTGTACTTATCCAAAAGTCTGGGCTCCGACGTCGTGCGAAAGGAGCATGACATTCCGTTGTAGCTTGTTTAGGTAATCCCTACATTAGTCCTGCACTTATGACCTTTATGTCCAAGTACATCCCGTCTCGTGCGCCTTATCCGACCCAACCTATCGCACTATTGAGAAACGAAATCAGACTCATCCAGCTTTGAAGCAAACATGCTCACAGCCTCAACGGCATCACTCGTTCCAGTGCGGATTTGAAGAATAACGAGGCCGGCCTGATCTGCTAGCGTGACACCTCGCTGCGCTCCATCTTGGGTTGCACTCATACTGGTTACAGCGTCTCTGGTTTCAGAAAGTATCTTGCTGATTAGATCGGCAATTTCGGCTGTTGATCGACTTGTTCGTCATGCCAGTTGTCGTACCTCATCGGCGACCACGGCAAATCCTCTTCCTTGTTCGCCTGCTCTGGCAGCCTCAATGGCTGCGTTGAGGGCAAGTAAATTGGTTTGATCGGCGATGCCTCGAATGGTGTTGACGATGGCAGTTATTTGTTCAGAGCGATCACCCAATTGTCCTACCAGCCGTGCCGAAGTACCAATGTTCTCTGCAATCAGGCGCATCTCTCTTGCCGTCTGTTGAATAACTTCAGCACCTTGTCCGGCGACCTTTTCGGTTTCGCTGGAGATATGGTACGCCCGCGATGCGCGGCGTGCATCCTCTTCAAATCGCTCAACCCGTTCGGTGATATCACTGGCAAACTTTACGATTTTTCCCAATTTTCCATCGGCGTCGTAGACAGGGTTGTAAGTCGCTTCCAGCCAGACAACCCTACCGTGTTTACCGATGCGTTTGAACTGGCCGCTGAAAAATTCACCTGTATTCAAACGACGCCAGAATTCGCCATACTCGTTGCTGTTAACTAAACGGGGCTCACAAAATAATCGGTGGTGTGTGCCCTTCAGTTCCTTGGCGGTGTAACCCATTGTATTAAGGAAATTGTCGTTTGCAGTCAGAACATTCCCGTTCAAATCAAACTCAATCACTGACATGGCGCGATCCAGCGCTGCCAGCTTCGCCCGTGATTCCGCATCCTTAGTCACTTGTTGGGTAACGTCCAGCGCGTACTTGACCACGTTGAAGACCTCCCCGCGCTCATCCTTCACGGGGTTATAGCTAGCTTCCAACCAGATACTCCGCCCTTTCCCGCTGAAGCGTTGAAACGTTCCTGACACAAATGTTCCCGCTCGCAGTTGACTCCAAAAATCGTTGTACTCAGCACTGCGCACCAAGGCGGGGGAGCAGAAATCACGGTGCGACATGCTTGACACTTGATCTGCTCGGTAACCCATGGCATTGAGAAAATTGTCGTTGGCTCGCAGAACCTTGCCATCCAGACTGAACTCGACTATCGCCATTGAACGGTCTAAAGCAGCAATCAACCCTTTGTAAGCAGCAACCTCTGATGTCCTGGCTGCCAATTCACGTTTCAGCGCCCGATTGAACATGACATTACTCCAGAATGTAGATTGGCTTACGGTCTGATTTGGCGGTTAGCAATGAAACCTTATGTGACGTCACCCACCTCACTGCACGGGGTATTCGTTACTCGGTAGGGAAACCGGAATAGACTTCAGTGATTTTGTCGAGGTAGCAGCCAATCGGCATGACTACAATCAATGTATTTAAGCCGCTCTAACAGGTCGAAAAACTCCTGCTCACCGCTGAGTATGCGCGTAAAGGCAGCACACTGACAGACAAGCGAATCCAGCAGCAATCGCTGCTCTAATGCAGTGCTGCACTCTATAACGCCCGAAAGAATGAGCGCGTATGCACGCTCCGCATGAATGCTGGGCTTGGTCGCATTTTCGGCATGATCCATACCGGCACCTCCATGGTTGCTTGAGCCACCGTCGAAAGCGAATGGTGGCGACCCGCAGGGGTGAGAAACCGGCAAGAGTCCACCGGCCAGGCGCGAACGCCTGCCCTGCGGACCGCCATAACGCGACCCGCAGACTCTTGATCGGGTTCTCACACCCGGCGCCGATGAGCGGCGCCTAGCAAGGATTGCACAAGGCCATTTGCCTAAGCAACTAAAAGCTTGAAATCTCAAGGTTATAGTTGGTGATGCAGCCCATCTCTGTCGTTCCAAGTGGTAAGTCCAGCAGGCGGGGGAACTCGCTTGCATTGAATCTGCCGTGAGCTTGTCGAGACTTTCGAATGGCTGGGCTTGGCCACTTGTTGTTCTCAAGGGGGAAGAGGGGCAATAGCAGCCACTCAAAGGTATTTTTTGAATGTCGCCGCTGTGATCCCCACCATACATCCAAAAAGCGCAGCACATGGCAGCAATACCCAGTTGGGATTGAGCGACCATGGGAGGGAAAGGTAGATCACCCAAGGGGTGACGATCAGGGGGAGTAGTGTTCGTTTCGCTCGGTGGTAGACGAAGCTGCTCTCACGGCCTGCCCCAAACTTACGCAGATCGCGGCGCATCAATCCGTCGACCGCGCCGGTGATTGCAGCCAGTAGGAACAGGGGCATGGCCAGCGTCAGGACGGCCACGCGAACTATAAATGTGAGGACGGTGAATAAGGCTGCCAGCAGATAGTCCTGTACCGCAACGTATGCCTGAGCAAGCTCTCCCTGTAGCGACGTCTCGCGGCTGAGTAGCTTCAGTTGGGCGTCGGTTCGAGCCCATCCAGACCGAGCCCAAACCCAGTCATTCAGATGCTCAAGAATGATCGCGATCGCTTGCGCTGGGTCTTGTACGAGCAGCGATCGCTTGAAATGGTCGCTCAGCCAGCCCAGTTCACGCACCCACATTGCATGGCTGTGATGCCAACCTTGTTCTGGCCAGAGCCACAGCATACCCACAAGCTCTGATCCGATGGAAAATAACAGCGAAGCAAACAACAGGCCGAGCATACATAGGCACAGCTCGACGAAGCTGATGATGAGTCCTGGGCGTCGCGGCACTGGACGAGGACTGGCTGCGGTGGTGGGCATAGGAACTCCACATAATCGACTGTTGGCGCAAGGCTCATGAGGCACGTTTGCCCCCAGGTGGTGGTATCCCGGGATCGAAGTTGATCGTCGGCTCACCGCCTCCGCTGCTCCACCAACTGCCCGCGCTGGCGTTGTACGATTCGCGCATACGTGCGACCAAGGTCAGCAGATCCGCCGGCATTGCATCGTCGCGGGCCGGTTTGGGCAGCGGCATTCGCACCTTCCACAGTTGCCCGCCTTCTTGAAAGGAGAACATCTGGCCTTTGGGCAGTGCGATGATGTGCGCGGGCTCGATCAGCGGCACGGCAGTCGTGGTGACCCGATCCTGCGACGACGAGGTGAAGTCAGTACGGGCATCGGGATCGGCGGTATCCGTCGCCCCGGAGACCAAGGTGCGTGTCTGCACGTTGACCTTGGGCAATTGATTGGTCAGCAGTTCAGCCGTCGCTGTTTCCCGTACGCGCAGCATCTGCAGAGTGTTGAAGTTGCCGATGACCTGGCCGGCCTTGGCCCGGTTGCCGATGCGTGCCTCAATGTCGCTCAAGGTCTGGGTGTAGGCGGTAACCTGGATACCGGCACCGCCGCCCTTGTTGATCAGCGGGATGAACTCGTCGCCCATCAACTCGTTAAACTCGTCGGCGTGCAGGTTGATGGGTACCTTGTCCGCCGCGCTGGAGGAGCCAGGCAGGCCATGATCGATACCGTGCTTGTAGATGTGGCCAGCGACGGAGACCAGGTCGGCGAACATCGAGTTACCAACCGCGGCGGCTACTTCGGCATCCGACAACGCGTCCAGGCCGACGTAGACGATGCCGCGTTTGCGGATGACCTGCAGCCAGTCGAAGATCGGTCGCGGGTCGTCCAGGTCGGAATAGTTCGGGGCCAGCAGTTGCGCTGTCTTACCGCTGGTCAGCTTTTCCAGCAGTGGCAGCAGCGACGCCACGATCTTGTCGAAGTAGGTGCGGTCGTAGCGCGCGGCCGAGCGCAGGCCGTCCATGACGGGGTCGAAGATGCGCTTGGCGCTCAGGTGCTGCTCGATGGCGACCACGCGCTTTTCCCGGCCAACCATGTGCCGCGGAATGTTCTTCTCGTTCAAGCGGCCTTCGATCTGCACGATCACTTCCCAGGCCTGAGGATCATGGCGGGCGAAGAAGTGTTGGGCGTACTCGATGAACAGAGCATCGATATTCACCACGTGCCGCTGGATCTGCAGGTAGTCCGGGCGCCGGCCGAGCTCGATTAGCGCCCGGGCGATGATGTTGACGAAGCGCCAGACGAACTCGCGGAAGGCCGCCGAGTTACCCTCGCCACTCAACTGGCCGGCGATCCGGGTGGCCACCTCCGAAATTCGCCCGAAGCGGCCGATGGCGTTGTAGCGTGCGGAGATCTCCGGCCAGCCTAGGTGGAACACATAGAACTCGTGCTCACGGCCGGCGCGACGGGCCTCGACGTACATGCGCTTGAGCAGGTCGGCATCGCCCTTGGGGTCGAAGACGATGACCACTTCCCGGCTCGGTCGATGGATGTCCTGGGTGATATACACCTCGGCCAGGCGCGTCTTGCCCACCCGCGTGGTGCCCAGCACCAGGGTATGGCCGACCCGCTCGCCGAGCGGTAGGCTGGCTTCCTGTTCCTTCGGTTCGACGCCGTGCAGCAATGGCGAGCCACCCACCGGTGGCAGAGGACGTACAGGGTTGAACGGGCTGTCCCAGGCAGTCAGGCGAGGGAGCAGCGACAGCCCTGGCGGGGCCTTCTCCAGCAGATGTTCCATCCGTCGCGCCCACTGGTGGGCAGCTGACTGGTTGACGTAGTGGGCCAGCGCCGGGTCCTGAGCTTCTAGGAGGCGCTGTGTGTGCAGGCGAGTCCAGCGGAAGCCGCGGCCCATGAACAGGCGCTTGCTGCTCACCGGAATCTGCCGGCTGGTCAGCGAGTAGCGCGGCAGGCGGCGGATGTTGCGCCGGTAGCGCAGGACGATCCGCGCCTCATTGAGCCGCTTCAGGCCGAACGCGGTGTAGGCCAGCGCCATGCCTGTCCCTACCTCAGGCGATAGGGCCACGGCCCAGGGCGAATGCAGGCACAGCGCACCGGCGCCGGCGCAGATACCCACGGTGTACAGTTCCACCGCAGGTCGCAGCAGGGATTCCATCGCGTGCTCACTCATGAAGTTCCCTTACTGTTCCAGGCCGGTGGGCGTGATCAGCACCGGGTAGTGCTCCAGATCCAACCGCTCGGCGATGTCGTCACCACTGACTGGCCAGATGTTCAGCCCATGCGCTGCCGTCTGGATGCGACGCAGCGCCCGCACGTCGTCGACCTCGACCGCCAACCCACTGGCACCTAGCGCTTGCAGCGCCTGGGCGTGCCGCGACAGCCACTCCAGCGAAGTGGTGTCCTGGCCAACCAGGAACAGCGGCGTCATGCCGGGCAGGCTCAACGCTCTGGGTGGCACGGCACCTGGCGAGAGGCGTGCGCTGCGCACCGGCAGCACCCAGTTCAGCGTGATGGGGTCGGGTGAGCTGCTGGGTTCAGCGCACGTGGCAAACGACAGCCAAGGGCAAAGGGCCAGGGCCACCAAGCGCAAACCGCTCATGGCTGTGTCCGTGCCGGTGCCGACGCGACAGGCTGGACGCGTTGCCAGTGACGGGTGAACTGACGGCGATAGTGCGCCGCAGGAGGACCACCGGCAGGCCGGTGATAGCGGCCGGCGGCGACAACCCAGTCACCGGTGTCGGCATAGTGCGCGCGCAACAGCTCGGCGGTGACCGCGAGGTTGGTGCGGGGATCGAGGGCATCGCAGGCGCTGGGGTAGCGGTCTGGGTGATAACCCAGATTGGTTTGTCCCAGCCCGACATCGATACGCTTGGAATCGTGGTGGTTGAGCGCCTCTTTCAGTGCGGCACACGCCTCGTCGCGCCGGCCAAACCGTAGTGGTGAACCTGCAACATTCAGGGTCCAGGGCCAAGGCATGAGCTGCCCGCGCAGCGGCGTGCCGCTTTCCTGCAGTGCGATGGCGAACAGCACCGAGGCGGGAATACCGGCGCGCGCGGCCGCTAATTGATACGCCGGCGGCGGCAAAACACCTGCGTGAGCGGCGGTGGCGCCGACCATCGCCAGGGCGAGAATTAGTCGACACGCTGCCATTTTCCGTCCACCTGCTGATAGCGGGCTGGCAGGGGCCGGCTGGCGCCCAAGGCAAACCAGCGGCCGCGGTCATGGTTCAAGGTGACCTGGCCGCCGCTGATCTGGGCGGCAGTGACGCCTGCGCCCTGCGCCCATTGGCGCAATCGCGTGTCGTTGCCTTGGCTGCCGACCAGGTACACATCCAGCCGCGCACCGGCCTGTAGCCATCGCTGGAGGCTGGTCACGCAGGCGGCGCAGTGGTCTTCCACAAAAAGCGCCGTGCGGCTGCTGCTTGAGGGAGCTGCATCGTCGGTCATGCCTTGCACGGGCTGCAGGCCCGGGAACAGCCGCGCCCAGGCAGCGGTGTAGGCTTTCTGGTAGGCCAGTTCGCGCTCGGCACGCTTGGCTTCCAGGCGGACCTGCAGCTCGGCGTAGCGCTGCCGCTCCTGATCCGAGTTGGCCTCGACACCCAGGGTGGTGAGCGGGTCAAGTTGCGGCGACCAGTAATGGCGGGGGCCGGTCTGCAGGCGCTCAAAGGTGGCCCATTCGTCATCTGTCAGACCCCATACCTTGGCCTGGTCTGCTGCAGACGCCTGCCGTGCCAGCGGCGACTGCTCGCTAAACTGCACCTGAGCGTCGACATGCTTGGCGACAGTCGAGCCCTGGTCGGCGAACACGTAGGCCGGCAACAGGATGAGCGCAACCGCGGAGAACCTATGCACGTTCACCTCCTCACGGGATGGGCAGGGTGCGATCGCCATGGCCCGGGACGTGGAACACGGCCTGGCCCTCGCGAATCGCCAGCAGTTGCCAGCCGTTCAAGCTGTCACCGGGCTGGAGCAGGTGCACGGTGGACAGTGCATGGGTGCCGGCAGGCGACGCGGTCACGAACCTGATGGTGCCGCGCGTCTCGATACCCTGCAGGGTGAAGGGTGGCTGCGGCGCCTTGGCTTTTGATTTTTCACGGATGGCGGCAGATTGGGATGCGGCGGTAGCTTCTGGCACCTTAGGAGCGGTCGAGAGCTTCTCGAGCGCCGCTTCTGCCGCCCTCATGCGTTGCGCCAAGCCGGACAGATCGGCGCTGCTCGGTCCTGGCGGTAGCGCTTGCAGGACCCTGACGGAGGTCGCCAGCTCGTCGAGTTGCTGACCGAGCGTTGCTTGCGCACCGGTGTGCTGGTGCTGGGCGTCTTTCAGGGCCGCGACTTGTGACGACAGCGTGGACAGCGTGGTGTGCAATTCGCCGATGTCGCGGCGCAGTGAAGGGCTGGGGTCAGCCGGAGCACTGCGTACGGCGGCCTGCAGCTCAGCCAGTTGCTGGTGCTGGTTGTAGGTTTCGGCGGCTAGGACGGCAGCACTCAGACACAGAGCGCCGATCACCAAGGCCTGAAAATGGTGAACCTTCATGGTGTGGTCTCCAGCGTCGAGAAGGGTGGTTCGGGCGGAGGCAGGCGCAGGGCGTAGCACACTCTCCGCTCGACCGGATCTATGTCGAGTCGCCAGGCGGGGCCGCCGATGATGGTCAAGGCATCCAGCAGCGAGATCGGCCCGAGATCGTGATGCACGGCAGGCAAGGGGCGGTGGAACAACCGCGCCACGGCAGGGTTGTTGGGACAGAGGGAGTAGCCCGAGTGCTGCAGCATGTGGCGCAGCGTCTCACCGACCGTCGCGTGCAGTGCGGGGGTGATCTGGACGTTGATCAGCTGATACAGCGGTTGGCGCTGCTCCAGCGTTGGCCGGGTGCTGGCGAGGGTGTAGCGATCCTGGCGGACCCAGGCGGGTACCGGGGACTTTGGCTTGGCCACTGAGGCCGGTGCGGGTGGTGCAGGGGTGGGCACTGGTGGCGGCGTGCTGCAGCCGAGCAGCGTGAGCATCAGTCCGAGCGAGAATAATGTGGGGGTACGCATGACCAGGTCTCGACAAAAGATGCCGACACCTTGGCGAAAAGCCAGAGCGCGCGCCCACTGAAAAAACGAATCTCGCCGACCGGAATATGCTGGCGCAACCATGAAAAAGGCGCCCAGAAGCGCCTTGAGGTCAATCGTCGGTGAACATGGGTAACTCGGAAAGTGGCGTTGCATCGGTGTCGAAGATCAGCAGGCGGGTGTCGGCCTCACCGGCCAGCAACAGCAGGCGCCGCAGCACCGGTGGCACGTGATCTGCGCGCAGGCGCGCAGTCACTTCCTCGGCGCTGCAGTAGCTGCCGTCTGCGGCGATGTTTTTGAGCCAGGGCGTCGAGTACAGCTTGCAGCCCACCGCGTTGTTGCTGCTCAGCTCGAAGCACTCGAAGTAACCCGACGATGAGCGACACCAGGCGCACACCTGCAGGAACTCGAACTCATCTGCTGGTAGGTGCGCACTGCTGATTTCCCAGCTGCGGCTGTAGTGCCCGGTGGAGAATGACAGCTGCTCAATCAAGTGCTGTGCAGCTTCTTCGCTGGGGAGATCGCTGACGTGTTGCCGGCGGCCATGGTGCACACCTGTGACCTGATAGAGCACCTGGCTGACGATGCCGTCGGCAGGGCACTGCATGCGGACAAACTCGGGTACGCTTTCGCCGTCGGTGATCACCGCGAAGTCATCATCGAACAGGCACGGCTGGAAGTTGATGCGGTCATCCGGCAGGTCATGCAGCGCAGGGTGAAGGGATCGGTAGCAGGGCGGGCAATCGTCGGCGTAGCTGATCTGCACCACGCGTTCGTAACTCAGGTCCTGGAAACCGCGGAGGAAGGGATTGCGAAGAGGAGTGGACATGATGGCGCTCCAATAATGTGAAGGTCACCCCTTACAGGCGGTGACCCTCCAAGTAGTGGGAGTGGTCAGACCCAGCCGTAATCGGCCAACGACAGCGGCGTGCCTTCGCCCACGATAATGTGGTCCAGCACACGCACTTCAACCAAGGCCAAGGCTTCAACCAGGCGATTGGTGAGCGCCCGATCGGCGCCGCTCGGTTCCGAACAGCCGGAGGGGTGGTTGTGGCTGAAAATCACCGCAGCGGCGTTCTGCTCGAGTGCCTTGACGACGACCTGTCGCGGGTACACGGAAGCACCGTCGATGCTGCCGGTGAAGAGGATGTCGAAGCTCAGCACGCGGTGGTGCGAGTCCAGGCAGAGCAGCGCAAACACCTCGTGGTGATAGGGTGCGAGCTGCAGTTTCAGATAGGAAGCTGCATCGCACGGTGAGATCAGTTGCTCGCCGCGCTGGAAATAACGTTGATCCAGCAACTCCAGCGCTTGAGTCAGCAGCGCATCTTCGCGGGCACGCTGAGCCAATGCAGGGTCGAGACGCTCGACCCGATTGTGGGCAATGTTCATGGGCAATTCCTCGTGGGAGACGGAGCGCCCCTGGGGGAGTGCCCCAGGCTGGTGAGAGAGGTGAGTCACAGACGTGTAAAACGATGACGCGCACCGTGCAGCGGGCTGTGGCAGCCCTCGCACGGGTGGGTGGAAAAGGCCTGAATGCCTGCGCCGGTGTGCGGATCGAAATCGGCGCTTAGGGGCAGCAAGGCCTGCAGTTCGGTACGCATATGGGTAATGCGTTGTTCAACTTCAGCCTCGCTGTAGTAGAGCGACAGCGCGCTGAAGTCGTCGTAGGCAACCGCCTGCAGGCAGTCCTCACAGAGCCAGAAGCTCTCCATGGCGACCTCCGACGTGAATGCAACAGGCGCTCTTGGGAGCGCCTGTTGCTGGTGGTCAAACTGCCTCAGGCAGACTGACGGGCTGCGGTGGGTTTGCGCGCGGCGGTCGGAGTTGGCTGACCTTGATCGGAGTCACCGTCAGTGTCTGCCTTATCTCCATCCGTCTCCGCGTGCTCAGCTCCCTCAGCAACGGCGGCAGCGTCGGTGCGGGCGGGCGCACGGTAGGTGAACTGGCCATCGACCTTGATCCACTCGATGAAGATCAGTCGGCCTTTGAGGCTGGCGCCGGGTTGCCCCTTGCGTTCGCCTTTCTCGTACAGGAACGGATCGACCCAAAGATCGCCGATGCGAAACGCGATGAGTACCTTGCGTTCCGCGCGGACGTCCTCCAGATGCTCACGGATCAGCCGGTCGGCTTCACCGCTGGCGACCTTGCAGTCGAAGCGGGTGTACTCGACGTCGTCCGAGGCACCGTGCAAGGCAGCGATGTCACAGGCCATGAACGCTTGTCCACGGCGGACCGGGACTTCGCGAACACGGTTCAGGTAACCGATGCCTTGGGTGTGCAGGTTGAAGTAGGTGGTGGGGGCGTTATTGCTTGCAGTAGTCATGGTGGAGTACCTGTTCAGCAGAAACGCGGACATCCACCGGCCCTGGCGGCTGGTGAGTTCCGCAAGGGAGAGGTGCAAAAACGTGATCGGTATGGAGGGCGCTCATCATCGATGGGTCGATGACCGTGCGAGCTGCCGAGCGCGAGTCGCACTTGGGGAGAACCACCCGAAGCGGGCGTAGCCTTCAAGGTTCTGGCTACCTGGGTGCTGTCAACGACAGCGGTACGCAACCCATCTATAGGACGGGTCAAACGTGTCGTCAACAGGTGATGCATGGCGCTGCGGAAGCCCGGCAGTGGGTGGCGCTCGGTGGATTGTTACCGGCGAAAAAAAAAGCCCGACGGTCATCAGGCTAGGAGGAGAGGGACCACCTTTGACTCGTATCCGGACAGCCAAGTCATCGCAAACCTCTAGCTGTCGTTCCGCGCAATCAACCGACCCTTGTCGTGGCCTGGGTCGGAACCAACTGGCACGCATCCGCGCACAAAAGGTGCCCAGTCTTTCGCCGGCGGGCACCGGGGCTGAGCATGGCCGCCGAAGCGGATGACCCCTGCGGCCTGGGGGCAAGCCGCGCGGGTCATCCGCTTCAGTCAGACGCTGATTACGGAAAGTGGGCGCAGGGCGCGCTGGAGAAGAGGGCTCCGAACTCAATGAGTCTGACCGAACTGCCCGGAGCGAATCGGTCTGGGATCGCCAGGGGCGATGGGCAGTCCCACTACAGCAGCGCCGCCGGTCGACGTCAAGCGTTGGCGCCACCGCTACTTGGATCTGACCGGGCGCTTGCTCGTCTTCACGGGCTTCGTGCCCTTGCAGTCTGGGTAACGCGTGCACGACCAGAAGTCTCCGGTCCGGCCCTTGCGCTGGCGCATGGCACTGCGGCAAACCGGACAGCTTGGGCCCTTCGGGACGGGCAGTGGCAGCGTGAGCGAGCGGTGGTTGTGCACCAGCTGAGTCAGCCATGCCGCCTGCTTGGCGAGGAAGGTATCGACGCTGAGCTGGCCTGACTCGATACGGTCCAGCGCCTGCTCCCAGAGAGCGGTCAGCACAGGGTCGGCGACCTCCCGGGGTACGGCCTCTATCAGCGTGTGCGCGGCGGCCGATGCCGCGAGGCTACGCCTTTTTTTCTGCAAGTACCCGTGATCAATCAAGCCTTGGATGATCGCCGCGCGGGTGGCTTCGGTACCAATGCCGATACTGTCCTTGAGTTTCTGCTTGAGACGCGGGTCGTCCACCTGGTTGGCAATGTTCTTCATCGCTTTGACCAGGGTGCCTTCGGTAAAGGCTTTCGGCGGTTGGGTGCGCTGAGCGGAGACAGTAGCCTCCAGCAGCGTGATGTCAGCGCCTTCGCGCAACGTGGGCAGCGGTTGGCTGGGTTCTGGCCGATCGCTGTCACCGAGCTCGTCGATCACGGCTTTCCAGCCGCGTACCTGGATCTGCTTGCCGCGGGCGAGCAGGCGGTCCTGACCCGCCTGCAGCAGCACCTGGCTCTTCAGGTATTTATGATCAGGGAGGAATTGGGCCAGGTAGCGGGCGCGGATCAGCGAATACACGGCGCGCTCCTGCTCGGACAACTGCGTCAGGTCGATGACCACTGCGGTGGGGATGATGCCGTGGTGGGCGGTGATTTTGGGCGTGTTCCAGGCGCGCGACCGTCGCGCTGGGTCAGCCGATTTCAACCACTGCGCCAAGGCCGGCGATGCGGCGGCGAGGGCTCGCAGTACCTTGGGCACGTCATCTAGCATGCTCTCCGGGAGAAAGCCGCAGTCGGTCCGTGGGTAGGTCGTGGCCTTATGGTTCTCGTACAACGCCTGTGCTGCGGCCAGCGTTTCTTGAACGCCCAGGCCCAGCTTGGCGGAACAGACTTCCTGCAGGGTGCCCAAGTCAAAGGGCAGGGGTGGACCTTCGCGGACGGCCTCGACCTCGACGCTGCTGACCTGCGCCGAGGCTCGGTGCTCCAGTCGTGCAGCAGCCACCTGGGCAGCGGTCTCGGTGAGGCAACGACCGCTGTCATCGCAGGCATTCGCCGGGGGCTGCCATCGTGCGCGAAAGCGCGTGCCGTCGGCCTCCAACGTGGCTTCAACGGTCCAAAACGGTTTGGCGACAAAGCTGGTGATGGCGCGATCGCGCTCGACCACCAAGCGCAACGTGGGTGTCTGCACCCGACCCACCGGCAGTATCCCGTCAAAACCCGCACGCCGGCCCAGGAGGGTAAACAGGCGGCTGAGGTTGATGCCGATCAGCCAGTCGGCCCGCGATCGCGCCAGGGCGCAATGATACAGCGGCAGGGTCTGTTCACCTGGGCGGAGCGCGGCCAAGGCCCGGCGGATCGATGCCTCATCCAGGGCAGACAACCACAGCCGCTGGATCGGACCGCGGTACTGGCAACGCTCAATGATTTCGTGAGCGATCATCTCACCCTCGCGATCGGCGTCGGTGGCGATTACCACCTCGGTGCATGACTGCAGCAGGCCCAGGATGACCTTCAGTTGATTGGCCGCCTTCGGTTTGACGACGACTTGCCACTGTCTGGGGATGATGGGCAGATCCTCCAGGGTCCAGCGCTTGTAGCGCTCACCATAGCTTTCCGGCGGTGCGGTCTCCAGCAGATGGCCCACGCACCAGGTCACCGTCACTCCCGACCCCGCCAGACAGCCGTCGCTGCGCCGCGTGGCTTGGAGGACGCGGGCGATATCGCGCGCTTGCGAAGGCTTTTCACAGATGAACAGACGCATGAGCAGGCACTCCCAATCGGTTCACCACAGCGTGCCGGGGGGGGAAGGCGAGGCCAGCGGAAAGCCGAATGGGCGCAAGTCACTTCAGCGATCGGCCCGAGGGGGAAAAGGAGGGGAGTGCGCGGATCAACGGCGGGCGAGGTGGGTGGCGAGTTGGCGCAAATTCTCCACGGCATACAGTCGATTGGCTTCATTCAAGTCTTGCAGCAGCTCAGCGATCACCAGCCCTTGATCGAGAGGCCGGCTGCTCGCGGTCAGCAACAGTTGGTCTGCCGTGCATTGGTAGATGTCCGCCAACCGTAGCAGCTTGCTCACTGACAGGTCGACCTGGACCCGCTCCATGCGGAAATGGCCTCGCCGATTACATTCAGCCGCACGCCCACTTCTTCCTGTGTCAGATTGCAGGCACTGCGGACCTTGGCCAATTGGCGGCCAATATGATGGCGTAGGCTAGGCTTTTTCGCGGGCAATGGGGCGTTCTCCAATTCGACCCATATGGTTGACCATCAACCTGCGCATATGAACGCCTCATAAGGTTAACTATCAACCTTATGAGGCGTATCAACCAAATAAAGTGCAGTTGCCAACTCTCGTGGAGAGTGGGACATGAACGAAAGCAAGGACGGTGGGGCCGAGGCTCTGCAGTTGAAGGCGTACGAGTTGTTGCTGGCCACGCACCTGGAGCCGGACAACCCTGACGCTCGCACCCGGCTTGAGATGTGGCTGCGCGAAAGCCCCGAACACTGGCGCGCGTTTCGCACTTTGGATGAATACCTGGAGCAGGCCTCGTTGCTGCTGGCCCATAGCAGACTCGCGTCATCATCTCGCCATTGAGCGACCACATGCAGAGTGTACCGCACTCGATGGGTGGCCGTTCTGAACCAGCTTCGCGCCGGCTTGGCCAGTCCACCGAGTACCACAAATCACCCTACTTACGCGGGCTCTTCTTGCTCGCGGCTTTACGGCTAGTGCTGGCGCCGACGCCTTTGCCGCCGTCCTGGTTCTTTTCGCGCATGTTCACCGAGGCCAGGCGGTGGGGTAGGATGCCAATGCGCCGGGCCTCGACCTTGAACGTCACCCGCGCGTTGTCCTCGCTGTCCTCCCATTCCTCCTTGACCGTACGGCCCTCGACCAGGATGCGCATGCCCTTTTGGAACAGCGTGCTCCAGTGCTCGGCATCGCGGTGCCAGAGTTCGACCGGGGCCCAGTAACCGCCGCGGTCCTCGTAGTTGCCGTCACGCGGTACCGGGTTGTCGAAATACACATTGAGCCGCAGCAGGCGGCGCGGTTCTTCGGGGTTGGTGTTGAACTCCTGAAACTCGGGGGCGCTGCCGATGTTGCCTTCGCCAACAAATAACGTGCTCATGGGATTCACTCCGGGTGGGGGGAAACGGAACCGCCGAGGGTAGCCTCGGCGTCGAGTAGCTGGTGGGCGGACGCCGAGGCCTGGCGGTGCAGTGAGTGCAGGCTGCTCATTTGCAGGTTCAGCACCACGCGGTTGACCTCCAACTGGTGCAGTGCCTCGCGCACGGCAGGTGCCAGGTGCGGCTGCTCCATCGCCTGTTTCCACACTTCCGCGCCCATGCGGCTGAAGTCCCGGCTGCGCCAGCGTAAAAAGTCCGTCCCGGCTGCGCTGTGCTGCACCACCAATCGCAGGTCCAGCAGCGAGAAGGGCGGTTGTGCCACGATCGTCAGCATGCCCGCCATCAACCCGGCGACCTGGGTACGCAGGCGCAGGATCGATTCGGCGAACTGCTGTAGCTCCCCCTTACCCTTAAAAGGCTTTAAAAGGCCTTTTAGGGAGGCACCCTGTTCGAGCTGACGATAAGCATCCGTTGAAAGGCGACGTGCGATGGCCTCGGCCAGGGTCATGCGTCACCGCCTTCCGACGCGGGCGGCGGGATCAGGGGCTCGTCAGCGATCTCAGCCGGCGCAGTGGCAAGACTGGGGTCCATCGGCTGGCGCAGAATGGGCGGAGCAAAGCGGGAGCGACGCGTGCCCTCGAGGACGTCTTGCGGGGGTAAGCCGAACTTGTCCACTGCCTCCCGCGCGCGGGCGTTGTTGGCCGCCACGTCGTCCCGGCTGACGCCGGCCAGGCGATAGCGCTGGGCCAGGCCGAACACGCTGCGCAGCAGGTGCGCGCCGCGGTCGATCCAGATCTCCATGTCGCCCCGGCCAATCAGCGCGGTGTGGTGCGCCAGCAATACCTGCCGCACCAACGTGTCGTAGTCGGTCAGCAGGTACACGGCGAGAAAGCCTAGCTGGCTGCCGATGAACAGCGGCAGGGTCACCGGATGAATATTGAGGTTGTCGCCGACATCGACCTGCGTGGGAAGGCCGCGTTCCACCAGACTGACCTGTTCGGTCAACATCTGCAGATCAGCCTTCGCCTGCAGCAGCTTGTCTTCGAGTTGCAGCATGAACCAGTCGGCGAAGGGATCGTCCTGGCTGCTGGCCTGCTTGAGCAGGTTGGTCACGCTGATGTAGCCGGCCATGCCGAGGATGCCATGGACGCCTTCGCGGGCGGCGCGTCCTTGCCATAGTCGCGCGGCATGGTGGGTGTGCAGGGTGAGCGTGATGCTGCTGCGCAATGAGCCCAGGTTGAGCTGGTAGTGATCGACCATCGCCGGATCCTCGCCGTTGAACTGAGGCAGACGATGAGCTGTGTCATCGCACTCGGCGTGGATCAACGCGAACGTGCTGGCCTCGCATTTTCAAACAGTGGACGTCCGTGGATTTGATCACACTCAGCATCAAATCCATTGTGTTCCGGCGCTAGGTCGATGCAGCAGGGACGCGGCAACGCAGTTTGAGTTCTTCCAGGCAGGCGAGGGCAAGCGGCGAGGCGGTGCGCTGCTCGCCGGGCTGCCGGCGTTCACGAGGTGGTTCAGGTTCCGACACAGCGGCTGGCGGGCGCCGAGGTGTGTGCTCTGGGGCAGTCGTATCGCTGCGTGCGGCCCACAGGTTGAATTCGCCGCGGCACGCCCGCTTGATCAACTCCATGAGATAGGCGACCGGCTTTCGGATCTCGCCGCGGGCGCAGCGCACCGCCGCCTCATTGATTACCGCTTGTTGCTGTTCCGGCTCCAGACGGCGCATCGCCTGGGAGGCCATGCGCCGCTCGGCAGGGCTCAGTTTTAAATCCTCTGGCCAGCGCGCTCGTCCAGACTCCACGTGCGCCAGTACTGTACTTTTTATGCTTTTGTCTTTCTGTACTGTACGGCCATCGTCGGCATTCCGAAAGGCAGCGGAAACAGGGGTTTTTCTACTGGATTCGGAATCTGTTGCCGGCGCCGGGGGATTCCGAACCGGGTGGCATTCACCGCATTCGGAATCCGTCGCCCGGTCGTTGGTCAGCGGCAGCGAGTGTTGCTCCGCCACGGCCTGGGGGGGCGCAAGGATGGCTTTGTCGGCAGCGGGGACCTTGGGGTCGGTCTGGATGTCCGTGATCACATGCTCGGCGACATCCCTGACGCCCTTCGTGGCATGAGTCAGATTTTGCAGCAGCAGTGATCGGTAGCCACTGTCGAGCTCGAGCTGCTCGGCCGCCGTCAACGGATCTCCGTGCAGCACATAGACGCAGCCGCGCAGACAGCCATTGGCATCCCGCGAACGCTCGACCAGGCTGAGCCAGCGGGTGGTGCGCAAGACATTGAGCGCCCGGGCGATCGTTTCACGGGAGGCCTGGGTGCCACAGGGGCTGGTGGCCAGGTAGGGCTGAAGGTCCTGATACCGCGCTGTCCGCACCTTACGCTCGGTAATCAGCCAGCGCAGGATCTGCCAGGTGTTGCGCTCCAGCGGCGTGAGGCGGCGGTCGAGCAACAGCTTTAGCGGCAGTGGATCGTTGTCGCCATAGTAGATCGTGCGTACCGGTGCCTCTGCAGCAGCGGCCTGTGCCAGTTTTGCCTGGGCGGCCTGCCATTCTAAGCGCCGCCGAAGTGCGTCGTAGCACTGACGCACGACGTCCTGCCAGTCGACCTCGTAAAAGCTCAGCATGGGGCACCTCCGTACAATTCGATCTGTTGCCAGATCAGCGTCAGGCTGATGTGCTGCTCTTCGGCGAGCATCATCATCGCGTCGAGGGGATCATTCTCCGGGTCTTCCTTACGCAACTGGCTCCAACGGTTCCACACCGCATGCTCCTGCGCCTCGGTGAGTTGTACCGGTCGACCTCGGTGAGTTTCGATTTTCAGTACCCGGCGGCGCAGGGCGGTTTCCGAATGGTCCAGGCCGAAGCAGCGGTACATGATGCTGGAGCTGGCGCCGAGCTTCAGTGCCCGGTTGATCAGTCGCTCGTTCAGCTCATCCCGTTCGGCTTGGGCGATGAGCCGTCGCAACACGGTGGTGTCGACCTTGATCTCGACCCAACTGATTGTCGAATGCGCCAGCTGCGACAGCGTGGTCGGCGGCAGCGACTGCAGCACCTCAATGTCCTCATCCGCCAGGCCGAGCGCTTTGCAGCGTTGTAAACGTCCGTGGCGCAGCTCATGCAGCACCTGGTTCAACATGGCATGGTTCAGCAGGTTGAAAGTCGTGGTCATGAGGTGGCTCCTCACGTTAACGAAGGGTCGACAGCGTTGTATCGATCAGCTGCCGAGCATGGCGGATCAGGGCAAACAGCTGCTCAAGCTGTTCGTCAGGCAAGCGCTCGAGGCCAATGGTCAGGGCTGGGCGCTCTGCAAACGGAAGGTCGTACGCGCCAATCAGCAATTGCCCAAACAGGGCGGCAGGGAGTTGTTGGCGTTGCGCCCAGGCCACGTCATCCTGCAGGCGCAGCAGCGCCGAGAGCAGCAGTTGGATGCCCGTGCGTCGAGGGGTGAGAGTGGCGTCCTGGTCCAGAGCGAGGATGAATCCGAGCCCCTCTGGTTGCCGCAGTACCAAGTCGTCGGCATCGGCGTAAATCGCCAGGTCGTGGGCGAGCTCGGCGCAGCGTTCGCGCAGGCTGCTGATGTCATGCTCTGCGCCAGAACGATTGTTCGCCGCACTCGGGGCAGCGCGGGGTGAATCACCGACTTCAGACTGCCCAGCCTCGGGCGATTCGCTTCCAAGCACTTCCAGGATATGCGGCAACCGAGTTTCCGGGTTGGGAGTGTCTTTTACACTGGCCACGCTTGGATCAACGTGCGGCAACTTAGAAATCTTCGCTGACTCGAAAACCTGATCCGCTGACGGTGCTGGGCTGGGGTTCGCGTCTTGTTGCGATAGGCTCGGCATTGGCGGAGCCGGGTTCGGCAGCGCGCGACGGTCCTGGTGGATATCCAGCGCCAGAACTCGCGGCGATTGGTTCAGGCACACGGCCATTTTGGCGATGAGTTCATCCTGCAGCTCGCTGGCATCCAGCTCGGGTTTTTCGTCATCGAAGGCAGACAGCACCTCCATCCAGAGCAGCGCGAACTGCTGGGGCTGACCGAGATACTGATTCCAGGTCGACTCGGCTCGGCGGCGCAGGGTAATCACGCGTTCGATGTTGGGTTTGCCGAGGCCTGCATACAGCACTTGAGGGATGGAGGGCAGGAGAAACTCAAGCGCATCGAACATGCGGCTGATATGCGACTGAGAAATGGGGTAGCCACCCTTGCTCAAGCGGGTGGCGAGCTCACGCTGGCTGAGGGACTCGCCAGGCTCTTGGAGCATGTCCAACAGCTTCGCGACCGCCAGCGCCCGCTCGACAAACGTCAGTTGGCCATGCAGATCGCTTTCCGCCAAGTGTCCGAGCAAGGCATGCGACTCGGATTGCCAGGGTCGGAACAGGCAGTTGAGACGAAAGAATCGTTCCTCACGGGTTTCCTGCCATAACTCGCCGAGGATGCTCAGGCGCGTGTTGCCGCCATTACGAATGATGAAGTGCTGCTCGTTGGGCCGGCGGGTGATGGAGGGCGGATGGTCCAGGCCCCGTTCACGGATGGAGGCTTTGAGCTCATCGTACAGCGGATTGCGCACGACACGAGGATTCAACTCGTAAGGGCGCAATTGCTCCAGCGTCACGACCATCGCCGTTTCACCGACCGGGTTGGCCGACAGTTCTCGGCTCTTCTGCGGGAAGTGCGCCTGCTGCAGTTGCCGCGTGACGTCTTCGGAGGTTGGCGGTTTCATCTCGCATCCCCCGATCAGCTACGTCCAGCCAGTCGAAAGCCGCTGGCATCAGCTCTCCGGCGACCTTTTACGGTCGCCCGGCAGAGCATGTCCGTCCACTCCGGAAACAGCTCGATCGCCAAGCTGGTCATGACGGCCGCCGCGCAGCGGCTTCGGCTACCCGGTGGAGGCCTGGCTTCGACACGGTGCACCGGTAGGCCCAGCGACGCGGCGTTGAGGTACGCCACCCGGTCCGGGATGACCGTGTCGCACACGCTGACATGCGGATCATCTTCAAAGGTGGCCTGCAGGCTCTGCATGATCAAGCGGGTGTCGCGGCGGTTGGCATTGACTTGGTTGAGCAGCAGTTTCACCGAGGGTAGTGCCACGCCCAAATACCGGTACGGCTCCAACTCTTCGACCAGCCCCAGCGTGCCGCGACGAAGTTCGCGTGCGGCGAGCATCTCCGGGGGGAGGGGACACAGAGCGCAATCGGAGGCAAGCACGGCCATCTCTACCACCACACTGCGCGCACCTTGGGTGTCCACGATCATCACATCGAACTGATCGGCGAACGCCGGCAGCAGATTGCGCAGACGCAGCCGGCCGTCGGCGGCGTGCAGCAACAGGGTGCTCAAGTGGCCCGCCCGGTCGTTGGAAACGATCAGCGACAGGCGCGGGATGACCGTAGCGGTGATGACCTGCTCTGCGTCCGTGAGGCCTTCGGTGATCAGTTCGTAGCACCCGATGTCACACGGTGCACTCAGGGCGAAATAGCTGGACAGCGTCGGTTGACTATCCAGGTCCAACATCAACACCCGGAGCCCCGCATCGGCTAGCAGGCCGCTGAGATTGGCGGCGACCGTGGTCTTGCCAGCACCGCCTTTGGTTGAGATCAATGAGAAGACTTTCATGATCTCACTCCCCGGTGGAGAGACGGTCTTGTACCCACTGCTCGATCTCGAGCGAATCCCACCCAACAGCGCGCGTGCCTATACGCCGACACTGCGGAAACAGGCCGGCCTTCATCAGGTTATAGATGTGTGAGCGCTTGAAGCCGGTTTTTTGCTCCACTTCATCGCGGCGCATGATGTAGCGGTCGGCTGAAGCGTAGGTAGGGGCTGTCGGTTGCATGATGTCACTCCTTAGCACCGGATGGCGCACGGTGGGATGTGACACTCAGTGAACAACTGGAATCGGTGAAAGTCATTGCCAGGCAATTGCGCCAATTGCCTGGCAATCGCAGCTCATGCCAACCTGGCTTGGGCGAAACGCCGTCGAGCCTCTGCAAATTTCCGATCAAGGGTGCGTTTGCTCAACCCGTGAACGCCAGGGAATCTCATGGTGATAGCTTCGACAATAGCTGCTTGAGTGGGATAAATAGAATTGACTTTTTTACTGGATGGCTTACTCAATACTACTTCAAGTATAGATCCAATAATAATGTAGAATATAGTGTCGGACGCCTCTGAAGGTGGTGTCAGGTAGTGGTCAAGTGCAAGTGAACCGCTACGCTGGCGATAATTTTCCAAGGATTTAGTTGTTCTTGCTGCAAGAATTTGTCGCAGTCTTAGTATTTCGCGATCGCTCGCCTCAAGTTCAGCTTTCGTTTCTAGATACACGCCAAGGCTGACGGAGCCTAGTGGATTGGTGTTTTTGAATTTGGTTAGAGTGGATAATTGCAAGCTTTTGTTGAGGTCTGTTTTGCCTTGGAGGTGTTTTGGAGGCTTAGACCGAATTGATTCCCTGGCTGGAGGGGTTGGAAAAGGGGGTGAAGAATCAAATTTTTTCTCTAGGTTTATCCTGTGTGGTTGTTCGAGATGAATGATAAGCTGTAACCAATTCCCAGGCAGGTGGAAACTTTGCATGGAAGTGATCCAGTTGACGTTTATGTCTTCGATTCCAAGCTGCGCTGGATTGAAAATAAAGACATCTATTTCTATAGGGGGCGTGAGAGGCAATATCTTCACGGATCGTCACTCCTGTTCAGTGTCCATGGGGTGCCTTCAATTCGCGTTAAAAAGCTCATGTATATAAGCTTTTGTAGAGAAATTGAGTTTAGACCTCTATGCTTGGGTTTGTGATAGTCTGATTCTATAGGGGTGATAATCCCATTTTTGCTCTTTATGTAGATGCCCGAAGGGAGTCGGAAAATAAATTTGCTTAGTCTGCTGAAAACTTTGTGGGGAGGTGCTTGCGTTGTTCTAGAAAATTCCTAAGCGGGAGCGATTGCGGAACGTCTTAAAGAGCTTGGAGTTTTCTGGAATGCTTGGGTGTTGCAGCTGAGCTAAGTATTTAGGGGTCTTCAAGTGGGATTGGAAAATTAGGATATTGTGCGCTTGGCTGAAGTTCGGTGGTACTCTACATAACCCTCAGGTCTTCCACCCGCGCCTCCGTCTTAGAATCATGTGGTGCCTGTTTTTTTGATGTCAGCTCCTCGTACGACGGGTAACGGAACAATTCACGAGCGGGAATTTAACGGCCTGTTTCTGTTGTTTTTTTACGTTACAAAGCATTTTTGTAACGTTAATAAACCGTTCTTCAACTTGTCAGCGTATCGTCGTGTTGCCTATCGTCCGTACAGGCCATTGAAGTGTGCTGTCCAACATGGCCTTTACGGCAAGATTTACGGCAAGAGACGAGAATGAAGGACGAAACGAAGCTGTCCAACCCTATAACAATATAAAGAATGGCGAGGTAGTTATGATGACGATACATAATATCTGGGAAGCGATTATCACGTTTTACGAGCCGACACTTGAGATCATGACCCTATGGTCTTTTGGACTTCCGCTTTTTGTCACTGTCATCGCAGTGATGTTCATCTGTTCACAGAAGTTGAAAGGCCCGTTCAACCTTCGCGCCCTGAAAAACGCGGCGTTTCCAACCGAGCAGTACGACCACGCCTCATCGCGCGTGGACATGTGGAACGGCATCATCCTGCTGCTGCTTGGCTTTCCACTGGTGGGCGTAATTGCTATCAACGGCATCGCTATTGCCGAGCAGGTTGGTAGTTACTTCAACGCTGAGTTCGGGCCTCGAGAGATCCTGATGACGTCAACCGGGCTGATCGTTGCCGTTCAGTTTCTGGTGTACTTCCTGAGTGTCGATTTCGTCGGGTATTGGGTCCACCGTTGGTGCCACACCCACCCGTTGTTGTGGCACCTGCACAAGCCCCACCATACGGCTGAAACCCTGACGCCCTGGACGCTGTTTCGCCAGCACCCCATCGAGTTCTTCGGCTTGAACGTGATCCCCGCCGTGGTCGGTGGCGCGTTCACAGGCCTGGTGCTGTACGCCACCGGCACTCAGTTGCACCCGGGCATGATCGTTGCCGTCACTACCACGGCCTATGTCGCATTCTTCGTGATCGATGTGTTCTCTCACGTGCATATCCCGATTTCCTACGGGTGGTTGAACAGGATCGTGCTGGCCCCGGTCATGCACAACCTGCACCACAGCATGGAACCCCACCACTGGGACAAAAACAACGCCGTCATTCTGACCTTGTGGGACTGGATGTTCGGCACGCTGTACCTGCCCAAAAAAGGCGAAACCTGGCGTTGGGGCTGCAACGACGAGGAATACGGGGACAATAACCCGCATCGCACCCTGAAAGGGTTTTACATCGACCCGTTCAAAACCCTGTGGCGCCATTTGAAAGAAGGCGAGAGCCCGAATCTTTGAGCGCAGCGGCCGATATCCAACTCAAGGCTTCATGCACCGTTTCACGTACGCCAGGACCGTTCTGGCGGCATCAACCGAAGGAATTGACCATGGCATTGAATGACAGGCTGCTTTGGCGCTATGCGACCAAAAGCTACAACGGCAACACCGTCGAGCAAGACAAGATAGACCCGATTCTGGAGGCCATACGCCTCGCTCCCAGCAGTTCTGGCCTGCAGCCTTTCAAGGTAATCGTCATCGCGGACCCGGTGCTCAAGGCGCAGTTGCAGCCGATCTGTGCCAATCAACAGCAGATCACCCAGGCCTCGCACCTGCTGGTGTTCGCGGCGTGGGACGCCTACACGCCTGAGCGCATCAATGGGTTCTTCGAGTACAGCAATGGCATCCGTAATCTGCCTGCCAGCGTCACCGACGACTATCGGCGCTCATTGCTCGATTCGTTTGGCAGTTTGAGCCAGGAGCAGCAGCACGTCCACGCCTCGAAACAATGCTACCTCGCCCTGGGCTTCGGCCTGCTGGCAGCGGCTGAGCTTGGCGTTGACGCCACGCCCATGGAAGGGTTCGACAGCCAGGCGGTGAATGCGCTGTTACAGCTGCCCGAACAGGGGCTGAGCAGTTGCGTACTGCTGGCCTTGGGGTATCGGGACATCGAAGGCGACTGGCTGGTCAAACTGGAGAAAGTGCGGCGCACCAGGGCGAATCTGTTCGTGGAAATTGGCTAGGCCTGATGCTCAGGGGGCGGTACCAGCCGCCCCCTGAGCACTGGAATCGGGCTCGCCCGCAGTGCTGGATGCGCCTCCTGCGCGCCACATCCGTGTGACATCCAGCGGGCGAACCATCAGCAGTTGCGCCGAGACATTCGAGGGGCCGAAGGTGCGCACCTCGTACAGCGCAACGAACGCCTGGCTATCCCCTAGCTGGGCCTGCAAGCGCTCGAGCGCGGCCCTGTCTGCGGCAATTTTCGAAGCCTCCACCAGCGCCGGGTCCATGAGCCCGGCCACCATCACCACCTGATTGCCGGCAGGCCCCGGGAAGCGCGCCAGGTAGGCGTAATCACGGCGCATGATCCGGTCGGTGGTAGGCTCATCCCAGTCGGACTGAAACCGGCTAGCGCTGTTCAGGTCGATCAGCGTGTCGCCACCAGGCGACAGGGCAAAACCGCAAGCATCGAAGAACGGCTCCTGCAGCTCGCCAAGGGTATCGAGCAGGCCGACGTAGACGATATCGTGAGCGCTGAGCATTTCGTTGGTGAAGCGTGACGTGGTGACCTGCTTGATCAGGCCCGGCTTGCCAGGCCTGGTCGCCGCCACGATGGGCGTCACCGACACCAGGGCCGATGCCAGCCCATTAGGCAGGTGCGAGGTGTTCATATCGACATAGTGCGCGGCGGGAGGGGCCTTTTGCAGGTACTGGCTGAGCGCCTCGCTCGAAGCAATCGCAGGGTCTGCGATCATGCGCTGAACGCGGCCGTCGGCGCCCTGTTCGCCGAACACGAAGAAGTCACCGGACACCACCAGCACCGGGTTCGCATCGTCGCTCAACCCACGCCACAGCACGCTCTGTACACGCGCGTCGGCCGTATCGCCCGTCAGCCAGAACCAACCCAGTGCGTTGAGCAGCACGCACGCCGCGCACGCAAGGTAGGGCCAGGCGCGCAAGGTTCGGCGTGCAAGACCCGGGGCCGCGCCTTGCGCCTGGGCCACCGCGACCACCAGGCGATACTCGCCACGCGGCAGCACCAGCCGTTCGCCGTGCGCATCGGCCGGCAGATCATCGAGTTTTTTGCGCAGCCGATGCACATGCACGCGCACGGTCGCGTCAGCCGCCAGATCGGCGTCGATGGATTTGCCGAACACGATCTGCGCAATCTCGACTTCCTTGGTAGCGGCCCCGCTCAGGGACCGCTCAAGCAGCAGTTCGAAAAGCCGCAGGGTCTGCCGGGACTTGCCAAGCGCGCCGCTGTCTAGAATGCGCTGCCCGTGGGCGGCGAGGTGGTTGTTCTGGTCGTCTTCATGCGACTTGTCCATCCCGGATTACCTCGTGTTCACATATCGGTGGCCTGGATCCAGAGCACAGCGTCCTGCGACAGCGGTTTCCCGTTGTGGGTTTTTGTCGCGCCGATGTCAAGTGCGGCGATGCCCCACCACCCGGCCCGTGGCAGGCCGATGGTGACGATGCCCAGATCGTCCGAATAGGTGCTCAGGGTGTTGAATGAAGCCTGGGGGGCTTTGACCAGGGCCTGCGGGCCGAAGGCATTGGCCTTGAGGTCCATTGGATGGTTCAGGTATTCGATCTCGACCTTGGCATAGGGCACCGGCTTGCCGTCTGCCAGCACCCGCGCGCGGAACACCCCACCGGTCCAGTTGGCGTAGGGTTTGCTGAGTGGCTGGATCTCGACCGGTTGCCCCTGGGGTTCGGACCAGTTGCCTGGCACGCCACCCACGTTGACGATCAACTTGGTGAACTGCTGGATGTACAGGCCTTCTTCGGCCTCCAGATAGGGCTCGGGTTCGAGCAGGAAGGTATGGTCGCCCATGGCGCGCATGAGTTCGCGCGGTACCGAGGCGCGATAGGCCGCTGCGCGGTTTTCCAGGCTTTGCCATTGGATCGGGTGCAGGTAGCCGAGCAGGTCGGTCTGCTTGCCGTCTGCGCCGGTGTGGGTGAACAGGCGCGGCTTGCCCATGGCCATGGTCGGCCCGCCGCTGAAGGGGTGGGTGAAGACGGCCGCAAGTTCCACAGGGGCTGCCCGCTGTAACGCCGTGTCGTCGACATACAGCACCTGGAAATGCGCCTGGGCCGCGCAGGCCAGGCACAGCGCGCTGGCGCTGCCGAGCATCTTGCAAAGTCGTTTGAGGTTCATGCCGGGGTCACCTGGTGATATCGGTGGATTGGATAACCGTTTCGTGGCCTTCGCCACCGTGGAATATCGCGGAGTAGGCACCGGTTGGGGCCTGGAACGAATAGGTGCTGTCGGGGCCGACATCGCCTTCGCGCAGGACTTTGTTGCTCAGGTCGCGGACCTGGACCTTGCGCCCGACAGCCGAGCTGCCATCAGTGAATCCGGCCTCGCATTTGACCCAGTCGTCGTGCTCGATGTAGCAGTCGAAAACCGGGCCATGGGCGAACGCTGCCTGGCCGCATAAAAGGGTGCTCGCCATCACGAGCCGAGGTACTGCACCGAAAGGTTTCATTTGAGGTGTGGCTCCAGGGTCGACGTTGTCGTTGAGTCGGGGGAGGGGGCAGCACCGGCAGTGGTGCTGCCTTGCGCGCTGAACGCTGCCAGCAAGGCATCCAGGTTTGCCCGCAGCAGGGCTTCGTAGCGGGTTTTGGGGTCGGCCAGGATGCCGGGGTTGCCGGTGTCCAGAATCAACAGCTGAGCACCGGCGTCACTGATGGCCCTGGCGATTTTTTCATCCGGTGCCCACTTGTGGACCACCACGCGGATGTCACGCTCGTGCAGGTACTGGGTGAGGGCGCTGCGGTCGGCATCGCTCCACTCGATGTCCTGGCGCGCGAACCAGCCGTCGACGAACACGCCGAATTCGCCGAACAGGTAGATGAACTCATTGGCCAGTGACAGCACGCGAACATCGGGCAGTGCCACCATTCTCGCCCCGTAGGTCGCCTTCAGCTCGCGCAGGCGGCTCTCCAGCGCAGCGAGGTTGCCCTCGATGCGCGCTGCATCTGCCGGCGCCAGGCGCGCAAGGTCCACAGCAATCAGGGCGGCCATGCGCATGCCGTTGATCGGGCCCAGCCAGGGGTAGGGCGAAAGGCCGCTGTCCGGGTTGCCTGCGCGGGCCCAGGGCACGTCGTTCGCCGGTACCCGGGCCACGGCGACCCCCGGCCGGATCGGCTCCCATGAGCGCGATGCGTCGATCTCGATGATGCGCAGGTTGTGGTGGCGTGCGGCTGCAAACAAGGGGTCCGCGCGCCACAGGCTGGTGAGGGTCACCACCGCGTCGGCTTGCTGGAACACCGAGGGGGCCAGGCGCGACAGCGCATTGGCCTGGCTTTGCATCGGCACCGACAGGTCCGGTGGCACGCGCACCACGTCGATCTGCGTGCCTTCGCTGAGCGCCGCGGTGATCGCGTACACCGCCGGCAGCGCCACGAGTACCCGCTGGCGATGGGTGTCGGCATGCGCGCAGAGTGACATACTCAACAGCAGGGCAAGTGCCGCCAGCCAGGGTTTGGGTGAACGCTTGATTCGTTTCATACACTCGCGCCTCTGAAGCGCGAGAAGGTCGCGCGGATGATGAGGGTGACCAGGAAGACCTGCGCGGCGACCAGCACGATGGCGCCACCGGTAGGCACCGGAATGTGGAACTGCATGGGCAGCAGGATGCCGGCCACGCAGGCGAAGGTCGCGATCAGCACGGCCAGGCCGACCAGGGCGGGCAGTGAGCGGGTGACATTGCGCGCGGCAGCTGCCGGTATCAGCAGCAGCGCCTCGACCAGCACCGCCCCGATGATCTTCAAACAGGCGACTGTCACCAAGGTGATCAGCATGACGAACACGTATTCCACCGTGCGCACCCGCACGCCGCGCGCGTGGGCCAGGCTCGGGTTCAGGCTGCTCAACAGCATGTGGTTGTAGAGCGGCAGGCCGACCAGTGCGCAGACCAGCAACACCCCAACCAGCACGTTCATGTCGGTGTGGTCCACCGCAAGGATCGAGCCGAACAGCACGCTCTCCATGACGTGGGTGTTGATCTTGGCAGACACGAACAGCAGTAAAGAGGCGCCAAGGGCCAGCGAGATGGACAGGAACACGCCGATCAGTGTGTCGTTGGCGAGCGTCGTGCGGTGCTGGGTGTACTTGAGGGTCAGCGCGAACAGCAGGCAGAAGCCGAACATCGACAGGTACGGCGAGGTGTACGACTCACCGACCAACACGCCGATGGCCACTCCGGTCATCGCAGCATTGCCCACCGACTGGCTGAAGAACGCCATGCGCTTGATCATCACCATCGAGCCCAGTACGCCCAGCAAAGGCCCGATCAGCAATGCGCACATCAGCGCGTTGATCACGAACTCGTATTCGAACGGTTGCGGTAGCCAGTGGCTGGCGGCGAGCGCCTGTAGCTGCTCGCGGATGAAATCGTAGAGGCTGTTCATCGCAGGCTCTCCAGGTGGCTATCGAGCTGATCGGCAGGGCCATGAAACAGCACCTGCTGGTTGATGAGCGTCACCGAGTGCGCGATGCGCCGGACCTGTTCGAGGTCGTGGTTGATCCACAGCACGGTCACGCCGGTGGCGTTGAGTTCGGCGATCAGCCCCTCGACCAGGTTCACCCCCGCTTCGTCGATGCCGGCGGTGGGCTCATCGAGGATCAACAAACGCGGCATCGGGCTGATTGCCTGGGCCAGCAGCACCCGCTGGCGCTGGCCGCCGGACAGGCTGCCGAACGCGGTCGCCCCCAGTTCGCCCACCCCGGTGCGTGCCAGGGCCTTGGCATACGCTGCCCTGGCACGTCGGCTCGGGCCCAGGAAGGCCGGTTTGCGCTGGCTCAACAAGGCCATGACGTCATCGACGGTCATCGGCACATTGCGGTCGAAGTCCAGCAGTTGCGGCACGTAGCCCAGCGGGCTGGCGCTGCCTTGCAGGCGGATGCTGCCGGTATGCGGCATCTGCCCGAGCAAGGCGCGCACCAGCGAGGTCTTGCCGCCACCGTTAGGGCCGATCAGGCAATGCAAGGCACCAGCCGGTACGCTGAAACTCACGTTGTCGAGCACCTGCGTACCGCCCAGGCGCAGTGAAACGTCGTCGAACGCGATGGAGGGGCCGCACAGTTGGGTTGGCAGGTTCATTTTTGTGTGTACTCGACGGCGTCAGCCAGGGTTTCGAGGTTCTCGCGCATGGCGGTTTCGAACTCATCGGCGCTGTAGCGCTCGCCGGTTATATGCGACAGGGCGAAGACTTTCACGCCCGTTGCGTCCTCGATGGGTTTGGCCAGGCCCATCGAGAAGTTCTTCTCGGCGAACAGCACTCGCACGTTGGCTTTCTTGATGGTGTCGATGGTGGTTGCCAGCTGGCGGGCGGTCGGCGCCACACCATGTCGGGGTTCGATGACCGCGCTTACGAACAAGCCGAATTCCTGCATCAGGTAGTCGTAGCCGGCATGCGTAGTCGCGCAGCGAAACTTCGACAGGTCAAGGCCGGCAAACCGGGTCATGAACTGCGCGCGCAGGGCACGAATGCGCCCGGCGTAGGTCAGCGCGTTGTGGCGGTAGGCGCTGGCATTGGCCGGGTCCAGTTCGCCCAGCCCGCGAGCGATTTCGAACACCTGCTGGATGGCAGCGGTGGTGGACACGAAGGTATGCGGGTTGACGATCTTGGCACCGTCCTGGTCACCACCAATGGGGATCAGCGCAACCGAAGCATTGGCCTGGATGATCGGCAATTTGTCTCGGTTGCCGGCTGCCTTGAGGATCTCGAAGGCCCATTCGTCATGGCCGATACCGTTGACCACCAGCACATCGATGTTCATCGCGCGGGTGATGTCATCGGGTTGCGGCTGATAGTTGTGCGGGTTGGCCTCAGGCGGAATCAGCGCGACCACGTCGGCGCGGTCACCGACGATGTTGGCCACGAAACTGTAGTACGGGTGCAGCGTCACGCCGACTTTGAGGCGCTTGCCTGTGGCAGGGTCGGGGTTGGCCAGCACGACGAGGGGGAGCAGCATCAGCAGCGCGAGGCAGCGCTGTAGCCGTTTGCGGTAGTGGGCGAAGATGTTCATGGCTGGGTTCCTTTGACGCGTTCGAGTTCGCGGGTGCCGTCGTAAGGGATGACCTGACGCCAGCCTTCGCCAACCAGCGACTCGGGCTTGACGATGGCGGGGTAGGGTGCGTTGGGGTTGGCGTGGACCCAGATAGTCGCCTGGTTGGCCCACATCACCCCGGCACGCGCATGCCCGATCACCAGTAGGTAGGCGCTTTGCCCCGGCATGCTGCCGCCCGAGCCGTAGTACACCGTGGTGCCCTGGCCCTGGGTGGCCTGGGAGACGTCGCTGGCGGGCGGCGTTGCATGGCCGGTTTGGGTGCCGGCAGCGTCGAACAAGTGGGTACCCGGCAGGATCAGTTGCCAGTGGACGCTGCCGTTGGTTTTCCAGAACCCGTCCCGGTAGAACGGCGGCAGCAGCAGCTCCTGGGCACGTTCCAGGCTGATCCAGCCACCGGTATCGTTGTTGTTCCAGATGATTTCTTCACCGGCAGGCAACAGCGCACTGTGGATCGCCTGATCGACCGGCTTGAGCCCATCGAACGAGCGCACCTGCCAGCTCAAGGGAACGGGCGGGCCGACTTGCTGCGGGCGCAACAGCAGGTAACCCGCCACGCTGGTAACCACCGCCAGTACCGCCAGCAGCAGGCCGAGTGTTTCCCAATGGCTCGAACGCGGTGGTACCTGGGTCAGGCCAAGGTTCGAGCCGAGGTGCGATGGCCGGTCCATCAGACGAACGCGATCCAGCGGCCGAGAAAGATCACCCCGATCCACAGCGCCATCGAGCTGAACCCGGCCAGGCGTGCGCGGCCGGGCGGCGGCAGGGTGGTGTCCCACTCGCGGATGCGCCGGAACGGGCCCAGGTGAAACACCGCCATGTTCAGGCCGGCGAGCATCAGCACGCACATCTTCCACAGGAACATCGGGTTTTGCAGGTACGTCGTGGCGTTGGCGGCGAACATCAAGGAGCCGGTGATCAGACACGCGACGAAGGCCACCCAGGTATAGGGCAGCAGTTCCTGAATGAGCTTAAACGCACTGCGCCGATGCGCAGCAACGCCCAGCAGGCGCAGGTCGACCACCGTGATGCTGCCGAACACCAGGGCGATGCCGATCACATGCACCGACTCCAGGATCGGAAACGCAGCGCTGGATTCACGCACCAGCGTGGCCAGCGAGGAGGCCTCGACGGCTTGCAGCAATGACTGAATATCCATGGCAAGAAACTCGCAAGAAGGTTGAAAGTGGGCTCAAGGCCTTCAGATGGCGTAGGCGATCCAGCGACCGCAGAAGATCACCACGCACCACAGCCCGATCGACAGCCAGGCCAGCGCCTTCACAGGGGGTGTCTGGTCAGTGCCCTGGGCCAGCTCGGCCGGGCGCAGGTACGGGCGTCGTATGCCCCAGGCGAGCAGGAAAGCGGTCATGACCAGGCCCATCTTGATCCAGAACACGCTGTTGACGAGTACGCGGTCCGGCTCGCCGATGGCCATGATCAGGCCGGTGGCGAGCAGCACGATCAACGCGTTGCGCATCCAGGGGTAGTAGCGGCGGATCACCCCGGACAGGGGCTGGTCGGTGGCCAGCACGCCGGCCAGCCGCAGGTCGGAGATCACCGCGCAACCGAACAGCGCCGCGAGGGTGATGATGTGAATGCTCTGCACCGTGGGTACCACCCAGAGCAGATCCCTGATCGCGCTACTCACCGGTGTTGCATAGAGCCAGGTGATCACAGGTATGGAGGCCATTTTTATTGTTCTCTTGCAGGGGTAGGGGTTAGAAATCCTCGGGCTTGGCTATCGTGCCCAGGCCCGGAGCATCCTCCGGCAGCAGGTAGCCTTGCTCGACCGATACGCGCTTGGCGGCTTCGAATGCCTGCTGGTACTGGCTGAAACTGCCGTAGCGCTTGCGCAGTGCATCTGGCGAATAGGCCACCTTGGTGTCGTAGATCAGGCCGCAGCCGGTCTCCTGGTCGGTCAGGTAGGTTGCGCTGGGCACCTGGATCCAGGGTGGGCGAACACCGCCTTGCAGGTTGCCGGTCGCCGGGTCGCGCACTGCCACGCGGCCGTTGCGCACCACCCGTGGGGCCTTGGGCATGGGTTTGCCGTCGCGTACCCAGTGGTCCATCCCATCGAGCAGTGCCGACACCACCAGCTCGGCCGGTTCGTCATACAGCGTGCGACACTGCGGGTCGTCGCCCTTGCCAACGTCGGCGGCGACATGCTCGGTATGTTCGGTGCCCAGGTCGGCCAGGCGCAGGTGCGGGATGCCGGTCACTTCGTAGTAGCGCAGCTGGGGGCTGTCGGTGTCGGCCGGCAGGGCGATGCCTTCGATCACGTCGTGCATGAGTTCCGACTGGCTGTAGACCGTCACGAACGGCGCGTCTGCGGGCATTTGCCGCGGTACCCGGAGCACCTCGCCGCCCACTTCGCCGTACGCCATGCGCCCGGTCATGTAGGCGTCGATCAGCGCCCGGCCATCAGGCATGCGCCATTGCTGGTGACGGCCCTGGTCGAGGTAGTCCATCCATACCTGGGCGGTCACCGCCCAGCTGTCGACATAGACACGCTGCACCGGCAACCCGGCCAGCGGGCCGTCTGCGGCATTGCTCTTGAGCAGTAATGCCAGCTGCGCGCCGATGCCCTGGGATTGCGGAGTGAACGGGTCGGGCACCTCGCCGCGTGCAAAGCGCCGCGCGTCGAAGTACCCACCCAATGGCGCATAGCGGGCATAGTCGAAGCGGCGCATGAACTCGAAGTTCACGATGCGCCCGTACTGGGCTATCTGTGCGGCTTCGTCGGCCGGGGTGGGCGAGATGAACTTAGGGTCCACCGGGGGCTGGTTGATGTTCAGCGTGTAGCCGACATACGCATAACCACGGCGCAGCAGGTAGTCACGCGTGAGGATCCAGCCAGCGGCGCGTTCACCGAACCAGCTGAACGGCTCGATCACCACCGTGCCGTTGAAGCGCGCCGGGTCTGCCGGTTTGCGTACCAGGATCCGGGTGGTGTAAGGCGCCTCCAGGATCTTCTGGCCGGTAGCATCGATCGCCGGGGCGACACCTTGCAGGTAGAACTCCTGTTCCACGTAGCCATGGCGCTCCAGGTCGGCGTACTCGGTGCCGGCACGCCTTGCGGACGACAAGGGCAATTGCCCGGAGTCGGGAACCGCGATTGCAGTGGGCATGCGTGGCACTTCGGCGCGCGCATGCGACACCAGCAGCAGGGCGATCAGGCTGCCCAGTAGCGAGGGCATCAAGGATTTCATCCGGTCATCTCCGCAAGACAATCGTTGAGCGTCGAGGTCAATCGCGCTTGAGGCTGGTCTTGCCTTCGCTGTCGATCACGATCTGGTTGTTTTCGCAGACATACTCATGAATGCGGTAATCCGAGCGCTTGTAGTCGAACGTGAAGCGGTAAGGCGTGTTGAGCACCTGCGGGTCTTCGATGAGTACCTGGTTTTCGAGCAGGTCGGGAGCCTTGAGCCGGATGCGCTCGGTGATCTTCATGTCCTTGCCGTGGGGCACGTCGTAGAACATCACGTCGGTGCGCACGCCCTGGGTCTGCACCACCAGCGTGTCGCCCTCCCAGTGGCCGCGCGAGTAGCCCTGGTAACTGGGGTCAAGGGTGTCGAGGGCCGGCATCGCTTCGTTGAGGACGATCCGGCGCACCTGTTGCAGGTATTCGCCCAGCACCATGACCTGCTTGTCGTCATGAATGATCTGGATCGGGAACAGCGCGGCCATCATCACCGGCATGCCTTCAGGCAGGCACATCGAGCTGGTGGTGGCGAGCGGCGTGCCGGCTTCGTTGGCCGCCGCTTGGCGTTTTTTCAGGGCGGCGTACTCACTGGCGTAGGGCGCCTTGAGGTCCATCGGCCCGCCAGGGTGGACCGGGTCGTCCGGGTTTTCACCGAACCAGTCGTCCGGGGTGCGTTCCCAGGTGCCACTGATGTCAGGCGTGTTGGCGTGCTTGGGGGCTTTGGCGTGCGACTCGGCGGCGATGCTCGATCCGCTGAACGTCATCATTGCCAGGCTCAGGCCAAGGCAGGCCGCAGCCAGGGTGCGGGTTGGTTTCATTGCAGGCGTCTCCAGCCGGTTGGGGCGTTCGGTCAGGGGGATACGACGACAGCAGCGCTTGATCAGCCGCCGCCCGACATCACCACGTCACCGATCTTGATATCCACCAGCAACCCACCGGGGTCGCCATTTTTCAGGGGTTTGAAGGTGACCTCGGCAGTGTCGCCGGCTTTGATCGAGCTGGCCTTCCAGCCCATGCGGCTCAGCGCGTTGACGCTGCCGGTCTCGATCTTCAGCTGCTGCGGCGGTGGGCCGGGGGTGTCGAAGTAGATCGACACATGCGGGTTGGTCCAGACGAAGCGCCCGACCACGCCTTTTACCGTGACGGTTTTGGTCTGGTCGAAAATCGCGAAGGAATGGTGGGCCTGGACCACCGGGGCAAGCGCAAGGCAACTGACGATGGCCAGCAGCGAAACGCCTCTGCGGACAAGCGGGGAGGACGACAACGGTTTCATGGCGACTGCCTCTGTTCTTATACGTTGTTATGGCCCCAGCATAAGATCAGGTCCCAGCGCGCCTCTATCCCAAAATGGCAACAACGCAGGCGGCCTGAGCGGTTTGCCGGCTGGCGCGTGCACCACCTTGGATAACGCCTGCTACCGCCGTCCGTTCGTGCTGATTTGGGATACCGTTCGCGCGCTGCACATCCAACACTGGGGGCTCGCCACACAACTATAAAAACAGGAGAGAACCCATGCGCACGCCCCCTTTTGCCCGGTGTTTTTCGCTGCTTGCACTTTGTGCGATGGACCCCGCCGCACAGGCTTACGAGCTGTACAACGAAGGTGATGGTGCATCGGTACTGAATGCCGACTTGAGCGCAGGCTTCGGTTGGTTCGGCAGCAGCCACAACTACCTCGGCGACCCGCAGAAAGAGCCTGGGCGCATGCGCTGGCAAGAGGGCTACGTCAAGTACGGCCTCAGTGGCGCCACCGACAAGATCAGCGCCGGCACGCTGTATGGCGGCTTTGCCTTGCTCAGCTCCGGTACCTGGGGCGACGGCGATGCCGGCGCGATCACGGCGGGCAATGAGCGCCGTACCGCCGTGGAGGACGCCTACCTGGGCTGGCGCTCCGGCGACCTGATGCCGGCGTTGGGCCAGGACGGCATCGACTTTTCGTTTGGCCGGCAACTGGTCACCGTGGATGGCTTTTTGATCACCGATGATGGGTTCAACCCAGGCAAGGCCTTCAACCCCGTTGCAGGGGGCCGGGAGGGGCATTTCGACCGTGGTGGTGCGTTCTACCTTGGCCAGCGCCTGTCATTTGGCAACACCGCCGTGTTGAAGATAGGGGGCAGCGAGGGCCTGCACGGCAGCCTGATCTGGTTGAAGTCGGATAACCCCGGGCAGTCCAAGACCGAACTTGCGGTTGCGACCGTCGACTACACCACGCCCGTGGGCTCGATTGGCTCGACCTACATTCACGGCCTGGATGTCGACGAGCGCTATGTGTTCGCAGACCGCGCCGAGCGCAAGGGCATGAACGTCTACAGCATTCGCGGCCAGGGCAACGCAGGCATCGAGAACGCCGATTTCGCCTTCGAGGTGGCGCGTCAGGAAAAGCGCTCGGGGTCGCAGCGGGCGATGTTCTTCGATGCGGGCTACACCTTCGCCGACGTCAAGGGGCAGCCGACGCTCAGCTACCGCTATTCGCGGTACTCGGCAGGGTGGGATTTCCTGTTCCAGGGCGGTTACCGCAAGCGCTACCAGGGCGAGGTGGCAGCCAACTACGCAGGTTCGGTGACCTCGAACATGCAGATCAACGACGTGCTGTTTTCGCTGCAGCCGAGCAAGAACCTGACACTCAACGCCATGGTGTTCGACTACCACCAGCTCTCGCGGCGCAACGAACAGGACTTCAGTGCCCGAGAAGTGGACCTGTTTCTGGATTGGAGCGTGACCGAGCACATCACCTTGTCGCCGCTGATCGGCTTCTACACCCCGGACAAGTGGCTGGGCAACGGCGGGAATCAAAGCGGCAGTGCGGGCACCAACACGTACTTCCAGTTCATCGTGTGGGCTAATTTCTAGGGCTTGGGTACACAGGGCGTTGGCATTGCGCCAACGCCCTGGCTGCAATTACAGCATGCGCCGCAGTACGTCCTTGTGTGGGTCGCGGTCAAGGAACCGATGCTTGAGCGCGCCCACCACATGCAGCACGATCAGCCCGAGCAGGGTGTAGGCGAGCACCTTGTGCAGGCCCTGGAAGACTTCGAACCAGTTGTCGTTCTTGGGTAGCAGTTCGGGCAGGTTGGTGCCGAAAAAGAACACCCCGTCGCTCATGGTATAGGTGCTCGACATCGAGTAACCCATCAGCGGCACGATGACCAGCAACACATACATCAAGCGTTGCGTCAGGGTGGACAGCATTCTCTCGTAGGGCGCCAGTGCGGGCAGCGGCTGGGGAACCGGCAGCTTGCGGCGCAGGCCGATCTGCAGCACCGCCAGCAGGAACGCCAGAATGCCGAAGGACTTGTGCCAGGGATAATACAGCTCGTATTTGCCGGGTACGTCGTCACTCAGGCCGGTCATGTGCCAACCCGCCCAGAGCAGGCCCAGCACCAGCAGGGCACGCAGCCAGTGCAACAGGCGTAGTGCGGTTGGAAACCGATCGAGCGTCGGCTGATTCATCGAGTTCATGTCAGGCTCTCCAGTCACGGATGCACGGGGGGGGCGCCACCGCATCGGCGCACGGCCGCGCGGTGGCGGGGTCAGGGAGGGGCGGGTGCTCAGCTGGGTAGCAGCACCGTGATGACTTTTTCTTCGGTGTAGGCCAGCGCACCGCTGATGCCGCCTTCGCGGCCGATACCACTGGTCTTGATCCCGCCCCACGGCAGGTTGGCGTCCAGCGGGCTCCAGCAGTTGATACCCACGGCGCCGGCCTTCACCGCTGCGGCGATGCGGTGGGCGCGCACCAGGTTGGTGGTCCACACGGTCGCGGCCAGGCCGTAGCTGGAGTCGTTGGCCAGGGCGATGGCTTGTGCTTCGGTGTCGAAGGTGATGATCGTGCCTACCGGGCCGAAGATTTCGTCCTGGGCAATGGCCATGTCGTTGCGTGCATCGGTGAAGATCGTCGGGCGCACGAACCAGCCGCGTTCGTGCTGCGAGACGCCACCGGCGAGCAAGGTGGCGCCTTGGTCGATGCCCAGCTGAATGTACCGATTGACGCGCTCGAACTGCGCTTTCTTGGCCACCGGCCCCATCTGCACGCCGTCCTGGCGCGGATCACCGACGTTGACCGACTGCGCAGCGTCGGCCAGCGCAGCGGCAAAGCGTTGGGCGATGCTGCTGTGCACCAGAATGCGCGAGCCGGCCGCGCAGACCTGGCCCTGGTTGGCGAACAGCCCCAGTGCACAACCGCGCACGGCGTCTTCGAACACCGCATCCTCGCACACGATCTGCGGGCTCTTGCCGCCCAGCTCCAGTGCCACGCGCTTGAACAGCACGCCCGCCGTGCGCTGGATTTCACGGCCGGCCTCGGGGCTACCGGTAAAGCTGATCTTGGCAACGTGCGGGTGCTCGCAGAGTGCGCGGCCCACCTCGTTGCCATACCCGGTGACTACGTTGATCACGCCGTCCGGGAAGCCGGCCTCTTGCGCCAGTGCTGCAAGGTGCAGCGCCGACTGCGGGGTCTCCTCGGAGGGTTTTATGACCACCGTGCAGCCTGCCGCCAGCAAGGCTGCGAGCTTCCATACGGTGATCATCAGCGGCGAGTTCCACGGCATGATGGCGCCTACCACGCCCACTGGCTCGCGCACGGTGTAGGACAGGGTCGGGCTGCCGAAGTAGCCCCCGGTGGGAATGGTACGGCCTTCGAGCTGGTTGGCCCAGCCTGCGGCTGCGCGCAGGTTGGCGATGGCATTCGGCAGGTCCATGCGGCGCGGTTCCATGGGCGATCTGCCGATGGCGCTGGCGTCCATGTCGGCCAGTTGTTCGCTGTCACGCTCGACCAGGTCGGCCAGTCTGGCCAGCAGCCGGCCCCGTTGAGCGCCGCTGAGCTGGCTCCACGGGCCACCTTCGAGCTGGCCATGCGCTGCGGCAACGGCGCGCGCCACATCCTCGACGGTGCCGCGTGCGGCGCTCGCATACACGTGTTCGGTGACCGGGTCGATCAGCTCCATCCGGCGCCCGTCGGAGGCCGAGGCAGACTCGCCGGCGATGAAGTGGTTCAGGTAGTCAGTCATTTTGCGATCCTTGAGGGTTGGGCGCGATCACGCTTCGAGGGACTTGAGCGCATCGCCGAAGATATTCAGCGCCTTGAAGAACAGGGCACGCGAGATGGTCAGCGACGGCATGATGCGCATCACGTTGCCGTAGCGGCCGCACGGAATCATCAGCACCCCATGGCCGAGCAGGTAACCCATCAGTCGACCGATCTTTTCGCCCGCCAGAGGGGCTTTGCTGACCGGGTCTTCGACCAGTTCGATACCGATCATCAAGCCTCGCCCGCGGACTTCACCCAGCAACGGGCTGCCAAACCCGCGAATCATCTCCTGGGCTTCCAGCCCCAGGGTGTGGGCGCGATTGAGCAGGTCGAGCTGCGGATCCTGCAGGATGCTGATGTTGGTCAGCGCCACCGCCGAGGACAGCGAGTTGGCCGCGAAGGTATTGGGCATCGAGCCGTCGGGGATCTTGCTGGCGAGGTCCGAGCGCATGATCAGGCCAGCCATGGGCAGGTCGCTGCCGATGCCTTTGCCGAAGGTGAGCATGTCCGGCTTGACCCCGGAGTGCTCGACCGCCCACATCTTGCCGGTACGCCCCGCGCCGGACTGCACTTCATCGACGATCAGCAGCGTGCCGCTGCGGTCGCAGGCCTTGCGCAGCAATTGCAGGAACTCAGGCGATGGTGGCACGTAGCCACCTTCACCTTGCACCGGCTCGACGATGACCGCTGCCACATCATCGGCAGCGGTGTACGGGGTGTTGAGCAGGTAGTCGACGTATTCGCCGGCAATCTGCTCGGCGCTCTTGTGGGTGGTGTCGAAGGGGAAGCGGTAGGCGTAGGGGTAGGGCGCATGGATAGCGCCGCCCATCTGCGCGCCGTAGCCCTTGCGGTAAGCGGTGCCGGTGGTCAGCGAACCGGACGCGTGCCAGACGCCGTGGTAGCCTCCATGGAACGCGATGATCTGGTGCCGGCCGGTGATGCGTTTGGCGAACTTGACCGCCGCTTCCAGGGCGTCACTGCCGCTTTGCGTGAAGAAGGTGATGCAGTCGCCGCGCAGGCCCTCTGGGGCGATTTCGGACATCTTGGCGGCGAGTTCAGTGCGTCGGGTGCTGTTGATTTCGAGTGCATGCATCAGTACTTCGGACTGCTCGCGAATGGCCTGTACCACCTGCGGGTGACAACGGCCCACGCTGCTCACGCCTACGCCTGCCGACAGGTCGATGAAGGTGTTGCCGTCCGGGTCCTTGAACGTCGCACCGAATGCGCGGTCCATGGCGACCGGCATGCGCCCGCCGCCGCGCGCCATCGACTCGGTACTCGCCGACAGCGCCAAGGCTTCACGGGTTTTCGGGCCGGGCAGCTCGCTGGAGATGATCGACGGAGCGTCCGCGAAGTGCAGGGCTTCCAGTTGGGCTTCATTCATGACAGTTACTCCGGGGTATCGATTGACGTATGCCGATCATCTGCGCGGCGCTTTGCGGGCCGGTATCCCGAATTGGCACTTGAGCGAGCTGTGCCTGCACAGCACGCTGAATATTTGCATAAATCTCATAATGTGCGACTATTGAGCAATACGGCGACCCAGGTTGTGCACCACGCAACCTCACAAAAATAATGCTGTTAGAGGCCTCTGATCCCATGAAGACCCAGACGATCAGCCATTGTCATGACATCCATGTGCATGCGGCCACTGTGCAGCAGTGGAACCAGGACTACAGCCAGTTGACCGCAGGCTCCGCGGAGTGCTCGCTCAAGCAGATGACGACATCCGGTTGCCATGTGTTTCTCGAGCAGATCAACCAGCGTGTGGTGCAGAACGGCGTGGCCCCTCGCGACAAGATGTGCTTCGCCATCCCCATCAGCGTGCCCGGATCGGTGCGCATGCAGGGCCGGGAGGTGGATGACAGCAGCCTGTTCTTCCTCAATGGCGGTGAAGAGTTCATGTTCCATATGCCAATGGGCATGGAGCTGCTGTCGATCACCTTCGAGCGAGAACTGTTCGAGCAGGCGCTGGAGCAGACGGCATTCGCCCGTCAGCTCAAGGTACTGCTGCGTCAGCCAGTGATCCGGGTGTCACCGCAACGCTTCGCACAGGTTCGCCGCCGACTGCTCGGGTTGTTCTCCGAGGCCTTGGTCAACGACGACCTCGGCAGCCCGGGCGAGGTGGCGCTGGAGCAAGCCATGCTCGACGAGCTGTTGCAACTGATGACCGACCCTGCCTGTGACAAGCAACAGCGCAGCCCCAGCTCGACGCGCAGTTTCATCGTCGAAAAATGCCACCGCATGGCGGTTTCGCAGGTCATCGACGCGCCCAGTGTGATCGACCTGTGCAACCGCCTGCAGATCAGCCGGCGAACCGTGCAGAACAGCTTCCGTTCGGTGGCCGAAACCACGCCGCTGAATTACATGCGCGCGGTGCGCCTCAACGGTGTGCGCCGAGCGCTGATCTCGACTCGCGCCAACGAGCTGTCGATTGGCGATGCGGCTGGCCAGTGGGGCTTCTATCACTTGAGCCATTTTGCCGAGGAGTACCAGGACCTGTTCGCCGAGTTGCCGTCCCACACGCCTCGTGCGGCGCTCAGCGCCAGACCACTGAGCTGACCACACCGGCTGATCGAGCAGATCAGCCAGCGCTGAGCGCAGCCCTTCACACACGGAAGTGGCCGACCAGTTGTTGTTGGTGATGGGCCAGTCGATGCAGGGCGGTACTGGCCGAGGAGGCATCGGTCATGCGCAGGGTCAGTGTCTCGCTGATGCCACGGATATGGCACACCCGCTGGTTGATGTCTTCGACCACGCAGCTTTGCTCCTGGGCTGCGCTGGCGATCTGCAGGTTCATCTGCTGGATCATGTCCACGGCGTTGGCGATGTTCTCGAGGGCCAGCCGGGTTTGCTGCACTTGCAGCACGCTGTCTTCGGCCTGCTGGTGAATCAGCTGGGTACTGCCGGCCACCTCGTGGCTTGAACGCTGCAAGGTTTCAATCACCTCACGGATCTGTTCGACCGAGCGCTGGGTGTTGCTGGCCAGATGCCTGACTTCATCGGCCACCACGGCAAAGCCGCGCCCTTGTTCGCCGGCCCTGGCGGCCTCGATGGCGGCGTTCAAGGCCAGCAGGTTGGTTTGCTGCGCAATACTGCTGATGACGTCCAGTACCTGGCCGATCTGAGTGCTGCTGCTGGCCAGGGCATTGACCTGCGCGAGCGTGTCCTTCAACTGTTGATCGAGGCTGACGATGCTGCGCTCGGTACTCGAGAACACCAGGTGGCCGGAGCGGCTGGCGTTTTCTGCGGCGGTAGCGGCGTCGGCCGCGCGGGTGGTATGCCGGGCCACCTCCTGGGCGCTGGCGCTCATCTGGTGCAGTGCGGTAGCGGCCAGCTCCACCTCCTGGTACTGGCGCTGCATGCCGGTGCTGACTTCCTGGGCCACCACCGATGACAGGTCGGCGCTGTTGCGGGTATCGACCGAGGCGGTCTGAATGTCACGAATGATGGGCTGCAAGGCATCGAGAAAGCGGTTGAACCCATGGGAGAGCTTGCCCAGTTCGTCGCGGCGCCCGGCTGGCAGGCGCTGGGTCAGGTCGCCGTCGCCGTCGACGATGGCATCGAGCAGACCGGCCATCTTGACCAGCGGACGCGTCACGCTGTACGCCGCCAGCCAGATCAGCAGAATGCCCAGGCTGCTGGCGAGGATGCCTAGCCCGAGGTTGAGCCAGTTGGAGGCGCGGCGCTGGTCATCCAGCTCGCGCTGCATGTGCAGGGCCGGCTCCTGCACCAGTGCCTGCGGCACCTTGATCTGCAGTTGCCAAGGCTGTTCGCCGGCCACCGGCTGCACGCTCTGGCTGACGTCCAGGCTGGCCCCCTCGAGCGTACCACTGCGCCCGGCCACCTGGCCCAAGGTCGAAACGATGGTCACTTCGCTGTTGCCCTGGTAAATGCCCTGGCCAAGGGTTGCGGCGAGCTTCTGCAGCGTGTCGAGGCTTACGTCCATACCCACGACACCGAGCACCTCACCGTCTGCGATCAGCGGTACCGACACGCTGCTCATCAGCACTTGATGGCCTTCTACCTCACTGGTGTAGGGCTCGACCACACACGTACGCTTTTGCGTTTGCGGGCAACTGAACCAGACGTTCAGCGGCGGGCTGCCGGGTGGTGCGGTGTTGGCATCGATCTGCGCCTCGCTCAGCACTTGTTGCACCAGTTGCCCAGGCTGGCTTTGCGACCAGTACAAGGCAAAGCGCCCGGTTTCATTGGCGGCGACGTCCGGCCGGTCGCGCCACCCGGCATCGGTTGCGCCCAGCGCATCGGGTTGCAGGATCACGTACAGCCCGAGCACGTTGTCGCGCCGCTTCAGGGCTTCGCGGGCGGCCTGGATGATCGCGCCGCGCAGCTGCTGGGGCGTCAGGCGGCCCTCCAGCGCTTGTTTGCGCAGCAGCAGGACCTGTTGCGCAAACCCTTCGCCGTACAGCGCGGTCTGGTCGAAAAAGCGTTCTACCTGCTGGCCATGGGCAGCGGCCTGGGCCTGCAAGCGCTGCTGCGCAGCCTGTTCGAGCAGGCGGATGCTCAGGGCGTTGAGTGCCGCTGCACTGTTTTGGGTCTGGTGCACGCTGGCGGCGGTCAGCACACCAACCACGCCGAGCAGGCACAGCCCGCTCAGCAGGGCGATACGCCATTGAAGGGTAAGGTGAAGTGAACGCATCGTCGGGCTTCCTGGTGGGGGCTTTGGCATCGATGGGCGGCAGATCGGCCCTTGCTCTTGTTGTGCGGCCAGCGTCAGGACACAGCGCCGGGCGCGGCTAGCATGCGGTCACCGGGCACAGGGGGCGTATCCCGAATCGGCAACCTTCGCCAGCCTGCACGCGGTTGGGTCGGCGCCGGCTTGAGGGCGTTTTTTAAGTTACCGATTTGGGATAGCGAGGGCTCTGCAGGCGGGCATAGGATCAAAGCCAGCGTGCTACCTGAACACCGTGCAGAGCCGGCTCCAGCCTTTCTTGCGCGGGCTACCCTATTAGCGACTGCCTCATACAACAAGGTCAAAAAAATGAGCGTATTTATGCCAGTCAACGGCTCAACGGAGCTCAAGCGTGGTGCCCTGGGTGTGGGCTTCATCATTTTCTTCGTGGTGTCGGCGGCGAGCCCGCTGAGCGTGATCGCCGGTGGTTTCCCCATCGGCATCATGCTGGGCAATGGCGCAGGCACCCCGGCGTTGCTGCTGTTGGCGCTGGCGGTACTGATGGCCTTTTCGGTGGGCTACACGACCATGGCGCGGCACGTGGTCAATGCCGGTGGTTTCTATGCATTCACCTCGCGTGGCCTGGGAGGCCAGGCCGGTGGTGCTGCCGGGGTGCTGGCAATGTTCGCCTACAACATCCTGCAGGTCGGCTTGTACGGCATGTTCGGCGGGGTGGTCAGCGGCACCATGGAAAGCCTGTTTGGTTGGGTCATGCCGTGGTGGTCGTACTCGCTGTTGGCCATGGTGAGTATCGCCATTCTCGGGTACCGCAAGATCGACCTGTCGGCGCGGGTGCTGTCGGTGGTGGTGATCGCTGAATACCTGGCCATTCTGATCCTGGATTTTGCCATCCTCAAAAGCGGTGGCGACAGCGGCATCAACCTCGACGCGTTCACCAGCAAACAGGTGTTCAGCGGTACGCCGTCGATCGGCTTGCTGTTCTGTTTCGCCGCGTTCATCGGCTTCGAGGCCACGACCATCTATGGCGAAGAAGCCAAGAACCCGCAGCGCACCATTCCGATCGCCACCTATTGCTCGGTGTTGCTGATCGGCGGGTTCTACGCGTTGTCGGTATGGTCGATGGTAGTGGGTGTGGGGGCGGACAAGATCGTGCCGCTGCTGCAATCGCTGCAAGACCCCACCACGTTCATCTACGGTATGTCGGACCACTATGTCGGCCCCTACCTGACGCAAGTCATTCGCGTACTGTTCATGGTCAGTATCTATGCCGGGTTGCTGGCCTTCCATAACGCTGCGGCTCGCTACTTCTATGCCATTGGCCGCGACGGCCTGCTGCACAGCCTGCTGGGTACCACCCACCGCAAGCACCAGAGCCCGCACATGGGGTCGGCGCTGCAGAGCCTGATCGCCGCGGTGGTGATCCTGATTTTCGCAGCGATGGACGCCGACCCGATCCTGCAACTGTTCGCCTGGTTCTCCAACCTGGCCACCTTGTGCGTGATCTTGCTGATGGGGATGACCTCGGCGGCTGTATGCGTTTACTTCCACCGCAACCCAGCCCACGGTGTCCGGCTCTGGCGTGGGCGCATCCTGCCCGGCTTCTCGTGCCTGGCGTTCCTGGCGGTGCTGGTGCTGGCGGTGGTGCATTTCGATGTGCTGACCGGCGCCAGCCAGCTGCTGTCCTACAGCCTCTGTGCGGTCATTCCGCTGGCCCTGATCGTAGGTGTGGTGCTTGCCGTCAGGCTGCGCAAGCTCTCGCCACAACGCTTCATCGCCTTGGGCAGCCACAAACTCTGACCCGCTACCTGGTGTGAAACCTGGGTCGATCATTTACAGCCAGCGCCATTGGGGGCTGGCTCGGCAATACAGCAAAGGAAGTTGAAGATGGACAGCTACAAGATGCTCATCGATGGACGTCAGGTCGACGGTGAGAATGGCGTTTTCGATGTGCTGAACCCCGCCACCGCCGCCGTATTTGCCCAATGCCCGTCAGGTTCGCTGGCGCAACTCGATCAGGCGGTCAAGGCGGCGCAGGCAGCATTCAAGACCTGGCGCTACAGCAGCCACGCGCAGCGTCAGGAACGTCTGCTGGCGATTGCTGCGGATATCGAACACGAGGCCGAGCCGCTGGCGCGTTTGATCGTGCAGGAACAAGGCAAGCCCCTGGAACTTGCGTTCTCCGAGGTCATGGGGGCGGCGGCATGGACCCGCTACGCGGCCGGCCAGGAACTGAGTGTGGAGTTGGTAGAAGAAACCCCGACGCAGCGCGTCGAGTTGCATCGCAAGCCGTTGGGGGTGGTGGCCTCGATCACGCCCTGGAACTGGCCGTTCATGATCGCGGTGTGGCACATCATGCCGGCGCTGCGCGCTGGCAACTGCGTGATCAGCAAACCCTCCAGCCTGACGCCGCTGAGTACCTTGGGCCTGGCGGCCATCATCGCCCGCCACGTGCCCCATGGGGTGATCAACTGCGTGACCGGGGAACAGGGCTTTGGCAGTGCGATCACTGCACACCCCGGTATCCAGAAAATCGTGTTCACCGGCTCCACGGCCACCGGGCAAAGCGTGATGCGTGGTGCTGCCAGCAACCTCAAGCGACTGACCCTGGAGCTGGGCGGCAACGATGCGGGCATCGTGCTGCCGGGCACGCCGGTGGACGAGGTCGCCGAGGCGATTTTCCAGGCTGCGTTCCTGAACATGGGCCAGACCTGTGCGGCGCTCAAGCGCCTGTATATCCACGAGTCGCAGTACCAGGCGCTGGCCGATGCACTGACCCAGATCGCGAAGCGGCAGGTGGTGGGCAATGGCCTTGAGGCGGGTGTCACCTTCGGGCCGGTGCAGAACCTTGAGCAGTTGCAATGGGTGGAGGCGTTGGTGGCCGATGCCCGCGCCCTGGGTGGGCGGGTGTTGTGTGGGGGTGAGCGGTTGCCGACGCCGGGCTTTTTCTTCCCGCCGACGCTGGTCGCGGATGTCACCGACGGGCATCGCCTGGTCGATGAGGAGCAGTTCGGCCCGGTGTTGCCGTTGATCGCCTACCGTGATATCGAGGATGTATTGCGCCGTGCCAATGGTGGTGACATGGGCCTGGGTGGCTCGGTCTGGGGCCCGGATGTCGAGCAGGCGCAGGCCTTGGCCAGCCGCCTGGAGAGTGGCGTGGCCTGGGTCAACTGCCACGCCCAGATCCAGCCGAACACGCCGTTTGGTGGTAGCAAGATGTCCGGGTTTGGGGTGGAGTTCGGGCTTGAAGGGCTGTTGGAGTTCACTGGGCAGCAATTGTTGTTTGTACGCAAGGCCCAGCAGTAGATCCCCGGCCCGCAGGGCTAAGTGGTCTCTGATAGAACCAAACATAACTTGTTGATTTAGAAGGGCTCTGTGGGAGCGGCTTTAGCCGCGAACACCGGCGCAGCCGGTGCCATCCACCGAGTCGCCTGCTTCGCGGTGGTCCGGCACTCCGGTAAACCCCTTCCCACAAGATTCCGCCAAATCAACAAGTTATGCGCAGATGTAGGACCGTCAGCGGCAGTCGGGCCGGTCAGACGGGCCCGGACGCCAGTGGGCTGCGCATGTTTTCAGCGATGCGCCGGGTGGTGTCCATGACCATTTCGACCACGGTTTCCTGGCGCAGCAACTTGAAGCTCTGGGTCGGGCCCACGGCGGACAAACTGCCGATCACATCATCGATATTCGGCTGCAGAATCGGCGCGGCGATACCGGTCAGCCCGAGATTGAGTTCGTCGTGGGTCAGGCAGTAACCGTCCTTGCGGATTTTTTTTGCCGCCTTGGAAAACCCTGCCCAGTCATACGGGCAGGTCGGGTCGTTGGCCATGTGTTCCTCGAACAATCGCTGCAACCGGCGCCCCTTCTGAAACGCGATCAACACCTTGGACTGCGCACCCTTGAAGAACGGCAAGGGCTGCCCCCGGCCGAACGCGAAGTGGTAGGTGTCGGTGGGTTCGGCGATGTAGGTGTTGATGATGCGCCCGTCGTAGAACACGCTGGCGAACACCGCCAGGCCCGTCTGCGCCGAGAGCGCGTGCATCAGCTCGCGCCCGGCGAGCAGGATGGGGTCGTACTGGCGCATCATCCAGTCAAGCTCGATCACCCGTGGCCCGAGGCCATAACTGCCCGCGTCCACGCGGGTCAGCAAGCCGGCATCGCACAGCTCCTTGACGTAGCGGTACACGGTCGCCCGTGAAAGGCCCATGCGCTCGGCAATGGTGTCTGGGTCGAGGGTGATCGTCTGCGGGCCGAAAAGGTCCAGCACACTCAACAATTTGCTCAGGCTGCTCATCGTGTTCCTAAGGGCAAGGGAAGGGCGCTCGCCTGTCCCGGTACCCACTGGGTCCACCGCGCGGCGCGCTGCGCAGTCGCAACACTACCGCAGCCAGCGGAAAACGCAATCTTGTGCGGCGTATGTCGGTCAGAAAATTTGCCTAAATCTCGCAAAATGAGAAAAAACATGTTTTATCTCTTGTGTAGAATGATTCTGTGTGTGATAAATCTCATCAACACAAATGCTCAAGCAAGAGGGCGAGAAATGAACGGTGCGCAACTGATAGTCAATGCCGCAGCGGCCAGCGGGATCGAATACTGCTTCGCCAACCCCGGCACCACCGAGATACCGCTGGTGGCTGCCATGGCCAGCGCACCTGCTCTGAAGCCTGTGCTGTCGCTGTTCGAAGGGGTGTGCACAGGCGCTGCGGATGGCTATGGCCGCATCGCCGGGCGCCCGGCGATGACCCTGACCCACCTGGGGCCTGGGTTCGCCAACGGCATCGCCAACCTGCACAACGCCCGTCGGGCCAATACCCCCATCGTCAACGTGATCGGCGATCACGCCTCCTGGCACGTCAACTACGACCCGCCCCTGGCCAGCGACATCCAGGCCCTGGCCGGCGCGGTGTCGGGCTGGGTGCGCACCTCGCGCACCGCCGCGGGCATCGGTGAAGACCTGCAAGAGGCCGTGCGCGCCGCGTGGCAGCCGAAAGGCCAGATTGCCAGTTTGATCCTGCCCATGGACCTGCAGGCCCACCAGGTCAGCCATGCCGGTGCATTCGCACCGCTGCGTGCGCCGGTTCGCCGCTTTGCCAGCGACCGGGTCGAGGCCGTGGCCAAGGCCCTGCGCGATGGCCAGCGCCTGGTGTTCATCGTCGGCGACGAAGGCTTGTCGGTGGCGGGCCTGGAAGCGGCAGGGCGCCTGGCCCAGTTGCCCGGCGTGCGCTTGTTCGCCGAAACCTTCCCGCGCCTGAGCTACCGCGGTGGCGGCTTGCCGGACCTCGATCGCCTGCCGTACTTCCCCGAAGTGGCCATCGAAATCCTCGAGCAGTACGACCATGTGGTGTGCGCCGGTGTGCCAGAGCCGATCAGCTACTTTGGCTACGAAGGCATCCCATCGCGGCTGGCCGAGCGCGAGCGCCTGCTGGCATTGGCCGATGTGGGTGACGATGTTGCAGGCGCCCTGGCCGCACTGGCCGATGCCCTGGGCGCACCGGCCTACGTGCCGACCCCCGAAGGCATCGAGCTGCCGCCCGGTCACGCCGAACTCACGCCGCAATCCATTGGCCAGGTGCTGGCGGCCGCCTTGCCCCACGACAGCATCGTGTCGGTCGAAGGTGGCACCTGCGGCTACCCGTTCTTCACCGCCTCTGCCCGCGCGGCGCGGCATCGGGTGTTGACCAATACCGGCGGGGCAATTGGCCAGGGTATTCCGGTGGGCTTTGGCGCGGCCATGGCCGAGCCGGGCAACCGGGTGTTCTGCCTGCAATCGGACGGCAGCGCCCAATACACCATCCAGACCCTGTGGAGCATCGCCCGCGAGCAACTGCCGGTGGTGATCCTGATCGCCGCCAACCACCGCTACGCGATCCTGCAGAACGAGCTGCGGCGCTTCGGCATGACCGAACTGGACCCGCAGGCCCAGCGCCTGACCGTGCTGGATAACCCGCGGGTTGACTGGAAGGCGCTGGCCAAGGGCTACGGCGTACCGGCCTGCACCGTGAATACCAACGCAGAGCTGCAACGGGCACTGGCCAATGCCAGTGCCGACGGTGGCCCTTGCCTGATCGAAATGGTGCTGTGAAGGAGTTGATGATGAAGCAGTTCGACGTATTGCCGGTGGTGAAGGCGTTTTTGTCGCAACCTGGGCGCCTGTTCATCGGCGGCAGTTGGCAGGACGCGGCCTCTGGCCGTCGGTTCGCCGTGGAAAACCCGGCGACCGAAGAAACCCTCACTGAAGTCGCCCAAGGCGATTCGCGCGATGTGGACGCAGCAGTAGCCGCCGCACTTGCGGCGTTCACCGGGGCCTGGGCGCTGCAATCGCCGGCCCAGCGGGGCTTGCTGCTGTTCCGTCTGGCAGACCTGGTAGACCTGCACCGTGAGGAGCTGGCGCAACTGATCACCCTGGAGAACGGCAAGCCGATTGCGGCAGCGCGGGGTGAGGCGGCCAGTGCCGCGACGATCCTGCGTTACTTCGCCGGCTGGCCGACCAAGATCGAAGGCAGCACCTTGCCGGTGTCGCCGGCCAGCGGCGCGCCGATGCTCAATTACACCCTGCGCGAGCCGGTTGGTGTGTGTGCGCTGATCGTGCCGTGGAACTTCCCGTTGAACATGTGTGTATGGAAGCTTGGCCCGGCGCTGGCGACCGGTTGCGTGGCGGTGCTCAAACCTGCCGAGCAGACCCCGCTGGTGGCGATTCGCCTGGTGCAGTTGATCGAGGCGGCCGGGTTCCCGGCAGGCGTGGTCAACCTGATCACAGGGCTCGGCGCCGAAACCGGGGCGCCGCTGGCCCAGCACCCCGACATCGACAAGATCGCCTTCACCGGCTCCACCCAGGTGGGCCGGCTGATCGCCCAGGCGGCGACCAGCAACATGAAGAAAGTCTCGCTCGAACTGGGTGGCAAGTCGCCGAACATCATCCTGCCCGACGCCGATATTGTGCGTGCCGCCAAAGGTGCCGCTGACGGCATCTTCTACAACCAGGGCCAGGTGTGCACGGCGGCCTCGCGGCTGTACGTGCACGACAGCGTGCTTGACCAGGTGCTCGAGGAGCTGCAGCGCCACGCGGCGGCCCACGTGCTGGGCAATGGCCTGGACCCGCGCAGCAGCATGGGGCCGCTGGTTTCCGAGCGGCAATTGAACACCGTCAAAGGCTATTTGCAGAAGGGCCAGGAGGAGGGCGCCGAGCTGATCTGCGGCGGGCAGCGCCCAGCCGAGCTTGAGCGCGGCCACTTCATGGCGCCCAGCGTGTTCCTCGACCGCGCCGATCGCGCCTGCGTGGCCCGGGAAGAAATCTTCGGGCCGGTGCTGACGGTCATGAGCTGGAGCGAAATCGATGAGCTGGTGGTGCGCGCCAATGATTCGCCCTACGGGCTTGCGGCCGGCCTGTGGACGCGCGACCTGCGTTCGGCGCACCGCGTGGCTGCGCAGCTCAAGGCCGGCTCGGTGTGGGTCAACTGCTGGAACGTGGTCGACGCGGCGTCGCCGTTCGGTGGCTACAAGCAATCCGGCTGGGGCCGGGAAATGGGCAAAAACGTGATCGACGCGTACACCGAAACCAAAAGCGTGTTCGTCGACCTGGCTTGAATCGATCAATCACAAGAGGTTGTTGCTATGGATCTGGAATTGAAAGGCCGTGTGGCCATTGTCACCGGCGGCGGCATGGGCATCGGCAAGGAAGTGGCACGTTTTCTTTCCGAGGAAGGCTGCAAGGTGGTGATCTGCGCGCGGCGCATGTCGTTCCTGCAAGAGGCGGCGGCAGAAATCAGCGCGCAGACCGGCAATGAAGTCCTGCCGCTGTTCTGCGACACCAACGACATGACCGCCGTATCGGAGATGGTCGAGGCCGCGCACAAGCACTTCGGCCGCATCGACATCCTGGTCAATGGCGCTGCCGCGCCGTCGGGCGTGGTGCGCAACGACATCGAGCACGCCGGCGACGACGAGCTGCTGTCGGACCTCAACACCAAGGTCATCGGTTACTTCCGCTGCGCCAAGGCGGTGACCCCGCACATGAAGGCGGGCGGTTTTGGCCGCATCATCAACATCGGCGGCCTCACCGGGCGCAGCAGCAAAGTGCTGTCGGGCATGCGCAACCTGGCCATCGCGCACATGACCAAAGCCTTGTCCGACCAGTTGGGCGCCTCGGGCATCACGGTCAACCTGATTCACCCAGGTGTGGTCGATACCCCGCACATCCAGGAGCTTTACGAGCGCGAAGGGATCAAGCAAGGCAAGACCCCTGAGCAGGTCGAGCAGGCATACATCGACGCAACGCCGATCCGGCGCACCCTGGCACCCATCGAAATGGGCTGGTTGATCGGGTTCCTGGCCTCGCCGAAGGCCGCTGCCGTGACCGGTGAGTCGATTGGCATCGACGGCGGTTTGACCCGTGGTATCTACATCTGAGGAGCAGCAGCGATGAGTAACGGAACGCTTTTGGTCGCAACCGTTGGCCAGGCCGTGATCCGCAGTGCGGACGATGGCCGTACCTGGCACCGCCTGGGCCTCGGGCAGGACCTTGAATTCGATGCAATCACACGCTCGCTGAGCATGCACCCGGACACCCCCGAGCGCATCTATGCCGGTACCGATGTGGGGCTGTGTGTCAGCCATGACACAGGCGGGCGCTGGGAGCGCATCGATTCGCCGTTCAATGGCCAGACCGTGTGGAAGGTCGCAGTCGACCCGCAGGATGCCCAGCGCATCTTCGTCGGCACCGGTGCGCCGTCGCGGGCGGTGTTGTGGCGCACCCTGGACGGTGGCCTGAGCTGGGACCGCGCGCCGGTGGAAATCCCGGAGTTCTGCGACGGCGTCAGCCGCCCACGGCTGCTGGCCTTCGCCTACGACCCCACCGACCGCAACCAGCTCTGGTTCGGCCTGGAGGAAGGCGGTTTGTTCCATTCGCGTGATGGCGGCGACACCTGGACGCGGGTCGACGACCGCCTGCTGTGGGACTACAACTCGGACATCCACAACATCGTGGTGCTGCCCAACCATGGGGCAAAAGTCATCGTGGTGGTGTGCGTCAACGCGGTATACCGCAGCGAGGACGAGGGCTTGACCTGGACCGGCATCATCGGCCGCGAAGCCTTTGGCCTGTATTACCTGCGGGCGATGAACGCACCGCTGGGCACGCAGAACGAGCTGTACCTGAGCATTTCCGACGGCACGCCGGGCACCACCAGCAAAATCCTGGTGTCGCGTGATGCCGCCCTCAGCTGGACCGTGCTGCCCCTGCCGCAGCAGCCCAACTCGTGCATCTGGGGGGTTGCGTTCAACCCGGCCAACCCTCGGCAGATAGTGGCGGGGACCAAGTACGGGCATTTGTTCACCTCCGACAACGGTGGCGATGGCTGGCAGAAGCATTGGCGCGAATTCAGTGAGATCGCGGATGTGCTGTGGACGCCTGCCGTGGCGCAGATCAAGGCCGGGCATCAATCCATCGTCGGAAAACACTGAGGAATTGCGCCATGAAGGTCGAGATTCTGCGGACTCATTTATCGCTCTTCGTCAGTGACCCGGACGTGTCGGCGCTGTGGTACGCCGACGTTCTGGGCATGCACGAAAGTGCCCGAGGCGAAAGCTGGGTGATGATGGCGTTTGGCGGCAAGCACCACGATATCGCCCTGATTCGTGCAGACCCTGGCGCCCATCAGGGCGGGCTCGGGTTGCAGCACTACGGCCTCGAAATCGCCGGCGACATGACCACCCTGCGCCAGCTCTACGGCATGTTGCTCGGCAAAGGGGTCGAGGTGGTGAAGATCACCGACCATGAAATCGGCCATGGCGTGTATTTCAACGACCCCGACGGCAACCGCATGGAGTTCTTCCTCGAAACCGAACACGACGAGGCGCGCGGCAAGGCTCGATTCAAGGCCGCAGGTGCGCCCAGCCGGCATTTCAAGCTCGATCCACTAGACCCACTTTGAGACCTGTCACCATGAAAACCGCAAATTTCGCCAGCTATCACATTCGCAAATGGCACAGCTTCGTCGAGGAAACCCTGGCCAACGAAAGTGGCCAGCTTGCCGATGGTGCGCCATTGTTCAAGTATGCAATTGCCGCTGTCATCGCCAACCCGTACGCCGGGCGCTACAGCGAGTCGCTGGCCGAGCTGGTCGAGCCCTCGCCGCTGCTGGGCGAAGAGTTTGGCCGGCGTATCCAGGCCCTGGCCGGCACCCATGAAGTGGTCAGTTACGGCAAGGCCATCCTGGTCGGCAGCGAGGGCGAGTACGAGCATGGCAATGCTTTCCTGACCAACCCCGCAGCCGACCCCATCCGCGTGGCACTGGGCGGCGGCAAGTCGTGGGTACCGTCCACCGGCAAGCGTGGCGGGCCAGGGTCGACCATCGATGTGCCGCTGGCGCACAAGGATGCGCTGTACGTGCGCTCGCACTACGACACGATGTCGTTGATGTTCGCCGATGGTCCGGCGCCGGATGAAGTCGTGGTCATCTGGGCATTCGCCACACGCGGGCGCCTGCATGCACGGCTCGGTGGCTTGCAAGCCAAAGACATCAAAGGCCAGGACGGCTTGCACTGATCGCAGGGGTGCGGCAGCGGGTGCGGTTTACCAACACAATAAAAGAGCGGTGAATGCGATGAAGCAGGAGAAGACCCAGGTTGTCATTGTCGGCGGCGGGCCCAATGGGATCACGACCGCGCACTATATGGGCATGTACGGCATCGACTGCGTCGTCCTGGAACTCGCCGAAGGCATACTGCCGTACCCGCGTGCAGTGGGCATGGATGACGAAGCGTTGCGTGTGCTGCAGGGCGTCGGCATTGCCGAGCTGGCCGCACGCGACATGATCTGCGATGTGCCGCTGCGCTATTACAACGCGCGCGGCGCCTGCTTTGCCGAGGTCAAGCCGACCACCGCCCAATACGGCTGGCCCATGCGCAACATCTTCATGCAGCAGTTGCTCGAAGGCACGTTGCGCGAGACGTTGGGCCAGCATGGCACTGTAGCCTTGCGCACAGGCCACGAAATGCTCGAACTGGAGCAGGACGACCAAGGCGTCACGCTGCAGGTACGCGATGCCCACGGCCAGGTCTACGCGCTGCGCGCCGATTACGTGATCGGCGCCGATGGCGGGCGGTCCAGTGTGCGCCGGGCGCTGGATATCGAGCTTCTGGGGCTGACGCACCCGCGCAAGTGGGTGGTGGTCGACACCGCCAACGACACCCTGGACGCACCGTACACGGCGCTGCATGCCGACCCGCAACGGCCGTTCGTGTGCATTTACCTGCCGTACCAGCAGCGGCGCTGGGAGTTCATGCTGCTGGAGGGCGAAGACGAAGCGAAGATGTGCGAGCCAGGCACCATTCGCGAGTTGATTCGCGGCCATATCGGTGATGCGGTGGAGCAGTTGAACATCATCCGCATACGTGCCTATACCCACCATTCCCGAGTGGCGGCGCGTTTCGTTCAAGGGCGCGTGGCGCTGGTTGGCGATGCGGCGCATCTGTCGCCGCCGTGGGCCGGGCAGGGCCTGAATTCCGGTTTGCGCGACGTGGCCAACGTGGCCTGGAAAATCGCGGCGATCATCCAGGGCCGTGCCTCGCACGCAATCCTGGCAAGCTACGACCAGGAGCGGCGCGGCCATGCCATGGAACTGGTGGGCCTGGCGGACAATATGGGCGCGGTGCTGGGGTTGACCAACCCGTTGATGGCCGGGGTACGCGACTGGTTGTTCCAGGCGGTGAACACGGTCGACAACCTGCGTTCGCACCTGCTCGAGTTCAAGTTCAAACCCAAGGCCACCATTACCAAGGGGCTGGTCTACCACGAACGCGCCGAACTGCGCGAGGACGACCTAGTCGGCCAGCTGTTCGTGCAGCCCTACATCGAAGACGCCCAAGGCCTGCGTCGACGCCTGGACGATGTGCTGGGGACGTCCTACGCAGTGCTCGGCTACCGGGTCAACCCACGTGAGAACCTGAGCGAGGCGTCGGCGCAATTCTGGGCACGCTGGGACACACGCTTCATTCAGGTCAACCGCTCGCGCAGCGGCATTGGCCGCAACCAGCCGTTGACGGCGACCGACGCGATCAGCATCGAGGACGTCGATAACCGTTTGGGCGAGTGGTTCTCCAAGGTGCGCGACTGCATCGTTATCGTGCGCCCGGACCGTTTCGTGGCGGCGATCACCACCCCCGAGCGCCTTGACAGTGTGCTGCGCAAACTGGCGGAGCAGCTGTCATGAGCGACATGGATGACGTGGTCGGCCAACTGCATCGGGCAACCGGCTCGGCACTGGCGATTGCGCCGCTTGCCGCCGATGCATTCAGCGTGGGCGAGGGCTATGCGCTGCAACGCCACGGGCTGCAGCGGCGCGCGGCAGCGGGTGAGCGGTTCAGTGGCTGGAAGGTTGCCTTCGCCGGCAGCTCAGCGCAGCAGCGCTTCGGCCTGGATCAGCCGGTGTACGGGGGCCTGACCGAGCACATGCACGTTGCGCCGAATAGCGCGGTGGCGCTGTCAGGGTTGATCCAGCCCAAGCTGGAAATCGAAGTGGCGTTGGTCATGGGCCGCAGCCTGGCGCCCGGTGAATACACCGATGCACAGGTTCTGGGCGCCATTGCACAGGTGGCGCCAGCCTTCGAGATTGCCGACTGCCGCTGGCAGGGCTGGCGCTTCGGCGCAGGGGCATTCCTGGCGGACAACGCCGCCGCAGCCCTCTACTGCCTTGGGCCGCGCCTCGATTTCGACCCCGTTGAGCATGCCAATATCGCCTACCGTCTGGAATGTGCAGGCGAATCGGTCGGCAACGGGTATACCTCGGAGCGCAAAGACACCCCGTTCGCCAATGTGTGCTGGCTGGTGCGACGGTTGTTGGCAGATGGGCAAACGGTCGAGGCCGGCCAGGTGGTGTTGTCGGGGGCACTGTTATCGCCCATCGATATTCGACCGGATACCTATAAGTTATATATGTTTGGCATGGAACTCGCATTGAAATTCAGCGCGGACGCTGCGCCCACTTGAAGTGGGGGGGCATGGAAGACTGGAGTCACCGGCAGTTCGATAATAATAACCGGGGGTCACAGAGGAACGACTACCATGATTGCTGAAGTTCGAACCTTCAATGACTCTCAACAACATGCCGGCTCCATTCCGGGCTGGCGCCAAGTGTATGATCAGATGAGTTGCGGTTTTTTAACCAGTGAACTACGGCAATTAACCGCAGAACGTTTTCAAATCTTTCAAGAGACCGTCGATAAACGCCTGGTGCAGCGCGGTTTTGCACCCCAGGGGCGACTGTGCGCGGCCATGTCATTGGGCAGTGCACCGGTCGTTCAGGGCCAGCAAGTGGGCACTCACAGTGTGGTGTTGTTGCGCGATGGCGAAGAGTTCGTCCTGCATGCGCCAGAGGGCATGCACTTTTTCGCGTTCAACGTCGACATGCTGCGTTTCGCCAAGTTGGCGGCGTTCGAGTTGTCGACCGAGCAGCTCAAACGCCTGTCGACGCGCTCCCAATTGAGCGTGGCCGAGCCGCTGCTGCAGCGTATCCGCCAGCGCATCGCACCGATGTTCTGTCACCTTCTGGAACAAACGGACAGCCTCGGCAGTAGCGCTGAAAAGATGCTCGAGGATGAACTGCTCGGTGCGTTTCTGGACCTGTTCAGCAACGCCACCGAGGAGGTGCGTTGCCGGCGGGGCAACATCACCGTGAGCGCTTACCTGGTCAAGCGTTGCCAGGAGTTGATCGATGCCAGCGGCGATGCGCCCTTGAGCATCATCGACCTGTGCGAGCACTTGCGCGTCAGCCGGCGCACCTTGCAGAACAGTTTTCAGGCGGTGACCGACATGCGGCCTGTCGAGTACCTGCGCAACCTGCGCCTGAATGCGGTGCGTCGCCGCCTGATCGCCACCCCCGCCGCCAGCCAGAACGTGGGTGATGTGGCCATGGCCATGGGCTTCTACCACTTGAGCCACTTCGCCGGCCATTACCGCAACCTGTTCGGTGAATCCCCCTCCGAAACCCGCCGCGCGAACGCCTGAGCAAGCCTGCGCAGGCTCGCTCAGGCGTAGCGAATGCGGTCGCTGTAGGCGCTCTGCAGCATCTTGCGCTGGTAGTCCCACGGGGTGGTGCTGACCAGTTTCTTGAAGTCGCGCTGGAAATGCGACTGGTCGGAAAACCCAAGGTCCAGGGCCAGCTCGGTGAACGACACGTCCTGCTGGGTGTTGAGGGTGTCCAGGGCGGCCTGGCAGCGGATGATCCGGCAGAAAGCCTTGGGCGAAAGGCCCGTATCCTGGCAGAACTGGCGATGCAGCGTGCGGCTGGTATAACCGCTGAGGTCTTCGAGTTGCTGGATGCGAATATCACCGCGATGCTGCAGCGCCTGCTGGATGATCATGGCGGTGAGCTGCGAAGTTCTGGCCATCAGGCGCGGCGCTAGGTACTCACTGAACAGACGCATTTGATCGCCCAGCTCAGGGGCCTGCACGATGCTCTCGAAAATCCGCTGGGCGAACCCTGAAACCTCAAGCAGGTCGAGTTCGCGTTCGGTCAGTTCTTCGGCCAGCACGTCGATGAAACCGGGAATCACCCCCGGCGCGAAGCGCACGCCGAAATAGTGGTGATGCTGGTGCAGTTGAACGGCCTGTGCGGTCAGCGGCGTACCGCAGATTTTCGCACTCGGGCGGGTTGCATCGCAGTCGAACAGAATGTCCACGCAGCCGTCCGGCACTGCGAGTAAACCCGACGACCGGGCAACATCGAATGCATAGAAATGCGAGATCGCCGGGTGGGCAGATGGCATCACGCAATAGCCCGAAGAGTTAATTACCAACCAAGGCTGTTCATTGGCCGTTTGATGACGGGGCATTGACGGGCTTTGTTTGATCATGGCGTGCACCTGCTAAAGCATGGACAACAGTGTGGCATGCATTAATTGCCTCAACAATGCTTGTGTCGATGTCCGATATTTACAATACGCGCGTGCGTCTCGGCTGGATACTCGATCTCGACAGCGTGCCGCTGCGATAACCGCAACGACTGCACTTTGAGCGCGAGATCCAAAATGCCAATAAATACAAAAATCGATTTTATCTATCTCTCCGAGCAGGACATGATCCGCGCGGGTGTGACCGATATGCTGGCGTGCGTGAACACCATGGAAGAGATGTTCGGCCTGCTGTATGCCGGCGATTACCGCATGGCCGGCCCCAACAGCGATTCGCACGGCGCCATGGTGGTGTTCCCCGAGCACTCGCCGTTCCCGAACATGCCCAAGCCGACCGCAGACCGACGCATGATGGCCATGCCAGCCTACCTGGGTGGGCGGTTCTGCACCGCAGGGGTGAAATGGTACGGCTCGAACATCGCCAACCGTGAGAAAGGCCTGCCGCGTTCGATCTTGCTGTTCACCCTGAACGATCCAGACACCGGGGCGCCACTCGCGCACATGTCGGCCAACCTGTTGTCTGCCTATCGTACCGGTGCCATTCCGGGCGTGGGCGCCCGGCACCTGGCACGCAAGGATTCGAAAGTCGTCGGCCTGCTCGGGCCAGGGGTGATGGGCAAGACCACCCTGGCGGCGTTCATGGCCGTCTGCCCGAACATCGACACCCTCAAGATCAAGGGCCGTGGCCGGCAAAGCCTGGACAATTTCATTGTATGGGTTGGGGAAACCTACCCACAGATCACCACCATTCAGGTGGTCGAGACGCTCGAAGAGGTGGTCCGCGATTCGGACCTCGTCACCTATTGCAGTTCGTGCGAGGTGGGCGACCCTTCGGCCTACCCGATCGTGCGCCGCGAGTGGGTCAAGCCCGGCGCGTTTCTGGCCATGCCGGCAGCCTGCTCGCTGGATGCCGGCATGGAGCAGCCCGACGTACGCAAGGTGCTCGACAACACCGGGTTGTACCAGGCTTGGTTCGAAGAGCTGCCCAAGCCTGCACACCACACGGTGCCGGTGATTGGCGTGCGCTTCATGGACATGCTCGCGCAAGGCAAGCTGCGCCTCGACGACCTCGAAGACATCGGCAAGATCATCGCCGGCGATGCGCCCGCCCGCAGGCACGATGAAGAAATCATCATCATGTCGGTAGGCGGCATGCCCGTCGAGGACGTGGCCTGGGGCACCGTGGTGTATCGCAACGCCATCGAACGCGGCATTGGCGTCACGCTCAACCTTTGGGATACCCCGGTGCTGCGCTGAGTCGCCCATCCATTCTTCAACGAGGCATTCGACATGACAAACATCATCAAGCTGAAAACCGGTTCACAGTACGAGGAAATGGGCAGTTACTCGCGCCTGGTGGCGGTGGGTGACTGGATCTTCGTGTCCAACACCGCGGGGCGCAACCCGCAGACCAAGCTGATTGCCGAGGACGTTCTGGAGCAGACCCACCAGGTGTTCGCCAACATCGAAGCGGCCCTGAACGCGGTGGGTGCGAGCCTGGGCGATGTGGTGTGTTCGCGGGTGTTCATCCAGGACCCCAAGGACGTACCTGCGGTCATGACGTTGATCGGCGAGAAGTTCCGTGGCATCGACCCTGCCAGCACGGTCACCTGCCCGCCATTGGGCTCCACCGTCTACAAGGTGGAGCTTGAGGTTACCGCGCACCGTGGCGCGTCGAAGGCGCAGGTCGAACACGTTCGCCTGTCGCAGTAAGCGTCTACTGGCCACGCACACGCGTGGCTACCCCCCATTCGCTAAAGAGTCTTGATCATGGCACCGACCATAGCGCCCGTGACAACGTCCAACGAGTTTCCCCGGTCAACCTCCGTTGTCATCATTGGTGGCGGGATCATCGGCCTTACGGCAGCACTGACCCTGGCTGAGCGCAACATTGCGGTGGTGGTGCTAGAAAAGGGCCGTATTGCCGCAGAACAGTCTTCGCGCAACCTGGGGTGGGTGCGCAAGACCAGCCGGCATGCTGCCGACATTCCCCTGGCCCTGGCGGCGGACCGGTTGTGGGCACAGATGCCCGAGCGGGTAGGTGCCGACGTCGGCTACCGCCAGGAAGGCATCATGTTCGTCGGCCGTACCCAGGCGCAGATGGCGATGCATGAAGGCTGGTTGAAGTCGGTGGAGCACCTTGCGCTTGATTCGCGGCTGCTCAGCAAGCGCGAAATCGATGCGCTGGTGCCCGGTGGCCAGGGTGATTGGGCTGGCGGCATCTACACGCCCTCCGATGCACGCGCCGAACCCACCCTGGCCAGCAGCGCGATTGCCAAGGCGGCGATGGCCAAGGGCGTGGTGATCGTCGAGCAATGTGCCGTGCGCACGTTGCAGATGGCGGCCGGCGCGGTCAGTGGCGTGGTCACCGAACGAGGCGAAATCAGCTGTGACCATGTGCTGCTGGCCGGGGGCATGTGGTCCCGGCGTTTTCTCGGTAACCTGGGCGTGGCACTGCCGACCTTGCCGTTGACCTGTTCGGTGATGCGCACCCAACCCATGGAAGGGCCAACGCAGATTGCCGTGGGCGCCCCGGACTTTTCCTTCCGCAAGCACCATGACGGCGGTTTCATCATTACCCAGCGTGGCAAGCTGGATGCCTTCCTGACCCTCGATCACCTGCTGCTGGCCAGGCAATACATGCCGCAGTTCCGCGCTCAGCGCAGTGTGCTGAACGTGTCGCTGGGCAAACCATTCCTCAAGGACCTGGCGCTTGCGCGCAGCTGGCGTGCTGATAGCGTGAGCCCTTTCGAGCGGGTGAGGGTACAGGACCCGGCAGCCAACCCGCGCCTCAACGGCGATGCGCTGAACAACCTCATCGCTGCCTGGCCAGTGTTCGAGCAAGCGAAAATCGCCCAGGCTTGGGCCGGGACCATCGATGTGACACCCGATTCCAACCCCGTCATCGGGCCAGTCGCGCAGATTCCCGGGCTGACCGTGGCCACCGGTTTTTCGGGGCATGGATTCGGCACCTCGCCAGCGGCGGGCCAACTGGCGGCAGATCTGGTCAGTGGCCAGGCACCGCTGATCGACCCGCATCCGTATCGATTCGATCGCTTCTAGAGGAATAGGCAATGGCCGCTGAAAGCTGTTTTTTCACCAACCGTTCGGGCTTGCGTCTGCATTATCTGTGCTGGGGGGAGCCGAACGGGGTGCCACTGGTGCTGCTGCATGGCTTGCGCGCCTACGCACAAACCTGGGAATCGCTGGCCCAGGCCCTGGGCCGCGGGTATCGCATCTACGCCCTGGACCAGCGTGGCCGTGGCCTGAGTGACTGGGCGCCGGCTGCCAGTTACCACACGCAATCCTACGTCGAAGACCTCGAAGACCTGGTGGCGCACCTGCACCTAGAGCGTTTCGTGTTGCTGGGGCATTCACTGGGCGGCGCCAATGCCTTGGAATACTCCCGCCAGCACGCTGATCGGCTGTTGGGCCTGATCATCGAGGACATTGGTCCGGGGTCTTCGAAGCAGGGCATGGGGGCTGAGCGCATTCGGCGCGAAATGAGCCAGACACCGCTGCAGTTCGAAAGCTGGGAGGCTGCCCGCGCGTTCTGGCAGGCCTCACGCCCGACATTATCGGAAGATGGGCTGGCCTCGCGGCTTGCCTATTCGATGCTGGAGCGCGACGGCGCGATTGGCTGGCGCCATGACCAACAAGGGATCGCCGAGGCGCGGCTGAGTATCGAACCCACTGACCTGTGGCCAGCGGTGCGCGCGTTGCAATGCCCGAGCCTGTTCATTCGCGGTGGCTGCTCGGACTTCCTGCCATTGTTGACGCTACAGGCAATGCGTGGCGGCAATTCGCAGGTACAGACCGTGGAGATCGCTAATGCAAGCCACTACGTGCATGACGATCAACCCGAGGCGTTCAACGCGCTGGTGACGGACTTTCTCAATACCCTGCCGCAGGCGCGTCCAACCATCTGATAGTTAAATTTTTAAGTTTGCATATTTACAGCTTGCGGTCGAACAGTCTTTGGATATGCAATGTCTGGACGCGTAGGCGTTTGTGGGACTTGCGGCGACATGCAATTCAGGACGCGGCGCGACTGCAAGTTTAGGTCATTAATTGGTTGGATGCACCTTAATTAAAAATTCTAGTCGAGGGCATCTACAGGATCTGTTTAGGTTTTCTTAATCGGGTCCCTAATCTCAGCGAGCGAAATACCCAATAGAGACATAGGAGTCCACTCATGAGCCCCTCGATGAATTTCTTTAAACCCGGCCGCCTCCTAGATGCGGCGACGCTTGTCGCGAGCATGTTGTCAGTGTCAGTGCACGCCGCCACTTTGACGCGTGATAACGGTGCGCCAGTAGGTGACAACCAGAACTCACAGACTGCTAGACTGACTGGTTCGGTGCTGTTGCAGGACGTTCAGCTGTTGCAAAAATTGCAGCGCTTTGACCGTGAGCGTATCCCGGAAAGGGTGGTTCATGCTCGCGGCACAGGCGTCCACGGTCAGTTCACCGCAAGCTCCGACATCAGTGATTTGAGCAAGGCGAAGGGGTTCCGTCCCGGCAAAAAAACTCCTGTGTTCGTGCGTTTCTCCTCTGTAGATCATGGCAACCAATCGCCGGTAACCCAGTGTGATCCGCGAGGTTCCGCGACAAAATTCTGTACCGCCGACGGTAACTGGGACTTGGTCGGCAATAACTACCCGACCTTCTTCATTCGCGACGCTATCAAGTTCCCGAACATGGTTCACGCGTTAAAGCCGGACTCGCAGACTAACCTCGACGATGACTCGCGCCGATTCGATTTCTTCTCCCATGTGCCGGAAGCAACTCGCACTCTCACCCTGCTGTACTCCAATGAGGGCACCCGGCCAGCCACCGCGAGATGGACGGCAACAGTGTGCACGCCTACAAGCTGGTCAATGCAAAGGGACAAGTCCACTACGTCAAGTTTCACTGGAAGAGCCTGCGAGGAAAGGAGAACCTCGACCCGAAACAAGTCGAAGAGGTGCAGGGGCGTGACTACAGTCACATGACTCATGACTTGGTTAAGGCCATTAACGATGGCAAGTTCTCGAAATGGGACCTGTACATCCAGGTGTTCAAGCCTGAAGAATTGTCCAAGTTTGACTTCGACCCGCTGGACGCGACCAACATCTGGCCCAATATACCTGAGCGTAAGATTGGTCAGAAGGTGCTCGATCGCAACGTCGACAATTTCTTCCAGGAAACTGAGCAGGTGGCCATGGTGCCGTCGAACCTAGTGTCGGGTATCGAGCCGTCGGAGGACCGTCTGCTTCAGGGGCGTCTTTTAGCTTATGCCGACACGCAGATTTACCGAATCGGCGCAAATGGACTCAGCCTGCCGGTAAACCGTCCGCGGAACGAGGTAAATACTATCAACCAGGATGGCGCGGCGAATAGCGGTCAAACCACTAGCGGCGTCAACTCCCAGCCGAGTCGTTTGTAGTCGCGAGACGAGCAGTCGAGCAGTCGAGCGCACGCCGCACCACTCCTGCGCGGGTACTTCCTTGATGCCGCGTCGGGGCGACCAAGCTATGCTACTGTTGCACTCGGGAATAGTCCGCTGAGCTTAAGCCGTGATGAAATCAACGGTGTGTTGCCCGGGCATTAACCTGCAATCAGGTAGTGCACGCACGCCGCAAGCTTTTCGATTGTAGCGGACAAGAGCCCGTTATCTGGACGATTTGTTAACGGGGTTGTCGACGCACCTTGCGTACGTCGGGTTGCTCCATGCCCTGGAGTGTTGCAATAGTCCAGGCCGACAAGGGGACACGCCTGGCCAAGTTCTTTCAGTCCCTTTAGCGAGCGGTCATGTACCGCTGCGCGATTGCTGTCAGTTAAATGAGTCCGGAATCGAGGCTGTGCCTGTTTCGGGGACAGCCGAATTTTTTAGATTTCAACAACTCGCAAGCCCTATGCTAGTCTCGTTTCCCGCTCCAGATGTTGTTCTTCAGAGCTCCACGGAGGTCTGAAGGGATTGAAAATAGGGCCTTTTGGCCCTTTTTTCGTTCCGCTGAAAGCCGCTCAGATCCACCAGTGTCCGGCAATTTTAAGTACACGATTGAGTACACGAATCCGGAGATTGGCCGAGGCGGTTTTTCGCTAGAGCAGCTTGGTGCACGCGACAAGCATCTGGTTCCTGACCCAGCTCAGGAGCTTCACATGGCACTCTCAGAAATGGCCGTTCGGCAAGCCCGGACCACCGCCAACCCTTACTCCCTCACTGATTTTGATGGTCTGTCACTGTACGTAAGCAAAGGTGGCAGCAAGATCTGGCATTTCAGGTATTACTGGCTGGGCAAGCAGCAGCGCATGTCGCTTGGCGCCTATCCACAAGTCTCCCTCAAAGATGCGCGGTTGAAGCGAGACGAAGCGCGTGAGCTGGTAGCAGACGGTATCAACCCTTGCGAGCAGCGTAAGGAGCAGAAGCGTGCAGCCAGAGAGAGGGCTGACTACATTTTTGCCTCGGTGTTTCGGCAGTGGTATGAATTCCGTGCTCTTGAACTCAAGGCTGGGCGACAAAGTACGCTTTCTCAAATCAACAGGATTTTTAGCCGCGATGTGTTGCCCTACCTTGGTGATCGTTCCATCTATGGAATTACTCGGCACGATCTCCTCGACGTTCTTAGTCGTGTTGAGCTGCGAGGTGCTCTGACCACTGCAGAGAAGTGTCGGACTTGGTTCAACCAGTTGTTCCGCTATGCGCTGGTAAGGGTTCCAGGGCTTGAGCAAAATCCCGCGTTCGACCTGGATGTTGTTGCGGTTCCCAAGCCTCTAGTTGAGCACAACCCTTTTCTCGAGATGGATGAGCTTTCTGAGCTTCTGCCCAAGATGAGAGGCTACGGTGGAGCCCCCTCAACCACTCTTGGATTATTCTTGTTGATGCTGACGGGCGTGAGGACAGGAGAACTGCGCTTTTCTAAGCCGGACTACTTCGACGTAGAAAAGCGGCTTTGGACGATCCCACCTGAGGCGGTAAAACAGCTTCAGGTGCAAATGCGAAAGCCGCGGAGAAAGAGTACTAGCATCCCTCCCTACATTATCCCTCTATCTCGGCAAGCGGCTGAAATCGTGGGCGTGATGCTTAAGCTCGTGCGGCCAGGTCAAAGGTACCTGTTCTGTCACAGATCGGACCTCAATCTTCCCATCAGCGAAAACACGTTGAACGCGGCACTGCATCGCCTCGGGTACGCTGATCGCCTGACGGGACACGGTATGAGGGCGACTATCACTACTGCGTTGACGGAAATTGGGTATCCAGAAAAATGGATCGACGCTCAGCTCTCGCATTGTGATCCTAACAAGACGAGAGCTGCCTACATCCACGCAAAGTACGTGGAGCAGCGTCGCGCTGTGATGCAGGACTGGGCGAACCGCTTGGATCTCTGGGAGGAAGGTAGAGGGGGAGAGGCAGGCGAACGATTAACCCAGACACTGGAGGGTGTTGTGGTGCAAAGGCTGCAAGAGCGAGGCCTCGGAGTTGATGATGCTTTGGTGAGTGAATCTCTGGGTTACCGGACTTAACTGCCTGCACTGAATACAGAACCCCGCTGTGCAAGACAGGGCGCCTTTTACATGGATACCGTTTCCCACCACCCATACGGACGCCCAGGCGAACCTGGCGCGGAAACTGTCCTTGTTTGATCAGGTTGTACAGCTGCGAGCGTTTAAGGCCTGTGATTCGCTCGACTTCTGACCGACGTAAGAGGCGATTGTCGACACCGGCAACTGATAAAGCGCTTGGGACATCCATGGTGACACTCCTTGACGTTTGCTGAGAGCGAAGAGGTGTCGAATGTTGGAGCGCATCGGATTTGGTTGGACACAAAGAATGCGGATCTGCTTGGCTCCGGTTTTCTACAACCGAAGCCTGCGAGCTCTTGGGGGGCTTTGTGAAGCGTGTGGAATGAGGTGGAGGGCGTCGAGAGGACAACCAAGTGCCGCGGCGTGGGATAGATCCGAAAAATCAGACAACAGAGGGCGGTACGATGATAAGTACTCGCGGTATTGCTACGATAGGTATCGCATGCAACTCGAGGCTAGGTCGCCTCGATTGCTGGAGATCCGCTTCGAAGCCGCTACCGTCGAGGCTTTCGTCCAGGCGGTCAGCGAGTGGCCGGTACAGGCGCTGGAATACAAGTCGTTCCTGCGCTTCCGTGTCGCCCAGATCCTGGATGAGCTGTGCGCCGGGACCTTGCGCCCGGTACTCCTGGAGACCATCCTCGACCGTGCCTCCGGCGGCATGCTGATCACCCCGCAAGGCCTGGACGACGTGTCCCGGGCCGAGGACATGGTCAAGTTCACCACCGCGTGCGCCCACCTGATCAGCCGCTCGAACTTCGACGCCATGAGCGGCCAGTTCTATGCGCGGTTCGTGGTGGCCAACGTCGACACCTCCGACAGCTACCTTCGGCAGCCGCACCGTGTCATGGAACTGCACAACGACGGGACCTTCGTCGAGCAGGTCACCGACTACGTGCTGATGCTCAAGGTCGACGAGCAGAACATGGAGGGTGGCGACTCGCTGCTCCTGCACCTCGACGACTGGGAAGAGTGCGGGGCATTTTTCCAGAGCCCCATGGCCCGTCGCCAGATGCGCTGGAGCGCTCCACCGAGCAAGAACGTGAAGGCCGACGTGTTCCATCCAGTGTTCGACACCGATGGCGAAGGCCGGCCGACGCTGCGCTACATCGACCAGTTCGTCCAGCCGGCGGACTTCCAGGAAGGCATCTGGCTGAACGCTCTTTCCGAGTCGCTGGAGGGCAGTGTGCACAAGCTTTCCGTACCCGTGCCGGTGGGCAGTTTCCTGCTGATCAACAACCTGTTCTGGCTGCATGGCCGCGATCGCTTCACGCCTCACGAAGGCCTGCGGCGGGAGCTGATGCGCCAGCGTGGCTATATTGCCCAGGAGAAACCGCGCTACCAGCGCGGACAGTGAACCGCCATCCCCCATACGAATGCCACGGGGTGTGAACGCCCCGGGCCGAGGTACTTGCTGTGCATGACTTCATAATCATTGGCGGTGGCATCGTCGGCATGTCGACGGCGATGCAACTGATGCAGGCCTATCCCGAGGCGAAGGTGCTGTTGCTGGAAAAGGAAGCGGGCCTGGCCAGGCACCAGACCGGGCATAACAGCGGGGTCATCCACGCAGGCGTGTACTACACGCCGGGAAGCCTCAAGGCTAGGTTCTGCCTCGAAGGCAACCGGGCGACCAAGGTGTTCTGCCAGAAGCACGCGATTCCCTATGACGAGTGCGGCAAGCTGCTGGTCGCGACCAGCGACCTGGAAATGCAACGCATGCAGGCACTGTGGGAGCGCACCGCCGCCAATGGCATCGAGCGCCACTGGCTATCGGCCGAAGCCCTGCACGAGCGCGAGCCGAACATCGTCGGCCTGGGCGGGATCTTCGTGCCTTCCAGCGGCATCGTCAGCTATGCGCAGGTCACCCAGGCGATGAGCCGCGAGTTTCAGGCGGCGGGCGGCGAGGTGCGTTTCAACAGCGAGGTGACCGCGCTGCAGGAGCGGGCCGATGAAGTGGTGGTGCGCACGACTGCCGAGGAGCACCGCTGCCGCTACCTGATCACCTGCTCGGGGCTGATGGCCGACCGGGTCGTGCGCATGCTGGGCCTGCGCCCGGACTTCATCATCTGCCCGTTCCGCGGTGAGTACTACCTGCTACCTGAACAGCACAACCCTATCGTCAATCACCTGATCTATCCGATTCCCGACCCGGGCATGCCGTTTCTCGGGGTGCACCTGACCCGCATGATCGACGGCACCGTGACGGTCGGGCCGAACGCGGTGCTGGCCATGAAGCGCGAGGGCTATCGCAAGACCGACCTGTCGCTGGCGGACATGTGGCAGACCTTCACCCATGGTGGGGTCCTCAAGGTGCTGGCGCGCAATCTGCGTCCCGGGCTTGGCGAAATGAAGAACTCGCTGTTCAAGGACGGCTACCTGAAGCGGGTGCAGAAATACTGCCCGAGCATCGGCAAGCAGGACCTCAAGCCGTATCCGGCGGGGGTGCGAGCCCAGGCCGTGTCCCGCGACGGCAAGCTGATCGACGACTTTCTCTTCGTCAATACGCCGCGCACGGTCAACGTCTGCAACGCCCCGTCGCCGGCGGCGACCTCGGCCTTGCCCATCGGCGCCTACATCATCGACAAGGTCCGCGAGCAGATAGGTGACCAGCCTGGCCCCGCCTTCGATTCGACGCATAAACAGCGCGCTGCCCTGTAGCGCCTGCTGACCACCTTTTATCAGGAGTGACTCGTGCAATTGAATGACCCCAGCCTGTTCCGCGAGCAGGCCTACATCGACGGAACCTGGATGGCTGCCGACAGCGGCCAGACCATCGACGTTTTCAACCCGGCAACCGGTCGCCTGCTGGGCACCGTGCCGAAGATGGCGGCGGCTGAAACCCGGCGTGCCATCGCCGCCGCGGAGCTGGCGCTGCCGGGCTGGAAGGCCCTGACCGCCAAGGACCGCGCCGGCCGCCTGCGGCGCTGGTTCGAGTTGATGATCGAGCACCAGGAAGACCTCGCCCGCCTGATGACCCTCGAACAAGGCAAGCCCCTGAGCGAATCCCGGGGAGAAATCGTCTACGCGGCGTCCTTCCTGGAATGGTTCGCGGAGGAGGCCAAGCGGGTCTACGGCGACATGATCCCCGGGCACCAGCCCGACAAGCGGCTGATGGTGATCAAGCAACCGATCGGCGTCACGGCGGCGATCACGCCGTGGAACTTCCCTTCGGCGTTGATCACCCGCAAGGCCGGCCCGGCCCTGGCTGCCGGCTGCACCATGGTGCTCAAGCCGGCCTCGCAGACCCCGTACTCGGCCCTTGCCCTGGCGGTGCTGGCCGAGCGCGCGGGCATTCCCAAGGGGGTGCTGAGCGTCGTGACGGGTTCGGCGGGCGCCGTGGGCGGGGAACTTACCGGCAACCCGGCGGTGCGCAAGCTGACCTTCACCGGCTCGACCGAAATCGGCCGGCAACTGATGGCCGAATGCGCCCAGGACATCAAGAAGGTTTCGCTGGAGCTGGGCGGCAACGCACCCTTCATCGTGTTCGAGGACGCCGACCTGGACCTGGCGGTGCAAGGCGCTCTGGTCTCCAAGTTCCGCAACAATGGCCAGACCTGCGTCTGTGCCAACCGCCTGTATGTGCATGACAGCGTCTACGAGGCGTTCGTCGCCAGGCTGGTCGCCGCCGTGGCCCGCCTGAACGTGGGTAACGGCCTGGAGGAGGGCGTTACCACCGGTCCGCTGATCGACATCAAGGCGGTGGCGAAAGTCGAGGAGCACATTGCCGATGCGGTGGCCAAGGGCGCCCGCGTCGTCGCCGGAGGCGCTCATCATGCCTTGGGCGGTACCTTCTTCCAGCCAACCGTTCTGGCCGACGTTCCGCCAACGGCCGCGGTGGCCAAGGAAGAGACCTTCGGCCCGCTCGCGCCGGTCTTCCGTTTCAGCAGCGAGGACGAGGTGGTGGCGATGGCCAACGACACGGAATTCGGCCTCGCGTCGTATTTCTATGCGAAGGACATGAGCCGCATCTTCGGCGTGGGCGAGGCGCTGGAGTACGGCATCGTCGGTATCAACACCGGGATCATCTCCACCGAAGTCGCGCCCTTCGGCGGCATCAAGGCCTCGGGCATCGGTCGCGAGGGCTCGCGGTATGGCATCGACGACTATCTCGAGATCAAGTACCTGTGCATGAGCGTCTGAACGGGTAGCGGCATTGCTTGCAACGCCCGCTAAAGGGGTGGCGGCCGGGCCTTCGCCGGCCGTTGCCCGGTCTCGTCATCGGCTGGCGGGGCGCTCGCGTTTCGCGGTAGCCAGGACTTCGGCAAATTCAGGGTTGATCGAAGCTATCCCCGCCGACAGCCGTGCACCCGACTGGTCCGAGCTTCTCGGTACGGTGTAGCCCGCCTCATCGAGGATACCCGGCAATGCCTCGAGCAGACCTTCAGGGGACATGGTCTCCAGGCTGAAGGTGGCACCGGCTGTCTCTCCCACGAACACCCGCGAAACGAATCCGCCGCCACAATGGAACATTTCGCCTGTGACAGGGCAGTCGACATGGGCCAGCAACATCACGAGGTTGCTGACCATGACCGGCGGGGCAAAACGCTCCATGATCGACGGTATGCCCTGTGCTTTCGACTGGTCGGTAAAGGCGACCGGGCCTACCAGGTTGACCTTGATGCCTTGCGGGTCACCTTCTGTCGCGAGCACCTTGGTCATGCCGATAAGCGCACTTTTGGCCACGCTGTAGGCCTGGTCGCGGCGGCGACCGAACATTCCGGCACCCGAGCCGGTGATGACGATACGGCCCTGTCCTTGACGCTGCATGTGTGGCCAGGCCGCATGGGCGACATTCCAGCCGCCGGTGACGTTGACGCGCATGATGCGTTCAAGATCATCCACGCTGCTGGCCTCGAACGGGCCAAGGTCGGCGTAGGTGCTCGCGTTGTGGATCAGGACATCGAGCCGGCCCCATTGCGCGATGATCGCCTCCATCATCTTCGCCACTTGCGCACGTTCTCCTATGTCACAGCAAGCCGCCATGGCTTGTCCGCCAGCCGCCTGAATCTGCGCAACTACCGCATCGGCAGGAGCGGAATCTCCACCGTGCTCACCGCGTCCATCCACACCGTAGTCATTGATCACCACGCAAGCGCCACGTTCGGCGAGGGACATCGCGTGCTGTCGTCCAATGCCGCGTCCGGCCCCGGTGATCAGAACGACTTTTCCATGGAAATCCAGCATTTCGATATCTTCCTTCGCAATCCAGCGGTTGTTGGTTTGATGGGGTCGAACGGCATTGGGATTGAGCTCTGCGCCTGCGTCAGTCGGCCTGCCTGCGCTTCTGCTGCTCGATGAAACGGCTGGCGATGGCGTGGTGCTCCGTGCTCATGGTCGCGGCCAGCTGGCGGCCAAGAGTCGCATCGAGCATCTGGGCGGCGGAGCGATGCAGGTACAGGTTCATCAGCTTCTTGGTCTCGCGCAGGGCCTGTGCGGGCTGCTTGAGCAACTTGCTGGCGAGGGCCCTGGCTTCGTCCAGCAGCTGCTCCGGCGCCACCACCCGGTTGGCCAGGCCGAATTCGACAGCCTGCCGGGCACTGATGCGGTCGCCGGTGAAGATCAGTTCCTTGGCCCGCAGCAGGCTGGTGTAGAGCGGCCAGGACACGGAAATGCCGTCGCCCACCACCAGGCCGATATTGATATGCGGCTCGGCCATGAACGCGTCATCGGCCATCAGCACTATGTCGCAGAGCGTGGCCAGGGTGGCGCCCCAGCCGACCGCAGGGCCGTTAACTGCGGCGATGATCGGGATCGGCAGGTCGATGAAGCCATGGATGGTGCGCCTGGCGTTCTCCTGCACGGATCTGGCGAAGTCGGCATCGTCCAGGGTCCTGACGAAATGGTTCATGTCGCCCCCGGCGCTGAAGGCCCGACCGGCGCCGGTCAGGATGGCGACCCCGGCCTCCAGGTCCTCGGCCAAGGCGCTGAATAGCCTGGGGAAGGCGAACAGCATCTCGCTGGTCGACGCATTCAGGTCGTCCGGCCGGTCAAGGGTGATGAGGCGCAGGCCGCCTTCGGCCGTGATCCGGATGCCGTCCGGCAGGTCGTAGAAATTGCTCATGGGCACTCGCTCTTGTTGTTATGGGTTGTGCGTTGATTCAGCGTCGTCGCAGCCAGCTGGGCTTAATCGATGCGAATGCGCCCCTGGTGTCGCTCGACCCACTGGGCGAACGGTGTCAGCGCCAGGCCTTCGGCGCCCAGCATCGCGTTGAGCCGGGCAATGTCCGCGCGGTAGCCGACGGCGTTGGTCCATTCCTGCGAGCGGACCCAGCCGTGGAACAGGCCGGCCTCGATCGCCTGTGCCGGGTTGACCGAGCGTGCGCTCACCGGTTTGCCCAGCACCTGCGCCAGGGTGGCGGCAACCTCGTCCATGGTCAGTGCCTCGGCCGCCAGGTCGATGTTTTTGTGGGAGAAGGTGGTCGGCGCGGCGAACGCTGCGCGAGCCAGCGCGCCGACGTCGGCGGCGGCGATCAGTTGCATGCGCGTGGTGGGTTCCAGGGCCGTGAGGATCGTCCCCTGCTGCAAATGGGGGAACATGTGGCGGGCCTTGGGCTGGGCGAAGTTGTCCATCATGAAAGCCGGTTTCAGCACGGTCCAGTGCGTGAAACCGGCAGTGCGCACGGCTTCCTCCACGTCCCACTTGTCGGTCCAGTATTTCTGCCACCAGTAGCCGCTTTCCCAGCGGGGGAAGGCGGTGTGCTTGCCCGCTTCGCAGACGGAGGTATGAACGAAGTGATCCACGCCGGCCGCCCTGGCGAGCTCGACCAGGGCAAAGCCGTGGCGACGTTCCGAGTCCGTGCCCCTGGCGTCGGGCACCTGCACCGAAAACACGCCATGGACGCCCTGCAGGGCAGTGGCCAGTGAGGCGGCATCGTCCAGGTCGCCTGCCGCGGCTTCGGCGCCTGAGCAGATCAGCGCCCGTGCCGCAGGGCCGTCCGGATCACGGGTGAAGATGCGCACGCGCCACCCGGCCTCCAGCAGTTCACGGGCGGCTGCACCGCCTTGGGCACCGGTTGCGCCGGTGACAAGAATCAGGGGTCGTTGGATTGCCATGTGGAGCTCCTTGCAGGTGATGGAAGTGCCGGGGATCAGTCCGCGGCGATCGTCAGTTGGCGCGCCAGCGCAGCCAGCTCGGGCCCTACGGTCATGAGCTTTTCCAGTGGCCACTCAGCCGCCAGGCCGGAGGCCGACAGGGCATACACCGTGCCGCTGCGCAGCGAGCGGATGGGCACCGCGATGGCGTTCAGGTGTTCATGGATGACGCCGATGCTGGTGATGAAACCGTGCTGCAGGTACTGCTCGGTGGCCTTGTACAGTTGCTCGCGGATGGCGGGCAGGGCGGCAGGCTCATGCCGCTCCAGGGCCTCCAGCACATCCTCGCGCTGCTGGCTGTCGTAGCCGGCGAAGCAGGCCCAGCCCGTGGGTGCGATGGCGAAGGGGCGGCGCGCGCCGACCGGGTCGTTCATGTAGACGAAGTCACCGTGGGTACGCTGCAGGTAGAGCATGTCCAGGCCGTCGCGAACCGCCAGCGACATACCCATGCGCCGGGTGTCCGTCAGCGCCTGCATGTGCGGCAGGGCTATTTTCGGCAGCTCCTGGCGGACCAGGGCGGCGTAGCCCAGGGCCAACGCGGGCAGGCCAAGCGCCATGCGGTTGTTTTCACCGGCACAGACGATGAAGCCCTCCTTGCTCAGGGTGTGGCACAAGCGCCAGATCGTCGGCTGCGGCAGGCCGGTCATGCGCACGATCTCCTGCGGCGTCAGCTCCGGTTTTTCATGGGTGAAGCAGCGCAGGATCTGCAGGCCACGGGCCAGCGCGGTCACGTACTGGCGGTCCTTTTCCTGGTCGGCGGGTGTGTCTTTCGCAACGGGTGTAGTCATGGCGTGTGCTCGTCGAAGACTTTCGGAGTATATTCGAAATTCACTGTGTGGATACTAAATTCGCACTGCGAATAAAAATAATGGAGTGTGAAATGGGTTCGTCTTCCTTGTTCGACCTGCGGGGCAAAGTGGCAATTATCACCGGTTCCAGCCGTGGCCTGGGGCTGGCCAGTGCAATGGGCATGGCGGAGCATGGTGCGAAAGTTGTCATTTCCGGGCGCAAGGCCCAAGCGTGCGAAGCGGCGGTGGCGCAGATCCGCGATGCCGGCGGCGAGGCCATGGCCGTGCCGTGCAATATCGGGCGCAAGGAGGATGTTCAACACCTCGTCGACAGCGCCGTGGATGCCTGGGGGCGGGTGGACATCGTGATGGCCAATGCCGCGATCCACCCCTGGGTAGGCTCGGTGCTCGAGCTACCGGAAGAAACCTTCGACAAGTTCATGCAGGTCAACGTCCAGAGCAGCATTTGGCTGGCGCAGATGACGGTGCCGGGCATGCTTGAGCGCGGCTATGGACGCTTCATCGTGGTGGCGTCCATCGTCGGCCTGCTGGGTGACCGCATGACCGGCACCTATGGCTTGACCAAGGCCGCCGATATGCAACTGGTCCGCAACCTTGCCAACGAATTCGCCAGCAAGGGGGTGACGGCCAATTGCATCGCCCCCGGCACCTTCAAGACCGAGATGGCCCGCTCGCAGTGGGAGGACCCGGCCATGGTCGAGTGGTACCAGGGGCGCAACCCGTCCCAGCGCTTCGGCGAAGTTGACGAGCTGGCCGGGTTGGCCGTGCTGCTGGCATCGCCGTCCGGTGGCTACATCAACGGCCAGACCATCGCGGTCGATGGCGGCCATACTGTCTCCTTCCGCTGAGCCAGGCCGGGGCCGGATCCATACCGGCCGGCCTCAGGCGATCGGCTGGTTCTCCTCCACCGCCCGGCTCATCGCGGCCCGGCCCAGTTGCAGGACCAGGGCCGCGAGCGGGCAGGCGATGGCGAACAGCAGCGCCAGGGAGTTGCCCAGCTTCGCGTCGTCGGCAAACAGGAAGTCGGTGAAGGCCGCGACCACCGAGGGGCCGGCACCGATGCCCAGCAGGATCATCACGAACAGGTAGATCGACGACAGCCGCCCGCGCAAGTGCGCCGGCGCGGCGAGCTGCAGCGCTGCCGCCGAGATCCCCATGATCGGGCTGACCAGCACCTGGGCAATGAAGAACGCCGCGAGGAACACGTAGGGGTCGCCCCAGAGCATGCCGGCGACCACCACCGGGCAAGCGATCAGGCTGGTGATGCTGAACAGGCGCAGATGCGCGTCACGCTTGCCTTTCGCCACCTGGGCGTCGATCAGTTGCCCGCACAGCACGGCACCGATGACGCCGCCGAGGGTCCCGACTACGCCGAGCCAGGTGCCGATCTGCCCGGGCGACCAGGCGAAGGTCCTGGCCAGGTAGGTCGGTGCCCACAGCGCCAGGCCGGTCACCGCCATCACGCAGAGGGTGAAGCCGCCGTGGTGGCAGAGGAAGAAGGTGCGGTGCCGTTGCAGGTAGCCCAGCACGTCGCCGACCACGTCCCGGCTTTGCCGTACGGTGCCCGCCGTGCGGCGGCGCCCCGGGTCCTTGAAGGTGAAGACCAGCAGGCCCAGCAGGATCCCCGGCAGGCCGATCACCACGAACACCATCTGCCATGAACGGACCTCGCCGAGTATCGGCAGCAGGACGACGTCGTGCGTGGCGACCAGTTCGACGATCAATCCGCCCATCAGGTACGCCATGCCGGTGCCGAACAGTGAGCCCAGGGAGTAGACCGCCAGCGCGGTGGTCAGCCGGTGCGCGGGAAAGCTGTCGGCCATCAGCGAATAGGCCGCCGGGCTCAGGGCCGCTTCGCCGGCGCCCACGCCGATGCGTGCCAGGAACAGTTGCCAATAGCTGTGCGCGGCGCCGCAGAACACGGTGGCCAGGGTCCAGACGGTGACCCCGCCGAAGATCACCCAGCGGCGGCTGAAGCGGTCGACCAGCCAACCCAGCGGCAGCCCGCAGACGGCATAGAAGGCGCCGAAGGCGAAGCCCTGGAGCAGCGACAGCTCGAAGTCGCTGATGCCCAGGTCGCGGCGGATCGGCGCGACCAGCAGGGAAATCACCAGGCGATCCAGCAGGGACAGCCAGTACAGCAAAAACAGCACGCCGGTCATGTACCAGGCCAGCGCCGGGCGCGGGTAGTTCTGCAGCCCCTGGGCAGGGAGGATGGGTTCAAGCTTCATGATTCGGGCTCCGCAGCAGGAAGCAGGAAAGGGCAGGGATGAGCAGCAAGGCGCCAAGCATGTTCCACAGCAGCATGAAGGTCAGGAGGATACCCATGTCGGCCTGGAACTTGATCGGTGACCAGGCCCAGGTGATGACCCCCGCCGCCAGCGTCACTCCGACCAGCGCCACCACCTTGCCGGTGAAGGACAGGGCGTGGCGATAGGCGTCCGCCAGGGAGGCGCCCTTGCGCATGTGTTCCAGTTGCACGCTGAGCAGGTAGAGCGCGTAGTCGACGCCGATGCCGACGCCCAGGGCGATCACCGGCAGCGTGGCGACCTTGACGCCGATGCCGAGGGCGACCATCAACGCCTCGCAGAGGATCGAGGTGATCAGCAGCGGGAGGATGGCCACCACCACCGCGCGCCAGCTTCTGAAGGTGACCAGGCACAGCGCCGCGACCGCCAGGTAGACCAGCACCAGCATGGTCCGGTTGGCGTCCCGCACGACGATGTTGGTGACCGCATCGATCCCGGCGGAGCCGGCGACGGGCAGGAATTCCAGCCCCGGCGCGTCATGCTCGCGGGCAAAGGCTTCGCTGGCCTTGAGCACCCGGTCCAGGGTCGCCGCCTTGTGGTCGCTCAGGTACGCGACCACCGGAATCACCGAGCAGTCCGGGTTCACCAGTTCCGGGTTGGCCTCCTGCGCGCGCAGCAGCGAGGTGTTGACCAGGGCCTGGTTGTGGCTGACGGTGATCCACTTGGGCGAGGCTTCGAACAGCGCCGAGGACATCCGCGCCACCGCGCCCGCCATGGACACGGTGGCCTGCACCCCGGGCACCTGCAGCAGCGCCCAGTCCAGCCGGTCGATCTCCATCTGCACCTGCCACTTCTCGCACTCCCCGGGGGGCGTCTTGACGATGACCGCGAACTGGTCGCTGGAGAGCCCGTAGTGGGCATTGATGTAGGCGGTGTCGCGGTTGTAGGTGGAGTCGGCGCGCAATTCCGGGGCGCCGGCGTCGAGGTCGCCGATCTGCAGGTGCAGGCTGACCATGAAGCCGGCGACGGCCAGGGCCGCGGCAACGACCAGGGCCACTGCCGCCAGGCGCGGTTCGGTGAAGCGCACCAGGGCTTCGCGCAGGCGCGAGGGTGGCATGGCCCCGGCGGCGACCGGCCGGGCTGCCGGCGTGCCGACGCCCAGGTAGGAGAGCAGGATCGGCAGCAGGATCAGGTTGGTGAACACCAGCACGGCGACCCCGATGCTGGCGGTGAGCGCCAGGTCCTGGATCACCGGGATATCGATCACCGTTAGCACGGCGAAGCCCACCACGTCCGCCATCAGCGCGGTCAGGCCGGCGAGGAACAAGCGGCGGAAGGTGTAGCGCGCGGCCACGTACTTGTGCGTGCCCCGGGCGACGTCCTGCATGATCCCGTTCATCTTTTGCGCGCCGTGGGACACCCCGATGGCGAAGACCAGGAACGGCACCAGCACGGAATAGGGATCGAGGGAGAAGCCCAGCAGGCGGACGATGCCGAGCTGCCAGGCAACCGCGATCAGCGAACAGCCCACCACCAGCACGGTGCTGCGCACGCACCGCGTGTAGGCGAACAGCACGAGGATGGCGATGGCCGCGGCGACCGCGAAGTAGGACATGATTTGGTGCAACCCGGCGATCAGGTCGCCGACCAGCTTGCCGAAGCCGATGATGTGAATGCGCACCTTGCCGGGATGATCGCCCTCGTTCGCCAGCGCCCGCAGGCTTTCCAGATGTTGCTGGAGGGCGCCGTAGTCGATGGGCTGGCCAGTGTCGGCGTATTTCTCCAGCACCGGCGCGACGATCATGGTCGAGCGCTGGTCATTGGCGACCAGGGTGCCGAGCAACCCGGCCCGGCCGATGTTGGCGCGCAGGCCGGCGATCGAGGCGGCGCTGCCGTCGTAGGTATCGGGCATCACCGGGCCGCCGCGGAAGCCTTCCTCGGTCACCTCCGTCCAGCGCACGGCGGGCATCCAGATCGACTTGACGAAGGGCCGGTTGATGCCCGGCGTCAGGAACAGCGCGTCGTTGACCCGACGCAGCACTTCCAGGTACTGCGGGTCATAGATGTCGCCGTCGGTGTTCTCCACCACGACCCGCAGGTTGTTGCCCAGGCCGCTCAGCTCGGCCTTGTTCTGCAGGTAGTTGCGGATGTAGGGGTGGGACTGGGGGATGAGGTTTTCGAAGCCTGCGTTCACCCCGAGCCGGCTGGCGTGCAGCGCGAAGAACAGGGTCAGCGCGCTGCACAGTACGATGATCGGCAGGCGATGGTTGAACAGCAAGCGCTCCAGCCATGAGCCTGAGCGCGTATCGAACAGCTCCGGGCGGCCGATGACCGGGGCGTCCTTCGAGGGATCGGTTTCAAAGTGGGTCATGCCTGGGTTCCCTAGCGGCTTGCCGCGTCGGCGGCGAGGTCGAACAGCCGGACGCCAGCGGCACCGACCACAACGGCGGTGGCGTCCTGGCCGGTGGCGATGCCATAGAGCGGTTGGGTGGAGTCGAGGGGCACTGCGCGAAAATGCCCGGCGCTGGCGTCGTCGCTGAGCAGCAGGCGGCCCTCGGCCGTCACCAGGACGACCCGGCCGTCCGCCAGGCTGGCGCCGGCGTTGAGGGTGCCCTGGGTCCCGGTGTCGACTTGGGTCCAGCTGGCGCCCTGGTCATGGCTCGCGTAGGCCGTGCCGCGCAGGCCGAACAGCAGCATCAGGTCTGGCCGCGCCAGCAGGCCGAACCAGGTGCCGCCGTAGGGCGTCTGGATGGCCTCGAAGCGGCCGGTCGCCGGATTCTCCTGGAGCAGCAGGCCCTGTTCTCCGACGAGGTAGGCCTGCCTGTCGAGCAGGCGAACCGCGTTCAGGTGCAAGGCGGACGGGTTGTCCGCCCGGTCGGACAGCACTTGCCAGTGCGCACCCGCGTCGGTCGTCATCAGGATCAGGTTGTAGGCGCCCACGGCGTAGCCGGTCTGCTCATCGATGAAGGCGACATCGAGGAACGGCCGTCCCGGCCCCTCGTCCTTGAAGCGTTCGGCATCCTGCAACGCCAGGTGGGCGCCGGGTTCCGTCTCGCTCGCTTGGGCGGCGAGCGGCGTCCAGTGGGCGATCAGCAGGTCGGCCAGGCGCCGGCCGTCAAGTTGCGTTTCCCAGCTGCGGCCGCCGTCCAGGCTGCGCAGGATCACGCCGCCGTGGCCGACGGCCCAGCCGTGCTCGGCGGTGGGAAAACTGACAGCCACCAGGTCGACGGAGACCGGCACCTTGGCCTGATGCCAGGCGTGCGCATCGTCCGACCAGAGCACGTGGCCTCGCCGTCCCACCGCCACCCAGCGCCCGCCTGGCGCGCGGGTCACTCCCACCAGCAGGCTGGTGCCGGCCTTGTCGCTGTGCAGGGCGGGGGTGTCGAGCGGGTCGCGGAACACCGTGTCGGCGCTCGCCGCGCAGGCGCAGCAAGCCACTACCAGTGCCACCAGGGCTTGATAGATAAATCCCATGTGAATGACCTTCCAAGGGCGCGCCAGCCGGGTGTCCGGGTGGCGCGCGTTCGCCAGGTGGATTAACGACCGCTACGGGCCTGCAGGGCTTCCGGGGTGAAGGTGGAGGGCGGGAAGGGCTTGTCCATGACCCGCCAGCCGAACTTCAGGTCGGCGTAGTTCTGCGAGAACGAGTACACGCCGGTGGCCAGGTCGTAGGCCCAGTAGGTCCGGGACATCGGCACCTGCTTGTCGTAGAGCTGGCTCATGCCCATGTGCACGCCCTTGTAGAGTTTCCCCGCGCCGTCGTACTCGTCGCTGACGCCGGCGCCCGACCAGTCCTCGTCGAAGTAGTAGACCCGCTTGCTGTAGACATGGCGCAGGCCCGGCTTCAGGGTGCCCTCGACCACCCAGACGCGGTGCAGCTCCCAGCGCACGGCATCGGGATTGACGTGGTTGGGCGTCAGCGCCTGGTCGGAGTGGACCTTGAAGCTCAGGTCATAGATGTTGTACGGGATATACAGCTCGCGCTTGCCCACCAGCTTCCAGTCGAAACGGTCGAGCTTGCCGCTGTACAGCTCGGCATCGTCGTAGGTCGTCACCCCGCCCTGGGAGGCGATGGGCGTGTCGTAGGCGATATCGGGGCTGAGCCGCACCCGGCGGGTGCTGGCCGAATAGGCATAGGCCCGGCGCGGCATGGCGTTCATGTCGATGGTGTCGTAGTACATGGTGGCATCGCCCACGCTCCGGGCCGGGCCGGTGAAGTGGTAGGCGTTCTGGAAGATGAAGGCGTCGTTCTTCTTGAGGCTCTCGGCCGTCGCCGCCGGGTTGTGGAAGGTGAAGTTCCTCGACAGCTTGATTTCGCCGGAGTTGATCCGCTTGCCGTTGCTGTCCACGTAGAAGTTGCGCATGTGGTCTTCGGCGGCGACGCCGTTGAAGCGCGCCATGTGGTTCCACATGACTTCGTAGCCGGTCTTCGGGATCGGGAACGGAATGCCGCCGATCGCCCCCGCCAGGGTGTTGCCGTCCGCCGAGAGCGAGGCCTTGGTGGCGTTGTCGCGGGTCTTGTCGAGGATGTACTGCGGGTAGGCGACGCTTCGGTGGGTCGGATAGATGTCCAGGCGGTAGCTTGGATAGCGCTGCAGCATCACCTTGGTCGCTTCACTGAGCTTGTCGGCGTACTCGGCCATGTTGGCCGCGGTGATGCTGTACAGCGGTTTCTCTTGTGCATAGGGGTTGATCCACTTGCCGGAGTCCTTGACGAACCCTGGCGGATTGGTCGACGTCGGCAGGCCGCCGTCGTACGCCGGGATGGTGCCGGCGGCATTGGCCGCCTGCTCGGCGCCGAAGGCCGTCAGGTTCTTGCCCAGTTGCGCGGCTTCGTCCGGGCTGACGGCGGCAAGTGCGGAGCCCGCGCAGAGGGTGGTCAGCGCACAGGCGAACAGTTTGGATGTGAACATGGAATATCCCCGTGGACGTCAGCGAATCAGAAGGTGGTTTGGTAGGTCAGCGAGACCCAGGCCTTGTCGAGGTAGGGCGGGCCCAGGACCAGGTTTCGCGAGTCACTGTGCTTCTGGTCGTAGTAGGTCACGGCCAGGTCGATGAAATGCACCGCATAGGCTTCGGCCGAGATGCCGATCTTGGCGGTGGTCAGGCCTTCGCTGCCGCCGCCATTGGTCGGTGCGTTGCCGCTGAGGTTGCGCGAGAGGAACATCGGCAGTTTCAGGTCGATGCTCGGGAACACCTGGGTCCACACCGGGGTGAAGGACAGCGATGCGCTGTAGAAGTCATCGTCGGAGCAGCCGCGCAGCCTGGCATCTTCGCCGCAACCGGCGTTGTAGCCCTTGGCCCGGTAGGCCGCAGCGTTGTCGGTCACCTTGTCCAGCCGGGCCCAGGACAGCTCGCCCGACAGGCTGGCGGAGTCGAACACGGCGGTGTCGCCGTAGGTCTGCACGGCGTTGAGCACCGCATGCCAGGTCGAGCCCCTGGCGCCTTCGAGGCGGTGGGCCTGGTCTGCCGCGGCGCCGCTGCTGTTGAGCGGCATGTTTTCCCGGTAGGACAGCTCGGCGCCCACCGACAGCCCGCCGATGTTGGAGCTGACACTCAGGCCGTAGAGATCGATGTCCTTGGCGTACACCGCCCGGGCCAGCCCGGTGGACGCGTCGATCTGCGAGGCCCAGGCGGATTTTTCGTCGAAGCGACGGTAGTAGGCGCCCAGGGTGCCGTCGAACCAGTCGGGCCGCCAGCGCAGCGACAGGCCGTAGTCGCCACTGTCGCCATCGATCGACTTGCCGCGGCCGACGTTCGGGCCTTCGAGAATGCTGTCGGAACCGGCGAAGTAGGTGCCGCCTTCGGCGATGCGGTTGGGTTTCCAGTCGAACAGGTACTGGGCGGCCAGGACGAACTGATCGTTCAACTGCACCATGGTCGAGACCTGGTTGATCGGCAGCGCGGTCTCCTTGGCCGAGGCGCCGGGGTTCGCGGTGGTCTTGCGCAGGTCGCTCGGGGCCTGGGCGTAGGAAATGGCGTTGGTACTGCCGAACAGCGCTTCACCCCAGATCACCGCGTGCTGGCCGGCGCGGATATCCATGGGCAGGCCCGCCGGCTCGAAACGACCGTAGACGTAGGCGTCGAGGAACTCGCCGGAAGGGCCGGCGTAGTAACGCTTGACCACGTCGGTGAAGTGGTTGTCGGCATAGCTGCTGCCGCCAGGCACCCGTGCCGGGTCCTTGCCGTCGTAGGCCTGGTCGTACCAGGCGGCGGCACTCAGCCGTGCGCCGTACTTGTTCTGATAGTTGAGGTCGACCTCGGACAGCAGGTCCAGGCGATTGGTGATGGTGTCGTAGCGGTCGAAGGCGGCGTTGCTTTGGTCGAAGGCGCCGCCACTGGCCCGATTGACCAGATGGCTCTGCTTCTGCAGGCGCATCCCCCAGTTGTACCTGACGGTGTTGTCCCAACGCAGGTGAAAGTCCGACTCACCCAGATCGATGTCGAATCCGTATGCCTGGCCCGCGGCCAGTAAAGCGGTAGCCATGGCGAGCAAGCGCGGTGAGGCGGCCACTCGTCCTGAAGGCACTCTGATCATCATTTACAAACCTTTGTTAATTATTGTTGGTGAGGTTTGTCCGCTATGGACGTGCTGTGGAAAGAACACGATGCGTGCCGCCAGGGTCCGCCCTGGCCGGATAGATCTTCCAAGTAGCCAAGATTTCGTTCATATATATGAACATAGTTCTGTTTTTAATCTAGCACGGCTTTTTTAGCTTCGAAAAGAGCTTTCCAGGCAAATTCCCGGGGGCGCGGCGTTAAGCCGTTGACATCATTGGAAATGTTTTTTGCCGCGTGACAGGACGCCGCGCTGCTGGAGCGGGGAATGGCGGAAAGGGCGGCAGGCGTCGCCGTCGCTAAGCGGCGGGATTGGCTCGATCGGGATCAGGCGAAATGCCTGGGAGCGCAGGAGGAGTCGGTGTATCGCTAGGCCGCCCGGCCGTTACCTGGAGACGTCAGGTTCTCGAAGGCAACGACCGCGTCGGGGGCTGCTCGTCAGTTGTTCAACTGGCCGGACGCGTCGGAAGCGGCCTCGACCAGCACGGCGCGCAGCTCGTTGAGCTTGTGCTGCATGCGTTCGGCCGGCGCGGCGATCACCAGGGCCGCCGCCACCGAGCCGTCGGTGTCGAATACCGGGACGGCGATACCGGCCGCACCTTCGCTCAGCTCGCTGATGCTGATGGACACGCCGCTGTCGCGGATTTCCTTGAGCTGTTTCTTCAGCGTGTTGCGGTCGGTGACCGTACGCCAGGTCATGGCCTTGAGCTTGGCGGTCTTGAGGTAGTGCTCCTGGACCTTCTCGTCCTGGTAGGCGAGTAGCAGACGGCCGGGGGCAGTGCAGTGCAGGGGGCGCGGCGCACCCAGCGGCGAGACGTAGCGCACCGGATTCTGCGAGTCGATGCCATCGATGTGGGTGACCATCTGCGATTCGACATCGATCACCGACAGATACACGCTCTCTCCGGTTTTCGAGGCCAGTTCCTCGAGGTAGGGGCGCATCAGTTTCGGGAAATTGCGCGTCGCCAGGATATTGCCGGCCAGCCGGTAGATGAAGGGGCCGAGGCGGTAGCGGTTGTTGCCGTGGCTCAGGTAACCCTCGGCGACCAGCGGCCGCAGCAGGGTCAACAGGCTGCTTTTGGGGGTTTCGAGGGTGCTGCTCAGTTCCGCGAGCGACATGCCATCGCCGGCCTTGGCCAGTACTTCGAACAGTCCGAGGATGCGGGTCACCGAGCGAGGGCCCAGCGGAGGTGTCGTTTCTACGGCATCCACGTCGTTTTCCCTGTTTTTCATGAAATATCCCAATGTTTGAGAAGGGCGGGAATAAAGGGTCGCGTCCATCGCTGGCGCGAATGTCGTGCAGTATATCAAATGACGTTTAGAATTTATCGTCTAGTAATTGCATTCCGCTGCCCTGCCAGCCAGTGAAGCCCTGGTAGATCCGTTCAGTCCCCGAACGGACCCCACGACCCATCAGGCACCTGCGGGGTTGATCTTCATGCTAGCAGCTGTTTTTATATGGGAACAGCGTTCATGGTTATGATCGCGGATTGCCGCTTGCCGTCAGCGTAGTAGACGGGCTTGCGGCAGAGCGTCGTCCGTTCGGACGGTGTATCTCTTGATCGAGGGGCTTTGAGATGGGTTCGATGGTTGAAGGCAAGGTGGTCCTGGTAACGGGGGCCGGTGGCGGTATCGGGCGCGACATCGCCCTGCAGATGGCGCAGCAGGGCGCGAAGGTCGTGGTCAACGACGTCGGCGCCTCGGTTTCGGGCGAAGGGGTCGATGTCGGCCCGGCCCAGCGCGTGGTCGACGAGATCCTGTCGGCCGGCGGCCAGGCGGTGGCCAACACCGACAGCGTGTCCGACCCGGCCGCCGCCGCGCGCATGGTCGAGCAGGCGGTGCAGCAGTTCGGCCGGATCGACTGCGTGGTGAACAACGCCGGCATCCTGCGCGATCGCTTTTTCCACAAGATGACGGCCGAAGAGTTCGACGCCGTGCTCAAGGTCCACCTCTACGGTTCCTTCTACGTCAGTCGCGCGGCGGCGAACTACTTCAAGGAACAGGAAGCGGGCTGCTTCGTCCACATGACCTCCACCTCGGGCCTGATCGGCAACCTCGGCCAGGCCAACTACAACGCCGCCAAGCTGGGGATCATGGCGCTGTCCAAGTCGATCGCCCTGGACATGCAGAAATTCAACGTGCGCTCCAACTGCGTGGCGCCGTTCGCCTACAGCCGGATGATCGGTGCGATTCCGACCGACACCCCGGAGCAGCAGGCCCGGGTCGAGAAGATCAAGCAGATGACCCCGGCCAAGATCGCCCCGATCTGCGTCTACCTGGCCAGTGACCGGGCGGCGGAGGTCAATGCCCAGGTGTTCGCGGTGCGCAACAACGAAATCTTCCTGATGAGCCAGCCGCGGCCGATCCGCTCGGTGCAGCGCTCCGAGGGCTGGACCGCGGAAAGCCTGGCCGAGCATGGCATGCCGGCGCTCAAGGGCTCGTTCATCCCGGTCGAACGCTCCGGCGAGGTCTTCACCTGGGACCCGGTCTGAGCCCTTGCGGGCCGTCGCGAGATCAGCCCCCGGGTTGATTCGTGGCGGCTCGTGTTGTACAAAAATGCGAACGATGTTCCTAAAACAACAATAAGAGGGAAATGATTTCCCTCCATGGAGCCTGCAATGAGCTATCCCGCACACTGGGTCGTTCCCGGCCATGTCCCCGCCGACCGCGTGGTGGACTTCGACTTCATGCACCCACCCGGTGCCGAAACCGACGTCCACGCCGCCTGGAAGACCCTGCACGACGGCCCGGACGTGGTCTGGTCGCCCTACAACGGTGGTCACTGGATCGCCACCCGGGCCCAGGACATCGAGACGATCCAGAAGGATGCGGCGCGTTTCTCCCATGTCCGGGTCACCGTGCCGCGCAGCGAGGACGTGCAACTGGTACCCCTGGAGCTGGATCCGCCGGAGCACGCGGCGTACCGGACGCTGATCACCCCGTCCTTCCTGCCCCAGGCCATCGCCTCGATGGAGGAGGATGTGCGGGCGCTGACCATCGAGCTGATCGAAGGCTTCAAGGCCCGTGGCGAATGCGAGTTCGTCGGCGAATTCGCCAAGATGCTGCCGATCGTCATCTTCCTGCGCCTGGTGGACCTGCCCCAGGACGACCGCCTGCAATTGCTGGAAATGGCCGAGCTGTCGGTGCGGGGCGACCTGCAGGAACGCCAGCGCTCCCAGGGCATGCTGATGGGCTATATCGGCAAGTGGGTGGAGGAACGCACCCGCAACCCGGGCAACGACCTGATCAGCCTGATCGTCAACGCCAGGATCGACGGGCAGCCGATTTCCCCCGAGCGCATGTTCGGGATGATGATCGTGGTGCTGTTCGGCGGCCTGGACACCGTCGCCGCCATGATGAGCTTCATCTGCCGCTTCCTTGCCGAACATCCGGTCGAGCGCCGGCGCCTGGCGGCGGAGCCCGAGCTGATCCTCACCGCCGTCGACGAACTGATCCGCCGCCACGGCGTGACCAACACCGCCCGGGTGGTGGTGCAGGACACGGCGTTCAATGGCGTGCGGCTCAAGCGGGGCGACCAGATCCAGGTGCCCAACGCCCTGTTCGGCCTGGACGAGCGGCGTTTCGCCAACCCGATGGACATCGACCTGGGCCGCAAGCCGGTGGTGCATGCCGCCTTCGGCAACGGTCCGCACCGCTGCCCGGGCTCCTTCCTCGCACGCACTGAAATCAAGGTGTTCCTGCAGGAGTGGCTCAAGCGCATTCCCGAATTCGAGATCAAGGCGGGTGAGCAACCGCGCTGTGCCTCCGGCATGGTCAACGGCATGCTCCACCTGCCTTTGCAATGGCACGTGGCCTGACGCCCGGGGAGCGAGCGATGAAGAAGTGGCAGTGTTTTTTCTGTGGATTCATCTACGACGAAGCCGAGGGCTGGCCCGATGAAGGCATCCCGGCAGGCACCCGCTGGGAGGACGTCCCCGACGACTGGGCGTGCCCCGAATGCGGTGCGGCCAAGGGCGATTTCCAGATGGTCGAGATCTGAGCCGCGGCAAGTGCCGTAACCCCTATAACGTGGAACGAGGCAACTGATGGACTTTTCCAACTACCAGGCGCTCAAGCTCGAGCGCGACAACGGTGTACTGACGATCACGCTCAACCGTCCCGAAACGCTCAATGCGATCGACGACGACATGGACAAGGAACTGGCCCGCGTGTTCATCGACGCCGGCCATGACCCGCTGACCCGGGTGATCATCTTTACGGGCGCGGGGCGTGCCTTCAGCGCGGGCGGCGACATCGAGGAAATGCAGCGGGTCATAGACGAGCCGCAGCGTTTCGTCGACAGCATGCGTCGCGGCAAGCAGATCGTGTTCTCCATGCTCGACTGCCAGAAGCCGATCATCGCCAAGATCAACGGCCACGCCATCGGGCTCGGCGCGACCCTGGCCCTGTTCAGCGACATCTCCTATGCCGCGCTGCCGGCGAAGATCGGCGACCCGCACGTGGCCGTCGGCTTCGTTGCCGGTGATGGCGGGGCGGCCATCTGGCCGCAACTGGTCGGCTACGCCAAGGCTAAGGAATTCCTGTTGACGGGGGACCTGCTGTCCGCCGAACAGGCCGAGCGTATCGGCCTGATCAACTATGCAGTGCCTCCGGAGGAGCTCGATGGCCGGGTACAGGAACTGGCCAGCCGCCTGGCCAATGGTGCGGCCAATGCCATCCAGTGGACCAAGGCGTCGATCAACATTGCCCTCAAACAGGTGGTCACCTCGGTGATCGATGCATCGCTGGCCTATGAGGCGCTTTCCAACCAGACCGCGGATCACCAGGAAGCGGTCAACGCCTTCCGCGAGAAACGCAAACCGGTGTTCAAGGGCTGCTGATCTGCGTCCTTCCGAGAGCCTGCTTCGGCAGGCTTTTTCGTTGGGCGCGGCACAGGACAAGGGCATCGGGACCCAAAAAGCCCAGCCGCCGGACCAGGGCCGGCGGCTGGGCTTTCGTTCAACTGCGCTCGAAGATCGCGGCCAGACCCTGCCCACCACCGATGCACATGGTTTCCAGACCGTAGCGCCCCTGGCGTCGCTGCAACTCATGCAGCATCGTGGTCAGCATGCGCACACCCGTGGCGCCGATCGGGTGACCAAGGGAAATGCCAGACCCGTTGACGTTAAGCCGCTCGGTATCTTGCCACTCCAGCCCCTTCAACACCGCCAGCACCTGGCAGGCGAACGCCTCGTTGATTTCCATCAGGTCCATCTGCTCCAGCTTCAACCCGGTCCTGGCCAGCAGCCGCTGCACGGCCGGCACCGGGCCGATGCCCATCCGCGACGGCTCGCAGCCGGCCGCCGCCCAGCCCACCAGGAAGCCCATGGGTTCCAGGCCCAGTTCGGCCAGCTTGTCCTCGGCGACGATCAGGCAGGCGGCCGCCGCATCGTTCTGCTGGCTGGCGTTGCCGGCGGTGACTGTGCCGCCAGGCAACAGCGAGCGCAACTTGCCCAGGCTTTCCAGGCTGGCATCGGCACGAATGCCTTCGTCACGACTGAACAGCAGCGGCTCGTCCTTGCGCTGCGGCACGCTGACCGGCACCACCTCGGCGTCGAAACGACCGTCGGCCCAGGCCTGGGCCGCGCGCTGGTGGCTGCGCAGGGCGAAGGCGTCAGCGTCGGCCCGGGAGATCCCATGGTCCTGCGCCAGGTTCTCTGCGGTCTCGATCATGCCGGAGATATGGCCGAAGCGAGCTTCGGGCTGGGAGCGTTCGCGGCCACGTTCCAGGCGGTCGTGCAGGGTGACGCTGCCGGAGCGCGAGCCCCAGCGCATGTCGGTGGTGTAGTACTCGATATTGCTCATGCTTTCCACGCCGCCGGCGACGACTACGTCGGCGGCGCCGGTCTGCACCATCATCGCTGCGCTGAGCACCGCCTGCAGTCCACCGCCGCAGCGGCGGTCCAGCTGCATGCCGGGGACCGTGACCGGAAGCCCGGCCTGCAGGCCGATCCAGCGGCCCACGCAGGGGGTTTCGCTGTTGGCATAGGACTGAGCGAAGACGATGTCGTCGATGCGCGCAGGATCGAGGCCGGTGCGTTGCAGCACCGCATTGACGACCTGGGCGCCGAGGTCCTCGACGGTGATGCTGCGCAGGCTGCCGCCGAAGGTACCGACCGGGGTGCGCAGGGGGGCGACTATTGCTGCTCTTCTCATGGTGTCTCTCCAACGGGCCGGCTCAAAGGCCGGCGGCTGCTTGTTCCAGCTGTTCGCGGAACTGGGGGTGGGCGATTTCGATCATGCGGCGGGCCCGCTGCCTGAGACTCAGGCCACGCAGGTCGGCGACGCCGAATTCGGTGACGATCAGCCCGGCATCGCACCGGGGCGTGCTGACCGGGCCGTTCAGGTGGCTGACGATCCGGCTGTTCTGGCCGGCGCTGGAGGGCAGGGCGATGATCGGCAGGCCGCCCCGCGAGCGGTGCGCGCCGCGCAGGAAGTCCACCGCACCGCCCAGGGCGCCGACATAGTTGCCCGCGACGCTTTCGGCGTTGATCTGGCCGGTGAGGTCCACTTCGATGGCCGAATTGATCGCTACCAGGCGGTCGTGGGCCGCGAGCACCTGCGGGTGGTGGGTGTAGTCGGTGGAGCGCATCTGGATGAGCCAGTTGCGGTGGGCGAAGCGGTGCAGCGAGCTGCTGCCCATGAGCACCCCGGCGACCGTCACCCCGGCGTCCTGGGTCTTGCGCGAGTTGGTGATGACGCCCCGTTCGATGAGTGCGGCAACGCCATCGCCGATGGTGCCGGAATGCACCCCCAGGTCGCGGTGGTCGGCCAGTGCCTGGACCACCGCCTCGGGGATTGCGCCGATGCCCAGTTGCAGTGTCGAGCCGTCCTCGACCAGGCCGGCCACCCGCTCGGCGATGCTGCGTTCCACCGGGCCGGGATCGACCGCCGGGGTCTGTAGCGGCGCCCGCTCGGTATGCAGGATCGCGTCGAGGTCTTCCTCGTAGAGGTAGCGCTCGCCGAAGGTCCAGGGGCAGGCCTGGTTGACCTCGGCGATGACCACCCGCGCGGTTTCCAGCGCGGGCAGCAGGTACTCGTGGGCCAGGCCGAGGCTGTAGCGGCCGTGTTCGTCGGCCGGGGCGAGCTGCAGCATGAGCACGTCGATGCGCAGCGCGCCGCTGCGGATCATGCGCGGCAGCTCGGAGTAGTGGCAGGGCAGGATCTCCAGTACACCGGCCTTGGCCAGCTGGCGGTTGGCGCCGCTGCCGCAATAGGAGACGAAATCCAGGCTGTCGGCGTGTTCCGGGCGGCAACTGTCGCTGTTCGGGATGCCCAGCATGAGGCGCAGGCGACCCAGGGCATGGCGCTGCTCCACCAGTGCCTGGGTCAGCGGCAGCGGTTCGGCGTTGGCCTGTCCCCACATCACGGTGTCGCCCGGGCGGATCAGGGCGCTCAGGTCCAGGTTGCTTTGAGTCAGGAGCATGGTCATGGGTGCGTTCTTCAGTGTGGGCGATGTTCGTCTTGTCGAGGCGGTGCCGTCACCGCCCGAGGGGCGGGCGGCCACGCGCGTCGTCCTCTTCAGGGGCACGGACCAGCGCGCCTGACCGGTACAGGGCGTCACGGGCGTCCGCGTCCAGGCCCAGTTCCGCGAGGAGCAGGTCGTTATGCTCTCCCAGCCGCGGAACATGGAGATCGGGGATGCAGGGTTCGTTGCGGAACCTGAGGGCGCCGGCGTAATGCATGGCGCCTTGCTCGTCCTCGAGCAACATCGCCCGGGCCTGCACGTGCGGGTGTCGCAGCGCCTGGCCCAGATCCAGTACCGGCGCCGCACTGACCTGATGAGCGTCCAGCCAGCCCAACCAGTGTTCGCGGCTGTCGCTGGCAAAGGTACGCTCGAGGAAATCCCGCACGACCTGCTGGTCCCGGCCGACAGGTCCCACGGCGCAGGGAATCAGGTCGGGCCGTCCCAGTGGCGTGAACAGCCGACGGCAGAAATGCAGCTCGCGACCGCCCAGGCAGAGCCACTGGCCATCGGCGCAGCGGTAGGCGCCGAGCATGGCCAGGTCTTCCTGGGCGGGCATCGCGGTGTCGTGCGCCTGGCCGAGCGCCCGGCGCAGGGCATAGGGCCGGGCATTGAGCAGGCTGTCGTGCAGGGCGATATCGAGGTAGTCGCCGACCCCGCTCTCCCTTGCGCGCAACAGGGCCATGAGGATCGCCGCGAGGCCCGTCAGCGAGCCGACCAGCGCCGAGACGGGCACGCCGCCGGTGACCGGGGTGCCATCGGCGGCCCTTGGCAGCGAACCGCCCAGCGCCTGGACCACGCTGTCATGCCCGCCAAGGTCGCGCAGCGGACCGGTCTGGCCGAAGGCCGTCAGCGAGCAGTACACCAGGCGCGGATTGAGCGCGGACAGCGCTGCGTAGCCCAGGCCAAGTCGCTCGGCTACCCCGGGGCGGAACGATTCCACCACCACATCGGCGCGAGCGGCCAGGGCCAGGGCCACGCGCAGTCCTTGCGGATGCTTGAGGTCCAGGCAGAGGCTCTGCTTGCCGCGGTTGCAGGCAGCGAGGAAATCCCCCGGCCCCGCAGGATCGCGCCGGGCGGGATCGCCGGCCGGCGGTTCGACCTTGTTGACCCGCGCGCCGTGGTCCGCGAGGGTTGCGCCCAGAGTCGGCCCGGGCATGAACTGGGAGAAGTCCAGTACCTCTATCCCCGAGAGCTTCATGAGCGGCGCACCTAGGCCTGGCCGCTCAGTTGGCCAAGACGCTGCAGCGCCTGGCGGGCATCGTCGAGCATCTCGTCGAAGATCGCTTCCACCGGTTTGACGGCATCGGCGAACACCACCGCAGGCCCGTAGTCGAGCATGCCCAGCGAGCTGTCGCCGCTCGCGTAGGCCTGGGTCGCCAGCGCTCCGCCCACGTGCGGGCGGTACAGCTCGAAGTCGCTGGCGCCGGCGGCATCGAGGGCCGCGACCGCCTTGGCGCTGTCGTTGTTGAGGACCCGGTGGTGATCGCGCAGCCCGGTCTTGACGATGATGCTTTCGCTGCCGTCGCCGCGCACCACCTGTGCTTTGTAGTCCGGGTGGATCTGCAGCTCGCGGGAAACCAGCATGCGCGAGCCCATCAGCACCGCGTCGGCACCCATCGCCAGGGTCGCGGCCAGTTGCCGCCCGCTGCCTATGCCGCCGCCGATGATGATGGGCAGGGCGATCTCTTCTGGGGCCCGGGCGGCCTGGACCATGCTGCCGATCCCGTAGATGCCGGGGTGGCCGCCACAGTCGTTGCCGACGACGATGACCGCGTCGACCCCCAGTCGCGCTGCGGTATGCGCATAACGCACCGCCGGCACCTTGTGCAGGACCTTGATTCCGGCGTCGCGCAGGACTGGCAGCACGGCCTCGGGGCTGGCCCCCGCGGTCTCGACGCACAGCACGCCTTCCTCGGCGACGATCGCCAGTTGCTGCTTGAGCCGCTCGACCCCGCCGGCCTGCCGGGAGATGTACAGGTTGACGCCGAAGCCCTTGCCGGCGGTCAGCTGGCGGCAGCGGCGCAACTGCTCGCGGAATTCGTCCGGGTCGGGAAAACCGGCGGCGACGATGAAGCCCATGCCGCCGGCATTGACCACCGCCGCGACGTACTCGGCCTCGGACACCCGCGGGCCCATGCCGCCGCAGAGGATGGGATGGCGAATCCCGAGCATTTCGGTGATTCGGGTCTTGAACAAGGCGTCACGCATCGGGAGTCTCCAGGTGCTGGTCGGTACCGGCCAGGGCCGGATGGAGGTGTCGGGTGATGTACAAGGTGCCGCGGCCGCTGGCGACCAGCAGGCCCTCGGCGTCATGGATGAAGGCTTCGGCGCTGCAGATCCGGCTGCCCCGGTGCAGGAGGCGGCCGGTCACGCGCAGCTCGCCGAGGCTGGCGGCGCGGTGGAAGTCCACCTGCAGGTTGACGGTGCTCACGCCCTGGCCGGTGGCGGCCATCACCGCGTAGCCGCAGCCGGTGTCCACCAGGCTGCCGATGATCCCGCCGTGCACGCGCTGCAGGGCTTGGGTGCCGATGAACTCGGCGCGGCCAGGCACGCGCAGCTCGATCTCGCGCTCGTCCAGCCGCAGCACGTCGAGCCCGAGCCAGTGATTGAACGGGTTGGCCAGCACCACGGTGCGCAGCTGCGCGGCGGTCAGTGGCGAGGGCGCGTGCGCGTTCATCGATGGGACTCGCCGGAGGCGGCGCTGGCCGGTGCATCGGCGCCCATGGCACGCGGGACGAACTTGAAGGTGCCGCTGGCGGTGGCGATCAGCCGTCCATCGTGGTCGAGCAGTTCGCCGTCGCAGAATGCCAGGGTCCGGCTGGCATGGCGCAGCGTGCCCCGCGCGCGCAGGCGGCCACCGGTGCCGCCCCCGGGGCGCAGGAAGTTGCTCTTCATTTCAACGGTGACGTAAAAGCCCGGCTCCTTGCACAGGGGCCGGGTCGCCGCGGCCATGGCCATGTCCAGCAGGGTCATCATCAGGCCGCCGTGGGCCTGGCCACCGCCATTGAGGTGATGACGCTGCAGGTCGACCACCAGGGTCGGTGTTTCCGGGTGCACCTCCACCAGGACGTCCAGGTGGTCGAGGAAGGGGACTTCGAAGCGATAGTCCGCGTAGCGAATGGCCTTGATCGGGGCCGGATCGTGGTTCGACATGGCAGGCTCCGTCGGCTGTCAGCGATGCTTGAACTGGGGCGCGCGTTTTTCCACGAAGGCCGCCAGCCCTTCGCTCTGGTCCTCGGTGCCGAAGGTGACGTAGGCCATGCGGCGTTCGTAGAGGATGCCTTCGCTCAGGCTGCTCTCGAAGGCGCGGTTCACGCATTCCTTGGCCAGGGCCACCACCGGTTGGGAGAAGCCGGCGATCCGGCTGGCCAGTTCCAGGGCTTGCGGCACCAGTTCGGCCAGGGGCACGACGCGGCTGGCCAGCCCGCAGCGCTCGGCTTCCTCGGCCAGCATGGGGCGTGCGCCGAGGATCATTTCCATGGCCTTGGACTTGCCCACCGCTCGGGTCAGGCGCTGGGTGCCGCCCGCGCCGGGAATGGTCGCCAGGGTGATTTCCGGCAGGGCGAAACGGGCGTTTTCGGCGGCGATGATCAGGTCGCACATCAGCGCCAGCTCGCAGCCACCGCCCAGCGCCAGGCCGCTGACCGCGGCGATCACCGGCTTGCGGCAGCGCGCGGTGCGCTCCCAGTTGGCGGTGATGAACTGGCGCTTGAAGACGTCCATCATGTCCCACTCGCGCATCATCTTGATGTCGGCGCCGGCCGCGAAGGCCTTGTCGCTGCCCGCCAGCACGATGGCGCCGATGCCATCGTCCGCCTCGAGCTGGTCCAGCACCGCGGTCAGCTCGTCCATCAGGCGGTCGTTGAGGGCGTTGTAGGCTTCCGGCCGGTTGAGCCGGACCAGGGCAACGTTGTCGTGTCTTTCCAGGATCAGGGTGTCGAAGGTCATGTGCCGCGCTCCTCGTCGGGCGCCAAAAGGCGCCCCGGTCGATTACATGTTGGGATAGTTCGGGCCGCCGCTGCCTTCAGGGGCGACCCAGGTGATGTTCTGCGCCGGATCCTTGATGTCGCAGGTCTTGCAGTGCACGCAGTTCTGCGCATTGATCTGCAGGCGCTGGCCCGAATCCGCGTCGCCCACCACCTCGTACACACCGGCGGGGCAGTAGCGCTGCGCGGGTTCGTCGTACAGCGGCAGGTTGTGGCTGATCGGCAGGTCCGGGTCGCGCAGCCGGAGGTGGACCGGCTGGTCCTCCTCGTGGTTGGTACTGGAGAGAAACACCGAGGACAGCTTGTCGAAGCTGAGCTTGCCGTCGGGCTTGGGGTAGTCGATCTGCGCCGCGTCGCTGGCCTTCTTCAGGCTGGCATGGTCGGGGGTGTTGTCGCGCAGGGTGAACGGCGCCTTGCCGGCGAAGACGTTCTGGTCGAGCCAGTTGAGGCCGCCACCGATCACCGCGCCGAACTTGTGGATCGCCGCGCCGAAGTTGCGGCTGCGCAGCAGTTCGTCGTGCAGCCAGCTGGCCTTGAAGGCCTCGACATAGCCGTCGAGCTCGTCGCCACCCTCGCGCCCGGCGGCCAGGGCCTGGGCGACGGCCTCGGCCGCCAGCATGCCGGACTTCATGGCGGTGTGGCTGCCCTTGATCTTGGCGAAATTCAGCGTGCCCAGGTCGCAGCCGATCAACGCCCCGCCGGGGAACACCATCTTCGGCAGCGCGTTGTAGCCGCCCTTGCAGATGGCGCGGGCACCGTAGGCCACGCGTTTGCCGCCCTGCAGGTACTGGCTGACCTTCGGGTGGTGCTTGTAGCGCTGGAACTCGTCGAACGGCGAAAGGTGCGGGTTGCGGTACGACAGGTCGACGATCAGGCCGACCACCACCTGGTTGTTCTCCAGGTGATAGAGGAACGAGCCGCCGGTGTTCTCGGTGCCCAGGGTCGACAGCGGCCAGCCGGCGGTGTGCACCACCAGCCCGGGGCGGTGGCGGGAGGGTTCGATGTCCCAGATTTCCTTGATGCCGATGCCGTAGTGCTGGGCGTCCGCGTCGCGGTCGAGTTGGTAGCGGGCGATCAGCTGCTTGCCGATATGTCCCCGGCAGCCCTCGGCGAACAGGGTGTAGCGGGCCCGCAGTTCCATGCCGGGGGTGTAGTAGCCGTCCTTCGGCTGGCCGTCGCGGTCGACGCCGAGGTCGCCGGTGAGAATCCCGCAGACCGCCCCTCGCTCGTCGATCAGCGCCTCCTGCGCGGCGAACCCCGGGTAGATCTCGACGCCCAGGGCCTCGGCCTGCTGCGCCAGCCAGCGGCACAGGTTGCCCAGGGAAATGATGTAGTTGCCCTCGTTGTGCATGGTCTTGGGCACCAGGAACCCCGGGACCTTGACGGCCCGTTCCTGGTCCCTGAGGAAATAGATGTCATCCCCGGTCACCGGCGTGTTCAGCGGGGCGCCGAGGGCCTTCCAGTCGGGAAACAGTTCGTTCAGCGCGCGCGGCTCGAACACCGCGCCGGACAGGATATGGGCGCCCACTTCGGAGCCCTTCTCGACCACGCATACGCTGATTTCCCGCACGTCCTCGGCGGCCTTTTGCTTGAGCCGGCAGGCGGCGGACAGGCCGGCAGGGCCGGCGCCGACGATGACGACGTCGAATTCCATGTACTCACGATCAGACAACTAGGGACTCCTTTGCCACTTCAGGGGCGGCATTCATCACGGTGTGGAGGCGGTTTGCGCGATCACCAGGAAGTGCGAGATCGCGGGGCTCGAATCGGCCTTGAGGAACTGCCTTATGTGGTCTTCCTGGTCGCGGTCGGCGAGGGTGCTGCGTTCGCGCTGGCGCAGGAGTTCGCCCCAGGAGGCGACGATGAAGCGTTCGCTGAACTGGTCGGGGCGGGACAGGTCGCGGTACAGCAGCCAATGGCTGGCGCCATCCCGGCGGCGGGTGCTGCCCAGGCGTTGCAGCGCGCCGCAGAACGCGTCGCGGTGCTCGTCGGCGACCTGGTAGACGATCTGCACGGCGATCGGCCCGTCCTTGGCGTCGGGCTCGTGGCCGGCGGACAGATCCAGGTCCCACTGTTGCGCCGACGGCGTGACCTCGGCTTCATTGCCCATGCGTAGGGCATGGTGGCGGGTGCAGAACAGGCCGAAGACGATCAGTCCCGCGGCCAGCGTCAGGGTCCAGGACACCCCCAGCCCGTTGGCGACAGCGCCCCAGAGCACGCCACCCACGGCCATCGAGCCCTGGAAGCTGAGCATGAAGATGGCCAGCGCCCGCGCCCGGACCCAGGCCGGCAGGGCGGTCTGGAACGCGGCGCTGGTGGTGGAGTTGAAGCTGATCCAGGCGGCGCCGGCGAGGACCAGGGCCGGGCTGACCAGGTAGGCGCTGGGCACCCAGGCGGCGATGAGCATGCCGGCGACGAACACCAGGTTGGCGCCGGTCGCCAGGCGACCGTAGTCACGGATATAGGGGCGCAGGCGATTGAGCAGCAGGCCACCGGCCACGGCACCCGCGCCCAGGCTGCCGAGCAGCAGCCCGTAGCCGCCGGCCATGCCGTCGTGGCCGACCAGGGGCAGCAGGGCCCAGAGGCCGCTGGCACAACTGATGAACGCCAGGGTCCGGAGCATCTGCGCGTGCAACTGGCGCGCATGGCGGACATAGCGAACGCCGCTGCGCATGGCCGACAGCAAGGGTTCAGGTGGTGCCGGCGGCAGGGCCTCGGGGCGATAGAGCACGATGAAGATCAGCAGCACCAGCAGCAACAGGGCGATGTTCAGGGCAAACACCCAGTTGACCCCGAGGGTGGCGATGACGGCCCCGGCCAGGGCCGGACCGACCGCGCGGGCGGCGTTGTAGGCGATGGCGTTGAGATTGATCGCCGCGCCGAGGACTTCGCGCGGCACCGCATCGGAGGTCGAGGCTTGCCACGCCGGCACGCTGACCGCGCTGCCGGTCCCCAGCAGGAAGGTCAGCGCCAGCAGGCTCAGGGGGCCCAGGTTGTCGCTCAACTGCAGCAGGTACAGCGCCACCGTGGCCGCCAGCATCCAGGCGTGGGTCAGGACCAGCATGCGCCGCCGGTCGAGCAGGTCGGCGTAGACACCGGCCGGGAGGCCGAAGAGGAAGGCGGGCAGGGCGATGGCGGTCTGCACCAGGGCCACCATCAGCGGTGCCGGATCGAACGCGACCATCAACCAGGCCGCCGCGACGTTCTGCATCCACACGCACACATTGGCAGTCAGCGCGGCACACCACACCGCCCGGAACAACGGATAGCTCAACGGTGGACGGCTGGAGGTCGCCTGCAGGAGCGAGGTAGTCTGTGCGCTGGACGGCATTCAGTGGACCCCTTGGCGTTTTCGCCTATTGTTAATATTTTGAACGACGTTTAGCATTCTGAATACGCCCTGTTGGGCTGTCAATCGGCTTCTTGCACCTGCGCACCAGGTGACGGGGCCACCGATATGCGATTGGCTCGATGCCAAGGGAGCTTTCAGAATGAGTGAAACCCGTGATCCGGATGGACAAGTCACCACGCGCCAGGAAGGGCAGATCCTGCTGATCTGCGTCGACCGGCCGGAAAAGCGCAATGGCTTCACGCCGAAGATGTTCGAGGAACTGGCCAAGGCCTTCACCCGCCTGGAAGAGTCGCCGGAGCTGTTCTGCGGCCTGCTCTACGCCGCCGGGGATCACTTCACCGCCGGGCTGGACATGCCGAAGATCGTGCCGCTGCGCCAGGCCGGCAAGCCGCTGTTCCCCGCCAACGAAGCCGACCCGTTCAACCTGCGCGAGCCGCTGCGCAAGAAGCCCGTGGTGATCGCCCTGCAGGGCATCTGCTTCACCGTCGCCGTCGAGCTGATGCTGGCTTCGGACATCGCGGTGGCCGCCGACAACTGCCGGTTCTCCCAGCTGGAGGTCAAGCGCGGGATCATGGCCGGTTGCGGGGCGACCATCCGCATGGTCGAGCGCGCCGGGTGGGGCAATGCCATGAAGATCCTGCTGACGGGCGATGAATTCAGCGCCGAAGAAGCGTATCGTCTGAACTTCGTTCAGGAAGTCGTACCCGCCGGCACCGAATTCGACAAGGCCATGGAATACGCGCTGAAGATCGCCGCCCAGGCGCCGCTGGCCGTCCAGGCGACTCGCGAGAACGCTCGCCTGTCCCTGGGGCAGGGCTGGCTGACGGCGTATTCGAAGATCCAGTCGACGCAGAAATTCCTCTACAACACCGAGGACGCCAAGGAAGGGGTGCAATCCTTCATCGAGAAGCGCACCGCGCGCTTCGTCGGCCGTTGAGTCCAGGAGCAGATAACAAGATGGCTAAAGGCCCCCTGCATAACATCCGCGTGCTCGACATGAGCCGCATCCTCGCCGGCCCCTGGGCCGCGCAAATGCTCGCCGACCTGGGCGCCGAAGTGATCAAGGTCGAGCGCCCGGGCAAGGGCGACGATTCCCGTCAGTTTGGTCCGCCCTTCCTCAAGGATGAGGAGGGCCGCGACACCCGCGAGTCTTCCTTCTATATCAGTACCAACCGCAACAAGAAGTCGATCACCTGCGACATCGCCAAGCCCGAGGGCCAGGCGCTGATCCGCGATCTGGTGGCGCAGTGCGACGTGCTGCTGGAGAACTACAAGGTCGGCGACCTGCAGCGCTACGGCCTGGATTACGCCAGCCTGCGCGAGGTCAACCCGCGCCTGGTCTACTGCTCGCTGACCGGTTTCGGCCAGACCGGGCCCTATTCGCCGCGTCCGGGCTATGACTCGATCTTCCAAGCCATGGGCGGCCTGATGAGCATCACCGGCCTGCCCGACGATGTGGCCGGCGGTGGCCCGATGAAGACCGGGCCGAGCCTGGCCGACATCCTCGCCGGCCAGTACGCCGCCTACGCCATCCAGGCGGCGCTGTATGCCCGTGACGTCAATGGCGCGCCGGGCCAGCATATCGACGTGGCCCTGCTCGACGCGCTGATCGCCTCGACTTCGCACTACGCCAGCCAGTACCTGGTGTCCGGGGACGTTCCGGTTCGCCGTGGCACCGAAGGCAACGGCGGCATGCCGTCGCGGATGTTCCAGTGCGCCGACGGCGGCATCATGATCGTCGCCGGCAACAACGAGCAGTACGCACGCTTCTGCGCGGTGCTCGGGCATCCCGAGCTGGCCACCGACGAGCGCTTTGCCGAGATTGCCCTGCGGGTGGTCAACCGGCGGATCCTGGGCGAGGTCTTCGAGCCGCTGGTGGCGGCCTGGAAACTCCAGGACCTGCTTGCGGCGCTGGATGCGGCGGGGGTTCCGGCGGGGCCGATCAACGACCTGCAGCAGGTGTTCGCCGATCCGCACGTCCAGGCCCGCGGCATGTGCGTGGAAAGCCGTCATCCGCTGGCCGCCGACGGCAAGGTCAGGCTGGTGGCCAACCCGGTGAAGTTCTCGGCCACGCCCATCGACCGCTACGACGCGCCGCCGGTCCAGGGTGCGCATACCGAGAGCGTGCTGGGCGAGTTGCTGGGGATGGATAGCGTGCGCATCCAGGCCCTGCGCGAGCGCGGCATCGTCTGAGCCCGGTGCCGGGGCGGCTCGCTGCCCCGGCGCTGTCATTGACGGAACAGCAACAGCGCTTCCGGCACCTGGCTGAAGTCCCGGGTGTTGCCGATCCGCGGTATGGCGCGGGCTGCCGCTTCCGGCTGGAAGGCATGGCAGGCGCCGCGCAATGCCTTGACCGGATCGCGGCGCAGGCTGCGCAACTGGTCGACATCGAAGCGCCGCGCGGTCGCGATCAGCGCACAGATCTGCAGGACATAGGCGCCCTCCAGGGCATCCCCCACCAGGACCTCGGCCACCCAGCGGGAGAATCCCTCGCCAAGCGGGTGCCCCTGGTATTCGGCCGGGGCGACCAGCACCGAGTCGCGTCCCGCCCAGTGCAGCAGCGGCTGGCCATCGAGCCGGACGACGAGCTGGCTGACGCCGGCCTGGGCATCGCCGATCTCGACATCGTATTGGCGCGTGGTCGTGCCGCGACAGGCATGGTTCAGGGCCAGCCAGAGCAGGTCATGCAGGTGCGTGCAGTGCAGGCGCGGATTGGCGTGGCCGCGAAAGCGCCGGCGATCGCAGCCGATCCCGATCCCGAGGAAGGCCTGCAGCAGCGCCGGGGCTTCCGGGCAGGCGTCGGTGGGCACCCGCAGGCTACGGGCGCTGACGGCCTGCAAGTGGCGGCCGTCATGCTCGATGCGCAGGCGAAAGGCATGGTAGTCATCCTCCATGTCCACCTCGACCGCACCCGGGCTGCCCTGCAGGCGAATGCGCCGGCGGAAGCAGCCGGCGCCATACGCCGGGTTCGGTGCCACCTGGGGAAACTCGTCGGAGTCGATCATGTGCTGCTCCCGCCGTTCGTGTGTCCTGGGGTCAGATCCGGAACTGCCCGACTTCTTCGCGCAGGCGTTGCGCGAGCGAGCTCAGGTCGGTGGAGACACCCGACGTCTGCTCTGCGGCCGCGCGGTTGGTTTCGCTCATGTTCGCCACGGTCTCGATGCGCTGCGCCATGTCCTGCGCCGCCGCATTCTGCTGGCTGATCGCGGTGGCGATCAGGCCGACGGCCTCTGCCACCTGCAACGAGGTGCTGCGGATCGTGTCCATGCGCTCGGAGGCCTGTCCGGAAAGGGCCTTGCCGTTGCCGACCTGGGCGCTGACGCGGTGCATGCCGGCCATGGCATCGGCGGCGGCGGTCTGCATGGCCGTGACCCGGCCGGCGATTTCTTCCGAGGAACCGCTGGTCCGGGCGGCCAGTTGCCGGACTTCGTCGGCCACCACCGCGAAACCGCGCCCCAGGTCACCGGCACGGGCGGCCTCGATGGCGGCATTGAGCGCCAGCAGGTTGGTTTGCTCGGCCACTTCCTTGATCACCTGCATGACCAGGGAGATGCGGTTGGAGTGCTCGCCCAGGGCCTCGATCAAGCCCTGGGCGCTTTCCACGGTGGTGGAAATCGCGTCCATTTCATCGTTGTTGCGGGCAATGATCCGGGTGCCCTGGGCGGCGCTGTCACCGGCGTCGTGCGCGCGCTCCCGGGCATCGTCGGTGTTGCTGCTGATATGGCCGATGCTGGCGCTCATCTGCTCGATTGCGGCGGCGATGACCGTGGCCGCTTCGTTCTGGTTGATCGACGAGTCGTGGACTCGCTGCGACGCCTGGCGGGCGTGCTCGGCCATTTCACCGAGCTGTTCGGCATTGCGCAGGACGCTGCCCAGGGCCTGCTGGAGCTTGTCCAGCAGGCTGTTGAAGGCCGCGGTGGTCTGGCCGACTTCGTCGTGGCCGCGCACCCCGGCGCGCAGGGTGAAGTCGTTGTCGCGGGCGACGGCGACGATGGTCTGGCGCATTTCCTGGAGTGCCCCGACGATGCCCCGGGCGATCAGCCAGGCCGACACCAGCAGGCCGGCCAGGGCCAGGCAGAAGATACCGGCGATCAGCCATTGCGCGCGCTGCTGCTGCTCGATGCCTTGCAGCCTCGCCTGCGCCGCGGCGACCTTGTTCATCTCGATCAGCCGATCGAGCTGCCCGCCGAGGGTGTTGAGCGCCCCCTGGGACGTGCGGTCAAGGCCGATGATCTGGCTCATGCCCTGGCGCAGGCGTCCCCAGTCGTGGGTCTCGCGCAGTTGTTCGAGCACCGCGTTGATCTGGCTGTTGGTATCGAGAAAGTTCGACCATTCCTGCTGCAACTCCTGCCAGGCGGCGTCTTCCTCGGCGCTCTTGGGCAGCGCCGAGTAGGCGTCGAAGGCCGCTTGGGTGCGGGCTTCGGAGCGTTGTTTGTCCTCGCCGACCGAGGTGTAGAAGTCCCGCGCCTCTTCGAGAATGGGCGTCTTGTCGACGATGTTCTCGAACGGATCGAGGTTCCAGGAAATCATCTCGCGGGTGGCGTTCACCGTGGTCAGCTGGCCCAAGCGCAGGCTCAGCAAGTGTTCCACCGCCGGGGCGCGCTGATTGCCGAGCAGGTCCAGCTGCCGGCCCAGTTGCTGGACGCCATGCCAGCCGCTTGCTCCCACCAGCAACAGCATCAGCGAGGAGAAGAGGGCGGTGATGGCGAGTTTGGTTCTGATCGAGAGAGAACGCATGGTGTGGATGCCTGTGTTCGAGGGTCCGCGCGCATCGGTCCTGGCGTCGGGACGGCGTGCGCATTGTTGTTATTGAGTGCGGATTATTGAACGACGTTTCTTTATGTGTCCATGCTTTTGATTGGCGGTATTGTGAATATCGTTCCTTTATGTGTATGTTGGCGACCGCTAATCGCGTTCATCCCCTATAAGAAAAAGGAGCTACCCAATGCCTGCTGCGCTGCGGAAATGGTTGATCACCGGTGTGTCCAGCGGTCTGGGCGAGGCGCTTGCCAAGGCCGTCCTGGCCCGTGGCGACACTGTCGTCGGCACGTTGCGCAAGCCTGAGCAGACCGCTGATTTCGAGGCCCTGGCGCCAGGTCGTGCGCACGCCCTGGTGCTGGACCTGCGCGATTTCGCCGGTGTCCTGGAGACGGTCGGCGAGGCCGCGCGACGCCTGGGTGGCATCGATGTGCTGGTGAACAATGCCGGATACGGGCTCGCGGGCGCGCTGGAGGAAGTCAGCGAGCACGAGGCGCGCGAGCAGATGGAAACCAACTTCTTCGGCGCCCTGGCGGCAACCCAGGCGGTGTTGCCGGGCATGCGTGCCCAGCGCTGGGGCCATGTGGTGAACATCACCTCGATGGCCGGGTTCATGGGCATTCCCGGCATGCCGATCTACAGCGCCTCGAAGTTCGCCCTCGAAGGCCTGGGCGCGGCGCTGGCGGCAGAGGCGGGCGAGCTGGGCATCCGCGTCACCAACGTCGAACCGGGCGCGCTGCGCACGCGCTGGGCCTCGGGCAATGCCATCGTCCGCTCCGCCCGGGTCATCGAGGATTACCAGCAGACCGCCGGTGCCGTGCGCGGCGGCCTGGCGAAGATGGACGGGCGCCAGGATGGCGATCCGGACAAGGCTGCGCTGGCGATCATCGCCGCCGTCGATGCCGAGCGCGCGCCCTTGCACCTGCCGATTCACCCCAGCGCCTGGAATGCCTTCAAGTCGGTACTGCAGACCACCAGCGAACAGCTGGACGACTGGCGCGAGGTCAGTGAAAGCATTCTGTACGAGCGCTAGCTGCAGCCCTGCGGCGTGATCGGTGATTGACAAGATTTGTAGTGTATACAAATATGTGAACGTCGTTCATTTGAACTGGGCGACTGAGGTTCGAACCTGGTGTTCGCAACGCCCGGCAAGACCTGCGCAGCTGCTGCCGTGAGGCGCTCCAGGGCTTTGACCGGTCTGGCTCAAGAGATGGAGAACAACAATAATGATGCATCGCTTTCCTCAGCCTCGTTTCACCTCGCCCGGGCGCTTGCACGTCCAGGCTTCCTTGCTGGCCGTCGCGGTCGCCGCCGTCGCGGGCAACGCCCAGGCGGTCAACCTGGACTTCGGCAACCCCGATATCCAGAGCCGCCTGGACACCACCGTGCGCTACAACATGGGCATTCGCGGGGAGCACACCGACGCTCGCCTGAAGATGGGCCCGGGGGGCACGGCCGATCCGAACAACAACAGCGTGGCGCTGGGCAACAACCGCTTCGACAAGGGTGACGTCGTGGTCAACCGGCTCGACGTGCTGTCCGAGTTCGACCTTATCTTCCACGACAACTACGGCTTGCGCGCCAGCGCTGCGGCCTGGTACGACCCCACCTATGATGGTGGCGTGGACGATCCGACCACGGGCAACGCCATCTCCCAGACGTTCTTCAAGAACGGCAAGTTTTCCGACTACACCCGCAACTACACCAGCGGACCCTACGCCGAGCTGCTCGACGCCTTCGTCTTCGGCACCTTCGATGTCGGCGCCACGACCACCTCGCTGAAGTTCGGGCGGCACAACATCTACTGGGGCAACTCGCTGTTCCCGCAGTCCAAGCAAGCTTCCATCGCCTACAGCCAGGCGGCCCTGGACCTGCAGAAGGCCGCCTACAGCCCGGGCCTCGAAGCCAAGGAACTGTTCCTGCCGCAGACCCAGTTCACCGGCACCGTGCAGCTCAATCCGCAGTTCTCCCTGGCCTGGCAGTATTCCCTGGAATGGCGCCGCGATCGCTACCCCGAAGGCGGCACCTTCTTCGAATATGCCGCGCCAGCCTTCTACGGCGCGGATGGCCCGGCCATCGGCCAGACCCGCAACAAGCCCGGCAGCGGGCAGCATGACTGGGGCGTCATGGCCAAATGGCAACCCGATTTCATGGACGGCGGCAACATGAGCCTGGTGTACCGCGAATTCCGCGAGAAAACCCCCAACCCCTTCGCCGTGGCCGAGGACGGCCTGCTCGACCGGGTCTACAACCCGCGCAGGAACCAGCTGTTCGGCTTCGCCATGGAGCAGAACATCGCCAGCGTCAACTGGGGTCTGGAACTGACCTACCGCAAGAATGCCCAGCTCTACACCACCATCACCGGGCGCCTGCAGCAGGCCGGGCCGGCAGTGATCGGCTTCGACTCGCAAAACGCACCCCGTGGCGATGTCTACGGCATCGTTCTCAATGCGGTGAAGCTGCTGCCGCAGACGGCATTCTGGGACGCGGGCGAGATCGCCGCGGAGCTGGCCTTCCAGCATCTGGACAAGGTCACCTACGACCCGGCGTTCGGCATGAGCATGGGCGGCACCTTCACGCCCCTGGGCGGCAACAACTTCCCCATCAAGAACGGCAACTCGCCGCTGTGCGCCGACAGCAGCGGCGTGCCGGGCTCGGGCGACGGGTCCTGGGGGTGTGCGACGCGCAATTCCACGGTCCTCTCCACCAACTTCACGCCGCGCTGGCTCCAGGTCCTGCCGGGCGTCGACTTCAGCGCGCCGGTGTTCCTCTCCTGGGGCGTACAGGGCAACGCCGCCACCGGCGGCCTGATCGGTGCCGAAGGGCAGGTCAGCTATTCGTTCGGCGTGCAGGCGGACATCTACCAGACCCACACCGTGAAGCTGGCCTGGAACGACAGCTGGTCGCCGAACCACAACACCACCGGCGCGACTGGCGGCCAGGGGGTCACTGGCGGTGGCACCTGGTGGCAGAACGACCACGGTTGGTTGTCGTTGAGCCTGAAGACCGCCTTCTGAGTTATCCCAAATCGCATGAATGCCAGGGTGAAAACAATGAACTACAAGAAATACCTGCTTTCCATTGCCGTTTCCTATGCCGTGGCGGCACAGGGTTTTGCCGCCAGCGCCGACGATGCCCGGCAGATCGGCAGCACGCTGACCGAGTTCGGCGCGACCATCGCCGGCAACGCCGATGGCAGCATTCCGGCCTATGACCCGGCCAAGGCGCTGACCAAGCCGCCGGCCGGCTACTCGCCCAGGCAGGCGGGCGGCGGCTTCCCCTACGTCGATCCGTATGCCGCCGACAAGCCGCTGTTCTCCATCACCGCGAAGAACATGGCGCAATACGCCGACAAGCTGGACGACGGCAACAAGGCGCTCCTGAGCCAATACCCGGACTACCGGCTGGACATCTACCCCACGCACCGCAGCGCACCGCCACTGCCCCGGTTCGCCCACGACAACACCGTCAACAACATCGGCAAGCCGCGCCTCGAAGGCGAGGGCACCGGGCTGGCCGATGCCCATGCGCAAGTGCCGTTTCCCATTCCCAGGACCGGCAACGAAGCCATGTGGAACTTCGTCGTGCGCTTCTTCAGGCCCTATGAATCCGGCAACTTCGCCACCTACCTGATCGACAGCGCCGGCGAGAAGACCCTGGTCACCGATTCGACCGTGTACTACGAGCACGAGTACTGGGATTCCTCGAAGACCAGCTCCGAATACGCCAACCGCCTGCTCAACAACAACAAGGCCCCGGCCGCCAAGTCCGGTTCCAAGGACCTGCGCTACACCCCCCTGCGCCTGGACAGCAAGAGCGACAGCGCCTGGTCCTATTCGCCCGGCCAGCGGCGCGTGCGCCTGGCGCCGGAGTTCAAGTACGACACGGTGTCGGCGCAATACGGCGGGCTCATCACCTTCGACGAGATCACCGGCTTCGATGGCAAGCAGGACCGCTTCGATTTCAAGCTGGTCGGCAAGCAGGAAATGTTCGTGCCCTACAACACTTGGCGCACCGCCTCGGCGAAGCTGGACGAGCTGGTGAAGCCGGGCTTCGTCAACCCCGATCATGTGCGCTGGGAACTGCACCGGGTCTGGGTGGTGGAAGCCAAGCTCAAGGCCGGGCAGCGCCATACCAACCCGACCAAGCGCTTCTACTTCGACGAAGACAGCTGGAACATGACGATGTACAACTCGTACGACGCCGCCGGCAAGCTGCACCATTCGCAGAACTTCGTGCTGTTCGTCGGCTATGACGACGTGCCGATGATGCGCAGCGAAGGCGTGCTGGTGTACGACCATTCCAAGCGCAGCTACGCGCTGGCCTCGCTGCCGTTCGAAACCCGCAGCGGCTGGTTCGCGGTCCCGCCGTTCTCGCCGAACCTCCTGTCGCCGTCGGCGATGGCCGGCTCGGGCATTCGCTAAGGCATGGCGGGGCCCGCCGGGTCTCCGCCTGGAGGCTCGCGGGCGCCTGCCCCTTCGCTCCACAGGTGAGGAGGTGTACATGTCGCGCATTACCCTGACCGCCATGGCGCTGGCGGCCCTGCTGCCGCTGGCGACGGTCGTGGCGCAACCCTATGTCGATCCGATCGACGCCCCCGCTGAAGCATCCCCGCTCGCGGCCCGTTCGCAACTGACCGCCATCACCCAGGCGGGCGACCGGCTGGTGGCCGTGGGCGCCCGCGGCGTCATCCTGCTCTCCGACGACGCTGGGCAGCAGTGGCGCCAGGCCAGGGTGCCGGTCAGTTCCGACCTGGTCAGCGTGCAGTTTCCGTCCGCGTTGCAGGGCTGGGCCGCAGGCCATGACGGGGTGATCCTGCACAGCGCCGATGGTGGCGAAAGCTGGAGCAAGCAACTCGACGGCCGCCAGTTGCTGGGCCAGCTGACCGCGCATTTCCAGGCGCTGGCGGACGCCGGCGACGAGCGCGCCAGCCAGTACCTGGAACTGGTCAACCTGAATTTCGGCAACGGTCCCGAGCTGCCTTTCCTCGGCGTCTGGTTCGACAACGAACGGGACGGCTATGCCGTCGGGGCGTTCGGCACCCTGCTGGCGACCACCGACGGCGGCAAGAGCTGGGTGTCCTGGATCGAGAAGATCGACAACCCCAACAGTTTCCATCTCAACGCGGTCATCGGCATCGGTGGCGAGCTGTACATCGCCAGCGAGCAAGGCACGGTGTTCAAGCTGGACCGGGCGCAGCAACGTTTCGTGGCCCTCGCCACCGGCTACGCCGGGAGCTTCTTCGGCCTGGTCGGCAACGCCCGGTTTCTCCTCGCCCATGGGCTCAGGGGCACGGCCTACCGCTCCACGGATGGTGGCCAGTCGTGGGCGCGGGTCGACACCGGGCATGGCGCCGGGCTGGTCGCCGGGGCAATGGAGGACAACGGTGACGTGCTGCTGGCCAGCCAGGCCGGAGCCGTGCTGCGCAGCGCAGACCAGGGCAGGAGCTTCACGCCCCTCGGCGCGGTGACCCCGTACCTGTTCGCCGGCCTCAGCCCGGTGGCGGGCACGCGGGTGGCGATCGTCGGCATGGCGGGCGTGCAGGTCGCTCCGGCGCGGTAACGGCAGCGAGCGCGGCGGCGCCGCGCGATGTCGGCTGAACAACAATAATCGAGAAGACATTTATGGCTATTCCAGCCGGTGAACAGCGTGACATGCAGGTCATTCGCGATCCCAGGGACTTTGATCGAAACAGCGGCATCTGGCTCGAGCGCTTCATTTTCAACCATCGCCTGGCGATCCTCCTCGTCTGCCTGGCGAGCACCTTCTTCTGGGCCTGGCAAGCCGCCAGGCTGCCGGTCAACGCCAGCTTCGAGAAGATGATTCCGCAGTCCCATCCCTACATTCAGAACTACTTCGCCAACAAGGACGCCCTGCGCGGCATGGGCAACGCGGTGCGGGTGGTGGTGGAAAACACCCAGGGCAGCATCTTCGACAAGGACGCGCTGGAGGTGCTGCAGAAGGCCAACGACGCCCTGTTCCTCATGCCCGGCGTCGACCGCTCGGCGCTGCGCAGCCTGTGGACCTCCAGCCTGCGCTGGACCGAGGTCACCGAGGAGGGCTATCGCGGCGGGCCGGTGATGCCCGATCCGTTCGATGGCTCGCCGGCGGCGATGGAGGCGCTGCGCAACAACATTCTCCAGGCCGGCATCGTCGGCAACTTCGTCGCCTCGGACTTCAAGTCCAGCCTGGTCGTCGTGCCACTGATGGACAGCAACCAGGACACCGGGGAGCCCCTGGATTACCGGGCCTTCTCCCATCAACTGGAAAGCACCATCCGCGCCCTGGAAACGCCGAAGATCAAGATCCATATCGTCGGCTTCGCCAAGCTGGTGGGCGACCTGATCGACGGCCTGTGGCAGGTCGCCGAGTTCTTCGCCATCGCGGCCGTCATCGCCGCGCTGTTCGTCTTCCTCTACACCCGTTGCCTGCGCAGCACGCTGCTGCTGGTGTTCTACGCGACGCTCGGGGTGATCTGGCTGCTGGGCATCCTGCGCCTGATCGGCTACGTCCTGGACCCTTACCTGATCCTGGTGCCGTTCCTGATCTTCGCCATCGGCCTGTCCCACGGCGCGCAGAAGATGAACGGGATCATGCAGGACGTCGGGCGCGGCACGCACAAGTACGTCGCTGCCCGCTACACCTTCCGCCGTCTGTTCCGCGCCGGTATCACCGCCTTGCTGGCCAACGTGGTGGGCTTCGCGGTGCTGATCATCATCGACATTCCGGTCATCAAGGAAATGGCCGTGAGCATGTCCATCGGCGTCGGCATCCTGATCTTCACCATCCTGGTGCTGGTACCGGTCTCGCTGTCCTACGTCGGCGTCAGTGCCCGGGCCGCCCGGCGCAGCATCGCCGAGGAACGGGGCGAGGCGGCCGGGCCTATCTGGGCCTTCTTCGCCAGCTTCATCGGTCGCGGCCGGGCCACTGTGGCGCTGCTGGTGGCGGCGGTCATCACCCTGGGCGGCGTGCTGGCCAGCACCCATGTGAAGATCGGCGATCTCGACGCCGGTGCCCCGGAGCTGCGCAGCGACTCGCGCTACAACCGCGATGTCGCCTACCTCACCGGTCACTACGCGCTGTCCAGCGACCTGTTCGTGGTGATGATGAAGACCCGCGAGGGCGGCTGCCTGGCCTATCCTTCCCTGGTCGAGGCCGATCGCCTGAGCAACCTGCTGCGCCAGGTGCCGGGGGTGCAGATGACGGTCTCGGCCGCCGACTCGGTGCGCATGGTGTTCGCCGGGCAGAACGAAGGCAGCCCGAAATGGATGTCGATCCCCAGGAATGCCAGCAACCTCAACTCGGCGATCGAACAGGTGCAGGTCGACAAGGCGGAACTGGTGGACCGCACCTGTTCGGTGACACCGGTGGTCGCCTACCTGCAGGACCACAAGGCCGACACCCTGGAGCGGGTGGTGGCGGCCGTCGAGGCCTTTGCCCGCGCCCATGACGACGACAACCGCCACTTCCTCCTGGCGGCGGGCAGTGCCGGGATCGAGGCGGTCACCAACATCGTCGTCAAGACCGCCAACGGCAAGATGCTCCTGGCCCTCTACGGCGCCGTGACGCTGCTCTGCTTCGTCGTCTTCCGCAACTGGCGGGCGACCTTCATCGCGGTGCTGCCGCTGTTCATCAGCACCGTGTTGTGCGAGGCGCTGATGGTGGCGCTGGGGATCGGCATGAAGGTCGCGACCCTGCCGGCCATCACCCTGGGCGTGGGCATCGGCGTGGACTACGCCCTGTACCTGGTGAGCGTGCAGCTGCAGCAACAGAAGGCCGGTCACAGCCTGGCCGACGCCTACCGCTACGCCTTGCGCTTTACCGGGCGGGTGGTGGCCCTGGTGGGCATGACTTTGGCGGCCGGCGTGGTCACCTGGGTCTGGTCGCCCATCAAGTTCCAGGCCGACATGGGCATCCTGCTGACCTTCATGTTCCTGGGCAACATGGTCGGTGCGCTGATCCTGATTCCCGCCTTGTCTTATTTCCTCCTGCGCGATCTTGGTGGGGCTGGCAAGGGCAAGGGCAGGGCGGCAGTGCCTGCGAAGGCCGGCAGGCGTGTGGCGGCCATGGCCACTTCCCATGTTCAGGCCCAGGCCGAGCTGACGGCCGGGGAGCTTGCGGCGCTGGGTATCGATGTCAGGCAGCGCAGGGAGCGGTGAGGTGGGCCCCCGGCCCCCTTGACGCGAACAAGAGCCACAAAAAAAGCCCTCCAGATGGAGGGCTTTCCGTTACCAGCGTATCCCAACCCCGTATCAGTCCCGGCTGAATACCGGCCCCATACTGGTCTCATTGGCCGTAAGCACGGTGCGGCAGAACGAGTTCACGGTCAGGTGGTTATCCAGCTCCAGCGTGCGACCGTCGGGTAGCTTCACCGTTCCGCTCATCGTCGACAGCAGGTAGCAGTACATGCGCGTGCCGGTCGAGGTGGGCCAGAAACTGTAGGCCCGGCCATGGGCCGCGACCTTCACGTCCGCGCAGGTGTCGCCGTTGGCCATGCCCAGGTGCCATTTGACCGGCATGTTCATGCCCGTGCGCGGGTCTTCCCACTTCTGCGTGACCTCGAAACGCAGGGTCCCGTTGCCGGTGGCGGGGTTGATGTTGACCTGCTGGTCCTCGCCATATTTGACGAAGCCCAGCAGCATCCCGTCCCGCGGCTGGAAGAAGTTGATCTTGACGTCGTCCTTGATCGAGTAAAGCCACCACATCCAGTTCGGCGCGGGCAGGTTGCGCACCGGGTCATTGGACTGGCCGGTGAGGATGTGCTCGCGCACCCCGTAGCCCTTGGTGATATCGAGGGTATAGGCGCTGGTCTGGATGCGTCCCTGGACGTCGACGAAGGCATCGTAGCCGGCACGGTCACTCTCATGCGCCTTGGCGAACGGCCCCCAGTTCCACAGGGGGCTGCCTTTCTGGGTGTAGAGCAGATCGAACTCGGCGTCGCCGGCCTTGCCCTGGAGCTGCCATTGTGGCGGGCTGGCAATGAACTTCAGCCCGTCGAAGTCCCAGGTCACGGCGTCGTCGCTGCTGCTGACCGAGAACTGCTCGCCCTGCAGTCGTTCGCCGGGTGTCCAGCCAACCCGGACGAAGTGGTTGTCGCTGATGCGCCCGCGTGACGATTTGGGCACGGCGATCAGCTGGATTTCCCGTTCGGCGGACGCGCCCGGCCCCCAGATGCCCTTGCCATTGCCGAACAGGGCGTAGCCGGCAGCCCAGAGCAGGACGTCATAGTCGCCCGCTTCGGCGACCACGCCCAGCGCGGTCTCCTCCCACAGGTCGGTCTGGCTGGAGGGCAGGGCCAGGGCCTCGAAGTGCGTCCCTTCGTCCTGCAGGGTAATGCCGGAGCTGGAATGCTGAATGCGGTTGTACTTTTCGCTGTAGTCGTCGCTCATGTGGAACTCCCTGGAAATCGATGACGGAAAGGAACCCGGGCCGGCTAGCCGACCTTGTCCTTCCAGGCTTCCTGCGTGGGCACCTGGCTTGCCAGGCGTCGTTGCACGGCTTCGGCCTCGTCGACGATGGCCTTCATCAGCACCGCGATGGTCGGCAGGTCGTGCACCAGGCCCACCGACTGCCCGGAGGCGGTCATGCCCTTGTCCAGGTCGCCGGTCGACATGGTCAGCCCATGCATCTTGAGCATCTGCGACATGCGCATCATCGATTCGACCTGGCGCGGCCCCAGCGACAGCGTCGACTTGGCCAGCTTGAACCAGGGAATGTTCAGCTCCCTGGCGATGGTGAAGGAGTTGAGGAAGATCTCCCAGACGTTGAGCAACTTGGCGTTGACCATGCGCTCGGCAGCGGCGGTCTTCATCTGCCGGCAGGGGATGCCGTCGAAACGGTCGGAGAACACGGTGTCGTGGACGTCGAGTTCCAAGGCCTTGTTCTTGAAGTTGGCGTGCATCGGGCCTTCCTGGGTGGTCCAGAAGCGGGTACCCATCGAGACCCCGCCGGCGCCCAGGGCGAGCGCGGCGACCAGCCCGGCACCGTTGGCCACGCCACCGGCGGCGATCACCGGGATCTTCAGCAGTTCGGCCAGGCGCGGGACCAGCACGAAGGTGCCGATTTCCCCGGCGTGGCCGGCGGCTTCGAACCCGGCGGCGATCACTGCGTCACAGCCATGCGCTTCGGCCCGCTGGGCCAGGCGCAGGTCGCTGACCGACGCGATCACCTTGCCACCGTAGGCGTGGGCGGCCTTGACGATCCAGTCGCCCTTGCCCATGGAGTAGTTGATCACCGGGACCTTCTCTTCCAGCAGCACCTTGGCGTTGGCCATGCCGTTGGGCAAGGCCAGCGGGGCATTGGCGCCGAACGGCTTGTCGGTCAGCGAACGGATCTCGCGGATCGCCGCGCGGGTGACCTCGGGGGGATTGGAGCCCGCCCCGTAGACGCCCAGGCCGCCGGCGTTGGACACGGCGGCCACCATGTTGGGGAAGGCGACCCGCCCCATGCCCGCATTGAGGATCGGGTAGTCGATGCCAAACAGTTCTGTGATTGTTGTTTTCATGGTCTGGTCCTGAAGCGCCGGGAAGGCTGCGGTTCCCGTTCGTTTGGGTTAGGAATACGCAGGCTCTTCCCACCACGGGAAGTAGTCGGGCATGTCCTGCGAGACACTGCAGGCGAAGTCCGGCAGGCGCTTTTCGACGAAGGACTGCACGCCTTCCTTGGCATCGAGGCTGCGGCCCCGGGTGCAGATGCCGCGGCTTTCGATGCGGTGCGCTTCCATCGGGTGCGACATGCCCAGGCTGCGCCAGGCCATCTGGCGCATCAGCGCGACCGAGACCGGCGCCGTGTTGTCGGCGATTTCCCGGGCGATCTCGTAGGCACGCGGCAGCAGTTGCTCGTGGGCCACCACTTCGCTGACCAGGCCGCCGGCCTTGAGCTCCTCGGCCGGCATGACGCGGCCACTGAAGCTCCACTCCAGGGCCTTGGTGATACCGACGATGCGCGGCAGGAACCAGGACGAGCAGCACTCGTAGACGATGCCGCGGCGCGCGTAGACGAAGCCCAGGCGGGCCTTTTCACTGGCGATGCGGATATCCATCGGCAGCAGCATCGAGGCGCCGATGCCGACGCCGGCGCCATTGATCGCGCCGATCACCGGCTTGAGGCTGTTGAAAATGCGCAGGGCGAGCTTGCCACCACCGTCGCGGGCCGATTCCTTGCTGTAGTCGAAACTGCCGTCGGCGCGGAACGGGCTTTCCTTCTCGGCGCTGCCGTTCTTGTCCTTGTCGAAGATGTCGGCACCCTTGGACAGGTCGGCGCCGCCGCAGAAGCCCTTGCCCTCGCCGGTGATCACCACGGCGCGGACCGCGTCGTCGCGGTCGGTTTCGTCGAAGACCGCGATGAGCTCGTTCATCATCAGCGGGTTCATGGCGTTGAAGACTTCAGGACGGTTGAGGGTCACCGTCGCGATGCGGTCGCTGACCTCGTAGCGAATGGTCTGGAAATTCACGGGTTATCTCCTCGGTGGCGGCACGGGCCGCCACTGGCTGCTGGAAAAAGGGCCGTCAGGACGGCCCTGGCGCTGGCGGATTACTTGAAGCTGAACTGCGGCGCGCGTTTCTCGAAGAACGCCTTCTGCTTCTCGACCTTGTCCTCGGTGGACTGGGCGACATACACGCCGCGGCTTTCCAGCTCGATGGCCTGTTCGAGGCTGCCGGCATTCATGTTCTGCCACAGCGATTGCTTGGTGACCCAGATGCCCATCGGCACGTTGGCGACGATGTTTTTGGCGATCTCCAGGCAGGCGTCCTGCAGTTCCTCGTCCGGCACGGCCTTGAGCACCAGGCCGATGCGCTCGGCTTCGTCGGCCAGGACCGGGCGCGAGGTGTAGAGGAACTCGGCGGCACGCTGGGCGCCCACGGCGCGCGGCAGCAGGTAGCTGATGCCCAGCTCGGCGCCGGAGCCGGCGTTATGGATGGCGTTGACGAACTTCGCCGATTTCGCCGCGAGGGTGATGTCCGCCGCCAGCGGGAAGGCCAGCGCCATGCCGGCCACGGTGCCGTTGACCGCGCAGATCACCGGCTGCGGCAGGTTGCGCATCAGCACCGGCAGCGAGGCGATGACGTCGATGGTGTAGCGCGAGAAGAACGGCTTGCCGACGCCGTCCGGGACCCAGTCGGCGGTGCCCGGGTTCTTCAGGTCGTGGCCGGTGCAGAAATGCCGGTTGCCGGCCGCGGTCAGGATCACCACCCGGGTGCGCGGGTCGTACTTGATCTGCTTGAACAGCTCGGCCAGCTCCGTGTACATCTCGAACTGGAAGGTGTTGGTGGACTCGGGGCGGTTGATGGTGATGCGCTTGACGCCTTCGAGCGGTTCGTCGACCAGGAAGTTCTCGCTCATCATTACGCTCCTTGCTCGCCGTTGAGCCAATGGGCCTTGACCATGTTGTCGCCGTACGGTTCGTCGCGTTTCTTCAGGGCGTCCTTGAGGCCGTACTCGGCCATGTCGGCCTTGAACTGGGTGCGGCGCGGCCCCTGGCTGAGGTGCGCGCGGGCGTCCATTTCGACGGCGAAGCGTTGCAGGGTGCGGGCGCCCTGCAGTTCCAGCGCGGCATTGATGATGCGCTTGTGCGAGGACAGCAGCTCGGCGTCGACGAAGCTGATCCGGCGTGCCAGTTCGTTGACCGCGTCATCCAGTTGTTCCACCGGCACCGCATCGAGTACCAGGCCGATGCGCGCGGCTTCGCGGCCCCAGAGATTGTCGCCGGTCATCATCATGCGCTTGGCCCACTGCGGGCCGACGTGGTAGACCCACATCTGGATCGGCGGCGTGCCATTGGCGCGGGCGGCGGGGAAGCCGATCTTGGCGTTTTCGGCGCAGATGACGAAGTCGCACATCAGCGCCAGGTCGGTGCCGCCGGCCAGGCAGTTGCCCTGGACCCTGGCGATCACCGGCTTGTGCATGTCGAACAGCACCATGTTCAGCTTCTGGGTTTGCTCCATGTTCCAGCAGTCATCGTCGACGGTCTTGTTGATGGTGCGATAACGGGTTTCGTCCCACGGCGGGGTGCCGTCCTTGAAGCCGGCGTAGGCGCCTGCCAGGTCGTAGCCGGCGCAGAAGTCCTTGCCGGCGCCTTCGAGGATGACCACGTTGACGTCGTTGCGGTCATCGGCCTCCAGCAGCGCGTCACGCAACTCGGCGAGCAGGGCAGGGTGCAGGGCGTTGCGTTTGTCGGGGCGGTTCAGGGTGATCCGGGCGATGCGGTTCTCGACGCTGAACAGCAGGTATTCCGAGCTGCGGAGGTGCTTGTTCATATTATCTCCATGCATTTTTGTGAACGACGGTCGATAATATAAACGCTGCGCGCCTTTGGTCAAGCGCGTGTCGGAGGCGATTCCGGGGGGCCGCCGGCGCGGGCGCGGTACTGGCTCGGGCTGCTCCCGGTCAGCTCGCGGAAGACCTTGCGAAAGCTCGGAATGTCGTTGTAGCCAACCAATGTGGCGATCTGGCCAATGTTGCGGCTGGTGCGCAGCAGCATCTCCTGCGCCGAGCGTATCCGCGTGTGGCGCACGTACTCCTGGGGGGTTTGCTTGAGGTGGCGCTGGAAGTGGCGCAGCAAGGTCTGCTGGCTGACCGACATGGCGCTCGCCAGGTCGCTGATGCGCACGTCCTGGGCAAAGCGCTCCTCCAGCCAGCGCTGGGCGTTGGCGGTCAGCGGGTCGTCTGCCAGGCGCTCGTCCGCGGCCGGGTCGAGGCTGGTGACATCGCGTAGCCAGCCGCCCAGTTCCGGCGTGGTGACCAACTCCGTCAGGCGTGCCAGCAACTGCGCGTCGGCGGCCAGGCCGACGGCGCTGACCACGCGCTGGTGCTCGACCACGGCGGCCCGGCGATCGACCGTGATCCGCGGGTAGCGTCGGCGAAACCAGGGCACCAGGGCCTTGCCGACGGCCACGCTGCCATCCTCCAGCAACCCGGCCTCGGCGAGCAGGAACACCGCGGCCCCGCTGGCGGCGATACGTGCCCCGCCGGCATGCTGGCGGACCAGCCAGCGGCATAGCGCGGCCTCGCCGGCGAGCCTGGCGTCCAGCGCGGCGGCATCGCCGACCAGGAAGCCGGGCAGGTAGACCAGGTCGTACTGCACTGGGTTGTCCAGGCCGCCATCGGCCTTTAGCGAGCGCCCCCCGGCCATGCGCACCGTCCGCCCGGCGGGGCTGAGCAGGTGTACCTGGCTCTGCATCGCCACGGGCTCACGGGTCCGATACAGCTGGGTGACCTGGCGGCGGATGAGTTCGAAGGTGTCGAGGAATATCCCCAGGCTGGAGATATAGGCATCGGCCAGGCCGATGACCGCGAAGCCCGCCATCTTTCTCTCTCCTTGGCCGGAAGGTCCCACGCGAGCCGGCTCGGGAGAACAGCCGGTATGCCCTGGGTTCGTCTGGCTTGTTCTGCTATATGAATGGGGTTTCAACATAGTCCAGGGCTGGCTGGTGATCAAGTCTGCCCTGCGTCGCCGCGCTGGGGCTTTCACCCCTCGGATTGACCTGCCAACACTATGGCTATATTTTGAATATCGTTCACATATAGGTATGCAGTCCTGCCAGGCAAAACCGCCTCGACGTTGCATGCCGCTCGCCAATCCAACCAACGCGGACCCGTCATGTTCAAGACCAGAATCACCGAGCTCTTCGGTATCCAGTACCCATTGATCCAGGGCGGCATGCGCCACGTCTCGCGGGCCGAGCTGGTGGCGGCGGTGTCCGATGCCGGTGGGCTCGGGTTCCTGTCGGCGCACAGTTTCGCCTCGCCCGCCGCCCTGCGCGCGGAGATCGAGAAAGTCCGCGCGCTGACCGACAAGCCGTTCGGCGTCAACCTCACCATCCTGCCCAAGCTGAGCGTCAAGCCGGAAGACAGCGCGCGGGTGATTCTCGATGCCGGCGTGTCCTGCGTCGAGACCGCCGGGGGCAACCCGGCCACCTTCATCGCCGCCTTCAAGGACGCCGGGATCAAGGTGCTGCACAAGTGCACCTCGGTCCGTTTCGCCCTGAAGGCCGAGCAACTGGGGGCCGACGCGGTCAGCCTGACCGGCTTCGAGGCCGCCGGCCACCCGGGGGAAGACCAGGTACCGAACATGGTCCTGATTCCTGCGGCGGTCGAGCGCTTGAAGATCCCGGTGGTGGCCAACGGCGGCTTCGCCAATGGCCGCGGACTGGTGGCCGCGCTTGCCCTCGGTGCCGAGGGCATATCGATGGGCACGCGGTTCCTGATGGTCAAGGAATCGCCGATGGCCGAGGCGGTCAAGCGCCGCTACCTGGAAGCCTCCGAGCGCGATACGACGCTGATCTGCCGCTCCCTCGGCGACTCGACCCGGGTCCTGAAGAATGCCTTTACCGATCACATCCTCGAACTGGAGCGCCTGGGGCCGGCGTTCCACGACGAAGTCCTGTCCATGGCCAGCAGCCAGCGCTGGGTCAATGCCGCCGAGCGGGGCGATCCGGACGATGGTGCCTATGCGGCAGGCGTCGGCATCGGGCTGATCCACGATGTTCCCGACTGCCGCGACCTGGTGCAGACGATCATGAGCGACGCTCATGCGGTGATCGAGCAACGCTTGCGCGCCATCGCCGGGTGTTGAATCCACCCCCCGTTTATGTCGCGCAGGCCCCTGTGTGGGCCTGCGCACCGGTGTCAGCATGAATCCGGAAAACCGTGGTCAGTTGCACCACGACAAGAACCGATAGAGAGGGTGTATGAACAATAACAACGCACAGCCTGTATCGCCCGACCAGCCGCGCATGGGCCAGTTGAAAACCGCCAATCACCTGCTTGGCGACCGCCAGGCCCTCGACCAGGCCTGGGAGCGGGACGGCTACTGGTACTTCAAGGGCGTGCTCGACCAGGATGTCATCACCGAGATGCGCGGGCTATGGATCGACTACCTGCAGCGCAACGGCCTGATCGACCCCGGCGTCACCGAAAACCGCTACAACGGCTCCGGTTTCGCCGACAAGACCGTGACCCCGGCCGAGCTGTCCCGCGTGGGTGAATTCAACACGCGCAACATCCACACCATGCTCACCGAAAACCCACGCATCGTCGCCACCTTGAAAGCCATTCTCGGCGACGATCCCTTCTGGCTGCCGATTGCCGAGTACCGGGCCAACCCGCCGGTCGACGACCCGGCCGCGAGCCGCTTCATCTATCCGCACCAGGACGGCTTCTACAGCCGCGACATGCCGATGAAGATCTGCTGGGTGCCACTGGACCATATCGACGAGCAGACCGGTGGCTGCGCCTGGATCGAAGGCGCGCACCGCGGGCCGATCCTGCATGACCTGAGCAAGCCGCCGCTGTTCCCGATCCCGCCGGAAGTGGTGTCGCTGGACGGCTGGAAGCGCGCCGATTTCGCGCCGGGCGACATCGTCCTGTTCGACCTCAACCTGCCGCACAGCGGCCTGACCAACCTGTCCCGGGATCGCTTCCGCCTGTCGATGGATATCCGGGTCACCGAGGCATCGGGCAAGGTCCCGTCGATCGGCCAGTTGGTCAGCATCGATGAAAACCAGGTCACCCTGCGCAATGACCGCACCGGGGCGCAGGAATCCTTTGTCGTCGATGCCGGTACCTACGTCCGTGGCACCGATGGCAAGAAGCGCGAAGGCGCGCAGATCCCGGCGACCTTCCAGGCCGGCGAGCAGGTGATCGTCAACTCCCGGGACGGCCGTAGCGCCACGCTGGTGCGTTCCATCCACTGACGCGGCACATCGATGCACGCGCAGGACAGCGACCCCGGCCTCTTCATCGAAGTGGCCGGGGTTTGTGCTGTCCGTCGATCTTTCCCAAATCCGGAGAAGCGAAGCAATGCCACAACCCACACAGTACAACGCCACCCTGGCCGGCAAGGTCGCCCTCGTCACGGGCGCCGGCACCGACGGTGACGGCATCGGCATCGGCAAGGCGATCGCCATCGTGCTTGCCGGCGAGGGTGCCAGGGTCTGCCTGGTCGACCGCGATGCCGAGCGCGCCGAGCAGACCTGCGCGACCATCCGGGACATGGGCGGGGAAGCCTTCGTCGCGGCCGGTGATGTCACGGCCCGGGCCGATTGCTCGCGTTTCGTCGAAGAAACCCTGGGCCGCTATGGTCGCCTCGATATCCTGGTCAACAACGTCGGCGTGGCAACGCCGGTGGCGCTGGACGCCGAGGACGAGTCTGCCTGGTCGCGGGTGCTCGACCTGAACCTGACCAGCGCCATGCTCATGAGTCGCTACGCGGTGGCGGCCATGATCCGCAATGGCGGAGGGTCGATCGTCAATATCTCCTCCATCGCCGGCATCCGTGCCCACGGCAGCCTGGCCTATGGTCCGTCGAAGGCGGCGATGGCTGCGCTGGCCCGGGAATTGACGGTGCTCTACGGACGCCAGGGCATCCGCGCCAACACGGTCGCCCCCGGGCATGTGCTGACGCCCCTGGCGCAATCGCTGCTGCCGGAGGAGATGAGGGCCAAGCGGCGCAATGTCGGCCCGCTGGGGCTGGAAGGTGATGCCTGGGATATCGCCCTCGCGGTGCGTTTCCTGGCCAGTGACGAGGCGCGCTTCGTGACCGGAGTGCATCTGCCGGTGGATGGTGGTGTCAGTGAAATCGGCCCTATGGCGGGTCATGCGCTGATCGAGGCGGGTGCTCGCGCCACACACTGACGGGCAAAAAAAAGCCGCCTGGCTGGTACCAGGCGGCAAACGCATCACCCCGAAAGGTGACCAAGCATGCTCGTGGATCAGTGTGCGCCGATCGGCACCTGCTCGTTGCTCAACCAGCTGGGCATGTTGCCCGGCCAGGGATCGACATACAGCGCATGGACGCCCATGGCCGTGGTGTAGGCGAGATTCAGCACATTGCAGAAGGCGATGAACGCCAGGACACGCATGACCGTGGCCAGTCGCGGCGAGGAGGCGAAATGCTCGATGCCGCGCTCGATCGCGGTGTAGCCGCGGGCGTCGGCATGCATCAGGAGAAAGGCGCAGGCGATGAAGGTAGACGGGAAGAGAATGAATTCGTAGATGGGGAACTGGTAGAAATCACCCCCCCAGAACGACCAGGCGTGGAAGGCCCCCGGCCAGGCGTCGAAGTGCAGGTAGTGGGTGGCGACGATGTCCAGCAGGCCCATGGACAGCCACACCCCGCTGAATCCGGCCAGGGTCAGCCCGGCGATGCCCAGCCGCGGGAAGCGCGCCTGCGCCTTGCGCATGAAGGCCAGGCCGATGAGCGCGGTGCCGGCGAAGGAATAGAAGTACGCCGGACCATCGATCAACAGCGGTTCGGCGATGCGCGAGCCGTTGGGCGTCTGCCAGCCGGGGATGAATTCGCACCAGCAGCCGTAATTGAAGGCGTAGGCGTTGTAGGTGAACATCGGCCGCAGGAAGTTCAGGAACGGGTCCAGCCAGTAGGCCGAGAGCCAGCCGATCATCATCAGCCGGGTGCTGTCGAGGTGGCCGCTGCGGCGCCAGCCCCGCACGAACCAGACCAGCGCGATGGCCAGGGTCACCAGGCTCAGCACTTCGTAGATCGTCATCGCCCAGCGCGAGTAATCGGGAATCGGGTCGCTGCCGCGCTCGCTCGGTTGGAAGTCGTCGGAGCCGATCCAGGCCGCGTAGACATTCAGCTGGAGCGCGAGGAACGCGCTGCCCAGGACCGCCCAGAAGACCAGGGGCCAGGGGCGCGAGGTGGGGATTGCACTGACAGAAGCCGTCATTGTTGTTATTCCTGTGGTGCGAGGGCAGGGGGCTTGAACGGTGAAAGGCGGCCTTGCGGCCGCCCCTGGATCACTTCACGTACTTGCGGAACTCCGGCTTGCGCTTCTCGCGGAAGGCATTGCCGCCCTCGCGCGACTCGTCGGTGTCGTAGTACATGGCCAGCGCCTGCATGGCGAAGGCGCCGATGCCGCGGATGTTCTCGTTGTCCATGTTGAACGAGCGCTTGGCCAGGGCGATGGCGGTCGGGCTCATCTGCAGGATGTCGTCGCACCATTGCTTGACCTCGGCGTCCAGCTGGTCGGCCGGCACCACGGCGTTGACCAGGCCCCAGTCCAGCGCCTGCTTGGCGCTGTAGCGGCGGCACAGGTACCAGATCTCGCGGGCGCGCTTGTCACCGGCAAGGCGGGCGAGCAGGGCGGTGCCGAAACCCGGGTCGACCGAGCCGACCTTCGGCCCGACCTGGCCGAGCTGGGCGGTGTCCGCGGCGATGGCCAGGTCGCACAGGGTGACCAGCACGTTGCCGCCGCCGATGGCGTAGCCATTGACCCGGGCAATCACCGGCTTGGGAATGTCGCGGATGATGCTTTGCAGTTCCTCGATCGGCAGGCCGACCACGCCGCGGCCCTGGTGGCGGCCGCCGGACTGGTCGCTGCCGGTGCAGAAGGCCTTGTCGCCGGCACCGGTCAGCACCACGACGCCGATGTCCTTGTTGTAGCCGGCCTGGCTGAAGGCCTGGATCAGTTCCTCGCAGGTGTTGGCGGTGAACGCGTTGTACACCTGCGGGCGGTTGATGGTGATGGTGGCGATGCCGTTGTCTTCGGTGTAGAGAATGTCGCGAAATTCCATGTGCTGCTCCTGGATAGGGGGAAAGGTCGGGTTCAGCCGACCATGGTCAGGCCGCCGGAAACGCTGATCACCTGGCCGGTGATGAACGCGGCGTCGTCGCTGGCGAGGAACAGCACGCTGCCGGCGATGTCCTCGGGCTGGCCCATGCGTCCGAACGGCACGGCCTTGACCAGGCCAGCCTTGATCCGCTCGCCTTTTTCACCCTGGGCCAGGTTGTCCAGCAGCGGGGTGGCGGTAGGACCTGGGCAGACGACGTTGACCGGAATCTGCTGGCGGGCCATTTCCCGTGCCATGGTCTTGGTGAAGGCGATCAGGCCGCCCTTGCAGAAGGAGTACACGGCCTCCATCGAGGAGCCGACGCGACCGGCGTCGGAGGCGATGTTCACCACCCGCCCGCGGCCGCGCTCGCTCATCCGGCGCAGCACCGCGTGGTGCATGTTCAGCGGGCCGTAGAGGTTGATGGCGACCACCTTGTCCCAGAACGGTTTTTCGGTTTGCAGGAAGAAGGCACCGGTGTCCCAGCCGGCGTTGTTGACCAGCACATCGATCGGCCCCAGCTCCTCTTCGACCTGCGCCACCGCGGCGTGCACGCCTTCATGGTCGGTGATGTCGACGCTGTAGCCGCGCGCGCGGCCGCCGCTGCTTTCGATCTCGCCGACCAGGCGGCTGGCGGCCTCGGCGTTCAGGTCGAACACCGCCACCCGCGAACCCGCTTCGGCGAAGCGCTGGCAGATGGCGCTGCCGATGCCGCCGGCGCCGCCGGTGACCACTACCACTTTGTCTTGCAATCCTTTCATGCTCGGTACCCCTGGATGAACGGCTAGGAACGCGGCTGCGCCGCGATTTCAATGGACATGCCCTCGCTGCCAGCGGCATGGGAAACGGGAGGTGACTGCGGGGCGCCGGTGCGCGTGGCACTGAGGCGCTCGACCTGCTCGGCGCTGTAGCCCAGCGCACCCAGCACTTCCTGGCTGTGCTCGCCGAGGTTGGGCGGCAGGTAGCGCACGTTGCCGGGCGAGGCGGAGAACTGCACCGGGATCGAGGTCATCACCAGGTTGCCCTCGGTGGGGTGCTCCACCTTGCGGAAGAACCCGGTCGTGCGCAGGTATTCGTCCTGCATCAGCTCGTTGAGCTCGCGAACCTGGCCGTGGGGCACGTCCGCCTCGGCGAAGGTCTTTTCCCAGTAGGCCGAGGGCTGCCTGGAAATGGCGTCGCCGAGGATGCCGTAGAGCTCGTTGATGTTGCGCATGCGCTCGGTCATGCGGCAGAAGCGCGGGTCTTCCAGCAGTTCCGGGCGGCCGATGGCCGTCAGTACGCGGCGCCACTGTTCGTCGTTGACCGCCAGCAGGCAGATGTAGCCATCCTGGGTGGCGTAGGGCCGGCGGTGCGGAGAGAACATCCGCGTGTAGCCAAGGCCTTGGCCGTCGGACTCGCCCAGGGCGCCTTCCCAGAGGTGCTCGAACAGGTTGAACTGCAGCATCGTCTCGAGCATCGGCACCAGCACTTCCTGGCCTTCGCCGGTACGCTCGCGGTGATAGAGCGCCATGCTGATCGAGGACGCCAAAACGTAGCCGCAGAACTTGTCGACGATCACCGTGGGGAAATAGCGCGGACGACCGTCCGCATCGCGGTTGATCGCGGCCAGGCCGCTTTCGCCCTGGATCACGTCATCGAAGGCCGGCATGTCCTTGTACGGGCCGTCGCCCCGGTAGCCCGGGGCGAAGGCATAGATGATCCGCGGATTGCGCTCGCGGATCTTCTCGTAGCAGATGCCCAGGCGCTTGGCGGCGCTGGGGCGCATGCTGTGGACGATGACGTCGGCGGTTTCCACCAGCTTCATCAGCGCTTCCATGCAGTCCGGCTGCTTGAGGTCCAGGACGATGCTGCGCTTGTTGCGGTTCATGATGAGGTAGAAGACCGACATCCCCGGGTTGCGCCCGGGGCCGTTCTGGCGGTTCTGGTCGCCGCTGGGCGGCTCCACCTTGATCACGTCGGCACCCATGTCGCCAAGAATCTGGGTGGCGACGGGGCCCAGCACGTTGATGGTCAGGTCGATGACCCGCAGCCCCGTGAGCGGGCCGGTTGCTTGCTCCAATGCCCGTTGCGCCATGATCAGTCAGCCCTGTAGTCCTTGCCCTTGACAAGGCGCAGGGGGGTGTACTCCTGCACCAGCGTACCGTCCTGCTTGTAGATGCGGTTGCGCGTGCGCACCAGGCCCAGGCCCGGGCGGTTCTTGCTCTCGCGGCATTCGATCACTTCGCATTCGACGTGGAGGGTGTCGCCGACGAACACCGGCCCCTTGATGTCCAGTTCCATGTTGAGGAAGGCGAAGCCCACGCCCTGCATGGTGGCCTGGGTCAGCAGGCCCTCGGCGAAGGTGAAGACCAGGGCCCCGGGGGCGACCCGGCCCTTGATGGCCGACTGTTCCTTGAGGAACTCGACGTTGGTGAAGAGCACTTCCAGCATGCCGGTCACCGAGACGAAATTGACCACGTCGGCTTCGGTCACGGTACGCCCGACGGTTTTGAAACGGCGCCCTACCGGGAGGTCTTCCCAATGGATGCCCAGGCCTACGGTTTCGAACTGCTCCATATCTGTTCCCTGTCTTGTTGTTGATTGCGGGGTTTGGGGGTGGATCGCAAGGCCCTTAGCGGGGCTTGGCCTCGCCACGGCTGGCGCGGCCGAGCACGCTGTCGGCAACGATGTTGCGCTGGATCTGGTTGGTGCCCTCGATGATCTGGACCACCTTGGCATCCCTGAAATAGCGATTGATCGGGTACTCGTTGGAAATGCCGGCGGCGCCGAACAGCTGCACGGCGTCGGTGGCGACCTTCATCGCGACATCGGAGGCGAACATCTTGGCCATGGCGGCCATCGGCGCGAGGGTGCGGCCGGTGATGCCGGCATCGACCATCGAGGCGGTGCGGTACACCAGCTGGCGAGCCGCTTCGGTCTGGGTGACCATGTCGGCGATCATCCAGCGCACGCCCTGGAAGTCGCTGATCTTCTGTTTGAAGGCGACTCGCTCCTTGACGTAGTCGACCGAGTGGTCAATGGCGCCCTGGGCCAGGCCGACGGCCCGCGCGGCGATCAACGGGCGACTGGTGTTGAGGGCTTCCATGGCCACCTTGAAGCCTTCGCCTCCTTCCGGACCAACCCGGTTGGCCACGGGCACGAAGGCCTCGTCGAAGAACAGCGGGCAGGCCGGCACGCCGCGCGCGCCCATCTTGCTTTCGTGGGCGCCGATGGTCAGGCCCGGGGTCGCGCGGTCGACGATGAACAGGTTGATGCCCAGCGGCGCGCCGGTTTCGTCGACGGTGCGCGCGGCGACCAGGATGAAGTCGGCAATGTGCGAGTTGGTGCACCAGATCTTCGAGCCATTGAGCTGGTAGCCGCCCTCGACCCGGCGTGCGGTGGTCTTGATACCCGACACGTCCGAGCCGCTTTGCGGTTCGGTCAGCGAGAGCGCCCCGCGCAGGTCGCCACTGGCCAGGCCCGGCAGCAGGCGCTGCTTCTGCTCCTCGGTGCCACCGGCCAGGATCGCGCCGAACGGCGTCCACTGCACCACCAGCAGGTAGCCGGTGTTGTAGCAGACGCGACCCAGCTCCTCGACGGCGATGCAGGCCGACAACAGGCTGTTGGTGCCGCCGTATTCGGTGGGGAAGGGCAGGGCGAACAGGCCTAGCTCCTTGAGCAGGGCGAACATGTCGTGCGGGTACTCCGCGCTGCGGTCGATCTCGTCGGCCCGCGGGGCCACCTTCTCGCGGGCAACCCGGCGAATCAGGTCCTGGATCTGGCGCTGTTCTTCGGTCAATTCGTAATTCACGGTTTCGCTGACTCCCTCATGGGCTTGCTGCGGCGGGGCGGGCATGGTCCAGGATGATCTATTTCTGAACGATGTTCGTAAACGTAAACGACGTTCATGAAATGTGTCAAGTAACCCTGCGAATGCTCGACCGGCGTACACCCCTCGCCGTCCTTGGCTTTGCCCGGTTTCCATGGATTACTGGTCGTTCCCGGACAGGCGGACCGATAGAAGGTAGGTCGCTTCTTCCACAGAGTTATGGAAACGTTGTTTGGAATGATGCATAAAGATGCAGGCCCGATCCGGCCGATGGCTTGACGCATTCTTTGAACGGCGTTTATCATTCCGAACGTCGTTCAATGAAAGCGCTATCGGCCACTCAAGGGAGGGCGCCATGCACAGCCTGAAACCGGAACTCGACTATCAGCGCTTCCTGGGTGAGGGGCGTTTCATGCTTCAGCGCAGTCGCCAGAGTGGCGGCTATGTCTTCTACCCGCGTGTCGCGGAACCCGTGACCGGCAATACCGACCTGGAGTGGGTCGAGGCCAGCGGCCGCGGCACCGTCTATTCCACCACCGTGGTGCGCCAGCGCCCGCCGACCCCCCACTACAACGTTGCCTTGATCGACCTCGAGGAAGGCGTGCGGCTGATGAGCCGCGTCGAGGGCATCGAGGCCGAAGCGGTACGGATCGGCATGGCGGTCAAGGCAAGAATCCTCCGCGACGATCCCGCGGCCGCCGTTCTCGTGTTCGAGCCGGCCTGAGCCGGCCTGCGCCATCGAACGCTTCTTCAACCTGCACCGACAAGAACAAGGCAGGAGTCGATATGTATCAGAGCTTGCGTGGACAGACCGCAGTCGTGTCTGCCGCCACCTACGGGATGGGCGAGGCCCCTGGCCAGTCCTCGATGGACCTCGCCGCGGCCGCCAGTGTGCGGGCCCTGGCCCAGGTCGGGCTGACCCCCGGCGATGTCGACGGGCTGTTCGTCAGCGTGCCGGACGACATGCTTTCCGGGTTGACCTTCTCCGAGTACCTGGGGATCCACCCGCGTTTCACCGACAACAACCGCACCGGCGGTTCGGCCTTCCAGATCTATGCCCACACCGCCGCGATGGCCCTGGCCAGCGGCCAGATCGACGTGGCCCTGATCGCCTACGGTAGCAACCAGAAAAGCGCTTCCGGCAAGCTGGTGCAGTCGTCCCGGCCATCGCCCTGGGAAACGCCTTACCGGCCAATGAACCCGGTGTCGTCCTATGCCCTGGCCGCGGCCCGGCACATGCACCAGTACGGCACCACCCGCGAACAGCTCGCCGAAGTCGCGGTCGCCGCGCGCAAGTGGGCGCAGCTCAACCCTGACGCCTACATGCGCGACGACCTCGGCATCGACGACGTGCTGGCCGCGCGCATGGTTTCCGACCCGCTCACCGTGCGCGATTGCTGCCTGGTGACCGACGGCGCGGCCGCCGTGGTGATGATGCGCGCCGACCGCGCCCGGGACCTGGTGGCCCGGCCGGCCTACCTGCTGGGTGCCGGCTCCGCCACCTCGCACCGTGAAATCGCCTCGATGGACGACCTCACCGTCACCGCCGCCCGTGAATCGGCGCAGCGCGCCTATGCCATGGCCGGTGTCGGCGCGGCGGATATCGACGTGGTGATGCTCTACGACGCCTTCACCATCAACACCATCCTGTTCCTCGAAGACCTCGGTTTCTGCCCCAAGGGCGAGGGTGGCCGCTTCGTTGCCGATGGCGGTATCGCCCCCGGCGGCAGGCTGGCGGTGAATACCAATGGTGGCGGGCTGTCTTGCGTGCATCCGGGGATGTATGGCCTGTTCACCATGGTCGAGGCGACCCAGCAACTGATGGGCCAGTGCGGTGCCCGGCAGGTGGACGCGGCCCGCCTGGCCATCGCCCACGGCAACGGCGGCGTGCTGTCGAGCCAGGCGACGGTGATCCTCGGCACGGAGGAAACGCTATGAGCCAGGCTCCGGACAACACCACGCAGGACGTCCTGGTCGAGCATGACGGCGACGTGGCGATCGTCACCCTCAGTTATCCGCAACGGCGCAACGCCTTCTCGTTGAAGATCCGTCAGGCGCTGTACGACACCCTGTACCGCCTCATGCATCACGACGCCACGTGCCGGGCCATCGTGCTCACCGGCCACGGCCAGGTGTTCTGTGCCGGTGGCGACATCTCCGAGATGAAGGAACGCACCGTGCTCGAATACCGCGAGCGCAACCTGCTGCCGCTGAACATCTTCCGCCTCATGGTCGAGGGGCCCAAGGCGGTGGTGGCTGCCGTCGAAGGTTTCGCCATGGGCGCCGGGGTGTCCCTGGCGGCGGCCAGCGACTATGTGGTCAGCGCCAGCGACACCCGTTACGCCTGCGCCTTCGTCAAGGTCGGGCTGATGCCCGATACCGGCCTGTTCTGGTCGCTGGCCCAGCGCGTCGGGGGTGGCAAGGCCCGCGAGCTGATGCTCGGCGCGGACGAGTTCAACGGCGAGCAGGCCCTGCAGATGGGCTTTGCCAACCAGTTGACGGCGCCGGGCGAGACGCTGGCCGCGGCGCTGGTCGTGGCCCGCCAGTACGCCCGCATGCCGCCGCTGGCGGTGGCCCATTTGAAGGCGGCGCTCGCCGGGGGCATCGCCTCGCTGGACGAAGCCATCGAGACCGAAGTCAACCTGCAGCCGATCCTGCGGCGCAGCCAGGACCACCAGGAGGCCGCCGCGGCCTTCATGGAAAAGCGTCCGGCCGTGTTCGTCGGTAACTGAGAAGGAATACCACGTGACTGAACATACCGACGAGCGCATCCAGGTCAGCCGCGAGGGCGAGGTCGCCATCGTGACCATCAACAACCCGCTGCGGCGCAACGCGATGGGCCGGCAGATGCGCCTGGCCCTGCGCAACACCCTGCAGCAACTGATGACCGCGGACCCCGAGTCCAGGGCGATCGTGCTGACGGGGGCCGGCAGCCATTTCAGCGCCGGTGCCGACATCAGCGAGATGACCAAGCGCACCGTCCTGCAGAGCCGCGAGATCCTCGCCGAGTCCTGCGAGGTCGTGCGCAACATGCTGGGCGGGCCGAAACCGGTGGTCTGCGCGGTCGAGGGCGTTGCCTTCGGCGCGGGGCTGTCGCTGGCGGTGGCCACCGACTACCTGGTGGCGGCCGCCGATGCGCGCTTCTGCGCAGCCTTCATGCGCATCGGGCTGATCCCCGACACCGGCATCCTCTGGACCCTGCCGAAGAAGATCGGCCTGGCCAAGGCCCGCGAGCTGTTGTCGCTGGCGCGCGAGATCGATGCGACCGAAGCCCTGCGCATCGGCCTGGCCAATCGCCTGGTCGAGCCAGGACAGGCCCTGCCGGCGGCCATCGCCTATGCCCGCGAGCTGGCCCGGCAGCCACCGCTGGCCATGGCCCTGATCAAGTCCGCGCTGACCTTCGCTGCCGACGACATGGATGCGTCGCTGCGCGCCGAAATCGATTACCAGCCCCTGCTGCGGCAGTCCAAGGACCACCGGGAAGCGGCCCGCGCTTTCCTGGAGAAGCGTACGCCGGTCTTCACCGGTCAGTGAGGAGTCTGAAATGAGCGAACACACCGATATCGTCCAGGTCGAGCGCCAGGGCGAGGTGGCCATCGTCACCCTGAACTACCCGGAACGCCGCAACGCCTTCTCGATGAAGATGCGCCTGGCGCTGCTGGACACCTTCCAGCACCTGTTGCACGAGGATGCCGGCAGCCGGGCCATCGTGCTGACCGGCGCCGGCGGGCACTTCTGCGCCGGTGGCGACCTGTCCGAGATGACCGAGGTGTCACCGTCCCTGCTCGCCATGCGCGAGCGCATCGCCGTTGGCACCCGCCTGTTCCGCCTGTTGTACACCGGCGACAAGCCGATCGTCGCGGCGGTCGAGGGCAGTTGCATGGGTGCCGGCATTTCCCTGGCGGCGGCCTGCGACCTGGCGGTCGGCAGCGAGGCGGCGAAGCTTTCCTGCGCCTTCGTCAAGGTCGGCCTGCTGCCCGACACCGGGCTGCTGTGGACCCTGGCGCAGAAGGTCGGCGCCGGCAAGGCTCGCGAACTGATGCTCGCTGGCGCCGCGTTCGACGGCGTCGAGGCCGGGCGCATCGGCCTGTTCAACCAGGTGGTAGCCCCGGGCCAGGCGCTGCCGGCCGCCATCGAGCGGGCCGCGCGACTGGCGCGGCTGCCACCGGTCACCCTGGCCCTGCTCAAGGCATCGCTGGTGCAGGGCGGCAACAGCATCGACGCCGCCTGGCGACGCGAGGTCGACCTCAACCCGCTGACCCGGCAGACCCAGGACCACCAGGAGGCCGTCGCGGCCTTCATGGAAAAACGCAAACCGACTTTCAGCGGAAATTGAATCCATGTTCGAGCGCAATCTTCTGGCAGGCAAAAAGATCCTCATCACCGGTGGCGGCACCGGCCTTGGCAAGAGTATCGGCAAGCGTTACCTGGAACTGGGGGCCGAGCTGGTCATCGCCGGTCGCCGCAAGGACGTGCTCGAGGCCACGGCCGCGGAGTTCCGCGACGCCATCCCCGGCGCGAAGGTCGCCACCGTGCAGGCCGACGTGCGCGATGCCGAGTCCGTCGAGGCGATGATGGAAGAGATCTGGCGCAGCGGTCCCCTGGACGTGTTGCTGTGCAACGCCGCGGCGAACTTCATCTCGCGCACCGAAACCCTCTCGCCGCGGGCGGTGGACGCGGTGCTCGATATCGTCCTGCACGGCAGCTTCTACTGCACCATCGCCGCCGGCAAGCGCTGGATCGCCGAGGGGCGTCCGGGCAACGTGATCAGCACCGTGTCCACCCCGACCATGACCGGCTCGGCCTTCACCGCGCCCAGCGCCGCGGCCAAGGCCGGGGTGCTGGCCATGACCCGCAGCCTGGCGGTCGAGTGGGGCCCCAAGGGCATCCGCCTGAACTGCGTCGCCCCCGGCCTGTTCCCCACCCCCGGGGCCTGGGAGCAACTGTACCCGGCGGGCTCGCAGGTCGAGCCACAGGAAAAGGGCGTGCCGCTGCGCCGCTTCGGCGATCACCAGGAACTGGCCAACCTGTACAGCTACCTGGCCAGCGACGGCTCGGGCTACATCACCGGTGACATGGTGGTCATCGACGGCGGCCGCTGGATGCAGGGCGTCGGCGGGCCGACCTTCCGCGCCATGCAGGACTGGAGCGACGAGCAGTGGCAGGCCATGCGCGGCGAGGGCCGCAAGTAATGGCCGGCCCGTTGAGCGGCATCAAGGTGGTCGAGCTGGCAGGGATCGGCCCCGGGCCGATGTGCGCCATGCTCCTGGCCGACCTCGGCGCGACGGTGATCCGCGTCGACCGCAAGGCGCCGGTGAAGCTGGGGATCGAGCGTCCGCTGCAATACAACACCCTGCTGCGCAATCGCTACGCCATCGCGGTCGACCTGAAGGACCCGGCCGGCGTCGAGACCGTGCTGCAACTGGTCGAGCAGGCCGACGCGCTGATCGAAGGCTTCCGGCCCGGGGTCACCGAGCGCCTGGGCCTGGGCCCGGACGACTGCCTGGCGCGCAACCCGCGCCTGGTGTACGGGCGCATGACCGGCTGGGGGCAGGACGGCCCGCTGGCGCAATACGCCGGCCATGACCTGAATTACCTGGCGCTGACCGGCATCCTCGATGCCATAGGCCGCGAGGGCCAGCCGCCGAGCATCCCCCTGAACCTGCTGGGCGACTACGCCGGCGGCTCGCTGTACCTGGCCCTCGGCCTGCTGGCCGGGATCCTCGAAGCCAGGGGCTCCCGGCAGGGCCAGGTGGTCGATGCGGCCATCGTCGACGGCTCGGCGCACCTGGCGACCACCTTCTTCGGCATGCTCGCCGCGGGCATCTGGAAAGAAGGGCGGGGCACCAACATCACCGACAGCGGTTCGCCGTTCTATGACTGCTACGAATGCAGCGATGGCAAGTACCTGAGCATCGGCCCCATCGAAAGCAAGTTCTACGCGCAACTGCTGCAGCTCATCGACCTCGACCCGGCGCTGCTCGGCGAGCAGATGGACCGCTCGGCGTGGGCCGGCGCCAAGGAGCGGATCGCCGAGCGTTTGCGCAGCCGCACCCGCGACGAATGGGCGGCGCTGCTCGAATCGAGCGATGCCTGCGCCGCCGGCGTGCTGAGTTTCACCGAGGCGCCGCAGCACCCGCACTTGCGCGCCCGCGGCACCTTCATCGAGGTTGACGGGGTCACCCAGCCGGCGCCGGCGCCGCGTTTCTCGCGCAGCGTGCCGCCGACCCCGTTCGCCCCGCAACCGATCACCGCGCAGAACACCGATGCGGCCCTGGCCGCCTGGTTCGACCCCGCCCGGATTGCCGCCCTGCGCAGCCAGGGCGTCATCGACTGAGGACAACACCATGGAATTGCGATTTACCCCCGAGGAACTGGCCTTTCGCGATGAGGTCCGGGCGTTCCTGAAACACGCGGTACCGCCTGCGATCCGGCGCAAGGTCGAGTTCGGCCAGCGGCTGTCCAAGGAAGAGATGGTCGGCTGGGTGAAGATCCTGCACGCCAAGGGCTGGTCCTGCCCGGCCTGGGCGCCGGAGTGGGGCGGCCAGGCCTGGAGCGCCACCCAGCACTACATCTTCAAGGAAGAGCTGCACATGGCCCCGGCGCCCGAGCCGATCTCGTTCAACATGAACATGATCGGCCCGGTGCTGACCGCCTTCGGCACCCAGGCGCAGAAGGAGCACTTCCTGCCGCGGGTGGCCAACATGGACTACTGGTTCTGCCAGGGCTTCTCCGAGCCAGGCTCGGGTTCGGACCTGGCATCGCTGCGCACCAGTGCCGTGCGCGACGGCGATCACTATGTGCTCAACGGCCAGAAACTGTGGACGTCCACCGCCCACCATGCCGACTGGTGCTTCGTCCTGGCGCGCACCGATGCCAGCGCCAAGAAGCAGCAGGGCATCAGCTTCCTGCTGATGGACATGAAGACCCCGGGCATTTCCATCCGGCCGATCGTCACCCTCGATGGCCACCACGAAACCAACGAGATGTTCCTGGATAACGTGCGGGTCCCGGTGGCCAACCTGGTCGGCGAGGAAAACCGTGGCTGGGATGTCGCCAAGTTCCTGCTCGGCAGCGAGCGTGGCGGTATCGCCCGGGTCGGGCTGTCGAAATTCCGCGTGCGCCGGGCCAAGCAACTGGCCGCCCAGGTGGTGGTGGGCGACGGCGTGCTGGCGGACGAGCCGCGCTTCCGTGAGCGCGTGGCCGCGCTGGAGGTCGAGCTCAAGGCGCTGGAAATGACCCAGATGCGCGTCATCGCCGACAGCGAGAAATACGGCCATGCCCCGGACCCGCGCAGCTCGATCCTGAAGATGAAGGGCTCGGAACTGCAACAGGTCGCTACCGAACTGCTGATGGAAGTGGCGGGCTACAACGCCCTGGAATACGACCACGGGTTCGTCATCGGCGAGCGTGAAGTGGAGGGCGAGGACGACTGGGCGCGGACCATCGCGCCCAACTACTACTGGGTGCGTCACGTCTCCATCGTCGGTGGATCGAACGAAATCCAGCACAACATCCTGGCCAAATCCCTGCTCGGACTCTAAGCATGAATTTCGATCTGAACGAAGAACAACGCTTGCTCAAGGACGCGGTCGATCGCCTGGTGGCCGACCGCTACAGCTTCGAACAGCGCACCCGCTACCTGGCCGAAGCCGAGGGCTGGAGCCGTGACCGCTGGCGCGACTACGCCGAGCTGGGGCTGCTCGGCCTGCCGTTCGCCGAAGCCGATGGCGGCTTCGACGGCGGCCCGGCCGACACCCTGACGGTAATGGAGGCGGCCGGTCGCGGCCTGCTGCTGGAGCCCTACCTGGCCACGGTGGTCCTGGCGGGCGGGCTGTTCGCCAGCGCGGCCAGCGCGGCGCAACGCGCCGATGTGCTGCCGGCGCTGATCGCCGGCGAGCGCCTGCTGGCCTTCGCCCACAGCGAGGCCCAGGCCCGCTATGACCTAGCCGACGTGGCCACCTGTGCCCGTCGCGACGGCGACGACTGGGTGCTCGATGGCGCCAAGCGCTACGTGCTGCACGGCGACTGCGCCGACCAGCTGATCGTCTCGGCGCGGGTTTCCGGTGGCCGTCGCGATGCCGAGGGCCTGGCCCTGTTTCTCGTCGATGCCCAGGCCGCCGGCGTCAGCCGTCGCGGCTACCAGACCCAGGACCGGCTGCGCGCGGCGGACGTCACCCTCGACGGCGTGCGGGTCGACGACGCTGCCTTGCTCGGTGTCGCCGGCCAGGCGCTGCCGCTGATCGAGAAGGCCGTCGACACGGCGCTGGCGGCCCTCTGCGCCGAGGCCGTCGGGGCCATGCAGCAGGCCTGCGACATGACCGTCGAGTACCTCAAGGTGCGCAAGCAGTTCGGTGTCGCCATCGGTTCCTTCCAGGCCCTGCAGCACCGTGCCGTGGACATGCTGGTGATGATCGAGCAGGCCCGCAGCATGGCCCTGTACGCCAGCATGATGGCCAGTGACGATGACGCCCGCGAGCGGCGCCGCGCCATCGCCGCGGCCAAGGTGCAGATCAACCGCTCGGCGCGCTTCGTCGCCCAGCAGGCGGTGCAACTGCACGGCGGCATCGGCGTGACCGAGGAATGCCAGGTGGGGCACTACATGCGCCGCCTGTCGATGATCGAAATCCTGTTCGGCGATGCCGACCACCATCTGGCCCAACTGGCCCGCGCTGGCGGCCTGATTGACGCCGACGCCTGACTGACGAGAGAGCCCGTATGAAGCATGACGCCAATGATCCGTACCGCGAACTGCGCGACTCCCTGCGCGACCTGTGCGCCGAGTACCCCGATGAGTACTGGCGCAAGATCGACCATGCGCGGGTCTACCCCGAGGCCTTCGTCGATGCGCTGACCAAGGCGGGCTGGATGGCTGCGCTGATCCCCGAGGAATATGGCGGGTCCGGGCTGGGCCTGGCCGAAGCCTCGGTGATCATGGAAGAGATCAACCGCAACGGCGGCAACTCCGGTTTCTGCCATGGGCAGATGTACAACATGAACACCCTGCTGCGTAACGGTTCCGCCGAGCAGAAGCGCAAGTACCTGCCGAAGATCGCCAGCGGCGAACTGCGCCTGCAGTCCATGGCGGTGACTGAGCCCACCACCGGCACCGACACCACCAAGCTCAAGACCAACGCCGTGAAGAAGGGCGACCGCTACGTGGTCAACGGCCAGAAGGTCTGGATCTCGCGGGTCCAGCATTCGGACATGATGATCCTGCTGGCGCGCACCACGCCGCTGGCCGATGTGAAGAAGAAGTCCGAGGGCCTCTCGTGCTTCCTGGTCGACCTGCACGATGCCATCGGCAAGGGCCTGGACGTGCGGCCGATCCCGAACATGGTCAACCACGAGACCAACGAGCTGTTCTTCGACAACCTGGAGATCCCCGAGGAAAACCTGATCGGCGAGGAGGGCAAGGGCTTCAAGTACATCCTCGATGGGCTGAACGCCGAGCGCACCCTGATCGCCGCCGAATGCATCGGCGATGGCTACTGGTTCGTCGACCGCACCTCGCGCTATGCCAATGACCGCGTGGTGTTCGACCGGCCGATCGGCAAGAACCAGGGCATCCAGTTCCCGATCGCCGAGTCCTATATCGACCTGCGCGCCGCGGACCTGATGCGCTATCGCGCCTGCGAGCTGTTCGACGCGCACCAGGCCTGCGGGGCCGAGGCCAACATGGCCAAGCACCTGGCCGCCACCGCCTCGTGGAAGGCGGCCAATGCCTGCCTGCAGACCCACGGCGGCTTCGGCTTCGCCTGCGAATACGACGTCGAGCGCAAGTTCCGCGAAACCCGCCTGTACCAGGTGGCGCCGATCTCCACCAACCTGATCCTGTCCTACGTGGCCGAGCACATCCTCGGCCTGCCGCGGTCGTTCTGAGCGAGGTATCGGGATGAACTACGAGAGCATTCTCTACCAGGTGGAAGACCGTATCGCCACCATCACCATCAACCGGCCCGACCAGCTCAACAGCTGGAACGACCAGGTGGCCACCGAGGTGTACCACGCCATGCAGGCCGCCGGCGCCGACAAGGGCGTGCGGGTGATCGTCTTCACCGGTGCCGGCAAGGCGTTCTGCGCCGGCGGTGACATCAACAGCTTCGGCGGCGACCCGAACCAGCTGATGACCAAGTTGCCGCGCCCGTTCGACATGCGCAAGCGGCCCGACTGGCAGACCCGCTGCTCCTACTACCCGGCGATCCCCAAGCCGGTGATCGCCATGCTCAACGGCGCGACCGTGGGCATCGGGCTGATTCACGCGCTGTTCTGCGACATCCGCTTCGCCGCGGAAGACGCCACCATCACCACGGCCTTCGCCCGCCGCGGGCTGACCGCCGAATACGGCATGGCCTGGATCCTGGAGCACCATGTCGGCCAGGCCAACGCCCTCGACCTGCTGCTCTCGGCACGCAAGATCAAGGGCATCGAGGCCCAGCGCATGGGCCTGGTCAACCGCGCCATTGCCGCCGAGCAACTGGTCGAGCAGACCTATGCCTATGCCCGCGACCTGGCACAGAACTGCTCGCCGCGCTCGATGCGGATCATGAAGCAGCAACTCTGGGAGGTGCCGTTCCAGACCTGCCACGAAGCCGTGATGAGCGCCGGGCTGGACATGCCCATCGCCAACCAGGGGCCCGACTACAAGGAGGGCATCGCCAGCTTCATGGAAAAGCGCCCGGCGCAATTCCCCGACGACGACATCTGAGAACTGGACGCCGAGCGCGCCCAGGGCCGCTCGTCCACCGATAACAAGAGGAAAGCAAGATGAGTGCAATGGTTGAAGGCAAGGTAGTGGTGGTCACCGGCGCCGGTAACGGCATCGGCCGTGCGATCGCCCTGGCGATGGCAGCCGAAGGCGCGCGGGTGGTGGTCAACGACCTGGGTTCCTCGGTCCACGGCGATGGCCAGGACGCCGGCCCTGCGCAGCGCGTGGTCGACGAGATCAAGGCGGCCGGCGGCGAAGCCGTGGCCAGCACCGACAGCGTGGCCGGCTGGGACTCGGCCCACCGCATCGTGCAGACGGCCCTGGATACCTTCGGCCGCATCGACAGCGTGGTGAACAACGCCGGCATCCTGCGCGACCGCATGTTCCACAAGATGGACGAGCAGGAGTGGCTGGCGGTGCTGAACGTGCACCTCAACGGCTCGTTCTTCATGGCCCGCGCGGCCGCGCCGCATTTCCGCGCCCAGAGCTCGGGCTCGTACATCCACATGACCTCCAACACCGGCCTGGTGGGCAACGTCGGCCAGGTCAACTATGCCGCGGCCAAGCTCGGCATCGTCGGCATGTCCAAGGCCATCGCCCTGGACATGGCCGCGTTCGGCGTACGCTCCAACTGCATTTCCCCGGCGGCCTGGAGCCGCATGATCGGCGCGGTGCCGACCGACACCCCGGAGAAGAAACTGCAGGCCGAGCGCATGGAACGGATGATGCACCCGTCCAAGCAGGCGCCGCTGGCGGTGTTCCTGGCCTCGGACCAGGCCAAGGACGTGTCCGGGCAGATCTTCTACGTGCGTTCCAACGAAATCATGCTGGTCAACCAGCCGCGGGTCATCCGCTCGGTGCACCGCGAAAACGGCTGGACCCCCAGCGAAGTCGCCGAGCACGCTATCCCGGCGCTGCGCCCAAGCTTCCTGCCGCTGCACCAGACCCACGACGTGTACAGCTGGGAACCGGTCTGAGACGCATCCCCCCGCCTGCCGGCCGGTGCGCCGGCAGGCCGACCCTACGCCACGACAGCGAGTGAACCCGGCATGTTGAATTACGAACGCGTCAAACACTGGCCCATCGAAGAGGTCACCCAGTCCTACAGCAAGCGCGACAGCATCCTTTACGCCCTGGGCCTGGGTGTGGGCGGCGATCCCATGGACCCCGTGCAACTGCGCTTCACCTTCGAGAAGGACCTGCAGGCGGTCCCGACCCTGGCCGCCGCGATCGCCTGGCCGAAACCGTGGATGACCAACCCGGACACCGGCGTCGACTACCTCAAGCTGGTGCATGGCGAACAGGACACCGAGTGGTTCCGGCCGATGCCGGCCGAGGCCACGGTGCGCAGCCAGACCCGGGTCAACCGCATCTGCGACAAGGGCGCCGGCAAGGGCGCCATCGTCGAACTGCTGCGCGACATCATCAACGTCGAAACCGGCGAGCGCGTCGCCCAGACCCGGCAGGTCTCGTTCCTGCGCGGTGACGGTGGCTACAGTGCCGAAGCGGGTGTCAGCGACGCGCCGCCGCAAAGCCTGCCGGCGGTGCCGGAGCGTGCCCCGGACTTCGAGTACGAACTGTTCTCGCCGCCCCAGGCCGCGCTGATCTATCGCCTTTCCGGCGACAGCAACCCGTTGCACGCCGACCCCGAGGTCGCCAGCCGGGCGGGCTTCCCGCAGCCGATCCTGCACGGCCTGGCCACCTATGGCATGGCCGCCTTCGCCGCGGTCTGCCGCTGCGCCGATGGCGACGCCAGTCGGCTCAAGCGCCTGGCGGCGCGTTTCACCTCGCCGGTGTTCCCGGGGGAGACGCTGCGCTTCCAGTTCTGGAGCGGCGAGGAAGGGCGCATCCACCTGCGCGCCCGGGTCGACGCCCGGGACGTGACCGTACTCAACAACGGTGTGGTCGAACTCGCCTGAGGAGCAGCCGATGGATTTTCGCGTAAGTAGCGAAGAAAAGGCCTTCCGCCAGGAGGTCCGTGATTTCGTCGCGCAGCACCTGCCGGCGGACATTCGCGAGCGGGTGCTGGGCTTCCGCCACCTGGGCCGGGAAGACTACGTGCGCTGGCAGCGCATCCTGTTCCAGCGCGGCTGGGGCGCACCCGGCTGGCCGACGGCGTTCGGCGGCACCGGCTGGACCTCGGCGCAGCGCAATATCTTCGACGAGGAGTGCTTTACGGCGGGAGCGCCGCGGCAGATGCCGTTCGGCCTGTCGATGGTCGCCCCGGTGCTGCAGAAGTTCGGCAGCGCCGAGCAGCAGGCGCGCTTCCTGCCGCGCATCCTCGAGATGAGCGACTGGTGGTGCCAGGGCTACTCCGAGCCCGGCGCCGGCTCCGACCTCTCGGCCCTGCGCTGCCGGGCCGACCGGGAGGGCGACGGCTACCGGGTCAACGGGCAGAAGATCTGGACCTCGTTCGCGCAATGGGCGAACTGGATCTTCTGCCTGGTCCGCACCCATAGCGACGGCCGACAGCAGGAAGGCATTTCCTTCCTGCTGATCGACATGGCGACGCCCGGCATCCAGGTCCGCCCGATCAAGACCCTCGACGGCGGCCACGACGTCAACGAGGTGTTCTTCGACAACGTCTGGGTGCCGCGGGAAAACCTGGTGGGCGAGGAGCACAAGGGCTGGTCGATCGCCAAGTACCTGCTCGGCCACGAACGCACCAACATCGCCGGGCTGGGCAACTGCAAGCGCTTCATGCGCCGGCTCAAGGAGATCGCCGCCAGCAGCCTGAAGCAGGGCCGGCCGCTGCTCGATGACGTGCGCTTTCGCGACAAGGTGGTCAGTGTCGAGATGGAACTGTTGGCCCACGAGTGGTCGCTGCTGCGCCTGATCGACCAGGAAGGCAAGGGCCAGGGCAGCGGCTTCGAGGCTTCGCTGCTGAAGATCCGCGGCTCGGAGATCCAGCAGCGCCTGACCGAACTGATCATGGAATGCGCCGGCCCCTACGCGGTGCCGTTCACGGCGGGCGCGCTGGAAGGCGATGCCGGCGTCGACAGCGCCAACGGCGAACTGCTCAACGCCCTGGCCCCGCATTACCTGGACTGGCGCAAGATCTCCATCTACGGCGGCGCCAACGAAGTGCAAAAGAACATCATCGCCAAGCAGGCGCTTGGCCTTTAATCGCTGCGCCGTGCTGGCGCAGCCGTGGAGATCGATGCGATGGACTTCTCTCTCAACGACGAGCAGCAGATGCTCGCCGATCTGGTCGCGCGCTTCGTCGAGCGACAGTATGATTTCGAGGCGCGTCGCAAGCTGGCGGACACCTCGCAGGGCTGGTCCGCGCAGAATTGGGCGGCCCTGGCCGAAACCGGCCTGCTGGCGCTGGCCCTGGATGAAGAACACGGCGGCCTTGGTGCTGGCGCCGAGGCCACCCTGGTGGTGATGGAGGCCTTTGGCCGCGGCCTGGTGCTGGAGCCCTACCTGTCCAGTGCGCTGGTGGCGGCGCCGTTGCTCCAGCGCCTCGGCGACGCGGCGCTGAAGTCGCGGCTGCTGGAGCAGGTGGCCAGTGGCGAATGTCGCCTGGGCCTGGCGGCCCTGGAACCGCAGGCGCGCTTCGACCTGCAGGACGTGGCCTGCCAGGCGCAGGCAAGCGGGACGGGCTTCTGCCTGAACGGGCGCAAGAGCGTCGTCGCCCATGGCGACTCGGCGCATTGGCTGATCGTCTCCGCGCGTACCGCCGGAAACCCGCGGGATCGCCAGGGCATCAGCCTGTTCCTGGTCGACACCCAGGCCGAGGGCGTCAGTGTGCGCGGCTTCCCGGGGCTGGACGGGCAACGGGTGGCGGAAGTCGAGTTGCGTGACGTTCGGCTGCCGGCCGAGGCGCTGCTGGGCACCCGGCACGAAGCCTTCGCCGACCTCGAATGGGCGGTGGACCGGGCTTGCTTCGCGTTGTGCGCCGAAGCGCTCGGCTGCATGGCGCGGCTGACCGAACTCACCGTCGACTACCTGCGCACCCGCAAGCAGTTCGGCAAGCCCATCGGCAGCTTCCAGGCGTTGCAGCACCGGGTCGCGGAAATGCTCGGTTATGTCGAGCAGGTGCGCTCCATCACCTGCTACGCCGCCGCTCACCTGGACGATCCGGATGCCGCTGTCCGCGCCCGCGCGGTGTCGGCGGCCAAGGCCCTGGTGGGCAAGGCCGGGCGTTTCATCGGCCAGCAGGCCGTGCAACTGCACGGCGGCATGGGCATGACCGATGAGCTGGCGGTGGGCTGGTACTTCAAGCGCCTGACGGCCATCGACATGACCTGGGGCGACAGCGACCACCATGTCGAGCGCTACGGTGCCTTGATGTGAGCCCGCCCGAGACGGACGTGCCGGAGGATGTGCCGGCCTGGGCGCGGGACGCGCTGCGCGCCCGGCCGGCCTCCTGCTACGCGGATTCGGACAAGGTGCCGATCCACTACCTGGCCTGGAATCCCGACGACCGGCAGAAGCCAGGGCTGGTCTTCGTCCATGGTTTTCGTGGCCATGCGCACTGGTGGGACCACATCGCGCCCTTGTTCACCGCGCACTACCGGGTTTATGCCCTGGACCTGGGCGGAATGGGGCAGAGCGGCTGGCGCAAGGAATACACGCCGCTGCTCTACGCCCGCGACATCGCCGCGGTGGTCAGGCATGCCGGGCTCAAGTCGGCGGTGCTGGTCGGCCACAGCTTTGGCGGTTCGCGGGTGCTGCGTGCCTGCACGCTGATTCCCGAGTTGCTGCGCCTGGCGATCATCGTCGACAGCCCGCTGCGGCTGGGGGACGAGGTCAATGCACGGTCACCGGGGCGCCGCTATGGGGAGAAGGTCTATCCGAATCGCGAAGCGGCGTTGCAGCGCTTTCGCCTGATGCCTGAACAGCCTGCGCTGGAGTGGGTGCGCCGGCACATCGCCCAGACCTCCATCCGGCGGGTGGACGAGGGCTGGGCCTGGTGCTTCGACCCGGCGCTGCCGCCGCCGGAGATCGAAGCCGATGGTGCTGCGTTGCTGGCCCAGGTGCGGGTGCCGCTGCGGATGATCACCGGCGAGCTCAGTACGGTGGTCACGCCCGCGCGGCTGGAGCGCATGATCCAGCTCCTGCGCCTGTTGCCCACGGCGCGGCCGCCGGTGGTCATCCCGGGTGGCCATCATCACCTGATGGTCGACCAGCCCCTGGCGTTGGTCGCTGCGCTGCGGGCGATCCTTGCCGAATGCTGAAGCCGCGGTGGTGACGACGCCCGGGCCTCCTTGCTTGGGCCCGGGCGTTCGCGCAGCAGGCGCAACCAGGGCGTGCGCTCAGTGCAACGAGGCGAAACTGACGGCGGGGTGGACGCAACTGTAGGGATTCACCTGGCAACTGTGCAGTTGCGCGCGTTTTTCCACCAGGCGGACTTCGGTGACGGCACCTGCGGTGGCCACCAGCGTAACGACGAAAAGCGACAGCATGAGCGTTCTTTTCATGGGGTACCTGCTTTCGAGCAGTGTTATTGGAAGGTTAGCGCTCCGGCCCGCCCGGATGCGTGGTCCGGAAGGGCCGCTGGAGCACTGGGCCGGATAGTGACACATCATCAATCAAGTTGAACATCGTTTATAAATATAAATAGCACCGGTGGTCGTTCATGCCAGTACGCCACGACGGATGGTGTAGTCGGCACGGTAATAAAAAGCTCAAGAAGGTAAAGGGCGGACCAGGCGTGCATCGCGCACGTTGACAATTAATTTGAATGAGGTTCAGAATAGTGAACGTCATTCAGATAATCGTGGAGCTGCAATGAAAGTCCTCGTCGCTGTCAAACGGGTCATCGACTACAACGCCAAGCCGCGAGTCAGGCCGGACGGTTCCGGCATCGATCTGACCAACCTGAAAATGTCGATGAATCCTTTCGACGAGATCGCCGTCGAGGAAGCCGTACGCCTCAAGGAAGCCGGGATCGCCAGCGAGGTCGTGGTGGTCTCCATCGGCCCGGCGGCTGCCCAGGAAGTCCTGCGCACGGCACTGGCACTGGGCGGCGATCGCGCCATCCTGCTGCAGGACGACGCCGAAGTACAGCCCCTGGCCGTGGCCAAGGCCCTCACCGCGCTGTGCAAGCGCGAACAACCCGACCTGCTGATCCTCGGCAAGCAGGCCATCGATGACGATGCCTGCCAGACCGGACAGATGACCGCCGCCTTGCTCGACTGGCCCCAGGCGACCTTCGCCTCGCGGGTGGAAATCGCCGCAGGGCGCGCGCAGGTCACGCGGGAGATCGATGGCGGCCTGGAAACCCTCGACCTGGCACTGCCGGCCATCGTCACCACCGACCTGCGCCTGAACACGCCGCGCTATGCGTCGTTGCCCAACATCATGAAAGCCAAGAAAAAGCCCCTGGAGACCCTCACCGCCGCGGAGCTGGGCGTGGACCTGGCGCCGCGCCTGAAGACCCTCAAGGTGGTCGAGCCGCCCAAGCGTGGCGGTGGTGTGATCGTCGCCGACGTGGCGACCCTGGTGGACAAACTGCGTAATGAAGCGAAGGTGATCTGAGATGGCCGTACTGGTAATTGCCGAACACGACAATGCAACCCTGAAAGTCGCGACCCGTCACGCCGTGACCGCGGGCCGGGAGATGGCGCAGGAGGTCCACCTGCTGGTGGCAGGGCAGGGCTGCGCCGCCGTGGCGGAGCAGGGTGCCCGGCTGCAGGGGGTGAGCAAGGTGCTGCTGGCCGACGCGGCCGTCCATGCCCATGCCGCGGCGGAAAACCTCGCCGCGCAGGTCCTGGCGCTCGCCGGCCAGTACACCCACCTGGTCGCCGCGGCCAGCGCCACCGGCAAGGGCTTCATGCCGCGTGTCGCCGCGCTGCTCGACGCGGCCCAGGTGTCCGATGTGCTGGCGGTCGAAGCGCCCGATACCTTCGTTCGGCCGATCTATGCCGGTAACGCCCTGGCGACCGTGCAGAGCCCCGATCCGGTCAAGGTGGTGACCGTGCGCACCACCGGTTTCGACCCCGCGCCCGACGGCGGCAATGCCAGCGTCGAAGCCATCGAGGCGGTGCAGGGCGATGCCCGGGTGCGTTTCGTTGGCCAGGAAGTGACGCTGTCTTCGCGCCCCGAGCTGGCGGCCGCCCGCGTGGTGGTCTCGGGCGGGCGCGGCATGGGCAACGGCGGCAACTTCGCCCTGCTCGAAACCCTGGCCGACCAGCTGGGCGGTGCGGTGGGTGCGTCGCGGGCGGCGGTGGACGCCGGGTTCATGCCCAACGATTACCAGGTGGGGCAGACCGGCAAGATCGTCGCGCCGGAACTGTACATCGCGGTGGGTATCTCCGGGGCGATCCAGCACCTGGCGGGGATGAAGGATTCCAAGGTCATCGTCGCGATCAACAAGGACCCGGAGGCGCCGATCTTCCAGGTCGCCGACTACGGCCTGGTGGCGGACCTGTTCGAGGCGGTGCCGCAGATCAGCGGCAGCCTCGGCTGAGATGCCACGGGGTGCGCCGCCCGCCGGCGCACCCCGCATCCGCACATTCGACGCACCACAATAATAAAGAGAAGGTGTTTGGCTTATGCAGTTGTTCTCCCTGCAGGGCAAGGTCGCGCTGGTCACCGGGGCATCCCGCGGCCTGGGGCGGGCCATGGCGATGGGCCTGGCGGCAGCCGGGGCGCTGGTGGTGCTGGCGGCGCGTGACCGCGAGCGTTTGCTGGAGGTGGCCGAAGCCATTCGCCAGCAGGGCGGGCAGGCCGATATCCAGGCCTTCGACCTGGCCGACGAGGCGGCGGTGGTCGCGGCGGTACCGGCGATCGTCCAGCGCCACGGGCGGCTGGACGTGCTGCTGAACAATGCCGGCATCTGCCTCTGGCAGCCCTTGCTCGATTCCAGCCTGGACGATTGGCGCCGGACCCTCGACATCAACCTGACCGCCCATTACCTGCTGGCCCGCGAAGCCGCCCGGCCCATGCTTGCCCAGGGCAGCGGGGCGATCATCAACGTCGCCTCCTACGTCGCCCGGGTCGGCCGCGAGAAGCTGCAGGCCTATGTGGCCAGCAAGCACGGCGTGGTCGGCCTGACCAAGTCGCTGGCCGGCGAACTCGGCCCCCATGGCATTCGCTGCAATGCCATCTGCCCGGGCTATTTCCACACCGACATGGCCGAGCCGGTGAGTGCCAACCCGGCGCTCTGGGAGACCGTGCGCAGCCATATTTCCGTAGGCCGCTGGGGCAACCCCGAGGAGCTGCAAGGCGCCGCCGTGTTCCTGGCGTCCGATGCCAGCAGCTATGTCAACGGCCATTCGCTGATGGTCGATGGCGGTGTGTCCGAAGTGCTGTGCCTGCCTGTTCCTGTTGTTTGAACGACGCCCTCTGATCATCAGGAGAATCCGTGGCATGAAAACCCTTGGCGAGTTGCTGGAGCGCAACGCCCGTCTGTTCCCGGACCAGCAGGCCGTGGTCTTCGATGAAGTGCGCATCACTTACCGGCAGTTGCTGGAGCGCGCCCGGCGCCTGTCGTCGGGCCTGCACCAGCGCGGCATGCGCCACCAGGACCGGGTGGCGATCCTGGCGATGAACTGCAACGAATATTTCGACGTCTACGCCGCCTGCCATGTGTCCGGCTTCATCTGTGCGACGGTGAATTTCCGCCTGGCCGGCGCCGAGATCGCTTTTATCCTCCAGGACAGCGCGCCGCGTGCCCTGGTCTTCGAAGCGCAGTACAGCGACACCATCGCGGCCCTGCGCGACAGCCTGCCGTCGATCGAGCACTACCTGTGCATCGGCGAGTGCCCCGACTGGGCCGAACCCTACGACGCCCTGCTGGCCGCCGGCGATCCGGCCGGCGCGCCGATGCGGGCGCAGCCCGACGACGTCGTGCACCTGATCTATACCAGCGGCACCACCGGGCGGCCCAAGGGCGCGGCGCGCACGCAAAAGGGCGACCTGGCGCTGGCGCAGAACCAGTCGGCGACCATGGACATGCGCACCAACGGCCGCGTGCTGGTGATGATGCCGATGTTCCATGCCGGCGGGCTGTCGATGATGCTCTCGGAGTTCTGGCATGCCGGCTGCGTGGTGCTGCACCGCAAGTTCGATCCCCACGAGGTGCTGGGCACCATCGAGCGCGAGCGCATCGTCACGGTGCACATGGCGCCGACCATCCTCCAGCAGGTGCTGGACGTGCCGGACATCGGCCGCTACGACCTGTCGAGCCTGGAGACCATCCTCTACGCCGCCGCGCCCATGCCGGTGGCGGTCCTGCAGCGGGGCGTGCATCTGCTCGGGCAGATCTTCGTCAACTCCTGGGGCATGACCGAAACCACCGGCACCGTGCTGCCCAAGCACCTGCACAAGCTGCAGGGCAGCGCGGACGAAGTGCGGCGCCTGGGCTCCATCGGCCAGCCCATGACCTTCTGCGATATCCGCATCGTCGACGAGCAGGGCGAGGACTGCGCCGACGGCACGCCCGGGGAGATCTGGATACGCTCGCCGGCCAACCTCGCCTACTACTGGAACAACAGCGTGGCGACCATCGAGGCCCTGCGCGACGGCTGGCTGCGCACCGGCGACATGGCCTGGCGCGACGACCAGGGCTTCCTGTTCCTGGTCGACCGCAAGAAGGACATGATCATTTCCGGGGGCGAGAACATCTATTGCCAGGAAGTCGAGCAGGCCCTCATGCACCACCCGGGCGTCCAGGACGTGGCGGTGATCGGCGTGCCGCACGAAAAGTGGGGCGAGACGGTCAAGGCGGTGGTGGTGCTCAAGGCGGGGGCAAGCGTGGGCGCCGACGAGCTGAGCGAGTTCTCCACCACCCGCATCGCCCGCTACAAGCGCCCGAGCAGTGTCGAGTTCGTCGACGAACTGCCGCGCCTGGCCAGTGGCAAGGTCAACAAGATCGCTCTGCGTCAGCGCTACGGCGACTGATTTCCAGGCATTCGAAAAAGGCTTTTCCCGCGGCGCCGAAGCACTTGCAAGCGCGTTGACAGTCATGTCGAGCCGCGTTTATAGTCTTGAACGTCGTTCAGAATATCGCAGGGTGGTTCGCTGCCCTTCAACAACAATAAGAAGCCAGGCAGACCCCGTGGGCTGCCGATGCAGGAGGTTCCAGATGACTGCTCGAGAATCGGCACCACAGGCGGTACGGCCGGATTTCGTCCCCCGCGACGGTTACATCTCAAAGGACTATGTGCAACTCGAAAAGGAGCGGATGTGGCCGAAGGTGTGGCAAGTGGCCTGCCGTCTCGAAGAGCTCCCCAACGTCGGCGACTACGTGACCTTCGACGTGATCGACGAGTCGATCATCGTCACTCGCCTGACCGGTGACCGGATCAAGGCCTACTACAACGTCTGCCAGCACCGCGGACGCCGCCTCACCAGCGGTTGCGGCCACGCCACCAAGTTCCACTGCAACTACCACGGCTGGCAGTGGAACCTCGATGGCAGCCTGCTGCGCATCCTCGACGAGGACGATTGGGCCGGTTGCCCGAACATGAGCCACGAAGAGCTGGCGCTCAAGGAAGTGCTGGTCGACACCTGGGGCGGCTTCGTCTTCATCAACATGGACCCCGCTGCCGAGCCGCTGGCCAAGTACCTGGATCCGGTGCCGGAAATCACCGACTGCTACGAATTCGAGAAGATGCGCTACCGCTGGTACAAGTCGGTGCGCCTGCCGTGCAACTGGAAGGTCGCGCTGGAGGCCTTCAACGAGGGCTACCACGTCGCCGCCACCCACCCGCAGATCCTCGATACCCAGGGCGACGACGTCACCCGCAGCTTCGCCTTCGGCAAGCACGGCATGTTCGACTACTCGACCGCCACCCGCCTGCCGGGCACGCCATCGCCGCGCACCGGCAAGCCGATTCCCGAAGACATCCGCCCTGGCCTGGTGAAGTTCTACCAGATCATGGAAGACCAGCTCAAAGCCATCTTCACCGACCGCGACCACGAGGCCACCAAGCGCCTGCTGACCGAGGTCGAGCCGACCCAGGACCAGATGCTGGTGCTGGGCAAGGCCATGCAGTTCCAGGCCGAGGCGGCCATCGCCGAAGGCGCTGGCTGGCCGAACATCTCGCCGGAGCAGATGGGTCGTGCCGGCACCGACTGGCACGTGTTCCCGAACCTGGTGTTCCTGCTGTATCCCGATGGCGCGCTGTTCTACCGCGCCCGTCCCGACGGCGACAACCCGGACTCGTGCATCTACGACATCTGGTCGCTCAAGCGCTACGCCCCGGGCCAGGAGCCCAAGCTCAAGCGCGAGTTCTACCACGGCGTGGATGACTGGAAAAACAACACCGTGGAGAACTTCGGCCTGATCCTCAGCCAGGACTTCAACAACATGGGCCAGGTCCAGCAGGGCATGAAGTCCCGTGGCTTCACCGGTTCCAGGACCAGCCCGCTGCAGGAGTCGGCGATCTCCAATTTCCATCGTGAGCTGAGCGAGTACCTCTTCGCCGCGGAGTCCAAGTAATGAGCCAATGGGACGAAAGCGTCGACCTGCTCATCGTCGGCAGCGGCGGGGGCTCCATGTGCGCGGCACTCAAGGCCAAGGAGTTGGGCAAGCGCGCCCTGATCATCGAGAAGCTCGACAAGGTCGGCGGCTCCACCGGCTACTCCGGCGGGGTCTGGTGGGTGCCGAACAACCCGGTGATGAAACGCCATGGCGTCGCCGACTCCTATGAGAAGGCACAGCAGTACCTGGCCAGCACCGTGACCTACGAAGGGCCGTCCACCAGCCCGGAACGGCGCGAGGCGTTCCTGCGCACCGGCCCGCTGATGGTGGATTTCCTCGAGCGCGCGGGCATGGCCTTCGAATACGCCGACGGCTGGGCCGACTACTACGATGACCGTCCCGGTGGCCAGCCACGGGGTCGCTCGCTGGTGGCCAAGCTGTTCGATATCCGCGAGCTGGGCGACTGGGCAGGGCGCCTGTCGCGCTACCAGGGCGCGGCGATCCCGGCCAACTCCCACGAGTTCCCCACGCTGTTCCTGATGAAGCGCACCTGGGCCGGCAAGCTCAAGGCGCTGCAACTGGGCCTGCGCATGGTCCGCCAGAAACTCACCGGCAAGGAAATCCTCGGCGGTGGCGCAGCGATCCAGGGCCGCATGCTGCAGATCGCCCTGCGTGAAGGCTTGCCGATCTGGACCTCGACGCCGGTCCAGGAACTGATCGTCGAAGACGGCCGGGTGACCGGCGTGGTCGCCCTTCGCGAAGGGCGCCAGGTTCGTGTCCAGGCCAAGGACGGCGTGCTGATCAACACCGGCGGTTTCTCGCGCAACGCCGACATGCGCAAGCGCTTCCAGCCGCAGCCGTCCTCGGCGCAGTGGACCAACGCCAACCCCGGCGATACCGGCGAGGTCATCGAGGCCGCCATGCAACTGGGCGCCGCGGTGGACTGCATGGACGAAGCCTGGTGGGTGGTCACCTCCCTGGGCCCCGACGAAAGCCTGCCCGAGGGTGCGCGCACCGCCAAGGGCGAGCCGCTGCCGTTCATGCACCACCTGGACCTGTCGCTGCCGTACTCGATCATGGTCGACCAGGACGGCCGGCGTTTCTGCGACGAAGCCGGCTCCTACATGGAAATCGGCCAGCGCATGTACAAGCGCCAGGCCGAAACCGGCAAGGCCGTGCCGAGCTGGGTGGTGATGGACAGCCGCCAGCGCAAGTTCTACCCCTGGGGCACGGCCATGCCCGGCCAGGTGCCGAAGCAGTGGCTGGACAGCGGCTACATGGTCAAGGCGGATTCGCTGGAGGCGCTGGCGCGCAAATGCGCCATCGACACGGCCGGCCTGCTGGACACGGTGCAGCGTTTCAACGGTTTTTGCGCCAAGGGCGTCGACGCCGATTTCGGCCGCGGTTCGCGGGCCTTCGACCGCTGCCATGGCGATCCGTCGGTCACCCCCAACCCGAACCTGGGCAGCATCGAGCAGGGGCCGTTCTACGCCGTGCGCATGTACCCCGGCGATGTGGGGACCGCCGGCGGCCTGGTCACCGACCAGTACGCCCGGGTCCTGCGCGAGGACGGCAGCTGCATTGCCGGCCTCTACGCCACGGGCAATGCCACGGCGGGGGTCACCGGGCGCTGCTACCCGGGTGCCGGCACCAGCATCGCCGCGTCCTTCATCTTCGCTTACATCGCCGCCCAGCATTCGGCCGGGCGCGACAACATCTGGTAGGGCACGCCAGCCCGGCGTTTTGGTTCAGACGGAGAGAACAACACGATGACAGCCGCAATTCCAGACCGCGACGTCCTGGTAGGCATCTACCAGCGCATGACCCGGATCAAGCAGAACGACGAGCGCTTCCGCGCGGTACTCAAGTCCGGGAAGCTGGTCATGCCGTACTACTCGCCCCGTGGCCAGGAGGTGATCCCTTCGGCCGTGTCGGCCTGCCTGACCGCTGAAGACTACATCTGCACCATCTATCGAGGGGTGCACGACATGATTGCCAAGGGTATCCCGCTCAAGGACCTTTGGGCCGAGTTCGGTGGCCGGGTGACCGGCACCTGCAAGGGCAAGGGCGGACCGATGCACGTGACCCACCCGGCCACCGGCGTCATGGTCACCACCGGTATCGTCGGCAGTTCCATGCCGATCGCCAACGGCCTGGCCCTGGCCGCGCAGATCCGCGGTGAGAAGCGCGTCGCCGTGGCCTATTTCGGTGACGGCGCGAGCAACATCGGGGCCTTCCACGAGGCCCTGAACATGGCTTCGGTATGGAAGCTGCCGGTGATCTTCGTCTGCCAGAACAATGGCTACGCCGAGCACACCAAGTACGCCTACGGCACCTCGGTGGCCAATATCGCCCAGCGCGCCGTGGCCTATTCCATGCCCGGCGTCACCGTCGATGGCAACGACCCGGTGGCCATGTACCACGCCGCCCGCGAGGCCGTCGAACGTGCCCGCGCCGGCCAGGGGCCGACCCTGATCGAGGCCAAGACCTTCCGCTTCCATGGCCATGTGTTCGGCGATGCCGACGCCTACATGGACAAGGGCGAGAAGGACGCCTGGATGGCCAAGGACCCGGTACCGCTGTTCCGCGCCTGGTTGATCGCCACCGGGCATGCCAGCGAGACCGAGCTGGCCGACATGGAAGCCCTGATCGCCGGCGAGATCGACGAAGCCGTGGAATTCACATTGAACAGCCCCTATCCGGATCTCGCCGAGCTCAAGCGCGACATCTTCAAGGACGAGGTGACCGCATGAACCAGCCAGCCAAGTTCAACACCATCCAGGCGATCAACCTGGCGCTCGACGACGCCATGGCCGCCGACCCGAACGTCATCGTCCTCGGCGAGGACGTTGGCGACAAGGAAGAGGGCGGCATCGTCGGGGTGACCCGCGGGCTGTCCTATACCTACGGCGACTCCCGGGTGCGTTCCACGCCGATCTCCGAGCAGGCGATCATCGGCGCGGCCATCGGCGCGGCCATCGTCGGCATGCGCCCGGTCGCCGAGATCATGCTGATGAACTTCACCACCGTGGCGATGGACATGATCATCAACCACGCCGCCAAGCTGCGCTTCATGTCCGGCGGCCAGACCCACGTGCCGATGGTGATTCGCACCATGACCGGCGCCGGTTTCGGCACCGGCGGACAGCACGCCGACTACCTCGAGGCCTGGTTCGCCCACACCGCCGGGATCAAGGTGGTGGCGCCGTCCACGCCTGCCGATGCCTACGGCCTGATGCTGTCGGCCATCGAGGACGATGACCCGGTGCTGTTCATCGAGAACATGCCGACCTACTGGAACCCGGGCGCGCCACCGGAGCGCGGGGTGAAGATCCCCCTGGGCAAGGCCAAGGTGGTCCGCGAGGGCAGCGACGTGACCCTGATCAGCTACAGCCGGCGCATGCAGGAATGCGCGGCGGTGGCGGAGAAGCTGGCGGCGGAAGGCATCTCGGTGGAACTCATCGACCTGCGCACCATTTCGCCGCTGGACACCGACTGCATCCTCGCCTCCGTGGGCAGGACCGGCCGCGCGGTGATCGTCCACGAAGCGGTGAAGCCTTTTGGCGTCGGCGCCGAGATCGCCTCGCTGATCTACGAATCCCTGTACGGCCAGCTCAAGGCGCCGGTGCAGCGGGTCGGTGCCAACTACGCGCCGGTGCCGTTCTCCAAGCCACTGGAAGACGCCCATGTCCCGGGTGTCGAGCAGATCGAAAGCGCCGTGCGCGCCACCCTTAACCGTTAACACCGTTCAAGGAACACCTGATGAGCACTCAAGTACTGCTGCCCAAGCTGGGCTTCTCGATGAATGAAGGCACCCTGGCCGAATGGCTGGTGGCCGATGGCGCAACGGTCAAGGAAGGGGAGGTGCTCTACGCCCTGGAAAGCGACAAGTCGGTCCAGGAGATCGAGGCCCCGGCCAGCGGCACGCTGAAAATCGTCGCCCCGGCGGGCGAAACCTACGAGGTCGGCGCCTTGCTGGCCGAGATCATCTAAGCCTTCGCCACAGAGGAACGACCATGAGCGCCGATGTTTCAGCGAGTACCGGCCGCGACGCACCGGCGGCCTTCGGCAGTGACCTGCCAGCCTGGCCGCAGGTGGACTTCAGCGAGTTCGGCGAAGTGGAGGCGCGTGCGCTGTCGCGGGTGCAGACGCTCACCGCGCGGTACATGTCGCGCAACTGGCTGATGATTCCCCATGTCACCCATCACGATGACGCCGATATCACCGCGCTCGAGCAGCAGCGCAAGGCGCGCAACGCGGCGGGCGAGCCGGTCAAGCTGACCCTGCTGCCCTACCTGATCAAGGCGGTGGTGGAGGCGCTGAAGGCATTTCCCCAGTTCAACGCCTCGCTCGATGGCAGTGGCAAGCAGCTGGTGCTGAAGAAGTACTTCCATATCGGCGTGGCGGTCGACACCCGCTTCGGCCTGCTGGTGCCGGTGATCCGCGACTGCGACCGCAAGAGCGTCGCGCAACTGGCGCAGGAGCTCCAGGCCATTACCAGCAAGGCCCGTGACAAGGGCCTGGGCATGGCGGAGATGTCCGGTGGCTGCTTCACCATCAGTTCCCTTGGCGCCTTCGGCGGCACCGGCTTCACGCCCATCGTCAACGCGCCGGAAGTGGCCATCCTCGGGGTGACCCGCAGCCAGGAGAAGCCGCGCCGGGGCGCCGACGACCAGGTCCAGTGGCGCCAGGTGCTGCCGCTGTCGCTGAGCTACGACCACCGGGTCATCAACGGTGCCGACGCGGCGCGCTTCACCGCCAGGCTGGCGCAGTTGCTGGCCGAGGTCGCCCCCCTGGAGCAGGCCCCGACCCTCCCAACACCGACACCTGTAACGGAACAGCAATGAATACACTCGGTGAAATGATCGAGCGTAATGCTCGCTTTTTCCCTGCGGGCAATGCCTTCACCTCCGTCAGCCGGCGGGTGAGCAACGCCGAGCTGGCCGAGCGTGCGCGCCGGCTGGCGGCAAGCTTCTACCAGCAGGGCCTGCGTCGCCAGGACCGGGTCGCGATCCTGGCGATGAACTGCGTCGAGTACTACGAGACCTACCGCGCCTGCGAGTGGGCCGGCTTCATCGCCGCCACGGTGAACTTCCGCCTGGCGCCGCGGGAAGTGCTGTACATCCTGCAGGACGCCGCGCCCAGGACGTTGGTGTTCGAGGCGCAATACACCGCGGTGGTGGCGCAATTGCGCGCCGAGCTGCCGACCATCGAGCACTACCTGTGCATCGGCCCAGCGCCGGACTGGGCCGTGCCCTTCGAGCAGGCCATGGCCGACGGCGATCCGTCCGGCCCGCCGATGCGCGCCCAGCCCGATGACTACGCCTACCTGATGTACACCAGCGGCACCACCGGCCAGCCCAAGGGCGTGGTGCGCACCCACCGCGCCATGTGCCGCACCGCCGACAGCTGCGCCCTGATGAGCGACTTCAGCGGGGCCACGCGGGTGCTGCAGACCACCCCGGCGTTCCACATCGGCGGCATCGGCTTCGTTAACTCGGCGGCCTGGGTCGGCGGCTCGACCGTCATCCACCAGGGCTTCGACCCGCGCACCACCTTGCAGGCCGTGCAGGATGAGAAGGTCACCTTCACCTTCATGGTCGCCGCCATGCTCCAGGCGGTGCTGGATGTTCCCGAGATCAGCGATTACTGCCTCGACAGCCTGGCGCACGTGGTGACGGCGGCGGCGCCGATCCCCGCGCCGCTGCTCAGGCGCGCCTTCGACGTGCTGGGCCCGATCTTCTCGGTGCAGTACGGCATGACCGAAAGCAACGCCTGCGTGCTGCCGCGGCACGAAGTCAATCCGTTCGGCAGCCCGCAGCAGGTCCACCGCCTGGAGTCGGTCGGCGTGCCGTGCCCGGGCATCGAGCTGAAGGTGCTCGACGACCACGGCAACGAGTGCCCGGAGGGTGTGCCGGGCGAGGTGGTCCTGCGTTCCGAAACCCAGCTCAGCGGCTACTGGAACAATTCGGTGGCGACCATGGAGGCCCTGCGCGACGGCTGGTACCACACCGGTGACATGGGCTACCGCGACGCCGAGGGCTACCTGTACCTGGTCGATCGCAAGAAGGACATGATCATTTCCGGCGGCGAGAACATCTACAGCCGCGAAGTGGAGGTCGCCCTGGAGCTGCACCCGCAGGTGAAGGAGTCGGCGGTCATCGGCATCGCCGATCCGAAATGGGGCGAATCGGTCAAGGCGGTGGTGGTGCTGGTGCCCGGCACCAGCCTCGGCGAGGCCGACCTGATCGTCCACTGCAAGTCGGTGCTGGCCAGCTACAAGTGCCCGAAGGTGATCGAATTCGTCGGTGAACTGCCACGCATGGCCACCGGCAAGATCAACAAGGTGGCGCTGCGCGAGCGCGAGCGGGTCGCTTGAATCCGGGTTTTGAAGTCAATGATCGGGGGCCGCTCGTGCAGCGGTCCCCTCGAGGCGAGATGAGGAGCTACCACCATGCATTTTGAGTTCAGCCCTGAAGACGAGGCATTCCGCCAGGAAGTCCGGCAGTTCTTCCAGGAAAGCGTCAGCCGCGAGGTTGCCCACTACGGCTTCGAGGGCGCCCACCCGGTGCCCCGGGATGTGTTGCGCACCTGGCAGAAGACCCTGCATGCGCGTGGCTGGGGCGCACCGCACTGGCCCCAGGAGTTCGGCGGCACCGGCTGGTCGGCGATCCGCAAGCACATCTTCCTGGAAGAGCTGGTCAACGCCGACGGCCTGGACTACGGCTGGCAAGGCACCCACATGATGGCACCGGTGGTGATCGCCTTCGGCAGCCAATGGCAGCAGGAAACCTTCCTGCCGCCGTTGCTGGCCGGCGACGTGTTCTGGTGCCAGGGCTTCTCCGAGCCCAATTCCGGTTCCGACCTGGCCAGCCTCAAGACCCGCGCCGAACTCGACGAGGCGGGGACCCACTACATCGTCAACGGGCAGAAGATCTGGACCAGTGACGCGAAGATCGCCGACTGGGGCTTTTTCCTGGTGCGTACCGACGCGACCGTCAAGCCGCAGCGCGGCATTTCCTTCCTGCTCATCGACATGAAGACCCCGGGCATCACCGTGCGCCCGATCGTCTCCATCGACGGCGGCGACGGCCTGGCCGAAGTGTTCCTGGAAAACGTCCGGGTACCCAAGGAAAACCTGGTGGGCGAACCCGGCATGGGCTGGACCTACGCCAAGTACCTGCTGGAGAAGGAGCGCACCTCCAGCGCGTTCATCTACTTCAACAAGCGTGAACTGGAGAAGGCCAAGGCGATCGCCCGCCACGAGACCGTCGATGGCGTGCCGCTCCTGGAAACCCCGGCCTTCGCCCGGCGCGTCGGCGAGATCGAGACCGACATCCTCGCCCTGGAATGGTCGGTGCTGCGTGTGCTGGCCCAGGAAAGCTTCCGCGACAACCTCGATGCGGTCGTCTCGACCCTCAAGGTCCGCGGCTCCGAGTTGCAGCAGCGCGTCACCGAGCTGCAGGTCGATGCCCTCGGACCGCGGGCGCTGCGCTTCTTCGACCATGGTCCAGGGCGCCTCGGCCACGAGCACGTGTCCAGCGAATGGGACGACCTGTGGCCGGCCTACGTGCCCGGGCGCAGCAACATGTACTTCTTCCAGCGCGCCGCGACGATCTACGGCGGCGCCCGGGAAGTGCAGAAAAACATCATTGCCAAACTGGCGTTCGGCCTCTGAGGAGCGGTCACATGGATTTCAATCTTTCCGAAGAGCAGGTAATGCTGCGTGATGGCGTCGAGCGCTACATCCGCGAGGACTACGGTTTCGAGGCGCGCCGGCACCAGGCCGGCAGCGGCGAAGGCTTCAGCCGCGCGCACTGGCAGCAGTTCGCCGAGCTGGGCTGGCTGGCGCTGACCCTGCCGGAGGATGTCGGCGGCCTGGACTGCTCGTTCGTCGAGGCGTCGGTGGTGCTCGAATCGTTCGGCCGCGGCATGGTCCTGGAGCCCTTCGTCAGCAGCGCGGTGCTGTGCGCGCGGATCATCGACCGCAGCGGCAGCGACTACCACCGCAACGACCTGCTGCCGGCGCTGATCGAGGGCCGCCTGCTGCTGGCGCTTGCCGACAGCGAGAGCGGTTCGCGCTTCGCCATCGGCTGCTGCGACGACACCATCGCCCACAAGACCGGCCAGGGCTACCAGCTCACGGGCAGCAAGACCCTGGTGTTCAACGCACCCTCGGCCGACAAGCTGCTGGTGACCGCGCGCCTCGACGACGCCAGCGAGCCGGCGGTGTTCGTGGTGGACCGCACGGCCCCCGGGGTGACGCTCAACGAATACCCGCTGGTGGATGGCTCGCGCGCCGCCGACGTGCGCTTTGCCAAGGTCGAGCTGGACGATTCGGCGCTGCTGCTCAGCCCGGGCAAGAGCCAGGCCGTGCTCGACGAGGCGAGCGACCGTGCCGCCCTGGCCGTGGTGGCGCAGATGCTCGGGGTGATGCACGGGGTCATCGACATGACCGCCGAGTACATCAAGACCCGCAACCAGTTCGGCCAGCCCATCGGCAAGTTCCAGGCGCTGCAGCACCGGATGGCGGAGATGTTCATCGAGGCGCAGCACGCCCGTTCGATCCTCTACCGGGGCATGGCCTACCTCGACAAGCCTGCCGCCGAACGCCGCCAGGCGGTGTCCGCGGCCAAGGCGGCGGCGAGCAAGGCCGGGCGCTTCGTCTGCGCGCAAGGGGTGCAGTTGCACGGCGGCATCGGCCTCACCGAGGAGTACCCGGTAGGGCATTACTTCCGCCTGATGACCCTGTTGGAAAAGCAGTTCGGCGACACCGACTTCCATCTGGCGCGCTTCGTCGCCCGCCATTGACCAGGCGCCCGCATCGCCTGGCGGTGCGGGCCATTGCAGGGAGCCTTGCATGAACGACAACAAGAACAACAAGAACGATGTTTCGCAGGAGCGCATCCAGTCCTTGCTCGACCGCCAGGACATCCTCGACTGCCTGACGCGCTACTGCCGTGCCGTGGACCGCTTCGACACCGAGTTGCTGCGCAGCGTCTACCACGAGGATGCCATCGACGACCACGGCAGCTTCCTCGGCGACCGCGACAGCTTCATCGACTGGGCGCTGGGCTACCACCGCCAGCACCAGCTGTCGCACCACCACATGATCTTCAACCACAGCGTCGAGCTGGACGGCGACCAGGCGCACAGCGAAACCTACTGGCTGTTCTTCGGCGAGAACCGCAGCAAGCCCGACACCCTGGCGGTGGGCCGCTACATCGACCGTTTCGAGAAGCGCGCCGGACGCTGGGCCATCGCCGAGCGGGTGTGCGTCACCGAATCGGTCAACGAGCTGGGTGCGCCGGACCTGCCGGCGGCGTTCCGCGCGGTGCAGATGGGCAATGCCCACAGCAGCCGCGACCGCCAGGACATCTCCTACCAACGGCCACTGCGCGCACGTCGCCCCTGATCGCCGGAGCACTTCGATGAAAGCTTATGTGATCGATCGCTACGGCGATGTCGATGGTCTCGTCCTGCGTGACGTGCCGACCCCTGGCCCGCCCGCGCCGGGCCAGGTGCTGGTGCGCCTGCGCGCGGCCTCGCTGAATTTCCGCGACCTGCTGATCGCCGGCGGGCAGTACCGCTCGCTGTGCAAGTCGTCGCTGATCCCGTGCTCCGATGGTGCCGGCGAAGTGATCGCGGTGGGCAGCGGCGTGACCCGGACCACCGTTGGCGAGCGGGTGATGCTGACCTTCCATCCGCACTGGATCAGCGGCGGCATGCCGGAGGGCCGGGATGTGCTGGGCCGGGGCGGCTCGGTCGACGGCACGCTGTGCGAATACGCCTGCGTCAGCCAGGAGGAAGTGGTGCGGGTGCCCGAGCACCTGTCCTACGAGGAAGCTGCCACGCTGCCGTGCGCCGCGCTCACCGCCTGGGCGGCGCTCAACGCCGGACGCGGCCTGCTGCCTGGCCAGAGCGTGCTGACCCAGGGCGGCGGCGGGGTATCGGTGTTCGCCGTGCAACTGGCCAAGCTGGCCGGCGCCCGGGTGATCGCCCTGTCTTCCAGCGCCCAGCGCCTGGAACGCCTGCGCGCCCTGGGGGCCGACGCTACGATCGACTACCGCGTGCACCCGGAATGGCATGCGCTGGTGCGGCAGATGACCGGCGGCGAGGGCGTCGACCTGACGGTCGAGGTCGGCGGCGGCGACACGGTCGAGCGCTCGGTGCAGGCCACCCGCGTCGGTGGCCGCCTGAGCCTCGTCGGCCTGCTCAGTGGCGGCCCCAAGCTCAGCGAGGCCTTTTTCTATCGCGGCTTGACCCTGCACAGCATCCGGGTCGGCAGCCGCGAACAGTTCGAGCAGATGTGCGCGGCCATCGCGGCTCATCGCCTGCGGCCGGTCATCGAGCGGGTATTCCGTTTCGACGAGCTGCATGCGGCGTTCCAGGCGCTGGGCAGCGCCCGTCACTTCGGCAAGCTGGTGATCACCATCGACTGATACGACTGCCAATAACAACAAGAGGACAGGCGAATGAAGGATTGGGATTGCGGTGTACGCCCTCTGGCGGGGCACCGGGTGTTGCTGGTCACGCCGGGATGCCCGGCGCTGGCCGGGCTGGGTGATGGATTGAGCGGGCTCGGGGCCGACTGCCGGGAGGTGTTCGCAGCCGAGGACTGCGCCGCGCTCGCGCCGCTCGAAGCGGCCTTTGCCCGGTCCGAGGCCGAGCTGGGCGGGCTGGATGCGCTGGTGATCGCGGTGGGCAGTGCCCTGAGCCGTGAGCCGCGTCCGTTGACCGGGTTTTCCCCGGAGCAATGGCGGGACGCCTGCCTGGTGCCCTTGCGCACCACGCGCCAGTGCCTGCAAGCCGCCTGGCGCACCCTGGCCGGCCGCGCCGCGCGGATCGTGCTGCTCGGCCCCAACCTGGCGCTGACCGGCGCGAGCGGCCTGACGGCCCTCTCCGCACTCGGCGAAGGGCAGCGCGGGCTGATGAAATCCGCCGCCCGGCAGTGGGGCGGGCAGGGCATCCAGCTCAACTGGCTGGGGCTCGACGCCCGGGTCTTCGCCCGCGAGCTGGACGCCCAGGCGCTGGCCCGCAGCCCGGAGATGGGCGATCCCGCACCGGCTCTCGGGCGCACGCCCGACCTGTCCTGGGGCGTGGCCGAAAGCCTCGCCCTGCTCATCGGAGCCCATGCCTTCACCGGGGCTTCCCTTCCTGTCGACGGCGGTTTCTGGATGGTCCCATGACGCAGAGTGCACAGATTCGAACGCTGGAAGGGCGCGTCGCGCTGGTGACCGGCGCAGGCGGCGGGCTGGGCCGGGGTATCGCCCTGGCCCTGGCGGAAATGGGCGCCAGGGTGGTGATCGCGGCACGCCGGGGCGTGACGGGCGAGGAAACCGCCGCCCTGATCCGCGCCGAAGGCGGCGAGGCCCTGGCCCTGGAGGTCGACGTGACCGTGCTGGCCTCGGTGCAGGCTGCGGTCGGCGCGACGCTGGAGCGCTTCGGCGGCCTCGATATCCTGGTCCACAACGCCACCCACGGCGCCTCGGGGCACCCCAAGCAACTGGAGGCCTTCGACGACCAGGACTGGGACGACCAGGTCGCGGTGGACCTGGCGGGCGCCCATCACTGCGCGCTGGCGGCCTTCGAGGCCCTGCGCGCCAGCGACGCGGCACGCGCGGTGTTCCTGTGTTCGGCGTTCGGCCTGCACGGCGCGGCGCTGAACCCGGCCTATGCCGCCATCAAGGGCGCGATCCGCGGCCTGACCAAGGCGCTGGCGCGGGAGTGGGGGCCGTTCGGTATCACGGTCAATGCCATCTCTCCCTCGGCATTGACGTCGGCCGCCGAAGCGTTCTTCGCCAGCAACCCGGCGCTCTACCAGGACTACCTCGGCAAGTTCCCGCTGGGACGCATCGGTCATGAACGGGACGATGTCGGGCGTGCCGTGGCCGGCTTGTGCGGCCCGGGCATGGGCTATGTCACCGGGCAGATCATCCAGGTCGATGGCGGCCTGTACACCGCCGTGTAGGAGGAGAACAGCATGAATCGCTTGCAGGACAAAGTGGTCATCGTCACCGGCGCGGCCTCCGGGATCGGCCTGGCCAGCGCCACGCGGCTGGCCCGGGAGGGCGCCCGGGTGGTGCTCGCCGATATCGACCTGGACGCTGCGCAGCGGCAGGCGTCGCACCTGGCCGACGCGGGCGGACAGGTCGCGGCGGTACGGGTCGACCTGGGGGACGAGGCTTCCATCGCCGGCATGATCGAGCAGACGCAGCAGCGTTTTGGCGGGCTCGACGTGCTGTTCAACAACGCCGCCGCCACGCACCTTTCCACTCACCATGATGCCGCCGTGCAGGCGATGGACACGCAGGTGTGGGACGACACCCTGCGCATCAACCTGCGCGGCACCCTGCTGGCGAGCAAATACGCCATCGAGGCCATGCTGCCCCGTGGCGGCGGCGTCATCATCAATACCAGTTCCGGGGCCGCGCAGGCCGGGGCGCTGGGCTACAGCGCCTACGGGGTGTCCAAGGCCGGCATCGAGAACCTGACCCGCTACATCGCCGCGCAGCATGGCAAGCAGGGCATTCGCTGCAACGCCATCGCCCCCGGGCTGATCGTCACTCCGGCCACCCGCGACAACTTCGCCGGCCCCGCGGGCGAGATGATGCTTGCCCATCACCTGACGCCGCGCCTGGGCACGGCCGAGGACATCGCCCATGCGGTGCTGTTCCTGGCCAGCGACGAGGCGGCGTTCATCACCGGGCAGGTGATCAATGTCGATGGCGGGCTGCTGTCCCACCAGCCCTACTACGCCGACGAGATGCGCGGGCGCGCCGCCGCCGGGGAGGGATCGTGATGAGCGACGACGCACTGCTTGCCCGCCTGGAACGCGTCGAAGCCCAGCTGGCCATCGGCCAATTGCCGGCGCGCTACGCCCTGGCGGTGGATGCACGGGACCTGGAGGCACTGGGCGGCCTGTTCGTCGAGGATGTCGATTGTGGTCGCTGGGGCCGGGGGCGCGAGGCGTTGCAGGCGTTCTATGCCTCCGAAGCGATCCTCCAGGCCTTCTACCGCAGCGTGCACCAGGTCTGCGGCCAGACGCTGGACTTCCAGGATGCCGACCACGCTACCGGCACCGTCTACTGCCGCGCCGAACACGAGGATGGCGAGCACTGGGTGGTGATGGCCATCTGTTACTTCGATCAGTACGAACGCCGCGACGGCCAGTGGTATTTCGCCCGCCGCGACGAGCGCCACTGGTATTCGACCGACTGGTCGCAGCGCCCGGGCGTGCCGGCCTGGCAGAACTGGCCGGGCAAATACACCAGCGCGCGCTACCAGCCACGCCTGCCAGCGAGCTTCCCGAGCTGGCACGGATTCTGGTCCCGCACCGCGCGGGACTCCAGCAGCCAGGTCACACGGCAACCCTGTGTGGCCCAGGAACCTTCGACATGAATGCCATGCTTGCCCCGTTGTTCGAGCCGTTGCGCATCGGCTCCGCCCTGTTGAAGAACCGCATCGTCATGGCCCCCATGACGCGCAACTTCTGCCCGGGCGGGGTGCCCGGCGCCGATGTCGCCGGTTATTACCGACGCCGGGCCGAAGGTGAGACCGGGCTGGTCATCACCGAAGGGACCGGCGTCGACCATCCTGCCGCGCTGGGCGAGGCGGGCATCGGCGAAAGCGACCTGCCGCACCTGTATGGCGAAAGCGCCCTGGCCGGCTGGCGCAGGGTGGTCGAGCAGGTGCACGCGGCGGGTGGCCTGATCTTTCCGCAGCTCTGGCACCAGGGCGTGATGCGCGCCGCCGGCACCGGCCCGCACCCCGAGTCGCCCTCCCTGCGGCCTTCAGGGATCTGGGGGCCGGCGGGCGGCCTGACCTCCTCGTCGGCGGAATACGTGGCGCAGCAACTGCCCGTCACCGCGCCGATGAGCGAAAGCGACCTGCAGGACGTCATCGACAGCTACGTGCGCAGCGCCGTGCATGCGCAGCACTGCGGCTTCGATGGCCTGGCGATCCACGGCGCCCATGGCTACCTGATCGACACCTTCCTGTGGGAAGTGACCAACCGCCGTACTGATGCCTGGGGCGGCGGGCGCCGCGAACGCAGCCGTTTCGCGGCGGAACTGGTGCGGGCCATTCGCCTGGCCGTCGGGCCGGACCTGCCGATCCTGTTCCGCTTCTCGCAATGGAAGCAGCAGGACTTCCGCGCCAAGCTGGCGCTCAACCCGGTCGAGCTGGAGGAAATCCTGCTGCCGATCGCCGAGGCCGGGGTCGACGTCTTCGACGCCAGCGTCCGCTACTTCGACCGTGCCGAATTCCCCGACCAGGGCGGTGCCGACGCCCAGCTCAACCTGGCGGGCTGGGCCCGCAAGATCACCGGCCGGCTGGCCATGACAGTGGGCGGCGTGGGCTTGAGCAACGGCATGTACGACAGCAACAAGCAGGGTGGCTCCAGTGCCAGCGACAACCTCGACCGGCTCATGGCGCGCTTCGCCCGTGGCGAGTTCGACCTGGTGGGCGTCGGCCGCTCGCTGCTGCACGACCCGGGCTGGGCGCGCAAGGCCCGGCTTGGCGAGCCCTTCGAGGCGTTCTCCAACGATTCCCTGAAATCCCTGACCTGATCTTTCACTGCAGACGGAGTATTCGACGATGAGCGACAACAGCTACTGGGATGCCGGTTACGCGCACATGGTGCGCATGATGGGGCCGGAATTCGCCAAGGCCATGGAAGTGAACGCGGGGTCCGGGGGCTTCGCTGCCGATGTGGGGAAAATGGCGGTGGAGTTTGCCTTCGGCGCGGTCTGGTCGCGACCGGGGCTCGAGCTCAAGCACCGCAGCGCGGTGGTGATCGGCGCGCTGATCGCGTCGCGGCAGCCGGACGAGTTGCGCAATCACCTGCGGTTCGGGTTGAACAATGGGCTGAGTGTCGAGGAGATCCAGGAGATCATTATCCAGACGTTGCCTTATGTCGGGTTCCCGGCGGTGTCCAGTGCTTTGGGCGTGGCGATCGAGGTGCTGCGCGAGCGGGGGCTGGATGGGGGGATGCGGTCGGCTGAGGAGAGTGGGTTGCTGTAGGGATTGCGTTGCAGCTGCAAGGTGCTTGCCTTGAGCCTTGCAGCGCGCTCGATCTTGAGGGCGCTGCAAAACCCCCGGCATCCCCCCTTGCCATCCACCCCCAAATTGCAATAAATTGAACGCCATTCATAAATATGAATTTCCACAACGTTCAATTGCTTGATGGGGATCGCCGCGCGGATGAACGAGCACAGGGTCGACTACTGTTGCCACGCAGGAAAACGCATTGCTGTCCTGCACATGATGGCGCCGCCGGTGAACGCGTTCTCCTTGGCATTGCGTCGCGGCCTGCTGGAGGCGCTGCAGCGTGCCCGGGCCGATGAGTCCGTGGCCGCAGTAGTGCTGGCCGGGGCAGGACGGGGCTTCAGCGCCGGCGGCGATATCCGCGAGTTCGGTACCCCCGATGCCGCCGCCGAGCCCGGCCTGTCGAGCCATATCCATGTAGCCATCGAGACCCTGGGCAAACCGGTGATCGCCACCGCCCATGGCTTCGCCCTGGGCGGTGGCCTGGAAACCCTGCTGGCCTGCCATTACCGCATCGCGGAAAGCGATACCCGCCTCGGCCTGCCCGAGGTCGGCCTGGGCACCTTGCCGCTGTCGGCCACGCAACGCCTGCCGCGCCTGATCGGCATCCTGCCGGCGTTGCGCATGATGGTGGAGGGCACCCCCGGCACCGCCGCGCAGTGGGCCGACGGCCCGCTGTTCGATGCCGTGGTGGAGAGCGGCGGCGCACTGCAGGCGGCGCTGCGGCTGGCCACCGAGCTGATCGAGCGTCCCCTGGACGCCAACGCCCTAGCGCAACGCCTGGTCCGCCATCGCCCCTGGCCCGACGCCGATCCACAACAGGCGCTGATCCATGCCGAACTGTGGCTGCACCTGCGCCCGCACGATGCCGTTGCCCGCACCGCCTTCGCGGCGATCGAAGCGGGCGTGCAAGCCCCCGACTTCGACAGCGGGCTGGCCATCGCCCGGCAGTTCTATGACGCCCTGATGGACGGCGAGCGTATCGTCCAGGGGCGCGACCGCTTCCTGGCCGGTCATGCGTCCCCGGCCGTCGAACCTGAAAACAACAAGGAATGGCCCACGTGAGCATCGACGAGCAGTACCTCAAGACCTGGACCGGACGCCAGGAACAACAGCGCGATTTCCTGGCCCCGGCGCCCCTCGATGCCCTGGCCGCGACCCTGGACCGCGAGGACGGCGGTTATCCGGCCGGGGTGACGGTGCCGCCGCTGTGGCATTGGCTGTATTTCCTGCCCGCCGCCCGGCAGTCGCTGATCGACACCGATGGCCATCCGCAGCGCGGCGGCTTCCTGCCGCCGGTGAGCTTGCCACGGCGGATGTGGGCGGGCGGGCGCCTGCAGTTCCATGGCGATCTGCGCGTTGGCGTGGAGGTCGAGCGCCTGTCCACCATCCTCGATGTGTCCCACAAGAGCGGTCGCAGCGGCGAGCTGGTCTTCGTCAAGCTACGGCATGAGCTGGTCCAGGCGGGCGAGGTGCGGATCACCGAGGAACAGGACATCGTCTACCGCGATCCGCCACGCCCCGGCGACCCGCAGCCAGCGCCCCAGGCCGCCCCCGCGACGGCCCGCTGGTCGCGCACCGTGCGGCCCGACCCGGTGCTGCTGTTCCGCTACTCGGCGCTGACCTTCAACGGCCACCGCATCCATTACGACCGCCCCTACGCCCAGCAGGAGGAAGGTTATCCCGGCCTGGTGGTGCATGGGCCGCTGCTGGCCACCTTGCTGATGAACCTGCTGCGCGACGAATGCCCGCGGGCGCGGGTTGCAGGTTTTTCGTTTCGCGCAGTGCGCCCGGTCTTCGACACCACGGCGTTCCAGGTCTGTGCCGAGCCCGAGGCGGATGGCCGCGGCGTCCGCCTGTGGGTGCAGGACGGTGAGGGCTTCCTGTGCATGGACGCCCGTGCGGAGCTGGCGTGAGATGGACCGGTTGAGCGCCTGGTGGGGCAACCTGGGCTGGGTGATGCTCTGGTTGATCGTGTGTTTCTGGCTGTCATGAAATCGAGGTAACGATGCGATCTTATCTGTTCGTGCCGGGCGATCGCCCGGAGCGTTTCGGCAAGGCCCTGGCGGCCGGCGCCGATGTGGTGATCCTGGACCTGGAGGACGCCGTGGCGGCGCCGAACAAGGCCCAGGCCAGGGACAACGTGCGCCGGGCGGTCGATGACGGCGCGCAGGTCATGCTGCGTGTCAATGGCGCCGGCAGCCAGGACTTCATCGACGACCTGGTGCTGCTGCGCGGCTTGCCGCTGCGCGGGGTGATGCTGCCCAAGGCCGAATCCGCCGGCCCCCTGGGCGAACTGGCCGGGGTGACCGACGCACCGGTCATCCCGCTGATCGAAAGCGCGCTGGGCCTGTGGGAGGTGATGACGGTCGCGCGAGGGCCCGGAGTCGAGCGCCTGGCCTTCGGCTCCATCGATTTCCAGGTGGACGTTGGCTGCGATGGCAGCGACGAGGCCCTGTTGCATGCCCGTTCGCGGATCGTCCTGGCGTCCCGGGTGGCGGGCTTGCAGGCCCCGGTGGACGGCGTCTCGGTGGCCCTGGATGACGAAGCCGTGATCGCCGCCGAGTCACGGCGCAGCCGGGCCCTGGGGTTTGCCGGCAAGCTGTGCATTCATCCGCGCCAGGTCGCGGTGGTCAATACCGCGTTCAGCCCGACCCGCGAGGAACTGGAGTGGGCCGCCCGGGTGGTGGCGGCCTGCGAACGTTCGGCGGGCGCGGCGGTGTCGGTGGACGGTGCCATGGTCGACCTGCCGGTCCTGCTCAGGGCACGGAACCTGCTGGCGCTGGCGGGTTGAAAAGGGCCGGGTGCAGTGCCGCCGGCACTGCCCCAGCAAGGCTTCAGTGCTGCTTGCCGAGGTTGCGCTGGATGATGGCGAACTCGTCGGACAGCGACTCGGGGATGCTGTAGTCGCCGACTTCATGGATCTGCTGGAAGTGGCGCGCCAGTTCATCCGCCGAGGCAGGGGCCTGGCGCGGCCCGGTCCAGCCCTGGTTGACCGCGAGGAAGGCGCGGGCGTAATGGCCGACCGAGGCCGAGTAGATGCCGTGGGTGCTGCTGCACGCCTCGCTGGCCAGGTAGACCACCAGCGGTGTCACGAACTCCGGCAGGTAGGCGTTGCCGAGTTGCTCGCCGAAGGCCGCGTATTGCGCGCCGAAGGCTTCCAGCTGCCGTGGGTCCATGGCCGCCGCCATCCGGCTGTTGGCCGTGGGCAGCAGGGCATTGCACAGCACGCCGTGCTCGCGTCCCTCCAGGGACAGCACGTTCATCACCCCGAGCAACCCGGCCTTGGCCGCCGCATAGGCGGCCTGCTGCGGGTTCCCGAAGGCGCCGGCCGCCGACGAGGCGAAGACCACCCGGCCATAGCCTTGCTGCTTCATGATCTTGTAGGCCGCCTGGGTCACGTAGATGGCACCCTTGAGGTGGACATCGATGATCGAGTCGAGGATCGCGTCGTCGATGTCCTCGAACAGGGCGTTGCGCAGGTGGCCGGCATTGTTGATCACCACGTCGACCCGGCCGAAGTGGTCGAGGGCGGTTTGCACGATGGCCTGGCCGCCGGCGCGGGTGGCCACGGAATCGTAGTTGGCCGCGGCCCGGCCGCCCGCGCTACGGATCTCCTCGACGACCTGGTCGGCCATGCGCTGCGAGCTGCCCTGGCCGTCGAAGCTGCCGCCCAGGTCGTTGACCACCACGGCCGCGCCACGGCTGGCCAGTTCCAGCGCGTAGGTGCGACCCAGCCCGCCACCGGCGCCGGTCACGATGGCGACGCGGTCCTTGAAGTCCACTGCATTCATCGGTCTTGCCTCCTGCTTTTTATTGTTGTCGTGGGTAATCGGCTGGATCCGGGCTCAGGTCTGCGAGGCCGGGAGCCTGACCACCAGGCCATCCAGCTCCGGGGTGACGATGATCTGGCAGGTCAGGCGACTGGCGTCGGTGACGTCCATCGCGCAGGTGAGCATGTCGTTCTCGTAGGACTCCGCGGCCGGCATGTGCCGAGCCCAGTCCGGGTCGACGTAGCCGTGGCAGGTGGCGCAACTGCAGCTGCCGCCGCAATCGCCGAGGATGCCCGGCACCTGGTTGTTGACCGCGACCTGCATGACGGACTGGCCGACGTCTGCTTGCACCTGCTGCTCGGTGCCGTCGTGTTGCACGAAGATGAGGGTTGGCATGCTTGGATTCCTGGAAGAAGGGAAAAGGGGGTCAGGTGACCGGCAGCAGGTCCTTGAGGGGACGGGTGTCGTCGGCCAGGCGCGCGGCATCGACCTTGATCCGCTCGGCGATAAAGCGCTTGGCCAGCATGAATTCCGGCGGCCGGTTGACGGTGTCGGCGGCGAGGATGACGCCTTCCTTCAGGTAGAAGGCGCAGAACGAATCGTCCTGCGGTGTGCCGCGGATCACCAGTTGGTCGTAGCCCTGGGACAGGCCGACCATTTTCAGCTTGAGCGCGTACTGGTCCGACCAGAACCAGGGAATGCTGGCATGGGCCTTGGGCTTGCCGCACAGCGTGGCGGCCACGCAGCGGGCCTGCTCCAGGGCGTTGGGCACCGATTCCAGGCGCAGGCGCCGGCCAAGCAAGGGGTTGGGATGGTTGGTGCAGTCGCCTGCGGCATGGATGCGCGGGTCGCTGGTCTGGCCGAATTCATCGACCAGGATGCCGTTTTCGACCTCGAGACCTGCCTCCACCGCCAGTTCGACGTTGGGCAGCAGGCCGATGCCGACCACCACCAGGTCGGCGGCGACCGAACTGCCATCCGCGCAGAGTACCGCGCAGACGGCATCCCCCGACGGGTCCAGCTGCACATCGCGGACCTGGGTGTCGGTGCGGATGACCACGCCGGCCTGGCGATGCCGGGCTTCATAGAAGGCTGATAGTTCAGGGGCGGTGACCCGGGCCAGGACGCGGGGCAGCGCTTCGAGCACGGTGACCTTCAGGCCGCGCTCGACCGCCACGGCCGCGACTTCCAGGCCGATGTAGCCGCCGCCGACGATCACCAGGCGCAGGCCCGGTTCGAACTGCTGGCGGATACGGTCCACGTCCGCCAGGGTGCGCAGGTAATGGAAGTTGCCCGAGGCCTCGGCCTGCTCGATCCGCGGGATCGGCAGCGGCCGGGGGCGTCCGCCCGTGGCCAGGATCAGCCGGTCGTAGTGCGCGGTACGGCCATCGGCCAGATGGACAAGGGAAGCGTCCCGGTCGATGCGGGTGACCCGCACGCCGCTGATGATCTCGACATTGGCCTTGTCATAGGTGGCGCGCGGCTTGATCAGCAGGCTTTGCGCCGTGACGGCGCCGCAGAGGTAGGCCTTGGACAAGGGCGGACGGTGGTAGGGCAGATGGGGTTCTTCGCCAATGAGGACGATACGGCCTAGCCAGCCCTGGTCGCGCAGGCTGGTCGCCAGCTCGCCGGCGGCGTGACCCGCGCCGACGATGATGGCCGTGGGCGAGGTGGATTCGATCATTCGACACCTGTAGGACGGTGCTGCACCGGGCAGCTTTGTATTTATTGGAACGTCGTTGCGGATACTGAACGCATGATCGGTACGCTGTCAATTGCTCATCGCGGCGAAGTAGAGGGCAGTGGTATGGGGCGGGAGGAGGGAGTGGTGGCGGGACGCTTGTCAAGCCAGGGTGGCTGATTTAGATTGAATGCCGTTCGCATAAATGAATGCGCTCGCAAGGTAGTGCATTCGACCCTTGGCCGCAGTCGGAGAATAACAACAATGAATGCCGTGCAGTCTATCGAGGATTTCGACGATCTTTCCTTCAACCCGTTCATGGAAGACGCCCTGGTATTCGGCGACCATCTTGACCCTTACCCGGCCATCGCCCAGCTGAGGCATTCGGCCTCCGTGGTGCCGGGCGAATACCGGGTGATGATGGGGCTCTTCCCGGATATCACCTACCCGGACAAGGCGCCGCACTTTTCCGTCTTCGGCTACGACGAAGTGGCCCAGGTGCTGGGGGATCCCCAGACCTTCAGCAACCACGCCTATTCCTACAACCTGGGCATCAGCTTCGGCCGCAGCATCTCGACCATGGATGCGCCCGAGCACCCGCGTTACCGGCGCATCTTCCAGAAAGCCTTCCTGCCCCAGACCGTGGCGGCGTGGGGCGACGAATTGGTCGACCCGGTGGTCCATGACCTGATGGCCAGGTTCGAGGGGCGAGGCAGCGCCGACCTGGTGCAGGAGTTCACCCTGCATTACCCCTTCCACATCATCTACCGCCAGATGGCCTTGCCGCCGGAGGACGTCAGCACCTTCCACAAGCTGGCCATCGCGCAGACGGTGGTGGCCGTGGACATCGAGCACGGCACCGAGGCATCGCGCAAGCTGGGCAGCTATTTCAAGCGCCTGGTGGCCGAGCGTCGCGCGAATTCCGGCGACGACCTGATCAGCGCCCTGGCCCTGGCCGAAGTCGACGGTGAGCAATTGCCCGAGGACGTCCTGATCTCGTTCCTGCGGCAATTGGTCAACGCGGCGGGGGACACCACGTACCGCGCGACCAGCGTCCTGCTCACCGCGCTGCTGCGCCACCCTGAGCAACTGGAGGCCATTCGCCAGGATCGCTCGCTGATCCCCCAGGCCATCGAGGAGGCGGTGCGCTGGGATGGCCCGGTGCTGATGCAGTCGCGGTTCACCAGCAAGGCCACCACCCTGGGCGGGATCGAGATCCCGCAGGGCGCGTTCATCGACGTGGTCGCCGGTTCGGCCAACCGCGACGAGCGCAAGTTCGCCGATCCCGACCGTTTCGACATCTTCCGCAAGCCGCAGCACCGGCATTTCGCCTTTGCCTTCGGCCCGCACGTGTGCATCGGCCAGCACCTGGCGCGGGTGGAGATGACCCGGGCGCTGACCGCCATCCTCGACAAGCTGCCCAACCTGCGCCTGGACCCGGACAAGCCGGCTGCGCAAATCCGCGGGACGATGATGCGCGTGCCGCATTCGATCCACGTGAAGTTCGGTTGACGCCCCTCCCTTGGATTTCCCTGCCCGCCGCTGCGTGGTGGCGGGCGGATCAGCGAGTCATCAAGCAATGAAGGAATTCGACTACATCATCGTCGGGGCAGGTTCGGCGGGCTGCGTGCTGGCCGACCGGCTTTCGCGAAACGGCCAGCACCGTGTCCTGCTGATCGAGGCCGGTCCGGAAGACCGCAGCCCGCTGGTGCACATGCCCAAGGGCTTCGGCAAGCTGCTGGCCGACCCCCGGCATGCCTGGCACCTGCCGGTCAGCGTGGATCCGGACAGCGGCCGCACCCAGGAAATCTGGGCCCGGGGCAAACTCCTCGGCGGCTCCAGCGCGGTCAACGGCATGGTCTACATGCGTGGCCACCCCGAGGACTACGACGAATGGGAAGCCTACGGCGCGACCGGCTGGGGCTGGAACACCATGGCCAGGGCCTTTCGCAGCATCGAGAACCACGCCCTGGGCGGCAGCGCGCTGCGTGGTGCGGACGGTCCGCTGAAGGTGGCGCCCTACGCCCAGCGCAACGCGATCGGCGAGGCGGTGATCAAGGCCTGCGAGAGCCTCGGCCTGTCGCGCAAGGAAGATATCAACGAGCTCGACCACGAAGGCATCGCCTACCTGACCTACACCATCTCCGGCGGGGTCCGGCAAAGCGCGGCCCAGGCCTTTCTCAAGCCGGCGCGCAAGCGGCGCAACCTGCAAGTGCTGACCGACACCCGGGTCCAGCGCCTTCTGTTCGACGGGACGCGGGCGATCGGTGTCGAGGCGCTGCGGGGCAACGGCGAGCCGGTGGCCTACCGCGCCGCCCGCGAGGTCATCCTCAGTGCCGGGGCGCTGGAATCGCCGCGCCTGCTGCAGCTGTCCGGTATCGGTGACCGGGACGAACTGGCCAGGCTGGGCATCGCGGTCGTGAGCCATAGCCCCAATGTCGGGCGCAACATGCGCGAGCACCTGCTGTATTTCCTGCAGGTGCGCCTGCGCCATTGGCGTGACAGCCAGAACCGCGAGTTCGCCGGTCCGCGGCTGCTGAAGAACGTCGTGCAGTACCTGCTCAGCCGCCGCGGCGTCATGGCCCTGGGCTCCTACCAGGTCGGCGGGTTCTTCAAGACCCGGCCCGAGCTGGCGCGCCCGGACGCCCAGTTGATGATGGCGCCGTACTCGATGGACTTTTCCTCACCGACCTATCGCTTCGAGTCCTTCCCCGGCCTGCAGCTCTTCACCTACCCGCTGCGCCCGCGCAGCCTGGGCAGCGTCAGCCTGCAGTCGGCGGACCCGGCGCAACCGGCGCGCATCGTCGCCAACTACCTGGCCGACGACTATGACCGCGAGGTGTCGATCGGTGCGTTTCGCTTCATGCGCAAGGTGATCCACAGCGCGCCCATGAGCCACCTGGTCATGGAGGAGACCCACCCCGGGGCCCAGGTCCAGACCGACGACGAGATCCTCGACGAGTTTCGCCGGCGCGGCCAGTCCGGCTACCACGCCTGTGGCACCTGTGCCATGGGCGCGGCGGACGACGCGGTGCTCGATCCGCGCCTGCGGGTCAGGGGCGTGCAGGGCTTGCGGGTGATGGACCTGTCGGTGATCCCGACGATGATTTCCGGCAATACCAACGGGCCGATGATGGCCATGGCCTGGCGCGCCGCAGATCTGATCCTGGAGGATGTCCGATGAGCCACTTCGACAACTATGCCCGGCGTTTCGCCAATATCGAGCTGGTCCTGCGCGAGGGCATCCTGCAGATGAGCCTGCATTCGGACGGCGGATCGCTGCAATGGGGCGCACTCGACGGCAGCATCCATACCCAGCTCGGCGAGTGCTTTGGCGAAATCGCCCGGGACCAGGCGGTCCGGGTGCTGATCATCACCGGCAAGGGCGACGCCTTCTGCGCCGCCATGAACCCCGGGGAAATCCCCCGGGAGCCCATGGCCCAGGGCTGGCATCGCCTGCTGCGCGAAGGCAAGGACCTGCTGCACAAGCTGCTGGACATCGAAGTGCCGGTGATCGGCGCGATCAACGGCCCGGCCTGGATCCACGCGGAAATCCCGGTGCTCTCGGACATCGTCCTGGCCAGCGAGCACGCCGAACTGGCCGACATGGCCCACTTCATCCACGGCGTGGTGCCGGGCGATGGCGTGCAGGTGGTCTGGCCGATGCTGCTGGGGCCCAACCGCGGGCGCTACTTCCTGCTGACCGGGCAACGCCTGTCGGCCAGCGAGGCGCAGGCCCTGGGCGTGGTCGCCGAGGTCCTGCCGGCCGGGCAGTTGCTGCCGCGGGCCTGGGAACTGGCGCAAGGCATCGCCCGGCAACCGGCGCTGACCGCGCGCTACACCCGCACCCTGTTCACCCAGCCCATCAAGCGCCGGCTGCTCGACGAACTGGGCCACGGCCTGGCGCTCGAAGGCCTGGCCACCATCGCCATGAGTCACTGATCCATTCAAGGAGCGTGCGCAGCATGCAAACGAATCTAGATCCCCGCGTCCAGGCCATCGTGCAGAAGGCCCTGGACGAAGCCACCGGCGCCGGCGGCGAAGTCGGCGTGCAGGTGGCCGCCTACCTGGACGGCAAGCTGGTGGTCGATGCCTGGAGCGGCAGCGCCGATCCGGCCAGCGGTCGCCCGGTCGACGGCGATACCCTGTTCAACGTCTATTCGGTGACCAAGGCGGTGGCGGCCACGGCCCTGCATGTCCTGGCCGAGCGCGGGCATATCGACTACGACGCGCCGGTGAGCCGCTACTGGCCCGAGTACGCCGCCAACGGCAAGGCGGCGACCACGGTGCGCCATGTCCTGACCCACCGCGCCGGCGTGCCGCAGATGCCGGCCGATGTCACCCCCGAGCGCCTGTGCGACTGGACGTGGATGACCCAGGCCATCGCCAACCTCGAGCCACTGGCCGAGCCCGGCAGCCAGACCCTGTACCTGTCCATGACCTTTGGCTGGATCGTCGGCGAACTGGTCCGCCGTGCAGACCCCCGGCAGCGTTCGCTGGGGCGTTTCGTCCGCGAGGAGATCGCCGCGCCCCTTGGCATCGACGACCTGTGGATCGGCATCCCCGACGCGGTGGAGCCCCGTATCGCGCGCCAGGTCAATGCCATGGTCGCGGTTGCGCCAGAGTACCTGCCGCCGCTGTTCCTGGCCTCGATGCCCGAACAGGTGGCGCTGGTGCCGGAGGTGTTCGAGCGGGCCGACGTGCGCCGGGCCGAGGTCGCCGGGGTAGGGGGCATCTTCAATGCGCGCTCCGAGGCGCGCTTCTGGGCCTTCCTGGCCAACGGCGGCGAGCTGGACGGCGTGCGCCTGCTGAGCGCCGAGCGGGTCGCCATGCTGGGCCAGCCGCGGGCCAACAGCGAGGAGCCCGACCCGGTCATGTTCGGCTTCCCCATTCCCATCACCCAGGGCGGTTTCTGGTTCGGCGGCGCGCACCCACCGGTCAGTTGCGTCGGCAACCCCAGGGCGATCTGCCATCCGGGCCAGGGCAACTCCATCGGCTGGGCCGATCCGGACCTGAACCTGGCGGTCGCGATCTGTCATAACCGCCTGTTCAACCCCACTTCTGTCGAGGAGGATCCACTGTTGCCGATCGCCCAGGCGGTGCGCCAGGCACTGGCATTGTGAGCGAATGCCGCCCGTGGACCTGGCGCCCGGGCGCCAGGCCGCCGGTGTGCAGGATTTGAGTTGAATCCGCCGGGAATGCTATAAGCACGCGTCGATCAGCCGCCAAGGCCAGCAGTGAACCAATGAGCATGCCCAATTCGAGAACGCGCAAGCGCACGCCGGCCCAGAGCCGCGGCGAGTTGCGCGTGTCGATCATCCTTGATGCCTGTGCCCGCTTGCTGGTGAAGAACTCCAGCACCAACTTCACCATGCACGGCCTGGCGCAGGAGGCGAAGACCTCGATCGGCTCGCTTTACCATTTCTTCGCCGACAAGCAGGCGGTCATCGACGCGCTGGTGGTGCGCCATGTCGAAGGCGGCGGGAAGATCCTCGAGAAGCTCGAGTCGGTGCCGGATCGCCAGTGGATCGAGTGGCCGCCGCGCACGGTCATGCTCGAGCTGCATTCGCTGAACATCGAATACGTGCAGAAGAATCCCGAGGTCCGCATCCTCTGGAACGAGGCCCGGTTCAATACCCGCAACGGCTCGGTGGTGAACCTGGGCTTGCTGGCGCTGTACGAGAAGGTCCTGACCCTGCGCATGCCCCAGGCCAGCAAGGCGCAGCTCCGTCAATCGGCCCAGGCCCTGTACCGCCTGCCGATGGGCTTCCTACTCTGGGAAGTGCCCGGCGACGACCAGAGCTCCTGGGGCGTCTTCACCGAAGAAGCACCCCGTGCCCTGACCGCCTACCTGGAAGCCATCGAGCGCGAGTACGCCGGCAACATGCTGACCTGCGCCGTCTGACATGACGCTTTCCCCGCCCTGACCGCCCTGGCGCGCGAGGCTATCGCGCGCACGGCGCCACGCCATCGCCCCCTGTCGACTCGTGTTCCGGCCTCGCACTGCCTGGGTCGTGGCGGGCTTTCGCCTGCGTGCGCGTTGACAATGGCTATGTCGGGTGTTTATTTTCGTGAACGTCGTTCATTAATATGCGCTACCTTACTGGTGCGTCGATAACAATAACAAGCCGTCGGTGAACACCACGCGTGGCCGCGGCTGCACTTGGGACAGGAAGGAAATGACCATGACACAGGCTAACGCGCACGGCGAACACCGCTCGCGAATGAGCGAGATCCGCCAGCACTGGCGGATCGGCACCGCGGCATTGATCGGCACCGCCGTGTCCTTTTCGGTCTGGCCTTCACTGTCCAGCCTGTTCGTCGCGCCCATGCAGGAAGCCTTCGGCTGGAGCCGCGGGGAAATCGCCTTGGCCCATAACGCCAGCCTGCTCGCGGCCTTGGTCTCGCCGGCGCTGGGCCGCCTGATCGACCAGCGTGGGGTCCGCCCGGTGCTCCTGGGCGGGTTGTGCCTGACCGCGCTCGCCTATTGCCTGCTGGCCCTGCTGCAAGGCTCGTTGCCCCTGTACTACCTGCTGTATGCCTTCCTCAGCGTCGTCGGCGTCACCACCACCGGGCTGAGTTTCACCCGGGTGGTCAGCGGCGCCTTCAAGCAGTCCCGCGGTCTTGCCCTGGCACTCACGCGCTCGGGCCTGGCGTTGTCGGGGGCGATCCTGCCGTCGGTGGTCTTCGCGATCATCAGTGGCTATGGCTGGCGCATGGGCTATGTCGCCCTGGCGACGCTGATCCTGCTGCTGGCGCTGCCCAGCGCGTGGATCTGGCTGCGTGGGGAGAGCCTGCAACCCGTTTCCCGGCAAAGCGGCGATTCTGCGGTTCGACCGTCCCTGCTCAGGCTGCTAGGTAACTGGAAGGTGTTGCTGATCTGCGTGGCCTCGGCCCTGCACTACGCGCCCATCGTCGCGTTGCTCAGCCAGCTCCAGCCGTTGCTGGTGGGCAAGGGCCTGACGGCGGTAGACGCGGCGGCCGCCATCGGCCTGGTCGGCCTGTCGGCGCTGGCCGGCGCGCTGGTCAGCGGTTTTCTCGTCGATCGCTTCTGGGCGCCGCTGGTGGCCTGCATCTTCACCCTTGGGCCGGCGCTGGGGTGCCTGGTGCTGATGCAAGGCGAGATCAGCCCGGGCCTGGCCATCCTTGCCCTGATCCTCCTGGGCCTGGGGCAGGGCGCCGAGATCGACATCGTCGCCTTCATGATCGCCCGCTACTTCGGCATGCGCTCCTACGCCTCGATCTACGGCCTGAGCGTGTTCTTCATCGCCACCAGCGTGGCCGTCTGCGGTTCGCTGATCGGCCAGGCGTTCGACCATGCCGGTAACTACGATGGCGCCCTCGCGGTGGCCGCAGGCCTGTTCGTCACCGCGGCCTTGGCTTACCTGCTGATGGGGCGCTATCCGAAGGATGGCGACGAAGTGGCGAGGGGGGAAGCACCCTCCCGGACCGGCACCCGCCAAGCGCAAGCCTGACATGGGCGTGCACGGGCGGCTTTACCAGATCGGCGTGGTGGTGCGCGACATCGAGGCCGGCATGCAGCATTACCGCGACATGCTCGGCCTGGGGCCCTTCAAGCGCCTGGATACCAATTACCACGCCTGGTACCGCGGCCGCACGGTGCACATCGCCAACGCCAATGCGTTCGCGCGCTGGGGCGACCTATACCTGGAGATGGTCGCGCCGGGCATCGGCGACAGCACCGCTCGGGAATGGCTCGAGCAGCGCGGCGAAGGCATCTTCCACCTGGGCTACATCACCGATGACATGAACCAGCGTCCGGCGGGCAGCGAGGTGTGCTTTCACCCCCTGCTCGACGCCGCGCCGGATGCTCCTTCGAGCATCCTTCACCTGGATACCCTGCAGGCCCTCGGCTACTTCGTGGAACTGACGACCCCGGAGCTGGCCACGGGCCTGTGCCGCTGGATCGACGAACCCTGATTGCGCCGGCGCTTGCCTCGCTGACCCATTGCATTTCTACAAGAGGAACCGAGTATGAGCACGCTGGATGTCTTCCGTCTGGATGACAAGGTCGCGGTCGTGACTGGGGCTGCGGCAGGCATTGGCCGCTGCATTGCCGAAACCTATGCAACTGCAGGGGCAAGCGTGGTGATTGCTGACCTAGATATCGAAGCCGCCCAGGCGGTGGCCGCTTCGGTCAAGGCGGGCGGGGGCCAGGCGCTGGCGATCAAGGTCGATGTGTCCAGCGAAGCGGATGTCAGCGTGTTGTTCGATGCCACCCTCGCCACCTTCGGCCGGGTCGATGTGCTGGTCAACAATGCGGCGATCTTTCCGAAACGGCCGTTCCTGGAAGTGGATGTGGCCTTCTGGGACAAGTTGCAGGCGGTGAACCTGCGCGGCACCTTCCTGTGCATGCGCGAGGCGATTGCCCATATGAAGGCCGCCGGTGGCGGGGCCATCGTGAACATCTCGTCGGTATCGTCCCAGCAGGCGGTGGTGCACCACAACGTCACCTATAACGCCACCAAGGCCGCGGTAAACAGCCTGACCCGCACGGCGGCCCTGGAGTTCGGTCCCGAGGGTGTGCGGGTGAATGCCGTGCTGCCGGGCGGCATCCCGACGCCGGGGGCACGTGCGGCCTCGGCGGCGATCGAGTTGAAAGGTCCTATCCTGGGCCCAGGGCGCGTGCCGCTGGGCGGGATGGGCGAGATGGAGGATATCGCCAACGCCGCATTGTTCTTCGCCAGCCCTGCGTCGCGTTATGTTACCGGGCAACTCCTGGCTGTCGATGGTGGTTTCCTGGTTAGCTGAGGGCACTACCGGCTGGCATACGCGAAAGCCCCCGCAAGCAGTGCTTGCGGGGGCTTTTGTTTGTCTGGCACTTGGCGTTGCGCACCCCCCATCGCCCACGCAATAAAAAGCCCCTGCATTGCAGGGGCCAAAGACCTCGCTTCCTACACCGTTGAAGGCGTACCGGCCTGTGCTGCCGTGCGACTCGCCGTGCTCGCCGGCGCGGACGCCGACGGCCCGCTGGCGGCAGGGCGCTTGAGCAGGAAGCAGGACAGCGCCGGGATGAGGATCAGCGCGCCAAGCATGTTCCAGATGAACATGAAGGCCAGCAGTATGCCCATGTCGGCCTGGAACTTGATCGGCGACCAGGCCCAGGTGATCACGCCGGCGGCCATGGTCAGGCCGACCAGCGCGACCACCTTGCCGGTGAACTGCAGGGAGGCCTGGTAGGCTTCCTTCAGGCTGGCGCCGCCGCGCTGCACCACTAGCTGCACCGACAGCAGATAGAGCGCGTAGTCGACTCCGACGCCAACACCCAGGGCAATCACCGGCAAGGTTGCGACCTTCACCCCGATGCCGAGCCAGACCATCAGCGCTTCGCACAGCAAGGAGGTGATCAGCAACGGGATGACCGCCACGATCACTGCGCGCCAGCTGCGGAAAGTGATGAAGCAGAGCAGCACGACGCCGACATAGAGCAGGGCGTGCATCTTGTAGAACGAGGTTTTCACTACGATGTTGGTCACCGCCTCGATGCCCGCGCTGCCGGCTGCGGGCAGGAACTGCACCTCATCGCTGTCGTGCTCCGCGGCGAAAGCTTCGACCCGCTCCAGCACCGCCGACAGGGTATCGGCCTTGTGATCTTCCAGGTAGGCGATCACCGGGAATACCGAGCAGGCGGGATTGAGCGAGTCCGGGTTGTTGATCAGCACCCGGGAGGCGGCGAAGCCCAGGGATTGCGGCTCGCGAATGATGCTGTTCCATTTGTAGTAGCCCTCGTAGGTGCCGCTTACACCCTGGCGGGTGAGGGTGGCGAAGGACTCGGTGAACTGCACCCCCGGCACGTGGCTGAGCTCCCAGCCCAGGCGATCCGCCTCGACCAGGTTGCTGAAGCGGTCGCAGACATTCGGCGCGGTCTTGACGATCACCGCGAACTGGTCGGTCGACAGCCCGTAGTGGGCCGTCAGGTAGGCGACGTCGCGGTTGTAGCGCGAATCGGCGCGCAGTTCCGGGGCACCGGCGCTGAGGTCGCCGATCTGCAGGTCATGGCGCACCAGCAGCGAGACCAGGGTCAGGCCGGCGGCGCAGAGCAGCGCACCCACCGCCCATTTGCGCTCGGTGAAACGGCTGAGGAACGACCAGACCGGGGTGCTCGGCCCCGACGCGCCCTCCTGCTCGCGCAACGAGCGCTCGGCGGCCTTGGCGCTGACGCCGGTGTAGGAGAGCAGGACCGGGATCAGGATGAGCTTGGTGAAGATCAGCACCGAGACGCCGATGCTGGTGGTCAGCGCCAGGTCGCGGATCACCGGGATGTCGACGATGACCAGCACGGCGAAGCCCACGACGTTGGCCAGCAGGGCGGTGAGCCCGGCCATGAACAAGCGCCGGAAGGTGTAGCGCGCGGCCACGTAGCGGTGCGTGCCGCGGCCGATGTCCTGCATGATGCCGTTCATCTTCTGTGCCCCGTGGGACAGGCCGATGGCGAAGATGAGGAAGGGAACGAGCACCGTGTAGGGGTCGAGCTCGAAGCCGGCCAGGTGCATCAGCCCGAGCAGCCAGACTACCCCCAGGATCGACACCACCACCAGCATCAGGGTGCTGCGCAGGCAGCGCGTGTAGGCGAGGACGAACACCGTGGCGATCAGCGCCGAGATCCCGAAGAAGGCGACGATCCGCCCCAGTCCGTCGATCATGTCGCCGACCAGCTTGCCGAAGCCGACGATGTGGATGCGGATGCCTTCTCGTTCCTGGCTGCGGATCTTTTCCTCGAGGCTCTGCGACAGTGCCTTGTAGTCGATCGGCAGGCCGCTGTCGGCGTAGCGGTCGAGCAGTGGCGCGACCACCAGGCTCGACCTGTAGTCGTTGGCCACCACCCGCCCGACCGCGCCCGAGCGATTCAGGTTCATGCGCAACTCGTCGAGTTTCGCCGCAGAACCGTCGAACTGGTCGGGCATCACCGGACCACCGCGCATGCCCTCCTCGGTGACCTCGGTCCAGCGCAGGATCGGGGTCCACAGCGACTTCATCCACGGTCGGTCGAAGCCGGGGATCAGGAACAGCGCGTCGTTCACCTCGCGCAGGGTCTGCAGGTACGCCGGGTCGAAGATATCGCCCTGGGTGTTTTCCACCACGATGCGCAGGCTGTTGCCCAGCCCGCCGAGCTCGTTGCGGTTGTCGAAGAAGTTCTGGATGTAGGGGTGCGAGCTGGGGATCATCCGGTCGAAGTTGGCGTTGACCACCAGCCGGGTCGCCTGCCAGCCCAGCAGCGCCGAGACCAGGGTGATCAGGACGATGATCAGCAACCTGTGATTGAAGATCAGCCGTTCGAACGGGTTGCCGGTGGCTTCGTCGAAGTCCTCGCGTCGCGTGATGACGGGGTATCTGTTGTTATGTTGGTCGTGGTTCATGGCCATCGGGCGGTCTCTCGTTTTGAAGGCAGGTACGTGCGCTGACAGTGGCCAGCTGCTACAGCGGCGCGTGCTCCAGCGACAGGCGCTTCACCCCGTCCGGGCCGACGGTGAGCAGGCCGCTGGCGGTCGGTGACAGCCCGTAGACCGGCGTGGCCGGCGAGCGGGGTTGCAGCTGCAGCGACCCGCTTTGAAGGTCACCCACCAGCAGTTCGCCGGCGGACGTCGCCAGGGCCAGTCGTCCATCGGCCAGCAGGGTCCCGGCGTTGATGGCATTGGCGGTGTGGGTCTGTAGTTGGCGCCAGGTGCTGCCCTGGTCGTTGCTGGCCCAGGCATTGCCGCGCAGGCCGTAGACCACCAGGCTGGCCTGGTCGCCGGTGATGCCGAAGAAGGAGCCGGTGTAGGGCGTCTGCAGCTTGATGAAGCGCTGGCTGTCGCGCTCCAGGCGCAGCAGCAGGCCGAACTCGCCGGCCACGTAGATTTGCCCGGCGATGTTGCGGATGGCGTGCAGCGAATACTCGTCCGGGTTCTCGGTGCGCTCCATCCATGGTACCCAGTGCTGGCCACCGTCTTCGGTGTGCAGGATCAGGTTGTAGGCGCCCACGGCCCAGCCGTGGGTCGCGTCTTCGAAATAGATGTCGAACAGCGGCTTGGTCGGCCCGTCCGCCGCGAGCGCGGCAGCGTATTCCTTGGCGCGGTCCAGGCCGGGCGTCGTGGCGGGCAGGCGGGCGTAGTGCTCGACGGCCAGCGGGCCCAGCTGGCGGCCATCGAGCTGGCGCGTCCAGGTGCTGCCGCCATCCGTGCTGTGCAGGATGACGCCGTCGTGGCCGACCGCCCAGGCCAGGGTTCCGTTCACCAGGCAGACGCTGACCAGGTCGCTGCTCAGCGGCACTTCACTTTGCAGGAAGTGGTCCCCGCCGTCGTCGGAATGGAGGATATGGCCGCGCGGGCCCACGGCCACGACGTGCGTGCTGGCGGAGGCCGTCAGGCCGTAGAGCGCAGAGCGAACGGCGCGCTCGGAGAGGCGCGCCGGCTGGTCCAGCGGATCGGTGAATGCCGTGGCATCGAGGGTTGCACAGAGGGCGACGCTCAGAGCCAGCCCCCGAGTCAGTGATTTCATAACGTTCTTCCAGGGTGGCGAGGGGGCCCGCCTGGCGCAGGCCCCTGTGCATCAGCGTTGGGATTGACGCGCGAGCGATTCGGGGGTGAAGAACGAATCGGGCTGGAGCTTCTCGCTGACGCGAAGCCCCTTGGCGGCACCCACGATGGAGGAGTGGTAGTAGACGCCGGTGGCGAAGTCGTACATCCAGTACGACGAGGCATGCGGGATCTGATGGTCATACAACTGGTAGGACGGGGTGTAGATCGCCTTGGCCAGCTTGCCCGAAGAGTCCCAGGCGTCGGACATACCGGCGGCGAGGATGTCTTCGTCGTAATACAGGCGACGCTTGGGCTGGACATGACGCATGCCGGGCTTGAGGGTCGCTTCGACTACATGCACCCGGTGCAGCTCCCAGCGCATCACGTCCGGGTTCGGGTGGTTGGGAGCCAGCAACTGGTCCGGGGTCGCCTTCATCCAGTCGTAGTTGTTGTACGGGATGATCATCTCCTTGGTGCCCAGGTACTTGAAGTCGTAGCGGTCCTGCTTGCCGGAGAACATGTAGATCTCGTCGTAGAGCATGGCGCCGCCGGAGGTGGCGACCGGGAAGTCGTACTCGGCATCCGGCGAGCGTCTTACCCGGCGCTGGCCGGGTGAATAGCTCCAGGACGCGTTCGGGTTCTTCACCGGATCGACGTAGTACTTCAGCAGGTTGCCTTCACCGACGTTGCGCGCCGGGGCGTTGTAGATGTTCAACTGCGTCAGGTACAGGCCATTGGCTGCGAAGGTCGCGGCGTCGAGGGACTTGTTGTAGTACTGCGACTCACCGCGGTTCTGCACGCCGGCGGTGAGCACCTTGCTGCCCTTGGCGTCCACGTACCAGCCTTGGCCGCTGGTCAGCACCGACTCGCCCTTGTAGTGCAACTGGGCATTCCACACCACCTCGTTGCCGCTCTTGGGAAGGGGGAAGGGGATGCCGCCGAAGCAACCTTCCACTGACACGCCGTCATTGATGGTCTTGCAGCGAGATGCGTTGGCGATGCTGTTCTGGTTGACCCAATCCGGGTAGTTGGCGCTGCGCCGGCTGGGATAGACGGTGACCTTGTAGGTCTCGGGGAAGCGCTTGAGCAGCGCCTTGGTGCCTTCGGACAACTGCTCGGCATACTGGTCGACGTTCTTGCCGGTGATGACGTACAGCGGCTTGTCATCGGCATAGGGGTTGGTCCAGAAGCCCGAGTCCGCCTCGAAGCCGGCAGGACGGGTCGAGGTGGGCAGGCCACCGGTGTAGGCCGGGATGGTGCCCGCGGCGTTGCCGGCGACGGTCGCGCCCCAGGGCGTCAGGCTCTTGCCCAGGTCGGCGACATCGGCCGCCTGGACGGCATGAACCGCACCGACGCCCAGGACGGTGGCGGTCAACACTGCATTTCGGAAATTCATGTTCAAGCTCCCATCAGAACGCGGTTTGATAAGTGAGGATCAAGGTGTCGCGGTCGTGCAGGAAGGCCAGGCCGCTGAATTGCTCGGCGCCGCCGATCCGTCCGGTACGGCCGTCGCGGTGGGTGTAGGCCAGGTCGAACTGATGCTTCATCGCGCCGGAGAAGTATTCGAGGCGAGGCCCGAGTTTTACCAGGTAGGAGTCCTCGGGCGGGATGCCGGCGTTGTTGGCCGCCGGGTTGCCGTACAGGCCGTAGGTCAGGAACAGCGGGAAGGACACATCGACGCTGGGCAGCACCTGCTGCCAGGTCGGGGTGAAGGAGACGCTGAAGGCTGCGGCATTGCGGGTGGAACAGCCACGCAGCAATTCCTTGTCGGCGCAACGGCCGGCGACGGACCCGCCTTCGCTCTCGCTGGCGTTGAACATGCCCTTGTTGTCGGTGACCTTCACCAGGTGCGTGTAGTCGAGCTGCGCGGCGATGGAGCCACTGTCGAACAGCGGGTTCTTGTTGATGGTCACCGCGCCGCTGAGCAACGCATGCACGGTGTCGCCGCGGGCGCCTTCGAGGTCGGGCTCGGGTTGGCCGATGGCGAGGAAGGCGCCGGTGGAGTTGAGTGGCATGTTGGTGCGGTAGTTGACCTCGGCGCCCAGGCCGACGGACTTGTACACGCCGTTCCAGGTCAGGCCGTACAGCTCGATGTCCTTGGCGTGCACCGCGCGCGCATAGCGGTCGGTGGCGGAGGCGACGACTACCTGGTTGGACCAGCTCGCGAACTTGTCGTCGAACTTGCGGTACCAGAGCCCGAAGCTGGAGTCGCTGGCCCATTCCGGCGACCAGCGCAGGCCCACGGCGATGTCGCCGTTGTCGCCTTCGATCGCGTCGCGACGGCCCACGCCCGGCGCCAGGAAATCGGGGCCGCGCAGCGCGCCATCGCTGACAGCAAAGTAGGTGCCGCCTTCGGAGACGCGTGACGGCTCGAATTCGTAGGTGTATTGGAACATCACCGAAAGCTCGGGCAGCAGTTGCCAGGTCGCCGCGACCTGGCCGATCGGCAGGGCGGTTTCCTTGGCCGAGGCGCCCGGGCTCAGGTCGCTGAGCAGGCCGTCGTTGGGCGACATCGAGTACGACAGGCTGCTGCCGTTGCCGAACAGGAACTCGCCAGGCAGCCAGGCCAGGCGGCCGGCCTTGAGGTTGAGGTCGGTGGAGCCGATGTTGAAGTTGCCCCAGACGAAGTAGTCGCGGAATTCGGCGGACGGGCCGGCGTAGTAGCGGCGCACCACGCTGGAGTACTTGTTGTTGCGGTAGTTGGCCTGGGCCTGCAGGCCTGGAGCGCTTTCGCTGTCGTCCGGGAAATTGTGGTCGTACCAGCCGGCACCGCTGACCCGCAGGCCGTACTTGTCCTGCCAGTTCAGGTCGAACTCGGTGAACAGGTCCAGGCGCGAAAGAATGACGTCGCCTTTATCGAACAGGTAGTTGCCTTCGTCGAAGCTGACGTTGTTGGCGATCGCCTTGTCGCGCCCGGAAACCCGCCATCCCTGGTTGTAGCGCACGGTGGTGTCGAGGCTCATGCTCAGGTCGGGATTGCCGGTGTCGATGCTGAACGCGCTCGCCTGGCTGGCCCATAGGACGGAAAAGCCGAAGAGGGCGGCCGAGAGGGGCGCGGCCGTCGAGGCGAGGGCGATTGGTCTGCACTTGCGCTGCATTGGGTGTCCTCATTTCTTGTAGTTGTGATCACGCGAAGCGGTGCCCATCTGCTGTTACGGGTAGAGCAAAATCATGAACTGCGTTCAGATAGGTGTACGCCGAGTATATATAAATAAACCCGTCGCAGCACAAGCGAGCGCTGCGGATGCGTCGGCATTTATTTCATACGCGCGTTTCATACAGGCGTGCACAGCCCCTGTCGCAGAGGCCTGAACGCTGTCGGGAAAGGAAGATAAAATCAATTAATTCAAATAGATGCCCAAGGACTGTAGCTTGGAGCAAGCGCTGCGGGGCGGGAGGGAAGGGCGTCAATCCGCGGCGGCGGATTTGTTATCAAACATGTCGCCGGGGTGCGCTCAGGTGGGCTCCGGCATGCTCTTCAGGAGCAATCGCACCGACTCGTCCAACTGGCCCTGCTGTTCGCTCGACAGCCGATGGAACGCGGCGTAATTGCACCCGAACTGCTCCTGGCTGATGGCCTGGAACACCTCCCGCCCGCCGGCGGTCAGGCGCACCCGCACGGAGCGCCGATCTCGCGCATCGACGAGCCGCTCCACCAGGCCGAGCGCTTCCAGGCGATTGAGCCGCTTGGCGATGCCGGGCAGTGAAATCAACGACAGTTGGCCCAGCTGGGTGGGGGTGCAGGCGGTCTCGCTGCCGAGTCGCTTCAAGGTCCCCAGCATCATCGCCTCGCCCACGTTCAGGCGGTGTTTCGCGGCGGTCTGGATGAACAGCCTTTGCATCCGCTCGCCGAGAATGTAAACCCGCGCCACCAGCCCCACGTTCCGGGGCTCGACCTCCTCGCTAAGGGCGCCCCAGCCCACGTCATCCGCAGCCGCACCGGCATGGCCTGGCGTTTCCGTGGCGGGCCCGGGGGGCGCGGCGTGGGTCGATGCGCTCGCCTGGTTGCCGAGATCGAGGGCATAGCCGCTCAGTTGCAGCAGCAAGGCCCGGGCGTTGGCGCTGACGGCGTAGATGTGCTGCTGGCCCTTGCGGGTCTCCTGCACCAGCGCGGCGTCCTTGAGCACCTTCAGGTGCTGGGAAACGGCCGAGCGCGTAACCGTCGTGCGCTGCGTCAGTTCGCCCACGGAGCACGGCCCCTTGGCGAGCGATTCGAACAGGCCGCGCCGCGTCGCGTCAGCCAGGGCGCCCAGCAAGCCGGCAAGCTGTCGGGATTGGTTAGTGTTTGCTGACATATCTTCGCTCGCTTGTGCAGGGTTCGATGAGTGAAAAGCTCGGGACTCACCCCGGTGCTCCCGAATGTATTACATGAGACGACATTCATGAAATTTTTCCCGGGCGTTGACGTGGCAGCGCAATAGGTCTATTAATTTCTCGCGGAAAACAAAACGATGTTCACATATAAGAATAATGCGGAGAAAACTAGCAATGACCTCCCTACGCAAGCAACTGCTGGCCCAGATTCTCGACCCCGATGTCGCATTCGACCAGCCCGCCGACCAGGTGCATGCACTTCAGGTCCGGGCCGCCCAGGAACTCTTCGAAGAACGCCTCCAGCAGATTCCCCTGCTGCGCCACCGCGCCGAGGAAGCCGGTATCAGCCGGATCGAGCGGCTCGAGGACCTGGTGCCGCTGCTGTTCGCCCACACCGTCTACAAGTCCTATCCGCAATCCTTCATCGACAACAACCGCTGGGACCGCCTGCTGCAATGGATGCAAACGCTGTCGGTCGCCGACCTCGGCAACGTCGATGTCAGCGGCGTGCGCAACATCGACGAATGGCTCGACCGGCTTTATGCCGCCGGCCATCGTCCGCTGGCCACCAGCGGCTCCAGCGGCAAATGTTCGTTTCTCAACCAGACCCAGGGTGACCAGCAGAACAAGACCCTTCACTTCAAGCACGCCACCGGTTGGCCCCATGTGCGGTCCGAGCCCAATCGGCCGCTGTTCTGGCTGGGCCCGATCAAGGGCTACAACAGCGCGATCGAGTCCGCGCAGATCGGGCGGATCAACTGGGGCAAGCCAGGCGCCATGCATGCCCTGACCGAAGAACCCTTGCTCATTTCCGAGGTCAGTCGCGGCGCCGCGATGCGCAAGGCGATCGCCGAGGGCAGCGCCTTGCCCGAGGAGATCAAGGCATTCGAGGAACACGCCAAGGCCCAGGCGCTCAAGGGTGCGGCGGACATGCGCAAGCTCGCCGAGCTCATCCTCGATCACCGCCACGAGCCGATCATGATTACCGGGCTGTGGTCCCAGCACATGATGATCATCCAGTGCGCCCGCGAACGTGGCATCGGCGACGGCGAGTTCCACCCGCAGACCATCGTCCAGGCCGGCGGCGGGATCAAGGGCGTGCCGCTGCCGGAGGACTACAAGGAGCAGGTGGCGCGCTTCTACGGCGACGTCATCCGCCCGGCGGCCTACGGCATGACCGAGCTCGCCCAGTTGATGCCGCGCTGCGAGGCGGGGCGCTATCACCGTGCGCCCGGGTTGATCTGGCTGGTTACCGACGAGGCGGGCGAGCGCCTGCTCGGGCCGGCGGATGCCGATGCCGAAGGCCAGGCCATCGGCCGCTTCGCCTTCCTCGACCTGCTCTTCGAAGGGCGTTGGGGCGGGGTGATCACCGGTGACAAGGTCACCCTCGACTTTTCCGAGACCTGCCCCTGTGGCCGCCATGGCCCGACCCTGCTGGACAACATCAGCCGTTTCGCCCAGATCGGCCAGGACGATCACATCGGCTGTGCCGGAACCCTCGACGCCTATATCCGTGGAGCGCTTGCAGAATGACCACTTCCCTTGCCAACCAGGCTGTTCCGACCCCGGTCCACCACGTCATCAAGGGCGAGGCGATCGCCGGTGGCGAATGCGAGTACGGCCCGAGCGCTGCGCGCTTCGCCACCCCTCGCCTGGAACTCGACAAGCTGGTGTGGACCCGCGACAAGCCCGGGCCTGCGTTCGATACCCCGGTCAGCGAAATCATCGACGTGCTGGAGCAGACCGGGCAATGGCTCAAGGCCGACCCCCAGGGGCTGGTGGCCGAGGCACTGGAACACTCGCTGAAGACGGGCACCTTGCCGCGCAACATCATGGAGTTCTCCTACGAAAACATCGGCGCGCCGTTCAACCGTGCCGGGCTGGAGTTCCAGTTGCGCACGGAGCTGGGCGGCGCGGACGTGATCGATGGCTGGCGCCTGGTGGATGACGCCCCCAGTGGCCGCCCGACCCGCGTCCGGGCGTTCCCGCCCCGGCTGATCCATATCGTCGCCGGCAATGCACCGGGGGTGTCCGCCCTGACCGTGGTCCGCGGTGCGCTGACCAAGGGCGTGCACCTGCTCAAGCTGCCCTCCAACGACCTGTTCACCGCACCCGCCATCCTGCGCGGGATGGCCAGCGTAGCGCCGGGCCACCCCTTGACCCGCTCGTTCTCGGCGGCGTACTGGCGCGGTGGCGACGAGCAGGTCGAGAGTGCCCTGTTCCGCCCGCAGTACTTCGACAAGGTGGTGGCCTGGGGTGGCGACAGCGCCATCCGCAGCGTCAGCAAATACATCGGCCCGGGCTTCGAACTGGTGTCATTCGATCCGAAGACCTCGGTGTCCTTCATCGGTCGCGAGGTGTTCGCCTCGCAGCAGGTCCTGGAAAGCGTCGCCGACCGTGCGGCGTTTGACGCCACCCTGATGAACCAGCAGGCCTGTGCCTCCAGTCGCTTCCAGTTCATCGAGGGCACGACCGAGCAGGTCGACCGCTACTGCGCCTTGCTGCAGCAGCGCATGAACGTCGAGCGGCCCACGGCATCGGCCATCGGCCCCAGGGTGCCCGGCGGGTTGCGCGACGAGATCGATGGCCTGCGCATGTTGGCGCCGGCTTATCGCGTGTGGGGCGGCTATGGCGGGGAAGGGCTGGTGATCCGCTCCGAGGACCCGGTGGATTTCCATCCCGACGGCAAGATCGTCAACGTGGTGCAGGTCAACGACCTGCGCGACGCCATCCGCCATGTGAACATCGCCACCCAGACCGTGGGCGTCTATCCGCCGGAGCGCAAGGCGCTGCTGCGTGATGCATTGGCATCGGCGGGTGCGCAGCGGGTGGTCAACATCGGTGGCTCGGCGGGCATCGAGGCCGGCCTGCCGCACGATGGTTTCAATCCGCTGCAGCGCTTCGTGCGCTGGATCAATGATGAGGGGTGAGTCGGTGACTTAGCTTGTCCAGCCTTGGTGCCTTATTCGTTGGGATGAGGTACGAGGCTGAGTATCCTTGACATGTTGGATCAATCAAATTGAAACATTTACTAGCTGTACGTTGATCGACGCCGCGTTGCTATCCCATCCGGATAAGTACACAATTGAGGCCAGTCCCGAATCTGGGATTTATGAAAAACCTTATTTTTCAATGGGTAGGACGCCAGATACGAGTCTCGTTTCCCGCTTCATATTCATCCTGAACACCTGTGACTTGTTGGCATCATTGAACAGATAAGTCAGTCATTGCTCGCGGCAAGCGTTGCATTGTGACGTAACCGATCCAAATAATCCGTCCATTGCTGCGCGGCCTCTCGGCGCTGTGGCAGCAGTTGGGCGCGCGCGTAAACCGCGCCCAGCGCGCCCGGCATGCGGTGTGACAAAGACAACTCCAATACAATCGGATCGACCCCCAAATGCTCGTGGGCGATAGTGCGGTAGGTGGCGCGGAATCCGTGCGCGGTGATGGGGTAGTCCGGCCATATCCGCTGATAGGCCTTGGCCAAGGACGTAGCGTCAATTGGGTAGCCCGGATAGACCGGTGAGACAAAGACCCAGCCATTGCCCGCCTCATCCACAACTCGCCGTTCATGGAGCTCACGCAACAGCACAAGGGCCTGCTCGGGCAGTGGCACGATGTGTTTGCTCTTGTCCAGATGGCGGGTCTTCCCAACTATATAACGCCAATCGGCGCTGACTAGATCGACGTCTTCCCAGCGCATTTTCACCAGCTCGCCAGGGCGAACGGGCAGCATAACCAGCAAGCGCATCGCTGTGCTCACACTGCTTGGGCTTAATTGATCCAGGCGCAGCAGAAAGTGACCCAAATCGGCTGGTCGTTCGATCGCTGGATTGCTGGTCACCACATGGCGAACCTTAAGCTCTTCGGTGTTGCTCAGGGCCACGTTGCGCTCCACCCAGCCACGACCCTCGGCAAAGCCGAGGACGGCGCGGATGATGGTACGCACGCGCTTTGCCATGGCCAGTGTGCGTGCGCGGCGCAGGGTAGCGATGATTTCGATGATGTGATCTAGCTTGATCTCGCTGACAGGGATGCTACCGATTGTGGGTAGGATGTGGTTGTTCAAAGCGCCGCGAAAGCCCGCGAGGGATTTGCTCACAAGGTCGTGCGATTTGAAGGCCAGCCATTGTTCGGCCACGTAACTGAATGTGCGCTCTTCGTTGAGTAACTGCTCGGCGATTTTCTTGCGTTTGGCCTTCAATGGGGCCACGAGATTGGATACGTTCTGGCGCGCGGCTCGGGCCAGGTCGCGGGCGTCTTTCAAGCCAATGTCGGGATAACGGCCGATTGCGTACACGTTCTCCTTACCATGCAGGCGATACCTCATCCGCCAATATTTAGCAGCAGGCTTGTTCGACTTCTGCGAGGCCTGGACATGAAGGTACAGACCGGGCACCTCGCCGTCAGCGTACTTGCCGGGTTCGGCAATGGCGCGCAGGAAAGCATCGCTGAGTTTTCGCCGCAGTCCAGGCGTAGGGAGGGAAGTCGTCATGTGCGGGTACTTTTTTTCGAAACAGAAAAAGTACCCAAAAATATACCCGCAGACGCGTTGGAAATGGGCGGAATACGACGGACGGCATTGGACTTGAATTGTAAGTAAGATACTGATTCTATTGGGATTTATGGATTTCAGTGGAAGTCAGTCACAAGCTATCGGGATCCCCGAAGAACATCTGAATCCTCGACCTCAACCATTTCTCCCCCGGATCGTTATCCTGCGCGCCCCGCCAGGCCATGTGCAGCTCGAAGGTGCGCGTTTCCAGCGGCAGTTCCTCGGCGCGCAGGCCGCCGGCGGCGGTGAGGATGTCGGCGGTGTAGTCCGGTACCGTGGCGACGATGTCCGTCCCGGTCAGCAGACTGCCGAGGCCGTTGAACTGCGGTACCGCCAGCACCACGTGGCGCTGGCGCCCCAGTTTGGCCAGTTCCTCGTCGATGAAGCCGCTCAGGTCTCCGGCGAACGACACCAGGGCATGCGGCCGTTTGCAGAAGTCATCCAGGCTCAACGAGCCCGGTACGCTATCGGCCCGCAGCAGCTTGGGCTTGCTGCGGCGCAGTACCTTGCGCTTGGCATTGGCCGGCAGGTCGTCGGTGTAGCTGACCCCCACCGAGATTTCCCCGGATGCGAGCAGCCCTGGCATCAGCAGGTAGTTGACCCTTCGGACCACCAGCACCACCCCCGGCGCTTCGGCGCGTATGCGCTTGAGCAGCGACGGCAGCAGGGCGAATTCGGCGTCGTCGGACAGGCCGATGCGGAACACCGAGGTGCTGGTGGCCGGGTCGAAATCGGCGGCGCGGCTGACGGCGGTGGAAATGGAGTCCAGCGCCGGGGAGAGCAGGGCGAAGATTTCCTGTGCCCGCGCCGAAGGCTCCATGCTGCGCCCGGTCCTGACGAACAGCGGGTCGTCGAACAGGGTGCGCAAGCGCGACAGCGCTGCACTGATCGCCGGCTGTCCGAGAAACAGTTTCTCCGCCGCGCGGGTGACGCTGCGTTCATGCATCAGGGTCTCGAAGACGATCAATAGATTGAGATCGACGCGGCGCAGGTCGTTTCGGTTCATCGGCTTCGCTTCAGTGGCGGGTAGGGCGGGGGTGCTTCCTGCGGGTAAAGGCTGTTACCCTGCGGCACAGATTATGGCTGCGTGCCAGTCTACGGCAAGCACCGTAGCATGAGCCCAATCGATGACAAGCATGTCGACTATTAATGACCACTGATGGTCTAACCGTGAAAGCCCCGATAGAGTTCAGGGCATTAGAGGTTCACTAGGCGAGGTTTGCGATGTCCCGCATGATCCGTTTCCACAAGTTCGGTCAGGCCGAGGTGCTCAAGATCGAGGAGCTGCCCGTGCCTGCGCCGGCTGCCGGGGAGGTGCAGATTCGCGTCCAGGCGATTGGCGTCAGTTGGTACGACGTGCTCTGGCGGCAGAACCTGGCACCGTCCCAGGCGCGCCTGCCGGTCGGTATCGGCCATGAAATGGCCGGTGTGGTGACCGCGGTGGGCGAGGGCGTCGACGACCTGGCCGTGGGCGACAAGGTCGCCAGTTTTCCGGCCACCAGCCCCAACGAGCATCCGGTCTACGGCGAGATCATCGTGCTGCCGCGCACGGCACTGACCCGCTACCCGGACATCCTCAGCCCGATCGAGGCCAGCGTGCACTACACGCCGTTGCTCATGGCTTACTTCGCCTATGTCGACCTGGCTCGCGCCAGGGCCGGGCAGACCGCGCTGATCACCGACGCCAGCCACTGCGCCGGGCCGTCGTTCGTGCAGCTGGGCAAGGCCCTGGGCCTGAAGGTGATCGCCGCCACCCGCGAGGCCGACGAGCGCGAGCCCCTGCTCAAGCTGGGTGCCGACAAGGTGATCGTCACCGAGGAGCAGGACCTGCTCATGCAGATCAACAAGTACACCGACAACCGCGGTGTCGATATGGTCCTCGACGGTCTCGGCGGGCCGCAGATGTCGCTGCTCGGCGATGTTCTGGCGCCGCGCGGCAGCCTGGTGCTGTACGGCCTGCAGGGTGGCAACCAGACGCCATTCCCGGCCTGCGCCGCGTTCCAGAAGAACATCCAGTTCTTCGTCCACTGCATCAGCAACTTCACCGGCAAGCCGGAGCTGGGCATCACCCAGGACCAGGTCGCCCTGCACCGCGCGCTGCGGGATATCAACCAGTTCACCGCAGACCGCCAGTTGCTGCCGCAGATCATCCAGGTCTATCCGTTCGAGCAGGTCGTGGAAGCCCACCGGCACATGGACGAATGCCCTTGCGGCGGACGTGTCGTGTTGCAATTGCCGGACGCCTGATACCTGCTGTTGTCACCCTCCCTGTCGTGCCCGAGCATCTGCTCGGGCTTTTTGTGAATATCGCTTTCTTAAATTTCAGAAATTTCCTATCAGTCTTATAGGGACTAAGGACATGGCTTGGGCTATGTTGTTCCTGTCGGAATGCAAGTACGGCAGTGTCCGTAGAATTACCTTTGGTTGTGCGCAAATCACCGTACACAACGTGACACGTACTTCTTCGCTACCAGAAATTGTTCTGCCCTTTGTCTCAAGGAGCGAGATATGCCCGTTGAATTTGCCGGCCGGGCCGCAGCCCTGGCAGCGTTGCCCGCTATCGGCCGCAGGAAGGTTGCATCGCGACGCCCTACAACTTGCACATTGATTTTGTAGGAGCGTAGGAAGTTTCCTTCAATCGAGTTGCTGTGCCGTCCGGTAATACTTACGTTGAACTTCGCGTATGTACTTTTTCGGTTGGCCATCAAGTTTTTAATGGTTGCGAAAATTATCAGGGAAATGAATATGGGCGCGATTCACGACCAGGCCATGCAGTATGTCTATCAGCAAGTGTTGCAACGGGTGCTGGAACGCATGACCCAGGGGCAGCGTGCCTCCTTGCAGCTGCTGATCCAGCGCTTGCTGGTAATTGCCGGCGGCCTGGAGTGCATCGGCGGGCTCAAGGTGATGCTGGTGCACACCGGCAGCCAGGACAGCACCCAGAGCCTGGCCTTTCTACGCGCAGCGCAACTGACCCTGGCGGCGCGCTCGCCAGGTACCTTCACCCTGCGTATCGCCACCGCGCGGCACAGTGATATGCCAACGGTGGTGCTGAGTAATATCGAACGCGCCTTCGCCGCGCTGGTGGTGCATGACGATCCACGGATCGAACTGCTGATGCTGGAGGACGGCCAGGTTCGTGCCTTCGATGCGCGCCAGCCGATCTGTCGCAGCCAACAGCAGGCCGACCGGCACGCGGTGCTGATGGCCGGGCACCTCACCGGTGGTGATGGGCGCATGGCCTTGGGCCACCGCCATTACCTGGACCTCGCCGACCTGCATCGTCTCGGCGCCGCCTGGAACGGTGGGGTGGATGTGCTGATCAGCGGCGCGCCGGGCCGCGAGCGCAAGCGCTTCATGGCCACTGCCCTGCGCATGATGCGTGCGGTCGGGGTGCCGCGGGTGCGGCCGGTCGAAGCCTTTCCCCGGGCGTTGTTCGAGGTGGTCGCGGGGATCCGCGACGAGTACCGCATGCCCCGGCCCCAGGACAGTACGGCCGAGGCCAAGGGGTTCGACACGCGTCAGCGCATGCCGCGCTTCATCGCCATCGACGACCTGACCTACGACCCGGCCTGCGGCCATGGCCGCCTGCTCACCGAACTGTTGCGCTTCGAGCATGACCCATGGGCTTTCGGCTTCCCCCGTTGCGAAGTCGGCAATCCCTTGCTGCGCATGCACCTTGCCGGGCTGCGCAGGGAGTTCATCGAGGACGGCAGTTACCAGGACAGCCTGGACCTGTACCTGCAGCGCAGCGAGGCGGGAATGCAGGACCAGGGGTTGCCGGCGGTCCTGCGCGAGGATCTGCTCGGACCCTGGCGAGAGGCTGAAGACCTGCAGCAGGTGCGCCGTCTGGCCGGGGACTTCGCCTCACAGGCCTGGGGTGTCAGCGAGGCGCAATGGGTATGCCTTCTGTTTGCGCCGATCGTCGAGCAAGGCCGGCGCCTGGAGGATTTCCTGCGTCGCTGCCACCCCGGCATGCTGGTTGCGCTGCCGTACCTGCACAAGGCCCTGCAAGGGCAGCCGGCCACCGATCCGGTGATGCAGTGGCTGACGGGAACCACCGGGTTGCCGATGGAGACATTGCGGGCGCTGTATCGCAGGTCGCCCCTGGTGGGTCCGGCAAGATAGAACACGCGACGCGGGTTAGCGTGACGTTCGGCCCAAGCCATGGCTCCAGGCGAACCGGTACACCTGATCCGGCGGCGCCGCCTCGCACTTGCGGTTATCCGCATCGCCGCCCACCACATACCAGCGTGCCCGCGAGGTATCGCCCAGCTTGCGTGCCTTGCCGACATCGAAGCAGCGCTGCAGCCCGGTCTCCGGCAGCAGGGCGAAGGTACCCGGATGCTGGCGCATCCAGAACAGCGCGTTCTCGGTGGTGGAGCGGGCAAAACCGAAATGCACGATCGGCTGCCGGGCGAACAGCCAGTGCCCCTCGCGCCACTGCACCAGCGCCAGCTCGGCGCCGCCGGTAACCTCGGCGGCTTCGGCCATAAGGATCTCATGGGGATTGCGCCCTTCCTTGAAGGGTTCCACCACGCCGCGCATGAACCACAGGGCGAACCACACCACCGCCAGCATGATGAACACCTTGCGCCACGCCGCGCGGCCCTGGAACCAGCGCCCCAGCACCCACGGCAGCACCGGCGCAATCGCCAGCACCAGGCCGGGCAGGGCGGGGAAGATGTACAACTTGCGCTTGCCACTGCTCAGGCTGAAGAACAGCAGCACCAGCACGACCCAGCCAAGCAGTACCAGAAAGCGCCCGTCGTGCTTGCGCAGTTGTCGGCGCCACGCCGGTATCGTCCACGGCAGGACCAGGAGCAGCGGTAGCCAGTACTTGGGAATCACGCTGTTGAAGAAGTACCAGAACGGCTCGCGATGGTCCCAGGCATTGGTGTAGCGGGCAGCGGTCTGGCGCAGGAGGATCTCCTTGAGGTAGGCCAGTTCCGCCGCACCCCCGCCATGGGCGATCGATGCCAGCAAGGGCAGCAGCCAGAACGCACAGCCACCCAGCATGTAGACCAGCCCCAGTGCCCAGCGCCAGCCCTGGCCGGGCATGATCGCCACACCGGACCAGCGCCGATGCACAGCCCAGGCGTAGGGCAGCAGCATCAACGCCGGAAGGAAGCCAACGCCCTTGCTGATGATGCCCAGGCCCATCGCCACGCAGCCCGCATGGAACCAGCCCCAGGCCGGCCCCAGCAACAGATGCCTGATCAGCCCGTAAAAGCCCAGGGCCACCCACAGGCAGAGAAAACTGTCGATCTGCCCGGTGCGCAGGATGCTGTAGCTCTGGTAGGTGGCGAGGAACAGCAGCGCGGCGATGCGTCCGACGCGGCGGTTCCACAGGCGCCGGCCAAGGTCATAGAGCACTGCGGTGATGGTCGCCGCCGACAACAGCCCCGGCAGGTACAGAGCGACCTTGGGCAGCCCGGTCAGCACGGTGAAGAGCGCCACCGTCCACATGAACAGGGGCGGCTTGTCGCCATAGATCTCCCCCGCACGATGAGGGATGAACCAGTCGCCGTTCTGCAGCATTTCCAGGGCGACGCCCAGGAAGCGTTCTTCATCCACGTTCATCGGCTGGCGCCAGCCGATCCCGGCGCCAATCAGCAGCACGGCAAGGATGACCAGGGCCAGGCCTTCGCCCCTGGCGGTTGCGAACCTGGACATCGGCTAGGGCTCCTGCGGCTTGTCGCGCGCGATCAGTTGCAGGTTGCGCAGGTAGACCAGGAAACCGAAGGACTGGCCGATGATGAACACCGGGTCTTCGCGGTAAATGGCGTAGCTCAGCAGCAGGGCGCTGCCAAGCATGCTCAGGTACCAGAAACCCACCGGAATCACGCTGCGCCGCTTGAACTCGCTGTACAGCCATTGCAGGACGAAGCGGCCGGTGAACACGGTCTGGCCGGCGAAGCCGACGATCAGCCAAAGGGTTTCCCGGGTCATTCTGCGAGCTCCTGCGCCTGGGCATCGAGGCGCGTGCGGCGGATCAGCCACCAGACCCCGACCAGGTCGAGGATGCCGACCAGGGCGCGGTCGATATTGCCGTATTTGGAGGTGCCGGCCCGACGGTGCCGGTGGTTGACCGGATGCACCTGCATGCGTCCGTTATGGCGCAGGACCAGCGCCGGGATGTAGCGGTGCATATGGTCGAAGTAGGGCAGGCGCAGGAAGGCGGCGCGCTCGATCAGCTTCAGGCCGCAACCGGTGTCCGGGGTGGCGTCCTTGAGCAGGCGCCGGCGTAGGCCGTTGGCCAGGCGCGAGGCCCAGCGCTTGCTCGCGGTGTCTCGACGGTTGACCCGATGCCCAGCCACCAGTTGCAGGCCAGGCGTTTTACGGGCCAGTTCGAGCATGCCGGGAATATCCGCCGGGTCGTTCTGGCCGTCGCCGTCCAGGGTCGCCAGCCATGCGCCTCGTGCGGCCTGGGCGGCATGCCATAGCGAGGTGCTCTGACCGAGCGAACGATCGTGGTGGAGAATGCGCAGTTGCTCGAAACCCTGGGCCTTGAGACGTTGCAGCACCGCCAGGGTCTGATCCTCGCTGCCGTCATCGACCACCAATACCTCATAGCGCTCGTGACCCAGGGCGCTGCGGATCTCGGCGAGCAAGGGCGGCAGGTTTTCGGCTTCGTTTTTCGCCGGAATCAATACCGAAACGTCGATCATCGGGGTTACCTGAAGGCTTGAAGGGAAGGCTGGACGCGGTAGAAATCGCGGTACCAACCCACGAACCGGCCGACGCCGTGTTCGAGGGATATGCCGGGTGAGAAATCGATCCAGCGCGCCAGGGACGATACGTCGGCCCAGGTTTCCAGTACGTCGCCGGGCTGCAGCGGCAGGTAATTGCGCCGCGCCCGGAGGCCCAGGGCTTTCTCCAGGCAGTCGACGAACGCCAGCAGGCGCACCGGCTCGCCACGGCCGATATTGAACAACTGGCAGGGCGGGCTGCTGCTGGTGGCCAATGGCGGCTTGAGGCGCAGGCGCAGCAGGCTTTCGACGATATCGTCGATATAGGTGAAGTCGCGGCCCATCAGGCCGTGGTTATAGAGATCGATGGGGCGGCCGGCGAGCATCGCCTCGGTGAACTTGAACAGCGCCATGTCCGGGCGTCCCCAGGGGCCGTAGACGGTGAAGAAGCGCAGGCCGGTCATGGGCAGGCCGTACAGATGCGCATAGCTGTGGGCCATCAGCTCGTTGGCGCGTTTGCTCGCGGCATACAGGGACACCGGTTGCTCCACCGGGTCCTCGACTGCGAACGGTAGCTTGGCGTTGGCACCGTACACCGAGCTGCTGCTGGCGTAGACCAGATGACGCGGCGGGTGCTGGCGGCAGGCTTCGAGGATGTTGAGAAAGCCCACCAGGTTGGCCTGGGCGTAGATCCCAGGATTGTCCAGCGAGTAGCGCACGCCGGCCTGGGCTGCCAGATGAAAGACCTCGCTGAAGTCGAAGCCCGCGAATAACGCCAGCAGCTCGGCCTGGTTGGCGATCTCCACCTGCCGGAAACGGAAGTTCGGCCACTGCGCCAGCTGTTGCAGGCGGGCGTGCTTGAACTCGACGCTGTAGTACGCATTGAGGTTGTCGATGCCGACCACCTCCAGGCCCGCCTCGCACAAGCGCCGGGCCAGATGGAAACCGATGAAGCCGGCGGCGCCGGTGACGAGGACGGGCATGGTGTGGGGCGGATCCTTGGAGGGCTGGCTGAAGGAAAATGGCAGCTATTTGTTTAAGCTTTGTTAACGAAGCTGTAATGGATGTGGCGTTTTTTCATTGCGCCTGCTGGCCTCATCGCTGGCAATCCAGCTCCCACAGGTCCTGTGTGCGCCGCTAACCCTGTGGTAGCTGATAGGGCCAGTAAGGGCACCGAGTGGGTGCGGGTTGGGCCTCGATCCGATCCACGGTGATTGTCAGCAGCTACTATCTGTATGTATAACCAGTGCCTGATTTCCCAGGTACTGCTCGCCCGTGATCGCCGATTCCCGCAACGACCCCTTCTACTACCTGCACAACTTCCTCCAGGTGCTGGACTGGCTGCACCTGCGCTATGCCGATGTGCTGGATGCCGAGGAGCGTGGCTTCATCGACGGGTTTCGCCTGTTGCCCAAGGCCAGCCAGGCGCTGCTGGTACGCATGGTGATGCGCAAGGGCCTGCTGTTTCGCGAACGGCGCCTGAGTTATGGGGAGATCGGCTCCACGGCGCAGGCCATGGCGCCGTTGCTGGAGCTGGGCTGGGTCGATAGCGAGGCCCCGCTGGCCCTGGAGGAGCTGTTCCAGCTCCTGCTCAAGGACGAGATCGCCCGTTGTTTCGCTGCCCATCTGAGCCGCCCGAACGCTGCCAAGCAGGAGCTGTTCGAGCAACTGCGCGAAGGCTTCGCCGAGCCCCGGCCCCTGCGTGAGTGGTGGCCCGATGCTCCCGATCCGGTCTATGCCCTGCGCCAGCAGGCGGTATGCGACCGCCTGCGCTTGCTGTTCTTCGGCAACCTGTACCAGGACTGGTCGGAGTTCGTTCTCGCCGACCTCGGCGTGCTGCGCTACGAGCAGGTTCCCTTCAGTTCCGACTGCCGGGCCTTGCGCGGCCGTGACGATATCGAGCTGTGCCTGGCCCTGCATGCCTGCGCCGAGCAACTGGAAGGCGAGGTGGACGTCGATGCGCTGCTCGCACGCCTCGACGGCATGAACACCGAAAACCCCTGGCTGCAACGGCGTCGGGCCAAGCTGCATTACCAGCTCGCCTACCTGTGCGAGCGCGCCGGCCATCTGGAGCGGGCGCTTTCGATCTATTCCGGGTGCGCCCATCCCCAGGCCCGCGAGCGGCATATCCGCGTGCTGGAAAACCGCGGCGAGTACCAATCGGCCTTCGACCTGGCGACCCAGGCTGCCGAGCGTCCCGGCAACGCCGCCGAAGCCCAGGCCCTGGGGCGCATCCTGCCGCGCCTGAAACGCAAGCTCGGTGGCCCGCCGCAGTCCCGGCGCAGGGCCCAGGCCATCAGCCGCCTCGACCTGATCCTGCCGGCCGAGTGGTCCGCCCTCGGCGTCGAACAGGCGGTGCTGGTGCATTTCGAAACAGCCGACGCCCCGGTGCATTACGTCGAAAACACCCTGTTCAACAGCCTGTTCGGCCTGTTGTGCTGGCCGGCCATCTTCGCGCCGCTGCCGGGCGCCTTCTTCCACCCGTTCCAGAGCGGCCCGCAGGACCTGCACGACGCCGGCTTCCACCAGCGCCGCGCCGGGTTGTTCGCCGACTGCCTGGCGCAACTGGACGACGGCCGCTACCGCCAGGCCCTGCGTGACACCTACGCCGCCAAGCACGGCCTGCAATCGCCCTTCGTCCATTGGGAACTGCTAAGCCCGCAATTGCTCGACCTGGCAATCGACTGCCTGCCGCCGGAGCACCTGAAGCAATGCTTCCTGCGTCTGCTGGAAGACATCCAGGCCAACCGCGCCGGCATGCCCGACCTGATCCAGTTCTGGCCTGCGCAAAAACGCTACCGGATGATCGAAGTCAAAGGCCCCGGCGACCGCCTGCAGGACAACCAGCTGCGCTGGATCGAGTTCTGCACCCTTCACGGCCTGCCCGTGGATGTCTGTCATGTGCAATGGGCCGCGGCATGACCTACAAGGTCGCGGTGCGCACGCTTTGCGAATTCACGGCCAAGGTCGGTGATCTCGACCTGCGTTTCACCCCGTCGCCCACTGCCCAGGAGGGCATTGCCGGGCATCGGCGGGTGGTATCGAGGCGGGGCGAGGGCTACGAGGCGGAAGTGGCGCTGGAGGGCGTTTTCGGCGAACTGGAGGTACGCGGACGTGCCGACGGCTACATCCCGGCGCGCAACTGCCTGGAAGAGATCAAAACCCATCGCGGCGACCTGGCCAGCCAGCCAGACAACCACCGGCAACTGCACTGGGCACAGGCGAAGATCTACGGCTGGCTGATGTGCCAGCAGCGTGGGCTGGAATCGATAAACCTGGCGCTGGTCTACCTGGACGTGGACAGCGACCAGGAAACCCGTTTCGAGACCAGTGCCAACGCCTCCGAACTGCGCGCGTTCTTCGACGAGCAGTGCGGCCGCTTCATGCAATGGGCCGAGGCGCAATCGCAGCGCCTGCTGCTGCGCGATGCCGGCCTGGGCGCCCTGGGTTTTCCCTGGCCGTCCTTTCGCAAGGGCCAGCGCGAACTGGCGGAAACCGTGTACAAGGCGGTCAGCACCGGCCGCTGCCTGATGGCCCAGGCCACCACCGGCATCGGCAAGACCCTCGGCACCCTGTTTCCGCTGCTCAAGGCCATGGCCAGGCAGCCGCTGGACAAGATTTTCTTCCTCACCGCCAAGACCCCGGGGCGTGGCCTGGCGCTCGATGCCCTGCGCCAGGTCATGGCGGCCAGCCCGGAACTGGCCCTGCGCAGCCTGGAACTGGTGGCACGGGACAAGGCCTGCGAATATCCCGGCACCGCCTGCCATGGCGAGGCCTGCCCGCTGGCCAGGGGTTTCTATGATCGCTTGCCGGCGGCCCGGGCCGCAGCGATGCAGGTGCCGCTGCTGGACAAGGCGCAGGTTCGCGAGCTGGCCCTGGCCCATCAGGTCTGCCCCTATTACCTGGCCCAGGAGCTGGCGCGCTGGGTCGATGTGCTGGTGGCCGACTACAACTACTACTTCGACCAGAATGCCTTGCTCTACGGCCTGGCGCAGACCGATCAATGGCGTGTGGCGGTCGCTGTGGACGAGGCGCACAACCTGGTGGAGCGGGCCCGGCAGATGTATAGCGCCAGTCTCGACCAGTTTCACTTGCAGGCCCTGCGCCGCGATCCACCGGCGGGCCTGGGCAGTGCTTTGCAGGGGCTGAACCGCGAGTGGAACCGCCTGTACAAGGACCAAATCGCCCCCTACCAGGCCGGCGAGCAATTGCCGGCTGCCTTTATCAACGCGCTGTTGCGCGTGGTCGGGCTGGTCCAGGAACTGATGAACCGCACCCCACAGGCGGTGGACCCGGCGCTGTTGCAGTTCTTTTTCCAGGCCTTGCAGTTCGTGCGCCTGAGCGAGGTGTTCGACCAGCATTTCCTGTTCGATATCAGCGTGCGCGGGGCACGGCGCAAGCGCCTGGCGACCCTGTGCCTGCGCAACGTGGTCCCGGCCCCGCTGGTCGGCCCGCGGATGGAGGCGGCCCGCAGCGTCACGCTGTTCTCCGCGACCCTCAACCCCCGGCATTTCTACGCCGACCTGCTGGGCATGCCCGCCGACACCGCCTGGCTGGAGGTGCAGTCTCCATTCGCGGCCGAGCAGTTGCAGGTGCGCATCGTCAGCCAGGTATCGACCCGCTACCAGCACCGCCAGGCCTCGCTGGCGCCCATCGTCGAGCTGATCGCCGGGCAATACCGCGAGCGCCCGGGCAATTACCTGGCGTTCTTCAGCAGCTTCGATTATCTGCAGCAGGTGTCCGGGCTGCTGGCCGAGCGTCACCCGGGCATTGTGCAATGGGCGCAGTCTTCGGGGATGGACGAGGCGCAACGCCAGGGCTTTCTCGAGCGCTTCGTCGAAAACGGGCAGGGTGTCGGTTTCGCCGTGCTGGGCGGTGCCTTCGCCGAAGGCGTGGACCTGCCCGGTACGCGCCTGATCGGCGCCTTCATCGCTACCTTGGGCCTGCCCCAGGTCAACCCGGTCAACGAGCAGCTCAAGCAGCGCATGGGCGCACTGTTCAGTTCCGGGTTCGACTACACCTACCTCTACCCGGGGGTACGCAAGGTGATCCAGGCAGCGGGCCGGGTGATCCGCGGCACCGAGGACCGCGGCATGGTCATGCTGATCGACGACCGCTTCGCCGAAGCGCGTATACGCCGCATGTTCCCGACCTGGTGGGCACCGCAGGACAATTAGCTGGGCGTGGGAATCTTCGCCATCGCCAGACAGTCGAAGTGCCAGTAAACTCCCGTTTTTTCACCACCCTGATTTTCCATTCTTGAGGTTTTGCATGAAGCTCAGTCCTCTGGCGGGCAAACCGGCCCCGGCCTCCATCCTGGTCGATATCCCGCGCCTGCTGACCGCCTACTACACCGGCCAGCCCGACGCCGCCGTGGCCACCCAGCGTGTCGCCTTCGGCACCTCCGGCCATCGCGGCAGTTCCCCGGACCTGAGTTTCAACGAGCATCACGTCCTTGCCATCAGCCAGGCCATCTGCCTGTACCGCCAGGCCCAGGGCATCGACGGGCCGCTGTTCATCGGCGCCGACACCCACGCCCTGTCGACCCCGGCGCTGGCCAGCGCCCTGGAAGTGCTGGCGGCCAACGGTGTCGAGGTGATGCTGTCGAAGGACGACGAATACACCCCGACCCCGGCGGTGTCCCACGCCATTCTCTGCTACAACCGTGGCCGCACCTCGGGCCTGGCCGACGGCATCGTCATCACGCCTTCGCACAACCCGCCGCAAAGCGGTGGCTTCAAGTACAACCCGCCCAATGGCGGCCCGGCCGACAGCCACGTGACCAAGTGGATCGAGGCCAAGGCCAACGAACTGCTGGCCGAGGGCCTCAAGGGCGTCAAGCGCATGCCGTACGAGCAGGCGCTGAAGGCTTCCACCACCCATCGGCACGACTACGTCGGCACCTATGTTGCCGACCTGGTCAACGTCATCGACTTCGACGCCATCCGTGGCGCCAACCTGCGCCTTGGCGTGGACCCGCTGGGCGGCGCCGGGGTGCGTTACTGGTCGGCGATTGCCGAGCACTACAAGCTGAACCTGGAAGTGGTCAACCGCGAGGTCGATCCGACCTTCCGCTTCATGTCCGTGGACTGGGACGGGCAGATCCGCATGGACCCGTCGTCGCCCTATGCCATGCAAGGCCTGATCGGCCTGCGCGAGCGCTTCGACGTGGCCTTTGCCTGTGACCCGGACCACGACCGCCACGGCATCGTCACCCCGTCCGGACTGCTGGCACCGAACAACTACCTGGCGGTGGCCATCGACTATCTGTTCCAGAACCGTCCGCAGTGGCGTGCCGACGCGGCAGTGGGCAAGACCGTGGTCAGCAGCGGCCTGATCGACCGCGTCACCGCACGCCTGGGCCGTCGCCTGTATGAAGTACCGGTGGGCTTCAAGTTCTTCGCCGACGGCCTGTTCGACGGCTCCCTGGGCTTTGGTGGCGAGGAGAGCGCCGGCGCGTCCTTCCTGCGCCTGGATGGCAGCGTCTGGGCCACCGACAAGGACGGCCTGATCCCGGCCCTGCTGGCGGCCGAAATGACCGCCCGCACCGGTCGCAACCCGGCCCAGGCCTATGCCGCGCTGACCGCCGAACTGGGCGAGCCGTTCGCCACCCGTGTCGAGGCCAAGGCCAACCCGCAGCAGAAGGCGCTGCTGAGCAAGCTGGCTCCGGAGCAGGTGAAATCCACCGAACTGGCCGGCGAACCGATCCAGCAGATCCTCAGCCATGCCCCGGGTAACGACCAGGCCATCGGTGGCCTGAAGGTCATGACCGCCAACGGCTGGTTCGCCGCACGCCCGTCGGGCACCGAGGACATCTACAAGATCTACGCCGAAAGCTTTATCGACGATGCGCATCTGCAGCGTCTGGTGGGCGAGGCGCAGGAACTGGTGGACAAGGCCATCGCCTGATGGCTTGAGTCCCCTATCGCTGGCAAGCCAGCTCCCACAGGGTCCGCGGTGCATGCGGTCCTTGTGGGAGCTGGCTCGCCAGCGATGAAGCCCTCAGGACCGATATGTATCACGGGACTGCCCCGGGTCGATGCTTGCCAGCCGGCGCAACTGCGGCAACAACTCCGCACCCAGATGAATCGCTTCCTCCAGATGGGGAAACCCTGAAAGAATGAAGCAGTCGACCCCCAGCTGGTAATACTCCTCGATCCGCTCCACTACCTGCTGATAGCTCCCCACCAGTGCCGTCCCGGCACCACCACGCACCAGGCCGACCCCGGCCCAGAGATTGGCCGATACCTCCAGTTCCCGCGCCTGGCGCCCACGTCCCTTGACCAGCCCGCTCTGCCGCGATTGTCCCACCGACTCATAACTGGCCAGTTGCGATTGCGCACGTTCAATGGCGTCCTTGGGAATTTCGTCCAGCAACCGCTGTACATGGCTCCAGGCCGCATCATCGGTGGCGGCGGCGAACACATGCACGCGCAAACCGAAGCGCAAGGTCCGCCCGTGAACCGCCGCCAGTTCGCGCATGCGCTGGATCCGCTCGGCGATCATCACCGGTGGTTCGCACCACATCAGGCAGGTCTGGGCATGGGCCGCACCGACCTGCTCGGCGGCGCTGGAGGCCCCGCCGAAGTAGATCGCCGGCATCTGCGCCCGCGGGTCGATCGGCGTTTCCCCTGCGCAGCGGTAGTAGCGCCCATGATGAGGCTGGCGCCGACCCGACCAGACCGCCTGGAAGGCCTGGAGAAATTCCCCGGTGCGCGCGTAGCGTTCGTCATGCTCCAGGTAGTCTCCTAGCGAGCGCTGTTCGAAACGGCTGGAACCGCTGACCACGTGAAGGTCCAGGCGGTTATCGCTGAGCAGTTGCAAGGTCGCCGCGCGATGGGCGCTCCAGGCCGGCAGTTCGAGGCCGGGACGCAAGGTGAGGAGAAAACGCAGGCGCCGGACTTCCTGGGCCAGCACCGCGGTGATCAGCCAAGGGTCCTCAAAGCCGCTGGCGGTGGGCACCATGATGCCGTCGAAACCCGACAGTTCGGCGGCCCGCACGATCTGCCGCAGGTAGTCGAGGTTCGGCTCACGCTCGCCTTGCTGGAACAGGCCGACCTTGGGCAGGCCGCTGCTGGTCAGGTGATGGCCGTCGCCATTGGTGGGCAGGAACCAGTTCAGTTCCAGGGACTTGCGACGTTCACCGCTCATGACGCTGGCGCTCCTTGCGCAGGCCCTGCTCCCGGAGCAGGGGCAATATCCGTTCGCCGAAACGCAGGACTTCGGCCACCGCCGGCTGGTCCTGGATGACGATATGTTCGATGCCCAGGCCGTGCAGCTCGCCGAGGCGCGTGGCGATCTGCCGGGCGTTGCCCACAAGGTACAGTGGCTGGCCGGGGCCGGGTTGCAACAGGTTGGGATGCACCTCCAACTGGCGGTCACGGGCCAGGCGCCGCACCGCTGCGCTGCCCGCGGGCTCGGCAGGGCCCGGGAAGCGCTGTGCGGCAACTTCCCAGGCCAGTTCCTCGGTGTCGCCGAGAATCAGGCCGAAACTGCAAACGAAGCCCGTTCGCCCCTGCAGGCGCTGGATTTCCTGCTCCAGCCAGGCCGGTGGCGCCGACCGTAGCAGGCACAGGTCGGCGTGGCTGGCGATCAGGCGGGCATCATGGCTGTCGTCGAGGATCAGGGGCGGGGCGGGCAGGGGGCGGCGGGCGAAGCCGGCGTTTTCCAGTTGGAAGTAGCGGCCGCTGAAGTTGAAGCCACTGTCCCCGCCCCGAAGCAGGCGCTGGAGGATCTCCAGGTACTCGCCGATACGCTCGTTGCGCTGGTCGCGGTTGAGCCATTCGCCGAACGCCTGGCGCAGGCTGTCACGGTCGCCATCGGGCAGGTGCAGGCGGACGCGGTTGGCACTGATCGATTGCAAGCTTTGCAGGGTGCTGGCCAGTGCGGCGGGCAGCACCACCTCTGGCGGTACGCTGACATTCAGGTGCAGGTGGCGGGTGTGGGCACACAGTGCGGCAGCCACTCCGAGGCTGTCGGCACAAGGTGCGCCGCCGGGGATCCACAGGCCATCGAGTCCGGCGTATTCCACTGCCTGGGCCAACTGGATCCACTGGCCCGGCGTGGGTGTCGGGGTGCAGAGCGGCAGTTGCCAGCTGAATTCAAGGGCCATGCACAGGCTCCGCAGCAAGAGAGAACAGGGGAAGTGCCATCATCTCACCGCCGCCCCCGGCTGGACAGGCCGCGGCTGCCAGCCGAGGGCCGGGGCGATGGTCTCGGCGACGATGCGCAGGCGGCGCAGGACCTGCTCCTGGCTGGAGCTCTCGGCCTGGACCACCACGATCAGATAGTCTGCGTAGGGTAGCACCGAGGGATCCTCGCGCAGGCCACGGATCACCTCGTCGGGATGGCCGTGATGAACATTGAGCAGGCGCAGGTGTTCTTCCAGGTCGATAGCCTGTTCGATCAGGCCCTCCCGCTGCAGCCGCGGTACATGGCGCTCGATATCCACCGCCAGCTCGGACTGGGCGCTGGCGCGGTCGGCGGCGGGGAAGACCGCGCGAACCACGCCGATCCGCGGGAGCTCCGTCGGGTGGTCCCAGGCCTCGAGATAGGCCTCGGCCAGGGGCTTCTGCACCGTCAGTGGATCATGGGTCGCGGTGCCGAGGAGAAATCCGTTGCCCTGGCTGGCGGTATAGCGCGCGCCGTCCAGGCTGCCGTGGGAATGCCAGAGCCGACGGGCCAGGCCGGGGGCGGGCGGTTGCAGGGTCAGAGCGCTGCCGGGGAACAGCGCGTCACCGTTGAGCAGCCCCTGCAGGCGTTGCTGGTCCTCGATGAAGCGTTGCTGGCGTTGCCCGGCGTCCCGTGCGAACGCTGAAAAACCGTCAAGGTTGGCGCCGCCGCTGCCCAGGCCCAGTTGCACCCGGCCGCCGCTGAGCTGGTCGAGCACGCTGGCATCCTCGGCCAGGCGTACCGGGTCCTCGAAGGGCAGCACGGTCACCGCCGTACCCAGCTCGATATGCCGGGTGCGCTCGGCCACGGCGGCCAGGGCCAGCAGCGGCGAGGGCAGGCGGCCGAAGCCGCTGCTCAGGTGGTGCTGGGCAATCCAGCCACCATCGAAGCCCAGGGTTTCGGCGACTTCGAACTGCTCCAGCAGGTCACGGTAGGTCTGTTGCGCATTTTCGCCGAAGGCATGGGTGAGAAAGCCCAGCTTGAACGGCGGGCGGAAAGGGGCAGTGCTCATGACAGGGAAAACTCCTTGGCGGTTCTGGTCACGGCGGGGCGCCAGCCCAGGGCCGGAGCCACCTCTTCGGCGATGATCTGCAGTGCGCGGATGGCGTCGCCCAGCGGCGTGCTGGCGCTCTGCACCTGGACGATCAGGTGATCGTGGCGGCCCAGCTGCGGTCCGCTGCCCAGGCCCTCGACGATCGCTGCGGGCGCGCCGTGAAGCACGCCGAGGCGTTGCAGGATGTCCTCGAAGTCGCCGTCCACCGGCCCCTGGTAGACACCGATGCTTTTCTGCCGTGCGAGGTAGCGCTGGATGTCTTCGCGCAAGCCCGGGGTGTGGGCCAGCGGAAACACGCCCTGGACCCGGGCGATACGCGCCGGGGTGCCGTTGTCGCCGGTCCAGGCGTCGCGGTAGCGCTGGACCAGTTCGACGCCGGCCTGGGCTGGCAGGTGCGGGTTGGGCGCCATGATCAGGCCGTTGCCGCGGGCCGCCACCAGTTCCACCCGCGAGGTGGCTTCCCAGAGGCGCCCGCCCAGGCCCGGAGCCTGTGGTTGCAGACGCAGCCCGTCATGATTCAGGGGGCCGTTGCCAAGGGCGGTCTGCAGGCGTTGCAGGTTGTTCTCGTAGTCCCGATGGCGCTGTTCGTGGGCAAGGCCGAAGGCGCTGAAGGTGTCCGGGTCGAAACCCGCTCCCAGCCCCAGTTCCAGGCGCCCGTTGCTCAGCAGGTCGAGCACCGCGGCGTCTTCCGCCAGACGCAGGGCCGGCTCCTGGGGCAGGACGATGATCCCGGTGCCCAAGCCGATGCGCCGGGTACGCTGGGCAATCGCCGAGAGCAATACCAGCGGCGAAGGCAGGCGGCCCTGCTCGCTGGCGAAGTGGTGCTGGGCCACCCAGCCGCTGTCGAAGCCCAGTGCCTCGGCTGCTTCGAACAGTTCCAGGGTTTCCCGGTAGACCCGGGGGTTGTACTCGGTCCGGTACACCCGGCTTAGAAAACCGAGGGAGAATCCGCCACTCATGGTCGTGTGTCCTCGCTGATCAGGGGCAGGGCGGCCAGGGCACGGGCGGCGCCGGCCTGGTCGCTGGATTGCAACTGGCCGTTGAACGGGCTGATGGTCAGGTAACCCCTGGCCAGCCACACTGCTTCGTCGTCCTGCTGCGCCGGGGTCGCCGGGGCGCTGCGCTGGAAGCTGATGCCCGGCTTGCCCGCCTGGGCCGGGAACAGCGGACCGAGGTCGTCGGTGTACAGGGTGTCGAAGCCGACGTAGCTGCCGATGCGGGTCAGGCGCACGCCCTTGAGCGCAGTGTTGTCGGCGGGGAAGTTGATGTTCAGGCCGAGGCCGGCCGGCAACAGCCTGCCATCGGGCTGGCGATGCCGGTCGAGGGCTTCCACCAGCGTCAGCACCTGGCGGGCGATGCGTTGCGGGTCCTTGTCCTTGAGGTCGGTACTCACCGCCAGGGTCGGATAGCCGGCGCGCACGGCGAAGCTGGCGGCATTGAAGGTGCCCGACGCGCTGTTGATGGCGCCGACGTTGTTGCCGGGGTTGGGCCCGACGATCACCAGGTCCGGGTTCGGCTGGATCTTCTTCAGGCCCATCAATAGCGCCATGACTGGCGTACCGCTGATCTCGATCTGCACCGCCTGGCCGGCGCAGGCCGGGCTGCTGCACACGCCGCTTTCATGGGTGCTGATGTAGTAGCTGTCGGGGTAGGCCGGGTCGCTGTCGCGTCCCACCCGGACTTCGCGGCCGTAGAGGAAGGCGCCGCCCCGCGCACTCTGTTCGCTTTGTGGCGCGGCGATCCTTACCTCGTGCCCGGCTGCCTTGAGGGTGGTGTAGAGCGCGCGGATGTTCGGGTGCTGGTAGCCGTCGTCATTGCTCAGCAGGATATTCAGGGCGAACGCCGGGCTTGCGGCCAGGCAGCCCAGGGTCAGGAGCAGGCCGGGCAATGTCTTCATGCGCGGGCCTCCTGCCTGGCGCTGAAGCGGTTGGCCGGACGCGGCAGGCCGAGGTTCTCGCGCAGGGTGCGGCCCTCGTACTCGTGGCGGAACAGCCCACGCGCCTGCAGCAGGGGGATCACCCGGTCGACGAAGGTGTCGATGGAACCGGGGAAATACGGGAAGAACACATTGAACCCGTCGCAGGCACGTCCCTGGAACCAGGCCTCGAAGGTGTCGGCGATATCCTCCGGCGTGCCGATCACCGGATTGCCCCCGGCCAGGCGCAGGTACAGTTGGCGGATGCTCAGGTTGTCGCGTCGGGCCACTTCCAGCACCTGGTCGCGACGGCTGCCACGCTGTCCCACCGGGGTGTCCGGCAATGGGCCGTCGAGGTCGTGGCCGGACAGGTCGATATCTTCGCCCAGGGTGTCGGCCAGCAGACGCAGGCCCAATACCGGGTCGATCAGCGCCTGGAATTCGTCGAACAGGGCCTGGGCCTGCTCGCGGGTCTCGCCGATGAAGGGGGTAACGCCGGGGAGGATCTTGATATGGTCCGGGTCGCGACCGAGGGCGGCGGCGCGCTGCTTGATGTCCTGGTAGAAGGCCTGTGCCGCCGGCAGTTCGTGGTGCGAGGCGAAGATCACTTCGGCGACCCGTGCCGCCAGGGCCTTGCCCGGCTCCGAGGCACCGGCCTGGACCAGCACCGGATGGCCTTGGGGCGGTCGGGCCACGTTCAGCGGGCCGCGCACGGCGAAGTGCTTGCCGCGGTGGTTCAGGGTATGCAGCTTGTCCGGGTCGAAGTACTGGCCGCTGGCCTTGTCCCGCGGGAAGGCATCGTCGTCCCAGCTGTCCCACAGGCCCTTGACCACATCGTGGAACTCCTCGGCGCGCTGGTAGCGGTCGGCGTGCTCGATATGGCTTTCGCGACCGAAGTTCCAGGCTTCGTCGGAAACCACCGAGGTCACCAGGTTCCATGCCGCACGGCCCTTGGACAGGTGATCGAGGGAAGCGAACTTGCGGGCGATATGGTACGGCTCGTTATAGCTGGTGGTGGCGGTGGCGATCAGGCCGATGTGCTGGGTGACTGCCGCCAGCGCAGCCATCAGGGTCAGCGGCTCGAAATGCTCGCCGCGGGCGGTACGGCTCAGGGCGTCGAGGTGATGGCCCCAGAGGGCGACCACATCGGCGACGAACAGCGCGTCGAAGCGACCGCGCTCGGCACTGCGGGCTATGGCCTTGAAGTGCTCGAAGTCCAGGCTGGCATCGGCCTGGGCCAGGGGGTGGCGCCAGGCGGCGACATGGTGACCGCTGTTGGCGAGAAACGCCCCCAGCTTGAGTTGATCGGTGCGACGGGTCATGGATAGGGCTCCCGTAGGTCAGGCGAAAGTCCTGCCAGCCACGCGGCTGGCAGGGCCGCGGGTCAGAAGTTGTAGCTAAGGCCGGTGTACCAGTAGCCGCCGGTGGTGCCGTAGGGCGAGAAGTTGCCATAAGGAAAGCCGCCCGAGCTGCTCGCCAGGTGGGTGCGCTCCGGGTACTTGTTGAACAGGTTGTTGGCCCCGGCGGTGAGGGTCAGGTCCTTGGTCAGGTGGTAGTCAAGGTTGAGGTCGGTGATCCAGGCCGGGGAGAAGGTGCGGTCGTAGGTCTCCAGGGTGCCGTACTGGGTGTACTCGCCGTAGCGGGTCAGGTTCAGGCTCAGCTCAAGTTGCTGGAAGGACCAGGTAGCGCCGAGCAGCAGCTTGGATTCCGGCAGGCCGTGCTTGAGGTTGCCCTGGCGCTGGCGGTCGTAGCCGCCGGTCGGGCCGAGGGCTTGCCGGGCCACGGAGGAGGCGTGGATATCGTCGATCTCGGTGGTGTTCCAGTTGAAGCCCAGGTTGTAGCGCACGCCGCCCCAGGCGCCGAGGTCCTGGCGATAGTCGCCGACCAGGTCGATGCCACGGGTGGTGGTGTCCAGGGCGTTGGTGAAGTAGGTCACCGACTGGTTGGTGGCCAGGCCAGCGGCAGCGAGGATCGCATCGATCTGCGGGGTGCCGCCGAGGTAGCCGGTCTGGGCGATGCGGTCCTTGATCTTGATCTGGTACGCGTCGAGGGTGATCGAGGTGTTGTCGCTCGGTTGCAGGGTCAGGCCGAGGCTGACGTTAGTGGATTTCTCCGGCTTCAGCGTGGTGGCGCCAAGGGCCTTGGCCACGGCTGAATCCACCGCGACGTTGCGGTAGTCGATCAGGTTGCCGTTGACGTTGCTCTGGGACGTCGAGCTATAGATCTGCTGGGCCAGTGACGGCGCGCGGAATCCGGTGCTGAAGGTCCCGCGCGCGGCGAGGATCGGGGTCAGCTGGTAGCGGGTCGAGAACTTGCCGTTGCTGGTGGTACCGGAGCCATCGTTGTAGTCCTCGTAGCGCCCGGCCAGGTCCACATGCCACTTCTCGGTGAGGTCCTGGCCGATTTCCGCGTAGGCGCCGAGGCTGGTGCGGCCTTTTTCCGCGGCATCGGCCGGGGTGGTGCCGGCGCCGGAAATGGTCCCCGGGGCGATCGGGTTGCCACTGGCCCCGGTAGTGAAGGGGCCGCTGGCATAGGAGGCATAATCGCCCTTGCCGATCTTGTAGTTCTCGTAGCGCTGCTCCAGGCCCCAGGAAACCTGGGTAGGCCTGGCCAGGCCAAGGTCGAAGGCGCGGGTCAGGTCGAGGTTGTTGGTCCACTGGCTGAAGGTTTTCACCCCGGTGTCCACCGAGGTCGGCGAGCTGGCGCCATAGCTGAGGTTGTAGGTGTGGCGCAGGGTCGCCTCGGCGTGATCCTGGCCGTAGGTGGTAGACAGGTCGTAGTCCCAGCCCAGCGCCGTACCCTTGCCACCGAAGGCCACCTGGAAGTCGTTTTCGATAAAGCGCAGGGTGTCTTCCACGCCTTCCGGGAAGGGCGTGGCGATGCCGTCGAAGCTGGCCGGCTGGTGGAAGGCCAGGGGTTTTTCGGAGTTGCGCCGGGTGTAGGTGGAGAAGGAATACAGGCTCAGGCTGTCGTTGACCGGCAGTTCGGCGTTGTAGCCGAGGCTGAAGTTGCGTGCTTCCGGAAGGCCGGTACCGTAGTAGGTGTGCTGCAGGCTGGTGTTGCCGGCGCTGTCGGTGTACGGCGCCTTGTCGGAGCGGTCGGACACCTTCTGCTGCTTGACGTCCAGGGCCAGGTTGATGAACCCGTCGTTGGGCAGGGCCAGGCCGACGTTGCCGGTTTGGCGGTTGGTCTCGCCGTCACCGTTTTCGTAGTTCTGCCCGTAGGTGGTGGAGACACTGCCGCCGTGGTCGGTCTGCTTGAGCACGATGTTCACCACGCCACCGATGGCGTCGGAGCCGTACTGGGCCGAGGCGCCGTCGCGCAGGACTTCGACATGGTCCACTAGGGCGGTGGGGATCATGTCGAGGTCTACCGGCTGCGAGCCGGAGTTGAGGTAGGTGCCGTTGTTGAGCAGGGCGCTGTTGTGCCGACGCTTGCCATTGACCAGCACCAGCACCTGGTCGCCGTTGAGGCCGCGCAGGCTGATGGGGCGAACCACCGAGGTCGAGCCGAAGCCGGACGAGGCCGGCTGGTTGAGGGAGGGCAGCACGCGACTCAGGGCCCGGGTCAGGTCGCCCTGGCCGGTGGCGAGCAGTTGTTTCGACGAGATCACATCCACTGGCGCCGGGCTTTCCGCCAGGGTCCTGGCCTGGCCGCGGTTGCCGATGACCACCACGGTGTCCAGCGGGTTGTCGGCGGCCAGCACCGGTAGCGCTTCGGCCAGGGCGAGGAACAGCAGGCTGTAGGCGAAGGCTTTGCGAGGGGGCCGCAAGGCCGTGCGGATCGAGGAACGCATAAGGGGCTTACTCCGGAAAGGTCGGTAGAAGGTCGGCTTGTTGGGGCAAGCTCTGGTGGAGGGGGCAGAGCAAGGCCTGTGCCAGGCGTGAAAAGTCTTTTAAAACAGCGGGTTGGAGCTTGGTGGTGCCGTTGGCTGGTGTTTTTTCAGCGATGCCGGGAGCAGGCTGCTGGTTTTTCTACAGTCGGGACGGCGGTGGCCCTGCCGCTCCAATCGCTGGCAAGTCACCGCTGCGGACCCTGTGGGAGCTGGCTTGCCAGCGATAAAGCCCTGAAAACCAACATCAATCATCGGCCTGGCACATCACTTGCTGACCACCCCGTACCACGACCTATCAGGATTACCCGTATGCCGCTTCCCGGTCCCCGCAACGCCCTTACCGATATTCCCGGCCTGACTGTCGGCCATGCCACCGATCCTCGGGTCGATACTGGCGTCACGGTGATCCGCGCCGCCCGCGTTTGCACCGCCAGCATCGATATCCGCGGCGGCGGGCCCGGTGGGCGCGAGTCGGCGGCGCTGGAGCCGGAGAACATGGTCGGCCAGTTGCATGCACTGGTCTTTGCCGGTGGTTCGGTATTCGGCCTGGGCGCTGCCGATGCGGTGGCGGCGGCCTTGTCCGCCGAGGGCGTCGGCTTGCATCTGAAGGCCGGCGCCCCGGCGATCCCCATCGTGCCCTCGGCCGTACTGCATGACCTGGCCAACGGTGGCGACAAGCAATGGGGCCTGGAGCCGCCGTACCGGCGCTTGGGCTTCGAGGCCCTGGCCAATGCCGGCACGGAAATCGCCCAGGGCGCGGTCGGTGCCGGGCGCGGGGCCATGGCCGGGGTGCTCAAGGGTGGGCTGGGCACGGCCTCGCTGGACCTTGGCGACGGCCTGCTGGTCGCCGCGCTGGTGGTGGCCAACCCCATCGGCTCGGTGTACATGCCCGATGGCCGCACGTTCTGGGCCTGGCCTTGGGAGATTGCCGGGGAATTCGGTGGGGTGCGGCCGGCCGGCGACCAGGATTGCAGCGACCCGATCCCCGAGCTGTCGCGCCTGGATTCGATGGGGCGCTTGCAGGCCGGGGCCAATACCACCCTGGTAGTGGTTGCGAGCACCGCACAATTGAGCACCGCCGAGTGCAAGCGCGTGGCGATCATGGCCCAGGACGGCATTGCCCGGGCGGTGCGGCCGGCGCATCTGCCCTTCGATGGCGATACGGTGTTCGCCTTGGCCACCGGGGCCGTGGAACTGGGTAGTGGCGCCCGGCGCCAGGTCAGCATCGGCAGCATCGGTTCCGCTGCCGCCGATTGCGTGGCCCGTGCTATTGCCCGGGGTGTGCACGCTGCGCGCGGTTGAGCAGCACCTGTTCGACCCGCTGGCGGGCCTGCTGTGCCAGCACCGGCAGGCCCAGCTCGGCATACACCCGTTGCAGATGGCGGTTGCTCGGCACGTCCAGGCCATCATAGCGACGGCGCAGTTCCAGCAACTGCTGGGCGACCGCCCAATCCCCGCTGCGTAGCCGCGCATCCAGTTCGATCTGGGCGAACAGGTCGCGCTGGGCGTGGCTGCCGCCGATCTCGTTCAGGCGCGGCAGGCTGCCGGCAAGCAGGCGTGCAGCGCGCGCGTGATCGCCGCGGGCATGGGCCAGCAGGCCTTCGGCCAGTGGCAGGGTGACCTCGGCCCAGACGGCGCGACTGAAGTCCGGGGCCTGGCGGCTGCGTTCGACCAGGGCGGCGAACAGCAGGTCCGCTTCAAGCTTGTCGGCACGCGCCAGGCCGTACAGGTATTGCAGGCTGAGGAACGGCTGCACGGTGTCGCCCCGGCGCAGTTGCAGATAGGGCGCCAGCGCCTGCCAGCGCGCTCCGACGTCGATTCCGGCGATCTCCAGGCGGGCCAGCAGCGAGACCGCGCCGACCTGGTCCTGGGAATACTCCGGCAGGATTCCCCACACGTGCCGGTCGTAGATCTCCAGCACCCGCGCCTCGTCGCCGCGGGCCAGGTGGAACAGCGCCAGGTGCCACCAGTTGTGGGTGTACATGAAGGAGTTCAGGCCTTCCCAGTGCCCGCTGACCTCCTGCAGGAAGGCGATGCCTTCCTCGATCCGGCCTGCGGTGAGCATCACGTGGGCCAGGGCGTGCTGGGCCCAGGGCTCGTCGGCCTGGATCGCCAGGGCCTGGCGCGCGCTGGCTTCGGCCTCTTCCAGCAGGTGGCATTGTTCGTAGGCGAAGGCCAGCATGGCGTGGCTGTGGGCGATCTCCGGGGCCGCGGCGACGGCCTTGAGGGCGATGCGCAGCAAGGCCGGCCAGTTGCCGCGGTTGAATTCGATGTACTGGGTCAGCTTGGCGGCGAACAGGTCGCGGGGATAGGTGTCGAGAAGCTGCTCGCCCAGGCCCAGGACCCGGTCCAGGTCATCGTCGATCCAGGCGTCCAGCAAAGCCAGGTAGAGCGCGGCCCGGGGGTGGGGCGTGGCGACCGCAGCGGCGCGCTGCCGGTATTTCCCGGCCAGCAGCGGGCCTTCGGGAGATTCGCTGAACATCAGCAGGATCCCGGCCAGGGCGTTGCTCAGTGCCGATTGCGGATGGCGATCGGCAGTGGGCAGGATGGCTTCGGCGCGAGGGTGGTAGCCGATGAAACCGCCGATGAAGTCGTCCAGTCCCTGGCGAGCATGCTGGTCGTCGGTGTCGAGGGGGTTGCCTAGGTAGTCGTGGGGCATGGGAGCAGTCCGCTAGAAGGTCGAATGAGCACAGGGGCGTGGCGTTGACCAATGCAGGGCAAACCCTGTGCCAGCGTCGTGCGGCCCCTGAAACCGGGCCATGGCCTCGATCGCGCTGCTGCTTTTTCCACATTCCCGTCAGCGCTCTGCGGCTTTTTCACCAGCCAGGGCCTTTGTTCCTGTGCTTGGCCCCCGTATCCACGGTGCGCCAGGGCCATGGCATAGCGCTTGCAAAATCCCCGGCAGACCATTTGCCAAGGAGTCACCATGCCTGCGCCCCAACACCCCCCGCGTCACGCTCTGAAAAGGCTGGGACTCGCCGTGCTCACCTGCGTCGCAATGTTCGGCAGCACTGTCCAGGCCGCGCCGCAGGACGGCGGCATCCTCAACCTGATCGCCCAGCCCGAGCCGCCCTCCCTGATGCACGGGGTGGTCACCCATGTATCCACCCAGTACGTCAGCGGCAAGGTCCTGCAAGGGCTGCTGACCTTCGATACCGACCTCAAGCCGCAACCGGTCCTGGCGAAAAGCTGGAGCGTGTCTCCTGACGGCCTGACCTACACGTTCGACCTGCAACCAGGCGTGACCTGGCACGACGGCAAGCCATTCACCGAGCAGGACGTGCTGTTCAGCTTCAACACCTTCTATCCGGAGGTGGACAAGCGCTTCGGCTCGATCTTCGAACAGTTCGTCGCCGCCATCGATTCGAGCAAGCCGCTGCAGGTCAGCTTCCACCTGAAGAAACCCTTCGCGCCGCTGCTCTCGTCCCTGGGCAGCGGGCTGCGGCCGATCGTGCCGAAGCACCTGTACGAGGGCAGTGATCTGCGCGCCAACCCCTACAACCTCAAGCCGGTCGGCACCGGGCCCTTCGTCTTCCAGGAGTGGAAACGCGGCGCCTACATCAAGCTGGCGAAGAACCCGCACTACTGGAAACAGGGCCTGCCGCACCTGGACGGGGTGGTCTTCCATGTGATTCCCGACGGTTCGTCCCGCTCCGCCGCCTTCGAGCGCAACGACGTGCAGGTGCTGCGCGCCGGCGATGCCGACTACTCCGATCTCAAGCGCCTCGGCGCGTTGCCTGACGTGGTGGCCTCGGAGCAGGGCTACGAACTGTATGCCGGGCTGGCCTTCCTGCAGATCAATACGCGCAAGCCACCCCTGGATAACCCGAAGGTGCGCCAGGCCATCCTCACGGCGCTGAACCGCCAGTTCATCGTCGACAACATTTTCTTCGGTGCCGGACGGGTGTCCCAGGGGCCGTTCGTGTCCAGCACGCCGTATCACGACCCGCAACTGCCGCAGTACGCCTACGACCTGAAGAAGGCCAAGGCGCTGATCGCCGAGTCCGGGGTGGACGTCGGCGCAGTGCGCATCCGCCTGCTCAACGGCGAGAAGGGCGGCGCCTGGGAGCGCCTGGCCGAATACACCAAGCAGGCCTTGCAGCCATTGGGCTTCAAGGTCCAGGTGGTTACCTCGGACGCCGCCACCTGGTTCCAGCGGGTCAGCGACTGGGACTTCGACCTGACCTACAACTTCATCTTCCAGATCGGCGATCCGTACCTGACCAACGCCTACCTGTACCGCTCCGACTACATCCTCAAGACGTCGCCCTTCGCCAATGTCAGCGGCTACAACAATCCCGAGGCCGATCGCCTGTGGAACCAGGTCGTCGACACCGCCGAAGGTCCGCAGCGGCAGAAACTCTACAGCGAACTGGAAAACCTGCTGAACCAGGACCTGCCGATCGCACCGATCTTCGAGATGCGCTATCCGACCCTGTACCACAAGCAGGTGCACAACCTGTTGCGCACCGCCACCAGCCTTAACGAAGACTACGAGAGCGTCTACCTCGACGCACCGACGCCATGAATGGCCTGGTGTCCCTCGTTACGCGCCTGGGGCGTGCCGGCCTGATGGTGTTTGGCGTGCTGGTCCTGAGCTTCCTGTTGATCCGCCTGGCACCGGGTGATCCGGCGCTGCTGATGGCCGGTGAGGCCGGGGTCGACGATCCGGCCTTTATCGCCAACCTGCGCCAGCAGATGGGCCTTGACCAGCCGCTGCTCCAGCAGTTGCTGCTCTACCTCGGCCAGGTGGCGCACCTGGACCTGGGCTACTCCTACCGCAACCAGACCAGCGTGTGGTCGCTGCTGGCCGAGCGCCTGCCGGCGACCCTGAGCCTGATGGGCTCGGCCTTCGTGCTCTCGTCACTGCTGGGCGTCACGCTCGGGGTGATCGCCGCCCGTGCGCGGCAGCGCCGGCACTGGCTGGACGGGGTGATTTCCCAGGGTGCGCTGCTGCTCTACGCCGTGCCGACCTTCTGGCTGGCGATGCTGCTGATCCTGCTGTTCTCGGTGCACCTTGACTGGCTGCCGGCCTTTGGCATGGAAAGCGTCGCCCGCGACCTGCACGGCGCGGCCTGGCTGGGCGACCGCCTGAAGCACCTGCTGCTGCCGTGCCTGTCCCTGAGCTTCCTGTTCCTGGCCTTGTATATCCACCTGACCCGCGCCGCGACCCTCGAAGCCCTGCAGCAGGAGTATGTCCATACCGCCCGGGCCAAGGGCCTGCGTGCGCGGCGCATCCTGTTCGGCCATGTGCTGCGCAATGCCTTGCTGCCGGTGGTGACCTTCGCCGGGCTGCAACTGGGCCAGTTGGCCAGCGGTGCCTTGCTGGTGGAGGTGGTGTATTCCTGGCCGGGTATCGGCCGGCTGATGTACGACGCCCTGGCGCAACGTGACTACGGGGTGCTGATGGGCGGCTTCCTGCTGATCTCGCTGCTGGTGGTGGGCTTCAACCTGCTCACCGATCTGCTGTGCCGCTGGCTGGACCCGCGAATCGGTGCTGGAGGGCAGGGCACATGAATGTTGCGTCTCCATGGCGACGTTTTCTCGCCCAGCGCTCGGCGTTGCTCGGGCTGACCTGGTTGTTGCTCCTGGGGCTGCTGGCCCTGGCGGCGCCGTGGCTCAGCCAGGGCGACCCCTGGGAAATGGCCGCGCAACCGCTGCTTGGGCCCTTGCAGGATGGCAACCACTGGCTGGGCACCGACCTGCTCGGCCGCGACCTCGGCGCCGGCCTGTTGTATGGCGCCCGGGTATCCCTGGCGGTGGCGCTGCTCGCCAGCCTGGCGACCCTGCTTGCCGGCCTGCTGATCGGTGCCGTCGCCGGTTATTTCGGCGGTTGGCTGGACGGGCTGCTGATGCGCATTGCCGAGTTCTTCCAGATCATTCCGCAACTGGTGCTGGCGGTGATCCTGGTGGCGATCCTCGAGCCGTCGCTGTACTCCATTGTCCTCGCCATTGCCCTGGTGGCCTGGCCGGCGGTGGCGCGCCTGGTGCGCGCCGAGTTCCTCAGCCTGCGCCAGCGCGAGTTCGTCCAGGCCGCCCGGGTGCTTGGGCAATCGCCGCTGGCCATCGTCTTCCGGCAGATCCTGCCCAATGCCCTGGCTCCGTTGCTGGTGACCCTGACCTTTGTCATGGCCACGGCGATCCTCACCGAGGCGGCGCTTGCCTTCCTCGGCCTCGGCGATCCGGAGGCGATGAGCTGGGGCTACATGATCAATGCGTCCCGCGGCCTGCTGCGCGAGGCGTGGTGGATGAGCCTGCTGCCGGGCCTGGCGATCCTGTTTTGCGTGCTGGCGGTCAACCGCGTCGGCGAAGGCCTGCGGGTCGCCTTCGATGCGGCTCGCCGGCCAGGAGATTCCCTATGAGCGCGTTATTGAACATCGAACACCTGCGCATCGCCTTGCCGGCCGGTGCCGACCGCAGCCATGCGCTGCATGACCTGTCCCTGACCCTCGAGGCCGGGCAATGCCTGTGCGTTGTGGGCGAGTCCGGTTCGGGCAAGTCCATGCTGGCCAAGGCCCTGCTGCGCCTGCTGCCGGCTGGCCCGCAGGTCGAGGCCGGGCATATCCGCTTTCGTGGAGAAGACCTGGCCGGGCTGGGTGAAGAGGCCATGCGCCAGTTGCGCGGCCAAACGGTCAGCATGGTTTTCCAGGAACCGATGAGTGCGCTCAATCCGCTGCTCAGCGTCGGCCGGCAGATCGAGGAAACGCTGCAGGCCCATGGTGTCAGGGACAGGGGCCAACGGCGCCAGCGGATTCTCGATCTGCTCGGCTATGTCGGCCTGCCCGATCCGGGGCGCCTGCAGCATGCACTGCCGTTCGAACTGTCCGGCGGCCAGCGCCAGCGGGTGGTGATCGCCATGGCCCTGGCCTTCGATCCGCTGCTGTTGATCGCCGACGAGCCGACCTCGGCGCTGGATGTCACCACCCAGGCGCAAATCCTCGCGCTGCTGCGGCGGATCCAGCGGGAAAAGGGCATGGCCATGCTGTTCATCACCCATGATTTCGCGGTGGTCGAGGCCATTGCCGACCGTGTGCTGGTCCTGGAAAAGGGGCATCTGGTGGAGCAGGGCACGGCGCAGCAGGTATTGCAGCAGCCGCAGCAGGATTACACCCGGCAATTGCTTGCGGCGGCCAGCGCCAGCGCCCTGCATCCGCGCCCGACGCTGGACGGGCGCGAGGCGGTACTGGAGGCGCGCCAGTTGGCCAAAAGCTATAGCCGCCGCAGCGGCTGGTGGGGACGGCGCAGTACGCGGGCGCTGGACCAGGTCGACCTGCGCCTGGCCGAAGGCGAGACCCTGGGGATCGTCGGTGAGTCGGGGTCGGGCAAGTCCACCCTGGGCCAGGCCCTGGTGCGCTTGCTTGCGGTGGATAGCGGCAGCATCCGCTGGCAGGGGCGCGAGGTGGCCGGTTTGTCCGAGTCTCGCCTGCGCGGTTTGCGCGGCGCGGTGCAGATGATCTTCCAGGATCCGTTCGCCTCGTTGAATCCACGCCAGCGCATCGAGACCCAGCTTATGACCGGGCCGCTGGCCCAGGGCATCGAGCGCGAGGAGGCAGCACGGCGGGCGCGGGAGGTGCTGGAACTGGTGGGCTTGCCGGCCACGGCCCTGCAGCGTTTCCCCCATGAATTTTCCGGAGGCCAGCGCCAGCGCATCGGTATTGCCCGGGCCCTGGCGGTGCAGCCAAGGATCCTGATCGCCGATGAATGCGTTTCGGCCCTGGACGCGTTGATCCAGGTGCAGATCCTGGAATTGCTGGAGTCGCTGCAGCGGCGTCTGAAGCTGAGCATCGTGTTCATCACCCACGACCTGCGGGTGGCCGCGCGGTTGTGTGACCGCATCGCCGTGATGAAAGGCGGCCAGGTGGTGGAGGCCGGCGAGACGGCGCAGGTGCTGGAGCAGCCGCAGCATCCCTACACCCGCAGCCTGCTTGGCGGCTTCAAGCGCAGCCCGGCGTCGCTGGCGGAGGTGGCAGCATGCTGAGCCTCAATGCCTTCCTCATGGCCACCGGTCATCATGTGGCCGGCTGGCGTCATCCCGATGCCCAGGCCGATGGCGGCCTGGATTTCCAGCATTACCGGCAACTGGCGCAGACCGCCGAGCGCGGTTGTTTCGATGCGATCTTCCTGTCCGACACCCTGGCCATGCTGCCCGGCAGGCTCGAGGCCCTGGGCCGGATGTCGCGCACCGAGCATTTCGAACCGCTGACCTTGCTGGCCGGGCTGGCAGCGGTCACCGAGCGGATCGGCCTGGTGGCCACCGCGACCACGTCCTACAACAGTGTCGACAGCGTGGCCCGCGCCTTCACCTCGCTGGAGCGCCTGAGTGGCGGACGCACGGGCTGGAACCTGGTGACCTCGAGCAATGCCGGGGAGGCCTTCAATTTCGGCCGGGAAACCCATTTCGAACATGCCCGGCGCTATGTACTGGCGCGGGATTTCCTGGAGCGGGTCAGGGCGCGCTGGGCGGCCAGCGGCGTGGCGCCGGTGCAGGTCCTGGCTGGCGCCTCGAAGGCCGGCTGCGAGCTGGCGGCGGCCCATGCGGAAATGGTCTTCACCGCCCAGCCCGAGCTGGCCGGGGCCAAGGCGTTCTATCGCGAGCTGAAAAGCCTGTTGCCGCGCTACGGGCGTCACCCGGATCAACTGAAGATCATGCCGGGTGTGTTGCCCATCGTGGCCGACAGCAACGTCGAGGCCGAGGCCCAGTTCGAGCAACTGCAGGCGCTGGTGCAGCCCGAGGTGGGGTTGTCGTTGCTGGCGGATATCGCGGGCGGTACCGATCTGTCCGGGTATGCGCTCGACGGTCCGCTGCCGGAACTGCCGGGGACCAATTCCGGGGTCAGCCGGCGCGACCTGCTGATCGCCGTGGCCCGCCGCGAAGGCCTGAGCATTCGCCAGTTGTACCTGCGCATGGCAGCCGCGCGCGGGCATCTGGTGGTGATTGGCGATGCGCAGCGAATCGCCGACTGCCTTGAGCAGTGGTACGTCGAGGGGGCAGCGGATGGCTTCAATGTCATGCCGCCGTACCTGCCTGGCGGGCTGGACGCCTTCGTCGAGCGAGTGGTTCCCGAGTTGCAGCGCCGTGGAGTGTTCCGCCGCAGTTACCAGGGGCGGACCCTGCGTGATCACCTGGGGCTTTCCCGCCCCGTTCCCTTCCAATCAAACGAGGTATTGACGGCCCATGGCTGACTTTTCCCAATTGCCGCGCGTGCGCGGCGAACGCCTGGAGATCCGGCCGGGCCGCTATCTGAGTGTGGCCCGCCAGGCCGGCGGCGATACCGTGGTGTTCTTCGGGCATGGCGGCGGTGGCAACAAGGATCAATGGCGCGAACTGTGGCAGGCCCTGGGGGCGCAGGGCTACAGCCTGGTGGCCTGGGACCTGCTGGGGCATGGCGCCAGTGACCGGCCCGGCGCTGCCCGGGCCTACGCCTGGGACGAGCTGGTGGCGGATGAACTGGAAGTCCTGCGGCGATTTGGCGGGGCGCGCAATGTCATCGTTGCCCACTCATTCGGCACCGGGCTGGCCTTGAGCGCACTGTTGGCGGGGCCTGCGGTCAGCATCGATGCCGCCCTCCTGCTGGGCAGCCAGTTGCACCGGCCGTTGAAGCGCAAGGGCCTGCTGAACCTGCCGGTATGGATCCTGGAGTGGTTGAGGCCGCGCCTGGCCCGGGGTTTCCGCGAGGCGGCCTGGCATCCCGAGGCAGACCCGGCGCTGGTGGACTATGAAGACAGGCTGGCCCAGGGGAACTCGTTGCACGTGTTCAAGGCCCTGGTTGCCCATGCGCAATGGCCGGACGCCGGGGCGCTGGCGCGATTGGAGGTACCGATCTCGGTGTTGGCCGGCGACCGCGACGGCCTGACTCCGGCAAGCGGCGGCGAGGAACTGGCCCGGCAATTGCCCCGGGCACAGTTCCGGGTGCTGGAGCGGTGCGGGCATCAGTTGATGCTGGAGAAACCGGAGGAGGTGCTGGCGGCTTTCGAGGCGTTGATGGCGGGGTTGGGGACGGTTGAGCCGGCGCCGGTGATCTAGGTGACTGCCGGTCATAGAACCGCGTTATGGCGCACCAGGCGCAAGCCGATAGATCTTCAGCGTCCTTGAGATCGAGCGCCGCCCGCGCGGCGCATCGCCGGCAACGCCGGCTCCCACATTTTGTTGCAACGTACCTATGCCTGACAGGCCATAGTGATCGCCTTGCTTGTACGACGCGATACCGTGTCGAACCCAACAGTCTCCCCGCGGTAGATCGCCGAACATCCAAAGGCTATGTGGGAGCCGGCGTTGCCGGCGATGCGCCGCGCGGGCGGCGCTCGATCTCAAGGGCGCTGGACAAGTCATGACAAGCACCTGCCAGCCCTGATGCGATCTACCGACGGACCTTCTTACCTCAAAAGATGTGTAGATACCCATGCCGCGAGGACCTCAGGCTTCCTGGATCCGCGAACTTCCACTCTCCACCACCAAGCGTTTCAAGGTCGAAACGCTGGCCGCCGGGTCCATCCGGTCTGAGATCGCCTGCATCCGCACTTCCAGCCGGTCCCTGTGCAGGTCCAGTGCCAGGTACCCGCGCGGGCGACTGTCATAGAAGCGTATCTGCGGGTTGTCCGGCAGGATCGACTGCACCGCTTCATAGCTCGGGCCGTTGGAGGTGATGGACGTCCCGACGAACTCCGCCGCCACCACCCGTGAGTCCGGGTCCTCCGGCCGCTCGTGCAGGTGATTGGCCCAGAAGGAATGGTAGTCGCCACTGAGCACCACCGGATTGGCCACCCGGCTGTCGCGCAGGTTCTCCAGCAGGCGCCCGCGGGCCGCCTGGTAGCCGTCCCAGGTGTCGGTCCAGTAGCGGGCCTCGTCGTCGCCGGGCCGTTGCGCCCGCAACGGTGCGACCAGCAGGTCCTGGGCTATCAGGTTCCAGCGGCTGTCACCACGGCGCAGCCCGTCGTAGAGCCAGCGCTCCTGCTCGAAACCGAGCAGGGTGCGCTGTGGATCACGCAGGTCGAGGCAGCTTTCTCCTTCCATATGCCCCTTGCCGAACGCCGGCGCCTGGTAGCAGGGCTGTCTGGAGCGGTATTGACGACCGTCCAGCACCGGTAGCGCGGCGAGGTCGCCGTAGCGGAATCGCCGGTAGATTCGTGGCCCGCCATTGCTGCCCAGGGACGGGCGGCGCAGCGGCATGTTTTCCAGGAACGCCTGGTAGGCCGCCGCCCGGCGCAGGCGGAAGCGCTCGACGCTGATCTTCGGGTCCTTGGAGTAGACCTGGGAATAGTCGTCCTGCACCTCATGGTCGTCCCAAGTGGCGATCCACGGGGCGGCGGCATGCAGGCGGCGCAGGTCCGGGTCGGTGCGGTGCAGCGCATAGCGATAGCGGTAACCGGCCAGGTCGGTGGCCTCCGGGGCGTTGTAGGCGCGGGCCAGCCCGGGGGTATCCGGGGCGTTGCTATATTCGTAGATATAGTCGCCAAGAAACAGCACCAGGTCCGGATGCTCGTCCGCCATATGCCGGTAGGCACTGAACAGCCCGCGTTCGTAGTTGGCGCAGGACGCCACGCCAAGGCGCAGGCGGTCCGGGCGGGCGTCAAGCACCGGCAGGGTCAGGCTGCGTCCGGCTTCGCTGCGTTCGCCCAAGGCGATAAAGCGGTACCAGTACTCGCGGCCAGGGGGCAGGCCCCGCAACGCCACGTGCACGGCATGGCCATTGACGGCCAGGGCCTGGGTGTGGCCGCGCTGGGCGATACGCCGAAAGTCCGGGTCGAGCCCGACTTCCCAATCCACCGGCACGCTGGCTGGCAGTTCCAGTTCATTGCCCGGGTAAGGCAGGCCGGCACTGAGCCGGGTCCAGATGACGAAGCCGTCGGGCCAGGGATCGCCGCTGGCGACCCCGAGCAGGAAAGGCGAGGCGATCCCGCCCAGGGCGCGGCCATAACGCAGCAGCAGGGGCGCCGCGGCTGCCCCCGCCAGCAGGCGCAGGGCCTGGCGGCGGCTGAAGTCGGAGGTCATGGGCGCTCCTCAGAATTTATAGCTGGCCTGGACGCCCACGGTACGCGGGTCGCCGGGCGTGGCCATCTGGGCGTTGGAGAGGAACGAGCCGTGGTACAGGTCGTATTTCTTGTCGAACAGGTTGCGTGCCCACAGCGCCACCGACCAGTTGCCATTCACCGGGGTCAGGCCGAGGCGGGCGTTGGCCAGCCAGTAGGCTTCGGTGGTGGTGCCGTTACTGCCGGCGATGCTGTCGTGGTAGGAGTAGTCGCTCTGCGCACTGAGGACGAAGCCGGGAATCTCCCAGGCATATTCGACCTGGCCGCCGTAGCTGGTCTCGGGGAAGTTGGTCAGGCTGGAGCCGGAAAAGTCGGTGTACACCGGATAGGCGAAGCCCACCGCGCGGGTGGCCGTGCTGTTCAAGCCCTGGTAGTCGATGTACTTGCCTTTCTTGGTACCGAAGTACTGGCCGATGGTCAGGCCGGCAAGCGGCTGCCATTGCAGTTCCAGCTCATAACCGTAGATCTTCGATTTGGGAATGTTGACCAGGCGTCCGACGTTGCCAACCTGCTGGCTGATCCATACCTGGGACTGGTATTGCTGGTCGCGGTAGTCGTAGTAGAAGGCCGCCGCATTGAGGCGCAGGGTGTCGCTCAGGTCGCTCTTGAAGCCCACTTCGTAGGCCAGCAGTTTCTCCGGCTTGACCGGGGCGATCTGCTCGACGTAGCTGGAGTTGTAGGCGGTGAAGCCACCTGACTTGATACCGCGGCTGACCGTCGAGTAAAGCAGGGTCGATGGGGTCAGCTGGTACTCGAGGCCCAGTTTCCAGGAGGTGGAATTGCTGTCCAGGTCGCTGTCGGCAGCGGGGAAGGTGCTGGCGCCAAGGTTGTAGGCGCCGTTGTTGACCAGGATGCGGCGGGTGCTGAAGTCATCCAGCTCGCGCTTTTCCTTTTCCTGGCGCAGGCCGACGATCAGCTTGAGGTCGTCGGTCAGGCGGTAGTCGCCCTGGGCGAACAGGCCCCAGGTCTGCGAGCGCTGCTGGTAGGAGGTGTAGGTGCCGTAGCCGAGGTTGGCGCTGAAGTCGGAATAGAACTCCTCGTCGAGGCGGTCCTTGGCGAAATACAGGCCGGTCTGCCAGTTGAAACGCTCGTTGTCGTGGGAGGCCAGGCGCAGCTCCTGGGAGAACACCTCGACCTGGGAGTCGAAGTACTCGTCGGACTGCGGGATCACCGAGGCGTCCCAGTCGATGTACTCGCGACGGCGGAAGTGGTCCGAGGAGGTGATGCTGGTGATGCTCAGGTGGTCGTCCAGGTCGAAGGTGCCGGTGAGGGCGAAGCCGGTGTTGTCGTTGTCGCGGTGCGGCTTGTCCTTGACCGACAGGCCGGTGAGGTTGGCGAAGCCCTGGGTCAGGCCCCAGCCGGTCTTCTTGCCATTGCTCTCCGGGGCGATGGTGCTGTAGCGCGAGCCATAGGTGGCGTTGGGCTTGAGGCCCTGGTAGAGGTACGAGCCGCGGCTGTCGGACTGGTCCTTGCCACCATGCACGCTGAGGTTGAAGTTGATCGCGTCGCTGGCGTCCCAGTCCAGCTGGCCGCGCAGCGAGGTGGTGTCCTTGTCGCCGAGGCTCTGCCCGGTATCGCGGTTGTCCTGCCAGGCGCCGCCTTGCTCGGTGATGAAGGCCAGGCGTGCGCGCAGGGTGTCGCTGACGGGGCCGGAAATGAAGCCCTCGACGCTGCTGGCGTTATAGGAACCGTAGTTGCTGGTGAGGCCGCCGTGCAGCTCGCGGGTCGGCTTGTTGGTGATGAAGTTGATCGCCCCGGCAGTGCTGTTGCGCCCGTACAGGGTACCTTGCGGGCCGCGCAGCACCTCGACCCGCTCCAGGTCGAAGAGTTGGCCCTGGGTCTGGATCGGGTAGGGCAGCGCCACCTGGTCGAGGTACACACCGACGGTGGAGGTGTTGTTGCTGCCGTAGTCCTTGAGGCCCACGCCGCGGATGCGGAACAGCGGGTTGCCGCTGCCGTACTGCGGGGCGATATCCAGGTTGGGCACGTAGTTCTGCAGCTGGTTGACGTTGGTCACGCCTTTTTCCTGCAGGGCCTCGCCGCTAAGGGCGGTGACCGCAAGACCGATGTCCTGGGCCGATTCCTCGTGGCGCTGGGCGGTGACGGTGACCGAGGCCAGGGCCGTGGTCGGTTGCTCGGCGGCCTGGGCGACGGTGCCGGCCAGCAGCGAGGCGCTGGCGAACAAGGCGTGACGACCGAATGGAAGGCTGTTGCGAAGTGTTGTGCGCATGGCGGGTGTCCCTTGAGAAATGCAAATAAGGGCCGCTCTGTGAAGAGTAAGCAGGCAGGGCGATAGCAAGCGTTGTGCCATCAGTCGAATCGCCCGGTTTCATTACGTTTTCATGACAGTCAACACAAGCTGGAGGTGCGTCGCGGTGGATATCCAGCAATCGCCGGAGCAGTTTGTTGCAGAACCAGCAACCTGGGTAAAAGGTTATTTTCTAATGCCTTTTTAATATTTCTGGCTATAAGCGAGCGGGCGGTAGAGTGACCGCTTTCCTATTTCGACACCGGGACGTATTTGCCATGAGCGGTTTTCAGGGACAGCCGAACCCGATTCTGACCTTGCCCAGTGGCGCCAAGGACCCGCTGTCGATCCGCGCCAAGGCGCTGGTCTTCGCCGACCCGCGCTCGCGGCAGTTGCTGGAGTACCTGCAGCGGGTCGGGCCAAGCGAGGCGCCGGTGCTGATCAATGGCGAGACGGGCACCGGCAAGGAACTGGTCGCACGCTATATCCATGCCGCCAGCGGGCGCAGCGGTGCGTTCGTCGCGGTGAACTGCGGCGCCATCAGCGAAACCCTCGCCGAAAGCGAATTCTTCGGTCACGAGGCCGGGGCCTTCTCCGGTGCAACGGGTCGCCGCGCTGGCTGGTTCGAGGAGGCGGACGGCGGCACCCTGTTCCTCGACGAGATCGGCGACCTGCCCTTGCCCCTGCAGGTCAAGCTGCTGCGGGTGTTGCAGGAGCAGGAGGTGGTGCGGGTCGGCTCACGCAAACCGGTGAAGATCGATATCCGCCTGGTGACCGCGACCAACGTCAACCTGGAACAGGCGGTGGAGGCAGGGAATTTCCGCCTTGACCTGTTCTACCGCATCAATGTCGCCCAGGTCGCGGTGCTTCCCCTGCGTGAGCGGCCGTTGGACATCCTGCCGTTGGTGGAGCACTTCCGCGCGCTGTACAGCGCCCGCCTGAAGATCGCCGAACCGATACTTTCCGAGTCTGCCGCCCAGGCACTGCTGGACTATCCATGGCCAGGGAACATCCGCGAGCTGGAGAACGTCGTGCACCTGGCCCTGCTGGTGGCCGGGGACAAGCCGATACGGCCGGAGCACTTGAAGTTCTCTGCCGGGCTCAGTGCCTTGTCCGCTGCCTCGGGCGCAGTGAGCAAACTGCCGCAGGAGGTGATCCGCGAACAACTGCTCAGGCTGTTCGAGACCCCCGGCGATTCGCTGCTCAACGATATCGAGGACCTGATCGTGCGCGAGGCCTTCGCCCACTGTGGCTTCAACCAGTTGCGCACCGCCGAACTGCTCGGTATCACGCGCAATGCCGTGCGTACCCTGCTGGTCAACCACGGCCTGCTCAAGGGGCGCGCCTGATCTGCCAGGGTTTCTCCGCTCTGTGCGCTAATCCCCTGATTCAACAGACAATCAGCCCTGTCCCATCAGGCTCGAATGGGGTACAACGTCCGGCTTGTGTGTTCGTTCAGCCGGAGTCGGTGTGTCAGAAAAGCTTCCCCCGCAACCCCAGGATCTCACCCCGCCAGCCCAGCTGCCGTGGCTCAGGCGCCTGACCGCGCGCCTGCTCGGTCGCGGCCTGAACCGCCTGCGGGCGCAGCATCGCGATTCCTGGTTCCTCGGCCACGCCACCGGCCAGCGCACCGGTCACGCCGAAGGCCTGCGCGAAGGCTTCGATGAGGGTCACGCGGTCGGTTACGAGGCCGGCCGCCAGGTCCTGGTGATCCGTGATACCCGTGCGGAGGAACATGGCGTACCGGGCCTCGACGACGCCCTGTTCGACGACTGGCGCCTGCCGCTGACAGCGGAGCTGAAGAAGCGTTTCAAGGCGGATGTTGCTGCGCGTCTGCCGGCCCATGCGCAGCCCAGTGCGGCGCAGTGGAAGATGATCTTCAGCGACACCCCGTCCACCTGCGTGATCGCCGGTGCAGGGGCGGGCAAGTCGACCTCGCTGGTATTGCGCATCCTGCTGCTGCGCCAGTACCTGGGCTACGAGCTGGACGCCATGACCGTGGTGACCTTCACCCGCGAGTCGCGCAAGGACTTCATCAGTCGCTTGTTGCAGGTCTTCAGCCAGTGGCAGGTGCCGTTGAGCCCGGTACAGGCGCGGGAGCTGGTACGCACCTTCCATTCGCGGATCCTGCCGCTGGTGCGCAGCCTGCCGGGCTTCAGCCAGGTACGGGCCTTCGAGACCCTCGGCAGCGAACTGCCCACGGGCGCCGAAGCCGATGCCGAGAGCAACCCCTTCGACCTGCGCATCAACGATGCCCAGCGCCAGCAGCTCAACCTCTGCTACCGCGACCTGCTGCGCGCCAGCCCGCGCTTCGCCGAGCTGATCGCCGGGCTGCGCCGCGAAGCGGTGCAGCTCAAGGCGCTGGAGAAGGATCACCCGGACGTGCAGAAGCGTGTCGCCGTGACCCAGCTCTCTGCCAGCCGCGACGAGGAATTGTGCGACACCATCGAGGATCTCTGGTTCAGGGCTGGCGCCTGGCCGATCAAGGGCATCGAGCCGAGCCGCGAGACCGTCGAGATCAATGGCAGCCGTTTCCATTTCCATGGCCATATCGCCGAGCTGGATGCCTGGGTGGTGCTCGGCTTCGACCCGGGCGAGAACCAGAACTACAAGCGCCCAGGCGCCAAGCTGCCGGTGTGGGCGGAGTGGGTGATCAAGCGCACCCTGTTTCAAGCTTTCTGCGATAAGCCTGTGATCTGGTTGGGAAATTATGCCGAGGCCAGGCGTCTCACCGCTTCCTTGGCTGGCGACGCGGTGGCCGGCCCGGGCTTCGACTACAAGGTCAAGGGTGAGCTGGCCGCCATGCCCTTGCTGGATGCCTTTGTCGGGGCGGCGGGGTTTATCGAGAACCTCGGGCTGGACGTCAGCGTCGCGGTGAAAGGCATGAGCTTCCCGCAGGGCGATACCGACGCACTGTTCTTCGAAGCCCTGAGCCTGTACTGGAAGGCCCTGGAGGAGCATCTGCTGGACCAGTCGCCGCCGGTGATGACCTACAACCGCATGTTCGCCCTGTTCGGCGAGAACAACCCGGAGAACCTGCGCCTGCTCCCGGACCCGCTGCTGCGGCCGATGGCGCACCTGATGATCGACGAGTTCCAGGATGTCTCGCCGCAGATCGTCTCGTGGATCCGCGCCAGCCTGCGGGAGATCCGCCGTCGCGGCCCGGACCTGCATGCCGGCCGTGCGGCGCAGCATTCCTCGCTGCTCTGCGTGGGGGATGACTGGCAGTCGATCTATGGCTGGCGGGGCAGCTCGCCGAAATACTTCATGGAGTTCGCCAAGGCCTTCGTCGCGCCATCGACCACCCGGGTGATGCTCACCGACAACTACCGCAGCCATCAGTACATCATCGATGCGGCGGAGCATGTCGTCCGCTCGGCGCCGTCCATTGCCGGGAAGAAGGCCAGGGCCATGGGGCCGGCGGCTGGAGAGTGTTGGCCGGTGCAGGTGCAGGAGCGCGATGAGGCAGCCTTGGCGCAGCAGGTGATCGAGCATTACAACCGGGGTGACTCGGTCATGATCCTGTTTCGAAGAAGTGTGGATAAATCACTGATTTCAAATCATATTCAGTCTGTAGTTAATGTGGATTCTAGCTTGCCTCATGGGCAGCGCCGACTGAAGCAACTGACCTACCACAGTGCCAAGGGCCTGCAGGCGGATGCGGTGTTCATGCTTGGTGATTGCCAGTATGTGACCCGTTCGCCGTACAAGAACCAGGTGTATCGCCTGGCCGGGCTGGGCAAGAGCGGCGACCCGGAAGCGTTCGATACGGCGCAGAAGGAGGAGATCCTGCGCCTGGCCTATGTGGCGATTACCCGGGCGGTGCGCTACTGCTACTGGCACGTGGAGAAGCCCGGCGCTGATCAGGCCGGGCAGCCCCGGGCTTCGCTGCAGGTGGATGGGAAGAAGGTGTTCTTCGAGGATCTGCGCGGGTAACGCGTACTCTGTGGGAGCGGGTTCACCCGCGATTGCATCGGTGACTTCACCATCGTAATCGCGGGTGAACCCGCTCCCACAGGGTCCGCGTCGTTCTTCAAGGCTTGGTTCTTAGAGCCAGTAGGTCACTGCCCACCACCCCAATCCACCCATGACCACGGTGTAAGGCAACGCCATCCACACCATCCGCCCATAGGACAGTCGCACCAGCGGCGCAATCGCCGAGGTCAGCAGGAACAGGAACGCTGCCTGCCCATTGGGTGTCGCCACGCTTGGCAGGTTGGTCCCGGTGTTGATCGCCACCGCCAGGGTCTCGAAATGCTCGCGGCTCATGCTGCCATCGAGGAACGCCTGCTTCACCTCGGTGATGTAGATGGTGGCGACGAACACGTTATCGCTGATCGCCGACAGCAGGCCGTTGGCGATGAACAGCATCCCCGGTTGCTGTTCCGCCGGCAGTGCCAGCACCCACTGGATCAGCGGGGTGAACAATTGCTGCTGGTGGATCACCGCGACCACCGCGAAGAACACCACCAGCAGCGAGGTGAACGGCATGGCGTCCTGGAACGCCCGGCCCAGGCGATGCTCGTCGGTGATCCCGGTAAAGGCGGTGATCAGCACGATCACCAGCAATCCGATCAGCCCGACCTCGGCCACATGCAGCCCCAGGCAGACGATCAATATCAGCGCGGCGATGCCTTGTACCAGCAGGGCCGCGCGCTGCTGCGGCGTGCGCTGGGCATCGTCTTCGGCGCTGTAGGCAGCCAGCACCTGGCGCACGTTGTCCGGCAACCGGGTGCCGTAGCCGAACCAGCGCAGCTTCTCCAGCAGTACGCAGGTGACCAGGCCCGCTACCAGTACCGGCAGCGAAACCGGGGCGACCTTGAAGAAGAAATCCTGGAAGTGCCAGCCCATCTCATGGCCGATCAGCAGGTTCTGCGGCTCACCGACCAGGGTGCAGACGCCACCCAGCGCGGTGCCCACGGCGCCATGCATGAGCAGGCTGCGCAGGAAGGCGCGGAACTGGTTCAGGTCTTCCCGTGCCAGTTCGGGAAGCTGGTGGTCGATGTCGATCTGGGTCTCGCTGCGCGGGTCGTTGCCGGAGGCGACCCGGTGGTAGACCCCGTAGAAACCTACCGCCGCACTGATGATCACCGCGGTGACGGTGAGGGCATCGAGAAACGCGGAAAGGAATGCAGAAAGGAAACAAAAAGCCAGAGATAACAGTGCCTTGGATCGAATACCTAGCAAAATACGTGAGAATGAAAACAGCAGCAGGTCCTTCATGAAATAGATACCTGCCACCATGAACATCAGCAGCAGGATGACCGGAAAGTTGTGCTGCAACTCTTCGTACAGCGCCTCGGGCGTTGCCAGCCCCAGCAGCAGCGCCTCGACCAGCAACAGACCGCCCGGCATCAGCGGGTAGCACTTGAGGGCCATGGCGAGGAAGAAAATGAACTGCACCACCAGCACCCAGCCGGTAGCCACCGGGCCAAGGGTCGCCAGCAACAGCGGATTGAGCACGAGGAACAGGCCGACCGTGGCCTTGTACCAGCGCGGCGACTGGCCAAGGAAGTTGTGGGCCAGGGCGCTGGTCAGGGAGCGTGGCATGAAATGTTTCCTGATGATTCAAAGACCTGCGCACGGTGCCGCAAGTACCGGGCAATATCAACAGCTCCAGTCCCGCTTTTGGCACAAGCGCGGTGTGTCGGGTGGGATATAGTCCGAAGCTTCCTACATCCGCCGCTCAAGGAGTGCCGCCATGACCGACTACACCGCGTTCAAGGTCGAGCTGTCGAACCATATCGTCCACGTCCAGATCAACCGTCCGGAAAAGATCAACGCCATGAACGCCGCCTTCTGGCGCGAGATCGTCGAGATCTTCCAGTGGATCGACGAGACCGACGAGGCGCGGGTGGTGGTAATCAGTGGTGCCGGCAAGCATTTCTCCTCGGGAATCGACCTGATGATGCTGGCCTCGCTGGCCAACGAGCTGGGCAAGGATGTCGGTCGCAACGCGCGCCTGCTGCGGCGCAAGATCCTCGAGATGCAGGCCTCGTTCAACGCCGTGGACAACTGCCGCAAGCCGGTGCTGGCGGCGATCCAGGGCTACTGCATCGGTGGCGCCATCGACCTGGTCTCGGCCTGCGACATGCGCTATGCGGCCAGCGATGCGCAGTTCTCCATCAAGGAAATCGACATGGGCATGGCCGCCGATGTCGGCACACTGCAACGTCTGCCGCGTATCATCGGCGACGGCGTGCTGCGCGAGCTGGCCTACACCGGACGCACCATCGGTGCCGAAGAGGCGCAGCGCATCGGCCTGGTCAACCGTACCTATGATGATCATGGTGCGCTGCTCGACGGAGTCTTTGCCATCGCAGCCGAAATTGCGGGAAAATCCCCGATCGCCGTGGCCGGCACCAAGGAGATGCTCAGCTATATGCGCGATCACCGGATCGACGACGGGCTCGAGTACATCGCCACCTGGAACGCCGCCATGCTGCAATCCACCGATCTGCGGGTGGCCGTGGCCGCCCATATGAGCAAACAGAAGCCGGAGTTCGCCGATTGACCGGCGGGCTTCGCTAAGGAATCGATGATGTCAGCGCGTTGGACCACTGCGGTACTGGATACGAATGTCAGCGGCGGCCTGGTGGTCGTGCGCAGCGCCGAAGGATTCATGGTGGACGCCAATGGCGCGCTGTTCCCGCGCGACTGGTTCAAGCGCCAGGAGCCGGACATCCGCTTCGAGCACGGTATCGGCCACTACGACGGGCAGCCGGTCTACCTGGTCGAGCTGCACGGCGCCCAGGCGCTGCCCGGCTGCAGTTGGCGCGGGCTGCGCCAGTTCATGCTGGAAGGGGATTTCGACACCTACAAGATCCTCGGCTATGCCGCGCAGATCGCCACCTGGGCCCGCGAGCACCGGTTCTGCGGCAGTTGCGGCCAGGCGATGACCCAGGTCCCGCGGGAGCGCGCCATGTACTGCGAGCCCTGCGACCTGCGCAGCTACCCGCGCATCTCGCCGAGCATGATCGTGCTGGTGACCCGTGGCGACGAGATCCTCCTTGCTCGCTCACCTCGCTTCGTCACCGGCGTCTACAGCACCCTGGCGGGCTTTGCCGAGCCGGGGGAGTCGGCGGAGGATTGCCTGGTGCGGGAAGTGCGCGAGGAAGTGGCGCTGGAAGTGCAGAACATCCAGTACGTGGGCAGCCAGTGCTGGCCATTCCCGCATTCGATGATGCTCGGCTTCCATGCCGAGTATGCGGGCGGAGAGATCGTCATGCAGCCGGACGAGATCGAGGATGCCCGGTGGTTCCGTGTCGACGCCTTGCCGCCGCTGCCCGCCGGGCGCTCCATTGCCCGCTACCTGATCGACCTCTACGTGGCGCGTCGCCTAGGCCTGGCCGAACCAGTGCTGCCACGCTAGGCGCACGGTCAGCGCCAGGACCACGGTGATGAACACCGGGCGAATGAACTTCGAACCGCCGCTGATGGCGGTTCGGGCGCCGAAGAAGGCGCCGACCATCAGCGCCGAGCCCATCGACAGCCCCACCAGCCAATCCACCTGACCCGAGAAGATGAACACCGACAGCGCCGCCGCGTTGCTGACGAAGTTCATGCTGCGCGCCACACCGCTGGCCTTGACCAGGTCGATGGGGTAGATCAGCAGGGTGCTGACGGTCCAGAAAGCGCCGGTACCAGGGCCGGCCACGCCGTCATAGAAGCCCAGGGTGAAGCCCTGGGGGAACTGCCATTTCTTCTTGATCGGTACGTCGGCATCCAGCGGCGCCTTGGGCGTGCCGCCGAACAGCAGGTACACGCCGCAGGCGAAGACGATCACCGGGAGCATCTTGTTCAGCCATTCTGCCGGCAGGTAATGGGCGACCACTGCACCGATCAGGGCGCCGACCAGGGTGCCCAGCAGCGCATGTTTCCACTGTGCCGGGTGGAACAGCTTGCGTCGGTAGTAGGTGAAGCCGGCGGTGGCCGAGCCGAAGGTGGAGCTGAGCTTGTTGGTGCCCAGTACCAGGTGCGGTGGCATCCCGGCGGTCAGCAGGGCGGGCGTGGTGAGCAGGCCGCCACCGCCGGCGATGGCATCGATGAAACCGGCAACGAAGGCGACTGCGGCGAGGATGGCGAGGGTGGTGAGATCAACGCTGAGTTCGAAGGGCATGGGGGGATTTCTTGTGCGACAGGGGCTGGCGAGAAGGGCTCGCCGGAAGCGGGTATGGTACGCCTGTCGTCGGCTTTTGTGTGGCCTTTCGGGGTTATCGCGGACCTGTGGGAGCGGGTTCACCCGCGATGACGTCGGTGAATTCACTAGCGTAATCGCGGGTGAACCCGCTCCCACAGGGTCCGCGTTGCTTTCACCGGGGAATCAGGACAGGAAGCCCCCGTCCACATTCAGCGCCACCCCGGTGGTATAGCTGGACGCGTCACTGGCCAGGTACAGCACGGCGCCCGCCATTTCCTTCGGATCCGCCACCCGCTTGAGCGGAATCTGTTGCAGCGCGGTATTGAGGATCGCATCGTTCTTCACCAGCGCCGAGGCGAACTTGGTATCGGTCAGCCCGGGCAGCAACGCGTTGCAACGAATCCCGAACGCCGCGCACTCCTTGGCGAAGACCTTGGTCATGTTGATCACCGCCGCCTTGGTTACCGAGTAGATGCCCTGGAACACGCCCGGCGATACGCCGTTGATCGAAGCGACGTTGATGATGCTGCCGCCACCGTGTTCGCGCATCAGCTTGCCGGCTTCCACCGACATGAAGAAATAGCCGCGGATATTCACGTCCACGGTCTTCTGGAAGGCGCCCAGGTCGGTGTCCAGCACATTGCAGAATTGCGGGTTGGTCGCGGCGTTGTTGACCAGGATGTCCAGGCGCCCGAACGTTTCACGGATTTGCGCGAACACTGCGCTGATCTGCTCCATTTCACCAATGTGGCAGGCAATCGCGGTGGCCTTGCCGCCGGCGGCGACGATGCTGTCGGCCACTTGCTGGCAGCCATCGAGCTTGCGGCTGGAGACGATCACATGGGCACCCTGCTGGGCCAGCAGGTGGGCGATGGCTTCGCCGATACCGCGGCTGGCCCCGGAAACGAAGGCGATCTTGCCGTCGAGGTCGAACAGGTGGGTCTTGGACATGGCAGGTTCCTTGTTGTAGTCGTTCAGAGGCTGGAGGCGTCGATGACCTTGAGGCTCATCTGCTCCAGCAGCTTGTTCATATGGATGAACTGGGCGAAACGCTTATCCTGGGTCTGGCCGTGGAAGAAACGGTAGTAGATCTGCTGGACGATCCCCGCCAGGCGGAACAGGCCGTAGGTGTAATAGAAGTCGAAGTTGGCGATTTCGATTCCGGCACGCTCGGCGTAGTAATCGACGAACTGGCGACGGGTCAGCATGCCCGGGGCATTGGAAGGCTGGCGGCGCATCAGTTGCACCGGCGCCGGGTCGGCGGCTTCGATCCAGTAGGCCAGGGTGTTGCCCAGGTCCATCAGCGGGTCGCCGAGGGTGGTCATTTCCCAGTCCAGCACGCCGATGATGCGCATCGGGTTGTCGGCGTCGAGGATCACATTGTCGAAGCGGTAGTCGTTATGGATGATGCCCGGGCGCGGGTGGTCCGCCGGCATTTTCTCGCGCAGCCAGGCGATCACTGCTTCCCAGCGCGGGGCGTCCGGGGTCAGGGCTTTCTCGTAGCGCCCGGCCCAGCCTTCGATCTGCCGTTGTACGTAGCCGTCCGGCTTGCCCAGGTCGGCCAGGCCCACGGCGTGGTAATCGACCTGGTGCAGTTCCACCAGGCGGTCGATGAAGCTCTTGCACAGCGCCTCGGTGCGCGCGGCGTCGAAACCCAGCTCCGGCGGCAGGTCGGAGCGCAGGATGATGCCCTTGACCCGCTCCATCACGTAGAACTCGCCACCGATCAACGATTCGTCGGTGCAGTGTACGTAGGCCTTGGGGCAGTAGGGAAAGCCGGCGTTGAGCTGGTTGAGGATACGGAACTCGCGGCCCATGTCATGGGCGGACTTGGCCTTGCTGCCGAAAGGTGGGCGGCGCAGGACGAACTCGCGCTGCGGGTAGCTGACCAGGTAGGTCAGGTTCGAGGCGCCGCCAGGGAACTGGCTGATCAGCGGCGTGCCTTCGAGGCCGGCGATATGCGCCTTGAGGTACGGGTCGATCAGGGCGGAATCGAGTTCCTCGCCGGGGCGGACCTGGGTGGACTGATCGGTGAGCGACATGCCTTTTCCTTATTTTGGTAGCCGTGGAACATTGGCTAATCTAATGATCGCGTGCAGACCTGCCAAGCGCTGCCATGCCTTATTGGCGCGGGTGTTGCCGGTCGATCAACGCTCCTGATGCCTGCTGCGGGCGAAAAAAAACCGAAGCGCTGGAGGGCTTCGGTTTCTTCGTCACGGGCGTGGTCGTTACGCCGGGAACAGCTCGCTGAGCTTCATCGACAGCATCATGTCGCCTTCGACGCGCAGCTTGCCGCCCATGAAGGCCTGCATGCCGTCGGTCTCGCCGCTGACGATGCCCTTCAGGGTTTCGCTGTCCATGACCAGGGTGCAGTTGGCGTCGGCGTTTTCACCTTCCTGCAGGTCGCAGGTGCCGTCCTTGACGATCAGCGCGTAGTGCTTGTTTTCGTCGGTGATGTTGAAACCGAAGATCAGGTCCAGGCCGGCTGCAGCACTCGGGTTGAATTTGGATTTCATTTTTTCAACGGCTTGGGCGACGTCGCTCATGGTGTTTTCCTTATTGAGTGGTTTCGGTTACGCAGGGTCGTTATGCGCCGGATTCATCGCCAGGTGACGAGTTCCGGCACCCTCAGCAGCCGCACATGGGCTTGGCTGTTGAAGGAGGCCAGGGTCACCTCGCTGCCGCGGAATTTCAGCTGGCTGAGCGAAGTGTTGATGATCTGCCAGTTAAGCTCGAAGGCCTGGCTGGCACTGATGCCGGTGATGCGGTGGAGCAGGGCGGCGATGGTTCCGCCCGAGGTGAAGATGGCGATGTTGTCGCCGCCGGCGGCCTGTTCCAGGACGCGCTGCAGGCCTTCGCCCGTTCGTTGCACGAAGGCCGCCCAGCTCTCGATCCCGTCGCGGTCGTGCTGGCCGCCATGCCAGCGCTGCACGATCAGGGCGAACAGGCGCTGGAATTCGGCGCGGTGCTCGCGTGCATTGCGCAACACGTTCAGGGCTTCGGGTTCTTCGGGAAGCAACGCGGGAAGCAGGGCGCGGATAACCGCGTCGGCATCGAATTCGTTAAAGGCGGCGTCGGTTTCCACGTCGGGAACCTTCACCCCGCTCGCTTGCATTGCACCGAGCGCAAGCAGCGCAGTGTCTTGCTGGCGGCGCAGGTCGCCGGCGATGCAGCGGTCGAGCTTGAGCCCGAGCTGGACCAGGTGGGCGCCGAGGGCTTCGCTCTGGCGCATGCCGACCGACGAAAGAACGTCGTAGTCGTCGCAACCGAAGGAGGCCTGGCCATGTCGTATCAGGTAGATGCTGCCCACGTCGTCTGCCCGGGAAGTTGGATCTGGCGAGGTTAGGTTGCCATTCCTGCGGTGTCAACGAAAAAACATACAAGCGTTTGAAAAGGGCGTTTGAACTGTGGTGCCAGACATTTCCTACGCTAGCGACGGCAGATTGACGCCGGTATGCTTCACTATCGTTTTTCGCGCCCCGGTGCGCAGTTCAACAAGGAGAAATCGTGGAGTTTCTTGCAGAGTACGCAAGCTTTCTCGCCAAGACCGCAACCCTGGTCATCGCCCTGCTGGTCGTGCTGTCGGCCATCGCCGGCATGCGCGGCAAGGGCCGACGCAAGGCCGGCGGGCAATTGCAGGTCACCCGGCTCAATGAGTTCTACAAGGACCTGCGCGAGCGCCTGGAGTCCGGGCTGCTGGAAAAGCACCAGCTCAAGGCCCTGCGCAAGCAGCAGGCCAAGGAGCAGAAGAAACTGAAGAAGGCGCCGGCGGAGGAAAAACCCCGGATCTTCGTGCTGGACTTCGACGGCGATATCAAGGCATCGGCCACCGAGAGCCTGCGGAATGAAATCACCGCCTTGCTGAGCCTGGCCACGCCGCGGGACGAGGTGGTCCTGCGTCTGGAAAGCGGCGGCGGCATGGTCCACAGCTATGGCCTGGCCGCTTCGCAACTGGCGCGTATCCGCCAGGCCGGCATACCGCTGACCGTGTGCATCGACAAGGTCGCGGCGAGCGGTGGTTACATGATGGCCTGCATCGGCGAGCGCATCGTCAGCGCGCCCTTTGCCATTCTTGGTTCGATCGGCGTGGTGGCGCAGTTGCCCAACGTCAACCGGCTGCTGAAAAAGCACGATATCGACTTCGAGGTGCTGACCGCAGGCGAGTACAAGCGCACCCTGACCGTGTTTGGCGAAAACACCGAGAAGGGCCGGGAAAAATTCCAGGAAGACCTGGACGTGACTCACCAACTGTTCAAGGACTTCGTTTCGCGCTACCGGCCGCAGTTGCATATCGATGAAGTGGCCACCGGTGAGGTCTGGCTGGGTGTGGCGGCGCTGAACAAGCAGCTGGTGGATGAACTGAAGACCAGCGATGAATACCTGAGCGAACGGGCCCGGGAGTCGAACCTGTACCACCTGCATTTTGCCGAGCGCAAGAGCCTGCAGGAGCGGGTAGGGCTGGCGGCCAGCGGGGCGGTGGAGAGTACCGTGCTGGGGATCTGGAGCCGGATCAGTCGCTGGAAGTGATGCCGCTCGACAGAGCACCACCGACCCTGTGGGAGCGGGTTTACCCGCGATAACGGTGGTGAATTCACTGACGCAATCGCGGGTGAACCCGCTCCCACAGGGTCCGCGTCCGCCATGAAAAAGCCCCGCCATCACTGGCGGGGCTTTTTCATTTCAGCGGTCGATCGATCAACGCCGACGGAACAACGGCAGCGGCTCATCGGTAGCCGCCTGGTAGGTCACCGAGAAGTCCTTCAGGCTTTGCAGCGCGTCTTCCGGGTTCTTGTCGGGGCGGATGGCGAAGGCATCGAAACCGCAACGGGCCATGTAGAACAGCTGGTCACGCAGGACGTCGCCAATGGCGCGCAGCTCACCGGTGAACTTGTAGCGATCACGTAGCAAGCGCGCATTGGAGTAGCTGCGCCCGTCGGTGAAGGCCGGGAAGTTCAGGGCGATGACCTGGAAGTGACCGACGTCTTCGCCGATTTCCTCGGCTTCCTCGTCGCTGTCCAGCCACACGCCCAGGCCGCCGTCACGGGCTTTCAGGGCATGGGCGTGTTCGCGCCAGAGTTGCAGTGGCACGATGTAGTCGTCGCAGTTGGTCAGTTCGTCCAGGGTGACGTCCTTGGGCAGCAGGTGCCAGGTTTCGTCGACGATCTGGTTGTTCTTAATGATTCGCTGCATAGACGCGCTCCTTGAAGGGGTCGATGCCGATACGCTGGTAGGTGTCGATGAAACGCTCGTCTTCGGTACGTTTTTCCACGTACACCGAGATCAGCTTCTCGATCACGTCCGGCATGTCGTCCTGGGCGAAGGACGGGCCGAGGATCTTGCCGAGGCTGGCGTCGCGGCTGGCGCTGCCACCCAGGGACACCTGGTAGAACTCTTCACCTTTCTTGTCCACGCCGAGAATGCCGATATGGCCGACGTGGTGGTGGCCGCAGGCGTTCATGCAGCCCGAGATGTTCAGGTCCAGTTCGCCGATGTCGAACAGGTAGTCCAGGTCGTCGAAGCGGCGCTGGATGGATTCGGCGATCGGGATCGACTTGGCGTTGGCCAGGGAGCAGAAATCACCGCCAGGGCAGCAGATGATGTCGGTCAGCAGGCCGATGTTCGGGGTGGCGAAGCCATGCTCGCGCAGTTCCAGCCAGAGCGCGTGCAACTGGCTCTGCTCGACATCGGCGAGGATGATGTTCTGCTCGTGGGAGGTACGCAGTTGGCCGAAGCTGTAGCGCTCGGCGAGGTCGGCGACCTTGTCCAGTTGCTTGTCGGTCAGGTCGCCGGGGGCGACGCCGGTCGGCTTGAGCGACAGGGTCACGGCAACGTAGCCCGGCTTCTTGTGCGCCAGGGTGTTGCGGGCGCGCCAGCGGGCGAAGCCCGGATGCTGCTGGTCGAGTTCGGCCAGTTGCGCATCGAGGTTGTCCAGGGCCTTGTAGTCCGGGTCGACGAAGTGCTTGGCGACGCGCTGCACTTCGGCCTCGGTCAGGGTGGTCTGGCCGCCGCGCAGGTGGACCATCTCGGCCTCGACCTTCTCGGCGAAGACTTCCGGGGTCAGGGCCTTGACCAGGATCTTGATCCGCGCCTTGTACTTGTTGTCACGGCGGCCGTAACGGTTGTACACGCGCAGGATGGCGTCCAGGTAGCTGAGCAGGTCCTGCCATGGCAGGAACTCGTTGATGAAGGCACCAACCACCGGGGTACGGCCCAGGCCGCCACCGACCAGCACGCGGAAGCCCAGCTCGCCGGCAGCGTTGTGCACCGGCTCCAGGCCGATATCGTGCACTTCGATGGCCGCACGGTCGCTCTTCGAGCCGTTGATGGCGATCTTGAACTTGCGCGGCAGGTAGGCGAACTCGGGGTGGAAGGTGGTCCACTGGCGGACGATCTCGCACCATGGGCGCGGATCGATCAGCTCATCGGCGGCAACGCCGGCGAACTGGTCGGTGGTGACGTTGCGCAGGCAGTTGCCGCTGGTCTGGATCGCGTGCATCTGCACGGTGGCCAGTTCAGCGAGGATGTCCGGGACATCTTCCAGGGCTGGCCAGTTGTATTGCACGTTCTGCCGGGTGCTGATGTGCGCGTAGCCCTTGTCGTAGTCGCGCGCGATCTTCGCCAGCATGCGGGTCTGGCGCGAGGTCAGCTGGCCATACGGCACGGCGACACGCAGCATCGGGGCAAAACGTTGGATGTAGAGGCCGTTCTGCAGGCGCAGAGGGCGGAATTCTTCTTCGCTCAGCTCGCCGGCCAGGTAGCGGCGCGTCTGATCCCGGAACTGCTTGACGCGGTCCTCGATGATCCGCTGATCGTACTCGTCGTATACGTACATAGGGGTCCTGTTCTCAAGCTGCTTGCAGCTAATCGCGCGCACGGCCGCGCACTCCGGATGCGGAGCCGGGGAACGATAGCAGGTTGTATTTATGTGAAAAAGTGATGTTTTTGCATATGAAAAGAACGATTTGGACTAAGTGAGACTGGCTAGCGTTTGTAGCGCCATTCCACTCTCCGCCGAATGGTAAAAGTCCCTGCTTGAGCAATGGGGATTGCTGAACTTAACTGCTGGGGGTGTGCATTCCCATAACCACTACAAAAAGAGGCGATGCAATGGGAAACCCGACCAAAACCGGCAAGACCGACAGCAGTGTCGATGCGTGGGCAATCCTGTGCCTGATCGTGCTCGTGGTCGTGACAGCCGTGTACTGGGTCAGCCATCAGTGACGGAGCGCATTGGCTGAAAATACCGTGATCAGCAATCAACGAAACCGCCCGCGGCATGGACCCCGCAGGCGGTTTTGTTTTCAGCGCGCGGTGAGGTGCATGGCCAGTTGCACCAGGCCGTAGAGGATCAGGATGAACACCAGGGTGAAGGCGGTGCCCATGGCGATGAAGTGCGAGGGCTTGCCGTGGGTGAAATCGCGGGCGCGGTTCTTGCCGGACTGCACGCCGAAGGCGGCGGCGAGGACGCTGTGCAGGAGCTGCCAGAAGGTTGGGGGCTTGCCTTGAGGATCTTCCATGGGCTGGGCTCTCTGGGGAGGGTTGTGTTCCAGAGTCTAGCCTGTGGATTTGATGTTGTTCTTCAGGGCTCTATCGCCGGCAACGCCTGCTCCCACAAGGTCCGTGTGCGCCGCGGAACCTGTGGGAGCCGGCGTTGCCGGCGATAGGGCCCAAGCCGATCTCAGCTCTCGTACCCAAGGTTAGGCGCCAGCCAGCGCTCGCTAACCGCCACATCCTGCTGCTTGCGTGCGCTGTAGCGCTCGATCTGGTCCTTTTCCACCTTGCCCACGGCAAAGTACTGCGCCTGCGGGTGGGCGAAGTACCAGCCGCTGACCGCTGCCGCCGGGAACATGGCGAAGTGTTCGGTGAGGAACACGCCGCTCGGGCCGGTCTGGCCGATCTCGGTGCCATCGAGCAGGCGGAACAGGGTGGCCTTCTCGGTGTGGTCCGGGCACGCCGGATAACCCGGGGCAGGGCGGATGCCAGCGTACTGCTCCTTGATCAGCGCCTCGTTGTCGAGCTGCTCATCCCTGGCGTAGCCCCAATAGTCCTTGCGCACCCGCTCGTGCAGCCATTCGGCGCAGGCTTCGGCCAGGCGGTCGGCAAGCGCCTTGACCATGATCGAGCTGTAGTCGTCGCCCTTGTCCTGGTAAGCCTTGGCCACTTCCTCGGCGCCGATGCCGGCGGTGGTGATGAAGCCGCCGACATAGTCGGTGACGCCGCTGTCCTTCGGTGCGACGAAGTCGGCCAGGGAGAGGTTTGGCTTGTCGTCCGGCTTGATGGTCTGCTGGCGCAGGTGATGCAGGCGCGCCAGGGGCTGGCCGTCCTCGCCGTAGACCTCGATATCGTCGTCGTCCACCTGGTTGGCAGGCCAGAAGCCGAACACCGCACGGGCGCTGATCAGCTTCTCGTCGATCAGCCTGGCGAGCATTTCCAGTGCGTCCTTGTACAGCGCGGTCGCCGCTTCACCCACGACTTCGTCGGTGAGGATGCGCGGGAACTTGCCGGCCAGGTCCCAGGAAATGAAGAACGGCGTCCAGTCGATGTACTCGGCCAGCACCTTCAGGTCGATGTTTTCCAGCACCTTGACGCCGGTGAAGCTTGGCACCGCAGCCTGGTAGTTGGCCCAGTCGTATTTCGGCTTGGCGGCGATGGCCTGGGCGTAGCTCAGGCGCTCGGTGCGGGCGCTGCGGTTGGCGGTGCGCTCGCGCACCTCGACGTAGTCGGCACGGGTCTTCTCGACGAAGCCCGGTTTCAGCTCCTTGGACAGCAACTGCGTGGCCACGCCCACCGCCCGCGAGGCGTCGGTCACGTAGACCACCGCGTCGTTGCTGTAGCGCGGCTCGATCTTCACCGCCGTGTGCGCCTTGGAGGTCGTGGCGCCACCGATCATCAACGGCAGGTGGAAGTCCTGGCGCTGCATTTCGCGGGCGACGTGGACCATCTCGTCCAGCGACGGGGTGATCAGCCCGGACAGGCCGATGATGTCGCATTTTTCTTCGCGGGCGACCTGGAGGATCTTCTCCGCCGGCACCATCACGCCGAGGTCGACGATGTCATAGCCGTTGCAGCCCAGGACCACGCCTACAATGTTCTTGCCGATGTCGTGCACGTCGCCCTTGACCGTGGCCATGAGGATCTTGCCCTTGGCTTCCGGCTTGTCGCCTTTTTCTTCCTCGATGAACGGAATCAGGTGGGCCACCGCCTGCTTCATCACGCGAGCCGACTTGACCACTTGCGGGAGGAACATCTTGCCCGCGCCGAACAGGTCGCCGACCACGTTCATACCGCTCATCAGCGGGCCTTCGATGACCTCGATCGGCCGCGCGCACTGCTGGCGGCACAGCTCGGTGTCTTCGACGATGTAGGCAGTGATGCCCTTGACCAGCGCGTGCTCCAGGCGTTTTTCCACCGGCAGCGAGCGCCACTCTTCGTTCTCCACTTCCTTGGCAGCACCGCCACCCTTGTAGTCGTCGGCGATGGCGAGGAGGGCGTCGGTACCTTCCGGGGTGCGGTTGAGCACCACGTCCTCGACCTTCTCGCGCAGCGCCGCCGGGATCTCGTCATAGATCTCCAGCTGGCCGGCGTTGACGATACCCATGGTCAGGCCGTTCTGGATGGCGTGATACAGGAACACCGAGTGGATCGCCTCGCGCACCGGGTTGTTGCCGCGGAACGAGAACGACACGTTGGACACCCCGCCCGAGGACAGCGCGTACGGCAGGTGGTCGCGGATATAGGCGCAGGCTTCGATGAAGTCCACGGCATAGTTGTTGTGTTCTTCGATGCCGGTGGCGACGGCGAAGATGTTCGGGTCGAAAATGATGTCTTCCGGCGGGAAGCCCACTTCATTGACCAGGATGTCGTAGCTGCGCTGGCAGATTTCCTTCTTGCGCGCGGCGGTGTCGGCCTGGCCGACCTCGTCGAAGGCCATCACCACCACGGCGGCGCCGTAGCGCTTGCACAGCCGGGCGTGATGCTTGAAGGCTTCGACGCCTTCCTTCATCGAGATCGAGTTGACGATGCCCTTGCCCTGGATGCACTTCAGGCCGGCCTCGATCACTTCCCACTTGGAGGAGTCGATCATGATCGGCACCCGGGAAATGTCGGGCTCGCCGGCGATCAGATTGAGGAAACGGACCATGGCCGCCTGGGAATCGAGCATCCCTTCGTCCATGTTGATGTCGATCACCTGGGCACCGGCTTCGACCTGCTGCAGGGCGACTTCCAGGGCCTCGGTGTAGTTTTCCTCGCGGATCAGCCGGGCGAACCTGGCCGAGCCGGTGATGTTGGTACGCTCGCCGACGTTGACGAACAACGATTGGCGGTCGATGGTGAACGGCTCGAGGCCGGACAGGCGGCAGGCTTTCGGGATATCCGGAATGGCCCGCGGCTTGTACTTGGCCACTGCCTCGGCGATTGCCTGGATATGCCCCGGGGTGGTGCCGCAGCAGCCGCCGATAATGTTGAGGAAGCCGCTGGCGGCGAACTCCTCGACCACCACGGCCATTTCCGCCGGGGTTTCGTCATATTCACCGAAGGCGTTGGGCAGGCCGGCGTTGGGGTGGGCGGACACATGGGTGCCGGCCTTGTTCGACAGTTCTTCCAGGTACGGACGCAGGTCCTTGGCGCCCAGGGCGCAATTCAGGCCGACGGAGATCGGGTTGGCATGGCGCACCGAGTTCCAGAAGGCCTCGGTGGTCTGTCCCGACAGGGTGCGGCCGGAGGCGTCGGTGATGGTCCCGGAGATCATGATCGGCAATTCGACGCCGTCGTCCTCGAACACCTGCTGCACCGCGAAGATCGCCGCCTTGGCGTTGAGGGTGTCGAAGATGGTTTCGATCAGGATCAGGTCGGCGCCGCCTTCGATCAGGCCGCGGGTCGCCTCGATGTAGTTTTCCACCAGTTCGTCGAAGGTGACGTTGCGGTAGCCAGGGTCGTTGACGTCCGGGGAGATCGAGCAGGTGCGGCTGGTCGGGCCGAGCACGCCGGCCACGAAGCGCGGCTTGTCCGGGGTTTCCAGGGTCTTGGCATCGGCCACCTGGCGGGCAATGCGTGCGCCTTCGACGTTGAGCTCGTACACCAGCTCCTGCATGTCGTAGTCGGCCTGGGAGATGCGGGTGGCGTTGAAGGTGTTGGTTTCGAGGATGTCGGCGCCGGCGTCCAGGTAGGCCTTCTCGATGGCGGCGATCACATCCGGGCGGCTGAGCAGCAGCAGGTCGTTGTTGCCCTTGACGTCGCTCGGCCAGTCGGCGAAGCGCGTGCCACGATAGTCGCCTTCCTCAAGACGGTAGCTTTGGATCATAGTACCCATGCCGCCATCTAGAATGAGGATGCGCTCCTTGAGTGCTTGCTGAAGTGCTTGGAAACGAGCGCTGCGGTCGGACATTGGAACTACCTGGGTCGGACAAGGACGAAAGTTGCGGGATGATAACAAAGCTGCGCGCTTTTTTGACGCATGGCACATTTGCATGAATTTCATTCATGTTGGCACCGCGGCCCACCGGTAGAATCGTGAAAAGCCTTTTCAATCCAGGACATACCGCACATGGTGCATCGCTTGATTGCCGCCGCCTTCGCACTGCTCATCAGTGGCGCGGCGTTGGGGCAGGGACCCCAGAACACTGCAGCGATCTCCTATACCCGGGATATCCAGCCGATCTTCACCGAGAAATGCGTCGCCTGCCACGCCTGTAACGACGCCGCCTGCCAGCTCAACCTCGGCAGCGCCGAGGGGGCCAGCCGCGGCGCTTCGAAAATCCCCGTCTACCAGGGCGACCGCAGCCAGGCGGTCACCCCGACCCGGCTGTTCTTCGATGCCCAGACCGACCAGGGCTGGCGGCACCTGGGCTTCAACTCGGTGATCGATCGCCAGCAGGACCAGGCGGCGCTGATGGCGCGCATGCTGGAGCTAGGGCATGCCAAGCCGCTGGTGCCCAACGAGAAGATCCCCGACAACATCGTCCTGGGCCTGAACCGGGAGAACGTTTGCCCGCTGCCCGGTGAGTTCGATGCCTATGCCAAGGCCCATCCCCGGGAAGGCATGCCGCTGGCGGTGACCGGCCTCAGCGATGCCCAGTACAACACCCTGCAACGCTGGCTGGCCCAGGGCGCGCCGGTGGAAAGCGCAGCGATCCGCCCCAGCGCAAGCGAAGCGGCGCAGATCCAGGAATGGGAAGAGTTGCTCAACCGCCCTGGCGCCAGCGAAGCGCTGGTGGGACGCTGGCTCTACGAGCACCTGTTCCTCGCTCATGTGCACTTCGTCGGCGGCGAGCCGGGGCACTTCTTCCAATGGGTGCGTTCGCGCACGCCGAGCGGGCAGCCCATCGACTTGATCGTCACCCGGCGCCCCAACGACCCGCCGGGCACCGACTTCTATTACCGCCTGCTGCCGGTGCAGGGCGTGATCGTGCACAAGACCCACATCACGTACCCGATGGGCCCCAACAAGCTCAAGCGGGTCAAGCAGCTGTTCTACAGCGGCAACTGGCACACCGACTCGCTGCCCGGCTACGGCCCGCGGCATCGTTCCAACCCGTTCGAGACCTTCGAGGCGATCCCGGCGGTGGCGCGTTACCAGTTCATGCTGGATAACGCCGAGTATTTCGTCCGCACCTTCATCCGCGGCCCGGTGTGCCGGGGCCAGATTGCTACCGACGTGATCCGTGACAACTTCTGGGCGCTGTTCCAGGAACCGGCCCACGACCGCTATATCACCGACGCCAAGTACCGCGCCGAAGCCACGCCGTTGCTGGCCATGCCCGGGCAGATCGACGACGTCGGCAGCATCCTGAGCCTGTGGCATGCCTATCGCGACAAGCGCAACGACTACGAAAGCCTGCGCCGCGATACTTATGCCGAGATGCCGCCACCGAGCTGGTCGACCCTGTGGGCCGGCAACGACAACGCGCTGCTGAGCATCTTCCGCCACTTCGACAGCGCTTCGGTAACCAAGGGCCTGATCGGCGACGTGCCGCTGACCATGTGGCTGTTCGACTATCCGTTGCTGGAGCGCACCTATTACCAGCTGGCGGTCAACTTCGACGTGTATGGCAACGTCTCGCACCAGGCCCAGACCCGCCTGTACTTCGACCTGATCCGCAATGGTGCCGAGGTCAACTTCCTGCGCCTGATGCCGGCCGGCAAGCGTGGCGACATCCTCGGCAGCTGGTACCAGAACAGCGGCAAGGTGAAGATGTGGATGGACTACGAGGATATCGACACCGATACCCCAAGCGCCCTGAAACTCGATCCGCACCACCCGGTGCGGGATTTCGGCCTCAAGCTGATCGAGCGCAGCGGCAGCCTGAATGCCGCGCCCGACCCGATCAACCGCTGCACTGGCGCCTATTGTTCGCGCCCGCAGATGAGCGAGGAGTTCCGTGACGTCGAGCAATCGCTGAGCCGCCTGGCTTCACGGCCTGCAGCCGGACTCAAGGTCATCGAGCAATTGCCCGAGGCGACCATGCTCAGGATCGAGGGCCAGGGCGGCAAGCGCCAGGTCTACAGCATGCTGCGCAACCGGGCGCACAGTAACGTCGCCTTCATGCTGGGCGAGGCGTACCGCTACCAGCCGGGGCTGGACACCCTGACCCTGTACCCGGGGGTGATGAGCAGCTACCCCAACTTCATGTTCAACATCCCGGCCAGCGACGTGCCCGAGTTCGTCGAGGACATGGAGGCTGCACGCGATGACCACGACCGCTTCGAGCGCATCGTCATGCGCTGGGGCGTGCGCCGCAGCCATCCGCAGTTCTGGCAGTACTTCCATGACCTGAACAGCTATATCAAGGAAACCGAGCCGGTGGAGGCGGGGGTGCTGGACATGAACCGCTACGAGAACCTCTAAACGCTTAACGGCTTCTTTTATCCCGACTTAATTGCTAGGACTTTGTTCGTCGCCGCGCATGGCGTAAACTGCCGACAAGTCTGTGAGGAAATTCCATGAGCGCCATAACCATTACCGACGCCGCGCACGATTACCTGGCCGATCTGCTGTCCAAGCAGAACACCCCGGGGATCGGTATCCGCATCTTCATTACCCAACCCGGCACCCAATATGCCGAAACCTGCATTGCCTATTGCAAGCCAGGCGAAGAAAAGCCGGAAGATACCGCGCTGGGCCTGAAGAGCTTTACCGCCTACATCGACGCGGTCAGCGAGCCTTTTCTCGATGATGCCGTCGTCGACTACGCCACCGACCGCATGGGCGGGCAACTGACCATCAAGGCCCCGAATGCCAAGGTGCCGATGGTCAACGACGACAGTCCGATCAACGAGCGCATCAACTACTACCTGCAAACCGAGATCAACCCGGGGCTGGCCAGCCACGGCGGCCAGGTCAGCCTGATCGAGGTGGTCGAGGATGGGATCGCCGTGCTGCAGTTCGGCGGCGGCTGCCAGGGCTGCGGCCAGGCCGACGTGACCCTCAAGGACGGTATCGAGCGCACCTTGCTTGAACGCATTCCGGAGCTGAAGGGCGTACGCGACGTGACCGACCATTCGCAGAAAGAAAACGCCTACTACTAAGCAGGCAGGCGAGAAAACGACAAGGACCCTGTGGGAGCTGGCAAGCCAGCTCCCACAGGGTCCTTGTCGTTTTACTGTCGGGGCGCTCGAGGCGGGTGCCAGGGCATCGATCGAACTCTTGAATGCCTTGCAGCCCAAAGTCAGTGCAAGTCGTCGTGGCGCATATGGCTGGCTAATTCCATGGCCTCGTGCAGTACGCGAGCCACCTCGATTATCTGATCATGTGTTGTCCGATAGAAAAGGATATGGCGAGGCTTGAGTACCCGCGCTTGCCGGCGACAGTAGATCAGATGAAGGCTGCGCAGGCCCGCTGCGATCTCTTCCCGGGCGATGCTTCCCGCCCTTTCGGGATCCTCACTGATGGCCGATAGCCCTGCCTGAAGCAATTGCTGGTAACGCTGCCTTGCCCCATCTCCGAATCTGTCCTGCGTGAAGCGCAATATCTCGGCAATATCGCTGCGAGCCTGCCTTGAAATGCGTAATTTCACAGACGCTCCAGATAATGCTCCAAGTCCTTGGAGTCGACTTCATCGAAGTCGCCGGCGTCGAGCTGCATGAGGCCGACGGAGGTGGCATTGCGCAGAGCTTCCAGTCGGGCCGCCTCTTGTGCTTCATGCTCCAGCAGCAGGCGCAGGCCTGCGCGTACCGCCTCGCTGAAGTTCTGGTAACGACCGCTCTCGACCAGTTCCGAGATGGATTTCTCCATCGGATCGGGAAAAATGACATTGTGGGTGGCCATTGGGGGCTCCGCTTATGACTCGGCTGATATGGCGTTTTATGCCATAGCCTCGGATCCCTAGCAAATCCAGCGGACGACAGGCTGGAAGAGCCGCCTGGGGCGGCTCTCGATCATCCCCGTTTAAAAGTCATAACTCACGCTGGTGTAGTAGAACGCCCCCTGTGCCCCCTCAGGCGAGGTGATCGAATACTTCGGCACCCCGTACAACTGCGCACCTTTCAATTTCTCCGGATGGCTGTCGAACAGGTTGATCGCGCCTACCGAGACTTTCAGGCCCAGGTCGAAGCGATAGCTCAGGTCCAGATCGGTCACCCATTGCGGGCTGAAGGTCTGGTCCAGCGCGGGGTTGCTGGCGTTCAGGCTTTTCCATTCGCCATAACGCCGCTGGGTCACGGTCAGCCCCCAGTTTTCGTACAGCCAGTTGGCGCTGAAGGTCAGTTTGTTGTCCGGCGTGCCGTGCTCGATCAGGCCTTGGGTGGCCCGTCCGACGATCTGCTCTCCGCTGATGCCGCCGACATCGCGCAGGTCGGTGATCCGCGTGCGGGTCTTGGCGAAGCCGGCGTTCAGGTCGAGCCGGCCATAGGCTGCCAGGTCCAGTTGGTATTGGCCGCTCAGCTCGACGCCGTCGGTGCGGGTGTCGGCGATGTTGGTGTAGAACGCCGCGCTTTGGATGTTGGCGTAGGGCGTACCGGCGAAGATCGGCCCGACCACGCTGGCCGGCAACTGGTCGGAGAGGGTGATGCGGTTGTCGATATCGATGCGGTAGGCGTCGATGCTCAGCGAAGCATTGCTCAATGGTCGCCAGACCAGGCCCAGGGAGTAGTTGGTCGACTCCTCAGGCTTCAGCGCCCGGCCACCGAGCAACGCCGCTTCCGGGCTGTCGGCGCGCAGGGTGCGCTGTTGCACCTCGACCCAGTTGCCGCTGCCCGGCGGCTGCTCCACCACCTGCACGCTGAACGACGATAAACCGCTCTGCACCAGCGACGGTGCGCGATAACCGCTGCTGATACTGCCGCGTGCGGCGATCTGCGGGGTGAAGTCGTAGCGCAGGGAAAGCTTGCCGTTGGTGGTGTCGCCAAAGTCCGAATAATGCTCCGAGCGCACCGCCAGGCCGGCCTGGAACTTGTCGGTGATTTGCCCTTCGAGGTCGAGGTAGGCGCCGAATACCTTGCGCTCCAGCGAGGCGGCGTCGACGTTGGTGATCCCCGAGTAGTAGCCGGGGATCCGCCGCCCGGTGACCGGATCCAGGGTGTTGAACAGCGCGCCGTTCTGCCAGCCCGCCGCCTCGCCGGCGCTCAGGGTGTAGTTTTCCTTGCGCCAGGCCAGGCCCGCGGAAACGGTCAGCGGCTTGGCCAGCAGATCGGTGGGGAAGTCGCGGACCCAGTCGAGGGTCAGGTTGGTCTGCTCGTTCTCGCGCTCCCCGGTGTAGATGTTGTACGGGCTGTTGGCGCCCCAGCTAGGGTTGATCGCGTCGCGATCGGTGGACTTGAGCGTGTCGTTGCCGTAGTTGGCCGCCAGGTCGAACTTGCCCAGCAGATCGTCCTCGTAGCGCAGGCCGCCGGTGACCGCGTAGTCCTCCAGGGCATAGCGGGTGACCGGCAGGCGCCCGTCCGGGTAGCGCGACAGTGCGACGCTGCCGTAGTTGCTGCGCAGGGTGGTGGGCGGGTCGAAGAAGCCTTCGGCGTCGGTGTTCTTGTGCGAGTACGTGGCGAAGCCGTAGGCGGTCAGGCCGTCGCCGACGCCGATCTCGCTGTTGGCAACGAGGTTGTACTGGTCGCTGACCCCGCCCGAGCCCCAGTTCCAGGTGCGGTAGCGGTTGTTCTGCTCGCGGGGCGTATTAACGCTGGTGTCGCCAGGATAGAAGATGCGGTTGTCCGGACGGGTATCGCTGGCCGGGTCCTGGTTGCCGGCATCGAACGCCAGGGTGAGGAAACCATCGTTGGGCAGGGCGAAGCCTTTCCAGCCACTGAGCTTGCGCTGCAGGCCGTCACCCTTGTCGTAGCCGCCGAAGCGGTAGCCGATGTTGCCGCCATCGTCGTTTTCCTTGAGGACGATGTTGATCACCCCGGCGATGGCATCGGAGCCGTACTGGGCGGCGGCGCCGTCACGCAGGATCTCGACCCGCGACACCGCGCTCAGCGGAATCAGGCTCAGGTCCACCGCCGCGGCGCCGCGGCCGTTGGCCAGGCTCTGGCGGGTGACGTTGGCGCTGCTGTGGCGGCGCTTGCCGTTGACCAATACCAGCACCTGGTCCGAGGCCAGGCCACGCAGCGAAGCGCCCTGGGCGATGGACCCGGCGAAGGCGCCCTGTGGCGATTGCGGGAAGCTGAAGGACGGCGACAGCGCGGTCAGGGCGCCGGACAGGTCCTTGGCCCCGGTTTCTTCGAGTTTTTCGGCGCTAAGCACATCGACCGGTGCCGCGCTTTCCAGGGCGGTAACGTCGCTGCGGCGGGTGCCGACCACCACCACGGTATCGAGTTTGTCGTCTTTGGCGGCGCTGCCACTGGCGGGCTCCTGGGCCTGGACGACGGGCACGGCAAGGCTGCCGATGGCCAGCGCGATGGCGCCGGTCAAGGGGGCGAGACGGTACATGGGACTACTCCTGTTACACGCAAGGGGGCCGGCGACCCTCCCGGGATCGCCGGTCAGCGAAGGGTCAGAAACGGCTGGTAACGCTCAGGCCGACGGTGCGCGGGTCGCCGTAGGTGATCACGTATTGCCCGGCGGTACCGTTGGGCCGGCCATGAACCTGGTAACGGCGGTCGGTGAGGTTGTTGACGAAGCCGGTGACGCTGAGTTTCTCGTCCGCGCTGAACCAGGTCAGGCGACTGTTGGCCAGGGTGTAGTGGGGCTGGTTGAGCGGCGCGTCGGCACTGCTCTGGCGGTCGGCGAGGAAGTATTCCTTGTCGCGGAAGCTGACATCGCCCCCGGCCACCAGCCTGCCGGGAATGTCCAGCGGCAGGGTGTAGTCGGCCCCGAGGGACACCACGTAGCGCGGCGAACGGACGAAGCTGTTGCCGCTGTAGTCGCCGGTGACCGCGCCGGTATTGGGGTTGGTGTTCTTGAAGTCGGTGTACTCGGTATCCAGGAACGACAGCGCGCCGCGCAGGTGCAGGCGGTCGGTGGGCTGGCCTTCGATCTCCAGTTCCGCGCCCTTGACCTTGCCCTTGGCGCCGTTGGTGAGTGCAGTGGTCAGGATGCCGCTGTTGACCGTCAGCAGGTTCACCTGGATGTCCTGGTAGTCGTAATAGAAGACGTTGGCGTTGACCGTCAGGCGATGGTCGAACCACTCCGACTTCAAGCCCAGTTCATAGGCATCCAGTTCTTCCGGATCGACCGTGGTCAGCTGCGCCAGGCTGGTTGAGAGGCCGGTGTTGAAGCCACCCGAGCGGAAGCCGTGGGCGTAGCGGAAGAACACCCGCAGGTTATCGTTGATCCGGTATTCCGGGGTCAGGTCGTAGGTCCAGGCGTCCCAGCGCTTGCTTTCCTCGCGATTGCCGTTGCTGCCGGCGGCGGTCAACGGGATCAGCGGACCCGTGGCGGTAGCACGGGTCAGCTGGGTCAGGTCGAGATCGATATCCTTTTTCTCGGTGGTCCAGCGCAGGCCGCCGGTGACGGTCAGGTTGTCGGTGAAGTCATAGGCCAGGTTACCGAACAGCGCATAGCTGTCGGTGCGGTGGGTGTAGTCGAGGTTGCGGTAATCCACGGTACCGCCGGTCTGGTTGGAGCCGGTGCCGTTCGGTGTCGGGCCCGGGATGATGCTGCGCACCGCGCTGTTGTCGAGGGTCTCGTGGAAGTAGTGGGTACCGAGCATCCAGCGCAGGGTTTCCTGCGGCGAAGAGGCGAGGCGGAACTCCTGGGAGTATTGGTCGTAGGTCGCATCGCTGTCGGTGGCACCGTTGACCTCGTAGGGGGTGTAATCGGCGTCGGTCAGCGACTGGTTGCGGATATGGTCGTAGGCGGTGATCGAGGTCAGGGTGTAGTCGCCGAGGTTCCAGTTCAGGGTCAGCGACGTGCCGCTGTGGTCGAGCTTGTAGTCTTCGTTGGTGTTGAGCTCGATCTTGCGCCCGTGAGGGCGCTGGTAGCCGACATTGTAATAGCGCCCCAGGGGCAGCGAACCGCTGCTGCCGTCGCCCTTGAATTCACGGCCATGAATCTTCAGCAGGGCTTCGAGATCCTCGTTGACCTTGGCCAGGAACTGCACGCGCACGGCTTTCTTGTTGACGTCACCGTAGGTCTGGTCGTTGGTCAGGTTATGGGTGAAACCGTCGCGCTCCTCGGAATACAGCGAGACCCGTCCGGCCAGGCGGTCGTCCACCAGCGAACCGCCGATGGCGCCGTTGAGGATGCGTTCGTTCTTGCTGCCGAAGCCGATGGTGCCGTAGCCGTCGGTATCGAACGTCGGTTTCTTGGAAATCACATTGACCGCGCCGGCGGTGGTGTTCTTGCCGTACAGGGTGCCTTGCGGGCCACGCAGGATCTCGATGCGCTCCAGGTCGAACAGCGGCCCACCGCCGGCCACCGGGGCATTGAGGTACACGTCGTCGGCATAGATGCCCACCGGGTAGACCGTGGCCGCACCGGTATCGCCGGTGCCCAGGCCACGGATGTACCAGCGTGGGCGCCCGTCGCCGTCCGGATTCTTCGCCGAAGCGTTGGGTACGAACGTGGTGATATCGCCCATGGCGCGCACGCCGTCGGCCGTCAGGCTGGTGCCCTGGACCGCCGAGACCGCCACCGGAACCTCTTGCAGGGTTTCTTCCCGGTGCTGGGCGGTGACGGTTACGGTTTTCAGCGCCGGTGTGGTGCTGGTTTCATCGTCGGCATAGGCCAACGGGTATTGGCCCGCCAACAGAAGGCTAAGGCTGATTCCCTTGGTGATGGGATTGATCTGGAACATGCTGCTTCTCCCCGAGCGTTGCAGATGCAGGGGTAGAGCAGGGTTTATGCCATGTTTTCAACCCATTGATTCAATTGGATAAATCAGGATTTTTGCGGCGTCGTTGCTAGGCAGGCAGCAGGGCACTGGTGAATCTATGTTGCTACAGCAGCAATGGTTGCGAAGCTGGCCCATGGCGCACTTCCGACGGCTCGCTGGATAACCACCTGGCTCGGAAGTTTCTCAAGCTTTCCTGGAAACTTCCCTTCGTTTGTTTGAGGCTCGAAATTGATAAGTCAGATGTTTTACTGTGCGTGCCTGGAATATTTCTCGGGGCGAGGGTATGAGAAAAATCGACGGTAGCCATGGTGCACATGGCGCGTCCGGGTGCGGCTCCCCGGATTTCCTGGGCAGGGTTCGCTGGCCATTGGTTGTACTGCTATGCCTGGCCACGGGTTTCGCTCTGGTGGTGCTGTTCTGGAGCGGCGATACGCAACCGGATTCACCCTGGTTCTGGAGCCGAGTGCTGGCACTTCCGTTGATTATCTGGAGCTATCTGTATGGGCTGCGCCTGCTGGCGCATTGAAAACGCTGGTCGTGCCAACCTACCGGTGCGCCTCGAAACGCGACGCGGACCTTGTCGATACCGCGCCGCATCCACAGTCTATCCCTCCCGCTTCACCACCAGGGTCAGGATGTCATAACTCGCCACCAGCTCCCCAAGCTGGTTGGTCACCTCCACATCCCACGCCACCACCCCTTGCGGGATACCCTGCGGGCTCTTCTTGCCCTGGTCGATCTTGCGCTTGCAGGTGAGCCTGGCCTGGATCGTGTCGCCGATGCCCACCGGATTGATGAAGCGCAGGTTATCCAGTCCATAGTTGGCCAGGACCGGCCCGGGAGCCGGGCTGACGAACAAGCCGGCCGCCGCCGACAGCACGAAGTAGCCGTGGGCGATACGCTTGCCGAACTGCGATTCCCGTGCGGCGATCTCGTCGAAATGCATGTAGAAGTGATCCCCCGAAAGACAGCCGAAGTTCACCAGGTCTGCCTCGGTCACCGTCCGCCGATGGGTCAGCAACGACTCGCCGATGCGCAGGTCCTCGAAGTGGCGGCGGAACGGGTGCACGTCGGTTTCAATCACCTCGGCGCCACGCACGTACTCGCCGGTCACCGCCATCAGCATGCTCGGCGAGCCCTGTACCGCGGCCCGTTGCAGGTAGTGCTTCACGGCGCGCAGCCCGCCCAGTTCCTCGCCACCCCCAGCCCGACCCGGACCGCCGTGCTTGAGTTGCGGCAGCGGAGAACCATGGCCGGTGGATTCGGCAGCGGCTTCGGCATCCAGCACCAGCAGGCGGCCATGCCAGGCCGCCGCCACCGGCACGGCCCTGGCCGCCACTGTGCGGTCAGCGGTGACCAGGCTTGCCACCAGGCTGCCTTTGCCGCGGGCAGCCAGGTCCAGCGCTTCATCCAGGTCTTCATAGGTCATCAGGGTGCTGACCGGCCCGAACGCTTCGATATCGTGGGCGCCGCCTTCGGCATGGGCGTCCCGCGCCAGCAGCAGGGTGGGGGCGAAGAAGGCGCCGTTGGCGACGCCTTCACCGCGCGGTTCGAAACCATCACGGGCGCCGAACAGCAGGTCGCAGCTTTGCAGCAGTTGTTCGACCCGCTCGCCGACATCGGCCTGCTGTGCATGGGACGCCAATGCGCCCATGCGCACGCCTTCCACCGAAGGATCGCCCACCACCACCTTGCCCAGGCGATCCCGCAGGCGGGTCGCCACTGCGTCCAGATGCTTCGCCGGCACGATGGCCCGGCGAATCGCCGTGCATTTCTGCCCGGCCTTGGTGGTCATTTCCCGGGCGACTTCCTTGATATACAGCTCGAACTCTTCGCTGTCCGGGCTCACGTCCGGGCCGAGGATGGCGCAGTTCAGCGAGTCGGCCTCGGCGGTGAAGGGCACCGAGTTGCGGATCAGGTTGGGCGTGACCCGCAGTTTCGCCGCAGTGTCCGCCGAGCCGGTGAAGGTCACCAGGTCCTGGCCGTCCAGGCGCTCCAGCAGGTCGCCGGTGCTGCCGATCACCAGTTGCAGGGCGCCGGCCGGGAGCAGGCCGGACTCATCGATCAGGCGCACCACGGCTTCGGTCAGGTAGCTGGTGGCAGTGGCGGGCTTGACGATGCAGGGCATGCCGGCCAGGAAGGTCGGGGCAAATTTTTCCAGCATCCCCCAGATCGGGAAGTTGAAGGCATTGATATGCACCGCGACCCCGGCCCGTGGCACCAGGATGTGACTGCCGGCGAACCGGCCCTGCTTGCCCAGCGGGATCGCCGGGCCTTCATGGACCAGGTTGCCCGACGGCAACTCGCGGGCACCGATGCCGGCATAGGAGAACAGCGTGGCATTGCCGCCCTCGATATCGATCCAGCTGTCGGCACGGGTCGCGCCGCTGTGGTGGGACAGGGCGTAGAGCTGCTCCTTGCGCTCGGCAAGGTACAGCGCCAGGGCCTTGAGCCGCGCTGCGCGCTGCTGGAAATCCAGGGCCATCAGGCCGGTGCGGCCCTGCTGGCGCCCCCAGGCGAGGGCCTCGGCGAAGTCCGGACGCTCCTCATGGCTGTAGCCCAGTAGGTGGCCGTCGATGGCGCTGCGCAGGGGCTGGGCGCCGTGCTGGCCGATCCAGCGGCCGGCGATGAAGCTTTGCAAGGTAGGGGCAGCAGACATCGGTGTGTCCTCCAATTCTTTCAGGAAGCGCTGTTACCACAGCGCCAGGGTGTAGCCGACGATCAGGCGGTTTTCGTCCAGGGCATTGGTCAGGCCGTTGCCGGAACGGAAGGTGACGTTGCGCCAACGCAGGCTGACGTTTTTCAGCGGGCCGCTCTGGATCACGTAGGCGATATCGGTGTCGCGTTCGCGCTCGCGGCCGTTGTCGATACCCGCCGCCTTGGCGTGGCGGCCGTCGGTATAGCGGGTCATGAAGCTCAGGCCGGGAATGCCCAGGGCGGCGAAGTCGTAGTCGTAGCGCGCCTGCCAGGAGTCCAGCCCGGCGCGGGTGAAGGTGTTGTAGGTGACCAGGTTGACGGTGTACGGGTCGCCGCCGTTGAGGAAGGGGAAGGCACTGTCGCCGGACATCTGCTGGAAGGTGCCGCTGAATTTGTGTGCGCCCACGGCCAGGGTGAACATGCCGTTGAAGTTGCGGTTATCGATGCGTCCGGCGCGTTCGGCGCCGTCGCCGCGGCTGTCGAACCAGCGCAGGTCACTGCGCAGGCTCATGTCCTCGGCCAGCGGCAGGGTATGGACCAGGCCGACATACTGCTGGCGATAGATGTCTTCGAGCTTGGCGTAGTAGTAACTCACCGCCAGTTGCGGGCTGAAGGCGTAGCTGCCGCCAGCGAAATCGAAGTGATCGCTGCTGGCGGCGCCGTAGCCGATATCGTCGTTGCTCGAGGAGTCGCGCAGGTTGGCCTTGGTCAGGCGCCCGCCATTGAGGGTCAGACCGTCGATGTCCTGGCTGGTCAGCAGGCCGCCCTTGAAGGTCGAGGCCAGCAGGCGGGTGTCGTTGTAGGTGACCACCGGCAACAGCGGTTGCAGGGTACCCAGGCGCAGCACGCTTTTCGACAGGCGCACCTTGGCGGTCACGCCCAGCTCGCTGTAGTCGTCCACCGGTTCCAGGCTGTCGCGGCCATAGGGCAGCAGGCCGGTGCCACGGCGGTCGCGGCTGGAGTCCAGCTTGATGCCCAGTTGGCCCATGGCATCTACACCGAAACCAAGGGTGCCATCGGTAAAGCCGGACTCCAGTTTGGCGGTAAAGCCCTGCGCCCATTCCTCGGCCTTGGATTGCGGCGCGTTGTCCTGGCGGAAGTCGCGGTTTATGTAGTGGTTGCGCAGTTCGATCTTCGCGTGGCTGTCCTCGATGAAGCCGGCCAGGGCCGGGGTACAGGCGAGGGGCAGGGTGAGTCCGGCCAGAAGGCGAATGGGGTTCATTGTTGTTATTCCCGAGTCGTCGTTTGCGTGATTAGTGTTTGCTGGCGCTGGCGGCGCCGATGCCGGTCATGGAGCGGATGAACTGGGCCAGATAGCGGCCGCGTTCCTCGCTGGCCCGGGCCGAGCGGTCGGACACCGAGAAGGCCCAGGCGGCGAGGAAGGCCGCGCTCATGGAGAACAGCGCCGGGTTGGAGTAGGGGAACAGCGCCTTGTCGTGATGCAGAACGTTGACCCACACCACCGGGCTCAGCACCAGCAGGATCACCGCCGAAACCAGGCCGGCCAGGCTGCCGGCCACGGCGCCGCGGGTGGTCAGGCCCTTCCAGAACATGGACAGGAACAGCACCGGGAAATTGACCGAGGCCGCGATGGCCAGCACCAGACCGGACAGGAAGGCGATGTTCTGCGACTCGATCATCAGGCCGAGGATGATCGCCAGCACGCCGATCACCAGGGTGGCAACACGGGAAACGCGGATCTCATCCTGTTCGCTCGCCTTGCCCTTGCGCACCACGCAGGCATAGAGGTCATGGGACACCGCCGAGGCGCCAGACAGCGCCAGGCCGGCGACTACCGCAAGGATGGTGGCGAAGGCCACGGCCGAGATAAAGCCAAGGAACAGGTTGCCGCCCACGGCCTGGGCCAGGTGCACGGCGATCATGTTGCCGCCGCCGATGATCGCGCCGCTGGCGTCACGGTAGGCAGGTTCAGTGCCGACCATGACGATGGCGCCGAAGCCGATGACGATCAGCAGCAGGTAGAAGTAGCCGATGAAACCGGTGGCGTAGAACACCGATTTACGGGCTTCCTTGGCATCGCTGACCGTGAAGAAGCGCATCAGGATATGCGGCAGGCCGGCGGTGCCGAACATCATGCCGAGGCCGAGGGAAATCGCATCCACCGGGTTCGACAGCAGCCCGCCCGGGGCCATGATCGCCGTGCCCTTGGCATGTACCGCCGCGGCGCTGGCGAACATCGCCTCGGTGCTGAAACCGAAGTGCTTGAGCACCATGAAGGCCATGAAGGTGGTGCCGGAAAGCAGCATGACGGCCTTGATGATCTGCACCCAGGTGGTGGCGAGCATGCCGCCGAAGGTGACGTAGAACACCATCAGCACGCCGACCAGGATCACCGCGTACAGGTAGCTGATGCCGAACAGCAGCTCGATCAGCTTGCCGGCGCCGACCATCTGCGCCACCAGGTACAGCAGGGCCACGGTCAGGGTGCCGAAGGCCGAGGTCAGGCGTACCGGGGTCTGTGCCAGGCGGTAGGAGACCACGTCGGCGAAGGTGTACTTGCCCAGGTTGCGCAGGCGCTCGGCGATCAGGAACAGGATGATCGGCCAGCCGGCCAGCACGCCCAGGGCGTAGAGCAGGCCGTCGTAGCCGTTGAGGAACATCATCGCCGAGATACCGAGGAAGGACGCGGCGCTGATCATGTCGCCGGCGATCGCCAGGCCGTTCTGCATCCCGCTCAGGCCGCCGCCGGCGGTATAGAAATCGCTGGCCGAGCGGGTGCGCAGGGCAGCCCAGCGGGTCACCCCGAGGGTGAAGACGACGAACAGCAGGAACATGCCGATGGCGGTCCAGTTCATTGCGCGCACTCCTGCTTGACCTTGTCGTTGAGCGGATCGAGGACATTGTTGGCGCGGTATACGTAGATACCGGTGAGGGCGAAGGACAGCAGCACGATCAGCACGCCCACCAGCATGCCGACGCTGGTCACCCCGCCGCTGAGGGACTGGCCGAGGGTGCTGGGGGAAAAGGCCACGAGCAGGACGAAACCGTAGTAGATCACCAGCATGGCGGCGGTGAGGCTGCCATTGAGGCGGCGCTTGCGCCGCACCAGTTGCCGGAAATCGGGGTGGTTGCTGATGGATTCGATATCACTGGGGGTCATGGGTGCGCTCTCTTGATCTTGTTGTAGTTGTTGTGTCGTTCACGCTTGGGGGTATTGCTTTGTTCTTTCGGGCCTCATCGCTGCGGTTCGGCGGTCCGACAAGCCAGCTCCCACAGGGATCCCTGTGGGAGCTGGCGTTGCCAGCGATGAGGCCGGTACAGACGAAAAACCTTTAAAGCTGATCGAAATCCAGGACCACCCGCTCGCTCAGCGGATAGCTCTGGCACGACAGCACATACCCGGCCGCCACCTCGTAGTCTTCCAGGGCATGGTTGCTATCCATCTCCACTTCGCCCTCGATCACCTTGCACTTGCAGGTCGAGCAGACCCCGGCCTTGCACGAGTAGGGCAGTTCGGCGCCGATGGCATTGCCGGCATCCAGCACGCTTTGGCTATTGCGCGGCAGCTCGAAGGACAGCGCACGGCCGTCGCTGATCACGGTGACCTGGCTCATCGCCGAGTCCTGCTGCCGCGCCGCTTCCCGTGCCTGGCGCCGCTCGTCGCTGCCGGCGGCGGCAAACAGTTCGAAGTGAATCCTGTCCGCGGCCATGCCTCGTGCCTTCAGGGCGTCGCGCACGGTCTCGGTCATAGCCTGCGGACCGCAAATGAACGCCGCTTCCAGTTGCGGCACGTCGAGCCAGCGGCTGAACAGCTGCGCGCATTTGTCGGCATCGATGCGGCCGTTATAAAGGTCGATGTCCTGCTGCTCGCGGCTGAACACGAAGATCAGGTTGAGGCGTTGCAGGTAGCGGTTCTTCAGGTCTTCCAGCTGCTCGCGGAACAGCGCCGAGCCACTGGCGCGGTTGCCGTAGAGCAGGGTGAAGCGGCTGTTCGGTTCGGCTTCAAGGGTGGTCTTGACGATGGACAGGATCGGGGTGATGCCGCTGCCGGCCGCCACCGCCAGGTAGTGACCCTGACGCGCTGGATCCAGCGCGGTGTGAAAGCTGCCGGACGGCGGCATGACATCGATCACGTCACCGGCCGCCAGCACCTCGTTGGCGAAGGCGGAAAAGCGCCCGCCGACCACTTTCTTCACCGCCACCCGCAGTTCACCGTCGTTGACGCCGGTGCAGATCGAGTAGGAGCGGCGCACTTCTTCATCATCCAGGCGGGTGCGCAGCACCAGGTACTGGCCCTGGGTGAACCGGAAGGTCTCGCCCAGTTCACGCGGTACATCGAACAGGATCGATACGGCATCGCGTGTTTCGCTGCGCACTTGCTTGACGGTCAGGCTGTGGAACTGGCTCATGGGGAATCTCCAGCAAGCGCTCAAATGCACTTGAAATAATCGAAGGGCTCGCGGCAGTCGCAGCAGCGGTACAGGGCCTTGCACGCGGTGGAGCCGAACTCGCTGAGCACCTCGGTGTGGCTGCTGCCGCACTGCGGGCAGGCGATCACCTGCGGTTCGCCGAGCAGGCTGCGTTTGTTCGAACTGCCCAGTGGCGCGGCGATGCCGTAGGCGCGCAGGCGTTCACGGCCGCTGGCGCTGATCCAGTCGGTGGTCCAGGCCGGGCTGAGCTGACGCTTTAGCGCGGGCTCGGCGAAGCCGGCCTGTTCCAGCGCGGCGCGGATATCCTGCTCGATCACCTCGGTGGCCGGGCACCCGGAATAGGTCGGGGTCACGGTGACCTGCAGGTGGCCGTCGGCCCAGTCCAGAGCCCGCACGATGCCCAGGTCGACCACGCTGACCACCGGCACTTCCGGGTCCATGACCTGCTCCAGCACCGTCCACGCTTGGTGCAGGTCATCGGGCCGCGAGACGCGGGCGCCGCGGTCGCTGGCGATCAGCTCACCAGGTTGCATCGGGGTAGGCTCGCGGCAGGAACTGCATTTCCGCCAGCAGGAGGCCCAGGTGCTCGCTGTGCACGCCCTGGCGACCGCTGAGGTAGAAGTGACTGGCCGCTGGCGGCACCGGTAGGGTGGCGCGCTCGAAGGTGGCTTCGACCTGCGTCTGCCAGTCCAGCGCGACCTGCTCCGGGTTGCCGATCACACCGCTGTGGAACAGGCGCTGCTCGAGCGCATCGGCCTCCACCAGCTCGACGGTATAGCGCCAGACCTGGGGCAGGGCGGCGAGCATGCGCTGGCGGCTCTCCTCGGTGCCGTCGCCCAGGCGCTCGACCCACTCGCTGGAGCGGCGCAGGTGATAGCTGACTTCCTTCAACGCCTTGCTGGCGATGGCCTGGAGACGCTCGTCGCTGGAACGGGCCAGGCCTTGCAGCACGGCGAAATGCCAGGCGTCGTAGAAGAACTGCTTGAGAATGGTCAGCGCATAGTCGCCGTTGGGTTGCTCCACCAGCAGCAGGTTGCGATAGGCGCGCTCGTCGCGGCGGAACACCAGGTGGTCGGCATCGCGGCCGTCAGCCCTCAGCTCGGCGGCATATTCCAGCCAGTTGCGCGCCTGGCCGACCAGGTCGAGGCCGACGTTCATCAGCGCCAGCTCTTCTTCCAGCGCCGGGGCGCGGCCGCACCACTGGCACAGGCGCTGGGCCTGGACCATGGCGCTGTCGCCCAGGCGCAGCAAATACTGGATCAGGTCGTCTGTCATGGGCGCCGTCATTACATATGCCCCACTTCAGGCGGCAGCTCGTAGAAGCTGGCGTGGCGATAGATCTTGTCTTCGGCAGGGGCGAACAGCGGATCCTTCTCGTCGGGCGACGAGGCAGTGATCAGCGCCGAGGGCACCACCCACAGGCTTACGCCCTCGTTGCGGCGGGTGTACAGCTCGCGGGCATTCTCGATGGCCATGGCGGCATCCGCGGCATGGACGCTACCGACATGCTTGTGGTTGAGGCCGTGCTTGCTGCGCACGAACACTTCGAACAGGGTCCATTCGGACATGGCGATTTCTCCTCGGGCGGCGCTCAGGCGGCGTTTTTATTGGCTTTTTTCTTGGCGTGGGCGACAGCGGCAGCCCGTACCCAGGCACCGTCCTCGATGGCCTGGCGGCGGGTGGCGACGCGCTCCTGGTTGCACGGACCGTTGCCCTTGAGCACTTCGTAGAACTCGTCCCACTGGATCTGGCCGAAGTCGTAATGACCGCGCTCGGCGTTCCACTTCAGCTCGGGATCCGGGGCCGTGCAGCCGAGCAATTCCAGTTGCGGCACGGTCTGGTCGATGAAGCGCTGGCGCAGTTCGTCATTGCTCTGGCGCTTGATCTTCCAGGCCATGGACTGGGCGCTGTTGGGCGAGTGCTCGTCGCTCGGGCCGAACATCATCAGCGACGGCCACCACAGGCGGTTGATCGCGTCCTGGACCATGTCCTTCTGCGCCTGGTTGCCCTCGCGCATCATGGTCAGGAGGATTTCGTAGCCTTGGCGCTGGTGGAAGCTCTCTTCCTTGCAGATGCGGATCATCGCCCGGGAATAGGGGCCGTAGCTGGTGCGCTGGAGCACCACCTGGTTGACGATCGCAGCGCCATCCACCAGCCAGCCCACCGCACCGATGTCGGCCCAGCTCAGGGTCGGGTAGTTGAAAATGCTGGAATATTTTGCTTTTCCGCTATGTAGCTTTTCAATTTCTGTATCACGATCGGCGCCGAGGGTTTCCATGGCGCTGTACAGGTACAGGCCGTGGCCGGCTTCGTCCTGGATCTTCGCCATCAACTGCAGCTTGCGCTTGAGCGATGGGGCACGGGTTACCCAGTTGCCCTCCGGCAACATGCCGACGATCTCGGAGTGGGCGTGTTGGGAAATCTGCCGGATCAGCGTTTGCCGGTAGGCGTCCGGCATCCAGTTCTTCGCCTCGATCTTGATCTCGGCATCGATGCGCTCCTGGAAGGCGCGCTCCTGCTCGGACATCTCGTCGAGGGTCTTCAGGCGCTTGACGCCGGTTTCGACCAATTGTGCGTACATGTGTGTCTCCCGCCTTTTTGTCGTGGGGGGGCTTTGGGCGTGAGTACAGTTATAAGTGATACAAAACCAAATATCAAACACAAAAATACGTGTCGTAACTGGTTTGTGTATCGCATTGCGCGATGGCGGGTCGGGGGTTGCTAGATGTACCAATGGTATATACCTTTGGTACATCAATTCAGCCCTCGCAGGAGTACGTTCCATGCATGCCCTCATCGTGGTTGCCCATCCGGACACGCAGTCCCTGACCCATCGCGTCGCCGCCGAGCTGGCGGCAAATATCCCCGCGCCCCACGGCTTCGAGATCGCCGACCTGCATGCCGAAGGGTTCGATCCGCGCTTCAATCCGGACGACCTGGCGCTGTTCCGCAATCAGTCTCCGGTTCCGGCGGATGTGCTTGCCGAGCAGGCACGTATCGACCGCGCTGATGCGCTGGTGCTGGTGTTCCCGGTGTATTGGTGGTCGTTCCCGGGGCTGCTCAAGGGCTGGATCGACCGGGTGTTCAGTGGCGGCTGGGCCTATGACCAGGCCGAGCAGGGGCTGCTGCAGCGCCTGCCGGTCCACCTTGTGGCGATCGCCGGCGCCGGCCCGCAGACCTACGACAAGCACGGCTATTCGGTGGCCATGCATACCCAGATCGAACACGGGATCTTTGGCTATTGCGGTGCGCGGATGGCATCCTCGGTGCTTTTGACCCAGGCCGATGAAGATTTCCCCCAGGGGCATTTCGACACCGCAAGGCGCCTGGGTCGCGAGTTGTTCGACAAGAGGACCTGAGGCATGAGTGATACCCGCAAGCGGCTGACCCGCGAGCAGCGTCTGGAGCAGTTGCTGGAGGTGGCCCGGCAGGTGATTGCCGAAGAGGGCACCGACGCCCTGAGCCTGGGGCGCCTGGCGGAAGCGGCGGGGATCACCAAGCCGACGGTGTATGACCATTTTGGTACCCGGGAGGGCTTGCTGACGGCGCTGTACCGGGATTTCGAGACACGCCAGAACCTGCTGATCGACGCGGCCATGGCCGCCGGCGAGGCCACGCTGGAAGGCAAGGCGCGGGCGATTGCCGACAGTTATGTCGATTGCGTGCTGGCCGAAGGCCGGGAAATCCCCGGGGTGCTGGCGGCGCTGGAGGGCTCGCCGGAATTGGCGCGCTTGAAGCGCGAATGCCAGCAAGACTTCCTGGGCAAATGCCGCGCGGTACTCGGGCCCTTTGCCGGGGCGCTGTCGAGCGCAGGGCTATGGGGCATGCTCGGGGCCGCCGACGCCCTGTCCGGGGCGGCGGTGGCCGGGGAGATCGGGCATGAGCAGGCGCGGGGGGAGTTGTTCGAGGTGATTGTCAGCCTGGTTTCGCGTAGCCAGGGGTAGGTCGCGTACCCCTGTGGGAGCGGGTTCACCCGCGATTGCGTCGGTGAGCTCACCATCGTCATCGCGGGTGAACCCGCTCCCACAGTGTCCGTGTACGGCTTTCGCGTGCTTCAGACCGCCTGCTTGCGCTTGTCATAGACATGACAAGCCTTGCCCTCCGACCTTTTGATCGAGTAAGCCGGCTGCAACACGATCCGCGAGCTGATGCCGATGTGGGTCTTGATATGCCGGCTCAGCTCCGAACACACCTCCTTCTGCTGCGCCTCGCCCAGTTGCTGGTGCTCGCCACGCAGTTCGACATGGATGTCGATGCTGTCCAGGTTGCCGGTACGGTACAGGTGGATCTCGTAGCATTCGGCCAGTTGCTTGACCTTGAGCACCTGCTCCTCGACCTGGGTCGGGAACACGTTGACCCCGCGAATGATCAGCATGTCGTCGCTGCGCCCGGTGATCTTGTCGATACGCCGCATCGGCCGTGCGGTGCCCGGCAGCAAGCGGGTGAGGTCGCGGGTGCGGTAGCGCACCATCGGCAGCGCTTCCTTGCTCAGGGTGGTGAATACCAGTTCGCCCAGTTGCCCGTCGGGCAGCACCTCGCCGGTCACCGGGTCGATGATTTCCGGGTAGAAATGATCCTCCCAGACCGTCGGCCCGTCGCGGCTTTCCGCGCATTCCATGGCCACGCCCGGCCCCATGATTTCCGAAAGCCCGTAGATATCCAGGGCGCTGATGCCCAGGCGCGCTTCGATCGAGGCGCGCAGCTCCGGGGTCCACGGTTCGGCGCCGAAGATGCCCAGGCGCAGGGCCAACGTGTGCGGGTCGATGCCCTGGCGTTCGATCTCGTCGGCCAGGTTGAGCATGTACGACGGCGTGACCATGATGATGTCCGGCTGGAAGTCGCGGATCAGTTGCACCTGCTTCTCGGTCTGGCCGCCGGACATCGGAATCACCGTGCAGCCCAGGCGCTCGGCGCCGTAGTGCGCGCCCAGGCCGCCGGTGAACAGGCCGTAGCCATAGGACACATGCACCTTGTCACCCTTGCGCCCGCCGGCGGCGCGGATCGAGCGCGCTACCAGGTCGGCCCAGGTGTCGATGTCCTTCTGTGTGTAGCCGACCACCGTCGGCTTGCCGGTGGTGCCGCTGGAGGCATGCAGGCGGACGATGTCGTGCTGGGGGACGGCGAACATGCCGAAGGGGTAGTTGTCGCGCAGGTCGTTCTTCACCGTGAAGGGGAACCTGGCCAGGTCGGCGAAATCCTTCAGGTCCGACGGATGCACGCCCAGCTCGTCGAAGCGCTGGCGGTACATCGGCACGTTCTGGTAGGCGTGGTCCAGGCTCCAGCGCAGACGCTCCAGCTGGTGGGCGCGGAGTTGGTCGATGCTGGCGGTTTCCATCGGGTCGAGCACGGAGGCGGGGGCAAGCTGCATGTTCATGGGTTCACTCTGCATGTTGTTCTTGTGAGTGCATGGCGCCCAGCATAACCCGGCGCCGGTGAGCGTTCTGTATTCAGTGGTCGAGTCGTTCGATGATCAGCGCCAGGCCCTGGCCAACGCCGATGCACAGGGTGCACAGGGCATAACGCCCCTGGCGCCGCTCCAGCTCGTGCAGCGCCGTGGTGACCAGGCGCGCGCCGCTCATGCCCAGCGGGTGACCGAGGGCGATGGCGCCGCCATTGGGGTTGACCCGCGGATCGTCGTCGGCCACCCCCAGCTCCCGCAGCACGGCCAGGCCCTGGGCAGCGAAGGCTTCGTTGAGTTCGATCACGTCCATGTCGGCCAGGGCCAGGCCGGTGAGTTCCAGTACCTTGCGCGTCGCCGGCACCGGGCCGATGCCCATGATCCGCGGCTCGACCCCGGCACTGGCCATGCCGATCACCCGGCCTCGGGCCGTAAGGCCATAACGCCTGGCGATTTCAGGGCTGGCGAGGAGCAGGGCGCAGGCGCCGTCGTTGACCCCCGAGGCATTCCCGGCGGTGATGCTGCCGCCCTCGCGGAACGGCGTGCCAAGGCGCTGAAGTTGCTCCAGCGTGGTGTCGCCGCGCGGATGCTCGTCGTGCTCGACCAGCGTGTCCGGCCCCTTGCGCTGGGGAATCCGCACCGCAACGATTTCCTCGGCCAGACGCCTGCTGGCCTGGGCCGCCGCGGCGCGCTGCTGGCTGCGCAGGGCGAAGGCGTCCTGGTCGGCGCGACTGATAGCGAACTGCTCGGCAACGTTCTCGGCGGTCTCCGGCATGCTGTCGATGCCGTACTGGCGTTGCATCAGCGGGTTGACGAAGCGCCAGCCGATGGTGGTGTCGAACAGCTCGGCCTGGCGGGAAAAGGCGGTCTCGGCCTTGCCCATCACCAACGGCGCGCGGGACATCGATTCGACGCCGCCGGCCAGCACCAGCCCGGCTTCGCCGCAACGGATCGCCCGCGCTGCCGCGCCGACCGCTTCCAGCCCGGACGCGCAAAGGCGGTTAAGCGTGACACCGGGCACGCTGACCGGCAGCCCGGCCAGCAGCGAGGCCATGCGCGCCACATTGCGGTTGTCCTCGCCCGCCTGGTTGGCGCAGCCATAGAACACGTCATCGACCTGGCTCCAATCCACCTGGGGATGGCGTTCCATCAGGGCGCGCAGGGGAATGGCGCCGAGGTCGTCGGCACGCACAGTGCTCAGGGCGCCGGCATAACGGCCGATAGGCGTGCGTACGGCATCGATGATCAGGGCGTCGTTCATTTCAGGGTTTCCTCTGGCAGCACGGTGCCGCGTATCTGGTAGGACTTGCCACGAAACACGGCGATCAGCTTGCCGTGCTGGTTTTCGATGCGCACGTCGTAGACCCCGGTGCGCTTGCCCCGGCTCAGTTCGGTGCAGGTGGCGGTCAGGGTGTCGCCGGCAACGGCCGGGGCGACGTAGTCGATACTGCAACCCTGGGCCACGGTGGCGTCGTTGTGGCTGTTGCAGGCAAAGGCGAAGGCCGAGTCGGCCAGGGCGAACAGGAAGCCGCCATGACAGGTGCCATGGCCCTGGAGCATGTCGGCGCGCACGCTCATGCCCAGGGTGGCGCTGCCCGGCCCGCTGGCCAGCAGGCGCATGCCCAGGCCCTGGCTGGCGGCATCGCGGTCATACAGGGCCTGGGCGCAGCGGCTGGCCAGATCCAGACGGTCATTCATGAAAGGGCACTCCTTCGGCCAGTTGCCGACGCAGTTGCAGGGAAGGGCGGTAGCGTTCTTCGCCATAGGCGGCTTGCAGATGGTCAAGGACCCGGACCAGGGTGGCGGCACCCAGCTGGTCGGCCCAGGCCAGCGGCCCCTGCGGGTAATTGACCCCGGCGCGCATGGCCAGGTCGATATCCGCCGCCGAGGCCACGCCTTGCAGCAGGGCATCGGCGGCTTCGTTGGCGAGCATGGCGACGGTGCGCAGTACGCACAGGGCCGGGCTGTCTCGCAGCGGGGTGGCGGCGATGCCAACTTTTTGCAGAAGCGCCACCACCTGGTCCAGCGCTTGGCGCGAGGTATCTGCCGAGCAACCGAGCGCGAGACGGGTACAGCTGCGGTAATCCAGCGCCAAGTCCAGCAGCACCAGTTGCTCCAGGCCTTCGTCGATACTGCGCTGGCTGGCGAGGCGACCGTCGCTCAAGGCGACCATGGCGTCACCAACGCGCAGCAGGCCACGCCCGGCGCGGCGGTGGATCTTCACCTGGTGTTCGGCCAGGCGCTCCAGCAATGGCTGCAATAGCCCGGCATCACCTTCGACGATCACCTCCGGCACGGCGGCCGTGCTGTTCAGGCTGGCCGGCTGCGGTCGCAGCGCACCTTCGCGGTAATCGTAGAAACCACGTCCGCTCTTGCGCCCGAAATGCCCGGCGTCCACCAGTTCCTTCTGAATGAGCGAAGGCTGGAAGCGCATGTCCTGGTAATAGGCATCGAACACCGAGTTGGTCACCGCATAGTTGACGTCGTGCCCGATCAGGTCGGTCAGTTCGAAGGCGCCCATGGCGAAGCCACCTGCCTCGCGCAGCACGGCGTCGAGGCTGGCGCAGTCGGCAACGCCTTCCTGCAGCAGGCGCAGGCTCTCGGCATAGAAAGGCCGGGCCACGCGATTGACTATAAAACCTGGGGTCGAGCGCGCCAATACCGGCTTCTTGCCCCAGGCCTGGGCAGTGGCGAGGACCGTGGCGACGACATCGGCATCGCTGGCGAGCCCCTGGATCACTTCCACTAGTTGCATGACCGGGGCCGGGTTGAAGAAGTGCATGCCCACCAGCCGCTGCGGCCGCTGCATACCGGCGCCGAGGCGGGTGATGGAGATCGACGAGGTGTTGCTGGCAAGGATGCAGTCCGCAGTGCACAGCGCTTCCAGCCGCGCCAGCAGCGCTTGCTTGATTTCCAGGTTCTCGACGATGGCCTCGATCACCAGTCCGGCGTCCGCCAGTTGCTCCAGGCTGTCGGCCGGACGCAGGGCGGACAGGCAGGCATCCCGGGCCTGCACGCTCAGCTTGCCGTTGGCGACGCGCTTGCCCAGTTGTTTGCCGATGCCTTCGATGGCCTGGGCGGCAGCGCCCGGGCGATTGTCATGGAGCCAGACCCGGTGCCCGGCACTCGCGGCAACCTGGGCGATCCCCGCGCCCATGGCCCCGGCGCCGATCACCGCCACCGTCACGTTGTTGTCCAGTGCACTCATCGCCTCAATACCCCTTGAACGCCGGCGTGCGTTTTTCCACGAAGGCGGCCACGCCTTCGCGATAGTCCTCGCTGCGCCCGGCCAGGCGCTGCAGGTCGCGCTCCAGCATCAGTTGTTCCTCGAAGCTGTTGTCCAGGCTGGCATGCAGGCTGCGCTTGATCAGGCCCAGGCCGTAGGTGGGCTGGGTCGCCAGCTGGCGGGCGAGGGCGATGGCCTGATCGCGCAGTTCGGCGTCGTCCACCACCTTGTAGATAAGGCCCCATTCCAGCGCCTGCTCGGCCGACAAGCGTTCGCCCAGCAAGGTCAGGGCCTTGGCCCGGGCCATGCCGACCAGCCGCGGCAAGGCCCAGGTGCCGGCGGAATCCGGGATCAGGCCGATCTTGCAGAAGGCCTGGATAAAGCTGGCCGAACGCGCGGCGATGACCAGGTCGCAGGCCAGCGGGATATTCGCCCCGGCTCCGGCCGCCACGCCGTTGACCGCGCAGATCACCGGGATCGGCAGCTCGCGCAGGGTGCGGATCAGCGGATTGTAGAAACGCTCGATGGACAGGCCCAGGTCGGGCACCTCGGCGCCGGGGGCAACATTGCGCTCGCTCAGGTCCTGGCCGGCGCAGAAGCCGCGGCCTTCACCGGTCAGCAGGAGGACCCGAACCCCGGCATCGTTCTGCACGACCTTCAGCGCCTCGCGCACTTCCTGGTGCATCAGGGTGTTGAAGCTGTTCAGTTGCTCCGGGCGGTTGAGGCACAGGGTGGCGACCCCGGTCTCGATGGAAAACAGGATGTGCTGGAAGCTCATGAGGCTGTCCTCGGTGGCGAAAGGGGGCTTAGCGGCCGTGGAAGTCGGCGCGGCGTTTTTCCTGGAAGGCGCGGATGCCTTCGTTGCGGTCGGCGGTGCCGGCCAGCAGGGTGAAAGCGTGACGTTCGAAGCGCAGGCCGCTGGCAAGGTCCAGGTCCTGGGCCTTGAGCACGGCTTCCTTGGCCAGACGCACCGCCAGGGGTGCTTTGTCGGCGATGTGCCGGGCAATCTGCAGGGCGCGTTCGACGGTGAATTCCGGTTGGGTGATTTCGCTGACGAGGCCGGCCTCGAGGGCGCGGAGGGCGCTGATGGCCTCGCCGGTGAGGACCATCTGCATTGCCAGCGACTTGCCCACCGCGTGCAGCAGGCGCTGGGTGCCGCCAGCGCCGGGCATGATCCCCAGGTTGATCTCCGGCTGGCCGAAGCGGGCGTCGCTGCCGGCAATAAGGATATCGGCGTGCATGGCCAGCTCGCAGCCGCCGCCGAGAGCGTAGCCGTTGACGGCGGCGATCAGTGGTTTGGCGAAGCGGGTGATCTGCTGCCAATGCTGCTGGCGCGGGTCGTCGAGCATGCCGACCAGGTCGCGCTCGGCCATTTCGTTGAGGTCGGCGCCTGCGGCGAAGGCCTTGCGGCTGCCGGTGATGACCACGGCGCGCACGGCTGGGTCCTCGGCGCAACGCTGCAGTTCTGCCGCCAGTTCACCCAGCAGTTCGGTGGTCAGGGCGTTCAGTGCTTGCGGACGATGCAGGGTGATCAGGGTTACCGCCTGATGCGCCTGCACCTCAAGGGTGTGCGGCATGACGTCGTTCCTCGCAAGGCTCGCCTGGCCTCGGGGCCGGCGTTTTTTATTGGACGGGCTGCTTGGCCCTTTCGCCAGAGTATAGGCATAATGCGATACAGAAAAACAACATTAATAATAAAAAACGTGTCTAATGGCTAGGTGCTATTTTGAGGATTCACCGTTATTGCTGGGTGAAACTGCTAACAAGGGTTTCTCCATGCGTGCCTGATGCGTATCGTTTTCGAGGAAATTTCTCATGGCTTGTTACAGTATCGATGGCCTGACCCCGGTGGTTCACCCCACCGCCTATGTGCATCCCTCGGCAGTGCTGATCGGCGATGTGATCATCGGCCCGCAGTGCTATGTCGGGCCCCTGGCGGCATTGCGCGGCGACTTTGGACGTATCGTCCTGGAGGAGGGCGCCAACCTGCAGGACACCTGCGTGATGCACGGCTTCCCCGCCAGCGACACGGTGGTCGAGCGCAACGGCCATGTCGGCCACGGCGCGGTGCTGCACGGTTGCGTGGTCGGCGAGGACGCGCTGATCGGCATGAATGCGGTGATTCTCGACAATGCGCGGATCGCGCCGCGTTGTATCGTATCGGCCGGCGCCCTGGTCAAGGCGGGCTTCCAGTGCGAAGAGCAGTCCCTGGTGCTCGGCTCGCCGGCCAAGGTCACCCGGCGTCTCAGTGACGACGAGGTGGCCTGGAAGCAGACCGGTACCCGTGCCTACCAGCAACTGACCCGGCGCTGCCTGGAAACCCTGCACGAATGCGCGCCGCTGACCGAGGTCGAGGCCGGGCGCGGACGCTATCGTGACGACGCGGTGCGGCCGAAACTGCCCGGCGGTGCTTGAGCGTACCCGCGCGCCCGGAGCATGGTCATGCCGAGGGCGCGGGGGTATATTCCTTTCTTTTTCAAGCGGATCGCCTATGTCGTCGCTCACACCCCTGGACCACCTGATCGAGCGTTTCCAGCAACAAACCCCGATTCGCGCCAGCTCCCTGATCATCACCCTTTATGGCGACGCCATCGAACCTCGGGGCGGTACGGTGTGGCTCGGCAGCCTGATCCAGTTGCTGGAGCCCATGGGCATCAACGAACGCCTGATCCGCACCTCGATCTTCCGCCTGACCAAGGAAAACTGGCTGACCGCGGAAAAGGTCGGCCGACGCAGCTACTACAGCCTCACCGGCACCGGCCGGCGGCGTTTCGAAAAAGCCTTCAAGCGCGTCTATGCGGCCAACCCGCCGGCATGGGACGGTTCCTGGTGCCTGGCGGTACTGACCCAGTTGCCCCAGGACAAGCGCAAGCAGGTCCGCGAGGAACTCGAATGGCAGGGCTTCGGCGCCATCTCCCCGGGCGTGCTCGGCTGCCCGCGCTGCGACCGTGCCGATATCAACGCCACCCTGCAGGACCTCGGCGCCCAGGAAGAAACCATTCTCTTCGAAACCACCGCGCAGGATGTGCTGGCGTCCAAGGCCTTGCGCGCGCAGGTACGGGAAAGCTGGAAGATCGATGAACTGGCGAGTCACTACAGCGAGTTCATCCAGTTGTTCCGGCCGCTGTGGCAGGTGCTGAAGGACCAGGGCAGCCTTGATCCCAAGGCCTGTTTCCTGGCCCGGGTGCTGCTGATCCACGAATACCGCAAGCTGCTCCTGCGCGACCCGCAATTGCCGGACGAGCTGCTTCCCGGTGATTGGGAAGGCCGCGCCGCGCGCCAGTTGTGCCGCAACCTCTATCGGCTGATCCAGGGGCCGGCGGAACGGTGGCTGGAGGCCGCGATGGAGACGGCGGACGGGCCGTTGCCTGCGGTCAGCGAGGGGTTCTACAAGCGCTTTGGTGGTCTTGGCTAAGTTGCCACGACGCTACAGGGACTGTGCTGGCCTCCAAAGCACATACCGATCCTTCCCTGTCCGCTTGGCTTCATACAGCGCTGCATCCGCCCGCCCCAAGGCTTGGCCCAGGCTGTCCCCGGCGTCCATGCGGGTCAGGCCGATGCTCACTGTCACCGGATGTTCCCCTGGTGTTTCCCGGACCAGTGAGCACAGCGCCGCCAACCGCGCCTCGGTGGCGGCCTGGTCCAGACCCCACAGGTAGACCACGAATTCCTCGCCACCCAGGCGCGCATAAACGAACTCGCCCATGCTCGCCCTGATAATGCCGGCGATGCGCTTGAGTACCACGTCGCCGCTGTCGTGGCCGAACTGGTCGTTGACCTTCTTGAAATTGTCCACGTCGATCATCGCCAGGTAGCGCCCCGCGCCCGGATTGTCGTCGTGCATATGCCGCTCGGCCTGGGCCACGAACGAGCGGCGGTTGGGGATTTCGGTGAGTACATCGATATAGGCCTGGTCCAGCAGCAGGCGCGACATGTGGAAATTCTGCAATTTGGCCTGGCGCTGGACGATGTAGCTGTAGAAGGTCAGGCCGGTGATGAAGGCGGCGTAGCTGATGATCATCAGGCCGTGCAGGTCGAAAACCTCGTTGCCTTCGGCCTGGAACGGATTGAGCAGCAGCCAGGTGATCAATGCCGAGCAAAAGAACGACCAACGCCGTACCGGCAGCACGGACGTCGAGTAGAGGATGCTCGAAGCCGCCATGATCAGCCAGGCGGGCTGGTGGGCTTCGGGCGTGCCGTCGACCACCATGCGTACGGCGAAGGCCATGAGGCTGACGAAGAACAGGTTGAGCCAGTTGAAATGCTCGGCCTGGCGCACGAACAGCAGGATCACCGCGAGGATGGCCATGGCGCAGATCAACACCATCGAGCGCCAGGAAAAACCCTGGTGGCCGATAAAGCTCACCAGCAGGTCGAAGAGGATCCAGATGCCGATGCTCAGGCAGAACACCAGGATGCAGAAATGCCGCAGGCGCTCGAAGTCGTGCTGGCGGAATTCGGCGCGTACCGAGGGTGATGCGGAGCGATGGCGGACCTGGTTTTCTATGGTTTTGTACATGCTGCGTCCGTTACAGGTTCGAGAAGCGACACGGAACCCTGTGGGAGCGGGTTTACCCGCGATTACGTTAGCGAATTCACCGACGCAATCGCGGGTGAACCCGCTCCCACAGGGTTCCGTGTCGCTATTGAGAGCTGGGCAATACCTTCGCCCACGGCCGGTAGTTCAAGGCAAACACCGCCTGCTCATGACAGCCGTCCTGCAGCGCCGGCTGCTGCGGCACTGCACGAAACGGCTGCCCCTCGGCACTGACCTGGCGAAACGCTTCGCGAATGATCCCTACCGTGCAGGGCAGCGCCCTGGCATAGCTGTCCCGTACCAGCGGCGGCAGGCGTCGGGTGCCGTTGCCATCCTGCCACCAAAGCTTCAGGTTCAGCCCCGTCAAGCGTGCGAACCATTCGGCCTGCACCCCGGGCGCCAGCTTGCCGGTCGTGAATGCACTGAGGTGCAGCGGCGCATCGAGCTTGCGGTTGAAGGCCTGCAACTGAACGAAGAGCGCCTCCCGCCGATCGGCGGCCTGGAAATGCAGGTCATCCAGCTCCATCGGCAGGTACCAGCCCGCCACCGACAGGCCCCACCGGCGCACCTCACGCTGCTGGGCGAGGGAGTCACCCAGTTGCGACTTCCAGTAGGCCGCCAGGCCGCTGGCATCCAGTTCGTTGATCCGGGTGTAATAAGCGCTGTCCAGGTACAACCCGACCACCAGCTCCAGCCCCTGGGCATGGGCCTCCTTAAGGCTCGCCGCAAGCCAGCCCCCGGCGCCGCCGAAGCGTTCGTCGCCATAGCGGGTCCATTGCACGATCAGGGTCTTGCCGCCATTGGCTACCGTGTCGTGCCATAGCTGGCGCCATTGCCCGGCGCTGAGCACGGCGTCGCGGCTTTGGGGTTGATAGATTACCCGCTGGTCGGCAGCGACCGGCAGGCAGACCAGCAGCAGGAAGAACAGGATCCGGCGCATCAGAAGGTCAGCTCCACGCCCAGCAGCACGCCATTGGCGCGTTCGTACAGATTGCCGCCCAGGCCCTGCTGGTACTCGGTGCGTACCTTCAGCGAGCCACGGTAGGCGTTGTACCTGTCGTCATCGAACCACCATTGCCAGCGCAGGCCGATACCGGCGCGCAGGTCCTGGCGCCAGTCGTTGTCCGGGTCCTGGCTGCCGAATTCGAGGAAGCCGTAGGGCATGACGGTTTGCGGCGAACGGGTGTCGAGCTTCCAGGTGTGGCCCTGCTGGTAGCGCGATAGCCACTGGTGATCGCCGGCCCGGGTCCACCAGGCGGCATCGAGGTAGAGGAAGCGTTCGTTCCAGTCATCCTCGTCGACCCGCCAGTCGGCACGGTAGTCGCCCTGGTCGAAGAACGAGGCGGTGGCGCGCAGCAGCAGGTCGTTGCTGCTCGAGGCATGGCTGCGCAGGTCGCGCCAGTTGCGTCCGACCTTCGCCGGGCTGAACAGTTGGCCGAGGCTGAGGCTGTCGTAGTGGCTGTCGTCGATCTCGCGCTGGTGGTACAGCTCGCTGTACAGGTTGAGGTTGGCATTGCCCAGCGGCTTCCAGCGCAGGCCGATGCCGGTACCCATGCTTTGCGCGTAGTCACTGCGCCCGCTGCCGCCGAACAGGACCCGGCCATAGACCGAAAGGGTACTGCCGTTGCGGCTCGGTTCGTCGCCCAGGGCGTGGTCCCACATGGCTACTTGTACGTTCTGCGATTGCGCGCGGCGCTGCGGATTGTCGCTCGCACGGAAGTTGTCGTTGGTCGAGGCGCCGGCCGGCGACCAGGTGCTGGCCAGGGTCACGGTGTCGCGTCGCGACAGGGTTTCGTGGGCGCGGCGCTGGCGGAATTTGCGTGCTTCCAGGCTGCCGTACTCGTCGTCGCCATCGACCAGGTCCTGTTCCACATCCAGCACCCGGCGCAGTTCCTGGCGTGCGGCGGCGCTGTCTTCGACCTCGTCGTAGCGCCAGGCCAGGGTTTCGCCGATACGGTAGTCCTCGGGGAAGCTGCGGGTGGCCTGTTCCAGGTAGGGGATGGACTGGCGGCGCACGGCCTTGTCGTCGCTGCCGGCCAGGCGCATGCCGTAGTCGGCGCGGTAGCGCGGCTGGTCCGGGGCCAGGCGCACGGCTTCGGCCAGCCAGGCGCTGCTCTGGGCCATATCGCCGGCTTTCTGCGCGGTGATCGAGGCGTCGTAGTAGTGCTCGGCACGCGGCTGGTGCTGCAGGGCCTGGCGGCGCCGCTCCAGGGACTGGGGCAGATCGCCGCGGCGTTCGGCGATGGTCGCACCCAGGGCCCAGTCATCGGCACCGGGGTGCGCGGCACGCCGCCAGTGCTGTTCGGCCCGTTCGGGGTTGCCGGCGTTCAGGGCGCTTTGCGCGGCGGTCAGGCGAGCGTTGTCGGTCCATTCGGCAGGCGCCAGGCTGTCGAAGATGCGCTGGGCGCCGGCTGCATCACCGCCCGCTTCGAGGGCATAGGCCAGGGGCAGGCGGCTGCCGCGATCGCCCAGGCGCTCGGCGGCCTGGTAGTAGACCACTGCTTCGCCAGGATACTCAGGCATGGCGCAACGTCCCAGCGCCCGCAGTTGCCCCGGTTCCTTGGGTTCGGCAAGAATGGCTGCGCGCACCGCGTCGCACTGGCCGCTCTCGGCAAGGCGAGCCAGCACCAGGCCACGGCTGGCGGCATCCACCCGCGGGATCAGGGCGACGGCACGACGGCTGTCCAGAGGAACATCGGCCTGGCTGTAGAGCCCGGCCAGGCGTTGCAGCAGCGGGGCGGACAGGCGTCCCTGATGGCGGTCCCACGCCTGTTCCAGCAGCGACAGGGCCTCATGCTTGCGCCCGGCGTTCAGCATCAGATAGGTGGCCTGGTTCAGTGCGTCGAGGCTGCCAGTCTGGCGATAGAGGCTTTCCCATGCGGCGCTGGCATCACGGCCCTTGCCGCTGCCTTCCAGCAATTGCGCGCGTTGCTGGAGAATCGCCGGGGTCTGTGGCTGGGCGGCCAGCCAGTCCATGATCTGCCGGGTCTTGCCTTGCTCGCGCCAGACTTCCAGCAGGCGTTGCTGGCGCTGGCTGTCCCACGGCTGGGGCAGGCGCCGGCTTTGCAACAGATCATCGGCATGCAGGCGCTGGGCGAGGATCAGCCAGGTCTTCGGATCATCCTCGGCGCGGCATTGACGCAACTGATCGAGGGCGTGCGGCGGATCGTTGCGCGATAGCCATTCGGCAGTTTCCAGGCACGGCTTGTCCAGGTCGTTGCTAAGCGCCCGAACCAGCGCGCCATCTTCGCTTTGCCGGGCCAGTTCCAGCAGTTGCTGGCGGTACTGCGGCCGCTCGCGGTCGGCCTGCGGCAGCGTTTGCAACCAGCGCCGGGCCTGTTGTTCATGGCCCTCGGCGAAGGCGCGGTCGACCATGGCCAGGCGGGTCCTGTGCGCGGCTTCCGCCGAGGGCGCCTTGTCCAGCAATTGCTGCAAGGGCGCTTCGTCGAGACGCTGCACGTAGGCGTTGGCCAGGCGCTGCCAGTCATCGGCCTGCAGTTGCCCCTTCGCTGCCAACGGCGCCAGTTGCGCTACGGTCTCGTTCCAGTCGCCGACCTGCTCGGCCCAGTTGGCCCGGGACTGGCGCAGGATATTGTCGTCGCCGGCCGGGCGCAGCTGGTTCAGCCAGTCGAGGGCCTTCTGCGGGCCGTAGTGCTTGCCCAGGCTCAGGCTGTAGGCCTGGCGCAGGCGGATGCGCGGGCTGATCTGGCTGTCGTTCATCCAGCCTTCGACCACCGAGGCTTCGGGCGGGTTTTCCTCGATCCGGATCAGGCGCAGCTCCAGCAACTGCTGGCTGTCCTTGCCTTGGGCGGCGGCCATCCGCTCGGCCTCGTCATAGCGTTTCTGGTGGGCCAGGGCCTGGATCAGCAGGCTGCGTGCCTCGTCGTTGTTCGGCACCTTGTCCAGCAGGTAGCGGGTGAGGCGCTCCACCTCCGCCCAGTTCTGGTTCTTCGCTTCGCGGTAGCTGCGGTCCATGTAGGGGAAGCTGCGGAAACGCTCGAAATCGCTCATCGGTGCGGCAACGCTGGCGCTGCAAGCCAGCAGGCAGGCCAGGAGCAAGGGCACGGGCTGCTTCATGCCACCTCCCGGACGATGCTGTACGCCGCTTGCTGCTCCGTCGCCTGTTCGGCCAGGGCTTCCTTGAGCACCTGTTCGGTGATGATGCCCCGTTCGATCAGGTAGTCGCCCAGGCTCACTTGCTCCGGGTCGAAGTCGATCATCACCTGGTTGAACAGGGTGGTCGGCACCATGCCGCGGGTTTGCAGGAGCGTGCCGAGCAGCACCTGGTGGCGGCTGACCCGTTCGATCAGCGCGGCATCGTCCTTGTGCCGTTCCAGGACCTGGAGCATCTGCCGGGTTTCCTCCTTCTGCCAGGGGCTGGGGTAGTGATAGCGCAGGCCCAGGGTGACCCGTCCCTGAGGCGCCAGGCGGCAGCTCACCGGGCGCTTCAGGTGGCGGGCGATGGCGCCCAGGGATACCTGGCTGACCGGGCTTTCACTGGCCAGGACCAGGGCCTGGCCGTGTTCCTCGACGGGCAGCACGCCGTAGTGCATGGCGATCTTGCGCGGCAGTTGGGCGATCAGGTGCGGATCGATATTGAACGGGTCCAGCGGGGCCCAGGGCAGGTCCAGCTGTTCGGCCAGGGTTTCCACCAGCTGTTCGCTGCTGATCAGCCCACGCACCAGCAGTTCGCGGCCAAGGCGGCGACGCTCCGGGGTGGTGATCGCAGCTTGCAGTTGGTCCTCGGTGATCAGCCCTTTGTCGATCAGGCGCCGGCCCAGCGGAGTACGCGCGGGCGCCGCGAGGGCAGGGAATTCATGGGTGGTCTTGTCCCAGGCAACCCGCCGCGAGTCGCCCATTTCCAGGACCTGGCGCAGGGCGCGGATATTGGCGAAGAAATTCACGAAGTTGCTCCACATCATCCGTGGTGCCGACAGCAGGCCCTCGAAAATCCCGTAGTAGCGGGTGACGAACCAGGCGCGCTGGAACAGGCGGTTGAGCAGGAGGAAACCGTTGAGCCAGAGCAGGGTGGTCAGCAACTGGCTGCCTTCGAGGATCGACGGGAAGCGCCAGGCTTCGGGGAACAACCAGGTGATCAGCCACATGCTCAGCAGTACCAGGAGCAGCAGGTTGACCAGGAAACTCAGCAGGTAGGCGAACAGGCCACGGCGGTCGCGCCACAGGAAGTAGTTGAGCGCGCCCTTGCGGCTCCAGCCGAGGTTGCTGGTGCCCTGGAAGACGATGCCGACGATCCAGCGCGATTTTTGCCGGATCGCGTGCTGCCAGTCCCGCGGGAAGTGCTCGCGCACGCAGATCACCTGGGCGAACGCCTTGCTCATGCCGGGCGCCCAGACCCGCTCCAGGGCCAGTTCCGGATCGCTGATGGAATAGCGGGCGAAGATGCACTTCATGCCTTTCTGCTTGAGGCGGAAGCCGATGTCGTAGTCCTCGGTGAGGCTCTGCACGTCGAAGGCGATGCCGTCGCCGTCTTCGAGCAGGGCGCCGATGGCGCGGCGGCTGAAGCAGGTGCCGACCCCGGCGCTGGGCACCTGGCCGGTCAGGGCCTCGCGCACGATCACATCCTTGCCATGGTTCTCGGCGAACTCGTCGACATAGTGCCCAGCGGTGAAGCCGCGCCACTCCGGGGCGAAGGGATAGACCGGGATCTGGATCATGTCCTTGGCCGGCAACAGGTAGTTGAACAGGCGCAGTTCCATGGGCGAGATCACGTCTTCGGCGTCATGCAGGATGAAACCGGCGAATTCGATGCGGGCGTCCCGTTCGAAGCGCAGGATGGCGTCGATCACGTTGTTCAGGCAATCGGCCTTGCTGGTCGGGCCGGGGCGGGCGCAGACCACCTTGTGCACGTTGGGATAGTGCAGGCACACGGCATCGACGTCGGCCTGGGTCTGCGGGTCGTTGGGGTAGGTGCCGACGAAGATCTGGTAGTTCTCGTAGTCCAGGGTCGAGGCCGCCAGGCGTGCCATTTCGCCGACCACGCCAACCTCGTTCCAGGCGGGAACCATGATCGCCAGGGGCTTTTCCTGCACCTCGAACAGGCGCTTTTCGTCGGCATGTTCGTGCTTGCCGTAGACCCTGAAGCTGCGTACCAGCTTGCGTACCCAATAGACGATATCGATGAACAGGTCATCCAGGCCGAGGATGAACATCAGCGTGGCGAGGATGATCGCCAGCCATTTCAGGCCGTAGAGGACATAGGTGAGGACATCGACCCAGAACAGGCTCATGAGTCGTGGCGCCCGTCGGCGTTTTCCTCGAGCCAGCGGCTCAGTCGTTCGGCGATGCGCTCGCTGGCACGGCCGTCTCCAACGGGGAAGAACACTTTGCTCATGCGTTGGTAGGTGTCCGGGTCATCGAGCAATTGCCGGGTTTCCTTGATGATGCGTTCGGTCTGGGTGCCGACCAGGATCACCGTGCCCCCTTCGAGCACGGCCGGGCGTTCGGTGACCTTGCGCAGCACCAGCACCGGCTTGCCCAGCGCCGGAGCCTCCTCTTGGACGCCGCCGGAGTCGGTGAGGATCAGGTAGGCGCGGTCCATCAGCCAGACGAAGTGCTGGTAGTCCTGCGGGGCGACGAGGTGGATATTCGGCTGGTTCGACAGCACCGAGTACACCGCCTTCTGGACTTGCGGGTTGAGGTGCACCGGGTAGACGAACTGCACGTCCGGATAGCGCAGGGCAAGCTCGGCCAGGGCCAGGCAGATGCGCTCGAAGCCGGGGCCGAAGTTTTCCCGGCGGTGGCCGGTAATCAGGATCAGGCGCTGGTCATCGCGCAGCTTGCTCAGGGGCGATTCCGGGGCCGGGTGCCATTGGCTGTGCTTGAGGTGATCGCGCATCCACAGCAGGGCGTCGATCACCGTGTTGCCGGTAACTTCAAGATGCTCAAGGGGCACGCCCTCACGCAGCAGGTTGTCACGCGCGTCCTTGGTGGGCGGGAAGTGCAGGTCGGCGATCACCCCGGTAAGGCGCCGGTTGGCCTCCTCCGGCCAGGGCTGGCGCAGGTTGCCGGTGCGCAGGCCGGCCTCGACATGGGCAATGGGGATCTGCCGGTTGAAGGCGGCCAGGGCGGCGATGAAGCTGGTGGTGGTGTCGCCGTGGACCAGCACGATGCGCGGCCGGATCCGCTCGTAGGCGGCATCGATATGCGCCAGCAATTGCTGGGACAGGCTGTTCAGGGTCTGGTTCTGGGTCATCACCTGCAGGTCTTCGTCGACATGCAGGCCGAAGTCGTTTAGCACCTGCTGGAGCATTTCGCGGTGCTGGCCGGTGGAGCAGATGCTCAGGTCGATATCCGGCCATTCACGCAGGACCCGGGCCAGCGGCGCCATCTTGATCGCTTCCGGGCGGGTGCCGAACACCATCATGACTTTGTACGGCATTCCTTCGCTCATGGTCCGGTCCCTCTGAGGTTTCGAGTCATACGGGCGTGCATGGGTGCAGGATTTGATACAAGCAGGGGACTTGTGGGTTGTCCAATACGGCAAGAGGGATATTGCGGGCCGTTGGCAATCTTTCGAATCAATCGTTGACTTGGCAGGACGCTTTCGCTAGCTTCGCTGGCATGAACACATTCCAGCACCTGCCAGCCCACAGCATTATTACCGCCATTATCCGATTGGCGGGCTAGCTGGCAGCTGCACCTAACCCGCCCTGGAGGCGGGTTTTTTCTTTCTCGACTCCCGGGCCCTTGCAAAAGACCAGGAGTCATCGATGACCAGTCTCACCGTAAGCCCCCCTAGCCTCGGCGCACCGAACCTGCTGTCGGACTATGTGCGTCGCATCCTGTCCGCCCCGGTGTACGACCTGGCCATCGAAACCCCGTTGCAGCCGGCCCGGGCCCTGTCCGCGCACCTGGGCAACCATGTCCTGCTCAAGCGCGAGGACCTGCAACCGACCTTTTCCTTCAAGATCCGCGGCGCCTACACCCGTCTCAGCCGCCTGAGCCCCGAGCAGCGTGCCCGCGGCGTGATCACCGCATCCGCCGGCAACCATGCCCAGGGCGTCGCCCTGGCCGCCCGCGAACTGGGCATCGTGGCGACCATCGTCATGCCCGAGACCACCCCGGCGCTGAAGGTCGAAGGCGTGCGCTCCCGGGGCGGCCATGTGGTGCTGCATGGCGATGCCTTTCCGCGCGCCCTGGCCCATGCCTTGCACCTGGCCCAGCGCGATGGCGCGACCTTCGTCCCGCCCTTCGACGACCAGGATGTGATCGCCGGGCAGGGCACCGTCGCCATGGAAATCCTGCGCCAGCAACCCGGCGCGCTGGATGCCATCTTCGTCCCGGTGGGCGGCGGTGGGCTGATCTCGGGGATCGCCGCCTACGTCAAATACCTGCGCCCCGAGGTCAAGGTGATCGGTGTCGAGCCGCAGGATTCCAACTGCCTGCAAGCCGCCCTGGCGGCCGGCGAGCGAGTGGTGCTGGCCCAGGTCGGGACCTTCGCCGATGGCGTGGCGGTGGCGCAGATCGGCGCCCACTGTTTCGATATCTGCCGGCATTACGTGGACGAAGTGATCACCGTCAGCAGCGACGAACTCTGTGCAGCGATCAAGGATATCTACGACGACACCCGCTCCATCACCGAGCCGTCGGGAGCGCTCGCCGTGGCCGGAATCAAGAAGTACGTGGCCGCCCGGGGCGTGCAGGGCCAGACCCTGGTGGCGATCGATTCCGGCGCCAATGTCAATTTTGACCGCCTGCGCCATGTTGCCGAGCGCGCCGAACTGGGCGAGCAGCGCGAGGCGGTGATCGCGGTGACCATCCCCGAGCGCCCGGGCAGCTTCCGCGCCTTCTGCCAGGCCCTGGGGCGGCGCCAGATCACCGAGTTCAACTACCGCTACCACCCGGGCAAGGAGGCGCGGCTGTTTGTCGGGGTCCAGACCCATCCGCTGACCGACCCGCGCGAGGCCTTGGTCGCCAGCCTGTGCGAGCAGGGCTACGAGGTGCTCGACCTGACCGACAACGAACTGGCCAAGCTGCATATCCGCCATACCGTCGGCGGCCATGCCGGGCCGGGCGCCGAGGAGCGCGTGCTGCGCTTCGAGTTCCCCGAGCGGCCGGGGGCGCTGCTGGGCTTCCTGGAGAGCCTTGGCAAGCGTTGGAACATCAGCCTGTTCCACTACCGCAACCATGGCGCCGCCGATGCCCGGGTGTTCGCCGCCCTCGAAGTGCCGGCGGACGAGCGTGCCGACCTGCCGGGCCTGCTCGATGCCATGGGGTATCGCTACTGGGACGAGACCGATAATCCGGCTTATCGCCTGTTCCTTGGCTGAGGTTGTCCTGGATCAACACCTGCCGCTCATTCCAGGCGGATGCTGAAAGCATCGAGATAGAGCCACTGAGGGATTAGCCATGAGCAGCACGTTTTTCATTCCGGCCGTGAATATCATGGGCATCGGCTGCCTTGACGAGGCGATGACGGCAATCGTCGGCTACGGCTTTCGCAAGGCGCTGATCGTCACCGACGCCGGTCTTGCCAAGGCCGGTGTCGCGCAGCGGATCGCCGAGCAACTGGCGGTGCGCGATATCGATTCGCGGGTGTTCGACGGCGCCAAGCCCAACCCGAGTATCGCCAACGTGGAGCAGGGCCTGGCGCTGCTGCAGCGGGAAAAATGCGATTTCGTCATCTCCCTGGGCGGTGGGTCGCCCCATGACTGCGCCAAGGGCATTGCCCTGTGCGCCACCAATGGCGGCAGGATTGCCGACTATGAGGGCGTCGATCGCTCGGCCAAACCGCAACTGCCGTTGGTGGCGATCAACACTACGGCCGGGACGGCCAGCGAGATGACCCGCTTCTGCATCATCACCGACGAAGCGCGGCACGTGAAAATGGCCATCGTCGACCGCAATGTCACGCCGATCCTCTCGGTCAACGACCCGGCGTTGATGGTCGCCATGCCCAAGGCCCTGACGGCCGCGACGGGCATGGACGCCCTTACCCACGCAGTGGAGGCCTATGTCTCGACCGCCGCCACGCCCATCACCGATGCCTGTGCGTTGAAAGCCATCGAGCTGATCAGCGGCAACCTGCGCCAGGCGGTGGCGAACGGCCAGGACCTGCCGGCACGGGAAGCCATGGCCTACGCCCAGTTTCTTGCGGGCATGGCCTTCAACAATGCCTCGCTCGGCTATGTGCACGCCATGGCGCACCAGTTGGGTGGTTTCTACGACTTGCCCCATGGCGTGTGCAACGCGGTGTTGCTGCCCCATGTGCAGCGCTTCAATGCCAAGGTTTCGGCGGCGCGCCTGCGGGATGTGGCCGCGGCGCTGGGCGTGGAGGTCGCTGAACTGAATGCGGAGCAGGGCGCGGCGGCGGCCATCGCGGCGATCGAGCAATTGAGCCGGGACATCGATATTCCACCGGGACTGGCTGTGCTCGGGGCCAAGGTCGAGGATGTGCCGATCCTGGCGAGCAATGCGCTGAAGGATGCCTGCGGCCTGACCAATCCGCGGCCGGCGAGCCAGGCGGAGATCGAGGCGGTGTTCAAGGCGGCGTTCTGATCGGAGGGCCTCATCGCCGGCAACGCCGGCTCCCACAATGTGGACTGCCCCCGAAAAGTTGGACAGTTTTAGCTAGCAGCTTGAGCCCTGTAATCGACAGGGCTTAGGCCGTTTAACCTCAGCTTGATGCGGTCATGGTTGTAGTAGCGGATGTACTCGTCCAGACCGGTGGTCAGCTCTTCGATGCTCTCAAACCGCTTCAAATAGAAAAACTCAGACTTGAGCGTGCCGAAGAAGCTTTCCATAGCGGCGTTATCCAGGCAATTTCCTTTGCGCGACATGCTCTGCTTTACCCCACGCTGCTCAAGTTTTTCGCGGTATTGGCGCTGCTGATAATGCCATCCCTGATCAGAGTGGATGACCAGCTTCGGCTCCTTTCCCAAGCTACTCAGGGCTTTTTCCAGCATGTTCCCCACCAGCTCATAGCTTGGGCGGCGAGCGATCTCGTAGGCCACGATCTCACTGTTGTACAAGTCCATCACTGGTGAGAGATAGAGCTTTTGCTGAGCCACTTTAAACTCCGTTACGTCAGTTACCCACTTCTGATTGGGCCGCTGGGCAATGAAGTTTCGCTCCAGCAGATTCTCGGCAATCCTGCCTATTTCTCCTCGATAGGACCGATACTTTTTAGGCCGCACGACCGCCCGCAAACCTTGGTCGGCCATCAGCCGCTCCACAACCTTCTTGTTCACCAGGATGCCTTGATTCTTGATCGCAAGCGTCACACGCCGATACCCATAGAGCCCTTTTTCCTTGTGATAGACCTGACCCACCAGCTCTTTCAGATCGGCGTGTTTATCCGGCTTTTGAAGGCTTTTGAGCTGGTAGTAGAAGGTGCTGTTCGACAACTCGACCAGGGCCAACAACGCTGACAGCGGGAATCGGGTTCGGAGTCTGGAGACGATCAGCGTTTTTTCTCTTGCCTTCGTTCCTTCTCCTCTCTCAAAGCCTTCAGCTCCTTTAGGACAGCGTTCTCCATGCGCAGATACTCGAGTTCTGCCATGAGCTGATCTCGCGGCTTCAGCGCGTCGTCAGTGTCAGTGGGTTTGAGTGGCTTGATCTTCTTGGACACGTCGGCAGACTTTTTTCGTTGAGTGGCAGTAGAGGTGGCAAGGTTGCCACTGTAGTACTGGTGCTCCCAAATGCCTACCCGGGAGGACTGTCCCAAGCCGAAGTGAGCTGCCGTTTGACGCAGGGAAAGCCGATGCTCGCGCATGTACTGCACGACCCTGCGCTTGAAATCGATGTCGTAGCGCTGACCGTGAGGTATGGGACTGATAGTGGAACGGGCTTTATAGCTCGCCACCCAGCGCCTCAGCAGGCTGAAATCGATACCGAAATGCTGGGCTACCTTTCGGAAACCATCGGTGCCCTCCAGGTAGGCAGTGATGGCTGTGAGCTTGAACTGCTCGGTGTACTTACTCATAACTCCCCCAAGGGTTGGATTAGTCTCCAACTTCTTGGGGGCAGTCCAATGTGCGCGTGCACCGCGAAACCTGTGGGAGCTGGCTTGCCAGCGATGAGGTCCTCAGCAACACCCCAGGTACATTGCCTTGCCAGCCACAGGCTGCACCACTAACCTTGCCGGCTTTCCCCGCTATTTCGCCGAGCCGTCATGTCCCGCAGCACCTCCCGCACCACAGGTCGTCCCACCTTGGCCGAAGTCGCCCGGCTTTGCGGGGTGTCGCCGATCACCGTGTCCCGGGCCCTGCGCGGGGTGGCCACGGTAGCGCCGGAGCTGGTGGAGAAGGTCCGCGCCGCCGCGGCCCAGCTCGGCTATGTCGCCAACCCTGCCGCCCGCGCCCTGGCCTCGGCGCAGAGCCAGTCGGTGGCGGTGTTGATCCCGTCGTTGTCCAACCAGCTGTTCGTCGAGACCCTCGACGCGATCCACGATGTCCTGCGCCCACGCGGGCTGGAAGTGATGATCGGCAACTTCCACTACGACGCCGCCGTGGAGGAAAACCTGCTGCGCAACTACCTTGCCCACCAACCTCGCGGCCTGCTGCTGACCGGCTTCGAGCGCAGCGAGGCGGCGCGGCGCATGCTCGCCGCCAGCCGCGTACCCTGCGTGCACATGATGGAACTGGGAGGCGAGGAGGGTGTGGTCTCGGTGGGCTTTTCCCAGCATGAAGCCGGGCGCGCCGTCGCGCGTCACCTGCTCGAACGCGGGCGCCGCCGTCTCGGTTTTATCGCTGCGCAACTGGATGCCCGCGTCCTGCAACGCGCCGAAGGCTTCCGCCAGGCCCTGGGCGAAGCCGGGCTGTACGACCCGGCACTGGAACTGCTGGTCCCGCAGCCATCGTCGATCGGCCTGGGTGGCGAGCTGTTCGGCCAGTTGCTGGCCCGCCATGGCGATATCGACGGGATCTTCTTCTGCAACGACGACCTCGCCCACGGTGCGATCTTCCAGGCCCAGCGCCAGGGCATTCGCGTCCCGGAACAGGTGGCGATGGTCGGGTTCAACGACCTGCCGGCCTCGGCCCATATGGTCCCGCGCCTGACGTCGATCCGCACGCCGCTGGCCGCTGTCGGCCGGCACGCGGCCCAGGCCTTGCTCGATCTGCTCGACGGCAGAATCGGGCAAAATCCGATCCGGGACCTGGGTTTTGCCTTGATGATCCGCGAAAGCAGCTGAAAACTGCCGATAAATGGTGATGGCCAAGCGCTTGCACGGCGCTTGCGCCCATCTATGCTGAGCACAATTCCGCCAATGGAGTGTGCGTGACATGTTCGACTCCCATCGCAAATCGGATCTGGCAGAAATCGAGCGGTGTAATCGGGCGTTGGCCGAAGCCAACGCAAAACTGGCAGCGATCAGCCGTTCCATGGCCATGATCGAGTTCAGCCCCGATGGAGTAGTACTCGACGCAAACGAGCATTTTTGCAACGCCATGGGTTACAGCCTCGAGGAAATCCGCGGCCAGCATCACCGGATTTTCTGCGAGGAGGCCTACACCAAGACCGAAGAGTACCGCCAGTTGTGGCGCGACCTGGCCCAGGGCCAGGCACGTAGCGGTACCTTCCTGCGGCTCGATCGCAAGCGCCAGGAACTGTGGCTGGAGGCCAGCTACATGCCGGTGTTCGGCAGCAATGGCGTGGTCACCAGCATCATCAAGGTGGCCAGTGATATTACCGAGCGGGTGGTGCACGAGCACGAGGCGGACTGCCTGCTCGAGGCCATTGGCCGCTCGATGGCGGTGATCGAGTTCACCCCGGAAGGTCGGGTGATCAAGGCCAACGACAACTTCCTGCGCACCATGCACTACCGCCTCGACGAGATCGTGGGCCAGCACCACAGCCTGTTCTGCCACAAAAGCGAAAGCGAGTCGGCCCAGTACAAGGCCTTCTGGGCCTCGCTCAATCGTGGCGAGTACCACTCGCACCGCTTCGAGCGGATCAACAAACTGGGGCAGATGGTCTACCTGGAAGCTTCGTACAACCCGATCTTCGATACCAAGGGACGGTTGTACAAGGTGGTCAAGTTCGCCAGCGATATCACCCATCAGGTCTGCACCCAGCAATCGGCCGCCGAGGCGGCCCACGCTACCTCGGTGCAGAACGACGCCTGCGCGCGCAAGGGATCGGAGGTCGTGCAGCAGACCGTGCATGTGATCGAAGAGATTTCCCATGACCTCAATGAAGCGGCGCGCAGCATCGATGCAGTGAATCGCCAGTCGGAACTGATCGGGCAGATCGTCCTGACCATCCGCGGGATCGCCGACCAGACCAACCTGCTGGCCCTGAACGCGGCCATCGAAGCCGCGCGGGCCGGCGAGCACGGCCGCGGGTTTGCCGTGGTGGCCGAGGAAGTGCGCAACCTTGCGGCGCGCACCAGCAAGGCCACGGTAGAGATCGTCGAGGTGGTGCGGCAGAACCACGACCTGTCGCTCAAGGCAGTGGCCAGCATGCAGTCCAGCCTGAGTCGAACGGGGCAGGGGGTGGATCTTGCGAATGAAGCGGGCGAGGTGATCCTGGAGATCCAGCAAGGGTCGCGGCATGTGGTGGATGCCATCAGCCAGATCAATTCGACGCTGCAACTGCACTAGCCTTCAGGGCCTCATCGCTGGCAAGCCAGCTCCCACAGGGGTTCTGTGGGAGCTGGCTTGCCAGCGATGAGGCCCTCAGCCCCACAACAGGGTTTTCAGACCGCAGCCGCCAGCTGCGCCACCACATGCTCCTTGCGAATCCGCGCCAGGGGTACGCTGACCAGTGCCAGGGTCAGCACCACCGTCACGGCGATCCCCCAGGCCGCCAGGCCAAAGCCCCCCAGTGAAATCAGCCCGCCGGAAATCGCCGGCCCTACTGCCAGGCCCAGGCTCAGGAAGCTTCCCGCCGCCGCCACTACCCGGCCTTCGCGATCCAGCTCCGCCGCCAGCCCGGTGAGGTAGCTCAGGGCATAGAAGTAGGTGATGCAGATGGTCATGACCCCGGCGGTATACATCGTTTTCGAATGCTCGCCCAGGACGTAGCTGAGGCTGGTAGCCCCCGTCAGCAACACGGCGAGGATCACCGGTGTGCTCATGCCGAAGCGCTTGCCGATCATCGCGGCCAGCAAGGGGCCGACCAGTCCGACCACCGATTGCACCGAAAGCAGCACGCCCAGTTCGTCACCGCTGTAGCCGACCATGGTGCCGATGCGCTCGACGAACGCCCAGCCCATGGTGTCCCGTGCCTGGAACACGAACATCGCCAGCATCATGCACACCGCCGGCAGGCTGAGCAGGACATTGCCCTGGCCTGTGCGGCTGACCACCACGGTTTCGGCCAGGGTTGCACGCTGCGCCATGAACGGGATCGCCAGCAGCATCACCGCCATGGTCGCGGCCATTGCGTAGTACAGCCCGGGCAGGCCGAACGCCGCCATGACCTTGGCGTAGCCGAGCATCACCACGATCATCAGCAATACCGACAACACGTTCATGTGCCCGGCGATGCGATCCGGCTGTTTCGCACTGGATACCGCCGCGTTGCCGCAGGCCAGGGCCAGGCCGGCGCCGACTCCGGCAACGCAGCGCACCGCTGCCAGGGTGTAGAGGTCGACAATATGGGCGCTGACCAGGTTGGCCACGATTGCCAGCAGGGTGCCGGCGATCGCCAGGGTACGCCGGGGGGCGCGGCCCATGAACGGTGCCACCAGCAAGGAGGCCAGCATGGTGAAGCCGAACTCCGCCGACATCAGCAGCCCCGCCTGGGCCTCGTTGAGTTGCAGGTCGTGGATGATCGCGCTGATCAGGAACGGCAGGGCCCACAGGCCGAGCAGGCCGACACCGTAGGCCGACGCGGCGGCGGAGAACACCAGGCTCCAGCTCTCGGGCAGGAAGTTGCGTATTGTTTTCATTGTGGTTTTCCCGGATTTGCACGCAAAAAAGCGCGCCATTATCGGCGCGCTTGGGTTTTTTTCATTGCTGACTTTCGTCGACTGGCGTGCCGTCGTCGTATTGCGACAGCCAGGTCACCATGGCATCCCGGTAGCGGGTAAAGCCCTTGTAGTCCACCAGTTCCTGGTCCAGGTCGCGGATTACCCGGTGCATGCGCTTGGCCCATTGCGGGGCAAAGTCGGCCAGCTGTTGCAGGCTGACCAGGTAGGTGCGTACCGGGAACAGCACGGCGTTGCTGCGCGGCAAACGGTGCAGCGGTTGCAGTTCGATGCGCAGGTTGACCAATTCGCCGGCGTTTTGCGCAGTCACCGTGGTGCGGTCCGGTGCCCAGTCGGGCAGGGTTTCGGCAGAGGTTTCCAGGCGCGGGTTGACCGTGATGGACCAGTTGGTGCGCCGCACCGGGTGCCCCGGACGCAGGCGCAGGAGGAATTTCAGCGCACGCTGGAGGATGCCCATTTCATGCAGCTTCGGCACCGGGCCATGGAACTCCATGAAGCTCATGCCGAGGTTGAAGCGCAGCGAGTAGTCGGCGCGCTGGGTGGCCATGCCGGCGCCCATCACCAGGGTGTCGTCGCGCTCTTCGAGAAGAATGAATTCGCCCTGTGCCTGGCGGGTGATGTATTCCATCGGTTCCATTGGCAGGGTGCTGGCATCGCCGAAGATGAAGCTGTCGTCCAGGCCCAGCGGACGGTTGATCCAGCGCCACTGGCTGCCTTTCTTTTCCAGGCTGAAATGCTCCGGATAATCGCGGGAATACGATTCCATCAGCAGTTCGAGCAGGTCCCACTGGGCTTCCATCATGTGCGGCAGGGCGGCGTAATGCACACCCGGCTGGCTTTCAAGGATCTGCGCGCGGTGATGGCACTCGGAGATGTAGTGTTCGTCGATATCGAACTGGGCGCGCAGCGCGCCCTCGCCGAAGGGCACATGGGGCTCGACGTTCATCGAGTACATGTACTGGTCTTCCGGATAGGGAAAGGGCAGGCGCAGCACCGCTTCGCGGCTGTTGCGGTAGGTGAAGCCCCTGGCATCGAGGTCGGCGTAGCTTTCGATCGGCTTGAATACGGTCATTTGTTGTTGTCCTGTCTCAGAGGTCCACGACCAGGCGTGTGCAATTGGCGCGGGATACGCATGGCATGAATTTGCGCTTGCCCAGCTTGTCTTCCTCGCTGAGCCAGTCATCGCGGTGGTCCAGTTCACCGTCCACTTCCAGTACTTCGGTTTCGCAGTAGCCACAGGCGCCGCCGCGGCACAGGTAGGGCACCTTGTAGCCGGCCTGCTCGGCGGCTTCGAGCAGCGATTGCTCGGCCGGCACCTCGAGGGTCACGCCCTGGCGCGCCAGGGTGACGCTGAACGGCTGGCCACTGGAGCCTTGCTCGACGAAGCGCTCGTAGTGGATATGGCTGTCGGTCCAGCCAAGGGCGCGGGCGCCTTCGATGGTGTCGTCGATCATGCTGTCCGGGCCGCACACATACACATGGCTGCCAAGGGGGCGGCCAAAGAGGATGCGCGGGATGTCCATGCGTTCATCCTCGCCCTGTACATAGAGGTGCACGCGGGTGCCGTAGCGCTCCTGCAACTCGCGCCCAAGGGCGATGTGCCCGGGGCCGCGCACGGCCAGGTGCAATTCGAAGCTGGCCTTTTTCAATTCCAGCTCTTCCAGTTGCGAGTAGACCGGGGTGATGCCTACGCCGCCGGCGATGAACAGGTGCTGGCGGCCGTGCTTGGCCAGCGGGAACAGGTTGGCCGGTTGCAGGATCTGCAGCAGATCGCCTTCAGCGACCCGCTCGTGCAGGTAGCGCGAGCCACCACGGCCATCGGCGACGCGGCGTACGGCAATCTGGTAGGCGCTGGAGTCGTAGGGCGAGCTCATCAACGAGTAGGCGTTGCGGTGGGTCTTGTCGCCGTCCTCGAGGATCACCACCACATGGCTGCCGCCGGAGAAGGCCGGCAGGTGCTTGCCATCCGGGTCGACCAGGGTGAAGCGGGTGATTTCCGGAGTCATCGCCTCGATGCGGGCGACGCGCACGCTCAGGGTGCCGTTATGGGTGTTCATGTATCGAGCTCCTCGGCGGCGGGCAATTCGCCCGGGACTTCGCCGTCGGCCTTGATGCCCTGGAAGGCGGCCAGACGACGGGAATAGTGATCGCGCACCACCAGGTGCAACTGGCAGCCCGGACAGACGAAGACGCGCTGGGTGACGTTCTCGGTGTAGGTGTCGCAATGCGCGCACCAGACCCGGCGGACCAGGGTGCCGCTGTGTTCGCGCAGCACTTCGTCGCGATTAAGGTCCACGGCGTTGGCCGCCTGCATGGCCGTACCGATGAAGCTTTCCGAGCCGCTGAGGTACAGTCGTGTGCCCATGCGTGCATCGCCGAGCCGCTCGCGCAGGGCATCGATCAGTTCCTGGTTGCTGGCGAATACCTCCAGCCCGGCGACCTCGGTCTGCTGCAAGGCCTGCAGGTGGTTATGGCCGGAGAAGGATTCGACGGAATAGAGCAGGGTGCTGTTGCCGCGCTGTTCGTTGGACATGTCGCCGATCAGGCGCAGCATGGCCGCGCCGCCGCTGCCCTGGCCCGCAATCAGATGGCGCAGGCCACCTGCCATGGGGTGCAGCCGGTCGTAGACCGGGCGGCTTTTGATGCCGGTGATTAGCATGGAGAGTCCTCTTATGCCATATTGCCTATGGTGTTATATGTTTTGTGTCGGCCGCCACAATCGGCGTTTTCATCGGTGATCAGTGCTTGAACATGACGTGGCGCACGCAGGTGTAGTCCTCCAGGCCATACATGGACATGTCCTTGCCATAGCCGGACTGCTTCATGCCGCCATGGGGCATTTCGCTGACCAGCATGAAATGGGTGTTGACCCAGGTGCAGCCATATTGCAGGCGCGCCGAAAGGCGGGTAGCCCGACCGATGTCCCGGGTCCACACCGAGGAGGCCAGGCCGTAGTCGGAGTCGTTGGCCCAGGCCAGGGCCTGTGCTTCGTCGTCGAACGGGGTAATGCTGACGACCGGGCCGAACACCTCGCGCTGGACGATCTCGTCGTCCTGCCGGGCATCTGCCAGCACGGTCGGTTCGAAGAAGAAGCCCGGGCCATCGACCCGGTTGCCACCAGTGATTACGCGGATATGCGGCTGCGCCTTGGCCCGCGTGACGAAGCCCTCCACGCGCTGCAGATGATCGCGGGTGATCAATGGGCCGAGTTCGGTTTCCGGATCGTCCTGCAGGCCCATGCGCAGGCTGGCGACGGCCTCGCCCAGCTGATTGACGAAGCGCTCGTAGACACCGCGCTGTACATACAGGCGGCAGGCTGCGGTGCAGTCCTGGCCGGCGTTGTAGAACGCGAAGGCGCGGATGCCCTCGACCGCCGCATCGATATCGGCGTCGTCGAAGATCAGCACCGGGGCCTTGCCGCCCAGCTCCATATGGGTACGTTTGACGCTGCCGGCGGTGCTGGCAATGATCCGCGCGCCGGTGGCGACCGAGCCGGTGAGGGACACCATGCGCACCTTGGAATGATTGACCAGCGGTTCGCCTACGCTAGGGCCGCGACCGAACAGAATATTGACCACGCCCGCCGGGAACAGCCCGGCGATCAGCTCGGCCAGGGCCAGGGCGGTCAGCGGGGTCTGTTCGGAAGGCTTGAGCACCACGGTATTGCCAGCGGCCAGCGCGGGTGCCAGCTTCCAGGCGACCATCATCAGCGGGTAGTTCCACGGCGCGATGGAGGCGATAACGCCCAGCGGGTCGCGGCGGATCATCGACGTATGACCCGGCAGGTACTCGCCACCCGCCGAGCCCGACAGGCAACGGCTGGCACCGGCGAAATAGCGGAACACGTCGGCGATGGCCGGGATCTCGTCGTTCAGCGCAGCCTGGTAGGGCTTGCCACAGTTCAGCGACTCCAGCCGGGCCAGGTGTTCGGCATTGGCCTCGATCAGGTCCGCCAGCTTGAGGAGGAGGTGGGCGCGGTCTTTCGGCGGGGTCTGCGCCCAGCCGTCGAACGCCTGGTCGGCGGCTTGCACGGCGGCGTCCACCTGGGCGCTGCTGGCCTCGGGAATGTTTGCCAGCACTGCACCTTCGGACGGGTTGTACACGGCGTAGGGATCACCTTGGCCATCGACCAGTTGGCCGTTGATCAGGAGTCGGGTCTGCATTGCGTATTCCTGCTTGGAGTTATTGGTGAATACAGGCGCACAGGAGCAATGGCCTGTGCAAGGCTTAAACATATAAAACCATATCTTAAATTTGCTGCCTAGCCTCTCCGTGCTTTTTTGCCTTGCCGCAAGGAAACGAGGCGCTAACACCTGGGCTGTGCTTCGCTATAAGATGCGAAACCGAATTTTTAACCGGGTGCCTTGGTGGTGCTCGAAAGGGAGAGGCAATGACTGCCCTGAATAGTGCCCGCAACACCGCGTTCATCCGCCTGCGCCAGGAGGGGCGCACCGATGAAGTGGCGCGGCGTCTGGTCGAGGCCATCGAACTTGGCCTGTTCGCCGAGGGCCAGCAATTGCCCAGCGAGTCGGAACTGGCCCTGCAGCTGGGCGTGGCCACGGTGACCCTGCGCGAGGCCTTGGTGGTGCTGCGCCAGCGTGGCCTGATCGAAACCCGTCGTGGTCGCAATGGCGGCAGCTTCGTCTGCGCCCCGGTGGAACTGCCCGAGGCGCTGCTTCTGCAAAGGCTGCGTGAAATGAGCGGGCCCGACCTGCGCGACCTCGGCGACGAGCAGACGGCGATCTCCGGCACGGCCGCGCGCCTGGCGGCCAGGCGCAGTTCGCCAGAGCAGCAGGCGCGCATCGGCCAGCATATAGAAACCCTGCGCCAGGCCGGCTCGCGTCTGGCCCGGCACCGTGCCGACGCACGCTTTCACATCGAGGTAGCGGCGGCTGCCCAATCCCTGCGCTTGACCCACGCAGAAATGCGCCTGCAGTCGGAAATCGGCGAACTGTTGTGGATGGAGGCGGCTGGCGGCGGCGATATCACCTTGGTGGAACAGGAACACCAGGCGATTCTCCAGGCCTTGGTCGCGGGTGACCCGGTGCTGGCCGGTGCCTTGGCCGAAGCCCACGTCACCCGAGGCATCAAGCGTTTGATAAGCCTGCGCCTGGAACTGTTGGCGGCTGATCCGGACTGACTCCTTCTTCCCACCCCATGACCAGAACTGCCGGACCCTGTGTGAGGTAATGCCATGTTTGCCCCGAGCGATAACGCGTCCTTCTCGGCCTGCGCCCAGCAGCTGGACAGTACCCTGGGCACCATTTTCGGCCAGGTGCGCGAACTGGCCGAAGAAACCCGTACCCTGTGGCAGCGGGTCCTGGCCGAAGGTCGCCAGCCCGTGGCCCGGGACCTGGCGTCGCTGCGCCCGGCCATCGACAAGCAACTGTTCGCCACCGGGGCCTTTGGCTGTGGCGGTGGCGTGATCGTGGCCCCCAATGGCCTGGCCGACCGCGAGATGCACCTGGAGTGGTGGTACCTGGCCGATGGTGGCAAGACCTTGCCATTGCGTCCCAACTTCGACCGCCGCCGCGAGAATTACTACGACTACAACGCCATGCCGTGGTACAGCAAGCCGCGCGACACCGGGCGCAGCGTGGTGGAAGGGCCATACGTGGACCTCTACGGCACCAACATGTACGTGCTGACCTTCACCATGCCGATTTATGTCGAGGGCCGCTTCATTGGCGTGGCGGGGCTCGACCTTTCGCTGCATAACGTCGAGCGGCTCCTGGTGAAAAGCCTTATGCGCCTGGATCACGAGGCGGTGCTGGTATCCGCCGAGGGGCGGGTGATCGCCTCGAATACAGCGAACTGGATGGTCGGGGACCTGGTATCGACCCTGCTCAACGACATGCAACTGGGGGAGATTCGCCTGACCTTGTCGGAATCGGAGACCGGTTGGTCGCTGGTGCGCTTGCCAGGGTTGCGCTGAATTCTTCCAGCGTAGCGAGCGCAGCGTCAGGCGTTTCGTTCCAGCCGTGTCAGCAAGCGCTCCAGGCTCCCTTCCAGGGCGTGCTTCAAGTCCTGCAAGCGCGCGTCGTCGACTTCCTCGGCACATCCGCGCTCCAGTGCATCGCAGCGCTCCACCAGCCCTCTTGCCTTGAGCATTTTCATGCCTCCGCGAATCCGGTGCGCCAGGGCCTTCACCTGGGCAAGCGGAGCCTGCGGCCCCAAGGCCCGCAGCGAAGCCAGGTCCTGCTCGGTGCTTTTCGCCAACTGTTCCACCAGCCGGCGGATCATTTGCGGGTCGTTCTGCGTCAGATGCCGCAGCTCGTCCAGGTCGAAGCCGCTGTCATCCTCGGCCGTCGCCGACTCCAGCCCGCTCAGATGGCTGCGCAACGCGCCCAGCCCGATCGGCTTGAACAGGCAATCATCCATCCCCGAAGCCAGGCAGCGGTCCCGCTCTTCGGCCTGGGCGTTTGCCGTCAGGCCCAGGATCAGGCAGCGCTGTCCCGGGCTTTCTTCCGTCCGCACCGCGCGGGCCAGTTGATGTCCATCCATCCCCGGCATGTTGCAGTCGGTAATCAGTACGTCGAAGTTGCCTTCCCGCCACATCTGCAAGGCCTGGGCGCCGTTGTCCGCCTGGCTGACCCGGTGGCCTAGCACGTCCAGTTGCTTGCCCAGCAGCATCAGGTTGGCCGGGTAGTCATCCACTACCAGGATATTCAGCGACAGGGTGCTGGCCGGGCTTTGCGTGGTCTTCGGCGCCGCGACTGCCCGCTCACTGGCCAACGGCAGCAGCAGCGAGACCTCGGCCCGGGTCCCGTGCCCCGGCTCGCTGGACAGGCGCAGGGCGCCGCCCATCAATTCGCACAGGGTGCGGCTGATCACCAGGCCCAGGCCGCTGCCCTGGCCCGCAGGCTGCCCGCCCGCCTGGACGAAAGGGCTGAACAGACGGGCCTGGTCCGCCGCGCTGATGCCGATGCCGCTGTCTTCCACGACCAGGCGGACCCGTGCTTCATTTGCCTGGGGTTCCAGCTCCAGGCCGACGCGCACTTCGCCGCGTTCGGTGAACTTCAGCGCATTGCTGATCAAATTCGCCAGGACCTGGCGCAGGCGCAGCGGATCCACCGCCAGCGGCCGCGTTGCCGGCGGCAGGTCGAGGCGCAGCTCCAGGCCCTTGAGACGGGCACTGCTCTCGAACACCCGCGCGGTGGCACGAACCAGTGCGCACAGGTCGGTCGGCTCCGGGGCGAGGGTCATGTGCCCGGATTCGATGCGGGCGATATCCAGCACGTCGCCGATAAGCTCCAGCAGGGCACTGGCCGAATCGAAGGCTACCTGCAGCGACGGCTGGTCGATGCGCCCTTGCCCGGCGTCCTTCAGGGCCAGCTCGAGCAGGCCGATCACCGCATTCATCGGCGTGCGGATTTCATGGCTCATGATGGCGAGGAAGGTGCTCTTGGCATGGTTGGCGCTGTCGGCCTGTTCCTTGGCCTGGCGCAGTTCGACGAGCAAGCCCTCGCTGATCTTCAACTGGCGCTGCAAGGCTTCTTCGGCAGCGGTGCGCTGGGCGACCAGGCGCCGCAGGTAGCGGTTCCACAGGACCACGGCGGCGATCGCCAGGCTGGCCGCCAGGAGAATCTGCAGGACCAGCCCGCGATAGTTGCGCCAAGGGTTGTCGCTGACCAGCGCATTGGTGCGCCAGCGGTTGGCGAGCAGGGTCATTTCGTCCGGCTCGATGCTCAGCAGGGTCTTTTCCAGGATGGCGTGCAGTTCATTGTCGCCCCGGGCGGTGGCGAAGGCCGCGGTGGCCGGGCTGTCGTCCAGCAGTGCGGCAATGCGCAGGCGATCCTTGAACAGGCGGCTGATGAAATAGGCGGCGTTGATCTGCGAACTGATGGCCGCGTCGGCGCGACCCTGGGCCACGTATTCCATCAGGGCCAGCGGATCGTCGACTTCGACCAGTTCGATGGCGGGATGCTCGCGGCGCAGGGTGTCGGCGAACGGCGTGCCGCGGATCAGCGCCAGGCGCTTGCCCTGCAAGGCCTCGGCGGTGTCCGGGGCATCGGCGCGGATGGAGGTCACCAGGACCCGCGGCGTGGTCAGGTACGGCCGGGTGAACTGCAGGCCGCGGGCACGCTCGCCGCCATAGGGCAGGGCGCCGATCAGGTCGGCCTGGCCGCTCTCTACCAACTGGATCATCTGCGCCACGCTGGCGGCCTCGATGGTCTGGAAGCGCAGCCCGGTGCGCAGGCTGATCTGCTCCAGGAGATCGGCGGTGATCCCGCGGAACTGCTGCTTGTCGTCGAGGAAGGTCAAGGGCGCGAAGTACTTGTTGATCACCACCTTGAGGTCCGGATGCCGGCGGATCCAGTCCTGTTCCCCAGGTTGCAGTTGCAGCACCCCACGGTTGAGCAGCGGGCTGTTGAGGCCGCTGCTCCAGCGACGCGCGACGTTGATCCGGTCGCTTTCCGACAGACTGGCCAGGGCCTGGTCGATGAGCCGCAGCAGGGTAACGTTGTCGTGTTCCAGGGCGAACCTGAACGACGAGCGCAGGGGCTTGACGTACCAGGCGATCTGCACGCTGTCGCGATAATGGTTGCCGATCAGGTAGTCGGAACTGATGGCGTCGCCGATGAAGGCGTCGGCATCGCCCTGGGTCAGGGCAGCCAATGCCGCCATGCTCGAGGCGTAGAGTTGCAGCCTGGCATCGGGATAGACCTGGCGGATGCGCTCCACCGGCAGGTAATGATCGACCATTGCCAGGCGCGCGCCGGCCAGCTTGTCGGCGGGGTTGCGCGGCTTGCCCAGCGGCGTGGCGACGATGGCCTGGTCGTCGGCGTAGGGCTGGCTGAGCAGCAGTTCGCTGTTGGCTTCCTCGAAGCCGTTGGCGCTGCCGAGCAGGTCGATCTCGCCGCGCTCCAGGGCGCGGATCGCGGCACTGCGGCTGGGGTAGTGCAGGACCTCCACGTCAACCTTCAACTGCTCGCCGAGCAGGCCGGCGTAGTCGGCGGTCAGGCCTTCGTAGTCGTGCTGGCTGACATTGATATCGAAGGGCGGATAGTCCGGTGCCGAGGTACCGAGGCGTAGCTGCTTCCTCTGCTCCAGCCATTGCCGGTCGGCAACGCCGAGCGTTGGCGGGGCACTGCTGCTCAGGGAGCGTCCGAGCAGTTCCCGCGGCACTGCCTCCTGCGCCGGCAGCGGCGGCGACAGCACCAGGCCCAAGGTCAGGGCCAGCAGTGGCAGGATGTTCATCGGTCGTTCAGATCATCCCGCGGCGGTTCGCCAGGTCGAGCAGCTCGGCCAGGGAACGCACCTGGAGCTTGTCCATGATGCGGGTCTTGTAGGTGCTGATGGTCTTCGAGCTCAGGATCATGGCCTGGGCGATCTCGTTGTTGGTCGCGCCCTTGGCCAGTTGCCGCATCACTTCGAATTCGCGGTTGGAGAGGCGGTCCAGGCGGTCGTCCTCGGTTTGCGAGCGTGGGCCCAGGCTCAGCGCATCCGGCAGATAGGAGTAACCGCTGAGCACGGCCTTGAGCGCGCCGAGGAGGATGGACAGGTCTTCATCCTTGCGCACGAAGGCCGAGGCGCCGGCTTCGATGCAGCGTTTGGCGAACAACCGCGGCGGCCGACCGGTGAAGACCATGATCCGCGGCGCCGGATCGAGGGCGCGCAGGCGTTCCAGTACGCTGAGGCCGTCCAGGCGGGGCAGGCCGAGGTCGAGCACGACGACGTCGGGGGCGAGCTCCTGGCTCAGGCTCACCGCACTGACCCCGTCGTGGGCTTCGCCGATCACGTCGTAGCCTTCGCGCTCCAGCAGCAGGCGGGCGGCAAAACGGATGGTGGGATGATCGTCGACGATCAGGATCTTGTGCATCGTGTAGGAAACTCCTGCATCAGGAATGGATTTTTCCCGAGTCACTCAGGAGGGAAAACCGCCGGTTCAGACGGGCCGCTCACGATACGTCGAATCAGGTTCGATGAGTACGAGGAGTATAGAAGCGTGGAAGAATTCAGCCTGCCTAGATGAAAATTCCTACAAAAAGCGCGAAGGGTCCTTCAGTAGGAAACGGCCCACGTAGGGCGAGGCATAGGATTTTGCCTGACTGTGCAGGGCAATCAGGCTGAAGGACGTGGCACATCCAGAGTAGGAAAACGCACCGTCAATGCCCGGCCAGCCGGCTACCGGGCATCAGGCGCAGGGTGTTGCTCACTTCGGCCTGGATCTTGTAGGCCGGTGCTTCCACGGCTTCGTAGTCACGGGTGTAACGCGCGGCGAAATCATCCACGCCCCATTGCTGGTATTGCTGCACGTGCTTGAGCTCGTGGGCCCAGAGCGCAACGTTGTCGCCGGCGTCCGCGGCGTTGCGAAAGACGATCACGTCCACCAGGGTGACGGCGGCGACATCCGGGTTCTGCAGGAAGGCGCTGGCGGCGTCCAGTTGTTCGGGATTGCCGACCTGATAGCGCGCTGCGTCGAGCACCTGGAAGTCATACCAGGGCTCGAGCTGTGCGCGGATGTTCAGCGGAATGGGTTCGACCCCGGCCGCCACCGCGGTGTCGCGTGACAACCTGAGCCAGTTGGCCAGGCCCGAGGAGGCCATGCGCGCGACGTTGTCGAGCAGGGTGAACAGATCGTCGGTCGTGCCCTGCGGGGCGGTGGCGGCGGGTGCCGTGGCGACTGCGCCGAGGGCAAGACACAACAGCAGTGGACGGTACAGCGGAAACTTCAAGACAGGACTCCTGCCGTTACGCTCGGGGGTGAGCAGTTTGACCGGGATTCGCCACGTTGGTTGAGCCACGCGGAAAAAATCCTCGAGGGCTTGAGGGCGCGCGGCGAGGCAGGCATCCTGCGCCCTTCGACCTGCCAGGAGTCATCATGGACGCCTCGACCCTTCTGCTGTACATCATCGCCGCCAGTGCGGTGATGATCACACCCGGCCCGGCCATGCTCCTGGCCTTGAACAACGGTGCCAGCCATGGCATGCGCGTGGCCGGCTTCGGCATGGCCGGGGCGATGCTCTCCGACCTGATCCTGATCGCCGCCGTGGGGTGTGGCCTTGGCGCCTTGTTGCAGGCGTCGGAACAGTTGTTCAGCCTGGTCAAGTGGGTAGGCGCGGCGTACCTGCTGTACCTGGCGGTGGTGCTCTGGCGGGCGCCGGTGCGGGCGCTCGGGGTGAGTGGCGGGGCGGCGGCGGTCAGTGGCCGGTCGACCTTCGTCCGAGCGCTGATCGTCGGCCTGTCCAATCCCAAGGGCCTGCTGTTCTTTTCCGCGTTCCTGCCGCAATTCATCCGTCCGGAGCAGCCGGTGGTGCAGCAGTACCTGATCCTGGCGGTGATCACCGCATCCCTCGATTGCCTGATGATGGTGGTCTACGCCCTGGGCGGCCGGCATGCGGTACGGGCTTTCTCGGCGCGGGTCATGCAATGGATCAACCGGGGTTGTGCCGGGATGCTGGCGGTGCTGGCCGTCGGTTTGAGCCTGTACCGGCGCAACGATCTGCATTAAATCTATTCCATCGCCGCCCGCAGGAAATCCCGGCTGGCCGTCAACACGGCCCGCTGGGTCTGTTCCCCCGCCAGCATCCGCGCTATCACCAGCGCACCCACGCATTGACTGAGCATGGCCCAGGCCAGCGCTTCGTCGTTCAAGGTCACGGCCCAGGCCTGGTGCAGGGTGACCAGCCAGTGTTCCGCCTCTTCACGCACCGCGCTATCGGCGCGGGCGATCTCTGCGCCCAGGGTCGGGATCGGGCAGCCGCTTTGCGGATTGTGCACATGGGCCATGCTCAGGTATTGGTCGAGGCAGCGCTTGAGCAGCTCCGGCGTCAACTCGCCGCCTTGTGCACGCAGGTTGATCCTGCTGCCGGACAGCTCCTGGCGCACGATTTCGCTGAACAGGTCGTCCTTCGAAGGAAAGTGGTTGTAGAACGCTCCGCCGGTCAGGCCGATGGCCTTCATCAGCCCGGCCACGCCGGTGGTGGCGAAGCCGCCTTGCTTGGCGATGGCGCCGCTGCTCTGCACCAGCTTCTGCCGGGTCTGTTCCTTATGTTCGGTGGAATAGCGCACCTGGGCACCCTCGAATCGGTGGCTTGACGAAAGTCCGGATCATAGCATAGCGTTCGTTTACTAAACGATCATTCATCAATGAGGCAAGGCTCATGAAGGACAACAACAAGGTCGTACTGGTGATCGGTGCCGGCGACGCCACCGGCGGCGCGATCGCCAGGCGCTTTGCCCGGGAAGGCTATATCGCCTGTGTGACCCGGCGCAGCGCCGACAAGCTGCAACCCTTGCTGGACGAAATCCGTGCCGAGGGTGGCCAGGCCCACGGGTTCGGCTCCGATGCCCGCAAGGAAGAAGAGGTGGCCGCGCTGGTGGAGCAGATCGAAAGCAGCATCGGCCCGATCGAGGCCTTCGTCTTCAATATCGGCGCCAACGTGCCTTGCAGCATTCTTGAAGAGACGCCACGCAAGTACTTCAAGATCTGGGAAATGGCCTGCTTCGCCGGCTTCCTGACGGCCCAGGCGGTGGCGCGCCGCATGGTGGTGCGCGAGCGTGGCACCATCCTGTTCACCGGAGCCACGGCGGGATTGCGTGGCGCTGCCGGCTTTGCCGCTTTCGCCGGAGCCAAGCACGGCATTCGCGCCCTGGCCCAGAGCATGGCGCGGGAACTGGGGCCGCGGAACATCCATGTCGCCCATGTGGTGGTGGACGGCGCCATCGACACTGCCTTCATCCGCGACAGCTTCCCCGAGCGCTACGCGCTGAAGGACCAGGACGGCATCCTGGACCCGGCGCATATCGCCGACAACTACTGGCACCTGCATGCCCAGCCACGGGATGCCTGGACCTTCGAACTCGACCTGCGTCCGTGGATGGAACGCTGGTAATCGCCACCTTTGACAAGGACCCGAAGCATGAACAAGACCGTCGAATTCTTTTTCGATCTGGGCAGCCCGGCCAGTTACCTGGCCTGGACCCAACTGCCAGGGATCTGCGCCGAGCACGGGGCGCAGCTGGTGTTGCGGCCGATGTTGCTGGGTGGCGTGTTCCAGGCCACCGGCAACAGTTCGCCGGCGACGATTCCGGCCAAGAGGCGTTATTTTTTCAAGGACCTGCACCGGTATGCCCGGCGCTACGGTGTGCCGTTGAAGTTCAACGAGCACTTCCCGATCAACACCCTGGGCCTGATGCGTGCGGCGGTTGGCATGCAGTTGCGTCAGCCGCAGCGTTTCGAGCAATGGCTGGCTGTGATGTATCGGGCAATGTGGTCCGACGGGCGCAACCTTGGGGATCCGGCCGTGATCGCGCAGGTGCTGGAAGAAGGGGGGTTCGAGGCGTCCGGGTTCGAGGCGCTGACAAGCGATCCCGAGGTCAAGGCGGCGTTGAAGGCCGTCACTGAAGAGGCCGTGGGTCGCGGGGTATTCGGCGCACCGAGCTGCTTTGTCGGAGAGGAGCTGTTCTTTGGCCAGGATCGGTTGGAGTTCGTGGTGGAGGCGTTGAAAGCGTAAGTTTTCCGCGCGCTTGCCAGCGATGGCGTGGGTATCGCTGGCAAGCCAATCTTCAGGAACCTACGACAAACGGGCAGCCGCCTCGCGCAACATTGCCTCGGTGGCGTCCCAACCCAGGCAGCCATCGGTAATCGACACGCCGTACTTCAGCGGCGCCTTGCCCAGCGCCTGGCAGCCCTCGAACAGGTGGCTTTCGATCATCACCCCGACCAGCGAGCGATCACCCGCTACACGCTGGTCGATCACATCGCGCAGCACCGCCGGTTGCCTGAGGGGATCCTTGCCGCTGTTGGCATGGCTGCAATCGACCATGATCCGGGCTTCGACTCCGGCCTTGGCCAGCCCCTGGCGCGCCATGGCGACACTCGCAGCATCATGGTTGGGCCCCTTGTGCCCGCCGCGCAGGACCAGGTGGGTATCCGGGTTGCCGAGGGTTTCGACGATGGCCGGGTGGCCCTGGGCGTCCAGGCCGAAATGGCGGTGCGGGTGGGCCGCGCTGCGGATGGCGTCGCAGGCGATGCCGACACCGCCGTCGGTGCCGTTCTTGAAGCCCACCGGCAGGCCAAGGCCGCTGACCATCTCGCGGTGGATCTGCGATTCGGTGGTGCGGGCGCCGATCGCCGCCCAGCTCAGCACGTCGTCGAAGTAGCCGGCGGCCATCGGTTGCAACAGTTCGGTGGCCACCGGCAGCCCGCGCTCGAGCATGCCCAGCATCAATTCGCGGGACAGGCGCAGGCCACCGTGCATATCGTCGCTGCCATCCAGGTGCGGGTCGTAGGCCAGGCCTTTCCAGCCCACGGTGGTGCGGGGTTTTTCCACGTAGGCACGCATCACCAGGAGCAGTTTGTCATCCAGCTGGCGGGCCAGCGCAGCCAGGCGGTCGGCGTATTCGAGGGCGGAGCGGGGATCGTGCAGGGAGCAGGGGCCGACCACCACGAGCAGGCGCGGGTCATGGCCGTCGAGTATCTGTTTGATCGTGTTGCGGTGCTGCTGGACCTGGGCCGCAAGGGCCGTGGACAGCGGCAGCTGTTGCTTGAGTTGCACGGGGCTGGGCAGACGCAGGCTCACGGAGGTGTTGGCTGCGGCGGGGGTGTTCAGTGGCAGTGCCTGGGTAGTCGCTTGCATGTTCGGTATTCCCTGGGCGGAAGGCGGGTTCGGTCCCGCGCCTTCGGCCCTATCGTTGTGTTCGACAGATACGTGTATGTGTGCTGATGCCACCCGAAACGGACCGGTCGGAGGCGGCTGGCTGGCCCGAACGGCAGTGGCTAAATCGCCAGGCAGAGCTTTGGTAGCGGTAGCAGGTGGTGTAGTTCATGTGTCGATTCCTCAGTGATGTCTGGTGTTGAGCGGGCCGAAAAACAAAACCCCCGGAGGGCTGGGCCGTCCGGGGGTTCGAGAGTTCTCGTGTTCGGCGGCCCTGTTCGTGGGCGCCGGTGTGGGTATCAGCGGCGCCTGTGGCTAAACCAATACCCGAAATAAAACGCGGTTGGAGCGATGGAGCCACAGGCAGCCACGGACGCAACGGAACGCGCGAGGCGACCGGTGTGTTGTGCGTGGAGGTGAGTGGCGTGGTTCATGTGCTGCTCCAGTTGAATGCGACCGAGCTTACTTCAGCGCAACCGCGTGTATCAATGATTAATTCCGATCGTAACGATTAATTCGTTCAGCGGCGCAGGTAAGCCGTGAAGTCGATATCACCCGCGCTGAGGATCGCCTGCACCCGGTTGTGCACGTTGAGCTTGCGCAGGATTGCGGAAACGTGGGCCTTGACCGTGGTTTCGGCGATATCCAGGTTGTAGGCGATCTGCTTGTTCGATTCGCCCTTGGTCATGCGTTCCAGCACCAGCAGTTGCTTGCGGGTCAGGGCCTGGAGCAGCTCCGGAGCGAAACCCTGGGACTCGCTCTGGCTGCGGCGGCTGCCGCTTTTCTGGGTGCGAATGATGTCCGGCGGCAGGTACACGTTGCCGTTGAGGATCTGCTCGATGGCCTCGGTCATCTGCGAGCGTGGCGAGGACTTGGTGATAAAGCCCACCGCGCCATAGGTGATGGCCTGCAGGACGATCTGCTTGTCCTGTTCGGCAGAGACGATCACCACCGGAATGGTCGGCGCCTCGTTGCGCAGGTTGATCAGCCCGCCCAGGCCGTGCATGCCGGGCATGTTCAGGTCGAGCAGGATGAGGTCGAGATCGTCGTGCTCGCCGGTCAGCGCCAGGGCGCTGTCCAGGTCGGCGGTTTCCATTACCTCGCTGCCGGGGAAGCCATCGCTGATGACGTTATGAATGGCCTCGCGAAACAGCGGATGGTCGTCGGCGATCAGAATCTTGTACATGGCGTTTGCACCTTATTGTTTTGGTTTCGACCGCAAGGAAAACGTGATTCAGGGAAACGCTTCGGGCGTGGCGTTGACCACGGGCAGGCCGGCGTTTTCCCAGGCATCGAGGCCATCACGGTACCAGTACAACTGCGAGTAGCCCAGCGCCGCGGCGCGCTTGACCGCATTCCAGCTCAGCCAGCAGTCCGAGCGGCAGTAGAGGACGATGGCGCGCTGGCGATCGCCGTTGCTCAAGCGCTCGAGGTGGCGGCTGAAGTACCGGTTCCATTGGGCATCCAGCTCGCCGTCGCCGGTATTGGCCAGCCAGTGGCTGCCGGGCAGGTTGGCATGGGCTTCGCTGGCGATGAACTGGCCGTTGAGGAACGGGCGCTTGTACACGTCGATCAGCAGGGCTGGCGGTTGTTGCTCCAGCAGTGCCTGGACCCGGGCGGTGTCGACGGTGATGGCGGATTCGGCGGTGGCGGGCGTCGGGCTGCGATAAAGACCGCTACGGTAGCCGTCGGCAGAGAACAGCGCGGCATCGGCCAGGGCAGTGCTGGCGAAAAGGCAGGACAGGGCCAGGCAGGACAGGGCGGACAGGACACGGGGCGGCATGGTCGTCAGTCTCGTTTTTGTTATGCCGGTATTACAGGTCAGTGCCGAGGCTTTGTGAATGCGACCATCGACAGCAAAAGCGCTACCAAAGTAGTAGGCGAAGGGCTTGGGCAGGGCTCTAGCATGGGACCGTGGCGATAACGTAGCGATAACAACCAGAGAACACGCCGATGGACATCCTGCTGGTCGACGACCATCCGATGCTGCGCTTGGGCCTGAGTGCCGTGCTTGCCGAAGAACTGCCGGTGCGTGAGGCCGCCTCCGGTGAAGAAGCCTTGTTGCGTGTGCAGGAGCAGGTGCCGGGCCTGGTCCTGATGGATTTCGATCTACCCGGTATCAGCGGGCTGGAGACCACCCGGCGCTTGCGCCAGAGGCTGCCGCAATTGCGTGTGTTGTTTTTCAGCGAACATACCGAGCTTGGGCTGGTGCGCCAGGCGCTGGATGCCGGGGCCTGTGGCTTCCTGTCCAAGTCGGTGGCGGCGGCAACCCTGCTCGAAGCCGTACGCCGGGTGCTGGCCGGGCATGCCTATATCGAGCAGGCCCTGGCGACCCAACTGGCGACCCAGCCGCACCGGGTCGAGGAAAAGAACACCCGCCTGAGCGGCCTGACCCAGCGCGAAACCGAGATCTTCCTGATGCTGGCCAAGGGCACGTCGATGCGGATGATTGCCGAGCACCTGTGCCTGAGCGGGAAGACCGTGTCGAATTACCTGACGCTGTTGAAGAGCAAGTTGCAGGTGAGTTCGCATGCGGAGCTGGTGCACCTGGCGATCGAGACGGGGTTGCTCAGGATCGCGGCCTGACTTGAGGGCCTCATCGCCGGCAACGCCGGCTCCCACAGGGGATTGAGAACACCGCAGAACCTTGTGGGAGCCGGCGTTGCCGGCGATGAGGCCGGTGTGAACACCATCAATCCCAGGTCTTGGGACAGCCTTCGCAACCTTCCATGTTGGCATCCTGGAAGTTCGCATAATGCTTGCGGGTGCCCCGCAGGTCGGCCTTTTCCAGATTGCTTTCGCCGAACTTGGCTTCCTGCAGGTTGGCGTCGGACAGGTTCGCCCCGAGCAGGTCGGCGCGGCTTAGCCAGGTCATTTCCAGGTCGGCGGCCTGCAGGTTGCTGTTGTGCAGCTTGGCACCGGAAAGACGAGCGAACTCCAGGTAGGCGCCGCTCAGGTTGGCGTCATTGAATTTGGCCCCCTGGGCGAACATGCCCCAGGCCTGGGTGGCGATCAGGCTGGCGCCGGTGAGGTCGGCGATGCGCAGGTTGGCCTGCTGCAGGCTGGCACGGTTGAGGTTGGCGCCCTGCAACTGGGCCTTTTCCAGATTGGCCAGGTCGAGCCTGGCATGGCGCAGGTCGGCGCCCTTCAGGTTGGCGCCGGCCAGGTTCATCTTGCTCATGTCCTGGTTGTTCAGGTCGGCACCGGCGAGATTGGCATTCGGGCACTGGCTTTCCGGCTGGATCACGCAACCGTTGACGATCAGCGGCTGGTCGTCGCCATCGTCGGCGATCACGGCAAAGGCAGGGGTGATGGCGAGGGTCAGGAGTAGCGGGAGGTATTTCATGGGTAGCTCCTTCAAAGGGATGCACGCGTCCCCTGTGGGAGCGGGTTTACCCGCGATTGCGATGGTGAATCCACTGGAGTTATCGCGGGTGAACCCGCTCCCACAGGGGACGGGGTCGCTGTCAAAAGTACAGCGGGGGCTGCCAGGCCCCCGCTGGCGAGCTCAGATCAACGCTGCGCAGTCTTGGTATCCCAGCTCGGGATCTTGAACACCCAGAACGAACCGCCCTGTGCCACCGGCTTGGTCAGTTCGGCCATGTCGCCGCCCCACAGGGGGACCGCGCCGCCGTAGCCGACGGTCACGCCGATGTACTGCTCGCCATCCTGTTCCCAGGTGATGGGCGGGGAGACGATGCCGCTGCCGGTCTGGAATTTCCACAGTTCTTCGCCGGTCTTGGCGTTGAAGGCCTTGAAGTAGCCGTCACCGGTACCGGTGAACACCAGGTTGCCCTTGGTCGCCAGCACACCGGCCCACAGCGGCAGGCGTTCCTTGTGTTCCCAGACCATCTTGCCGGTGGTCGGGTCCATGGCCCGCAGCGAGCCTACGTGGTCTTCGTACATGCGTTTGATGCGGAAGCCCATGCCCAGGTAGGCGGAGCCTTTCTTGTAGTTGACTTCCTCGGTCCAGTATTCCTCTTTCCACTGGTTGGACGGCACGTAGAACAGGCCGGTGTCCTGGCTGTAGGCCATCGGGTTCCAGTTCTTGCCACCCAGGAACGGCGGCGAGACTTCCACCGGCTTGCCCTTGGTTTCGCCCGGTGCAGGCTTGGGCGGACGCTGGCCTTCGTTCTCCACCGGACGCCCGGTCTTGAGGTCGATATGGCTGGCCCAGGTGATGTTGTCGGCGAACGGGAAGGCGTTCTTCAGCTTGCCGTTGGTGCGGTCCACCACATAGAAGAAACCGTTGCGGTCGGCGTGGGCGGTGGCCTTGTACTGCTTGCCGTCCTTGTCCTTGTAGTCGAACAGCACCAGTTCGTTGTTGCCGGAGAAGTCCCAGGCATCGTTCGGGGTGTGCTGGTAGAACCACTTGACCTCGCCGGTGCTCGGATCGACGCCGACCTGGCCGGAGGTGTAGAGGCTGTCGTAGTCGTGCGGGTTGCCGTCTTTCGAGGTGCGCGCCCAGGTGTTCCATGGCCCCGGGTTACCGGCACCGACGATGATGGTGTTGGTTTCGGCATCGAAGCTCGCGCTTTGCCATGGGGCGCCGCCGCCGTGGCTCCAGGCTTCGACCTTGCCGGTCTCGGTGGTCGGATCATCCGGCCAGGACGGCGCCTTGACGTCGCCGGTCGGCGTGCTGTCCTTGCCGTTCAGGCGGCCCATGTGGCCTTCCACGAACGGACGCATCCACACCTCTTCGCCGGTTTCCGGGTCGCGGGCATAGAGCTGGCCGACCACGCCGAATTCGTCGCCGGAGCTGCCGTGGATCAGCAGCACCTTGCCGGTCTTCTGGTCCTTAATGAGGGTCGGGGCGCCGGTCATGGTGTAGCCGGCGGAGTGATCGCCGAACTTCTTGTTCCACACCACCTTGCCGGTGTCCTTGTTCAGGGCGATGACCCGGGCGTCGAGGGTGCCGAAGAAGATCTTGTCGCCGAAGATCGCCGCACCGCGGTTGACCACGTCGCAGCACGGACGAATGTTGTCCGGCAGGCGGTGGTTGTAGGTCCACAGGCGCTTGCCGGTCTTGGCGTCGAGGGCGAACACCCGCGAGTAGGATCCGGTGACATAGACCACGCCGTCGTTGACGATCGCTTGCGACTCCTGTCCACGCTGCTTCTCGTCGCCGAAGGAGAACGACCAGGCCGGGGTCAGCTTGAACACGTTCTTGTCGTTGACCGCTGCCAGCGGGCTCCAGCGCTGGGCGTTGGTGCCCATGCCGTATTGCAGCACGTTGTTGGTGGTCTTGTGGTCGTCGGCGATGTCTTCCCAGGTCACCGGCTTGGCATGGGCAGGCGCCATGGCCAGGGTGCCGACCAGCAGCACGGCCTGCACGGCGAGGGACAGGGGTGCCAGCGAGAGGCGAGAGTGTGCGGCGGGTAACGATCTTATTGTCATCTTGGTGTTTCCCAATGGAGGTTTTGGCCTGCATAGACTGGAACGCCAGGGCCACCCCGGATACGGAAAAACTCCCGCCCTTGCCGGGAAAACTTCCCGGTCCGGACATGACTTGGCATTGCCCCACAAGCCCTACTACCAACGGACTAGGACGCGACCACCAAAGCAGCATGGGGACGCCTGCGGACGCTTCCTAAGATGGCTGGCAGAACCTTTCGCCAGAGAGGTTTTCGCGTGCAAATCGTGCAACCTGAAGTAGTCGAGGGCAAAACAATGACAACAGTTAAGAACGCCTGCCTGAGTGCCGTTTTCCTGGCCGGCCTGGTGAGTGCAGGGGCGGTCATGGCCCACGGCAACGTAGTGCCGACGGCGGTCAATACCGGCAACCTGGAAAAGCTCGGCGAAGAGTGGCGTACCGAGAACCCTTACCGTAACAGCCCGCAGCATGACGAGGCGGTCGCCATCGGTGCCTCGGCCTACAACCAGAACTGTGCGGCCTGCCATGGCCTGGAAGCCAAGTCCGGCGGCATCGCCCCCGACCTGCGCATGCTCGACGAAGGCGCCGCCGGGGACGAGTGGTTCGTCGAGCGGGTGCGCAACGGCTCGGTACGCGACGGCCGCGTCTACATGCCGAAGATGGCCGACTACCTGAGCCAGGAAGCGCTCTGGGCCGTGCGCACCTACCTGGACAGCGTGCACGTCACGGAGTGATGCCATGACCCGGGTGCCGTTGCTGCTGCTGGCGTTATGCCTGGGTGCCCCGGCCCATGCCCTGGATCCGGGGCCCGACCCGGTGCCGTCGGTGATGTGGGAGTTCTACCGCAAGCAATGGATTGGCGACGAGCCGTACCGCTTCGATCAGCGGGTCAAGGTCGTCGCGCCGCCGTTCGCCGAGGACGCCCGGCAGGTACCGCTGCAGGTGGATGCCCGCGACGTGCCGGGCCGGGTCAGGCGCATGCTGGTCTGGGCCGAGCTTAATCCGCTGCCCAGGATCGTCGATTTTGCTCCGGGCCCGGACGTGCTGCCCTGGCTGGCGGTGCGGATCCGCATCGAACAGGCCACGCCGCTGCGTGCCGCCGTGCAGACCGAGGATGGCATCTGGCACGTCGGCTCGACCCTGATCGACGCTGCCGGTGGCGGCTGCACCGCGCCCAGCGTGGTGCGCAGCCAGCCGGGCTGGGAAGAACGGCTCGGCCAGGTGCTCGGTGGGCGCTATCCGCGCGAAGACTTCAGCCGCCTGCGCCTGTCGGTTGCGCACCCCATGGATAACGGCCTGATGGCCGTGATCCCGGAATTCTTCATCGAGCACGCCGAACTGTTCGACGCTGCGGGCCGGTCCCTGGCGACCCTCGAACTGTGGCCGGCCGTGAGCGAAAACCCCAGCCTGTCGTTCGACCTGCGCCGCCCGGGCCCGGTACGCCTGAGCCTGCGCGACAACAACGGCAATGCCTTCGACGCCGCCATCGAATGAGGTCCCGGATGCGAGCCTTGCTGTGCCTGTTGAGCCTCGTCAGCCTGCCGAGCCTGGCCGACCTGGATTACCGTCTCGAACCGCGCCGGATCGCTGACGACACCTGGGTGCTGGAGGGCAGCACCGAGAATTTTTCCCGTGACAATGGCGGCAACATCGTCAATACCGGGTTCATCGTCAGCGAGGCCGGGGTGGTGGTGATCGACAGCGGCCCTTCGCTGCGCTACGGCCAGGCCCTGCGCACGGCCATCGGCAAGGTCACCGACAAGCCGGTGGTGCAGGTGCTGATCACCCACCACCACCCTGACCACGCCCTGGGCAACCAGGCCTTCGCCGATGTGCCCATCGCCGCCTTGCCGGGCACCAACGCGCGGTTGGCGAAGGAGGGCGATGGCCTGGCGGAAAACATGTACCGCATGGTCGGCGACTGGATGCGCGGGACCCAGGTGCGGATGCCGGAACAGGCGCTGGAGCCGGGCGTGAAACACTTTGGTTCCCATCCACTGCGCTTGCTGGCGTTTACCGGCCATAGCGGTGCCGATCTAGCGGTGCTGGATGAAAAGACCGGTGTACTGTTTACCGGCGATCTTGTGTTCTACCAGCGTGCGCTGACCACCCCGCACAGCCCGGGGCTGCTGCAGTGGATGGAGGATCTTCAGCAGTTGCAGGTGCTGCCCTGGACGGTGCTGGTACCGGGGCATGGCCCGGTCAGCCAGGATCGCCGGCCGTTCGAGCAGATGATGGATTACCTCGGTTGGCTGGACGATCTGCTGCGCGACAGTGCGGCCAACGGCCTGGAGATGAACGAAGTGATCGCCACGCCGATTCCGGAACGGTTCGCGGCGGTGAAATTGAGCAAGTACGAGTTGATCCGAAGCGTGACCCATCTGTATCCGCGCTATGAGCAGGACTCCATGGCAAGGGTGGAACAATAAAAGTGGATGCGCTGCATACCCTGTGGGAGCGGGTTCACCCGCGATTACGGTAGTGAGTCCACTGACGTAATCGCGGGTGAACCCGCTCCCACAGGGGCCGCGGCGCTCATCAGATCCCTGATCATCTCCATGACCACCTGGATCGCCGGATCCCGCGCACTGTCCGCCCGCCAGCCCAGTTCCACGGAGTAACGCGGCAAATCGATCGGGCAGGGCAGGCAGATCAACCCGGACAACCGCGCCAGGGCCAGCGCCGCGTGGGTCGGCAGCGTGGCAATGCAATCGCTGCTGTGCAACAAGGCCGGCAATGCCGCGAAATGCGTGGTCGACGCCTCGACCCGCCGGTTCTGCCCAAGTGCCGCCAGCGCCTCGTCCACCACCCCGACATAGCCGCCGGACGACACCAGCACATGCCCGCGCCGAAGAAAGTCCTCCAGCCCCAGCTCACCCGGCAGTGCACTGAGACAGCTGTATCCACCGCTGCCCAGCACCTGACGTCCCAGTACCCGTGAAGCGATGGCCCCGGCGGTCAGCGCCAGGTCGATCTGCCGCCCCATTAACGCATCCGCGGCGAGCATGCTGTGGGTTTGCTTGAACAGCAGGCGCAAGCCAGGCGCCCGCTGCTTCGCCAGGTCGATCAGGGCCCGGCCGATGGCCAGTTCATGGTCGTCCGATAGCCCCAGGGCCACTGTACGGCCATGGAAGGCGGCCCCGGCACCGCTGACCAGCAACAGGCTCTGCCGGCATTTCTCCAGCGCTGCGCCGATGATCGGACGCAGTTCCTCGCTTTTCGCAGTGGGCCGCAACCCGCGTCCGGTGCGCTCGAACAGGTGATCGCCATACACCAGGCGCAGGCGGGCGAGGGCGGCACTCACGGCCGACTGGGTGATGCCCAGGCGAATCGCTGCACGGCCTGCGCCGCCTTCCTCGTACAGGGCTTCGAAGACCTTCAGCAGGTTGAGGTCCAGCGAGCAGATATCGATTTGCTTCATATCAGATGATTTGTGTACTGAATTGATTGATAACGCAGTGCTGGCGACTATGCCTCAATCTACCCACCACAAGCGAGACAGACCCATGCCAACTTCCATCGTTGCCGCTTTGCAGATCGGCTCGCGCCCCGAGGGCAAGACCGCCACCCTGGAGGCGATCCTGGCCTACGAGGAGCGCATCAAGGCGTCCGGCGCCGGCCTCGTGGTCATGCCGGAGGCGCTGCTGGGCGGCTATCCGAAAGGCGAGATCTTCGGCACCTACCTGGGCTATCGCCTGCCCGAAGGTCGCGAGGCTTTCCAGCGCTACTACGAAAACGCCATCGACGTCCCCGGCGCCGAAACCGACGAGCTGGCCGGCCTGGCCCAGCGCACCGGTGCGCACCTGGTGATCGGTGTGATCGAGCGATCCGGCAACACGCTGTTCTGCACTGCGCTGTTCTTCTCCCCGGAGGGCGGCCTGGTCAGCAAGCATCGCAAGCTGATGCCGACCGGTACCGAGCGCCTGATCTGGGGCCAGGGCGACGGTTCGACCCTGCCGGTGCTGGACACGCCGGTGGGCAAGGTTGGCGCGGCGATCTGCTGGGAAAACCATATGCCGCTGCTGCGCACGGCGATGTACGCCAAGGGCGTGCAGGTCTGGTGCGCACCGACCGTGGACGAGCGCGATGTCTGGCAGGCGTCGATGCGTCACATTGCCCACGAAGGCCGCCTGTTCCTGGTCAGCGCCTGTCAGGTCCAGCCGTCGCCGAATACCTTGGGTATCGAGGTGCCGCATTGGGACGCTGATCGCCCGCTGATCCAGGGCAACAGCGTGATCGTCGGGCCGCTTGGCGACGTGCTGGCGGGGCCTTTGCGCGGGGAAGAAGGCTTGCTGACGGCGCAGATCGACCTGGAGGAACTGGTGCGGGCACGTTATGACTTCGATGTGGTCGGGCATTACTCTCGACCGGATGTGTTTTCGCTGGTGGTGGACGAGCGGGCCAAGCGGACTGTGGAGTTTCGGCGCTAGGCAGGATCGGCCTCATCGCTGGCAACGCCAGCTCCCACAGGTATGGCGTACACCGCCGAAACTTGTGGGAGCCGGCGTTGCCGGCGATGAGCCAGCACAGGCGCCGCAGATCAGGGATCAGAATGCCGGCGCGTATCGATACTCACCACCACCGACATCCCCGGACGCAGATGTTGTGCTTCCGGCTGATCCTCATCCACGGTGATCCGCACCGGAATACGCTGGGCGATCTTGACGAAGTTGCCGGTCGCATTGTCGGCCTGCAGCAGGGCGAACTCCGAGCCGGTGGCCGGGGCGATCTGCTGCACATGGCCGTGCAGCTTGAGATGGTTCAGGGCATCGACGGTGAAGCTTGCCGGCTGGCCGATGCGCACATTGGCCATCTGGGTTTCCTTGAGGTTGGCGATGACCCATTTGACCTCCGGCACCAGCGCCATCAACTGTGCGCCGGAGTTGACGTAGGCGCCGAGGCGCGTGCCGATCTGCCCGAGCTGGCCGTCGCGGGGCGCGGTGACCCGGGTGTTGTCCAGGTCGATGCGCGCCAGTTCCAGCGCAGCCTTGGCGTTTTCCACGGCTGCTTCCAGGGCCGCGCGGTTGACGATCACCGTCTCGCGGTCCTGGCGGGCGATTTCCAGGGCGGCCCGGGCCTGGGCCAGGCTGGCGACGGCGGCGGCATGGCTGGCGCGGCTGAGGTCCAGCTCGCGGCGCGACACCGAGCCGTCGCGGGCCAGTTCTTCGTTGCGGCGCAGGTCGGCCTGGTTGCGTGAGGCCTGGGCCGCAGCGTCGTCGATGGCCGCCTGGCGCTGGGCGATCACTGCTTCGGCGCTGTTGCGTTGCTGCAGGTTGTTGGCCAGTGCCGCCTGCTGCTGTTGCAACTGGGCCCTGGCCTGGGCCAGGCGCTGGGTGTAGATGCGGTCGTCGAGACGTACCAGCAGCTCGCCAGCCTTGACGAACTGGAAGTCGTGCACCGGTACTTCGACGACGTACCCCGCCAGTTGTGGACCGATGATGGTCACCTGGCCTCGCACCAAGGCGTTTTCCGTGCTCTCGATGGTGCTGCCGAAGGGTGGCAGGCGCCAGGCATACAGCACGACGAGAATCCCGACGACGGCCACGGCGGCGAAACTCAAGGTCGAGAGCAGGCGTACCCTGCGCGAGCGCTGCGGGCTGCCCGGTTCGCTGGGCGGAGCGAGGCCTTCCGGGGTTTCGGCGATGGCGGTGGTAGTGGTCGAGGGCGTTTCCTGGGTCATCGGCTCGGTGCGTCGCTTGAGGGGGTGGGGACCGCGGCCTGGCGTGCGAGATAGCGCAAGCGCAGGCTGCGGATGAAGATCCAGATCATGGTCAGCACGGCGATCGTGCCGATCAGCATGAATACATCGTTATAGGCCAGGATATTGGCCTCGCGGGTTGCCGCGCTGGCCAGCAGGCGCATGCCGGCCTCGTTGCGCAGGGCCGGATCGGCAATTACGCCCGCATAGCCGGCGCCACCACTCTGGATCCTGGCGTTGACCAGGGGTTCCAGGTAACCGAGGTTTTCCACCAGGTGACTGGAATGGAATTTCTCCCGCACTGTCTGGAAGGTACCGAGCAGCGCCGCGCCGAGCAGGCCGCCGAGGTTGTTGCAGATACCGAACATCACCGAAAAGCTCACCAGGTTGCGCGGGTTGGCGCGTACATGGCCGATGCCCAGGGCCATGCTCGGGCCGAGGAAGAAGGTGCTGCCGAAGGCCAGCAGGAACTGGCTGAAGTACATCTGTGCCGGGCGGGTCAGGTTGCTCGACGAGCTGTCCATGAAGGCACCGGCTGCCATCGCCGCCAGGGAGACGAACAGCGGCAGCACCAGGTGCTGCGGGGTGATGGTCAAGGCGCTGGTAGCCAGCCCCGTCGCAGCGCCGAGCAGCATGATCCAGTACAACTGGCGCATCTGCTCGCTGCCCATGTTCAGCGCTTGCAGGAAGCCCACCGCCCCGGTGGACTGCTCCGAGGTCACCATGCGGATCAGCACCACGCACAGGGCCAGGCGCACGATGGCGCCGCTGCCCAGCCAGCGGGTCATCAGCAGCGGGTTGCTGCGGTTGTGCTCGATGGCGAGGCCGCTGCATACCAGGGCGATGGACGAGGCCAGGGCCACGCCGATCCAGGGCGCGTCCAGCCACCAGTCGATGCGGCCGAGGGAGAGTACTGCGCAGAGCAGCGCGGTGCCGCTGGCCATCAGCGAAAAGGTCAGGAAGTCCAGGGGCTCGAAGGTCTTGAAGCGGTCGCCGGGAGGGAGCTTGAGCATCAGCACGCAACCCAGTGCGGCCAGGGCCAGCCCCAGTTCGAACAGGTACAGGCCGCGCCATTCGGCGATCTGCAGCAGGTCTTCGGAAAACACCCGGGCCAGCGGTACGGCCAGTTGCGAGGCGCCAAGCCCGAGCACCATGGCCTTCAGGCGCCACTGCGCCGGGAACGCCTGGATCATGTAGTACAGGCCCAGCGAGCTGAGGGCCGCGCCGACCATGCCATGGGCGGCGCGCACGGCGATGGCCGAGTTGAGGTCGTTGACGAACAGATGGGCGAAGGTGACCAGGGCATAGAGCACCAGGAACACTTCGGTAAAGGCGCGCAGGCCGAATTCCTGGCGGAACTTGACCAGCAGCAGGTTCATCGACACGTTGGTCATGACGAACGCAGCGGGCAGCCAGGCCATCTCGGCACTGGTCGCGCCCAATGCGCCCTGGAGAAACGGCAGGTTGGCGGTGACCAGCGCGTTGCCCAGGCCGCCGGTGATCGCCACCAGCAGGCCCACCGCAGCAAAGGCCATGCGCTTGGCCGGGGCATGCAACGGCGTCGACGGGGAGCCGGGCAATGCAGGTTTTTCGTGGGGGAGCCACTGGCGGGGGGCGTATTTGTCCATTAAGCAGGGCGTTGGCCATGAGGATGTAGGAAAACTTTACGCGAGGTGCAATGGGAAGAGAATCATCAGGGACCCTACTGGCCTCATCGCCGGCAACGCCGGCTCCCACAGGGGGGAACACCACAGAACCTTGTGGGAGCCGGCGTTGCCGGCGATGAGGCCAGTAGGGTCCCCACGGAGCTTCCTGCTTGCATATTCCTCCAGGCTCATTGCCCGATCCCCGCCGGTTAATCTTCCTTCACTTGAATCCCCGGGCATCCCGAGTAGATTGGAAACCTCGCCCCGGAGGATTCCGCCCGTGAAACCCGAGCATGCCCATTCGCCCCAGGCCCGGCAGGGACGCTTTCACAACCTGACGCCACGTCCGGCCGACGCGCCGGCGCCGGACGCCAGGGTGCTGTGGAACCTGCTGTTCAACAAACCGCGCTTCACCGTGCCGCGGGTGGCATTGCCCGTGCAGCGCCTGACCCGCCAGGATCTGGAGCAGGCCGCCGACGGCAGCCTGTACCGCCTGGGACATTCGACCCTGCTGTTCAGGCTCGAAGACCACTGGTGGCTGACCGATCCGGTGTTTTCCCGGCGGGCTTCGCCGTTCGCCTTCGCCGGACCCAAGCGCTTTCACGAACCGCCGATCAGCCTTGCCGAGCTGCCGCCGATCCGTGGGGTGATCCTCTCCCACGATCATTACGACCATCTCGACCGCGCCACCATCAAGGTCCTTGCACCCAAGGTGGAGGTGTTCGTCACGCCGTTGGGCGTCGGCGACCGCCTGCTGGCCTGGGGCGTGCCGGCGCACAAGGTGCGCCAGTTCGACTGGTGGCAAGGCATCGACGCCGGCGGCCTGCACCTGACCGCCACGCCGGCGCAGCATTTTTCCGGTCGCGGCCTGCGTGATGGCAACCGCACCCTGTGGTGCTCCTGGGTGATCGAAGCGCCCGGGTTCAAGGTGTTTTTCAGCGGCGACACTGGCTACTTCGACGGCTTCGGCGAGATCGGCCGACGTTTCGGCCCCTTCGACCTGACCCTGATGGAAACCGGCGCCTGGAACGAACACTGGCCCTACGTGCACATGCACCCTCGGCAGACGGTACAGGCCCATGTCGACCTGGGCGGTCGCTGGCTGCTGCCGATCCATAACGGCACCTTCGACCTCGCCATGCACGCCTGGTACGAGCCTTTCGAAACCGTGCTGGAACACGCGGCGCAGCAGGGCGTCAGCGTTGCGACGCCGGGCATGGGCGAGCGCTTCGACCTTCGCGCGCCGCAGGCCGGCAAGCGCTGGTGGCGCGAAGCGGTGGCCGAGGAAAAACGCGCCGAAGCCGGGGCGCGCCCACGGCGTTGCTGCCTGCACGGGGAGCGCTGACTGCCAAGACTTTCACGTTCAACGTGCAATAGAATGCGCGCCTGGCGAGCACATGACGCCCGCCAGCGATTGAACGCCCCTTCAGGTCCGAAGGGGCGTCACGCTTTCTGCTGAACTGAAAATAGGCCAGACATGCCAAGCGTTTCTCCAGAAGTACAAGCCAGGGAATGGCATTCCATGGTCGCGCAGTTCCCCGACGCGCTGACACACGCCTTGAAAGGGCTGGTCGAGACCCACAAGGTCACCCTCGCCGCACGTTTCTACGAACAGATGCTGGCCGACCCCAACGCCTCGCTGATCCTCTCCCATGAAGACGTCAAGAGCCGCCTGGGCAGCTCGATGCAGGCCTGGTTGGTGAAGGTCTATTCGGCCCGCGCCGGTGATGACTTCCTGCCGCTGGTGGCCTTGCAGAAGCAGGTCGGCGAGGTGCATGCACGAATCGACGTGCCGCTGCACCTGGTGCTTGGCGGTGCGCGCTATCTGAAAAAGCAGCTGTACCAACTGATTGCCGAGGAAGGCTGGGCCGCGCAGGAGCATGCGCAGATCCTGCGCCTGGCCAGCGAGACCATGGACCTGGCCATGGAAATCATGAGCCACGCCTACAGCCGCTCCCATGACCGCAACTCGCGCAACGAGGAAGGCTACCGGCTGTTCTCGGTATTGCAGAACATCACCACCGAGCGCGAGCGCCAGCGCGGCGCCTTGCTCGATTGGGAAAACAGCCTGATGTTCGACCTGGCGATGGGGGCCAGCGGGGCCAACCTGCCGCGCCTGGCCGCTGCGGATTTCGGTCTGTGGTTCCGCCACAAGGGCGCCTATGCGTTCCAGAACACCCGGGAAAGCGAGCAGATCCTGGCGATCATCCGTCATGTGGACGACGAGCTGCTTCCGCGTTTCCTCGCTGCCGCGGGCGACGAAGCGGCGCGCATGAGCCTGCTGCGGGAGATCCGTGACCGGACCAAGAGCCTGATGTTCAACCTCGATAGCCTGTTCAACAGTGCCAACGAGCTGGAAAGCGGCCGCGACGTGCTCACCCGCATGCTCAACCGCAAGTTCCTCCCGGTGGTGATCGGCAACGAGATCGCCATCGCGCAAAAGACCGGCCAGCGTTTTTCGGTGCTGTCGGTGGATATCGATCACTTCAAGTCGATCAATGATCGCTTCGGCCACGACGCCGGCGACCTGGTCCTGCAGCAGGCTGCGGAGATCCTCAGCAGCCACAGCCGCGCCGGGGACTACGTGTTCCGCATGGGCGGCGAGGAATTCCTGATGATCCTGGTCGACATCAACAACGCCAACGCGCTGAAGGTCGCGGAAAAGCTGCGGCACAAGATCGGCGCGGAAACCTTCAACCTGACCGAGGGCCGCAAGCACCGGCTCACCGTGAGCATTGGCGTGGCGACCTACAGTGGACACCCGGATTACCAGCATCTGTTGCGCCAGGCCGACCAGGCCATGTACCAGGCCAAGCAGGGCGGGCGGGATCGGGTGGTGTCCTACGACACCCTGGACGGCTGATTCAGAAGAAACTGCGCTGTGCCTTGAAGGTGATGGTGCTGTCGCAATAGGTGTTGATGCCCGAGTAGGCCTCGCAGCCACCACCGCTGAGGTCCGAACTGCTGTAGATCAGGTCAAGGTCCATGCCCAGCCAGGGCCTTGAAAGCTGCAGCGACCAGTCGCTGAAACTCTGCACCTGGCTGCCATCGCCGATGGTGAAGGGTGTGCCCAACTGATGATGGGCGAGCTTGAGGGTGACTCCGGCATCCAGCAGCGGCACCCGGCCGAGATCGGCGAACAGGGTGCCGGTGCGGTTGTCGGGGTTGTTGCGCAGCGCGCCACCGAGGCGACTGCCGAAGATCGACAGGCCGCCATACAGCGCGTAGCTGTCGTTGCCGGAGACGTTGGGCAGGCTGTAGTGGATCAGCCCCACCTCGTAGCCAAGGCTGTCGTTGAAGCGCTGCCGGGTGCCCAGGTAGCTGTCCAGGCGCAAGGTGGTGTTTTCCGAGAGGCCCATGCTCGGCGCGTACTGGCCGAAGTACCAGCCGCTGGCGTGGCTGACGTCCAGCCCGCCATGGAAGGCGCCCAGGGGACCGGGCGATATCAGCCCCTGGGCCATGCTGCGGGAACTGGTGGTTCCCAGGCGGAAGTCGAAATCACCCAGCTGGCGCTGGATCTGCTGGGCCTGTGCGATCTGGCTGAAGGCCGTGGCGGCCAGCAGGAGTAAAAGCGGCCTGGTCATGGTCACTGCCCTGGAAAGCTTGTACTAGAGCCCCAGAGCTTACCGCCAGCGGGCGCGGGTTTAAACCCTGCTGGCCTTGCAATGCCAGCCTCCCGTAGAACAGCAGTGCGCTCGCCCAGCTCGCCAGCCAGACCACGATCCCCGCCCAGAAGGTATGCGACATATAGTGCCAGCCCTGCAGTACCCGGGTGGTGCCGTAGAGCGTGCCGATCAGCAGGATCGCCACCAGCAGCTTGCGCGCATGGTGCCAGCGGTGGCGCAGGGCGACGAAGTACAGCGCCAGCAGCGTGAAACCGCTGGAGGCATGGCCGCCCGGCCAGCAGCGGCCGGGGCCGGCCTTGTCGAACAGCGAAAAGTTGCTGAACCACTCCAGGTGGGGTTGATCGCCGCCATACAGGGTGGTTTCCACCGGGCAATACACGCCCGTATGGCTTTTCAGGTAATGGATAAGCGTGGTGCTCAGGGCGAAGGCCGTAACCACGTACAGCAGGTCGCGCCGGTACTGCGCGGTAAACCGCAGCAGTGGAGCGATCCGCGCTTTGTCCAGCAGACTGACTGCGCGTTGATGCCTGGCCAGCAGGGGCCATGAGAAAGACAGCAAGGTGCCGACGATAGCCGCCTCGCCGGTCCAGTCCGGAAGGACCCGCGGCCACTTGTGCGTGAGTTTTTCGAACAGTTGGCTGTGCTGCAGGATGTACTGCTGGGTGGCCGGGTCATAGAACAGGTCGTTGGTCAGGCGATCCAGGCGGGTCAGGTCGAACAGCAGGAAGGTCGCGGCCGCCAGCAGCAGCGGCACGCCCAGGTTGACCAGGTAGAAATCCTTTCGCGAAGCAGTCCGCATGCTTATTTCCCCGCGCTGGCGACAACTTCGCGCCATTCGTTGGCATTCATCTGGCCGAGGATCCGCGCCTTGCCGTCATTGTTCATCGACACGAACAGGGCGCTGGCGTATTCGCTGGAACGCTCGCCACCGGGCACCTTGAGCTGGCGCTCGACATGGTCGATGCAGCCACTGTGGGTGACCAGTACCAGGTTCACGCCGGGCCGTTTGCTTTGCAAGGCCGCATGGGTGAAATCGCGATCGCATTCACCGATCCAGTCACGGCTGGCGACCTCCTTGCCGAAAATGAAGTGAGCCGTCTGCCGGGTGCGGTACTCGGGGCTGCTCAGCACTTCGGCGTCGCCCAGGCCAAGGCGTTGCAAGCCGTTGCCCACTTCGATCGCCGCCTGGCTGCCTTCTACGGTGATGCCGGTGGGGTCGCTCAGGCAGGGGTTGTCGGAACGGTCGCAGCGTTCGGCATGACGGATCAGCACGATCACCTTGCCCTTGGCCCATTCGGCATAAACCCCACTATCGAGCATCTGCTGCTCACTACCCAGGCTCATGACATGTGTCCTCGAGAAAAGCCACGTGGCTGACGCGGCCAGAAGCAGAAGGGCGCACAGGCCCGGGACCAGCAGTTTTTTCGAAATCGGGAGACGTCGCTTGGGACGGGAGGGAAGAGCGGGATTATCGAAAACGCCTTGCAGCATGACTGTCACTCCGGGACAAGCACTACGGGAATGACGGCAATTTAGGCAACGGCGTGTTCGGGGCGGGTGAAGGAGATGTCAAAAAAGAGTTGTAACCAAGGTTTTCGGTTGCCCATGGTGCACTCGATAAGGGCTGCGCTGTCGCACAAAGAACAGCTTCAAAGCACGACGCGTACCTTGTGGGAGCGGGTTCACCCGCGATTACGTTAGTGAATTCACCATCGTAATCGCGGGTGAACCCGCTCCCACAAGGTACGTGCAAATCAAAGAATTATGTTTTGTCCTGCAGGAGCCGGCGATGTGTGGCGGCAGAACCCTACAGAACCTGCAGCATCCCCTCGACCCGCTGCCGTTCCCACTGGCTCATGAACTCCACGGGGTTGGTCCCGTAGGGATGTCCGGCATCGAAGATATAGGCGGCGCCTTCAGGGTTGTAGCAGCGCTCGCAATGCCCCAGGGCATCGCCATCGTTGTAAAGGGTGAAGACCCAGCCATCCACTTCCACCGTCAGCAGTCCATTGCGGACTTCGCTCCAGCCCTGTTCGCCGATTCGCCGCATGGGGCGGATGCCCTGGGCGATGTCGCGGAGAATCTGGTAGGCCTCACGGGGTGTCAGTGCTGGGGTATTCAAGATTGGCGGGTATCTGGCGGAATTCGCGGGTGAGGGTACAGCAGCGGCCGACGGAATTCATCCGCCAGCCGCACGAATCAGCCGAAAGGCTAACTATTTGAAATCCCACTGCATCTGCGTGGCAATGCTGACCCCGCTGGAGGAGCGCACGCAGACATCCAGGTAGTCGGTGAACCGCGGGGGCAGGGCGATGCCTTCTTCGAGCAGGCGGCTGTTGTCGAACAGGTAGTTGAGGTCGGCGAAGCCGCTGTACAAGCGCAGCGCGCGCAGGACCAGGCGCGGGTTGGCCGGACCGATGCGGGCGGCGAAGTCGCCGGCCAGTTCCTTGAGGTCGTCCACGCCGATCTTGCGATAGCGCGCGCCCACGGGGCTGGCGCCATTGGCCGAGGCAAAGGCTTCGTCGATCTCGGCGAAGCTGCAGGCGGCATGATGACCGGCGGAAACGTGGTAGAGGTTATGCCGCAGTTGTGGCTTCAGGGCCAGGCCGATCAGGGCCTCGGCGCAGTAGTCCACCGGAATCACGTCGATCTGCTCGTCCAGCCCGCAGGTAAAGCTCTCGAGGGCGAAGCCCATGCGGAACACCCAGAAGATACTGCCCGATGCCTGGCAGCCGAGGGTGCGATGACCAACCACGATGGACGGGCGTGCCACTACCAATGGCAGGCCTGGCAGATCCACGCTCATGCGCCTTTCGATCTCGGCCTTGGAGGCGGTGTAGTCCACCAATTGCTCGGCGCCGTCGGGAAAACTCCACGATTCGCTGATGGGCGAAGCCTGCTGCGGGCCGCAGCACATGGCCGTACCGACATGCAGGAAGCGCTTGAGGCGCTTGGAGCGGCTCATCACGTCGGCAAAGGCGAAGGTGCCTTCGACATTGACCGGCCAGATGCTCGGGTTCTTCGAGAAGGAGGCTACCGCAGCGCAATTGATGACCCGCTCGATCTGCATCAGGCGCGGGGTTTCCCGGGGCAGCCAGGCGGTGTCGAGAAAGTCGCCGCAGATGATTTGCTCGGCGTGCAGGAACTGCAGGGCACATTCGCCGACACCATGCTGGCGCAGATTGTCGCGCAGGCGTTCAAGGCCTTGGTCGCGGGTGTCGGCACGGACCAGGAACGACAGGTTGGCGCCATGGCCTTCGGCGAGCAGTTGCGCGGTCACCGCACCGCCGAGAAAACCGGTGGCGCCGGTCAGGAGAATGCGTTCTTCGATAGCGATAGGAGCGGCTTGCATGGTCTCAGGTGTCCTGCAAAGAGTGGGTTACCCATGTTTCAAGGCCTCATGCCGGAACTTCTGGATTAACCTGGGTTGTCGGTGTCTACATGTTTTCAGGCGGCACGCGGTCGCTGTCCGCGCGGATGTTCATGCGCGCGGACCCGGGCTGTATGCCTTGCGGTATAGGCCTTGCAGCTCGATGGCAAGGCCGTGCCATGATCTCCGGGGACATCGAAGTTGGCAATTAAACAGAAGGGCAAAGCGGGTGAAATAAAGTTAATCAGGCCGGGCAAAGTTGTACGCAACGGGAATTATTAAATTAATCTCATCGTGTAGATCATCACTGAATGACAATAAGAGATTGCGCATGAAGCGTTGTGTTTACCTGTTCGCTGTCCTGTTGACAGTTGCCCATGTGGCGGGCGCCGCTGACTTGCGCAGATTCGACCTGCCCGATGAGGCAGGGGCGCTGCATTACTATGCTTCGCGACCCGTCGGTGAGCGCAGCGTCCAGGCGGCGCTGGTGGTGCTCCATGGGCATCCGCGGGACGCCAGCCGCAGTTTCGCCGCCGGTCTGCAGGCGGCACGGATGGCCGGGCGGCTGGCGGACACCCTGGTGGTGGCGCCCTTGTACCAGGTAGAGGATGCGCGCCATTGCAGCTCGCCGGGCGAGCCGTCGGCGCAGCCCGGCGATGCACGCTGGACCTGTGGCAGTTGGCTAGCCGGAGAGCCATCGCTGGGAGCGCATCCGATCAGCGCCTTCGCGGCGCTGGATGCCCTGGTCATCGAGTTGGTCCGGCAATATCCCGGCTTGCGCAACGTCACCCTGGCCGGGTTCTCCGCCGGGGCACAGATGCTGCAGCACAGTGTCGCTTTTGCTGCCGAGCCCCCGGTCGGGGTCGAATTGCGCTACGTGATCGCCGACCCGGGGAGCTGGCTGTACTTCGATCCGGTGCGGCCAGTGGCGCAGGGCAGCGGGTTTGTCATGGAACTGCCGGTACAGGCGTGTGACGGCTACAACGCCTGGAAATATGGCACCGATGCCTTACCCGCCTGGCTGCCTGCCGATGCCGGGCAGGCCAGGGCGCGCTATGCCGCGGCGCGGGTGGATTACCTGGAAGGCGGCCTGGACAACAGCGCAGGGCAGGGCGCGTTCTATCCAGTGCTCGACAAATCCTGCGCTGCGATGCTCCAGGGGCCCTTCAGGTTGCAGCGGGGCCTGGGTTTCCTGGCCTATGAGCGGGCAGTGCTGAAGTTACAGCGCCGGATGCTGGTAGTGCCGGGTTGTGGACATCGGGTCGAGTGTGTCCTGCCGTCGGCCGAGGGGCGGTCGCTGTTGTTCGATTGACCTGGCGAATGCTCGGGCACGCGCCGTGGAGTACGAATGTACTCCTTAGCGTTCAACCAGGTTCCACCCACCTTTTCCGTCCAGCAGCAGATGATGGCTATGGAACACCGCCAAGGTCGCCCGGTGCCCCACGCTGACCAGGATGCTGTCCTTCATCCGCTCGCGCATCAGTTCGTACAGCCCATGTTCCAGCCCCTCGTCCATCGCCGAGGTGGACTCGTCGAGGAACAGGATTTTCGGTTGGTTTACCAGTACCCGGGCAAAGGCCAGGCGCTGTTGCTCGCCGATCGACAGGATCCGCCCCCAGTCACTGCTGACGTCCAGCTTGTCCGCCAGGTGCCCGAGATTGACCTCGCGCAGGGCCTGGACCAGACGCTCGTCATCGCCCGGCAGGCCCGGCGCCGGATAGGCCACCGCCGTGCGCAGCATCCCCAGCGGCAGGTATGGCCGCTGAGACAGGAACAGCGCTGATTCGCCACCCGGGCAACGTACCTCGCCCTCGGCATAGGGCCACAGCCCGGCAATGGCGCGCAGCAGGGTGGTCTTGCCGCAACCCGACGGCCCCTTGATCAGCAGCGATTGCCCGGGCGTCAGGCTCAGGTGGAAATCGCCCAGCAACGTCTGTCCATCCGGACGTGACACCTGCATGCCACGGATATCCAGCACCTGCGCATCGTCGATGCGCTCGACCCGCGGCAATTCCCGGGCCTGCTGGTTGGCATCCATGAAGCCGGTCAGGCGATCGAGGGTCGCGCGGTACTGGGCGAAGGTGTCGTAGGAAGAACGGAAGAACGACAGCGAATCCTGCACCTGGCCGAAGGCTTGGGAGGTCTGCATCACATCCCCCAGCTTGATCGCACCGCTGAAGAAGCGTGGCGCCTGGAGAATGAAGGGGAACACCACCGCGACCTGGCTCACGGCCAGGTTGAAACCGTCGAATTTCAGGCTCCGGTACACCAGCGCCCAGACGTTGAGGATCAAGGCCGAGAAACGCCCGAGCAAGGTGTCCCGTTCGATTCGCGAGCCCTGGTAAAAGGCCACGTTCTCCGCGTACTCACGCAGGCGCATCAGCGCATAGCGGAAGTTCGCGGTGAGTTTTTCGTTGAGGAAGTTCAGGCGGATCAGCGGCTTGCCCAGCCGGAAGGCGATCCAGGTGGCGATCAGCACGTAGAGGTATACGGCGAAGACCATGGCCCTGGGAATCTCCACCCCGGCCACCGTCAGCGGTGCCGACAGCCCCCAGAGAATCGCGGTGAAGGCCACCAGCGACACCAGCGCACTGACTGCGCCAAGGCACAGGGTCACGGAGCCGGTGACGAAGGCATTCACGTCCAGTTCGATACGCTGGTCCGGGTTGTCGACCGGGTTTTCCAGGAACTGTCCGCGGTAATAGGCATCGCCGGCCATCCAATCGCTGGTCAAGCGTTCGGTCAGCCAGGTGCGCCAGCGGATGCTGAAGGCCTGGGTCACGTAGTAGGTGAACAGGGCGCGCAGTACATGGATGGTCGCCAGCACCGCAAACACCCCCAGCAGGTACCAGAACGCCGCCTGGTCCAGGCCTTGGAGGGCACTGTAGAAACCGTTGTACCAGAAGGAAAACAGCACATTCAGGCGAACCGCGAACAGGGTCAGCAACAGCAGCAGGGCAAACGCGAGCAACGGTCGCCAACTGTGCTTCGGGCTCAGCCAGGGGCCGGCGATCTGCCAGAACTGCTGGCCCCAGCGGGTAAAGCGCACGGCCAGCCGCGCGCAGATGGCCAGGCTGAGCAGGGTGATCAGGGAGGTGAGGGCGAGCCAGCGCAGGCTCTCTTGCAGGGCTTGATGCCAGTCCATATCCATGGGCGGATTTCCGGGCGAGAAATGAGGTGAGCGTAGATGAGGAATGCGGCCGTCTGGGTGAAGGAATCTTTAATGGTTTTTTCCGGCGGCTTTGTGGTTTGCCGGCGCGGCTCGACGTTGCATTATTCGTAGTGTTATAACGTAACGTTTTCGCCGAGTCCCGAGCTGCATCATGAGCCGAATCCTGATCCGCAATGCCAACGTCGTGAACGAAGGCAGCACATTCTGCGCCGACATCCTGGTCGCCCATGGCCGCATCGAAAAGATCGCCGGGATCATCCACCAGCAGTGCGCCGCAGTGGAAATCGATGCCCGGGGCCAATGGTTGTTGCCCGGGATGATCGATGACCAGGTGCATTTCCGCGAACCCGGCGCGCCGCACAAGGGCAGCATTCACAGCGAGTCGCGGGCGGCGGTGGCCGGGGGCATCACCAGCTTCATGGATATGCCCAATACCCATCCGGCGACGTTGTCCCTGGAGGCCCTGGCGGACAAGAAACAGCGTGCGGCGCGCAGTTCGGTGGCCAATTTTGCCTTCCACTTCGGCGTCAGCAAGGACAACCTTGATGTGGTCGCTGCCCTCGATCCGCGCGAGGTGGCCGGGGTCAAGGTGTTCATGGGGGCGTCTACCGGCGACATGCTGGTGGATGACCCGGACGTGCTCGAGCGTCTGTTCGCCTGCGTTCCCACCATCCTCCTGGCCCACTGCGAACATACCCCGTCGATTCTCGCCAACGAGGCCGTTTTGCGCGAGTTGTACGGTGACGCCATCGGCCCACAGCTGCACCCGGTGATCCGTGACGCCGAAGCCTGCTACCGCTCCTCGTCGCTGGCGGTGGAACTGGCCAGGCGTTTCGACACCCGTCTGCACGTCCTGCACCTTACTTCCGCGCGCGAGCTGGCGCTGTTCGAGCCCGGTCCGCTGGCGGGCAAGCGCATCACCGCCGAGGTCTGCGCGCACCATCTGCTGTTCGACGAGCGTGACTACGCAAGCCTCGGCAACCTGATCAAATGCAACCCGGCGATCAAGGCCCGTACCGACCGTGATGCCCTGCGCCAGGCGCTGTTGTGCGATCGCCTCGACGTTATCGGCACCGACCATGCGCCGCACACCCTTGAAGAGAAATCCCGCCCCTATGCCCAGGCGCTTTCCGGCCTGCCTCTGGTCCAGCACGCCTTGCCGGCGCTGCTGGAACTGGTCGCCGACGGCGTATTGCCGCTGACCCGGCTGGTGCAGAAGACCAGCCATGCGGTGGCCGGGTTGTTCGGCATCCAGGACCGCGGCTATGTCCGCGAGGGTTACTGGGCCGACCTGGTGCTGGTAGAGGCGCTGGCGCACGCCAGGCCGGTATCGCTCGATCCGCTGCTGTCCCACTGCCAATGGACACCGTTCCAGAGCCACGCATTCCGCCATCGCATCAGCACCACCCTGGTTTCCGGGCAACTGGCCTGGCACCAGGGGCGGCTGGTCGAGGGCTGCCAAGGACTACCGCTGAGTTTCAGGAAATGAACATGACCGAAGAAGAACTGCTGCAACAGCCTGAAGAGGCCTATATGAACGCCAGCCAACTGGCGTACTTCCACACTCTGCTGCTGAACGAGCGGCAGGGCTTGCAGGAGCGGATCTCAGAGCAGTTCGAATCCCTCAAGAACCACGAAATCAACTCCGACCCGGCCGATATCGGCAGCACCGAAGAAGCCCGGCACTGGCAACTGCGGGTGCTGGAGCGGGAAAAGAAGCTGCTGGACAAGATCGACGAAGCGCTGGAACGGCTGGCTCGTGGCGAATATGGCTGGTGCGCGGAAACGGGTGAGCCGATCGGCCTGAAGCGCCTGCTGCTGCGCCCGACGGCGTCGTTGTCGGTGGAGGCCAAGGAACGGCAGGAGATGAAGGAGCGGCATAAGCAGAAGGTGCGGTGATCGAAGTGCCAGTGCGGGCCTCATCCCTGCATGGGTATTTACACCTTTGAGGTCAGAAGGCCTGTCAGTAGATCGCATCAGGGCTGACAGGTGCTTGTCATGACGTTTCCAGCGCCCTTGAGATCGAGCGCCGCCCGTGCGGCGCTCGATCTTGAGGACGCTGAAGATCTATCGGAATGCGCCTGGTGGTCATCATGCGCTCTCTCGACAGGCGACACGGGGTCGCCACCTAAAACGCCCCAGCGGCCATGCAATCAAACTTTTTCACTCGCGCGCGACTCTTCTGAAACACCCCCCCGTTGATCAGGAGATGGTCATGACCCACGACGATTCCAGGCAGTCCGACAAAACGCCGCAACCGCTGTCTTCGGAAAACGCACAAAAAGGCGCAACGTCGCCTGGCCCGGTGCTGCAGCAGCCGGACCCGCGTACCGAAGCGGTGGACAAACTCATCACCCCGGTTTCGATCAAGGAAAAGCAGGAGGAGGCGCGGGAAATCGAGGAGCGACTGACCGAAGTCGAGAAGCGCGGACGGTCGTGAAATCGCCCTGGAGTACAGTTGTACTCCAGGGCGTCGGCCTCAGACCTCCCGCGCTCGTCGCGGCATCGCCAGACGTTGCAGCGGCCCGACCATCTGCGCCGAACGGTTGCAGCAGGACGAGCAGGCCCACATGTAGCTGCCGGATGCGGCGGCGTTGGCGGGCGTGGCTTGCGGGCCGATGACCTGATATTCCACCGGATTCGCCACATTGCCTGCGCCGCCATACCAGAAGCAGATCTGGCTGACCAGCGAGCCGTTGAACTCCGCCTGGCTGCCGACCGCGCTGAATACCCGTGGCTCGGCACAGAAGCGCGATTGACCTGCAACCCGCAGGACCTCGGCGGCAGTGGCCTGGAACGCTGCATGGTCCAGTGCGGCGGCCGGCAAGGGCGTGGCAGGCACGATCAGGGCCGCGACCAGGTCGGCGATCCGCCCCAGGAAGGGATACATCGGCAGCCTTCTCAGGGTCGGGATGAAGTTATCGAAGGCCTGGGACACGGCGGCGACGTCACCCGGTTCGATCAAGCGCAGGCGCAGGGCCAAGGCCGCGGCCAGCATCACCTTCAGGCAGTCTTTTTGCGCTCCTGTGGCCTGGCCGCTGCTTCGTGCAGTGGCGGCCCGTGCCGCGAGGCTGGCGATCTGTGCGTGGTCGAGAAATTGCGCACGCTGGATATCGCCATTGTTTCCCGTGGATGCCTGCCCGCGGTTGACGATGCGGTCCTGGGACGCCTGGATCGAGGCCTGGGCCCGCGGATTCAGTCCCGGGGCAGTTGGGTCCGGCCGCGGGGGCAGCGCTGCGGGGCCATGGCCCAGTTCGTTGACCAGTGTCGTGAAGTTGGCGATAGCCCCTTGTACATCGGCCAGGCGCACGAGCAAGGCGGGGTGTACCTGGGTATTGAAGCCGGCGCGGACCGTGCCCAGCAGGGCCGCCACATCGCGATGCTGGGGTTCGTAGAAGGAGTAGTCACGGCGGATCTGGGCAAAGGATGCCAAGGGCCCGAGTACCCGGCGCAACTGGCTGGTGGCGCCTTCCACATCGACGTTCAGCACCCCGGGCGCACCGGAGTTGGCGAACACATACAGGTCGCGGATCCCGTTATTGATCCGGGCGACTTCCACGGCATGGCTGTAAGGGCTGCCGACCAGGTGATCCTTGAGCGTCTCTGCGGCATACACGGTGTCGAGGTCCGGCAGTGGAAACGCGCCCATCCTTGCCGGGCTGGCGGCATAGGCGGCGATTACTCGATGGGCATAGTCCGAATCGATAGGCATGGGCTCTGATCTTCCGTGGTTGAGCAGCAGGGGCCGGGATATGGCCAGTTACTATTACGCGAATACGTGCAGCCTGTGTAGAGGGCGGTGGGCAAAACTGGCTTGTGCGCGAAGCTTTATCGCCTCAGGGATTGCCCGCAGTTTCCTGTACCTCGCCCATCCCGTCCGTTGGCAACAGATCGAACTCGTGCAGCGCACCCTTGTGATAGGGGTCGCCGATCCAGCGCGGCGCCCTGATGAACTGCGTGCTGGCCACGCTCTTGGCCGGTTCGAAGCGGTCGTAGCTCAGGCCGGCCAGGTCCGACAGGGTGTGGATCAGGTGCGAGCTGCTGTAGGCGTTGTTGGCCATCGCCTGGAGATCACGGGGATGGGCTGCCTGCCAGCTTGGCGAAGTCCAGAGGATGAACGGAATGGTGTACATCGGCCGGGTCGGGGCCGCTTCGTTGCGCCCGAGGCGATCATGGTCGCCCGAGCTGTAGACATCCTCGCCATGGTCGGAGAGGTACAGCAGGAAACCGTTGGGCGTGCTCGCCGAATAGCGCTTGATCAGGTCGGACACCACGAAGTCGTTGTACAGCACCGCATTGTCATACTCGTTGTAGGTCTCCACCTGACTGCTGGACAACTGGGCCGGCACGCCCTGGCGGTCGTTGAACCTGCGGTACTCGGGCGGATAGCGGTACTCGTAGTCCATATGGGTGCCCAGCAGGTGGACGATGATGAACTTGTTCGGCGCCGGGTCCTGCAGGGCCTTTTCGAACGGAGCGAAGACCACATCGTCGTACTGCGCGGCGTTCTGGTTGCGCTGGTTGTTCAGGTACACCGGCTCGTCGGTCTGCTGGGAGAAGGTGGTGAGCATGGTGTTGCGCTTGCTCATGGTCTGCTGGTTGGTGATCCAGAAGGTCTTGTAGCCCGCCTGTTTCATCAGGTTGATCAACGACGGGTCGGTAAGGAAGCGATCCGGGTTCTGCTCGTCGCCGAAGGTCAGGATCTGCTGCATCACCTCGATGGTGTAGGGCCGCGGCGACACCACGTTGCGGAATACCGTCAGGCCCTTGTCGCTGGCCGCCAGGGCATCCAGGTTGGGCGTGGTGTCGCGGTTGTAGCCATACAGGTGCATATGCTGGCGAGTGGTGGACTCGCCGAGCACCAGCACCAGGGTGCGGGGTTTGTCGCCACTGCTGTCCTGCAGCCCCTGTACCGGCGGCAAGGCGGCGTTCTGTTCCAGCAGCGCCTGCATGTTGTCCAGCTGCTGGCGGTACTGCCGGTAGCCGACCAGCAATTGCCAGGGCACGGCCGGCTCCATGCGCTGCTCGACCTTCTCCAGGGCATCGGCGAAGTTGCGCTGCTGGGTGACCATCTGCTTGTAGAACGGGTACACCAGGTTGCCCGCCAGCAACAGCACGACCAGCGGCAGCCGGCTGCCGAGCGGCAGGCTGAACGGACGGATGCGTTTCCACAGCCATACCGCCACCAGGGTATAGAGCAGCAGGGCGAACGCCAGCCAGATGGTGAAGTACTGGCTGAAGTATTCGCCGGCCTCCGCCGTGTTCGATTCGAACATGACGAAGATCACGCTCTGCGAGAATTCCTGGCGGTAGATCCCGTAATAGGTCAGGCCGACCAGCGACGCGGCCCACAGCACCACGCCGATCACCGCGCTGGTGCCGCGGGCCAGGCGCGGCATCAGCAGCAGCGGCACCAGCCACAGGCTGCTGAGGAAGAAGGCATCGCGCAAGCCGGCGAACCCGGTGGTGCCGCTGGCAAACAGCAGGACCTGGGTGATTCCCGAGAAATACCAGAAAAACAGCAAAGGCCAGAGCAGGCCGGACCATTTCAGTGGCGCTTTGGAAACAGGGGCAGGAGTAGCGGACACGGGTACCTCGTTGAACCTTTGGCTGTCGCCGGAATGAGCGGGTGGCTCACGCTATGCGGACGACAGTGAAAATTCCGTCAACGAAGTGGTTTTTTTGTGTTGGATGCTGGCCCGGATGCCCGGGCCAGGAAGTGCATGGCCGGGGGCTCAGGGCTTGATGGCGATCTTCAGTACGCCATCGCGCTGATGGGCGAACAGGTCGTAGGCTTCGACGATATCGCCCAGTGCGTAGTGATGGGTGACCAGTGCCCCGAAATCCGCGCGATTGGAGGCGATCACGCTCATCAGCCGACGCATGCGCTCCTTGCCGCCCGGGCAGAGCGCGGTGTTGATGCGATGATCGCCCAGGCCGGCGGCGAACGCGCCCAGCGGAATCTTCACGTCGCTGGAATACACGCCCAGGCTGGACAGCGTACCGCCGGGCTTGAGCACCTTCATGGCCTGTTCGAAGGTGCTCGGCAGGCCCAGGCACTCGATGGACGAGTCGGCGCCGCGGCCGCGGGTCAGCTTCATCACCTCGTCGATCACATCGCACTGGTTGAAGTTCAGGGTGATATCGGCGCCCATGTTGCGGGAAATGCCCAGGCGGTGGTCGTTGCCGTCCACCGCGATGATGGTCGAGGCCCCGAGCAGGCGTGCGCCGGCGGTGGCACACAGGCCGATGGGGCCTTGGGCGAAGATCACCACGGTATCGCCGATGCGGATGTTGGCATTCTCCGCGCCCTTGAAGCCGGTGGACATGATGTCCGGGCACATCAGCACCTGTTCGTCGCTCAGCCCGTCGGGAATGGGCGCCAGGTTGCCCTCGGCGTCCGGCACCAGCACGTACTCGGCCTGGGTGCCGTCGATGAGGTTGCCGAAGCGCCAGCCGGCGGTGGCCTTGTAGCCATGGCATTCGCAGCGACCGGACTCTTGCAGGTAGCTGCCGTCCTGGGAGGCCACGCCATCCTGGGCGGCGTAGGAGTTGAAGTTCGGACAGATCGCCCCGGCGATGACCCGCTGGCCCTCCTTGTAACCCTTGACTGCGCTGCCCAGTTTCTCGATTACCCCGACCGGCTCATGACCCACGGTCAGGCCGCGGGCAATGGGGTATTCGCCCTTGAGGATATGCACGTCGGTGCCGCAGATGGTCGTGGTGGTGATGCGGATCAGCGCATCGGTAGGGCCGACCTGCGGGATGGGTTTGTCCGTCAGCTCGATCCGGCCGGGCTCTACGAAAACGGCTGCTTTCATGGTTGCCATGGGTCACCTCCTGGTTGAGGGATTGAGAAAAGTCCAGGACGGCGCAGATGGCAAGGCCGGGCGTGGCCTATCTGCCGAAGGGTTGTGGCAGGTCAAGGAATCGGCATTCCTTGGCGGCTGCCACAGGATCCGCCTGGTTCAGAGCTGTACCAGGCGCAAGCGGCCTTCCAGCGCTACCACGGCGCCGTCCGGCGTAGGCAATGGCCGGCCCTGCAGGCCCATGCCTTCGCTGACGAGCACCCCGCCCGGCACCAGGCACAGGTTGGACGGCGTATCCAGGCCGCGGGCCAGCACGCTGACCTCTCCGCTGCCCAGGTCGCAGTGCAGCAGCCGCCCGCTGAAGCGGGTAAAGCCGCCATGCAGCGCCTCGCTGTTCCAGGCGGCGGTCAGCGGTTGCTGCAGGCTCTCGCAGAGTTCCAGCACCAGCAGGTTGCCTTGCGTGTCCAGGGCCAGCCCGGTGGGCAGTTGCAGGCCATCGATCAGCACCTCGATCCTGCCGCTGTCCGGCCAGACCCGGATCACCTGGCCGGCCCTGTCGGCGAAGTCCACGCCCTTGCGTTCGGGCGTGGCATGCAGCTCACCGGAGAACAGGCTGATCAGCACGGCATCGGTCGCCGGCTCGTGGACCAGGGTGACCGGGACGGCTTCCTGGCCCTGGGCAAGGTCCGGCAGATGCACCAGCACCTGCTCTTGCTCTCCCGGCCGGAACGCCACCAGCTCGTTGGTATCGGGCTTGACCGCCAGCCAGCTGCGCAGGGTCGGGTGGTAGCACAGGGCATTGAGGTTGCCCTGGCTGTGGCACACCGGCTCCGGGGGGCTGTACTGCAGATCAAGCAATCTGGAACCGGCCACGTAGTCGGTCTGGCTGACCAGGCAGCGGCCCTCGCCGCAGGCGATATCGGACAGCCCCATGATTTCGTCGCGCAGCATGCGCGCCTGCATGTTCATGGCGCGGAAGCCCTCGGCCAGGGGCCGGGGCGGCAGCCAGGCGCCTGGTCTGCCGGCCTCGGCTGGCAGGCGGCTGATCCGCCCGGTGAAGGGGTCGCCCGGCTGGCCGCTGCCGGCTTCGACCAGCAGCAGGCTGCCGTCCTCGGCGAGATGGACGCCGCGGGGGTTAAGCAGGCAGCTGGCGACAAGGGTGGACGGGCGAAGGGTTTCGCGCAGGTGTTGCGCTATATGAATGGGCAATGGCATGGGTCATCCCTGCAATGCGGTGCCTCATCGAGGAAAAACGCCGGGCGACATCACGGTCACCCGGCGCAGCCTGTCAGTTGACGTTGAGTGTGTCGTAGTCGGCCATGCTCAGCTTGACCGGCGGGTAGTTGCGCTGCACCAGCTTCTGCGCCCAGAGCTCCAGCACCGAGCGACGACCTTGCGGCATGTCGCGGGTGATGGGCATGGCCAGGGTGCTTTCTTCCTGGTACGGCTTGCTGATTAGGCGTATCAGCTGGCCAATCGCGCCCTCGATCCGCTTCAGGTTATTGAGCGGCATGTATTTGTTCATGATCGGGTACAGGTAGTAGTAGATCTGGAAGATCTCCGGGTAGATAAAGCTGTCCCAGATCACCTGGGCCGCATCCTGTTGCTGGTAGACCTCGTTCCACTTGTCGACGAAGCGCTGCTTGAGGTCGTCCTCGCTCGGAAGTACCCGTATCGGCGCAAGGAAGTCCACATAGGCGCTCAGGTAGTCGAAGCTGAAGAGGATGTCGGCGGTGCCGTCCTCGTCGGGATAGAAACGCAAGGTGGGGAAGCCCGGGTTCACCCCGGTGACGGTTACGGTGGCGATGCCGTTGGCGTCGGTGGTGATGCGCTTGTAGTCGTACTCCACCAGTTGGCTGTCGGGCTTGAGCCCGGCTTCGGGCTTGAGATAGCGGATCGCCGATGGCTCGCGGTTCTCGAAGCGCAGGCAGGCGCCCACGTTTACCCCGACACAGGTCTTGCGATAGTCCTGATAGAAGACGGGCGTCCCTGGCGTGTCCGGCTCTTCGGTGACGAATGCCACCAGCCTGCGCCCCGCGCCTTCGGTTGCCTGGGTGGTGACCTCGGCCGAATCGGTGAACTGCGGAAGGTTCTCCTTGTTCTGCTCTTGCGAACCGTCGTCCGTATGGTCGTAGAACAGGACGAAATTCGGATTGTTGCGGGTACCGAGGTAGTAGCTGGAGGTTCCCAGCAGGTAGAGGTTGTTGTATTGCGCCACCAGCAGGTCGAGGTTCGCCGCGGGCTTGCCGTTCTTCTGCACCATGATCTTCAGCTCCTTGGTCTGGCCGACGTCAAGGAAACTGCCGCTTTCGATCACTTCGGCGGTCCAGGGCTGCTGGACCGACGTTGGCACCTGGTCGCCCTGTTTGCGCAGCGCCAGCGGATTGTCCCCGGTCAGCTGGGTCACCTGGGCTGGCGTAAGGGGCAGGTCGAGCAGGCCGGACTGGTGATCGAACGCGTCCTGTTGATACTTCGTGTAGTCGAACGAAAGCGGCGGCACGAGCGGAACGAAGGTGTCGCCCTGGGTGGTACCGATATCGAACGCGCCCAGGTCCAGTTTCAGCGGTTGTGGAATCAGCGGGTCGATGCCCGGCTTGGCGGGGCCCTGGATGAACGGGAAGCTGTTCATCAGGTCCAGCGACAGCCGGTTGTCATGGACCAGCGCCGAGATCACGCCCAGTTCTACCGCCTTGGGCTTCTGGTTGTAGGAGGACGGAACCGCCACCGCGGTCTTCGCCACCAGGCGCTGGCCGTCGGGAGCCGTAGGGTACTCGCCGTCGTGCCACAGCCCCAGCACCCCCGAAGTGCAGCCATAGGCCGGGTTGAAGAAAATATCGATGGGGTTGTCGAGCGCCGCCTGGTACATCCGTTGCAGCTTCGCCGGGTCTTTTGACGCACTCACCGGTGGCTGGTCGTTGAACACGCCATTGTAGTCGTAGGCGGTCAGGTAGCTGCAGAAGCGGAACATAAGGCCTTGCACGCCTGGCTGGTCCAACTGGTCATGGAGGTTCTTCAGCAGTACCGAGTCGCCGAGCCGCCATTGCAGGTTGGCTTTCGGGAAGCAGGTTTGCCAGGTGGCGGTCACCGTGAGCAAACCTTTGAAGGCGGCCCAGTTGAAGTTGAGGAAGCGATCGAGCATGCGGTACTGCCGGGTGGCGGTCAGGCCGCAGGCAGCGTTGCCCAGCTCCAGGCGGTCGAAGTACAGCGCGGTGAAGGTGTTCTGCCAGGGGCTGACATCGACGAAGCGGGCTGGTGTCGGGGTGTCGCTGCCGAATGGGTTGCCGTACAGGTTGTAGGGCTGGTTTATCAGCGGGTCGTTGTCGATATAGCCGCCGCCGGGGCCTTCGCCACCGATGATGGTGGAGACGGTGTCCTTGTACGACACCGTGCCGCAGGCGTTGTCGCCGAAGAAGTTCCACTCGGCGGGCACGATTCCGTCCCCACCGGCATTCGGCGGCGCCTGGATGACCGCCTTCGGTGCGCTGGACAACTGCTGGTACTGGATCATCCAGGGAATCAGCTTCTCTGCGGCGTTTTCCGGGGTGATCTGGTACTGGCTGAGGAAGTCCCAGTTCATCTTCATGTTCACGGCGTCGTACAGCGGCAGCACGTCGTTGTTGTTGCCCGTGGGTGGGCTCCAGAACATGTGGCCCTTGAAGTAGATGCGGGGGAAGTTCAATACGCTCATGTCGTGCTCCTTAAGGACGCTGCCACTGGGCGCGCTTGAGCGACCAGACGTAATCGAGTTTGTTGTAGCCCTTGAACGCCGTCTCCGGCAAAGGCGCCGTGGGGTAGACGATGCCGTCCTTGCCATCCTGGCCGCTGAGCGTGAAGTTGAAGTAGCCGTCGTCCTTGGAATAGGCCGCCGTGCCGTGGCAGGCGGAGCACGAGGACTGGCTCTGGAACGCCGATTCCAGCTGCGAGTTGGCCAGCAGTTTCGGGTTGCTATCGATCTGGGTGCCGATCAGTTCGTAGCGCGACAGGTTGCCGTACCACTGCTGGAATTGGGCGTTGACAGGCACTGCCTCGGCGGTCGGCCCGGTGCTGTTGGTCATCGGCTTCGGCGGAATGGCGTTGGTGACCGTGTATTTGCTGTTGTTGACGTTCTCGAAGGTGGTCCAGACCCACTGGGGAACCAGCTTGTTGATTACGTGCAGGGCGCTGAGCGCGGCATAGCCGACCGTGTAGCTGCCGTCGTCATTCTGGTAATAGGCCTGGGCGATGTAGTAGCCATCGTCCTCCAGCTGCTTCTGGTAGGTGGTATCGGTGCCGATCCATAACCAGCCCGCTTTTGCCTCCCAGGACGTGGCCGGGAAGTCCAGGTTGGCGGTCAGGGCACTCTGGCCGTTGGTGTTGTAGACGCCTTTCTGCACGATATAGTCGAAGGTGGATTCGCTCATCAGCAGTTGGAAGCGCACCGGTTTGCCGCGTTGCGACGCCGGCACGGTCTTGCCATCCATTTCCAGCGGCAGGCCATCGACCTGCAGGATGGCATTGAGGTTGTGGAAGGCTCGCTGGGTGTTCATCCCCGGGATCCCGGCGGCCGCTTCCGTCACTGCCTGGGGCGGCGGCGCCAGCGTGTAGGCACCAGGATTGGCGCCATTGGCCAGGTACACCTGGTCCGACGGCTTGAGGGTTTCCCAGACCCGGTCCAGGCCATTGGCGGCAGGCTGGTTCAGGCAGTTGAACCAGTTCCAGCTGAGGGTTTCCTTGCTCGCTTTGAGCTGTGCCAGGGCTTGGGCCTGATTGCCGTTGAAGGTGAGGAAATTGCTGCAATCGAAGGGGTTGGTGTTATCAGCCTGGGCCAGTCCGGCCAGTGTACTGAGAACGGTTATTGAAATGGCTCGCCGCATATGTGCTCCTTGGCATTGGCCAGGTCGTTAAGGTTCTGCCCCAGGAAATGCCGAAGGAGCAGAGGTTTGACCGCCGTTGCCGCCATACTCCGCGGCAATGGCACGTCGCAATCGGTGATGAGCAACGGCCCGGCCTGCTCGCTGGCAGGCGGACGTCCATGACTGCCGCGGACCAGTCCGGTGTCCAGCGGGATCAGGTCCATGTAGTAGCGAAAGCCGAGCTTTTTCTGCAGCAGGCGGCGCGCCACTTTCAATTTGGGGAAGCGAATGGCCGGATCGACGAACAGCTCCACCGGGTCGTAGCCGGGCTTGCGGTGGATATCCACGGTGCGGGCGAAGTCCGGCGCCCGGGCGTCGTCGAACCAGTAGTAGTAATCGAACCAGCATCCCGGCGCGGCGACGGCCACCAATTCGCCGCTGCGCGGGTGATCCAGTTGCCAGGTGCGCTGCTCATGTTTGTCCAGCACCTGCTCGATGCCGGGTTGACGCTCCAGCAGGGCCTTGACCCGGGCAATGTCCGCAGCCCGCCTGACATACACATGGGCGATCTGGTGATCGGCCACGGCAAAGGCGGCGCTGGCGCCCGGATCGAGCAATTCCCAGGTCAGCGACTGGCGCACCTGCAGCAGGCCTTCCTCGCGCAATACGCGGTTGATCGATACCGACCGCTCGACCGCTTCGATGCCGTACTCGGACAACAGCATCACCGCCGCGCCCTGGTCGCGGGCGAATTCCAGCAAGCGCCCGACCTCATGATCGATGGCCCGCACTTCGGCGCCGATCGACGGGTGATCGGGGCCGACCTTCTGCAGGCTGTAGTCGAGGTGCGGCAGGTAGATCAGTTGCAGGTCGGGCCGGTTGAGCTGGAACTCCAGCAGGGCGCAATCGACGATCCAGCGACTCGATGCAATGCCCGCGGCCGGGCCCCAGAAACCGGGGAAAGGGAACTCGCCGATCTGCGCTTCGATGCGTTCGTGCAGCCCCGCCGGCGACGAGTACAGGCCGAAGATCTTGCGCCCGTCGGCCGGGTAGTGCGGACGCGGGGTGATCGAGGCATCGACATCGGCGTACATGTTGTACCACCAGAACAACTGGCTGCAGCGGAACCCGGGCAGCTCGCGCTTGAGGGTTTCCCAGACCTTCTCGCCCTGGATCAGCGCATTGGGCTGCAGCCAGAAGCGCACCTCGGCCTGCTCGCGAAAGTACCAGCCGTTGCCGACGATGCCGTGCTGTGACGGCGCTGCGCCGGTCAGGATCGAGGCCTGCACGGTGGAGGTCACCGCCGGGAACGAGGGTTGCAGGCTGGCCATCCGTGCGGTTTTCAGCAGGGCGTTGATATGCGGCGTGTTGGCCCCTAGCAGCGCGGGCGTCAGACCGACCACATTGATCAGCAGCAGGGGTTTACGGGCAGGCATCGGCAAGTCCTTCATGCAGCGGTTGTTGCAGCAGGCGGCGTTGGCGCAGTTGGGCTTGAACCCAGTCCAGCTCGGCGCCGATACCGCGCAGTTGGGCCTGTTCGTCCGTGGGCCGCAGTTGCGCGGGCAGGACACCCCAGCTGTAGGTTTCCACTTCGAGTACCGGACGCAGGCCGGGGTGGGCCGCCAGGTAGTCGAAGGTCTGCCCCAGGGCGTGCTGGCTGCCGCGCAGTTCGGGCAGCAACAGCTGCTCGCTGAACAGCGGGACGTGAAAGTGAATGCGCAATTCCCGATAGCGGCCTGGATGGCTGGCGCACTCGTCGAGTGCGGCGGGCAGGTCGGCCCAGGCCATCAGCCGGCCGTCGTGGTCGCGGGCCTTGACCTGATGCAGGTAGGTGGCCTCGGAAAAACCGGCAAGGACGTCGAGCACCTGCCTGAAGTGCGGGGCGTCCTGGTCCGGCAGGCGGCAGATCATGGCGCTGGACAGCTGGATCTTGCCGATCGGCACGCCGGCCTGTTGCAGCCGTTGCAACGAGCGGTAGCAGTCTTCGAACATCACGGCCTGGTGGCAGACGTCGAAGCACAGCGCCAGATAGCCATGGTGCGGATCGCTGGACTGCCAGTGGCGGAAGAAGGCGATGGCCTGGTCGGTGTTCTCCAGCACGCAGTCAGGTTCCATTTCCAGGCAGAACACCACCTTTTTTCCCGTCTCCCCGTGCAAGCGGGCCAGGCCGGCGGTGAGCTGGCGCAGCTGGTTTTCGGCACGTTGCTGCAATGACGGGCTCCAGCCGGCGGCGTAGCCGAGGGGGACGGTGGAAATCACCCCCTCGGCACACCCGGCCGGCAGGGCGTGCGCCAGGATGCGCGCCAGGTTCAGGCTGTAGGCAAGGCGTTCGGGCATGGACCAGTCGGGAAGGTAGACGACGGCCTTTACCGCACCCTTATGGAATTCACCATAGGGAAAGCCATTGAGCGAGGTCAGGCGCAGGCCCGTTTCTTCCAGCAGGTCGAGGAACTGGCGGCGTGCCGCCACTTCCTGCAACTGGCCGGCGGCGTGGGCGCAGATCCACAGGCCGCTGTCCTGATGGTCCAGTCCGCGCAGGCGGCGTACCGCCTGGAAGTGCCGGTCGATGGAAGCACGCAGCCCGGCCAGGTCCCGGGTCGCGTGCACGTTGCTGCAATAGCCGACCTGGCTGGGCGTCCAGCCCGTGGCGGCGCTCATTTGACCACCGGGTCCTGGCCGCGCAGGGCGGAGTTATCCTGCCAGGTCTTGCGCTGGTCGATGGGCAGCGGCGTGCTGACCAGCGTCTTGTCCAGCTGGCCGCTCTGGGCGAAGAAATCCACCGGGTTATGGAACAGCACCTGTTCCACCTGGGCCTCGCTGAAGCCCGCTTCGCGCATGGCCTGGCCGGTTTTCGGCACCTTCAGCGGATCGCTCACGCCCCAGTCGGCGGCGCTGTTGACGATCATCTTGTCGGTCCCGTATTGCTGGAGCAGCGCGACCATGCGCTGTTCGGACATCTTGGTGTTGGGGTAGACCGAATGGCCGCGCCAGCAGTCGCTGTCCAGCACCAGGGGCAGGGTCAGTTCGTTGAGGTGATCGATCACCACCAGGTGCTCCGGGATGCCCACTTCGCGGATCACCGCCAGGGTGCGCTTGGTGCCGCCGATCTTGTCGCGGTGCGGGGTATGCACCAGCACCGGCAGCTTGAACTGCCTGGCCAGGTCCAGCTGGAGGGCGAGGAAACGGTCCTCCTCGGGGGTGATGTCGTCGTAACCGATCTCGCCAACCGCCACCACGCCGTCCTTCACCAGGTAGCGCGGCAGGATGTTCACCACCTCCTGGGCCAGCTGCAGGTTGTTGGCTTCCTTGGGGTTGATGCCGATGGTGCAGAAGTGGTGGATGCCGAACATGCTGGCGCGGAAGCGCTCCCAGCCCACCAGGGTATCGAAGTAGTCGGCGAAGCTTCCGACGCTGGTCCGGGCCTGGCCCTGCCAGAAGGCCGGCTCGATCACTCCGGTGATGCCGGCGGCCGCCATGTTCTGGTAGTCGTCGGTGGTACGGCTGACCATGTGGATGTGTGGATCGAAATACTTGGGCATGCTGAATCCTCATCTACTGCGGGGAATGATCGGGTGTTCGATGGCGTAAATGCTGTTCAGGGCCCGGCGCAGTGCGCCTGCCACTCCGCCGGCAAGCGGCCTTGCCGGTGCAGGTCCGCCAGGCGCTGGCGCTGGGCCGGTTCCAGCAATTGGAAGGCAATCAGCCGCGGCAGGCTGGCCGGCACGGCACGGTTGGCGGCCAGTTGCTCGTCCATCAGGTCGAGGGCGAGCTGGTTGAGTTCGGCGCCGCGGCGTTGCTCGATGCCGATCACCCGGCCAGCGTCGAGCCCCATGCCCAGGGCCTTGAGCAGCAATTGCTGGAACGCACGCTCGGGGTAATGGCGGGACGGGTAGGGGTTGTCGAGGGCGAGAGCAGCGAATACCCGCGGATTGCTGGTGCGTCCGGCCAGCAGGGCCAGATCCACGCAGGCGCCCTGGCTATCGAGCCAGTCCAGGGCTTTGAGCAGGGCGATCTTTTCCTCGTCGTCGCCCCACAGGAACAACTGCTGCAGCAAGGCTGGCCGGGCGTGCGCGGGATGGGCCCCGCTGACCTGGGCCAGCAGCAGCGCACGGGCCAGCTCGATCGAGTCCCGGCCCTCGACGCCGGGCACTGCCTGGCGGCGCAGATGACGCTTGCACTGGCTGCTCAGCATCGCCGCGCCGTTGGCGTCCGCGGTTTGCCCGAGGCGGTTGCGCGCTTGCAGCCACCATTGCTGCTCACTGATGTCGAGCAGCGCTGTCAATGCCTGGTTCCATTCGGCCAGGCCGGTGTCGCGCAGGGTCACGTCCATGCTCATGTCGGTTTGATCCAGCGTTGCAGGCGAGGAAGCAGGAAGAACACCAGCACGCACAGCAGGCTGCCCACGGGCTGGTTGGCCACCGCCATCACCAGCGCGTCGAACAGCGGCAGTGCTGCCAGGCCTGCACCGATGAAGGCGCGGACCTTGAGGTGCCGAGGGTTGGCCAGGTGCAGCCAGTAGTGTCGGCCCAGCCAGCCGAGCCAAAGCAGCAACACGGGCCAGAACCACAGGGTTTCGGCGTACACCGCCAAGGCCAGCGGGCTGAGCATCAGCAGCAGGGGCAGGCGGCTGACCAAGCGGTTGCGGTGCTCCTGGCTGGCCAGGTAGGTCAGGCCGCTGATGTAGACACCCAGCAGGATGGCGCAGAGCCAGATGGGCTCGGGCGGTACCGCCAGGCTGGCTGCGGCGCACAGGTACAGTGCCGAGCGACAGGCGCCCATCAGCCAGACGCTGTGCACGTATTTCTTATGCAACAGGTTGTAGCCGAGGATGCAGCCGACCAGCAGGGTGACGCTGCCCAGCAACCAGCCAGGCTGTTCGATCAACCGGCTCAGGCCCAGTGCCGAAGTGCCGGCCAGGGCCAGCAGCAGCCACGAGGCGACGCGCACCTGCTGGCGGCTGACCAGGCCAAGGGTGATCGGGCGCGGGTTGTTGTGCTGTCGATCCCAATCGGCATCCAGCAGGTCGTTCAATAGCATGCCGGCCAGGTACAACAGCGACAGGGTCACCAGTAGCAGGATCCACACCAGCGCTGACGGTGGTGCCAGGGCGCCGGCGCTGCTGGCCAGGAGCGCAGCGGCCAGGCAATTGGTCCACACCGTGGGCAGGTTGGAGACCCTGCCGAGGGTCATCCAGGCCTTGAGGTTCGGTGCCTGGCTCATTGCGCATAGCCCTCGTGCAGATGGAAGGGCGATGCACCAAGGACGGACAGCCGAAGCAAGGCCTGCTCCATGATGCGATCGTCGATTTCATGCAGGTCGATGCAGCCACCGATGCGGTCGAGCATGGGGATCGACAGGCGCCCCCCCAGATGCTGACGGAACTCTTCCAGCCCCAGCAGCACCAGGGAGCGCCCCTGCGCATCCTTCAAACCCAGTTCCGGCGGGCACAGGTCGAAACCCAGCCGTTGCAACAGGTTGATGATCCGTTCGCTATCGGCATCGCCGAGCAGGCCAAGGGCATTGGCGTACAGCGCATCGAGGGCCATGCCCACGGCTACCGCTTCGCCATGGCGCAGGCGGTGCTGGCCGAGTTTTTCCAGTTTGTGCGCGGCCCAGTGGCCGTAGTCGAGCGGGCGGCCATTGCCACGTTCGAAGGGATCGCCGGCGCCAGTGATATGCGCCAGGTGCAGTTCGGCGCAGCGGCGAATGGCGTGGCGGCTGGCGGCAGGCTCGAAGCGGGCGAGCTCGTCTACTTGTTGCTCCATCCACTGGAAAAACGTCCCGTCCTTGATCAACGCCACCTTTACCGCTTCGGCCAGGCCGGCGAGCTGGTCGCGGCGGCCGAGGCTGGTGAGCAACTGGAAGTCGTTGATCACCGCATTGGCCGGGTAGAAGGCGCCCAGCAGGTTTTTCTGGCCGAAGGCATTGATGCCGTTCTTTACCCCGATACCGGCGTCGTTCTGCGCCAGCACCGTGGTCGGGATGCGGATCAGGCGAATGCCGCGGTGGAAGGTTGCGCAGGCATAGCCCACCGAATCCAGCAGGGCACCACCGCCCATGGCCAGCACATAGCAATGACGGTCCAGGCCGTGGTGCAGCATGTCGGCGTACAGCTGTTGCACTACCTCGTCGGTCTTGCTCAGCTCGCCGGCGGCCACGCTGATCGGCGCGGCCTTCAGGTGCAGGTCGGCGCTGCGGGCGCTGAACCAGCTCGAGATTTGCCCCGCAAGCTGCGGGTTGCATTGCAGCAGTCGTTGGTCGGCAAAGATCAGCACGGTCACCCGGCCATGCTGCCCGGCGGTCAGCTGCTGGCGCAGGCAGTCATTGCCCGGGGCGAACAGGTGATCGGTGAACAGCACCGGGTAGTCGTAGCTGACGGTGAAACGCCCACGCAGCGCGTGCTCTTGGGCTTGCCCGCGCAGTTTCTTCGCCAGGCCATGACCGGCCATGAACAGCCCGGGCAGGACCATGCCGGCGCACAGGGTGACCAGCAGCGCATTTTGCTCTGCCAGGAAGCTGCCCACGGCGCTATATGCCAAGGCATACGCCAAGGCCAGGCCGGCATTGGCCAGGGTGGTGACCAGGACGAAGCGGCGCAGCGGGTAGAGCTGCATGCCGGCAGCCACTACCGAGGTTTCCGCCAGGACGGGGACGCCGCGCAGGCAGATCAACGACAGGGTGCCGAGCGTGCGGACAAGCTGCCCCGGCTGACGACGATGCAGCCCCAGGCGACCCGCGAGCATGCGGAAATACCCGGCGCCGAGGGCATACCCCAGCCAGGCGCCGAGGCACAGGCCGAGGAAAATCACCAGGTAACCGCCGGTTTCGCCCAGCGCGGCCACGGCCAGCAACGCCACCACGCTTGATGGCACCGGCAGCACCACGTCGAGCGCCAGCAGGGCGATCAGCAGCAGGGCCAGGTTGGCTTTTTGCGCGGGCGTCTCGGGGAGGTACGTCTCGAGGTGGGTGAGGAAATCCAGGATCTGCTGTTCGAATGCCAGGAAGCTGGCGATCACCAGCCCCGAAAAGCAAATCACCGATACCCAGAAGGGGTCGGCATACACCCGTTTTGCGGGTGCACGACGCCAAGGAGCGCGCTTCATCAAGCATCCCTCTTGATAGTGTTGTAACTGATGTCCGTTTCAGTGTTTTGAGGCTGAGCGTCAGTGCTCGGAAGAAAAAAGGTCTCCGGGAGCGGGTGATATTGTTTTGATGGCTAATTTGACGGTTGTCACAAACTTAGCCGGTCGCCGGGCTTTTGCAAGGCGCCGGCTGAACGAATTGCCGACTTAGGTGTCGGCGGCTTTCGCAACGGTTGCCTCGGCATCCATCCGGGTGTTTTTCTTCCAGCCACGCAGGTTCATGGCGCACAGGCACACCTGCAACGCGATCAACGCCCAGGCCTGTGCCTGCCAGCCCCATAGGGCCCACAGCAGGTTGCTGGCGATAAAACAGCAAAAGCCGAGCTTGCGGCGTCCCGGGCGGCGCGAACCGATGCACCAGGCAGCCAGTACGGTCAGCGCCATGGCCGGCCAGTCCAGCAGGTCGATCCAGTATTCCATCCGATAAATCCCTCTGTGGTACCTTTCGATGTGTGACTGAATGGCCCGGAGCGCGGTTCAAGCAAATTTATGGAACCGCTCTGGGCTGCGCCTTGCCAACACTTCTGCGTGTCAAAGACTACAAGGAGGGCAACATGCCCAATGCAGAAGGCAAGATTCGATATGGCGTGGTGGCGGGCGGCTCGATTTCCCAGGGTGCGTTCATGCCCGGCGTCGGGCAGACCGACAACTCGGTAATGACTGCGCTGGTGACCGGCGATCCGCAGAAGGCCACGAAGCTGGCCGACCGATACGGCCTCAAGGCGTACGCCTACGAGGACTACGCCGCGTTGCTGGCCTCAGGCGAGGTCGATGCGCTGTACATCGCCACCCCGAACTTCCGTCATCGCGAGTTCGTGGTACCGGCCCTGGAGGCGGGGATCCACGTACTGCTGGAAAAGCCGATGGCTACCAGCGAAGAGGACTGCCAGGCGATGATCGCCGCCGCCAAACGCTCCGGGGCCAAGTTGATGATTGCCTATCGCCTGCATTGCGAGCCGGGCACCCTGGACATTATCGGTCGGGTCCGCGCCGGTGATTTCGGCGACCCGCGGCTGTTCACCTCTACCTTCACCCAGACGGTCAAGCCCACCAATCACCGGGCGCACAGCGGCTTCGGCGCCGGCCCGGTGCCAGACATGGGCCCCTATCCGTTGAACATGGTTCGCCAGTTGTTCAACGCCGAGCCGATCGAAGTGTCGGCCATCGGTGTCCATTCACCCGGCAGCGCCGTGGACACCTGGGATACGGTCACGGTCAGCCTGCGGTTTCCGGGGGAACGCCTGGCGCAGTTCACCCTGAGCTACTGCCTGCCCGACAGCGAGCGGTTCCAGTTGCTCGGCACCAAGGGTGAGATCGAAGCGTCGCCTTGCTTCGGTTATGGGGAGGGTGTAGCGATCAGTTACCGTGCCACCCTGGACGGCGAAACCCGAGAGCAGGTGCACCCGGTGGTCGATCAATTCGCCGGCGAAACCGCGTATTTCTCCGATTGCATCCTGCAGGACCGGCAGCCGGAGCCCGATGGCGAAGAAGGATGGCGGGACGTGCGGGTGGTGATGGCGATCGAGAGGGCATTGCAAAGCGGGCAGCCGCAGCGCCTGGAACCGCTGGAGTCGAGGCGCACTGCGCAGCGTGAGCAGCGTCGGGAATTCCCGCTGGCGCAGGTTCCGCCCTTCATCGATACCGAATCGCCTACGCAGTAGGGCTCAAGCCTGCGCGCCTGGCGGGGCGCGCAGGCATGTTGCATCAGGCCGCGCGCTGCTCGCCCTTGAGCAGCTTCTTTTGCATCTCCATGGCCTGGCCCAGTTCATCGAGCTTCGCCTTGCCCAGCAGCTTCTTCGCGGTCGGGAACAGCTCGCTTTCCTCTTCCTCGATATGGTGCTCGAGCAACTCCTTCATGACCTTGACCCGCCCGGCGAACTCCACCGTTCCGGGTTCGGTTTCCAGCAGGTCGGGAATCACCAGGGAGTCGACGGTACGGTGTTCTTCCTTGGCTTCGTAGTACATCTTCGCCTCTTCCTTGCCGCCGGCCTGCTTGATGGCCGGATAGAGGATTTCTTCTTCCAGCTGGGTATGGATCTGCAGTTCCTGCTCGATGCGGTGCAGCAGCTCGGCGCGTTTCTTGACGGCGCGCTCGGTAGTGGAGGACAGCTCCTCCAGCAGCTTTTTCACCAGTTCATGGTCCTTGGTCAGCAGCTCGATAGCGTTCATGGATTCACCTCTTCATGGGCTGGATAAACACGGTCTTGCACAGGGATGGAGCCGGGTTCAAGCGAAAGGGTTCAATGCCGATGATGGCCGGCACGATCAACGTTGCGGCCCCTGGCCGCCGATGGCCAGTGCGGCGCGCAAGGCGGCCAGGTGGGTCAGGCCCTGGGGCAGGTTGCCGAGGAAATGGCCCAGCCCGGGATCGATCATTTCCGAGTAGATGCCCACGCCGTGGGCAAGGCCCGCGAGCGCATCGTGCAAGGCGGACCGGGCGCGCTCGTCCTGGCCGAGCAGGGCCCAGGCCTCGATCAGCCAGAAGGTGCAGGCCAGGAAGCACCCTTCCTCCTGTGCGGCCTGGCTGTAGCGATAGTGGAAAGCCCCGGCGCCGAGCTCTTCATGGACCGCGTCCAGGGTGCTGCGCAAGCGTTCCACCGACGGGTAGCCGAAGCGCACGGCCAGGGCCACGGATGCATCCAGGCGATCACTGTCCGGGTAGAACAGGTACGCCTGGCGCGCCTCGCTCCAGCAGTGCTTCTCGATCCACGCCCGGACCCGCTCGCGTTCGCGCTGCCAGCGTTCGCGGCAGGTGGTCGGCAGGTGCCCGCCATCAGCCAGTTCGATGGCCCGGCTCAGTGCCTGCCAGCAACTGATCTTCGAGGTGGTGTAGTGGCGGCTTTGCTGCAGCTCCCAGATCCCGGCGTCTGGCTGACGCCAGCGGTCCGCGCATTGGTCGGCCAGGCGCGAGAGGATCATGGCGCTGGAGGTGTCGAGGATGTTGCCGCTGTCGATAAAGCAGCGCGCGGTTTCGAAGATATCGCCGTACACCCCGTGCTGGAGCTGGTCGCGCGCGTCGTTGCCGACCACTGGCGGGGAGTTCTTGTAGCCGGGCAGGTCAACGGGCCGCACGCACTCGCCCAGGGCGCCATCGAGTGTGTAGAACACCCGCGGCCCGTGCTCGCCGAGGCGGCGCAACAACCAGGTGAAGGCCGCCTTGGCCTCCGGTTGCGCACCGATGCCGATGAAGGCTTCGATGGTATAGCTGGCGTCCCTGATCCAGGCGAAGCGGTAGTCGTAGTTCTTCAGGCCACCGATGCGCTCGGGCAACGACGTGGTCGCCGCCGCCATGATCGAACCGCTGGGCGAGGACAGCAGCAGTTTCAATGCCAGGGCATTGCGTACCACCGTGGACCTGTACGGTCCGTCGTAGTGCAGGGTGGTTGCCCATTGCCGCCATTCGCGGTCGGAGCCGTCGATACGCTGGTCGATCAGTTCCAATGCCGGTACCACCAACGGCTCGTTGTGCCCGGCGATCAGCGCGAGCACGGTTTTCTCGCCCTTCGAGACCCGGGCGCGGGCCCTGACGCCGAGATCGTCCTTGCGCTGGATGGCCAGCCGTTCGTCATGCAGGAACAGCCCGAGAATGTCGCCGGCATAGAACACGCAGCCATTGTCGTTCGACGCCAGGTAGGGGCTGACGGTGTCGGCCTGGGTGCCGAAATCGATGGCGACATCGAACTCGAGGCTGCCTTCCAGGCCTTCGATGCGCCGCGCCAGTTCGGCCCAGGGCAGGCGCCCGGCCGGGCCGCTGTTCAAGGATTCGACCAGGCGCGCGCGGCCGCTGGGGGTAATGAACAGGGTTTCCAGCACGTTGCTGTCGGGCAGGTAGCGCCGCTCGGTGCGAAAGGCCTCGCAGGGGGTGATCGCGAAATAGCCGCCAGTCCTGGGCGACAGCAGGCGGTCGAACAAGGGCGGCGAGTCCATGTGCGGCACGCACCACCAGTCGATGGAGCCATCCAGTCCGATCAGCGCCACCGAGCGGCCATCGCCCAGCGCCGCATATTCCTCCAGCAGCAGCCAGCCGCCCTGGTCGCGTCGAGGTTCGCCGTGTTGGGTGTCAGGGGTCGAGTCTGTGGTCACGGTGCGGCCTCTTGAACGGTGGGGTCTGTTTCTGGGACAGGCCAGCGAAGCCGGGAGTTCGTCCGGAATCAGGCTGAACGCGCTGCCGCGCGCGGCGGTCAACCGCAGCATCGACGCACAAGGGAGCTGCAAGGGTGGATATCGCCACGCTATTGGAAGAACTGCTGGCCGCTCGTGGGCCCGGTGGCCAGGAGGACGAGGTGCGGGTGATCTGCCAGCGGATGCTGGAGCCGCTTTGCGATGAAACCCGCATCGACGAGGCCGGCAACCTGGTCGCAGTGATCCGTGCCGGGGGCGACGCCGACCCTGCCTCGTCGATCAGGGTCATGGCGCATCTGGACGAGATCGCCATGATCGTCAAGAACGTCATGCCCGACGGCACCCTGCAAGTGCTGGCGCTGGGCGGCGCGCAGCCGATCAGCTTCGGGGTCTGCCCGGTGGATATCCTCGGCGACCGCCTGGTGTGTCCCGGAGTGCTGTCCTACGGGTCCATGCATAACAGCGGAAACAGCGCCAACGGGCGTGACGTGCTCAACGGCGCGGTGCAGTGGAAGGATGTGCATGTCGTCACCCGCCAGACCAGGGCGCAGCTCGAAAGCGCCGGGGTTCGCCCTGGCACCCGTGTGGTTTTCAGCCAGCACTGGCGCAAGCCTTTCCGGGTAGGGGACTGTATTGCAGCGCACTTTCTCGATGACCGCGCGCCGCTGGTCGCGGTCATCGAATGCGCCAGGCGCCTGGTCGAGCGGCGCGAGCAACTGCAGCAGGATGTCTGGTTCGTGTTGACCACGATGGAGGAGGAATCCAATGCCGGTGCCATGTACGCCGCTTCATGGCTGCCGGGCAACACTACCCTCGCCGTCGAGGTCGGGCCTGTGCTCGACGAGTACGGCACGCGCCTGTGCGCCGACCCGATCGTCAATACGGGTGACCAAAAGGGCTATTACAGCCGCAGCGTGGTACAGGGCTTGCTCGCGGCCTGCACGCGGGCAGGGTATGACCCACAGGCGGCGCTATTGGTAGATTTTGCCTCGGATGCCAGCGCGGTGCTCAGCAGCGGCATCGATGCCCGCGCGGGCTGCATCGCCATTCCTACGGAAAATACCCACGGTTTCGAGATGGTCGTGATGGACGGCATAACAGCCTGTGCGGCCAGTCTGGTGGAATACCTGATCCGGCCGCAGGCCGGTTGATCAGAGAATCGGCTTGCCGCCCGTCACCGCATAGCGCGAGCCCGAGATATAGCTGCCTTCGTCCGAGCCGAGCAGCACATAGATCGGCGCCACCTCGACGGGCTGGCCCGGACGGCCAAGCGGTGTTTGCGAGCCGAAGTTCTTCACCGCGTCTTCAGGCATGGTCGCCGGGATCAGCGGCGTCCAGATCGGACCCGGCGCGACGCTGTTGACGCGGATGCCCTTGCTGCCGAGCAACTGCGCAAGGCCTGCGGTGAAGTTGGCGATGGCGCCCTTGGTGGTGGCGTAGGCCAGCAAGGTCGGGGTCGGGTCGTCGGAATTGACCGAGCTGGTATTGATGATCGAGCTGCCGGCAGGCATGGACGGCAACGCGGCCTTGCAGATGCGGAACATGGCGGTGATGTTCACATCGAAGGTGCGCACCCATTCCTCGTCGTCGATGTCGTCCAGGCTTTCCCGGGTCATCTGGAACGCAGCATTGTTGACCAGGATGTCGATGCGGCCGAACCGGCCCACGGTCTTCTCGACGATATCCTGGCAGTGCGCCTTGCTCGCCAGGTCGCCAGGCAGCAACAGGCACTGGCGCCCGGCAGCCTCTACCCAGCGTGCGGTTTCCTGGGCATCTTCATGCTCGTCAAGATAGGCGATGGCCACATCCGCACCTTCGCGTGCGTAAGCGATCGCCACGGCGCGGCCAATGCCGCTGTCGCCGCCGGTGATCAGGGCGATCTTGTCCTGCAGGCGACCGCTGCCGGTATAGCTTTGTTCGCCGCAGTCGGGGTATGGCTCCATCTTGCGCTGCGAGCCGGGGACGTCCTGGGGTTGGGTGGGGAAAGGCGGGGTAGGGTAGTCGTGCATGGCGATTCTCCTTCGATCGATAAGGCTGATATGGATTCGAAAGACAGGGCCGTGCAGGGTTGAGGTGGATTCCGGGTCGGTGCGACGAGCGGTCCTGTGCCGCGATTCCACTGAATCTTTATGCCGTGCCTGGTTCTACCGCAGACGTTCAAATGCCACCGGGAGCATCGAGTGCCGCGCATCATCACCCCGTCCACCCCCGAACACGAGATCAACGAGCGCAATGCCATGATGTTCGGTTCGCCCAAGGAACGCCTGGATTTCTACCGCCGCGAGATCCAGTACGAAACCAGCATCCTGGCCAACCGCACCGACGCCTACCTCACCGCGCAATCGTTCCTGGTGATCGCCTTCGTGTCGTGCATGGGCAACCTGAATCCCGGCTGGGGTCCGAGCTTTACCCTGATGGTCGCGCCGTTCCTGGCATTGCTCGGCGTGTTGAGTTCACTCAATGCCTGGCCGGGCATCCATGCGGCGTTCAAGATCATCGAGCATTGGCAGCTCAAGCAAAGCCATCTGCTGCGCAGCGAGCCGATGATGGGCCTGGCCTATGACGAGTCGCCGCTGTTCAGCGAGGCGGAAACCTCGCGGGTCGGGCATCGCAAGTCGCTGCTGTTTTCCCTACGCACGCCGTGGATCTTCCTGGTGTTCTGGATCGTGCTGGGCAGCTACTCGGTGTATATCCAGATGGCCTGAAGGAATACGGGGCCTTGCCGGCCCCGTATCGATCGATGCGGCTTCAGTACCTGCGACGCTTCAGCGTTGCCAGGGCAACGCCGCCCAGCAGCACCATCGCCCCGGCCAGCAGCAGGCCTGGCACCTTGTGCAACTTCGGTGAAGCCTGTTCGACGGGCTCCCAGCCGTCCTCCGGTTCGACGAAGGCCGAAGCCTCCACCAGCGTCACCGGCAGCACGGCACCGTCTACCAGGGTCAGGGCAAGGTCGCGGATCTCCCCGGCGACCCGGTCCGGAAACACCGGCTCACCCTCGGGATCGAGGCTGTCGTAGATGAAGCGGGTGCCCTCCAGCCAGCCCACTGCCGTGAGCAGTTCAGGGCCGAGGTAGTACTTGCCATCGAGGAAAAACCCCGGGAACTGGTGGGCGCGCTCGATGCTTTCCACCTGGTAGCGTTCGCCGGCCTTCATGCCTGTTGCTGGATCGATCATGGTTGCGTTCTCCTTCATACGTAATCCTTGCCCAGGGTTCCGGCCGCCGCACCCGGCACCAGGATGACCTTGCGGCAGTCATCCTCCTTCTGGTCGAACATCTTGTAGCCCAGCGCCGCTTCTTCCAGGGCCAGGCGGTGGGTGACGATCATTTCCGGTTGCAGCCGCCCGGCCTCGATATGTTCGAGCAGCTCCGGCAGGTACTTTTGCACGTGGGTCTGGCCCATCTTGAAGGTCAGGCCCTTGTCGAACGCATCGCCGAACATGAAGCCGTGGATAAAGCCGGCGTAGACCCCGGGCACGCTGACCACGCCGCCGCGGCGCACCGCAGCGATGCACTGGCGCAGCGCCTTGCCGCTGCTGGTTTCGATCTTCAGCGCGGTGAGCACCGTTTCGGTGGTGCTGCCCTTGGCTTCGAAACCGACCGCATCGATCACCGCGTCCACCCCGCGCATGCCCGGGGTCTGGCGAATGATGCTGTCGGCCGGGTCGTCGTCCTGCTCGAAGTTGATCGGGATCGCCCCGTAGGCTTCACGGGCGTAGGCCAGGCGATAGTCGTTGTCGTCGACGATGAAGATGGTCTGGGCGCCGAGCATGCGCGCGCAGGCTGCGCTGAGCAGGCCAACCGGGCCTGCACCATAGATGGCCACCGACGAACCCTGGCCGACGCCGCCATTGACCACGGCCTGCCACGCGGTGGGGAGGATGTCGGAGAGGAACAGGACCTTGTCGTCGGCCAGGCTGGTCGGCACCTTGAACGGCCCTACGTTGCCCTTGGGCACCCGCACGTAATCGGCCTGCCCGCCTGGAACGCCGCCATACAGGTGGCTGTAGCCGAACAACGCTGCGCCTGGTGGAATGGCTTTTTTGTTGATGATGGCGCCACGTCCGGTGTTGGTAGTCTCGCAGGCGGCGAACAGGTCCTGGTTGCAGAAGAAGCAACTGCCGCAGGCGATCACGAACGGGATCACCACCCGGTCGCCGACCTGCAGGTTGGTCACCGCGCTGCCGGTGTCTTCGACGATGCCCATGAACTCGTGGCCGAAGATGTCGCCATGCTCGGTTTCGGGGATCTTGCCGTGGTAAAGGTGCAGGTCCGAGCCGCAGATCGCGGTGGCGGTAACCCGCAGGATAATGTCGTCGGGCTCGTGTAGTTGCGGGTCCGGCACGGTATCCACTCTGACGTCGTTGGCGCCGTGATAGGTCAATGCTCTCATGCGCTGTCACTCCCTTGGTGGTGGTACGGTCTATTCAGGGGAAGCCGGCAGGCGGGGCAAAGTTCACACGGATTGATCGGAGGTGCGCCGCAGCGGGCCGCGGCCTGTAGAATCCGGCGTCTGTACGCTGCGAGATTCAGCATGTCCTTTATTCGTCCAATGCTGGTGTCCCTGGATGGCCCCAAGGGAACTGGCAAGACCACGCTACTGGAAGCCGTCACCCGGGTACTGAGGTCCGACGGCCACAAGGTGATCCGCCTTAGCGAGCGAAACAACGATCCCCACCGGGCCGAAACCATGGCGCTGGTCAATCGGCTCGCCCGGCACCCCGACGCGGACCTGGAGCTTGAAGTATGCGAACGCCTTGCCGACAGCCGTGCCTGGATTTCCCGGCAGGTCCTGCCCGGGCAACCCGCAGGCAGCATCATCCTGATGGACCGCTGGTACCCGTCCGAGGCGGCATTCCGGCGCAGGGTGCCGTTTGCCGAGGTGTTGCGGATCAACCTGGAGCGCGGCGTACAGGTGCCGGACCTGGCGGTGGGCGTGCTGACCGATCCGCAGGTGTCCTGGGCAAGGGCAGCGTCGCGCACGCGAGGGCTGGGGAGCACCGTCATCCTCAGGCTGGAGGAGCATGTCGCCGCTACCCGGGCCTTCGAGCAGGCGGCGCTGCAGCAGGGATGGTACCTATGCCGCAACGAAGGGACGGTGGAGGAAGCGACCCTGGCGGTGGTGGCTGCGATACGCCGGATAGCACCACCGCCAAGGCTGCAAGACCACCCCTGATTAGAGCAGCGCCGCAAGCACCGTTTGCAGGCGTCCGAGGGTTTGGGCACCGCTGGGCTGCATGGGTTCGCGCAGCTCGTTGGCGATCAGACCCTGCACGCTGAGCGCTGCCTTGACCACGGCGGGATTGGCTTCGCAGAAGGCGGTCTGGATCCACGGCAACAGCCGATGGAACACTGCCCGGGCCGCGCTGACATCACCTTCGTCCATATGCCGCATCATCTGCACGTAGAGGTCTGCCCGGACATGCGCCGAGGCGGAGATGGCGCCGGCACCGCCCAAGGCGAGATGGGTGAAGATCTGCAGGTCTTCGCCGGCCAGCACCTGGGCATGACCATCACCGATCAGGGCCAGGGTGGTTTCGATGTCGCCACCACAATCCTTCACCGCCACGATGTTCGGGTGGCGCACGATCCTGCGCAGTGTCTCCCGCTCGATGCGCACGCCGGTGCGATAGGGAATGTCATAGACCACCAGGGCAACGGACGCGGCGTCGGCTACGGTCTGGAAGAACGCCTCGATGCCCTGCTGCGACGGTCGGATATAGCACGGCGCCGGGACAAGCAGCCCGGCGATCTGGCGCTGCTGGATTTTCTCCTGGAAGGCCAGGACCTCCTGCAGGTTATAGCCCGACAGGCCCATGATCACCTGATGCGGCTGGGCGACCTGCAGCACCGCATCCAGCACCGCAAGCTGTTCGCCCTTGTCCAGGGCGGCGGCTTCGCCAGTGGTGCCGCACACCACCAGGCCCCGTGTGCCTTCGGCGAGCAGCTTCTTCGCCAGGCCTTGAAGTGCCTCGAAATCGACCTCGCCGGAACGGAAGGGTGTAGCCAGTGCAACCCAGATACCGCGCAAATCAGACATGCATTACTCCTCGGGTAGACCGAACTGGGCGCCAGAGGAGAGAAGGGGAATCAAGCGGGGGAGACCTTGCGCTATCTGTCCTGTCAGCTCATCTGACGGGACAGCGCCCCGGTCAAATGAGCGGCTGTTTCTTGGATTTCTTGGCAACGGACAGGCATGCGCTGGCCGGGGCGTGGAGGCCCTGGGCAGTAGGCATGTCGTCGTTGTTCAAGATCATGGTGGTTCTGTGCTGGAGAAAATGTTTCCGGATAATGCGCAAGGTCCGGGCGCTTAGTCAACACCCGAGCGGGACAGTGTCTGAGAACCGCGTTATGGCCACTGAGCGCATGCCGGGAGATCTTCAGCGCCCTTGAGATCGAGCGCCGCCCGCGCGGCGCATCGCGGGTGAACCCGCTCCCACATTTGTTGCAACGTGCCATGGCCTGTGAGATCTCCGTTGCCAGCCTTTGGATGTTCGGCGATCTACTGCGGGGAGGCTGTTGGGCTCGACGCGGTATCGCGTCGTACAAGCAATGCGATCACTATGGCCTGTCAGGCATAGGTACGTTGCAACAAATGTGGGAGCCGGCGTTGCCGGCGATGCGCCGCGCGGGCGGCGCTCGGTCTCAAGGACGCCGGAAAAGCCATGACGAGCACCTGCCAGCCCTGATGCGATCTACTGACGGGCCTTCTTACCTCAGATGAAACATTCCAGCCCAGCCCGTGTCCTGCGCGCAAATATTTGATAGCCTCCTATCATTTTGGAGGATTCCCATGACAACCAACGCCCAGTCAAAGCTGGCCGCACGCTACGGCGCGCAGGACATTGCACCGCTCGATGCCTGGAACGAAACCCTCGATCAGTTGCTTGACCACCGCAGTGTCCGCTCTTTCACCGATCAACCTCTGCCTGAAGGCACCCTCGAGACGTTGGTCGCCGCGGCGCAGTCCGCCTCCACGTCATCCAATCTCCAGGTCTGGAGCGTTGTGGCGGTGCAGGATGCCGGCCGCAAAAAGCGTCTGTCCGAACTCGCCGGCAACCAGGCCTATATTCACCAGGCGCCGCTGTTCCTGGTCTGGCTTGCAGACCTGTCCCGTGTCTCGCGTATCGCGGAGCAGCAAGGGGTTGAACTGGAGGCATTGCCGTACCTGGAAAGCCTGCTGCTGGGCACCATCGACGCAGCGCTGGCGGCGCAGAACGCCGTGGTTGCCCTGGAGTCGCTTGGGCTCGGGAGTGTCTATATCGGCGGCATCCGCAATGACATCGAAGGCGTCGCCAGGGAACTGGGGCTGCCTCCTCAGGTTTATCCGGTCTTCGGCCTGTGCGTGGGCTATCCCTCCACTGAGCGTCCGGCCAAGGTAAAGCCGCGCTTGCCACAGCAGGCGGTGCTGCATCACGAAACCTATACGACCACCGGTGAGGAGCAGGTGCTCTCGGAATACGATGCGCGCCTGGGTGCCTTCTATCAACGCGAGGGCATGAAGGCGTCGGGCTGGTCGGAGCAGGTGGTCAGCAGGTTGCGCAATGTTTCGAGCCTGCACGGGCGTGAGGCGCTTCTGGGTGAACTGGCGCGGATGGGGTTCGGGCTGCGCTAGCGAGGGCGCTCAACCCTTCAGCGATGGTGATCAGGTCGGCTGTGATGCCTCAGAGTTCACGTCCGAAAAGGTGGTCCAGGGAATAAGGACCGGCGCCGCGAAAGGCGATGTAGAAGAAGAGCACCAGCATCAAGACCGGATACTCCATGCCACGATCGATCCAGGGCCAGTTGGGGCCGAGAATGTAAGCGATGGCGGCCATTTGAACCGCCATCGCCGCCGCCAGTGCGCGGGTGCCGAAGCCCAGGGCCAGCAGTACACCACCGACGCCTTCGAGCAGCGCTACCAACATGGCGAAGGCCTCAGGAAACGGCAGGTGCAGCACCGTCTCGATCAGCCGGATGGAGGCGGCCATGGGGTCGGCCATGGAACCATGGGACGTGCGCAGCAGCTTGGGTAAACCATGGCTGAGCATGACAATGCCCAGGCAGGCGCGAAGCGACGCATAGGCCAGTGGTTCGCCACGCTGATAGAACCCGGCCAGAGCGGGGAACAGCAATTTGGGCGAGGCATCGACGTTGCGGACGAAGGGCTTCATGGGGGCGGTTCCTTGGCGAGTGGTCGTAGCGGTGATGATTGGATGGTCCCGGTGGCCGGTTGGCAGAAGTGCCGGGCATTGCGGTCCTCGATCAGCTGTTGCTGCAGGCCTTGGATAGCGCGCGGTAGGTAATGGCTTCGACGTTCCCCCGCGAATCGAGGTAAGTCATCCTGGCTTCCACCACCTGACAGAGGACGGTGTCAGGTACTTCGCTGGTGAGCACCTTGGTGACGTCCAGCGGCATGCCATAGTGGTACGCGCGGACTTCCATGGGTTGTTGTGAGGTGACGGCAAGCGCGCTTGCCGAGGTCAGCAGCGCCAGGGTGGCGATGGCAAGACCGATACCACGGGATGCGCCTGTAACCAGGGCCGTTCTTTTGACTTCACTCATGCTTCGCCTCCCATCAAATTCGGGGCTGGTTTGCCCACTGCACTGGAAGACATTCTGTTTGGGTGTCTGGGCTGGATAAATCCCGACAATCTGGTAAGACTGTTCAGTCATCCAAAACAATCGATACTGCCATGGACAAGCTGGACACCTTGCAACTGTTCATCCGCATCATCGAACAGGGCAGTTTCACCCGGGCCGCCAACGCCCTGGATATTCCCCGCGCCACGGCAACCCTGGCGATCAAGGAGCTGGAAGCGCGCCTGGGTGCCCGGCTGCTCGAACGCACCACCCGGCAAGTTCGCCCCACACTCGACGGCCAGGCTTTCTACGATCGGTGCAAGCGCATCCTGGGCGATCTGGAAGAAGCAGAGTCGGCGCTCAGCACATCGGCGGCCAATCCGCGAGGGCTGCTGCGCCTGGACCTGCACGGCTCCCACGCGTCGCAGATCATCCTGCCGCATATCCAGGATTTCCATCGCCGATACCCGCAGATCAAGCTGGCGATCAGCTGCGGGGATCGCCTGGTAGACCTGGTGAGTGAAGGTATCGACTGCGTAGTGCGTGCCGGTAACCCGCGCGACTCCTCGCTGGTGGTCAAGCGCTTGGCCTTGATGCCGGAAGTCGTCTGCGCCAGCCCGTCCTATCTGCAGCGCCATGGCATACCTACTTCTCCGGAAGCGATCACGGAACATCAGGCGGTAGGTTTTTTCGCCAGCAACCACGACATCCGCTATCCGTTCAGTTTCCTGGTTGACGGACAAGTGCAGGACTATGAACCGGGGGGCTGGATCTCGGTCAACGACGCGGAGCTCTACCGCGCCTGCGCCCTGAATGGCTGCGGCCTGATTCAAGTGTCGCGCTTCCGCGTCGAGGAATACCTGGCCTCCGGGCAACTGGTGGAAGTGTTGGCGGACTGGGCAAGCCCTGGCTTGCCTGTTTCGGTGCTCTATCCCTATCACCGACAGTTGTCGCCGCGGGTCAAGGTGTTTGTGGATTGGGTGTCGGGACTCTATGTCGAGCGTTTTGGGCCGCTGGGTTGAGGCGTGGGGGTCGATTGCTTATAGATGAGGGGGAGAGGGTGGGTCACGGGAAGTCAGAGAGAAAGTCACCACCAGCGATGGTTTTCTTCGCGGCTTAGTGGCCGCACTTTTTGATATTTAGTTCAGTGTGCTCGCGATCTCGGAACCAGCGCATCGATTACATTATGCTTTGCAACTCAATGACTGATGAGATACGAAATAAATATGAAGGAATGCTGTTTGAACATGGTCGAATCCATTGCTTGGGAGCAACATGGAAGCTGCAGCTTCGACTGGATACGGGAATCTGTCCTCAAGAAACGTGACTCGTCCCGGTCGCCATGAACTTCGTTGGTACTGCAAGAGAATCGGTGTTGACCGACAAAGTAGGGGTGCCTTGATTATTCCACTTGGTTAGGTTCTGATTCGGGCTCTGCTGACTTTGGTGTGAGATACATATCAAAAAGCCATCGTTTGCTGGCAAAGCAGCTACGCTTCAATGTGAATTGCATCTCATAGATAGGGACTGTCACGGTGAAGCGCATCCTCCTCTTAAGCGGCCCCATGGCCAGTGGCAAGTCCTCGATCTCCCAATTTCTGCAAGAGAATTACGGGTTCGCGGCAATCAGCAGCGGAGCGTTTCTTCGCGAACAGTTGGTTGCCCGAAGCAAGCCGATTGACCGCCAGCAGCTTCAAGAACTTGGTGATGCCCTGGATGCAGCTACAGACTTTTCTTGGATCATAGAGTCGGTGGCACGGCCAATCATCGATGCTCAGCCTCACATAGATAATTGGATCTTGGATGCCGTACGCAAGCCTCGTCAGATAGAGCTGTTCAGGCTCAATTACACTGAATCAATCAGGCATGTTCACGTAGTTGCACCAGAGTCAGTGCTTCAACGTCGATACGCAGAGCGCGGCGTAGGACTTGCGCAGTACCAAGCCAATATATCGCATCCAAACGAGCAAAGTGCGCGCTCACTCGCGACTCATGCTGACAAGGTTGTGGACACTGACGAGCTCATATTGGTTGAAATCGCAAATCAGATCTTGAAGACCTGGGAGAGCTAGCGCATGGAGAGTCGGCAGATCGTCGTGATCAGTGGCAAGTCTTGTAGTGGCAAAAGCGGGTTGGCCCGTCTACTTCAAAAAGAATTTGGCTTTAGGGTCGTTCGCGACCGTCGAGTTTCTCAGGATGCTGAGTGGAACCTCAACATGCCTCAAACGGCACTCGCAGACCGGCGCCGCAAGCTGACAGATTCCGGGAATGCGCAATGGATGCTGGAAGCTACCAAGGCAATCTGCTTGGAGGATCAGGATGGCGGTCCCTTGGTCGTTGATAATTTGAACTCGCTCGCCGAAGTACAGCAGTTTCGACTGACCTTTGGCGCAAACTTGGTGCATGTTCACCTTTATGCGAGTGAGCCCACACTTAGGGCGCGTTACGCGGAGCGATCAGAGTCTGGAGAGTCTTCAGCCACCTATGACCAAGTCAACCAGCTCAATGATCCGGCCGAGATCGATGCGCTGAAGAAAGATGCGGATGTCCGAATCTATACCGAGCGTTCAGATTCGAGCGACACGTTAGTGCGGGTGGCTGCACGTTTGCATCTGTATACGCCGCCTGATATCAGATGCGTGGATGTGCTGATCGGCGGTCAGTATGGAAGTGAAGGTAAGGGCAATATCGTTTCATACTTGGCCCGTGAGTACGACGTTATGGTTCGCGTAGGTGGCCCCAATGCTGGGCATACCGTGGTCAACTCCGCCGGCACCTATACCTACCATCATTTACCTTCCGGGTCGCGCGACGTAACTGCCCGGTTGCTCCTGGGACCAGGCATGACTATTCATTTGCCTGGGCTCCTGCAGGAAATCAAGGATTGCGGTATCCGCGAAGACCGGCTCTTCATCGATCCTCAGGCCCTCATTATTGAGGATGAGGACATAGTTACAGAGAGGAAAGGACATTTGGTATCAACTATTGCCTCTACGGGAAGTGGAAGCGGGGCTGCGGCTGCACGTCGCATCTTGGACAGAGGTAAAGGGGGCAGGCTCGCGCGAGACGTAGAAGAGCTCCGCCCCTATGTAGGTGTCTTGGGTAATTACCATGGATGCACCTCCGACCGCTTGGAGGAGGCCTATCGCAGCGGTCACTCCATTTTGCTTGAGGGTACTCAAGGTAGTGGCTTGAGTATTTTCCATGGCGATTATCCGCACGTCACGTCCAGAGACACGAACGTTGCAGGCTGCATTGCGGAGGCCGGCATCTCACCCAGCAGGATTCGTAAAATTCTAATGGTTATCCGACCGATGCCCATTCGTGTTGGTGACCCAGATGGAGACCAGGGACACACGTCAGGGAGGCTCAAGCATGCAACGAATTTTGATGAAATTGCACGCAAGGCGGGCCTGGATGCTCAAGCGTTAAACACCGCTGAGAAGACTTCGACAACTCGTCGCAATCGGCGAGTTGGTTGGTTTGAGTGGGATCAATTCCGAAAAGCGTGCGCGCTCAATGCGCCCACCGACATTGTTTTGACCTTTGCGGATTACCTCAAGGCGAGTAACCGTAATGCCAGGCGATTCGAGCAGTTGGATCCTGAAACGATCAAATTTGTGGAGGAACTTGAACGTATATCGCAAGCTCCAGTTTCGCTCATAAATACAAGGTTTACACGCGACCCGGATCCCAGCGATTTACGTTCCTTGATTGATCGACGGAATTGGACTGCACGCTCAGGGAGGAGGTGAAGCATGGATGTCGACATGTTGATTGAGCTTTACCCGCGGGTTTATCACATGGCGGAGCGGGGAGCTTGGGATAGCATCCGCGCGCGTGGATTGATGAGCGCGACGGCAGTCCTTGACCATCTTTCAGTTAAGGGTGATGACCGCGTTTCATTCGAGAGCGAGCATCGCAGTGAGAAAATGAATGTGAGGCCAGGTGACCCGTTTGATATTGTGCTCCGCGATCAGAAGCCTATGCCTGAAGGACGTTTGCTTCAGGCACTCACAGATGGAACGACGCCACGTCAATGGTATGAGTTGATCAACAATAAGGTCTTCTTCTGGGCTGAAGAAGCTAGGTTGCATCGTCTGCTCGGTGCTCGCGATTACCGCAGGCTCGAACACGATGTTCTTACGCTGGATTCAGCGAGATTCATCCCGGCCTATGCGGAAAGCATCTGGCTGTGCCATATGAATTCGGGGAACACTTGGCCCATGCCGCATCGACGTGGTACTGACATTTTCCGCCGAGTGCTTGATTATCCGGTTAAGCGGTCTGGGAAACCGGTTAAAAACGTTGTGGAGCTCGTGGTTGATTATGCCGTCCCAGACATTGCTGATTTCGTGCTTGAAGTTCGGCGGATGCGGGGTAGTGATGTGCTGGGTGTGATTGAATAGTTTATGGGAGGGGAAATGCAGCGACGCCGGTTATCTGCCCGCATTTTGCTGATCAGTGACAAGGGGCGGCTGCTGCTCTTCAACATTCGTTACGACAGTGGTCTCTTGGCGGGCAGGAGCTATTGGGCTACTCCCGGTGGAAGTTTGCGAGACGACGAGTCCTTTGAGGACGCAGCCATTCGTGAGCTTCATGAGGAGACTGGCGTCATGACACGGACTGTTGGACATTGTGTGGCACACAGGGAGTTCCCCTGGCAGATGCCAGATGGTGAGGAGGTTCTCGCCGTTGAACACTATTACGTGGTTCGCGTGAAGGATGAGCTGTGTTCGAGAGCGCTATGGAGTGATCAGGAGCGCGAGGTCGTACGTGACGTAAGATGGTGGACACTGAGCGAGTTGGCAGCCTCTAAGGAGCAGGTTATCCCGCACGACTTAGCGATCCTGTTTGACCTAGCGCATAAGCCTTCGGTCAAAGGACATCTTGATCACCTGCGGTGGCCGAGGTGAAAGATACCCAGCATCGGCAGGAGCATGTCATTTCTGACATTGCATTTAATTTAACATAATATACATTATACGAACCTTCATGCCTTCCAATCAGCCCAACCCTGCACTACATTTCAAACCCTGCATCGATCCAGGATTGCCATCCATGCCGCACCACCCATCCGCCGAGCGCATCATCGAACTTTACGAACGCCATGCCCGAACCTGGAGTCGTCTGCGTGGCGATCGATTGATCGAACGCAAATGGATCGAACGTTTTCATTCACTGCTGCCTCCGTGCTCGGCCATCCTCGACCTTGGCTGCGGTTCCGGCCAGCCCGTGGCGCGCTATCTGATCGAAGCCGGCCATGGGTTGACCGGCGTGGATTCTTCGAGGCAAATGATCGCCTTGTGCAGCGAGCGTTTTGCCGGGCATCGATGGATTCACGGGGATATGCGCAGCGTAGCGCTGAACCGCCAGTTTGCCGGCATCCTGGCCTGGAACAGCTTCTTTCATCTGGTGCACGAGGACCAGCGCCGGATGTTTCAGGTGTTCAAACGCCACGCGGCGCCCGGTGCATTGCTGATGTTCACCAGTGGCCCCAGCCATGGCGAGGCCCTTGGCGAACTCGAAGGCGAGACGCTGTATCACGCCAGCCTTGATCCGCAGGAGTACCGGGCATTGTTGAAAAGCCATGGTTTCGTGGTGCTGGATCATGTTGCCGAGGATCCGGAAAGCGGCGGCCTGACCGTCTGGCTGGTTCGTGCCCTGCCGGACTGATATTCATCCGACTTATAACTAAACTAAATGAATATTTAATTGAGTTATATAAACACTAGCCCTCAAGACCCACTCTCCACGCCTGTCTCGTCGAACCGCAACAACCGCCCGGCATTCCCCAGCACCAGCAAGGTACTCAGGTTGTGCAGCAACGCCGCGATCATCGCGCCTGCTGCGCCGAGCAGGCCAAAGGCCGCTGCCACCACTATCGCCAGGGTCCAGCCGAGGCCGATCACCACGTTCCACTGCAATGTGCGCCGACATTCCCTGCTCAAGCGCACGCAGGTGCCCAGCCGGCGCAGATCGCCGTTGATCAGTACGATATCCGCCGCTGCCAGGGCAATATCCGCCCCGCCCGCCCCCATTGCCACGCCCACTGCACCAGCCTTCAGTGCCAGCGAGTCGTTGATGCCGTCACCCACCACCATGGGCCGGAAGCCGGCCTGTAATTCGCGGTTGACGTGATGCAGCTTGTCCTCGGGCAGCGCCTGGGCGACTACCTGGGTAATACCGGCCTGCTGCGCAACCGCTTCGGCAACGCTTTGCCGGTCGCCGGTCAGCAGCAGTTGCCGGTGCAGGCCCAGCTCACGCAGTTGCGCCAGTGCTTGCGGGGCCTCCTGCCGTAGCGTGTCGGCGAGCAGCAGCCAGGCGATGAAGCGGCGCTCCAGGGCGAGGCCGGCGATAGGGCCGTCGTGTTCCGGAATCGGCGGAATGGCGATGCCCAGTTGCGCGAACAGTTCCGGGCGACCCAGTGCGGCCTCTCCCCGCTTCGTCCTGGCAACCACGCCGAAGCCCTGGCGTTCATGCACGTCGCTCAGCGTCGGCAATTGCTGGTGAGGCACCAGGCGCGCCAATGCGCGGCTCACCGGATGACTGCTCGCTGCCCCGAGACCGGCGGCCAGCTCGATGATTTCACTGTCCGGGTGTTCGCTGCCCGCCGGGATGATGCGCTGCAGGTGCAGCGAGCCATGGGTCAGGGTGCCGGTCTTGTCGATCACCAGGGACGACAGGTCCGCCAGTTCTTCGAGGAACGCCGAGCCGCGAATCAGGATGCCGTGCCGCGCCGCCACGGCGATGCCGGCAATCGCCGTGGCCGGAGCCGACAGCACCAGCGCGCAGGGACAGGCCGCTACCAGCACCGCCAGCATGGCCTGGGCATCGCTGGTGATGAACCAGGTAGCCGCGGCGATCAGCAATACCAGGAGCAGGTAGCGACCGGCATATCGCTCAAGCAACCGGGTGATCGGCGGCTTAGCCTGCTCGGCGCGTTGCATCAGGGCGATCACCTTGCCCAGGGTCGAGTCGCTGCCGACCCGGCTGATGCGCACTTTCAAGAACCCGTCGAGGTTGATCGCGCCACCGTGGATGTCCGCTCCTGGCCCGACTTCCTGGGGCAGTGCCTCACCGGTGATCGGCGAGTTATCGAGGCTGGCCTGGCCTTCCAGTACCTGCCCGTCGGCAGGCACCCGGTCACCGGCGCGTATTTCCACCAGGTCTCCCGGTACCAGGCTGGCGTTGTCAACTTCGCGCACCTGGCCACTGGCATCGAGCAGGCGCGCCTGGCTGCGTGTCAGGCGTCCCAGGGCTTCGATGGCCTCCTGCGAGCCCAGCATGCTGCGCTCTTCGAGCACGTGGCCGAGGATCATGATGATCGGCAACAGTGCCGCAGTGGCCAGGTCACCGGTGGCCCAGGCGCCGAGCATGGCCAGGGCGATCAATTGGTCGGTGATCCCGTGCAGGCTCGGGTGCAGCAGGCTATGCCAGGCCGAGCGCAACACCGGTACTGCCACCAGCAGCGAGGCTATGCCGAGCAATACATCGGCCACGCTGTCCTGCCCCGGAGCCAGCCAGCGCCAGAGCAGGCCCAGGCCAAGCAGGCCCAGGGCGATCATGGCCAGGCTCAGTTGCCGTGCGGCCTGGCGGCGCTCGTCCCCGGACAGCAGGCCGGTGCCCAGATGCAGGTGGCCATGGTGGTGATGGTCGTGGCCGTGATGGTGGTGATGGGCGCTCATTGGAGTCCTTTGATCAAGGTTTGGGACCGTCGAGGATCAGACGACCGCTGTCCTGCGGATCGACCAGGGTCACCGAGCCTGCTCGGGAGAGGATCGCCGGAACCCGCTCGCGATAGAGGCGCAGCATCAGGCCCGGGTCGTCCTGCTGACCGAGGCCGACGATGGTCGCAGTCGCGGCCTGTGCGCGGGACAGGCGTTCCCGCGCTTCGGCTTCGGCCACCTGCACGGTGCGGTCGGCGTTCTGCGTGGCCTCCTGCAGGCGGCGGGCGGCGTCGGTGCGGGCGCCGGCCACTTCCTGCTCGGCCAACTGGCTGGCCGTCAGTACCGAGTTGAAGGCATTGACGGCTGGCTGGGGCAAGGCCGATTGCACATCGACCCGGACCACCTCGATGCCCAGGTCGGTGCCGGCGGCCTTGAGCGCCGCCAGGCTGCGGTTGATGCCGTGCTGCAGGTCGCCACGCAAACGCTCGCGGCGTTCGGCAAGCTGGCTGTCGGTGCCGACCAGTTCGGGGCGGGCGACCAGGATGGTATCCATGTCTCGCGAGGCGCAGATCTGTACGGCGTTGCGCTCCACCAGGCGATCAAGCGCCGTCTCGACATGAGTGCCCTGCCGGGTAAAGGCATAGGGTTCGTTGACCTGATAGAACACCCGCACGTCCAGTTGCACGATGCCGGCGTCACCGGTCAGCAGATAGCCGGAGCCGGCCGTGGCATCGCCGGCCAGCTTCACATCGTGATCGGCCTTGACCGCCGCTTCCGAGCGCAGCAGCAGTTCGACCCGGCGCTCGGTGACGCGCCCAGCCGATGGCAGCATCAGTACCTGCTCGAACGGCCGTGGCCAGGCCAGCAGCAGCCCGGCATTCTGGATGCGCAGCTCGGCGCCCAGGCGCAGGACCACCGCACGGCTTTCCGGGCCGATCTCGCGGACATTACCGAACAGCCAGCCCAGCGCCGCCAGCAAGGTCACCCCGTACACCGCGATGAAACCGATGCGTCCGGCCTGCAGCCAGGGCGCGGCACTCCCCTGCCCTCGCTTGCTCATGGCCTCGCTCCTGCTGGCGGACCGTCCACCAGCACGCGGAACGGCGCGGCGTCGGTGCGCAGGACCAGGCGCGTGGCCGGATTGACCAGGTTGTCCAGGGTATCCAGCGAGCGCAGCAGGTTGTACAGCTCGGGCGCACCGGCGTAGGCCTTGCCATAGATCTGTGCGGCCTGGACCTGGGCGCGAGCCTGGATATCCGCAGCCTTGACGCTGGCGTCAGCTTCGATGATGCGTGCATCGCGTTCAGCGGCGGAGCGGATCTCGGCGGCCTTGCGCTTGCCTTCGGCGGTGCGCTCGGTGGCGATGGTTTCGCGCTCGGCACGCATCCGGTCAACCGTCGCTTCCAGCGTGACCTTGGGCAGGGTCAGGCGCTCGATGCCCACTTGCACCACCTTGACCCCATAGGTGTCGCGCAACTGGCCAGTGATCTGTTCGCCCAGGCGCTGCTCGAAGGCGTCGAGGCGCACCTTGCTCGCATCGACGTTGACCAGGTCGGCCAGTTCGAAGCCGCTGGCGCTGGTTTCCAGCGCCGAGCCGACCAACGTGCGGATCTGCCGCGCGGCTTCGTCGGGCTGGTTCTGCACCGCGCGCATGAAGCGCTTGACGCTTTGCGGCGTGGCCTCCACCTGCCAGGCGATATAGGCCTGGACAATGATGCGCAGGCCGTCCCGGGTGCCGACGTCCTGCAAGCCGCTCGAAGTGGTACGCAGGCGCAGGTCCACCGGCACGGTGTTCTCCAACGGCAGCGGCCAGCGCCAGGCCAGGCCGGGCTCGAGCAGAACGCGTGCGGGGTTGCCGAAACGGGTCACTACCGTGGCCTCGCCGGTGCGTACCTGCACCAGGCAAGCGGCGGCGAGCATGACCAAAGCCAGTGATCCCGCCACCAGCAGGCGGCGCCAGGTCGGCCCGGTGGCGGCTCGTTCATGCGCGTGGTCATGGGCATGATCCTGGCCGCAGCCATGGGCATGGGAGTGATCGGCGTGATCGTGGCTCAATGGGCACGCTCCTGGTCAGGTCGGGTTGCGGGTTTGCCTGTGCCCGGGCCCGCAGTGGGGTCCACGGGGAATGCATAGCTGCGCAGGTCCAGGGTCGGGGCCTGCGCAGCTCCGAGGCGGTGGTCGATGATCAGGCTGCTGGCCTTGCCCAGGCCCTTGGCCAGATGGTCCAGGTACTGTTCGAGGACAAAGGCCTGTCCTGCCTGCTGCCAGGCGCTGCGTTCGGCGCTGAAGCGCAGCTCGGCGATTCGCGCCCTGGCTTCGGTTTCATGGGCGCTGGAGGTGGCCTGGTGGTCAAGGCCGGTCGCCTTGGTCCATGCCTGGCTGCTTTGTTCGGTGGCTTTGCCTCGGTCACGGGCGATCAGGGCCTGGGCGGTGATCTGTGCAGCCTGGACGCCGTGGTAGGCATTGGCCGCGCCTGCTGGCGGATGAATTGCCTCCACCGAGGTGACGAGAACCTGCACGCCGCTGTCCAGGCGATCCAGATCCGCCTGGACGGCCGCGCCTATATCCTGGCCAAGCGCCTGCCGCTCGGCGCCGAGCACGCCATCTAGGCTCCGGCTGGCAAAATCGCGAACCAGCACACGGTTGGCGATGGTGCGCAGGAGCATGGCGACGTCGGTGCTGTGATAGGTCGCGGCCAGCGCGGCGCGGTCGTCCAGGCCGATGCGATAGATGAAGCGCACGTCCATATTGACGATCTGGAAGTTCTGCCGGCCGCCCCCGTCGCCCGCGATAACCTGGGCATTCTCGCTGATATGGCTGGCATCCCACAGACGGTTCGCCGCGGCGGGCGCCGGGCCTTCCGCATCGGCCAGCGGGTCGGCCAGTGCAGCGTCGCCGCTGGTCGCCAGTTCGTGGACCTGGCCATTGTCGACCACCAGGACCCTGCCCAGCGGCCAGGGCAAACCGAGATGCAGCCCGGGTTGCCACACCTCGACCGGGTTGCCGAAGCGCTCGTAGATGCCGCGATTGTCCATCGCGATCTGCGTCACTCCGGTCAACAGCCAGCCCACCATGGCGACCAAGGCCAGCACCGGCAACGCGGCACGGCGCATGAAGTCGAAGGCCCAGACCTGACGCAGGTCGATGCCGAAACGCTGGTGCAGCTCGTGACGCAGGAACGCCAGCGGGCGTGGCGGCCATTGCAACAGGCCGCACACCAGGCTGCGGGCCAGCAGGCGTGGTTCCTGCCCGGCGCGCCTGGGGCTAAATACGGAAAACAGCGCGCGCAGGATCAGTTCCATGGCCAGGGCGCCCGGCAACAGGCCGGTCAGCACCGCAAGGCGTACCGGCCACAGCCGCTCGCCGCCTGTAAACAGCAGGCAGGCGATCGATAGCACCTGCACGGCCACCAACCAGCGGATCTGTGCCGCCAGGTCCGCGGCTTCCGGCCACACGACCGGGTTCTCGCTGGCCAGATGACGCTCCGCCACCACCAAGGCAAACGCCGCCAGGGCCAGCACACCGCCCGCGAGCCAGTGCAGTTGACCCGCCGCGGCCGGCGCCGGCAGGTCGAGGCGCCAGGCACTGGCGACCATTACCAGCGCCAGTACCGCCAAGCCTGCAAGCCACAGCGCTTCGCTGCCCAGGCGCTGCAACTGGCGCCGTCCTGCCAGGCCAATGCGCAACAGGCCGCGTTCCAGTGCACTGAGGGGCGGATCGTCGGGATTGTCCGAAGCGCTCCACAGGGCCAGGCGCACGGCTTGGTGACCGATGGCTTCGGCGCGCCATCTGGCCACGGCCCAGGCTGAACGTCCTGCTGCTGCCAACAGCACCAGGGCCGCCGCATTCATGGCCAGCACCACTACCCATTGGCTTGCCGGATCGAATACGCCAATAAACAGTGCGCCGAGCCACAGCAGCGCCGCAGTCAATGTCGAGCCCTGGACCAGGCGGGCCAGGCGAAGGGTATGCAGGGAGGCTTGTTGAAAGCGCGGTGTTTCCTCGAACTGCCCGTCCGTGCTGGCTGGTTTGGCGCTCATGTGAATACGGGAACTCCGGGAAGGCTTATCGACCGGTTCTTGGGGCTGGGTGCGCGGGTTATGTTATAGCGGAGCTTGTGAAAAAGTCGTGTTAATGTAACTAAATGATTCAAGTTTCATCTTCAGTTCAGAGACTGCAAACGGCAAGCAACCATCCGCCCATGCCAAGGGTCAAAAAATAAACCGAACCTAAATCTGCCAAGGAAATCTCCGATGAGTTTGCCCAACGAACCCCTACGGACAAGGCAATTACTGCAAGGCGCACGACTGGGCGACGCAATCGCTGCCCACCTTGAAGGCCTCAAGCGCCTGCAAGCCCAGGTCAGTTATATGACCAGGGCAGCAGAACACGTGGACATGCAACTGAGCACGATCGAGAACGATCTCGAACAGGTTCGCGCGCAGCTTGGCGAAACACCCCGCACTTGAGCCCTGCGCGCAGGTTTTATGCGGTAAAGTTCGGCGCTTGCGCCAGGACGGCAGCACCGTGGCTGTCCAATCCTTCAATGGCAGGTCATCACGCGTCAGCAGAGCATTAGGAATGAACAAACCCGACGAGACGCTACAGGCCGAGACGCCCTACACTTCCCTGCCCAGTTTCCTGCCATTCCCCATCGTTGGCCTGGGGGCTTCCGCAGGCGGGCTGGCCGCGCTGCTGCATTTCTTCGAAGAAATGCCCAATGAAAGCGGCATGGCTTTCGTGGTGGTGATGCACCTTTCGGCTGAACACGAGAGCAGCGCCGACCGCATCCTGCAGAAGGTCACGCGCATGCCCGTGCAGCAGGTGACCAAGCCCACCCCGATCGAGCCCAACCACGTCTACCTGATCTCCCCTGCCATGCAGCTGGAAATGCTCGACGGCTACCTGCGCGTTACCGAGCGGCCCAGTGGCCAGCCGCGACATATCGCCATCGATGTGTTCTTCCGCACCATGGCCGACGCCCATCGTCATCGCAGCATCGGCATCGTCCTGTCCGGTGCCGGCAACGACGGCAGCGCCGGGCTGGTGAGGGTCAAGGAACAGGGTGGGGTGACCCTGGCCCAGTCCCTGGACGATGCCGAATACGAAAGCATGCCGCACAACGCCATCGCCACTGGCCAGGTGGACTTCGTCCTGCCGGTGGTGGACATGCCGCAAAAGCTGGTGGAACTGTGGGAAAACATGCGCAGCATCGAGTTGCCGCTGGGCGAAGAGATCGAGGCGCCGCTGCACAATCCCGAAACCGCCGAGGACGAGCGCGCCGCCGATGCCGCCCTGCGCGAGATCATCATCATCCTGCGCGCCCGCACCGGCCATGACTTCAAGCATTACAAGCGGGCCACCGTACTGCGCCGGATCGAGCGGCGCATGCAGGTCAACCGCCTGAGCGACCTGCCGGCCTATCGCGACTTCCTCAACGTCAATACCGAGGAAGCCCGCGCCCTGCTCGACGACATGCTGATCGGCGTGACCAACTTCTTCCGCGACCGCGAGGCTTTCGAAGCGCTGGAGCGGGAAATCATTCCGCGCCTGTTCGAGCTCACCGGCGAAACCGACCCCACGGTACGGGCCTGGTCGGCAGGCTGTTCTTCCGGCGAGGAGGCCTACTCCATCGCCATGCTGCTGGCCGATCATCTCGACTTCAGCCATGCCAGCCACAAGTTCCAGGTGTTCGCCACCGACATCGATGAACATGCCATCGGCGTCGGCCGGGCCGGGGTCTATCCCGAGGCGGTGGTCACCGATATACCGCCGGCACGCCTGCGCCAGCATTTCGCCAAGGAGCAGACCCACTTCAGGGTCAAGAAGGAAATCCGCGAGCGCGTGCTGTTCGCCCTGCACAACCTGCTGCGCGACCCACCTTTCTCCAAGCTGCACCTGATCAGTTGCCGCAACCTGCTCATCTACCTCGACCGGCAGGTCCAGGCGGACATCCTGCAGATGTTCCACTTCGCCCTGGCCCCGGGTGGCTACCTGTTCCTCGGCAGTTCGGAATCGGCGGACGTCTGCCTCGACCTGTTCACCCCCGTGGACAAGAAGAACCGGATCTACCGGGCCAAGGCCAGTTCCAGCCTGGGAAGACCGACCCCTGCCCTGCCCCTCAACGCCTTCACCGGGTTTTCCTTGCCCAATGTCGAGCGCAACCTGGAGCGGCGCAAGGTGTCCTTCGCCGAGGTCCACCAGCGCGTACTGGAGCAGTACGGCCCGCCCAGCGTGGTGGTCAACCAGGACTCGGACATCGTGCACATGTCCGATCGCGCCGGGCGCTTCCTGCGCTATGTCGGCGGCGAACCGTCGCACAATCTTCTGGTGCAGGTGCTGCCTGAACTGCGCCTGGAGCTGCGTACTGCGCTGTTCCAGGCCTTCCAGACCGGCAAGAGCATCGAGGCGCGGCGCGTGCAGCTCGAGCGCGAGGGGCGCAGTTACTACGTGAACATGGTGGCCCGGCCATTCCGCGACCTGGATGCCGACTTCGTCCTGGTACTGTTCGACGAGGTCGAGGAAACCATGAGTGCCGAAGTCAAGAGTATCCGCGACGACGGCAAGGACAGCGTGCTCTCCCAGCTTGAAGGCGAGCTGCACCGGACCAAGGAGCAATTGCAGGCCACCGTGGAGCAATCCGAGACCTCCACCGAAGAGCTGAAGGCTTCCAACGAAGAACTCCAGGCCATCAACGAAGAGCTGCGCTCCACCACCGAGGAGCTGGAAACCAGCAAGGAAGAGCTGCAGTCGATCAACGAAGAGCTGATCACGGTCAACCAGGAACTCAAGAGCAAGGTCGAGGAAACCGGCAAGATCAACGACGACCTGCAGAACCTGATCGCCTCCACCGATATCGCCACGGTGTTCGTCGATCGGCGCATGCGCATCAAGTCCTACACGCCGCGGGCCACCGAGATCTTCAGCATCATTCCCTCGGACACCGGCCGCTCGCTGCTCGACATCACCCATCGCCTCGACTACCCGGGCATGGCCGATGACGCAGTGGCCGCCTTCGAGTCGCTGCGCATCATCGAATGCGAGGTGCCAAGCACCGATGGTCGCTGGTATATCGCCCGGCTGCTGCCCTACCGCACCACCGAGGACCTGATCGACGGCGCCGTACTGACCTTCATCGATATCACCGAGCGGCGCCAGGCCGAGGAGCGCGTGCGCGAAGGCGAGGAACGCCTGCGCCTGGCGGCCGAAAGCACCCAGGACTTCATCATCCTGACCATGGATGCCCAGGGCCTGATCACCACCTGGAACCGCGGCGCCGAACGCACCTTCGGCTACAGCGAGGAAGACGTACTGGGCCGCAGCGCCGAATTGATCTTCCTGCCCGAAGACCGGGAAAACGGCGTGCTCCAGGAAGAACTGCGCCTGGCCCGCAGGGATGGCCGTGCCGACGACGAGCGCTGGTTGCAGCGCAAGGACGGCAGTCGCTTCTTCTGCAGCGGCGTGACCACCGCCCTGCACAACGGCCAGCACGGCTTCGCCAAGATCGGCCGGGATGTCACCGACAAGAAGCGCCAGGAGTCCGAGCAGGTCTGGCAACTGCAGCAGAGCCGTAACACCAGCAAGCTCAAGGACGAGTTTTTCGCGGTCATGTCCCATGAGCTCAAGCACCCGCTCAACCTGATCCAGCTCAACGGCGAACTGATGACCCGCCTGCCCCTGGTGCGCGGCAATGCCGTGGCCGGGCGGGCGCTGGATACCATCCTTGGCGCGGTACGCAGCCAGGCGCGGATCATCGACGACCTGCTCGACCTGTCCCGGATCAATACCGGCAAGCTCAAGCTCAACCGCGGGCCGGTGCTGCTCCAGCAATTGCTCAGCGATATTGCCGCGGTGGCCAAGGACGACGCGGCCGAGGAACGTATCCTTATCGAACTGCAATTGCCCGAGGATGCCCAGGAACCCCTGGTGATCGACGCCGACCCGGTGCGTATCGAACAGATCATCTGGAACCTGCTGAACAACGCCCTGAAATTCACCGATGCCGGCGGTCGCATCTGCCTGCGCCTGGTAGATGAAGGCAGCCATGTGCGATTCGACGTGCAGGACACCGGCCAGGGTATCGCCGCCGAATCGTTGCCGCTGATCTTCGACCTCTTCGGCCAGGTGCCGGAGCACCGCCACGGGCAGAACCGTGGCGGCCTGGGCATCGGCCTGGCGCTGGTGCGCGAGCTGGTGGAGGCGCATCACGGCCGGGTCGAGGCCAGGTCTGCCGGGCTGGGACTGGGTGCGACCTTCAGCGTCTGGCTGCCGCACTACAGCCGTGACGAACAGCCAATGGTCGGCGAGCTCGACCTGACACCGGGCGATTTCAGCGGGCTCAAGGTACTGATCGTCGATGACTCCGAGGACATTCTTGAAATCATGAAAGCGCTGATGGAGCTGGAAGGCGCCGAGGTGACCCTGGCAAGCAACGGGCTCGAGGCGCTGGAGCGGCTGGACGGCGATAGCGTCTTCGACCTGGTGTTGTCCGACCTCGGCATGCCGGTGATGAACGGGCTGGAGCTGATAGGCCGGATACGCGCCGACTCACGCTTCAACGCGCTGCCCGTGGTTGCGCTGACCGGCTTCGGCGCCAGCCAGGACAAGGCCGAGGCGCTGACGGCAGGGTTCAATGCCCATGTCGACAAGCCGGTGGCGTTCGAGGTGTTGCAAGAGACGGTGCGGGCGGTGCTGGGGCGCTAGGGCGCTAGGCGCCGGACTCGGGGTCACTGGCCGGCACGCCCCTGGGTTCCTCCTGCTCGTCGCCAAGCGAGGGGTCGGCGTCCGGATCCGGTGCCTTGTCGTGCTCGTCGGGAATCTCGACCTGCGGTCTTGACGGTTCCAACTGGCCGGGTGGCATGTCGTGATCGGGCATGCGGGTTCTCCTGAGAAAAAGGGCCGCGAAGCGGCCCTTGGTAGCTTAAGGCTTGGTCGTTTCCGAATGGTCTTTAGGGGTGGTCGGAACGCCGCCTGGACCAGGCACCACCGGATCGGTCGCATCGCGGGTGGTCGCCCCCGAACCTACCGAACTGCCGCCATGGGCTGCAGCCAGTTGGCGGGCTTTTTCCAGGTGAGCCTTCAGGGTGGGCAGGGTCTCGGCGGCGAATGCCTTCAGTTCCGCGTCCTTGCCATCCTTCGCGTAGTCATCGAATAGCTTGATGGTCGCTTCATGGGCGTTGACCTGGTTGTTGGCATAGGCCTGGTCGAACGACTTGGCGCCGCGCAGTTCCAGGATCATGGCCTTGGCCTTGTCGATCAGGTCGGCGTCGCTCGACACTTCAAGCTTCTTGCTTGCGGCCAGGGATTTCAGCTTCTCGTTGGCCGCGCCGTGGTCCTTGAGCATCATCGCCGCAAAGGATTTCACATCCGCTGCGGTGCCTTTCTCCTGGGCCAGCTTGGCCGCTTCCACCTCGGCGACGCCCTTGGCCGAGGCGTCCTCGACGAAGTCATCGGCATCCTGGGCGGCATGCACCGCGCCCGCCAGGGTGAAAGCCAGGGCAAAGCCCGCGCTACGCAACAGTGTATTCATCGTTGAATCCTCGCTTCAGTTCCGGTTCTGGTGTTGCAACCTGTTTAGGTGTCGCTAACTGTTCTGAGCCGAAGGCTTGGCCCGAGGTTCATCTTTTTTGCCCGGGGGCTATGATGGTTGCCCTTTTTGCACACGCCACCGTCCCCCCCATGAAGAAACTGGACAACTACAAGACCATTGCCGACTGCATCGCCACCCTGCTGTTCCCCCACGCGGAGGTGATCGTTCACGATCTGGCCAGCCAGACGGTCGTGCATATCGCCAACAACTTCTCCAAGCGCCAGCTTGGCGACGATTCGGCGCTGGACGAACTGCCCGGTGACTTCGACCAGGCATCCAGCCTCGGCCCCTATGAAAAGCTCAACTCGAACGGCCAGAAAATCCGTTCCATCACCAGCGTGCTGCGCGATGAGGCAGGCAAGGCCGAGGCATTGTTGTGCATCAACCTGAATTTCTCGGTGCTGGACCAGGCCCGCGAGGCACTGAACGCCTTTTTCCAGGTCAGTCGCCTGCTGCCCCAGCCGGAAGCGCTGTTCCGCGACGACTGGCAGGAGCGCATCAACACCTTTCTCCACGCCTGGCTCGCCGAGCGTCAGCTATCGCTGAGCCTCCTGGGGATGAAGGACAAGCGCGCGCTGGTCGAAGCCCTGTATGCCGAAGGGGCTTTCGAGGGGCGCAGCGCTGCCGACTACGTGGCCAGCGTTCTGGGCCTGGGGCGGGCGACGGTGTTCAAATGGGTCAAGCTTTTGCGTGAGAGTGCTCCTATAGCTCATTGATTTTCAAGAGATTATGTGAGAGCGGGTTTACCCGCGATTGCAATGGTGAATTCACCATCGCAATTGCGGGTGAACCCGCTCCCACAGGGTACGCGTTGTTCTTTCAAAGAGATTTGTTGTCTACGGTAGACTTTAAGGCTATAAATGGCTTTACCCGGGTCCTACCAACCTGCTTCAAGAAAGCGAGACAACCTTATGAAGATCAAGGAATTTGGTGTCGAGATCTGGATGAACGCCTATGAGACCCAGTGCCGCTACAACCTGGCGGAGACCTGCGTCGACTCCATAACCATCGGCCAGTTGCTGGAGTTCGCCGGCAAGAGCGGGACCATCCTCGGCGAATTGCTGCCGATGAAGATGACCTACGGCGCCATCGAAGGCTCTGAGCGCCTGCGCGACCTGATTGCCTCGCTCTACGACAATCAGCAACGGCACAACGTGATCGTTACCCACGGCGCCATCGGCGCCAACGCACTGGTCTATGAAACCCTGGTGGAGCCTGGCGACCATGTGGTGTCGGTCGCACCCACCTACCAGCAGCACTATTCGATTCCGCAGAGCTACGGTGCCGAGGTGTCGATCCTGCGCCTGCGCGAAGAAAACGCTTTCCTTCCCGATCCCGACGAGTTGCGCGGTATGGTCAGGGCCAATACCAGGGGCATCGCCCTGAACAACCCGAACAACCCGACCGGTTCGCTGATGGACCGGGCGCTGCTCGAAGAGGTCGTCGAGATCGCCCGCTCGGTGGACGCCTGGCTCCTGTGCGACGAGGTCTATCGCGGTACCGACCAGCATGGCGATGGTTTCACCGTATCGATCGCCGACCTGTACGAGAAAGGCATCAGTACCGCGAGCATGTCCAAGACCTACTCCCTGGCCGGGCTGCGCCTGGGCTGGATCGTCGCGCCGCAGGCGCTGATCCATGCCGTGTCGATCCATCGCGACTACAACACGATCAGCGTCGGCATGCTCGACGATCACTTCGCCTGCATCGCCCTGGAGAACCGCCGGTACATTCTCGATCGCGCCCACGCCATCACCCGGGAGAACCTGGCACTGCTGGAGGCCTGGGTGGAGAACGAACCGCGGGTGTCCTGGGTCAAGCCCAGGGCCGGTACCACTGCCCTGCTCAAGATCGACGTGGACATGCCGTCACGAGCGTTCTGCGTGAAGCTGCTGGAGACCAAGGAGGTGATGTTCACACCGGGCAGTGCCCTGGATATCGAGGGGTATGTGCGCATTGGCTTTGCCAATGATCGGCAGGTGATGGAGCAAGGGTTGGCGCTGGTATCGGAGTTCCTCCGGGAGATCTGAGCCATCGGGTTCCAGGACCGCCAGGCGGCCCTGGAACCATCCGCCTCACGGCAACGGATTGCCCCCGGTCACCCCGAACACCTCCCCGGTGATATAGCTCGATTCCTGCGACGCCAGCAGCACGTACAAGGGGGCGCATTCGGCCGGCTGGCCGGGCCGTTTCATCGGCACCTGCTCGCCGAAATGCGGGATCTTTTCCGCAGGCTGGCCGCCGCTGGGCTGCAGCACCGTCCAGATCGGCCCAGGCGCTACCGCATTGACCCGGATACCGCGCTCGACCACCTGCTTGGCCAGGGCCTTGGTGAAGGCAACGATGGCCGCCTTGGTCGTCGCGTAGTCCAGCAGCGTCGCCGAAGGCTGGTAGGACTGGATCGAGGCGGTGTTGATGATGGTCGCCCCCGCCGGCATCAAGGGCACGGCCGCCTGGCAAAGCCAGAACAGTGCGTAGACATTGGTCTTCATGGTCGCGTCGAACTGCTCGCTGCTGACCTGCCCTACGTCCTTGCGCGCCACCTGCTTGCCGGCCACGTTGACCAGGATGTCCAGGCCGCCCAGTTGCTCATGGGCCTGGTCCACCAGGCTTTTGCAGAACTGCTCGTCCTTGAGGTCGCCGGGAATGGCGACGGCGCGACGGCCCTCCGCCTCGATCAGCTTGACCACTTCCCTCGCGTCGGCCTGTTCGACCGGCAGGTAATTGAGCGCGATATCCGCCCCCTCGCGGGCAAAGGCAATGGCCACCGCGCGACCGATGCCCGAGTCGGCACCGGTGATCAGCGCCCTGCGCCCGGCCAGGCGACCGAAGCCCTTGTAGGTCGCCTCGCCGTGGTCCGGTTCGGGATTCATCTTCGCATCCAGCCCTGGCGCCGGCTGTCCCTGGGCCGGAAACGGCGGCTGCGGGTATTGGGTCAGCGGGTTTTGCATGCTGAACTGATCGTGTTTTTTCGTCGACATCGGAACACCTCCACGGAACGGAAAACGTCAGGTTCGTGGAGGTGAGAGCGAATGCGGCCGGGGAAGGTTTGTCCGGGCCGGGATCAGTACCGACAGGCGGTCAGTCCGCGGCGTTGCGCCATTCGCGGATCTGTTCGATGGATGCCGTGACGCCGCCGCATACCACCACCAGCACGCGCCGATACCGGCGTAGCGCTTCGCTCGGAGCATAGGCCAGGGCCAGGGCGGCGCCACAGGCCGGTTCGACCAGCACGCGGTGATCGGAGAGGAAGCGTTCGCAGGCATCCAGCGCCTGAACGTCGCTGACCACGTGGCTGATCACGTTCATCTGCTGGCTGATCCGGAACGCCTCGTCGCACACTCGCTTGGCGCCAAGGCTGGTGGCCACGGAAGCGATGCTGTCGATGCTGACCAGTTCGCCCTTGTCCATGGCCGCCGCCAGGGATGCAGCGCCGCGGGTTTCCACCGCGAAAACCGGCACATCGGACCAGCCATTGCGCCGCAATCCTTCACCGACGCCCGACAGCAGGCCGCCGCCGCCGACCGCCACGACCACGGCATCGGGCTTCATTCCGGCCTTTGCCACTTCATCCACCAGGCTGGCATGCCCCTGCCAGAGCAGCGGGTTGTCGAACGGATGGATGAAGGCATCATCGGCGCCCACCAGCGACAGCGCCAGTTCATTGGCCTCCTGCCACAGCTTGCCGTGGACGATCACCTCGGCGTTTTCCTGGCGGATCAACCGGCGCGCGCGTTCGGTGGTGGTTTGCGGTACGACCACGGTGACCGGCAAACCCAGGCAGCGCCCGGCGTAGGCCACGGCGATCCCGGCATTGCCGCCCGACGAGGAGACGAAGCGGCGCTTGCCCTGGCGGGCAAAATGCTCGCAGGCCAGGCCGATCCCGCGCAGCTTGAACGACCCGCAAGGCTGCAGGGCGTCCATTTTCAACCAGATCTGCTGCCCGTTCGCCAGGCTCAATGGCCGCGACTCCAGCAGCGGCGTATCGATATGCAAGCTCATTCGGCCACTCCCAGGTACAAGGTGCCGCGCATGTACAGCGCGCCCCGTCCACTGATGATGATCCGGCCGTTGCCCGGCAACTCGCAGTGCAACTGCCCCTGGCGTGCCCCGCCCTGGCGGGCGTTCAGGCGGGTCTTGCCCAGGCGCTGCGACCAGTAGGTCGCCAGCGAGGTATGGGCCGAGCCGGTTACCGGGTCTTCGTTGACCCCGACCTGCGGCCCGAACCAGCGCGAGACGAAATCGAATTCACCGACGCCCGGCGCGGTCACGGCCACACCCCGTACGTCATGACTGCTCAGCGCCGCGAAGTCCGGTTGCAGTCCTTCGACCACCTCGGCGCTGGCCACCACGGCGATGTAGTCGTCGCTGCGGTGCAGTTCCAGAATCTCGCAGCCCAGGGCCTCGGCCAGCCCCTCCGGCAGTGGCGTCGGTTGCGGATCCTTGAGCGGGAAGTCCAGCGCCAGGCGCTCCCCGTCACGGCTGACGCGCAATTCGCCGCTGCGCGTGAAGAACCGCAGGGTCTGCTCGGTGGCGCCGAGTTCGTTGAAGAGCACCCAGGCCGAGGCCAGCGTGGCATGGCCGCACAGGTCCACTTCCGTACCCGGGGTGAACCAGCGCAGCCGGTAGCCCTCGCCCTCGGCGACGAAGTAGGCGGTCTCCGAGAGGTTGTTTTCCTCGGCGATGCGCTGCAGGGTCGCGTCGTCCAGCCAGTGCTGGAGCGGGCACACCGCGGCCGGGTTGCCGCCAAAGATGCCGTCGCTGAAAGCATCGACCTGATAGATCGGAAGTTGCATGGGATTCCTCATCCGTTGCGGATTTCTTCGAGATAGTTGTAGACCGTATAGCGGCTCACCCCGAGGGCTGCGGCGGCCTTCTCCACCGCGCCCTTGACGATGAACAGCCCGCCGTCGTGCATCTGCCGCACCGCTTCGAGCTTCTGCGCCTTGCCAAAGCGTATGCCGCGGACGCGGGCGTCCTGCAGGGCGCCGTCGATGATGCGGGTCATCAGTTGTTCCAGGTCAGGGGTTTGTGCCGGGGGCTGGGCAGGGTCCTCGGCGGTAGCCAGCAGTTGCTCCAGGCAGGCCTGCGCAGCGGCGATGCCGCTCAGATCGGTGTTGACGCACAGGCTGGCGAAGGGCTCGCCGGCAGCATCACGGAAAACCGCGGTGGCGCTGCGAAAGGCTTTGCCGTCGTGGCCCAGGGTCGGGTAATTGCCGATCACCACCGGCGCCTGGCTGCCCTTTTCCAGGGCGGCGTGGAGCACAGCGTCGAAACCGCGGTCATGGCGAGGTCCGGCAAGGATCGGACTGCCTACCTGGCGGCCGCTGAGATGACCATTGACGATGGCCAGCACCGAGTGTTCAGGGCGCGTCAGGTCGTGCAGGACCACCTCGGTATTACGGCCCAGTACGGTGCCAAGCATGCGCACCGTGGCGTGGAGGACGTTGAGGACCAATTGGCGTTCGGGGGGCATGGGGAATCTGTCCGTTGCAGGCGGACAGGGAAAATATCAACACCAAGTTGATATTTCAACAAAAGGCCAGTTTTTCAGGCTGCGATGTCGCCCAGAGAACAGTTCCAATGCATGACGCGTATCCTGTGGGAGCGGGTTTACCCGCGATTGCTGTAGTGAATTCAACAATCGCGGGTAAACCCGCTCCCACAGGGTCCTTGCAAATCAAAGAGTTATGTTTTGCTCTACCGACACCTGTGGGGGACGGTGGGGCCTACTTTTCTGCCTCGACCACCTGGTTCAGCACCTTGCCGTCGATGGTCAGCGACGCCGTGTTGAACATGCCTGCGACATAGTCCTTGGCCGCCTGCTCCTGGCGCTGGGCACGCAGGGCATCGCGCAGTTGCGCGCGCATCTCGTCGAAGGTCGCGGTACGCGCCGGCATTTGTTCGGTGAGCTTGATGATGTGCAGGCCCAACGAGCTCTGCAGCGGCTCGCTGACACTGCCCACCTTCATTTTCGACACCGTGCCGCGCACTTCCGGCAACAACTGGTTCAAGGGTTGCAGGCCGGTGTCGCCACCGCGGGTGTTGCTGCCGGCGTCCTGCGAGTAGGACCGCGCCAGTTCGGCGAAGTCGGCATCGCCGGCCTGGGCCCGCTTGGCCAGGGACTGGGCCTGCTTGCGCACCGATTCCAGGGCGTTTTCATCCGGCACGGCAAGGAAGATCTGGCTGACACGGTACAGCGCCGGCACCTGGAAGCCCGCCTTGCCGTTTTCGTAGGCCTGTTTCAGCTCCTCGTCGCTGGGATAGTCCTGTGGCACCGCAGTCACGCTGTTGAGGTAGCTACGCAGCACGATCTGCTCGGTCGCGGCGCGGGTCTGGGCCTGAACTTCCGGGCGCTTGGACCAGCCTTTGGCTTCGGCCTGCTGGTACAGGGCCTTTTCCGCGAGCCGGGCGCGAATCCAGGTTTCCAGGGCCGGCCGGTCGTTGCTCAGTTGCTGACGCGCTTGCACCGGCAATTGCGCGAACAATGCCTTGAGCTCCTCGGCGTCGATCTTCTGCTCACCTAGACTGGCCAGCTCGGTGCCGCCCTGCCCCGCCTCAGGTACCGCGCGACTGGCCGCGACCGGGTCGGTACCCGGGCGCAGCGCCAGCCCCACTGCCAGTGCCAGGACGGCCAGGGCCCCGACCCCGGCCCAGAGCTTGCGGCTCACGACGCGCTGGCCGTTTCGGCGGCGGCCTGGGTGGCAGCAGCGTTGCGGCTGAAGTCACGCAGGTAGGTGACGAACTCCTGCAGCACGCGGTCCCACAGCAGCAACGAGCCCGCCAGATGCTGCGCACTGACGCCGTCGGCGACCACCACGTCCTGTTCCAGGACCAGGAACTCACCCTGGACCGACAGGCGCGAGAAGCGACGGGAATAGTTCCACTGGTTGGCCAGGTTTTCCGGCAGTTCGCCTTGTACGCGCAAGGCGCAGCTGAAGGTGAAGTCGAGGAACTCGCCCGTTTCCTTGCCCTGGTTGCCGAAGCGCACCGAGTAACCGATGCCCTGGCTGGCGGTCTGCAACTGCACGACCTGGTTCTGTTCGATGCGATTGACCCGGCACCCCGCGTCCTGCAGCAAGGTGGTCAGAGAATCGGCGGTGACGAACTGGATCAGGGTGGTTTCAGTCATGAATCAACTTCCTTGTGCGGTTAATGGTTTGAACTGCAAGGCAAAATTTGTAGCACATTGATAGTAGTCGGTATAGCGCGTACGCAAACCTTCCTGCGCCGATCCAGGCTGCCGTTCATCCATTTCGTGGTCCATCGCCCAGGCGCCTGAGCAATCCGTCCTCGGTCAGCAACGGCGCGAAATAGCGCCCCTGGCCCTGAAGGCAACCCATTTCCATCAGCAGCAGATGCTGTTCGGCGCTCTCCACGCCGGTCACCGTGATGCCGAGGCCCAGCCTGCTGGCCATGTTCAGAGCCGCCCTCAGGACTGCGCGATGGCGCGGGTGGTTTTCCAGCTCATGCATGAACCGGGCGGAGGTCCGGATCTCGTTGAACGGCAACTGGCACAGGCGCTGCAGCGAGCCGGCGCGGGTGCCGAACTCGCCCAGCACCAGTGCGCAACCGAGCAGGCGCAAGCGAACCAGGCCTTCGAGGTGAATCATCGAGGGTTCCGCCGGGCCATCGAACACCAGTTCGAAACCGATACCCTGCCCCATCGAGCGCTGGAACTGCATCAGCGACTTGATCCTGCGGGTCAGGCTGCGATTGTCCAGTTGCTTCAGGTGCAGGGCGAAGCACATGCGCAGTACCTGGCCGCGCGACATCAAGGCCCGTTGCAGCTCCAGCCCTTGTTCGAGCAACACCACCAGCAGGTCGTCGAGCAGGCCGCAGTGCTCGACCATCGGCAGGAAGCGGTTTTGCGCCAGTGTGCCGAGGTTCGGATGCTGCCACTGGGCAATCACGTCGACGCCGCGAATCTCGCCGTTGCCCAGGTCACAGCGCGGCAGGTAGCAGGCGACGAATTCCTTGTACGACAGGCCGCGGCGAATATCCGCCTCGCTGATCGGCGCTGCCCGCTGCGGCGCCGGCAGCGACAGCACAACGGGCTGGCGGCCGAGGTCCAGGGCCTGGCGCATGCTGCCCAATTGCAGCGGCTTGCCGACATCGCCAAGAAAGGCCAGGCCCAGGCCGTTGACCAGTTGTGCCATGGCCCGACGTACTTCCGGGTGCAGGCCGCTGCTGACGATCACCCCGCCGATCAGCGCCGCCTGCGCTGCACGATGGATGAATTCAAGGCCGTCCATGCCCTCCATGCGCACATCGCAGACCACCAGGTCCACTCGACCGATGCGGTCAAGCAAGGCCAGGGCCTCGCTGCCACCGCAGGCTTCGAAGATCTCCCGGCAACCCAGCTGGCCGAGGATCTTCACCGCGATGGCGCGCTGGAACGACTGGTTTTCAAGAATCAAGACACTCAATGACTTGGCAGGCACGTCCACTTTCCTCACAAAGGTCCCAGGCCTCATGGTGCTATCGCTTCGCTGCGGTTGAATCAGGCGACTTCCCGGCAGCAGCCGAAAAATCTCCTGTACTCGCTCATGCCTGGCACACCTGTTCCAGGCGCTGGCCAAGGCTGGTCATGGCCAGGCGCAGGTCGTCCACCAATGGGTCGATAGGCTGCACCGGACGCTGGCCGTTGACCGCCTGCTCGATGTTCTCGCAGGCACGCAACAGGCGGCGGGCCTTGATGATCCGTGCGCCGCCCTTGACCCGGTGCACCAGGTCGGCCAGCCCGCCGAGGTCGTCGGGGTGCAGCTGGACCAGGCGGACAAGGTCGTCACGGTTGCTGACCAGCAGATCGCGCAGCAGGTCCTTGATCGCCTGGTCGTCACCGCCCGTAAGCTGGCGTAGGCCCGACAGGTCGTGGCCCGCTCCCAGTCCACCCTCGGCGCCGGGTTCCACGGTTCGCCGGCCCCTGGCACAAGGTGCCAGCCTGGCGGCCAGTTCCGTGAGATCGAGAGGTTTGAACAGGCAATCGTCCATCCCCGCCTGCCGGCAGCGCAGGCGTTCCTCCGCCTGCGCATTGGCGGTACAGCCCAGGAGCAGCGCGGCCGGCCTGGCCTTGCGCCGCTGGTCCTGGCGAATCGCCCTGACCAGGGCGTAGCCGTTCATGCCGGGCATGTTGCAGTCGGTGATCAGCACGTCGAAGTGCTGGCGCAACCAGGTGCGCAAGCCTTCGTGGCCGTCGGCTGCGGTGGCCACGCGGTGACCGAGGTAGCTCAATTGCTGTTGCAGCAACAGGCGGTTGGGCGGGTAATCGTCCACCACCAGGATGTCCAGCGCGGCCATGTCGCCGGCCTCGGGCTGCGGCAGGCTGGCCAGCACCCCCGGGCAAGGGGTCAGGCGCGGCAGGTCGAGATGCAAGCGCGCCTGCGTGCCGACGCCGAGGGTGCTGCACAGCTGCATCTCGCCGCCCATCATGGCGCACAGCGCATGACTGATGCTCAGGCCCAGCCCCGATCCGCTGCGCGCGCCCTGCTGGTTGTTGCTGGCCTGGCGGAACGGACGCCCCAGTTGCTCCAGTTCGTCGGCCGGAATGCCGACCCCGGTATCCTCCACCGAGAGGTGCAGGCCAACCCGTTCGCCGCCGATATCCAGGGCCAGGCTCACGCAGACCTGGCCCTCGTCGGTGAACTTGATCGCATTGCTGATCAGGTTGGAGAGTATCTGCTTGAAACGCAGCGGATCGAGCAGTACCTGCACCGGACCCTGGCCGTCCATGTCCAGCTTCAATTGCAGGCGCTTTTGCCGGGCCTGGCCCTCGAACAGGCGTACCGTGCTTTCCACCTCGCGATACAGGTCGACCTGCTGCGGTGATAGGGTCAGATGGCCCGACTCGATCCGCGTGATGTCGAGAATGTCGCCGACCAGGTCACGCAAACCCCGTGCCGCGCCGGAAGCGACCTCCAGGGCCAGGCGGTCGAGAACACCATCCTCGGACTTGCGCAGCGCCAGCTCCAGCATGCCCAGCAAGGCGTTGAGCGGATTGCGGATTTCGTGACTCATGGTCGCCAGGAAGTTGGTCTTGGCCCGGTTGGCCGCCTCGGCGTCGTCCTTGGCCACCTGCAGTGCATCGTAGAGCTGCTGGCGCTCGGAGATATCGATCCAGCCTCCAATCAACCCGTTGACCTCGCCGTCGCTGCCGCGGTACGGCAGCATCCAGTGGTAGATGGTGATGCGCCGGCCGCCGAGCACCAGTTCGCGATCCTCGACCACCGCCTCGCCAAGGGCGATGACCTGGCGGTAGGCCTCGCGGCAATGCCGGGCCTGGGCGGCGCCGATCAACCATTCCGGGAGTGCCTGGTCGATTACCGCTTCGAAGGAAACGCCAAGGGCGTCCAGGTAGCTGACGTTGCAGGTGATCAAGCGGCCCTTGCGGTCGCGCACGTAGATCGGGTTGGGCGTGCCGTCGATCATGACCCGCATGAATTCCACCTGTTCGTTCAGCGCCTTTTCCGCCGCCTGGCGCCTGCGCACCTGCCGGCGCAGGCCGCGGATCCAGTACACCGCGAGAAACAACAGGGCCGCGGCCATCAGGAAGGTCTGCAGGATCATGCCGCGGTACTTGCGCCAATAGGTGTCGGCGACGATCACCTCGTTGCGCCAGCGACTGGTCAGCTCGTCCATTTCCTGTGGGCTGATGCTCAGCAGTGCCTTGTTCAGGATCGACAGCAGCTGATGGTCATCGCGCCGGCCGGCGAAGGCGAAATGCAACGCCGGCACCGGCAGCGCGGCACTGATCTGCAACTGCCCGCGGTAAAAGCGCGCGATGCTGTAGCGCGCGCCTATCAGGCTCACCACCGCACCATGGGCTTCACCGCTGGCGACCCGCTCCAGGGCCTGCAGCGGGCCGTCGTTCCACAGCGGGCGAATACCCGGGTGCTGCTCGCGCAGGTAGTCCTCCAGCACGCTGCCCTCGACCAGGGCCAGGCGTTTGCCCTCCAGTTGGTCGAGGCTGTCCAGACGGGTCCCGTCACGGGTTACCAGGACCAGGCTGTTGCTCAGCCAGGAGCGGGTGAAGCCCACCTGCTGCTGGCGGCGCTGGCTGAATGGCAGCGCCGCCAGCAGATCGACCTCGTTCGCCTCCAGGCGCCGGGCCATGTCGTAGAAACCACCGTTATCGACGATATCGAAGGCCAGCCCGCTGCGCTGGGTGATGAGGTCCAGCAGGTCGGCGGTGATACCGCGAAATGCGCCGTTGTCGTCGCGGTAACTGATTGGCAGGAACTGGTCGTCGATGGCCACCCTGACCCGTGGATTGCGCTGCAGCCAGTCCTGCTCGGCCAGGGTCAGGTCCAGTTGTTCGCGCTCGATGAACTCGCGGGTGCCGGCGTTCCAGCGTTGCAGGATGTCCAGGCGGGTCAGTTCGGGAATCTGTGCCAGGGCCAGGTTGACCAGATCCTTCAGGCGCCGGTTCGCGGGGTTCAGGGCAAAACCGTAATGGCCATCCTGAAAGGGATCGGCCGGCGTCAGCTGCAACTGGTTCAGGTAGCTCTTGTGCAACAGGTAGCGCGTGCCCAGGGCGTCGCCGAGAAACACATCGGCCTGACCGAAGGCCACGGCGCCGAGGGCGTTGAGCATCGATGGGTAGAAGGTTGGCAACGCCTGGGGGAACAGCTCGCGCACATGCGCCTCGGACAGATAGCCCTCGCGCAGGGCCAGGCGCATACCGGGTTTGCGCAGGTCCGGGGCTTGCGCGCTGTCACTGCGACTGGCCAGCATGGGCCGGTTCTCCGCATATGGGCGTGACAGCAGCAAACCGCTGCGAGCTGCTTCGTCGGCATTGGCGGTGCCGAGCAGGTCGATTTCGCCGCGGTTGAGCGCATCCAGGGCGGCGCTTCGGCTGGCATAGCGGCGTACACCAATCTCGACGCCGAGCAATTCTCCCAGCAGGCCGGCATAGTCGGCGGTCAGACCCTCGTAATCACGTCCGGTGGTGGTGATATCGAACGGCACCCGGTCCGGACGGCTGACCCCCAGCCACAGGGTGCGCCGCGCCCGGAGCCACTGCCGGTCATCATCCTTGAGGTGCAGGTGCAGGCCGTCACCGAGGCTGGAGCGGGCCAGCAGGCTCGGTGTTTCACCCCAGGCCAGGGCAGCGCCAAGCCATAGGCAGGGACCGAGCACGAGCAGCCACCTGAGGATGCGTTTTATCGGCCTGCGCCCGTCAGATAAGTTCATGACGCCTGGCCAGATCGGCCAGGTCGACCTGGGAATCGACCCGCAGCTTCTCCAGCAGGCGGGTCTTGTAGGTGCTGATGGTCTTGTTGCTGAGCAGCATGGCTTCCCCGATCGCCTTGTTGCTCAGGCCACGGGCCAGTTGCTGGAGAATCAGCAACTCGCGATCGGTCAGGCGCTCGATGCGTTGCGACTCGGTGGCCTGACAGTCGTAGCGGTTAACCGAGCTCAGGGACACCTCAGGAAAGTAGGTGTAGCCGGACATCACCGCCATCACCGCCTTGCGCAGCTCGGTCAGGTCGTCATTCTTCGAGACGAAGCCCGAGGCTCCCAGGCGCATGCAGCGCAGGGAGAAGTAACCGGGGACCTGGGAGGTCAACACCAGCATCTTCATGGCCATGTTCGCCGCCTTGACCCGGGTGATGATCTCCAGCCCGTCCATACGTGGAATGGAGATATCGAGAATGGCGATATCCGGTTCGTGCTCACGGATCATGCGCAAGGCATCGACGCCGTTATCGGCCTCGGCGACGATGGTGATGTTCTCCTGACGCAGCAGCATCCTCACGCTGGCGCGAATGAACGGATGATCGTCCACGATCATGGCTCTGTACATGAATCCCTCACTTTCTGGGTGACGTACCTGTCGGCGGGTAATACTGAATGGCAACCAGTCGCAATAGCATCAAAGTGCCACCACCTTATGGCCAGCAGTATCGGTTGCCGGACAGGCCTATGTGCATCGGACAATTCCCATCTGGTTGAGGGAAATTTCCGATAGCGCGCTTCAACCCTTGATTTCGACACGTCGCCGCTCTTCTCCCTCGATCAATTCGAAGCGGTACACCCGCCCCGGCGCCCGGGCGAACAGCCGGGATACGCCGGGGCGGATATGGTGCTTGGTGGCTACGGCACATTGCTTGCCGCTGCGATCACAATCATTGAAATGATCGAGCACCACGGTGGCGCTGCCCTGGTTGCTGACCCGGAACTGATCGTCCAGCTCGGCGATATCCGTGTCATAGCGGGTTTGCTGGGGACGGATGAACAGCAGCGACCCGTAGCCGGCCAGGATGTTGACCCCGGCCTTGAGTTCCTGCTCGTAGCGCTCGGCCTCTTCATCGCTGATGGCGAAGCCATCGCCGTGCTCGGGCAGCACCGGCACGAAGCGCAGGCGGAAGTAGCGCTCCTGTTCGCGTGCGCCGCGGTAGAGCAGGCGCACGGCCTGCATGCCTCCGGCCGGGACGATCAGGCGGGCCGGGCTGGCGATCAGCGGGCGTTCGGCCACGGGCAGGTGTTCATGGGAGATTTCCCGGGCGGGCCCCTGCCCGTCATGGATCACCTCGACCACGCTGACCTTGACGAAGGCGGTGGTGTCGCCCAGGTTGCGCACGCGCTTGAGCAAGGTGCTGGTACCGCCGTCGAGGTAGTCGTAGAGACCGCCGACATTGATCTGCGGGCCGGCCTGTACCGTCCCCGCCAGCAAGGCCAGGGCCAGAGTGAACAGCAGGTTTTTCATGAGCGCTCCTGAGCAAAACCTAGAAATCGGCATCGAACACCACCGTGACATCGCCCTCGTAGCGGGCGCCGGGATAGCGGGTCATCTCGCTGACCGCGCTCTTGTCCACCTGGAAATGCAGGCTGCCACCGCGGTTGATTGCCGGTTGCGTGGCGTCCATCCGGATTGCCGTGGCCTCCCCTACCGGCAACGGCAGGCGGCTGACCGGCTGGCCGTTATGCAGGATGACGCTGGGCAGGGTCAGCGCGACCTGCACCGGCACCTGGTGGTCGTTGGCGTCGTTGCGGATGGCGCACTGGCCGCCCAACGGGTACTCGCAGCGGGTGTGCACGGTGAACGGCCCCGACGACCAGATGCGCAGCGGCAGGTCGCGGTACAGGCGCTCGGGCAGGCGTTTATTGTTCAGCCATTGCGTCCAGCCGCCCGGTGGTTCAAGCACCACCCGCTCGGAGCCGGCCGGGAAATCGATGACGAAGGCGTGGACCACGTCCAGTTCGAAGTTGATGGTCAGGGTATTGCTATTGAGGTTGCTGACGTCGTTGCCGAAGTCGAAGTCGGCACCCGGGCCCACCTGGTAGGTGACCTGCCCGCGGTACATGCCTTGCTTCATGCGCAGTGGCGACGGGGTCACCAGGCGATAGGCCACGCCGAAGTCACTCACCGACACGTTCCGCTCCATTCCAGGGCTTCCGGGGCTACCGACGGGATAGCAATAGTCCGGATTCCCGGGGTTTTTCACACTCCACAGGTAAGATGCCCAGGCCCCCGTTCCCAGGGTGTACAGATAATTGCAGCCGCCCCGTACATAAAGCGTGTACACCGGGCTGTTGCTGGTCGTTGCAACGTACTGGCTGATGGCGAAGATTTCAAATGTCAACTGGTACGCCTCCCCCGTCAGCTCATGGGTCACCGTCACCGTGCGGCGCCCTGGCACCCTGATGTAGAACAGGTCGCGGTGGTCCGGCGCGCTGTGAGTGGTCTTCTTGTCATAGGTAAGCGGGATCCCGACGGTTTCCACGCCGTTGCAGTAATGCGGCCAGCGCCCGCAGAACGCGGCCTGCGGCGTTGTATTGATGAATTCGTTGCCGCCGCCGCGATACTCCGCGGTGACGGTGACCTCCGCCGCCTGTGCGGGCAAGGCGAGCAGCAGCACGAGCAGGGCAAGGCCGATCAACAGGGTTCTGGTCATGATGGATTGCTTGCAAGGCATCAAGCGTCACCTCCCGGGTTGCGTGGGGCATTCGCTGCGAGGCTGTCGGGCGAGCAGACCTGGTCGCCAGCCAGCACGACGTCGTCCTGGCGCTGGGCGCCGGTGTCGAGGCGCAGCAGGCACAGGCGCTGGCCGCCCTGGCGGACTTCCAGGGTTGGCGTCGATTCGCTCATTTCAACGGCGAAGAAGCCATCCGCTTCGCTGACACTGCGGCTGGCATGGTTGATGACCATGGCGCCGCGCAGCGGCTGGCCATGGTGGTCGAGCAGGCGGCCCAGCACGGTCACCGTGCGCATGACCCGCAGCGTGCGGTAGTCGACACCGCCACGGTTGAGGTGATAGCTCAGTGAGGACGGCTGGATCACCGCCGTCGGTGCGCCTTCGCCTTCGAAGTCCAGTTGCACGCTGCCGGACTTGTAGGCACTCACCGGAATGACGTTGCGCCCCGGCCTCAGCAGGCTGGTGTGGCCGTCCAGGTCGTCGACCCGCAGCTTCAGCTCCGGGTAGTCCGATTCCACGTCGACGATCAGCCCCGCCTCGTAAGGCAGGTATTGGCCACTCAGGGCTGCCTTGCCGCCACCGATGGCCAGGGTGCTTTCCAGGTTGAGGCCGCCGCTCACTTGATTGTTGTAGGAGGAATTCTGCACATAGGCGTCGCCATGCAGCGCGCGGTTCTCGAACTGCGCGTTGGCGGCCAGGCCGACACCGTAGCGGTCGCCGTTGAGCGTTCCGCCGACGCTGCGCAGGGTGCTGCCGTCGATGTCCTGCTGGTAGGTCAGCGAAGTGTTCAGGTCACGCCCGCCATCGCGTGAAGTGCGAGTGCCGACACTCCCGGAAATGCGCCGGCCGGGACCACCCAGGCTCATGCTCAGGCTGAAGTTGACGCCGCGGTTGCGCTGGTTGCCGCTGCTGGAGTTGCCCGGGCGGTCGAACAGCGCCAACCGCCAGTTGGCATCCGAGCCCATCACCTGGCCATGATGCGACCAGCCTAGGTCAAGGGCCACGCCGCTGTTGCCGTAGCCGCCGTCGCTATGGCTCAGGCGCACGGTCGCCGTGCTCTTGCGGGTGACGCGCTGGCTGACCGACAGGGATGACTGGCGCAGCTCGCGACTGCCTGTCTGGTCGCGGTCGCGCCCATAGTCCTCGCTGTTCTCATAGCTATCCAGGCGGCGCTGTCGCGGGTATTCGAGCCAGGACCGGTTGTGGCTGAGGACCACGCTGCCCGACGCGTGGTGCCACACACCTTGCAGGTCGTAGCCATTGCCGCGCTGGTCGGTGTGGAACACATTGCCGAACACCTTGAGGCGGTCAAGCGCATCCCAGTCCAGCGAGGTGCCATACTGCATCTGTCCATCGATGCGCTGGGCCGAGGCCCCGGCCACCAGGCGCGGGTGCAGCAGGTAGTTGGTGATGACACCGGCGGCCAAGCCGCCGTAGTCCTCGTCGTCCCAGTTGCTGAGCAGTTCGCTCTGCTTGCCCAGGTACAGGTTGTAGCGCCAGGGCGAGGCGTTGTTGCTCCAGTTGTTGGGCTTGTAGATGAATTCCTCGTTGCGCGAAGTGACCTGGCCATCCTCGACCAGGCGCACTTCCACCTCGTAGATGCCCCCCGGCAGCACGCGCGTATCGATGGCCTGCAACCCGGGCTGTACAGGCTGGCTGTTGATCAACTGGCCATTGCGGTAGATCTCGACGATGCCGGGACGGTTGGGGGTGACATAGATGGGCGTGGCGCTGGCCTTGCCGTTGTCGATCGCCAGGCTGTCGCTGCTGCCGTACATCAGGCCCAGGGTGGTGTCCGGACTGTTGCCGAGCAGGCGCGGTTGGCGACTCATGGCCTGGGCGCCGGGGGTGAAATAGCCGAGCCGGAAGAAGTTGTCCTGGTGCACGCGTTCGGCGAACAGTTCGTCCACCCGGTGCCGGGTTTGCGGCCGGTCTTCGTTGCTGCGGTCGACCTGGGCCTCGGCCACCGTGGTCCAGTTGCCGACACTGCCCTGCCCGCGCAGGGCGTAGCGGCCGACGGTTTCCTGGCCGTCGCGGCTGAGGTTGAGCTGGTTGCGCAGGATCACGCCCTGGCTGCCCTGTTCGGGCAAGACGTGCCAGGCCGCCTGCTGGTCGCGTTCGGCATTGCGGGTCAGGATCGACAGCTGCGAATTGACCAGGCTGTAGTGCACTGCCACCAGGTCCTGGGGGCAGGCCTTGATGCAATTGCCCAATGCCTGCCCGGCCTGCAGTACCTCGCCCCAGCGCTGGCGCACGGTTTCCGGTTCGCGGCTTTCGTGGGTTTCGGTGAATTCCAGCAGTTGAACCCGTTCGTCACGGCTCAGTACCACCATGGCTTCGCCGAGCAGGCGACCGTCAAGGTCGATGCGCACGGCAAGGGGTACATCGAAAAAGTGTTCGTCGAATTCCTTCGGCAATCCTTCGGCCTGTCGCAGGATGCCAAGCTGACTGGTATTCCCCGTCTCTTCCCTGGCGCTGACGTCGGTCAGCCAGACGGCGGCCATGCAGCAGCCCACCGCCATTCGTATGGATGTCGCAAGAGACATGTGTGATTGCTCGTCGCGGATGGAAGCATGACCGATCACCCCCGGCCCGACATGGGGAGCGCCGGACCGGGGACGATCGGAAAGGGAGGGACTGGCCCGGGTTTACTCGGCGGTGGTCTCGAACATCATGTTCACCACGCCCAGGTAGTTGCCCGGGACATAGCCGCCGGCACCTGCAGCCTTGGCAGCTACCTCGAAACCGACGATGGCGCCGGGCGCGGCCAGTTCCTTGCTGATCACCTCGGCGGAGGTGAGGGTCAGGGACTTGCCGGCGACGCTGACGTCCAGGCCGATGGTGTCGGCGCCACTGGTGATGGTCGCCGGGTTGGTCAGGTAGGCCGAGATCGGTCCGGTGGTGCTGCGTACCTGGAGCTGCTTGCGAATCGGTTGCAGGGTTTGCTGGAAGGAGTTCCAGGCCATGTCCTGCGGCTCGTTCATCCAGTTGCCGCCTACCGGCTCGACGTAGAAGCTTTCGGTCGGGATGCTCGCGGTCACGGTGACCTGTTTCTCGATCGGGTCGGCGGCCAGGGCGGTACCAGCCGCCATCATCAATGCCAGTGGGAGTGCGAGAACGCTGTATTTCATGACCAATTTCCTTGTTGGGTGGCAAATTTTCCGATCGCCCGGCGAGAGCGCCGGACGGGGCGAATTATTTGCTATCAAGGGAAATGGCTTACATCAGACGTATCCCAGCGAGACGAGGAAATTTCCCACCGTCTTCCGTTGAAAGGCGGTGAGGGACTACCCCAGAGTGGATAGGACAAGCAGAGACGATTGCGTAGGAGCTGGTTTACCTGCGCCTACACTGACCGCGTTGGCAGGAAGATGCTGAAGCGCGCCCCGCCCAGTGCGGACTGCCCTACCGTCAACAGCCCCCCCTGGCTCTCGATCACTCGCCTGCTGATCGCCAGGCCCAGGCCAAAGCCGCCAGTGGCCCGGTCGCGGCTGCGATCCAGGCGATAGAACGGCTGGAAGATTCGCTCGCGTTCCTGCTCGGGTATGCCGATGCCGTCATCCTCCACGCTGATCAGGCAGTTGCCCTGTCCGTCCAGGCTCAGGTCCAGCAACAGGCGCCGGTGGCAGTAGCGCATGGCATTGCGGATCAGGTTCTGCACCGCCCGCGCAGTCATCCGCGGGTCGAGGGCGAAGCGCTGGTCGCCGCCGCGCACTTCCCAGCAGATATCCCGGCTGTCCAGCTCTTCGGCAAAGCTGCCGAGCACGCTGTCGACGAACTCCAGCAGCGACACTTCCACCCGCTCGACGCTCTGCCCGGGCGTTTGCAGGCGGCTATAGGACAGCAGTTCGAGCACCAGCTCGTCGAGTTCGCGGACGTGCCCGACCAGTTGCATCAGGCGCTTGCGGCTGGCTGCCGGCAGTTCGTCGTACAGCAGTACCAGGCCGAAATCCAGGCGGGTCAGCGGCGTGCGCAACTCGTGGGACACTGCGTTGAGCAGCTCGCGCTGCTGGGTGAGCAATTGCTCAAGATCATGGGCCATGGTGTCGAACACTGCGGCCAACGCGCCGATATTCGAGCGCGGCGAAATCAGCGTGCGTTCGGAGAGCTGGCCCTGGCCAAGCAACTGCGCCGTGGCCTTGAGCCGCTGCAGGTCGCGCCAGTGCGGCCATAGCCAGAGCAACAGGCAGCCAAGCAGCGCGGCGCCGATCAGCACGGTGATGCCCCAGGACAGCAGGTTGATGTCCAATGGGTCCGGCGGATTGCGCAGGGCCACCAGCCATTCGCCGCCAAGCGGGGCGATGGCGGTCTCGTAGTAGCCCCAGTCGCCCAGGCGCACTACGTTGTTGCCGGCATCGAGACGCTCGCGTTCCGCCTCGCTCAGGCCCATTTGTTCGCGGGTGCGCAGTTCGATCGCCAGCGGTGCGAAATCCGCCGCCAGCGCTTGCGCCACCCGCGGCCATTGGTTTTCCGGGACCTGGCGAAACTGCTTGACGATCAAGCTCTGCACGCCCCGGGCCTGGTCGAGGTTGTAGGCGACGTAACGCTCGTTGAACAGGTGCAGGATGGCGTCGGGGATCAGGAAAATGCCGCCGGCGTAGGCAACGATGGTCAACAGGTACAGGCGAATCAGGATCTTGAGCATGGCCGGGCCTCAGACTTCCCATTCCACACGGCTGAACAGGTACCCCTTGCCCCACACCGTCTTGATCTTGCGCGCTTCGCCGGCGTTGTCATCGAACTTGCGCCGCAGCTTGGAGATCGCCACGTCCACCGAACGGTCGGTACCGTTGAACTCGATCCCTCGCAGGTGCTGGAGGATGTGGTCGCGGCTGAGCACCGTTCCGGCATTGCGGGCCAGCACCACCAGCAGATTGAACTCGCCACTGGACAGCTCCACCGGCAGGCCGCGCCAGGTCACGGTGCGTTCGGCCAGGTCGATGCACAAGGCGCCGACCAGGATGCGATCGCTTTCCAGATGAGGCTCGGCAATGCTGCTGCGGCGCAGCAGGGTACGCACCCGGGCCAATAGCACCCGCGGTTCGCAGGGCTTGGTCACGTAGTCGTCGGCGCCCATCTCCAGGCCCAGGACCTGGTCGTGGCTGTCGTCGCGGGCGGTCAGCATGAGGATCGGCAAGGTCTGCGACTCGCCGCGCAACAGCCTGCAGACCTGCAGGCCATCGAGGCCCGGGAGCATCAGGTCGAGAATCACCAGGTCGGGCTTGTCCCGGCGCACCTGCTCCAGCACCAGGTCACCGCGGGCGATGACGCTCACGGTGAAGGCATTGCGTTGCAGGTAGCTGGCGATCAGTTCGGACAGGGCGCAGTCGTCTTCGACCAGTAGGATAGTGGGCATGGTTCGGATTGTTCGGAGGGTGTGGAAAATCGGCAGGATATAGAAGCGGCAAAGGTAAGAAGTTATTTCTTCACACTTTTTAACAGACGTTCTACAGAGCTTCACAGCCCGGGGCCGCGTGCCTGCGTACCATGCGACGGTCATTTATGGAAGATCCCTATGTTTCCTTCAAGCCCCGCCCGTCTGCGCCTTCTTCCCCTGGCTGGTGCCTTTCTCCTGCTTGCTGCCTGTGGCGCCGAACAGGGCGCCGAGGACGCGCAGATGCCCGCCCCCAACGTTTCGGTGGAAACCGTACAGGTCCAGGCGCTGGCCATCAGCAGCGAACTGTCCGGTCGTATCCAGGCGCCGCGCATTGCCGAGGTGCGGGCGCGGGTGGCCGGTGTGGTGCTCAAGCGCGAGTACCGTGAAGGCAGCGATGTGAAGCAGGGCGATGTGCTGTTCCGTATCGACCCGGCCCCCTTCCAGGCCGACTACGACAGCGCCCGCGCGACCCTGGCCAGGGCCGAGGCCAATCGCTACCAGGCCAGGTTGCAGGACCAGCGCTACGCGGAGCTGATTGCCATCGATGCGATCAGCCGCCAGGACCGCGACAATGCTCGCGCCGCGGCGATGCAGGCGGAAGCCGACGTGGCCGCGGCCAGGGCGGCGGTGGAACGGGCCAGGCTGAATCTCGGCTATGCGACGGTCACCGCGCCGATTTCCGGGCGCATTGGGCGCGCGCTGGTGACCGAGGGCGCGCTGGTGGGCCAGAACGAAAGCACCGCGCTGGCGACCATCCAGCAACTCGACCCGATCCATGCCGATGTCACCCAGTCGACCCGCGAAATCAACGCTCTGCGCCGTTCGTTGCGGGCCGGCCAATTGCAGCAGGTCGGCCAGGAGGAGGCCAAGGTCACCCTGATCCAGGACGACGGCACGCCCTACCCGCTCCCCGGCAAACTGCTGTTCTCGGATATCGCCGTGGACCCGGGGACGGGTCAGATCACCTTGCGCAGCGAGTTCCCCAACCCCGATCTCGACCTGCTGCCGGGCAGCTTTGTCCGCGTGCGCGTCGAGCAGGCCGTGCAGCCCCAGGGCATCAGCGTGCCGCAACAGGCGATCCTGCGCGACAGCGCCGGCCAGCCACGCGTGCTGGTGGTCGACGACGAACACCGCATCGTCGAGCGTGCGGTGGTTTTGGGCGCTGCGCAGAACAATCGCTGGATCGTCAGTGACGGCCTGAGCCCGGGCGAACGGGTGGTCACCGAAGGCCTGCAGCATGTCAAGGCCGGTGACCAGGTGCAGGTCACCCCCGCCGCTTCCGTCCACCAGCCCATCGTCCAGAATTCCGGCCAGTGAGGGCCTGATCCATGCCACGGTTTTTCATCGAACGCCCGGTATTCGCCTGGGTGGTCGCCCTGTTCATCCTCCTCGCCGGCGCCCTGGCCCTGCCCAAACTGCCAGTGGCCCAGTACCCCAACGTCGCGCCGCCGCAGGTGGAAATCTATGCGGTGTATCCCGGCGCATCGGCACAAACCATGGACGACAGCGTGGTCAGCCTGATCGAGCAGGAGCTCAACGGCGCCGATCACCTGCTGTATTTCCAGTCCCAGAGCAGCCTGGGCAGCGCTACCATCACCGCCACCTTCGAGCCCGGGACCAACCCGGAGCTGGCCCAGGTGGACGTGCAGAACCGCCTGAAGATCGTCGAGTCGCGCCTGCCCCGGGCCGTGACCCAACAAGGCCTGCAGGTGGAAAAGGTGTCCACCGGTTTTCTCCTGCTGGTGACCCTCAGTTCAGAGGATGCACGGCTCGACGAGACGGCCCTGAGCGACTTTCTCGCGCGCAACGTGATGAACGAGATCCGCCGCCTGCCTGGCGTAGGCAAGGCGCAGCTGTATGGCTCCGAGCGGGCCATGCGCATCTGGATCGACCCGCGCAAGCTGATCGCCTTCAATCTTACGCCCGAGGACGTCAACGCTGCCGTTGCCGCGCAGAACGCCCAGGTGGCACCGGGCAGCATCGGCGACCTGCCCGGTCGGCCAGGCCAGGAAATCACCGCCAACGTGCTGGTCAAGGGGCAGTTGTCGAACCCCGAGGAGTTCGCCGCCATCGTCCTGCGCGCCAATCCGGACGGCTCCAGCGTGACCGTCGGCGATGTCGCCCGGGTCGAGATCGGTGCCCAGGAATACCAGTTCGGCACCCGCCTCAACGGCAAGGCGGCCACTGCGTTCAGCGTGCAACTGGCGCCGGGAGCCAACGCCATGCAGACCGCGACTTTGGTGCGCGAGAAGATGGACGAGCTGTCGCGCTACTTCCCGCCAGGTGCGAAATACGACATACCCTACGACACCTCGCCCTTCGTCAAGGTCTCCATTACCCAGGTGATCCACACCCTGGGTGAAGCCATTGTCCTGGTGTTCCTGGTGATGCTGCTGTTCCTGCAGAACATCCGCTACACCCTGATCCCGACCCTGGTGGTGCCGGTGGCATTGATGGGCACCTTCGCCGCCATGCTCGTCCTGGGGTTCTCGATCAACGTGCTGACCCTGTTCGGCATGGTCCTGGCCATCGGCATCCTGGTGGACGATGCCATCGTGGTGGTGGAAAACGTCGAGCGAATCATGATGGAGGAAGGCCTGCCGCCGAAGGAGGCAACGCGCAAGGCGATGGGGCAGATCAGCGGTGCCATCGTCGGCATTACCGTGGTGCTGGTGGCGGTATTCCTGCCGATGGCCTTCATGAGCGGATCGGTAGGCGTGATCTACCAGCAGTTTTCCATGTCCATGGCGGTGTCGATCCTGTTCTCGGCCTTCCTCGCCCTCAGCCTGACCCCGGCCCTCTGCGCCACCTTGCTCAAGCCGGTGGCCAAGGGCGAACAGCATGCGCGCCGCGGCCTGTATGGCTGGTTCAACCGGCGTTTCGAGGCCATGAGCGACGGTTACCAGCGCTGGGTGGTGCAGGCCATCGCCCGTAGCGGCCGCTACCTGCTGGTCTACGCCCTGCTGTTCGCCGCGCTGGTGTTCAGCTTCGGCCAGTTGCCGTCGTCGTTCCTGCCGACCGAGGACCAGGGCTACACCATCACCGACGTGCAGTTGCCGCCAGGCGCCAGCCGCGAGCGTACCGAGCAGGTGGCCGCGCAGATCGAGGAGCACAACGCTGCCGAACCCGGAGTGGGCGATACCACGGTAATTCTCGGTTTCAGCTTTTCCGGCAACGGGCAGAATGCGGCGCTGGTGTTCACCACGTTGAAGGACTGGTCGGAACGGGCCGCCGATGACGCTGCAGCGGCCATCGCCGAGCGCGCCACCATCGCCTTCAGCCAGTTCAAGAATGCCATCGCCTACTCGGTGCTGCCGCCGCCGGTGGACGGCCTGGGCACCTCGACCGGTTTCGAGTTTCGCCTGCAGGACCGCGGTGGCCTGGGCTATGCCCGGCTGATGGCGGCGCGCGATCAGTTGCTGGCCGCTGCGGAAAAAAGCCCGGTGTTGGTCAACGTGCGCGAGAGCGCCCTCGCGGAAAGCCCGCAGGTGCAACTGGAGATCGACCGCAAGCAGGCCAATGCGCTGGGCGTGTCCTTCGCCGATATCGGCACGGTGCTGAATACCGCCGTGGGCTCCAGCTACGTCAACGACTTCCCCAACCAGGGCCGCATGCAGCGGGTGGTGGTTCAGGCCGAGGGCGACAGCCGCAGCCAGGTCGAGGACCTGCTGCAGATCCACGTACGCAACAGCAGCGGCAAGATGGTTCCGCTGGCAGCCTTCGCCAAGGCAAGCTGGGTATCCGGGCCGGTGCAACTGACCCGCTACAACGGCTATCCGGCGATTGCCGTGAGTGGCGAACCGGCGCCAGGCTACAGTTCGGGCCAGGCCATGGCCGAGATCGAGCGACTGGTGGGCGGGCTGCCGCTGGGCTTCGGCCTGGAGTGGACCGGATTGTCCTTGCAGGAACGCTTGTCGGGTAGCCAGGCGCCATTGTTGATGGCCCTGTCGCTGCTGGTGGTGTTCCTCTGCCTGGCGGCCCTCTATGAAAGCTGGTCGATCCCGACCTCGGTGCTGCTGGTGGTACCGCTGGGAATCCTCGGCGCGGTGCTGGCCGTGACCCTGCGCGGCTTGCCCAACGACGTGTTTTTCAAGGTCGGCCTGATCACCCTGATCGGTCTGTCGGCGAAGAACGCCATCCTGATCATCGAATTCGCCAAGAGCCTGGTGGATGAAGGGCATGACCTGGTGGACGCGACGGTCCAGGCGGCACGCCTGCGCTTGCGGCCGATCGTGATGACCTCGCTGGCCTTCATCCTCGGGGTGGTGCCGCTGGCCCTCGCGACCGGAGCCAGTTCGGCCAGCCAGCAGGCGATCGGCACCGGGGTGGTCGGCGGCATGCTCAGCGCGACCCTGGCGGTGGTGTTCGTACCGGTGTTCTTCGTCGTGGTGATGCGGGTGACGGGGTATCAGAAGAAGAAAGCCGGGACTGAGGTGCCTGCGGGCGAAGTGAACTGTTGAAGATGTACCGGCCTCCCACAGGTACATCGCGGAACCTGTGGGAGCTGCGGTTCGGCGCCCCGACTTGCCAGCGATGAGGCCCTCAAGAACGACACAGTTGAAACCTGCCTGCCGCCCATGGGATGGTGCCACCCTCGTCCAGCAGGAAATCCCGCTCATGACCCTTCTCCCTCCCTGCTCCATCCTCATCCTCGCCGGCGGCCGCGGCCAGCGCATGGGCGGGCGGGACAAGGGGTTGCTGGAGTGGCGCGGCGAGCCGATGGTTGCCCATCTGCATCGCACCCTGCGCCCGCTGACCGACGACCTGATCATCTCCTGCAACCGCAATCTCGACCGCTACCGCCCCTATGCCGATACCCTGGTGCAGGATGCCGAAGGCGATTTCCCCGGCCCCTTCGCCGGTGTCCTGGCGGGCCTCGCGGTGGCACGGCATGACTGGTTGCTGGTGCTGGCCTGTGATGCACCGAAGGTCGATCGGCCCTTGCTGGAGTCGCTGCTGAAGCTGGCAACCGATGCGCATACACCGGTAATGATCCGCCAGAACGGCCACTGGCAACCCATGTTCAGCCTCATCCCGCGCGCACTTGCACCCACACTTTCAGCCGCCTGGGAAAGTGGCGAACGCAGTCTGTCGTGGGTGTTGCGCGGCGGGCCTTTGCTGGCCCTGGACTGTGCCGGGGACGATCCCCGACTGGCCAACTTCAATACGCCGGATTGCCTGGACGACGCCGCTTCAGCGCAATCGTGAGCGGATCTGTCGGCAGGTGTCGAGCATCTGCTGCATGTTGCCGGGCTCCAGGCCAAGCTTGCCGTTCATGCAATCGAGCAGTTGCGCGGCTTCGAGCTTGAGCGCCCTGCCCTTTTCGGTCAGCAGTACCTTGCGTCGACGGCGGTCGCCTGGGTCCAGGTAGACCGTGATGAAGCCGGCGTCGCTCAAGCGACGGATGATCGGCGTCAGGGTGCCAAGGTCGAACAGGGTCACCGCACTCAGGGAACTGATGGACATGTCGTCCTCGCCCCACAGCCCGATCAGCACCAGCAATTGCGGGTAGGTCACGCCATGCCGGCGCAGCGGCTCGCCATAATCGCGAACCATGGCATTGGCCGTGGAGTACAGGGTGAAGCACAGCATTCTGTCGAAATCGAAGGTAGGTTCTTCCATAGGCGTCTCTCGTGCGGTGTTCATGCAGCCACCGCGGCTTGCTCGTAGCGTGCCCGGTTCCGCAGCAGAACCAGATCCACTGGCCTGCGACCCGTGCCGGGCATGGTTGTGGTGAGTGTTGTCCGCTTCCCGCGCGCCAGCATCAGGCAGGCGTGGCACTCGCTCGGGAACAGCCGGTGCAGGGTCGTGGTCGGGAAATGGGGATACGGGCTGTTCATCCTTGATGTCCGGTGGCGATACGACCCGGGATACCGGGGTGCATCCGATGCCGCGCGATGCTGTCCTTCGATGGCGCGGACAATGGCAGGCGGCCCGGGACCTTGTCAGTGACTTCGCGGGCCAGATTAATGCGCAACGAGTCCATTACCGAAACACCCTTCATGGGTCGCCTCATTGGTTTGTGTAAAAAGTAAAGACGCAGTTGGTCGGAAATGTCTTGAAATGTGAACTGGATCCGATTTCTCCCAAGATTGCCCCATCCGAACGAATATAGCCAGTTGCCATTGCGGCGAATAAATGACGTCAAGAAACGGCGAAAGCCCGTCTGGGACGGGCTTTCGGGGTCATAGGGAATGGCTCGGTGCGTTCAGCCCAGGCTATGCCAACTGCGCTTGTCCTTGGCCAGCAGATCGTCCGCTGCCGCCGGGCCATCTTCTCCGGCAGCGTAACTGTGCACCTCGCCAGCGTCTTTCCAGGCGTCGAGGAAGGGTTGCACTGCGCGCCAGCCGTTCTCGATATTGTCGGCTCGCTGGAACAGGGTCTGGTCGCCGGTCAGGCAGTCGTAGATCAGGGTTTCGTAACCGGTGGCCGGCTGCATCCTGAAGAAGTCCTTGTAGGCGAAGCCCAGGGCGATGGTTTCCATTTCCAGGGCAGGCCCGGGACGCTTGGCTTGCAGGTCGAACCACATGCCTTCGTTGGGCTGGATCTGGATCTTCAGGTAGTTGGGCTTGGGCCGTTCGGCATCGCTGTCGCGAAATTGCGAATACGGTGCAGGCTTGAAACAGATGGCGATCTCGGTGTCGCGCACGCTCATGCGCTTGCCGGTACGCAGGTAGAACGGCACGCCGACCCAGCGCCAGTTGTCGATCATCACTTTCAGCGCGACGTAGGTTTCGGTCTGGCTGTCCGCCGCTACCCGCGGCTCCTGCCTGTAGCCCTTAAGCTTCCTGCGCCCTTGCTTGCCCTCGGTGTATTGGCCGCGTACCGAGTTCTTCAAGGCCATGGCCTTGGACCAGGGACGGATCGCGCCGATGACCTTGGCCTTTTCGCTGCGCACCGCATCGGCACCGAAGGCGGCCGGCGGCTCCATGGCCACCATCGCCAGCAACTGGAACAGGTGATTGGGCACCATGTCGCGCAAGGCACCGGTGTGGTCGTAGAACGCGCCGCGCTCCTCGACACCGACGGTTTCCGCCGCCGTGATCTGTACGTGATCGATGTAATGGTTGTTCCAGAATGCCTCGAACAGACCGTTGGAAAAACGGCTGACCAGGATGTTCTGCACCGTCTCCTTGCCCAGGTAGTGATCGATCCGGTAGATCTGCTTTTCGCTCATCACGCGCAGCAGGCTGGCGTTGAGCATCTCGGCGCTGGCGAGGTCGGAGCCGAACGGCTTTTCGATCACCACCCGGCGAAAACCCTCGGTTTCGCTGAGCAAGCCGGCGTCGCCGAGACGTTGCACCACATCGGTAAAAAACCGCGGCGCCGTGGCCAGGTAGAAGATCGCATTGCCGTTGCGCGACTTGCCGATCTGCTTGCCAATGGCCTGGTAGGTGGCCGCCTCGAGAAAATCCCCGGTCAGGTAGTCGATGCGCTTGGCCAGGCGCGCCCAGCGCTTCGGGTCGAAGCATTGCGCGCCTTCGCCGGAGCCCTTGTCGCGCTCGCGCATGAAGCCCTCCAGGCGCTGGACGAATTCGCTGGCGCTGGCCGGGTTGTGATCGACCCCGACGATCCGCAGGTTGTTGTCCAGCAGGCCGTCGCGACTCAGGTTGTACAAGGCCGGCATCAACAGGCGCTTGACCAGGTCGCCGCTGGCGCCGAACAGGAACAGGGTGCAGGGTGGCGCGGTTTCGACGTTGTACGGGTTCATTCAGGACGCTCGACATGGCCGCCGAAACCGAAGCGCATGGCTGACAACAGCTTGTCGCCATAGGTGCCCTGCTGTTGGCGCGAGCGGAAACGGGCAAACAGTGCACTGCTCAGCACCGGCACCGGAACCGCCTGTTCGACGGCTGCATCGATGGTCCAGCGGCCCTCGCCACTGTCGGCCACGGCGCCGCTGTAGTGCTCCAGGTGCGGGTCGGCCGCCAATGCGTCGGCGGTCAGGTCCAGCAGCCATGAGGTGACCACGCTGCCACGCCGCCAGACCTCGGCGATCTGCGCCAGGTCCAGCTCGTAGCGCTGGTCTGGGGGCAATGCCTCGCTGGCCTTGCCCCGCAGAATGTCGAAACCTTCGGCGTAGGCCTGCATCAGGCCGTATTCGATGCCATTGTGGATCATCTTGACGAAGTGCCCGGAACCGGCCGGGCCGGCATGGATATAGCCCTGCTCGGCGCGACCCGGTTCGCCGCTGCGACCGCGGGTGCGAGGAATGCTGCCGATTCCCGGGGCCAGGCTGGCGAACAGCGGATCGAGGCGTTCGACCACTGCCTGCTCGCCGCCGATCATCATGCAATAGCCTCGCTCCAGGCCCCACACGCCACCCGAGGTGCCCACGTCGATGTAGTGCAGGTGGCGTTTTTTCAAATCGCTGGCGCGGCGTATATCGTCCTTGTAGAAGCTGTTGCCACCATCGATCAGGACGTCGCCGGCGTCCAGCAGGTCGGCCAGTTGCGCCAGGGTCTGCTCGGTCGGCTCGCCGGCGGGCAGCATCACCCAGATCGCCCTGGGCCTGGCCAGATGGCCGACCAGGGCTGGAAGATCATTCGCGCCCTGTGCGCCCTCGACCGCCAGCGCGGCGATCGCCGCCGGGTTGCGGTCGTTCACCACCACCTGGTGACCGTTGCGCATCAGCCGCCTTGCAATGTTGCCGCCCATGCGGCCCAGTCCCACGATTCCCAGTTGCATGTGCCGATGCTCCAGTCCGAGGAAGAAGTCCTCAAGGTTAGTCCAGCATGGGCAGCGATGGTTTCACGACGAACGGCGAGACAGCGGCCAATAAAAAAGTTCCCTTGGCGAAAAAAAGAATTCAGAATCCCGCCCCGTCAAGCGTCTACGCTTCAGTTGTGTGACAAGCCATTAGTGAGGTGCCCTATGCAAACCCTGATCTCGGCAGCCCCGCCCCAGACGCTCTACGTCTCGATCCGCCGTGACGAACTGCAGCGCCTGAAGCAGGAGCGCGACGCCCTCCAGGAACAGGTCGCGCAACTGAACCTGCTGCTGCAGCAAGCCCGGCTGGGCGACCACGCGCTGACCCGCTGACTCAGCCCAGCAGCACACTACACCAGTAGATCACCCCCAGCGCCGCCAGCAGCAACAGCATCCACGCTGACAAGCGCGACACCCACGCCCTGTAGCGTTGCGCCAGGGCGTGACGCATCAGGCCGATGTACAGGGCCAGTATCCCCAGGTCCACAAGCAGCCACAGCAAGGCCAGAAGGCCGACGCTGGTGCCGAACGAGCCGGTCACCGGGATGAACTGGGGAAACAAGGCAACGAAGAACAGGATGTCCTTGGGGTTGGAGATGCCGATCAGAAAACCCTGCCACCATCCATTGGCCTTCCGGTCAGGGCTTGTCTCTCCCTCCCCGCCATCGCGCAAGCCACTGAACCCCAGCCAGCCGATGAACAGGCACCCAGCCAGGGCGCCCCACTGCAACAGGTGCGGGCTCAACGCCAGGGCCCCGGCCAGCACGCCCGCTGCCGCCGCCACCAGCACCAGCGACGCCGCATTGGCGCCGAGCGCCGTACGGATTGCACTGGCGGTGCCGCTACGACTGGCCGCATCCACGACCAGCAGCACGACCGGCCCAGGTGTCGCGATCAACAGGACAATGGTGCCCAGATAGGCAATCAGCAAGGTGGTGTTCATGTCATTCCAGGATTCGTTGATCGCGGGCATTCTGGTTAGCCGACGGCTCCTTGAAAAACGCAAAATGCGCAGGCCTACTATGACTCCAGCTCATAGTGGACTCTGTTCAGTGGCCGATCGCCTGCCTCCCCTCTACGCCCTGCGCGCCTTCGAAGTCGCGGCCCGCTCCTGCTCCTTTACCCGTGCCGCCGACGAGCTGGCCCTGACCCAGAGCGCGATCAGCCGGCATATTCGTAGCCTGGAAAGCCATCTCGGCTGCCGCCTGTTCGAACGCCAAGGGCCGCGCTTGCGCCTTACCGACGTCGGGGAGCGTCTGGCCAGGCAGCTCAATGCCGGTTTCGGCCTGATCGAGCAAGCCTGTCAGCCGTTTCGCGAGGGTGGCCGGCAACTGCGCCTTAAAGCCCCCTCGACCCTGACCATGCACTGGCTGCTGGACTGCCTGGCGCTTTTTCGCCAGGAACCGGAGCCGATGGGTGTGCAGCTCGCCAGTGTGTGGATGGATCAGGACAGCGTGGACTTTTCCAGCGAGCCCTACGACTGCGCGGTATTGCTGGGAAACGGGCATTTCGGCGAACGGGTGAAATGCCGCTTGCTGTTCGAGGAGTGGCTGATTCCCATCTGTTCACCCGCCCTGCTGGGGAACCGGGCGTGGGACGCCGCGCACCTGGGCGAGTCGCCGCTGGTGCATCCCTCGGCAGATCGACGTGACTGGCAACGCTGGCTGCAGGGCGCCGGCCTGGGTGCACAGGTGCAACTCGATCGTGGTATCTGCTTCGATACCCTGGACCAGGGCATGGGGGCGGCGATGGCCGGGCATGGCGTATCGATCGGGGATCTGGCGCTCGTTGGCCGGCATGTACGCGACGGGCGCCTGGCGCTGCCGTTCAAGCAGGCGGTGGCGACCGGGGACGGCTATTACCTGGTGTGGCCGCAAGGCAGTGCCTGGGAAACCGCAGTGCAGCGGCTGGGGGACTTTCTGCTGGAGCACCGCCCGCAGTCGGCATCGGTACAAGAACCCGGGTAACATGCCCTCATGCAAATCGACCTCTTCACCCCAGCGCCAGCAAGCGCACCGCAATGGCTCGGCCAGCAGGTCGTCCTGTTGCCAGGCTTCGCCCTTGACCGGGTCGAGCTACTGCTGCCCGCCTTGCGCCAGATCGTCCTCGCCGCCCCCTTTCGCAACATGATCACGCCCGGCGGCCGGACCATCGCCGTGCGCGTAACCAACTGCGGCGAACTGGGCTGGATCAGCGATCAGCGGGGCTACCGCTACAGCCCTGTAGACCCGCTCAGCGGCCAGCCCTGGCCGGCGCTGCCACCCGTATTCAGCGACCTGGCCCGGGCCGCTGCGCAGGCAGCCGGCTTTGCCGATTTCATCCCGGACGCGTGCCTGATCAACAGCTACCTGCCAGGCAATCGCCTGACCCTGCACCAGGACCGCAACGAGCGGGACTTCAGCCAGCCGATCGTTTCGGTATCCCTCGGCCTGCCCGCCACCTTCCTGCTCGGCGGCCATGAACGGGCCGAGCGCACGCAGAAAGTCGGCCTGCAGCATGGCGACGTGCTGGTCTGGGGCGGCGAAGACCGCCTGCGCTTCCATGGAATCCTGCCACTGAAGGACGGCGCTCACCCGGTGCTGGGGGCGCGCCGGATCAACTTCACCCTGCGCAAGGCCGGTTGATGACCATTCGCTCCGCCCGTCCCGACGATGCCGTGGTGCTTCCCGCCATAGAGCGCTCGGCGGCACAGTCGTTCGCTGCGATCGCCCACCTCGCCTGGCTGGCCAGGCATGAGGTGCTTGGCGTCGAGCAGCACCTGGCCTTTATCGCCAACGGCCTGCACTGGGTGGCGGTGGATGATGAGGATCGCCCCGAGGGTTTCCTGTGTGCGAGCGCGCAGGGGCACGCGCTTCATATCGAGGAACTCTCGGTTGCCCGAAGCAGCCAGGGGCGAGGCTTGGGGCGTGAGCTGATCATGCACGTCCAGGACCAGGCCGCCGCCGCAGGCTTCCGGGCCTTGACCCTGACGACCTTTGCCGACGTGCCCTGGAATGCACCCTTCTATGCCCGGTTGGGCTTCGAACGCGTGGACGCACATCACGCCAGCGACTTTCTTCGCCAGCAGTTGCAGCATGAGCACGCGCTCGGGCTGCCGGGGCGTTGCGCCATGGTCAAGCGCCTGTAGCCGTTATGCCTGGGTCGATTGCTGCTGCGCCGCACGCAGTGCTTCGATGCCGGCTTGCAGGTCCTTCACCTGGCTGACCAATTGCAGCCGTTCGGCGTCGACCTGTACCAGTTGCACCGCCTGATCCTGCATCTGCCGCTGCAATTCGTCCCGGGCTCCCTGGGACTGGGCCAGGTTGGCGCTCAGGGTGCGGGTTTCGAGCACGTGCTGTTCGCACTGATCCTTGAGCTGCTGGACTTCGCGCTGGATATGGCGCGCCTCCACCAGCAAGCGTTCGTTGTCGCGGTTGAGTCGGGTGGTTTCGTCCTGCTTGACGATCAGGGTCTGCTGCAACTGACGCAGCTCGACCTGCAACTGCTGCACCTGGGCTTCGTGGCGGCGCTGGTCCTGCTCGCGTTGTTCGCGACTGGCGCTGCGGTAATGTTCAAGGGCATCACGCGCATGCTGATGCTTGTCTTCCAACGAAGCGATCTGTTCGTCCTTGTCGGCCAGGCGCACGTTCAGCTCGCCCACCGCCTGGCTCAGCGTGGCATTGCGCGTGTGTTCGCTCTGCAAGGTGCTGCGCGTGGTCGCCAGTTCGGCGGACTCGGCCGCCAGCGCCGCACCCTGGATCTGCAACTGCTGCTGCGCCGCAGCCAGTGCCTGCTGGCTTTCCTGCAACTGCGCCTTGAGCGCTGTGGTTTCCACATCGAAAGACTTCTGCGCCTCATCGATCTTCGCATCGCTTTCTTCTTTCAGTTGCTCGGCCAGTTGGCGCACCAGAGCGCTGATGGACTCGCTCAGGTCCGGCACGCTGGTGGTGGCCGGGGGCTTCTGAATGTCCAGTTCCTTCAGGTACCGATGAATGGTGGTTTTCGAACCGGTATTTCCCAGTTCAATGCGCACCGCATCGATGCTCGGGTGCTCACCCCGGGCAAGGATCGCCTGACGAGCCTTGTGCACTACCGCCTTGTTGATACCACCACGCGCCATGTTGCAATTTCCTGCGATTTCATAATGTGGTACGTATGGTGTACTTACATACTGAATTAGTCAATTTGGAAGAGATTAATTTTTAAAATAAAACATCAAATAATCACGACTTATCAGATGTCAGGATGTTTTTGGTCGTGCCGAAGCGCGCAAAGGGGTGTACCTGCGTGTCCTGCAGCCCGTCCGGCGAGATGCGCTGTTTTTACAAGCGTCCACGCGCACCGCTGCACAACACTCGCGGCTCCCACTGCTCTGGAGCCGCGAAGTGCGCTTTATCTACGCCCCGCTGTTTTTCTTCGTGTTCATCTGCGCCGCCGTGATCATCGTCACCATGAGCGGCGGCTTCGTCTGGCTGCTACCGCTGCTGCTGGTGGCGATCGGCATCAGCGCCTTCTGCGAATGGCGCTGGCCTTACCGCGACCGATGGAACCGCGACCATGGCGACCGCCTGCGCGACGTGCTCCATGCCAGCGTCAATGAATCCTTGAATGTCCTCAGCATCGCGGCGATTCCGCTGATCGCTCCCTGGCTCCTCGATCTCGGCATCTGGCCCACGCATTGGCCGCTGGGCCTGCAATTGCTGCTGGCGATCCCGATCGCCGATCTCGGCATCACCCTGGTCCATTACGCCAGCCATCGTTCGGCGCTGTTATGGCGGCTGCATGCGGTGCATCACAGTGTCACCCGCATGTATGGCTTCAATGGCCTGATGAAACATCCGCTGCACCAGTTGCTGGAGGCCCTGGGCGGCACCCTGCCCCTGCTGCTCTGCGGCATGCCCCAGGACGTCACTGCATTGCTGGCGTTCAGCATTGCCATCCAGTTGCTGTTGCAGCACAGCAACGTGGACATGCGCCTGGGCGTGTTGCGTCATGTATTCGCCTGGGCGCCGCTGCATCGCCTGCATCATCTGAAATACGGCCATCATGGCGATGTGAATTTCGCCCTGTTCTTTGCGTTCTGGGATCGGCTGCTGGGGACGGCACTCTACCTGCCGGACTATGAGCTGGCGGACGACGACCTGGGCATCGGAGATCAGCCGGATTACCCGTCGGGCTACGCTGCACAGTTGCGTCAGCCGTTCAGCGCCACCCAGGCCAGCCATCCGCCGGCCGTGTTGCCAGCGGGCCTGCGCGATGCGCTAGCCGATTACGCGGAGCTTTAAATGACGCAGGTTGCGATCAGCGCGAATACCGAAGTGCTGGCGAATGCTGCGGGAAAGATGGGCGGAGTCGGCGAAACCGGCGGTAGCCCCGGCATCGGTCAGGCTGTAGCCCGACAGCGCGAGTTGCAGGGCGAAGCGCAGGCGTTGCCAGAGCACCAGGCGACGTACCGACAAACCCAGTTCGCCGGTGAACAGGCGTTCCAGCTGGCTGAGGGACAGCGCCGCTTCCCGGGCGATCTCGGCGGCTGGCAACGCATCGGCATCAAGTTGGCGGATGCGCAGCAGGGCCTTGGCCAGGCGCGGCTGCAAGGGGCGGCGTGGCAAGGTGGCTAGTGCTGCGATCAGACGTTTGGCGTCCGGCCCGGTTTGCCTACAGAGCTGACGCAATCCGGGCAGGTCGAAGGCCAGTGGCTCGGCGTAAAGGGTCAGGGTTGGCTGGCCGGTCGCAATGATTGCATGGGGCTGGCCCGATGTGATGGACAGCACCGGGCCGCGCGCAGGGACACCGTCGATCAGGGCCTCGACTTCGCAACTGCTGGCGATCAGCAGTTGGTGCGGGTAGTGGGCGTGGACGCCGGTCTCGCCTGCGCTGCCGGCGATCAGGCAGTAGTCGGTGGCCAGCCAGAGCTCGCCTTGCCAGGATTGGGACATTTGGGCTCCAGGGGTGGCTTGGTGGGCAGAGTAGCACTGGAGGTTGTGCATTGGCTTTCAGGACCTCATCGCTGGCAAGCCAGCTCCCAAAGGTTCTGGGAGGTGGCTTGCCAGCGATGAGCATGGGTATCTACATATCTTTTGAGGTGAGAGGGCCTGTCAGTAGATCGCATCAGGGCTGACAGGTGCTTGTCATGACTTTTTTGGCGCCCTTGAGATCGAGCGCCGCCCGCGCGGCGCATCGCGGGTGAACCCGCTCCCACATTTGTTGCAACGTGCCATGGCCTGTCAGATCTCCGTTGTTCGCCTTTGGATGTCCGGCGATCTATCGTGGGGAAGCTGTTGGGCTCGGCGCGATATCGCGTCGTACGAACAAGGCGGTCAACCATAGCCTGACAGGCATAGGCACGTTGCAACAAATGTGGGAGCGGGTTCACCCGCGATGCGCCGCGCGGGCGGCGCTCGATCTAGAGGGCGCTGAAGATCTACCGGCATGCATCTGGTGGCCATGACGCGGTTCTCTGACAGGCACCTCGCCACCGCCACTGCTCAGAAAAGATGTGTAGATACCCATGCAGCGATGAGGCCATCCGCCCCACCCCACCTCCCCATGTCACGCACAGTCAAACCCGCTGACACGCAGGCTCAAGACTTGCCTACCGATCGTTAGCAACACTTCCCTCCATTGCTCCGCACGCCATACCGGCGGCGCAGAGCCCTTCACCTGTCCTCGCCGACAACCAGAACAACACCCGCCGTACACGAGATCGTGCCATGACTACGAAAATCGACTTCATCTACCTTTCCGAGCAGGACATGATCCGCGCCGGCGTTACCGATATGCCGGCCTGCGTCGACACCATGGAGGAAATGTTCGGGCTGCTGTACCGGGGCGATTACCGTATGGCCGGGCCGAACAACGATTCCCACGGGGCGATGATCACCTTCCCAGAGCATTCGCCCTTCCCGGACATGCCCAAGCCCACCGCCGACCGGCGCATGATGGCGATGCCCGCCTACCTCGGCGGCAATTTCCGCACCTCCGGCTGCAAATGGTATGGCTCGAACATCGCCAACCGCGAAAAAGGCCTGCCCCGTTCGATCCTGATGTTCACCCTCAACGATGCCGACAGCGGCGCACCCCTGGCCTACATGTCGGCCAACCTGCTGTCGGCCTACCGCACCGGGGCGATCCCGGGCGTCGGCGCACGCCACCTGGCGCGCAAGGACTCCAGGGTCATCGGCCTGCTCGGCCCCGGCGTGATGGGCAAGACCACCGTCGCCGCGTTCATGGCCGCCTGCCCGCAGGTGGACACCATCAAGATCAAGGGCCGCGGCCAGCGCAGCCTCGACAGCTTCATTACCTGGGTCGAGCAGACCTACCCGCAGATCACCAGCATTCGCATCGTCGACAGCCTGGAAGAGGTGGTGCGCGATTCCGACCTGGTCACCTACTGCAGCACCGGCGAAGTCGGCGACCCGAGCACCTACCCGCTGGTCCGCCGCGAGTGGGTCAAGCCCGGCGCTTTCCTGGCCATGCCGGCGCCGTGCAGCATCGATGCCGGCATGGAGCGGGACGACATCCGCAAGGTGGTGGACAACACCGGCCTGTACGAGGCCTGGTTCGAGGAACTGCCCAAGCCTGCACACAACCATGTGCCGCTGGTGGGCGTGCGCTTCATGGACATGATCGCCGAGGGCTCGCTGCAGGCCGGGCAGGTGGAAGACATCGGCAAGATCGTCGTCGGCGACGCCCCGGGCCGCCTAAATGACGAGGAAATCATCCTGATGTCGGTGGGCGGCATGCCGGTCGAGGACCTGGCCTGGGGCACCGTGGTGTACCGCAAGGCCGTGGAGCTTGGCATTGGCGTGAAGCTCAACCTGTGGGACGAACCGGTCCTGCGCTGATACCCCTTCCCTGATAACGAGGATTTCCCCATGACCCGTATCATCAAAGTCAAAAGCGGCTCCATCTTCGAGGAAAAGGCCAGCTACTCGCGGCTGGTTGCCGTCGATAACTGGATCCATGTGTCCAATACCGCCGGGCGCAACCCGGACACCAAGCTGATTCCGGAAGACGTGATCGAGCAGGCCGAACAGGTCTTCGACAACATCGAGCGGGCCCTGGCCGCAGTCGATGCGACCCTTGCCGACGTGGTCTGCTCGCGCGTGTTCATCCAGGACCCGGCCGACGTGCCCAGGGTCATGGACTACATCGGTACCCGGTTCCGCGGTATCGACCCGGCCTGCACCGCGACCTGCCCACCGCTGGGCTCCACGGTCTACAAGGTGGAGCTGGAGGTCACCGCCTATCGCGGCGCCTCGCAAGCCGAAGTCGTGCAGATCAATCTCGGCCAGTAACGTCCTTTATAGAGCCTCGCCCATGTCGCCCAGCATCGACCCCGTACAAACCAGCCAGCAACTGCCCGCCACCACCGGCGTGGTGATCATCGGTGCCGGCATTATCGGCCTGACCGCCGCCCTGACCCTCGCCGAGCGCGGGATCCCGGTTGTGGTCGTGGAAAAAGGCCGGATCGCCGGCGAGCAGTCGTCGCGCAACCTCGGTTGGGTGCGCAAGACCAGCCGCCATGCCGATGACATTCCGCTGGCCCTGGCCGCAGACCGCCTGTGGGCACGGATGCCGGAACGGGTCGGTGCCGACGTGGGCTACCGCCAGGCCGGCATCATGTTCATCGCGCGCAACGAGGCGCAGATGGCCATGCATGCCAACTGGCTGAAGACCGTCGAGCACCTGGATCTCGACAGCCGCCTGCTCGGCAGTCGGGAAATCGCAGAGATGGTGCCTGGCGGCAAGGGCAACTGGGCCGGCGGGATCTTCACCGCGTCCGACGCCCGCGCCGAGCCGACCCTGGCCTCCAGCGCCATCGCCAGGGCGGCGATGGCCAAGGGCGCGGTCATCGTCGAGCACTGTGCGGTGCGCAGCCTGGTCACCTCGGCCGGCAGGGTCAGCGGTGTGCTGACCGAGCGCGGCGAAATCCGTTGCGACCAGGTTTTGCTGGCCGGTGGCCTGTGGTCGCGGCGTTTTCTCGGCAACCACGGGGTAGACCTGCCGACCTTGCCGTTGACCTGCTCGGTGCTGCGTACCGAACCCATGGAAGGCCCCACCGGGATCGCCGTCGGCGCCCCGGACTTCTCCTTCCGCAAGCACAAGGACGGCGGGTTCATCATCACCCAACGCGGCAAGCTGGACGCCTTCCTCACCCTCGACCACCTGCTGCTGGGCCGGCGCTACCTGCCACAGCTCAAGGCCCAGCGGGATTTCCTGAAGATTTCCCTGGGCAAGTATTTCCTCGATGACCTGAAGCTGGCCCGACGCTGGAAAGCTGGCGAGGTCAGCCCTTTCGAACAGGTCCGGGTGCAGGATCCAGCGGCCAATGAAACGCTCAATGGCGACGCCCTGCGCAACCTGCGCGCCGCCTGGCCGGTGTTCGAACAGGCGCGGGTCGCCCAGAGCTGGGCCGGCACCATCGATGTCACCCCGGATTCGAATCCGGTGATCGGCCCTATCACGGCCATTCCCGGCCTGACCCTGGCCACCGGTTTCTCAGGCCATGGTTTCGGTACTTCGCCCGCTGCGGGCCATCTGGCGGCCGACCTGGTGTCCGGAAATACCCCGATCATCGATCCGGCGCCCTACCGCTTCGAGCGCCTGGCCTGAGTGTCCACGCCGTGCCCTAGGGAATAGCGCTAGGGCCCTGGCGTAAGGGGCTGAATCGAATCACTCATTTGAAACATTCATTCATCAATAAGGGGTAACCTTGGGGAACGATGTCTAACTGACATCATCGAAGAAAGGCGCCAGCGCATCGGTCCGTCACGACAAGGTCCGACGCTGCGTGACCGGGCGGTCGCCCGGTGACTGCCAGCTTTTTCCCAAGGAGTACCCATGCAGTTCAGGCAAATGAAAATCGGCAAACGGGCCGCCAGCATGTTCACCCTGCTCGGCCTGTTGGTTCTGGCCCTCGGCCTGGTGTCGTTGTACGAGACCCGGCAGATGGACAAGGCCTCTTCGGAGATCCGCGAAACCTGGCTGCCCTCGGTGGTCGCCATGGGCCAGGTCGGCACCGACCTGAACCGTATCCGCGCCATCACCATGCGCAGCCTGCTCGAAGACCAGCCCGAGATCCGCGCGGCAACCCTCCAGCGCGCCGAGCAGCTCAACCAGGCCTTGCAAAAGCCGCTGGACGACTATGAAAAGACCATTTTCGAAGCCAGGGATCGCACGCTGTTCGATACCTTCATGAGCGCCCGCGAGCGCTACAACGGCATCCAGGCCAGTGTCACCGATGCGGTGATCAACAACCGCATGGACAATGCCCGGCAGTTGATCAACGGCCCCTTGGCCGACGCCACCGACGCCATGCAAGGCAGCCTGCGCGAACTGGTCAAATACAACGTCGACGGCGCCGATCAGGCAGCACAACGCAGCGCCGATGCCGCCGAGGAATCCTTCCTGCTGATCACCCTGGTCCTGGTGGTGATCATGCTGGCGCTGGCGGCCATTGCCACCTTGCTGACGCGCAGCATCGTCGTGCCATTGGCCGACGCCGTGGCCGTGGCCGAACGGGTTGCGACCGGCGACCTGACCAAGGACATCCAGGTCGTGGGCAAGGACGAGCCGGCGCTGCTGCTGGGTGCCCTGGGCCGCATGCAAACCAGCCTGCGCTCGACCCTGGCACGCATCAGCGCCTCATCCGACCAGCTCGCGTCGGCCTCGGAAGAGCTGCATTCGGTTACCGAGGACACCAGCCGTGGCCTGCATCAACAGAGCGCGGAAATCGAACAGGCCGCCACTGCGGTCAACCAGATGACCGCCGCCGTGGAGGAAGTGGCCAACAATGCGGTGAGCACCGCCGATGCGTCCAAGGGCGCCGACCAGACCACCCGCGACGGGCGCGACCAGGTCAACCAGGCCTTGCAGTCGATCCGCGCACTGGTCAGCGAAGTGACCAGCACGGCGGGCGACATCGAACAACTGGCGGCCAGCGCCAATGAAATCAGCCGGGTGCTGGATGTGATCGGTTCCATTGCCGGGCAAACCAATCTGCTCGCCCTCAACGCCGCCATCGAGGCTGCCCGCGCCGGCGAAGCAGGCCGCGGCTTCGCCGTGGTCGCGGATGAGGTACGGGCGTTGGCGCACCGCACCCAGGAGTCCACCGGCGAGATCGAACAGATGATCGCCGACATCCAAAGCGGCACCGAACGTGCGGTCGGTGCCATGCGCAGCAGCCAGGGACGAGCCAGTGGCACCCTGGACATCGCCCAGGCCGCCGGCGAGGCACTGGAGCTGATCGCCGAGGCCATCGCCTCGATCAACCAGCGCAACCTGGTGATCGCCAGCGCGTCCGAGGAACAGGCCCAGGTGGCCCGGGAAGTGGACCGCAACCTGGTCAATATCCGCGACCTGTCGATGCAAACCTCGGCCGGGGCCAACCAGACCAGCGCCGCAGCACAGGACCTGTCGCGCCTGGCGGTGGAGCTGAACGCGATGGTGGCGCAGTTCAAGGTCTGAAGGTTGACATCCAACCCTGTGGGAGCTGGCAAGCCAGCTCCCACAGGGTTCTCGGTGCATTCACTATCCGATTTCGGCAAACCCTCCTTCCGGTAACCGGCGACGGAGCAAAACTTGCTTCATCAGCACTTTCCCGCAAAACGGTTACCGAAATGCCCAGCAGCGTTCTGCACCACCAGACCCTGGATATCGAGGAGCACGCCAAGCGCCTGGCCGGTTGGCAGTTGCGCTATGACCAGCTCACCCCCGGGCGTTTCGCCGGCCAACTGAGCGAGCTGCGCCTGGACGGAATGCAACTGGTCCGCGACCGGGCCAACCAGGCCATGGTCAAGAACGGCGCGACCTGGCCCGGAGCGATCAGTTTCAGCATGCCCCTTGAAGCCCACTCCGGGGATTTCCACTGCGCCGGCCATGCCATCAGCGGCCAGAACCTGCTGGTGGCGCGCGGCCAGAACCTGCCCGAACTGCGTGCCCCGGCCGGGCTCGACCTGCTCAGCGTCAGCATCGACGAAACGCTGCTTGAACAGACGCTGCACCAGCAACGGCACGGCTTCGACCTGGATGCCCTGCCACGCTGCTACCGCCTGCAGGAAGGTGGCAGTCAGACGGGCCTTATCGAGCTGGTCCAGGGGCTGTTCGCCGAAAACGCCCTGCAGGCGTCATTGCTGGGGCACCAGGCCATCCGCGACGGCATCCGCGATACCGTGCTGATGCACCTGCTCGACCTCGTCGACCAGGACGCTGTCCAGCCCCTGCCGCCGAGCGCCCGCAAGCGCATGGTCGACCGCGCCCGCGAGGTGCTGCTGGCCACCCCGGACAACCCACCCTCCATCGTCGAACTGTGCAACCGTATCGGCGCCAGCCGGCGCAAGCTGCAGTATTGCTTCCAGGAAACCCTCGGCATCAACCCCCTCGCCTACCTGCGCACCCTGCGCCTCAATGCCGTGCACCGCGCCCTGCTCGAAGACCACCCTGCACCGGTACAGGACGTCGCTGCCCATTGGGGTTTCTGGCACCTGAGCCGCTTCGCCAGCGACTATCGCCAGTTGTTCGGCGAGCTGCCTTCGGAAACCCGCCGGCGCAACCGCGGTTGTGCCGATTCCGGATAACCCGCCAGCGGTCCCCGGCCCCAGCATCGAGGCACAACAACGCCAACGACCGGGGATCATCATGTTCACCAGACCGACCACAGCGCTGCTCGCGCTGTGCCTTAGCAGCAGCGCCATGGCCGTGGAAAACGGTTCGCCCACCACACCCAATGGTGTCTACGACTTCGGCGCCGGCTTCACGCCACCACCCACTCCGACAGGCACCTTCGGCCTGCGTACCGCCTTCTACTCCGCCAATCGCCTGAAGGGTGGCGACGGCCACAAGGCACCCGTGGACTTCTCCATCGACGTGCTGTCGATCGGGGCCTTCTACGGACGCATGACCGAGCATGAACTGTTCGGCGCCCGCTACGGCTTCGCAGCCGTAATGCCGTTCTTCAGCATGAGCGCCTCGCTGGACGTACCGACGCCTTTCGGCACCTTGTCCCGGGACGCCCGGGTGTTCCGCCAGGCCGACGCCCAGTTGATTCCGCTGATCCTGCAATGGACCCCGGCGCCGAACCTGGGCATCAACGCGCAACTGCAGATCCAGGCGCCGACGGGCGACTACGACAAGGATCGCTTGGTCTCCCCGGGCCTTAACCACTGGACCTTCTCGCCGATCCTCAATGCCACCTGGATCAGCCCGACCGGCCTGGAGCTGTCGTCGAGCTTCGAGGTGGACATCAACACCCGCAACCACGCGACCGACTACCGCAACGGCGTCGAGTACCGTCATGAGTTCGCTGTCGGTCAGCACGTCGGCCCCTGGACCCTGGGCATCGGCGGCTACTACTACCGCCAGTTGAGCGACGACGAGGCGCCAAATCTCACCGGTGGCAACCGCGCCCGGGTGCTGGCCGTGGGGCCGGCAATCGGGTGGTTCAAGCCGGGGATGCCGCCGGTCTGGTTGCATGCCTACAAGGAATTCGACGCGGTCAACCGCGCCGAGGGCTACACCGTCGCCCTGCGCTTCGCCCACAGTTTCTGAGGATCCGACCATGCATGCACACATCCCCCGGGTGGGCCGCGAAGGTACCGTACTGGTACTCGGCAGCAGCCTGACGATCATGGGCGCGGTGATGGTCGCGCCGATCCTGCCACGGCTGGCGGCCGAATTCGGGCCGGTCACGGCCCATGCCGAAGCCCTGGTCCCGCTGGCGGTCACCGGCCCGGCGCTGGCCATCGCCCTGTGCGCGCCTTTGGCCGGCTGGATTGCCGACCGGGTCGGGCGCAAAGCCCTGTTGATCGTCGCCACCCTGCTCTATGCCCTGTTCGGTGTCTTGCCGGCGCTGCTCGACGACCTGCCGTCCATCGTCGCCAGCCGCCTGCTGTTCGGGTGTGCCGAGGCGGCGATCATGACCTGCTGCGCCGCCTTGATCGCCGATTACTGGAAGGGTGAACAGCGCCTGCGCCTGATCAACTACCAGGTGGTCAGCATCGGCCTGGTCGGCGCGCTGTTCTTCGTGATCGGCGGCGCGGCGGGCGAGCATGGCTGGCGCACGCCCTTCTATCTCTACCTGCTGCCGCTGCTGCTGGTCCCGGCGATGCTGCGCTGGTTGTGGGAGCCGCAGCGACAGCTGCACGCCGGGCCGGACGATCCGGCGCGCAGCGCCATCCCCAGCATAGCCCTGGGCTACCTGCTGATCTTTTTCGGCATGGCGCTGAACTTCATCGTACCGGTGCAGGCACCAGCCTTGCTGGTGAGCATCGGCGTCAACTCCAGCACCCTGATCGGCCTGGCTGCCGGGCTGGGGCTGCTGGCCAGCCTGGCCGGTTCGCTGCTGTGGCCGCTGGTGCGCAGCTACCTGGGCATTCGCGGCGGCAATGCCCTGCTACTCGTCCTGCTGGCCGCCGGTCTTTGGTGGCTGGGCGCTGCACGCAATTACGCCGACGTGCTCTGGGCCGTGCTGATCCACGGGATCGGCGCTGGCCTGCTGGTGCCCAATGCCATGGCGCCGGTAATGAACGCCCTCAGCGCCCGAGCCCGGGGCCGCGGCCTCGGCGGCTTCACCGCCTGCCTTTATCTGGGCCAGTTCGCCAGTCCGCTGCTGGTCATGGCCCTCGGTGCCGATCTGCGCGGCGCCATTCACTGGCTGGCCTTCGCCAGTCTTGCCGGCGCCCTGGCCTGGGGCCTTGGCGCAACCCTGACCCGCTCCGACGCTTCCTCAACTGCCCAATGATCCGGACATCACCATGCACGACATTCAAGCCCTGATGGACCAACACGACGCCACCGGCCTGGCCGGTCTGATCCATGATCGAGAGATCAGCCGCGAGGAACTGCTGGAGGCTGCCATAGCCCGCCTTGAACAGGTCGAACCGCAACTCAACGCTGTCGCCGAAAGGCTCTATGACAGCGCCCGCTGCGCAGCCCCCGTGGACGGAGCGTTCTCCGGCGTGCCGACCCTGGTCAAGGACCTGTTCTCGCCCCTGCGCGAGGCGCGGATGAGCAACGGCTCCCTGGCGCTGGGCGAAGCGCGCCCGGGTCTCGACGATGCGCTGGTCGGCCGCCTGCGCGAGGCCGGTTGCCAGTTTATCGGGACCAGCACCTCGCCAGAGTTCGGCACGTCCTACACCACCGAATCGACCCGTTTCGGCGCCACCCGCAATCCGTGGGATACCCGGCGCAGCGCCGGCGGCTCCAGTGGCGGTGCGGCAGCGCTGGTCGCGGCGCGGGTGGTGCCCTTCGCCCATGGCAACGATGGCGGCGGCTCGTTGCGCGTGCCGGCCTCCTGCTGCGGCGTGTTCGGGCTCAAGCCCAGTCGCGGGCGCATGCCCAGCGGTCCGCTGGTGGGTGAAGGCTGGGCCGGGATGGGCACACCCCATGCGATCACCCTGTCGGTGCGCGACAGCGCCGCCTTGCTGGATATCACCGCCGGCGCGGATCTCGGCGCGCCTTATGCCGCGCCCTGGCAGGACATGCCCTTCGTCGACACCCTGCACCAGCCGCTGCGGCCATTGCGCATCGCCCTGGTGGAGCACCTGGCACCCTGGACCAGCAGCCCGCAAGCCCTGGCGGCGGTACGGCATGCCGCGCGCTTGTGCGAATCACTCGGCCATCGGGTCGAACCGGCGCGGTTGCCGGTGCAGCCCCTGGCGTTTCTCGACCAGGTGTTCGATGTGATCGGGGCCAGTACCCGCAGCTATGTCGACCTGCTGGGTGAGCTGCGCGGCCGGCCCGTGGCGCTGGAAGAACTGGAGCCGCGAACGCGGATCATCCTGCGGGAAAAAGGCGGGATCAGTGGTGCGCAGTATTCGGCGGCGGTGGCAGGGATTCATGCGCTGGGGCGGCAGCTTGCCGGCTTTCTGCAGGACTACGACCTGATCCTGACGCCGACCTTGACCCGCGAGCCGCCGCTGATCGGCAGTCTCGACCGCTTCGACGACAGCCTCGATCTCGCCACCTTGATCGATGACTTCCACAGCTATTCGCCGTTCACCGCGCTGTTCAATGCCAGCGGCCAGCCGGCGATGTCGGTGCCGCTGTACTGGACGCCGGAAGGATTGCCGATCGGGGCGCATTTCGCCGGACGCTTTGCCGAGGAAGGGACATTGCTGGCCCTGGCTGCGCAGTTGGAGCGGGTGCAGCCTTGGGTCGGGCGGGTTCCGGAGGTGAATGCGTGTAAAGGCTGATGGCCTCATCGCTGCAAATACTATGGCCAACACAAAACCAGTGGGAGCCGGCGTTGCCGGCGATGAGGCCTTGGAAAACACCACAAGATCCGGCTTAATGCCCACCTCCTCACCCGGGCAAACCCATGCTTTCCAGCTGGCGCATCCACATCCTCCTGCTCGCAGGCTTCGCAGTGCTGTTCAACCTGCTGGCCATGCCGCTCGACCGTGCCCTGCGCCCTGCCAGCCCGATCGATGAGTCGCTGATCCTCGGCAGCTTCTGCACCCTCCACGGCGTACAGAGCCTGCCCAACTCCCTGCTGGCCGAGCTCAAGGCCCAGTTTCCCGACCTCGGCGAGCAATCGTCCGGCAAAGTGCAAAGCGGTGATTGCTGCTGCGGCCATGCCGGCCAGTCCGCCTTGCCGGGCGACTATTTCAGGCATCTGTTCCCGCGCTACTGGCCTGAACGCCTGCTGCTCGGCCAGAACCCTCCGTTGCCCCTGCCCCGGGAGCAATGGCCAAGACTCAACCCCCGCGCCTCCCCCGCTTTCCTTGCCGTGATCTGACATCGCCCGCGCCCGGACGGCGCGTGCCTCTCGAATCCGTACAGGAAGCTTTTGCATGTTTCGCCTGACTTCCCTGGCACTGCTGATCGGCAGTGCCTCGACCTGCGCCCTTGCCCAGGACGCCAGCCTGACCCTGCCTGCCAGCACCATTTCCGCCGAGGGCGAGGTGCCCGCCGAAGGTACCCGCCTCGACCTCGACAAGCCCGCTGAAGCCGGTTCGCGCCTGAACCTGACACCACGGGAGAATCCTGCCTCGGTCGCCGTCGCCGATCGCGCCACCATGGAGCGCATCGGCGCGCGCACCTTCCAGGACGCGGCCAATGCCCTGCCCGGTGTGAACGCTTCGGCGCCGCCCGGCTGGGGCGGCTATGTGTCCTATCGCGGCTTCAACGGTGCGCAGATCGCCCAGTTGTTCAACGGCATCAATCTGCAATACGGCGCCGCCGCGCGCCCCGTGGGCGCGTGGATCTATGACCGCGTCGAACTGCTCGGCGGCCCTTCGTCCTTCCTTAACGGCAGCGGCGCGGTGGGCGGCAGCCTGAACATGGTGACCAGGCTGGCCGACCGGAGTGAAAACCGCGTCGAAGGCCGTGTCAGCTACGGCCGCTACGACACTCTGGAAACCGCCATCGGCATCAACCAGGCGCTCAACGAAGGCGACGGCCCGCGCCACTACGCCCGCCTCGACTACAGCCGCACGGGCAGCAACGGCTACATCGACCGCCAGGAAAACAATGCGGGCAACCTGGCCTTCTCCCTGCTCAGCGACTTCAACGAGCGCCTGTCCCACACCCTGGCCATCGAGTACCTGGAAGAACAGGAAGACAGCCCCTACTGGGGCTCGCCGGTGCTGCGCCCGCTGAGCGGCGAGCTGCATATCGACCGGCACGATCGCTTCGCCAGCTACAACGTCGAGGACGGCCGCTACGAGCAGCGTACCCGCTGGCTGCGTTCCATCACCGAGTACCGTTTCGATGACGCGACCCGGCTGCGCAACACCTTCTACCACTACAACGGCCAGCGCGATTACCGCAACCTCGAGGTCTACCGCTACACCACCGATAACAGCGCGGTGCTGCGTTCCGGAGGCTATCGCCAGCGGCACGACCAGGAGGTCAATGGCAACCGCCTGGAACTGACCCGTCAGGACCAGCTATTCGGCCTGCCCAGCGACTGGGCCTTCGGCCTGGACTACAACTGCAACCAGCAGACCAACTACCCGCTGTCCATCGGTGGCACCTTCGACACGGTGACGCCGGGCAACTTCCAGCCCGGACATTTCCTCGATATCCCCGGCATGGCTGCGCCCCGGCGCAAGGGCCGCAGCACCTGGACCGACACCCGTTCGGCCTTCGTCGAAAACCGCACCCGCCTTAGCGAACGCCTGGCCTTGGTCAGCGCCCTGCGCTACGACCACCTGGACTTCGAAGTGCGCGACCATGTCGTCGGCACTGGCCTGGAGCGGCGCTGGGATGCCCTGACCGGCCGCCTCGGCCTGGTCTATGACCTGAGCGAAAGCCTCAGCCTTTACACCCAGTTCAGCACTTCGGCCGAACCACCGGGCGGCACCCTGACCAGCGCGTCCATCGCCCAGGTCCGTGACATGGACCTGAGCAGCGGCCGGCAGATCGAGGCGGGCAGCAAGTTCGACTTTCTCGACGGTCGCGGCAGCGCCACGGCGGCGGTGTATCGCATCGTGCGCAAGAATATCCCGGTGCCCTCCTCGACACAGGCCAACGTCACCGAACAGGCCGGGCAACAGACCTCCACCGGGGTCGAACTGGCGGCTTCGTTCAAGATCACCCCGCAACTGCTGGCGGCGGGCAACTTCGCCTGGGTGCGAGCGGAGTACGACGAGTTCAACGAGCGCGTGGCCGGCGTGGTGTATTCACGGGAAGGCAAGACGCCGGTAAATATCCCCGAGCGCACCGCCAACCTGTGGCTGACCTGGGATTTCGCCCCGGGCTGGCAGGTAGGGGCCGATGCGCGCTATGTGGCGTCGGTGTATGCCGACACGGCGAACACCCTGTGGGTACCGTCCTACACCCTGTACGGGTTGTCCATGAGCCACGACCTGGACCGGCACACCAAAGTCAGCGCACGCCTGCGCAACCTGACCGACGAGGTGTATGCGCGGTTTATCCACCAGAGCAATACCCAGTACTACCTGGGTGAACCGAGAAGCCTTGAGGTGGCGGTGGACTGGCGATTCTGAGTAGAGGGATGCAGAGCGCGGGACGGTTTTCCGGGGATCTGTCAGGACCGACAAAGGTGAAAAAGCTGGCTACAGTCATTTTGATATCACTCAGTCGTCCTGCGGATTCACGGAGGAACCATGCACGCAAAGCATCTGATGGCCTTGATCACCCTGGGTGCGGCCCTTGCGGGCTGCACGTCCACGGAACGGGTCATGACCCCCTACGAAGAAAAACTCGCCGTCGATAGCTCGAACGCGGTCAAATTCCACAGCATGCTGTACTTCCCCTCCGGCACTTCCCTGCAGTACCCAGGGTATGTGGTGGCGCTGGAGAAAAGCCCCCAGGCGATCATCGGCGGCCCCAAGGCCAATCCGGGGGCGGCCTTCCTCCACGCCGACGCCTCTTACTTCAAGGGCGAGGACGGCAGCTACAACACCACTCGCGAACATATCGAGCGCTTCCAGAACAAGGACTGGAAGGCCATGTTCGTCTCGCACATCCTGAAAAACGCGGTCGTGGAGTACAAGAGCGTGGAAGCTGCGAGCTACTTCGCCAAAAGCCACTGCTTCGTCTACAACGCCTACGCCGCCAAGCCCCTCGCCGACGTGCGCAATGACTACGACCTGAGGAAGATCAGTGACTGGAACGCCTGTCCAACAGCGATCAACCTCGAGGAAAAACCGCTGGCCACCCTTAACCAGTTGTACGCCTACGGTGGGGTCGCCCTCGATGCTCTGCAAAAGAACCTGACCCGGGACCTGCATGGCGACCGCTACACCCATGTGGTCATCGTAGTGATGGGCTGGAACACCGCACAGGACGAGGCCATACGCAACATCAACGACATCACCGGCAACCTGATGGCCGCGGCCGAAGAAGCGCGCGGCGCGCAAATCAACGAACTGGCCACCAGCCCGAAAGCGCAGACCGTTGCCATGAGCCGTTTTCGGCCTCTGGTGATCGGTGTGACCTGGCCCTCGTTCTGGAGCAATTCGTTGAGCAATTTCTTCAGCTACGGAAACAAGGCGAACGACGCCGACGAAATCGGGCTGTCCTGGCTCAACAAGTTGATCAACCAGACCGTACCCAACGCCCTCGACGCGTCCGGGAGCCAGGCCCGGGTCGTCGCCATCGGCCACAGCTTCGGTGCCCGGGCCATGACCCGGGCCTTGTTCAGCTCGCCCGCACTGGATCCCGGTTCGGATGGCCCCAAAAGCCGTGTCGACCTGGCGATCGGTCTGCAAGGCGCCGTCAGCATCAATCGCTTCATGCCGGGAAAAGGTATCGAGGGCGCGCCGTACCGCGACTTCGCAAAACTCGGCAAGACCCATATTGCCCTGACCGCGTCGCAATATGACGGCGCTGCCGGAGGCCGGGTGTTCTGGTACGACCCGTCCGGCTCGATCAAGTCCTGGCACCTGGCCTGCGACGGCCGCGATGCCCAGATGGCCGCGACCTTCGACTGCCTTACCGCCAGCGATACCTCGGCATCGCCCGGAGGTGGCTTCAGCCTTTGCAAGGCCGGCGACGACCGCTGCAGCACGACGCCGGTCAGCCAAGGCAAGGTCAGCTATATCGATGCCTCGAACGGGATTACCCAGTTCAACTCGCCCGGCTCCGGCGGCGGTGCGCACAGCGATATCTATCGCTTGCCCATGGGCAGGCTGTTATGGCGGCTCGTGGAAGAGTACGCTCTGGCGCCATGAACAAGATCGACCATTACCTCCAGGCCGCCGTGCGCGACAACACGCGGCGCAGCTACCGCGCCGCCGTCGAGCATTTCGAGGTGACCTGGGGCGGCTTCCTGCCGGCCACGGCAGACAGCATCGCCCGTTATCTGGCTGATTTCGCCGCGGAGCACTCGCTCAACACCCTGCGCCAACGCCTGGCGGCGCTGGGGCAATGGCATGTCAGCCAGGGCTTTCCCGACCCGACCAAGGCGCCGCTGGTACGGCAGATGCTCAAGGGTATCCGTGCCATGCACCCGGTGCAGGAGCGCCAGGCCACGGCACTGACCCTGGAGCATCTGCAGCGCACCATCGGCCATCTTGAACAGCAGGCGCTGGTTGCCCAGCGCGAGCACTGCCTGCCCGACCTGCTGCGTGCGCGGCGTGATGCGGCGCTGCTGCTGATCGGTTTCTGGCGCGGGTTTCGTGGCGACGAGCTGGCGCGGCTGCGGGTCGAGCACATCCAGGCCCTGGCCGGCGGCGGCATGCAGCTGTACCTGCCACAGAGCAAGGGCGACCGCCAGGGGCGCGGCGTTACCCATCGGATGCCGGCATTGAAGCGTCTTTGCCCGGTACAGGCGTATCTGGAGTGGATCACGGTAGCCGGGATCGCCCGCGGACCGGTGTTCCGCAAGCTGGACCGCTGGGGCAATCTTGGTGAGGAGGCGTTGAACAGCGGAAGCCTGATTGCCCTGCTGCGCCGGATTTTCGCCGGCGCCGGATTGCCGGCCGAGACCTATAGTGCCCACTCGCTGCGACGCGGCTTTGCCACCTGGGCCAGCAGCAACGGCTGGGACACCAAGGCACTGATGAGCCATGTGGGCTGGCGGGATGTGAAGTCGGCGCTGCGCTATGTAGATGCCAGCGCTTCGTTCGGGGAGCTGGCGTTGCCGGTATCCTCTGAGCCAAAACAGATCAATTGAACCTGCCGGCCTCATCGCTGGCAACGCCAGCTCCCACAAGATCCAGCGGTGCACGCAAATCCCTGTGGGAGCCGGCGTTGCCGGCGATGAAGGCGCCCACGGGTTCAGCAGTGTCTCGCTATCTGCCACAAACGCACGATATCGCCGGCCCGTTCCGCCAGTAATTGCGCGGCATTGCCACACGCCTGCTGCAGGGTCATCGGCCCGTTGGCAATGGCGAAGGCGGCATCGATGCCATGGCCGTACAACGCTTGGTAACCCTCACCCAGCGTCCCGGCCAGCACCACCACCGGCACGCCATGGCGCTTGGCGATCCGCGCGACGCCGAACGGCGTCTTTCCGCGCAGGGTCTGGGCATCGAACCGGCCTTCGCCGGTAATCACCAGGTCAGCGCCCTGCACCGCCGCCTCCAGACCGGCCAGTTCGGCCACCACTTCGATTCCCGGACGGAACTGCGCATCGAAAAACGCCTTGGCCGCGAAACCCATGCCGCCGGCAGCCCCGCACCCGGGGAAGTCACGCACATCACGGCCCAGCAATTGCGCACAATGATCGGCGAAATGCCCCAGGGCGTGGTCCAGCAGCTGCACCTGCTCGGGATTGGCGCCCTTTTGCGGGCCGAAGATCGCCGAGGCACCGTTGCTGCCGCACAGCGGGTTGTCGACATCGGCTGCGACTTCAAGGCGTACCCCGGCCAGGCGTGGATCGAGCTGGCTGGCATCGATACGGCCGACATTGCACAGCGCCAGGCCGCCTTCTTCCAGTTCCGCACCCTGGGCGTCGTAGGTGCGCAAGCCAAGGGCACGCAGCATGCCACTGCCGGCATCGTTCGTAGCACTGCCGCCGATGGCCAGGATGATCCGCTCGGCACCGGCGTCCAGCGCTGCGCCGATCAATTGACCGGTGCCGTAGGTGCTCGTGCGGCAGGCATCGCGCGTGCTCGGTTCGAGCAGTTGCAGACCGCTGGCCTGGGCCATCTCGATGATCGCGGTACGGGACTCGGCGAGCCAGCCCCAGTGGGCAGCGACTTCCCGGCCCAGCGGCCCGCGCACGTTCAGGCGGCGTTGCTCACCGTGGCAGGCCGCGACGATGGCTTCCATGGTGCCCTCACCGCCGTCGGCCATGGGGCAGCAGACCACCTCGGCCTGCGGCAATACCCCGGCAATGCCCTGGGCAATGGCCGCGGCAACCCCCTCGGCGCTGAGGCTGTCCTTGAACGAGTCGGGGGCGATGACGATCTTCATGTGGGGCTCCTGTTGCAGATGCCTGCATGCTGCCAGTTGTCAGGCTGGCTCGCTTCTGTCGCCTGCACAAGTCGGGGTGTGGGTTGTTTGGTCAGTTGGACAAGAAATAGTTTAGGCCCCCCCCTGTGGGAGCGGGTTCACCCGCGATTGCGATGGCGGGCGCACCGCCGTCATCGCGGGTGAACCCGCTCCCACAGGGTCCGTGCAAACAGCCTATTCGGCAGGCAACAACTGCAACCCCAGGTACAGGCTCAACATCCCCTCCAGCCTCAACGGATCCACCCCGCTCAACTCACCGATCCGTTCCAGCCGGTACCTCAGGCTGTTGCGATGGATGCCCAGCGCCTCGGCACACGCCTGGCTCTGTCCGTCATGGCTGCACCAGGCGCGTAGGGTGGCCAGCAGTTGCCCGCTGACATCCTTGGCACGAATGCGCTGCAAGGGCTCGAGCAACTCGTCCAGGGCGTCATCCTGGCGATGACGCCAAAGCAGGGCCGGCAGGCGATAGCGGCTCAGGCTCAGCAACTGTTCACCGGGCAGCACCTCTCGCCCGTAGGCCAGCAGGTCGCGCACCCGGCGATAGCCCCGGCGCAGCTTTTCTACGCTGTCCGCAACCCCGCCCAGCGCCAGGCGCTGCACCTGCCAGCCCTGGATGCGCAAGCGCTCCAGCAGCCTGGCTTCGTCCAGCGCCAGTCCGGCAGGGCGACACCAGAGCAGCGAATGACGCGCCGGGCTGACGCACCAGCTGTCCGGGTAGCGCTGCATCAACCACACCGCCAGGGCCTCCGCGCCCTGCCCTTCATCCAGTTCGAACAGGCACGGCACTCGCGGCAGCTGCGGCTTGAGGCCCAACTGCCGGGCTTCATCCACCAGGCGCGGGGCATCGCCACTGCCGCCCAGCAGCAGGGCCAGCAGATCGTCGCAGCGCTGCCGCCGCCATTGCTGCTCCACCTGGAGGTGACGCTGGGCCAGGAGCATTTCCGCGGTCATCCGTACCAGTTCGGCATAGGTGCGCAGTTGCGCAGGCTCCCCGGTGATGCCGAGCACGCCGATCAGCCGGCCATCGAGCATCAACGGCAGGTTGACGCCGGGCTGCACGCCCTTCAGGCACTTGGCCGCTTCACTGTCGATCTCGACGATGCGCTCGTTGGCCAGCACCAGTTGCGCGCCTTCGTGGCGGGTGTTGATGCGCTGGGCCTCGCCGCTGCCTAGAATCAAGCCCTGGCTGTCCATGACGTTGACGTTCCAGGGAAGGATGGCCATCGCCCGATCGACGATATCCTGCGCCAGGTCATGGTCCAGTTCGAACATTGGGGGTTCCTTGCAGGTCCACAGGTTGGTCGGCGGCACAGCCAGGCGCCGCGAATGCTGTGCAAAAGCACAAAGACAGGCATCCCGCGCTCGTCGAGACTTTTCACCAGCGCCCGCCTCGACGCGGGATGCCGCACAACCATAACAACAGAGAGAGAATCATGTCATCCAGCCCTGCCCCTGACCAAGGCCACGGCATCGACCGCGACGCGCTGTACCGGCGCATCACGCTGCGGTTGATCCCGTTCATTTTCGTCTGCTACCTGTTCAACTATCTCGACCGGGTCAACGTCGGCTTCGCCAAGTTGCAGATGCTCGACGCGCTGAACTTCAGCGAGACCATCTACGGCCTCGGCGCCGGGATCTTCTTCATCGGCTACGTGCTCTGCGGCCTGCCCAGCAACCTGGCGCTGAACAAATTCGGCCCGCGGCGCTGGATCGCGCTGATGATGATCACCTGGGGCACGCTCTCCACCTGCCTGCTGTTCGTCACCACGCCGACCCAGTTCTACGTGCTGCGCCTGTTCACCGGTGCCGCCGAGGCCGGCTTCTTCCCCGGAATCGTGCTGTATCTCTCGCAGTGGTTCCCCGGCCAGCGGCGCGGGCGGATCATGGCGCTGTTCATGTCGGCGATCCCGGTGTCGGGGTTGCTTGGCGGGCCCTTCTCCGGCTGGATCCTCAACCACTTCGCGGCCGGGCAAGGCGGCCTGGCCGGCTGGCAGTGGATGTTCCTGATCCAGGGCTTGCCGACGGTGGTGCTGGGCTGCCTGGCCGTGTTCCTGCTCAGCGACAGCTTTGCCAAGGCCGGCTGGCTCAGCGCAGCCGAGCGCCAGGCGGTGGCCGATGACCTTGCCGCCGATGCCGCCGGCAAGCCGAAGACCGTCAGCGACAGCCTGCTTTCGGTGCTGACCAACCCGCTGATCTGGACCTTCGGTTTCGTGTATTTCTGCATCCAGAGCGGCGTGTATGCGATCAACTTCTGGCTGCCCTCGATCATCAAGAACCTCGGTTTCAGCGACGCCCTGCTGATCGGCTGGCTGAGCGCCATTCCTTACCTGCTGGCGGGCGTGTTCATGCTGCTGGTGGGCCGCTCGGCAGACCTGCGCAACGAACGGCGCTGGCACTTGGTGGTACCAATGCTGATGGGCGCCCTCGGCCTGCTGATCGCGGTGAACTTCGCCCATAGCCCGGTGATCGCCATTCTCGGCCTGAGCATCGCGACCATGGGCGCACTGACCGGACTGCCGATGTTCTGGCCGATGCCGACCGCGCTGCTGACTGCCGGAACCGCGGTGGCTGGCCTGGCGATCATCAACTCGGTCGGGCAGATGGCCGGCTTCCTCAGCCCCTACCTGGTGGGCTTCATCAAGGACCAGACCGGCTCGACCGATGCCGCGCTGTATTCGCTGGCGGGGTTGATCGTGTTTGGTAGCCTGGTGGCGTTGCGGGTTTCGCGGCAGCGTTGAGTCATCAAGCCTGTTGGGGGCTGGGCGGGCCTCATCGCTGGCAAGCCAGCTCCCACAGGGTTCAGCGGTGACACCACAAATTTGCAGTCAGCCTTTCCCACCTGTACAAAAGTCCCTTCCACCTGACGCGAAGGGATTTCCGACCATGATCTACCGTCCACTGGGCCGCAGCGGCCTGCAAGTCTCCGCCCTGACCCTGGGCAGCATGATGTTCGGCGAGCAGACCAGTACCGAAGAATCGCTGCGCATCATCGACAAGGCCTGGGACCAGGGCATCAACTTCATCGACACCGCCGACGTCTACAACGGCGGGCGCTCGGAAGAGATCGTCGGCGAAGGCATCGCCGCCCACCGTCATGACTGGATCCTCGCGACCAAGGTCGGCTACGGCCCGGCGGACGGGGTGCCGAACCGCAGTGGTTTGTCGCGCAAGCACATCTTCAATGCCATCGAAGCCAGCCTGACCCGCCTGGGTACCGACTACATCGACATCTATTACCTGCACCGCGAAGACCACGCCACCCCGCTGGACGTCACCGTCTCGGCCATCGGCGAGCTGCTGCGCCAAGGCAAGATCCGCCATTGGGGCGTGTCCAACTTCCGCGGCTGGCGCATCGCCGAAATCTGCAACCTGGCCGAGCGCCTCGGCGTGCCGAAGCCGGTGGTCAGCCAGCCGCTGTACAACATCGTCAACCGCCAGGCCGAACCGGAACAATTGACGGCTGCGGCGTACCACGGCCTCGGCGTGGTGCCCTTCAGCCCCTTGGCCCGCGGGGTACTCAGCGGCAAGTACGCACCCAACGTCGAACCCGAGGCCGGCAGCCGCGCAGCGCGCCAGGACAAGCGCATCCTCGAGGTGGAATGGCGTGCCGAGTCCCTGGCCATCGCCCAGAAGATCCACGCCTATACCGAAGCCAAGGGCGTGGGCATGGTCGAGTTCGCCATCGCCTGGGTGCTGAACAACCAGTCGGTCAGCTCGGCCATCGTCGGCCCGCGCACCGAGGCGCAATGGGACACCTACGGCGGCGCGTTGCAGGTGAAGATCAGCGCCGAGGACGAAGCCTTCATCGATTCGCTGGTCACCCCGGGCCATGCCTCGACCCCGGGCTTCAACGATGTCGCCCACTTTGTCAGCGGGCGTGCAGCACGCTGAGTTCGTTACCGAGCAGGTGGCTGATGGCGGCCTTGAGCTTCATCGGCCGCACCGGCTTGTGCATCAGGGTATGGCCCAGCTCGCGCACCTGCTGCTTCAATTCGTTGCTGTAGTTGGCGGTGATCATCAGCGCCGGCAGGGGTGAGACCCGCCGCGCGTTGATCGCCGCCACCGCGTCCAGGCCATTGCGATCGTTGTCCAGGTGATAGTCGACGATCAGCAACCCGGTTTCCTGCGCGGGCAACTGTCCGGCCAGTTCCTCTTCGTTCAGCGCGGTATTGACCCGGCAGCCCCACTGCTCCAGCAAGGTCCGCATGCCGGCGCAGATCGCTGCATCGTTATCCAGCACCCAGATCCGCGCCCCTTCCAGACGCTCCAGCGACGGCAGCGGCTCCGGCACCGTGACCAGGGCCTGCGGCGGCTGGCGGCTGAGCGGCACCTCGATGGCGAACACCGAGCCCTTGCCCGGCGTCGAGCGCAACTGGATGCGATGGCCCAGAATCCCGGCGATCTTCTCGACGATGGCCAGGCCCAGCCCCAGGCCCCGGTCCTGGTCGGGGCGCTGGGAGTCGCCGCGCTTGAATTCCTGGAAGATTTCCTCGCGCTTGTCCGGGGCGATGCCGATGCCGGTGTCCCAGACTTCGATCCACAGGCGCCCCGCCCGGCGCCGGCAGCCCAGCAGCAGGCGCCCGCTCGGCGTGTAGCGAATGGCATTGCTCAGCAGGTTGCGCAGGATCCGCGCCAGCAGTTGCATATCGCTGCGCACCCGCAGGCGGGTCGGCACGTAGTCCAGGCGCAGGCCCTCGCTGGCGGCGGTGGCGGAATATTCAGCGGCCAGGTTGTCGAGCAGGTCGCTGACGGCGAAGGTGGCGATATCGGCCTTGATCACCCCGGCGTCCAGCTTGGAGATATCCACCAGGGTGCCGAGCAGGCTTTCTACATCGTCGAGCGCATTGCTGACGTTGCGCACCAGCGCCGGGCTGCCGCTCTGCTCCTGCAAGGCGCTGGTGAACAGGCGTGCGGCGTTCAGCGGCTGCAGCAGGTCATGGCTGACGGCGGCAAGGAACTTGGTTTTCGACAGGTTGGCCTGCTCGGCTTCCTGCTTGGCATCGCGCAGCCGCGACTCGGCGCGGCGACGCTCCTCGATTTCGCGCAGCAACTGCTGGTTGAGCTGGGTCAGCTCGGCGGTGCGCTCGCGCACCCGCAGCTCCAGGTGCTGGTAGGCCTGGTGCAGCGCCTCGGCGGTCCGCCGGCGCTCGGTGATATCGCGGATCATCACGAAGATCCCCACCACCTCGCCGCTGGGCAGGCGATTGGGCACATAGGAGCGCAACATGTAGCGCTCCTGGCCATGGGCGTTGGTTTCGGCGAACTCGAAGGTCACGGCCTCGCCGGCCAGGGCCTGGGCGATATAGCTTTCCAGGCGCTGGTAATGCTCGGCGCTGTGCACGTCGCGCAGGCGCTGGCCGAGCATCGCCTCGTGGGGCCAGCAATACCATTGTTCGTAGACCTTGTTGGTGAACTCGTAGACCAGGTCGGCGTTCAGGTAGGCGATCAGCGCCGGCACCTGGTCGGTGATCAGGCGTATCCAGCGCTCACTCTCGCTCAGGGCTTCGGCATGCTGATAGCGCTCGGTGATATCGGTGAAGGTATTGACGAAGCCACCGGTGGGCAGCGGGTGCGTGCGGATCTCCAGCATGCGCCCGTCATACAGGCGTTGCTCCAGCTCCCGCAGCGGCCGACCGTTGGCATCGCGGCTGGCGGGGGTCAGCAGGTCCAGCTCGCTGTCACCGATGACATCGGCGAACTGCCGGTGTGCGGCAATCGGCGCCAGGCCGCTGAGTTCGAGAAAACGCCGGTTCCACAGCTCAAGCACGCCATCGGCATTGACCATGGCAACGCCTTGGGACAGGTTGTCCACGGCACGTTGCAGCAAGTGCGACTTCTGCGCCACGGCCTGCTCGCGGCGCTGGGTTTCGCTGTGCTTGACCTCGGTGATATCGGTCAGCAGCACCACGCGCCCGCCGCCCTGGGTCGGGCGTTCGGACACCTGCAGCCAGCGGCCGTCACGCAGCCGGTAAAGCAGGTTTTCGTCGTTGATGCTGCGCGGCTCCTCGGTGAACAGTCCGGTACGCAGCATCAAGCGGCGCACCTCGGAAAGGTGCATGCCGCTGATGATGCGGATCCGGCTGTTGGCCCAGAGCGCCTTGAAGCGCTGGTTGAACAAGACGATGCGCAGGTCGGCGTCGAACAGCACGAAGGCGTCGGAGATGCTCTCGATCGCATCCACCAGGTATTGATGAGCGGTTTCCGCGCGGTGGCGGGCGTCGCTGAGCAGGTGATTGCTTGCCTTCAGCTCGGCCATGGCCTGGTTCAGCGCGTCGGTGCGCTCGCGCACCTGCTCGGCCAGCACCACCGAGTGCTGGAACGCCGCATAGGAATCGTCGGGGCGCGCCGCACCGGACTCCAGGCGCTCGATCAGCGCTGCATTGATGCGGCCGAGCTTGTGGTTTTCATGGCGCAGTTGCGCGATCAGCGCCTGGGCTTCAGTCGAACCGGCGGGCACGGGAACGTCCGATGGCAACGCCGGTGAAGGTCTGGTTGATGTGCATGCCATTGAACTGTTCCCCATAGGTGTTGAACCCCACCACCGCATGCCGGCGCAGGATCGCTTCGACCTGGGCTTTTTCCGGCTGGCCTTCCAGCTCCAGGCGGCGCAGGAAACAGTCGCAGCCGATGGTCAGGACCAGCGTGCCAAGCCGCTCGCAAAGGCCGTCGAACACCGCGTTCAAATTCGGAACCAGCGGCCCCGGGTGCATGGCGGTGAGGACGATGCCGTTTTCCACGGCGCAATAGAAACTCAGGCTCAGGTCGTCGTGGACCTGCTGGATCGCCCGCACGTAGTAGCGCTCGTTGATGCGCACCGCCAGCGGATGGGCAGCGAAGGTGCGCTGGTCGATCTGCGCCACCGGCACGCCGAGCAACTGTGCATAGGCCAGGGCGGCGGGCTCGGCATTGAGCTCGTAGACCCGGCGCAGGGCGCGGTCGGCGCGGGTTACCACGAGCTTTTCCTCGCGGGGCTGGATGTGATGGGTGGTGAACACCTCGAAGTCCAGCCAGGTGTTGACCAGCAGCACCACCGCCGCGCCGCTGTGGAAGGCGCCGTCGTAGTAGACGTGGGTATGGTCCAGGTAGTTGTCGTCGCCGGCCGAGCCGCCGAAATGGGGAATATCGCCGAGGGCAGCGTTAAGCGCGGCAAGCAGCATTTCCTCGCGGCTCGACAGGCCATCGAGCAGGGTCAGGGCGAAGCTGTGGCCCTTGATCGGCGCCAGGGTGTTGCCGCGGCATTCGTTGACCAAGCGTTCGACGCAGCGCTGGGCGTCGATCAGGGTGAAATCGTGGATCGGCGCGATCAATTCGGCGGCGATGGAGAAGTGCCGGTGATCGAAACCCAGGGCGGTGATGCAGCCGCGACCGTAGCCTTCCGGGGTGATTTCCCCGGCGCTGGTGCAGCCGGCCAGGCGGATCCCGCCGAGGCTCTGCTGCAGGGCCTCGGCCAGGGCTGGCAGATCGTACTCGGCGGAGCAGAAGAACAGCACGAAGCCCAGGTGCGGGTGCATCAATTGCCGGGCGAGGTCCTGGGCGGCCTCTTCGGCGATCACGGCGCGGGATACGGCACTGAGAACGCCTTCGGCGTTGGACTGCGGCATGGCAGCCTCCAGCGTTTTAATGGATGTATGGCGCAATTCTAGGGGCCGGCGGGAGGGGCTCGAATGCTACTTGGGTAGTGGGTGGTGGTGGCATTGGTTGTAGATTGTGAATGTGTGGTGTTGCTGATGGCCCTATCGCTGGCAAGCCAGCTCCCACAGGTCCAGCGGTGCACGCGGTCACTGTGGGAGCTGGCTTGCCAGCGATAGGGCCCGAAAGGCCACCGCAAGACAGGGCCCTTGAGCCGGCAGGATGCGCCTTGCCGACCGAAAGGCCCCACCCCGCGATGGTGGGGTTCACCAGGTGAGCACGGCCCCCAGGGCCAGGGTGTCGGTGTCCTCGTTCTGCGCGTCGCCGTGATGGCCGTCGATCTCGAACTGGTTGTACTCGGCTACCAGCTTGAGGTTGTCGTTGATGTCGTGGAACAGCGCGATGCCGCGGGTCTCATAGTCCGCGCCGGTGTTCACCGCGCCGTTGCCGTCGTCCTTGGTCTTGCCATACGACAGCGCCAGGCGGTTCTTGCCGAACTTGTACGAGCCCTGCACCAGGTAGCCCTTGCTATCCACTTCGCGCAGGGTCGCTTCGCCGGCATTGTTGGTGAAGAACGGGTTGATGCCCTTGGCGGTGAAACCCGAGCCGGTCAGGGAGAACGCGCCCATTTTTGCCTGCACGCCATAGCCCAGGCCCTTGGAGGTGACGCTGTCGACGTTGTGGTCGGTGTTGTCGGAGGTCTGGTAGCTGCCGTTGATCCAGCTATAGATCTGCGCGCCGCCAAGGTCGAACTGGTAGGTGATCTCGCTCTCGGTACGCGGGTTCTTCTGGTAGGCCTTGCCCACCGCGCTGTCGTCGTTGGTGTCCACCGGGTCGAGGACGCCCACGGCGATGCGCAGGCCATCCATCACCGGGGTGCGGTAGGTGATCTGCGCCGACGGGAACGGGTACGGATAACCGCTGCCGATGTTGCCGAACGACACCCCGCCGCCATCCACCAGGCCCAGGGTGTCGCTGACCTGCCCGTAGCCGGCCAGCAGCTCGTCGAGCAGGATGTTGGAGCGGGCGAACAGGCCGAAGTCCTTGCCGATCAGCACTTCGCCCCATTCGGGATTGGCTACGGTGCCGTAGAACTGGCGCACGTCGATGGCGGTATCGGTGCCGTTCTGCTCGCTATCGTTGATGGTGACCCAGAACGAGGCGCGGCCGCCGAGCTTGAGGTCGCCCATCTGCTTGGTCATGTTGAAGCCGAGGGTGTTGGGCAGAAAGCCCATCTTGATCCGCGATTGACGGCGGTCGTACTGCTCGCCGGCGCGGTCGATATCGCTGTTGACGTAGAAGGCGTTAACGTAGCCATCGGTGGAGAAAGTCGTTTCATCCTTGTCGTACAGCATGATTTCCGCCTGGGCCAGCGGGGCGAGCCCGACGCTGGCGAGGCCGGCCAACAGCGGCAGGAAACGGGCATTGGCATTCTTATTGTTGTGCATGACGCTCTCCGCGAACGGTGGGGACGGTTGTCGGAGCCGATTATCGAAAGCCCGGACGCCCTGCCCTACGCTGCCTTGGACGCGGATTCGCGGTGCTTTGGCCGCGGCCATGGGCCGGGCGGTCGAGGGAACTAAGCCCCTGTGCGGGCGGGTCACAAGGCTAAAGTGTCGAGTGCGGGGCCCAAGGTCGGGGTTGCCCATGCAAATTTGCAGATTGGCATTGCAGTTTTGTCGATTGAGCTTGGCAAATTTGCACTGCTACGATCCGGGCGATCCTTGGCCAATACTCCACGCCTCGATAATTCATGTGGAAAATCAATAACAAAGCAGGGAGACAGCGATGACTGCGCCAGTTTCGACTACCGACAATTCCCAAGCGCAAACCGCTCAGGTCCTTTCCGAAGTCCGCAACCATATCGGCCACTTGACCCTCAACCGCCCCGCCGGCCTCAACGCCCTCACCTTGCAGATGGTCCGCGACCTGCGCCGGCACCTGGAGGCCTGGGCGGCGGATGCCGATATCCATGCCGTGGTCCTGCGCGGCGAAGGCCCCAAGGGCTTCTGCGCCGGCGGCGATATCCGCTCGCTGTACGACAGCTACAAGAGCGGTGCCACCCTGCACCATGATTTCTTCGTCGAGGAGTACGACCTCGACCTGTTCATTCATCACTACCGCAAGCCCATCGTCTGCCTGATGGACGGTTTTACCCTGGGTGGCGGCATGGGCCTGGCCCAGGGCGCCGAACTGCGCGTGGTCACCGAGCGCAGCCGCCTGGCCATGCCGGAAGTGGGCATCGGTTATTTCCCGGATGTCGGCGGCAGCTACTTCCTCTCGCGGGTGCCGGGTGAGCTGGGCACCTACCTGGGCGTGACCGGCGTGCAGATCCAGGCCGCCGACGCGCTGTATTGCGGGCTGGCCGACTGGTACCTGGAGAGCGACAAACTGGACGATCTGGACCGGGCTCTCGATCGGTTGAGCTGGGGTGAATACCCACTGAAGGACCTGCAAGGCGCCCTCGCCCGCCTCGGTAGCCAGACACTGGCCAACCCGCCATTGGCCGAGCTGCGCCCGGCTATCGACCACTTCTTCGCCCTGCCGGATATCGCCGGCATCCTCGAGCAATTGCGCACGGTGAACGTCGCCGGCAGCCATGAATGGGCGCTGAAAACCGCCGACCTGATGGACAGCCGCTCGCCGCTGGGCATGGCGGTCACCCTTGAGTTGCTGCGCCGCGGGCGTAGCCTGTCGCTGGAGGACTGCTTCAGGATGGAGCTGCACCTGGACCAGCAGTGGTTCGAGCATGGCGACCTGATGGAGGGCGTTCGCGCCCTGCTTATCGACAAGGACAAACAGCCGCGCTGGAACCCACCGACCGTAGCAGGCCTGGACCGCCAGCGCGTCGACCAATTCTTCGAAGGCCTCTGAGCGCCGGAGCACCGCTATGCAAGACCTGGAACTGACTGAAGAACAGAGCATGATCCGCGACATGGCCCGCGACTTCGCCCGCAACGAAATCGCGCCCCATGCCCAGGCCTGGGAAAAGGCCGGCTGGATCGACAACGAGGTGGTGCGCAAGATGGGCGAGCTGGGCCTGCTCGGCATGGTCGCGCCGGAAGAATGGGGCGGCAGCTACACCGACTACGTGGCCTATGCCCTGGCCGTGGAAGAAATCGCCGCCGGTGACGGTGCCACCGGGGCGATGATGAGCATTCACAACTCGGTGGGCTGTGGCCCGCTGCTGGCCTACGGCAATGCTGAACAGCAACAGGCCTGGCTGCCGCGCCTGGCCAGCGGCGAAGTGATCGGCTGCTTTTGCCTGACCGAACCGCAGGCCGGCTCCGAAGCGCACAACCTGCGCACCCGTGCCGAACTGCAGGACGGCCACTGGGTGATCAATGGTGCCAAGCAGTTCGTCAGCAACGCCCGCCGCGCAGGCCTGGCCATCGTCTTCGCCGTCACCGATCCGGAACTGGGCAAGAAAGGCCTGTCGGCGTTCCTGGTACCGACCGACAACCCCGGTTTCGTGGTCGATCGCAGCGAGCACAAGATGGGCATCAAGGCGTCCGACACCTGCGCCGTGACCCTGAACGATTGCCGGATCCCCGAGGCCAACCTGCTGGGCGAGCGCGGCAAGGGCCTGGCCATCGCCCTGTCCAACCTCGAGGGCGGGCGCATCGGTATCGCCGCCCAGGCGCTGGGCATCGCCCGTGCGGCGTTCGAAGCGGCGCTGGTGTACTCCCGCGAGCGCATCCAGTTCGGCAAGCCGATCAACGAACACCAGAGCATCGCCAACCTGCTGGCGGACATGCAGGTGCAGATCAATGCCGCACGCCTGCTGATCCTCCACGCCGCACGCCTGCGCACGGCCGGCAAACCGTGCCTGAGCGAAGCCTCGCAAGCCAAGCTGTTCGCCTCGGAAATGGCCGAGCGGGTGTGCTCCATGGCGATCCAGGTGCATGGTGGGTACGGGTATCTGGAGGATTACCCGGTGGAGAAGTACTACCGGGATGCGCGGATCACGCAGATCTACGAAGGCTCCAGCGAGATCCAGCGCATGTTGATTGCCCGGGAATTGAGGAACTATCCGTTGTAAGTGCGGCTCCCACAGGTTCAGGTCGCTGCGAACCCTGTGGGAGCTGGCTTGCCAGCGATGAGGCCTCCAGCTACCCCACCTTCCTGGCCGTGCACCGCTCAGTCGGCATCGCGGCCGGTGAACGTCACCCGCGCGGTTCCCTTCGGCGGGGCGATGACACCGTAAACGTTCTGGGTACCGTGGCAGATGACCCGCACATGGGTCGCCTGGAAGGACTGCGGTACGTTGAAGTGGAAGCGGTTTAATTCATTAGTGTTCAAACGGGTGCCGTGAAGCACGAAGTACAGACGTTCGTTCCTGGCATTACTGATCCACGCATAGCATCGAGCGGCGTCAACCTCCGCAGCGCTGGCAGCCGGATGAATAACCCCGTAGGCGCAATGCAGGGCTGGGTAAGCGATTCCGGCCCGCTGCAGGTCGGGATCGTAGAAGCCAACCAGCGTAGTGGCTGGCACACCGATCTGCTGCGGGCGGCCAGCGACATGCTCGGGAAAGTCTTCATACGGCTCCCAGGCCCTGCCATCCGAGACGAAGTTCAGCACATCGCCCTTGTTCAGTTGCAGGGTGGTGCCGTTTAAATGAAGCGTGGTCTCGTAGGTTGCCTGGTGAATGATGCGCACGCCTTTCCCTCGATTGGCGGTTTCCGGAATGGGCAGGAAGATCTCTGTAGCCCAATGCCCGTCGAAAATATCCACTTCCACCCGCTGGAAACTTCTCAGCAATGGCATAAGCCCGCCCTGACCCGCCTCTTCGGGGGCGGCGCGATACAACTCGCCCCACTCGACCATGCTTTTGCGGCCTTCATCCCACTTCATATAGCCAGTCGAGGATGTCTTGCTGAACACCGCCTTGCCCTCGATGAAGCCCTGCGCGATCTTCAGGCTGTATGGGGTGAGCATGGTGTAGCGGTTGGTGTCAGGGTACAGCGGGTAACCTTCCGCCATGGTGTCCTTGCCGAAGGAATGGCCATGGAAGGGCTGTTCACACCGGCCACTTTGGCACGTCGGCACGCCGGTTATGGCTTTTTCGAAATTGGGCAGGAAGACATTCCTGTCGCTGTCCCAGCCCCAGGTTGAATTCGGTGAAAAGGCGGCGCGGTGGATGGACCCATCGAAGCCGCCGGGGTAGTGATTGATGCCGAAGTTATGCCCCAGTTCATGGCTGAACTCGTTCCCGTCGCAACCATACAGCGTCACGATGCTGCCTCCACCGGAAAGACCGTGCACTACACGGCCATTGCTGTAGTTGCCCACCGAGCTGTGCGCCGTCAGCTGCGCCACTACCCAATGTCGGTTGAGCCCGTCCTCGCCACTGCCGGGTGAGCTGTGCACGCCAACGGCCGCGTTATTGATTCCCAGGGAGATCAGCTCCTTGCCGATGCGTTGGCGCAGATCACCGCCATGCACCTCGCCCTTTTCCGCGGAGTGGTCGGTGTAGTGGGTGCCGTCGGCCATTTCAATGACCTCGCAGTGCACCGGCTCGTACTGGTTGACGATCAGGCGAGAGCACGGAATGGTCTGGTAGTACTGGCGTTGCAGCTCATCGGTGAAATCATCGATGAACACGCGTTGGTTGGGAGTGAGCATGCCGATATCGATGGTGTTGACCAGCATTTCGCCTGGCGCGCCGACATCGGCGTCGGCGAAGGTCCCCGAGAGGGCCCCGGCCCTGAACACCAGGTCCATGCCGGCCATCACCTGCTGCCAGGGCAGGATCGCGCTCCAGAAGTTCTCGCCGTAGACGATGCGGCCATATTCCGCATCGCTGTCGCGCTCGGCGATCGGCGGCAATTGCTCCGGCGGCGCCATGGCCAGGGTGAAGTCGCCGACACTCAGCTGGATACCCTCGGCAGCGTCAATGGCACTGATGGGTTTGAACATCACCAGGATATCGCGCAGGCCGGTCAGGCGCGGCTGCACATCGCCGGCAATCGGCGAACTGCGCGACGGCAGCACCGAGACCTGGGCGAACAGGACACTGCCCTTGAGCTCGCCGACCAGGTCGTTGCCCAGGTCGCGGTCGTTGAAATACAGCGGGGATTGGCTGCTGGACATGGTGACGGGCCTCGTGGCGGAATGACATGGCTGTACGAGGCCCATTCGAACACCGGTGGGAAAAGCCAACAACTGACAGAAATATCAGGTGCCCACCCGGATTTGTCACACCAAAGTGAAGATCATCCGGCTTGTCAGCCCCTGGCTTTCGGAACCGACCAGCTCGAACTTCCCGGGACGGGCCTGCGGCGTCACTTCGATGACATGCTTGAGCATGGCTATCCCGTCGTAGGGCAACGGCAGGTCGACCGACCATTGCCAATACGCCGGCTCGTTGTACGGCAAGCGTGCGTCGTTCTCGTCGTAGAAGGACACCAGGGCAACCACGTAGATCGATTTGTCCGTGGGAATACTGATCGGCTCGCCCGCCGGCGGGGTTTTCCATTCAGCGCGAACCGCAGGCAGCAGGTCGGTGCGCAGGTTATGCATCACCACCTCGCCCACTGCGACTTCCTGGAAGTTGTGCACCACATGGATGTTCACCGTCACGGGCCAGGTACCGCGCCAGGTGTCGAGGAAACGGTGGTCAACCTCGATCCTGCCGCTCTGCGTCTCTTCGTTCTCGCTGATGAACAACCCCGTGAACGGGCCTTGCTCGCCGTTGATCTTGACGACATAGCGCACCAGGCCCACTGCTGGCTCGGCCGGCGCATAGGTGATGTGCACGGTCGGCGCTCCGATGGTAGCCGGGGCATAGAGATGCTTGTGACTGACGATCAGCTCGAAGTCGGCAGCAGAGCCGGCCCGCGGGGTGGAATCCACCGGTGCTGCTTGCTCCAGTGTCAGGGTCATCATCAACTGCAACCCATAGGCGCTATGGAGCATGGCCTGGACCTTGCCGGCCTGCGCAGCGGGAGTGATCTGCAACACGTGACCGTGGGGGACGACTCCCGTGGGCTGTCCGTAAAGCTGAACGAACCAGTCCAGCTCTTCAACCGGCAGGACAACACCCATACGGTCGTAGAAGGTCGGCGTTATCACGACCCAGGCATCGTCGCCGCTCGGGATCTCGATCCGCTCCGCTGGGTGGATGTTTCCCTCCATCCGGGCCGGGGCGATCTTGCGGGTGTCATGAAGGGATAGCGTTGCCTCGTCCAGCAAGGTGCCATCATGCAGCGCCAGCAGTTTCAATTGCACGGGCCAGGTGCCCTTGTAATGTTCGATAAATCTCCTGTCCACGAGCAAATGGCCGGTGCCCTGTTCCGGCAAGAGGTTCAGTTGCATGCCTTCGGGGATGCCTGGCTGGCCGTTGAGCGTCAGCTGGAAGCTCAGCTCCTTCGGTGCCTCCTGCGGCACCATGCTGACCTGGATGCGCGCAGTAGTAGCGCGCAGCGGCGGGTAAAGGTCACTGGAAGAGAATTCCAGGTCGATAAGCCTGGCGGTGCTGCCAAGCGGAATCCGGTTCATAGCGATCTCCTGAGGATGGTGCCAGCGGGATGAACGATCCGATTGCAGCAACATTCACCTGGAGCCACAACTGACAGAAATATCAGGTGCCCCCAGGCAAATACCGCGCACTTACATCAAGGTCAGTACCTTGGCCCGGTTCACGCCATTGGCAACGACGATCGTCGGTGCCGGCTCAGCCACCTGCGACAACGCGTCCTTGCCCGGCCGGTTGGCCCAGAAGCGGTCCCAGCATGTCTGGGTATCTACACATCGTTTCCCGAAGACCAGTGGCGACCCCGTGTCGCTTGTCAAGAGACCGCATGATGACCACCAAGCGCAAGCCGACAGATCTTCAGCGTTCTCCAGATCGAGCGCCGCCCGCGCGGCGCATCGCCGGCAACACCGGCTCCCACCCATGGCCCGTGAATCTGCGCTGCCAGCCTTTGGATGTTCGGCGATCTACTGCGGGGAGACTGTTGGGTTCGACAGGGTATCGCGTCGTACAAGCAAGGCGATCACCATGGCCTGTCAGGCATAGGTACGTTGCAACAAATGTGGGAGCCGGCGTTGCCGGCGATGCGCCGCGCGGGCGGCGCTCGATCTCAAGGGCGCTGGAAACGTCATGGCAAGCACCTGTCAGCCCTGATGCGATCTACTGACAGGCCTCTCACATTAAAAGATGTGTAGATACCCATGCCTAGCACAGGGGACTGTTCGATCGCAGTTGCCTGTAGTTCCTGCAGTTCGGTTGAGTCGCGGTTTTCCCGCACTATCGGTAATATCCCGCGCCAACGAATACAGGCCCCTCCATGAACGGCGTCCCGGTTCCTGACAGCCGGACGCCGCTCGACACTGCGAGCCTCATTCCCCGATACAGGAAATCACCATGGCACGCCTGGCCGCACTTACCGTTGCAAGCGCCCTCTCCCTCCTCAGCATCGACACGGCGCTGGCCGTGGATGCTAGCGCGGGGACCTTCACCATTACCCAGACCTGCGAAGCCTTCCAGTCCTTCAAGAACCGCACCAACCCCGGTGGGCTGTCCGTGCAGCCTGGCCAGGCGTTGCCCATCGCCGAGGTCAATCGCGAGCAGTACCAATGGGTGCGGGTCAATGTCGGCAGCGGTAGCAAGGACCTGCGCTGGGTCGCCGCCGAGTGCGGCCGGGTCGAGGGCTTGCACATCGCCCAGCCCGGCGCGCGTGCCTGCAGCGTTGCCGACCAGTACGACAGCCACGTGCTGGCGATAACCTGGCAGCCGGGCTTTTGCGAGCACGACCGCAGCGGGCCGGGCAAACCGGAATGCCAGGCCATGCGCGAAGGCGAGCTGAAGGTCGATCATTTCACCCTGCACGGCCTGTGGCCGAACAAGCAGGCCTGTGGCATCGACTACGGCAGTTGCGCCGGCCCGGCGCTGGACCTGGACCAGGCCACGGTGGACTACATCAAGCCGTGGATGCCCAACTTCCACTACGACACCCGGTTCGGCAACCACGAATGGAAGAAACACGGCGTCTGCCAGACCGCCATGGACGATGACCAGTACTTCAGGCTCGCGGTGGACCTGGTGAAATCCTTCAACGATTCGTCGGCCGGCGCCTATGTCCGCGAGAACGCCGGCGGCTCGGTGTCCAGGGAACAGTTCCAGGCAAAGCTGGCGGATGATTATGGCAACAAGGCCGCCGCCAACAACTTCCAGCTGATCTGCACCGGGGAGTACCTGGAAGAGGTCCGCGTCGCACTGCCCAGAGACTTCAAGGGCGAACGCAGTGTGAAAGGCGTGCTCGGCCAGGACTTCCTCGCCGAGCGCAGGAGCGACCGCAACGAGTGTCGTGGCGAGCGGATCCGGATCGAGGCCAGTGGGATGGCGAAGTGATTTCCTGCGCAAGGACCTGGCAGGCGTCGGCGAAGGGGGCACCGGGCCCCCTTCGTGGCGTTCACCCCTGCTATTTGAGCAGGTCCTCCCGGCCCAGCATCGGCAATGCCACCAGCGACCTTATTTCCGTTTCGCTGACCATCGGTGGTATGAACTTCTGACCCAGCACATTCGGGCCCGTATAGAAATCCATGGTGTATCCAAACAAATCGAACAATTCCTCATCGAATTGCCAAACCGTGCCCTTGTACAGTTTCCGGGTGGTGGAAGTGACCTGCTGTTTGAACCCGCCGCTCAAGAACAGTCCCCCCGCAGCCTCCGTACCGTTGTTGAGGTAGGCCGCCTTGAACGCATCGAACTTACCCGTAGCCTTTGCCTCGTCCACATGCTGGACCAACTGGGTCAGCGCCTTGGCCCGTGCCTGCTGGGCGAACCGCAGTTCACTGGGCACCGTGGGCCACTTCGCCGGAACCTTGGACAGCGGCCCGCCCCGAGTACGGAACCAGTTGCGCGGAAGCCCCTTCAGACCGTGCAGGCCCATGGAGATCCCGGCCGCCGCGCTGGCGATACCGAAGGCCTGTCCCCAGGCTTCCAGCGTCCTGGAGAGTTGGGGATCACTTTCCGCAATGATGATCGAGTCCACGTCGAAGGCGAAGGAAATCGCTGCCAGGGCGGTGGTCGCGACCGCCAGCAGCATCGAGGTGCCAGCAGTGAACGGAGCCAGCAGCACCCCCACCGCACCTGCCACGATACGGAATGCCGTGCTCTGGATGGCTGGCGCATTGTTCCAGCGCGAATACTGGGCGACCACTGCTCGGCCACTGGGGTCTGCGTTGTTGACCGGATCGGCATTGCCGAACACATAGCCTCCGGCACCACCGATACCGAACGGGCTGTTGCTGTCGCGAGAGAGGAACCGGCCAAGCGCCGGGTCGTACAGGCGATAGCCATTGCCCGGGTGGTATAGCCCCAGACTGTTCAACGGTTTGCCCTTGAAGCCCAGCCAGTTGGTTGCTTTCGTGCCGGAATAACGCTGGCCGTAGGGCTCGTAGTGGAAATAGGTGATGGCCTTGGTTGTCAGGTCGACGCTGGCGAATACCGTACCGTTGGCATCGCGCAATTCGAAGGAACGGCTTTCGTTGCTGTCGGTGATGGCATCCTGCAGCAGGCAGGCTCGGCTTTCGTTGCGCACGATGAGCGAACGCTTCTTGAAGCTGGCTCCTGTTGTGCTGTCCGTCTGCACCAGCGCATAAACGCAATCACCCCGATAGTGGTAGGTGTCCGTCATGTTGCCGATAGTGCCGCCGCGTACCCGGCCTTCCTTGTCATAGCTGAAGGTGTACTTGGTCTTGTCGCCATCGGCGGAATAGGTGTTGACCTGACCGTTGCCGTGGTAGCTCAGCCTGCGGGTGCCCCCCCCCGATGCAAAGCAGGTCGTCACCGTCACCGAGCAGGAGGTCAACAGCTACGAGTACGACAAGTCCCTGAGCCAGTTGCTGGAACTCGCGATCGTGGTGATGACCTGCACGTCACGCCCGGTAACGTTCCAGAACTTGTTGAGATAGGAACTGCCCGGGATCTCCAGCCTGGTATCGGCCTTGACCCCGGCCTGAATCAGTTGCATCCGGGCATTGACCTGCTTGCACAGGTCCATCACCCAGGTGTACTGGCCTAGCCGACCTGGCAGCGGCACGAAGGTAGTCTGTTCCAGTACGCTCTGCGTCGCCTTGTCGAGCACGCTGACCGTGATCCGTTCGCCCTCGGCAAGATCACGGCCAGACCAGACACTACCCAGGTCCACCCAATTATTCTCCATCGCGCAAGCTCCTCGGATGAGCGTCGCAGGACGGTTGCGGAAGGCATCGTCGGGCCGACGCGGAAACCACAAGAAAGGGAGAGATGCGCTTTACGCTAGAGCGGGCCGGGCCGGGCCGGCTCACAACTGACAGAAATATCAGGTGGGTGGTTATCCAGTGGTTCTTTCGGAAGCTGGCCCTGGGCAGGATTTATAGAGTCCGGCGCGGACTCGTAGGAGCGAGGCTTGCTCGCGAAGGACCGCGCAGCGGTCCCGGATTTGCGGCGACAACACAATTTTGGGACCGCTGCGCGGTCCTTCGCGGGCGAGCCTCGCTCCTACAGAAGCAGCGCGCGTGGGCGCGTGGTATCAGGCCGCCGAGCCGCTGGTGCGACACTGCGCCGCACCCCGCCCCACCTGTCGGTCCGCCCTCGAAACCCATTAGAATTGCGCGCCCCTTTTTCGCCTCATCGCATCGAGCAGCGACAACCCCAACAAAAACCAGCAGCCCCGGCCCGCAACGGTCCGGCTGACATGCGCGCGCGTCCCGAGGGTGTCTGTCCGCTGTTCAATCGATTTTCGAGGTACCTATGTCTCCGCGTTTGCTGGCGATGGCGCTGGCACCCCTGCTCGGGCTGTTCATCATGGCCCTGGGCAACGGCTTCCTGTCTTCCCTGACCACGCTGCGCCTGGATGAGGCCGGCGAGTCGGCCACCCTGATCGGCATGGTGTCGTCCGCCTACTTCATCGGCCTGACCCTCGGCGCCGTGTTCAATGACCGCCTGATCCTGCGCATCGGCCATATCCGTGCCTACAGCAGCTTCGCTTCGCTGATCGCCGTGACCATCCTGCTGCAAGGCCTGTTCGTCGATACCTGGGGCTGGATGGTGCTGCGCCTGATCAACGGCTGGGCCACGGTAGGGGTGTTCCTGGTGATCGAGAGCTGGCTGCTGATGGCCGGCGATACCAAGGTGCGCGGGCGTCTGCTGGCGCTGTACATGATCGCCTTCTACGGCGCCGGCGTATTGAGCCAGGCCGGCCTGGGCGCCCTGAGCGGCTGGGGCGACACGGCACCGTTCATGGTCGCCGGCATGCTGGCTTCGCTGTCGGTGCTGCCGATCGTGATCCTGCCGCGGGTTTCGCCGATCCTCGAACATGTCGAACCGCTCAAACCGCGCCAGTTGCTAAGCGTCACTCCGACCGGGCTGGTCGGTTGCTTCGGCTCGGGCGTGACGATCGCCGCGGTCTACACCCTGCTGCCGCTGTACCTGCAACGCAGCGGCCTGGACGTGGGCGAAGTCGGCCGGATGATGGCCTGGGTGATTCTCGGCGCCATGCTCCTGCAATATCCGGTGGGCCGCTGGTCCGACCGCAAGGACCGTCAGGACGTGCTGATCGCCCTTGCCGCGCTGTGCGTGGTGCTGTCGGTGGTGATCGTGCTACTGCCGTCCAATTCGGTATTGTTGCCGGCCATGCTGTTCCTGCTCGGCGGCGGAGTGTTCGCGGTCTACCCGGTATCGGTCAGCCATGCCGCCGACCGCGCCCCGGTGGAAGCCTTGGTGCCGATGATCCAGGGCATGCTGCTGATCAACTCGCTGGGCTCGGCCTTGAGTCCGCTGGCGATCTCGCCGGTGATGAGCAGCTACGGCGCGGCCGGGCTGTTCTGGGCCTTCGCTGCGGTCAACCTGGCGATGGTCGGCTTCTTCGTGCTGCGTCGCGGCAAGCGGCCGGTGCCGGCCAACCCCGCGCCGTTCGTGCCTTCGGCCACCTTCTCGCCAACCGGCGCGGAACTGCGGGTTACCGACGACCTGCGCCACGCCGCCCAGGAGCACCCGCCGGTGCCCGAGTGCGACAACGCCCATTCGCCGCCCGTGCCCCGCGCCGGGGTGGAGTGACGCACCGCGCGGCCGTCTGCCCCGCCCTGGTCAGGGCGTGGTCTTCGGCCGCGGTACCAGCCAGCCGAGAATCACGCCTTTCTTCGGCGCCGCCTCGATCAGTGGCCTGGCGTCGTACCAGCGCACACGATCGAGGGCATCCTGCTTGTCGCCCCAACTGTTGCGCAGGCGCAAGCCGTAGCGGCACTCTCCCGAGGCTTCGCACAGCCTGGCGTAGCCATAGATCACGTAGGAATGGGCGAAGTCCTTGCTGCAGCCCTTGGCTCCGGTCTTTTTGAGCGCGCATTCCACTTCGAGGATCAACGGCGAACCGCCATCGATGGCCTTTTTGATCACGGCCAGGGCGCCGGCATAGGTGTGGGGCTTTTTCTCGCTGTCGGGGTATTCCACCAGCTTCATGTTGCGCTCGAACGGCACATGGTTGGGCAGGCGCTTGCAGCGGTCCGGGATCACCACCCGCAACAGGAATTCACCGAATTTCCTGCCATTGAGGCCCTTGGCCAGTTGCGGGTTATCGACCGAGGGCACGATCTGGCGCAGTTCGGCCAGGACCGTCTCGGGAATGTCGGCGGTAGTGGCGAACTTACCGTTGTACTTGCGGTAGAACGCTTGCAACTGCCCGAGCAGTTCGCGCTGTGCAGCCACCGAGGCCTCGCTGATGCTGCCGTCTTCCACATAGCGGCTGCCCAGGAACGCACGTTCATCGATGCAGGCCTGGTCGATGGCCGAACCCCGGATTACCGCGGTATTGAACAATGCCAGGATCGCGCTGCCGCCTTCGGTCAGTTCCTCGGGTTTGTTGAAGCTGTAGCCGCCTTCGCCGTAGACCGGCATTTCCTGGCCCCAGACCGCCACGCCCAGCGGTGACACCAGGCGATTGGGCTCCACCGCGGTGCAGCTTTCCTTGTAGGCCTGGCAGTTGTGGTAGTTGAACACCGTAGCGGCAGAATGCCCGTAGCAGAAACCGAAGCCCTGCTGGCTGGTGGGCGCGGGCATGTTCTCCAGGACCTTGATGTCCTTGTCCGAGACGGTCCATTGCTCGTCGAAATAAAGGTCGGCACGCACGTATTGGTACTTTTCTTCGGCATGGACGAAGACCGGCAGCAGGCACAGGACGATCGGCAGGAGGCGCTTCACGGCAGGAATCCCCGGGGGGAGGCTATCAAGCGAAGCGTACAAGCAGGTATGTCGTTACGCCACTAGTTGATGTGCCTGCCTTGCAATATCAGGTCAAACCGGCCCCCAGGCGGTCATCAACGGGCCCTCGATACCGCCCAGAGGATCGGCCTCCGGCAGCGGCACCCGGGCGATGCGCGCTTGCGAACCGGCATGCCCGGCGCTGCCGGGGCGCTGGATGTCGTAGTCTTCCTGCCCGCGCGGGTAGGCGCCGACCACCAGGAAGTCCTTGCTGCACTCGACGCAACGGTGGCCGGTGCCGGCTGGCAGCACCAGCACGTCCCCCGGTTCCAGGCTCAGGGTCTGCCCCGACTCGCCGCCCAGGGTGACCCGCGCCCTGCCCTGCACCACGGCCAGCGCTTCGTGGGCCGTGGAATGGTAATGGTGATAGTCGAAAATGCCGTCGCGCCAAAGCGGACTCCAGTGGTTATCGCGGAACAGGGCCTCGAAGGCGGCGGCTGCATCGCTGCCCGGCCTGGGGCGCAGGTGGTAGCGCAACACCGGCAGGTGGCTGTTGGGCGTTGCGCCGTCGTCATGGAAGTACAGTTGCTGGACCTTGGGCAGTGCGCCGGGCAGGTCATCGAAAGCGTGCATGGTTCACCTCTTCTTGCGCGAACCCAGTTCGATCCAGGTTGGCGCGTGGTCGCTGGCCTTGGGCTCGTTGCGCACCCAGGCATCGACCCCGGCGTTCTTCAGGTAGGGCGCCAGGGATGGATTGAGCAGCAGATGGTCGATGCGCAGGCCGGCGTTCTTTTCCCAGTGCTGGCGGAAGTAATCCCAGAAGGTGTAGATGCGCTCCTCGGGATAGACGTGGCGCAGCGAATCGACCCAGCCCTGCTCCAGCAGGCGCTGGTAGCAGGCGCGGCTTTGCGGTTGCAGCAAGGCGTCCTTGAGCCAGGAACGCGGGTTGTAGATATCCAGGTCGGTCGGCACCACGTTGAAATCGCCGGCCAGCACCACCGGATGTTCGCTGTCGTGCAGCGCCCGTGCATGTTCGATCAGGCATTCGAACCAGGCCAGCTTGTAGTCGAATTTGGGGCCCGGCTGGGGATTGCCATTGGGCAGGTACAGGCAGGCGACGATCACGCCATGGGCGGCGGCCTCCAGGTAGCGGCTCTGGGCATCGTTTTCCATGCCCGGCAGGCCACGGCGGATCTCCAGCGGCTCGGCGTCGCGGGCGAGGATGGCCACGCCGTTCCATGAAGGCTGTCCCAGGAACAGGCTGCCATAGCCGGCTTCGGCGATTTGCTGGGTGGGGAAGTCGGCGGCCTTGAGTTCCTGCAGGCAGACGATGTCGGGTTTCTCGCGCTCCAGCCAGGCCAGCAGATGGGCCTGGCGTGCGCGGATGCCGTTGATATTGAAGGTGGCGATCTTCAGCGCTTTCATGCGTCGGGGTCCGCCAGCCGGCTGTCCAGCGCATCTTCAAGCGCGCGGGCATGCCCGCTGTTGGCCAACGCCTTGAGCGCCATGTACTCGTCCCAGTCCACCACCCCGCTGCTGAGCAGTTCCTCGGCGCCCTGCAACAGACTGGTGTGCCAGGCGTCGGGTGAGTCAAGGCGGTAGCCGTCGTCCATCAGCATGTCGTGCCAGGCCTGGAGTTCCGGGCGATGGGGTTTGTCATTCATGGCGATGTCCTGGTTCGGTATCTGTTGGTTTGAGCCCGGGCGGGCGGCGGGCGTTCAGAAAAAACAAACTTTTCCCGCTGCCCGTGCCTCAACACCCAGGAGGCGGCAAGTCGCCGCCATGACCTGAACAGGAGGAGCTCACTCATGGCTCAGCAACTGCAAGGCAAGAACATCCTGGTAATCACCTCGAACGCCGGGGTCGAACGGGACGAACTGCTCAAACCGCTCGAAGAGCTGCGCAGCCAGGGCGCGACCCTGGTCCACGGCTCGATCGAGGGCGGTACGGTGCAGACCTTCCTGCATGACACCGAGAAGGACCGCACCGTCGAATCCGATGCCCGGCTCAAGGACCTGCACGAAGCCGATTTCCACGCCCTGGTGATCCCGGGCGGAACGGTCAATGCCGATACCCTGCGTACCGACGAGGATGCCCGCCGCCTGATCAAGGAATTCAGCCTGGCCGGCAAGGTGGTCGCAGCGATCTGCCATGGCCCCTGGGCCTTGATCGATGCCGGCGTCGCCGAAGGCAAGACGCTGACTTCCTACCCCAGCCTGAAGATCGACCTGGCCAATGCCGGGGCCGAATGGGTCGATAAGGAAGTTCAGAAATGCGGGGCCAAGGACTGGACCCTGATCACCTCGCGCAAGCCGGATGACATTCCGGCGTTCAACCGGGCGATTGGTGAGGCGCTGGTGGCCTGACGGCTCGAGTGCCTGGACGGGCCTCATCGCCGGCAACGCCGGCTCCCACAGGTTTTGTGTGCACCGCGAACCTTGTGGGAGCCGGCGTTGCCGGCGATGAGGCCCTCAAGGCTGTCAGTGATCCATCTCGTCCTTGACGATCTTGCCGCTGTGCGGGTCGACCTTGAATTCGTATTTCATGCCATCGGCCTTGACCCCCTCGCCTTCCCAATAGCCGTCATCGGCTTCGATCTTGGTGATCTGGGTGTAGCCGGCCGCCTTGAGGGTGGTTTGCGCCTGGTCCTGGGTGACTTTCCAGTCCGCGCCGGGCTGGTCGGCAAAGGCCGGCGCGGCCAGCGCGCCGACCAGGGCCAGGCCGGCGAACATCGAGGTCAGTGGTTTCATGGGGGCATCTCCTTGTTTTGCATGAAAGGTCTGTGGTGGACCCGTACGCCGATACCAAGGTTCAGCCGGATTCGCCGCAAGCGACGGCACGGCTTACACTGTGCGGCCGTTTTACTCGTCAAACCCAGGGGTTATCCATGGCCAAACACGACATCACCTACATTCCCGACCCGGACCCGGAGTCGATTTCCTCCGATGTGACCGGCTTCAACGGCATCCTGATGTCCACGCAAATCCCCACCCGCGCCGACGGCAGCCTGGAACTGGGCGATATCACCGCGCAAAGCGAATGCACGCTGCAGGCGCTGAAAGTGGCGCTGGAAAAGGCCGGCAGTTCGATGGACCGCGTCCTGCACCTGACCATCTACCTCACCGACATGGCCGAACGCGCGGCGTTCAACGAGGTATACCAGCGTTTCTTCAAGCAGCCCTGGCCGGTGCGTGCCGCAGTGGGCGTGGCGCAACTGGCGGTTGAAGGCATGAAGGTGGAAGTCACGGCGATGGCAGCGAAGGCCTGATTTTCCCTGCTCTACACAAAACCTGTGGGAGCGGGTTCACCCGCGATGGCTATGGTGTATCCACTATCGTAATCGCGGGTGAACCCGCTCCCACAGGGGACGTGTGCGACAGCGTTGTCCGTCCCGCCTGGCAGCATTCGGATGCCCCCCGGCCAATTCGCCGCTACAATGCGCGCCTTGACCGTGAAGCAGCCCGAAAAAAACATCATGTCCTTGCCCAAGCATCACCTGGAATTGCTCAGCCCCGCCCGCGATGTCGCCATCGCCCGCGAGGCCATCCTGCATGGCGCCGACGCCGTGTACATCGGCGGCCCGAGCTTCGGCGCGCGGCATAACGCCTGCAACGACGTCAGCGATATCGCCGAGCTGGTGACGTTCGCCCGTCGCTATCACGCGCGCATCTTCACTACCATCAACACCATCCTCCACGACAACGAGCTGGAACCGGCGCGCAAGCTGATCCACCAGCTCTACGATGCCGGCGTGGATGCGCTGATCGTCCAGGACCTGGGGGTGATGGAGTTGGATATCCCGCCGATCGAACTGCACGCCAGTACCCAGACCGATATCCGCACCCTGGCCCGGGCAAAGTTCCTCGACCAGGCCGGTTTTTCCCAGCTGGTACTGGCCCGCGAGCTGAACCTCAAGGAAATCCGCGCCATCGCCGACGAAACCGACGCGGCGATCGAGTTCTTCATCCACGGCGCGCTGTGCGTGGCCTTCTCCGGCCAGTGCAACATCTCCCACGCCCAGACCGGGCGCAGTGCCAACCGTGGCGACTGCTCCCAGGCCTGCCGCCTGCCCTACACCCTCAAGGATGAAAAAGGCGGCGTGATCGCCTATGAAAAGCACCTGCTGTCGATGAAAGACAACAACCAGAGCGCCAACCTGCGCGCACTGGTCGATGCCGGGGTGCGTTCGTTCAAGATCGAAGGCCGCTACAAGGACATGGGCTATGTGAAGAACATCACCGCCTACTACCGCCAGCGCCTCGACGAGATCCTCGAGGAGCGCCCGGACCTGGCCCGCGCCTCCAGCGGCCGTACCGCGCACTTCTTCGTGCCGGATCCGGACAAGACCTTCCACCGCGGCAGCACCGACTATTTCGTCAGCGAACGCAAGATCGATATCGGAGCCTTCGACTCGCCGACCTTCACCGGCCTGCTGGTGGGCAACGTCGAGAAGGTCGGCAAGCGCGACCTGAGCGTGGTCACCCATGAGCCACTGTCCAACGGCGACGGGCTGAACGTGCTGGTCAAGCGCGAGGTGGTGGGCTTCCGCGCCAACATCGCCGAGCTCAAGGGCGAGTTCGAGGAAGACGGCGAGAAGCGCTACCGCTATCGCGTCGAGCCCAACGAGATGCCCGAGGGCCTGCACAAGCTGCGCCCGAACCATCCGCTGAGCCGCAACCTCGACCACAACTGGCAGCAGGCCCTGCTCAAGACCTCGGCGGAACGCCGGGTCGGCCTGTCCTGGGTGGCCCGCCTGCGCGAGGATGCCCTGGAACTGACCGCCACCAGCGAGGAAGGCGTCAGTGCCAGTGCCCGCCTGGCCGGTCCGTTCGGCGCCGCCAACAAGCCGGAACAAGCCCTGGAACAACTGCACGACCTGCTGGGGCAACTGGGTACCACCCAGTACCACGCCGACGCCGTGGAACTGGATGCGCCGCACGCCTTCTTCATCCCCAACTCGCAGCTCAAGGCCCTGCGCCGCGAAGTGATCGAGGCCCTGACCGAAGCGCGCATCGCCGCTCATCCTCGTGGTGGGCGCAAGGCGGAAACCACGCCGCCACCGGTCTACCCCGAGTCGCACCTGTCGTTCCTGGCCAACGTCTACAACGAGAAGGCCCGGGCGTTCTATCACCGCCATGGCGTCGAGCTGATCGATGCCGCGTACGAAGCCCACGAAGAGCCGGGCGAAGTGCCGGTGATGATCACCAAGCACTGCCTGCGATTCTCGTTCAACCTGTGCCCCAAACAGGCCAAGGGCGTGACCGGCGTGCGCACCAAGGTGGCGCCGATGCAACTGATCCATGGCGATGAAGTGCTGACCCTGAAGTTCGACTGCAAGCCGTGCGAGATGCACGTGATCGGCAAGATGAAGGGCCACATTCTCGACCTGCCGCAGCCGGGCAGCGCCATCGTCGGGCATATCAGCGCCGAAGACCTGATGAAGACCATTCCCCGCGGGCCGCACTGAGGCCCCACCTGGCATTCGTTTTGCGTCGAAATCGTCCTCCTAGACGATCAATTCCCCTGTGGGAGCGGGTTCACCCGCGATTGCTATGGTGACTTCACTACCGTAATCGCGGGTAAACCCGCTCCCACAGTGATCGCATTCCGCCATTTATCTCCACCTCCGATCCGACCACCAACCGGTAGCTCTTTGCGCAACCTGTAGGAAATATTGCTATCATCCGTAAGCTTTTTCCTACGCGACTCAGGGCCCGCCTGAGCGCCATGTCAGGGAAAAACCCAAAAAACGGCATTCAACTTTTATCGACACAGGCCGATGCAGGAACGCAGGCCGTGCCAGAGCGGCTCAGGATCAAGTCAAAATTTCGGCGCTTTATTTTCGTTGCTCCAGCAATCGGAAACACCGGCGTAGAAAAAACAAATTATTGACACCGTCATTTTGATATCACACCCTTGCCTCCTTGGAAGACTTTTGATCTGCCCCTTCTGTAGTCCAGATAGCCGTTGGCTGGAAGTACATATATGAGTCAAGCAGACGATATTGGAAATCTGTTCCTACGCTTTGGGGCCAGCGCCGACAGCTACCGGGAAATCAACACCGAGTTCGAGTACCTCGAACCGCTGCCCGGCAGGACCGAGCCGGCGCCGCTTGCGCCCGCTGTGGTGAAACCCGCCCTGGTCGAGGTCAAGCGCCTGGCCCTGGCGCCTGCCGTTCCCGTGTCATCCAACCCTGCTCCGGCACATTCGCCGTCGAGCCTGGAGGCACCGGCCGGGTCTTTGCGCGAGCGTCTTCTGGAGATCGCCCGCGAACGCCGCCAGGCCGCCGAAGAGAGCAACCGTCGCGCCCTGGACAAGGCCATGCGGGTGCAACCTGCGTCGCGCCCGCAGGCCCGGGTGCTGGCAGTGGTGTCAGCCAAGGGCGGCGTCGGCAAGACGACATTGACCACTGCCCTGGCCAGGCTGCTCAAGCGCCCGGCCGGTCGTACCCTGGTGCTCGACCTCGATCCGCAGAATGCCGTGCTCAGCCACTTCGGCCTGCCGCGCAGCACGCCGGGGCTGAACCAGGCACGCCTGCAGGCCCTGGACTGGAGCCAGATCCGCGTCCCTTGCGACGCCGGGATCGAATGCCTGCCGTTCGGCCCCAGCAATGCCTCGGACCTGCGCGCCTTCGAAAACCTCCTGGCCAGCAATCCCGAATGGCTGGTCCAGGAACTGTCCACCCTTGACCTGGGCAAGGACGACCTGCTGCTGATCGACACCGCCACCGGTGCTTCGCCGTGGCTGCATCAGGTGCTGGCCATCGCCGACCAGGTGGTCGCCTTGACCCTCGCCGACGCAGCTTCGTACCTGGTGCTGGACAAGTTGCAATCCTGGCTCTCGCCACTGCGCCCCGAGCACTGCGCGTTCCTGGTCAACCAGGTCGATGCCCGCAGCGCCCTGAGCCTGGACATGAGCGAAGTACTGCGCCAGCAACTGGGCAGCCAATGCCTGGCCGCCATCCCGTTCGACCCTCAGGTTGGCGAGGCCCTGGCCCTCGAATACAACCTTTTCCAGCAACCGGCCGATAGCCCCGCCTGCCAGGCGCTGCGCAACGTTGCCGGCCAGTTGTCCCACCGCCTCGAGCAGATTCGCGAAGAAAACAGCGCCTCATGACCGCCCAACTCACATCGACGCCGGAGTTGCCGACGTCCAGGAGAGCGCGGGCGCTTGCCTGGGTCGCCCGGATGGAACAGCTGCCATCCCCGCTGAAACTCGGCCTGAAGATCGCTGCGGCAGTGCTCGGCCTGCTCCTGCTTGCCGCCGTGGTCACCGCGCCCCTGGACCTGGAGCGCCAGTTCGCCTTCGCCGGCCTGTGCCTGGTCTGCCTGCTGGTGCTGCGCAAGGTACCCGGACGCCTGCCGGTGATGGCGATGATCGCCCTGTCGCTGCTGGCGACCTTGCGCTACGTCTATTGGCGCCTGACCGATACCCTCGGATTCGACAACTGGCTGGACATGTTCTTCGGCTATGGCCTGGTGGCCGCCGAAACCTATGCCCTGATCATCCTCGCCTTCGGCTACATGCAAACCGCCTGGCCGCTCAAGCGCAAGCCGAAGCTGCTCGACGTGCCGCCACAGGAATGGCCGGTGGTGGACGTGTTCGTGCCGACCTACAACGAAGAGCTGAGCATCGTGAAGCTCACCGTACTGGCCGCCCAGGCCATGGACTGGCCACGGGACAAGCTGCGCATCCATGTGCTCGACGACGGTCGCCGCGAGGAGTTCCGCGAGTTCTCCCGGCAGATCGGGGTCAACTACATCGTTCGCGACAACAACCGCCACGCCAAGGCCGGTAACCTCAACGAAGCGCTGAAGGTCACCGACGGCGAATTCGTGGCGATCTTCGATGCCGACCACGTGCCGACCCGCTCCTTCCTCCAGGTCACCATGGGCTGGTTCCTCAAGGACCCGAAGCTGTCGCTGCTGCAGACCCCGCACTTCTTCTTTTCTCCAGACCCGTTCGAGAAGAACCTCGACACCTTCCGTTCGGTACCCAACGAAGGCGAGCTGTTCTACGGCCTGATCCAGGACGGCAACGACCTGTGGAACGCCACGTTCTTCTGCGGCTCCTGCGCCGTGATCCGTCGTACCCACCTGATGGAAGTCGGCGGGGTGGCGGTCGAGACCGTGACCGAGGACGCCCATACCGCCCTCAAGCTCAACCGCAAGGGCTACAACACGGCCTACCTGGCGATCCCCCAGGCGGCGGGGCTGGCCACCGAGAGCCTGTCGCGGCACATCAACCAGCGTATCCGCTGGGCCCGAGGCATGGCGCAGATCTTCCGCACCGACAACCCGTTCATGGGCAAGGGCCTCAATTTCGGCCAGCGGGTCTGCTACGCCAATGCCATGGCGCACTTCTTCTACGGCCTGCCACGCCTGGTGTTCCTCACCGCGCCGCTGGCCTACCTGATCTTCGGCGCGAAGATCTTCCACGCCTCGGCGCTGATGATCACCGCCTACGTGCTGCCCCATATCATCCACGCCAGCCTGACCAACTCGCGGATCCAGGGGCGCTTCCGCCACTCGTTCTGGAACGAGGTGTACGAGTCGGTACTGGCCTGGTACATCATGCGCCCGGTGCTGGTGGCCCTGATCAACCCGAAGATCGGCGGCTTCAACGTTACCGACAAGGGCGGGATCATCGAGAAGGACTACTTCGACTGGAAGCTGGCCCGGCCCTATATCGTGCTGCTGACGCTGAACCTGATCGGCATGGTCTGCGGCATCGTCCAGTTGATCGTCGGCGACCCGGACGCGGCGGTGACCATCGTCATCAACCTGGGCTGGACCCTGTACAACGTGATCATGACCAGCGCCGCCGTGGCAGTGGCCAGTGAAAGCCGCCAGGTGCGCACCGAGCCGCGGGTGCATGCCGAGCTGCCGGTACGCCTGGCCCTGCCGGACGGCCGCCAGATCGACACCAGCACCCTGGACTTCTCGCAGAGCGGTGTCGGCGTGAAGCTGCCGCGCGACCTCGCCCTGGAGAAAGACATGGAGGTCCAGGTCACCCTGCACCGCGGCGGCCAGGCCTGTGTGCTGCCGGCACGGGTGATGTTCTCGCGCAACGGCATGGCCGGCATGCGCTTCAAGGAACTGAGCCTGCGCCAGCAAAGCGACATGGTCCGCCTGACGTTCTCCCGCGCCGACACCTGGGCCTCGACCTGGGGCGGGGCCAAGACCGACACCCCGCTGCACGCCCTGCGCGACGTCGGCAAGGTCGGCCTGCGCGGCATGTACGACCTGGGGCAGGCCACCCTGGCGGCGCTGCACCATCGCCGCTATTTCCGCAAGAACCCGACTTCTACCTCCGAACCTGCAGTGGAAACCCAATGACCTTCCAGGCTCCCGACGCCCGCCCCGTGAACCCGTTGCGCCGCCCCGCCCTGCTCGCCTGCGCCCTGCTGCTGGCCGGCGCGGCCCAGGCCGAGGACCTTGCGGCCAGCGCATCGACGCCGGCAGCGCCGGAGGCGGCACTCAGCCCGGCAGGCACCTCGCCCGGCTACCGCATGACCTTCAAGGACCTGGGCAAGGACTACACCATGAGCCTGCGGGGCATCGAGTCCGCCGACACGGTGAACTTCGACATGCGCGCCGACGAGGTGGTCACCGGCGCCCAGCTGACCCTGCAGTACACCTATTCGCCGGCCCTGCTCAGCGACCTGTCGCAGATCAACATCATGGTCAACGACGAAGTCGCCGCCAGCCTGGCGCTGCCCAAGGAAAGCGCCGGCACCCTGCAAAAGCAGACGGTGGACATCCCGCCCTACCTGATCACCGAGTTCAACCGCCTCAGCGTGCAGTTGATCGGCCACTACACCATGCAATGCGAAGACCCGCAGCATTCCAGCCTGTGGGCCAAGGTCGGCCCCGACAGCCAGTTGAGCATCCAGGTGTCCCAGGTCGAACTGCCCAACGACCTGGCCAACCTGCCGCTGCCGCTGTTCGACCGTCGCGATCGCCGCGCCCTGGCCCTGCCGTTCGTGTTCGCCGCGGCCCCTGACAACACCACCCTGGAGGCTGCCGGCGCCGTATCGTCCTGGCTAGGAGCGCTGGCCAGCTACCGTGGCGCGCGCTTCTCGACCCAGGTACAGGGCCTGCCCGCCAGCGGCAACGGCATCGTCCTGGTCAACAGCAGCGACGCCTCGCACCTGGCCGGCCTCGACCTGCCGGCGGTGGACGGCCCGACCCTGTCCATCGTCGCCAACCCCAACGACCGCTTCGGCAAGCTGCTGGTGATCGCCGGTCGCGACAGTGCCGAGATCAAGCAGGCGGCCAGCGCACTGGTGCTCGGCAGTCGCAGCTTCTCCGGGCAGCGCGTGAAGATCGAGGCCGTCGACCTGCTGCCGCGCCAGCCCTACGACGCACCCAACTGGCTGCCCAGCGACCGCCCGGTGCGCCTTGGCGAACTGCTGGAGCCGCGCCTGCTCAACGTCTCCGGCTACGCCCCGGGCATGATCACCGTGCCCCTGCGCCTGCCGCCGGATCTGTTCAACTGGCGTGAAGACGGCGCCCGCCTGGACCTGAAATACCGCTACACGCCACAGCAGACCTCGAACAATTCGTCGCTGATGGTGAGCTTCAACGACCGTTTCATCCGCTCCATGCCGCTGCCGTCGATCCAGAGCATGGGCGCCGGCGAAAGCCTGCTGGCCATGCTGAAGAAGGACGACAGCCTGGTACGCGAGGCGAGCATGCTGCTGCCGCTGGATTCAGTGGCGCTGCAATCGCGCCTGCAGTTCCGCTACCAGTTCGACTACGTCAAGCAAGGCGAATGCGGCGACATCATCATCGACAACATGCGCGGCGCCATCGACCCCGACTCGACCCTTGACCTGAGCGGCTACGACCACTTCATCGCCATGCCCAACCTCGGCGTCTTCAAGGACAGCGGTTTCCCCTTCACGCGCATGGCCGACCTGTCGCAGACCGCCGTGATCCTCCCGGACAACGCCGGCCCGGCCGACTGGGACGCCTACCTGACCGTACTCGGGCGCTTCGGCGACTCCACCGGTTACCCCGCCACCGCAGTGCGTGTTGCCCAGGCCGATGACATCGCGCAGTTCGCCGACAAGGACCTGCTGGTGCTGTCTTCGGCGCACAACCAGCCGCTGCTCACGCAATGGGCCGAGCATCTGCCAAGCCGTGCCGAAGACGCCAAGCGCTACGTGGAGTTCTCCGACCTGCCGCTGCGCCTGCGCCAATGGCTCAGCCCCGACCCGGCCGCCAACCTGCGCAAGGCCCGCGGCGCCCTGACCTTCAGCGGCGAAGACAGCGCATCCTACGTCAGCGGTTTCGAATCGCCGCTGCAGAAGGGTCGCAGCGTGGTCCTGCTGTCCAGCCCGCGTCCGGACAAGCTCGGCGAAATCACCGACGCACTGATTGGCGGCGAGCACTACACCCAGGCCCTGCAAGGCAGCCTGGCGGTGATCAAGGGCAAGAACATCCAGTCGCTGGTGGCCGAGGAGGACTACTACGTCGGCCACCTGGGCCCGTTCAGGTACATCCAGTGGGTACTGTCTCGGCATGTTCTGCTGCTGTTGGTGCTGACCGTGGTCGGCGTGTCGCTGGTCAGTTGCGCCGCCTACTTCTCGCTGCGGGCCATTGCCCGGCGCCGGCTCAAGGACCAGTAAGCCATGGGCAGCCCTTGGAAAACCCTGCTCGCAACGGCGCTCGCGGCCTGGCTGCTGCCTGCCGGCGCACAGGCCGCGGAGCAGTGCGGCGTCAGCGACTGGCCGTTGTGGCACCGCTTCGTCGAGCATTTCATCCAGCCCGACGGCCGGGTGCTGGACGCCAGTACCCCGCAGTTGCACAGCTCGTCCGAAGGCCAGTCCTACGGCATGTTCTTCGCCCTGGTGGCGAATGACCGCGATGCCTTCGACAAGCTGTGGGCATGGGCGAAAAACAACCTGGCCGGCAGCGACATCGGCGCCAACCTGCCTGGCTGGTGGTGGGGCAAGGACGACAAGGGCCAGTGGCGCCTGCTCGACAGCAACTCGGCCTCCGACGCCGACCTGTGGTTCGCCTACGCCTTGAGCGAAGCGGCGCGCCTGTGGAAGGACGAACGCTATAGCGAAGACGCCAGGCTGTTGCTGGCCAATATCAAGGCCCGGGAAGTCGCCGACCTGCCCGGCCTGGGCAAGATGCTCCTGCCCGGTCCGTTCGGCTTCGCCCAACCCGATCATCTCTGGCACCTCAACCCCAGCTACCTGCCGGTACCGGTGCTGCGCCGCCTGGCCGGGGTCGATCCACAAGGGCCGTGGAACGAAATCGCCCGCAGCACCGGCAGCCTGATGCAGCGCGCCGCCCGGCACGGCTTCGTCGCCGACTGGGTCGGCTATCGCGGTACCGGGCCCACCTCCGGGCTGTTCATCATCGACCCGCTCAAGGGCGACCTGGGCAGCTATGACGCAATCCGCACCTACCTCTGGGCCGGGCTGACGCCCAACAGCGATCCCCTGGCCAAGCCGATCCTCGACAGCCTCGACGGCATGTCGCGGATCGTCGCCACCCAGGGCACGCCACCGGAGAAGGTCGAGGTGCACGCCAACAGCACTAGCAATGCCGGCAATTTCGGTTTCTCCGCCGCCCTGCTGCCCTACCTCAAGGCCCGCCAGCAACCCTGGCTGGAGCAGCAGCAACGGGCCCGCGTCGATGCCGAACTGGCCCAAAGCCTTACCCCGCAGGCCGTGCAGGCCAGCCAACCACCCTATTACTCCGTGGTCCTCAGCCTGTTCGCCCTTGGCTACATGGATGAGCACTACCGCTTCCTCGCCGACGGGAAGCTGCAACCTCTCTGGGAGACTTCATGCGCTCGCGCCGCCAAACCCTAGCCGTCGGCCTGCTTGCCGCACTGTCCTGCTCCGCCGCCCACGCCGAACTCAGCGCCAACGGCAAGGCCCTGCTCGAACAGGGCCAGTACTGGCAGGCACGCAAGGACAAGGCACGGGCCTCCGAAGCCTGGCGCAAGCTGCTGCTGATCGATCCGCAGCAATCCGATGCCATCTACAACCTCGGCCTCATCGAGCTGGACAGCGATCGCCCGGCCAACGCCAAGCGTTATCTTGAGCAATTGCAGGCGGCCCATCCCGGCTCGCAACAGGCCCTGCTGCTGGACCAGGAAATCCGCCTGCACGGTGCCGCCACCGGCGAGCACCTGAACCAGGCGCGTATCGCGGTGGAATCCGGCGAAGCGGAAAAGGCCGTGGAAACCTACCGCGGACTGTTCGGCGGCCAGCCGCCCCAGGGTGACCTGGCCCTCGAATACTACGGCACCCTCGGCTACACCAAGGGTGGTTTGCCGGAGGCCCGTCAAGGGTTGGAGCGCCTCATCGCGCAGGGCGGCGACAATCGCCGGGCCAGGCTGATCCTGGCCAAGCTGCTGCTCGGCAACGAAAGTACCCGCGCCGACGGCCTGCGCCGCCTGGCTTCGTTCCGCGATGATCCGGTGATCGGCAGCCAGGCCGTGGAAGCCTGGCGCCAGGGGCTGTCGTGGCTGGGCGGGAGCAAGGCCGACATGGCCTTGTTCGAGGAGTACCTGAAGGCGTATCCGGACGACGAGGAAATCCGCGAGCAGATGCGTACCGGCCAGCGTCGGGCGCAGTCCGGCTATCAGCAGAATCCCCATCTGGCCCGGGGCTTCAAAGCCCTCGAAAGCGAAGACCTGAACGCTGCCGAGCAGTCGTTCCAGGCGCGCCTGCGCGAAGCGCCACAGGACGCCGATGCCCTCGGCGGCCTGGGGCTGGTGCGCCAGCGCCAGGGTCGCCTGGCAGATGCCGATGCCCTGCTGCGCCAGGCGATCAAGCAAGGCAATGCCAGCCGCTGGCAGAGTGCACTGCTCGCCAACCAGTACTGGGTGCTGCTGGACCAGGCCGCACAGGCGCGTGACGCCGGCAATCCGGACAAGGCCCGGGAACTGCTGCAACGGGCCATCGCCAGCAATCCGCGGGAAGTCCAGGGCCATCTCAACCTGGCCGACCTGCAGGCGTCCCAGGGCCAGTTCCAACTGGCCGAGACCACCTACCGCCATGCCCTGAGCCTGGATGCCGGCCAGGCCGACGCCCTCGCCGGCCTGATCGCCATCCTGGCGCAAAACGGCAAACTGGCCGAAGCACAGCGCCTGATCGACAACCTCGGCGATGCCCAGCGCCAACGCGTGGACATGAGCAGGCTGCGTGCCGCCATCGCCGTCGGCCAGGCCAAGGACGCCGAAGCCCGGGGCGATCTGGCCGCCGCGCGCAAGGCCCTGGAGGACGCGGTGCGCAACGACCCGCAGAACCCCTGGACGCGCTCGGATCTGGCCGAGATCTATCTGAAGACCGACGCCGCGAACAAGGCCCGGCAGACCATGGACGAACTGGTCCAGGCCAACCCGGGCAAGCCCGAGGCGCTGTATGCCGGTGCGCTGTTCGCCAGCCGCCAGGAACAGTGGGCCAAGGCCCGCCAGTTGCTCGAGCGCATCCCCGCCAGCCAGCGCAGCAAGGCGATGAACAACCTCGCCGAGGAAGTCGAACTGCGCCAGTTGGCCGCCCAGGCGCAAACCCTGGCCAAACAGGGCAAGCGCAGCCAGGCCCTGAACCTGCTGCAACGGGCCGAGAATGGCGTCAGCGCCAGCCCCGACCTGTATGCCGCCCTCGCCGCGGCCTATATCGAGATCGGCTACAGCGACCGCGCCGTGTCCATGCTGCGCAACGCCATCGCCCAGAGCAGCACGCCGACGCCGGCCCTGCGCATTGCCTATGCCGGCGCCCTGCTCAAGAGCGGCGACGACATGCAGGTCAGCCAGATGCTGCGCGAACTGCGCAGCCTGCCGCTGACCCGCGCCGAGCAGCGCAGCTACGACGACCTGCTGTTCCAGTACACCGTGCGCCAGGCCGACCTGCTGCGCGAGAAAGGCGACCTGGTCGCCGCCTACGACACCCTGGCCCCGGCCCTGGCCCAGCGTCCGGACGATGCCCAGGCGGTGTCCTCGCTGGCGCGCATGTACCTGGATAACCGCAATCCGCAGAAGGCGGTGGACCTCTACCAGCCCTTGCTTGCCGCCCAGCCGGACAACGCCGATGTGCAAATGGGCGCGGCCCTGGCCTACCAGCAGAACGGCCAGACCGCCCAGGCGGAGCGGGCCATCGAACGTGGCCTGGAACTGGCCCCGGAAAATCCGCAGGTGCTGAGCACGGCAGCGGCCTGGTACCGCAGCCGCGGCAAACTGGCCAAGGCCCAGGCACTTTATGCCCAGGCCCTGGCCTTGCAGGGCCCGAAGGAAGAACTGATCGACAACCCGTTCGGCCAGGCCATCGCCGCCAACCCCTTCGTCGGGCAACCGGGCCAGCGCAAGGCCTCGCGCCTGGGCGATATCGCCCTCAACGAGATTCCCGAGCCGGCCAAGGTGCAAACCAGGAACCGTGCCAGCGAACCGGTGCCCTTCGACGAGCCCATGCTGCTGGCCAGCCGTGATGCCGAGCCGCTGCAACGCCGCGCTACCCGGCCGGTGGAAGAGCCACAGCGCGACGAGGTCGAAGCGGATCCGCGAGCGGCCATCGAGACCGAACTGGCCAGCCTGCGCGAGCAGCGCAGCCCGCAGCTCAGGCAAGGCGTGACCTTCCGCAGCAACAACGGCGAGTCGGGCCTGAGCAAGATCACCGACATCCAGGCGCCGCTGGAGATCAGCTTCCCGGTCAACGACGAGCGCATGGCCGTGCGGGTGACCCCGGTGTCGCTGAACGCCGGCGGCTTCCACTCCGCAAGCAACAGCGCCCTGCGTTTCGGTGGTTTCGAGGCGGGCCAGGCGCTGGACATGGACACCTTGCTGCAAGGTTCGCCCGGTTCGCAGAAGGACGCCGGCGTCGGGCTGGCCCTGGCCTATGACATGCCGGCGCTGGGTATCAAGACCGATCTCGGCAGCACCCCCATCGGTTTCCGCGAAACCAACCTGGTCGGCGGCATCAGCCTCGACCGGCCGTTCGCCGAGAACAGCAACTTCCGCTACAACCTCAACCTGTCGCGACGGGCTATGGTCGACAGCCTGGTGTCATTCGCCGGGGCCAAGGACGAACGCAGCGGCGTGGAATGGGGCGGCGTCACCGCCACCGGCCTGCGCGGCCAGCTCAGCTACGACAACCAGCGCTGGGGCAGCTATGCCTATGCCGGCTGGGCCAACCTCGACGGCAAGAACGTCGAGGATAACCAGCGTATCGAACTGGGCAGCGGCATCTACTGGTACCTGGTCAACAACGAGGATGCCCGCCTCACCGGCGGCCTGGGCCTGTCGGCGAGCAGCTACGAGAACAACCAGAGCTTCTTCACCTACGGCCACGGCGGCTATTTCAGCCCGCAGAACTTCTTCTCCATCGGTCTCCCGGTGAACTGGGCCCAGCGTGGCCCGGACTGGTCCTACCAGATCCAGGGATCGGTCGGCCTGCAGCATATCGAGCAGGACGGCGCGCCCTACTACACCGACAAGAACGCCCAGGCGACCCTGGAAAGCCTCGCTGCGATCTACCAGGCCAACAACCCCGGCAGCCTGGTCACCACCCGCTACGAATCGCAAAGCAAGACCGGCATCGGCTATTCCCTCGGCGCCAGCGGCGAATACCGCCTCGGCGACGGTTTCTTCTTCGGCGGTGCGCTGGGCGTGGACAACGCCCGCGATTATCGCCAGTTCACCGGTGGCCTGTACCTGCGCTACCTGTTCGAGGACGGCGGCGGGGCCATGCCCCTGCCGGTCAGTCCTTACCGTTCCCCCTATTCGAATTGAGCCAAAGGAGATCCATACATGGCTGCTTCCCTGCTTGCCGGCCTGACCATCCTGATGATCGGCGACAGCCACCTGGCCACGCCCAACTACCTGATGCAGGACCTGCACGACAACCTGGTCAACCAGGGCGCGCAGGTGCATACCCTGGGCGTGTGCGGTTCCAAGGCCGGTGACTGGACCGGCACCGTGGTCGGCGAATGCGGCGGTGCCGAACGGCGCAACAAGGACAAGGCGGTGGTGCTGGGCAACAAGGCCACCACCCAACCGGTGGGCCAACTGGTCGCTGCCGACAAGGCCAACCTGATCGTGGTCGTGATGGGCGATACCATGGCCGACTACACCAAGCCGGCCTTCCCCAAGGTCTGGGCCTGGCAGCAGACCAAGCAACTGACCAAGGCCATCGCCGAGACCGGTGCCAAGTGCGTCTGGGTCGGCCCAGGCTGGGGCACCGAAGGTGGCAAGTACAAGAAGACCTTCGCCCGCGTCGAGATGACCTCGAAGTTCCTCGCGGCCAACGTTGCCCCTTGCGACTACATCGACTCCCTGACCTTCGCCAAGCAGGGGCAGTGGGCGACCACCGACGGCCAGCATTACACGCCGATGGGCTACACCAGCTGGAGCAAGGCGATCACCGACGCGATGCTGAAAACCCCGGCGGTACAAGGGGCGAAGAAATGAGCCTGCGCACCCTGCTCGCCCTGCCCCTGGCGCTGGCCGCCGCTGCGGCCAACGCCGACGTCGCGCTGTACCCCACCGGCCCGGGCGAAGACTCGGCCTTCCTGCGCTTCGTCAACGTCGCCCCCGGCGCGCTGAAGATGCAGGCCGGCGGCTCCGGCGCCAGGCTCGACCTGGATGATGCGAATAAGGTCTCCGACTACCTGCCGGTGCCGGCCAACAAGGCCATCAAGGGCACCCTCAGCCGCGGCGGCCAAAACGCACCGCTGGACCTGCAGGTGGCGCCGGGTGAGTTCGCCACGGTGTTCGCCTTCGATAACGGCGGCAAGATCAGCCAGCGCGTGGTCCGCGAACAACCGGACGACTTCAACGGCCTCAAGGCCTCGCTGGCCTTCATCAGCCTCGACGCCACCTGCCAGGGCGCCAGCCTGCGTCCGGCCGGGCGCAACGCCGACCTGTTCAAGGATGCCGCCGATGGCAGCGTGCAGCGTCGCTCGATCAACCCGGTGAAGCTCTCGGTTCAGTTGGTCTGCGCCAATGCCAACGTCGGCGAGCCGCTGGACCTGGGCGAGCTCAAGGCCGGCGAGCGCTACAGCGTGATGCTGCTGCCGGGCGCCAATGGCCCGCAGTTGCTCAACGCCACCGATACCCTGGCCAACTGACAGGACGTCCGCCGCACCATGGTTTTCGCCTCGCTCGAGTTCCTGACCCTGTTCCTGCCGCTGTTCATGCTGGTCTACGCCCTGAGCCCGGCGCGGGGACGCAACCTGGTGCTGCTGCTCGGCAGCTGGTTCTTCTATGGCTGGTTGAGCCCGCTGTTCCTGCTGCTGCACGTGGTGCTGACGGTGATCGCCTGGGCCGGCGGCCTGGCGGTGGACCGCAGCCGCGAGGATGGCCGCGGCCGGGTGCACCTGCTGGCGGCGCTGATCGTGCTCAACACCCTGGTGCTGTGCTGGTACAAGTACGCCAATATCGTCGCCGCCACCTTCAACGAGCTGATCAGCCATTACGGCTACCTGCCCATGGAGTGGCAGCGCGTGGCCCTGCCGGCGGGGCTGTCGTTCATCGTCCTGCAGGCGATCTCCTACCTGGTCGATGTGCACCGTCATACCGTGCCGGTGGAACGCAGCCTGGTGAATTTCGCCACCTATATCTCGATGTTCGGCCACTCCATCGCAGGCCCCATCATTCGCTATGACTGGGTGCGCCGCGAGCTGGAGCAGCGTTACTTCAACTGGCAGAACTTCTCCCTCGGCGCGCGGCGCTTCATGATCGGCATGTGCATGAAGGTGCTGGTGGCCGACACCCTGTCGCCGCTGGTGGACGTGGCCTTCCATCTGGACAACCCGTCGTTCCTCGACGCCTGGCTGGGCTGCCTGGCGTACTCGCTGCAACTGTTCTTCGACTTCGCCGGCTACAGCGCCATGGCCATCGGCCTGGGCCTGATGCTCGGCTTTCACTTCCCGGAAAACTTCAACCGGCCTTATCTGGCCAGCAGCATCCAGGACTTCTGGCGGCGCTGGCACCTGTCGCTGTCCAGCTGGCTGCGCGACTACCTGTACATCGCCCTGGGCGGCAACCGCTTCGGCACCTGGAACACCTACCGCAACCTGTTCCTGACCATGGCCATCGCCGGGCTCTGGCATGGCGGCGACAGCTGGAACTACCTGCTCTGGGGTGCGGCCCACGGCGTGGCCTTGTGCATCGACCGGGCCTGGAGCCGCTCCAGCCTGCCAGCGATTCCCAGGGTGCTTTCCCATACCCTGACGCTGCTGTTCGTCTGCCTGGCCTGGACCCTGTTCCGCGCTCCGGACTTCGCCACCGCCATGGACATGTACGCCGGGCAGTTCGGCCTGCACGCCTTCGCCCTCGGTGAAGCGCTGTCGGCCACGGTGCGGCCGGTGCATGGCCTGGCGGCGGCGCTCGGGGTATTTTGCGTGATCGCGCCGTTGTACCAGGCACGGCTCGAACGATCCTTCGGTCACAGCGCGCTGTATGCGCTGCTGGCTACCCTCTGGCCCGTGGCCGGTTTCCTGCTGGCGTTCTCCCTGATCGCCAGTCGCGATGCCGTGCCCTTCCTGTACTTCCAGTTCTGATGACGACCAAGACCCCGCCGCCAAGCACCGCACCGACGCCCCCGAGCGCCATCGCCTTGCGCACCAGCCCGCTGGCCGGTGCCGTCCTCGCCGCCTTCCTCGCCGCCGGGCTGTTGTCCTGTGGCTGGCTGCTGGCGAGCGGCAAGCTGCAATTGCTGCCGGGCAAGGCACTGTCCAACGACGCGGTACTGGAGGGCGAAATCACCCACCGCATTGCCAAGGAACTGGCCAAGGCACCACTGCCGGAGCATGCCGCGCAGCTCGAACGCGCTGCCAGCTGGCTGGCCCTGGGCGATACCGGGCCGCGGGTCCGCGAGGGTTGTCCGCAGTGGCTGTTCATCAGTGACGAGCTGAAGATCAACCGGCATGCAGCGGACAACGCCAAGGCCAAGGCGGCGGCCGTGATTGCCCTGCGTGACCGGTTAAAGAAACGGGGCATCCAGCTACTGGTCAGCGTGGTCCCGGACAAGAGCCGGATTGCCGCCAGCCAGCTCTGCGAACTGCCACGTCCGCCCAGCCTGGAACCACGGGTGCGGGACTGGACCGCCAGCCTGCAAGCGGCGGGCGTCAATGTGCTGGACCTCACCCCAACCCTGCAACCGCTGGGCGCCGAGGCGTTCCTGCGCCTCGATACCCACTGGAGCGAAGCCGGGGCCCATGCGGCGGCGGTGGCGATTGCCGGGAAACTCGCCGGCATGGGCTTCACGGCCACACCGACGCGCAGTTTCGAAAGTGCCCGGCAGCCTGCATCGCCACGTCCGGGGGACCTGGTGCGGCTGGCCGGGCTGGACTGGTTGCCGGCGCACCTGCAACCGGCTGAAGAAGTGGTGATGACCTCGACCATCAACGAGCAGGTGCCGCAAGCGCAAGGTGGCGGCGATAGCCTCGACGACCTGTTCGGCGACGACAACCTGCCCAACCTGGCGCTGATCGGCACCTCCTTCTCGCGCAACTCGAACTTCGCCGGCTTCCTGCAACAGGCGCTCAACGCGCCGATCGGCAATTTCGCCAAGGATGGTGGGGAATTCTCCGGGGCGGCCAAGGCCTACTTCGCCAGCCCGGCCTTCTCCCAGACCCCGCCGCAACTGGTGGTCTGGGAGATTCCGGAGCGGGATGTGCAGACTGGGTATGGTGGGGATCTGAATTTGCAATGATCGCTCGGTTCTGCCAAATGACCCTCAGCGCCGGCTCTGCGGCTGACCCAGCCCCCTGTGGGAGCCGGCGTTGCCGGCGATGAGGCCGGCACTGGCAATGATGTTGTCCGGTCGGGCCAATCGCTGGCAACGCCAGCTCCCACAGGGTTCTGCAGAGCACGCGATGAGGCCGGTGGTCACCATCAATCTCGCGGACCACACCCCGCTTCCGCAGCCGGCCCATCCAGGTACTCGCGGCTCCACTGCTCCAGCGGCAACGGCGGTTGCTGCTGGAAGATCCGCGTCATGATCCGCTTCAGCGCTTCGGGGTTGCGCATCGAATCCACCCCTGCCCCCGGCCAGGAAGCCGGCGTCTGCACCTGCCATTGCCCCTGCCCATCGCACGTCGCCATGCGGAAGCGGAAGGTGTAGTTGCCCGGAATGCCCATGCGCAGGTCGCTGACCACCAGCGCATCACCGACCACGTCATAGCGCAGCCAGTCGCCGGTGAACCAGCGCAGGCGCTCGTACAGGGGCGAGCCTTCCAGCACCCTGGCCGCTTCCAGATTGAGTGGCTGACGCTGCCATTCCGGCGGGTCGTCGTCGAACAGGCTGCTGACGCCCTCGTAGTAGTCGCCCTCCGGCGTCTTCGCCACAACCCGCCAGAGCAGTGTGTTGAACGGCATCGGCAGTGCACGCAGTTGAGTGACATCGATCTCCCGGGCGCGCAGGGCGGCGTGGAAACGCTGTTCGGCAATGTTCTTCGAGAGCAGGCCGAAGCCCAGGTAAACCGTGCTCAGCAACAGCAGTACGCCGAGCACCTGGGCGGCGCGTCCGCTGAACCCCTTGATCGCGGCATAGATCACCCCGAGCAACAGCGGCAGCGTATACAGCGGATCGATGATGAACACCGCCGCCCAGCTTTGCGGCGTGGGTTGCAACGGCCAGAACAGTTGCGTGCCGTAGACGGTGAAGGCATCCAGCAGCGGATGGGTGATCAGCACCAGCCACAGGCCGAGGAACAGCCGCGGCCCGCTGTAGCCCGCGTCGGCACGGCGATGGCGGACCAGCAGCAGGACCAGCCAGGTCAGCAGCAGGGCCAGGCCGGTGAGGACGAACAGGGAATGGGAAAAGCCGCGGTGGAAGGTCATGCTCGACACGGGGTCGGCGTAGCGGATGGCGACATCGAGGTCCGGCAGGGTCGCCAGCAGCGCACCGTAGAGCAACGATCGCCGCCCTTGTACCTTGCCCAGCACCGCGCCCTGGATGGCGCCACCCAGAACTGCTTGGGTCAATGAATCCAATGGCTTTTTCCTTGAGCAAGGGGCAAAGGGCAGATGCTAGCTCAGTGACAGGCAGGAAAGCACCCTGTGCGGAGACTTGGGTGTATTTCAGGGCCTCATCGCTGGCAAGCCAGCTCCCACAGGTTCAGCACAGATCTTGAGACTTGTGCAGTACCTGTGGGAGCTGGCTTGCCAGCGATAGGGCCAGTTCAGGCAAAACATGTCCATCAGGTGTCATATAAAGCTACGAAAAGTGAGTAGCTTCCGACTTTTTTGTAGGCATTTTCCCAAGCATACTTCTGCGCGCTTTTGACGGTTGCGCTCATGGAAACCAGCACCTAGTCTCCGCCGGTCGTTGCAAATTCAACGATCGGCTTTGACAGGCCGGGATTGCATGAACGCTAGCTACCGTTATGGCGGCTGTGCGTGTGGGCACCTTCGGGTGCGCCAGGATTCTCATGCTCTCTGGTCTGTCAACCCGCGCACAGCTGCCACCCACCTGTTTGACAGCAGGAGTCTTTCCAACTCTCAAGAGCATGAGATCACCATGAAAAAACTTGTACCTGACCCACCTCGCCTCACCACCGTCCACACCCACTTCGCCACCTGCCAGAACCACCACCCGCCCCTCTTTGCCGTCTGCGAAGGCGCCGATATCGGCGATGCCCTCGAACATCTGGCGATTGCCTTGAAATCGGCGGCGGAAACCAATGCCCAGATGTGCGACCTGGCGGACCGCAAATATGGTGATCTGCTGTGGGGTACGCAGCAGTCGCTGGAGATCTCGCAGGCGTTGGTGGCTTCGTTGTTGAAGGCGGTCAAGCGGCAGGGCCTGGAACAGTTCTAATGCCTGGCGCGTACCCTGTGGGAGCGGGTTTACCCGCGATTACGTTAGTGAACCCACCATCGTAATCGCGGCGGTTCGGCGTTCCGATAAACCCGCTCTCACAGGGTACGCGTCGTGCTTTGGAACTGTTCTATTTGCTTTTCAGCTTCAGCCAGGATTGATGCAGGTCGATCGCCCAGCCATCGATGACCTGGCGGACATCGTCCGGGCGCAGTACGGTCTTGTCGTTTTCCAGTTCCTTGCCGGTGCCCTTGCGCACCACCTGGGCCACGACCTTCTGGTTGCCGCCATCGAGGAATGCCGCCTCGGTGGCGATTTCGGCCTGCCGGTCGCGGCTGCCGGCCGCCGTGCTCGCGGCCGCCACCACCAGGGCGATGGGGATCACTTCATAGGGCTTGAGCCCTTCCACATCACTGCTCACCGCTGTAATCGCCGGACGCACCACGATCACCCCCGGCCCGGGCTTGCTCGCCAACGGCAAGGATTTGCCCAGCTCGCGCTTGAGCGCCTGGTCGTAGTAATCGGTGATGCCCTTGAGGGTGGTTGCCGGAATCTGCGCGGTCGGCGCAGGCTTCGGATAGAACTGGCTCGGCTCGATATACACGCTGGTGTAGGCCTTGCTGTCCAGTTGCGGGTCGATCCAGCGCATCACCGGCGCGCCGGACGGTGATTTCGCTTCTTTCAGGCGGCTGTAGTCCTTGAGAAAGCCCGAGTAATCCTCCGGCTTGCTGAGGTTGCTGGCGCAACCGGCAAGCAGCAACGAGCTCAGGCCAATCGCTAGGGCGACTTTCATAAGTGCTCCCCACTACGGAAATCCATGGAAAAAACCCGCTGGCACCACGCCAGCGGGTTTAGGTATAGCCCAGCTTCTGCGGCTTGCCCCGGGAAAACCGGGGCAGATCCGCAAAACATGCGCAGCGTCAGCTTTTCGGGCTGACCATGGCCTCCACGGTGCTGTCCAGGCTATCGGCCGCCTTGCTCGCCCGCCCTGCCCCGGCCACCTGCCGCGCCTGCGGACGGGCCGCATCGGCGAGGATCACCTGGGCCGCCTTTTCCGCCGCGACGTAGATCGAGGTGACGATGAAGAAGCCGGGGATCTTCGGGAAGATCGAGGCGTCCACCACCCGCAGGTTGCTGGTTCCGCGCACCCGGAAGGCGCTGTCGAGCACCGCCATCGGGTCGTTGGCCGCGCCGATCGGGCAGGTGCAGGAGGCGTGGTGACCCCAGGCCTGGTTCATCACGTACTCCTTCAATTGCTCGTCGGTCTGCACCGCGTCGCCGGGCAGCTCTTCCTCGGCTATGAGCCTGGCCTCCTTCAACGGCTTGGCCAGGTTGCGCACGAACTTGATGCCCTCGACCACCGATTGCAGGTCTTCGCCCTTGGTGTCGTTACCCTCCTCGAAATAGCGGAAGTTGATCATCGGCGTCTGCGCCGGGTCCTTCGAGCGCAGGGTGACATAGCCGGCGGTGTTGTTGGTGTACGCCTTGAGCACCGCCCAGGTCAGGTAGTTGAGCTTTTCCACGATCAGCTTCGAATAGCCCGGGAAGTACCCGCGGAACAGGGCCAGCAGCGAGAAGCAGAACAGGTCCGGCAGCGGCCGTTGCTTGAGCGACTTCTTGATCACCGCCAGCACCGCGCCGTTGGTGGAGTACACCCCGACCTTGCCCTTGGCCCACTCCTCGTACTGCGGGTCGCCCTTCTCATAGCGCGCGCCTTCGAGGACTTCCCAGTTGTCGAAGTTCATGCGGTTGACCACCCCCACTTCATAGCGGTCCTGCAGGTTGCGCCCGACGCCGGGCAGTTCGACCCGCACCGGCACGCCCACCGATTCCAGCACCTCGCGCGGGCCGATGCCGGACAGCATGAGCATCTGCGGAGTGTTGAAGGCACCACCGGCGAGAATCACCTCGCGGCTGGCCCGGACCTGGCGCAACTCGCCGCTCGAGGTCGGGTTGCGCGGCAAGGTGCAGGCCTGGTACATCCGCGAACCCTTGATGTACTCCACGCCATAGGCGCGTTGCTCATCGTCCAGCAGCACCCGGGTGACCAGCGCATCCAGCTCGATGTGCAGGTTATCGGGAAAGCGCTGCTGCACATCGAGCAGGCGCTCGCGGGTGCCCATGCGGTGATGCTTGTGGGTGGCCAGCGGCGGGTAGCGCAGGCCGATCGCCTCGTCCTTGACCAGGCGCCAGTCGTTGGGGTCGCCAACGCCCTGCAATTGCCAGCCAATGCGCTTGAGCGGCTCGGCCAGGGTCTCGAAGGCCTGCTTGGCGGACTTGACGATGGAGCGCACCAGCGAAAAATCGTCGATCACCGCTTCGGGTACCGCCTTCTCCGTGTGCAGCCAGCCCTTGAAGCCATGCCGCGACGGATTGAAGCCGAACCACGAGAGAAACCGCTGGAACGGTCGGTGGTGGCAGTTCTCCAGGCGCTGGAAATGCTCGCGCATGGCGCTGGCCTTCCAGGACGCATCGCCGGTGATCCGGGCGATGTGGTCCCAGTCCTGGTTATGCGGGTAGACGGTGATCATCGCGTTGTGCGCGGTGCAGCCGCCGAGGCAACTGGCACGCGGGTACAGCACGCCATCGACGGTTTCGCCTTCGTAGCTGCGGGTGAACTTGGGGTCCTGCAACTGGCGTGCGTCGCTGCTGTAGTGGCGCACGAAAAAGTCCCAGCGCATGGCGTTGTTCTCGGTGGAACGCGGATGGAACGCCGGCACCTGGTACTGCTCCGGCAGGCCCGCGTCGTCGCCCTTGGCCACCGGGTCGCTGCCCGATTCCAGAACCAGCACGCGCCGGCCCTCCTCGGCCAGGCGCGCGGCCAGGGTGCCGCCGCCGGCGCCGGAGCCGACCACTATGTATTCGTATTCAGTCTGGTCAGTCATGACAGCGGCCTCAGAAGGTTTTCAGCAGGGAGATCAACGCGCGCTTGTCGTCGTCGCTGAGCGGTTGTTCGTCCTTGTCCTGGAGGAATTTCGTGCCGAAGTAATGGCCCTTGTCGACCACGTAGTCCGGGCACTTGCTCACTTCCAGCAGCGGCTTGACCAGGCGCTTGAAGACCTTGCGCGCTTCCTCGTCGCTGGCACCCGGCGGCAGTTGCTTGAGGTCGTGCTTGATCTTCACCAGCAGGTCGAGCACCTGGTCGCGTTTCTCCAGGTCGATGTTGGACAGCAGGCTCACCGGCGTACCCTGCGGGATAGGTCCGATCTGGATGCCGTCGTCACCGAACAGCCACGGCAGCCAGCGGGTCAGCACGCCTTGCAGGTCCTGCAGGAACTTCGGCAGGTAGCCGCTGCTCACGCGCAGGTAGCTGGTTTCGGTGGTGGTGTCGATGGTGCCCGGGTGGGTCAGCCCGGAACGGGTGACCACTTGGAAGTTGCCCTGGCGCTTTTCCGGCCACAGCAGCATCTCGATGGAGCTGTCGAACGAGGCGATGCGATCATCCACGGTGCCGGTCCACTTGAACGGGCCCAGGGCGTTGTTGAGGAACAACGGTGCCGTCGACCAGACGCTGACCAGCGACGCCGGCCGGGTGTAGCCCCGCCCGCCACCCGGCATCTCGTATTCCCGCGCCTCGCCGGTGTAGGGGTTCTGCACCAGCATCTTGCCCACCGCCGGCAACTGCTTGTAGGACTCGGAAGAGAAGTTGTCCCAGATGTTGTCGGCCAGGGCGTTGGTCGCCAGCGGGCTGCAGGCGTTGGTTTCGAGCAGCGTTACCGGCACGCGCAGTTCGGTGGACAGGAAGTTGTCGGTGAGGAAGTCATCCTTCTTCACAATGTCGCGCATCGCGTTCTTGAACTCCGGCGTCTTGCTGTAGCTCCAGTAGTCATTCCAGCACTTGAGGTAGTTGCCGTTGACGCAGCCGTTGTCCGGGAACTTCGCCCAGGCTTTTTCCGGCAGCTTGCTGGAGTGGCAGCGCGCGCAGGTTTCGGCGAAGACTTCCTTGCCCCGCTCCAGTTGCGCCGGCGAGGCTTGCAGATGCTGCTCGCCACCGGGTGCATTCTTGAGGTTGTCGGGGGTCGCCGAGGCGAGGAAGAACAGCGCCAGGTCCGGTGTCTGCGCTTCGTTGGCACGCCAGAAGGCCGAGTTCTTGCGGGCGGTCTCGATGGTGAACGGGGTGATCGGCTTGCCACCGATCAGCGGCCGGAAGTGCTGCGTCCATTCCTCGCTGAACAGGCCGATATTAACGAACACCCGGTTCAAGGCACCCAGGGCGCCGACCGAGTCGGCACCGTCCTTGAGCACCCGCGGGGTGAACACGGTGTCCGGCTTCTTGTAGAACTGCATCAGCGGGCTGTCGGCAGGAATGCCCGGCACCTCGTTGAACTGCTTGTTGTTCAGGTCGCCACCCTTGAGGGTTTCCTTGCCCAGGTGCGCGGCCAGCTCGATGCGCGCCTTGAGGTTGTAGACGGCGTTCATGGTCCGCGGGTTGTTGATGTAGTCGGTGGACACCAGCGAGGTATCCAGGGCCCCCGGCCGCGAGGTGTGGAACAACTGGTGCGGGAAGCTGCTGTCGTCCTTCTGCCACATGAAGATGCGATCCACCCAGAAATACTGCGCCCCCGGGTTGGAGTTGAGGTTGGCCCAGGCCGGGCTCTCCGGGTTGGCCGGCGGATTGGTCGGGTTCGGCCCGACGTGGCAGAACCCGCAGGACATGCCGACGCGATACGGCTTCACCAGCTTGCTGTCGTTGTAATAGCTGGGGTCTTCGTAGTAGCGCTTGGGATCCCAGTGCTTCTGCGCTTTCTCGTCGAAATCCGGGTTGGGGAACAGGCGCAGGCCGACGATGCCGGTGCCGTAGCCGTAGTAGGAGCCGGTCTCGATGTTCTTGCCACGGGCACCGATCTTCACGCCTGGGTACTTGGCCTCGTTCTCGAACGGGTCGGGAGCGCAGGACGGGTCACGGTTATCCAGCCACAGGCCATGGCGGTCTTCGCGCGGGCCTTCGCCCTTGGTGTAGCACGGCTCGTTGACCACGCCCAGGTACTGCCAGCGGTTGCTACGGTTGGCGGCCAGGGACGGATGGTTGGAGATGGTCTTGAGGAAGTCCAGGTTGCCGACGCTGTCACGCGAGAGCTTGTCCCACAGGGCATCGTTGCCGGCGGTCCAGACGATCCAATTGTTGCGCCCGCGGGCGAAGGCGTCCACCGCCTGCTGCTGGGTAATACCGGGGATGAAGGGCGAGAGGCGGTCCACCAGCAGCGCCGGTTGCTTCGAAACGCCATAGTCCATGTCGGCGAAGTAATCCTCGTCGGCGCCCTTCAGGCTGTCGGCATCGCGGCCGACGCACTGGGCTTCGTCAAGGATCTTGCCGGGTTGGTCACCGCAAGGGTTCTTCGGTTTATCGGAACACCCCTGCAACAGCACCAGGGGAAGAAAGAGGCTCAACATCAGCTTCACGGGTGTCATGCGTTTGCTCCTTGCAAAACGTGCAGACCGGTCCCTTCTGTCCTTGAGGAACACGTTATTGCGGCCGGTCCGGTTGGCCGATCTCAACTGAATGCAGTGCCCGCCGCGCTCGGTTGTGCGGCGGACCAGTTGGTTACAACTCCTTTACAGCACCTAAAGCATATGCCATTAAGTGATGGCACATTGCTTTCATTTGGTTATGAAAACCGTCGGCTTATCGCAGCTGCTCATAGGTTTGCGTGCAGGGCTTTTGTGATGGGGTTCACAGTGGTGGCAAGTGGCTATTTCCTTGCTCTACACTCCAGCGCCAAGGGAAGCATCTCCACCCATCGGCGGGACGGCACATGGACAGGCAAGATACGGTCAGCACCGATCAAGACACCCAATTCAGCGCCGAACAGGCGCGCATCACCGAACGTCATCGCTTGCTCGGGCTGCCAACCGGCGGCAAGCGCCTGGCCCTGGCCCTGTCCGGGGGTGGCATTCGCAGCGCCACCTTCTGCCTGGGCGTGGTCCAGGCCCTGGCCCGGGCCAAGGCACCTGGCGCGCCGCCGGGATCGAACGACGACAGCAAGGCCGACGACCTGGGCAAGCGCCTGTTGCCACGCTTCGACTACCTGTCGACCGTCAGCGGCGGCGGTTATTTCGGCTCGTTCCTCGGCAGCCTGTTCCTTCCAGGGCGCCTGCGCGATCGGGAGAACACCGGCGTCATCGGCGCCGGCGAGTCCGCGCCCAGCAACGACGCCAAGCGCCAGGCGGCCCGGCAGGCCTACGAAACCCTCGACTACGAGCCACCGGGACGCATCCACACCGGCGACGACTATCGTCGCCAGCCGGTTGGCGCCGCGCCGCTGGGCTGGCTGCGGGAAAACGGTCGCTACCTCACCCCTGGCGGTGGCGGCGACCTGTTCTATGTGCTCGGCATGTCGCTGCGCAACCTGCTGGCGGTGCACACGGTCATCGGCATGCCGCTGCTGTTCGGCCTGGCCCTGGCCGTGCTGCTGCAGGTCGGCATCAGCGACCTGGCGCTGTGCTCACCGCTGGGCGCCTTTTTACCGCTGAACAGCGTGCAACTCCTGTGCGGCTCGCTGTGGTGGCTCCCGGCGGCGCTGATCGTGTTCGCAGTGGTGCCGCTGATGCTGGCGTACTGGATGATCTATCGACGCTGCAACACTGACGAAACCCCGCATCCGTGCAACCGCGCCACCGTGCTCTATGCCACCACGGGCGCGGTGATGATCCTCCTCGGCGTGTTCGCGCCCTGGCTCGGCGGGGCCTTGCGCGCCTTGCTGGTGCTGGGCGGAGTGATCTGCGGCGTCGGCCTGGCCTACTGCCTGTGGTTATGCATTTACCTGGGGCATGGCCGTCCCTCGCCGGAGAAGATTCTTGCCCGGCAAAACACGGTCGCCACCTACCGTGTGCTGGTCACCCGGCGCCTGGCCACGGCCATCATCGCCACCCTGGTCGCAGCCTTCTTCGCCCTGATTCCCTGGGCGAGCCAATGGCTGTTCCTGCGTGTCGAGCAAGGGCCGCTGCTGTCCGGCGGCATCGTGCTGCCAGCACTGATCGCACTGGTGCGCTGGGTCTCGGTATCCAGCGACGACAAGGCTACCCCGGGCTGGCTGAGCAAGCTGCCGATCAGCATCATCGCCGGTACCGCGGGGGTGGTGATCCTGCTGCTGGTCTCGCTGTTCTGGGGGCTGCTGGTGCAGTACGTGCGCTACACCGGCGACTGGTTCGGCGACTCCCATGCCTGGGCCCGCCTGCTTGGCCTGACGGTCATGGCGGCGCTGTTCAGCCTGGGCTCGGGCAAGTTCATCGGCTTCCTCAACCTGTCGTCGTGGCAATCCTTCTATCGCGCCCGGCTGGCCCGCGCCTACCTGGGGGCCTCCAACGGCCTGCGCTTTTCCGGCAATACCCGCAAGCAACGCCGGCGCCTGCTCAGCGTCGCCGAAACGCTGCCCGGGGACGACGTCAGCATCGAAGCGTACTACGCCCATGCCACCTGCGCGCCGGTACACCTGATCAACGTCACCCTGAACCAGACCGTCGACCCGGCCGAGCAACTGGTGCAGCGCGACCGCAAGGGCAAGCCACTGTGCCTGGCGCCCTCCGGCCGATACGGCGAAGGCAGCGTCAGCTACATTCTCGACGGCGAACCGCGCCAGCGTGCCCTGCAACCGGAGTCCGGGGAAATCTACCAGCCGCTGACCCTGGCACACTGGATCGCCACGTCCGGGGCCGCGTTCTCCACCGGCCTTGGACGCGCCACCACACTGGGTACTTCCCTGGCCTTCGGCCTGACCAACGTGCGCTTGGGCACCTGGTGGCCGGCGGACTTCCTGCAGAACGGCGAAAAGGACAGCGGCCTGCGTGCTCCCCGCGATACCCTGCGCGAGCGCACCCTGACCACCCAGCATTACCTGTTCTACGAAATCACCGCGCACTTCCACGGCTTGAACCGCGACTTCCAGTACCTCTCCGACGGCGGTCACTTCGAAAACACCGCCTGCTACGAGCTGATCCGCGAAGGCCGCAAGATCGACCTGATCGTGATGTGCGACTGCGGCGCCGACCCGACCTACCAGTTCGATGACCTGGCCAACCTGATCCGCCTGGCGCGGATCGACCAGGCGCTGGAAATCAGCGAGGACCCAGGCATCTTCGAGGTCGAGGAACTGGCCCCGTATTTCGGCCGGATCCAGGACTTCAAACTGGACAGCGAACAACGCAAGCAAGCGGAGTACCGGCGCTGCGCCGTGCTCCTGAACGTGCACAACAAGCAGCAGCAACTGACCTCGCGCATCCTGCTGATCAAGCCGAACCTGATCGCGGGCCTGCCGGTGGACCTGCTCAACTACGCCAGCGAACACCCGACCTTCCCCAACGAAAGCACGGCCAACCAGTTCTTCGACGAGGCGCAGTTCGAGGGGTATCGGCAGCTAGGCTTGCAGATCGGCCGGCGGTTGTTCGGGGATGGGAAGCAGGAAGCGAAGGTGGCGGATGCGTTGTGGAAGTACCTGGAGTATTAGGTGGCTGTTCGGGCTCTATCGCTGCGGTGCGGCGGTCCGACAAGCCAGCTCCCACAACCTGTGGGAGCTGGCTTGCCAGCGATGAGGCCGGATCAGGCAACAACCGAATAGGCAATTGCCGAAAGGGTAATCAACCCCACCGCCACCACGAACACGTTAGACGCCTTGCCCGAGTACTGGCGCAACGATTGCACCTTGTTGATCGCGTACATCGGCATCAGGAACAGCAGGCAGGCGATCACCGGTCCGCCGAGGGACTCGATGATCCCGAGGATGCTCGGGTTGAGCGTGGCGACGATCCAGCAGGTCAGGACCATGAACAGCGCCGTTACCCGCTCCAGGCTCTTGGTCGACAGCGAGCGGCCACGACCGCGCAGGCTTTTTACGATCAGCCCCTGGAAGCCTTCGCTGGCACCGACGTAATGGCCGAGGAAAGACTTGGTGATGGCCACCAGCGCGATCAGCGGCGCAACGAAGGCGATCACCGGTGTCTGGAAATGGTTGGCCAGGTACGACAGGATCGAAATGTTTTGCGCCTTGGCCGCCGCCAGGTCGGCCGGAGACAGGGCCAGCACGCAACTGAAGCAGAAAAACATCACCGTCAGCACCATCATCAGGTGCGAGGCCGCCAGGATGCGCCCGCTCTTGTACTCGGCACGCTCGCCATACTGGCGCTTCTGCGCCACGGCAAAGGCCGAGATGATCGGCGAGTGGTTGAAGGCGAACACCATGACCGGAATCGCCAGCCATAGCGTCTTGAGCAGCAGCCCGGCGTTCATGCCTTCGCCGGCCTGGGCGAAGAAGGCGCCGTTCCAGTAGGGAATCAGCCCCAGGGCAAGCAACAGCAGCGCGGCGACGAAGGGGTACACCAGCACGCTCATGACCCGCACGATGATGCCCTGTCCACAGCGCACCACGATCATCAGGCCACAGATCAGCAGCAACGACAGCAGCGCCCGGGGCGGTGCGGTGACGTGCAACTGGTGTTCGAGGAAATTGCCCAGGGTGTTGGTCAGCGCCACGCTGTACACCAGCAGGATCGGGAAGATGGCGAAGAAATACAGCAAGGTAATCAGTTTGCCGGCACCGGCGCCGAAATGCTCTTCCACCACTTCGGTGATGTCTTCGTTGCCGCCCTTGCGCCCGGACAGGACGAAACGGGTCAGGCCGCGATGGGCGAAGAAGGTCATGGGGAATGCCAGCAGCGCCAGGATCAGCAACGGCCAGAAACCGCCGACCCCGGCGTTGATCGGCAGGAACAGGACCCCGGCACCGATGGCGGTGCCGTACAGGCCCAGGGTCCAGGTGGTGTCGTGGCGGCTCCAGCCGCTGGAAATGGCAGGCGCAGCGGCGTCGCCACGCAATGAAGTGGTGCTGTTTACATCAGTCATCGATATCGCCTTGTAATTATTTTTGATAACCACCGTCGCCTGTGCCGGACGCCGGTCTTAACACTCGACAAAAGCGACGGCCAGGCCGCCGCGGGAGGTCTCCTTGTAGTTTTCATGCATGTCGGCGCCGGTATCGCGCATGGTGCGGATGACCCGGTCCAGGGAAATGAAATGCTCGCCATCGCCACGCAGGGCCATCTGCACGGCGTTGATCGCCTTGACCGCGGCGATCGCATTGCGCTCGATGCACGGCACCTGGACCAGGCCGCCGACCGGATCGCAGGTCAGCCCAAGGTTGTGCTCCAGGGCGATTTCCGCCGCGTTTTCCAACTGTTCCGGGGTAGCGCCGAGGACATCGGCCAGGCCGGCGGCGGCCATGGCGCAGGCCGACCCGACCTCGCCCTGGCAGCCGACCTCGGCGCCGGAAATCGAGGCGTTTTTCTTGCACAGGATGCCCACCGAGGCGGCAGCCAGGAGGAAGTCGACCACGTCGTCGTCACGGGCTTCGGGGCTGAACTTCATGTAGTAATGCAGCACTGCCGGGATGATCCCCGCCGCGCCATTGGTCGGCGCCGTGACCATGCGCCCGCCGGCGGCGTTTTCCTCGTTGACCGCCAGGGCGAACAGGTTGACCCACTCCATGGCACTGAGGGTCGAGCCGATCACGTTGGGCTTGCCCAGCTCCTGCAGGCTGCGGTGCAGCCTGGCCGCGCGGCGCTTGACCTTGAGGCCGCCAGGCAGGATGCCTTCGTTGCTCAGGCCGTTGGCGACGCACTCGCGCATCACCGCCCAGAGTTGCAGGAGCCCGGCGCGTACCTCGCTTTCCTCGCGCCAGGCCAGCTCGTTGGCCATCATCAACTGGCTGACCCGCAAGCCATGGCGCTTGCACAGGGCGAGCAGTTCTTCGGCGCTGGAAAATTCGTAAGGCAGTTCGACCTGCGGACCGGCAGGGCCCGCGCCGATTTCCGCCGCCTCGACGATGAAACCGCCGCCCACCGAGTAGTAGGTTTGCTGCAGGAGCAGGCCGTTGTCGCCGAAGGCTTCCAGGGTCATGGCGTTGGGGTGGTATGGCAGGCTCTCGTCGAGCAGCAGCAGGTCGCGTTGGCTATCGAAGGTGATCGCCCGGCTGCCGCCCAGCACCAGCACGCCGGTGCTTTGCAACTGTTCGATCCGCGGGCCGATGTACTGCGGATCGATCCGGTCCGGCCATTCGCCCATCAAGCCCAGCAGGCAGGCGCGGTCGGTAGCGTGGCCGACCCCGGTCGCCGACAACGATCCGTACAGGCGCACTTCGACACGGCTCACCGTTTCCAGCAGCCCCTGTGCACGCAGCGCCTCGACGAAGGTTGCAGCGGCGCGCATCGGGCCTACGGTATGGGAACTGGACGGGCCGATGCCGATTTTGAACAGATCGAAAACACTGATAGCCATGCTAATGCCTGCCTGCCCGAAAGCGGTGAACCCTTTCGGTGCACGGTGAAAAAATTGAGGGGTGTCGCCAAGTTGGGCGATACTGCCCTGCGAAATTTCCTACTACCAACGAAACTTTCTAACCAAGGCTTTAGCAGGACTAAACGATGCGGCGATCGATGAATGGCCAGATGTATGTCTGGTTGCATGTGTTTTCCTGCGCGGCGCGGCACCTGTCGTTTACCCGTTGCGCCGAGGAACTGCATATCACCCCCGGTGCGGTGAGCCAGCAGATCCGTCAGCTGGAAGAGCGCCTGGGCTTTCGCCTGTTCCTGCGCCGGGCCCGGGGCGTGGAACTGAGCGCCGAAGGCCAGCGCCTGGCCGTGACCGTACACGAGGCCTACGGCAGCATCGAAGCCGAGCTGCTGCGCCTGGATGCCGGGGAGATCCGCGGCACCCTGCGTTTGCGCTCGATTCCCTCGTTCCTGGCCAAATGGCTGACTCCGCGGTTGCCGCGCCTGCAACAGCGCTTCCCGGACATCCAGTTGCGCCTGGTGGCCGAGGACAGCAACCAGGCCCTGCACGAAGGGGACTTCGACCTGGCCATCGACCTCAACGACGGCAGCTATCCGGGGATGTACTCGACGCCGTTGCTGGACGAGGAAATCTTCCCGGTCTGCTCCCCCGCCCTGCTCCGCGGCCGCCCGCCGCTGCACGGGCCGAACGACCTGGTGCACTACCCGCTGCTGCATGACATCACCGCCTGGCGCGGCAGTTCGGAATACGCCGAATGGGAGTTCTATCTCGAAGCGATCGGCGCCGGCGGCCTGGATGTGCGGCGCGGGCACACCTTCAACCGCAACCACCTGACCATCGAAGCGGCGATTGCCGGAATCGGCGTGGCGATTGCCCGGCGTACGCTGCTTAACGACGAGCTGGAACGGGGGACCTTGATCGTGCCCTTCGGAGCTCCGGTACCTAATCACAAGCGTTACGTGCTGTTGTACAGCGCCGGGACCCTGGCGCACCCGAGTGCCCGGGCGGTGCATGACTGGCTGGTGGAAGAGGCCCGGGCTTTCGGCTGAACGCAAAACCCTGTGGGAGCGGGTTTACCCGCGATTGCCATGGTGAAGTCACTACCGCATCGCGGGTGAACCCGCTCCCACAGGGTACGCGTATGCCAGTCAAAAGATTTGCGCGAATGCGGGTGAGGTTTTTTTACTGTCGCGCGTCATCTTGCACGTCTAGTTACAAGGCCCGTCCCACACGCAAGGAATTCCCGATGACCGCCAACACCGAACGCGCCAGCCTGCGCTCGCAGCGCCTGAACCAGATCACCCATGCGCCGCATAGCGAGCTGGACGCGCTGGTGAAGTCCCACGCGCCTTTCGAAACCCGTGAAAACTTCGCTCGCTTCGTCGTTGCCCAGTACCTGTTCCAGAACGAACTCAAGGCGCTGTACACCGACCCACGGCTGATCGCCATCGTTCCCGACCTGGCCCAGCGCTGCCGCGCCGAACAGGCCCGCCTGGACCTGGCCGACCTCGACACCGAAGTCCCTGCCGACTTCCCCGGCGCCCTGCAGAATCCGGGCATCGCCCAGGCCATGGGCTGGATCTTCGTCTCCGAAGGCTCCAAGCTCGGCGCCGCGTTCCTGATCAAGCGCGCCGTGGCCCTGGAGCTGAACGAAAACTTCGGCGCCCGCCACCTGGGCGAGCCGGCCGGCGGCCGTGCCGAGGGCTGGAAGCAGTTCTGCCGCATCCTCGACAGTCTGGAACTGAGCGCCGAGGAAGAAGCCGCCGCCGAACAGGGCGCGGTCGCCGCCTTCGAGCGCTTCACCGCGCTGCTCAAGCATGCCTACGCCACTGCGCCTAAAGCCGAACTGGCCTGATCATGCTCCGGCCGTCATCATGACGGCCGGATTTCCCCGTGCAGTCGACAAACCCCATGACCCGACCCTCTTCCTCGAAGCTTTCCCGCGTGCTCTATGGCCTGCTGGCCTACGTGAGCCTGGGCATCGGCCTGGTGGCGATCGTCGTGCCCGGCCTGCCGACCACCGAATTCATCCTCCTCGCCGCCTGGGCCGCGACCCGCAGCTCGCCGCGCCTCAGCGCCTGGCTGGAAAACCACCGGCTGTTCGGGCCGATACTACACAACTGGCGTAACGGCAAGGTGATCCAGCGCCGGGCCAAGGTCAGCGCCACGCTCAGCATGCTGTTATGTGCCACCCTGATGCTGGTGTTTCTTGAGCACCACTGGCCGGTATGGCTGGCGATCGGCGGCATGACCCTGGGCAACCTGTGGATCTGGTCGCGCCCCGAAGCCCTCCCCGCCACCGCCGCCAAGCCGAGCGGTATTTGACCTGCGTGCGCTGATTAACTTCACTTGTCTCCTTCGACCCCAGGAGGACAACGATGCTGAACATGCTCGGCGCCATCGCCCATGACCTCGACCTGCCACGCCCGCAGGACGGCGCGGTGCGTTTTTCCACGCCCGGCAGCCTGCCGTCGGCCTTCGCCGTGACCGAGATGGCCGGGGTCAGCGTCGCTGCCGCCGGGTTGGCCGTGGCGGCACTGATCGAGCAGCAGGCCGGGGAATGCCGCCAGGTCCAGGTGGACAGGCGCCTGGCCGCCATGTGGTTCGAGTCGAGCCTGCGCCCGCAAGGCTGGGAGTTGCCACCCAAGTGGGATGCCATCGCCGGCGATTACCAGACCCGCGACGGCTGGATCCGCCTGCACACCAACGCCGCGCACCATCGCCTGATCGCCGAAGCCGTGCTCGGCCCCGCCACCGATCGCCAGGCCATGGCCCGGCGGGTACTGGCCTGGTCGGCCCAGGAACTGGAACAGGCCATCGTCGAAAGCGGTGGCTGCGCAGCGCAGATGCTCGGTTGGCAGCAGTGGTCGGATCATCCCCAGGGCCGGGCGGTAAATGCCGAGCCGCTGATCCGCCGCCAACGGCTGGACGCCGACGGCTCGCGCAACTGGTCGGGCAACACCGAGCGACCGCTGGCCGGCGTGCGGGTACTGGACCTCACCCGGATTCTCGCCGGCCCGATTGCCACCCGCCTGCTTGCCGGTTTCGGCGCCGAGGTGCTGCGCATCGACCCGCCGGACTGGAACGAGCCTGCGGTGGTCGCGGAAGTCACCCTCGGCAAGCGCTGCGCCCGCCTCGACCTGCGCAATTTCGACGACCGCAAGATCTTCGAGCGCCTGCTGGCCCAGGCCGACATCCTCGTCCACGGCTACCGCGCCGACGCGCTCGAGCGCCTGGGTTATGGCGACGAGCAGCGCCGGCTACTCAATCCGGCACTGGTGGATGTCAGCCTCAATGCCTACGGCTGGAGCGGCCCGTGGCAGTTGCGCCGCGGCTTCGACAGCCTGGTGCAGATGAGCACGGGTATCGCCCATGCTGGCATGCGCTGGCAGCAAGCCAGCCGGCCGGTGCCCTTGCCGGTACAGGCGCTGGATCATGCGACCGGCTACCTGATGGCGGCGGCCGCAGTGCGCGGGCTGGCGCAGCGCCTGGCCACGGGACAAGGGGCGATGGCGCGGTTGTCCCTGGCCAGGACAGCGAAATGGCTGGTGGAACAAGGCACCATGCCGGACGACCTGCCTCTCGCCGCAGAGACCACGGCGGACCTGGGACTGTGGCGGGAGCACACACCCTGGGGCCCGGCGCAGAGGCTGCAAGCGCCGTTGCAGGTGGTGGGGGCGGAGTTGCATTGGGAGCGAGGAGCTTCGGAACTGGGCTCGGCCGAGGCTTGTTGGTAAATCATCCCGGCCTCATCGCTGGCAAGCCAGCTTCCACAGTGTGGGAGCTGGCTTGCCAGCGATGAGGCCCGAAAGAACACCCTCACTCCCGACTCCCGATCACCGTGTCCACCGGCACCACCACCTGCCCCAGATCGATCCGCTTGAACACCGGACTCGCGCCCAGCCGCGCATTGAACCGTGTGTTGAAACTGAACTCGTCCTCCGTCGCCACGCTCAATGGCCGCCCGTAGGCCGCCTGCACCTGGGCCGCGTCATAGCCGAGCAATTGCAGCAGGGTCGGGAACAGGTTGTAGTGACTCGACCGGTCGCGGTTCTGCGCCAGGTGCGCCGACCAGTCCGGCGCCTTGACGTGCTCGCCCTGGATCACCACCAGCGGCACCAGCCCTTCCTCCATCACCGGATCGCTGTCGCAGTGGGTGTTCAGCCCCGGGTTGCCGCGCTCGTGCAGGTCCTGCCCGTGGTCCGAGGTGTAGAGCAGCACCGCCTGGTCGAGATCGGCCCGGGCCAGCAGGCGTTTGAAGAACTCACCGACATTCCACGCCAGGGTGTTGCGGTAGGCATTACGGTACAGCACCCAGTCCTGCGGGCTGCCGGCGAAGCCATCGCGGCGCCCGGTATCGGCAATATCGGCGTATTGCCCGCGAGGCAAGGCCGGGCGCCAGAGCAGGAAGTCGTCCGGGTATTTGTCGTGCACCGGAAAATGCGCGCCGACCTTGTTGACCAGGATCAATTGCGGCCGGCCGTCGCCGAGCAGCTCCACCAATTGTTGCGCGACCGCCATGTCGCGCTGCTGCACCGGTGTGTCGTCGAACTGGATGAAACGGTCGATATCGCGCTTTTCGGTTTCGCTCATCAGGTTCTGCAGGTTGCCGCCGGTGCGCTGGGCGTCGATGTAGACGGTCTGCATGCCGGCCTGGTGGGCGTACTGCCAGATCGACGGCTGGGTCGAGTTGATCCGCAGGTAGTCGGCGCGGGTGCCGCCGTAGCGCAGGGTGACATTGGTGTCGGCGCTGCAGTTGGCGATGGACGCAGCGTAGCCGAAGTTGAAGATCTTCAGCCCCGGGTGCGGCTGGGTCAGCGGGGTTGGCACGCCATGGGCGGTGTTGAGGTCGAGATAATTGCCGGACACGCTTTCGTCGATCAGCAGCACGATGTCCCGGGCCATGGGCGGACCGCTGCGCGCCAGGCTCACCGGCTGGCGCGCCCCGACGTGGTCGTGCAGGGTTTCGTAGACCAGCAGGTTGAGATAGGCCAATGGCGTGTACATCACCGGCAACCCGCGCGCGCCCTCCCCGGCACGGACGAACAGGATCGCTGTCAGCAGCAACAGGCCGAACAGCGGCGCTGCCCACGGTAGCCCACGGGGCACGCGCGGTCGGGCGCCGGGACGCAGGCCGACACCGAGCAGCAGCAAGAAGCCCCGGGCCAGCGCCAGGACGATCGCATCCTGGTACTGCACCAGCGCTTCCTGGATGAAACCGCCGGAATAGACCATCGAGATGAACGAGCTGTAGGTCAGGTAGCTGGCAGTGATCCGGGTGTAGGCATCGAAGAACACCGCACTGGCGAAGAACACCATGGCCAGCAACCAGCGCAATGCACCCTGGCGGATCTGCGCGGCCAGCCATAAACCCAGCGCCAGCACTAGGAACACCCCGGCATAGAGCACCAGCGCCGGACTCATGCCCAAGGCCTGCAGGCGCTCAAGCACCGCATCGTGAAAACAGGCCAGGTAACCCAGCAACAGCAAGCCCTTGAGATATGCGCGCATGGGTGAGTCCGCCTTTGCCACACCGGGGATTTTCGAAGGGTAGCCAGCCAGCGAAGGACTTTCCAGCTATCGACTGCCAAATAAATGGCGATTTTTTGGCGCCGAAAAATAGGGATTAACACTAAGGAAAGCGTCGCCAGCGGCTTACCCTGCAACCTCTGAAAGCCTTTCATGGCGCGGCTTTCGACCGTTTATCGAGAAACTGATCGATGACGCTGCAGCACCTTTCTGACGCAAAGGCGCGGATTGAAAGGGATTGATGGCAAAACGACCCATGCATCAGGCGACGTAAGTTAAGCGAAACATGCCATTCCCTTGACACTTTTTCCGCAGCCTGCGCTATACCCAACACACATCGCTGTTACATCCCCATTACGTCATGCGAGGCCGCCGGAATGGACGTGAGTGTGTTCGGTACGGGTTACGTGGGTCTGGTCCAGGCAGCCGCCCTGGCGGATGTCGGCCATCGGGTGCTGTGCGTGGATGTCGATAGCCACAAGATCAGCCAGCTTCGCCAGGGCGTGCCGCCGATCCATGAGCCCGGGCTGTCGGCCCTGCTCGAGGACAATATCCGCGATGGCCGCCTGCTGTTCAGCACCCAGGCCAGCGATGCGGTAAACCACGGTGAACTGATCTTCATCGCTGTCGGCACACCGCCCGACGAGGACGGTTCCGCCGACCTTTCCCATGTGCTCGGCGTCACCCGGCAGATCACCGAACTGATGGACAGCGACCGTACCCTGATCATCAAGTCCACGGTGCCGGTGGGTACCGCCGACCAGGTGGCGCAACTGGCCCGCGAACAACTCGATCGCCTGGGCAAGCTGGGCCTGAAGGTGCGGGTGGTGTCCAACCCGGAATTCCTCAAGGAGGGCAGCGCCCTCGCCGACTGCCTGCGCCCCGACCGGATCATCGTCGGCACCTGCGACGCCGATGCCCAGGACCAGCTCACCGAACTCTACGCGCCCTTCTGCCGCAACCATGAAAAGCTCATGTTCATGGACAACCGCAGCGCCGAGCTGACCAAGTACGCCGCCAACGCGATGCTCGCCACGCGCATCAGCTTCATGAACGAGCTGGCCAACCTCACCGAGCGCCTTGGTGCCGATATCGAGGCAGTACGCAAGGGCATCGGCTCCGATCCGCGCATCGGCTATCACTTCATCTACCCCGGCTGCGGCTTCGGCGGCTCGTGCTTCCCCAAGGACCTGCGCGCCCTGCTGCACACCGCCGAGCACAACGGCATGCCACTGCGCCTGCTGCAGAGCGTCAGCGAAATCAACGACAGCCAGCGGCAGATCCTCTTCGCCAAGCTCAAGCAGCATTTTCCCGGGAGCCTGGCCGGTAGGTCGGTAGCGCTCTGGGGGCTGGCCTTCAAGCCCAATACCGACGACATGCGCGAGGCGCCCAGCCGCTACCTGATGGAAGCGCTGTGGGCCGAGGGCGCGACGGTGCATGCCTTCGACCCGGAAGCCATGGCCGAATGCCGGCGCCTTTACGGCTACCGCAAGGACCTGCACCTCTGCGCGACCCGCGACGATACCCTGGAAGACGCCGATGCCCTGGTGATCTGCACCGAATGGAAAAACTTTCGCGTGGTGGACTTCACCCTGCTGGCGAGAAAGCTGCGCCAGCGCCTGATCATCGACGGCCGCAACCTGTACAACCCCGACCAGGTCGCCACCTTCGGCCTGGACTATTGCGGCATCGGCCTGCGCCATGTCGTGCCCGAGGTTCCGGCGCCATGAAAGTCCTGATGACCGGCGCCGCCGGCTTCATCGGTGCCCATTGCGCGCTGCGCCTGCTGCGCGATGGCCACCAGGTGATCGGCCTGGACAATTTCAATGCCTATTACAACCCGGCGTTGAAGGTGGCCCGGGTCGACTGGGTACGCCAGCAGGCCGGGGACTTCGCCCCGCGTATTCTCGACCTCAACGATGCCGAGGGCCTGGAGCGCCTGTTCGCCAGCGAGCGCCCCGAGATCGTCGTGCACCTGGCCGCCCAGGCCGGGGTGCGCTATTCCCTGGACAATCCCCGGGCCTACCTGGACAGCAATATCGCCGGTTTCCTCAATATCCTCGAATGCTGCCGCCGCCATCCGGTGCAACACCTGCTGTTCGCCTCGTCCAGCTCGGTTTACGGCGCCAACCGCCGGGTGCCCTATTCGGTACGCGACGGCGTCGACCACCCGCTGTCGCTGTACGCCGCGAGTAAGAAGGCCAACGAGGCCATGGCCCACTGCTACAGCCACCTGTTCGGCATCGCCGCAACCGGTCTGCGCTTCTTTACCGTGTACGGCCCCTGGGGCCGGCCCGACATGTCGCCGATCCAGTTCGCCACCGCCATCCATGAAGGCCAACCGCTGCGCCTGTTCAACCACGGCCGGCACCAGCGCGACTTCACCTGCATCGACGACATCGTCGAAAGCCTGGTGCGCCTGATACCCCTGGCGCCGACGGCCAATCCGGACTGGGATGCCCTGCACCCGGACCCGGCCAGCAGCCACGCGCCCTGGCGCCTGTACAACATCGGTGGGCAACGCCCGGTGGCCCTGCTCGACTACGTCGCGCTGCTGGAGAAGCACCTGGGGCGCAAGGCGCACATCGAGCTGCTGCCGCTGCAACCGGGCGATGTGCTCGACACCTGCGCCGACGCCAGCGACCTCGCCTTCGCCACCGGCTACAGCCCGCTGATCTCCCTGGATGAAGGGCTCGAGCGCTTCGCCGCCTGGTTCCTCGACCACTACCTGCCGCTGCTCGGGACGCCAGCGCAGATCCACCGGGCCACGCCCGCAGAGCAACGGAGGTCGTCATGACCGGACAACCGCAAAGCGCCCAGGTACAGGCGCTGCAAGAAGACAAGCGGATGGACCCCAAGCACCGCATGCGCATCGATTCGGCGGTGCACAAGCAGGGCCGTGGCTGGTTCACCGGGCGCATCGGCGGCCGGCCCTGGACCCTGTCGCGGACCAACCGCTGTGTCGCCGCCGTCGGTGCGGTGCTCCTGATCATCCTTCTGGCGCCGCTGCTGCTGGTGCTCGCGGTGCTGGTCAAGGCCAGCGGCCCGGGGCCGGTGTTCTTCGTGCAGCGGCGCACCGGTTACCGCGGGCGCTGCTTCGGCATGTACAAGTTCCGCACCATGGTCGCCGAGGCCGAGGCGTTGAAAGAATCCCTGAGGCACCTGAACAAGCACGGTGCCCACTCCATCGACTTCAAGATCGACGATGACCCGCGGGTAACCCGGATCGGCCGCTGGCTCCGGCGCAGCAGCCTCGACGAGTTGCCCAACCTGTTCAATGTGGTGCGCGGCGAGATGCGTTTGGTGGGACCCCGACCTACCTCGTTCAACGCCTACCGCTACAAGGACAGCCACCTCGCCCGCCTGAGCATCTACCCCGGCATGACCGGACTCTGGCAGATCTCCGGGCGCAGCGACATCGACTTCGACCAGCGGGTCGAGCTTGACCTCAGCTACATCGCCGAACAGAGCCTGAGCCTGGACCTGAAGATCCTGCTCAAGACCCCCTTCAAAGTCTTCACTGGCCACGGAGCAAGTTGAGATGGACGGTTCTACTTCAAGAAGCATGAGTATCGCGACCCCAAGCGAAACCAACCTGACCTCCACCGTGCTCGACCAGAATCGACGCCTGCTGTTGCTCACCGCCGCCAACAGCGGTGCCGGCACCAGCACCAGCGCCCTGGCCGTCGCCAAGCAATTGGCGCAGATGAGCGGTGGCACGGTGTTGCTGATCGATGCCAGCAACGCTCCCGACAACCTCAGCCAGCAACTGGGCCTGGGCAAGTTGCGCGGCTTGCGCGACCTGCTGTTCGACGACCAGACCCCGCCGCTGCCCCAGGACTGCATCGTGCGCCTGTCCGACCAGAGCTTCGACCTGCTGCCCTGCGGGCTGCACAAGCGCGGCGGTGCACGGCTCGATCCGGAAATGCTGCGCGTGCTACTGCGCAGGCTGGCCAACGACTACCGCTTCGTGGTGATCGACGGCGAGGCGGTCTACGCCGGGGCCGACAGCCTGGTGCTCGGGCCACTGGTGGACGGGGTGATCCTGGTCATCGACGCCGACGACACCCGCCGCGAAGTGGCCCAGGCCGCCAGCCAGCGCCTGGTCCAGGCCGGGGCGCTGCTGATCGGCAGCGTCTTCAACCGGCGCCGGTACTACATGCCCAAGTGGCTCTACAACAACCTTTGAGCCGACCGTGCGAGGGACAACGACATGAACACTCCCCTGATCGCCCTGTTCGCCCTGGTCCCGCTGCTGGCGGCCTGCAGCAGTAACCAGGAAATGCACCAGATGCCGGTGCAGATCATGACCGCACCGGCCGCCGGCGCCCAAGCCACCGAGCTGGAAAGCCAGGAGCAGGTACTGCGGCCGCAGGACGTGCTGGACGTGATCTTCCATATCGCCACCAGCGGCACCGATGCCTACCGCATCCAGCCCGGCGATACCATCGGGCTCAACTTTCTCTCCGCCAGTTCGCTGAACGGCAACCAGCTGGTGCTGCCCGACGGCCGTATCGAGCTGCCGGCGGCCAACACCTCGGTACAGGTCGCCGGGCTTACCTCCGACCAGGCCCGCGCCGCGATCCAGCAGGCCTACCGCAACAAGAGCCTGTTCCAGCCCAACCGCGACCAGTTGACCGTGCAGGTGATCAGCCCGCTGACCAACGAGCAGAACCTTAAGAACGCCCTGAACCACCCGGCCACCGGCCTGAGCCGGGAAATCACGGTGAACAGCGACGGCCGCGCGAACTTCCCCGAAGTCGGCTCGGTGGCCCTGCAGGGCATGACCGTGAGCCAGCTGGAAGCCTACCTGAACAAGCGCTATGCCGAGCTGCCGGGGAAGATGAGCGTGGACGTAATGCTCAAGTCCACGGCGGTGAACGAGATCTACGTGCTGGGTGAAGTCGGCGCACCAGGGGCTTATCCGATCCGCCGCCCGGTCTCGGTGCTCGAGGCCCTGACCCTGGCCCGCGGCCCCAGCATCAAGGCCCGCCTGGACTCGGTGATGATCATGCGGCGCAAGGGCAACCAGGTGACGGCGGTGCCCTACAACATCGACCAGGCCCTGGACGCCAGCGCCCAGCAGGTCGCCTACCTGCAACCGGACGACATGCTCTACGTGCCCAAGACCAAGCTCGCCAGCGCCGGCGAACTGGCCCGGCAACTGGCCGACGTGGTGCTGTTCCAGGGCTTCGGTGTGAGTTTCAGCTACCGCCTCGACAACAAGGGCGGCTCCAACTGACCTTCGGGAGTATCGCGACATGAATCCCAAAGAGAATTACCTGCACGAGTTCTTCCGCATCTTCTTCGCCAACCGGCAGTGGGTGAAGCGCATCTTCCTGGCCTTTGCGGTGATCGCGCTGCTGTTGCCGTTGGTGCTGCGCCAGAGCTTCGATATCGGCGCCGAGGTGATCGTCCAGTCGAAAAAACTGTCGCAGAGCGACACCAACACCGCACTGGCCCAGGAAACCGACAAGTTCATCCCGCCGTCGCTGGCCGACATGGAAACCGAGAGCAATATCCTGCGCTCGCCGACCCTGATCCGCCAGACCATCAGCCAGCTGCGCAGCGAAGGCAAGTACAGTGCGGAGCCGGGCATGCTGGAGCGCTGGGTGCTCGCTCCGCTGCACGCCCGGGTCATCGACCCGATGCGCACCGCCCTCGGCCTGCGCGTGCAGGCGGCCGGCGACAGCGAACTGGATGCCCTGACCGACCAGGCGGTGAAAAACCTCAAGGTCGATACCCTGCCCGGTTCCAACGTGATCTCGGTGAACTACAGCTTCGCCGACCCGGCCCAGGGCACCGCCTTTGTCGCGCGCCTGCTGGACAACTACCTGAAGAACCGCCAGGACCTGCAATCCAACGAGCTGCCGGAGTCCTTCTATGAACAGAAGAAACTCCAGTACCAGACCCGCCTCGATGACCTGGAAAGCAAGCGCCTTGGCTTGCTGGAGGCCAACGGTTCGTCCGATCCGAAGGAGGAAATCACCTTCCGCCTGAACGCGATCAACACCGAGGAACAGGACCTCAACCAGTACCGTGACCGCCTGCTGCAAAGCCAGCGCTGGCTCGACTACCTGAAGTCGGCCCTGGCCAGCGCCAGCTCGGCGAAGATGAGCGACTACGCCTTCCCGTTCACCTTCACCACCACGGTGGACAACATCGCCTTCGAGGATCGCGAGATCAAGCAACTGGGCGAGCAATTGACCACCCAGGTATCGCGCTACGGCAATGACACGGCGATCTTCCAGCCCGGCAGCGAGCCCATGCAACTGCAACGCGAGCAGATCACCCGCACCCGCCAGCAATTCCTCAAGGTGGTGTCCAACCGCATCAGCGAGCGCGAGAAGGACCTGACCGTGGTCCAGGAAGTGATCGCGCAGAAAACCGCGCGCATCGGCGAGCTGAAAGGCCGCATCCACCAGTTGCAGGAAACCCAGAGCAAGGCGCGCCAGCTCGACACCGAGATCGATGCCCTGCACAAGGCCTTCTTCACCTACACCCAGCGCTATGAAGAAAGCCGCGGCCAGGGCCAGCTGGACAACCTGTCCAACGCACGCATCCTCAGCGCGCCCTACCAGCCCACCGAAGCCGCCTTCCCCAGGCCGCTGCTGATCGTGCCGTTCGGCATGCTCACCGGGCTGCTGTTCGCGATCGCCCTGGTGTATGTCCGTGAGTTCTTCGACCACCGCTTCAAACATCCGGCACAGATCGGCCAGGAGCTGAACCTGCCGGTGCTGCTGGTAATCAACGACCAGACCCCGGAACTGCCCAACCCGCACCGGCAATGGTCGCTGCCGCGGCTGTGGCACTGGGTGCGCAATTGAACGCCGCGGCCCCGCGCCAGCCGATCATCCACCTGCTCAACAGCGGTGGGTTCTACGGCGCCGAGCGCATGCTGCTGGACCACTGCCTGGCCACGCCAGGGCAGCATCGGGTGTTGTTTCTCGAAGCACCGGATGAATTGCTGGCGCGCTTTCGCCGCGCCGGGGTGGACTGCCAGCGTTGCACCGGGGTGGCGGGGCTGCTCGGCGAAATCGGCCGTGGGCGGCGGGCGAAACCGCTGCTCAACGCCCACAACTTTCGTGGCCTGCTGTTCGGTTGCCTGGCTGCGCTGCTGTGGGGCGTGCCGCTGCTGGCCACCCAGCATGGCTTCACCCCGCACAATCGCAAGCAGCGCCTGTACACCTGGCTGACCCTGCGCCTGTGCCGTTCGCCGCTGGTGAGCAAGGTGGTATGCGTGGCCGAAAGTATCGCCCGGATCCTGCGTGACGCCGGGGTTGCCAGCAGCAAGATCCGGGTGATCCCCAACGGCCTGCCGGACACCGCGCAGCCACTGCGCCATGCGCCTCATCACGGTCAATGGCTGGCCGGCTACGTGGGGCGCCTGAGCAGCGAGAAAGGCCCCGACCTGTTCCTCGATACCCTGATCCCGCTGTGCCGGCGTTATCCGCACTTGCATGCGGTGATGCTCGGCGACGGCCCCGAGCTGCCGGCCCTGCGCGCACGGATCGCCGCCGCCGGGCTGGGCGAGCGCATTCTGCTGCCCGGCTTCCAGCAGGACATGCGCCCGTGGATGGGCCGGCTCGACGCCCTGGTGATCAGCTCGCGCACCGAGGGCACGCCGATGATCCTGCTCGAAGCCATGCAGGACGGGGTTCCGGTGGTGGCCTTCGGCGTCGGCGGGATCCCCGATGTGATCGAACACGGGCGCAGCGGCCTGCTGGCCCGGCCGCTGGCCGTGGACGAGCTGGCCGCGCAATTGGCCGCGCTGATCGACGACCCGGCCCAGGCCGGCGAGCTGATCGCCCAGGCCCGGCGTACCCAGCGCGAGCGCTATCACCTGCCCACCCTGGCCCAGCGCTGGGCCCAGGTCTATCTGGGCACCGCAACGGAGGTCCGCGCATGATCCTGCCTCTTTCCCTGATCGGGCTGTTCGGCCTTGTCGCCGTGGCCCTGCTCATCAGCCCCTGGCCTTACCTGGCGCCGGGCGCGGTGCTGGCCCTGGGCGCGATCCTGGCGCTGTGGCGGCGCCCGGCCTGGGGCCTGCTGGCCATCGTCGCCCTGGTGCCGTTCGAAGGCCTGTTCAAGGACAGCGACCTGTCGGCGGCCAAGCTGGTGGGTGCAGCACTGGCCCTGGTGCTGGTCCTGCAACTGGCCAGCGGCAAGCTGGACGGCCTGCGCCTGCGCAGCAACCTGTGGCCCTTGCTGCTGGGTTTCCTGGCCTGCTATGGCTTGAGTTTCTGGCTCAGCGACGACTGGCTGCTGTCGGCGCAGCACCTGCGCGAGTTGCTGATCGGCTTGCTGCTGTTCGTCATGACCCTGCTGGTCGGGCGCGAAGTCAGCCTGCCGGTGCTGGCCCGGCTGGTTTCCCTTAGCGTCGCCACCACCTGCCTGCTGGCCATGTATTCCAGCAAATACCAGGACCAGGGCCGCGCCGCCGGGTTGCTGGACGACCCCAACGTATTCGCCATGCTCATCGCCTTCGCCGTGCCATTGACCATCTGGTTGCTGCTCAATGCACCGCGCCTTGCCGAAAAGGCACTGTGGCTGCTGTGCGCCGGGCTCTTGCTGGCCGGCATGACACGCACCGAATCGCGCTCCGGCCTGGTGGTATTGCTGATCAGCCTGGGCATCGGCCTGTACCACTACCGGGTGCAACTGACGCGGATCCGCCCGCGCCACCTCGGGCTGGTCATGCTGGCCCTGGCCATACTGCTGCCCACGGCGGTGGCGGTGATGCCGGCCAAGTACATCGAGCGCATCCAGTCGCTGAGCGTGCTCAAGTCCGGGGTCAATGCCTACGAGGACGATTCCCTGGGCCGCCGCGCCTCCTATATCGTCGTTGGCAGCCGGATGATCCGCGAGAACCCGGTGTTCGGCTCCGGCCCCGGCACCTTCCCCCTGCATTACGCCCATACCGGCTACGCCAAGGCGTTCTCCGCGAACCGCAAGATCACCGACCTCTATCGCCGTGCGCACAACACCTATCTTGAGCTGTTCAGCGAAGTCGGCATTCCCGGGGCGCTGCTGTTCATCGGCATGATCGCCCTGGCCCTGCGCAACTTCTGGGCAGCCCGCGCTGCCTGGCTGCGCCAGCATGATGTGGCCCGCGCCGACCTGCTCACCCACCTGAGCATGAGCATGCTCTCGATCGGGTTGTTCCTGATGTTCCTCAGCGCGCCGAACCACAAGTACTTGTGGATCATGCTCGCGCTGTCCGCGGTACTGCGGGCCCGGGCCGAGGCGTCCCGCCAGCTGGAGGCGCAGCCATGAGCCGGGTCGCCATCGTCATCCCGATGTTCAACGAAAGCCGGCATATCGGCCGCACCCTCAGGGCCGTGCACGAGGCGGCGCGCAGGGCCGAAGCCATGTGCCGCGTCATCGTGGTCGACAATGGCTCCAGCGACGACAGCCCGCAGATAGCCCGGGCCCTGGGTGCCGAGGTACTGAGCCTGCCGGGCTTGAGCATCGGTGCCCTGCGCAACCGGGGTGCGGCCGCGTGCGACAGTGAATGGCTGGCCTTCCTCGACGCCGATATCGAGGTGCCGGATACCTGGCTCGAGCGGCTTTTCGCACTCAGTGACGAAGACCGTGGCGATGTCTTCGCCCTCGACTGCGACACCCCGCGGCAGGCGCCCTGGTTCGCCATCGCCTGGCAGCGCCGCACCTTGCGCAGCAGCGAGCTGCTGCAGCCGCGGCAATGGCTGCCCAGCCCCAACCTGCTGATGCCACGGCATTGGTTCGCAAAGGTCGGCGGCTTCAACGAAGGCCTGCGCAGCGGCGAGGACAAGGATTTCACCCTGCGCCTGCACCAGGCCGGCGCGCGCCTGGTGGCGCTGCGCGATCCGGTGGTACTGCATTGGGGTTACGAGGCCAGCTGGAAAGAATGGCTGGGCAAGGAGATGTGGCGCCAGGGCAGTCATTTGCAATTGCTGCGCAGCCATGGCGCCAGCCTGCGCTTGCTGCGCTTCCCGGCCCTGTCCCTGGGCGCCTGGGCGCTGGATGCCATGGCCCTGTCGGCGCTGCTCGACGGTTTTCCGCACCTGGGCCTGCTGCTGGTGCTGCTGGCCAGCCTGCCCGCCCTGGCCCTGAGCCTGCGGCAAAGCCTGAGGCAGCGCGACCCACGCTTGATGGCGCAGCTCTGGGGCCTGCATTTCATTCGCCTGCACCTGGCCGGCATGGCCTTCGTCCTGAGCCTGTTCAACCTCACCGCAAGGAGGCCTGCCCGTGGCTGAATTCATCTTCTGGTCGTGCCTGTTGCTACCGCTGTATGCCTGGCTCGGCTACCCGCTGGTACTGAGCCTGCTCGCGCCCTTTCGCCACCAGCCCCAGGCGCGCTCGGCACCCCCGCTGGCGGTCAGCGTGGTGATCGCCGCGCATAACGAGCAGCGGCATATCGCGCAGAAGCTGCGCAGCGTGCTAAGCCAGGCAGACGCCAGCGCCAGCCTGCAGATCATCGTCGCCAGCGACGGCTCCAGTGATCGCACCGTCGCTTGCGCGCGCAGCATCGACGACCCGCGCATCCTGGTCCTCGACCTGCCGCGCATTGGCAAGGCCGCCGCCTTGAATATCGCGGTCGAGCGCTGCCAGGGCGAGATCCTGGTGTTCACCGATGCCGACAACCAATGGGTCGACGACACCCTCGGTCACTTGCTGCGGCCGTTCGCCATGCCCGGTGTCGGCGGTAGCGCCGGGCAGATGATCATTCCCCGCACGGGCAAGGGCCTGAGCCTTGGCGATAGCCTGTATCGGCATTACGAAGGCTGGGTGCGCCGCGTGGAAAACCGCAACGGCTGCATGGTGTCCGCCGACGGTGCCTTGCTGGCGCTGCGCCGCGAGCTGTACGAGGCGATTCCCGAACAGGTCAACGATGACTTCTTTATCAGCACCTGCGCCCCGGCGGCGGGCCAGCGCATCGTCTATGTGCCCGAGGCGCTGGTGCTCGATTGCGGCGTGGACGAGCCCGGCAAGCAGTTCCGCCGGCGCCAGCGGGTCACGGTCGGCGGCTTGCGCAGCCTGGCCGCACGCAGCCAGTTGCTCGACCCGAGCCGCCACGGCCTGTACGCCATCGCCCTGATCAGCCACAAGCTGCTGCGCCGCCTGGCGCCACTGCTGCTGGTGCCGCTGTTGCTGAGCAACCTGTGCCTGCTGGATAGCGGCGCCTTCTACCTGTGGACCTGCACCCTGCAGTTGCTCGGCTACGGGATTGCCCTGATCGGCCTGCTGGATGCCGGCAGGCGCCTGCCCAGGCCCTTCCGCCTGGCGGCCTACGTACTGGTGACCTGTGCCGGGATGAGCGTCGGGCTGTGGCAATTCCTGCGCGGCCAGGGCTATCGCCAATGGAACCCCGAGCAGAATCGCTGAGGCCATGACCATGCCGATCAAGACCACGCTCAAGCGCGCCCGGGGCTGGATCTACCTCAACTCTCCGGAAGGCCGCCGCCAATTGCAGAACGCCGGGCTGATCCTGATGCTGCACCGCGTACTGCCGGACGATCGCGCCGCCACCCTGCCCCATCGCAACGAGCTGTGCGTCGGGCCGCTGGCCTTCGAACGCTTGCTGCGCTGGCTGCGCGGGCATTTCGACTGCCTGCCGCTGCTGGACCTGCTGCAAGGGCCGGGCCATGGCAAGCGCCCGCGGGTGGCGCTGACCTTCGATGACGGCTGGCGCGACAATGCCCTTCACGCCTTCCCGCTGCTGCAGCGCTACGAGATGCCGGCGAGCATCTTCCTGTCCACCGACTACATCGGCAGCCGCCAGCGCTTCTGGTGGGAGAGCCTGGGCGAGACCCTCTGGGGCAGCCATGGCGAGCCGGCACGGCACCTGCTGATCGAGAAGCTGCGCCGGGTCGGACGCCCGCTGCCGGCCGCCTACTTCATGCACGACGCGCCGCGGGCCCGCAGCCTGGCCCTGGCGTACTACCTGCACAGCCTGAAAAGCCTGGCGCCAGCGGCCTTGCAGCTATTGACCGACGCCTGCCCGGCGGAGTCCCTGCCCCAGGCCCTGAACTGGCAGCAGGTGCGCCAGCTGGAGGATTCCGGGCTGATCCGCTTCGGTCCGCATGGCGCCAGCCACGCCTTGTTGCCGGGGCTGGACGAACATCGCCTGGAGGAAGAAATCAGCCGCAGCCACCGCGCCCTGCGCAACGGCTGTCGCGATCCGCTGCCGGTGTACTGCTACCCCAATGGCGACCATGACCTGCGGGTGCGCCAGCGCCTGGCCGCGCACCAGTATCCTTGGGCCTTGGGCACTCGTCCCGGGTTGTGCCTGGGCAGCGAGGATCCCCTGGCCCTGCCGCGTATCGGTGTCAGCCAGCGCAATGCCAGCCGCCCCTCGCTGCTGGCCTGGCGCATCAGCCAGGCAGGCCGGCCATGAACCGTAGCCACTACGTGCGCCATTTGCTGCTGAGCATGGCCACCAAACTGGCGATGATCGCCCTGCGCCTGCTGCGCAATGTGCTTTTGGCGCGCCTGCTCGGTCCCAGCGAACGCGGCCTGTTCGCCTTGCTCAGCAGCCTGCCGGACCTGATCGCCGCCGCTACCAGTGGCGGGCTGAACAGCGCGATCGGCTATCAAGCGGCGCAGCAACGCGATCCCGGCCTGCTGCTGACCCAGGTGCTGGTCTACGGCTGCCTGTTGGCGGGGTTGCTGACCCTGTTCTGCCTGGGCCTGCTGCGAGGCCTGGGCATCGAACTGGAAGTCACCGAACAGTTGGGTTTGCTGGCCTGGCTGCTGTTGCTGGCGGTGCCGTTGAGCGTGCTGAAGAGCGGCCTGCTGACCCTGCACAACGCCACCGGAGGCGTCGGCGCCTTCAACGCCCTGCGCCTGACCGAATCGCTGGCGCCGTTGCTGCTGTTCATCGCCTTCTACCTGATCTGGCCCGAGGCGGCCCTGCCGGCCGCCCTGGCCAGCTGGTTGCTGGGCCTGGGCCTGGTGGCCGTGCTCGGCCTGCTGTGGCTCGGCCGCGGGCGCCGGCTGCGCCTGTGCTGGGACCGCAGCGGCCAGCGCGAGCTGCTGGCCTATAGCGCCAAGAGCCATCCCGACCTGCTGTTCCAGCAGGTGATCCTGCGCTCGGACTACCTGTTCGTCAGCGCCCTGCTCGGCAGCGCCGCCCTCGGCCACTACGCCATGGCCAGCGCTGCCGCCGAATTGCTGCTGATCGTTCCCGAGGCGGTGACCACGCCCTTGATGAAGCGCCTGCTGCAACAGGACCCGGGCATGGAGCGCCTGACCCCGCTGGCCCTGCGCCTGACCGCCACGGTGATGCTCGGCGCCTGCTTGGGCATGGCGCTGATCGGCGAATGGCTGATCGTCACCCTGTTCGGTGTCGCCTACCAGCCGGCCTATCCGGCGCTGCTGGCGTTGCTGCCGGGGCTGTTCGGCCTGTGCTACGCCAGCATCCTGCGCCTGGACCTGTTGGGCAAGAACCGTCCCGGCAGCGTGTCGCTGATGATGGGCGCCGGTGCCGCGCTGAACCTGGTCCTGAATGTGCTGCTGATCCCTCGCTACGGCATCGTCGGTGCCGGGCTGGCCTCGTCGGTCGCCTACCTGGCGGTGACCCTGGCGATGCTGGTGCTGTATTGCCGGCTCAGTGGCGTGGCCTGGTGGCGTGTGCTGATCGTGTTGCCTAGCGACCTTGTGCCGCTGTGGCGCAGGCTGCCCGGGAGGCTCACGCAATGAAAGGCCTCGGCGTGCTGATCGCGCTGTGCCTGTGCAGCGCATTGACCCAGGCCGCGCAACTGCGCTGGCCGGATATCCGCGATGGTGCGCTGTACCTGACGCCAGCGCGCAACGACACCCTGCGCCTGGACTGGGTCGGCGCCTGGCAGGCCGGAGCCAATCCGGAGCAGGTGTTCCTCCTCGATGGCCACGGGCGCCTCGCAGCGCAACGCGCCATCGCCGCCAGCGAGGTCCGTGGCCAGCAGCAATGGCCGTTGAGCACCGGGCGTGGCAGCTATCGCCTGGAAATCCCCGGCTATAGCTTCCGCCGCTACCAGCCAGCGTTCAGCGACAGCACCCAGGCACAGTTCGCCCCGGCCAGGGTGCATTTCAGCCTTCAGGTGCAAGCCGGAACCCTCTTCTATTTCCGCGTCGGCCCCGGCGAAGCGGCGGTGCTGGCGGGCAAGTACCAGGGCGGCGTCAGCGGCCTGCGTGCGGTGCGGCTCGAAGATGGGCAAAGCCTGGACCTGCTGCTGGCCCCACAGCCGGCCTACTGGCAGTACCAGCAGGTCAGCCTGCCGCGCAGCGCCAGGGCGCAGGTCTGGCGCCTGGAACTGCAAGGCAGCGGCAAGGCGGCTTTCTGGCTGGATGGCACCGCCAACCTGTTCGCACGCCGTCCCGAAGACCTGCAGCCCTTGCAGGAACAGCCCGGCACTGTCGCTCTGCGCCTGGGCAGCACGCAACTGGGGCCGACCGCGAAACTGGGGCTGAACCTGCCCTACCTGCTGCCCCCGCCGTCCAGCCATGCCTTGCTCGACGCCCTCAAGCCCCGGGCCGGTGGATTCTATAGCTTCGTCGATGTATTGGCACGACAGCCTGATTTCGAGACGGGCTTCCGGCGTTTGTATCGCCAGCGCTTCGGCATCGAGGATGACATCACCCTGCTCGCTGCCACCGGACGCCGGGCCGATCTCAAGGATGACGCGGTGAGCCGCCGCGGCCTGCACGCCTGGCTGGCGACCAGCGTCGCCTTGGGCGGCAGCGGTCGGCATTACATTGCCTTTGCCGACGAGCCCAACCTCAATTACCCGGCCTACGCGGATTTCCGCGCTTTTTTCGCTGCGCGCCTGCAACAGGTCGAGGACTATCCAGGGGCCCGTGAAGCGGGCGTGCGCATCGCCCTGCCGGCCAGTTCGCGGCTGGTCAATGGCCCCACTGCCGAGCACAGCGAGCAGCGCCGCGGGCTGGACTGGGCGCGGCGCCTGCTGGAAGAGTTCGGCCCGCGCATCGACGCCCTGGCCTGGCACGAATGGATGGTGCGCGACCTGTTGGCCACCCGCGCCTACCGCGACCAGGTGCGCCAGGCCGCGGCGCTGGTCGGCCTGGACCAACGGGGCCGACCGCGCAAGGCCTTGCTGCTGGACCAGACCAACCTGTCCAGCGGCTCCAGCCTCAGCCTCTACGAGCAGGACGGACACCTGGGCGCGCTGTGGTGGGCCTCGGTGGCGATCAACGCCAGCGCCGACGGCCTGCTGGACATGCTCAACTGGTTCCAGGCCGCCGACGAGCCGGACTACCCCAAGGGCATGCTGCGGGTCCTGGGCCCACGCCAATTCGAACTCAAGCCGGTGGGCCTGGCCCAGCAGTTCATCCAGCGCCACTGGCTGGACCAGGTAATGCACCTGGACAACGACGCCTTCGAGGTGGACGCCCTGGCCATGGCCCGCGACTCGCGGCGCAGCCTGCTGGGGGTGAACAAGAGCGAACGCCTGCAACGAGTGCTTTTCGACAGCGGCGCCCGGCAGTGCCCGACACAGACCGAGTTGACCTTCTTCGGACCCGACCACCAGCCACGCAAGGCCGAACCGGCCTGCCACGGCGGGCGCATCGGCTTCGAGCTGCCGGGGCAGACGATCTTTGCCCTGGGCTGGAACGCGTCGTGACCTGCACGGCGCCGATCACCTGTCTTGCCCGATCCAGGAGGCAATCATGCGTGTACTGAACCAGCTGCAAACCCATATCAGGCACAAAGGACTGCGCTCGGCCCTGAACACCGCCTTCCGGCACTATGTGTTCTATCACTGGGAACTGCTCTGGATGGAGCGCGACCTGGTCAGCCCGGTACCACCGCACAATCTCAAGTCGAGCCCGCCGACCCACAGCGAGCTGATCACCCTGCACAACGTGCATGCCTTCGCCCGCTATTTCGGCGACCGCCTGGACACCATGCGCGAGCTGGTTGCCGAGGGACACACCGGGATTGTCCGCCGCGACCCCGAGGGCCACGTGGTGGCCTTTATCTGGGGCAGCCCCAAGGACTATCACGACCACCACTTCTACGGTTGCTGGTTCCCGGTCAAGCCCGGCGAGTTCTTCGAGTTCGGCGGCGAGCTGACCCGCGCCTACTGGGGCACCACGCTGTCGGTGGACCTGCAGCTGGACCTGTGGAAGGCCATGAGCAAGCAGGGCTGCGACAAGGTGGTGGACGTCTGCGAAAGCCACAACATCCCGGCGCTGAAGCTGCACATGCGCATGGGTTACCACGAGCAGCACCGGGTGACCCATGTGTATTGCCTGTTCGGACGCTGGAAATTCTTCCGCCAGAGCTGCTACGAAGGTTCGCGCCTGGCCGGGCTGCGCAAGCCGGCCGCTGCCGCTGCTGCCGGAGTGGCCTGAGATGGGCTTGCGCTTGAGCTGGGTGGCCTCGCTGGCGGAACCGGGGTTTCCTGCCGCGGACTACGAAGCCCTGCGCCAGCGCCTGCCCCGGGCCACGCCGTTCAACAGCCTGGCCTGGTTGCGCGCGGCCGAGGCGGCCGTGCAACCGCGGCACAGCGTGCACGTGCTGCTGGGCCATGACGGCGAGCGCCTGCGCTTGTGCCTGCCCTTGCTGCGCATGCCGCTGCGCGGTGGCTTGCCGGGGTTGGTGGTGGTGCGCCACCTGGGCTGGCCGTTGAGCGATCGGGTCGGGTTGATGATCGATCTCGACGAGCAGAATGCGCCGCAGGTGCTGCGGGAGATTCGCCAGCGCCTGCCGCATGCGCTGTTGCAACTCAACGAACTGACCGTCGGCGAACCCTGGCTGCTGCAGTGGAGCCGGCACTGTTCGACCTACGAACGGCGCCGCATATGCACTGTGCCGGTGCACGGGATCAGCCCGGCGGACCGCCAGGAAGTCAGCGGCGACCCACGCTACAAGTTGCGCCGGGCGCGCAAGCGGATCGCCGCCTGCGGCGCGCAGGTGCGTCGGGTGCGGCTGGATGCCGGGAACATCGAGGCCTGGCTGCAACGTATCGCTGCGGTCGAGGACGCCAGCTGGAAAGGCGACGACGGCGTCGGCATCTTCAGCACGGCACCGTCCAGGGCATGGATGTTCCAGGCCCTGACGGCCCTCGCCGGGCAGGATGGCGTGCGTTTGGTCGTGCTGGAGCTTGACGGCGCGTGCATCAGCTATCGCCTCGGGCTGCTCGAGCGCGGACGCCTGTATGACTACAACCTGGCCTTCCTGCCCGCACACGCCGGGCTGGGCAGTGGCCGGGTACTGTTGCAGGAATGGATCGACTGGGGGCTCGACGAAGGCTGGCAATGGATCGATGCCTCGCGGGTCAGCCTGGAAAACTCCAGCCATCAGTTGCACGAACGCATGACCGGTCAGATCGAGCATCTGCGCCATGGTTTCTACAGCTGGCGATTATCCGGCATCTGCCTGGGCCTGGCCCTGCGCATGTGGCGCCGTTGCCAGTCCTGGTTGCGGGCCGCCGGTAAATCTTCCCCTCGTCCCTCCGTTGCAGGAGTTGCACAATGCCCCTCCAGGTCATAGTTAACGCCGATGATTTCGGTCTCAACGAAGCCACCAATGCAGTCATCCTGCGGGCTTTCCAGAATGGCCTGGTCAGCTCGGCCACGGCCATGGCCAACATGCCGGCGTTCCGCAATGCCTGCGCCCTGGCCAGGCAGCAGCCGATGCTGCGCGGGCGGATCGGGCTGCACTTCAATATCAGCTATGGGCGGCCATTGAGCGAGGCGATCCTGGAGGAGCCGTTGTTCTGCAATGGCGCCGGGGAATTCGAATTCAGCCTGTCACGCAAGAGCCTCTGGCTGCAAAAGCGCACGCGGCAGGCGGTGGAGCGGGAACTGGCGGCGCAGTGGCAGCATTGTTTGAGCCTGGGACTGCTGCCCAGCCACCTGGACTCACACCAGCATGTGCACAACGTCTGGCCCATCGGCGAGATCGTCGCCCGCTTCGCTGCGCGGGAGGGCGTGCCCGTGCGCCTGGCGCGCAATATCGGCGGCAATATCGGCACGGCGAAGCGCTTGTTCAAAAGCCTGCTCAACCGGCGGCTGCGGCAACTGGCCGGGGCCAGTGCGGATCACGTGTGCACGCCGGTGGACCTGCGCGCAGGCCTGGCGCCGCAGAACGGTTTACTGGAGGTGGTGGTGCATCCGAGTGCGCTGGGATACGCCGACTTCGGGGATGCCTACCTGGATAGCGGGGAGTCGTTGCTGGACTTGCTGGAGGATCGGTTGCCGGGGGTGAAGCGGGTTGGGTATGGGGTGTTGGCGAGAGGCATGGCCCGGACGCAAAAGCTGAGGGCCACGGGGTCCATGTAGGCGCGTGCGGGATGGTTTCGGGACCGCTATCGCGGTCCATCGCAGGCAAGCCAGGGCCTACAGGCGCCTCACTCCTCGCCAATTTTCGGGAAGCGCCTGCAGCTCTTGCGCTCCATCATCTGCTTGTCCGTAGGCCGTTCATCGATGAACCGTGCCTGGCCGTCGCTGTGGATTTCCAGGAACCCCCAGCGCAGGTCCTTTTCCGTCTGGCCCGGCTTGGGCGGTTCGAACCACCAGACTTCGCGGCTGATCAGTGCCATGTGCACCCCCTTCGGCTGAATATCATCGGTTTCCTGTCACTATAGCCACCGCCCCGCATAACTATGTGCCACCTCCTGTCCGGCAGGACGCGGTGTGCTTGCGCTCCTTCAACAAGGAGTGCCATTGATGAGCGAAAACACCTCCCCTACCTTTCATGACCTGCATGTCAAGGAGCGCCTGCCGCGCTGGCTGGAGCATCTGACGCCGGAGCAACTGGCCCGGCTGAAACACCTTGAGGATTATGCCAACTGCACCTGGGCCAATAGCACCTCGCCCGAGCTGCGCCTGGCCCTGGCCGAGGCCCGGCAGCGCAACCGCGAGGTGACCTTCGCCCTGGCAAGGGCCACCGCCGACCTGCGCAGCATCCCTGAGTTCAGCGGGCCATTGCTGATGCAACAGCTCGGGCTGGGCGGTCTGGAACTGAAGAACCTGAAGTTCGTGCGTTTTACCCGCGACTGGAACTGGAAAGCGCTGGCTACCGACCTTAACCACAGGGTCGAGCCGCTGCTGCAGGCCGCCCTGCAAAATTTCGAGAAAGACGCGGAAATGCAACCGGAAAGCGCGGCCATCAGCGGCGACTTCAAGGTCGGCTCGTTCAACGGCTACGCTCGCTACAGCTTCGATGCCCTGCCCTTCAGCGCGGCGCAGTTTGCCGCGCAGTGCCATGAGCTGGACCTTGGTCAACGCTACCAGCAGCACCTGGAGCAGGTGCTGAACCGCGAGGAGGTGCGCAGCCTGGGCATCCGCGCCCGCCGCGAGGCCCTGCAACTGGAATTGATCGTCGCGCGCATGCGCGGCCTGGAGGGCGACCATGCCCAGGTCCAGCGCTTGATCGACGGCGCCAGCGACGCCCCGCGCTGCCAGCATTTCAGCCTGTTCGGCGTGGATGTCCTCGACGCCCTGCTGATCCGCCCGGCCCACAGCGAAGCGCTGTTCCTGTACCTGCCCGGCATGCCCCGGGCGCTGAGCCATTACCCCAGCCTGGCGGCCTGCCAGCGCGCAGTGCTGCGGCAACTTTGCGATCCGGCCTTGCGCCAACGCTTCTACACCTTCATCCAGCAGGACAAGCTCGAACACTTCGCCAGTGTGTTGCAGCGCAACCTTACCGGCCAGCCCCTGGCCAGCGACCGCGACCGGCTTTGGAGCGCTGCGGCCGACACCAACCTGCACTGGGTAAGCAAGCGCATCGAGGACGACCTTTTCCCGTTTCTCCAGGACCGTCACTACCGCCGCCTGCGCAACGAGGCGCGTTTGCTGGCCGTGCCCAGCGCCGACGCGGACGAGGCCGCGCGCCAACGGCGCCTGCATTATTGGGAGTCCGTCGGGCTCGACGTGCTGGGCGTCGCGGCGTTCTTCATTCCAGCCGCCGGCAGCCTGATGATGCTGGTGTTCGCTGCACAGGTTCTCGACGAAATCTACGAAGGCGTGGAAGCCTGGGAACAGGGCGACATCGATGGCGCACTCGAACATGCCAAGGCGGTGGCCATCGATATCGGCACGGCGGTGGCCACCGGCGTCACCCTGCATTACGCCGGCAGGCTGCGCTCGAAGCTGGTCGAGATTCTCCGCCCGGATGGCACGCCACGTCTGTGGAACGGCGATCTCAGGCCCTACCGCGTTGATCCGCCTGCCGCCGCCCAGCGCAACGAGCTGGGCCTGCTGCACAGCGCTGGCGAGCATTATCTGCAACTGGACGACGGTCATTACCGCGTACAGCCCCATGCCGACGGCCAGCGTTGGCAGATCCGCCATCCGCACAATGCCAGGGCAGCGCAGCCACTGCTCGAACACAACGGCGACGGGGCCTGGCACGCTGCCCACGAACGACCGCTGGAGTGGCCGCAGGCCACCCTGCTGCGCCGCCTCGGCACCAGGGTGGCGCAGTACAGCGACGACGAGCTGGATATCGCCTGTCGCATCAGCGATACCACCCGGGATGAACTGCTGGACGTGTACCTCAAGCACAGCCCAACGCCACCGCGCCTGCTCGCCACCCTGCAGCGCCTGCGCGCCGGCCTGCCCGCGCAAGACCCGCTGGAGGCAGTGCTCGAAGGCCTCTACCACCCGGCCCGCTGCCTTCCGGCCAGCGAGCGCCTGGCCTTGCTCAGCCTGCCCGAGCAGCCTGGCTGGCCTGCCGACTGCAGCCTGGAACTGCGCGCCGGTGACCGCTCCGGACCACTGCTGGAACGCGCCGGCGAACGCTTCGCCGGGGATGTGCGCCTGATCATCAAGGGACCCGATGGTTACTTCTGCGAACCTGGCGGCCCGGTACAGGCGGACCTGTTCGATGCCATCGTCAAGGCATTCCCTGAACTCTCCAGCACTGCGCGGGCCCTGAAAAACCGCATCGTCGAACGGGCCCTGCTGCAGCCCGCGCGCACGCGCAGCTGGATCTGGTCCGGCCACAGCGCCGGCTGGCGCGACGAGGGCCGCCTGCTGGGCGGCTTCGATGCCGCGCCGCGCACCCTCCACTATCCCTCGTTCCGCCCGCCCGTCGACCCGCTGCGGGCACGCTATTGCCGACTGTATCCGGCCAGCAGTGACGAACAGGCGGGCAATGCGCTGCGCGCCTGGAGCGACGCCGGCAAACAGCCGCACCTCGAACTGCGCGCCCTGGAGCAACAGCTCGACTACCTGCGCACCACCCTGGGCCAGTGGGCGTCGGCTGCGCCACGGCGCACCGTGGCGCGGGACACATTGATCCGCAGTTGGCAACGCAACCAGCTCGACCAGCGCGAATTGAACCTCACCTCCGTCGGCCTGACCGACGAGGACCTCGCCACCCTGCCCCACCTGGCCGGTGCCTTCGGCCACGTCGAAGAACTGCACCTGAGCGGCAACCCGCTGCGCTCGATGCCCTACCTGTTGACCCGGCAGCTGCCGGCGATGCGTACCCTGTTCGCCAGTGCCATGGAACTCGAAGCGCTACCCGGCGGCCTGCCGCCAACCCTGCGCAGCCTGGAACTGACCGACAACAATATCGTCTGGAGCCCGGCGTCCCAGGACGCACTGGCCAGCTATCCGGCGCTGGAGCGCCTGAACCTGTCCGGCAACCCGCTGACCGTCACCCCATACCTGCCCGCCGCGCCCAGCCTGATCGAGGCCAACCTGTTCGACTGTTCGCTCTATGAAATGCCCATGCATCTGGAGCGTCTGCCGAACCTGGAGCACCTGGACCTGTCTTCCAACCACATCAGCGTGCTGCCTCCGGGGCTGGAGCAGCAACTGTCGGCCGACGCCCGGCGGGCCCTGAGCCTGGAACACAATCCATTGGACGAAGATGCGCTGAACCGTATCGACAACCACTACCAGGCCACCGGCATCGACCTGCTGGTGGCCGAGGACGACTACACCAGCCTGCTGCTGGACGCCGACGATTCGACCCAGGCCTGCTGGGAACGCCTGGCCCGCCTGCTGCCGGTGGAGTATCGCCGCGACCTGCGCGGGGTAGCCGACGAGCCCGCCTACCAGGCCACGCCGATCACCACCCGGCGGCGCTTCTGGTTCATGTTGCACTGGCTGGAAGGCAGCCCGCTGGCCCGGGCCGCAGCGCAGCGCATCGACGCCAGCAAGCTGCTGCACTACGAGCTGCTCGCCGATCTGCAACAGCCAGAGCCCTTCGCCACCCAGCGCCAGCGCACCGAGCACTACCTGAATGTCGCCGTGGCCGCTGCGCGCAGCCTGGCAGTGGACCAGGCCCTGCTCGCGCGCCTGCCCGGCCTTGGCGCGGAACCCATGGAGGCCCTGCGCGCCCTGACCCTGCAGCGCCTGGGCAGCGACCCGCAGCTACAGCTGCGAATCGCTCCAACCGCGCGTGAGCCGGTGAACCTTGACGGTGTGCAGCAGCAGGCGCAGCAGCTCGATGGCCTGTGGACCAGTGCCCTGCGCCATCAACTGCGGCTGATCGACGGCACAACGGCCATCGGACGCGATGCCATCCTCGCCGAACAACCCAACGGCGAACCGGCCTTGCCGTTCTGGAAGCGTCATCTGGAACAGCGCTATCACGTCCAGTTCGAGCAATTGCAGGAACAGGCCAACGCCCAGTTGCTGGATGCGGAGAACCTGCTCAGCGAAGGCGAATACCTCAACGAAGCCAACCACCTGCGCCGGCAACTGGAGCGTGAACGCCAGCGCCTGCTCGACGACCTGACCCGCAGCATCGCCGAAGGCAGCCAGACCCACTGGTAGCCCTCAGCACTGCACGCTGGTGAAACGCTCCCCGGCCAGCCAATGCTCGAAGCGCTCCGCAGGCATTGGCCGGCCGATCAGGTAACCCTGGCCATGGTCGCAGCCGGCATTGCGCAGGAATTGATGCTGTTCTTCGGTCTCGATGCCTTCGGCGGTGATGCGATAGCCGAGGGCATGCCCCAGGTCGATGATCGCCCGGGTAATCGCGACGTCGTTCTCGCCATGGGGTAGGTCCTTGATAAAGGCCCGATCGATCTTCAGGTGATCGATCGGCAAAGCCTTGAGGTAAGCCAGCGACGAATAACCGGTGCCAAAGTCGTCCACTGCCGTGGCCACGCCCAGCGCCTGCAACTGTGCCAGCACCTCGCAGGCGCGCTGCTGGCTTTCCATCAGCAGGCTCTCGGTGATTTCCACTTCCAGCAGCTCGGCGCCCAGCCCGTGACGTTCCAGGCAGCGGACCAGGCTGTGCACGTAGTCGCTGCGCTCGATCTGCAAGGCGGCGACATTGATGGCGATCGGCCCCGGCAACAGTTCGCGATCGCGCCACTGGCGGATCTGCTGGCAGACCATGTCCAGAACCTGCTCGCCCAAGGGAATGATCAAGCCGGTGCGTTCGGCCAGCGGGATGAAATCACCTGGCGACACCAGGCCCTGCTGCGGATCGCGCCAACGCAGCAGGGCTTCGGCGCCTTCGACACGGCCATTGAACAGGTCGATGCGCGGCTGGTACCAGAGCTCGAACTCGCGTTGCTCCAAGGCGCGGCGCAGAGCACTTTCCATCGCCAGGCGCTGCTGCAGGCGAGCGGTCATGTCAGCGTGGTACAGGCGCCACGCGTTGCGTCCGCCTTCCTTGGCCGCGTACATGGCGGTGTCGGCATGGCGCATCAGGATTTCGGCGCTGAGCCCGTGCTCCGGGCACAACGCCACACCAATGCTGCCGCTGACCAGCGCGGCATTGCCCTTGAGGTCGAAAGGCCGTTGCAGCGCGCGCAACAGGCCGTCCACCACCCTGCCCACCTCGTCCGGGCTGCCGGCCCGGGCGAGGATGAACGCGAACTCGTCGCCACCCAGCCGGCACACCGTGTCATGGGCGCCGATCCCCGCCACCAGGCGCTGCGCGGCCTGCTCCAGCAGCAGGTCGCCAAGGTCGTGGCCGAGGCTGTCGTTCACCTGCTTGAACCCGTCGATATCCAGCAACAGTACGGCGCTCTGTATCCGTGGCGCCGCCAGTGCCTGTTCCAGGCGACGCAGGAACAGCACACGGTTGGGCAGGCCGGTAATGGCGTCGTAGTGGGCCAGGCGCTCGAGTTGTGCCTGGGAATGCTTGAGCTCGGCATTGCGCTGGTTGATCAGGCGGTTGCTGCGGTTCAACTGGGCGACGAAGACGCTGAACAGGCCCGTGGCGCACAGGGCGAAGAGGAACAACGGCGAACCGAACAGGCTGATCGACGACCAGCCGCTGCGCGGCATCGCCGCCAGTTGCCAGGTTCCGCCTGGCACATCGACGTTCAGGGTGACCGCCGAATCGGCGAACAGCCGCGCCTCGCCCCAGATCATCGCCCCGGCCGCGCCCGCGCCATCGGCACCACGCAGGGCCAGGCGGAAGTTGGCATCCTCGACCACGCCGGCGGCCCGCAGCAGGCTGTCGATATCCGCCACTACCGAGACATTGCCCCAGTACAGGCGCACGCCCTTGTGGCCCTTGAGGAACACCGGCCGCCGGTAGATCAGGCCGCGACCGCCCTGGTACAGCTGCACGGGGCCGGCCAGCACCGCATCGCCGCTCTCCCGCGCCCGTTGCACCAGCGGGTATTGCGCAGGCAGCAGACGGTAGTCAAGCCCGACGATGCGTTCGTTGTGGTTGGCGTTCAGCGGGTAGACATCGGCGACCACATCGTTGGGTGCCACCGAGATATGGCGGATATAGGACACCGACTCCAGGGCCTGGCGCGCCATGTCGTGAAAATGCGCCGTGGAAATATTGCCATCGGCACTGAGCAACTGGGCGATGCCCTCGGTCTCACCAAAGGCCGAGCGCATCTGCGCCTCCAGGGCGGCACGAATACCCGACAGGCGCACACTGGCATTGGCGAACTGCTCGCTTTTCTGGCGCTGTACATCGAGCCGGCCAAGGGCGACGGAAAGCCCGATGCCGATCACGGCAAAGCCAAGCGGTAGCAAGCGATAGGCGGTGGAGCGCACGCGGGTGGGGAGAACTCGGGTGGTATTGCCCTGGACCAGTATTCTTGTCGTCATACGCCGGCTGCTTGCGTCCGTTTCCCGGGTTATCGGCGATGGCAAAACAATATTGAGGTGCGCTGGCTTTTTTTTGCAGTGCGGCGTTATTCTCGACTGAAACGTTTCACCCATCAAAGAAAAAGAGGTGTCGTGCCATGGATCGTTTGCTGGATTCGCTGTTTCCCACTGCCGAGGAAATCCCCGAGGCCTGGCGCCTGGGGCCACCCCTGGAGCAACGCGACTACCTGGTGGACGGCGAACTGCGCCGCTGGGAAGGTCCGCTGGCCACGGTGCGCAGCCCGGTGTGGCTGAAACAGGACGATGGCAGCGAGCAGCAGGTGATCCTCGGCAGTGCCCCGCTGCTGGATGCCGACACCGCCCTCACCGCGCTGGACGCCGCCGTGCATGCCTATGACAAGGGGCGCGGGGCCTGGCCGACGATGCGCGTGGCCGAGCGCATCCGCCATGTCGAAGATTTTCTCGGGCGCATGCGCCAGCAACGCGAGGCGGTGGTGAAGCTGCTGATGTGGGAGATCGGCAAGAACCTCAAGGACGCCGAGAAGGAATTCGACCGCACCTGCGACTACATCGTCGATACCATCGGTGCCCTCAAGGAACTGGACCGCCGCTCAAGCCGTTTCGAACTGGAACAGGACACCCTCGGCCAGATCCGTCGCGCACCGCTTGGCGTCGCACTGTGCATGGGCCCCTACAACTACCCGCTCAACGAGACCTTCACCACCCTGATCCCGGCGCTGATCATGGGCAACACCGTGGTGTTCAAGCCGGCCAAGTTCGGCGTACTGCTCATCCGTCCGTTGCTCGAAGCCTTCCGCGACAGCTTCCCGGCCGGGGTGATCAACGTGATCTACGGCCGTGGCCGCGAAACCGTCAGCGCCCTGATGGCCAGCGGCAAGGTGGACGTGTTCGCCTTCATCGGCACCAACAAGGCCGCCAGCGACCTGAAGAAACTCCACCCCCGCCCGCATCGCCTGCGCGCGGCGCTGGGCCTGGATGCGAAGAACCCCGGCATCGTCCTGCCCGAGGTCGACCTGGACAATGCGGTCAACGAAGCCTTGACCGGCGCCCTGTCGTTCAACGGCCAGCGCTGCACGGCGCTGAAGATCCTGTTCGTCCACGAGCAGGTGGTGGAGGCCTTCCTCGAGAAATTCCAGGCCCGGCTCGCCGCGCTCAAGGCCGGCATGCCATGGACCCCGGGCGTGGGCCTGACCCCGCTGCCCGAACCCGGCAAGATCGACTACCTCAACGGCCTGGTGGCCGATGCCCTGGAGCATGGCGCCAGGGTGCTCAACCCCGGCGGCGGACAGAGCCGCGGTTCGTTCTTCTACCCCGCGCTGCTGTACCCGGTGAGCCCGGCGATGCGCGTCTACCACGAGGAACAGTTCGGCCCGCTGGTGCCGGTGGTGCCGTACCGCGACCTGCACACGGTAATCGACTATGTGCTGGACTCCGATTTCGGTCAGCAGCTCAGCCTGTTCGGGACCAACTCCAGGGATATCGGCATGCTGGTGGACACCTTCGCCAACCAGGTCGGCCGGATCAATATCAACGCCCAGTGCCAGCGCGGCCCCGACACGTTCCCGTTCAATGGCCGCAAGAACTCCGCCGAAGGCACCCTGTCGGTGCACGATGCGCTGCGGGTGTTTTCCATCAGGACCCTGGTGGCCACGCGATTCCAGGAAGCCAACAAGCAACTGATCAGCGACATCATCCGCAACCGCGAGTCGAGCTTCCTCACCACCGATTACATTTTCTGAGCACCGTCCGGCGGGCTTCATGCCCGCCTGTCCTGTGGTCGCACCAACGGATTTGCACTTTTGCCGATCCTGTACAAACATACAGGTCTACGTCCGAATATCGTTTTCGGAACGCGTCCATCGTTTTTGTACAGGAGGAACAGGCAATGGCAGCAAAACCCATCCCCGAGGGGGCGCACAGCATCACCCCCTACCTGGGCATCAAGGATGCCCACCAGGCCATCGATTTCTACAAGGCCGCCTTCGGCGCCGTCGAGATGTTCCGTCTCGAAGGCCCGGACGGCCGCATCGGCCACGCCGAACTGAAGATCGGCGACTCCTCGATCATGCTCGCCGAGCCCTGCGACCAGGCCTCGCTGGTCAGCAGCCAGTCGCAGCCGGGGGTTTCCGTCGGGCTGCATCTGTACGTGGAGGACGTCGATGCGCGCTATGCCCGGGCGATCGAGGCAGGCGCCACTCCGGTCAGCCCGGTGCAGGACCAGTTCTACGGTGATCGCAGCGGCACGCTGAAGGATCCGTTCGGCAACCTGTGGTTCGTTTCGACGCACAAGGAGGACCTCAGCCCGGAAGAGATCCGCGCGCGTGCGGCGAAGTTGTTTGGTGGCTAGCAAAGATCCAGAATGCGACGCGGACCCTGTGGGAGCGGGTTCACCCGCGATTACGTCGGTGGACTCACCATCGCAATCGCGGGTGAACCCGCTCCCCACAGGGTCCGCGTCGCACTTTAATTCGCACCCCAAGGACCTCCATGCGAATCATCGATAAAAACGCCGCCCTGATCCGCAGCCTCACCCCCGCCGAGGACGACCTGCTGCGCGGTTTCAACCGCGGCACCCTGGAAGGGCCGCGCCTGCTCCAGGCCAACCAGTTGCTGATGAAGATCCGTGGCGCGGGGCACTGGCTGGCCTGCGACTGCAATGCCAGGGCGATGCCGGTGCTCAACGTCACCCTGAACAGCCACACCGGCACGCTGTTCCTCAAGAACAACCCCGGCACCGCCGACCATGCCGCCGATTGCCCGTTCATCAAGGATGAGCGCGAAGCCGGCGACAGCGACACCCAGGACGCCCCGCCCGCCGCCTGGCTGGCCCCGGATGCGCCGCTACGCCTGCTCGGCGATTTCCGCCGCGCCGCAACCACGGACGCTGCTCCCGGCGTGGCCGGCAGCGGCGACAAGCGTGACCAGCACCGCCTGCTGTCCCTGCTGCTGACCTGGATCGAAGCCAGTGGCCTGAACGTTTATGCCACACACCTGAAAAAGGACCTCACCGCCCAGTTCGCCGAACTGCGCGGGGTCGCCGCGCGCTATCCGCTGATCGAGCGGGTCCCGGCCAGCAACTACCTGGAAACCCGCCTGGACATGAAGCACATGATGATGCTCAAGGCGCGCCTGCGGGACTCCACGGTATTCGGCAACCATCGTCGCCATGGGTTGCTGCTCGATTGCGTCAACCAGATCAAGGCGCGCAAGGTCTACAACGAGCGCAGCGAAGACGGCTTCGACTTCCAGGGGCATCATCTGCTCTGGGGTGGCAGCCGCACCCCGGGCCCGTTGCTGGCCCTGGCCCTTTATTCACCGACGAGTGCCGGCAGCCATTTCTACGAACTGATCCATATCGCAAGTGTGCCGGTACTGTCGCGCGGACACCTGTTCCCGGTGTTCCGCGACGAAGAGCGCGAGCCATTGAAAATGCTGGTGTCGCTGATCGACTGGATGGCCAGCAAGGGCGTGCGGGTGACCATGCGCCGACCGGTGATCGGTGGCCAGGTAATGGACGAGCTGGTGCTCAGTTCCGACCAGGACCGGGTGCTGTCCATTTCCCTGACCGAGAAACCCATGGGCCCGGAGCCGGAGGTGGAGCATTTCCGGCGCTACGCCGATTTCAAAGGGCTGGATACCTTCCGCAAATACGTGGCGGGGTTCTTCATGCGCGGGCGGGAATAACCCTATAGCCAAGCGCCACTGGTCGCCGCGCCCACCTGCGTGATCGCACAAATCTCCCCGGGCATCCCCCAATGAAGGGTATCCATGAAAAAAGGGAGTTCGATCATGAAACGTACAGCTTTAGCCGCCCTGCTCTTCAGTGCCCTGCTGGGCGGGCAGGCCATGGCCGATACCGGGCCGACCAACCCCACTTCGCCGGGAGTGGGCTCCGGTGTGCCACCGGAGATGCCGGCGCCAGGCAGCACCGACCCGCGCATCCAGGGCAGTGATCCAGGACGCCAGGGTGGTGCGCCAACCGACGGCACGGATCGCACCCGTCCGCCAACCATCGATGATCGCGGGACCGAGCGCGGCAACGAGCGCAACGGCACGGGGAGCGGGTCCGGCATGGGTGGCTCCGGTACCGGCATGGGTGGTTCAGGGTCAGGTAGTGGTACCGGCATGGGCGGGTCCGGTACAGGTACGGGCACCGGCTCCAGTACCGGCAGCGGTACCGGTTCGGGTGGTGGTCAATAACCTGTCTGTCGATGGTTCATCGCCGGTAGCCGTATCGCCGGCGATGGCCCCTTGGCTGAAATATTCTGAGAAAATCTTTCTCCGGCATGGTCTAACCTCCATCAGCCAGCATCCGCCCGCTCAAAGGAGGTGACTACCCATGGCCGCGGCTATCGCCCCCCGTCCACAAACACTGGAAATCGCTTATCTCAGGGATACCCTCCTGGGTGTATTGACCCGTACCGAAGAGTGCCAGGTGCAGCTCGAAGCCCTGAATATCGCCGGCAAGCCCGGCGTGCAGTTGCAGATCACTCCGCCGGTGCCTGAGCGCCTGGAACGGGCCCACACCCTGGTGTTCACCTGGCGCGGCCATCAATGCCGGGGCATCGTGCAGTCGGCACGACAATGCCACGACGGCAGCCTGCAACTGCGACTGGAACTCCAGTAAGGCTCAACGGCCGGTCAGCAGACGGGACACCCTTGCATGCTCGCGCTGCTGGCGAACCCGGCTGACCAACTCGGCCAGCGCCCTGCCATTGGGCAACTCGCTTAACTGGACGTCACGCACGGTCAGCGCCGGACGTCCGGCATCGGCGGGAAAATGCAAGGTCAGCGACATCCCGTCGCTACAGCTCACTTGGCAATGATCAGGCAGGAACGCCCCTTCGATCAGTTGGCGCAATTCCAGATCGCACACTCCATGCATAGGCATGATAAAGATCCTCCTCAGACCAGGATGGCCGTCCAAGTCAGAACCTGCCGTGCGCCGGCGTCCAATGGAAAAAAGCCATGTGCAAGCGCTTGCGCCATTGATGCCGGGCATCACCTCATGCCGTCGGATCTTGTACGTCCTGTGCGTGGGAGGGGCCCGCGACGACGTCGGTTCAACGGCGTGTCGCGGGCAGCGGACGAAAGGTCAGGCCCGGCTCATCTGGCCAAAGCGGCCGGCGTGGAAGTCCTCGAAGGCCTGGACGATTTCCGCCTCGCTGTTCATCACGAACGGGCCGTAGCCGACGATGGGTTCATCCAGCGGCTCGCCGCTCAACCAGAGCAGCATGGCATCGCTGTCGGCCTCGATGAGCACCTGGTCACCGTCGCGTTCGAACAGCACCAGCTCTGCGGCGCCGACGCTTTTTTCCGCATTGACCCGGACCGTGCCGCGCAGCACGACCAGGGCAGCATTGCGCCCTTGCGCGCCTGACAAGCGCAGCGATTTGCCCGCCTTCAGTTGCACGTCCAGGACGTCCATTGGCGTGAAGGTCCGCGCCGGGCCTTCATGACCAAGGTACTCGCCGGCAATGACCCGCAGGCTGCCGGCCTCGTCCGCCAGGGCAACCCGTGGGATATCCGCGTCCAGCAGCGTTTGGTAGCCCGCCGGTGCCGATTTGTCGCGGGCTGGCAGGTTGACCCAGAGCTGGACCATTTCCAGCATGCCGCCGCTCCTGGCGAACGATGGCGCATGGAATTCCTCGTGGATGATCCCCCCGGCGGCGGTCATCCATTGCACGTCACCCGGGCCGATGAAGCCGCCGGCACCGCTGGAGTCGCGGTGCTCGAGTTCGCCCTGGTAGACGATGGTCACCGTCTCGAAACCGCGATGGGGATGCTCGCCCACGCCACGCCGGGCGCTGGTCGGTGAGAAATGCTGCGGCCCAGCATAATCCAGCAGCAGGAACGGGCTGATATGCCGCGCCAGGTTGTCGTAGCTGAACAGACTGCGCACCGGAAAACCGTCGCCGACCCAATGGGCGGGCGGGGCCTGGTACACACCGTGGATCTTTTTCATGAGAAACCTCCTCGTTGCATGGACAACACCATACCCATGCAAACAAAGCGGCGGTAGAGGGCAAAAAGCGCTTTCACTGTTCCACTGATGGAACGATCAAGCCCTTTTGAACTGCGGCTCCGCAGCGGCCTGCAACAGCCAGGCTTCGACGCGGTGGGCGCTTTCGTGAGGGTCCTCCTGCATGAAGCAGTGCCCGCCAGCGACCTTTTGCGGCACCACGTTCGGGTTAAGGCGGGCCCAGCGCGCCAGGGACAGCGGGACGAAGGGGTAGGTCTGCTCGCCATGCAGCACCAGGGTCGGGGTCTGCACACGAGACAGCGACGCCCACATGCGTTTCGGAAAGGAACTGAAGATTTCCACTTCGCGGCTCGGTCGACAGCGCAGCACCACGCCCGCACCGCACTCGCCGATGGCATGGGTGACATACGCCTGCAAAGCCGCTTCGCTCCAGCCCTTGAAGATACCGCGGCCTTGCAGCGAATCATGCGCCGCCTGGCGATCGGGCCAATAGCTGCGGCGGGTCGCGGCCTTGCGTGCCAGGCCATGGCGACGATGCATGCCGAACCAGCTGGCCACCCCCATCACGCCGATCATCGAGCGGCTGAACACCACCGGATCGAGCAGCACGGCACGCTGGAACAGCCGCGGTTGCAGTTCCAGCATGAGCCCGGTCAGCACCCCGCCGAAGCTATGGCCAACGGCGAAACAAGGCACGTCCCCATACTCCCCGCGTCCGGCATCGAAGGCTTCCAGCGCCAGTTCGGCACTGCGGTTCCAGCCCACGAAGGGCCCGCCGTGATCGCTGTCGCCATGGCCCTGCACGTCGCTCAGCCACAGGTCGAAATGCACCGCCAGCAACTCCAGCAGTGGCTGGTAGGCCAGGCAGCAGAAGCCGTTGCCATGGATGAAATGCAGCAGCGGCTTGCCGCTGGCCGGCGAACGCCAGCCGCGCAGGGTGAAGCGTTCGGCGCAATCATGCGCCCAGGGGATCAGTTCCATCGGGGCTCGCAGCGGGATTCAGGAAAAACCCGATTCTACAAACACCAGCGGATACAGCGAAAGCACCAGCAGTGTCGCCATCAGCAGGTTAAACAGCCGAAGCCGGCGGGGATCCTGCAAGAACCGCCGCAAGGCGCTGCCGAACATGACCCAGACACACACCGACGGCAGGTTGACCAGGCAGAACACCAGGGCGATGACGATGACATTGACCAGGTAACCCTGGGCCGGCGTATAGGTGGTGATCGCGCCGACCGCCATCACCCAGGCCTTGGGGTTGACCCACTGGAACGCGGCCGCACCGAAGAAGCCCAGGGGCTTGCGGCTTTGCGGCGAGGCCGCCGACATCGGACCGGACGTGGCGATCTTCCAGGCCAGGTACAGCAAGTAGGCCGCCCCGACATAGCGCAGCACCGTATAGATCACCGGATAGACCTTGAACACTTCGCCCAGGCCCAACCCCACCGCCATCACCATGACCATGAAACCGATGCTCACACCCAGCGCATGCGGGACGCTGCGACGCACGCCGAAGTTCACCCCGGAAGCCATCAGCATGGTGTTGTTCGGGCCGGGTGTGATGGACGAAACGAAAGCGAACAGCACGAAGGCTGACAGCAGGTTCAGGGAGGTGAGCAGCATGGCGGTCGATCCTGGTTGTTGTGGGATCCACCCTACAGTGCACGGGCGAACGCAGACCGGTACAGCCAGGGAGAATTAATCAGGTACACCACAGTGTTAAGCGCCTGCATGGACTTCCGGGCTGCGGGCAGCCTCTACAACGCGGTTGTTCTGGACTACGATGTCGCCACCCTTTTCCTACGGGACTTCTCCATGCCTCTGAACATCCGCCCTGCCCGCCCCGAAGACGCTGCCCAGATCCTCGCCTTCATCACCGAACTTGCCGACTACGAACGTGCCCGCCATGAGGTGGTCGCCACCGTCGAGCACATCCAGCGCAGCCTGTTCGCCGCCGACAGCAGCGCCAGGGCGCTGATCTGCGAACGCGACGGCCAGGCGATCGGCTTCGCGGTGTATTTCTTCAGCTACTCGACCTGGCTGGGGCAAAACGGCCTGTACCTGGAAGACCTCTACGTCACGCCGGAAGCCCGTGGCACGGGCGCAGGCAAATTGCTCCTGCGGCACCTGGCGCGACTGGCCTGCGACAATGACTGCGGCCGCTTCGAGTGGAGCGTGCTGGACTGGAACCAACCCGCCATCGACTTCTACAAATCCATCGGCGCCGAGCCCCAGGACGAATGGGTACGCTACCGCATGGACGGCGAAACCCTGCGCGCCTTCGCCAGGGGCTGATGGCGCGACCACAAGGGACTGCCCGGGATAACCACACATGGCCGTGAAAGCTAATACCCAGACCTTTACCATCCTCGCCCAGGACCCGGCGGTGCAACGCGCGCCCGGGCAGCCGCTGTTCGCCCGGGTTTCCGTGCCCCTGGAACGGCTGGCCGACGGCCCCACCGGCTACCGGGTCAAGGTGGTCGATTTCGATGCCGACGCCAATCGCCTGTACCTGCCGCATCACTACCAACAGGCACCGGACGACAAGGCGATCGATCCCTTCGATCCGCCGGATGCCAGCCTGCTCGGGCGTCCGGATTTCCATTGCCAGCAGGTCTATGCGGTGATCATGCGCACCCTGGCGCGCTTCGAGCTGGCCCTGGGGCGACGCGTGGCCTGGGGCTTCGACGGCCATCAGCTGCATGTGGTGCCCCATGCCTTCGTCGAGGCCAACGCCTTCTATTCCCGTGAAGACCGCGCCCTGCTCTTCGGTTACTTCCAGGATGACCAGCAGGACTGGGTGTTCACCTGCCTGTCCCACGACATCGTCGCCCACGAGACCACCCACGCCATTCTCGACGGCCTGCGCGCCGGCTTCATGCGTGCCTCGGGCCCGGACCAGGCGGCTTTCCATGAGGGCTTCGCCGATGTGATCGCGCTACTTTCGGTGTTCTCCCTGCGCGAGGTGGTCGAGTTCGCCCTGACCTGCCACCGCGGCCTGCCGATCCAGCGCCAGGGCAGTGTCCGCCTGGTCGATGGCGCTTCGCTGCAGATCGATGCGCTGGCCGATACCCTGCTGTTCGGCCTTGGCGAACAGTTCGGCCAGGCCGTCAGCGGACTGCGCGCCAACCCGCTGCGCCGCTCGGTGCAACTACGTCCTTCCACCGCCTGGCTGGAGAGTGCCGAGTACGACGAGCCTCACGCCCGCGGCGAAATCTTTTCCGCCGCCATGCTGCGCTGCATGCTGGAACTGTGGGTGGCGCGCTGCCAGGACCTCGGCACCTTCGGCGACAACCTGTACAACCTCGACGCGGTCATCGACGAGGGCGCCAAGGCCGCGGACCAGTTGCTGACCATCGCCATCCGCGCCCTCGACTATTCACCGCCACTGGACCTGGAGTTCGGCGACTATCTCGCCGCGCTGCTGACGGTCGATACGCAAGTGGCACCGGACGATTCGCGTTTCAGCTACCGACAGATCATCCGCGACACCTTCGCCGCCTATGGCATCCAGCCCCCTGCCGGACGCACCGACCCGGATGGCTGCTGGCTGACGTTCGCCGACAACGACAAGGTGCGCTATCAGAACAGCCATTTCGACTCGATGCTGCGCGATTCCGAGGAAGTGTTTCGGTTTCTCTGGGAAAACCGCGAAGTACTGCAGATCGACGAGCGCGCCTACACCGAAGTGGTCTCGGTGCGCCCCAGCCTGCGTTTCGGACCGGACGGCTTCATCCTGCGCGAGACCGTTTGCGAGTTCACCAGCCGGATCAACCTGTTCGGCGCCGAGTTCACCTCGGTGTTCAAGGAGCCGCGTCCCGAGTGGCTGAAATCCACCACGCCATTCACCGTGTATGGTGCCGGCACCTTGATCTTCGACCAGTACGGGCGGATCAAGTACTGCATCCAGCGTCCGCTGACCGACGCCCGCTGGCAGGTACGTCGCCTGGAATGGCTGTACGGACCGGGCAGCGATGCCGTGGAGCCCGGCTCCGCCGCCGACCTCACCCGTATCCACCGCGCCCGGGCCATGCAAGTGCCCTCGGAGACCCGTCCATGAGCCCGATCCGCCTGCACCTGTTCGCCTACCAGGTCGGTTTCGGCGACTGCTTCCTGCTGCGCTTCGTCTACCCGGACGACACTCGCCGCCATCTGTTGATCGACTTCGGCACCGTCGGCATGCCCGCCGGTGTCGACAAGGCCACGCAAATGCTGCGTATCGCCAACGACATCGCGGACAAGTGCGCCGGCAAGCTCGACGCCCTGGTCGCCACGCACCGGCATGCCGACCATATCAGCGGGTTCGACCCGCTCAAGAAGGGCAACGGCCCCGGCAGCATCATTGCCCGGTTGAACCCCGATGTGGTGCTGCAACCCTGGACGGAACAGCCGGACCTGGCCGAAAACGCCACTGCCCCGCTGGCCGCAGGCCATGCCCAGGCCCTGGCCGGGATGAACGAGGTGGCGCGCCGGTTGAAAGCGCGGCTGGATACCGGGCCCAAGGGACTGGCGCCGGAGCTGAACCGGCGCCTGGGCTTTCTTGGCGAGAACAACATCGCCAACAAGGGCGCGGTGAACAACCTGATCGCCATGGGCACCCGCCCGGGTGCCCGGGCGGTCTACGCCCATTTCGGCAGCGACGACCCGCTGAGCGATGTGTTGCCGGGAATTCGCACGCGGGTACTCGGCCCGCCCACCGTGGAGCAAAGCGCCGAGGTCCGCCGGGAACGACGCACCGATCCGGAGTACTGGCTGCGCGCACCCTTGCTGTTCGCCCGCAAGAGCAGCGCTGGCAGCGCGGCCTCGCCCTTCCCCGACGCCCCCGGGATACGCGGTAGCAAGTTGCCGCAGAGTGCCCGCTGGATTGCCGGAAGGGTGCGTGAGGCCAGGGGTGCGCAGTGGTTGTCCATCGTCACCGCGCTGGACAAGGCGATGAACAACACCAGCCTGATCCTGCTGTTCGAGGCCGGCGGCAAGAAACTGCTGTTTCCCGGCGACGCGCAGATCGAGAACTGGCGCTATGCCCTCAACCAGCCGGAGATCGCTGAACTGCTGAAGTCGGTCGACCTGTACAAGGTCGGCCACCATGGCAGCCTCAATGCTACGCCGAAGACGCTGTGGAACGGCTTCAGCAAGAAAGGTGAAGCGCAAACTGCCGGGCGCCTGACCAGCGTGCTGTCCACCCTGCCCGGCCAATACGGCGGCAAAAGCGCAGGCGCCAACACCGAAGTGCCGCGGGTGCCGCTGCTCAACGAACTGGCCAAGGACTCCGACCTGCATGACACCCACAGGCTGGCAGCGGACGCGCTGTATGACGAAGTGATCCTCGAACTCTGAGTGTCACTCCCGCACCGCATAGCGCTGCGCCAGTACCGCGCACACCATCAGCTGGATCTGGTGGAACAGCATCAGCGGCAGGATCAGCGTCCCCACTGCGCCACCGGCGAACAGCAGCTGCGCCATCGGTACGCCGGTGGCCATGCTTTTCTTCGAGCCGGCAAACAGGAGGGTGATGCGGTCTTCCAGGCTGAACCCGAGCCAGCGCCCCAGGCTGCGGGTAGACCACAGCACCAGGGCGAGCAGCAGGCAGCAGACCAGGGCCAGGCCGAGCAGCTTCGAGGGTGGCACCGATCGCCATAGCCCGCTGACCACCGCATCGCTGAAGGCGGTATAGACCACCAGCAGGATCGAACCCTGGTCCACCGACTTCAGCCAGCCGCTATTGCGCGCCACCCAGGCACCGAGCCACGGACGGGCCAGTTGCCCTGCCACGAAGGGCACCAGCAGTTGCAGGATGATCGCCCACACCGCCTGCAGGTTAGAGCCGCTATCGCCCTCCACCCCCATCAGCAGCATCACCAGCAGGGGCGTCAGCACGATGCCCAGCAGGCTCGAGGCCGCCGCACTGCAAATCGCCGCCGGCACGTTGCCCCGGGCCAGCGAAGTAAAGGCGATCGCCGACTGCACCGTGGCCGGCAATGCGCACAGATACAGCACGCCGAGGTACAGGGCATCGCCCACCAACGGCAGGATCAGCGGCTTCAACAACAGCCCGAACAACGGGAACATGACGAAGGTGCAGGCGAACACCAGCAGGTGCAGGCGCCAATGTCCCGCCCCGGCGAGCACCGCCTCGCGCGAGAGCTTGGCGCCGTGCAGGAAGAACAGCAGGCCGATAGCCAGATGGGTCAGGGTTTCGAAGACTGCCGCTGCGTTACCGGAGGCCGGCAGCCAGGTAGCGATGGCGATCACCGCGAGCAAGGCCAGGGTGAAGTTGTCGAAGAGCAACCGCAGGTGTTTCATCGGGTGTTTTCCACGGGTTGTTGTGAGGTGCGCAAGACGATAGGGTGTTCGCCACGTTCCGGCTAACGCCAGAAACCCGGTAATGTCGTCGAATGGACAACATCGTGCACTTGAATGAACTCGCCAACCTGCCCCGCCCGCTCTACGGGCAGCGCGACAGCTTGCCGAACATTGCCCTGGACTACCGGCATCGGCATGCCTGGGGCCAGCTTTCCCATGCCCTGCACGGCGTATTGCAGGTGCATACCGATAACGCCCGGCTGGTGGTGCCGCCGCACCGCGCGGTGTGGATTCCGCCCGGTTCGATGCATCGTGTCGAAAGCACGGCCGATGCCTGCATCCGCAGCCTCTATATCGATGCGGCGCAGTCGCCATGGCCGGGCCAGGAGTGCCGGGTGATCGCCGTCGATCCGTTGCTGCGCGAGCTGATCCGCGCATTCGGCGAGTTGCCGGTCGAGTACGACCAGGAGGCCGCCGATGGACGCCTGGCGCAGGTCCTGCTGGACCGCCTGTGCCTGGCCGAACAGCTTGACCTGGTCCTGCCCCAGCCCCGCGACCCGCGCTTGCGCGCCCTGTGCGGCCAGGCCACGGCACGGCCTTGGGCGGATATCCGGCTGGGCGAGGCCAGCCGCAAGGCTGGCGTCAGCGAAAAGACCTTCAGCCGACTGTTTCTCAAGGAAACCGGGATGACCTTCCGGACCTGGCGCCAGCGCATGCGCCTGGTCAGCGCCCTGCCGGCACTGGAGCGCGGCGAACGGGTTACCGACGTGGCGCTGGCCTGCGGCTATGAATCGCTGTCGGCATTCAGTGCGGCATTCGCCAGGCTGTTCGGCTTGTCTCCCGGCGAACTGGCCCGGGGCGGCAGCATGACGCAGGCCTGAATGAGAAGCGCTTGCTATGCTGGCGCAGCGATTTTCCCGTCACTACAACAAGGAATCGACCTTTGAAAGCTGCCTGCGTACTGCTTCTGGGCCTTTTGCCCCTCATGGCCCACGCCGCGCAAGTCGGCGAGCGCCTTGCGCCCTTCACCCTGAACGACCAGCATGACCAGGCGTTCACCCTCGACGCCAGCACCCGGGTGTTGCTGGCCGCCAGCGACATGGACGGCGCGAAGCTGGTCAAGGCCGCGCTGGCCGACCGGCCCAAGGGCTGGCTGGAAGCGCGCCACACGGTGTTCGTCGCCGATATCCAGGGCATGCCAGCGCTGATCGGCAAGCTTTTCGCCATACCGAAGATGCGCGACTACAGCTACCGCGTGGTGCTCGATCGCGAAGGCCAGGTGGTTCCGCAGTACGCAGTGCCCGCAGGCCAGGTGCAATGGCTGCAACTGGAAGACGGCAAGCTGGTGTCGAAGCGTTCGTTCAGCGATGCCGAGGCCCTGGGCAAGGCTCTTGCCGAGCTGCCGCAAGGCTGAGCTTCACGCCTCCAGGCCGCGGTCCACGAACCAGGTCAGCGGCAAGGTCAGCAGCAGGGTCGCCGCCAGTACCATCAAGGCCAGCGGCATCCCGCCAAGATCCCCCAGGCGCCCGAAAACGATGGGCGCCAGTGCCCCGCCACCGATGGTCCCGGTATAGAACAGGGCAAAGGCCTGCTCGCGCTGCCCCGGCGCAGCCAGTTCCGGAACCACACCGTAGAGCACCGACGAGGTGCCGTTCAGGACCAACCCCAGCAGCGGCAGCAGGATCATCAAGGCATTCAACGGCAGGTACACCGCAGCGACGATCAGTGCAGCGGTCAACGACTCGCTGAACCACACGGTTTTCAACAGCCCGACCCGTGCACCCAGGTAGCCGCAGATCAGCTTGCCGAAAGCGCCGCCGATAAACAGCAGCGTCAGGGCCAGGCCGATACCGGCGGTACCGGCGCCCTTGTCGCTGAGCAGGAATGGCAGGAAGGTGAGGAAACCCATGCGCACCGCACTGTCGAGAAACCCGGTCGCCAGCAGGGCGCGAAGGCCGCCCGGCGAGCCCTTGCCCTCCCCGATCCCGGCCTTGCCGGCAGTGGTGGCGGACGGGTCGATATGACGGGGTATCAGCAGGTACATGCCCAGCGCGGCCAACAGGCCCAGCACACCGGCCAGGGTTACGCTGAGGCGCCAGCTCATCACTGTCAGCGACACACCGACCAATGCCGGAACCAAGGTCTTGCCGATGTCACCGGCGAAGTTGTAATGCGATAGCGCCTGCTTCACCTGGCGCCCCGGCGCATGGGTGTCGGTAACCAGCGAAGAGGCCAGCGGATGCTGGGTGCTGGCACCGAGGCCACCCAGCACCAGCGCCGCCAGCAAGGCTGCCAGCCCGCCAGCCTGGCCGGCCAGCAGATAGGCGATGCCCACCAGGGCAGTGCCGCCGATGAGCAGGGCCCGCCGTCCGAAGCGCCTGGCTGCGCGGCTGGCGAGTAATTGAAAGCCGGCCATGGTTGCGGAGTACGCGCCGCGCATCAGGCCGATCTGCGCGTAGCTGAGCCCGAACTGGGTTTGCCAGATCGGCAGCAGGACATAGATCAGGTCGGTCAGGCCATCGTTGACCGCATGGGCACCGCACGCCGCCAGCAGGGCGCGGCGGCGCGGGGAAGCGGTTTGGGTCTGGCCTGAAACAGCGGCCGGGCAGGCATCGGACATGACTGGCAATCCACTGCTAATTGGATCCACTCATTAAAACAGTAACAAAATATTAACGCGACCCTGTTTTTCGGGCCGCTTTCATCAACCCGGAATTTCCGGCTCGACCAGATTGGCCAACTGGTTCAGAGATTCCTGCCAGCCCAGGTAGCAGCTTTCCAGGGGGATGAGATCAGGCAAGCCTGCCTGGACGATATTCACCTCGGTGCCGCACGAGACGCTGTTGAAGGTGATGGTGACGGTGATTTCCCCCGGCAGGCCGGGATCGTCGAAGCGATCGGTATAGCGGATGCGTTCGTTCACCAGCAATTCTTGGTATTCGCCGCCGAAGGCGTGGCGCTGGCCGCTGGAAAAATTGCTGAACGACATTTTGTAGGTGCCGCCGACCCGCGCATCGAGATGATCGACCTTGCAGGTGAAGCCATGGGGCGGTAGCCACTTGGCCATGGCGTCGGCATCGAGGAAAGCACGGTAGACCCGCTCGACGGGGGCCTTGAAGACACGGTGCAGGCGCACGGCATTGTTGCTCATGGACGCTATCCTTGTGGTTTATCCGGACGAGGCTATCAGTGAAGCCCAGCCCCGCGACAACGTCCAGCCGTGGCCTGCACCGGCCCTGTCAGCGCTCGCTTTCGAAGCGGTCGCTGACCAGGATCGCCTGCGCCAGCTCTTCATCGCTGGCCTGCAGGCCAGGGTTTTCCTGGCGTACACGCTGCAACACGGCTTCCAGGTAGGCGCCGCGGATCGCGCCACCGCTGGCCACGAAGCTGGACGCCTCGTCCCGGGCCGGGATGATGCGCTTGTCGTCCTTGAAGGTGGAATACAGCGAGGCCGAGACGCCGGCCGAGGTGGCGACATCACCTGCGTCCACGCGGGCCAGCGCCGAACCAACAGGCAGGCAAAGCAACAATGAAGATACGAGCAAAATACGCCGCATGACGAAGTCCTCCGGTCTACCTGAACGGAATTGTCAGGTATTACCCAGTCTAGGATTCATTTCCCCGGGTCGGAGTTCCCTAGCGGGTTCTGCTAGGGTGGCGGTTTTTCCGCCGTGGACCCTTCGTCAATGCGCTTCCCCACCCTCCTCCTGCTATGTACCTGCCCGCTGCTTGCCGTGGCAGACCCTGCCTTCGACAGCCAGGTGCGCAGTGCCGCCGAACGCGTCATGCGCGACAACGGCGTTGCCGGCCTGGCGATCGCCATCAGCGACCATGGAAAACAGTACTTCTACGAGTTCGGCGTGGCCGACAAGGCCACGGGACAAGCGGTCAGCCGCGACACCCTGTTCGAGCTGGGCTCGATCAGCAAGACCTTCACCGCCACCCTCGCCGCCCGGGCGCAGATCGACAAGCGCCTGTCGCTACACGCCAGCGCCGCCGAATACCTGCCGGAGCTGGCGGGCACTGCGTTCGGCAGGCTGAGCCTGATCAACCTGGCCACCCACAGCAACGGCGGCATGCCCCTGCAACTACCGGACGGAATCTCCAACCAGGCGCAGTTGTTCGACTGGCTCAGGCACTGGCAACCCGAGCATGCAGCGGATGGCTGGCGTGCCTATGCCAACCCGGGGATCGGCATGCTCGGAGTGATCACCGCACGGCAACTGGGCACCTCGTTCGTCAGCGCCATGCAGGAGCAACTGCTGCCGGAGCTCGGCCTCGAACACACCTACGTGCAGGTCCCGGCCAGTCAGCAGGCGCTCTATGCCCGCGGATATGACAAGAATGACGCTCCCGTGCGGGTCAACCCCGGGGTGCTGGCCGACGAAGCCTACGGCGTCAAAAGCAGCAGCCGCGACATGCTGCGCTACGTCGAGGCCCATCTTGGCCGGGTGCAACTGGCCGCGCCGCTGAAGCAGGCGCTGGACGACACCCGCCGCGGCTACTACAAACGCGGCGCGATGACCCAGGAGCTGATCTGGGAACATTACGATTACCCCCTCGCGTTGCAGACCTTGCTCGATGGCAATGACAACCGCTATGCGCTGGCCGGCAGCCCCGTAAACGCGATCAATCCACCGTTGGCACCACAGTCGAAAGCCTGGGTGAACAAGACCGGGGCCACCAACGGTTTTGGCGCCTATGTGGCGTTCGTGCCGGAGCAGCAACGCGCAGTGGTGTTGCTGGCCAACCGCAATTATCCGAACGGGGAGCGGGTGAAACTGGCCTGGCGGTTGTTCGAGTTGCTGGATGAGCAGCGGTAGACCTAAGGGCTTGCGCCTTGGCTTGCAGATTTGCAGGAGAATTCGCACAGCAATTCCGGTAGGCTCTGGCTTTTCCCAACAGGAGTACTTCCCCATGGCCCGAGCCACTGCCCGCCACATCCTCGTCAGCAGCGAAGACAAGTGCAACGAACTGAAGGCACAGATCGAAGCCGGCGCGGACTTCGCCGAAGTCGCCAAAGCCAACTCCACCTGCCCGTCCAGCCGCCAGGGCGGCGACCTGGGCTCCTTCGGTCCGGGCCAGATGGTCAAGGAATTCGATACCGTGGTGTTCAGCGCCCCGATCAACGTGGTGCAGGGTCCGGTGAAAACCCAGTTCGGCTACCACCTGCTGGAAGTGACCAGCCGCCAGGACTGATCGGTCTTGATTGGCAAGGCCATCCTGGCCTTGGGGGGCTGCCTCGCAGCCCTTCTGGGGTTCAACGCCCAGGCCGCCCCCACCCACGCCCTTACCGTCTACGGCGAGGCGCCGCGCTATCCGCAGCACTTCAGCCATTTCCAGTACACCAACCCGGACGCTCCGAAGGGCGGCAGCCTGCGCCGCTCGGCCATCGAGATCGGCCAGTTCGACCATATCCTGCCGTATATCGACAAGGGCATCGGCGTCAGCGAGATCGACGGCTGGCTGTACTCGCCCCTGGCCGTCCGCTCGCTGGACGAGCCCTACACCGTCTACGGCCTGGTCGCCCGGCGCATGGAGCGGGCCGACGATGGCCTGTGGCTGCGCTTCTACCTTGATCCGAAGGCCCGTTTCGCCGATGGCAAGCCCATCCGTGCCGAAGACGTGCGCTTCACCTACGACCTGCTGCTGCGCGAAGGCAACCTGAAATACCGCACCCAGTTCGCCGATGTCGCCGATGTGGTGGTCGAGTCGCCGACCCAGGTGCGCTTCGACTTCAAGACCAGCCAGAACCGCACCCTGCCCCTGGACCTCGCGTCGCTGCCGGTGCTGCCGGAACACTGGTGGCGCGGTCGCGATTTCGCCAACGGCGGCGGCTTCGAGGCACCGCTGGGAAGCGGCCCGTACAAGGTCGGGCGGATCGACAATGGCCGCAGCATCACCTTCGAGCGCGACCGCGACTGGTGGGGCAAGGACCTGCCGGTCAACCGCGGGCGCTACAACTTCGACCAGTTGCGCATCGAATACTTCGGCGATACCGACGTGGCGCGGCAAGTCCTGCGCGGTGGTGGCTACGACTACAACCGCGAGTTTTCCGCCACCGGCTACACCATCGGCTACGCCGGGCCGGCCCTGGACGATGGACGCCTGCAACGCGCCCACCTGGCCAGGGAAGCGCCGCAGAACGCCCAGGGCTATGTGTTCAACCTGCAACGCCCGATGTTCCAGGACCGCCGCGTACGCCAGGCCATCGCCCTGCTCTGGGACTTCGAATGGAGCAACCGGCGGATGATGCGCGACCTGTACATCCGCCAGCAAAGCTACTTCGCCAACAGCCCGCTGGCCGCCCGCGAGTTGCCGGATGCCGAGGAACTGAAGATCCTCGAACCACTGCGCGGGCAGGTTCCCGACGAGGTGTTCACCCGCGTCTTCGAGGCACCGCGTACCGACGGTTCGGGGATCATCCGCGACAAGCAACTGCAGGCCCTGGCGCTGCTGGGCGAGGCCGGTTGGCACCCGGACGGCGATCGCCTGGTGAATGCCGCTGGCGAGCCGCTGAGCTTTACCTTTCTCAACGGCCAGAACGGCATGGAGCGCCTGCTGCTGCCCTGGAAGCGCACCCTGGCGCAGATCGGCATCGACATGCAGATCCGCCGCGTGGATTCGGCGCAGTACGTCAACCGCCTGATGGCGCGGGACTACGACATGATCGTCACCGGCTATCCGGTCAGCCCCTCGCCGGGGCTGGAGCTGTACAGCTATTTCGGCTCTGCCGCGGCCAAGGATCCGGGCTCCAACAACTTCATGGTCCTGCAGAGCCCGGTGGTGGACCGCTTGATCGACGGCCTGGTGCGTGCCGACACCCAGGCCGGCATGCAGCGCCATGCCCACGCGCTGGACCGGGTGCTGCAATGGAACTACTACTGGATCCCCAACTATTACCCGCCGGGTACCTCCAGCGTATGGTGGAACCGCTTCGGCCTGCCGAAGGTCGCCGCGGCCAATGACCCGGCGCTGGACACCTGGTGGGAAGTCAGCCCGACCGCGCTGACCAACGAGCAGATGGCGCAGCGCACGGGAGGCCAGCCATGACCGCGTATATCCTGCGGCGCCTGCTGCTGGTCATCCCGACGCTGCTGGTGATCCTGCTGGTCAACTTCGTCATCGTCCAGGCCGCTCCTGGCGGGCCGGTGGAGCAGGCCGTGGCGCGGCTGCAGGGCATTGGCGCCGGCGCACCGGGCGGCGCCTCGGTGCAACTGGACTCACGCGCCAGCCGCGGCCTTGACCCGGCCTTGCTGGAAACCATCAAGAAGCAGTACGGCTTCGACAAGTCGGCGCCGGAACGCTTGTGGTTGATGCTTTGCAGCTACGCCCGGCTGGACTTTGGCAACAGCTTCTTCCGGGGAGCCAAGGTCACCGACCTGATCCTCGACAAGATGCCGGTGACCCTGTCCCTTGGCTTCTGGGCGACCCTGATCACCTACCTGGTATCGATCCCCCTCGGTATCCGCAAGGCCGTGCGCCATGGCAGCGCATTCGATGCCTGGAGCAGCAGCCTGATCGTGATCGGCTATGCCCTGCCCGCCTTCCTTTTCGCCCTGCTGCTGATCGTGCTGTTCGCCGGTGGCACCTCGCTGAACTGGTTCCCGGTGCGCGGGCTGGTTTCGGAGAACTTCGCCGAACTGAGCCTGGTGGGCAAGGTCGCCGACTATTTCTGGCACCTGGTGCTGCCGGTGGGTGCCCTGGTGATCGGCGGTTTCGCCACCCTGACCCTGCTGACCAAGAATGCCTTCCTCAACGAGATCACCCGCCAGTACGTGATCACCGCCAAGGCCAAGGGCCTCACCGAACGCCGGGTGCTCTACGGCCATGTGTTCCGCAACGCCATCCTGCTGGTGGTGGCCGGGCTGCCACAGGCGCTGATTACCGTGTTCTTTGCCGGCTCGCTGATGATCGAGGTGATCTTTTCCCTCGACGGCCTGGGACGCATGAGCTATGACGCGGCGGTGAGCCGCGACTATCCGGTGGTGTTCGGCACCCTGTTCATCTTTACCCTGTTCGGTTTGCTGATCCGTCTGGTCGGCGACCTCTGCTACACCCTGGTCGATCCGCGCATCGACTTCGCCACGAGGGCGCACTGATGATCTGCCTGTCGCCCATCGCCCAGCGTCGCTGGCAACGTTTTCGCAAGAATCGCCGCGGCTGGTTCTCGCTCTGGGCGTTCGCCGCCCTGCTCACCCTGAGCCTGGGGGCCGAGTTGATCGCCAATGACAAGCCACTGCTGCTCAAGTACGAAGGCAGCCTGTATTTCCCGGCGTTCAAGCGCTACACCGAGCAGCAGTTCGGCGGCCAGTTGCCCTTCCAGCCGGACTATCGCAGCCAGTACGTGCGCCAGCTGATCGAGGGCAACGGCGGCTGGATGCTGTTCCCGCCGATCCCGTTCAGCGCCGATACGCCGAACTACGACCTGCAGGTACCGGCGCCGAGCCCGCCTTCGGCCAGCAACTGGCTCGGCACCGACGACCAGGCGCGGGACGTGCTGGCCCGGGTGATCTACGGCACGCGCGTGTCGATCCTGTTCGCCGTGGCCCTGACCCTGATCTCCACGCTGATCGGCGTGACCGCCGGGGCACTGCAGGGCTACCACGGCGGTTGGGTCGATCTGCTCGGGCAGCGCCTGCTGGAGGTCTGGTCCGGCTTGCCGGTGCTCTACCTGCTGATCATCCTCAGCGGCTTCGTCGAGCCGGATTTCTGGTGGCTGCTGGGAATCATGGCGCTGTTTTCCTGGCTGGCACTGGTGGACGTGGTGCGCGCCGAGTTCCTGCGCGGGCGCAACCTCGAGTACGTCCAGGCTGCCCGTGCCATGGGCCTGCCGGACCGCCTGGTGATCATCCGGCATATCCTGCCCAACGCGATGAACGCCACCCTCACCTACCTGCCGTTTATCCTCACGGGCGCCATCTCGACCCTGACCGCCCTGGACTTCCTCGGCTTCGGCATGCCTGCCGGCAGTGCCTCGCTGGGTGAGCTGGTCAACCAGGGCAAGCAGAACCTGCAGGCGCCCTGGCTGGGCTTCACCGCATTCTTCGCCCTGGCCCTGATCCTGACCCTGCTGGTGTTCGTCGGCGACGCTCTGCGCGAAGCCTTCGACCCACGAGCCTGAGCCCTATTCACGGAACGACCATGCACGACGAAAGCCTCAAGGACTACCAGCGGGTGCGCCGCCTGGCGATCAAATCGCTGTTCGAGATCATCGAGCAATCCAGCGAAGGCACGGTGATCGTCGATCGCGATGCCCGGATCGTCTGGATGAACGAGCGCTATGCCCGGCGTTTCGGCCTGGCCGACGCCAGTGCCGCGATCGGCCAGCCTTGCGAACAGGTCATTCCCGGCAGCCTGATGCGCGAGGTGGTGAGCCAGGGGCGGCCTATCCTGCTGGACATGCTCGACACGCCGAAGGAGCCCCTGGTGGTGATGCGCTTGCCGATCCAGGACGCAGGTGGCGAAGTGATCGGCGCCATCGGCTTTGCCTTGTTCGACGAACTGCGCAGCCTGTCGCCGCTGCTCAAGCGCTACGCCAGCATGCAGCAGGAACTGGCCTCGACCCGCTCGTTGCTCAAGGCGCGCCAGGCCAAGTACAGCTTCGCCCAGTTCATCGGTACCAGTGCCGCCAGCCTCGAGGTCAAGCGCCGGGCGCGACGTGCGGCGAGCAGCGATTCGCCGGTCCTGCTGCTGGGCGAGACCGGCACCGGCAAGGAACTGCTCGCCCACGCCATCCACGCGGCCTCGCCGCGGGCACACAAGGCATTCGTCAGCATCAACAGCGCAGCGATCCCGGAAACCCTGCTCGAAGCCGAGTTCTTCGGTACCGCACCGGGTGCCTTTACCGGCGCCGAGCGCAAGGGCCGCGCCGGCAAGCTGCAACTGGCCGAGGGCGGCACGCTGTTCCTCGACGAGATCGGCGACATGCCCTTGCCCTTGCAAAGCAAGCTGCTGCGGGTGCTGCAGGAAAAGGAGTACGAGCCCGTGGGGTCGAACCAGATGCTGCAGAGCGATGTGCGGGTCATCGCCGCCACCTCCCGGGACCTGCAGGCGGCCATGGCGCGCGGCGAATTCCGCGCCGACCTGTATTACCGGCTGAACGTGCTGCCTATCGAGGTGCCGGCGCTGCGCGAGCGGATCGAAGACCTGCCGGCGCTGACCGAGGCGATCCTGGAAGAACTCGGTAGCCGGCACGAGCTGGAGGACAAGGCGCTGGCGCTGCTGGGCCGGCATGCCTGGCCGGGGAATATCCGCGAGCTGCGGAATGTGCTGGAACGGGCGACCTTGCTGGCGGACCGGGCGCGGTTGGAGGTCGAGGACATTCGCGGGGCGTTGGGGACCTTGATGCCTCGGGCGGTCGAGGAGACGACGCCGGTGCCTGGGTATCGCGAGGCTTGCGCGGCGTTCGAGCGGCAACTGTTGCGCGATGCACTGCAGCGCTGTGCCGGCAATGTACCGGAAGCGGCGCGGCAGCTGGGCTTGGGGCGCTCGACCTTGTACAAGAAGCTGGTGGCTTTGGGGATTCAGTCTCAATAGGGAGATCTTGATCTCTTCAAAGAGACAGCGCCGAGTACCCTGTGGGAGCGGGTTTACCCGCGATCAGGTCGGTGAATTCACCATAGCAATCGCGGGTGAACCCGCTCCCACAGGGTACGCAGGGCCCTTCCCAGTCTCACTTCAGAGACAAAATCAACCAAACAATACAAATAAACAGATTTTTCCCTTGTAAATCAGCCAGTTAAACACCTGGCACAGTCCCTGCTATCTCCTTGTTTCCAACAAAAACAAGATTCACCAAGGAGACACTCGATGAGTGTGATCATCGCCCTGGCAGCCCTGGCGCTGCTGATGCTGGCTGCCTACCGTGGTTACAGCGTCATTCTGTTTGCCCCCATCGCCGCCCTCGGTGCGGTACTGCTGACCGATCCGTCCGCCGTGGCGCCCGCCTTTACCGGGGTGTTCATGGAAAAGATGGTCGGCTTCATCAAGCTCTATTTCCCGGTGTTCCTGCTCGGCGCGGTATTCGGCAAGCTTATCGAGCTGTCGGGCTTCTCCCGCTCCATCGTCGCCGCCGCCATTCGCCTGCTCGGCACCCGCCAGGCGATGCTGGTGATCGTGCTGGTCTGCGCCCTGCTGACCTACGGCGGCGTGTCGCTGTTCGTCGTGGTGTTCGCGGTTTACCCGTTCGCCGCCGAGATGTTCCGCCAGAGCAATATCCCCAAGCGCCTGATCCCGGCGACCATCGCCCTTGGCGCGTTCTCGTTCACCATGGACGCCCTGCCCGGCACCCCGCAGATCCAGAACATCATCCCCAGCACCTTCTTCAATACCAACGCGTGGGCCGCGCCCTGGCTGGGCCTGATCGGCACCCTGTTCGTCTTCTGCGCCGGCATGCTCTACCTGCAACGCCAGCGCAACAAGGCCCTGCGCGCCGGCGAAGGCTACGGCACCGAGTTGCGCAACGAGCCGGAAACCGCCGACGACCTGAAGCTGCCCAATCCGCTGCTGGCCCTGTCGCCGCTGCTGCTGGTAGGCATCATAAACCTGCTGTTCACCCACTGGATTCCCGAGTGGTACGGGAAAAGCCACACCCTGCAGCTGCCGGGCATGACCGCACCGGTACAAACCGATATCGCCAAGCTCACCGCCATCTGGGCCGTGGAAGCGGCGTTGCTGCTGGGCATTCTGCTGGTGCTGGTCAGTGGCTTCAAGGCCATCAAGACCCGCCTGGCCGACGGCACCAAGGCCGCCGTCGGCGGTGCCTTGCTGGCGGCGATGAACACCGCTTCGGAATACGGTTTCGGCGCAGTGATCGCGTCGCTTCCCGGCTTCCTGGTACTGGCCGACGCGCTGCGCGCCATCCCCAACCCGCTGGTCAACGAAGCGATCACCGTCACCCTGCTGGCGGGGATCACAGGCTCCGCATCGGGCGGCATGAGCATCGCCCTGGCGGCCATGTCCGAGACCTTCATCAGCGCGGCACACGCGGCGAATATCCCGCTGGAGGTCCTGCATCGCGTGGCCGCCATGGCCAGCGGCGGCATGGACACCCTGCCGCACAACGGCGCGGTGATCACCCTGCTGGCGGTCACCGGCCTGACCCACCGCGAGGCCTACAAGGACATTTTCGGCATTACCCTGATCAAGACCCTGGCGGTGTTCGTCGTGATCGCCACCTTCTATGCCACCGGCATCGTTTGAGGAACCGACCTGTATGAAGCTATCCGGAAAAACCGCACTGATCACCGGCTCCACCAGCGGCATCGGCCTGGGCATCGCCCGGGTCCTGGCGCAGGCCGGCGCCGATATCCTGCTCAACGGCTTTGGCGACCCGGCGGCGGCCCTGGCCGACATCGGCCGCTTTGGCGGCAAGGTTGCCCATCACCCCGCCGACCTGGGTGACGTAGCCCAGCTCGAGGCCTTGTTCGCTCATGCACAGGAGGAATTCGGCGGGGTCGATATTCTCGTCAACAATGCCGGGATCCAGCACGTGGCGCCGGTGGACGCGTTTCCCGTGGAACGCTGGGACGCGATCATCGCCCTGAACCTGTCGGCGGTATTCCATTGCACGCGCCTTGCCCTGCCGGACATGAAGCAGCGTGGCTGGGGGCGGATCATCAATATCGCCTCGGTGCATGGCCAGGTTGGCTCGGTGGGCAAGGCGGCCTATGTGGCGGCCAAGCACGGGGTCATCGGCCTGACCAAGGTGGTCGGGCTGGAGACGGCCACCAGCGGAGTGACCTGCAACGCCATCTGCCCGGGCTGGGTGCTGACGCCGCTGGTGCAGAAGCAGATCGATGCGCGCATCGCCGAAGGCATCGACCCGCAGCAGGCACAGCATGACTTGCTGGCGGAGAAACAACCGTCACTGGCGTTCGTCACCCCGGAGCACCTGGGCGAACTGGTGCTGTTCCTGTGCAGCGAGGCCGGCAGCCAGGTGCGCGGAGCGGCGTGGAACGTGGATGGGGGGTGGCTGGCGCAGTAGATTTGTTGGGTTGCTGATGGCCTCATCGCTGGCAAGCCAGCTCCCACAGTGTCCGCGGCGCTGCTGAATGAGCTGCGCCCCGGATGTTGGACACTTTTGTCTAAAGCTATGCGGCTTGTGCTCTGTACGCTACAGGGCTCAGGCCGCCGAGCTTCATCTTGATACGTTCGTGGTTGTAGTAGCGGATGTAATCATCAATCCCAGCGCGTAATTGCTCGATGCTCTCAAATTTCTCGCGGTAGAAATACTCGGACTTCAGCGTGCCGAAAAAGCTTTCCATCGCCGCATTGTCCAGGCAGTTGCCCTTGCGCGACATGCTCTGTTCCAAGCCCGCTTCTTTCAAGCGCTGGCGGTAATCCGGATAGCGATAATGCCATCCCTGATCTGAGTGCAGCATCGGCTTACTGTCAGTCGGCAGCTTCTCCAGCGCTCGTTCAAGCATCGTTCCCACCAGGGTGTAACGCGGCCGAGTATCCGTTTGATAGGCCACGATCTCCCCGTTGTACAAGTCCAGAACTGGCGACAGATAAAGCTTTTCTCCAGCCACCTTGAACTCGGTAACGTCTGTCACCCATTTCTGATTCGGCTGATCAGCAGCGAACTCCCGGTTCATGGTGTTCGGCGATGCTTCGTCCATCAGCACTCTGTACGACTTGTATTTCTTCGGTCGTACCGTGCACTTGAGGTCCAACTCGCCCATGAGGCGGCGCACTTTCTTGCCGTTGATCACGTGCCCTTTCTGGCGCAGCGCAGCGGTCATACGACGATAACCATACCGGCCCCTGTGGTGCTCCTGAATGCCCCGCATCGCCTGTTTCAGTGGAGCGTACTTATCCTCGGCGCCCTCGTCCCCGAAGTAGGTGTAGTAAGTGCTACGAGGCAAACCAGCAGCGATCAGCAGGTATTTCAGCCTGAACTGTCGGCGCAGCGCGGTAATCAGCTGGGCTTTTTCCTTGCTGCCCGGGTCTGCCTGAGCTTCGCCTCCTCTAACTCCTCGAGCTTTTTTAGGTAGGCGTTCTCCGCTTCAAGCATGCGAACTTTCTCTAGTAACTCTTTGGGCGAGAGGTCCTCGTTACGCACGGCTGCAGGCTTGGAGGACTTGGCGGAAGGCTTGGGCATGGTGCGGGTTGAACTCTTTTCTACAGAAAGCTGGTTTGCGAGCCCGTCACTGTAATACTGGCGCAGCCATCTGCCCAGCTGACTAGAGTTACCTAGGTTGAACAACGCTGCGGCGGCGCGCTGAGAAAGACGGTCATTTAGCATGCGGTGAAGCACCGTAATCTTGAATTCGGCGCTGTGGCGCTGATGGCGACGCTCAAGGCTGGACCTGCCGTGTTGCTGATAGGCCACGACCCAACGGCGAAGCAAGGTGGGATCTATCTGGAACTGGTTCGCCACATGACGGAAACCTCGGCCTCGCTTGAGGAAGGCTTCGATGGCGGACAACTTGAACTGCTTTGAATACTTGGTCATGCAAAACACCCCGATGTTGGATTTTTTGTCCAACATCCGGGGCGCAGCTCAGAACCTTGTGGGAGCTGGCTTGCCAGCGATGAAGCCATCAGCAGCACCATAAGGGCTAGACTCAGGACATTGACAGACCACCAGGAACAATCCTGCATGAACGATGAGCTCTGGCGCCCGGACGCGGCGCGTATTCAGGCCAGCCGGATGGAAGGTTTCCGGCACGCCATCAATCAGCGCTTCAACCTCGAACTGGCGGACTATGCCGACCTGCATCGATGGAGCATCGACCAGCGCCCGGCCTTCTGGCAGGCGCTGGCCGACGAGTTCCGGATACGCTGGCGCACCCCGCCCGCCAGCGTGCTCGAGGAAGGCCCTCGGATGCCGGATGCGCGCTGGTTTCCCGGCGCTACCCTGAACTTCGCCGAACATTTGCTGCGCCGCCGCGATGACGCTATCGCTTTGGTCTCGGTACGCGAGGACGGCCAGCGGGTGACGTTGAGCCATGCCGAACTGGCCGCCGAAGTCGCAGGCTTGCAACAGGCCTTCAAGGCTGCCGGTATCGGTGTTGGCGACCGAGTCGCCGCCTGCATGCCCAACACCTGGCAGACCGTGGTCGCCATGCTCGCCGCCACTAGCCTTGGCGCCATCTGGTCCAGCTCGTCGCCGGAGTTCGGCACCCAGGGCATCGTCGAACGTTTCGGCCAGATCGAACCGAAGCTGCTGCTGGTCTGCGCCGGCTATCAATACGCGGGCAAACCCCTGTCCCAGGTAGACAAGATCAACGAGGTCCTGGCCGCCTTGCCCGGCCTGGAACACCTGCTGGTAGTGCCCTACAGCGCTACCGATATCCGCCTCGATGCGTTCGTCACCCGGGCGCGCACCCGCCTGTGGGACGATTTCTACCAACGCGGCGGCGAGCTTGACTTCGTCGCTCTGCCTTTCGATCATCCGCTGTACATCCTTTATTCCAGCGGTACCACCGGCGTGCCCAAGTGCATCGTCCACAGTGCCGGCGGCGTGCTGGTGCAACACCTCAAGGAACATGGCCTGCACAACGACCTGCAAGCCGACGACTGCCTGTTCTACTACACCACCTGCGGCTGGATGATGTGGAACTGGCTGGTCAGCGGCCTGGCCTTGGGCGCGACGCTGGTGCTGTATGACGGCTCGCCTTTCCATCCCGGCCCCGAACGCCTGCTGGACCTGATCGACGCCGAAGGCATCAGTGTCTTCGGCACCAGTGCCAAGTACCTGGCAGCACTGGAGCAGGCCGGCCTGCGGCCACGGCACAGCCACCGCCTGGAGCGCCTGCGCCTGTTGCTGTCCACCGGCTCGCCGCTGTCACCGCATAGCTACGACTACGTGTACCGCGAGCTGAAAAGCGACCTGTGCCTGGCCTCGATGTCCGGCGGCACCGATATCGTCTCCTGCTTCGTCCTTGGCAACCCGACCCTGCCGGTACGCCGCGGCGTGATCCAATGCAAGGGCCTGGGCATGGCTGTCGAGGTGTGGAACGACCAGGGCCGGCCGGTGCTCGACGAAAAAGGCGAACTGGTCTGTACCCGGCATTTCCCGGCGATTCCCCTTGGCTTCTGGCACGACCCGGCTGGCGAGCGCTTCAAGGCCGCCTATTTCAGCCAGTTTCCCGGTGTCTGGTGCCAAGGCGACTATGCCGAAGAATTCGCCGACGGCGGCCTAGCGATCCACGGGCGCTCGGATGCGGTGCTCAACCCGGGTGGCGTGCGTATCGGCACGGCGGAAATCTACCGCCAGGTAGAAAAGATCGAGCAGGTGCTCGACAGCGTCGCCATCGGCCAGCAATGGCAGCATGACGTGCGCGTGGTGCTGTTCGTGCGCCTGGCCGACGGCCTGACCCTGGACGACACCCTGCAAGCGCGGATCCGCAAGGTCATCCGCGACAACACCAGTGCCCGCCACGTCCCGGCGGTAATCGTCCAGGTAGCGGACATTCCGCGCACCATCAGCGGCAAGATCGTCGAACTGGCGGTGCGCAACGTGGTGCACGGCCTGCCGGTGAAAAACACCGACGCCTTGGCCAACCCGCAGGCGCTGGAGCATTTTCGCGACCGCATCGAACTGCGCGATCAGGCATAATCGCCGGCTTTTACCCGCAACCCCGAGGCACCCGCATCATGAAAGCACAGGCCCGTCACATCCTGGTCAAGACCGCCGAAGAGGCCGAGCAGCTCAAGCAGCGCATTGCCAAGGGCGAGGCCTTCGACGTACTGGCGAAGAAATACTCCACCTGCCCTTCGGGCAAGCGTGGTGGAGACCTGGGCGAAATCCGCCCGGGGCAGATGGTCGGGGCGATCGACCAGGTGATCTTCAAGAAACCGCTGCGCACGGTGCATGGGCCGATCAAGAGCAAGTTCGGCTATCACCTGGTGCAGACGTTCTATCGGGATTGATGATTTGTGTCGTTGCTGAGGGCCTCATCGCTGGCAAGGGCAGCTCAGAACCCTGTGGGAGCTGGCTTGCCAGCGATGAGGCCCTCAAGAACAACCCATAATCTAGCCGGCATCGCGCAATGGCTGCTTGTCCAGCAACTCGCAACGCAACTTGCTGACCAGGCTGAGGATCGCCCGCCGGCTATCGAGCTGTTCCGCGCGGATTCCGGCGACCTGCAAATCAGGCTGCGGCGAGCCGCGATTGAATAACTGCACGGTCAGCGATTGATCCGCCGCCAGCGTGCAGCGGCAACGAACCGGCAAGAAACTCTTCTCGATGATATCGCGCAGTTCCAGCGTAGATAGCATGTCCATGACTCCCGGGCAGTTGAGGGACCGCAGCTCCATGCTTGCGGCGCGTTGTGAATCCTAGGCCAAGTGTCCGGCCCTCGTCAGATCTTTTCCCGATAAGCCGTACGGCTTTTTACGTCGACCTAGCATTTTTGCCAGTTGTCCGGACATGCAATGCCCTGTATCGCTATGACATCGTCCAGCGGGCGCTGGATCGAGGCAGTACCTGGCCGTTGATCTTCCATGGAGAAACAACGTATGCGTACACCTCTGTTGCTGACCCTCACTGCTCTTTCGGCAATTCTCCCCACCAGCCAGGCCAACGCAGCCTGCACCTTCGGCCCGGATACCGGCGACAACAATTACACCTGCGACAGCGGCAGCGCCGCTTCACTGACCGACCTGACCGGCAACAACACCCTGACCCTTCCCGCCGGTGGCAGCGGCAACATCACCGGGGCCGTGAACCTGGGCATTGGCAACGATCGCATCGAGATGCATTCCGGGACCATAGGGGGTGCGGTGGTCATGGGTGACGGCATCGACACCTTCATCATGACCGGCGGACAGATCCAGTCCCTGGACCAGGGCGAAGGCCTGGATGTCTTCGAGATGAGCGGCGGACGTATCATTGGCGGCTTCGACTCGGGCGACATCGCCAGGATGAGTGGCGGCCGCATCGGCCGGGTCGATATGAAGCTGGACGACAACCTCTTCGACATGTCCGGCGGGGCCATCGACGGCAACCTCGTCACCGGCTTCGGCCGTGACACCATCATTCTCGGCAATGGCACCATTGGCGGGAACATCAGTGTCAGCGGCGGCGACGACAGCGTCACCATCAGCGGCGGCGATGTCGGCGGCAACGTGCTGCTGAGCAGCGGCAACGACAGGCTGGTGTGGCGTGACGGCGGCCTGGTCCATGGCTCGCTGCAAATGGGTGTGGGCGACGACAACGCACTGCTGAGCAACCTCACCGACACGCAATTGTCCGTGTTCACGCAACTCAACGGCGACCTTGGCAACGATGTGCTGACGCTGGACAACAGCAAGGCGACCCTCGACCCGCGTTACTTCCTGTGGGAAACCATCCAGTTGCGCAATGGCTCGCAGGGCACTCTCAACAGCACCCTGAGCCTGGGTGATGCGGTCAGCAAGGTCGGCACCCTGGCAATCGACGCCAGCAGCAGCCTGGTTTCCAGCAGCGGCATCGTCGGCACCTTCAGCGCCGGGCAGAACGCCACGGTCGACAACGCCGGCCTGATCGACCTGAGCAGCGGCGGGGATGGCGCCGGACGCCTGACCATCAACGGCAATTACATCGGCAACAACGGTCGCCTGAAGCTCAACAGCGTGCTCGGCGGTGACGGCGCGGCGTCGGATCGCCTGGTGGTCAACCAAGCCAGCATCAGCGGCACCACCACGCTGCTGGTCAACAATCTTGGCGGCGCCGGTGCCCTTACCAGCGCCAACGGCATCCAGGTGGTGGAAGCCGCAAGCGGGGTAACCAGTACCGCCAGCGCGTTCCAGCTCGGCCAGCGGCTGTCGGTTGGCGCGTACGAGTATTACCTGTTCAAGGGCGGCGTGACTGCCGACAGCACGCAAAGCTGGTACCTGCGCTCCTCGGTGGTGGCTGCGCCAGCCGCCGTCGTCGTGCCCGAACCGACGCCGGAAAACCCGACACCCGAGCCGATACCGCCTGTCCCGGCACCGGTCGCTGCCGTCGGCACCCCGCCACTGCCGGAACCGGTGGCCGGCGAAAGCATCCCCCTGTATCGCCAGGAGGTGCCGGTGTACGCCGTCGCCAATCGAGCTGCGGCGCTGGTCGGGCGCAGCACCCTTGGCACCTTCCACGAACGCCAGGGCGAACAGGGCCTGCTCACCGAGAAAGGCGCGGTACCCGCGGGGTGGGCCCGGATGTATGGCGATCACTTGCGCCAGCAGTGGAGCGGTGATGTCGCGCCGAGCCTGGATGGCAACCTGCGCGGTTTCCAGGTCGGCCACGACCTGTATGGCAGCGACGACGACAGTGGCTATGGCCAGCGGGTCGGCCTGTATGTCGCGCACACCCGCCTGACCGGCGATCTCCGCGGCTTCGCACTCGGTTTCGAGGACAGCGCGGCAGGCAATATGAAGCTCGATGGCGACAGCGTCGGCGCCTACTGGACCCTGATCGGACCGCAGCAGTGGTATGTCGACGTGGTTGCGCAGTACACCCATCTGGACGGCCGCGCCCGTTCCGACCGCGGGCTGCAGATCGACCTGAAGGGGCATTCCACCGCGTTGTCGGTGGAAACCGGCTTCCCCATCGGCCTGGGTAACGACTGGGTGCTGGAGCCCCAGGCGCAGTTGGTCGGCCAGAAAGTCTCGCTGGACCGGCAGAACGACGGCATTTCGGAGATCCGCCAGGACAGCGACACCAACTGGACCGGTCGTCTCGGCGCCCGTCTCAAGGGCCGCTACGAGGCCGGCGGAGTGCCGCTGGAACCCTACGTGCGGGCCAATGTGCTGCACAGCTTCAGCGGCGAGGACCGGCTCACCTTCGATGACGTCGACACCATCAAGACCGACCAGCAGGCCACCTGGATGGATGTCGGCGCTGGCGTCAGTGCCAGGCTGAGTCCGGCGGTAAGCGTGTATACCGGCGTCAGCTACGCCGCCAACCTCGATGGCCGGCAGCGCGAGGATATCGCCGGCAACCTCGGCCTGCGCATCAGTTGGTAAGTGCGCTCCCCGGCCGGGCTTCCAGGCTCGGCCGGTTCTTTTTAAGTGTGCTTGCTCATGCCCGCCGTGCCGCCAGCAACCCCAACCCTGCGCAACCCAGCAGCCCTGCACTCAGCCGATTGAACAATCGCCGCGGCCCCGGCTGGTTGAACCAGCGCTGCAGATACGCCCCCAGCCAGGCATAGATAGCGATGGCAAACCACTCCAGTAGCAGGAACATCACCCCCAGCCAGAGGAACTGCTCGCCCACGGGGACGGCGCTGTTCATCGACACGAACTGGGGCAGGAATGCAGTAAAGATAAGGATGGCTTTCGGATTGCCCGCTGCGACGAAAAACTCCTGCCGCGCCAGCTTCAGTACTCCGCCCTTGCGCTCGACGATCACCCCGCCCTCACCCACCGGCGCGCGCCAGAGCTGCCAGGCGATGTAGAACAGGTAGAACGCACCCAGCACCTTGATCGCCAGGAACAGGTATTCACTGGTGTGCAGTACCACCGCCAGCCCCAGGGCAGCGAGCAGGATCATGCCGGCGAAGGCGAACAAGCGGCCAATGCCGGCAACACAGGCGGTACGCAAGCCGTAGCGGCTGGCGTTGTTGAGGGACAACAGGTTGTTCGGCCCCGGGGCCATGTTGAGGGCGAAGCAGGCAGGGATGAACAGTGCGAGGGTGGACAGGTCCATGGCGGGCTCCTTGGGCAAGGAGGCCAGAGTGAGTGGCGGTGGTGGATGGCGTCAAGCTGGCGAGCCACACGATTCCGATTCGACGCGGTCCCTGTGGGAGCGGGTTCACCCGCGATTACGGGTAGCGAATTCACCGTCGCAATCGCGGGTGAACCCGCTCCCACAGAGTCCGAGTCGTGCTTTAGACCTGTTCTCCGCGCGACAAGACTGAGCGCACTCCCACAGGTCTTGCGGTGCTTTACCAGTCGTGGCTATACCCCACCGTCAACACCGTCCCCGGCGCCGGAAGGTGGCTGGTGTTGGTGCTGCTGCGCATCAATTGGCTGTACTGCGGGTAATAGTCGCGGTTGAACAGGTTCTGGATACCCAGGCTGACCTTGTCGTTGGCCGTGACCTGGTACTGGCTGACCAGGTCCACCGTGGCATAGCCATCCACCTTGCGCCGGCCAAAGCTGGCCACGCCATCCAGGCGGTAGTCGTGGCCATCGAACCAGGTCAGTTGCGCGCGATGGCTCCAGTCTTCGTCCGGCTTGTATTGCAGGTAGCCGGTGACCTTGAGCGGCGGGATGCGGTAGCCGGTCATGTCCTGCCAATCACCGTTGTCCGGTTTCTCACGGCCTTTCAGCCAACTGACGGTGCCGCCTGCGCCCCAGCGCTCGTCGTCGGTCAGCCAGTCGGCGCTGCCTTCGATGCCGTAGATGCGCTCCTGGGTACGGGTCAGGATCAGGCCGTTGTTGAAGCTCTGCACGTCGCCCAGCTTCGAGGTGGTGTAGAACACTGCCAGGCTGGCCAGGGTCTGCTCGCCGACGGCACCGCGCCAGCCCAGTTCATAGTTATTGGTCTTGACCGGCTCCAGGTTCGACGAATCGATATCGAAACCGCGCCGGGCATTGCGCACCTGTACGCCGATATCCGGCAACTGGAAGCCCTGGCTGAAGGCCGCGTACAGCTCCTGCCCGCTGACGGGCGACCAGGTCAGGCTGATATTGGAAAGCACGGCGTCGTAGTTGATCTCGCCGCCGGCCACGGTCGCCGGCGCCGCCGCGGTGGATTCGGACAGCGGTACGAAGTCGTCGTAGCGGGCCGTGGCGTACTCGTAGCGCACCCCGCCTTCCATCGACCACTGCTCGTTGAAGCGATGCTGCAACTGGGCAAAGCCGCCGAGGCTGCGGGTGGTCAGGTCGGGCATGTAGGTGAGCCGGCCGATCTTGTCGTAGACCCGGCCGCCGCTGGCGTCGTACTGGCGCGGGTCGAAGATGTCGATCGGCATGTCGCTGCGTTCCTGGTTGAAATCCGCCCCCCAGAGCAGTTCGGTAGCGCCTGCCTGGCCCAGCGGGGTGCGCAGGGTCACGCGGCTGCCGAAGACTTCGCTGTTCTGCATCACCTGGTCGACGTTGCGCCCGCGGGTCGCCACGCCCCGGGCATCGAACGGCGTGAAACGGGTGAAATAGTCGCGGTAGTAGAGCTGCGCGTTGAGGGTGCCACCGAGCACGTCGGCATGGGCGTATTCAAGGTTGACCAGGGTGTTCCTGATCTGGTTCTGCTCGTCCAGCGACAGCCCCGACAGCGCCTGGGCCGGCACCGACCCAGGCGGCAGGCGTGCCACGCTGGGGTCGGAGGTGAAGTCGCTGTCCTGATCGGCGTTGTAGTGGCTGGCGGAGAGCTGGATGCGCTGCTCGTCGTCGATGCGCAGGCCGAGCTTGCCGCCGATGTTCCAGGTGTTGGAGTCGAACAGGTCGCCCTGGCTCGGTTCAGGTGCGATGCGCTGGCCGTTGGCGTCATAGGAAGCGCCGATATGCCGGGCACCGAAGTCCAGCGCGTAATCCACCTGGCCCTCGGAACCGGAGAGATGCTGCTGCAACTGGCCGCCAAGGCCGTCGCTGCCCAGGCGGCTCAGCGGCGACTCGGCTCGCAGGCTGGTTTGCGCGCGATTCTCGCCCCCCGCAGGACGAGTGGTGATGGAGATGATCCCGCCGGTGGCGCCGGCACCGTAGATCGCGCTGCTGCCGCGGATCACTTCGACCCGCTCGATCAGCGCCGGATCGATATTGGCCAGGTTGCGCGAGGAGTCGCGGTTGGTATTGAGGGGCACGCCGTCCACCAGCACCAGCATGGTCCGCCCGCGCAGGGTCTGGCCGTAGTCGGTGATGGTGCGGCTGGAATCGGCCATTCCCGGGACGCTTTTGGCCAGCACCGTGGCCAGGCTGTCGGAGACTTCGCGCAACTGCTCGAGCTGCTCGCGCTCGATCTCGCTGACCTGGCGCGCCTGCGGTACCAGGCTGCTGCTGGTGCGCGACGAGGTGATTTCCAGGCTGGAGAGCTCCATGACTGCGGATGCGGGGGCCGCAACGCCGGCCGCGCCGGGCACCACCACGAAGGTCCGCTCGCCCTGCGCCTGCACGCTCAAGCCGCTACTGCCCAGCAGCCGCTCCAGGGCCTGCTCCAGGGTATAGCTGCCTTTCAATGCAGGAGCCTGCTTGCCGCTGGTGACATCGCTGGCAAAGAGGATCTGCGCCCCGGCCTGGCGGGCCAGGGTGTTCAGGGATTGCTCCAGCGCTGCGGCAGGAACATCGAACGCCTGCGGCGCCGGTCCGGCCAGGGCGAACGAACTGGTCAACAGGCCGGCGGCCAGCAACGACAGGGACAACGGGGACTGACTCACGCAAGGCTCTCCATGAAGTGAAAAGGGTCATGGAGATAGCCGCCAGCCGCCGCACGCAACCCTACCCCGCGCTTAAAATTATTTTTTCCCGCGTGGGCTGATCAGCACCGAGCCGTCGGCCGCCGTACCCAGCTGGACCGGCAGGATGCTCGGCAGCAACGCCAGCAAGCGCTCGACCTGGGCGCTGTCGAATACGCCGGAAACCGGCAGCGTGGCGAGACTCGGGTCCTGCAGATGCACCGGTTTGTCCCGGTAGCGGCGGACGGTATCGAGCACTTCGCGCAGCGGGGTGCGCTGGAACACCAGTTGCCCGCCTTGCCAGGCGCCAACCGCGTTGGCATCGACAGCGACCAGGGCACCGAGCCCTGCGTTGCTCGCGCGCACCTGCTGACCCGGCAGCAGCTCCCGTTCAGCGCCGCCTGCAGCGACCGCGACGCGGCCCTCGGCGACGCTGACACGTACTTCGCTTGCGTGGCGATCGACATTGAAGCGCGTCCCGACCACCCGGACGCTGGCCTGGCCAGCATCGACCAGCCAGGGCCGGTATACCCGCGGCGCCACCTCGAACAGCGCCTGGCCACGTTGCAGTTCACTACGCCGGCTGAACAGGTGCCAACTGACCGCAACTTCGCTGGCAGCGTCGAGGGTGACGACGGTGCCATCGACCAGGTTCAGGGTCTGCCGTTCGCCGACCCGTGTCAGGTAGTGCTCGCTGCGATAGGCCGGGTCCAGCCACGCCAGGGTCGCGAGCACCGCCAGTGACAACAGGCCGGTACCGAGGATACGGGTGCGCTTGTTGCGCGGTTTGGGGTCGGGCATCGGGAAGCGCTGCTTGAGTTCTTCGCGCAGGCGGGCAATGACCTGGTCTTCCTCGGCAAACTTGTCGGGACGGCTGTTGCGTTCGCTCATGCCAGGTACTCACGGCACGCCGCCATGCCAAGGCGCAGGTGCTTTTCCACGGTTTTCAGGGAAATGCCCAGGCGCTCGGCGACTTCGGCCTGGGGCAGTTCATGGAGCTTGTGCATCACGAAGACCATCTGGCAGCGCGGTGGCAGGCTTTCGATGGCCCGGACCAGGCGGTCGAGGGCCTGGCTGGCGTCGAGCTGGCGTTCCTGGCTGGGGATCTGCGCCTCCACCTCCGGCAATTCGGCAACGGTGACGAGCCAGCGCTGGCGGCGGCGCTCGCCACGGTAGCGGCCAACGGCATTGTCGTGGGCGATCTTGCGCAGCAGCGCAAGCGGGCTGCGTACGCCTTGCTTTTCCTGCTTTTCCAACAGTTGCACGCAGACATCGTGGACCACCTCGCGGGCGAAACCGCGCTCGCCGAAGCGACGGCGGATGTGCTCCACCAGTTCGTCGTAATGACGGACCAGCGTGGACAACAGCGTGGGTTGCGGGGGATCGGCCTGCACGGTGCTCTGCCTGAGAAGGGATGCCGGGGCCGGAGTGTAAATGAGAATGCATTTTATTTGAAACAGGTTTTTCAGGCTGACCTCAAGGACCTCATCGCCGGTATCGCGTAAGTACCGCCGAACCTTGTGGGAGCTGGCTTGCCAGCGATGAGGCCATCACTCACGCCTTGAGCCAGGGCGCAACTGGCTCGAACCGCCCCTCGATCCACTGTTTGAACGCCAGCACCGTCGCCGCCGGAAAACGCGCCGAGGGCCGTACCAGGTAGACCCCGCCAGTCGGGTCCAGTTGCCATTGCGGCAACACCTGTACCAGCCGCCCCGCTGCCAGGTCACGGCTCATCAGCCATTCCCCCGCGCCGAGGATTCCGGCGCCGCTGCGGGCGGCAGCCAGCAGCGATTCGCTGTCGTTGGCAGTGAGGTTGCCCTTGGGCGTCACCGTGCATTGCTCGCTGCCCGCATACAGCCGCCATTGCGGAAAGGAAGCCAGGCCGCTGAAACGCAGGCAGTTGTGCTCGCCGAGGTCCTGCGGTCGCCGGGGCGTGCCGCGGCGCTGCAGGTACTCCGGCGACGCACAGAGAATCCGCCGGTGATCGCAGAGTTTCCGGGCGATAAGGCGGTTGTCCTCCAGCTCACCGATGCGAATGGCAAGGTCGAAGCCCTCCTCGATGATGTCCACCAGGCGTTCGCTGTAGTCGGCGACGATGGACACCTGCGGCCAGGCGTCGAGAAACTCCGGCAACATGGGCCCGATGCACAGGCGCCCCATGGCTGCCGGCAGGGCCAGGCGCAATACCCCGCGCACCTCGGCGGCACCGGAAATGGCTTGTTGCTCGGCTTCGGCGATCATGCCGAGGGCGGCGCGCAGGCGCTGTTCGAGTTTTTCGCCGGTCGGCGTGACCCGCACCTGGCGGGTCGAGCGCTCGATCAGGCGCACGCCGAGGCGCTTTTCCATCGCCGCCACGCGTTTGGAGATCACCGAGGGATGGCGCTCCAGCAGACGCCCGGCGCCAACGAAGGAACCTTGCGCGGCAACGGCAAGGAACGCGGCGATTTCATCGCTGTGCGGGTTGTCCAGCAAATCGAGGTTCATGGCGTGAGAATGATCGCTCCCGAGGATCGTCCGGATTCCAGGTCGGCGTGGGCCTGGGCGGCATCGGCCAGTCGGTAGCGGGCCCAGATGCGCGGGCTGATGATACCCGCCTCGAGAGCAGCCAGCACGTCGGCGGCGCGGGCCTGGTATTCCTCGGCCGTGGCGGTATGGGCGGCCAGCGAAGGCCGGGTGATGAACAGCGAGCCCTTGCTGTTGAGGGTGGCCATTTCCACCGGCGCCGGCGCACCGCTGGAAGCGCCGAAGGAGACCATCAGGCCGCGCGGGCGCAGGCTGTCGAGGGAGGCCTCGAAGGAGAGACGGCCTATCGGGTCGTAGACCACGTCCACCTTGCGTCCGTGGGTGATGCGCGCGACATCGCCAGCCAGGGTTTGCGGATCGAAAACCAGGACCTCATCGCAACCGAGGGCACGGGCCTTGTCGACGCTGGAAGAACGCGAAACTACGCCGATCACCCGAGCGCCCAGAGCCTTGGCCCAGGGCGCCATGAGCGAACCCAGTCCACCGGCGACGCCGTAGAGCAACAGCGTGGTTCCCGGCCCTACGGCGTAGGTGGACGTGAGCAGGTACTGGGCAGTGATGCCTTTGAACAGCACGGCTGCGGCATCGTCGAAGCTGACCGAGTCCGGCAGTTTGACCAGGCGCTCGGCGGGAAACCGCCGGGCGCTGGCGTAGCCGCCCAAGGGACCGGTGGCGTAGGCGACCCGATCGCCTACCGCGACATTGCCCACCCCTGCCCCGACCCGCGCGACCCGGCCCGCGCCTTCCAGCCCGAGCCCGCCCGGCAGCAGCACGGGTACCGCACCCTTGCGCTGGGTGACATCCAGATAGTTGACGCCGATGGCCTCCTGCTCCAGCCATACCTCGCCGGGACCAGGTGCCGACTCCGCCACTTCATGCAGCTCAAGAACATCCGGGGCACCGGGCTGGCTGAAACGTATTGCGTGAGGCATTGCGGTTCTCCTTGCCCGTCCAGGCAACTGTCGTTGATGACCGGAGTATGAAAACTGCCTCACCGGGCAACAAGACCGTGAAATTGCACTTCATTACTGCATGGCTTGCAGCAATCTGCCGTGTGGAGGCGCCGTATAGGCTAGGCAGGCATCAGGGTCGCCAGGTCCAGCAAGGTGAAATGGCCGTTGGCCCAGCCGCCGGTGTCGATATGCCAGACATTGCCCAGCACCTTCACGTCCGGCACCGGCGTATGCCCGACCAGCAGCGCGCGCAGATCATCGACGCCGCGGGTGTTCTCTTCCTTCAAGCGCAGACGCGACCATTGGCAGACCTCGCGGATCTTCTCCGGAACCGCGGATTGCTCAAGCAAGGGCAGCAGATCGCGCCAGCGCCCCAGCGGGCAATCGGCGTGCAATAGACCGACCGGGCCCAGCGCCGTGTCCACCTCAAGGGCCAGGGGCAGTTGCTCGAAGGCTTCGGCAAAGCGCAGTTGCTCGGCTTCCTCGAGATCGAGAAACCAGCCGCCACCCGCAGCGAGGTACAGGCGGTAGTCCAGCCACTCGCCACGCACGTGGGAAATCGCCAGAGCTTCGTGATTGCCCTGCACCGCGTAAAACCACGGCTGCGCCAGCCAGTCGAGGGCTTCTTCGCACTCCGGGCCGCGGTCCACCAGGTCGCCGACGCTGAACAGGCGGTCCCGTAGCGGATCGAACGCCACCTGCTCCAGCGCCTCGCGCAAACGGGAAAAATGCCCATGGACATCGCCCACCGCCAGATCGCGGCCTTCAAGGTTGCGGCTTAGTCGAATCACCCTGCTCATATCACCACTCCGGTTCCATGGCGCTGCTACACTGAAATCGCTTACAGGAGGAAGAGTCATGTCCGACAAACACATTCAAACCCTGCTCACCCTCATCAACCATCGCCAGGAGCGCCTGGCCAGCGCCTGCAAGGACATCGCCGACTGGATCGACAGCCAGGGCGACCTGCCTGCCGCGGGCAGGATCCGCGAGAGCCTGCGGGCGGTGGAAGCGGATGAAGTGCTGGTGAAACGTACCCTCATCACCCTCTCGCTCGACAGGCCGTTACCGCGCTTCCGCCATTAAGCCGGGCGCCGGGGATCAATCGTCCAGGTGATCTTCGTGGTCCTCGTCGTCCAGCACATCCAGGCCATACTCCTCGTCTTCATCGACGTCATCGACGTCATCGAACATCGGGTCGGCGTATGCCTCGCCTTCCTCGTGGTCGTGGAATTCGTGATCGAGCAGGTGGTCGTGCTCCGGCTCATGGAGTTCGTCTTCATCATGCATGGGGCTGTTTCCCGGGTGTTGGATCATGGCGATCAAAGCGCCTGGCGCATCTGCACCAGGGCGACACGACGACCGTCCTGGTCCTGGCGCTCCTCGATGCCGAAGGGTACGAAGCCAAGCTTCGGGTATAGCAACAGGCCGGCAGTGTTGTGATTGAAGCACGACACTTTCATTTCACGGGCCTGATGACGACTGCGCGCTACCTCCATCATTTGCCCGACCAGGTAGCGCGCCACGCCACGGCCCCGGGCAGCAGGCGCCACCAGTACATTGCCCAGCGAACAGGTACCGCCCTGCTCCCACTGGTAGAAGTTGGCGAACGCCAGCACCTCGTCCCCCTCGACCACCACGCTGGAATCGCTGCGCTGGGCGATCGCCGTGGACAATTGCTCGGAGGTCAGGGGCCAGGTGCATCTGGGGAAGAAGAAAAATGCCTCATCGGCAGACTGGGCGAAACCACAGATGATCGGGATGTCGCTGGCCTGGACAGGCCGGAAACGCAGGGGCACGGTCGTTTTTCTCGGCAGATCGGTTGTCCAGTTAACTACAGGGTGCCGGGACTGTAAACGATGCTGGCATTTTTCACCTTGAGCGCTCTATTCCGACTGCCACGAGGTTAAAGTAAGCCCTTGCGCGAAAGGCCCATGGAAGGGATATGCAGGACAAGTACGAAATCCACTATGTAAAGAACGGCCTGAAGAAAGTCGTGGTGACCAACCACAGCGGCATGAACTGGCTGGAAGCCTGGAAGACCGCCTTGCTGATCGACGGTACCTGCGCCGGGGCGACCGTGGGCTTGCGCTGCATCGACGAAGCGATGGCCACGGCCGGGGCAAGCGGGATCAGCAAGGTGCGCTGGAACAAGGCGAGCCATATCGTCTCGTGGAGCGAGCGGGCCCGGCTCGACGAAGGCCGGTTGCTGGTCAAGCAGATCGAATGACCGTCCAGGCCAAGGCCGACCGGCAATTGCCAGCGGTCGCGCAACACCGTCATGCAACTCCCCTGCAAGCTGTGCGACAATGCGCGCCAAAATCCGGCCCTACCCCCGCCTTCACCTCCTCGACAGCCCGGTCCTGACGTGCCTCCGACGCACGGCGGACGAACGCGTCTGCCCCGGGCTGCAAGGCGTCACCCCAGTTACTGATAGGTAAGCACTTTGATTTCAACAGCCAATATCACCATGCAGTTTGGCGCCAAACCGCTGTTCGAGAACGTTTCCGTCAAGTTCAACAACGGCAATCGCTACGGCCTGATCGGCGCCAATGGCTGCGGCAAGTCCACCTTCATGAAGATCCTCGGCGGCGATCTGGAGCCAAGCGCTGGCCAGGTCATGCTCGAACCCAACACCCGGCTCGGCAAGCTGCGCCAGGACCAGTTCGCCTACGAGCAGTTCACCGTGATCGACACCGTGATCATGGGCCACGAGGAACTGTGGAAGGTCAAGGCCGAGCGCGACCGCATCTATTCGCTGCCGGAGATGACCGAGGAAGACGGCATGGCCGTCGCCGAGCTGGAAACCGAGTTCGCCGAGATGGACGGCTACACCGCCGAATCCCGCGCCGGTGAGCTGCTGCTGGGCCTGGGTATCCCGCTGGAACAGCATTTCGGGCCGATGAGCGAAGTCGCACCCGGCTGGAAACTCCGTGTGCTGCTGGCCCAGGCGCTGTTCTCCGATCCGGAAGTGCTGCTGCTCGACGAGCCGACCAACCACCTGGATATCAACACCATCCGCTGGCTGGAAAACATCCTCACGGCGCGCAACAGCACCATGATCATCATTTCCCACGACCGTCACTTCCTCAACTCGGTCTGCACCCACATGGCCGACCTGGACTATGGCGAGCTGCGCCTGTTCCCGGGCAACTACGACGAGTACATGACCGCCGCGACCCAGTCCCGCGAGCAGTTGCTGGCCGACAACGCCAAGAAAAAGGCGCAGATCGCCGAACTGCAGACCTTCGTCAGCCGGTTCTCGGCCAACGCCTCGAAAGCCAAGCAGGCCACGTCCCGCGCCAAGCAGATCGACAAGATCCAGTTGGCCGAGGTCAAACCGTCGAGCCGGGTCAGCCCGTTCATCCGCTTCGAACAGACCAAGAAGCTGCACCGCCAGGCGGTGACCCTGGAGAAAGTCTCCAAGGGCTTCGAAGACAAGCAACTGTTCAAGAACTTCAGCTTCACCGTCGAAGCCGGCGAGCGCGTTGCGGTAATCGGCCCGAACGGTATCGGCAAGACCACCCTGCTGCGCATGCTGGTCGGCGAAATGGCGCCGGACGCCGGCAGCGTGAAATGGACCGAAAGTGCCGAAGTCGGCTACTACGCCCAGGACCACGCCCACGACTTCGAGGACGACGTCAGCCTGTTCGACTGGATGGGCCAGTGGACCCAGGGCGAACAGGTGATCCGCGGTACCCTCGGGCGCATGCTGTTCTCCAACGACGAGATCCTCAAGTCGGTGAAGGTGATTTCCGGTGGTGAGCAAGGCCGCATGCTGTTCGGCAAGCTGATCCTGCAAAAGCCCAACGTGCTGGTGATGGACGAGCCGACCAACCACCTGGACATGGAATCCATCGAGGCGCTCAACCTGGCCCTGGAAAACTACCCGGGCACGCTGATCTTCGTCAGCCACGACCGCGAGTTCGTGTCGTCGCTCGCCACCCGCATCATCGAGCTGAGCCCGGATGGTGTGGTGGACTTCAGCGGCACCTACGACGACTACCTGCGCAGCCAGGGCGTCGTGGTCTGATAAACCCATGGGGCCGCTTTGCGGCCCCAACGGCAGTCCCACATGCCGGGACTTGAGCAACAGCTGATCGATTAATTCGTTAGCCTGCTTTCTTTTATTTCCGCACGCAGCCATGATGCAAGACGTCAACCGCTTGCCTGCGAACGAAACCCCATGCCTGCCGCACCCTCCGCTTCGCCCTCGTCGCTATCCATCACCCTGCGCATTCTCTCGATCGTCTTCTACACCTTCATAGCCTTTATCTGCATCGGCCTGCCGATCGCGGTATTGCCCGGCCATGTCCACGATGTGCTCGGCTACAGCGCCGTGGTAGCCGGGCTGGTCATCGGTATCCAGTACCTGTCCACCCTGCTCAGCCGGCCCATGGCCGGGCGCCTGGCGGACAGCCTGGGGACGCGGCGGTCCATCGCCTACGGTCTGATCGGCATTGCCCTGGCCGGCCTGCTGACCTGGGCGTCGGCGCTGGTGGTCAACCTGCCGCTGCTGAGCCTGATGCTGTTGCTGGTGGGTCGGGTGCTGCTGGGGGTGGCCCAGGGGCTGATCGGCGTCGGTACCCTGAGCTGGGGCATCGGCCAGGTCGGCGCCGAGCACACGGCACGGGTGATCAGCTGGAACGGCATCGCCTCCTACGGTGCCATTGCCATCGGCGCACCGGTCGGGGTGTTCATCGCCGGCGAGAGCGGTTTCTGGAGCATCGGCCTGGCATTGACCGTGCTGGCGCTGATCGCCTTGCTGGTGATCCGCAGCCAGCCTTCGCTGCCGGTCGTGCGTGGCGAGCGCCTGCCGTTCTGGGCCGCCTTCGGCCGTGTCGCACCGTGCGGCCTGGCCCTGACCCTGGCGTCGATCGGCTACGGCACCCTGACGACCTTCGTCACCCTCTTCTATCTGGAGCGCGGCTGGAGCGGCGCAGCCTGGTGCCTGAGCGCATTTGGCGTGTGCTTCATCTGCGCGCGGTTGCTGTTCGTCAACGCGGTCAACCAATGGGGCGGCTACCGCGTGGCTATCGCCTGCATGACCGTCGAGACCCTGGGCCTTGCGCTGCTCTGGCTGGCTCCCTCGCCGGTGCTGGCCCTGGTTGGCGCCGGCCTGACCGGCTTCGGCCTGTCGCTGGTGTATCCGGCCTTGGGGGTAGAGGCGATCCGGCAAGTGCCGACCACCAGTCGCGGCGCCGGGCTTGGCGCCTACGCTGTGTTCTTCGACCTGGCCCTGGCGATCGCCGGGCCGGTGATGGGATTCGTCGCCGCCCATTTGGGCTATGCCTGGATCTTCTGCGTGGCGGCGCTGCTCTCGCTGTTCGGCGTGGCGCTGGTGACGCTGCTGTTGCGCCGCTCAGTTACCGGCGGTATGTAGGCCGGCGCGAGCGGAAACGCCCAAGGCCTTGTTGAAGAAGTGCGAGGCCTCCGACTGCAGCGACAGGTGGATGCCAAGGCGATCGACACCTTCGGCATCGGTGCACAGGGCGGGCATCCGCGCCCGCTGCACCTCATCGCAAGGTGACATGAAGACGAAATGTCCCGCACCTTCCAGGCGGCGGTAGTTGGGCGTCACCGGCAGCTTGCGCGCCAGGGCCTCGGCGTTCTTGTCCACGGCCAGCAACTGGTCATGATCGCCACTGTAGATCAGCGAAGGCACCTTGACGTCCGCCAGCGCCTGGCGCCCGAAGCTCAGGCTCAGCGGGGCCATCAACAGCAATGCGCGAATCCGCGGGTCGGCTTCGGGGAGCAGGTCGTCGCGATCGGCGATCAGCTCACCCTGCCGGGTGCAGGCATCGGCATCCTGCGGACGCTCCTGGCAGTAACGCCGCAGGCGCTGCAGGTCGGGGCGTGCTCCGGAAAGGATCAAGGCGGTCTCGGCGCCGGCCGAATAGCCGATCATGCCCACCTGGTCGGGGCTGACCTCGGAAGCCAGCAGCGGATCGTCGAGGGCGGCAGTGATCGCCGCGCTGATCTGCAAAGGACGGCCATAGAGATTGCTCAAGGTGCCGAGACGGCTGTGGTCCTTGTTGTTATCGCCGGGATGCACCGCAGCGACCACCACGAAGCCGCGCCGCGCCAGGGCACTGGCCAGGTCGTGCAGGGCCATGGGCGTGCCGGTATTGCCGTGGGACAGCGCCAGCAGCGGGAAGCGCCCCATCACCACCGGCCCCTCGGCCGCCACGTTGAGCCGATAGCCATCGATACGCCGTACATGGGGCTGGCCGCTGGAGGGATAGAACGCCAGCACCTGCATTGGCTGGCCGTCCAGCGGATCGGGCACCGTCATGCGATGCAGGCCGACACTCCAGTGCTGCGCCGGTTCGGCCTGCACCAGCAGGCTGCACCCAAGCAGCGAAAGCACCAGCAACGTCCGCAGAACCTGCATTTTCGTTTCACCTTGATCCAAACGGCGATGGCCCGCTCCATGCCAAGCATAGAGCGGGCCAAAACGCAGCGTATGAAAGCTGGATGAAACTCCTGACAGCAGGATCAGGCGGCAGCGAACAGCTCGTTGGCAATCTGTGCCTGGGCCGCCTGGATTGCGCTGTTGCGCGGCTCCTCGCCATAGGCCAGGCCGTGGGCGCGGACGAACTCGACATCGGTGATGCCGATGAAGCCGAGGAGCACCTTGAGGAATTCTTCATGGCCGACACCGGTAGGCTGGCCAACATGCAGGCCACCGGCAGTGGACACCACGATCACCTTTTTGTTACCGCACAGGCCTTCAGGGCCGGCTTCGGTATAGCGGAAGGTCTTGCCGGCGACGGCGATGCGGTCGATCCAGGCTTTCAGCTGGCTGGGGATGCTGAAGTTGTACATCGGCGCACCGATGACCACGGCGTCGGCATCCAGGAACTCCTGCAGGGTATCGGCGCTCAGCTTGGCTTCATGGGCCAGGGCGGCGTCACGGGCCTCTTCCGGGGTACCGGCGGCCAGCAGGGTTGCCGAAGAGAAGTGGCTGATGGCGTCGGCAGCGAGGTCGCGGTAGATCACCTCGACACCCGGCTCGGCGGCCTGCCAGGCCTGGACCACTTGCTGGCTCAGCTGGCGCGAAGCCGAGTTGTCGCCGAGGATGCTGGAATCGATATGCAAGAGCTTCATGGGATTCTCCCTGATGTGAGGACCGCGGGTCAGCGGTGACGATGGAGTGAATCCTACCGGCATGATCAATGAGTGATAAGATGGCGAATTCGCGCCAGTTCGTCCCACCAATGGAACAATCATGCAAGACCTCAATGACCTGTTCTACTTCGCCCGCGTTGTCGAAGCCGGTGGCTTCGCCGCCGCCGGACGCCAGTTGGGCATTCCCAAGTCGCGCCTGTCGCGGCGCATCGCCGAGCTGGAAGAGCGTCTCGGCACTCGACTACTGCAACGCACCACCCGCCAGCTCAAGCTGACTGCCGTGGGCGAGCGCTACCTGCGGCATTGCCAGGCCATGCTGCTTGAGGCGGAAATGGCCGACGAGGCGGTGGCCAGCATGACCAGCGAACCCCGTGGACGCTTGCGGGTATCGAGCCCGGTCGGCCTGGCCCATGCCTTCCTGCCGGACGTCATCACGCGCTTTCTGGCCTTGTATCCGCAGGTGCAACTGGAGATGGTCCTGGTCAATCGTCGTGTCGACCTGATCAACGAGGGCATCGACGTTGCGCTGCGCGTCCGTGATGTCGGGGACGAAGACCCCGCCCTGGTCACCCGCCGCCTCAACCGGGCACAGATGCAACTGGTGGCATCGCCGGATTTCGCCCGCGCGCACCCGCTCGGGCATCCGTCCGAGCTGGCCGGGCTTCCCGTCCTGGGCGCAGTGGAGGCCGATCGCTTGGTGCACCTGCGCCTGCTCGATGGCAACGGCAAGCGCGAAGAGCTGGCCCTGGAAGCGCGCCTGGCCATCGACGACTTCGTCGTGCGCAAGGCCGCCGCCCTGGCCGGCCTCGGTTTCACCGCCCTGCCCCTGCTGCACTGCGAGCAAGAGCTGGCCCGGGGCGAACTGGTCAATCTGCTGCCGGACTGGTCGATGCCCAGCGGGTTCCTGCAGGCGGTCTACCCTCATCGACGCGGTGTGCTGCCAGCGGTGCGGGCCTGGATCGATCACCTGGTGGCGTCCTTCGAGGAATGTGGAGAGCGTTATGTCTGAGCGGCAGTTGAACGAAGAACAGGTTGCAGCCTTCTGCCTGGGCTTGCCGGGTGCCCGGGAAGACTACAAATGGGGCGGCGTACGAGTGTTCTCCGTCGCCGGCAACAAGATGTTCGCGGTCATGGACCTGGCGGGCGCGGGATTGTCGTTCAAGGTCGACAAGGACCTGTTCGTGGGTTACGTGGATATGCCCGGGGTCAGGCCGGCGCCGTATCTGGCACGAGCGCACTGGATCAGTGTGGCCTGGCCTTATGCCTTGGGAAGGGAAACACTGGAGGATCTGTTGACCCGCTCGCACCAGTTGGTGGTGAGCAAACTGCCGAAGGCGCTGCGGGCTGGGCTTACCCGGGACCTGTAGGAGCGCGGCTCAGAAAATGTGCTTCCACTGCCCGAGAAACAGCCAGTCCACCCAAATCGCCTGGTGGATCAGCACAATCATCCAGAACACCAACTGGTAGGAAAGCTTGCGCGTCTTGTGCCGCCAGGCCTGCTGTCCGACCAGCGCCCCTGGCCAGCCGCCGAGGAATTCGAGCAGATGCAGCACCTTCTCCGGGATCCGCTGCCCCTGCGCCAGTGCCTGGCGCTTGTCATGCCAGTAGAGCCCGGCACAGACCAGGCTCGCCAGCAGATAGGCCAGCGCCGGCAGCCAGAACTGCCCCGCCAGCCCCACCTTGAGTGCTCCGCCCACGGGCAGCAGGCAGAGCACCACGAAGGCGGCCAGTTTCAGGCGCGGGTAGCGCATCACCCCTGGGCCACCGACCAATCGACCCAGCCGAATACCCAGGTCGCCAGGATCAGCAAGCCAAAGCCGATGCGATACCAGGCGAACGCAGCGTAACTGTGGCTAGCGATGAATTTGAGCAGGCCGCGCACGGCGATCATGGCGAAGATGAACGAGACCACGAAACCGATGGCGAAGACCATGAAATCATCCGGCTGGAACAGGTGCCGGTATTTGTAGCCCGAATACACGGCGGCGCCGACCATGGTTGGCATGGCCAGGAAGAACGAGAACTCGGTGGCTGCCTTGCGCGACAGGCCGAACAGCAGGCCGCCGATGATGGTCGAGCCGGAACGGGAGGTTCCCGGGATCATCGCCAGGCACTGGGCGCAGCCGATCTTCAGGGCGTCGGTCCAGCGCATGTCGTCGACTTCCTCGACGCGGATCACATGCTCGCGGCGCTCGGCCCAGAGCATGATCACCCCGCCCACCACCAGTGCCACGGCCACGGTGATCGGGTTGAACAGGTAATGATGGATCAAGTCGGCAAAGGCGACGCCGAGGATCACCGCCGGGAAGAAGGCGATCAGCAGGTTGGCGGTAAAGCGCTGGGCCTGGCGCTGCTTCGGCAGGCCGACCACCACATCGAGGATCTTGCGCCGGAATTCCCACACCACCGCGAGGATCGCCCCGAGCTGGATGATGATGTTGAAGGCCATCGCCCGTTCACCACCGAAGTCGATCAGGTCGGCCACGACGATCTGGTGGCCAGTGCTGGAGATCGGCAAAAACTCTGTCAGACCCTCGACGATGCCGAGAATCACTGCCTGCATGGCGGTCCAAAAATCCATCATTCCCCCGTGAGGCGATGCTCGCGGCATGCCCCTTTGTAGTATTCGTTGCTTGGTTTAGAGACCCAGACTCGCCGAGCGCCGTAGAAAAAAGCCGGCGCACCCTTCAGTTTTGGCCCGCAAAGGCCGAGATCCTATCAGACCCGTCGGATAAACGCTGCCCGGTCGTACGCAACGGAGCCTGCCGAATCAACGACTTATCCATTGGTCGAGTAGGTAGAAGCGGCAAAGCGTGCTTGGATGCTCGTGACAATAACAAGAACTCGAGGCCACTTTTATGAAGACTTTACGCGGTATGTCGATCAGCCGGCGCCTGTGGCTCATCCTGGTGCTGGCCGTAGCGATGCTGGTGACCCTCGGCTTGCTCATGCTCAACCAGATCCACACCGACCTGTACAAGGCCAAGGCCGAGAAAACCCGCCACGTGGTGGAAACTGCCGCCGGCATCCTGGCTTATTACCAGGGCCTGGAAAGCGCCGGGACCCTCAGCCGCGAAGCAGCCCAGCAACACGCCATGAATGCCGTGCGCGGGTTGCGCTACGACCAGAACGACTACTTCTGGATCAATGACCTGGGCCCCAGGATGATCATGCACCCGACCAATCCCAAGCTCGAGGGCCAGGACCTGTCGGCGATTCGCGATCCGGACGGCTTCGCCCTGTTCAACGAGATGGTGGCGCTGGCCAAGGCCAAGGGCGCCGGCAGCATCGATTACCGCTGGCCCAAGCCCGGCGCCAGCGAGCCGGTGGAAAAAACCTCCTATATCCAGCTGTTCCAGCCTTGGGGCTGGGTCATTGGCTCGGGCATCTATATCGACGACATGCAGGCCGAGTTCTACCGCCAGTTGCGCGACGCCTCGCTGGTTGGCATCGGCATCGCGGTGATCCTCGCCCTGCTGGTGATCATGATTGCCCGCAGCATCGTCCGGCCCCTGCGCGAAGCCGAGGACGCCATGGCCACCATCGCCAGTGGCGAAGCCGACCTGACCCGCCGGCTCGACACCCACGGCAACGACGAAATCACCCGCCTCGGCCAGCATTTCAACGCCTTTACCGGGCAACTGCAGCAGGTGGTCAGCCGCCTGCGCGAGGCCGCCCATGAACTGGACGGCTCCGCCGGTGCCGTCGGCAGTACCGCCGAGCAGACCCGCCAGTGCAGCGAACAGCAATCGCAGCAGATGGAACAGGTGGCCACGGCAATCAATGAAGTCAGCTATGCGGTGCAGGATGTCGCCAAGCATGCCGAACAGGCCTCCGGCGAGACCAGCGCCGCCCAGGACTGCGCTCGCCAGGGCCAACAGAGCATCCAGGGCAGCCTGCGCAAGATCGACGAACTCTCGAGCACCATCGACGAAGCGGTCCAGGTGATCCAGGCCCTGGCCGGCCAGAGCACGCGGATCGGCAGCGTACTGGAGGTGATCCGCTCCATCGCCGAGCAGACCAACCTGCTGGCGCTCAACGCCGCCATCGAGGCGGCCCGGGCCGGGGAACAGGGCCGCGGCTTCGCCGTGGTCGCCGACGAGGTACGCCTGCTGGCCCAGCGCACCCAGCAGTCCACCGCCGAGATCCAGGCGATGATCGAACACCTGCAAGGCCAGTCGGAAGCAGCGGTCAAGGCCATCGACGCCAGCAGCCAGGTTTCCCGCGAGACCGTCGCGCAAGCCAGTGAAGCCGGGGCCAGCCTGGATGCAATCAGCCAGGCGCTGCATAACCTCACCGCACTCAATGCCTCGATCGCCAGCGCTACCCTGCAGCAATCCCATGTGGTGGAAGACATCAACCGCAGCGTCACCGAAACCGCAGGGCTGTCCCGCGAGACCACCCTCGCCGCCCAGCACTCGAGCGAGTCGGGACGTGCGCTGAATCGGCTGAGTGCGCATCTGGAGAATGTGCTGGGGCAGTTCCGGGTGTGAAAAAAACCGCCGGCGCACCCACGAAAATGCCCCTGTCGGCAGCGGGTGCCGACAGGGGCATGATTGGCCGGTCTATTTTCCGGCGTCGGACGGCAGGGGGTTGCACATGAACTGCAAACGCAGCGAAGCCTCATGGGAAATGTAAGGCCGTGCCGGCTCGAGGTTCCAGTACTCCTTGAAGGGTACACCCACCACATGGCAACCGAATTGCCTGCGCATGGAACCTGGATTGATATGTTCGGTCCAGCGCGGATCGTTCTTGAACATCTCGTACAGCTCGCTGTAGGCCCGGTCGGTCTGGTCAGGGCCCATGCGGCGTGCGCACTCCGTCGGCTTGACCTGCAGCGACCAGATCAGCCCGTAGCCCGGCTCGTCACGCTGGACCCAGGTGGCGCTCTCGATGTACTTCTGACAGTAACCCGCCTGCGCTGCGGCCGTTGCCGCCCCCTGAGCCTGCGCTGCCGCGGCTGCCGCCGCCTGAGCCTGGGCCGCCGAATTCACGGCATTTTGCGCGGCCTCCATTTGCGCTGCGGCCATGGCAGCCTGCTCGGACTGGGTCATCGCGAGCGCCAGTGTCGTCTGCAGCAGCAAGGGCAATGCCGCCACCAGTACCCATCCATTAATGCGTCTGTTCATCATCCTGTCTCCGGAGCTATTGAATAACTGATCCGACGCAACAACGACTGGACAGCCACAACTCGACGTCGCAATCACAACCTGCGCGCAACGGTCGGCAGGCGAAACTGACAGAAATATCAGGTCAGGCGCACAGCCGACCGCAGACCCATGAAAATGCCCCTGCCGGCAGCGGGTGCTGGCAGGGGCATGGCAGGCCGGTCTATTTACCGGCGTCGGACGGCAACGGGTTGCAGATGTACGGTAAGTTCAGCGAAGCCTCACTGGAAACGTAGGGCCGTGCCGGCTCGAGGTTCCACTCTTCCTTGTCCGGTACGCCGACGCGATGGCAGACGAATTGCCGGCGCATGGAGCCAGGGTTGATATTCTCGGTCCAGCGCGGGTCGGTCTTGAACATCTCGTACAGTTCGCGATACGCGCGGTCGGTCTGGTCAGGTCCCATCCGGCGTGCGCACTCCGTCGGCTTGACCTGCAACGACCAGATCAGCCCGTAGCCCGGCTCGTTACGTTGTACCCAGGTGGCACTTTCGATGTACTTCCTGCAGTAGCCCGCCTCGGTCTGCGCCTGCGCCGCAGCGGCAGCCGCCGCCTGGGCCTGGGCTGCTGCAGTTTGCGCTGCCACGGCACTTTGCGCGGCCTGGGCCTGGGCTGCCGCCAGCGCGGCCTGCTGAGCCTGGGTCATCTGGCCACTCTGCGCAGCTGCCTGTATCGCCTGGGCCGACTGGGCAGCAGTTTGCGCCGCCTGGGCAGCAGCGGCGGCAGACTGGGCGAAGGTCGCCGCCTGGGCGGCGGCCTGAGCAGCAACCTGCGCAGGTGATTGCCCGGAAACCTGCGGATATTGACCGGAAGATTGCGGCGTCGGCCCCGAGGACTGTGGAAGCTGACCGGAAGATTGCCCCGCCTGGGCAGCCGCAAGGGCTTGCGCTGCCTGGGCCGCAGCCTGTGCCTGTTGCGCCGCCTGGGCCGCCTGTTGTGCGGCCTGCGCCGCCTGGGCCGCAGATTGCGCCGGTGTCAGTACTGGCGAGCCGGGTACACCAAAGCCCGGGCTGGAGGGTTTGCCAGGCCGGCAGAAGCCCGCCGTCTTGCTGTAGCCCGGGAAAGCCATCTGCTGACCATCGCACAGGAACTGTACTTGTCCGCCCTGATACTTGGGCAATATCACCTGGACGACCGGCCGATAGTTGCCCGTGACCCGGAAGTAATCAGCCTGGTTCTTGAGTGCATCCGCGCGCCCGGCGGGGTCGGTGTACATGAACGCTGTGATGTTGGGCGGCTGGTCGTTCGACCTCAATATCTCGTTGGCCATCAGAAATTCGCGGCCGCCGGTAAGCTTGTAGGCGTCGATGAAGTCGCCGAAGGCTTCGGCCCGCCCTGCCTTGCCCCGGGCTTTGGACATGTCGAACGAGCATTGCATCTGGTACGGTTGCGGCCCCCAGGCGCCGTCCGGGGTCTGGTTGCGCCGGAATTGGTCCCACCAGGCCTGGCCGCTATTGACACCGACATTCTGGCAATGGGTTTCGGTCATCGAGGTTTGCGGGCTATCGCCGCAGCCTCGATCAGTGCGGTCATAGGTCCAGCCGTCCTTGGGGTAGGCGCACTGCGTATAGGAAATCGGCTGACCCGCGCAAACATTGGCGTTTGGCGCGATGATGTAGCCGTTATTGGTGTACACGGCGAGGTCGGCGAAGTTGATGTCGGCACGAATATACGAATACGAGTCAGTGCCCCGCTGCTTGCTGCGCGGGCTCGACTCCCAAACGTTCCAGGCCTCGCCTTTCGCCGGGTCGGCACGGGTGGTCCCGCGCAACGTCACTCCCGAACAGCTGTCGGCGGCCTCGCCGTCAGGACATATGCGCGGTGTGTAGCGGTACATCTCCTGAAGAAACTTCACGGTTTCCGCACAAGTCTCCGCCCGCGCCACGGTCCATGGCAGCAGCAAGGGTAGCGTCGATAACAACAGGGCTTTTCTGGCAGTCGCTCGCATGGCAAGGGTCTCCTTCGCATGCTGGATTAAAGGTCCCAGGCGAAAAGGAAAACGACAAACCACTGACCCACGCCACAGAGCGAAGCCTGACAGAAAGCATTCGGATGGATAACTGACAAAAATGTCAGTCCTGCCTACCGGCAAGCGCTGTCAGAAAAGCCTCATGCAGGTACAATCCGCCCCTCTTTTCCGCTTGTAACAAGGAGCGCCGATGTCCGGCCTCGAATGGCTCGCCGTGGCCTTCAGCGCTTTCTCCGTGTGGCTTACCGTGAAACAGAACCTCTGGTGCTGGCCGGTCGGCCTGGTGGGCGTGTTGCTGTTCGGCTGGCTGCTGCGCGACAACCATCTGTATTCGCAAATGGCCCTGCAAGGCGTTTATGCCGTGCTGCAGGTCTATGGCTGGTGGCAGTGGACGCGCCCGGACAGCGTGCGCGAGGCGCGCAAGGTCACCCTGCTGGCGCCGGCGCAGGTCCGCCTTGGCCTGCTGGCGGGCCTGCTGATGAGTGCCGCTCTCGGTGCCGCCATGAGCACCTGGACCGATGGCCAACAGCCTTGGATCGACGCCACCATCACCGGCTTCAGCCTGGTGGCGCAGTGGTGGATGGCGCAAAAGCGCGTGCAGTGCTGGGCGCTGTGGATCGTGGTCGACCTGGTCAGCGTCGGCCTTTTCCTCTGGCAGGGCCTGTACCTCGCCGCCGGGCTCTACGCCCTGTTCACCCTGCTGGCGATCCAGGGTCTGCGCGAATGGCGGCGGGATCCGGCCCTGGTAGCCGCAGCATGAAGGTCCTGGTACTGACCGGCCCTGAATCCAGTGGCAAAAGCTGGCTGGGCGCGGAAATCCAGGCGCATTTCGGCGGTGAACTGGTGGGTGAGTATGTCCGTCACTTCATCGATGAGCAGCAGCGCGATACCTGCTACGCCGACATCGCTACCATCGCCACCGCGCAACTGGCCTGGGAGGATGCCGCCCGCCGTCGCCAGCCGCCCCTGCTCATCCTCGATACCCACCTGCTGAGCAACATGCTGTGGAGCCGGGTACTGTTCCACGATTGCCCTGACTGGCTCGAACCGGCGCTGCTTTCACGCCGCTACGACCTGCACCTGCTGCTCAGCCCCGACGGCGTGCCGTGGATTGCCGACGGCCAGCGCAGCCAGCCGGCACTGGATGATCGAAGAACGTTCTTCGAAGACAGCCGCCGATGGCTGGAGCAGCACCGGCAACCCTTGCAGATCATCCGCGGCGATTGGGCTGGCCGCCGCGCCACGGTGCTGGCCGCAGTGCAACGCCTGCTCGACGACAGGCCGGCAGATTGCCCCACCGAGTGTTAACCGTCCGAAACAGTTCGCGCTAGCCCAGGCCACGGAATAGAGCCTGCCCGGCCCGAACGGGCAGTGTTGTAAATATGCTGATACACATCCCGCCCAAGCCGCTGCGAGCGGCCTTTTCCCTATCCTTACCGGGCCCATGCGGGCTGCCTGTTTCGTCGGCTTTACACCTGCCACCGGCGTAATTCCGTCACGTTCACGCAACCCGCTGATTCGCCTGGATAAACAAAAAGCGGCACGCCTTCTGCTCTCTCTCTCGCAACGCTAAAGGGCCAGCGAACAGAAGAAGGAACCGCCACCGTGGGGACTCACAATAAAAACCTGCTTCACCTCATGCTTGCCGGATGCGCGCTCGGCGCCTCCCTTCTGGCCGCACAGGCCCAGGCCGCCGGCAATGGCGTAGTGGTCCTGACCCGCGATGTGCATACCCGCCCCGCCATCCGCCAGGACCGCCCCGATCCCAGCCCGACCACCGTCAACCTCAACGCCTCCAAACGCATCGTCGGCCAGACCGATAACGAACTGAGCGACGGCGACTTCGCCAATGTCGCCAGTGGCTCGACGGTCAGCCGCATGCTGTTGCCGGACGCCGGCGGCGTGCGCGGGGTCAATGCGGTACCCGCCACGCTGCCGGGCATGGGCGGTGCCAACGGCCTTGGCGGTGGTGCGGCAGCGGGTGGCGGTGGCGCCGGGGCCGGCATCTCCAATCGGGTCGGCGGTGCCATCGGTGCCGGCCTGGCTCCCCTGCAGATGCTGACCGGAGGCAAATAGGATGGACGCCCGTGCGCTGTTCCTCGTGCTGTTCTGCTCCGCCAGCGCTTTGGGCGCCCCGCCGGTACAGGACAACGCCAACATCGACGGCAGCGCCCACGGCTACAAGGGCAACCTGTCGATCAACCAGGCCGCCGGCGACCAGCAACAGCAGGCCAACAGCCGGGCCATCGCCATCGGCCACGAAGCCCAGGCCAGCACCCATATCATCCAGCGCATCGACACCCCGGCCAGCCGCGCCGTGGACGCCAGCGCCACTATCGGCGGCAACGCCTTCGGCAACGGCAACGGCATCCTGGGCGTCAACCAGTCCGCCGGGGCCGGTACCCAACAGGCCAACGCGGTGCGCATCGCCATCAGCGCGGTACCGCAAAGCATCGATGACAGCGTCCTGCTCCAGCAGAACGTGGCGCTGTCCAACAGCTCCGATCCAGCCGGACAAGCCCCGGGCAGCCGCCAGGTCAGCACCAGCGACCAGGCGTTCGCCAACAGCCGCGGGGTGCTCCAGTTGAATCAGAGCGCAGGGGTGGGGAACCGAATGGCCAACACCCTGAGCGTACGGGTCGCAGATTGACCCGAAACCGGCAACACAACACTTAACAATCAAAAACGATAATGCGGAGAAACACCATGAAACCAACAATGGCACTCAAGCCCCTGGTATTCGCACTCGCAGCGGTCATGGCAGTTGCTGCACAAGCGGGTGGCAACAACGAACACGGCGGGCATAACGGCGGCCACAATGGCGGCCACGACGGCAACACCAGCTACCTGCTGAGCCTGCTGGTCAATGCCGGATCCGCCGCCACGGTGATCGACACCCAGACCAACGCCGCCAACTGGGTGAACAACCAGGCCACCCGCAACGACGCGAAGATGGACAACTCGGCCAACGGCTCGCAGGGCAACCTGGGCGCCAACACCGCCGCAGGCGACGGCAACCAGCAGGACAACGTCGCCGCCATCGCCACCGCTGACGAAAGTTTCGTCTTCGGCAGCGCCATGGCCGTGTCCAGTGCCACCCAGAACAACATCGGCAACGGCGTGGCGAACTTCTCCACGAAAAACACCGCGTCCCTCAACAGCTCGGCCAACGGCAGCTCCGGCAACATCGGCGTCAACGTTACCGCCGGCGACTTCAACCAACAGAAAAACAACCTCGCCATCGCCGTATCCGGCGGTCGGGTAGCCGTGGCCAGTGCCGCTGCCAACCAGACCACCACCGGCCTCGGTGTGAGCAACAGCGCCGACCGTACCTACAAAACCGATACGCTGTACTCCGGCTTCGCCGCCTATGGCAAGTATCAAGGCAACGGCTGGGGCTACGTAGAAGACGAAAGCAGCAACGGCCATGGCCATGGCCAGGGTCATGGCGGCGGCCGTACCGACAAGGACCCGCTGAAGTTCCACGAGGAAGGCGACTTCGCGCTGTTCGGCGTAGCCTCCTACCAAGTGCTGACGCCAACCGGCTGGGTCAACCCGGTGACCAACACCGCGTCGCTGACCAACTCGCTGAACGGCGTGTCGGGCAACGTCGGGGCCAACGTCTCGGCAGGCAACGCCAACCAGCAAAGCAACTCGCTGTCCATCGCCGCAGGCTGCCGCGCCTGCACCGGCATGTAACAGCCACCTTGATCGGGGCCCTTCGGGGCCCCTTTCCTTGAATTCATGGAAGGGGAAGCCCATGCGCGCGCTTTTGCTGACGCTGCTGGTAGTACTGGGTCTGCCGCTCGGCCAGGCCGTCGCCGTGCAACGCATGGCGGTCGCCCTGCCAGGCGGCACCATGGTCTACAAGCCGGTGCAAAGCATCCGCGAACGCCGCTTCGCCAATATCGTCCAGCAAAAGACCGACTTCAGCTGCGGCGCTGCCGCCCTCGCCACCATCCTCAAGCAGGCCTATTGGCTGGATGTGGATGAAGCCCACATCATCGAAGGCATGCTCGCCCACTCCGACCACGACCAGGTTCGCGTCCAGGGCTTTTCCATGCTCGACATGAAACGCTACGTGGAAAGCCTGGGCATGCGTGCCCGCGGCTACCGGATACCACCGGAAAGCCTGCAGAGCGTGACCATACCGGTGGTGGTGCTGATGGATATCCGCGGCTACAAGCACTTCGTGGTGCTGCAGCGCACCCAGAACGACTGGGTCTATGTCGGTGATCCGGTGCTGGGCAACAAGCGCTACAAGTTCGACGATTTCGTCAAAGGCTGGAACGGCATCATCTTCGCCGTCATCGGCCCCGGCTACGACAAGGCCAATGCCCTGCTCGCCCCGCCGGCGCCGCTGACCGCCAAACACCGGATAAACGACTTTCAACCCATCGACGACGCCCAGTTGATGGAATTCGGTTTCATCCAGAGCGACTTCTTCTAACCAAAGAAAAGCGAGCAGGGAGCTCCGGGAGCACGCGATGAAGACTTCAAGCTGGCTGGTGGCCCTGTGCATGGCGGCCAGTCTTCCTCTGCCGGCGCTGGCGCAATTCAAGCCGATCGAGGTCAAGGACCAGGAACTGGCGCAGTTGCGCGGTCGCTATGTGATGCCGGGACGGATCATCAGCTTCGGCGTGGTCATGAGCAGTACCTGGCAGAACGCCAATGGCGACCGTCTCGGTGCCACCGCCTCGCTGCAGGTGCAGCAGTCCACCTTCAAGCCGCAGTTCTACGTGTCCACCACCAGCGAAACCGGTACTGGCACGTCCACGGCCCAAGGCTATGGCAGCGTCACCGGCGGCGCCGGCCTTGGCTCCGGCCAGGGGGTGGTCCAGGTCACCCGGGCCGCCGGCGACAACAACAGCGCGTACAACGACGTGCAGATCAACGTCAAGGAAGCCAACCAGGCTCCCCCGATGGGCACCCCGCAAGGCCAGGCACTGGCCAGCGGCGGCACCATCACCACCAGCAACGGTGCTGGCACCCTCAGCGTTTCCTCCACTGCCACTGGCCTGCAGATGGGTATCCAGGCCGCCAACGGCCAGGGTTCCAGCCTTCAGCGCCTGGCCGACGGCGGCCTGATGCAGAACACCACGCTGCTCGGCGGCAACAATGCCGTGCACAACCTGACCCAGCTCAACGTGGTGCTACGAAACAACCTGCCTACCACCGGGGCGCTGAACTGCAATCTTGATCAACTGAAGGGCCTTCGTCTTTCAGGATATTGATCTACGCTCTGTTGCAACTTATTGCGCAGTTGGAAAGGATGGCTGACCTATGCACCGCTCGTTGTCATTCAATGCAGTTGTTTGTCTGAGCACACTCGTCCCTTCGTCGCTGCTCTACGCGGCGCAGGATCCCCAGGTAGAGGCGCTGAAACAGGAGTTGCAGGCCCTCAAGCAACGTTACGAGCAACAGCAGCAGGCGCTGATGGTGCTCGAACAGCGGGTTCGCCAGGTCGAGGACCAACCCGCGGCCCCTCCCCCGAAGCGCCTGGTGCGTTCGCCGGCGTCGAAACCGGCACAACCCCAGGGTTCCGGGCAAGCGGTCGCCGCCGCCGGCAGCTCCTACGGCGAATCGCTGAAGGATGATTCGGAACCGGCGCAAAGCGTATCCAACCTCTACGACGAGGCCAGCGGCTTCTTCGGTGGCGGCAAGTTCAGTTTCGAGACCGGCATCACCTACGCGCGCTACGACACCAAGCAACTGCTGCTCAACGGCTTCCTGGCGCTGGACTCGATTTTCCTCGGCAATATCAACCTCGACCGCATCAAGTCCGACACCTGGACCCTTGATCTGACCGGACGCTATAACTTCGACCAGCGTTGGCAGTTCGACATCAACGTGCCCGTGGTGTACCGCGAATCCACCTTCCAGTCCGGCGGTGCCGGCGGTTCGGGTGCGGCCCTGTCGGACGAAACCGTCACCCGCGACCCGACCATCGGCGACGTCAACGTCGGTATCGCCTACAAGTTCATGGACGAGTCGGAATACGCGCCGGATGCAGTGGTGTCGCTGCGGGTCAAGGCTCCCACCGGCAAGGAGCCCTATGGCATCAAGTTTCGCCAGTCGCCCGGCAACGACAGCCTGAGCTACCCGGAAAGCCTGCCCACCGGCAACGGCGTCTGGTCCATTACCCCGGGCATCTCGCTGGTCAAGACCTACGACCCGGCGGTACTGTTCGGCAGCGTGTCGTACACCTACAACATGGAAGAGTCGTTCGGTGATATCAGTTCCACGGAAAACCAGAAGGTGCCGGGGAAGGTCAAGCTGGGTGACAGCTTCCAGATCGGTGCGGGCGTCGCTTTCGCCCTCAACGAGAAAATGAGTATGTCGTTCTCGGTCACCGACCTGATCCAGCGCCGCTCCAAGGTCAAGGCCGACGGCGAGGACTGGAGCACCGTGGTCGGCAGCGACGCCAACGCCGGCTACTTCAACATCGGCATGACCCTGGCCGCCACCGACAAGCTGACCATCGTACCCAACCTGTCCATCGGCCTCACCGACGACGCCCCGGACTTCACCTTCAGCCTGAAATTCCCGTATTACTTCTAAAACGGTTCCAGAAAGCGCCGCGTACCCTGTGGGAGCGCGGCGCTTTCTGATTCACCGTATCTGATGCTTGTGCAGCAACCGGTAGAACGTCGGCCGCGACACCCCCAGTACCTTGGCCGCGACACTCAGGTTGTCACTGTGGCGGTCCAGCACATCGCACAACGCCTGGCGCTCGGCCTGGTGCTTGTAGTCTTCCAGCGTGCCCATCGGCACCACCAGGTTGCGCTGCTCATGCAGCCCCAGGTCCTGTGGTTCGATCTGCCGTCCCTCCGCCAGCACCAGCCCGCGCCGCACACGGTTGGCCAGCTCGCGCACATTGCCCGGCCAGTCATGCTTGCCCATCGCGCTCAAGGCGTTCTCGCTGAAGGTACGGGGACGCCGCCCGGTTTCCTGGCTGTAGAAACGGGAGAAGTGGCTGGCCAGCATCGACAGGTCGCCGTGCCGGTCACGCAGGGGTGCGGTGACCACCTGCAGGACATTCAGGCGGTAATACAGGTCTTCGCGAAAACGCCCGTTGGCGATGGCGCTCTCCAGGTCCACATGGGTCGCCGCCAGGACGCGCACATCCACCGCAACGGGCTGGCTGCCGCCGACCCGTTCGATGTGCTTTTCCTGAAGGAAGCGCAGCAGGTTGGCCTGCAACTCAAGCGGCAGATCCCCGATTTCGTCGAGGAACAGCGTGCCGCCATGGGCCGCCTCGATGCGTCCGACCTTGCGCTGGTGCGCGCCGGTGAAGGCGCCCTTTTCATGGCCGAACAGCTCTGACTGGATCAGGTGCTCGGGGATGGCACCGCAGTTGATCGCCACGAAGGGCTTGTCGTGGCGCTGCGACTCGCGGTGCAGGGTGCGCGCCACCAGTTCCTTGCCGGTACCGCTTTCCCCGCGGATCAGCACCGGCGATTCGGTCGGCGCCAGCTTGCTCAGCAGCTTGCGCAGTTCACGGATGGGCCGGCTATCGCCCAGCAGTTCATGCTGCGCCTCATCGATGCGCACCGCACCCTTGCCGCGCAGGCGGCCCATGCCGAAGGCGCGACCGAGGGTCACCTGGACCCGGGACACATCGAACGGCAAGGTATGGAAATCGAAGAACCATTCGCAGACGAAATCCCCGACCTTCTGCGCCCGCAACTCCTGGGGGCTGAGCACCGCGATCCACTCGGCGCCGCTGCGGCTGATCAGGTCCTTGACCGCGTCGGGATGCTGCACGTGCCTGGCCTGCAGGCGCAACAAGCCGACATCGCAAGGATGCTCCAGGGCCGTGGCCAGGGTACAGCTGTGGACTTCCCAGCCAATGCCGCGCAGCCCAGGCAATAAACGATGGCAATCGTCACAGGGATCGACCACCAGCAAACGACGGTGCGGGGCAGGCTCGAGCATGATCTTTCCTTGACGTCAATTTTTGGAAAAACGAATGGAAACAGCATCTTGGCAAACCCGCTTGTAACAGTAGCAACGAACGTCGGGATCCCCACTACCGTCTGTCCGTTGAAAAATCGCATTACATTTCCTTCATGGAACATTCTTCGCAATCCGCCGTCACAAGCGCCAGGAAAAAGCGAATGACCGAAGAGGGAATAAAAAATTTTCCCGACAGGTGTGACTTACCCCGTTACTTCGGACATCAGTACAAGTAACCTGCCGCCGCGAATCACGCCCGGCAACTTTCTTTCGATGTTTGGGACCACAGAGAGACCGAACCCATGAACGCTCCGCTGCGTGTCAACGAAGCACTGCTGATTGCCGACCATGCCTTCGAACCCTTCCAGTGCGTTGCCTGGGATGCGCCAAACGGTACCGGTGAGCTAAGCCTTGCCGTGATTGACCGGACCAGCACCCGGATCGGCAGCAAGCAGGTATCGAGCAGCACCTATTCCGACCCGGCACAGTGGGCTCACCTGATCGAGGAAGTGCGCGCCGAACTGCGCCAGAAGGGTTACGACCTGCAACCCTGGACCATGCCGAAGTAACTTTCCCGAATGAAAAAAGTGCACCCCAGGGTGCACTTTTTTCTTGTCGCGAAGTTGTACCTTATTGTCGCTGCGACACATCACCGCAGTTAGCCAACTGCCAGTTCATCGATATGCCGGTATTCTGCCTGCAAACTTTCCGCCAGCTGACGGGCCCGCCCAAGACGAATGGGCGCACTTTCCATATCGAGCAATAAAGTGCTGCACGGCAACGCTTGAAGTGGTTGGTCGAGGGCCAGCCGTCCGTCGGTCAGTACCAGGCAGCGTTGCGCTTCGGCCGGAAACTGCCGTTGCCGATGCGACAACCACTGCCGCGCTTGCTCCAGCGCCGCCAGCAACGGTGTCCCGCCACCCGCCCCCAGATCCGCCAACCATGGCTGCAACGCCGCCGAGGCTTTCAGGCCGTGGCGTTGCCAGCGTGGCGTGCTGCCGCTGGCCGTCAGCAGCGCCAATCGCGCCCGGGCCCGATACGCCTGGTCGAAAAAATTCGCCAGGACGCCCTTGGCCTTGCTCAGGGCTTGATAGCGCCGGGTCGAGGCCGAGGCGTCGACGATCACCAGCCAGAGTTCCGGGCTGGCGGCATGGCGCTGTGTCCAGCGCAGGTCGCCGCGCTTGCCTGGACGCCCTTTGAGCAAGGTCGCCGGCCAGTCCACCTTGCCCTGCCCCGCGCTACGCCCACGGCCGCGCGCGCCCTTGTCGAGCATGCCGGCCCAGGGCCTGGCATCCACGCTGGCGCGGGCGCGGATGCTCAGGGCTTTTTTGGCCAGGCCGGCACCTCGCGCCGTGGCCCTGTCGCGACCGGCTGCGCCGGCATTTCACCCCATTGCCCGGCTGGCATTGCCTGGTTCTGCTGCGGCTGGCCAGCCTGCGGTACCGGTGGCTGAGCGTCAGCGGGCGATTGCTGGCGACGGTGGCGCAAGGCGAACTCGGCCACCGCCTCGATATCCGCGTCCTCGATTCGCTCGCCGCCACGCCAGGCAGCATGGGCCCGGGCGGCCCGCCACCAGACCAGGTCGGCACGCAGGCCGTCCACCCCTGCCGCGAAGCAACGCTCGGTGATCAGCGCCAGCGAACGGTCATCCAGTTCGATGCTTGCCAGGCGCTGGCGGGCATCCTGGCAGCGCTGGCGCAGCGCCGCCTGGGCCGGCGCCCATTGAGCAACGAAGCCCGCAGGGTCGCTATCGAACGCCAGGCGCCGACGCAGGATCTGCCCCCTGGCCTCGGGCACGGGTTGCCCGTGCAGCGCCACATTGAGGCCGAAGCGATCGAGCAATTGCGGGCGCAACTCGCCTTCTTCCGGGTTCATCGTGCCGATCAGCACGAAGCGTGCGCTGTGCCGGTGGGACAGGCCATCGCGCTCGATGCGGTTGGTGCCGCTGGCCGCGACGTCCAGCAACAGGTCCACCAGATGGTCGGGCAGCAGGTTGACCTCGTCGACATACAACACGCCGCCGTCGGCCTTGGCCAGTACACCCGGGGAAAACTGCACGCGGCCCTGGCCCAGCGCGGCATCCAGGTCCAGGGTACCGACCAGGCGCTCTTCGCTGGCGCCCAGCGGCAAGGTCACGAACGGCCCCTCGCCAAGCAGGTCGGCCAGGCCGCGAGCCAGGGTGCTCTTGGCCATGCCGCGCGGTCCCTCGATCAGCACACCACCGATCTTCGGGTCGATGGCGGTCAGGCACAGGGCCAGTTTCAGGTCCTCGGCGCCGACCACCGCAGCCAGGGGAAAATGCACGGGTTCAGTCATTTCAAGCCTCTTCCTCGCCATCCAGCAGCTGTTGTTCAAGCGCCTCGCGATAAGCCCCCGGGTCCTGCCAGAGGCCACGCTGCTGGGCCTCGACCAGGCGCTCGGTGATATCGCGCAAGGCTTCGGGATTATGCTGCTGGACGAATTCTCGGGTCGCCGGGTCGAGCACATAGGCATCGGCCAGCGCCTGGTAATGGTGATCGTCGATCAGGTGGGTGGTGGCATCGAAGGCGAACAGGTTGTCCACCGTCGCCGCCAGTTCGAAGGCGCCCTTGTAGCCATGGCGCTTGACCCCGTCGATCCACTTGGGATTGAGCGCGCGGGCACGGATCACCCGGTTCAGTTCTTCCTTGAGGGTGCGGATGCGCGGGCGCTCCGGCTGGCTGTGATCGCCGTGATAGCTGGCGACGCCCTGCCCGCCGAGGCTTTCCACCGCCGCGAGCATGCCGCCCTGGAACTGGTAGTAGTCGTTGGAATCGAGCAGGTCGTGCTCGTGGTTATCCTGGTTCTGCACCACGGCCTGCACCTGGCTCAGGCGTCGGGCGAACGGCGCCCGTGCCTCGGTACCGTCATCGGCGCCACCGTAGGCATAGCCGCCGTGATTGAGGTAGACCTCGGCGAGGTCCTCGCGGCTGTGCCACAGGCGTCCGTCGATGGCGTTCTGCACCCCCGCTCCGTAGGCGCCGGGCTTGGCGCCGAACACCCGCCAGCCGGCCTGGCGCCGCGCCTGCTCTGCGTCCAGGCCGCTGGCGAGCAGTTCGGCGTGCTCGCTGCGCACCCGCGCCGCCAGGGGGTTCATGTCGTCCGGCTCGTCCAGCGCCGCCACCGCCTGTACCGCCGCGTCGAACAGTTTGATGAGATTGCCGAAGGCATCGCGGAAGAAGCCGGAGACGCGCAGGGTCACGTCCACCCGAGGGCGGTCCAGCAGGCTCAGCGGCAGGATCTCGAAATCGTCGACCCGGTGACTGCCCGCCGCCCATACCGGACGCACGCCCATCAGGGCCATGGCCTGGGCGATATCGTCACCGCCGGTGCGCATGGTCGCCGTGCCCCAGACCGACAGGCCAAGCTGGCGCAGATGGTCGCCGTGATCCTGCAGGTGACGTTCGAGAATCAGGCTGGCCGAAGTGAAGCCCAGGCGCCAGGCGGTGGCCGTGGGCAGGTTGCGCACATCGACGGTATAGAAGTTGCGCCCGGTGGGCAGCACATCGAGACGCCCGCGGCTCGGCGCACCGCTGGGGCCTGCGGGGACGAAACGCCCTTCGAGGGCCGACAGTACGCCGTGCATTTCCGCCTCGCCGCAGGCGTCCAGTTGCGGCGCAACACGCTCGGCCAGCGCCTCCAGCACCGCGCGCACATCGTTCCACTGCGCGTCGTCCGGCACCGCCGGCTCGCCGGCAAGGGTCTGCTCGATCAAGCGTGCCGAAAGCATTTCCAGACGCTCGCGGGTATCCCCCGCCGTGCGCCACGGCGCGTCGTCGAGGTTCGCCAGCCATTGTGGTCGGGGCCCGTGCCAGGGCTCGCCCAGCTCGCAGTCCAGCGGATCGAAGCCCAGCGCCAGGGCGCGGGCCAGCGCCCGCGGCAGGCTGGCGTTGGCTCCGCGACCGTCGCCACGGGCTACCCGCAGCAGTGCCGCCAGGGTATCGATGCGCAGCCGGCCCGTGGGCGACTCGCCGAACACATGCAGGCCGTCGCGAATCTGCGATTCCTTGAGGTCGCACAGGTAGGTATCCAGGCGCGGCAGCCACACTGCGGCATCGTCCAGCGCGCCGTCCAGTTGCAGCTCGCGGTCGATATGGTTGTCGCGCACCAGTTGCAGGATCTCCTTCTGCAACTCCACGGCACGTCGCGGGTCCAGCAACTGCGCCTCGTAGTATTCGTCGGCCAGGCGCTCCAGGTTGCGCAACGGCCCGTAGGTCTCGGCACGGGTCAGCGGCGGCATCAAATGATCGATGATCACCGCCTGGGTACGACGCTTGGCCTGGGCGCCCTCACCCGGATCGTTGACGATGAACGGGTAGATATTCGGCAGCGGCCCGATCAGTGCATCCGGCCAGCAGCCCGCCGACAGCCCGACGCCCTTGCCCGGCAGCCACTCCAGGTTGCCATGTTTGCCGACATGGATCAGCGCATCGGCGGCAAAGCCATGGCGCAGCCAGAAATAGAAGGCCAGGTAGCCATGGGGCGGGACCAGGTCGGGATCGTGATAGACCGCACTCTGGTCGAGTTGATAACCCCGCGCCGGCTGGATGCCGACAAAGGTCAGGCCCAGGCGCAGGCCGGCAATCATCATCCGCCCGCCACGGAACATCGGGTCCGCCGAGGGTTCGCCCCAGCGCTCGCGCACCGCCCGCTGGTTGGCCTCGGGCAACTGCGCGAAGGCCGCCAGGTAGTCATCCAGGGCCATGCTTTGCATGCACGGGCGCTGGTCGAGGCTGTCGAGGTCGTTGCTGACGCCACCGAGCAGGTCGTGGATCAGCCGGGTGCCGCTGTCCGGCAGCTCGCCCACCGGGTAATCCTGCTGTTTCAGGGCACGCAGGATATTCAGCGCCGCTGCCGGGGTATCCAGGCCGACACCGTTGCCGATGCGGCCATCCCGGGTCGGGTAGTTAGCCAGTACCAGGGCCACGCGCTTCTGCCGGTTGGGCAGGCGCGCCAGCGCGCACCAGCGCCGCGCAAGCTCCGCAACGAAGTCCATGCGCTCGGGCTGCGGCCGGTAGCAGACCACATCGGACTGGCTGCGCTCGCTGCGCCAGGCCAGGTCCTTGAAGCTGATCGGTCGGGTGATGATGCGCCCGTCCAGTTCCGGCAAAGCGATGTGCATGGCCAGGTCGCGGGCGCCGAGGCCTTGCTCGCTGGCCTGCCAGCCGGGTTCGTTGTCCTGGGCGCAGATCGCCTGCAGCACCGGGATATCGCGGCGGAACGGGCGCAGGTGCGGCTGTTCCGGGCTCGACTGGGCGAAACCGGTGGTGTTGATGATCAACGCCGCATCGGTTTCGTCCAGCCAGTCCTCGACCTGGGCCAGGCAGCCGGCCTCCTTCAGGCTGGCCACGGCGATCGGCAGCGGATTCAGCCCGGTGTTTTCCAGCCGCTGGCACAACACATCGATAAAACCGGTGTTGGCCGCTTGCAGATGGGAGCGATAGAACAGGATCGGCACAACGGGTCGCCCGGCGTGCCAATCGGCGCGCCAGTGGGCCATTCCGGCCTCGGCATGACGCGGGTGATACAGGCTGGTACGCGGCAGTTGCCGTGGTTCGTCCCAGGGGTAATCGCGCCCCAGCCAGGAACTGGCGAGGCAGTTGAACAGGTTCAGGGCATTGGCCTTGCCGCCCTGGCGCAGGAAGTGCCAGAGGCGCTCGGCCTGCTCGGCTGCGACGTTGCCCAGGCTGCTCAGCTCCGGGTCCGGGCGATCGTCACCCGGGACCAGGATGAGCTTCACGCCACGGGTCGCCAGTTCGACAAGCTGCTCGACGCCATAGCGCCAATAGCCGATGCCGCCGTGCAGCGACACCAGGATCACCCTGGCGTGGCGCAACACCTGGTCGACGTAGAGGTCGACCGAGGCGTGGTTCTGTACCTGCATGGGGTTGGCCAGGCGCAGGCTGGGGTAATCCTCCGGCAGCTCGCGGGCGGCTTCCGCCAGCAACGCCAGGTGCGAATCACCGCTGCAGAGAATCACCAGTTCGGCCGGGGTCTGGCCGAGGTCGGCAATGCTGTCGTCCGGCACGAAGCCGCCGGGCTGGGTCCGCAGCAGGTGCATGGATCAGGCGCCCAGGGCCGCGCGCAGCCGCGCTTCGAGGGCCGAGGCATCGAGGTCCTGGCCAATCAGCACCAGGCGGGTGATGCGCGCTTCGTCGCTGCGCCAGGCGCGGTCGAAATGCTTGTCGAAACGGCTGCCCACGCCCTGGATCAGCAGGCGCATCGGCTTGCCCGGAATCGCCGCGAAGCCCTTGACGCGCAGGATGCCGGTCTCGCTGACCAGTTGGGTCAAGGCGTCGAGCAGTAGGCTTTCGTCGGCTTCCGGCAGGTCGAGGGAGATGGAGTCGAAGGCGTCGTGGTCGTGATCGTCGTGGTCATCGTCGCCGTCATGGTGCGAATCATGGTGGGTGCGGCGGCCGTCGATATGGGCCTCGGACTCGGCCCCCAGGCCCAGCAGCACGTCCAGCGGCAGCACGCCCTTGCTCGCTTCGACCACCTTGACCGCGGGCGGCAGCTCTTCCTCGACCTCGGTACGCACGGCGGCCAGGGCTTCAGGGGCGATCTGGTCGCACTTGTTGAGAATCACCAGGTCGGCGCTGGCCAGTTGGTCGGCGAACAGCTCGTGCAGTGGCGATTCGTGGTCCAGGTTCGGGTCAAGCTTGCGCTGGGCATCGACCTGGTCGGGGAAGGCGGCGAAGGTGCCGGCGGCCACGGCCGGGCTGTCGACCACGGTGATCACCGCATCGACGGTGCAGGCATTGCGGATTTCCGGCCACTGGAACGCCTGGACCAGCGGTTTGGGCAAGGCAAGGCCGCTGGTTTCGATGAGGATCTGGTCCAGGTCGCCACGGCGCGCCACCAGCTCGCGCATCACCGGGAAGAACTCTTCCTGCACCGTGCAGCACAGGCAGCCGTTGGCCAGTTCGTAGACGCGGCCGTTGGCCTCTTCCTCGGTGCAACCGATGCTGCATTGCTTGAGGATTTCGCCATCGATGCCCAGCTCGCCGAACTCGTTGACGATCACCGCGATACGGCGGCCATTGGCGTTGTCGAGCATATGGCGCAGCAAGGTGGTCTTGCCCGAGCCGAGGAAGCCGGTGACGATGGTAACGGGAAGTTTGGCCAGTGTTTTCATGTCGGATGCCCTTGGCAGCATGGCGGGCATGGGGACGGAGGCCAGGCACCGTGCGGTCTGGACGCGTTCGCCACCGGATCACCCCGCCCGGTTAATGTGGAATCTGGTCGAGGCAGGTCTCCTGGCTTGCATTGTGTCCTCGGGACGCCATCGACGCCTTCCCGCCTTATATAACCGGCAGTGGCAATGGTCGGTGGGCTCAACGCCTACAGTTGCGGGGGCAGCCGCGGCTTCGGCACCGCGTTCCCGTCTTAGCTCCGACCCGTGTCGGAGAACCTCGAACCGGCAAGGCTACGCAGTGCCCGGAGGGCGGTCAACCGCTGTATTGACGGATGTCAACGCGCGTGATTTCCTAACGCAATTCGTTTGGGTGCCTTTTTATTGCAAAAGGTGAAACGGGAAACCGGTGCGCGGTGGTCTTCAAGACCGTGGCAAGTCCGGTGCTGCCCCCGCAACGGTAATCGAGGAAAACGTCTGATCCACTGTGCCAGCAGTCCGGCATGGGAAGGAGACGCCCAGGCCCATGGCCCCTTGAAAGCCCGGAGACCGGCCCACGACCGATTTGACCAAACCCGCGGTGGGCGGGCGACGTTGCACTCCTGGACTTCCATGCCCCGGAGTTCTTCGCGCTTGCCTGTTGCCACGACAACTGCAAAAGGAAAGCGCCATGCCCGTCACCACCACCGCCAGTCACGCCAGCACTACCTCCACCACCCTCAGCCAACGCGTCGTCGCTGCCGTCAGCGCCTCGGTACTGGGCCTGTGCCTGGTCTATTTCGCCGGCTTCTCGCATATCGAAGCGGTGCACAACGCCGCCCACGATACCCGCCACAGCGCCGCCTTCCCTTGCCACTGAGGTCGCATCATGTTCACTCGCATTGCCCGTACCGCGGGCTTTACCGGGCTGCTCGCGGCCTTGCTGCTGACCGTGCTGCAAAGCTTCTGGGTCGCGCCGCTGATTCTCCAGGCGGAAACCTACGAGGGCTCTGCACCGGCTGCCGCCCATGAGCACGAGCATGCCGACGCCGCCGCTGGCGAAAGCCATCACCACGACGCCGAAGCCTGGTCGCCGGAAGATGGCTGGCAGCGCGTGCTGTCCACCACCGGCGGCAACCTGGTGGTCGCGGTAGGCTTCGCCTTGTTGCTGGCGGGCATGTACACCCTGCGCAGTCCACGCAGCATCGGTGCCGGCGCGCTTTGGGGCCTGGGCGGGTTCGCCGTGTTCTGCCTGGCGCCGAACCTCGGCCTGCCACCGGAACTGCCCGGCACTGCGGCCGCAGACCTGGCCCAGCGCCAGTTCTGGTGGGTTGGCACCGCCGCTGCCACCGCTGTCGGCCTGGCACTGATGGTGTTTGCCGGCAACTGGGTGCTGAAAATCGCCGGTCTGATTCTGCTGGCAATTCCCCATGTGATCGGCGCGCCGCAGCCGGAAGTGCATGAAAGCCTGGCGCCGGAAGCCCTGGAATCGCAGTTCATTGTCGCTTCGTTGCTGACCAATGCCGGTTTCTGGCTGGCCCTGGGCCTGATCAGCGCCTGGCTGTACCGGCGGCAGTCCGCCTGATGGCCGTCCCGCCCGGCGTAGCGTCGCTGTACGCCGGGCTGGGTTGCCGGCGTGGCGCTCCGGCCAGCGAACTGGCCGGGTTGCTGCGCGATGTCATGCAGTCGCGCAACCTGCCTTTCGCCGCGCTGGTTGGTCTTGCCAGCATCGATCTCAAGCGCCAGGAACCCGGCCTGCTGCAACTGGCTGCCGATCTCGGCCTGCCCCTGCACTTCTTCAGTGCCGTGCAACTCGCTGCCTATACCCCGCGCCTTAGCCATCGTTCGGCCATTGCCTTTCAGCACAGCGGCTGTTATGGCGTGGCGGAAAGCAGCGCCCTGGCCCTGGCCGAACAACTGGGCGGCGGGCTGGCCGCACTGCGCGTCGAACGCATCGTGCGCGACGATATGACCCTGGCATTGGCCTGGCTCCCTGCTTCTGGCGGATAATCCGTCATTCCGTTTTCCAGAGACTTCCCATGACCGTCTATTTCATCGGCGCCGGCCCTGGCGATCCGGAGCTGATCACCGTCAAGGGCCAGCGCCTGATCCGCCGGTGCCCGGTCATCATCTATGCCGGCTCGCTGGTGCCCGCCGCTGTGCTCGACGGGCATAACGCCGAGACCCTGATCAACAGTGCAGAACTGCACCTGCAACAGATCATCGAGGCGATTGCCGCCGCCCATGCCAAGGGTCAGGATGTCGCCCGGGTGCACAGCGGCGACCCCAGCCTGTATGGCGCCATCGGCGAGCAGATCCGCCACCTGCGCGAGCTGGGGATTCCCTACGAGATCATCCCCGGGGTCACGGCCACGGCGGCCAGCGCCGCCCTGCTCGGCTGCGAACTGACCCTGCCGGACATCGCCCAGAGCGTGATCCTCACCCGCTTCGCCGATTCCTCGCCGATGCCCGAAGGCGAAGCCCTCGCCAGCCTGGCCAGCCACAAGACGACCATGGCGATTCACCTGGGGGTGCGCCATCTGCCGAAGATCGTCGAGGAACTGCGCCCGCATTACGGCGGCGACTGCCCGATCGCCGTGGTCCACCGCGCGACGTGGCCGGACCAGGACTGGGTGCTGGGGACGCTGGACGATATCGTCGCACTGACGGCGGTCAAGGGCTTCCGGCGTACCGCGCTGATCCTGGTGGGTCGTGTTCTGGCCAGCGACAGTTTCCGCGAATCGGCGTTGTACCGTGCCGGGCATGCCCACCTGTACCGGCCCTGAGGCCCCTTGCACTGCCGTTGGCGGGCCTGCACTCTACGGCAACCACCACCCGAGAAAGGATTGCCCCGATGCTGGAACTTCGTCCTTGCTGCGAATGCTGCGCCACACCACTGCCGGGCGACAGTCGCGACGCGATGATCTGTTCGTTCGAATGCACTTACTGCCGTAGCTGTGCAGGCGACCAATTGAAGGGCAAATGCCCGAATTGTGGGGGTGAATTGCAGCCGCGGCCGGCGCGGGTCGGCGAGAAGCTGGTGAAGAATCCGGCGACGACGGTGCGGACGGTGAAGGCCCAGGGTTGTTCTGCACACTGAATCCCGTGCAAGCGACGCGGACCTTGTGGGAGCGGGTTCACCCGCGATTGCAGTAGTAAATTCACTATCGCAATCGCGGGTGAACCCGCTCCCACAAGGTCTGCGTCGTTGCCTCTAGCGGTTCAATGCGCCTGCATCTTGCTCTTGATGAACCCAGCCACCCAGGTCAACACCGCGCCACCGGCACCACCGCCGATCACGCTGCTGATGATGGCCGGGATATCCAGGGTTCCTGCCGCTCCGGCCTCGGCCAGGGTTTGATCGCCAGTCAGGTGGGCCAGCACCTGCCCCAGCAGCACCCCGCCGATTGCACCTGCTACGGAGTTCAGGGTCGGCCCCATCCCCTCCTTGCTCAACCCTGCCACGTTGCCGCCAATCACACCGCTGAAGATCTGGATGATCAGAGTGATTAAGTCCATCGCAATAGCCCTCTTAGCGTCTGTAAGGACACCTCGCGTGCGGGCTACTGCGGATACGGCACTACCAACGGGCATCGAGGCGTCGATGTCCGACCGACGACGGCAAGCTGTGGCGGATAACCGACAGTATATGTAGGACTTTTTACTTGCGCGAATCGGCGTCAGGGCTTGACGTTTTTCAGTTCGTTCAGCAAGCCCAGCAACGCCTGCAATTTTTCATCGCCGAACTGTTCAAGGATGCGCTGGTAGTTGCGCTCCATATCCTCGCTCATGGCGATGAAGCATTGCTGGCCCTGCTCCGTCAGGCCGACGAAAACCCGGCGCTGGTCGGTACTGGACTTCTTGCGCCGCACCAGGCCATCGCGCTCCAGGCGAGCGAGCACGCCGGTCATGCTCGGCTTGAGGATGCAGGCCTGCTCGGCCAACTGATGGCTTTCCAGTTCACCCTGCTGGCGCAGGATGCGGATTACCCGCCATTGCTGCTCGGTCAGGCCATGCTCGTTGAGGGACGGACGGAAGAAGGCCATGGCGGCTTCGCGGGCCTGAAGCAAGGTGAGGGTCAGGGAGGGTCTTGGTTTCGACATGGTCAGACTGATATCAACGATGATGGGGCAGCTTAAGAGCCGGGGTTACGGCCTGCAAGGCCCTTGGCAGGCACGGCGAATCGAGCCGGGCCAATCGTCAAATATAATGAACTGCCTCAGTTGAAATAGACCTGATTTATCACATTAAAATCAGTATTTTAGGCCGCATACCTCGCCTAAAACGTTAATAAATACGCACACAAAAGCATGAATCCGCTTGATATATTTAACGGCTCTGGCAAGCTATGGGGCAGGTTTCGACCGGGAACAGAGCTTCGCGTGCCTCCCGGCAGTGCTCGAAACCCCAGGCAGCGCCAGCTCGATAGCGGCGCGCCTGCACAACAATGACAGGCTGCGCCTGTCCCAAGGTGACATATGCCCAACAGCAACATTGGCAATAAGAATCAGAAATCCCGCAAACCCGTGGTCCTGATGACCATGGGCACCCAAGAGCGCAAGGGTCACGACTACCAGGTGATGACCCACAAGTACATCACTCCGCTGGTGGAACACGCCGGCTGCGTCCCGGTCCTGGTCCCCACCTGCTGCGGCATCGAAGACCTCGAGCAGTACCTGGACATGGCTGACGGCGTCTACCTGACCGGTGCCGGCAGCAACATCGACCCGGCCCTCTATGGCCAGGAAAACGAAACCCCGGGCAAGGCCCAGGACCGTGACCGCGACCTGTTCGACCTGCCGCTGGTGCAACTGGCGATCGCCCGCGGCCTGCCGATTTTCGGCATCTGCCGTGGCATGCAGGAAATCAACGTGGCCCTGGGTGGCGATATCTACCAGAAGGTCTACGCCGAACCCGGCTTCAACGATCACCGGGAGAACCCCGAGGATCCGGTGGACGTGCAATATGCCGCCTCCCACAGCGTGCGCCTGAAGCCGGGCAGTTGGCTGCAGGAATTGCTGCAGAGCGACGAGATCCGCGTCAACTCGCTGCATGGCCAGGGCCTGAAAACCCTGGGCGACGGCGTCGAGCCCCTGGCTCATGCCGAAGACGGCCTGGTCGAGGCGATCCATGCGCCAAGCCTGTCGCCGTTCCTGTTCGCGGTGCAATGGCACCCGGAATGGCAAGCCGCGAAGAACCCGGATTCGGTGCGGATGTTCGAGGCATTTGGCGACGCTTGCCGGGTGCAGGCGAGCAAGAAGCAGCAGAGTAGAACCCAAAGCATCGCTTGAGATAATCACCTCAAGACACTGATGTAGAAGAGCTTTTAAATCCGAAAGGCCGTATCGAGCGCACATCGATACGGCCTTTTTTGTGCGCACCGCACCTCCATTCCGAACAATTGACTTTACATTAGACACATAACTCATTGTTTTTAAATGATTTAACCCAAAGCAGAATCAACCTTAAGAGCATCGCTCAAGTTGCTGTCTGCGCTAGGGAATAGCATCCATCCTCGGCTCCATTCCCACCCTTCCCGTCAGCTCGCCTTCGATCTGCCCCGACAACGACCAGACCCCGGCCATCACCCCGGTGCCATGGTTCTCCATCAGGTTCTGCCACTCCTCGTTCAATGCTGCATTGAGGATCACCCGCAACTGCTCGACCATCTCCGGTCGGTCGCTCTCATGCATCATCGCGCCGATCCCGGCCGAGGCCACCGAGATCGCCATCCCCGCCGCCTTGCCCACCGCCGCCGCCACGGCGCTGAGCGCCCCCCGGGGCGCCAGGGTCGCTTCCAGGCGAGTGCTGGCTTTGCTGGCCACCGATGACAGTCCGTTGTCCGACGCCGTCGCATTGACCGCTGCGGCCTTGCGAATCTCTTCGTTCAGGGCCAGCCAGGCCGGCAGTTGCACGAAGGGCTTTGCCGTGAGCACGCCGCGCAGGCTGGCATCCCGCGCGGCAGGCGGGCCCAGGGCAATGGCGGGAATACGTTCAAGGTGCAGGGCGAACTGGTCCGGCGCGGGCCGATAGCGCTCGCCAATCCCCTGGATCTGCTGGCCGAGCAATTGCACGTACAACTCGGTCGCACGCTCGCGGATCAGGTCGGGATTGATCTGCTCGGCCACCGGCTCCAGGACGCGCTCGCGATAAGCGTCCTGCAGATAAAGGGCCAGGCGGTTATCAGGCTGGTCGCGGTGCTGGCTCATCTTGTACCAGGCCACCCTGAGGGTCAGCCATTGCTGGGTCCAGTAGCCGGTGAACCAGGGAATGAAATTCTCTTCGGTCTGCACCTGTACCTGCTCGCGCCAGACCCGCATGGAGCGCCGCGCATAGTCCCCGGCCGAACCGGCGGCGCCGCGCGAAGCCTGGACGATCTCCCGGTCCACCTGCTGCCAGGCGGCGGGCGACAGCACCACCGGCGGCAACTTCGGCACGCGGTTGCGCGAACCGCAGCCGCACAGGATCACCAGCAACGCTACAAGCCACACCCGATACAGGGAACGCCGGTTCACGATCGCCACCCCCTTCGCCACGCTGTCTGGAGTATAGGAACGGCGTGGCTGCGGCGATCTAACTTCTGGCGATATCCAGCAGGGGCCAGTGCGCCAGGGGCTCGTATTGGCCTTTGCTGGACTCGTAGAGCACGAACTCCCGTGCATTCCAGCGAAACTCGGGCGCCACCGCTGCCTCGGGCACTTCGTGGCGGAAATTCCGGGCCAGCGTCAGGTGCGGGCGAAACGCTTTTGAATCGACGACGAAGCCCAGTGGCAACAAGGCCTCCTGCAACTGGTAGACCCAGCGCAGCAGCGCCTTTGGTGGTTCCTGCGTGGTCAGCACCAGCGCCTGGCTGCGCCGCCAGACCTCCAGGCGATCAAGAACCAGCGGTTGCGGACGCTCCAGCGGGCGCAGCCGTGCGGCTATTTCGAAAATCGCCGGCAACTGGCTGACACCGACTGCGCCGAGAAACATCAGGGTTACATGGAAATTCCCGGTCGGTACCGGCTTGCCGCTGCGCAGGCGCAGGTCGCTACGCCAGCGCGACAGGGCCTTGCCTTGCGTCGGGGTGCAGGGCAAGGCGAAGAACAGGCGCTTGAAGGGTTCGTTGGGTCCGGGGTCGAGGCTGATCACGAAAGGCTCCTTGGGTGTCTCGCGGCACTATGACTCAAGACAGTGCCGCCCTGCCCGGCTATCGGATCTGGCCAAGCCTGCTGATATGCAGTGTTGCTGAGGGCCCCATCGCTGGCAAGCCAGCTCCCACAGTCGCATAATGAGCTGCGCCCCGGATGTTGGACACTTTTGTCTAAAGCTATGCGGCTTGTGCTCTGTACGCTACAGGGCTCAGGCCGCCGAGCTTCATCTTGATACGTTCGTGGTTGTAGTAGCGGATGTAATCATCAATCCCAGCGCGTAATTGCTCGATGCTCTCAAATTTCTCGCGGTAGAAATACTCCGACTTCAGCGTGCCGAAAAAGCTTTCCATCGCCGCATTGTCCAGGCAGTTGCCCTTGCGCGACATGCTCTGTTCCAAGCCCGCTTCTTTCAAGCGCTGGCGATAATCCGGATAGCGATAATGCCATCCCTGATCTGAGTGCAGCATCGGCTTACTGTCAGCCGGCAGCTTCTCCAGCGCTCGTTCAAGCATCGTTCCCACCAGGGTGTAACGAGGCCGAGTATCCGTTTGATAGGCCACGATCTCCCCGTTGTACAAGTCCAGAACTGGCGACAGATAAAGCTTTTCTCCAGCCACCTTGAACTCGGTAACGTCTGTCACCCATTTCTGATTCGGCTGATCAGCAGCGAACTCCCGGTTCATGGTGTTCGGCGATGCTTCGTCCATCAGCACTCTGTACGACTTGTATTTCTTCGGTCGTACCGTGCACTTGAGGTCCAACTCGCCCATGAGGCGGCGCACTTTCTTGCCGTTGATCACGTGCCCTTTCTGGCGCAGCGCAGCGGTCATGCGACGATAACCATACCGGCCCCTGTGGTGCTCCTGAATGCCCCGCATCGCCTGTTTCAGTGGAGCGTACTTATCCTCGGCGCCCTCGCCCCCGAAGTAGGTGTAGTAAGTGCTACGAGGCAAACCAGCAGCGATCAGCAGGTATTTCAGCCTGAACTGTCGGCGCAGCGCGGTAATCAGCTGGGCTTTTTCCTTACTGCCCGGGTCTGCCTGAGCTTCGCCTCCTCTAACTCCTCGAGCTTTTTTAGGTAGGCGTTCTCCGCTTCAAGCATGCGAACTTTCTCTAGTAACTCTTTGGGCGAGAGGTCCTCGTTACGCACGGCTGCAGGCTTGGAGGACTTGGCGGAAGGCTTGGGCATGGTGCGGGTTGAACTCTTTTCTACAGAAAGCTGGTTTGCGAGCCCGTCACTGTAATACTGGCGCAGCCATCTGCCCAGCTGACTAGAGTTACCTAGGTTGAACAACGCTGCGGCGGCGCGCTGAGAAAGACGGTCATTTAGCATGCGGTGAAGCACCGTAATCTTGAATTCGGCGCTGTGGCGCTGATGGCGACGCTCAAGGCTGGACCTGCCGTGTTGCTGATAGGCCACGACCCAACGGCGAAGCAAGGTGGGATCTATCTGGAACTGGTTCGCCACATGACGGAAACCTCGGCCTCGCTTGAGGAAGGCTTCGATGGCGGACAACTTGAACTGCTTTGAATACTTGGTCATGCAAAACACCCCGATGTTGGATTTTTTGTCCAACATCCGGGGCGCAGCTCATAACCCTGTGGGAGCTGGCTTGCCAGCGATGGGGCCCTCAAAGCCAATAGAGATCTCAAACCGGCGAAATGGTCCCCAACGCCCCGATCACGATCGCCAGTGCCAGAAACCCGAACAGAAAAATCGCCATCTTGCCCATCACTGCCTCCACGTACCGAAAATAAACCTTGCATGGGGCCTATTTTCGGCAAGCATCTGTTTGCATAACAGATCCAGAAAGCACTGAAAAATACGGATCAGATCAGCAACGGAAATGCCCGACCATACCGTGCAGACGGCTGCTCAAGTGGCTCAACTCGGTACTCGCGGCGGAAATCTCGGCGCTGGCGGTGGCCGATTCCTCGGCGGTCTCGCGCACCCGGGTCACGCTTTGGTTGATCTCTTCGGTCACCGCGGCCTGTTCTTCGGCAGCCGTGGCAATCAGCTCGCTCATCTGCTGGATATTCGAGACCTGGCGGGTGATCTGCTCCAGCGCAGTGCCGGTGTCGCGCACGCCATTGACCGAGGCGCTGGTCTGCTCCAGGTTGGTCTGCATCATCCCGGTACTCTCGTTGGCGATGTGTTGCAGTGTGACGATCAGTTGCTCGATCTCGCTGGACGAGGCCTGGGTACGCTGGGCAAGGTTGCGCACTTCGTCGGCGACCACGGCGAAACCACGCCCTGCCTCGCCGGCCCGGGCCGCCTCGATCGCCGCGTTGAGGGCCAGCAGGTTGGTTTGCTCGGCGACGGCCTTGATCACATCGAGGATCGCGCCAATGCGTCCGCACTCCTGCTGCAAGCGGCCAAGGGATTCGGCAGAAACGCCCACGCCATTGGCCATCGCCTCGATCTGGCGGATCGCCTGCTGGGACATCGCCAGCACGCTGGTCACCTCATGGTCGGCGCCCTTGGCCGCACTGGCAGCCTCCTCGGAGTTGCGCGCCACTTCCTGCACGGTGGCGGCGATTTCGTTCATTGCCGTGGCGACCATATCGGTCTCATTGCGCTGGCTGTCGATGCCTTCGCGGGTGGTGCTGGTGATCGCCGCCAGTTGCGAGGCGGAAGCCGCCAGTTGCTGCGAACCACAACCGATCTGCGAAATCACCTCGCGCAGGCTCGCGGTCATGCTGTCCAGCGAGCGCAGCAGCACACCCAGTTCGTCGCCCCGCTCGGTGTGGGTTGCACCGGTCAGATCGCCACCGGCGATACGCTGGGCGGTGTTCACGGCCTCGCGCAACGGATAGACGATCTGCCGGCTGATCAGCAGGGCCACGGCGATGCCGCAGAGGATCGCCACCAGGGTAATCACCGCCAGCAGCATATGGGTGCTTTTCACCTGGGCGGAGGCGCGGTCTTCCTCGGCGTAGTACAGGGCATTGGCGCCGTCCTGGAGTTTGGAGAGCAACTGGTTGGCCGCCGTCAGTTCAGCCACCGAGCGGGCCTGCTCGCGGGCCTTGCCGTAGGTTTGCAGGTCGGCCTGGAGCTGCTGCGCCGCTGCCAGGTCCTGGGCCGGCCAGCGGCCTTCGCGGGCGTCCAGCAGCAACTGGTCGAAACCGTCCTTGAGCTTGGCGTGGTGCTCCTGGTGCAAGGACTGCTGCCCGGCGTCACCGGTCAACGCCAGGTTGTAGTTGGCCTCACGGGCAAACACGATCTCGTCGAACAGGCCGCTGATGAAACTGATGCGCTGCAACGACGCGCTGCTGTTGTGCAAGCCAAAGCCGCCGAGCAGCGACAGCAGCAAGGCGAAGGCCAGCAGCAGGCCGAAGCCGAGGCCGAGTTTGCGGGTAACGCTGAGGTTCTTCAGCGTGAATGCCTGGGACATAGTTTTCTCCAACCTGTGAATTCGCCCTCGCCGGTCCGCAGGTGACGGGGACCGGCAAGTCTGTCTGACGCCGAAGCCGATGAGGCGCGGAGCCCGTACGAACGGCACGGGCCCTGGTGCACAGGAGTGTTCCGGAGGGGATTCACGCGCTGGGCATCCATGCAGTTCCCCAGAGACGGGAAACTTCCTTTTGCCCGGACTTCCAAAGCCCGGCATTACCCTACTTGCAGCAAGGGAATAGTAACATCCGCAGATAAATGATACCAATGTGACACTACGAGTGGTTAGCGGCCACTCGCCGCGCAGCCAGGTGCTTGAGCGGGTACACAATGTGCCTCACTGCACCACCCCGACCGGATAAACGAACGCGTTCACGTCATAGAACGGCGTGCGCTGATAGAACCAGTTCAGCCGCGCCTTGGGGTCCTGGGCGAATGCCATGTCGTCCTTGAGCTTCTTGTCGAATTCCGCCTTGAGCCCCGCATCCTCTTCCAGCATCTTCCTCGCCATCGGCTCCATCACGTATTCCTCCGGCTCCTCGGCGACCACCAGGGTCGAGTTGAAGAAGCCCCAGGACCAGAACGAATCCGGGCTTTGCGGGTGCAGCAGGTTGATTGCCAGTACACCCAGCGGCTGGTCGGTATCGATCACCACCGAGCCTGCCGGGAAGGTCTGCAAGCGCTCGAACGGCTTGCCCGTGCCACTGACCAGCAGATGCCCTTCATACCCTGGAATCTCGTTGCTCTGCGCCCGGTCCGGCTCGAAGCCGCCGGCCACTTTCACCTCGTCCATGCGATAGAGCGTCACGGCGACGGCAGTCGGCTTGTCGAGGGTGCGCATGACGATACCGTGGGCCTTGAGCCGGGCAATCACATCGCGCCATTGCGCCGGAACGATGTACTGCCTTGGCCGCTTCACCACCAGGTCCGGCTCGGTATTGCCGGTGACCGGCACTTCGAGGTTCTTTGGCTGGTTGCTCCAGACGATGGTTTTCGCACCGGTGATCGGTGAGGTCTCGTAACGGTAGTCACCGACGGTGAACGGCACGTTCTGTGGCACACCGGCCTTCCAGGTGAGGATCACCTCCTTCTGCGCAGCAAGACGGGCGCGGTCCTTGTCGATGGCGGCACGCAGGGTTGCCGCCTGTTCACCGATCACCTGGAACATCGCCTTGAGCATCACATAGTTGCCCAGCACCTGGGTGCGGTACGGGTGCAGGGCATGCTGCTCGATCAGGATCGAGGGCACGTTGCGGATATCGCCGTACTGGTTGGAGAAGCGCGCCAGGTCCGTGCGGTACGGATAGTAGCCTTGGGTCGGGTCCTGGTTGTCGTTGAAGCTGATGCATTCGTGGACCACGTGCCCTTCATCCTGCAGCGCCTGGTACACCGGGGTGCGCATGACCTGGTCCATCCACGCACTGCTGGCCGGCGACCAGCCGTTGCCGTTATGGCAATAGGAACTGTCGTAGGGGTACATGGCGCCGTCGGTGGAGTGGGTGTCGGCGAAGAAGCTCAGCTCGTAATGGTTGAAGACCCAGGCGACGTTGCGGATTTCGGCACTGTCGAGCTTGGTGAAGTCGCGGTTGAGGTTGTAGTTCAGGCCGTTGACCCGCCAGCCGGCGATATCCGGGCCGTTCTGGTTGATCCGGCCGTAGGCACTGCGGCGAATGTCACCATCGATGTTGACCGTAGGGATGAAGAGGATATTGACCCGTTCCAGCAGCGCGGCGAGAGGCTTGTCACCTGCGGTCATATCACGCAGGAGCATGAACATGGCGTCCTTGCCGTTGGATTCGCCGGGGTGGATCTCGGCCTCGACGAAGATCGTCGGCTTGCCGGACTGCTTCAGTCCCGCCGGGGATTTGTCCTTGGACAATGAAGCCACGGCCAGCACCATCGGATGGCCTTCGGCACTCTTTTCCGGCAGTTCGCTCAATACCACCTTGCCGCCCGAGGCAGCGGCGAGCTTGCGCAGCCAGGCGCGGGTCTGTTCGTAGGTGCTGGTCTGCTTGAAGTCGCTGGCTTCGGCCACGGTGATCAGCGGGTTGTCCGCCTTGGCGATATAGCGGGTACTGGTGATCTGCTGTTCGAACATCGCCGGCAGGATCCGCTGCCTGGCCGCCTCGGGGTACTTGCTGTCATCGATATAGGCCGGGGCCGAGGGCAAGGCAGCCAGCGCGGACTGGCCAGCGCCGAGCAGCAAAGCGGTGAAAAACAGCCTGGAATGCTTCATGGGGGAGTTCCTTCTCACGCGGGAACTGGCAACCTTAGAACAGATTGCCAAAGGTTACGAGGAACCAACTGCCATGTTGCACAACCTGTTCGAAGGCATCGCCGAAGCGGCGGTGGAGGAACGTTTCGATGACCTGCTCAAGCGGCCGGGGCTGCGCATCGAACGCATCGTCTCCAATGGCCAGAGCAGCCCGGAGGGATTCTGGTATGACCAGGCGGAGGGGGAATTCGTGCTGGTGCTGACGGGCTCGGCGGGCTTGCGCCTGGAGCATGAGGCCGAGGTGCGGGTGCTGGGGCCGGGGGATTTCGTGGATATTCCGGCAGGCTGCAGGCACCGGGTGGAGTGGACGGATGCGGGGCAGCCGACGGTGTGGCTGGCTGTGTTCTATCAGGCGAAATGAAAGACCTCTGGGAGCGGGTTTACCCGCGATTGCGGAAGTGAACCCACCATCGCAATCGCGGGTAAACCCGCTCCCACAGGGTTCGCGTCAGGCCAGAGGGCGCAACATCCCCCGATCCACGATGAAGTCGATCAGCGTCTGCAAGCCATGCCCAGTCTTCAGGTTGGTGAAGGCCCAGGGCCGCTCCGGGCGCATGCGCCTGGTGTCACTTTCCATGACCTCCAGCGAAGCCCCGACATAGGGCGCCAGGTCGATCTTGTTGATCACCAGGAAGTCCGACTTGGTAATCCCCGGCCCGCCCTTGCGCGGGATCTTCTCGCCTTCGGCAACGTCGATCACGTATACGGTGAGGTCCGCCAGTTCCGGGCTGAAGGTGGCGCTGAGGTTGTCGCCGCCACTCTCGACGAAGATAACCTCCAGGCTGCCGAACTTGCGCGCCAGCTCTTCCACCGCCGCCAGGTTCATCGAGGCGTCCTCGCGGATCGCCGTGTGCGGGCAGCCGCCGGTTTCCACGCCGACGATGCGTTCGGGCTCAAGGGCACCGGCCTCGGTAAGGATGCGCTGGTCTTCCTTGGTGTAGATGTCGTTGGTGACCACGGCGATCTCGTAGTGGTCGCGCATGGCCTTGCACAGCGCTTCGAGCAGCGCGGTCTTGCCGGATCCGACCGGGCCGCCGACGCCGACGCGCAGGGGTTGCTTGTAGCTTTGCATAGGGAATTCCTCAGGATCGGAACAATCGGGTGTATTGGGTTTCGTGGCGCGACGAGGCGATCGCCAGCAGTGGCAGGCCGCCACCCAGTTCTTCATCGGGCAGCAGCAGAGCGCGCTCGAGCACGGCGCTCAGGTCGTCGGAGAGATCGCGCAGCAGGCTTTGCGCGGCCTGCTGGCCGAAGGGCACCAGCTTGACCCCGGCCATTACCGCGCCTTCCAGCCAACTGAAGCCATGGCCCAACAGCAGGTCGCGCAGCGGGATCTCCCAGTGCGCCGCCAGCCAGGCCATGCCGCCCAGTTGGGTCAGCTCCAGGCTGGTGCGCCACTGCGGCGCCTGGCCCAGTTGCCAGCCATCGAGCATCCGCGCCAGGGCCGCGCCACGTTGGCGTTCCTCGGTACGCAGCTCGGCGGTTTCGCGATTGGCCAGGAGGAAACGGCTCCAGTGCGCGAACGCCTCGGCATCATCGGCTTCACAGGCCCGGTACAGGCGCACCAGCAACGGCCAGTCGAGATAGCCGAGGGTGTCGTCGATCTGCTGCCGTTGCCAGGTCCGAAAGCCATCGGCGCCCTTGACCCAGCCCGCTTCCACCGCCCACTCCAGGCCCTGCGAGTAGGTGAAGCCACCCACCGGCAGGCCCGGACTGGCCAGTTGCAGCAAACGCAGGAGCTTCAGGTCGCTGTTCATCAGCCCGCCAGCAGCATCGCCGCGCCAGCCAGCAGGCCGCCGCCAAAGGCCTGTTGCAGGCGGGTATGGCGGCGCAGCACGCAGCCCAGGGCGAAGCCGGCCACCAGCAGCAGGCCGCTGACGGTGACGAAACCGGCGCTGAACACCCAGAACGCGCCCGGGCTGGCCTCGACGCCATGGGCCCAGCCATGGAACAGGGCGAACAGCGGCATCACCAGCGACAACAGGACCTGGCGCCGCGGCAGCAGCAGCGCGGCAGCAGCCACCAGCAGCGAGCCGAGGATCATCTCCTCCATGCCGATCACACCACCGAACAGGTGGCCCAGCACTGCACCGCCGAACATCGCCGCCAGGGTCAGGGCCGGCAGCACCAGGCGGCTGCGGGTCAGTGCGGCGAGCACGCCGGTGCCCAGCAGCATCAACAGGTGGTCGAGGCCGGTCAACGGATGCAGCAGGCCATCCTGCAGCGGATTGGCGTCATGGCCTGGGTGGGCGAATGCCGGAACGGCGACCAGCAGCAGGGCAAGGGCAAGACACTTCTTCATGGAAAACTCCTTGTTGTGATTTACAGCGCCTGGGCAGGCAGGCGGACGAACAGATGATCGGAATGGTTATGGCTATGCGGGGCGCTCTGGTAGGCACCGGCTTCGGGCTCGAACGGCGCTTGCTCGACACACACCTCAAGGCCGAAGCCACGGACCATGTCGTCCAGCACATAGTCATGCTGGTAACGCAGGAAACCTGCCTCGACCTGCAGCGGCACATGGCGGTTGCCCAGGTGGTAGGCCGCGCGCGCCAGCGCGAGGCCATCGGCGCAGTACACCGTTGACACCTCCTCGGCAGCAGCGATGACGCGAATCACCTCCCCGCCCGCCTCGTTCGCCAGCAGTTCGCCGCCACGGATCAACTGGCCGCGTTCCAGCATCAGCCCGGCATCGCGGCCATCGTCGAGGGTGATACGTATGCGGCTCTTGATCCGGGTATCCAGGCTCAAGGTGGCGGTGGCCGTCACGGCGCCCTCGCCCACCTTGCGGGTCAACAGAATCATCGGATTCTCCTTGCTCAAAACAGAAAGTAACGCTGGGCCATCGGCAGCACCGTGGCCGGTTCGCACACCAGCAGCTCGCCGTCGGCGCGCACCTGGTAGGTCTGCGAATCCACTTCGATATTCGGCATCAGGCCGTTGTGCACCATGTCGCCCTTGCGCACCGTGCGGCAGCCGTGGGCCAGGCCGATCAGGCTGCGCAGGCCGAGCTGCTGGTGCACGCCACGGTCCAGCGCCTCGCGCGACAGGAAGGTCATGCGCGTGGCATGCCGCGCCGCGCCGAGGGCGCCGAACATCGGCCGGTAATGCACCGGCTGCGGGGTCGGGATCGAACCGTTGATATCGCCCATCGGCGCCGTGGCGATCATCCCGCCCTTGACCACCAGGGCCGGCTTGACGCCGAAGAAGGCCGGCGCCCAGAGCACCAGGTCGGCCAGCTTGCCGGCCTCCAGCGAACCGACTTCATGGGCGATGCCATGGGTCAGCGCCGGGTTGATGGTGTACTTGGCGATGTAGCGCTTGACCCGGGTGTTGTCCCTGTACGACGAATCCCCGGCCAGCGGCCCGCGGCGCAGCTTCATCTGGTGCGCCACCTGCCAGGTGCGCAACACCACTTCGCCGACCCGGCCCATGGCCTGGGAGTCCGACGAGGTCATGGCGAAGGCGCCCAGGTCGTGAAGGATGTCCTCGGCAGCGATGGTCTCGCGGCGGATGCGCGACTCGGCGAAGGCCACGTCCTCGGCAATGCTGGTGTCCAGATGATGGCAGACCATCAGCATGTCCAGGTGCTCGTCCACGGTGTTCACCGTGTACGGCAGGGTCGGGTTGGTCGAGGACGGCAGCACGTTGGCGAAGCTCGCCGCGCGGATAATGTCCGGCGCGTGCCCGCCGCCGGCGCCCTCGGTGTGGAAGGTATGGATGGTACGGTCACCGATGGCCGCCAGGGTGTCCTCGATGCAGCCGGACTCGTTGAGGGTGTCGGTGTGGATCGCAACCTGCACGTCCATTTCCTCGGCCACGCCCAGGCAGCAGTCGATGGCCGCCGGGGTCGAGCCCCAGTCCTCGTGCAGCTTCAGGCCCACGGCGCCGGCGGCGATCTGCTCGCGCAGGGCCTCGGGGCGGGACGCATTGCCCTTGCCCAGCAGGCCGATATTGATCGGCAGCTCGTCGGCAGCCTGGAGCATGCGCGCCAGGTACCAGGGCCCGGAGGTGCAGGTGGTAGCGTTGGTGCCGGTAGCCGGCCCGGTGCCGCCACCGATGAAGGTGGTGATACCCGAGGTCAGCGCCTCTTCCACTTGCTGCGGGCAGATGAAATGGATATGCGAGTCGATACCGCCGGCCGTGACGATCTTGCCTTCGGCGGCGATCACTTCGGTACCCGGGCCGACCGGCAGGGTAACGCCGGGCTGCACGTCGGGGTTGCCGGCCTTGCCGATGCCGAAGATGCGGCCGTTCTTCACGCCGATATCGGCTTTTACGATGCCCCAGTGATCGATGATCAGGGCGTTGGTCAACACCAGGTCCATGGCCTCGTCGGCGAGCATCTGGCCCTGGCCCATGCCGTCGCGGATCACCTTGCCCCCGCCGAACTTGACCTCTTCACCGTAGATCGTGAAGTCCTTCTCCACTTCCACCCATAGCTCGGTATCGGCCAGGCGCACGCGGTCGCCGACGGTGGGGCCGAACATATCGGCATAGGCCCTGCGGGAAATCCGGCTCATGCGCCTGCCTCCAGCTTGCCCATGACCTTGCCCTGAAAGCCGTACACCTCGCGCTTGCCCACATAGGGCACCAGGGTCACGCTGCGCGACTGGCCCGGTTCGAAGCGCACGGCGGTGCCGGCCGGGATGTCCAGGCGAAAGCCACGGGTGGCCTCGCGCTCGAACACCAGGGTGTCGTTGACTTCGTAGAAGTGATAATGCGAGCCCACCTGCACCGGACGGTCGCCGTGGTTGGCGACGCTGACCACCAGGGTCTGGCGACCGGCATTGAGTTCGATATCGCCATGCTCGGCGACCTGAATTTCTCCGGGAATCATGCCGTCCTCCTAGACGATCGGATCATGGACGGTGACCAGCTTGGTCCCGTCGGGAAAGGTCGCTTCGACCTGGACGTCGTGGATCATCTCCGCCACGCCTTCCATCACCTCGTCGCGGCTCAGGACTTCGCGGCCGAGGTTCATCAGTTCGGCGACGGTGCGCCCATCACGGGCGCCCTCCATCACCGCCGCGCTGATCAGCGCCACCGCTTCCGGGTAGTTGAGCTTCAGGCCGCGGTCCCGGCGGCGCTCGGCGAGCAGCGCAGCGGTGAACAGCAGCAGTTTGTCTTTCTCTCTCGGGGTCAGCTCCATGGTCGCTCTCTCAGGTGGCCCAGATCCGCGGCGGGCACGGCGCCAGGCCAAGGATGGCCGGACGCAGCGCGCACCACAGGCGCAGCAGTGTGGATTGAAGGCGCTGGTTGTCGTGGTCGAGCAAGCGGACCACCAGCAGGTGCCCCAGCAGGGTTGCCCCGGCAGGGACGGCAAGATGCTCGATTAGGGTGCGTGTCTGTTCCAGCAGCTCCGGGGTGGCCGGTGCCGCGCAGAAGGTGGCTTGCAGCGGATAACCCGCGAGCTTGTGCAGGCTGTCGCCGTCGACGCGCAAGCGTTCGTGCAGGCCCGGATCGTCGGGCATATCGATCTGCAGGCGGCTGTCCACTGCACCGTGGCTGAAGGTTTCGCCCATCACCGGACGCCCCAGGCACAGGGTTTCCCAGGCCAGCAGGCGCGCTCCGAGGGCCAGGGAAAAACGGTTTTCCAGACGGGTGCGGGCCCCGGGGAAACAGATATTGCCGTGAGGCAACCATTCCAGCGTGCTGCCCTCGGCCAGATGGAAATGCTGCTTGAGCACCGAAACGGGGCCGGCGCTGCGGTAGAACTTGGTTGCACCGGGCATGGTCAGCAGCGCATGGGTGCCGGGGTCGAGGGTCACGTCCAGGGTCAGGCGATCGCCGCCGACCACGCCGCCTGGGGGGTGCAGTACATACACGTGGCATGGCGCGCCCTCCGGATAGAACGGCCGCTGCACCAAAAGAGGTCCGAAATGTCGGCGCGCACCAATACAGGTCCTTTCCCCGCGCTGGACAAAGCGCAATTTCAGCTCGGCACTCCAGCCTGCGGTGTCATCCGCAGCGGTGAGCAGTTCGGGTAGGGACATTCCAGTGCTTCCGAAAAACGCCGCGTTTATTGGGAAATGTCTGACATCCCGGTACTACGCAGCTGATTAAGAGCGCCTGCGAAACCCTTGTGATTGACGGGTTTGCGCGGACCTGATCGATCGATCAGTAATCGATGGAAGCTGTAAAAGCATATTGCGGGCCAGAATGGCGCATGTAGGGGATTTCTTGCGGGGAGTGTGCACTGGGATGGGGATGCAACATTTGGATCGAATGAACGCCGCGTACCCTGTGGGAGCGGGTACGCGTACGTCTTGAAGTCAGCGCTGGAATTTGGCCTGTGCGACAAGGCCTTTCACATACTCCGTCCCTGGCCGATCCAGCACCTCGGCAGTGCCGCCCTGCTCGATGATGCGCCCGTCCTTCACCACCACGATGCGATCGGCGATCGTCCTGACCACCCCCAGGTCATGGGTAACGAACACCAGGGTCATGCCCTCGGCCTGCAACTCCCGCAGCAACGCCAGGATCGCCGCCTGCACCGAGACATCCAGCGCCGAGGTGACCTCGTCGCAGATCAGCACCTCGGGCTCGCACACCAGCGCCCGGGCGATCGCGACCCGCTGGCGCTCGCCGCCGGACAGGTGATGGGGATGCTTCGCCGCCGTTTCCGCCGGCAACGCCACCCGCGCCAGCGCCGCATCGATCCTTGCCCGGCACGCAGCGCCCTTGAGCCCGAAGAAGTGCTCCAGTGGCGCTTGCAGGCATTGGCCGATGCTCTGCCGGGGGTTCAGCGCGCGATACGGGTTCTGGAAGATGTACTGGATCCGGTGCCGGGTCGCCGCGTCGCGCTTGCGCGCCATCAGGCTCAGGGGTTGTCCGTCGAAGCTCAATGCACCGACGCCGCCATCGCCCAATCCGGCCAGGGTTCGCGCCAGACTGGTCTTGCCCGACCCCGACTCGCCCACCACCGCCAGGCATTCACCACGATGTACGTCCAGAGACAGGTCGAACAGCACCTGACGGTCATAGCTTAGGTTCAGGCCGCGCAGCTCCAGCAACGGCGTGCGCGCCTGGTGCACAACCTGCACCGGCTTTGTCTCTTCCTCCGGCACTGCAGTCAGTTGCGGGTGCAGGCAAGCCACCTGCTGCACGCCATCCAGCCCCTGCAACGCCGGCTCGATTGCCGAGCATGCCGCACTGCGCCGAGGGCAGCGGGGGGCGAAGGCGCAACCGGCCGGCCGCTGCCCCGGCGCCGGCGCATGCCCGGCAATTGCCCGCAATACACGCTGGCGCCCGACCTCGGGAATCGCCGCGAGCAACCCCAGGGTGTAGGGATGCCCTGGCCGCGAGAACAGCCGCTCACGACTGGCAACCTCGACGATGCGCCCCGCGTACATCACCATGACCCGGTCCACCAGGTCCTTGATCACTCCAAGATCATGGGACACATACACCGCCGCCACGCCCTGCTCCTTGCACAGCCGGCGCACGGTGGCGAGGATATGCGCCCTTGTGCCGACATCCAGCGCCGTGGTCGGCTCGTCCAGCACGATCAGCTTCGGCCGCAACACGAACGCCAGCGCCAGCATCACCCGTTGCTGCTGCCCACCGGACAGCTGATGCGGGAAGCGCCGCAGGAACTCCTGCTCCCCTGGCAGCCCGACATCCGCCAGGGTCTGCGCCAAGCGCTGCTCGCGCGCTGCGCGGTCCAGCCCTGGCTCATGGGCCTGCAAGGTTTCCAGCAACAGCTTGCCGATACGGATCGCCGGGTTCAGGGCCAACGCCGGGTCCTGGGCGACATAGCCGATCAAACCGCCACGCGCCCGGCGCAACGCCTCGCCGTCGAGGGCCAGCAGGTCGGTCCCGGCCACGCTTACCCGTCCGCCACTGATCCGTGCACCACGACGGGCATGAGCGAGCAAGGCGGTCGCCAGGGTGGTCTTGCCCGAGCCGGACTCACCGACAAGGCCGAGGATCTCTCCCGGCGCCAGGCTGAAATCGATGTGCTCGATCACATCGGTGCCACTGTCCAGCTCGACCCGCAAGCCCTCGACCTGCAAAGCCTCGGGGGTAGAAAGAACGAATGCATTCATGAGCGCGCTCCCGCGCTGTACCGGGCAATGCCTTCGGCCAGCAGGTTGGTGCCATAGGCGAACACCGCGATCAGCAACGCCGGGGCCAGCACGGCCCAGGGCTGGATCAGCAGGCCGGCCTGGTTTTCATTGATCATCAGGCCCCAGTCCGCCGCCGGAGGGGCAACGCCGTAGCCGAGGAAACTCAAGCCCGAGAGCATGCCGATGCCCCAGGTCAGCATGTTGCCGAAATGCACCAGCAGCGGTGTGAGCACATTGGGCAGGATCTCCCGCAACAGGATGCGCGTGCGGGAAAAGCCCATCATCTGCGCGGCCTCGACGAACTCCTGGCTGGCCACCGATACCGCACTGCCCCGTGCCAGGCGGATCACCCCGGGGGTGAAAGCGATGGCCACGGTCAGCACGATCAGCCACGGCTGGCGACCCAGCATCGAAACGATCAGCAGCACCAGGATCAGGTCGGGAAAGGCCAGCCAGACATCCGCCAGCCAGGTGATCGCCTGGTCCAGGCGCTGGCGCGACAGCCCGGCGAGCATGCCCAGCGCACTGCCGACGATCAGTGCCAGCGACGCCGCGGCCACCGACATCCAGAGAATCGACAGGCCACCGGCCAGCAGCCGCGAAAGCACGTCATGGCCAAGGAAGTCATGGCCCAGCGGCGCGTCCGCCGTGGGTGCACCGTAAACGCCGCCAAGCATGTCGGTCGGCGCATGGGGCGCCAGCCACGGGCCGAAAAGGGCCAGCAGGACCACCGCCAGGGTCACCAGGGCCCCGCGGCGTATCGAAGGTTCACGCCAGAATCGTGCGCTGAACATAAGCGAATCTCCTTATCAAGGTGCCTTGGCCGCCGGACGTCGCCACCAGCTCTGGATACCGCGGCGGTTGCGCTGGATAAGGCTGGCCCGGCGCGCGGTGCGCAGTTTCGGGGTGAGCAGGACGGTGAGCAGGTCGGCCAGCAGGTTGACCAGTACCACGCCCAGGGTGATGACCAGCACCGCGCCCTGGATCAGCGGCAGGTCGCGCATCTGGATCGCACTGTTGAGCAAAGTGCCGATGCCCGGGTAGCTGAATACCACCTCGGCGAGCAACGCACCGCCGATCAGGGTGCGCAGGGTCAGGGCCACGCCCTGGATCGCCGGGACCAGCGCATTGGGCAAGGTGTGGCACCAGACCAACCGCCACTGCGGCACCCCGCGCAGGCGGGCGGCACCGACATAGTCCGAGTCCAGTGTTTCGATCATCGAGGCACGCACCAGCCGCGCCAGATACGGCAGCGCCGACAGGCTCAGGGCGAACACCGGCAAGGCCAGGTAATCCAGTTGGCGCCACAGCGGCCGGTCCGGATCGATCAGCGACACCGCCGGCAGCAGGTCGAAATGCGGCATGGAGAACAGCAGCACCAGGCCGATGGCGATCAGGTAGCCGGGCGTGGCCTTGAGCACGATCAGGGTCGCCAGGCCCCAGCGATCCAGGCGCGAATCGCGGCGCAGGGCCAGGCCGACGCCGATCGTCAGAGCCAGCGGCAGTACCACCATCAGCACGCCGAGCAGCAGCGCCAGGGTATTGCCGAAGCGGATGAACAGCAGCCCCGCCACCGGTTGCGCCGAATCCAGGGAAATCCCCAGGTCGCCGCGCAACACCTGGGCCAGCCAACTGAAGTACTGGACCAGGATCGGCCGGTCCAGCCCCAGTTGCTGGCGCAAGGTCAGGATGCTTTCCAGCGGCGCCTCGGGCCCGAGGATGACCCGGGCCGGGTCCGACGGCAGCGCCTGGGTGGCGATGAACACCACCAGGCTGATGACCCAGGCCGTCAGCAGGCCATAACCGAGCCGGCCGATGAACCACGGCAGCCAGGCGGGCAAACGGGAGGTACGGATAGGCTCAGGCATGGTTCAACCACAGGCTGTCGAAGCGCCAGGAGGCGAAGGTGGTCTGTTCGCCGTGCAGGCCGCCGACTTTCTGCGAGGCGGCATCGAGCACGTCGGTAAAGCCCCAGATCAGCAGGCCGCCACGCTGGTGCTGGATGGCCTGGGCCTCGTGCACCAGCTCGCGGCGCAGGGCCAGGTCGGGCTGGCCGAGGGCCTGGGTGAACAGTTGCGAGAAGCGCTCGTCACGGAAGTTGCTGCGGTTGTAGATCGCCAGGGGCGCATCGTTGTGCAGGCCGGTGGCGAGGAAGCCACGGGCCGGTGTCGAGCACGGCGACATCAGCCACTGCTCCTTCTGCGGGCCATTGAACACCGAACCGTCCACCGGCGTGACCTTGATCTCGATCCCGGCCTTCTTGGCCTGCTGGGCGAACACCAACGCCGCGTTGACCTCGTTGGCGGTGGTGGTCAGTTCCAGGCGCAGGTCGGTGGCCCCGGCTTGGCGCAGCAGCGAGCGAGCCTGCTCCAGGTCGTACGGACGCTGGGCGATGGCGTGGTTGTAGGTCGGGTCCTGGGGCGAATACAGGTCGTTGGCGATCCGCCCGAAGCCATTGAGGCCGCGCCCCACCAGTTCCTGGCGGTCGGCCAGCAGGCGGAACGCCTGGCGCACCCGCTCGTCCTGGAACGGCGCCTTGGCGGTATTCAGGTTGAAACCGCTGAACGAAGTGGTCGGCGAAGCCACCAGTTGCAGGCGCGGATCGGCCTTGATCAGCGCACTGTGCTCGGCCTGGATGGCACTGGCGATATCGATCTGCCCGGCGCGCAGGGCGGCGACCCGCGACACCTGGTCCTTGAATTCGATGATCTCCAGCTCGTCGGCATAGGGCTGGTTGGGCTTGAAGTAGTTCTCGAAGCGGGTGAACAGCGCCCGCTGCCCCGGCACGAAGCGCTTGAGCCGGTACGGCCCCGCGCCCACCGGATTGTTCGGATCGTAGTCGGTGGGCACGATGCCGCCGAAGGCGATCAGGGTTTCGTCGAGGGGGAAGAAGCTGCGGCCTTCCTTGAAGCGGATCTCGATGGTCCGGTCGTCCAGCTTGCGCAAGGCCTGGCGATCGATGGCGCCGACCAGCCCGGCATAGGGCGAGGCCAGCTTCGGGTCGGTCAGGCGCAGGATCGAGAACAGCATGTCGTCCGAAGTGATGGTCTTGCCGTGGTGGAACTCCAACCCCGGCTTGATGCGGATGGTCCAGGCGCTGGCGTCGGCGTTGGGTTCGGCGAACTCGGCCAGGCCCAGGCGCGTGCTGACATCGTCGTTCCATTCCCAGAATTTGCTGTACAGCGCCCAGCCGCGAATGATCCCGCCGCCGGACGGCTTGTGCGCGTCGAGGTTGCCGGCCTGGTCGCCGTCGATGATGCCGACCCGCAGGCGACCGCCGCGCACTGGCGTGCCGGGGGCGACTGCCGCCCCGGCCACGGCAGCGGGTTCGCCGCCACCGCAGCCGCTGAGCAGGCTGGAACCGAGGATCAGGCCACCACCGACGACCAGGCCGTTGCCGAGAAACGCCCGGCGGGAAAATTCGTTGCGCATGGGTACTTCCTTAGGCCGGTTCGGCGGCCGTGCGGGCCTTGAGGCGCGGAACCTCGAAGCCATGGTCCAGGTCGAGCAGCGGGAACAGCAGGTCGGCGACCCGGTGCGCCTCATCGATCAGCGGGAAGCCGGAAAGAATGAAGGCGCTGGTGCCCTGGGCCTCGTACTCGCGAAGGCGTTCGGCGACCTGTTCGGCGCTGCCCACCAGGTAAGTGCCTGCAGCAGGACCGAGCAGGTTGAAACCGAACAGGCTCGGGCCGGTCCAGACGTTCGGGTAGATTTCCAGGTCGCGGGCTTTCGGCAGACGACCTTCGCGGATCGCCTGGACATTGGCCTGGATCCGCGGGTCGTCGCTGTGGAAGCTGTCGAGGGTCTGGCCCGGCGGCAACTGGCGCTCGATGGCGGCGCGGGCGGTGGCCACGGAGGTATTGTCCAGCAGCTTCTGGGCATGGGCCCAGGCTTCTTCCTCGGTCTCGCGGACGATGATCTGCAGGCGTGTGCCATAGGTCAGCTCGCGGCCGATCTTCGCCGCTTCGGCGGCCACCTTGCGGAACTTGGCACCCAGCTTTGGCGGGGTGTCGGCGAAGCTCAGGTAAACATCCAGCAGCTGCACCGAATGGGCCACACCCGGATCGGAGGTACCGGCGCCCCACAGCGGCACGGAAAGACGCTTCGGCGGATGCCAGCCACCCAGCGGGTGCCGTGCAGCCGCGGCCGGACGTGGCGCCAGCTTGACGAACTGGCCGTCATAGCCCTCGGTGCCACCGGCATAGATCGCCTGGAAGGCCCGCCAGTATTCAAGGCTGAACTGGTAGCGCTCGTCATGCGGGTAATGCACGCCCAGGGTCGCCAGCCCGGCATCGCTGCCGTTGACCACGTTGAACAGCAGGCGGCCACCGGAGAACTCGTCGAAGGTCAGCGCCCACTTGGCCAGCACGGCCGGCGACACCTCGCCCGGATGCTGGGCCACCAGGAAGCGCAGGCGCTCGGTGGCATCGATCAGCGAGGCCGCCACGGCCAGGCTTTCGTTGGGGCTGGTGCCGAGCAGCGAGCCGTAGTAGCCGAGGCGGTCTGCGCTCACGGCCAGTTGCTTGAGGTGATTGAAGTCGGTGCGCCAGCGGCCTTGCTCTTCCCATGGATAGGGGCCGTCGGGGCTGGTGAGGTACCAGAGGATCTTCACTGCCATGGTTCGATGTCCTTATGCGCGCGGGCTGTCGTTGGCGGGCACCAGGCCCAGTTCACGGGCCTGGCCGAGCAGCTTGCTCATGGTCCATTGCTGGGTCAGCACGCCCGGGCCATAAGGCCGCGATCCACCGATGGCCTCGGCCAGCAGTTGCAGTTGCGCGCCCTCCTCCAGCAGCAGGATGAATTCCGCCGTGGCCTGCAGGCCCTGGGTGCCCCACACGGTGGCGCCGCCATTGGCTTCGAGGATCGCCGGGGTGAAGGGGTTTTGCGCAAGGCTGTCGAGGATGAAGTCCACCTCGTCCTGGCGCCGGTCGATGTACACCGGCAGCTCGCGGGCGAGCTGGAAGCGCTGCACCGGCACATAGTTGAACGGCAGCGAGCGCTGGGTCTGGGCCCAGGCGCCGAGGTACGGCGAATGCACGTGGGACACCGTGGTGATCTGCGGCTGCTGGACGAACAGCCGGGTATAGCGGTTCAGCCCGCCCTTGCCCTGGCCATGCACCAGGTTGCCGGCAAAGTCGCTGACCGTGGCCTTCAGTGGCTGGTCCTTTTTCCACGGGCCCGGGTAGTTGACCGACACCAGCAGCTCGCGCCCCGGCACCCGTTCGATAAAACCGACGGTGCCGTTGGCGGTGATGCTGTTGGTTTCCCGGTAGACCCGGAAGGCCTCGCCGGCCAGGTGGGTGACGTTGTCGACGAAGTCCTTGAGTTCGGCGTCGACCAGGTGTTCGGCAGTCAGTACGGTCATGTCAGATGTCCTTGTCTTGGGAGGTGCGTTGGGCGAGCAGGTCACGGGCGGCCTGCAACGGGCGGTGGTCGACCCACTCGGCCAGGTCGAAGTCGGCCTCGAGGAAGCCATGCAGGTTGAGGAAGGTCTTCTGGATATCGAGGAAGGCCAGGCGCTGCTCGGACAGGTCCGGGGCCAGGGTGGTGTGGAAGTCGCCACGGTAGGCCTGGTCCACGCCCTCGGCACCGGCGCGGGTCTCGTCCTGGAGAATGCGCAGCACGCCCTCGCGGTTGTCCCGCGCCCAGTCGGCGGCGCGCAGGGTCTGGGCGAGGAAGCGCACCACCAGGTCGAAATGTTCGTCGAGCAGGCTCTGGTGCACGGTGATCGGCCGCGGCGTACCGTTGTTGATGCGGTAGCGCGGGTCTTCGATCTGGTCCAGGTCGATACCCACTTCCAGGCCCAGGCGGCGCGCGGCATCGGCGGCGGAAGCGCCCTTGACGTAGACCGCATCCACTTCGCCGCGCACCAGGTAATCCAGGCCGGACCACAGGCGCTGCAAGCCCTCTTGCGGATTGGGCGCCTGCTCCTGGTCGTGCAGCGGCACCTCCACCAGGGTGACGTCATCGAAGCTCAGCCCGGCCAGGCTCAGCGCCCCCTTGTAACCGTGCAGGCTCATGGCCCGGGCGATGCTGCCGGGACGGCTGGCACCCCAGGCCGGCAGGGCCAGGCGCTTGCCTTTCAGGTCGGCAGCGCTGCGGATGCCGGAGCCGGGACGTACGAGGATGGTCTGCCATTCCTCGATCCAGGTCAGACCGATCAGGCGGCTCGGCGAACCGGCAGCACGGGCAGCCAGGGCCGGCACGTTGCCGCCCTCGCGAAACAGCCCGGGCAACTGGTGGTCGTAGTGATGGTGACCCAGCTGGCGGGCCTCCTGCAGGGTCAGGACCGGCAGGCCGTCGGCGGCGAATTCCTCGCCGAGCCAGCCGAGGGTGTAGGCGATGCCGGAAGCGGTCGGCACCGGGCAACGGGTGAACCAGAGTTGCTCCAGGGGCGCTGCGCCGGGCAGCGGCAAGGTAGCGGCAAGTGACATGAGTTGGCTCCATCAGGGGATCGAACGGGCCGGGTGGCCTTTGCCTGGGCTATTGCAGCGCTCGTGCCAACTCACTAATTCATTGTTTTTAATAGGTTTTTTGTGATCGCCAAGCACCGACTGCTGATCTGCCAACACTCCCCCAGCGGGACTGCTGCTGCCTGAGCAACAATCGGCCCGGGGCTGCTGCTGGAGCAGCAACAGGGCTCGACGAAATCGCTGCAAGCCGCGTCCTGCAAGGGCTTCAGGGCGATGGCACAGAACCTGCTCCAGGGCCTGGACCTGTTCACCCAAGGAAGCTCTATCGTGTCCAACCTGCCCCGCCGCCTGGAAAGCGAAGACCAGGCCATTACCGCCGCCCACGAGATTGCCGGCGAAATCGCCGCCCTCGCCGCCGACCCGCAACACAACCGCAGCCTGCCCCGCCGCCAGGCCCAACTGCTGTCCGACAGCGGCCTCACCGCCATCGGTGTGCCCAAGGCCGATGGCGGCCTTGGCGCCTCGGTGGAAACCATCGTCGAGACGGTGCGGATCATTTCCCGCGCCGATGGGGGCGTCGGCCAGTTGCTGCAGATCCACAATGTGATGCTGCGCGGCGTGCTCAGCGGCTATCCGGACGAAGTGCGCCAGCGCCTGATCGACGATGTGCTGGCCGGCAAGCGCCTGGGCAACGCCCTGGCCGAGATCGGCGGCAAGAACAAGTTCGCCCTCAAGACCCGGGTCGAGCGCCGCGAGGACGGCGTGCTGGTACTCAACGGCAGCAAGTTCTACTCCACCGGTTCCTACCTCGCCGAATGGATCTCCCTCACCGCCGCCAGCGACGACGGCGGCGCCGGCGTGCTGCTGCACCGCGACACCCCCGGCCTGACCCTGGTCGACGACTGGGACGCCTTCGGCCAGAACAATTCGGTCAGCGGCACCGTGCGCTTCGACAATATCGAGCTGGACGAACGCTACGTGCTGCGCCGCCAGGGCCCGATGAAGCGCACCGGCCTGACCTTCCCGCAGATCCTGCATGCCGCCATCGACACCGGCATTGCCGCCGGTGCCCTGCAGGCCGGGATCGACTACCTCAACCAGCACGCCCGGCCCTGGGTCGAGAGCGAGGTGGAACGGGCCAGCGACGAGCCGCATATCATTCGCCAGATCGGTGAATACGCCGTGGCGCTGCGTGCAGCCGAATCGCTGCTGCGCGATGCGGCGCGGGTCTTCGATGCCCACGAGCGCGATCCCGAGAACAAGGCGCTGCAGGACGAGCTGATCCTCTCGGTGGCCACCGCCCGCGCCCACTCCGACGGCGCCTCGCTGAAAATCTCCAGCGATATCTTCTCCCTGCTCGGCGCCAGTGCCTCCCTGAGCAAATGGAACCTCGACCGCTTCTGGCGCAACGCCCGGGTGCATACCACTCACGACCCGATCCGCTGGCGCCTGCACCACGTCGGCAACTACTACCTCAATGGCGTCGATCCGGGCGAGTACACCGCGATCCTGGCGGCAAAGCAGAAGGTCGGTGCCAGTCGCTGAATCCATCGCGCGGGTCGACCCGCGCGCTTCTTCGTCCTGTTTCGAGTTCTTCATGAGCCATCGACATCCGCTGCTGCGCAGCCTGGCGATCTACCGCGAAATGCCCTGGCGCTTCGCCCTGGTCGCCGGGTTGTTCGTTCTTATCAACCTGGGCCTGGTCTGGCAGCAATGGCTGATCGGCCATGCCCTCAACGACGTTACTGCCGGCGTCGCGGTGCGTCGCCTCGATGATGGCGGGCTCGACGGCACGGTGGCCTGGCACTGGTTCTGGGCCATTCTCGCCGTCGCCTTCGGCCGCGCCGTTTTGCAGTACGCCGCCTCCCTCGGCTCGCTGATCCTCGGCCAGGAACTGCTCACCCGCTTGCGCGAACGCATTCTCGAGCAGGTCTTGCGCCTGCACCTGGGTTATCACTGGCAGCACGGCATCGGCGAGATCGTCACCCGCACCACCCGCGATGCCGACAAGGTCCGCGATGCCCTGGTGAGCTTCTGGCGGCAATTGGTCGAGACCCCGCTGGTGGTGCTGGCCACCGTTGGCCTGCTCGGCTGGTACCACCCGCTGCTGGCCCTCGGGCCGTTGCTGCTGACCCTGCTCGGCCTGTACCTGTTCGTGCTGCAGACCGACCGTCTGGTGGAACTGGACCGGGCCGTGGGTGCGGCCTACGACCGGGTCAACCAGGACCTGGCCGAGGGCATCGGCGCGGTGCGGGTGATCAAGTCGTTCGGCCTGCAGCAGCAGCGCATCAACGGTTTCAGCGAGCAGGTCCGGCAGTTCACCGGGTTGGCGCGGCAGGCCCTGGCCTGGGCCAGCTCGCGGATTCCACTGCCCCAGGCCCTGGTAGCGCTGGGGCATGTGTGGATACTGGTGGTGGGTGCCCAGTTGGTCGCGGCGGGGAAAATCGGGATCGGCGAACTGGTCACCTCGCTGCTGATCGCTACCACCCTGGTGTTCCGTATCGAAGGCATTGGCCGGGTAATGCAGACCTTCGCCGATGCCCGCGCCAGCGCCGGGCGCATCTGGCAGTTGCTCGACGCACCGACGCAGATCGAAAGCGGCCCGCGCCTGCTGCCAGCGGGGCCGCTGGGCCTGCAACTGGAAGAGGTGAATGTCAGCGCCCCCGGCAGCGAGCGGGACATCCTGCGCCAGTGCTCGCTACTGATCGCGCCGGGTGAGGTGGTCGCCATCGTCGGCGCCACCGGCACCGGTAAAAGCCTGCTGGCCAGCCTGCTGCCACGCCTGACCGACGCCGACAGCGGCCGCGTGCTGCTCGGCAACCACCAAGGTGGCTGGCAGGACGTGCGCGCCCTGGACCTGAAGGACCTGCGCCGGCGCGTGCATGTGCTGCCCCAGGAAAGCTTCCTGTTCGCCGACAGCCTGGCGGCCAACCTGCGCCTTGCCGCGCCACAGGCCACGGACGAGGAACTGCTCGACGCCCTGCATCGCGCCGCCGCCGACGACATCCTCGAACGCTTGCCCAACGGCCTCGACAGCCCGCTGGGCGACCGTGGCGTGACCCTTTCCGGCGGCCAGCGCCAGCGCCTGTGCCTGGCCCGCGCGCTACTCGCCTCCCCCGACCTGTTGTGTCTCGACGACGCCACCAGCGCCCTCGATGCCATCAGCGAGCGGCATGTCCTCGACCACCTGCGTCGCCCCGGAGGCCCGACCCTGCTGCTGATCGCGAGCAAGGCCACCACCGTGGAACGTGCCGACCGCGTGCTGCTGCTGGACCAGGGCCGTATCGTCGCCAGCGGCCCACACGCCGAACTGCTGCAACGCAATGCGGCCTACCGCGACCTGCTGGGGATCGACCAATGAGCAAGAACGCCGGCAATACCGCCATGAGTGATATCGAGATCGAAGAACGCCTGGCGAAAAAGGCCCTCGACCGCAGCATGCTGCAACGCCTGCTGCCACTGCTCAAACCGGTGCGCGGCCAGGTGGCCTGGGTGATCGTGCTGGAGCTGGTGCTGGTCTTCACCGTGTTCCTGCGGCCATGGTTCGTCCGTGAATTGCTTGATCGCGGGCTGGTCCATGACGGCACTGCCTGGCTGCTGGACCTGCCGCTGGTGCTCTGGCTGGGTGCCGGGCTGGCGGCGAGCTGGCTGGGGCGGATCCTGCTGGGCGGGCTGTCGCAATACATCGCCGGCAGCGCGGCCATCGCCGTCCTCAACCAGTTGCGGGTGCGGGTCTTCGCCCATGTCCAGGCCCTGAGCATCGGCTACTTCGACCGTACCCGCGCCGGGCGCATCCTCTCGCGCGCCGACCGCGACGTCGATGCCCTTGAGCCACTGCTGATCCAGGGCCCGCCGGAACTGCTCGGCGCCCTGCTGCGCTGCACCCTGGCGGCGCTGATGCTGTGGCTGATCACCCCGCTGTTCTTCTTCGCCCTGATTGGCAGCGTGCCGTTGCTGTTCCTCGCCACCTGGGCCTTCAAGCGCGTGGCCCAGCGCAACTGGGCCAGGGTCGCCGAGCAGCGCAGCCGCTTTACCGCGCACCTGGTGGAGAGCGTCGGCGGCGTGCGCCTTCTGCAGCAGAGCGGGCGCGAGGCGGACAACCAGCGGCGCTATCGCGGGCTGCTGGACGAATTCAACAACGCCCTGATCACCGGCAGCCTGCGCTCCGGCTGGTTCGCACCCTTCACCGCGCTGCTCGCGGCCGGCGGCATGGCGGTGCTGGTGCTGGTCGGCGCCTACTCGCTGGCACAGGGCACGGTGACCGTGGGCCAGGTTGGCGAAAGCCTGTTCTACGTGATGCTGTTCCTCGGCCCGCTGCAGGAGCTGACCGACCTGTTCGAGCGCTACGCCACCGGCTCGGCCTCGGCGCAGCGGATCTTCCTGCTGCTGGATACCGCGCCGGAGATTCGCGATCCCGAGCGGCCGCTGCCGTTGCCGCGGGTGCAGGGTGAAGTGCATTTCGACAAGGTGCGCTTTGCCTACCAGCCCGACAGCGGGCGACCGGTGATCGATGACCTGGACCTGCGCATCCGCGCTGGCGAGGTATTGGCCATCGTCGGCCCGTCCGGGCATGGCAAAAGCACCCTGGTGCAGTTGCTGACCCGCTTCTACGAAGTCAACGACGGCGCCGTGCGCCTTGACGGCGTGGATATCCGCCATGTCAGCCAGGCCCAGTTGCGCCGGCATATCGGCGTGGTGCTGCAGGACAACGTGCTGTTCGCCGGCAGCATCCTCGACAACCTGCGCCTGGCCGCGCCGGGGGCGGACGACGCCAGCCTGATCGCGGCGGCGCGGGAGCTGGGCGCGGACGAGGTGCTGGAGCGCTTGCCCCATCAGTACGCGACCCAGGTCGGCAGCCTCGGCAGCCATCTGAGTCATGGCCAGCGGCAACTGGTATGCCTGGTGCGTGCCTACCTCGCCAACCCGGCGGTGCTGGTGCTGGACGAGGCCACCTCGGCGGTGGATGTGCACACCGAGCGACGCATCCAGCGGGCCCTGCGCAGGCTGTGCCAAGGCCGTACGGCGATCATCATCGCCCATCGTCTGGCGACCATCCGCGATGCCGACCGCATCGTGGTGATCCGCCAGGGCCGCGTGCATGAACAAGGCAGCCACGGGCAACTGCTGGCGGCGGACGGAGCCTACGCGGCGCTGTATCGCAGCCATGACCAGCTGGCCGTGCATGAACAGTGATTGCTTTTGGGGTGCTGCCCAGGCAGCACACAGATCCTGTGGGAGCGGGTTTACCCGCGATTGCAATAGTGGATTCACCACCGTCATCGCGGGTGAACCCGCTCCCACAGGGTCCACGTCACTCCCGTGGCACACAGGTTGCACCTTCTCTTTTCAATTCACCAAAGGACCCGCCATGACCACCGAATTCTTCTGGCGCCTGCCCCTGGGCACCGACGGCCCGCAACTGACCACCGACAAGCACAACCGCGGCAGCTTCGCCGGCCAGCACGGGCATATCGCCCCCGGCCTGCTGGCCGACGGCAGCCCCGACGGTTTCACCTACATCGACTACATCGCCCAGGTGGCCAAGACCGCCGAGCTGGCCGGCTTCGAAGGTGCCCTGCTGCCTACCGGCCCGGAGCCGTGGATAGTCGCCGCCGCCCTGGCCCGGGAAACCCGGCGCCTGCGCTTCCTCGTGGCGTTCCAGGCCACCTGGACCCTGCCCGCCTACGCCGCGCAGCAGGCCGCGATCCTGCAGCACCTGAGCCATGGGCGCCTGGACTGGAACATCATTACCGGCGGCAGCCCGGCCAGCCAGCGTGCCCAGGGCGACTTCCTCGACCACGACCAGCGCTACCAGCGTACCGGCGAGTTCCTCGACATCATCGATGGCCTGTGGAACCACGAGCGCTTCAGCTACGAAGGCCAGGTCTACCGTCTGGAAAACGGTGCCCTGCCGCCGGGCCTGGGCAACGAGCGTAAACCGGCGGTGTACTTCTCCGGCTTCTCCGACCCGGCACTGGAGGTGGCGGCCCGGCATGCCGACGTGTACCTGAACTGGGCCGAGCCGGTGGACAAGCTCAAGCCGCATATCGAGCGGGTTCGCGAACTGGCCGACAAGCAGGGACGCACGGTGCGCTTCGGCCTGCGCGTCGACCTGTTCGCCCGGGAAACCGAGGAAGCCGCCTGGCGTGACCTGCGCCGCCAGTTCGAGCGCCTGGAGGGCAAGCCCAGTGCGGTCTCCAGTGCCTTCACCCGGGCCAGCGACTCGGTCGGCGGCGCACGGCAGACCGCCTATCATCAGAACATCCAGGACTTCGACGACCTGGTCATCGGCCCTAACCTCTGGGCCGGGTTCGCCAAGGCCAAGCCGGGGCCGACCGTGGGCCTGGTGGGCAGCCACCAGAACATTGCCGAGCGCCTGGCCGAATACCGCGACGCCGGCTTCTCCACCTTCATCCTCGCCGGCAACCCGCACCTGGAAGAAGCCCTGCGCATCGGCCAGGAAGTCCTGCCGCTGCTGCGTCAACCCACTCCCCAGGCTTTCAAGGATACGATCGCCCCATGAGCACACCTCTCGATACCCTTTGGTACACCCACAGCCCGGTGCCCACCGGCCTCGGCATCGCCGTGCAGACCGGGCGCCTGGCCGAGGCCTTCGCCCCGCTGGGCACCTCGATCCAGTCGCTGCGCGAATCCAGCGAACGGGAAGTACGCGAGGCCCACTACGACCACCACCTGCCCAACTCGGTGCGCCATGGCGGCAATATCCCGGCGATCTGGGCCTACTCGGCCGGGGTCGAGACCCGGGTGCTGGGCTTGAGCTGGGCCGATGAAGTGCAGTTGATCCTGACCACCGCCGAGAGCGGGGTGAAAACCGTCCGCGACCTGAAGAACCGCCGTTTCGGCCTGCCCAAGTGGGCCAACGTACAGATCGACTTCACCCGCGCCCAGGCCCTGCGCGGCCTGGAAAACGCCCTGCGCCTGGAAGGCCTGAACGTGGGTGATGTGGAGCTGGTGGACTATCCCTATGGTGGTACCCACAGCGACGAGCAGGTCACCCATGTCCACGGCGCCGCCGTCTATCTCAGTGGTGCCCGCATCAGCCGGCGCAACAACGAGCTGATCGGCCTGCTGCGCGGCGATATCGACGCGATCTTCCTCAAGGGCGCCACGGCCTTGCAGCTCGCTTATGAGCTGGGCCTGCATGTGGTGATCGATACCGGCTCGCACCCCGACCCGCTGATCCGCGCCAACAACGGCACACCGCGCACGCTCACCGTGGACACCCACTTGCTGGACAACCATTTCGGCGCCTGCAAGCGCATCGTCGACGTGCTGCTGCGCACCGAGCAATGGGCCTGGGCCAACCCGGACGAGACCCGGCGTTACCTGGCGCGGGAGCTCAACACCAGCGAGTACTGGGTAGCGGCGGCCTACGGCGAGGACGCCCACCGGCGCCTGCGCACGACCCTCGACAGCCGCTCGATCACCGCGCTGCAGGACTTCACCGATTTCCTGTATCGCTGGGAGTTCATCCCACGGCACTTCGATGTGCGGGAATGGATTGATTTCAGGGTGCTGGAGGCGGTGATCGGGTCGACTTCGCGGGTGGCGACCTGAGGGAAACAGCTGTTGTCGCTCATGACCTCATCGCGCATTTTCTGGCGATGGGGTCGAGGTAAAAAACGATGCATAACCACACCGAAACTTATGTTTATAAAAAAGGAAACCTCTTACACCGAGCAATAAACAGGAAACAAGCCTTGAAACAAACGGTATGAATTCCCGGCATTCAATCATTTAAACGCCATCTATAACTACTTCGCCTTACCTTCAAAGCAAGCCAAGCACAGGCGTCATCTCCGAGTGCAGAGTGTGACGCCGAACCCATGGCATTGGAAAATGCGGAGTAAATATGGATCAGTTGAAAGACATTATTTATGCACCCTGCCTGCGATCAAGTACATACGACCTTCTGGCACTAAGAGAAATCGAGGAGCGTCGCCGAAAGAGGATTAGTCCAATCATATCTGCCAGGGGTAATGATTTGGCCTTGATAAGCGAGTTCGCCAAGTATTGGGAAGGTGATAGCTTCTGGCTGGACTCATCAAGATTCCCACAGGACAGCCAGACCGAACTGACAAAGAAACTGAACGATCCTAGCGGAAATTTCGACGGCAAGTTTTCTGCCTTCAGTAAGATCAAACAGATCAATCCAGGCACACTGCCCGTTGTAGGTTTCAGTTCCGGTGATAAACCGCGTAACGTGGTGCAATTCGCCCTTCGACTATATAAGGAGTTTTCAGCGGTCGCCGTTCGCATTGAGGGTTCTGGTGCAGTTCTTGAACGCAACCTGGCAACAGCGCGCGCCGTTCTGAACGCTGTCAGCGACGAAGATCTAGCACGTACAACCATCATCCTGGATGCCTGGAGCATCAGCCAGATCCCTTCCATGCAGGAAGGAAGCAGCCTTCAGAAAATGCTCCGTCTGACCGAGGAGTACGATGTCGCCAACGTGATCACCCTCAGCACGTCCTGGCCCGACGACCGTCCGGACAGAGGTGTCAACGCGACTGTGCCCTGCATTGACCCTTTCTGGCAGGCGATCACGCACAAACAGTTGGGTACCAGGGGAGTAGCACATGTCTACGGGGACTACGCCGCTACTAACCCGATGCGCGATCTTCTGGACGATTTCGATCCCAAGAAAATGGCGCAGCCCATTCCTTTCGCCGGCTACTACAACGCTTGCTCCTGGCATCAGGAACGCCATGGTGCAGGTGGTGAAAACGAGAAATATCGGGATATCGCCCGCTCATTCAGGGCACTCGGTAACTACCACGGTGACGAGTTCTGCTGGGGCACACGTGCAATCGGAGCGATCGCTAGTGGCGCACGTGACAAGCCCGGAAATATGGCGTTCTGGAACAAGATCCGTATCAACCAACACATCTGCGCCATGCTTGAGGACCTCTCGGGAGGCTTGCTGCAAGCCCTGGGCAACCCACATGAGCCTGAGTACGACGATCTGGATGACCTGATCTAGCCGCCCTTACGGTCCTTGAGACAAGCCAGTACACAACTGCGAATCGAGTCGATAGGAACAGACCCGGAGACCTTGCCGCGGACTTCCGCCTTGGTCTCCTTCTTTTTCACAACGATACCGTTTTGCTCGCACAAGGCATCCAACTCCTCACGCCAGAGCAGACCAGTGAGGTCGTAAGCATTGGCTTGACGATTAGGCTTAGCATTGCGCAACAACACGAGCCCTCCCAGGTCATCAGCAACAAGAATGCCGACGCCTTTGGGCGTGACCTCGAGTGCCTTCTCAAGATGGCGACCATGGGTACACAGCCACACCTCATCGAAGACGTTGAAATAGGCATCACATTGGCTCGGCCAGCGTTTCAACGTATCGGCACCGGATTTGATTTCAAAAGCGACAAGGCGGCCATTGGCAACTGCAAGATCCGCCCGGAAGGTCATGTCGATGGACCGCCCTTCCTGCCGGTTGACGAACCCCAGCTCCTCGATAAGCACATCATTGACGTCCTTGGAGAGATGGGTCGTGACCCAACCTTTCAGGTTGTCCCGGATGGCGGCAGGCGAAAGCATGGCGATTCCTCAAACGATAAGCGGCGGGAGTATAGGAAATCGCCAAGGGCCTAGCCAGCGTCACCTATCGGTAGCAGCCAGAAGAGTTGTTTCTAAACGGCAAAGACCGATTTCATCTTGCATAGTCGGGAAAATATGCAATAAAGGCCGCCCCACGGATTACCCGGCCTTTCGAGCCGCCATGGACTGCCAAGCCGATGAACATCAATAAGACCTGCATCGCCCTGCTGGGCCTTCTGACCCTGCCCCATGCCTCACTGTCGATTGCCGACCCTGCCAACGGCTCCGACTCAACGGCAATCTGATTCCGAAGACCTTGCAGGAAAATGGCGTGAAGATGCCGCCGTTTACCTGGAAGGTTCAGGATTTCCGGGATTTGAATCAGTACATGGTGGGGGTGATTTCAAGAGCGCGGTGATCCGGGTAGGACAATCAAGGCTGCTAAGCCATTACAGAAAGGTACAGTTGCCACCCTTTGCTTGATTCGCCGCGGCCCTTGTGGGAGCTGGCTTGCCAGCGATAGCGGTGGTGAATTCACCGCCGTCATCGCCGGCAAGCCAGCTCCCACAGGGTCCGTGTCATCAGGCCGACTTCCCGCCACATCAGGCAACGAACTTCACCGATTTCCGACTTTCTTGTAGGCAATTTCCCAAGCATACTTCCGCGGCTTATCAGCTGTTGCGTGCCGGGGAAACGCTGCCTAGTCTTGCTGCCGTCGTTGATGTCTGGCGACCGGTTTTGACAGACCGCAACCGAAAGTACCCGCAACGCCCATTTCCTTCGCGGCAGGCTTTGTATCGCCTGGGCGACGTGTCATGGCGGCTGTGCGTGGGGCGCATTCGTGCGCGCCGGGGTCCTTTCGGTCCGGTCTGTCAACCTACGTACAGCTGCCACCCGTTTGTTTGACAGCAACGCTTGGCAGTTCCTATCAATCCGAAAGGAAGTGCCCATGAAAAAGATCGTCCCCGATCCACCCCGTGCCGTCACCGTCCACACCCGCTTTTCCGCCTGCGACGGCCACCATTCCCCGCTGTTCGCCGTCTGTGCCGGTGCCGATGTCGACAAGGCGCTGGCCCATCTCGTCGTACTGCTGCGCTCTGCCTATGAAACCAATCTCCAGGCCTGCGATGCGGTCAAGAATGACCATCTGGCCGGGATCCTCTGGGCGACCCAGCACGCGCTCGAAGCGTCCCGGGCGCTGGCGGAGTCGATGATGAGGGGGATAGCGGAGCAGGCCTCTGGCTGAGCCAGTTGATTCGATGCGGACCCTGTGGGAGCGGGTTCACCCGCGATTACTCTAGTGAATTCACCGACGTAATCGCGGGTGAACCCGCTCCCACAGGGTCCGTGTCGTCAGGCCAGATACTGCAAGGCCATTACGCCCAACCGATCCCATAATCGCTCTACCCGCTTGACACCGAAGGCGCGCAACCCGGAGTGAACCAACCCGTCCACCACCTCGACATCCGCCTTGACTCCCGCTCCCACAAGTGCCACCGCATAAGCCAGCCCGTGATCCCGCAACGGATCCACCCCGGCCACGGCAATGAACGCCGGCGCCAGCCCGCTGAAGTTCTCTGCCTCCAGCGGCATGGCACAAGGATCCTGCCAATCACTCTGTTGCGGCAGAAACCCCGCCAACGACCGCCGCAATCCCGCCACTGTCATCAACGGTGCCTCGGCATGCTCGCTCATCGATGGCAGATGCTCCCGTGCCGTCAGCACCGGATAGACCAGCAACTGCCCCAACGGCTGCGGCTGACCATCCCGGCGCAAGGCCATGCACAGCCCGGCAGCCAAGGTCCCGCCAGCGCTGTCACCACCGACGATCAGCCGCTCGCGACTCAGCGCCGCATCGACCCGCCCTTCGCGCAAGCCATTCCATGCACCCATGCAATCCTCCAGCGGCGCCGGATAGCCATGTTCCGGCGCCAACCGGTACTCCACCGCCACGATCGCCACCGACACCCTTCGCCCAAGCGCATAGGCAAACCAGTCATGGGTGTCCAGGTTACCCAGGTTCCACCCACCACCATGCAGATACAGCAACGTTGGCCAGCCACCATGCGGTACCGGTCCCGCTGGCTTGTAGACCCGAAGCCTCACGCCATCCAGCACCCGGTCAGCGATAGACCAGCCTACCGGCGCCTCGGGCGTACAGGCCCGACAAGCCCGCAGAAACGCCTCCCGCCGTGCCTCGATACTGTCATCGACAGGCACAAACCGCTGGCATGCCTCGACATAGGCCTGGATTTCCGGATCAAGGCGATAACTCATGACAACACTCCAAAACGCAAAAGCCGCCGCCCGTTCCAGGGCAGCGGCAGGGTTCAAGACAAAGGTCAGAACAACGGCAAGGTATACGCCAGAATCACCCGGTTTTCATCCCGGCGCCCGGTGGCATCGCCTTGCAACTGGACATTGCGCAGGCGCAGGGCAAGGTTCTTCAGCGGCCCGTCCTGCACGGTGTAGGTGATGTCGATATTGCGCTCCCACTCGCTGCCGTCCTCGCCCGCCACCTTGAAGTTGTCGCCCTTGACGTATCGGGCGAAGGCCACCAGTCCCGGCACGCCCAGCGAGGCGAAGTCGAGGTCGTAGCGCGCCTGCCAGGAGCGCTCCTGGGCCCGGTCGAAACGCAGCACCTGCACGGCGTTGGCCGCCGCTGGCAGGTCGGTGTCGTGGATGAACGGCAACGCGCTGTCACCGGCGTTGTACTGGTAGCCGACGCGGAAGGTCTGCGGCCCGAGAGTGGCGCTGAGCATCCCGGAGGTCATGCGGCTGTCCAGCTTGCCGGCCTTCTCGGCGCCGGACTCACCGGTGTCGAGGTAGTTGAGCGTTCCGGACAGGTTCCAGTCGCCGAGCTTCTGCGTGTGGGTGACGGTAGCGAGGTTCTGCTGGTAGACATCCTCCAGACGCCCGCCCCACAGCCCCGCCGACCACTGCGGGGTGATGCGCCAGGTGCCGCCGAGGTAGTTGAAGCGGTCGCTGAAGACGCTGTAGTAGTTGCCCACCTGGATATCCCGGGCGCCTGCAAATTCACGCTGGTTGACCTGGCGCATCTGGCCGACGCTGAGGTCGAGGTTGTCGATCTCCTTTACATCGAGCATGGCGCCTTCGAAGAACTGCGGCAGCAGGCGCGCGTCGCCGGAACTGACCAGGGGGATCTTCGGGAACAGCCCGCCCACCTTCAGCTCGCTTTTCGAATACTTGAGCTTGAGCGCGGCCGTGGCTTCGGAAAACTCGTCCACCGAACGCGGATCGGCATTGCGCGGGCCGCCGGCACGGTCGTAGGCGCCTGGCAGCAAGGCAGTGCCACTGCGCGACGGTGAAGAGTCCAGCTTCAGGCCAAGCCCGGCATAGAAGTCCACGCCCACGCCAACGATGCCCTCGGTGTAGCCCGATTCGCCCTTGAGGATGAAGCCCTGGGCCCACTCCTCCAGCTTGGATTGCGCGGGCTTGGTGGAGTCGCGCAGGTCGTGGTTGTAGTAGAAGTTGCGCAGGGTAAGGTTGGCCTTGGCGTCTTCGAAGAACGCCGCATGGGCGCCCAGCGGCGCCAGGCCCAGCAGCAGTGCCAGGGGTTTTGCCGAGCGAGCGAAGCCCGCCCCGTACGAGGATGAGTTCATTGTTGTTGTTCTCTTTTTTAGCGGTGATGGATCGGTAACGCGCGGCCGGGCTCAGCGTCCGTGCCAGATAAAGGTCAGGGTCGTCTCCAGAGACTCTCCCGGGGCCAGTTCATGGGTGCCGACCTCGGCCCACTCCGCTCTGGGGCGGTTGAACGCGTCGGCCAGATGGGAAACCGGCTCCAGGCACAGGTAGCCCAGGCCTGCGGGGGCGAAGGCGACCATGTGGGTCAGGTCGCTGTACAGCTCCAGCGAACCCTGCGGATAGTCCACCTTTACCTTGCCGTCCCAGCGCGACTGGTAATGGGCGACCGCCTCGCCGTTGTCGGCGGCGATGTGCAGGGTTTTCGGTGCGTCCAGGTAGCTGCCGGTAGCGAGGTAGTCGGCATCGATCTGCCATTCACGCCCGACCCGGTATTGGACGCGCATCCCGGGATGACGCTGGAAGTACGGATGCAGCCCGACCCCAGCCGGCATCGGGGTCTCGCCCTGGTTGACAAGGCGCAGGGTGACCCGCAAGCGAGGGCCCTCCAGCGCGAACGCCTGCTCGGCACGAAACGCCCAGGGCCAGTGCTCGCCCTGGTAATCGCAGCGGATCAACGCCCTGTCGGCTTCGGCGCTGACCACTTGCCATGGCTGGGTATGACTCACGCCATGCAAGGTGTGCGGCAAAGCCGCCTGATGGGCCGGCAGACGATACTCGGCCCCCTCGAATGACAGGCGCGCATCACGAATCCGGTTGGAATACGGAAACAGCGGATACGCCCCGGCCCGCGGCCATTCCAGCGGGTCGAAGGACTTGCTGGTGATCGGCAACAGCACCTCCAGCCCCTCGGCACTGAGCGAAGCGATACGCCCGCCCCAGGCCGGCAGCAGGGCCAGCTCCCAGATTGCATTGTTCAGTTCGACACGTTGCATAAGACCCTCCGTTACCCGAAAGCGGGCACGACAAGCCCCTGCCGCCACGCCGGAGCGTGGCGGAGGTTGAAAGCCAAAAGACGACAAAGCCGGTCAGTTGCGGCGGAAGCGCTCGATCACCTGCTGATCGATGTCCAGGCCCAGACCCGCGCCCTGCGGGATCTGCAACCGGTTGCCGCTGCGCAGCGACTCCACGGGATATAGCCAGCCTGCCGGCTCGACGAACAGGTATTCCACCTGCGGCACCCACGACTGGACAGCCGCCAGGTGCAGGGTGGCGATCAGGCCGGGGCCGAAGTACGGGCAATGCGGCAGTACCACTGCCTCGCGCTGACGGGCCAGTTCGCCGATGCGCAGGCATTCGGAGATACCACCGACCTTGGTCACGCTGGGCTGGATCGAATCCACCGCCCCCGTCCCCAGGGCCTGCTCGAACTGCACTGCGGTGCACCAGTTCTCTCCCGCCGACAACGGCACGCCCTGCCCGCGCAGGCTGGCCAGGGTGGCGAAGTCTTCCGGCGGGAAGATCGGTTCTTCCAGCCACGCCAGCTTGAGGTCACGCAGTGCCGGCAGCCAGTCGCGGGTGTCTTTGACCTTCCAGCCGCAGTTGACGTCGGTGGCCAGCGGCACGTCGTCGCCGATGGCGCGGCGGCAGGCGGCGATCTCGTCGACCGTGACTTCATGCAGCTTGATATCGCTGAAGCCCATCTCCAGGGCCTTTTCGCAGATGGCCGGGGCCACCTCGTTGTCGGAATAGCGGACCAGACTGGCATAGGCCGGCACACTCTCGCGCACCGCCTCGCCGAGCAGGCGATGCAGCGGCAGATTGCGCCGGCGCGCTGCCAGGTCCCACAGGGCGATATCGATGCCGGAGATGGCGAACAGGGTCACGCCATAGCGCCCGAACAGGTGCAGGCGCAGTTGCAGTTCCTGGTTGAACGCGGCGATATCGGTGATCTCGCGGTTCAGCAGCAGCGGCGTGATCAAACGGTCTATCAGGGCCTTGGTGGCGTTGGCGACGAAGTAGCCGAAGGCCTCGCCCCAGCCGACATTACCCTGCTCGTCCTCGATACGGACCAGCACGTTTTCCAGGGTGTTCCAGGTGGTCGGGGTGATGCCCTGGCCCTTGCCACCATCATGGAACGGGATTTCCACGATCTGCGTGTCGATGCGGACGATCTTCATTGCGGGTTCTCCAGCAGCGAAGCCAGGGGCACGCCGGCGTACGCACCGCCGACATGGTCGCGGCCCGAGCCTTCCGCGGCCATGGCTTCATACGGCAGGTAGTTGTCGGCCAGATGCTCGCCGGCATTGTCCTGGGGCTGGTAGCCGAGGGCACGGGCGCGGTTGTTGTGGAACAGCGGATTGGGGCTTTCCGAGACGCCATAGACGATCTCGTTGCGCACCTTGGGGTGTTCCAGGCCGATCAGCATGAGCTGGGCCAGGTCGCGGGCGCTGGTCCACATGCGCAGGCGGCGGGCGTCGGAAACCTTGGGGTCGGCATTGCCGATCCGCACGATGAAGGTCGCCACCTCGCTGCGCAAGGAGAAGGTGGTGCAGGCGGCTTCGCCGAACACCTTGCTCAGGGCGTAGTAGCTGTCCGGGGCCACCGGCATGTCGTCGAAAAACTCGGCCCGGTCGCTGCGGTACTGGCCCAGCACGTGGTGGCTGCTGGCGAAGACGAAACGCTTCACGCCATAACGCTGCGCCGCTTCAAGCAGGTACAAGGTGCCGTGGTAATTGGGCTCCACGGTGCTGTTGAAGTGGATGTCGGTGCCATGGGAACAGGCCAGGTGGAGGATGCCATCGACCCCGTCCACCGCGCGCTGCACACAGGCCGGGTCGGTGAGGTCGCCGACCACCGCGGTCTCGCCTTCGTGCAGGTCCGCGACTTGCTGGCGGTCGAGCAGGCGCAGGCTGTAGCGCTGGCGCAGGAAGGGCCGCAGGGCGGTCCCGACGATACCGGCGGCGCCGGTGACAAGAAGCGTAGGCATAGCGAATTCCTGAAATCCTGGTAATTGCACAAGCGGGTTGCGGCCCGCAGGCCGCGTTTTACTATCAGGCTGCCGCGACCACGGCGTCGCGCTTGACCGGCGCCTTGCCGACGAAGAACGCTACGATCAGCGCTCCCAGCACACCGAGGCCGCCGGCCAGGGCGAAGCCGCTGCCGTAGGTGCCGGTGGCCTGGATGATAAAGCCGGTCACGGTCGGCGCTACGATCCCGGAGAGGTTGGCCAGGCCGTGCATGAAGCCGCCGGCAGTGCCCACCTGGTGATCCGGCACCGCGTCCTGGATCAGCGACCAATAGGCCGGTGCGGTGAGCATCAGGAAGCCGATGGCCACGGTCATCACCGCCACCGTGCTGGTGACGCTCTCGACCCGTCCGGTCAGGACGATGCACACCGCCGCCACCAGCAGGCAGGTAACCAGCACCACCTTGCGCGAGAACAGCTGCTTGCCGGTGCGCTTGAACACCCAGTCGATCAGCAGGCCGCCGCAGACGAAGCCGACCGTACCCACGAGCCAGGGCAGCGCGGTGACGATGCTCATGGACTTGAGGTCGATGCCCTTGGCGTCGATCAGGTAGCTTGGGAACCAGGTCATGAAGAAATACAGGATGTAGTTGTAACAGAACAGCGAGACGCCGGTGACCAGCACCGAACGTTGCAGGATGATCTGCAGCACCGGGGTGCGCGGGGCCTGCTCGGCGGTCATGACCGGGGCAACGCGGCCTTCGTTGATCTCGGCCAGTTCTTCCGGCGAGACCTTGGCGTGTTCCTGCGGGGTCGAAGTCGCCAGGCGGTACCAGGCGATGGCCCAGAGCACGCCGACCACCGCGATCACCACAAAGGCCACCCGCCAGCCCAGCCACAGCGCGAGGAAACCGACGATCGGGCCGGCCAGCGCACCGCCCAGCGGGCCACCGGCCTGGTTGATGCCGATGGCACGGGCGCGTTCCTTGATCGGGAACCAGCTGTTGACGGTCTTGTTCGCGGTGGTCGAAACCGGGCCTTCACCTACCCCGAACAGGGCGCGAACGATCAGCAGCGACCAGAAGTTGAAGGCCAGCGCGGTGGAACCGCAAAGCACCGACCAGAAGCTCATGGACCAAGTCAGGACCTTCTTCGGCCCGAAGCGGTCGGCCAGGTAACCGCCGACGAAGCAGAACAGTGCATAGCCGAAGAAGAAGCTGCTGAAGATCATGCCTTTTTCGGCAGGGGTCAGATGGTATTCCTGGGTAATGAAGGGCATGGCGATGGACAGTGCGGCCCGATCGACATAGTTGATGATCATGGCGATGAACAGCATCGTCAGGATCGTCCAGCGGTAATTCTTTTTCTTGTTCATGTACGTCTCCGTCCGGCGCCAGTAGCGAACCGGATCTTGTTGTTATAGCGCCGGACCCCAGGCAGGGTCCGGCTGCCTGTCGGGTCTAGACGCTGTAATCCACTGCCACCCACTCGAAGTACTGCTTGAGCTCCGCGACCAGTGCCTGGTGCGCGGGGTGTGGCAGGTACCGCTCTACCGCGGCGGCATCGTCGAAGCCCGAGTCGAGGATGTAGTCCCAGCAGATGGGGCGATCCAGCTCGTTGGCGGCGACGGTCCAGTCACGGATGAAATCGATCTCCTGATCGAGGTCGCGCATGCGCGCGACCAGGCGTTGCTCCAGTTCCGGCTGCCGCTCGACCTCGGCGAGGCGGCGAAACAACACGACGTGACGCATCATGGCGCTGCCCTCCCCTTAGCCCAGCGTCCACGCCGGCGCGTCCTGCAACGCGACCGGACGCAGGAAGCGCTCCAGCGCGGCGTAGCCGACCGAGGTGGTTTGCGGGGTGGTGGACGACGGCCAGGGCCCGCCATGCTGCTGGGCGTGGCACACCGCGACACCGGTCGGCACACCGCCGAACAGCACGCGCCCGGAGATCTTCTCGGCCGCACGAACCAACTGGCGATTGTCATCGCTGGCCTGCTCGGCACCCCATAGGGTGGTGGTCAGGCTGCCCCCGACGGCCTCCAGCACAGCCACCACTTCGGCAACCGAAGCGGCGCGCACCAGCAGCGCCGCCGGGCCGAACATCTCTTCGCGCAGATGGGCATTGGCGATGAACGCCGCCGCATCGGTGCTGAACAGGCGCGGCGCCGGGCCGGCCCCATCGGCCGCCGGGGTGAACACGGCATCGGCATTCGCCGCCACGGTGGCCGCCGCAGCATCGAAGCCCTGGCGCATGCCGGCGGTGAGCATACGGTGCGTGGCGATCGGCGCAATGGCCTCGGCCAGCTGGGTGACGAAACGCTCGCTGTGGGGCGAGTCCAGCAGCACGATCAGGCCGGGGCTGGTGCAGAACTGTCCGCAGCCGAGGGTGATCGAGGCGGCCAGCGTTTTCGCCAGGCCTTCGCTGTCTTTTTCCAGGGCGGCAGGCAGGGCCACCAGCGGGTTGATCGAACCCAGCTCGCCGAAGAACGGCACCGGGCGCGGACGCTCATTGGCCGCCTGCCACAGGGCCTTGCCGCCCTGATAGGAACCAGTGAAGGCGACGGCGGCAATGCCCGGATGCTGCACCAGGTAGGTACCGCCAGCACGGGAGGTGGCTTCGACCAGGGTCAGCAGGCCTTCCGGCAGGCCCTGCTGGCGAACCACACCGGCCGCCAGTTCGTATACCGCACGGGACAGCTCCGGGTGACCGGAATGCGCCTTGACCACCACCGGGCAACCGGCGGCCAGGGCCGAGGCGGTATCGCCACCCAGCACCGAGAAGGCGAACGGGAAGTTGCTCGCCGAGAACATGGCGACCGGACCGAGTGCACGCTGCACCCGCACCAGCGCCGGACGCCCGGCAGGCGGTGCGCCGGCCACGGCAGCGCTGACCAACTGGCGATACGGCACGCCCGCTTCCACTTCGCTGGCGAAACCGCGCAACTGGAAGGCGGTGCGGGCCACTTCGCCCTTCAGGCGGCCTTCGCCCAGGCCACTTTCACGGTCGGCAATGGCGACCAGTTCGGCCTGCTGGTCTTCCAGCGCGGTCGCCAGGCCATTGAGCAGCGCAGCGCGCACGGCGGCCGGGGACTCGGCCCAGAAATCGGCGGCGGCAACCGCCTTGGCGACCACCTGTTCGATCAGCGCCAGGGACGGATCGTGTTGAATACTCATTGAACGCATCCTTCAGCGGGCCTTGGGTTCGAGGTGATAACCGCGGCCGGTGTAGTCGAAGTCCACCAGCTCGTTGATCGCCACGTCCTTGTCCGCCGGCGAGGCGTAGTAGGCGCGGATCTCGCGGATCAGGCCGCTTTCCTCATCGAAGACGTACCACTCGTCTCCGCGCAGCGCGGTGCCCGGTCTGCTTTTCCAGTGGGTCCACTCGATCACCGCTTCATTGCTGTCGTGGCTGACCAGGATCTTCTCGATGGTCCACTGCGAGCCCAGGTTCTCCACGCACCACACCCACTTGCGGGCGATGGTGTCGGCCGTGCGCCAGGGCACTTCCGGCAGGCCGGCGGGGAAGTAATGCACGGCGTCCGGGGTGAAGCAGGACACCAGCTTGTCGTAGTCGCCCTCGTTGCAGGCGTCGAAGTAACGGCGGATCAATTGCGCGTGCTTGTGCTCGGCCACGGCTCAGGCCTCCTTGTTATCGATGATCGAGGGGATCGCCGGACGGCCACTGGCGACCCAGGCGTGGTAGTCGGAGACCGAGGCCGGGCTCGGCGGGTAGACGCCCCACAGCGGCTCGCCCGAGGCGATGCGCATGGCCAGGTAGTGCTCGATGTCGTCCTGCACGCTGCACACTTCGGCCAGCTCCTCGGCCAGGTGCGCGGGGACCACCGTCAGGCCATCGGCATCGCCGACGATGATGTCGCCCGGATACACGGCGACGCCGGCACAGCCGATCGGCACCTGCAGGTCGGCGACGTGGTGATAGGAAATGCGCGTGGTGGCGGTGATCTCGCGGGCATAGGCCGGCAGGTTCATCGCAGCGATCTCGCTGCCGTCGCGCAGTGCCCCATCGGTGACGATGGCCTTGGCGCCACGTGCCAGCAAGCGGGTCACCAGGATATTGCCGGCGGAGGCTGCGGCTGGGTCGTTGCGGCTGTCGATTACCAATACGTCGCCAGGCTGCACCTGCTCCACACCAACCCATTGCAGGTTGTCGTCGTTGGGCTTGGTGGTCATGGTCTGGTAGGTGTCGATGTCTTCACGGGCAGGAATGAAGCGCATGGTGAAGGCGCGCCCGGCGAACGGCTGGGTGTCGCGGGTCATGGCGCGCAGGCCGACCAGCGCCGGCTGGCGGAAGCCGCGCTTGAACAGCTGGGTGGTCAGCGAACCGCTACTGCAGGCGGCCAGCTTGGCCAGGGTGGCGTCGCTGACTTCGACGCGCTTGCCCGAGGCGCTTTCGTGGGCATCGGCATAGGTATGGATGACGGACATTCTTATAGGTTCTCCAGGCGGATTCATCCGATGGGCGGCCGACGTCATTCCCACCATGTGGAACAAGCGCCGGCTTCAACCCCCGTTGAGGCCGATTCTATGGGGGAAAGTCCCAGCAAAAAGGGGCAGAATCGGTGTCACAGCCGTTCCGTTCCAACTGATGGGAATAACCGATGAAACCAGGTGAAGGCACCGCCGCCCTTGAAAAGGCCCTCGACGTGCTCCAGGCCGTGGGCGCCATGCCCAGCGGTATAAGCCAGGCGCAACTGGCCGCCCAGGTGCCACTGCCGCGCACCACCCTGTACCGCATCCTCGCCACCCTGGTGGAGCGCGGGATGATCCGCCGCGATCCGACGCGCAAGGTCTACCGCCTGGGCTTCAACTACCTGGAGATGGTGCGCAATGCCTACCTGGAGCCGGACCTGGTAGCGGCGGCCAGCGAGGAACTGCGCGCCCTGCGCGACCTGACCGGGGAGACTTCGTACCTGGCGGTACTCGACGGCAACCAGGTGCTGTCCCTGGAGCGCTGTGATGGCGCCCATACCCAGCGCTCGGCGGCCAGCCTTGGCCAGGGCAAACCGGTGTACTGCACCGGCCAGGGCAAGGCGATTCTCTCGGCGCTGTCGGCCACGGCGCGGGACGAGATCCTCAAGGGCGTGGCAATGGAGCCGCTGACTCCGCTGACCATCACCGACCGCCGCCGCTTGCTGGCCGAGCTGCAGATTACCCGCGCCCGCGGCTATGCCCTCGACGACGAAGAAATCCGCCTCGGCGTGCGCTGTGTGGCAGCGCCGATCATCGACAAGCAGGGTGTGGTGCGTGGTGCGTTGAGCGTGGCCGGGCCGGCCTATCGCCTGACCCTGGAGCGCCTGACCCTGCTCGGCCCGGAGCTGGCGGAGGCGGCACGACGGGTGGGCGAGCAGTTGCGCCCGGAAACCACCCAGCGGCCGTCGGGTGCCTTGAACGTGCTGCCGGCGCCCTGGTCGTTCCATGGCGCCTTTCCGCGCTGGCATGCCGCGAGCGGCCTGCTCTACTGGGCCGACACCCTGGCCCCGGCAATCCATTGCTGGGACGGACGAACCAGCCGCCTGCTGACGCGCCTGGACATGCCGGTGCGAGCCATGGAGCTGCACCGCGACGGCTTGCTGGTGGCCCAGGCAGGGGCCTGGTCATTGGTGGATTGGGAAGGAAACGAGCATCCGATGCAGGATGTGCTGGGCAGTCGCTTGCTCGCCTTGGCCGGGCATCCGTCCGGCACCCTGTGGGCCTGTGCACGCACGGCCAGCGGTTGCCTGATCGGCGAGATGAGCAACGAGGGCGAGTTGCGTCATGGCTGGGCGCTGAGCGAGCAGGTCAGCGGTTTTCGCTGGGACGCCAGTGGCAGCGCGGTGTACGCGATCGCGCCGGAGACCGGGGCTATCCTGCGCTTGCAACCGGGCAGCACGGCGGTGCGGCGCCTGGCGTCGCTGCCTCGGGGCGGCGGTAGCCTCAGCGGGCTGGCGCTGGATGCACAGGGTGGGGTCTGGACTACCCAGCGTGATGGCTGGAGCCTGGCGCGGTTCGATGCCGAAGGGAACCTGGAGCGGATGATCGGGTTGCCGGTGCCCTGCCCTACGGACCTGTGTTTTGGCGGGGATGGGATGCGGACGCTGTTCATAACCAGTGCGCGGCAGGAATTGAAGCTGGAGGTGCTGGGGAGTGCGCCGGATTCGGGGGGTGTGTTGCAGGTGGAGACCGAGGTGGGTGGGCAGGTTGTAGGTGGGATCAACAGGTTTCCTTGACTGTCCGGGCCTCAGGAGCAACAGCAAAATGGAATTAACAAATGCAAATTCATTATTTCTGGTTCTAAGAGCAAACCAGTAGTCTCCCGCTCATGGCCCCCTGCTCCAGACAAGGAATACTCCATGAGCCACGCCGCCACCATCCTCGATTTCACCCTGCACCGCAAACGCAAGCTGGCTCAACAACAAGGTCGTCTGCTGTGGGCGATGTATGCGCAGCAGGCCGGCTTTGCCGCCAGCCCGGAGAACGTCGCCATCACCTCATCGAAAACACCGCGCCAGGCGTAATGGCATGACCACGCCCACCCGCTTTCTGATCACCTCCGACGAACCGCCTTTTGCCTTGCCCGACGCCGTCACCCAGGAAGACGACGGCATCGGCCAGCGGGTCGCCAGCAATCTCCAGCGCCTGCGCGCCAAGCGCCAACTGTCCCTCGACGCCCTGGCCCGGGCCAGCGGCGTCAGCCGGGCGATGCTGGCTCAGGTCGAATCCGGGCGCAGCGTGCCGTCGATCCGTGTGCTGTGCAAGATCGCCCGGGGCTTGAAAGTGTCGGTGGCGGCGTTTCTGGATCAGCGCGAATGCGCCGGGGTCACGGTGCTGCCGGCGCGCGACAGCAAGCGTCTGGTCAGTGCTACGGGGGCGTTCGTCAGTCGAGCGCTGTTTCCGGTGGATGTACCGCAACAGTCCGAATTCTATGAATTGCGCATCAGCCCGTTGGGCGAGGAGCACTCCGCCGGACACGGCCCGGGCGTGCGGGAGAACCTGGTAGTGGCCCAGGGTGCGCTGGAGATCAGCGTCAATGACGAGCGTTTCCTGCTGTCGACGGGCGATTCCATCGTCTTCTACGCCGACCAGCCCCACCGCTATCGCAATCCGGTGGACAGCGAAGCGGTGGCGTACCTGGTGGTGACCCATCCCGAGAGCCGGGACTGAATCAAAAGCCGTACGTCAATCCCTGTGGGAGCGGGTTTACCCGCGATTGCGATGGTGAATTCACTACTGTAATCGCGGGTGAACCCGCTCCCACAAGGTCAGTGCAAACCCGCCGATCAGCAGGTGCAGCACATCATCGGCATGCCGTTGCAGCTCATCATCATCGGCATGCTGCAGTCGTTCATCATCTTCATCATCAGCATGCAGCAGCTGTTCATCATCTCCATGCTCATGCCGGCCATCGGCATCATCTTGCAGGTCATGCCGTCGGCCATGACGGTGCACTCCATCATGCATTTCATCATCGGCATCATCATGCCGTTCATGGGCATCATCGGCATGGTCATCTGATTGCAGCCCATCAGCATCAGGTTGCCGCACTGCATCATCATCGGCATGCCGCAGTTCATCATTATCTGCATCATTTCCGCGCTGTTGCGGAACATCGCCATGTCCATGCCGGCGGCAGGCTTCATGGTGCACATCATGCCGTCGTCGACCATCTTGCAGGTCATCGTGGCCATCATCATCGGCATGCCGGTCATTGGCATCATCGGCATGGTGGCGTTCATCATCGGCATCTGCATTGCGTTCATCATGGTGAAGTCCTTGTTCAAAGTGACGAGAGGAGATGGATGCAGATTCTAGGGATCGGCGACGAGGCGGCAAGATGGCGGAAAAACAGCGGCTGGCGGTGCGACGACGGGCAAACAGGACGCTGTGGCAATTCCATCCGATGCAATGATGACGATCCGTATAACATTGCAGCCATAACCGGCATCCAGACTGGAAAAACGACGCAATGGATATCGCCAGATGATCCATGCTCATAACCGCCATGCATATTCGGTCTAAGCCGCCGTGAAATAATCGCCGGTGGCGGCTCTTCACCCGCTGGCGGATCACGGCTAACCTTGGCGACCGGTCTTTTGGAATCCCCTGTCACGATGGAAATCTCTGCCCCTCAACCTGCGGCCAACGGCAAGGACAACGCCGGCGGACGCGTCCAGGTCATCGACCGCTCGATCGTCCTCCTGCGTGCCCTCGCCAACCTCAAGCACGGCGCCAGCGCCCTGGACCTCGCACGGCAGACCGGCATCGAACGCTCCACCATCCACCGCCTGCTCAAGACCCTCACCTATTGGGGCCTGATCGAATCCCGCGGGGCCACCTACCATATCGGCCCGGAAAGCCTGATCTATTCCGCCGCCTACCTGAACCGCCTGAACCTGCGCCGCCTGGCCCTGCCCTATGCCATCGAATTGCAGCGGGTGATCGGCGAACGACCGGCGATCGTCTCGCTGTCGGTGCCGGTGGGGGACCAGGTGGTGCTGATCGAGCGCATGTGGACGCCGGCCACGCCGTTGAATGTGATCGTGGACCTGGCGGATCAGTTTCCGATCGAGGGCAGCCCCAGCGGCCGGGCGGTGCTGGCGACCTACAGCGAAGCGATGGCGCTTGGAGTGCTCGGGGAAGAGCGCTATGCCAAGGCGCTGCCAGGGTTGCAGTTGATCCATAGCCAGCAAGACTTCGCCTTCGGGCATGGGGAGTTCAAGCCGGGACTATCGTCGGTGGCGTTTCCGATCCGCGTCGCGGGCGGGCAGGCGTTGGGAGCGGTGGTGGTGGCCGGGCTGGATATGGAGGAAGAGACCCATCCGGGGTCGGCACTGGCGGCCCATGTACGGCGGGCTTGCGAGGGGATTGCGGCGCAGCTTGGGAATCCGTAACGGGTCGTATGGTCTTGGGTTGTTGCCGCTGGCCCCATCGCCGGCAACGCCGGCTCCCACAGGGTTCCTGGTCGTTCACAAAATCCCCGCCAGACGCTAAACCTGTGGGAGCCGGCGTTGCCGGCGATGAGGCCATCAGCTACACCACACAACCCGGAAATCACAACCAGATCGCATCCCAATGCGGATAATCCCCAGCCTTCGACACCAACCCGGCACGCACCGGATTTGCAACGATGTACCGCGCCACCGCAACCACATCATCCTCCCGGCGCAAGGCACGGTCATGAAAACCCTGCTGCCACGGACGCCCCTGCCTGCCATAAGCCTTGTTGATCAAACAGGTACTTCGGCATTTCACCCGGCGCATCAAGGTTGTCAACGAAACCTGATCCAGCTCTATCAACCAATGCAAGTGGTCAGGCATGACGACCCACGCCAGTGATCGGACCATCCCGGTCCGCTCGGCATGGCGCAACTGCTCGACCATCAACCTGGCCACCGCAAAATCGCTAAATACAGGTTCACGCCCATCCACAGTCGTGGTGAGCAAATACAACTGCCCGGGAATCGAAACCCGTCCCCGGCGCAGTCGGTTGGAAGCTGGACTGTCCATGTCACTCTCCTTGCGAAATGAATCCTCAAGGTAGAAACAACAGTCCAGGAATGACCAGAAGCATGGCAACAAGGTATTTCGACCTAGGCCCCCAGCACCGCCAACAACCGGTTGCGCTGCACCTTCCCATAATGCGAACGCGGCAGTTCCTCGATGAAGTGCACCTGCCTCGGCACCTTGTAGCGAGATAGCAAACCGCGACAGTGCTCCAGAAGCTCCTCCACCGTCACCACCGCGCCAGGCTCCAGGACCAGGGCCGCACACACCTGCTCCCCCCACTCCAGGTCCGCCCTGCCGAATACATGGGCCTCGCGCACCGCGGCATGGCCGAGCAACGCCTGCTCCACCTCCCCCGGCTGCACCGATTTACCGCCGCTGCGGATGATGTCCTTGCAGCGCCCGAGCACTTCCAGCAGCCCGTCAGCGCGGATTCGTCCCAGGTCGCCACTGCGCAACCAGCCGTCTACCAGCACCTCACCGGTAAGACCCGGCTGCTGCCAGTATCCCGCCATCAACTGCGGACCGGCCAGCAGGATCTCGCCCATACCGCGCTCATCCACCCGGTCGATCCTGACCGCCGCCGAGAACAGCGAACGCCCGACCACGCCTTCGGCGCTTTCGCCGGACGCACGCAGCGCAACCATTTGCGCCGCGGACAGGTAGCAGCTCCAGGGGGCTTCGGTCATGCCGTAGAGCACCGCGATGCGCCCGGCGAACAGGCTGAACGCCCCCTCAAGTACCTCGCCGGTCAAGGCCGCCGCGCCAATGTCCAGGCTCTTGAACCAAGGCAGCTCCGCCGGCGCGTTGCCGCTCTCACGCAACAACCGCAGCAACTGGGTCGGCACCAGCGAACTGAACGCCACCCGATACTCGCGCAGCGAATCCAGGAACTGCTTGCTGTCGAAGCGACCACCCAGCACCACCTCGCCACCCGCAAGCAGATGCGCCAGTACCGCCACCGCCGCGATCGGCCACAGCGGCCGCACATTCAGCAGGACATCCCCCGGCAGCGCACCACGGCCCATGACCACGTTCTGCAACACCGCGCAGAGGCTGGCATGCCGGTGCATCACCGCCTTGGGCACACCGGTGGTGCCGCCGGTGTAGTTGAGCGAGGCCAGGGACTGCGCCGGCTGCGCAGCGCGGACAGGCAAGGGTGATGCGCAACCGACCGTCAGCGAAGCCAGGTGCCGACACTCGACGCCCTCCCCGCGCAACGCCTCGGCCACCTCCGCATACGCCGAGGAAAACAGCAGCAATGCAGCCCCGGCATCGCGCAACTGGGCCAGCAACTCGCCCTGGGACAGGGCCGGGTCCAGCGGCACCCGCACGCGCCCGTTAGCCATGCAGCCATAATCGGCGATCAGGTAATCGACACTGGCATCGGCCAGCAGCGCCACCCGCGCCCCTGGCTCGATACCCAGGTCGTCCAGGGCCAGGCCGAACGCCGTCAGCGCCTGGTCCAGCTGCGCGAAGGACAGGCGTCGCCCGGTAGCCGGCTCGTGCAGCGCCGACGCCTCCGGCCATTTGCCTGCGGCCTGGCCCAGCAGGGTACTGATATCCATGCTCACCACCCGCTCAGGACGATGCGTCCATTGACCTGCCGCGATTCCAGCAGCGCATGGGCCTCACCCGCCTGCGGGAAGGGCATGACCCGGTCGATCAATGGCCGCACCTGCCCGCCATGGATCAGCGCCAATGCCGTGCGCAACTGCTCCAGGGTCGCACTGCCCGAGCCTTGCAGCCTCAACCTGCGCCCGATCAACAGACCGGGATTCACCGGTACGCTGCCCGGCTCGACATTGCCCAGCACCACCACGCGACCGCCCAGGGTCATGCTGCGCAGGGTGTCTTCCAGCGTGTGCCCGAGGTTTTCCATGGCCACATCGACGCCGCGCTTGCCAGTCAGCTTCCACACCTCGGCGCTATAGCCGCCGGCAGAAACCACGACCTCATGGGCCCCCAGCTGGTGCAGGAACTCACGCTTGGCCTCGCTCCCGGTCACCGCGATCACCCGCGCCCCCAGGGCCCGGGCCAGCTGGATCTGATGCGCCCCCAGACCGCCACTGGCGCCAGTGATCAGCACCGTCTCGCCGGGCTGCAATCCGGCTTCCCCATACAGCGCGCGAACGCTGGTAGCGATCGGGCAGGACGCCAGCGCGGCGAGCGCGTAGTCCAGCCCTTCGGGCAATTCGACCGCGGAAATCGCCGGGATCCGCAGGTATTCGGCGTAGGCGCCCTCGGTATCCACCGACGGCAGGCCCAGGGCCCGGCACAGGTCCTGACGCCCGCGCAGGCAGTCGCGGCATTGCCCACAGAAACGTCGTTGATAGACCACCACCCGCGAGCCGACCTTGAGCTGCAACACGCCGGCGCCAACCTCGACCACCTCCCCGGCCACTTCATGCCCCAGCACCACCCCGGTATGGGCCCCGGGCAGTTGCCCGGCGCGGTGCAGCAGATCGTGGTGGCAGACTCCGGCGGCGTGCACCCGCACCAGCACTTCTCCCGGCCCGGCCTGTGGCGTCGGAACCTCTTCGAGTTGCAACTGTTCCGGCCCGCCGAAGGCCTTAAGTACTATCGCTTTCATTTTTTATAACCATTTGAGAGGAACACAAAACATGTTCGTATAACAAACATGTTGTTTGCATTATGAACATACATTAAGTTTTCCCCACTTCGACGCGATGCCGCAAGAGGCAAAACGTCTTTCTTTCACCCGCAGCGAAAATCGTAATGACAGTCGACTACCAACCCCTTGGCGATGGCGTGGTGCAGATCACCCTGAACCGCCCCGAGCGCCTGAATGCCCTGGATGGCCAGGCCAAGCGCGAACTGGCCGAGGCCTGGGCACGTGCCGCCGCAGACCAACAGGCGCGGGCCATCGTCCTGCGCGGCGCCGGCGACAAGGCCTTCTGCGCCGGCTCCGACCTCAAGGAAATCCAGGCCACCGGCGAAGCCGTGGCCAGCGCCCTGCTCGCCCGCGCCCTGCCCGATGTCGGCCTGGACCTGAACAAACCGGTAGTTGCCGCCTTGCACGGCCACACCCTGGGCCTGGGCATCAGCCTGGCGATCCACTGCGATTTCCGCATCGCCCGCCCGGACACCCGTTTCAGCTTCCCGGAAGTGCGCCACGGCATGCTCTCCGGATTCAGCGCGATCACCCTGCCCAGCCTGATCGGCGAGGCGGCGGCCCTGGACATCATGCTCAGTGCCCGCAGCTTCGATGCCGAAGAGGCCCTGGCCCTGGGCCTGATCAACCGTATTGCACAGGACCCGCACAGCGCCGCCATCGAACTGGCGACACAACTGGCCGGACATTCGGCCAAGGCCATGGAATGGAGCAAGACCCTGCTGCTGGCCGACCGCAAGCGTCGCCTGCAACAACACATGGCGCTGGTCGACCAGGCCCGACAGGACGTCATGCTGTACCGATAACCAAAAGCCCAACACTTAAAAGCCTCGCCAGTACTGTCAGGAACACCCACCACCAGGAATGGACAGCGGCCCCCGATCCCGGAGCCTCACCATGTCTCGCCCCATTCTTTTCCAGCCCAGGCTCAACCTGCTGACCGCAGGCATCCTCGGCTTGTGCGTCGCGCCCCTGGCCAGCGCCGCCGATACCAGCAGCACCGACACCGCCCTGCAGACCGTGGTAGTCACCGGTGCCCGCGACAGCGGTCGCACCGTGGCCAAGAGCCTGGCGCCGATCGACGTGATCAGCGCCGACGACCTGGCCCGTTCCGGCAAGCAGAACCTGCGCGACGCCCTGGCCGCCAGCGTACCGTCCTATACCAATGCCGCAGGTTTTACCGGCGGTACCGGGCTGTCGGTGAAGTCCGCGACCCTGCGCGGCCTGGGCGGTAACCATGTGCTGGTGCTGGTCAACGGCAAGCGCCGGCACAACACGTCGCTGATCTTCGTGCAGACCGCCGCCAGTTCCAGCGGCCAGTCGCCGGCCGACCTCGACCTGATCCCGATCAGCGCGGTGGACCATGTGGAAGTCCTGCGCGATGGCGCCGCCGCGCAATACGGCTCGGACGCCATCGCCGGGGTGATCAACATCATCCTCAAGAGCAACAAGTCCGGTGGCAGCGCCAGTGCGTTGTATGGCCAGTACGAGAACCGCATCGGCGGCAAGGGCAACTTCGGTGCCCGCGGCCAGGGCCAGATCAACCAGGGCTTCGAGCTGCCCAATGACGGCTTCTTCAGCCTCAGTGCCGATATCGGCATCCAGGAGAGCTCCAACGTCGCCGGCGCCGTGCCGGAGCGCACGCGCATCTATTTCCCGGTCAATGGTGCCGCCGACCCGCGCGAAAACGGCGAAAGCCGCTACCGCCAGCAACTCGGCCAGCCGCGCTCGCAGACCTACAACTTCGGCTACAACGCCGAGTTGCCGCTGAACGACCAGGTCAGCCTGTATTCCTTCTCTACCCTCAGCCACCGCAACTCCACCAGCTGGGGCACCTACCGCACCGCCAACTCGCCGCAGAACATCGTCTCGGTGTACCCGGACGGCTTCTCGCCGCGTTTCGTAGTGGAAGAGGACGACTTCCAGACGGTGATCGGCCTGCGCAACGAGGACGTGCTGGGCTGGAAGCTGGACCTAAGCACCAGCTACGGCTACAACGACGCCAACACCCGCAACGAGAAGTCGCTGAACCCGTCCCTCGGCCCGGACAGCCCGCGCAACATGGACGGCGGCCATCTGATCGCCAGCCAGTGGACCAACAACCTCGACCTGACCCGCGCCTTCGACACCGGGCTGTTCGCCAAGCCGCTGAACGTTTCCACCGGCCTGGAGTTCCGCCGCGACGGGTTCGAGATCGAGGACGGCGAATACGCGTCCTACGCCGATGGCGGCTACGTGTTCCCGGCCGGCCACCCGCTCGCCGGCCAGCGCCCGAACCCTGGCGCACCGGGCCTGGTCGGCTTCACCCCGGCCGACGCGCACAACTATTCGCGGACCAACACCGCCGGCTACATCGACCTGAGCCAGAGCCTCACCGAGCAGTGGGACGTCAGCCTGGCCGGGCGCTTCGAGCACTACAGCGACTTCGGCGACACCGCCAGCGGCAAGTTCTCCACGCGCTATGCCTTCACTCCGCAGTTCGCCGTGCGCGGCACCATCAGCAACGGCTTCCGCGCGCCGTCGCTGCAACAGCAGTACTACTCGTCATCGCTGACTGCCTGGCGTACCAGCCCGCTGACCGGGGTACTGGAACAGGCCACCACCCGCTACGTGACCGTGGACGACGCGGCCGGCCGCGCCCTGGGTGCCAAGGACCTGAAGCCGGAAAAATCCATGAACTACAGCCTCGGCTTCGTCGCCACGCCGACCGAGAACCTGGATATCACCGTCGACCTGTACCAGATCGATATCAAGGACCGCATCCTGCAGACCAGCAACCTGCAAGGCACCGCCGTATCCAACATCCTCGCCGCCAATGGCCTGGACCCGAACCAGATCGTCTCCTACTTCGGCAACCTGGCCGACACCCGCACCCGCGGCATCGACCTGGTCGCCGACTACCGCTACGACCTCGGCGAATACGGCAAGACCAAGTGGACCCTGCTGAGCAACCAGAGCCTGCAGACCATCGAGAAGATCAAGGAACCCGATGCCCTTGCCGGCACCGGCGTGACCGCCGTCGGCCGCGACCGCCAGGGCAACCTGACCAGTGCCTATCCGAAGAACGTCACCTCGCTGACCGCTGCCTGGCAACTGGGCGACTTCGACGTCACCCTCAAGGGCACGCGCTATTCCAAGGTCACCGGGCGCAACCAGATCTCCGCCAGTCGCGACGAGGAAATCCGCCCGGCGTTCATCACCGACCTGAGCCTGGGCTACTGGCTGAGCGACTCGGTGAAGGTGACCGTCGGCGGGGAAAACATCTTCGACCGCCGGCCACAGCAACTGAACGCCGAAGCCAAGCGCTACTACTACTTCCCCACCGACGACCCGACCTACAGCTGGTACTCGCCGTACGGCCTGGAAGGCGCGTACTTCTTCGGCAAAGTCGACGTGAGCTGGTAACCCGCGATGAACAGCCTGTCCGCAACCACCGACGCCGCGCCTGCGGCGTCGGCACCGAGCTTCGACCAGCGCCTGTACCGCAAGCTGGCCTGGCGCATCATGCCGTTCCTGTTCCTGTGCTTCGTGCTCAACTGGCTGGACCGGGTCAACATCAGCTTCGCCCACTTGCAGTTCAAGGCCGACCTGAACATCAGCGACGCCACCTTCGGCATCATCGTCGGGGTGTTTTCCATCGGCTACCTGCTGTTCGAGATCCCCAGCAACCTGCTGCTGGAGAAGTTCGGGGCGAAGAAGACCATGACCCGGATCATGATCCTCTGGGGCCTGGTCACCATCGCCACCGCCTTCGCCCAGACCCCGGCGCAGTTCTATGTGCTGCGGGTGCTGCTGGGGGCGGCCGAGGCCGGATTCTTCCCCGGGGTGATCCTGTACCTGACCTACTGGTTCCCGGCGGCCTATCGGGCGCGGATCACCTCGCGCTTCATCATGGCCATCGCCGTCTGCGGCATCGTCGGCGGCCCCTTGTCCACCTGGATCATGAGCCACTTCGGCGGCCTGGGCGGCTTCAGTGGCTGGCAATGGCTGTTCGTGGTCACCGGCATCCCGCCGGTGCTGGCCGGCCTGTTCGCCTGGTATTGGCTGGACGACAAGCCGGCCAAGGCCAAATGGCTGAGCGACGTCGAGAAGCAGACCATCGAGCAGGCCCTGGCGGATGAGAAGAGCAAACGCAAGCCCGGCGGCCACCAGCGCTTCGTCGAGGCGCTGATGGACCGCAAGGTGTGGTTCATCACCCTGGCCTATTGCCTGACCATCATGTGCACCGGCAACGTCACCAACATCTGGGCGCCGTCGATCATCCGCGATTCCGGGGTGAGCAACCTCGGCCAGCTCGGTCTGTTCTCGGCCCTGCCCTATGTGGTCGGGGTCGGCGTGATGCTCTGGGCCTGCCGCCACTCCGACCTGCGCCAGGAACGCCGTTGGCATTTCGCCCTGGGCGGCCTCACCGCCGCGCTGGCCATGACCCTGCTGCCGAACCTGATCGCCGGGCCCTGGTCGGCCATCGCCCTGCTGACCCTGATGACCAGCGGTTACCTGGTGGCCACGGCGGTGTTCTGGACCATTCCCACCTACTACCTCTCCGACCGTGCCCGGGCCGCCGGCCTGGCGCTGGTCAACTGCTGCGGACAGATCAGCAGCCTGCTGACGCCGATCATGATCGGCAGCATCAAGACCAACACGGGCGATATCAGCCTGGCGCTGTACATCGTCGCGGGGCTTGTCACCTGCGGCACCCTGATCCTTTTGCTCGGCGTTCCGCGCCAGGCCTTGCGCGATGCATCCTGATCCCTTTTTCGAGACATGCCCATGACCGATTACCTGGCACTGGCCAATGAACTGGCCACCCATATCCAACCTGGCGCCGCCGAGCGCGATGCGCGGCGCATCCTGCCCCATGAGCAACTGGACCTGATCCGTCAATCCGGCCTCGGAGCCGCCCGTGTTCCCGTCGAACTGGGCGGTGGCGATGTCAGCCAGCTCGACGTGGCACGGATCTTCATCACCCTGGCCAAGGCCGACCCGAGCGTGGCCCAGGCGTTGTTTCCGCATTTCGCCACGGTGGAACACCTGCGCCTGATCGCCGACGCAGACCAGCAGCGTCGCTACCTGGGCGCTTTCGCCGAACGCCGGTTGTCCTCCGGCGCGATTGCCGAGCGCAGCGGCAAGTTCCGCGGCGAAATCCACACGCGCCTGGAGCGCGATGGCGAGCGCCTGGTGCTCAACGGCAGCAAGTTCTACAGCACCGGCTGCCTGTTCGCCGACCTGCTGAAGATCCAGGCGGTGGACGAGGCCGGTGACGCGGTGTACGTCATGCTCCCGGCCGATACCCCGGGCATCACCCTGCTCGACGACTGGGACGGCATGGGCCAGCGGGTCACCGCCAGCGGCACCACCCTGCTCAAGGATGTGCCGGTGCTGCCCGAGCAGGTCATTCCACTGGCCAGGTGGTACCAGCGACGCAACTACATCGGTGCCAGCGCCCAGTTGATCCACTGCGCCATCGATATCGGCATCGGCCTGGCGGCACTGGACGATGCGGTGGAGTGGTCACGCACGGGGGCGCGGCCGGTGCGCGAAAGCGGCGTCGACCAGGCGCGCAACGACCCGTACATCCTGCATACCGTGGGCGATCTTTCCGCTGCGATCCATGGCGCCGAGGCGCTGGTGGAAAAGGCCGCGCTGAGCGTCGACCTGGCTGCCCGCACCCAGTTGCAGGGCGCTCTCGAAGGTGAGGAACTGGACGCCCTGCTCGCCCGTTCCTCCATCGCCGTGGCCGAAGCCAAGATCGCCTCGACCCGCGCCGCCCTGCATGTCTGCGAGCGGCTCTACGAAGTCGGCGGCGCCGCCACCACGCAGTCGCGCTACAACTTCGACCGCCACTGGCGCAACGCCCGTACCCATACCACCCACGACGCGGTGGCCTACAAGTACAAGGCCATCGGCGACTACCTGGTGAACGGCAACTATCCGCCGATCGCCTTTACCTACTGAGGAGCCGGGATGCTGCCGTTTCGTCTTGCGGGGATCGCATTGTTACTGGTGTCAGGGGCCGTTGCCGCCGAGGATTGGGGCGACCTGGATGCACGGATCGCCAAGGCCCTGCCCGGGGTGATCGAGCTCCGCCACCAGATCCATCAGCACCCTGAACTGGGCAACCGCGAAGTGCAGACCGCCGAGCGTATTGCCCGGCGCCTGCGCGAGCTGGGGCTGGAGGTACAGACCGGGGTAGCCCATACCGGCGTGGTCGGCATCCTGCGCGGTGGCAAGCCGGGGCCGGTGGTGGCGATCCGCGCCGAACTGGATGCCCTGCCGCTGACCGAGCAGACCGGCCTGCCCTACGCCTCCAGCGTGCGGGCCAAGGACGAAGGTGGCGATTTCCGCACCCGGGGCAAGGAGGTCGGGGTGATGCATGCCTGCGGGCATGACGCCCATATGGCCATGGCCCTGGGCGTGGCCGAGGTGCTGGCTGCGCGGCGCGACGAATTGCCGGGCACGTTGAAGCTGATCTTCCAGCCTGCCGAGGAAGGCCCGCCACTGGGCGAATCCGGTGGGGCGAAGCAGATGATCGAAGAAGGCGTGCTGCAAAACCCGGCGCCGGCAGTGATTTTCGGGATCCATGTCACGGCTGGCGCCTCCGGTGGTTTCACCCTGAGTCGCACCCGCACAACGGCGGCGGCGGACACCTTCGTCGCCCGGATCAAGGGCCGCCAGACCCATGCTGCCTTCCCCTGGACCGGCATCGACCCGGTGCCGGTGGCGGCGCAGACGATCCTGGCCTGGCAGACCATTCCCAGCCGCCAATCGAACCTCAGCGTGTTGCCGGCGCCGGTGATTTCCGTGGGCCGGATCGAAGCCGGCGACCGGCATAACATCATCCCTGCCGAAGTGCGCCTGGAAGGCTCGGTCAGGACGGTCAGCGACGAGCAGCGCGAGGATGTGCTGCAGCGCATGCGCCGCACGGCGGAAAAGATCGCCGAGGCCTCGGGGGCCAGTGCCGAGGTGGACTACCTGCCCGGCAACTACCGCGCCGGCTACAACGACACGGCGCTGGTGGACCGGCTGTTGCCGGTGCTGGAAAGCGTCTCGACAGTGCCGGTCAAGGTGGATAGCGGCACCTACGGCGCAGACGATTTCGCCGAATATGCGCGGCAGATCCCCGGGATCTTCATGCGCATGGGGGTAACGCCGAAGGCACTGGCGGACAAGCCGGTATGGCCGACCCATTCGCCGGGGTTCCAGGTGGATGACGGGGCGTTGGCGGTGGGGATCCGGGCACTGGCCAGGATGACCCTGAGTTATATGCAGGAGCATTGATGGTGTGCTTGAGGGCCTCATCGCTGGCAAGCCAGCTCCCACAGGTCCGGCGGTGTACGCGATCACTGTGGGAGCTGGCTTGCCAGCGATGAGGCCCTCAAGGTCTAGACTCAACCAGCCACCCTACCCAGGAGCTGCCGTGATGCCCCCCGAAAAGCACCATCTCCCACCGTGTCCGGATCGAGGCGGCGCTGAAGGATTAGGCAAGAACCCGGTCGGATCGGGTTACCGGCTGCGCCCGGCGCCCCCTGAAGATGAAACCGTCACTTACCCTACCGAGGAGTTGCGCATGCAAGTCATCGCCTATGGCGCCCATTCCGGCCACCAGCCGCTGGAGCCGCTGACCATCACCCGCCGCGACGTCGGCGCCCACGACGTGCGTATCGAAATCGCCTACTGCGGCATCTGCCACTCCGACCTGCACCAGGTGCGCTCGGAGTGGGACGGTACCCGCTACCCCTGCGTGCCCGGCCATGAGATCGTCGGCCGGGTCGCCGCCGTCGGGGGGCATGTCAGCGGCTTCAAGGTCGGCGACCTGGTGGGCGTCGGTTGCATCGTCGATAGCTGCAAGCAGTGCGCCGACTGCGACGAAGGCCTCGAGAACTACTGCGACGGCATGATCGGCACCTACAACTTCCCGACGCCGGATGCCCCGGGCTGGACCCTGGGCGGGTATTCCGAACAGATCGTCGTGCACGAGCGCTATGTCCTGCGCATCCGTCACCCCGAAGAGCAACTGGCCGCCGTCGCGCCGCTGCTCTGTGCCGGCATTACCACCTACTCGCCGCTGCGCACCTGGGGTGCCGGGCCGGGCAAGAAGGTGGGTGTGGTCGGCATCGGCGGCCTGGGGCATATGGGCATCAAGCTGGCCCATGCCATGGGCGCCCATGTGGTGGCCTTCACCACCTCGGAATCCAAGCGCGAAGCGGCGCTGGAGCTGGGTGCGGATGAAGTGGTGGTGTCGCGCAACCGGGCGGAAATGGCGGCGCACAGCAAATCCTTCGACCTGATCCTCAACACCGTCGCCGCGCCCCATGACCTGGATGCCTTCCTGGTCCTGCTCAAGCGCGACGGCACCCTGACCCTGGTCGGCGCCCCGGCCACCAACCACCCGTCACCGAACGTGTTCAACCTGATCTTCAAGCGCCGCAGCATCGCCGGCTCGATGATCGGCGGGATCCCGGAAACCCAGGAAATGCTGGACTTCTGCGCCGAGCACGGGATTGTCTCGGATATCGAGCTGATTCGGGCTGAGCAGATCAACGAGAGCTACGAGCGGATGTTGAAGGGGGATGTGAAGTACCGGTTCGTGATCGATAACGGGACGCTGGCTGGCTGATCGGCGCAGGTCTTCAGGGTCAATCGCCGGCAACGCCGGCTCCCACAGGGTTTTGAGTCACTCTGGAGTCAGTGTCCGCCGCGGACTCTGTGGGAGCTGGCGTTGCCAGCGATTGGCCCGAATGAACACCACAAATCTGCCGGAGTCCCAACACCATCACTCCCCGACAAAGGTGCTGGTCATGTCCCCCATCACAGGCGGCTGCCTCTGCGGCCAGGTCCGCTTCGAAGCCCGCGGCGAGCCCTACCGCGTTGGTCTCTGCCATTGCATGGACTGCCGCAAGCACCACGGCGCCCTGCTCAACGCCTCGGCGATCTACCCCGAAACCGCCGTCAGCGTCACCGGCCAGACCGGCACCTACCAGAATCGCCATTTCTGCCCCAGGTGCGGTTCCCCGGTGTTTTCCCGCAGCGGCGATGAAGTCGAGCTGAATATCGGCTCGCTGGATGCACCCAGCCAGTTCAAACCGACCTACGAGCTCTGGGTGATACGTCGGGAAAACTGGCTCCCGGAATTTCCCGGCGTCAAGCATTTCGAACGTGACCGCACTGGCACCAGTCGCAACGAGGACTAGGCTTTTTGCTTGCTGCGCAACCGCTCCAGCACCTGCTGCGCATTCTCCGAGCAGGCCTGGCCCTGCGGCCGGCTTTCGATGCCCTCGATCGCTACCAGCAACTGTGCCTTGTTGCGCGCCAGGCGTTCCTGCAAAACCTCGATCTCCGCAACCTTGCGCCTCAGCCCGGCCAGCAGTTCCTCCTGCGGCCAGGCGCCCCCGGAAGTCGGCAGCAGGCTGCGGATCTCGTCCAGGGAAAACCCGGCGCGCTGCGCACCGGTGATGAGTTCGAGCATCCACAGCGCATCCGCCTCATAGCTGCGATAACCATTGCCCGTACGTTCCACCGTGCTCAGCAGGCCGCTGGACTCGTAGAAACGGATCCTCGACGCCGATAACCCGCTACGTTTCGCCAACTCGCCGATTTTCATTCACCACCCCGCAGCAAAGTGCTTGACCTTAAAGTTCACTTTAAACCTAAGGTGAGGCCACGACCAACCGTGGAGTCCCCTTATGAACCTGTTCACGCCCCTGACCCTGCCCAACGGCAGCGTGCTCCCCAATCGCCTGGCCAAGGCCGCCATGGAAGAAAACATGGCCGATGCCGACCATGCCCCTTCTGCCGGGCTGCTGCGCCTGTACCGGACCTGGGCCGAAGGTGGTGCCGGGCTGCTGATCAGCGGCAACGTGATGATCGATCGCCGCGCCATGACCGGCCCCGGTGGCGTGGTGCTGGAGGACGACCGTCAACTCGAACGCTTTCGCCACTGGGCCCGTGCCGGACAGGCTGGCGGCGCGCAGTTCTGGCTGCAGCTCAACCATCCCGGGCGACAGATGCCAGCCAATCTCGGCCAACCGGCCTGGGCACCCTCGGCCGTGCCCTTGGCGCTGGGCAATATGTCGCGGCATTTCGCCCTGCCCCGGGCCATGGACCAAGCAATGATCGCCGAGGTGATCCAGCGCTTCGCCAACACCGCCCGCCTCGCCGAGCAGGCCGGTTTCAACGGCGTGCAGATCCATGCGGCGCACGGTTACCTGCTCAGCCAGTTCCTTTCGCCCCTGAGCAACCAGCGCACGGATCAATGGGGCGGTTCGCTGGAGAACCGCGCACGCCTGCTGATCGAAGTGGTGAACGCCGTGCGCACCGTGGTCGCGAAGGATTTCACCGTGGCAGTCAAGCTCAACTCCGCGGACTTCCAGCGCGGCGGCTTCAGCGCCGAGGACGCCCGCGAGGTGGTGATGCGCCTGAACGAACTGCCCGTGGACCTGGTGGAATTGTCGGGCGGCAGCTATGAAGCACCGGCGATGCAGGGCGTAGCCCGGGATGGCCGGACCCTGGCCCGGGAAGCCTATTTCATCGACTTCGCCCGGGATCTGCAGGGTGTGGCGAAAATGCCGCTGATGGTGACCGGCGGCATCCGGCGTCGCCCGGTGGCCGAACAGGTGATCGCCTCCGGCGTGGCCATGGCCGGGATCGGTACGGCCCTGGCCATCGAACCCGACCTGCCGCGCCAATGGCAGCAAGGGCGGGACAACGTCCCGGCACTGCGCCCCATCACCTGGAAGAACAAGGTGCTGGCATCGATGGGCGCCATGGCCGCCGTGAAGTTCCAGTTGCGCCGGCTGGGTCGGGGCCGCGCTGCCGATGCCAGCGTATCCCCTGCCTGGGCGTTGCTGGTGCAGCAGATCAGCACACTGCGGCTGACACGCCGGTATCGCAAACACATGGCCCTGCAGCAACCGTGATCCAGGGGGCGCCGATCGGCGCCCCGCTCATCACTGCTGAAACACCTCGGTGCGGTGGTAGCGCAGGTAGTGCGCCATTGCGCCCGGCACGAAGCGCAGCGCCCGTGGCAGCCCCAGGGCCGCCCGATCAGCCTCGCCCAGCCAATGCGACACCAGCATCTGCCCCTGCTCGTCGAAAGACAGCAGGCCACGGTAGAACAGGACGTCGAGATTCGCCGACAACAGCAACCCGTTATCAGGATCCAGACGCTCCTTCGCCGTCGCCACCGCCCAGGGCTTGATATGCGAGGCACGCAACACCTCGGCGCAGGCCAGCCCGGTCACCGCACAGGCTCCGCCCCAGGTTTCCAGCAGGTCCTGGCGGAACTTGCCGCGCCCGCGGCGGGCTTGAAGGTGGGTCAGTAGCTCGGTCACCGGCTCGCGGCCTTCCAGCAGCGCATCCCGGTCCGAGGCCGCCACCGGTTCGCTCGGCGCGCAGTGGATGGCGTCGATCAAGCGCGCCCAGCGCTCGCCCCGCTGCGACGCGGGAATGGCATCCATGATCCGCCCCACCAGGGCCAGGTCCAGCTCGCTGGTGCCTGCGGACGCCAGCTTCTCCGCGCCATTGATCGCCCGCAGATCAAGGGTGACGGGCTCGTCGAACCACCAGAAGTACTCTTCCGGGCAGATCCAGGCGGGAATACGCTGAAGGTTCTGTTTCCAGTTGCGCAGGAAGTGGTGGCGGTCATCCTCGTGGATACGCCGGACCTTGGTCACGGCCCAGGCTTCTTCCCACAGTTCCTGCAGGGCGAGCTTGTCGACGATCTGCTGGCGCTGCCCCAGCAGGCGTTCGTCGAACAGGCCGACGGCGTTACCGGCGACGCCTACCAGTTGCAGGATGCCGTTGTGCGCGGCGGTCATGAACACGAAGGTCTGGCCGGCGTTTTCCACCAGCGGCGCCGCACCGGCGCCCTCGGTATGGAAGACCCGGTAACGCTGGTTGCCCTGGCGCAGGAGCAGGCGTGGCGAGTTGTTCCATTCTTCGTGGCCGTAGCCGTTTTCCCGGGCGAAGCCACTGGTGGCGAAGCCGCCGGACGGCGCGATGTAGTTGTTGGTGTTCCAGAACACCGGCTTTTGCAGGAATAACGCCATGGGACTCGGGATCCTTAGTACAACTCGCTTGCGCAGAGCGCTGGATATTATTTGTGGGCAAATGATAGCAAAAAGACACTATCCTTTCGAGAGAGCGCTGCGGACCTTGTGGGAGCGGGTTCACCCGCGATTACGGCGGTGAATTCAATATGGTAATCGCGGGTGAACCCGCTCCCACAAGGTCCGCGGCGCTCAATAAAAATACTTATTCCTGATTTTGATAAGCCACTAAATACATAACTCGCATAATTAGCTTAGAACCAAAAAGCCTTTCCCTCCCACCCGCTCCCGCGCCTATCGTTCTATCCCAAGACCCGACCCCATTCCCGGCGGAGGCCGTCCCCAACGACCTCAGCCGGAGTGAATGCGCCAATGATCCCCCTGTTTCACAACGCCCCCGCCCCGCTCCAGCTCGCTGCCGATGTGCTGGTGATCGGCGGTGGCCTCGCTGGCACCTGGGCCGCCGTCGCCGCCGCCCGCGAAGGCGCCAAGGTGGTGCTCGCCGAAAAAGGCTGGTGCGGCACCAGCGGCGTGACCGCCAGCGCCGGGCCCGGCCATTGGTGGGTGCCGCCCGACCAGCGCCAGGCCGCGATCGGCAAGCGCGTCGAGAGTGCCGCAGGCTTGGGCGACGCGCGCTGGATGGCGCGCATCCTCGACACCACCTGGCAGTCCTTGCCGCAACTGGACCGCCTCTACCATTTCCCCAGCGATGAGCAGGGACGCAAGCAGTACCGTGCACTGCGCGGCCCTGAATATATGCGCGCCATGCGCCAGCTTGCGCTGGAGCACGGCGTCACCCTGCTGGACCAGAGCCCGGCCCTGGAACTGCTGCGCAGCGAATCCGGCGAGCTGGCCGGCGCCCGCGGCTGGCAGCGCCAGCTCAACCGAGAGTGGCAGGTAACGGCCCCGGCCACGGTGCTGGCCACCGGCGGCTGCGGCTTCCTGTCACGCCTGCTCGGCAGCCATACCAATACCGGCGACGGCTACCTGATGGGCGTGGAAGCCGGCGCCGAGCTGTCGGGCATGGAGTTCTCCGCCTACTACTGCATCGCCCCGGCCGGCAGCACCATGACCCGCTCGATGGTCTACACCTTCGGCCGCTATTTCGATGCCGCCGGACGCGAGCTGGATATCCCCCAGGGCCCTGAATTCAACAACGCCCTTGCCCGCCATCTGCTGCGCGGGCCGGTGTACTGCCGCCTGGACCGGATTCCCGCCGACATCCGCGCACGCCTGCCCTATGTGCAGCCGAACCTGATGCTGCCGTTCGATCGCCTGGGAATCGACCCCTACCGCGACAAGTTCGCCGTGACCTTGCACGGCGAAGGCACCATTCGCGGTGTCGGCGGCCTGCGGGTGACCGACGACCACTGCCAGACCACCGTGCCCGGCCTGTTCACCGCCGGTGATGCCGCCAGCCGCGAAACGGTAACCGGCGCGATCTCGGGCGGCGGCGCGGTGAATTCCTCGTGGGCGCTGTCCAGCGGGCAATGGGCGGGAAGCGGTGCTGCGCAGTACGCAAAAGCCAATCGTACGGTGGTACGTACCGTGGCACGGTACGCTGAAACCTCGATTCCCGCTGCCGACGCCGATTACCGCGAGACTATCCAGGCCGTGCAGAACGAATTGCATCCGTACGACAAGAACCTGTTCCGCACCGGCGCCCAATTGCAGCGCTCGTTGCTGACGCTGGACAGCCACTGGGACCGCCTGCGCGGCAACGCTCCCCACAGCGACCCGGACAGCCTGTTGCGCCGGCGGGAAACCCAGGCCCTGCTGGCCAGTGCCCGCTGGTGCTACTCCAGCGCCCTCGCCCGCAACGAAAGCCGCGGCATCCACCAGCGCACCGACGCACCGCAACGACACGACCGCTTCGACGTGCACCTGCGCAGCGGCGGGCTGGACAGCCCTTGGGTCCGTCACGACCCGGTCACGCGCGCCGTGGAGACCCCGGCATGATCGAACTGATCTTTAGCGACCGCTGCAGCGGCTGCAGCCAATGCATCAGCGTCTGCCCTACCAATGTCCTCGCCCTCGGCAGCGACGGCAAACCGCGCATCGCCAACCAGGGCGCCTGCCAGACCTGCTTCATGTGCGAGCTGTACTGCGCCAGCGATGCGCTCTACGTACACCCCGATTGCGAACATCCGGTCAGCCTCGACCCCGCGCAGGTCCTGGCCAGCAACCTGCCTGGCCAATATCGCCGCGATTCCGGCTGGGACGAGTTCGCCAACGACCCGCGCTACGACAACCAGCACTGGCGCATGGAGCATATCTTCGCGCTCGCCCGGGAGCTGGCCACCCCTTCCCCCGACACAGGACCACGCCATGAGTGAATCCCTCAATCACCTGCTTGCCGAACTGCATGCCGAACGCGTGCGCACCTGGGCCCCGGAAGCCCTCAAGGTCAACATCGACCAGCGCCAGCGCCTGGTGGACGAAGCCGATCCGCAGCGCTTCATCAAGGCCGGCGACCTCGTCGAGCCCTTCGAACTGCTCAAGGTCGAAGGTGGCTCCGTGACCCTCGACCAGTTGCTGGAGAACGGACCTGCCGTGCTGGTGTTCTTCCGCTTCGCTGGTTGTCCGGCATGCAATATCGCCATTCCCTACTACGAGCGAAACCTGCAACCGGCCCTGCAGCGTCGTGGCGTGCCGCTGGTCGCGATCAGCCCGCAGGTGCCGGAGCGCCTGGTGGACATCCGCGACAAGCACCGCTTGACCCTGCAGGTCGCCAGCGACCCGGACAACCGGCTCGGCCGCCGCTTCGGCGTGCTCTACAGCTTCGACGAAGCATCGCGCCAGGCCGCCTTGGCCAAGGGCAGCAGCATCGGCGCCGTGACCGGCACTGGCACCTGGGAATTGCCGCAGCCCACGGTGGTGGTGATCGGCCGCGATAGCCGGGTGCAGTTCGCGGAGGTCAGCCCCGACTGGCTGGTGCGCAGCGAAGCCCAGCCGATCATCGACGCGGTGGATGCCGCCCTCGATGCCGATGGCCTGGTAGTCCGCCACGCCTGGGCCTGAGCCCTTCTTCTTCACCAACTACAGGAGTTGCAGCATGAGCACACGGCAATTGCACCTTGGCGCGATCCTCACCGGTGTCGGCACCGATCAGCAGGAATGGCTGGACCCGAGCATTCCCGGCAACGCGAGCATCGATATCGACTGGTACAAGCAGCAGGCCCGGGCGGCCGAAGCGGCGAAGTTCGACTTCGTCTTCATCGTCGACAGCCCCTACATCACCCCGGACTCTGCGCCGCACTTTCTCAATCGGCTGGAGCCGCTGACCTTGCTCTCCGCGCTGGCCGGCGCCACGGACCGGATCGGCCTGGTAGCGACCCTGACCACCTCGTACACAGAGCCCTTCAATGTCGCCCGCCAGTTCGCCTCGCTGGACCACATCAGTCATGGCCGTGCCGGCTGGAACGTGGTGACCACCGGACTGGAAGGCGCCGCCGGCAATTTCGGCCGCGAGCAGCATATCGACCACGGCGAGCGCTATCGCCGCGCCCATGAGCACGTGGCGGTGGTCCAGGGGCTGTGGGACTCCTACGAGGACGATGCCTTCCCGCGGGATCGGGCCAGCAGGCGCTTCCTCGATCCGTCCAAGCAGCATCGACTGGACCATCGCGGCGAGTTCTTCTCGGTCGCCGGGCCGCTGAACATCTCGCGCTCGGCCCAGGGCCAGCCGGTGATTTTCCAGGCCGGGGTGTCGGAGTCCGGTCGAGGGCTGGCCGCGCACATTGCCGAAGGGATCTTCGCCGGGGTCGACAACTTCGACGATGCCCGCGAGTACTACGCCGACATCAAGCGCCGGGCGGCGCAGGCCGGGCGCGATCCGGCGCAGGTACTGGTGTTCCCGGGGATCACGCCGATCATTGCCGATACCGATGAAGAGGCGCAGGCGATCCTCAAGGCCAGGCATGGCGAGCTGGACCTGAACAAGGCGCTGGTGCAACTGGGGCGGCCGTTCAATTACCACGACTTCAGCCAGTACCCGCTGGATGAGCCGTTCCCGGAGTTGGGTGACCTGGGCAGCAATGGTTATCGCGGACATGCCGAGAAGATCAAGCGGGTGGCCCGCGAACAGGGCCTGACCCTGCGCGAGACAGCGCTCAGGTTCGCTCGGCCCTTTACCGGCTTCGCCGGATCGGCGCGAACGGTGGCCGACGAGATCGAACGCTGGTTCAAGGAAGGCGCGGTGGACGGATTCAACGTGCACGTCGGCGCGCCGGCGGCGTTTGCGCGCTTTACCGACGAAGTGCTACCGATCCTGCGCGAGCGCGGGTTGTTCAGGGAGGAATATAAGGGGCGGACCTTGAGGGACCACCTGGGGCTGGTGGTGCCGGTGAATCGGCACAGTACCAAGGATGCCGAAGTCGCCTGATCGAAGACCGCCGCAGTCCCTGTGGGAGCGGGTTTACCCGCGATTGCTATGGTGAATTCACTACAGCAATCGCGGGTAAACCCGCTCCCACAGGGTACGCGCAACAGCCGCCTGAATTGCTCAACAAGGAAATGCAATAATTAAATATTCATCTGATTTTTTATTCTGAAAAATAATAATAAAAATAGATCAAAACAGTATTTCTGCCCTTCCCTTCCCCCTTGCTACAGTCCCTCCAGACCCGACCCCTCGCACGGTGGAGGCGCCCGATTCATCCACCTGCGAGTACGCCCCGATGAGCCATAGCATTACCCGCCTGCCGAACCACAACCATCGCCTGCAACTGAGCGCCCCGACCACCCACGCCGATCTTCACGCCGAACGCCTGCACCGCAAGCAACGACTCGCGGCGTCCTATCGGCTGTTCGCCGAACTGGGCTTCGAGGTCGGCCTGGCCGGGCATTTCACCGCCCGCGATCCGATCGAGACCGACCATTACTGGATCAACCCGCTGGGCGTGCCGTTCTCGCAGATCCGCACCAGCCATCTGCTGCGGGTCAACGGCCAGGGCCAGGTAGTGGAAGGCGACGGCCTGCTCAACACCAGCGCCCTGGAACTGCACTACGAGTTGCAGAAGGCCCGTCCGGAGGTGGTCGGCATTGCCCATCTGCATGGTTTCCATGGCCGGGTGTGGTCGTCCCTGGGCCAGCTGTTCCAGCCGATCACCGCCGAGTCCTCGGCCTTCGTCGGCCAGCAGGTACTGTTCGACCGCCACGCCCTGGGCACCGCCGATCGCGACCTGGTGGCCCGCGCCTTCGTCGAGACCTTCGCCGACAACAACCTGCTGGTCTGGCAGAACCACGGCCTGTGGACCACCGGCCAGACCGTGGAAAGCGCGGCGTGGCGCTTTATCCTTGCCGATGACACCGCCCGTGCTCATCTGCTGGCGTATGCCGCCGGCCAACCGCGCATTCCACAGGTGGGCGAGGACAGCTTCGATGCGGCCCAGCGCGAGCTGTTCGGCTGGCTGAACTTCCTGCCGCTGTGGGACCGCATCGTCCAGCAACAACCCGACCTGCTGGACTGAGCCATGAACATCGATCTTCACCGCCGCCGCTTCATCCAGCACAGCGCCCTGCTCGGCCTCGCCGCGGGCATGGCTCCGGCGCTGGCGAACACCCCGAAGGCACTGCGGGTCTGGCGCTACAAGGGCCAGGCCGCAAGCTTTCTCGGCGATGCCGGGCAGGCCGCCACGCCCTATCCGGTGGAATGGGTGGACATCCCCGGCGGTGCCATGGTGCTCGAGGCGTTCGCCAGCGCCAGCCTCGACTACGCCTTCATGAGCCCGGTGCTGCCATTATTCGCCAGTGCCGCTGGCAATCCGCTGGTGCTGATCGCCAGCTACCAGGGCGAGCAGAACCGTAGCGGCGTGATCGTCAAGCGCGGCAGCGGCATCCGCTCGACCAACGACCTCAAGGGCAAACGCATCAGTTTCGTACGCGCCACCGACACCCACTACCTGGTGCTCAACCTGCTACGCGACAACGGCCTCAGCCTTGACGATATCCAGGCCCGGGCGATGCCGGCGCGCGATGCGCTGATCGCGTTCCAGAACGGCCATCTCGACGCCATCGTCGCCGGCGGTATCGGGGCGCTCCAGGCCTTGACGCAAATGGACGGCGAACTGCTGGCCGATGCCAGCCGCTATCAGTGCGGCAATTACCTGATCGCCACCAGCGCGAAGGTGTTGGCGCAACCGGGCAAGCAGGCGCAGATCGCCGATTTCCTCGAACGCGAACGCGCCACCTGGGACTGGGTGGAGCGCAATCCCGACGCCTGGGCCGCGCGCAACGAAGCCCTGACCGGGATCTCCCGGTCCCTCTACCTGCAACAGTTCGACCAGCGCCAGCGGCCATGCCGCCTGCTCCCGGTCAGCGACGAGGACATCGCCGCACAGCAGCGCATCGCCGACCTGTTCCATGACAGCGGCCTGCTGCGCCAACCGGTGACGGTCCGCGACTTCTGGGACCGCCGCTTCAGTTCATTGCTCAGCGGCCAGGGATCCGCCGCGGCATAAGCGTACCGGCGCGCGCCGGACGAGACACAGGCACGCCGAACCACGGGAGCAATGGACCTCCCGCGGGCCCGGCCATGCCTGGAAAACGTGAAACAACCTATGAGAGCCCGTTCGATCGCACATCCAGGGCCTGACTGCCAATCGAACCCTTAGGAACCGTCATGAAGTCCGTATTCACTCCCTTGTCCATGGCCCCGGCGCTGCTCGCCGGCTATCTGTTCAACCCGCTCGCAGTGGCCGCCGACAGCGATACCGCGCTCGGCACGGTGATCGTCACCGGTTCGCGCGGCAGCGAGGTGCGCACCGTCACCAGCAGCCCGGCACCGATCGACGTGATCGACAGCAAGCAGCTCGAACAGACCGGCTCCAGCAGCCTGCGCGAAGCCCTGCAGAAAACCCTGCCATCGTTCTCCCAGCGCCCTTCCGGCACCTCCAACGACAGCGTCGCCCGCCCCTACAGCCTGCGCGGCCTGAACGGCTCCAACGTGCTGGTACTGGTCAACGGCAAGCGCCGCCACAACAGTTCGGTGATCAACCTCGACTCCACCGCCGCCTACGGCACCAACCCGGTGGACCTGGACATGATCCCGATCAGCGCCATCGACCATGTCGAAGTGCTGCGCGACGGTGCGTCGGCACAGTACGGCTCCGACGCCATCGCCGGGGTGATCAACATCATCCTCAAGCAGAACGACAACGGCGGCTCGGTCAGCACCCAGTACGGCCAGTACTACGAGGACGGCGACGGCGGCAACCTGCGCCAGACCCTCAACCAGGGCCTGGCCCTGGGCGACAACGGCGGCTTCTTCAACTACGCCCTGGATGCCAAGTCGGTGCAGACCGCCACCCGCTCCCGCGAGGCCACCGGCAACCTGTACTTCGCCGGCGACCCGCGCAACGCCACGGCCGACCGTGAAGTGCAGAAGAACGGCCTGCCGAAGATCAAGGCGATCAACCTGTCGTACAACGCCGAACTGCCGGTGAACGACGACCTGACCCTGTATTCCTTCTCGACCCTGAGCCAGCGCGATGCCAAGGGCGGGCAGAACTACCGGCGCCCCAACTCGACCAACATCATTCCGCAGATCTATCCGGACGGCACCGCGCCCTTCTACACCCTCAAGGAAACCGATTACCAGGCCGCTGCCGGCGGCAAGGGCGAGATCGCCGAGTGGCACTGGGACCTCAGCTCCACCTTCGGCCGGGCGAAAAGCCAGGCCGGCGCCGACGAAACCCTCAATGCCTCCCTCGGCCCCAGCAGCCCGACCCACTTCGATACCTACAGCAACACCTTCGACCAGTGGACCAACAACCTTGACCTGACCCGCGCCTTCGAGGTCGGCCTGAGCAAGCCGCTGCAGGTGTCCTGGGGCCTGGAACACCGCCACGAGCGCTACAAGACCGAGTCGGACGACCCGTTGTCGTGGATCAACGGCGGCTATATCTACCCCAGCGGCCCGCTGGCCGGACAACCCGGCTCGGTGGGTGCCCAGGGCGCGATCACCCTGACCCCGGAAGACGAAGGCCAGGCCAGTCGCAACAGCTACGCCAGCTACCTGGACCTGGGCTTCAACCCCACCGAGAAGCTCTACCTGGGCGCCGCCGCACGCTTCGAGAAATACGACGACAACAGTGGCAATACCCGCAGCGGCAAGCTCACCGCGCGCTATGACTTCACCCCGACCTTCGCCGTGCGCGGCACGGTGAGCAACGGCTTCCGCGCACCATCGCTGTCGCAGTCCACCTACGCCCAGACCGCCAACCAGTACACCACGGTCAACGGCGTGTCGCAGTTCGTCGAGGCCAAGACCGCCCGGGTCGACTCGGCCCTGGCCAAGGCCCTTGGCGCCGAGGACCTGAGCCCGGAGAAGTCGCGCAACATCAGCCTCGGCCTGACCTGGCAGCCGCTGCCCCAGGCCAGCGTGACCCTCGATGCCTACCAGATCGAGATCCGCGACCGCATCGCGCTGACCGGCTTCCTCTACGGCAACGGCGTCGATCAGATCCTCGTCGCCAACGGCTACAAGCCCGGCTACCGCATCAAGTACTTCACCAATGCCGCCGACACCACCACCCGCGGCATCGACCTGGTGGCCGACTACCGGGTCGACTATGGCCAGTTCGGCCGGGTGAAATACGGCATCGGCGCCAACTACAACAAGACCGATATCGACGACATCAAGCAGACCCCGGCCGCCCTCAAGGCCGCCGGCAACAATCTGGAACTGTTCGACCGGGTGGCCCAGGGTTACCTCACCGTGGCCAACCCCAAGACCAAGCTGATCCTCAGCGCCAACTGGCAGATCGAGCGCTTTACCGTCAACGCCGCGGTGACCCGCTACGACAAGGTCATCACCCGCGACGCCAACCCCAACTACGACGTGACCTACGGCGCCAAGTGGCTCACCGACCTGGAAGTGGCCTATGCGGTCACCGACAACTTCGATATCGCCGTGGGCGCCAACAACCTGTTCGACGTACGCGCCGATAACAACGCCTACCCGGCCGGCGACGTCAACGGCTTTCCGAAATTCGGTTCGATCTCGCCGTTCGATCCGTACGGCGGCTTCTGGTACACCCGCGTCGCCTACAACTTCTGACCCCAACGATCGAGCGCCCGCCTCGTTCGGCGGGCGCCAGGAGAATGTTCATGAGCCAAGGCCAGTTCGTACTCGGCGCCTTCATCCCCGGCACCCTCAGCGGCAGCGCCTGGCGCCTGCCGGAGGCGCCGCTGGATACCTTCCGCAGCCTGGAGCATTACCAGTACATCGCGCGCAAGCTGGAGGCCGGGCGCTTCCATTCGCTGTTCTTCAACGACACCCTCGACGTCAAGCTCGACCTGGCCCTGCAACGCGGGCCCAACAGCGTGCGCTGGGACCCGCTGATCCTGGCCCCGGCGCTGGCCGCCAGCACCCGCCATATCGGCCTGATCGCCACCGCCAGCACCACCTACAACGAGCCCTACAACGTGGCACGCAAGTACGCTGCGCTGGACCATCTGAGCGGTGGCCGGGCCGGCTGGAACCTGGTCACCTCCCTGGGCGGCGGCGAGAACTTCAATCGCCAGGAGCATGTCGAGCATGACGACCGCTATGCCCGCGCCGAGGAGTTCTACGACGTGGTCAGCGGCCTGTGGGACAGCTGGGCCGACGACGCCTTTATCCAGGACAAGGCCAGCGGTACCTGGCTGGACATCGACAAGCTGCACGTACTCGACCACCAGGGCGAACACTTCCAGGTCCGCGGCCCGCTCAACGTGTCGCGCTCGCCCCAGGGCCATCCGGTGGTGGCCCAGGCCGGCGCCTCGGTGGCGGGCAAGCGCCTGGCGGCGCGGGTCGGCGAACTGATCTTCACCGCCCAGCACACCATCGAACAGGGGCGCGCCTTCTACCAGGAAACCAAGGCCGCGGCCGCTGCGTTCGGGCGTGGTGCCAATGAGCTGAAGATCCTCCCCGGCGTATCCCCGGTAGTCGGCAAAACCCTCGCCGAAGCCCAGGCCAAGTACGACCGCCAGCAGGAACTGCTGGAGCCGAAGGCCTTCCTCAGCTCGATTTCGAAGTTCGTCAGCCTCGGCTACGACCTGTCCGAACTGCCCTTCGACGAGGTGGTGCCATTGCCACCGGAACACTTCACCACCAACACCCACCAGAGCCGGCAGAAGCTGGTGTTCGACCTGATCCGCCGCGAGCGCCCGACCGTGCGCCAGCTGTTCAACCAGCTCACGTCCGGCGGCCATCGGATCCTGATCGGTACCCCGGAAAGCATCGCCGATGACCTGCACGCCTGGTACGAGGCGGGTGCCGCCGACGGCTTCAACATCATGTTCAGCGGCCTGCATTCGGCCATCGACGATTTCGTCGACGGCGTGGTTCCCGAACTGCAACGCCGCGGCCTGTTCCAGCGCGAATATGCCGGTACCACGCTGCGGGAAAACCTCGGCCTGCCCTACCGCACCAACCGGTTTTTCTGAGGAGCGTCCATGATTCGACCCCTGGCAATCCTGGCCATCGCCGTGGCCCTGGCCGGCTGCGACGGCAAGCCCGAGCAAGCGGCCGCCACCGGCACCCCCGCGCAGCCGCAGACTGGCGGCGTACTGCGCGTGGCCTTCGACGGCGACCCGAACTGCATCGATCCGCAGCAGGCCGGCAACAACACCGCGCTCAACGTGGGCCGGCAACTGGTGGACTCGCTTACCGACCAGGACCCGCAAAGCGCCGAGATCCTGCCGTGGCTGGCCGAGCGCTGGGAAGTCAGCGAGGATTCGCGACAGTTCGATTTCCACCTGCGCGAAGGCGTGACCTTCGCCGATGGCAGCCCGCTGGATGCGGCGGCAGTTAAGGCCAATTTCGAGGCGATCGTCGCGCTTGGCGCGCGCGCGCAACTGGCCGGGACCTACCTGGCGGGCCTTGAATCGGTGGAGGTCACCGGCCCGTCGAGCGTGCGCGTCACCTTCAAGCAACCCAACGCCCAGTTCCTCCAGGCCAGTTCCACCATGAGCCTCGGGCTGTTTTCCCTCGACACCTTGAAACGCACCGCCGAGGAGCGCTGCCAGGGCGCCCTGGTGGGCTCCGGGCCGTTCACGGTGAAAAGCTTCGAGCACAACAGGCTGGTGCGCATCGAAGCCCGCCCCGACTACCGCTGGCCGTCTTCGATTGCCCAACACCAGGGCCGCGCCTGGCTGGATGCCATCGAGTTCCATATCCTCCCCGAGTCCGGCGTGCGCCTGGGCAGCCTGCTGTCCGGGCAGATCGATGTGAACACCAGTGTGCCGGTGCAGGACGAAGCGGTGCTGCAAGCCCAGGGCGTGCCCTCGATCAACCGCCCCAACCCGGGCATCGTCTTCAGCCTGACGCCGAATGTCTCGCGGGCGCCACTGGATGAGCTGGCAGTGCGCCAGGCGCTGAACAAGGCCATCGACCGCAGCCAGTTCCAGGGCGTGATTTCCCGTTACCAGAAGCCGGCGACCTCGGTACTGGCGAGCAGCACGCCGTATTACCAGGATCTGAGCAGTCATCTGGCCTACGATCCGGCGGGCGCGGAAAAGCTGCTGGATGACGCCGGCTGGCGCAAGGGTGCCGATGGCTGGCGCCAGCGCGACGGCAAGCGCCTGGGCTTCACCCTCGACTATTGGCAGGCCACTACCCCGGTGCTGGAGCTGGTACAGCAACAACTGCGCAAGATCGGCGTCGAGCTGCGCCTGAACAAATCCACCATCGGCCAGGTCAGCCTGCAACAGACCTCCCTCGACTACAGCCTGTGGTTCTTCAACCTGACCCGGGCCGATCCGGACGTACTGCGCACGGTATTCCTGTCTCCGGGACGCAACGTCAATGTTCGCGCACCGCTGCCACTCGACCGGCTGCTGCTGGACTCGGCGGCCAGCCTCGACGGGCAGAAACGTGGCGCACTGATCCAGCAGGCCAGCGCCGAATTGCTGGACCTGGGCCATGTGCTTCCGCTGGTGGAAATGGCCACCGTCACCGCTTTCCGCGACGTGGTGCACGGCCTGCACTACGAGGCCTCGACGCGCCTGCAGTTCTACGACACCTGGCTGGCACAACCGGGAGGCCACTGAGCATGCACACCTCTGCATTCTGGCGTCTGGCCCAGGCCCTGCTGGTGCTGTGGGCGGCCTTCAGCCTGTCGTTCGCCATTCTTTATGCGCTGCCGGGCGATCCGGTCGGCATCCTGCTCGCCCAGGGCGGCGAACCGGGCACCGCGGATCCGGCACAGGTCGCCGAACTGCGGGCTCGCTATCACCTCGACGGCAGCCTCTGGCAGCAATACGGCGGCGCCCTGTGGCGGTTGTTGCACCTGGACCTTGGCATGTCGCTGCAGACTGGCAAGCCGGTCGCGACGGCCCTGGCCGCAGCACTCCCGGCGACCCTGGCACTGGCCTTTGCCGCGCTGCTGATCGCCGTGCCGCTGGGCATCGGCGTGGCCCTGGCGGCCCACCAGGTGCGCCGGCGCCCGCTGCAGGCGGCGCTGCACAATGCGCCGGCGCTGGTGGTATCGCTGCCAACCTTCTGGGTTGGCCTGCTGTTGCTGCAACTGTTCTCCTTCCGCCTGCATTGGTTGCCGGCGATGGGCGATCACGGCCTCGCCAGCCTGGTGCTGCCGGCAGTCACCCTGGCCCTGCCCTGCGCTGCGATGATCGCCCAGGTGCTCGGTCGTTCCATCGCCAGCGTCAGCCAGCAGCCCTTCGTCCAGGCGCTGCGCAGCAAGGGGGTCGGGCGCTGGTCGTTGCTGTGGCGGCATATCCTGCATAACGCCTCGATCCCCCTGCTCAGCCTGACCGGCACCCTGCTGGGCAATCTGCTGGCCGGCGCGGTGGTCACCGAGACGGTGTTCTCCCGCGACGGCGTGGGCCGCCTGGCCCAGGCGGCGGTGGCCAGCCAGGACATCGCCGTGGTCCAGGGCGTGGTGCTGCTGGCCGCGACCCTCTATGTGCTGACCAACCTGCTCACCGACCTGCTCTACCCATTGCTGGACCCGCGCATTCGCCAAGGGAGCCATCCATGATCCTGCACCCCGCCATTTCCTCCTTGCCTGCGTGGCGCTACCGGCCTGGCTTGCCAGTAGCGCTGAGCCTGGTGCTGTTCGTGCTTCTGCTGGGCTGGGCGTTCTTCCCCGGGCTGTTCACCAGCCTCGATCCGTTGCTGGCCGACCCCACCCAGACCCTGCGCGCGCCCTCGGCGCAGCACTGGTTCGGCACCGACCATCTGGGCCGCGACCTGTATGCCCGTTGCGTATACGGTGCAGCGCTGTCGTTGCAGGCCACGGCCATTGCGGTGGTCATCGCCCTGCTGGCCGGGACCCTGCTCGGCGGCATTGCAGGCTGGTTCGGTGGCGCGGCCGACCGCGTGCTGGCGGTGGTGGTGGAGGTGCTGATGGCGATTCCGGCCCTGCTGCTGGCCATGGCCATCGTCACCGCCCTGGGTTTCGGCACGCTGGAGATCGCCATCGCGGTGGGGCTGTCGTCGGTGGCGGTGTTCGCCCGGCTGGCCCGGGGCGAAGTCCTGCGCTGGCGCAGCCGGGTGTTCGTCGAAGCCGCCCAGGTGGTCGGCGTTGGTTCCTGGACCAACCTGTGTCGGCATGTCCTGCCCCATGCGGCCGGGCCGTTGCTCGCCCTGGCGGCACTGGAGTTCGCCAGTGCGGTGCTGGCGGTCTCGGCCCTCAGCTTCCTCGGCTTTGGCGCCCCGCCGCCGCAACCGGAATGGGGCCTGTTGATTGCCGAAGGGCGCAACTACATGGTCGCCGCCTGGTGGTACACCACGCTGCCAGGGCTGGTGGTGGCCGGCGTCGTGCTCGCCACCCAGCAGCTTGGCCGGGGTTTGCAACGTCTTCAGGGAGAACATCCATGAGTGCGCCATTGGTGCGTATCCGCCAGTTCGGGGTCGAGTATCCGGGGGCGACGCAGGCCGCCGTGCAAGGGCTGGACCTGGACATCGCCGCAGGCGAGATCGTCTGCCTGGTCGGCGAGTCCGGCTCCGGCAAATCCACCACGGCTGCGGCGCTGGCGGGCTTGTTGCCCGAAGCGGCGCGGCAGCACGGGCAGCTGTGGTTCAAGGGCCAGGCGCTGGACAGCCTCGACGAACGTGCCTGGCGCCAGCGTCGTGGCCGCCTGGTCGGCTTCGTGCCGCAGGATCCGGGCACCTCGCTGGACCCGGTGAAGACCATCGGCGCCCAGGTGGTGGAAGCCATGACCGTGCACGGCATGCCCCTGGCCCAGGCCCGTCCGCGTGCCCTGGAGCTGCTTCGGGAAGTCGGCCTCAAGGCGCCGGAAACCCTGCTCGCCCGTTATCCCCATCAACTGTCCGGGGGCATGTGCCAGCGGGTGCTGATCGCCATTGCCCTGGCCAACGACCCGCCGCTGCTGATCGCCGACGAGCCCACCAGTGCCCTGGATGTCAGCGTGCAACGGCAGATCCTCGACCGCTTGCAGCAACTGGTCCGCGAGCGTGGCAGCAGCCTGCTGCTGATCACCCATGACCTGGCGGTGGCGCTGGATCGTGCCGACCGGATCCTGGTGATGCGCCACGGTCGCCTGCTGGAAAGCGGTACTCCGGCGCAGCTGTGGCATGCGCCGGCGCATCCCTACACCCGCCAGTTGCTCCAGGCCTCGCCGCTGGCGCGCTTGCAACAGCGTCGCGTGGCGCCAGCGCTGAGCCGGGAACCGGCGCTGCTGCAGGTCACCAGCCTGAGCCGGCGCTTCGACAAGCGCGGGGCAGCAGCGGTGGATGGTGTCAGCTTCAGCCTGCAACGGGGCACCACCACCAGCCTGGTGGGCGAGTCCGGCTCGGGCAAATCCACCACGGCGCGGATCATTCTCGCCCTGGAACAGGCCTGCTCCGGCAGCGTGCGCTTCGACGGGCTCGAAGTGCTCGGGGCCGGTCGCCGCCAACTGCACGGTTACCGGCGGCGGGTGCAGCTGGTCTACCAGAATCCTTATGCCGCGCTGGATCCGCGCCAGGATCTGCTGGCGATCGTCAGCGAGCCGCTGCGTGCGTTCGGGATAGGCCAGCGGCGCGATCACCGGGCACGGGTACTGGCGTTGCTCGAACGGGTCGGTTTGCCGGGCGACCTGCTGCATCGCCGCCCTGCCCAGCTCTCCGGCGGCCAGCGCCAGCGGGTCGCGATAGCGCGGGCGCTGGCGGCGGAGCCGGAGCTGCTGGTGCTGGACGAGCCGCTGTCAGCGCTGGATGCACCGGTGCAGGCGCAAGTGCTGGATCTATTGCAGCGTTTGCAGGAGGAACTTGGCTTGACCTATCTGTTCATCTCCCACGACCTGGCGACGGTACGCGGGATCAGTGACCAGGTGCTGGTGATGAGCCAGGGGCGGCTGGTGGACCAGGGGCCGACCGAGGAGGTGTTCGGGCGGCCGGGGAGCGACTATACGCGGCGGCTGCTGGAGGATATGCCGGGGCGGTTGGTACCGGAGGCTGAAGTGCAAACCAGGGCAGTGAATCTCTGAACATCCAAGGCTTGCAACGTCCCTGTGGGAGCGGGTTCACCCGCGATGACGATGGTGGGCTCACTAACGTCATCGCGGGTGAACCCGCTCCCACAAGGTCTCTTCAAAGAGTTATGTTTTTTCTATGAGAGCTGGCTTGCCAGTGGTTGGGCCAGCTCCCACAGGGTTGCGTGCAAGCCGCAGATGCCTTCATCCATTCTTCATCATCCCTACCAGCACGCGGTTCTCCACCGGTCGGCTCAGTAGATAGCCCTGTACCTCATGACACTGGTCGGCACTGAGCAGGTCCAGTTGCCGCTCGGTCTCGACCCCTTCGGCGGTGACCGTCATGCCCATGGCGTTGCCCAGGTTGATGATCGCCTGCACCACGCTGCGGTCGCTGTCGCTCTTGCCCAGGGCCTGGACGAAGCGCTTGTCGATCTTGATGCTGTCGAACGGATAGGTACGCAGGTACCCCAGCGACGAATAGCCGGTGCCGAAGTCGTCCATGTTCAAGCGCACGCCCAGCTCCTTGAGGGCCGTCATGGTCGCCAGGGCGTTCTCGATATCGTTGAGCATCACGTTCTCGGTGATTTCCAGCTCCAGGCGGTGCGCCGGCAGGCCGCTGTGCAGCAAGGCCTCGCGGACATCGCGCACCACATTGCTGCGGGTGAACTGCGCCGGTGACATGTTCACCGACACCAGCACCGGCTGCGGCCAGGCCCTGGCCGTGCTGCAGGCCTCGCGCAGCACCCAGTTGCCCAGCTGGACGATCAGCCCCGACTCCTCGGCCAGCGGGATGAACTCGTCCGGCCCGACCAGCCCGCGTTGTGGATGCTGCCAACGCACCAGGGCCTCCACCGACGCCACGGTGACCCCATCGATCAAAAAGCGTGGCTGGAAATGCAGGACCAGTTGCCCCTGCTCGATGCCCAGCGCCAGCTCGCGCTCCAAGGTGCGCTTGCCCTGCACGGCATCGTTCATCTGCGCCGAGAAGTGCAGCCAATTGCCCTTGCCGGCGGCCTTGGCGTTGTACAGGGCAATATCGGCGTACTTGATCAGGTCCGCCGGCTGCCCGCCGTGCTCACGGGACAGCACCACGCCAAGGCTGGCATCGATATGCAATTGCTGGCCGTCATGCTCGATGGGCCGGCGCAGGGTATCGATGACCCGCTGGCACAGGGCGTCCATTTCCTCCCGCGTGCCCGGCCGTGCCACCACCAGGACGAACTCGTCGCCGCCCAGGCGGGCCACAAGGTCGCTGTCGCGGGTGATGGTTCCCAGGCGCCGCCCCACTTCGATCAACACCGCATCGCCGGCCGGATGACCGAGGTGATCGTTGATCGGCTTGAAGTTGTCGAGGTCCAGGATCAGCACCGCCAGGTCCGCCTTCCCCTCCAGCAGGGCCTGTTCGATAAAGGCGAACAGCTTGTTGCGGTTGGGCAGACCGGTCAGGGCGTCGTGCTGCGACAAGTGCTGGATGCGGGCATGGGCCGCCACTTCATCGGTGATGTCGAAGCTGGTACCGCGAAAGCCCTGGAGCTGCTCGTGATGCAGCACCGGCCGCGCCGACAATCGGCAAATGCGCTGTTGGCCGAGGTGGTCACGGTACTGGCAGCGCAGGCTGTCGGAGCCGTTGACGCTGCCCAGTTGCGCCAGCCAGTGCTGTAGGTGGGCAGTGTCGCAACTCATCAGGTCGGTTAAGGGCCGGCCCAGCCACTCCTGCACCGGGTAGCCGGTCAGTTCGGCGAAACGCCCCGACAGGTAGGTGAGCCTGAGCTGCGCATCGGTTTCCCAGATCCAGTCCGAGGCCGCCTCGGCCACCGCCTTGAAACGCTCCTCGCTGACTTTCAGGGCTTCGCGGGACGCTGCCAGCTCCTGATAGTTGCGGTCGTTGCGCGCGCTGACGCTCAAGGCCTGGCGGGCGAAGGCGAGCATGGCCAGGAGGATTACCAGGGTCGCCAGGGCCAGCGGCGGCATGACCGTCAGGGCCAGCTCGCTGCCAGGACGCTGGACCGGCCACACCAGCCAGTAGCCGCTGTTGTCCAGGCGCATGCGGTCCTCTCCCGGCGCGTCATAGCCACGCGCAGTGACCGAGAACGAGGCCAGGCCGACGCTATCGGCCAAGGGCTGCAGTACCGCCGGGGTCAGGGGCCGGACGAAGACCAGCACCCGTTGTGGCCCGGGGACGTGATGGGGCAATTGCGGCGGGCGGATCACCGCGGCGCTGAACAGCGCCGGGCCATCGCGAAAGCGGATATAGCCCGAGGCAGCCTGGTCGTCCAGCAACGCCACGCGCGCCTGCGCCAGGATCCGTTGCTTTGCCGGGGTCAGGGCCTCCAGCGGCTGGTCGCTCAGTTGCCCGTCGACGACCGCGTAGCTGGTGGTGTTTTCGTCGATAACGAAGACCCCGGCGTAGCCATCGCTGCTGTACAGGGTCGGGCCGATATTGTCCTCGGCGTAGGCCCATTGGCGGTTGTTGCCGATGCCCAGCTCGTCGTAGGCCGCCTGCCAGAAGGCATGGGACAGCAGGTAGGTCTTCTCGGACTTTTCCAGGCTTTGCCGGACCGAACCGGCGAGAAAGGCGCTGCGCAGTTGCTCGCGTTCATCGAGGGCCACGACGATGCGGTAGAGGGATGCCAGGCCGACCGCGAGGATCAACAGGATGGCACCGGAAAAACCCAGGATCAGCTGCCGTGTCAGGCGGCTGCGGCTTGCGCTGGTAGAAGTCGTCCCTGCTTGCATGCGTGTCCTCGTTGGCCAGAATCATGCGGACCTTGGGGGAACGGTGGTGCCGGGGCTTGGTATGCCCTACGTGAAAACTGAGGGTCCGCTTGGCCAGGGTGTTCAAACCAGGCGACGGACGGACACCTGCAAAAAGCCCGAAGGCCGCGTCTGCGGCCTTCGGTGATCCTGCTATTGCTCTCCCTGCGGGTTGAGATCCGGGTCGGCACCGGCACCCGGCTCGCCCAGCGGGTCGATGTTCTGCGGGTTACCCGCCTCCTGGCGCTGGTCGATCCCCGGCGCCGGCGCCAGTTGCAGCACTTCGCTGGTATAGGCCCACTCCCGCTCCACCGCCGCCGGATCGTCGTTCAGATGCGTACCGTAGCTGGGAATGATCTGCTTGATCTTTTCCTGCCAGGCCGAAGACTGCAGCCGGTCCTTGAATACCTTCTGCATCAAGTCGAGCATGATCGGCGGCGCCGTCGAGGCACCCGGCGAAGCGCCCAGCAGGCCGGCGATGCTGCCGTCCTTGGAGGTCACCACTTCGGTACCCAGCTTGAGCACGCCGCCCTGGTTCTCGTCCTTCTTGATGATCTGCACGCGCTGGCCGGCCTGCCACAGGCGCCAGTCTTCCTTCTTCGCATGGGGGAAATAGGTCTGCAGGGCGGCGAAGCGGTCGTCATCGTTTTGCATCAGTTGGCCGATAAGGTATTTGACCAGATCGAACTCGCGCACCCCGACCCGCACCATCGGCCAGACGTTATGCACCGACATGCTGGCAAACAGGTCGAGCAGCGAGCCTTCCTTGAGGAAGCGGGTGGAGAAGGTCGCGAACGGCCCGAACAGGATCACCCGCTTGCCATCCAGGACCCGGGTGTCCAGGTGCGGCACCGACATCGGCGGCGCGCCGGTGGAAGCGATACCGTAGGCTTTGGCCATGTGCTGGAGGGCGATATCCTGCTTGTCGGTCACCAGGAACGAACCACCCACCGGGAAGCCGGCATAGTCCTTGGCCTCGGCAATGCCGGACTTCTGCAGCAGCGGCAGCGCCGCGCCGCCGGCCCCGATGAACAGGAACTTGGCGTCGGTGGTGGTCTTGCTGCCATCCTTGAGGTTCTTGTACTCGACCCGCCAGGAGCCGTCGTCGTTGCGGGTGATGTCCTCGACCTCGCTATTGAGCTTGAGGCTGAAGTTCTGCTGTTTCTGCAGGTACCCCACGTACTGGCGGGTGATCTCGCCAAAGTTGACGTCGGTGCCGATCGGGGTCCAGGTGACCGCCAGCTTCTGCTGCGGATCGCGGCCTTCCATCATCAGCGGGACCCATTTCCTGATCTGCTCGTGGTCTTCGGAATACTGCATCGGACGGAACAACGGGCTTTTCTGCAGGGCTTCGTAACGGCGCTTGAGGAAGCTGATGTTTTCATCGCCCCAGACGAAGCTCATGTGCGGCGTGGTGTTGATGAACGAACGCGGGTTGTTCAGCACGCCGCTCTTGACCTGCCAGGCGAGGAACTGACGGGTGATCTGGAACGACTCGTTGATCTCCACCGCCTTGGTGATATCGATCTTGCCGTCCTTCTCCGGGGTGTAGTTCAACTCGGCCAAGGCCGAGTGGCCGGTACCGGCGTTGTTCCAGCCGTTGGAGCTTTCCTCGGCCACCTTGTCCAGGCGCTCGACCATTTCCATCGACCAGCCCGGCTCCAGTTCGTTGAGCCAGATGGCCAGGGTCGAACTCATGATCCCGCCGCCCACCAGCAGCACATCGACCTTCTTCGGCTCGGCGGCCTGGACGCCGGCGAGGTTGCATGCCAGCGCAAAGCCGACCAGCGCGCCTCTCCACATGATCCGGTTATTCATCTTTTCTCCCACGAGGCGAGCCCCGATTCGATTGGCGTGTGTTCCCTGCCCGATGGAATGCCCGTGTTGTCCTTGATGCACGCAAGGCACCAGGCTTGAGGCTCGAAGGCAGCACTGCAAGGTTCGAGACCCTCCATCGACGAACAGTTCAAAGGTTAGCCGAGACTCCCGGGCTTGCCGGGGCGCGGCGTCCCCTGAGTAGCACGAACGGCGTGGCCGGGGCTTTAGTCGTGGCGGGCAAACATCAATCAAGACTGATGCCAGTCGCAATAATCATGAATTTTTCCTGACCCGACGTCGACATACGCTGTGCCGGAACCTCGAGTGCCCTCAAGAGGCACCGGATCTCGATAACAATTCCAATACCTGCCGAGGATCCCCCATGTCCGTTCCGTCCAATCCCGACGAGCACCTGCTCGCCAGCCACGGCTACCGCCAGGAGCTGGATCGCGGCCTGAGCCTGTGGTCGTCGTTCTCCGTGGGCTTCGCCACCATCTCGCCGGTTGTCGGCATCTATTCGGTGATGTCGCTCGGCGCCATCAGCGTCGGGCCCTCCTGGGTGTGGATCGTGCCGTTGTGCCTGTTGCTGCAGCTAAGCGTGGCACTGGTGTATGCCGAGTTATCCTCGCAGTTTCCCCTGGCCGGCGGCTGCTACCAGTGGGTGCGGCGCCTGGTCGGTGACCGCCTGGCCTGGTTCACCGGTTTCCTGTACCTGGCGGCGGCGCTGGCCTCGCTGACCACCGTGGCCTATCTCGGCGGTTTCTGGCTGGGTTTGCTGCTGTTCGATGAACCGCCCTCGGCCAATGCCCAGGTGGCCTGCGCAGCCGCGCTGCTGGCGCTGGGGCTCGGGGTGAATCTGCTGGGAATCAATCCACTCAAGTACTTCGTCAACGCCGGCATCCTTGCCGAGGCCATCGCCTCCATCGGCATCGGCGTGCTGTTGCTGCTGTTCTTCCGCAATCATTCATTCGAGCTGCTATTGAGCAGCATGGGCGCGGAAAACGCGTCCGGCGGGTCCTACTTGAGCGGGTTGCTGACTGCCATGGCCGTGTGCGGCTGGGCCTTTCTCGGTTTCGACGCCTGCTCGCAGCTGTCCGAGGAGACGACCGATGCGCGCGTTTCCACACCGCGGGCAATCCTGCGCTCGATGCTGGTGGTAGGCCTGACGGTGATGCTCACCGCCTTCGCCGTGACCCTGTCGTTCAATGACCCCGCCGCGCTGGTCAGCGGGCAGGTCATCGACCCGGTCACTCCGGCGGTGTCCGATGCGTTCGGCCGCTGGGCCGAACGCCCCTTCGTCGCTATCGTCCTGATCGCGTTCGTCGCCTGCGTGGTCTCGGTGCAGACCTACATCGGCCGGGCCATCTTCGGCATGGCCAGGGACGGTATCCTGCCTGGGTCCGGGCTGCTGCGCCGGGTGGACAAGCGCAAGGTGCCGATGGCGGCGATGCTCTGCAGTACGCTGCTGGCCAGTCTTGGCCTGATCCTGGGCCTCAACGCAACCGCCGTGGGCACGCTTATCGCCTTCGGTAGCGGCGGCTTCTTCTTCGTTTTCCTGATCGTCACCGCCAGCGCCTTGTACGCGCGCCTCAGCGGGCGCTGGGACCCGGCCAAAGGCGCCTTGCAATTGGGTCGCAAGGGGCTGGCGGTCAACTGGCTGGCCGTGTTCTGGCTGCTCTTCGAGGCAGTCAACGTGGCCTGGCCGCGGGAGCTGCTGGCGCCGCCTGGCGCCCCCTGGTTCCAGGTCTGGGCGGTGGTGCTGGTGTTCTCCGCACTGGCGCTGTTCGGTCTCACCTACCTGGCGCTGGCCAAACCCCATCGGCGTATCGCCAGAAGCCTGAGCTTCGCCGGTCGCGCCGTCGAGTAATCCTCCCCCGTCCTTGTCCCGTCACCGGCGTCCTGCCCGGCGGGACAAGGCATGCCTGCACACAGGAACCGACCATGATTCACTACTGGAACTACCCCACCGAAATCTTCTGCGGCGTCGATGCCCTCACGGTGCTCGGCGAACGGTGTGCCCTGGCTGGCATGCATCGCCCGTTGCTGGTCACCGATCCTGGCATGCTGGAGTTGCCGCCATTGCGTGCCGTGCGTGAGCATCTAAAAGCGGCAGGCATCGATCACGGGCTGTTCCATGGCCTGTCGGGTAACCCGAGCCTCGAGCACGCTCGTGCCGGGGCAGCCGCGTTCGCCGAGGGCGGTCATGACTCGCTGATCGCCCTCGGCGGCGGCAGCGCCATCGACGCCGCCAAGGGCATCGCCCTGCTCAGTCGCGATCCGCAGGGCGCGGCACGGTTCGAATGGACGCAGATGCTTGAGCATTACCCGACCCTGGCTGATTACCCGCCCCTTAACCTGCCGCCACTGATCGTCATTCCTACCACCGCCGGTACCGGCTCGGAACTGGGACGCGAAGCGGTACTGACCGATACCGTCCAAGGCGTGAAGAAAGTCATTGGTCATCGCGAGATGCTGGCGCGCGGCGTGATTCTCGACCCTCGCCTGACCCTGGGCCTGCCGCCCGGCCTCACCGCAGCCACCGGCATGGACGCCCTGACCCACCATCTCGAAGCGCTGTTTTCGCCACTATGCCATCCGATGTCGGCGGGGATCGCGGTGGAAGGTGTACGTCTGGTCCGGCTGCATCTGGAAAACGCCGTGCGCGACGGCAACGACCTGCTGGCCCGGGAAGGCATGCTGATCGCCTCGGCCAGCGCCGCCGTGGCCTTCCAGAAGGGCCTGGGCGGCGTGCATGCCCTCGCCCACCCGCTAGGCGCGCGCTATCACCTGCATCATGGCCTGCTCAATGCGGTACTGCTGCCGTACGTGCTGGTGGCCAATCGCAGCGCGATAGAGGGCGATGCTGCACGGCTGGCACGCTATCTCGAGCTGGAAGATGGCAGCTTCGACGGCTTGTTGGCATGGGTACTGGAATTGCGGGCACGGGTGGGGATTCCGGCAACGTTGGCCGAGCTTGGGTTGAATGGCGACGATGCGGCCCTGGTGGGAGAACTGGCGCTGGCGGATATCTCGTCATCGCAGACCAATGCGCTGCCGCTGGGGGCCGGCGATTATGCGCGGATCTATCGGAATGCGGTGGGTGGCGTACTGGAATAGATGCGCGGTGCCGCTACTGGCCCCATCGCCGGCAACGCCGGCTCCCACAAGATTCCTGGTAGACCACGAAATCCAGGCCAGACGCTAAGCCTGTGGGGGCTGGCGTTGCCAGCGAGAGGCCCGTGAGACCCGCATCTCACCTTGGCATTGATGCCATCAGGAACACCTTGAGCCGGCGCCAGGCGCCACCAGTCCGTGCACCGCCAGCAGATCCTCGACAAATGCCCGCGCCGCCTCGCTCCGGGGCCGGCCGCTGTAGGTGATCATGCTGTGCACCACCTCGTACTTCAGGCGCTGCGGCTGCAACGCACGCATGCGCCCGCGCTCGATCCAGATCTGCGCATAGTGGGTCGGCAGATACCCAAGGTGCGTTCCCGCCAGCACCGCATGGGCCACGGCCTCCATATGGTAGGCGGTGGCCCGGCTGCACAAGGGACGCAGCGGCAGGTCCTGGTTTTCCGGAAGGAAGCCGTGACTGATCCAGTTGCATCCGGCTATCCGCTGCAAGTCCGGGTCGGTCTCTTTGAACAGCGGATGCCGATCACCGCAAAACACGCCAATCTCCTCGTTATACAACGGCAGGTACTCCAGGCTCGGCCGCGAACGGCTGAAATAGGACACTGCCAGGTCGAGCTGCCCATCGATCACCGCCAGCTCCAGCTCGGTCGGCGAGTTGACGTAGAGATTCAGCTGCACATCCTGTTCGCGTTGGTGAAACCTTGCCAATGCCTCGCCGAAGCGCGCCTGGGGCAACGTGGCGACATTGTCCGCCATGCCCACATAAAGATCGCCCACCAGGTTGCCCGACAGCCCCTGCGCCTCGTCACGGAACAGGCCTATGGCTTCGAACATTGCCTGCGACGCTTCGAGAATCCGCTTGCCCTTGGCCGTCAGGCGAAACCCGCCCTTGCCCCGCTCGCACAGGCGATAACCCAGGCGCTGCTCCAGGCTGCCGATCTGCATGCTGATATTCGACTGGCTCATGTTCAGCTCGGCCTGCGCAGCGGTGAACCCGCCGCAGCGCACCACGGTGGTGAAGATGCGCAGCAGGCGCAGGTCGAGGTCGGTGACGGTACGGAGCATGGTGACAAAGGTCCGGGCAAAGGACGTCCAGTGTACCTGTGGCGACGTCCGCCGCCACCGCCCCGTGCCGTAATGGCCGGCTTGGTAAGCTGGAGACTCGAGGCGGTATCTTTCCGGTCATCAGACCTGGGCAGGCAACGAAGCGGCAGCCGCGCTGTCTGTATAGGCAGCCCCGTTACAAAGGACTTCACCGTGCCCAACACCCCCACCCGCGTCGACGATGCTTCGACCGCTGACATCTCCGGCCACCCGAAGGACATCTTCTTCGCCGCGGTGGAAACCACGCGCATGCCGATGATCGTCACCAACCCCAACGCCGCGGACAATCCGATCATCTTCGCCAACCAGGCGTTCCTTGATATGACCGGCTACAGCCCGGCAGAGATCGTCGGGCGCAATTGCCGCTTTCTCCAGGGGCCGGATACCGATCCGGAGGTGGTCGGGGCGATTCGCAATGCGATCGAAGGGCGCTACGACTTTTCCACCGAGATCCTCAACTACCGCAAGGACGGCAGCAGCTTCTGGAATGCCCTGTTCATTTCGCCGATCTTCAATGAGAAAGGCGAGCTGGTCTATTTCTTCGCCTCGCAGTTGGACGTCAGCCGCCGCCGCGACGCCGAGGACGCCCTGCACCAGTCGCAGAAGATGGAAGCCCTGGGCCAGTTGACCGGCGGCATCGCCCATGATTTCAACAACCTGCTGCAGGTCATGGGCGGCTATATCGACCTGATCCGTACCGCGGCGGAGAAACCCGCCCCGGACATGGAGCGCATCCGCCGCAGTACCTTCCACGCCCGCTCGGCGGTGGACAAGGCCAGTACCCTGACCAAGCAGTTGCTGGCCTTTTCCCGCAAGCAGAAGCTGCAGGGCCGGGTGCTCAACCTCAACCAGCTGGTGGACACCGTGCGCCCGCTGGTCAACCGCACCTTCGGCGACGGCGTGCAGGTGGAATACGATCTGGAGCAGACACTGAAGAACTGCCGCATCGACCCCACCCAGGCGGAAGTGGCCCTGCTGAACATCTTCATCAACTCGCGGGATGCATTGATCGGTCGCCCCAGGCCGCAGATCTTCATCGAGACCCGCAACGTCACCGTGCGCGACCTCGCAACGACGTCCTACGACGGCCTGTTGCCTGGCCACTACGTCAGCCTGGCGATCACCGACAACGGCGTCGGCATGCCGGCAAGCATTCGCGACCGGGTCATGGACCCCTTCTTCACCACCAAGGAAGAAGGCAAGGGCTCCGGGCTCGGGCTGTCCATGGTCTACGGCTTTGCCAAGCAGTCCGGCGGTACCGCGCGGATCTATACCGAGGAAGGCATCGGCACCACCCTGCGCCTGTATTTCCCGGTGGACGGCGGCCCGGTACTGCCACTGGAGCGAAACAAGACGGCGGAGGCCAGGAACGGCAACGAAAGCGTACTGATCGTCGAGGACCGCCCGGATGTGGCGGAGCTGGCGAAAATGGTCCTGGAGGACTATGGCTACCAGGCTGACCTGGTGCTCAATGCCCGCGAGGCACTGAAGCGCTTCGAGGCCGGCGAGCGCTACGACCTGCTGTTCACCGACCTGATCATGCCCGGCGGCATGAACGGGGTGATGCTGGCCCGGGAAGTGCGACGCAATCATCCGTCGATCAAAGTGCTGCTGACCACCGGCTACGCGGAGAACTCCATCGAGCGCACGGATATCGGCGGTTCCGAATTCGAAGTGATTTCCAAGCCCTACCTGCCCCATGACCTGGCGCGCAAGGTCAGGCAGGTACTGGACTCGCCGGGGGGAGTCTGAACACCGCAAGCGCGCCGCGGAAACTTGTGGGAGCGGGTTTACCCGCGATTACGGTTGTAGATTCACCGACGTCATCGCGGCGGTCCGGCGCTCCGGTGAACCCGCTCCCACAGGGTTCCGCGTCGCGCTTGCGATTGAAGATTTAGTTGCAACAGAGTTAATGAGAAGTATTACCATGCGCACCATTCCGTAACCTTTTCATGGAAGCGCGCGCATGCCCTCTTTTGCGTCCCCGCATCACGCCATCGGCGAACTCTATGTGGCCCACCACGGTTGGATCGTCCAGTTGCTCCGGCGCAAGCTGGGCAACCATCAGCAGGCGCAGGACCTGGCGCAGGACACCTTCGTCCGCCTGATGCGCCAGGGCGCACTACCCGGCTTGCGCGAACCCCGCGCCTACCTGGCCACCGTGGCCAGCCGCCTATGCGCCGAACTCTTCCGCCGGCGCGCACTGGAAAACGCCTACCTGGCGTCCCTGGCAGCCCTTGATCCACAGGAAATGCCCTCGGCAGAGACCCGCCTGCTGGTCCTCGAGGCGCTCGACGCGGTCGGTCGGGTGCTCGACGGGCTAGGCGCGCGAGTACGGGAAATCTTCCTGCTGTCGCAACTGGATGGCCTGACCTACCCGCAGATCGCCGAAACGCTGGGGATCAGCGTCAATGTGGTGCAGAAGGCCATGCTCAAGGCCTATCGCACCTGCTACGCCGCGGTCTACGAGTTGTGAGGCCGTTCCAGCCAGTGCAGCGCCAGAGCATCGACGAGCAGGTGCTGGAGCAGGCACTGCACTGGATGGTGCTGTTGCAATCCGGGGTCAGCAGCGCGGCCGACCAGCAGGCATGCGACGCGTGGCGGGCACAGAACGCAGACCATGAACTGGCCTGGCAGCGTCTGGCCAGCTTGAACCAGGACCTGCGCCAGACCACCCGCAACCTGCCGCCGGCCAAAGCCCGCAGCCTTCTGCAGGCGCGCAGCGGCAGCTCGCGACGTACGCTGCTCAAGGGCATCGCCGGCCTGGCGGTGCTCGGCGCCACAGGCGTCGGGGTGCGCGAAACCGGCCTGGTGCCGGAACTGTTCAGCGACTACCGCACCGGTACCGGCCAGCGCGAGCGCCTGCAACTGGCCGGAGGGGTCGAGTTGCAAATCGATACGCGCAGCGCAGTGGACCGGCACGCCACCGACCTGAGCCTGGAGCTGGGCCGCCTGCTGATCAACACTGGCACCCAGCCACAATGGCGCGTTCGCACCCGGGATGGCTGGGTCACGCCCGGGGCGTCAAGCAAGCTGGTGATCGCCCTGGACCTGCCGCGAACGCCCGGCAGCCAGCTGCAGGTCTTCACCGGCAGTGCAACGCTGGAACTTGCCCAAGGCGAGCGACTGACGCTTGGCGCCGGACAACAGCTGGACTTCAGGGCCGGACGCGCTTCTCCCCCGCGCTCCTTGAAAACTGCCGAACTGGCCTGGAGCGACGGGTTGCTGGTCGCCGAGCGCATGCCCCTTGGTCTGCTCCTGGCCCACCTCGACCGCTACCGCCGAGGGGTACTGCGGTGTGCGCCGGAGATTGCCGAACTGCCGGTATCGGGCTCGTATTCGCTGGATAACCCGCAGGCCAGCCTCGAGCTGCTGGCGCGCATGCTGCCGATCAAGGTAGAGCGGGTACTCGGTCTCTGGACCACGGTGAAGCCCGCCTGAGTCTCGCTTACGAATAAAAATAATTCGCGATACCTGGCAGTTTTTTCCGACTCGCGCATCAAGACAGGCAGAACGCTGAAAAACAGTGCCCCTGCCCACTCAACGGATCGTCTTCATGCTCTCACGTCCTATCCCACTGGCCTTCGCCCTGCGCCTGGCCCTGCTCGGCGCTACCCTGGGCGCCAGCCAGCCGTCATTCGCCGCCGAGGCCGCGACCCAGCAACAAAGCCGCAACTACCGGATTCCCGCAGGCAGCCTGGACAGCGTCCTCGGCGCCTTCGGCCAGCAGGCCGGGATAATGATCGGCGTGGATTCGGCACTGACCGCCGGCCTGCACAGCGACGGCCTGAGCGGTGACTACAAGGTTGCCGACGGCCTGGCCCGGATTCTCCTCGCCAGCCCTCTGCAGGCCATTGCCGACGGCCCGGGCTATCGCCTGGTCAAGCGCCCGGAAAGCGGCGCCCTGCAACTGGCCGCGACTACCATCAGCGGCCAGGGCATGGGCGAAATGACGGAAAACTCCGGGTCCTATACCACCGGCCTGGTCAGCATCGGCTCCAAGACCCCGGTCAGTCTCAAGGACACGCCGCAAAGCGTCTCGGTCATTACCAGCAAGGTCATCGAGGACCAGCGCCTGACCACCCTGCCCGAGGCCATGAAGCTGGCACCGGGCATCACTACCCGCAGCGCCACCTATCACTCGAAACAGTTCTACTCGCGCGGTTTCGGCATCGATAACCTGCAGATCGACGGCGCCGCACCGATGGATATCGGCAATGGCGTCGGCACCTTCTACAGCGACCGCCTCTACGACCTGGCCGCCTATGACCATGTCGAAGTCTTGCGTGGCGCCAGCGGCCTGCTTGGCGGCACCGGCGACCCGGGTGGCATCGTCAACCTGGTGCGCAAGCGCCCGCTGGATCACTACCAGCTCAAGCTCGATACCTCCGCCGGCTCCTGGGACAACTACCGCAGCGAGGTCGACCTGACCGGCCCCCTGGCGTTCGACGGCGCGCTGCGCGGGCGCCTGGTGGCCGCCTGGACCGACCGCCAGTACTTCATGGACAACCGCAGTACCGAGAAGCCTTTGCTGTACGGCGTCCTCGAAGCGGATCTTGGCGCGGACACCTTGCTGACCGTCGGCGGCAGTTACGACAAGGTCAAGGAAAACGGCACGGGCGACGGCCTGCCCCGCTACAGCACCGGCGGCGACGTACACCTGCCGCGACACAGTTGGTACACCACTCGCCAGGCCTGGAGCGACAGTTCGACCAAGGAGTGGTTCGCCAAGGTCGATCACTACCTGAGCGAGGACTGGAAGCTCAATAGCTCGTACACCTGGAACTACAACAGCTCCACTACCGAAGGCGTGATTCCATATGGCTCGGTGGACGAAACCAGCAACACCGGCCCGTACTGGTGGGGCAGCTACGTGTCGAGCTGGAGCGAGCAGTCGGTGTTCGATATCAACCTGTCCGGCGGCTTCGATGCCTTCGGCCGCCGCCACGAGGTGCTGCTCGGTGCCGACTACCAGAAGGTCACCAGTCGTTGGCGCGCCGCCGGCGGGATGGTCGGCAAGGGCGGCCTGATCGATCTGTGGAACCCATCGGCCACGCCGCTGCCCAGTGACGACTCCAGCCATGCCTTCTGGCGTGATTACTCACCGAACACCCGCGAGCAATATGGCGTCTATTCAACCCTGCGCCTGCAAGTGAGCGACCCGCTCAAGCTGGTGGCAGGCGCCCGTGCCCAGCGCTACAAGTTCGAGCAGGCCTACAGCAAGCGCAACAGCGACGGCACCGGACCCTGGGCGTTGCAGGACCGCGTGTTCGATCGCGAGCCGACTACCCTGGTGCCCTTCGGCGGCCTGATCTACGCCCTGGACGATCAGTGGTCGGCCTACATCAGCTACAGCGAGGTATTCAAACCCCAGGCACAAAAACTGATGGGCCCGGAAGACGCCGCGACGTCCATCGAGCCGATGACCGGCAAGACCTACGAAACCGGAATCAAGGGCGAGTTGCTGGGCGGTGCCCTGAACGTCAGCGCGGCGCTGTTTCGTACCACCCGCGAGCATCAGGCCGCGATCGATCCGGCCTACCCCGATCCGGCCTTCAGCTACAGCGGCGCCTGCTGCTACCTGGCCCAGGACAGGATCGTCAGCAAGGGCCTCGACCTGGAGGCCAGCGGCCAGATCGCGCCGGGCTGGGAGGTGCTTGCCGGCTACACCTACAACCGCGTGCAGAACGACACCGGGGAAACCCTCTACAGCACCATCACGCCCAGGCACCTGTTCAAGCTCTGGAGCATCCATACCCTGCCCGGCGCGCTATCGGCAGTACGTGTCGGCGGCGGTATCACTGCCCAGAGCCCTACCTACGTGACCGGCCAGGCCTACCGCCTCGATGCGGCAGGCAATGCCATCGACAGCCGTGCCTACGACTTCAGCCAGGCGGGCTATGCGGTGTATGACGCGCTGATTGAGTACAAGGTGGACCAGAACTGGACCGTCGCGCTCAAGGGCAACAACCTGTTCGACCGTCGCTATTACGAAAGCGTCGGGACATCCGAATACGGCAACTACTACGGGGAGCCACGCAACTTCACCCTGACGCTGCGTGGCGTGTTCGACTGATCCGCCGCGTCACTCGATGCGCAGGCGCCAGCGCTCGTAGCGGCTGAGGCTGACCCGCGATAGCGCAAGCACGTCGATGTGCTGGAACGCCGTCGGCGGGCATTGCAACACATGCATCAATGCCGCGCGAATCACCATCGGGTGGGTAATGGCCTGCCAATGCCCGGTGGCCGTCCAGCCCTCCAGCCAGTCCGCCACCCGCTGGCACAGCCGCGCCACGGACTCCCCGCCATGGGGCGCGGCCTGGGGATCGTGCAGCCATTGCTGCAGAGCATCGGGCTCGTCTTGCGCCAAGCGCTTGAGCGACAGGCCCTGCCAGCGCCCAAGATCGCAGTCGCGCAGCGCTGGCTCGGGCTGCGCGGCGAGTCCCAGCAGCTCGGCAGTCTGTCGCGTACGCCACTCAGGCGCGACCAACGTGCGCGCCTGCCCGTCGAGCGCGACGGGTGAGGCGAGCGGTACCAGCACCCCCTCCTCTTCCAGGTGGAAGCGGCCGACGCGCTGGGCGTCGCTGCGGGCGTGACAGATAAGGGTCAACTGGCTGTTGTTCATGGACGGGCCTGGACGAGGGACGGGGCGGCTGCGCGCATTGTGTCACAGCTGAATTGGAGCGCCGCTCAAGCTTCTCGCCCAAGCGCCGATAACCCTTGGACAACTATGGACATCACGGGCCCACTCATGAACCCGATCAACGCAGGATTGCGAATCTCGCCTGTTTACACCGCGCCGCAGCGCGCAGCCGACTCCAGCATCGCCATACAAGCGCCTGCCGCTACCACCAGCGGCAATGTCACTCTGGGCCAGACACGCAACGATAACGATGGCTACACCTACCCGTCACGCAGTACTGCCACGACCGCGAGCTATGCCCTGGAGCAGGACGCGGTCGACAAGCTCAGCCTCAGCCTGCTGACCGGGGTGCAAGGGGCTTCACTGGGCGAACGCCTGCGCGGCGTGGGGGCAGCCCTGGTCGAGCAACTGGCGCTCAAGGGCGGCGCATCCGTGTCGCAATCGGCGTTGCGCTATGCTGCCGGCGCCGAACCCGGCGCCGAAGCCGTGAAGCTGCGCGGCGACAGCCTGCGCCAGGCACCGGACAATGCCATCAGCCTGCGCCTGACCACCGCTTCAGGCGCCACCATTACCCTGTCCCTGGCCAGCGACGACAACGGCCTCGCGGTCAGCGCCGAGGTCCAGGGCGGTGAACTCAACGCCTACGAACTCAAGGGCCTGGCAACGCTGGCGGAGGGTTTCCAGGCCGCCATCGACGGCCTGGCCCAGGAACCGCCAAGCCTCAAGCTGGACGGCCTGGTCAGCTTCGACGCGAACCTGTTCAAGTCCTTGCAGATGAACGCCAGCCTGCGAACCGCCAGCGGCGAGCCGCAGGTGTTCGACCTGAGTCTCGATGACAAGGCACGCAACCTGAGCCTGCAAGGGCCGTCGGGGAACATCAGGCTCGATCTGGATACCCGCGACAGCAGCCTGCTGGGCAACGCCGGGCAGCGCCAGGCCGCGATCGACAACTACCTGCAGCAGTTCGACGCAGCGCGAAAGCGCGGCAACGGCGACAAGGACCTGATGAACCTGTTCAAGGACGCTTTCGTCCAGCTCAACCGCGTGGACGATGGCAGGCTTGCCAAGGAGGCCGGTTCGACCCAAGGGCGAAACGATCGGTTGCTGCTCAGCGGCCTTGCTGACTTCAGTGCCTCGATCGGCCAGCCGGCGAAGTCGGTCAACCCGCTGCTGCCCGGGGAAACCGACCGTTTCGACTATCGGGTTTCGCAAAGCACCACGGCCCAGGGCAAGGCCCTGTCCAGCCGCTCGATCCAGCAGGACCAGCAATCGCGCCTCGACGCCGCCTGGCATGTCGGGGCCAATCCGCAAGTGCCGCTGGCCTTGAGCAAGGACTACAAGTCGCAGAACTACAGCTATCACGAGATCACCGACGAAGCGAAAAGCAGCACGCGCCTGGGCTTCAACAAGGACAACCGGCTGGTGGAGGCCAGCGCGACCCAGCAGGCCAGCCAGAACGAGCGGGTGCGCAGCTATGTCGATGGCGTGCTGAGCAGCGAAACCAACACGCCCAAATCGGTCTCGCAGACGCGCAACCTGCTCGGCTTGCTGGATGACGTACTGCAGCGCGAGCGGATCTCGCTCCGGGAAAAGGGCGTCTCGGTGCTGGAGTCGCTCCTGGCGGGCAAGCGTGATGAATGGTGGTTGCAAGGTGATGCAAACGGCATCGCAGTGCACGCGTGAAACCAGGCGTTCGCGTTTGTGACCAGCCACGCAAAGCCGCAGATGCCAAATTGACATCATTCGGGGCCGGACCTACCCTCGGCCACCGTCCCCAGAATCTTTGCCGGCAAGGACCGCAGACCCGCCATGAGCCCCCGCGAACAACTCCGCCGAGACGGCTACCTGCTGCTGCGCCAGGCGATCCCGGAGGCCTGGCTGGACGACCTGCGCGCTGCCTTCGACGCCGGTGCCCGCGCCTCGCATGAATGGCCGATACCCCGTGGCCGCGACTGGCGCCACTCGCTGCTCGACAGCCATCCGCGGATCCAGGACCTGTGCCGTCTACCGTTACTGTTGGCGGCCACCGGGGCGATCATCGACGAGCGCTTCTTCCTCTCCCATGTCGAGGGCCGCGAACCCCTCGCCGGCGGTGGCCATCAGCGCCTGCACCGGGATATGTGGGGACACCGGCCGGGGGACACGGTAACGGCCATGGCCTACTTCGACGACTTCGGCCCGGACAACGGCGCGACCCGCCTGGTCCCCGGTACTCATCGCTTCGAGCCGGGGGAAACGCCGTTCGACTTCGACGATGAAACCGGGGTGGTGCAGGTATCCGGAAGGGCCGGCGACATCCTGGTGTTCGATGTCGACCTGGTCCATGGCGCCAGCCTCAACACGTCGGGCGCACGGCGCCGCTCGGTCCTGATCAACTATTGCGCCGAACCGCTCTACGCCACCCACCTGCAGACCGCACCGATGCGCAATGTGAGCATGGACAGCAGCGAGCGCTTCGAGCCCATGGACTATGCGTTCGAGCAGTAAATGCCAGGCAGCAAGGACTGAGTTGTCAGTACCGGCCTCATCGCTGGCAAGCCAGCGATGAGGCCGGTACTGAAAAGAAAGATGTCGAATCTTTCATCAAGGCCACACCCCCGGCCATCCGCGCCCTCCTACAATGACCTTGTAGAAACCCCAAGCGAAGCGCTTGACCCGCCTCTCCTGCGCGGGTAAGGTGCGCCGCAATTTCAAACCCCATAGGAGTCCTGCCTTGGACAGTTGTCCCAGTCGATTGCGACAGGTCTGAACAGCGAGCACGTCCGGCAGCACTTTCCCTGCCACTGTCTCGCTGATCCCAGCGGACAGTGGCGATCCGCATCCCACCCGGGATGACGCATCCCCATTCTCCCTCCCGACATTGCCCGGCAGCGTTCGCGCGGCCCGGTAACGCCGCGACCTTTCGCCATCCATAAACCCGCATTCGCGCCGGCTTGCAGCCGGCGTCAACACCGGCCTCTATCCGTAGAGAAACGGAGGTGAATCATGGATTGGAAAATCTTTCTGCTGCGCGCCGCTGCAGCGCTCGTCCTCGGTGCCCTGATCGGCGCCGAACGGCAACTGCGCCAGCGCCTCACCGGCCTGCGCACCAACGCCCTGGTCAGCACCGGCGCCTGCCTGTTCGTGCTGATGACCCAGAGCGTCCCGGGCCTGGCCAGCGACGCCTCGCGCATCGCCGCCTACGTGGTCTCCGGCATCGGCTTCCTTGGCGGTGGCGTGATCATGCGCGACGGCCTCAACGTCCGCGGCCTGAACACCGCCGCCACCCTCTGGTGCACCGCCGCCATCGGCGTGCTGTGCAGCATGGGCCTGCTGCTGGAAGCCGCACTGGGCGCCATGGTGGTGCTCTGCGCCAATATCCTGCTGCGCGATATCGCCCAGCGCCTGAACCATCAGGACGTGGTGCCGCCCACCGAATCGGCCCAGCACTATGTCGTGGAAATCGTCTGCCGCGCCGAGGATGAAATCCAGGTACGCAGCCTGATGCTGCACAGCTTCGACGGTGCCAGCCTGCGCCTGCAATCGCTGCACAGCGAGGACCAGGCCAACCCGGCAAAGCTGGAGGTGCGCGCCGAACTGCTCGGCAATCACGACGCTACCAGCCAGCTGGAGCGCCTGGTCAGCCGCATCAGCCTGGAAAAGGGCGTCAGCTCGGTACGCTGGCAAGTCTTCGAACTGGCGGCCGATTAAGGCCGCTGAACATCAACCCGAGAGGAGCATCCGGAGCCCGGCCATGAATCCCGACCCCAGTCCCGTGACACCCAGAACCGGGCTGGGCGGCAGCTAGCGATCGCCTTTCGCGCTGCCGTCCGGCCTGACCCGACGGCAGCGCACTCCCTGCGCTGCGCAAGCCCTATTGGTGGCGGCCCGCGCGGCAACCACCCGGGAGTAGATCATGCTGTTCAAACGCTTCGGCCAGCGCCTGCTGGCCTTCTTCGACCACGGCCTGAGCCGGCACCTGCGCCGCCAGGCGATCCTTGAATCACTGCGTGGCGGCAGCGCCCGCAGTCACCTGCCTGCAGACTTCGTGCGCCAGCTCACCCTGGTCGCCAAACTGGATAACGACGCCCTCTTCCAGCGCTTCGGCAGCCGTGCCGAAGGGCTCGACGAGGCTCGCGTCGAAGCCATTCGCGCGCGGGCCGGGGCCAACCTGGTGGGCCAGGAAAAGCCGGTCTCGCCCCTGCGCCACCTGTGGTGGTGCTACCGCAACCCGTTCAACCTGCTGCTGACCCTGCTGGCCCTGGTTTCCTGGCTGACCGAAGACCTCAAGGCCGCTACCGTGATCGGCAGCATGGTGCTGATCTCGACCCTGCTGCGCTTCGTCCAGGAGTCGCGTTCGAACCATGCCGCCGAGCGCCTGAAAAGCCTGGTGGCGAATACCGCCAGCGTGCTCCGGCCCGGAATGCCCGGAGCCGACCGGCGCGGCGCGGTGGAAATTGCCTTCCGCGACCTGGTGCCCGGTGACCTGGTGCTGCTCAGCGCCGGCGACATGATCCCCGCCGACCTGCGGGTGCTGGAAGCCAAGGACCTGTTCGTCAGCCAGGCGGCGATCACTGGCGAATCGCTGCCGGTGGAGAAGTTCGCCCTGCCCCGTCACGGCGCCGCCGGCAGCCCGCTGGAGCTCGACAACCTGTGCTTCATGGGCACCAACGTGGTCAGCGGCAGCGCCCGCGCGCTGGTGGTCGGCACCGGCGAGCACACCTGGTTCGGCAACCTCGCCGAACGGGTACTGGCCAGCGACCGCGAGCCCACCGCCTTCCAGCAAGGGGTGAACAAGGTCAGCTGGCTGCTGATCCGCTTCATGCTGGTGATGGCGCCGCTGGTGCTGCTGATCAACGGCTTCACCAAGGGTGACTGGCTGGAGGCTTCGCTGTTCGCCCTGTCCATCGCCGTCGGCCTGACCCCGGAAATGTTGCCGATGATCGTTACCTCGACCCTGGCCAAGGGCGCGGTGGTGCTGTCGCGCAAGAAAGTCATCGTCAAGCGCCTGGACGCCATCCAGAACTTCGGCGCCATGGACGTGCTGTGCACCGACAAGACCGGCACCCTGACCCAGGACCGCATCGTCCTGGAACGCCATACCGATGTGTTCGGTGCCCCCTGTGACGCGGTGCTCGACGATGCCTGGCTCAACAGCCACTACCAGACCGGCCTGAAGAACCTGCTGGATGTCGCCGTGCTGGAACACGCCGACGCCGGGCGCATGGCGCGCCTCGGCGAGCGTTTCGCCAAGGTCGACGAAATCCCTTTCGACTTCCAGCGCCGGCGCATGTCGGTGGTGGTCGGCGAGCAGGACAACGGCCACCGCCTGGTGTGCAAGGGTGCGCTGGAAGAAGTGCTCGAGGTGTGCACCCGGGTGCGCATCGGCAGCGATGAAGTGCCCCTGGACGCCGCCCTGCTGGCGCGCATCCGCCAGCACACCGCCAGCCTCAACGACGATGGCCTGCGGGTGGTCGCGGTAGCGGTACGCCAGTTGCCGGGCGCTCGCGAGCAGTATCGGGTGGCCGATGAAAGCGACCTGCTGCTGACCGGCTACATTGCCTTCCTCGACCCGCCACGGGACAGCACGGCGGCGGCCCTGAAGGTGCTGGCCGAACAGGGAGTCGAGGTCAAGGTGCTGACCGGCGACAACGAGCGCGTCACCCGCCGGGTCTGCCATGACGTGGGCCTGCCGCTGAAGGGATTGCTGCTGGGCGGCGAGATCGATGCCCTGAGCGATCGGCAACTGGGTGAACGCGCCGCCGAGTGCAACCTGTTCGCCCGCCTCACCCCGGCGCACAAGGAGCGCATCGTGCGCCTGCTGCGCCAGCGCGGGCATGTGGTCGGGTTCATGGGCGACGGCATCAACGACGCCCCGGCCCTGCGCGCGGCGGATGTGGGCATCTCGGTGGACTCGGCGGTGGATATCGCCAAGGAAGCGGCGGACATCATCCTTCTGGAAAAGAGCCTGATGGTGCTCGAAGAAGGCGTGGTCGAAGGGCGCAAGACCTTTGCCAACATGCTCAAGTACATCAAGATGACCGCCAGTTCCAACTTCGGCAACGTCTTCAGCGTACTGGTGGCCAGTGCCTTCCTGCCCTTCCTGCCGATGCTGCCGCTGCACCTGCTGGTGCAGAACCTGCTGTACGACGTGTCGCAAACCGCGATCCCGTTCGACCATGTCGATGCCGAGCAACTGCGTAGCCCGCAGCGCTGGCAGGCCGAGGACATCGGGCGCTTCATGCTGTTCTTCGGCCCGCTGAGCTCGATCTTCGACATCCTCACCTATGCGCTGATGTGGTTCGTCTTCGCCGCCGACACGCCGGATCACCAGACCCTGTTCCAGTCCGGCTGGTTCGTCGAAGGGCTACTGTCGCAGACCCTGGTGGTGCACCTGATCCGCACCCGCAAGCTGCCCTTCGTGCAGAGCCGGGCGGCCTGGCCGCTGCTGGCGATGACCGTGGCGATCGTCGCCATCGGCCTGTTGCTGCCGATGTCGCCACTGGCCGGGTACTTCAAGTTGCAGGCGCTGCCGTGGACCTACTTCCCGTTCCTGCTGGCGATCCTGGTGGGCTATGTGGGGGTGGTGCAGGCGATGAAAGGATGGTTTGCGCGGCGGTATGGATGGAAGTGACGGTTAAAGAGGGGCTGTAAGGCCGGTATTGCCCGGGAAAGCCCATTTGCTTTCCCGGACAATCCCTCTATGATTGCGATCAATTCCTAATTGCACCCTGTTATCAGGAGATCCTGGTGCCTGTCTCGCCGCCGCCCTCTTCCGCCCACGACCCGCTCCATGGCCTGTACCGCGACCACAGTGGCTGGCTGCGCGGCTGGTTGCGGCGCCGCCTGGGCGACGGCGAACGCGCCGCCGACCTGACCCAGGACACCTTCCTGCGCCTGATCACCGGTACCGTCGCCTATCCCCTGCGCGAGCCGCGCAATTTCCTCGCCACCGTGGCCAAGCGGGTGATGGTCGATCACCTGCGAAGGCGCAGCCTGGAGCAGGCCTACCTGCAAGCCTTGGGCAATGAGCCGGAGCTGCTCGAAACCTCCCCGGAACAGCGCCTGTTGCTGCTGGAAACCCTGTTGCAACTGGATGCCATGCTCGACGGGCTCGATCACAAGGTGCGCCAGGCCTTCTTCCTGGCCCAGCTCGACGGCCTGCCCTATACCGAGATCGCCCGACGCCTGGACGTATCAGTGAGTTCAGTGACCAAGTACATCGCCCGGGCCACCGAGCAGTGCCTGCTGTTCAGCCTGGACGCGGCACGGTGAATCCGGGGGCCCAGCGCGTTGCCCTGCGGGATGCGGCCAACTGGTACGCGCGCCTCGGCGCGGCGCCGGACTGTTCCGGTACACGGCATCAATGGCAGGCCTGGCTGGAACAGGACGCCATGCACCAATGGGCCTGGCAACGCCTCGAAAGGTTGCAGAGCGAGCTGCACGGACTGCCCCCGGCCTTGACTCGCGATACCCTGGCCAGCGACCTTGAGCAACCTGCCCGCCGCCTGCTGCTCAAGGGACTGGTCCTCGGCACGGGCGTCTCCGCGCTGGCCTGGAGCGGCTACCGACAGTCGCCGTTGTGGCTGGCAGACCTGCGCACGGCAACGGGCGAGCGCCGTCGCATCCTCCTCGCCGACGGCACGCAACTGATCCTCAACACCGCTTCCGCCGTGGACATCCGCTTCAGCGCCGAACAGCGCCTGATCCTCCTCCACGCCGGAGAAATCCTCGTCGCCACCGCCAAGGACCCGCGACCGCTCAGCGTGCGCAGCCGCCACGGGCACATGCGCGCTCTGGGGACGCGCTTCAGCGTGCGTCAGGAAGACAACTGCACCGAACTGCAGGTACTCGAACATGCGGTCGCCGTGCGCAACCGCGCGGGAGCAGCGGAACTGCAGGTCGAGGCCGGGATGGGGCTGCGCTTCGCCGACGGTCCGCTACCGGCTGCGCAGCCACTGGACCCGAATGGCGCCGAATGGGCCAATGGCCGCCTGGTCATCGACAACTGGCGCCTGGACCGCACCCTCGCCGAATTGCAGCGCTATCGCCCCGGATTCATCCAGTGCGCCGACGACGTCGCCCATCTGCGCCTGTCCGGCGCCTACCCACTGGCCGACACCGACCGCGCCTTGGCCGCAATCGCCAAGGTGCTTCCGGTACGCATCGACCAGCGCACCCGCTACTGGATCAAGGTGCGCGGGCGCAGCTGAGTGCTCAATGAAAAATATTTTCATTTTCCTTTGTCGATTTGGACTTCTCGCTCGACCCCTCCTTCAAATCGCCGCCATTGCCCTTGAAGGAGCCCCGCATGCAACACCCCGCCTTTGCCCGAAAACCTCTGGTCGTCGCCTTGCTGGGCGCTGCGCTGGGCCTGCAGGCCGGGCTGATCCAGCCGCTCGCCGCCAGCGGCCAGGCCCGTGCCGAAGAACCCCAGCGCCGCTATGCCATTGCCCCCGGCCCGCTGGGCGCGGTGCTCAGCCGCTTCGCCAGCGACGCCGGGGTGGTGCTGTCGTTCGATGCCCGCCTGACCCAGGACCGGCGCAGCCCGGGCTTGCAAGGTAGCTACAGCGTCGAGCAGGGTTTCGCCCTGCTGCTGCGCGACAGCGACCTGCAGGTGGTGCGCAGTGGCGGCAGCGATTACCTGCTGCTGCCACGCAGCAGCGACGACGCCATGAACCTGGGCGCCACCACCATCAACGCCGCCGGCCTGGGCACTACCACCGAGGGCACCCACTCCTACGCCACCTCCGCCGTGACCATCGGCAAATCCACCCAGAGCCTGCGGGAAACCCCGCAATCAGTGACGGTGATGACCCGCCAGTTGATGGACGACAAGAACCTCAACAGCCTCGACAAGGTCATGAGCAAGACCCCGGGCATCACCTTCAGCCAGCGCAACTACGGTGCCCATGTGTTCCAATCCCGCGGCTTCGTGCTTGGCGAGGAAAGCTATTTGATGGACGGCGTGCCCGGCCAGGCCTACACGGTGACCGGCTGGCTGCCACCGGACATGGCGGTGTATGACCGGGTCGAGGTCCTGCGCGGCGCCAGCGGCCTGCTGGTGGGTGCCGGCAACCCGGGCGGTGCGGTCAACCTGGTGCGCAAGCGGCCAACCGCCGAGCCACGTTTCTCGGTAACCGCCCGTGCCGGCTCGTGGGACAACTATCGCCTCGACCTGGATGGCAGCGGCCGGCTTAACGACTCCGGCACCGTGCGCGGGCGCTTCGTCGCCGCCTATGAAGACAGGCACTCCTACCTCGACGAACTGGAATCCCGCACGCCGCTGCTGTACGGCATCATCGAGGCCGACCTGAGCGACGACACCACGCTGACCGCCAGCCTTCGCCACCAGACCGGCGATATCAACGGCTATTCGATCTTCGGCCTGCCGCGCTACAGCAACGGCCAGTCCCTCGGCCTGTCGCGTTCCACCGCCCTGGTCCAGGACTGGAACAGCCACGAAACCGAGATGAACGAGGTATTCCTCGAACTGGACCACCGCTTCGACGACCGCTGGACCAGCACCACCTCGTTGAGCCATTCCAAGGGCCAGGTCTACCAGGCGCTGGCCTACGCCCGCGGGGCCATCGACCCGATCACCCGGACCGGTTCGACCTTTCGCGGCGTCGAGTTCCGCAAGGTCGGCATCGACAGCACCGGCATCGATAGCCACATCGACGGCAGCTTCGACGCGTTCGGCCTGACCCACCAACTGACCCTGGGGGGCAACTGGTCGAAGCAGCGGATCGACGACAAGGCGGCGGATATCTACTTCGATGACCCGGTGCCAGTGGATGTCTTCGACCCCGACCACCACTCCATCGCCAAACCGGCGCGCCCGGCCTGGACCTCGGCCAACGACCTCGTCGACCAGCGCTACGGGCTGTATGCCAATACCCGGCTCAAGCTGGCCGAGCCCCTGACCCTGGTTCTCGGCGGGCGGGTGAGCTGGTACGACTACGACTACACCTACAACCTCAAGGAAGCGCCGGACTATCAGTCCAAGGAAACCGGCCAGGTCACCCCGTTCGCCGGGCTGATCTACGACTTCAGCCAGGACTGGTCGTGGTACGCCAGCTACGCCGATATCTTCATGCCACAGAGCAACTACGTGAGCTACGCCGGCTCGCCCCTGAAGCCGGCGATCGGCACCAACTACGAAACCGGGATCAAGGGCGAGCTGTTCGACAAGGCCCTGAACCTGTCCGTGGCGCTGTTCTATATCAAGCAGAAGGATGCCGCCTACTTTGACCCTGACGAAAACCACAGCTGCCCGCAGAATGCCAACGGCTTCTGCTGGCTCAACGGCGTGGTCCAGCGCAGCAAGGGCGTGGACATCGAGGCCAGCGGCGAGCTGCTGCCGGGCCTGCAGGTACTGGCCGGCTACACCTACAACAGGACGGCCAGCAGTGGCACCGAACGGCTGTCCAGCGAAACGCCACGCCACCTGGCCAAGGTTTCCACCAGCTACAACCTGCCCGGTGCGTGGAACCGGGTGACGCTGGGCGCCGGGGTGCAGGCGCAATCGGGCTACGAAAACGAAACCTGGGACGGCTATGGCTACGGTGCCGCCGGACGGGCGATCTGGGATGCGCGGGTCGCCTACCGGATGGACGAGCACTGGACACTGAGCCTGGTCGGGGAAAACCTGGCGGATCGCAAGTACTACGTTTCGGCAGACGGAACCGACCGGGTCAACCTGTATGGTGAGCCACGCAACTATATGCTGACCCTGCGCGGGGAGTTCTAGGAGGGTGCTGAATGGTCCGGCCTCATAGTGGGGCTGGGCATGGTCTTCGGCACCTCCCGGCTGCGCGGGCTGTACCTGCGGGTCGAGCGCTGGATCAACGGGTTCGCGGGCGCAGCGCTGGTCACGCTGGGGGTGCAGCGGGTCTTCAGTCGCTGAGCTTGTCCCCCTGTAGGAGCTGGCTTGTCGGAGCGCCGAACCGCTGCGATGGACCGAGCCCTGTGGGAGCGGGTTCACCCGCGATTGCAGTAGTGAATTCACCATAGCAATCGCGGGTAAACCCGCTCCCACTGGGTACGCGTCGTGCTTTGGAACTGTTCTCTGCGCGACAGCGCAGCCTGAAAGGCTGGGCGGACTCCCACAGGGGCCACATTCCAATCAGGGACTGCGTCGTCGCTGTGTTAAAGAACCCCCAGCAAGGTCCACAACCGCCGCGCCTCGGCATCCGAATTGATCAGTTCCCCCAGCAGTTCGCGCAGCGGCTTGTTGCCCCATTCCACGCCGCGACGGATCAGGTACGGCACCGGGCTGTGCGGCTCGGTACGGGCCAGGTAGTCGGCGATCACCAGCAGTTGCCGGTAGGCTTCCTCACGGGTGCGCGGCTCGGCGAACGGCGCGCGGGGTTCGATTGCGGCAGACAGGTCCATCGCGCGGGGTTTCTCCGGTTCGGGTTGCGTGGCTTCGGGCTCGGGCGGCAGCAATTGCGGCGGGTGCAGCGCGAGGAATTCACGCAGCAGGTTTTCCAGGTTGTCCAGTTGCTTGCGCAAGCGCACGAACGAAGGCCCCTCGCCGCCCAGGTTGCGATCGCACCAGCCATCGAGCAGCAACAGTTGCGCCTTGGTGGTTTCCACCGCCTTGACCCCTTCGAGCCACCAGGCGACCGGCGTTCGCCGAACCTCGTCGTTGACCTTGTTCTGCAATGCCTGGGCCGCTTCGGCAGCGACCTTAGCCGGCTTGCTGTCATTGATCTGCACCTGGCGTTGCTTCATCTGCTGCCAGCTGTACAGGTTGAAGACGCCGATCTCTGCGGATACCTGGGGAAACAACGGCATCCGGGTATGGATCACCTCGTCATAGCGCCGCGCCATCCAGAGCAGCGGCGCGGCGCGGCGACCAGGGTCATCGTCGTCCAGTTGCGGATGCAGATCGCCGGGGTAGCGCTCGCACAGGCCACCGATCAGCGCCAGGGCATCGACCATACCCTTGAGCCCCTCGCGGTGCAGCCAGGCCTCGCCGAGCCAGGCGGCGATCATCAGGTCCTTGCTGCGCGTCTTCATGACATCGCTGGCGATCACTTCGACCTTTTCCCAGTCGGCACGCTTGACCTCGGTGGTCGACCACACGCCCGTGGGCAGGCTGGTGTCATCTTCGCGGCGCAGTTCCTTGATGCGGTCGAACACCGCCTCGTAGTGCAGGTCGGTACCACAGGGCAGGTTCGCGGAAACGGGTTCGAGCAACTGGCTGACCCGCGCGGAGAAGCCGGGGGTAGTCATGGTAGATCTCCTGAATCGACCACGGCACGCGAGGCGTAGCCGAGGGGGGATGACGGCGCCTGGACCGGCAGCGGATGAATGGACAGGGGCGCCTTGCCCCCCTGGCTCATCAGCGACAGGCGCAGGAACATCCGCGTCTGGTTGTCTTCCTCGGGCTGGGCGTGCACCGGCACTTCCAGGCTCAGGGGGAATTCGGTGTAGTCGACATTCGGCTGGCGCAGCGTGGAACCGTGGGCCGCCATCATGCGCAGCAGCGCCCAGGGCCCCTGGTACTGCCATTCGGCTTCCAGGCCGTTGACGTGGAGTTGCTGCTGCACCGGGTCGTTGACCGGCCGCTGGGTGCCGTCGCGGGCCCAGCGCAAGCGCAGATCGAGGGTCTGGCCGAGGCTCCAGTGCAACACCTGCTCATCCCCCGGCCAGACGATTTCTCGATTGCCGGCAGCCAGGGTCCAGGCGATGACCTGGTCGGCGCCGCGTTCGCTGTCGCGGTCGGTACGCCAGGTCACTTCCATGTCGATCCCGGACAGGCCGGCCTTGTCGCGCATGAGGATCGCCCCGAGCCAGGGGCGGGCCAGTGCGATCCGGTCGAGGAATTCGCCGGCCGCCGCGCGATCGCGGACCGTCAGCAGGCCGAGACCGTCCCGCGCCTGTGGCAGGCGGTTGTCGATCAGGGTGAGGAAATACTGCACCCGTGCAGGGTCCGCGTCTGGCGCATGGCGGTCGCTGGCAAAGGGGAAGCGCCCGGCCAGGTACTGATTGAAATAGCCGGCCAGTTCGTTCCAGGCGCCGGCCACGCTCTGCCGCTGGAGGTACTGGCAACGCTGCAGGGCGCTGCGCTGCAGGGCATTCCAGTGCTGGGTGAGTTGCCCGGAAGCATGGGGCGCGAGGGCCGAGCCGAGGATCTTGGCGCAACTGCCCTGGTCCATGTCGTTGAAGTCGCGCACGATCAGTTGGGTGATCAGGGCTGGCGAGCTGGACGGGTTCTGGGCCTTGTACTTGACCATCTCCTCGCTAAGGGAATTGAAACGGTTGACCAGCTCCGCCTCGCCGAGGTTGAGGCTCGGCAACTGGGTCATCAGCCAGTCCTTGGCCGGCGCCGCCTGTTCGGTGATCGCGGTGATCACGGCGAACTGTTGCTCCAGGCTGCCCTTCAGGTCCTGGGAATCCACTGCACGGAACAGGCGCAGGCCCAGGTCCTTGGTGCCGTCCCACTGGTTGATGGCGCTGTAGTCACGGAACAGCGGCTGCTGGTAGACCTCCTCGATGGCCAGGGACACATCGGCCAGGGCGCTGCGGTTCAAGGCGCTTTGCAGGCCGCTGGCCAGGTCCGGGCGCTGCAGCTGGATAAACGCACCGTGCACGGCCAGGGCCTGGTCGGTGCGCACCTGGAAGGTCGCGGCGCCGGGCAGTTCGCTGTCCACGGTCTGACGGCCCAGGCTGGCCCACATGGCGTCGCCCGCCACCGTTTCGGCCGTCTTCAGCAGGGCATTGCGGTACACCGGAGGAATGCCCGCCAGCGACTCGTGGGCATACTGCCGATAGCTGTCGGCATAGCTCTGCGCCAGGCGCAGGCCCTCGCCATCCACATGGCTCAGCGGCGTCGCCTCGCCCAGCGCATCCTCGCGCAGGGCCCGGGCGACGAAGTCACGCTTGAGCAAGAGGTTGATCGCGCTTTGCAGATGGACGATGCGGTCCTGCAAGGCCAGTTGCCCGGCAGCGTTCTGCACCAGCAGGTTGCGGCTCGACGAGCCCTGGGCGATCCACTGTTCCTTGAAGGCGTATTGCATCTGCTCGGCCTGGCGCTCGGTCTCGTCGGCGATGGCCGGGCCCAGCAGCTTGCTCTGGCGGATCTTTTCCAGCAGTTCCCCGTAGCCTGCCACCAGGTCCTGGCCCTTGCCGCGGCTCCAGGTGGAGTTGGTCAGGTCGATGGCCGACTGCAGGTCTTCGATCAGCGCATCCACATGTTCCAGCTCGCGCAGGGTCTGCCCGGCACCGTTTTCCAGGCGGTCAAGGTAGAGCTTGAGGTAACCGGCGGAAACGACATAGCCGTCGGTGCGGAAATAGTGCCCCAGCCAGTTGCCCATCAGCTGGTTGAAGTTGCCCTGGATGGTGCTGCGGTACAGCGACAGGTCTAGCGGCTTGAGCGGGCTGATGCCCTGGTTGACCAGCAGGCGGTTGTAGTAGCGCTCGTTGGGCAGGGTGCCGGCGTTCAGGTTCATGTCCAGGACCTGGTTGCTCAGCGGGATCAACTGGTCGAGCGGGGTCTTCTGGTTGGCCTGGGCCTGGCCATAGAGGCTGGCCACCTGCTCCAGGCGCAGCACCTTGTGCACCAGTTCGCGCGCCTTGAGGTAGCTCGGCCATTGCGCCGGATCACCGCCCTGGGGCGCAGCCGTACGCCGGGAGGCCTCGGCGATGGCCAGTACATCACGCAGCTCGGCCTGCAGCAGGTCGTGGATCGGCTGCTGCATATGGGTCATGGCGGTGCGCTGCAGCACCCGGTCCATGTCCTGGTCCAGCGACGAGAACCAGGAGGTCGGATAGGCCAGCGAGGTGAAGTGCCAGCGTGGCGCACGCTCCAGCACATTCCAGAAACTCTGCACGTTGTGCCGGGTCAGTTCCTGGCGATGACTGTCGTCAGGGACCGCGACGTAGTCGTTCTGTGCGTTCTGCAACAGGCGCGACAATTCGCCAGCATCGCGCAGCGAATCGCGCCACACCCAGATCATGCCGATGGCCCAGAGCACACCGACCACCGCCGCGCTCACCGCGACGATGCGCTGCCAGCGCTGGCGCAGTTGCAACAGCCGCGGAATCGGCCGGGCCAGGCCGCGCTCGGCGTTGATGCGTTGCTGCCAAAGGCCGTGGGCGAAGACGTTCTGCACCCGCGGCTGGTCCAGCGCAGTCAATGCCCCGGCCTCGCCCGACATGGCCTGGGTGCCGGTGAAGTACAGGCCGCGCAGGGCCGGCGCCTCGCCGTGGGTGTTGCCCTGGAACACCGGCCACAGGAGCATCTGCAGGTTGCGTCGCATGCCCTCGAAACGCTGCGGCAGGGTGTCCAGTTCGTTGCTCAGTTGCCCGGACAGGGTCCCCATTTGCACGATCGCTTCGGACAGCGCATGGCTGATACCATCCACCGCGTCGTCGGTCCACTGCGATTGCCAGGCCGCCTCCGCCGGATACGGCGAAGACCAGCCGAGCGCCTGCTTGCGTGCCTGCTCCGGCAAGGCCCGGGCCAGTTCCTGGAAGCCCGGCACCTCGTCCATCCCGGTGACCAGGACATACACCGGCAGGCTGGTACCCAGGCGTTGCAGCAGGTCGATGAAGCGCCGGCGTGCGTCGAGGCCCAGGGTCGCGGCGCGGTCGGCGTCGAGCAGGTCGGCGGCGGCGATGGTCCAGATCACGCCGTCCAGCGGGCGGCGCGAGCGCAGGCGCAATAGCAGGCCGATCAGGTTCCACCAGCCGCTGGCCTGCTTCATGCCCTCGCCGGGCATGAACAGCGCCTGCGGCACCACCAGTACAGCGCCGCTGGGGTCCGCCCACCAGCGACCGAACCAGGCCGGTTTGTCCACCGGGTTGAGGTTCCAGTCGGCGCACAGGCGCTTGCCTTCGACCTCGTCGCCAAGCATCAGCAGCCAGGGAGCCTGGTAGCGGTCGCTGACCCCCTGTTCGTGTTCCATCTGACGCACGGCCAGATAAAAGCTGCGCACCGTCGCGCCATTGCGGCTGCGTAGCCACAGCACCAGCAGCACCACCAGCAGCAGGACGACCAGGATGCCAATCACCCAGGCCACGACGGACAGGCTCATGAAATCGGCTCCTGGACCTGGTGGGGCACGGCCAGGTGCAGCACCGGCGACAGTTCCTGGCCAATATCGCGCCAGAACAGGTGGCCGACTGCGACCAGCAGCAAGGTCACGCCAAGGATCAGCAGGCCCAGGCGCACCCCGTCGCCCATGGCTTCCCGCGGCGCAAGCTGCTGTGGCCGGACACTGGCCGGCTCTGCCAGCAGGGCACCGACGTTGGTGTAGTCCGGGTCACGCTGGCGGGTGAAGTTGTACAGCGCATGCCGCCATTTGGCGTGCAGCGCTTCGCCGCCGGGTCCGCGCAGGCGGCCATGGAAACCGAGGATCAGGCACAACAGGTAGACATTGCCCAGGTCCTGGCTGGTGGGTGCCTGTTCATCGAGCAGGCGCTTGATTTCCACCGGCAGGCGATCGCCGGCCTGGCGGCTGCTGTACAGGCGCAACTCCAGCGGGCGCTCCTGCCACACCGGCTGGCCGGGCCAGTCGGCGAACAGCAGGGTTTCGTCGACCAGGGCGACGAAGGCGTAGACCATCGACTTGACCTGCAAGGGCGCCGAATCGCCGACGCTGGCAAAGGCCGTACGCCACAGGCGACGGGTGGCGCCGGTGGAGAGCTCGACCACCTGGTCGACGAGTTTGTCGAGGTCCTGGCCGCGCTTGTCCAGTTCGTCCCAGGCTTGCGCCCAGTCCTGCCAGGCCTGGTGAAAGGCACTGGTCAGGGGCGCATCCTGCACGCCGCGATAACGCGAAACGGCAATCCCTTCTGGCATAGGCTTCCCTACCGTGTCAGGCGTCTTGTTCTTCGTGGTCGTCGTCGATCAGCAGTACGATCTGCCAGGGCCGGAAGGCTTCACCCGAGCCGGTGGACACGATCTGCAACGGCTGGTGCGGGTCGAAGCCCGGGCCACCGGCCTCGATCACGAACAGGCGGGTATCGTCGCCGACCCCGTAGGCCACCTGATCCTTGCGGCTCATCGGGTTATGCGCCAGGCCCGGGCGGCGCTGGCGCGCCAGTTCGGGCACCTGTGCGGCAGAGGCGATGATGGTCCGCCCCAGCCACAGGCGGGCACCCTCCTCGGGCGTTCCGGCCGGCATGCGCAGGCCGATGACCAGGGTCTGGCTGGCCGCCGACGATGGCAGGCTGATCTCGTAGACATTGCCCATCTGCCTGAACAGATGGCTGCGATAGCCCAGGCGCAGCTTGCCCAGTACCTGCTCCATCCAGCGCAGCACCTCGTCGTAGCCGCGGTACAGGTCAAGAAAATCCAGCGGCGCAAAGGCCGGAACGCCCCTGGCCGGATCGAGCACCGACCAACTGCCGGCCATGCCCAGCAACAACCCGTGCAGGCCCTGGGGCGTGGCGATGCGGCTGTTGAGCAGGCCTTCGACTTCCGGCAGGCGCGCCCACAGGGCTGCCGATTGCCGGCGCAGTTCCTCGGCACTACCGGCATCCCCTTGCAGCGCCTGCAGGCGCTTGCCGAGGAAGACGCATTTCTCGCGGATCATCGCGCAGAGCTGGAAGACCCGCTGGCCCAGGGGCGATTCGGGCAGGATGCGCGGCGTCGGTGCAATGAAATCATCCATTACCTTGTAGCCGCCATCGGCCTTGCTGATCCGCAGCAACGGCAGGCACACGGTGTCGGCCTTGCTGGCATCGGTCACCAGGCGCGGGTGCGGTATCCAGACCTGGACGGGCTCGTCATCGAGGTTGTTGTCGAGGTTGGGTACCGGCTCGCTGAGCGCCGACCGCCAGCGACCGTCCAGCGGGCGCAGGCGCTGGCCCTGCCAGATCGGGCTGACGGCGAGGTAAAGGGTGACACTGGCATCGGGCGCGGCGGCGATCACCTCGACCAGGTCGAACTCGGGCAGGCCGCCCTCCCCCGGTTCGATACTGATCGGCATGCCGTCGGGCAACGTAGCCTCCAGACCAAGGATACGCAGCTTGCCGGCGACCAGCGCCGGCTGCTCCCAGGACAGTTGGGTCACGCCCCAATACCAGGGGTTGGCGGCCCTGGCCAGGTGCGCGGCAATGGCCTCGGCCCGCAGTCCTTGCAACTGAAAATGCTGGGGCAGCAGTTGCATGCCTTCGTACCAGCAGACCACATCAGGTCGCACGCTCATAGGTTCCCTTGACATCCTGTATTTGGCATCTGTGCAAACGCGCCCGCGCTCAGCGCAGGTTCTGGTCGAGCAGGGTCATCTCGCGCGCATCGAATTTCAAGCGGATGCTGCGCTGGTCTTCCAGGCGCAGGCGATGGGCGCCCGGGCTCTGGTAATTGGCAAAGGCCACGAGCCCTACCGAGGGTTTTCCGTCCAGCGGGAAGGTCGATGATTCAATCAACTGTCCCGGCACCAGTTCCAAACCCCAGACATAAAGATATTGACGAAAGTCGCGCTGATATTGATCGCGCGTTGCAAACCATTGTTTTGCTGTAAGTCCCGATAACTTTGCAAGCAAATCATTATCGTTGACGGCAATAAAGTCGACCGCGATGGGCGAGTCATCATTTGCACGCAAAGCAACATCGAGGGTAACTCCGTCGACACTTACCCTGGATCCAAAATAGGCGCAGCCGGCCATGTAGGCCAAGCCTGAAAGTATCACCGCCATCCTTAAAAACTTGAACTTCTTAAGACGCATAATGATCCAAGAAAAGTTTTATTTGCATTTCCGGATGCCTGTTATAGCATCCATGCCAATTCGCCACCACGACGAATTGAGGTGATTGCGGAAAACAGGATCCTCCAACGCGAGTGTGTCCGCTCCGCGGTCTAAGCAAGGGAATGCGATCAGTGGGAAACCGTTGCATTGCGCCCGCCTTCTGCATCGGAGTCAGCCACTATGGAAGAGAGTATTCAGCACAAGCTGGGCCGGGTTCGTCCGCCTCGTGTGCAGATCACCTACGACGTCGAAATCGGCAACGCCATCGAGAAAAAGGAACTGCCGCTGGTCATGGGCATCCTGGCGGACCTTTCCGGCGCCACGCCCAACCCGGAAAAACTCAATGAGCGTCGCTTCGTCGAGATCGACAGCGACAACTTCAACCAGGTCCTCAATTCGATCAAGCCCAGCGTTACCGTCAACGTCAAGAACACCCTTAGCGGCGGCAACTCCCCTCTTAGCGCCAAGCTGGTCTTCGAGTCGATCGAAGACTTCGATCCGATCAACGTGGTGAAAAAAGTCGATGCACTCAAGGTGCTGTTCGGTGCCCGCGAACGCCTGCGCGATCTGCTGACCAAGCTCGATGGCAACGACAGGCTCGATGAAATGCTGAAGCAGGTGCTGTCCAGTGCCGACGAGGATCTTGAGCTGATCAAGGCGGCTCGCTCCGATGCCACGGCGAAAACCGACGCCAAGCCCGAAGACAAGACAGACGACGCGGATACCGGCGAAACCCCGGAAACCAAGTAACCGGCCCGACGCCTGATTCGCCCGCCCGATCATTCCCCTTGCATCCGGAGACTTCACCATGCCCGCGTCCAGCACCGAGAATCCAAGCGAAGGCAGCACCCAGACCCTGACCCTGCTGGAAAAGATCATCCAGGAAGGTCAGATCATTCATGACGAGAGCCAGAAGGTCTACGCCCAGGACCTGATCGCCGAGTTCGCCAGCCAGGTACTCGACAAGGCCCTCACCGTCAGCCAGGGCGAAGACCCTGACACCCGCGCGCTGATCAACAACCGCATCGAGCAGATCGACAAGCTGATCGGCGACCAGCTCAACGAAATCCTCCACGACGAAGGCTTCCAGAAGCTCGAAGCGTCCTGGCGCGGCCTGCATATGCTGGTCAGCAACACCGAGACCAGCACCCGCCTGAAACTGCGCCTGCTCAACGTGTCGCAGGACGAACTGAAGAAAGACCTGACCCGCGCTGTCGACTTCGACCAGACCGTGCTCTTCAAGAAGATCTACGAAGAGGAATACGGCACCTTCGGTGGCAACCCGTTCAGCGTCCTCGTCGGCGATTACTTCTTCGGCCGCCACCCGCAGGACATCGCCTTGCTGCGCAAGCTGTCCGAAGTCGCCGCCAATGCCCACGCGCCCTTCATCGCCGCGGCCAGCCCATTGTTGTTCGACATGAAGCAGTTCACCGACCTGGGCGTACCGAAGGACCTGGCCAAGCTGTTCGAAAGCCTGGAGCTGGGCCCCTGGCAAGACTTCCGCAATACCGAGGACTCGCGCTACGTGTCCCTGGTGCTGCCACGCTTCCTCCTGCGCCTGCCCTACGGCCCGGACACGCTGCCGGTGGAGGGCATGAACTTCACCGAGAACGTCAGCGACCCGGACGGCAAGCAGTACCTGTGGGGCAACGCCGCCTGGGCCCTAGCCCGGCGCATCACCGACGCCTACGCCAGGTTCGGCTGGGCGGCGGCGATCCGCGGCGCCGAGAGCGGTGGCGCGTTGACCAACCTGCCGCAGCACACCTTCAAGACCGCGTCCGGCGACCTGACCCTCAAATGCCCGACCGAAGTGGCAATCACCGACCGCCGCGAGAAGGAGCTCAACGACCTCGGCTTCATCGCCCTGTGCCACAAGAAAAACACCGGTACCGCGGTATTCTTCGGCGGCCAGACCACCAACAAGCCACGCACCTACAACACCAACGAGGCCAATGCCAACGCGCGGATCTCCTCGATGCTGCCGTATGTGCTGGCGTCGTCGCGCTTCGCCCATTACCTGAAGGTCATCATGCGTGACAAGGTGGGCAGCTTCATGACCCGCGACAACGTACAGACCTACCTGAACAACTGGATCGCCGACTACGTGCTGGTCAACGACAACGCGCCCCAGGACATCAAGGCCCAGTACCCGCTGCGTGAAGCCCGCATCGATGTGACCGAGGTCGCCGGCAAGCCGGGCGCCTACCGTGCCACGGTGTTCCTGCGTCCGCACTTCCAGCTCGAAGAGCTGACCGCCTCGATCCGCCTGGTAGCCACCCTGCCACCACCGGTCGCTGCCTGACCCTGGCTCCTGCGGGCCCGGCCCGCAGGAGTGCTTTCCCTACCTATTCGAATTTTCTGACTGCAGGAGCTTCACGCGATGGATGCGATCATTCTGGATCTGGGCGACGACATCAAAGGTGACTCGCTGATCGAAGGCTACAAGGACAAGATCGAGATCATGTCCTACAGCCACAACGTTGCCATGCAGGTGACCAACGACGTCAGCAACACCGAGCGGACGTCGGGCAAGCCCTTCGTCGGCGAATTCACCCTGACCAAGTTCATCGATACCTCCACCCCCAACCTCAATCTCTATTGCGTCTCCGGCAAGCCGGTGGCCGAGGCCAAGATCACCGTCGGCCGTAACGCCGCCGAGAGCAGCGGGCAGATCATGCCCTTCATCGTCTACACCCTGACCAACGTGATCTTCTCCAATGTCAGCGTCAGCGGCGGCACCGGTGGCAAGCCGGTGGAAACGATTTCCCTGAACTTCACCAAGATCAAATGGGAACTGACCACGCAGAAAGACGACGGCACCAAGGAAGGCGTGGCGGGCACCAGCTGGGACATGACCCTGAACAAGGCCGGTGCCTGAGTAGATGTCCAGCGGTCACCGCCCCCTGCTGTTCGAACGCCTCGGCAACCCTGCGGGCGAGGCGCCGACCCTCGACCGCCAGGCCCTGGCCGATTCGGTCCGCGAGGAACTGACGCGGCTGCTCAACAGCCGCCGTGCGGGCCCGACGCTGAGCACGCCGCCCACGGTGCTGGACTACGGCATTGGCGACTGGAGCGGCCTGCAGGCCAGCAACAGCGACGATCGCCGGCGCATCGCCCGGGAAGTCCGCGCCGCCATCAACCACTTCGAACCACGCCTGAAGGCCGGCGAGGTCGAAGTACGCCAGGTGGCCGGACAACCACGGCGGCTGAATATCCTGGTCAGCGGCATGCTGCGCCAGGGTGGCCAGCAATGGCCGGTGGCCTTTGTCCTGGACAAGCAGGACTCGGCGGTGGAGGTCAGCCATGAGCGACTCGATTGACCCGCTGCTGCTCAACTATTACCAGCGCGAGCTGACCTGGCTGCGCAACGCCGGCAGCGCCTTCGCCGAGCGCTATCCCAAGGTGGCCCGGCGCCTTGAGCTGTCGCCCGGAGAGAGCCAGGACCCTCATGTGGAACGGCTGCTGGAAGGCTTCTCCCTGCTCTCGGCACGCCTGCAACGGCGCCTGGACGACGACTACGCCGAATTCAGCGACGCCCTGCTCGAACAGCTTTACCCGCTGGCCCTGCGCCCCTTGCCTTCCTGCGCCATTGTGCGCTTCGAACCGGACCTGACCAAGGGCGCGCTCGCCAGTGGCTATGCCCTGCCCCGCGACACGCCCCTGTTCGTCACCACGACCCGTGGCGACAGCCTGCATTTTCGTACCGGCGCCGAGGTCAACCTATGGCCGTTGCAGATCAGCGAAGCGGTGCTGCTCGGCGCCGACGAGGCCCGCGAGCTGACCGGGCTGCACCAGGCCGCGTCGGCCCTGCGCCTGCGTATCGATTGCCTGGGCAAGGCGTCCTGGAACGAACTGGACCTGCGCCATCTGCGCGTGCACCTCGATGCATCGCCCATGGTCAATGCCGCGCTTTACGACCTGTTGGGCGCCCATACCATCGCGGTGTGCAATGGCGCCAGCCGCGAGCGCCTGCTGCGCCTGGACCGCCTGCCGCAGGTGGTGGGCTTTGCCGAGCACGAGGCACTGCTGCCCGAGGAGGACGGCGTACATCCCGGTCTGCGCCTGCTGGCCGAGTACTTCGCCTTCCCGGAGAAATTCCACTTCTTCGACCTGCCCCTGGACCCGCGCCAGGTCGAGGGCAGCAGCCTGCAGCTGTACCTGGTGTTCGACCGCCCGGCACCCACGCACCTGTTTCTGCAGCCCGGCGACTTCGCCCTGGGCTGCGCCCCGGCGATCAATCTGTTCCGCCGCACCTCCGAGCCCTTGCGCCCGGACGGACGCAGCAGCGAATACCGCCTGGTCGCCGACAGCCATCGTGAGAACAGCGTCGAGATCCATAGCATCCGCAGCCTGCGTGCCCTGGGCGCCGATGGCGTGGTGCGCCCGCTGGCGCCCTACTACGGCAGCCAGCACGGCAGCGCTGCCACCCGGTACTGGCACGCCCGGCGCATCCATGGGCTGACCCCGAACCGCATCGGCAGCGACATGATGATCAGCCTGGTCGACCCCGGCTTCGATCCGCTGCGCCAGGCCTGGGATTTCAGCCTTAGCGCCGACCTGCTGTGCACCAACCGCCATCTGGCGCAGAGCCTGGCGGCCGGTACCCGGCTATCCTTCGAGCGCCCCGGCGCACCAGCCAGCGCATACCTGGTCAACCCGCCCAGCGCCCAGGGGGTACCGAACCTGGACGGCCAGTCGCGCTGGCGCCTGGTGTCGCAGCTCACGCTCAATCACCTGTCGCTGGTGGAAGGCCCGCAAGCCCTGGGGGCGCTGCGGGAAATCCTGGTGTTGCACAACCTGCGCAACGAAGCCAGCGCCAGCCGGCAGATCGACGGCCTGAAGAGCCTGAGCAGCGAACGGCGCGTCGCCCAGGTCGGCAACGATGCCTGGCGCGGCTGGCGCAAGGGCCTGGAAGTACGCATCCAGCTTGACCCGACCCACTTCGCCGGGCATAGCACCGTGCTTTTTTCTGCGGTGCTGGCGCAATTCTTCTCGCTCTATGCCACCGCCAACCGCTATATCAGTACGGTACTGGTCGATGCCGATGACCCCACCAAGGAAATCAAGACATGGAGCCCGCAAGCCGGCATGCCCCTGAGCCTTTGAGCCAGACACTGCGCGAGCGCCCGCAAGGTTTCGAGCTGCTCCAGGCCCTGCTGATCCTCGAACACGAGAACCGCAAGGCCACCTCCCTCGGCTGCGGCAGCGTCCCGCAGAACGAAGCGGTGCGCCTGCGTGGCCCGCTGACCCCGGTGTTTGCCGTGGCACAGGTGGAAAAGCTCAGCCATGACGCGGCGGATCCGCGGCCGATCCTGAGCACCCCGGTGTTCGGCCTCGGCGGCCCTGACGGCCCGCTGCCCTACGCCTTCCAGGAATGGCTGCAACAGCGTGCCGTGGCCCGCGACCATGCCCCGGCGGAATTTCTCGACCTGTTCCAGCATCGCCTGCTCAGCCTGCTCTACCGCGCTCTGCGCAAGCATCGCATCGCCTTCGGTTTCGCCAGGCCCGAGGCCAGCCCGGTGCATCGGCAACTGCGTGCCTTGAGCGGCCTGCTGCCCCAAGGCCTGCACGAGCGCCAGGGCCTGCCGGACGCCGTGCTGCTGGCGCGCACCGCCCTGCTTGCCGGCGGACGGCGCTCGCTGGCCGGCTTCGTGTCCATCGTCCGCCATCATTTCGGCCTACCGCTGAGCATCGCCCCCTACACCGGCGCCTGGTGCGAAATACCGCCCGGCAGCCGCAGCGTGCTTGGCCGTGGCCGGCGCAACCTGAGCCTGGGGCGCACGGCGATCGCCGGCAAGCACATCTGGGACGAGCACGCCGGCATTACCCTGACGTTCAGCCCGCTCAGCCAGGCCCAGGCCGACTCATTGCTGCCCGGCGCCGACGTACACGGGCAGTTGGCCGACCTCGCCGCGCTGTATTTCGGTCCCGACCTGGACTGCAGGCTGGTCCTCGAAATCAAGGGTGCGCCCGTGCTCCACCTGGGCCGCCAGCACGATACCCGGTTGAACTGGAACAACGGTGTCCGCCGCCGCGCGGATCCGGATCAGCTCCAGCGCATCGAAACCCGCTTGCGCCAACCCGACAGGGAGTGAACATGGAACTCGGCAGCCTGATCGCCTGTTTGAACCCGGATACCCGCGACGCCCTGGAGCGCGCCGCCCAGCGCTGCCTGCAGCGCGGCCATCATTTCGTCGAGGTGGAGCACTTTCTCCTCGAACTGCTGGAAATCCAGGGCGGTGACCTGGCCTGCCTGCTGCCGCCCTTCAAGGTCGAGCGCGACGCGCTGGCCGAGCAGATCAACCGGGCCCTGGAGCTGTTCAAGTCGGGCAATACCCGCACGCCATCGCTGTCGGCGCAGACCATCGACCTGCTCAAGGAAACCGTGCTCCAGGCCAGTATTCGCGGCGGCGGACAGCGTATCCGCTCCGGGCAACTGCTGCTGACCCTGCTGGAGCGCGAGGCGTTGCGCAGCCAGTTGCTCAACAGCGCCGCCGGCCTGCTGGCCATCCCGCTGGACAGCCTGCGCGCACGGTTCCAGGAACTGACCCGCAGTTCCCGCGAGCAACCGGCCGAGCCAGCGCCGTCCAAGCGTGGCAAGGGCGCGGCGAACAGCAGCGAAGATCCGATCCTCGAGCAATACACCCAGGACCTCACCGCCGACGCCAGGGCCGGCCGCATCGACCCGATCATCGGTCGCGAAGGCGAGATCCGCCAATGCATCGACATCCTCCTGCGCCGCCGGCAGAACAACCCGATCCTGGTCGGTGCGCCGGGCGTGGGCAAGACCGCGCTGGTCGAAGGCCTGGCGCTGCGCATCGCCGCCGGCGACGTACCACCGGCCCTGCAGGACGTTTGCCTGCGGGTACTCGACCTCGGCCTGCTGCAGGCCGGGGCCGGGGTCAAGGGCGAATTCGAGCAACGCCTCAAGGGCGTGATAGACGCCGTGCGCAGCTCACCCAGCCCGACCATCATGTTCATCGACGAGGCCCATACCCTGATCGGCGCCGGCGGCGCCGAAGGTGGCAGCGATGCGGCCAACCTGCTCAAGCCGGCCCTGGCCCGGGGCGAGCTGCGTACCCTGGCCGCGACCACCTGGCAGGAATACAAGAAATACTTCGAGAAGGACCCGGCCCTGGCCCGACGCTTCCAGCTGGTCCAGGTGGAAGAACCGAGCGAAGCCACCTGCGTGCAGATGCTGCGTGGCATCGCCGCCAGGCTGGAGCAGCACCACGGCGTGCTGGTGCTGGACAGCGCCATCCAGGACGCGGTGAAGCTGTCGCACCGCTACATTTCCGGGCGCCAGCTGCCGGACAAGGCCATCAGCATCCTCGACACCGCTTGCGCCCGGGTTGCCCTCGGCCAGCACGACGTGCCGCCGCCCCTGGAAAACCTGCGCCACCGCCAGCACAGCCTCGATGAAGAACTGCAGCGCCTGCGTCGCGAGCAGGCCACCGGCCAGGATCACCGCGACCGCATCACCACCCTGGAAACCGAACTGACCCTCAACCAGGACGCCATGCGCGAGCTGGAAAGCCGCTGGAGCGAAGAACGCGAAGCCGTGCGCGAGTTGCTCGAGACCCGCCGCGAGCTGCTGGCGCTGAGCGAGAAGGCCGACGCCGACGGCGAGCGCCGCGATCCCGACACCGACAGCCGCATCGATTACCTGGCCGCCGAACTGCTGCGGCTCGAGGCGGGCCTGGATGCCATTCGCCAGGATGATCCGCTGGTACCCGAGCAGGTCGACTCGAAGATCGTCGCTGCGGTGATCGCCGGCTGGACCGGTATCCCGGTGGGCAAGATGCTCGCGGACGAAGCCCATGCCGTGCGTACCCTCGGCCAGCGCATGGGCCAGCGGGTGATGGGCCAGAAAGCCGCGCTGGATACTATCGCCCAGCGCCTGCAGGCCTACCGTGCCGGCCTGACCGACCCACAGAAACCGGTCGGCGTGTTCCTCCTGCCCGGCCCCACCGGCGTGGGCAAGACCGAGACCGCCTACGCCCTGGCCGACGCCCTGTACGGTGGCGAGCGCAACCTGATCAGCATCAACCTGTCCGAGTACCAGGAAGCCCACACCGTCAGCCAGCTCAAGGGCGCCCCGCCCGGCTATGTCGGCTACGGCAGCGGCGGCGTGCTCACCGAAGCGGTGCGGCGCAAACCCTATTCGGTGGTGCTGCTGGACGAGATCGAAAAGGCCCACCCGGATGTGCTGGAAGCCTTCTACAACGTCTTCGACAAGGGCGTCATGGAAGACGGCAGCGGCCTGATCGTCGATTTCAAGAACACCGTGATGCTTGCCACCAGCAACGTCGGTGCCGAGCTGATCCTCGACACGGCGAAGGCCGACCTGGACGGTGACGCGTTCAACGAGCGCCTGCACAAGGTGCTGTTGCAGGCCTTCCGCCCGGCGTTCCTGGCGCGGATGACCGTGGTGCCCTACCACCCGCTGGACGAGGCCACGCTGGAAGGTATCGTCCTGGCCAAGCTGGAGAAACTGCGCGAACGCTACAAGGCCGCCACCGGCAAGCAGTTCGACTTCGACCGCGGCATCGTCAAGGCGGTACTCGGTAAATGCAGCGGCGCCGGAGCACGGGATATCGAAAATGTGCTGATGAAGCAGGTCACCGGAAAACTGGCGGAGTGGGCGCTTGAGTAAAAGCGCCGTAAGCGTGCCATGACCGTGTACAGTCGCAGTTTTGCCCGATCCATCCCGAGAACCCTAGATGCCCCGCGCCACCGACAGCACCACCAGCCTCTACCTCAGCGCCAGTGCCCTGCCCGATCTCTATCCCGAGGCGCTGAGCGGCACCGAGCTGCTCAATGGCCTGGGCATGCAGATGCTGCGCGGGCACTCGGATGCGGCGCTGGCCCTGGCTGACGCGGTCGCCAGCCATGTCACCGTCACCCTGCACAACGACGAGCAAGTGCGCCCGCTGGACGGCCTGGTGGCCGAGATCCGCCAGATGCCGGCCGATGCCAGCGCCGACCGCTACCAGTTGCTGCTGCGACCCTGGCTGTGGTGGCTCAACCTCGCGAGCAACAACCGGGTATTCCAGAACCTGACCACGGCGGACATCGCCAGCCAGATCTTCGATGCCCACGGCTTCAGCGACTACAAGCTGTCCCTGAACGGCAGCTACACGGCCAGGGAATACTGCGTGCAATACGGCGAAAGCGACTTCGCCTTCGTCTCGCGGTTGCTGGAGGAAGACGGCATCTTCTGGTTCTTCACCCACGACGCTGGCGTGCATACCCTGGTCCTGGCGGACAACAACGACGCCTTCCCGGCCATCCCCAACGGCCCGGCCATCCAGTACCTGGGCCAGGGCATGGGGGTGCGCGAGCTGCACGGCATCCGTTCCGGGCAACGGGTGATGCAGGCGGTCGCCGGGGTCTATTCGGCGAGCGACTACACCTTCGCCACACCCACCACCGAGCTGTACAGCCAGGCCGAAGCCAAGGCCGGGCCGCTGAACCTTTACGAACACCCCGGCGGCTACATCGAAAAGGCCCGCGGCGATGCCCTGACCAAGCAACGGGTCGACGGCCTGCGCAGCCAGGAGCAGCGCTTCATCGGCGAAAGCGACTGCCGCTGGCTGGTGCCCGGCCATTACTTCTCCCTCAGCGGCCATGACGACGAAGCCCTGAACAGCGACTGGGTAGTGACCTCGGTCACCCACGACGTCGATCACCAGCATTACCGCAACCGCTTCGAGGCAATCCCCAAGGCCACCGCCTACCGCCCGCCACGGGTCACGCCCAAGCCGCGCATGCATACCCAGACCGCCCGGGTGGTCGGCAAGGCCAGCGAGGAAATCTGGACCGACCAACATGGCCGGATCAAGATCCAGTTTCCCTGGGACCGCGACGGCAAGGGCGACGAAAGCAGTTCGTGCTGGGTCCGCGTGGTCCTGCCCTGGACCGGCCAGGCCTTCGGCATGCAGTTCGTGCCCCGGGTCGGCCAGGAAGTGATCGTTACCTTCATCGATGGCGACCCGGACCGCCCCCTGGTCAGCGGCTGCGTGTACAACGGCGACAACACGCCGCCCTGGCCCCTGCCGGAAAACCAGACCCAATCGGGCATCATGACCAACTCGTCGAAGGGCGGCGGCGGCTTCAACGCCCTGCGCTTCGACGACAAGAAGGACAGCGAGGAAGTGTTCCTCCAGGCACAGAAGGACTTCAATACCAAGGTGCTCAACGATGTCACCGTCGATATCGGCCACGACGAAACCCAGACGGTTAAGAACGCCCGGACCCGCACGGTCAAGGAAGGCGATGAAACCATCACCCTGGAAAAGGGCAAGCGTACGGTGGCGATCCAGACCGGCAGCGACAGCCTCGACGTCAAGGACAGCCGCACCGTCACCGTCGGCGGCGACCAGACCCACCAGACCGGCGGCAACTACACCGACAAGGTCAGCGGCAACTACAGCCTGACCATCGATGGCGACCTGAGCATCAAGGTCAGCGGATCCATCACCCTGCAAAGCGGTGCCAGCTTCAGCATCAAGAGCGGCGCCGACCTGGCGGTGCAGGCCAGTACGTCGATCGCGCAGAAGGCCGGTACCTCCTTCGCCAACCAGGCCGGCACCTCGCTGGAGAACAAGGCCGGCACGACCATGACCAACGACGCCGGCGTCAGCCTGACCAACAAGGGTGGCGCTGAACAGACCGTGGACGGCGGCGGCATGCTGACGATCAAGGGCGGACTGGTGAAGATCAATTGAAGAATACCGCCAGGGGTGATGCTTTCCAGCTTGAACGCGGCGACTCGCGGCTTACCGGGCGGCTGCTCGAGGGTGACCTCGATGGCCCCCTGCGCATCGAGGAAAACGCCCGGCCCCAGGCCAGCCTCAACTATGCCGGCGGGGTGCTGCACGGGGTCAGCCAGACCTTCCATGCCAATGGCCGGGTCTCGGCACGGTTGCCGTTCAGCAACGACAAGCTGGAAGGCGTGGCCAGCTTCTACGGCGAGGACGGCCAATTGCTGCGGTCAGCCAGCTACCGCCGCGGGCTGCTGCATGGCGAGGCGGTCAGCTACTTTCCCGACGGCAGCGTGGCCGAGCGCGAGCTGTACAGCAATGGTGTACGCGAGGGGTTGCAGCAGCGGTATCACCCCAACGGCAAGCTGGCGATGAGGGCGCAGTACCTCAATGGCCAGGCGCTGGATCCGGGGCAGAAATATGCCGAGGATGGCCGGCCGCTGAATGCGGCGGGGAAACCGGTTTCGCGGTTGAAGTGGTGGTGGACCAATGGGGCGGAATAAGGTCCGGGATCTGCTTTGATCCTTGAGGGCCTAATCGCTGGCAAGCCAGCTCCCACAGGGATTTGAGCTGTGGGAGCTGGCTTGCCAGCGATTAGGCCCTCAAGGCAACTCAAGGAATCAGGGTCTGGACCTGGCCGGCGAAGTTGATCTTGATCACCCCGGCCCAGTTGCACATAAGCATGCTGTTGGCATCCAGCGCCGGCATGTTGCCCAACAGCACCGTGGGCGCGCCGGGAATCCATGGCGAGGCGGTGGCCGGGATGCACGGCATCGGCGTCAGCACCCCGAGGGCGGCGGCGGTAGCGGCGGCGACCATCGGGTTGGCCATGCTCGTGCACATGCCGAAGGTGGGGATATTGACCAGCGGGATATGGTCCATGATGTTCGCCGCCGGCACCCCACCGACCATCACCCGGTTGACCGGCAGGACATTCAGCGCGCAAGGCGCAGCACCGAAGCTGCATTGCAGCAAGGCGCCGGTGCAGACTTGGGGGCAGGACATCAGCAAGCTCCAATCCGTGGGAATCGAAGTGTCCGACTCTACCCCATTCCCATGACATTTCCTTCTCCCGAGCGGTCCCGATCACCGGCATATTTCTTCCAGTTATTTATCTAGCTTTATTGATAATTGGACTGCATATCAAAACTTCTCTAAAAACCTGTTCACCCGGCCACTGTTCGCCGGGCAACTGTTCACCCAGCAACACCTGGGCAACAGTTGCCTTCCATGCCAACACCTCGGGTAGCCGCGATACCAATGCAACCCATTGATTCATAAGGCTTATGGAAACTGGAACGGCTCTTGCTCCATTCCAGGAAAACCACAGCGCCAAGGAATCCGAATCAATGAGCACCGCATTCAACATCGTCGCCGTTTCCGGTGGGGCCTGGCGCCCATCGCGCACCCTGGTCCTGACCGAGGCCCTGATCGGCGCACTCGGCCAGCATCTGGACTTCAACGTGCAGGTCATCGAACTGGGCGACATCGCCCGCCCCGTCGGCGGCGCCCTCTCACGCAGCGAATTGCCCGCCGACGTCGAGGCACAACTGTTGGCCATCGAACAGGCCGACCTGCTGATCGTCGCCGCCCCGGTGTATCGCGGCTCGTACCCGGGCCAGTTCAAGCACCTGTTCGACCTGATTGGCCAGGATGCCCTGATCGACACCCCGGTGCTGCTCGCCGCTACCGGCGGCAGCGAGCGCCACGCGCTGGTCATCGATCATCAACTGCGCCCGCTGTTCAGTTTTTTCCAGGCCCTGACCCTGCCGATCGGCGTCTACGCCTCGCAAGCCGATTTCGACGATTACCGGATCACCAGCCCGGCCTTGCAGGCACGCATCGCCCTGGCTGCGGAACGCGCCGCCGCCGTGCTTGGCGGGGTGATCGACAGTGCACCCCGCAAGATCGCTTGAGGCATGCCCATGACCCTGCCTTCGCCTACCCTGCAAACCCCACTGCAAATCGCCCGTGAGCTGGCTGCCGGATTTGCCGCCACCGCCGTCGAACGCGACGCCCGCGGCGGCACGCCGAAAGCCGAACGCGATGCCCTGCGCGCCAGCGGCCTGCTCGGCCTGGTCATTCCGACCCAGTACGGCGGCCTTGGCGCCAGCTGGAGCGAAACCTTGGAAGTGACCCGCGAATTCGCCCGGGTCGATAGCTCCATCGCCCACGTCTTCGGTTTCCAGCACCTGATGCTGGCCACCGTGCGCCTGTTTTCCCGCCCCGAGCAGTGGGAGCCCTGGTTCGAACAGACCGCGCGCAAGCACTGGTTCTGGGGCAATGCCCTGAACCCGCTGGACACACGCACCGTGGTCAAGCGCTTCGATGGCTGGGTGGAGTTTTCCGGCAGGAAGAGCTTCTGCTCCGGCGCCAGCGATTCGGAAATGCTCATTGCCTCGGCAGTGGATGAAAGCGCCGGCGGCAAGCTGTTGATCGCCGCCGTACCGAGTGCGCGCAGCGGTATCACCCTGCACGGCGACTGGGACAATATCGGCCAGCGCCAGACCGACAGCGGCAGCGCTACCTTTGAGCGGGTGCGCATCGAACACGGCGAGCTGCTCCTCGATCCCGGTCCGCTGAGCACGCCGTTCGCCTGCCTGCGGCCGCTCATCGCCCAGTTGCACTTCGCCAACCTGTTCCTCGGCATCACCGAAGGCGCCTTCGCCGAAGCGCGCCAGTACACCCTCAACGAAAGCCGTCCGTGGTTCCGCTCCAGCGCCCGCCACAGCGGCGAAGACCCTCATGTGCTGCGCCATTACGGCGAGTTCTGGGTCGGCCTGGAAAGCGTGCGCCTGCTGATCGGCCGTGCCGCCGACCTGCTCGACCAGGCCTGGGCCAAGGGCACCGCCCTGGGTGCCGAGGAGCGCGGGCAACTGGCCCTGGCCATCGGTACCGCCAAGGTTGCCGCGACCCGCCACGGCCTGGACATCTGCAATCGCCTGTTCGAGGTCACCGGCGCCCGTGCCACCCACGCCTCGCTGCGGTTCGACCGGCACTGGCGCAACCTGCGCACCCAGACCCTGCACGACCCGCTGGACTACCGCGTCCACGAGCTCGGCGAATGGGCGCTCAACGGTACGCGCCCGACTCCGACCTTCTACTCATAAGGCCCGACCATGCAACTGCTGACCCTGCCCCCGTCCCCGACCCTGGCCACCTCGATCCGCGCCACCGCGCAGGTCTTCGAAGACCCGCGCTCGCAAGCGCTGCTGGCCCACCTGCAACAGGTCGCGCCCAGCGAGGCGAGCGTGCTGATCATCGGCGCCACCGGGACCGGCAAGGAACTGGTGGCGCGGCATATCCATAACCTCAGTGGCCGGCGCAACGGGCCGTTCGTGGCGGTCAACTGCGGCGCCTTTGCCGAGTCGCTGGTGGAAGCCGAGCTGTTCGGCCATGAGAAAGGTGCCTTCACCGGCGCCCTGGCCGCCAAGGCCGGCTGGTTCGAGGAAGCCGACGGCGGGACCCTGTTCCTCGACGAAATCGGTGACCTGCCGATACCGATCCAGGTCAAGCTGCTGCGCGTGCTGCAGGAGCGCGAAGTGGTGCGCCTGGGCTCGCGCAAGAGCATCCCGATCAATGTGCGGGTGCTGGCGGCGACCAACGTGCAGCTGGAGAAGGCCATCAACGCCGGGCACTTCCGCGAAGACCTTTACTACCGCCTGAACGTGGTCAGCCTGCAACTGCACCCGCTGCGCGAACGGCCGGGGGACATCCTGCCGCTGGCCCGGCACTTCATCGCCGAATACAGCCGGCGCCTCGGCTATGCCGAAGTCAGCCTCAGCGAAGAAGCCCGCCAGCGCCTGGCCAGCTACGACTGGCCCGGCAACATCCGCGAGCTGGAAAACGTCATCCACCACACCCTGCTGCTGTGCCGCGACCAGGTGATCCGCGCAGAAGACCTGCACCTGTCGAGCCTGCGCATCGAGCGCGAGGGCGACAACAAGCCACGCCAGGAAAGCGCTGACGAACTGCTCCAGCGCGCCCTGCTGCAACTCTTCGAGGAACAGGGCGAGGGCCTGCATGAAAAGGTCGAGGACGCCCTGCTGCGCGCCGCCTACCACTTCTGCCACTACAACCAGGTGCACACCGCGCAGTTGCTCGGCCTGTCGCGCAACATCACCCGCACCCACCTGATCCGCATCGGCGAACTGGTGGTCAACAAGCGCCGACCTGCCCCCGGCGGCTTCGATGGCCGGGTGATCAATCTGTCGATCTGAATTCCTATAAAGCCCCTTGCTACGCGTGCCTACCTACCAACGATGGCAACAAGGACACTGCAATGAGTCTCGATATTTTCTGGTTCCTGCCGACTTCCGGCGACACCCGCTACCTTGGCCACTCCGCCAGCGGCCGTCCGGCGACCAACGCCTACATGCGCCAGATCGCCGTGGCTGCCGACCAGCTCGGCTACGACGGCCTGCTGATCCCCACCGGCGCCAGTTGCCTGGACCCCTGGGTCACCGCCGCCAGCCTGGTGCCGGTGACCCAGCGCATCAAGTTGCTGGTGGCGCTGCGCACCTCGCTGGGCAACCCCACCGCCTCGGCGCGCCAGGCAGCGACCCTCGACCAGGCCAGCAACGGGCGCCTGCTGCTCAACGTGGTGCCTGGCGGCGATGCCACCGAGCTGGCCGCCGACGGCGTATTCCTCGAACACGACCAGCGCTATGAAGCCTCGGACGAGTTCCTGACCATCTGGCGTCGCCTGCTGCAGGGCGAGAACGTCGATTTCGCGGGCAAGCACCTGAAGGTCGAAGGCGCGCAGAACTTCTTCCCGCCGGTGCAGCAGCCCTACCCGCCGCTGTACTTCGGGGGCTCCTCGCCCGCTGCCCATGAGCTGGCAGCCAAGCATGTGGATGCCTATCTGACCTGGGGCGAGCCGCCTGCCGCGGTGGCCGAAAAGATTGCCGACGTGCGTGCCCGCGCGGCGAAGCATGGCCGGACCGTGCGGTTCGGCGTGCGCCTGCACGTGATTGTCCGCGAAACCAGCGAAGCCGCCTGGGCCGCGGCCGACGAACTGATCAGCCATCTGGACGACGCTACCATCGCCGCGGCCCAGGCCAACTACGCGAAGATGGACTCCGAAGGCCAGCGACGCATGGCGGCGCTGCACGGCGGTGATCGCAACCGGCTGGAAGTGGCCCCCAACCTCTGGGCCGGGGTCGGCCTGGTGCGCGGTGGCGCCGGGACCGCGCTGGTCGGCGATGCAGAAACCGTCGCCGCCCGTCTGCTGGAATATGCCGAGCTGGGAGTGGACAGCTTCGTGCTGTCCGGCTACCCGCACCTGGAGGAAGCCTATCGCTTCGCCGAGCTGGTCTTCCCGCTGCTGCCGGGCAAGGGCAAGGTCACCGTGGACGGCGCCTTCACCGGCGGTGCCTTCGATGTCCGTGCCGGCAAGGGCAAGGAGCAGGCGGCATGAAGATCATCGACCTGCGCTGCCGCCCGGCCTACCTGCACCCTTTCTTTGGCGGCGTACCCGGCTCGCCCGAGCACGACACCGCACGCTGGCTCAATCGCCGGGTCGGTACCCAGGGTGCCGACAACCATTTCGAGCGGTCCCTGACCCAGGAAGGTTTCCTTGGTGAAATCCGCGCAGCCGGGCTGGACAAGGCCGTGGTGGTGGGCCGGCACACCCCGGGGCAGCATCTGTCCAACGACCTGGTCCACAGCGTGGTCCACGGCCATCACGAGCTGCTCGGCATCGGCGCGGTGGAGCCGGTGCTGCAAGGGATAGAAGGTGCCCTCGCGGAAATCGACCGGGCCATCGATGTGCTGGGCCTTGCCGGTATCGACCTGGAGCCGGGCTTTGCCGAGCCTGCGCGGCATCCGGACGACCGCCTGTACTGGCCGATCTACGAGCACCTGCAAAAACGCGGTGTGCCGCTGTTCATCATGAGCGGGCCGACCACCCCGGACCCGGCCTACAACGATCCGGGGCGCCTGGCTGCGGTGGCGCGGGCCTTCCCGCAGTTGAAGATCGTCGTCAGCCATGGCTACTGGCCGAATGTGCAGCAGGCTATCGGAGTGGCCTTCCGCTACGAGAACATCCACCTGGTACCGGACATGTACCTGTTCCAGCCCGGCAGCGAAGGGTACGTGCAAGCAGCCAACGGCTTCCTGGGCGACCAGTTGCTGTTCGGCTCCTCGTATACCTTCCGCCCGATCGGGCAGAGCATCGAGGATGCGCAGCGCCTGGGCTTCAGGGATGAGGTGGTGGAGAAGTTCTTCTACCGCAATGCGCTCAGGGTGCTGACGCCTGGCTGATGCAGCCGGCTCCGTCGCCGGCAACGCCTGGGAACCGGCGTTGTCAGCGACGGAGCCCTGCTCATTCGATGACCGAATGAACCACCCTGACCCCGTCCGCCGTAGGCCGGTCGATGAACAGGCTGTCCAGCAGCGGACTGTCCGAATACAGCTCTGCGTTCCAGTTGGCCGAGCAATGGATGTAGCGACGCCGTAGCAGGCCGATCTCCTGCGCATCCGGCGCCTGCCCGCCGAGCACCTTGGCGGCGATGGCCTGCAACTCTTCGGGCAAGGTCCAGTCGTCCGGTTCCAGCGGCACGCCGGCCTGCACCGCCCGCTCATGCATCAAGCGCAGGTACACGCGCGACAACGCGCCACTCACCTGGCGCTCCCCCTGAATCCACACCCTCACCCGCTTTTCCCGCTGGATATCGCGCTTGGGCAGGAAAGGCTGATCGATGCTGCGACTTTGCAGCTGCACGCTCAGCCCCAGTGCCTCCCATTCCTGGCGACGACGCTCCAGGCACTGGCTCGCCAGTTGCCAGGCCCGGGTCTTTTCCAGCGGCACATGCGCCCACTCAAGGCTGCTGAATGGCCGCTCCAGCACCAGACGCTCGAGCCCGTCCCGATAGCCCCCGCCGATATCGCAGTGATCCCCAGGCAACAGCCGGTCGTCCGGCCCGGCAACCAGGGGGAAATTCAAACGCCGCTCATCCGCCGCCACCAGATGCACCACCCGCCGCGCCTGATTGGCGCGCAGGGCCAGGCGCAAGCCGTCAAAGTCGGCATTGGCCGCGCTCAGGTTGCCCTTGAGCGGCGCGATGATGCTGGCCACCGTGTCGAACAGACCGATGAAATTCAGGCTCACCGGCAGATCACCGCAGACGCTGCGCAGCCCCTGCAGGTCGTTGGCCAGGTGCCGTGCGGCCGCGGCGCCACGACTGAATCCGAACAGATCGAGCTTGATGCCCGAAACCGCCAGCGACGGGTTGGCCACCAGGAAACGCTGGAGCAACGCCTCGACCTGGCTCGGCACCTGTGCTACCCGCGCGGCCACGCCGGAGGCGCCCCGCCCGGTAGCCTGGGTGAACATGGCGTCGGGCTCGCCGCACGCAGTGCCGATACCTTCGATGTACAAGGCCAGCGCAGCCTGCCGTGCATCGGCGGGCACATGCAGGCTGTGCCGGTAGCGCTCGAACAGCCGTGCCACATTGCTTTTGCCCCTGGCATAGCTGCCAGCCCCGTCTTGCCCGCTGTTATGCAGGTTCATGCCGGTGCCGTCGAAGAACAGCCCAAGGTGGAGAGTGATGTCCTGATGTCGCGGAGGGAGTGTCGGATTCATGACGGTTCCTGTGTCGTGAGAACAAGGAACCGATCGGATCACCCCGCGCAATCGCGGGGTATAAGGGAAATCGACTCAGCGCGTACGAACAAGCTGATGCTCAGGCCAGCAGCGCCTGGATCTGTTCGCGCAGGCTATCGAGGTCGAACGGCTTGGCCAGGATTGGCGCGCGGAAGGCGATGGGGCTGCCGGATTCGCGGATTTCCGCCGGATAGCCGCTGATGAAGATAACCTTCAGGTCAGGCCGCAGCTTGACCGCCGGTTCGGCGATGTCGACCCCGGAGATTCCGCCGGGCAGGCGGAAATCGGTGACCATCAGGTCCAGGTGCGGCTTGCTGGCGAGGATCTCGAACGCCTGGGCGCCATCCTCGGCCAGGAGGACGCGGTAGCCCTCCCCCGACAGGTAGTCATTGAGGACCATACGGATAACCGGCTCGTCCTCGACGACCAGTACTACATCTTGCGCATCTACGCTCATGCCAACGCCTTGATTCTTTTCATTCGGGTGATGATGACCATACTGACCCCGGGGCTACGCAGAGGTTGCTTCGGAGCGACCACTTTCATCATTTTGTTCATGCACATCGCATACCAGCGGCAGATGCACGCGGAACGTCGCACCCTCGCCTTCGGCACTGCTGACCGAAATGCGCCCGCCGTGGGCCAGGACGATCTGTTCGGAGATATACAGCCCCAGGCCGAGCCCGGCGACGCTGTGGTTGGAGGCGACCCGTTCGAACTGCTGGAAGATCCGCCGCTGGTTCTCCGGGCTGATGCCGATGCCCTGGTCGCGCACTTCGACGCAGGCCATGCCCTGGTCTTCCAGCACGCGCACCTGCACCGGCCGTTTGGCACCGTAACGCAAGGCGTTACTGAGCAGGTTGGCAATCACCTGTTCGATGCGGAACTCGTCCCAGATGCCTTCCAGCGGCCCGGCAACTTCCAGTTCGATGACCGAACCGACCGCCGCGGCCTGGGCCGCGAAGTTCTCCACCAGGCCACCGACCAGTTGGGTCAGGTTGAAGCGCGACGGGCTGATGGACAATTTGCCGGTGCGGATCCGCGACACATCGAGCATGTCCTCGATCAGCCGGATAAGGCTGTTGATCTGGCGCTCGTCGCGCTCGACCATGGCCCGCATCTTGTCGAGGGTGAAGGCGTCGGCGTTGTCCCGGGACAGGTGCAGCTTGCGCAGCTGGGTCTCCAGGATCAGCCCGTTGAGCGGCGTACGCACCTCGTGGGACACGATCGACATGAAGTCGTCGCGCATGCGCACGGCCCGCTCCAGCTCGCCCCGTGCCACCTGCAGCTGTTCGAGCAGTTGCTGCTGCTCCTGCTGGCTGCGCGCCAGGGCCTGGACCTGACGGTCGAGGGCCTTGCGCTGGCGATACAGCTCGACGAAGACCTTGACCTTGCTCTTCACCGCCAGGGTATCCAGCGGCTTGTGCAGGAAGTCCACCGCGCCGCTCTCATAGCCCTTGAACGCATAGTTCATCTCGCGCCCGGCGGCGCTGACGAAGACGATGGGGATGTGCTTGGTTTTCTCCATCCCGCGCATCAGCTCGGCCAGCTCGAAACCGTTCATGCCGGGCATCTGCACATCGAGGATGGCCAGGGCGAATTCGTGCTCGAGCAGCAGCGACAGGGCCTGGTCGGCGGAGCCTGCCTGGTAGACCTCGCGATCCTCGGCCTTGATCAGCGCTTCGAGCGCCAGCAGGTTTTCCGGAAGATCGTCGACGATCAGCAGTTTGGCTTGGATGTGGCTCAGCATTCTTGTGATTCCAGCTTGGCGAGCAAATGCCCGATGCCATTCAAAGGGAGTATATGGTCGGGCCGATGCAGCGCCAGCGCTGCCTCCGGCATGGCCGGGACCTGGGCTTCGGCCGGGTCCTGGACGATGCTCAGACCACCGTACTGGCTGATTCGTGCCAGACCGGCGGCACCATCTTCATTGGCCCCGGTCAGCAATACTCCGGCGAGGTTTGCCCCATAGGCGTCGGCGGCGGATTCGAAGAGGATATCGATCGACGGGCGGGAGAAGTGCACGCGCTCCTCCTGGCTCAGGGACAGGCTGCGGTCACGCTCCACCGACAGGTGATAGCCGGGCCCGGCAACGTAGATCATCCCCGCCTCGATGCTTTCCTTGTCCCGCGCCTCCACCACCGGCCGTCCCAGCCTGCGGGCGAAGACCTCGGCCAGGCGGCTGTCGTGGTCATCGGGCAGGTGCAGCACGCAGATCAGCGGCAGGCGATAGAACCTGGGCAGGCAGGCCATTACTGTCAGCAACGCGCTGACCCCGCCGGCCGAGGCGCCCATGACGATCGCTTCGATGCGCCTCATAGCTTGCGGTAGATCCGTTCGGGCTTGACCAGCGCCTCGAAACGTTTGGCATAGGCGGAAAAATCCAGGGTCTCCTTACTGCCCAGAACGAGGAACCCGCGGTGGCACAAGGACTCATGGAACAGCCCGAAGGAGCGATCCTGCAGGTCTTTGTTGAAATAGATCAGCACGTTGCGGCACGACACCAACTGGGTTTCGGAGAACACGCTATCGGTGGCCAGGCTGTGGTCGGCGAAGGTCACGTTTTCCCGCAGGCTGCCGTCCATGATGGCGTTGCCGTAGGCACAGGTGTAGTAGTCGCTGAATGCCCGGGTACCGCCGGCAGCCACGTAGTTGCGCTCGTAGGTGCGCATGGCGTCCATGCTGTAGATGCCCTGCTTGGCCTTCTCCAGGGAGTTGGGGTTGATGTCCGTGGCGTAGATGATGGTGCGCTCCAGCAAGCCTTCCTCGCGCAGCAGGATGGCCATGGAATACACCTCTTCGCCGGTGCTGCAGCCGGCGATCCAGATCTTGATCGACGGCCAGGTCTTCAGGTGCGGGACCACCTCACGGCGCAGCGCGAGGAAGTGGCTGGGGTCGCGGAACATCTCGCTGACCGGGATGGTCAGGTACTGCAGCAATTGCAGGAAGATGCCCGGGTCATGCAGCACCTTCTCCTGCAGCGCGGTCACCGTGGCGCAGTCGAACTGGCGCACGGCATGCAGGATCCGGCGCTTGATCGAAGCGCCGGAGTAGTCGCGGAAATCGTAGCTGTACTTGAGGTAGATGGCCTCGATCAGCAGGCGGATTTCGATGTCGGTATTACGCTCGCTAGTCAAATTCGCTCCAGTTGCGGCAGCCACACGCGGATCAGGGAGAACAGCCGGTCAAGGTCGATCGGCTTGGCCAGGTAGTCGTTGGCGCCTGCCTGCAGGCAGCGTTCCTGATCGTCTTTCATTGCCTTGGCGGTGACGGCGATGATCGGCAGCTTGCGCCAGCGCGGGTCCTTGCGGATCAGGCGGGTCGCCTCGAAACCATCCATCTCCGGCATCATCACATCCATCAGCACCAGGTCGATATCACCGCCCTGCTCCTCCAGGCGTTCGATGGACTCGCGACCGTTGCGCGCGATCTCCACCAGGGCGCCCTTGTGCTCCAAAGCACTGGTCAGGGCGAAGATATTACGCACATCGTCGTCCACCAGGAGGATCCTGCGTCCTTCGAAGACCTTGTCGCGGCTGCGCGCGGTGCGCAGCATGCGTTGCCTTTCGTGGGACAGCGTCGATTCGACTTTGTGCAGGAAAAGTGTCACTTCGTCCAGCAGCCGCTCCGGCGAGCGGGCGCCCTTGATGATGATCGAGCGCGAATACTTGAGCAGTTCGGTCTCTTCATCGCGGCTCAGGTTACGCCCGGTGTAGACGATCACCGGCGGGAAAGACTGGATCTCGTCGACGGTCATGCGCTTGAGCAGTTCGTTGCCCGGCATGTCCGGCAGCTTGAAGTCGATCACCATGCAGTCGTAGATGTGCGCCTTGAGCAGTTCCAGGGCCTCCTGGGCGGTACCCACGGCGGTGATCTGCACATCGTCGTCGCCGATCAGGCGGGCAATGCTCTCGCGCTGCAGGTCGTCGTCCTCGACCAGGAGGATGTGCTTGAGCTTCTGGGTCAGTTTTTCTTCGAGGCGGGCGAAGACGGTTTTCAGCTCCTCGCGACTGGTGGGCTTGACCACATAGCCCACCGCGCCCATGTGCAGCGCGGTCTCGATACGGTCCTCGACGGAAATCACGTGCACCGGGATGTGTCGGGTCGCGGCCTGTTCCTTGAGACGTTGCAGCACGGTCAGGCCGGAGTGGTCGGGCAGGCGCATGTCCAGCAGGATGGCGTCGGGGACGAAGCGTTCGGCCAGGTCGAAGCCGTCGTCGGCGGCATGGGCGACCAGGCAGTTGTAGCCCAGCTCGTGGGCCAGGTCGAAGAGGATGCGGGCGAAGTTCGGCTCGTCCTCGATCACCAGGATGCAACGCTTGCTGAACGGCGCTTTGTGCCGGTCGTCCTCGAAAGCCAGGCGACGCACCGCGCCCTCGGCCGGCGGCACGCCCTGCGCCGCCACCCGCGGTGCCGGGGTCGGCACGGCCGGTACCAGCGGCTGCGCACGAACAGGCGCCAGCGATGGCGTCTGGTCGACGATGGGCTCGTAGCTTTCCGGCAGGCTCAGGCTGAATACGCTGCCCTGCCCCGGAGTGCTCTGCACTTCGATCTCGCCACCGAGCAGGCGCGCCAGGTCACGGGAGATCGACAGGCCCAGGCCGGTTCCGCCGTAGCGGCGGTTGGTGGTGCCGTCGGCCTGGTGGAACGCTTCGAAGATCGCCTGCTGCTGATCGGCGGCAATGCCGATGCCGCTGTCCTGCACGCGGAACACCACGCCGCCGGGCTGCGCGGCCACGGTCAGGCTGACCTGGCCCTGCTCGGTGAACTTGAGCGCGTTGGACAGCAGGTTCTTGAGGATCTGCTCCAGGCGCTGGCGATCGGAGTACAGGGTCGCCGGCACCTGCGGCTCGACGTTGACGGCGAAGGCCAGGCCCTTGTCCGCCGCCAGCGGCTCGAACAGCCCGCGCAGGCCATCGGCCAGGCGCGCCACCTGGAAGGTCTCGGCACGCACGTCGAGCTTGCCGGCCTCGACCTTGGCGATATCGAGGATGTCGTTGATCAGGTTGAGCAGGTCGTTGCCGGCAGAGTAGATCGACTCGGCGTACTTGACCTGCTCGTCGCTGAGGTTGTCCTGCGGGTTCTCGGCCAGCAGCTTGGCCAGGATCAGCGTGCTGTTGAGCGGCGTACGCAGCTCGTGGGACATGTTGGCGAGGAACTCCGACTTGTATTTGCTCGACCGCTGCAGCTCCTCGGCACGTTCCTGCAACTGGATCTGCGCTTCGTTGAGTTCGTTGTTCTTGATGTCCAGGGCGTCGCGCTGCGAGGCCAGGGCTTCGGTACGCTCGGCCAGTTGCTCGTTGGTCTGCTCCAACTCGGCACGCTGGGTTTCCAGATGGGCCTGGGACTCCTTGAGCACCCGCGACTGCTCCTCGAGCTCTTCGTTGGCGGTCTTGAGCTCTTCCTGCTGGACCTGCAGCTCCTCGTTGAGCTGTTGGGTCTGGGCCAGCACTTCCTGCAGGCGCTGACGATAGCGGGCGCTTTCGATGGAGGTGCCGAGGTTGCCGGCAACCCGCTCCAGCAGCTCATGGTCGCGCGGGTTCAGCGGGCGCAGGAAGCCCAGTTCGATCACCCCGTTGATCTGCCCGTCATGGGTCATCGGCATCAGCATCACGCTGCGCGGCAGGCCGTCGCCCAGGCCCGAACTGACCTTGAAGTAGTCCTGCGGCACTTCCTCCAGGGCCAGCAAGCGATTTTGCACCAGCACCTGGCCGACCAGGCCCTCACGAGGGCCGACCACCTGGTCGAGGGCTTCCTGGTCGCGGGAAAAGCCGTAGCTGGCGACGCGATGCAGGTTGTCGAACTCGTCGCGCACGTACAGCGCAGCGACCACGCTGCCGAGGTAGTTGGAGAAGAACTGCAGGATGTTGTGCCCGAGGGTCGGCAGCGTTTGCTGCCCCAGCACACGCTCGGCCAGTTGGGTCTGCCCGCTCCGGATCCAGGCCTGTTGCTCCAGGCGCTGGGTGGAGCGCTCCTGGGCATCGATATTGGCCTGGTAGCTGCGCGACAGGTTGACCAGGTCGCGCCGCCCGACCCAGGCCAGCAGGCCGCTCACCACCACGACGAACAGCAGGTACAGGGAAATCGACACCCAGGTGGTGGTGCTCACCTGCTCGTTGCGCTCGGCCCGCAGGCGCTGTTCCAGGGCGACGAAGTCCTCGTATTCCTTGCGGATCTGGTCGGTCAGGCGCTTGCCACGACCGGCCTCGATGTCGGAGCGGTAATCGTCGCCATTGCGACGCCGGTCGATCATTTCCTTGCCGAAGGCATTCCATTCGGCCTGCAGGGCTTCGAGGCGGCTGAGGCGATCGAGCTGGACCGGGTTATCCGCCACCAGCTCGCGCAGGGTATTCATCTGCGCCGCGATACGCGGCTTGGCCAGTTCGTAAGGGTCGAGGAAGTGTTCTTCCCCGGTAAGCAGGAAACCACGCATGCCGGTTTCCTTGTCGATGGACAGCTTGAGCGACTCGTTGGCGTTGTTGATCACCCGGTCGGTATGCCCGACCCACTGGATCACCGAAAGCAGGTACGCAATCACCGCAACGAACACCACGGCACTCAGCAGCCCCACTCCCAGGGGCAGGCTGATGTTGCGCACCAACAGCTTCTGGAAGCGCTGCTGGTCGATAGGGCTTGATTGATTCATCTGTTGGTCCATGCGGCAGAGTGTGACAATTGTTTTCTGGGCTTTGGGTCGGGCGCGAGCGCGACCGGAACGGCGCTGATGTCCCAGTCTATCCGTCTTCGCGGCTATTGGCAGGGCATAAAGCCAGCATTTGAGGCATGACGTCCGGATTCGTTCCGTGCATTATCACGGCCCCGCTATGCTCAACCAGGTCGCCCCCGGGAACTTCCAGCCGCGTGCCGCTTACAGAGTGAGTAACCATCATTGCCTCAGGAGTCACCCATGCCCGACACCCTCCCGCTTCTGGTCGTTGAAGACGACAACATCGTGCGCATGCTGATGCTCGACGTACTTGAGGAACTGGGATACGAGGTCACGGAAGCAGAAGACGGGGAAACAGCCCTCGCACTGCTGCGCAGTGGGCAGCAGTTCGCGCTGATGCTCACCGATGTCGGCCTGCCCGGTATCGACGGCAAGGAACTGGCCCGCCAGGCCCGCGAATTGCGGCCGCAGCTACCGATCATGTTCGCCAGCGGCTATGGGCAGAGCATCGACCTGCCCGAAGGCATGCACATGATCAGCAAGCCATTCGGCATCGATCAGTTGCGCGACAAGATGAAGGCGATCCTCGGCTAGGCCGCAATAGGCATGGGTTTCTGCATATCTTTTGAGGTAGAAAGCCCGCCAGTAGATCGCATCAGGGCTGGCAGGTGCTTGTCATGACTTTTCCGGCGCCCTTGAGATCGAGCGCCGCGCGGGCGGCGCTCGATCTGGAGAACGCTGAAGATCTCCCGGCGTGCAAATAGTGACCATCACTATTCAGATACCGTGATAGGCCCCCTCTCCCTGCCCCGAACGCAAAATTGTGACCAACGGGTCACGCCCACCCCCAGCGTCTCCTACACTCATCAATCCTGCCTGCCAGCCGCACGGAAGCACCATCCAAAAAAGTTTGAACCTTCCGTGAAACCGGCCAGTCAGGAATTCAAGTAGGTCATCGTTTCCGGCATTCCGGACGCGGCCCGCCCATCTCTACCCTTCGTCACCTCGTCAACGGCTGGAGCGCCGATTGGCGCAGCGCTTGCACGGACGACAGGGACGCAACACCGCCAGCAGAAAAAGAGAGAAGGGATACAGGCATCGAATTCGGGCGAATCGCCCATCAGTACAAGGGACGGAGAGAAGTTAAATGATCAGTGCCGCTGTCGAACCGCAGTTCAATCCAGACACCAGCGCCCCCGTGGGCAGTGATATCGTCACCACCGGCCGTGGCTTCATTGGCGATAACAGGCAGAACCGGCACAAACGCAAAGTCTTGTTCGTCACTTCGGAAATCGCCGACCTGGTCAAGACCGGCGGCCTTGGCGACGTCTCCGCCGCCCTGCCCCGCGCCCTGCGCCATTTGCACGATGTGCGGGTGCTGATTCCGGGCTACCCCCAGGTCATGGACAGCGACTACCCCATCCATGTGGTCGGCCACCTCGGTGGCCATGCCGCCCTGCCGCCTTGCCAGATCGGGCGCATGGACCTGCCCGACGGCCTGGTCATCTACGTGCTGATCTGCCCCGAGCTGTACCAGCGCGAAGGCACGCCGTACGGCGCCAACAACGGTCGCGACTGGCCGGACAACCATATCCGCTTTGCCCGCCTGGGCCTGGCGGCGGCGGAAATCGCCGCCGGCGAAGGCATGGTCCACTGGACGCCCGAACTGATCCATGCCCACGACTGGCCCGCGGGCCTGGCCCCCGCCTACATGCACTGGCGCGGCCTGAACACGCCGACCCTGTTCACCATCCATAACCTTGCCTATCAGGGCGTGCACAGCCTGGGCTGCTGCCCGGAGCTGGCGATTCCCGAGCATGCGCTGCAACAGGAAGGCATGGAGTTCTACGGCAAGCTGTCGTTCCTCAAGGCGGGCCTGGCCTACTCCAGCCACATCACCACGGTCAGCGCCACCTACGCCCGCGAAATCACCACGCCGGCGTTCGGCTGCGGACTCGACGGCTTCCTCGCCAGCAAGGCCCAGCAAGGGCTGCTGAGCGGTATCCCAAACGGCATCGACGAGAGCTGGAACTCGGCCACCGACAGCCACCTGCAACATAATTTCGGCCTGAACGACTGGGAAGGCAAAGCGGCCAACGCCACCCAGGTACGCGAGCTGTTCGGCCTGGAGCCTTCCACCGGGCCGCTGTTCGCCGTGGTTTCGCGCCTGGTCTACCAGAAGGGCCTGGACCTGACCCTGGGCGTGGCCGAGTACATCGTCCAGCAGGGCGGCCAGCTCGCGGTGATCGGCCGCGGCGAGCCCGAAGAGGAACAGGCCATGCGCGAGCTGGCCCTGCGCTTCCCGGGCCGGATCGGCGTGCGCATCGGCTTCAACGAAACCGATGCCCGGCGCATGTTCGCCGGCAGCGACTTCCTGCTGATGCCGTCACGCTACGAACCTTGTGGCCTGAGCCAGATGTACGCCCAGCGCTTTGGCTCGTTGCCGATCGCCCGCAACACCGGCGGCCTGGCCGACACCATCGAAAACGGCGTAACCGGCTTCCTCTTCGACGAATCCACCGTCGAGAGCTATCGCGAAGCCCTGGGCCGGGCCTTCTACGTGTTCGAGAAAAAGCCGCTGCTCAACGCCATGCGCTGCCTGGCCATGACCCAACCCTTCAACTGGTGCCAGGCAGTGGAACCCTACGCCCGGCTCTACGAGGACCTGGTCGTTCGCGCCACGTGCGTACGGGGGTGAGCCATGCCGGCACTGCCCCTGCGCTTCACCCATGGAGCGCTGGTCGAAGACGGCCAGCGCACCTGCTTCTCGCTCTGGGCACCTGACGCCCGTTCCGTCGAACTGGAACTGGACGGCGCCACGTTCGCCATGGCCCCCGAGGCCGACGGCTGGTTCCGCCTGCACCGGCGCTGCGCCCAGGGTGCCCTGTACCGCTACCGGATCGATGGCGAACTGTCGGTGCCGGATCCGGCCTCGCGCTTCCAGCCCCAGGGCGTGCATGGCCCGAGCCAGGTCATCGCGCCCGGGCGTCATCCCTGGCGCCATGAGCAGTGGCGCGGACGGCCATGGACCGAGGCGGTCATCCAGGAACTGCATGTCGGGCTGCTCGGTGGCTATGCCGGGGTCATGCGCGAGCTGCCGCGCCTCGCCGAACTGGGCATCACCGCCATCGAGCTGATGCCGATCAACCAGTTTCCCGGCGAGCGCAACTGGGGCTACGACGGCGTCCTGCCCTTCGCGCCGCAGCACAGCTACGGCAGCCCGGACGAACTGATGGCGTTGATCGACCAGGCCCATGGCCTGGGCCTGATGGTCATGCTCGATGTGGTCTACAACCACTTCGGCCCGGATGGCAATTACCTGCACCGCTACGCCGAACGCTTTTTCCGCGAGGACAAGCACACGCCCTGGGGCGCCGCCATCGACTTCCGCCGCCCGCAAGTGCGGGACTTCTTCATTGAAAACGCGCTGATGTGGCTCAGCGACTACCGCTTCGATGGGCTGCGCCTGGACGCGGTCCATGCCATCGAGGACCCCGATTTTCTCCGCGTGCTGTCCAGCGCCGTGCGCCAGCACTGCGGCGAGGACCGCCATTGCTGGCTGGTACTGGAGAACGAAGCGAACCAGGCGAGCCTTCTGGAAAGCGCCTTCGATGGCCAATGGAATGACGACGGCCACAACACCCTGCACGTCATGCTGACCGGCGAGAAGGAAGGCTACTACGCGGATTTCCAGGCGCCGACCGAGCGCCTGGCGCGCTGCCTGGGCGAAGGTTTCGTCTACCAGGGCGAGGCCAGCCACCACGGCACGCCCCGTGGCGAACCGAGCGCGCACCTGCCGCCGACGGCCTTCGTGCTGTTCCTGCAGAACCACGACCAGACCGGCAACCGCGCCCTGGGCGAGCGCCTGTCCAGCCTGTGTTCGCCCCAGGCGTTGCGCGCGGCGACCACGCTGCTGCTGCTGTCGCCGATGATCCCGCTGCTGTTCATGGGCGACGAGTGGGCCAGCGAGTCGCCGTTCCTGTTCTTCACCGACCATCACGACGAACTGGCCGACGCCGTGCGCGAAGGCCGCCGCGCCGAGTTCAAGGGCTTCGCCGCCTTTGCCGACCCGGCGCAAAGGGCGCGGATCCCCGACCCCAACGCGCTGCAGACCTTCCTCGACTCGCGACCGCGGCGCAACGCCGACAGCGACGACTGGGAGGCCTTCTACAAACGGCTGCTGGACCTGCGTCGCCAGCACTTGGTGCCCCATCTGCCGGGCACCCGCGCACTGGGTGCACAGGTGCTCGGCGACAGGGCAGTCAGTGCCCGCTGGCGCCTGGGTAACGGCAGCGAACTGCGCATCGACCTCAACCTCGGCCCGGATCCGGTGCAGACGCACCTGCCGGCTACCTATCAACCGCTGTTCAACTGCACTGAAGAAGTGCACCAGCCAGGCACGCTGCACCCGTACAGCGCCCTGGTCAGTCTCGATTCCACCACCGCAGCGGAGCCTGCCCCATGAGTGACCTGCAACTGCACCATCTGGCCCGACGCGCTGGCGTCGCCGTGGACTGGATAGATGCCAACGGCCGTGCACAACAGGTCAGCGAAGCCAATCTGCGCCGGATCCTCGGCGCCCTTGGCCACCCCGCCGACGATCCGGACAGCGTCGCCAGCAGCCTGGCGGCACTGGAAGACGCCGAAGACGGGCAACACCTGCCGCCCCTGCTGACCGCGGATGTCGATGCCCCGCTGGACCTGTCGCGCTGGTTCGACGGCGCCAGCCTGGTCCACGCAACCTTGGAAGACGGCAGCGAGCAAGCCCTGCGCCTCGATGCCCATGGCAAGCTGCCGGCCGGTTTGCCGATCGGTTACCACCGCCTGAACATAAACGGCGAGGGCTTCACGGTTGCCGTGGCGCCGCAGCGCTGCTTCACCCTGGCCGACGCGAAGCACCAGGCCACGCCCCGTGCCTGGGGCATCAGCGCCCAGTTGTACAGCCTGCGACGCCCCGGTGATGGCGGCTTCGGCGACTGCCAGGCCCTCGAAGCCCTGGCCCGCAGCGCTGCCGAACGCGGCGCCGACGCGCTGGCGATCAGTCCGACCCATGCGATGTTCGCCAACGACAGCCACACCTTCAGCCCCTACTCGCCGTCCAGCCGCCTGTTCTTCAATGCCCTGTATGCCAGCCCGGAACTGCTGCTCGGCGAGCGGGTGGTACGGGTTGCGAAGGAGTCCCTTGAACAGCCTTTCGAAGAGCTCGAGCAATTGCCGCTGATCGACTGGCCGCTGGCCGCGGCAGCCAAGCAGAAATTGCTGCGCGCGCTGTACCGTGACTTCAGCCGCGGCGAGCATCCGCTGCGAGAGGATTTCCAAAGCTTTCGCAAGGCCGGTGGCCAGCCGCTGGAGGACCATTGCCGTTACGAAGCCCTGCTCGATGCCGCCGCCAGCCGCGGCATCGGTACCGACTGGCGCAACTGGCATGACGACTGGCGTGACCCGGGCAGCCTCGAAGTGGCACGGTTCGCCGAGCACTACCCGGCCGCCATCGAGTACTACGCGTTCTGCCAATGGCTGGTAGCCCGTGGCCTGCAACGGGTGCAGCAGGCCGCACGTGGCCAGGGCATGGCCGTGGGCCTGATCGCCGACCTCGCCGTGGGCGCCGACGGTGCCGGTAGCCAGGCCTGGAGCCGGCAGGCCGAGTTGCTTGCCAACGTGCATGTCGGCGCGCCCCCGGACATCCTCAACCGCGCCGGACAGAACTGGGGGATCAGCGCCTTCTCGCCGCAGGGCCTCAAGCGCAATGGCTTTCGCGCCTTCATCGAAATGCTGCGGGCCAACCTGGCCCATGCCGGCGGCCTGCGCATCGACCATGTGATGGGCCTTTACCGCCTGTGGCTGATTCCCGCCGGAGCCAGTGCCCAGGAAGGCGCCTACCTGCATTACCCGATCGACGACCTGCTGCGCCTGCTGGCGCTGGAGTCGGTACGCCACCGGGCGATCATCCTTGGCGAAGACCTCGGCACCGTGCCCGAGGGCCTGCGGGAAAAGCTCGCGGCCAGGGGCATCCTCGGCATGCGCGTATTGCTTTTCGAGCAGGACCCGCCGGGGCATTTCAAACCCATCCTCGACTGGCCCGACAGCGCCCTGGCCACCACCAGCACCCACGACCTGCCGCCGCTGGCCGGCTGGCTGGCCTCCCGGGACATCGACTGGAACCACCGCCTGCAACTGATCGACGCCATCACCGAACGCGACTGGCGCGACACCCGACAGACCGAAATCAAGGGACTAGGCCAATTGCTGGAACGCAACTATCACACCCCGCTGCAGAACCCCGATGCCGTGATCGACGCCAGTGTGCGCCTGCTCGGCCATACCCGCGCCCCGTTGGTGCTGCTGCCGCTGGAAGACCTGCTAGGGGTCGATGAACAACCCAACCTGCCCGGCACCATCGACGGACATCCCAACTGGCGCCGGCGCTTCGCCGCCCCGGCCGCGGCGCTGCTCGACGATGCCGACGCCGCGCGCCGCCTCGAACTCCTCGCGCAGGCGCGCGAACAAGCCTGGGAGCGCGACCGATGAAAGCCCTGACCGCGACCCTGCGCCTGCAATTCCACGCAGGTTTCACCCTCGACGACGCCGTGCCGCTGGTGCCCTACTTCGCCCGCCTGGGTATCAGCCATGTCTATGCGTCGCCGCTGCTGGAGGCGCGCCCCGGCTCCATGCACGGCTATGACGTGGTCGACCCGACCCGGGTCAACCCGGAGCTGGGCGGCGAAGCGGCCCTTGAACGGCTGGTGGCCGCCCTGCGCCAGCACGGCATGGGCCTGCTGCTGGATATCGTGTCCAACCATATGGCCGTGGGCGGCGAACACAACCGCTGGTGGCAGGACCTGCTGGCCTGGGGCCGGCGCAGCCGCTATGCCGAGTTCTTCGATATCCAGTGGCACTCCCCGGATCCGCTGCTCGAAGGCCAACTGCTCCTGCCCTTCCTCGCCGACGACTACGGCAAGGTCCTGCAGCAAGGCGCCGCGCCGCTGCGGTTCGACGCTGCCAGCGGACACTTCCTTATCCACCACCACGACCATCGCTTCCCCATCAGCCCAGCGGACTACGGCCTGATCCTCGCCGGCAGCCAGTTAAGCGAGCTGCGCGAGCTGGCCGGACGCTTCGCTGCCTGCGCCAACCCGGACGAGGCCGAAGCGCTGCTGCACGCGCTGGCCGGGCTGGCGCGCAATGCCCAGCACGCGGTGGATATCGAGCGTTTGCTGGAGGGCTTCGACTCGCGCCAGCCCGAAGGTTTCCAGCGCCTGCACGCCCTTCTCGAACGCCAGCACTACCGGCTGGCAAGCTGGCGCACGGCCGCCGACGATATCAACTGGCGACGCTTCTTCGACGTCAACGAGCTGGGCGGCCTGCGGGTGGAGAAACCGGCCGTGTTCGAAGCCACTCACGGCAAGGTCTTCGAACTGATCGCCCGGGGCCTGGTGGACGGCCTGCGCATCGACCATATCGACGGCCTGGCCGACCCGCGCGGCTACTGCCGCAAGCTGCGCCGGCGCACCACCGCCCTGCTCGCCGGGCGACCGCTGGACGCGGCGCTGGAGCATCTGCCGATCTATGTCGAGAAGATCCTCGGCGCCGATGAGCGCCTGCACCGCGACTGGGGGGTGGACGGCACCACGGGCTACGAATTCATGAACCAGGTCTCGCTGTTGCAGCACGACCCGGCCGGCGAAGCTGCGCTGACCGCGCTATGGCAGGACCTCAGCGAGCGTCCGGCCTTCGCCGACGAAGTGCGCCAGGCGCGTCAACTGGTGTTGCAGGGCACCCTGGCCGGTGATTTCGAGTCGGTGGCCCAGGCTCTGTTGCAGGTCGCCCGCAACGATGTGATGAGTCGCGACCTGACCCTCGGCGCCATTCGCCGGGCATTGCAGGCGCTGGTCGAGCACTACCCGGTGTACCGCACCTACATCGGCCCCTGTGGCCGCCCTGCCGAGGACGAGGCTTTCTTCCAGCAGGCCCTGGAGCAGGCGCGGGCCAGCCTGGGCGATGCCGATGCCAACGTCCTCGACTACCTGCAACGCTGGCTCGGCGGCGAGCCTTGGCGCAGCCTGCCGCCGGGACGGGCGCGCAAACAGTTGCGCCATGCCTGCGTGCGCTTCCAGCAACTGACCTCGCCCACCGCCGCCAAGGCGGTCGAGGACACCGCCTTCTATCGTTCGGCGGTACTGCTGTCGCGCAACGACGTCGGCTTCGATGCCGAGCGCTTCAGCGCGTCGCCCGCCGTCTTTCACGCCCACTGCCTGCAACGCCTGGCGGCGTTTCCGGGCAACCTGCTGGCCACCGCCACCCACGACCACAAGCGCGGCGAAGACATGCGCGCGCGGCTGGCGGTGATCAGCGAGCGGCCGGAGTGGTATGCCCATCGCGTCGAACACTGGCGCGAGCTCGCCACACCGCTGCGCCAAGCACTGGCCGACGGCCCGGCGCCCTCGGCCGGTGACGAACTGATGCTCTACCAGACCCTGCTTGGCAGCTGGCCGCTGGACCTCGACCCGAACGACGACGCCGGCCTGCGCGGCTATGCCGAGCGCCTGCGGCAGTGGCAGGTCAAGGCGCTGCGCGAAGCCAAGCTGCGCAGCAGCTGGAGCGCCAACAACGAGCCTTACGAAGCGGCCTGTGCGGCCTTCCTCGACGCCATCCTGCTGGATGACCAATGCCAGCAACTGCGTCGCTCCATCGCCGAAGCGGCACTGGCGCTGGCCTGCCCGGGTGCGCTCAACAGCCTGGTGCAGACCTTGCTGCGCATGACCGCCCCGGGTATCCCGGACCTGTACCAGGGTGCCGAATTCTGGGACTTCAGCCTGGTCGACCCGGACAATCGCCGTCCCGTGGACTTCAGCGCCCGGCGCCAGGCCCTGGGCGAGGACCTGCCCGTCGGCGAACTGCTCGGCCAGTGGCGCGACGGGCGGGTCAAGCAAGCCTTGATCGGCCAGGTGCTGGAGCGCCGCCAACGCTTCCCGGACCTGTTCCTGCACGGTGACTATCTGCCGCTGCAGGTGCTTGGCAAGCATGCCGAGCGTGTCCTGGCCTTCGCCCGTGTGCACGACGGGCAACAGGCGGTGGTCGTCGTGCCACGCCTGGCCGCCGGCCTGCTCGGTGGCCAGGCGCAACCGCTGATCCCGGCGCAGAACTGGGACGACACGCGGGTGCTGTTGCCGTTCGAACTGCCTGCCAGCAACTGTTCGGGACTTTTCGAGCAGCGCGTAGTCACACACAACAGAGAGCTGTGGCTGAACAGCGCGCTGGAACACTTTCCCGTGAATCTCTTTATCGATCGCATCGAGTCATCAGGAGCCTAGCCATGAGTGTCGAAGAAAAACGCATACGCGAATTCGCGTACCAGATCTGGGAGTCGGAAGGCAAACCCGAAGGTCAGGAAGAGCGCCATTGGGACATGGCGCGCAAGCTGGCCGAGGCCGAAGCCCTGGCGCCGCAAGCCAAGTCCGCCGGCAAGACGGCGGGCAAGGCCGCCAGCACGCCGGCCAAGCCCAGGGCCGCGGCCAAGCCCAAGGCCGAACCGGCTGCGAGCCTGGGCAGCAAGCCTGCCGTGAGCAAGCCGGCGGCGGCGGCGAAAAAACCGCGCGCACCGAAGAAACCCGCCCCGCTCTGATCCCGGGCTTCCAAATCGTTTGATCCGCCACACGCGACAGCCTCCGGGCTGTCGTGCAGGCCTCCTGTACCCCTAGAATCGCTTCAGGTGACCCATGAGCCGTCGTCAAGAAAAACCCGCAAACGTACACACCGAACCCTCGCGCATCCGTGAAGGCCTGCCCTTCCCCCTCGGTGCGACCTGGGATGGCCTAGGGGTCAACTTCGCCATCTTCTCGGCCAACGCCACCAAGGTCGAGCTGTGCCTGTTCGACGCCAGCGGCGAAACCGAGATCGAGCGCATCGAGCTGCCCGAGTACACCGACGAGATCTTCCACGGCTACCTGCCCGATGCCCATCCCGGCCTGATCTACGGCTACCGCGTGCACGGCCCGTACGAGCCGCACAACGGCCATCGCTTCAACCCTAACAAGCTGCTGATCGACCCCTATGCCAAGCAACTGGTGGGCAGCCTCAAATGGTCGGAGGCGCTGTTCGGCTATACCATCGGCCACCCGGACGGCGACCTCAGCTTCGATGAACGTGACAGCGCGCCCTATGTACCCAAGTGCAAGGTCATCGACCCGGCCTACACCTGGGGCCGCGACCGCCGTGTGGGCACGCCCTGGGAAAAGACCATCGTCTACGAAGCCCACGTGCGCGGCATCAGCATGCGCCATCCGTCCGTGCCCGATGCCGCCCGCGGCACCTTCGCCGGGCTGATGAACGACGACCTGATCGGGCACATCAAGGACCTCGGCGTAACCGCCATCGAGCTGCTGCCGATCCATGCCTTCGTCAACGACCAGCACCTACTGCAAAAAGGCCTGAACAACTACTGGGGCTACAACAGCATCGCCTTCTTCGCCCCCCATCCGCGTTACCTGGCCAAGGGCAAGATCGCCGAGTTCAAGGAGATGGTCGCGCACCTGCACGATGCCGGCCTGGAGCTGATCCTCGATGTGGTCTACAACCACACCGCCGAGGGCAACGAGCTTGGCCCGACCCTGTCCATGCGCGGTATCGACAACGCCTCGTACTACCGCCTGATGCCCGATGACAAGCGTTACTACATCAACGATTCCGGCACCGGCAACACCCTCGACCTCAGCCATCCCTGCGTCCTCCAGCTGGTCACCGACTCGCTGCGCTACTGGGCCGGCGAGATGCATGTGGACGGTTTCCGCTTCGACCTGGCGACCATTCTCGGCCGTTACCACGAGGGCTTCGACGAGCGCCACAGCTTCCTCGTGGCCTGCCGCCAGGACCCTTTGCTGCGCCAGGTCAAGCTGATCGCCGAGCCCTGGGACTGCGGCCCGGGCGGCTACCAGGTGGGCAACTTCGCCCCGGGCTGGGCGGAATGGAACGACCGCTTCCGCGATACCGTGCGGGCGTTCTGGAAAGGCGACGAAGGCCAACTGGCCGATTTCGCCGCGCGCATGACCGCCTCCGGCGAGCTGTTCAACCGCCGTGGTCGCCGGCCTTACGCATCGGTCAACTTCATCACCGCCCATGATGGCTTCACCCTGCGCGACCTGGTTTCGTACAACGACAAGCACAACGAGGACAACGACGAAAACAACCAGGACGGCAGCAACAACAACCTGTCCTGGAACCACGGTGTCGAAGGCCCGACGGACGACCCGGAAATCAACGCCCTGCGCCTGCGCCAGATGCGCAACCTGTTCGCCACCCTGCTGCTGGCCCAGGGCACGCCGATGATCGTCGCCGGCGACGAGTTCAGCCGCACCCAGCACGGCAACAACAATGCCTATTGCCAGGACAGTGAGATCGGCTGGATCAACTGGGACCTGGACGAAGACGGCAAGGAACTGCTGGCCTTCGTCAAGCGCCTGACCCGGCTGCGCCAGAGCTATCCGATCCTGCGCCGGGCGCGCTTCCTGGTGGGCGACTACAACGAAGCGATCGGGGTCAAGGACGTCACCTGGCTGGCGCCGGATGCCAACGAAATGAGCGTCGAGCAGTGGGAAGACGCCAATGGCCGCTGCCTGGGCATGTTGATGGACGGACGCGCCCAGGTCACCGGGATCCGCAAGCCGGGGGCGGACGCCACCTTGCTGTTGATCGTCAATGCACACCACGACACCGTGCCCTTCACCTTGCCCGAGGTGCCCCAGGGCGAGTACTGGAGCGCGCTGATCGATACCAACCAACCGAAGCGACGCAAATCGCCGAAGCTGGCGTTTGGCAGCCCGTACGAAGTGACCGGGCGCAGCCTGGTGTTGCTGGAACTGGTGCGGGACGAGGAGGCATGACCGCGGCAGGAGCGTGGCTTGCCACGCTCCTGCAACGATTCGAAATAGCAACCCCTGCTGAAAGACCAAGGATCTATATCGAAAATAAAAGAGCGTTTATTTTCATGGGCTTGTATCCAAGAACAATCCCTTCAAAGCCTTTTCACAAAATCTTGACGCCCCGCCCCCGCTCTCCTTGACTGAACCTTAGCAGCATCGCTCCACACTCAATCCGAGCCTCTAGCCCGCGCCTTTTCGCGCGGACAGGCTTCGTTTTGCTGGTTTGGGTCGCCCCTCCTCGAGCCGTGACATCAGGCCAGACCCTTGGCTGTCATCTTGAGGAGAACGTCATGAAAACAGCGTCCAACCCGTCCGGCCTTGACTCCTTGTTCCTGGCCATGTCCGCCTCGCTGCTGCTGGCTGCCCCGGCGGATGCCCTGGAACTGGAAGACCTCGATCCATCCCTGTTCTACGACACGCCGATGTTCAGCATGCCGAAGGTGAGCCTCGACGGCCTGGGAGCAAGGACGCCCGCTACCTCCTCCGCCTACCGCACCGAGGTGTTCGTCGGCCACAGCGACCCGCAAAGCGGCCCGGCCATCAAGCGTGCACAAACAGCAGGCAAGTATTCGACGGTACCTGCGGAAGGCGACAGCACCGGGGTCTACTGGCGCCTGAGCCATGACCGGGGCTGGCATGTGGATGCCATGGCCAAAAGCACCCGGTTCGACGCCAGCGGGCACAACGCCCAAGGCGCGCCCATCAGTGACGACGCGCGCGGTGTGGTCCTGTCGGTGGGAGGCGGCTTTCCCATCGGCCTGGGCAAGCACTGGGTGATCGAGCCACAGGCACAGGTCATCAACCAACAGTACTTCGCCGTCGGCCAGGCCACTGCGCTCGACGGGCAACCTGGCTGGAGCGGCCGGGTCGGCGCGAAGTTGTCCGCGAATTACGTGGTGAGCGGCATGCCCATCCAGCCCTTTGTGCGGACCAACGTCTGGTATGACTTTTCCAACGCCGCCACGGTGAGCCTGGACAAGGTCGACAAGATCAGCAGCGGGCGCAACTCGCCCACCGTCGAAGTGGGTCTGGGCCTGGTGGCGCGAATTACGCCAAGGGTGGCGCTGTTCGTCAGTGCCGATTACAGCAGTGACGTGGATGACAATGACCTGAACGGCTTGATCGGTAATCTTGGCGTACGGGTACGTTGGTGAGCGCTGCGGGCTGGCCGCTCAGCGCTTCGCCTCCATCTGCCTGGCGGCCTCCACACCCGCGCTGGTCAGCCTGATCGGAAATTCCACGCTCGGCTCGTGTTCCTGCACCGTGACCGGAGTGCCCTGGATCAGCTTGCGCTCCTGCAGGGTCTTGAGCATTCCGGCAACGGCCTTCTCGCCGCGGTAGTTGTCCAGTACTTCCTTGCCAAGCCCCTCCGGATGCGCGTGCAGCAGACGGGTCAGCACTTCACGTTCCAGTTCATCGTTGCTCATGACTGCCTCTCTCGATGCGATGGTCGTTGTGCTTGTGACCGTGTTACGGCAGAGGAGATTCAACCGGATTGCCGTGCTGGCATAACCGGTTGCCAGCGGCTTATCTCATGGACTCCCCCCTGCATACCAAGGAAGGTCCGATGAGCTCCGCCACCGATGGAAAACTCAGTGTCAGCGCTCTGACCGCACTGGTCGTGGGTTCGATGATCGGCGCGGGGATCTTCTCCCTCCCCGCCACCTTCGGCCGCGCCAGCGGCGGTTTCGGGGCGATCCTCGCCTGGCTGATCGCCGGCGCCGGGATGCTCATGCTGGCCTTCGTGTTCCAGACCCTCGCCCGGCGCAAGCCGGACCTGGACTCGGGGATCTACGCCTACGCCCGTGCCGGTTTCGGTAACTACCTGGGCTTTGCCTCGGCGTTCGGTTTCTGGGCCGGGACCTGCATCGGCAACGTGTCCTATTTCATCCTGATCAAGTCGACCCTGGGTGCGTTCTTCCCGGTGCTGGGTGATGGCAACACCGTGGTCGCCATCGTCCTCTCCTCGCTGCTGCTATGGGGCTTCCACCTGCTGGTGCTGCGCGGGGTCCAGGAGGCGGCGGTGATCAATACCATCGCCACGGTAGCGAAGATGATCCCGATCCTGGTGTTCATCATCGTCGTGGCCGTCGCCTTCGACCGAGAGCTGTTCATGCTGAACTTCTGGGGAGGCCCTGCTGCGATCGCCTCCGACCCGGACCTGGCCCATCTGGACGACTACGGCCGGATCGGCCATGCCGCCGCCGAACTGGTGAACGTGCCACAGGAGTCGCTGTTCGAACAGGTGCGCAGCACCATGCTGGTGACCGTATTCGTGTTCCTCGGAATCGAGGGCGCCAGCGTGTATTCCCGCTATGCGCGCAACCCGCGGGATGTGGGCCTGGCGACGGTACTGGGCTTCGTCGGCGTGTTGTGCCTGCTGATCCTGATCACCCTGCTCAGCTACGGCGTGCTGTTGCGCCCCGAGCTGGCGGCGCTGCGCCAGCCGTCCATGGCCGGGGTGCTGGAGATGATCGTTGGGCGCTGGGGTGCGATCTTTATCAGCATCGGCCTGATCGTCTCGGTGCTGGGGGCATTTCTCTCCTGGACGTTGCTGGCCTGCGAGGTGCTGCATGCCGCGGCCCACGACCAGGCCATGCCCAAGCTGCTGACCCGGGAGAACGCCCATGGCGTGCCCAGTGCGGCGTTGTGGCTGACCACGCTGTTCGTGCAGTTGTTCCTGGTCCTGACCTACTTCACCGAGGCGGCTTTCACCCTGGCACTGGAACTGACCAGCTCGCTGACCCTGGTGCCCTATCTGCTGGTTGCGGCCTATGCGGTGAAGCTGGCGCACACCGGCGAGGGCTATGAAAACGGCGTCGGGCGTGGCAAGGATCTGCTGGTTGCGGTGCTGGCTACCGCCTATGCAGTGTTGATGGTGCTGGCTGGAGGGCTGAAGTACCTGCTGCTGTCGGCGCTGATCTACGGGCCGGGGACGCTGCTGTATCTCAAGGCGCGGCACGAGCAGGGAGTGGCGGCGTTCAACGGGAGGGAGAAAGGGGTATTCGCGGTGGTGGTGCTGGGGGCGGTGGTGGCTCTGGCAGGGTTGTTTGGTGGCTGGATTGTGTTGTGACCTCGATGGCCTCATCGCTGCGGTGCGGCGATGAGGCCGGTACTGCCAAAAACGACTAGCGGGCCGGCCGCAGAATCAGCACGCCCAACGGCGGCAGGTTCACCTCCAGCGACATCGGCTGCCCATGGCTGGGCACCGCACTGCCCTTCACCGCCCCTTCGTTGCCGAAGTTGGAGCCGGCATAACGTTGCGAGTCGCTGTTGAACACCTCGTCCCAGCGGTCACCAAACGGCACGCCGATACGGTAGCCCTCGCGCGGCACCGGGGTGAAGTTGGCGACCACCAGCAACGGCTCGCCATTGGCACTCCAGCGCAGCCAGGCGTACACGCTGTTGTGCGCGTCATCGCCGATCAGCCATTGGAAACCCTGCGGCTGGCAGTCCTGCTGGTGCAGCGCGCCCTCCTCCCGATATAGCCGGTTGAGGTCGCCGACCAGGCGTTGCACGCCCAGGTGCTCGCTGTATTGCAACAGGTACCAGTCCAATTCGCTGTCATGGTTCCACTCGCGCCATTGACCGAACTCGCAGCCCATGAACAGCAGCTTCTTGCCCGGATGACACCACATGAAGGCCAGGTAGGCCCGCAGGTTGGCGAACTTCTGCCAGCGGTCGCCCGGCATCTTGTCGATCAGCGAGCGCTTGCCATGCACCACTTCGTCGTGGGAAATCGGCAGGATGAAATGCTCGGAATAGGCATAGATCAGGCCGAAGCTCATTTCGTTGTGGTGGTGCTGGCGGTGGATCGGGTCGTTCTGGATGTAGTGCAGGGTGTCGTGCATCCAGCCCATGTTCCATTTGTACGAGAAGCCCAGCCCGCCCTGCTGCACCGGCTGGCTGACCCCCGGCCAGGCAGTGGACTCCTCGGCGATGACCAGGGCACCCGGCACCTCCAGGCTGACCACATCGTTGAGATGACGCAGGAAGTCGATGGCTTCGAGGTTCTCCCGCCCGCCATGGCGGTTGGGCACCCATTCACCGGCCTTGCGCGAATAGTCGCGGTAGAGCATCGAGGCCACCGCATCGACGCGCAGGCCGTCGATATGGAACTCGCGCAGCCAGTGCAGCGCCGAGGCCAGCATGAAGCCGTGGACCTCGGTGCGCCCCAGGTTGTAGATCAGCGTGTCCCAGTCCTGGTGGAAGCCTTCCAGCGGATTGTCGTACTCGTACAGCGCAGTACCGTCGAAACGGGCCAGGCCGTGGCTGTCGGTGGGGAAATGCGCCGGCACCCAGTCGAGGATCACGCCGATCCGCGCCTGGTGGCAGGCATCGACGAAGGCGGCGAAATCTTCCGCGGTGCCATAGCGCGAGGTCGGCGCGAACAGCGACAGCGGCTGGTAGCCCCAGGAGCCGCCGAAGGGGTGTTCCATGATCGGCATCAGCTCGATATGGGTGAAGCCCAGCTCCTGCACGTAGGGAATCAGCCGTTCGGCCAGCTCGCGCCAGTTGTACAGGCGGCTGACTTCACCGGCCTCGTCCAGCTCGCACTGCCAGGAGCCGGCATGCAGTTCGTAGATCGACAGCGGCGCCCCGATGGCCTGGGTTTCCCCCGCGTTCGCGCAGCCATTGTTCGTCACGCCATTCATGGGCCAGCGGACCGGCCACCTTCGACGCCGTACTCGGCGGCAGCTCGGTGGCGCGGGCCAGCGGGTCGGCCTTGAGCGGCAGCACGCCGTCGCGTCCGAGCACCTCGTACTTGTAGGTCTCGCCGGCCCGCAGCCCGGGGATGAACAGCTCCCACACACCGCTGGCGTGACGCAGGCGCATGGGGTGACGGCGGCCGTCCCAATTGTTGAAATCCCCCACCACCGAGACCCGCCGCGCGTTCGGCGCCCATACCGAGAAGCGTACGCCCTCGACGCCGTCCACCATCACCGGCTGGGCGCCAAGGCGATTGGCCAGGTCGCGGTGATTGCCCTCGCTGAACAGGTAGAGGTCCATGTCGCCCAACTGCGGGCCATAGCTGTACGGGTCCGGGGTTACCTGCTCGCCACCGGCCCAGTTGATCCGCCAGCGGTATTTGTCGACACCCCGCTGTACATGCGCGGTAAACAGGCCCGGCACAGTCTCCTGCTGCAATTCGGCGATCAGCTCGTCGCTGTCGCCAGCCAGCGCCTGCACGCTCAAGGCCTCCGGCAGATAGGCCCGTAGCCAGGTGCCTCCTGCACCATCGGCGTGCGCGCCGAGCACCGCGAACGGATCGGCGTGCCTGGCATTGACCAGATCGTCGATATCGCTGCGGCCCAGTCCGCCCTGTTCCTTCTTGTGCACGCTCATTTACTGCTCTCCCCAGGTACTCACAAGCCCATGGAGACCATGCAAGGGCACGGCCAGCCAACTCGGGCGATTTTCCGCTTCATAGGCGATTTCATAGGCAGCCTTTTCCAGGCTGAACAATTCCAGTGCCGCCTGCTCGCCGCCTTCCTTGAGCCAGGCATGCGGCAGGCTGGCGGTAGCCAGGCCATAAGCCTGGACGAAGGCGTGGCGCGAGGCGTGCAGGTAGCGCTTGGCGACGCGCTGGCGCGCCTGCAGGTTGTCCGGCAACGCACCGGCCCCTGCCGCACCGCGCAAGGCCATCGCAGCAGCGTAGTCGAAGGATCGCAGCACACCGCTCACATCCTTGTACGGGCTGTGCCTGGCCCGGCGCTCTTCCAGGGGCCGTGCGGGTTCGCCTTCGAAGTCGATCAGGTAGGCATCGCCCTGCACCACCAGGACCTGCCCCAGGTGCAGGTCGCCATGCACGCGCATCACCAGGCCGCCCTCGGCCTGCTGCGCCAGTTGCCCGACCTCGCGCAACAGGCCATCGCGCTGCTGTTCCAGATCCTTGACCAGCGCCTGGCTTTCCTCGTCCAGCTCGTCGCGGTGCTGCACCAGCAGATCGAGGGCGGTGCGCAACTGCTCGGCAATCTGCTCACTCCAGCGGCGGGTGTCCTCGCCGTCGCTGATGCGGGTCTGGAAGGCTTCGTCGTCGGTGGGCCGGGCCAGCGCCTGGTGCATTTCGCCAAGGCGCTGGCCTAGCAAGGCGGCGAAGCCGGTGAGGTCGTCCAGCGCGCTGGCGTGCGCTTCGCCACGCAGTTGCGGCGGCTCCATCTCGTCGCGGATGGCCCGTTCCAGGTTGTTCTGGGTCCAGTCCCAGGCATCGCCCTGGTTGTTCAGATAGCCTTGGGCGATGGCCAGCAGATGGGGCTCGCCAGCGGCATCGACGCGGTTCAGCCAGCCCAGCAACGGCGAGATGTTGGCGAAACCGGCGGCGGTCAGGTAGGCGCCCATTTCCAGTTCGGGATGCACGCCGCCGTTGACCCGTCGGATCAGCTTGAGCACCAGGCGCCCACCCACCACCACCGAGCTGTTGGACTGCTCGGCAGACAGGTAGCGCACCTCGGCATCGGCATCCAGGTTCAGTTGTGCCAGTTGCGGCGTCGATTCGAATTGCAGCTCGCCATCGCTGCCCGGCAGGCGCAGGTGCTCCTGGAAACCGGCAAGCAGGCCACGGACGAAGGTTTCCAGGCTGAAGGCATCGGTGATAAAGCCCACCTGCCTGCCGCGACGGACCCTGGCCAGCGCCAGTTGCTGTGGCAACGCGGTGTGGATCTGGTCTTCGCCGACCAGGCCGAAGGGCAGGAAATAGCGCCGGCGCTGGCCGCCGCTGTCCACCTCCAGCTCACCCAGCAGCACCGGCGTGGTCGGCGTGCCGAAACGCACGCCGTAGGCCAGGTGGACCTTGTCGATGGATTGGTCCTTGCCGGCGAACCAGCGCCGTTTCGGCAGGTATTCGGGAAGGATGCTGTTTTCGAGGGTTTGCCGGGCCGGAGCCTCGAGCAGTTCCTCCATGCGTTTCTTGACGACCAAGGTAGTGAGCTCCGGCAAGGGTTGCGCTGCCTCGACGTGCCAGCTGGGCATCTGGTCCTTCGGGGCGAGGAGGAACCAATAAAAGCCATAGGGCGCCAGGGTCAGCAGGAAAGGCAGATGGCCGATGGGCGGGAAGGCGCAGCCGCCGAGCATTTCCACCGGCACCCGATCGAGCCAGGGGGCCAGGTCCAGCTCCACGGCCTGGGCGGCGCGCGACACGTTGGCCACGCACAGCACGGTTTCGCTGACGCCCTCGGGGCTTGTGTACTCGCGCAGGTAGGCCAGGATGCGGCGGTTGTTCGGTGCCAGCATCTTCAAGGTGCCGCGGCCGAAGGCCTTCTGCTGCTTGCGCACGGCGAGCAGACGACGGTTCCAGTTGAGCAGCGAGTGCGGATCCTCGGCCTGGGATTCGACATTGATGGTCTGGTAGCCGTACTGCGGATCCATGATCGGCGGCAATACCAGGCGCGCCGGGTCGGCGCGGGAGAAGCCGCCGTTGCGGTCGATCGACCACTGCATAGGCGTGCGCACGCCATCGCGGTCGCCCAGGTAGATGTTGTCGCCCATGCCGATCTCGTCGCCGTAGTACAGGGTCGGCGTGCCGGGCATGGACAGCAGCAGGCTGGTCAGCAGCTCCACCCGGCGCCGGTCACGCTGCATCAACGGCGCCAGGCGGCGACGAATGCCGAGGTTGATCCGCGCGCGGCGGTCCGCTGCATAGTAGTTCCACAGGTAGTCGCGCTCGCGGTCGGTGACCATCTCCAGGGTCAGCTCGTCGTGGTTGCGCAGGAAGATCGCCCATTGGCAATTGGCGGGAATCTCCGGGGTCTGGCGCAGGATATCGGTGATCGGGAAGCGGTCTTCCTGGGCCACGGCCATGTACATGCGCGGCATCAGCGGGAAGTGGAAAGCCATATGGCACTCGTCGCCCTCGCCTTCGCCGAAATACTGCTGGGTGTCCTCGGGCCACTGGTTGGCTTCGGCCAGAAGCATGCGGTCGGGATAGTTGGCGTCGATCTCGGCACGGATGCGCTTGAGCACCGCATGGGTTTCGGCGAGGTTCTCGTTGTTGGTGCCGTCGCGCTCGATCAGGTAGGGAATGGCATCCAGGCGCAGCCCATCGACGCCCATGTCCAGCCAGAAGCGCATGACGCCGATGACCGCCTTCATCACCTGCGGGTTGTCGAAGTTCAGGTCCGGCTGGTGCGAGTAGAAGCGATGCCAGTAGTACTGGCCGGCCACAGGGTCCCAGGTCCAGTTGGACTTCTCGGTATCGAGGAAGATGATCCGCGTGCCGTCGTACTTCTGGTCGGAGTCGGACCACACGTAGAAATTGCGTGCCGCCGAGCCCGGCTTGGCCCGTCGCGCCTTCTGGAACCAGGGATGCTGGTCGGAGGTATGGTTGATGACCAGCTCGGTGATCACCCGCAGGTTGCGCTTGTGCGCCTCGGCGATGAAGCGGCGCACATCGGCCATGGTCCCATAGTCGCTGTGCACCGCCTTGTAGGCGGCGATGTCGTAGCCATCGTCACGCCGCGGCGAGGGGTAGAACGGCAGCAGCCAGAGCGTATTGACGCCAAGCTCGGCGATGTAATCGAGCTTGGCCAGCAGGCCGGGAAAATCGCCGATGCCGTCGTTGTTCGAATCGAAGAACGACTTGACGTGGATCTGGTAGATGACCGCGTCCTTGTACCAGAGCGGATCATCGATAAAGGCTGCGGGACGGGTTTTCTTCGCCATGCTCGACTTCCCTTCCTTACACCTTGTCCAGGCGCCAGATACCGAACGGCAGGTGCCAGGGTTCGATGCGCATCCACTGGGTCTTGCCATACCACTCCCAGCGATGGCCGTTCATCAGGTCCTCGCCGCGGGTCACGGCGTTGTCATCCAGGCCCAGTTCCCACAGCGGCAGCTCGAAGTGCGCCTCCTGGGCGTTGTGCGGATCGAGGCTGACCGCCACCAGGACGAAGCTTTCGCCATCCGGGGAGGGCTTGCCGAAATACACGATGTTGTCGTTCCAGGCGTTGTAGAAGCGTACGCCCAGGTGGCTGTGCAAGGCCGGCTGCTGGCGACGGATGCGGTTGAGCTGGGCGATCTCGGCGATGATGTTGCCCGGCTGGGTGAAGTCCCTCGGGCGGATCTGGTATTTCTCCGAATCCAGGTATTCCTCCTTGCCCGGGATCGGCGCTGCCTCGCACAGCTCGAAGCCCGAATACATGCCCCACAGGCCCGAGCCCATGGTTGCGAGGGCCGCACGGATGAGGAAGCCGGCGCGCCCCGACTGATGCAGGAAGAATGGGTTGATGTCCGGCGTATTGACGAAGAAGTTCGGCCGGTAGCACAGCGACCATGGCGGCTGGTTGAGCGTCTCGAAATACTCCTGGATCTCGGCCTTGGTATTGCGCCAGGTGAAGTAGGTGTAGCTCTGGCTGTAGCCGACCTTGCCCAGGCGGGCCATCATCGCCGGCTTGGTAAAGGCTTCGGCAAGGAAGATCACCTCGGGATGGCGGCTGCGAATATCGGCGATCAACCATTGCCAGAACGGCAGCGGCTTGGTGTGCGGGTTGTCCACGCGGAACTGCTTGACGCCTTCCTGTACCCAGCCTTCCACCACGTCGCGCAGCGCCAGCCACAGCGACGGCACGGCGTCGGCGGCGTAGAAGTCGACGTTGACGATGTCCTGGTATTTCTTCGGCGGGTTTTCCGCGTAGCGGATGCTGCCGTCCGGTCGCCAGGAAAACCAGCCGGGATGCTCGGTCAGCCAGGGATGGTCCTGGGAGCACTGGATGGCAAAGTCCAGGGCGATCTCAAGCCCGTGGTCCGCGGCGGCGGCGACCAGGCGACGGAAGTCCTCGCGGCTGCCCAGTTGCGGATGGATCGCATCATGGCCGCCGTCCGGGCTGCCGATGGCATAGGGGCTGCCCGGGTCGCCGGGTTCGGCGCTGAGGGCGTTGTTGCGGCCTTTGCGGAACTTGCTGCCGATGGGGTGGATGGGCGGGAAATACAGCACATCGAAACCCATGTCGCGGATCATCGGCAGGCGCGCATGTACGTCGTTGAAGGTGCCGTGGCGCTGGGGATCGTCGGTAATCGAGCGGGGAAACAGCTCGTACCAACTGGCAAAGGCGGCACGTTCGCGCTCCACGTCCAAGGGAAACTCGGGGCTGCGGCTAAGGTAGCTGCGCGGATCGGCTTGGGCCATCAGCACGCGGGTCTCGCTGGCCACCAGCATTTCCACCCGGGACGCCACCGGCAGGCCCTTGCGCAAGCGCCGGGCAAGCCCGGCCAGTTCCTCGCGCAGCGGCCCGGCGCTGCGTTCGGCGGCATGCTCGAGGTGCAGGCGGCCCTCCTCCAGCTCCAGTTCGACATCCACCCCGGCGGCGAATTTCTTTTCCAGGTCGTGACAATAGGTGGCATAGCCGTCGATCCACGCCTCGATCACGAACAGGTGGCGGCCCATCTCGTTGATGCTGAAGCTGCCCTCCCAGCGGTCATTGCCGAGCAAGGTCATGCTGATGCTGCGCCAGCGCCGGCTATGGGCCTGGCGCCAGTTGAGGGTCACCGCCAGGACATCGTGGCCATCGGCATAGACCGTACTGCCGACCGTTACCGTGCGGCCGACCTCGGTCTTGACCGCATACAGGCCGGCGTCGATCACCGGCGTGGTGTTCTCGATCACCACCCGGGGCAGCAACAAGGCCTGGGCCAGGGTCAGCGGATCGTCGGCAGGATTGTCGGCAGCGGCCATGCGCTCGGTTACGAAAGGCTCATTGCGGGTCATCGAACATCGCTCCGTTACGGCGTGGCGGTAAGGGTTCAGAGCAATGGCAGGCGCGGGGGTTCAATAAAAAATGAGCGTTGCCGCGGGAAAGCGGTCCAAGCCAAAGACACGATCACCGTCCTTGCGAGGTACAGCGATGAGTATCCCTATCCCGGCGGAGACGCCCGATCCGAATATCGACGACCCGACCCTGCCGCCAACGGTGCCCGACGAGGAAGATCCGGAGGGCGTGCCGGTCAAGCCGACCGTGCCGCCGACCGTTGGCGATCCGCCCAGCGAGGAGCCGCCGGTGAAAGGTAGAGCGTAGACGGGTTAACGACGTTTGAGGGTGTTGCTGATGGCATCATCGCTGGCAAGCCAGCTCCCACAGGTCTTGCGGTGCACCCTGTGGGAGCTGGCTTGCCAGCGATGAGGCCTGGAAGAACAACTCAGTTCTGCCTGAGCTCCTCGATGCTGATCTCTCTCATCCTGAACTTCTGCACCTTGCCCGTTACCGTCATGGGGAATTCCTCGACGAAACGGAAATGCCGCGGGGTCTTGAAGTGTGCGATGCGGTTCTTGCACCAGGCTTGCAGCTCCACATCCGTGGCGCTGTGCCCGGGATGGAACTTGATCCAGGCGACGATCTCCTCGCCATAGCGCTCATCGGGAATGCCGATCACCTGGACATCCGCCACCGCCGGATGGGTGAAGAAGAACTCTTCCAGTTCCCGTGGGTAAATGTTTTCACCGCCACGGATGATCATGTCCTTGTTGCGCCCTGCGATGCACACGTAGCCCTGTTCGTCCATGCTCGCCAGGTCGCCGGTGTGCATCCAGCCCGCCGGATCGATGGCTTCGGCGGTGGCCGCAGGGTTGCCCCAGTAGCCGAGCATCACGCTGTAGCCACGGGTGCACAGCTCGCCGATCTGCCCGCGCGGCACCACGCAGCCATGCTCGTCGATGATCTTGCTCTCCAGTTGCGGCTGGGTTCGCCCGACCGTGGTCACGCGCAGTTCCAGCTCGTCGTCCGGGCCGGTCTGCAGCGACACCGGGCTGGTCTCGGTCATGCCGTAGGCGATCTGCACCTCGCTCATGTGCAGTTCGTTGATCACCCGGCGCATCACCTCGATCGGGCAGATGGCCCCGGCCATGATGCCGGTGCGCAGGCAGGACAGGTCGTGGTCGGCGCGCTGCGGCTGGTCGAGCACGGCGATAAACATGGTCGGCACGCCGTACAGCGCGGTGGCGCGCTCCTCGGCCACGGCCTGCAGGGTCAGGGCCGGGTCGAAGGCGTCGTTGGGGTAGATCATGGTGCTGCCGTGGGTCATGCAGCCGAGGTTGCCCATGACCATGCCGAAGCAGTGGTACAGCGGCACCGGAATCACCATACGGTCATGCTCGGTCAGGCCCAGGCTCTCGCCGACCATGTAGCCGTTGTTGAGGATGTTGTAGTGGCTGAGGGTGGCGCCCTTGGGGAAGCCAGTGGTGCCGGAGGTGTACTGGATATTCACCGCCTGGTCGAACTGCAGGCTTTGCTGGCGGGCAGCGTAGTCGTCGAGCCCGACCCTGGCGCCCTGCTCGCCCAGTGTTTCCCAGGCCAGGAAGCCGGGTGGCGGCTCGCTGGCCAGGCTGATCACCCCACGCAGGTCAGGCAGGCGTTCGCAGGCGAGCTGTCCCGGCGCCTGGTGGGCCAGTTCCGGCAGCAGCTCGGCGAGCATGGCATGGTAATCCGAACTCTTGAATGCCCCGGCACAGATCAACCATTGGCAGCCGGACTGCTTGAGCGCGTACTCCAGCTCGCTGGTGCGATACGCCGGGTTGATATTGACCAGGATGATCCCGGCCTTGGCGCTGGCGAACTGGGCGATGCACCACTGCGCACAGTTGGGCGCCCAGATGCCCAGGCGGTCGCCGGTCTTCAGGCCCAGGGCCATGAACGCACGGGCATGCAGGTCGACGGCGGCGGCCAGCTGCGCCCAGCTATAGCGCACCTGCTGATGACGGACCACCAGCGCTTCTCGATCGCCGAAGCGCGCTACCGTGCGGTCGAAGGCCTGGCCGATGGTCATGGCCAGCAAGGGTTTGTCCTGGCGACCCTGGGTATAGCTCGGTTGATTCATGACGTTCCCTTTTTGTGGTTGTTCTGGGAGCTGATCGGGGCGGGAAATACTCTCGCCCAAATTAACGTTAACGTAAAGGTCATGTTGACGATTGACACTGCACTTTCTCAGGTTTACGTTAACGTAAAGGTGAAATCGACATCGCGCCCAGCGCCAGGATCCGCACGCCTGCGACTCCGCCCCATCCAAGAACAAACAATAGAAGGTGCCCGAGCATGCTTTATCCCTCCCTGAACTTCGCCCTTGGTGAAACCATCGACATGCTGCGCGAGCAGGTGCAGGCCTTCGTCGCCAGCGAACTGGCGCCGCGCGCCGCGCAGATCGACCACGACAACCTGTTCCCTGCCGATATGTGGCGCAAGTTCGGCGACCTGGGGCTGCTCGGCGTGACCGTCAGCGAAGAATATGGCGGTGCCGGCCTGGGTTACCTGGCCCATGTGGTGGCCATGGAGGAAATCAGCCGTGGCTCGGCCTCGGTCGCCCTCTCCTATGGCGCCCACTCCAACCTGTGCGTGAACCAGATCAACCGCAACGGCAACCACGAGCAGAAAGCCAGGTACCTGCCGAAACTGATCAGCGGCGAGCATGTCGGCGCCCTGGCCATGAGCGAGCCCAATGCCGGCTCCGACGTGGTGTCGATGAAACTGCGCGCCGACAAGCGCGGCGACCGCTTCGTGCTCAACGGCAGCAAGACCTGGATCACCAACGGCCCGGACGCCAACACCTACGTGATCTACGCCAAGACCGACCTGGAAAAGGGCCCCCACGGCATTACCGCGTTCATCGTCGAGCGCGACTGGAAGGGCTTCAGCCGCAGCAACAAATTCGACAAGCTGGGCATGCGTGGCTCCAACACCTGCGAGCTGTTCTTCGACGATGTCGAGGTGCCGGAGGAAAACATCCTCGGCAAGCTCAACGGCGGCGTGAAAGTGCTGATGAGCGGGCTGGACTACGAGCGCGTGGTGCTGTCCGGCGGTCCTACCGGGATCATGCAAGCCTGCATGGACCTCGTTGTCCCTTATATCCACGACCGCAAGCAGTTCGGCCAGAGCATCGGCGAGTTCCAGCTGATCCAGGGCAAGATCGCCGACATGTACACCCAGCTCAACGCCAGCCGCGCCTACCTCTACGCCGTGGCCCAGGCCTGCGACCGTGGCGAGACCACGCGCAAGGACGCCGCCGGGGTGATCCTCTACACCGCCGAGCGCGCCACGCAAATGGCCCTGGAGGCGATCCAGATCCTCGGTGGCAATGGCTACATCAACGAATTCCCGGCCGGCCGCCTGCTGCGCGACGCCAAGCTGTACGAGATCGGTGCCGGTACCAGCGAGATCCGCCGCATGCTGATCGGCCGCGAGCTGTTCAACGAGACCCGCTGAAACGCCGCCTCGCTTCCGCTCCCTTCTTGCGGCTTCCCACGGAAGCCGCCGAGGACCAACAATGATTCTCAAGTCTCAGTTGAACACCCGCGCCCCGGACTTCGCCGTCAACAGCGCGGCCATGCTGGAACAGGTCAAGGCCCTGCGCACCCTCCTCGCCCAGGTGCATCAAGGTGGCGGGGCCAAGGCCCAGGAACGCCATACCTCCCGCGGCAAGCTGCTGCCCCGCGAACGTATCGACCGCCTGCTCGATCCGGGCTCGCCTTTCCTCGAGATCGGCCAGTTGGCGGCCCATGAGGTCTATGGCGAAGAGGTCCCCGCCGCCGGCGTGATCGCCGGTATCGGCCGGGTCGAAGGCGTCGAGTGCATGATCGTCGCCAACGACGCCACGGTGAAAGGCGGCTCCTACTATCCGCTGACCGTGAAGAAACACCTGCGCGCCCAGGCCATCGCCCAGCAGAACCGCCTGCCCTGCCTGTACCTGGTGGACTCCGGTGGCGCGAACCTGCCGCGCCAGGACGAAGTCTTCCCCGACCGCGAGCATTTCGGGCGGATCTTCTTCAACCAGGCCAACATGAGTGCCCAGGGCATCCCGCAGATCGCCGTGGTCATGGGTTCCTGCACCGCCGGCGGCGCCTACGTGCCGGCGATGTCCGACGAGACCATCATGGTCCGCCAGCAGGCCACCATCTTCCTCGCCGGCCCGCCGCTGGTGAAGGCGGCCACCGGCGAGGTGGTCAGTGCCGAAGACCTGGGCGGCGCCGACGTGCACTGCAAGACCAGCGGCGTGGCCGATCACTATGCCGACAACGATGAACACGCCCTGGCGATTGCCCGTCGCTGCGTGGCCAACCTCAACTGGCACAAGCAGGGCGAACTGCAGGTGCGTACGCCGATTGCCCCGCTGTATGCCGCGGAGGAGTTGTATGGCGTGGTGCCGGCAGATGCCAAGCAACCCTTCGATGTGCGCGAGATCATCGCGCGCCTGGTGGATGGCTCGGTGTTCGATGAATTCAAGGCGCTGTTCGGCACCACCCTGGTCTGCGGCTTCGCCCACCTGCACGGCTACCCGATCGCCATCCTCGCCAACAACGGCATCCTCTTCGCCGAAGCCGCGCAGAAAGGCGCGCATTTCATCGAACTGGCCTGCCAGCGGGGTATTCCACTGCTGTTCCTGCAGAACATCACCGGCTTCATGGTCGGGCAGAAATACGAAGCCGGCGGCATCGCCAAGCACGGCGCCAAGCTGGTCACTGCGGTGGCCTGCGCCAGGGTACCGAAGTTCACCGTGATCATCGGCGGCAGCTTCGGCGCCGGTAACTACGGCATGTGTGGGCGCGCCTACGACCCGCGCTTCCTATGGATGTGGCCGAATGCGCGGATCGGCGTGATGGGTGCCGAGCAGGCCGCCGGGGTGCTGGCCCAGGTCAAGCGCGAGCAGAGCGAGCGTTCCGGACAGGCCTTCAGCGCCGAGGACGAGGCCAGGCTCAAGCAGCCGATCCTCGACCAGTACGAACACCAGGGCCATCCCTACTATTCCAGCGCGCGTCTTTGGGACGATGGCGTCATCGACCCGGCGCAGACCCGCGAGATCCTCGCCCTGGCCCTGTCCGCTTCGCTCAACGCACCGATCGAAGCCACCCGCTTCGGCATTTTCCGGATGTGACCGATGACCGACTTCAGCACCCTCGAACTGATCAAGGATCCGCGCGGCTTCGCCACCCTGTGGTTGAGCCGCGCGGACAAGAACAACGCCTTCAATGCGCAGATGATCCGCGAGCTGATCGTCGCCCTCGACGAACTGGCCGCCGATGCCAGCCTGCGCTTCGTCCTTCTGCGTGGCCGGGGCCGGCATTTCAGTGCCGGTGCGGACCTGGCCTGGATGCAGCAAAGCGCGGCCCTGGATTACCAGAGCAACCTGGATGACGCCCGTGAGCTGGCGGAACTGATGTACAACCTGGCGCGCCTGAAGCTGCCGACCCTGGCGGTGGTCCAGGGCGCGGCCTTCGGTGGCGCCCTCGGCCTGATCGCCTGCTGTGATATGGCCATCGGTGCCGAAGAGGCGCAACTGTGCCTGTCGGAAGTGCGCATCGGCCTGGCACCGGCGGTGATCAGCCCGTTCGTGGTCCAGGCCATGGGCGAACGTGCCGCACGTCGCTACGCCCTCACCGCCGAGCGCTTCAGCGGCATCCGCGCCCGCGAGCTTGGCCTGCTGGCGGAGGCTTATCCGGCGGCGGAGCTGGAAGAGCGCGTGGAAGACTGGATCGTCAACCTGCTGCAGAACAGCCCGCAGGCCATGCGTGCCAGCAAGGAACTGCTGCGCGAGGTCGGCCCGGGTGAACTGACCCCGGCCCTGCGTCGCTACTGCGAGAACGCCATCGCCCGGATCCGCGTCAGCGGCGAAGGCCAGGAAGGCCTGCGCGCCTTCCTGGAAAAACGCCAACCGGCCTGGCAGGCCGCCCCATCCTCCTCTTCATCCGCCACGGAGCCCCGCCCATGAGCCGTCCCGAGCTGACCACCCTGCTGGTCGCCAACCGTGGCGAGATCGCCTGCCGGGTGATGCGCACCGCAAAATCCCTGGGCCTGACCACCGTCGCCGTGCACAGCGCGGTGGACCGTGAAGCGCGCCACAGCCGCGAAGCCGATATTCGCGTCGATCTTGGCGGTGCCAAGCCGGCGGAGAGCTACCTGGTGATCGACAAGCTGATCGCCGCGGCCAAGGCCAGCGGCGCCCAGGCGATCCATCCCGGCTATGGCTTCCTCTCGGAAAATGCCGGGTTCGCCAAGGCCATCGAGGACGCCGGGCTGATCTTCCTCGGCCCGCCCGCCAGCGCCATCGAGGCCATGGGCAGCAAATCGGCGGCCAAGGCGCTGATGGAAACCGCCGGGGTGCCCCTGGTGCCGGGATATCACGGCGAGGCCCAGGACCTGGAAACCTTCCGCGCCGCGGCCGAAAGGATCGGCTACCCGGTACTGCTCAAGGCCACCGCCGGCGGCGGCGGCAAGGGCATGAAGGTGGTCGAGCAGGAAAGCCAGCTGGCCGAAGCCCTGGCCTCCGCACAGCGCGAGGCACAGTCCTCGTTCGGCGATGCGCGGATGCTGGTGGAAAAGTACGTGCTCAAGCCGCGCCACGTGGAAATCCAGGTGTTTGCCGACCAGCATGGCAACTGCCTGTATCTAAACGAGCGCGACTGCTCGATCCAGCGTCGCCATCAGAAGGTGGTCGAGGAAGCCCCGGCACCGGGCCTCAGCGTCGAGCAACGCAGAGCCATGGGCGAGGCAGCGGTCCGCGCGGCCCAGGCCATTGGTTATGTCGGTGCGGGGACGGTGGAATTCCTTCTGGATGCCCGCGGTGAATTCTTCTTCATGGAGATGAACACCCGCCTGCAGGTGGAGCATCCGGTGACCGAGGCGATCACCGGCCTCGACCTGGTGGCCTGGCAGATCCGCGTGGCCCGCGGCGAGGCGCTGCCGATCAGCCAGGAGCAGGTGCCCCTGATCGGCCATGCCATCGAAGTGCGGCTGTATGCGGAGGACCCGGCCAATGATTTCCTTCCGGCCACCGGCCGGCTGGCACTGTATCGGGAAAGCGCGGCAGGCGATGGTCGCCGCGTCGATAGCGGGGTCGCCGAGGGCGACGAGGTATCACCGTTCTACGACCCGATGCTGGGCAAGCTGATCGCCTGGGGCGAGGACCGCGAGCAAGCGCGCCTGCGCCTGCTGGCGATGCTGGACGAGTTCGCCATTGGCGGAGTGAAGACCAATATCGGTTTCCTGAGGCGGATCCTGGCCCATCCGGCGTTTGCGGCGGCGGAGCTGGATACCGGCTTCATCCCGCGCTACCACGACGACCTGCTGCCAGCGCCAGGCGCCCTGTCCGCCGGCTTCTGGCAGGCCGCGGCAGAGGCCTGGGTGCAGGGGCTGGCGACCAACACCCGCGATGACGATGCCGCCTCGCCGTGGGCTTCCCGGCAGGGTTTCCGCGCCGGCGTTCCGGCGCACATCAGCCTGCACCTGAGCAGCAATGGCCAGCAGCAGGCACTGGGGCTGGATCGAACCGCGCCGTCGCTGTTCACGCTCGATGGCGAGCGCCTGCGCATCGACGACAACGGCGTGCGTCGCCAGTACCAGGCGATCCGCCGGGGTGACACGCTGTACCTGCGCTGGGACGGCGAGCTGCATGCGGTCCAGGCCTTCGACCCGATCGCCCAGGCCGAAGCCGGTCATGGCCACCAGGGCGGCCTGACGGCACCGATGAACGGCAGCATCGTGCGCGTACTGGTGGAGCCCGGGCAGGTGGTCGAGGCCGGGACCCAACTGGTGGTGCTGGAGGCGATGAAGATGGAGCACAGCATCCGTGCCCCCCACGCTGGCAAGGTGGCGACGCTGTATTGCCAGGAAGGCGAGATGGTCAGTGAAGGGAGTGTGCTGGTGGCGTTGGAGGAAAGCGCCAGCTAAGAGGCCGGTGCTGGCCTCACGAAACAGAAACGGCGCCCTCGGCGCCGTTTTCATTGCCATGGTTCAGAAGCGAATCCCGCCCTGGATGGCGACCCCGAGCAATTCGCAGTCCTCGCCACACAGCATCATCGGATAGGTCGGATTGAGCGGCTTGAGGAAGCGCTGCCCCTCCTCCACCACCAACTGCCGCAACACGCCCTGGGAGTGGCCCGGCACCCGGGCGATGACCAGGCGCCCGACCTGCGCCTGCACCCCCGGATCGACCAGGACCAGCATACCGGCACAGAGGCTCAAGCCAGCCGGTGCGGTCATCGCATCACCCTCGACCCGCAGCCAGAACGCCTTGCCCTGGGCCTTGTAGTCGGTGATTTCCTCGGCCACCGGCGCGTCCTCGGCAACATCCGTCAGCACGACCCAATCCGACTGCGGATAACGGAAGGTGGTCGGCAGGCCATAGTTGGCCGGCTCCTCCTCCGAGTCCGGGGTAGCCTTCATGCTCATGTGGGGCAGTTCGAGTGCTACCAGCACGCGGTTCATGCGCGTGAGGGTCAGCTCGCGCTCACCACGCAGCCACAGGCCCACGCAGCCCTGGGTGACCCCGACGCGTTCGGCCAGTTTCTCTTGCGTGAGCTTGAGTTCACGCATCCGATCTTTGACTAGTGCGATCCATTTTTCCATCGCAGGCACGATACGGACTGCCCATTCTCGCTCAATACACAAATTGTAGTATTTAAAACGCTGTAAAAAATACGCCAGGTACTATATTTCCCCGTGCCTCTCCACAACCCCAAGGAAGACCCTCCTCATGAGTGCCAGTACCTCCAGCCATCTGGACAGCGACTCCTCGCGCCGTGCCCTCGATTACTACTTCAACCCGGCTCCGGAGAACGCGCCCGGACTGGAAGACATGCAGCTGGTGGTGGCGCGCGACGACCTGTCGCCACAGGCCGCCGCCGAGCAGGCGGCGTGGCTGCTGCGCTGCGCCTCGGGCACTGCCTACCAGGCCGCACAGATCGCGCGGGACAAGGCCCAGGACCAGATGCTGATGTCCATGCACCTGATCAACCTCGCACGCGCGATGATTGACCACAGCCACAGCCGCATGCCGAAAGACGAGGAAAGGAAGGAATAACAACAGCGTGAGGGCCCGGACTGCCTGGGTTCAGGCACGGGAAGAAAGAATTTTCGGAGAATTACCGAAAATTCATTTGACTTGAAAATGAGAACGATTATTATTGATCGCAACTGGTCGCGAGACTGGTTGGATAACCCGGAGCCCTTAGGTCGGACTCCAGATTATCTCCTCATCAGGCTAATCACGGTTTTTGACCCGGCTTTTTGCCGGGTCTTTTTTTTGGGCTCTTCAGGCTAATGAAGGCGATGTGTTGCTGAATGTGGCGATGATATCAAAGGACCATCCCTGTGATAAGCCCAAGGCGCGCCTTTGCTGAAATTAGCACTTGAGAATCAATCTCGTTAAGACTAAGCTCTCAACCGCATCAAGGAAGATGCCCCCTACCTCCCTCCTCCGTTTCCACCGCAAGGAGCTGGAACCATGACCCGTCTGCTGCTGCCACTGGACCATCACGCCGAACCCGCCGACACCGCCGAACTCGCGCTGCTGCACCGCCTGAAAGCGCTGCCACGCCGGGTTCAGCAGGTATTCCTGCTGAGCCGCCTCGACCAGTTGACCTACGCGGTCATCGCCAGGCGCCTGGACCTGTCCGACGCGAGCGTCGAGCGTCATATGAACCAAGTCCTGCAGGCCACCCTGCCCGCCCCTGCTCCGCTCGCCCGTGCTGCCGGCCAGTGGTATGTGCGGCTGCAAAGTCCGCTGATCACCGCCAGCGAGCGCATCGATTTCCGCCGCTGGCTGGACGCCGACCCGGAGCACCTGGCGGCCTTCCACGCCACCGAGCTGCGTTGGCGCAGCCTGCTGGCGCCGGCCCGGGCGCTGGGCGAAAACCTCTGGTATCGGCAGACCCGGGCCGCGTTTTCCCTGGGTGGCTGCACCGTCGCCATGGGTCTTGGCCTGGCCACCTTGCTGGCCCTGGGTTTCTGGTACTGACCGGGTTGTGTAGAGTTGTTGCCCACAACAACTCTGCAAAGGACCCAGGCCAATGACCGCACTGAGCATCGACTGCGACTTCGACTCCGGCAATATCCTCGTTCGGGATACCAGCAATCCCGCCCAGGTGCGCTTGGCGATCCGCCCCGACAGCGCCAGCGCGCATTTCCAATGGTTCCACTTCAAGGCCAGCGGCCTGACGCCCGGCCAGACCCACGCCTTCACCCTGGAGAATGCCAGCGGGTCCTCCTACAACAAGGCATGGGACGGTTACCACGCCGTCGCCTCCTACGATCAGCGCAACTGGTTCCGTGTTCCGTCACGCTTCGATGGCCAGGCCCTGCATTTCAGCCTCGAAGCCCAGGAGCCGCAGGCCTGGTTCGCCTACTTCGAGCCGTACTCGCGGGCTCGCCACAATCAATTGATCGAGCGTGCCCGGCATCTGCCGGGTGTCAGCCTGCTGGCCACCGGGCGCAGTGTCGAAGGCCGTGATATTCCGTTGCTGCGTGTTGGTGACGGCGCCGCAGGCAAGCGCAAGGTATGGATCATCGCCCAGCAGCATCCCGGCGAGCACATGGCCGAGTGGTTCATGGAAGGTGTGATCGACCGTGTCGCCGCCAACGATGCCGGCCTGCAGCAGCTACTGGCCGCTGCCGACCTGTACCTGATCCCCAACATGAACCCCGACGGCGCCTTCCACGGTCATTTGCGCACCAACGCCAAAGGCTTCGATCTCAATCGCGCCTGGCAGGATGCAAGCAGCGAAGAGACCCCCGAGGTACTGTTCGCCCAGCAGCAGATGAAGCTGCATGGGGTCGACCTGTTCCTCGATGTTCATGGCGACGAAGAGATTCCCCACGTGTTCACTGCCGCCTGCGAGGGCAACCCGGGCTACACCCCGCGTATCGCCGCGCTGGAGGAGCGTTTCCGCAAAACCCTCTGCGGGCTGACCCGGGACTTCCAGGATGTGCATGGTTATCCCCGCAGTGCGCCGGGCCAGGCCAACATGACCCTGGCCTGCAATGCGGTGGGCCAGGCCCATGACTGCCTGTCGCTGACCCTGGAAATGCCGTTCAAGGACCACGACGACGCACCGAACCCGGCCACCGGCTGGTCGGGCAAGCGTTCGAAGGAGCTTGCATCGGCGGTGCTGGATGCGGTCGGGCAGATGGTCCACGAATTGCGCTGAAGGAAGTAGCTACGTTCTCGTAGAACAAAACACAACTCTTTGAGTTGCTGGGACCTTGTGGGAGCGGGTTCACCCGCGATTGCTATGGTGAATTCACTACAGCAATCGCGGGTGAACCCGCTCCCACAGGGGACGCGTCGTGCTTGCAACTGTCTAGAAAGCCACATCCAGGATCACACTGTCCTGGTACGCCCCCGCCGGCGGCGTGGCTTGATCGGTGTAGACCCTGGCGTTGTAGTTGAACACCTGGCTGCCCGTGCCGGTGCCGTTGCCCGGGTTGATATCGGCATCGCTGCTGGAGCGACGCGCGCTGGTCAGCGAACCCCAGCGCACGGTACCGGCACTTTTGAAAATGTCGTAGGCCAGGTAATTGTTGGCCGGCGACTTCATGCGTCGGCGCCCGCCCGACACATACAGACCATCATTCAGCCCCACGGTATAGGCACTGCCCTTGGTGCAGTTGAGGCTGACACTCTGGCTCACCGTGGAAAACCCGCTCACCACCGGAGCGGTGCCGAAGTTGATCGCCGGGGTAGTGATCTGGCAGTCGGCGGTGACGGTCAGGGTCACGGTCATGGTGGTGCTGCCGGTCTGGGTCTGGCGCCCGACGCACAAACCGCCGACGCCGATGCCGTAGCAATAATCCCAGTTCCAGAACACGGTGAAGGTTTCCGAGTAGTTGCCGGCGGCGACGTTGCTTCCGGTCAGGGTCCGCACGTACACCGGGATGGTCGCCGGTACCACGTTGCCGAGGATCCCCAGCGCATCGAGGATGCCGTTGCGCGCGAAATCGAAGGGCTGGCCGCGGGTGATCGGGTAGGACGTGGTGTTGTCGGCATACAGTGTGTACTGGATGACGTCGCCGGTGGGCCCGACCAGGCCGGTGGTGCCTCCGGTCGGCGTGAAGGACGCCTTGAAGAAGTCATCGCTGCGCAACAACGTCACCAGCGAGCCACTGCAACGCAGGCCGGCATTAGTACTGGACGAGGATTGCACGGTGGACGCCAGCGTAGTGGAGGCCACGCTGCCGAACGCCACATTGCCGGCCTGCACCACCGAACACAGCGCCTGCACGGGCTCGGCAAGCAACAGCAGCGCCAGCATCGGCAGCAGGCGTTTCATTTGCACACCAGCGGGCCGAGCAGCGGCACATCGTCCTGTCCGGCGTCGAGGCTGAAATGCACCAGGCAAGTGCCGCCGCCGGCGATCCGTACCTCCAGGGTATTGTCCTCGGCCAGCCCTTCCAGGTAGACCAGTCCGTCCCAACCGACCACTGCGGCAGCGCCAGTCTGCTGATGGCGGACCTGGCTGCCCAGTGGCAGGTCCTGGTGACTGGCATCGACCAGCTCGATGCTCGCCGCCCGCACCCGGTTCAACGGGAAATTCAGCAGGTACCCGGCGCCACGGCGTACCGCTACGCGCTGCTCGACGTTTTCTGCGCGCACGTTGGCCGGCAGTTCCAGGGTGTCGATTTCGTACTTGCCGCGGTAATAGGCGCTGCTCCACGGCACCAGCAGATGCCCCTTGCTGTCGGTGCGGCCGACATTCTGGTTCTCGTAGCGCACCGGCACATCGGCGAAGCCCTCGGTACTGACCACGACGAAGGCATCATCGATCCGGTTGGCGGCGAATACGCCGGCATCCATCCACACCAGCGAGCCGCTGGCATCGGCCCAGCGGGTCATGGCCTGGCTGGTGCCATAGGTGCCGGCCTGGAGCTGCACCGACTGCAGGCGCCAGGTCAGGTCGGCCTGGCGGTAGGCCGACTGGTCGCCGCCGCTGGCGTAGCCGAGGTTGTAACCCAGGCCACCATCGCTGGGCACCGCGCGGCTGTAATTAACCCGCTGGACATTCTCGCCGCTCTGGTTGCGCTCGGTGCTCAGGCTGAGGGTGCCGTGCAGGTCGAAGGGAATCACCAGCTGCGCCTGGGTCGCCCACTGCTCGCCACCAAGCTCGCGGTTGGCCGACAGGTACAGGCTGGTATTGCCCCATAGCGACTTGCTCCAGCTCAGGTTCACCAGGCGGGTGCGAGAGTTGTCGCCGGCGCGCACGTCGAAATAGCCGGCGCCAAGGCTGCCGTAGCGTTCCAGGTTGAGGCTGAGCGTGACCTGCTCGCTACGCTGGCTCAGGCGGGCATAGGGGCTGTCCAGCAACGAGGCGTCGGCGTAGTCGCCATACCGCTCCAGGCGCTGGTAATTGAAGCCGATGCGCTGGCTGTTGTACTGATAGCCGAGGCTCAGTTGCTGGCCGCTGCGGCTATCGAAGGTGCTCTGGCTGACCGCGGCGTTGACCACCCCGAAGGTGCCCACCAGCAGATTGCCGCCGATCCCGCCAAGGGCCAGGGACTGCGCCGCCTCGCCGTGGGTTTCCAGGGTAAAACTGTCGCTGATGCCGTAGCGCAGGCTGGCCGAGGTCAGGCCCTTGCCGTAGGAGAAATCGCTGATCCCGTAATTGCGCCGCAAGGCACCGGCAGCCACCGAGAAATCACTCATGCCTTTCTGCAGCAAGGTGCTGGTGACGTAGAACGGCAAGGTGGTGGACACCTGCCGGCCCTGGGCATCGGTGGTCACCACTACCGCATCGCCGGCGCCGTTGATGTAGGGCACGTTGGTCAGGGTGTAGGGCCCAGGCTGCAGGTCGGCGCTGGCGCTTTTGTAGCCGTTGATGAACAGGTCCACCGATGACGGCACCGCCGCCTCGCCGGCGAAGGCCGGCAGCGGATAGGTGACCAGGTCCGGGCGTACCGAGAAGTCACGCGACAGCAGCACCCCGCCCAGGCGCACCGAACTGGTCCAGGGCAGCGCGCCACTGATCACGTCGCCCGCCTCGAAGGTCAGCAGGCGCTCCTCGTCGGTGTAGCGAAAGGTCGTGTCGTAGCGCAGGAAGCCACGCTGGTTGTCGGCGTAGTTGCGCCCGCTGATCTGCTGGCGCCATTGGCCCGTGGTGGAGAACGTCCCCCAGGCGTCGAACACCCGCAGCTCGTTCCACACCGACAGGCTGCTGCCGATATCGTCGGTGTCGTTGAGGTAGGCATCGTAGTTGAGCAAGGCGCCAAAGCTGCTGTTGGCCTCGCCGCCGGGGCCCAGGGAGCGGTTGCCGATACGCTGGCCAGGCAGCCAGGCCGGCGGGACCTGCAGCACCAGGCGCTGGGCCTGGCTGTCGTAGTCGCTGTGCAGGCCGGCGACGCTATCGAGCGCGACCTCTTCCGGCACCGGCACGGGAAAGTCGATGCCCACGGCACGCAGGTCGCTGGCCGCCACGTAGAAGCGCCCGGAACGCTGGTGCACGACCACCACGTTACCGCTGTTCATCTGGTTGACCACCAGTTCCAGATACAGCTCGGCATCGCTGATCGCCTCCTCCGCAGAGGGCGGCGGCGGCAGCTCGCCGGCCCACGACGTGGCACCGAGGCACCACGCCAGGCCACCCGCCAGCAACAGCGGGCAGGAACCCGTGGTAAATCCCTTCACGCACCTTTCCCCGCCATCGTCGGGTGCTCCCTGGCCCGAGGTTCATCCTTTGCTCACCCGGCTCACTGGCCCTGGGCTATGGTTTGCGCCGTGTCACCGCCATTGATCCGTCCCTTGAGCGCGGTAGACGCCGAGGCCTGCAGTGGCGCCGGCCAGCGCATGGTCGCGCCCGGCAGCACATAGCCGAGCAGCCCTTCCACCAGCGGCCGGCTCTGCGCGCCCTGCTGCATCACCACATCGGTCAGGCGCGCATGAACCGGACCGGTGTTGCGGATCTCCACCCAGGAGCGCCCCTGCGTCGATACCTGGCGCCAGCTCAGTTGCGGCTTGCCGACCCCGGCGTCGCTGCGCTGCCCGCTGGGGTCGGCCTTGCCCCACAGGCCCTGGCCGTAGACGAACAGCGGTACCGAATAGCGCATCTGGAAGCGGATCGCGGCCTGGGGCTTGTCGGCGTTGTCCGGCGGCAAGGCCGGAGGAATTTCATCGATGATGATGCGGTAGGCCTGCTCCTGGCCCACCGGCGAGGTACCGGTGCGGGTCAGGCGGATGAGCTGTTTCTGCCCCGGCGCGATCTTCGCCAGCGGCGGGCTACCGATTATGTCCCGCTGGTTCTGGTATTGATCGTCGAACCCGCCCTGGCGCCAGGCGAAGATCCGCACCTGCAGGTTGGCTTCCTCGTTGCCGCGGTTTTCCAGCCACAACGCGCCGGCCTTCTGCTCGGCCTCGATCACCGGGTCGATCGGCCAGATCAGCACCGATGTCGCCGCCGACGTCGCTCCGGCCCACAGCAGCAATGCCGCCAATGCCAGCCTCGCCCTCTCCCTGAACATCCCGCTCTCCTTCATGGTGGTCGTGCAATACCGGCGCGTACGCCGTCAAAAGGTCAAGGTCACCTGCAGCACATCGCTATAGCTGCCCGCGGGCAGCGCTCCGGTCAGTTGCGCCCGGGCGTACACGGGCAGCTTGATGGCCGTCGGATCGGCATAGCTGACATTGACGGTCTGGTCGATGCCCAGCGCCTGGCTGAAGGCCGCGTCGCTGTACAACTGGTAGGCCACCAGGTTGCTGCCGGTGCTGCGCTTGAGGTTGCGCACCCCGTTGTTGTTCTGCCCCCCGCCGATCTTCATGCTCAGCGTCACACCAGGCGTGCATTGCAGGGTGACGGTGGTACCGCCGAGCTGGGTGGTCACGGCGGCGGTGGACAATGCCGAATAGCTGCCGAACGCCAGGTTGCCGTAGTTGGTCACCCCGCCAACCACCAGGCACCCGGCCTGGACGGTCGCATTGACCAGAAACGTGCTGCTGGTGGCCGCATCCAGGGGTATCGGCGCTGCAGCCGCCGCGAGTAGCGCCAGGGCCAGGCGCTCGCTCATGGCTCAGAAACTCAGCTCGACCGCCACGGTGTCGGTATAGGTGCCCGGGGGCAGCCCGGCCTTGCCCACGGCCTTGCCGTACAGGTTGACGGTCTGCGCCGTACCGCTGCTGGTAGGCAGGGTAATGGTGCCGTTGATCGGTATCACGGTGGTCAGCCCGGAGTCGGAATAGAAGTCATAAGGCACCGAATTACCCGAGCCGTCGGCCAGTGCGCGGGTACCGCCGGTGGAGGCGCCGTCATGGGCGCCCGCGCCGATCTTGATCACCGGGATCGCGCCATTGGAGCAGAGAATGCTCATCGCCCCGCCACCGCCCGCCAGCACCTGGGCGCCCGCCGTGGTGAACAACGCCGTCTGGGTGCCGAAGTTCAGGGCGCCGAAATTGACCCCGGTGGTGGCCGTGGAGCCGTTCACCTGGCAACTGGAGATCAGCACCAGCGAGGCGTTTATCTGCCCGGTGACCGTGGCCGCCTGGGCCTGGGAAGCCAGCAACAGCCCGATGCCGGCAAAAACGAAACGATTCAGTTGCGGTTTCATGGTTCACTCCTTGATGGCTGTTACCAGTCCAGCGTCACCGTCAGGGTGTCGCGATAAACGCCCGCAGGCAGGGCGTTGGGGTTGGCTACGACCACGCCGTAGATAGGGATGGGAATCTGCTGCGCGCTGCTCACGGTGAAGTTGAGCTGCTGGCCGATCCCGTAGTTGCTGCGCCCGCCCGGGTCGGTGGAGAGCTGGTAGGGAATCAGCACGCCGCCGTTGCTCAGCCGGCGCGTGGCGCCGTCGGGGTTGGCGCCGCCGTTGATGGTCACAGTGAAGGCGCGGACCTGAGGGTTGCAACTGATCTGCAGGTTGCCACTGCCGCCAGGTTCATCGATGGCCGCGCGCAGGGTCTGGTTCCACAGCGGGCCCTGCTGGCCGAAATCGATCACGCCGCCCGCCGCGCTGGCCGGCGCGGTACTGGCCGGGTCGCTGCTGATCTGGCAGGCCGAGGTAAGCACCAGGCGCGCCTCGATATGTCCGCTGATCGCGCCATGGGCTGCCGGGCTGAGCAACAGCGGCCCCAGGCCCAGCAGGAGAATGCGTGATGCGTGCATGCTGCTCGCTCCCTAAGCAGTGCGGTTCATGACCCTCACCAGGTGACGGTCACCTTCAACAAGTCCGAATAGCGCCCCGTCCGTGGAAGCTCGGTTTGTGTGTCGATACGTGCGTACAAGGGAAGTTCCACCGTTCCGCTGTCCGGTACCCGGCCATGCTGGGCAATATTCACCGACAGCGGCACGCGCCAGGCCGGATCCTGGTACAGGCGGTAGGGTATGGGCCGGGCCTTGGGATCGGCGGATACCAGGTAGCGCACCTCGCCGGTGCCGCCATGCAGGCCGCCATCGACCCGCACCTGATAGGCTGTGTCCGGATTGCACTCCAGCCGAGGCGGGCGCTGGACCAGCAACTGGCTGCCCAAGGGCCCGTAGGGATCGTCCAGCCGTGGACTCTGGCCGAAATCCAGCACGCCCAAGGCCTGCGCGGAAGCCGACCGTGGCTCGTGGATGAGCAGGCAGCCCCGCTGTACGTCGATGCGAACCTCGACGAGGAAATCCGTGGCGGCAACGCCTTGGGCCGCGTACAACCCCAACAACGCCACCAGTGATCTTCCCTTCACCGTTCCTCCCTGTCCTTGCAGGAATTGACCTGGGGTTCAGGGTAGCAGTCGAGGAAAATGCTGCCAGCCGAACTGGAAATGTACAGCTCATGTATAGGAAATATCCGACGAATACGGGCGTTCGCGACTGGCAGCACTTTTCACTATCTGGTTAATATTGCCGCCGTTCGTCACCTGCCACCGTTCGAGGAACATCTCTTGCCCGCCTGGATCCGCTCGCCCCTGCGCGCCTTGCGCCAACGCCTGGCCGCCGCCCCTGCCGCCGAGCCTGGCAAAGCCCGCGAGATCCAACGGTTTTTCGCCGACAAGGCGCAGCAGCAAGGCTACCGCCTGAGCCAGGGCCAGCAGCAGGTGATTGCAGCCATGGCCGAGCAGGCCGCACGCCTGCCAACCGGGAGGGCCCGCAGCCTGTACCTGCACGGCCAGGTCGGGCGCGGCAAAAGCTGGCTGCTGGACGGTTTCTTCACCGCGCTGGGCGATATTCCCAAGCGGCGCCTGCATTTCCATGACTTCTTTGCCCGGCTGCACCAGGGCATGTTCGAGCACCGCCGCCAGGACGATGCCTTGGCGGTCACCCTCGACGCGTTGCTCGGCGACTGCCGCGTGCTGTGCTTCGATGAGTTCCATGTCCACGATATCGGCGATGCCATGCTGCTCACGCGGCTGTACCAGGCCCTGTTCGAGCGCGGCATCTTCGTTCTGGTGACGTCCAACTATCCGCCCAAGGGGCTCTTGCCCAACCCGCTCTATCACCAGCGTTTCGAACCGGTCATCCGGCTGATCGAAGCGCGTATGGACGTGCTCGAGGTCGGTGGCGAACAGGACTACCGCGCCCTGCCCGACGCCGGACGCCAGCAGCGCTTTACCCAGGGACACTACGTCTGGCCCGGGACTGCCGGGCAATTGCAGCGACTGGGCTTCGGTGGCGCGACCCACGAGCAAGTGCTCCAGGTGAACAAGCGCCAATTGCGCGCCCGGGTGCGTGACGAGCGCAGCGTGGTCTTCGATTTCGCCAGCATCTGCGAACAGGCGACCGCGGTAATCGATTACCTGGAACTGATCCAGCGTTTCGAGCACTGGACCATCGAAGGCCTGCCGGACCTGCAGGAATGCACCATCGCCGCCCAGCAGCGCTTCATCAACCTGATCGACGTACTGTATGACCGTGACAAGCGGCTGTTGCTGATCGGCGAGCGGCCGCTGGCGCAAAGCCTGGGCGGCAGCGTGGCCGACCTGGCAAGGACGCGGAGCCGGCTGGGGCAGTTGCAGCAGGTCGGGCCTGAATGATGTGGTGGGGCTGATCGCTGCGAGGGGTATCTACACATCCTTTGAGGTGAGAAGGCTCGTCAGTAGATCGCATCAAGGCTGACAGGTGCTTGTCATGACTGTTCCGGCGCCCTTGAGATCGAGCGCCGCCCGCGCGGCGCATCGCCGGCAACGCCGGCTCCCACATTTGTTGCAACGTACCTATGCCTGACAGGCCATAGTGATCGCCTTGCTTGTACGACGCGATACCCTGTCGAACCCAACAGTCTCCCGCAGTAGATCGCCGAACATCCAAAGGCTGGCAGCGCAGATCTCACAGGCCATGGCACGTTGCAAATGTGGGAGCTGGCTTGCCAGCGATGCGCCGCGCGGGCGGCGCTCGATCTCAAGGGCGCTGAAGATCTATCGGCATGCGCCCGGTGGCCATAACGAGGTTCTCAGGCACTACGCGCCAACCCCGCCAACACCTCCTCGATCTCCACCAACACCGCAGGATCATCCAGGGTCGACGGCGCCACGTAAGGCTGCTGGTCGGCGATCTTGCGCAGCACCGCGCGCAGGATCTTCCCGGAGCGGGTCTTGGGCAGCCGCTTGACTACCCGGACCTGGTTGAAACAGGCCAGCGCACCGATCTGCTCGCGTACCGTGGCCACCAGCTCGGCCTGCAACTGCGCCTCGCCGCTGTCCACGCCATCCTTGAGCACCAGCAGCGCCAACGGCACCTGGCCCTTGATTTCGTCGCGCACGCCCACCACCGCGCACTCGGCCACCGCCGGGTGGCGGGCGACCAGGTCTTCCATCTCGCCCGTGGACAGGCGATGCCCGGAAACGTTAATCACGTCGTCGGTACGCCCCATGATATAGACGAAGCCGTCTTCATCCAGATAGCCGCCGTCCCCGGTGTGGTAGTAGCCGGGATAGGTCTGCAGGTACGACTCCAGGTAGCGCTGGTGATCGCCCCACAGGGTCTGGCTGCACCCGGGCGGCAATGGCAGGGCGATGACGATGGCGCCCTGCTGATTGGCACCGAGTACCTGTCCATCTTCATCCAGCACCCGCACGTGATAACCCGGCACCGCCCGGTTGCTCGACCCCGCGCGCCCGCCGCTGCCATGCAGGCCCAGGCAGGGTGCAGTCACCGGCCAGCCGGTCTCGGTCTGCCACCAGTGATCGTGCACGGCCTTGCCGCTGACGCTTTCCAGCCATTGATGGGTACTGGAGTCGAGGCGTTCGCCGGCCAGGAACAACTGGCGCAGCGAGCTGAGGTCGTAACGGCGCAGCAGCAGGCCCTGCGGGTCCTCCTTGCGGATCGCCCGCATGGCCGTCGGTGCACAGAACAGGCCGTTGACCCGGTACTGCTCCACTACCCGCCAATAGGCCCCGGCATCCGGGGTACGGATCGGCTTGCCCTCGTAGAACACCGTGGTGCAGCCGTTCATCAGCGGGCCATAGACGATCAGCGAATGCCCGACCACCCAGCCGACATCGGAAATGCCCCACCACACGTCGCCGGCCTGCATGCCGTAGATGTGTTTCATGGCAAAGCGCAAGGCCACGGCATTGCCGCCGTTCTCGCGCACGATGCCCTTGGGTTTGCCGGTGGTTCCGGAGGTGTACATGATGTACAGCGGATCGGTCGCGAGCAGTTCCACCGGCGGCACCGGTGTGGCCTGTTGCACGGCGGCCTGCCAGTCCAGGTCACGGCCTTCGACCAGGGTGGCGCGGGCCTGCGCTCGTTGCAGCACCAACACCTGGCGCGGCTGGTGCGCGGATTGCTCCAGGGCCCGGTCGACCAGCGGCTTGTACTCGATGACGCGGTCGAACTCCAGGCCGCAGGACGCGGTGAGCAGCAGGGTCGGCCGCGCGTCGTCGATGCGCAGCGCCAGCTCGTGGGGGGCGAAGCCGCCGAACACCACCGAATGCACCGCGCCGATCCGCGCACAGGCGAGCATGGCCATCGCCGCCTCGGGCACCATGGGCATGTAGATGACCACCCCGTCGCCCTGTGCCACACCGAGCTCGCGCAGCAGTCCGGCAAGGCGCGCCACCTGGTCGCGCAACTGGTTGAAGGTGAAGGTCTGCTGGCTGCCGGTGACCGGCGAATCGTAGATCAGGGCCAGTTGCTCGCCGCGGCCGTCCTCGATCTGCTGGTCAAGGGCCAGGTGGCAACTGTTCAGCCGGCCGTCGGCGAACCATTGGTGGGTGCCGTCGGGGTTGTCGCGCAGGATCTCCGTAGGCTTGCGCAACCAGGCCAGGCTTTGCGCCTGCTCGGCCCAGAACTCGGCGGGCGCGGCGATGGAGCGGTCATAGCACTGCTGATAACTCATCGATGAATAACCCTGTGTTTGTTGTTATTAAAGGGCGAACGTCGAGTATGGCCTGCTCGCGCCAGCCTGCTATCGAACTTAAGTCGCATGGGCAACGGGCTTTGCCCTTATCATGACGGCCTTTTCTTCCACGGCAGCACCCATGCATTCTCTCGACGATCTCAAGTCCGGCCGCCTGGCAGGCAGCGTGCGCCTCGACCTGGCCTGCGGCCTTGAGCAGTTCCCGCAGGAAATCTTCAACCTTGCCGACAGCCTCGAAGTCCTCAACCTCACCGGCAACCGCCTGACCAGCCTGCCCGACGACCTGGGTCGGCTGCACAAGCTGAAAGTGCTGTTTTGTTCGGAGAATCGCTTAAGCGAACTGCCGCAGGGGATCGGTGGTTGCGCGCAGTTGCAGGTGGTCGGCGTCAAGAGCAACCGCATCGTTCATGTAGCGCCCGCCGCCCTGCCCCCGCGCCTGCGCTCCCTGGTACTCACCGACAACCGCATCGAAGAACTGCCCGAGGCCCTTGGCGACTGCACCGGTTTGCAAAAGCTCATGCTCTCCGGCAACCGTCTGCGCTACCTGCCGGACAGCCTGCAACGCTGCACAGGGCTGGAGCTGCTGCGCATCGCCGCCAACCGCCTCGAACAGCTGCCCGGGTGGCTGCTGCGCATGCCCAGGCTGGCCTGGCTGGCCTATGCCGGCAACCCGTTGCCCGAGGGCCTGCGCACACCAGCGGCACCGGCCGGCTTCCCGCGCATCGCCTGGCAGGACATCCAGCTCGACCAGCGTCTCGGCCAGGGCGCCTCGGGCATCATCCACCGCGCCCGTCTAAAGGGGCGCGAGGGCGCCGTGGCGGTCAAGCTGTACAAGGGCGACATCACCAGCGACGGCACGCCGCTGGACGAAATGACCGCCTGCATGCTGGCCGGTAGCCATGAGCATCTGATTCCGCTGCTGGGCAGGGTCGAGGATCATCCCGAGGGCATCGCGGCGCTGGTCATGGAACTGATCGATCCGGCCTGGTTCAGCCTTGCCGGGCCGCCAAGCCTCGACAGCTGCACCCGGGATATCTACCCCGTCGAGCGCCGCCTGGATGGCCCGGGGCTGCGGCGCCTGGCGCTGTCCATCGCGCACGTGGCGGCGCACTTGCATGGGCAGGGCCTGAGTCATGGCGATCTGTATGGCCACAACATCCTCTGTGATGACCGCGGGCACAGCCTGCTTGGCGATTTCGGTGCGGCATCGTTCCATCCGCTGGACGGAAGTACCGAAGCGCGGTTGCTGGAGCGGATCGAAGTGCGGGCGTTCGGCGTGCTGCTGGGCGAGTTGCTGGAGCGATGCGATGAGCAATTACAGGGAATAAAGGCGTTGCAGCAGGCCTGTGTGCAGGCCGAGGTCATTCAAAGGCCGGGATTTGCGGGGATCGTGCAACAACTGGCGTCCCTGCATCGTCCATAGGAGCCCCAAAACAAAGGGACCGCATGCGGTCCCTTTTTCATGGCTGGCGGTGTCAGCCCGCAAGCCCTACATAGACATTCTGCACGTCGTCGTGCCCGTCGATGGCGTCGAGGAAGGCTTCCACTTCCGCCAGCGCCTCGGCGCTCAGGCTGGCGGCACTGACCGGGTTCTTCGGGGTGTAGCCGATCTTCGCCGAGATCACGGTGAAACCCTGGGCCGGCAGGGCTTTCTGCACGCTGTCCAGGTCGGTGGTTTCGGTGATGAACAGGGTCGCGCCCTCTTCGGCAGGCTCGAAATCCTGGGCACCGGCCTCGATGGCGGCCAGCTCCGGGTCGGCATCGGCGCTGTCCGGGGTTGCCTCGATCAGGCCGACATGGTTGAAGTCCCACGACACCGAACCCTCGGCGCCCAGCTGGCCCTTGCGGAACAGTACGCGGACTTCGGCGACGGTGCGGTTGACGTTATCGGTCAGGCACTCGACGATCAGCGGTACCTGGTGCGGGGCGAAACCTTCGTATTTCACCGCGTGGTACTGCACCTGCTCACCCAGCAGGCCGGCGCCCTTCTTGATGGCACGTTCGAGGGTCTCGCGGGTCATGGAAGCCTTCTTGGCCTGCTCGACCACCAGACGCAAGCGTGCGTTCATGTCCGGGTCGGCACCGCTGCGCGCGGCGATCTGAATTTCCTTGGCCAGCTTGCCCATGATCTTGCCCTTGGCATTGGCAGCTGCTTCTTTATGCTTGGCTTTCCACTGTGCGCCCATTTCGACTCTCTTTGTTCCAGGTGCTTGTTCCAGGTGCCGGTTGAGGAAGCGACCGGCTAAGTGGCGAGCAGTTTATACGCGCCGTGTCGGGCAATCGACAAAAAAGTCAAAAGCGCCTGCGTTGCAGAGGGCAGTTTTCTTCAATACCGGCGCAGGTGCACGCCGATAGAGTCCAGGCCTCGTTCCCTGCAAGAGAAACATCCATGAGCCTGACTCTCTCCATGGCCGCCTTCGCGCTGGCCGCTTCCATCTCCCCCGGCCCGGTCAACCTTGTCGCCCTGGCCGCCGGCGCCCGCCACGGCTTGCGCCCGGCGCTGCGGCATGTCACCGGTGCCACCCTGGGCTTCTGCCTACTGCTGATGCTGGTGGGCCTGGGGCTGCATGCAGTGATGCTGCGCTGGCCCGGCCTGACCGACGCGCTGCGCTGGGCCGGGATCCTGTTCCTGCTGTACATGGCCTGGAAACTGGCCGCCGATGACGGCCGGCTCGGTAATGGCGAGCCGCAACGCGCCCCCGGTTTTTTCTACGGAGCGCTGATGCAATGGCTCAACCCCAAGGCCTGGCTGGCCTGCGTCGCCGGGGTCGGCGCCTTCGTCGGCGAAGGCGAGACCGCCCTGCTCTGGCGCTTCACCTTGATCTACCTGGTGATCTGCTACCTGTCGGTGGGCTGCTGGGCCTGGGCCGGCACGGTGATTCGCCGCCATCTCGAAGAACCACGGCGCATGCGCCTGTTCAACCGCTCGCTGGCAGCCCTGCTGGCTGCCAGTGCCGGCTACCTGCTAGTGGGCTGAGCGATAGTGCCCCGGGGTCGCCGCCAGATGCTGCTTGAAGGCACGCTGCAGGTGGGCCTGGTCGGCGAACCCGGCCTCATGGGCAACCTCGGCGATCAGCCGCCCCTGGCGCAACTGCGCGCGGGCATAGCGCACCCGCTGGTCGAGCAGGTAGCCATGGGGCGTCAGGCCAAAATGCTGCTTGAAGGCGCGGGTCAGGTAGGACGTCGATAACCCCGCCGCCTCGCCGATGTCCTCCAGCCTCAGCGGCTCGGTGCAGTGCTGGCGAATATAGTCCGCAGCCCGCTGCACCCGCTCGTTGCCCTGCGCCGTCGCGCTCGGCGCGGCCTGGATCTGCTCGCGCAACTGCCCGAAGAAACGTTCGGCGGCGAGGCGCTTGTCGTCGCTGGCTGCGAGGCTGTCGGTCAAGCGCTCGTACAGTGCCAGCAGCGAGCGATACAACTGCGGCGCGGTGCTCAGGGTCTGCCCCAGGGGCTCGAAGCCCTGCGCGCGCAACCAGGGCATATCGACATAGAGCATCAGGTACGACCAGGGCTGGTCGGCGATCGGGTTGCAGGCGTGCACCACTCCGGGATTCATCATCACCACCGTCCCCGCCTCCACCTCGTGCCAGCGCTGCCCGTCGAAATAGGTGCTGCGCCCGGCGGTGATCGCACCGATCGAGAAGCCTTCGTGGGAGTGCCGCGAATAGCAGACCTTGCGCCCGTCGGCGACCGCCCGGGCCTCGATGAACGGCAACGCCGGATCGCGCCAGAAAGTCGAACCATTGCTCATCGAAAAGTCTCCCGGAGTCGTACGAAAACGACGACGAGCCTAGCACTCGGCAGGGTCTGCTGCCAGGCGTTCTTCGCCGCTCAAACCTTGATCGATCAAAGGCCTGAGCAAGGCCATGAGGTCCCGGTACAGCGCGCTTGCGGGGTGATCCCGGCTGCGATCGAACAACGCCAGCAACGGGTCGCCCACGCTACCCTCGGCCAGCGGCTCGTAGCGCGCGGCCATGTATAGGGTTTCGAACAGCGAGTGATAGCCATTGCGCAGCCAGAACGCGCTGTTGGCCAATTGGAAGCGCCAGTACTCAGGCAGCGATGGCAGGCCGTCGAACAGGTGCGGCAAATCGCGACACAGCGCCTCGGTGGCGGCACTGATGCCGCCGATGAACGGGGTGTCCAGCGCGTCCATGTAGCGCGTGGCGGGATGCAGCGGGTCGGGTACCCATTGGTGGGCGCTGCGGTATTTGTCTTCGCCTATCAACCAGCGATTGTCCCCGGCCAGCAGCCGCTCCGGCCGGGCATTGAGGATCAGCCAGGGGTCGGGGCGCGCCAGGGCGTTGCCGGCATCCAGCCCGTGCGGATTGACCTGGGCATGCCCGCCGCCAAGCTGCCCGGCCCGCAGGCGCAGCACCTGGAACAACAACTGTCGACGCAGGTCGCGACTGTCGGCGTCGGCGTGCTGGTCCTCGCCGAGCAGCCACTTGAGCAGACGCAGGTTCCGCGCCCGATGGGGCATGGGCTCCAGGGCCATGCCCGGCAAACGCCTGGCCTGGGCCAGGGTGGCCTGGACATAGGCGTCGTCCAGCAGCTTTTGCAGGCCACCGCGCTTGAGCATCCGCGCGGCGATGGCCGCAAGCGAGGCATCCAGCGCCGACCAGCGCCAGATCCGGTCGGCCAGGGCGCGCTCCCGGAGCATTTTGCCCAGGGCATTGCCCTGGCCGTCGCGCAGGCTTGCCCGCGGTGCTTCCGGCACCGCCAGCAACGCCCCGGGCGTCAGATGATTGCGCTCCAGCAGGCGTTGCCACTGGGCCATGAACGCCGCACGCTCGCGCGGGCTGTTGAGCCAGGGGCAAGCGCCCTCGCCCTGCTCGCGCAATCTGTGCAAACGCTCGAAGAATGCCGAGTTATGAGCCCAGGCGCGCTGCACCTCGGCGGCGCACAGATGACGGCTGCCCTGCCGGTCCACCACGGCGAACGGGGTCACCGCCAGGTAGTCGCTGCCATGAGGCAGTTCCAGCAGATACAGGTGCTCGCCAAAACCCACGGAGCGCTCCAGTTCACGGATGCCGACGAAGCGACCGTCGCGGTCAGGGTCGTAATGGCTGGTGGCATAGCTGTCCATGGCGATGGTCTGGAAGCTGGCGATATCGGCGTAGCGGTTGAGCAGATCCTCCAGGCGCCGCGGCAGATCCACCTCGCGCACCTTGCCCTGCGCGCCCGCCTCGTCGAACGCCTCGATGCCGATCTGGTTGCACTCCTTGCGGTCGACGTTGATTACCCGAAGCCGCGAGCCATCCTCCATCACCCGTACCAGGAAACCGCTGCGCAGCGTGTGTTCGGAGACCAGCCAATGGCCGAGGAACGCCTCCACGAACGCAGTGCGCACCAGCACCGAGCGGATCGGCGCAAAGGTCGGCGAACGTCCCGGTTCGTGCTTGAGGCGATAGTGTTGCTGCCAGGCCAGGGAGCGCGCCGCCGTACCGAAGGAGAAATTCATCAGGCTGCGGGTTGCGGTCACCAGGCGGCCGTGCTCCAGGTGCAGGTCCTTGTAGCGTCCCTCGAAATCGGCATCGACCAGCGCCACGTTCATCCGCACGTACCCAGGCCGCTCCTCCATCAGCAGCAGCGACAGGTTCACCGGCAAGCCGTCGGAAGCCGCAGGCACCTCGGCCAGGTCCACCGGCTTGCCGTCGAGCAGCGCGCGGTAGCGTTCGGCGAGCGCCTTCCAGCCCTGTTGCCGGGCGAAGGGCGTGACCCGACGGGCATCGCCTTCGCTGTCGATCTTGCGTTGCAGCAGGTCGATCATCCGTTGCAGGCGCTGCAGCACCCCCGCACATGGGTTGCGCAGGCCGTCACCGGCGCGGATCAGCCGCAATCCCTTGCGCCAGGCGCCTTCGAAGCCGTGCATGGCGGCCTGCTGGCGACCATAGAGCGAGATATCCCGGTCCAGCGCCTGGCGGTACGGGCTATCGCTGTCGAGCGCCTCGCGGAGGCGGCGCAGCATGGCCAGGTGTTCGTCGATGCCCCGCGGGTTGTCGTCCATGCTGAAGTGCTGCGCGGCCAGCACGTTGAGGGTGGTGTGCTGGATCTCCAGCAGGCGGGCGTCGGTCTCGGCCAGGTAATCGGCGCGTTCGCCGGGAGTGAGATGGAACCAGGGGCTGCGCTTCGGTGCGGCGGCGATGCGCTGGTCGATCAGGGTGTTGAGCAGGCGGGAATAGTCCCGCGAGGGCTGGATCATGGCGGTCGTCCTTGAGGCCAGGAAAAGCCGTGATGCTAGCGCCACCCCGGATACAAGGGCGCCGGCAAGACCTACCCTGCGTCGTGCACCACTACCAGCAACTGCGCCGGCTGCTCGCCGAGGGAGCGCAGGCGATGCGGGGTCTGGGCGTTGAAGTAAAGGGCATCGCCACGTTCGAGAATGACCCGCTCGTTCATGAAATCCACTTCGACCCGGCCCTCGTGGACGAAAAGGAATTCCTCGCCCAGATGCTCCTTGAAGGTGGAGTCGCTGAAGTCCATCGGCGGGCTGATCAGGAACGGCAACAGGCTGCGCTGGCCGATCTGGTTGGCCAGCACCGCGTAGCCCGGCCCCTCGCCACTGCCGGCCAGCGGCTGGCGCTCGCCGCTGCGCACCAGGCTGTAACGCGCCTGGTTCGGTGCGTCTTCGGCGAACAGTTCCTCGACATTGACGTTCAATGCCCGCGCCAGCTTCAGCGCAGCGGCGATGGACGGCGTATTCAGACCACGCTCGACCTTGGACAGGTAGCTTTTGGTCATGCCGGCTTTGTCGGCCAATACCTCAAGGGTGATGCCGAGTTTTTTTCTCAATAATTTCAAACGGATAGACATGCGCTGCAGTTGATTCCGGTCAGTGATGCAACTTTTCGCTTGCTTATGACACTTTGTGTCATATAGCCTTGTTTGTGTCACAACGCAAACCGCCCCCGCTCGTTTTCCAGGCAATCGGGGGCGGGCTCCACTTACTTCACCGAGGACCACTCGATGACCGACACAATGACACTGCCCAAGGACCAACTGGTCCGCCAGGCGCTTGCGCGGATGCAAGGTTCGCTTGCGGATAATACGTGGACTGTACGGGAAAAGCTGGCCCTGACCTGCCGCATTCTCTTCGACCGCGGCCATGATTCCGGCCTGGCCGGGCAGATCAGCGCCCGCGGCCCGCAGCCAGGCACCTTCTACACCCAGCAACTGGGGCTGGGCTTCGACGAGATCAGCGCCAGCAACCTGCTGCTGGTCAACGAAGACCTGGAGGTGCTCGAAGGCAGCGGCATGGCCAATCCGGCCAACCGTTTCCACAGCTGGCTGTACCGCGCCCGCCCGGACGTCAACTGCATCATCCACACCCACCCGACCCACGTCGCGGCCCTGTCGATGCTGGAAGTGCCGTTGCAGGTGTCGCACATGGATGTCTGCCCGCTGTATGACGATTGCGCATTCCTGCAAGCCTGGCCGGGCGTGCCGGTGGGCAACGAGGAAGGCGAGATCATCGCGGCGGCGCTGGGCGACAAGCGTGCCATCCTGCTTTCCCATCATGGCCAGTTGTCCACCGGCGCCGATATCGAACAAGCCTGCGTCACCGCCAACCTGATCGAACGCGCGGCGCAACTGCAACTGCTGGCAATGGCCGCAGGTGCCGTCAAGCCCATCGACCCGGCCCTGGGCCGCGAAGCCCACGACTGGATCGACCGGCCCAAGCGCCACGGTGCCGCCTTCAACTATTTCGCCCGGCAAAGCCTGCGCAAGCACGCCGACTGCCTGAACTGACCTTTGCTGGAGCACAGACCATGAGCAATCCTTTCCACGGCATCATCGGCTACACCGTCACCCCCTTCAGCGGCACCGATGGCGAACGTCTCGATCTCGCCGCCCTGGGCCAGTCCATCGAACGCCTGATCGAGGGCGGCGTGCAGGTCATCGCGCCGCTGGGCAGCACCGGTGAAGGCGCCTACCTGAGCGATCGCGAATGGAGCCAGGTGGCCGAGTTCAGCCTGGCGCACATCGCCCGGCGCGTGCCGACCATCGTCAGCGTGTCCGACCTGACCACCGCCAACGCCATCCGTCGTGCGCGCTTCGCCGAAGAACAGGGGGCCGATGCAGTGATGGTACTGCCGGCGGCCTACTGGAAGCTCAGCGAGGCGGAAATCCTCCGGCATTACCAGCGCATCGGCGACAGCATCGGCATCCCGATCATGCTCTACAACAACCCGGCCACCAGTGGCACCGACATGTCGGTGCAGTTGATCCTGCGCATCGTCAAGGCGGTGGAAAACGTGACCATGGTCAAGGAGAGCACTGGCGATATCCAGCGCATGCACGCCCTGCAGCAACTGGGCGAAGGCCAAGTGCCGTTCTACAACGGCTGCAACCCGCTGGCCCTGGAAGCCTTCGTCGCCGGAGCGACGGGCTGGTGCACGGCCGCCGCCAACCTGATTCCGCAGCTCAACCAGCAGCTCTATCGCGCGGTCACGGACAATGACCTGGAGCGCGCGCGGGCGCTGTTCTACCGGCAGTTGCCGCTGCTCGAGTTCATTCTCAAGGGCGGCCTGCCGGCAACGGTGAAGGCCGGTTTGAAGCTGACCGGCATCGATTGCGGCGTGCCGAGGGCGCCGGTGTTCCCGCTGGATGAGGCCGGGCAGGAGCAGTTGAAAGGGTTGATCGCTCGACTCGGCTGACACCCAGGTTCATGAAACAACGCTGGCTCCCACAGGCTCCGAGCCAGCCGCAGATTTTGCGTTCGATACTGACCTTGTGGGAGCTGGCTTGCCAGCGATTGGCCCGCCAGACAACATCGTTGCCTGTGCCGGCCTCATCGCCGGCAACGCCGGCTCCCACAGGAATGGCGCCAGCTTTCCAGCAATTCGTGACTTTCGGGCAAAGATATTGTGCCCCGCCAGCCATTTTTCCCATGATCCAGGCCCGGGATACTGCCCTCATTCCCACCCCAAACGATGAGGACATCCCATGACCCTTCCCCTGTTCGGCCTCGGCACCTTCCGCCTCAAGGGCCAGGTGGTCATCGACTCGGTGAGCCAGGCCCTGGAGCTAGGCTACCGGGCCATCGATACCGCGCAGATCTACGGCAACGAAGCCGAGGTCGGCCAGGCCATCGCCGCCAGCAGCGTGCCCCGCGAGCAGTTGTACCTGACCAGCAAGATATGGACCGAGAACCTCGGCGCCGATCGCCTGATCCCCAGCCTGAAGGAAAGCCTGCACAAGCTGCGCACCGATCATCTGGACCTGACCCTGATCCACTGGCCCTCGCCGAACGGCGCCGTTGCCGTGGACGAATTCATGGGCGCACTGATGCAGGCCAGGACCGAGGGCCTGACCAGGGAAATCGGTGCGTCCAACTTCACCATCGACTTGCTGCGCCAGGCCATCGAGGTGACCGGGCCGGGCCAGATCGCCACCAACCAGATCGAACTGCATCCGTACCTGCAGAACCGTCGGCTGGTGCAGTTCATGGCTGCGCAAGACATCGCCGTGACCTCCTACATGACCCTCGGCTATGGCAAGGTCCTGCAGGATCCGGTGATCCAGGCAATCGCCACGCAGCACAACGCCACCCCGGCGCAGGTTGCCCTCGCCTGGGCCATGCAACTGGGCTATGCGGTGATTCCCTCTTCGACCAAACGCGAGAACCTGGCCGGTAACCTGAAGGCGGTCGACCTGCGCCTGAGCGACACGGACATGACCCGTATCGCAGCGCTGGACAGCGGCCAGCGGATTACCGACCCGGCAGGGCTGGCACCGCAATGGGACTGAGTCAGCCCTGTTCGGTGCAGCTATCGGACAGCATCCGGTAACCCAGCTTCTGCACCTGGCCGCTGGAGTCGAGGTAGGTCATCACGGCGTTGACCACCTTGCACTGCGGGTCTTGCGCTGGTTTCTGGATATTCAGCACCTTGGCGACATCCAGGTGCATGCCGTAGTGGTATTGCACGACACCCTGCTGGGAAGCCAGGGCAGTGACGGGCAGGAGCAGGACAAGCGGCACGAGCAAACGCAATTTCATGGCGGATCTCCTTCGTAAAAGGTACGCACCGAGCTGCGGTTACATCACCTTTGAGTGTGGATCCGCCTTGCCGACTCCGTAATCCGGGGGGATCAACGGCCATGCGATCGGTTAATCTGACGAACTGCACCCCGCCCCCGGAATCCTGCCTTCATGGAACTGCACATCACCCTGCACGGCCGCAAGGCGCTGGCCGAACAGCTTTACCGGCAATTGCGCGACGGCATCGACAGCGGCCGCCTCGCCGCCGGTACCCAGTTGCCGCCGACCCGGTTGCTGGCCGAACAGCTCGGGGTGTCGCGCAAGACCGTGGCCGAGGCCTATTCGCGCCTGACCTATGACAACCTGCTCAGCGGTCAGGTCGGGCGCGGCACCTTCGTCACCCCGCAACCGCCCGCGCCAGCGGCCTCTGCGCCCGACACCCCGCTGGCCGGCGCCGACACGCTGGCGCGCTGGCGGGCCCGTGGCATCCCCATGGGACGTCCGACCCTGGCACAGCCATCGCGCTACGACTTCGTCGGCGGCGCCTCGAGCAAGGCGCACTTTCCCTTCGACGCCTGGCGCCAGTGCTCACAGCACGCCCTGCGCCAATGCCAGCGCACCGACACGCGCTACAGCAATGCCCAGGGCCTGCCCGAATTGCGCGAAGCCATTGCCCGGCATATTGCCTTCGCCCGGGGCGTGCGCTGCACGGCGGCGGATGTGCAGGTGTGCAATGGCGCCCAGCAGGCGCTGGACCTGATCGCCCGGGTGCTGATCGAGCCGGGCTGCAGCGTCGCCATGGAAGACCCTGGCTATCCGCCGGCCAGGTACCTGTTCGAGGCACTCGGCGCGCGGGTCCGGCACGTGCCGGTGGACCGCGAAGGGATTCGCGTGGACCTGATCGAGGACGGCGTGCGCTTGATCTACGTGACCCCGTCGCACCAGTTTCCCCTGGGCATGCCCATGAGCCTGGAACGCCGCCATGCCTTGCTGGCCCGCGCCGCAACGCTGGGCGCGCTGATCATCGAGGACGACTACGACAGCGAGTTCCGCTATGCGGCGCGGCCCACCGATGCCCTGCAAAGCCTCGACCGACACGGCCTGGTCGCCTACGTCGGCACCTTCTCAAAGACCGTGCTGCCGGAATTGCGCCTGGGCTATGCGATCCTGCCGCCGGCGTTGCAGGAACCGGTGTGCATCGCCAAGCGCTTGAGCGACTGGCATACCTCGACCCTGAGCCAATGGACCCTGGCGCGCTTCATCGACGAGGGGCACCTGGTCAGGCATGTGCGTCGCAGCCACGCGCTGTATGCCGCGCGGCGCGAACGCATCCTGCAACGGCTGGAGGCGGACCTGGGCCAGTGGTTCGAGGCGATACCCACCAGTGCCGGGTACCACCTGAGTGCACTGGCCAAGGGCGAACTGGACGTGGAGAAGGTCATCGCGCTAGCGCGCGAGCGGGAAGTGGGCCTGTACTCGCTAAGACCCTTTCATACCGAGGCGGCGCCGAAACCCGGCTTGCTGCTGGGATTCGGCGCCATCGAGCTGCTGGATATCGACCCGGCGCTGGACCGCCTGCGCGAGACCTTGCACGCCCTCAGTTGACCAGGCTGGCCGGTTGCGGCCGGTCCGCCATCGCTGGCGCATAGCCCTTGGGCGCGAAACGTCCGGTCACCAGTAACATCAGGACCACCGTGGCCGTCAGCAAGCTCCAGGACGCCTGGAAATCGCCGCTGATATCCCGCAGCCAGCCGGTCAGGTACGGCACCAGCCCGGTGATGATGAAGCCGATGCCCTGCACGAAGGCCGCGAGCCCGCCGGCCTGGCGCGGATCCTTGAGGTGTTCGAGGGTCAGGGTAAGGCTCAGGCTGAAACAGGCGCCCAGGCCGAAGCCGATCAGGCTGACCCACAGTCCCGGCGACAAGGCCGGATCCAGCAACAAACCGGCGAAACCGATCAACTGCGAGGCCAGCGCCAGCCACAACCCCGGACGTCGGTCGAGCATTGTGCGCAACAACAGCGGCAGGCCCAGGGCACCGAGCACCTGGCAGATGGTCATCACCCCCACCAGTTCGCCACCGCCACGGGCACTGCCACCGACCTGCTGGTAGTAGGCCGGCAGCCAGGCCACCATGCTGGTATAGCCGCCATTGATCAGGCCGAAATACACCGCCAGCAGCCATGCCCGGCGATTGCCGAAGAAATGCCCGCCGCCATTGCCGCCACGACCGGCGGCGGCTTCGAGCCTCGGCCCGACCAGCCCGAGCAGAAGCAGTGCGAACAGCACCGGCAACAACCACACGCCCAGCCCGGCCTGCCAGTGGCCGAAGTGCTCGGCTACCCGCGGTCCGAGTACCGCCGCCACCCCGCCACCACTCATCAGTGCCGCCGAGTACAGGCCCATGGCCAGGGCCAGGCGCCGGGAAAACCAGCGGTTGACCAGCCCTGGCATCAACGCCTGGACAAAAGCCACGCCAAGCCCGGCGAGCACCGCGCTGGCGATCAACGCCGTACCGCTGTCCAGCAACAAGCGCCACAGGCAGGCCAGGCCGATGGCGCCGAGGCCCAGCAACAAACCACCCTGCTCGCTCAACCAACGCCGCAGCCACGGCTGCAACAGCGGCACCAGGCCCATGCACAGCACCGGCAGCGCGGTCAGCAACGCCGCCTGTTGATAGCCGATGCCGGTCCCGGCGCGGATATCCTCCAGCAGCGGCCCGATACTGGTCAGGATCGGCCGCAGGTTGAGCGTCACCGCGATCACCAGGGCCATCAACGCCATCCCGCGCCCACGCGAACGTGCCGCGATCATGTCGGACGCACTTGCTGCCATTGGCCGTAAAGCCCCTCCTCACCCGCCGGTTTCAGCGGACGCAGCGCTAACGATTGCTGCTGCGGCGGCCGACTCATCTGCTCGTAGACCGCGGCGGTGGACAACCCATACGGCTCGCCCTCGGCGTTGTCGTAGGCGAACCATGCCCGCTCGATGCCGCACAGGTGCATGGCGGCCAGGCACATCGGGCACGGATGACCGCTGGCGTAGATCTCGCAGCCATCCAGGCGTGCACGCCCCAGCACCTGGCTGGCCTGGCGGATCGCCTGCAATTCGGCGTGGGCCGTGGGATCGTTGCTGCTGTGGATCTGGTTGACCGCCCGGGCGATCACCTTCCCCTGGTGCACCAGTACCGCACCGAAAGGCCGGCCACCGGCGCGGATATTGTCCCGGGCCAGGGCCAGGGCCTCGCCCATGAATGCTTCGTTGGCCATGCCGATTCCTCGCTGACGAATGAGGGGCGATTATCCCGGGCGCCGGGTGTAGCATGAAATTAATTGATTTCATGCATACCAGTGGATTTACGCATGCTTGACCCACTACTGCTTCGCGCCTTCGTTACCGTGGTCGAAACCGGCAACTTCACCCGGGCCGGCGAGCGGTTGCACCTGACCCAGTCCACCGTCAGCCAGCAGATCATCCGCCTGGAGCAAAGCCTCGGTGCCCGCCTGCTGGACCGCAGCCAGCGGCAGGTCTGGCCTACCGAGGCCGGCGAACGGTTGCTGGGCTATGCCCGACGCATCCTGCGCCTGGAAGAGGAAGCGCGGCAGGCGCTCGCGCCGGTGAAGACGGAAACCGCCCTGCGCCTGGGCGCGCCCGAGGACCTGGCCGGGGAACTGCTGACCGAGGCCCTGCGCGGATTTATCGGCGAGCGCCCGCACCTGCGCCTGGAAGTGGAAAGCGGCTTGAGCAACCCGTTGCTGCACCTGTATCGCAATGGCGAGCTGGACATCCTGCTGGTCAAGCAATGGGGCGCGGACCGCGATGCCCAAGCGCGCTGGCCGGAACCGTTGTCATGGGTGTGCAGCGCCCGCGGGATGGTGGCGGATGATCCGTTGCCGTTGGTGGTGTTTCCGGTTGGCGCGCTGTATCGGCAGGAGATGATCCACGCCCTGGAAAGCAGCGGGCGGCCATGGCGGATCAGTTATTCAAGCACCAGCCTGGCCGGGCTGGGGGCCGCGGTAAGCGCCGGGCTGGGGGTCAGCCTGGTGCCCAGCCGGTGTGTGCTGGACGGGCATCGGGTATTGGGGATTGACGATGGTTTTCCTCCGGTCGAGGGGCTGGAACTGGCCCTGTATGCCAGGGCCGGGCTGGATGAGGATGGGCTGGCGTTGCGGGACTTGCTGGAAACGCTATGCACAACGCGATCAAGGGATGGATTTGGGACAGAACAGAACACGTTGGCTTTGCGCTGACCTTGTGGGCTAACCCGCGATTACGCTCGTGGCGGCACCACCGCAATCGCTGGCAAGCCAGCTCCCACAGGGACGCTGTGGGGGCTTGCCAGCAGGGCCCTCAAGGTCACCTATTGGCCTCCTGGTAAATCCCGGAATTGGCTATTCGGCCAGAGGCCATTGCCGCTTAAGGTGTGCGCCATCCTCTAGCACAATGGAGCCACCGAAATGACCACCCGAATCGAATGGGCCAAGCACGCCCCGGACGCCTACAAGGCCATGCTCGGCCTGGAACAGGCGGTGCTGAAATCCGGCCTGGAGCACTCGCTGCTGGAGCTGATCCGCCTGCGCACCTCGCAGATCAACGGCTGCGCCTATTGCGTGAACATGCATGCCAACGACGCACGCGAGGCCGGGGAGACCGAAGCGCGCCTGCAAACCCTCAGCGTCTGGGCCGATACCCACTTCTTCACGCCAAGGGAAAAGGCTGCCCTGGCCTGGGCCGAGAGCCTTGCCCGCCTGCCAGAGAAACACGCCCCGCAGCATCAGTACGAAGCCCTGCTGGAGCACTTCAGCGAAAGCGAAGTGGTCAACCTGACCCTGGCCATCGCCACCATCAATGCCTGGAACCGCTTCGGCGTGGGCTTTGCCATGGTTCCGGCCTGATCCGGGCTAAAGGCTGGAGAGACGCTGGCGATAGCTGCCGGGACTCTCCCCGGTCCATTTCTTGAACGCCCGGTGAAACGCGCTGGGCTCCTGGAAGCCGGTCTGCGCGGCGATCTCGGCGACGCTGAGGTCGCTGTCGCGCAGGCATTCGAAGGCCATGGCCCGGCGGACCTGGTCCTTGATCTGCTGGAACGAGCAGCCCTCGCGCTCCAGCTGGCGACGGAAGCTGCTCGGGCTCAGGCCCAGCTCGCCGGCCAGGGCCAGCAGGGTCGGCCACTGGTCGTACGCGGTGCCGCGCAGGTGCCGGTAGACCCGCGCCGCCACCCCGCCCTGGTTGCGCCAACGCACCACCAGCCCTTGCGGCGCCGTGCGCAGGAAGGCCTTCAACGCCCCGAGATCCTGCACCACGGGCAACTTCAGATAATCGGCAGCGAACTCCACCTCGGTACGCCCGGCCCCCAGGTGCAGGTTCGGCCCCCACAACAGCGCATCGCCTTCAAGCCGCATCCGCGCGTCCGCCAGCTCGGTGCGGTCGATAGCGATGCGCCGCCCGCCCAGCCAGCACAGCAGGCTGATCACCAGCACCAGGAAGGTTTCTTCGGCGTAGACCCGGCGTTGCGGGTCGTCGATGCATGAGTGCAGGCTGATCACCGCACGCTGCCCGCGCAGGCTGAGGGTGCCGCGGGTGTCGCGCAGGAACAGGGCGAAATTGCCCAGGCATTGGCGCAGTGCCTTTTCCAGGTTGGGTTCCTGGATCAGCCCACGGCAGATCAGGGCGAAGCTGCCCAAGGGCATGCCATGGCTGTCGAGGCCGAAGAATTCGTCATCGAGGGTCTCGATCAGGATCAGCCATAACCGGGCGAACGCCGTTGCCGGCACCCGCGCGCTGCTATCCTCCAGCAACGCCGGCTCGATGCCGGCCTGGCGCAACAGCGCCGCGGCCCGCGCCGGTTGTTCGCGCAGGGCGTAAAGCATGATGTGGACGAAGTACACCGCGACCGAGTCGTTTTCCCGCATGAACAGTTCCGCGTTGGCCCGCCCTGCATTGCAAAAAATGACAGGCAGGCTGGACAGTTAAGGCATAGGCCCGGCCCCGTCCCTTGCCTAGACTCGCTGGCAAACCGGGCGTGACCGGGCGCCATTGTCGCAGAGCGGCTGGTGCCTGGCGACGCTTTCGCTATCTGGAGTGGATCATGAACAGCAACGATATCTATGTAGTCAGTGCGGTGCGCTCGGCCATCGGCACCTTCGGCGGCTCGCTCAAGGACCTGCCGCTGGCCGACCTCGCCACCCAGGTCACCCGCGCCGCCCTCGAACGCTCCGGCGTTGCACCCGAGCAGATCGGCCATGTGGTGATGGGCAACGTGATCCCCACCGAGGCCCGCGACGCCTACCTGGGCCGGGTGGCCGCAATGAACGCCGGCATCCCCAAGGAAACCCCGGCCTTCAACGTCAACCGCCTGTGCGGTTCCGGCCTGCAGGCCATCGTTTCCGCTGCGCAGACCCTGCAACTGGGTGAAGCCGAAGCCGTGCTGGCCGCCGGCGCCGAGGCCATGAGCCGCGGGCCGTACCTGCTGACCCAGGCCCGTTGGGGCGCTCGCATGGGCGACATGAAGAGCATCGACTACATGCTCGGCATCCTGCATGACCCCTTCGAAGGCTTCCACATGGGCATCACCGCCGAGAACGTCGCGGCCAGGCACGGCATCAGCCGCGAGATGCAGGACGAAGTGGCGATCACCAGCCAGCAGCGTGCCGCCCGCGCCATCGCCGAAGGCCGTTTCGACAGCCAGATCGTCGCCATCGAAGTGCCTGGCCGCAAAGGTCTGGTGCAGTTCAAGGTCGACGAGCACGTGCGTGGTGAGGTCAGCGCCGAGCAACTGGCCGGCATGAAGACCGCCTTCAAGAAAGACGGCAGCGTTACCGCCGGCAACGCCAGCGGCTTGAACGACGGTGCCGCGGCGCTGGTCCTGGCGACCGGGGCGATGGTCGAGCGCGACGGCCTGAAGCCACTGGCGCGCCTGGTGGCCTATGCCCATGCCGGCGTCGAGCCGGAACTGATGGGCCTGGGCCCCGTACCCGCGACCCAGAAGGTGCTGGCCAAAGCGGGCATCACCGTCGCCGACCTGGACGTGATCGAGTCCAACGAAGCCTTCGCCGCCCAGGCCTGCGCCGTCTCCAGGCTGCTGGGCTTCGACCCGGAGAAGGTCAACCCCAACGGTTCCGGCATCTCCCTGGGCCATCCGGTGGGCGCTACCGGCGCGATCATCGCCACCAAGGCCATCCATGAATTGCAACGCATCCAGGGTCGCTACGCCCTGGCGACCATGTGCATCGGCGGCGGCCAGGGTATCGCCGTCCTGTTCGAACGCGCTTGAGGAGCCACCGCATGAACCTTCATAACATCGCCGTGATCGGCGCCGGGACCATGGGCAACGGCATCGCCCAGGTCTGCGCGGTGGCCGGTTACCAGGTCACCCTGATCGACGTGTCCGACGCCGCCCTCGAGCGTGGCGTGGCCACCCTGCGCAAGAACCTCGAGCGCCAGGTCAGCAAGCAGACCCTCGAAGCGGCCCAGGCCGAGGCGGCTATCGGGCGCATTCGCACCAGTACCGACTACGCGCAGCTCGGCGACGCGCAACTGGTGATCGAGGCCGCCACCGAAAACCTCGAACTGAAGCGGCGCATCCTCCAGCAGGTTGCCGCCAGCGTCAGCGACAGCTGCGTGATCGCCACCAATACCTCGTCGCTGTCCATCACCCAACTGGCCGCTACCGTGAGCCAGCCGCAGCGCTTCATCGGCGTGCATTTCTTCAACCCGGTGCCGATGATGGCCCTGGTCGAGGTGATCCGCGGCCTGCAGACCGACGACGCCACCTACGCTGCGGCCATGGCCCTGACCGGCCAGGTGGGCAAGACCGCCATCACCGCTGGCAACCGTCCGGGCTTCGTGGTCAACCGCATCCTGGTGCCGATGATCAACGAGGCGATCTTTGTCCTCCAGGAAGGCCTGGCCAGCGCCGAGGACATCGACACCGGCATGCGCCTGGGCTGCAACCAGCCGATCGGCCCGCTGGCCCTGGCCGACCTCATCGGCCTGGACACCCTGCTGGCGATCATCGAGGCCTTCCACGAGGGCTTCAACGACAGCAAGTACCGCCCCGCACCGCTGCTCAAGGAGATGGTCGCGGCCGGCTACCTGGGCCGCAAGAGCGGCCGCGGCTTCCACGTCTACGGGTAAGCCGCCATGCCCAGGACCTGTGCCGATTATGAAGAACGCCGCGACAAGGCCCTCGAACTCTTCGCCCTCAAGGGCTTCGGCCAGGTCAGCATGCGCGAGCTGGCGGCGCACGTGGGCCTTACCGCCGGCTCGCTGTATCACCATTTCCCCAGCAAGCAGCACCTGTTGTTCGACCTGATCGAGGAGCTGTACGAAGAATTGCTGGCGACCCTGCATCCTTCAGGCCGGGGCCGGGATGTCACGGCGCGCCTGTCGGCGGTGATCCGTGCCCATTGGGAGCTGCATGCGGAACGCCCGTTGCAGTTTCGCCTGGCGGAACGGGACCTGTGCTGCCTGAGCGAAGAGCAGCAGGCGCAGATCGCCGGGATGCGCCAGGACTACGAGCAGCGCTTGCTGGAGTTGATCGCACCGACCTCGCGCCTCAGCGGGCCGGCGCTGCAAGCGTCGGCGCAGGTAGTGGCAAGCCTGCTCAACAGCCTGCCGGGGTGGCTGCAGAACTCTGCCGCGCCTGAAGCGCAACGCCTGGCCTTGATGGAAAGCATGTTGCGTGGAGCGATCGAGCGCGGCTTGCCGGCTGGGATCAGTTCTGCGGCCTAGGCGCTATAACCTACTATCGGACCACCTCGACCCGATCGGCCAACCCCTTGACCCGCTGCAGGTCGCCGTCCTTGACCGCGACCCGCAAGCGCCCCAGCGCCCTGCCCTGGATCCGCTCCACACCCCCGTGCAACAAGCGCAGCCCTGGCAGTGCCTCGCTTAACGCCGCCAGGTCCGGCTCCAGGCCGTGTTCGCCGGTGTAATGCAGCTCCAGCACCCGCTCCCCGGCAACCTCGACCTGCTCCTGATGTGCCGATGGCGCCAGCAACAGGCGGCTGACTTCGTGCCGGGGATCGCCGAACACCCGCCAGACCTCGCCCTGCTCTACCACCCGCCCGCGCTCGAGCACCGCTACACGGTGGCAGAGGTCGCGGATCACCTCCATTTCATGGGTGATCAGGACGATGGTCAGGCCCAGGCGGCGATTGATATCGCGCAGCAACTGCAGAATCGCCTGGGTACTTTCCGGGTCCAGGGCCGAGGTGGCTTCGTCGCAGAGCAGGATCTGCGGTTCCAGCACCAGCGCCCGGGCGATGCCGACGCGTTGTTTCTGCCCGCCGGACAGTTGCGCGGGCCAGGCATCGCGGCGTTCCTGGAGGCCGACCAGGGTCAGCAGTTCATCCACTCGCCGCGCCCGCTGCGCAGCGGACACGCCGGCCATCTGCAACGGCAGCTCGATGTTCCCGGCCACGGTCCGGGTGGACAGCAGGTTGAAGTGCTGGAAGATCATCGCGACCTGGCGGCGCAGCGGACGCAGTTCGGCGCTGCCCAGCCGGGAGATATCCTGGCCGTTGATCAGGACCTGGCCGGCACTGGGGGTTTCCAGGCGGTTGATCAGGCGCAGCAACGAGGATTTGCCGGCGCCGCTGCGGCCAATGATGCCGAAGATCTCGCCACGCTGGATATGCAGGTCGATCTCGGCCAGGGCGGTAAGGTTGCCGTAGCGCTTGCCGATGCCCTGGAGGTGCAGATGGGTGGTGAGGGTTTCCGGTGGGAAGCTGGTCATGAATAGCACCTGAAATATCGGCTGATCACCGCCCCTGTGGGAGCGGGTTCACCCGCGATTACGGCGGTGAAGCCACTAGCGTAATCGCGGGTGAACCCGCTCCCACACGGGCCAACGCGCTCTAGAAAAATAGGACTGGCTCAGAACCCCGGCGCGATCTGCCCCTTGTAGCGGGTCAGGATGAACTGCCTGACCTCGGGCGTATTCAACGCCTTGGCCAGCTTCTGGATGCCCGGGTCCTGGATATTGTCCGGCCGCGCGACCAGGTACTCGACGTACAGGTCCTTGCCCTTCTCGACGATCAGCGCACTGCTGGTGTCGATTCCGGCCTCCAGCGCGTAGTTGGCGAACACGAAGGCCAGGTCCACCTGGTTCACCGCTCGCGCCAGCAGCGCGCCTTCCAGTTCACGGATCTTCAGTTTCTTCGGGTTCTCGACAATATCGCGCTGGGTGGCCAGGGTGTTGCTCGGGTCCTTGAGCTTGATCAACCCGGCCTCGTGCAGCAGCACCAGGGCCCGACCGGTATTCACCGGGTCGTTGGGAATGGCGACGCTGGCGCCGTCGGGCAGGTCCTTGAGATCCTTGATTCTGGTCGAGTAGGCACCGAAGGGCTCGATATGCACGCCCACCACCGGCACCAGGTCGGTGTGGCGGGTCTTGTTGAAATCATCGAGGAACGGCCGGTACTGGTAGTAGTTGGCGTCGAGGTTCTTCTGCGCCAGTTGCAGGTTGGGCTGGATAAAGTCGGTGAACACCTTGATATCCAGGTCAACGCCTTCCTTGGCCAGCACCGGCTTGACGAATTCGAGAATCTCCGCATGCGGCACCGGGGTGGCGCCGACGGTGAGCCTTTCATTGGCATGCGCCGAGAAACTGATGAGTGCGGCGGCCAGGACCGCCAGGGACTGCTTGAACATGGTTCTGACTCCAATGGACTGTAAATAAACGGGTTTCAACGTCGGGTAAAGTGCCGCACCAGGCGGTCGCCGCTCATCTGCAGGGCCTGCACCAGCAGGATCAGCAGCAGCACGGTGACCACCATCACATCGGTCTGGAACCGCTGGTAGCCGAAGCGGATCGCCAGGTCGCCCAGCCCGCCGCCACCGATCACCCCGGCCATGGCGGTGTAATCGACCAGGACAATGGCCGTCACCGTGACCGCCGCGATCAGTCCGGTGCGTGACTCCGGCAACAGGGTGTAGCGGATGATTTGCCAGGTGCTGCCGCCCATGGCCTGGCTGGCTTCCACCAGGCCGCGATCGACCTCGCGCAGGGCGGTTTCCACCAGCCGCGCGAAAAACGGCGTGCAGCCCACCACCAGCGGCGGAATGGTGCCGCGCACGCCCAGCGAGGTGCCGGTCAACAAGGTGGTGACCGGGATCAGCACGATCAGCAGGATGATGAAGGGCAGCGAGCGCAGCACATTGACCACCAGCGACATCACCCGGTACAGGCCGGGGCTGGCGAGCAACTGGCGCTGCCCGGTGAGGTACAGCAGCACACCCAGGGGCAGGCCCAGCAGCACGGTAAAACCCAGGGCAGCGGCCAGCATGCTCAGGGTTTCCAGGCTGGCCTGGCCGACTTCGCCCCAGTTCAGGTTGACCAGCAGCTCGTTCATTGCCCGCGCTCCCGGCGCAACGCCGCTACGGGATGCGGCGCGCGCAGGCGGTCACCCTGGCCGAACAGCTTGTGGCGCAGGGTGCCCTCGCTGTACTCACGCTTGAACAGGCCACGGGCCTGCAGCTCCGGCACCAGCAGATCGACCACGGCGACGAAGGTTTCCGGGGCGACCACGCTGGCCAGGTTGAAGCCGTCCACGCCGGTTTCCTCGACCCATTCCTGCAACTGGTCGGCCACCGTCCGGGCCGAACCGACCAGCACCGGACCGTCGCCACCGATGGCGCAGTAGTCGGCGATCTCGGCGGTGGTCCAGGTGCGCGTCGGGTCGGCCCGGGTAAAGGCTTCGACCGCCGACTGGATGGCGTCGCTGGGGACTTCCTTGAGAATCTGCTCCGGTGCGTATCGGGAGAAATCGATCCCGGTCCAGCCCGACATCAGGGTCAGCGCCCCGGTCGCGCTGGCGTACTCGCGGTACTCGCACAAGCGCGCCAGGGCCGCCTCATCGGTCTCGGCGACGATCACCGTCAGTTGTTCAAGAATGACGATATCCTCGGCCGCGCGTCCGGCAGCCACGGCTGCGGAACGGAAGTCGGCCACCTGCTTCTTCAGCACCGCCTTGCTCGGTGCTGCAACGAACACGCATTCGGCGTTGGCTGCGGCGAAGGCCCGGCCCCGACTTGAGGCGCCGGCCTGGTAGAGCACCGGGGTACGCTGCGGCGACGGCTCGCTGAGGTGGAAACCGGGCACCTTGAAGTACTCGCCCTCATGTTCGATGCCGTGCACTTTCGCCGGATCGGCATACACCCCGCTGTCGCGGTCGGCGCGGACCGCGTCTTCCTCCCAACTGTTTTCCCACAGCTTGTAGCACACCTGCAGGTACTCCTCGGCCAGGGCATAGCGCTGGTCATGGGACAGTTGTTCGCGCTGGCCAAGGTTGCGTGCACCGCTGCTCAGGTAGGAGGTGACAATGTTCCAGCCTGCGCGGCCCTTGGTCAGGTGATCGAGGGTGGACATGCGCCGGGCAAAGGGAAACGGATGCTCGAAGGACACCGAGGCGGTCACTCCGAAGCCCAGGTGCTCGGTAGCCGCCGCCATGGCCGGCACCAGTTGCAGCGGATCGTTGACCGGGACCTGGGCGCCGCTGCTCAGGGCCGCGTCGGCATTGCCGCCGTAAACGTCATAGACCCCCAGTACATCGGCGATGAACAGGCCATCGATGCATCCACGCTCCAGGGTCCTGGCCAGTTCCACCCAATAATGAATGTCGGTGTAGCGCCGCGACTGGTCGCGGGGATGGCGCCACAGGCCCGGGGACAGATGGCCGACGGTATTCATGGCGAAGGCATTGAGACGGATCTGCTTGCTCATGGCCGGCCCCTAGTTCCAGTCATGCCGCGCCGGCTTGATGCCGTTCAGCGCCCAGTTGCCGACCAGGTGATATTTCCAGCGCACCGGGTCGTGCAGGGTGTGCACCCGGGCATTGCGCCAGTGCCGGTCGAAGTTGTGCCGGGCCAGGGAGGATCGGGTGCCGCCCAGTTCGAACAGGCGGTTGGTCGCCTCGATGGCGGCTTCGGTGGTCAACACCTTGGCCTTGGCCACGGCCACCGAGGCGGCGGCCACGTTGTCTTCGTCCGGAGCCGGCTTGGCCGCGTCGAGCACCCAGCCGGCGCGCTCGAGCAGGGCCTCGGCGGCTTCCTGGCGGATTTCCAGCGAGCCGACCTGGATGATGGTCAGCGGATCATCGCCGGCCTTTTCGACCCCGGCGTCCACCCAGGGCCGCGCATGCTCGCGAACGAAGGCGATGGTGTCGTCCAGTGCGGCGCGGCCGATACCTGCGTCGATGGCGGCGGTGGTCAGTTGGGCGAAAGGTCCGGCCAGGGTCGGCACTTCATAGGAGCGGTAGCTGGGAAACAGATTGAAGGCCGGCACGCGCAGGCCATCGGCGATGACGGTGCCGCTGGAGGTGGTGCGCTGGCCGATGCTGTCCCAGTCATCGACCACCACCAGGCCCGGCGTGCCGCGCTCGACGAAGGCCAGTTGCGCGCGGTCCTGTTCGTCCAGGGCCAGGACGCCGATCCAATGGGCGTAGAGCGAGCCGGTGCAGTAACCCTTGCGCCCGTCGATGCGATAGCCCTCGCCCTCCGCGACCAGGCGGGTGCGGATGTCGGTCACGGTCTTGCCGCCGGTCTCCGACAAGGCGTTGGCAAAGCGATGCCCCTTGAGCACCAGGTCGAAGAAGAAGCGCTTCTGCTCCTCGGTGCCTTGCAGGCGGATGTCCTCCAGCAGGCAGTAGTGGTTCTGCGGGATCTGCCCCAGGGACGGGTCGGCGGCGGAAACGATGGCGATCACCCGGGCCAGCGTGGCGAAGGACACCTCGGCGCCCCCGTAGGCACGGGGCACGGTGATGCCCCACAGGCCGCTATTGGAAAAGGCATCGACCACATCGGCCGGCACCCGGCGCTGGCGGTCGCGCTCGGCGGCACCTTCGCGCAGCAACGCGGCGATACGGTGGGCAACAACGATCGCTTCGGCATCGTCGCGGATGATATGGGCGTCCGGTTGACGGATGTCGTAGTGGGCGGAAACGGCAGGTGTGGACATGGGAGGTTGAATCCTGGAATGCGATGACCAAGGGGCTATCGCACATCCCATGCCAACAGATAAAAACCTTTATTTTCAATGGCTTGAATTAGAAGCCCAACACTTCTACCGGCTGGTCGGCCAGCAAAATGTTGGGCTGCTGTTGCTGGGTGGACAGTTGGATGCAGATCAGTCGCTCACCCCGTTCAACCCTTGCTGTGCTCCGGCGAACTTGGCCCGGTACCGGCCTTGATCCCGCGTGGCCCCCAGATGCCCCAGACAATCAACCCGAGCACCGGGAACAACACGATACCGACGAACCAGGCCACCTTGACCCCGTCCGGCTTGTCGCTTCGGAAGATACTGACGATGGCCCAGAGGTCCACCAGGATGATGATGACCGCAACAGCGATCCAGAAATAGCTGACCGGATCCGACATGATGATTCTCCTGAAACAGGGCTGTTTCAAAGTTGGGTCATCACCGGCGGATCCGGGTTCAAATTTTATTGCGCAGCAGTAAGTCAATTAACTGTTGCGCTAACTAATGACGCCCCTTCAAACAGCCGCGGCCATCCCCATGCCGACCGAAACACCGGCCAGGTGCCGCGCGCGTGCCGCGCCCCAATTCATCGCCCGGGTCATGGTTTCACCCGGGCGGGAATCGTAGATTTCCTCGACCAGCAGTGCGCCGGCCGCAGAATAGACGCCTATGAACAGCTGGGTTGCGCCTACCCGGGACAGGCGCACCTGCACATCGACGGTCTCGCCGCCTTCCAGCACTTCTTCATGGGATCGGCTCATCAAAGGTGCTTCGGCCCAGGCCCAATAATGCTTTCCGCGATATTTCATGACCACACTCCTGTGCCCGTTTTTAATTTAAGTACCCTGCTGAGCCTAACGCCCAGGATTGTTTCCGCCAACAAGCCCGGTCATTATTCGTGAATAACTGACGACCGGTTAACAGTTACTGCCACAGCGAACAATTCAGCAACTCCTTTGAACTTTCGTGGCATATCGAAATAACCATTTCAATCAATAAAACCTTTTAACCCGAGGATTTTCCAGGGGCACCGCTGTGGCTTTTCGCATGTTCCTGCGCGGTGGAATCGCGCTTGCCATGTCCGGGTTCGTCTGGCCGGCGGGCGTCGTTATCCCGTTCCACTTCGCCGGGCATCTGCTGGTCGGGTGCAGCGCCGGTGTGCTTGCTGTTGGCCATGGTTGTTCTCCATCGATGAGCGATGCAGGAACCGACCGCTGCGCTTGGCGAAAAGATCCCCGGACACGACCACCGGCACGCTGACGACCATTCGGCGCCCGAAGCGGACAAAAAAGGAACACGGCAAACCTGCGTCGTTTCCAGATGTTCATCGCGTACAGGAGATCGCTCCGATGAAAGCTCACCTGGTCAAACTCCTCACCCACCCGGACTATGCCTGGGTCGACATCCGCAGCGAAGAAGAACGGCAACCGCGTCAGTACCTCCCGCACCTGCTGCTCTGGGCCCTGCTTCCGGCGATCTGCCTGTTCATCGGGGTCACCTGGACCGGCTGGAGCCTGGCCGAAGGCGACCGGGTACGGGTGAGTGTCGCCAGCGGACTGCAACTCGGGGTGCTGCTGTACCTCACCATGCTCGTCGGCACCCTGATCATGGGCGGCTTCATCCGCTGGATGTCGCGAACCTTCGAAGCGCGGCCAACCCTGAACCAATGCATCGGCTTCGTCGCGTACACCACCACGCCCTACTTCCTGGCCGGTATTACCGGGCTCTATCCCAGCCGCTGGCTGGCGGTGGCCGCGCTGATCGTGGCCGGAGCCTATGCCACCTACCTGCTGTTCGTGGGCCTGCCGAAGTTCATGCGATTGAACCAGGACAAGGGGTTCCTCTATGCGGCTTCAGTGTGGGGGGTCGGCTTGCTGGTGCTGGTGACCATCCTGGTGAGCATGATCCTGTTCTGGTTCAACACCTTGCAGCCTGAGTACCTGCGACCTGCGACGTTGCCTTGAGGCCCTCATCGCTGGCAAGCCAGCTCCCACACTGTGGGAGCTGCGGTTCGGCGCCCCGACTTGCCAGCGATGAGGCCATCAGCAACACCCTCTACCGTGAGCCTTGTTCGATGCTGTAGTGGAAGGTGTTCTTGATCCCGGGCACTTCCACCGCCTTGCCATCCACGATCCTCGGCTGGTACCGAAAGCTGCGCGCCGCCTGCAACGACGGCTGGGCAAACCACGGATGACAACCCTCCACTACCTGCGGATCGCGCACCCGCCCTTGGGTATCGACGGTGTAGCTCACCGTGCAATCCCCCTGGATGCCCTTGTCCAGCGCCCGTTGCGGATAGTCCGGAGCCTTCTTGGTGATCGGCAGGTACTGCTGGCTCGCCGCCGCTGCGGCACGGGCACGCTCATCCGCCGCCCGGCGCTCGGCAGCCAGGCGCTGCTCAGCCAGCCGCGCCTCGGCTGTATCCCGCGCCAATTGTTCCTGTCGCTGCTGCTCCTGCCGTTGGCGACTCTCTTCCCGTTGACGACTCTCTTCCCGTTGACGGCTCTCCTCACGTTGACGACTCTCTTCACGCTGGCGCTTCTGCTCCGCCGCCCGCTCCTGCTTCTCGCGCTGCTGCTCGCGCTTGAACGCCAGCTCCGCCTCGCTCGGCACCACCGGCGCCGCGGCTTTCAGCATTTCCGGCGGTGCAGGCTCGACCGCCGCCGGCGCAGGCGGCTCTGGTGCAACCATAGGCTCGACCGGCTCAGGCACCGGCGCGCTGACCAACTGCGTGGTGATCACCGGTACCACCGGAGCCGGCAAGCGCGGGGTGTAGCCATGCCCGAGCAAAGCCACCGCCAACGCCACATGCAGAGCCACCGCCATCCCGGCGGCCCCGGCATTGACGCGCCATTGCGGCAGCGTGACGAAAGGCCCCGCAGCGGGCAGCGGCAGACTCATCGCATTCATCTCAAGGCTCCTCGGTAATCAGGCCCAGGTTGCTCACCCCGCCGCGCTGCAACTCGGCGATCCCGGCAACCACCCGCCCGTAGTCGGCGCCCTGGTCGGCACGCACATAGACCTGGGTGTCACCGCGCTCGGCAATGATCCGCCCGACCTTGTCGCGCATCTCTTCGAGGCTGACCGCGCTGTCGCTCTGCCCGTCGAGCTTGAGGTCCGGCCCGACATTCCAGTAGAAGCCGCCATCGACCTTCACCGACAGGGTCAGCACCTGCCGCTCGCTGTCGGCGGGCATGGCCCGTGCGGCAACCTTGGGCAGTTCGAGCTTGACGCCCTGCACCAGCATCGGCGCGGTGACCATGAAGATCACCAGCAGCACCAGCATCACGTCGATATAGGGCACCACGTTCATTTCCGCCTTCACGGCGTGCTTGCGCTGGGGTTTGAGCAACATCGGAAAACTCCTTCTCAGGCCACCGCGGCCATGCTCGGGGTGCAGTGCAGACGCTTGTGCAGGCGTGCCAGCAGTTCATTGGCGAAAGCGTACTGGCGGGCACTGAGCATCTGCCCGCGGGCGCTGAAGCGGTTGTAGGCCATGACCGCCGGGATCGCCGCGAAAAGGCCGATGGCGGTGGCGATCAGCGCTTCGGCGATGCCCGGGGCCACGGTGTTGAGGGTCGCCTGCTGGACCTGGGACAGGCCCAAAAAGGCATTCATGATGCCCCACACGGTGCCGAACAGGCCGATATAAGGGCTGACCGAGCCCACGGTGGCGAGAAAGGCCAGGCCCTTGTCGAGGCGCTCGTCCTGCTCGGCGAGGGATACCTGGAGGCTGCGCTCGACGCCTTCGAGCACGGCGCCGTGTTCGATCTGCGGCTGGCGCTGCAACTGGGCGAAGGCCTGGTAACCGTCGACGAACAGGCGTTGCAGCGGCGTCTGGTCATCGCCTTCGGCAGTGTGCGCCTGGCTCTCGCGGTACAACTGGGCCAGGTCGCCGCTGACGCGGAATCGCTGGAGGAAACCGTCCGAGGCCTTTTCGCTGCGGCCCAGGCTCCAGCCACGCTGGACGATCAGGTACCAGCTCAGCAGCGAGGCCAATACCAGACAGGCCATTACTGCCTGCACCACCAGGCTGGCGTCGCTGACCAGGCCCCAGATGCTCATGGGTTCGCTTGCGTGCATGTTCTTGCTCCTTGGCCCCGCGCCAGGCGGGGCGTCGTGTAATTGGATGACACCGGTATTGCCGGCTGATGACAGCGGCTCAATCGAGCTGCAGCGCTTCCACTACCTGGCTCCAGGCAATCGCCTTGAAGTTCTGCCGCCCTTCGGGCATGCGCTTGCGGCCGTCCTGCACCACCAGCAGGCCCTGGCTCCACGGCCCACCGAGGTTGGCCGAGGTCACTTCCAGGCCGTCGGTCTGCGAAGCACCGTCGATACCGCGCTCGGCATTCAGGCCGATGGCGAAGGCACCACGCAGGCGATACGGCGGCGCAGCCTCGACCACCACGTAGCGGTCGTTGCCCTGGCTGGAGATCACCAGGTAGTCGCGCTTCTGGCCCTGGTAGAAGGCCAGGCCTTCGATATCCGCCTTGATCGCGCCGCCCACGGTGATGACGTTTTCAAGCGTGGTGGGGGCGTCGGCGCGGGCATCCAGGGTCCAGACCGCCTTGTCTTCCTCGCCGATGAACAGGCGCTGGCCACGGTCGTCGGCCACGCAGCCTTCCGGCTGGGTCGCCGTGGCGAAGCGGCGCACCAGCTCGCCCTGGACCTGGCCTTGCGCCGCACCGAGGCGGTATTGCAGAAAGCTGCCGTCCTTGTCGTTGACGATGGCGTGGATCGCTCCGCCGGCGTCCTTGAACAGGCACAGGCCGTAGATGTCCTTGAGCGGGGTGGCGACCTCGCCCAGGGGGCTGACTTCGCCGGTCCGCGGCTCGATGGCGAACAGCTGCAGGCTGTTGTGATCGCGGTTGCTGGCCACCGCCAGGTCCACCGTGCGCTCGCCGAGCCTGAAGCCGTTGCGCACATCGACGTTGTTGAGCCGGCCGGCGCGCAGGTCCTGCAACTGCTTGCCGGCAAGGTCGTAGACCAGCAGCCCGCCCTTCTTGTCGGTGCCGAGGATCCGGCTCTGCTGCGGGTGGGCGGCATTGACCCAGATCGCCGGATCGTCCGCCGCATCGCCGAAGCTCGGCACCGGCTCGGTCTGCATGCGGGCCGGCAATACCGCGACCGGCGCGGCGACCTTGGCCAGCGGCAGGTCCCAATCGAGCCGGGCGCGACGCTGGCCTTGGTCATCGACGATCAGCAGGTCCAGGCCCTTGGCGTCGCGGCGCACGCTGAGTTGCTCGGGCTCCTTGAGACCGGCCAGCGGCAGGCTCGCCTCGGCTTTCCAACCGGCGCCGGTCTGGCGGTACAGGTGCAGGTTCCCGGCCAGCGGGTCGAGGGCCAGCAGGCCGCCGGGCACCACGGCCATGCCGGCGGCACGTTTGGCGATGGCACCGAACGGCGCGCGCAGGTCCACCGGGCGCCGTTGCAGCGGCGCCTCGGCCGCCGCGCCATAGCGCCACCAACCCACGTTCTGTTCATTGACGAACAGGCTGTCGCCGCTATCGTCGCCCTGGCAGTGCTCGCTCAGCGGCGGCAGGCTCAGGCCACGAACGCGGCGGGCTTCGCTCAACGGCTGATCCGCGGTTGCCACCAGCCACTGCTCGCCCACGCCCTCGGCGCCCATCAGGAAGACGAAGCTGTTGCGCGCGCTGTCGCGATACAGGCACAGGCCCTCGACGGGAAAATCGCGCTTGGGCAGGTACAGCGGCGTGCTCCAGCCGGTGTCCTTGTGCAGTTGCACCAGCAGGGCCTGCTGGCGCCTGGTATCGAGGCTGGCGACCAGCAACGCGTGCTGGTCGCTGCGCAGGTCGAGGCCCTTGTAGCGGCCATCCAGCTGGCTCAGCACCTGGCCATCGGCCTTGAGCAGTTGCAGGCCATGCTTGCCGGCGACCACACGGTCGGCACCGGGCCAGAAGCCGTCGCTACCCAACAGTCGGGCATTCTCGACACTGCCGGGCAGGCGCTCGCCGAGGGTCAGGAGCGGCGCGGCAGCCACGGCCTGGGACAGCGTCAGGGCCAGCAGCAGGCCGCCAGCGAAGGTGAAAGGTCTTGCATTGAACATGTTCGGGTCTCGGCTGGCGGTCAGAAGTGGGTCAGGGTCAGGCCGACCTTGTAGGTCGGGCCGTATTCCTCGTACTGCGAGTTGAAGCGCGAGCGCCCGGTGTAGGTGTAGTAGGACTCGTCGGTGATGTTCTGCGCCTCGAAGGTGAGCTGCAGATCCGGAGTGAGGAAGTAGCCGGCCTTGAAATCGACGAACAGCTGGTCGTCCGAGTACAGGTCGTGGGCCTTGTCGTCCACCGCGGCGACTTCCGCCAGGTATTTCGACTTGTAATTGGCCGCCAGGCGCAGGCTGAGCTTGTCGTCTTCCCAGCCCAGGGTCAGGTTGCCGACGGTGTCGGACTGGTTGGGCAAGTCGATGCGCCGGGTCAGGCCCTGGCCTTCGATGTCCGCGCGGGACTTGCTCAGGGTCAGGTTGCCGCCCAGCAGCAAGCCGTTCCAGGGCGCCGGCAGCCAGTCGAGTTTCTGCGAGTAGGCCAGTTCCACGCCGTACAGCTTGGCGCTGCTGCCGTTGGCATAGGTCTTGGCCTCGTCGAAGTTGACCCACTCGCCGGTACCGGCCAGGTCGGTGTTGTAGACGAAATTGTCGATGTCCTTGTAGAACAGGAAGGCCGAAACGGTGCCGGCACGTCCCATGTAGTGCTCGATGCCGAGGTCGAGGTTCATCGATTCCAGTGGCTTGAGGTTCGGGTTGCCGAAGCTGGCCTCGCCTTCGCTGTCGTCGATCATGAAGCCCGGCGCCAGCTGGCCGAAGGTCGGGCGCACCACGGTGTTGGTCCAGGCCGCACGCAGTTGGGTCTGCGGGGTGAACTGGTAGCGTGCATGCAAGCCCGGGAGCCAGTGGTCGTAGCGCTTGCGGCTTTCGGTGGGGCTGTAGACGCCATCGCGCAGGCCGGTGCCCTTGGCCTCGAATTCGGTGCCCTCGTAGCGCACCCCGCCGATCAGGCGCCAGGCGTCGATATCGACGGTGTTCATCAGGTAGGCGGCGTTGATGTCTTCGCGCATGCTGAAGTCGTTGATCCGCGACTCTTCCTCGTCGTAGAAGGCATCGCGGTCCATGCCGCCGATCAGGCCCTTGATCGCCCCGGCGCTGATGCCGTTGCCGAAGTTCCCGAGGGCGTAATCGACCTTGCCGCTCTGGTAGCCCGCCAGGGTCACGTCGTCGAAATCGTCATAGACCCAGACGTCGGTGTCGGCACGTTTGTCGCGGCGGCTGGCCTTGGCGCCGAACTTCACCTGGGCGGCATTGCCGGCCAGGTCGTAGTCACGGGCCAGATCCAGGCGCACGTTCTTTTCCTCGTCGGTGGAGTTGGCCTTTTCCCATTCCACCTTGTCCAGGGTGAAGGCGTCCGCGTCGTAGAAGTCAGCGCCTGTGCCCAGGCGTGGTTTGCGCGTGCCATCGAAGCCGATGCCGCTGAAGTCGCCTTCGAACCTGGCATTGGCGATACCGCCCGGGTCGTTCTCGCTGGACCGGCTGAAGCCGGCCTGGCCGCTGAGGGTCCAGGCATCGATCAGGCGTTCACCGCCGAATACATAGGACTGGATTTCCTGGGTGTCCTCGCGGGACTTCAGGGCGCGCCAGCCCTCGCCGTCACCGCGCTCGCCGGAGGCTTGCGGATCTCCGAACTCGACCCCGGCGGCGTTGCGGGTCTCGGTGTCCTTGAAGCGGCTGTAGAGGGTACGCAGGTAGTAGCTGGAGAAATCGTCCGGACGATAGTCGAAGTTCAGCCCGGCGCCGGTGCGTTCGCGGCGGATGCGGTAATCACGCTGCTCGGCCTCTTCCAGGCGCGCCTGGTCGCCTTCGAAGTCCCAAGCGCCGCCGGTCTCGACGTTGTCGGAACCGAAATCGCGCTGCTGCCAACTGAACGCTGCGGCCACCCCGAAGTTATCGATACCGTCGCCGAGGCTGAATGTGTTGCTGAAGGCACCGGAGAATTTCGGGCTGGTCTGGCTGGTGTTCTCGTCATGGCTGGCTTCGCCGCTGACGGTATAGAACAGGCCCTGATGATCGAAAGCCGACAGGCTTTCCACCTCGATCGTACCGCCGAGGGAGTTGGCGTCCATGTCCGGGGTCAGCGACTTGACCACCGACAGCGACTGCACCAGTTCGGTGGGCAGAACGTCCAGGGCCACGGCGCGACGGTCGGCTTCCGGCGCCGGCAGCAGGGTGCCGTTGATGGTCACGCTGTTCAGGTCCGGGCCGATGCCACGCACGCTGACGAAACGCCCTTCGCCCTGGTCGCGCTCGACCGACAGGCCGGGAATTCGCTGCAGGGCTTCGGCGGCGTTATCGTCGGGCAACTGGCCGACAGCGTCGGCGTGGACCACGCTGCGGATGCTGTCCGAGGCCTTCTGCTCCTTCAGCGCCTGGTCCAGGCTCGCGGCCTGGCCGACAACGTTGACGTGCTCCACCTTGTCTTCGGCAAAGGCCGGCAGGCTGGCGGCGATGGCCATGCCGAGCAGGCTGATCTTGAATCTGACGATTGCCACGTTATTGCTCCCCTGAAGTCGATCCGCCACACCGGGGCGGAAACTGAGGGGCACGCTAGGGCGGGTGTGTGGCAGATCTGTGACAGGAATGTCCAGGGCGGCCGGATCGGGGCATTTTCGGGTGGTTTTCGTGGGGAATTGGCCTGATATGACCCCCTTTCAAGAACATTGAGGGCCCTGTGGGAGCGGGTTCACCCGCGATTGCAATAGTGAAGCTACCACGGTAATCGCGGGTGAACCCGCTCCCACAGGGTTCGCGGTGGCCTTTAGATCCACCATTTTTTTCACATCTCCCAGCGTCCAAATAGACCCCCCACCCTGTAACCCAAGCGTCATTTGCCTTTGTTTCCTTGGCCGCCAGAACCCACCGATCAAGGATCCTCCATGTACCGCCCGAGCCTGCTGGCCCTCGCCCTCGCCGCCTGCATCGGCAACGCCACCGCCGCCGACCCCCTGCCCCATTCCCCCGGCGCGCCCTATGCCGCCACGGGCCTGGCCGACCGCATTGTCCTGACTCCCGGAGCCAATCCCGCCCGGGAAATGGCCGTGACCTTCCGTACCGACAGTCGCCAGACCAGCAGCCAGCTGCAACTGGCGCCGGCGCTGGACGGCCCGCAACTGGAAAAACGCGCCACCCTGGTCGAAGGCAGCAGCCAACCGCTGGACACGGAAAACGGTGCGGCCCGGTATCACCAGGTACGTCTCACCGGCCTGCAACCGGACACCCCCTATGTGTACCGGGTCAAGGGCGCCGAAGGCTGGAGCGAATGGCTGCAGCTGCGTACCGCCGCCCAGGGCTTCAAGCCCTTCCGCTTCATCTACCTGGGCGACACCCAGAACGACATTCTCTCCATTGCCTCGCGCAGCGTGCGCCAGGCCCTGCACGCCACCGCCAGCCCGGCGCTGGTGGTCCATGCTGGCGATCTCACCTCGCAGCGCGACGACCTGGTGCACGACGACGAATGGGGCGAATGGAACCAGGCCGGCGGCTTCCACTACGCCGCAGTGCCGCAAGTGGTCGCCGCCGGCAACCACGAATACCTGGACAGCCTCAACCCCGATGGCAGCGAAGGCCGTGTGCTCGGCCCGCATTGGGCGAAACAGTTCGCCCTGCCGGGTAACGGCGTGAAGGGACTGGAAAGCACCACCTATTTCCTCGATTACCAGGGCGTGCGCTTCATCGTCCTCGACGGCACGGCCGCCCTCGACCTGAACACCCTCGACCGGCAGAGCCAGTGGCTTGAACAGCGCCTGAAGGAAAGCCAGGCACGCTGGAAGATCGTGGTCACCCACCAGCCACTGTTCACCTGCGCTCGCCCGGAAGACACCGGGCCGCTGAAGGCAGCGTGGAAACCGCTGTTCGAGCGCTACAAGGTGGACCTGGTGTTGCAGGGACACGATCACTGCTACAGCCGCCTTAGCAATGAAAACGGGCGTGCCGCAGCGAAGAAGGCGCGCGCCGCCGGCAAGGTCCAGGGCCCGGTGTACCTGGTTTCGGTGGCCGGTTCGAAGATGTACGGCCTCAACGACCGCGCCCGCCGGCAGCCGGACCGCCGCGCCGAGGACACCCAGCTGTACCAGACCGTCGAGGTGCTGCCGTCGCGTCTTGAAGTGCGCAGCTTCACCGCCAGCGGCACGCTCTACGACGCCTTCGACCTGAACCGCGACAAGCAGGGCCGCAATCGCCTGAGCGAGCCGGCCGGGAAACTGCCCGTCGAACGCTTCTGCAGCGGTGAAACAGGCCCGGACCAGTTGCCCTGCACATCACGCAGCAAATCCTTGTAACACTCCTGTGACCCAGATCGGGCACGCTGGACGGACCCGGTGCGGAGACCTTCGATGAAATCACTGCTCAAGCTGCACACCCTGACCTTTGTCGGCCTGGCCGTCGCCGCCAACCTGGGCTTGCAGGTCTACCTTGCCTTCGGCGAAGTCAAGCCGTGGGCGCAGATCAACTGGATGGACGTGGTCGGCGAAGGCGGCTCGGGGCTGATATGGCTGGTCTGGCTGGTAATGCTGATGCGCAGCCGCCCCGCTGGCCGGGTCAGCCGCCTGCTCGCGGTGGGCATGGCCTGCGTGTGTTTTTCCTGGTGGATGGATGTGCTCGACGAGTTTATCCGCCTGGCCCCGGACGCGGTCTGGGACAACTGGCTGGAAACCGCGCCGATGCCGGTGGGTCTGCTCCTGGTGACCGTCGGCATCTACCACCTGCACAAGGAGCAGCAGGCGATCAACGCGCAGATGAGCAAGCGCGAGGGGTGGTTCCGCGAACACCTGCTGTTCGACAAGCTGACCCCGCTGGGCGGCGCCCAGTACCTGCGCCAGCACGTGCAACTGGCCCTGGAGCAGGCCGAACGCGCGCAACAGCCATTGTCGCTGGTGGTGCTGGACATCGATGATTTCAGCGCGGTGAACCTGGTGCATGGCGAGGCCGAGGGCGATCACCTGTTGCAGATGCTGGCCCAGTTGCTGGTGCTCAACCTGCGCCAGCAGGACGTGCTCTGCCGCCTGGCCGGCGACCGCTTCGTCGTGGTCATGCCCAACACCGGCGAAACCCAGGCCCGCTGGCTGGCGCAGGAGCTGCAACAGGCGGTCGCCGGCTTCGCCTACAAGACCTTGCGCCACGGCGAGCGCCTGCAACTGCGCGCCAGCGTGGCTGCGGCCATGGCCTACGACGACGATGTGGAAAGCCTGCTCAGGCGGGTCAATCTCGGCATCGCCAAGGCCAGGCGGCAAGCACCGCAGCGGGGCGCGGCATGAGCGGCTACGAGCGCGACCAGCGATTTATCGTCGGTCACTACCAGCCTGCGACCCTGATCGACCTGGCACTGTCCAGGGGCATCGACAGCCATCGTCTGCTGCGCGGCTGCGAGGTGTTCTACGAGGACCTGAGCCGGGGCACCACGCGTTTCAGCCAGCAGCAGTTCCTGACCCTGATCGACAACGCCCGGCGCCTGCTGGATGCCGATGACAGCGCCTTCCTGTTCGGCCAGCGCCTGCTGCCCGGGCACTATGGCGAGGCCAGCCAGACCCTGCTGCATGCCCGGGACCTGTACCAGGCGCTGGAACACCTGTGCGAATTCCATGCGCTGCTCAGCCCGTTGCTGACACCACGCTTGATGCTCGAAGAGCATTACCTGCACCTGTACTGGCAGGACGCTTGTGGCGCTGGCAACCAGGCGCAGTTTCTAGGCGAGGCCTGTCTCAGCGCGGTATTGGCGATGAGCCGGCGGCTGGTGGGCGAGCATCTGCCGTGGCGTATCCAGTGTGCCTGGAGCCAGCCGCGGCATATCGAGCAGTACTGGGTGTACCTCGGTGAGGAGGTGCGCTTCGATGCGCAGATCACCCTGCTCTCCTTGCCACGGCAGCATATCCACCGACCGCTGCCCAATGCGGCGACCACCCCGGGGCTGGTGGCGCGACAGGCGTGCCTGGAACAGCTGGCCGCGCTGGGCGGTGGGTCGAGCTTCCTCGACCTGTTGTTCGATCACCTGCACGCGCATATCCACGAGCCGATCAACCTCGACCGCGTAGCGGCCGCCTTCGGCATCAGTCCCACCACCTTCAAGCGCAAGCTGAGCAAGCATGGCACCCACTTCCAGCAGCAACTCGACCTGGTACGGAGGCACGTGGCGTTGTACCTCTACCAGATGAAGGGGTACACCAATGAAGAGGTATGCAACTACCTGCGGTTCAGTGATACGACCAATTTCCGCAGGTCGTTCAAGAGGTGGACCGGGTTGACGCCGAGCGGGTTGGCCCGGTGGTTTGGGTGATGGTGTCTGTACTGGCCTCATCGCCGGCAACGCCGGCTCCCACAAGGTCATGAGCGGTGTAACCGTGGGAGCCGGCGTTGCCGGCGATGAGGCCAGCAGCCACACCCCATCAGAAGTGGGTGGTCACCGACACGCCATAAGTCCTGCGGTCACCCCGCGCATCCCAGGCAATGTCGAACGGCAGCGGCACGCTGTCGGTCTTGTAGCGCTTGTCGGTGAGGTTGTTCACATAAGCGCTCAGGTCCAGGTCCTGCTTGCCGGCGAAGTGATAGGTCAGGCTGGCATTGCCCAGCGTGTACCCGCCCTGCGACACGCTATGGTCCTCCTGGGCGGTCGGCAGGAAGTAGATGCGGCTCTGGTAGCGCCAGCTGTTGTCCAGGGTCACGGCATCACCGCCTTCCAGCGGGATCCGGTAGCTCGCCCCCACCGACAGGGTCCGCTCCGGCGAGCGGGCAATGCGGTTGCCCGAGTAGTCCGGACCGCCCGGCGAGGAGAAGTCCTTCAGTTCGGTATGCAGCAGGCCCAGCGAGCCGCGCAGTTGCAGGTTCTGCAACGGCAGTGCCTGCAGTTCGAATTCGGCCCCGCGAATCACCCCGGCACCGCTGTTGGTCAGCAGCGACACCACCTGCCCGTTGCTCACCGAGACGGTGTTCACCTGGATATCGGCATAGTCGTAATAGAAGACGTTGGCGTTGGCGATCAGGCGCTCGTCGAACCATTCGCTCTTGATCCCCAGTTCGTAGGCATCGACGTTCTCCGGCGCCACCACCGAGGTTTCCGCCTGCACCGTAGCGCCGCCATTGAAGCCGCCGGAGCGGAAGCCCTTGGCATAACGGAAATACACCCGGGCGTTGTCATTGAGCTGGTACTCGGGGGTGAAGTCGTAGGTCAGCTTGTTCCAGGTGCGTTTCTCGTCCTGGGTGGCGACGGTGGCCAGGGTACCGGTGTAGGTCTTCCACCAACGGTTGCTGCTGGCGAAGGACACGTCCGCGGCATCCGGCGAAGCGACGCGATTTAGGTCGATGTCCTTGGTCTCGCGGGTCCAGCGCAAGCCCAGGGTGAAACTCAGATCATCGCTGGCCTGCCAGGTGCTGCTGCCGAACAGCGCGTAGCTGGTGGTGCTTTGGTCAAGGTCGGTGCGGCCATAGCTGGCGACGCCGAAGGGCGCGTTGTAGGCGGTGGGCAGGATCGCGCTGCTGCTGGTGCTGTCGAGGCTTTCGTGGAACAGGTGGGTGCCGACGATCCAGCTCACAGGCTGGTTCCTGGGCGAGGAAAGGCGCAGTTCCTGGGACACCTGGCGCCAGTGATCGTCACCCCAGGAGCGGCCGAACTCGTAGATGCCCATGTTGGGACCCTGGGCCTTTTCCTGGATGTCGTCGAAGGCGGTGATCGAGTCCAGGGCCAGCTCGCCGAGGTCCCAGTGCAGGTTGAGCTGCACGCCGTTGTGTTCGATGCGGTCCTCGCCCTTGCCTGTGAAGGCGGCTTCATCGTCCTTGAGCGCCGGTGCCGGGCCGAACAGCGTGGTGCCGCCAGGGCCGGCGCCCCAGGCACGGGTGGCGATGCCCTGGCCCTTGTAGTCGCGGGAGCGGATCTGCAGGGTGGCATCGAGGTCGTCGCTCAGGCGGGCGAGGATCTGCGCGCGCACCGCCTGGTCATGCACGTCGCCGACGGTGTGGCCATCGACGATGTTCTTCAACTGGCCGTCCTTGCTCTGGTCGACGAAGGCCACCCGGGCGGCCAGGCGATCATCGACGAGCGTGCCGCCATAGGCCCCCTCGTACAGGCGCGAGTCGTAATTCCCGGCGTCGAGCTTGAAGTAGCCGTTGCCCTCTTCGAACTGCGGCTTGCGCGAAACGAAGTTGATCGCCCCGCCGGTGGTGTTCTTGCCCCACAGGGTGCCCTGGGGCCCGCGCAGGATTTCCACCCGCTCCAGGTCGTAGAGCGGACCGCCGGTGGCGATATGCGGGCTGATATAGGTGTCATCGACATAGATGCCCACCGGGTAAACGGTGGTCGAGGCCATATCGCCGGAGCCCATGCCGCGGATGTACCAGCGTGGCCGCTGGTTGCCGGCGAACTCGGGAGCGATGGCGTTGGGCACATCCTGCAGGGCCTTGCCGGCGGTAAAGCCGCCACCGGTCTGTTCGATGCTCTTGCCGGACACCGCGGAAACCGCAGCGGCGACGTCCTGCAACGATTCCTCGCGCTTCTGCGCGGTGACGGTCACGGTGGGTAGGGCATCGGGCTTGTCGGTGTCATCGGCCAGGGCGGCGTGGATGGGCAGCAAGGTCGTGGCGATCAACAGCGCCAGGGGCTGGCGGCGCAAAGGCAGGGTCATGGGCAGTTCTCTGATTACGGACTGGCTGCACCATGGCAATGCCCGTGCCAGAGGCTGGGAGCCTTGTGAATCAAGGGCTGTGGCGGGGATGGGGATTTGACTGCTTTGTCAGGAACAGTGGCTCAGCAGTGGATTGCTGCTTCTCGAACAAACACCTCGGACCCTGTGGGAGCGGGTTTACCCGCGATTACGGTAGTGGATTCACCATCGCTATCGCGGGTAAACCCGCTCCCACAGGTTCATTGCAAGTCAGTGCGTTCTGCGCTCCTTATCAGAACGCCAGACCCACCTTCACGCCGAACTCGTCACGCTTGAGCTTGGTGTTGTCGGCCACTGCCGAGTCCTCGTCCAGCTTGTATTCGGTACGGGTGTAGTAGGCGCCGAGCTGGATCGGCATGCCGCCCTGCTGGTTCATCAGCAGGCTGACTTCGGCGTAGGGGTTGGTGCGGTCCTTCAGGTCGACGCTGTCGCTGCCGAAATCCTCGACCTTCAGGCGCGCACGGCCATCGATGGTGTGGCGGGCACCGACTTCGACGCGCAGGGTCGAGGCATCGAACTGGTGGTTGTAGCCCAGTGCAGCCTTGGCGAATGGCGATTTGACGGTGAGCTTGGTGTCGATGTCGTTGATGTCCGGCTCGAAGCGCGACCAGCCGTAGCCGCCACCCACACTGACATCGACGAAGTTGCGCGCATCCAGCGCGGCACGCCAGCCCAGGTCCAGGTCAGCCTGGGCTTCCTTGAGCTTGTTGTCGTTCTTCTTGCCGTATTTGGCCTCGGCTCCGATCTGGTAGATGAAGCCGGATTCGGCGGTGAGCTTGTTGCCGAAAGTGGCGAACACACCGCCCTGGCCCATATGGCTGTCGTCGGATTCGCTGCCGCCTTCGAACTTGAACTTGTCGTAGCTGCCCGTCAGACCGAGGGTAAACAGCGGGTCGGTGCTCGGCGCGGCGACGGCAGCCAGGGGAGCCCCCAGAAGGGCCAGGATGCAGGTCGGGACGAGCAGGTTACGGGTACGCATTGGTGAAGCCTCCATGACGGTAAACGTATTAACGAATGCAGGGCTTCGAGGGAATGGTCTGTAGGAAAGTTCGAAATAAAGTGAAAGTTTTGTGAAATCTCTCGCACAAGCCGAGGCTCTGGTACGGGCCTCGCCCAGGTTTTTCGGGTGTTTGGACCGGCCTCATCGCGGGTGAACCCGCTCCCACAGGGGATTGCATAACCTGTGGGAGCGGGTTCACCCGCGATGAGGCCGGTACAGTCACCCAATAAATGCCAGCGGCGCCCGCGCCGCCCGCACAGCCGCCATCTGCCGATCGAACTCCGGCAACAGATAATCGAAGCAGAACCCGGCACTCTCCAGCTTCTCCCGCCGCAGCGGCTGCGCCAGCCCCTCGGCACAGCGGGCACTCCGGGCCCAGGCAAAGGCCAGCAGACTGATGGAGCACAACTGCAGGAAGTCCCCCGCCGCCCGATAAGGATACTCGCCATCCCCGGCACTGAACGCCTGCAGCTCCGGCAGCAATCCCTCCAGACCGTCGCACACCTCGCCCAGCGCATCGGCGTACACCGAGCCGCTCGCCTGCGCTTCCGCGCGCAGCTCGGCGAGCAGCAGGCCGAAGCCCTCGCCGCCATCGCCGAGCACCTTGCGCAGCAGCAGGTCGTTGGCCTGAATCTCGTTGCTGCCTTCGTAGATCATGGCGATGCGGCTGTCGCGCAGGGTCTGCTCGATGGGGAACTCCGCCGTGTAGCCGTACCCGCCGAACACCTGCAACGCCTTGCTCGCCAGCTCGAATCCCTGGCTGGTGAAGCTGGCCTTGACGACAGGCGTGAGCAACGCTGCGAGGGTCTCGGCCTTGGCACGCTGCGCCGGGTCAGCCGCTTCGGCGGCGATATCCAGCCAATGCGCGGCCCAGTAGCCGATGGCGCGCATGCCTTCGGTACGCACCCGCAGTTCCAGTAGAATCCGGCGCATGGCCGGGTGCAGGTGGATCGGGTCGGCCAATGCCGGCGCGACGCCCTCGGGATGCCTGGGGGCGCGCATCTGTCGCCGCTCCAGGGCGTAGTCACGGGCCACTTGCCAGGCCGCTTCGGCATGTCCCAGCCCCTGCAAGCCAACATGCAGGCGCGCCGAGTTCATCATCACGAACATCGCCGCCAGCCCGCCGTGTGGCCGGCCCACCAGCCAGCCGCGAGCGCCTTCGAAACGCAAGGCACAGGTGGCGCTGCCGCGAATGCCGAGCTTGTGTTCCAGGCCATCGCAATGCACGCCGTTGCGCTCACCGCCGTCCAGCCATTTCGGTACCAGCAGCAACGACACGCCCCTGCTGCCGGCAGGTGCATCCGGCAAGCGGGCGAGGACGAGATGAAGGATGTCGTGGCTCAGGTCATGCTCGCCACCGGAGATGAACAGCTTGTTGCCACTGACCGCATAGCTGCCGTCGTCCAGCGGCTCGGCGCGACAGCGCAGCAGACCGACATCGCTGCCGGCCTGGGGTTCGGTCAGGCACATGGTCGGCAAGGTCTCGCCGCTGACGATGCCGGGCAGATAACGCGCCTGCAATTCGGGCGAAGCATGGGTTTTCAGGCACAGATAGGCGCCATGGGCGATCCCGGTGTACATGGCCCAGGCATGGTTGCTGGCGTAGAGCATTTCCAGCAGCGCCGCATCCAGTACCTGGGGCAGGCCCTGGCCGCCCTGCTCCAGCGCGCAGGCCAGCGCCGGCCAGCCGCCTTCGACATAGGCGCGGTAGGCCGCCGGAAACCCCTCCGGGGTGATGACTTCGCCATCCACCAGCCGGCAGCCCTGGCGATCACCCGGGGTGTTCAGCGGAGCGAGGACCTGGCTGGCGAAGCGCGCCGCCTCTTCCAGCACCTGCCCGGCAAGGTCGAGATCGACCTCGGCGAACGCCGGCATTTCCCGCCAGTCGCGGTCGGCGCGCAGCCAGTGTTGCAGCACGAATTGCATATCGCCCAAAGGCGCCCGGTAGGCCATGGGTTACCTCGTTCAAGCAGCGAATTGGGGGTTTTCGATCAACAGCGCCATGCCCTGGCCGCCACCAATGCAGGCCGCGGCGATGCCATAGCGCAGGTTGCCTTCGCGCAACTGGCGAGCGAGGGTCTGCACCAGGCGCAGGCCGGTGGCCGCCAGCGGATGGCCGAGGGCGATGGAACCGCCATGGACGTTCAGGCGCTCGGGGTCCAGCTCCAGCGCACGGGTCACCGCCAGCACCTGTGCCGCCTGTGCCTCGTTGATCTCGAAGCGGTCGATCTGCTCCAGGCGCAAGCCGCTGCGCTCCAGCAGCAGGCGGATCGCCGGGGCCGGGCCGATGCCCATGGTCCGGGGCGGCACGCCGACGGCCGTGGCCATCAACAGCCGGGCCAAGGGTGGCCGCTCGCAGGCCGAGTAACGGCAGACCAGCGCCGCCGCTGCACCATCGACCACCGCGCAACTGTTGCCGGCGGTCTGTACGCCGCCCCCGTGGATGGCCCGCAGCCGGGCCAGCGCGGTGGCATCGGTAGTACGGGGATGGCTGTCACGAACGACTTCGCTGACGCCCCGGGGCAGTTCGATCCCCCGTGGCAGGCAGTCGTCCGCTTCGAAGACTGCACCGTGTACGGCGGCGATTTCCTCGTCGAACCACCCGGCCGCCTGGGCGGACAGGGCCCGCTGATGGCTGCGCAAGGCCCAGGCATCCACCGCTTCCCGGTCCAGCCCGTACTCACGGGCCAGGTTCTCGGCGGTACCGATCATGTCCACGCCAGCCGCCGGGTCGTACAGTGCCTCCCAAAGAAAATCCTTGAACCCGACCGGCGCCCCCAGGCGGAAGCCGCCGCGGTGCTCGTACGCCGCAATCGGGTTGCGCGACATCGACTCCGCGCCCACGCACAGCACCCGCTGCACGCCGTCGCGCAACTGCTCGCCGGCCTGGCGCAGCAATTCCAGCCCCGTGCCGCAGATCCGCTGTACCGCCAGCGCCGGCACCGCCTGCGGCACGCCGCTGTACAGGCCGATATGCCGGGGCAGCATGTACGCATCGAAACTGGCCTGGGCCATGCTGCCGGCCAGCACGCTGTCGACGCTGCCCGGGGCGAGCGCCGCCCGTTCCAGCACCGCCCTGCCCGCATGGATGCCCAGGTCGATGGGCGATACCCCGGCCAGCGCACCACCGAGGTCGACCCACGGCGTACGCGCCATCTCGACGATCGCCACATCGTCGAAACGGCTGCACAGGCTCATGGTTTCCCTCCGGCGCGCACTATGCCCGGTGCCTCGCCGCGATACAGCGCCTCGACCTGGGCAGCCCGCCGTTGCAGCACGGCACGCTGGTTGATCGAGCCCTTGTCGGTGATCTCGCCCTGGTCGATCGAAGGCGCTTCCTCCTGCAGGGCCAGCCATTCCAGGCGGCTGGCATTGCCCTGGGCGTCGCGGTTCAGGCGCTCCAGCCAGTCGGCGAACCAGGCGCGCACCGCGGCGCTGGCCAGCACTTCGGCGTCACTGGCCTGCCCGTCCAGCCCCGCCAGTTGCCGGCATTCGGGCAAGCGCGGGAAGACCAGGATGCCCAGGCATTCCCGATCCGGCGCCGCCACCACGATGTCCTGCACATAGGGCGAGCCCTCCAGCACCGCGCGGTTGCGCAGCGGCCCGACGCTGACGAAGACCCCGGACGAAAGCTTGAAGTCCTCGGCGATGCGGCCATCGAACATCAGGCCGAGCTGGCTCTGCTGCGGATCGGCAAGCTTGATTGCGTCGCCCGAGCAATAGAACCCTTCGTCGTCGAACACTTCGGCAGTCTGCCGCGCCGCGCGCCAGTAGCCGGGCATGATGTGCGGGCCGCGGAAACGGCCTTCGAGCTTGTCGCCCACCGGCACCAGCTTGACCTCGCACCCCGGCGCCGGCAGGCCGATATAGCCGGCCATGGACAGCGGTCCGGTGGTGAAGGTGCAGGACGGCGCGGCCTCGGTCATGCCCAGCCCGGCCATCATGCGGATGCGTTCGCCGCAGTGTTGCTCGGCGATGCGGTCGAGCCGGTCCCAGATACTTTGCGACAGCCCCGCCGCGGCGAAGAAGAACAGCTTGATGCGGGCAAAGAACACTTCGCGCAGCCCGGCGTCCTGCTCCAGCGCCTTGACCAGCTCTTCCCAGCCCTTGGGCACGGTGAGGTAGGCCGTGGGCGAAATCTCGCGCAGGTTGCGCAGGGTCTCGGCGAAGCCCTGGGGCGTCGGCTTGCCGGCATCGAGGTAGAAGCTGCCGCCGTTGTACAGGACGATGCCGAGGTTATGGCTGCCGCCAAAGGTGTGGTTCCACGGCAGCCAATCCACCAGCACCGGCGGCTCCTCGGCGAACACCGGGAAGGTCTGCAGCAGCATCTGCTGGTTGGCACAGAGCATGCGCTGGGTGGTAATCACCGCCTTGGGCAGCTTGGTCGAGCCGGAGGTAAACAGGAATTTGGCGATGGTGTCGGGGCCGGTGGCGGCAAAGGCAGCATCGGCTCTGTCCAGGTCGGTGGGCTCCAGCAGCGAAGCGAAATCGATCGTCTGGCGCCCCTCGACGACGCCACGCACGCTGATCACCGCCACCGAAGGGTCCAGCACCGCGTCGATGGCACGCTGGAACGGCTGGCTATCGCTGACGAAGACCACGCCCGGGGTGAGCACCTCGCAGACATGCCGCAGCTTGGCGAAATCCTGCGACAGCAAGGCGTAGGCCGGCGACACCGGGCAATAGGGAATGCCCGCGTACATGGCGCCGAGGGCGATCTGCAGGTGCTCGATGTCATTGCCGGACAACAGCGCCAGCGGACGCTCGGCGCTCAGGCCCAGGTCGAGCAGGTGAGCGGCGATGGTCCGCACCTGCCGGAGCATCGCGGCGTAGCTGATCTCGCGCCAGGCACCGCCGTTTTCGCGGGCGGCGATAAAGGTCTGCCCGGGGCGTACTTCGGCCCAGTATTCCAGGCGTTCGAGCAGGCGCGCAGGCAGCGGCGCCAAAGGCTCCAGCGCACGCATGCGCAGGATGCCCCCGACATCACTGACTTCAACCTCGGGATGACCGATGGACACCTGCCGATAGCGCGGAGGTTGGGCACGGTCGATCGGCCGTGGACTGGCTTCGGAATTCACGCAGGTTGCTCCTTGTTCTTGTTGTCTGTCGTGCCGCCGCCCGGATGCGCCAGGCGGCGGGTAGTGCCGGGCGGATCAGATGGGGTAGTGACGGGCACCGTGCTGCAGGGTGATCCAGCGCAACTGGGTGAACTGGTCGATCGCCGTGCGGCTGCCGAAACTGCCGTAGCCACTGGACTTGACCCCGCCGAACGGCATCTGCGCCTCGTCGTGCACGGTCGGTCCGTTGATATGGCAGATGCCCGACTCGACCCGCTGGGCCAGGGCCAGGGCGCGGCTGGTGTCGCGGCTGAAGATGGCCGAGGACAAGCCGAACTCGGAGTCGTTGGCCAGGGCCAGCAGCGCCTCGTCGTCCGTACCACGCAGAACCACCGCCACCGGACCGAAGGACTCCTCGCGATACAGGCGCATGCTGGCGTCCACCCGGTCCAGCAGGGTCGGCTGCAGGATGCTGCCGTCCAGCTGGCCGCCGCAGACCAGGCGTGCACCCTTTTCCACGGCATCGTCGATCAGCGCCTTGATGCGCTCGCCGGCGCCGCTGTCGACCAGCGAACCGAGCACGGAGGCCGGGTCCTGCGGATCGCCGGCGCGCAGGGTGGCGATCTTGGCGGCGAGCTTGTCGACGAAGGTGTCGGCGATCTTCTCGTCCACCACCAGGCGTTCGGTGGACATGCAGATCTGGCCCTGGTTGAAGTAGGCACCGAAGGCCGCCGCTTCGACGGCGGCGTCGAGGTCGGCATCGTCCAGCACCAGGAACGGCGCCTTGCCGCCCAGTTCCAGCAGCGCCGGCTTCAAGTGCCGCGCCGCCAGCTCGCCAACGATGCGCCCGACATGGGTCGAGCCGGTGAAATTGACCCGGCGCACCGCCGGGTTGGCGATCAGGCGCTCGACGATCTTCGGCGCGTCGGCCGGATCGTTGCTGATCACGTTGACCACACCATCGCCCAGGCCGGCGTCCTGCAGCACCTGGCCGATCAGCCGATGCACCGCCGGGCTCAGCTCGGAGGCCTTGAGCACCACGGTATTGCCGCAGGCCAAAGGCATGGCGATAGCGCGGGTGGCGAGGATCACCGGGGCGTTCCATGGCGCAATGCCCAGGACCACGCCGCAGGGCGCACGTACGGCCATGGCCAGGCTGCCTGGCACGTCGGAGGGGATGATTTCGCCGGTGATCTGGGTGGTCATGGAGGCTGCTTCACGCAGCATGCCGGCGGCCAGCTTGACGTTGAATCCGTACCAGTTGGCCATGGCCCCGGTCTCGCCAGCGGCGGCGATGAACTCGGAAGTACGCGCCTGCAAGGCATCGGCGGCGGCCAGCAGGCGGCTGCGGCGTTCGTTGGGGGCCAGGCGCGACCAGGCCGGAAAAGCGGCGCTGGCCGCGGCAACCGCAGCGTCGGCGTCGTCCAGGGTGGCGGCGGCCACCCGCGACACCACTGCCCCGGTCACCGGGTTGCGCCGTTCGAAGGTTCGTCCGTCACTGGCGGGACGCGACTCGCCGCCAATCAGCAAAGGCACCTGCAACATGCTCGTTCCTCGTTAGTTGTCTTTATCGGGAAGCACGCGATGGCGACGTCGCTGGACGTCGCCGTGGGCATTCAGCGTTTATACGCCTGCAGGCCCGGCTTGATGCTCTTGTCGTCGAGGAATTGCTTCATGCCCTGCTCGCGACCGCCTTCGGTGTCCAGCAGGCGCGACTGGTCGAGCTTGGCGTACAGGTAGTCTTCGTTCTGCTCCCAGGTCAGCTCGCGGCAACGCTTGAAGCCGTTCTTGGCGGCGCGCAGGACCACCGGGTTCTTTTCCAACAGGTTCAGCGCCAGCTCGCGCGTGGTCTGGCGCAGTTGCGCCAATGGCACGCTTTCGTTGACCAGGCCCATCTCGGCGGCTTTCGGCCCGCCGAAGGTCTTGCCGGTCATGATGTAGTACAGCGACTGGCGATGGCCCACGGTGTCGGCCATGGCCTTGCTCACCAGGTTGCCCGGCGGGATACCCCAGTTGATTTCCGAGAGGCCGAAGGTGGCTTCGTCGGCGCAGATTGCCAGGTCGCAGGCCACCAGCGGGCTGAAACCGCCGCCGAAGCACCAGCCGTTGACCATGGCGATGGTCGGCTTGGCGTACATGCGCAGCAGCTTCCATTGCCATTGCGAGGCTTCGCGACGGATCTTTTCCTGGAGGATCTCGGGGCCGGCGTCCACTTCGCGGAAGTATTCCTTGAGGTCCATGCCGGCGGTCCAGGACTCGCCCGCACCCGTCAGCACCAGCACGCCGGCCTGCGGGTCCTGCTCCAGGGTTTCCAGGACATCGACCATCTCGCGGTTGAGGGTCGGGCTCATGGCGTTGCGTTTGTCCGGACGGTTCAGGGTGACCCAGGCGATGCCCGATTCCAGTTCGACCTTGACGGTGGTCCAGCGGCCTTCGTAGTTGCTCATGTGATGCACTCTTGTTGTTCGAGGTGATGGTTAGCAAGCTAATCGAGCAAATTAGTTATGTCAATTAACTATTATGAAAATTATCCTTTCCCCAGAATCAGTTGAATGGCTTTCTTTGCTGAGCGCGCTAGCCATATCCCCTTCGGGCGGGCAAACTGGGTAACTTTCTTACTCATGATCCAAGGAGTTCCGCTTCCGATGGCAAGGTCCGCCCGCAACACCGACACCGCCCCCGAGCCGGCCCCGGCGCTGGATGCCTCCCTCGAAGACCTGATCGGTTACGCGTTGCGCCGTGCCCAGTTGAAGCTGTTCCAGAACCTCATCGCCCGGCTCGCGGTGCACGACCTGCGCCCCGCGCAGTTCTCCGCGCTGGCGATCATCGACCAAAGCCCCGGGCTGATGCAGGCCGACCTGGCCCGCGCCCTGGCCATCGAGCCGCCGCAGGTGGTGCCGTTGCTGAACAAGCTGGAAGAGCGGGCGCTGGCGGTGCGCATTCGCTGCAAGCCGGACAAGCGTTCCTACGGGATCTTCCTGAGCAAGACCGGGGAAGCGCTGCTCAAGGAACTTCGGCAGATCGCCAGCGACAGCGACCGCGATGCCACGGCGGCGCTGGACGACAGCGAGCGCGCGGAGTTGCTGCGCTTGTTGAAGAAGGTGTATCAGGAATAGACAGCACGCCGCGTACCCTGTGGGAGCCGGCGTTGCCGGCGATGAGGCCCGCCCGGACAACATCATTGTCTTTTCAGGCCTCATCGCCGGCAACGCCGGCTCCCACAGGGTTGTGTGTCAACCGTGAGATGCGGGTTACCAGATCGGCAAGGTGTAGGTCACGATGAACCGGGTCTGGTTTTCGTCCCTGAACGCCGCGCCCGTCGGGAAGTCATTGCGGTAGATCGACTTCCTCGCCAGGAACCCGACGTTCTTCATCGGCCCGCTCTGGATCACATAGCCCAGCTCCATCTGGAACTCACGCTCCTTGCGGTCGTCGGCATTGAGCGAGGCCAGCTCGATATTGTCCCCGCGCACGTAGCGCAGCCGGCTCTTGAGCCCCGGCACGCCGAGGGCGACGAAGTCGTAGTCGTAGATCGCCTGCCAGGTGTGCTCCTTGGCATTGAGGAAGTCCGAACTCATGGTCAGCTCGCTCATGCCCATCAACTCGGTACCCGACACATAGGGCGTGGCCGAATCGCCGCTGGAGTGCATATAGCCGACGCCCAGCCTGTGCCCGCCCAGGCGGTAGCTGAACATCGCCGAGGCGTTGACGTTGTCCACCCTGCCCGCTCGTGCCTGGCCGTCCTCGCGGCTGAAGAAGCTGCGCAGGTCGGCGCTGAAGGTACCGTCACCGATGCCCTGCTCGTAGAGTGCGGCCAGGGTGTCCTGCTGGTAGAGGTCCTTGAGCTCGGCATGATAGGCACGAAACCCGAGGGACTTGTTCAACTGGTAGTCAGCGCCGGCATAGAGCATGTGCGGCGAGGTTTCCGCGCCACGGAAGCGGCCATTGGGCGAGGCGATCGCCATGCGCTCGTAGCTGGTGGAATCGCGCTTGTTGATACGGTCCAGGTAGCCGGCATTGACGGTCAGGCCGTCGATTTCCTTCGAGCTCAGGGTGGTGCCGCGGAATGTCTGCGGCAGCAGGCGCGACGGACTGGCGAAGGCGAACGGCAGGAAGATCAGGTTGTCGCCGCTCTTCACCGTGGTCTGGCTGATCTTCATCTTGGCGGTCATTGCCAGCCGCGAGTAATCATCGGCCGCGACCTTGTCGCTTTTCGACACCGGCAGCAGTTCGGTGCCGCTGCGATGAGGCGCCGAATCCAGCTTCAACCCCAGCAAGCCCCGGGCATCCAGGCCGAAGCCCACCGGCCCGTCGGTAAAGCCGGACTCGACGAACAGGTTGAAACCCTGTGCCCACTCCCGCGCGGCGCTCTTGGCGCCGCCGTCCTTGTAGTCGCGATCCAGGTAGTAGTTTTTCAGCGCAAGGTTGGCGTGGCTGTCTTCGAAGAAGCCGCCAGCCAGGCTCGGGGTGCTGGCCAGTGCCACCGCCAGCGCCAGGAAAGCGCGGGTATCACGAACGCAGTGCTGCATAAGGGGAGTCCACTCTTGTTGTTTTTGTTTTCTGGCAGTCGGGCGACGTATCGGGCGTCGCCTCGCAGCGGAGAATGGAAAGGCAGCCAGGCTCCGTCAACGGCAAATGACCGATAATCGAACATTAATTTTATTAACTATTCGATCACGACCGGGGGATTTTCCGTCGCGCCGGCGTCTAGCGCAAGCCTCTTCAAAAGCCTCGTCGATCAGAAAAAACCAGCTGCAAAAATAGTTATTCTTGTTATCTTGTTTTCACGCCGGCGTCCGAGACCGGTGCAAGCAGAACTACAACAACAAGAACGAGGCCATGCCATGGACACTTCACTGCGTCGTCCGACGCTGACAATCGCTTTGTGTTTCATCGTCGCGCTGATCGAGGGTTTCGACCTGCAATCGGCCGGCACCGCGGCTGCCGGGTTGCGCCAGAGTTTCGAGCTGGACCCGAAGATGCTCGGCTGGGTATTCAGTGCCAGCATCATCGGCCTGTTGCCGGGAGCGTTCTTCGGCGGCTGGCTGGCCGACCGGATCGGGCGCAAGAAAGTCCTGGTGGCGGCGGTCATCCTGTTCGGCGTGTTCTCCCTGTGGACCGCCTATGTCGCCACCTATAACCAGTTGCTGCTGGCCCGGCTGATGACCGGCCTGGGCCTGGGCGCCGCCCTGCCCAACCTGATCGCCCTGTGCGCCGAAGCGGTGGGCGAGCAACGGCGCAGCACCGCCATCAGCATCATGTATTCCGGGGTACCGCTCGGTGGTGCGCTGGCAGCGGTGGTGGCGATGTTCTCCCATGATCACTGGCAGATGACCTTTATCATCGGTGGCCTCGCGCCCCTGCTCGCGGTCCCGCTGATGCTGGTCATGCTTCCGGAATCCCGCGCCTACCAGCAGGCCGGTACGGTGCTGCAACGGCCTTCCACGTCCAGCGCGCTGTTCGGCGAAGGCAGGGCCAGTGCCACGCTGATGCTGTGGCTCGCCTACTTCTTCACCCTGACCGTGATGTACATGCTGCTCAACTGGCTGCCGTCGCTGCTGATCGGCCAGGGCTTCAGCAAGCCGGATGCCGGGCTGGTGCAGATGCTGTTCAACGTCGGCGGCGCGCTGGGTTCGCTGCTGGGCGGCATGCTGCTGGACCGTGGCAGCCCGCAGCGGGTCACCCTGTGCATCTATGCCGGCCTGCTTGTATCGCTGGCCGGGCTGGGGTTGTCGGTGGGCGTGACGGCCATGGCCATTGCCGGGTTTGCCGCGGGGCTGTTCGTGATCGCCGCGCAACTGGTGCTCTACGCGCTGGCCCCGCCGCTGTATCCGACCGCCGTACGCGCTACCGGTGTCGGGGCGGCAGTGGCCATCGGGCGCCTGGGTTCGGTGAGCGGACCGCTGGCGGCCGGGCAGATCCTTGCGGCCGGTGCCGGGACGGCCGGCGTGCTGCTGGCCGCTTCGCCGGGGCTGGTGGTAGCGGCGCTGGCGGCGATCCATGTGATGCGGCGTTCCGGGCAGGCTACGGAGAGCGTTTCCGCACCGTTGCAGAAAGCCGGGTCCTGATGTCTATTTCACCCAAGGCATCCGCGTCTTCCAGGCTTCAATAGTCATACCGGTCCACCGCCCTGCGCCGCTCGTTGTCATCGCGCATATCGTAGTTGGCGGTGGTCTGGATATTGCTGTGGTGCGCCAGTTTCTGCGCGATGGACAGGTCATGCTCCTCGATCACCCGGGTAATGAACGACCGGCGGAAATCGTGGGGCATGATCTTCACCCCCACCTGTTGTCCGCGCTGGCGGGCGATGTAGTAGATCGCGTGCTTGGTGATGCGCTCGCGGGTGATATGGCTGCCGCGGCGAATGCGGTTGAACAGGAAGCCATCGTCCTGGACGCCCGGCGGTAACTGCTGGCGACGGAACGTCAGCCAGGCATCGAGCTTTTCGAAGGCCCAGGCCGGGGCGTACTTGATCAACTGCTTGTTGCCCTTGCCCAGCACCTGCAGGCTGCGCTCGGCAAAGTCCACCTGGGCCAGGTCGATGTTCACCGACTCCGATTTGCGCATGCCGGTCCCGTACAGCAAAGCGATCAGCGCCGCATCGCGCAGGCCCTGGGGCCGCGGATCGGCGGCGCAGACCTCCATCAGTTCGCGGATCAGGCTGCGCTTGAGGTTGCGCCCCACCGGCAGGCGGGTGCCCTGCACGCCCTTGACTTCGCGAATGCGCAACAGGCGCTCCTGGTCGATCAGGCCCAGGCGCCAGGCTTCGTTCATCACGCCACGAACGGCATTGACGTAGAGCGACGTGCTGTTAGGCGCGTAGCCATCGCTGCGCAGGGCGGCAACCAGATCGGTGATATGCGCGGGTTCGAGCTGATGCCAGGGCACGTCGCTGATATCGCACTCGTCGAAACCGAGACGGTCGGCAGCGTCCTGCAGCACGTAGTTCATGGTCAACTGGCTGGAGGGGGCCAATCGGGCGAGGTATTGCAACAACGGGTTGGGCAGTGACTCGGGCAAACCTTGGGGTTCCTCGGCGGGTAGCGATGCGGGGCAGGATGACCGAGCCCCCGTACGCGAGCAAGTGCTTTCCGGCGTACGCGAACCTCACACCAGCCGCTCGAAGATCGCCCCTTCGACGCCCAGCACCTCGCCGTCGCCGGAATAGATGCCAACCCCCGTCTCCCACACGTCCTTGATCTGCCCACCGGCGCTGCGGATCCGGTAGCTCAGTTGATAGGGCTCGTGCTTGAGCAGCGCGCATTGCACGCAGTACCAGATGTACTCCGCATACTCGTCGAGGATCAGCGAGCCGTAGCTGCGCTCCGGGCTGGAGGTCAGGTATTCCGGTGGATAGCCGGTCAATGGCAGGCACCCTGCGCTGACGTACTCCATGTACCAGGTGCGGTCGTTGCGCCCGCGGTAGATCAGCCCCGGCAGTTCATCCAGCAGGCCGGAAGCGAACGGAATCGGTGCAGCAGGCATCACCGGTGCACCGCGATGCACCCTCGTGGCCAGGGCCAGGCGCGAGCCGAGGCGGAACTTGCGCAGCAGATTGCGCACGTAGATCTTCACGGTGCCGTCGCTGATTCCCAGTTCCCGGGCGATCTGCTTGTTGCTCAGGCCCGCGCCGATCAGCGCCAGGGTCTGGCCCTCGCGCTCGGTGAGGTCGTCCCGCGCGACGGGCGACTGCAAGGCGTTGTCCATCCCTCTCCTCCTGCAACCCTGGGGAATTGATTCCCAAGGCAGCAACTTTCGTGCCCTGCCGCGCCCATTACTCCTTTTGGCATACCCCCTCTAGCGGATTGAGCGAAATTTCCTGAGGAGAAATTATTTCCCTCACGAAGAAACAGTCGCAGAGAAAAGCCATGACCGATCACCCTTTCAGCGTCCCCCGCTACGAGCCCCAGGCCGGGCCGGCGGATCTGCTGGTCACGCAGTACCGCGACGCCGGATATCCCGCCGCGCAGCAGCTGGTGCAGGGCGATTACGCCAGCAACGCCGCCTTGCAGCAGGCCCTCGCCGCCCGCCTTGAACTGGCCCGCTGCGGCCTGCGCCTGGAATTGCGCGGCGACGAAGCCTTCATCTGGCCGCTGCAAGCCGTGGCCCAGGCCGCCGGCCTGCAGGGCGATGAAATCCTCCTCAGCCGCTTGCCGGGCAGTCGCCGGGTGTTCTGCGTGCACTGCGCCCAGTGCCAGCCGGCCAGCGCCGCCGAATCCCTGACCTGCGCCCACTGCGGCGTGCAGCTGGAGGTGCGGCGCCACTTCTCGCAACGCCTGGGCGCCTACCTCGGTGTGTGCGCCGATGCCGACCAACCCTACGCCGACTTGCCGAATGCCGACTTGCCGAATGGAGAGCCCCGCCCATGATCGATGTCCGCGTCGCCGCCATCCATGAACTGACCCCGGTGATCCGCGAGTACCGCCTGCAAGCCATCGACGGCGCCCTGCCCGGTTTTTCCGCCGGCAGCCACGTCCAGGTGCACCTGCCCGATGGACGACGCAATGCCTATTCGCTGCTCGGCGACCCGGCGGACAGCAGCGAATACCGCATCGCCGTGCGCCATCAGGACAACTCCCGGGGCGGCTCGCGCTACCTGCACCAGGTGCTGTGCAGTGGCGATCACTTGCGCATCGGCGCCCCGGCCAACCTCTTCCCGCTCTACAGCAAGGCCCGGCAGCACCTGCTGGTGGCCGCAGGGATCGGCATCACGCCCTTCATGGCCCATAGCCGCGAACTGCTGCGCCGCGGTGACGACTTCGAGCTGCACTACGCCTACCGCAGCGGCAGCAGCGATGCCTACCTGGGCGAACTGCGCCAGTCGCTCGGCCCGCGCTTGCACGAGTACCCCGCCGGCATCCGTCGCCTGGATGCCCGGGCCCTGCTCAAGGACCGCCCACTGGGCGCCCACGTTTACAGCTGCGGCCCGCAATCCTTGCTGCTGGCGATAGCCGAACAGGCCGCGGCCCAGGGCTGGAGTCCGCGCCGCGTTCACAGCGAAGCCTTTGCTGCGGCCGAGCCGGGCCTGCCCTTCAGCGTCGAGCTGCAGCGCAGCGGCCGCCAATTGCAGGTCGGTGCCGAGCAAAGCCTGCTCGAAGCCCTCGAAGCCGCCGGCGTCGAGATCCCCAACCTGTGCCGTGGCGGCGTGTGCGGCCAGTGCCAGACGCCTTACCTGAAAGGCGACGTCGAGCACCGCGACCACTTCCTCGCCGCCAACGAGCGTGCCACCAGCCTGATGCCCTGCGTATCCCGTGGCTGCGGCAGCCCGATCCTGCTGGATATCTGACCCCGGAGCCTTCGCCATGACCCTGACCTTCAAGCCGCTGGAAACCTACCGGGACGACTTCAGCTTCGCCAACAGCGCCGAAGCCATCGCCCGCTTTCCCTTCCCGTTCCCGGAAGACCAGTACATGTATTCGGTGAACCTGGAGCCGGCCACCTCCCGCGATCCCGGCTCGGTGTTCGAGCACCTGTTCGATATCGACGAGCATTACGTCTCGGAAATGGCCGAGCGTGCCCGCGTGCTCGAACTGGACCCGCAGCGCTGCCTGGTGATGCCGCATATGGCCCAGGCCGCCTGGGACAGCCTGGCCCTGCTGATGCAAAGCCTGGCCACGGACTACCCGCAACACTTCCGCCTGGCCCGCGACGGCGATGCCTGGCATTGGCAGAACCTGGCCCTGGGCATCGACCAGCGCTTCACCTTCGGCGACCCGGCCACCCTGCCCTGCGAGCCGCTTGAGTACATCACCCGGCAGATGCAGGGCGACTTCGCCCTGCTCGACCAGCGCGACAACGACCTGTTCATGGACGCCGGCATGGTCACCTGCCCGGCCGACTGGTCGCTGCGCTTCGACGCTGGCATGAGCTTCCAGCAATGGCACGCGCCGGTGCCCATGGCCCATCGCGCCGGCGTGTTCGAGCGGGCCTTGAAATACCTGCTGAACATCCAGGTCGGCCAGCCGGTGCGCCGCCTGAACTGGACCCTGACCATCAACCCGCGCCTGGACACCTCGCCCGAAACGTATCACCAGTGGGGCAGCGACCGCGGCAAGGTCACCGCCGACAACGCCGGGGCCCTGGTGCACCTGCGGGTCGAGCTGCAACTGATGGTGCGCCTGCCGCGTTCCAACGCGCTGATGTTCAGCATCCGCACCTACCTCATCAGCCTGGACGAACTGGTCACCAACCCGGCCTGGGCGCAACGCCTGTACCGGGTGATGCGCGACCTGCCGGAGCCGATCGCCGACTACAAGGGCATCAGCCGCTACCGCCAGCCACTGCTGGACTGGCTGCGACCGTTCGATCCCCAAGCCTGAACCCGACTCATCACGACAAAAGGACATTTACCATGGCCAACTCCTGGCGCATCAGCGCGCTCCGCGAACGCCACCTGGCGCTCGGTTCGAAACTCGAAGACTGGAACGGGATGGGCACCGCCTGGACCTACGCCAGCGATCTTGCCGACCACCACGAAGCCATCCGTACCCGTGCCGGCCTGATGGACGTTTCCGGGCTGAAGAAGGTCCACTACGTCGGTCCCCATGCCGAAAGCCTGCTGCAGGACGCCACCACCCGGGATATCTCCAAGCTCTATCCGGGCAAGTCGGTGTACGCCTGCATGCTCAATGAAGACGGCACCTTCGCCGACGACTGCATCGTCTACCGCACCGGCCCCAATGCCTTCATGGTGGTCCACGGCGCCGGCAGCGGCCACGAGATGCTGGTGCGCTCGGCCCAGGGCCGGCAGGTGGCGGTGCTGTTCGACGACGACCTGCACGACCTGTCGCTGCAAGGGCCGAAGGCCGTGGACTTCCTCGCCGAGCACGTTCCCGGCATCCGCGAGCTGCCGTACTTCCATCACCTGCAGACCAAACTGTTCGAACGCCCGGTGATGATCTCCCGCACCGGCTACACCGGCGAACGTGGCTATGAAATCTTCTGCAAGGCCGCCGACGCGCCGCTGATCTGGGACAGCATCCTCGAGCAAGGCGCCGGCCACGGCATCATTCCCTGTGCCTTCACGGCCCTGGACTGGCTGCGGGTCGAGAGCTACCTGCTGTTCTACCCCTACGACAACTCGCAGATGTACCCCTTCGCCGACCAGAAGGCCGGCGACACCCTGTGGGAACTGGGCCTGGACTTCACCGTGTCCCCCGGCAAGCAGGACTTCCGTGGCGCCGGCGAGCACCTGCGCCTGCAGGGCAAGGAGCGCTTCAGAATCTACGGCGTGCTGCTCGACGGCCACAGTGCCGCGCAGAACGGCGACACCCTGTGGCACGACGGCCGCCAGGTCGGGGTGATCACCTGCGCCATGTACTCGCGCCTGACCGAACGCTCCATGGCCATCGCCCGGGTCGAACCGCAGATCGCCATCCAGGGCCTGCCCCTTGAAGTGCGCGGCAGCCTCGTCGCCAAGGCCATCGCCCACAGCCTGCCGTTCGACGATCCGGAAAAGAAAAAGCGCACCGCCAAGGGCTGACGAGACCACGACCATGACCCACTACATCCTCAAGATCAGCTGCCCGGCCACCTCCGGCATCGTGGCGGCGGTGACCACCTACCTGGCCGGGCGCCAGTGCTATATCAGCGAACTGGCGCAGTTCGACGACGAACTGGCCGGGCGCTTCTTCATGCGCGCGGTGTTCCGCTTCAACGACGGGGTCAAGCCCGGGCTGGATGCCCTGCGTGAAGGCTTCACCGATATCGCCATGCCCTTCGCCATGGACTGGGAACTGTTCGAAGGCAACCGGCCCATGCCGGTGCTGCTGATGGTCAGCAAGTACGACCATTGCCTGACCGACCTGCTCTATCGCCACCAGAAAGGCGAGCTGGACATGCGCATCACCGCCATCGTGTCCAACCACCTCGACCTGCGGGCCATGGCCGAGCGCGAGGGCATCCGCTTCGTCTACCTGCCGGTGACCAAGGACACCAAGGCCCAGCAGGAGGCCGCGCTGCTGCAACTGGTGGAAGAAACCGGCACCGAACTGGTGGTCCTCGCCCGCTACATGCAGATCCTCTCCGATGACCTGTGCCGCCAGCTTTCGGGACGGGCGATCAATATCCATCACTCGTTCCTGCCCGGCTTCAAGGGCGCCAAGCCCTATCACCAGGCCTATGCCCGGGGCGTGAAGCTGATCGGTGCCACCGCCCACTACGTCACCTCGGACCTCGACGAAGGACCGATCATCGAGCAGGAAGTGCAGCGCGTCGATCACGCCTGGCTGCCCGACGACCTGGTGCGCATCGGCCGCGACACCGAGACCGTGGCCCTGTCGCGGGCGGTGAAATACCACCTGGAGCACCGGGTGTTCCTCAACGGCGAGCGCACGGTGATTTTCCGCTAGCCCTCAAGCACACCGCGAACCCTGTGGGAGCGGGTTCACCCGCGATTGCGATGGTGGGCCCACTGACGTCATCGCGGGTAAACCCGCTCCCACAGGGTCCGCGGCGCCCTCTGGATTACTACAGTTCCGAATGCGGAGTAGATGCCATGAACCAACGCGTTGCCATCATCGGCGCCGGCCCCTGCGGCCTGGCCCAGTTGCGAGCCTTCCAGTCCGCCCGGGCCAAGGGCGCGGACATCCCCGAGCTGGTGTGCTTCGAGAAGCAGGCCGACTGGGGCGGGATGTGGAACTACACCTGGCGCACCGGCCTCGACCAGCACGGCGAGCCGGTCCACGGCAGCATGTATCGCTACCTCTGGTCCAACGGGCCAAAGGAATGCCTGGAGTTCGCCGACTACAGCTTCGACGAGCATTTCGGCCGGCCCATGGGCTCATACCCGCCAAGAGAGGTGCTCTGGGACTACATCAAGGGCCGGGTCGAGAAAGCCGGGGTGCGCGAGCTGATCCGCTTCAATACCGCCGTGCGCGATGTGCGCTTCGACGCCGACAGCCAGACCTTCGTGGTCACCGCCCACAGCTATGCCGACGACCTGACCTACAGCGAAACCTTCGACTACGTGGTGGTCGCCAGCGGGCATTTCTCCACCCCCAACGTCCCGAGCTTTCCCGGCTTCGAAAGCTTCGCCGGGCGCATCCTGCACGCCCACGACTTCCGCGACGCCCTGGAATTCAAAGGCAAGGACGTGCTGATCGTCGGCGGCAGCTACTCCGCCGAGGACATCGGTTCGCAATGCTTCAAATACGGCGCGCGCAGCATCACCAGTTGCTACCGCAGCGCGCCCATGGGCTACCAGTGGCCGCAGAACTGGGAGGAAAAACCGCTGCTGACCCACGTCACGGGCAGCACTGCGTTCTTCGTCGATGGCAGCAGCAAGCAGATCGACGCGATCATCCTTTGCACGGGATACAAGCACCACTTCCCCTTCCTTCCGGAAGACCTGCGCCTGAAGACCGACAACCGCCTGTGGCCGCTGAACCTGTACAAGGGCGTGTTCTGGGAGCAGAACCCGCGGCTGGCCTACCTCGGCATGCAGGACCAGTGGTACAGCTTCAACATGTTCGACGCCCAGGCCTGGTATGCCCGCGACGTGATCCTAGGGCGCATCGCCCTGCCCGACCAGGCCGCCATGCACGCCGAAGACCTGGCCTGGCGCGAAGAGGAACTGAAGCTGGAGAACGCCCAGCAGATGTTCGAATTCCAGGGTGAATACATTCGCCAGTTGATCGCGGCCACCGACTATCCCAGCTTCGATATCGCCGAGGTCAACCGCACCTTCCTGCAATGGAAGCACGACAAGTACGAAAACATCATGGGCTACCGCGACAAATGCCATCGTTCGCTGATCACCGGGACCCTCGCTACGCCCCATCACACCCCCTGGCTGCAAGCGCTGGACGACTCGCTGGAGGCCTACCTGGCCGAACAGCCAGGCCCTGGCAAGCGGACGGCACCTTGAGGAGCAGCCCATGCAAGCACCCGTGATTTCACGGCCGCAGGAGCCGGCGCTGTTTGCCCGCAATCCGCTGGTGGAACGCCACCGCGTGGCGCCGGGCGGGCTGACGGTAGTGGAGCTGGAGCCCGGTGATCGCCTGGAAGTGATCGACGTCGAAGGCGACCAGCGCGCCGAACTGCTGGCCTTCGCCGGCAACCGCCAGGCGCTCGGCGCCCTGGGCTTGCGCCCCAGCCCCGGTGCGGCGTTTATCGGCCATCTGCTGCATGACGGCAGCCGCGAGGCAGCCCATGTGACGGCGGGACTGGCCCGCCGTGGCATCGACTGCCGACAGTTGCCGGACGCCGCACGGCTCTGGTCCGAGGCAACCCCGGCGGGACACAGCCGGGTATTCCACAGCGGTGAAAACCTGCTGGTACTGGTGGCCGCCCCCGGCGGCGCCACGCCGGTGGACAGCCAGGCGCGGGCCAGCGAACTGCGCCTGCTGGTACGCCGGGCCAATCCGAGGACGGCCTTCGTACCGCCGTTGCCCGCACCGCTGGGCGAGGTGCTGGACGAGTTCACCATCACCCCCGGCACCGCCCGCGACTACCAGGTCGGCGCCGGGCAGTACATCCAGGTGCTGGATGTGGCCGGTCGGCAGTGTTCGGACTTCGTCGCCTTCGACCGGCGTGGCCTGGACAGCGGCGCCCAGATCGACCTGGACCCGACCGTGACGCGCACGCTCAACGGCAATGCCTATCCCGGCCCGGGCCTGTTCAGCCGCTTCTACGACCGCAACCTGCAACCCATGCTGGAAGTGGTGCGCGATACCGTTGGCCGCCACGACACTTTCGCCCTGGCCTGCACCGCACGCTACTACGAGGCCCAGGGTTATTTCGGCCATGACAACTGCAGCGACAACATCAGCCGCGTGCTGGCCCGCCATGGCGTGACGCCGCGGGCGGGCTGGCCGGCGATCAACTTTTTCTTCAACACCGCTGTGGATGCCCACCAGCAACTGACCGTCGATGAACCCTGGTCGCGGCCCGGCGACTACGTCCTGCTGCGCGCCATGACCGACCTGGTCTGCGCCAGCAGCTCGTGCCCGGACGATATCGACCCGGCCAACGGCTGGCAGCCCACCGACATCCATATCCGCGTCTATTGCGCCAAGGAGCGCTTCAGTCTCGCCATGGCCACTCGCAAAGCCCCCGACGCTCCAGCGCAACTGACCCGCGAAAGCGGCTTCCACCCCGGCACCAGCGCCCTTACCCGGCAATTCACCGAATACCGCGGCTTCTGGACCCCGCGCCAGTTCGACGGCTACGGCACCCTCGCCGAATACCATGGCTGCCGCGAACGGGTGGCGGTGATGGACCTTTCGGCGCTGCGCAAATTCGAAGTGCTCGGCCCGGACGCCGAGGCCCTGCTCGACTACTGCCTGACCCGCGACGTGCGCAAGCTGGCGGTGGGCCAGGTGGTGTACAGCGCCCTGTGCTACGAGCACGGCGGCATGCTCGATGACGGCACGCTCCTGCGCCTTGGCGCCGATGCGTTCCGCTGGATCGGCGGCGAGGAGCATGCCGGCGACTGGTTGCGCGAGCAGGCGGCGCGGCTGGGCATGAAGGTGTGGGTCAAGAGCGCTTCCGAGCAGATCCACAATATAGCGGTGCAGGGCCCCCTGGCCCGTGCCCTGCTCAAGGGCATGATCTGGACGCCGGGCACCCAGCCGGCACTGGAAGACCTGGGCTGGTTCCGCTTCCTCACCGGGCGCCTCGACGACTACAACGGCCCGCCACTGATGGTTTCGCGTACCGGCTACACCGGTGAGCTGGGCTACGAGATCTGGTGTCACCCGCGGGACGCCATGGCGATCTGGACCCGGTTATGGCAGCTGGGCGATCCGCTGGGGCTGGATGCCCTGGACATGCTGCGCATCGAGGCCGGGCTGATCTTCTCCGGCTATGACTTCTGCGACCAGACCGACCCGTTCGAGGCCGGCATCGGCTTCTGCGTACCGCTGAACAGCAAGCAGGCCGACTTCATCGGCCGCACCGCCCTGTTGCGGCGCAGTGCCGAGCCGCAGCGGCGCCTTGTCGGGTTGCTGCTGGAGGGCAATGAAACCGCGGCCCACGGCGATTGCGTGCGAGTCGGCCGGGCCCAGGTCGGGGTCATCACCAGCGCCACCCGCTCGCCCGTGCTGGGGCGCAACATCGCCCTGTGCCGCCTGGACGTAGCCCATTGCGCGCCGGGCACGCAGGTCGAGGTAGGCAAGCTCGATGGCCAGCAGAAACGCCTTTCCGCGACCGTAACGGCCAGCACCGTAGCCTACGATCCGGAAAAACGTCGGGTGCGTGGGTGAAACTGGATGGGAAATTGCAGGTAATCGGGACAGGGATTGTCCCTTTTGCATGGAGAACCTGACGATGTGGTTCAGCAAAGCGTCCAGCGACCTGGCCAACGAGCTCAGCCAATGGCTCGAACAACTTTCCCGCAATGGCTCTGTTACGGGCCATTCACCCCTGTTGCAGCGCCAGCCGCGGCTGCTCGGCACGCTTGAACATCTGCAAAGGGACTGGGGCGAACTGCAACGGATTCGCCAGCAGGCCGAGGGTTATGTAGCACCGCCGTGCACCGCGGATGAGCTGGATGCGCTGCAACAGCGCCTGGCCGAGGCCGATGCGCGGGTGCAGCAGCTGACCACGGAGCGCGATGCCGTTGCCCAGCAACTGCAGGTGCTGAGTGCCGAGCGCGAGCGCTGGAGCGAAGACCGCCAGGTCTGGGAATTGACCCAGCGCACCCTTACCGAAGGCTGCTGGGCAATGAACGTGGTCAACGGTGATCCGGACCATCCGCACAACGTGATTCGCTGGTCGGAGCAGTTCCGCGCCCTGATCGGCTACAGCCGCGAGGAGTTTCCCGATGGCTGGGACAGCTACTTCGGCGTGGTCAATGCCGACGACCTGAAGAACGTGATGAAAGCCTTCAATGCCTCGATGGTCGACAGTGGTGGCGACGGTGTCTACGCGGTGGAATACCGCATGCGCCACAAGACCCGTGGCGAGGTTTGGTTCCGCGAGCGCGGGCGCTGCCTGCGCGATGCCAAGGGGCGGCTGACCTGGGTGACCGGTGCGGTACGCGAGATCAGCGACGAGAAGACCGCCGCCAGCCTGCATGACCGCGAGCAGGCCAGCATCCAGGCCACCTACGGGCATATCGCCCAGGTCGCCGGGGTGATCCGCGGGATTGCCGAACAGACCAACCTGCTGGCGTTGAATGCAGCCATCGAGGCAGCCCGCGCCGGGGAAGGCGGCCGGGGGTTCGCGGTGGTGGCGGACGAGGTGCGCAACCTGGCCCGCAGGACCCAGGAGTCCGTGCAGCAGATCCAGAACATGTTGCAGTCCTGAAGACAACGCGGCCCCTGTGGGAGCGGGTTCACCCGCGATTACGATAGTGGATTCACCAACGCGATCGCGGGTGAACCCGCTCCCACAGGGGCCGCGGAACCTTCCCGAAATCACACAACAATAAAAGCCTTGAAAGGCAAGCAGTCCACTTCCCTCTGCCCACCACAACATTCCTAAAGCATTTGCATCGAGGATCGAGTGATGGAAGAACAGAAAGCCCCGACCCTGGAGGAATTGAAGGGTCTGATCGAAATGACCAACACCCTGAACATGGAGATCTTCTACTGGTGGTGCATCGCCTTGATGATCCTGATCCATGCCGGGTTCCTCTCCTACGAAATCGGCGCATCGCGCCTGAAGAACGCCCTCGCTGCCGGCGTCAAGAACATCCTTGCCTTCGGTTTCATCGTCCCCACCTTCTTCCTGTTCGGCTGGGCCATCTACAACGCCTTCCCCGATGGCCTGGTGCCGCGCATAGATGCCCTGGCCGCCGCGATGCCGTGGAGCCAGGCGATGGGCCCGAACATCAAGGACAATGCCACCGGCATCTTCTGGGGTGCCTTCGCCCTGTTCGCCGCCACCACCGGTTCGATCCTGTCCGGGGCGATCATCGAGCGGGCGCGGATGAGCGCCTTCATCATCATGACCATCCTCCTCGGCTCGGTGCTCTGGCTGTTCGGCGCGGCCTGGGGCTGGCACCCGGAGGGCTGGCTCACGGTCAAATGGGGCTACCACGACGTCGGCGCGGCCGGGGTGGTGCACATGATCGCCGGCTTCTTCGCCCTGGCCGTGGTCATCAACCTCGGCGCACGCATCGGCCGCTTCAACCCGGACGGCAGCGCCAACGCCATCGTCGGCCATAGCATGCCGATGAGCGTGGTCGGGCTGATGCTGATCATCGTCGGCTTCTTCGGCTTCCTCGGCGGCTGCATCATCTACAGTTCGGGCGCGCAGTGGATCAACATCTACGGCCAGCCGACCACCCTCTCCGCCTTCGCCTTCAATACCCTGATGGGCTTCGCCGGGGGCCTGATCGGCGCCTACCTGACCAGCCGCGAGCCGTACTGGATGATGTCCGGCGGCCTGGTGGGGATCATCTCCGTGGCCCCCGGCCTGGACCTCTACCACCCCGGCCTGGCGTACCTGATCGGCATGGGCGTGGCCGCCGTGGCGCCGCTGGTCAACAACCTCCTGCTGAAATTCCGCCTCGACGACGCGGTCGGCGCATTCGCCGTGCATGGCTTCGGCGGCTTCGCCGGGCTGGTGATCAGTGGCGTGTTCCTGTCCGGCTACCCGAACATGAACGGCATGGCCGAGATCAGCTTCATGGGGCAACTGGGCGGTGCCGTGGTCATGGCGTCGCTCGGGTTCATTCCCGGCTACCTGGTGTCCTGGGCACTGAAGAAAGCGGGCGTGCTGCGGGTGCCGGCGCATGCCGAAGAGCGTGGCCTGGACCTCACCGAAGTACCGGCCCAGGCCTATCCGGAATGGAGCGGGATCTATGGCGAGCCGGTGAAAGCCAAGCCGGTGATGATCGCTGAAAGCAAAGCCACTGTCTGAGGGGAAACGCCATGAGCATCAGTACCTATGAAGGCGCCAGCGCCGTATTTACCTTTGCCGACAAACCTGCCGTACTGGCGGTGATCACCCTGGTGGTGATCGCCGCCACGCTGTATGCGCTGGTGACTACATTCGTGCATGAGAAGCACAGTTATGCGATGCCGGACGAAGATCTACCGAAGCTGAAGTAAAGCCACAAAGCGACGCGGACCCTGTGGGAGCGGGTTCACCCGCGATTGCGGTAGTGAGTTCACAATAGCAATCGCGGGTAAACCCGCTCCCACAAGGTCCCTGCAAATCAAAGAGTTATGTTTTGTTCTATCAGAGCTGGCTTGCCAGCGATGAGGCACTCAAACACACCACCTTAAGCAACCTGCCCATCCCCCACCAGCTTCAACCCGACAATCCCGCCGACGATCATCAACAGGCACACGCCCTTCAGCACACCCAGCGATTCCCCGAGAAATACACTCCCGTAGATCACCGTCCCCAGCGTGCCGATCCCCACCCACACCGCATAGGCCAGGCCCAGCGGCAGTTCCCTGACCGACAGGCTCAGCAGGTAGATGCTCAGGGCCAGGAACACCCCGCAATACAGGCTCGGCCACAAGCGGGTAAAACCATCGGTACGCGGAATGATCGAGGCATACAGCACTTCGCAGGCCCCGGCCGCCAGCAGATACGTCCATCCATTCAACCAGCCCACTGCCCTTCTCCTTTCATCACACAAGCAAACGCCGGCACAAAGCGCCGGCGCTGTTTTCACTCAGGGATCAGTTGGAATACTTGTATCCCACCTCGCCGTGCGCGGAGAGGTCCAGGCCGTCCACCTCGGACTCTTCATCCACCCGCAGCCCGCCACAGAACGCCGCGGCGATCTTGAAGGCGACCCAACTGCTGACGGCCGAGAAGACGATGCTGAACAGGATCGCCCCGCCATTGACCACCAGTTGCTCCATCAGCCCGCGACCTTCGGCAAAGCCCTGGCCACCGATGGCGGTGAGGGCGAACACCGGGGTCAGCAGGCCGCCGAGAATCCCTGCCACGCCATGCACGCCGAACACGTCGAAGGCGTCGTCCAGGCCGATCATCGGCTTGAGCTTGTCCACCGACCAGACGCACACGGGCCCTGCGATGAAGCCCAGCAGGATGGCGCCCATAGGGCCGACGAAACCGCAGGCGGGAGTGATTGCCACCAGGCCGGCGATGGCCCCGGAAATCGCGCCGAACAGGCTGGGACGACCGCGGTATTGCCATTCGACGATCAGCCAGCCAAGGGCACCGGCACAGCTGGCAAGCATGGTGTTGACCATCACCAGCATGGCGAAGCCGCTGGCGGCCAGGGCGCAGCCACCACAGAAGCCGAGCCAGCCGACCCAGAGCATGCAGCCACCGGTGTAGGTCATGGTCATGTTGTGCGGGGCCAGGGCCTGGGTGCCGAAACCGCGCCGGCGCCCGAGCATCCAGGCGCCGACCAGGGCGGCGATGCCGACGTTCAGGTGCACCACGTTGCCGCCGGCGAAATCCTGCACGCCAAGGTTGAACACCCAGCCGCCACCCCAGCCCATATGGGCCATGGGCAGGTAGTTGAGGGTCAGCCAGAAGGCCATGAACACCATCACCGCCGAGAACTTCATGCGCTCGGCAAACGCACCGACGATGATCGCCGGGGTGATCGCGGCGAACAGCAGCATGAACAGGAAGTACAGGTATTCAGGGATGGTGCCGGTGATCGAATCCTTGCCTACCCCGTGCAGGAACAACTTGTCCAGGCCACCGATGAACGACTGCAGCGAGCCGCCATCGGTGAAGGTCAGGCTGTAGCCATAAAGCGCGAATAGCACCGCGGCCAGGGACGCGGTACAGAACACCTGCATCAGGATCGACAGCACATTCTTGCTACGCGCCATGCCGCCATAGAACAGGGCAAGGCCGGGCAACATCATCAACAGCACCACCAGCGAACACAGGGCCACGAAGGCGGTGTCGCCGCTGTCGATGGCCGCCGGCGCGTCCTCGGCCAATGCCGACGTCGCGCCCAACATCAAGGAAAGGCCCAAGGTACCGCGGACCACAGGTGAATACCGGATCATTGCCCACTGCCTCCAATCGATGGCATGCCGGTGACCGCAGCGTCAAACGGGCCGGCATTCGTTATCGCTGCGGCGCACCGCAATGTTTGATAGCCAGGGGGACAACGCAAGCGCCTTGCCAAGTTGGGCAAAACGCCACGAATTCATGGCAATCGATTGAAAACAAAGGTGTTTGTCGGAGCGGACGCGGCATGGCATGCGGGCACGAAACGATTCCCCATAGGAAATTTAGTTTCTTTTAGTGCAATCAACGCTGACCCTTCACCAGTTTGGTGCTCCGGCTGCAAGCCCTCTGCCGTGGGGCTTTTCCTGTCCGGATCATCAGGATTTACGGCATACCGTCCACCAATAAAGTGATTGCAAACAAGAAACACTCGCAGATAATATCCGCGCGCATTTTCTTCTTGTCCTACAAATTTCGTCAGGATTCCAACCCCGATGCGCCGTACCATCGTCTCGCTCTGCCTGCTCCACGCCGTCCCTGCCCTGGCCCTCGCCGCCGAACCCAGCCTCCAGCTCGAAGCCGTGAACATCAACGACAGCGCCGACTACGAGCGCGCCGATGGGCCGGTGCAGGGCTACAAGGCCACCCGGTCGGCCAGTGCGACACGCACCGACACCGCCCTGCACGAAACGCCGCAGTCGGTCAGCGTGGTGCCTCGCGCAGTGCTGGAAGACACCGGCGCAACCCGCCTGCAGGACGCCCTCGACTACGCCGGAGGCGTTGGCCGGGCCAACAATTTCGGGGCCCAGGGCCTGACCACCGTCACCGTGCGCGGCTTCACCACCGGTGAGTACTACCGCAATGGCTTCCCGATGAACCGCGGCTATCCTGGCGCGCCGGACTCGGCCATCGTCGAGCGCCTGGAGGTGATCCGCGGCCCGGCCACCAGCCTGTATGGACGTGGCGACCCCGGCGGCACCTTCAACGTGGTCACCAAGCAGCCATTGCCCGAATCGAAGGTCACCGTCGGCAGCCAGCTCGATGACCAGGGCATGCACCGCGCCACCCTCGATGCCACTGGCCCGCTCAACCAGGACGGCAGCCTGGCCTATCGCCTCAACGTGCTCGGCGAAGGTGGCGAGAGCTTCCGCGATGACGTGGAAAGCGAGCGCTACGAAGTGGCGCCGGTGCTCAGCTGGCAGGTCAACGACGCCACGAAGATCGTTTTCGAAGGCGACTTCATGCGCAACAACCATCCGCTGGACCGCGGCCTGACCCGCTATGCCACGCAACAGGGCAGCGCCTCGCGGGACACCTATCTGTGGGAGAAAGGCAGCGACAACCTGCTGCATAACGATAACGACATGGCCCAGGTACGCTTCGAGCATCTGCTCAACGACGACTGGACCCTGGCCGGTGGCGTGCAATGGCTGGACGGGTCGCTGCAAGGCAACGCCGTGGAAGCCAACGCACTCCAGGCCGATGGCCGCACCCTTGGGCGCAACTTCAACTGGCGCAAGCTGGAATGGTCCGACCGCGATTACCAGTTGAACCTGACCGGTCACTTCGACACCGGGGCGTTCAGCCACACCCTGCTCACCGGCATCGAATACGAGGACTACGACTACCAGTCGATCATCCTGCGTTCGGCAGCCGGCGCCAGCGCCTACCCGATCGATATCTACCATCCGGTGCTCGGCCAGCCGCGCCCGGCCCTGACCCGCACCACCACCCACGACAAGGAAAACCTCAAGACCTGGGCGTTCTTCATCCAGGACCAGGTGGCCCTGACCGAGCGCCTCAAGGCCCTGGCCGGCGCCCGCTTCGAACGTTTCGAGCACGACTACGACAACCGGCTCAACAGCACCGGCGACTTCACCAAGGCCGAGAACGGCGTGACCCCGCGCCTGGGCCTGCTCTACGACCTGACCGACACTGTCGCGGTCTACGCCAACACCGCACGCTCGTTCAAGCCCAACAGCGGCGCGGCCCGTGAAGGCGGTGGTTTCGATCCGGAAAAAGGCCGGTCGTGGGAGCTGGGGGTGAAATGGGAAGCCCTGGAACGCCAGCTCGCGGTGGACGCGGCGATCTACCACATCGTCAAGGAAAACGTGCTGACCCGCGACCCGATCGACCCGACCTACAGCATCGCTGCCGGCGAGGTTCGCAGCCGTGGCCTGGACATCAACGTCGCCGGCAACATCACCCCCGAATGGCGGGTGATCGGTGGCTACGCCTATGTCGATGCCGAAGTGACCAAGGACAACCGCCTGCCCACCGGCACGCGCCTGGCGAACATCCCGCGCAACAGCTTCAGCCTGCTCAACACCTATGAATTCCAGGACGGCCTGGCCAAGGGCCTGGGCCTGGGTGTCGGGGTGAAATACGTCGATGATCGCAACGGCCAGACCGAAGCGGTGACCTACACCATGGAGCGCTATAGCGTTGTCGACCTGTTGAGCTTCTACAAGGTCAACGAGCATGTGCGCCTGAACCTGGACGTGAAGAACCTGTTCAACAAGGGCTATGACGAAGGTGCGTTCAATACCTATGCCTATCCGGGAGCACCGCGCACGGTGCAGGCCGGGGTGGCGTACACCTTCTAGATTCCAAGGCTGACAGCAAATCCTGTGGGACCGAAATCGCGGGTGAACCCGCTCCCACAGGGTTCTCGGCAGGCCCTCAATATCGAGGCTTGCCGCAGCCAGTGTGGGAGCGGGTTCACCCGCGATAGCGTCAGGTCAGGTAACACAGATATCAGTAGATAACGCGATAGATCGCCTCAACCTCCCCCACATCCATATCCCGCGGATTGCTGTCGATCAGCCGCTGCAACCCGCCGACCACATCCGCGGCCATGCCCGGGATCGCCGCTTCATCCACGCCAAGCTTCGACAAGCGCAGTTCCAGCCCGCTGTCGCGCACCAGCCCTTCGATAGCCTGGACAAAGGCTTCGGCCGCAGCCCCTTCGTCAGTGAACACCGCTCCCGGCAACAGATGCCCCGCCAGTTCCGCATACAGCCCCCGTGCCGCTTCGAGGTTGAAGCGGATCATCGGTGCCATGACCAGCGCATTGGCATGTCCATGGGGAATGTGGAAGCGCGCCCCCAACGGATAGGCCAACCCGTGGATGGCGGCCACCGAGGCATTGACGAAGGCCATCCCGGCCATCAGCGAGCCTTGCAGCATCGCTTCCCGCGCCGCCACGTCGCGACCGTCCGCCAGCACCTTGCGCAGGTTGCCGCCGAGCAGCCTTAGCGCCGTGGTCGCCAGGCCATCGGAGATGGGGTTCTTGCGCGTGCGGCTGGTGTACGCCTCGATGGCATGCACCATGGCATCCAACCCGGTGGCGGCCGTGACCTGCGCCGGCAGGCCGAGGGTCAGTTCGGGGTCGAGCAGTGCCACGTCCGGCATCAGTTGCGCCGAGTACACCGCCTGCTTGCGCTGCTGCTCGTCGGTAATCACCGAGACCCAGGTCACTTCAGAGCCGGTGCCCGCCGTGGTCGGCACCAGCACCAGCGGTACGCGCCGCCCTTGGGCCTTGTCGGTGCCGTACAGGTCCTCCAGAGGCTGATCGCTGTTGACCAGCAAGGCCACCAGCTTGGCGGCATCCAGCGAGCTGCCGCCGCCCAGGCCCAGCACGCCATCGGCGGCGAATGCCCGTCCCCGCTCAACCGCCTGCCTGACCACGGTAACCGGCGGATCCGCCACTACCTGGTCGAACACCGCCACCTGGCAACCTGCCGCTTCCAGCGCCGCTACGGCCGTGGCGGCAAAGCCCAGCCTGACGATGCCCGGATCACAGACCAGCAGCACCCGCCCCGCCCCCAGCCCGGCAAACACCTCGCCGATGCTGCCCAGGCTCCCCGCCGCGCAGACGATGCGCGGCACGCTTCTGAATTCATGGTTCATCGCGAGCGGCCCTCACAACACCGAGGCATAGATGGCCCGCGCATCGTCACGGGTGACCGGACGCGGATTGTTGACCAGCAGGCGCTGGACCTTCATCGCGTCGTCGCTGAGGCGGTCGAGGTCCTCCTCGGTGACCCCGACTTCGGCCAGGCGCTGGGCAAACGGCATCCGCTCGACCAGCGCCGTGATGAAGCCGATAAAGGCTTCGCAGGCCGCCGCCGGGCTGTCGAAACGCTGCCCCGGCAACACGCTTGGCGCCAGCTCGGCATACAGGTCCTGCGCGGCGCTGCGATTGAAGTTCAGCACCGGCACCAGTACCAGCGCATTGCTCAGGCCATGGGGCACATGGAAATGCCCGCCCAGCGGGTAGGCCAGCGCATGCACTGCCGCCACCGGGGCGTTGGCGAAGGCCATGCCGGCCAGCATCGAGCCCAGCAGCATCTCGGAGCGGGCCTTGAGGTCGCCCGGCTCGGCGAGCACACGGTCCAGGTTGCCGGCCAGCAGGCGCAGTGCCTGCACGGCCAGGCCATCGGAAAGCACGTTCTTCCTGTGCAGGCTGGTATAGGCCTCGATGGCATGGACCATGGCATCCACGCCGGTCATGGCACTGACCGCCGCCGGCAGGCCGACGGTCAGGCGCGCATCGAGCAGGGCAATGTCCGGGTACAGCAGCGGGCTGACCACGCCTTTTTTCTCGTGGCTCGGGGTGGTGACGATGGCCACTGCGGTGACTTCCGAACCGGTCCCGGCCGTGGTCGGCACCTGGATCAGCGGCAGGCGCGGACCCTGGGCCAGGTTGATGCCGTAAATGTCCTCCAGCTTCTGCTCGCGACCACAGAGCAGCGCCACCAGCTTGGCGGTGTCCAGCGAGCTGCCGCCACCCAGGCCGATCACCGCCTGGGCGCCACAGGCGCGCCCGGCTGCCACGGCATCAAGTACCGAGGCCTCTGGCGGATCGGCCTGTACGTCGCTGTACAGCGTCACGTCAACACCCGCTTCGCGCAGCGCTTGCATCGGCGCGTCCAGCAGGCCGGCTTTGTGCAGCCCGGGATCGCTGACCAGCAGCACCCGCCGGGCCCCCAGTTCGCGGCACAGCGTACCCAGGCGCAAGGCGCCATCCACTTCGCAGATCACCCGTGGCGTGGTTTCAAAGGTAAAGTTCGACATGGCTTCTTATCCTGCTTGTACGCTGCCGCGCTCGATGCGGTAGACGGCATCGACCAGGTCAGCGGAATGGGTGTCATCGGATTCGGAGATCAGCACGCACAGGCCTTCGTCGCCGAGCCTGGCGATCACTTCGCTCAGGCGCCGGGACAGCACCGGGGCCACGCCTTCGAAGGGTTCATCGAGGATCAGCAGGCGCTGGCCGGGCATCAACGCCCGGGCCAGGGCCACCAGCTTCTGCTGTCCGCCGGACAGTTGCATGGCGCGACGCTCGCGGAACTGGGCAATTTCCGGAATCAGGCTGTAGACCCACTCCAGGCGCTCGGCACTGCCGGGCAGCTTGTTGGCCCAGACCGGCAGGAGGATGTTCTCCTCCACGGTCAGCGCCGGGATCAGCCGGCGGTCTTCCGGCAGGTAGCTAATCCCCGCCGCCGCGCGCTGGTGGCCGGGCTGGGCGCGCAGGTCGCTGTCGTTGAAGCGGATCGAGCCGGAATCGGCCTCGAGCAGGCCCATCAGGGTGCGGATCAGGGTGGTCTTGCCAGCGCCGTTATGGCCGATCAGGCCGACCATCTGCCCGGCGCCGACGTTAAGCGAGACGTTGTGCAGGATCGGCACCGACTCGATGGAGACATTGAGGTTGCGGATTTCCAGGCTCATGCGTGTGCTCCCTTGTGCGCCTTGTGGCCACCGGTGACCAGTTCCTGGACCCGGGCATTGGCCAGGACCTCCTCGGGCGGGCCGTCGGCCAGCACCTCACCGCTGTAGAAGGCGAGGATGCGCGACACGTAGCGGCGCACCACGTCCATATCGTGTTCGACGAACAGCACCGTGACCTGGTGGCGCGACACCACCTGCATCACCGTGTCCATCAGTTGGGTCTTCTCCTCGGCGCTGACGCCGCTGGTGGGTTCGTCCAGCAGGAGCATCTGCGGATCGCCGATCAGGGCCATGGCGATGTCGATCAGCTTGCGCACGCCCTGGGGCACGGCGGTGACCTTGCTGTCGCGCCAGTCGAGGATGCTGAACTCGCCAAGGATCGCCTCGGCGCGGGCAATCCGCGCGGCGCTGCGCAGCGGCCGCAACAGCGACGGGAACGGCGATTCGGCAGCCGCCAGGGCGATCAGCAGGTTGTCCAGCACCGTCAGTTCCGGGAACAGCTGGGCCACCTGGAACGAACGGGCCATGCCGGCGCGGGTGATCGCCCGCGGCGTGCGGCCGATGATCGATTGCTGGTTGAAGAGGATTTCGCCACGGCTCGGCTTGAGGTAGCCGGTGACCATGTTGATGAAGGTGGTCTTGCCGGCACCGTTGGAGCCGATCACCCCCACCACCTCGCCCTTGGCGATGCGCACGTTGACGTCCTTCGCCGCGGTGACCGCGCCGAACTCCTTGTACAGACCACGGGTTTCCAGAATGCAGCTCATGCCTTGGCCTCCACGGCTTTGGCCCGGCGGGCCTGGCCACTGAACAGGCTCCACAGCCCCTTGGGCAGGAACACGATGATTGCCAGCAGGGTGATGCCGAGGATCATCTGCCAGCTATGGGGCACCAGTTCGATGGCATAGGTACGCACCACGGCGAACAGGATCGCGGCGATGATCGGCGCCGCCACATGGGCCGTGCCGCCGAGCAGGGCGATGAAGACGAACTCGCCGGAGGTGATCCAGTAGGCCATTTCCGGGTCGATGTGCCCGGCGGCCAGGGCCATGAAACCACCGCCCAGCGCCGATACCCCGGCAGCGGCGACGTAGTTCATGTACAGCACCCAGCGCGGTGACTGGCCGAGGTATTCGACCCGCACTTCGTTCTCGCGAATCGCCTCGCACATCGCCCCGGCGCTGCTGCGCCCGTAGCGGTGCAGAAGTACAGCGAGCACGGCGCTGGCCGCGACGATGATGACGAACAGCGCCAGGGGCGCCTGCCCCGCGGCCGGGCTCCAGCCGAACAGGGTCCAGGCCTTGACGTTGAAGCCGTCGGTGCTGCCCAGGGCCGGGCTTTTCACCAGCATGCCGTAGAGGATCATGGAAAACGCCAGCGACAGCATGGCGAAGAAGATCTCGCGGTAGCGGGTCATCAACAGGCCCAGCAGCATCGCCAGCGCCACCGCTGCGGCCACGCCGATCAGCAGCAGGGTCGGCAGGTCGCTGATCGCCAGGAAATGCCCGCTCATACCCACGGCATAGCCGCCCATGCAGAAGTACAGGCCCTGGCCGAAGGTCACCAGGCCTGCGCGCATCTGCATCACCACGCCCTGCACCACCATGGACTTGGCCAGGGCCATGGTCAGCAGGAACACCAGCCACTGCGGGGCGATCAGGCCGCCGAGGGCGAGCAGTACGGCCACGCCCAGCAGAATCGTTTCGGTTCGATCGAGACGCATCAGATTTTCCTCGCCAGCACGCGGCCGAACAGGCCCTGCGGACGCACCGCCAGGACCAGCGCCATCACGCCGTAGATAACGAACAGTTCGAATTGCGGCGCGTAATGCACCGCCGCCGCACGGCTCAGGCCCACCAGCAAGGCGCCCAGGGCGGCGCCCTCGATGCTGCCCATGCCGCCGATCACCACCACGGCGAAGGCCAGCACGATGATCTCCACGCCGATGCCCGGTGCCACCGAGATCGCCGGAGCGGTCAGAGCGCCAGCCAGGGTGCCGAGCACGGTGCCGAGGATGAACACCAGGGTGAAAACCCGGCGCACGTTGACGCCCATGGCCTGGGCCACTTCGCAGTCATGGATCACCGCGCGCAGGACCTTGCCCTGGTGGGTGCGCTCCAGCCACAGCCATAGCGACAGGCCCAGCACCAGGGAAACGCCGACCAGCATCAGGTCATAGTTGGACACCTTGAGCCCGGCCAGCACGCTGCGGCCCATTTCCGCGTAGGGCTGGTAGGCGAAGTACGGGTTGACGCCCCAGATCATCTTCATGGCGTCTTCGAGGATCAGCAGCAGTGCGTAGGTGATGATCACCATCAGCACTTCGTCGCGGCCATACATGAAGCGCAGCAGCCCGCGCTCGATCAGCAGGCCGACGACCAGGCCTGCGGCAAGCGCACAACCGAGCATCATCAGGTAGCCGACCCAGACCGGGCCGATCCCGTTGTTGAAATACCAGCCCACCAGCGAGGCGGCGGCATAGGCACCGATGGCGTAGAAGCTGCCATGGGCCATGTTGAGAATGCGCATGACACCGTAGATAACGGTGAGCCCCGCCGCGACCAGAAACAGCCACGAGGCATAGATGGCGCCGTCGATCAGCACCGCATAAAGACTCATCATTTCGATCCTGCCTTTGGCAAGCGTGGCGGCCGGGAAGTGGCCGCCACGGGTAGGTCAAGAAGTGCCGATCAATTGCACTGGGCGCCCGGGAAACCGGCCTTGATCCAGTCGTGGGCGGTGGTGCCGTCCGGCGGGGTCACGCATTCGCCAGAGAAGGCGATGACGTTCTGCACACTGCCCTTCTTGCTGGCGGCGTCGTAGTGGTACTCGCCGTAGGCGATGCCTTGCATGGCCTGGTGGCCGCCGGCACGGGCCATCTGCACGGTGCCCGAGACCGATTCGAAGGTGGCGCCCTTCATGGCCTTGGCCATTTCCAGCGGGGCCGGGACCGTGCCGGCTTGGGCACCGGCGTTCTCGGCGGCGAACTTCAGGCCGAGGATGGCCTGGGCCATCTTGCTTGCCGGGTAGGTCGGCGAGGATTTGTAGGCAGCCTGGTACTGGCGGGTGAACCAGTTGTTCAGGGCGTTATCCGGCGCGAAGGCTCCGAACGGGCCGCGGCCGCCGATGATCATGCCGTTGGGGGCCTGATCCTTGTAGCGCTCCAGGGCCGACTCGCCGCAGGTCAGCACGGCGGTGGCATCTTCCAGCAGGCCGCGGGAGTTGGCCTGAAGCACCAGGGCCTCCATGTCGCCGCCCCAGAAGCTGGAGTGGATGATGTCCGGGCGCTTCACCGACAGCGCCGAGATTTCCGCGCCGTACTGGCCCTGGAAGACCTTGGGCATCTGCGACTCGACCACCTGGCTCTTGGGCATGACCTGGGCCATGGACAGGGTGAAGTCGTTCCAGCTGTCCTGGCCCCAGGCGTAGTTCTGCTGGATGCCGCCGATACGCACGGCATCCGGACGGGTCTTGGCCAGGTAGCGGGCGGCACCGATGTTGTCCACGGCAGCGTCGAGGCTGGTGCGGAATACGTATTGCGGGGTCTTGTCCTCGGTGAACAGCTGGGAGGTGCCGCAGTCGTAGAACACGGTCATGGCGCCCAGCTCCTCGGCCACTGGCGCGATCGCCAGGCAGTCGCCGGACGAGATGTAGCCGACCACGGCATCGACCTTCTGGCGCTGTACGAGGTTGCGGAATTCCTCGACCTGCTTGGCCGCACCACCGGCCTCGTCGATGATCACCATCTCGATTTCGGCGCCGTTGATGCCGAGCTTGTCGTAGGGTGCGGGCAGCTTGCCCTGGTTCAGGCCCTCCACCAGCACCTTGGCAGCGTTGGCCGACGGTTCGCCGAACGGACCGGCCGCCGGGCCGGAGAGGAAGGTCACCACGCCGATGCGGAACTTGCCGTTCTCGGCGGCAACGGCCGCGCCGTTGAAGCCGGCGGCAGCGATGGCCAGGGCCAGTGGCAGGGTCTTGCAGTGTTGCTGGAGGCGTTTCTTGTAGTTATTCATGGCGTTTCCATTGCGGGCTTTACGGGTTAAGGAACGGGCTAAGGGGCGTGCCCCTCGGGGTTACGGATCTGTTGGGCCAAACGCCGGGCACGCGTGGCCGGATCGGGTTGCAGTTCCTCGGCGGAATACAGCTGCCAATTGCCAAGCATCAGCCGGGCCGGCGGGTAGTCGTGGTTGGGCACCGGCGTACCGACCGCCTGGGTCTGCTGGATCTGGTGGGTCAGCGGGTCGATGCGCGAGGCAAAGCCGGGCGGATCTTCCGGCAAGGCGATTTCCAGCCCTTCGAGGGCGCGGATCAAGGATTCGGTATCGGTGGCACCACCGGCTTTCTGGCTGGCCCTGGCCAGGACCATGACCCCGGTGTAGGCGCCTTGCGCGGCGTAGGTCGGGAAGCGTCCGGTCAGGGTGTGGAAGCGCTCGACGAAGGCACGGTTGCGCGCAGTGTCAGGGAAGTTGTTGTGGTGCCGGGCGGACAGGATCAGGCCCGGTGGTGCCTTGTCGCCAAGGGAGACAAGGAAGTCGTAGTTGCCACCGGTATCGAAGTTGGCCAGGCGCGAGGTCTCGAACAGGCGTGTGCCGGCCGCCTGCTTGACGAAGGCATGGAAATCGCCGCCCCACAGGGCCGAGACGATGATGTCGGGTTTGGCCTGTTCAAGCGCGGCGATATAGGCGGAATAGTCCGGCTCGTAGAGGCGCGGCCACAGCTCGGTGACGTCGTCGAACTTCACCCCCTGCTGGCGCAGCGCTTCATGCAGGTCGTCGCGCGAGACGTGGCCGTATTCGTAGTCGGGGCCGATGAAGGCCAGGCGTGTCCAGCCGGTCCTGGCCTGCAGGTCCTTCAGGTAGCGGGCGCCGGCGGCCATGGAGGTCCAGGTGTCGTTGGTCACCCGGAAGTAATAGCGGTGGCCGTTTTCCAGGCTCATGCGCGACGAGGCGTGATCGGTGCCGATCATCAGCACCTTCTGTTCCCGGGCCAACTGGCTCACGGCGATCGCTACCCCCGAGGAGACCATGCCGCACAGCACCTGCACGCCGTCCTTGCGAATGAAGGCGCGGGCCAGGCCGGTGCCGTAGGAGGCCTTGGACTGGTCGTCGTCGATGATCACGCGCATCCGCGGCACCTGCTCGCCGGCTTCGCGCAGGCCTTGCAACTCGCTCAGGGCGACCTGGATGCCGGCAATGCTGTCCTGGCCATAGATCGCCGCGCGCTCGGTCATCGGGTACAGGCAGCCAAGGGTCAGGTCCGCCTGGGTGGCGGCCGCGCCCAGCTCGACCCGACCGGCGTCGGCGGTGCAGGCGAAGCCCAGCAGCAGGCTGCTCAGGGCGATAACGGATGGCAGTCGGGAAAACGACGATTGCATGTCAGTACCTTGGGGCGTTCGTGGACGCCTCTTGTGGTTAGCGAAAGGGTTATCGCAAAGGCTGTGCCAGCCTCTGTGCGATGCACCATAAGAAACCGTGCAAGCGCTCTGGAACAAGGCTTTGCACGGCGATTCACGGCGATTTCGGAACACCGTGGCGCGGTAAGGCACGGTGTTGGGCGGGAGACGTTGAGCGGTAACCGCTCAGCGCGGGCGAGCGCTTGAGCGGTTACCGCTCATCGAAGCGCTCGATGCCCAGGCGTTGCAGGCGACGCTTGAGGGCGTGGCGGGAGATACCGAGGATCTCGGCAGCCATGCCCTTGTGCCCGGCGCTGCGGCTGAGGGCATCGAACACCAGTTCGCGCTCGGCGCGCTGCAATTGATCCTCGATCGGCAAGCGGCTGGCGTCCACGGGCCCGGCGGCCTGCATCAGCTCCGGCAATTGCGCTGCGGCGATGGCCTGGCCGGGCATCAGGATGGTCAGGCGCTCGATCAGGTTCTTCAATTCACGGACATTGCCCGGCCAGCGATGCCGCAGCAGCGCCGCCTCGGCGTCGGCCTGGAAGGCGATGGCCGCGCCCTGCTCTTCCCGCGCCTGGCGCTCGGCGAAGTGCCGGGCCAGCAGAAGGATGTCGTCGCCACGCTGGCGCAGGGCCGGAATATCGATGGTGATCACGTTCAGGCGGTAGAACAGGTCTTCGCGGAAACGCCCCTGGCGTACGTCATCGGCGAGGTCGCGGTTGGTCGCCGCCACCACCCGCACATCGGCGCTGCTGGCCTGGCTGGCGCCGACCGCACGGTAGCTGCCGTTCTCCAGGAAGTGCAAAAGCTTGGCCTGCAACGCCAGCGGCAGCTCGCCGATCTCGTCGAGGAACAGCGTGCCGTTGCTCGCCTGGGCCACCAGGCCGACACGCTTCTGGTGAGCGCCGGTATAGGAGCCCTTCTCGGAACCGAACAGCTCGGCCTCGATCAACTGCTCCGGCAGCGCCGCGCAGTTGACCTCGATGAACGGCTGGCCGGCGCGGTTGCTGGCGTCGTGCAGGGCCTGGGCGACCAGGGTCTTGCCGGTGCCGGATTCGCCAAGCAGGAGGATCCGCGTCGCCGAACTGCGTGCCACCCGCTGCACCGCCCCGTGCAAGGCACGCATGGCCGGGCTCTGGCCGAGCAGATTGCCCGGGGCCGCATCGGCGTCGCTCGGCGCCGGCACGGCCAGGGTGGCCTGGATAGTGGCCAGCAGGTCGTCCAGTTCGAAGGGTTTGGTCAGATAGTCCGTGGCCCCGCCCTTCACTGCCTGCACGGCGGCGCGGGTGTCGCCATGGGCGGAGATCATGATCACCGGCAGGGTCGGGCGCAGCTTGCGCAGGCCATCGAGGGTGGCAATGCCGTCCAGGCCCGGCAGGCCCAGATCGAGCAGGACGATATCGCAGCGCCTGGCGCTGTCGGCCAGCAGCGCCAGCCCCTCCTCGCCGCTGCCGGCTGCGCCGACGTTGAAACCCTCGGCGCGCAGGGCGTAGCTGAGGGAGCGCACCAGCGCTTCTTCGTCGTCGATGATCAGTACATGGAAGTCGGACATCACAGGCTCACTTCAAATCGGTCGGGCAAGGCGCGGGAAAGTCCAGGGTCACCACGGTGCCCTTGCCGGCGGTACTCGCGATCTCCATTCGCGATGCATTGGCTTGCAGCAGTTGCTGGCAGATGCTCAGCCCAAGGCCGGTGCCCCGGGGCTTCAGGGTAAAGAACGGCTGGCGTACGCGGTTCAGCGCATCGAGGGGGATGCCACAGCCATCGTCGCTGACGCTGACCAGTACACGCTCGCCGTGGCGGTAGCCGGCAAGGCTGACGCGCTTGCCGGCAGCACAGGCCTCCAGTGCGTTCAGGCACAGGTTCAGGAGGATCTGCCGGGCCTGGTCCGGGTCGACGAACAGGCGGATGCCGGCGGCGCAACCGGCTTCGAAGTGGATGGCGCGGGCCTCGGCTTGCGGGGCGATCTGGCGCTTCACCCGTTCGAACAGGCTGTGCAGTTCCACGACTTCCGGGTTGGCCGGATGGGGCCGGCCGTACTCCAGCAGGTCGCTGGTAACGTGGGAGAGCCGGTCGATTTCCTGGCCCAGGTCGCTCAACAGCAGGCGCCGCTCGCTTTCCGGCTCCCGGCGCAGCAGGGCCTGCACGGTGGTCTTCATGGTCGCCAGGGGGTTGCGCACTTCATGGGCCACGCCAGTGGCAAAGGTACCGAGCACGGCGAGGTTTTCCGAGCGCACGGTCTGCTCCATCACGTCCGCCAGGCGCCCGGCCATGACGTTGAAGGCGCGGGTCACCCGGCCGATCTCGTCATTGCTCGACTGTTCCGGCAGGCGGTAGCCGAGGTCGCCCATGGACAGCTGGTGGGCACCCTCGACCAGCGTGCCCACCCGTGCCCGCAACTGCCGTGACAGGGTGAAGAACACCACCAGGATGAACGCGATGAAACCGACGGCGGCCAGGTACAACCACCAGCGGGCATCGTCCAGCGGCTTGAGGATGGCTTCGGGCTGCACGCTGAACACCACCTGCCAGCCGGGCAGGATCAGCGGGCCTTCGCGCAGGTCGTCGGGGGCTGCGACCTGGCGCCCGGTGGCATCGATAAAGGCGCCGCCGGGCACGCGCAGCAAGGGCGTCACCACCCCGCTCAGGCCGGCGCTGGTGAGCAGTTCGGTCAACGAGGCCAGACGCAGGTGCAGACCGATGCTGACCCGGTGATCGGTGCGGCCGTTGCGGATGGTCTTGCGGATCAGCAGCCAGCCGGAGCGCCCGGCCTGGGGCAAGGCCGGGCCGATCACCTCGATATCGCCGACCTTCTGCCTGGGCAATCCGGCCAGGGACCAGTCCTCGTTGCTCCAGTACGGCGCCCCCGAGGCCGCCGGGCCGGGCAAAACCTTGAGCAGGCGTTCGTCGTCGCTGAAGAACAGCACGCCGTAGAGAAACGGCAGCTCGCTTTCCAGCTTCAGCAGCGCGTCGATATCGCCGACGGAATGGCTTTGGTCGGCGATGAAATCGGGCATGTTGGGGTGATTGGACAGGGCCGAGAGCTGGTAGAAGCGCTCATCGAGGAAGGACGACACGCGGTTGGCCGTGGACAGCGCCTGGGCATCGAGGCGCTCACCGGTCAGGCGGTTGAGCAGGTCCTTGGCCAGTTGTTCATAGAGCACGGCCAGGGCGATCAGCGCCACGCTCATCACCAGCGTGGACAACAGGGTATAGCGTGCGACCAGGCTGCGCCGCGGCCGGGCAAACCGGCGCCACAGCGCAGCAGCGGGGAATTCGACATCCATGGGCTTTGTAATTGTTGTTCATGTAGTGGCGGGGAGGATAAGGAGCGGGGGATGGGGTTGTCCATTGGCGCAATGTCGGGGATGGGGATTGTTGTCGCTCTTTCGGGCCTCATCGCGGGTGAACCCGCTCCCACAAAACCCTGTGGGAGCGGGTTCACCCGCGATGAGGCCAGTGAAAACAATGCAGACCGACCTGCTGAACCCCTGCTGCCCCAGCAGCACCCCACTGCTCCCGAACCACCACCCACCTGTCCCAACCCCAGCAAACCCGGGCCCTCCAGCCATCTGGCGCGAAACCTGCTCTGCCCTGCCCCACACAGCAATCACAGGTCCGCGCCATGACGTCCCACCCTCCTTTCACCCGCCGCCGCTTCCTCGGCAACAGCCTCGCCCTCGGCGGCCTGGCCCTGGGCGGCAGCCTGCTGGCCGGTTGCGGCGACGACAGCCAGCCCGGCAACCACGCGGCCGACCAGGGTCCGCGCTATGGCGGACGCCTGCGCCTGGGCATCCTCGACGGCAACCAGGCCGGCAACCTCGATGCCCACAAGCCGGTCGGCAGCGGGATCATTCGCGGCTTCGCCCTGTACAGCAAACTGTGGGAATGGGACGAGAACATGCTGCCGCGCCTGGCCCTGGCCGAAGAGGCCGAGGTCAGCCCGGACGGCAAGGTCTGGACCCTGCGCCTGCACAAGGACCTGGAGTTCCACCACGGCAAGACCATCGATTCCGAAGACCTGCTGTTCTCCATCCGCCGCCTCACCGACCCGCAACTGGCCTCGCCCTACGCCGCGCTGCTGCACTGGATCGACCGCGACAACCTGCAGAAGCTCGATGAGCGAACCCTGCGCGTGCGCTTCAAGGACGGCGCCGGCTTCGTTCCGCTTCCGGAAACCTGGGTGAATTTCGGCGGCATCGTGCCGGTGGACTATCACCCGGTGACCAACCCGGTGGGCGCCGGGCCGTACAAGTTCAAGAGTTTCTCCGCCGGCCAGCGCTCGCTGTTCACCCGCTTCGAGAACTACTTCAAGTCCGGCCGGCCCTACGCCGACGAGCTGGAGATCATCGGCTTCAAGGACCAGACCTCGCGCCTGGCCGCGCTCAAGGCCGGCCAGCTGGACATGGCCAACGCCCTGGCCGCCGAGCACCTGCGCCTGATCGAACAGGATCCACGGTTGCAGGTGCTGACGTCGGTCACCGGCAACTGGCTGGGCTTCGACATGAATACCCGAAAAGCGCCGTTCGACGACCCCCGGGTACGCCAGGCGTTCCGCCTGCTGGCGAACCGCGAGGAGTTGGTGGCGCGGGTGCTCAATGGCCAGGGGCGGCCGGCCAACGACCTGTATGCACCCAACGACCCGACCTTCGACCACAGCATTCCCCCACGTCGCCAGGAGCTGGACAAGGCCCGGACCCTGCTGCGCGAAGCCGGGCAGGAAAACCTGGAGCTGGACCTGGTCACCGTCCAGGACGGCGTGGCGCTGTCGTCGGCGCTGGTGTATGCCGAACAGGCGCGCAAGGCCGGGGTGCGGATCAATGTGCGCCAGGTGGATGCCGCCACCTTCAACGGGCCGCAGCACACCGAATGGACCTTCAGCACCGGCGGCAGCATCGGCGCGCCCTTCCTCACCTGCGCCCTGCATGCAGATGCCCCGGTATCGGTGGCAAACAAGACCCACTTCGACGATCCAAGGTTTTCCGAGCTGTTCCTGCAAGCTCTGGCCGAACCGGACGTGGAGAAGCGCAAGCCACTGGTGCATGAAGCGCAGCGCATCCAGTACGAACGTGGCGGGATGCTGGTGTGGGGCTATGCGAACCTGGTGGACGGGTTCGCGCAGCGGGTGGGTGGGGCGGCGGCGGAGAGGACGCTGTTTCCGACGTGGCGGTTTGATCAGTTGTGGCTCAAGGCATGACGCGTACCCTGTGGGAGCGGGTTCGGCGTTCCGATGAACCCGCTCCCACAGGGTCCGAGTACAGGCTTCAGGTATGACTGATATCCCGATCCTTGGTCTCGGGCATGAAGAAGATCCCCAGCACCGCCGTCATCACCGCGATGACGATCGGATACCAGAGCCCGTAGTAAATGTCACCGGTCGCCGCGACCATGGCGAAGGCCACCGTCGGCAGGAAACCGCCGAACCAGCCGTTGCCGATGTGGTACGGCAACGACATCGAGGTGTAGCGGATCCGCGCCGGGAACAGCTCCACCAGCCAGGCGGCGATCGGGCCGTAGACCATGGTCACGTAGATCACCAGGATGGTCAGGAGCAGCAGCACCATCGGATAGTTGGTCTTGGCCGGGTCGGCTTTTTCCGGGTAACCGGCTTCCTTCAGCGCAGCGCCCAGGGATGCGGTGAAGCCGTCGTTGGCGGCCTTGAATTCTGCCCCCGGCAGGCTGCTGCCTTCGAAGCTCGGCATCATCTTGCTGCCGATGCGGATCTGCGCCACCGCACCCGGCTCGCCTACCTCGTTCTGATAGGGGATCGCCCGTTTCGCCAGCAGGCTCTTGGCCACGTCACAGGAACTGGTGAAGCGCGCCTTGCCCACCGGGTCGAACTGGAACGAGCACTGCGCAGGATCCGCGATCACCGTCACCGGATTCTGCTGCTGTGCCGTGTAGATATCCGGGTTGCCGAACTCGGTCAGGCCCTTGAAGATCGGGAAGTAGGTCAGCGCGGCCAGGATGCACCCGGCCATGATGATTTTCTTGCGCCCGATACGGTCGGACAGGCTGCCGAAGATCACGAAGAACGGTGTACCGATCAGCAAGGAACCTGCAATCAGCAGGTTGGCCGTCTGCGGGTCGATTTTCAGGGTCTGCAGCAGGAAGAACAGCGCATAGAACTGCCCGGTGTACCAGACCACCGCCTGGCCGGCGGTGCCGCCGAGCAGCGACATGATCACCACCTTGAGGTTGTCCCAGCGGGCGAAGGATTCGGTCAGCGGCGCCTTGGACGCCTTGCCTTCGGCCTTCATCCGGTTGAACACTGGCGACTCATGCAGTTGCAGGCGGATGTACACCGATACCGCCAGCAACAGGATCGACAGCAGGAACGGAATCCGCCAGCCCCACGCCTCGAAGGCTTCGGTGCCCAGGGCAGTGCGGCAGGCGAGGATCACCAGCAACGAGAGGAACAGGCCGAGGGTCGCGGTGGTCTGGATCCACGAGGTGAAGAAGCCGCGCTTGCCGGGTGGTGCATGTTCCGCCACGTAGGTCGCCGCGCCGCCGTATTCGCCGCCCAGGGCCAGGCCTTGCAGCAGGCGCAGGGTGATAAGGATGATCGGCGCAGCCACCCCGATGGCGGCGTAGCTGGGCAGCAGGCCGACGATGGCGGTGGACACGCCCATGATGATGATGGTGATGAGGAAGGTATGCTTGCGCCCGATCATGTCGCCCAGGCGGCCGAACACGATGGCACCGAACGGGCGCACCGCAAAGCCGGCGGCGAAGGCCAGCAAAGCGAAGATGAACGCCGTGGTTTCATTGACCCCGGCAAAGAAGTGCTTGGCGATGATCGCCGCCAGGGAGCCGTACAGGTAGAAGTCGTACCATTCGAAGACCGTACCCAGCGACGAGGCGAAGATCACCTTGCGCTCGTCCTGGGTGATGCCTTTGCCGGACGTACTGCCCGGCGTGGGCGTTGAAGTGCCGTAAGTGACCGCCATAACGTTCTCCGTATTGTTCTTGTAGGCCGGAGCATCCCGCTGATAAATCCATACGCACTCTGGCCATTCAAAAGGCTGATGACATCGGATCACGGACTGCGCCGGGCCTGGGGGAACAGGCGGACGGCCTCGCGTTGCACGCAGGTTTAAGCGTAATAGGCCGCTGGCGGAAATCCAGCGCCTTCGCATAAGGGCGCCGGACGGTTCAAAGGTGGCGGAATACGGCGGCAGCGGCAATTCCCGCAGCAATCGCCGGCAGTGGCTTCTTCACCAGCAGCATGACCACGGCGGTGCTCGCCAAGGCTAGCCGGGCACCGTTGTCGCCGCTCACCGCCAGGGGTGTCAGCACCGCCACCAGCACCGAGCCGGACATGGCGCCGATGAATTGCTGCACGCGGTAGTTGATCGGTACGAAGGACATCACGAAGACCCCGCCCCAGCGGGTGGCCAGGGTCACGACGGCCATGATCAGGACCAGGATCAGCGGGCCATGGCCCGTGGTTTCGATAGTCACTTGTGCTTCTCCATCCAGATCGCACCGACGATACCGCCGGCCAGGGCGCCGACCACTACGTGGCTGTTTTCCGGCAGGTAGCGGTAGGCGAGCAGTGCCGAGCCGGCGGCCACGCCCCAGATCAGCAACATGCGCAGGTCCTTCTTGCCGCCCACCACCATGGACAGCAGGAAGCAGCCCATGACCATGTCCAGCCCCCAGCTCACCGGGTCGGCGACTAGGTTGCCGAAGTACAGGCCGAGCCAGGTGCCGAGGATCCAGGTCGACCACAACGCCAGGCCGCCGCCAAAGAGGATGCCGAGCCCCGGCTTGCCGGCGGACAGCGCCTGCATCGACATGGCCCAGTTGGCGTCGGAAACCACCAGCATGATCCCGTAGCGACGCGCGACCGGCAGCTCGCGCAGCCAGGGGTACAGGGTCGCGCCCATCAGCAGGTGGCGGGCGTTGATGGCGAACACGGTGACGACCAACGGCACCAGCGGCACCTGGGCGCCCCACAGGTCAAGGGCGGCGAACTGCGAGGCGCCGGCGAAGACCAGGGTGCTCATCCACAGGATGGTGCCTTGGTCGAGGCCGACCTGGGCAGCGGCGAGGCCGAATGCCAGGCCGAACACCACCACGAACAGGGAGATCGGCAACAACAGCCGGAAGCCGTCGCGGATCTCGTTGTACCCCAGCTGCGTGGAGCCTTTGGCTACCGATAACACAAACACTCTCCTGTTTTTCAATGGTGCATGTACGGACGCCGGCCACTATCCGGCAGACACGTCATTGCGAAAAGCGCATATTACGCGAGCAAACCATTCGCTTATCGAATGCAACGGAGTACATGCCCATGCAGGACCTGCAAATCGACTGGCTGAAATGCTTCGTAGCGGTGGTCGATACCGGCTCGCTGTCCAATGCCGCGCCGGAAGTCCATCGTTCGCAATCGGCGGTGAGCATGCAGTTGAAGAAGCTCGAAGCTGCCGTGGGCCGGCAGTTGCTGGTGCGCGATGCACGGCAGCAGCAGCTCACCCCGGACGGCCAGGTGCTGCTGGGTTACGCCCGGCGCATCCTCGACCTGCACAGCGATGCACAGCAGGCATTCCACGGCGCCGAACTGACCGGGCGGGTGCGTCTCGGCGTACCGGACGACTACGCCGCGCGCTACCTGACCCCGGTGCTCAAGCGTTTCGCCCTGCGTTATGGCGCGGTACAGATCGAGCTGGACTGCGAGCAATCGACCTTGCTGATCCCGCGGATCGAACAGGGCGACCTGGACCTGGCGCTGATATCCCGCGACCATCCTCGGCGCGGGACCTTGCTGTTCCACGAGCCGATGGTTTGGGTTGGCTCGCCGCAGTTCGACATCTGGCGTCGCGACCCGCTACCCATCGCCACCTACGAAAGCACCAGCCTGGCGCGGCGTTGTGCGATCAACTCGCTGGCCTTGCAGGGTCGGGATTACCGGGTGGTGTACAACAGTTCGAGCCTGGCCGGGCAGATCGCCGCGGTGGAAAGTGGCCTGGCGGTGGCGGTGCTGACCCGTTGCAGTGTGCCGGAGCACCTGGAGATCCTGGGCGCCGAGCATGGGCTGGGGCCGCTGGAGCCGATGGAAGTGGCGGTGTATCGCAGCCGCGCATCGCAGGGCTCGCAGCCGGTGGACCGGTTGCAGGGATTGCTGGTCAAGACCCTGAGGATGGCGGCGACCTGAAGGGCCTCATCGCTGGCAAGCCAGCTCCCACAGGGTCCGCATGCACCGTCGCCAGCGATGAGGCCCGAAAGATCAACCAGGAACCTCCCTGGCAGCGCCCGGGAGAACACCTTCCAAGCAGAACCTCCGCGTTCAGCTTTCAAATACCGGCCGCGACGCCGTCTCGATCGCCGCCATGGCCTCGGCTTCGCTCATCACTCCGCTCTCGGCCATGATCGCCAGCAACGAGCGTCCCTCATTGACCGACTGCCGCGCCAGCTTGCTGACCTTGGCATAGCCCAGGCGCGGTACCAGCGCGGTGGCGACGGCCATGGAGTCGGTGAGATGGGCCAGGTTGCGCGCCTCATCGGCCTGGATACCGGCGATGCATTTTTCGCGAAAGCGCTGGATCCCCTGGGTAAGCAAGGTGATGCTGTCGAACACCCGCGAGGCCACCACCGGCTCGAAATGGTTGATCTCCAGTTCGCCGGCCTGCACTGCCTGGGCCACGGCGACGTCGTTGCCGATCACCGCGAAGCTGAGCTGGATCATGGCCATCGGCAGTACCGGGTTGACCTTGCCCGGCATGATCGAGGAGCCGGCCTGGGCTTCCGGCAGCTTCAGTTCGCCGATACCGGCGACCGGGCCGGAGGACAGCTTGGTCAGGTCGCTGGCGATCTTCGCCAGGGCCGCCGCGCAGGTGCGCAGCTCGGCGGAAACGCGGGAGAACACGTCCATGTTCTGCATGGCATCGAAGGCGTTTTCCGGGGCCTGGTAAGCCACGCCGGTGACCTCGCCCAGATGGCGATACACCGCAGCGCGATAGGCCGCCGGGGCACCGAAACCGGTACCGATGGCGGTGCCGCCCAATGGCAGGGTATGCAGCTTGGCACGCACCGCGACCAGCTCTTCGGCAAGCCGACGGGTGAGCGAAGCGTAGCCGGAGAACAACTGCCCCAGGCGCATCGGCTGGGCATCCTGCAGGCAGGTGCGGCCGAGGTGGAGAACATCGGCGAACTGCACGGCCTTGGCATCGAACTGCGCGGCAAGCTGACGGACCTCATCGATCAGGCCTTCGAGCATGGCGTGAGTAGCGATCTTCAAGGCCGCCGGATAGACATCGTTGGTCGATTGCGAGGCATTGACCTGGTCGTTGGGATGGACGATGTCATAGCTGCCCGCCGCGTGACCCATGAACAACTGGGCGCGGTTGGCCACCACCTCGTTGAAGTTCATGTTGGTCGAGGTACCGCCGGAGCCCTCCAGCAGGTCGACGATCAGCGAGTCATCGCAGTTGCCGGCAATGATGTCCTGGCAGGCGAGGACGATGGCCTCGCTCTGCTCCGGGGAAATCACCCCGCAGTCCAGGTTGGCCAGGGCGGCGGCCCATTTGCATTGGGCAAAGGCATCGCGAAACGCCGGGTAGTGGGCAATGCTCAGCGGCGAAACGCTGAGATTGTCGAAGCCGCGCACGGTGTTGACGCCGTACAGCTTGCCAGCGGGGATCCGCACTTCGCCGACGTAGTCTTGCTCGATCCGCTCGCCGACGCTTTCAAAAATACTCACGGGAATCTTCCTCATCGATGGTTACCAGTGTTTCGACACCTTTGCCCAAGGCGCTCAGCCGCGGCAGGAAGGTGTCCAGGATTACGTTGCGCGCCGTCTCGCAGGCATCGGCGAAGAAGGCGCTGTATTCGTTGCGACGGGCCACCAGGTACAGCGAGCGCTCCAGGCTCAGTTGCGGCACCAGGTGGGCGTTGACGTTTTCCACCCAAGTGCAGGCCTGGAGGAAACACATGGGGCTGGTCACGGCCCAGCCGATGCCGTCGGCGACCATGGCGGTCAGGGCGTCGGCGTTGTCCAGTTCCAGGCGGTTGGGCATGCGCACGCCGAGCCCGCGCATATGCCGCTCGATCTGCAGGCCGACCTGGGACAGGCGGTTGAAGCGCACCACCGGCAGCACGTTGGCCAGGGCGCGCAGGTCGTCGAGACCCTGCAGCGGTTTGTCCAGTGCCTTCGGGGTGATTACGAAGTAGCGCTCGGTGAACAACCGGTAGCGCACCACGTCGTTGGCGTCCATCAGGGGGTCGCTGGTGATGATCAGGTCGAGGTCACGGCGCAGCAGCGACTCGCCCTGTTGCGGGCTGAGGCCGGTGCGTACCGACAACTGCGTGACCCTTTCCAGCATCTGCCGGGTAAAGGCCGAACCGCAGGTAGCGGCGAAGGAGTCCACCAGGCCGATGCGCAGGTCGGGCTTGACCCCGCGCCCGGCGTCGAGCACCTGGGCCTTGAGGTTGCACAGCTCCTCGCTAAGGATCGCGCCGCGGTTGCGCAAGGCCAGGCCGAACGGCGTCAGGGTCAGCGGCCGGGTGGTGCGATCGACCAGGATCACGCCGAGATCGTCCTCCAGTTGCCGGACCATCTGCGATACCCCCGACTGGGAAATCCCCATGCGGCTTGCCGCCCCCGACATGCTGCCCTCCTCGGTCACGGCGACGAACACCTGCACCGCGTACATATCGATAAGCTTGCCGGCTGGCATGGGCATCTCCTCTCGGGTTACTTGGTGTCGGCGAAGCCCAGCGGCGCGGGCTCGCCCTCGCCTTCCGGGCTCACTGCAGCCAAGGCTTCCTGGCTGGTTTCCGGGGCGAACAGATGGCAGAACACTCCGCCGAACAGCAGCACCGCGACACATACGCCCAGGGCGGCATGAATGCCCAGGTGCTGCACGGCAATCGGCAGCAGGAACGTGGCGAAGGCCGAGCCGAAGCGGCTGGCGGCCACCGCCAGGCCGATGCCCGAGGCGCGCAGGTGGGTCGGGAACAGTTCCGGTGGGTAGACGAATTCGAGGTTCACGGCCGCCGCCAGTACGCAGGCGAAGAAACCGAAGGCCAGGATGGTGCCCAGGGGGCCGAATCCGCCATAGGCCAGCACGGCGAGACCGATGGCGCTGAGGTAGAAGGTGCCGACCAGGAAGGCGCGACGGGAAATCCGGTCGATGATCAGCAGGCCGAGCAGCGCGCCGATCATCAACAACACGTTGTAAACCAGGCCGCCGACGAATTTGTCCTGCACATCCAGCGCTTCAAGCACCCGGGGCGAGAAGGTACCGAGGGCGAAGAACGGGATCACCTGGCAGGTGTAGAACACGCAGCCGACCAGGGTATTGCGGCGCCAGCGCCTGCTCATCAGTTCGCCGAGGCCACCGCGTTTCTTCGCCATGGCAGGCGCTGCGGCCGGCAAGGTCACGTGAGGACCGAACCTGGCATGGATGATCGCCAGCGCTTCGGCGCTACGCCCTTTGGCCATCAGCCAGATCGGCGATTCGGGCACGCCCAGGCGCAGCGGCAGGATCAGCAAGGCCGGCACGCCGCTCAACGCCAGCATCAGGCGCCAGGCATCCGGGCCGATATCGCGGATGGCGAAGCCCACCAGGTAAGCCGCGACGTAACCCGCCGCCCAGGCTGCCGCCAGCACGCTTAGCAAACGCCCGCGATAACGGCGTGGGGCAAACTCGGTGACCAGCGACTTGGACACGACATAGTCGAAGCCGAGCACCAGGCCCAGCAGCAAGCGCAAGGCCAGCAACTGCTCAGGAGAAGTGACGAAGAACTGCGACGCGGAGATTACCGCGAACAGCAGCATGTCCCAGGCGAAGATGGTGCGCCGACCGAACTTGTCGGCCAGCGGACCGGCGAACAGACTGCCGATGAACAAGCCCGCCAGCGACGCCGCGCCGAGCAGCCCCATCCATAGCGCGGTCAATTGCAAAGGCCCCGCCGCCATGCTCACGGCGATGCCGATGATGCCCAACACGAATCCATCGCTGAACTGCCCTCCTGTTCCGCTGAAAACCGTTCGAATATGAAAACGGCTCAACGGAAGGTCTTCGAACGCTACCTGGCTCATTCGTATCTCCACCTGTTGTTCTAGTTGTGGGGACCGGTATGGGTGACCGGATTACGCTCGAGTGTACGGCTGCATATTCAGGGAAACAGCATGTGTAATCGGAGTATCAGGATTGTTGATACTAGCTGCCGTGATTCCTGATGACAGCGGTTTCTTTGCACATCTTCATGTTCGCGGCAGGCACCCAGCCCGGGTGCCTGATCATGAACCGATCACAAGTTAGGATTTTCCCGTAGTGCAGCCGCCCAGCATAATGGGACAAGGAAACGCACCTTGATGGTGCGAATACTCAGGAGAGCAAGGTATGGATTCGATTTATCTGGTAGTGGCCGTGGGTGCCGTGGTGGCGGGGTTCGTGCAGGGGCTTTCCGGATTTGCCTTCGGCCTGGTTGCCATGTCGTTCTGGGCCTGGGTGCTGGACCCCAAGCTGGCGGCCACCCTGGCGGTGTTCGGTGCCTTGCTTGGACAAGTGGTGGCGGCGATCTCGGTGCGCCGTGGTTTCGATATCAAGCAACTGGCGCCCTTCGTGGTCGGCGGCCTGCTCGGCATTCCCCTCGGCGTGGCGCTGCTGCCGCAACTGGACATGGACTGGTTCAAGGCGATCCTCGGCACACTGCTGGTGCTGTGGTGCCCGATCATGCTGATGGCCAAGCGCTTGCCGGTGATTGCCTTCGGTGGCCGGATTGCCAACGGCGGGGTCGGCTTCGCGGGCGGGATCATGGGCGGACTGGGTGGCTTCACTGGCACCCTGCCGACCCTCTGGTGCACCCTGCGCGGCTATGATCGCGATACCCAGCGCTCGATCATCCAGAACTTCAACCTGTCCATGCTGCTGGTGACCATGGCCACCTACCTGGGCTCGGGCATCGTTACCCGGGACATGTGGCCGATGTTCGCCATCGTCGCACCGGCCATGCTCGTTCCGACCTTCCTCGGCACCCGCCTGTACTTCGGCATCAGCGACGTGCGCTTTCGTCAGTTGGTACTCGGTCTGCTGACCGCCTCGGGCATTGCCTTGCTGGTGTCCTCGGTGCCAAACCTGCTGGCCTGAGCCAGGCCAACAGGCCAGCAACGGGTAGCGCCGGCGTGGAAAACCCTACGCGAGGTATTCGCGCAGACCGTCGCGCAGTTGCAGCATTCGCGCGCAGTGCTCGGGCTTGACGGTGAAAATGGCGAGTTCGAGAACATAGGGCATGGGCAGGACACTTCCTTGGGTTTGATGAAGCTCCAGTATCCGCAGGTCATCCTGACAGCGTACTGTCAGTACGCCAGGCCGTGGATTGATGGCGCATGTAGGTGCGCAGGGCGATTTGCGGGCTGTCACGCCAGGGTTCCTCGCTGGTGAGGATCGAGGCGATACGGTCGACGCGGAAATCGCGGTAGGCCGAGCGGGTGTTGCACCAACTGCCAACCGTCCACTTGCCACCCCAGTAGAACAGGCCGATGGGCTGGATCAGGCGTCGCGAGACCGCACCGTCAAGGCTGGTGTAGGTGATCTGCAATACCCGCTTGTGCTCGATGGCCTGGCGCAGGGTGCTGAGGTGACCGCGGGTCATGGCGGTGCTGCTGTTCAGCGCGCGGATCGGGCTCTGTTGCGGATCGCTGGTTTGTTGCGGCGCGCTGGCCGCGACCTTGCTCAGCAAGGTGCGCGCGGCACTGGAGAGCTCGTTGTCGGCGCTGTCGGCGAGCATTTCCATGCCCAGGGTCAGGGCGTCCACCTCGATGCGGCTCAGGCGCAGTGGCGGCATCTCGAACGCGGCGTCGAGGGCGTAGCCGATACCCGTGGTGCCGTAGACCGGTACGCCGCTCAGGGACAGGTCGTCGATATAGCGGTAGATGGAGCGCACGGACACACCGATCCGTTCGGCCAGGCGCTCGGCGGTGATCGGCTGGTGAACGCGGATCAGGTTCACCAGTTGGAACAGGCGGTCGGCCTTGTGCATGTGAGGTACCTCGTGTCCGTGTTGAATCAAGAGCTTTTCTGTTGTCCTTACGGGCCTCATCGCTGGCAAGCCAGCTCCCACGGGGACCTTGTGGGAGCTGGCTTGTCGGACCGCCGCACCGCAGCGATGAGGCCCTCAACAACGAGACCCGCTAACGGGTCACCACCGAAATCCTTTTCCCACCCTGCTCCGCCACTTCCTGGGCCTGCCCGTCGCGCTGCTTGCCCTGCCTGGCCAGCCCGACCAGCCGGGGAATCAACGGTCCTTCCGGCAGATGCCGCCAGAAGCGTCCCGGCATATGCATGCGCAAGGCATCGGGATTGACCCGCGCCGGGTTGAAAGTGTGGCGGTAATAGGTCAGCCACAGGTCCGCATCAGGGTCATCGGCCTGCTCCGCCCACTGCCGCCATTCAGGCGGGCACTGGCGGCGGTAATCAAAGTCCCTGCCGTCGTAACGAATGCCATCGCGCGAGGTGGCGATCAACCAGCGCTGGCGGCCCAGGCGCTCGGCAAAATGCCCGCTGGCGGTTTGGAGAATGTCATGGGCAGGTTCATGGAAGGCCACCAGGTCCAGTTGCAGCTGTTCTGCAACCGCCGCCGGCAACGGCACGAAACGGACGAAGGCATGCAGATGGTGCGCCTCGCGGGTGACCTGCTTGATCCGCCGTTGCAGTTCACTGCCCAGGCGATCGCCCGCGAGCATGGCGGTGCGGTCGCCGTGGGCCACCCGCCAGAGCACTTCGTAGAGCAGGTTCCAGCGCTGCTCGCCGCGATATCGGGCGGCCAGTTGCAACTGCGCCAGCAGTTCCGCCGGCACCTTCGCCCGGAACGGCCCGGGGCCGTCGGGCAAGCCATCGGCCACGGCGAGCAAATCCTGGATCGGGCCCTGCCCCCAGTTCACCTGCGCCGGATCGATGCCATGGCCAAGCAGCACCCGCGCCTGATCGCGCCAGGTGGCGAAGTCATCATCGCAGTCGAGGGCGATCATCCCCACAACCCCATCTGCACCGGCGCCACCGGGTCACGCAGACGGGCACGCAGCAGGCCGCTGCGGGTTTCCGCCAGGGCCGGGCGGTAGTCGCTGGTAACGATGAACGGCCTGGCCTTGTCCAGCACGCAGCGCAACTGGATCAGGTCGTCGTAGCGCACCCGTCGCTCGCGACGCAGCGCCACCAGGCGCTGTACGCTGCGCAGGCCGATACCCGGGATACGCGCCAGCAGGGCCGGCTCGGCCCGGTTGATATCCACCGGAAACACCTCGCGGTTGGACAGCGCCCAGGCCAGCTTGGGGTCGATGTCCAGGGCAAGGTTGCTCGCCTCGCTGAGCAGCTCGCCTGCCTTGTAGCCGTAGCCGCGCATCAGGAAGTCGGCCTGGTACAGGCGGTGCTCGCGCAACAGCGGTGGTGCAGCCAGGGGCACGCTATCGGGGCTGTCGGGGATCGGGCTGAAGGCGGAGTAATACACGCGCTTGAGGCCGTAGCCCTGATAAAGCGATTCGGCATTGCGCAGGATGGTGCGGTCGTCCGAAGTGTCGGCACCGACGATCATCTGCGTGCTCTGCCCGGCCGGCGTGAAACGCGGCGCCCTCGCCTCGCCGGCCACCGCCTGCTGCCCGCGATGGATGGTGCCCATGGCCTGGCGGATGGTGGCCACCTGCTTTTCCGGAGCCAGGCGCTTGAGGCTGGCATCGCTGGGCAGCTCGATATTGACGCTGAGGCGGTCGGCCAGGCGTCCGGCTTCCTCGATCAGCAGCGGGTCGGCGTCGGGGATGGTCTTGAGGTGGATATAGCCGCGGAAGTCATGCTCCTCGCGCAGCAGGCGCGCCACCCGGACCAGTTGTTCCATGGTGTAGTCGGCCGAGCGAATGATGCCTGAGCTGAGGAACAGCCCGCTGATGCAGTTGCGCCGGTAGAAATCCAGGGTCAGGCGCACCACTTCCTCGGGCGTGAAGCGCGCCCGCGGCACGTTGCTGGAACGGCGGTTTACGCAGTACTGGCAGTCGTACAGACAGAAGTTGGTGAGCAGCACCTTGAGCAGCGAGACGCAGCGCCCGTCGGGCGTATAGCTGTGGCAGATGCCCATGCCGTTGGTCGCGCCAAGCCCGTCGCTGCCCTTCGAGCTGCGCTTGGGGGCGCCACTGCTGGCGCATGACGCGTCGTACTTGGCGGCATCGGCGAGGATGCCGAGCTTGGCGATGAGTTGCATGGGGAGCCTTTCCCGAATACTGAATATCCATACAGTATTTCGAGATTGACCGGAGTGCAAGGGCCTGTTGTCGGTCTAGCCACAGCGACCACACCCTCGCCTTCAACAGTAGAGGCACATAGCCCAAGCATTCTCTTTACCAGCTCAAATAGAACATGCCCTTGGCCAGCACCACGATCAGCAACAGATGAGTAAAGACGCTGGCATGGATGAAGCGAACCGCCTGCGCCGTCATGCGCCCGCTGCGCATCAGCCACAGCGCGGTAAGGAAATGCCCGAGCACGCTGACGGCGACAAGGATCTTCACTCCCAGCAAGGTGCCGAAGGGCGACGTCCAGGGCGTTGCCAACTGCGCCATGTAGCGCTCGCGGACCATGCCGGCCCCGGCACCGAACAACACCAGCAACACCCAGGGCATCAGCCGCCGGGCGCGTTGGCCGACAGCGTGTTCGAGCATCATCATCATGCGATCGGGCAACTGGCGACGGATCCCGCCGAGAAACAGCACTTCGAAGAACACGGTGCCGATAAAGACGATGGCAGCGAACAGGTGTAGGGTCAGCAGAACGGGATAGATCATGGCGGGGCCTCATTGTGCCGGCCAGACTAACCGTGCCGCGGCACTCCGGGCTTGACGCCCGTCAAGCCGGTGGAACTCTGCTCCGGCGCGGTATTTCGAATCTCATATCGACAGCCGCTTCGCCAGGAGGCACCCGATGCATAACCTCGAAACCCCGCGCCTGAAGCTGGGCGTGTTCAATCCGCTGGACAGCCTCGGCCAGGCGCTGATCGCCGCCGCGCTGCATCGCCAGCACGAAGTGAGCGCGCTGCTCGACGATCTCAACGGCATCACTGCGCGTCCCGGCTTGCGCTGCAAGCTGGGCAGCCTGGAGTCGGTGGAGACGGTCAAGCAGGCGATTGCCGGGCTGGATGCGGTATTCGCCTGCCTTGGCGGGGAACGCCAGGAAGACCTGCCGGCGCGCTGTGGTTGCCTGATCGACGGTGCGCTCGCCCTCGGTGATGCCGGCGCGCCGGGGTTGTTCCTGGTTGGCCGCTGGGAATGGCTGGTGGACTCCGACGACAGCGGCGACGAAGCCCTGGGTGCGGGGCTGCGGCGCAGCCTGGACGCCAGCGGACTGGACTGGACGCTGGTGGAGATGCCGCCATTGGCAGCCGGGTTGCGGGTCGATGATTTCAGTGGCGAGGCCACGACCATCGGCAGCGAGGCCCGACGGGCGCTGGACTGTGCCGAGGCACTGCTCGACGAGCTGCGCCTTGGGCTGCACCGGCATCAGTGCCTGCGCTTGCGCGGCGCAAACGGAGGGCGTGATTGATGTCCGGCCCCGATGCGCTTCATCAGATCTTCGGCCTGGTGCTGCTGGCCATGGCCTTCAGCGCGTTCATTCTGTTCGTACGAAGTTATCGACCGGCGGGCGTAAGCGGGCGTTGGTACGACCTGGTGCTGGGCTTTATCGCCCTGTGGCTGGCGTTGTGGCCGGAGCTGGGTCATTTCATCGGAGACCCGAGCCTGGCCAGAGGGCTGGGGCTGCTGCTGCAAGGCATCGCTACGGCGGCGGGGTGCATTCTCGGGGCCTTGGTGGCGAAGGCCTTGCGCTTGTTGCTGCTTGAAAGACGACGGCCTGTGCAGAACAGAAACCATGAGCCAGACCAGAAACATGGCAGGACTCCGCGGTAGAAATCAGGCTTTCGCCTACTCGCTTGATCGTTTGGGTTCTGCCATCCTGCAACGATGTCTAATAGCCATCACCGCAGACGATATCCCGAATGACCTACATAACGCGAATTTGTTACAACGAATCCAACTGGCAGCATCCAACCGGGAGCGCAACGGAGGCCAGGACGACTTATTACTCCCGGCATCGTTACGGTCACGAGGAATGGCTGTTCCGCTTCGAGTGGCAGATTGGCGGTTGGCAGTACGGATTTCTTCAGGGTGTGAACAAGGGGCGTAAAACCCGGCTCAAGTCTGGAGAACGTGCTGGAGAAGTGGTTCTTTTCACGATCACTCCCCGCGGACGTCGTTACGTAGCCAGAATCAGGCATATCGAGTTCCTGGACGAAGCGCAAAGCAATGCCGCGCTGGAAATCTATAAAAGGAATGGCTGGTTCAAGCAGATGTTGAAGGAGATCGACAAGGTCGAAGGTGTCAAGGAAAGCCTGGGAAATACCAACTGGGCCCGTTACATGCTGAATGTCCGCTTTCGCCCGGAAGATGTCGAATGGTTTCCCGAGGATACCCTGGCGACATCCAGTGATCCGGTCATGCACTGGAATCGCTACCAATTGATCGCGCCGGATCAGGACTATGTGGTGCCTGAAACGGGTGTTAAACGTCCTGTCAGGATTGGCGTGAGCGTCCCCCCGCAGCAGCGTAACTACTTCAGGAACGGGTCGGAGGGGCGCGAATGCTCGCCCGAACACGACATGATTCGCAGCGCACTGTGTCAGGAGCTCGAACGGGAATATCCAGACGCGAAGATCGTTTGCGAAGAGAACTACGTGGACGTCACGGTCGTCACCGCCAGCGAGCGTATCCTGTTTGAAGTCAAGTCGGACTTGTCGACCCGTCGCGTATTGCGCCTGGCAATCGGTCAGTTGCTGGAGTACGCCTGGTACTGGGAGCCGCACACTGATCGGAACACCCGACTGGTGGCAGTAGGCAGAACGTCGCTCGACGCAGCCGACAGTAGCTATCTCGACTTCCTCTCTAAGACACTCGGGCTCCCCTTGAGCTATCGCCAGGTCAAGCTTCCATCGGAAGCCTGAACGCTTTATGGCAACGCGCTTGCAGGGCTATCCGCAATTGCGAAGGTGGGAATAAGACAGACCCCGGCGAACTTCCCGACGGTCATCCCACCCGCCTCAGACCTCGCGTAACATTTCGCAACCCCTTATTCAGCAAAACGCCATCGCCGTGCGCTTCCCGGCCATCGATACCGGCAAAAGCGCATCCCGCCCTTTCGATATGTATCGAGTACGGGCACAATGCGGCTCTTTTTTTGGCTGGCCTACCCGGAGCCTCGAAGTGATCAAGACCCCGTACTACCTCATCGACAAACAAAAGCTGCTGGGCAACCTGGAGAAGATCGCCTATGTGCGCGAGAACTCCGGGGCCAAGGCCCTGCTTGCGCTGAAGTGCTTCGCCACCTGGTCGGTGTTCGACCTGATGCAGCAGTACATGGACGGCACCACTTCGTCCTCGCTCTACGAGCTCAAGCTCGGTCGCCAGAAGTTCGCCGGCGAGACCCACGCCTACAGCGTGGCCTGGGCCGACGACGAGATCGACGAGATGCTGGTCAACTGCGACAAGATCATCTTCAACTCCATCGGCCAGCTGCAGCGCTTTGCCGAAGCGTCCGAGGGCAAGGTCCGTGGTCTGCGGGTCAACCCGCAGGTGAGCAGCTCCGACTACCTGCTGGCCGACCCGGCGCGCCCGTTCAGCCGCCTCGGCGAATGGGATCCGGTCAAGGTTGAAAGCGTGATCGAGCAGATCTCCGGCTTCATGTTCCACAACAATTGCGAGAACGGCGATTTCGACCTGTTCGACAAGATGCTCGGCACCATCGAGGAACGCTTCGGCCACCTGTTGCACCAGGTCGAGTGGGTCAGCCTGGGCGGCGGCATCCACTTCACCGGCGAAGGCTACGCCCTGGATGCGTTCTGCGCGCGCCTGAAGTCGTTCTCCGAAACCTACGGCGTACAGGTCTACCTGGAGCCGGGCGAAGCGGCGATCACCAACAGCGCCTCGCTGGAAGTGACCGTGCTCGACACCCTGTACAACGGCAAGCACCTGGCCGTGGTCGACAGCTCGATCGAAGCGCACATGCTCGACCTGCTGATCTACCGCCTCAACGCCAAGATGGCCCCCAACGATGGCGAGCACACCTGGATGGTCTGCGGCAAATCGTGCCTGGCCGGCGACATCTTCGGCGAGTACCAATTCGATCGTCCGCTGACCATCGGCGATCGGCTGTCGTTCATCGACGCCGCTGGCTACACCATGGTCAAGAAAAACTGGTTCAACGGCCTGAAAATGCCGTCCATCGTAGTGAAACAACTCGACGGTAGCGTCGAGGTGGTTCGTGAGTTCGGTTTCGAAGACTACCTGTCCAGCCTTTCCTGAGCTGGCAGATAAGGAGAGATAGAGAATTGAAGAAGAACGTTCTTATCATTGGTGCAGGAGGTGTCGCCAAGGTGGTGGCCCACAAGTGCGCGCAGCACAACGACGAACTCGGTCGTATTGCAATTGCGTCGCGGAACATCTCCAAATGCCAGGCCATCATCGACAGCGTCAAGGCCAAGGGTAGCCTCAAGGTACCCGCCGACATCCTGGCCTTTTCGCTCAATGCCCTCGATGTCGAGGCGACCAAGGCGCTGATCCGCGAGACCGAATCGCAGATCGTGATCAACGTCGGCTCCGCCTTCCTCAACATGTCGGTGCTGCGTGCCTGCATCGATACCGGTGTCGCCTACCTGGACACCGCAATCCACGAAGAACCGGGCAAGATCTGCGAAACCCCGCCCTGGTATGGCAACTACGAGTGGAAACACCTCGAGGAATGCCAGCAGAAGAACATTACCGCCATTCTCGGTGTCGGCTTCGACCCGGGTGTGGTCAACGCCTACGCGGCGCTGGCGAAGCAGCAGTATTTCGACCGCATCGACTCGATCGATATTCTCGACGTCAATGCCGGGTCGCACGGCAAGTACTTCGCCACCAACTTCGATCCGGAAATCAACTTCCGTGAATTCACCGGGCAGGTGTGGAGCTGGCAGAACAGCCAGTGGACCAGCAACACCATGTTCGAAGTGAAGCGTACCGACGACCTGCCGGTAGTCGGCTCGCAGAACCTCTACCTCACCGGCCACGATGAAGTGCACTCGCTGTCGAAGAACCTCGACGTGCCCAACGTGCGTTTCTGGATGAGCTTCGGCGAGCATTACATCAATGTGTTCACCGTACTGAAGAACCTCGGCCTGCTCTCCGAACAGCCGGTGAAAACCGCCGAAGGCCTGGAAGTGGTGCCATTGAAAGTGGTCAAGGCCGTGCTGCCGGATCCGGCCTCGCTGGCCCCCGGCTACACCGGCAAGACCTGCATCGGCGACCTGGTCAAGGGCACCAAGGATGGCCAGCCGCGCGAGGTCTTCATCTACAACGTGGCCGACCACGAGGAAGCCTACGCCGAGACCGACAGCCAGGGCATTTCCTACACTGCCGGCGTACCGCCAGTGGCGGCGGCCCTGCTGGTCGCCCGCGGCCAGTGGGACGTGCAGCGCATGGTCAACGTCGAAGAACTGCCGGCCGAACCGTTCCTGCACGCCCTTGACGTGATGGGTCTGCCGACCCGGGTCAAGGACGAGAACGGTGATCGTCCGTGGGCTTGATAGAGTCCGCTGCGTGAAAAAAAGGGGCGCCTGAGAAGGCGCCCCTTTTTCGTTATGAATGTCTCAGGACCGACACTGCCCCTGTGGGAGCTGGCTTGCCAGCGATAGCAGTAGTGCCTTCACCGCCGCTATCGCTGGCTAGCCAGCTCCCACAGGGCCTCAACCGAACTGCTCACGGTACTCGCTGGGCGTCACGCCCAGCCTTTCGCTGAATACCTGGCGCATGTAGCGCACGCTGCCAAAGCCGCTGCGCCAGGCCACGGTCTTCAGTGGCAGGTCCTCGCTTTCCAGCAACGCCCGGGCCCGGTCGATGCGGGCGTTCTGCAGGAAGGCCATCGGCGTCATGTTGACCTCGCGCATGAACACCCGGGAAAAATGCCGCGGGCTCATGGCCGCCAGCGCCGCCATGCGTGCGATGCCGAACGGTTCGTCGAGATGGGCCAGTACATGGTTCTGGACCCGGGTGATCGGTGTCTCTTCCTTGGCCACCTCCCCCGCCAGTGGGCTGAAACGCGCCTGGCCACCCTGGCGCTTCATCACTACCAGCAGCACCTTGGCCACGTCCTGGGCGACCTTCTTGCCGTGATCCTCGGCAACCACCGCCAGCGCCAGGTCGATACCCGCCGTCACGCCACCGGAGGTGATCAACTGGCGATCACGCACGAAGATCTGGTCGGTCTCCACCCGGGTTTTCGGAAACGCCCTGATCAACCGCTCGGTGTAGTGCCAATGAGTGGTCGAGCGGTAACCGTCGAGCAGCCCGGCATGCCCGAGAATGAAGGCTCCCGTGCAGATCGATCCATAGCACCGGGCACGCGTGGCCACATCCTTGAGCCACAGGCTCAGCGGTGGACAGATCTCGTTGTAGGCCCCTGGCCCACCGGGAACCAGCAACAGGTCCCACTGCCCTTGTCGGGGATCGATCAACGCATCCGGCAGCACACTGATGCCGTTCGAAGCACGGATCGCCCCCGGTACGGCCCCGAGGGTGGTGATCCGGTAATGGTCCTCGGGCTTGAGGTAACGGTTGGCAATGGAGAACACCTCCAGCGGCCCCGCCATGTCGAGCAGGAGAAAATCCGGGAATAACACCATGGCCACGCTTTTCATCGAAACAAGTCACCGCAGATCAGGAGAACAGTGCGACGCATTATGACCCTTCCTGCAGACGGATCGAAAAGCAGCGAAAGATTGTCCACCATGAGGAGACAGTCATTCCATCTCCACCTACTTATTGCGTGCCGAGGTAAACAGTAATCTACCTCCATCAAAACGCGGTTGCTCTTTCGCAACCCCGACCTGACAAGGAGATACATCATGCTGACCCTGCGCAAAGCTTCCGACCGCGGCCTGGCCAACCATGGCTGGCTGAAGTCCTTCCACACCTTCTCCTTCGCTCACTACCGTAACCCGGCCGAGCAAGGTTTTTCCGACCTGCTGGTAATCAATGATGACCGGGTCAGCGAAGGCAAGGGGTTCGGCCAGCACCCGCACCGCGACATGGAGATTTTCTCCTACGTGCTCGAAGGCGCGCTGGAGCACAAGGACAGCATGGGGACCGGCTCGGTGATCCGCCCGGGCGACGTTCAGCTGATGAGCGCAGGCCGTGGCGTCACCCACAGCGAGTTCAACCACTCCCATGACGAGCCGGTGCACTTCCTGCAGATCTGGATCGTTCCGGCGGTGGTGGGTGCCGAACCGCGCTACCAGCAAGCGCACTACGGCGCCGAGGAAAAACGCGGTCGGCTGAAGCTGATCATCTCGCCGGACGGCGCCGACGGTTCGCTGCAGATCCGCCAGGACGCGCGGGTCTATGCCGGCCTGTTCGATGGCCAGGAAAGCGCCACCCTGAAACTGCCGGCCGAGCGCAATGCCTACGTCCATGTGGCCCGCGGCAGCGTGGTGCTCAACGGCCTGCAACTGAACGAAGGCGACGGCGTGCGCCTGCGTCAGGAGCAGATCCTCGAACTGCGCGATGGCGAGGATGCCGAAGTGCTGGTGTTCGACCTGCGTCCGCACGAACTGCCCGGAATGGCCTGAGCCGCATCACTACGAGCCCTGGAGAGTCAGGGCTCGTAGCCTTCCACGATGATCACTTCCGCCTTCGCCACCCCCTGTCGGTGGCGGCAGGCGTCCTGGTACTGCGCCGAGCGATAGCACGCCACGGCCTGCTCATACGAGTCGAACTCGATCACCACGCTGCGTTGCGGGGTCGCTCGTCCTTCCATCGCCTCGCTGCGCCCGCCCCGGGCCAGCAACTTGCCACCGAATGCCGCGAAAGCCGCCGGTGCGCGCTGGGTGTACTGCTGGTACTGCTGTGGATCCGTTACATCGACGTGGGCGATCCAGTAGGCCTTCATGGGTCACGCTCCTCTTGGCGGGGTGTATTGGTATTATGGTATACCATAATTCTTTACGAACCACAGTGAGCGCGCGGCAATGGCTTTCAACAGCATCGAAGAAATCCTCGAAGATTACCGTCAGGGCAGGATGGTCCTGCTGGTTGACGATGAGGACCGTGAAAACGAAGGCGACCTGCTGATTGCCGCCGAGCGTTGCGACGCCGCGGCTATCAGCTTCATGGCCCGCGAGGCGCGCGGCCTGATCTGCCTGACCCTGACCGACGAGCACTGCCAGCGCCTGGGGCTGGAGCAGATGGTGCCGGCCAATGGCAGTGCATTCAGCACGGCCTTTACCGTATCGATAGAAGCGGCGCGGGGGGTCACCACCGGCATTTCCGCTGCCGATCGTGCCTGCACGGTAGCGGCTGCGGTCGCCCCGGATGCGACCGCCGACGACCTGGTCCAGCCCGGGCATATCTTTCCCCTGCGTGCTCGCGAAGGCGGCGTGCTGACCCGGGCCGGGCATACCGAGGCGGGTTGCGACCTTGCGCGACTGGCCGGCTTCTCCCCCGCTTCGGTAATCGTCGAGGTATTGAACGATGATGGCAGCATGGCCCGGCGTCCGGACCTGGAGATCTTCGCAGCCAGGCATGGCATCAAGATCGGCACCATTGCCGACCTGATCCATTACCGCTTGAGCACCGAACAGACGGTCAAGCGCATCGGCGAACGGGAACTGCCGACGGTGCATGGCACCTTCCGCCTGGTGACCTACGAAGACCGCATCGAAGGTGGCGTGCACATGGCCATGGTCATGGGTGACATCCGCCGCGAACAGCCGACCCTGGTGCGGGTGCACGTGATCGATCCACTGCGCGACCTGGTCGGAGCCGAGTACGCCGGGCCGGCGAACTGGACCTTATGGGCAGCGTTGCAGAAGGTCGCGGCCGAAGGCGCCGGAGTGGTGGTCATTCTTGCCAACCATGAATCGTCGCAAGCCCTGCTGGAGCGGGTGCCGCACCTGACCCGGCCGCCACGGCCGTACCAGCGCGGCACGAGCAGAACCTACTCCGAAGTCGGCACCGGGGCCCAGATCCTGCAGGACCTGGGCGTGGGCAAGCTGCGCCATCTCGGGCCGCCGCTGAAATATGCCGGCTTGACCGGGTATGACCTGGAGGTGGTGCAGAGCATTCCGTTTGAAGAAGGGATGGTGGGCTGAACTCCAGGTTCTTCATCGCCCTTCAGGGCCTCAACTTCTCCACAAGACCCTCAAAAAACAACCCCAGAGTGATGGCCGGTCGCCCCACCCCTCTTGCGAAAAGTTTGGAATACCATAATATGATATCCCGTAGACCTTAAAGCTGCAGGGCCGGCACCTACAATCACAAACGGCCAACCGACACTTTGGAAAAGCTGCTCCCCGAACTGATTGGCGGGCGACAGAAAGCCCGCCTCGAATAACAAAAGCAACGAGGGCGTAACCATGCTGTTGAACAAACGTGTAACCGCAGTGCTGTCCGCCAGCCTGCTGACCCTGGCATGCCAGGTTGTCCAGGCCGCCGACAGCCTGAACTTCGTCAGTTGGGGCGGTACCACCCAGGACGCGCAGAAAGCCGCCTGGGCCGAGCCCTTCAGCAAGAGCACCAGCATCAAGGTCGTGCAGGACGGCCCTACCGACTACGGCAAGCTCAAGGCCATGGTGGAAAGCGGCAACGTGCAGTGGGACGTGGTCGACGTCGAAGCCGACTTCGCCCTGCGCGCCGCCGCCGAAGGCCTGCTCGAACCCCTGGACTTCAACACCATCCAGCGCGACCGCATCGACCCCCGCTTCGTCTCCGACCACGGCGTAGGCTCGTTCTTCTTCTCCTTCGTGCTCGGTTTCAACGAAGGCAAGCTCGGCGGCAACAAGCCCCAGGACTGGAGCGCGCTGTTCGATACCAAGACCTACCCGGGCAAACGCGCCCTGTACAAGTGGCCAAGCCCTGGCGTGCTCGAACTGGCCCTGCTGGCCGACGGCGTGCCGGCCGACAAGCTCTATCCGCTGGATCTGGATCGCGCCTTCAAGAAACTCGACACCATCAAGAAGGACATCGTCTGGTGGGGCGGCGGCGCCCAGTCCCAGCAACTGCTGGCTTCCGGCGAGGCGAGCCTCGGCCAGTTCTGGAACGGTCGCGTCTACGCCCTGCAACAGGACGGCGCACCGGTGGGCGTGAGCTGGAAACAGAACCTGGTCATGGCCGATTTCCTCGTGGTGCCAAAGGGCGCGAAAAACAAGGATGCGGCCATGAAGTTCCTGGCCAACGCCGCCAGCGCCAAGGGCCAGGCCGAGTTCGCCAACCAGACTGCCTACGCCCCGGTGAACCTGGACTCGGTCAGCCTGCTCAAGCCCGAACTCGCACCGAACCTGCCCACCGCCTACGCTCAGGATCAGGTCACCCTGGATTTCGCCTACTGGGCGCAGAACGGTCCGGCAATCGCTACCCGCTGGAATGAGTGGCTGGTCAAATGAAAGTCGCCATCAACGCCTTGCAATCGGCGACCGGTGCCAGCGGTACCGGCGCCCAGGGAGCGGCCATGAGCCTTTCGCCCACCCTGCGCCAGCGCTGGCGCGGTAGCCGCAACCTGCTGCCGGCCCTGCTGTTCCTCGGCCTGTTCTTCTTCGCGCCACTGGTCGGCCTGCTGCTGCGCGGCGTGCTGGAACCGGTGCCGGGGCTGGGCAACTACGAGCAACTGTTCGCCAACTCGGCCTATGCCCGGGTGCTGTTCAACACCTTCTCGGTGGCCGGCCTGGTCACCCTGATCAGCGTGCTGCTCGGCTTTCCCCTGGCCTGGGCGATCACCCTGGTGCCCCGCGGCTGGGGCCGCTGGCTGCTGAACATCGTGCTGCTGTCGATGTGGACCAGCCTGCTGGCGCGGACCTACTCCTGGCTGGTGCTGCTGCAGGCGTCGGGTGTGATCAACAAGGCGTTGATGGCCCTGGGCATCATCGATGCCCCGCTGGAGATGGTGCATAACCTGACGGGCGTGGTGATCGGCATGAGCTACATCATGATTCCGTTCATCGTCCTGCCGCTGCAGGCGACCATGCAGGCCATCGACCCGATGGTGCTGCAGGCCGGTTCGATCTGCGGCGCCAGCCCGTGGACCAACTTCTTCAAGGTGTTCCTGCCGCTGTGCCGTTCGGGCCTGTTCTCCGGAGCCTTGATGGTCTTCGTAATGTCCCTGGGCTACTACGTGACCCCGGCCCTGCTCGGCGGCGCCCAGAACATGATGCTGCCGGAGTTCATCGTCCAGCAGGTGCAGTCGTTCCTTAACTGGGGCCTGGCCAGCGCCGCCGCGGCGTTGCTGATCGTCATCACCCTGGTGCTGTTCTACTTCTATCTGAAGCTGCAACCGGAATCCCCGGTTGGCAACGCGAGGTAAGCGACCATGCTCCTGACTCCCAATGCCATGGGCCGGCGCCTGCGCTTCGGGCTCTATGCCACGACCGGGCTGATCGCACTGTTCCTGCTGCTGCCGATCGTGTTCATCGTGCTGTTGTCGTTCGGCTCTTCGCAGTGGCTGGTATTCCCGCCACCGGGCTGGACGCTCAAGTGGTACGGCCAATTCTTCTCCAATGCCGAGTGGATGGACGCGGCCCTGGCCAGCCTCAAGGTCGCCGTGCTGACCACCGTCTGCGCCGTGGCCCTGGGCTTGCCCACGGCCTTCGCCCTGGTGCGCGGGCGCTTCCCTGGCCGCGAGATGCTTTACGGCCTGTTCACCCTGCCGATGATCGTACCGCTGGTGATCATCGCCGTGGCGGTGTACGCACTGTTCCTCAAGCTGGGCTGGACCGGAACCCTGTTTTCCTTCGTGGTCAGCCACGTGATCGTCGCCCTGCCCTTCACCATCATCTCGATCATCAACTCGCTGAAGCTGTTCGACCAGTCGATCGAGGACGCCGCGGTGATCTGCGGCGCCTCGCGCCTGCAAGCGGTGTTCAAGGTGACCTTCCCCGCCATTCGTCCCGGCATGATCGCCGGCGCGCTGTTCGCCTTCCTCGTATCGTGGGACGAGGTGGTGCTGAGCGTGATGATGGCCAGCCCCAACCTGCAGACCCTTCCCGTGAAAATGTGGACCACCCTGCGCCAGGACCTGACGCCCGTGATCGCCGTCGCCTCGACGCTGCTGATCGGCCTATCGGTGCTGGTCATGGTGATCGCCGCCGCCCTGCGCCGGCGCAACGAAGTCAGCGCCTGAGCGCCTGGAGAACAACGATGAGTGCAGTGATCAAAGATACCGCCCAGGCCCGTACCCTCGTCAGCCTGCGCAACCTGAACAAGCATTACGGCGATTTCGCCGCGGTCGACAACATCAGCCTGGACATCCAGGACGGCGAGTTCCTGACCTTCCTCGGCTCCAGCGGCTCGGGCAAAAGTACCACCCTGTCGATGCTGGCCGGTTTCGAGACGCCGAGCAGTGGCGAAATCCTGGTCGGCGGGCAATCGCTGGTCAACGTGCCGCCGCACAAGCGTGACATCGGCATGGTGTTCCAGCGTTATTCGCTGTTCCCGCATCTTTCGGTGCGCGACAACATCGCCTTCCCCCTGGCCATTCGCAAGCGCAGCGCTGCCGAACGCGACAAGCAGGTGGACGCAATGCTCAAGCTGGTGCAACTGGAGAAGTTCGCCCATCGGCGCCCGGCGCAACTCTCCGGAGGCCAGCAACAGCGCGTGGCGATCGCCCGGGCGCTGGTGTACGAGCCACGCATACTGCTGATGGACGAGCCGCTGGGGGCGCTGGACAAGAAGCTGCGTGAAGACCTGCAGGATGAACTGCGCCAGTTGCACCGGCGCCTGGGCATCACCATCGTCTACGTGACCCACGACCAGGAAGAAGCCATGCGTCTTTCACAGCGCATCGCGATCTTCAGCCACGGCAGGATCGTCGGCCTGGGGACCGGGTATGACCTGTACCAGAATCCGCCGAATGCCTTCGTGGCGTCGTTCCTCGGCAACTCCAATTTCCTGCGGGTGAAGGCCCATGGGAATGGGGCGGCGAGCTTCGAAGGGCAACCGGTGGCGATGCGTCTGACCTCCGGTGTGAGTGACGGCCAGGAAGTGTTGCTGATGGTTCGGCCGGAGAAGGCGCTGGCCTTGAGTCGTGAGCAGGCTGCCCAGGAAGCACTGCCAGCGGGCTGGAACGAAGTGACGGCGAAGGTCGGCGAGGTACTGTTCCTCGGCGAGAGCCAGACTTGCTCCGTGGTAACGGCTGGCGGCACGCAGATGACGGTGAAGGCGCTGTCTGCGGCCGGCATGTCGATGAAGCCGGGCGACGAAGTGAAAGTGCGCTGGGCCGTGGCGGATGCCTGTGTGTATACCGAGTGGCAGGAGAGTGATCTGAACAAGGCTGCCGGGGCACATTAAAAGCTGCGGCGAATGAAAAATCCCGGCCAATGGCCGGGATTTTTATTGTCTAGGAGATCATCGCTGGCAAGCCAGCTCCCACAGGTTCAGCGGGGCACGCGGATCCTGTGGGAGCTGTGAGGCCAGTCAGGCTGGCGCGGAGGTGCGGATCAGGTGATCGAAGGCCGCCAACGACGCCTTGGCCCCCTCGCCCACCGCAATCACGATCTGCTTGTACGGCACGGTCGTCACGTCACCCGCGGCGAACACACCCGGGATGTTGGTCTGGCCCTTGGCATCGACGATGATCTCGCCACGCGGGGTCAGCTCGACAGTGCCTTTCAGCCAGTCGGTATTCGGCAGCAGGCCGATCTGCACGAAGATCCCTTCCAGCGCCAGCTCATGCTCGGCATCGCTGGTGCGGTCCTTGTAGCGCAGGCCGTTGACCTTCTGCCCGTCACCCAGCACCTCGGTGGTCAGGGCGCTGGTGATGACCTTGACGTTGGGCAGGCTGTGCAGCTTGCGTTGCAGCACGGCATCGGCCCGCAGTTGGCTGTCGAACTCGATCAGGGTCACCTGGGCGACGATACCGGCCAGGTCGATGGCCGCTTCCACGCCGGAGTTGCCCCCGCCGATCACCGCCACGCGCTTGCCCTTGAACAGCGGGCCGTCGCAGTGCGGGCAGTAAGCCACACCGCGGCTGCGGTATTCCTTCTCGCCCGGTACGTTCATTTCGCGCCAGCGGGCACCGGTGGCGAGGATCACGGTTTTCGCCTTGAGGGTCGCGCCGCTGTTCATCCGCACCTGGTGCAGGCCGCCGTCGGTGGCGGGCACCAGGGCGTCGGCACGCTGCAGGTTCATGATATCGACGTCATACTGCTTGACGTGTTCCTCCAGCGCCGTGGCCAGTTTCGGGCCTTCGGTTTCCTGCACCGAGATGAAGTTCTCGATGGCCATGGTGTCCAGCACCTGGCCGCCGAAACGCTCGGCCGCGACACCGGTGCGGATGCCCTTGCGCGCAGCATAGATCGCCGCCGCCGCACCTGCGGGACCACCACCGATCACCAGCACGTCGAAGGCGTCCTTGGCGTTCAGTTTGTCCGCCTGGCGGGCGCTGGAGCCGGTGTCCAGCTTGGCGACGATTTCTTCCAGGCCCATGCGGCCCTGGCCGAAGACTTCACCGTTGAGGTACACGCTCGGCACCGCCATCACCTGGCGCGATTCCACTTCGGCCTGGAACAGCGCACCGTCGATGGCGACGTGGCGCACGTTGGGGTTGAGCACCGCCATCAGGTTCAGCGCCTGGACCACGTCCGGGCAGTTCTGGCACGACAGCGAGAAGTAGGTTTCGAAGTTGAACTCCCCTTCCAGCCCGGCGATCTGTTCGATCAGCTCGGCGCTGGCCTTGGACGGGTGCCCGCCAACCTGCAGCAGGGCGAGGACCAGGGAGGTGAATTCGTGGCCCATGGGAATGCCGGCGAAGCGCAGGCTGATTTCACCATTGGGGCGATTGAGCGAGAACGACGGGACGCGGGCGTCAGTGCCGTCCTCGCGCAGGGTAATGAGGCTCGACAGGCTGGCGATTTCGCGCAGCAGGTCGTGGAGTTCGCGGGACTTCGCGCCGTCATCGAGGGAAGCGACGATCTCGATCGGCTGGGTGACCCGCTCCAGGTAGGCTTTCAACTGAGTTTTAAGCGTGGCGTCCAACATACGGGCGATTCCTTTTTTCAATCGGTGTAAATGCAAACGCCCGGGCGAAAGCGCCCGGGCGTTTGTGCGGGGCGGGTACTGCAATCAGGTGCGGATGACCGCCCTCGACTTCGTCATGACCGGCTTAGATCTTGCCGACCAGGTCCAGCGACGGGGCCAGGGTGGCTTCGCCTTCTTTCCACTTGGCCGGGCAGACTTCGCCTGGGTGGGCAGCAACGTACTGGGCAGCCTTGACCTTGCGCAGCAGCTCGCTGGCGTCGCGGCCGACACCGCCGTCGTTCAGTTCGACGATCTTGATCTGGCCTTCCGGGTTGATCACGAAGGTACCGCGGTCCGCAAGGCCGGCTTCTTCGATCAGCACGTCGAAGTTGCGCGAGATGAGGTGGGTCGGGTCGCCGATCAGCGGGTACTGGATCTTGCCGATGGTTTCGGAAGTGTCATGCCAGGCTTTGTGGGTGAAGTGGGTGTCGGTGGACACACCGTAGATTTCCACGCCCAGCTTCTGGAACTCGGCGTAGTTGTCGGCCAGGTCGCCCAGCTCGGTCGGGCACACGAAGGTGAAGTCGGCTGGGTAGAAGAACACTACGGACCACTTGCCTTTCAGATCGGCGTCGGAAACCTGAACGAAGTTGCCGTTGTGGTAAGCGGTTGCGGTGAACGGTTTGACCTGGCTGTTGATGATTGGCATCGGTATCGCTCCTTCAGGGTTGGAAAAACTTGATGGAGAAATCCTAGCCAATAGAGCCGATCAATGCTCATTGGCAAAAATGATGTTGGTGATTGGTTTTGGCTATAACCGGTGAGTATTGATAGAAGAGATAGAAAGCGACGCGGACCCTGTGGGAGCGGGTTCACCCGCGATTACTTTAGTGAATTCACCATCGTAATCGCGGGTGAACCCGCTCCCACAGGGTCCGCGTCGTTGCAAAAGGGTCAGCGGGTCACGGTGCGCATGGTGACGAACTCTTCCGCCGCCGTCGGATGCACGCCGATGGTGTCGTCGAACTGCTGCTTGGTCGCGCCCGCCTTCAGTGCGATGCCCAGGCCCTGGATGATTTCGCCCGCCTCCGGGCCGACCATATGGCAGCCGAGCACGCGGTCGCTGTCGGCGTCGACCACCAGCTTCATCAGGGTCTTTTCCTGGACATCGGTAAGGGTCAGCTTCATCGGGCGGAAACGGCTTTCGAAGATCTTCAGCGAGTGCCCCGCCTGCAATGCCTGCTCCTCAGTCAGGCCGACCGTCCCGATCGATGGCTGACTGAACACCGCTGTGGGGATATTGGCGTAGTCCACCGGGCGGTATTCCTCCGGTTTGAACAGCCGCCGCGCCACCGCCATGCCTTCGGCCAGGGCCACCGGGGTCAGTTGCACACGACCGATCACATCGCCGATGGCGAGGATGGAGGATTCGTCTGTCTGGAACTTGTCGTCGACCCGGACGAAACTGCGCTCGTCCAGTTGTACCTCGGTGTTCTCCAGGCCCAGGTTGTCCAGCATGGGCCGGCGCCCGGTGGCATAGAACACGCAGTCGACGACCCGTTCGCGACCGTCCACCAGGGTCGCCTTGAGGCTGCCGTCGTCCTGCCGGTCGATGCGTGCGATGGCGGCGTTGAACTGAAGATCCAGACCGCGCTTCTCCAGCTCTTCCTTCAGATGGGTCCGTACCGAGCCGTCGAAACCTCGCAGGAACAGGTCGCCGCGGTAGAGCAAGGTGGTATCGGCGCCCAGCCCGTGGAAGATGCCGGCGAATTCGACCGCAATATAGCCGCCGCCGACGACCAGCACACGCCTGGGGAGATCCTTGAGGTAGAAGGCTTCGTTGGAGCTGATGGCCAGCTCGCGTCCGGGAATGTCAGGAATCTGCGGCCAGCCGCCGGTGGCGATCAGGATGTGCCTGGTCGAGTAGCGCTTGCCCTCGACTTCCACTTCATGGGGCGCGGTAATCCGTGCATGGCCTTCCAGCAAGGTCACGCCACTGTTGACCAGAAGGTTGCGATAGATACCGTTGAGGCGCTGGATCTCGCGGTTCTTGTTGGCGATCAGTTGTGCCCAGTCGAACTGCGCATCTTCCAGCGACCAGCCGAAACCGGAGGCCTGCTCGAACTCATCGGAGTAGTGCGCGCCGTATACCAGTAACTTCTTCGGCACACAGCCGACGTTGACACAGGTGCCACCCAGGTAGCGACTCTCCGCCACCGCCACCCGGGCGCCGAAGCCTGCGGCGAATCGCGAGGCACGCACACCGCCGGAACCGGCACCAATCACAAACAGATCAAAATCGTAGGCCATAACTCTCTCCTCGGCAGTGCGCCAGCATAGCGCCTGTTATCGCCATAAACAAAAGGGCCTGGAACACTGACGAATGAAAAGCTGTCGTCCAAGTCAAAAAAATGAATCCGTGCGGAGTCGGCTCAGTCAACCCTTGTGAACGCAGTAATCTGACGAGGTATAGCGATGACCATCGAAGCAGAGACACTCGTACAACTGACCGAAGCCCTGAAAAAACGCGGCATGCGCCTGCTGGCCGACATCAACTTCATTCGCGCGCCTTATCGTCGCAATCACCGCTGGGTCTGCTGCATCGCGCAGGCAGCCCGCAAGCCGCGCATCCTGCGTGCGTGAGCCAGAAAACAAAACGCCCGATACGAAGATCGGGCGTTTTGTCGGTAGCGGTCGGAACTCAGTAGGCCTTGCCGGTCTTGTAGAAGTTCTCGAAGCAGAAGTTGGTTGCCTCGATGTAGCCTTCGGCGCCACCGCAGTCGAAACGCTTGCCCTTGAACTTGTAGGCCATGACGCAGCCGTTCTGGGCCTGCTTCATCAGGGCGTCGGTGATCTGGATTTCACCACCCTTGCCCGGCTCGGTCTGCTCGATCAGGTCGAAGATATCCGGGGTCAGGATGTAGCGACCGATGATGGCGAGGTTCGACGGCGCATCTTCCGGCTTCGGTTTCTCGACCATGCTGTGGACGCGGTAGATATCGTCACGGATCATTTCGCCGGCGATGACGCCGTACTTGTTGGTTTCCTGCGGGTCGACTTCCTGGATGGCGACGATCGAGCAGCGGAACTGCTTGTACAGCTTGACCATCTGGGTCAGCACGCCGTCGTCGTCGAGGTTGACGCACAGGTCGTCGGCCAGGACCACGGCGAATGGCTCGTCACCGATCAGCGGACGGCCGGTGAGGATGGCGTGACCCAGGCCCTTCATCTCGGTCTGACGGGTGTAGGAGAAAGAGCACTCGTCCAGCAGGCGACGGATGCCGACCAGGTATTTTTCCTTGTCGGTACCCTTGATCTGGGTTTCCAGCTCGTAGCTGATGTCGAAGTGGTCTTCCAGGGCACGCTTGCCGCGACCGGTGACAATGGAGATTTCGGTCAGGCCGGCCTCGAGGGCTTCTTCGACGCCGTACTGGATCAGTGGCTTGTTGACCACCGGCAGCATTTCCTTGGGCATGGCTTTGGTTGCGGGCAGGAAGCGAGTGCCGTAGCCGGCTGCCGGGAACAAGCATTTCTTGATCATAAAAGTCCTTAACGAAGGGCTGTGCGTACGAAATTCGGCGCAGTCTAATCAGGCGGCATCAAGCTTACAATGCCCCGCCCGACCGCGCCCGCTGCCATCATAGAGAAATCCATGGGGAGATAGTTCCCACGGCTTGAAATTATTGGCCATGCGCCAGTATTCCAGCGACAAAAAGGCGCCATTTCCTGCGTGGGAAACGGCGCCATGACCATCGAATTTCAGGCTGATCGACTACTTGCCCGTGCCCTGTCCGACAAGCACACCCTCCACGGTCTGACCGTACAGGTTGACTCCGTCGTTGGCGTGGTACTTCAGTCGGGTTTTCTCCACCGAGCCCTCCACCAGCCTGGGATCCTGCGGCCGCTCGTGCTTGTTGATATAGGCTGCGACGTCCCACGCCTGCTGGTCGCTGAGGCTGCCGGGCTTGCCCAGGGGCATGTTGTACTTGATGAAGGACGCCGCCGTGTTGATCCGGTGCATGCCCGCGCCCCAGTTGTAGGAGTCCTTGCCCCATAGCGGTGGCATGACGTAATCATCGGCGACCTTTTGTCCCTCGCCATCAGCACCATGGCAAAGCGCGCATTGCTGCTGGTAGACCTGCTTGCCACGGGCGATGTCGTAGCCACCCGCAGGCTGGGCGACATCGGGATAGCCGCGACCCGGCGGCTCGACGCCGACCTGGGCCTTGCTGGCCAGCCAGTAGGAATACACCGACAAGGCGGTAATCTCATGGCTGTCAGCAGCAGGTGCCTTGCCGTTCATGCTGAACTGAAAACAGCCCTGGATGCGCTCGGCGTAGGTGTTGACCTTGTCGTTCTTCTTGCGGTAGGCCGGATACATCGGATAAGCGCCCCACAGCGGCGCGGAATGCGCCATGCGGCCCTGGTCGAGGTGGCAATTGCTGCACTTCATGCCGTTGCCGACATAGGCTGGCGCCAGGCGTTGGGTATCGACAAACAGCGCATAGCCATCCCTGACCATCTTCCCGAACGCGTTGTCAGGCAGTTCGCTTTGCGCCGGTGGCACGAAGACCGGAGCCTGGCTGGCCGGCGGCACCTTCAGTTGCGATTGGTCTTCCATGGCCACCTGTGCGGCATGAGCCAAACCCAGCGCGCAGGCCAATGCGGTACAAACGATTGCTTTCATGGCCTGGCCTCCTGCCCAGCGGCGAAGTACTCGGCGATCGCCTTGACCTCGTCATCGGTCATGGCCTTGGCCACGCCCACCATCAATTGATTCGGATCGTTGTGACGGCTGCCGTCACGCCAGGCGTTGAGCTGCGCGACCAGGTAGGTGGCCGGCTGCCGGGCCAGTGGCGGGAAGTGCTCGCCGACGCCAACGCCACCCGGGCCATGGCATTGCACGCAACCGGGGATCTGCCGGCTCCAGTCGCCGTACAGGGCCAGTTGTTCGGTCGGGTCGCTGGCCATCTGCTGGCGCCGGCTGCCGGGCGCCACGGGGGCTGGCATGGCCGCCAGGGTCTGGCTCACGGCGGCGATTTCATCGTCGTCCAAGGCCTTGGCCAGCGGCTCCATGATCGGATTCCTGCGGGTACCGTCGCGGAAATCGCGCAACTGCTTGCTGAGGTAGCCCGCCGGGAGGCCGGCAAGTCGCGGAAAACCGGCGGCGGCCAGGCCCAGGCCATCCGGGCCATGGCAACCCTGGCAGGCCATGGCGGCGGGATTGGCGCCTCCCTGGGCAAGGATCTTCTGGCCCGGGTCGGCATGAGCGGCCGGCAGAGAAAACAACAACAGGCTACTGATCAGGATTCGATCCACTGTGATCATCACGGCATTCCCTTTTTCTTCTGGTTATATGCTTAGACTCAAAAAATATAAGCCTATGGATAGTAGGGCTATTGTTCAGCCACTACAACGCCGGAAAGCACCAGAAAGGGGCATTTGGATCGGTGAATCGATTAACGAGAGGAGATTTCAAGGACTGCACAAAAACCCAGTCTGGGTTCACCCGCGCTCAAAGAACAAAACATAACCGTTGGAGTTGCAGGGATCGTGTGGGAGCGGGTTTACCCGCGATGACGTTAGTGAACCCACCATCGTAATCGCGGCGGTTCGGCGCTCCGATAAACCCGCTCCCACAGGGTTTTTGCGATGTTCTCTAGAACGCTGGTATCAGCCCGAAATGCACCGGGTGGCGGCGTTGTTGACGTCGGAAAGCCGCAGCGGGAAGTTGTTCAGGCGTTCGTGCAGCTTGATGGCGCTGCCATTGGAGCGTTCATTGATGTTCATCACCGCAGCAGGGGCGTCGGACAGCTTTTGCGGGACGATTACCCGGATCGAATTCTTCTCGCCTCGAGTCACCTGCAAGGGGTCACGGCTGTCCTTCAAGTGTTCCTGCACGCAGGTCAGGTACTGCTCGGGCGATTTGCCGGAAATCACGTCGAGGGTTTCAGGGCTCTGTTCCAGCTCGGCCACACTGGCACAACCGGTCAGCGTCAGTGCCAAGGCAGATACAAACCATTTCATCGAGAACCGCTCCTGCATATAAAAAAACTCAGACCGCTATTAGGCCAATTTGCTCCCTTGAATGTCAGATTTATCGTAAGGAATGTGACGAGTCCTACATTCCCCTCCCGTGCTTCTGTTATCGTGCCGCTTTGCCGAAATATCCCTTGCGGAGCCGCTACATGAAATTCGTACACCAGCGCGAGCATCTGAACGAAGACGATATCGTCGTTATCGAGTGCTCCCAGCGCTGCAATATCCGCCTGATGAACGACGCCAATTTCCGCAGTTTCAAGAATGGCGGGCGCCATACCTACCATGGCGGCGCATTCGACCGCTTCCCGGCCAAAATCACCGTGCCAAGCACCGGTTTCTGGAACATCACCATCGATACCGTGACCCAACGGCCGATCTCGGTGACCCGCAAGCCGGCCTTCACCCACAAGATCAAGATCATCCGTCGTTCATCGTCGCAGTTGAGATAAAAGCCCCATGAGCACCAACATCAAATACGTCATCAAGTACAAGCTCGACGGCGAGCGCCGCTGGGATTTCGCCGTCCTGGCGGACAATTCGCTGGCGCAGGCGCAGCAAGCATTGCGCAAGATCCACGGCGACGACGCCGACAAAATCACCGATATCCAGGTCAGCAAGGCACTCTGAGGTCGCTGGCCGTCGTAGAGGAGTTCACGGGTAATGAGCCGCTGGCCGGATTCACGCATCCTCGATCTGTTGGCAATTGATCTGCCGATTCTTCAGGCACCGATGGCCGGTGCCACCGGCTCGGCCATGGCGATCGCCGTGAGCGAGGCCGGCGGCCTGGGCGCCCTGCCCTGCGCCATGCTCGGCCCCGAGCAGATCCGCCAGGAACTGCACGCCTTCCGCCAGGCCAGCCGTGGCCCGCTCAACCTGAACTTCTTCTGCCACACCCCACCGCCCGACGATCCGGCGCGCATAGCGCGCTGGAAAGCAGCGCTCAGACCCTACTACGAGGAAGTCGGTGCCGACTTCGAGGCGCCGACACCGGTGTCCAGCCGCGCGCCGTTCGACGATAGTGCCTGCGCGCTGGTGGAGGAATACAAGCCCGAGGTGGTCAGTTTCCATTTCGGCCTGCCGCAGCCGCGCCTGCTGGCCCGGGTCAAGGCGACCGGGGCCCGGGTGCTGTCCAGCGCCACCACGGTCAGCGAAGCCTTGTGGCTGGAGCAGCAAGGCTGCGACGCGATCATCGCCATGGGCTACGAAGCCGGCGGCCATCGCGGGATGTTTCTCAGCGAAGACCTGAACAGCCAGGTCGGTACCCTGGCGCTGGTCCCGCAGATCGCCGACGCGGTGCGCGTGCCGGTGATTGCCGCCGGCGGCATCGGCGACGCCCGGGGCATCGCCGCAGCCTTCGTACTCGGTGCGGCAGCGGTGCAACTGGGCACCGCCTATCTGTTCTGTCCGGAGGCCAAGGTTTCCGCCATGCACCGCAGGGCCCTGCATACCGCACGGGAAAGCGACACGGCGCTGACCAACCTGTTTACCGGACGCCCGGCCCGGGGTATCTGCAACCGCATCATGCGTGAACTGGGCCCGATGAGTGAGCTGGCCCCGGCCTTCCCCCTGGCCGGTGGCGCCTTGATGCCGATCCGGGCGCTAAGCGAGCCAGCGGGCAACAGCGATTTCAGCAACCTGTGGTCCGGCCAGGCATTGCGCCTCGGCATCGAACGACCTGCTGCAGAACTCACCCGCACGCTCGCCGAACAAGCACTCACCATTCTTGGCCGTTGAAACAGGTCTTCCCGTTGGCAAGGACATCGCTATATATTTAGGTATATAGCGATTGGCCTTTACTCAACCCCGGAGTCGTTTCATGCGCAGCCACACCCCTCGCCTGGCCCTGGCCGGCCTGTTCACCCTGCTCGCCTTCAACCATGCGTGGGCCGATGAGGTCCAGGTCGCCGTCGCGGCCAACTTCACCGCACCGATCCAGGCCATCGCCAAGGACTTCGAAAAGGATACCGGTCACACGCTGGTCGCCGCCTTCGGCGCCACCGGCCAGTTCTATGCGCAGATCAAGAACGGCGCACCGTTCGAAGTGTTCCTCGCCGCCGACGACACCACTCCGGCCAGGCTCGAAAGCGAAGGCGCCACCGTCAAGGGCTCGCGCTTCACCTACGCCGTGGGCACCCTGGCCCTGTGGTCGGCCACGCCCGGCTATGTCGACGACAAGGGCGAGGTACTCAAGGCCAACCGGTTCCAGCACCTGTCCATCGCCAATCCGAAGGCCGCTCCCTACGGCCTCGCCGCCACCCAGGTGCTGGACAAGCTCAAGCTGACCGAAGCCACCCGGGGCAAGATCGTCGAAGGCCAGAACATTACCCAGGCTTTCCAGTTCGTCTCCACCGGCAATGCCGAGCTGGGCTTCGTCGCCCTGTCGCAGGTCTACCAAGACGGCAAGCTCGGCAGCGGCTCCGCGTGGATCGTGCCGGCCGAGCTTCACGACCCGATCCGCCAGGACGCGGTGATCCTCGAAAAAGGCAAGGCCAACCCAGCCGCCAGGGCGCTGGTGGATTACCTGAAAGGTCCGAAGGCTGCCGCCGTGATCAAGTCCTACGGTTACCAACTCTGATGCCGCTCGATGCCAGCGACTTCGGCGCAATCTGGCTGACCCTCAAGCTGGCGTCGCTGACCACCCTGCTCCTGCTGCTCCTTGGCACCCCCATCGCCTGGTGGCTGGCCCGCACCCGCTCGTGGTGGCGCGGGCCGGTCGGTGCGCTGGTGGCCCTGCCCCTGGTGCTGCCACCCACGGTGATCGGCTTCTACCTGCTGCTCGCTCTCGGCCCCCGCGGTTTCATTGGCAAGACCACCGAGGCCCTGGGGCTTGGCACCGTGGTGTTCAGCTTCAGCGGCCTGGTGATCGGCTCGGTGATCTACTCCATGCCTTTCGTGGTGCAACCATTGCAGAACGCCTTTGCCGCCATCGGCGATCGTCCGCTGGAAGTGGCCGCGACGCTGCGCGCCAGCCCGCGGGATACCTTTTTCAGTGTGGTGTTGCCGCTAGCCCGGCCCGGTTTCGTCACCGCCAGCATCCTCGGTTTCGCCCATACGGTTGGCGAGTTTGGTGTGGTGCTGATGATCGGCGGCAATATCCCCGACAAGACCCGGGTCGTCTCGGTGCAGATCTTCGACCACGTCGAGGCCATGGAATACGCCCAGGCGCACTGGCTGGCCGGGGCGATGCTGGTGTTCTCGTTCCTGGTGCTGCTGGCCCTGTATGGCAGTCGCCGCGGCAAATCGGCCTGGGGTGCAACATGAACGCGCAGATCCACGCCCGCCTCAAGGTAGCCCGCGGTGATTTCACCCTGGATGTCGACCTCGACCTGCCCGGCCAGGGCGTCACTGCGCTGTTCGGCGCCTCCGGCTCGGGCAAGACCACCTGCCTGCGCTGCCTGGCGGGCCTGGAACGGGCCGCGGATGCGCGCATCGAGGTCGCCGGCACGGTCTGGCAGGACTCGGCCCGGGGCATCTTCGTTCCGCCCCACCAACGTCCGATCGGCTATGTGTTCCAGGAAGCCAGCCTGTTCAGTCACCTCACGGTGCGCGACAACCTGGCGTTTGGCTACAAGCGCATCGATCCAGCACTGCGCCGGATCCACCTCGAACAGGCCTGCGAACTGCTGGGCATCGGTCACCTTCTGCAACGCAAGCCCACCACCCTGTCCGGCGGCGAACGCCAGCGCGTCGGTATCGCCCGGGCACTGCTGACCAGCCCGAGCCTGTTGCTGATGGACGAGCCCCTGGCGGCCCTGGATGGGCCGCGCAAGCGCGAGATCCTGCCGTATCTTGAGCGTCTGCGCGACGAGCTGCGGATCCCGCTGATATACGTCAGCCATGCCCAGGAGGAAGTCGCGCGCCTGGCCGATCACCTGGTGCTGCTGGAACAGGGCACGGTCCTGTCCAGCGGCCCGCTCAACCAGACCCTCGCCCGCCTTGACCTGCCCCTGGCCCGCGATGAAGACGCCGGGGTGGTGCTCGAAGGCCGGACCGGCGCCTACGACGAGGTCTACCAGCTCCTGGACGTCCATCTGCCGGACAGCACGTTGAAACTGCGCATTCCCCACGCGCCCCTGGCGCACGGCTCGGCCCTGCGTATCAGGATCCAGGCCCGGGACATCAGCCTCAGTCTGGCGGAGGACCCACGTTCGAGCATCATCAACCGCCTGCCGGTGACCCTGCGCGCCCTCTCCGACCAGGGCAGCCCGGCGCAGATGCTGGTCAGCCTCGACGCAGACGGGCATCCGCTGCTGGCCCGGGTCACGCGCTATTCCTGCGACCAGCTCGGCCTGCAACCTGGCCAGAAACTCTGGGCACAGATCAAGGGCGTGGCGCTGCTCGGCCAATAGCGCCAGGTGAATCCGCCAGGTCACAGTCCGGAGCTACAGCCCGGAATGAAACTCATTTATTAACCAAACTAAAACCTCACAAAAAAAGCGTTAATTATCGAAAGTTTCTCTTTTCACAAGAGAAATTTCCCATATTCGTTCAAGCCCCCTATGCTTGCGGGGTGCGAATCTCGCCAGGCGAAGTTCCCACCTGTCCGTCGACTCCCAATCCAGAAAAAGGCACCAGCAAATATTTTGCTCGGGGAATTAATTTTCAACGAATGCGTCTTTAATGAAGGGAAAGAGGGAAGCGCTTCCGGCGCCCCCATCCTCGGTGGGGTACTCGCCCGCGAGGCATTTCAAGTTACCAAGGAGAAATACATGCTGATACTCACCCGCAAAGTCGGCGAAAGCATCGTCATCGACGATGACATCAAAGTCACAATTCTGGGCGTCAAAGGGATGCAAGTGAGGATTGGCATCGATGCACCGAAAGATGTCCAGGTGCACCGCGAAGAGATCTACAAACGCATTCAGGCCGGCAGCCCTGCGCCGGAGAAAGGAGAAGGCAATCACTAAGGCTTCGGCCTGATTGCAGTCGCACGGATGCGCCTGTCCCTTGCCGGACACAAGCAGATTGCCGGGTCTAGCTCTCGGCCGGTGGTAATACCTGCCGGACCATGGCAACCAGTTGTTCGGGATCGAAAGGCTTGTCCAGCACAGCATCGAACAGCCCGGGATTTTCCCGGCCGACGCTGGCTTGCGCGCCACTCATGAGAATGATCGGCAGCGTATTGAACTGGGGGTCGACGCGAAGCTTCCTGGCGAGCTCCTCGCCATTCATCAACGGCATCATATAGTCGGTGATCAGCAGTTCGACCCGAATTTTCTCCTGTGGCTCCTCTGCGTTCTCGTGTTGGTCCGGCTTCAGGATCTTCAGCGCGCCCAGCCCGTTGCTGGCTTTCTTCACCTGATACCCCGCCTCCTCAAGGATAAACTCGAGGATATCGCAGATCACGTATTCGTCATCGACCACCAGGACTGTGCTCATATCGTCACACTGCGGCCCTCAGGACCGCTCCAGTGGCTGGGCAGTACCCGACAACACCGCGGCAGCCTCGTTGAATGCCTTGTGCAATTGCATCCCGTCTTCGCCGAAGCGGACCTCCAGCAACGCCGGGTCGTAAAGACTGTCACGCACCTTGAGGATCGACAGCACACGCTTGAGCTGCGAATTCAGCTCGACGAAGCGCATCAGCAGCAAATTGTCGACGACGCTCGACAGCTCCGGTGCCGGGGCGATGATTTCCGAACCGAACAGGTCGCGCATCTCCCAGGTCGCCAGCACCGTCACGTCGCGGGCACGCAGTTCACCCATCAGCGCACGAAAGAATCCATTGAGGCGTTCCGGACGGGTGGCCAGCCGGGTGAACCCGCCAAGGTTGTCGATGAGCACGCGCTTGCTTCCATGGGTTGCCACCTGCCGCAGCAAGCGCGCGCCGACATCGTCGAGCAACCCTTCGGTGGTGGGTTGCCAGGCAATCTGCAGTGCGCCTTCGCGCTCCATTGCCGCGAAGTCGAGCCCCAGGCTGGCAGCCTTCATGCGCAGGCGAGTGGCCGGCTCATAGAAACCGAAATGCAGCCCGGGCGCGTCGGGTGTGGCTGCGCCCAGGAAACTCAGGCCCAGGGAGGTCTTGCCACTGCCCGAAGGCCCCATCACCAGGGTCACGGAACCCTGCGCCAGCCCACCCTTGAGCAGATCGTCGAGGGAAGGTGCGCCGGTGCCGACACGGACGAAGGTCTCGCTGCCCGCCCCCGAGGGGTGCCCGTACAGGGCCTCGAGACGCGGGTAGACCTGCAGGCCATCGTCGGTTATTTCGCATTCGTGCAGGCCGGACAGCGCCGCGCTGCCGCGGGTCTTGCGCAACTGGATACGCCGTACCGCCCGGGCGCCGTGCAGGTCCTCGCCCAGTTCGATCACACCGTCGACCATGGTGTGTTCGGGGCAGTCCTCCTCGAAATGGACACTGGTCAGCAGCAACAAGGTACAGCCGGCGAAGGCGGCATGGGCCTGCAGTTCGGAAATGAATTTCTTGGCGTCGAGCGCGGTCTGCGCCCGCGAGCGGGCGTTGAGCAGACCGTCGATGATCAACAGCGAGGCACCGTGGCGGGCGATCTCCCCGCGCAACAGGCGCACCACCGCTTCCAGGCCGTCCTGCTCTAGGGTATCGAAGGCACTGAGATACTGGATCTGTTCGCCGATCTTCGCCGGGTCGAAAAACGACAGGGTCGACAGGTACTGGAACAGTCGCTCATGGGATTCGCTGAGCAGGGTCGCCACTAGCACCCGGCCGCCGCGCTGCACATGATTGAACGCCAATTGATTGGCCAGCACCGTCTTGCCCGAGCCGGGACGGCCCTGGACGATGTAGGCGGCGCCAACGACAAGACCGCCCTTGAGCAGGTCGTCGAGCCCCTGGATCCCGGTCACTAGACGCTTGAGCTGTTCCACCTTGGTTGTTCCTCCCCGTTGGCCGGCAGCGGGATGCACAGGGTCATGCAGGTGCCTTTGCCCGGCTCGCTGTCGACCCAGATCCCGCCATTGCTTTGCCTTGCAAAACCGTATACCTGGCTCAGGCCCAGGCCAGTGCCCTTGCCGAAACCCTTGGTGGTGAAGAACGGCTCGAAAATCCGCGGCAGCACCTCGGCGTCGATACCGGTGCCGGTATCGATGACGCTGATCGCAGCGAAATCACCTACCAGGCCATCACGCTCGCCCTGCAACCGGCGATTGCCGGCAACGATGCGGATCTCCCCGCCCGCCTCCATCGCGTCGCGGGCGTTGAGCACCAGATTGAGCAACACCATCTGCAACTGCCCGGCGTCCACTTCGACCGGGGCCAGGTCCTCGTCGCACAGCACATGCAGTTCGATATTCTTCGGCAAGGCCTGGTGCAGCAGTGCGTGGATGGACTCGATCACCTCGGCAAGATCGACCCGTACCACGTTGAGCTCCTTGCGCCGGGCAAAGCTGAGCAATTGCTGGGTCATCTGGCTGCCGCGCTGGCCGGCATCGAGAATATGCTCGAGCATGCGCCGGGTACGTTGCGGATCGGAGCTGTTGAGCGCCAGCCTGGCCGAGTTGAGGATGATGGTCAGCAGGTTGTTGAAGTCGTGGGCCATGCCCCCGGTCAACTGGCCAAGGGCCTCGAGCTTTTGCGACTGGAACAGTTGGGCGCGCATGGCATCCAGTTGCAGCGCGGCCTCGCGCCGGTCAGTGATGTCGCGGGTGATCTTCGCCAGACCAATTATCTCGCCCTCCCGCGAGCGCACCACATCCAGCACCACCAGGGCCCAGAAACGCGTGCCATCCTTGCGCACGCGCCAACCCTCGTCCTGGGCGCGGCCCTTGCTCAGGGCCTGGCTGACGAGAGAAGCGGGACGCCCGTCGGAACAATCCTGCTCGCTGAAGAACAGCGAGAAATGCCGTCCGATCACTTCCTCGGCCCGGTACCCCTTGATGCGCTCGGCACCGGCGTTCCAGGAAATGATGCAACCATTGAGGTCCAGCATATAGATGGCGTAGTCGACCACCGTCTGTACAAGTTGCTCGTACAGGCCGGCATTCATGCTATGCAGGTCGACGCGTTCGGATGGATCCATTTCGGGGTCCGCTGGCTAGGGTTGGACGATAACTACAGCATACGCTGAGGACGACCTGAAAAGACGCCTGCTCCAGCAGCGGAGTTCCCCTTTTTGCAGTAATAGGCCGCCGCAACCCATAAATATGCCCCGCAACCATTGCGCTGGATCAAGGTATAGCGCGATTGTAGGCACTGCGCCTGCCGACGTGACGGCAAATTGCTATAGTTCGCGCCCCCGGGTATCGACAAGACGAGCGGTTGAGGAAAGGGATCTTGGTCATCAACATACGCATGCAACGCATTCACGACGATCTGGAAACCACCGCCGACGGCATGGAACAACTGGCTCGCGGCCTGGCCGGGCACGCCGTCTATCTGCAGCATTCGGTGCATGCAGGCGATGCTGTCGAAGTCAGGGCACGGGTCAGCGGCCTGACCGACTCGATCAACGAGCTGCGCGCCGTGGCCAACAGCATCGAATTGCGCTAGGCCGCCCGGATGCTTCCCGAACATCCCGCGGCACTGCGCAGCCTCAAGGCACGGCGCCTATATCGGCGGCATGGCCAGGTCGGTCTGTTCTTCGTTGGCGGTCTCTCGGTGCTGGCCGGCATGACCGATGCCATCGGTTTTCTGGCCAGCGGCGACTTCGTTTCCTTCATGAGCGGCAACACGACGCGCCTGGCGGTGGCTGTCAGCGAAGGCCATTTCGGGCTGGTGCTGCGCCTGGGCCTGCTGGTAATCACTTTCGTCCTTGGCAATGCCCTGGGCGTAATGATCGCCCGCTCCAGCCGCAAGCGCGCCTGGCCGTTGCTGGTCCTGACCTCTCTGCTATTGCTGAGCGCAGCCTTTTGTGGCGACTACCTGGAACTCCTGGCGCTGCTGGCGGCGATCCTTGCCATGGGCATGCTCAATGCCGCCGTGGAGGAAGTGAACGGCCTGCCCATCGGCCTGACCTATGTCACCGGCGCCCTTTCCCGTTTCGGCCGGGGCCTTGGCCGCTGGCTGATGGGCGATCGTCGCGCCGGCTGGCGCATGCAGCTGGTGCCATGGGGCGGCATGCTGTTCGGCGCGGTCCTTGGCGGCTGGCTGGAACATCGGCTGGGATTCGCCGCGCTGCTGTTCAGCAGTGCGCTGGCGGCCCTGATCGGCTTGGCTTCGCTGTTCATTCCACGACGTTGGGTGCAGCGCTATATGGCGCGTTGAAGCGGCTTGCCCGTTGACTGGAATATAACGATGAGTTATAAAGCGCGCTTGCTTCGAGCAGCTTCTTGAAGCTCGGACAACCTGCGAGTGTGGTGGAATTGGTATACACAGCAGACTTAAAATCTGTCGGCGCAAGCCTTGCGGGTTCGAGTCCCGCCACTCGCACCACCTTCCGGAAAGCGCCCTCCATGGGGCGCTTTTTTCATATCTGCCAGTCGCTTACCGGTGATCGAGGAAACCAAACCCGAAACATGCGGTCATAACCTTGCCATCGACCCTATCGCGTCGATTCGAGGACATCACCGTGTTAACCCGCCTGACCCAGTTTTCCCTGCTTGCCGCGATCCTGCTTTCCGCCGGCTGTGCCCATCACCATCATCATGACCGCGACGACGGCTGGCGCGGCGGTGACCGCGATCAGCGGCGCTGGCACGACGACGACCGCCGCCGCTATGACGACCGTTACGACTACCGTCGTGACGACCGCCGCTACCGCGATGACGACTGATATCCCTGACACACGATCGCTTCAACGACCCTGAGGTTTCTGCCATGCGTCTCACACTGCCTACTCTTGCTCTAGGTTTCCTGATCTCCCAGGCCGCGCTGGCCGGTGACGGCACCACCGCCATTGGCGGCGGCCTCGGCGGCGCGCTGGGCAACGTGGTTGGACAACAGATCGGCGGCAGCACCGGCGCGGCCATCGGTGCCGGCCTGGGTGGCGCTGCCGGTAGCGCCGTCGGTGCGAAGAAAGGCAATCGTACCGAAGCCGCGATCGGCGGTGGCCTTGGCTCGGCCGGTGGCTCGGTGCTGGGCGGCAAGGTCGGCGGCTCCACCGGCTCGACCATCGGTGCAGGCCTCGGCGGGGCTGCGGGCGGCGCGCTGGGCAATCACCTGGCCGATGACGATCGCCACGACTCCGGCAAGCACAAGCATAAGCGTCATCATCGCGGTCATTGATAGCGCGGCGCTTTGCGCTGTGTTCTCGACGTGCAGTGCTCTCGACAATGGGAGCATTGCACAGCCCAAGGCATATCCCACGCATTGACTCAAGCATTCGTCTGACCCAAGCTTGGCGCTTTTCCGTAATCCCCGTCCGGATCACGCATGCCCCGACCGCGTATCTACCTGTTCGCCGGCCTCGCCCTGCTATTGCTGGCGGGCCTGGGCAGCCTGGCGCTGCAAAAGGACCCTCCGGCACCCAATCCGGCACTCCAGCACTCCTACGTCAAGGCCCTGGCCCAGGCGCATAATGGCCTGCCCGGAGCTGCCCGGGTGCTGTACCAGCAACTCGGGCGCGACGACCTGTCGGCCATCCGCCGCGCCAGCCTCTACGCAGAACTGCCCAACTATCCGTCTCCCCAGGCCCTGAAACTGGCCAGCCAGGACCTGCGTAACGACGAGCCCCTGGTACGTCGCGCCGCCCTCGAGGCCATCGCCGCCATGGTCCCGGCCAACCAGCGCAGCCTGCTCCTCGGCCCATTGCTCGACGATGAGGACGACAGCGTACGCTTCGCTGCGGTGGACGCCCTGGCAGGCTTGAGCCCCGATGACATCGGCCTGTACTTCGCACCGTTGCAGAACGTGCTCGACCAGTACCAACTGGCCCTGCAGACGCGCAGCGACGATGTACAGGACCAGGTGCACCTGGCCCGCCTCTATCTGCAGGAGCGCGACTTCCCCGCCGCCGCCAGCGCACTGGACCAGGCGCTGAAGCTGGAGCCGGAGAACCTCGAGGCCATAGCCACCCGGGTACGCCTGCTCGACAGCCAGGGCCAGGGCGAAGGCTCGCGTGCGGTATTGGCCGAAGCCTTGCAGCGCTATCCTGATTCCGCCTTGCTGCAATATGAACTGGGCCAATGGCTGCTGCGTCATCAGCAGGACGAATACGCCCTGCTGGCGTTTTCCAGGGCGGTGGAGCTGGAGCCGGACAACAGCGACTATCGCTATACCCTGGCGGTCAGCCTGCACAGCCTCGACCAGCTCCAGGTGGCGCAAAAGCAGCTGGAAACCCTGCTCGCCCGGCAGCCGGCCAATCGCAAGGCGCGGGTACTGCTGATCGAGTACTGGAAGGAAAGCGGCCAGTTGCAGAACGTGCAGATCCTCCTGGCCCAACTGGAGCAGCAGAACCCCGACGATCCCCTGGTCCAGCAAGGCCTCTGACGCTACCGGCGTCCTTCGCGCAATCGGTTTGAACCCGCGCTTTCACGGCGCGGTCCAGAGAGAGTGCATCCGCTGCAGATGAAACGCTGCCCGGGGCGCTTTCCAAGGAGATCGACCGTGAATCATTCGTCAGCCAACAGCGAGCGTGCGCTGATCCTGGCGCCACCGCCGATCAGCGACCACACCCGGAACCTGCTGGAACAGGCCGGGCTCATTGCCCTGGCCATGGGCAATGTCGAGGAGCTGGCCGACGCGCTTGACCAGGGTGCAGGCCTTGCGATCATTGCCCGGACATGCCTGGAAGATGCCGAATCCTCGCGGCTCGAATGCCACCTGCGCAGCCAGCCATTATGGTCGGACCTGCCGGTAGTGCTGATCGGCGACGGCGATCAAACCATGGCTTGCAATGCGCATCTGCGCCTGGCCCTGGGCAATCTGTTCATCCTGCCCTGCCCCTTTGCCGACCAGGCCCTGCTGGACCTCGCCCACACCTCCCTGCGTGCCCGGCGTCGCCAGTACTACAGCTGCCAGCAAGGACTGGAACTGGCCAGCCTGCAGCGTCGGACCGAAGAGCGGGTTCGCCATTTGCGCGAAGAAGAGCAACGCCTGCACCAGAACCAGAAAATGGAGGCCATCGGCCAACTGGCCGGCGGCGTGGCCCATGACTTCAACAACCTGCTCACCGGCATCGGCGGCAGCCTGGAATTGATCCGCCAGCGCATCAGCCAGCAACGCCCGGAGGACGTTCCCAGGCTGGTGGACATGGGCCTCACCGCGGTGCAACAGGCCGCCAGCACCACCCATCGCCTGCTGGCCTTTTCCCGGCGCCAGTCGCTGGACGACCGCCCGGTGCAACTGGCCGCTCTGCTGGAGCACAAGCGCCTGAGCGACCTGGTCGGCCCGGGCGTACGCCTGAAGCTACGCATCGATAAGGAACTGTGGCCGGCCAGGGCCGATGCCCGGCAATTGCAGGAAGCGCTGGACAACCTGCTGGTCAATGCCCGCGACGCCTTGCCCGATGGAGGCGAGGTGCGCATCGAGGTCAGCAATCTCCATCTGCTGCGTCCCTTGCCCGAAGCCCATCCTTTCGATGGCAACGATTTCGTCCGCATCAGCGTCACCGACAACGGTTGCGGCATGTCGCAAAGCACCCTGGAACGCGCATTCGATCCTTTCTTCTCGACCAAGGGCAGCGGCCAGGGCTCCGGCCTCGGCCTGTCCATGGTCTACGGTTTCAGTCGCCAGTCCCACGGTCATGTCAGCCTGCACAGCCGCATGGGCCAGGGCACCGAGGTGGAGCTGCTGCTGCCGCGCCATCATCCGGAAAACGCCCCAGCTTGCGCTGCTGCAGCATGCCCGGCCGACGGAGGGCAGCCATGACCCAGGCACAACGCCCTGTTGAACTGAGCCAGGTCGAACCGGTCAGTGCCCTGCGCGTGCTCACGGTCAATGTGCACAAGGGCTTCAGCCCGCTGAATCGTCGCTATGTGCTGCCGGAGCTGCGCGAGGCGGTGCGTGCGCATCACGCCGACGTGGTATTTCTCCAGGAAGTGCTCGGCAGCCACAGCCGTCATGCCCAGCGCCATCCGGGCTGGTCGCCGTTGCCGCAATACGAGTTCCTGGCCGACAGCCTGTGGCCGATGTTCGCCTACGGTCGCAATGCGGTGTATCCCGAGGGCGAGCACGGTAACGCCCTACTGTCGAAGTTTCCCATCCTCGAACACCACAACTTCGATGTCAGTGTCGATGGCAGCGAGCAACGCGGCCTGCTTCATTCGGTGCTGGCCCTGCCCGGCGAACGCCGGTTGCACACCATCTGCGTGCACCTGGGGCTCGACGAGCGCCAGCGCACCCAGCAACTGCATTTGCTGTGCGGCCTGCTCGACACCCTGCCCGAGCACGCACCGGTGGTGATCGCTGGCGACTTCAACGACTGGCGCCAGCGTGCCGACGCCCTGCTCGCCAGTCGCGGCCTGTTCGAGGTGTTCACCCGCGCCTACGGCGCACCAGCGCGCAGCTTCCCGGCGCGCTGGCCACTGCTGCGTCTTGACCGAATCTACCTGCGCAATGCCCGGGCCCATGAGCCTCGGGTGATGTCGCGTAAACCCTGGTCGCATCTGTCCGACCACCTGCCACTCTGTGTCGAGGTCCTGTTATGAGCACCGAATGGCGTGCGGAAAACGAAGTGCAGCTACTGATCAACGGCGAGGAATATTACCCGTCGGCGTTCGAGGCCATCCGCCAGGCCCGCGAAGAAGTGCTGCTGGAAACCTTCATCATCTACGAGGACAAGGTCGGCCTGGAACTCCAGCAGGTACTGATCGAGGCCGCCCAGCGTGGGGTGCGGGTGCAGGTATTGGTGGACGGCTACGGTACCGCCGAGCTGAGCCGCGAGTACCTCCAGGCGCTGTTCGATGCCGGTGTGGACCTGCAGGCCTTCGACCCGAGTCCGATGCGCCTGGGGGTGCGAACCAACCTGTTCCGCCGCCTGCACCGCAAGATCCTGGTGATCGACGGTTCGCTCGGCTTTATCGGCGGCATCAATTACTGCGCCGACCATCTCGGCGATTTCGGCCCCCTGGCCAAGCAGGACTACGCGGTCCAGGTACGCGGCCCGATCGTCGATGACCTGCGCAAGGCAACCCTCAAGCTGCTCGACAGCCACGCCCGCATCGGCCAGCGCAACCGCGCCTGGTGGCGCCGGGCGCCGGTATTGGAGCCAGACAGCGAACAGGCGCAGATGCGCCTGATCATCCGCGACAACAACGAGCACCCCACCGACATCGAGCAGCAATACCTGCGCGCCATTGTCAGCGCCCACGAGCGCATCATCATTGCCAACGCCTACTTCTTCCCCGGCTACCGCCTGCTGCGTGCCTTGCGCAATGCCGCGCGGCGCGGGGTGGACGTGACCCTGATCCTGCAAGGGATGCCGGACATGCCCTGGGTACGCCTGTGCTCGCGGCTGCTGTACAACTACCTGCTGCGCGACGGGGTGAAGATCCATGAATATTGCGAACGACCGCTGCACGGCAAGGTGGCCCTGGTGGACCGGCACTGGAGCACCGTCGGCTCCAGCAATCTCGATCCACTGAGCCTGTCGCTGAACCTTGAAGCCAACCTGGTGATCCGTGACGAAGCCTTCAACCAGCGCCTGTTCGAACACCTGGACGAACTGCGCAACAAGCGCTGCAAGACGGTAAGCCTGCAACGGGTGCTGCGCGGTTACTGGTGGCGCGCGCCGCTGATTTTCCTGACGTTCCACTTCACCCGTTACTTCCCGGCGCTGGTCGCCGGCTTGCCGGCGCACAAGCCGCGGGTAAAGCCGCTGTACCAGGATGCTGAAACCGTGCAGGAGCGCCTCTCTTGAAAAAGACCTTGTGGAAACGCGCGCGCCAGGCGCTGACGGTGCTGTTCTTCATCCTGGTCCCGGTGTTGCTGTTCATGCTCTTGCGCAACCAGGATTGGGGCGAAGTCTGGCATGCGTTGACGTCCTACCGGCCAACCGTGCTACTCATCGCCCTGGGTTTCGTAGTGTGCAGCTTCGTCCTGTTCAGCAGCTACGACCTGCTCGGTCGCCGCTATACCGGTCACCGCTTGCCGGCGCGCCAGGTGTTGCCCCTGGCGTTCGTCTGCTATGCCTTCAACCTCAACCTGAGCGCCTGGGTAGGCGGGGTTGCCCTGCGCTTTCGCCTGTACTCGCGTCTGGGACTGGACACCCCGACCATCACCCGCATCCTGGGTTTCGGCCTGGTCACCAACTGGCTGGGCTATTTGCTGGTCGCCGGTTGCCTGTTCACCCTCGGCTTTCCCAAGCTTCCCGCCGGCCTGGAGATCGGCAGCAGCGGCTTGCGCGTGATCGGCATTGCCATGCTGATCGTGGCCATCGGCTATCTGCTGGCGTGCCGCTTCGCCAAACGGCGGGAGTGGAACATACGCGGTCAGCAGATCACCCTGCCCTCCTGGCGCCTGGCCGCGCTGCAAGCGCTGATGGGTGCCGGCAACTGGTGCCTGATGGGCCTGGTGATCCATACCCTGTTGCCGGAAAAGGCTGGTTATCCGACCTTGCTGGCGACCCTGATGGTCAGCAGCATCGCCGGGGTGATCACCCATATTCCGGCGGGGCTAGGCGTGCTGGAAAGTGTGTTCATCACCCTGCTGCAAGGTCAATACAGCCAGGGCACGCTGCTGGCGGCACTGATCGGCTACCGCGCCGTGTATTTCCTGCTGCCGCTGCTGGTCGCCTGCGTCACCTACCTGGTATTGGAGCGGGTAGCCGCCCGTCAACGCGGCCGTGCTGGCACGTCGGCGACCGAGGGCGGGACTGGCTGAAGCATGCTGGCGACCTTGCGCAGCAGCGCGTTCAGGTCGAACGGTTTGACGAGCAGGTCCATGCCCTGCTCGTCCAGCCCGCTGGTGTTGAATGATTCACGGGTAAAACCGGTGATGAACAGAATCCGCTGCCGGGGCGCGCGAGCACGCACCGCCTTGGCCAGCTCGATACCGCTGAGCCCGCCGGGCAAGCCTATGTCGGTGATCACCAGGTCGGGGGATCCGGCGCTTTCATACAGGGCCAGGCCACTGCTGGCATCCCCTGCCTCCAGCACTTCTAGCCCCTGGTCCTGCAAGGATTCACGAATGACCATGCGCAATACCGGCTCGTCGTCGATCAGCAGGACCCGCAGCCGACCGGCCGGCATGCTCAGGGGCGCCTGCGGTTGCGTGGGCTCTGGCTGCGGTTGTGGCAGGGGCAGGTCGGAGCCGATGAAACGCGGCAGGAGCAGCTCTATGCAGGTGCCCTTGCCCTCTTCGGAAACGATGCGAACGCTGCCACCGGACTGGCGCACGAAGCCATACACCATGGACAGGCCAAGACCACTGCGCTCGCTCGCAGGCCGGGTACTGAAAAAGGGATCGAAGGCCCTGGCGGCCACCTCCCGCGACATGCCGCAGCCGTTGTCCTCCACCCTCAGGCAGCAATAATCGCCCGGTGGCAGGTCGACGCCGGGCAGCGCACTGTAATGCCGTTCGTTGCAGGTGCTGATCTTCACCCAGCCCCGGGGGCGCATGGCATCGCGCGCATTGGCACACAGATTGATCAGGGCGTTTTCCATCTGGCTGACATCCACCTCGATCAACCAGGGACGCGGGTCCACCTGCCAGCGCAGCTCGATATCCGGACCGATTGCCTGGTGAATCATCGGTTCGATATTCGTCAGCAGGTCGTTGAGATCCGCCGGGCGCGGTGACAATGGCTGGCGACGGGAGAATGCCAGCATGCGCCGGGTCAGCTCGGCGGCGCGATCGGCGGCCTGGCGGGCGGCGTCCACGTATTTGTCGATAGTGTCCACGCGCCCCTGGGCCACGCGGCGCTCGAGCAATTCGAGGCTGGTGCTGATACCGGTCAGCAGATTGTTGAAGTCGTGGGCCACGCCAGCGGTCAACTGACCCACCGCTTCCATTTTCTGACCGTGACGCAACAGCTCCTCGGCCTGGAGCAAGGCGTCCTCTCGTTCGCGGGCCTGGGTGATATCGTGGCCCAGCAAGGTGGTAAAGTCCGAGCCGGGCATGGCGCCCAGGCTGAATCGACGGTAATGCCCGTCGACATGCCGCAAGCGCCCCTCGCCGCTCGGCTGGGCGCCCTGGAGGAGCTGCCGGACGACGAGGTGGTCATCCGGGTGCAGCATGTCCAGCAGTGACCGGCCATGCAGGTCGTCATCCCAACCCAGCAGTTGCCGGCAGGCCGGGTTGAACGTGCGCAGGCGCAGATCCTCCTGCACCACCAGCATCAGGTCGCTGGACAGCTCCCACAAGCGGGTGTGGTCGGCCGTCCGTTCCTGCACCTGGCGCTCGAAGGATCCGGCCAGCTCGCGCCATTGCCGCTCGGACTCGACGCTGCTGGTGGTTTCAAGCACGGTGTCGAGAAATCCGGCGACCTGGCCGCTCTCATCGCGCACCGGGCTTGCGGAAAAAGTGAAATAGACCTGTTCGAGCGTGCCGTTGCGGCTGGTAACCAGCGGGAAGTTCTCGAGAAAGACCGCTTCCCCCTCCATGACCCGGAATACCAGCTCGCCCACTTCGCCCCAGATATCGCTCCATACCTCATTGAACGGACGGCCCAGCGGGTTCGGCTTGTTTCCCAGGATGGGCACGAAGGCGTCGTTGTAGAGCGTGATCATATCGCTGCCCCAGACCAGGCAACTGGGGAAGCGCGACGCCAGCATCAGGTCCACGGCGATGCGCAGCGAATTGGGCCAGCGATGCAGGGGGCCGAGCGAGGTGCCGCTCCAGTCGAACTGGCGTACCGCCTCGCTCATGCCCTGGGCCTGGACCGGACGAGGTGCGAGATGAATGATATGCATCGCTGCGCTTCCTTGACCGCTGTCAGCGATCGGACTCCTGTCCTATGTCTTCGTTCCACAGCGCCGGACGCTCGCGGATGAAGCGGGTCATCAAGTCGATGCACTGCGCATCCTGCAGTACCGTGACCTGCACACCGCGCTCGCGCAGCAGCGCTTCTTCGCCCATGAAGGTGCGGTTTTCCCCGACCACCACCTCGCGGATCCCGTACAGCAGGATCGCCCCGCTGCACATGGCGCAGGGCGAAAGGGTGGTGTACAGGGTGGCCTGGGCATAGATCCGCGCATCCTGGCGCCCGGCATTCTCGAAGGCATCCATCTCGCCATGCAGCACCACACTGCCCTGCTGGACCCGCCGATTGTGCCCGCGGCCGATAATGCGACCCGCATGGACGATCACCGAACCGATGGGAATGCCGCCCTCTTCCAGGCCCAGGCGGGCCTCGTCGATGGCGGCCTGCATGAACTGCGACTGCTGCTGGGCATCGACCATGTCACTCTCCTGTGCATTTGCAGACAACTTTCAAAACGCTAGCACATAGCCATAGGTCGTGGCGGGCTTTTCCCGGGGAACTATGCTGTACAGGTTCGAAATCACCTCCGACCTCCCTCTCCACCCCGCCGAGGATCACCGCAATGAGCCAGAAAGTTCTGGTGGTGCTGACCAATACGGCCAAATACCCCACTCTCAAGCGCGCTACCGGCCTATGGCTGGGCGAAGCCGTGCATTTCGCCGACGTCCTTCAGCAGGCCGGCTACCAGGTCGATTATTGCAGCCCTGCGGGCGGCTACGTGCCCGTCGATCCGCACAGCCTGAACCTGGCACAGGACATCGACTGGCAGTGGTACAACGACAAAGCGTTCATGAACCGCCTCGGCAACACCCTGGCGCCCGGACAGGTAAGGCCCCGTGATTACCGGGCGATCTACTACGCCGGCGGACATGGCGTACTGTGGGATTTTCCGGATAACCATGGGCTGCAGGAGATTGCCCGGCAGATCTGGGAAAACGGTGGCGTGGTGGCTTCGGTCTGTCACGGCGCGGTGGGCCTGTTGAACATCAAGCTCAGTGACAACTCGTTGCTGCTGCGTGATCGCGAAGTGACCGGCTTCTCCAATATCGAGGAGCAACTGGCGGAGCTGGACAAGGTAGTGCCCTTCCTGACCGAAACCGAGCTGGCCGCCCGCGGCGGGCTCTATTGCAAGGCAGAGGATCCGTGGGAAGCCTTCGCCGTCGTGGACCAGAAGGAAGGGCGGCTGGTCACCGGGCAGAATCCGGCATCCGGCGCTGCGGTCGGGCGCCTGGTGGTCAGCGCGCTCGAGTCCGCGCAAACATGACAGCGTCCTGACGAAACGAAGAATCCGACACGTCCTGTCAGCTGCTCGTACAGGAAGCGGGTATAGCGCTCACTTATGCTGATCGGCTTCGGTCCGGCCCCCTCCGGTCGTGGCCTTCTGCCTATAGGTGAATCATGCCCCTTCGTACTTCCCGTTCCAGCCACGCACTGCTCACCCTGCCGACCTTGCTGCTGATCGGCCTGGCTCCCGTGGCCTTCGGCTTGCTGGTAATGGCCTGGCAGGTCAACAAGCAGCTCGACGAGTCCTCCATTCTTGCCCTGCGCGACGCCCGGCTGGGTGTCGATAGCCTGATCGACTCGCTGCACGGGGCCAGCAACAAGGTCCTCAACCTCGCCGAGTACCCCTGCGACAAGGCCCTGCCCGCCCTGCACAGCGAGGTGGTCGGCAACCCGGAGCTGCGCTCGCTGACCCTGGTTCGGGAAAACCGCGCCTATTGCAGTACCCTGCGCGGCGAATCCGGATTGCTGGTGGACCCCGGCGACTATTTCAACCATCGCTTGCGCCTGGAAGCGGGCAACGACAACACCCCGGACTCGGCAATCCTCTATTACCGCCTGCAGGAATATCCCTACGGTGTGCTGGCGGTGGCCGACGGCGAAATCCTGCAACGGATCCTGCACGGCACGCGGCAACCGGAGAGCGTAAAACTGCAGTTCGGGCCGACGCTGATCGGCGCCACCGGCGAAGTCCAGGACAGCCTGCAGGCTTTGGCAAGCGAGCCCGGCATGAGCCAGGTATCGCCGATGTACGGCTACACCATCCATATCGTCCATCCGCCCGGGCATGCCGCACGGCAATTGCTGGACAACAGCAGGGTGGTCGCACCGTCGCTGTTGCTGGTGGGCATCATGACGGCGGCGGGGAGCTACTGGGCGATGTATCGACGGCGGCGCGGGGTGGGCCGGGCGGTATAGACAGGTCTGAACGGGCCTCATCGCCGACAACGCCGGCTTCCACATTGGACTGCCCCCAAGAAGTTGGAGACTAATCCAACCCTTGGGGGAGTTATGAGTAAGTACACCGAGCAGTTCAAGCTCACAGCCATCACTGCCTACCTGGAGGGCACCGATGGTTTCCGAAAGGTAGCCCAGCATTTCGGTATCGATTTCAGCCTGCTGAGGCGCTGGGTGGCGAGCTATAAAGCCCGTTCCACTATCAGTCCCATACCTCACGGTCAGCGCTACGACATCGATTTCAAGCGCAGGGTCGTGCAGTACATGCGCGAGCATCGGCTTTCCCTGCGTCAAACGGCAGCTCACTTCGGCTTGGGACAGTCCTCCCGGGTAGGCATTTGGGAGCACCAGTACTACAGTGGCAACCTTGCCACCTCTACTGCCACTCAACGAAAAAAGTCTGCCGACGTGTCCAAGAAGATCAAGCCACTCAAACCCACTGACACTGACGACGCGCTGAAGCCGCGAGATCAGCTCATGGCAGAACTCGAGTATCTGCGCATGGAGAACGCTGTCCTAAAGGAGCTGAAGGCTTTGAGAGAGGAGAAGGAACGAAGGCAAGAGAAAAAACGCTGATCGTCTCCAGACTCCGAACCCGATTCCCGCTGTCAGCGTTGTTGGCCCTGGTCGAGTTGTCGAACAGCACCTTCTACTACCAGCTCAAAAGCCTTCAAAAGCCGGATAAACACGCCGATCTGAAAGAGCTGGTGGGTCAGGTCTATCACAAGGAAAAAGGGCTCTATGGGTATCGGCGTGTGACGCTTGCGATCAAGAATCAAGGCATCCTGGTGAACAAGAAGGTTGTGGAGCGGCTGATGGCCGACCAAGGTTTGCGGGCGGTCGTGCGGCCTAAAAAGTATCGGTCCTATCGAGGAGAAATAGGCAGGATTGCCGAGAATCTGCTGGAGCGAAACTTCATTGCCCAGCGGCCCAATCAGAAGTGGGTAACTGACGTAACCGAGTTTAAAGTGGCTCAGCAAAAGCTCTATCTCTCACCAGTGATGGACTTGTACAACAGTGAGATCGTGGCCTACGAGATCGCTCGCCGCCCAAGCTATGAGCTGGTGGGGAACATGCTGGAAAAAGCCCTGAGTAGCTTGGGAAAGGAGCCGAAGCTGGTCATCCACTCTGATCAGGGATGGCATTATCAGCAGCGCCAATACCGCGAAAAACTTGAGCAGCGTGGGGTAAAGCAGAGCATGTCGCGCAAAGGAAATTGCCTGGATAACGCCGCTATGGAAAGCTTCTTCGGCACGCTCAAGTCTGAGTTTTTCTATTTGAAGCGGTTTGAGAGCATCGAAGAGCTGACCACCGGTCTGGACGAGTACATCCGCTACTACAACCATGACCGCATCAAGCTGAGGTTAAACGGCCTAAGCCCTGTCGATTACAGGGCTCAAGCTGCTAGCTAAAACTGTCCAACTTTTCGGGGGCAGTCCACATTGTGGGAGCCGGCGTTGTCGGCGATGAGGCCATCAGCAACAACAAAACACCATCAATCGGTGCTCAGCACCCCACGGCGCACCTGGTCGCGCTCGATCGACTCGAACAGCGCCTTGAAGTTGCCTTCGCCGAAACCATCGTCACCCTTGCGCTGGATGAACTCGAAGAACACCGGGCCCATCAGTGTTTCCGAGAAGATCTGCAGGAGCAGACGCTTGTCGTCCGGGTTGGACGAACCATCGAGGAGAATGCCGCGCGATTGCAGTTCGGCGGTTGGCTCGCCATGGGCTGGCAGGCGGCCTTCGAGCATCTCGTAGTAGGTTTCCGGCGGCGCGGTCATGAAGCGCATGCCGAGTTTCTTCAGGGCGTCCCAGCTCTTGATCAGGTCGTCGGTGAGGAAGGCCACGTGCTGGATGCCCTCGCCGTTGAACTGCATCAGAAACTCTTCGATCTGCCCGGCGCCCTTGGACGACTCTTCGTTCAACGGGATGCGGATCATGCCATCCGGGGCGGTCATGGCCTTGGAGGTGAGGCCGGTGTATTCGCCCTTGATGTCGAAGTAGCGGATTTCGCGGAAATTGAACAGCTTCTCGTAGAACCCGGCCCAGTAGGTCATGCGTCCGCGGTACACGTTGTGGGTCAGGTGATCGATGATCTTCAGCCCGGCGCCGACCGGATTGCGATCGACTCCCTCCAGCCAGTTGAAGTCGATGTCGTAGATCGAGCTGCCTTCCTCGAAGCGGTCGATCAGGTACAGCGGCGCACCGCCGATACCCTTGATGGCCGGCAGGCGCAGCTCCATGGGGCCGGTTTCGATTTCCACCGGCTGGGCGCCCAGCTCCAGGGCACGGGCGTAGGCTTCATGGGCATTGCGCACGCGGAACGCCATGCCGCAGACCGACGGGCCATGCTCGGCGGCAAAGTAGGACGCAACGCTTTTCGGTTCGTTGTTGAGGATCAGGTTGATCCCGCCCTGGCGGTAGAGATGGACGTCCTTGGAGCGGTGGGTAGCGACCTTGGTGAAGCCCATGATCTCGAAGATCGGCTCCAGGGTGCCGGGGGTCGGCGAAGCGAATTCGATGAATTCAAAGCCCATCAGGCCCATCGGGTTGTCGAAGAGATCTGCCATGTTCGTATGCCTCATCATCAAAACGGTTGAATAACGCGAGTTACTGTTCGGTCGATGCGAGTGAACGTGGTGGCGCGCAGGAAATGCCCCGGGTACTGCGGGCAAGGAAGTCACCAAGAATCAGCTTGAATCCATGACACTTCATAGAGGACCCATGTTCGGCGGGTTCGATCCCCGTGGACGGGAACCTTATTGTTGTATTCGTAACGCGATTCTACAGTGCGTAATTTCATTTGTCGCGCATTGCTTTCATCGGCGCGGCAACCCACAGGATAGACGGCGGCATTGCCCGCTATGCTATGCGAACCAGCCCAAGGATGGATCCCGCCCATGCCCCTGCACAAATCCCGGCGCCGCGCGCGCCTGTTGCGTCGCCTGCTGCCCTGGCTGGTGGGCGCGCTGCCCGTGCTGGGCGGGCTGGCAATCATGCATTGGCAGGCCGAGCGCGAGTTGCAGGCCCGTGCGCAGAACAGCGCCCGCCAGGCGGTCAGCCACCTCGAGCAGGTCCTGGACAATGTCGCCGCCGCGGCACGCACGCTACTGCCCATGGCCGGCAGGCCCTGCACCGAGGTTGACCTGGCCCTGCGCGAGCAGGTCACCCGACGCTCGTTCGTGCGCTCCACCAACCTGACCCTCGATGACGAGATCTATTGCACCTCGCTGTTCGGCGAATTCCGCGAAAAGGTCGATCCGACGGATTATACCGACGGCAGCCTGTGGTTGATGGACGGCAACTCGGTGACCCCGGGCCATCCATTGCTGGTCTATCGCCTGAGCGACGGCGCCAGGGGCGCGATCACCACCCTCGATGGCGATCACCTGACCAGCGCCCTGGAACTGATCGCCCCGGACATCGACCTGCGCCTGCAGGTCGGCGCGCACTGGATCGACAAGCTCGGCCAGGTGCGCCAGGGTGCGGTGCCAGGCTATCCGGTCGCCCCGCAGCGAGTGGATTCGCAGCGCTACGCCTTTTCCGTGTACAGCGGTTTCCAGGCTGGCCAGGCCTGGCGCCTGATGCGCAGCGAATACCCGGCGCTGTTCGGCCTGCTGCTGTTTCTCGGCGCCGGTTCCGGCGCGGCCTGCTACTGGCAACTGCGGCGTGCTTCGTCACCACGTGCCGAACTGCAACGGGCCCTCGAGGCGGATGAATTCGTGCCCTATTTCCAGCCGGTGGTGCGCCGTGGCGACTACCGCTGGTCCGGTGCCGAGGTGCTGATGCGCTGGCATCACCCGCGCGAAGGCCTGGTGCGCCCGGACCTGTTCATTCCCTATGCCGAGCACAGCGGGCAGATCGTGCCGATGACCCGGCGCCTGATGGAGCGCCTGGCCAGCGACCTGGCGCCCCACGCCCATCTGTTCGAGGACGGCTTCCACCTGGCGGTCAATGTCACCGCCGCCCACTGCCAGGATCCGGGCCTGTGCGATGACTGCCAGGCCCTACTCGACGCCTTTCCCCCGGGGCGCGTGCAACTGACCCTGGAGCTCACCGAGCGTACACCGATAAAACCCGGCCCGATCACCGACCAGTTGTTCGAACGCCTTCACCGCATGGGCGTGCTGCTGGCGATCGATGATTTCGGCACCGGCCAGTCGAGCCTCGGCTACCTGCAGCACTTCAATGTCGACTACCTGAAAATCGACCAGAGCTTCGTCGGCATGATCGGTGTCGATGCGCTCTCCCTGCATATCCTCGACAGCATCATCGAGCTGTCGGCCAAGCTGGGCCTGGGCATCGTCGCCGAGGGCGTGGAAACCGCTGAGCAGCGAGACTACCTGGCGCGCTTCGACGTCGATTACCAGCAAGGCTACCTGTTCGGCCGGCCCATGCCCCTGGGCGACTTCATCACGGCCCTCGGCGACCAACAGCGGCCGGCGGTTGCCGAAGCGACGCCGGCCCTGAGATCATGAGCGGTCAACCTTTCCTCCCGTTTCACTGTTGTTCGAGGCCCCCTTGTCCAGAGGCATTGCTTTATCGGTGATGGCGTCCTGCCTGTTCGCCGTGATGTATTACTACACCTCCCTACTCGCTCCGCTCGACGGTGAGGAAATCTTTGGCTGGCGCATGCTCCTCACCCTGCCCTGCGCCACCCTGTTCATGATCGTCACCCGCGACTGGTCGCTGGTCACCGGCCTGGTGCGCCGGGTGCAACGCACCCCTGCCCTGTTCCTTGGCCTGTGTGCGACCTCGGCGCTGGTCGGCGTGCAACTCTGGCTGTTTCTCTGGGCACCGCTGCAAGGGCGCAGCCTGGAAGTGTCGCTGGGGTATTTCCTGCTGCCGCTGACCATGGTCCTGACCGGGCGCCTGGTCTATGGCGAGCGTCTATCGCGCCTGCAGAAGGTCGCCGTAGCCCTGGCGGCCACCGGGGTCGGGCACGAGCTGTACCAGCACGGCAGTTTCGCCTGGGAAGTGCTGGTGGTCGCCGGGGGTTATCCGGTGTATTTCGTGCTGCGTAAACGCCTGCACACCGACCATCTGGGCGGGCTGTGGACGGACATGCTGCTGATGTCCCCGGCCGCGCTGTACTTCGTCATCAGCGGACCGCTGTCGGGCGCTGATCTGGACACCCACCCGCAGCTCTACGCCCTGATTCCGCTGCTGGGCGCGATCAGTGCATTGGCGTTGATCAGTTACGTATTGGCGAGCCGGATGCTGGCGTTCAGCCTGTTCGGCCTGCTCAGCTATGTGGAACCGGTGCTGCTGGTGATGGTGGCACTGATCCTGGGCGAAAGCATCGCCCCGGACCAGTGGCTGACCTACCTGCCGATCTGGCTGGCAGTCCTGGTGCTGATCATCGAAGGCGTCAGGCACCTGCTGCGCCAGCGTCGGCCGGCTGCCTGAGACGGACCTGGCGCACGCGGCGCTCCTCCACTTCGACCACGGTCAGCGACCAGCCTTCCCACTCGAGCTGGTCACCGACCATCGGCAGGCGGTCCAGCAGGCTCATCACCAGCCCGGCGAGGGTCTGGTAGTCGTCGGTGGGCCGGGCCGCGAAGCCGGTCTGCGCCTGGATCTGGCGCAAATTCAGGGCACCGCTGACCAGGTAGCCCTCCTGGTCGGCGACGATGCCCGGGCCGACCACTTCACTGGCATCGGGCAGTTCGCCGGCAATCGACTCGAGGATGTCGGTCATGGTCAGGACACCGGTGAAATCACCGAATTCGTTGACCACGAAGGCAATGTGCGTCGATTCGCTGCGCATCTGTTCCAGGGCATTGAGGATGCTGAAGCTCTCCAGCAGGTTCAACGGCGCGCGCATCAGTTGCTCCAGGTCCGGCTCGCCACCGGCCAGCAGCACCTTGAGCAGTTCCTTCTTGTGCACGTAGCCCAGCGGCTCTTCGACACGCCCGTCGCGGATCACCGGCAGGCGCGAGTAGGAAGAGTTCATCAACGCCTCGCGGATCGCTTCCGGCGGCTGGGCCAGATCGATAGCGTCGACTTCGGCACGCACCGTCATTACCGTCCTGATCGGCCGCTCGGCGAGGTTCAGCACGCCGCTGATCATGACCCGCTCGCGGCGGTCGAACAGTACCTGCTCGTCGCCATCACCTACCAAGTCGGCGATTTCTTCACCCACTTCGTCGGCTTCAACCCGGCGCCCGCCAAGCAAGCGCAGGACGGCGTGGGCGGTGCGCTCGCGCAACGGCTTGTGCTGTTGCAGGCTGCGCTTGCGCCGGGCCCGGGCCAGCTGGTTGAAGGCCTCGATCAGCAAGGAGAAGCCGATCGCCGCGTACAGGTAGCCCTTCGGAATATGGAAGCCCAGGCCTTCGGCGGTGAGGCTGAAGCCGATCATCATCAGGAAGCCCAGGCACAGCATGATCACTGTCGGATGGGCGTTGACGAAGCGGGTCAGCGGTTTGCTGGCGACGATCATGATGCCGATCGAGAAGATCACCGCGATCATCATGATCGACAGGTGCTCGACCATGCCCACGGCGGTGATCACCGCATCCAGAGAAAACACCGCGTCGAGCACGACGATCTGCGCGACGATCGGCCAGAACGCCGAATGACGCACCGGCCCGCCGGCCTGCACCACGTGGCCCTCCAGGCGCTCGTGCAGCTCCATGGTGGCCTTGAACAGCAGGAACACACCACCGAACAGCATGATCAGGTCACGTCCGGAGAACGACTTGCCGAACACCTCGAACAAGGGTGCGGTCAGGGTCACCATCCACGAGATCGAAGCCAGCAGGCCCAGGCGCATGATCAGCGCCAGCGACAGGCCGATGACCCGCGCACGGTCGCGCTGATGAGGCGGCAGCTTGTCGGCGAGGATGGCAATGAAGACAAGGTTGTCGATGCCCAGGACCAGTTCCAGGACAATCAGCGTGGCCAGTCCCAGCCACGCGGTGGGATCGGCTAGCCATTCCATGGACGGGTACTCATGCGGGCAAGGTCACGGGGACGGGACGAAAAGACAGGCCATGAAGGCCTGGTACTGGGGGGCTCCGAGGAGAAGGAAGTCATATCAACCTGAGATCAATTAGGGACGTCGATCCTACAGTTGTAGCGGCGTTTTACTACACAGGGAAAGTATTTCAATGTGTAAGTCAGGATTCTGTGTGGTCAGTTCAGGCCTCATCGCTGGCAAGCCAGCTCCCACAGTGTCCGCGGCGCTGCCGAACCCTGTGGGAGCTGGCTTGCCAGCGATGAGGCCCTCACTTGCACAGCAGAATCAACGATTCCAGTTGGCCTCGCTGCTCTGCAGGGCATTGGCGATGGTCTGTACCTTGTCGTCCGGCAATTCCCGCGGCAGCGGGTCGGTACCGGCACTGACCGCCAGCTGCGCGTAGGCATTGCGCAATTCGGCATAGGACAGGTCACGCTTGAGCTGGGTCTGCAGGTTGTTCAGCTCGCCCTGAATCAGCTCCAGCTCGCCAATGTTGTTGGTCTGGAAACGGTTGCGCAGCTGCTCGGCGATCTGTCCGTCGAGCCGGGCCATTTCCTCGCTGGTCTTGAACTGCCGGCTGGACTCCTCGAAATTCGCCCGGGCGACGTACAACTGCGCCAGCACCGCCACCGACATGGCCTGGCGGCGTGCCTCGGCTACGCTCTGGCCCGCTTCGGCAACCTTGATCGCCCGTGGTCCGGACAGCACGTTGAACAGGTTCCAGGTGACCTTGACGCCATAGTCGGCCCAGCTCTGGTTGACCAGGAAGGAGTTGCTGTCGTAGTGACCGCCGGCGGAGAACTCCAGGCCCGGAAGCATGCGCAGCATGGCCTTGCGGGTTTCCGTGGCGCTGATGCGCGCCTGGTAGTCCTGCTCGCGCAGTTCCGGACGGCTGGCCAGCGCCTGTTGTTCCAGTTTGGCGAAATCGCCCTGGAATTGCGGCACCGCGTAGCTATCGTCCAGGGCCAGGGTGTAGGGCTGGTTCATCGGCAGGTTGATCAGCGCGGCCAGCTCGGTCTTGGCCAGGGTAAGGGCACGACGCTGCTCTTCAAGCTGGCGGGTGGCCTCGATCAAAGCACGCTGGTAGCTCAGGGCCTGGACCGGGTCGCCGATGCGCTGGGCACTCATCAGCTGGCTGTTGATGCGCGCCTGGTTGATCCGCCCCATCAGGGTATCGATCTGCTTGAGCAGGCGCTCTGCCGCCACCGCACGCCAGTAGGCCGAACGCACGTCCTGGGTGATGGTATGGATGACCTTGCGCTTGCGCTCCTGAAGGATGTAGCGCTGGTCGGACTGCTGCTTGGCGCTGAAGTAGCTGACGCCGAAGTCCAGCACGTTCCACACCATGGTCAGGTCGGCGACCTCGCGGTCACGGTCCTGGGAGGTCGAAGGCTCGAGGGACTGGGTTCCGGTCTGCACGCTCTGGCTGCTGGAGGCGCTGACATTGTTGCGACCGGCATAGCCGGCGGACAGGGCCATGCGCGGCAACATGTCGAACTGCGCCAGGTCCAGCTGGCGCTGGCCGAGGGCTTCTTCCATCACCTTCAGGCGGGCTTCGAGGTTGTACTTCACCGCGCGGGCCATGGCCTGGTGCAGCGTCAGGGGGCCGCTAAGGGGCTCCTGGTCCTTGTAGATGCTGGCCATGTCGCTGCGGGCACGCTCTTCGCTGGCGCTGCGCTCGATCGGGTCGCTGGTCACGGCGCAGCCGCCGATAGCCAAGGCCAGCAGGCTGGCGGCAAACAGTTTGTGCTTTTTATTCATCCTTGCGCCGCCCCCAGGTACGGCTCGATTCTCAAGAGTTGTGCTGGTCATGCTCGCTGTCCGATCTCGGCCGGTTTGGCGAGGGCCTTGGCCAACTCGCGCACCTGGCGCTGGTCGGCTTCGTTGATATGTTGCAGTTGCTGGCCGAAGGTCGGCACGCCGAACACTCCGCGCAGCCCCTGGTTGAGGTCGCTCTGTTTCCACTGGTTGCCGTTGAACACGTTCATCTCGCTGACACCCGGCACATCGCGGTTGAAGATGTTGGCGAAGGTGCTGGCGCCGAACAGTCCGCCAGTGCCGCCGCCAAAGCCGAGGAAGCCCTGGCCGTCGCCGTTGCCCAGGCCGCTGTCGCTGCTGCCGAAGACCTGGGCGATGAAGCTCGGCGCACTGCCGGCCTGGCCGAGGAAGATGGTGCCCAGCGGCCTAAGGTCGCCGCCCACGGTCCGCACCTCGAACAGCGAGCCCGGGGCCAGCGGCGAGATGCTTTCGTTGATCTCGATGCCCGGCACCTGCGGCTGGATCACTGCAGGTTGTGGAAGGCCCGAGCTGTCCGGTGGATTGAGCCGGTATTCCAGATCGCCGACGTCCTGGCTCTGCAGGGTCTGCCCGGCACTGGCCAGGGACTGCGCCAGCAGGTTGCCGGCGCCGTCCTGGATGCCGCTGTCCGGCGCATTCAGGCTCAAGGACAAGGTGCCCTGCCCGCGCAGGTTGCCCACCACGATGCGGTAGGTCTGTGCATCGATGCGCTGCACCGACTGCACCACCCCGCTGGCGCTGGCCGTGCCGAGCACGCTGAAGTCGCTGGCATCGACACCACTGACCGCCTCGTCGAAGGTCAGGGTGAAGCTCAGGCTGCGGTCGGTCGGCAGGACCGGGCCGTCCACCACGATGCTGCTTGGCCGTGGCGCCCGGGCGTCGACCAGGATGCCGCTGGTACTGCCGACATTGTTCAGCCCGGTATTGGCATCGTTGCCGCGGGCATCGCGCAGGGTACCGCCGTTGGTGTCGATGCTCGACGCCACCGCGAAGGTGCTGTTGCCGGCCATGCCGCTGGTAACGGTGAGGCGGAAGGTCAGCGCCGTGCTGCCGGAACCGGACAAGTAATCGGCATAGACCACCCGACCGTTGTCCAGGGTAATGGCCAGGCGCGGATTGCCGTCGCCACTGTCGACCAGCACCGCTTCGTCGGTATTGACCGTGAAGTCCAGGGTCTTGCCGGCGGTGTAGGTGCCGCTGGCAGGCACGCTCACGCTGGTCACCGAAGGCGCCACGCGGTCGATGCTGTAGACGCTACCGGCAAGGCCGCCGCTGATCGGGTTGCCGGCAATATCGGTGATCCCGGTATTGCTCGCATTCAGGTCCAGGCGCACGTTGCCGACACCCGACAGGTTGTCCACCAGCACCTGGTAGGTGCGCCCGTCGATACGGGTTACCGAGGCGATGCGGCCGTTGGCGCTGCCGGTCAGGGCCAGGCTGAAGTCGGCGCTGTCCACGCCGCTGACCGATTCGTCGAAGGTCACGGTGTAGCGCAGGCTGCTGGCGTTGGTCGGGGTGACGTCTACGCGCACGATATCGCTGACCTGCGGCGCCACGGTATCCACCACCACGCCACCGGCGGTACCTGGCAGATTGAGTTGCAGGTTCATATTGTTGCCGGCGGCGTCACGCAGGGTCGAGCCATTGAGGTCGATGCTGCCCGGCAGGCCGATACCGGCGCTGGCATTGTTGCCAGCCTGGACGGTGTACTCGAAGACCAGCGCTGAAGTACCGCTGCCCGACACGTAGCTGGCGTAACGGGTCACGCCACCGATATTAAGGGCCAGCCGCGGCGTACCGCTGCTGGTATCGACGATGACGTTCTCGCTGGCATCGACGGTAAAGCGCAGCACATCACCGGCGTTGTAGGTGCCAGTGGCGGGCAGGCCAACGCTGCTGACCGTCGGCGCCAGGGCATCGATCAGCACCTGGTCGGTCGGTGGCAGGCCGTTGAGGGCGGTCTGCGCATCGTTGCCGACCGCATCGCGCAGGGTGGCACCGTTGAGGTCGATGACGCTGGCAACGCTGATACCGTCGCTGTCGACCTGGCCCGTGCTCACGTTCAGGCGGAACACCAGGGTGTTGCTGCCTGCACCGGACAGATAGGTCGCGTAGGCTTTCTGGCCGTTGTCCAGGGTCACTTCGATGCGTGGCGAGCCGTTGCTGGTATCCAGTTGCACCACTTCGCTCATCTGCACGGTGAAATCGAGGTGCTGGCCGGCGACATAGGTGCCGTTGGCCGGTACGCCGACGCTGGCGACGCTTGGTGCAATGCGATCGACGTTGTAGAAGACCGGGCCGACAGAACCGCTGAGGGCGTTACCTGCCGCATCGACGGCACCGTTGCCGGACACCACGATCCCCACGGAACCCTGTCCAGTGATGCCACTGACCTTCACGGTCCAGGTCTTGCCATCGAGGCTGGTATAGCTGTCGATGGGAAGTCGGGTCGAGCCGTTGAACATTACGGCGAAGACATCAGGGGCGACGATGCTGACCTTCTCCGAGAAGACCACGTCGAAGCTGACCGATCCAAGGTTGTTGTTCACCGGGTCGAGCAGGACGATGTTATCGACGAGCGGCCGGGTGGTATCGACCAGGACACCGGCGGTACTGCCGGAATTGTTCAGGCTCGGATCGATATCGTTGCCGGCCAGGTCGGTCAGCTGTTCGCCACGCAGGTCGAGGCTGTTCACAGCGATACCGTTGCTGTCGTTATCTCCCGCCTGCACCACGTACTGGAACACCAGCGTGTCGCTACCGCTGCCGGAAACGTAGTTGGCATAGCGGGTCGCCCCGCCGACATCCAGCGCCAGGCGCGGTGTCAGGCTGCCGATCTGCAGGGCTTCGCTGGCCTTGACGGTGAAGGTCAGCACGTCGCCGGCCTTGTAGCTGCCATCCACCGGCGCAACCACGCTGACCACGCTCGGCGCGATGCCGTCGACCGCCACCCCGGCGGTACTGGCCACGCTGTTCAGGGTGGTCACGGTAGCGTTGCCGACCAGGTCGGTGATGGCGCCGCCGTTGAGGTCGATGCTGCTGCCCACCGTGACGCCATTGGCGTCGAGCTGGCCGCTGGCGACCACCATGCGGAACACCAGGGCATTACTGCCACTGCCCGAGACATACTCGGCATAGGCGGTGCCGCCGGTATCCAGGGTAATGGCGATGCGCGGGATGCCGGTGCCGGTATCGACCGTCACCGCTTCGCTGAAGTTGACCGTGAAGTCCAGGCCTTGACCGGTGATGTAGGTGCCATTGCTCGGCGCACTGACACTGCCGACCACCGGCACCACACCATCGACCACGATAGCGCTGCGTCCGCCGAGGGAGTTGGCCCCACCCACAGTCGGCAGGGTCAGGACCGCCAGGTCGCTGGTGGCGTTGGTGATGAGCGCGCCATTGAGCTGCAGCGCCGTGGTGCTCTGGAAGTCCAGGTCGGCGCTGATATCGCCGGCCTGCACGGTGTACTTGAACACCAGGGTGTTGCTGCCCGAACCGCTGACATACACGGCGTTGCGATCGACCAGCCCGGTCTCGAGCAGCAGGCTCGGGGTACCACCGCTGACGGTGACGGCCTGGTCCCAGGACACGTTGATCAGCACTTCGTCGCCGACCTTCACCGCGCGGTCGGGGCCCTGTGCGGACACGCTGGTCACCTTCGGATTCACCGGGACCACGTCGATCGCGATGGTGTCGATATCGAGCTTGGCCCCGCCGCTGCCGGAATTGCCGTTGTCGTTGGTCTCGACGGTCAGGCTGGCCGCACCGAGGAAATTGCTCGCCGAGCGGAAGCTCAGGGTCTGCAACGCGGCGTTGACATTGGCCAGGGTGCCTTCGAAGCTCATGGTGATGTTGTTCACACCGGTACCGGTGACCAGGGTGATACCGCTAAGGCTGCCCAAGGTGAGCAGACCGTTGTTGGCGGTCAAGGTCACCGAAACGAGGCCGCCGTTGGCATCCACATCACTGATGGAAATGGCATTGCCATTGGCGTTGTTGAAGCCCAGGGCAACCCCCTGCTGCGCGGTTTGCGCGCCCGGCACGCTGTTGACCGGAGCATCGTTGACCGCGGCGACGTTGAGGGTCACGGTCTTGGTGTCGGTCAGCGCGGGGCCGCCGGTATTGCCGTTGTCATCGATCTTCACCGTCAGGATCACGCTGGCGGTGGCGTCCTGGGCGGTCTTGAAGGTGAGGCTGTTGGCCGCGAGGAACGAGTTGATATCGGCCAGGCTGCCCGACAGGGTCAGCTCACCCGTACCGGAACCGACAACGGTCACGCCCAGGCCGCTGGTGGCCGCCAGGGTACCGCTCGGTACCGAGAAGGTCGCGGTGACGCTATTGGTGCCGGCATCGACGTCGGTGAAGCTGATACCGCTGATAACGCTGGCGACATCCTCGGTCACGGTGATGGATGGCGGCACAGTGGCCGCCGGTGCGTCGTTTACCTCGGTGACCACCAGGGTGATGTTGGTCACCACGTCGGACACGCTCCCGGTGTCGGCTCTCATTGTGAGGGGAACAGCTGCGGTGGCGTTAGCGGCCGTGGTGAAGGTCACCCGGTTGTTGGCGATGAAGGTGTTGATGTTGGCGATGCTGCCATCGAGGATCAGCGTGGTCGGCGTACCACTGACCAGCACGCCACCGGCGCTCACCGCGCTGAGGGTGCCGCTGGTCACGGTCAGGGTGACCGTGGCGTTGAGTGAATCGACATCGCCGATGCTGATGCCGCTGATCGCCGTGGGCACGTCCTCGGTCACCTGGACGGTAGCAGGTGCGCTGATGATCGGGGCGTCGTCCACGGCAGTAATGGTCACGCTGCGCGAGACCACCACCGAGGCCATGCCACCACCGTCGGTCACCTGGAACTGCACGACACGGTTGCTGGTGGTCGGGCTTTCCGAACTGTTGTTGTAGGTCACTGCGCGCAGGGCCGCCTGGAACTGCGCCAGGGTAGCCTGGTTGCCGGCGGAAGTCAGGGTCAGGATGCCGGTGCTGGAATCCCAGCTTGCCTGGATATTGCCCATGGTCGCCGGGTCGGTGACCAGCGCCAGTACGTCCTGGGCACTGTTGTAGCTGGAGAAGCGCACGGTCGCGCTGCCCGGGTTCGGGCCATCCGGGTCGGACAGGGTCAGGTTGGAGTCCACCACTACCGGGGTGGAAGCCACGTTGTTGCCTTCGGTCCAGGCCACGCTGCCGCCGCTCGGGGTCAGTACCGGGCGGTCGTTGACCGCAGTCACGGTGACCGTGGCGGTATCGGTCGCCGTGGAATAGGCCGAGGTGCCGCCGGAGGTGCTGGTATTGATCTTGGCGCCCTGGAAACCGGCGGTGCCGTTGGTCTGGTCCCAGGCCTTGTAGGTGATGGTCGCCGTTTCGCCATGGATGCCGTCCGGGACGAAGCGCACGCGGTCCGTCGGGCGCAGGATCAACGCCGCCGTGTTGGAGACGATACCGACATCGGTCCAGGTGGTGCCACCATTGGTGGAGAACTGCCACTTGCCATAGGTGGCGGTCAGGCCGGTGATGGCGATGCCCTTCACGGCGCCGGTATCGACATCGGTGATGCCGCCGGTCAGCGAGCTGACCAGGTCACCGGCGCTGGTGGTGGAGGTATCGGTCAGTGGCGACAGGCTCGGCGACACCGGGTTCATCACCGGCGCATCGTTGACGGCGGTGACCGTCAGGTTGGCCTGGGCGGTGCCGGTGGAGAAGGCACTGCTGCCGCCGTTGCCGGAGGTATCGGCCAGACTGCGGCTACCATTGGCGGAAGCGCTGCCGGAGGTCTGGTCCCAGGCGCGGAAGCCCATGGACACCGTCTCGTTGTTGGCGCCGTCGGGGATATAGCGCACATAGGTCGTGGAACTGAGCAACAGCGCGCTGGTCGGCGCCACGCTTCCGAAGTCGGTCCAGTTGCTGTTGTCGGTGGAGTACTGCCAGGTGCCGCGACCGGTGGTGACGTACACGGCGATACCGCGCAGCGCCCCGACGTCGGGATCGACATAGGAGGTGCTGGTCAGCAGGGTCGAGATCAGCACGCCCGGGGTCGTGGTGTCTTCGTTGGTGTTCGGGAAGGTGTACGGGCCGCCAGAGAGCGTCGGCGCGTCATTGACCGCGACCACGGTCACGGTGCTGAGGATGCCTACCGTGGCGGTGTTGAGCCCGCCGTTGGAGGTGCCGCCGTTGTCGCGCACCGAATCCACGCTCACCACCCGGTTGGCGGTGTTCGGGCTTTCGCTGTCGTTGCGGTAGGCCATGGCGTTGAGGATGGCCTGCGCTGCCGAGCTGGACAGGCCGCTGTGGGTCAGGGTGATGGTCGCGGTACCGCTGACCACCGAGACCGAGACCGTCGTGCCGTTGATCGCGGTCACCACGTTGGTGCCGTTGACCAGGTTCACGTCGCTGCCGTCGATCACCAGTTTCTCCGCCGCACCGTTGGCGACGCCGGTGACGGTGAAGGTCATCTGGATCACGCTCTGCCCGGTCTCGACGGTATTGATCGTCGCGCCGCTGAACAGCTGCACCGCCGAACCGTTCTCGGTGTAGGTCGGGTTGGTGCCGCTGACATTGACCACCGGGGCATCGTTGACCGAAAGGACGTCGAGGGTGACCGTCGACACCGTGCTGCTGCCGCCGGCACCGTCGTCCATGCTGATCGAGACGCTGCGCGTGGCCGCCGACGGCTCGATGGTATTGGAATTGCGGTAGGCCAGGTTCTGCACCAGCGCAGCGACGGTGGTCGCCGTGGCGTTGCTGGTCAGGGTGACCACCAGCGGGTTGCCGTTGCTGCCGCCGGTGAAGGTACCGATCACCAGGCCGTTGTACAGGATCGAGGCGCCGGACAGCACGATCTGGTTGGCCCCGGCGCCCTGGTCGCGAATGAACAGCACGTCTTCGGCACTGGTGCCGCCACTGGCGATCTGCACCGTCAGCTTGCCGCCGTTGAAGTTGGCCGAATCGGCGTCGCTGATGGTGGCGTCGCCGTTCTGGTCGAGCAGCACGTAGGCGGCGTCCTCGCGGTAGCTGACCAGGTCGCCGTTGAGGTTGCCGATCACCGGCGCCGCCACCGCGGTCACGGTGAAGTTCAGCGCGGTATTGTTCTGGATGCCCTTGTAGACCTGGCCGTTGGCGTTGGCGAACGCCTTGTTGTCGATGCGCACGGCGTAGGCCACGCCCGCCACCATGTCCGCCGGCGGGTCGATGGTCCAGGTGGTGCCGGAGCCGGTGACCGCACCGCTGCCCACGTCGATGGTCTGGATGATCGCGTTGTCGCTGGTGCGCACGATATAGATGTTGCCCGTGCCCTTGGCCACCGATTGGTCGAAGGTCAGGGTGATATTGGCATTCGGGGTAACGGTCAGGCTGTCGTCCGCCGGGCTGGAGCTGACCAGCTTCGGCAGGCTGCCGCTCTGGTAGAAGATGGCGGTGCTGGCTGCCGTGGACGAGGTGGAGATCAGGTCGAGATCGCCGTCGCCGTCGAAGTCGCCGACACGGAACTGCTGGGCGTTCATGTCCGGCAGGGTCACGTTGGCGAACGGCGAACTGGCCTGGTCCACGTCGACGAAGGTGCCATTGTCGTTGCGTATGTAACGGAAGACCGTACCGTTGTTGCCGGTCTGGTAAAGGATATCGGCGTCGCCGTCGCCATCGAAGTCGGCGACGATCGCCCGGGTCACGGACACGGTCGGCAGGGCCGCGGTGGCGGTCATATCGACGAAGACGCCGTTGTTGTTGCGGAAATAGCGCATCTGCATGCCCGACGCGACATGGATCAGGTCGGTGTAGCCGTCGCCATCGACATCGGCGGCCTTGTAGTTGTAGGCGTTGAAGTCGGGCAAGGTGATACCGGCGAACGGCCAGGCGGCGCCGCTGGCGCTGGTCAGGGTGGTAAAGCTTGGCGTGGCGCCGCCACTGTTCACCGCCAATGCCCAGGACGAGCCGGTGCCGCCGGTCTGGTAGAGAATGTCGAGGGCGCCGTCGCCGTTGAAATCACCCACCAGGGTACGCACGCCGAAGCTCGGACCACTCACGTCCTGGCTGGTGAAGCCCGACCCGGTGTTGAGGTAGAGCTTCATGGTCGGACCGCTCACGGGTGCGGCCAGCAGATCGATGCGACCATCGCCGTTGAAATCCCCGGCGTGGTAGTTGGCGCCGCCGGTGGCGGCGTCGGTCAGGGTCAGGCCGGCGAACATCGAGCTGGCCTGGCTGAAGATGGTGAAGGTGCCGTCTGCATTGCTCTGCGCAAAGCTCCAGGCACCACCGGCGCCTGCAGCCTGGTAGAGGATGTCGGCACGCCCGTCGCCGTTGAAGTCGCCGACCACGTATTTCATCTGGTTGGTGGTGGTCCCCAGCACCGGCGCGCTGGCCACCGCGCCGCCGGTGTAGGTCGAAGCCATCAGGCTGTCGTAGCCAGCGACGCTCAAGGCGCTGGTCTCGATGGCGCCGCTGCTGCGCTCCAGCGTCCAGTTGCCACCCAGCGCCGCGGAACCGGTGTCGTCCACCGAAGCGGCAACGTCGGCGCCGGTAATCGCCGCCAACTGGTCGATGAAGGCCTGGCCCTTGCCACCTTGCCCTACGTCGCAGCCGTAGATCATCAGGTCGCCGTCGGCCTTCAAGGCCGCGCCGATGCTCTCCAGTGCCGCACGATGCTCGGCGAGGTTGTTGCTGGCCAGCCAGACGTTGCCCAGTTGCACGGTACCGTCGGCGCCGTGGGACAACAGGTGGATGGCGTCGAGGTTGTCGCGCCCCTTGAGGTAGTCGGCCATCTGCTGCAGGCCGTCCTTGTTCGGGTCGAGCACCACCACTTCGGTCTTGGGCGACAACCCTTCGAGCAGTTGCCCGACGTTGCTGACCTGACCGTCGACGAACACCACTTCGTTGCGCTGGCTGCCCTGCTGCTGGCTCGCCGTTTCGCCGGACGCCGCTGGCGCCTGGCTGCTTTCATTGCTGGAGGTGCTGTCCTTGGCCGCGTCGGCAGTCGTCTGCGCCGCAGCATCCTGGGCAACCACGCCCACGGACGCATCGAACATGATCCGCGGTTCAAGGGCCATCAGCAGCGGGGCCTGGCCGGGCTCGGCGGACTGGGGCTGCTGGGCCGACTTGCGCGAGAGTCGTTCGATGAATTTCATGCTGCACCTCCTGGTGGTCCCCCGCACTGCCGGCTGGGCAATGCGGACAAAAAAGTGGCGGTGCCCTGGAGCACCGCCGGTTGTTGCGTCAGTTGCGGCTCGGGAAGATGCCTTGCATCGCGATGATGAAGTTCACCGCAATGTAGGGGCTCAACACCGACGTCGGGATATTGCCGCCGGTCAGCGCAGCGGTGCCGGTCACGGTCACACCGCCGGTGAAGGTCACCGGCTGCGGCGCCAGGTCAACGCGGGGCAGCGGGTTGCCGTTGTTGTCCTTGCCGCTGTGGTACAGCTGGTAAGTGGTGCCGGCACCATCGTTGGGGATGCCCAGGCAGCCGCCGGCAATAGGTGCAACGCTGGTGGCATCGGCATTCACCACCTGTGCGGTGGAGGTTGCGGTGAGGGTGCTGTTGTTGGTCACCAACGACAGCAAGTGGGTGTGGGTCGGCAGGTTGCTGGTCAATTGGGTAACCGACTCGCTGCCACCTTTCTGCCCCATTTGGTAATTCGACAGGCCGGTGCCCTGGCCCTGGCCCACCGGCGTACGGCTGCGCAGGTCCGGCAGGCCGAAGGTACTTACGCCGTCACCACCAAACTGCGTGCCCAGGAGGGCGAACAGTGCGGTGTTCTGATTCAGCGGGACCAACTGGCCCTGACACAGCGCCCAGCCGTACGGGTTGAAGTTGAACCCTGCCATCCGGATTTCGCCCAGAAACGGATCAGCCATCAGACTCTTCCTTATGTTGATTTGCGTGGTTGGTTGAATTGCGAATCAGGGAGCCTCGTCAACCGCAACGCGGTTGCGGTGAATGACCGCTTCAAGCACATGGCGGCCGTCGGGTTCGGGCCGCACCGGACTCATCAGCAAGGTCCAGGGCTGCGCGCGGCCCGGGCCGAACAGATTGAAGGTGTCCTGGGGCAGCACCACACCATGCGGCAGGGCCACCGCCAGGGAATAGCACTCGTAGTCCTGGCTCATCGCCGTGCCATCGGTCACGCCCAGCAGGCTGACGTGCAAGCCCTGATCGTGGGCGATCTGCAGTACGAACCCTTCGGGATCGGCTTCGAGCAGTTCCTGGCGGCTGGGAATGGTGTCGTCGACGGCTTGGCTCATGAGACTTTCCTTGTGTCGGTGCGCGCGTCGCGGCGCAATTTCAGGTACACCCCCGAATCGCCGCAGACATGGAAGCCCAGCCGGCCATAAAGCCGCTGTGCCGGGTTGTAGGATTCAACGAAAAGTTCGACTTTCAGGCCCTGCTCATCTGCCCGTCGCAATTGCGCTTCTATCAGCGCGGAGCCAATGCCCCTGCCCTGGAATTCGGGAAGCAGGGTTATATCGATCAGATTGAGAGTGGTTGGCCCCCAGAACATATAAAGCCGGCCGATCGGCTGGCCCTGGAGTTCGATGATCAATAATTCCCCATCGGCATAATGGGCCTGATAGTAAGCATGCTGAGCATTGAACTGCTGTTTGAGAAAGGCGGCGATCTGCTGCGCCGGCCAGCCGCTACGGGACATCTCTTCGGCGCGTGAGCCGGCGTACAGACGCTCGATAAACGCCATATCGTCCGGATGCATGACACGCAGGGTCACAGCAGGCATCGACATCTATGCAAACATCCCTGTTGAAATAACTTTGCGAGCTAACTTTTATTGTGACGGGTGTCACGCTTACTTGCATGGCGAATTGACAGCAGATTACCGCAACTGCCTTACAATCGCACTAATTAAAATCCACTTTCTCTTACACCGATCGCTGCCATACGTCGCCACGCGGCGCTAAGCAGCGACTCGCTCTTTCCATCCAGCACCACAATGCCGCGAAGCGGGTGCGATAGTTGTATCGGCGCACTGTCTTCGAGCACGAACTGGGTGCCGTAGTGCGCTTGCAGAGGCTGCGCCCTCTTCTCTTCGTCGCGGCGTATCGCGATGGGCCCCTGATGATCGGAGATCAGCGCTTCCTGGTCGATGGAGGCGACGCCGTTGGCGTCCACCGATTCCAGCGACACCGGCAGGGAATCGCGCAGTACGTCATCGGCGACGAAGTGCCCGGGGGTGCCCGGTGCCACCCGCCACAGGTCGGCTTCGGCCAGGTAACCGCGCAGGCGCAAGCCACCTTCGGCGACCTGGGCCAGCGGCATCTCGCTGCTGATCCAGCGGCCAGGCGCCAGGTTGTCCGCCAGGTCGCGCACCGTGCCGGCATGGGGCGCGCGCAGTACCAGGCGCTCGCGCTGGGCGGCCAGGCCGCGGTATTCGGCAACGGCCTCGGCCAGGCGTTGTTCGAGAATGCCACTGTCGGCGGCGGTTTCACTGCGCCCCGACTGACGCCGCAGTTGCAGCTGGAGAATCTCGATTTCACGTCGGCCGATGCCCATGCGCGCTTCAAGGTCGGGCGACTCCAGGGTCATCAACACCTGGTTGGCCTCGACCGGCTGGCCATCCTTGACCAGCACCTCGCGAATCCGCGCCGCTGCCGGCGCATGCAAGGCACTGAAACGGGACGCTTCGAGCATGGCCGGCACTTCCACGCCGCTGCGCCAAGGCACCACCAACACGGCCAGCAACAGGGCCAGGCCCGCTCCAAGCAACACCACCTTGCGCGGTTTGGCCTTGTCCCGGTGCTGCCACCAGTGCTGCCATTCGCGCCAGATCGGCAGACCGATGAACCACACCAGTTCGACCATCATCAGGAAGATGCCAAGCACCTTGAAGAACAGGTGATAAACCGCCAGGGCGATACCGAAGAACAGCGCCGCCCGCCAGATCCATGAGGCGTAGCTCCAGCACAGCAGGCGCCGGCGCAGCGCCGGTGACCAGCGCTCGGGCATAGGTTCACCATAACCGAAAAGCTTCTCCCGCAGGTGCCAGCGGCCCAGGGCGAAACCACGCCCTTGCAGGTTATCCACGCCCCACAGGTCGCTGAGCAGGAAGTAGCCGTCGAAACGCATCAACGGGTTGACGTTGATCGCCAGGGTGGTGATCCAGGTGGCGCTGGCCAGCATGAAGGCTGCGGTGCGCCCGGCCCCGTCGGGCAGCAGCGACCAGGCCAGCAGGGCGATACAGGCCAGGATCAGCTCGGCCAGCACGCCCCCGGCGCCGATCAGCAGGCGGGTGCGCCGATCCTGCACGCGCCAGGCGTCGCTGACATCGGTGTAGAGCATCGGCAACAGGACCATGAACGCCACGCCCATGCTCGGCACCCGGCAGCCAGCGCGCTTGGCCATGTAGGCATGGCCGAATTCATGGCACAGCTTGGCAAAGCCCAGGGCGATGGCGAATGCCGCCATGCCGCCCAGGCTGAGCAGGTGCGGGAAGGTCGAAAGGAAGCGCTCCCAGTCACGCATTACCAGGAACAGGCCGAGCAGCAATACGCTGGGCAGACCGTAGCGCAACAGGTTGCCGCCGTGGCGCTCGAGCCAGGGCCAGGTGCGATTGAGAAAAGCGTCAGGGCGCCACAGCGGAATACGGAAAAACAGGTATTTATGCAGGATCTGGGTCCAGATGCCCTGGCGCTGGGCAGCGGCCTTGGGTGCGTAGCTCGCGCGTTGCTCGGCATCGGCGGCGCTGACCAGGTCATGACCACGCAGAAAGCGCAGCAGCTCTTCCACCGCCACGGCGGTCAGGGGCGCGCCCGGCTCGGCATTGGCCGCATTCAGCACCTGCTGCGGGTCACCGAGCGCCCAATGGCGCAGCAAGCGCATGGCCGGCGCGCCCAGCTTGAAATAGCGACCGCGCAAAGGGTCGGCCAGGGTCCATTGCGGCGCACCGTCGAGCCCCGGGGCCCCTGGCGAAAGCTGCAGGTCCGGGCGCAGCGCCGGCAACATCACAGGCCCACCGCCTGGCGCAGGGCCGCCAGCGGCCGGCGCAGCAGGTACAGGGCCAGCGGCGCCCGGTCACCGAAGACCTTGGCGGTCCCGCGCAGGCCGATACGTGGCGGCGCCTCCTCGAAGCTCGCATCGAGGCGATAGGCGAGCTGCCCGGCCGGGGTGTTCTGGGCCTGGTAGGCGACACGTTCGAGCACGGCGTTGTGCCGGTTCAGTGGATCGCTGTCGAGAAACAGCGCGACCTCGGCGCCCTTCTCCAGGCCGATGGCATCGGCCACCGGCAACTCGATACGCAACTCGGCCTGGGCCGGATCGGCGATTTCCATCAGGCGCTCGCCGGTGCGCATGGGCTTGCCGATATAACGCTGGGCATCGGCGAATACCGCGATGCCATCGCGTTCGGCACGTACCTCGGTACGCGCCAGCAGGTTGCGGGCGTAATCACGCTCGGCACGCTTCTGCTCGACCCGGGCAGCGAGCAGATCAAGACGGGCACTGGAGTCGGCATCGGAAAAGGCACGCTGGGTGTTGGCCTTGAGTTCCGCCTCGGCCACGCCCAGGGTGCGTTCGGCCACATCGGCCTGTGCCCTGAGCGTGGTGGCATCGAAGCGCACCAGCACCTCGCCGGCCTTGACCGCCTGGTTCGGCTTGATGGTGAACTCGGCGACCACGCCATCCAGCGGAGCGGCCACCACCTGGCCGTTGCGCGGTGCCACCTCGGCCGGAGCCAGTACCGACTGGCGCACCGGCAGCAACAGCACGAGCAACAGCGCCGCCGCCAACGCCCAGCGCGTGCGCGCCGGCCAGCGCAGACGCCATGGCTTGCCCGGCTGCAAGGCGCGCCAGGCATGGCTGTAGCAGTCGCCAAGTTGCGCCAGCAAGGCCTGCTCGGCATCGTTCCAGGGCATGTCCCGAGCGAGCCAGAGCCCACCGAACACGTCGCCCTGCCGGTCTTTCAACGGCAACCAAAACGCATGGGGCGCCGACAGCGCCTGCCAATCGTCCCGGCAGGCCTGGTCCAGGCTTTCAGGAGGCACCACGCCTGGCAGCGCGAAGCGTTCGCTGGCCGCAAGGCCCCTGGCGGCGCGCTCGATGAACACTACGAAGGGGGCGTTCGGCTCCACCGAACTGACCCCGGTCAGGGCGCGAACCTTGCCAGCGATCAGCAACGCGCCATGGCGATAGCCGAACAGCGCCTGGCTGTCATTGACCATGCTGAACGCCAGTTCCTCGACCGAAGGCGCAGACCGGGCCTGGCGCTCCAGCTTCAGGTAATGGGCCAGCAGCTGCTCTAGCGCACCCGGGACGGAAGCGTTCATTTGCGCTCCGCAAAGTGCGCAGTGCCGCTCATGCCGGACAGCAGGTCGGGAGTGCTGGCCGGGACACTGGCAATCAGCAGCAGGGTCTGGCTGCCTTCGTCGATGCGCGCGCCAAGACGCTTGATCACGGCATCGAAGGGCTGGCCGGTTTCATCGGGAACGAAGCTGAAGGTCTGCTCGGGCTTGAGCTTGCCCAGCCAGCTCGATGGCACCAGCAGATGGATTTCCAGGGAGCGGTTGTCGACGATTTCCAGCAATGCCGCACCGCTGGCCACGCTTTCATGGGCCTGGACCCGGCGTTGCACGACCTGACCATCGTAAGGCGCCTTGACCTGGCAACGCTGCACCTGCACCTGGTAGACCTGGGCTTCGGCCTGGGCCTGGGCCTGGCGGGCCTCGGCCAGGGACACTTCGAACTTGCCGACCGAGTTCAGCGCCGCCAGTTGCTGCTTATTGCGCAGTTCTTCGCGGGTTGCGCGCACAGCGGCGGCCGAAGCGTTGGCCTGGGCCTGGTAGGCGCTGCAATCGAAGCGCACCAGCACGTCACCCTTCTTGAACGACTGGCCTTCACTGAAGGGGATTTCCGTGACCCGGCCGGACAGCTCGCTGGCCAGTACCGCCTGGGATCGGGCACGCAGCACGCCCCGCACTTCGGCTCCACCGCCGGAGGTCGCACCGTCGAGCAAGGGATCGCTTTCGGTCGCGGCTTGTGCCATTCCCGTCATCAGCGCCAACGCCGCCCACCACACCGCCTGCTTCATCTCGCTACGTCCCTGTCAAAGGTCTGGATCATTCAAATGGAGTATCGGCTGCAGTTCACGGAACGTGAACGCCGTCGGTCAGTACCGGACTGATTGCCTGCCGACCCGGAACGAGAAACGCGTCACAGAACGGCTACAAAAAAGTGGCCGGATGCTATCAATGTTTTCTTCGCGCCGGAAGCTCCGGGACCACGGCGCCTCAAGGGCGTCGCCGCAACAGATAGGTGTCCATGATCCAGCCCTTGCGCGCCCGTGCCTGCTCACGGGCCGCGAGGATCTGCGCCTTGACCTCGGACAGCCGCCCGCTGATCAGGATTTCATCGGCCGTACCGACATACGCACCCCAGTAAATATGCAGTTCGGGATCATCGATTCCGGCAAAGGCACATTGGCCGTCGAGCATCACTATCAGGTTGTCGATGCGCGGCACCTGCGCCAGGCGCCGCCCAGGAAGGATCTGCAGCGCTTCACCGACCCGGTTGAGCGGTATGCGATGACGCGCAGCCAGTGCCTGCACGCTACTGATCCCGGGGATCACCTCGATGCTGAAGGACTGCTCGCCGATCAATTCGAGAACGCGCAAGGTGCTGTCGTAAAGCCCCGGTTCGCCCCAGAGCAGAAATGCCCCGCACTCGCCCTCGCCCAGTTCCTCGGCGATCAGCCGGCCATAGAGGGCGGCACGCTGTCGGTGCCAGTCGTGCACCGCGCCGAGGTAATCACTGGCCTCGCCATCGCGTTGCGGGTCGTCCACCTGAACCACGCGGCAGGGTTGGCTGACCCATTGCGCCAGCAGCTCCTTGCGCAAGCGCATGCGATCGTCATTGGCCTGGTGCTTGTCGAGGACGAAGAACACGTCGGCGCGCTTTAGCGCATCGACGGCTTCAAGGGTGATTTGCCGCGGATTGCCCGGGCCGATGCCAATCAACAACAGCACTTTCATGGACGGGCTCCCCGGGCCGGAAGTCGCACTGCAAGTTAATGGTTAAACACCATGGCGAACGGAACATATGCAACTTTCAAAGTTCCAACACCAAGAATGTAAAAGTGTACTGTTAGTCCACACCCCGTTGGCTACACTGTCAACATGCTGTTATTGCAGCCAGCCCCGCGGGCCGCTATCTATTGCACCTCCATAGCCCGCCCGCCTTTGATAAAGGAGTGTTTCCGTGTCCAGACTTGCAGAGTTTCGCGCTGCCGAAAAAGCCCTCCAGGAACAGCTTGCACAGTTGGAGGCCATGAAAAAGGACGCCGGCCTGAAACGCGAGATCGAATTCGAACAGAAACTTCTCACCTTGATGAAACACTACGACAAGGGTCTGCGCGATATCATTGCCCTGCTCGATCCGGCAGCGGCCGGCAAATCCGTTGCACGCCCTGTAAAGACCCGCCGCGCGCGGGTGGTGAAGGTGTATGAAAACCCACATACCGGTGAACTGATCGAGACCAAGGGTGGCAACCACCGCGGCCTGAAGGCCTGGAAAGAACAGTACGGGGCGAGCGAAGTCGACGGCTGGTTGCGCAAATGATTTTTGCTTCACATATTTTTCACAAGCTCAGGATCAGGATGAAGGCTGCTAAAGGATTAGCGCCCCATGCGCCCGCTCCGGCGGGCTTCTAATTCGGACGCCCCGTGGCCACCACCACGGGGCGTTGTTGTTTGCGCAATGGATTCAGTTCCGTATCATGGCCGTCTGTCTTTCCGCTGGCGCCCCGGGCGCCGGCCTTCTGATGCGGAGTGCCCATGAGCCTGCAAGATCTCGACAACCTCCCCGGCGTCACCGCGCAACCCGATGCCGCCACCCACAATTTCGTCTTCAACCACACCATGCTGCGGGTCAAGGACGTCGCCAAATCCCTGGACTTCTATACCCGCGTGCTGGGCTTCAGCCTGGTGGAGAAGCGCGACTTCCCGGAAGCCGAGTTCAGCCTGTACTTCCTGGCCCTGGTCGACAAGGCGCAGATCCCGGCCGACGCGGCCAAGCGCACCGAGTGGATGAAATCGATCCCCGGCATTCTCGAACTGACCCACAACCACGGTACCGAGAACGACGCGGACTTCGCCTACCACAACGGCAACACCGACCCGCGCGGTTTCGGTCACATCTGCGTGTCCGTGCCGGATATCCGTGCCGCCTGCGAACGGTTCGAGCAACTGGGCGTGACCTTCCAGAAGCGCCTGAGCGATGGCCGCATGAAACACCTGGCGTTCATCAAGGACCCGGATGATTACTGGGTCGAAATCATCCAGCCGACCGAATTCTGATTCGGCTCCGGAAATGAAAAATGCCGCGGATAGTCCGCGGCATTTTTATTTATACCCTTCCCTTCTGGGCCAGCTCCCACAGGGTTCAGCAGTGTTCTTGAGTGATTACTGTGCCCGCCAGGCCGCCACCAGGGACTCCTTGCGCCCACGAGTCGCCAGGCAGTAGTACAGCGGCACCGTAACAACCAACCCCACCAGCCACGACAGGTCCGCTCCCTCGACCAGGTTGGCGTACGGCCCGACATACAGCGACGTGTTGGCAAACGGCAGTTGCACCATGATCCCGCAGGCATAGGCGATGATCGCGTGCAGGTTGAAGCGCCCGTAGATCCCGCCATCCGCCGCGAAGATCGACTTGATGTCATAGTGGCCGCGCTTGACCAGGTAGAAGTCGATGATGTTGATCGACGCCCAGGGTACCAGCACCAGCAGCAGCGCCAGGATCAGGCCGATGAAATGGCCGATGAAGTCCGCCGTGGCGCCCAGTGCGGTCAGGCAGCAGCCCAGCAGGATCACGCCGGCCAGCAGCACGCGCACCTTGATGCTCGGCGTCCAGTTGGCGGCGAAGGTCTGGATCGAGGTGACGATCGACAGCACCGCACCATACAGGTTGAGCGCGTTGTGGCTGATGATGTTGAGCAGGAACAGCACCATCAGGATCGGGCCGAGCCAGCCGGTAGCCTGTTTTACCGCATCCATCGCCTCTGTACCTTCAGGCACCAGCAGCACGGCAATGGCGCCGAAGCTGAAACACAGGATGGTACCCAGGGTCGCGCCGAAATAGGTGGCCCAGAAGGGTTTGCCGATCCCCACTTCACGCGGCAGGTAACGCGAGTAGTCCGAGGTATAGGGCGAGAAGCTGATCTGCCAGATCACGCCCAGGGACACCGTGGCGATCCAGCCGGACAGGTTGAAGCCGCCGCGGCTGAAGAAGTCCGCCGGCAGGTCCTGGGCGAACATCATGATGAAGCCAGCCAGCAGCGCCGTACCCATTACCCAGGTGCCGATGCGGTTCAGGGTGTGGATGAAGCGGTAGCCAATCACGCCGATGGCCGTGGCGCTGAGGGCACCGATGATGATCGACACCGGCATCGGTACGCTCGGGGCGATGCCATGGATGGACTTGCCCGCCAGGACGATGTTGGAAATGAAGAAGCCGACGTAGATCAACGCGGTGAAGAACACGATCAGCAGCGCGCCATAGCGGCCGAACTGCCCGCGGCTCTGCACCATCTGCGGAATGCCCAGCTGCGGTCCTTGCGCCGAGGCCAGGGCGATGACGATACCGCCGAGCATATGGCCGAGGACAATGGCCACCAGCCCCCACAGCAGGTCGAGGTGGAACACCTGGACCACCATGGCCCCGGTGACGATGGGCAACGGCGCGATATTGGTGCTGAACCACAGCGTGAACAGATCACGCGCCTTCCCATGGCGCTCTGCTGGCGGTACGTAATCGACCGTATGGTTTTCGATCAACTGGTGTTGCGAAGACGACTGGGACATGGGCAAAAGCTCGAAAGGTTCCGTTTTTATCTTTGTAGGAAACCACTTGCGGCACGCTGCAAGCGGCGTCGAAGCTGAAGACCATATTATGGTATTCCAAGCTTTTGACAACACTGATTCGTCCTTTTGCCGACCAACTGATCTGCTTTTGGTCGCCTCGCTTTCTCCCCTCCATAGGCGCGAGCCCGCGTATTCATTGGGCATTGACCTGAATCAACGCGTTCGTCAGGGCCGGAAAAATCCTCTTGCAAATTAGGTATTACGGTATACCATCAGACACATCAACGATAAAAATGCGGGCACACCGCTGCATCACGAGGATCACGCCATGATCGACGCAACCGTCTACAAGAACGTCCTGGGCTCCTTCCCGTCCGGCGTTACCGTCATCACCACCCTGGACGACGACGGCCAGATCGTCGGCCTCACCGCCAGCGCCTTCAGCTCGCTGTCCATGGACCCGCCGCTGGTGCTGTTCTGCCCCAACTACAGTTCCGACTCCTACCCGGTGCTGATGCGCAGCAAGAAATTCGCCATCCACCTGCTCTCCGGCCAGCAACAGGCCGAAGCCTATGCCTTTGCCAAAAAAGGCAAGGACAAGGCCCAAGGCATCGAGTGGACCCTGAGCGCACTGGGCAACCCCCTGCTGGCCAACGCCACGGCGATCATCGAATGCGAACTGTGGCGCGAATATGAAGGTGGCGACCACGCCATCATGGTCGGCGCGGTAAAAAACCTGATCGTCCCGGCCGAAGCGCCAAGCCCGCTGGTCTACTGCCGCGGCAAGATGGCCAGCCTGCCAGCCTTCGCCTGAGCCCCTATTCTTCTGAATGCGCCCGCCTGATCCGATGGGCGCCCGATAACAAGCGCCGAGGAAACGCCTCATGAAATTTTCGTTGTTCGTGCACATGGAACGCTGGGATGAACAGGTCAGCCACCGGCAACTGTTCGAAGACCTGACCGAGCTGACCCTGATGGCCGAGAAAGGCGGGTTCAGCACCGTGTGGATCGGCGAACACCATGCAATGGAATACACGATCTCGCCCAGCCCGATGCCGCTGCTGGCCTACCTGGCTGCACGCACCGAGACCATCCACCTCGGCGCCGGCACCATCATCGCGCCGTTCTGGCACCCGATCCGCGTCGCCGGCGAATGCGCACTGCTCGACGTGATCAGCAATGGCCGGATGGAAGTCGGCCTGGCCCGCGGCGCATACCAGTTCGAATTCGACCGCATGGCCAATGGCATGCCGGCCTCCGAAGGCGGCGCTGCGCTGCGCGAAATGGTCCCGGCGGTACGTGCGCTTTGGCAGGGCGACTATGCCCATGACGGCGACATCTGGAAATTCCCGACCTCCACCTCCGTGCCCAAGCCGGTACAGAAACCCATGCCGCCGATGTGGATCGCCGCCCGCGACCCGGACTCGCACAACTTCGCGGTGAAGAACGGCTGCAACGTGATGGTCACCCCGTTGATGAAGGGCGACGAGGAAGTGGTCGACCTGAAGAACAAGTTCGAAGCGGCCCTGGCCAACAACCCGGATGTGCCACGCCCGCAACTGATGGTCCTGCGCCACACTCACGTGCATGCCGAAGACGACCCGCAAGGCTGGAAGATCGGCGCCCAGGCGATCAACCGCTTCTACCGCACCTTCGACGCCTGGTTCGGCAACAAGCAGACCCCGGAGAACGGTTTCCTCGCGCCGAGCCCTGAGTCCAAGTTCGCCGGGCGTCCGGAGTTCGAACTGGAAAGCCTGCACAAGACCGCGATGATCGGTACCCCGCAGCAGGTGATCGAGCGCATCCGCTACTACCAGGAACTGGGCGTCGACGAGTTCAGCTTCTGGTGCGACAACAGCCTGCCGCATGAAGAAAAGCGCAAGTCGCTGGAGCTGTTCATCAAGGAAGTCGTACCGGCGTTTCGCTGAGTCATGACGTTCGTCAACTGAACAAACCTCACTAGAAGCCTTGACGCCTCATCTGTGGGAGCGGGTTTACCCGCGATTGCGATGGTGAATTCACCGACGCTATCGCGGGTGAACCCGCTCCCACACGGTCACCACAACCCCCACTGCGCATCCCCCTGCAACCACTTATCCCCTCCCCCGCAGAAATTTCCTGCCACCCTCTTGCACATCAAATATTATGGTATACCATCAGACAACAAGACCTGAACACACTCCACAGGAGCCCCGCCCCATGAGTTTCGAAATCCGCAAGATCGTCACCTACTCCGAAGAAACCCGCATCGAAGGCGGCAAGGCCACCGACAAGCCGGTGACCATGGTCGGCCTGGCCGTGGTGATCAAGAACCCATGGGCCGGGCGTGGCTTCGTCGAAGACCTCAAGCCGGAAATCCGCGCCAACTGCTCCGACCTCGGTGCTCTGATGGTCGAGCGCCTGACCGCCGCCATCGGCGGTGCCGACAGGATCGAGGCCTACGGTAAAGCCGCAGTGGTCGGCGCCGACGGCGAGATCGAGCACGCGTCGGCGGTGATCCACACCCTGCGCTTCGGCAACCATTACCGCGAAGCGGTCCAGGCCAAGAGCTACCTGAGCTTCACCAACAAGCGCGGCGGCCCGGGTACCTCGATCCAGATCCCGATGATGCAGAAGGACGACGAAGGCCTGCGCTCGCACTACATCACCCTGGAAATGCAGATCGAAGACGCCCCGCGTGCCGACGAGATCGTCGTGGTCCTCGGCGCTTCCGACGGTGGCCGCCTGCACCCGCGCATCGGCAACCGCTACATCGACCTGGAAGAACTGGCCGCTGAAAAAAACCAATAACAATACCGTCCACCGGGCCGGCGCGTGGGCCGCACCACGCCCGACCCTGAAGGAGCGCCCCACCATGATTCAGCCTGTCGCTGAACGTACACCTGCCGGCACCAGCTACCTGGCTACCGGCCAGGGTCAACCCGTGGTACTGATCCACGGCGTGGGCCTGAACAAAGAAATGTGGGGCGGACAGTTCGTCGGCCTCGCCAACGACTACCGTGTCATCGCCTACGACATGCTCGGTCACGGCCAGAGCCCGCGCCCCCAGCCGGGTACCGACCTGCAGGGGTATGCCGAACAACTGGCGGAACTGCTCGATCATCTGCAGATCGCCCAGGCCACGGTAATCGGCTTTTCCATGGGCGGCCTGGTCGCCCGCGCCTTCGCCCTGCACTTCCCGCAACGCCTGGCGGCGCTGGTGGTGCTCAACAGCGTCTTCAACCGCAGCCCCGAGCAGAGCGCCGGGGTTATCGCCCGTGCCGCCCAGGCGGCCGAACACGGCCCCGATGCCAATGCCGAAGCGGCCCTGGCGCGCTGGTTCAGCCGCGAGTACCAGGCCGCCAACCCGGCCCAGGTCGCAGCCATCCGCCAGACCCTGGCCAGCAACGACCCGCAAGGCTACCTGACCACCTACGAGCTGTTCGCCACCCAGGACATGTACCGCGCCGACGACCTGGGCAGCATCCAGGTGCCGACCCTGATCGCCACCGGCGAGCACGACCTCGGCTCGACCCCGAGCATGACCCGGGAACTGGCTGCGCGCATTCCCGGCGCGCAAAGCGTGGTCCTGGCCGAGCAGCGGCATATGATGGCGGTGGAGTCGCCGCGCCTGGTCAACCAGATGCTGCTGGACTTCCTCGGGCACGCCCGCACTCTCTCCGATTCAGCCAAGGGGATCGTTGCATGACTCTCACCCATTTCCAGATGTGCATCGACGGCCAGTGGCTCGATGCCCAAAGCGGCCAGACCTTCGACAGCCTCGACCCGGCCACCGCGCAAGCCTGGGCAACCTTGCCCGACGCCGCCGAAGCCGATGTCGAACTGGCCGTGCAGGCCGCGCAGAAGGCCTTCGACAGCAAGGCCTGGCGTGGCCTCACTGCCACCGCCCGGGGCAAGCTGCTGCGCCGCCTCGGCGACCTGATCGCCGAGAACAAGGAGCGCCTGGCCCAACTGGAAAGCCGCGATAACGGCAAGCTGATCCGCGAAACCCGCGGCCAGGTCGGCTACCTGCCGGAGTTTTTCCATTACACCGCGGGCCTTGCCGACAAGCTCGAAGGCGGCACCCTGCCCCTCGACAAGCCGGACCTGTTCGCCTACACGGTGCATGAACCGATCGGCGTGGTCGCTGCGATCATTCCGTGGAACAGCCCGCTGTACCTGACCGCGATCAAGCTGGCCCCGGCACTGGCCGCCGGCAACACCATCGTGATCAAGCCGTCCGAGCACGCCTCGGCAACCATCCTCGAACTGGCCCGCCTGGCCCTCGAGGCCGGCTTCCCGGCCGGTGTGGTCAACGTGGTCACCGGCTACGGCCCGAGCACCGGCGCGGCGCTGACCCGCCACCCGCTGGTGCGCAAGATCGCCTTCACCGGCGGCGCCGCCACGGCGCGCCACGTGGTACGCAGCAGTGCCGAGAACTTCGCCAAGCTGTCGCTGGAACTGGGCGGCAAGTCGCCGAACATCATCTTCGCCGACGCCGACCTCGACAGCGCCATCAACGGCGCCGTGGCCGGCATCTATGCCGCCTCCGGGCAGAGCTGCGTGGCCGGTTCGCGCCTGCTGGTGCAGGACGACATCTTCGACGCGTTCGTCGAGCGCCTGATCGAACGCGCCAGGCGCATCCGCATCGGCAACCCGCAGGACGAAAGCAGCGAGATGGGCCCGATGGCCACCGCCCAGCAACTGGCAGTGGTCGAGGGCCTGGTCGCCGCTGCCACGGCCGAGGGCGCGCGCCTGCGCATGGGCGGCAAGCGCGCCGAGGTCGAGGGTGACGGCTGGTTCTACGAGCCGACCCTGTTCGAGTGCGACAGCAATTCGATGAAGATCATGCAGGAAGAGGTGTTCGGTCCGGTCGCGGCGGTGATCCGCTTCAAGACCGAGGAAGAGGCCCTGGCGATCGCCAACGACTCGCAGTTCGGCCTCGCCGCCGGCATCTGGACCCGCGATCTGGGCCGTGCCCACCGCCTGGCCCGGGACGTGCGCTCGGGGATCATCTGGGTCAACACCTACCGCGCGGTGTCTGCCATGGCGCCAATCGGTGGTTTCAAGAACAGTGGCTATGGCCGCGAAAGCGGCATCGACTCGGTGCTGGCCTACACGGAACTGAAAACGGTCTGGATCAACCTCTCGACCGCGCCCATGCCCGACCCCTTCGTGATGCGCTGAGAGGTGAACTGAAATGATCGAACCCGGCATCTACAAAGACGTGATGGGCTCCTTTCCGTCCGGCGTGACCGTCGTCACCACGCTGGATGCCGAAGGTGGCATCGTCGGCATCACCGCCAGCGCCTTCAGCGCGCTGTCGATCGAACCGGCGCTGGTGCTGTTCTGCCCCAACTATGCCTCCGACACCTACCCGATCCTGCGTGACAGCAAGCGCTTTGCCATTCACCTGCTGGCCGCCGGCCAGACCGCCGAAGCCTACGCCTTCGCCGGCAAGGGCAAGGACAAGGCCAAAGGCATCGAATGGAGCCTCAGCGCCCTGGGCAACCCGGTGCTGGCCAACGCCACGGCGGTGATCGAATGCGAACTCTGGCGCGAATACGATGGCGGTGACCACGCGATCATCGTCGGCGAAGTGAAGAACCTGATCCTTCCCGAGCAGCCAGTGACGCCGATGATCTACCACAAGGGCAAGCTGGGCGCCCTGCCGAACCTGGGCTAGTCCTGAGGACTTCATCGCGGGTGAACCCGCTCCCACATTGACCGCGTAACCCTGTGGGAGCGGGTTCACCCGCGATAGGGCCCGAACGGTCAACCAAGCTTTCAGGGGTGTCGCCTGGCAACCACTCACCTTCGGTTTGCGGCACCCCGTTTTTCTTCAGCATGCAGGAGCCCGAGATGAGCAACGAGAAGTACGAAAAAGGCCTCGCCATCCGCACCCAGGTGTTGGGCGAGGCGTACGTCAACCGGTCCATCCAGAACGCCGACGACTTCACCAGGCCCCTGCAGGAACTGGTTACCGAGTACTGCTGGGGCCATGTCTGGGGCCGTGACGGTTTGTCGCTGAAAGAACGCAGCATGATAAACTTGGCAATGATTTCCGCGTTGAACCGGCCCCACGAGCTCAAGCTGCACATCCGCGGCGCCTTGCGCAACGGACTGAGTCGTGAACAAATACGCGAGATTCTGCTCCAGGTCGGTATCTATTGCGGTGTACCCGCGGCGGTGGACAGCTTCCGCCTGGCCCGCGAAGCCTTCGCCGAGGCCGACTCGGAGTCAACCAGTTAAACACTGGCTGTTCTGGACCCACCGCAGGACGCACCCGATCGGCGAGTGCGTCGATGTCGCTGGCGCAACAGCCAATTGCAGAGCGCAGACAATGAAACGCCAGCCACTCGACGACAGCTTCAAGGTCAACCGCAATCCCGTTACCCTGCGCGAAATCGTGCTCGACAAGCTGCGCAGCGCGATCATGAACTTCCACCTGCTGCCCGGCGACCGCCTGGTCGAACGCGACCTGTGCGACCGCCTCGGCGTCAGCCGCACCTCCGTGCGCGAAGCCCTGCGCCACCTGGAATCCGAAGGCCTGGTGGAATTCGCCGATGCCAAGGGCCCGCGCGTCGCCATCATCACCCTCGAGGACGCCCGCGACATCTATGAGCTGCGTTGCGTGCTCGAAGGCCTGATCGTCCAGCTGTTCACCCTCAACGCCAAGGCCAAGGACATCCGTGCCCTGGAAAAGGCCCTGGAGGAGAACCGCAACGCCCTCACCAACGGCGAGCTGCAACAGGTGCTGGAATCGGTGCAGGGCTTCTACGACGTGCTGCTGGAAGGTTCCGGCAACCATGTCGCCGCCACCCAACTGCGCCAGTTGCAGGCGCGCATCAGTTACCTGCGCGCCACTTCCGTATCCCAGGAAAACCGCCGCGGCGCGAGCAACCGGGAAATGGAGAAGATCGTCGAGGCGATCAAGAGCGGCGACCCGCTGGCCGCGCACCAGGCCTCGGTGGATCACGTCCGCGCTGCCGCCAAGGTGGCCCTCGACTACCTGCGCTCGAAGCAGGAAGACGCCGGCAAGATGCGCGAGATCACCACGCCGATCGCCCTCAAAGAACCCCGCATAGGCCGCTGATCATGCCTGCCGTCCCGCGTTTCTGCCCGCAATGCTCGGCCGCGCTGCAACAGGGACGACCGGACGGCGATACCCACGAACGCCTGATGTGCGGTGCCTGCGGCTATATCCACTACATCAATCCGAAGATCATCGCCGGCTGCATCATCGAGCGCGACGGCAAATACTTGCTGTGCCAGCGCGGCATCCCGCCGCGCCCCGGTACCTGGACCTTGCCGGCGGGCTTCATGGAAGCCGGGGAAACCACCGAGCAGGCGGCGCTGCGCGAGGTCTGGGAAGAAACCGGGGTGCGCGGCGACATCGTCTCACCCTACTCGATCTTCAGCGTGCCGAGGATCAGCGAGGTGTACATCATCTTCCGTGCCGTGGCCGTGGAGATCACTGGCCAATGGGGTCCGGAAACCATGGACTGCCGCTTCTTCGCGCCGGATGAAATTCCTTGGGATGCCATCTACTACCCGGCGATCCGGCAGATCCTCGAACGCTATATCGAGGAACGCCAGGCCGGGGTCTATGGCATCTACATGGGCAATGACGACAGCGGCAAGGTGCACTTCATGCGCTGAGGCGCTCGCGCATGAATTCGATCAGCGCCTGTACCGGACGCGCGCTTTGCCGGTGTTGCGGATAGACCGCCGAGAGCTGCAACGGCTCGGTGACGAAATCCTCGAGTACCGGCACCAGTTGCCCCGTCGCCAACGCCTCGCCGACGATGAAGGTCGGCAGATAGGTAATCCCCATGCCCTTCACGGCCGCATCGCGCAGCAGCTCGCCGTTGTTCGCACGCATGCGCCCGCACACGGTGACCGTGCGCAACTTGCCCTGTTCCAGGAAACGCCATTGCACCTGGCGACCATGTCCATAAGGCAGGCACTCATGGTTGACCAGATCGTCCGGGCGTGACGGCGTGCCCTTGCGTTCCAGGTATTCGGGGCTTGCGCAATAGACCCGGTCGATGGCCGCCAGGCGCCGGGCAATCAGGGTCGAGTCCTCCAGCACGCCGATACGCAGGGCCAGGTCGTAGCCCTCGCCGAGCAGGTCCACCGAACGGTCGCTCAGGTCCACCTCGACGCTGACCTGCGGGTAGCGCTGGAGAAACTCCGGCAGCAGGCAGCCGAGATGCGCCACGGCGAACGACAGCGGTGCACTCACGCGCACCGTGCCGCGGGGCTCGCTGGTCTGCCCGGCGATGCCCTGCTCCACCTGCTCGACCTCGTTGAGCAGGCGCAGGGATGACTCGTAGTAGCTCTGGCCCAGGGGCGTCGGATCGAGGCGCCGGGTCGAGCGGTTGAGCAGGCGCACGCCAAGGCGCTCCTCCAGGGCCATCAGGCGCCGGCTGACGAACTGCTTGGACAGGCCCAGCTTGTCGGCCGCAGCGGTGAAGCTGCCGGACTCCATGACCTGGGCAAAGATTCGCATATCTTCGAAGGGGTTCATTGTCTCTTTCCGGTGGACAGTAAAACGCTTTATAGCGGCTTTTTCACTTACTCGCATCTCAATAATCTGGGCACACCTTACAGCGCAGCCGAAACCCAACCCGCGGCGCTGATGGCATCTAACCTTGCTGCCCATACCTAACGCGAAGAAAAGGAATCCCAACATGAAACTGGTCACCAAAACCCTCGGCGCCACCCTCCTCGCCCTCTCCATCGGCAACGCGTTCGCCGCCGGCAGCCCGGGCGTCGAACGGCAGACCCAGGCCTTCCTCGAAGCCCTGGAGAAAGGCGGCGGCAAACCGCTGGAACAACTGGCACCGAAAGACGCCCGTGCGGTACTGACCGGTGCCCAGGCTTCGGTCCAGGTGGATCTCTCCGGGATCGAGGTCAGCGAGAAGACCATCAGCGTCGGCCAGGACAAGGTCACCCTGAAGATCGTCCGCCCGGCCAAGGTTGCTGGCGAGCTGCCGGTGTTCATGTTCTTCCACGGTGGCGGCTGGGTGCTGGGTGACTTCCCTACCCACCAGCGCCTGATCCGCGACCTGGTGGTCGGTTCCGGCGCGGTGGCGGTGTATGTCGACTACACGCCGTCGCCGGAAGCCCACTACCCGACCGCGATCAACCAGGCCTATGCCGCCACCCGCTGGGTAGCCGAGCATGGCAAGGAAATCGGTGTCGACAGCAGCCGCCTGGCGGTGGCCGGCAACAGCGTCGGCGGCAACATGGCCGCGGTGGTCGCGCTGATGGCCAAGGAACAGAAGGCTCCGGCACTGCGCTTCCAGTTGCTGCTGTGGCCGGTGACCGATGCCAGCTTCGAGACGGCTTCGTACAAGCAGTTCGCCGAAGGCCACTTCCTCACCACCGGGATGATGAAATGGTTCTGGGACAACTACACCACCGACCAGGCCCAGCGCGCCGGCATCCACGCCTCGCCGCTGCGCGCCAGCGCCGAACAGCTCAAGGGCCTGCCGCCGGCGCTGGTGCAGACCGCCGAATTCGACGTGCTGCGTGACGAAGGCGAGGCCTATGCCCGCAAGCTGGATGCGGCCGGGGTGGATGTCACGGCGGTGCGTTACAACGGCATGATCCACGACTACGGCCTGCTCAACCCGCTGGCCAAGGTGCCGGAAGTGCAGGCGGCGATGCGCCAGGCGGCGCTGGAGCTGAAAACGCATCTGCAGTGATGCCCCGGGGGCTGCCTTGCAGCCCCCTTTTTTATTGCGGCGTAATCCAGAAAATCTCCTGTCCCGGCACCCGGATCTCTACCCGTCCATCCTTGCGCACCCGCAGCACCGAACGCTTGTACAGGGCCTGCTGGTCCTTGAAGTACTTGCCCGAAGACCAATAGGCCGCGCCATCGACGTCATACGCGACGAGATTGCCGTCCGGCTGCAACATCAAGCGCGCCGGTGGTCGCCCATGGCGCTCGGCGGCGATCCATACCGTCTTGTTATCGGAACCCCTGACCAGCATCACCGAGCCGTTGGAGCGGTACAGCAAGGTATAGGCTCCGCCTTCCGACATCACGAAACCATTGGGCACCAGATGCTCGCCCACCAGCATCCGGTCACGCCCGGCGAATACCTGGTAGTACGGTTCGATGAAGAACTGCTGCTCGGTTTCATAGGGGTGATCGACACGCTTGCCATCCAGGCGCACCTCGCTCATCGATCGGTTCGGCCCGCTGCGGGAAACCAGCCGAACGTCGTTGTTGGCGTCGCCCGTGTAACTTTTGAACTGCAGATTGAACACCTCATGCGCAGCGTTCCAACTGATCTTCCAGCCGTCCTTGACGGCCTTGTAGTCGGTGACCCCCATCACCCCGGCCGCGCCACCGATCTGCAGAATATTCCCGGACACCGCGTGCTTGATGCGGAAAAGCTGGTCGACCTGCGGGTTGAAGACCAAGGCCCCGATGGGCTCCAGACGCCACTCCTGGACCTCGACGCAGGGGTGCACGCCACCGTCGCTGCCGAAGCGCAGGCCGTTGTCGCCCAGACCCGAGCGCCAGCTCACCGACACGGCGCCGCGCATGCCCTCGCGCTCCCGTGCCAGTTGCTCGACCAAGGCCAGCACCTCGTCGGGCAGCCAGTGCGTCATTTCCCTTTCCTGGCGGCCCAGCAATACCTCGAAGTCGTCGAGGTCGTTCTGGATACGGAACTGCTGGCAGGCGTCGGCCTGGACCAGATGCAACAGCAGGAACGCCTTGACCTGAGCAAGGAAGAAACGCGCATAGCAGTATTTGCTGAGGTAGAAGAACGAAACGAAGTCGCGCTGGTTCAGGTCCTCCTGGAACGGCCGGAGGAAGTACTGGGCGTAGGACGTGCTGAGCATGCGTTGCAGGGTCAGCAGGCTCGCTCCCAGTTCCTCGCCGACGCGGCTGGCCAGTCCGTTCAGGCGGCCTTGGCTGACGAAGCGGTCGGCCGCGCCCTGCGGGCTGCCGGCGGACTGTTCGCGGATGCCCTGAATGAGCTTTTCCAGCGCCTGGTCGTAATCGTGGTAGAGGGATTCGATCAGCGTGAGCGCCGGGGCGATCTGGTACTTGTCCAGGTTCAAGCGATAAGCCGCGACCTTGCGCTCGAGCAAGGCGATGCTCGAGCGTACCTGTTGCAACGGCTGTAGGCATTGCTCCAGCCGTGCGTAGACCTCCTCGCCACCGGTGAGCCCATGATCCTCGTGCAGAACGTCCCAGATACCGACGACCGCGCCAGGAATCATCGCCAGGCAGGTGTCATCGATCAGCCCGCGGGCGGAAATGGATAGGCCGAACTTAAGCGGTGAATCGAACATCAAGGCGTTTCTCCCTGGAGTGAGCATTCGATTGTAGGGAGATGGGATGACAGGGGAAATAGCGTTTTGCCATCAATGTATTCGAGGAGCAGCGCACCGCGACCCTGTGGGAGTCCGCGCAAAGAACAGTTCCAAAGCACGACGCGTATCCTGTGGGAGCGAGCGGCGTTCCGATGAACCCGCTCCCACAAGGTCCCTGCAAGTCAAAAAGTTATGTTTTGTTCCATGAGAGCGGGTACGCGTCGCCGCCGTGCATTACTTCTGCGCAGTGGTCAACGCGGCATAGCTGTTCATCAGGTTGCGATAGTTGGGAATCCGTTGCGACAGCAGGTTACCCAGGCCTTCGATGTCGTTGCGCCAGTCGCGGTGCAGCTCGCACGCCACCGAGAACCAGTTCATCAGTTGCGCACCCGCCGCGCTCATCCGCGCCCAGGCCGCCTGCTGCACGGTCTCGTTGAAGGTGCCGGACGCATCGGTCACCACGAACACCTCATAACCTTCGGCGATGGCCGACAGGGTCGGGAAGGCTACGCACACGTCGGTCACCACGCCGGCGATGATCAGCTGCTTGCGCCCGGTGGCCTTGATCGCCTTGACGAAGTCCTCGTTGTCCCACGCGTTGATCTGCCCCGGACGGGCGATGTACGGCGCATCCGGGAACAGTTCCTTCAGTTCCGGTACCAGCGGGCCGTTAGGGCCCTGCTCGAAGCTGGTGGTGAGGATGGTCGGCAGGCCGAAGAATTTGGCCAGGTCGCCCAGGGCCAGCACGTTGTTCTTGAATTCGTTCGGCGAAAAGTCCTGTACCAGCGAGATCAGCCCGGTCTGGTGATCCACCAGCAACACCACCGCGTCATCCTTGTTCAGGCGTTTGTAGTCGTTGCTCATTTTCATGACTCCTCTGACGGTAAGAGAGGCGCAGGCCCCTGCCTGCGCCGGGGTGGAACTCAGAAAGCGAAGCAGGAACAGCCGAACGCGCCCCAGAAGCCCTGGAAGTCGCTGACCGGCACATTGGACAGGCGCGCCCGTTCATGGGTATGCGCATGCACCGCGCACGGCCCGCTGCACTGGTGCACCTGGGCCTGCAACGGCGAGGCCGGGCGCCAGTGCCCCGGGACCTTGACCACCGGCGACCAGTCCGGCAGCACCGGGATGTCCTTCGGCCCCTGCCCGTCGAACTCGCCCGCGCCATAGACCACCTTGCCGCCGACCACGGTCAGCAGCGACTCGATCCACTTGATCGCCTCTTCCTCGACGCTGAAGAAGTCGGCGCTGAGCACTGCCACGTCGGCCAGTTGGCCGACCTTGATCTGGCCCTTCTTGCCCTGCTCGGAAGAGAACCAGGCGCTGCCATGGGTAAACAGCTCCAGCGCGGTGGAACGCGGCAGGCCTTCCTGGTGCAGGGCCAGGCCGCCGACCGTACGGCCGCTGACCATCCAGTACAGCGAGGTCCACGGGTTGTAGCTGGACACCCGGGTCGCGTCGGTCCCGGCCCCCACCGGCACGCCTTCGGCCAGCATGCGCTTGATCGGCGGCGTGGCTTCGGCGGCCTTGGCGCCGTAGCGATCGACGAAGTACTCGCCCTGGAAGGCCATGCGGTCCTGGATCGCGATACCGCCGCCCAGGGCTCGCACCCGCTCGATGTTGCGCGGAGTGATGGTCTCGGCATGATCGAAGAACCAGGGCAGGCCGTTGAACGGAATGTCGCGGTTTACTTTCTCGAACACGTCGAGCATGCGGCTGATGGACTCGTCATAGGTGGCATGCAGGCGGAACGGCCAGCGCTGCTCGACCAGATGGCGCACCACCGGCTCCAGGTCCTGCTCCATGGACGGCGCCAGGTCCGGGCGTGGTTCGAGGAAGTCCTCGAAGTCGGCAGCGGAGAACACCAGCATCTCGCCGGCACCGTTGTGCCGCAGCATGTCGTCGCCCTGGTGCAGCTTGACGCTGCCGGTCCAGTTCTTGAAGTCGGCCAGCTCTTCCTTGGGCTTCTGGGTGAACAGGTTGTAGGCGATACGCACCGTCAACTGGTCTTCCTTGGCCAGGTGCTCGATCACCTCGTAGTCGTCCGGGTAGTTCTGGAAACCGCCGCCGGCGTCGATGGCGCTGGTCAGGCCGAGGCGGTTGAGCTCGCGCATGAACTGGCGGGTCGAGTTGATCTGGTACTCCAGGGGCAGCTTCGGCCCCTTGGCCAGGGTCGAGTAGAGGATCATCGCGTTCGGCCGGGCCACCAGCATGCCGGTCGGCTCGCCACGGGAATCACGGACGATCTCGCCACCCGGCGGGTTCGGCGTGTCCTTGGTGTAGCCCGCCACGCGCAGCGCAGCACGGTTGAGCAAGGCGCGGTCGTACAGGTGCAGGATGAACACCGGGGTGTCCGGGGCCGCCTGGTTGATTTCCTCCAGGGTGGGCATGCGCTTTTCGGCGAACTGGAATTCATTCCAGCCGCCGACCACCCGTACCCACTGCGGGCTCGGCGTACGCTCGGCCTGGTCCTTGAGCATGCGCAGGGCATCGGCCAGGGACGGCACGCCTTCCCAGCGCAGCTCCAGGTTGTAGTTGAGGCCACCGCGGATCAGGTGCAGGTGCGAGTCATTGAGGCCGGGGATGGCGCAGCGTCCCTTGAGGTCGATGACCCGGGTGGCGCTGCCGCGGGTAGCCATGGCTTCGGCGTCGGTGCCGACGGCGACGAAGCGCCCATCCTTGATCGCCACGGCACTGGCTTCGGGTTTTTCCCGGTCCACGGTATGGAAGCGGCCATTGAACAGAATCAGATCGGCATTCATTGCAGGTCCCTGGTCTGGAGTGAGTGAAGCGAAGGACAACCGCGGCAGCAGGGTCGCTGCGGCGGTCAGGAGGGATCCGGCGGCGAGCAGGCGGCGCCGGGTCGGGTCGTTGCGGTCATCGTGGTCGGTCATGGTGGACGTTCCGATGGGGGTTTTTGCGGAATTCTTGAGGGCGGACGGGGGATACACGAGTTAATCGTTGTTAATTATTCCCCCTGCCCCCGTAGGGCTTTGACAGCGAAGCCTGACAAGCCTAGTCGCCGCGAAAGGCCTGCAAGGCGCAAGCAGGCATTGCCTTGTCGGAAAAACCTCCCCAACATGCTGAAAAACCACAGGCCAGAGCCTTGCCAAGGCTCGTGCCGATAGTCGGAACAGCGTCGGGAGCAGGATGTGAGCCGTCACCGTGAACAGGCCGTGAAGTTCGGCCCTTATCGGGTTTTTCCAGGCCAGCGCCTGATCGTCGAGAACGACCGGCCCCTACGCCTCGGCCGGCGCGCCATGGACCTGCTCCTGGCGTTGCTGGAGCGCCCCGGCGAAGTGCTGGGCAAAAGCGAGCTGATGGCCCGGGTGTGGCCGGATACCGTGGTCGAGGAGATCAGCCTGCGGGTCCATATCGCGGCCCTGCGCAAGGCCCTGGGCGATGGCCAGGACGGCCAGCGCTACATCATTACCGTGGCCCAGCGCGGCTACAGTTTCGTCGCGCCACTGCTTGCGCAAGAGGAGGATTCCCAGGCGCCGGCGCCGGCCTCGCACAACCTGCCATTGCGCCGCACCCGCCTGATCGGGCGGCAGATGCTGGTCAACCAGGTGCTCGGGCAACTGTCGCGCCAGCGCCTGCTGACTCTCGCCGGCCCGGGCGGGATCGGCAAGACCACCGTGGCCCTGCGCGTCGCCGAGCAGTCGATAGGGCTGTACCGCGACGGTATCCGTCTGCTCGACCTGAGCACGCTCGGCACACCGTCCACCATCCTCGGCAACCTGGCCGGCGTGCTCGGCCTCGCCCTGCCCGACCAAGCGCCGCTGGACGCCCTGTGCGAGCACTTGCGCGGCCGCCACCTGCTGCTGGTGATCGACAACGCCGAACACCTGGTCGATTCGGTGGCCAGCCTCTGCGAGCACCTGCTGCGTGGCGCGCCGCAATTGCAGGTCCTGGTGACCAGCCGCGAAAGCCTGCGCGCCGAGGGTGAGGCGGTACTGCGCCTGGATGCCCTGGAATGCCCGCTGCCCGAGGCTGCCGGGGATCCGGCGCAGGCCTTGAGGTACGGCGCCGTGCAGTTGTTCGTCGAACGTGCCATCGCCAATCAGGAGCAGTTCGAACTCGATGCCGCCAACCTGGCCACGGTGGTCGCCATCTGCCGGCATCTGGACGGCATCCCGCTCGCGCTGGAACTGGCGGCTGCGCAACTGGCGGTACTCGGCCCGGACGCCCTGCTCGCCGACCTGCGCCGCCATTTATTGCCGGGCCAGGGCGATGAACGCCGCCAGCACCTGCTCGGCGCCACCCTCGACTGGAGCTTCCAGTTGCTGGCAGACAGCGAACGCACCGTGCTGCGCCGCCTCAGCGTGTTCCGTGGCGGTTTCAGCCTGGCCTCGGCCATGACCCTGGCCGCCGACGAGCGCCTGGCCCCGGACCAGGTGCGCGATGCGGTGAGCCAACTGGTCAGCCAGTCGCTGCTGAATGTCGATGTCGGCGATGAAGAGGTGTTTTACCGGATGCTCGACACCACCCGCTGCTACGCCCTGGACAAGCTGCAGCAGGCGGGCGAACTGGCCGGGACGCTCAAGCGGCATGCCGAGCGCTGCCTGGCGATCATGCAACAGGCCGAACGGGAGTGGGCCAGGACCAGCCCCGAGCAATGGCTGGAACGTTATTCACGCAGCCTCGACGATCTGCGCGGCGCACTGGAATGGGGCTTCGCCAATGCCGAAGCGGGCCTGCTGGCCGCACGCCTGACCGCCGCTTCGGCTCCGTTGTGGCAAGAGCTGTCGTTGCTGTCCGAGCATGGCCGGCATATCCGCAAGGCCCTGCTGCGCCTGGAAACCGATACCCACCCGGGAAGCAGCCTGGCGATCAACCTCAAGCTGGCCATGGGTACCTTCAGCTACCACGACCACGGCGGTACACCGCAGACCCTCGATGCCTTCGCCAGTGCCGCGCGCCTGGCGCAAGCCAACGGCGACCTGCCCGGCCTGCTCCGGGCGATTTCCGGGAACATGGCGGTGTACCTGAGCCGCGGCGAGTACCAGCACGCCCTGCAACTGAGCCATGACTTCGACCGGCGCGGCCTCGACCACGATCCGCAACTGGCCCTCAGCGCCCAGCGCCTGCGCGGCCTGGGCCTGCACTTCAGCGGCGCGCAGGACGGCGCCCGGCGCGAGTCCGACGCCGCCCTGCAACGCATGGCCCAAAGCGGCCGGCTCAACCGCTTTACCCATGGCTTCGGCGTGCAATACGACCAAAGCGTCGCGGCCCTGACCCTGCAAGCGCGGATTCTCTGGCTGCAGGGCCTGCCCGAGCAGGCGGCCTGCAGCGCCAGCCAGGCACTGCAACTGGCGCAGCAGATCGACCACGGCACCACCCTGTGCTACACCCTCGCCCTTAGCGGCTGCGTCATTCCCTGGTACAACGGCGAACACGCGCTGGCGCAGGAACGGGTGCGCCTGCTGCGCGAGCAGTCGCAGCGCCATTCGGTGGGGCTGTTCCGCGATTGGTCCGAGCACTATGCCTGGGCCTTCGCAATGACTGACGCAGCGCCAGCAGGCCCGGCCGGCGGCCTGATCGGCGACCTGCTCGCCACCCTGGTCCCGGGCCGGGTGGACAGTGCCCTGTTGCAACGGGCGCAGAGCGGTGATGCCGGTTGGGCCAGCGCCGCCCTGCTGTGCGCTTATGCAGCGCAATTGCCCGAAGGTGTTGCCCAGGCGCGCCAGCAAGCCGAGAACCTGCTGCTCAAGGCCCTGGGGCTGGCGCGCAAGCAACGGGCACTGGCCTGGGAGTTGCGCAGCGCCACCGCCCTCGCCGGCTTGTGGCTGGAAGATGGCCGGCCGCAACCGGCGCGGCAACTGCTGGCAGCGGTGCATGGACGCTTCCAGGAAGGCTTCGCCACCGCCGAGCTGCGCCGCGCGCGGCAACTGATGGAGCGCCTGGCGCAACACGAGCCCCAGGTCGGTGGCTACGCCGGTGCCGAGTGATAGCTGGCGGCCGCGTCCTCAAGGTACCAGCGGGTACTGTTGAGCAACCGATAGCGCGCTGATTCCGGGTCGAGCGCCAACATCGAACTGGCGGCCAGTCGCTGCACCGCGCGGGCGGTTACCAACGGACCGAGGCCGACCCTGGAGCCATGGTGCACCGCCTGCTCCAGGCTGAACCCGCGGCCCAGGGCGGCCAGGCAGCGCAGCACGTGCTGCTCTTCACTGCCCAGGCGTTGGAAACTCCAGTCCAGCGCCGCCTTCAACGACTGATGCCGGGCCTCGGCGGTGCGCCGGCCACGATTGAGTACCTGCAAGCCTTCGCTCAACTGCGCGCGCAGGCCGACCAGGGCGAACACCTCGATCTGCGCGGCGGCCAGCTCCAGGGCCAGGGGCAAGCCATCGAGCTGCCGGCAGATGTCGCGAACGGTCTTGAGATCCTGCGGGCGCAGCTGGAAATCCGCCTGCCGGGCCCGGGCACAGCCAACGAACAGACGCACCGCCGCATAGTTCATGAATTGCTCGACGCTGCATGCATCGTCGCCGGGGGGGACCGCCAAAGGCGCTACCGGAACCACGGTCTCGCCGCGCATGCGCAGCGCTTCGCGGCAGGTCAGCAGAAGGCTCACTCCCGGCGCCAGCGCGAGCATGGCTTCGACCAAGCGGCGGCTGAACCCGGGGCAGGCTTCGCAATGGTCCAGCACCAGCAGCAGGCGGCGCTGCTGCAAAAAGGCTGGCAGGCCGCCAAGGGTACACCCAGGGTTCGCTTGCAGGCCCATGTCCTGCAGCAACCCCGCCAGCGCCTCGTCCGCGCATTGCCCGCGGGCAAAATCCAGCAGCCACACGCCATCGCGCCAATGTCCGCCCTGCTCCTGCGCGGCGGCCAGGGCCAGTCGGGTCTTGCCCACGCCGACCGGTCCGGTAAGGGTCACCAGGCGGCGCCGGGCCAGCAACGGCGCCAGGTTCGCCAGCTCCTCGTCGCGACCAACGATGCCGCTCAGGCGGGTGGGCAGGTTGCCCGTCGGCACATCAGGCGCGAGCACGGCGGCATGCTCTGCCGGCAAAACCGGCGCAGCGAAGCGATAGCCCTGGCCGGGCAGGTTGATGATGAAGCCCTCGCCGAGGGCCCGGCGCAGGGCGGCAATATGCACCCGCAGGTTGATGTCCTCGACCACGCTGTCGGGCCAGACCCGGGCCAGCAGGGTGTGCTTGTCCACCACGTTGCCGGCGTGCTCCAGCAACACCAGGAGAATGTCCAGCGCCCTCCCGCCCAGGCGCAGCGGCTGGCCGTCAGCCAACAGCAGGCGTTGTCCGATGTGAACGATGAAGCGGTCGAAGCGCACGGCCTCGACGGCAGTTGAATCCCGGGCCAGCGTACCCAATGGCATCCTCCTCCGACGGCGAAAGTCCTTGTTGTCCATCTTGGCAAGGGATCACGAAGGGACAACCGTGGCGGGGGGCGGTATACGGACAATCGGGGGGTGGGGACGGACATGGATCGATGAGGCCACCAGCCACAACGACGAAAGACGCATGACAAAACCTCCACAACGCTCCGAAAAAACGTTTCAACAGCTTACAATCCCGCCCCATTCGTAATTAAGAAGAAAGGTCCCGTCAGTACATGGCGCTCGATCCCCCTACCATGCTGGTCCTCACCGTCGTTCTCGCCGCGACCGCCGCGCTTTACCTGGCGATCGAATGGGGCAGCGTGCGGGAAAACTCGCTGCTGTTCTGGAGCGCCGGCTTTGCCACCATCACCATCGGCTCGACCCTGGCCCTGATGCGCAGCAGCGGCCTGCTGGTGCTGGGCATCTGGTTCGCCAACGGCCTGCTGGTGACCGCCCACTGGCTGTTCCTCCTGGGTGTGGCGCGCTTCACCGAAACCCGCCTGTCGCGGGCCTGGTACCTGATCTTCGTGCTGTGGGGCGCGCTGCTCCTGCTCCCCGAGGACCAGTGGTGGTCCAAGGTCATGACCTTCTTCAATGCCGGCCTGGTGGGTGTCCTGGCCCTGCGCGCCAGTGCCCTGCTGCGGCCTCACGGCAGGTCCCTCAGCGTCGGCGCCGTGCAGTTGCGCTATGTGATGCTCGGCCACGGCCTGTTCTACGTACTCAAGGCGTGCCTGGCGATGGTTCCCGGGACCCTGCTCGACCTGGCCTCGTTCCGTGGCGAGATCATCCAGATCTCCCTGGTGGAAGGCGCCGTGGCACTGATGCTGATCGCCCTGTCGATGACCGGCAGCGAACGCTACCGCCGGGAAAAACGCATCGCCCGCCTCGCCGCCCGCGACCCGCTGACCACCCTGTACAACCGCCGCGCCCTGGAGGTTCGCGCGCCACGCCTGCTGGAAAACGTCTCGGTGCAGCAGCCAGGCGCACTGCTGCTGATCGATATCGACAACTTCAAGCTGGTCAATGACCTGTACGGCCATGCGGCGGGCGATCGGCTGCTGGTGAGCCTGGGCGAAATGATCCTTGCCGGGTTGCCGGAAGACGCCCTGGCCGCACGCTTGGGCGGCGACGAGTTCGTGATCCTGCTGGGCAATGCCTCCAGCGAGCGCATCGTCGCCCTCGGCAGCACCCTGCGCGAAGGCTTTCGCCAGCAGGCCTCGACCTTCGCCACGCCGGAGCCGGTGACCCTGAGCATCGGCGCCAACCTCTTCGAATACCCGCCGGCCAGCCTGGCGGCGCTGATCGAACAGAGCGATGCGGCGCTGTATGAATCCAAGCGCGGTGGCCGGGACAGTATCCGGCTGGTGGATGCACGCTGATTGCTGATGGCCCCATCGCTGCGATGGGGCCCGAAAGCACCCCGCCGAGTTAGAAGCGGTACTTGGCAGTCACCGTATAGTTACGTGGATCACCGACGAAATTGCCGCCAACGGTGGTCATGATGCTGGAGTAGTAGTCGCGGTCGAAGATGTTGTTGGCGTTCAGGCTCAGGGTCAGGTGCCGGTCGACATCGTAGCTGGCGAACAGGTCGGTCACCGCGTAACCGCCCTGCTCGATGCCCGCGCTGGTGTAGATATCGCTCTGCACATGCAGACCGCCACCGACCTTCCAGCGATTCAAGTCACCCGGCAGGCGGTAGCTGGTGGCCAGCTTGAACAGGTTGAGCGGCAGGTTGGTACCGTAGCGCTCGCCGCTGGACTGGGTGCCGATCGGCGCATAGTCATTGGGCTTGCGGTGCTTGGCGTAGTTGTAGGTGTAGCCGGCCGACAGTTGCCAGTCCGGCAGCACTTCGCCGCTGATCTCGAACTCGACGCCCCGGCTGCGCACCTCGCCCGACGCGCCATAGCAGTCCGGCATGGCACCGCAGGTGGCGGCATCCAGCTGCACCGGCAGGTTTTCCAGGTCGATCTGGAACAGCGCGACACTGGCATTCAAGCGCCCGTCGAAGTACTCCGCCTTGAGCCCGACCTCGTAGTTGCTGCCTTCCTGCGGATCCAGCAGGCCGCCACCGGCGCTGTTGTAGTTCTGTGGATTGAAGATCCGCGTCCAGCTGGCATAGGCGGTGTAGGTGTCGCTGAGGTCGTAGGTGAAGCCCAGGTAGGGGGTGAATTCCCGGGTCGCCTTGTACTCGTCGTTGCCGGTCCAGGTGCCGGAGTGGGTGGTCAGTTCGTAGGCGTACCAGTCCAGGCGCCCGCCTGCGGCCATCTTCAGGGCGTCGGTCAGGCTGAAGCGCGCGGTGAAGTAGACGCTGGACTGGTCGATCTTGCCGTCCCGCGACCAGGCATCGGTGATGCCAGGCTTGGGCACGCCCTTGCCATCGAACGCCAGCGGGTCGAACTCGTAGACGAAGCCCAGGGGCCAGCCGCCAGGGCCGTCGTCGATATCCTGCTGGCGGTAGCTGCCGCCCACCACCAGTTCATGGCTGCGCCCGAACAGTTCGAACGGACCGCTGGCATAGCCGTCGAGGCTGGCCTGGGTGTTTTCGTAGTGGTACTTGCCGAAGCCGAAACCCAGGTCGCGGGAGGTTTCGTCCGGGCGATAGAGGTAGGAACCGAACATGTCCATCTGGCTTTGCAGCGCGGTGGCGGCGAACTTCGCCGTCCAGTCGTTGGCGAAGCGGTGGGTGATGTCGGCGAAGACCGTGCTGCTTTCCTTGTCCCAGTACGACCAGCTCGGGCTCATCCGGGTCGAGCGGGGAATATCGAGGAAGCTGCCATCGGCATTGGTGCCGCGGCCGTTCCAGTCGGCGCCGGGGTTGTTGTCCTGGCTCCAGCTGTAGCCCACGGCGAGCGTGGTGGCGTCGTCGAGGTCGGCTTCGAGCACGCCGTAGAACAGGCTGCGGCGGTTCTGGTAGTCGTCGATATAGGCGTTGCGGTCCTGCAGCGACAGCACGGTGCGCCCGCGCAGGGTACCGCTGGCATTGAGCGGGCCGCTCAGGTCCAGTTCACCGCGGTAGTCGTCCCAACTGCCGGCACCGGCGGTGATGCTGCCCTGGAAGGTTCCGGTGGGCCGCTTGCGCACCAGGTTGATCGAGCCGCCCGGGGAACCCGCGCCCTCCATCAGGCCCGAGGCGCCACGCACCACTTCGACCCGGTCGTACATGGACAACAGACCGGTGGACAGGCTGGCTTCGTCGTAAGCCACCGGAATGCCGTCGACCATCAGGTTGTTCAGCTGGAAGCCCCGGGAGTTGAAGCGCTCGCGCTCGCCGCCCCACTTGGTCAGGGTCAGGCCGGTGGTGTACTTCACCGCATCGCCGAGGGTGGTCATGGCCTGGTCCTCGATGCGCTGGCGGGTCACCACGCTCACCGACTGCGGGGTTTCCCGCGGGGTCAGGGCCAGCTTGGTGCCGCTGCTCATGGTCCCGGTGGTGTAGGAGCCAGTACGCTCGCTGGTGGCGCCAAGGCCGCTGGCATTGATGCTGGTGGCGTCCAGTTGCAGCGCACCGTCGTCGGCCGAAGCCGGGCTGGACACCAGGTAGCTGCCGTCCCCGGTTCTCTGCAGTTTCAACCGGCTGCCACGCAGCAGCCGTTGCAGGGCCTGCTCCACCGTGACGTCGCCACTCAGGGCCGGCGCCTGAAGACCCTCGGCGCTGTCGGTGGCGAACAGGATGCGCGCCCCGGTCTGCCCGGCCAGGGCATTCAGGGCCTGGTCCAGCGGCTGGGCCGGCAGGCTCACGGCATGCCGGGCCTCCTGGGCCTGCAGGCTGGTTGCCAGGGTGATGCTGACGGCCAGCAACGACAGGCGGCGCAAGCGGCGCGATGTGGTGTAGATGCTCATTGGACTCCCCGATAGTGCAGTCGAAAAACGCGTTCTGAATCGACGCTCACAGGGAGTGGCGAATGGGACCGGAAAAATGTTGAGGCCAGGAATGAAAAATATTCTCTTTTCCATCAACGACTGCGGATCGACACCTGGCCATCGGCAGCACGCTCCACATTGATCGGCAGGATCGACGGCAGCAGATCGAGCAGCGGCTCCACCGCAGCACTGTCGAACTCACCGGAAAGCCGCTGGCCGGCAGCCCGGCTGTCGAACAGGTGGATCGGCGCCTGGCGATAGCGTTGCAGGTCGACGATCACCTCGCGCAACGGCGTGCCGTCGAAGCGCAGCTTGCCCTGTTGCCAGGCGATGACCCTCGCCGGGTCCACCGGGGTGACCTGGCCGATCTGCGCGTCCCTGGCCTGCACCTGCTGGCCACCGAGCAGACGCTGTGCAGCGACGGCGGTGCTGGAGACCTCCACCTCGCCGTCCACCACCGCCACGGCGACGCCGCGGCTGTCGCTGCGCACGTTGAACACGGTGCCGATATCGCGCACGGCGATGCCCTGGCTGCGCACGATGAAGGGCTGTGGGCCGTGGGCCACGGTGAAGGTCGCTTCGCCCTGCAGCAGCTCGAACTGGCGGCTGCGCAGGCGGTGCTCGATGCGCAGGTGGCTGTTGCTGTCGAGGACCAGCTGGCTGCCGTCGGCCAGGGTCAGGCGCTCGCGCTGGCCGATGGCGACGCGCACCTCGTCGCTGTAGTACGACGGATCGAAGGCCCAGGCCGCTGCAGCCAGCAGCAACACCGACAGCCCGCCACCGAGGGCGCGCTTGCGTTGGCGCTGGCGGGTGCTCTGGGCCTTGGCTTCGGCAAGCAGGGCTTCGCGGGACGGGACGCGCTCGCGCAGGGCCTGCTCGAAAGGCGTCAGGGCATCGGCGGGTTTGCGGGCGTCTGTCATGCCGTCGCCAGCGCCCGGCGGGCCGGTTCCCACTGGCGGGCGATGGTGTGCATGGCGCGGGAGAAATGCTGGGTGACCATATTCAGGGAAATGCCCAGCTCGGCGGCGATCTCCTTCTGTGGCATGCCGTGAATGCGGTGCAACAGGAACACCTGGCGGGCCCGGGCCGGCAGGCTGTCGACGATGGCCAGCAAAGCATGCAGTTGCTGCTCGAAGTCGAGGCTGGCGGCGCCGTCGAGGTCGTGCACATGCCAGTCGGGGACGTCCGGTGTGAAATCGATCAACGCCGCACGGCTGTTATCGGCGCGGCGGCGGTCGATGGCCTTGTTGAAGGACACCTTGCGCAGGAAGGCGAACGGCAGCTTCACCGGCTGCTGCGGGGGCTTCTCCAGCAACTGCACGCAGACGTCATGCACCACCTCGCGGGCGAACTGGCTGCCCTGGAAGCGCCGGCGGATATAGGCGACCAGATCATCGTAATGCAGCGCCAGGGCCCCGATCAGTTCGGGGTTGGAGGTGGAATCGGGCATGAGCGTCAGGGTATGCGAATGGGAGTGGTTCGCATTATATGCATTAGGGAAGCGTTGCCAAGGCATGTTGTCTGGTGACTGTCAGGGCCTCATCGCCGGCAACGCCGGCTCCCACAGGGTTGGCGGTGCACGCGAACCTGTGGGAGCCGGCGTTGCCGGCGATGAGGCCATCACTATCAACATCACACCAACCCGCTCTCCGAGCACACCAGCATCACCGCCAGCACCAGCATCGCCCCACCCGATACTCGCCCGACCCAGCGCGTCGCCGCTGGCCGCGAGCGCAGCGCCACCCCGGCGCCCAACCCGACCAGCGAATACACCACCGCGCAACTGGCCGTGTAGATCAGCCCCAGCACCACGATCTGCCCGGCGATGCCCAGCCCCGCCTGGGGATTGGTCCAGGGCGGGACAAAGGCGACGAAGAACAGGAAGCCCTTCGGATTCAACCCGCTGACCAGCGCGCCGCGCACGAACTGTCCGAGCCGGCTGGTCGCTCCCGCCTCGGCCCCCGCCTGCGCCACCGGCGGATTGCGCAACAGCCCCACGCCGAGCCAGGCCAGATAGGCCGCGCCCACCAGGCTCAAGCCAGTGACAAAGGTGGTGTTGCCCGCCACCAGCACCTCGAAGCCGCCCGCCACCACCAGCGTCAAGGCGACATAGCCGGCAAGCAACCCGGCCACAGCCGCCATTACCCCCTTGCCACGCAGCCCTTCGGCGATCGCGTAGGCCCAGTCCGGGCCGGGAATCACCACGAAGACCATGGCGAAGCACCAGAAGCCCCACAGCGTCACGGTACTCATTCCAGTGAACTCAGCCATGCAATGCGAGCCCCTTCAACGCCTTGTCCACGGCCTTCTTCGGCCCGCGCAGGGCCAGGCCCACCAGGTTCAGGCTGGACGGATCCTCGGCGAGGAACACCTCGCGATTGGCCGCGTCATGGCCGGTGGCGAACATCGCCTGGACGTAGGGCGACAAGGTCAGGCCGCGCTCCAGGCCGATACGATGCGCCTTCTGCAACCCGGCCAGATCGCCTTCGAAGATCATCATCGGCTGGCCGAACAGCTTGCCGTAGCGGTTGCCGGCGGCATCCACATAGGGCTCGCCCATGACCTCGGGCGCGGCAGCGGCGATACCGGTGGAAAGAAAGGCCACCACATTCAGGCGCTGCCAGATGGCAAGGTCGTTGCGTACGACAATGGCTACTTTGCTATCGAACATCGGGAAAACTCCAAATCAAAGGCGAGGCGCCATGATCGGAGTCGGGAGGCGGGTCAGTCTGTAAGGTTTGTGCACTGTCGGCGATAAGCCGCCGGGGTCATGCGGAAGGCGCGGCGGAACCATACGCCGAGGTGGCTCTGGTCGGAGAAGCCGGTCTGCGCCGCCACTTCCGCCGGTTTCATGCCGCGCGCCAACAGGGCCCGTGCCGTGCGCAGGCGCAGGCGTACCAGGTAGGCGTGAGGCGACTGGCCGAAGGCTTTCTTGAATTGCCGGGTCAGGCGAAACCGATCGACGCCGGAGAAGGTCGACAGCTCTTCGAGGCTGACGTCATAGGCCATCTGCGCGTGCAGGAAATCCCGTGCCCGTTGCAGTTCCTGCGGCGAATCGCGGCGCAGCGAAGCCGGCTTGAGGCAGACATGACGCGCCAGCGTGCCGAGCAGGTGGTCAATGCCCTGGTCTCTTGCCAGCCGCCCCTCGTTGTTGTGCAGGGCATGGAACGCCTGCTGGATCGCGCCGATCAGCTGCGCATCGTCGGTCAGGGTGCTGTGGAAGGCCGCCTGCAGGCTGGACGCATCGCCGATGCCGAGGCGCTCGGTGATGCTGCTGACGAAGGGTTGCGGCAGGTACAGCATGGCGTAGGTAAAGCCCTCGGCCTCCGGGGCATGACCGTCATGCACGGCACCGGGCTCGATCAGGATGGCCCGGCCCGGCGTGCTCACGTGCAGCGAGCGGTGGCAACTGAATTGCTGCACGCCCTGCTGGGTCACGCCCAGCAGCATTTCGTCGTGGTCATGGGGATCGTAGGCATGGCCCTCGAAATGCGCATGGACGCTCTCGATCCCGGTTTCCGCGTCGCGGCGCATGTGCAGCCAGTCGTTGTCGCGGGTGTCGTGTGATTCAACGCTCATAAGGGCCGTCGGGGGTTGAATGGCGGGCTGCGGAGCCGGAGGATGGACGCCTGACTCGTGAAGCTCAAGGAGACCGGAAAAATGCCAGCAGGAAATACAATCTATCTGGATGACCTGGCGGTTGGCGATGTTTTTGTCAGCGAGGAGCATGCGCTGGACGCCGAGCAGATCATCCGTTTCGCTACAGAATTCGACCCACAACCCTTCCATATCGAGGCAGATGCCGCCAAGGAAACCTTCTTCGAGGGGCTCGCCGCGAGTGGCTGGCACACGGCGGCGATCACCATGAAACTGCTGGTACAGAGCCTGCCATTGTCACGCGGGGTGATCGGGGCAGGCGGGGAAATCAGCTGGCCGCGAGCAACCCGGCCGGGGGATGTGCTCAAGGTCACCAGCACGGTGCTGGAGCTGTTGCCGTCGCGGTCGAAGCCGGACCGGGGCTTTGTGGTGGTGGAGTCGTTGACCCGTAACCAGGCAGGAGAGGTTTGTCAGAAGCTGGTTTCGAAGGTGTTGTGTTTCCGCAAGGACAGCTAGCCCTCAAACGACGCGGACCCTGTGGGAGCGGGTTCATCGGAGCGCCGAACCGCCGCGATTGCGGTAGTGAATCCACCATAGCAATCGCGGGTGAACCCGCTCCCACAGGGTCCGCGTCCGCCTTCAGCCGCACACCAGCTTCCCGACCTTACCCCGCCGCCGCTCCAGCAACCGGTCGAAGCCCAGGTTGTACAGGTAGGTATACGGCAGCAGGAACACCAGCAAGCCCACCTCCATCAGGAACGCCTCCACCAGCCCGATCGACAGCCACCACGCTGCCGCCGGCACTACAGCGAGGATCAGGCCGCCTTCGAAACCCAGGGCATGGGCGATCCGTACCCATGGCGTGCGCGTGAAGCCCATGCGCCGTTGCAGCCGGTCGAAGAGGACGTTGTAGAGCATGTTCCACAAGGTGGCGGTGACCGAAATGGCCAGGGTCAGCAGCCCGGCACTCATCAGCGGCTTGCCCATCACCAGGGCGATGGTCGGTGCGCACAGCAGCACGGCGAAGAATTCGAAGCCCAGCGCATGGACGATGCGGGTGAGCAGGGTCTTTTCGGTGGTCATGGGATGACTCCTGGAAAGGTTTGAACCCGGCCAGCTTATGACCTACATTTCCGTACCTCAACAGCCAATATCCCAAGCACTGGTTGCAAATATGAAACGACTCGAATGGGACAACCTGCACGTCCTGCTTGCCGTGGTTCGCTCCGGCAACCTCAAACGCGCGGCCCAGCGTTTGCGCCTAAGCACCGCTACGCTGTCGCGGCGCCTGGATGCGCTGGAAGAACAGCTCGGCGGGCAATTGCTGGAGCGCAGTTCCACCGGCTGCCTGCCCACTGCGTTCGGCCAGCGTATCGCCGGCCTGGCCGAGCAAATGGAAGGCGCGGCCAACGAGATCCTGCGCGAGGCCGACTCGCCAGAGAACGTGGAAGGCACGGTGCGGGTGAATGCCGACGAGTGGCTGTCATTCCTGGTGATCGCCCTGCTCGCACCGATCCGCCCGCGCCATCCGCTGCTGGACATGGAGGTGCTGACCACGCCACACCCGGTCAATCTGGCGCGACGCGAGGCCGACCTGTCGTTGCGCTATGCCGAGCCGGAAACCCGCGACCTGGTCGCCGAGCCCCTGGGCGAGATCGAATTCGCGCTGTACGGCGCCAGCCACTACCTGGACCGTCACCGCCCGGCGCTCGCCGCGCGCGACTGGGCCAACCTCGACTTCGTCGGCCTGGAGGAGTCACGCCTGGACCAGGACCTGGAAACCTGGTGGCAAGGCCTCGACGGCGCACCCCCGCCGTGGCTGCGCTGCAACCAGACCCTCGGAATCTACGACGGGGTAATCGCCGGGGCCGGGCTCGGCATCGTGGAAAAACGCACGGCGAAACTGACGCCGACACTGGAACTGGTGATGGACATGCCCGGGCTGACCCGCGAGGTGTGGCTGTGTACCCACCGTTCGTTGCGGGAAAGTGCGCGGATCAAGGCGGTTCGGGATTTCCTGGTGCAAGCCTGGCCGCACTAGCAAGGCTTGACGCGCTCGGTGTGGGAGCGGGTTCACCCGCGATGACGATGGTGGGTTCACTTACGTCATCGCGGGTAAACCCGCTCCCACATTGACTGCGTCAAGACTACCTACAGAGCATGGATCAGGCTCTTATCTTGCCCGTTTCCCGACAGCCGTTGTCCCAATCGCGCGAGACAGGGCTTGCCCGGCGGCCTAGGATAGGCTCGCTTCGTCCTTGTGTGTCGAGTTATTTCCGGAAGGTCCCGTATGTCCACTACAACAACCAGTGCAGCGCCCCCTCTTTCAGCCACATCCACTGCCAGCCCCGGCAGCCAGCTGGTGATGCAGGTCATCGCCGGCTGCGCCCTCGCCCACCTGGTCAATGACCTGATCCAGGCGGTACTACCGTCGATCTACCCGATCCTCAAGGCCAACTACGGCCTGAGCTTCACCCAGATCGGCCTGATCACCCTGACCTTCCAGCTCACCGCCTCGCTGCTGCAGCCCTGGGTCGGCTACCACACCGACCGCCATCCCAAGCCATGGCTGCTGCCGGTGGGCTCGATCTGCACGCTGGTCGGCATCATCATGCTGGCTTTCGTCGGCAGCTTCGGCGCCATCCTGCTGGCCTCGGCACTGGTGGGCATCGGTTCCTCCACCTTCCATCCGGAAGCCTCGCGCATCGCCCGCCTGGCCTCGGGAGGGCGCTTCGGCCTGGCCCAATCGACCTTCCAGGTCGGCGGCAACGCCGGCTCGGCCTTCGGCCCGCTGCTGGCCGCGGCCATCATCATTCCCTACGGCCAGGGCCACACCGCCTGGTTCGGCCTGGTGGCGCTGTTCTCGATGTTCGTCCTGTACAAGCTCAGCCGCTGGTACAGCCACCACCTGAGCCTGTTCAAGCTCAAGGCCGGCAGCAAGGCCACCCACGGCCTGTCCAGGCGCCGGGTGACCTTCGCCCTGGTGATCCTCGCGCTGCTGGTGTTCTCCAAGTACTTCTACATGACCAGCTTCACCAGTTATTTCACCTTCTACCTGATCGAGAAATTCGACCTGTCGGTAGCCAGCTCGCAACTGCACCTGTTCCTGTTCCTCGGTGCAGTGGCGGCGGGAACCTTCTTCGGCGGGCCGATCGGTGACCGCATCGGCCGCAAGGCGGTGATCTGGTTCTCCATCCTTGGTGCCGCGCCATTCACCCTGGCGCTGCCCTACACCGACCTGTTCTGGACCAGCGTGCTGAGCGTGATCATCGGCTTCATCATGGCCTCGGCGTTCTCGGCCATCGTGGTCTATGCGCAGGAACTGGTGCCGGGCAACGTCGGCATGATCGCCGGGATCTTCTTCGGCCTGATGTTCGGCTTCGGCGGCATCGGCGCCGCGCTGCTCGGCCACCTGGCCGACCTGCACGGGATCACCGAGGTGTACACCCTGTGCTCGTTCCTGCCGTTGCTGGGGATCCTGACGGTGCTGCTGCCGTCGACCAAAGGGGTCTGACAGACGACGCGGACCTTGTGGGAGCGGGTTTACCCGCGATTGCGGCAGCGAATCCAGCATCGCAATCGCGGGTGAACCCGCTCCCACAGGGTCCGCGTGTGCCCATGAACACCAGTTTTTTTAACGCCTCAGAACACATATTTACTAATTTCGCCCCCGCCCCAGCCCCCTCAAGATCGGCCTCCTACAAAAACGAAGTGCGCCAAGCGTGCTCATCCTTGCCTTGGAGTCCGTCATGACCAACGCTGCGTCATCCGCACCGCTTATCGAGAAACACACGATCGGCTACGTGCCCCCCGAAGATCGCCATGGAAAGGTACGGGACCTGTTCACCCTCTGGTTCGGCGGCAATATCGCGCCGTTGCCCATCGTCACCGGGGCCCTCGGGGTCCAGTTGTTCCACCTGAACCTGGTCTGGGGCATCGTCGCGATCCTCGTCGGCCACCTGCTCGGCGGTGTGTTGATGGCCCTGCATTCGGCCCAGGGCCCGCAAATGGGCATCCCGCAGATGATCCAGAGCCGCGCCCAGTTCGGCTCCCTCGGCGCCCTGCTGGTGGTGGTGATCGCCGGCCTGATGTACATCGGCTTCTTCGCCTCCAATATCGTCCTGGCCGGCAAGTCCTTGCATGGCGTGGCCGAGAGCATCCCGGTGCCGGTGGGCATCGTGATCGGCGCCCTCGGCTCGGGAATCATCGGCATCATCGGCTACCGCTTCATCCACGTACTCAACCGCATCGGCACCTGGGTACTGGGCATCGGTATCGTGGTGGGCTTCGGCTACATCCTCAGCCACGTGCAGTCCGATGACTTCCTCACCCGCGGCAGCTTCAACCTGTCCGGCTGGCTGGCCACGGTGTCCCTCGCCGCGCTGTGGCAGATCGCCTTCGCCCCCTACGTGTCCGACTATTCGCGCTACCTGCCGGCCAACGTGCCGGTGGCGGCGACCTTCTGGACCACCTACCTGGGCTCGGCCCTGGGTTCGAGCCTGTCCTTCGTGTTCGGTGCCGTCGCGGTACTGGCGGTGCCGGCCGGCATGGACAGCATGGACGCGGTCAAGCTCGCCACCGGCGCCATCGGTCCGCTGATGCTGGTGCTGTTCCTGCTCAGCGTGATCAGCCATAACGCCCTCAACCTGTATGGCGCGGTGCTGTCGCTGATCACACTGGTGCAGACCTTCGCGTATCGCTGGATCCCTACCGCGAAAAGCCGCGCCGTGCTGTCGCTGGTGGTGCTGCTGGGTTGCTGCGTGGTGGCGGTGTTCGCCTCGGCGGACTTCATCGGCCACTTCGTCGATATGGTCCTGGTGCTGCTGGTGGTGCTGGTGCCGTGGACGGCGATCAACCTCATCGACTTCTACGCGATCCACAAGGGCGACTACGACATCGCCTCGATCTTCAAGGTCGATGGCGGCATCTATGGCCGTTACAACCCGCAGGCGTTGCTGGCCTACGCCATCGGCATCCTGGTGCAGATTCCGTTCATGAATACCCCGCTGTATGTCGGCCCGGTCTCGGCGCATATCGATGGCGCCGACCTGTCGTGGCTGGTCGGGCTGCTGGTCACCTCGCCGCTGTACTACTGGCTGGCGACCCGGGACAGCGCGTATCGCCGGCGGCAGACCAGCGCCAGGCTGGCGGCTGCGCACTGATCGCACGCAGGGCCTGAACGCAAAGGCCGCGGAGGTTTGCTCCGCGGCCTTTTTTCATACCGCTACGGTCAGCGGCGAAGCTGACACCGATAGCGTCAGCAATGCTTTGCAAATCCTCATGTTCAGCAACGCGTCACTGAGCAATTCCTGGTGGCGGTCATTGGGCAGGTCGGGAAGGCAGGCGGCGTACTGGATGGCTTTGACGAGGTGTTCGGTTGCCCGCTGGATGGCGTCTTCATGAGAGAGGCCGGGGCCGACGCAGAGGGTCGGGGGTGGATCGGGGACGAGCTTTTTCATGGTGTAACTCCTAGCCGGGTGATGCGGTCACCGACTCGCCGCTAAACGAGTGGGTGGCAGCTGTACGTGGGTTAGCAGACCGAGGGCTAGGAGACCCGGCGCACCCGAAGGTGCCCACACGCACAGCCGCCATTACAAGCGTCGCTGGAGTGCACTAGCCATTCGGACTGCTAATCCGTGTCGTCGATGTGCGACGACCGGCGAAGACTAGGCAGGGTTTCCCAGGGACGCAACCACCAAGCGGGGGTCGGGAGTATGCTTGGGAAATTGCCTACAAGAAAGTCGGAAATCGGTGAAGTTTCCAGACATATGCAACAGAACTTGACCCGGCCATTGAGCGCGGCATCGGCAGCTCACCCCCGCAAATAAACCAGCAACCGCCCCAGCATCTCGTCACACCCGCGCAATTGCTCCAGGCTGACGAACTCATCCGGCTTGTGTCCCTGGTCCATGCTCCCCGGCCCGCACACCACGGTGGGAATCCCTGCCTGCTCGAAAAGCCCACCCTCGGTACCGAAAGCCACGGTGCCGAACCCGTCGGAACCACTGAGCATCGCCAGCACCCTGGCCGCCTCGCTATCAGGCGCGGTGGCCAGCCCCGGATAGGCGCTCAGCGGTCGCAGGCTGACACCGGTAGCGGGCTCTACCGCCTGCATCTTCGGTACCAGTTCCGCCTCGGCAAAACGCTCCAGTTCATCCGCTACCACCTGCGCATCGAAGCCCGGCAAGGCCCGTACCTCGAAATCGAACTCGCATTCCGCCGGGACGATATTCAGCGCCCGGCCACCCTTGATCACGCCGGTCTGCACCGTGGAGAACGGCGGATCGAAGCGTTCGTCGTGCAGTTCGGGAGCGGCCAGGCGTTCGCCGATCTCGCCGAGCTTGCCGATCAGGCGCGCCGCATATTCGATGGCGTTCACGCCATAGGGTGCGTAGGCCGAATGGCAGGCCGCGCCATGCACCTGGCAACGCATGGCCAGCTTGCCCTTGTGGCCGAGGACCGGCTTGAGCTCGGTGGGCTCGCCGATCAGGCACAGCACCGGCTTGTGCGGGCGCTGCTCCAGGGCGGCGAGCATCGAACGCACGCCGAGGCAGCCGACTTCTTCGTCATAGGAAAACGCCAGGTGCACCGGGGTGCGCAGCGGCGCGGCGACGAAGGCCGGGACCGCCGCCAGCACGCAGGCGATGAAGCCCTTCATGTCGGCGGCGCCGCGGCCATACAGGCGGCCGTCGCGCTCGCTCATGGCAAAGGGCTCGACCGTCCACGCCTGGCCGTCCACTGGCACCACGTCGGTATGCCCGGACAGCACCACGCCGCCACGGTCCCGAGGGCCGATGGTGGCGAACAGATTGGCCTTGGTGCCCTCGTCGTTGAGAAACAGCTCGCTGTCCACGCCATGACTGGCCAGGTAGTCGCGGATAAAGGCGATCAGTTCCAGGTTGGAGTCGCGGCTGACCGTCGGGAAGGCGATCAAGCGCGCCAGCAGGCCACGGCTGTTCGCGTCATTCATCGCCCGGCACTCCGTAGCTCGGCGCGGCGGTGGGGTCGAGGGCGCGGGTCACGTAGTCCTGCATCTGCGGGCGGTAGGCCTGCCACAGGGCATCGAGCTGGCCGATGGGGTCTTCGTCGGCCCAGTCCACGCGCAGGTCCACCAGCGGCCAGGTCAGTTCCCCTGCCACCTTCAGCGCCGCCGAATGCACCGGGCCGGCCTCGCCACCGGCGGCCATGGCGGCATGCATCGCGGCCAGCAGGCGGTCGGGAAGCTGGCCGTCGGCCTGTTCGAAGGCGCTGACCATGGCTTCGATCACGTGGCGCCCGGAAAGCAGGTTGCCCGCCGCCGCGCACTGCTCGCCGGCCACTGCATGGTGCACACCCAAGGCTTCGCTGCCGGTGAACAGCGCGACCCGGCCCTGGCTGTCGATCACCGTGACCTGGCGGTACTGGCTCCAACCGTTGGCGCCGAGCGCTCGCTCCAGGGCATCGGCAGGCGCGCTCTGCTCACGCTCGAGCAGATCGAGGATCTGCGGGCCGAGGGCTGGCAGGGTGATGTTCTGCGTCGACACCGCGCCGACGCCGGCACGCACCCAGGGGCAGCGGGCGCCGACGGCGATGCTGGAGGAACTGATGGCGATGCCGACCTGGCCGGTTTCGGGGCAGCGGCCAATGATGGAGAAGGTCATGCAGGGGCTCCTTGAAGGTCTGGTTCAGAGAGCATTGTGGCTGGCCGCAGTGGAGCGGGAAATTCGCGGATTTATGGCTTGGGAGAAGGAAAAAACTGGCCTGGCCCCGCCAGGGCACCCACCCTCGGCTTTTTATCGCCAACCCCCAGTTATTAACTATTTTCGCCTTTTCCTGCGCTTCCCTAGTCTGGCCCCAGGCAACGGCGGTTCTCCGACCGTCCCCGAACACAACGCCTGGAGAAAGGGCAATGGGCATGACTTTGAACAACCTTGAAATCGATACCCTGGTGGTCGGCGCCGGACAGGCCGGGGTGGCCATGAGCGAACACCTGAGCAAGCTCGGCGTGCCGCACCTGGTGCTGGAGCGCAATCGCATCGCCGAAGCGTGGCGCACCGGCCGCTGGGATTCGCTGGTGGCCAACGGCCCGGTCTGGCACGACCGCTTCCCCGGCCTGGAATTCGACCTCGACGCCGACGCCTTCGCCGGCAAGGACCAGGTCGCCGATTACTTCGAAGCCTACGTGCGCAAGTACGACCTGCCGATCCGCACCGGCGTCGAGGTGAAAAAGGTCACCCGCAACGCCGATCGCCCGGGCTTTACCATCGAAACCAGCGAAGGCACGCTGCATGCTGCCCGCGTGGTTGCCGCGACCGGCCCGTTCCAGCGCCCGGTGATCCCGGCCATCGCGCCGAAGGATCCGGCGCTGCACCAGATCCACTCGGCCGCCTACTTCAATCCGCAGCAGTTGCCCGAGGGCGCGGTGCTGGTGGTGGGCGCCGGTTCTTCCGGTGTGCAGATCGCCGACGAACTGATGCGTGCCGGGCGCAAGGTCTATCTTTCGGTGGGTGCCCACGACCGCCCGCCGCGCGCCTATCGCAACCGCGATTTCTGCTGGTGGCTGGGTGTGCTCGGCGAATGGGACGCGGAAATCATGAAGCCCGGCCGCGAGCACGTGACCATCGCCGTCAGCGGCGCCCGCGGCGGCCATACCGTGGACTTCCGCGCCCTGGCCCACCAGGGCATGACCCTGGTCGGCCTGACCCAATCGTTCCAGGATGGGGTCGTGCGCTTCCAGGACAACCTGGTGGACAACATCCGTCTCGGCGATGAGAACTACCTGGCGCTGCTGGACGCTGCCGACGCCTACATCGAACGCAACGGCCTCGACCTGCCGGAAGAACCGCAGGCCCGCATGCGCCTGGCCGATCCTGAATGCATGACCCGGCCGATCCTCGAACTGGACCTGGCCAAGGCCGGCGTCACCAGCGTGATCTGGGCCACCGGCTACGGCCTGGACTTCAGCTGGCTGGCGGTGGATGCCTTCGATGCCAACGGCAAACCCAGGCACCAGCGCGGCGTGTCCAGCGAGCCCGGCGTTTACTTCCTGGGGCTGCCATGGCTGTCGCGCCGTGGCTCCTCGTTCATCTGGGGCGTGTGGCACGACGCCAAGCACGTGGCCGGGCACATCGCCACCCAGCGCACCTACCTGGCCTACCGCGACAAGGCCCAGCGCCAGTCCGCCGCCGCTACCGAATCGTCTGAAAACGCTGCTCTCGAAGGAGTCAACTGATGCCAACCCATACCCGCATCCGCATGTTCAACACCAAGGCCACCTACCCCAACCAGACCCTCGACAACGACCTGTGCCAGGCCGTACGTGCCGGTAATACCGTGTACGTACGGGGCCAGGTGGGGACCGATTTCGAAGGCAACCTGGTGGGCCTCGGCGACCCGCGCGCGCAGGCCGAACAAGCGATGAAGAACGTCAAGCAACTGCTGGAAGAAGCGGGTTCGGACCTGAGCCATATCGTCAAGACCACCACCTACATCACCGACCCGCGCTTCCGCGAACCGGTATACCGGGAAGTGGGCAAATGGCTCAAGGGCGTATTCCCGATCTCCACCGGCCTGGTGGTGGCCGGGCTGGCGCAGGCGGAGTGGTTGATGGAGATCGATGTGATCGCGGTGATTCCGGAGTAAGCAAGACCGCAAGACCATGCACCCTCCTGTGGGAGCTGGCTTGCCAGCGATGAGGCCCGACTGGACAACATCTTTGTTGTCGACGGCCAAATCGCTGGCAAGCCAGCTCCCACAGGGTTTTGGGCCAGCCGATTCAGGAAAGCCCGGAGAGTTCTTCCCTGCAGAAATCCACGAACAACTGCGCCGGCCGGGTCAACTGCACCCGCTTCAGCTTGGCCGTGACCAGTCCGGACAATTCCACCGGCTCGGCGATGTCCACCGCCACCACTTTCTGCCCGTCATAGGTGCATTCCGAGCTCGGCCGGGTGACCAGCAGCGAGAAGCCGAAACCCTGCCCTACCATGCCCCGTACCATCTCGATCGACGGCGAGCTGAAGACGATGTTCGGGGTCAGCCCGAGGTCGTTGAACAGGCTGACGAAGTAGGTCCGGCTCGGCGCGACGTCGAGCAGGATCATCGGCTCCGGACACAGGTCGCGCAGTGATACCTGGGCCTGGCTGGCGAAACGATGCTTTTGCGGCAGCAGCACATAGGGCTTCTGCGGCGGCATCAGCGGTTCGGTCTCGATGGTGTTGTCCAGGTAGTGGTCGTACAGGAAGGCCAGGTCGAACGCCCCCGAGGTCAGCCCCTGCACCAGCTCCTGCTGCTCGCCGTCGCGCATGCGGATGTCCACGCCGGGATAACGCTCGCGGAACCCGGCGATCAGACGCGGCAGGTACAACGGCGCGACGGTTTCGAATACGCCGATATCGATCTGCCCGGCCACGGTGTCGTTGTCGGCCAGGGCGTTCTGCTCGAACTCCCGGGCCATCTGCAGCAGCGACTTGGTCTTGGCATAGAAGCGCTTGCCACTGGGGGTCAGCGAGACGCCCTGGGCGTGATGGCGGATGAACAACTGCACGCCGAAGCTCTCTTCCAGGCTCTTGATCGCCGTGGAAATCGACGGCTGGGCGATGTACAGCTGGCGCGAGGCCTCGGCAACGCTGCCAGCCTCCACCGTGGTGACGAAATACTTGAGTTGTCGCAGGGTGTAGGACGCCACGTGAACTTCTCCTGGCAGGTTTACCCATCACCTTACCCTAGCCGTGGAAAACCCCGACCGAGGTTTTTCCTCTGCCCGGACCATATTTTTCCTTGGCCTCACTTCCAGGCTTCACGCTCGAAGAAGGCACGCAGGTGTTCGATGAAGAACGACACCTTGGCCGACAGGTTCAGGCGCTCCAGGTACACCGCATAGATATCGGCAGGTGGTGTCTCGTAGTCGCCCAGCACCTCCACCAGCTCACCGGAACGCAGGTAGCGCGCCAGGTTCCACTCGGCCCGCATCAGGATGCCATGCCCCTCCAGCGCCCAGTTCAAGGCGACTTCGCCATCGTTGGTGCTGAGCCCGCCGCGCACCTTGACCGATTCCGCCTGCTTGCCCCGGCTCAGGCGCCAACTGCCGAAGGCGGCGTCGTTCTGGCGCAACACGATGCAGTGGTGGCTGGCCAGGTCCCTGGGGGTTTCAGGGGTGCCGCAGCGCGCCAGGTAGGCCGGCGCGGCACACAGGCGCCGACGGTTGCTGGCGATCTTGCGCGCGATCAAGCGCGAGTCCGGCAGGTCGCCGAAGCGGATCGCTACATCGATGGCATCGTCCGGCAGGTTGATCGGCCGGTCGGTAAGTTGCAATTGCACCTCCACTTCCGGATGCCGCTGGACGAAGGAAGAAATCGCCGGCCCCACGTGCGTGCGCCCGAAGCCCAGCGGCGCATTGACCCGCAACAGGCCCTTGGGCTCGGCCCGGCTGCTGGAGACCTGGCGCTCCATTTCCTCGATCTCGCCGACGATACGCTGGGCGTTGACCAGGTACAGCTCGCCCTCGGCGGTGAGGCTGATGCTGCGCGTGGTGCGGTTGAGCAGGCGCACGCCCAGGCGCTGCTCCAGCTGGGCCAGGCGCTTGGAAACCGCCGGCGGGGTCAGGTTCAGCTCCCTGGCCGTCGCCGCCAGGCTGCCAAGGCGCACCAGCTGGATAAAGAAGGCCAATTCCGAGACCGGACTCATTAGTAACCTCAGGTAAACAATGAAGTGAAATTCATTGTATTACCACGTTTCAGAAAAACCTTTAACTTTCCCTCCCGTGATTACCCACACGAAACCTGGGCTATCCCGCCGCCGCGACTTGCCTGGTCGCAGCGGCGCGACAAGCCCGGCCGACAAGAAAAAATCCGACTCACAACAATAAAGCGGAGAAAAACGGCCATGAAAGTTCTAGGCAAGTTGTATGTGCAGGTCCTGATCGGCGTCAGCCTCGGTATCGCCCTCGGGGTGTTCTGGCCCGAAGTCGGCGTCGATCTCAAGCCCTTGGGCGATGCCTTCATAAAACTGATCAAGATGGTCTTCGCGCCGATCATCTTCGCCACGGTGGTGCTCGGCATCGCCAAAATGGAAAACATGAAGGAACTGGGCCGGGTCGGCGCCCGCGCCCTGATCTACTTCGAAGTGCTGTCCACCTTCGCCCTGGTGCTGGGCCTTGTGGTGGTCAACCTGGCGCAGCCCGGCGTGGGCATGAACGTCGACCCGGCGACCCTGGATACCAAGAGCATCGCCAGCTACACCTCGGCGGCAGCGGCCGGCTCCGGCAGCTTCACCGACTTCCTCCTGCATATCATCCCGGCCAGCGTCACCGACGCCTTCGCCAAGAACGAGATCCTGCCGATCCTGCTGTTCTCGACCCTGCTGGGCATCGCCCTGGCCCATCTGGGCGAGCGCGGCAAACCGGTGGTGGACGTGCTGGAAAGCTTCTCCCACGGCATGTTCCACATCGTCGGCATGGTCATGCGCGTCGCCCCGCTGGCGGCCTGCGGCGCCATGGCCTTCACCGTCGGCAAGTACGGACTGGGCTCGATCGTGTCCCTCGGCAAGCTGATGGCGACCATGTACATCACCTGCTTCCTGTTTGTGGTGATCGTGCTGGGCTTCGTCGCCCGCCTGTCCGGCTTCAGCCTGTGGAAATTCCTGAAATACCTGAAGGAAGAACTGTTCACCGTGCTCGGCACCAGTTCCTCGGAATCGGTGGTGCCACAACTGATGGGCAAGCTGGAAAAGGCCGGCGTATCGAAACCGGTGGTGGGCCTGGTGATTCCGTCCGGGCTGACCTTCAACCCCGATGGCCAGTGCATCTACTACACCATGGCGGCGATCTTCATCGCCCAGGCCACCAACACGCCGCTGAGCCTGACCGACCAGCTCATCGTCCTCGGCGTGCTGCTGCTCACCTCCAAGGGTTCGGCCGGGGTGACCGGCTCCGGCTTCATCACCCTGGCCGCGACCCTGGCGTCGCTGGGCAGTATCCCGGTGGCCGGCATGGTCCTGCTGCTCGGCGTGGACCGCTTCATGTCCGAAGCCCGCGCCATCACCAACACCATCGGCAACGCCGTCGGCACCCTGGCGATCGCCAAATGGGTCGGCGCGCTGGACAGCGCCCAGCTCAACCGCGTCCTCGACGGCCAGCCCGAAGCCGAAGCACACCGTGCAGAGGCAGCCCCCGCGCTGCACAACAACCAGACCGTGACACCGGCGACCACCGCCAGCGGTGCATGACCTGCCCCCGAACCCACCCGCCTTGTGATGCTGTAAGGAGATAAACCGTGGAAAGAGAAGAAGCCGTCCAGTCGCTCACCGATACCCTGGCGAAATTCACCGCCTACATCGGCAAGCGCCTGCCCAGGGACGTCAAGGCCAAGACCGCCAAGCTGCGTGCGGCGGAAACCAACCCCCTGGCCATCGCCGTGTACGACTCCATGGCCGAGAACCAGGACTATGCCGACAAGCTCAACCGCCCGAGCTGCCAGGACACCGGGGTGATCCAGTACTTCGTCTCGGCCGGAGCGCGCTTCCCGCTGCTGGGCGAGATGGAGAGCATCCTGGAGAACGCCACGAAGGAGGCGACCATCCAGGGCCCGCTGCGCCACAACGCCGTGGAGACCTTCGTCGAGAAGAACACCGGGACCAATACCGGCTCGAAGATCCCGTGGCTGGACTGGGAAATCATCCCGGATGCCGACTACGCCATCGTCGACGTGTACATGGCCGGTGGCGGCTGCACCCTGCCCGGCTCGGCCAAGGTGCTGATGCCCGGCCAGGGCTACGAAGGGGTGACCGAATTCGTCTTCGACGTGATCACCTCCCGCGGCGTCAATGCCTGTCCGCCGCTGCTGGTCGGCGTAGGTGTCTCGACCTCGGTCGAAACCGCCGCGCGCCTGTCGAAGAAAGCGATCCTGCGTGAAGTGGACTCCAGCCACCCGAACGAAAGCGCGGCGCTGATGGAAAAGCTGCTGGAAGAAGGCCTGAACGAAATCGGCATCGGGCCCCAGGGCCTGACCGGCAACAGCAGCGTGATGGGGGTGAACATCGAGTCCTCGGCCCGTCACCCTTCGACCATCGGTGTTGCCGTATCCACCGGCTGCTGGGCCCACCGCCGCGGCAAGATCCGCATCAACGCCGACCTGTCCTACGACATCCTTTCCCATGAAGGTGTAGTTCTGTGAAAAAGATCCTCAGCACCCCGATCAAAGACGAAGACCTGGCCGAGCTCAACGTGGGCGACGTGGTCTACCTCACCGGCCAACTGGTGACTTGCCGCGACGTCGCGCACCGGCGCCTGATCGAACTGGGCCGCGAACTGCCGGTGGACCTGCGCGGTGGCGCGATCTTCCACGCCGGCCCCATCGTCAAGAAGAAGGACGATGGCAGTTTCGAGATGGTCTCCATCGGCCCGACCACCAGCATGCGCATGGAGAAGTTCGAGAAGGAATTCATCGAGCAGACCGGCGTCAAGCTGATCGTCGGCAAGGGCGGCATGGGCCCGGAAACCACCACCGGCTGCCTGGAGAACAAGGCAGTGCATGCGGTGTTCCCCGGCGGTTGCGCGGTGCTCGCGGCCACCAAGGTGGAAGAGATCGAACGTGCCGAATGGCAGGACCTGGGCATGCCCGAGACCCTGTGGGTCAACCGCGTGCGCGAGTTCGGCCCGCTGATCATTTCCATCGATACCAAGGGCAACAATCTGTTCGAACAGAACAAGAAGCGCTTCAACGAACGCAAGGGCTCGGTGATCGAGAAGATCAACGCGCAGGTGCGTTTCATCAAGTAAGACCACGACCGACCGGTGCCCACGCAGCACCGGTCGGCCGTTCCCTTCTTTACAGAACAACGAGATATCGCCATGTATCCAGCCAGTCATCACGCACTGCGCGAGACCTTCCGTGGCCTGCTCGCCCGCCCGGCCTGCCAGCGTACCGCTTCGGTGTTCGACCCCCTTTCCGCGCGCATCGCCGCCGACCTTGACTTCGAGGTCGGCATCCTCGGTGGCTCGGTGGCCTCGTTGCAGGTGCTGGGCGCGCCGGACATCGCCCTGCTGACCTTGAGCGAGTTCGTCGAGCAGGCCACCCGCATCGGCCGGGTGTCGCGCCTGCCGGTGATCGCCGATGCCGACCATGGTTACGGCAACGCGCTCAATGTGATGCGCTGTGTCGCCGAGCTGGAACGGGCCGGGGTCGCCGCCCTGACCCTTGAGGACACCCTGCTGCCGGCGCGCTTCGAAGAGCCGCTGTCGGAGCTGATCAGTGTCGAGGAAGCCGTCGGCAAACTGCGCGCCGCGCAGCGGGCGCGGCAGGACCGCAGCCTGGCACTCATCGCCCGAACCCATGCCGGGGTGCAATCCTTGTCGCAGGTTATCCAGCGCACCCGGGCCTATCAGGAGGCCGGGGCAGACGGAATCTGCCTGATCGGGGTGAGGGACTTCGAGCAACTGGAAGCAATCGCCGAAGGATTGCGGGTGCCCCTGATGCTGGTGACCTATGGCAGCCAACAGGCCTGGGACGAACAACGCCTGACCGGACTCGGCGTGCGGATCGTGGTGGACGGGCATGCGGCCTGCTTCGCGGCGATCAAGGCCACTTACGACACCCTGCGGGCGCAGCGCGGGCCGGATGCCGGCGCCGAGCTCAGGCCCGGCGAACTGGTGGCACGGTACAGCCGGGCCGAGGAGTACCTGGGGCTGGCGCGGGAATATATGGGGGTGATTGCCTGAGGGGTCTTGGGCTGTTCTTTCGGGCCTCATCGCTGGCAAGCCAGCTCCCACAGGTTTTGTGCAAATCTCAAGGTTTGCAGTAACCCTGGGGGCAGGGGGTGATGCCTGAAAGGTCTTGGGCTGTTCTTTCAGGTCTCATCGCCGGCTAGCCAGCGATGAGGCCTGAGAGACCACCACACACTTCAGATCAGATCACTTCCCGGGCCAGGGATTTGATCAGCGCGTGGTAAATGCCCCATCAGGGCCTTGAACAGCAGCATCCTCGCCTTCGTCATCCTGTTGAGTCTGCTGCATCCACGGGCCATCCCGCAGTCGCGCGTCCAGCCGTGCGGCTTCCTGCAGCAACGCCTCGCTGGCGGCACGGGCCTGGCGCGAGCGCCAGCCCGAGGTGAACCCCAGGCGCTGGACTTCGGCCAGCGCTTCGTCGAGGTCCTGCATACCACGCTCCTGTGCTTCGCAGGCCACCGCAATGGACATGCCGCGCTCTTCGATGCTGCTCGAGGCGGCGCTGATCCCGGCAAGGGCCAGGTTGGCGTCGTAGGTCTGGTCGCGCCCCTGGCGTGCCAGCAGGCGCACCTCGTTGCCCAGGTCGGTCCTGGCTGCCAGCGCCGTCCGGTCGACACTGCGCAACGCCATCAGGGTGGCACTGAGCCCCGCCTGGCCCTCCAGTGCCAGCTTCATCGATTGGCGTGATTCACTGCCGACCTGACGGGCATCCTCCAGCAACTGCCGACCCTCTACCTTGATCCGGGCAAAGGCGGTCAACGCCAGATCGAACTTGCGCTGCTGTTGTTGCAGGGCCGCGTCACACTCGTTGCTCAAGGCAACGACCTGGTTCGCCAATTGGCCCAGGTGCGCCAGGTCCTTGCGCATCAGCCCCAGGCTGTCGCTGGCTTCACCCTGCAGCCCCCGCATGCCCTCGCGCAGCGCCCGCGCCTGCTCCTGACAGCGGGCCAGATGTGCGCGCTGGCGCAGGCACAGGTCCAGCAGGAGGACGCCAGCACAGGCGCCGAGAGCCGCGAACAGCCCCAAGAGCGGCTCCAGCAACAGGATGACCACAAGGATCAGGCAGTAGCGAAATGAAACGGTGGCTGGTGGCATGCGGGCAGAAGGTCCCTCAACGGCTGCGCAAACGTGTGCGTATCAAGTGTGGCGGCTTTTTTCCCGGGTTGCCGTGGTCCGCGCTGCCGGGATAAACAAAAAGCCTGCGCGGATAAACGAAAGCCTTCAGAGCTGCTCGCGATAGCGTCCCGGCCCCATGCCGAACCAGCGCTCGCAGGCCTTGTTGAAAGCACTTTGATGGCGAAAACCGACCTGGTAGGCAATCTGCTTGAAGCTCAGGGTGCTGTTGCGCAATAGCCGATGGCTGTCGCGCAGCCTCACCTCGTCGAGCAAACGCACGAAGCTGTGCCCCTCGCCTTCCAGGTTGCGACTCAGGCGCGGACCACTCATGGCCAGCACCTCGGCGACCCGGGCCAGGGTTACCGGACGCCCCTGGCCCAGTTGCTCGCTGATGACCGCCCGGACCTTCAGGCTGAGGCGATCGCCGCCCATCTGCGCCTGCCAGCGTGCCAGGTAGTCGCTATGTACTGCATGCAGCGCCGGATCGTGGCTGGCCACTGGCAGCGCGGCATCGGCATGGCTGAACAACAAGGCATTCTGCGCCGCGCCGTGCTGGATATGCTCACCATAGACCCGCCTTGCATCGGCGCTGACGGTGCACGGCGGATAGCTCAGTTCCGCGCGCAATGGCCGGATCGTCCGCCCCGGCACCAACCAGCACAGCAGGCCGACGGTGATCGCCGCCACCGCGTCGATGAACACCCGCGACAGTTCGCGCTGGCCAGTTCCGGTAGGCACGCCGACCAGGCGCACGCCGTCGCTGCGTTCTTCGACGAACAGGCAGAAACCGGTGCCCACCAAATGGTGATGCTCGGCCAGGCTCACCAGCACGCTCTTGATAGTCGGGCTGGACATCACCGCGTAGCCAAGTGGCCCGAGGTGGGCCGGGTGAGCATGCTCGAACGCGCGCAGGCCGATCCCCGGATCGCCGCCGAGCAGGCTGGCCTGGTCGAACACAGCGTCGAGGCTGGCCAAGGGGATGAAGGCAGGCGCGGACGGGTCCAGCAAGGGTTCGGCCAGGTGCTGGCACAGCTCGCGAACGGCGGGCTGGACACCTCCCAGCGCGGAGATCAGGGCGTTGGCAAAAGCCCGCGAAACGGTTGGCATGGACGAATTCCAGATACGAATGGGTCAGGCATGTCCGGAGTCAGTCGTATGACCACCGAAAGCGCATTTGACTCAATGAATCGTCTTCCAGGACACAACCTTTAGTGGCGTAGGGGCTTTCCCGATAAGGCTTGCCGGGGTGCTAGGGGAAACCATCAAGTGGGTGGCGGGGTCGGGAAGTTATCGCATGACCTTGCGACACGCCCCCACAAAAGCACGGCATGCAGCGACAAGCCCCCACCCTCCTGCATCTGTAGGATAGTGATCCACCACCCTTTACCGCGAAACTCGATCCAGGCCCTGCCCCCTCCGGCCACCCCAAGACCCCTGACGAAACCAATAACAACAGTCGCACAGAGGTAGTTGCCCCATGTCCCGGCACGAATACAGTCCCGCCCGCCTGTTGCAGGCGTTCAGCAACATGAGCCTGGAGCTCCAGCGCCTGGCGCAGAACCAGGACCTCGCGAACTTCCACCGCCCGGCCCTGGACTGCATCGGCCAGGTGCTGCCCTTCGCCAGCGCATGGTGGGGCCGCGCCGCATTGATCGACGGCTTGCCGGAAGAACACAGCTCCTACCTGCATGGGCTGCCCGCCAGCTACCTCCCGGACTGGCAGTCCATCCGCCATATCGACGTCACGGTCGGCCGGGTCCACGCCCATCCCGGGCAGTCGGTGATCATCGACATGCGCGACCCCGACAACGGCCCCGGCCTCAACTGGCTGGGACAGGCCTACGGCATCGGCGAGCTGCTGTGCGTGGTGCATGTCGATCCGCGCACCCTGTTGAGCGACCACCTGGCCCTGTACCGTGCCCCGGGCGCGCCGCGCTTCACCGAACAGGACCGGCTGATCCTCGATAACGCCATGCTGCACCTGGTCGCAGCGGTGTCGGCCAACCAGATCCGCACCCTGGTGACCAAGCGCGAGTCCCTCAGCCCGTCGCGCAACCTGGCGCTGGCGGTGTGCGACCAGCGCGGCACCCTGCAGTGTGCCGAGCGTGGATTCGTCGATCTGCTGCTGGGCGAGTGGCCGCAGTGGAGCGGCCCGCTGCTGCCGATGGCCGTGGACGGCCGCGGGCATGAGGGCAAGCACCTGCAGATCGAAGCCTCGGCGGTAGGCGACCTGTTTCTCCTCGCCGCCCGCCCCCGCGGTGCCCTGGCCCAGTTGAGCCCGCGGGAACAGGATGTCGCCATGGGCTTCGGCGAGGGCAAGACCTACAAGGAAATCGCCCGCGACCTGGGCATGGCACCCAACACCGTGCGCCACCATATCCGCGCCATCTATCACAAGCTCGGGGTCAACGATAAGACCCGCATCGCCCAGTTGCTGCATACCCCGCCCGACTGACCCCGGACGCTGATCGACCCTGACCGCACGCCGACGCCTAGCGCCGGTGACGGCCCGGCTTTGCCTGCGATTTGCCAACCATAGAAGAAGAGACACCACGACCATGACCCATTCCCTGATCCGCACGCTGGCCCTGGCCGGTGCCCTGTCGAGCCTGCACGCCCAGGCCGCCGACCTCAACGCCCGGGATTTTTTCGGCGCGCCTTCCGGCACCAGCCTCGGCGTGCTGTACCTGCCGGCCACCCGTGCCGGCGACTTCCACGGCCCGGCCGATAGCACCGGCAAGGCCGAGCTGAAGGTCAATGCCGTGGCCTACCGCCAGGTGTTCTTCAGCGACCTTTGCGGCACCCTGTGTACCCCGCAGTTCATCGTGCCCTTCGCCGACATCGATGCACGCCTGCCCGGCGCGAGCCGGCATACCGGGGAAAGCGGCTTCGGCGACCCGCAGGTGGGCGGCACGCTGTTTTTCATCAACGACCCGGCCAGCCGCACCTACAGCGGCCTGCTGACCCTGGTCACCCTGCCGGTCGGCGAGTACCACGGGCAAAATCCGGACGTCTCGCCCGGTGCCAACCGCTGGGGCACCACCTTCGTTTACAACGACACCCGGGGCATCGGCGAGAAGTGGGTGCTGGAAGCCAACCTCGAAGCCCAGCTCTACGGCAAAAACGACGACTACTTCGGCAGCGACCTCAAGCAGGACCCGCTCTATCGCCTGCAAGCCTTCGCCTCCTACGACTTCACTCCCGCCACCTACGGCGCGCTGCGCCTGATCCATGCCGACGGCGGCGAACTGAAGATCGACGGCCAGCGCATCGACGACACCCACAAGCGCTACACCCAGGTGGGCTTCGAGCTCGGCCACTGGCTGGACCGGCAAAACCAGGTGATGTTCAGCCTGTCGCAGAACGTCGCCACCGACAACGGCTACCACGGTACCGACGCCTTGCTGCGCCTGGTCCATGTGTTCTGACGCGGAGATGCCCATGAGCAGCAAGCCCCTGTCCGCTGGATCCGCAACCGCTTCGTCGCACCTGGCCCTGCTGGCGGCCATCGTGCTGTTCGCCGCGATCACCCCGACCATCCTCATGACCGCGCCGGCGGTGGCCGCGCAACTGGCCACGCAGTGGAGCCTGAGCCCGTCACGGATCGGCGATCTGTTTTCCGCCGAACTGGGCGCCATGAGCCTGGCCACCCTGCCCGCCTTCTGGTGGCTCAAGCACGCCGATTGGCGACGGGTCGCCCTGCTCGCGGGCCTCGCCTTCATCGCCGCCAACCTGCTGTCGATCTACGCCACGGATTACTCCACGCTGCTGGCCCTGCGCTTCTGCAGCGCCCTGGCCGGCGGCTCGCTGATGATCGTGTGCCTGTCCAGCGCCGCCTCCACCAGCAATCCGAGCCGGGTCTACGGCCTGTGGGTCATGGGTCAGCTGGTGGTCGGGGCGATCGGCCTGAGCGTGCTGCCGCGCCTGTTCGAACACTACGGGCTGGCCGCCTGCTACCTGTCGCTGGCGATACTGATGGCGCTGTTCCTGCCCCTGGCGCGTTGCTTCCCGCAAGGAGCGCCAGCCGCACCGACGGGCGCCGACACAGCGCCCTCGGCGAACAAAGGCAAGATCGTCCTGGGGATCCTCGGCATCCTGGCCTTCTACATCAGCCTCAGCGGCGTGTGGACCTTCATCGGCGCGATCAGCGCCGCCGCCGGGATCGCCGCCGAAATCAGCGGCGAAGTGCTGGCCATCGCCACCCTGATGGGCATCGTCGGTGCCGGTTGCGCCTCGCTGATCGGCGAACGCCTGCCGCGTGGCCTGCTGTTGCTGGCGGGCTACGGGCTGATGGTCGGTTCGGTGCTGCTGCTCCTCGGCCAACCGGCCCTGGCGCGGCTGGCGCTGGCGGCGCTGGTGTTCAAGTTCACCTGGACCTTCATCTTGCCGCTGGTGCTCGCCTGCCTGGCCGACCTCGACCGCTCCGGACGCCTGATGAACGCGTCCAACCTGGTGATCGGCGCCGGCCTGGCAATCGGCCCGGCCATCGCCGGCCGCCTGATCGAAAGCAGCGGCAGCTACCAGCCGCTGCTGATCGGCGCCGCCGTCCTGACCTTCACCTCGCTGCTGCTGATCCTCGGTTGCCGTCGCGGCGCCTGAGCCCTCCTTTCACCTGGAAAAAAAACGGAATCATCATGAGCCGAAACACTGCCTTTTTCTTCGACGAACTGAGCCTCTGGCACAGCGCCGGCCTGCATGCCCTGACCTTGCCGGTAGGCGGCTGGGTGCAGCCTCCGGCCGCCGCCGGACATGCCGAGTCACCGGAAACCAAGCGCCGCCTGAAAAGCCTGCTGGATGTCTCCGGCCTGACCCGCCGGTTGCAGGTGCGCGGTGCGGCGCCTGCCAGCGAGGAGGATCTGCTGCGCGTCCACACGCCTGATTACCTGCAACGCTTCAAGGCCCTCAGCGATGCCGGTGGCGGCGAGCTGGGCCCGCACGCGCCAATCGGGCCGGGCAGCTACGAGATCGCCAGGCTGTCCGCCGGCCTGGCAGTGGCGGCGGTGGACGCGGTGCTGGCTGGCGAGGTGGACAACGCCTATTCCCTGTCGCGCCCGCCGGGTCATCACTGCCTGGCCGACGGCGCCATGGGCTTCTGCTTCCTGGCCAATATCGCCGTGGCCATCGAAGTGGCCAAGGCCAGGCGCGGGCTGGGCAAGGTCGCAGTGATCGACTGGGACGTGCACCACGGCAACGGCACCCAGTCGATCTTCGAGGAACGCGGTGACGTGCTGAGCATTTCTCTGCACCAGGACGGCTGCTTCCCGGCCGGCTACAGCGGCGAGGACGAGCGCGGGCGCGGCGCCGGGCTGGGCGCGAATATCAACATTCCCCTGCCGCCGGGCAGCGGACATGCGGCCTATATCCACGCGATGGAGCGCATCGTGGTGCCGGCCCTGGAGCGTTTCGAACCGGAACTGATCATCGTCGCCTGCGGCTACGACGCCAACGCCGTGGACCCGCTGGCACGGATGCTGCTGCACAGCGACTCGTTCCGCGAGATGACCCGGCGGGTGCGCGAAGCCGCCGAGCGCCTGTGCCGGGGGCGGCTGGTGCTGGTGCATGAGGGCGGTTACTCGGAGGCCTATGTGCCGTTCTGCGGGCTGGCGACGATCGAGGAGCTGGCGGGCGTGCGGACCGGGGTGGACGATCCGATGCTGGAATTCGTGCAGTTGCAGCAGCCGGTCGAGACCGTGGCAGCGTTCCAGCGGCAGTGGGTCGAGGGCCTGGCAGGCCGGTGCCTGCCCTGAGGATAACGAGGTTGTCGAACATCCCTCTACCCAGCCGACCGTGAATAGTGGCAGGATGCCGCATCACTCCGGAGCACTGCCATGCCCTTGTCGAAACCACCCAGACTGCCTGCGAGGTTCTGATGCCAACCCTGCGTGCGATCGTCGATGACTGGTACGACAAGGCCTGGGGGGCGCACAAGAGCGGCAAGAAAGGCCTGCTCCCGGAACTGGAGCGCTCGCCACTGATGTGGCGAAGCTCCAGCCCCTGGAAGTGTGAACCGGGAGACGTCCACTTCAGCAATACCAAGGAAAGCAGCTACACCTCCAAGCTGCCCAGGCTCGACACCAGGACGCTGGAACAGCACTGGAGAAGCGTTCGCCTGGGCCTGTCCAGCCGCGGCTTTGTCGGCGAGGAACAACTGAACCCGCTGATCCCGCGGATGAACAGCAAGAACGTGGTCAAGCGCGTGAAGGCCCGGGTGAAATCCAGCGGCCTGAACGCCTCGATGGTGGTCAGGCGCGAGCTGGCCTCGGTCGCCGACAACACGCTATTCATCAAGGGTACCCTGGAGGATGGCTCCCCCCTGTCCGCTGCCGTGTGGTTCGAGCGCGCCACGGTGGCCTGGAGACTGCAGTCCTGGTGCGGCATCGTCGTTAAAGACATCACGAACCATCCTTCCCTGCACGGCATCTATGAACACCCGAACGCCCTGACCCTGGACAACGGCCTGAACAGCCTGAGTTTTGGCGAGCCGATATTCATCGAGTCGTCGGTGGTTGTCGCGGGCTCGGCGACCACCATTCCCGTACTGGCGGGCGCGCACTATTACGTGGGTTTCAGGTTCGGCCCCAACCTGCAACGGGCGGTGCGCAAACGCACGCCCCTGGTGCTGATCGGCAACCAGATGAACGCCAACGCCTGGCGTTCGACGCCCTTCGACTTGAGCTTCACCGATCTGGAACTGCGCAATTGCACCCTGTTGATCAAGACCCGCCAACTCGATGACGGCGGCACCCTGGTCTGGGACAGCCGCTGCTACCTGGAGGGTCGCGGTCTCGGTGGGCAACGTTACCGCACGGAACTGGCCAGCGATAACTGCATCCTGCGCTGGAACCTGCAGCTCAGCGCCAGTCTCGATTACGATCCAGCAGACGTGCATGAAACCGACTCACCACAAAACGCCGAGCTGGCCGGGGCCGAGGAGGACTTTTTCCTCGACTCGCCGGCGACCTACCCGCCCTTGCAGAAACTGGAACGCTACGATGCCTGGCTCGGCGGTGCAGCGTGGCGCAGTGGCGATATCACATCGGCGATCTATGGGTCGCTGGCCGAGGCCCAGTTCCTTCACCTGCAGTTCGGCATCGCCCTGACCAGCCTCAAGACCACCGACGCCGCCCTGGTCTTTCGCGGCACGCCGACGGTCAACAAGCCATCCGACGACTTCACCTGGCACCGCTCGCTGTTCCGCGTTGCCGTAGGCCAGCCGTTCGATAGCGGGCAGCGGCGCATCAGCCATGAGTCCCATATCCGGATAATGGCCGGCGACATCCCCTGCGAAGGCTTTTTCGAACCGCGGGAGGACAAACCCATCCTGAACCTGCGCCCGGCACGCGACACGGATATCCCCCGCTTTGCCGCAGGCCTCAAGATTGATATCCCGGCCGACACCCTGCCCGCCGTCGACCAGTTCACCCTGCGCTTCAACCTGATCAGCGGCCGCGGCCAGGTCATCGCCAGCAATGACGGAGACTTCCAGTTGCTCGACCCCTCGGAGGAACCCTGATGCCCGCAGTGCGCATCATCAGCTGGAATATCTTCAACTTCGCCGCCGGCAAGAACGGCGTACTGAGCCGGGCCGACAGTACCGAGCGCATGCTGGAAGTGGTGCATCCGGCCACCGGAGCCGCCGCCTGCGACATCTTCGTGATCATCGAACCGGTGACCAAGAAGGCCAAGGTCGGCGCGATCGCCACGGGCGGCGGCCCCACCGGCGGCACGCAGATCCTCGGCATGCTCCAGTCGCGGGCTACCGGCGGTGCCGACTGGGCCGTCGCCGACACCCTGTGCATCTACAGCAAGACCAATAGCTGGCCACGGGGTCGTCATCGACGGGCACCTCCGTCGGCGGGACCACGGCGAACGACTGTGGTTGCAACATCATGCCCGCGCCCTCCGCTCCAGCAACCATTCGCGCACCTCGCCATCGAGCAAATCGAGGCGATCGGCCGGACGCAGGCGGGTGTCGCCGAGCCGCAGATGGACCCAGTCCAAGTCCGCCCGACTCAAGTCATCGTCCAGGGCCATGGCCATGTTGGCCAGACGCAGTACATCCGGCCGCTCCACGATCCCATAGCCGAGCGCCACCTGACCAACGCTGCGCAAGCGCGTCAGCAGCGCCTGCGGGCCGAGGCGCTCGCAACGCTGCGGCCAGTGTACGCTGACACGCGCAGCGACGGTCTTGAGGAATACCTCGTCGGTGGCCTGGGCCAACTGCTGCGTCTGCAGGTTATTGATCAGCAGCATCACTGCTCTCCCCTCCTTGCTCGAAAACCCGCCAGCTCGTGCCCTCGTCAAGCTCGACCACCAGCCGCCGCATGGGCCCGAGCAGCGCCCGGTATTGCAAGGCATCGCAAGTGGGAAGAAACACCGACAGCACCCGGGGATCGTAGAAACGGAAATTCAGGACACGCCTGTCTTCGGTACGCACCCGCAGGAATTTCTTGCAGTGGCGGCGCAGGCGGTCCATCGACAGGTCCGCCGGCGCCACCAGCAGGATGCCCCAGGCATTGCCCCAGCCCAGGTCCAGCAGGGCCAGGCTGGCCGGAGCCCGCGCCGGCAGCCTGACCAGCCACGGCGCCGCGGCCTTGAGGCGCGGAATCAACTCGCCTGAATACAGGCAATCGCACGCCAGTCCGCTGCGCTCCAGCCACGGCAGGATCGCCGGATCCCGGGCACCATCGAGCAAGGCGTAGACCTGCTGGTCGTCGGCGTCGCCCCCAGGCCAGAGCAGGTCGGGCAGGCGCTCCAGCGCAGAAAGCCCGGACAGGTTCTCGGTCATCGCTTGCCCTCGCAGATTTCACAGAATGGCGTGCCTCGTTCGGCCGCCTGCTCCAGGACGGCCGCCTGGGCGTCTTGTACCGCTTCGATAGGTTGCTGGACAGGATCCGCCACGGCGGGCGCCTGGGCTTTGGCCTGCTCGCAGATCTCGCAAAAAGGCATGGCCTGCTGTGCCGCCTGCTCCAGCACCTGTGCCTGGGCATCCTGGACCTGCTCGGCCGCTGTCGGCTCGACGGCTGCCAGGGCGGCAGCCGGTTGTGCCTTGGCCAGTTCGCACGCCTCGCAGAACGGCGCCGCCTCCTGTGCGGCCTGCTCGAGCATCGCGGCGAGGGTGTCCTGGGCCTCGGCCTGCGCCGGCGAGGTTACAGGCGCCTCCTTGGCCACCGCCACGGGCACCACCGCTTCCACCCGTTCCGGCTGCGGTGCTGGCGGCGCCGGGGCAGCGACCACGGTAACCGCTTCGGCAGCATGGGTAATGACCTGCGCACGCCAGGCGTAACGATCAGCGCGCAGGTTGCCGAACTGCAATTCGTTGGCGACCTGATGCAGTACCTGTTCGTCGCTGAGGCGGTGAATCAGCAAGGTCTGCCGGGCCAGCATCGCGCGCAGTTCGAACAGCCGGTCGCGCAAGTGAAACTGCACGAAGGCCTCGGCCTGCCAGGCATCCCCGAGGTCGACGCGCCGCTGCCAGGACAGGTTGCCACCGTCACGGGCAATGGCCGGGAACTCGGCCTGTTCGCACAGGCCGATCTGTTCCACGCCGTCGGCAAGCCATATGCGCATGGTCGTCCCGGGAAGTCGAAAAATGTGCCGACACACTACCGCGAGCAGTGGCCTTTAGCCAGATCAGCACGAATGCCGCAGTGGTGCCGTTCGGGATTTCTACCGAACGTAGGTCAATAAGCCACAAAAAAAGCCGGGATTTGCTTGACCCACGCCAGAATCCTCCCATTAAATCCGCACATTCCTACAAAAATAACGGCCGCCGCCAGGCTTCCTCAAGGGACGTCCCATGCTCAGCACCGCCCTCGATAACGCTCGTGTCATGGCTCTCAACGACCAGGCCGGGCATTACAAAGCCCACGGTTACCTGGACAAGGCGGAGCAATGCTTCATCGAGGCACTCGACCTCGCCGAAAGCGTCGACGGCTTCGATCCCGCCCTTCTCGCCACGCTTCGCGACGGCCTAGCCGGCCTGCGCTGGGAGCAGCAACGCCACGCCGAAGCGGAGGCGCTGTACCTGGAGGTGCTGAGCACCCGGGAACAGCTGTTCTCCAGCAGCCACCGGCTGGTCGGGCAAAGCCTGCAGACCCTTGGCAATTGCTACCTCAAGCAGGGCCGCATCGGCGAAGCGGCGCGCATGCTGGAACGGGCGGTGCAGGTCTATCGCGAAGACACCCCCGACGACCTGGAGCCGGTCAGCGCCTGCCTGGCCTCGCTGGGGCTGGCTCATCTGCAGCAGGACAACCTGGCGGCGGCGCACAAGGCATTCAGCGAATCGCTGGGGATCTACCAGGTGCAACAGCCGCGGGACGAGCAGGTGATCGCGGTGCTGGGCGAGCAGTTGAAGATGATCGAGCATCTGGGCAAGGGGGCCTGGTGGAAGTTCTGGTAAAGAACGGCTCCCACAGAGCAAAACATAACTCTCTGATTTGCAGGGACCCTGTGGGAGCGGGTTCACCCGCGATTGCTGTAGTGAAGTCACTGTAGCAATCGCGGGTGAACCCGCTCCCACAGGGTACGCGGTGCTTCCGACTATCTGCCCCCTGCAAAAGCCGCCAAGAAGGATTATTCTCTTCGAACATTTCCCCGCCACAGACTATGTGAGAAGCGAATATGAAGATCGATGACATGGACGCTTTCGTCGCGGTCATCCGCTGCCAGTCGACCAACCTGGCCGCCGAGGCCTTGCAGTTGACCCAACCGGCAATCACCCGGCGGGTACAGAATTTCGAGGAAGACCTGGGCGCCAACCTGCTCGATCGCAATACCAAGCCACTCAAGCCGACGCCCATGGGCTGGCGTGTGTACGAACAGTGCAAGGCGATCCTGCGCGAGATCGATACCCTGCGCGAGCTGGTCGCCAGCGACGGTGCCCCCAGCGGCACCCTGCGCCTCGGCGTGCCGCAGACCATCGGCGACGTGGTCCTGCTCGACGCCCTGGCGAAGATTCGCGAAGCCTACCCGGACCTGCGTACCCAGGTGGTCAGCGGCTGGGGCAGCTCGTTGATCTCGCGCATGGAAAACGGTGACCTCGACGCCGCCGCGGCCCTGTTCCCTACCGGCAAGATCTTCCCCGAAGGCATCGCCAGCCGCTCCATCGGGCGCATGCAATTGAGGGTCGTGGCGGCCAAGGGCACCGCCGGCAAGAAAAGCTACAAGCTCAAGGACTGCTACCTGCGCGGCTGGGTGCTCAACCCCGATGGCTGCGGTTTCCGCGCCGGCCTGCAACGGGCACTGAGCGAACAGGGGCTGTCCCTGCAGATCAACCTGGAAACCTTCGGCACCGAGCTGCAGCTGGGCCTGGTCGCCAATGGCCAGGGCCTGGGCCTGGTACCGGAACCCCTGCTCGCGGCCAGCCGGCATCGCGACCAGCTGGAAGTGCTGAACGTCACCGATTTCAAGCCCCAGGTCGATCTCTGGCTGTTCCATCCGCGCTACCTGGGCAATCTGCAGGAGCCGGTGGAGTTGTTCGGCGCGGTATCGGCCCAGCGCCTGGACACGCACAAAATAGCCTGATTGCATTTTGAAAATTGTGATTATGTCTTTTTCTGATAATTAACTTAGAACCAAAAAGCCTTTCACAAGCCCGTTTCAGACGCTTATGTTCGCTTTACCGACCCCGACCTGGTGGAGGCAAATGGATTTCCGCCGCCGCCAGAGGGTCGTCCCTCCTCCCCGTTTTCGGGTCGCCCTCCGGTTGTCTGCGGAACCGCTATCCCAAGCTCGCGGTTGCCCATGCGGCAACCTTATGGAGAACGCGATATGGGGCTCACCCGTAGAGATCTGGTAACCCGCCTGGCCGCCATCGGCGGCTATTCGGCGGCATTGGGCGGCCTGTCCGCCCTTGGTCTGCCCGGCAGCGCCCGGGCGGCAAGTTTCGAACCCCTGAACCTGGCCAGCCGCACCGGCAACGGCAAGCGCGTGCTGATCGTGGGCGGCGGCATCAGCGGCCTGGTTTCGGCCTACGAGTTGCGCAAGGCCGGTTTCGAAGTGAAGGTGCTGGAGGCACGCAACCGCATCGGCGGGCGCGTCTGGACCCTGCGCAACGGCGACCAGGTCGAACACAACGACGGCAGCAAGCAGACCGTGGCCTTCGACGACGGCCTGTTCTTCAACGCCGGCGCCGCGCGCCTGCCCAGCCACCACCTGACCATCCTCGGCTACTGCCGCGAACTCGGCGTGCCCCTGGAAGTGCTGGTCAACAGCAGCCGCAACGCCCTCGCCCAGCCGGACCTGGCGCAGCCACCCCTGCTGCTGCGCCAGGCGGTCAACGACACCCGCGGTCATCTCAGCGAACTGCTGGCGCGCAGCGTGCAGCGCAATACCCTCGACCAGGAGCTGAACGCCGGCGAACGCAAGGCGCTGCTGGATTTCCTCAAGGTCTATGGCGACCTCAACGACGAGCGCCAGTACCGCGGTTCGGTGCGCTCCGGCTATACCCGCTTCGCCGGTGCCGGCGACCAGACGCCGGTGCAACGCACGCCGGTGGAACTGAAGCGCCTGCTCGACAGCAACCTGCTGCTGCCCCTGGTGTTCGACGAAATCCCGGAGTTCTCGGCAACCATGTTCCAGCCCGTGGGCGGCATGGACCAGATCCCCAAGGCGCTCTATCGCCAGGTCAAGGACGCGGTGCAGCTCAACGCCGAGGTGCAGTCGATCCAGACCTCGGACAGCGGCAGCCGGGTGGTATGGCGCGACCGCCTCACGGGCCGCCAGCACACCGAGGACGCCGACTACGCGGTGGCCGCCCTGCCGCTGCCGCTGCTGCGCCGGCTCGACAGCAACTTCACCCCGGCCTTCAAGCAGGCCATGGAGCTGGCCAAGCCGGACAAGGCCAACAAGGTCGCCTGGCAATCACCGCGTTTCTGGGAGACCGACTTCCAGATCTACGGCGGGCTTTCCTATATCAACCATGAAGCGCGTTTCCTCTGGTACCCGAGCGATCGCCTGAACAGCCCGCAAGGCGTGCTGGTCGCCACCTACAACACCAGCGAAGTCGCCGAGTCCTTTGCCGCCAAGCCCTGGGATGCGCAACTCGCCTCGTCGCGCAGCGCGGTGGAATCCCTGCACCCCGGCCACTCGCACAAGCTCGGCCGCGGCGTGGTGGTCAACTGGTCGAAGATCCCCTTCAGCGAAGCCCCGTGGATCGTCCACGACGAAGTCGCCCAGCCCGGCTACGACATTCTCAACCAGCCGCAAGGCCGCACCTGGCTGGCCAGCGATGCCCTGGCCCATGGCGGGGTCGGCATCTGGCAGAACAGCGCCGCCGAATCGGCGCGGCGGGTGGTCGGCCTGATCGCACAACACGCCAAGCAAACCCATGCCGGCGTCGCCGCCGCCTGAACCACGACAAGGAACGTCCCATGAAAAACATTCCCGCCCTTACCCTCGGAGCCCTGATGAGCCTGACGCTGAACACCGCCCACGCCGACAGCATCCAGCGTATCGACCCGCCGGGTTCCAGCTTCCCCATTTCCCAGGTCGTCACGGTGCCGGCGTCGGCGAAGCTGACCTTCGTCAGCGGCACCCTGCCCGACGTCGCCGACCCCAAGGCGCCGAAAGGCAGCATTGCCGCCTATGGCAATACCGAAACCCAGACCCTGTCGGTGCTCAACAAGCTGCAAGCCATCCTCAAGGCCCAGGGCCTGGGGCTGGGCGACATCGTGCAATTACGAGTATTCCTCGTGGGCGATCCGGACAAGGGCGGCACCCTCGACTTCGCCGGGCTGCAGGCCGCCTACACGCGCTTCTTCGCCACCGCCGAGCAACCGAACAAGCCGACCCGCACCGCCTTGCAGGTAGTCGCCCTGCCGCTGCCTGGCGCCCTCGTCGAAATCGAAGCCATAGCCGCCAAAGCCCCATAAGCCACCGGGACCGATCCCGGACATAAAACAGAACAGGAAACACGCCTTGAACACTGCCCGACTTTCCCGTTGGCCGGTGGCGACGGCGCGCACCCCGCTGTTGGGTGCCGCGCTGCTTGCCGGCCTTAACTTCCCCGTCGCCCAGGCCGAAGAAGCCGGTACCGACACCGCGGCCTCGCGCCTGGAGACCGTGATCGTCACCGGTAGCCGCGGCAGCGAAAAACGCACCGTGACCACCAGCCCCGCGCCGATCGACGTGATCAGCGCCAAGCAATTGCAGGACACCGGCAAGCCAGGCCTGATGGAGGCCCTGAGCGCCACCGTGGCTTCCTTCACCCTCCCGGAAAAGACCGGCTGGGACGCCAGCGGCATGGCCCGGGCGCCAAGCCTGCGCGGGCTTAATGCGGCGCAGGTGCTGGTATTGGTCAATGGCAAGCGCCGCCACACCAGCGCCACCCTCAACATCAGCGGGATCAACGCTGGCGCCGCCCCGGCCGACCTCGACCTGATCCCCATCAGCGCCATCGACCATGTCGAGGTACTGCGCGATGGCGCCGCCGCCCAGTACGGCTCCGACGCCATCGCCGGGGTGATCAACGTGATCCTCAAGGCCGATACCAGCGGCACCGCGGTAACCAACGTCGGCCAGGGCTACGACGGCAAGAAGCAGACCGTGCAGCAAAGCCTGAACAAGGGCTTCGAGATCGGCCAGGACGGCGTGCTGCAACTGGCGCTGGACGCGCGCAGCCAGAACGACGACAACAAGGCCAGCGCCAACGGCTATAGCGTCGCCGAGGCCCACGAGAAAGCCGGCAAGGTCACCTACGGCGGCTACGGCACGCCGAAGATCAACCTGCTGACCCTGGGCTACAACGCCGAACTGCCGATCCACGACGACCTGAGCCTGTACTCCTTCAGCACCTGGTCGTACCGCAAGGCCGAGCAGGGCCAGAACTTCCGCCTGCCGACCATCGTCAACACCATCACCACCGGCCCCAACGGCCGGCCTTCGGGCTATACGCCAACCTGGTACATCGAAGAGCAGGACTTCCAGGCGGCCCTCGGCGCCAAGGGCCTGGTCGGCGAGTGGGACTGGGACCTGTCCAGCACCTACGGGCGCAACGACGCCGAACAGGGCACGTGGAACAACCAGAACCCGTCTCTCGGTGAAGCGACACCCAATCACTTCAAGTCCGGCACCTGGATCTCCACGCAGCTGACCAGCAACCTCGATCTGCACCGCGGTTTCGACGTGGGCCTGAGCAAGCCGCTGGACCTGTCGTGGGGCCTGGAGCAGCGCCGCGACGGTTATGAAGTGGAAGAAGGCGACTGGGCCAGCTGGGCCGACGGCGGTTACTGCCGCGCGCCGGGGCAATGCGCCTCGTCCGGGGCCCAGGTAACCAACGGCATCTCGCCCGACCAGACCGACAAGACCCACCGCAACAGCGTCGCCAGCTACGTGGACGTCGGCTTCAACCCGCTGCCGCAGTGGTATGTCGGCACTGCCCTGCGCTACGAGCACTACGATCAGGGCATCGGTGCCACCCGCAGCGGCAAGCTCAGCACCCGCTACGAGTTCACCCCGCAGCTGGCGGTACGGGCCACGGTGAGCAACGGCTTCCGCGCACCGTCCCTGGCCAACAGCCTGTTCAGTGCACGCTCCACCACCTATGGCGTGGTCGACGGGGTCTACCAGTCGATCAACTACGGCGTACTGCCGGTGGACTCGGCGGCAGCCAAGGCCCTGGGTGCCGAAGCACTGAAGCCGGAACGATCGACCAACTACAGCCTCGGCCTGACCTTCCAGCCAAGTGACCGGCTGTCGTTCACCGCCGATGCCTACGTGATCAACGTGCGCGACCGCATCACCCTGACCGGGACCCTGCTTGGCCCGGAAGTCACCCAGACCCTGATCGCCAACGGCATCGACTCGACCTCCGGCGGCCAATACTTCACCAACGGTGCGAACACCCGGACCAAGGGTGTGGACCTGGTCGGCAACTACGACCAGGACCTTGGCGGCTACGGCAGCGTGAAGTGGACGGCGGCGTGGAACTGGAACGACACCGAGATCCTTTCGTACAAGGACAGCGTCAACATCCTCGGCAAGGACTACGCGCTGATGGATCGCCAGGCACGCAACTTCATCTCCGGGGTGCAGCCCAGGACCAAGCTGCTGCTGGGCGGGAGCTGGAAGCTGGATGACTACACGGTGAACCTCGGGCTGACCCGTTATGGCTCGCACCGCGAGGTCAACGATGCCAACGACCGCTCGCTGGACCGGGTATACAAGGCGCGCTGGATCACCGACCTCGACGTCGGCTACCAGTTGACCAAGGACCTGAACCTGGCGGTAGGCGCGAAGAACCTGTTCGACATCTATCCGGAGCGGCAGGCGCCGAGCAGCAAGACCATGACCAAAGGATATGGGGCCTATTCGCCGTATGGCTTTACCGGGGGCTATTACTACACGCGGTTGACCTATGACTTTTGATTGAGCGACGCGGACCTTGTGGGAGCGGGTTCACCCGCGATTGCGATAGTGACACCACCATCGCAATCGCGGGTGAACCCGCTCCCACAGAGTCCGCGAACCGCTTGAGCCTCCTGCCGAGATCAAGATTCAATTCACTGATATAAACCAATCCTAAAATGCACAACTTACATAATTAGCATAGAAGAAAATGTGCTTTCACAGCACAGCCCGCAACAGCTTAAGGTCTATCCCACAGTCCGACCCCATGCCAGGCGGAGGCCATCACGAACTCCCCTCTCCTCAAGGAGCCAAGCATGAGCAAGCGACAGATCAAACTCGGCGCAATGATCCACGGTGTCGGCCACGGTTGGGGCGAATGGCGCCATCCCGATGCGCTGGCCGATGCCAGCGTCAACTTCGGCTACTACAAGCAGCAGGCGCAACTGGCCGAAGCAGCCAGGTTCGACTTCGCCTTCATCGCCGACAGCCTGCATATCCACGCCAAGTCCAGCCCCCACTACCTCAACCGCTTCGAACCGCTGACCGTGCTTTCGGCCCTGGCCGCCGTGACCGAGCATATCGGCCTGGTGGCGACCATTACCGTCAGCTACACCGAGCCCTTCCAGGTTGCCCGGCAACTGGCCTCCCTGGACCATATCAGCGGCGGCCGCGCCGGCTGGAACGTGGTCACCTCCTGGCTGTCCGGCACCGCCGACAACTTCGGCAAGGCCGAGCACCCGCCCCATGCCGAGCGCTACCGCATCGCCAAGGAACATGTACAGGTGGTCCAGGGCCTGTGGGATTCCTGGGAAGACGATGCCTTCACCCGCGACAAGCAAAGCGGTGAGTTCTTCGATCCGGAAAAACTCCACGCGCTGAACCACCAGGGCGAGTTCTTCAAGGTCAAGGGCCCGCTGAACATCGCCCGTTCGCGCCAGGGCCAGCCGCTGATCTTCCAGGCCGGAACCTCCGAGGACGGGCGCAACTTCGCCGCGCGCCAGGCCGATGCGATCTTCGTCAGCCCCGAGGGTTTCAGCGAAGCCCGCGCCTACTACCAGGACCTCAAGCAACGCGCCCGCAACTTCGGGCGCAATGCCGAAGAGCTGTTCATCCTCCCGGGCATCCGCCCCATCGTCGGTGTCGATGCCGAGGACGCCGAGCGCCGCTATCAGCAGGCGGTGGACCTGGTCAGCATCGATGACGCCCTGGTCGCCCTCGGCCGGCCCTTCAACGACTACGATTTCAGCGGCCATGACCTCGATGCGCCCTTCCCCGATCTCGGCGACCTCGGCAGCCAGAGCCACAAGGGCTCGTCCGACCAGCTCAAGCGCATCGCCCGCGAAGAGGGCCTGACCCTGCGCCAGGTCGCGCTGCGGTTCTCCGCGCCAAAGCGCGACTTCGTCGGCACCGCCGAGGAAGTCGCCAATGCCGTGCAGGACTGGTTCGAACACGAAGCGGCGGACGGTTTCATCATCAATTCCCTTTTGCCGGACGGCCTGCAGCGCTTCACCGAACTGGTGGTGCCGGTACTGCAAGCCCGCGGCCTGCTGCGTCGCGACTACGAAGGCCAGACCCTGCGCGACAACTTCGGCCTGGCCGTGCCGGCCAACCGCAATACCTTGCGTCGCACCCAGGAAGCGGTCGCCTGAACCGCCCGAGCCCCCACACACAAGGAGTTTGCTTCATGAGTCTCGAATTCATCGGCCTGATCGGCCCCCAGGAAGGCAGCGAATCCCAGGCGCCGCGCGGCCCCGGTGTCGACCTCGATTTCATCAAGGCCTTTGCCCAGGCCCAGGAATACGGCGGTTTCGACAAGGCCCTGCTGGCGGTCAATACCAGTGCTGCCGACTCGCTGATCATCGCCAGCCACGTGGCCGCCTACACCGAGAAACTCGGCCTGCTGGTAGCCCACCGTCCGGGCTTCCAGGCGCCGACCTTCGCCGCGCGCCAGTTCGCCACCCTCGACCAGCTCAGCCGCGGTCGCGCCTCGATCAACGTGATCACCGGCGCCGACAGCGGCGACCTGCAACGCGACGGTGATTTCATCGACAAGGATGCCCGCTACGCCCGCACCGAAGAGTACCTGGACGTGGCCAAGCAGGTCTGGACCGCGACCCAGCCGTTCAGCCACCAGGGCGCGCATTACCGGGTCGAGGAAAACCTGACCCTGGTCAAGCCGCTGCAGAAACCGCATATCCCTATCTACTTCTCCGGTGCCTCGGACGCGGCGGTGGAAGTCGCGGCCAAACATGCCGACGTCTACATGATGTGGGGCGAGCCCCTGGAACAGGTGCGCGAGCGCATCGCCAAGGTGCGCCGGGCAGCGGCGAAATACGGGCGGGAAAAGCACATTCGCTTCAGCCTGTCGCTGCGGCCGATCCTCGGGGCTACCGAGGAGGAAGCCTGGGCACGGGCCGAGCGGATCCTCGCGGACGCCAAGGTGCTGCACGAGCAGCGCGCCGGCAAGCGTCGCGAACTGAACGTAGGCAGGAACAACGTCGGCTCCTCGCGCCTGGTGGAACTGGCGAGCCAGAAGGTGGTGCACGACAAGCGCCTGTGGACTGCGATTGCCGCCCTCACCGGCGCCGCAGGCAACTCGACCTCGCTGGTCGGCACCCCGGACCAGGTCGCCGAGGCAGCGCTGGAGTACTACAACCTTGGAATAACGACTTTCCTGTTCCGCGGTTTCGACCAGTTGCGCGACGCGGTGGAGTACGGGCAGGACTTGCTGCCGCGGATTCGCTCGCTGGTGGCGCAGCAGGCGCAGGGGAAGCGGGCCAACGGTTGAGGCCCCAATCGCCGGCAACGCCGGCTCCCACAAAGTCCGCATGCACCGCCGAACCTGTGGGAGCCGGCGTTGCCGGCGATGAGGCCCTCGAGAACACCACAAAAGCCCGAGCAAAAAAAAAAACGCCGGCAGCCCTGCCGGCGGTTCAAACGTAGCGCAGATATGAAGATATTGCCGTCGCACGCAAAGGGACCTGTTCCAGTGGTGCGCCGCCAGTATCCGCGTCCGCTCCCCTGCCCGCTTGCCTGTCCCTGCCAGTCGCTTGCACCTGGTTGCCAGCATCCAACTATCAACGCCAGGCGATAATCCCAGACTTCCATCATTCGCCGTGATAGTCACCTTCGCTTCATTCGATTCGTCCCCACCCGCGGCAAAACGCAGAATCCGCCCACTATCAATACATTGGCGGAGTTTTCCATGGAGCAGTCACTCAAACCCTTGCGCTATCCCCTTGCTGCGTTGGCCCTCCTGGTGATGAGTGCCTGCGGTCGCACCCCGGAAGCGGTGCAGGCTCCAGGGGCGCCCAAGGTCAGCGTAGCCAAGGTGATCGAGCAACCGATCAACGAATGGGACGAGTTCACTGGCCGTCTCGAGGCCCCGGAAACCGTCGAGGTGCGTCCGCGCGTCTCCGGCCAGATCGACCAGGTGGCGTTCACCGAGGGCGCCCAGGTGCAGAAAGGCGACCTGCTGTTCCAGATCGACCCACGCCCGTTCCAGGCCGAGGTCCGCCGCCTCGAAGCCCAGTTGCAACAAGCCCGCGCCACCGCCATCCGCTCGGAAAACGAAGCCCAGCGCGGTGAACGCCTGCGCAACAGCAATGCGATTTCCGCCGAACTGGCCGAATCGCGCACCAGCGCCGCTGCCGAAGCACGCGCCGGTGTGGCGGCTATCCAGGCGCAACTGGACCTGGCCAAGCTGAACCTGAGTTTCACCCGGGTTACCGCGCCGATCAGCGGCCGGGTCAGCCGCGCACAATTCACCGCCGGCAACATCGTCACCGCCGACGTCACCCCGCTGACCAGCGTGGTCTCCACCGACCGCGTCTACGCCTATTTCGATGCCGACGAGCGCGTGTACCTCAAGTACACCCAGCTGGCACGCGAAGGCCAGCGCGGCCAGACCACCCCGGTGTACCTGGGCCTGTCCAACGAAGCCGGCAACCCGCACCTGGGCCAGATGAACTTCGTCGATAACCAGGTCAACCCCAGGACCGGCACCATCCGCGGTCGTGCAGTCTTCGACAACCGCGACGGCCAGTTCACCCCGGGCCTGTATGCGCGCCTGAAACTGGTGGGCAGCGCCACCTACTCGGCCGTGCTGATCAACGATGAAGCCGTGGGCACCGACCTGGGCAAGAAGTTCGTGCTGGTCATGGACAAGGACAACAAGGCCGATTACCGCGCCGTCGAGCTGGGGCCGAAACTCGAGGGCCTGCGCATCGTGCGCAGTGGCCTGTCCAAGGACGACCGCATCGTGGTCAAGGGCCTGCAACGGGTACGCCCGGGCTCGCCGGTCACCCCTGAAGAAACGCCGATGGCGAGCGAAGCCACCCTCGCCGCCCTCGCCCAACAGCGCCAGGCCCTGGAAGCCGCCAACCGTCAGCCTGCCGACAACGGCAAGGCCACGGCGAAGCTCGCCAGCGCCGCGACTCCACGCGGTTAAGGGACCACACCCATGAATTTCTCCCGTTTCTTCATCACCCGGCCGATCTTCGCCGCGGTGCTTTCCCTGCTGATCCTGATCGCCGGCGCGATTTCGCTGTTCCAGTTGCCGATCAGCGAATACCCGGAAGTGGTACCGCCCACCGTCGTGGTCCGCGCCAACTTCCCCGGCGCCAACCCCAAGGTGATCGGTGAAACCGTCGCCGCGCCGCTGGAGCAGGCCATCACCGGTGTCGAGAACATGCTGTACATGTCCTCGCAGTCCACTGCCGACGGCAAGCTGACCCTGACCATCACCTTCGCCCTGGGTACCGACCTGGACAACGCCCAGGTTCAGGTACAGAACCGCGTGACGCGAACCCAGCCGAAGCTGCCGGAAGAGGTGACGCGCATCGGCATCACCGTGGACAAGGCCTCGCCCGACCTGACCATGGTCGTGCACCTGACCTCGCCGGATAACCGTTACGACATGCTCTACCTGTCGAACTACGCGATCCTCAATATCAAGGACGAGCTGGCCCGCCTGGGCGGCGTCGGCGACGTGCAGTTGTTCGGCATGGGCGACTATTCCCTGCGGGTCTGGCTCGACCCGAACAAGGTCGCTTCGCGCAACCTGACCGCCGCCGATGTGGTCAGCGCCATCCGCGAGCAGAACCGCCAGGTCGCCGCCGGCCAGCTCGGTGCGCCACCCGCGCCGAACGCCACCAGCTTCCAGCTTTCGGTCAACACCCAGGGCCGCCTGGTCAGCGAGGACGAGTTCGAGAACATCATCATTCGCTCCGGCGCCGACGGCGAGATCACTCGCCTCAAAGACATCGCCCGGGTCGAGCTGGGCTCCAGCCAGTACGCCCTGCGTTCGCTGCTGAACAACCAGCCGGCGGTGGCCATCCCGATCTTCCAGCGCCCGGGCTCCAATGCCATCGAGATCTCCGACGAAGTGCGGGCGAAGATGGCCGAGCTCAAGCAGAGCTTCCCCGAAGGCATGGACTACAGCATCGTCTACGACCCGACCGTGTTCGTTCGCGGCTCGATCGAGGCCGTGGTGCATACGCTGTTCGAAGCGCTGATCCTCGTGGTCCTGGTGGTGATCCTGTTCCTGCAGACCTGGCGCGCCTCGATCATCCCGCTGGTGGCGGTTCCGGTATCGCTGATCGGTACCTTCGCGGTGATGCACCTGTTCGGTTTCTCGCTCAACGCCCTGTCGCTGTTCGGCCTGGTACTGGCCATCGGTATCGTGGTGGACGACGCCATCGTCGTGGTGGAGAACGTCGAGCGCAACATCGAACTCGGCCTGCCGCCCCTGGAAGCAACCAAGAAGGCCATGGGCGAAGTGACCGGCCCGATCATCGCCACCGCCCTGGTGCTGTGCGCCGTGTTCGTCCCGGCGGCGTTCATCTCCGGCCTTACCGGGCAGTTCTACAAGCAGTTCGCCCTGACCATCGCCATCTCCACGGTAATCTCGGCCTTCAACTCGCTGACCCTGTCGCCGGCCCTGGCCGCCGTGCTGCTGAAAGGGCACCACGAGCCGAAGGACCGTTTCTCGCGGCTGCTGGAGCGCTTGCTCGGCGGCTGGCTGTTCCGTCCGTTCAACCGCTTCTTCGAGCGTGCCAGCCATAGCTACGTGGGCACCGTCGGCCGGGTCATCCGCCGCAGTGGCGTGGCGCTGTTCGTCTATGCCGGGCTGATGGGCCTGACCTACCTGGGCTTCTCGTCCACCCCGACCGGTTTCGTTCCGGCCCAGGACAAGCAGTACCTGGTGGCCTTCGCCCAGTTGCCGGACGCGGCGAGCCTCGACCGCACCGAAGCGGTAATCAAGAAGATGAGCGAAATCGCCCTGAAACAACCTGGCGTGGCCGACTCGGTGGCCTTCCCGGGCCTGTCGATCAACGGTTTCACCAACAGCCCGAACAGCGGCATCGTGTTCACTCCGCTCAAGCCCTTCGACGAGCGCAAGGACCCGAGCCAGTCGGCCGGTGCCATCGCCGCCGCGCTGAACGCGCAGTTCGCCGACATCCAGGACGCCTATATCGCGATCTTCCCGCCACCGCCGGTACAGGGGCTGGGCACCATCGGCGGTTTCCGCCTGCAGATCGAGGACCGTGGCAACCTGGGCTATGAAGCGCTGTACAAGGAAACCCAGAACATCATCGCCAAGAGCCACAACGTGCCGGAACTGGCCGGCCTGTTCACCAGCTACCAGGTGAACGTGCCCCAGGTCGATGCCGCCATCGACCGCGAGAAAGCCAAGACCCACGGCGTGGCCATCAACGATATCTTCGACACCCTGCAGATCTACCTGGGCTCGCTGTACGCCAACGACTTCAACCGTTTCGGCCGCACCTACCAGGTCAACGTCCAGGCCGAGCAGCAGTTCCGCCTCGACGCCGAGCAGATCGGCCAGTTGAAGGTGCGCAACAACCAGGGCGAGATGATCCCGCTGGCGACCTTCATCAAGGTCAGCGACACCTCCGGCCCCGACCGGGTCATGCACTACAACGGCTTCATCACCGCCGAGATCAACGGCGCCGCGGCGCCGGGCTACAGCTCCGGCCAGGCGGAAAAAGCCATGGAAAAACTGCTCAAGGAAGAATTGCCCAACGGCATGACCTTCGAATGGACCGAGCTGACCTACCAGCAGATCCTTGCCGGTAACACCGCGCTGTTCGTCTTCCCGCTCTGCGTGCTGCTGGCCTTCCTGGTGCTGGCCGCCCAGTACGAAAGCTGGAGCCTGCCGCTGGCGGTGATCCTGATCGTACCGATGACCCTGCTCTCGGCGATTACCGGGGTGATCCTGTCCGGTAGCGACAACAACATCTTCACCCAGATCGGCTTGATCGTCCTGGTGGGGCTGGCGTGCAAGAACGCGATCCTGATCGTCGAGTTCGCCAAGGACAAGCAGGCCGAAGGGCTCGATCCGCTGGCCGCGGTACTGGAAGCCTGCCGCCTGCGCCTGCGGCCGATCCTGATGACCTCGTTCGCCTTCATCATGGGTGTGGTGCCGCTGGTGTTCTCCTCCGGCGCCGGTGCGGAAATGCGTCATGCCATGGGCGTGGCGGTGTTCTCCGGGATGATCGGGGTGACCATCTTCGGCTTGCTGCTGACCCCGGTGTTCTTCGTTCTGATCCGCCGTTATGTCGAGCGCAAGCAGGCACGCCAAGCGGCCCGCCTGACCGCGCAAGGGAGCCACGCATGAGCCGTGTAGAGATGAATAGCAAACTGTGGCTGCCGAGCCTGTTGGTGCTGGCCCTGAGCGCGTGCGCCGTGGGCCCGGACTACAAGGCACCGGACACCGCTGCCGCCCACCTGGCCGCCAGCGACGGCCAGGCCGGCCTGGACCGCAGCCGCTTCGAGAGCGCCTGGTGGCACCAGTTCGAAGACCCGGTGCTGGACCAGTTGGTAAGCCAGTCGCTCAACGGCAACCGTGACCTGCGGGTGGCGTTCGCCCGCCTCAAGGCGGCCCGTGCGATCCGCGAGGACGTAGACAACGACGCCTTGCCGACCGTGACCAGCCGCGCCAGCAGCGACCTCGGCAAAGGCCAGATCCCTGGCCAGACCACCGATCGGGTCAACAGCGAACGTTATGACCTGGGCCTGGACATGGCCTGGGAACTGGACCTGTTCGGTCGCATCCAGCGCCGCCTGGAAGCCAGCGAAGCCCAGGAAGCGGCGGCCCAGGCCGACCTGCAGCAGTTGCAGGTGAGCCTGATCGCCGAACTGGTGGATGCCTACGGGCAACTGCGCGGCGCCCAGGAACGCGAGAAGATCGCCCTGGCCAACCTGAAGACCCAGCAGGATTCGCGCGGTATCACCGAAACCCTGCGCGAAGCCGGGGTCGGCAACGAGCTGGATGTGGTGCGCGCCGATGCGCGCCTGGCGGCAGTAGAGGCCAGCGTGCCGCAACTGCAAGCAGAACAGGTGCGCGCACGCAACCGCATCGCCACCCTGCTCGGCCAGCGACCGGATGCCCTGAGTGTCGACCTGTCGCCCAAGCAGTTGCCGGCCATCGCCAAGGCGCTGCCGATCGGCGACCCGGGCGAACTGCTGCAACGCCGTCCGGATATTCGTCGGGCCGAGCGGCAACTGGCGGCGGCCACGGCCAATGTGGGCGTGGCTACTGCTGATCTGTTCCCGCGTGTGAGTCTCAGCGGCTTCCTTGGCTTCACCGCCGCGCGCGGTTCGCAACTGGGTTCGTCGGCAGCCTCGGCCTGGGCTCTGGGCCCGAGCATCACCTGGCCGGCCTTCGACCTGGGCAGCGTGCGCGCCCGCTTGCGCGGCGCCAATGCCGAAGCCGAGGGCGCCCTGGCGACCTACGAGCAGCAGGTATTGCTGGCCCTGGAGGAATCGGAAAACGCCTTCAGCGACTATGGCAAGCGTCAGCAACGCCTCGTCTCGTTATTGAAGCAGAGCGAAGCCAGCCGCAAGGCGGCCGACCTGGCGTCGATCCGCTATCGCGAAGGCACGGTGGATTACCTGGTACTGCTGGACGCCGAACGCGAGCGCCTGGCGGCGGAAGATGCCCAGGCCCTGGGCGAGGTCGAGCTGTATCGCGGCATCGTCGCGATCTACAAGGCCTTGGGTGGTGGCTGGCAGAGCGAGGCGGTTGCATCGCGCTGATCTGATTTGGCAAGGCTCCTTTGGTTGGTTCGCACCAGCCTTTTTGCCCCGCAGGCTTTTGGCCTTGCGGGGCTTTTTTATGCACCAGGGCATCATTGCCGTCCTTCGTCCGGCCTGCGTGACCGCAGCAGTGCGAAAAACACATTGGGCACCATCATGATCGCCAGCATCCCCCAGAAACCGACCTTCCCGGCGTTATGCAGCGCGGCGCCAAGGGCGATGAATGCCAGCAGCGCGACAAAGCGCAGCGATACGAATTTTTCCAGGCCTCTCACGGCAGCTCCTCGGTGTCGTCTGGTGCAAGCGGGCGATTCTACAGAATGCCTCTGCGCCGCGCTTGCCGGGCCGTCGATACATCCGGCTGAACCATCCCTGCACCCACCCGCCGAATGAAGGGAAGGAAGCGCAAGTCTCCCTCAGGATTGGAAGGCAATCTGCCAGGCCAATGAAATTTATCGTCAGGAGTTCCCATGACCGTAAATATCAGCAATCTGACAATCACCACACCGCTGCCCGTCTCCTCGACCAACCCCGTCGCGCTGGAAGTCAACGGCGCGACGGCGATCGCCCAGTTCCCCAGCGTGGTCAAGGTACTCGGCGACGGCTCGATCCAGTTCTCCGCGCCGACCAAGGGTGCGTCCAGCAAAAGTACGCGCAGGACCCGTTGCGAATGGACCGAATCGACCAACTGGACCCTGGCCAGCGCCCGGGATCACTGGAACAGGCAGGAAATGACCCTGACCAAGGTCAATTCCGCGCAAAAGGTGGTGATTGCGCAGATGCACGTACGGGGCGATGACGGCCCGCCGGTGAAGGTGTTCTGGAACAAGGGCAATATCACCCTGGGGTTCCGGCAATCCTATGACCAGGCGGATCCGGTCAACTCGACGATCCTCAAGGGGGTGCCGCTGGGAACCAGGTTCAAGGTCAGTATCCACGTGACGGCCCAGGGCGTGGTCAATGTCAGCGTGGTCGCGGGAACGGCTTCTGGTTCATCGGGGGATCTGCGGCTCGACAGCAGCTGGAATGTGCGCCTGTTCGAATTTCATGGCGGCGTTTACAACCAGATCGACTACACGGATGCCACGCCGGCTGACGATGGGTCGATTTGCGTCATCAGTGACCTTTCGCTGAGTCACGTCTGAGCCTGCGCTTTCGGCATCGTGGTGCTAGTGTCAGGGTCTGTCCTGGTCAAGGAGCGCAGCATGACTATTCGCAGTCTGGCGAAAAACCTTCCGGCGGACCCTGACAATCCCGGTTGGGTACTTGGTTGGGGCGTGTTGCGGGATCGGCATCCGTGGCATTTCGTCGATGTGTATGCCGACCAGGGGACCGCAAGGGCGGAGGCGCAGCGGCGGGGTGCGGGTTATGTCGTGGAGTTCGGGTCTCATCGGCTAGGAACGGATGAGTTTGTTTGCGGTGTTGTGGCGCCGGAGGGGTGAGGGTTATCCAGTAGCTCGAGTGAAGAAAAAAGGGACGGATTTATTTTTCACTCGGCTCAGACGTCCGGCCTGGAAAATAAATCTGTCCCCTTTTCCGTCGTCCCCTTTTCCGTCCATCGCGAAGCCGTCGAAATGACAGAGTTTCGGAACTCTACCCTCAAAGTTTCGGAACTCCGGTATCATTTCGCGCAAACTAAAAAGCCCCGCAGACGTTAATCTGCGGGGCTTCGAATAGTGGAGGCCGAGGTCGGAATCGAACCGGCGTAGACGGATTTGCAATCCGGAGCATAACCACTTTGCTACTCGGCCTCATGAGCTTCGGAAATCTATCGATCTCACTAACTCGTTGAAAACGCTGAGATTTTTTATTTCTCGTCGCTTTCGATGGACGCCATTATGTCCACATTCCCGGATGCTGGCAACCCCCTGATTTAAAAAAACTTTCTGGCCGGGGACAGGGGCGCTTCGCGTCGGCTCGGCGCCCTGCTCCGCGCCGGCGGTCAAGCCGCTTCGCGCTGGCCACCGCTCCTGGAGACTTCGAACAGGCCCACCAGCTTCTGCAGCTTGTTGGCATTGAGGCGCACCGTTTCGGCACTGGCATGCAGGACGTTGACGGTCTGGTGCATCTCCAGGGAGGACTGGTCCACTTCCTTGATGGTCCGCCCATAGTCGAGGCTGCGTTGGTTGAGCTGCTGGATGATCTGGAACATGTTTTCCACCGCCTGGTGCAGTTGCACGTTTTCCGACGAGGCCTGTTCGGCGAGGCCGAGGCTTTGGTCGACGTTGTGCACGCCATCCTCCATGAAACCGACCGCCTTGCGCGTTTCGCCTTGCAGGCTTTCGACCGTGAGGCGGATCTCTTCGGCTGCGCTGGAGGTACGTGCCGCCAGGCTGCGGACTTCATCCGCGACCACGGCGAATCCGCGTCCGTGCTCCCCTGCCCTGGCCGCTTCGATGGCAGCGTTGAGCGCCAGCAGGTTGGTCTGGTTGGTGATGTCGCTGATCAGCCCGCTGATCTTGCCGATCTCGGCCATGCGACTGTCGAGCAGTTGCACGCTGGCCGCCGAGCGCTCGACCACGTCGCGGATCGACTGGGTGCCCTGGCGCACGGTGAGGAACTGCTCGCGGGCACGCTCGACCACTTCGTCCATGGCCTGCTTCATCTGCTCGGCACCGGCGGAGGCCTGCTGGATTTCACCCAGTTGCTCCTCGACGATCACCATCATGCGATGCACCGCGTCGGCCACCTCCATGGACGTGCTGCTGGCCTTGCGGCTGCGGCCGATCATCATCTGGTTGGTGGTGCCGACGCTGTGGCTGGCCTTGACCACCTGGCCGACCACCGAGTCGAGGTGGTCGATGAAGCTGTTGATCCAGCGGCCCATGTCGCCGGTTTCGTCGTTGGCCATGCGCGTGGGGTCGAGTCGCTGGCGCAGGTTGCCCTCGCCTTCGGCGATGGTGCGGATGACCCCGGTCATTTCCGTCAGGCGGGCGGCCAGGCGCTTGGGCCCCAGGGTGCTGAACACCAGCGCGGCGATCATCAGGCTGGCGGCCTCGCAGAGGTCGATCAGATGCTGGGACAGCCCGCTATAGTGCTGCACACCATAGTTGCAGGCGAACAGGCCGAGCATGGTGGCCAAGTAGGGTTTCATCAGGCCGTAGCTGAGGGAACGGCGGCGGTAGACCTCTTCCAGGTCGGCCTCGCACATCATGCCCCAGCGGTCCGGCGAGCCCGGCAACTGGAAGGTCACGCCCTTGCCCACCACTGGAATGTGCCGGTAGTCGGAGTAGCCCGGGTAGGTGACGAACAGGTTCGAGCCATTGCGGATGGTTTCCCGGACCCCAGGATGAAGCTGCTCGGTGGCGGGGTCGGTAAAGCGCAGTTCGAGTTCGGTGTGGCGCTGCACCCGCACGGTCTTCCAGGGCGTGTGCACGCCGCTCTTGAGGTTCTCGCCATGGCTGAAGGTGCCGTCCTCGAAGCGCGAACGCGACAACGCCACACCCGGCTGCAGGTTGCGGTCGAAGCGCGACTGGACCATGAACAGGTAGTTGTCCCCGGACTCGGCGAAGATATGCCCGGCCTCGCGCTGGATGAGATCACCGAGCACGTCGTTGGGCACCCTGCCGCACAGGCAGCCGAGGGTTTTCCCGTCGACTTTCAGGGGCTGGTAGAACATCAGCGTCACCTCGTCGTGGAAACGCGACGAGGACGGGCCGATGGCCAGGGTCAGTGGATCGCTGTAGGGGCCGTGGAGAAACGGTGCCTTCAACCCTTCGGCCAGCGCTGCCGGGTTCAGGGAACGGGATTGCGCGCCGTTCCAGGTCGAGGCCAGCAGATTGCCCGTGCTGTCGACGACAAAAAGTTCGGAAAAGTCCTCGGCCTGTTGCAGTTTGTCCTGCAGGGCCTGGGCGTCGATGGCTCCGGGCTCGCCCAGCCCTTGAGCCAGCTCGGCAAGGTGTTCCCACTGCTCCAGGGCCCAGCCATTGAGCAGCTTGACCCGGGTTTCGGCGATGGCTTCGAAGGTCTGCTCAATCACCGGATAAGCCCCACGGTTGACCCGACAGGCCCAGCCCATGGCGAGCTTGCCGGTCTTGCCGAACCAGGGTAACCAACGACGTTCTTCGGCGGATAACAGCATGGAGTTGCTTGATAGCGACATACACCTCTCCAATGGCGACATTCCAATGGATTTTGTGAGGCAACTACCAGGCCAAGAGCAAAGCTAGCTAACGAATTCACTGGTAAAACTGGCTTTGTGCCATCTCCGCTGATCGCAACCCGTTGAAACGCTCACCCGGACGAGCGCGAATTGCCCCAAATGCGAGCGGTTTCGCCGTCCCGATCGTCATAACGGTGCAATTTCAACGCGTTGCTCAAGCGCTGCTGGCCAGCGCCCAGTCACTGGAGCGCCGCTGGAACGGTGTCGGCTCATTGGCCACCCGCCGGTCTTCCCGGGTGATGAACAGGCCAAGTTGCGCCGCCCTGGCAATGGCGGCCACCTTGTTCTGCACCCCCAGCTTGACGATGCTGTTGCGCGCATGGAAGTTGACCGTCGATTCCGACAGGTTAAGGATCCCGGCCACTTCCTCCGCCGTCTTGCCGATGGCCGACCAGCGCAACACTTCGATCTCGCGGGTGCTGAGGTTGAGCGCCTCGATCCTGCGCTTGAGCTCGTCAACCTGCTGCATATGGATCAGGTTGCACAACAGCAGGACCTGGCCGGCCTTCTCATACCATTCCTGGTCGGAAATCGGCCCTTTTTCCCGGGCGACGTCGAGAACGCTGAACACCCCTTCCGAATGCGAACCCTGTGACCAGCCATGGCACAGCCCGAAAGCCTGCGCTTCATCCCACAGCCCCGGGGCGGAACGGAACAGATCCTCGCTCCAGCTGATCGGCAGGATGGAGCGTCGGCAATGCTCTATCCGGGGATCGACCTCCAGAAACTTCCTCGCCTTGTACTTCTGGATCCACCCCGCCGGCCACGTGTTCCAGAACATCGGGCGCGGGTCGAAGCTGGTCCAGCAGGTGAATCCGAAGAAATCGAACCCCAACTGCACGACCAGGCCGTGCAGCATGCCGAAGCGCAGATTGGGAGAGACTTCTCGTGCCAGGACATGCAACACATCGGCACTTAACGGCATGGTGCACCTCTTGTAATAAGCGCGAGGGTCCCTCCCGGATGCGCCTTGGGTGACGGATATATGAGCGATAGCAGGTTGAGGCTAGTGGCGAGCCGAAGCGCCGACAACAGGCTTTTGGATATATATCGAAAGGATGTTTTGCGCTCGGCGGAGGCTCTGGGATAGGGGTCTTCGCCAGATCCAAAGGGAAATGCCGCACGTCGCGCGATGGGAACTTTTTCACCGGACCTTGTGGGAGCCGGCGATGAGGCCGGCATAGGCAACGATGCTGTCTGGGCGGGCCAATCGCTGGCAAGCCAGCTCCCACAAGGTCAGTGTCGAACATAAAATCTGCGGCTGGCTCGGAACCTGTGGAAACTGGCTTGCCAGTTGCCACAGGTTCCGAGTCGCTTCAGCGAAATGTCACACCTTGAATTTGGAAATCATCACATTCAGTTCCACCGCCAGGCGCGACAGCTCCTGGCTCGCCGCATTGGTCTGGTTGGCCCCGGCCGAGGTCTGCATCGACAGGTCGCGGATATTCACCAGGTTGCGATCCACCTCGCGCGCCACCGACGCCTGTTCTTCCGAGGCACTGGCGATCACCAGGTTGCGCTCGTTGATCGCGGCGATGGCTTCGGCGATGACCTTCAGCGCCTCGTCCGCTGCCTGCGCCACCACCAGGGTCTGGCTGGCCTGGCTCTGGCTGCTGTGCATGGTGCTGACCGCCCGGTGGGTGCCGGCCTGTACACCGCCGATCATTTGCTCGATCTCTTCGGTGGACTGCTGGGTGCGGTGCGCCAGGGCGCGCACTTCGTCGGCCACCACGGCGAAACCACGCCCGGCCTCCCCGGCCCTGGCCGCTTCGATGGCAGCATTGAGGGCGAGCAGGTTGGTCTGGTCGGCAATGGAGCCGATCACATCGAGCACCCGGCTGATATCGTTGACGTGGTTGGCCAGGTCCTCGACTTCCTGGGCAGTGTCGCCAACGTCGCTGACCAGGCTCTGGATCGAGGCCAGCGCCTGGTCGACCTGCGCCCGGCCGTGCTGGGTGGTGTCGTCGGCGCGACGCGAGGCGTCGGAGGTGGTCACCGCGTTGCTCGCGACTTCCTCGACGGCAGCGGTCATTTCATTGACCGCCGTGGCCGCCTGCTCGATCTCGGCACTCTGTTGCAGCAGGCCGCGACTGGTGTCGTCGGTTACTGCATGCAGCTCTTCCGACGCCGAGGCGAGGCGATCGGAGGACTCGGCGATCTGACGCAAGGTGGTACGCAGCCGTTCCTGCATGGTGCGCATCGACTCCAGCAACAGGGCCGGTTCGTCCTTGCCATAGACGTTGATTTCCTGGGTCAGGTCGCCGTGGGAGACGCGGTCGGCCACCACCACGGCCTCATGCAGCGGCAGGACAATGCTGCGGGTCAGCACCGCAGCGATAGCGATCATCGCCAGGAGGATCACCACCAGGGTCGCGGCCATGATCACGATGGCACGGTCATAGGCCTCGCCACTGATCCGCCCCGACTCCAGCAGGCCGTCGTAGTTGTAGCGGATCAGCTCGCCCAGATCGTTCATCATGGCGTCGGCGTGGGCTACGATAGGGCCGTTGAGCACGTCGATAGCCTCTTCGGTGCGGTCGCCGCGCACGGCCTCGAGGAGCTGGCGCTGCAGCCCGGAGTACTGGTCGTAGGAAGTCTTGAATGCCTCGAACAACTCGCGGTTGCGGGGGCTGTCGATGCTTTGCTGGTAGGACTCGAGGTTGCCGCTGATCTCTGCCTGGCGCTCGCTGATCAGCTCGAGGGTGCGCTGGCGCTCCTGTGGGTCGCGCTGCAGGATCGAGCGCAGGGTCAAGGCCCGCGTGCGGCCCAGGGCCAGGCCGACTTCGGCCAGGGCATGGCTGCCGGGCTGCCAGTAGCCGGTGATCTTCTTGGTCGAGGAATCCATTTTCTCCGCTTCGAAAATGGCGACCGCACCCAGCAGCAAGACAAGCAGCGCCAGGATTGCGAAAGCGAACCCGGCCCTGGCACCGATGGAGAGATTTCTGACCCGCATTGACCGTTCCTCGAATAAAGCCTTGGAGCCCACAGGCACGGCGCGCTGGCGCCGGCAATGGAGGGCGTGGTGCACACAAAGGCTTTTTCTGGTCAGGTCGCAGGCCTGATTTATGGGGTAAGCATTCTACGGAAGCGGCCAGATGATGGCAAACTGCCCTGCATCGTTCTTCAGGCACTGATCGCTACGGGGCCGCGGTCTGGACCCCCAGGGCGGAGCCCTATGGCAGGGGATCTCCTCTTGACATACAGCCCTGCATTTTCCTGCAAAGGAGGCTTTTGACGTGTGTCAACTCACACTACGTGGAAACGTGCAAAATCCCGAAGACTCGCCTAAAGCCATGTACTTCATCAACCGGGGGAATTCGCTCCACGCTTGCCCCTCCTGCGCCTGTCCAGCTCGATCAACAAGGCCCTACACGATGTCATCACGCACCAATCTCACCCGCGAAGACTGGATTCATGCCGCGCAGCACGTACTGGTCAGCAGCGGCGTCGATGCGGTCCGGGTCGATACCCTGGCCAAGGAACTGAAGATCACCCGCGGCAGCTTCTACTACCACTTCAAGAGCCGCGGCGAACTGCTCGAAGGCATCCTCGGCACCTGGCGGGTGCGAGCGACCGAGGACGTGATCCTCAATCTGCGAAATGCCCATGTGTCGCCTTTGAAGCGGTTGCAGCGCTTGCTGGAGCTGCCGTCCTACGGGCAGACGGCCAAGGACGCGGCGGCGATCGAACTGGGCATCCGCGCCTGGGCGCGGCGCGACAAGCAGGCGCGCCAGGCGATCGACGAGGTGGACAGTCACCGCCTGAACTACATCGAGGGCTTGCTGATCCAGGCCGGGGCGCCGGCGGATGAGGCGCAGGATCGGGCGTACCTGATCTATGCGTACCAGATCAGCCTGTCGCTGCTGCATGGGGATGACACCCAGCAGCAGAGGCTGGAGCGCAGCCAGCGGATGGCGGAATGGTTGTTGCCGCAGGGTGCGGCGGTGCCGGCTTGAGTACAACGCCGGCTTGTATCTTTAGTCCTGAATAAAGACCAAGGACACAAGCCAGCCAAGCGGCGATCCGATTGCCGACGACGGGGCCTCAGCAGCCACCGCAAGCAAACATCAAGGCGCCGGATTCGGTTGCTGCACGTGGATCGCCTCGATCCCTTGCAGCAGCTCCTCGGTCAGCTTCACCTCGACGCTGGCCAGGTTGCTGTGCAACTGCTCCAGGGTGGTGGCGCCGATGATGTTGCTGGTCACGAACGGCCGGCTGGTGACATAGGCCAGCGCCAGTTGCGCCGGATCCACGCCATGGGCCCGGGCCAGCGCCACGTAACCCTGGGTGGCCTTTTCCACCTGCGGGTTGTTGTAGCGCTGGAAACGATCGAACAGGGTCAGGCGCCCCTTCGGTGGTTGTGCGCCGTTCAGGTACTTGCCCGAGAGCACGCCGAAGGCCAGCGGCGAGTACGCCAGCAGCCCCACCTTCTCGCGAATCGACATTTCCGCCAGGCCCACCTCGTAGCTGCGGTTCAGCAGGCTGTAGGGGTTCTGGATCGATACCGCGCGCGGCCAGCCGCGGGTCTCGGCCAGGTGCAGGAAGCGATGCACGCCCCACGGGGTTTCATTGGACAGGCCGATATGGCGGATCTTTCCGGCCTTGACCAGGTCGTCCAGCACGTCGAGGGTCTCCTCGATGGCGGTGGGCTCGTCGGCGGCATCGTGCACATAGCCGAGCTGGCCGAAGAAGTTGGTCTGCCGATCCGGCCAGTGCAGTTGGTAGAGGTCGAGATAGTCGGTCTTCAGGCGCTTGAGGCTGTCTTCCAGGGCCGCGGTGATATTGGCCCGGTTCAGGCGGGCATCGCCGTTGCGAATATGCTCGATCCGATGCGGGCCGGCCACCTTGCTCGCCAGGACCCAGTGCTCGCGGCCGCCGAAGCGGGCGAAGAAGTTGCCGATGATCCGCTCGGTTTCGCCATAGGTCTTCGCGATAGGCGGCACCGGGTACATTTCGGCGGTATCGATGAAGTTGACCCCGGCCTCGCGGGCCACCTGGATCTGCTCGAAGGCCTCGGCCTCGCTGTTCTGCTCGCCCCAGGTCATGGTGCCGAGGGCGATGGCGCTGACCTGGATGCCACTGTTGCCGAGTTGACGCTTTTCCATGAAGCACTCCTTTTTAGAAACGGCGAAGCCGCTGGCGCCCCGAACGGCTCCAGCGGCCTGTATCCGGTTACGACCTCAACGCGCGACGGGCTTGAACAGCTCCACGGCGCTGGCGTCGATCTTGCGCGGCAGCAGGCCCTGGGCGAAGAACACATCGGCGATCTGCTGCTGTTCGGCGAGGTTGTCGGCCTGCACCGGTTGCACATCATAACTGCGTCGGCCGTTGGCTTGCTCGACCGTCGCTACATCGAGGTTGCCCCAGAGCGGTCCGAGCAGCTTGGCCGCGTCGGTCGGATGGGCCTTGATCCACTTGCCGGCGCCGCTCAAGGCGGTGAACAGGGTGTTCAGCACCTGCGGGTGAGACTTGGCGTAATCGCTGGACGCCAGGTAATAGCGCTGGTAGTTCGACAGCCCCTGGCCATCGCTCAACACCCGCGCATGCTGCTGGCGCTGGGCGCTGGCGACGAAAGGATCCCAGGTCACCCACGCATCCACCTTGCGGTTCTCGAAGGCGGCGCGGCCATCGGCCGGAATCAGGTAGGCCGGCTGGATGTCATTGAAGTTCAATCCGGCCTTGGCCAGGGCCTGGATCAGCAGGTAGTGGCTGCCGGCCGCCTTGGTCACGGCGATCTTCTTGCCCTTGAGGTCGGCCAGGCTTTTCAGCGGCGAATCCGCCGGCACCAGGATGGCCTGGGCCAGGGGCGACGGGGTTTCGCGGGCGAAGTAAACCAGCTTGGCACCCGCCGCCTGGGCGAACACCGGCACGGTGTCGGCCACGTCCGCCGAAACATCGACGTTGCCCAGGTTCAGCGCCTCCAGCAGCGGCAGGCCGCTGGCGAACTCGTGCCAGGTAACGTCGATGCCCTGGGCCTTCAGGTCTTTCTCCAGTGTGCCCTGGGCCTTGAGCAGGGTCAGCAGGGTCGAGGATTTCTGGTAGCCGATGCGCAGGGTTTCGGCGCTGGCCGTGCCAGCGAGGCTGGCGCCCAGTACCACGGCGGCGGCGAGTTGGTAGAGGCGTTTGAGCGGGATCATGGGTGCAGGCTCCGGAATTCAGGGCTTCTGGTTCAGTTGCTGGGTCAGTTGTACGGTGGCCGGCAATACGAAGCCGCTGGCGAAGGTCGGGGCTACGTCGAGGCGGCCGGCGATCAGGCCGTGGGCCTGGTAGAAATCGGCAGTCTCCTGTTGCTCGGCGACGGTTTGCGCATCCACTGCCTGCCAGTGCAGTTTGCGCCGCTCGAATTGCAGGCGTGCGGCGTCCACTGGGAAGCCGATGATCTGCGCCAGGGTCTTCGAGTAGCTGTCGAGGTTGTGGTAAGCCCAGTCCTGGGCCTTGGCCAGGCGCGTGAGGTAATCCTGCAGGGCCTCGCGCCGGGCCGGATCGGCCAGGGCCTTGTCGGTGGCGGCGAGGAAACCGTTGCCGCTGGACAGGCCGCGACCATTGACCAGCACGCGGCCCTGCCCGGTCAGTTCGGACAACGCGGTGTAGGGCTCCCAGGTGGCCCAGGCATCCACCGAGCCATTGGCCAGGGCGACCTTGGCATCCACCGGGCCGAGGAAGCGGAACTCCACGTCCTTCTCGCTGAGACCGGCGCTGACCAAGGCTTTCAGGGCAATGTGATGGCCGATGGAGCCGCGCCCCGTGGCAATGCGCTTGCCCTTGAGGTCCGCCGCGCTTTTCAGTGGCGAATCGGGCCGCACCAGCACTGCGGTGCCATAGGCGTCCGACTTGTTCACCGCGATGGCCTTGACCTGCGCCCCGGAAGCCAGGGCGAACAGCAGCGGCGCATCACCAATGATGCCGGCATCGATGGCCCCGGCGTTCAGTGCTTCGGCCAGGGGCGCGGCGGCAGGGAATTCGGCCCAGCGGATATCGTAGGGCAAGTCCTTGAGACCGTTGGCGGCTTCCAGTTGGGCGCGCATATTGCCCTTCTGGTCGCCGATGCGCAGTTCGAGGCGGTCAGCGGCGAAGGCCGGGCCGGCCAGCAGCAAGGCCGCTCCGAGGGCCAGGATTCGGGTGAAGGGGATCATCGCGACGCTCCTTGAGGCTGGATCTCAGCCTGTTGTCAGGTTCCGGGTTCCATCCGCTGTGCGACGCGGAATGTAGGCCGACTGTAGCGAGTCGCGAATAATCAGTGAAATGCATTTTGGTCATAACCTAATATGCGAACAATTTTTCAATCCCGTGATTAGCTTAGAACCAGAAAGAATTTTACAGAGGCACTCTCCACGCATACGGTCATAAGCCCCGCCGTCTTATGCAAATGAGTGCCTGATGAGCCAGTCTTCCGCCAATACCGTTCCGCTGCACCGGCCGACGCCGCCTGACGATGCCCTGGACCCGGTCCTTGCCATCATTACCCGCGAACTCGCCGCCAGCGCCGCCGGTTTCGACCGCAGCGGCGAATTTCCCGCCGCCAACTTCGCGCTGCTGCAGCGCCATGGCCTGCTCGGCCTGACCGTGCCGAAAAGCCTGGGCGGTGGTGGTGCCGACCTGCCGACGGCGCGCAAGGTGGTGGCGGCGGTGGCCAAGGGCGAGCCGTCCACCGCGCTGATCCTGGTGATGCAGTACCTCCAGCACTTCCGCCTGCAGGACGACCAGCGCTGGCCGGCGCACCTGCGCGAACGCCTGGCCCGCGAGGCCGTGGAGAAAGGCGCGCTGATCAATGCCTTCCGCGTCGAACCCGAACTGGGCACCCCGGCCCGCGGCGGCCTGCCGGCAACCGTGGCGCGACGTACCGCCGAGGGCTGGCGACTGTCCGGCACCAAGCTCTACTCCACCGGCAGCCATGGCCTGGAGTGGTACCTGGTGTGGGGCCGCAGCGACGATGCCGACCCGCTGGTGGGCGGTTTCCTGGTACACAAGGACAGCCCGGGCATCCGCATCGTCGATGAATGGGATCACCTCGGCATGCGCGCCACCTGCAGCCACCGGGTGGAGTTCGACGACGTGCTGCTGCCGCTGGACCACGCCGTCGCGGTCAGCCCGGCCAGCGCGCCACGCCCGGAGCTGGACGGCGAGAGCCTGGTATGGATGTCGGTGCTGCTGTCGAGCATCTATGACGCGGTGGCCCAGGCCGCCCGCGACTGGCTGGTGACCTTCCTGCGCGAGCGCACCCCGTCCAACCTCGGCCAGCCGCTGGCCAGCCTGCCGCGCTTCCAGGAGCGGGTCGGGCGCATCGATACCCTGCTCTTCGCCAATCGCAACCTGCTCGATTCCGCCGCTGCCGGCCTGGTCCCGGCGCAGAACGCCGGCCAGCTCAAGCAACTGGTGACGCAGAACGCCATCCAGGCGGTGGAACTGGCCATCGAGGCCACCGGCAACCCCGGCCTGTCGCGCCATAACCCGCTGGAACGGCATTACCGCGACGTGCTGTGCAGTCGCGTCCACACCCCGCAGGACGACGTGGTGTTCCATGGCACCGGTCGTGCAGCCCTCGATGCAGGAGTCGCCCAATGAGCACCGTGAGCGTGATCGCCAGCCAGTTGGATGAGCAGGCCAACGAATTCATCCGCCAGCAATTGCCCGGCCACCGGGTGCTGGACCTGAGCCCGGAGCAGTTCCATGCCGAGCGCGCCGACGTGGTGATCCTGCGTCCGGTCAACGTCCGTGGCCGCCGGGTCGATGAAGCGCCGCGCGGTTGGCCCTGGTCGCTGCGCTGGGTGCAACTGGTGTCGTCGGGGATCGACTTCTACCCCGACTGGCTGTTCCAGGGCCCGCCGGTGACCAGCGGCAAGGGCAGCAACGCCGAACAGGTGGCCGAGTTCGCCCTGGCGGCGATCTTCTCCGCCGCCAAGCAGTTGCCTGACATCTGGGTCAAGGACGACGACTGGCACTTCACCTCGTTGCAGCCGGTACGCGGCAAGACCCTGGGCATTCTTGGCCTGGGCAGCATTGGCAAAAGCCTTGCGGCCAAGGCCACGGCGCTGGGCCTGCGGGTAATCGCCCTGGGTCGTCCGGGCCAGCCACTGGAAGCCGGTGTACCGGTGGAAGCGGTAGCGGACATCCACCAACTGTTCGCCGAGTCCGATCACCTGGTGCTCGCCGCGCCGCTGACCGCCCAGACCCGCGGCATCATCGGCCGCGACGTGCTGGCCAGTGCCAAGCCGGGCCTGCACCTGATCAACATCGCCCGCGGCGGCCTGCTCGATCAGCAGGCGCTGCTCGAAGCGCTGGACGCCGGACGCATCGGTCGGGCCACCCTGGACGTCACCGAACCCGAGCCGCTGCCGGCGGGTCACCCGTTGTACAGCGACCCGCGGGTGTTCATCTCGCCGCACACCTGCGCCCTTTCCACCGACGGGGTGCGCGGCTTCGCCGTGGACTTCGTCGAGAACTTCCGCCGCTATCACCAGGGCCAACCGCTGCGCAACCTGGTGGATCACCAGCGCGGCTACTGATCGTCTTCTTGGGAGTACTGCAATGACTGCCGTTTCCGCTCTAACCGTCAAATCCGATCTCGACAGCGTGCGCCAGCGGGTCAGCGCCGAGGAATGGGAGGTCCGGGTCAAGCTTGCCGCCGCCTATCGCCTGGCCGCGCTGTTTCGCTGGACCGACCACATCTACACGCACTTCTCGGCCCGGGTGCCGGGGCCGGAGGAGCATTTCCTGATCAATGCCTTCGGCTTGCTGTTCGATGAAATCACCGCCTCCAACCTGGTCAAGGTGGATGTCAACGGCACCCTCATCGACGACCCGCTGGGCCTGGGCATCAACCAGGCCGGCTATGTGATCCACAGCGCCATCCACCGCGCCCGCCCGGACCTCAAGGCGGTGCTGCACACCCATACCCGCGACGGTGCGGCAGTGTCGGCGCAGCGCGACGGGCTGCTGCCGCTGTCCCAGCATGCCCTGGCCTACTACAGCCGGGTGGCGTACCACACCTACGAAGGCGTGGCCCTGGACCTGGACGAGCAGGAGCGGCTGGTGGCCCACCTGGGCGAGAGCAATATCCTGATCCTGCGCAACCATGGGCTGCTGACCGGTGGCATCAGCGTCGAACATGCCTTCCGCGAACTGCACGGGCTGGAGCGCGCCTGCAATATCCAGATCGCGGCCCAGGCCGGCGGCAACGCCGACCTGCTGTTCGCCCCGGAGGCGGCGATCGAGAAGGTCAAGCAGCAGACGGCGGCGTTCATCGATGGCAACAGCCCCGGAATCCAGCGGCATTGGGATGCGTTGATCCGGCAGCTGGATCGCGAAGGAGATGATTACAAACATTGATCTTGGGCGGCCCTTGTGGGAGCGGGTTTACCCGCGATTGCAATTGTGGATTCACTACCGCAATCGCGGGTAAACCCGCTCCCACAGGGCTCGCGTTGCCCTCACGAAAACTTTTGACCGACCCCAACCCAGGGAGGAACCCCACACCCATAAGCAGGATGCCAACATGCCCAAACCCGCCTTGCGCCACGCTCTGCCCCCGTTGTTGCTGTCCCTCCCCCTGACCACCTTCGCCGCATCCGAGGAACGCCTCCCCAGCGTCACCGTGACCGCCGAGCACCGCCAGGAAAACCTGCAGAAAACCCCGCTGGCCATCAGCGCCTTCGATGAAACCACCCTGCGCGACCAGCAGATCAACAACATCCGCGACCTGTCCGGCCGGGTGCCCAACCTGACCCTGACCCGCCAGTCGATCTCCTACAGCGCCCAGACCTACGGCATCCGCGGCATCGGCGAGACCGACCCGATCCAGGAAGCCGCCGTCGCCGTCTACGCCGACGACCTGTACATCCCCAGGGCGATTTCCTCGATGCTCGACTTCAACGATGTCGAGCGCGTCGAGGTCCTGCGCGGGCCGCAGGGCACCCTGTACGGGCGCAACAGCGCCGCCGGGGCGATCCGCGTGATTACCCGCGATCCGGACCAGAAGACCCGCGCCTTCGTCGAGCTCGGCGCCGGCAACTACGAGGCGCGCAACGGCCGCCTGCTGGTCAGCGGCCCGCTGGTCGACGACACCCTGTTCGCCAGCTTCTCGGCCCTGCGCCTGAGCCGTGACGGTACGGTGTACAACCGTACCCGGCACAAGGACGTGAACAACGTCGATATCCAGTCCTACCGCGGCAAGCTGCGCCTGGCCCCGGTGGACTCGGCCTGGGATACCCAACTGACCCTGGCCGGCACCTTCGACCGCGGCGACACCACCAGCTACACGCCCTTCGACCCGAGCAACGGCCACTTCGACAAGTTCAAGACCTACAGCAGCCTCGACCCGAAGAACCGCCTCGACCAGGGCAGCGCCGTACTGCGTTCGATCTACCGGTTCGACGATCAACTGAGCTTCAAGTCGGTCACCGCCTGGTCGGCCTTCGACCAGCCGGTGGACTACGACAACTCCGGCGAGGCCAACGTCGGCAACGCCTCGCCGACGCAGAACAACCTGATCCACTACAAGCAGCGCTATGCCACCCAGGAATTCCAGCTCAACGGCGAGTACGAGCGCTTCAACTTCACCCTGGGCGCCTACCTGTACAAGGAGCGTTTCCGCGCCGAACGCGACAGCCTGACCTACTCGGTGGCCGCCGACCGGGTCAACGCCAGCGGCCAGTACAGCACCACCGATACCGAAAGCTACGCGCTCTACGGCCAGGGCACCTACAAGCTCACCGACCGCCTGTCCCTGACCGCCGGCCTGCGCTACACCGCCGAGCACAAGAACTTCGATTACCAGAACTACGCGATAACCAGGCAGCGCCAGATCACCGGCCTCAACTTCAGCGCCGAAACCAGCGAAAGCTGGGCCTCCTTCAGCCCCAAGCTGGGCCTGGAATATGCCTGGAGCGACGCACTGACCCAGTACGGCTACGTCGCCAAGGGCTTCAAGGCCGGCGGCTTCGACAACCGCGCACCGACCCGCCTGGCGGCGTTGCAGGGCTTCGATCCGGAGAATGTGATCACCTATGAAACCGGGCTCAAGGGCGATTACCTGGGTGGCCGCCTGCGCAGCAACGTCGCGGTGTTCTACAACGACTACAAGGACCTGCAGACCAACGCCTGGGACCCGGCGATCAGCGCCAACCTGCGCACCAACGTCGGCAGTGCCCACAGCTACGGGGTGGAACTGGAAAACACCGCCCTGCTCAGCCGCGACCTGACCCTCAAGGCCAACCTCGGCTACCTCGAGGCGCAGTACGACGACTTCAAGAACGCGGCGGGGCCCGGCGTGGATGCCGATGGCAACCGGATGGTCTTCGCGCCACGCTGGAACCTGGCGCTGGGGCTGAACTGGACGGTACCGGTGGACCTGCCGGGAGCGCTGGTGGCCGGCACCGACTGGCAGTTCCAGAGCAAGTCGTACGCCAATGCGGTGAATGGCGATATCTACGAAGTGCCGCAGCAGAGCTTCTGGAACGCTACCACCAGCTACGGCAGTGGTGATGGTCATTGGACCACCACCCTGGCGGTGAAGAACCTGCTCAACCGCGCCTATCCGCAGAGCATTGCCTATTCGGCGGCGAGCAGCACGGCGTATTACGCGGTGAACGATCCGCGGACCATCACCTTGAGCGTGCGTTACGACCTGTAGTCAGGAATCACGCTTTTCGGTAGCCGAGCGCTCGGCTTTCTTGTCGGCTACCGCCTGCTGCGGCGCCTCTTTTCGTGCCTGCTGGAACTGCGCATGCCATTGGGCGACACGGTCGCTGCCGCCTTCGGCGTGAGCCAGGGTCGGCAGGACGAAAAGGATGGAAAGGGTTGCAGCTTTGAACATCGACATGGAATGGAACCTTTGCCTGGGTAATGGAAAACCGTTGCCCGGGCATTGTGCGAAGCAGCGATTAACCCGCAATTAAGCGCGGCGTCGCCTGCATGGCGGATGATTGCGCTTCAGGTTTTCCGGGCCGGGCCGATGAATGCTTTACCTCCCCTCGCCTTGTGTCGTCACTGAGGACCCGAAGATGCAGCTCACTCTAAAAACAAAACTGCTGTTGCTCGCCGTACTCCCCGTCCTGGTATTCGCCCTGGTCATCAGTGGCGCCGCCGACCGGATCCTGCGCAACCTTGCCGAAAGCGAAATCAGCCAGACCCGCGAACGCCTGTTGAACGAAAGCCGGCAGAGCCTGGAACACTACATGCAGATCGCCGTCGGCTCGGTGCAAGCCCTGTACGACGCTGCCCCCAACGGCGACCAGGCCAGCCGCGCAGAGGCCATCGCCCTGCTGTCGAAGATCAAGTACGGCAAGGACGGCTATTTCTTCGCCCACGATTCCGCCGTGGTCCGCCTGTTCCGCGGCGACAGCCCGGTGGACGTGGGCAAGAACCTCAGCGAGCGCAAGGACGTCAACGGCGTGTTCATCAACCGCGAGCTGGTGCGCGTGGCCAAGGACGGCAGCCACTACGTCAGCTACAGCTCGCCGCTGCCCGGCAACGAAAGCGTGCAGGTACCCAAGCTGGCCTACAGCTTCTACTTGCCGAAATGGGACATGGCCCTGGGCACGGCGGTGAACCTGGACAACATCGAACTGCGCATTGCCGAACTGCGCACCGAGATCGACCGCCGCATCGACTCGATCCTCACCAGCATCCTCGCCATCGCTGCGGTGCTGCTGGTGATCCTCGGCATTGCCGGGCTGATGCTCAGCAACACCCTGCTCAAGCCACTCAAGGCGATGAAGGACAACCTCGACGATATCGCCGCCGGCGACGGCGACCTGACCCATCGCCTGCGCGCCGGCAATGACGAGCTGGGCCAGCTTGCCGGCTCGTTCAACCGTTTCGTCGAGAAGATCCAGGGGCTGGTGCGCCAGGTGGTGGACGTCAGCGGCGAACTGTCGAGCCTGGTCGAGGCCGTGGAAAGCCAGAGCCGGCGCTCGGAGCAGGCCATGGAAGCGCAACGCCACGAAACCACCCAGGTGGCCACGGCGATCAACCAGATGTCCGCCGCCGCCCAGGAAGTCGCCCACAGCGCGCAGAACGCCGCCCAGGCCGCCCAGGAAACCGACAGCCAGGGTCAGCAGGCCCGGCAGGTCGTGGACGGCAGTATCAAGCGCATTCACGCCCTGGTGGAGAACATTCGTGGCAGCGGCACGTCACTGGACAGCCTGCAGCAGGACGTACAGTCCATCGTCGGCGTGCTCGGGGTGATCCGCTCGATCGCCGAGCAGACCAACCTGCTCGCCCTCAACGCCGCCATCGAAGCGGCGCGCGCCGGTGAGGCCGGGCGTGGCTTCGCCGTGGTCGCCGACGAGGTGCGCGGCCTGGCCAGCCGAACCCAGCAGAGCACCCAGGAAATCCAGGTGATGATCGACCGCCTCACCGCCGGCACTCATTCGGCGGTGGAGTCGATGCGCCACTCCTGCGAGACCGGCGACAGCACCCGCGACCAGGCCAGCGAGGCCGGCGTGTCGCTGGATGCCATGGCCGGGCTGATCGGCACCATCAGTTCGATGAACGCGCAGATCGCCAGCGCCGCCGAGGAACAGACCGCGGTGGCCGAGGAAATCAACCGCAGCGTGCACCAGATCGCCCAGGCCGTGGACAGTGTCGCCGAGCAGACCCGCCAGGGCGCGCAGACGGCGCAAAGCCTGTCGGCGCTGGAAGGGCATCTGCGGGCCCTGGTGAAGCAGTTCCGTATATAAGGAACGGGCGGCGGATCAGTCGTGGTCCCCGCCGCTTTTCCCCGGCCCGCCCTTGGGCGCCTTGGCCGGGCCGGTCGGATCCACCTGTGGATCATCGAGGTCCGGCGAATCCGGATCGAAGCCAAGCTCATCGCTGCCGCTGGCGTGTTCCGAAGAATGCGGCCCTTGCTTGTCCTGCGGTTTGTCGTTGCCCATGGCCTTGCTCCTGTCGAAGTTGTCTGTCCTTGGGCCGCGCCGGGGCTGGCACCGTTCAATCGGATTTACCGTCTATTGGCTCGCAAGCCATTGGGCGGCCAGCCTTTAAAGCGTTTCGTCGGGGCCAGGCGAATCGGTTTGAGCCGCCATGCGGGCACCTGCGTCGTACCTGTACACAGGCTGTTCTGTGTGCCCACTTGAAATCGACATGAGGTGAAAGATCATGGCTAACAACCAAGGCAAGCAAGGCAACAGCAATCCAGGCAACTTCGCCAATGACCGCCAGAAAGCGTCCGAAGCCGGCCGCAAGGGTGGCCAGGCTTCCGGCGGCAACTTCGCCAACGACCGTGAGCGCGCTTCCGAAGCCGGACGCGTCGGCGGCCAGCACAGCCATGGCGGCGGTCGGAAAAGCCAGTAAGTAAGCACCAGCAAGTAAATCAAGGGCCCTTCGGGGCCCTTTCCTCATCCCGGCCAGGGACGCTACATCCACCCCGCCAACACCACCGGCAACCACACGAACGACAATACCGTCGAACACATCACCACGTTCGCCACCTGCTCCGGCGAGCGGTTGGCGCGTACCGCCAGCAGGTAGTTGAACACCGCCACCGGCATGGCCGACTGCATGACCAGGATCGCCCGTTCCAGGGTGTCCAGGCCGAGCAGCATGCCGATGCCCCAGCCGACCCCGGCACCGAGGACGATACGCAGGCCGCCGATCAACATGCCGCTGGCCACATCGCTCAAGCGGATGCTGGCCAGGGAAACGCCCAGGGTCAGGAGCATCAGCGGGATGGTCATGCCGCCGAGCAGGTCCACGGTATTGCCCAGCCATAGCGGCAGCTTGAGATCGAAGAAGATCAGCGGCAGGGCCAGCGCCAGGCTGATGACGATGGGATTCTTCAGCAGCGAACGCAGGTTGGCCGCACCGCCGGAAATGGCGATGCCGAGGGTGAACTGGAAGCTCGACAGGGTCAGGAAGAACGCCACCGCCAGGGCCAGTCCCTGGTCACCGAAGGCGTACAGCGCCACCGGCAGGCCCATGTTGCCGGTGTTGGGGTACATGAACGCCGGCATCAGTACCCGCCAGTGCTGGCCGAATGCACGGCTGACCAGGTAACCGATGCCGGCCATGACCACCATGCAGATCACGCAGGCCAGCGCCATGCTGGCGAACGCTCCCGGGTCCAGGCGGGTGCGGTGCAGGGTCGAGAGCACCAGCGACGGTGTGCCGATGGTCATCACCAGGCTGGCGATGAAGTCCGTGGGATAGGCATTGCCGCGGCGGGCCCAGGCAAAGCCGATCCCGGCAACGATGAAAACCGGTGCCAGGACGGCGAACAACGAAGCCAGCATGGGGCATGTTCCTTGGCCAAAGCGGCCATGCTAGGGGGCGGCGGCTGTCTGTTGCAAGGTTTTGCTGGCGTGCCGCCGGCTCACTGGGCCAGACGATGCAAGGCGATTTCCAGGCCCGCACCATGTCGATAGCCCGTTTGCCCTGCCTCGGGTTCCGGGCCGGCAGCCAGGCGCGTGCGCGAGCGATAAGCCAGCGGACTTACCCCCAGTTGCCGCTGGAAACTGCGGCGCATGCGCTCTTCGTTGCCGAAACCGACGGTTTCGGCGATGCGCTTGATCGGTTCCTGGCTGGTTTCCAGCAAGCGACACGCCGCCTCCAGGCGCAGGGTCTCGACGGTCTGTGCCGGGGTGCCACCGGTAGCGGCGGTATAGGCCCTGGCGAAATGCCGGGGACTCATGCCGAAGCGCTCGGCCAGGCGCTCGACACGCAGGTCGCCGTCGAGGTTCTCCGCGATCCATGCATGCAGGCGCACCAGGCGCTGGTCACGGTCGCTGCGCAGGGCATCGCTTTGTGCCTTGAGCGGCGCGCTGAGCTGGGCCTGCTGCGCCGAGCGCCGCAGGAACAGGGTGAAATAGCGGGCCAGTGCCAATGCCGCATGCGGGCCGAGGTCTTCCTCGAGCAAGGCCAGGCCCAGGTCGATACCGGCGCTGGCACCGCCACTGGTCCATAGCGGGCCGTCGTGCAGGTACAGCGCCTCGCGCTCCACGTCCAGGGTCGGGTAGCGGCCCTGCAACTCCTCGGCGAACTTCCAGTGGGTCACCACACGCTGGCCGTCGAGCAGCCCGGCGGCAGCCAGGGCGAAGGCGCCGGTGCCGATGGAGCACAGGCGTCGCGCTGCTGGCGCGCGCCGTTGCAGCCAGGCCTTGACGTCATGGTCGGTCTCCAGCTCGGCAACCCCCGGCCCGCCGATAACGATCAGGGTGTCGATCTCCAGCGTCTCGACCTGCGCCAGCGAGCGGGTCATGACCGCGATTCCGGAGATGGTTTCCACCTCCCCGCCCAACGGCGAGACCAGCACGATCCGGTACGGCGGGGCTGCCTGCAACGTGCCCCCCAGCACGCGCGGCGCAGCGGCGAACACCTCCAGCGGCCCGGCGGCGTTGAGCAGCAATGCGCCAGGAAACGCCAGCACCAGCACGGTACGCGGGCCGGACATGGCAGAAAAGGTGGGGTGTTTGACATGGTGGCGGCTGGAGGGCGTGGACATACTGGGCGCACTTTCCGATTCAAGAGCGACGACCATGCCCAGAAAGTCCTTTCCTGCCAAGCGCCTTCGCCAACAGCTGTCACGCCTGGCGTTGCTCGGCGTGCTGTTCGGCGCCTTGCCGGCACAGGCCGCCGAGCTGGAGGTCGGCGACCAGAGCGGGCTGATCCAGGCACTGCTGAGCGCAGCCGGCGAGGATCGCGGCCTGGCCTACGAACTCGACTGGCACCCTTTCGGCACCGGCACGGCGCTGATGGAAGCCTTGAACGCCGCTGCCGTGGATGTCGGCGTGGTCGGCAACGCGCCACCGGTGTTCGCCCAGGCTGGCGGTTTCGACGTGCGGGTGGTCGCCGCCGCAGAAGGCGCGCAGAACAACAATGCGCTGCTGGTCCAGGGCGGCTCTACGGTCGCCTCGGTCGCCGACCTCAAAGGCCAGCGCGTCGCCGTGGCCAAGGGCACCAGCGGCCACTACCTGCTGCTCGCCGCCCTCGCCGAGGCCGGCCTGGGCATCAAGGATGTCGAGCTGGTCTACGCCAGCCCGGTGGATGCGCAGAATGCGTTCGCCAGCGGCAAACTGGCGGCCTGGGCGGTGTGGTATCCGTTCGTTGGCCAGGCCACCTCGCGGGGTGCCCGCCTGTTGCTGGACGGCAGCCGCTGGCCGGAAACCGGCCTCAACTTCACCGTCGCCAGCCTCGCCGCGCTCAACGATGCGGAAAAATCCGCACACCTCGGCGACTTCATCCAGCGCCTGGCCCGGGCCCAGGACTGGGCTACGGCGCACCCCGAGGAATGGGCCCGCCGCCTGGCCGACCTCACCCGGCTGCCGTTGCCGCTGCTGCAGGAGATGCTGGCTCATCAGCAACTGCGCTACGTAGCGCTGGATGCACGGGTCGCAGGCCTGCAACAACGTCTGGCCGACCGCTTCGCCGAAGCCCGCGTGATTCCGCGTCCGCTACAGGTCGCCGAAGCCTTCGACCCGCGCTACAACGCCCTGCTTCCCGCCCGCCCCTGATCGTCACCCCGAGTGCCATGCCGCGCTGTACGGCAGGGCCTCGCTCATCCGGAGAAACACCATGTCCACGCTTGATCGCACCACCCTGCGCCGCCACGCCACCGGGCTGATCGCCCTGGATGCCGAACGTTCGGCCGGCGGCTACACCCTCTTTGCCCCGCAGACCGCAGGCGGCCAGGTGTTCCTGATCAACCTGCGCGGCGAGCAGGTCCATCGCTGGCAACTGCCGCAACGCCCCGGCCGCGATGCGGTGATCCTCGGCAACGGCAACCTCGGCTACAACGGCAACCATCCGGACTCCCCGGAGCTGTTTCCGGGCTGGTCGGTGTGGCATGGCGGCGCCTTCAGCGAAGTGACCGCCGACGGCGAGGTGGTCTGGGAATACACCGACCTGGGCCATCATCACGACGCTCAATGGCTGGACAACGGCAACCTGCTCTACAGCACCGCCGAGCCGCTGCCCGCGGCCATCGCCGCGCGGGTGCAAGGCGGCATCCCGGGCAGCGAGGCCCCGGGCGGGGTGATCTACGGTGACGTGATCAAGGAGGTCGACCGCGCCGGCACGCTGGTCTGGGAATGGCGCAGTTGGGAGCACCTCGCACCGGAGGACTATCCCCTGCACGCCTGCTTCGAGCGCTACCACTGGCCGATGACCAATTCCGTGACGCCAGGCCGCGATGGCAAGGTCATCCTCAGCCTGCGCAGCGTGTCGTCGGTGATCGCCGTGGACAAGGCCAGCGATCGCGTGCTGTGGCGCCTCGGGCATGACCTTGTGGCACAGCAGCATTGCCCGAGCGAACTGGAGGACGGCCGGATCCTGGTGTTCGACAACGGCATCTCGCGGCCCCATGTGTCCATGCCGCACTCGCGGGTGATCGAGGTCGATCCCCATGCCCAGCGCATCGAATGGCAGTACGCCGATACCCCCGGCTACGCCTTCTTCACGCCGTTCATGGGCGGCGCGCAGCGTCTGCACAACGGCAACACCCTGATCACCGAAGCCAATTTCGGCCGCCTGTTCGAGGTGACCCGCGCCGGCGAGGTGGTCTGGGAATACATCAACCCGCATTTCGCCGCCTACCCGGACGCCGCTTCGCGGGCCTATCTGCCGGGAGAAAACAACGCGATCTTCCGCGCCCACCGCTACCAGGCCAAGGACATTCCCTGGCTGCGCGACTGACCTCCAGCTTGCCTAACCTATCGCGCTTACGCAGACCACGCGCAGCGAGAGCTTTCTTCATCACAGGAGTTTCCGATGACCAAGCCGTTGCCCCGCCCCGCCCGCGCGTGCGTCTGGCCCCACCTGGTTCCCGGCGTGCTGGCCCTGGCCTGCACGCCGGGCTTTGCCGCCACACCGAGCGAAGGCCCGCAGGCCGATGATTCGACATTGCAGACGGTAACCGTCAATGCCCGACGCCGCACCGAGGACGCCCAGAGCGTACCCACGGCAATGACCGTGCTTTCCGCCCAGGCCCTGGAGAACCAGCGCCTGTACCGGGTGCAGGACCTGCAACAGGCGCTGCCAAGCGTCAACGTCGCCTTCATGCACGCCCGCCAGTCCAGCCTGTCGATCCGCGGCCTGGGCAACAACCCGGCAAGCGATGGCCTGGAAGGCAGCGCCGGCATCTATCTCGACAACGTTTACCTGGGCCGCCCCGGCATGGCCGTGTTCGACCTGCTCGACATCGAGCAACTGGAACTGCTGCGCGGTCCCCAGGGCACGCTGTTCGGCAAGAACACCACCGCCGGGGTGCTCAACATCAGCACCCGGCGTCCCTCCTTCAACCCCGAGGGCAGCCTTTCCAGTTCGCTCGGCGAGGATGGCTACGTACAAACCCAGGCCGCATTCGGCGGGCCGTTGAACAGCCAACTGGCCGGACGTTTCTCCGCCTACCGCACCCGCGAAAACGGCTATGTGCACAACGATCACGACGGCCACACCCTGGGTGGCGGCACCCGCCAGGGATTTCGCGGGCAACTGCTGTTCGAGCCCACGGAGCGCTTCAACCTGCGCTGGATTGCCGACTACAACGAGGAAGACTCCAGCGCCGGCACCCGCTCGCTGTTCAGCAGCGGCCCGACCATCAACGGGGTCAATCGCTACGAACAACGTGCCGCCGCCGTCGGCGCCAGCCTGGCCCGCGGGCGTCATGTGAACCTGGACGGCGACCAGAGTGTCAAGGTGTTCCAGGGCGGGACTTCGCTGGAGGCCAACTGGAACCTGCCGGGCGACTACACCCTGACGTCGATCAGCGCCTGGCGCTGGTGGGATTTCACCCCGCGCAACGACGACGAGCTGAATGTGCCGGTGATGTATAACGTCGGCCAGTCGGCTCGCGACCAGCAGTATTCCCAGGAGCTGCGCCTGACCTCGCCGGCCGGTGAGTTCTTCGACTACGTGCTGGGCGGTTACGGGTTCCGCCAGGAAATGCGCAACTCGGTGTTCACCGACTACGGACCGCTGGCAGACACCTGGAACGGCACGCCGCAGGGCGCGTTGAACGATGTCTACAGCCTGGGCAAGGGGCATATCGATACCGACAGCTTCGCCCTGTTCGCCCAGGGCACCTGGCACCTCACCCACCGCCTCGATTTCAGTGCCGGCCTGCGCGGCACCTACGAAGCCAAGCAGGCCCGTGTCGCACGCTATGCGCCGCTGGGCGGGGCGACGGTCGGCGGAGCTGCAGCGAACGTGCGCCAGGCACGCCTGGGTGCCTACGACTCCGGCGACCTCAACCTCTACAGCTTCAGCCCCTCGGCCCTGCTCAGCCTGGCCTGGCGCTTCAACGACGAGCTGATGGGCTACGCCTCGCTGTCCCACGGCGAGAAGTCCGGCGGGGTCAACCTTGGCGTGGCCAGCGCCCCGGTAGCCGGCGCCGACTCCTTGCTGATCGGCAGCGAGCGGGCCAACGATGCCGAACTGGGACTCAAGAGCACCCTCCTGGACCAGCGCCTGCTGCTCAACGCCAACCTGTTCTGGACCGAGGTCCACGGCTACCAGACCAACGCCTACGACGACGCCACCCTCACCAGCTACCTGACCAATGCCGGCAACGTACGCAGCCGCGGCGTCGAATTCGAATCCACCCTGCTGCCGTTGCGCGGCCTGACCCTGAACCTCAACGGCTCGTGGAACGATGTGCGCTACCGCGACTACGACAACGCCCCCTGCCCGGCCGAGGTCGCCCTGCAACCCGGCGCCCCGGCCTCCTGCGACCTGGGCGGGCATGCCGTGGTCGGCGCCTCGAAATGGATCGCCAACGCCAGCGGCAGCTATGAATGGCAGGCCGGCGCACTGCGCCCGTATATCAACGCCAGCTACGCCTTGCGCTCCCATGCGGTCGGCACGGTGGACGACTCACGCTACGCGCAATTGCCTGGCTACGCGCTGGTCAACCTCTCCGCCGGCGTACGCGGCGACCTCGGCGACGGGCTATGGGACCTGTCGCTCTGGCTGCGCAACGCCTTCGACAAGACCTACTACACGACACTGTGGAACTCGCCGAATGGCGGTTACACCGGGGTGCTCGGGTCGCCGAGGACGTTGGGGGTGAGTGGGCGGTACGAGTTCTAGACGTTAGCGGCCAGCCACTTCGATCCGCGTTAACCCCAGCCGTTCGGCCTGTTCCAGGATCTCCTGCGGCGTGGCATCCGCCGACGGCATGACCAGGCTGTTCTCGCTGTCGCCGAAATGCAGCACCAGCAGGTGCATCGCAGCTTCGTGCAGCGGCAGTTCGGCCTGCTCCAGCTCGAAGCTGCGGGTTTGCGGGGTGTCGTTGAACAGGTAATCGAGGGTGAAATGGGTCATGGGGTGCTCCTGGGCAATGGCTTTAGAATGAAACTAACTGACCAGGAAGTCAGCTTTTTGGTTCAAATCCGGTTCCAGACCTGAGCGAGACCGAGCAGATGAACCAGGCCATAGCCGGTGCAGATCAACGAGCTGACAGTGATGAAGCGCGTCGAGTGTCCCGTATGGCGCAGAAGCAAAGGACCGAGGATGCCGCGCAGCAGATAGACCAGAGTGATCAGGCACAAGGCCGGACGCAGCAGGGGCAGCGGGCCGATCACCCGGGCGCCGGACAGGGCATACGACGCCCAGACCGTCAGCATTGCGGCGATGAACAGGGTGATCAGGGTCGGGAACTTCCGGCCTTTCTCGGCGGCGCGCACCATGCGTTCGCCAGCGCCGAGCAGGCGATAGCCTGCAGGGCCCTGGTGAATGCACCAGAGGTGTGCGAGGGCGGCGAGCAGGCTGAGGGCGGCGGCGAAAATCAGGGTGGGGTTGTGGTCCGTCATCGGTAGTTCTATTCCTGGTGCACGACTGGATCAGTCGCTGGCGATATCCCACACCCGCATCACCCGGGTGATCGCCGCATCGATCACGGCATGCGGCGTGTTGTCGCGGGCCAGGATCGAGATGCCCTGGAGGAAGCTGTCCAACACCGTTCCCAGCACCTCGGCCTGGGTCTCCCGGGGCAATTGGCCCGCCTCGATCCCGCGCTCGACGCAGTGCACCAGCCCCGCCCGGGTGCGCTGGCGAGACCGGGTCAGCGCTTGCGTCACCCGTGCATTTTCCGGACTGGGCGCGCTCATCACCCCCAACGCGACCATGCAGCCGCGGGGGTGACCGTCCTCGCATTGCATCCGGGCCGACTGGCGCAGCGCGGTCTCGATGGCTTGCCGCGGCGCCAGGCTTTCATCCCACAGGCATTCGGTAACCTGGGCGTAGGTCCCCAGATAGCGCTCGACGCACTCGTTGAACAGCGCCTCCTTGGAACCGAAGGCGGCATAGAAACTCGGTGCGGAAATACCGCCCCCCAACCCGGCCTTGAGCTGGGCCAGGGAGGTGGCGTCGTAACCGTGCTGCCAGAACAGGTGCAGCGCCTGCTCCAGCGCCTGGTCACGGTCGAAAGTACGTGGGCGGCCCATTCGCGCCATGGGGAACCTCCTCGGGACAGGACTTGGATACTAATCGATACATAAGTCATTGACAACGCGACGAAGGAGTCGCCAACATTTGTACCGATCGATATCTAACTCAAGGAGTGTTACCGTGACCGCCTCGCCCTCCCTTCTGACGCCCGACCAGCGCCTGCCCATAGGCGCCCTGCTCGCCCTGGCCATGACCGGCTTTCTCTGCATCGTTACCGAAACCCTGCCTGCCGGTTTGCTGCCGCTGATCAGCGCTGGCCTGGAGATTTCCCCGTCCATGGCCGGGCAGATGGTCACCGCCTACGCGCTCGGCTCGGTGCTGGCGGTCATTCCCATGACCATCGCCACCCGCGGCTGGCGGCGGCGCAATGTGCTGCTCCTGACTATCGTCGGCTTCCTGCTGTTCAACTCCATCACCGCCCTCTCCGCTCACTACGGCTTAACCCTGGTCGCCCGTTTCTGCGCCGGGGTCTGTGCGGGTCTGGCCTGGAGCCTGCTGGCCGGCTACGCCCGGCGCATGGTCGCAGCGCACCAACAGGGCAAGGCCTTGGCGGTGGCGATGGTCGGCACGCCGATCGCCCTGTCCCTGGGCGTTCCACTGGGCACCTGGCTGGGCAGTGCCATGGGCTGGCGCGCGACGTTCGGCCTGATGTCGGCCCTGACCCTGGTGCTGATCGCCTGGGTGCTGTTGAAAGTGCCGGATTATCCGCCGCAGCCTGCGCACCAGCGCCAGTCTCTGCGCCAGGTGCTGACCACGCCCGGCGTGCGTCCGGTGCTGGCGGTGGTGATCAGTTGGATGCTGGCGCACAACATCCTCTACACCTACATCGCTCCGTTCGTGGCCCCGGCCGGGCTGGAGACACGGGTCGACCTAGTGCTGCTGGTGTTCGGCACCTTCGCCCTGGCGGGCATCTGGCTCACGGCGAAACGGGTCGAGCCGGCGCTGCGGGCAACCACCCTGGCCAGCCTGGTCGCTTTTGCCGCCGTTACCCTGGTCTTCGCCCTGTTCGCCGCCCAGCCGCTGGTGGTCTACCTCGGCGTGGCCGCCTGGGGCCTGAGTTTCGGCGGTGCCGCGACCCTGCTGCAGACGGCCCTGGCCGACGCCGCCGGGGACGGTGCCGATGTCGCCCTGTCGCTCAATGTGGTGGCCTGGAACAGCGCCATCGCCGGCAGCGGGGTGGTCGGCGGGGTGCTGCTGGATCGCTGGGGTGCAGCGGCCTTTCCGTGGGCGATGCTGGCCCTGATCGGCGTTGGCCTGCTGATTGCCTGGAGCGCCCGTCGCCATGGCTTCACGCCCGGACCGAGAGCGCCGGGCAGCGCCGCGCCGAGCGGACACTGAATACGTGCCTTGGGCGCGTGGCGCATCGTCTGTGATTACTCCCCGCCCCGCACCCAAGGCCGTCGCGATGCAAGACATGCTGCAAGAGATCCTCGACCAGGTTCGCCCCCTGCTCAGCCAGGGCCAGGTCGCGCAATACATTCCCGCCCTCGCCCAGGTCGAGCCGAACCAGCTCGGCGTTGCCGTCTACAGCCTCGACGGCCATCTGCACTGCGCCGGCGATGCCTTTACGCCGTTCTCGATCCAGAGCATTTCCAAGGTGTTCAGCCTGGTCCAGGCGATCAGCCACAGCGGCGAAGACATCTGGACCCGGCTGGGCTACGAGCCGTCCGGGCAGGCCTTCAATTCGCTGGTGCAGCTGGAAGTGGAAAAGGGCCGGCCGCGCAATCCCTTCATCAACGCCGGGGCCCTGGTGATCTGCGATATCAACCAGTCGCGCTTTGCCACGCCGGCGCTGTCGATGCGCGATTTCGTCCGGCGCCTGGCGGGCAATCGGCGCATCGTCAGCGATGCGGTGGTGGCCGAGTCGGAGTACCAGCACCGTGCGCGCAATGCGGCGATGGCCTGGCTGATGACGGCCTTCGGCAATTTCCACAACGACGTGGATGCGGTACTGCGCAGTTACTTCCATCACTGCGCGTTGTCGATGAGCTGCGCCGACGTGGCGCGCGGCTTCGCCTTCCTGGCCAACAGCGGCTACTGCCCGCACAGCGGCGAGCAGATCCTCAGCCCGCGCCAGGCCCAGCAGGTCAATGCGATCATGGCCACCAGCGGGCTGTACGACGAGGCCGGTAACTTCGCCTATCGGGTCGGGTTGCCGGGCAAGAGCGGCGTCGGCGGCGGGATCGTCGCGGTGGTGCCGGGGCGCTACAGCATCTGCGTGTGGTCGCCGGCGTTGAATGCGTCGGGGAACTCGCTGGCGGGGTTGCGGGCGCTGGAGCTGTTGAGCGAGCGGATTACCGGGTCGGTGTTTTCGGCGGTGTCGTAGGAACAGGAACGGCCCGATCCCTTTCAGGCTGCGCTGTCGCGCAGAGAACAATTCCAAAGCACGAAGCATCCTGTGGGAGCGGGTTCACCCGCGATTAGGATGGTGGGTTCACTAACGTCATCGCGGGTGAACCCGCTCCCACAAGGTCCCTGCAAATCAAAGAGTAGGGCTTTGTGCACTCCTTTCAGGTCAGCGCATGGCAGCCAGCTTGATACCGAAGCCTACCAGGCAGGCCCCCGCCAGGCGCTCGAACAGGTTGGAAATCCTTGGATTGGCGCGCATGCGCTCGGCCAGCTGCTGGGTCAGCACCACGGCGATCAGGCCGTAAAGAAAGGTCACCACGGCAACGGTGGCCGCCAGGAAGCCAAAGGTAATCAACCCCTGGTGCTTCACCGGATCGACGAACAGCGGGAAGAACGCCATGTAGAACATGATCGCCTTGGGGTTGAGCAAGGTGATCATCATGGTCTGGCGCAGGTAATGGCCGTTGTCCATGCGGCTCTTGCGCGGTTCGCCGCCAGGTTTGCTCAACAGCATGCGCATCCCCAGGTAGGACAGGTACGCCGCACCGGCCCATTGCACGACATGGAAGGCCGCCGGATAGGCCGCCAGCAAGGTGGCCACCCCGGCCACCGCCAGCCACAGCAGCACCTGGTCGCCGAGGATCACGCCGCAGGTCGCCGCCAGCCCGGCCTTGATCCCGCCTTTGCCGGTGGCGGTGATCAGGGCGAAATTACCGGGCCCGGGGATCGCCAGGACGATGATGAAGGCGATCACGAAGGCGCCGTAGTCGGTTACACCAAGCATCCGCAGTGCTCCTGTCAAAAGGCCATAGCCTACCCCAGGCGTCGCTAGGTTCCCTAGTGCCCCGGCCAACGTCGCAAACAAATACCCGTGGCCATTTGACTTGTACAAGTTTTGTCGTAGGATCAGTAATACCTGTACAACAAATACATCTTGTACAAGATTGCTCGGGAGCCTTGGCATGTCGAAGTACCTGGAAACCTTCGCGGATCGTTTTGCCATGCTGGATTCGACGAATCTGCAGTCATTGAAAAACTTGTACAGCGATGACATCACCTTCCGCGATCCTCTGCACAGGGTCCAGGGCCTGCCGGCACTGCACGACTATTTCGCCCGGATGTACGCCAACGCCAGCGACATCCGCTATGACTTCCACGACGCCAGCGAAACCCGCCCCGGGCAGGGTTACCTGCGCTGGACCCTGCATTTTCGCCACCCGCGCCTGGCCGCTGGCCAAGTGATCAGCCTCGACGGCGTCAGCCATTTGCACTGGCGTGAGCGCGTGTACAGCCATCAGGATTATTTCGACGCCGGCGCCCTGCTCTACGAGCATGTGCCGGTGCTCGGGCGCGTGATCGGCTGGCTCAAGGGACGCCTGGCATGATCCGTTGCTGGCTGACCGGCGCCAGCAGCGGCATCGGCGCCGCCCTGGCCCTGCACCTGCTGGAGCACGGCCATAGCCTGGTGGTCAGCGGGCGCCAGCGCGAGCCGCTGGAGGCGCTGCGCAGCCGTTTCCCCGACCGGGTGGTGGTCGCCCCGGGCGATATCGGCAACCGCGACGACGTTGCGGCGATCGGCCAGGTTCTGGAAGCGACCTGGGGCGCCATCGACCTGGCAATCCTCAACGCCGGCACCTGCGAATACCTGGAGCCCGGCCATTTCGACGCCGCCCTGCTGGAGCGGGTGCTGCGCACCAACCTGATCGGCCTCGGCTACTGCCTGGAAGTGGCCTTGCCCTTGTTGCACCGTGGCAGCAACCCGCACCTGGTGGTGACCGGCAGTTCGGTGGACTGGCTGGCGCTGCCGCGCGCCGGTGCCTATGGCGCATCCAAGGCCGCCGTGCGTTACCTGATGGAATCCCTGCGTATCGACCTGGCCAGCGCCGGCATCGACGTCACTTTGGTCAGCCCCGGTTTCGTCGACACCCCGCTGACCCGGCGCAACGACTTCCCCATGCCGCAACTATGGAGTGCGCAACGCGCCGCCCGGCATATCGCCGAGCGCCTGGCCAAGCGGCCCCTGCAGATTACCTTCCCGACCTTTTTCATCCTGGTATTGCGCCTGCTCGGCGCACTGCCGGGGCGCTGGCGCCTGAAGCTGGGCCAGCGCATGGCCCGCCGCGAACAGGACTGAAACACCATGCGTATCGCGATCATCGGCAGCGGCATTGCCGGCCTTACCTGTGCCCACCTGCTCTCGCGCCAGCACGAGATCACGGTATTCGAGGCCGCCAGCTGGATCGGCGGCCACACCCATACCGTCGATGTGCAGTGCCAGGGGCGCAGTTATGCGGTGGACACTGGCTTCATCGTGTTCAACGACTGGACCTACCCCAACTTCATCCGCCTGCTCGAGCACCTCGGCGTCGCCTCCCGCCCCACCGAGATGAGCTTCTCGGTACACGACCCGCACAGCGGCCTGGAATACAACGGTCACGACCTCGACAGCCTGTTCGCCCAGCGCAGCAACCTGCTGTCGCTCGGGTTCTGGGGCATGCTGCGGGACATCCTGCGTTTCAACCGCCAGGCCCTCGTCGACCTCGACCGGCAGCGCATCGAGCCAACCACCACCCTGGGCGAGTACCTGCACCGGCACGGCTATGGCCAACGTTTCATCGATCACTACATCGTGCCCATGGGCTCGGCGATCTGGTCGATGTCGCGGGCCGACATGCTCGGCTTTCCCTTGCAGTTCTTCGTGCGTTTCTGCCGCAACCACGGGCTTCTGTCGATCACCCGGCGCCCGCAATGGCGGGTGATCGAGGGTGGCTCGCGCAGCTATGTGGAACCGCTGTGCCGCGCTTTCATCGGCCGTATCCGCCTGGATTGCCCGGTGCAGAAAGTGTCTCGCGACGCCAGCGGGGTTACCGTCTTCAGCGCAGGCGCAAGCGAACGCTTCGACCGCGTGGTCTTCGCCTGCCACAGTGACCAGGCCCTGGCCCTGCTCGAAGCGCCCAGCGCGGCGGAACGGCAGATCCTCGGCGCCATCGGCTACGCCAGCAACGAGGTGGTGCTGCACACCGATACCCGCCTGCTGCCTGTGCGGCGCAAGGCCTGGGCCAGCTGGAACTACCGCCTGGGCGGACCGGAGCAGGCGCCGGCCGCGCTGACCTACGACATGAATATCCTGCAGGGCCTGGACGCCCCCGAGACCTTCTGCGTCAGCCTCAACCAGAGCGCATTGATCGATCCGGACAAGGTGCTCGCGCGCTTCGACTATGCCCATCCGCAGTACAGCCTCGCTGCCCTCGCGGCCCAGGCCCGGCGCAGCGAAATCCAGGGTCCGCAGCACAGCTACTACTGCGGCGCCTACTGGGCCAACGGCTTCCACGAAGACGGCGTGGTCAGCGCGCTGCAGGTCGCCGAACTGTTTGGAGAACGCCTGTGAACAGCAGCCTGTGCCACGGCTGGGTCAGCCATCGGCGCCTGGCACCCAGGGTCCATGGCTTTCGCTATCCGATCGGCATGCTGCTGGTCGATCTGGACGAACAGCGCGAACTGCTGGCGCTGTCACCCTGGCTCGGCAGCGCATGGCTGGCGCCCCTGTGCTGGCGCGAACGCGACTACCTGCCGGCACTGACTCGCAGCGGCCTGGCGCTGGCCGGTGCAGCCCGCCAATTGGTCGGCGAGGCGACCGGGCAGGTACCTGCCGGCCCGGTGCAACTGCTCACCCAGCCCCGGTGCTGGGGGCTGTCGTTCAATCCGGTGAGCTTTTATTTCTGCCATGAGGCGGACGGCCAACTGGCGGCGATCCTCCTGGAAGTGCGCAACACGCCCTGGCGCGAGCGCTTCCACTATGTGCTGCCGGTGCAGGACGGCCAGGCCGGACGCTTCGCCCTGCGCAAGGCCTTCCATGTGTCGCCGTTCATGCCGCTGGACATGGACTACCGGCTGGACTTCCGTCTCGCCGGGCAACACCTGCGCATCCATATGGAGAACTGGCGCGACGGGCAGCGGGTGTTCGAGGCCGACCTGGCCCTGGTCCGCCAGCCCCTCGACCGCGCCGCCGTACACCGGCACATCCGCCGCTTTCCGTGGATGAGCCTGCGCACCGTCGGTGCCATCTACTGGCAGGCCCTGCGCCTGCTGTGCAAACGCACGCCGATCCACGACCACCAACCCCTCCAGGGCAACCTGGGCCTGGGCAAAGCCCTCAACGAGGAGTCAGATCATGTCCAACCCCACCCTTAGCATCGGCAAGTCGGCAGGCCTGGCGCCCGTACTCGGCAGCCTGGCCCGGCACGCCGTGACCGCGCAATTGCGCAAGCTGCGCCACGGTCACCTGCGCCTGCTGTGCAAGGGCCGGCAATGGACATTCGGTGATGCCACCTCGGCGTTGCAGGCCGAGGTCGAGGTGCTCGACGAAGCGACCTGGAGCCTGGTGGCCGGCAACGGTTCGATCGGTGCCGGCGAGGCCTATATCCACGGCTACTGGCGCAGCCCCGACCTGGCCGCGGTAACCCGGCTGTTCGTGGCCAATCTCGAGGTGCTGGACGCACTGGAGGGCGGACTGGCGCGACTCGGACGCCCGGCATTGCGCCTGTTGCACCATCTCAACCGCAATGACCGGCGTGGTTCGCGACGCAATATCCTCGCCCACTACGACCTCGGCAACGCGCTCTTCGAGCGCCTGCTCGACCCGAGCATGATGTATTCCGCAGCGCACTTCGACAGCGCCGAGCAGAGCCTGGAACAGGCCCAGTTGAACAAGCTCCAGCGGATCTGCGAAAAGCTCGAACTCAAGCCCGACGACCACCTGCTGGAGATCGGCACCGGCTGGGGCAGCCTGGCGATCCATGCCGCCAGCCAGTTCGGTTGCCGGGTGACCACCACCACCCTGTCCGACGCGCAATACGCCCACACCTTGCAACGGGTGCGGGCCCTGGGCCTGGAGCAGCGCATCCAGGTGCTGCGCGAGGATTACCGTGACCTGCGCGGGCGCTTCGACAAGCTGGTGTCCATCGAGATGATCGAAGCGGTCGGGCACCGCTACCTGCCGACCTATTTCCGCCGATGCGGCGCCCTGCTCAAGGACGACGGCCTGATGCTGCTGCAGGCCATCACCATCCGCGACCAGCGCTATGACCAGGCGCGGCGCTCGGTGGATTTCATCCAGCGCTACATCTTCCCCGGCGGCGCCCTGCCCTCGCTGAGCGTATTGCTGGACACCGCCAGCCGCCAGACCGACCTGAACCTGGTACACATGGAAGACTTCGGCCAGGGCTACGCCCGCACCCTGCAACACTGGCGCGACAACCTGCACCGCTCCCGCGCGGCGCTGATGGAGCTGGGCTATGACGAGACGTTCCAGCGCCTGTGGGAGTTTTACCTGTGCTATTGCCAGGGCGGCTTCGAAGAGCGGGCAATCGGCGTGGCGCAATTGCTTTGGGCCGCACCCAAGGCACGCCGGGCGCCACTGGAGGCCTGAGGGTGTCGCGGCGGGCGTGGCTGGTCGGCAATGCCCTGTGGCTGCAGGCCGGATGGTGGGGATGCGTGCTTGGCGCCCGCCACCCCTGGATGCTGATGGCGGTGCTGGCCGGGCTGCTCCTGCATTTGCGGCTGTCCCCGGACCGGCGCAACGAATGCCGCGCCGTATTCGGTATCGGTCTCGCCGGCTGCCTGCTCGACACGACACTGGGCATGTTGGGCGTCTTCGACTTCGAGCAGAAACCGCTGCCGCTGTGGCTCGCCCTGCTCTGGCTGGTACTGGCGAGCGGTTTGCGCCACAGCCTGGCCTGGGCGCGATCGCCGCTGTGGCTGGGGGTGGTCGCGGGCATGTTCGGCGGGCCCCTGGCCTATCTTGCCGGCGCGGAGCTGGCGGGGGTCGGGTTGCCGCTGGGGACGGTGGGGACGTTGCTGGTGCTGGCGCCGCTTTGGGCGCTGTGGTTTCCACTGTGTCTGGTCCGGGCCCAGGCCAGCGGGCACCGCCCCACCCGGTAGGAGCGTCAGCGCTGGATCATAAGGGATCGCCGGCATCCAGCCGCGCCAGCAACGCCTCGCCCCTGTGCCACAGCGCTTCGCGCCGGGCTTCCTTCATCCGCTCGAGATTGCGATAGAGCATGACCATGCGCGGGTTCTTGCCCAGTTGCTGGCGGTGGCGCATCAGGAAATGCCAGTAGAGGGCATTGAACGGACAACCATCCTCTTCTACCGCATGATCGACACGGTACTCGCAGTGCCCGCAATGATCGGACATGCGCCGGATATAGGCACCGCTGGCGCAGTACGGCTTGGAACCGAGGTATCCGCCATCGGCGTGCATCACCATGCCCAGGGTGTTGGGCAGTTCGACCCAGTCGTAGGCATCCATGTACACCGCCAGGTACCACTGGCAGATCTGCTCCGGCTCGATCCCGGCGAGCAGGGCGAAATTGCCGGTGACCATCAGCCGCTGGATATGGTGGGCATAGCCCAGTTCCAGGGTCTGGCCGATGGCTTGGGCCATGCAGCGCATGCGGGTCTGGCCGTTCCAGTAGAACGCCGGCAGGGCGCGGTGGTTGCCGAAGGCGTTGAGCCCGGCGTACTCGGGCATGCGCAGCCAGTAGATGCCACGCACGTATTCGCGCCAGCCAATCAACTGGCGGATGAAGCCTTCGGCGGCATTCAGCGGCACGGCACCGCGCCGCCAGGCCGTCTCCACGTCCTCGCACAGCTGCCGAACGTTCAGCAAGCCGATGTTCAGCGCGGCGCTGATCCGTGCATGGAACAGGTACGGCTCGCCCTCGGCCATGGCGTCCTGGTAATCGCCAAAGGCACCCAGGCCGAAGTCGAGAAAGTGCTGCCACAACGCCTGGGCCTCGGCGTGGGTCACCGGGTAGTCGAAGCCTTCGGCATTACCGTAGTGATCGGCGAAGCGCTCGCGCACCAGCTCCACTACCTCGCGGGTGATCGCGTCCGGCCTGAACTCCAGAGCGAACGGGCCATGGACCTTGCCCGGCAGTGGCTTGCGGTTGTCCTTGTCGTAGTTCCACGAACCTCCCGCCGGGCTGCCATCGGGCTCCAGCAACAGGCGATTGCGCTTGCGCATGCCGTGGTAGAAGTGCTCCATGCGCAGTTGCTTGCGGCCTTGTGCCCAGCGTGCGAAAGCCTCGCGGGAACAAAGAAAGCGGCGGTCGCGATGCCAGGCCAGCGGCAGGCCGGACTCGCGCATCGCCTGCTCCAGCCGCCACTCGCCGCATTCGGTGACATGCACCTGCTCGGCACCGAGTTTCCTGCACCAGCGGCGCAGCTCGCCGACGATGCTGCCGCTGTTGCCGCGCGCGTCCAGCTTGACGTACTCCACGCGCCAGCCCTGCTCGCGCAGTGCTTCGGCAAAATGGCGCATGGCACTGAAGACCAGGATGATCTTGCGCGGGTGGTGCGGGACATAGCGCGCCTCGTCGCGGACCTCGGCCATCAGCAGCACATCGCGGGCAGGGTCGAGGGCGCGCAGCAGATCGAGATCGAACGACAACTGGTCGCCAAGCAGCAAACCCAGCCGCGGGGCCTGCAGCCCGCTCATGGCGCGCCCTGTGGCAGGCGGCGGAAGAACAGGGAAATCTGCCCGACCTCGACCCCCAGCTTGCTCATGCGGGTGCGATTGACCAGCGTGTCTTCGTTCATCAGGTACATCCAGTCGTCCATGTCCATCACCCAGTTGCGTCCATCGACCGGCAGGTCAAGGCGGTAGCGCCAATGCAGCGCGTTGCCGGCAATTTCGCCGACGGCCTCGCCGACCACGTCGCCGGCGGTGCCACGCCAGCGTCCGGGCCCGTCCGGCACCAGGGTCCAGGTGCGTTGCTGGCGGGTGCCATCGCTGTAGACGAAACGCTCGTCGAGAATCAGTTTTTCACCCTCCCGGCGACTGTCGACGCGCACATGAAAGCGCTTGACCACCTCGCCCGAGCGCTTCTGGAAAATGCCCCAGGCTTCCACCGGCCGGGAAAAATAAGCCGCCAGGTCGAGCCTGGGTTGCTCCTTGGCATAATGGTCGACCTCGACATTGCCGCACGCCGCGAGCAGCAGGCAGCCCAGTACAGCCAGCAGGATACGCATCGTCACTCTCCTCGATCGTTTGCGGACAGGCCGGACAGGCGCTGGCGCAGTTGGGGATCACGGGCACGCGGGTCCAGCCAGATGGCGAAGAATCCACGGGCGAACGCGGCATCGTCGAACTGCCGGCGCAACTGGCCATCGACGTAGAAACTGCCGCCCTTTCCGGGCTGGTACAGGCCTGCGATGCGTGTGCCGGGTCGTACATCGACGAACGCTTCACGCATCAACGCGGCCCAACGGGCCAGGGTGGCCTCGGACAGGTCCGGCCCACCGAGGCGGCGCATCTCGTCGAGGCTGGCCTCCACCAGGGTGTCGCGCGACAGGCTGCGGTGGTAGGTCAGCTCCAGAACGAACGGCTGCGACCACGCCAATGGCGTGACCGGGCTGAACGTACGGGCGCTGTACAAGCGCAGGCCGAACCAGGTGAAGTCGCCGCTACCGACCAGCCGGCCATCCTGCAAGGCCGGGCGCCAGTCCGCCAGGGCCGGCTGTGCCAGCACCAGCGCCAGGCACAGCGCAGTACGGGACAACCTGCGGATAGCGTCACCTGCTGTCATCGACCGACCCTCAAACGCACAAATGTTGTACAAGTATATTTCTTTGTACAATTTTTTCGCGAAAAGTTTGTACAACTTTTTCAGCCAGCGCTTCTCCAAGCTTCAACAGACCTCGCAAACCAGCGGAGCCCGACATGACCCTGCGCAAACCCCTGCTGTTCTCCTGCCTGATGCTGGCGCTGGCCGGCTGTTCCAGTACCGATCGTGGCAGCCCGCCCCCGGCCACCGTGCAAGTGGACCTGCAGCGTTACCAGGGCGTCTGGTACGAGCAGGCGCGCCTACCGATGTTCTTCCAGCGCAACTGCGTGCAGTCGGAGGCGCACTACACCCTGCGCGACGACGGCAAGATCGACGTGACCAATCGCTGCAAGGAAAAGAACGGAGAGTGGAATGAAGCCCGCGGTGTTGCCGAAGCCCAGGTACCGGGCAAGACCGACAAGCTCTGGGTGCGTTTCGATAACTGGTTCAGCCGCATCGCGCCGGACATGACCAAGGGCGAGTATTGGGTGCTCTATCACGACACGGACTACAAGGTGGCCCTGGTCGGCCACCCGAACCGTGAATACCTGTGGCTGCTGTCGCGCTCGCCGCAGATCGACAGCGCCACTCGTGACAAGCTGCTGGGCATCGCCCGCGAACAGGGCTATGACGTCAGTGAGCTGATCTGGCGCCAGCAATGAGCGAAGCGGCATCGTCACTGATGCCGCTTCACGTTCATCAGGATTTGTAATGCCCGGCAATGCCCGCCAGAATCGCCGGCCAATCCGTCCTGCGTACTGCTGACAAGGCCTCCTGCTTGAACGAACAGACACTTTCCCTGCGCCTGGAGCGCGTGGCTGCCCATATACCAGGCGGTTCGCGCCTGGCCGACATCGGTTCGGACCATGCTTACCTGCCGGTAGCCTTGATGCGCCGTGGCCAGTTGGCCGCGGCGGTGGCCGGCGACGTGGCGCTGACGCCCTTCCATGCCGCCCGGCGCAACGTGCGCGAGAACGGTCTGGAAGGGTCGATCAGCGTGCGCCTGGCCAGTGGCCTGCAAGCGATCGAGGCGGATGACGCTATCGATGTGATCACCCTGTGCGGCATGGGCGGCGAGACCATCCGCGACATTCTCGAGGCGGACCAGGCCCGGCTCGGCGGCCACGAGCGACTGGTGCTGCAGCCCAACGGCGGCGGACAACCGCTGCGTTCATGGCTGATGGAGCACGGCTACCGGATCGTGGCGGAAGAAGTACTGCGGGAAAATCGTTTCGACTACGAAATCATCGTCGCCCTGCCCGACGGGCCAGCGAGCTACAGCGCCGAGGAGCTGTATTTCGGCCCGTTGCTGATGCGCGAGCGCAGCGAGGCGTTTCTCGCCAAATGGCGGCGCCTGTTGCACTTGAAGGAGAAGACCCTGGCGGGATTGGGCCAGGCCCGCCAGGCAGTAGCCGAAGAGAAAAGCCGGGCATTGGTACAGCAGATCACCTGGATCAGAGATCTGCTCGCCCTGGATCGAGGCTAAGCGCGAGGCGGCTCAGCCCTCGCAGAACCTGATCCGGTTGCCGAACGGGTCATGCACTTCGAGCACCCTGCCCCAGCCCTGTTCGGTGATATCCGGACGCGCATAGCCGTAGCATTTGGCCAATAGTTCGTCGCGCAGTTGCTCGATGTTCTCCACCGGCACGAACAGCGTCGCCCCCGGGCTGGCATCGCCATGGTGTTCGGACAGGTGCAGCTGCAGACCATCGCGGCGAATCCCCAGGTACAACGGCAGATCGGCTTCATAACGGTGTTCGAATTCCACGTTGAAGCCCAGGAAGTCCAGGTAGAACTCCCGGGCCTTGGCTTCGTCGAACATGCGCAGGATGGGAATGGCGCGTTCCAGGCGAATGGCGGGGCTGGCAGCGGTTGCAGTCATGAACATGTCCTTGTCGTCGATGATGGCAGGGCATCATACGGAACCGCCCTGAAGCGGACCACCCCGTCCGGACTTCAACATCCGATACTCGGCCATGATCGCAATGGAACGATCAGCGAAGTTGCGAGCCAGAGCATTATGAATCTGGCATGAAATTCTCATGCTAACGTTCAGCGATATCCAGGAACACAATTACGCATTCATCTTCCCCACCCAATAAAAGCGAAAGGGGGTTCCATGAGTTGTCTGATCTGCGCAGGTCTTGCCGAATCCATCGAATGTTCGCCGGGGTGGGAACAACGCAGTTGCCCGCAATGCGGGTGTTACCGGATGTCCCAGTCATTGGTACTGCTGATGATGAACGAGGGCCAGATCTTCGATTCGACGAAGATGCGCGAATGGCTGGAAGTGCGTCGCGGCGTCGTACCGGTACCGTCCATCGACCTGAACCAGGCCATTATCGTTCGATAAGGCTTTTGGTACGGAGCCTATGAAAAAAGCCCGTCCGAAGACGGGCAAGCACCTGATGTGGAGGGTCTGAGCGAACCCTGCGTAACGTTCGATAGGGGTTATCAGGCAAGTTTCTTTTTTAATCGCAGTCCGCTCGACGAATGGTCTTTCGCCGGTTTTACATGCCTGTTGATTGACCAACCTTGCCAATCAAAAGAATTGAACAAGCGCGACCGTACTTCAGTCATTCGATATATCCCGGTTCAAAAGGATGTATTGCATGTCCGGCCCTGCCCTTATCGGCATCATTGCAAGCTCGTGGAAGATCGGTCCGCACGCGGTGCAGATCCTCGACGACAAGTACGGCCAGGCCGTGGCCACCGCAGCCGGCGGGCTGCCGATGGTCCTGCCGGTGTTCCCCGACCTAGTGCAATTGCCGGACATCATCGAGAGCCTGGATGGCGTGCTCTTCACCGGCTCGCCGTCCAACATCGAGCCGCACCACTACGACGGGCCGCCGAGCCCACCGCGAACCCCACACGATCGCGCCCGCGACGGTCTGGCGCTTCCGCTGTGGCGGGCCGCTGTCGAAGCCGGCCTGCCAGCCTTGGGCATCTGTCGCGGGTTCCAGGAGCTGAACGTCGCCTTTGGCGGCACCTTGCACCAGCAATTGGCCGGTTCGGGCGCCGAACATGAGCCACCGGACAATGAACCCCTCGAAGCGCAGTACTCGCGCACCCACGCCCTGACCATACGGCCGGGCGGTGTGCTCGAACGGCTGGGGCTGGCCGGAAGGCTCGAGGTCAACTCCGTCCATGGACAGGGCATCGCCGAAGTCGGCCCAGGGCTGCGCATCGAGGCCGTGGCCGAGGACGGCCTGGTAGAAGGGCTTTCGGTGACGGGTAGCCGCAGCTTCGCACTCGGGGTGCAATGGCATCCGGAGTGGCAAGTGACGGCCAATGCGGATTACCTGGCGATCTTCAAGGCGTTCGGCAGCGCCTGCCGTGAGCGGGCGCAGCGTAGGCCTGGTCGGTAACGGGCCCCGCGCTCACAGGGCTGCCGGATTTGCCACGTTCTTTGGTGCGCCATCGAAAAACGCCACGACATTCTCGAACGCATCGCCGAAATACAGCTCGTAGCCCTGTTTCTCCACGTATCCCAGGTGCGGGGTCGCCAGTACCCGGGGATGAGTGAGCAAGGGATGGCGTGGATCGAGGAGCGGTTCCTGCTCGTAGACGTCCACTGCGGCGAATCCCGGCCGCCCGGCATCCAGGGCCTGCAACAGCGCTCCCGGCGCGATCAGCTCGGCGCGACTGACGTTCACCAGCAAGGCGTCGGGCTTCATCCGGCCAAGGTCTTCGAGGGTGACGCCATGGCGAGTGCTGTCGGACAGCCGCAGGTTGAGGCTGAGGATATCCGCCTCAGCGAAGAACGCCTCCCGCGATGGCGCAGCCCGGTGTCCATCGGCTTCGGCAGCCTCGCGACTGGCCGCACTGCCCCACACCAGTACCGGCATATCGAACGCCCGGGCGTAGCGCGCCAGGCGCTGGCCGATCTTGCCGTAGCCCCAGATACCCAGGGTCTGCCCGGCCACGGCCTGGCCGAGGTTGACCTGCCAGCGCCCCTGCCTGAAGGCGTCGATCGCCGGCACCAGTTGCCGCCGCGCAGCGAGGATCAACGACCAGGCCAGTTCCGCCGGCGCCACCGGCGAGCCGCGACCTTCGGTGACGACCACGCCATGCGCCGTGCACGCCGCCAGATCGAGGTGCGCGGACACCTTGCCCGTCTGGCTGATCAACCTGAGCCTGGGCAGGCGCGCGAGCAGGGCCGCGTCGATCCGGGTGCGTTCGCGGGTAAGCACCAGCGCATCGGCATCGATGAAGCGGGCGACCAGCTCGTCGAGAGAGGCGGGCTGGACGTCGTGATGGAGGGTCACCTCATGCCCGGCAAGCAGGGCGAAGCAATCGAGGCTGCGGATCGCGTTCTGGTAGTCGTCGGGAATGACAATACGCATCGGGGCAGGTCCAGGCGGGGGATCGGAACGGCTGACGATAGCCGAACAGCCAGGTGAATGCACCGATGCCGCGCCGTCCTGCCCATGGTTTCCTGTTCAGGCCAGCGCCACCACTTCGCCCTCCCCGGTCCCCAGGTCGTACACCACCAGCGCTTCGCCGGTCACATCGGCCGCCGCCACCAGCGTCCCGTCGGCATTCCACACCGCCGACTGCCCGGCGGCGACATAGTCGTCGGCCTGTCCCACGCAGTTGGCCATCAGGACGGTCATGCCGTGTTCACGGGCAACCATGGGATAGTGCCCGTAGCCTGTTTCCACACCGCGCTGCGACTTGGCGACACTGGCGAAATACACCTGCGCCCCGGCCTGCGCTGCCTGTTGCGCATGCTCCGCCTGCAGCGATTCGTAGCAGATGGCCGGTGCCAGCAGCACCTCGCCGCGGCTGAACAGGCTCTGCCCGCTGCCCGGCAGGAAGAACGGGTATTCGTCCGGGTGCAGGCGCTGCTTGCAGTACAGGCTGCGCGGCAGTTCCGGCTGGAACACCAGCATGCCGATGCGGTTGCCGCCGGCCTTGCGGATCGGCGCGCCAACGGCGATCAGCAGGCCGAAGCGATCGCTCAGCCACTGGAACACCTCCAGCCGCTCGTCTTCCACCGGCATCGCCAGTACGTCGGCCAGCCGCGGTTGATAGCCGGTCAACGACAGCTCCGGGAAGACGATGCCATCGGCTCCCAGGCTGGCAGCGATCTCGATCACATCGACATGCTTGTCGAGGTTGTGCTCCACCGCTCCGGCAACCGAGGCGATCTGTGCGGCAATCAGTTTCATTGCTCCTCCTTTTGAACCTGTGATCATTCCTGCGCCTCGGCCACGCCCTGGTCCTCGCCGAGAAAGCCACCGCTCTGGTGCTGCCAGAGCCGTGCGTAGGTGCCATTCCTCGCCAGCAGTTCGGCGTGGGTGCCCTGTTCGATGATCTGGCCGTTGTCCATGACGATCAACCGGTCCATGGCGGCGATGGTGGACAACCGGTGGGCGATGGCGATGACGGTCTTGCCCTGCATCATCTCGTCGAGGCTTTCCTGGATCGCCACCTCCACTTCCGAGTCGAGGGCGCTGGTGGCTTCGTCGAGCAGCAGGATCGGCGCGTTCTTCAGCATCACCCGGGCGATGGCGATGCGCTGGCGCTGGCCGCCGGAGAGCTTGATGCCACGCTCGCCGACCAGGGTGTCGTAGCCGCTATGCCCCTGGCGGTCGCTCAACTGCATGATGAACGCGTCGGCCTGGGCATTTTTGGCGGCGGCGCGGACCTGCGCCTCGCTCGCCTCGGGGCGGCCATAGGCGATGTTGTCGCGGATCGAACGATGCAGCAGCGAGGTGTCCTGGGTGACCATGCCGATGGCGCTGCGCAGGCTGTCCTGGGTGACCTTGGCGATGTCCTGGCCGTCGATGCGGATGGTGCCGCTGTCGACGTCGTAGAAGCGCAGCAGCAGGTTGATCAGGGTCGACTTGCCGGCGCCGGAGCGCCCCACCAGGCCGATCTTCTCGCCCGCGCGGATATCCAGGCTCAGGCCATCGAGCACCTGGCGCTCGCCGTTGTAGTTGAAGCTGACGTTATCGAAGCTCACCGCGCCGCCGGACGTCACCAGTTGCCCGGCGTCCGGCGCGTCCACCACCTTGGGGCCCTGGGTCAGGGTCTGCATGCCGTCCTGCACGGTGCCGATGTTCTCGAACAGCGAAGTCATCTGCCACATGATCCAGTGCGACATGCCGTTGATGCGCAGGGCCATGGCCGTGATCGCCGCCACCGCGCCGGTGCCGACATCACCCTGGTGCCAGAGCCACAGCGAGTAACCGCCGGCAGCGATGATCAGGCCCACCACCAGCGCCTGGTTGACGATCTCGAACTGGCTGACCAGGCGCATCTGGCGGAAGCCGGTTTCCTTGAAGTCTTCCATTGCCGCACGGGCGAAATGCGCCTCGCGTTTGGAATGGGAGAACAGCTTCACGGTCGTGATGTTGGTGTAGGCATCCGATACCCGCCCGGTCATGGACGAACGGGCATGGGCCTGCTCCTGGCCGACCTTGCCCAGGCGCGGCACGAAATACAGCATGGCCAGGCCGAACAGGACGATCCAGGCCATGAACGGCAGCATCAGCTTGAGGGCGAAACCACCGGCCAGGGCGATGATCGCGATGAAGTACACACCGATGCCGGGAAGAATCTCGATCAGGGTGAACAGCACCTCGCGCACCGCCAGGGCGGTCTGCATCACCTTGGTGGTAACCCGCCCGGAAAACTCGTCGGAGAAGAACGACAGGCTCTGGCGCAGCATCAGGCGGTGGAAGTCCCAGCGCAGGCGCAGCGGCAGGTTGATCGCCAGTACCTGGTGCTGGACCATGGTGCGCAGCGCCACCAGGCCGATGCTGGTCACCAGCACCAGGCCGATGCCCCACAACACCCGGCGCTCCTGCTCGCTCACGGCGCCGCCGGCCTGCCACGCGGCCAGCAGGTCGACCACCTGGCCAAGGAAGGAAAACAGCCAGGCTTCGTAGATCGACACGGCAGCGCTCAGCAGCGCGAACACCAGCACGTAGCCACGGGCGCCACGGGTGCAGGCCCAGAGGAAACGCAGCAGGCCGACCGGGGGCGGCGGGAGTTCGTCGGGCGGGAATGGGTCGAGGCGTCGTTCGAACACACGAAGCATGGAAAATCTCTGCACAGGTGATGGTCGGGAGAGTCTGCCATCTGATGGAGGCTTTGCGGGGGTTTTTGGTTCAAGCAGATGAAGGAGCACCGCCTGCGAGCGAAGCTCAGGACATGCGCTCCACGCGCCCGAACTGCTTGCGATAACAACTCGGGCTGCTCTCCAGGTACTTGCGAAAATGATGTCGCATCGTCGCTGCGGTGCCGAACCCGCAACGCTCGGCAATCAACGGAATCGACAACCCGCTCGTCTCCAGAAGGTCCTTGGCCCGCTCCAGACGCACGCCCAGCAACCAGTTGGCCGGGGTGGTGCCGGTGGCATCATGGAAACGCCGCAGGAACGTGCGCCGGCTCATATGCGCCGTGCGCGCCAGGTACTCGATATCGATCTCGCTATCCGGATTGGCCCGCAGGCGATCGAGTAACGGCGCAAGGCTGCTGCCGGGGCGCACGGTGACCGGCTGCTCGATGTACTGCGCCTGGCAACCCAGGCGATGGGGCGGCGTGACCATGCGCCGCGCCGCTCGATTGGCCGCTTCCGGGCCGAAATCGCGGCGGATCAGGTGCAGGCAGGTGTCCAGCCCGGAGGCGCAGCCTGCCGAGGTCAGGATATCGCCCTCGTCCACGTACAGCACCGATGCCTCGACCCGGACCTGCGGATAAGCTCTGGCCAGTTCCTCGTGATGGAACCAATGGGTGGTCGCACGCTTGCCGGCCAGCAAGCCGGTGGCGGCCAGGACAAAGGTGCCGGCACAAATGGTAACGATACGGCAGCCCCGCCGGCTGGCCGCCCTCAGGGCATCGAGCAAATCGCTGTCGACCTCTGCGGCAAGGTCGCGCCAGCCGGGAATGACGATGGTTCCCGCCTGCTCCAGCAGTTCCAGGCCGCCTTCCACGTTGATCTGGAAACCGCCGAAGGCCCGCAATGGCCCCGGCTCGACGGCAGCGATACGCAGGTCATAGAGCGGTTTTCCCAGCAACAGGTCATCACGCCCGAAAGCTTCGATGGCGGTGCCGAATTCGAAGGTGCACAACTGGTCGTAGGCCAATACGACCAGGCGCGAGTCAAAGGAGGTCGGGTCAACAGAGTGGTTTGGCATGAAGTTGACGATACTTGGCCTGCGTGCCGATTTCCATGATTCCTTGCAACTCCGATCATCCCTGCCCTGATTCGTACTCAAGGAAAAGGTGCAACATGAAGGACTCGACAAAGGCACTGGCCGCCGTCTGCCTCGCGGCGATGATGTTCGGCCTGGAGATCTCCAGCGTCCCGGTGATACTGCCCACGCTCGAAACCCTGCTCGATACAGGATTCAGCGATCTGCAATGGATCATGAATGCCTACACCCTGGCCTGCACTACGGTGCTGATGGCCGTGGGCACGCTGGTGGACCGTTACGGGCGCAAGGCCCTGTTTCTTGCCAGCGTCGCCCTGTTCGGCCTGGCCTCGCTGGCCTGCGGCCTGGCGCAGGACGCCACGCTGCTGATCATCGCCCGCGCGCTGCAAGGCGCAGCTGGAGGTGCCATGCTGGTCTGCCAGGTTTCGATCCTGTCCCGGCAGTTCACCCAGGCCGATGAACGCAGCAAGGCGTTCGGATTCTGGGGAATCGTGTTCGGCGCAGGCCTCGGGCTGGGCCCGCTGATCGGTACGTTCATCCTTGAGCTGGCCGATTGGAAATGGGTATTCCTGGTGCACGCCCCACTCGCCCTGCTCACCTGCATCCTGGCCAGCACCGGGGTGCAAGCGTCGAAGGACCCGGCAAACGGCAAGCTCGACGGCCTGGGCATCCTGTTACTGGCATCGGCGGTGTTCGGCCTCACCTACGTGATCATCGAAGGACCCGGGATGTCGCGCGTAATGGTCAGCGCGACCAGCCTCCTGACCGGGATGGCGTTCGTTGCTTTCGTCGTATCGCAAAGGCTTGTGCCACATCCGATGATGGATTTCTCGGTGTTCCGCATTCGTGGTTTTTCCGCGGCCTTGCTGGCTTCGGCAGGAATGAACTTCAGTTTCTGGCCGTTGATGATCTACCTGCCGATCTATGTCCAGGCGGGGATGGGGCTGGACAGTAGCGAAGCAGGCATCCTGCTCCTGGCCTATACCCTGCCGACACTGCTTGCACCGCCAGTGGGCGAGCGGCTGGCACTCAGGCTGCAGCCGGGCGTATTGATTCCGGCAGGCCTGCTGGCGATCGGCGCGGGCTTGTTGCTGATGTGCCTGTCGATCGGCGCCGCTGAACTGCTGGTACCCGGCATGACCGCCGGCTGCGTGCTGGCCGGCACCGGACTGGGGCTGATCAACACGCCGGTGACCAACACCAGCACGGCCTCCGTCCCTGCTGAGCGCGCCGGCATGGCCTCGGGCATGGACATGAGTGCGAGGATGATCTCGCTGGCCATCAATATTGCGGTGATGGGCTGGCTCCTGGTGCAAGGCGTTGCCAGCAGGCTGCGCAGTAGCCTGCCCGGCTCGCTCGATGAGGCGGCCCTGCAGGCGGCGGCCCAAGGGATAGCCGCCGGCAAGCGCAACGTATCCGACGCAAGTTTCCAGGCCGCTCTGGATCAAGGCTTCAGTTGGGTGCTCTTGTACGGCGTCGCCAGCGTCTGCCTCGCGGCCTTGGCAAGCCTGCTGGTGTTCAGGCCCTGGGCGGTCGCTGACGAGGGCTGCAAACCTGCGGGCAGCCCTGCCCAGATTCGCGGGAGTTAAGTCAGCCCGCCTGCGCCGCCAGGCTGTTGCTGACATTGCGCCCAAGCACCAGCACGGTCACGAAGCCGCAACCCACCAGCGCCGTGGCCAGGCTCAGCAGCAAGGCGCTGCCGAACTGGTCGACGATGCGCCCGCCGAAGAACGAACCCAGGGCGATGATCACCTGGAACATGGCGACGAACAGCGGCATGCCACGTTCCACGTCCTTGGGTGCGACGACGAACATCCAGATGCTGGCGCAGGCCGGGAAGGCGCCGAAGGCGAAGCCCCACAGGGCGATCAGCATCACCGCACCGGTCAGGCCGGTGGCGAAATGGGGGAACAGCGCGGTACTGGTGCCGATCATCAAGGCCACCAGCAGCAGCGTGTAGCGCACGCTCTGGTTGGCCGCAAAGCCGGCGAAAAGATTGCCGATCACGCCGGCCACACCGTACAGCAACAGCAGCGAGCCGATGGTCGGGGCATCGAAACCGGAGCTTTGCTTGAAGAACGGCGCCACATAGGTGTACGCGGCAAAGTGCGCCAGGCCGATCAGCAGCACCGCGATCAGGCCGACCCGTGCCAGCGGATTGATGAACAGTGCCGGCAGGTCATGGATGCGAATGGCCTTGTCCGGGGTCAGCCGCGGCAGCAGGAAGACCTGCGCCAGCAATACCGGAACCCCCAGCACCGCGGTGGCTAGGAAGGTCATGCGCCAGCCCATCAGGTCGCTGAGCCAGGTCCCGACCGGGACGCCCAGTACGGTAGCGAGCGTCACCCCGGCCATGATGATCGAGGTCGCCTGGGCTACCCCGACACCCCTCGGCGCCAGCCGGCCGCTGAGGGCGATGGCGGTGGCCCAGAAGCCGCCGATGCTGATGCCCAGCAGGACGCGGCCGAACAGCAGCAGGCTGAAGTCGCTGGCCAGGGCCACCACCGAGTTGGCGATGATCATGATCAGCGTCAGGCCGACCAGCAGATAGCGGCGATCCATCGCGCCGATACCCACCGACAGCAAGGGCGCGGCCAGTGCGGCCATGATCCCGGGCAGGGTCACCATCAGGCCGGCACGCCCGGCACTGATGCCCAGGTCGCTGGCGACGTCGTTGAGCACGCCTACCGGAAGAAATTCGCTGGTCACCAGGGCGAAGGCGCCCACGGCGACCGAAAGGATCGCCAGCCACTGCTGGCTGACGCTTTGCTGATCATGTTCGGGACGGCCCTGGTGGGCCTGGCTGGCGCTTGACATGGGTATGGATTCCAAAGGGAGATGGCGCCTGTGGCAGGCGCAGGGAGCGGGGAAAAAACAGGAGGCGATTATAGGAGCCGGTTTTGCCGGCAAGACAGGCAGCCCGTTCGATAGTAATCATCAGTGTTATCGATAGGCGTGGGCAGCTCCCTACAGCTCCAGCACCCAGGTCTGGCTGAGCAGGTCCTTGCCGAATTGATGCACCGGTGCCTCCTCGACCAGTTGGAATCCCGCCTTCTGGTACAAGCGCCGGGCGTCCGTCAGCACGCTCACGGTCCACAGCATGATGCGCGTGTAACCGCTGTCGCGGGCAAAGCGCAGGGTCTCCTCGACCAGCCGCTGGCCGATGCCCAGCCCGCGGGCGCTGGCATCCACGTAGAGCATGCGCAGCTTGGCGGTGCTGTCGTCGTGGCGAGTCACGAACACCGAGCCGATGATCTCGCCGTGCTTTTCCGCAATCCAGCACCGCTGCGCAGACGAATCGGATTCGCGCAGGAACTTCGCCACGATCTCCGCCACCATGGCTTCGAATTCCGAATTCCAGCCGTACTCGCGGGTGTACAGCTGCGCCTGCTGCTGGACGACCCGGCCCATATCGCCGGCCTGCGGCGGTCGCAGGATATAGGCGCCGTCGCGTTCGCCGAGCAACGCCTGGATCTGCTCCATCGCCTGCACCAGCCGTTGCTGGCGGGCCGGCGGCATGTCCTGGAGCAGGCCGGCGACTTCCTCGCGAGCGGCCTGTTCCAGGGACGCCAGCACCGCCGAGCCCTGTTCGGTAAGCCGCAGCACCGTGGCCCGCGCATCGCTGGGCGAAGGCGACTTGCTGACCAGGCCCTTGCGCTCGAATCCGGCGATGATCCGGCTCAGGTAGCCGGCGTCCAGCCCCAGCAGTTGGCGCAGCTCGGCGCTGGTCAGGCCAGGCGCGCTGCCCAGCTCGTAGAGGATGCGGCTTTCGCTCAGGGAGAACTCGGTGCGCGCCAGGTGCTCGTCCAGGGCGCCGATCTGCCGGGTATAGAAGCGGTTGAAACGGCGGATGGCGTCGGCGGTTTGCAAGGTCGTATTCATGGTGAGAAATCCGGTTAATTGCTTTTGGCAAAAATATAGTTGCTAAAAGCAACCATATCAACCGCTACGTCCCTGCAAGCGGCGGCGAGAGCAAAAAACGCCCCACCCTCACCGAATACGACCCCCACCTTTCCGATCAAGACACCTGCCTTGCCGACCGCCACGTGCGCCTTGCATCGTGCGGAAAAAAGCATTCGCCGCACGGCGCCCCTTCCTCCACTGCCCTTCCCTTTTGCCCTTGAAAGGTTCCAGGAGAGCATCGGTCATGAACGAAACGATCAGCGTCCCCCCCGCCACATTGCGCAAGGTCACCGCCGCCGCCGCCGTGGGCAATTTCGTCGAATGGTTCGACTTTGCCGTGTACGGCTTCCTCGCCACCATCATCGCCAAGCAGTTCTTCGCCAGCGACGACCCCAACGCCGCCCTGCTGCAGACCTTCGCCGTATTCGCCGTGGCGTTCGCCCTGCGGCCCCTGGGCGGCATCGTGTTCGGCGCCCTGGGCGATCGCCTTGGACGCAAGCGGGTGCTGTCGGCCACGGTCTTGATGATGGCCGCCGCCACCACCCTGATCGGCCTGCTGCCGACCTACGCCAGCATCGGCCTGATGGCGCCGGTGCTGCTGACCCTGACCCGCTGCGTCCAGGGGTTTTCCGCCGGTGGCGAATACGCCGGCGCCTGTGCCTACCTGATGGAGCACGCGCCCAACCACAAGCGCGCCTGGTATGGCAGCTTCCTGCCGGTATCGACCTTCTCGGCCTTCGCCAGCGCTGCGGTGATCGCCTATCTGCTCGAAGCCAGCCTGTCGCCCGAGGCCATGGCCCAGTGGGGCTGGCGCGTACCGTTCCTGGTGGCCGCGCCGCTGGGTATCGTCGGCCTGTACCTGCGCTGGCGGATGGAAGAAACCCCGGCCTTCCGCCTGGCCCTGGCGGAACAGAAGGAGCACGCCCATTCGCCGCTGCGGGAAACCCTGACCCAGCAGAAAGGCGCGATGCTGCGCCTGGGCGCGTTCATCTCGCTGACGGCGCTGTCGTTCTACATGTTCACCACCTACTTCGCGACCTACCTGCAGGTGGTGGGCCACCTGACCCGGGCGCAGGCGCTGATGGTCTCGACCATCGCCCTGCTCTTCGCCGCCGGCGCCTGCCCGGCAGCGGGTGCCTTCGCCGACCGTTTCGGCCGGCGGCGGACCATCGGCCTGACCTGTCTGTGGGTGATCGTCGCGGTATTCCCGGCCTATTGGCTGGCCAGTTCCGGCAATGTGGCGGCGGCGGTGATCGGCGTGATCCTGCTGGCCGTAGGCGCCGTGTCGTCGGGCGTGGTGACGGCTGCCCTGCTCTCGGAAACCTTCCCCACACGCACCCGCTACACCGCCTCGGCCATGACCTACAACATCGCCTACACCTTGTTCGGCGGCACCGCACCACTCATGGCGACCTGGTTGATCGGCCTCAGCGGCAGCAGCCTGGCACCGGCGTTCTACCTGGTGGTGATCGCCCTGGTGGCATTGATCGGCGGGCTGGCGCTGCCGGAGACCAGCCGCATCTCCTTGCATGAAGAAGCGGGCGGCACGGCCTCCAGCGCAGCCGGCGAGGCCCGGGATCCGGCCTGAGCCCTCGGCCCCGGCTGTCGAACCGCGCGGGGCCTTTCACTCCCTGGACCATTCGTCGCGTTATTCGGAACTTTGCGCAACCCCTGTCCGCTTGCCCTGCTTCTAACCCTGCAGATGTAAACATCCGGATACAACTACAGGACAGGGACATGCTGCAGCGATACCGCAACCTCGCCAGGCTGGCCGGCCTGATGGTACTGGGCACCCTCGCCCTGCTGCTGTCGGGCTGCGACATGGTGCTGTTCAACCCCAAGGGCCAGGTCGGGCTCGAGCAACGCAACCTGATCATCCTTGCCACGGCCCTGATGCTGATCGTGGTGATACCGGTGATGGTCATGGCCCTGGTGTTTTCCATCCATTACCGCGCCTCCAACCACAAGGCCCGCTACGAGCCCGAGTGGAGCCATTCGCGGGTTATCGAGGCGGTGGTGTGGGGCGTACCGCTGGCGATCATCATCGTTCTGGGCGTGGTCACCTGGCGCTCGACCCATGCCCTTGACCCCTACCGTCCGTTGAAGGCCGATGTGCCGCCGATCCAGGTCCAGGTGATCGCCACCGACTGGAAATGGCTGTTCGTCTACCCGCAACTGGGCATCGCCTCGGTCAACGAACTGGCCATGCCGGTAGGGACGCCGGTGGATTTCCGCGTCACCTCCGACGGCGCCATCACCTCGTTCTTCATCCCGGCCCTGGGCGGGCAGATCTACGCCATGGCCGGCATGCAGACGCAACTGCACCTGATTGCCGATCACGCCGGCACCTACACCGGCATCGCCGCCAACTACAACGGCCCGGGTTTTTCCGACATGCACTTCCAGACCCTGGCCCTCGACCGGGCCGGCTTCGACGCCTGGGTAGCCAGGGTGCGCGCCTCGGGCCAGACCCTGGACCAGGCCGGCTACACGCGCCTGGCCCGGCCCAGCGTTGCCCACCCGGTAGAGCATTACGCCAGCGTGGACGAGCACCTGTTCCAGTCATTGATCGATAAATACCAGGGCGTCAACCGCTCCCGCGAGGTCGAGCGGCGTCTCGATATGTCCGGGAACGCGTCGGCGCAAGGCAGCCAGGAGTAATGGATATGTTCGGAAAGCTGAGCTGGGACGCCATCCCCGTCGACGAGCCCATCATCATGTACACCCTGGCCATCGTTGGCCTGATCGGCTTCGCCGGGGTGGGCGCGATCACCTGGAAGCGCAAGTGGACCTACCTGTGGAAGGAGTGGTTCACCTCGGTGGACCACAAGCGCATCGGCGTAATGTACATCGTCGTCGCCCTTGTCATGCTCCTGCGGGGCTTCGCCGACGCCCTGATGATGCGTACCCAGCAGGCCATGGCCTCCGACGGCTCGCCAGGCTACCTGCCACCGGAGCATTACGACCAGATCTTCACCGCCCACGGGGTAATCATGATCTTCTTCATGGCCATGCCCTTCGTGGTCGGCCTGATGAACATCGTGGTCCCGCTGCAGATCGGCGCCCGCGACGTGGCCTATCCGTTCCTCAACGCGGTGAGCTTCTGGTTGTTCGTCGCCGGCGCGCTGCTGGTGAATATCTCCCTGGGCATCGGCGAGTTCGCCCGCACCGGCTGGGTGGCCTACCCGCCGCTGTCGGGGATCGGCTACAGCCCCGGGGTCGGCGTCGATTACTACATCTGGTCGCTGCAGATATCCGGGGTCGGCACGCTGCTCACGGGGCTGAATTTCTTCGTCACCATCCTCAAGATGCGCACCACCGGCATGACCCTGTTCCGCATGCCGGTGTTCACCTGGACGGTGCTGTGCACCTCGATCCTGATCCTCGCGGCGTTCCCCATCCTCACCGCGACCCTGTTCATGCTCAGCCTCGACCGCTACCTGGGCATGCATTTCTTCACCAACGAGCTGGGCGGCAACCCGATGATGTACGTCAACCTGATCTGGGCCTGGGGCCACCCGGAGGTGTACATCCTGATCCTGCCGGCCTTCGGGATCTTCTCCGAAGTGGCCTCGACCTTCGCGCGCAAGCGCCTGTTCGGCTATTACTCGCTGGTCTGGGCGACCATCGTCATCACCCTGTTGTCGTTCATCGTCTGGGTCCACCACTTCTTCACGATGGGCGCCGGGCCGAACGTCAACGCCTTCTTCGGCATCATGACCATGATCATCGCCGTGCCCACCGGGGTGAAGATCTTCACCTGGCTGTTCACCATGTACCGCGGCCGGGTACGCTTCGAAACGCCGATGCTGTGGACGGTGGGCTTCATCGTCACCTTCAGTATCGGCGGCATGACCGGCGTGCTGCTGGCAGTGCCGGGCGCCGACTTCCTGCTGCATAACAGCCTGTTCCTGATCGCCCATTTCCATAACGTGATCATCGGCGGCGCCGTGTTCGGCTATCTCTGTGGGCTGACCTACTGGTTCCCCAAGGCCTTCGGCTTCAAGCTCTACGACCCGCTGGGACGGGCAGCGTTCTGGTGCTGGCTGGCGGGGTTCTACTTCGCCTTCATGCCGTCGTATTTCCTCGGTTTCATGGGCATGACCCGGCGCCTGAACCACTTCGACGTACCGCAATGGCGCCCGCTGCTGCTGTTGGAGATGTTCGGCGTGTGCATCATCCTGTGCGGCGTGGCCTGCCAGGTCGCGCAGCTGGTGGTGAGCATCCGCAAGCGCCACGAGAACCGCGACTATACCGGCGACCCTTGGGACGGCCGCACCCTGGAGTGGGCCACCGCCTCGCCACCGCCGTTCTACAACTTCGCCGAACAGCCCGTGGTACATGGCATCGACGCCTATTGGGGAATGAAGGAGCGCGGTGTGGAAACCCTGGCCAAGGCCGATTTCCGCAAGATCCATATGCCGTGCAATACCAGCCTGGGCCTGGTCATCGGTGCCCTCAGCACGGTGCTGGGCTTCGCCCTGGTCTGGCATATCTGGTGGCTGGTGATCGCAAGCCTGCTGGCGACCGTCGCAACCCTGATCGTGCGCAGCTACGACCAGAACACCGAGTACTACGTCGAGGCCGGGGAAGTGGAACGCCTGGAAACCGAACGGCGCCAACTGATGGCGGAGGCCTGAACCATGTCGCAGATCGTCCTGAACGAGACCGCCCACCAGCAGGAGCACGGTTACGAGGATGCCGGCTCGCTGAGCCTGTTCGGCTTCTGGATCTACCTGATGACCGACTGCATCCTCTTCGCTACGCTGTTCGCCACCTATGCGGTACTGGGCCAGGCCACGGCGGGCGGACCGAGCGCGGCGGACATCTTCGAACTGCCCTACGTACTCGGCGAAACCTTCCTGCTGCTGTTCAGCAGCATCACCTACGGCTACGCCATGCTCGCCAACCACCGCAAGGACAAGCGCCGGGTCCTGCAATGGCTGGGGGTGACCTTCGTCCTCGGCCTGGGCTTCATCGCCATGGAGCTCAACGAGTTCCATACGCTGATCGCCGAGGGCAACGGCCCGCAGCGCAGCGCCTTCCTTACCGGTTTCTTCACCCTGGTCGGCACCCACGGCCTGCATGTGCTGATCGGCCTGGTGTGGATGGCGCTGCTGATGCTCCAGGTCCGGCAGCGCGGCCTGTGCTGCGTCAATTCCACGCGCCTGAGTTGCCTGAGCCTGTTCTGGCACTTCCTGGACATCGTCTGGGTCTGCGTGTTTACCGTCGTCTATCTGTTCGGGGTGATCTGATGTCCAGTGAAAGCCAGGTTCACAGCAGCGCCGGCGCCAGCCAGTCCAGCGCCAGGTCGTACAACATCGGCTTCCTGCTGGCAGCCATCCTGACCCTCGTTCCCTTTGCCCTGGCCCTGTACCCGAGCATGTCGCGGCGGGTCACCTTCGCGGTGATCCTTGGCTGCGCGGTGTTGCAGATCCTGGTGCACGTGGTCTTCTTCCTGCACCTGACCACCGCCCGCGAGCAACGCTGGAGCCTGGTGGCGCTGGTGTTCAGCGTGGTGATCATCGCCCTGCTGGTGGGGCTGTCGCTGTGGATCATGTACTACGTGCACGCCAATATGCTGGGTTTGTGAAATCGGATCGAACTGTGACGGTCGCAGGGCACCCCATAAGAAGGACCCTGAGCAAACCACCCGAGGACAACCCGGAGGCTGACCACCCATGAACGAGCGCATCATCGGACTGTTCACCGACACCACGCTGTTCGGCATTTCCCTTCTCAACCTGCTCCTGGCGCTGTGCGTGACGTTGCTGACCTTCCTCGTCTCGCGCGCTGCCATCAGCTTCCTGCTGCGCCGGGTGCGGCGCTGGTCGGAGCATGACGGCGCGCTGAGCCAGGTACTGGCCAAGGTCCTGGCCGGCACCAGCAACCTGCTGCTGTTCCTTGCCTCGCTGCTGGTCGGCCTGGGCATGCTCGACCTGCCCGAGCGCTGGCTGAACCGGGTCGGCAGCCTGTGGTTCGTGGTCGCGGCGTTGCAGATCGGCCTGTGGGCCAACCGTGCCATCGCCCTGGGCCTGTCGCGCTACTTCGCCCGGCAGAGCAGCGACGGCCTGTACCAGCGCGGTGCCCTGGCCACCCTGTCGGCCTGGGGTGCGCGGGTGCTGTTGTGGTCGGTGGTACTGCTGGCGATGCTATCCAACCTGGGGGTGAACATCACCGCCTTCGTCGCCAGCCTGGGCGTGGGCGGGATCGCCGTGGCCCTGGCGGTGCAGAACATCCTCGGCGACCTGTTCGCCTCGTTGGCGATCGCCGTGGATAAACCGTTCGAGGTCGGCGACTTCATCGTCATCGGCCCGCTGGCCGGGACCGTCGAGAACGTCGGCCTGAAGACCACGCGAATCCGCAGCCTGGGTGGCGAACAGATCGTCATGTCCAACGCCAGCATGATCAGCAGCACCATCCAGAACTACAAGCGCCTGCAGGAGCGGCGCATCGTGTTCGAGTTCGGCCTGTCCTACGACACCCCGACCGAGGCAGTGAAGCAGGCACCGGAGATCGTCGAGCAGGCCATTCGCGCGCAGGACCAGGTGCGCTTCGACCGTGCCCACCTGCGCGGCTTCGGCAAGGAAGCGCTGGAGTTCGAGTGCGTGTATATCGTCAAGGACCCGGGCTACAACCTGTACATGGATATCCAGCAGGCGATCAATTTCCACCTGCTCGAGCGCTTCTCCAGGATCGGCGCGAAGTTCGCCGTGCCGGTGCGGGCGATCAAGGTCACGGCACTGCCACAGGAAATCCAGGCGCAGCAGCTTCCCGAGCGCGGAGCGGCGTTCGGGCAGGCTTAAAGACCATGAGCAAACCTAAAGTTCTTCGCGAATAAAATGAGTTTGTCTCACCACAGCGCAATCCCGAAAATCCCTCCACTGATTTTTTCGATGGAGAGATTGCAGCATGGCACTGGCACACAACCTCGGTTTCCCGCGCATCGGACGCGACCGTGAACTGAAAAAGGCCCAGGAAGCCTTCTGGAAAGGCGAGCTGGATGAAGCCGGCCTGCGCACCGTGGGCCGCGCGCTGCGTGCCAGCCATTGGCAGGTGCAGAAGGATGCCGGGATCGAGTTGCTGCCGGTCGGCGACTTCGCCTGGTACGACCAGGTCCTGACCCATTCGCTGACCTTCGGCGTGATCCCCGAGCGCTTCCGCAACCACACCGGCAAGCCGACCCTGCACACCCTGTTCGTCATGGCCCGCGGCGTCAGCGAAGGGTGCTGCGGCGCCCATGCCCAGGAAATGACCAAGTGGTTCGACACCAACTACCACTACCTGGTCCCCGAATTCACGGCCGACCAGCAGTTCGAACTGAGCTGGGAACAGCTGTTCGAGGAAGTCGATGAAGCCCTGGCGCTGGGCCATGCGGTCAAGCCGGTGGTGCTGGGGCCACTGACCTACCTGTGGCTGGGCAAGGCCAAGGGTGGCGACTTCGACAAACTGGAGCTGGTGGACCGCCTGCTGCCGCTGTACGGCCAGATCTTCCAGCGGCTGGCCGCGCAAGGCGTGGAATGGGTGCAGATCGACGAACCGATCCTGGCCCTCGACCTGCCCCAGGACTGGAAGAACGCCTACGAGCGCGTCTACAACCTGATCCAGCGTGAACCGCTGAAGAAGCTGGTCGCCACCTACTTCGGCGGCCTGGAGGACAATCTCGGCCTGGCCGCCAACCTGCCAGTGGACGGCCTGCATATCGACCTGGTGCGCGCCCCCGAGCAGTACCCGACCATCCTTGACCGCCTGCCGGCCTACAAGATCCTGTCCCTGGGCGTGGTCAACGGCCGCAACGTCTGGCGCTGCGACCTGGAAAAAGCCCTGGAGGTGCTGCGTCACGCTGCCGAGCGCCTGGGCGATCGCCTGTGGATTGCGCCATCCTGCTCGCTGCTGCACAGCCCGGTGGATCTGGAGCGTGAAGACCAGCTGGATGCCGAACTGAAAAGCTGGCTGGCCTTCGCCGTGCAGAAATGCCGGGAAGTCGCCCTGCTGACCAAGGCCATCGACCAGCCAGACGCCGCCGACGTGCGCAGTGCGCTGGAGCAAAGCCGCGCCGTGCAGGCCAGCCGCGCTGCCTCGCCTCGCATCCACAAGCCCACCGTGCAGGCTCGCCTGGCAGCGATAAAGCCGGCCGACAGCCAGCGTCATTCGGCGTTCGCCCAGCGTATCGGCAAACAGCGCGCCCACCTCGACCTGCCCGCGTTCCCCACCACCACCATCGGCTCGTTCCCGCAGACCGCCGCCATTCGCCTGGCGCGCCAGTCCTTCAAGCAAGGCCGGCTGACCGAGGCCGACTACGTCGAAGCCATGCACAGCGAAATCCGCCACGCCGTGGAAATCCAGGAAAACCTCGGGCTCGACGTGCTGGTGCACGGTGAAGCCGAACGCAACGACATGGTCGAGTATTTCGCCGAGCAACTGGACGGCTACGTCTTCACCCGCTTCGGCTGGGTCCAGAGCTACGGCTCGCGCTGCGTGAAACCGGCGGTGATCTTCGGCGACCTGAGCCGTCCGCAGGCGATGACCGTGGACTGGATCAGCTATGCCCAGGGTCTGACCAGCAAGGTCATGAAAGGCATGCTCACCGGCCCGGTGACCATGCTGATGTGGTCCTTCCCGCGCGAAGACGTGAGCCGCGAGGTCCAGGCCCGGCAACTGGCCCTGGCCATCCGCGACGAAGTGCAGGACCTGGAAGCCGCGGGCATCCGCATCGTGCAGATCGACGAAGCGGCCTTCCGCGAAGGCCTGCCGCTGCGTCGCAGCGCCTGGGGGCATTACCTGGAATGGGCCACCGAAGCCTTCCGCCTGTGTGCCGCTGGCGTGCGCGACGAAACCCAGATCCACACCCACATGTGCTACAGCGAGTTCAATGACGTGATCGAATCGATCGCGGCCATGGACGCCGACGTGATCACCATCGAAACCTCGCGCTCGGACATGGAACTGCTCGACGCCTTCGAGCAGTTCGACTACCCGAACGAGATCGGCCCCGGGGTCTACGACATCCACTCGCCGCGGGTGCCGGGCAAGGACGAAATGATCAAGCTGCTGGAAAAGGCCGCGCGGCGCATTCCGGCCCAGCGACTCTGGGTCAATCCGGACTGCGGCCTGAAGACCCGCGGCTGGCCGGAAACCGAAGCGGCACTGGTGAACATGGTGGCTGCGGCACGAGAGCTGCGCAGGCGGGTTCAAATCTAGTTATCCTTGCCGCCATCCCGGCACGGGCCGCCACACAGGCATGACAGCAGTGCCGTGGTGGCCCGTTGGAGGAGTAACCGGAATGCGCATGAAAGCCCTGTCCATCGTCAGCCCCGGCGGCACGAGGATCGCCTGCGGGCAGAAAACCCTCGAAATCCGTCGCTGGCAGCCTGGCCTTGAGCCCTCCGAGGACCTGCTGATCGTCGAGAACAAGCGCTTTTTGCATAACGACGGTGAGCAGGACGATGGAGTTGCCGTCGCCATCGTGCGGGTAAAGGCGGTTCGCCCCTTCGAAGTCGGCGATATCGAGGCGGCCTGTGCGAGTTATCACGAAGAAGGCTGGCTCGCCTGGGAACTCACCGACCTGAGGGCGATCACAGCACCGGTGCCGATGCGGGCCGAGCGAGGCATCTACGAAGTGGATTTCCCGGCCCTGCATCCGTAGTTTCCCACCCGTCCAGGATATCCGTCTCAATGGAACTGACCCGCATTTCCCCCCGCACGATCAAACCCGCCCTCGCGCTGCTGCTCGGCCTGTGGGCCGGCAACTCGCTGGCGACCGGCCTGGCCGAAGGGCTGCTGCAATGCCAGCCTTCGTTCTTCAAGAACCTGCATGCCCAACGTGGCGAACTGGCCCGTCAGGTGAAGCTGAGCCAGGACGACAAGGCCGGCGTGGCCTGGATATCGGTCGCCGACCGCACGAGCCCGGAGGGTGCGCTGCTGACCTTTGCCCATCCCGTGGATGACAACGGCCTGCCGTTGACCGCCTGGTATGACCGGGCCTTCGACCTGGGCGCGCAAGGTACCTATTACTTCTGGGGCTTCGAAACCGTGGCCAGCCGCGAGGAGGTCATGGCGAAACTGCCCCAGGCCCACTGGGAAGAAGCCGGGGAATATTTCATTTCCCGGCCGCAGATCAAACCGCGCGGCAGTGACGCCTGGCAGGACAACCCGAGCGCGGCATCGGGCATTGCGCCGGCGGCAGGCTCTGCGGAAAAGCTGCTGATGCTCAGCACCGAGGACGGCAAGACCCGTCTGCTGTGCTCGCTGCAAGGCAGCATCGATACCGCGTTGCTGCAGCGCGAGCGCCCGGATGTCGTACCAGGAGCCGGGCAATGAAACCTGTCCTGTGCCTGACCGCCGCCCTGCTCCTGGCCGGCTGCGCCCATGATGGGGCGAAGCCCGAAGCGACGCCGGCTGCCCCGCCGGCCAAGCCTGCGGGCATGTTCGAAATCATGTCCACGCCCGAAGTGGCCAGTTTCTTCGCGGCCAACTCCGTCGCCCTTTACCAGGGCAAGCCGCAGTTGCGCCAGTTCAACCTGGTTCACAATTACGGCAAGCCCGAGCAGATCGGCGCTGGCAAGACCTATGTGCGCAGTTCGAGCGCCTTGCGGGTGATCAACTGCGAACGGGACGAAACGGCCCAGTTCGGCCGGGTTTATTTCACCGACTATTTCGCCAGCGGCGAAGAGATCGCGCGCAGGGACGAGACCCCACAGTGGGAGCCCCTGCAGCGCCAATCGATCCTCGGGGAGCTGCGCAATCTGGTCTGCGCGATCGATGCCAAACGCCTCAGGGCCGCTGGCCACTGAACACCCGGCGCAACGGCAGGGACCGTAGCGCCGGAACTGTATACAAAAAAATATAAATACAACTACAATCCTCCGGCGCCTACGACATTGGCAATCGCCCATGCGTATAGCGACGGTCTGACACCATGCAACACCTGATCCTGCCCGAACCACTCGGGCGCCCTCTCCCGATGTCGCTTGTCGTGCGCCTGGCCGCCGACGATGAACTCCGTTCCCGCGAACGCCTGGACCCATCGAGGCCCCGCGCCCCGACCGCCTTCTCGCCCCCTTCGCATTGATCGAATCGCCGCCAAGGCATCCCATCGAAACCGCACTCCCATCAGGAGAGGAATACCCATGCCCAAGACATTACTGGTCAAGAACGCCACGCTGCTGGTCACCATGGACGGCGAACGCCGTGAAATCAAAGGTGGCGGCCTGTATATCGTCGACAACCTGATCCAGCAGGTCGGCCCCAGCGACGCGCTGCCGCAACAGGCCGACGAGATCCTCGACATGACCGGCAAGGTGGTCATCCCCGGCCTGGTCAACACCCACCACCATATGTACCAGAGCCTGACCCGCGTGGTCCCGGCCGCCCAGGATGGCGAACTGTTCAACTGGCTGACCAACCTGTACCCGATCTGGGCCCGGCTGACCCCGGAGATGATCGCGGTCTCGACCCAGACCGCCATGGCCGAGCTGATCCTGTCGGGCTGCACCACGTCCAGCGACCACCTGTACATCTACCCCAACGGCTGCAAGCTCGACGACAGCATCCACGCCGCCGGCGAGATCGGCATGCGCTTCCATGCCGCCCGCGGCAGCATGAGCGTCGGCCGCAGCCAGGGCGGCCTGCCGCCGGACTCGGTGGTGGAAAAGGAAAGCGACATTCTCAAGGAGTCGCAGCGCCTGATCGAGGACTACCACGATGCCAGCCATGGCTCGATGCTGCGGGTCGTGGTCGCGCCCTGCTCGCCGTTCTCGGTGAGTCGCGACCTGATGCGCGAAGCCGCCGTGCTGGCCCGTGAGCATGGGGTTTCGCTGCACACCCACCTGGCGGAGAACGTCAACGACATCGCCTACAGCCGCGAAAAATTCGGCATGACCCCGGCCGAATACGCCGAGGATCTGGGCTGGGTCGGCCACGATGTCTGGCACGCCCACTGCGTGCAGCTCGACCAGCACGGCATCGAGCTGTTCGCCCGCACCGGCACCGGGGTCGCCCACTGCCCGTGCTCGAACATGCGCCTGGCCTCGGGCATCGCGCCGATCCGCAAGATGCGCGATCACGGTGTACCGGTGGGCCTGGGCGTCGATGGTTCGGCGTCCAACGATGGCGCCAGCATGATCGGCGAAGTGCGCCAGGCCCTGCTGTTGCAGCGGGTCGGCTTCGGTCCGGATGCGATGACTGCGCGCGAAGCCCTGGAGATCGCCACCCTGGGCGGCGCCAAGGTGCTCAACCGCAACGACATCGGCGCCCTCGCCCCGGGCATGGTGGCCGACTTCGTCGCCTTCGACCTCGGCCATGTAGCCTACGCCGGCGCCCTGCACGACCCGCTGGCGGCCCTGGTGTTCTGCACCCCGACCCATGTCGATACCAGCGTGATCAACGGCCGGGTGGTGGTGAAGGACGGGCGCATCACCACGGTGGACCTGCCGCGGGTGCTGGAGCGGCACAACCGGCTGGCGCGGCAGTTGGTGCTCGGCGAGTAAAAGATCTCCGCTACCGCTGATGGCCTCATCGCTGGCAACGCCAGCTCCCACAGGGACCGCGTGCACCGCAAATCCTTTGGGAGTCGCGCAGAGAACAGTTCTAAAGCACGACGCGTACTCTGTGGGAGCGGGTTTACCCGCGATTGCTGTAGTGAATTCACCATAGCAATCGCGGGTGAACCCGCTCCCACAAGGTCCTTGCAAATCAAATAGTTATGTATTGCTCAATGAGAGCCGGCGCAGCCTGGGAGGCCGCCGAAAGCAGCCGCTTTTATCCGGGGATTGCCAAACCTGCTGCAAAAAGGTGAAATTGCAAAAAATTCTCATTAGCGACTCTTTCCCATGTCTGTCGACGATTTCGCCCTGCGCTCCGCCGTCCATGATCTGTACAGCAGTCACAGCGGCTGGCTGCGTGGCTGGTTGCGCAAGCGCCTGGATAACCATAGCGATGCCGCCGACCTGGTCCAGGACACCTTCGTGCGGGTGCTCAAGGCGCGGCAGGCCACGGACATTCGTCAGCCCCGCCAGTACCTGAGTACCGTGGCCAAGGGCCTGATGATCGATCTGTTCCGCCGCCGCGCCCTGGAGCACAGCTACCTGGAAGCCCTCGCCGCCCTGCCCGAGGAAACCTGGCCTTCCCAGGAAACCCAGGCCATCGTCCTCGAGACCCTCATGGAAATCGACCGCATGCTCGACAGCCTTGGCGACAAAGTGCGCCAGACCTTCATCCTGTCGCAGTTCGAAGGCTTGAGTTATCCGAAGATCGCCGAGCGCCAGGGCATCTCCCTGCGCACGGTGAACAACCATATGGCCAAGGCCATCGAGCACTGCTGCCTGATCCGCATGGGCTTGCTGTGAGCAGCGCCCGCCCTGCCCTGGACCCTGCCGAACGCGCGGCCCTGCGCAGTGCGGCGCAGTGGTATGCGCGCCTGTCGTCCGGTATCGAGACCGAGTCCGACCGTCTCGGCTGGCAGCACTGGCACAACGCCGATCCGCTGCACCGTCGGGCCTGGCAACAGGTCGAGTCGATACGCCAGATGGTCGAGGGCGTGCCGGGCGATGTGGCGGCTTCGGCCCTGCGCCAGGCGCGGGAATCCCGGCGCCGGGTCCTGCGCCAGTTGTTGCTGCTGGCCGGGGTCGGCGTGGTGGGCTGGAACGGCTGGGACAGCCAATGGCGCGCGGCGCGGATGGCCAGCCACCGTACCGCCGTGGGCGAACAACGCCGCCTGGCCCTGGCCGATGGCAGCCAGGTGCTGCTCGACAGCCATTGCGCCCTGGACGTGCACTTCGACGCCGAGCGCCGCTTGCTGCGCCTGCTCAGCGGTCGGCTGCTGGTGGAGACGGCGGTCGATGGCCTGGCCCGGCCCTTCGTGGTGGAGACCGCGCAAGGACAGGTCCGCGCCCTGGGCACCCGCTTCACGGTGCAGACCGAAGCCCGGTTCTGCGAAGTGGCGGTGCTGGAGAAAGCCGTGGAGGTCCGCCCGGCTGCCGGTGAGCGCGTCATGCGCGTCGAAGCCGGGCAACAAGTGCGCTTCGACCGCCTGCGCCTCGGCGAGCCCTGGCAGAGTGATGCCAGCGTCGCCTCGTGGCGCAGCGGCAGCCTGATCGCCATCCAGCGCCCCCTCGGCGATCTGCTCGACGAACTGTCGCGCTATCGCCATGGCTGGCTGCGCTGCGATCCCGCCATCGCCGACCTGAAGATTTCCGGCGCCTTCCCCCTGGACGATACCGACCGCGCCCTCGCCGCCCTGGAAAGCGGCTTCGGCCTGCGCATCGTGCGGCGCACCGCCTACTGGGTCAGCGTACAGCCGGCATAGGGGTGAATTGCCGCCCAAAAGATGCGAACGAAAAATACTTAGATTCAGGTTGCACTGTTTGCCCGCCCTGCTCGGCCAATCCTCAGTAGATGCCGTTTTGCACGGTTTCATTTGGGGAGGAACACCATGAAGTACCCGCACGCACGCCTGCTGACACCGGTAGCCGTAGCCATTCGCCTGGGCTTTTGCACACTCGGCGCGCTCAGCCTGCCGGGGCTGGCCCACGCTGCCGAAGCCGGCGCGATGCAATCCTGGCACATCCCGGCCGGCAGCCTGGCCACCGTCCTCAGCACCTTTGCCTCGGCGTCCGGCACGGCCCTGTCGTTCGATGCGGCGTTGCTCCAGGGCCGTCAGTCCGGCGGGCTAGACGGCACCTACAGCGTCGACCAGGGCTTCGCCATCCTGCTGCAAGGCAGCGGCCTGCAAGCGGTGCCGCAGAGCAACGGCTCCTACGCGCTGCGCCCCTTGCACAGCGAGCAGGGCTCGATGGAACTGGACGCCACCACCATCAGCAGCCAGCGCCTCGACCCCACCACCGAAGGTACCGACTCCTACACCGCCCGTGCCGTGACCATCGGCAAGGGCGTGCATACCCTGAAGGAAACCCCGCAGTCGCTGACCGTCATCACCCGCAGGATGATGGACGACCAGAACCTCAACACCCTGGAAAAGGTCCTGGAAAAGACCCCGGGCATCACCGTTTACGACTCGCCCATGGGCGGCAAGTACTTCTTCTCCCGCGGTTTCAACATGGATGGCCAGTACCAGTACGACGGCGTGCCGCTGGATGTGGGGGGCAACTATGTGCAGGCCAACAGCTTCTCCAGCGACATGGCCTTCTATGACCGGGTCGAAGTGCTCAAGGGCGCGGCGGGCATGCTCAAGGGCTCGGGCAGCTCCGCTGGCGGCGTCAACTTCGTGCGCAAGCGCGGGCTGGAAACCGCGGCGACCAAGCTGACGATGTCCGCCGGTAGCTGGGACGATTACCGCGGCCAGATCGACGTTGGCGGCCCGTTGAACGAATCCGGCAGCGTGCGCGGCCGCGCCGTGGCCACCCTGCAGGACCGCCAGTATTTCTACGACAACGCCAAGCGCCAGGACCAGGTGCTTTACGGCGCACTCGATTGGGACATCAGCCCGGACACCACCCTCGGCTTCGGCCTGGCCTACGAGGACGTCGATGCCTCACCCTGCTACCACGGCCTGCCGCGCTACGCCGACGGCAGCGACCTCAAGCTGTCGCGCTCGACCTGCCTCGGCGCCAGCTGGAACGACCTGCAAAGCCAGCGCATCACCGGCTTCGCCGACCTCAAGCACCGCTTCAACGACGACTGGTCGCTGAACTTCGCCTCGGTCTATACCCATAACGACCAGGACATCGAATACGGCTACTCCGAGGGGGCCGTTGCCGTGGGCGCCAGCACAGCGGCCATGGGTCGCTATGCCGGGCGCTTCGACTACGACCAGACCGACTACGGCTTCGATACCTACCTCGACGGCAAATTCCGCGCCTTCGGCCTGGAGCACGAGGTCATCGTCGGGATGAACGCCAGCCGCCAGAAGAACCACGACTACTTTGCCCTGATGCGCCTGAGCGGCTCGCAGAACCCGTTCGATCCGTCGTCGGACTTCCCTCATCCCTCCAAGGCCGATTACCTGGTCAACCCGACCCGGGGCGGCAGCGTGCCGACCGACTCCCTCACCCGCCAGTTCGGCACCTACGCCAATGTGCGCCTGAAGCTGGCCGAGCCGCTGACCCTGGTGCTCGGAGGCCGGGTCAGTTGGTACCGCAACCACAGCGACTCCTATACCCAGGCCTATGACTACTGGGTGCCCAACCGCAGCCAGGAAAACGGCCAGGTCACCCCGTTCGCCGCGGTGCTGTATGACCTGAACGAGCAGTGGACCGCCTACGCCAGCTATGCGGATATCTTCCAGCCACAAAGCAACAAGGTCACCGCCGACGGCCAGACGCTGCAACCCAAGACCGGTGCCAACTACGAGATCGGTATCAAGGGCGAGCTGTTCAATGGCGAACTGAATACCGCGTTCAACCTGTTCCGGACCATCGAGGAGCATCGTGCCGAAACCGACTATGTCGGTACCTGCATGGGTTCCGGCGACCAATATTGCTACACCGACAACGGCAAGGTCCGCGCCCAGGGCTTCGAGGCGGAAATCAGCGGCTCGCCGGTCGAGCGCCTGCAAGTGCTGGCCGGCTACACCTACACCCAGACCAAATTCCTCAAGAGCATCAACGAGGTCGACAGCAACGACCTGACCTTCAGTTCCAGCTTCGTACCGAGGCACATGCTGCGGGTCTGGGGTGATTACCAGCTCGACGGCGCGCTGGAACGCTGGAGCCTCGGTGCCGGGGTCAGCAGCCAGAGCGAGAACTCGCGCTACAACCGCACCCTGAAGATCGAACAGCCGGGCTACACCCTGTGGAGTGGCCGCTTGCAATATCGCGTCGACCAGAATTGGACGGTGGCGCTGAACGGCAACAACCTGTTCGACAAGAAGTACTACGCCACCATCGGTGCACCGGGATGGGGGAACTACTACGGGGAACCGCGGAATTTCATGGTCACGGTGCAGGGAGCGTTCTGACCGCGACCTGCAACTCACTGGTTTCACGTCCTGCACATTGACCAACAAATCGCCACCATGGATGATGGCCGCTCCCTGTACAAGGACGAACAGATGCTACGGATTCTAGGCAAAGCCACCTCCATCAACGTGCGCAAGGTCCTCTGGACCTGCGCCGAAATCGGCCTTCCTTTCGAGCGCGAAGATTGGGGCTCGGGCTTCCGGGCCCTCGATACTCCGGAATACCTGGCCCTCAATCCCAACGCCATGATCCCGGTGATCCAGGACGGCGATTTCATCCTGTGGGAATCCAACAGCATCATCCGCTACCTGGCCACCCGCTATGGCGAAGAAGCCCTGTATCCGCTGGAGGCGCAGGCCCGGGCCCGGGTCGATCAATGGATCGACTGGCAGGCGTCCGATCTCAACCGGTCGTGGAGCTACACCTTCATGTCGCTGGTGCGCCGCTCGCCCTTGCATCAATCGCCCGAGGCGCTTGCCGCCGGGCAGGCGGAATGGTCGCGGTACATGGGCATCCTCGACCAGCAACTGGCCCGTACGGGCGCCTTCGTCGCTGGCGAACGCTTCACCCTGGCCGACATCCCCGTGGGGCTGTCGGTCAACCGCTGGTTCGGAACGCCCTTCGAGCGGCCGCACCTGCCGGCGGTGAGCGAGTACTACGAGCGACTCAGCGAACGCAGCGGGTACCTGCTGCACGGACGAAACGGCACGCCTTGAAACCCGCGTCCCTCGAATGCGTCGGAAAAAGATGTTGCATTTGAGGGCGAAACTTCCCCGACTTCCGACTTTCTTGTAGGCAATTTCCCAAGCATACTCCCCAGCCCTGCCAACTGGTTGCGTCTGGTGGAAACGGTGCCTAGTCTTCGTCGGTCGTCGCAAATCGACGACACGGATTAGCAGTCCGTCGAGATATAGGCGCACCAGTGCCTCAATGGTGGCTGTGCGCGTGGGCACCTTCGGGTGCGCCGGATTCCTATATCTCCGGTCTGCTAACCCGCGTACAGTCGCCACCCTCCGTTTAGCAGCGACGTGTGGTGAATTCCTTAATCGATATAGGGTTACACCATGAAGAAGCTCGTACCCGATCCACCTCCCGTCCTCTGCGTCGGCCCCGGCCTCTACCACAACGAAGCCATCGCCAGGGCTGCCGAACATCTCGAAAAAGCCATCCGCGGCGCAGGCTCGCTGCCTGACACGCCCACTCCGCGCAACGAAGCCAGACTGAGCAGCATCCTGCTGGAAATGAGGATTGCCAAAGCCCTGCTGAGCGTGGCGTTGTCGGCCTCGCCGGTGACCATCGAGGTGTAGAAAGCAGCAAAACGCGTACCCTGTGGGAGCGGGTTCACCCGCGATTGCGGTAGTGAATTCACCATAGCAATCGCGGGTGAACCCGCTCCCACAGGGTACGCGTAGTGCTTTCGAACCTGTTCTCTACGCGACAGCGCAGCCTGAAAGGCTGGGCGGACGCCTGCGGCAAGCTGGTCCGAATCAGAAATCAGCCCGCAAGGTCACCGTGTAGTTGCGCGGATCGCCGTAGTGGTTCGCCGCATGCAGCCAGCCAATCGTCGAGTAGTACTTCTTGTCGAACAGGTTGTTGCCGTTGAGCGCCACGCTGAAGTGCTTGTCGATCCGGTACGCCAACCGCGCATTCCACACTGCATACCCCGCCTGCTCGATATCCCCCACGCCGTCGGTGCCACCGAAGTTGGTGTGGTAGTTGCCGCTCTGGATATTCGCCCCGCCTCCCACCGTCCATTGCTCCAGTCGGCCTGGCAGGTTGTAGTCCGCCCAGAAGCGCAGCAGGTGCCGCGGCGTGTAGCTGTTGAAGGTGGAACCGGCCGTGGACACGTCATCGTTCGGGTCGTTGAGGTACTCGGTGGTGGTGTAGGTGTACCCGGCGAACAGTTGCAGCCCCGCCAGCACCTCGCCGCTGACCTCGGCATCGAAGCCCTGCGCCCGGACCTTGCCCCCGGCGACATAGCAATCGTTGTTGCACGCCGGGTTATTGGTCACCTGGGCGCGGTTTTCCTGTTCGACGCGGAACAGCGCAAAGCTGGTGTTCACTCGCCCGTCGAGCAGCTCGCCCTTCAACCCGATCTCGTAGTTGGAGCCGGTGATCGGCTTGAGGGTGGTGCTCTGTGCGGTCAACTCGGTCTGCGGCTTGAAGATATCGGCGTAGCTGACATAGGTGGACCACTGATCGTTGAGCGCGTAGATCAGGCCGCCGTAGGGCGTGAACTCGCCGCTCTCCCGCGACCGCGCCGGGTCCGGCGAGGCGGCGTTGAAACGGTGCAGGTCATAGTCGTAGCGGTAGTTGCTGCTGCGCCCTCCCAGCACCAGGGTCAGCGGCTCCGCCAGCTTGTAGCGCGCCACGCCATAGATACCGTTCTGGCTGATCTTGCCCTTGGACGTCCCGGCATAGGTGGTGCCCAGCAACTGCTCCAGGGTCGGCCGCGGCGGCGAGACCGGATCGTAGAGGTTGATCGCCCCCAGATTGAGCAGACCGCCTTGCAGGTCGTCGGTTTGCAGGTCGCTGGCGTTGGCCCCCAGCACCACCTCGTGCTCCAGGTCGAACGCCCGCCATTTGCCGGTGAGGTTGATATCGGCACCCTTGTTGATGTTCTCGAAGTCGTACAGGTAGGCCCGGGAACGCATGCCGTCGCCCGTCGCCGGATCGACCGCGCCGCGCCCGAAGCTGTAGAGGATGTAGTTGGTTTCGCGCACGTAGCTACCGGAGGCCTTCAGCCGCCAGTCGTCATTGAAGTCATGGGTGATGTCGGCGAAGTAGGTGGTCTGCTTGTTGTTCCATGTGTTCCAGTCGGCGCCGGTGAAGGTCGAGCGCCCGGCGTTCACCGCACTGCCGTCCTTGTTGCGCGGCAGGCCGCTGAAGAACGGCACGGCGTGCAGGTCTTCGACACTGGCGCCGGCCGCCACCGTGGTGCGGTCGCCGAGGTCGTACTCGAGGATGCCGTAGAGCACGTTCTTGCGGCTTTCGGCGGTATCGTAGAAGTAATCCTGGTCTTCATGGGCGGCGACCATGCGCCCGCGCAGCGAGCCATCGCCTTGTTCTGGAGTCACTTGCGTGGCAGTCGTAAACGAATGCCTGGCTCCCATGCTGAACAGCCCTTCTCAGCGTGACACTCCCTCAGCCGGCATCGGTAGGCCAAATGTAGCCCATCGTCGGCGGGTTGCCTTGAAAGCGACGGACGGCCAACGACTGTCGCCGGTCAAACGGATTCGCTGGCCTGGGTAGCACTCACCTCTTCACTGGACTCGGCCGCCAGCTTCAACCGGTCCGCCTTGGAGACGTAGGTGTTCCTGTTCTTGGGCGCCAGCTTGGCACTGGCCTTCTTGGCCTTGGCCTTGAACAGTTGCTGGAGCTTTTTTTGACGATTCATGGCGGTGTACTCGGCTGGAACGGCGGTCGCACACAGTACGGAGTCAGCCGGGTCGTGTCCATGGACCTGTTCGGGTTCCGTCATGTGAAGCCAGCGATTACGGTAGTGGCTTCACTCAAGCAATGACGAATTAATGAATCCATTTCCTCAAACAAGAGAAAAAACACCAAAAATAAGACCTCTTCTAACAAATAGACTGGGGCGCTGTTCATTGGAGCCCCTCGTTCATGTCCGTCCACCAGCCCGTCCCTCGCTTGGCATCTACCCGCTCCACCGGGATCAGCATCGCCATCCTCGCCTTTTCAGCCTTCCTGATCGTCACTACCGAATTCCTCATCGTCGGCCTGCTGCCCGCCCTGTCCCGGGACCTGGGCATTTCGATTTCCATGGCCGGGCAACTGGTCACCCTGTTCGCCTTCACCGTGATGCTGTTCGGCCCGCCGCTGACCGCCGCCCTCTCCCATGTCGACCGCAAGAAACTGTTCATCGCCATCCTGCTGGTCTTCGCCGCGTCCAACGCACTGGCGGCCGCCTCGGACAGCTTCATGGTCCTGGCCATCGCACGGATCATCCCGGCGCTGGCGTTGCCGGTGTTCTGGGGCACTGCCAGCGAAACCGCCGGGCATCTGGCGGGCCCGTTGAAAGCCGGCCAGGCGATTTCCAGGGTCTACCTCGGCATCTCGGCGGCCATGCTGCTGGGCATCCCGCTGGGCACGGTGGCCGCCAGCGCCATCGGCTGGCGAGGCACATTCTGGATGCTGGCGGGCCTGTCGCTGCTGATGGCGCTGGCGGTGACGCTGTGCATGCCCAGCGTCGCGCGAACCGCCAAGGTCGACTTCATGAAACAGGCACGGATCTTCAAGGAGCCGTTGTTCCTGGCGAACGTGCTGCTGTCGGTCGTGGTGTTCAGCGCCATGTTCATCGGCTACACCTACCTCGCCGATATCCTCGAACGGGTCGCGGGCGTCCCGGCGGCGCAGGTGGGTTGGTGGCTGATGGGCTTCGGCGCGATCGGCCTGGTGGGTAACTGGATAGGTGGCAAGGCGGTGGACCGCTCGCCGATCAAGGCCACCGCGCTGTTCCTGGCGCTGCTGGCGATCGGCATGGCGGCGATCGTCCCCCTGGCCCATGCAGGCGTGCTGTTCGCTGCCGCGCTCGGGCTCTGGGGTATCGCCAATACGGCGCTGTACCCGGTCAGCCAGGTGCGGGTCATGGCTTCGGTCAACCACGCCCAGGCCCTGGCCGGCAGCACCAACGTGTCTGCCGCGAACGCCGGTATCGGCATTGGTGCGGTGATCGGTGGGCTGACCATCCCGGCCCTTGGGGTCGAATGGATCGGCTATATGGCCGCGCTGGTCGCGCTGCTGGCCCTGCTGATGGTGCCGCTGGTGCGCAGGCTCGATCCCGCGCGCTGATCAGGGTTCGGCGCGGGTCCCGTGGGGAGCCAGGCGCGGTAGCAGGTAATCGAGCAAGGCGCGGACCTTCGGCAGGTTTTCCCGGCTCTTGAGCCAGACCAGGTGCATCGGCAAGCCATCGTGGGCCAGGTCCGGCAGCACCTCGACCAGGGTGCCCGCATCGACATGCCGCTGGGTCAGCCAGGTCGGTAGCTGGCCAATGCCATGGCCGGCGAGCACCGCAGCCACCTCGCCCTCGCCATCGCCCACGGCGATGCGCGCCTGCATGGTCCGACGTTCCATCTCGCCGGGCTGGCGGCCCTTGAAGAACCAGGGGCTGACCAGCCCGTTGCCATGCCCGTAGACCACGCACTGATGGTGCTCCAGGTCCTGCCCGGTGCGGGGCACCCCATGGCGTTCCAGGTAGTCGGGAGAAGCGCAGAAGATCTGGCGCTGGGCACCGAAATAGCGATGGCCGAGGCTGGCCGGCCAGACGTCCGCGCCGCCGATGCGCACGACGATATCGATGCCCTCCTGGACGGGATCGACAAAATGGTCGGAGAAGGAAACATGCGGCTGCAACAGTGGATGCAGGCGCAGGAAATCCATGATCAACGGCAGCACGTGCAAGCGACCATAGGAGGCCGGCAGTTCGATCCGTACCCGCCCGTGAGGCTCGTTGCCCTCGCAGGCCAGGGCCTGCTCGACTTCCTCCAGGTCCGCCAGCACCGAGGTGCAGGTGCGGTAGAAGGTCAGCCCGGCTTCGGTCAGCGCCAGGCTGCGGGTGGTCCGGCTGAACAGGCGAGTGCCCAGGCGCCCTTCCAGGCGCGCCACGCTTTTGCTCACGGCGGAGCCGGTCAGGTTCAAGCGTTGTGCCGCAGCGGTAAAGCTGCCCAGGTCGGCAACGGCGACGAATACATCGATGCCCTTGAGCCGTTCGGAGGAGAACATGCGCAGTCCAGTGTCGGATGAAACCGCTATTAGCGCTCAAGGTGAAACATTAAGCAACGCTGGAGCGGGCGACGCACTCGCCCCATCACCAGCGTAACGGCAATGACGTGGATCACTAGGTGAAGCGGGTAAATCCGCCCAACACTTCCATTCATTCAATCGAATTGAATTTTTCCGAACCGCGCCTCTCCATGTATCCGGTATCTGATGAAGGAGATCGCCATGAAGGGACCCCAACTGTATGTAATCGACTATGAACTGCGCGGCGAACCTCGCACTTTCATCATCAGGCTGGAACGCATGGATAATGCCGAAGCCTGGCATTGGGCAAGTTGCGATGCGGGAATAGGCGTTATTCCGCGTTTCGGTCAGCACAAGATCAAGAAAGTGAGCAAACCGATGGCAGAACGCTATGGCCTGGAGAATGTACGCTGGCGACTGGCCGGGGACGGACCGGCCTTCCAGCCACCACCCGTGGACCCGAAGAAGTTCGCCGAGACCAGCACGCTACCGGACTGAAGAAGCCCGCAGCAAAAAGCCCGACCTCAGGTCGGGCTTTTTCTTTCAAGCCTTCCCCACGCTGGCGTACCTTCCGCCGCGTGCCAGACGGGTCGCGGCCAGGCGCCTGGCATGCACCACGCCGAACGCCAGGGCCTTGGACATGGACTCGCCAGGACGCGAATCGAAGGCTTCTTCATGCAGCGCCTGGCCTTCGGCGGCATAAATGCCGATGAACAATTGCGTATTGCCAGTACGCGACAGCCTGACCTGAACATCAATATGGCTGCCATCATCGAGTATTTCGTCGTAGGAGCGATGGTGAAGGCCGGCATCCGCCCATGCCCAGAATACCTCTCCTCGAATTCTCATCGGATCCTCCTGAAAGTTTGATGAAACGACATTCGACACAGTAGCCCTTTGTTTGAACGACTGGAAACTTATTGCGCAAATAAACGGCAATCCAGACCGACGGGCCTAACAAAGTTATACCTGAAGTTGCTCGCTGTATAACTTATTAAGAAAGTTATACATAAAGGCTCGCACGCCAACTATTGGTCACGCATTCGAAAAGGTCCCTGCAATTAGCCTTGATGCTCTTAATGCACTTCGTCCACTAGTGTCGAACACCGTAAAAACCCTCGCCGCTTGCCCTCGGTCATTACTGAACACAGACCAACCTGTGTGACAGATACGAGGTGAAAGATCATGGCTGACAATCAGGACAAAAGCGGCAACCAGGGCGGCAACGCCAATACCAACCCGGGCAATTTCGCCAATGACCGTGAGAAGGCTTCCGAGGCGGGGCACAAAGGTGGCCAGGCCTCCGGCGGCAATTTCAAGAACGACCCGGAGCGTGCTTCCGAAGCCGGCCATAAAGGCGGCCAGGTCTCCGGCGGCAACTTCAAGAATGACCCGCAGCGTGCCTCCGAAGCCGGCCACAAAGGCGGACAGGCCTCCGGTGGCAATTTCGCCAACGACCGTGAGAAAGCCTCCGAGGCCGGACGGGTCGGCGGCCAGCACAGTCATGGCGGTGGCCGCAAAAGCGATGACGACAATCGCTGACCGGTGCTTGAAGCGTAGGTAGTGAAGCTTGCAAGACCGTGTAAACCTGCCGGGGCGGCAATCGCCCCGGCTGCTCGCCGAGGAAAAATCCCATGTTCATGCACAACAAGCGATTGCAGTACACCGTGCGCGTCAGCGCGCCGGATCCGGCATTGGCCAACCTGCTGCTGGAACAGTTCGGTGGCCCCCAGGGCGAACTCGCCGCAGCGATGCGCTACTTCACCCAGGCGGTCAGCGAGGATGACCCAGGACGCAAGGACATGCTGTTCGACATCGCCACCGAGGAACTGAGCCACCTGGAAGTGATCGGCTCCATCGTGGTGATGCTCAACAAGGGCGCCAAGGGCCGGCTTGCCGAGGGGGTGGAAGCGGAAGGCGAGCTGTATCGCTCGTTGACCGGCGCAGGCAATGACTCGCACATCACCAGCCTGCTGTACGGCGCCGGGGCACCGTTGGTGAATTCCGCCGGTGTGCCGTGGACGGCGGCCTATATCGACACCATCGGCGAACCGACCGCCGACCTGCGTTCGAACATCGCTGCCGAGGCCCGGGCCAAGATCGTCTACGAGCGCCTGATCAACGTCACCGACGATCCAGGCATCAAGGACGCACTGGGCTTTCTCATGAGCCGGGAAATCGCCCACCAGCAGTCCTTCGAAAAGGCCCTGCACTCGATCCAGCCGAACTTCCCGCAAGGCAAGCTGCCCGGCCATCCGGAATTCAACCGGACCTACTTCAACCTCTCCAGCGGCGGCGAAATGCGCGGGCCGTGGAACGAGGGCGAAGACTGGGTATACGTGGAAGAGCCGCAACCGGCGGTGGATGGTGGCGACGGTTCGGCCTCGGTTGAACTGGACGATTTTTCCGCAAGCACCCTCGAAAGCATGAAGCTCAGGACCATGTCCAACCCCAATGCGCAGCCGATCACCGCGGCTGATCTTGGCAAGGTCAATAACGACGAGGCGTAAAAAACCGCGCCGGGCCCTTGGGCCCGGCGCGGTTTTTTTCTGCTTAGCGCTTGGCCTCGGCATCCGGATCGGCCGAACGTTCAAGGAAGGCCCGGGTCACTTCCGGCAGGTGCTCCCTCAGCCAGTCGGCCATGGCGATCTCCTCCTTGATGATCGAGCGGCAGACCTCGGCGGTGGCCACGTCTCCCGCCGCCTCGGCGGCTTCGATCAACACGGTGTAGCTGGCGATTTCCAGATTCTCGAACACGTAACCGGCCATGGCGCCCTTGACCACCTCGTCGCTCATGGTCATGCCACCTACGCCCTGAGCGAAAGCCATCAACTTGCCCGCCAGGTCCTTGAGGGTCGAGGTGCTGCCGCCCAGGCGTTCGATACAGCCCACCAACTGGCGTTGCTGGCCGCGGGTTTCCTCGATGTGCTTGACGATCCGGGTCTTGAGCAATGGGTAGTGTTCCAGGCGCTCGGCCTGGGCCTTGAGCATGCTTTCGGCCTGCTGCTCCATGGCATGGGCATCACGCAGCCAGTCCAGCAGGTGTTCCTGTGGTGTGGTGGTCATAAGGAAGACTCCTGTTTCCATGGGTGGAGTAATTGAGAGGCCTGGCCAGGCGCGCAGGTCCTTGACAACGACAGGCGGTAACCGTGCGCCCCGGTCATCGAAAAGGCTGAACCTGCAGGGCCGTGGCGCCCTCGAACGGCAACCCCACTCACCCCAGGAGGCAAGCGAAATGGCCCGGCATCTTTTCCTGATCAGCTATATCCAGAACAACCAGCCCGGCACCTGCGAGCTGTACAGCGAGGAGGAAACCCTGACGCCCGAACAGGCCGCCGCCCACTTGCAGGGCCTGCAGCGCGGCGATGCGGCCTCGTTCAGCGATGTGCAGGTGCAACGCCTGGAACATGACCACGAGCCCGGCACCACGCCAGGCCACTATCAACAGCCGTGACACGACGCAGCGGGAGCGACGAAGTCGTCTCCCGCCACGGCCCGCAGGTAACTGCGATCGGCCAGGGTTCTGAGGTCGCGCCATTGCTGCCAGCCGACCAGCCCCTGGCGGTCCATCTCGTCGGCACGTCTTAGCAGCTCATCGTGGTAGTCGTCCGGACGCTCGCGGCGCAAGCGATGGTCGTCGTAGATCGCAAACCAGGCATCCAGGGCTCGGGCCCCATTGCTTGTGCACCACACCGACTCATCGATTGCATTCATCGCCGTCCTCCTCTACCTAGAGGGTGGAGCCCCATGGCGCGGACGGGGTTCAACGCGAGTACGCCAGCGGTCGTTCGGCTCTTCGCTGATGGGTATCTACACATCTTTTGAGGTAAGAAGACCCGTCAGTAGATCGCATCAGGGCTGGCGGGTGCTTGTCATGACTTTTCTGGCGTCCTCGAGATCGAGCGCCGCCCGCGCGGCGCATCGCCGGCAACGCCGGCTCCCACATTTGTTGCAACGTGCCATGGCCTGTGAAATCTGCGCTGCCAGCCTTTGGATGTTCGGCGATCTACTGCGGGGAGACTGTTGGGCTCGACGCGGTATCGCGTCGTACAAACAAGGCGATCACTATGGCCTGTCAGGCATAGGCACGTTTCAACAAAATGTGGGAGCCGGCGTTGCCGGCGATGCGCCGCGCGGGCGGCGCTCGATCTCAAGGGCGCTGAAGATCTCCCGGCGTGCGCCTGGTGGCCATAACGCGGTTCTCAGACGGGCACCTCGTAGCCACCACTATTCAGAAAGATGCCTAGATACCCACGCTCTTCGCTGGAACCAACCCCCGGGCCGTTGCGTCAACCGCAAAACAGCAACAGGGTGCATGACGATGACTAAAGATCCCGTAGAGAGCGTGCTCGAATACCTCAAGCATCACCAACTGATCCTGACCACCGCCGAGTCCTGCACGGCGGGAGACATGGTGGCCATGCTGGCCGCGATACCCGGTACCGGCGAAGTGCTGGAAAGCGGTTATGTGGTGTATTCGCCGAGTGCCAAGAAACGCCTGCTCGGCGTCAGCCAGGAGACCATCGATCGCTATGGCCTGACCAGCGAAGCAGTGGCCTGGGAAATGGCCCGCGGCGCCCTGCGCGACAGCCAGGCGAATGTCGCCATCGCCACCACCGGCATCGCCGGCCCCGAGGGCGAAGGCAGCATCCAGCCAGGCACCCTGTGCTTTGCCTGGGCCTTCGCCGGCGAACCGCTTGCCACCTTCACCCGTAGCCAGCGTTTCTTCGGCGAGCGTGCCGAGGTCATGCGCCAGGGCGCGCTGTTCGGCCTGACCCAGCTTGAGCACTACCACCAGCGCTGGTTGCGCGGCGAGCGTGCCTGACCATGAACGACGTCGAGCTGGTCTCGCGCCATTACCCGGTCGAGGAAGACATGACCCTGCAGCAGCGGGTCTGGCGCTTCGAGCGGGTCGGTTGGTACGTGCTGGTGCTGATCGTGCTGCTGGCCCTGGCCGGCCTGTTCGGCAACGGTCCGCTCAGCGATGCCGACGCCACCAGCGCCGACGGGCGCGTTCGCGTGGAGTACCAGCGCCTGAGCCGCAGCGGCACCACCGACAGCATGCGCATCCAGGTCCGTGGCACCCCGGGCCAGCCGGTGCAGCTGCTGCTTGGAGGCTCGCTGCTGCGCGAAGCCAGCATCGAGACCCTTCAACCCGAGCCGCTGTCGGCACAGTCCCGCGGCGAGGAAATCCTCATGCGCCTGGGCACCGGCGAAGATGGCATCGCGACGCTGTACCTGACCCTGCGCAGCGAACATGTGGGCCGCCTGGAAGGACGCGTCGGCCTTGGCCAGGGCAGCACCACAACCTTCTCGACCTTTTTCTTTCCCTAGGAGCCAGCCATGGATTCCATTCTCCGCGCCGCAGGCATGTACCTGGCGTTGATGCTGGTATTCCGCATCGCGGGGCGCCGCTCCCTGGCCGACCTGACCACCTTCGACTTCGTCCTGCTGCTGATCATCGGCGAAGCCACCCAGCAGGCATTGCTGGGCGACGACTTCTCCTTCATCAACGCCATGCTGGTCATCGCCACGCTGATCGCTCTGGACGTCGGGCTGTCGCTGGCCAAGCTCAACTCGCGCCGCCTGGCCCGGCTGCTGGACGGCCATGCCACGCTGGTGGTCGAGCACGGCCGCTTCCTCCACCAGCGCATGCGCCGGGCACGCCTGACCGAGGACGACATCCTGGAATCAGCGCGCGACAGCCAGGGCATCGAACGGGTGGAACAGATCAAGTTCGCGATCGTGGAGCGCAACGGCAAGATTTCGGTGATCCGGCAGGAACCGTGATCAGGGCTTCCAGCCCACCTGATGTTCCTCCAGATACACATCCACTGCCGCTTCCACCGTCGGCTGGAATACGTCCCGGCCGATATGCGCCAGCACTTCGAGGCGCTCCAGCTTGTCCCGCACCGGATCCTTCACCTCGGCGAAGCGCAGCTCGATGCCCTGCCCGCGCAGGCTCTGTTCCAGCTCGACCAGCATGTCTGCCGAGGTCACGTCCACGCTGGTCACCGGCTCTGCCGCGATCACGACCCGTCGCACCGGCCCGGGTGCCTCTTGCACCGCCTGCAGTACACAGTTCTGGAACAGCTCGGCGTTGGCAAAGAACAGCGGTGCATCCCAGCGGAACAGCACCAGCCCCGGCACCCGGCGGGCATCCGGGTAGCGGCTGACGTCGTGATAACCGCGAATCCCGGCGACCCGTCCGAGCACGGCGTAGTGCGGACGCCAGCCATCCCAGAGAAACTCGATTACCGCGATCGCCACCGCCAGGCCGATGCCTGGCACTGCGCCGAGCACGGCGACACCGACGAAACAGGTGATCGACAGCCAGAACTCCCATTGCTGGATACGGTAAATGCGCCGCAGGTCCTTGAACTCGAACAGGCCGATGGCGGACGCAATCACCACGGCAGCCAGGGCGCTGCCGGGCAGATGCTTGAGAAGGTCGGGGCCCAGCAGCAGCAACAGCGCCACTCCCAACGCGCCGAACACCCCGGCCATCTGGGTACGCGCCCCGGCCGCTTCGGCCACCGGCGTACGCGATGAACTGCTGCTGACCGCAATGCCCTGGAACAGCCCGGTGGCAAGGTTGGCCATGCCCAGGCCGATCATTTCCTGATTGGCATCCACTGGCGTGCGGGTCTTGGCGGCATAGGTGCGCGACAGCACGCTGGTATCGGCGAAAGACACCAGCGCCGCCGCGAAGCCGCCGATCAGGATCGCCTGCACATCGGCAGCGTCGATCAACGGAAAGGCGAACCCCGGCAAGCCTTGGGGCAACGAGCCGGTGACCTTGACGCCGTACCTGGCTTCGAACTGCAACGACCACGCGACCAGCGTCGCAGCCACCACGGCGACCAGCATTCCGGGCACCCGCTCGAAGCGCTTGAGCAGCAGGATGATCGCCAGGCTGCCGGCGCCTACGGCAAACGCATGCCAGTTGGCCTTGCCGTCGAGCAGAGCCTGGACAAGGTGCCAGATATCCCGCGCCGGCCCTTCGCTGTCGAAGCTGATACCGAACAGCTTGGGCGTCTGGCTGATCAGCACGGTCAGGGCAATGCCGTTCATGTAGCCGTAGCGGATCGGTTTGGACAGCAGCTCGGTGATGAAACCCAGGCGCAGTATCCCGGCCGCAAGGCAGACCAGGCCCGAGACCAGGGCCATGGCGCTGGCCAGGGTGATCGCCCTGAGCGGATCACCGCCGGACAGCGGCAACACCACGGCAATGATGATCGCGACCAGGGCCGAATCGGGGCCGAGCACAAGGATCCGGCTCGGCCCGAACAGGGCATAGGCCAGCAGCGGCACGATGGTCGCGTACAGCCCATGGATGCCCGGCACCCCCGAAGCCTGGGCATAGGCGATGCCCACAGGGACCAGCATGGCGGTGAGCACCAGGCCGGCCAGCAGGTCCCTGGGCAACCAGGCAAGCGGGTAGCTGCGCAGCACCTGCAGGCCCGGCAGCCAGCGCTGCCAATCACGTTTGCCAGGGGACGCGGCGGGCTTGGACGATGGAGGCTGCATAGATTTCCTTGGGCGACGAGCAGAACGCCTGAGCAAATCTAGCAAGGTTATTGGCTCCCGCAGCCGGCGGCGGTCAATCTTTGGTGCGCTGGGCAATATTCAATTGCCAGCACGGCTGTGCTAGAACATCAAGGCAGCAGGCAACCTGTGGTTTTCCCCTGCCGAAGCGGAACGTCCCGGCGCGCGCGCCAGTCCAACGCCGGCTGGCTCCCTGGCCCTGCGGGCAAGAACGAATGAAAAGAAACACCGGTGGAACGCGATGAAGCACCTGACCCGTGAAGCGCTGGAGGCGGAAATCCTGCGTTTGCGCATGGCCCTGGAGAATGCGGGGCTCGATCCCGACCCGCCGTCAGCCCATTACCAACCCTTCGAAACCACCGCCATGCACAAGGCCCGGGTCGCCTTGCGCAAGAGCGAGGAACGCTTTCGCACCATCCTCGAAACGGTCGAGTCGGCCTTCGCCCTGGTCAAGGTCAAGTTCGACGCCGATGACCGCCCCATCGACTACCAGTTCGTCGAGGCCAACCCGGCCTTCGAACGCCAGGCCGGGGTCGATCTGCGCGGCAAGTGGGTCACCGAGTTCGCTCCGGACCTGGAGGATTTCTGGTTCCAGACCTACGGCCATGTGGCCAGGACCGGCGAGCCGGCCACCTTCGAGAGCTATGCCGAAGCCTTCAAGCGCTGGTTCGACGTGCGCGCGGTCAAGGTCGGCGAACCCGAGGAGCGCCTGATCGCGATCATCTTCAGCGACGTCACCGAACGCCGCAACGCCGAGGAGCGCCTGCGCCGCAGCGAGGCCCTGGCCCGGCAGAACATCGAACGGGTGCAACTGGCCCTGGCCGCCGGCGCGATCATCGGTACCTGGCACTGGGACCTGAACAACGGCCGGTTCAGCATCGATGAGGCCTTCGCCCGTGCCTGCGGCCTGGATCCGGCCTGGGGCACCGAGGGCCTGACCCTGGAGCAGGTGTTGCAATCGGTGCACCCGGATGACCGCAACGGCCTGACCGAAGCCATCGGCGCGGTGATTGCCAGCGGCAAGCCCTATGCCCATCAATACCGGGTCAAACGCAGCGATGGCCGCTATTACTGGATCGAAGCCAATGGCCGCGTCGATCGTGCCGAGGACGGCAGCCCCAGCAGCCTGCCGGGTGTGGTGATCGACGTCGAGGAGCGGCGCTCGGTGGAGGCCGAGCGCGACCGCGCCATCGCCGCATTGCGCAGCCTCAACGAAACCCTCGAACAGCGGGTCGCCGCGCGCACCCTGGAGCTGATGCAAGCCGAAGAGAAACTGCGCCAGTCGCAGAAAATGGAAGCGGTCGGCCAGCTCACCGGCGGTATCGCCCACGACTTCAACAACCTGCTGGCGGGGGTTTCCGGCGCCCTGGAAATGATGGCGACCCGTATCGCCCAGGGCCGTATCCAGGAGCTGGACAAGTACCTGGACACTGCCCAGGGCGCGGTCAAGCGCGCCGCTTCCCTGACCCACCGGCTGCTCGCCTTCTCCCGCCGGCAGACCCTCGACCCGCGGCCCACCGACGTCAACCGGCTGATGCAGGGCATGGGCGAACTGATCCAGCGCACCGTGGGCCCGGGCATCGCCGTCGAGACGTCGGCAGCCCCCGGCCTGTGGCCGACCCTGGTGGACGCCAGCCAACTGGAAAACGCCCTGCTCAACCTGTGCATCAATGCCCGCGACGCCATGCCCGATGGCGGGCGCATCCGCATCGAAACCGCCAACATCAGCCTGGATGCCGAGGGTGCCCGGGCCCAGGAAATCGCCGAGGGTGAATACGTCCTGCTGACGGTGGCCGACACGGGCATCGGCATGACCCCGGACATCCTCGCCAAGGCGTTCGACCCGTTCTTCACCACCAAGCCGATCGGCCAGGGCACCGGGCTGGGGTTGTCGATGATCTACGGTTTCGCCAAGCAGTCAGGTGGCCAGGTGCGTATCAGTTCGGAATCGAGTGGCGGCACCAGCGTGCAGATCCTCCTGCCGCGTTACCAGGGCGCCCTCGACGAGGAAAGCGCCCGAAACGATCTCAATGCGATGATGCCGAGCGTGTCCGGGGAAACCATTCTCATCGTCGACGACGAACCCAGCGTGCGCATGTTGCTGGTGGATGCGCTGGGCGATCTCGACTACAGCCTTATCGAGGCGGGCGACAGCCTGTCGGGACTCAAGGTGCTGCGCTCGGACGTGCACATCGACCTGCTGATCACCGATGTCGGCCTGCCCGGCGGCATGAATGGCCGGCAGATGGCCGATGCCGGGCGAATGACCAGGCCGGACCTGAAGGTACTGTTCATCACCGGCTATGCCGAGACCGCCGCCATCGGCGAAGGGCAACTCGAACCGGGGATGCAGGTGCTGACCAAGCCATTCGCCCTGGAAACCCTGGCAGAGCGGGTGCGGGAAATGATCCGGGCTTGAGATTACAACGCCGGCCGCACCTTTTCCGCCCACTCCCGCACCGACGCGCGCTGCCACTGCCGTGCCGCATAATCCTTCAGCCGCTGCGGCACTTCATCGCCATTGAAGATCAGCCGGTTGAGCATCACGGCCAGGTCCGCATCGGCGATGGACCACTCCCCGCACAGATACTCCGCCCCCTCCGGCAACAACGCCTGCGCCGCCGCGATCAGCTTGCCTGCCGCGGCCTGCCCCGCCGTCGACAACGGCCCTTGCTTCACGCCGTAGAACACCACCAGGGTGGAACGCTCTTCGCGGATCGGCATCAGGTCGCTGCGTAACCAGGCCTGGACCTGCCGGGCGCGGGCGCGCTGGAGCGGATCGCGGGGATAGACCGGGCGTTCGGGATACAGGTCTTCCAGGTATTCGCTGATGGCCGAGGACTCGGACAGGGCGAAACCGTTATGGACCAGGGTGGGTACCCGTTGGGTGAGAGACAGCCGGCTGTAGTCATCCGCCTGGTTTTGCCCCTGGTCGAGGTCGACCGGCACGGTTTCGAAATCCAGGCCCTTTTCCCGCAGGGTCACATGCACCGACATGGCATAAGGGCTGGTGTAGCGGGCATCGACGAACAGGCGCAGCTGACTCATGGCGCAATCTCCGTGGTTGAGGAGATCACGCTATGAGGTTTTTCGAGGGAAATACAATTCAAGCTTTTCATGGGGGTATTCCAGGGCGGAATAGGGCTGGCCTACGGCTGCCCGACGATTCCCGCCCTCACCCGCTCCACCTGCTCGACACTCACCGCCGGAGCACGGTTCGACCAGCCCTGGCGCAGGAACGTGGCCAACTGCGCGACCTCGGCATCATTCAGGCGCTTGGCGAAACCTGGCATCGGCAGCACCGACGGCGCGCGCTCGGTAGAGGGCGTGGCCGCGCCGGCGAGGATCACGTGCAACAGCGCGTCCGGCTTGTCGGCGGTGACCACCGTGGCCCCGTCCAGTTGCGGGAAGACCCGCTCCGCGCCCTTGCCGGAGACGAAGTGGCAGGCATTGCAGTTATCCAGGTACAGGCGCTCGCCAAGGCTGAGGTCGCGCGCAGCGGCAAGCTTGCGCGCCGTGGCGCCGGCACGCTCGACGTCGGCTCGGTGAGCCCTCGCCTGCCCCGGGTCCAGCGACTTCAGATAGGCCGCCATGGCCTGCAGATCGGCATCGCTCAGGTGCGAGGTGCTGTTGGCGACCACGTCGGTCATCTCCCCTGCTACCGAGGCCTTGGCATTGCGCCCGCTGCCCAGGTACTCGGCGATCTCGTCCTCGCTCCAGTGCGGCATGCCGCGCAGGGCCGGGACGTTCCAGCCATTGAGTTCGGTACCGGTGAGATAAGCGGCCGCGCGCTCGTCCAGGCCGTTTTCCTGGAGGGTCAGGGCCCGCGGGGTGTGGCACGAGCCACAGTGCCCCAGGCCCTGGACCAGGTAGGCACCGCGAGCGATGTCGTCGCCGTTGACGGCCGCCTCGCTGCTTGCCACCGACTCGGGGGCTGGCGAGAACAACGCGCGCCAGTAGGCCAGCGGCCAGCGAATCGACAGCGGCCAGGGAATGTCGCTGGCACGGTTTTCCTGGCGCACCGCCGGTACGCCCTGCATGAACCAGGCGTACAGCGCCCGGGTGTCGGCGTCGGTCAGGCGGGCGTAGGACGGAAACGGCATGGCCGGGTACAGCGCAGCCCCGTCGTGGCCGATGCCGCGGCGCACGGCGCGTTCGAACTGGCCATAGGTCCAGCGGCCGATGCCGGTGTCCGGGTCGGGGGTGATGTTGGTGGAGTAGATGGTGCCGATCGGCGAGGCAATGCCCAGCCCGCCGGCGAACGGCTTGCCGCCCTCGCGGGCGGTATGGCAGGCGACGCAGTCGCCGGCGCGGGCCAGGTAGGCGCCCTTGTCCAGCAGCTCGGGGGTGACCGCCTGGGACATCTGCTCGGCGGCATCCCCGGACCGGTTGAGCAGCCCGGCGACCAGCCAGGCCAGCAGGGCCCCGACCAGCAGGACCAGGCACAGCGACAACAGCAGTGGACGGGATCGGGTTGTCATGGTCGCGCTCCTCAGGCCTGTACCAACGGGCCAGGGTTCTTCAGGTACTGCTCCTTGATGGCCTGGGCCGACATCAGGGTCAGGGCGCCGATCAGCGCGGTGGGGTTGGCCTGGAAGTTCTGCGGGAAGGCATTGCCGCCGGGGACGAAGACGTTGTGCACATCCCAGCTCTGCAAGTAGCGGTTGAGCGCGCTGGTTTTCGGCGAGTCGCCCATGATCGCGCCGCCGACGTTATGCGTGGACACGTACTTGGTGATATCCCAGTGCGAGTCCATGCCCAGGAAGTTTTCGCTGTAGCTGTCCGGCCCCAGCTCCCGGGTGATGTCGAGGACGATGCCGCGCAGGTACTGCTGCAGCTTCAGTTCGTTGGGTTTCCAGTCGAAGGTGATGCGCAACAGCGGCTGGCCCCACGGGTCCTTGTAGGTCGGGTCGAGGTCCACATAGTGGTCGCGATAGGACATGCAGCCGGTGGAGATGTTGATGGTCATCGAATGGCCATACCAGTCCTGCATCGCCTCCTTCCAGCCCTGGCCCCATTCCGGCGTCCCCGACGGCAGCGAGGTGCCGATGGGCGTGCCGGTGGCCTGGGAACTGTGGATCTTCGCCCCGCCGATCACGCCCAGTGCCGGGCCATCGAAATTGCCCGGGGAGATATCGTTGAACATCTGCCCGGTGGCGCCGGCGGTGGCGAAGGGATTGAAATGCTTGTCCTTGAAGAACAAGGTCGCTCCGCCGACGCTGAGGAAGGCGTAGTTGCGCCCGATCACGCCCTCGCCGGTGTGCGGGTCATAGGGCTTGCCGATACCCGACAGCAGCATCAGGCGCACATTGACGAACTGGAAGCCGGCCAGGATGACGATCTTCGCCGGCTGGAACACCTCGTTGCCCTGGGCATCGGCGTAGGTAACGCCGCGGGCGGTCTTGCCGTCGGGGTGCAGATCGACCCGCAGCACGTTGCAGCCGGTGCGGTAGTCGAAGTTGTCCATGCGCGTGAGGGCGTCCATCACGGCGGTCTGCGGCGAGGCCTTGGAATAGTTCAGGCACGGGTACTTGCTGCAGAAGCCGCAGTAGTTGCACGGCGCGATCTGGTTGCCGTAGGGGTTTTTCCACGGGCGCGAAACGTTGGCCGAGGGGTTGGGGAACGGGTGGTAACCCAGCTTGCGCGCGGCCTCGGCGAACATCCTGTTGTTCAGCGTGTCTTCCAGCGCCGGCAGCGGGAACGGGCTGGAACGCGGGCCCTCGAACGGGTCGCCGCCGGCGATGATCTGCCCGCGCAGGTTGCCGGTGTTGCCGGACAGGCCGCAGATCTTGTCGAAGCGGTCCAGGTACGGCTCGATCTCGTCCCAGGTGAAAGGGTAATCCTGGATCTGCATGCGCTCGTCGAGACTGCCCGGTGCGTAGGCCTGGTCGGCATAGGTCTTGAGCTTGATATCGGTCGGCGTGGGGCGGATCAGCACCCCTGTCCAATGCAGGCCGGAACCGCCGACGCCGGTACCCGGGACGAAGGCGCCCCACTGCCGGGTCGGCAGGGCGTTGCCGGCGAGGTCATGGCGTACGGTCAGGGCACCGTCCCGGGGCGTGACCATGACCTTGTTGCGCAGGCCGTAGGCGTACTGGTCCGCCGGCCTGGGGTAGGAAAAATCGGCGTTGGGCCGGTCGGCGCCGCGCTCCAGGGCGCGCACCCTGAGCCCCGCCTGGGCCAGCTCGATGCTCATCAGCGAACCGGTCCAGCCCAGGCCGACCACGACCACATCGACTTCATCATTGCTCATGCTGCTCATGCTTGCCCCTTGAATGCTGTGGCGCCGGATAACGGCTTCAGGCGCGCTCGCCACTCAGGCTCACCGGCCCGAGCGGATACGCCACGTTGTGTTGGGTCACCCATTCCAGATAGCTGGCACGGGCACCGGGAAAGCCGATGGCGATCCACGCCTTCATGCCCTTGTTGCCGCCATAGATAGGATCGGCGAGCCAGCCCTGGCGGGTGTGGTTGAGCAGGTCGGTGAACAGCAGCTTGCCCGGCAGCACCGGCTCGCCGTGGGCAGCGAAATCGATCTGGCCGTTCTGCAACTGGCCCAGGACCTGCCCGCGGGTGGGCAGGTCGAGCAAGGCGAAATGCGTGCCGTGGCTGGCCTGGCACGCGCGCTCCAGGGCGGCGATGCCCTTGCGGTAGACCTCCTGCGGGGTGAAGGGCAACTGGTAGCCGAGGGTGGCGGGCGCGTTCAGGTCGAAGGGGCCTTCGAGGTAGACCTCGCTGCCCAGGTCGCCGGCCAGTTGCTGGTCGATGAAGATCGGCACGTTGCATTCGAGTGCGCCGGGGCCGCGGCCATCGGCGGGGATCAGGCGGTCGCAGGCGGCCTTGATGAAGGTCCACTCGGCGGCGCTGAAGAACACCGGGGTGTAGCTGTCGAGGCTCGGCGCGATGATCTCCGCCGCCACGGCCGCGCTCAGGCCGTCGAGGGCGATGCCCATGGCGGGCAAGGCGATCAGCGAGGACAGCAGGAACTTCCTTCGCGAGGTTTGCTTGGCTGACAACATGCAGGTTCACCTATTACCTTGCGCAGGGAACCCGGATGGCGTGCTGCATATCGACCTGGCGGGCTGGGCGCCGCGCTTCTTGCGGGTATCGATGGGCAGGCGTTGGCATCACGGGCAAAGTGGCCGGCCTGGCCTGCCTCGCTTGTTACAAGACATTTCAAAACCGGCGTTGCTATGGCTTTGTCCGCGGGATGTCCGGGGAAGTTCGGTCGGGTTCCACGATCAGTAGCGACCGGTAGGAAAAGCAGGTATACGTGAACACCCGTTACTCCTTGCAACGCCCTTTCCGTCAGGGTGGCCCGATGCGTCAACTCCCCCCGCTCAACATGCTGCGCGTCTTCGAAGAAGTCGCCCGGCACCGTAGCTTCAGCCAGGCTGCCCTCGGCCTGAACGTCACCCAGGGCGCGGTCAGTCGCCAGATCAAGCAACTGGAGGACCACCTCGGCGTGGCCCTGTTCGTGCGCACCCATCTTGGCCTGACCCTCACCGAAGCCGGTGCCGCGCTGTCACCGCAACTGGCGGCGGCGTTCGACCAGATCGACCGTGCCCTGCAATCGGTGCGCGTGCCCAATCTGCGCCAGCGCCTGCGCATCCTCGCCCCGCCGACCTGGGGCACGCGCTGGCTGTCACCACGACTGCGGGACTTCTGCCGACGCTATCCCGACATCAGCCTGAGCGTGAGCAACCAGGCCAGCCATGAGCATCTGGCCGAGATCGACTGCCGGATCCGCTTCGGCCTGGGGCCGGCGGAGCATTGGCACAGCGAACTGCTGGTGATGGAGCGGCATGTCGCGGTGGCCAGTGCCGAGCTGTTCGTCGAGGGGCAGCCTCCTGACCTGAACCAGCACCCACTGCTGCATATCCTGCATGACGGCAAGCGCCTGAGGGTCTGGGAGAACTGGCTGACGGCCATGGGGCGGGAGGATGTGGAGACCAACGGCGGGCTGGAGTTCACCACCCTGGACCAGGTGATCCATACAACGCTGGCCGGAGGTGGGCTGGCGGTGATCGATCGGCAGATGATCGAGCGCGAATTGCAGCAAGGCAGCCTGCTGCCGATTGCCGGGGTGGAAGTGCTGGGACCTTATGGCTATTGGCTGGATGTGGCGAGGGACAAGCAGGGGCTGTCGAAGGTGGGGTTGTTCACCGAGTGGTTGCAGAAGGCAACCACCTGAGGCGAGACGCGTACCCTGTGGGAGCGGGTTCACCCGCGATTGCGGTGGTGTGGCCACTATCGTAATCGCGGGTGAACCCGCTCCCACAAGGTCCGTGCAAGACAAAGCATGGAGCAGGTTTACCGAATCCCACAGGGGAATGGACCTGCCTGGAAAAGTGAATCAGGCCGCCGGGACAGCGCTCGCCTTCGCTGCAACACCCTCGACACTCGGCACATCACACGCCTGGCTCAGGGTCAGCGCCTTGGTCTCGGGCGCCCAGGCCCAGGAAATCAGGGCGCCGAACGCCAGGATCGCGGCCAGGATGCCCATGGTCGGGCTCAAGCCGATGCCTGCCACGCTCAATGGCAACAGGAAGGTGCTTACCGCCGAGCCCAGGCGGCTCACCGCAGTGGCCAGGCCTATGCCGCTGGCCCGTACCGGCGTCGGGAAACTCTCGGCCGGGAAGACCCCGACCAGGTTGCTCACCGCCGACAGGACCAGGGTGAACAGCCCGAACACCAGCACCATCAACCACGCCGCACTGCCCGGCAACACCGCCAGCAGCAACAGCGCCACGGCCAGGATCACGAACGAGCCAATCAGGAATCCACGCCGCGAGAATTTCACCGTGCACCAGATTCCGGTCAGGGCACCAATGATCAACAGCATGTTGAGCATCAACTCGGTGCCGAAGCCTTCGGCCAGCCCCATCTGCGCCAGGATGGTCGGCAGGAAGGTATAGATGGCGAAGTACGGCATGACGATGCAGACGAAGAACAGGCAGTTGAACGCGGTGCGCTTGCGGTATTCGCGGCTGAACAGTGCGCCATAGCCGCAGCGCTGGGTGCTGGCCGGTTCCTCGTCGAGCACCACATGGGCGCCGAGGTGCTTGCGTACGATGGCCCGGGCTTCCTCGATCCGCCCTCGATTGACCAGCCAGCGCGGCGACTCCGGGGTGCCGATGCGCGCCAGCAGGATCAGCCCGGCCGGGATCGCCGAGGACGCCAGCATGTAGCGCCAGGCATCGTCGCCGAGGCTGAGCATCGCCGTGCCGACGAAGGTCGCGGCGACGTAGCCGAAGGTCCAGATCACACTGAACGAGCCCAGCAACACACCTCGATGCTTGCGCGGGGCGAACTCGGCGAGCATGGCGTGGCCGACGCTGAAATCCCCTCCCAGCCCTATGCCTATCAGGATCCGGCAGAGCAGCAAGGCCGCCGCGCTTTCCACATAGAACTGCATGACCGAGGCCAGGGTGATCAGCACGAAGCTGATCAGGAAGATCTTCTGCCGCCCGAGCCGGTCGGAAATCCAGCCGAAGAACAGGCTGCCGAGAAACAGGCCGATCAGCGCCGAAGCGCCGATCAGCCCCTGCCAGAAGGCATCGAGTTGCATCTGCGGACTGATCAGGGTGAAAGCGATACCGATCAGGCCAAGGATATAGCCGTCGGTGAAGTGAGCGCCGAAGGTCAGGCCGGCGATCTTGATATGAAAGCGACCGATCGGCAGGTCATCGATCTTGACGGGATTAACGGACATATTCGTCTCCGGTTTTTGTTCTTGAAGTAGAGATGAAGCCGAAAAGCCGCCGGTGTGCTGCCGGCGGCGGAAGTTGTGCTACAGCCCGCCCATCAGCAGGTATTTGATCTCCAGGTATTCATCGAGCCCGTATTTCGAACCCTCCCGGCCCAGACCCGACTCCTTGATGCCGCCGAAGGGCGCGACTTCGGTGGAAATCACCCCTTCGTTGATCCCGACCATCCCGGCCTCGAGCCCGGCCGCCATGCGCCACACCCGGCCGATGTCGCGGCTGTACAAATAGGCCGACAGGCCATAGGGCGTGTCATTGGCCGCTTGCAGCACCTCGCGTTCATCCGTGAAGCGGAAACAGGCGGCCACCGGGCCGAAGGTTTCGTCGCTGGCGATCAGCATGTCGCGGGTCGCCTCGGCCAGCACCGTGGGTTCGAAGAACGTACCGCCCAGGGCATGGCGCTGTCCGCCGCAAACCAGGCGCGCGCCCTTCTCCAGCGCGTCGCCGACATGGGCCTCGACCTTGGCCAGGGCCGCCGCATTGATCAGCGGCCCCTGTTCGGTTTCCCCCAGCAGCGCGGCACCGACGCGCATGGCACGCACCGCCTCGGCCAGCCGGGCGACGAAGGCGTCGTACACCCCGTCCTGGATGAAGAAGCGATTGACGCACACGCAGGTCTGCCCGGTATTGCGGAACTTCGAGGCCATGGCGCCCTTCACCGCGGCGTCCAGGTCGGCGTCGTCGAAAACGATGAAGGGCGCGTTGCCGCCCAGTTCCAACGAGACCTTCTTCAAGGTATCGGCCGCCTGGCGCATCAGCAATTTCCCGGTGCGGGTCGAGCCGGTGAAAGACAGCTTGCGCACCACGCTGGAAGCTTGCAGCGCGCCGCCGATGGCCACGGCATCACCGGACACGATATTGAACACCCCGGCCGGAATGCCTGCTTCCTCGGCCAGCACCGCCAGGGCGAACGCCGACAGCGGGGTTTCCTCCGAAGGCTTGAGGACCATGGTGCAACCCGCTGCCAGGGCCGGGCCGACCTTGCGCGTGACCATCGCCAGCAGGAAGTTCCACGGCGTGATCGCCGCGACTACGCCGATGGCCTCCTTGACCACAATGATGCGTGCGTCGGCCTTGTGGCTGGGGATCACATCGCCATAGGCGCGCTTGGCCTCCTCGGCGAACCATTCGAGGAAACTCGCGGCATAGACCACCTCGCCCATGGCTTCGGCCAGCGGCTTGCCCTGCTCGCGGCTGAGCAGCGTGGCCAGGTCGTGCTGCCGGGCCAGCATCAGCTCGGCCCAGCGCTTGAGGCGCTGACTGCGCTCCTTGGCGGTGAGTCCGCGCCAGGCCGGCAGGGCCCGTTCGGCCGCGGCGATGGCGAGGTTGGTTTGCTCGGCACCGGCCTTCTGCACCTGAACGATCAGTTCGCCACTGGCCGGGTCGGTCACCGGATAACTCGTACCGCCAGCGGACCACTGGCCGTCGATATAGTTGCCATTACGCAGCAGCCCGTTCATGCCACCGCCTCGCTGAGCAGGAAGCGCTCGCTGCCCGGACGTGCCGTGCGCAGGATGCGCTTGCCGGCGGTGTAGTCGTTGATCAGGTCGCACGGCGTGTAGTTGCGTTCCAGCTCGTGCAGTTCCTCGGCATCCAGGCGGGTTTCCAGGGCCGCCAGGGCACTGTCGAACTGAGTCGTGGTGTCGGCACCCACCAGCATGCAATCGACACCGGCATGACCCAGCACCCAGGCCTGCGCCACCTGCGCATTGGACACGCCACGGCCGCGGGCCACGCGCTGCACCGAGCGGGCGATGTCGAAGGAGGCCTCGTCGCTGTACATCTGCTGGGTGAAGAAATCGGTCTGGTTGCGCGTCGATTGCACGTCGCCACTCAACAGGCCGCGGGCCAGCGGGCTGAACACCGAAACGCCAAGGCCCTGGTCGCGGCAGAACGGGATCATTTCGCGCTCTTCCTCGCGGTAGGCAAGGTTGAGCTGCAACTGCATGTTGATCGGCTTGACCCAGCCATTGCGTTCGCAACACATGAGGATCTTCGCCAGTTGCCCGGCAAGCATGGTGGAAACGCCGATGTAGCGGGCCTTGCCGGCCTTGACGATGTCGTTCAAGGCTCCCATGGTCTCCTCGACCGGGGTGTTCACGTCGAAGAAATGCAACATGTACAGGTCGACGTAATCCATGCCAAGGCGGGTCAGGGACGCGTCGATGCTGTCCATGATGTGCTTGCGCGAATGGCCGCTGGCGTTGACCCCGGAACGAGTGCCGTAGCCGACCTTGGTGGTGATTACCAGATCTTCCCGGCGGGCCAGGCGCTTGACGATGCGGCCCACCACTTCCTCGCCGACACCGGCGGAGTAAAAGTCGGCCAGGTCAATGAAGTTGACCCCGTTGGCCAGGGCATGGGCGACGATCGGCTCGCTCTGCTTCTCATCGAAAATCCACGGTTTCCAGTCCGGCGTGCCCATGTTCATGGTGCCCAGGCACAGGCGCGAGACTTCCAGGCCGCTATAGCCCAGGCGAATGTATTGCATGGCGGCCACCTCAGGCTTTGGGGGTATAGAACGGGTTGCTGATCTGGCCAACCACATCGGCCAACTGGGCACGCTCGGGCTTGCCGGCAAGGGCGGCGCGGATGGCCGTGCGGCAGGCGTTGTAATTGTTGAGGTAGACAGCGTCGAGGTCATCGCAGGCGGGATTGACCCAGTTCGCGGTGACGATGGCCCACTCGTCCTCGGCCTCGGCCGGCAGGGTGCCGTCCAGCAAAGCCTCGGTCACGGCCTTGGCGATCCCGGCCTGGGAGGCACCCCAGGTGGCATTGCCGTGGAGTTCGCCATCGATGGCGGCCTTGTTCACATAGAGGGTCATGGGCTTGACCGGGATATTCGGCTGGGCGATCACCATGAACGGGCAGTGGCCCTGGCTCGGCGACGCCAGGCTGTTGGCGAAAGCCTGGCCGGCAGGGCCGTTACGCGGGCCGATGAGGATATTGATATGCGCCGCATTGACGCCGGGACCTTCGAAACCTTCGCCGATATACAGGTCGAGTTCTTTCATCTGCAAACACTCTTTGTTGTTGGTGGGTGTGTTTGCAGGTTTTGTATCACCGCGGTGGCCGGCGGCTGGAACCACATAAAATCATGGGGGTATGACGGGAAGTCATACCCCCATGATCCAGGTCAAGCGGGCCGCTTCAGGCCTTGCCAGCCTCCTGCGCCTTGCCCGAGGCGAACGAGCTGGCGAGGAAGGTCAGCTTGTTCTTGTTCTGCTCGAAGGTGTAGATGGTGGCCAACGGCACGGCAGTGACCACGACCACGGTCAGCACGCCGGTAATCGCTCCGTTGAACTGGTTCAACAAGGGCACGCCGCTGATCGCCGTGGACACCGCACGCCCGACATACAACCCGGCGATCGCCGACGCCGCCCCGGCGAGCAGCACCAGGATGCTGTTCAGCTTGTCGGGATCATCGCTCAGCAGCACCCGGACACACCGCACCACGCTCAAAGTGCATTCACGGATGAGCCCGAGAACGAAGGACGGCACCTTGACGATCAGCGAAATGACGATTTGCGGAATCACGCTCAACGCACCCGCCACCCCCGCTTCGAGCCCGACCTTCCTGGCCCGAGCCCAGATTTGCCGTTCCTCGAAGCGTTCGCTCAGGCGGGTCTCGATCCGTGCCTTGGCGTCCTTGGCGTTCTGCAGCCAGCCTTCTTCGTTGAACAGCCGGCCCTTGGTGGTCAGCAGTTTGATCTCGTCGACGAAGACATCGATGGTTTCCAGCACGATCAGGCCGACGATCTGTTGCGCAGCCATGGTCGCCCCAGTCATCGCGACGGTCTGGCCGATCTCCTGCAAGGCAGCCATGCGGTGCTCGTTCTGCTTGGCCTTGGCCCGTTCGTAGGCTTCGACCATGTCGGCTTCCTTGACCTCGACAGTCTTGATCGAACCATCGGCCTGCTTGATATCCACGGCCTTGATCCCGGGCTTGCCTTCCACGGGACGACCGCGCCGGGCCAGGTACTCGAGTACGTTTTCCTGGCCGATGGAACGGTTCAGCGAATGATCGGCAAACACCAGGTTCTCGGGCGAATTGATCAGGTCGAAATACTGCTCGTTGGTGGTGCCCAGGCGAATCAGCGGATCGACGTACAGCTCCTTCTTGGCCACGACATGCTCGATATCGACGCCACCTGCCGTGTCCAGGCGCTGGTCGGAGTTATAGCCGTTGGCGAGAGTCTCGGCCCTGGTTGCCGCATCGTTCCTTTCATTGACCATTTTGGCGAAAGGCTCGGAGGCCTTGATCTGGTAGGCGTTGTCCTTGGCGAAGGTGGAGTAGCGCTCGGAGAGATTGTCGTACTTGGCCTGGCTATGGTTGTCGATATCCTGCATGACACCGCCAAGGGCGAACGAAGCAACCGCCCGGCGCATCGCCTCGCGCTTGCATTGCTCGAATATGTCATCGACCGTCTGCGCCGGAACGGGCAGTTGCGCGCGGATGTCATCGACCATTTCCAGGGTGGACTTGTCGACTTCGAAGGTCGAGCGGTACATCGCGCTGACCTTGCTGATCGACAGATCCCGGTAATGGACGAAATTGCGCGAATAGAACTCGCCGCTACCCAGTTCGGTGTAATCGAAAGCGGCAATGGCCTCGCTGGTCGAGGCGTGGACTGCAACCACCTTGTCCCTGGTCACCCCGTAGGCGTCGAGGCTCGCCTCCTTGGTCTTCACCGCAGCCGTCGTGGCGGCACTTGACGCAGCACTCGCCAGCCGCGCGGCAGTTTCCTTGATTTCAATGCTCGCTACGACATCCGTGGCACTCGAAACGGTTTCGCTCACCGACTTCTTGACCGCCGAGAACTTGTCATCCAGCCATCCCATACTGCATCTCCCCGATAGCGATCCATGCCCGCGCGAAACAGCGCAAATGGCCTTGTGCCTTATTCTCGCCTCCGGTGTTCACTGCATCAAGTCAAAGTGCCATCATTATGGGACATGGTCGAGCATTCGTTGCCGTTCGGATTTGCGCCGATGAAGGCCTGAACGGCAACGAGGCCCGCCGGGCTAGCGCGCAGCCCAGGCGTTGAAGCGCTCTTCCAGTTCCTCGCCGTGATCCACCCAGAATCCGGAATCCACCAGCAGGCCCTGCTCCAGGTTGGCCGGCGCGGTCGGCAACTGGGCCTGGACGTCCAGCGGCAATGCATCCAGCGCCTGCTTGTTGACCGGGCCGTAGGGGATGCTCGACGAGAAGCGCTGCTGATTGGCCGCCTGGCTGGCGAAGACGATGAACTTCTCGGCCAGGGCCTTGTTCGGCGAGCCCTTGACGATGGCCCAGTGGTCGGGGTCATAGAGGCCGCCGTTCCAGACGATGCCGAGGTGGGTGCCTTCCTTCTGGGCCACGGCGATGCGTCCGTTGTAGGCGGCGGACATCACCACGTCATTGGCCGCCAGCCATTGCGGCGGCTGGGCGCCGGCTTCCCACCACTGGATCGAGGACTTGATCTGGTCGAGCTTGGCGAAGGCGCGGGTCACGCCGGCAGGGGTGGCGAGCACCTTGTACAGGTCGGCACGGCTGACGCCATCGGCGAGCAAGGCGGCTTCCAGGGTGTACTTGGCGCCTTTGCGCAGGCCGCGCTTGCCGGGATACTTGGCGGTGTCCCAGAAGTCGGCCCAGGAGGCGGGTGGCGAGGACAGCTTCGCCGGGTTGTAGGCCATGACCATGGACCAGACATAGCTGGCGACGCCGCATTCACTGACGGTATCGGCCAGGTAGTGCTCGCCGTTGCCAAGCAGCGCCGGGTCGATCTTCTCGAACAGCCCCTCTTCGCAGCCGCGCAGCAGTTCAGGGCTTTCCACCTCGACCACGTCCCAGGACACCTGGCCGACGCTGACCATGGCCTTCACCTTGGACAGTTCGCCGTTATAGTCGCCGGCCACCACCTTGCCCGCCCCGCTCTGCTCGAACGGCTTGAAATAGGCTTGGTCCTGGGCAGCCTTGGTGGCGCCGCCGAAGGAGATCACGGTGAGCTTGTCCGTCGCGGCCAGGGCATTGCCCGCCGCCAGAGTGGAAACCACAGCCAACGCGCACGCACGCATTTTCAAAGACATCGACACTTCCTCCCTACTACTCAAGGTAAATGCCGGGTAGCCGCGAACAGCAGGCGCGGGTCGTCGACCCCGACATGGTTGGCAAAGACAGTCTTGAAAGGGCAGTAAGGCGGGCGCGGGCTCTTCTGTTCGGGCCCTGGCGCCGGCCGGGTTTCGAGCGCGTGGAATGCGCGTCGTTTTTATTCTTCGAGTGAGGAGGATGATGGAGCAGAGCGGGGGTTAGGCAAATTATTAAAAATGTTGGGGCTGGGCAGGAAAAAGCTTTGTAGTGACCGACGGGCCAACCCGATCCCGTGGGAGTCCGTCCAGCCGTTCAGGCTGCGCTGTCGCGCAAAGAACAGTTCCAAAGCACGGCGCGTACCTTGTGGGAGCGGGTTCGGCGCTCCGATGAACCCGCTCCCACAAGGTACGAGTCGTGATTCCTACAGGTCTAGTACCAGGCAACCGCCGCGGGCCCTTGAGCAGCAAGGCGTCATTTGCCCGCGTCGCTCTTCGGCGGTGAGGAACTGGTCGCGGTGATCCACCTCGCCATCCACCACCCGGGTAATGCAGGTGCCGCAGATTCCCTGTTCGCAGGATACCGGGATGATGATTCCGGCGTCGTCCAGCACCTGGGTGATGGAACGATCCGCCGGCACCTCGAAGACCTGCCCCGTCGCGTGGATGCGCACCTCGAAGGCCGCGTCTTCAGCGTGGGTCAGCGGCGCTGCGCCGAAGTATTCGCGATGCAGTCGCGACTCGTCCCAGCCCAGCGCCCGGGCGGCCTCGAGCACATGGTCGATGTAACCTGCCGGACCGCAGACATACAGGTGCGTATCCGCCGGCTCGTTCGCCAGGACCGTAGCCAGGTCCAGGCGCTGGCCGTCGTCGAAATAGCACCTGGCCGGCAGTTCGCCGAGCTGGTCGAGAAACGCCGCACGTTGCGCCGAACGCGCCGAGTAGTGAACGGCGAAAGGCCGCCCTTCGCGGGCCAGGCTGTGGGCCATGGCCAGGATCGGCGTGATGCCGATACCACCGGCGAACAACAGCGAGCGCCCTGCCCCGCTGTCCAGCGCGAACAGGTTGCGCGGCTCGCTGACCGTCACTCGCTGGCCCACCCGCAGCCGCTGGTGCACCGCCCGCGAGCCGCCGCGGGACGCCGCATCATGCAGCACACCGATGCAGTAGCGGTGCTGCTCGTGCGGGTCGTTGCACAGTGAATACTGGCGGACCAGCCCCTGGTCGAGATGCACGTCGATGTGCGCGCCGGCGGTGAACGCGGGCAACGGTGCGCCGTCTTCGCGGACCAGCTCCAGGCCGACGATGTCCTCGGCCTCCAGGCGCATCGCCTTGATCAGCAGTTCCATCACGATGCACTCCGGGCAATCACCGGTGCCTGCTCGGCGGCGATGATCCGTTCGATGATGCGTCGCGACTGCACGCCGCCGGCATCGATATTGAGCTTGAGCAGGCTGCGCTGCGGGTGTTCCAGCAGGTTGCGCTGCTGGCGCTCGAGCATTTCCAGGTCCTCGGCGAAGATCTTGCCCTGGCCGCTGCGGATGGTCTCGGTCAGCGCCGGGTCATCGGCCTTGAAGTTGCGCGCCATGCCCCAGAAGTACCAGATCGAGGTGTCGCTCTCGGGCGTGATGAAATCGACCACGATGCTCCCGGCCTTGCAATGCGCCGGTGCGTCGTAGCCGCCGGTACCGGCATGGGCCACGCCGACTTCGATCATCACGTGGCTGGGCGGGGTAAAGCGGCAGATCTGCCAGCGATCCACCGGCACGTCGTCGGCCAGGCCGTTGCCGCGCAGGGCGGCCTGCCAGAACGGCGGCGGCAGGATGTTCTCCATGAAGCGACTGGTGATCACTTCGTCGCCATTGACCCGGGTGTTGACCGGCGCCTCGTCGATTTCCTTCTGGCCGATGCTCGACGCATGCACGTAGGTTTCGTGGGTCAGGTCCATCAGGTTGTCGATCATCAGCCGGTAGTCGCAGGCGATGTGGTAGAGCCCGCCGCCGTATGCCCAGTCAGGACTTTCGGCCCAATGCAGGTGAGGGATCAGTGCCGTGTCGGCACGGGCGGGATCACCGGGCCAGACCCAGATGAAGCCATGACGCTCTTCGACCGGGAAGCTGCGGATCGCCGGGAAGGCCTGCACCCGCTGGCACGGCATGGCGGCGGTGCGGCCATCGCTACCCATTTCCAGGCCGTGGTAGCCGCATACCAGCTTGCCGTCGCGGACGAAGCCCAGCGACAGCGGCGCGCCACGGTGTGGGCAGAAATCCTCGAGGGCGGCGACGCGGGAGTGGTCGCCACGGTAGAACACCATGTTTTCATTGCAGATCTTGCGGCCCAAGGGCTTTTCAGCGATCTCGTCCGGGGTGCAGGCGACGTACCAGGCGTTTTTCGGGTGCATGGGTCAGGCTCGTTTTGTTGTTGTGATGGATCCATAAATTGGATTCAACCCAATAAAAACACAATATATCCACGCTTAATGGATCCATTAACGGTTCGATAATCGCCCGGCTTTTTTCTTCCCGTCTGCCCTTCGCAGCGGCCGGCAAAGCCGCTACAGTGCCGCGCATGAAGGGTTTTGGCCGTGGAGGCCGCAGTGAGTGGATCCGGACAACGTGTATTGAACCTGCTGCGCAGGATGATCCTCGACGGGCAGTTCGCCCCCGGCGAGCGCATCGCCGAGGTACCCACCGCCGAATTGCTGGAAGTCTCGCGGATGCCGGTACGCATGGCGTTGCGCGCGCTCGAACAGGAAGGGCTGCTGGTTCGCCACGGGGCACGGGGTTTCGCGGTGAAGCAAGTGACGGCGCAAACCCTCGGCAATGCCGTGGAGGTGCGCGGCGTGCTGGAAGGACTGGCGGCGCGGCAGGCGGCCGAGCGCGGTATAAGCATGGCAACGCGCGCGGTATTGCTCGAATGCCTGGAGCAGGCGGACAGCTTGTTCGACAAGGGCTTCGTCAGCGAGGAAGACCTGGCGGCCTACCACGACATCAACAAGCGCTTCCACCAGACCATCATCGAAGCCAGCGGCAACGCCGCGGTGGCCGAAGCGCTGTCGCGCAACGAGCACCTGCCATTCGCCTCGGTGAGTTCGATCGCCGTGGACCGCAGCAACCTGGCCCAGGAGTTTCGCCGGTTCAATTTCGCCAACATGCAGCATCACACCCTGGTCGATGCCCTGCTGGCCGGACAGGGCGCACGGGCCGAGGCGATCATGCGCGAGCATGCGCAGGTGACCATCAGGTACATGAAGATCTTCAGCGGGCCACGCCAGGAAGGGTTGAAGATCATTCAATGACCGTACGGACAAAACATGTAAATTTTGCATGAAAACAAAACATCGTTATTAACAAAGCACCAAGCGGTATTTCACAACACAGCCCTCCGCACCCTACCCTGTTCGCCATCCCCAGTGATGAAGAACCCCGACCATGTCCCGCCCAGAAACCCGCCCTGCGCTAAGGCGGACGACCTGAACGCCCTGACCCGCCCGGACGCACCACCGACCTTCCAGCGCAAGGTGCCGATGATCATCGGCTGCGCGCTGTTCATGGAGTTGCTCGACTCCACCGCCGTGCTCACCGCCCTGCCGCAACTGGCGGCGGACTTCGGCGAGCCCAGCGTGCGCATGAACCTGGTGGTCACCCTTTACCTGCTGGCGGTGGCAATGTTCATCCCCCTCAGCGGCTGGCTGGCCGAACGGCTTGGGCCGCGCCGGGTGTTCATCGCCGCCATCGGCCTGTTCGTGGCTAGCTCGCTGGCCTGTGCCCTGTCCGCCAGCCTTTGGCAACTGGCCCTGGCGCGCTTCTGCCAGGGCATGGCCGCAGCGCTGATGGTGCCGGTGGGCCAGGTGATCCTGCTGCGCTGGTCGAGCAAGGGCGACCTGCTCAAGGCCATGGCCTACCTGACCATGCCCGCCCTGCTCGGCCCGGTGTTCGGCCCGCCGCTGGGCGGATTGCTGGTGACCGGGTTGTCGTGGCACTGGATCTTCCTGCTCAATTTGCCCATCGGCCTGCTCGGGATAATGCTGGTGCTGCGCCATGTACCGGACTACCCGGGGCAACGCACCCGCTCGCTGGACCTGCGCGGCTTCCTGCTCGGCAGCCCGGCGCTGGCCTGCCTGGTGCTGGCATTCGAAAGCCTCGGGCACGGTTCGTTGCGCTGGGAGTGGTCATGCCTGTTGCTGCTCGCCGGCGCGGGTTTCGCCTGCGCCTATGTGCGCCATGCACGGCGCGCAGCGTCGCCGCTGCTGGACCTGTCGTTGCTGCACATTCCCAGTTTTGCTCTGGTGCTATGGGGCGGCACCCTGTTTCGCCTGGGCAGCGCCTCGCTGCCGTTCCTGCTGGTGCTGCTGTTCCAGCTGGGATATGGCATGAGCGCGCTGCAGGCCGGGCTGTTGACCTTCGCCGGCGGTGCCGGAGCCCTGCTGATCAAGTTCATCTCGGTGCCCCTGGCGCGGCGTTTCGGCTTTCGCGACCTGCTGATGTGGAACACGGTGCTGGGGGCGCTTTCCATTGCCCTGTGCGCGCTGTTTACCGAGAACACCGCACCGCTGGTAGTGATGTCGATGCTGTTCGTCGGCGGGCTGTCGCGCTCGTTGCAAATGACTGCGATGGGCGCGCTGACCTACGCCGATATCCCGCCGGAGCGCTCGGCCAGCGCGGCGACGCTGTCGGCGACCAGCGTGCAGATCAGCCTGAGCCTGGCCGTGTGCCTGGCGGCGATGCTGCTGGGTGCGATCCAGCGGCTGCAGGGGCACGGGCAGCCACAGGCCGGCGATATCCAGATCACCCTGGTGCTGGTGAGCCTGATGTGCCTGGCCGCCGGCCTGGTGTTCCGGCGCTTGGACCGGGAGCAATAAGCGCAAAAAAAAGGCGCCCGAACGGGCGCCAAACGTATCCACCTTTTAACCAAAGGAGCAGGGGAGCTTCTCAAGGTGAATCAGAGTACCGACAGCGGGTATTCCACTATCAGGCGAATTTCGTCCAGGTCGGATTCGAACGCGGTGGCGCGGGTGGTGGCCTGGCGCACGCGCAGCGACAGGTCCTTGGCTGCGCCTTCCTGCACCACGTATTTCACTTCGATATCCCGCTCCCAGCGCTTCTGCTCGGTGAGCGGATCGCCATTGCCATCGCGACGCATGTAGACGCTGTTGGCATTGGAGTAGTCCGCATCGCTGCCCTTGCCATAGCGGGTCATGAACGACAGCCCCGGCACGCCGTAGCTGGCCATGTCCAGGTCGTAGCGCAGCATCCACGAGCGTTCTTTCGGCGAGTTGAAGTCGCTGTACTGGATGGAGTTGTCGAGGAAGATCGAGTCCGACTGGCGCAGATAGTCGAAGTCATCGTCACCGTTGTTGCGCTGGTGCGTCAGGGCCACGGTATGCGCACCGAAACGCAGCCCCAGCTTGCCGCTCCAGAGGGTGTTGTCGAACTCGCCCAGCAGTTGCTTGCCCTCGTCGACGGCGCGATAGGCGTTGAAGCCGGTGATCAGGTCCAGGTCGTCGGCCAGCGGATAAGTGAAGCTGGTGCCGACGTAGTACTGGTTCCAGGCATCCTTGAGACGACTGCCGTACAGGCTGACACTGAAATTGTCGGTGACCGCATAGTCACCACCGCCATAGGCGACCCACGGCGAATCCACTGCACCACCATAGAAGGTCACGAAACCGTCACGCATGTTGCTCGATACCGGCTGGCTCATGGCATGCAGGCGCCCGGCCTGCAAGGTCAGGCCATCGAAACCGGTGTTTTCCGCCGTCACTCCACGGAAGCTTTCCGGCAGCAGGCGCGAGTCGCCGGCGGCGACCACGGGGGTCACCGGGAACACATCGCCGACCCGCACCACAGTGTCGAACAAGCGCACCTTCGCCGCGCCGCCGACCTTGGTGTACTCATCCCGGGCCTGGCCATCACGCGCCACCGGCACCACATCGAAGGAACTGCGCCCGCCGTTGCGACCAGCGCCGCTATCGAGCTTCAGGCCGAGCATGGCGAAGGCATCGACGCCGAAGCCGACCGTACCCTGGGTGAAGCCGGAAGAGAACCTGCCGATCACGGCGTGGGCCCAGGCTTCGGAATAACCGTTATCCCCCGGCTTCCCATAGGTTGGCGCCGGGCCATCGCGATGATCGCGGTTGAAATAGAAATTGCGGTTCAACACCGACAGGCTGCTGCCTTCGACAAAGCCCTCCTCCCGTTCGGCGGCGCTGACCAACTGGCTTGCGGGCAGCGCGCAAAGCGCTGCCAGATACAACGGTAACCTGCGACTCATGCAATGCTCCTTCGAGGTCCGGCAGTTTTTATTGTGAGTTCGACGGGCGTTGCTGGAATTGTGATTTCGCCCGGCCAGAGCATTGCTGACGGCAGATAACGCCAGCATGAGCGGGGCATTACATTCCCGTCATCGCGCTGTTGGCCGGCGACTGTCCTGATTACAGAATTGTCATCCTGCCGCCACCGCCCTGATAGCTGCCGCTCCCTAGAGTGCCGCCATCCACTCAACCGGGCCTGGCGGCACCTTCGGCGTTTCCGTCGGGCTTTCCGAGCACGAGGAACCGTCAGTGCCCCGCCTCCCGTTACTGCCCAGAACCGTCCTCACACTCTGCACCGCCCTGGCCGCGTCGCCGGCCATGGCCGACAGCCTGAGCCTGCCCCAGGCCCTGGCAGCAGCCCTGGAGCGGAACCCGGCCATGGCCGCCGCACGCCAGGAGATCGGCATCGCCGACGGCGCCCGGCGCCAGGCCGGGCTGATGCCCAATCCGGAACTGTCCTACGAGGTCGAAGACACCCGGCGCAACACCAGTACCACCACCGTGACCCTTAGCCAGCCATTGGAACTGGGTGGCAAGCGCGGCGCACGGATCGAGGTCGCCAGCCTCGGCCAGAACCTCGCTCGACTTCGCCTGGAACAGCAGGTCAACGACCTGCGCGCCGAGGTGACCCAGGCCTTCCATGCCGCCCTGCGCGCCGAGGCGGGGGTGGAGCTGGCACGGCAATCCCTGGAGCTGACCGAGCGTGGCCTGCGCGTGGTCGCGGGCAAGGTCGGCGCGGGCAAGTCCTCGCCGGTGGAAGCCACCCGTGCCGAGGTGCAATTGGCCGAGGCACGCCTGCAACTGAGCCGCGCCGAACGCGAGCAGGACGTGGCCTGGCGGCAGCTGGCACAGGTGATCGGCAGCCCTGTCGCCACCTTCGACCACCTGCTGTCACCTTCGCTGTCGCCGGGCCTGCCGCCGGATGCCGAGCAGCTGCTCGCTCGCCTGGAACAGACCGCCGAACTGCGCCAGGCCGCTGCGCAGATCGAACAGAACGAAGCCGAACTGGGCTCGGAAAAGGCCCTGCGCATTCCCGACCTGACCGTCAGCCTCGGCAGCCAGTACGACCGCGCCGAGCGCGAGCGGGTCAATGTGGTCGGCCTGTCCTTGGCCTTGCCGCTGTTCGACCGCAACCAGGGCAACGTCCTGGCCGCCGCGCGCCGCGCCGACCAGGCCCGCGACCTGCGCAATGCCGTGGAACTGCGCCTGCGCAGCGAGACGCGCAGCGCCCTGAACCAGTGGGCCACGGCGATGGATGAGGTGGGGACCTACGACCGCACCATCCTGCCCGCCGCGCGCCAGGCCGTGGACACCGCCACCCGCGGCTTCGAGATGGGCAAGTTCGGCTTTATCGAAGTGCTCGACGCCCAGCGCACCCTGATCGGCGCCCGCGGGCAGTACCTCGCCGCCCTCGCCGCTGCCAGCGACGCCAGGGCCCGGGTCGAGCGGGTCTACGGCGACCTCGACATCCTTTGAATCCTACGGAGCATCCGATGAACAACTCTCGCAAGATCGCCCTCGCGCTGGCCGTGGCGGCGGCCCTCGGCTTTGCCGGGCTGGCCTGGAATGACGACGCCGTCCACGGCAAGGACGACGGGCACGGCCACGGTGCGGAAAAAACCGCCGCCCGGGACGACCACGGCCATGAAGAACCAGGCGAAGCCGGCCACGAGGAAGAAGTCCGGCTGATGCTCACCGCGCAGCAGATCCAGGCCGCCGGCATCGAGCTGGAGGCCGCAGCCCCGCGGGACCTGGGCAGCGTGGTCAGCTTCCCCGGCGAAATCCGCTTCGACGAGGACCGCACGGCCCACGTCGTGCCCCGGGTACCGGGCGTGGTGGAAAGCGTCCATGCCAATCTCGGCGAAACCGTGAAAAAGGGCCAGTTGCTGGCGGTGATCGCCAGCCAGCAGATTTCCGACCTGCGCAGCGAGCAGCAGGCCGCGCAGCGCCGGGTCGAACTGGCACGGGTGACCTTCGAACGGGAACGGCAGCTGTGGCAGGAGCGCATCTCCGCCGAACAGGACTACCTGCAGGCACGGCAGGCCTTGCAGGAAGCCGAGATCGGCCTGGGCAACGCCCGGCAGAAGGTCGCCGCGCTGGGCACCTCGGTCGGCGCGGTCGGCGGCAATCGCTATGAACTGCGCGCGCCGTTCGATTCGGTGGTGGTGGAAAAGCACCTGGCCCTCGGCGAGGTGGTCAGCGAGGCCAGCAATGCCTTCACCCTGTCCGACCTGTCGCGGGTCTGGGCCACCTTCGCCGTGCCGCCACGCGATCTGGACAAGGTTGCCAGCGGCCGGCCCGTGCGCGTTTCGTCGCCGGACCTGGGCAGCACGGTGGACGGCGCCATCGGCTATGTCGGCAGCCTGCTGGGCGAGCAGAACCGCGCCGCCACCGTTCGCGTCACCCTGACCAACCCCGATGGCGCCTGGCGGCCGGGGCTTTTCGTCAATGTCGCGGTGGCCACGCAAGTGGCGCCGGCAGCCATCACCGTGCGCCACGAGGCGATACAGAGCGTGGAAGAACGGCCCTCGGTATTCGTGCGCAACGCCGACGGCTTCGATACCCGCCCGGTGTCCCTGGGCCGCCGCGACGGCGACTACGTCGAGGTCCTCGACGGCCTGGCCGCCGGCGACCTGGTCGCCACCCGTGGCAGCTTCACCCTCAAGTCCGAGCTGGGCAAGGCCTCCGCCGAGCACAGCCACTGATGCGCCCGTACAGGATGACCCTCCATGTTTGAACGTCTGATTCGCTTTGCCATCGAGCAGCGCATCGTGGTGATGATCGCCGTGCTGCTGATGGCCGGCCTGGGGATCTACAGCTACCAGAAGCTGCCCATCGACGCGGTGCCGGATATCACCAACGTCCAGGTGCAGATCAACACCGCGGCCCCGGGCTACTCGCCCCTGGAAACCGAGCAGCGCATCACCTTCGCGGTGGAAACCGCCATGGCCGGCCTGCCCGGGCTCAAGCAAACGCGCTCGCTGTCGCGCTCGGGGCTGTCCCAGGTCACGGTGATCTTCGCCGATGGCACCGACATCTTCTTCGCCCGCCAGCAGGTCAACGAACGCTTGCAGGTCGCCAGGGAGCAACTGCCCGAAGGCGTGGAAGCGCTGATGGGCCCGGTATCCACCGGCCTCGGCGAGATCTTCCTGTGGACCGTGGAAGCCGAGGACGGCGCGCGCAAGGAAGACGGCACGCCCTACACACCCACCGACCTGCGGGTGATCCAGGACTGGATCATCAAGCCGCAGTTGCGCAACGTGCCCGGCGTCGCCGAGATCAACACCATCGGCGGCTTCGCCCGGCAATACCTGGTCGCCCCGGATCCGCGGCGCCTGGCCGCCTATCGGCTGACCCTCGGCGACCTGGTCACGGCCCTGGAACGCAACAACGGCAACGTTGGCGCCGGCTACATCGAGCGCAACGGCGAGCAGTTGCTGATCCGCGCGCCGGGCCAGGTGGGCAGCCTGGAGGATATCGCCAACATCGTGATCTCCAGCGTGGACGGCACGCCGATCCGGGTCAGCAGCGTGGCCGAGGTCAGCATCGGCAAGGAACTGCGCTCCGGCGCCGCCACCGAGAACGGTCGCGAAGTGGTGCTGGGCACGGTGTTTATGCTGATCGGCGAAAACAGCCGCACGGTATCCCAGGCCGTCGCCGCCAGGCTCGCCGAGATCAACCGCACGCTGCCCGAGGGCGTGGTCGCGGTAACCGTCTACGACCGCACCCACCTGGTGGAAAAGGCCATCGCCACGGTGAAGAAGAACCTGGTGGAAGGCGCGATCCTGGTGATCGCCATCCTCTTCCTGTTCCTCGGCAATATCCGCGCGGCGCTGATTACCGCGATGGTCATCCCGCTGTCGATGCTGTTCACCTTCACCGGCATGTTCCACAACAAGGTCAGCGCCAACCTGATGAGCCTCGGCGCCCTGGACTTCGGCATCATCGTCGACGGCGCGGTGGTCATCGTCGAGAACGCCATCCGCCGCCTGGCCCACGCCCAGCACAGGCACGGGCGCATCCTGACCCGCGCCGAGCGCTTCCATGAAGTCTTCGCCGCCGCCCGCGAGGCGCGCCGGCCGCTGGTCTTCGGCCAGTTGATCATCATGGTCGTGTACCTGCCGATCTTCGCCCTGACCGGGGTCGAAGGCAAAATGTTCCACCCCATGGCCTTCACCGTGGTGATTGCCCTGCTCGGCGCCATGCTGCTGTCGGTGACCTTCGTCCCGGCGGCGATCGCCATGTTCGTCACCGGCAAGGTCAAGGAAGAGGAAGGCCTGGTCATGCGCAAGGCGCGGCTGGGCTACGCCCCGGTGCTGGGATGGGTGCTGAAGCATCGCAACCTGGCCTTTGCCTCGGCGGTGGGCGTGGTGGTGCTGACCGGCGCCCTGGCCAGCCGCATGGGCAGCGAGTTCATCCCCAGCCTCAGCGAGGGCGACCTGGCCCTGCAGGCATTGCGCGTACCGGGCACCAGCCTGAGCCAGTCGGTGGAGATGCAGCAGCGCCTGGAAAAGGCCCTGCTGCAGCAGGTGCCGGAGGTGCAGCGGGTGTTCGCCCGCACCGGCACGGCGGAAATCGCCGCCGACCCGATGCCGCCGAACATTTCCGACGCCTACATCATGCTCAAGCCCAAGGCGCAATGGCCGGATCCGGGCAGATCGCGCGAGGCCATCATCGCCGCCGTGCAGCAGGCTGCCGCCAGCGTGCCAGGCAGCAACCACGAGCTGTCGCAGCCGATCCAGTTGCGCTTCAACGAGCTGATATCCGGAGTGCGCAGCGATGTCGCGGTGAAGGTCTTCGGCGACGACATGGACACCCTCAACCGCACGGCGGCGAAGATCGCCACGGCCTTGCAGGGTGTGCCGGGTGCCTCGGAGGTGAAGGTGGAACAGACCACCGGCCTGCCGGTGCTGACCATCAATATCGACCGCGAGAAAGCAGCGCGCCATGGCCTGAACATCGGCGAAGTGCAGGATGCCGTGGCGATCGCCGTCGGCGGGCGCCAGGCCGGCACCCTGTACGAAGGCGACCGCCGCTTCGACCTGGTGGTGCGCCTGTCCGAAACCCTGCGCACCGATGTCGCCGGGCTTGCCGACCTGCTGATCCCGGTGCCGGCCAATGCCGCCCTGGGCGCCGAGCGGATCGGCTTCATCCCACTGTCCCAGGTCGCCAGCCTCGACCTGCAACCGGGCCCGAACCAGATCAGCCGGGAAAACGGCAAGCGTCTAGTGGTGGTCAGTGCCAACGTGCGCGGACGCGACCTGGGCTCGTTCGTCGAGGAGGCCAGCGACACGCTGGTGCGGGACGTGCAGATCCCGGCGGGGTACTGGACCACCTGGGGCGGCCAGTTCGAGCAGTTGCAATCGGCGGCCAAGCGCTTGCAGGTGGTGGTGCCGGTGGCCTTGCTGCTGGTCCTGACCCTGCTGTTCCTGATGTTCAACAACCTCAAGGATGGCTTGCTGGTGTTCACCGGGATCCCCTTCGCCCTTACCGGCGGCGTGCTGGCCCTGTGGCTGCGGGATATTCCGCTGTCGATCTCGGCGGGCGTGGGTTTTATCGCCCTGTCGGGGGTGGCGGTGCTCAACGGCCTGGTGATGATTTCCTTCATCCGCAACCTGCGCGAGGAAGGAGCTTCATTGAGCAGCGCCGTGACCGAAGGCGCCCTGACCCGCCTGCGGCCGGTGCTGATGACGGCGCTGGTGGCGTCCCTCGGCTTCATTCCAATGGCCCTGGCCACCGGCACCGGCGCAGAGGTCCAGCGGCCGCTGGCGACCGTGGTGATCGGCGGGATCCTGTCGTCGACGGCGCTGACCCTGCTGGTCTTGCCGGCGCTGTATCAGTGGGCGTATCGGCGCGACGAGGAACTGCCGGGGCAGTAACACGCCGTCAGGCGTCGAAGCGGCCGTCCAGCCACTGGCCGAGCAACTCGCTGGTGCGCTCCGGGTGCTCCAGCGGCGGCAGGTGACCACAGGCCTCGATCACTTCCAGACGGGCGCCGGGGATGCCGGCCTGGATCACCCGGGCCTCGGCCAACGGCGTGATTTCGTCCTGGGCGCCGAACAGCACCAGGGTCGGCACCTTGATCGCAGCCAGCAGCGGTTGGTAATCGGCACGTTCGATGATCGCCCGCTGCTGGCGGATGAAGCCCTCGCGGCCGATGGCGTCGGCCATGTCCATCACCACCTGCGGCACCTGGCTTTCGAGGGCGCGGGCATGCATCAGGCGCGGCAGCAGTTGCGGGGTCACCCCCTTGAACTTGCCCAGCCCGGCCAGTTCCAGCAGGCCACGACGGACCCGTGCCCGTTCCGGCTCGTCGGGACGGGCCGTGGTATCGAGCAGGGCCAGGCGCGCGACCCGCTCCGGCGCACGGCGCAGGATTTCGAAGGCGACATAACCACCCATGGACAGCGCGGCCAGGGCGAACCGCGGTGGCGCCTGCTCCAGCACGTGATCGGCCATGGCGACGATGGACTCGTGCTGGCTGAGGTCCGGAATCAGGATCTCGCGGTCGGATTCGAAGGTGGCCTGGGCGTGGGTCCAGAGACGGTGATCGTTGAGCAGGCCGGGAAGCAGGACGAGCGGGAGGTTGTTGCGGGACAACGGAAGGACTCCAGGGTGACGCGCGGGATAGGCGCACAGTTTATACAGGATGTATCAGAAAATGTCGGCTTGGACGCGGCCTCTGTGGGAGCGGGTTCACCCGCGATTGCGGTGTTGGATTCACGACCGCAATCGCGGGTGAACCCGCTCCCACAGAGCCCGCGCCGCTTTTAGGCTTCGATATCCAGCACATCCCCCCTCTCCCTGAGCAACTCGACAAAGGTGCTCAAGCACCGCGACATCATCCCCTTCCTCCACACCAGCCAGGTGCGCAGATAGCGGAACCGCTCCGACAACGGCCAGACGCTCACGGTGCTGCAGCCGGGCATGCTGTCGAGCATGCTGCGCGGCATTAACGCCAGCCCGGCCCCGGCACTGACGCAGGCGAGCATGCCGTGGTAGGACTCCATTTCCAGGATTTTCCCGGGTACCGCGCCGTCCTGGGCGAACCAGCTTTCGAAGTGATGGCGGTACGAACAGTTGGCGCGGAACGCATAGATGGTCGAGCCGTTCACCTCGGCGGCACGGGTGATGGCCCCATGGTTGAGCGGCGCGATCAGCACCATTTCCTCGATGAACACCGGCACGCCTTCCAGCGCCGGGTGCAGCACCGGCCCATCGACGAAGGCGGCGCTGAGGCGCCCGGCCAGCACACCGTCGATCATCGCTCCGGAAGGCCCGGTGCTGAGGTCCAGTTCGACCTTGGCATAGCTCTGGTTATAGGCCGCCAGCAACGCCGGAATGCGCACCGCCGCCGTGCTTTCCAGGGAACCGAGGGCGAACGGGCCCTGGGGTTCGTCACCGGCCACGGTCTGCCGCGCTTCGCCGACCAGGTCGAGAATGCGCCGGGCATAGTCGAGGAAGGTCCAGCCGGCCGGCGACAGGCGCAGGCGGCTTTTCTCGCGAATGAACAGGTCGACGCCCAGTTCTTCTTCCAGTTGGCGGATCCGCGTGGTCAGGTTCGACGGCACCCGATGAATATGTTGGGCCGCCGCACTGATGCTGCCCTGCTCTGCCACGGCCTTGAACATCTCAAGCTGGACCAGATCCATACAATCATTCTCTCTGCGTGAATGTTTCGCTCAGTATTATTCAGTTTAAGGGAAACATACAACGCAGTAGGCTTCGGTTCGTACGCCTTCTATCAGGACGCCGAGATGACCGTGATCAGCCACCAGACCCATGCCCTGTCGATCAACCCCGCCACCGGCGAACGGATCGGCCATTACCCCTATGAAAGCGATGCCGTGCTCAACGCCGCGCTGGCCCGTGCCGCCGCCGGCTACGCGGTGTGGCGCCGGACGCCGATCGACGGCCGCGTGGGCCAGTTGCGCGCCCTGGCCGTTGCCCTGCGCGACAACGCCGACGCCATGGCGCTGATGATCACCGACGAAATGGGCAAGCCGATCGCCCAGGCCCGCGGCGAGATCGAGAAATGCGCCCAGCTCTGCGACTGGTACGCCGAAGCAGGCCCGGCCATGCTGGCGCCGGAGCCGGCCCCGGTTCCGGTGGGCAAGGCCCGTATCGAATACCGTCCGCTTGGCCCGCTGCTGGCGGTGATGCCGTGGAACTTCCCGATCTGGCAGGTGCTGCGCGGCGCCGTTCCGGCCCTGCTGGCCGGCAACACCTACGTGCTCAAGCACGCGCCGAACGTGATGGGCAGCGCCTACCTGCTGCTGGATGCGTTCAAGCGGGCCGGCTTCCCCGAGGGCGTGTTCGAAGTGATCAACGTCACCCCGGATGGCGTGTCCAGGGCTATCGCCGACCCGCGCATCGCCGCCGTGACCCTGACCGGCAGCGTGCGCGCCGGTACCGCCATCGGCGCCCAGGCCGGTGCCGCGCTGAAGAAATGCGTGCTGGAGTTGGGCGGTTCCGACCCGTTCATCGTGCTCAACGATGCCAACCTGGATGAAGCGGTGAAGGCCGCGGTGATCGGTCGCTACCAGAACACCGGCCAGGTCTGCGCCGCCGCCAAGCGCCTGATCGTCGAGGAAGGCGTGGTCCAGGCCTTTACCGAGAAGTTCGTCGCACTGACCCGCGAGCTGGTGATGGGCGACCCGCGCAATGCCGAGACCTATATCGGCCCGATGGCACGCTTCGACCTGCGCGACGAACTCGACGGCCAGGTCCAGGCTACATTGGCCGAAGGCGCGACCCTGCTGCTGGGCGGTGGCAAGGTCGAGGGCGAAGGCAACTACTACCAGCCGACCGTGCTGGCCGATGTCACCGACCAGATGACCTCGTTCAAGCAGGAACTGTTCGGCCCCGTGGCCTCGATCATCACCGCCCGGGATGCGCGGCATGCCCTGCAACTGGCGAACGACAGCGAATTCGGCCTGGCCTCGACTATCTACACCGCCAATGTGGAACTGGCCGAGCAACTGGTGGAAGAGCTGGAAACCGGCGGTATCTTCATCAACGGCTACTGCGCCAGCGATCCGCGGGTGACCTTCGGTGGCGTGAAGAAGAGTGGTTTCGGGCGCGAGCTGTCGCACTTCGGTGTGCGTGAATTCTGCAATGCGCAGACGGTGTGGCTGGATCGGAACTGAGATGTGAATGGGGCTGCAAGAGCGATACAGCTCTGAATGTGGGAGCGGGTTCACCCGCGATTACGTCGGTGAATTCACCACCGTAATCGCGGGTGAACCCGCTCCCACAGGGTCTGCGTTGCAAATTACCCCAGGCACCGGGTCACATGCTTGACCGACTGATACGCCGACAACCCCCAAGGCCCCAGCTCACGGCCGATGCCGCTGCCCTTGGTGCCGCCCCATGACGTTTCGACGAACACCGCCTGGATCGAGTTGATCCACACATGCCCCACTTCCAGGGCATCGGCGACCCGCTCGGCACGCTCAAGATCAGCGCTGACCACCGTCGCCACCAGCCCGAAACGGCTGTCATTGGCCAAGGAGATCGCTTCTTCCTCGCTACGGAAACGCTGGCTGCACAGCACCGGCCCGAAGATTTCCTCGTTCCACAGGCGGCTGTGCACCGGGACGTCGGCATACAAGGTCGGGCTGACGAACCAGCCGGCACGGTCCAGCGGCTCGCCGCCGGTCAGGCAGTCCAGGCCCTCTTCCTTCGCCACGGCGAAGTAGGCCGCAACCTTCAGCCACTGCCCCTGGCTGGTCAGCGGGCCCATATCCACGTCCTCGGTCAGCGGATTGCCGACCCGCAGCTTTTCCAGCGCCAGCTTCAAGCGCGCCAGCAGCGCGTCGGCGATACCTTCCTGGATCAGCAAGCGCGAAGTGGCCGAGCACATCTGCCCGGCATTCCAGCAGATCCCGGCGACGATCCAGTCCACCGCCTGGTCCAGGTCGCAGTCGTCGAACACCACGATGGCCGACTTGCCACCCAGTTCCAGGGTCACCGGCCGGCACTGCGCCGAGGCACTGCGCATGACCTGGCTGCCGACGGTGTTGCTGCCGGTGAAGGACAGCTTGTCCAGACCGTTGTGGTTGCTCAGGGCGATGCCCGTCTCGGCCTTGCCGACCACGATGTTCAGCACGCCCGCCGGCAGGCCCAGTTGCTCGGCGATCTGCCCGTAGCTCTGCTCGATCAGCGGCGTGACCTCGGACGGCTTGAGTACCACGGTACAACCGGCGGCCAGGGCCGGAGCGAGTTTCCAGGCGCTGGTCACCAGCGGGAAGTTCCACGGCACGATCAGGCCGACCACGCCCACCGGCTCCAGCCGGGTGCGGGCGCTGAAGCCCGGCGCGGCGAGGGCCACGTTGAAATCCTTGCGGGCCTGCTGCTCGATCAGGTCGGCGTAGTAGGTGAAGGTGGCGACCGCGTCGTCCAGGTCCACTTCGGCTTCATGGCGCGGTTTGCCGTTGTTGCGCATCTGCAGGGCGATCAGTTCCTCGCGGCGCAGGCCAAGGTGCTCGGCAAAACCGCGCAGGTAGCCGGCGCGGGTGGCCACGTCGAGGCCTTTCCAGGCCGGCAGCGCCTTGCGCGCGGCGGCCACCGCCTCGTCCACCTGGGCGGCCGTGGCCGCCAGCAGTTCGGCAAAAGGCTCGCCCAGTGACGGGTCGAATACCTTGATGCAGTCGGCGCTGGCGCCATCCACCCAGCGGCCATCGATGTAATGAGTCATGTGCAGCTCCGGTTCAGGCCGTTTCGGCAGTGGTCAGCGACCTTTGCGCCGCTGGTTTGCGAAATACCCAGCGCGGGCCCTTGGGGCCATATACCGCGGCGGGCTCGGGGAAGATATTGATCAGGGCCAGGTACAGCACGGCGGCCAGGCCCAGGGTGATCGGCAGGCTGATATCGATGCCGCCTGCCAGCTCGCCCAGGCTGCCAACGAACTGCCCGGGCAGGTTGACGAAGCACAGGCCGATGATCGCGCTGGGGATCCAGGCGCCCATGCCGCGCCAGTTCCAGCCATGGTGGAACCAGTAATGGCCGCCGCGCTCGCCACGGGTGAACACCTGCAGGTCATCGGCGTGGTAGAAGCCGCGACGGGTGATCAGGCCGAGGATCATGATCACCATCCACGGGCTGGTGCAGGTGATGATCAGCACGGCGAAGGTGGACACGCTCTGCACCAGGTTGAAGGTGAAGCGGCCAATGAAGATGAAGGCGATGGCAGCGACGCCGATCAGCAGGGTCGCCCCGGCGCGGCTGAGCAGGCGCGGGAACACGCTGGACATGTCCAGGCCGGTGCCATACAGCGCCGTGGTGCCGGTGGACATGCCGCCGATCACTGCGATCAGGCACACCGGCAGGAAGAACCAGGTCGGCGCCACGGCCAGCAGGCCGCCGACATAGTTGTTCGCTTCGATGTACTGCGGCGCCTGGGTCGCCACCAGGGTTGCGGTGCACAGGCCGAACAGGAACGGGATCAGGGTGCCGATCTGCGCGGCGATCACCGCCAGCATGATCCGCGCCTTGGATGTTTCCCGCGGGATGTAGCGCGACCAGTCACCCAGGAAGGCCCCGAAGGACACCGGATTGCTCATGGCCAGCAGTGCCGAGCCGATGAAGGCCGCCCAGAAGCCCGGCTGGCCGAGGTTGACACTGCCGGCAAAGCCCGCATCGAAAGGCCCGGCAAAGGCCAGGATGCCGAGCAGGAACAGCAGGCTGGAGGCCCATACCGCGATCTTGTTGACCCACAGCATGAAGCGGAAGCCGTGGATGCAGACGATCAGCACCAGCACCGCGAACAGGCCGTAGGCCAGGCCCAGGGTCAGGTCGGTTTCCGGCAACCCCGCCAGGCGCTTGGCGCCGCCCACCAGGGCATCGCCGGAGCTCCACACCGACAACGAGAAGAACGCCACCGCGGTCAGCAGCGACAGGAACGAGCCGACGATACGCCCGTGCACACCGAAATGCGCCCCGGACGATACCGCGTTGTTGGTACCGTTGAGCGCGCCGAACAGGCCCATGGGCGAAAGGATCAGCGCACCGACCCCGACGCCGAGCAGGATCGCCCAGACCCCGGCCTGGAACGACAGGCCGAACAGCACCGGGAAACTGCCCAGCACCGCCGTGGCGAAGGTATTGGCGCCGCCGAAGATCAGGCGGAACAGGTCCAGTGGCGAGGCATCGCGTTGGTTATCGGGAATCTGCTCGACCCCGTTGGTTTCGATCCCGGAGGAATGGCTCATGATGGTGCTCCAGCGCCTGTCGTGATTGTTGTTGAGTGCGTTGGCAGTAACGGCAAGGCCGTCGAAAAGGGGCTCAGCTATCGCTCAGTGCCGACAGATGCTCATGACAGGCCAGCCAGCGCCCGCCGTGCAGGCGGAAGACGATGGTTTCCCGTTCCTGCAGGCGAAGCTCTTCGCCGCCGATGCGCAGGCGGGTGGCGACGTCATGCATGAAGATCGCCACGTCGCCCTGCAGGCTGACCTGGCCATTGCTCGACTGGCAGCCGAGCACGGCAAAGCCTTCGGCCTGCCACTCTGCCCACAACTGCTCGTAGGCAAGGCGTGACATCAGGGGTTGCGGAACGGTATGGAACAGGAAGGTAGCGTCTTCGCTGAAGCAGGCGAAGTAGCGCTCGGCGTGGTTGCTGGCGAAAGCCTCGACCAGGGCGGCGGCGGCTTGCAGAACCTGGGTTTCGCGCGTAAGGATCGGATTCACGAGTGTGGCACTCACGGTTTTTGTAGTTGTCGTGAGGGATTCTGGCGAGGGGCCAGGGCCGGAAGAATCGCTACGGGCAAATAATCAGTTCAGATTTTTCTAAACCATTCCGGCCTCATCGCCGGCAACGCCGGCTCCCACAGGTTGTGCACCGATCCTGTGGGAGCCGGCGTTGCCGGCGATGAGGCCAGTCCAGACACCATCCTACTCCCAGCCCTCCAACCGCATCGTCGCCCGCACCAGCCTTTGCTCTTCCTGCTCGATCTCCCGCAGGTTGTCCCTGATGCTTCCCAGGTGCTCCCGCGCTGCCCGCTGTGCCTGCTCCGGCTGCTGTTCCATCACGGCGTGATACAGCCGCGCGTGCTGGCGGTCGATCTGGCGTTTCTGCGCCGGGCGGCAGTAGAGGTTGTTCACCGAGGCGAACACGGTACTGAGCATCAGGTCGTTGAGCCCCTGCAGCGTATGCACCAGCACCGGGTTGTGCGAGGCCTCACTGATGGCGCGGTGGAAGGCGTGATCGAGACGGGCCTGCTCGCGGGCATCCTGCTCCTGGGCGCCGGACATTTCATCGAAGCGGCGCTTGATCAGCAGGCGGTCGACCTCCGTGGCACGCAACGCCGCCAGCCGCGCCGACTCGCCTTCCAGCAGCGCACGCACTTCCAGCAGGTCGAACAGGGTCCGCGGCTGCGAGGCGAACAGGTGCATCAACGGCGTGGTGTCGTCGGCCCGGCTCAGGTCGGCGACATAGGAGCCACGCCCGTGTTCGGTCTCGACGATTCCCCGCCCACGCAGGATCCGCAACCCCTCGCGCAGGGCCGAGCGCGAACAGCCCAGCTTGTCCACCAGGCGTCGCTCCGAGGGCAGCGCCTGCCCGACCTTGAGCACGCCATCGACGATCAGCTTCTCGATACGCTCGGCCACCTGGTCGGCGACCTGCCTCTTTGCGGGAGTGACATCAGTCATTGAAGTATGCCTATAACTGGTAGGACCAGTGCAAATCCTGCGATGAGTTGTTTCCGAAGTCCAGGCCTGAAACCACTGATGTAGCTACCTTAAGGAAGAGATACTGGCAAAAACTGGTAGGACCAGCTGGCTTTCACATCGACGGGCAACACGCCGGGCGAGCAGTCTGGCAGGCGTTCAGCCAATAACAAGACCGGACGCCCCAGCCAATGAACATCCTTTACGACGAACGCGTGGATGGTGCCCTGCCCGCCGTGGACAAGCCCCGCCTGCTGGCGCAACTGCGCCAGGCCCTGCCCGACCTGGAAATCCTCCACCGCGCCGAAGACCTGCGCCCCTACGAGTGCGACGGCCTCTCCGCCTACCGCGTGGTGCCGCTGCTGGTGGTACTGCCGGAGCGCCTGGAACAGGTGCAGACCCTGCTGCGCCTGTGCCACGCCAATCGGGTGCCGGTGGTGGCCCGTGGCGCCGGAACCGGCCTGTCCGGCGGCGCGCTGCCCCTGGAAAAGGGCATCCTGCTGGTGATGGCACGCTTCAACCGGATCATCGAGGTCAACCCGCAGGGCCGCTTCGCCCGGGTCCAGCCCGGGGTGCGCAACCTGGCGATTTCCCAGGCCGCCGCGCCCCACGGCCTGTACTACGCGCCCGATCCGTCTTCGCAGATCGCCTGCTCCATCGGTGGCAACGTGGCCGAGAACGCCGGCGGCGTGCATTGCCTCAAGTACGGTTTGACCGTGCATAACCTGCTGCGGGTCGACATCCTCACCGTCGAGGGCGAGCACCTGACCCTGGGCAGCGACGCCCTGGATTCGCCAGGCTTCGACCTGCTCGCGCTGTTCACCGGCTCCGAAGGCATGCTCGGCATCGTCACCGAAGTCACCGTCAAGCTGCTGCCCAGGCCGCAGGTGGCGCGGGTGCTGCTGGCCAGCTTCGATTCGGTGGAACAGGCCGGGCGTGCGGTGGCCGATATCATCGCCGCCGGGATCATTCCCGGTGGCCTGGAAATGATGGACAACCTGTCGATCCGCGCCGCCGAGGACTTCATCCACGCCGGCTACCCGGTGGACGCCGCCGCCATGCTTCTGTGCGAGCTGGATGGCGTCGAGGCCGACGTTCACGACGACTGCGCCCGGGTCGACGCGGTACTGCGCCAGGCCGGCGCCGGCGATGTGCGCCTGGCCCGCGACGAAGCCGAGCGCGTGCGCTTCTGGGCCGGGCGCAAGAACGCCTTCCCGGCGGTCGGGCGGATTTCCCCGGACTACTACTGCATGGACGGCACCATTCCGCGCCGCGAGTTGCCGGCGGTGCTGCGCGGCATCGAAACGCTGTCGCAGGCGTTCGGCCTGCGGGTAGCCAACGTCTTCCATGCCGGCGACGGCAACATGCACCCGCTGATCCTCTTCGATGCCAACCAGCCGGGCGAACTGGAGCGCGCCGAAGCCCTCGGGGCGAAGATCCTCGAACTGTGCGTGGCGGTCGGCGGCAGCATCACCGGCGAGCACGGCGTCGGCCGGGAAAAGATCAACGCCATGTGCGCCCAGTTCAGCAGCGACGAAATCACCCTGTTCCACGCGGTCAAGCAGGCCTTCGATCCCCTGGGTCTGCTCAACCCCGGCAAGAACATCCCGACCCTGCACCGTTGCGCCGAATTCGGCTCGATGCATGTCCACCAGGGGAAGCTGCCCTTTCCCGAACTGGAGCGCTTTTGATGAACCTCGATCACGACAACAGCGCGGCCCTGCTGGAACAGGTCGCGCAGGCCCTGAACGACGGCGTCGCCCTGCGAATCCAGGGTGGCGACACCAAGGCCCTGCTCGGACGTCGCACCCGTGGCGAACTGCTCGACACCCGCAGCCACCGCGGCATCGTCAGCTACGACCCCACCGAGCTGGTGCTGAGCGCGCGCGCCGGCACACCGCTGGCGGAAATCGAGGCGGCGTTGCAGGCCAAGGGGCAGATGCTGCCGTTCGAGCCCCCGCATTTCGGCGCTGGCGCCACCCTGGGCGGCGCCATCGCCAGCGGCCTGTCGGGGCCGCGCCGACCTTGGTCGGGCGCAGCGCGCGACCATGTACTCGGCACCCGCCTGATCACCGGCCATGGCAAGCTGCTGCGCTTCGGCGGCGAAGTCATGAAGAACGTCGCCGGCTATGACCTGTCGCGCCTGATGGCGGGCAGCTTCGGCTGCCTCGGGCTGCTCACCGAGGTATCGATCAAGGTGCTGCCCAAGCCACGCGCCTGCGTCAGCCTCAGGCTGGAGATGGACGCTGGCGAAGCGCTGGAGGAACTGGCCCAGTGGGGCCAGCAACCTGTGCCGATCAGCGCCGCCTGCCACGACGGCAACCACCTGCACCTGCGCCTGGAAGGTGGCGAGGGCTCGGTGAAATCCGCCTGCCAGCGCCTCGGGGGCGAGCACATCGACAGCGCTTACTGGACGCAACTGCGCGAGCGACAACTGCCGTTCTTCGCCAGCACCCGACCGCTCTGGCGCCTGTCCCTGCCCAACGCCACGCCCTTGCTCGACCTGCCCGGCGAGCAATTGCTGGACTGGGCCGGGGCCCAGCGCTGGCTGCTTTCGGACGCGCCCGCCGAGGACATCCGCCAGCAGGTGAGCGCCGCCGGCGGCCATGCGACCCGCTACGGCCCTGACGAAACGCCGTTCCAGCCCTTGCCCGCGCTGCTGTTGCGCTATCACCAGAACCTGAAGAAGCAGCTCGACCCCCGGGGGATCTTCAACCCTGGCCGACTCTATGCGGAGGTCTGAAACGCCATGCAAACCCAACTAAGCGAACACGCCAGGCAACTGCCCCGGGCCGCCGAGGCCGAACGTATCCTGCGTTCCTGCGTGCATTGCGGTTTCTGCACCGCCACCTGCCCGACCTACCAGTTGCTGGGCGACGAACTCGATGGCCCGCGCGGGCGCATCTACCTGATCAAGCAGGTGCTGGAAGGCCAGGACGTCACCCGCAGTACCCGGGACCACCTGGACCGCTGCCTGTCCTGCCGCAACTGCGAAACCACCTGCCCGTCCGGCGTCGAATACCACAACCTGCTGGATATCGGCCGCGCGGTGGTCGAGGAGCAGGTGCCGCGCGGCCTTGGCGAACGCCTGCTGCGCCACGGGCTGCGCACGCTGGTGCCCAACCCCGCGGTGTTCAAGGCGCTGGCCCGCACCGGCCAGGTGTTCCGTCCGTTGCTGCCGGAGCACCTGCAGGCCAAGTTGCCCCGCCATCCCGTGCCGGCCAAGGCGCGACCGGCCAACCAGCATCCGCGCAAGGTGCTGATGCTGGAAGGGTGCGTGCAGCCATCGCTGTCGCCCAACACCAATGCGGCCGCCGCACGGGTGCTGGATCGCCTCGGCATCAGCGTGGTCGCGGCACGGGAGGCTGGCTGCTGCGGTGCCATCGACTACCACCTCAATGCCCAGGAACAAGGCTTGCAGCGGGCACGGCGGAACATCGACGCCTGGTGGCCAGCGATCGAGGCCGGGGCCGAGGCCATCGTCCAGACCGCCAGCGGTTGCGGCGCCTTCGTCCGCGACTATGGGCACCTGCTGGAACAGGATCCGGCTTATGCCGCCAAGGCGGCACGGGTCAGCGCGCTGAGCCGCGACCTGACCCAGGTACTGGGTGCCGAGCCACTGGAGCGCCTGGGGATTCATGCCGAACGGCGCCTGGCCGTTCACTGCCCCTGCACCCTGCAACATGCGTTGAAACTGGGTGGTGCGGTAGAGGCGATCCTCCAGCGCCTGGGTTTCAGCCTCACTGCCGTGAGCGACGGGCATCTGTGTTGCGGCTCGGCGGGCACCTATTCGCTGACCCAGCCGGAACTGTCGCGGCGCTTGCGCGATAACCGCCTGAACGCGCTGGAAGCCGGCAATCCGGAAGTCATCGTCACCGCCAACATCGGTTGCCAGACCCACCTCGACGGGGCCGGGCGCACGCCGGTGCGGCATTGGATCGAGCTGGTGGAAGAAGCACTGGCATAAGCGATATGCGGCCCCTGTGGGAGCGGCGTATCGCTGTCGAACGTCGTTAAAAGGAGAACTCTCATGCAGCAAAAAGCAGTCCTGGAAAACACCGACGTCGCCCGTCTCCTCGCCGCTGCCCGCGACGAGGCCCGGCGCAACGCCTGGAACGTCACCATCGCCATCGTCGACGACGGCGGCCATCTCCTGGCCCTGGAACGCCTCGATGGCTGCGCGCCGATCAGCGCCTATATCGCCACCGAAAAAGCCCGCTCGGCCGCACTGGGCCGGCGGGAAACCAAGGGCTACGAGGAGATGGTCAACAACGGCCGCACCGCTTTCGTCAGCGCACCGCTGCTGACCTCGCTCGAAGGCGGCGTGCCGGTGCTGGTCCAGGGCCAGGTGGTCGGCGCCGTAGGCGTGTCCGGGGTGAAGGCGGACCAGGATGCACAGGTGGCGGCGGCAGGCGTCGCCGGGCTTTGAATCGAACATTTACCAAGGAGTACTGGCCGTGACCCAGCGTATTGCCAGCCACCGGTTGCAGGTGGCGGAAAACCTCAAGCGATTCATCGATGACGAAATCCTGCCGGGCACGCCTGTGGAGCCGGCACGCTTCTGGGCCGGCTTCGACCAGTTGGTCCACGACCTGGCACCGAAGAACCGCGCCCTGCTGGCCGAGCGGGACCGCCTCCAGGCGTTGCTGGACACCTGGCACCGCGAACACCCGGGCCCGGTCACGGACCTGCCGGGCTACCAGGCGTTTCTCGAAGACATCGGCTACCTGGTGGCGCAACCTGCCAGCGTGAAGGTCACCACCACCCAGGTCGACCACGAAATCACCGCCCAGGCCGGGCCGCAACTGGTGGTTCCGGTGATGAACGCGCGCTACGCCCTGAACGCGGCCAATGCGCGCTGGGGATCGTTGTATGACGCGCTGTATGGCACCGACATGATCGACGAGGCGGACGGCGCGCAGAAAAGCGGCGGCTACAACCCGACCCGCGGCGCCAGGGTAGTGGCCTGGGCCAAGGCGTTTCTCGACCAGGTATTTACCCTTGAAGACGCGTCCCACGCCGACGCGGTGGCCTATCGCGTGGTTGCAGGAACGTTGCAGGTTGCCCTTGCCGATGGCCGGGATACGGGGCTGAAAAACCCTGCGCAATTTGCCGGCCATCAAGGCACCGCCGAGGCCCCGGACGCGGTCCTGTTGCAAAACCATGCCCTGCATATCGAATTGCAGATCGACCGCACCAGCCCCATCGGCGCGACCGACCCGGCCGGGCTCAAGGACCTGCTGGTGGAATCGGCGATCACCACCATCATGGACTGCGAAGACTCGGTGGCCGCCGTGGATGCCGAGGACAAGGTGCTGGTCTATCGCAACTGGCTGGGCCTGATGAAAGGCGACCTGAGCGAAGCGGTAAGCAAGGGCGGCAAGACCTTCTCGCGCACGCTCAACCCGGACCGCCGCTACCACGGGCGGGACGGCAAGGAGCTGGTCCTGCCCGGCCGCTCGCTGCTGTTCGTGCGCAATGTCGGCCACCTGATGAGCAATCCGGCGATTCTCGACCAGGACGGCGTGGAAATCCCCGAGGGCATCCTCGATGCGGTGGTCACCAGCCTCGCCGCCCTGCACGACCTCCAGCGCAAGGGCAACTCGCGCACCGGCAGCGTCTATATCGTCAAGCCGAAGATGCACGGGCCGCAGGAAGTGGCCTTTGCCAACGAGCTGTTCGGCCGTGTCGAGGACCTGCTCGGCCTGCCGCGCCACACCCTGAAGATGGGCATCATGGACGAGGAACGGCGCACCAGCGTCAACCTCAAGGCCTGCATCGCCGAGGCGGCGCAGCGGGTGGTGTTCATCAACACCGGCTTCCTCGACCGCACCGGCGACGAGATGCACAGCGCCATGCAGGCCGGCGCCATGCTGCGCAAGGGCGATATGAAAGGCAGCGCCTGGATCCAGGCCTACGAGCGCAGCAACGTGCTGGTCGGCCTGGCCTGCGGCCTGCGCGGACGGGCGCAGATCGGCAAGGGCATGTGGGCCATGCCGGACCTGATGGCGGCGATGTTCGAACAGAAGATCGCCCATCCGCAGGCCGGCGCCAACACCGCCTGGGTGCCCTCGCCCACCGCCGCCACCCTGCATGCCCTGCACTACCACCAGGTGGATGTGCAGCAGGTCCAGGCCGGGCTCGAAGCCATCGATGCCGATGCCGAGCGCACGGCGTTGCTGCAGGGTCTGCTGAGCGTTCCGGTCAGCCCGTCGCGGGACTGGAGCGCCGCGGATATCCAGGCGGAACTGGACAACAACTGCCAGGGCATCCTCGGCTACGTGGTGCGCTGGGTGGAACAGGGCGTGGGCTGCTCCAAGGTGCCGGATATCCATGATGTCGGCCTGATGGAAGACCGCGCGACCCTGCGCATCTCGGCGCAGCACATCGCCAACTGGCTGCACCACGGCGTGGTCGATGCCGCGCAAGTGCGCAACACCCTGGAGCGCATGGCGGCGGTGGTTGACGGGCAGAATGCCGGCGACCCGGCGTACCGGCCGATGGCGCCCGGGTTCGACGCCTCCCACGCATTCCGGGCGGCCTGTGACCTGGTGTTCAAGGGCGTGGAGCAGCCGAGCGGCTATACCGAACCGTTGTTGCATGCCTGGCGGCGCAGATATAAAGCCGAACAACGCGCGTAAGGACACCGCGTGCCCTGTGGGAGCGGGTTCACCCGCGATTGCTATCGTGAATTCGCTACCGCAATCGCGGGTGAACCCGCTCCCACAGGGTCCGTGTCAAGCATCACAAATGCCCGCTACTGCTGACGATCCGCAATGACAACGCCTCGTACGGATCCAGGTTGATCAGCAGGCGCCCGTCCTCGTGCAGGTCGCCTTCCAGCGTTTCGCCCAGCATGTCCACCACCGGCCCCGGGGTGAAGCCTTCCAGGACGATCTCCTCGGAAATCACCTCGCTACCGAAGTTCAGCGCCGTCAGTTGCGTGCCCTTCCCGGCCGGCAATTCATGGACCATGACCAGCAACCCCGGATGCTGCACCTCGGGCACCAGCACCTGGCGACTGCTGGCAATGCCATAGGCCTGGCGCACCGCCAGGACTTTCTTTACCCGGCTGGCAAAAGAGTCGGGCTGCTGCAATTGGCTGGACAAACTGCCATACAGCGAGCGCGCCCGGGGCATGCCGCGCAGCGATTCATCGGCCTGCGGCGCCAGGTCCACCAGGTCGTAGCCGCCGCGGTGGATCCAGCGGGTGTCGCCATCGGCCATGCGCTCGGCGACCTGCCCGGCTTCCAGCGGCAAGGCGCCGATCAGGTCCCAGCCCGACAACGCCACTACCCCAGGCTGCATGGCGTTGTAGATCACCAGCAGCAGGTGGATCTTCTGGATCAGCGCCAGTTGCTCGGCAGTGATCACGCCCAGGTCACGGATCCCCAGCGCTGCGGTAATGATGCTCACCGTGGTGCACGACACGCCATTGGTCACGAAGCGCAGGTTGTACGGGGCATGCTCGCCCGACAGCCGCTCGTACATTTCCTCGCGGATATGCTCGCGCAGGATGCTGCCGGGGAAGGTCTGGCCCTTGTAGAGGAACATGTCGTTGGCGTGCAGGGTCCAGAAATGCACCAGTTCGATGGTCAGTTCGTCGTGGTTCTGCAGGGCGTGGATCAGCGAGGCGGGGTCGATGCCGAAGCGGTGCATTTCGCCGAGCATCAGGCGCAGGAAGCTGGTGTCGCCGGTGAGCAGCGCGTGCTGGTAGGCCGGACGGGTAACGAAGTCGTAGGACAGGTCGGCGCCGCCCTTGGACATCTGGGCGATGTCATCGAGGGTCAGGTTGAGCTCCTGGAAGCTGAAGGCACCGGCCTTGCGGATCATGCCGCCGAGGATCTGGTTACCGGTCAGCGACAGCGGGTGGCTTTCCGACCAGGCGGTGTCGTTGGGGCGCATTTCCACGCCGAGGAAGCCGTTGGCGTCCAGGCGCAGGCCGCGGGCACCGAGGCAGTCGATGGCGTGCAGGGCATCGCCGATGATCAGTTGCTGGGCGGCGAAGGTCGGGTCAAGCCAGTTCAGCGACGGCTGGCCTTCCTTGAAGTAATGCAGGTAGACCCAGCGCCGGGTCTTGCCGTCGGCGCCGGTGACCGCCGGGGTGGCGCTCCAGTCGGTTTCCTTGACCCCGGGCTCGAAGAAGATCACCCGCTGCAACTGGCCGACGATGTAGTGCCGCTGCTTGAGTTCATCGCACTGGGCCGGGCTGAGGTTGACCGCATCGCGCCCCGGCGGCACGTCCGGCAGCAGGCCCCAGTCTTCCTCGCGGATCTCGACCATGTGGTAGATGCCCGGGTATTCCTCATGGCCCAGTTCCGCCAGGCGGAAATCGGCGCCCTTGCCGGTGTGGGAAGGGATCAGGTCATCGATGGTCACGGCGTTGTGCGCCGCCGCCATGCGGCTCAGGTGCACCAGTTGCTCCTCGCTGCCATAGAGCGGGTCGATATCGAAACTGATGCGGTCGAAGTTGCCGTCGACACTGGGGGTGAACTCACGGCCGCTGATACCGCCCGAGCGCTTGATCGGGCCGGTATGCATGCCCTGCACGCCCAGTTCGGACAGGGCTTTCCACAGGCTGTCGGCGCCGAGGGCGTCGAGCACGCTGGCGTCCTCGGGGGCGATGATCGAGTCGGGGTAGACCGTCAGCCACACCGAGGCGATCTCGATGGCCCGGCGCGGCCGCGCCTCGGCGTAGGGGTTCATCCACAGCCGGGACTGCCCGGCATAGCTGCGCGCCCGGTCCCGGGCCGCCTTGAGCATGGATTGCGCCACCAGCCATTCCACATAGTCGCGGTTTGCAGCCGTCATTACCGCCTCCTCAGCAGCAGGGTCGTTGCTAACTCTGACGGTACGGCGGCGCAAACGTTCTGATGGAAGCGACGCGGCCCCGTGGAGCCTCAGCCAGCCAGGCGATCCAGGCCCGCGCGCAGGTCGCGCTTGAGGTCTTCCATGCCTTCCAGGCCGATCTGCAACCGCAGCGCCAGCCCGCCCGGGGCCCAGCGGGTGGCGGTGCGGTAGCCGCTGCAGTCGAAGGGAATGACCAGGCTCTCGAACCCGCCCCAGGAATAACCCATGCCGAAGATTTCCAGGTGATCGAGCATATGGGCCAGGTTGCGCTTGCTGTAGCCGGGCTTGAGGATCACCGAAAACAACCCGGTGGAACCAGTGAAATCACGCTTCCAGATCTCATGCCCCGGGCATTCCGGGAAGGCCGGGTGGAGCACCGTCGCGACCTCGGCCTGCACGGCCATCCAGTGGGCCATTTCCAGCCCGCGGCGCTGCGCTTCTTCAAGGCGCAGGTGCAGGGTGCGCAGGCCGCGCAAGGCCAGGAAGCAATCCTCGGCCCCGGGCAGCATGGCCATGGCGTCGTAGGTCTTGCGCAGCGCCGGCCAGGTTTCGGCATTGGCCGTGACCAGCCCCATCAGCAGGTCGGAGTGCCCGCCCAGGTACTTGGTCCCCGCCTCCACCGCCAGGTCGCAGCCGTGTTCATGGGCACGGAAGAACACCGGCGTGGCCCAGGTATTGTCGATGATGGTCTTGATCCCGCGCGCCCTGGCCACGGCGGTGATGGCCGGTACGTCCTGGACTTCGAAGGTCTGCGAGCCGGGGGACTCAAGGAAGATGGTCGAAGTGTTGGGTTTGAGCAACGCAACGATACCGGCGCCGACCAGCGGATCGTAGTAGGTCACCTCGACGCCGAATTTCCTGACCAGGTTGTCGCAGAGCATGCGGGTCGGCTGGTAGGTGGAGTCGGGCATCAGCAGGTGGTCGCCGCTTTTCAGCGTGGTGAACAGCGCGAGGGCCAGGGCGCCAAGCCCGGACGGCGACATTACCGTGCCTGCCGCACCGGACAGTGCGCTCCAGGCATTTTCCAGCGCCTCGATGGTCGGCGTGCCCTTGGTCCCGTAGGTGTAGCGGCCGCGGTTCGCCTCGAGGTCGGCCAGGGTCTTGAACACCACGGTGGAGCCGCGGAACACCGGCATGTTGACGAAGCCGTGCTGCATGTCGTGGTCACGGCCCAGGCGGGTCAGTTGCGTGGCGAGGGAGAAGGCGTCGTTGGAATCGGTCATCAGCGGCTCATGGTCATTTCAACCCGGGACATGCCGCCATGCGCACATGGCGGCGGTTGCCCTACTGATACCCCATCCGGCGCGACAAATCGACAGGCAGGCGCGAAAGCCTTCACAGCCGGAAGCGTTGCACCTGGTCGTTCAAGACCTCGCCCAGCCCGGCCATTTCGACACTGGCCGCGCTGACCTGCCCGCTTGCGGCATGGGCCTGGTCGGCGATGTTGCGTACGCTGAGCACGCTGCGGTTGATTTCCTCGGCGACCGCGCCCTGCTGTTCGGCCGCCGTGGCGATCTGCTGGGTCATGCCCTGGATGCCGCTCATGCGGGTGGTGATCCTGCCCAGCGCCTGGCCAGCTTCGCGCGCCAGCCTGACGCTTTCGCCGGTCAGGTCGCGGCTGGCCTCCATGCGCTGCACCGCCTGGTGGGTGCCCTGCTGCAGGGCGGCGATCAGCACTTCGATGTCTTCGGTCGATTGCTGGGTGCGCTGGGCAAGGCCGCGGACTTCATCGGCGACCACTGCGAAGCCGCGCCCTGCTTCGCCGGCCCGGGCCGCCTCGATCGCTGCGTTCAGGGCCAGCAGGTTGGTTTGCTCGGCCACCGCCTTGATCACATCGAGCATGCCGCCAATGCGGCTGCTTTCCCGCGCCAGGCTGCCGACCGCTTCACCGGTCAGTTCCACCTCCCTGGCCAGGGATTCGATCTGCACCACCGCACCGGCCACCACCTGTGCACCGCTGGCGGCCTCCTCTGCCGCCTGGTCTACGCTGCGCGCCGTTTCCACGGCGTTGCGCGCCACGTCCTGGATCGAGGTGGTCATTTCGTGCATGGCCGTGGCCACCTGTTCGGTTTCCAGCTTCTGCTCGTTGGCGCTGGCGGCGGTCTGCCGGGTAATCGCCGCCAGTTCCCCGGTGGCGCTGCCGATACGCGATGCCCCCTCGCCGATGTGCGCGATCAGCCCCCTCAGGCTATCGGTCATGCGCTGCAGGGCCGTTTGCAGCTGGCCGATTTCATCCGTGCGCTGCACCAGCGCCTGGTGGCTCAGGTCGCCACTGGCGATGCGCTGCACGTTGTGCAACGCACTGCGCAGGGGCGGCACGATCTGCCGGGTAATGAGCAATGCCCCCAGCACGCCGAAGACCAGCGCCAGGACCAGGCCGCTGGTCAGCGTCCAGGCCGCCGCGCGGGTATCCTCCTCGCGCAGTTGCATCTGGTGCTCGTAGAGTTCCTGGCTGATGCGCACCAGCGCATCGCCGTCATTCTGTACTTGCTGGGTAATGGCGCTGGCCTGGGCCAGGGCCGCCTGATGACTGTCCAGCGACTGCCGGTAGGTGCGCATGGCGCGTTCAAGTTCGTTGAAAAGCGTGGCGTCCGTGTTGCCCAGGACTTCGCGTACCGGGGCCAGGCTGGCAAGCGCCGCATCGATGGCACCGGTTGCCGCGGAGTACTGCTTGGGATTGGCGCCGTAGGTATAGGCGCGGGTCTCGAAACGTGCATAGAGAAACTGCATCTGCACGTCCTTGATCGCCTTGTACAGTTCGAGGCGGCGTTCGCTGGAGTAGCCTTCGCCCTCCAGGAACGCATTCAGCTGGTCCAGGCCTTTCAAGGCCTGGTCGCCGCTGAGGCGCCGGGTGGCCCGCGCTTCCTCTATCTGCCGGTAGGCCTTTTCCAGCTCACCGATGTTTGCCTGGTAAGCGGCAAGGTGCCGGGCCATCTCCTCGATTCGCTGCCTGTTCTGCTCCTGGGTGAAGAAATCACCCAATGCTTCCAGGTTGCCGGCGACCTGCCGGATTTTCTCCTTCAGCTCGTTGGCCGCTTGCCCGCCGCCTTCGCTCTCGACGAACGCGCTGCGCTCCTGGCGCAACTTCGAGAAATCGTCCATCAGCCGATTCACGGCGCTCATCCGGTCCATGCGATAGGAAAGGCTGTCGATCGCATGCCGGCCGGCGCCGAAGATCAGCACGCTCATCAGGCATAACAGACCGAAGCCGATCATCAGCTTCCGGGCGACAGGGAGGTTGGCAAGCCAGCTGAACATATCCGTGCGTCCTTGAACGATCCGCTACCAGATCGCGATGTCGTAGGTGAGGTAGATCCGGTTGCTGTCGCGACCGCGGGAATAGTCGGAGCGGTACACATAGTTGCGCGCCTTGACGCCCAGGCCCTTGAAGGTGCCCGACTGCACCACGTAGGCCAGCTCCATGTCGCGCTCCCATTCCTGGCGGCTGGCGCTGCCGGAATGGTCGTTGTCGCCGCTGAGGTAGCGGGCCATGAAGGTCAGGCCGGGGACCCCGGCGGCAGCGAAGTTGTAGGCGTAGCTGGCCATCCAGGTCTTTTCGTCTTCCTCGATGAACTTGCCGATACCCACGTTGCTGAAGGAATACACGGTGGCGCCGCTGATATAAGGCAGGCCGGCGTCACCCTGGAGCACCTGGTAGCCGGCCCCGACCGTGTGCCCGGAGTGGGCGTAGGACAGCTGCCCGCTAAGCATGTCGTTGTCGATCTTGCCGCCATGGGCTGCGCCGCTGTCCTGGCTCTTGAAGTAGCGCAGGTCGCTGGTCAGCACGCCGCCGGCCAGCGGCAGGTCGTGCTGGATACCGGCGAAGTCCTGGCGATAGAAGTTCTGCAGCTCGCCGTGGAAATAGCTCAGGCGCAGTTGCTTGCTGAAGGCGTAGTCGGCACCGGCGTAGTTGAAATCGCCGGAGGCGCCGCCGCTGTAGCCATCGAGGAACAGGCCGACACTGTCGGTGGAATCACGCAGCTTGAAGCGGTCCAGATGGCCGGCGGTCAGGGTCAGGCCGGCGATGTCCTTGCTCACCAGTTCGGTGCCCTGGTAGGTCTGCGGCAGCAACCTGGCGTCGTTGTAGACCAGCAACGGGTTCTTCGGCAGTTGGGTGCCGTGGCGCAGCACCGTCTGGCCGAGGCGGACCTTGGCCGTCGCCCCGGCACTGGCGAATTCGTCGGCAGCGCGGCCATCGTCATGCACCGGCAGCAGGCCGGTACCGCTGCGGCCCTTGCCCGAATCGAGGCGCACGCCGACCAGGGCCAGGGCATCGACCCCGAAGCCCAGGGTGCCCTGGGTGAACCCGGACTGGTAATCGAGCAGGAAGCCCTGCGCCCACTCGACCCGCTCGCTTTTCGCGGTGGCCGCGGCGCGGGCGCTCATGCCCTGCTCGTCACGGAAGTTTTCGTTGAAATAGACATTGCGCAGTTGCAGCTTGAGCTTGCTGTCTTCGATGAAACCTGCGGCGCCGACACCGGGCAGGTAGCAGAAACACAGGCCGCAGGCGGCCGCACGACTGTAGATACGGGTCATGATGAAAACTCGGTTTATTTTTATTGGGTGTTTTCAGACGAAGAACGAAATGGCGCCGGTCAGCACGGCCAGTGCAGTGATCACCAGGGAGGTCAGCACCGCCCATTTCACCGTGGCCTTCTGGAAATCGCCGATATCGCGATCGACCATGCCCACCAGCAGCAGGGTCGAGGCCACCAGCGGGCTCATCAAGTGCACCGGCTGGCCGAGCACCGAGGCGCGGGCGATTTCGATCGGGTCGATACCGTAGGCCGCGGCAGCGTTGGCCAGGATCGGTACTACGCCGAAGTAGTAGGCGTCGTTGGACAGCACGAAGGTCAGCGGCATGCTGGTCAGCGCCACCACCAGCGGGAACCAGTGGCCCCAGGCGTCGGGAATCCAGGCGACCAGGGTCTGGGCCAGGGCGTCGACCATCTTGGTGCCCGAGAATATCCCGGCGAAGATACCGGCGGCGAACACCAGCAGGACCACGGTCATGGCGTTGCCGGAATGGGCAAGGATCCGCTCTTTCTGCAGTTCCAGCTGCGGGTAGTTGATCATCAGGGCCGCAACGAAGCCGATCATGAACAGGATGGCCGCGTGCATCAGGCCCATCACCAGGGCGACCATCACCACGATCACCAGCAGCAGGTTGACGTAGGCCAGGCGCGGACGCTTGTAAGGGGTATCTTCGAGGATCGCCTTGATGTAGCAGTTGCCGCCGCCGGACTCGAGCTTGATGTTGCCGATGCGCTTGCGCTCTACCCGGCCCAGCAGGAAGGCGGTGAAGACCACCCACGCCGCACCGCCGATCATGGTCGGCAGCATCGGGATGAAGTACTCGGTGGCGTCCAGGCCCAGGGCTGCGATCGCCCGGGTCGCCGGCCCGCCCCAAGGGCTCATGCCGCTCATGATGCTCAGCGAGAGCATGGAAATGGTCGCCAGGATCATCGGGTTCATGCCGATGCGCTTGTACAGCGGCAGCATCGCCGCGCAGGTGATCATGTAGGTGGTGGTGCCGTCACCGTCCAGGGCCACCAGCAGCGACAGCAGCGCGGTACCGATGGCGATCTTGATCGGGTCGCCGTTGACCCGCTTGAGGATCTTGCGGATCAGCGGGTCGAACAGGCCGGCATCGATCATCAGGCCGAAGAACAGGATGGCGAAGAGCAGCAGCGCGGCGGACGGCGCGACCATCTTCAGGCCGTCGAGCATCATCTTGCCCAGGTCCGGGGCGAAACCGCCGATCAGGGCAAAGACGATCGGTACCACCGTCAGGGCGACGATCGGGGAAAGACGTTTACTCATGATCAGGTAGGTAAAGGTCACCACCATGATCAAACCAAGCAATGCGAGCATAGGATTCACTCTTGTTTTTATTGTGAAGGCAGCCGTATCCGCTACCCGGCAGTATGACTGCCGGACAGGGATATCGGAGTGTTGTATCGGGGTAACGCGGTATGGATCAGCTGTGGCGCTGGGGCTGCTCGGCAGTCCAGGTCACCGCCTGCTCGCCGGGTTCGGCCACAGGCGCCTGGTGCCCCTCCTCCAGGGCACGCATCAGCACCTCGCGGTCACAGGCCTTTTCCGACAGCGACATGACCACGGTGGCAACCGCGTTGCTGGCCAGGCTGGTCAGGGCGCGGGCCTCGGACATGAAGCGGTCGATGCCGATCAGCAGGGCCAGGCCGGCCAGCGGGATGTCGTGGATCACGGTCAGGGTCGAAGCCAGCGCGACGAAGCCGCTGCCGGTCACCCCTGCCGCGCCCTTGGACGACAGCAGCATGATCGCCAGCATGGTCAGGGTCTGGCCCAGGCCCAGTTCGATATTGCAGGCCTGGGCGATGAACACCGCGGCCAGCGACAGGTAGATCGCCGTACCATCGAGGTTGAAGGAGTAGCCGGTCGGCAGCACCAGCCCGACCACACCCTTGCGGCAGCCCAGGCCTTCGAGCTTCTCGATCATCCGCGGCAGCACCGGCTCGGTGGACGAGGTGCCAAGGACCACGAGGAACTCTTCGCGGAAGTAGCGCAGCAGCTTCCACAGGCTGAAGCCATGGAAGCGGCACACTGCGCCCAGCACCACGATGACGAAGAAGGCACAGGCGATGTACAGGGTCATCACCAGCTTGGCCAGCGAGCCCAGCGAGGTGATGCCGTACTGGCCGACGGTGAACGCCAGCGCGCCGAAAGCACCGACCGGAGCGAAGCGCATCAGGTAGCCGAAGATGCGGAACACCATCTGCGACACCGCTTCCAGCACATCCAGCACCGGCCGGCCGCGCTCGCCCATGGCAGACAGGGCGAAACCGCAGAGCACGGCGATGAACAGCACCGGCAGCACCTCGCCCTTGTTGAAGGCACCGACGAAGGTCTCGGGGATGATGTGCATGAAGAAGTCCACCACGCCCAGCTTCGCCGCCGAATCGGTGTACTGGCTAAGGCCCGCCATGCTCAGGGTGGACGGGTCGATGTTCATGCCCACGCCGGGCTTGAACAGATGGACCGCGGCCAGGCCGATGGCCAGGCTGATCACCGTCAGCACCAGGAACAGCAGCAGGGTCTTGCTCATCAGGCGGCCCAGGCTGCTCTTGTCGGTCATCCCGGCGATGCCGGTGACGATGGTGCAGAACACCACGGGGGCGATCATCATCTTGATCAGCTTGATGAAGGCGTCACCCAGGGGCTTCAGGGCGATTGCCTGCTGCCCCCAGATATGGCCGACCAGGACGCCGAGCAGGACGGCGCAGATGATCTGGAAGTACAGCGATTTTGCGAGTTTCATGAGGCATCACCCATTCTTGAATTTGTGCGGATGCGCTGTTGTGACTATTTGCTACAAGTATCAGCCGGCAAGTCGTCGCGAGGCAGGTGCGTAGACGAAACCGGAGAACAACCGACGGGCGGTACGTACCACGGAGGCCTGGATGGTCTTGCCGTCCGGACCGCTGCGCGACAGTGCGATATCGATGCCGCCACCCGGATGTTCCAGACGCACCTCGGTCAGTTCCGCGGCGCTGTCGCCGAGCATGTCCATGGTCACCGTGCCCGGGCTGACGCAGGCAGTCGCCAGCCCGATGGCACCGGTGATCGCCAATGCACGATGGCAGTTGTGCGGCATGAAGTAGCGCACCTGCAGCGTGCCGTCCTGGCGCGGTGGCGAAATCAGTACCGGCTTGGGAATGACCATGTTGCTGACATCGCCCAGGCCCATGGCCCGGCCCGCCTTGAGCCGCAGCGCTTCCAGGCGCTCGAGCAAGGCAGTGTTGGCGTCCAGGTCCGCCGGGGTTTCCGAACCGGTGACACCCAGTTGGGTGGCATCGACGATCATCATCGGCATGGCCATGTCGATGCAGGTCACCGGAACGCCATCGATCACGTCGCGCGGCTTGCCGGTCGGGAACAGCTTGCCGGTCTTGCTGCCGACCGCGTCGAGGAAGGTCAGGTGGATCGGCGCGGCGGTGCCCGGTACGCCATCGATGGCAGTACGGCCCTCGTAGCGAACGATGCCGCCCGGGGTTTCCACCAGCGAGTTGACGAAGGTACCGGTGTTCAGGTTACGGATGCGCACCAGCGTACGCCCTTCCTGGCCCTTGACCAGGCCCTGCTCGATGGCGAAGGGCCCGACCGCGCAGAGCATGTTGCCGCAATTCGGAGCCGTATCGACCCGACGCTGTGCCACCATGACCTGGACGAACAGGTAATCGACGTCGGCATCGGCATGCAGCGACGGGCTGACGATCGCGACCTTGCTGGTCTGCGGGCTGCCGCCGCCGATCCCGTCGATTTCCAGCTCGTGGCCCGAGCCCATCAGGTTGAGCAGGACTTCGTCGCGCTCGACCACGTTCGCTGGCAGATCCCAGGCATGGAAGATCGGGCCTTTCGAGGTACCGCCGCGCATGAGCACACAAGGAATACGTTGCATGACTACTGACTCTCGTTTATCAATCGACACAATTGATGCTGTGCGAACAAGAGTGACAGGCTTGGATAGATCAATCCAATGCAAAGATCGTCCGGATTATTGCACTTCAAACATTAATCACAGGTACCTCGAACAAGGCCCTTCTCGATGGAATACGAGCTTCAAGATCTGAGATCTTTCGTCAAAATCGCCGAACTTGGCAGCTTCCACGAGGCTGCGGAGGCGTTGCACCTGTCGCAGCCAGCCCTGAGCCGGCGTATCAAGAAACTGGAGGAAGGCCTGGGCACGCCCCTGCTCGAGCGCACCACCCGTCGGGTCGGGCTGACCAGTGTCGGGCGTGACTTCCTGCCCAAGGCCCGGCGCCTGCTCGACGACTTCGAAGACTCGATCCTCAGCATCCGCGAGCTGGCCGAGCGCCAGAGCGGCCAGGTCACCCTGGCCTGCATTCCGACCGCGGCCTTCTACTTCCTGCCGTCGGTGATCGGCCAATACAACGAGCAATACCCGAAGATCCGCATCCGCCTGCTCGACCTCAGTGCCAACGACGGGCTGGAGGCGGTACTGCGCGGCGAAGCGGACTTCGGCATCAACATGATGAGCGGCCAGCACGCCGACATCGAGTTCGTACCGCTGGTGGAGGAGAAGTTCGTCCTGGCCTGCCGTCGCGACCACGAACTGGCCGAGCGCAAGGCCCTGACCTGGTCGGAGCTGGCGCCCTATCGGCTGATCGGCGTGGGCCGCCTCAGCGGCAACCGCATGCTCCTCGACCATGCCTTGAGCGGCCTGAACATCAGGCCCAAGTGGTTCTATGAGGTGCAGCACCTGTCCACATCGCTGGGCATGGTCGAGGCCGGACTGGGGGTATCCGCCATGCCGAGCCTGGCAATGCCGGATGCCGATCACCCGACCCTGGTCAGCATCCCGCTGGCCGAGCCGGAGGTGACCCGCACCCTGGGCCTGGTCTATCGCCGCGGTGCGTCGCTGTCGCCGGCGGCGGAGAAATTCGTGGCGATCCTGCTGGAGAAATGGCGGGAGCGGTGAACCCCGGCATGCGCGCCCGGCCCGCTCCCGATGCGACCTAAGCGCCGTCGGGCTTGTGGCCCAGGCTGCGCATCAGGTCGCGAGCGGTTTCGAAGAACACCTCGCGAAAATTCTGCGCGCTCTCTTCCGTCAGCCGGCTCGCTGGCCCGGAGATCACCAGCGCCCCCACCAGTTCTTGTTGCGCCCCATAGATCGGCAAGGCCATGGAGGACGCATGCGGGTCCGTCGCGCCACGGGAGTAGTAGGGTTTCGGCAAGGCGATACCGGTCTGGTACGGCGCCCTCAGGGCCTGGGCACCGGCCGCCTCGTCCATGGGACGCATATCGCCCGGCTGCAGATCGAGGCGCAGGCGATGGGCAGAGTTCACCCGGTACTGGCACAGCCGGTAGGCGCCATGACGAACGTAGAACGACGCCGTCTCACCGGTCTGCTCGGCCAGGTAATGCAGGCGAGGCATGACATGCCGCTCAAGATCGAGCGACTCCTGGTACACGGTATTGAGCCTCATGATTTCGCTGGCCAGCTGATAGCGGCCGTCACTCATCCGGGTGACGAAGCCGTAGCTTTCCAGTGACACCATCAGGCGCATGATCGTGCTTTTGATCAGCCCGGTGCGCTCGGCAAGTTCCACAAGACTCAGCGACGAATCGCCGATTTGAAACGCTGTGAGCACGGTCAGGACACGGTCGGCCGAAGCCACTCCGTTCACCGCTGGACGCGGCCGCGCTTTCACCATCGAAAAAACCTCGCATGCAGTTGCCCTTCCATTGGCAAGGGCGAAAGGCGGCATTATCCGCCAACACCCCCGCTTATCGCTATCCCGGCATCAGCCGGGACGCGAAGGGCCTGCATGCTTGGCTGCGGTTCAGCCTGCGCCGCTGTCGGGAGCGCTTAGCCCGGGAGCAGGCAACCTTTCTTCTTCAAGGCGTCCAGGACCCAGGAACGGTCGTTGTTGCCCTGCGCGATCTGCTCCAGCTGGGCGGTTTCAGCACGGTGCTTGGCCGTCGCGCGTTGATACACCTCGGCCACGTGATCGAATGGCACGCAGAGCAGGCCATCGTCGTCGCCGATCACCAGGTCACCCGGCTCGATGACCATGCCATCGATGGCGATCGGCACATTGACCTCGCCCGGACCGTCCTTGTAGGGGCCGCGGTGGGAAACCCCGGCGGCGAACAGCGGGAAATCGCCAGCAGCGATGGTCGCCGCATCGCGGATGGCACCGTTGATCACGATACCCGCCACGCCACGCTTGGTCGCGTAGGCCACCATCATTTCGCCGATCAGGGCATTGCTCAGGTCGCCGCCTGCATCCACCACGATCACGTCCCCCGGCTGGGCGATGTCGATCGCGTAATGGAGCATGAGGTTGTCGCCCGGCCGCGCCTTGACCGTCAGTGCAGGCCCCGCCAGGACGCCTTCGCGATGCATGGGCCGCAGCCGCGCGCCACCAGCGGTCATCCGGTTCATCGAGTCGCTCACGTTGGCGACCGGAACCTCCCGGTAACGCGCAACCCATTCCTCGCCGACCTTGCGTGCACGTTCCAGCACCTGAAAGCCAATGCTCATGTGACCTACCTCTATTGATGTTATTAGACGACCCCGATGGATTTTCGGTGTCTTTTTCAGAATGGCATTTCATTTTCAACAAATCAACAGCCTAAAAAACCGCAAATAATCCTCTAAACCCAATTTGAATTTATTTTTTTGAAACGACATTTCATTATGCTAGGGTTCACTTACTCGCACCGCACCGTGGTCGAGATCGTTCAAGACAAGAACAAAGGTACCCATGATGTCCCGCACCCTTCTGCTCACAGGCCCTGAACTGGCCGCCGATGCCATGACCCTCGCCGCAGCCCATGGCATCCGCGTGCTGCCCACCACCCCTTACCTGCCGGCGGCCGAACTGGAAGCCATCATTCGTGCGGAGCAACCCGACGCGATCATCGTTCGCCAGGGCGAGCTGACCCGGCCGATGATCGAGGCCTCGGCGAAGCTGCGGGTGATTGCCAAGCACGGCGTGGGTTACAACAGCATCGATATCCAGGCTGCCGCCGACCGCGGTATCCCGGTGTCGATCGCTGTCGGCGCCAATGCCCAGTCCGTGGCCGAGCACGCCTTGGCCCTGATGCTCAGCGTCGCGCGCCAGACCGCTCTGCTCGATGCCCGGATGCGCGATGGCCATTGGGACAAGTCCTCGGCCAACGGCATCGAGCTGTACGGCAAGACCCTCGGCCTGGTCGGCCTGGGCTCGATCGGTAGCATCCTGATGGACCTGGTCGGGCCGTTGCGCATGAAGGTCAAGGTCTTCGACCCCTACTTGAAGGCGCTGCCGCAACGCAGCAACGTCGAGCGCGAAGAAGATTTCGATCGGTTGTTGAGCGAGAGCGATATCATCAGCCTCCATTGCCCACTGACCGAGGCCAACCGCAACCTGATCGGTGCCGCGCAGTTCGCGCGCATGCGCCCCGGCAGCATCCTGATCAACACCGCACGCGGCGAACTGGTCGACACCGACGCGCTGGTGCAAGCCCTGGGCGAGCGCAGAATCGCCGGGGCCGGCCTGGACACCTTCAACCCCGAACCGCCACCTGCCGACAGCCCGCTGTGGGGCCTGCCAACCCTGGTCGCCACGCCACACGTGGGCGCCAACACTGCCGAAGCCCGCGACCGGGTCGGCGTGGTCGCCGTGGGACAGGTCCTCGACGCCTGGGGCGGCAAGCCCCTGGACCCGCGCTGCGTGGTGAATCGCCATCTGATGAACGACTGATCCGACACCCGGCGCTTTCCCTAGCGAAGCAAAGCGCCTTCAAATCGCACCACTCCAGAAAAACAACAATTGGAGAACATCATGCCCCCAGCGACGCCCGTCCCGGACGAACTCGAACGCAGCACCATGCACCGTGTCGCCTGGCGACTGCTGCCCTTCCTTATGCTCTGCTACCTGTTCGCGATCATCGATCGCGGCAACATCGGCATGGCCTCCCTGCAAATGAACGAAGACCTCGGTCTGACCGCAAAGGTCTTCGGCTTTGCCAGCAGCCTGTTCTTCTTCGCCTACTTCCTGGTCGAAGTGCCCAGCAACCTGGCCATGCAGAAATACGGCGCACGCATCTGGATCGCCAGGATCATGGTGACCTGGGGCCTGATCTCCGCCGGTACGGCATTCGTCCAGGGCGCCAACTCGCTGTACGTCATGCGCTTTCTGCTGGGGGCAGCCGAAGCGGGCTTCTTCCCCGGCGTACTGCTCTACCTCACCTACTGGCTGCCGTCGGCCTACCGCGCGCGCATGGTGGCGATTTTCATGGTGGCCATCCCCGCCGCCAACTTCGTCGGCTCGCCGCTGTCCGGCCTGCTGCTCAGCCTCGATGGCTGGATGGGCATGCGCGGCTGGCACTGGCTGTTCATCCTCGAAGGCATCCCGGCGGTACTGCTCGGCATCGCTTGCCTGTTCGTCCTGACGGACCGGCCCGAACAGGCCAGGTGGCTCAGCGACGAACAGCGCGCGTGGCTGAGCACACGCCTGGCGCAGGAGGCCGCGAGGAAAACCGCGATCGGGCATATTTCCCTGTGGAAGCTGCTGCGTCACAAGGACATCTGGGTGCTGGCGTTGATCTACTCGGGAGCGTCCGCCGCCGGCAGCACCATGAGCGTATGGGGCCCGCAACTGCTGAAAACCTTCGGCCTCGACTCGATGCAGATCGGTCTGGTGAACGCCATTCCCTACGGCGTCGCCTCGGTCCTGATGATTCTCTGGGGACGCAGCTCCGACCGCACCGGGGAACGTCGCTGGCACACTGCAATGACCCTGCTGCTGATCGCTGCGGGCCTGCTCATGACCCTGTTCACCACATCGCTCGGCGCAACGGTGGTCATGCTGACCATGGTCCTGGTGGGCGCCTACTCGGCGAAGGGACCGTTCTGGGCCCTGGTTTCCGGCTGGCTATCGTCCTCTACCGCAGCAGCCGGGCTGGCGGCCGTCGGGGCGATGGCCAACCTGATCGGCGGCGGCCTGATGGTCAATGCCTACGGCGCCATCCATGACGCCACCGGCAGCTACGCCCTGGCCCTTATGCCGCTTGCCCTGCTCTGCACCCTGGGTGGCGTAATGATCCTGGTGATCGGGCGCAAGCGCCAGCAGGAGCAGGCCGGAAAAGCCAGCACCGCCTAGGCGCTGCACCTCAACGGCCTTTACAAGAACGGCGCCCGGCTGGACGAAAGCGGGCGCCGTTCTTGTGTCTGCGGATGGATTCGTAGCATGGGCATCTGCACATCTGCTGCAGGCGGCTTGATGTGCGCACCTTGTATCGCGAGATTGTCCGGTCGATGCCTTGCGCATGCATCAAGGAGGAGGTACTGCACCACCGCCTCACGCCTCGCCGAAAAACCGTCGCCCGTCTGCCTTCAGCAACTCCACCAGCGCTGCCGCCGCCGGCGCAACGTAGCGGCCCGCCGCCAGGGAAATACCGATGGAACGCTGCATGGTGGTCTGCGCCAGCGGCACCTCGCGCAGACGCGACATGCCTTGTCCATGCTCGAGGATCTCGCGGGCGACGAAGCTCAGCAGCCGGGTCCGGGCGATCAGCCGCGGCAGCAGGGAAATGGAGTTGGTCTCGACCTGCACCTGCGGCACCGGCAACTGCTGGGCGATGAAGGCATTGTCGATCCAGCGCCTGGCACTGACGGTAGGCCCGCCAAGCACCCAGCGGTAGCGGCACAGGTCCTTCATCTGGATCGGCGCGTCCCACAGCGGATGATCGACGCTGGCCACGACGACCATTTCATCCTCGAGTACCGGGTAGGAGACGAAGTGCTCATCATCCGTGACCAAAGGGCAAATGATCACATCCAGCCGGTCTGCGCGCAGCGATTCCCTGAGCACGTCATCCTGGGCGATCGACAGCTTCACCACCAGTTCCGGGGCCCGCTCCAGCAACGCGGCGGTGAGCTGCGGCAGCAGGTATTCGGCCATGCTCGCCGCGCAGCCCAGGCGCAGGGTGCCGGTCAGGCCGCCGGCGAAATCGCGGATTTCGCGCTCGGTCTCGGCGATGCTCATCTGCAATTGCCGCCCCCGCGCCAACAACAGTTCACCGACATCGGTGAGCCTGATGCGCCGACCGTCGCGCTTGAACAGGCGCGCACCGAGGGACTCCTCCAGGCGCTGGATGCTCTTGCTCAAGGCCGGCTGGCTGCGGTTGAGCTTCTCCGCCGCCTTGCCGAGGTGGCCGAGCTCGGCGATGGTGGCGAAATACTTAAGGTCGCGAAGGTCCATGATTCATGAATTTCAGTTATCGATTGATCGAAAGTAGAAAATAGACTTGATGATTGGCGACGTCGATAATTTTCCTGCCGGCCGGGCTGCGTCCCGGTCGCTGTCCCATCTGCAGGAGACCTTCGACCTTGCCTTCCCCCTCTATGGAGCGCCCTCCCCGACCTTCCTGGCTGCGCTGGCTGATGCTGGCGCTGAGCGCCGGCGCCACGGGCCAGTTGCTCCATGCGTTGTCGGTGCCCGCCGGGCTGTTCCTCGGCCCCATGCTGGTGGCCATCGTGTTCGGCGTCAGCGGCGCCAACCTGCACCTGCATCGCCAGGTGTTCCGCTTCGGCCAGGGCTGCGTCGGGCTGCTGGTCGCCCACTCGGTGACCTGGGCAGTGCTGGTGTCGCTGGCCCAGGCCTGGCCGTTGATGCTGTTCGCCACCCTGGTGACCGTGGTGCTGAGCGCCCTGGTCGGCCTGGGCACCGTACGTTTCGGCGGGATTCCCGGCAGCACCGCGGCCTGGGGCACGGCGCCGGGCGCCGCCTCGGCGATGGTGTCGATGGCCGAGGAATACGGTGCCGACGGGCGGGTGGTGGCGACCATGCAGTACGTGCGGGTGGTGTGCGTGGTGATGGTCGGTTCGCTGGTCAGCCATGCCCTGGGCGTGTCCCCGGCCGAGGGGCTGGTCGCCGCGGCGCGGGTCAGCGATCCGGCCCCGGTCAACCTGGCCCTGGGCCTGCTGGTGATCCTGCTGGGCATCACCCTCGGCAACCGCATGCCCGCCGGCGCCCTGCTCATGCCGCTGCTGATTGGCGGCGCGTTGCAACTGGGCGGTGTGCTGGTGATCGAAATGCCCGGATGGCTGCTGGCCTTCGCCTACGGTGCCATCGGCTGCTACATCGGCCTGCGCTTCGACCGCCAGACCCTGGGCTACGTGGGCAAACGCCTGCCGGCGATGATCAGCGGCGCGCTGGTGCTGATCCTCCTCTGCGCGGGCTGCGCCTGGCTGCTCGCCCGTGTCGCCGGAACCGATTTCCTGTCCATGTACCTGGCCACCAGCCCCGGCGGGCTGGATGCCATGGCCATCATCGCGGTGGAAACCCACGCGGATGTCGGCCTGGTTCTGGCCATGCAGACCTTGCGGCTGTTCGGGGTGATTCTCACCGGGGCGTTTTGTGCCAGGCAGATTATTCGTTTGACCGAGCGGTAAGTGGTTGGCTTTGGTGTGTTGGTGCAGGGTATTGGGTGTTGATCCGTTTGCTCCGGCGACGCTGAGTCACCTTTTCGCCCTTACGGCGACCCACTTTTGAAAAGCGCAAAAGTGGCGGTTCGGCGGTCCGACAAAACGCTTTCGCTCCCACATCCGGCCCTACGCTTCGCTCCGGGCTCCCTCCCTCCGCGCTGATTCCGGGGGCCGCGCCATACGGGCTCCTGCCCTATGGCGCGGCCCCTGGAATCAGTGCGGAAGGAAGGGACCCGGAGCGAAGCGGAGGGCCGGATGTAGGAGCAAGAGCGTTTTGCCCACTTTTGCGCTCTTCAAAAGTGGGTCGCCGTAAGGGCGAAAAGGTGACTCAGCGTCGCCCAAGCAAACGGATCAACACCCAATACCCAGCACCAGCACCAGCACCAGCACCAGCACCAGCACCACAAGGACCAGCCCCCCCTCACATATGCATGGAAATGAAATCCACAAAACACCGCAGCTTCGGCGCAATGAACCGGCTAGGCGGCCATAACACGCTGAAGTGGATAGTGCGGGTCACTTCCTCGGTCAGCACCGCCTGCAATTGCCCGGCATCGAGCGCGGCCTTGACCGAGAACTCGGGCAGGCAGGCAATGCCGCGCCCGGCCAGCGCCGCGTTGAGCAGCATGTCGATGTTGTTGCACACCAGCACCACGCGCAGGTTCTGCGGGCCATTGGGCGCCTGCTCCGGCAGCGGCCAACGCTCGAGCTTGCCGGTGGAGGGCACGCGGTACAGCAGGCAGTCATGCTGGCCAAGGTCGTCGGCACAGCGCGGCTCGCCGTGGGCCTGGAAATAGCCCGGGGCGCCCACCAGCAGGAAGCGGAACGCGCCCAGGCGCCGGGCCACCAGGCGCGAGTCGTTGAGGGCGCCGGTGCGGATCACCGCATCGAAGCCCTCCTCCACCACGTCCACCAGGCGATCACTGAAGTCCAGCTCCAGATGGATGTCCGGGTAGCGATTGGCGAAGCCGGACAACAGGCTGAACAGGAACTGCCCGGCCAGCGGCAGGCTGACCCGCAGCTTGCCCCGCGGCTCGCTGCTACTGCTGGACAGTTCCAGCTCCGCCGCCTCCAGTTCATTCAGCACACGCTGGCAGCGCCCGAGAAACAGCGCGCCCTCGGCAGTCAGGTTGATGCTGCGGGTGCTGCGGTGGAACAGCCTGACCCCGAGACGCTGCTCGAGGCGGGCGATGCTCTTGCCGATGGCCGATGACGAAACGCCCAATTGCCGCCCCGCCGCCACGAAACTCCGGGTTTCGGCAACCTGCACGAAAACCGAGATACCACTGAGGTTATCCACGCTCTGTCCTTGAGTCCTGGGCTCCTGATTACGGAACCCGATGTCCGATGTGTCCGGAATTCTAGCCTCTGTTTCCGCAGATGTCCGCGCCCTAGCATGGCGCCGTCTACTACAGCAGGGAAATGCAGACATGACCGTCAAACAAACCATCCAGCTCGCCAACGCCGTCGCCACCGACCCGATGCAGGCACGCATCGACGCCGCGCTGGACAGCGCCATCAATGAACAGCGCCTGGTCGGCGCCGTGGTCCTGGTGGCCCGCCGCGGCGAAGTCACCTACCGCCGGGCCGTCGGCCTGGCCGACCGCGAGGCCGGCCTCGCCATGCGCGCCGACGCCTTGTTCCGCCTGTCCTCGGTGACCAAGCCGATCACCTCCGCCGCCGCCCTGGCCCTGGTCGCCCAAGGCCGCATCGGCCTGGACGACCCTATCGCCCGCTGGTTGCCGGAGTTCCAGCCAACCCTGGCCGACGGCACGCGCGTAGCCATCACCGTGCGCCAGTTGCTCAGCCACACGGCGGGCCTGGGCTACGGCTTCCTTGAAGCCCAGGGCGGCGGCGCCTATGCCCGCGCCGGGGTCTGCGACGGACTGGAAAACGCCCCGTTGAGCCTGGAAGAGAACATCCGCCGCCTGGCCACCGCGCCGCTGCTGTATCGCCCGGGCACCGACTGGGGCTACTCGATCGCCACCGATGTGCTCGGTGCCTTGATCGAACGGGTCACCGAGACCGGCCTGGCCGAAGCGATCGAGCAACTGGTGAGCAAGCCCCTGGGCCTGACCGATACGCGCTTCCAGGTGGCGGACCGCTCGCGCCTGACCGCCGCCTACCTGAATGCCGAGCCGGCGCCACGACGCATGCAGGGCGTCGAGGTGATCGAGGTATTCGAAAATACCGCTGGCATTCGCATGGACGCCGACCGTGTCCTGGATGACAACGCCTATGCGTCCGGCGGCTCGGGGATGGTCGGCACCGCCGGGGAGTTCCTGGTCCTGCTCGAAACCCTGCGCCAGGGTGGCGGCGCCCTGATGCCGGCGAGCCTGGTGAAGGAACTGGGCAGTGTGCAGACCGGCCAACTGGAACTGGCCAACTGGCCCGGCCGCGGCTTCGGCCTGGGCTTCACCGTGCTGACCGACCCACAGGCCGCGCAGACCCCGGAATCCGTCGGCACCTGGCGCCTGGGCGGCGCCTTCGGCCATTCGTGGTTCGTCGATCCGGCGCAGCAACTATCGGTCGTGGCCTTCACCAACACCGCCTTCGAAGGCATGTTCGGCCAGTTCACCGTCGATCTGTGCAACGCCGTCTACGGCGCCTGACCCCACCCGCCTGCACGCTGCAAACAAGGAGCCCATGACTACAGGACCGGCCACCCCGCCGGTCCTGCTGCGAATGCCGCTTGAGTGGCCCCGTCTAGCTGCCCCATGGAATTGACCAGGCCCGTCGATCCCCGACGGCGCCGGATCTTTAATGAAAGGTATCGACTCATGACGCATTCACACCTGTACCACCAGCACCCCCACGCGCGCCTGGATTCCCTCACCGGGTTTCGTTTCATCGCCGCAGCCCTGGTGTTCTTCTTCCACGCCTCCCTGACCAAGATCATTGGTTTCAACCCCTTCGCCGACCCCGACATCATCGCAGGCTTCCAGCGCCTGTTCAGCGTCGGCGGCTGGACCGGGGTGTCGTTCTTCTTCGTCCTCAGCGGCTTCGTGATCACCTGGTCGGCGCGGCGCAACGACACCCTGGTAGCGTTCTGGCGCCGGCGCCTGGTGAAGATCTACCCCAACCACCTGGTGACCTTCGTCCTGGCGATGGTGCTGTTCGCCGTGCCGCTGGGGGCCATCGGCGCCTGGCTGCCCAACCTGGTGCTGGTGCATGCCTGGGTGCCGGACATGTCGGTGTTCCTCAGCGTCAACGGGCCATCCTGGTCGCTGTGCTGCGAACTGCTGTTCTACCTGGCCTTCCCGTTCCTGCTGCGGGCCTTGTGGAAAGTTCGCGAGGAGCGCCTGTGGCTGAGCGCGGGCCTGACCGTGGGCGCGCTGGCCGCCACCCATTGGGCGATCGCCAGGTTCGTCGGCGCCACGCCGCAGATCGCCGAGTACCCGATCTCCCTCGAACAGTGGTGGCTGGCTTACTACTTCCCGCCGCTGCGCCTGTTCGAGTTCGTGCTCGGCATGCTGATGGCGCGCATTCTCATGGCCGGGCGCTGGCCGGCGATCCCGGTCGCGCCGACACTGGCGCTGGCGGCGCTGGCCTATTTCCTCGCCGGCGAAGTGCCCTTCATCTATAGCCTGTCGCTGACCACCGTGATCCCCATCGCCCTGCTGATCACCAGCCTGGCGGCGGCCGATGTGACCCGGCGCCGCTCCTGGTTCCGTCATCCGCTGATGGTCTGGCTGGGCGAGATCTCGTTCGGCTTCTACATGATCCACCTGCTGATCATGACCTGCGTGACCAACCTGCTCGGCGGCCAGACCTTCGCTGCCGGCCCCGCCGCCTTGATCCTCATCGCCACGTTCGCCCTGTCGCTGCTGGGCGGCTGGCTGCTGTTCGCCTTCGTCGAGCAACCCGCCATGCGCCGCTGGGGCAAGGCCCGTCCGGCGCCACAGCCACTGGGCGTGCCCCTGGCCTGAACCACTCCATTCGAAAGGATGCTTGCCATGTCTTCGTACCTTCGCAAATTGACCGGCGTGCCCGCCTGGGCGCTGGCCGGTTTGACCCTCATAGCGCTCGCCGGGGTCGCCATGGGCCTGCGCGCACCCCGGGCCCAGGCCACCAACGCCCCGGCGCCGCTGCCGCAAGTCCAGGTGATGAACGCGGTCAGCCGCGACGTGGTTGACTGGCAGGGCTACACCGGCCGCCTGGTCGCCACCGACACGGTGGTGATCAAGCCGCTGGTGGCCGGCACCCTGGTCAGCGTGCATTTCAAGGATGGCGCACTGCTGCGCAAGGGCGACCTGATGTTCCAGATCGACCCGCGCCCCTACGCCGCCGCCCTGCAACAGGCCCAGGCGGCGCTGGTGGCGGCACGTTCGGTGAGCCAGTTCGCGGACAAGGAACTGCAACGCTACGAGCACCTGATCAACAGCAATGCGATCGCCAAGACCGACCTGGACAAACGCGTGCAGAGCGCCAACGAAGCCCGGGCCCGGGTCGACGAGGCGCAGGCGCGGGTCGAACTGGCGCGCCTGGACCTGGAGCACACCCGCATCCTGGCGCCGTTCGACGGGCGTGCTTCGCGGGTAGAGGTCACCCCGGGCAACATCGTCGATGTCGGCGAACGCTCGACGGCGCTGACCAACTTGGTGTCGATCTCGCCGATCTATGCCGACTTCGACGTGGACGAGACCACCTTCCTGCGCTACCTGGGCAACCGCCCGGGTGGCGAGCCGGTACCGGTCAGGCTCGGCCTGGCCCACGAGGAAGGCTACCCGCGCCAGGGCACCCTGAGTTCCCTGGACAACCGCCTGGATACCCGTTCGGCCACCATCCGGGTCAGGGCCAGCTTCGATAACGCCAACGGCGAGCTGCGCCCTGGGCTGTTCGCCAGGGTGCTGCTGCCGGGCAGCGCCAGCCGGCCGGCCACGCTGGTGGACGACAGCGCCATCGGCACCGACCAGGACAAGAAATACGTGCTGGTGGTCGATGCCGAGGGCCGCGTGCAGTACCGCCAGGTCAAGCCCGGCATCCGCCAGGGTGCGCTGCGGGTCATCGACCAGGGCATCGAGCCCGATGAACAGGTGGTGGTGAGCTCCCTGCACCTGGCCACGCCAGGCAGCCAGGTCACGCCGGTCCAGGTGCCCTCCCGACCACAGGCGCAGCAATGATGAATATCTCCGCATTCTTTATCGACCGCCCGATCTTCTCCGGCGTGCTCAGCGCCCTGGTCCTGCTCGCCGGCCTGCTGGCGCTGACGCGCCTGCCGGTATCGGAGTACCCCGACGTGGTGCCACCGCTGATCGTGGTCAACGCCCAGTATCCCGGGGCCAACCCCGAGGTGGTGGCGCAAAGCGTGGCCGCGCCGCTGGAAGAGCGCATCAACGGCGTGGAAGGCATGCTGTACATGCAATCCCAGGCCAACAGCGATGGCAGCCTGGCGATCAACGTCACCTTCGCCCTCGGTACCGACCCGGACAAGGCCCAGCAACTGGTGCAGAACCGCGTCTCCGAGGCGCTGCCGCGCCTGCCGCCGGACGTGCTGAGCCTGGGGGTCAACACCAGCAAGTCGTCCTCCACCCAGACCCTGGCCATCCACCTGGTGTCGCCGAACAACGCGTACGACGCCAACTACCTGCGCAACTACGGCATCCTCAATATCAAGAGCCAGCTCGAACGCATCCCCGGCGTCGCCGAGGTGCGCATCTGGGGCGGTGGCGACTATGCCATGCGCATCTGGATCGACCCCGATCGCGTGGCGCAGCGCGGCCTCAGCGCCGGCGAAGTGGTACAGGCGATCCGCGAGCAGAACGTGCAGGTCGCGGCCGGGGTCATCGGCGCCTCGCCGATGAAGGCCGGGGTGCCGCTGCAGTTGTCGGTGAACACCCAGGGCCGCCTGAAGACCGAGGAAGAGTTCGCCCGGATCGTGGTCAGGAGCCTGCCCGACGGCGGCGTCACCTACCTGCGCGATGTCGCCCGCATCGAGCTGGCCGCCTCCACCTACGCCCTGCGTTCGCTGGTGGACGGCCAGCCGGCGGTGGGCTTCGGGGTGTTCCAGATGGCCGGCGGCAACGCCCTCGACATCTCCGCCCGGGCGCGGGCGATCATGGCCGATGCCAAGGCCGACATGCCGGCGGGCGTCGATTACAAGATCGTCTTCGACCCCACCCAGTTCGTGCGTTCGAGCATCAATGCGGTGATCAGCACCCTGTTCGAAGCCATCGTCCTGGTGGTGCTGGTGGTGATCCTGTTCCTGCAGACCTGGCGCGCCTCGGTGATTCCTCTGCTGGCGGTGCCGGTGTCGATCGTCGGCACCCTGGCCGTGCTGCTGGCCTTCGGCTTTTCCATCAATGCCCTGTCGCTGTTCGGCCTGGTGCTGGCGATCGGCATCGTGGTGGACGACGCCATCGTAGTGGTGGAAAACGTCGAGCGCAACATCGCCCAGGGCCTGTCGCCACGCCAGGCCACGCACAAGGCGATGATGGAAGTCAGCAAGCCGATCATCGCCATTACCCTGACCCTGGTCTGCGTGTTCATTCCACTGGCGTTCATGCCCGGCCTGTCGGGTGGCTTCTATCGCCAGTTCGCCCTGACCATCGCCATTTCCACGGTGATCTCGGCCTTCAACTCGCTGACCCTGTCGCCGGCCCTGTGCGCCCTGCTGCTCAAGCCCCACGGCGCGCCGAAGGATGCCCTGGAGCGCGCGATCGACCGCCTCGCCGGGCGTTTCTTCAGCGCTTTCAATGCCCGCTTCCGTAGCGCCGAAGCGCGCTATGGCAACGGCGTGCGCGGCGTGCTGGCGCACAAGGGCCGGACCCTGGCGCTGTTCGGCGTGTTGCTGGCAGCCTGCGCCTGGCTCGGCCACAGCCTGCCGACCGGGTTCGTCCCGGCCCAGGACAAGGAGTTCCTGGTGGGCTTCGCGCAACTGCCCGCCGGCGCCTCGCTGGACCGCACCGAAGCGGTGATCCAGAAGATGAACGACATCGCCCTCAAGCATCCGGGCGTGGCCCACACCCTGGAATTCCCCGGGATGTCGGTGAACGGCCTGATGAACTCGTCGAGCTCGGGGATCATCTTCGTGATCCTCAAGCCATTCGCCGAACGCTCCGGCGAGGCGCTGGGGGCCAACCGGATCGCCGCCGAACTCAATGGCCAGTTCAGCGCGATCAGCGAATCGTTCACCGCCGTGTTCCCACCGCCGCCGGTGCTGGGGCTGGGTACCCTGGGCGGCTTCAAGCTGCAGATCGAGGACCGCGCCAGCCTCGGCCACGTCGCCCTCGACAGTGCCCTGAAGGCGTTCATGGCCGAGGCCGCCAAGGCGCCGGAACTGGGGCCGCTGTTCTCCAGCTACCAGATCAACGTGCCACAACTGGACGTCGACCTGGACCGGGTCAAGGCCAAGCAACTCGGGGTGTCGGTGACGGATGTGTTCGAAACCCTGCAGATCTACCTGGGCTCGCTGTACGTCAACGACTTCAACCTGTTCGGCCGGGTCTACCAGGTGCGCGCCCAGGCCGATGCGCCGTTTCGCGCCAACCCCGAGGACATCACCCGGCTCAAGGTGCGCAATGCCCATGGCGACATGGTGCCGCTCTCGACCCTGCTCAGCGTGGGCCAGGGCTACGGGCCGGAAATGGTCGTGCACTACAACGCCTTCACCGCGGCGGACGTCAACGGTGCGCCCGCGCCGGGCTATTCGTCGGGCCAGGCCGAAGCCGCCATCGAACACATCGCCCGCGACACCCTGCCCCAGGGCATCCGCATGGAATGGACCGACCTGACCTACCAGCAACGCCTGGCCGGTGACAGCAGTGCCTGGGTGCTGGCGGTCAGCACCCTGCTGGTGTTCCTGGTGCTGGCGGCGTTGTACGAAAGCCTACTGCTGCCCCTGGCGGTGATCCTGATCGTGCCCATGGGGGTGCTGTCGGCGCTGGCCGGCGTGTGGCTGACCGGCGGCGACAACAACATCTTCACCCAGATCGGCCTGATGGTCCTGGTGGGGCTTGCGTCGAAGAACGCCATCCTCATCGTCGAGTTCGCCCGCGAACTGGAACGCCAGGGCCACAGCATCGCCAGTGCGGCGCGAGAGGCCAGCCGGCTGCGCCTGCGGCCGATCCTGATGACCTCGATCGCCTTCGTCATGGGCGTGGTGCCCCTGGTGCTGTCCACCGGTGCCGGCGCGGAAATGCGCCAGGCCATGGGCGTGGCGGTGTTCTTCGGGATGCTCGGCGTGACGGCCTTCGGCCTGTTGTTCACCCCGCTGTTCTATGTGCTGGTGCGCAACCTCGCCAGCCGTCTGGCCCAACCGCGCCCGACGAGGATTGCGGACATTCCTGTCCATTAACAGCGGAACTCCAGCGCGTTTTTCTTCATTGGACGCGCCCATAGACTGCGACTTTGCCAACCTTGCGAGAAATACCATGACACGTGTCGTTCGCTTCCATGAGTACGGTGATCCACAGGTCCTGCGGATCGAAGAATTGCCGGAGCCCCAGCCCGGCCCCGATGAGGTGCGTATCCGGGTCAAGGCCATCGGCCTCAACCGCGCCGAGTCCATGTTCCGCCGCGGCCAGTACCTGGAGCAGGCCGATTTCCCCAGCCGCCTGGGCTACGAAGCGGCCGGGCTGGTCGAGGCGGTCGGCGAAGGCGTACGCGACGTGCGGATTGGCGATGCGGTGAGCCTGGTGCCGCCGTCGAGCATCGCCCAATGGGGGACCTATGCCGAGCAGGCGGTGGTGCCGGCGGCCATGCTGGTGCGCCACCCGGACAACCTCGACATGCAGCAGGCCGCCGGCGTGTGGATGCAATACCTCACCGCCTGGGGTGCGCTGGTGGCGGTAGCCGGCGTGGGCGCAGGCGACCACGTGCTGATCACCGCGGCTTCGAGCAGCGTCGGCCTGGCGGCGATCCAGATCGCCAACCGGCTGGGCGCGATCCCGATTGCCGTGACCCGGGGCGAGGACAAGGTGCGCAAGCTGCTGGCCGCCGGCGCGGTGCAGGTGATCGTCAGCGACCAGGAAGACCTGGTCGCCCGGGTCGCGCAGATCACTGACGGCAACGGTGTGCGGGTGGTCTTCGACCCGGTCGGCGGCCCGGTCATCGCGCGCCTGGCCGAGGCCACCGCGCGCGGCGGGATCATCATCGAGTACGGCGCGCTGAGCAGCGAACCGTCGCCCTTCCCGCTGTTCACCGTGCTGGGCAAGAGCCTGACCTTGCGCGGCTACCTGCTGCACGAGGTGGTCAACGATCCGCAGCTGTTCCGCCAGGGCAAGGCCTTCGTTACCAGCGGCCTGGAGGACGGCAGCCTGGTCCCGGTGATCGCCCGCACGTTCCCCTTCGAAGAGATTGTCCAGGCCCATGAGTACCTGGAGGCCGGCGAGCAGTTCGGCAAGATCATCGTGACCCTGGAGGATCGACCGTGAAAATGTTCAACCCACTGTTCTTCATCGCCCTGGGCCTGTTCGGGGTCTACACCATCGAGTTCGGCGTGGTCGGGATCCTCCCGGTGATCATCGAACGCTACAGCGTCAGCGCTTCCCAGGCCGGCTTCCTGGTCGGCCTGTTCGCCCTGATCATCGCGGTGTTCGGGCCGTTCATGGTGCTGCTGTTCTCGCGCTACAACCGCAAGCGCGTGCTGACCCTGTCGCTGTTCATCTTCGCCGCCGCCAGCGCGCTGTCGGCCTACGCGCCGAACTACGAGTCCCTGGCGCTGCTGAGGATCATCCCGGCGTTCTTCCACCCGGTGTACTTCTCGCTGGCATTCGTCGCGGTGGTGTCGCTGTACCCCAAGGAGCAGGCAACCCAGGCGACCGCCAAGGCCTTCGTCGGCACCAGCATGGGCATGGTCTTCGGCGTGCCGATCACCACCTGGATCGCCGCGCGCTTTTCCTATGAGGCAGCGTTCCTGTTCTGCACCGCCGTGAACGTGATCGCCGGCCTGGGCATCATCGCCCGCCTGCCCGACACCTTCGCCGGGCAACGGGCGCCCTACGGCAAGCAACTGGCGATCCTGCGCAAGCCGACCCTGTGGCTGAACATCCTTGCCTCCACGCTGATCTTCGGGGCGATGTTCTCGGTGTATGCCTACAGCGCCGAGTACCTGTCCCGCGAGGCCGGCATGAGCGGCGAGGTGATCAGCGCCATGCTCATCCTGTTCGGCGTCGGCGGTGTCGCCGGCAACCTGCTGGCCGGGCGCCTGCTGGCGCGGAGCAAGGTGGGTACCACGCTGATGCACCCGATCATGCTCGGCGCGGCGTACCTGCTCCTGCACTTCTTCGCCAGCCCGGCGATCGTGCCGATGATCATCATCGTGGTGCTGTGGGGGGCGACCCACACCAGCGGCCTGATCGTCACCCAGGTCTGGCTCACCTCGGAGGCCCCCGAGGCACCCGAGTTCGTCACCGGCCTGTACATCTCGTTCATCAACCTGGGGGTGACCCTGGGCGCTACCACCGGTGGCTGGTTCCTGGAGCGCCTGGGCATGCAGGGCACCATCCTCTCCGGCCTGCTGTTCTGCGCCCTGGCCGCAGCGACCATCGCCGCCAAAGTGTTGATGTACGGCGCTCGGCCGGTGGAACCCGAGCCAGAAACCCGAGCGGTTTTGCACTAGAGTGAGTGACTGGAAAACCGTGGCGAGCCACGGTTTTCCTTTTGCAGTTTCCATCGCCTAGGACGGAGTCACGAAATGGATGTCAGTACCTCTTCGCTCAGCACCGCGCAGCCCATGGATTTTGCCGTGGACAGCACCCAGTTCGACTGGGAGAACCTGCGCTACTTCATTGCCTTTGCCCGCATACGTTCCCTGGCCGCCGCCGCCCGTGTGCTGAATGTCGAGCACGCCACGGTGTCACGGCGCATCGCCGCCCTGGAAAGTGCCTTGAAGATCCGCCTGGTGGACCGTCGCAGCCACCGCTACGAGCTGACCGAAAACGGCGAGCGCATCGCCCAGCTGGGCAACCGCATGCAGGAAACCGCCTGCGCCCTCAGCCGCACGGTGTGCGCCATCCGCACGGAGCGGGTGGCGGACATCACCCTCAGCACCCCGCCGCACCTGGCCACCCACTTCATCGCCCCGCACCTGGGGCGGCTGCGCGAGCAGTGCCCGGACGTCAACGTGCGCATCCTCTCCAGCCTGCGCATGGCGTCCATGGCGCGGCGCGAGGCGGACATCGCCATCAGTGTCGGGCGACCGACCGAGACCGACCTGGTGGTGCGCAAGATCGGCACCCTGGATTTCGGTTTCTTCGCCGCCCCCGCCTACCTGCAGGGCCGCAGCGAAGCGGACTATGAATTCATCGCCCACGACGATGACCAGGAGCCCTCGCCGCAGCGCATCTGGCTGGAGCACGCCGCCGGACAGCGCCCCGTGGTGCTGCGGGTCAAGTCGTTCGACGTACAGGCCGAGGCGGCCAGGGCCGGTGCCGGCATCGCCTTGCTGCCGGTGTTCATGGCCGGTGCCCAGGGTGGCCTGCAGCGGGTGGCGATCGAGGAACGTCCCCTGCACGCGGAACTCTGGCTGGTGGTTCACCGCGATATGCGCACTGCCCCCGGTATCCGCGCAATGATGGACTTCCTTATCGATTGTTTTGCCGCCCACCATGAATAAAGTGGTTTATCGCCGTGCGTTGTGAATTTTTTAACAGCCACTGTTAAAAACAACCTGTTTACATACCCGGCTGTATTGTCCAGTATCCAACCTGGTCAGGCGTATACAACACCGCAAATGCCATGACTTCGCTGTATCACGTTGCTGCCACACTTCCATAATAATAAGCAAAGCGGCCATATGCATATAACGATACCTCTGCCGACGGATCGTTATATGCATTCGGTCGTACACGACATTGCTACTCCTGGTGACCTCGGTTTTATTCGAAGTAAAAGCGGCACACTTGCGTGCCTTCGAAACATGATAAAGGGACTGTGTTCATGAACCAGATAAAGATTATCGATGTCACGCTGCGTGACGGCGGCTACCGCAACAACTTCAACTTCACGGTGGACTACGCCCAGTCCGCCATTTCGCAAATGATCGATGCCGGTATTCCCTATTGTGAAATCGGCTATCGCAACGGCCCCTTCGCCCCCAAGCGCGAACACGGCCTGACCAGCGCGGTGGACGCGCGCTACCTGGAGGCCCTGCAGGCCGCCGCCCAGGGCCGCATCGCCCTGTGCGTCATGGTCCATCCGCATAACGTCGATGCCAGCGACTTCCAGTTGCTGCGCGAGCACGGCGTATCGATGATCCGCGTATGCCTGCGCCGTGACCGCCTGGAGGACGGCCTGGCCACGCTGCGCCTGGCCAAGGCCCATGGCTTCCAGGTCAGCGCCAACATCACCCATGTCACCACCCTCGGCCCCGGGGAAATCTCCGACATGAGCCTGCGGGCGGAAAGCGCCGGGGCAGACGTGCTGGTGTTCGCCGACTCGAATGGCAACATGATCCCGGCCGACGTTGATCGGCTGATCAGCCGCATTTCCAGCCGGGTCCTGATCCCGTTGGGCTTCCATGCCCACAACAACCTGTCCCTGGCCCTTTCCAACGCCATCGCCGCCATGGATGCCGGCGCCGAGTACATCGATGCCTCGGTGTGCGGCATGGGCAAGGGCGCCGGCAACCTGCACCTGGGCGTCTTCGTCGCCTACCTGCACCGTGCCGGGATCCGCAACGACTACGACCTGGCCAGCACCCTGCACCTGTCGCAGCACACCGCCGACACCGTGCCGGCCAGCAGCCTGCCGCTGTCGCTGACCGACCTGATGATGGGCACCTACAACATGCCCTTCGATGTTCAACAACGCCTCGATGAAGTGATCCGCCTGCATAACCCGACTTCAACTTTCCATGCCTTGCAACTTCTTCATGAACAGGACAACAGCAAGGAACAACGGCTGATCAAACCTTTGTCGCGCGTTCAATCAGCGCCCCTTGCCAGCGGAGGAACTGTTTAATGAGCCCGCGCCAGAAAGTTGCAGTATTGCCCGGCGACGGTATCGGCATCGAAGTAACCGAAGCGGTACTTCCGTTATTCGAAGCCCTGGATCTTCCGATTGACCTGCGTTTCGGCGACATCGGCTGGAGTTGCTGGCAGAAGGAAGGAAATTGCATTCCCGACACCACCTGGAAACTGATCGAGTCCAGTGATGCGACCTTATTGGGAGCGATCACCAGCAAACCCCTGCGCGAAGCCGAAGCGGAACTTCCAGAGGCACTTCGCGGCCGTGGCAAAGTGTATGTTTCGCCGGTGATCCAGTTGCGTCAGAAACTTGGCCTGTTCGCCAATGTGCGGCCGGTGACCGATGTGCTGGGCGATAACCGCTACCGCTTCTCGGTGATCCGCGAGAACACCGAGGGCCTGTACGCGGGGCTGGATTTCGCCAGCATTCCCGAGGCCTTCGCGCCGATTCTCGAGGAGCGCGAGCGCAACGGCGCGGCCTGGACCCGCGCCGGGCTGGACGACGCCACCATGACCGTGCGCCTGCAGACCCGCGCCGGGCTGACGCGCCTGTTCCGCTTCGCCTTCGAGCATGCCCGCGAGCAGGGGCATGACCGCGTCACCCTGGCGGACAAACCCAACGTGCTGCGCTACAGCGGCGCGTTCGCCCGCGACATCCTGGAAACGGTCGCGGCGGACTATCCCGACATCGGCTTCGCCATCGACAACGTCGATGCCGTCGCCCTGTGGATGGTGCGCCGCCCCGAGCGCTTCGGCGTGGTGGTGGCGGAAAACATGTTCGGCGACATCCTCTCCGACCTCGGGGCCGGCGTGATGGGCGGCCTGGGCCTGGCGCCCAGCGCCAACATCGGCGCCCAGGGTGCCTATTTCGAGCCGGTGCATGGCAGCGCGCCCGCCTATGCCGGGCAGAACCGGGCCAACCCGAGCGCGATGTTCCTCACCGTCGCCCTGTTGCTCGAACACCTGGGCCATGCCCAGGCCGCCCTGGCGATCCGCAACGCCGTGGCCCAGGTGGCACGCAGCGCCTGCCGCACCTACGACCTGGGCGGCACCGCCAACACCTTCGAGGTAGCAACGGTGATCGTCCGGCAGACCCTCGAATGGGCCGCGAAGCTCGACGCCGGCGCCAGCCGCACCCCGCACACCGTGAACACAGGAGCCCACGCATGAACGCAATCACGTCGCCCGTCCGCCAGGACCCTGCCCTGCTCAAGGCCTGCGAAGCGCTGGATACCGCCAGCCTGTCGGATGCCCTCGACAGCCTGGGTATCTCCGGCGGCCTGGCCGGCCTGCACCAGCAAGTGCCCGGCACCCGCTGCGTCGGCTTTGCCTACACCGTGCTGTACGAACCGGTGCAGGAACGCAGCGGCTTCAGGAACGCCGCCAACTACATCGACGACGTGCCGTCCGATGCGGTCATCGTTTCCAGCAATCCCGGACGCACCGACTGCACCACCTGGGGCGACATCCTCACCCACGTGGCGGTCAGCCGCGGCATCCGCGGCACGCTGATCGACGGCGCGGCGCGGGACATCGACACCGTCCAGCGCCTGGGCTACCCGCTGTTCAGCCGCGCGCGCTTCATGCAGTCGGCGAAGAACCGCGTGCAGCTCAAGGCTGCCCAGGTGCCGGTGCAGGTGTCGGGGGTGACGGTCCACCCGGGCGACCTGGTGGTCTGCGACAGCAGCGGCTGCCTGGTGATCCCCGCCGGCCAGGCCGAAGAGGTGATCCGCCGCGCCCGGGCCGTGGAGCAGACCGAGCGCGACATCATCCAGAGCGTCAACGAAGGCTATTCCCTGGAACAGGCCCGCGCCCTGCACCGCTACGACCAGCCCTGGCTCTCCAGCGGCGAAAAACGCACCGGCGCCTGAGCCGCGAACCCTTCCATATTTCTTGCAGCGAGTACGTACGACATGACCAATGCAACCCCGTCCATCCGCAAGCCAAACCCGGTGCGCGACAGCAAGAACAAGATCAAGCTCGGCGTCTTCGGCTTCAACATCGAAGGCGGCTGCACCCTGACCAGCGCCCCGGAACGCCACCGTGCCGCCGACTGGCAAAGCAACCTGGCGATCGCCACCCTGGCCGACCGCGCCGGCCTCGAACTGCTGCTGCCGGTGGGCCGCTGGCGTGGCTGGGAAGGCGCCAGCAACCCCATGGGCGTTTCCTACGAAACCTACACCTGGGCCGCCGGCCTGGCCTCGGTCACCGAGCAGATCGCGCTGTTCACCACCTCGCACCTGTCAACCGTGCACCCGCTGTTCGCCGCCAAGCAGGCAGCGACCATCGACCATATCAGCGGCGGTCGTTTCGGCCTGAACATGATCTGCGGCTGGTTCGGCCAGGAGATGGGCATGTTCAACGGCCACCAGCGCGACCACGACAAACGCTACGACCACGCCGACGAGTGGATCGAGATCGCCAAGACCGCCTGGCAAGCCAACGGCTACTTCGACTACGAGGGCGAGTTCTTCAACGTCAAGCAAGGCTATTCCGAACCCAAGCCGCTGAACCGGCCGTTCCTGATGAACGCCGGCGGCTCGGCGCGGGGCAAGCAGTTCTGTGCCACCCATTGCGATGCCGCGTTCCTGATCCTCAAGCACGAGGACGATGACGACACCATCCGCGCGCAGATCCAGGGCTACCGCGACCTCGCCCGCGAGCAGGGCCGCGACCTGCAGATCTGGGTGTACGCCTATGTGGTCCACGAGGACACCCTGGAGCAGGCCCATGAGCAACTCGACTACTACGTCACCCGGCATGGCGACGACGCTGCGCTGGACAACGTGACCCGCGAGATCGGCGTGCAGAGCGGCATGTTCAAGGACGAAGAGGACGCCGAGCGCTTCCGCTTCCATTTCAAGGCAGGCTTTGCCGGCGTACCGCTGGTGGGTACCGCGCCGATGATCGTCGAGCAGATGCAACGCTGGTCCGACCTGGGCGTGGACGGCATCAACCTGACCTGGCTGGACTACCAGCGCGGCCTGCAACGTTTCGTCAAGGAAGTCCTGCCGCTGATGGAACAGGCCGGACAGCGCGCCCCGTACAAACCGGGCCGGATCATGGAGGCGGTGGCATGAGCGGATACCCACAGGCCCAGGCCGTTGCCGGTGCGCTCGCGCACCTGCCGGTCGACGGCGAGGACGATGCCCTCGAACTCGCCGATCGCTTCAAGAGCGCCATGCGCCGGCTGACCTCGAGCGTGGCGATCATCGCCAGCCGCGACGGCGACGACCCGGTGGGCATGGTCGCCACGGCGGTGGTCTCGGTCAGCACCACGCCGCCGGCGCTGCTGATCTGTGTCAACCGCTCGGCCAGCCTGCACAGCCCGCTGACCCTCTCCGGGCGCTTCAGCGTCAACCTGCTGAGCGCCCGCCACAGCCATCTGGTGCCGGTGTTCGCCGGCCAGGTCAAGGGCCCGGAGCGCTTCACCCACGGCCACTGGGAAGACATCCAGGGCCTGCCCTGCCTGGCGGACGCGCAATCGAGCCTGGTCTGCACCCTGGACCGACGCGTCGACTATGGCTCCCACGACGTGATCATCGGCCGCGTCGACGAAGTGCGCTTCGCAGAATCCATCAACCCCCTGCTTTGGGAAAACGGCAGCCCGGCGATCTCCGCCCGGCTGGCGCAATGAACCTTCACACCTCTCAAGGAGCGACACCCATGACCCAGATCGAACAGTTCCAGGCCCCGCAACCGGGCGAAGACCAGGCCATCTTCCTGGTGAACGTGGTGCACGTGAACCCGGGCCAGCAGGATGCTGCCCTGCAGGTACTGCGCGACACCGTGCAGTACGTGGCACGCACCTACCCGGCCTTCCAGTGGAGCCGGCTGTACAAAAGCACCGACGGCAAGACCGTGATCAACCAGGCGCAATGGAGCAGCCAGGACGCCTTCGACTCGCTGTTCCACGACAATGAGTTCCTGTCCCGCTACAACGGCCTGAAGAACACCGGCACCTGGGAGTTCCACCTCTACCACGTCAGCGACTACATCCCGCAGGCGCTGACCGTGGCTGCCCTCGCCGAGTGACGGACCGACCCGGGCGGCAGGCGCGGCCTGCCGCCACCCCAACAGGAGCGTTGACATGACTGATCTCGATACCCGTCTTACCCGAAGCCTGAACATCCGCAACCCGATCGTCCTCGCGCCCATGGGCGGCGCCTCCGGGGCCAGACTGGCCAGCGCGGTGTCGCGGGCCGGCGGCCTGGGCCTGGTCGGTGCCAGCTACGGCGACGAACAATGGATGCGCACCGAACTGGCCCCCATGCGCGAACTGGAACAGCCCTGGGGCGTCGGCCTGGTGATGTTCACCGTGGCCCGCAACATGGCCCTGCTGGACCTGGCCCTGGACTATCGCCCCGACGTCGTCGCGCTGTCGTTCGGCAACCCGGCCGACTTCATCCCTACCATCCACCGCGGCGGCGCCAAGGCCATCGTGCAGATCCACGAACTGGACCAGGCCCGCGCCGCCGTGGATGCCGGCGCCGACGCACTGATCGTGCAAGGCGCCGAAGCCGGTGGACACAGCCTGCGCCGCGGCCTGCTGCCGTTGCTGCCCGCGGTGCAGGACCTGGTCGGCGACCGGGTACCCTTGATCGCCGCCGGCGGCATCGCCGATGGCCGTGGCGTGGCCGCGGCCCTGGTGCTGGGCGCCGATGGCGTGATGCTGGGCACCCGTTTCCTGGCCTCCGAGGAAGCCCTGCCTTCGGAGGCCTTCAAGCGCCGGCTGATCGAGTCCGCCACCTCCGACACCGTGCGCACGCGGATCTTCGACCGCGTGCGCGGCATCGAGTGGCCCGAGCAGTACAGCGGCCGGGCCATCGCCAACCGCTTCTCGGACGCCTGGCTGGGCCGTGACGACGCACTGGCCGAAGCGCCGGAGTCGGTACGCCAGGACTATGCCCGGGCCGTCCTCGCCGACGACCTCGAACAGCGGGTGATCTGGGCCGGCGAAGTGCTGGACCTGGTCGGCGACATCAAGCCCGCGCGGCAGATCGTCAGCGACCTGCTGGAAGACACCACCCGCATCCTGCGCAACGGTCAGCGACTGTTGGCGCTGGACAAGATCGCCTGAGCGCGGAGGCCATGATGACGCAACGCTCAACCGCTACACGCCGGCAATGGGGCGATGGCAGCCTGCTGGCAGTGGTCATGTCGCCGGTCATGCCAGTGTGGGATGAAGGCCGGTTCTTCGAGCCGATGATCGCCCCGCTGGTCAAGGCCGGCTACCGGGTACTGGTGTTCGACACCCTGTCGCTGCTGGACGACGCGGACGAATCGCTGCCGGCGTTCGCCCAACGCTGGCACGCGGAACTGACGACGCTGGGGCACATCGACCTGCTCGCCGGCTCGGCCCTGGGCGGCGCGCTGGTGCAGAGCCTGCTCGGCCTGCCCATCGGCCAGCAGATCGGCAAGGTGCTGCTGCTGTCCTCGCCCGCGCTGGCCGACGGTATCCTCGACGGCCGCCTCGGGCGGATGGCCGACCTGGCCCAGCTCGGTGAGCTCGAGCGGGCCCTGCAACTGCTCGATGAATGGGTGCAGCCGGCCTCGCGGATACAACCCAGCGGGCCGATCGAGATCGATCCGGTCAGTGCCGCGCTGCAGGCCCGACGCCTGCACCTGGGCTTCCGCCTGCTCAACCGCCTCGATGTGCGCCAGGCCAGCGAAGCCTTCGGCGGCAGCTTGCTGACGGTCTACGGCGAGCAATCGCAACTGGTACGCAGCATCAACGTGCACACCCATGCGCGGGCGCGCCAGCATCGCCTGGCCATTCCCGGTGGCGGCATGCGCCCGCTGCTCGATGCGCCGGGGCTGGTCCTGCGCAGCGTGCGCGAGCACCTGGGCATCGACCTGGAGGTGGCCGCATGAATCCCACGCCAAGCCTGCTCGACGCCGAATTCATCGATGTGCACTATCACGCCGGCCCCGACGCCTTTGTCCGGCGTCACGGGGTGATCGAGGCCGGTCGGCGCTACGCCGCGCTGAACGGCTGGGTGGTGTTGAAGAATCACCTGGGCTGCACCGCCGCCCAGGCCTGGGAAGCCCGCCAGGAGGGTTTGCCGGTGTCCGGCTCGGTGGTGCTCAACGAGATTGCCGGCGGCATCGACTTCCGTGTCGTCCAGCGTTCGCTCTGCCAGCACGGCGACAGCGACGCCCGGCTGATCGTGCACCTGCCGACCGTCACCGGCCGCGCCCACACTTCGCGGCTCAAGCGCAACAGCGCGCACTGGATCCTCGACGAGCATCCGATCAAGCCGCTCACCGTCAGCCACGAAGGCCGCCTCAACGCGCAGACCCTGGACGTGCTGCGCATGGCCCGGGACTACCCCATCGTCATTTCCAGCGGCCATGCCGACGCCCATGAGGTGCGCCTGCTGATCGAGGCGGCGCAGCAACTGGAGGTACCCCGGCTGATGCTCAACCAGCCGGCCAACCCGCTCACCGGCCTCGATGCCGAGGCCCTGCTGGAGCTGGCCCGGGCGCCCATGGTGTACACCGAGCAGACCGCCCTCACCTACCTGCTCGGCTACCAGGGCTGGGATGACTTCGCCAGGGTGCTGCGCGAAGTGCCCCGCGCGCTCTACAGCTCCGACCTGGGCCAGACCTCGCAGCCGGACATCGAGCAATGGCAGGTGGACAGCCTGCTGTGGTTCGAGCGCATGGGGCTCGATCGCGAGCGGGCGTTGCAGGTCGGTCGCGGGCATGCCCGGGAGATGCTGAAGCTGGCGTAGCCTGCCTTCAGAGCAACTTCCAGGTGTAGGTCAGGATCAGCCGGTTCTCGTCGATGTCGCTGCGGTAGTTGGAACGGGCCACGGCATTGCGCACGCGAATGCCGAGGCCCCCCAGCACGCCGCTCTGCACCACATAGGCGATATCCAGGTCGCGCTCGCGGTCCTTACCTTCGAAACCGCGCCCGGTATCGACGTTGTCGCCAGTGATATAGCGCACCCCGGCAGTCAGGCCGGGAACGCCCATGGCGGCAAAGTCGTAGTCGTAGCGCGCCTGCCAGGAACGCTCGTCGGTGTAGGCGAACTCGTAGGTCGGCACTTCGTTGCCCAGCGGGGTGATGTTGGCGAATACCCGCGGGAACGGGCTGTCGCCGTACATGGCCTGGTAGCCGATGTAGAAGGTATGGCCGCCGCGCTTGGCCGAGAGCAGCGAGAACAGCGCCTGGTTGTCGATGTTGCCGAGCAGCGCATCGCCGTCTTCGCGCGCCGTGTAATAACCGAGGTTGGCGCCCAGCACCCAGTCGCCCAGCGGCTGCGAATGCTTGAGGCCGAGGAAACCCTGCTCATAGATGTCTTCGAGCTGGCCGTACCACAGGCTCGCCGTGGTGCGGTTGCCGTTGAAGGCGTAGTCGGCACCGGCAAAGTTGAACCCATCGCTTTGCGCCTGGCGCTGCGGCACGTGGCCGAGCATGGCGGACATCTTGCCGTCGCCGCTTTCATTGCGCAGGTGGGTGGACGTGAGGTGGCCGGCCTGCAAGGTCAGCCCGTCGATTTCCGCCGAGCTGACGGCCACGCCCTGGTAGGTCGGCGGCAACAGGCGGATATCGCTGAAGGCCAGCACCGGCAGGTTGGGCTGCAGCTCGCCGAACTTCAGCTCGGTCTTCGACAGCCGCGCCTTGAGGGTCAGGCCAAGGCGGCTGTAGTTGTCGGCCGCCTCGCCGTCTTCCTGCACCGGCAGCAGGCCGGTGTTGGCGCGGTCCGGGCTGCTGTCGAGCTTGACCCCGAGCAGGCCGATGGCATCCACGCCGAAGCCGACGGTGCCCGGGGTGTAGCCGGACTTGAAGCTGAGGATGAAGCCCTGGGCCCATTCCTCGGCCTTCGACTGCCGGTTGGCCCCGACGATGTCGGAGAAGTCGCGGCTGAAGTAGTAGTTGCGGGTGGTCAGGGTGGCGGTGGAATCCTTGAAGAAGTCCGCCTCGGCCGCCATCAGCGACGGGCTGGCAACGGCCAGGCCAAGCGGCAGCATGACTCGGATAGCGCAAGGTGCATGTTTCATCGGGAAGCTCTCTGATCTTGTTTTTATTGGGGGTGCAGCTTTCCAGGCGGCGGTCCGGTGAGGCCGCTGCCGTTGGTGTGGAACGGGTGGATCAGTGGCTGCGGCGCAAGGCAGCCTCGCGGCTGGATGGACGCCGCAGCGCCAGCAGGAAGTGGGTCGCCAGGCCGAACAGCAGGCCCCAGAACGCCGCCGACAGCCCAAGGAATGACACACCCGACGCGGTGACCAGGAAGGTGAACAACCCGGCATCGCGCTCCTTGGGTTCGGCCAGGCTGCGGGCCAGGGCCTCGCTGATGGCGCCATACAGCGCCAGCCCCGCCAGCGCCGCGATCAACTCTGCCGGAAAGGCAGCGAACAGCGAGACCAGGGTCGCCCCGGCAATGCCGAACAGCAGGTACAGCGCACAGCCGGACAAGGCCGCGATATAGCGCCGGCGCGGGTCGTCATGGGCCTCGCGCCCGGTGCACAGGCTGGCGGTGACGGCGGCCAGGTTCAGCCCATGGCAACCGAACGGCGCCAGCACGCCGCCCACCAGCGCACTGCTGCTGATGATCGGGCTGGCCGGGGTCTGGTAGCCGGCGTTGCGCAACACCGCCATGCCCGGCATGAACTGCCCGGTCAGCGACACCAGCACCAGCGGCAGCGCCAGGTTGAGCACGGCCGACAGGCTGAATTGCGGGGCGATCCACTGCGGCGTGGCGACATCGAAGACCAGCGCCTCGCTATGGAAATGCCCGCCGGACAGGGTAATGCCGACGCCCACCAGCAATACCGCCGCCACCGAGTAGCGCGGCCACAGCCGGCGCATCGTCACGTAGGTGACGAACATCCCCAGCACCAGCGCCGGTTGCGCCGGCAGGGCCTTGAACACCTCGATGCCGAAGCTGAACAGGATGCCCGCCTGCATCCCGGCGGCAATCGAGCCCGGCAGGCGGGCGATAAGGCGGTCGAAGGCACCGCTCAGGCCGATCGCCAGCAACACCAGGTTGGTCACCAGGTAGGCGCCGATGGCCTGGTTCAGGCCGATCTGCGGCAAGGCGGTGACCAGCAACGCCGAACCCGGGATCGACCAGGCGATCACCACCGGCACCCGGTAGCGCAGGCTGAGCACGGCGCCGAGCACGGCGCTGCCGACGGAAATCGCCCAGACCCAGGACGACAGCAACTCCTGGGACAACCCCGCGCTTTGCGCCGCGTGGAACACCAGCACCAGCGGGCCGGCGTAGGAGATCAGCGTGGCGATCATCCCGGCCACCAGGGCGGATAGCGAACAATCCTTGAAAAGGTCTTTCATGGGACCTCACTTGGGCCATTTTTGGGGCTGCTACGGGTACCTTGTGGGAGTACGCCCAGCCTTTCAGGCTGCGCTGTCGCGCAGAGAACAGTTCCAAAGCACGACGCGTACCCTGTGGGAGCGGGTTCATCGGAGCGCCGAACCGCCGCGATTGCTATGGTGAATTCACTACTGCAATCGCGGCGGTTCGGCGCTCCGATGAACCCGCTCCCACAGGTATCGCGCTCGGTTCAGGCTTCCTGCAGGGCACGAGGACGCTTGCTGCGTACCTCGGCAGCCGCATCCGGCGCGGCTTGCAGCTGGAAGTCGAAGCTCAGTTCGGCATAACGCCCCGGTACGCCACGGGCGCCGTCCTCGTGGAAGCGCACCTCGCCCACCAGGCCCTCGCGGGTGGCATAGGCGAAGTCGTCCCACAGGTATTGGTCGCCGGACAGGTTGATCTGGGTGGTCAGGTGGCGATAACCCGGGGCCGAGATAAAGAAGTGCACATGGGCCGGACGCTGGCCGTGGCGGCCGAGCTGGTCCAGGCATTCCTGGGTCGGGCCCTGGGGGTCGCAGCCGTAGCCGGAGGGCACGATGCTGCGGGCACGATAGCGGCCTTCGGCGTCGGTGACGATACGGCGGCGCAGGTTGTACTCGGACTGGCCCGGGTCGAAGAACGAATAGGTGCCCCGGGTGTTGGCATGCCACAGGTCGACGATGGCGCCGGCCACCGGCTTGCCGTGCGGGTCGAGCACCTGGCCGTCGAGGAACATCGGCACGGCAACGCCCTCCTCGCTGCCATCGTCCATGCGCGTCTCGCCCTCGGCGATCGGCGCACCGGCCACGTACAGCGGGCCTTCGATGGTGCGCGGGGTGCCGCCGGTCAGGCCGGCGTGGGCGTCCTTGGCATCCTGCAGCAGGTCGAGGAAGTGCTCGATACCCAGGCCCGCCACCAGCAGGCCGGCTTCATTGCGCCCGCCAAGACGGTTGAGGTAATCGACGCTCTTCCAGAACTCGTCCTCGGTGATCTCCAGGTCCTCGACGATCCGCGCCACGTCCTGCAGCACCCGCAGCATGATGCGTTTCAGGCGCGGGCTGCCCTCGTCGTTACCCAGGCCGGCGGCCTCTTCGAAGAACTTCTGTACCTCGGCAGTGTGGGAAATCTTCACGGTCATGCTGTTCACCTCTTGTTATCGATGGGTATCGCGGGGTGCCTTCACACCGCCGGGGCAGCCGCCAGGGCCTGGCGTTTGCCGCTGAGCACATGGATGGTCATGGCCAGGGCGGCGACCGCGCCGGGAATGGCGAAGGCAATGAAATTCAGTTGCAGCGGCAGGTTGATGCCCATCAGCGCGCCGCCCAGCAGCGGGCCGACGATGGCGCCGTTACGGCCGATGCCCGAGGCCCAGCCCAGGCCGGTGGAGCGGATCGACAGGCCGTAGAGCTGGGCGGCGCCGGCGTACAGGAGGATCTGGGTGCCGATGGTGGTGGCGCCGGCGATGAAGATCAGCAGGTAGAGCACCGGCATCGGGCTGTTGACCCCGAGCAGGCTGATCGAAGCCGCCGCCGCGAGGAAGAAGGCGATCTTGACCTTGACCAGGTTGTAGCGGTCGCCCAGCCAGCCACCAAGAATGGCCCCGGCCATGCCGCCGAAGTTCAGCGCCAGCAGGAACGACAGGCTCGACCCCAGGCTGTAGCCGGCGCTGGCCATCAGTTTCGGCAGCCAGGAACTCAGGGCGTAGACCATCAGCAGGCAGCAGAAGAACGCCACCCACACCGACAGGGTGCGCACCGCCAGGCCGCCACGGAACAGTTCCAGAACCGAGACGCCCTTGCCCTTGTTGTCGTGGGCCTGCAGCACATCTTCGGCCTGCGGATCACACGCCGGATCAAGGCGCTTGAGCAGGGCCCTGGCCTGTTCGAACCGCCCCTGGCGTACCAGGAAACCGATCGACTCCGGCAGGTAGTAAAGGATCACCGGCAACAGCAACAACGGGATGGCCGCAGCGAAGAACATCGACTCCCAGCCGAAGCGCGGCAGCATGTAGATGCCGATCCCGGCCGAGAGCATGCCGCCCACCGAGTAGCCGCTGAACATGATCGCCACCAGGGTGCTGCGCAGGCGCTTGGGCGCATATTCGTTCATCAGCGCCACGGCATTGGGCATCAGGCCACCGCAGCCGAGGCCGGCGAAGAAGCGATAGATGCCGAACTCGCTGGGGCTGCTGGCAAAGCCGTTGAGCAGGGTCGCGGTGGAGAACAGGGCGAAGCAGATGGCAATGCCCTTCTTGCGCCCGATCCTGTCGGCCAGGCTGCCAAAGGCCAGGGCGCCGAACATCATGCCGAACAAGGCGTAGCTGCCGAGGGCACCGGCCTGCAACGGGGTCAGGCCCCACTCCTTCATCAATACCGGCAGGACCACGCCATAGATGAACAGGTCGTAGCCGTCGAAGATCAGCAGCAGCGCGCACCAGCACATCACCATCCAGTGAAAGCGGGTAAAGGGCGCCTGGTCGATGACCTGGTGAACGTCGATTTTTCGCATGGCATCCATCTCTTGTTTTTGTTGTTGTAGAAACCGTGTCGGCGCAGGGGTCAACCGAGGTCGCCTCCGCCTACGGGGAGAATCGTTCCGGTGATATAGGAGGCTTCGTCGGAGGCCAGGAAGAGGATCGCGCCGACCTGTTCGTCGAGGGTGCCGTAGCGCTTCATCAAGCTGCTGTCGATCGTCTGGTCGACGATCTGCCGGTACCAGCCCTGCTCCTGCTCGCTCTGCTGCGCGGCGTTGCGCGGAATGCGCCGTGGCGGCGCCTCGGTGCCGCCGGGGGCGGTGGCGTTGACGCGAATGCCGCGTCCGGCGTTCTCGAAGGCCAGGCAGGCGGTCAGGGCATTCACCCCGCCCTTGGCCGCGCCGTAGGGCACGCGGTTGACCCCGCGGGTGGCGATGGACGAGACATTGACGATCGCCCCCCTGCCCTGCTCCAGCATGTACGGCAACGCCGCATGGCAGCACCACAAGGTGGGGAACAGCGAGCGGCGCACTTCGGCTTCGATCTCGTGCGCCTGGTAATGCTCGAACGGCTTGGCCCAGATGGTCCCGCCGACGTTGTTGACGAGCACGTCGAGACGGCCGAAGCGTTCGACCGCCGCTGCCATCACCCGCTGGCAATCGGCGTAGTGTTCCAGGTCGGCGGTCAGGGCCAGCAAGGTCTCGCCCTGTTCCAGCTCGAACACCAGCTCGGAGCGGTCCACGGCGATCACCCGGGCGCCCTCGGCCAGCAGGCGCTCGACCACGCGGCGGCCGATGCCCTGGGCGGCGCCGGTCACCAGCGCGATCTTGTCGTCGAATCTGTTCATTGCGACCTCGAATAAAAGGGGGTCACCCCGCCCGCACGACAGGGCAACCCCATAAAAGGGTTCAGACGGCGGCGGCGAACTTCTCGTAGTAGAAGTTGGCCGGATGGATGTCCTGCTCGCGCAGGTACTGGCTGACCGCCTCGACCATCGGCGGCGGGCCGCACAGGTACACATCGACATCGCCGTCGTTCAGGTGCGCCGGGGCGATGTGCTGGGTGACATAGCCCTTGTTCGGGTACTGGCTGCCGGGGTTGGCGACACAGGCGCTGAAGGTGAAGTTGGGAATCTGCACGGTGAACTGCTCCAGGCGCTCCAGCTCCACCAGGTCGAAGTCGTTGGTGACCCCGTAGATCAGGTGCAGTGGGTAGTCGCTGCCCTGCACGGCGATCTTCTCCAGCATCGCGGTGAACGGCGCCAGGCCGGTGCCGCCGGCCAGCAGCAACAGCGGGCGCTTGACCTCGCGCAGGTAGAAACTGCCCAGCGGGCCGCTCAGGGTCATGCTGTCGCCGGCCTTGGCCAGGCCGCTGAGGAAGCTGCTCATCAGCCCGCCCGGTACGTTGCGGATCAGGAAGCTGACCTCGCCATCCTTCTGCAGCGAGCTGAAGGAATAGGCGCGGCTCTGCTCGCTGCCCGGCACCTTGAGGTTGACGTACTGACCCGGCAGGAAGGCCAGGCGCGACAGCGACTCGTCCTTGATCGACAAGGCGATGGTGCTTTCGGACAACTGGCGTACCTGGCTGATGGCGGCCTCGTAGCTGGCCTGCTGGGTCTTGCAGACCTGGGACGACGCCGGCACCCGCACGACGCAGTCGCTTTCGGCGCGCATCTGGCAGGTCAGCACGTAGCCCTGGGCCAGCTCGTCGGCGCTGAGGGCATCTTCGATGAAGTTGTCGCCCATGTCGTAGCGGCCGGCTTCGGCGAAGCACTTGCAGGTGCCACAGGCGCCGTCGCGGCAGTCCAGCGGGATGTTGATGCCCTGGCGATAGGCGGCGTCGGCCACGGTTTCACTGGCGGTGGCGTCGATGAAGCGGGTCACCCCGTCTTCGAAATTGAGCGCGATCTGGAAGCTCATGCTGCACCTCGCACGGCAGCGGGCTTGGGGCACCGCTGCCGGGTATTCAAATGTGATAGATGTCGATGACCTGGCGGACGTAGTCGTTCTTCAGCACCACTTTCTTGGCCGTGATCAGTGGTTGTTCGCCACGCAGGTCGAGGCTGTAGAAGCTGGTGCCGAAGTAGCTGTCGGTGGTCTTGTAGCGGAAGCTCAGGGTGTGCCAGTTGAAACGCACCTGGCACTGGCCCTCGCCCTCCTCGACGATCTCGATGTTGCTCAGGTTGTGCGAGGTCCGGGTGTCAGGGATGGTCGCGCTGGAGCGTTCGGTCTTGATGCGGAAGACACGATCCTCCAGGCCACCGCGGTTGCCGTACCAGATCAGCGAGATCTCGCTTTGCGGGTCTTCGGTGAGGGTGTCGTTGTCGTCCCAGGACGGCATCCAGAAGGTCGCGTCGGCGGCGTACAGTTCCAGCCATTCGTCCCATCGGGCATCGTCGAGCAGGCGCGCTTCGCGGTAGAGGAAGTCGCGCACGGTGGCGTAGAGAGCGCTCATCACACGGCCTCCACGGCGATCAGTTGCGGCTCGCCGCCGACGGCCTTGAGCATGGTGTCCTGCCAGTATTTGTGTTGCAGGACGAATAGCCCCTCGTCCTCGGTGCGCACGCCGGACAGCAGCGGATGCAGGTCGATTTCCTTCGCCGCGTCATCCGCACCTTCGACCCAGTGCTCGGCACCGCGGGACATGTCGTTCCAGCCGCGACCGCCGCCGTAGCCGGTCTGGCAGGAGCGGAATTCCTCCAGGTCGTCCGGGGTGGCCATGCCGCTGACATTGAAGAAGTCTTCGTACTGGCGGATACGCTTGGCCCGCGCCTCGGCGCTTTCGCCGCGGGGCGCGATGCAGTAGATGGTGATCTCGGTCTTGTCCACGGAGATCGGCCGGGCGATGCGGATTTGCGAGCTGAACTGGTCCATCAGGTAGACGTTGGGGTACAGGCACAGGTTGCGCGAGTTCTGGATCATCCAGTCGGCGCGGGCCTGACCGAAGTCCCGGGCCAGCTCGTCGCGGCGCTCGAAGGCCGGACGGTCCTCGGGGTTGGCCCAGCGGGTCCAGAGCAGCAAGTGACCATGCTCGAACGAGTAGAAGCCGCCACCGTGCTTGGCCCAGCTGCCGGCGCTCATGGTCTTGATCTCTTCACCGGCCTCGCGCTGCTTGCGCTGGTTCTGCGTGGCGGCGTAGTTCCAGTGCACGGAACTCACGTGGTAACCGTCGGCGCCGTTCTCGGCGGTGAGTTTCCAGTTGCCTTCGTAGATGTACGAGCTGGAACCGCGCAGCACCTCCAGGCCGTCCGGCGACTGGTCGACGATCATGTCGATGATCTTCGCCGACTCGCCGAGGTGCTCGATCAGGGGCTTGACGTCAGGGTTGAGGCTGCCGAACAGGAAACCGCGATAGGACTCGAAACGGGCCACCCTGGTCAGGTCGTGGGAGCCTTCGCAATTGAAGGAGGACGGATAGCCGGCTTCGCTCGGGTCCTTGACCTTGAGCAGCTTGCCGCTGTTGTTGAAGGTCCAGCCGTGGAACGGGCAGGTGTAGCTGGAACGGTTGCCGCTCTTGTGCCGGCAGAGCATCGCGCCGCGATGGCTGCAGGCATTGAGGAAGGCATTGAGTTCACCGTCCTTGTTGCGCGCGATGAAGATCGGCTGGCGCCCCATGGTGGTGGTGAGGAAGTCGTTCTTCTCGGGGATCTGGCTGTCGTGGGCGAGGTAGATCCAGTTGCCTTCGAAGATGTGCTGCATCTCCAGTTCGAACAGGCGCGGGTCGGTGAACATCTCCCGCTTGCAGCGGTAGACGCCTCGGTCCTTGTCTTCCTCGAGCAGGGCATTCAGGTAGTCGATTCCCAGGGTCATGGCCGGGACCTCCGTTTTTATTATCAGACGGAGGAAAGGTTAAGCAGGCGGGGATGGCCGGGATATCCGGTTTTTGCAGACCGTTATCCGTTTCTTGCAGGTGAGAATGACGCGAACCCTGTGGGAGCTGGCTTGCCAGCGATAGCGGCGGTGAAGTCACTACCGATATCGCTGGCAAGCCAGCTCCCACAGTTGTCTGGTTTTATGCCCGGCGTTTGAGGGTGTCGGAGGGCAGTTCGCCGAACTGCAGGCGATAGCTTTCGGAGAAGCGCCCCAGGTGCAGGAAGCCGTAGTCCAGCGCCAGTTCGGTCAGGCTGCGTACGTGGCAGTCCGGGTCGCCGAGACAGGCATTGATGCGCTCCAGCTTGCGCTGGCGGATGTACTGCTTCGGGGTGATGCCCAACTGGCGCTCGAACAGCCCGTACAACGAACGCACGCTCATCCGCGCCTGCTCCGCCAGGTGCTCGCTGGACAGCTCCTGCTTCAGGTTGCGTTCGATGTAGTCGAGGATCCGCTGGAAACCGGCCACCGACGGCGCCAGGCTTTCGCGACGGATATTGGTGCTCAGCAGCGACAGCAGCTTGCTGCCGACGATCTGGCTGTAGTGACTCTGCACCCGCAGCAACGGGTCGCTGGCTTCGGCTTCCATGCAGACCATCGCCAGCAGGCTGGAAAAGCCTTCCAGTTCATCCAGGCGGTAATGGTTGCGCAGGAAGCGTACGCCGCTGTCCGGGCGTTGCCAGCGGTGTTCGTCGCACACCGACTCGAGCAGCCTGACCGGCAGCTTGAGGATGAATTTCTCGCAGTCTTCGGAGTAGGTCAGGTCTACCGGATCGTCCGGGTTGATCAGCAGCAGCTCGCCCGGCACCAGGTGGTGCTCGCGCCGGTGCCCGCGCCACAGGCAGTTGCCGCTGAGCAGCACCTGCAGGTGGTAGATGGTCTCCAGCGCCGGCGAGGTGACGCGGACGCTGCCGCCGTAGCTGATCCGGCACAGGTCGAGGTCGGCGAACTTGCGGTGGTTGAGGCTGGCCTGGGGGTGGGTGCTGCGGGAAAGGCCTATGCAGTGCTGGCCGACGTGTCGATTGACATAGTCGGACACGGCATAGGGGTCGGCATGTCGAAACACGCTACTGCGGTCACTCAGCAGGCGGCTATCCATCGGCAAGGCACTCGGTTCTTGTATTTATTGTCGTGGCGCTCCTCCGGCAGCAACGCTGCGGGGGCGCCCTCCGGCATCACAGTACGCAAAGGCGAGGACTGGCACAATTCACCGGCGACAGACAGTGCTCGGCAACTATGCGGGTGCCGCCCCCGCCGGGCCTCATGTTCTCAACGATCGTCCCCGTGGATCGACGAGGGGTGTCGGCACAGCCCGTCGATCTCGATATCCATGTAGGGGAACAACGGCAACTGCATCAGGGTTTCGTGCAGGGCCTCGACGCTGGGCAGGTCGAATACGCTGTAGTTGGCGTAGTGCCCGGCGATGCGCCACAGGTGGCGCCAGCTGCCCTCGCGCTGGAGGCTCTGCGCCAGGGCCTTCTCGTCGGCCTTGAGCTTCGCGGCCCGGGCCGGGTCCATATCGACGGGCAGCTTTACCGTCATCTTTACGTGGAAGAGCATGGTCTTGTCCTTCTTAGCGGCGGGCGAAGCGCGACAGTTGCGCCTCGTCCAGGGTCAGGCCGAGGCCGGGGGTACGCGGCACATGCAGCTGGAAATCGCGGTAGACCGGCGCTTCGCGAACGATTTCCTCGGTCAGCAGCAACGGGCCGAACAGTTCGGTGCCCCAGGTCAGCTGGCGCAAGGTGAGGAAGGCGTGGGCCGAGGCCAGGGTACCGATCGAGCCTTCGAGCATGGTCCCGCCATACAGGGCGATACCCGCCGCCTCGGCGATCTGCGCGCTGCGCAGGACGGCGCGAGGGCCACCGTTCTTGGCAATCTTCAGGGCGAAGATGCTGGCGGCGCCGTCGGCGGCCAGGCTGAAGGCATCCTCGACGCTTTCGATGGACTCGTCGGCCATGATCGGCGCCGGGCTGCGCTGGTTCAGGCGCACCTGGCCGGAACGGTTGACCCGGGAAATCGGCTGTTCGATCAAATCGATGCCGTTGTCGCCCAGCACCTGGCAGCCACGGATGGCCTGGGACTCGTCCCAGTACTGGTTGACGTCGACGCGCACGCTGGCGTAGTCGCCCAGGGCCTTCTTGATCGCCACCACGTGCGTGAGGTCCTGCTCCAGCGGGTTGGCGCCGATCTTCAGCTTGAAGATGCGGTGGCGGCGCAGTTCCAGCATCTGCTCGGCCTCGGCGATATCCCGGGCGGTGTCGCCGCTGGCCAGGGTCCAGGCCACTTCCAGGCTGTCGCGCACGCGCCCGCCCAGCAGTTCGCTGACCGGCAGGCCAAGGCGCTTGCCCTGGGCATCGAGCAAGGCGCTTTCAAGGCCGGACTTGGCGAAGGTGTTGCCCTTGGCGATCCTGTCGAGCTTGAGCATGGCGGCGTTGATATTGTCCGCGGCCATGCCGACCAGGGCCGGGGCCAGGTGCGCATCGATATTGGCCTTGATGCTCTCGGGGCTTTCATAGCCGTAGGACAGGCCGCCAATGGTGGTGGCTTCGCCGATACCTTCGACGCCGTCGCTGCACCTCAGGCGCAGGATCACCAGGGTCTGCTGCTGCATGGTATGCATCGCCAGCTTGTGCGGGCGGATGGTGGGGAGGTCGACGATCACCGCCTGGACCTGTTCGATCACTGCATTGCTCATTTGCCGGGGCACCTTCTGCCGGCGACGCCCTGCATCGCCGTGGTTGTTCAGTGGACGGGCAAAGGATTGCCTGTTGGCGGCTGGCAATCCAATATCGATTACCTCTGCCACCATACCCAGGAAGTCTGATGGAGCTTCGCCACCTGCGTTACTTCAAGGCGCTCGCCGAAACCCTGAACTTCACCCGCGCCGCCGAACGCCTGCACATGGCCCAGCCGCCGCTGAGCCGGCAGATCGGCCAATTGGAAGAAGAGCTTGGCACCCTGCTGGTGGAACGCGGCCGGCCGCTGCGCCTGACCGAGGCCGGACGCTACTTCCATGAACAGACCGGCACCCTGCTCCAGCAGCTCGAACAGATCGCCGCCACCACCCGGCGCATCGGCCAGGGCCAGCGGCACTGGCTGGGCATCGGCTTCGCCCCCTCGACCCTGTATGGCCTGCTGCCGGAACTGACCCGCGAACTGCGCCGCGACGCCGAGCTGCAACTGGATCTGGTGGAAATGACCACGCTGCAGCAAGTCGAAGCGCTCAAGGCCGGGCGCATCGATATCGGTTTCGGGCGGATCCGCATCGACGACCCGGCTATCGAGCAGCGGGTGCTGTACGAGGATCCGCTGGTGGCGGTATTGCCGCGCGGGCATGCGCTGTGCGGCACCACGCCGAGCCTGGCGCAACTGGCCGGCGAGCCCTTCGTGCTCTACCCCGCCACGCCGCGGCCCAGCTATGCCGACCACGTGCTGGCGCTGTTCGCCCACCATGGTTTGAGCGTGAAGGTCGGGCAGTGGAGCAATGAATTGCAGACCGCGCTGGGCCTGGTGGCGGCCGGCCTTGGCGTGACCCTCGCGCCAGCCTCGGTACGCCAGCAGCATCGGGCGGACCTGGAATACACAGGCGTGAGTGACCGGGATGCTGTGAGCCCGATCATCCTCAGCCGGCGCAAGGATGACGCCGGGCCAGAGTTGCAGCGCTGCCTGGAACTGATCGAGGGGTTGCTCGCGGCACAGGATCCCCCTTCCGAGAGTCGTTAACGCCGGGTTAATCCAGGCAATGCCCAGTGGTGGCCAACCTTGGAAAACAGGAAGCACGCCTTATGAAAAGCACCCTACAAGCCGCACTCCTTGCGGGTTTACTGGGCTCCGGCCTGCCATACGCCACCGCAGCCAACGTCTACGGCCCGCAACTGGAGGGCTTTGCCTACCCCTATCCGTTGCAGCACCTGAACTTCACCTCCCAGGGCAAGGCCCTGCAGATGGGCTACCTGGACGTGCCCGCGCAAAAGCCCGGATCAACGGTGGGCACGGTCGTACTGCTGCACGGCAAGAACTTCTGCGCGGCCACCTGGGAAGACACGATCAAGGGGCTTAGCCAGGCCGGCTACCGGGTGATCGCGCCCGATCAGATCGGCTTCTGCACATCGAGCAAACCCGACAACTATCAGTACAGCTTCCAGCAACTGGCCCACAACACCCATGAACTGCTGAAGCACCTGGGTATCGACAAGGCCAGCATCATCGGCCACTCGACCGGTGGCATGCTGGCGACCCGCTACGCCCTGATGTACCCCTCCGAAACCGCCCGGCTGGTGATGGTCAATCCGATCGGCCTCGAAGACTGGAAGGCCATGGGCGTAGCGTACCGGACGGTCGATCAATGGTTCGAGCGGGAGCTGAAAGTAACGGCGGAAGGCATCAAGGCCTACGAACAGAAGACCTATTACGATGGCCGCTGGAAGCCCGAGTACGACAAATGGGTGGATATGCTGGCAGGGCTCAATGCCGGGCCTGGCCGCCAGGCAGTGGCGTGGAACTCGGCGCTGGTCTACGACATGATCTTCACCCAGCCGGTGGTGTATGAGTTTCCGAAACTGCGGGTACCCACCCTGCTGATGATCGGGCAGACCGATACCACCGCCATCGGCAGCGATATCGCACCGCCCGAGGTCAAGGCCAGGATCGGTAAATACCCCGAGCTGGGAAGAGCCGCACAAAAGGCGATACCTGGGGCAGACCTGATCGAATTCCCGAGGCTGGGGCATGCACCACAGATGGAGGAGCCGGCCAAATTCAACCAGGCACTGGTGGAGTGGTTGGCGAAGTGATCGGGTTCTGCCGCGGAAGATAGAGGGAAACCGTGGTACCCGTGCCCACCTGCGAGGCGATGTGCGCCTGGCCGCCGGATTGCCGGGCGAAGCCGTAGATCATCGACAGGCCCAGCCCCGTACCCTGCCCGGCCGGCTTGGTGGTGAAGAACGGCTCGAAGGCCCGGGCAAGGACATGCTCGGGCATTCCGCTGCCGGTGTCGGACACGGCCAGGCACAGGTAACCACCCGCCGGCAGTTCGAGCGCCAGCGCCTGGTCGTCGTCGAGGTACAGGTTGCTGGTCCTGATCTGGATCCGCCCGCCTGCGGGCATGGCGTCACGGGCATTGATGCACAGGTTGAGCAGCGCGTTTTCCAACTGGCTGGCATCGACGAAGGCGGGCCAGAGGTCGGGCGCACCGTGGGTTTCGAGGGTGACGGCGGGGCCGACGGAGCGTTGTATCAATTCGAGCATGCCGCTGATCAACGCATTGACATCGGTAGCCCGGGGCTCCAGCGGCTGCCGGCGGGAAAATGCCAGGAGCCGGCTGGTCAGCGCCGCTGCCCGGGTGACCCCGTCCTGAGCGGCGATCAGGTACTTGCCCAGTTCGCCGAATCGCCCCTGGAGCATGCGCCCTTCGAGCAGCTCCAGGGCACCCGAGATGCCAGCCAGCAAGTTGTTGAAGTCGTGGGCGATCCCGCCGGTCAACTGCCCGACCGCCTCCATTTTCTGCGACTGGCGCAGACTGGCCTCAGCAGCCATAAGCGCCTGGGTACGCTCTTCGACCCGTTGTTCAAGGGTGTCGTTGAGCAGGCGCAGGGCTTCTTCCGAGTGCGTCCGTTCGAGCAGGTCGGCAGCCTGGCGGGCGAGGATATCCAGCAGTCGCAGATCGCGCTCGGAAGGATGGTGGGGCTGGCCCCAATGGGTGGAGATCATGCCCAGCAGCGCGCCTTTGCGCGATACCAGCGGGGTGGTTTGCGCGGCGCGGATACCGGTGCGGCGAAACGCTTCCAGCTCCTCGGTACCGGCGATGTCCGGCCATTGCTCATAGTCGGCAATGATCGCGCGCTGCTGCAGACGCAGGGCCAGGGCACAACTGCTCAGGGCCGAGGGGCTGACCCACTGCCAGAACCGCACCGCATCCTCGGGCAAATGTCGCGCGCACAGCAACTGCAGGCCGATGGCGCTGCCCTCGCTGTCGCTACCGGCGGACAACACCTGCATGGTGCCGAACTGCGACCCGCAGATGGCCACTGCCGCGTCGACGATCTTGCCGTACAGGGCGGCGAGATCCTGTTCGCCGATCAGCATGGTGCTGATACGGTGCACCAACTCCAGGTCACCCAGTTCGTCGAGCACGGTAAAGGCACAAGCCGCGGGCGACTCCGAAGGTTGAACGACTTGGGTCTGGGTCATGGACGGGGCCTGATGAGCATGCAGAAGAGATGATTGTTAATAGTTATACGCGCTTATGCCTGGTGCTGCCGACTATCTTCAGCATGCCCCACCATCCGGCCATGAACAGCGGACGGACCAAAAGGGGCTAGAATTGCGCCACCTTCCGCCGCCGACCCAGCCTCCATGACCAGCCTTCCCGAAGCCGCCCCCCTGGCCACCGACCTGCGGGTGTTCCTGACCGTCATCCGCAAAGGCAGCTTCGCCAGCGCGGCGCTGGAGCTCGACCAGTCGCCGGCTTATGTCAGCAAGCGCATCAAGATCCTCGAAAGCACCCTGGGTACCCGCCTGCTGCACCGTTCGGCGCGGCACATCGCGCTGACCGACGCGGGCCTGCGCACGCAGCATTGGGCCGAGCGGATACTCGATCAGTTCGACGACTTCATGAGCGACCTGAGCCAGGTGCGCAAGGCACCGCGCGGCCTGTTGCACCTGTGCAGCAGCTTCGGCTTCGGGCGCAACCATGTGGCCCCGGCCATCGCCGAACTGGCCGCGACCTATCCGGACCTGGAGGTGCGCCTGGAGGTGTTCGACCGGGTGGTGGATATCGTCGCCGAGGGTTTCGACCTGGAAATCCGCGTGGGCAACGACCTGCCGGGACAGCACATGAGCCGCCGCCTGGCGAGCAACCGGCGGGTGATCTGTGCCACGCCTGAATACCTGGAGCGCTGCGGGACACCGATGACCCTGGACGACCTGGGCCAGCACGACTGCCTGGTGCTCAAGGAACGCAACAGCCCGTTCGGCTTGTGGCGGCTGGAGTCTGCCGGCAGGGAACATACGGTGCAGGTCAACGGCACGCTATCGTCCAACAGCGGCGAGATCGTCCTGCAATGGGCGCTGGCCCATCGCGGCTTGTTGCTGCGTTCGTGGTGGGATGTGCAACCGCTGGTGGCCCAGGGACGGCTGGTGCAGGTGTTGCACGAGTACAGCCAGGGCGCGGATATCTGGGCGGTGTATCCGACGCGCCTGGCTGATTCGGCGAAGTTGCGGGTGTGCGTGGAGTTTCTGGAAGCGCGGTTGAAGCACCTGGCTGTGTAGTGCTCTTCCGGGCCTCATCGCTGGCAAGCCAGCTCCCACAGTGACCGCATGCACCGCCGGACCTGTGGGAGCTGGCTTGCCAGCGATAGGGCCTTGAAGAGCACCACAAGGCTCAAGCCAGCCAGGGATTCGCGGCCAGGTGCCGCACCTCGAACGCCCGGATCTGCGCGCTGCGCTGCAAGGTGCTGCCGATCGCATCCAGCCCCGACAACAAGGCTTGCTTGCGCAGCGCATCGATCTGGAAGGCAATGCTCTCCCCCTCTCCCAACACAATCCGCTGCCCCGGCAGGTCGATCTCGATGCCGTTGGTTTCAGGCTGGCTGACCCGCTCGCCCAGACGCTTGAGTTCGTCCGGCTTCAGTTGAATGGTCAACACCCCGTTGCGCTGGCAGTTGTCGTTGAAGATCCCGGCGAAGCTGGTCCCGATCAACGCCCGTATGCCCAGTTGCTTCAGCCCCCACACCGCATGCTCGCGGCTAGAGCCACAACCGAAGTTGGGGCCGACCACGAGGAAGGCCGCCCCTTGCCAGGGTGCCTGGTTCAGCACGAACGCCGGATCGGGCGAGCCATCCGCAAGAAAGCGCAGGTCGAAGAACACCCCGCGATCCAGCCCGGCACGGTCGATACCCTTGAGGAACTGCTTGGGCATGATCACGTCGGTATCGACATTGGCCGCCAGCAATGGCGCGGCCACGCCTTGTACATGAACGAACGGTTGCATCTCACACCTCCCCTTGCAGCGAACGCACATCGACAAGATGGCCGCTTACCGCTGCCGCGGCGACCATCGCCGGGCTCATCAGATGGGTACGCGCGCCAGCCCCCTGGCGGCCTTCGAAATTGCGGTTGGTACTGGACGCACAGCGGTCACCGGGACTGAGCACGTCGTCGTTCATCGCCAGGCACATGGAACACCCCGACTGCCGCCATTCGAAGCCGGCTTCGCGAAAGAGCTGCGCCAGCCCCTCGGCTTCGGCCTGGTCGCGCACCTGGGTGGAGCCCGGGACAATCATCGCCCGTACCCCTTCGGCGACCTTGCGTCCCCGAACCACGCGGGCGGCATCGCGCAAGTCTTCGATGCGGGCATTGGTGCAGGAACCGATGAAGGCATGGCTGATGGGGATGCCACTGAGCGCCATGCCGGGTTGCAGCCCCATGTAGCGCAGGGCACGTTGCAGGTCCTGGCGCAGGATCAGGTCCGGCTCGGCCTGTGGATCGGGCACGCAGGCGCCGATGGCGGCGGCCTGGTCGGGGCTGGTGCCCCAGGTGACCATGGGCTCCAGTGCGCCGACCTGCAGCGTGACCTCACGATCGAACTGCGCGCCCGGGTCGCTGGACAGCTCGCGCCAGCGCGCCACGGCTTGCTCCCACACGGCGCCACGGGGCGCCCGCGGCTTGTCCTTGAGGTAGTCGAAGACCTTGTCGTCCGGGGCCATGAAGGCACCCCGGGCACCGGCTTCCACCGCCATGTTGCACAGGGTCATGCGCCCTTCGACGCTGAGGGCGTCGATGGCCGGGCCGGCGAATTCGATGGCGTAGCCGGTGGCACCGGAGGCGCCGATGCGGCGGATCAGTTCCATGATGATGTCCTTGGCCACCAGCCCCGGGCCCGGCTCGCCCTCGACGGTCACGCGCAGGGTCTTGAGGCGCTTGTACACCAGGGTCTGGGTAGCGAGCAGGTGCTCGATCTCAGAGGTGCCGATGCCGAAACCGAATGCGCCGAGGGCACCGTAGGTGGTGGTGTGGCTGTCGCCCGCCGCCACCACCATGCCCGGCAGGATGAAGCCTTGTTCCGGCGCTACCACGTGCTCGATGCCCTGGCGCTTGTCGAGCACGCCGAACAGCTCGATGCCGAAGTCGCGGCAGTTTTCCTCGAAGTAGCTGACCTGGCGCGCACCGCCCGGGTCCGCCATTTCGGCACCCCGTTCGGGTGTGGTGGGATTGACGTGGTCCACCACGCACAGGGTCGCCGCCGGCCGCCAGACCGTGCGCCCCGCCTCGCGCAAACCGCTGAAGGCCTGGGGGCTGGTGTACTCGTTGGCGACCTGGCGGTCGATGTACAGCAGCACATGGCCCTGGTCGTCCAGCTCGCACACGGTATGGGCGTCGATGTGTTTCCGGTACAGCGTTCTTGGGCTAGTCATGGTCATGTCCATCACGGAGGAACGGCAGCGCGTGCTCCAGCAGGGCCTCGGGGGCTTCTTCGGCGATGTAGTGGCCGCACGGCAGTTCGCCGCCGCGCACGTCCGTGGCGATGGCGCGCCACTCCTGCAACGGCGAGAAGCACTTGCCGATCACGCCATCACGGCCCCACATCACCAGCAATGGAAGCTGCAGCTTGTTGCCGGCATCGAGGTCGGCCTGGTCGTGTTCCAGGTCGATGCCGGCGGCGGCGCGGTAGTCCTCGCATACCCCGCGGGCGGCGCCGGGCAGGGACAGGCAGCGCAGGTATTCGGCGAAGGCCTCGTCGGTGAAAGGCGCAAGGCCGGCGCTGCGCCCGCCCATGACACTGCGCAGGTAGCCTTCGGGGTCGGCTTCGATCAGGGTTTCCGGCAGTGGCGCCGGGCGGATCAGGAAGAACCAGTGCCAGTAGGCACGGGCGAAGGCTTCGTTGGTTTGCCGGTACATGGCCAGGGTCGGGGCGATATCCAGCAGGACCAGGCGGCTCAGGCGCTGCGGGTGGTCCAGGGCCAGACGGTGAGCGACCCGGGCGCCACGGTCGTGGGCCATCAAGGCGAAGGTGTCGAAGCCCAGTTCGCGCATCAGCCCGACCATGTCGTTGGCCATGGCGCGCTTGGAATAGCGCTCGTGGGCGGGGTCGGCCTCGGGCTTGGCGGAGTCGCCATAGCCGCGCAGGTCGGCGGCGATCACGGTGAAATGCCCGGCCAGGGTGGCGGCGACCTTGTGCCAGATCACATGGGTCTGCGGATGGCCGTGCAGCAGGAGCAGCGCCGGGCCCTCACCGCCCTTGCGATAGGCGATCTCGACCTCGTCGATGATGCAGGTGGATTTGTGGAAGTCTGGGAACATCGGCGGTACTCCATTTCTTGTTCTTTCAGGTTGGGGTCGAGGATAGCTTTGGCAGGAACGGGTTCAACGGGTGAAATGGAGAGGGATGGAACACGGATCGTGAATTTGAGCCGGGACAGAACGCCGGCCTCGCTCCTATAAGAAATTGCCAGCGCTCGCAGATCGCACAACAGTTCGATAATCGCACCAATTCCGCCAAACCCCCTCTACTTGTCGCCCTCTCTGCGGCACGCTATGGACAAGTCAGCCAACGACTCCAGGCGCTGACTGGCCCAGGCCTTGTGGCGCGTCGGCCAGTCCGGCAATCAATACTCCAGGAATGACCAGGAGCCCGCTTTGATCAATAAAACGTATGAGTCCATCGCCAGTGCGGTGGAAGGGATCACCGACGGTTCGACCATCATGGTCGGTGGTTTTGGTACTGCCGGCATGCCGTCCGAGCTTATCGACGGGCTGATCGCCACTGGCGCCCGCGACCTGACCATCATCAGCAACAACGCCGGCAACGGCGAGATCGGCCTGGCCGCGCTGCTCATGGCTGGCAGCGTGCGCAAGGTGATCTGCTCGTTCCCGCGCCAGTCCGACTCCTACGTGTTCGACGAACTGTACCGCGCCGGCAAGATCGAACTGGAAGTGGTCCCGCAGGGCAACCTGGCCGAGCGCATCCGCGCTGCCGGTTCGGGCATCGGGGCGTTCTTCTCGCCGACCGGCTACGGCACCCTGCTGGCCGAAGGCAAGGAAACCCGCGAGATCGACGGGCGCCAGTACGTGCTGGAAATGCCGCTGCACGCCGACTTCGCGCTGATCAAGGCGCACAAGGGCGACCGCTGGGGCAACCTGACCTACCGCAAGGCCGCGCGCAATTTCGGCCCGATCATGGCGATGGCCGCCAAGACCGCCATCGCCCAGGTCGACCAGATCGTCGAGCTCGGCGAACTGGACCCGGAGCACATCATCACTCCCGGTATCTTCGTCCAGCGCGTGGTCGCCGTTTCCGGCGCTGCCGCTTCTTCGATCGCCAAAGCTGTCTGAGGCCTGCCATGACCATCACCAAAAAACTCTCCCGCACCGAGATGGCCCAGCGCGTGGCCGCCGACATCCAGGAAGGCGCGTACGTCAACCTCGGTATCGGCGCACCGACCCTGGTGGCCAACTACCTGGGCGACAAGGAAGTGTTCCTGCACAGCGAAAACGGCCTGCTGGGCATGGGCCCGAGCCCGGCCCCGGGCGAGGAGGACGACGACCTGATCAACGCTGGCAAGCAGCACGTGACCCTGCTCACGGGGGGCGCCTTCTTCCACCACGCCGACTCGTTCTCGATGATGCGCGGCGGCCACCTGGACATCGCTGTGCTGGGTGCCTTCCAGGTATCGGTCAAGGGCGACCTGGCCAACTGGCACACCGGCGCCGAAGGCTCGATTCCCGCCGTAGGCGGCGCGATGGACCTGGCCACCGGCGCGCGCCAGGTGTTCGTGATGATGGACCACCTGACCAAGACCGGCGAAAGCAAGATCGTCCCCGAATGCACCTACCCGCTGACCGGTATCGCCTGCGTCAGCCGCATCTATACCGACCTGGCGGTGCTGGAAGTCACGGCCGAGGGCCTGAAAGTCATCGAGATCTGCGCCGATATCGACTTCGACGAGCTGCAGAAGCTCAGCGGTGTACCGCTGATCAAGTGATTCGCTGAACGTGCAGGCCACGAAAAATCCGGTGCCCGGTAACAGGCATCGGATTTTTTATTGGGAAACCTTAGGGGGACACTGCGGCAAAGCCACCGGCATGCCACCAGGCGCTGTCGATCAAAGCGCCTGGCCGTCGTCCTCGATATCTTCCTCCGCCTCTGCGGCGTCGGTCGCGTCGGCATCGTTCAAGGGTGGCGAAGACGGCTTCTCGGGGTCGTTGATGAAGGGCACGCCGCTTGGGCCGTGCTCTTCCAGTCCTTCGGTCTTGGGCTGCATGGGAAATCCTCCGGGTGATGGGCGTTGGAGGCGGGGCCGGGAGGTGTCGTTCAAAAATTCGTGGGCGATGCAGGCGTTGCAAGGGACTTGATCGTTCACCGATGGCCGAAAAACCCTACAGGCCTCGGACCGTTTCCGACTTTCATGTAGGCAATTTCCCAAGCATACTTTTCCGCCTTCTCAGTCGTTGCGCTCCTGGGCATTTGCTGCCTACGCTTCGCCGGTCGCTGCGATCCAGCGACACAGACTTCGCGGTCTGTTGGCGAAAGGTGCTTCGATAGCGCCATCCAGATAGCAGGCGCTTTTTTTGCGCCTGCCGTTTGTCCAATGGCGGCTGTGCGTGGGAGACCCTCGGGTCTGCCGGGTTCCTTTTGCCTCGGTCCGCGAACCCGCGTACAGCTGCCACCCTTCGTTTCGCGGCGAGGGCTGGCAGTTTGGCCGCAGAAGGAGATGCACCATGAAAAAACTCGTACCCGATCCCCCTCGCCTCACTACCGTCCATACCCAGTTCAGCGCCTGCAACAACAGCCACAAACCGCTGTTCGCGGTCTGTGATGGCGTCGATATCGAGGATGCGCTGGTGCATCTGTCGATGACCCTGAAATCGGCAGCCGAAACCAACACCCAGGTTTGCGAACAGACCGAACGGTCGCTGGGCGGGCTGGCCTGGGCAACCTATCACTCATTGGAGATTTCACAGGCGTTGGTGGAGTCATTACTGAGTGGGTTGGCACAGCAGAGAGCAAGTGGCTGACAGCCGATGCGAGGGCCGCGTATGCGGCCCTTCAAACAGGATCGAAGACAAAATATATCGGTCCTCCCTTTTTCCTTGTCCCCCTTTCCACTTTTACCCCGCCCTGGCAAAACGATCAGTTTCTTCCTGCCGTCGACACCTATAATTCGAAATGGCCGTCAACGAAATGGATATCACCGCAGGAGACACCATGAAGCAGGCATATATGACCGCCTTCGTCATCTTGTCACTGAGCCCGGCAGCTTTCGCATTTGACTCCAACGAAGTACCGCGTGAAACATCGTTACAACGGGCCATTATCGAGCCCGCGATGGTGCAGCAGGCCATCGAGCTGGAGAACCGAATCTCCGCACAGGCTGATACCGCCGCGCCCAGCGGCGAGTCGCCAGTGGTCGTTCTCAAGGGCAGCAGCAAGGTCATCATCACCGCTCCCCACGCCACGGAACCTTTCCGAGAGGGCAAGTATCGGTTCTCCGATGGCGCCGGCACTGCAGCATTGGCGCAAATGCTGAATCGAACTACCTGCGCGACGGTCATCTATACGCAGTACCGCACGCCATCCGATCCCAACTATTACGATGACAACGAGTTTAAAGACCAACTGGCAGAACTGATCGGCAGCCATCGTCCAGCACTCGTATTGGATATCCACGGAAGCAGTGATTTCAGGCCCTACGATGTCGATATCGGCACCATGAATGGCAAATCGTTATTGGGCAATCAGGCCCTTCTGGTTGATCTTGTTGAACATCTGCGCCAGGAGGGAATGACCAACCTCTCGAATAATTACTTCGCTGCAGAAAAGAACCAGACAATTACCCGCTTTGCCTCGAGCAAGCAGGTCCCGACCCTGCAGTTGGAAATCAGCAGCACCCTGCTGCGCCCTTTCCGAAGGTGGAGTGATGGCCCACCGTTTCGCTCAGTTGTTGCAGGGCCTCACACGATACGTTCGAGGTGTAACCAACAACCCGACAGGTCAATGTGGGCCTACTGCATAAGCGAGCTTGCGCGCGATTGCGGTAGTGACTTCACCGCCGCTATCGCTGGCAAGCCAGCTGTCATAGAACAAAACATAACTCTTTCCAGGGACTTTGTGGGAGCGGGTTTACCCGCGATTGCTATGGTGAACTCACTACCGCAATCGCGGGTGAACCCGCTCCCACAAGGTACGCGTCGTGCTTTGGAAACTGTTCTCTGCGCGACAGCGCAGCCTGAAAGGCTGGGCGGACTCCCACAGTTTCCGCACTGCAGCCAGATCGTCGGCGGCAAGCTGCTGTCGCTGCTGGCCCGGGTTGCGGCGCATATATCCCGGGCTCTACTTTTTCTTCTTCGCGAGGCCCTTCATCCGTAGCGCCGCCTTTTGCACCGCGGCCATCTTCTCCGGCCTTTTCATCCCGCGCCATTTGCGGATTTCTTCCCTGGTCCGCCCGCAACTGACGCACATCTCGCTGTTCAGCTGACAGAGCGATACACAAGGGTTTTCAACATCTTTTGCCATGTTCCAGCCTGAGCGATCGTTAATTTAAGCGTAATGATCCGCGAACCATCTTGATTGATGCCTTTCCTCCTCCCCTCGTATGTTGACCTCCACGAAAGCGGACCCGTGGAGTCACCCAATGACAACAAGACCCTCCCCCCCACCGCAGTGGTCGCGCCGGCGCACCGAGAAGCAGCGGCGGCTCGATCAGCTACGCCACCTCGCAGATGGCGCGGTGATACCCGGTGAACGAATCGTCGAAGCCCTGGAACTGTTGATCGCCCCCGGTGATCGGGTGGTGCTCGAAGGCAACAACCAGAAACAGGCCGATTTCCTCTCTCGCTCGCTGGCCAAGGCCGACCCCGGCAAGCTGCACGACCTGCACATGATCATGCCCAGCGTCAGCCGCGCCGAGCATCTGGACCTGTTCGAACAGGGCATCGCCCGCAAGCTCGATTTCTCCTTCGCCGGCCCGCAAAGCCTGCGCATCGGCCAGTTGCTCGAAGACGGCCGCCTGGAGGTCGGCGCCATCCATACCTACATCGAACTGTACTCGCGCCTGCTGGTGGACCTGATCCCCAACGTGGCCCTGGTGGCCGGCTTCATGGCCGACCGCGAGGGCAACATCTATACCGGCCCGAGCACCGAGGATACCCCGGCGCTGGTCGAACCGACCGCCTTCAGCGACGGCATCGTGATCGTCCAGGTCAACCAGTTGGTCGACGATGTCCGCGACCTGCCCCGGGTCGATATCCCGGCGTCCTGGGTCGATTTCGTAGTGGTCGCCGACAGGCCGTTCTACATCGAGCCGCTGTTCACCCGCGACCCGCGCCATATCAAGCCGGTCCATGTGCTGATGGCGATGATGGCGATCCGCGGGATCTACGAGAAGCACAACGTGCAGTCGCTCAACCATGGCATCGGTTTCAACACCGCCGCGATCGAGCTGATCCTGCCGACCTATGGCGAGTCCCTCGGCCTCAAGGGCAGGATCTGCCGCAACTGGACGCTCAACCCGCACCCGACGCTGATCCCGGCGATCGAGTCCGGCTGGGTCGAGAGCGTGCATTGCTTCGGCACCGAGCTGGGCATGGAAGACTACATCGCGCAGCGCCCGGACGTGTTCTTCACCGGGCGCGATGGCTCGATGCGCTCCAACCGCATGATGTGCCAACTGGCCGGCCAGTATGCCGTCGACCTGTTCATCGGCGCCACCCTGCAGGTAGATGGCGACGGGCACTCCTCGACCGTTACCCGCGGCCGCCTGGCCGGCTTCGGCGGCGCGCCGAACATGGGCCACGACCCACGCGGCCGGCGCCACGCGACCCCGGCCTGGCTGGACATGACCGAGCCAGTGACCCTGCTGGAACGGGGCCGCAAGCTGGTGGTGCAGATGGTCGAGACTTTCCAGGAAGGCGGCAAGCCCACCTTCGTCGAGACCCTGGATGCCGTGGACGTGGCCAGGAAAGCCGGCATGCCCCTGGCGCCGGTGATGATCTACGGCAACGACGTGACCCACCTGCTCACCGAGGAAGGCATCGCCTATCTGTACAAGGCACGCAGCCTCGAAGAACGCCAGGCGATGATCGCCGCGGTCGCCGGGGTCACGGCCATCGGCCTGCGCCACGATCCGAAAAACACCCAGCGCATGCGCCGCGAAGGCCTGATCGCACTGCCCGAGGACCTCGGCATCCAGCGCACCCAGGCCAGTCGCACCTTGCTCGCGGCCAAGAGCATCGCCGAACTGGTGGAGTGGTCCGGCGGACTGTACAACCCGCCCGCACGTTTCAGGAGCTGGTAAATGAGCGTATCGACACTGATTCACGCCCCGCTTCCGCTCGCCCACTGGCTGGCCGATGCCGCCGTGGACGCCCTGATCGACGAGGCCGACCTGTCGCCCAAACCGGCACTGGTGGACCGCCGCGGCACGGGTGCCCATCACGATCTGCACCTTGGCCTGATGCACGCCTCGGCCCTGGCGCTCTGGCCATGCTTCAAGGAAATGGCGGAGGCTGCACTGGCCCTGGGCGAAGTCGGCCTGCCGCTGCGCGAAGCGCTCGGGCGCATTGGCCGTGAAGGTGAACGCGCGATGTTGGCGACCACCGGCGGCGTCAACACTCACCGCGGCGCGATCTGGGCCCTGGGCCTGCTGGTCGCCGCCCGTGCGCTCGGCGAGCCAGGCGAAGACGCCAGTGCAGTCGCCGCGCGCGCCGGACGCATCGCCCTGATCGACGACCGCTTCGCGCCAAGGCAGCCGGACAGCCACGGCCTTCAGGTGCAACGTCGCTACGGTGCACGCGGCGCCCGGGAACAAGCGCAATCGGGCTTCCCGGCGGTACTCGGCCATGGCTTGCCACAGCTGCGGGCCAGCCGCAGCCGCGGCGCGGGCGAGCAGAATGCGCGCCTCGACGCTCTGCTGGCGATCATGGCCACCCTCGACGACACCTGCGTGCTCTGGCGCGCCGGCCCGCAGGGCTTGCACGCCATGCAGCAAGGCGCCCGGGCCATCCTCGATGCCGGCGGCAGCGCCAGCCTTGCCGGGCGCCGCCGCCTGCGCGAACTGGACACCAGCCTGCTGGCCCTCAACGCCTCGCCAGGCGGCGCCGCAGACTTGCTGGCGGCCTGCCTGTTCCTCGATAACGCCGGGAGCCTCTGACCATGGAAACCCTGTCTTTCACCTTTCCCGCCGGCGAGCCTGGCGCAGGCCGTGCCCTGGTGGGCTGCGTCGGTTCCGGCGATCTGGAAGTGCTGCTCGAACCCGGCGCCCACGGTGTGCTGGCGATCACCGTGGTCACCTCGGTCAACGGCAGTGCGCCACGCTGGGAGCAGCTGTTCCAGCGCCTGTTCACCGAGCAGTTACCGCCGGCCATGAACATCGACATCCACGATTTCGGCGCTACCCCGGGTGTGGTGCGCCTGCGCCTGGAACAAGGCTTCGAGGAGATTGCCCATGACTGACGTCGCCCGCTTGCTCAACAGCCGCAGCTTCGTCGAACTCGGCGCCCGCGAGCGTGCCCGGGCGCTGCTCGATGCCGACAGCATGCGCGAACTGCTCGGGCCGTTCGATCGCCTGATGTCGCCCTGGCTGCCCGGCCAGGGCATCGTGCCCCAGGCCGACGATGGCGTGGTCATCGCCAAGGGCACCCTGGACGGCCGGCCGCTGCTGGTGGCCGCCATCGAAGGCGCCTTCCAGGGCGGCAGCATGGGCGAGGTCGGCGGTGCCAAGATCGCCGGCGCCCTTGAACTGGCGGTCGAGGACAACCGCAAGGGCATCCCCACCGCCGCGGTACTGCTGCTGGAAACCGGTGGCGTACGCCTGCAGGAAGCCAACCTGGGCCTGGCGGCCATCGCCGAGATCCAGGCGGCGATCGTCGAGCTGCGTCAGTTCCAGCCGGTTATCGGCCTGGTCGCCGGTGCCGTCGGTTGCTTTGGCGGCATGTCCATTGCCGCCGGGCTGTGCAGTCACCTGATCGTTACCCGCGAAGCGCGCCTCGGCCTCAATGGCCCGCAGGTGATCGAACAGGAAGCGGGCATCGACGAATACGACTCCCGCGACCGGCCCTTCATCTGGAGCCTCACCGGCGGCGAACAACGGCATGCCTGCGCACTGGCAGACAGCTACATCGCGGACGATGTCGAACAGTTGCGTACGGCGCTGGCAAGGGCCCTCGCCGCCGGCGAACCCGCCCTGCCCCGTAGCCGGCGCCATGCCGATTTCCTTGCCCTGCTGAACAAGCTCGGGGCGGACTGCGAACAACTGGACGCGCGCCGCGTGCGCGCCATCTACCAGGGAGAACTGCAATGAGCCGAGGATACCAGTGGCTGCGCGCATTGGCCGCCGGGCAGGAACTGCCGGGCTTTCCCGCCTCGGTGAAAGTCATCGATGGCGAACTGGCGAACCGCCCCGCGCGCTACCTGGCGGTGGTACCGGACGCACGCAATCCGTTCCCCCGTGCCCGCCAGGGCGAGGTCGGCCTGCTCGAAGGCTGGGGCCTGGCCAAGGCCATAGACGAAGCCATCGAGGCCGACCTTGGCGCTACCCCGCGGGTGCTGGTGGCGGTGGTCGATGTACCGAGCCAGGCCTATGGCCGGCGCGAAGAGGCGCTGGGTATCCACCAGGCGCTGGCCGGCGCGGTGGATGCCTATGCCCGCGCCCGGCTCGCCGGTCACCCGGTGATTGCCCTGCTGGTCGGCAAGGCGATGTCGGGGGCCTTCCTGGCCCACGGTTACCAGGCCCAGCGCCTGATCGCCCTGGACGACGACGGCGTGATGGTGCATGCCATGGGCAAGGCCGCCGCCGCGCGCATCACCTTGCGCAGCGTCGAGGAACTCGAAGCCCTGGCCGCCAGCGTCCCACCCATGGCCTACGACATCGCCAGCTATGCCTCGCTGGGGCTGTTGTGGGAGCGGGTCAAGGTCGAGCGCATCGAGCAGCCCGGCGCGGCGGATACAGCCAGGGTCAACGAGGTGCTGGCCCGCGCGGTGCTGGACATCGGCACGAGCACCGACCTGCGCGGCCGCCTCGGCGCGCCGAACCGGGCGATGTCGTCGCGGGTGCGCGAGCGCTTGCGGGCCCAGTGGTAACTCGGATGAACAGCACGTTTCGCGCACACGATCTGCTGTGGGGCATGCCTCCCGCGCAACTGCCCGAAGATGCCCCGGACTGGGCGCGCCAGGTGCTGGGCGCTGGCCTGCCGGTGGTGGTGCGCCGGGCCAGCGGCGAGGCGGGTTCGGTGCCGGTCGGCGTGCGCGGCGACCAGCGCGCGCGGCGCCTGGCGGCCTGGATGGCGACGGCGGCGGTGCGCTGCCGGCGCCGCCCCGAGGACCTGCGCCTGAACGGCCCGGCGGACCTGCCAGCGCTGGTTGCCCTGCACCAGGTAACACCGATCCTGGACAGCACCGGCCTCGACTGGGGCCCTACCGGTGGCGTCGCCTACCAGTTGGCGACCGGGCTGACGGTGTTGCACGCCGACAGTGATCTCGACCTGCTGCTGCGTACACCGACGCCCATCAGCCGTGGCGAAGCCCGAAGCCTGGGCCAGGCCTTGAAGGCCATGGCCTGCCGCATCGACCTGCAACTGGAAACGCCCAACGGCGCCGTGGCCCTGACCGAGTGGGCCACGGACAGCACGAGGGTGCTGCTCAAGCACCGCGACGGCGCCCGCCTGGTCAGCGATCCCTGGCACCTGGCGGAGCAGCCGGCATGAGCAGCCTGTTCGCCTTTCCCGGCCAGGGCGCGCAACGCGCCGGAATGCTCCAAGGCCTGGTGCAGGACGCCTCGGGCCGGGCTTGCCTGGAAGAAGCCGGCGATGTGCTCGGCGAATCCCTGCTGGGCCTCGACAGCCGCGAGGCACTGGCCTCCACTCGCGCCGTGCAACTGTGCCTGCTGGTGGCCGGCGTTGCAGCCGCGCGCGGGCTGCTGCAACGCAACCCGCCACCGGACTACGTTGCCGGGCTGTCCATCGGTGCCTACCCGGCAGCGGTGATCGCCGGCGCCCTGGACTACGCCGACGCGGTGCGCCTGGTGGCCCTGCGCGGCGAGTTGATGCAACGCGCCTACCCCGCTGGCTACGGCATGACGGCCTTGATCGGCCTGGACCAGGGCAGCGTCGAACGACTGATCGAGACCGAGCGCGAGCCGCTGTTCCTGGCCAACATCAATGCCGAGCAACAGTTCGTGATCGCCGGCAATGACCAGGCCATGCAACGGCTCGCCCAACGAGCGCTGGCCATGGGCGCTCGCGCGGCCAGGCGCCTGGCCATGAGCGTGCCGTCCCATTGCCCGTTGCTGGAATCGCCGGCCAGGGAACTGGCACAGGCCTTCGCCGCGGTCCCCCTGCGCCGCCCCGGCATCAGGTTCCTGAGCAGCAACAGCGCCAGGCCGGTACTCACCGCCGAGGCCCTGCGCGACGACCTGGCCTTCAACATGTGCCGCCGCGTCGACTGGGCGGCGACCGTCCGCACCGCCTGGGAACGGGGCGTGCGCCTGCTGGTGGAGATGCCACCCGGCGCCGTGCTCAGCGGCCTGGCCCGGCCTGTGTTCAACCCCGGAACCGTGATCGCCTGCCAGGACGCCCGAGCGGATACCCTGGATGCGCTGCTGCGCAGGGAGGCAGATACCTCCTTGTCATGATCGCAGGTGCGGGTTTTGTGCTAGCCATTAGATCTGCAGTGCTCTTCAGATCGAGCGCCGCCCGCGCGGCACATCGCCGGCAACGCCGGCTCCCACATTTGTTGCAACGTACCTATGTCTGTAAGGCCGTAGTGATCGCCCCGTTATTACGACGCGATACCGCGTCGTACCCAACAGTGATCTCACAGGCCATGGCGCGTTGCAACCTGTGGGAGCCGGCGTTGCCGGCGATGCGCCGCGCGGGCGGCGCTCGATCTCAAGGGCGCCAGAAAAGCCATGCCAAGCACCTGTCAGCCCTGACGCAATCTCCTGACGAACCTTCTCACCCTTCTTCTCGCCTCCGGCTATACATACGGCACTCGGCAACCAGCGCCAGCAGGTTCGGGTCCCGTTCACGACTCTTCAGGAACACCACGCCTATATGTTGCTGCAGGCGATAGCGCGGCTGCAGCGGGATCAGCTTGACGCGGTTTTCATAGACCGCCGAGATCCGCCCCGGCAGCAAGGCATAGCCCACCCCGGAACTGACCATGCTGAGCAAGGTGAAGATGTCGTTCACCTGCATGGCCACGTTGGGCTCGAACCCGGCCTGCTCGAACACCCGCACCCCATCGCGGTAGGTCGCGAAGCCCTGGGCCAGGGTAATGAAGGTCGAGGCAGCGAGATCGGCCAGGTCCACCTCGGCTTCCTGGGCAAAGGGCGAGTCGGTGGGCACGGCCAGGAAGATATCGTCGGAGAACAACGGCAGCTGTTCGCAGGCCGGGTCGCTGGTGCTTTCGTCCAGGGAAACCAGGATGGCGTCCAGTTCGAAGTTTTTCAGGCGATACATCAGGTCGACGTTGGAGCCCAGGATCAGGTCGATATTCAGCTCGCTGCGCCGCAGCTTCAGGCCCATGACCAGTTGCGGCACGGTCTTCACCGTCAGCGAATACAAGGCGCCGAGCTTGAAACGCTCGGACGAGAAGCCGGCGGCCTCACGCGTCAGACGCACCATTTCACCGGCGTCCTGGATCAGCTTGCGGGCCTTTTCCTCCAGCACATAGGCGCTTTCCAGCGGCGTAAGCTTGCGCCCTTCATGCTTGAACAGCGGGCAGCGCAAAGCGTTCTCCAGCGAATGGATGGCCCTGTGCACGCTGACACTGCTGGTCTCCAGCTCGCTGGCGGCGCGGGCAAGGTTGCCGTTGTGCATGAACGAGAGAAAGATTTCCAGCTTTTTGAGGGTCAGCTCTTCGTCGATTTGCATACTCGGGTCCAGGCAGGAAGGGGCTGCCCGTGAGCATATAGGAACGCCGCAGCGCATGCCGGCAGAGGTGAGGTGGCGACCCGTGGCCGCCACCTGCGCAGGGCCTACATCCAGCCCGGCATCACGAACAGCAGCCAGGCCAGCAACGGCCCGAAGGCCACCACCAACCCGCTGTAGACAAGGAAGCGACGGAACAAGGCTTCGCGCTCTTCCTTCGCCGCCGAAGCCACCACCAGCGCGCCATTGGTGGAGAACGGGCTGACATCCACCACCGTGGAAGACACCGCCAGCGCACAGATGACACCGGCCGCGCCGAGATGGCCCTGCATCAGGAAGGGAACCGCCAGCGGGATGGTTGCCCCCAGTACCGCCGCCGACGACGCGAACGCAGAGACGATGCCCCCGACATAGCAGACCAGCAGCGCACCCAGCAGCGGAATGCCGATGGCACTGACGCCGTGGCCGACGAAATCGACCGCACCCGCCTTCTGCAGCACGGCGACATAGGTCACCACGCCGCTGATCAGCAGCACCGTGGACCAACTGATGCCGTCCACCGCGCCCTTCTGCGCCGACGGCGAAACGATCGCGATAGCGACGGCAACGGTGATCGCCACCAGGCCGACGTTCAGGTCGTACGCCAGCGCGGCGATGCCCAGCCCCAGAAGGCCGACCAGTGTGATCAGGTGATCGCGATTGATCTGCAGCTCACTCAGCGCCTGCGGATCATTGGACAGGGTGCCGCCACCGGCACTGACCAACGCACCGTGGCCCTCGATGGCGAACTCCCGCGACGACGCCTGCACACCGGCGAGCAACGGCTCCTCGACCACGGCACGCCCACGGCGCAGCAAGGCGATGCCGCCAAAGGCGAAGAAGCAGATGAACGCCATCAGCACGTTGAAGCCGAGACTGGTAAGGAACACGGCCATCTCCGTAACGTCCAGCCCGGCCTTCTGCACCACCTGGTTGGTGATGCCGCCATACACGCTGATCGGCGAGAACCCGCCCGCCTGCGCACCGTGGATCACCAGCAGGCCCATCATCAACGGATTGATCTCGTACTGCTTGGCAAAACGCAGCGCAACCGGGCCGATGATCGCAACCGCAGCCGGCCCCAGCGCCCCGAAAGCCGTGAGCACGGCCGTCACGATGAACATCACCCAGGGAATGGCCACGATATGGCCTCGTACCGCCTTCACCGCCCAATGCACCAACAGGTCGATGGTGCCGTTCTTCTGGGCGATGGCGAACAGATAGGTAATCCCGACCAGGGTCAGGAACAGATCGGCGGGGAACCCGGCCAGAACCTCCTTGCCCCCCATGCCGACCCACACGCCGCCAACGATGAACGCCAGGGTAAAGCCGACTGCGCCCATATTGATCGGCAGCGCCGTGGCCACGATGAACATCACCACCAGACCGATGATCGTTGCAATTTCAGGGCTCATACGGCCTCCCGAGGCAGCAGGTTCGTTTCATCGGACAGCAATCCGCCGTCCAGCCTGATGAAACCGGCCCGGGAACAAAAGGCAGTTAGGGCTACACCGTAGATGATCATTGTTTTTACCCTCGTTGATTCGTCGAAGTTATTGTTCTTGTGCTTCGGTAATCGGTAGTGCTATCGGCTGCGGTTCACCTCCTGGCGCAGCAGAAAATACAGGGGATCCAGGCGCGAGGACACGCCGGATCGTCCCAGCGCGGCGGCGGCACCACCGCGGCGGAGGGGAGCGTGTTGTTGGCATTGGAAACTCCACGAAATCCGCTTTCGTGAAGGCACATTAGAAGTGCAGGCCGCAGGGCATCAATCAAGGGAAGAGGTGCTTTGTTACGGTTAGGGTAATGATTGGCTTTTGTGCCGTGCCTTGTGACCAGGAAGAGCATCGATCGAACCAGTGAGAGAGGACGGTTCCCCTGTGACGACGGCAGTGAACTCACTGACGTTATCGAAGGTGAACCGCCTCTGCCGGTTATGTCTGAATCAAGAAATTATGCGCTGTTCCCAGTCACGAGGGCTGTTCACACCGGTATGGTCACCGGCGACTCCGCTACGGCCAGGGACAGCAATGCCTTTGAGATCCTCATGTTCAACACCGCGTTGCTGAGCATTTCCCTATGCCGGGCATCAGGAGGATCGGGAAGGTAGGCGGTCTGGAGAATGGCCCTGTTGAGATGGTCGGCCGCGCGCTTGATGGCTTCCTCATGGGAAAGGCCGGGACCGACACAGAGAGCCGGCGGTGGGTCGGGAACAAGTTTCTTCATGGTGTGTTTCCTCATTTCATCGAATGAATTCGCCACTGGACTCGCTGCTAAACGAATGTATGGTGGCGACTGTGCGTGGGTTAGCAGACCGGTGAAATGAGAAAACCCGGCGCACCCGAAGGTGCCCACACGCACAGCCGCCATAAACAGGTTGCTGGTGGTTTCATCATTTCGACGGACTGCTAATCCGTATCGTCGATGTGCGACGACCGGCGAAGACTAGGCAGGGTTTCCGCAGGACGCAACCAACAGGCGGGGGTCGGGAGTATGCTTGGGAAATTGCCTACAAGAAAGTCGGAAGCAGTGGAAGTTTTGACGCTAAATGCGACAGCTTTGGGACAAAGGGCTATGGGTTGCGAGACGTGATGCAGTTCACTTAACCGAGAAAAATAGATCTGACCTTTTCCAGCGGCACGGGCATGATCACTTCAAGGACCAATAAAAAAAGTAAAAATAGTAAAAAAGGGACTAGTAAAAAGGGACAGATTTATTTTCTACATCGACGCCGCTCGCCTAACCGAGAAAAATAAATCTGTCCCCTTTTCCAATCTCAGGAGAGATGACATCAACAATCACTGAATAAATCATGGAACAGGCCTTATAGTTTTATCTTTGGGATCACCACTCAACACCTTCCAAAAATTCTTACCACTTTCAACATGAATTGCAGTAATAGCACCATCAGAATTAGTCCCTACGAATCCATATTTCGCATCACCACGGGACGAATTACCCAAACTGAACGTAGCCGATTCGCGGTTCACCTTTATATAGATACTGAACTTTTCCCCATTTTGCATAATATCCTTACCCACCTGGGGACGGAAAAGGAGACGAAAAGGGGACCACGAAAAGGGGACCGAAAAGCGAAAAGGGGACAGATTTATTTTCTACCTGACGCCACTCGTCTAGCCGAAAAAAATAAATCCGTCCCCTTTTCCGTCCCTTTTCCAAGTCCCCGTTACCCGGCCTCCTTCCCCCACGCTGGACCTCACGCGACCGTCACTCTATCTCCATTCACCGATTCAAAGATCGCACCTACTACACCGGCCTGCTCGAATCGCCTTTTCACCTCACCGCTAACAACTAGCGCTCCCAAATAATTCTTCAGTCTGAAAATATGCTTACCTCCAACTCTTGAGCCATCGATAACAAGATTGTAGAAAGCACGATAGCAACCAGCCAAATCAGGCCTAACAGGATCCTCAGCTGTATAAACCTCAAATTTCGACTTAGTCTCATCAACGCAGTCAGCCTGACTTTCCACTATCATTATATAGTAGCTGCCAGAAGTTTTCTTTCCTTCAATAACAACAGACTCAAACACCACATTCTTATATGGTTCATCAACCTCAGGCAAACCTACCAACGAGTCCTTGGCCTTCCTGCTCAACACCGGAGCGCTCGCGTACCCTGCAAGGGTATAATCTAATTCCACGCCATCAAATCGCACATCAAGGACATACGCAGCTGGCTCCATGAAGCTGTCTAGAGGATCACTAAACTTCCAATTATCAACATGACGTATATCACCAAGAATCCATTTATCCAATACAGCCAAATCCTGCCTGAGCAAGTAGTAATCCATCTTCAACTCTTTGCTAGCCATTTATTAACTTGGCTCCGAATTATAAAAGAAGCACAGTTTATTTTTATCAACGCAGCTCACCTAGCCGAGAAAGCGCCCCCTTTTCAAATTTTTCCTGAAAAATAAATCCGCCCCTCCCACGCCCCTTCTTTCGTTAGAAAATTTACTCCACAGGTGTAAAAACATGTACACCTAAATTCAAATCAGGGAACTGGGCAGGTAGAATTCTTGAAGAAAGTCCCCCCTTAAGCATCTTCAATAGAAACTCAGCACACCCAAAATCATAAACCTCTTCCTCCCCTTGATCTGAACTATGTATAGCAATCTTCCAAGACTCAGGCTTTCCATCAACCAGCCACACAAAAGTTTCGCCATTGTCAGTCACACCCCAAGGAAGGAAAGAGCCTTGAGCTGGGTATTCGGGCCTTGGATAGTCAGATAAAAAATCTTTCTGCAGAAGAGCATATGCCTCTATGAAATATTTGCTTTTCTCAAAATTCAAATTTGAGTTTTTTGACAACGGATCCAGCAGCCATAAAAAGCCATCAATTGATCCACTTCCATACAAAGAAATGAGCTCCTTAAAATCACTAGGCAAATGGATCTTCCAGTCCGCTTCGAAAAGCGCCCAAGCAGAATGATCAAAAATCCGCTGCGCAGGAGGGGGAAGAATATCAGTCAACTGTTTGACAATCATTATCTTGCTCCATTTATATTGGGGATTGACACATCAAGGGTTAATCCAGACGATCCACGAGCAGATAACGTTACACCTGTGGGAATAGGATTGGTACCGGTGTATATGGGAATTGCCCTGAAGGAAAAGGGGACAGATTTATTTTCTACCTGATGCCACTCGTCTAGCCGAAAAAATAAATCCGTCCCCTTTTCCGCCGGAAAAAATAAATCTGTCCCCTTTCCTCTCTTTTCCGTCGCACCCTTTCCTTACCTAGTTATTCATTAGACAATGTCCACCATCGGCAAAAGACATCAGGCTCAAATATTACTTTAGCCTCTGAAATAGAACCACGAATATCAAATACAACACGAAGCCCTGCCTCCGATGCCTCTCGAAAAATCTCAATAGACCTTACACTTTCCGATGAAACAACTGCAAACTCATGCGTAGCCACCTTTAAAGCAACCTGAAACGACCCCATAACACCACTAAACGATACATCAACTTCCAATTCACTATTTTCTGATTTTTTTATATAGCGACAGAGAGCCAAGCTCGAATCCACTTCAACGGGCTCAATTCCAAACGCCTCTAAAAAATCATTTTCATCGGGAGATTTCATTGCAACTCCCTCAACGCGTCGGTATGACCGCGCTCAGTTTACGAACTCCATCCTAGGAAGACAGAAAAGGGGACAGATTTATTTTATACGTCGATGCAGCCCGCTTAGCGGAGAAAAATAAATCTGTCCCGTTTTCCGTCCTTTTATATAGTCGTTCAAATAGCTATCTATGGGCTTTGCTGTTCCAAGAACATGAAGTTCACCAGACTGCCTATCAATTAAAAACGGGGCATTCCCTGCGAGCTGAGTTGACAGCTCACCTGTTTCCAAAAACTCCTTTGATTGGTAGCAGAAATACCACCCCTCGGAAAATTCTCCCTCACATGTAATTTGCAAAGGAACTTCGGAGCCCTTTAGATATTCCTTCGCCAGCTCCAAGGCATACGCATAAGTGACCATCAATTTGTCCTCGGACAAAAAAGGGGACAGCTTTTCCTGTACTACTCACACCTCAGACAATTACCTCCTTTAAAAATTTAATGCCCCCTCATCTCGCACAACATAAATATCTTCATACTGAAAAGAAAGCAAAAAATTAGAACTTATCCTTCCAGACAAAAACCTCAAAAAAACCCTTATTTCATCATAACTATCCCCAAGCGTTCCTATAGGACAATGAAAAACACCTCTAATCCCTACTAACCAGAATACATTAGCGCCTTCGGCGACAACCTCATCCACCTCACCGCTCCCACGAAAAACAAAATAGGTATTAAATAAGCCTAAACATCCCGTTAGCACTTCATCATCACTACAAACTTCAGCGCCAAAGTCCAAAAAAACAGAACAAATATCCCTGATTGAGACACCCACCTCCACCTCAAGACTCATAGACACTGTCATTTCACCACCTCAATAACCTTAAATTCCCTGCCCTTCAACAAATAACAAAAAAGGGGATAGATTTATTTCCTACCTGATGCCGCTCGTCTAGCCGAAAAATAAATCTGTCCCCTTTTTCTAGCAGGAAAAATAAATCTGTCCCCTTTTCCGGTCCCCTTTTCCGCTTTTCCGTCATCACAACATCGGAGCGAAGCCCGGTGTCGATTCTTCAATCACCAACACTAAATCTAATTTGAGCGCCATCAGGCAAGTCTTTAATCTGAACAGCTAAATCGGCCCTGAGCCTCATACCTTCAACCGCATCAATCAGATGCAAGTTATCGAGCGTAAACTCCCCCCCCAGTACAAACGGCGTCTTAGGCACAAGACGCTTTCCAACAGGGAGTTGGCCATTCTGTTTTTGCCACTGATGTGCTAATGGGTAACCTGTGAGAAATTCATAATCACGAAGGAGTGTTTGCGCCCATTGCTCAATGGTGTCAGCCAGATATTCCAAGGAGCCGAGTTCCGGATCAAACGTGTAAATCCTATTGCCCTTAATACAGAACTGCCCGCCGAATACATCCTCGGCAAAAAATAGGCATCCGTCTGCAAGGCCGTTGTACCGACTGCGCCACAGGGCATTCTCATTCCAATCAGAGATACCGAGCTCGTGCTGGCTGGAGCGTGCTGGAAATACATGCAATGCGCTTTCCAGAGCGTAAAAGCCATTGCGCTGACGCAGCATCCCCAAAATTTGGTCAGCCAACGCTCCTGCACATTCAAGCAGTCGCCCTTGAATCTCCGGCTCACCCTCGCCCAACGATGAACTGGCGTTCAGTAACAATTTTTCCAAGCTGCTCATATTCTAATCCACCACATCTATACGAACCTTCGTACCATTCGGCAACCCTCGACATTGAGCACCAATACAGGCACCTGCACAACGGTTGTCGCCAGGGTCAATATGCCTTACAGAAGCACCCTTGCCACCTTCCTGGAACATAGCCGGTGGGTACTCGTCGCGATCCAGGCCTGGTTTGATTTCAACACCTCGCAAAGAATCTCGTCTACGTGACGCTGCATTCGCACGATCAATGGTGAGAATATCGGGCTTCCCAGCGTCAATAGCATCCTCGATGTGCCGTGCTGACTCAAAAAAGGGACAAAAAAGGGGGACAGATTTATTTTCTACCCGATGTCATTTGTCTAGCAGAAAAATAAATCTGTCCCCTTTTCGCGGTCCCCTTTTCCGTTGGCCTTGATTTTAGATTGACTAATGGGCGCCCTCTTCGTCTTTCTGAAAGCCCAAACGCTTTACAACTTCATCTTTAAATTCCTCCACAGCCCTAACATCCAGATTATTTCTCGTACACTTAGAAAGAGCAGGCATCAGATAGTAGACCATCAACTCCACATCTGCGTTTTACTCTGGAATATAATAGACAAGCTCTTTTAACAAGACTCTGGCAGGCATGATGGATGCCAGAGCCTCGTACGCGCGCCCTGCAGCAAATGGAACCTTCCCAAGGTAGTAGTTAGCCAACCTCCGCTGCTCGCTGCGCCCCCAAGAACGATGAGGAATAAGCACGAATGCTTCGCTGTATTCCTCTGAGCTTATGGGATACCTATTTATCAGCCATTCCGCCGCTTGCTCGGAAGTCATTCCAGAAATCATCAAACACTCTACCCTCTGCTTCTCATTCATTACTGACCTCAAAGCGAGTTAAAAAGATTTCTTGGCAGCCCCGCATTCTCACTCATACTACTAGGCGGCCTATAGTGACCAGAGTTGTTAGTCCACTGAACTATTGAACCACGACTCGGGAAAAGGGGACAGATTTATTTTCCACCCGATGTCATTCGTCTAGCAGAAAAAATAAATCTGTCCCCTTTTCCGTCCCCAAGACAATACCGCTGCTCATTTTACCTTCAATAATCTTCCTACTCGCCGCTATAGATCTCCTCAAAAAATCCAAGTCCGTCAAAGACGCAGAAAAATCAACAATAAACTATATCAGGAACCCTCTTGCCCCCTTGATAGCAAACCCTCAACACCAAGAACCGCGACATTATTATTCTCGCAGTAATCAAGCAACTTTAATCCATCGCTAACATTAAACAAAGGAACGCCACCCCACAGAAGCGTAGGAGTAATTGGCAAATCCTGAACGATCACTTCAACTGTCTTCAATCCCATGGCGCAACCCACCCAGGGTCATTCTTATTGGAAACTTGCACAATAGCTCCAGTAGAGCAAAAAGGGGGGACAGATTTATTTTCCACCCGATGTCATTCGTCTAGCAGAAAAATATATCTGTCCCCTTTCCTGGTCCCCTTTCCCGAGCAGCTAAGAAGAAAAGCTAATGCAGATCAAGGAACACCGGCGCAAGGCCGGTGCCGGGAGAATGCTATCACTGTGTAGTCAACTCAACTCAATTGATTTCAGCTGCCCCTCGCCATCGCACAAAATAATGACCGTACCGTACGGACAATCTAGAGTTATTATCTTGTCTTTGTACTCTTCATCAACCATTCCGGACACCTTACGAGCAGGGCTGTCAAATCTAATCTCTACAAAATAGCCCTCCCCATTAGCTTGACTTGGCAAGGCATCTTTGTTGCCTTGCTCAGACAAAATTCTTTGAATTTCCTCAATATGAATTGACGCCATAAGCCCTCCGCGAACTCAAGGCAACGGGACAAAATCGCCTTTGCCTAATAAGTTTTTAACTTGGTTAGATCTAATTGGACCAACGGAAATAATTTTCATCTCGTCTCTTGGCACAGTAATTCTAATCAGCTTCCCTTCAACCTCTTGAATTACATTGATATGCCCTGTCCTTGCGTCCATAAACCGAGTAGCGCCGGGGTTGTTGGCAAGTTTCTGCAAAGCATCGGCATCAAGCTTTCCTGCAAGCTGACCCATTCGAGGATCGTTGAGCTGGCCAAATACAGCAAAAAGGGGACAGATTTATTTTATACGTCGATACAGCCCGCTTAGCGGAGAAAAATAAATCTGTCCCCTTTCCCGTTCCCTCCGACTTGCTGAGGCTGATTGCACAAAGACGTGTAGGCAACAGGCCTGGACGTATCGAGCCTCGGGCTATAAAGCGAAGACGTCAGGCTTACCCCTTGCTGACCAAACCACGTCGAGCAGCATGGGCTGAAGTCTGGAAATATGGACATCCGAATCATGTTAAGTAAGTGCCACTCAAATCTGTCCCCTTTTCCGCCCGTCCCGTTTTCCTTCTCACTCACTCAGAAAGAATCGTTCGAGACGGACAAAAACCATTTCGCAAATCGAACCAAATCTTATTGAATTTTTAATGGCTCACGAGGCCAGAAGCCAAGTTAAGTACCATGCAAATCTATCCTTTCAATTTTTCGCTTTCGACTCTAACCCTCGCCATATTTAAAGTTGGTTTTCACCTGCTCGCCCTGCCTGTAAGACATAGTAAATGAACTCCAGCGCTCGCCGCGCTGCCCAGCGCTTTCGCGAAGGCGCTTTACCAAATCATACAATATAGAATTATTGATATCCGTTCTGGCATCAGAAATAAAAACACCATCCCTTTCAACTATCAAGCTGACATCAATATACCCCTCCCTCGCCTCAACCTCAAAGCGTAAGGAGTCATAGCCATCGACTATACCCGTATCAACGATTGAAAAAATCTCTTTAACAATCTCAAAATCTTTTGCAATCACTCTGGACTCCTTGGGATTTTATTTGCTTCGTTTTCAAAAATCCTAGTTTTCGTTACTCCATCAATCGTGTACGTCACAGACAATGTATCTGGTCTTGGAGAATCCGGCCTAGTCCTCTCAAACCTTATAGTGGTCGGACCGACAGTTCTTTCAGGATCATTAAGGGCTCGCTTAATTTCATGTTCATAAAAAACCTTGTAGGCCGAATTGTTGAAATTTTTGTCCTGCGGAAACAGATTATATCCATCACACGTACCACCCTGGCTACAAGCCTGAGCATGTCCGCCGACATCAGTGTCGCGCCCTTGCTTTCCAGCCTCTGTTTGCCTAGAGTCTCGCTGCACTTTGTTACTGGAAGGAGTAAACGTCAACTCCTCTACTTGGCCTGCGCTATTTGTCGTGAAGGAATTTCCATTATCAAGCTCGTATCTTGTATTAGGCGATCTGGCGCTAGGGTTGTTAAGCAGCTCAAATTCAGGAGAGCCTTTTACCGCCTTATCAACATTGATATTTACAACAGATGTTTCCGCATGCGTTGAGCCTTTCGGGCGTCCGTTAGGGTCACACTCCCCCTCATTGTGCACCCAAGTCTTCAACTCTCCAACATAAAACGTATGCCCAATATCCACTGTCAGGTTGTACGTCTGCCCCACCGGCTCGAACAGCTCTACCCCGGCCACTCGGCTCGACGTATTTTCCGTAGCACCATCCACCAGCGACTGGAGCAGGTCCCCCGTCTTGAGTTCGATCATCGGCACGAAATCACGCCGAGCCGGCACATAGAACGGGTGACTTGGCGTAACGAACAAAATCTCCTGTTTCACGTCGCCAGTTTTACGAGTACTTTCCAACGTCAGCTTGTAGATAGGCTGATCGTTTCGCTGGAAGGTCTTCACCACCGTTGAGGCAAATGGTTCTCCACCGTGTTCAGGCTTGGTCCAAACGATATCGCCGACCTTCAGCGTTTCGATCTTCCGATCGCCTGCGGGAGTGGCGACTATAGTGCCTGCGGCGAAACAGCACGGATCGCGTTTACCACCCGCTTTCTCAGGAGGCTGCTTGTCCGGCAGATCAGAGCCTTTCGAGTTTTGTGCAATGTGTTCCGAAGGTCCTTTGTTCGCATCTACAGCTGGAGCTGTATTCTTCTTTCCGCCCTTCGAGGTTGGAACAGATCCCAGGAGCACATCGACAATCAGTTTGCCCCCGCCAATCAGAAACTCACTGCCATCCGGCTCGCCACCTTCCAGGGGGGCTCCTTCCAGATGCTCAGCAACGGCCTTGCCCAAAATGCTTCTTAAAATCTCAACCTGCTCACCGACCTTCTGGCCCGCTTGCGTCTCGCTGATCACCGAACCTACGGCCAGTTGAATGATCGCCTTGGGCCCTTGGATCATCGCTAGGGCCAGGGTCAGATTCTGTCCTTCAGTCGGATGTTGATCTATGTATTGGGCAATGTTCGAAGCATATGTCCCCGTCCACTGCAGGAACCCACGTTCACCCACTACGGATGTAACGCCCAGTTGATGTACACCGCCGGCGCTCTCAAGCTCACCGGCAATTTTCCGAGACTCCTCGAAATGCCCCTCTAGGCTCTTGAGTTGCAGTAGCACCTGTTGCTGGAACTCACCATCGGCCATCAACGCTTTTGCCTTGTCAGGCGCCATGCCAGCGAGAATCAGCGACTCCATGGTTTCTTCCGCCAGCTGCTTGCCGGCGATGGCTACCGCACCACTATCCATAGGGCGCCCCATGAGGCGCTCATACCGATTCACCAGGGTGTTGACGACGTTCCCCGCCTGCTCGTAATTCTGTCGTGCAGTCTCGTGGTAAGTGAGCAGGCCTTCGACCCATTTATCAGCCGTCCGCCCTGGATTCATCACATCGTCCAAGGCGCTGTCGGTCACGTAGAGGTCCGTCCTCTCTTCATGATCCCGAGTAATCTCATAGGCCTTGTCTAGATCCCGGTTCAGCCCCGCCGTCGAGTCCTGCCCCGTTCCAGCGTCGCCACGCACGACAATCTCGCCCTCACCCACCGTAGCCCGGACGATCTGCTCGCGGTCCTTTTCATACTCCCAACCGGAAACGCTCCAGCCGTTCTCGCCCTTGGTGCCTTTGCCTTCCTGGCTTGGGTCCTGCTGGGTGGTGCCTCCGTCTTTCTTCCAGCTACCACCTACATTGAGGTAATACCCGTGCTCCTTGTCCGAACCAGCGATATCGCTGTAGCCCAGCGTCCCGGTGTCGAGCTTGAGGTTGCCGTTGTCGGCGGCAATGAGGGCGCCGTCGATCTGGGTGTGGCTTTCGGTGCGGATATCGACCTTGCTGGCACCGGTTACCCGGGTCTGGTTCTCTACCCATTCGGTCTTGCCGGTGGTCTGGCCGTAGCCGACCGAACCACTGACTCCGGAGCCCGGCCCGATGGTGACGGTTACGCTGACGTCGAACTCCTTGCCCTTGACATCGCCGGTGTCGATCGCCGACGACACGTTCAGGTCGCCACCGACGCGGCCGATCACCTCGTCACCTCGCACCTGCGCACCGCTGATGGTGGTGTCCTTGCCGCTGGTGAATTTCAACCGGTCGCCGGCATAGAGGTAAGCCTCCTGATGCCGCTGGGCTTCGCGCTCCAGGTGGCCTTTGCCGAGGTTGACGCTGGCGTAGATACCCACCCCTTCCGAACCAAAGGCCAACCCGACTTCACCGCCGCCGCTGCGACGGTCCTGCTGGTTTTCGGAGTCGTTCTGCGCAGCCTTGATGGTGATGTCGTCGCCCGCTGCCAGCCCGATATCACGTCCGGCATGCACCTGGCTGCCGACGATGTTCAGGTCGTTGACGGCGTCGAGCTTGACGTCACGCCCGGCGTCCAGGTTGCTGGCGGTCGAGTTCCCTTGGTTGCCGTCAGTGCCGGCGGTGCCGTGGCTACCGCCGATGCCGACCTTGAAGCCGCCACTGCTGCCGCCATGTACACCGCCCCAGCTTTGCGAATCACTGGTCTGCTGAGCCGTTCTACCCTTGGCCACATCGAGGGTGATGTCACGCCCCTTGATCGAGATGTCACGCCCCGCCTGGAGCTGGCTGCCCTGAATAGTGACGCCATTGCCCGCGCTGACGTTGATGTCGTTGCCGGCTTCAAGGGTTGAGGCCCGATTGCTCTGTTCGGTGGTCTGCTGGCTGCTGCTCTGAGTGGTGTTGCCCAGCTTCCCGTCACCGGTAGGCCCGGCGAAGAATTGGCTGACTGCGTCCACTGCCTGCAAGGTACTGGAGCCTTTGCTTACGTTGTTTTCGCCACTGCCGGCGTTGCTCAGCGCATCCTTGGTGCGGCCGAAATTGTGGTTGATCGAGCCGCCGGCACCCTGACTGGAATATTCGCGCTCGTGCTCTTCGACGCGGGTTTCATCAGCGGCATCGATATTGATATCGCGGCCGGCAACAAGGTTGATGTCGCGCTCGGCCTTCAGATCGGAACCGCTCTGGTTGATGTCACGACCGGCAGTGACGCTCACGTCCTGCCCGGCCTTGACCTGACTGCCGCTGGCCAGTTGTTCGCGCAACCGGTCCTTGATTTTTTCCTTTTCGACGCCGGCAAAGAAGCTGATGCCATTATCGTCACTGTCGAAACGCAACCCGGTATTGGAGCTGCTGGACCACTGGCTTTCGTCACGCTGGTTCTGCGCCGCAGCCACGTTAACGTCACGCCCGGCATTGATGCTGACATTGCGCCCGGCATTGACCCCGCTGCCGACCAGGTTAATATCCTGCTCCGCGCTGAGCGTGGCGTCCCGCTCGGCCAGCACAAGGCTGCCGACACTGGTGCTGCTCTGGGCCTGTTGCCCCGAAGCCTTGGCCGAGGCGATCGATACCGACGGGGGCAAGAAGGCGCTCGGCGACAGCGAGAGACCGAATTTCTTCTTGTATTCCTCGGTCCGGCTGTAGGCGAGGTCGTTGGCCGACAGCAGGTCGATATCGCCCTCCTTGTCCACCAGACCCGCACGCAGTTCGACATCATTCCCGGCGCTGGCCTCACTGGCCCGCAGGCGCAGGTCGCTGCCCGCCGCCAGCACGATATCGTTGCCGGCCTGCAGCTCGCTGGCCACCTGGCTTGCGCTGGTCTGCAACTGGCTCTTGCCGTTTTTCGACAGGCCGAGGAAGCCCGACTTGGTGGTTTTGCTGTATTCGCCGTGCTCTTCGATGCCGGACAGCACCGCCACATCGCCGGTCGCTCCCAGCAGCAGGTCGTTGCCGGCGGTCAAACGACTGCCGATCACCGTTACATCGCGACCGCCGTCCAGGCTGATGCCTCCCCCCTCGTCCTTGCTAACGTTGACCGTCAGGTCGTTGCCGGCGGTGATCACCGACTCGACGTTGGTGCTGTGATAGCTCTCCTGCTGCTTGGATTTGCTACGGCCGAACGAACCCTTGCTGGTCTTCTGGTAGAAGGATGCCGTCTCGTTCTGATCCGAAGTGATGTTCAGGTCGCTGGCGGCATCCAGGTCGACGTTGCCGCCGCCCTCGATCCGGCTGGCGATGATCGCCATGTCCTGACCGGCGCTGATGGACACATCGCCTCCCGCCTTGAGGGCGGTGGAAATCTGGGTGACTTCATCCTGGCGAATCTTGAGTTTCTTCGAGTTGTAGGCGTAATGGCTTTCATCCGCCGCCGACGCCAGTGTGACGTCACCCGCCGCAGAGATCCCGATATCGCGCTGCGCATCGATCTGGCTGGCTACTGCCGCAAGATCGCGGCCCGCTACGGCAGTGAAATCACGGCCGGCAGTGACGGAAGATCCATTTTGGGTGGTGGCCTGGGTGCTGACACGTCCATAGCCAAGGGCATTGGTGGCCTCGGCGGAGAGCAGTTGTATGTCACGACCGGCCTGCAGGCCGATATCACCACCGCTTTGCAGCACACCGCCGACATTGAGAATATCGCGCCCGGCATCGATGCTCAGGTTGTTCGCGGCTTCGATACGTGCAGCGCTATCAACGTAGTCGGTGCGCTCGTAAAGGCGAGCGCTGTTGGTGACATGGCTGGTTACCGTGCGTTCGTTGATGACATCGCCCGCTACGGTGGTCACGCTGACATCGCGTCCCGAGATGATGCCGCCGGCCTTGTTGACGATATTGTTGCCCGCCAGCAGGTCGAGTCGATTGCCTGCCTCGATCATCCCGCTGTTGACGATGTCGTTGCCGGCCTTGGCCGAGAGATTGTTGGTGGCACGCAGAGTCCCGGCGTTGGTCAGGTCCTGCCCTGCGATCAGGCTCACGTCATTACCGGCGATCAACGCGCCATTTGGCGCCAGCCGACCATTGGCGTTGGCCATGTAGAGCACCGGCACCAGGACCTTCTCGCCATTCACCACGACTTCTTCGAGCCAGACGATGTCGTGGGTCAGCGCAGCGATCTGCTCGGCGGTGAGGCTGACGCCAATCGCCAGGTTGAGTTGCTGCTTGCTGGCGATGGCGTTGTCCATCAGGTACTTGAACATCGCTTCGTCGGTGGTCAGCCCGGCGATGAAGCGCTGGCCGGTGCCGGCGACGATGGCCTGCTGGATCAGGCGCTGTTCATAGAAACCATCGCCCAGGCGCTTGGCGCTGTCGTCCGGGTTGTAGCCGAGGCCGGCGAGCAGGTAGTCGGAGCTCATGAACTGCTTGAGTTCGGTGAGCAGCGGATTGGTTTCGATCAGGTATTTGTGGGGTTGCGCAGCGGCGCTGCGGTCGGGCAGGCCCTGGACGCGGTCGATGGTCTGGCTGCCGGCCGGGGTCGGCTGAGTGGTGACCGGGGCGGTGACTGCGGTACTACGGGGGTCGATCTGCGGCGTCCCCGGACGCTCGGACGCCGGCACGACTGGCTGGCCCGAAGTCGGGTCGAAGGTGGCCGGGAGTGATGACTGGCTCATTCCGATCCCGGCCTGGTTGCCGGGTGCAGGCGCGCCGCCGGGCTGGCCCGCGACAGTGGTGTCCCGCCCGTCCATGGACAGGCCAGGGACGGCAGCGGTGACGCTGATCGCAGTGTCGCGACTTCCTGGGGCCAGGCCGGGAATGTTCAGGTCCGGCCCCTGCTGGCCGCCGACTACCGTGGTATCACGGCTGCCATCGGACAGGCCGGGTACGTTCGGGGTGGAATTGCCGTTTGGGGTGGTGACCCCGACCTGGGTATCGCGGCTACCGGTGATACCGGAGACATCGACACTCTGGCCCGCTGCGCTGAGCGCGCCGCTGGAGTCGCCGGCAGATCCCTGACCGCCGATATCGTCGATGCGCGTGATGCCGCTGCCATCGCTGCGGGTGGACTGCCAGTTGCCGTTATTGACGGCCCCCACGGTAGACACGCTGATAGCGGTTGCATCGGCGCTGACGGTGCTCGCTTCGCGGGCCAAGACCGTGTTTTGCCGGGTGCTGGCAGACAACTGGGTGATGGCGTCCAGTTGCAAGGTGCGGCCGGTGGTGCCGGGGGCGGATTGTTCGCGTTGGGCCAGGTCGATGCTGGCGCCGCCGAGGGTCCAGTTGCGCGGGGTGTTGTCGATCTGGCTAATCTGCCCGGTGCTGGCGGACTGACCGCTCAGGCGGAACAGGCCGTTCTGGTTGGTGGGAAGGGTGAAGCCAGGGAGACCCAGGGGGTTTATCTGTTGCTGAGCGAGATTAGGTGGTAATTGCTTGTTGATTACGATGACCGGAAGACCACCGGTACCACCGGCTGAAGTGCCGATGTCACGTGTTTTGCTTCCTTCAAGCGCAGTGTAGGAACGCTCTACGCCATTAGTAATCGTGTTGGCGGCGGTAATTGATAGCTCGCGCCCCGCTTGGATTATCGAAGGAATCACAGTCGAACCTGTGACACCTATGGTTTTCTCCAAGAAAGGCTGAGTGTTTTGAATCAGTAGCGGAGCGGTTACAGTTCCTGGCATGTAATTCGATGCCGGTATCGGCACCACGCCAGAGCTGTCAGCATTCCAGTGGGACGTTCCGTTAAGGAACCAGATACTACCGAAGACCTGCCAGTACATATCTGTTTCACCCTTCGCCATCCCTGTGTGACGAAGAGTGACCGGCAGTACCTCTTCTACTCCAGCTGCGCTCCAAAAGTGGATTCCACCATCGTAGCCAATGTCGCTTTTCGAGTTGTAATCAAATATTGATTTCCAGAGCGACAAGTCAGGCTTTCGAATATCCAGGTACTTGATGGTCGAAAAGCCCCCCAACGCGGTCCCCGTATTGGACAGCTCATCAACGTTTACCTGCATATCGTTAGCGGCATAAATTGTCGAGTTCAGATTCTCCAATCGCCCGCCATTGATCGAAAAGTCCCTACCCGATATTAAACTTGCCTGAGCCGAGCTATCCTCCGAGACTGCACCCGCCCCATAGTTCTGTACCCATACCAAGTGCGAAGCAAGACCACCTCTATCAGGATGACTGTCCTTGTCAGATGCTTGAATGCAGTCATAGCAGCGGACCCCGATATATGCCGACTCCAATATCGGCGCGGAAGTCAAAATCTCCCTTTTATTTGAGATCTTTTCCGCTGCAATGGAGAAATTCCCGCCACTCTCAAGGGTTCCGGAGATATTTTCCAATAAAGTCGAGCGATTCCCTTGGGCATCTTTCGATATCCGCACCGCTCCCAACCCATAGATATCTCCATAATCATTAAAGAGGCTGTTGACATACAATCCCATGTCCGCGCCACTGAAAACGAATCCATTCTTGTTGAACAGGTTTGCGGTTGTAATAGTCAGCCCTTGGCTTCCACCAATCGACCCATGATTGGTTATGCTCTCGGCATACAGCGTTAAATTAGACGCCGAGGTGAGCTGTCCGGTGTTGTTAAGCTGTCCAGTTACACTTATGGTAGTAGCACCGCCACTGGAGACTCTGGCTGAGTTACCGATTACCAACTGCCCCACCCCGAGGTTCATCTCCCCAAGGCTGGTAATCCGCGCACCGGCGTTCAGGGTGCCTGCCAGATTCAGGTCCAGACGCCCGTCACTGGCAATCAGCCCGTTCGTGGTCCAGTTGCCACCGCTGCCATTGAAGCTTTCCGAGGCGAGCAGTTGCCCGCCGGCAAGCTGGGTCAGTTCCCCGACGTTGACCGTCAACCGCCCCGCCTGAATCACACTGCCATTCGTCCAGCTATCGGCCGTCAACGTCAGCCCGCCGCGGGTGACCAGGTTGCCGCCGGCATTGCTGAGCGTGGCGGTGGCGATATCGAAGGTGCCGTTGCCGCCATGCAGCACCGAGCCGCCGAGGTTGTTCAGCCCCGCCGCATTCAGCGTCAGGTCGGTACTGCCTGCTTCCAGCTTGCCGTTGCGGTTGTCGAAGCCGCCGCGTACCTGGAAGTCGCTCTTGCCCGCGCCGCCCAGCGCCCGCAATACGCCGCCCTGGTTGTCCACGGTGCTTGCGGACACCAGCAGGTGGGTGTCGCTTTCGATGACTCCCGAGCGGTTGCTCAGGCCCTCACCCAGCGCCAGTTCGATGCGATTGCCGGCCAGTTGCCCGCCGTTGTTGTCCAGCCCCAGGCCGTCTACCCGCACCAGTCCCTTGGCATACAAGCCGCCGCCGGCGTTGATCAGGTTGCCGCCGCGGATGCGCACGTCGCCCGTTTGTGCGGCCATGCGCCCGGCGCTGTTGTCGAGCGTGCCCGCCAGTACCTGCAGTTGCTGGCCCTGCACTACCCCGCCCTGGCGGTTATCGAGCAGGCCGGTGAGCGAGAGATCGACCGTCCCGCCGACGCTGGCGAGCACCCCGGCCTGGTTGTCCAGGCTGGCGGCGCGCTGCACCACGAGGTTGCCGCCTTGGGTGAGCAAGGTGCCGCCGCGGTTGTTCAGCGCGCCGGCGACATCCAGCAGCAGCCCGGTGCGGCCTTGCACCTGGCCCTGCTGGTTGATCAGCGCGGCGGCCTGCAGGAACACATCGGCGCTTTCGCTGAAGATCTGGCCTGCAGCGTCGTTGCGCAGGGTCGAGCCGGCGACCAGCTTCACCTGGTTGCGAGCCGCCACGGCACCACCCTGGCTGTTGTCGAGGGTGCCGGCGTTGAGTTCGAGGTCGGCGCGGCTGACGATCTTGCCGCCGTGGTTGAGCAGCTGCTGCGCCTGTTTCAGCAGCAGGTTACCGGCGCTGACGATTTCGCCGTTGGTGTTGATCAGGTTGCCGCGCAGGTCGAAAACCAGGCTGCCGTTGCCGGCGATACGGCCATTGCTGTTGTCGAGATGAGTGCCGGTGACGGTCATCGCCTGCTGTGCATCGATGCTGCCGCCCTGGTTGCCCAGGCTGTCGACCGCCAGTTGCAATTGCCCGCCGCTGGACAGCACGCCACCGGTGTTATCCAGGCTGGCCGCGCCGATATCCATGCGTCCCTGGCTGACCAGCGCGCCGTCCGCGCCGTTGAGCAAGGCCCCGCTGAGTTGCACATCCAGCGCACCATCGCGGCTGGACAAGGTGCCGACATTGCGGTTGTCGAGGCTGCCGCCATGCAGGCTCAGCCCCTGCCAGCCGGACAGCAGGCCGTGCTGGTTGTTGACGCTGCCGACGTTGAGGATCAGGCGATCGACACCGATCAGCTTGCCGTTGCTGTTGTCCAGGCTGCTGGCGTTGAGGGTCAGGCTCTGCTGGGTGGACAGCTCGCCCCCGGCGTTGCCGAAGGCGCCGACCCGGTCGAAGGTCAGCGCGCCCTTGGCCAGGATCAGGCCGCCGGTGTTGCTGAGGTCATTGCCGTTGAGGTCGAGGGTGACGGCCTGGTCGCCGACGATACGGCCACCGCTCAACAGCAACGCGCCGAGGTCCAGGGTGAGGTTGCTGCGCGCGGAGACTTCGCCGCCGCTGCTGTCGAGGCTGCTGGCGCGGAGCTGGAGCCCGCCCTGGCTGTTGATCAGGCCGGCGGCGCTGTTGTTGAGGGCGCGCACGGTGAGGCTTGCGGCGCTGGCGCCGAGCAGGCTGCCGGCCTGGTTGTAGAGGTCGCCGCTGCTCAGGGTGAGAGTGCCGGCGGCGCTGACCAGGCCTTGCTGGCGGTTGTCGAGCAGGCCGTTGCTGGTCAGTTGCAGGTCACCACGGCTGTTGAGGATGCCTTCGCGGTTGTCCACGGACGCGGCGCTGACAACCAGGCTGGCAGCACCGGCCAGGCCCTTGGCGTTGGTCAGGGCCTGGGCGATCAGCAGGTTCAGGGCCTGGTTGCTGAGCAGGCGACCGTTGCTGTTGTCCAGGTTGCGGGCCGCGAGGGTGAAGGCCTGGGCGCTGGAGATTTCGCCGTTGCGGTTGCCGACGTCGGCCAGGTTGCTCAGCAGCAGCGGGCCGGCGCTGTTGATCAGGCCGCCCTGGTTGTCCAGGCGCCCGCCGTTGAGGTCGAGGCTGAGGCGGGTGTTGCTCGACAGCTTGCCGCCCTGCTGGTCGAGCCCGCCAAGGTTGGCGGTCAGGGCCTTGAGGCTGCCGATGTTGCCGCCGTTGTTCAACTGGCTGGCAGTGAGGTCGAGGGTTTCGGCGCTGTTGAGGCGCCCGCCGCTGTTGCTTAGAACCCCGGTGGTGACGCTGACCGCGCCCTTGGCGCTGAGGCTGCCACGGCTGTTGTCCAGGCTGGCGCTGCGCAGTACCAGGGCACCGTCGGTGACCAGTTCGCCGTCGGTGTTGTTCACGCCGTTGCTGGCCGTCAGGGTCAGGTCGCCGGCGCTGCCGAGGCTGCCGGCGCTGTTGTCGACACTGGCGGCACTGAGGCTCAGGGTCGATTCACTGCTCAGGGTGCCCTGGCGGTTGTTGAGGTCGCCGGTGAAGGCGAGTACCAGTGGCAGTTGCGCGAAGATGGCACCGCCGCTGTTGTCCAGGCTGGCACCGCCGAGGTTGACGCCCTGCCCGTTGAGCTGGCCACGGGCGCGGTTGAGCACCTGCTGCACGGCGAGGGTCAGGTTGCCGGCGGCGAAGATCACGCCGGCATCGCTGTTGTCCAGGCGCTGGCCGGTCAGGGTCAGGTCGCTGTTGCTGGTGAGTTCGCCGCCACGGTTATCGACGCTGCCGATCTCGAGTTTCAGCGCTTTTGTGGCGCCCAGCAGACCGCCACGGTTGTCCAGGCTGGCGGCGTTGACGGTCACCCGCTCGGTGCCGATCAGTTGGCCGCCCTGGTTGTCGATGGCACCCGCGTTCAGTTCCACCAAAGCCTTGCCGGCGATCTCGCCCTGGCGATTGTCGAGGCTGGCGCTGGTGATGCCCAGCCGACCATCGGCGACCAGAGTGCCGCCCTGGTTGCGCAGCCAGTCGCCGTTGACCAGGGTCAGGGCGCCACGGCTGCTGAGCAGGCCATCGCGGTTGTCCAGGCGCAGGCTGGCGAGGTCGAGGCTGGCGGCGCTGATACGGCCACCGACGTTGCCCAGCAGTTGCTCGATGCGCAGGGTCAGGCCCTGGTTGCTGACCAGCTTGCCCTGGCTGTTGTCGAGGCTGCGCGCAGCCAGGCTGAAGGCGTTCTGGCTGGAGATCTCGCCCGGGTTGCTGACTGCGCCGAGGTTGGCAAGGACCAGGTTCGGCGCGTTGATCAGGCCTTGGTTGTCGAGGTCGCCGTGGTTGAGGTCGAGGCTCAGGCGGGTGTTGCTGAACAGCTCGCCCTGCTGCTGGACCAGGCCACCGAGGCTGGCGCTTAGCACGCCGGTGCTGGCGATGCGGCCACCGTTGCTGACCTGGCCGGCGCTCAGGTCGAGGGCGGCGCTGCCGATCAGGCGGCCGCCCAGGCTGTTGTCGAAGCGGCCGGTGACCAGGGTCGCATTGCCCTGGCTTTTGATCAGGCCCTGGTTGCCGTTGTCCAGGCTGGCGCTGGCGAGGTTCAGGGTCTGGGCACTTTCGACCACGCCACCCTGGTTGAGCAGGCCGGCGCTGCCCTTGAGGGTCAGCACGCCGGCACTGGAAATGCTCCCGGAGCGGTTGTCCAGGCGGTTGCCAGCCAGGCTCAGGCTGCCCTCGCTGCTGAGGCTGCCCTCGGTGTTGTCGAGGTCGCCCTGCAAGGTCACGTCCAGGGAACGCTGCGCGGCGACGGTGCCCTTGGCGTTGTCCAGATGGCCAGCGCCCAGGCTGATGTCCTGGGCGAACAACAGGCCCTTGGCCTGGTTGATCAACCGGGTGACAGTGACTTCAAGGCGGGTGCCGGCCAGCAGCTTGCCGCCGCTGTTGTCCAGTTGCGTGCCGCCGAGGGTGACGCCCGCCTGGCTGGAGATCGCACCGCCACGGTTATCGGCGCTGGCGACCTGGAGTTTCAGCGCTTTTGTGCTGCCCACCAGACCGCCGGCGCTGTTGTCCAGGCGCTCGCCGTCCAGGCTCAGCTCACCCTGGGCCACCAGCTCGCCGCCCTGCTGTTCGAGCACGCCGACGGTGGCGATCAGGTCGCTCTGGCTAGCGATACGGCCCTTGGCGTTGTTGGCGCTGGCGGCGTCGAGGCGGACCAGGCCGCTGGCGCTGACCAGACCACCCTGGTTGCGCAGCTCGGTGGCGCCCAGGTCGAGGGCGCGCACGCCGTTGATCAGGCCGTTGCGGTTATCCAGCAGGGCCAGGCGCAGGAGCATGTCCTGGTTGGCGCGGATCACCCCGTCGCGGTTGTCCAGGCTGGTGCCGCGCAGGGTCAGGGTGTTCTGCCCGGAGAGGCGACCGCCGCGGTTGTCGAGGTTGCCCACCAGCAGGTCCATCACGCCCTTGGCCAGCAGGCTGCCACCCTGGTTGTCGAGCAGGCCGCTGATGTTCAGGCCGACGCTGCCATCGCTGACCAGGCTGCCGGCCTGGCGGTTGTCGAGGCTGCCGGCGGCGACCTGCAACTGGCGACCGGCACCGAGGGTGCCGCCCTGGTTGAACAGCGCTCCGGTCACGCCCAGGTCCAGGGCGATATCGCTCATCACCTGGCCATTGCCGTTGCCCAGGCTCGCCGCACGAACCCGGCTGCTGCCGGCGCCGGACACTTCGCCCTCCTCGTTGAGCAGGGCCCCGGCGACTTTCAGCTCAAGGTTGGCGGAACTGCTGAACAGGCCATTGCTGTTGTTCAGGCTGCCCGCTTCGGCGGTGAGGCCGTCGGCGGCGATCTGCCCGCCGATATTGAGCAGCGCCTGCTTCACGAGCAGGCTGATCGCCGCGTCGCTGAGCAGGTCGCCGCCGCTGTTGTCGAGGCTTTCGGCATTCAGCTCGAAGCCCTGTTCGCTGGAGATCTCGCCGCCACGGTTGTGCACGGCGGCAAGGTTGCGCAGCAACAGCTGCCCAGGTGCGTTGATCAGGCCACCGCTGTTGTTCAGTACGCCGTGGTTGAGGTCGAGGGTCAGGGCGCTGTTACTGTACAGCTCGCCGCCGTTGCGCTGGTCTAGGCCGCTGATACTGGCGGTCAGGGCCTTGGCGCTGGCGATGCGGCCGCCGCGGTTGTCCACCTGCGCGGCGCTCAGGTCGAGGCGATCGCTGCTGGTCAGGCGGCCGCCCTGGTTGCTGATGCCCTGCCCTGCCGTCACCAGCAGGGTCGAAGCACTGCTGATACGGCCGCCGTCGTTGACCAGGCTGATCAGGTCAAGGCCGAGGCCGGCATCGCTGCGCAGCACACCCTGGGTGTTGTCCAGTTGCCCGGCAAGTCCATTGCCGCCACGCAGCAGCAACGACAGGCCGGTCTTGCCGTACAGGCTACCCTGGGCGCCGTTGTTGACCTGGCCGGCAGTGATCGAGACGGACTGCTGCCCGGAGACCATGCCCTGGTTCTGGTTGTCGAGGCGCGCCAGGGTCAGTTGCAGGGCAGCGTTGGCGACAAGGCGACCGCCGCCGCTGTTGTCCAGGCGGCTGCCGTTGACAGTAAGGCCGGAGACGCTGGCGATTTCCCCGGCACGGTTGTCCACGCCGGTCACGTCCAGGGCCATGGCGCCGCCGGAATTGAGCAGGCCGGCCTGGCGGTTGTCCAGTTCGCTGCCACGTACCCGCAGTTGCCCGCTGGCGATCAGGCTGCCGCCGCGGTTGTCGATGCGGGTCGCGTCGAGGGTCAGGTTGCTGCGGCTGGAGACCAGGCCGTCGAGCTGGTTGTCGAGGCTGGCAGCGCTCAGTTGCAAGGTGCCGACCGAACCCAGCAGGCCGTCGCGGTTGAGCAATTGCCCACCAACGGCAATCTCCAGGGTGCCATCGCTGGCAACCCGGCCGAGGCTGTTATCGAAGCTGGCGGCGGTCAGGTCCAGGGCTTCGCCGGCCAGCAGACGGCCGCCGGCATTGCTGCCGGCGCCGGACAGGTCGAGGGTCAGGCGCTTGTCGCCCTGGATCAGGCCGGCGCCATTGTTCAGCGTGGCGCTGATCACCCCTGTGCTGGTGCCGAGAATTTCGCCTTGCTGGTTGTCCAGGCTGCTGTCCACCAGCAAGGTCAGGCCGTTGCCGGCTTCAACGGTGCCCTGCCGGTTGACCAGGCTGCCGGCACGGCCATCCAGGGCAGCGGCCTTGATCAGGCCCTTGGTGTTGTCCAGTGCCTGGGCAATGCGCAGGGTCAGGGACTGTTCGCTGAGCAGCTTGCCGCCGTTGTCGAAACGGTTCGCGGCCAGCTCGAAGGCCCTGGCACTGGAGATCTCGCCATCGAGGTTGGCCACGCTGCCGAGGTTTTTCAGAAGCAACTGGCCCGGTGCGTTGATCAGGCCGCCCTGGTTGTGCAGAGGGCCGCCGTTCAGATCGAGGGTGATATCGGCCAGGCCATAGAGGCGGCCACCAGCGTTGTTCAGGCTGGTGGCACCGAGCTCGACGCCCTGCCGGGCGAACAGGGTACCCTGGCGGTTGTCCACGCCGCCCACGCTGGTAATAGCCAGGCGGGTATCGCTTTGCACCAGGCCCAGGCGGTTGTCCAGCGAACCGACGCGGATCGCCGCGCTGTCGGCCAGCAGCTTGCCGCCCTGGTTGTCCAGGGCGCCGTCTACCAACAGGTCGATCGCGCCGGAACTGCTCAGGCTGCCGGACGGGTTGACCAGGCTGCCGGCGCGGATATCGAGGCGGGGCGCCGAGACCAGGCCCCGGGTGTTGTCCAGCAGGCGGGCGATGCGCAGGGTCAGGCCTTGCTCGCTGAGCAGCTTGCCGCTGCCGTTGTCCAGCGCAGCGGCGGCCAGCAGGAAGGCCTGTTGGCTGGAAATCTCGCCGCCCCGGTTGTCGACGCTGCCGAGGTTGTTCAACAGCAACTGGCCGGGGGCGTTGATCCGCCCGCCACGGTTGTCCAGCAGGCCACCGTTGAGGTCAAGGCTGACACCGCCCTGGCTGAACAACTGGCCGTCGTTCGGCTGGTCAAGACCGCTGGCGCTGGCCGTCAGTTGACCGCTGCTGCTGATGCGCCCGCCGTCGCCATTGCTCACCTGCCCGGCCCGCAGGTTGAGACCCTGTTCTGCAGCCAGGACGCCGCCACGGTTATCCAGGTTGCCGCTGCGCAGCGACAGGTTGGCTTGGCTGGCGATGCGTCCGGCTTCGCGATTGTCGAGGCTGCCGAGGATCAGATTGGCGTCGCCCTTGGCCGCCAGCAGACCGTGCTGGTTGATCGCCTGTCCGCTTACCTGCACGTCGAGCCGGCCATCGCTGGTCAGGCTGCCCTGGGTGTTGTCCAGGCTGCCGGCGGTGAGGTTCAGATGCTGGCCGGCGAGCAGTTGGCCGTCAGCGTTGAGCAATTCGGCCGTCTGCTGCAACACCAGGCTGCTATCACCCTGGATCAAGCCGTTGCTGTTGTCCAGCGCCTGGCTGGTGACCGAGGTCTGCGCACCGAGCAGCTTGCCCTGCTGGTTGCCCAGCACGCCAGAGACAGCCAGGGCCAGGCCGTGGCGGGCCTCGACCAGGCCTTCGCGGTTGTCCAGGCTGGCGGCGCGCAGGTCCACGCCTGCCGCGCCGATCCGGCCCTGGCCGTTGAGCAGCGCGCGGGCGATGCGCAGGGTCAGGTCCTGCTCGCTGAGCAGCTTGCCGCTGATGTTGTCGAGGCCGGTCGCAGCCAGCTCGAAGGCCAGCTTGCTGGAGATCTCGCCGCGCTGGTTGCCGACCTCGCCGAGGTTGCGCAGGAGCAACTGGCCCGGGGCGTTGATCAGGCCGTTCTGGTTGTTCAGGCTGCCGTTGTTCAGGTCGAGGGTGACGCTGCCAAGGCTGCTCAGCCGCCCAGCGGTATTGTCCAGGCTGGCGGCGCCTGCACTCAGGTGCTGCCCGGCAAACAGGGTGCCCTGGCGATTGTCCAGGGCTGCGCGGCTGACCAGCGCCATGCGGGTATCGGCCTGCAGCAGGCCCTGGCGGTTGTCCAGGCTGCCGAGGCGGATCACGGCGTTGTCGGCGAGCAGCTTGCCGTCGCGGTTATCCAGCGCCTCATCGACCGCAAGGGCCAGTTCGCTGCCGGCACTCAGGCTACCACCCTGGTTGAGCAGCCGCCCCGCCTGGATATCCAGCACGGGCGCGGAGACCAGGCCCTTGGCGTTATCCAGCAGGCGGGCGATACGCAGGGTCAGGCCCTGCTCGCTGAGCAACTTGCCGCTGGTGTTGTCGAGTGCGCCCGCCGCCAGCAGGAAGGCCAGGTTGCTGGAGATCTCGGCATTACGGTTATCGACCGTGCCCAGGTTGTTGAACAGCAACTGCCCGGGGGCGTTGATCCGCCCGCCCTGGTTGTTCAGGTGTCCGTTGTTCAGGTCGAGGGTCAGGCGGCCCTGGCTGAGCAACTGACCGTCACCCTGCTGGTCCAGGCCGGTGACGCTGGCGGTCAGTTGCTCGCCGGCGCTGATGCGCCCGCCAGCGCCGTTGCTCACCTGCCCGGCTTGCAGATCCAGGCTGCGCTCGGCGCGCAGGATGCCGTTCTGGTTGTTCAGCGCGGCAGCCTTGAGCACCAGGTCGCGGGCCAGCAGCTCGCCGTTGCCGTTGTCGAGCAGGCCGGCGGTGCTGAACACCAGGTCGCTGCCGACGCTCAGCTTGCCGCCGGCGTTGTTCAGGCTGGCGCTGCGACCGTCGAGCCGTGCGGCCGAGACCAGGCCAGCGGCATTGTCCAGGGCCTGGGCGATGCGCAGGGTCAGTAACTGATCGCCGAGCAGCTTGCCGCCACGGTTGTCGAGGCTGCCGGCGGCGAACTCGAAGGCGCGGCTGCCGGAGATCTCGCCAGCGCGGTTGTCCACACTGGCCAGGTTGTGCAACAGCAGTTGGCCGGGAGTGCTGATCAGGCCGGCCTGGTTATCCAGATGGCCGTTGTTCAGGTCCAGGCTCAGTACATCCTTGGCGTACAGTTGGCTGCCGGCCGATTGCAGCAGCCCGCCGACACTGGCATCCAGCTCGCGACCGAGCAGGCGCCCGCCGCTGCGGTTGTCCAGGTCACCGGCCTTGACCTTCAGGGTCGAGGCGCTGCTCAGCAGGCCGCCGCGGTTGTCCAGGCCGCCGCCCAGCGCCAGGTCGAGGCTGGCGTCGCTGCGCAGGGTGCCGCCCCGGTTGTCCAGGCTGTCGCCGTGCAACTGGAAGCCCAGGCTGCTGGAGATCTCGCCGGCCTGGTTGGCAACGCTGGCGAGGTTGAACAGTTGCACCTGGCCCGGGGCGGTGAACAGGCCGCCCTGGTTGTTCCAGTGGCCACGGTTGAGGTCGAGGCTGATGCCCGACTGGCCATGCAGGCGCCCGGCGCTGTTGTCCAGGCTGCCCACGGCGAGCTGGATATTGCCCTGGGCGCTGAGGTTGCCGTCGTGGTTGTCCAGCGCAGCGCCGATCCGCGCGGCCAGGGTGCCGCGGCTGGACAGGGTGCCCTGCTGGCCGTTGAACAGGCTGGCAGCATCGATCTGCAGCCCTTGGGCCGCGACCAGCCCGGCGGCGTTGTTCAGGGCTCCGGCGATGCGCAAGGTCAGGGCCTGGTCGCTGAGCAGCTTGCCCGCGCCGTTGTCGAGGCCGCTGGCGGCGAGCGTGAAGGCTCGCTGGCTGGAGATCTCGCCCTGGCGGTTATCGACCGTGGCGAGGTTGTCCAGGATCAACTGGCCAGCGGCATTGATCACGCCGCTGCGGTTGTCCAGCAGGCCATGGTGCAGGTCAAGGCTCAGGCCGGCGTCGCTGCGCAGGCGACCACCGCTTTGCTGGTCGAGGCTGCCGAGGCTGGCGATCATCTGCTGGCGGCTGCTGATCTGGCCGCCGCCGCTGTTGTCCAGCCGTGCAGCGACATACAGGCCGAGCCCCTGGCCGGCACTGAGCAGCCCCGCGACGTTATCCAGGCTCGCCACGCGCAATGTGACCTGCCCTGCCCCGGCCAGCTCGCCCTTGCGGTTGATCAGGCTGCCGCTGTTCAGGTTCAAGGCCGCGCCACTGCTCAGCAACCCGCCCTGACCGTTGAGCAGGGCCTGGCTGGTGCTGGAGAGATTGCCCCCGGCCAGGACCCGCCCACGATTCTGGTTGTCCAGTTGGCTGGCATCGACCTGGGCATTGCCGCCGGCGCTAACGGTACCGCCCTGGTTGGCCAGCGCTGCGCTAGTGATCGTGAGGTCACGGCTGGCCACCAGCGTCCGACCGCTGTTGTCGATGCCCTGCGCGCTGATGCGCAGGTCACCCTGGGCATTGCGGCTGTTGTCCGCATTCACCCCGGCTTCGATCACGCCCTGGTTGATCAGCTGCGCGCTGCTGTCGATGCTCAGGCGGTCGCGCGCGGCAAGGCTGGTGCCGGTCACATCACCCTTGGCGCTGACGGCCAGGTCCTTGCCGGCGTAGGCCCGGCCCATGCCGAGCTTGCCGTTGGCATCGATCTGGATATCGCCACCGGCCATCATGTCGCCCGCCAGCTTCACCCCGACCCCGGCTTCGGTACCGACCAGGCGGATGGTGTCGACGTACATGCCGCCCAGCGCGGAGGAGTCGATTGCCAGCTCCGGCGCCTGGCTGCCATCGGCGGCGCGGGCTGTCGCGGCGAGGGTGCGCGCATCGACGTCGTTGCGCCCGGCGACGATATCCAGCTTCCTGGCCTGGAGTTGCGCATTGATCTGGGTGGCGCGGGTGATGATCTCGAACTGGTCGACGTTGCTCGCGTTGAGCCCGGCGCCTTGGATGGCGACGTTGCCCTGGTCCACCTGGTAGCGGCTCAACTGGCCGTTCTCGATCACCGGCTTGCCGGTGCTGAGGGTAGCGCGCGGGGTGTTGATGAAGCCACAGCCGTCGCAGGTGATGCCGTGGGGGTTGGCGACGATGACATGGGCGGACTTGCCCGCCACCTCGGTGTAGCCGCGCAACTGGCTGGAGCTGCCGCCATTCACCTCGTTGAGGATGATATCGGCGGCGCGACCGCTGAAATTCGGGTTGCCGACGATGATCCCGCCGAGCTGGGTGGCCTGGGTGCGATCCGTGGCGTTGTTGAGGATCAGCCCCTTGGCATCGACGTTGTAGTCCTTGAACTGGTTATGGGACAGACCGTTGGCATTGGGCGCGGCGATATTGACGATGGGCACGCCGTTGCCGGCCTGGGCCAGGCCCGTGCCCGCCGCGCTGACCGCGATGCCATCCGCCTGCGCCCAGACCGGCTGCCAGAACATGACGTTGGCCAGCAGGAACGCCAGCGCCCGCTTCGGAATGCCGCAGAACGACTCGCGCGGTTGCACGGTCGCCGAAGGCAGGCGGGCCAGGAAAGCGAATTGACGGACGTCCATGTCGTGGTCTCGGTTCGGGCTTGGCGGGGCTCACAAGCACGGCTATCCACACTTCTCAACCAGGTACCTTGTGGGAGCGGCTGTTAGCCGCGATCGGCGGCGAAGCCGTCATAAAACCTGAGTCCCAGGTCTGCCTGACACTCCGAAGGCACAGGTTTTATGGCCGCTTCGCGCCCAATCGCGGCTAACAGCCGCTCCCACAGAGGGCTGGGTTGTACATGATTGGGGTGTGTTAGATACCTATGCTTACAAGAGCAGCTCCACGCGGAAGTAAACGGGGGTTTCGCGCTCGGTGATCACGTCCGGGCGCTCCAGGGAATGGGCAAAGGTCACGCTGGCGGCCAGGTGCTGGCCGCGGGCGAAGAATTCGATGGAGTGGCTGGAGACCTGGCCGTGCTGGTCGCCGTTGTAGCGATCGCCGCGGATCACCCCGCGGTCGTAGCCCAGGCTGGCGCCGTACTCGCCGAGCACCGGCTGCAGCCAGCCAAGCGTGACCGGGCGACTCCAGCGCAGGTCGTTGCGCCAGTAGCCGCCGCTGTCGCCGGTCAAGGACTGGTCCTTATAGCCGCGCACCGACGACAGCCCGCCCAGGCTCAGGCGTTGCGGGCTGTACAGTGGATCCTCGCTGCGCTGACCAGTGGCCAGGCTGCTGAAACTGAAATTCTCGCCCCACAGGCTGAACGGCTGCAGGTAGCTGAGGGTAAGGCTGTACTTGCGGTAGCGGGCATCGGGGTCGCCGGGCTGCTCCTGGCGATCGGCCTGGGCGTCGAAGGCACCGATGCCCTGCTGCATGCCGAGGTCGAGGTTGACGAAGGCATTGCCGATACGCCGGCCATGGTTGATGCCGAACTGGGCTTCGCTGAGGCGGTTGCTGCTGTTCTCCAGGCGGCTGTCTTCGATGTAGTTGTTCGAGCGCAGGTAGGCGATGCCGCTGTTGAGCGAGGTTTTCGACAGGCTGTCGCGATGGATCACCCGTTCGGCGCGCAACTGGTGGTTTTGCGTATCGCCGGTCTGCTTGAAGGTGAAGTTGTTGGCCTCGGCCCGGGAGCGGTAGGCGCTCTGGCTGTACGAGTAGCTGAAGTTCCACCAGCCCCAGGGCAAGTTGTAGAAGAGCATTTCACTGTGGGACGTACGCTGGTGATCACTCACGGCGTCATGGCCGCCGCGCAGCATGAGCTGGTCCGCCAGGCCCAGCGGGCTGTCCCATTCCAGGCCGTAGCCCCACTGCTGTTCGCCGGTGGCGAGCTGGCCGTCGTTGTTGCGCGAAATGCTGGCGCGCCAGGGTTTTTTCGGTGTATTGCCAACCTGCACCCTGCTGCCACCGACGTTGCTGCCGGGCACCAGTTCCATCTTGGCCTGGTTGGACGGCAGGCGATTGAGCTGGTCGACCATCTGCTCGATATCGCGCAGGTTGAGCAGTTCGCCCACCCGCCCCGGAAAGGTCATCGCCAGTTCGCGGGGCGACACGCCGTGGCCATCCAGTCCTTCGAGGCGGCCTTCGACCACTTGGATTTCCAGGTGGCGGCTGCTCAGGTCCTGTTGCGGCAGGTAGGCACGGCTGGTGACCAGGCCACGGGCCAGGTAATGATCGGTGACAGCCTTGAGCAAGGCGTTGAGCTGCTCGACACCGAGGCACTGGCCGAGCCACGGCTTGACCAAGCCCTCGCGGTCGGCCGGGGACAACTGGTCGGCGCCTTTGATCTCGATGGTGTCGATGGGAAAGCAGCGGGTATCGGGGGCGGCGGGGGCAGCCGACGGCGTGGCGGACTGGCCCGGTAGATCGCGCAGTTCCTCAAGGCGGCGTTGCTGCTCCTGGAGCAGGCGGTCCTGTCGATCGCGGATCAGGTCCTGGTCGCCCGGGGTGGCGGCAAGGGACGGTAGAGTGGCGCCCAGGCTCAGGGCCAGAAGGCACAACCTCATCGCGAGGTGGTGGAAATGCATGAGCCAGAATCCTTGCCGGTATCACTATGCCATCATTGGCTGGGCGATATTAGTAAGCTGGAAAAATGGCGTCAAGTCTTGGGCATGAGTCGGTTCATTCGTCCTGGGACAAATTCGACGCAACGCTTGGAGCGGGAAAAGAGGCCCGAATCACGACTCGGTTTCAGCTTTCGCCTTACCGGTCATCAGTGCCTTTGCAGTAGTACGATAGGTTTTGTAGATCTGCTGAATTTCTGGATTATCGAGGCTTTCGTACGTAATGCCCTCTTTGTCCAGCCCATCCAGCCCTTTGATACCGCTGATGATCCCCGGCCACTCTTCCCGGCTGGAAATTTCTACCACAAACGGCTGTAGATAGCGGTCAAGATGCCCGGTCGACGGATCGCGAATTTCGTCACTGAGGGCACGCAGATACAGATCCTTCTGCGTTTTTGACCAATCGATGGCGAAACCTGCCCGGAACGAAAGCTCCATGAACACCAGCAATAGAGTGCGCCCATTACCGTCCAGGAACGGGTGAGCAAATGCCAGTTGCCCCATGACCTCTCCAGGGCGGGCCCGAAAGCGTTCACCATTGCCCGCCATTTGAAGCGCATAATCCACAGCTAGCCTGATCTGTGCAGGATGTTCAAATACGGTACTGTCGGGATCGCCATGCACGCCCTTGAAGACGGCAAGATGCGGCACAAGCTCATTTCGGTCTCTACCGGCCCAGGGGTAAAAGGCTGAAAAGAGAATTTCATGGACCTTGAGAACTGCGGCGTAGCCGATCGAACGCTCATTCTTCAGAAATGCGAGCGCATCCTCGATACTGGCTTCGAATGCCAAATGCTCCGACTCTTTAACCTCGATAGAATCTTTGAGCTGCAGCGCGTTCTGCAGATAACCTGCCGTCTCGAAATCTCCGAACGGGTCAAAAGTCATGCGCTGATCGGTTTCCTGGTGCGCCTCTTTTCAGCGAGATAGCGCCCTTGAAGCGCAATGATCTCAACCTTGCTTAGCACGCCTTTCCTTTTAAGGTTCACCAACAACTGCTCGACAACGTCCAGATTGACAACGTCACCAGCCAGGCGACTGATAGTCACTGCCATACCACTCACCCCGTCACGCGCTGCGGTAACGTTATGCTTTTTGGCAAGCTTTCGTACTTCAGTGGCAACACTGATATCAGAAGATCGGGTCATTTCAGGTCTCCAGTCCTGACCAAATCTTAGCATGGTGTCCATTGAGCAGACAGGCGTGCTGGAGAGGGAAGAAGGTATATGGCATAAACGAAAAAAGGCCCCGAAGGGCCTTTTTCTTTCACTCCAGAGTGACCAAAGAAATCACTCTGAAGCGCCATATTTGGAGCGGGAAACGAGACTCGAACTCGCGACCCCGACCTTGGCAAGGTCGTGCTCTACCAACTGAGCTATTCCCGCGTCGTCTTGATGGTGGGCATTGTATAGACTTGAAATATATCGTCAAGCCCTTGATTCAAAAAACTTTATTTTTTCTCGGAGCCTTCGCGCAGGTGCGGCCAGGCGGCACGAAGGTAATGCAGCATGGACCACAGGGTCAGGCCCGCCGCGATCATCAGCAAGGCATAGCCGAGCACTACCCAGGCGGTGAAGGCCGGTGGGTTGGCCAGGAGGATGACCAGCGCCAGCATCTGCGCCGCAGTCTTCCATTTGCCCAGGTTGGAAACCGCGACATGCGCCCTCGCCCCCAGCTCCGCCATCCATTCGCGCAACGCCGAGACCACGATCTCGCGGCCGATGATCACCGCCGCCGGCAGGGTCAGCCACAGGTTGGCGTGGACCTGCACCAGCAGCACCAGCGCCACGGCAACCATCAGTTTGTCCGCCACCGGGTCGAGGAAGGCGCCGAACGGCGTGCTCTGCTGCAGGCGTCGGGCCAGGTAGCCATCGAGCCAGTCGGTGGCGGCGGCGATGGCGAACACGCTGCTGGCTGCTACGTAGCTCCAGTGATACGGGAGATAGAACAGCAGAATGAAGATCGGGATGAGCAAGACACGAAGAACTGTAAGCAGATTCGGGATATTCATCAGGACAACTGGCCACAAGGTGAGCGGAGGATTCTACTCGCTATGCAGGCTGTCATAAATCGACTCGGCGAGCTTTTTGCTGATTCCCGGCGCCTTGGCGATTTCTTCCGCACTGGCACGGGACAATTCCTGCAGGCCGCCGAAATGTTTCAGCAGGTCGCGGCGGCGCTTCGGCCCGACCCCGGCGACATCTTCCAGGCTCGACGTGCGCCGCGCCTTGCCACGCCGGGCGCGGTGGCCGGTGATGGCGAAACGGTGGGCCTCGTCGCGGATCTGCTGGATCAGGTGCAATGCCGGGGAGTCGCCGCGCAAGGTGAATTCATGCTGCACATCGTTGAGGTAAAGCGTTTCGAAACCGGCCTTGCGCGTCACGCCCTTGGCCACGCCGAGCAGGGTCAGGTCGGGCACCTGCAGCGCCTGCATCACTTCCCGGGCCATGTTCAGCTGGCCCTTGCCGCCGTCCACCAGCAGCACGTCCGGCAATTTGCCCTCGCCGTCCTTGATCCGCCCATAGCGCCGGGTAAGGGCCTGCTGCATGGCGGCATAGTCGTCGCCGGCGGTGACGCCTTCGATATTGAAGCGGCGGTAATCCGACTTCAGCGGGCCTTCCGGACCGAACACCACGCACGAGGCCACCGTGGCTTCGCCGCTGGAGTGGCTGATGTCGTAGCACTCCAGGCGCTGCGGCACCTCGGGCAGACCGAGCACCTCGGCCAGGGCCTCGAAACGCGCCGCCATATGCTGGCGGTTGGCAAGACGGGCCATCAATGCCTGCTCGGCGTTGGTCACCGCCAGTTGCTGCCAGCGGGCGCGGGTACCACGCACCCGGTGGCTGATGCTCAACTCACGGCCGCGCAGGGTTTCCACCGCGTCGCGCAGGGCATCGAAGTCTTCGTGCAGCACGTTGACGATCAGTTCCGCAGGCAGTTCACGCTCGGAGTTGCCCAGGTAGTACTGGGACAGGAAGGCCGACATGACCTCGGCCACCTCCTCCTCGATACCCACCTGGGGAAAGAAGTTCTTGCTGCCCAGCACCCGCCCGCCGCGCACGCTGATCAGGTGCACGCAGGCGCCGCCCGGGTTGACGAACGCCGCGACCACATCGACGTCGCCGCTGCCGCCCTCCATGCTTTGCTGGTCCTGGACCCGGCGCAGCAGGGCGATCTGGTCGCGCAGCTCGGCGGCCTTTTCGAACTCCAGGGACATGGCGGCCTTCTCCATGTCGGCGTTGAGCTCGTTGGTCAGTTGATGGCTGCGGCCTTCGAGGAACATCACCGAGTGGCGTACATCGTCGGCGTATTCCTGGCTGTCCACCAGGCCGACGCACGGCCCCTTGCAGCGCTTGATCTGGTATTGCAGGCACGGCCGGGTGCGGTTGGCGTAGTAGCTGTCCTCGCACTGGCGAACGTGGAAGGTCTTCTGCAACAGGCTCAGGCTCTCGCGGATCGCGCCGGCACTGGGATAGGGCCCGAAGTACCTGCCCTTCTGCTTCTTGGCACCACGGTGGATGCCCAGCCGCGGGAACTCGCCGTCGGACAGGAAAACATAGGGGTAGGATTTATCGTCACGCAGCAGGATGTTGTAGGGCGGGCGCCATTCCTTGATCAGCGTCTGTTCGAGCAGCAGCGCCTCGGTCTCGCTGGAGACGATGGTGGTCTCGACATTGGCGATATGCCCGACCAGCGCAGCGGTCTTGGGTGCCAGGCCGGTTTTGCGGAAATAGCTGGCCAGGCGTTTCTTGAGATTCTTGGCCTTGCCTACGTAAAGCAGGCGACCGCCAGCGTCGAACATCCGGTAGACACCCGGACGGCCGCTGCAGGTCGCCAGAAAAGCACTTGGATCAAACGCGGGGGTCATGTTCAGAGGTTGGCATCAACCATACCGTGGCGGACCGCCAGCAAGGTGAGTTCCACATCGCTGGTGACCGAGAGTTTTTCGAAGATGCGGTAACGGTACGTGTTCACCGTTTTCGGCGACAAGCACAGTTTGTCGGAAATGATCTGCACCTTCTGGCAACCGACGATCATCAGGGCGATCTGGATTTCCCGCTCCGACAGGCTGTCGAACGGCGATGCGTTCTTCGGCTCGAAGGATTTGAGTGCCAGTTGCTGGGCAATCTGCGGGCTGATGTAACGCTGCCCGGCAAACACCAGGCGAATGGCCTGGACCATTTCCTCCAGCCCCGCGCCCTTGGTCAGGTAACCGGCGGCGCCGGCCTGGAGCAGGCGGGTGGGGAACGGATCGTCTTCACAGACGGTGACCGCTACCACCTTGATGTCGGGGTGACTGCGCAACAGCTTGCGGGTGGCTTCGAGGCCACCGATTCCGGGCATTTTCACGTCCATCAGGACCACGTCCGGCTTCAGTTCGCGGGTCTTCTTCAGCGCTTCTTCGCCGGAGTCGGCTTCGCCCACCACCTGCAGACCGTCGATGTCGGCCAGCATGCGGGTTATACCGGTACGTACCAGATCGTGATCATCGACCACCAGAACCCTAATCAAGCAGACACCTCGCCTTACGGTCTGAATTGGATCCGGCCACCTTATCAAAAAATCGCAGGGGGGACCTAACAGATTGCGTCACGAATATGACGTCAGATTTCATTTTTTCGACGCTCCGGTTTCGCTCTGTCGTATCAAGCCGATGCCACTTTGCCTACAGGCGACACGGCATTGCCCGCCAAGCTCTCCAGGAGATGTCTTACAGCCTGCTGATCCGCCGGTTGCAAGCGCCGGTAGCAGTCGAGCAGATGGTTTTCGCCGGGGCGAAGATCGTCGAGGGTTGCCGGCGTCGGCACGCCGCTGAGCACATAGAGGGCGTCCACCCCGCGTGCCGCGACCGCTGCGAGATAGTCCGCACGCGGGGTGCGCTCGCCACTTTCATATTTGCCCTGGGCGTTGGGCTCGACCCCGCCGATGTCGCCAAATGCCCGCTGGGTGAGGCCGAGGCGTTCACGTTCTTCCCTGAGACGTAGTCCAATACCCTTCATACGAATACATAATCCTTTGCAAAACACCCGATAGCGGGTAGGAAACCCGGTACATCCACTGCACCGTCAACAAGCGTGAACTATGCCTGCGCGGCGAAGTCCTGCACAAGCCATCCTACGCCTTTCGAAGGGTGTCAGCGGACGCTGCGCTGCATGCGGATGAAGCATTCCTCGGTGCCTTCTTCGCAAAATCCTTCACGCAGATAAAGCTGACGGGCCGGATTGGTTTTGAATACGGTCAAACGCAGCCACGACAACCGCCGCTGCGCCGCCCAGGCGTTCAATTCGCGCAATACCCAGGTGCCTGTGCCCCGACCGTGGCACGACTGGGCGATATGCAGTTCGCGGATATACAACGCACGCATGTCCTGGCTGAGGCTGCAAAAGCCCAGGCGCCGTTCGTCGTCCATGACCAGCCATTGCTCGCGCCAGCCCCAGGCCTGGTCGAAGGCCTCGTCCTGCCACAGCAGGTCGAATTCGCAGTAGTAGCGCAGCATGCCGCGCCGGGTCAGGTCACGGGCAAAGGGCAGGTCGAGGTCGCCGGCCCGGCGCAGTTGCAGGGTCATGGCGCGCGCTGCCCGTTCGATGCTGCAAGGACCTGTCGCCAACGGATCATGAGCCACCCCTCCATCACTGAAATCAATGGAGCTTACACCCGCTTTCATTGACTGGCGTCAGCTCGATCAGTGCCTATGCTAGTACGCTGCCCTGGTACAGGCAGGAGCCTGAAAATGTCGCCCCCGGACCCGTTCATGACTACCCAGACCAGCGCCGCCACTCCCTCGGCCGTGCTCGCTACACCCTCCGCCGGCTCCCGCGCGAGCCGAACCCCCGCCGTGGTTTTCTGCAGCCTGCTGATCGGCGCCCTGCTCTACACCGCCTGGAGCCTGCTGCGCGATATCGACGCCAGCGGCACGGTAATCACCACCTGGACCCCCTTCCTGTTGCTCGGCCTGGCGCTGCTGATCGCCCTGGGCTTCGAATTCGTCAATGGTTTCCACGACACCGCCAATGCAGTGGCCACGGTGATCTACACCAATTCCCTGCCGGCGCGCTTCGCCGTGGTCTGGTCGGGGTTGTGGAATTTTCTTGGTGTGCTGTTTTCCAGCGGCGCGGTGGCCTTCGGCATCATCGCCCTGCTGCCGGTGGAACTGATTCTCCAGGTTGGCTCCTCGGCCGGCTTCGCCATGGTCTTCGCCCTGTTGCTGGCGGCGATCATCTGGAACCTCGGCACCTGGTGGCTGGGCCTGCCGGCGTCTTCCTCGCACACCCTGATCGGTTCGATCATCGGCGTCGGCGTGGCCAATGCGCTGATGCACGGGCGCGACGGCACCTCCGGAGTCGATTGGGCCCAGGCCGGCAAGGTCGGCTATGCCCTGCTGTTTTCGCCGATCCTCGGTTTCGCCTGCGCCGCCGTGCTGTTGCTGGGCCTGCGCAAGCTGGTGAAGAACCGCGCCCTGTACGAAGCGCCAAAGGGCGACCAGCCGCCACCGCTGTGGATCCGCAGCCTGCTGATCGTCACCTGCACCGGCGTGTCCTTCGCCCACGGTTCCAACGACGGACAGAAAGGCATGGGCCTGATCATGCTGATCCTGGTCGGCACCCTGCCCATGGCCTACGCGTTGAACCGGACCATGCCGGAGGAACAATCGCAGCAGTTCGTCGTGGTCGCCGAGGACACGCGCCAGGCACTTTCGGGCTACATCACCGAGCCCCTGCTCAACGCGAAACCACGCGAGGTCCTGACCCAGTTCATCCGCACTCCGCAAGCCAGCCCCCTGCTGGTTCCGGCGCTCGCCGCGCTGGCCGGGGACATTGGTCACCAGGTGGACAGCTATGGCATTGCCGGCATTCCCGCCGAGGCGGTGAGCAACGTGCGCAACGACATGTACCTGACCAGCGAGGCGATCCGCCTGATGGACAAGCACGGGCTGCTGGAGGTGGACACCGCCACGCGCCAGACCGTGCAGCAGTTCAAGGGGGCGATCGACGATGCCACGCGTTTCATTCCGCTCTGGGTCAAGGTGGCCGTGGCCCTGGCCCTTGGCCTGGGCACCATGGTCGGCTGGAAGCGCATCGTGGTGACCGTCGGCGAGAAGATCGGCAAGACCCACCTGACCTACGCCCAGGGCGCCTCGGCGGAACTGGTGGCCATGTGCACCATAGGCGCTGCGGACCATTTCGGCCTGCCGGTGTCCACCACCCACGTGCTGTCTTCAGGGGTGGCCGGGACCATGGTCGCCAACGGCTCCGGGGTGCAGGGCAGGACCATCCGCAACCTGGCGATGGCCTGGATCCTTACCCTGCCGATGTCGATCCTGCTTTCCGCCACCTTGTACTGGCTGCTGACCCGCTTTATCTGATCAGGCGCTGTTGCTGCGCAGTTCACCGATCTTCTCCAGCCGCGCGCGGACGATATTGCGGCTGATGTTCAGCAGGCGCCCGGTCTGCAACTGGTTGCCGTGGCAGAAACGGTAGGCGGTGCGGAACACGGTCTCCTCGATATGCTCGTAGAGGTCGGGGATGTTCTGTTCGAACAGCGCCGTCAGCGCCGCTTCCAGATCCGGCGGTGCGGCCGGCAGGCGTTGCGGCAGGGCATGCTCCTCGTGGCGCACCCCGGTCGGACGCATGTCCACCAGGTGCAGGTCACCCGGCTGCACCCGTTGCTGGCGGCACACCAGCAAGGCGTGGTGGATGGCGTTTTCCAGTTCGCGGATATTCCCCGGCCAGCTGTGGGACAGCAACTTGCGTTCGCTTTCCGGGCTGAGGCTGGCGCGGTTGTAGCCCAGGCGCTGGCAGTGTTCCTCAAGGAAGAATTCGGCCAGGGGCAGGATATCCCCCGGCCGCTCGCGCAATGGCGGCAGGCGGATGGTCGCCACGTGCAGGCGGTAGAACAGGTCCTCGCGGAAATTCCCCGCCACCACTGCGTCGGCCAGGTTGACGTTGGTGGCGGCAACCAAGCGCACATTGATCGGGATCGGCGTGCGCGAGCCCAGGCGCACCACCTCGCGCTCCTGCAACACCCGCAGCAACTTGACCTGCATGTTCAACGGCAGGTCGCCGATCTCGTCGAGGAACAGCGTGCCGCCGTTGGCCGCCTCGAACCAGCCGGCCTTGGCATTGGTCGCCCCGGTGAAGGCGCCCTTCTCGTGGCCGAACAGCTCGCTTTCCACCAGGGTTTCGGCAAAGGCGCCACAGTTCACCGCCACGAACGGCTCGCGGCCACGACGGCTGAGTTGATGGATATGCCGCGCCACCAGTTCCTTGCCGGTCCCGGTCTCGCCGATGATCAGCGTATTGGCTTCGCTGGGCGCCAGGCGCTCGATGCGGCTGAGCAGTTCCTGGGAACGCGGGTCCTTGAACACCAGGACGGTAGCGCGAACGGTTTTGCTCAACTCGCGGGCATTGGGATGGGTAATCAGCGACATAGAAGGCATTCCTGGCATGGGTGGCGCGCCTTCATAGTGCACGAAACAAATTAGAACAAATAATTATTAATTTGCATTTGTATATTCCCAAAAGAATCAAGCGGATGGATTGCTGCTCCAGCAGCAATCAGCCAGCACCGAGGTGCTCCCTGGTCAGCACAGCGACCGCCACCGGCGTCCGGCCGCCCGGCGCAAAGCTGCGCCAGGCAAGGCCTGCGGGGCTTTCCCGGATAACTGGCATGGCTTTCGCTCAAGGGTGAGGGTATCGACCGTCGTCTCGCTCAAGGACCCTTCATGAAACTGCCCCACGCCCTCACCATCGGCCTCAGCCTGCTGACCCTGTCACTGACTGCCCTGGCCGCCGAAACCTACGCACCCAAGCCCGATCCGCTGCAAGGCGACGGCCGGGTCTCGGCGTTCTACACCTTCGACAAGGCGATCCCCGCCACACCGGGCAAACTGCTGCGCAGCGAACCCCTGGAGCAGACCCTCAGCCTGCCCGGCGCCGCCTCGCAACTGCGCATCCTCTACAGCTCCACCGACGGTATCGACGGCAAGACGCCGATCGCCGTTTCCGGCGCGCTGTTCATCCCCCACGGCAAGGCGCCGGAAGGTGGCTGGCCGGTGGTGACCTGGGGCCATGGCACGGTTGGCGTGGCGGACATCTGCGCGCCGTCCTGGTCGGGGCGCTCCTATCGTGACGTGCAGTACCTGGCGCGCTGGCTGAACGAGGGCTATGCCATCGTCGCCACCGACTACCAGGGCCTCGGCGTCCCCGGCGGCCATCCGCTGCTGAACAACCGCATGGCCGCCTACGGCATTCTCGACGCCGCCAGGGCGGTGATCGCCGGCGTCCCGGGCCTGGCCAACAAGGTGCTGGTGCTCGGCCAGTCCCAGGGTGGCGCCGGCGCCTTCGCCGCGGCCGCCTATGCGCCGACCTACGCGCCGGACCTGGGCTTGAAGGGCAGCGTCGGCACCGGGGTGATCTACACCGTCGGCAGCAAGAACGTCGGCGAGCAGGACCCGAACAAGGTCGATGCCGCCCTCGCCTACGGTTTCTACACCCTGCTTGCGGCGCAGCAGTACAACCCGAAGATCGACCCGCGCGACTACTACACCGACAAGGCCCTGCCGCTGTTCGAACAGGCCCGCACCAGTTGCCTGGCACAACTGACCGCCGACGTGATCGGCACCGGCCTGACCCCGGCCAATACGCGCAAGGCCAATGACGGCGAGCAACTGAAGGCCTGGCAGGCGCAGGTCAGCTACCCGACCCTGAAGCTGGCACAACCGATCTTCATCGGCACCGGCGCCGAGGACAAGACCCCCGCCGCCTCGACCCAGGTCGCCCTGATGCAGGACGCCTGCAAGGCCGGCTCGGTGGTCGAGGGCCATCTGTACAAGGGGCTGGGCCATAGCGAGACGGTCAATGCCTCGCTCAAGGACTCGCTGCCGTTCGCCCGCAAGGTCTTCGCCGGCGAAACCGTCGCCCCGGTCTGCAACCCCAGCGTGCAATAAGGACAGCGCCCCATGAGTATCGAATTCTTCACCCGCCTGCCCTTGCACGGCGAAACCCAGTTCCTCCCGGGCGACCCGCGCAACCGCGGCGACTGGCACCCCGGCGGCGACAGCACCGGCGCGGTATCGGGCTTTCGCGTCGGTGACCACTTCACCTACATCGACTACCTGGGGCAGATCGCCAAGGCCGCGGAGATCAACGGCTTCGGCGGCGTGCTGATGGTCAACGCGCCCTATGGCGAAGAGCCCTGGACCGTCTGCTCGCTGCTGGCCCGGGAAACCCGCACGCTGAACTACGTGGCAGCCTTCCAGCCGTACCACTACACCCCGTGGGTCGCGGTGCAGCAGGCCGCCACCTACCAGCGCGCCACCGGCAACCGGCTGATCTGGAACATCATCAACGGTGGCTCTGATGCGGTGCAGCGCCAGGTCGGGGATTTCTTCGAGCACGACGAGCGCTACGAGCGCGCCACCGAGTTCATGGACGTAGTGCGCGGCTACTGGAACTCGGAGAACTTCCATTACGACGGGCGCTTCTTCAAGGCTGGCGGCGGCGGATTGAGCGGCCCGCAGAAAAAGGCCGAACTGCCGCTGATCTGCACCGCCGGGTCATCGATCCCGGCGCGGGAGTTCGCCGCCAAGCATGCCGACTTCTACCTGATGCGTGCCGAGCATCCGGACAGGATCCGTGAACTGATCGCCGATATCCGCGAGCGGGCATTGAAGTACGGGCGCAGCGATATCCGCTTCGGACTGTCCATCGATGTGATCACCCGCGAAACCGAGGAACTGGCCCATGCCGAGGCCAAGCGCTTCTTCGACGAAGGCGTGGCGAAGAACACCATCAAGGCCGCGGCGGCCCATGCCGGGCTGCGCACCGCGCGCAAGCTCAGTTATGAGGAAGAATACGGCGACCGCGAGCAAAGCAAGCGCTTCGACGACTTCTTCATCTACCCGAACGTCTGGGCGGGCTTCGGCTACATCGGCATTCCGCCGGGGCTGGCGCTGGTGGGCAGCTATGAAAACGTGGTGGCGCGGATCCGCGAGTACAACGAACTGGGGATCGATGTGTTCTTCCTGGCGGGGTATCCGCATCTGGAGGAGGCTTATCGGTTGGGGGAGCATATCCTTCCGCATTTCCGCGGGGAGCGGGAGGCGTTGAAGCGGGCTGCTTTGCCTGGGCTTAAAGTGGCTGGCTGATAGCTCTTCATTGCTCTTTCGGGCCTCATCGCCGGCAACGCCGGCTCCCACAGGTATTGGGTACACCGCTGAACCCTGTGGGAGCCGGCGTTGCCGGCGATAGGGCCAGAGAGAACACCCTAGCGCAACCCGCCCTGCCGCAACCGGTACTCCCCCGGCGTCACCTGCGCATACCTCATGAAGAACCGGCTGAAATACGCCGGATCCTTGAACCCCAGGCTGTAGCAGATCTCGTTCGCCGAATTTCCGGTGAACAGCAGCAGCCGCCTGGCCTCCTGCATCACCCTTTCCAGCACCAGGCGCTTGGACGGCAGGTCGGCGATTCGCCGGCACACATCGTTCAGCCGCGCCTCGGTCACCCCGATGCCTTCGGCATAGCGCGACAGCGGCCAGTGCTCTAGGTAATGGGCTTCGATCAGTTCATTGAAGCGATGGAAGATGTGCAAGTCCTCATGCCGCGTGGTCCGCGCCGGCAGTGACCTGGCACACAGGCGCAGCAGGCTGGTCATCAGCAGCCGGGTCAGGCTGTGCAGCGCCGCCTCCCTGCCCGCCTCGGTTCCTTCCACTTCCCCATGCAACAGGTCGAACAGCACTTCCAGGCGCTGCGCCTCGACCGCGAACTTTCCTTCCAGGCCACTCAAGGCCACGCAGGCCGGCGCCACCTGGGCTCCCGGCGCCAGGCCGGGGTCGGCTTCAAGCAACTGCCACACCAGTTGCTGGCGCACCGTCAGCACATGCCCGTCGGCATCCGCCTCGGTGACGAACGAGTGTGGAATGGTCGGCGGCGTCAGAAAGAACATCGGCCCGGACTCGACGTATTGCTGGTCGTCCAGGTAGACCCGCACCGTCCCCGACTTGACGTAGTGCACCTGGAAAAACCGGTCATGGCGGTGCACCGGCATGTTGCGCCCGAAAAACCCGGCCAGGTTGCCGAGCTTGTCGTAATGCACTTCCGAGTCGCTGTAGCGCTGGTCGTAGACCTGGCCGATGTTGATGTTGGGGATCGGCGTGCGATCGCTCATGACTGCCCTCACCTCTTGCCGCTTTCTTGTTCTGCCCGCCAGCTTACCCCTGCGCCCGGCGATCGGCAGCTTGCATTTCGTTAACATCTTAATTATAACGTTAACACATTAACAATTACCCACGTGGGGCACCCCGTGTCGTCCCGCCCACTGCCAGGAGAAGAGCATGAGCCGTGCCCTGCATGACGTTGCCACCGGCACCCTGTTCGGCGTTGCGCTGAACTACAAGGGGCTGCTGGAACAGCGTCTCGCCGAATTCGAACAGGCGCCGTACCAGAAGCCACCGGTCAAGCCGGTGCTGTTCATCAAGACCCCCAACACCCGCAATGGCCACGGCCAGCCGGTGGTCTATCCCAAGGGCGTCGAGCGCCTGCAGGCCGGCCCCGCCCTGGGTGTGGTGATCGGCAAGCGCGCCACCCGGGTCAGCGCCGAACAGGCCCTGGACCACGTTGCCGGCTTCACCATCGTCAACGAATTCAGCCTGCCGGAAGAGAGCTACTACCGCCCGGCGGTCAAGGCCAAGTGCCGTGACGGTTTCTGCGTGATCGGCCCGGAGCTGGTGCCGGTGACACAGATCGCCGACCCGCATGCCCTGGACATCCGCCTGTTCATCAACGGCGAAGTCCGCCAGCAGAACAGCACCGCCAACCTGGTGCGCGGCATTGCGCAACTGATCGCCGAAATCACCGAGTTCATGACCCTGCATGAAGGCGACGTGCTGATCACCGGCACCCCTGAAGGCCGTGTCGATGTGCAGCCGGGCGACCAGGTCGAAATCGAAATCACCGGGCTGGGGCGCCTGGCCAATCCCATCGTCGCCGAACAGGAGGCCCACTGATGAAACACGCTCGTATCCGTTTCCAGGGTGAAGTCCATGCGGTGACCGTGGAAGCCGACAACGCCGTGCGCCTGGCCGATGGCAGGCTGCTCGGCGAAGACCAGGTCGAGTGGTTGCCGCCTGCCAACGGCAGCATGTTCGCCCTCGGCCTGAACTACGCCGACCACGCCGCCGAACTGGCCTTCGCCCCGCCAACCGAGCCGCTGGCGTTCGTCAAGTCGCCCGGCACCTACACCGGCCACAACCAGGTCACCTGGCGCCCGGACAACATCAAGTACATGCACTACGAGTGCGAGCTGGTGGCGGTGATCGGCAAGCCGGCGCGCAACGTCAAGCGCGAGGACGCCCTGGAGTACCTGGCCGGCTACACGGTCTGCAACGACTACGCCATCCGCGACTACCTGGAGAACTACTACCGGCCCAACCTGCGGGTGAAGAACCGCGACTGCACCACCCCGGTCGGCCCGTGGATCGTCGACGTGGCCGACGTGCCGGACCCGTCCAGCCTGACCCTGCGCACCTGGATCAACGGTGAGCTGAAACAGGAAGGCACGACCCGCGACATGATCTTCGACATCCCCTACCTGATCGAATACCTGTCCAGCTTCATGACCCTGCAACCCGGCGACATGATCGCCACCGGCACCCCGGAAGGCCTGGCCGACGTGGTGCCGGGCGATGAAGTGGTGGTGGAAGTGGAAGGTGTCGGCCGCCTGGTCAACCGCATCGTCAGCGAAGCCGAGTTCTTCGCCCAATACAAAAAAGAGGCATGAGCAGCATGATCAAGCACTGGATCAACGGCCGCGAGGTCGAGAGCAAGGACACCTTCGTCAACTACAACCCGGCCACCGGCGAAGCCATCGGTGAGGTCGCCAGCGGCGGTGCCGAGGAAGTTGCCCAGGCCGTCGCGGCGGCCAAGGAAGCCTTCCCGAAATGGGCCAACACCCCGGCCAAGGAACGCGCGCGGCTGATGCGCAAGCTGGGTGAACTGATCGACCAGAACGTACCGCAACTGGCCGAACTGGAAACCCTGGACACCGGCCTGCCGATCCACCAGACCAAAAACGTGCTGATCCCGCGCGCCTCGCACAACTTCGATTTCTTCGCCGAAGTCTGCACGCGCATGGACGGCCACACCTACCCGGTCGACGACCAGATGCTCAACTACACCCTGTACCAGCCGGTCGGTGTGTGTGGCCTGGTGTCGCCGTGGAACGTGCCGTTCATGACCGCCACCTGGAAGACCGCGCCGTGCCTGGCCCTGGGCAACACCGCGGTGCTGAAGATGAGCGAACTGTCGCCGCTGACCGCCAACGAACTGGGCCGCCTGGCCGTGGAAGCCGGCATTCCCAATGGCGTGCTCAACGTGATCCAGGGTTACGGCGCCACCGCCGGCGACGCCCTGGTGCGCCACCCGGACGTGCGCGCGATCTCCTTCACCGGCGGTACCGCCACCGGCAGGAAGATCATGCAGACCGCCGGCCTGAAGAAGTACTCCATGGAACTGGGCGGCAAGTCGCCGGTGCTGATCTTCGAGGATGCCGACCTGGAGCGGGCACTGGACGCCGCGCTGTTCACCATCTTCTCGCTCAACGGCGAGCGCTGCACCGCCGGTAGCCGGATCTTCATCCAGGAAAGCGTGTACCCGCAGTTCGTCGCCGAGTTCGCGGCGCGCGCCAAGCGACTGATCGTGGGCGATCCGACCGATCCGAAGACCCAGGTCGGCTCGATGATCACCCAGGCGCACTACGACAAGGTCACCGGCTACATCCGCATCGGCATCGAGGAAGGCGCCACCCTGCTCGCCGGTGGCCTGGAGCGCCCGGCCAACCTGCCGGCGCACCTCGCCAAGGGCCAGTTCATCCAGCCGACCGTGTTCGCCGACGTGAACAACCGGATGCGCATCGCCCAGGAAGAAATCTTCGGCCCGGTGGTCTGCCTGATCCCGTTCAAGGACGAGGCCGAAGCGCTGCAACTGGCCAACGACACCGAGTACGGCCTGGCCTCGTACATCTGGACCCAGGACATCGGCAAGGCCCACCGCCTTGCCCGTGGCATCGAGGCCGGCATGGTGTTCATCAACAGCCAGAACGTCCGCGACCTGCGCCAGCCGTTCGGCGGCGTGAAAGGCTCGGGTACCGGTCGCGAAGGCGGCCAGTACAGCTTCGAGGTGTTCGCCGAGATCAAGAACGTGTGCATCTCGATGGGCAGCCACCACATTCCGCGTTGGGGTGTGTAAGCCCGCCTAGATCCAGGGTGTACACCGAACCTGTGGGAGCGGGTTCACCCGCGATTGCGGTGGTGGCTTCACTACCGCAATCGCGGCGGCTCGGCGTTCCGATAAACCCGCTCCCACAGGGGTCCGCGTAACGAACAAGAAACCAGGAGTTCCACCATGGGCGAAGTCGTCCTGGCAGCCAAGGTCTGCCACGTCCCCTCGATGTACCTGTCGGAGTTGCCCGGCAAGCACCACGGCTGTCGTGAAGCGGCCATCGCCGGGCACAAGGAAATCGGCCGCCGCGCCCGCGAACTGGGCGCCGATACCGCCGTGGTGTTCGATGTGCACTGGCTGGTCAACAGCGCCTACCACATCAACTGCGGCGAGCATTTCAAAGGCGTCTACACCAGCAACGAACTGCCGCATTTCATCAAGGACATGGCCTTCGAGTATCCCGGCTGTCCTGAACTGGGCGAACTGATCGCCGCCGAGGCCAACGCCGCCGGTGTGCGTACCCAGGCCCACAATATCCCGAGCCTGGAGCTGGAATACGGCACCCTGGTGCCGATGCGCTACATGCATATGGGCGTGCCGGAGGAAGAACGCCTGAAGGTGGTGTCCATCGCCGCCTGGTGCGCCTGGCACCGCCTGGAAGACAGCCTGGCCTTCGGCGCCGCCGTGCGCCGGGCCATCGACAAGAGCGACCGCAAGGTCCTGGTGCTGGCCTCCGGCTCCCTCTCCCACCGTTTCTCCGACGACCGCAACGCCGAAGCCAACATCCACAACTGGACCCGCGAATTCGACAAGCAGGTCGACCTGCGCGTGGTGGAGCTGTGGAAGCAGGGTCGCTTCAAGGAGTTCTGCGCGATGCTCCCCGACTACGCCACGGCCTGCTACGGCGAAGGCGGCATGCACGACACCGCGATGCTCCTCGGCCTGCTCGGCGGCGCCGATTACGACAAGCCGGTGGAGGTCCTGACCGAGGCCTTCGGCAGCTCCGGCACCGGGCAGATCAACGCCATCTTCCCGCTCTGATTCCAAGGAGGCCCCATGCCCCATTTCATCGCTGAAATCACCGACAACATCGAAGCCCGGGCCGACCTGCCCGGCCTGTTCGAGAAGGTCCATGCCACCCTCGGCGCCAGCGGCGTGTTTCCCCTGGGCGGCATCCGCAGCCGCGCGGTGCGCCTGGACACCTGGCGCATGGCCGACGGCAAGCACGACTACGCCTTCGTCCATATGACCCTGAAGGTCGGCCACGGCCGCGACCTGGAAACCCGCACGAAAGTCGCCGAGCAGCTCTTTGCCGTGATCACCGAGCACTTCGCCGCCCTGCAGGCCGAGCGCTTGCTGGCCCTGTCGTTCGAGATGAGCGAACTGCACCCGCAACTCAACTTCAAGCAAAACAACGTCCACGCGTTTCTCGACAACCAGGCGGGTTGACCTCCCCGCCTGAAAATCCCATGGCCACTCTGACAAAAAGTACAAGATCATGAGCACAGCCAATACCGCAGATAGCGTCACCCTTGCCCGTCAGGATTCGACCCATTCCACCGTGACCTGGCGGCTGATGCCGCTGTTGCTGATGTGTTACCTGTTCGCCCACCTCGACCGCATCAACATCGGCTTCGCCAAGATGCAGATGAGCACCGACCTGCACTTCAGCGACACCGTGTACGGCTTCGGCGCCGGACTGTTCTTCATTGCCTATGCGCTGTTCGGCGTGCCGAGCAACATTGCCCTGGATCGCTTCGGCCCGCGGCGCTGGATCGCCACGCTGATGGTGGTCTGGGGCGCGCTTTCGACCAGCATGCTGCTGGTACAGACGCCCACCGGCTTCTATGTGCTGCGCTTCCTCCTGGGCGTGGCCGAGGCCGGGTTTTTCCCGGGTATCCTGGTCTATCTCAACCGGTGGTATCCGGCCCGGCGCCGCGCCGGGATCACCGCGCTGTTCGCCATCGCCGTGCCCATGGCCGGGGTGATCGGCGGGCCGCTGTCGGGTGGCATCCTCGAGCTGTTCCACGACGCCGCCGGCCTGCGCGGCTGGCAGTGGATGTTCCTGATCGAGGGTGCGCCGGTCGTCCTGCTCGGCATGGTCGTCCTCAAGTGCCTGCCGGACAGCTTCGCCAGTGTCGACTGGTTGAGCGCCGAGCAAAAACAAAGCCTGCGCGACGAGCTGGACAAGGAAGAGCAACGCAAGTCGATCACTTCCTTCAGCGGCATCCTCGGCGACGCCCGGGTCTGGCTGCTGGTGGCGGTGTACTGCGCGGTCATGCTGGCGGTGAACACTCTGGCCTTCTGGATGCCGACCCTGATCCACGCCGCCGGCATCGGCAGCGACGGCCGTGTCGGCCTGCTCAGCGCCGTGCCGTACCTGGCCGGCTGCTGCTTCATGATCGCCTGCGGGCGCTCCTCGGACCGCCGCCGCGAAAGACGCTGGCACCTGTGCGTACCGCTGCTGATGTCCGCCGTCGGCATCGCCGTGGCCGGCATATCACCACAGAACCCGACCCTGGTGATGAGCGGCCTGATCGTCGCCGGCATGGGCGCCAGCGCGGCCCTGCCGATGTTCTGGCAATTGCCCCCGGCCTTCCTGGCCAACACCACCCAGGCCGCCGGCATCGCCCTGATCAGCTCGTTCGGCAGCATCGCTTCGTTCGCCGCGCCCTACCTGATCGGCTGGATGCGCGACACCACCCACAGCGCCAGCCTTGCCCTGTACGTGCTGGCCTTCTTCATCACCCTTGGCGGCCTGCTGGTGCTGCGCACCCACGCCGCCACCGTCAACCCTCAGTAAGAGACTCGATCATGCTCGACCACAGCCAGATCCTCAGCGCCGCGGCCCAACTGGACCGGGCCGAACGCAACCGCGAACAGGTGCGCCAGTTTTCCCTGGAGCACCCCGGCATCACCATCGAGGACGCCTATGCCATCCAGCGCGCCTGGGTGGCGCAGAAGATCAAGGACGGGCGCAAGCTGGTCGGCCACAAGATCGGCCTGACCTCTCGCGCCATGCAGGTTTCTTCCAACATCACCGAACCGGACTACGGCGCGCTGCTGGACGACATGCTGTTCGAGGAAGGCAGCGACATCCCGTTCGAGCGCTTCATCGTGCCGCGCGTGGAAGTGGAGCTGGCGTTCATCCTCGGCAAGCCGCTGAAGGGGCCGAATGTCACGGTGTTCGATGTGCTCGACGCCACCGAGTGGGTGATTCCGGCCCTGGAAATCATCGACGCGCGCATCCAGCAGGTCGATCCGCAGACCCAGGTCACCCGCAAGGTCTTCGACACCATCTCCGACAACGCGGCCAACGCCGGCGTGGTCATGGGCGGACGCCCGGTGCGGCCGACCGATATCGACCTGCGCAAGGTCCCCGCAGTGCTTTACCGCAACGGCGTGATCGAGGAATCCGGGGTTTCCGCCGCCGTGCTCAACCACCCGGCCAAGGGCGTGGCGTGGCTGGCCAACAAGCTGGCGCCGTACGACGTCACCCTGGAGGCCGGGCAGATCATCCTCGGCGGCTCCTTCACCCGCCCGGTGGCGGCGCGCCCGGGCGATACCTTCCATGTCGACTACGACATGCTCGGCTCCATCGCCTGCCGTTTCGTCTGATCAGGAGGTCTCCATGGACATGCCCATCAACCGCTTCAAGCAGCGCCTGCAGCAGGACCAGGCGCAGATCGGCCTGTGGCTCGGCCTGGCCGACGCCTACTGCGCGGAGCTGGCGGCCAACGCCGGTTTCGACTGGCTGCTGATCGACGGCGAGCACGCGCCGAACGACCTGCGCGGCATGCTCGCGCAACTGCAGGCGGTGGCGCCCTATGCCAGCGAGGCGATCATCCGCCCGGTGATCGGCGACACCGCGCTGATCAAGCAGATCCTCGATATCGGCACGCAGACCTTGCTGGTGCCGATGGTCGACAGTGCCGAGCAGGCGCGGCAACTGGTGCGTGCCATGCATTACCCGCCCAGGGGCGTGCGTGGCGTGGGTAGCGCGCTGGCGCGGGCGTCGCGCTGGAATAGCATTCCCGGGTACCTCGATCACGCCGATGCGCAGATGTGCCTGCTGGTGCAGATCGAGAACCTGGAGGCGCTGGCTAACCTGGACGAGATCGTGGCCGTGGAAGGAGTCGATGGCGTGTTCATAGGGCCGGCGGACTTGAGTGCGTCCATGGGCCATCGCGGCAATCCGGGGCACCCGCAGGTTCAGGCGGCGATCGAGGACGCCATCCTGCGGATCACCAAGGCCGGCAAGGCGGCGGGGATCCTCAGCGCCGACGAGAAACTGGCCCGGCGCTATATCGAACTGGGGGCCAGGTTCGTCGCGGTGGGGGTGGATACCACGGTGCTGATGCGCGGGTTGCAGGGCTTGGCGGCGAAGTTCAAGGAAGGCCAGGTGGTACAGCCAACCTCCGGCGGCGTCTATTAGTCAGTCATCGCTGGCAAGCCAGCTCCCACAGGTCCAGCGCTGGACTCGATACCTGTGGGAGCCGGCGTTGCCGGCGATGAGGCCGGTGCAGTCACCGCCGCACCTGCTTCAGTTCATCCAGCAGCCCCAGCAACTGCTTCAGCTTCTCCTCCCCGAACTGCCCCTGCAACGCCTGGTAGTTGGCCTCCATGCACTGGCTCATCGAGGCAAAGCACTGCTCGCCTTTCTCCGCCAGCTCCACCAGCACCCGCCGCTGGTCAGTCTCGGCCTTGCGCCGTTTCACCAGTCCCGCCGCCTCCATGCGCACCAGCACGCCGGTCATGCTCGGCTTGAGGATGCAGGCCTGGTCGGCCAGCCGGTAGATCTCCATCTCGCCCTGCTGGCGCAGGATACGGATCACCCGCCACTGCTGCTCGGTCAGGCCGTGTTCGTTGAGGGAGGGACGGAAAAAGCGCATCGCGGCTTCGCGGGCTTGCAACAAGGTCAGGGTCAGGGACTGGCGAGGACGGCTGGACATGAAGTGGTAAGGGGCTCAGGTTGATCTTGTTAACACTTTAACAAAAAGTCCGGCCGCTAACAGTGCGTGGCATCACCGATCAAATGCACCGGCACGGAGGGGCAAGACAGCATCCCCTGCAACGGCGTTAATGACAGCCTTTCTTCCCTCCTTAAAGGAAACCTGCCATGACCCTGCACGCCGCCAAACACGACATCCAGCTCAGCGAACTCGACGCCTGGGGCACCGTTGCCGACCTGGGTTCGGAGATTCTCGAAGGTGAAGTCCGCGCCTTCGGCAAGATGACCTTCGGCGCACCGACCGACGCCATCAGCAGTGCCTATTTCGGCACTACCCAAGGCAGGTTCCGCATGGTCTACCCGTTCAACGAACAGGCCGTGGTGGTAACGGGCGCGGTGCGCCTGACCGACGAAAGCACCGGGCAGGTCACCGAGTACAAGGTGGGTGACAGCTGGTTCGTGACCAAGGGCACGCCGGTGCTGTGGGAAATCCTGAGCGAGAGCTTCGTGAAGCACTACTTCGCGGTGGCCTGAGTTTCTTTATAAACCTTGAGGGCTTGCCAGCGATGAAGCCCTCAAGATCTACACCGCAGCCCGAAGCGAAGCCGCAAAGATCGTCCACATCGCCCGCAACCGCCGCTCGTACGCCGCCTGCCCGGCATAGATCAGCTCGACGATCAGGCTGTCGACCACCCCGAGATAGGCATCCACGAACAGCTCTCGCCTGCCCCCGTCCAGTTGCGGGAACTGGCGTTCCAGCGCCTTGCCGAAGACCTCGCCCATCCGCGCCAGATAGCCCTCGAAACCCGAGGAGACCAAGGGCCGCAGGTCCGCCGGCGGAAAGAACGCCGCCCGCAGCAGGAAGCGCAAATGCGCCGACGCCAGAAAGCGCTCGGACAACTGCTGCGCATACAGCGCCCCCGGCAAGCCGTCATCGGCGGCAAAACAGCCTTCCACATAGAGCCGCTCGGCCTCGATGGCCCGCTCGAACACCGCTTCGAACAGGTCCACCTTGCCGCTGAAATGGGCATACAACGACGGTTTACGCATACCCACTGCCACGGCGATATCGTTGAGCGAGGCGGCGTCGTAGCCGGATTCGGCGAACTGCTCGACAGCTACCAGGCAAATCTTCTCCGCCGAAGGCGACAGCACTCTCATTGCATAACTTCCTTGATCAAACGGGCGAATATTCCACGACCTAGCGACCGATAGGTAGTCACCTCGGGCCAGCCTGGTGCGATCCGCCCAGGCTCAGGTCAACCCATGTTCGACTGTCGCTTCAGCTCAGGATCAGGCCCGCCAGGCTACTGCTGCGGAAGTCCTTGGGTGATTGCTCGAATTGTTTCTTGAACGAACGGCTGAAGTGCGCCGAATCGGTGAAGCCCCACTTGTAGGCGATGGTGGTGATCGATTCGGTCTTGTGGAGCGGGTTGGCGAGGTCGTCGGCGCTGCGTTGCAGGCGTGCACGCTGGATATAGCGGCAGACGCTGTCGCCCTGCTCTTCGAACAGGCGATACAGGTGGCGTACCGAAATGTTCAGGCGGCTGGCCAGGCTGACCGGGGTCAGGCCGGGCTGACCAAGGGACTCATCGATGACCTTCTGCACATAGCTGCGCAAATCGGCGCCTTGCAAGGCGGCAGGCGCACGGCTGTCGTGGTCGCTGCCTTCGAGGGCCGAGCCCAGCAGCGACAGGAAGGCGCTGTGCAGCGCGTCGCCTTCGGCTTGTTCGCCATCCTGGGTGCCGCTCTCCTTGCACAACTGGTCCATCAGCAGGTGCAGCATGCGCCCGCAGGCCTTGCTCTGGGAGATCTTGCCGAAGATCCGCTGGTCACTGCCCAGCTGGCGGCAGACTTCATCGCGGGACAGGCCGAGGGACGCGTGTTCGATCAGGCCGAAGGGCGTGATTTCGCAGGCGCCCACCGAGTCCATCAGCAGCATCTCGCCGGGAGCCAGTTGCAGGCTGGTGCCGTTCTGGGTGATCTGGGAAAAACCGGTGCGCTGGCTGACCAGGAAGCAATGCCGGTCGTTGTCGCAATCGGCCTTGAGACCGTTACGGCGGATTACCCCGGCGTTGGTGCGCAGGTTGGCCATGCCCAGGCCACCCCGCGACCAGGTGGAAATCTCGCCGATGAACAGCGAGCGGTTGAACGCAAGTTCGGTTTCGAAATACCCGCACGTTGCCTGCATTGCCGCGTTCCAGCGATCCAGGGCCGAGCCGGTAGCCTGATGGATACTCATGACGTACCTCCACAGTGGCATCTTGTTTTTGTCGGGCAATAGTTAACATGTTATCTATATGCACGCAACAATTCTGTAAGCACCTGTGTGGAAGCATATTGAGTGCCAACCTTTCGGTAGGTTGGTTTACACCGAGCCTGTGGGATCTCGGTCAGGCCTGGGTCAGCAGTCTCTTGAAACCAATCAACGCAGTCAGCAACAGCTCCCTCTGCTGCGAATCAACGCGGATATACCGCCGAAACGCAGGCATCCGGTTAACCACCTCACTACCGCCCATATGCTCCAGGACCACCGTCCACTGCCCTTCGGCGCGCTCCAGGCGCAGGCGTTTGAAATCCAGTGGCATCAGCGCCTGGTACAGCGTCCGGTCCTGCTCCAGGCGCTGGCGCAGGGTCTCCATCAACCCCGCCTCACCGCCCTTCTGCTTCCAGCCCAGACCGCTGCGACGAATCGCGCCAGTGTGGTGCAATTCCAGGGTCGCACTGCCCTCGGATGCGGCACTGCATTGCAAACGGAACTCGCAGACCACGATGTGCATGAGCAGCTGCGATTCGGTGCGCTCGCGCACCTCGAACGCCACCGCGTCCGCCAGGCTGAAACAGGCCCGGCCGGGCTCCAGTACCTGGCACCCGGCCAGGCCGAGATTGCGTCGCAAATGCTCCAGAGTCACCCCCGGGCGATAGCCCGAGGGTGCACGGTCAAACAGTTTTTGCCAGAGGTTCGGCGTAGTGGCTGCCATGATGGACTCCAGGTTCGTTGGCAAACTCCTTCGCCAGGACGTCCTCGACCGAGGCTGGCTTGAACGGATTGACCCGCTGCACCACCAGCGTCCAGAACAGCGCATAGGCCGCGGTGCCCCCGAGCATCCAGGCAAACGGCACATAGACGTCCGCAGGATTCATGCCCGGCGGGGTGATGAACCACATGCCCAGGACAATACCGACGCTCGACAGGATCTGCGGCAGCGGGAACAGCGGCGAGCGGTAGGCACGCGGCAGGTCCGGGCGGCGGATGCGCAGGATCACCACCGACAGGGTCACCAGCAGGTACGCGGTGCTCCAGGCGCAGACCGCCGCCAGCACCAGGTGCATGATGTTGTCGGTGTTGCCGCCCAGGTACAGGGCGTGCAGGCAGGGAATCAGCATCGCCACCAGGATGCACAGCAGCGGGGTCTTGAAACGCGGGTGCAAGTAGGTGAAGACCCTGGGCAGCGCGCCGTCCACGGCCATGCCATAGAGGATGCGCGGCACGCCGGCCATCAGGGTATTGATGGTCGCGGCCCCGGCGAACAGGAAGCCGATGCCCAGCCACAGCGGGCCGATGTCACCCATCACCTGCTCGGCGAATTTCGGAATGGCCATCGGCGTGTCGAGAAGATGCACGCCGGAAGCAGCGTCGAGCACCACGTTCTCCACCTGGCGCTTCATGGCTGCGCCGTAGATGAACATGCAACTGGCCACGCCCAGCAGGCCGAGGGCCATGGCCCGCGGCATGGTCCGCGCCGAGCGGCGCAGGTCCGGGGCCAGCGGGGTGACGAACTCGCAGCCGACGAACATAAACATCGCCATGCCCACCAGGGACAGCACGGTGACCAGGTCGGTCCCGACCATGGACTCGCCGAACCAGCCATCCAGTTGCACCGCCGGCGCGGCGACCAGGCCAAGCACGCCGAACACCATCAGGGTGGTCCACATGCCGAAGGTGAGGATGATTTCCGCCTTGCCGAAGGCGCTGACGCCGAAGGCATTGAGGATCGCGAAGACCACCACGAAGCCCACCCCCAGCAGCCAGGAGCCGCCGGCGGACTCGGCCAGGGTGTTGAGGTGTTCGAAGTTCACCAGGGCCATGACCCCGGCGAGGATGGTCTCGGCGGTACCGGCGAAGACATGCACGATCAGGTACGCCGAGAGGGTACCGGTAATCGCGAAGAAACGGCCCATGCCGCAGTTGATGTAGTCGTAGACCGAGCCGGTGGTCGGCAGGATCGCCGCGGCTTCGGCGAAGGTGCTCGATTGCGCCAGCATCAACAGCACCGCGATCAGCATCGCCATGGCGAAGGCACTGCCGCCGATGCCGAAGCCCATGGTCGCGGTCAGGATGACAGGGCTGGCCATGATCAGGCCGATGGTGCTGGCCAGGGCGGTGGGAAACCCGATCGTGCCCCGGTTCAGGTGCGCGCTGAGCGTGTCGTTGAGCGACATGGTGAAGACCTCAAGTGCCGTTGTTATGGTTGTGCGCCACTCTGCGCCGCACTCCATTGCACGTCTTGCCCCAGGCTGCCGGGGGTTTTGTTGCTGGCTGCCAGGCCTTGAGAGGGAGGTTGTCGGTCAGGGCCTCATCGCCGGCAACGCCGGCTCCCACAGGTTGGACTGCCCCCAAGAAGTTGGAGACTAATCCAACCCTTGGGGGAGTTATGAGTAAGTACACCGAGCAGTTCAAGCTCACAGCCATCACTGCCTACCTGGAGGGCACCGATGGTTTCCGAAAGGTAGCCCAGCATTTCGGTATCGATTTCAGCCTGCTGAGGCGCTGGGTGGCGAGCTATAAAGCCCGTTCCACTATCAGTCCCATACCTCACGGTCAGCGCTACGACATCGATTTCAAGCGCAGGGTCGTGCAGTACATGCGCGAGCATCGGCTTTCCCTGCGTCAAACGGCAGCTCACTTCGGCTTGGGACAGTCCTCCCGGGTAGGCATTTGGGAGCACCAGTACTACAGTGGCAACCTTGCCACCTCTACTGCCACTCAACGAAAAAAGTCTGCCGACGTGTCCAAGAAGATCAAGCCACTCAAACCCACTGACACTGACGACGCGCTGAAGCCGCGAGATCAGCTCATGGCAGAACTCGAGTATCTGCGCATGGAGAACGCTGTCCTAAAGGAGCTGAAGGCTTTGAGAGAGGAGAAGGAACGAAGGCAAGAGAAAAAACGCTGATCGTCTCCAGACTCCGAACCCGATTCCCGCTGTCAGCGTTGTTGGCCCTGGTCGAGTTGTCGAACAGCACCTTCTACTACCAGCTCAAAAGCCTTCAAAAGCCGGATAAACACGCCGATCTGAAAGAGCTGGTGGGTCAGGTCTATCACAAGGAAAAAGGGCTCTATGGGTATCGGCGTGTGACGCTTGCGATCAAGAATCAAGGCATCCTGGTGAACAAGAAGGTTGTGGAGCGGCTGATGGCCGACCAAGGTTTGCGGGCGGTCGTGCGGCCTAAAAAGTATCGGTCCTATCGAGGAGAAATAGGCAGGATTGCCGAGAATCTGCTGGAGCGAAACTTCATTGCCCAGCGGCCCAATCAGAAGTGGGTAACTGACGTAACCGAGTTTAAAGTGGCTCAGCAAAAGCTCTATCTCTCACCAGTGATGGACTTGTACAACAGTGAGATCGTGGCCTACGAGATCGCTCGCCGCCCAAGCTATGAGCTGGTGGGGAACATGCTGGAAAAAGCCCTGAGTAGCTTGGGAAAGGAGCCGAAGCTGGTCATCCACTCTGATCAGGGATGGCATTATCAGCAGCGCCAATACCGCGAAAAACTTGAGCAGCGTGGGGTAAAGCAGAGCATGTCGCGCAAAGGAAATTGCCTGGATAACGCCGCTATGGAAAGCTTCTTCGGCACGCTCAAGTCTGAGTTTTTCTATTTGAAGCGGTTTGAGAGCATCGAAGAGCTGACCACCGGTCTGGACGAGTACATCCGCTACTACAACCATGACCGCATCAAGCTGAGGTTAAACGGCCTAAGCCCTGTCGATTACAGGGCTCAAGCTGCTAGCTAAAACTGTCCAACTTTTCGGGGGCAGTCCAGGTATCGCATGCTCCGCAGAACCTTGTGGGAGCCGGCGTTGCCGGCGATAGGGCCCTCAAGCTCGACCATCAATCGTGTCCATGCGCCTTCTGCTTCAACCGCTCCGTATCCACCTGCACGAACACCGAGTCCGCCGTCACCGTCAGTACATCCCCCGCCCACACCTCGCAGATCACCCGGGTCTTGCGCCCCGGCTCACCTTCGACCCGGGCCTTCAAGGTCAGCTCCACGCCCATCGGCGTCGGCTTCAGGTAGGTCAGCCCCAGGTGCCCGGTGACGCAGTCGATGCGCGGCAACGACCCCGGCTCACGCCCTTGGGCGCGGTAGTGATACGCCATCGCCGTCCAGTTCGAGTGGCAGTCCACCAGCATGGCCAGCAGCCCGCCATAGACCAGGCCGGGCCAGCCGCAGAAGGTGCTGTCGGGAGAATGGGTGCAGACCACATGGACGCCATCATCGGCCCAATGGCTTTTCAGATGCAGGCCGCTCGGGTGGGCCGAGCCGCAGCCATAGCAGACGCCGTCCGGCGCTGCCAGGTCCTGGAGGGAGGGTGCTGGGTTGTTCATTTGTTTCCAGATTTGTTTTTGTTGGAAAGTTCAGATGTTAACGCTGCAAACGCCGATGCGTCATTAAGTCTCATATGGCTACCCGCCATGCCAGGAAGGAGTAAGCTAGGCGCCCAGCAAGGCCCCACATCAGAACAAGGACTGCTGCGATGATTGCTCAAGATGCCAGCTGGCATTATGCCGATGACGGTTCCCCACGCCACGCCCCCTACACCGGGCTGTTCCTGGCCTGGAGCGCCAACCGCGACCTGCTCAGCCGCGACTTCAAGGCCGACTACGACGCCGAGATCCAGGCCCTCGCCGAACGCCTGCTGACCCCCGCCCGCTTCTTCCAGTTGTGCTGCGACAGCCTGCTGGTGGACGAAGACCTCAACCGCCAGGGCAATGCCTTCGCTGCCCACTACCTTGGCCGCAAGGCCCCGTCCCTGCCCGACGACCTGACCCAGTTGCTCGGCATCGTCGGCATCGACGAGCCCGGCGCCAGTTGGGAACACTACGACCTGCTCGCGCCGCGCCTCGACCAACGGTTCGCCCAATGGCAGGCCGGCCAGTGAACCTGACGCGATAAAAACTGTCTTCTCGCGGTGGCTTGTCGCGGCACTCCCTGACTGACAAGCCCCGGGGACGTCCATCGGTTATCCCCTTTTTTCGTTGCGCTGGCGGCAGGCATGCCGGTCGGCGGTTTTCATTTTTTCTTCTCGGGGAAGATAACCATGCGCCTGCTTCGCCCTCTCCGCGCACGCTCCGCCGTGCTTCCCGCAGTGTTCGCCGGCCTGCTGCTTAACACCCTCGCCCATGCCGAAGAACCTGCCAGCGACGACCGCTGGGTCAGCGACAGCCTCAGCACCTACGTACGCAGCGGCCCCACCGACGGCCACCGGCTGGTCGGCACTCTCAAGTCCGGGCAGAAGGTCAAGCTGCTCGGCAGCCAGGGCAACTACAGCCAGGTCCGTGGCGAGTCCGGCGATACCGTGTGGATTGCCAGCAGCGATCTGCAAAACGTGCCAGGCCAGGCCGAGCGCCTGCCGCAACTGACCGAGCGGGTCGCCCAGCTCGAGCAGGAACTGAAAACCATCGATGACAGCTGGAAGAACCGCGTCCAGGGCATGCAGGAAACCATGGACTCGCGCAAGCAACTGGTGGACGAGCTCCAGGCACGCAACCAGTCCCTCAGCGAGGAGCTCACCCAGGCCCAGTCGCAGCTGCGTGATACCCAGGCCCGTCTTGGCGACGAGAACAAGCAGGTGATGATGCGCTATATGGTCTACGGCGGCGGCATCGCCGGGGCGGGCCTGCTCGCCGGGCTGATCCTCCCGGCGCTGACCCGCAGCCGCAAGCGCAACAGCGGCTGGGCTTAATCCTCTTTCGTCAAGGCATAGGGCCCGCTGGCCAGCTGTTCACGCAGGAACGCCACGCAGGCCCGTACCTTGGCCGAGCTGGACGAGCGTACCGCCGTCACCGCCCAGATATCGGCCGGCTGGTACCAGGCCGGCAGCACCTGGACCAGCGCGCCACTCTCCAGGCTGCCGGCGATATCCCAGCGCGAGGCCATGATGATGCCGTGCCCGTCGTGGGCCCACTGGCGCACGATATCGCTGTGATTGGACGCCATGGGCCCGGTGACCTTGACCGTTTCCGCGCCGTTGGGGCCGACCAGGCGCCACACCCCGAAACGATCGTCGCGGCTGCGGAACAGCAGGCAGTCGTGCTGGGCCAGGTCTGCCGCCACCTTGGGCGCCCCGCGCTGTTCCAGATACTCCGGAGCCGCCGCCAGCACCCGGGTGCTTTCGGCGATGCGGTGGGCAATCAGGTGCTTTTCCTGAACCTCGCCGACGCGAATATCGATGTCGAAATTGTCGGCGATCAGGTCGACCCGGCGGTCCAGCAGTTCGACCCACACCTCCAGCGCCGGATACTGGCGGCGCAGTAGCGAGAGAATCGGCGCAATGTGTTCCCGGCCCAGGCGCAGGCTGGTGCACAGCCGCAATGTCCCCTGCGGCTCGCGCTGGCCGCCGGACAGCGCATCCACCATCGCCCCCACGTCTTCGAGGATCTTCTGCGCCCAGACGAAGGCGGCCTCGCCATCGCTGGTGATGTTCACCCGCCGCGTGGTGCGGTTGAACAGCTTGACCCCGAGCTGTTCCTCGAGCGTGGCGATGCGTTTGCTCACATGCGCCGGCGACAGGCCGGTCTCGCTGGCGGCGGCGATGAAGCTCGAGCGCCGGGCCACTTCGCAGAACAGCTGAAGATCACGCAGCAAGGGCTCATTATTCGCTGTGAGCACATTCTGATTCTTCATTACGCCCGATTATCTCCTGGGACTTTTTATTTAGGCTCTCACATAACCTGCCTTGCCTTGAAGCAGGATTTAAAAAGAACAAGAGAGACCCATGAAGAAGATCCGCATTGCCGTGGCCGGCGCGGGGCTGATCGGCCGCCGCCATATCGAACTGATCCAGGCCAGCAGCGAGTGCGAACTGGCCGCCATCGTCGATCCGCTGCCGGCTACCGCCGCCTATGCCGAATGTCTCGGCGTGCCGCTGTTCGCCGATCTCGACAGCCTGCTCGCCAGCGAACGACCCGATGGCGTGATTCTCGCCACGCCCAACCAGCTGCATGTCGAAGGCGCCCTCGCCTGCGTCGCCCGTGGCGTGCCGGCGCTGATCGAGAAACCGGTCGCCCACACCCTGGACGAAGGCAAGCGCCTGCTGGCCATTGCCGAACAGGCCGGGGCCAGGTTGCTGGTCGGCCATCACCGTGCCCATAGCGCGATCCTGGAAAAGGCCCGGGAGGTGATCGCCGAGGGCGTGCTGGGCAACCTGGTGGCGGTGATGGGCAGCGCGCTGTTCTACAAGCCCGACGACTACTTCGACGCCGCCCCCTGGCGCCGCGAGGCCGGTGGCGGACCGGTGCTGATCAACATGATCCATGAAATCGGCAACCTGCGTTCGCTGTGCGGCGAGATCGTCGCGGTACAGGCCCAGGCGTCCAGCGCCACCCGTGGTTTCGCCGTGGAGGACACGGTGTCCATCAGCCTGCGCTTCGCCAGTGGCGCGCTGGGCACCTTCATGCTTTCCGATACCGCCGCCTGTTCCCGCAGTTGGGAGCAGACCGCGCGGGAAAACCATGACTACCCGAGTTATGCCGACGAAGACTGCTACGTGCTGGCCGGCACCCAGGGTTCGCTGTCGATCCCGACCATGCGCCTGAAGTATTACGCTAAACGCGAGGATCGCTCGTGGTGGAAGCCGTTCGAGACGGCGGTGGCGCAGTTGCAGGAAGCCGATCCGCTAGCGCGTCAACTGGCGCATTTCTGCCAGGTGATCCGCGGTGAGGCCGAGCCGCTGGTAAGTGTGCGCGACGGCCTGCGCAACCTGCAGATCGTCGATGCGATCAGCGAGGCGGCGCGGACCGGGCAGATCGTTTCGACCGAACAGTTGTAGAGACCTTTCGGGCCCTATCGCTGGCAAGCCAGCTCCCACAGGTATCGAGTGCACCGCTGGACCTGTGGGAGCTGGCTTGTCGGACCGCCGCACCGCAGCGATGAGGCCCTCGAGAACACCATAAAAACAACAAGAGTGAACACCATGGCCACACACGACAACAACAGGCAGACCCGCAAGGCTACCGCCAGCGGCTGGGTCGGTTCCGCCCTCGAATACTACGATTTCTTCATCTACGCCCAGGCCGCTGCGCTGGTCTTCCCGCAGATCTTCTTCCCCGCCGGCGACCCGAAACTGGCGATCATCGCCTCCCTGGCCACCTACGGCGTCGGCTACCTGGCCCGCCCGGTCGGCGCCCTCGTGCTCGGCCACTGGGGCGACACCCGCGGGCGCAAGAACGTGCTGCTGCTGTGCATGTTCCTGATGGGCATCGCCACCTTCGCCGTCGGCCTGCTGCCAACCTTCAACCAGATCGGCTACTGGGCCCCGGCCCTGCTGGTGGTGCTGCGCCTGATCCAGGGCTTCGCCGTGGCCGGCGAAATCGCCGGGGCCAGCTCGATGATCCTCGAACACGCGCCACCGGGACGCCGCGGCTTCTTCGCCAGCTTCACCCTGCAAGGCGTGCAGGCCGGCCAGGTGCTGGCGGCGGCGATCTTCCTGCCCCTGGCCTACTTCATGCCGGAAGACGCCTTCAACAGTTGGGGCTGGCGCATTCCCTTCCTGCTCAGCGCCGTGGTACTGATCGCCGCCTTCATCATCCGTCGCGAGGTCAAGGAACCGGAGGCCTTCGTGCAGAAGGTTGAAAAGGTCGCCCGCACCCGCTCGCCGATCGGCGAAGCCTTCAAGTACAGCTGGCACGGCATGCTGGTGGTATTCGGCGTGTCGCTGATGAACGTGATCCCGGTGGTCACCACCATCTTCGGCGCCGCGTACGCGGTACAACCGGCCTATGGCATCGGTTTCGACAAGAGCGTGTACCTGTGGATCCCGGTGGTGGGCAACATCGTCGCGGTGCTGGTCATCCCCTTCGTCGGAAACCTGTCCGACCGTATCGGCCGGCGCCCGCTGGTCATCGGCGCGGCGATCGGTTGCGGCCTGATGTCGTTCCTTTACCTGTACGCCATCAGCATCCATAGCGTACCGTTGGCCTTCGCCGCCTCGCTGCTGATGTGGGGCACGATCTACCAGGGCTACAACGCGATCTTCCCGAGCTTCTTCCCCGAGCAGTTCCAGACCCACTACCGGGTCTCGGCGATGGCCGTGTCCCAGAACATCGGCTACATGATCACCGCCCTGCTGCCGGCGCTGTTCACCGCCGTGGCCCCGCCGGGTTCGGACAACGTGCCACTGCTGATCGGCGCGATCACCTGCGTGGTCACCGCCATTTCGTCGATCGCCGCCTGGAGCGCCCCGGAAACCTACCGCACCCCGCTGGACCAGCTCGGCAAGCCCGACGCCGTGGCCCTCGACAAGACCACCTACGACGCGCAACGGGCCCAGTCCCTGCGCAGCAACGCCTGACCAAGGAACCTTTTGCCCATGAAAACCGTACTCGTCCTCAACGGCCCCAACCTCAACATGCTCGGCCTGCGCCAGCCCGAAGTGTATGGCCGCGAGACCCTCGCCGATGTCGAAGCCCTGTGCCGCGCCGCCGGTGCCCGGCACGACCTGGCCATCGAATTCCAGCAGACCAACCATGAAGGCCAGATGATCGACTGGATCCACCAGGCCCGTGGCCGGGTCGACGGCATCGTCATCAACCCGGGTGCCTGGACCCACACCTCGGTGGCCATCCACGATGCCCTGATCGCCGCCGAAGTGCCGGTGATCGAGGTGCATATCTCCAACGTGCATCGCCGCGAAGCCTTCCGCCATCACTCCTATGTATCGCTGGTGGCGCAATCGGTGCTGGCCGGTTTCGGCACCCACGGCTATGTGCTGGCGGTCGATCACTTCGCCCGGCACCTGCAGGGAGCCTAATGTGAAAACCCTCGCCGATCCGCACGGGCGCGTGCGCCTGGGCTTCGTCGGCGGTGGTCTGGAGTCGTCCATCGGCTCTTGACACACTTCGTACTTGAGCTGCTTTCCGGTGCTTGGAAGTTCAGACATTTCAAGCGGCTGCTTGGGAGTTTTCCTATATATCGGCTACTGAATGGCATGCAGGATCGCCTGGAAATTCTTTCCATGGCGATTCCGCATGTCCGCCCAATCCGATCTGCGCTTCACCTTCTCCGCCGGCCCCGATGAGTTCGAGGTCGTCGAGTTCCGCCTGACCGAAGGCCTTTCCGAGACCTTCTACCTCATTGCCTCTGAACGCTAAGCCGAACATCGGGCTAGAGCCATGGTTGCTCATGGTCCGAATTGGTCGGCCAATCTTTTGCGCCCCAAGTACTGCCCACCCTGTATCGAAAAGTCCCACAGAAGAGAGCTCCCATGTCGAAACCCACCCGTTCCCTCAGCGAGCTACTCGCTATCAGTCGTCGGGCCTCGAATGAAACGCTAAGCGATGAGCTCCCCAGCCCGTGCGTCAGTTGCAAGCGCACGTTCACCATTCTTCCGTTGCGTTATGGCGTGGTCTCCGGATTGGAGCAGGTCGCCGTCGAGCAGCTGGCTCCAGCACTTCCCGCTCACCTGGGTCGGCGCCTGGTAACTCCCCTCAGTCACAGTCGCTATGCCGTGCGCAGTATTCGTGAAGGCTACGTCTATGTATTCGTCAAGCGCATAGGCCGGAACTACGTCTGCGAAGGTACTTACCGCGCACATGACACTGGCCTTCTGCAACCCGTTTTGACGTACGAACCCGGAACACCGGTCGGCGGTATTTCTGCGTTGGGAACTTGGACCCTGACCGTGGGGGACCCAGAAGACGTGGATGAAGCACGCCTGCTGTTCACGCCGGACCCGCTCAGCCCCGACATGCTGGAGCGCTATTTGAAAACCAGCCGCTACCGTGATCGCCTGCAGAGGTTTGACCTTCGGATATTGGCCAACAGCTGTGGCGTTTTCGACGACGTCATCACGCCTTCGCTGGTGGATAGCACCGTTGCGGAGTTTCTGGCCTCCAACAATGCTGCTTCCCGGGCCCTGTTGGAAAAACAGGCATTTCCTCCTTTCCGTAGCGCACTCGCCCCAGGCGAGCTGCCCAGGGACATGGACTCTATCTACCGCAATGCCCTCGAAAAGTTGATGGATGGAAGAGGTGTCGCCGTAGTTCTCGATGATCCCATTGGCATCGTTCAGGAACTGAACGCGTGGCGCAATGACGCCATCGAAATGAACTTGCCCTGGCTCAAAGCAGTAGATGCGGATGGCATCAGCAATGAGCGCAAGTACATGGTGGCCGAGGCTTTGGATGACGTTAAAACCGCCATGCAGTTGGGGTACGTCCAGAATGCTGTCGAAGCGGCAGAGCGCAAGATCAGGGACGAAAAGAGGTACGAAATGATGAACGCGACCCGCTTCGGTACTCGCTTTGGCGGGCCAGCCGAAAGGGGGGACCACCATGATCCTGAACTCGTGACGCACCAGGCCGAGCTGGAGAAGTTCAGGGTCTTCGACAAGTACGAAGCCATGCTCGACTGGAAGGCCAAGGACGACATCCAGGTCGAATTCGCGAGGCGCGATCTTCGCGCTCAGCAAGAAATGGGCAAGCGCGAAGCAGACCACCTTGCCTGGCTGGACAGCGAGATGCTGGAACAGGCTCTGGATCTCTATGATCGCCAACAACCCATCTGGGGACACGCGTTCTCGAGTCAGATGACCCTTTGCCTGATCGGCATGAACGGCTGCAGCAGTGGTTCGGCAAAGCTGGGTTCCTGGTGGAGGGACACCAACATTGCCAAGCGAAATCTGGCCTGGCGCGCCTTGACTCGTAACCAGGTCGAAATCGAAGAGAGAGTGAAGGAGGCGTTTGCCACGGCGAAGGTCGAAGCCAGCGAACTGACCGTCGACAACCTCGGTGCTGAACTAGGAAATGCCAGTGGCTGGTTCCAGAAGGTCGTCGATCTAATGATCAAGGCGGACGCGGTGACACAGCTGGCAGTGGACGTTGGTAGCCATCGCTGGTTCGATCCGCAGCGGCTCGCCATGTCGCTGACGCCTTTTGCCTTCCTTCATCAGCACCTGCTGTCCCTCCTGCCGGCCAACGCACTGGACCGTCGTCTGTTGGGCCCAATGCTGGCCTTCGTTCATGCCGGGCTGGGCGAGGTGACGACCCGTTTGCGGATGAGTGAATTAGCGGCTGCTGGCCAGGTGGCCAATGTCAATCGGGTGGCAGGTCAGGTGAACTCCCAAATCAACCGGGTGCGTGACTCCATCATGCGCGAGTTTCAGAACGGAGCGGGTGGAGACTTTCGCCGCCTGAGGGGCGGCCTTCTGCTGGCAATCATCGAAGGCGTGATTCTCGGCGTCAAAGCTTCGAACAGGGAAGGAGGGGAAAAGGAGTATCTGGAATATCAGGCGGCATTTCTGATTACTTCGGCAGCCGGGATCGAACTGGCTGCGCTCGGTGTACAGTCGGTTGCTGACCGGTTTGGATCTAGGGGAGTTGTGGCGCGGGGAACTGCTGTTGCGCTGGGCGGGTTGCGGTTGGTGGGAGGGAGCTTGGCAACCGTGGGTGGGGGCATGCTTGCTTATGTTGATTTCATCGACGGAAAGAAATCATTTGAAAATGACTTCCGGGTATTGGGTGGTGCTTACTTTTTAAGAAGTGCCTTGTCGCTGAGCGTATCAGTTCTTGGTGGATTGGTGTCAATTTCTTATACCGCCCCTTTGTTGCGTTTGATATTTGGGCAGAAAAGTCAATTGCAAATGATCTCGGCAGTAGAAGGACTCGCCGGGGCCGGACTCAGGGGCATTATGCTACGTTTAATAGGCATTGGTAGCTTAGTTACCCTAGGCATCAGCCTGGCAATTATCTACCTCTCACCAGATGATATGGAGCAGTGGTGCTGGCACAGCTGCCTCAAGGAGCGGACATCGGACGGTTTTTTTAAACCCTTCCAAGACCAAGAAACAGAACTGCAAAAACTGTATGAAGCGCTGGAGGCGGTGGTCTGAATGTATTGGATAGAATGGATGCTCTGGTATATCCAGACCTCACCACGTGAAATCGAGCAGTGGCAAGAAAAACTGAAGAAGATTCTCGCTGCCAAAAAAATAGATAAAAACAAAGGTAGGACTTCCGAAACCCTAGGCCGAGTTAGTGAAACCCCGACTGCAGAAGGATCAATATATGAATTCAATGAAAAATATATTGAGCTTCAGGCAGGAGAGTCACAAGAGCGTCGCGGACTAATTACATATATCTCGATTGCGATTATTTGCTGTGGCTACAAGGCTGCGAGCATAGCGCTAATGCTAAATATGGTCTGGCTCACTGGCACTCATCATTCTTTAACCATTCCTGCAAGTGGGGGTTACTATGCTTCAGCGGTTTTTGTTGCCCTTCTGACAGCTTTGCTATTTTATTTTTTAGTTAGGTATGTAGGTTTTTTCATACGCCTGGAAAATTTTTCTCAACGCCGCATGCTGATTCGCTTCAACCGAATTACGCGCCAAGTCTATTTGCATCGACCAAAATTCGCTGGAGGGGTTACCGTTTTCAACTGGGAGCAGATATCTGCCGAGGCTGTCGTAGGTGAGGAAGAATCGGCCAACATTGGCCGAAAGCTCATTCTGAGTTGGGGACCTTCAATGCCCGACCTTCCCCACCTTCATGTAGTGTTTGTAGGTAAGCGCGCCGACGGTACCAGCGATATCACCAATCTGTGGGAATTCATTCGTCGTTACATGGAGGAAGGCCCACAGTCAGTACCTGCACCCAAGAAGCTTCTGGGCAAGGCTCCATGGCCTTGGCTGTCGGTAATGGCGTCCTTGAGCTTTTTCAGGCCGTTGTGGCGTACAGGCCTTCGTTGGCAGGTCGCCTGCATTGTGGCGCTTGCTTCTCCCGCATTGGCATTACATGCCCTAGGTCACTGGATATCACTGCTGCTGTGCTGGGAGCCCCGTTGGCCGCGCATCATTCGTGAAGCTGGCTTACCTGAAAAGCCTGTTCCACCGCTCTCGACGGCCACGGACTGGCCACCATTGCCCGAGGCAAAGCTGAACATAAAAAAGCCGCGTGCACGAAAGACATTGAAATCTGATGCACAGCTCTCGGAGCAACAATCTGTTCCTGAATCCGCTTCCAGCGTCCACTCGAGCACTGATAGCAAGGTAAAAAACTGAATGTATTGGATCGAATGGATGCTCTGGTATATCCAGACCTCATATCGCGAAAGTGAAAACTGGCAAAAGAAACTGGAAAAGATTCTGGCGTCTGACCGTTTACAAAAAAGCAAAAAATCCATAACTCAGAGTAAAGCAAGCGAAACCCCAAGCGCCGACGGTTCGATATATGAATTCAATGACTGCTATATTGAGTTGAGTGCCGGGGAGTCACAGGAGCGGCGCGGTGTTATTACATATTCAACATTGGCCATTGCATATTTTCTTTTCAGCTTCGCCAGTTTCACCTTGACGTTTAATGAGGTTTGGATCACTGGGGCGTACTACTCCACGAAAAGACCCGCCAATATAGGTGATTATATTACCGGACTGCTTCTAATCACATTCGTTTCCTGCCTGTTCTGGGTGGTGCTTCGTTATGCAAGAATTCTTATAAGGCTCGAGAATTTCGTTCAACGCCGCATGCTGATCCGCTTCAACAGGATGACGCGCCAAGTCTATCTTCACCGGCCTAGATTCGCTGGCGGCATTACAATTTTCGACTGGGATCAGGTATCTGCCGAAGCCGTCATAGGTGAGGAGGAATACGCCAACATCGGTCGAAAACTCATTTTGAGTTGGGGGCCTACCATGCCCGAGCTTCCTCACCTACATGTAGTCTTCGTAGGCAAGCGCGCTGACGGTACCAGCGATATCACCAACCTGTGGGAATTCATCCGCCGCTACATGGAAGAAGGCCCCCAATCAGTGCCTGCACCTCGGGAATTGCTAGGTAAGACGCCATGGCCGTGGTTGTCAGTGATGGCATCGCTGAGCTTTTTCAAGCCGCTGTGGCGCGCTAGGTTGCGTTGGCAGGTCGGCTGCATTGTAGCGCTGGCTTCTCCCGCGTTGGCAGTACACGCTTTAGGCCATTGGATATCGCTGTTGCTATGCTGGAAGCCCCGTTGGCCACGCATCATCCGCGAAGCGGGACTGCCTGGAAAGCCTGTCCCGCCGCTCTCGACGGCTGCGGACTGGCCACCACTGCCCAAGGAAATCAACGAGAGAAAACCACTTCGACAAGCAGGCCGGCGATCCAGGTAGATACAACCCTGGACCCGGCGCTGACCGCCAGGTGTCTGTACTGCACTGTGTCAACACCCAGAACAAGCGCAGCTCGCGCCAAGCCCAGCGCGGCTGTAGACTTTGATAGATCCGCTGACGAGGAGCGTAAAGCTGCCTTCCTGGAGCCCATGTCCGCGGTTCCTGAGGAATAACGCGGATATAGGTTTTGCGGCCTCTTCGCCCCCATTCGCGATCAAGCTACCCCCACATCCGTCTCGCTCCGTTCATCTGTCCGGCGATCCGGCAATCCCCCTAGCCTCTGCTACCGTGGAAATACCACTCCACCCCCACGCAGCACAGGTGACCCCTCATGGCGCGCACCACTCCCATCGAGCTGTACCGCAATATCGGCATCGTCGCCCATGTCGATGCCGGCAAGACCACCACCACCGAGCGCATCCTGTTCTACACCGGGGTCAACCACAAGATGGGCGAGGTCCACGACGGCGCCGCGACCATGGACTGGATGGCCCAGGAACAGGAACGCGGCATCACCATCACCTCGGCGGCGACCACGGCCTTCTGGCAGGGCTCGACCAAGCAGTTCGCCGACAAGTACCGCTTCAATATCATCGACACGCCCGGCCACGTGGACTTCACCATCGAAGTGGAACGCTCCCTGCGCGTGCTCGACGGCGCAGTGGTGGTGTTCAGCGGCGCCGATGGCGTCGAGCCGCAGTCCGAAACGGTATGGCGCCAGGCCAACAAGTACCATGTGCCGCGCCTGGCCTACGTGAACAAGATGGACCGTCAGGGCGCCGACTTCCTGCGCGTGGTCAAGCAGATCGACCAGCGCCTCGGCCATCACCCGGTGCCGATCCAGCTGGCGATCGGCGCCGAGGAACACTTCGCCGGGCAGATCGACCTGGTGAAGATGAAGGCCATCTACTGGAACGAGGACGACCAGGGCACCAGCTACCGCGAGGAAGACATCCCCGCCGAACTGCTGGAGCAGGCCCGGGAATGGCGGGCGCATATGATCGAAGCCGCCGCCGAGGCCAACGATGAATTCATGACCCTCTATCTGGACGGCATCGAACTGAGCAACGAGCAGATCAAGGCCGGCCTGCGCCAGCGCACCCTGGCCAACGAGATCGTTCCGGCGATCCTCGGCTCGTCGTTCAAGAACAAGGGCGTGCCGCTGATGCTCGATGCCGTGATCGACTACCTCCCCGCCCCCTCGGAAATCCCTGCGATCAACGGCACCGACCCGGACCACGAGGACCGGCACCTGGAGCGCCACGCCGACGACAATGAGCCGTTCTCGGCCCTGGCCTTCAAGATCGCCACCGATCCCTTCGTCGGGACCCTAACTTTCGCCCGGGTCTATTCCGGCGTGCTCAGTTCCGGCGATGCCGTGCTCAACTCGGTCAAGGGCAAGAAGGAACGGGTCGGCCGCATGGTGCAGATGCACGCCAACCAGCGCGCCGAGATCAAGGCGGTGTGCGCCGGGGACATTGCCGCGCTGATCGGCATGAAGGACGTGACCACCGGCGACACCCTGTGCGATATCAACAAGCCGATCATCCTCGAACGCATGGACTTCCCCGACCCGGTGATCTCGGTGGCGGTAGAGCCCAAGACCAAGGCCGACCAGGAAAAAATGGGCATCGCCCTCGGCAAGCTGGCCCAGGAAGACCCGTCGTTCCGGGTCAAGACCGACGAGGAAACCGGGCAGACCATCATCTCCGGCATGGGCGAACTGCACCTGGACATCATCGTCGACCGCATGCGCCGCGAGTTCGGGGTCGAGGCCAATATCGGCAAACCCCAGGTGGCGTACCGCGAGAAGATCCGCAACACCTGCGAGATCGAAGGCAGGTTCGTCCGCCAATCCGGCGGGCGCGGCCAGTACGGCCACTGCTGGATCCGCTTCGCGCCGGGTGACGAAGGCAAGGAAGGCCTGGAATTCCTCAACGAGATCGTCGGCGGCGTGGTGCCGCGCGAGTACATCCCGGCAATCCAGAAAGGCATCGAGGAACAGATGCAGAACGGCGTGGTTGCCGGCTATCCGCTGATCAGCCTCAAGGCCGCGGTGTTCGACGGTTCGTACCACGACGTCGACTCCAACGAGATGGCGTTCAAGATCGCCGCGTCCATGGCCACCAAGCAACTGGCGCAAAAAGGCGGCGCGGTGCTGCTGGAGCCGGTGATGAAGGTGGAAGTGGTGACGCCCGAGGAATTCATGGGCGACATCATGGGCGACCTGAGCCGCCGTCGCGGCCTGATCCAGGGCAGCGAGGACACCCCGGCGGGCAAGGTGGTACGGGCCGAAGTGCCGCTGGGCGAAATGTTCGGCTACTCCACCGAAATGCGCTCGATGACCCAGGGCCGGGCCAGCTATTCGATGGAATTCACCCGGTATGCGGAAGCGCCGGCGAGCATTGCCGATGTGATCATCAAGAAGCAGGGATAGCTTCGTCGGGCTGATGGCCTCATCGCTGGCGAGCCAGGCGCGCCCCCTGTGGGAGCTGGCTTGCCAGCGATGAGGCCATCAGCAACGACACATGATCAGTGCTCCGCCCCCGCCCGCTTCAGCAACTGCTTGCAACGCTCCGACAGATGCACCACCCGCAGGTGCTTCCCCGCCTTCTCATAGCGCTCGCGCAAGGTCTTCAGCGCCGCGATCGCCGAGTAATCGACGAAGCTCAGGTGCCGGCAGTCCAGCGTTACCTGCGCCGGATCGTTGGCCGGGTCGAACTGGTCGAGAAACGGCGTCGACGAGGCGAAGAACAACGTTCCATGCACCCGGTACAGCCGGCTGCCGTCCGCTTCGTCATGGATGTCGGCATACAGCTCGCGGGCGTGCTGCCAGGCGAAGTTGATCGCGGCGATGACGATGCCGAACAGCACCGCCGTGGCCAGGTCGGTGAACACCGTGACCACGGTCACCGCGACGATGGCCAGGACATCGCTGGCCGGCACCTTGCGCAGCACCCGCAGCGAGGCCCAGGCGAAGGTCTGCTGGGCGACCACGAACATCACCCCGACCAGCGCCGCCAGCGGGATCTCCTCGATCAACGGCGAGAGGAACAGCACGAACAGCAGGATCATCACCCCCGCCACGACTCCGGACAGGCGCCCGCGCCCGTTGGAGCCGAGGTTGATCACGGTCTGCCCGATCATCGCGCAGCCACCCATGCCGCCACACAGCCCGGACACCATGTTGGCCGCGCCGAGGGCCACGCATTCGCGATCGGGGTGGCCGCGGCTCTCGGTGATTTCGTCGGTGAGGTTGAGGGTCAGCAGGGTTTCCAGGAGGCCGACCAGGGCCATCAGCACCGCGTAGGGGGCGATGATGCGCAGGGTGTCCAGGTTCCACGGCACCTGTGGCAGGGCCAGGGACGGCAGGCCGCCGGCGATATGGGCCATGTCGCCGAGGGTGCGGGTTGGCAGGTCGAGCAGCCAGACCAGCATGCCGACACCGAGGATCGCCACCAGCGCCGGCGGCACCGCGCGGGTCAGTTTCGGCAGGACATGGACCACCAGCATGGTCAGGCCCACCAGGCCAAGCATCAGCCACAACGCCGGGCCCTGCAGCCAGTGCTCGCCATTCTTGAAATGCTCCAGCTGGGCCATGGCGATCACGATGGCCAGGCCGTTGACGAAGCCGAGCATCACTGGATACGGCACCAGGCGCACTAGCTTGCCCAGGCGCAGCAGGCCGAACAGGATCATCAGCAGCCCGCCCAGCAGCACCGTGGCCAGCAGGTACTGCACGCCCTGCTGCACCACCAGGGCGACGATCACCACGGCCATGGAGCCGGCCGCGCCGGAAATCATTCCCGGGCGGCCGCCGAACAAGGCCGTCAGGGTGCAGATGATGAAGGCGCCGTACAGGCCCATCAGCGGATTGAGGTGCGCGACCAGGGCGAAGGCGATGCACTCCGGCACCAGGGCGAACGACGTGGTCAGACCGGCGAGGACATCGCTGCGCACGCGCAGGGCCCGGTTTCGGGTGTGGGTATGGGACATCGGGGAATTCCGTGAGGGCAAGCCAGGCGGGGAAAAATCGTTAGCAAGCTTACCGGATTCGCCATGGCCGACACAAAATCCTGTGGGGCTTGCCAGCGATAGGGCCTGACCTGACAGCATCATTGCTCATGCCGGCCTCATCGCCGGCAACGCCGGCTCCCACAAGTTGCTGAGTCATCCGCAGGATTTGTGTTCGGCACTGACCCTGTGGGAGCTGGCTTGCCAGCGATAGCGCTCGACCTGACAACATCATTGCTCAGCCGGCCTCATCGCTGCATAGGTATCTACACATCTTTTCTGAGCAGTGGCGGTGGCGAGGTGCCTGTCAGAGAACCGCGTCATGGCCACCAGATGCATGCCGGTAGATCTTCAGCGCCCTCTAGATCGAGCGCCGCCCGCGCGGCGCATCGCGGGTGAACCCGCTCCCACATTTGTTGCAACGTGCCTATGCCTGTCAGGCCATGGTTGACCGCCTTGTTCGTACGACGCGATATCGCGCCGAGCCCAACAGCTTCCCCACGATAGATCGCCGTACATCCAAAGGCGAACAACGGAGATCTGACAGGCCATGGCACGTTGCAACAAATGTGGGAGCGGGTTCACCCGCGATGCGCCGCGCGGGCGGCGCTCGATCTCAAGGGCGCCAAAAAAGTCATGACAAGCACCTGTCAGCCCTGATGCGATCTACTGACAGGCCCTCTCACCTCAAAAGATGTGTAGATACCCATGCTCATCGCTGGCAAGCCAGCTCCCACAGGGGTTCCGCGGTGCTCCGGCTATTTCCTTATAACCACTATGGCTATTGACCACCCGCTCGCCCCCGCCCCATGCTCCGCCTCTCCAACCCTTTCAAGGAACGACTGCATGAAGCTGGAAACCCTGGCCATCCACGCGGGCTTCAGCCCGGACCCGACCACCAGGGCGGTGGCCGTGCCGATCTACCAGACCACCTCCTTCGCCTTCGACGATACCCAGCATGGCGCCGACCTGTTCGACCTGAAGGTTGCCGGCAATATCTATTCGCGGATCATGAACCCCACCAACGATGTGCTGGAACAACGCATGGCCGCGCTCGAGGGCGGGGTCGGGGCGCTGGCGGTGGCCTCGGGCATGGCGGCGATCACCTATGCGATCCAGACCATCGCCGAAGTCGGCGACAATATCGTTTCCGTCGCCAAGCTGTATGGCGGTACCTATAACCTGCTGGCCCATACCCTGCCACGCATCGGCATCCAGACCCGCTTCGCCCCGCACGACGATATCGCCGCCCTCGAAGCCCTGATCGACGAGCGCACCAAGGCGGTGTTCTGCGAGTCCATCGGCAACCCGGCGGGCAATATCGTCGACCTGCAGGCCCTGGCCGACGCCGCGCACCGCCATGGCGTGCCGCTGATCGTCGACAACACCGTGGCCACGCCGATCCTCTGTCGGCCGTTCGAACACGGCGCCGATATCGTCGTGCATTCGCTGACCAAATACATCGGCGGCCATGGCACCAGCATCGGCGGCATCGTCATCGACTCGGGCACGTTCCCCTGGGCCGAGAACAAGGAACGCTTCGCCCTGCTCAACACGCCCGACCCGTCCTACCACGGCGTGACCTACACCGAAGCCTTCGGCCCGGCCGCGTTCATCGGCCGTTGCCGGGTGGTGCCGCTGCGCAACACCGGCGCGGCGCTGTCGCCGTTCAATGCCTTCCTGATCCTGCAAGGCCTGGAAACCCTGGCGCTGCGCATGGAACGGCATACCGAGAATGCCCTCAAGGTCGCCCGCTACCTGCAAACCCACGAGCAGGTGGCCTGGGTCAAATATGCCGGCCTGCCGGATCACCCCGAGCACGGACTGGCCCGGCGCTACACCCAGGGCAAGCCGGCGTCGATCCTCTCGTTCGGCATCAAGGGCGGCCAGGAAGCAGGCGCGCGGTTCATCGATGCCCTGAAGCTGGTGGTACGCCTGGTCAACATCGGCGACGCCAAGTCCCTGGCCTGCCACCCCGCCTCCACCACCCACCGCCAGCTCAACGACGAAGAGCTGGAGAAAGCCGGAGTGCCACGCGACATGGTGCGCCTGTCGATCGGCATCGAGCACAGCGATGACATCATCGCCGACCTCGAACAGGCCCTCGCCGCCAGCCGCGGATAACCGCCGCAACCGCCAGCCTCGCCCGACCCGATAACGAGGGAGGGCGCGGGCTTGAGCGGTGCCTTTCAAATTGCCTTGCGCACATACCTTCGACGCTTGGGAAACCCCCGGATTCATTGGGGCTCACCGTTTCAGCCAATGCCGACAACATTTTCCGTAATGGCAGATTGGCATTAAGGAAAACCTCGTCGATACTGGCTCCCGCACGGAATTCCTTGCCCACAACAACATAGGGATATTTGCGATGAGCCAGACCCAGCCATTGGATGTCGCCATCATCGGCGGCGGCGTATCAGGGACCTACAGCGCTTGGCGCCTGCAAGAAGCACAAGGCGATCATCAACGCATCCAGTTGTTCGAATACAGCGACCGCATCGGCGGGCGTCTCTTCAGTATCAACCTGCCCGGCCTGCCCAACGTCGTCGCCGAAGTCGGCGGCATGCGCTGGATGCCGGCCACCAAAGACAATACCGGCGGCCACGTGATGGTCGACAAGCTGGTCGGCGAGCTCAAGCTGGAGAGCAAGAACTTCCCCATGGGCAGCAACCTGCCGGAAGAGGATCCGGTCGGTGCCAAGGACAACCTGTTCTATCTGCGCGGCGAACGCTTCCGCCTGCGTGACTTCACCGAAGCCCCGGAGAAGATCCCCTACAAGCTGGCCTGGTCCGAACGCGGTTTCGGCCCCGAGGACCTGCAGGTCAAGGTGATGCACAACATCTATCCGGGCTTCGACAAGCTCAGCCTGGCCGAGCAGATGCAAGTCAAGGTGTTCGGCAAGGAGATCTGGCGCTATGGCTTCTGGGACCTGCTCTACCGCGTGCTGAGCAACGAAGGCTACCAGTTCATGAAGGACGCCGGCGGCTACGAGGCCAACGTCGCCAACGCCAGCGCGGTAACCCAGTTGCCCGCCACCGAATACAGCGACAAGACCGTCTTCCTGACCCTCAAGAAAGGCTTCCAGGCCTTGCCCCTGACCCTGGCCCAGCGCTTCGCCGAGGTGCCGGGCGGGTTGATCGCGGGCGAACAGCGCATCCGCATGAACCGCCGCCTGGCCTCGGTGCAGTTCAGCGACGACACCGAGTACCCCTACCGCCTGCACTTCCAGGCCACCCGCACCGTCGACGGCAAGACCAGCGACGTGCCCGGTGCAGAGGAAATCATCCACGCCCGCCAGGTGATCCTGGCCTTGCCGCGCCGCTCCCTGGAACTGATCCAGTCACCACTGTTCGACGACCCGTGGCTGAAGGAGAACATCGACTCGGTACTGGTGCAGTCGGCCTTCAAGCTGTTCCTCGCCTACGAGCAACCCTGGTGGCGCAGCCAGGGCCTGGTGGCCGGGCGCTCGGTCACCGACCTGCCGATCCGCCAGTGCTACTACATGGGCACCGAGTGCGAGCAGGACGGCGGCGAGAAAACCCTCAACTCCTTGCTGATGGCCTCCTACAACGACATCGGCACCGTGCCGTTCTGGAAGGGCCTGGAGGACGGCGCGCCGTTCGAGGGCTACCAGCCGAAAAGCCTGCAGGGCCGCATCGATGCCAATGAAGTGGTGCCGAAGATGCAGTACCAGATCAGCGAAGAGATGGTGCGCATCGCCCAGCGCCAGGTCACCTCGCTGCACGACCAGATCGAACTGCCGGCGCCCTATTCGGCGGTCTACCACGCCTGGGATGCCGACCCGTTCGGCGGCGGCTGGCACGAATGGAAGGCCAACTACCGTCTCGACCTGATCATCCAGCGCATGCGCCATCCGGTGCAGGAGCAGGAGGTATACATCGTCGGTGAAGCCTATTCCTACGGCCAGGGTTGGGTCGAAGGCGCGCTGACCACCGCCGAATCCACCCTGCAGGACTTCTTCGGCCTGCCCCGTCCGGCCTGGCTGCCCGAGGCCTACCAGTTGCTGCCCGCCCCGGCGCCGGTCGATATCGACAATCCGCCGGCCCTGGCCTGCACCGACTGCAAGAAGACCCTGACCGAAGTCACCGAATTCGCCTACACGGGGATCAAAGCATGAGCAGCGCACCTTTCACCGTTGCCGACTACCTGCTGACCCGCCTGAAGGAACTGGGCCTGACCAAGGTCTTCCAGGTGCCCGGGGACTACGTGTCCAACTTCATGAACGCCCTGGAAGCCTTCGACGGCATCGACGCGGTGGGCGAAGTCTATGAAATGGGCGCCGCCTACGCCGCCGACGGCTATGCCCGGGTGCATGGTATCGGCGCCGTCTCCCTGCAATATGGCGTGGGCACCTTCAGCGCGGTCAATGCCATCGCCGGTTCCTTCGTCGAACGCGCCCCGGTGGTGGTGATTTCCGCCAGCCCGTCCACCCAGAACCGCGAGCGGGCCCGCCAGCAGCATGTGCTGTTCCACCATTCGACCGGCAACTTCGAGGCCGACCGCAACGTGCTGGAACAGGTCACCGTGGCCTGTGAGATCATCTCCGACGCGCGCCAGGCACCCTGGCAGATCGACAGCGCGCTGATCGCCGCCATCACCCATCGCCAGCCGGTGTACCTGGAGGCATGGAAAGATGTCTGGGGCCTGGAGTGCTCGCTGCCGCAAGGCACCCTGAGCCCTGCGCCACGGCCCTCCAACCCGGACGCGCTCAAGCTGCTGGTGGACAACAGCGTCAAGCGCCTGGCCGAAGCGAAGAAACCGCTGGTGCTGCTGGGCGTGGAAGTCATGCGCTATGGCCTGCAGGACGCCGTGCAACGGCTGATCGATGGCTGCCAATTGCCGTTCAGCACCACCCTCGACGCCAAGACCGTTCTCGACGAAAGCCAGGCGCCGTTCATCGGCACCTATGCCGGCCCGGCCTCGCGCCTGGAAACCTCGCCCCAGGTGCTGGATGCCGACTGCATCCTGGCCATCGGGGTGATTTTCACCGACGACTACCTGGACCTGCTGGGCAAGCGCTTCGAGCAGATCATCCAGGTCAACTGCGACCTGGCCCGCACCGGCGCCGAGTATTACCCCAACGTGCGCCTGCCGGACTACGTCGACAGCCTGCTCAAGGCCTTCGACCTGGACCCGCGCTTCCCGCGCAAGGATGTGTTCCTGCCCCGCCACCCGGCCCTGCTCGCCGCCGGCGGCCCCGGCGACGCGCTCGGTTACCAGAGCTTCTTCGCCAGCCTGGTGGACTTCGCCAGGGAGCATCGGCTGTGGGATAGCAGCACGCTGATCCTCGGTGAAAGCTCGTCGCTGTACGTGGCCAGCAATATCCAGGACATGCCGCGCAACGGCTTTCTCTCCGATGCCATCTGGGGCTCGCTCGGCCACGAAACCGGCTGCGCCCTGGGCGTGGCGCTGGGCAGCGGGCGGCGGCCGGTCGTAGTCGCCGGCGACGGCGGCTTCATGATGGTCAGCCAGTCCCTGGCGGCGCTGGCGCGCAACAAGGTCAATGCCATCGTCTTCGTCATGAGCAACCAGGTGTATGCCATCGAGCAAGCGTTCGTCGATATCAAGGCGTTCGACCCGGATGGCCAGTTCGCCCCGTTCGATACCCTGCCGAGCCTCGACTACCGGGCCCTGGCCCAGGGCTACGGCGCGCTTGGCTACCAGGTGACGACGGTTGGCGAGCTGCAGGCGCTGCTGCCGAAACTGCTGGCGATCGGCGACCGGCCGGCGCTGGTGGAAGTGAAGATCCCCGAGAAAGACCTGGCGGCACAGATCAAGCGTCTGGCCGAAGACTGACAAGGACACAGGAACCCGTTCATGGAAAGAATCACCAGCGTGCGCATGGCGGTAGCCTGCGCACTGCTGGCCTCGTTGCCGCTCAACGCCATCGCTCACGGTGGACACGGCGACGCAGGCCCGCAAGGCAAGACCTTCACCAAACTGCCCGACAACACCCCGCTGCCAAAGGCACTGGAACTGTGCGTCAGCTCGAAGGACACCCGGCAGGACCATCTGCTCTCCGGCCTGGGCGGCACCCACTACGACCTGGTGTCAGTGGGCGACAACGAGAAGATCCAGGCCTTCTACAGCCAGGGCATGGCCCTGCAATACGGCTTCAACTTCAGCGAGGCGATCCGCGCCTTCTACCAGGCTTACGTACTCGACGAGAAGTCGGCGATGCCGCTGTGGGGCATCGCCCTGTCGGCCAGCTCGAACATCAATACCGACGCCACCGAGGGCTGCGATCAACTGGCGTACCTGGCGGTGAACCTGGCGCAACAGCATGCCGATCGGCGTGTGCAAACCGTTCCGGCCGGATTCACCGAGGCGCAGGTCAAGCGCGAAGCGCGCTATGCCAAGGCGTTCCTCAGCCAGTACGACGTCGACGGCGACCGCATCACCCTGTCGGCGGACGGCAAGAAACGCTACGTGGCAGAGATGAAAGGGCTCTCCAACGAGTACTTCGACGACCTCGACGCCGCCGCCCTGTACGCTGACGCCCTGCTCAACATCGACCCGTGGAAATGGTGGAAAGGCAGCGAAGCCACGTCCGATGCGGTCAAGCCCACCGATGAAGCCGCCGACGCCCTTGAAGTGCTCAACCGTGTGCTGGTGCAGGACCAGAACCACTCCGGCGCCAACCACTTCTTCATCCACGCCATCGAGGAATCGCCCTTCCCCGACAGCGGCATGCCCATGGCCGAGCGCTTCCGCACCCTCAACCCGGCGGTGGGCCATCTGATCCACATGGCCTCGCACATCTACCAGCGCACCGGCAACAATGCGCTGTCCAGTGCCACCAACTACGCGGCGATCTCGGTGGACCGCGCCTATGGGCGCGAAATCCAGCCGGAGAGCCCGTACCTGCTGCACTACCTGGGGCACAACATCCACTTCCTGACCTGGACCCTGTCCATCGAAGGGCGCAAGAACGAAGCGCTGAACATGGCCAGCGAACTGGTGGACAACACCACCGAAAACGCTTCGGTGAAGTTCCTCTGCGAGAAGTATCCGGCCGAGCTCAAGACCAAGTCCGACTACTTCTATGCCGTGCCCTACTACTACGCCGTGCGCTTCCAGGCGTGGGACAAGCTCGATGGCTTCGACCAGCAGGTCAAGGACGGGCTGGCAAAGATCAATGACACCTGCAAGGCCAGCCCAGGGGGCTGGGAGACGCTGACCATGCCCTACACGCGGATCATGCAGCGCTACGCCCGGGCCTACCAGGCGCTGGACGGCACGCAGGACAGCGCCCACGCGGTGCAGGCGCTGAACGGTTTCTGGACCACCACCCGCGACGTGCTCCAGGAAACCGAAAATACCGGGCTCAACTACGGCAACAACAAGGCCGTGGACCTGCTGCGCCTGGCCAACCTGATCCTGTTCAACCAGGCGCAGGCGGCGACCGGCAACACGCTGTCGTTGGCTGACGTGCAGAAAACCAGTGCCGGCGCCGTCGGTAACCTCGCCAAGGTCCTGGCCGATGACCTCGCGGAGCTGAAGGGCGACAACAACGCACAGATCCTCGCGGCATGGCGCAAGGCCGTCGAAGTACAGGACGGGCTCTGGTACAACGAACCGCCGGACTGGTACTACACGGTGCGCGAGTCGCTCGGCTATGCGTACCTGGCCCAGGGCAAGGCGCGGGACGCGGAGCGGGTGTTTACCGAGGACCTGAGCGAAAACCGCTTGAGCGGCAGATCGTTGAACGGGTTGAAGCTGAGCCTTGAGGCACAGCAGAAACCGGTGAGTGCGGAGCTGGAGCAGAAGCTGGCGACTGCGTGGCGCAATGCGACGGTGAGTGCGAGGCCTTAGAAGCTAACCGGGGAGCCGCCTGGCGGCCCCCCGATTAGCAATTTGACATGAGAACCGCCTGTACTAACTTTTCAAGTATCTGCCAGGGTGTCGTAAGCATTCCTGGCGGTATTCAAACGTCATTTCCGGCTTCAACCAAACCCTACGCGGTTTGAAGTTTGTTTGTAGACGCGTATTTCCCACTCACCGGGGCGCCATTCCCGGTATAGGAGATCAGCTATGAACAAACGTGTCGTTACCTCACTCTTCATTGCCTTGGGCACCTGCTTCGCCCTTCATACCCCGTCAACCTACGCAGGCGTATCCGTTGGAGGCGCATGCGATGCCAACAAGGGATTGGTCTGTGCTGCTGGGCTGGAATGCAGCAACGCTACCTGTCAATACCCAAGCGACAAAATCGGCGACGACCTTCAGCAGTGCAAGAATAAACTGATAGAAAATGGAATGAGTTCCGGAGCTAAAGCCTCACTCTACCAAAACACCTGCTATGACACTGTAAGTTGCCCTGGGGTATACGATAACCTGTATGAATTCGCGAAGCTCAAGGATGAGCCGGAAACAAGAATCGAATATGGTGCAGATAGCGACACCCCTGGCGGCTACCAAAAAGAGGTGGCTACTGGGGCAAATGCGAAAAGGGAGGCCTTCCTCAAGGCCGCAGTTCAGGCCTGCAGCCAATGCACCTCTGGTGGCAAACCAAGATGCTTTTATCCAGCAATGAAAATCCTGTACTGATCCCCCAGGCCTGTCCAACGCAGCCCATGTCAACCTTGCTGTATATCCATACAGATAATCCTTGCTACCCATTCATTTCCTGCGCATCCTAGGGAACCTCGTTCCCCAGGATGCCTCCCTTCCCCATGCGCCTGTTCCTCTGCGAAAAGCCCTCCCAGGCCAAGGATATCGCCAAGGTCCTCGGCGCCAGCCGGCGCGGGGATGGCTGCTGGGTGGGCAGCGGGGTGACGGTGACCTGGTGCATCGGCCACCTGCTGGAAACCGCGCCGCCCGACGCCTACGACGCGCGCTACAAGCGCTGGGTGCTGGCCGACCTGCCGATCGTGCCGCAGCAGTGGAAGATGCAGGTCAAGCCCAAGACCGCCAGCCAGTACAAGGCCGTCAAGCGCCTGCTGGGCGAAGCCGCCGAGCTGGTGATCGCCACCGATGCCGACCGCGAGGGCGAGATGATCGCCCGCGAGCTGGTGGAACATTGCCGTTATCGCGGGCCGATCCGCCGCCTGTGGCTATCGGCGCTGGACGATGCCTCGATCCGCAAGGCCCTGGCTGCGCTCAAGCCCGGTGCCGAAACCTTCAGCCTGTACCATTCGGCCCTGGGCCGCTCCCGCGCCGACTGGCTGATCGGCATGAACATGAGCCGCCTGTTCACCCTGCTCGGCCGCCAGTCCGGCTACCAGGGCGTACTGCCGGTGGGCCGGGTGCAGACCCCGACCCTGCGCCTGGTGGTGGACCGCGACCGCAGCATCGCCGATTTCGTCCCGGTGCCGTTCTGGGCCATCGATGTGCAACTGGACAGCGCCGGCACGCTGTTTACCGCGCAATGGCGGGCGCCGGATGATGTGTGCGACGACCAGGGCCGCTGCCTGAAGCAGGAACTGGCGCAACAGGCCGCCGCAGCGATGCAGGCGGCGGGCACGGCGCAGGTTATCGAGGTGAAGACCGAGCGGGTCCGCGAGGCGGCGCCCCTGCCCTTCGACCTCGGTACCCTGCAGGAGGTCTGCTCGAAGAAGCTGGGGCTCGGCGCCCAGGAAACCCTCGATATCGCCCAGTCGCTGTACGAAACCCATAAGGTCATCACCTACCCGCGCAGTGATTGCGGCTACCTGCCAGTGAGCCAGCACAGCGAGGCGCCGGCGATTCTCGCCGCGCTCGGTCGGGCCGATCCATCACTGGCGCGCTTGCAGCCACACCTTCAGGCCCAGCGCCGCTCGCGGGCGTGGAACGACGCCAAGGTCAGCGCCCACCACGGCATCATCCCCACCGCGGCGGCGGTCGACCCCAACCGCCTGCCGGGCAAGGCCAAGGCGGTCTACACCCTGATCCGCGCGCGCTACCTGGCGCAATTCCTGCCCAACCATGAATACGACCGTACCCAGGCGGATTTCGACTGTGCCGGCCAGGCGTTGCGGGCCGTGGGCAAGCAGATCGTCGAGCCGGGCTGGCGGCGGGCCTTGCCGGAAGCACTGACGCCGCCAAAGGGCCGGGAGGCGCCAGCAGCGCAAGTGCTGCCGGCGTTGAGCAAGGGTCAATGGTGCGAGGTGCGCGATCTGCAATTGAAAGACCTCTGGACCCAGCCGCCCAAGCCCTTCACCGAAGGCGACCTGATCAAGGCGATGAAAAATGTCGCCAAGCTGGTGGAAGACCCGCGCCTCAAGCAGAAGCTCAAGGAAACCACCGGCATCGGCACCGAGGCGACCCGGGCCGGGATCATCCAGGGGCTGCTCGATCGTGGTTACCTGGTGAAGAACGGCAAGGCCCTGAACGCCACGCCGGCGGCCTTCAGCCTGATCGACGCGGTGCCGCGGGCGATCGCCGACCCGGGTACCACGGCGATCTGGGAGCAGGCGCTGGATATGGTGCAAAGCGGGGAAATGAGCCTGGAGACCTTCGTCGAGAAACAGTCGGCCTGGATGAGCAAGCAGGTGGAGCGCTGTGCAGGCATGCAGTTGCGGATTTCCGGGCCGGCAACCCCGGCCGGCCGGGGTGGATCGCCTTGGAAGAAGAAGCGCAAGGCGGGTACTGCGGCGAAGGATGGGGTGAAGCGGGTGCGCAAGCCGAGGGTGAAAAAGGCAGGGAGTTGATGGGGTGTTCTCGAGGGCCTCATCGCTGGCAAGCCAGCTCCCACAGGTCCGGTGTATGCCATACCTGTGGGAGCTGGCTTGTCGGGCCGCCGAACCGCAGCGATGAGGCCAGCAACCCCTACTCCTTCACTGCCTGCAAGGTGTAACTCAAGGGCAACCGCCAGGGCTGCTTGTCCAGCTGCCATTCCCCATTGTCCCGCCGGCTCATCTGCCCCGGCAGCGCTTCCCAGGGGATGCTGTCGTGCTCCACGAGCCCGGTGACCCGCAGCCCCTGGCTGATCAAGGCACTCACCACCTCGCCCAGCCCGTGGTTCCATTCATGGGTTTCGGTATTGACCAGGCTGGCGTCGGTGCTGACGTAGGTCTGGTCACTGATCCATACCGTCGGCTCGGGCCGTTCGAAGTACGGGTATTCCACCACCAGCCGGTCCTGATGATCCTCATTCAGGGCCAGCAGCATCGGATGGCCCTCGCGCAGGAACAGTCGCCCGCCCGGCTTGAGCAGGGTCGCCACGGTCCCGGCCCAGCGCTGGATGTCCGGCAGCCAGCACAGGGCGCCGATGCCGGTATAGAGCAGGTCGAACGAGGCAGCCGGCAGCACCGAGCAGGCCGCGTAGACCTCGGCTTCGACGTACTCGATGTGCGTGGCGCAACGCCCGGCCAGGGCCCGCGCCTGTTCCAGCGAACGCGCGGAAAAATCCAGCCCGGTCATTTGCGCGCCAAGGCGGGCCAGGGACAGGGTGTCGGTACCGATATGGCATTGCAGGTGCAGGCCGCGCAGGCCGCCGATATCCCCCAGCAGCGGCAAATCGAAGCGCACCACTTCCGAGAGGTGCGCGGGGTCGGCGACGAATGCCGCCACCTCGTAGTCGCCGGACGCCGCATGCAGCGGCGCGCGCTCATCCCAGCTGGCTTTGTTGAGCGCCAGTGAATCGGCCATGGTCAGCTCCTTTGGTCCAGGTCCGTGCGCCAAGATAGTGCGCTCGTTCGACAGTGGCAATGTGCTGGATGCCGCAGTGCGATATAACGTCGGCTTCATCATCAAGGAGGAACGGCATGAAACTGGGTTACACCATTGCTTACGTCGCCGATGTAGCGGCGTCGTTGCGCTTTTTCCAGCAGGCCTTCGGGTTGCAGCAACGCTTCCTGCATGAGTCGGGGGATTATGGCGAGCTGGAAACCGGCGCAACCACCCTCGCCTTCGCTTCGCTGGAACTGGGTGAGATGAATTTCGAGGGTGGCGTGCTGGCGGCGAGTGAAAGCCAGCGGCCACTGGGGATGGAGATCGGATTGGTGACCGAGGATGTACCGGCGGCCCATGCCCGGGCGGTGGCGGCCGGGGCGGTGGAGCTGAAGGCGCCGCAGGTGAAACCCTGGGGGCAGACGGTGTCGTGGGTCAGGTGTCCGGCGGGGATTCTGGTCGAGTTGTGCACTGCCGTGGGTTGACGTGTTGGTCTTGAGGGCCTCATCGCTGGCAAGCCAGCTCCCACAGGGTCTGCGGCGCTTGCGATGAGGCCCTCAAGGACCACTACATCGAATAAGCCAGGCTCAGGCTCAGGTTACGCGGCTCGCCCGGCATGTTCCACGCCAGGTTGTACCCGCGCTCGTAGTACTTGCGGTCGAACAGGTTGTTCAGGTTCAGCCCGAGGGTCAGTTGTTCACTGGCCTTGTAGTGAGCCAGCAGATCGACCGTGCTGTACGACGGCAGCCTGAAGCTGCTTCCCGCCTGCCCCGAGCGGTCGCCGACATAGTTCGCCGAGGCGCCGAAGTCGGAGCCGCGCAACGCCCCGTCCTGGAACTCGTATACCGCCATCACGCTGCCACTGTGCCGCGGAATGCCCAGCAGATCGCTGCCCTTGGGCAGGCTTGCATCGCCCTTGGTCACTTCGGCGTCGATATAGGCATAGGCGCCGATCACCCGCACTGCATCCGTCACCTGCCCGCTGAACTGCAGGTCCACACCCTGGCTACGCGCCTTGCCCGCCGCGATGCTGTCGCCGAAGGCATCGGTGGTGATGACGTTTTCCTTGTCGATGTGGAACAGTGCCAGGGTCGCACCGACGCGGCTGTCGAACAGGTCCAGCTTCAACCCGGTTTCATAGCCGATACCCTTCTCCGGCTTGTACACCTGCCCGCGCGTGCCAATGGCGTTGGGCTTGAACGAGGTGGAGGCATTGGCGAACACGCCTATTTGCGGGGTCACCTGATACAGCAGGCCGACACGTGGCGTGGCGACGTCCTTCTCCTGACTGTTGCTGACCCGGGTCGTGCGGTTCAGCGCCGTCTGCTCGACCCGCTCCAGGCGCACCCCGACCAACCCGCGCAGGCGGTCGGTAAAGGCGATCTGGTCTTGCAGGTTCAACGCATAGCTTTCGGTGTGCTCGAAGAAGTCATTGGCATTCACCAAGGGTGGCTTGGCCTGGCCGTACACCGGGTTGTAGATGTCGAGCCCGTAGCCGAAGCCGGTCACGCTTTGCGGATACTTCTGGCTGTTGCGGTAGTTCTCGTACTCCAGGCCGACGAGACTCTGGTGCTGCCAGCCGAGGAATTCGAACTGCCCGTGCAGCTCGGCCTGGGTGATGTTGTCGTTCCACTCGAAGTTCCGCTCGCGGTAGAAGCGGCTGATGCGATCACCCACCACCCGCGAGGTTTCCGAACTGTTTCCGCGCAGGGTGCCCTGGGTGTAGTGGTTGGCCAGGCGCAGTTTCCAGTTGTCGTCGAGGTAATGCTCCAGCGCCAGGTCCAGGGTCTGGTTGTCATTGCGGATATGGCCGTCGTTGGGCTCGCCAAGGAAGGTCGAACGGGAGACCGGGCCCAGTTCGTTGTTCACCGCCGGGATACCCCGGTCGAATACCGATTCGGTGCGGGAGAATTCGCTGTTGAGGGACAACAGCGTGTCCGGGGTCAGTTGCCAGCTCAGGGACGGGCTGACGATGGCGCGGCGGCTGTCGACATGGTCGCGGAAGCTGCCGTTGTCCTCCAGCGCCAGGTTCACCCGGGACAGCCCCCGTCCCTCCTCGTCGAGCGGCGTGTTGACGTCGAGGCTGCTGCGATAGCGGTCCCAACTGCCGGCGCTGGCCTTGAAGGTGCTGAAGGCCTCGGCCTGGGGCTTCTTGCCGACGATATTCACCAGGCCGCCCGGGTCGCCGCGCCCGTACAGGCTGGCGGCCGGGCCCTTGAGCACTTCGATGCGCTCGATGGTGGAGGTATCCGGCGCACTGTAGCTGCCGCGGTTGATGGCGAAGCCGTTCTTGTAGAGCTCGCCCGTGGTGAAACCGCGCACGCTGTAGTTGAGGAAGGTCAGGCCACCGAAGTTGTTCTGCCGGGAGACGCCACCGGCAAAATCGAGGGCACGGTCGATGCGGGTGGTGTTGAGGTCTTGCAGCACCTGGGCGGGAACTACGCTGATGGCCTGCGGCGTGTCGCGGATATCGGTGTCGGTTTTCGTCGCCGTGGCCGAGCGGGTGGCGCGATAGCCCTGGACAGGGCCGTCGGCGCGTTCTTCGATCTGGCGTTCGCTGATGGTCAGGGCGTCGAGCAGAACCGGTTCCTGGGCAAGGGCGGGCAGGCCGAACAGGCTGGCGGAAAGGCCGAGGGAAAGTGTGGTGAGCGGGGTGTTCATGGGGGCACCTGAATTGTTGACGTAATAACATAACAATTCAGATACAAAAAGACACCTTTGGGTTTGTGGGGATTTGGGGCCGCTGGCGCAGCCAATCGCCGGCAACGCCGGCTCCCACAGGACCGCGAGCACCGCCACCCTGTGGGAGCCGGCGTTGCCGGCGATGAGGCCAGTGGATTCACCCGCGAATCACAGCCTTGAGCACCGTCTTGAAGTTCTCGATCTGCTCTTCACTGAACTGCCCGAACACCTTGTCCTGCTGTTCCTTGGCAATGCTCCACAGCGCCTCGGTCTGCTCCACGCCATTGGAAGTCAGGCGCACATTGCCGCCCTCCTCGCTACCGCTGACCAAGCCCTTGCGGGTCAGGTTGGCCACCGCCTCGTCGATCTCCCGCGCCGGCATCGCCACTTCGCGTTGCAGTTCGGCCAGGCTCAGGCCGGCATCGTTCTCCAGCACCATGAGCATCCGCGCTTCGCTGGTACGCAGGCCACTGGACAGCTGGCGCGGCTGGTACCCGGCCTGATAGGCGCGCAGCGCCTGGGTCATCAGGTAGTACAGGTTATGGCTCAGGCGCCCCTGGAAGTGGCTGCTCGGCGGCTGCCCTTCCTCGCGACGGGTCATTCGCGTATGCGGCAGCACCATCGAGTAAGCACCCTGGTGGTACAGCAACGGTGAACGCCCGCAATCCTCGAAGGCCACGACCTTGCCGATCATGATCCAGTGATCGCCACCGTCGACCATCTGGTACTTCTCGCACTGGAAATTGGCCGAGCAGTCCATGAGGATCGGCGCCCCGCCGGCCCCCGGCTGGTGCGCGATCCCGGCGAAACGGTCATCACGCGGCTTGGCGAAGTTGTTGGACAGGTCGATCTGGTCCGCGGCGAGGATGTTCACCGCGAAATGGCTGGCCGCATCGAAGGTCGCCAGGCTGCTGGAGCGCTTGTCCAGGCTCCAGAGGATCAGCGGCGGATCGAGGGACACCGAGTTGAAGCTGTTGGCGGTAACGCCCACCTTGTTGCCCCGGCCATCGTCGGCGGTGACTACGGTAACGCCAGTGGCGAAGTTGCCCAGGGCGCGGCGGAAGGCGCGGCTGTCGAAGGCCGCGGCAGTTTCTGCAGACATGCAAGACTCCCCGGCTACCGCACAGGGCAGCCGTGATTGTTGTTATGCGAGAGAGAAAAAAGTCCGGACTCAGACCATGCTCGGGTCAGGTTCCAGGCCCATCAGTTCACGACCGAGGATCTGCGCGCAGACGTCGTAGTCGGTGTAGGCATGGGCGCCGGTCATGTGCGAGTCGCGCCACAGGCGCTGCAGCTCGTTGCTTTCGAACCAGGCGGTACCGCCGGCGGCCTCGTACAGGCGATCCACGGCCTGGATGCACATTTTCACCGCGTAGGCCTGGTTGGTACGCCAGAAGGCCAGGGTCTCGCGGCTCGGGTATTGCTTGCGCGCGCCATGCTCGGCGTGATCCTGCCAGGTCTTTTCGAGGAAGGCGCGGGCGGCGGCGACCTGGTGGGTCGACTCGGCCAGGCGCATCAGCGCGGGGGTCGCGGCACCGACGCTGGCGCCGGTGTAGGCACGCACGCGGTTTTTGGTCTTTTCGCGGAACACCTCGAGCATGCGCTCGGCGATCCCCAGGCTGACAGTGGCGAAACCGACGGCGAAGTACGGGCGGTACGGGGTGTAGAAGATCTTGCTGTCCGGGTACAGACCGAAGCCGGCGGACTTGCCTTCCATCATGTCCTTGGCTTTCTGGATACGGTGCTCGGGGACGAAGGCCTTGTCGATGACCAGGGTCTTGGTGCCGCTGCCCTTCATGCCGGCGGCGAACCAGTCATCGCGGATCTCGTAGTCGCTGCGCGGCAGCACGGCGAAGCAGTAGTCCTGGGTGCCTTCGGCGTTGGTCCGGCGGCAACCGACGATGGCCCATTCGGCATGGTCGCAGCCACTGCTCCAGCCCATTTCACCACTGAACAGCAGGCCTCCCTCGACCTCTTCGACCCGACCGAACGGCGCAATGCTGCTGGACGCGGTGTGGTCCGGATCCACGCCCCAGATCTCTTCCTGAAGCCTGGCGGGGAACATCGCCAACTGATGGTTATGGGTGCACAGCAGGCTCATGGCCCAGGCGGTGCTGGCGCAGGCGCCGGCCAGCAGGGCGATGCAATCGGTGAACTCGGGCAGGGAGATTTCCATGCCGCCCCAGGCCTTGGGCTGGAAAGCACGATGCAGGCCGATGCCCTTGAGCAGGGCGATGTTCTCGGCGGGAACCATGCGTTCCTTTTCGGCGCGGGAGGCGTTGGCGGCGATGGCCGGCAGTACCGACCTGAGGTCTTCGAGCAGCGGGTTTGGCTTTTTCATGGGAGGTCCTGCTTATTATTGGATGTCCGGCCCACCTGCCAGCGGCGGCGGTTGCGGCGGATTCGGAGCCAGTATGGGAGCCGGACAACCCGCTGGAAATGCACCTTCCACGGACAAGATTGTACTTTTCATGGCGCAGCCCTCCTGACTGCCACGCCCGTGGCAGACCCGGTCATGTCGTCGTGGCAGGCACAGTCAAGTCCCATCCCCGAGGCTGCGCTAGGGTGCGGTTTTGCCTCTTTGCACAGGTACATCCGACATGAGCATTTCCCTTCTGCCCTCCGTCCAGGCGTTCCTCCAGCGTGATCACGGCCTGTTCATCGACGGCCGCGCCCAGCCCGCCGCCGGCGGGCGCAAACTGGACGTCATCGATCCGGCCAGCGGCGAAGTCATCAGCCGCGTTGGCGAGGCCAGCACGGCGGATATCGATGCCGCGGTGGCCTCGGCGCGCAAAGGCTTCGCCCAGTGGTCCGCAGCGGCGCCCGCGGTACGCGGCGCAGTGCTGCTGAAACTGGCCGACCTGCTGGAACGCAACCGCGAGGAACTGGCGCAGATCGAAACCCTGCAATCAGGCAAGCTCATCCAGATCTCGCGCAATTTCGAGGTCGACCAAGCCGCGCACTTCCTGCGCTACTACGCCGGCTGGGCAACCAAGATCAGCGGCGAAACCATCACCCCGTCGCTGCCCTCGTTCAACGGCGAGAAATACACCGCCTTCACCCTGCGCGAGCCGGTCGGCGTGGTGGTAGGCATCGTGCCGTGGAACTTCTCGACCATGATCGCCATCTGGAAACTGGCCTCGGCGCTGGTCACCGGTTGCAGCGTGGTGATCAAGCCCAGCGAGTTCACCCCGCTGACCATCCTGCGCATCGCCGAGCTGGCGCTCGAAGCCGGGCTGCCGGCCGGCGCGCTGAACGTGGTCACCGGTGCCGGCGGCGTGGGCAAGGCGCTGATCGAGCATCCGCACACCGACAAGGTTTCCTTCACCGGCTCGGTGCCCACCGGCCTGGCCGTGGGCCAGACGGCCATGGCCGCCAACCTGACCCGCGCGACCCTGGAACTGGGCGGCAAGAACGCCGCCGGCTTCCTGCCGGACGTGGACGTGGAAAAAGCGGTCAATGGCATCATCGAGGCGGGCTTCCTGCACTCCGGGCAGATCTGCGCGGCGGCCGAGCGCTTCTATGTGCACCGCTCGCAGATCCACACCATCACCCAACGCCTCTGCGAGCGCCTGAGCCAATTGAAGATCGGCTCGCCGCTGGACGAAAGCGCCGAGTTCGGCCCGGTCACCAACAAGCAGCATCAGGCCAAGCTGGGCCAGTTGTTCGCCAAGGCACGGGCGGAAAACTGCAGCATCCTGCATGGCGGCCAGTTGATCGACGGCCCGGGCTGCTACGTCGAGCCGACCGTGATCCTGGCCAACTCGGCCAAGGACAGCCTGATGACCGAGGAAACCTTCGGGCCGGTGGCGACCTTCCTGCCCTATGACACCGAGGAAGAGCTGGTCGAACTGATGAACGACAGCCCCTATGGTCTCAGCGCCAGCCTGTGGACCAACGACCTGGGCAAGGCCATGCGCCTGATTCCGCAGATCCAGGCGGGGACGCTGTGGGTGAACATGCACACCCTGCTCGATCCGGCGGTGCCGTTTGGCGGGATCAAGGCCTCGGGTGTGGGCCGGGAATTTGGCGGGGCGTTCATAGAGGATTACACCGAGCTGAAATCGGTGATGATCCGCTACTGATTTCGTCAGTGCACCGCTAACCCTGTGGGAGCGGGTTCACCCGCGATTCGGTAGTGAATTCACCATCGCAATCGCGGGTAAACCCGCTCCCACAGGGTTTTGCAGGGCCCGCGAAATCCCGTTCCAACGCAAAATCCGTAATAAAGCCTTAGAATCCCCAGCTCCCCTCCCCTCCAGGTTGCCCTATGGACATCGAGCTGGCCCGGACCTTCCTTGAAATCGTGCGCAGCGGCAGCCTGGTCGCTGCCGCCGAGCGCCTGCATGTCACCCAGACGGCCATCAGCGCCCGGGTGCAGAAGCTCGAACAGCAACTCGACAGCCAGTTGTTCATTCGCAGCCGCACCGGCGCCAGCCTGACGCCCAACGGCGAGGCCTTCGTGCCCTACGCCAAGCAGTTGCTGCACACCTGGGAAGCGGCTCGGCGCGATCTGCCGCTGACCGACAACTCCCTTCAGGTGCTGCGCATCGGCGGCGAAGTCAGCCTGTGCAACCCGCTGATGCTCGACTGGGTCAGCGTGCTTCATGAACGGATGCCGCACCACGCGATCCGCAGCGAAGTCGGCGCCAGCGACAGCCTGCTGGACAAACTGGAAGCCGGCACCCTCGACGCTGCGTTGGTCTACCAGCCGATCTACAGCCCCGGCCTGCAGGTGGAACAACTGCTGGAGGAAAAACTGATCCGCATCCAGCTCAAGCGCAAACCCGAGCCTTACGTCTACATCGACTGGGGCGACGCCTTCCGCCGCCTGCACGACGAGGCCCTGCCCGACTGCATGCGCCCGGACATCAGCTTCAACCTCGGGCCGCTGGCCTTGCAGTTCATCCTCGAACACGGCGGCAGCGGTTATTTCCGCACGCGGGTGGTGCAGAGCTATCTGGACCGCGGGGTGCTGGAACGCGTGCCGCAGGCGCCGGAATTCCCCTATCCGACCTGGCTGGTGTACCCGCGGGAACGGGATTCGCAGGTGCTGCAGCAGGCCTTCGACCTGCTGCGCGAGGTGGTGGCGCGCGACAGCGACTGGTCGCAACGCTGGGACCCGCTGATCTAGGCGGCCTTGGCCAGCCGGTCCTGAGCCAGCAGGTGTTGGCTGAGGGCGGCGATCAGGTCGGTCTGGGTCACCACACCGACCACTTTCCCGCCTTCCAGCACCGGCAGGCAGTGCAAGCCGCGGTCGCACAGCAGCGGGATCAGCTCCACCGCCTGATGATCGCTGTCCACGGTGATCACCGGCTCGCTCATGATCTGCTCCAGCGTCACCGCCTTGCCGCGACCGAACAGCCCGCGCCAGCTGAACCTGGCCTGGGCCATGGCCGGGCCGACCAGGTCACTGAGGCTGACGATGCCCACCAGCTTGCCGGACTCGTCCAGCACCGGAAGATTCTTCAAGTGATGGGCGGACAACTGCTTCCACGCCTGCTGCAAGGTGGTCTGCGGGCTGGCGAACTGCACGTCGCGGGACATCACCCTGGCCGCCGTGAGGCCACCGAGGCTGCGCTGCACGGCGTGACGTTCGGTAGCGAGGATGATCCGCTCCAGCTCGGGGCGAGTCACATCGACGAACCCGCCCAGTTCCTCCAGGGCATCGTCCAGGTCGCGGCTGCTGATCCCGACGCGCTCGCTGGCCGGCTGGTCGGCGGTGGCATGGGCGGCTTTGCGTGGCGCGCCGATCTTCGGGTAAAGCACGCCAGTGAGGCGGTTGTAGCCGATGGCCACGGCCAGCACGATCAGAGCGTTGAGCATCACCGGCTCGATCACCCGCACACCCATGGCCGCCAGCGACGGATCGGCCAGGGCCAGGCTCACCGCCAGCGCCGCCCCCGGCGGGTGCAGGCAGCGCAGCAGGCACATCAACAGGATCACCAGCAACAGGGCGGCACTGGCGACGAACAGGCCCGGGCCGAACCAGTGGTGCAGGCTGATGCCTACCGCTGCCGCACAGACGTAGCTGGCGAGCAGCGGCCAGGGCTGTGACAGCGCGCCGGAATGCACGGCGAACAGCAGCACGGTGGACGCCGCCAGCGGCGCCATCAGGTGCAGCGCCGCAGCCGAACCGAACAGGTAGCTGCACGCACTCCCCGCTGCTACCAATGCCAGCAAGGCACCGATCGCGGCACGGAACCATTCTTGGGGGGGGATATGCAAAGCAGCCGGAATGAAGCGATCGAACCAGTGACCAAGACCACGACTAGACATGTGACGACCAGGCACCTTCTTGAAGAAAAGAAGCCCGCCCAACCTGGGCGGACTTGTATCGCGAGGGGCAATACGCAATGGGCTCCTTCCGTGGAGATGGAAAGATTGCCTGGCAGTCTGAAGAAAACCGGCCCGTTGCTCCAATTCAAAAAAGTGCTGTTTTAGTGCAATTATTTTGCAGTGTCGCATTTTGGTGCTAGCTCAGAGCACCTTGACCGCCCGCCCGATGAACTGGATCGGACCGCTTGGCTTGCCCGTCGGCGAGCCCGCCGGGCCCTCCAGGGTCAATTCGAAGAGCTGGTTGTTTTCCAGCGGCGGCAGGCTCTCCAGCGGCACCTCGACGCGCTCGCCCGGCTTGATCAGGCCCAGCGAAACCGGACCGCTCCAGCCGTCGGCCTTGGTCCAGAATTGCAGGGTCTTGCCCGCCGGTACCTCGGCCATGCCCAGCGGGATCAGCTGGGCGCTGCGCGGGCTGCTTGCCTGCACGACCCAGCCAGGGGCCTGGTCCTGCGGGGCGACCAGCACCACCAGGTAGGTCGGTACCGGTGCAGGCGCTTCACGCCACAGTACAACCGCCATGAACAGGCTGGCCGCCAGCCCTGCTGCGGTGGTCCAGCGCCAGGGCGTAGCACGCTGCCACCAGCGCGAAGGGGTCGCTATGGCCGCCGCAGGCGAGAGGCCATCAAGGCTGCGCTCGATCCTTTGCCATAGATAATCCGAAGGCATTTGCGCCGGTGCCAATTCCTGCAGCGGCTGCAGGCGGCGCTCCCAGGCATCCACCGCCGCGCGCAACGCCGGATCGTGTTGCAGACGCCGGGCCAGCGCCTGGCGCTGTTCGGACGGCAGCGTACCCAGCACGTATTCGGCGGCCTGGGCATCCAGATCGTGGTCCTTACCGTCGCCGCTTGTCATCCCATGCACTCGCGCAAGGCAGCCAGGCTGCGTTTGACCCAGGCTTTCACCGTCCCCAGCGGACTATCGAGCTTGTGCGCGATCTCGGCGTGGGAGTAGCCATCGACATAGGCGTGAACCAGGCATGCCCGGCGTAGTGGCTCCAGTTGGTCCAGGCACTGGTTCAGGCGAGCACCGTGCAACAGCCCGTCGAGCTCGCCGGTAGTGGTGAGTGCGGGCTCGCTCCGTTCGTCCAGCTCCACGTCCCGTTCCTGGCTGCGCAGGAAATCCAGCGCCAGGTGCCGGGTGATGCTGAACATCCAGCCACGCCCGCTGCCCCGCGCCGGGTCGAAGGTGGCGGCGCGGGTCCAGATACGGATGAACGCGTCGTGCACCACGTCCTCTGCCAGTGCGGTGTCCTTGACCAATCGCCGGGCCACGCCGAGCAGGCGCGGGCCCTCGACGTCGTACAGGCGTCGCAGGGCCTGGCGGTCGCCGCGGGCGCAGGCCGCCAGGTGGTCTTCGTAGTCGAACGCAGGTGCGGATAAGGTCACAGGATCTCGCCGTGGCTGGGGACTGGCTGAAAGCAGCGTAGACCAGCCCCCGGGCTGGCAGTGGCGATTTAGCGGGCGGTCCAGAAAATATAATCCGCCTGGTAGCTCACCACCTCGCGCTTGCCCTTGTCGGCCGTGGTGCAGGCGCTGCCCGGCGCGACCCCGCCCTTGAGCGCCGTGCGCTGGATGTAGGTCACGCCGCTCATGGCGCCCTTGCCTTCGGCCGGATTGGCCTTGACCAGTTGGTACGGCAGGTTGCCAGGGCTCGAAGGCGCTACCGCCAGTTGCGTGCCCGTGACCCTGGAACCGTCCTTGGCCTGCCAGGTCGCGGGTGGACCGAAGTAATCGCCTATGGCCTTGCCGCTACGGTCGTTGAGCACCGCTTTCGGCCCGACGAAGACCCATTCGGTCTGCCCCGGCATATTCGCCTTGTCGCGGCACTCGTAGGTGATTTCACCGACGCCCGTGGTCTCCAGGGCGACCTTGTGTCCGTCGGGCACCTTGATGCTGTCGGGCAGCGTGCTGCTGGCGTGGGCCAGGGCGCTGGCCAACAGGGCGGCAACGACCAGTTCGAAGCGGTATTTGACGTTCATGGACATGACTCCAGTCAGGGGATCGGTTCGGCAGCGCGATGGCTGCTGTCTGGACTACCTGGCTGGAGCGGAAATGGATGCAGGCCGCTGAAAATAAATCCGCAGCAGCCTGGGGGAGCGCTTACAGCCCCAGTTCTTCCGGGGTCAGCATGTCCGATTCGAAGGCGATCCAGCCGTATTCCAGCTCGGCGTGGCCGTTGAGGATCTCGCCGTAGTAGGTCAGGCCGTTGTCCAGGGTGACGCAGATATGGGTAGGGTTTTCCGGGGCGGCCAGGGTGCCGTTGAAGTGGACTTTCTTCAGCTTTTCCGACACCGCCTCCAGGGAAACCTGCACACCGGTATTTTCGGTGGCTTCGACGTCATCGCGCTGCTCGGCGCTGATGGTGACGGTGGAGGTGTATTTCTGCATGCTCGGCGGCTCCGGAATGGACGGACGGGAAAAGTCGCACAGGATAAGCCAGGCCGCCGCTAAAAGCCCGCCCGGCCATCATGAAAACGAGCACCCGGGGCCGCGCGCTGGTATCGTGCCCGGCTGAATCCGCACGACCGCAAAGGAGATGACCTTGAGTGCCGAAGCGAAAATGACCGGTGACCTGTTCGAAGTCGACAAGCGCCTGAGCCTGAAGCCCGTGGTGGACTTCAACACCTACCTGAGCAATGCCTTCGGCGACGGCCGTTGTGCCTGCGCGCGCTGCAAGGACAGCGCCAACGACGAAAGCGCCTATGCCTTCGCCCACAGTTTCGAATTCAACGGGATTCCCTTGCATCGGCGCTTCGCCGTGACAACGGCGGCGGACGTGCTGGGCGGTCTGAAGAAGGCCTGGCTGTCCTACAACAAGGAAGAGATGCCGATGACCGGAAGCCTGGACCTGGAAGCGGTCAAGGCCTTTGTCGAGCCGAGCCTGCATGTGCGGGTGAAGCCACTGTTGCTGGCCAGTGGGCTGGTGAAGGAGCAGGCCGACGGGGGCCTGCAATTGATGGCTGACGGGGATTTTGTGTAAGCCTTGAGGGCCTCATCGCCGGCAACGCCGGCTCCCACATTGTGGGAGCCGGCGTTGCCGGCGATTGCGGGCTACGCCACTACCCGATAACACGGCACATAGGCCGCCCCACCCGGCAATTTCATCCGGTGCTGTTCGACGAACGCCTGCAGCAGCTTGTCCAGCGGCCCCATGATCTCGGGATCGCCATGGATCTCGTACGGCCCGTGTTCCTCGATCAGCCGGATGCCCTTGTCCTTGACGTTCCCCGCCACGATCCCGGAAAACGCGCGGCGCAGGTTGGCCGCCAGTTCATGGGGCGGCAGCGACCGGCTCAGCTGCAGTGCCGCCATGTTGGCGTGGGTGGGATCGAACGGCCGCTGGAAGCTCTCCTCGATCTTCAGCAACCAGTTGAAATGGAAGGCGTCGTTGCGCTCGCGACGGAACTGCTTGACCTCCTTCAGCGCCTCGGTCATCACCCGCGCCACCTCTACCGGATCGTCGATGATGATCTGGTACAGGCCCTGCGCCGCCTCGCCAAGGGTGGCCCCGATGAAGGCATGCAGTTGCTGCAAGTAAGGCGCGGCACTGCGCGGGCCGCTGAGGATTACCGGGAAGCGCAGCTCGCGGTTCTCCGGGTGCATCAGGATGCCCAGCAGGTAGAGGAATTCCTCCGCGGTGCCGGCGCCGCCGGGGAAGATGATGATGCCGTGGCCGACACGGACGAAGGCTTCCAGGCGCTTCTCGATGTCCGGCAGGATCACCAGTTCGTTGACGATCGGGTTCGGCGCCTCGGCGGCGATGATTCCCGGTTCGGTGAGCCCCAGGTAGCGGCCGCTGCTCATGCGCTGCTTGGCATGGGCGATGGTGGCGCCCTTCATCGGCCCCTTCATCACGCCCGGGCCGCAGCCGGTGCAGATATCCAGCTTGCGCAGGCCCAGTTCGTGGCCGACCTTCTTGGTGTACTGGTATTCCTCGCTGCTGATGGAGTGGCCGCCCCAGCACACCACCAGCTTGGGATCGACGCCCGAACGCAGGGTCCGCGCGTTGCGCAGGAGCTGGAACACGTAGTCGGTGATGCCCTGGGAGCTGTCCAGGTCGATCTTCAGGCGGTCGAGCTCGCTTTCGGTGTAGACGATGTCGCGCAGGGCGCTGAAGAGCATTTCCCGGGTACTGGCGATCATTTCGCCATCGACGAAGGCGTCGGCCGGGGCATTGAGCAGTTCCAGGCGCACGCCACGGTCCTGCTGATGGAAACGGACCTCGAAGTCCTTGTAGGCATCGAGGATGGTCTTGGCATTGTCGACATGGGCGCCGGTGTTGAGGATGGCCAGGGCGCACTGGCGGAAAAGGGTATACATGCTGCCCGAGCCGGCCTGGCTCAATTGCTGGACTTCACGTTGGGAAAGCGTCTCCAGGCTACCTTTTGGGGCGACCGAAGCATTGATTACCTGTCTTTGGGTCATTCTGGATTCCATGCTGTTCGGTGCCTGCGAACGACTGTGGCACCGCTGTTGTGAACACCGCACGCGCGGGTCTCGCACCTGTTTGTAACAGGTGCCCCGGCATGAGGCAAACGCCGCCGGGGTTCACTGAGTATGGACGCTTGCGCGGACTTGTCGTTCCCTCCTCAGGCCTTGTGCCTGACACCTCGGACAATCATCCCGTAGCAGGCCAGGCAGCCCAGCCCCGCCAGCGCCAGGGTCAGGCACATCGGCCGCGGCGTGCCGTCCGCCAGGGCGCTCACCAGCGCGGAAAACAACGCGCCCAGGGCGAACTGGCAGGCCACCGCCAGCCCGGCCGCAGCCCCGGCCTGGCGCGGGTACAAGGCCAGCAGGCTGGCTACGCAATTGGCACCGAGCAACCCGGTGACGCTGACATAGACCACCACCAGGGCCACCACCAGCGCCAGCCCGCCCCAGCCGGTCAGGCCTGCCGCCAGTAATCCGAGGGCTGACGCCCCGGCAAGGCCCGCGCCCACCGCCAGCATGCGCAACGGCCCCCGACGGCTCACCAGGCGGGCGTTGACCAGGGTCATGAGGATGATCCCGGCGATGTTCAGGCCGAACAGCCAGGCGTAGCTGCGCGGCGACACGCCGAAGTACTCCATGTAGACAAAGGGCGACGCGGTGATGAAAGCGAACATGCCGGCGAAGGCCAGGCCCATGCACAGGATGTAGCCCAGCGCCAACGGTTGCGTGGCGATATGCCAATAGGCCAGGAATACCGTGCCCAGGCTTTCGCCGCGCTGATCGGGCGCGTGGGTTTCGGCAAGCTTCCAGGTGGCGGCAACCAGGCAGGTCGCGCCGAACAGCAGCAGCCCGAGGAATACCGTGCGCCAGCTACCCAGATCCATCAGCACGCTACCCAGCAGCGGTGCGACCAGGGTGGCAAGCATGGTCACCAGGTGCATCAGCGACAGCACCTTCGCCGCTTCGGCCAGGGCGAACAGGTCGCGCACGATGGCCCGCGCCAGCACCGAGGCCGCGGCCCCGCCCAGGGCCTGGAAGAAGCGCCAGGCGACAAGCTGCTCCACCGAGCCGGCGAACAGGCAACCCAGGGTCGCCACCAGGTACAGGCCGATGCCACCGAGCAACAGAGGACGCCGGCCATAGCGGTCGGACAGCGGGCCGTAGACCAGCATGCCCAGGCACAGGCCGACCAGGAACAGGCTGATGGTCAGTTGTACGCTGCCAGCGCTGGCCTGCAGGTCCCTGGCGATCAGCGGCAGGCTGGGCAGGTAGGTATCGATGGACAGCGGCGCGAAGGCCACCAGGGCAGCGAGCAGGACGATCAGCCGCGCTGGATTGGAGTTACGAATCATTGGGGCTCCGCATGCAAGTCATGGCGTTAATGGATTCAGGTAAACAGCGAGGTTCCTGGCTTCGCGGGCTAAAAGATAACATGTTAACAATGTAACGATGACCCATGTCCGCCGAAGCGGGCCGGCCAGCTACGAGGCGCGAAAGAAGCCCATGGAAATCCGGCCCCGACACACCCCCCGCGAGTGTGTTTTAATGCGTCGCCCATTTTTTCTTCTGAACACCAAGGCGGCTATGGACACGGGGACACGACTCAGACTGGTGCGTGAACGCAACAAGCTCTCCCAACGGGAACTGGCCCGACGCAGTGGCCTGACCAACTCGACGATCTCGCAGATCGAGCAGAACCGCGTCAGCCCCTCGGTCAGTTCCCTGAAGAAACTGCTCGAAGGGATTCCCATGTCCCTGGCGGAGTTCTTCAGCTTCGACGAGCCACCGCGGGAAGAACGCTTCGTCTTCCGCGCCGCCGAACAGCCCGACCTGGGCCGCAGCGGCATGCGCATGCTGCTGGTCGGCGCCAGCGTCGAAGGCCGGCAGATGCGCATGCTGCGCGAGCTGTACGCCCCCGGCGCGGATTCCGGCGAAGAGCCGATCGTCCATGCCGAAGGCGAGGAATGCGGCCTGGTGACCCGTGGCACCATCGAACTGCGGGTCGATGGCCAGGTGAGCATCCTTAACTCCGGTGACGGCTACTACTTCCCCACCACCCTGCCCCACAGCTTCAAGAACATCGGCCAGGACGAGGCCGAGATCATCAGCGCCAACACCCCGGCGAACTTCTGATGAAACGGCGGCCCTGGAGGCCGCCGTTCTCGTTCACATCCACCCGAGCCAGTGCCACCAGGTAGCGGCGAACACCAGCATCAGCAGGTAACCGACCAGGGTCACGACAATCCCGACCTTGGCGAACTGGCGTGCGTTGAAGGTTTCGGTGCCCAGGCAGACCATGTTCTGCGGCGCATTGATGGGCAGGATGAAGCCGTAACTGACCACGAAGCCGAGGACCATGGTCATGCCCAGGCGGTTGAAGTCGCCCGGCAGCGTCTGCAAGACCGCAATCAGGATCGGCAACAGCGCCGAGGTCAGCGCGGTAGCGCTGGCAAAGCCCAGGTGGATCAGGATCAGGAAGGCGCCGAGGATCGCGAATACCCCCAGCGTACCCAACTGGTCCAGCCCGGTATGGGCGACCACCTGCGCGCCCAGCCACTGCCCGGCCTGGGTGGTGAGCAGGGTGGTGCCGAGGCTGATGCCAACCCCGAAGACGATTACCGTGCCCCAGGGAATACGTGCCTGCACGTCCTTCCAGGTCATCACGCCGACTCGCGGCAGCAACAGCAGGACCAGCCCGACATAGGTGGTCGAGGTGGTGTCGAACCCGTGCAGCTTGCCTTCGGTGGCCCAGGCCAGCAGCAGGGCCAGGGACACGCCGAGCAGACGTTTCTGCGCGGTGCTCATCGGCCCCAGCGCCGCCAGTTGCGCAGACACCGCTGCCTTGCCCCCGGGAATGCTGTCGGTCTCCGGCGGCAGCATCTTCAGCACCACGACGATCAGCAGCGCCGACATCAGCACCGCCCACGGCGCGCCAGCGATCAGCCAGTCGATCCACGACACCCGGGCACCGAGCATCTTGTCCATGAAACCCACGGTCAGCAGGTTCTGCGCGGCGGCGGTCTGGATACCGATGTTCCAGATGCTGGTGCCCTGGGCGACGATGATCATGATGCCGGCGGCGATGTTCGAGCGCTTGTCCACGCCGAATGCGGCGATCACCCCCATCATGATCGGCACCACGCACGCACTGCGCGCCGTGGCGCTGGGCACTACCAGGCTCAGCAATACCGTGACCACCACCGCGCCCAGGAGGATGCGCCGGGTGCTGACGCCGACGCGGTCCAGGGTGACCAGCGCGATACGCCGGTCCAGGCCGGTGTGGGTCATGGCGGCGGCGAGGAACAGCGCGCCGACCACCAGTGCCAGGGCGGTATTGGAAAAACCGGTGAGGGCCATGCCCACTGCGGCGGACGAGCCATAGCTGACGCTCGGGTCAGCCAGGGTCGGCGCGGTTCCCAGGAGAAACGCCAGCAGCGAGGTAATCATGATCGCACTGGCTTCGTAGGACACCGCCTCGGTGATCCAGATGACCACCGCGAAGGCGAGGATCGCCAGGACCCTGTGCCCGGCCACCGGCAGATCGCTCGGCAACGGCAGCAGCAGGACGCCGATCAACGCGGCGATGCCCACCCACAGGCCGATGGGTAACCCCAGCCTGTGGGTAGCGGTTGTGGACGACGTATTCATGGCCTGCCTCGCTGGCTTGGAAAATGTTGGCAAGCGCTCTACCGCGAGGCCTGCACCCTTCCATCAATCATCCCCGCGCCGTTGCGCGGGGAAAATGACATCGATCAACCCCTGCCGGATTAGCCCATCGCGGATTTTGTAGGACAACCCGGCAATAACTACATAAGCAGGAAATCAATTTTGTAGTGATAAGAAAAAATCACTACAAACCCGTTGACGCCGTTTATCGGGCTCTTGCATGATGGGCCCGTCTCCCCGATCGGGAGCGCTGGCAAGGGTGTTCCAGACGATCCGAGCGGTATCCGGGTTGTCCGTGGAGTGGGACTGTCCAAAAGGCAGAGTGAAGAAAGCCCCTGTTGCGATGCTGCTGTAGCAGCCTTGGTAGATGCGCTACATGAAGCGCGAGTCTGAACGAATCAACCACTGAAGGGTTATGGGGGCTTTAATGATGAATCTGAACGAACAACCGACCATCCAGGAACTGGCCAAGCTGTTCGCTGCGCGCAAAGACACGCTCGACAGCCATATCCTGTGGATCTGCGAAGCCGGTGAAGTGCATATCGACAGCCTGTCGCCCTGCACCACCGAAGATGAATTCGAACAGCGCAAGCCCGGCATGCGAGCGCGGATGAAGATGTACCGCCGTGGCCAGGGCTACGTCGGCAAGAAAGCGGCCGCCGATACCCAGTTCGTCGGTCGCGTGCTGGAAACCCTGCAACAGGAGTGGCCAGCGCTGCGTGAAGGCCAGGGCGTGCGGGTCATCGACCGCCTTAGCTGAGTCTTCCGTTCGCTTGAGCCCGGCCCGCAAGGCCGGGCTTTTTAATGCGCGAAGAAAAGGCCGGTGGGTCACACCGGCCTTTTACCCAAGGTTTTGGTCATGCGCGGCGCAACAGCGCCAGCGGTTCTTCAGGCTGCAACCCGGCGACCATCGCCCGGGCCCGATCCACACCCCAGACCAGCGCCCGGCTCATGCTCTCCCCCGGCCTGGACGGATGATATTCCTCCAGCAGCGCCTTGCCGTGGCGGGCGTACACGCCGAGGAACAGCTGGGTCGCGCCGGTGCGCGAGAGCCGGACCTGGACGTCGATGCTGATCCCGTCGTTGAGCACTTCATCATGGCTGCGGCTATGCAGCATCGCATCCGCCCATTCCCAGTATTTTTCTTCCCTGATACGCATTGCTTTCCTCCACTGGAATAGCGCATTGACGGCACATAGTAAGGCATAGATCGCCATCACTCTCCAGCGCCGCAGGGCGGCGCAATGAGCGAAGTCAAACAAAGCTGCATGAATTGGCCGGAATCGCGTACCCGTCGGTACTTTCACCAATCGGGCAATACTCCGGCCGCAGCGTCAGCGCTTGGGCAATGCTGCGGGAAGGAAGCGGCGACTTTCCATGCGCGCCGGCATCCTCGACTTGAAGGTGGCCTGGGCATCGTCCAGGGTCATATGGGCAAAGCCCAGGCGAAACGCTGACTGGCCACAACGCACCACGGCATTGATCGGGAATTCGTCGCCGAGGTCTTCGAGAAATTGATCCTTCATGTTCCTGCTCCCCTCTGAAAGCGACCGATACCGATCCTCCAGCGGAGAACCTGAAAATATCGATCTCAACCTTCAAAAGACTAGCCGGACATTTAGCGACCAACCGGTCAGCATGCCGATCCCCGACCAATGGCACCTCAGGCCTGGGCGGTCCTCAATGCTTCCCGCAGACGCGGGCCGAATACGTTGATCAACAACCCCAGCATCACCAGCAGGCCGCCCCAGCACTGGATCGCACTGAGACGCTCGTCCAGCAACAAGGCCGACGAAGTCAGCCCTACCACCGGAACCAGAAGCGAAAAGGGTGCCACTTTCCCCGCCGGGTAGCGCGACAGCAGGCGACTCCACAGGCCGTAGCCGAGCATGGTGGCAATAACCGCCAGGTACACCAGCGACAAAATCGAACTCAAGCCGATATTGCGCAGCGACGATTCGATCAGTTCAGGGCCTTCCAGGTACCACGACAGGCCCAGGAACGGCAGCGGCGGAACCAGGCCGCCCCAGATCACCAGGGCCATCAGGTCGATGTTGCCGAAACGCCGGGTAATGATATTGCCCATGGCCCAGCACGCACCGCCGCACAGGGTCAGGAGCAACGCCAGCAAGGGCACGTGGCTGTCGTTCTCGCTGCCGATCAGCGCCAGGCCACCCGCCGCGACCAGCAGGCCGCACACACTCGCGGCGCGCAGGCGCTCACCGAGGAACAGCGCAGCGAAGAGCATGGTGAAGAAGGCCTGGGACTGCAGCACCAACGACGCCAGCCCCGGCGGCATGCCGTTGTGCATGGCCTCGAAGAGAAAGGCGAACTGGCCCAGGGAAATGGTCGAGCCATAGGCGATCAACCAGCGCCAGGGCAACTGCGGACGACGGATGAAAAACACCGCCGGGAACGCCACCAGGATAAACCGCAGCGCGCCCAGCAACATCGGCGGCAGCCCGTCCAGACCGACCTTGATCACCACGAAATTCAGGCCCCAGGCAACGATCACCACCAGCGCCAGCAACAAATCCTTGAGCGGCATTCTTCCCCCATCGCACGCGTAATAATTTGAAACATCATATCGTCATTACGCTGGCGGGTGACACTGCAAGGTCTGCGGCGCGGTTGATTGTGTGGGAGGCCGCCCAGCCTTTCAGGCTGTTCTGTCGCGCAGAGAACAGTTCCAAAGCACGACGCGTACCCTGTGGGAGCGGGCTCACCCGCGATTGCGGTAGTGAAGTCACCATAGCAATCGCGGGTGAACCCGCTCCCACAAGGTCCCTGCAAATCAAAGAGTCATGTTTTGCTCTATGGGAACCGGCTCAGGCATGCACACTCCACTGCACCACATCCACGCCGATCACCGAATCGTCCACCGCCTGGATCAAGCCGCAGCGCATCGCCTCTTCGGGCGTGACGATCCGCGGATGGGCCATCAGGTAGCGCGGAATATCCAGCACCTCTTCCGCGCCCCGGGTGCGTTCCTCGACGATCTGCGCGTACAGCTGCAGGTCGTAATCCAGGCTCATCGCGTATTCAGCCATCCGCGCATGGTCCACCGAACCGTGCAGGGTCCAGTGGAAGGGGTGGAACAGGAATTTGCTCAGGGCACAGGCCGTACGCCGCTCGCCGGCCAGGAACAGGATGTTGCCCATCGACTCCACCGTGCCGAGATTGTGGGTATGCACCGGTACCGGCAGCGCCCGGAGGAAGTTGTACAGGCTGAAGCCGTAGCTGCATTCCCCGCCCATGGTGGCGATATTCAGCTGGATACACTCGGCGCCCTGCTGCAGGGCCCGCGAGCAGGTGGTGATGAGGTTGCCGCAGGTGGACGCATTGATCGGTCCGGTGAAATGGATGATATGACTGGCCATGGTCACCTCGTGCTGTAGGTCCTTGGGTCAGGGGTCGTTGTCACGCGGTTGCTTGTCGGCCCCCTTGTCCTCGGCGAGTTCGCCCAGGTGCTGGTAGCGCTCGCGTAGCGCATGCAGCTGCTTTTCATCCAGGTCGTCGAGCCCGAGCAAGGCGTTGTGGGCCCGGCGCGTGGCGCGCAGCAGCTCGTCGACCTTGATATGCAACTGATCGGTGTCGCGGTTCTGGGTGTTCTGGATCAGGAACACCATGAGGAAGGTCACGATGGTGGTGGAAGTATTGATCACCAGTTGCCACGTGTCGCTGAAGTGGAACAGCGGCCCGCTGATGCCCCAGGCCAGGATCAGGCCGAAGGCGATGGCGAAGGTCAGCGGACGGCCCGTCCAGTTGGCCAGCTTCTGGGCGAAACGGGAGAACTTCATGGGAGGGCCTCCTCTTGCGGTCCTGCGTGTCGAACCCGACATTCGGTGGAAAAGCTGGGGCTGGCAAAGTTCAGTCCGGCCACTGCCCGCCACTCGTCAATCTTGCTGAACCCGCCTTGCCAGGCCCCGGTCGCAACCTGTAACGAGCAGGACAAGGAACGACGGCGTGAGCGAGATTCGCATCGGTATTTCCGGCTGGCGCTATGCCCCGTGGCGCAAAGTGTTCTATCCCCAGGGCCTGGTCCAGGCCAAGGAGCTGGCATTCGCCTCGCGGGCGGTGAGCAGCATCGAGATCAACGGATCGTTCTATGCCCTGCAGACCCCGCAGCGCTATGCCGAATGGCGCGACGCGACGCCCGAGGGCTTCGTCTTCGCGGTCAAGGCGCCGCGCTACATCACCCATGTGCGACGGCTCAAGGAGATCGACGAGCCGCTGGCCAACTTCTTCGCTTCCGGGCCGCTGCAACTGGGCGCCAAGCTGGGGCCGATCCTGTGGCAGTTCCCGCCGAGCCTGAAATTCGACCCGCAGCGCTTCGCCGATTTTCTTCAGCGCCTGCCCCATGATCATGCCGCGGCCAGCCGATGCGCACGCCATTGCGCCGAGCGCTTGAAGAAAGACGGCGCCTTCGAAACCCAGGGCAACGGCACGCTGCGCCATGCCGTGGAGATCCGCCACGACAGCTTCCGTGACCCGGCCTTCATCGAACTGCTGCGCGCACACCAGGTGGCCCTGGTGGTCGCCGATACCGCCGGGAAATGGCCCTACCTGGAAGACCTCACCGCCGACTTCGTCTACCTGCGCCTGCATGGCGATGCCGAGCTGTACGCCAGCGGCTACACCGATGAAGCCCTGCAGCGCTGGGCCCAACGCATCCGCACCTGGAGCCGCGGGCAACAACCGGGCGATGCACAACTGGCCGGGCCCCGGGAAGCCGCGACCAAGGGGGCAAAGGCGGTGTACTGCTATTTCGACAACGACCTGAAAGTCCGCGCGCCCTTCGATGCCCGGGAGCTGCTGCACCGGTTGAAACTCGATGCCGGGCTGCAAACCGAACCGGGCCAACCGGCGCAGCCACCTTTGTGACGGGAGACGACCATGCATACCCCTGCCCTGCTGTTGATCCTTGCCAGCCTTGCCAGCGGCACGGTCCTGGCCGATGCCTGCCAGGTCACCACGCGCTCGTCCAGCGCCGCGGTGCCGGAGGTGGAGACGCGTACCTGCTACAGGCTCGAAGGCATGCCCGATGAGGCGATCGACTGGTCCTGCAGCAGCGAGAACAAGGAAATGCTCACTACCCTCAAACAGCGGGTCCCACGTTGCCCGGACCAGGAAATCGGTCAATGCACTGCACCCTTGACCCAGGAAAGCCTGGCCAACCCCAAGGCCACCAGCAATGACCCGCAGGCGGCCAGGCCACAGATTCCGAACGATGCGCGGGTGGTGACCTATTACTACGACACCCGCAACCAGGGGCAGGCCAGGATCGACTGCGAGAAGGCAGGCGGGACCTGGCGCATGCCGTGACGCCCGCAGATTTCCCTTGCAACCCACACAGGAGTGCATACCCATGCCACGCGGAAGCAAAGCGAAGTACACCGAAGAACAGAAACGCAAGGCCGAGCATATCGAGGACAGCTACGAGGCCAAGGGCGTGTCCAGGGACGAGGCCGAAGCCCGAGCCTGGGCCACGGTAAACAAGCAGTCCGGCGGCGGTGAAAAAGCCGGCGGGTCCGGGCAGAAGAAGAGTGCAAGCGCCAAGCACAAGGCGCGACAGTCTTCGGCACAACGGGCGGTGAAGACCAGGCACGGGGAACCGCGACCGGATCAGCCGCTGGGGGATATGACCAAGGCGGAACTCATGGACCGGGCGCGCAAGCAGAACATCGCGGGGCGTTCGACCATGAACAAGGCGGAGTTGGTCAAGGCGCTGGGCAAGTAGCCGGAAGGCCCGCTTCGGCGTCAAACCGCACGAAGCGGGCCCTCAAGCTCACGGCGAAATCGGATCGCTGGCCGGGAACGTTTCTTCAAGCGCGTTATCCACCTGCTCTTCATCCGGCTGCCTGGCCTTGTCGTCGCCGCAATGGCATTCGCTCATGCGGCACGGTTCGCCATTGGCGTGGCCACTGGCGCAGGCCTTGCAGCAATAGGCCTCGCCGGCCAGTTGCACGGCGTTGGCGTCCACCTCGCAGGTGCATCCGGGACAGGCACAATGTTGTTCGCTCATGGTCGTGTCCTCCTCTCAAACGTCTTCATCGCCTTCGGGCGGCGATACACGATCGGTCCAGGGTTTGCCGTCCAGTGGCGCCGAGCGGGCCAGCTCGGCTTCGTCCAGGCCGATGCCGCCGCCGATCTCGTCCTCGTCGACCCGGCGCAATTGCTGGTCCGCCGGCCCCGGGCCGCCTCGCTCGGACGGATCGCGGGCGCCGGTCTGGTCGAACAGGGTGTCGGGGCTGAGGTCGTCCAGGGTGACGTTGTCCTCGTGCAGGCTTTCGCTGAGCGCTTCACCGCCACTCATGCCACCCCGCTCGACACGCTCGGCCGGGAACTCGCGGTTGAATTCCTCTGCCGGCCGCGCATCGCCGGCGCGGCCCTGACGTTCGTCATGGCGGTCACTGAAATCCAGCTCGCGGACTTCGCCCATGCGGTCCTGGATGTCATCGATTTCGGCTGGCACATGGGTGGCCGGCCTTTGGCTTTTCTCGTTCATGGCAACCTCGCTTGCGGATGAGCTCTCCTGAAGTCGACTCACCTGCGTGGAAAATGATTCAGTCTTTCTGCCGCCCGGTCGCCACGCCGATTGAACTCCCGTCGCGCACGCCCTCTCCCACTTGGTAAGACGCCGGACACAGAGCATTCGCCATGGCCAAGCCCCTCGAGGAGTACCAACGCAAGCGCAACTTCGCCGCCACCCCCGAACCCAGCGGCAAGCGAGCTCGTGGCAAGGCCCGGGCGCTGCAGTTCTGCATCCAGAAACACGACGCCAGCCACCTGCACTACGATTTCCGCCTGGAGCTCGATGGCACCCTGAAAAGCTGGGCGGTGCCCAAGGGCCCGTCGCTGGATCCCAAGGTCAAGCGCCTGGCGGTGCACGTCGAGGACCACCCGCTGGACTACGCCAGCTTCGAAGGTCATATCCCCGAGGGCCACTACGGCGCCGGCGACGTGATCGTGTGGGACCGCGGCATCTGGATTCCCGAAGGCGACCCGCACCAGGGCTACGCCAAGGGCCACCTGCGCTTCGAACTGCAAGGGGAAAAGCTCGGCGGGCGCTGGAACCTGTTCCGCACCCGCCTCGGCGGCAAGAAGGAACAGTGGATGCTGGTCAAGTCCTCGGATGCCCAGGCCCGCGAAGAGAAGGACTACGACATCCTCGAAGCCGCCCCGGACAGCGTGCTCAGCGACCGCAGCCTGCCTTCGGCCAGGCCGGTCGCGGCGCCTGCGGCAAAGGCACCCGCGGCAAGGAAGAAAGCCGCATCCGCCAGCAGCACGAAAAAGGCCCCCAAGGCCGCCCTGCCCGAAAGCCTCAAGCCGCAGTTGGCCACCCTGGTGGACTCGCCGCCGCAAGGCGACTGGAGCTACGAGATCAAGTTCGACGGCTACCGCATCCTTGCCCGTATCGACGATGGCGAGGTGCGCCTGTTCACCCGCAATGGCCATGACTGGACAGCGAAGATGCCGCGCCAGGTGGCGGCGCTGAAAACGCTCAAGCTGAAATCCGCCTGGCTCGACGGTGAGATGGTGGTCGCCGACGACAACGGCGTGGCCGACTTCCAGGCCCTGCAGAACGCCTTCGATACCGAGCACGACGAACGCATTCTCTACTACCTGTTCGATGTGCCCTGGCTCGAAGGTCGCGATCTGCGCCAGTTGCCGCTGCAGGAGCGGCGCGCCGCCCTTGAAGCGATCCTCGCCGACCCGCCGCCGGAGCTGCGTTACTCGGCGAGCTTCGCCGAGCCGGTCGCCTCGCTGCTCGCCAGCGCCTGCCAGATGAACCTGGAAGGCCTGATCGGCAAGCGCCAGGACAGCGTCTACGTGGAGCGCCGCAGCAGCGACTGGATCAAGCTCAAGTGCCAGAAACGCCAGGAGTTCGTGGTGGTCGGCTACACCGAGCCCAAGGGCAGCCGGGCAGCGTTCGGCGCCCTGTTGCTGGCCCTGCATGACGATGGCCGGTTGCGTTATGCGGGCAAGGTCGGCACCGGTTTCAGCACCGAGACCCTGCAAAGCCTGCATCGCCGGCTGCAACCGCTGGAGGCGCCGCGCCCGCCACTGGATAACCCGCCGACCGGCGCCGAAGCCCGGGGCGTTCACTGGCTCAAGCCGCAGTTGCTGGCAGAAGTCAGCTTCGCCCAGATGACCCGCGACGGCATCGTTCGCCACGCGGTCTTCCATGGCCTGCGCAACGACAAGCCGGCCAGCGCCATCAACCTGGAGCGTGCCATGCCCGTAAAGAACAGCAGCGCAAAGGCAATGCGCCTGACCCATCCCGACCGCATCATCGATGCCAGCAGCAACACCACCAAGCTGGATATCGCCGAGTACTACGCCAAGGTTGCCGGGCTGATCCTGCCGCACCTGGAGAACCGTCCCGTGGCGCTGGTCCGCGCCCCGGACGGGCTGGACGGCGAACTGTTCTTCCAGAAGAACGCCGCCCAGCTCGACCTGCCCCACGTGAAAACCTACGACAAGGACCAGGCCGGCCAGGCCGCGATGATCATCAACCGCGAAGACACCCTGCTCGGTGCGGTGCAGATGAACACGCTCGAATTGCACACCTGGAATGCCACCGACAAGCAATTCGAGCGCCCCGACCGCTTCGTGCTCGACCTCGACCCGGACCCGAAACTGCCCTGGAAGGCGATGATCGAAGCCACCACCCTGACCCTCACCCTTCTGGAAGAGCTGGGCCTGCGCTGTTTCCTCAAGACCAGCGGCGGCAAGGGCATCCACGTGGTAGTGCCGTTGCAGCGCAAGGCCGGCTGGGACGAGGTCAAGGACTTCAGCCACGCCATCGTCAGCCACATGGCCGGGCTGTTTCCCGAACGGCTGTCGGCGGTCTCCGGGCCGAAGAACCGGGTCGGGCGGATCTTCATCGACTACCTGCGCAACGGCAAGGGGGCGACCACCGTCTGCGCCTGGTCGCTGCGGGCCCGGGAAGGCATGCCGGTGTCGGTGCCGATCTGGCCCGAGGAACTGGCCGGGCTCAAGGGGGCCAACCAATGGACCCTGGCCAATATCGACGAGCGCCTGGCCGACGGCAACGACCCATGGCAGGACTACGCCAGCACCCGCCAGTCGATCACCGCCGGCATGCGCAAGAAACTCGGCCTGTGAAGGAGCCACCGCCATGAGCATCATCCAGGATTTCGACCTGGGCAGCCTGGACACCCTGCTGCGCAGCTTTACCCAGCGACCCCAGGCGCTACATCTGGACACCCAGTTGCCGCTGGTCATGCAGTCGCTGCAACAGGACCATCTCGACCTGCTGCCACTGCCCGGCCAGGGCCATACCCTGCAACGCTGGCAGACCCTGGCGCGCATCGCCGGCTGCGACCTGAGCCTGGCCAAGCTGTACGAGGGGCACACCGATGCCCTGGCGATCCTCTCCGAGTGCAGCGCCAGCCACCGGGTCGGCCAGGGCATCTGGGGGGTATGGGCCGCCGAGTCGGCAGAGGCCCGCACGCGCATCGTCGGACGCGAAGGCGACACGGTGCTGCTGGAAGGACGCAAGGCCTGGTGCTCCGGCGCCCTGCAGATCGACAACGCCCTGCTGACCGCCTGGGACAATAATGAGCAGCCGCAACTGGTAGCCATCGAGCTGTCCCATCCGAGCCAGCGCATCCTCGCCGAGGACTGGCAAGCGGTGGGCATGGCCACCACCACCAGCGTGGTCATGGAGTTCGAGGGTACTCCTGCCGTGGCCATTGGCGCTCCCGGGCAATACCTGTCGCGACCTGGCTTCTGGCACGGCGGCGGCGGAATCGCAGCGTGCTGGTACGGGGCCGCCGAGGCGCTGGCCGACTACCTGCGCGAGCACTGCCGCAAGCCGCGTCCCGACCCACATGCCGAGGCCCACCTGGGCGCGGTCGATGCCGCACTGGGCGGTGCCCGGGCGACCCTGCGCGAATGCGCCGCGTGGATCGACGCCAACCCCGGCGCCAACGCCGAGCTGCTGGTACGGCGCACCCGTGCCCAGGTCGAACAGGCGGTGAGCCAGGTTATCCAGCATGTCGGCCGCGCCCTGGGTGCCACGCCGTTCTGCCACAACAGCCACTTCGCCCGGCTCTCCGCCGACCTGCCGGTCTTCCTGCGCCAGAGCCATGCCGAACGCGATCTCGCCGTCCTCGGTCAACAACTGGCCCAGGTGCCGGCGGGAGCCTGGCAGCTATGAGCGAAGACCTGTTCCGTGGGCCGGCGACCACACCCGCGCAATGGCAGCAGTCGGCCCATCTGGCCAGGGCCACCTGGATCACCCCCGAGCAGCTGTGCCCACCGGGGCGCCGCCTGATCGTGGTGGCGCCTCACCCTGACGACGAGATCCTCGCCTGCGGCGGCCTGCTCGCCAGCCTGCGCGGGCGCGAGCAGGACCTGCTGCTGATCTCGGCCACCGATGGCGAGGCCAGCCATCCCGGCTCGCAACAGTGGACGGAGCATCGCCTGCGTCGCCAGCGCCCCCAGGAAAGCCGCAACGCCCTGCACCGGCTCGGCCTGGACCTGCAGGCCCTGGACTGGCAGCGCCTGTCGCTCAAGGACACCGCGGTAGCCCGCGACGAAGCCTACCTGGTCGGCCACCTGGGCCAATTGCTGCGGCCCGACGACCTGCTGCTCTGCACCTGGCGTGGCGACGGCCATTGCGACCACGAGGCGGTTGGCCGCGCCTGTGCCCAGGCGGCGCAGGCCAAGGGCGCAACCCTGCTTGAAGTGCCGGTGTGGGCCTGGTACTGGGCGCAGCCCGAGGATCCGCGGCTGCCCTGGGAACGGGCTTGCAAGGTGCAACTGGACGCCGATGCCGTGCAACGCAAGCAACGGGCGATTGCCGCCCATCTCAGCCAGATCGAATCCGATGGCGAGCGCCCGCCGGTGCTCCCGGCGGAAACCCTGGAGTGCCTGATGCAACCTTTCGAACTGGTGTTCCGATGAGTGTGGATGCGCGCTATTTCGCCGACCTGTTCGCCTCCAGCGACGACCCTTGGGCCTTCCGCACCCGCTGGTACGAAAAGCGCAAGCGCGAACTGGTCATGGCCAGCCTGCCCAGGCAGTTCTACGAGCGGATCTTCGAGCCGGCCTGTGCCAACGGGGAGCTGAGCGCGGCGCTGGCCGAACGCTGCACCGAGCTGGTCTGTCATGACCTCGACGGTACCGCCGTAGCCCTTGCCCGCCAGCGCCTGGGCGGCCTGCGCAATGTGCAGGTGGGGCAAGGACGCCTGCCCGGGGACTGGCCCGGCGGCAGTTTCGACCTGATCGTGCTTGGCGAGATCGGCTACTACCTCGACCCGGAGCAGTGGTTGCAAGTGATCGAGCAGGCAGTGGCCAGCCTGGGCGAGGACGGCGGGCTGCTCGCCTGTCACTGGCTGCACCCCATCGATGGCTGCCCGCAGAACGGCCGCCAGGTGCACGCCCTGCTGGAAGAGCGCCTGCCGCTGTACCGCGTGCTGCGTCATGAAGAAGCGGATTTTTTGCTGGAGTACTGGAGTTGCCAGCCCAGCGTGATCGACCTCGACGAGACCTGCCCATGATTGCCGTGATCATCCCCGCCCACAACGAAGCCGATACCCTGCCCCTGTGCCTGGCTGCCGTACGTACCGCCGCCGATGCAGCCGAAGCGTTGGGACATCGGGTCGAAGTCATGGTCGTGCTGGACTGCTGCACCGACGCCAGTGCCGAAATCGCCCGCTGCTTCGGCGTGGACACCCTGGAGGTGGAGGTGCGCAATGTCGGCCAGGCGCGCCGTGCCGGCGCCGAGCTGATGCTGCAGCGTGGCGCCCGATGGCTGGCCTGTACCGATGCCGACAGCTGCGTACCGGCGGACTGGCTCCTGTGCCAGCTGGACTTCGCCGCCGACGCGGTGTGTGGCACGGTGCATATCGAGCAATGGCAGGCCGAGCAAGACCCGGCACTGCGCGAGCGCTACCTGGAGCACTACCAGATGCGCGAAGGACACCGGCATATCCACGGCGCCAACCTGGGAATCTGCGCCCGCGCCTACCAAAGGGTGGGCGGCTTCCGCCCGCTGGCGCTGAACGAGGATGTGCAACTGATCGAAGACCTGCAGGCGTGCGGGGCAACCATCGTATGGACGGCGCGCAACAGTGTGACCACCAGCAGCCGCATGGACAGCCGCGCCCGGGGTGGCTTCGGCGACTATCTCAGGTCGCTGATGGCTTGATTGAGCGCAAGCCTGCCCCGGGGCCGGTTCAAGAGGCCTTGCGCGACGTCTTCTTCTTCGGCGCCGGCTTGGCCTTGCCACCCAGGCTGCGCTTGAGCAGTTCGGTGAGGTCGATGATATCGGCGCCCTTGCCCTCGCCTTCCTCGCCCGGTTGCTCGACCACGCTGATCTTGCCCTTGGAGGCCTTTTCTTCCACCAGGTCCATGATGGTCTGGCGAAACTCGTCGCGGTAATCCTCGGGTGTCCAGCTGCCGCTCATGTCCTTGACCAGGCGCTTGGCCATGTCCAGTTCGGCCTTGCTGACCTTGGCATGGGTCACGCTGTCATCCAGCTCCAGGCTGTCGAGGTCCTTCACTTCGTCTGGCCAGCGCAAGGTAATCAGCACCAGCGCCTCGTCCAGTGGCCGCACAAGTGCCAAATGCTGCTGGGTATGCAGCACCACCGTGGCCAAGGCCACCTTGCCGGTGCTTTCCAGCGTATCGCGAAGCAAGGCGTAGACCTTGCCGCCGCGCTTGTCCGGCGCCAGGTAGTAAGGCGTGTCGAAGTGCTGCAAGGGAATGTCCCCGGCATTGACGAAAGAAAAGATATCGATGGTCTGGGTCGCCTCCGGCCGGGCCTTGCGGATCTCGTCCTCGCTGATCACCACATAGCGGCCCTTCTCGTATTCCACACCCTTGACGATATGTTCCTTGCTGATTTCCTTGCCGGTGACCTTGTTGATCCGCTTGTAGCCCACCGGGTCCATGCTGCGTTGGTCGAGCCAGTCGAAATCGACCCGCTGGCTGCGCACGGCGGATGCCAGGGCGACCGGGATATGCACCAGGCCGAAGCTGATCGCGCCCTTCCAGATTGCACGAGGCATGGCGGACTCCTAGCGACGCGGAAGTTGCAGAAGGTGATGACGCAAGGCACCGCAACGCTCGCAGCATTCGCAGTCGCTCTGCCCGGCATCGCTCACCGGCATCCAACGCCACTGGCATCCACGTAGCAGGCAAAGAAAGGTCATGGTGCACCTCCTGGTCATAGGTCTGTTACCACTAATGACTACCAGGAGGTGCGGAAGGTTTGATCGGGATGATCAGTTGTCGCTGTCCTTGCTTGGCGCCAGTTGCGAGGCAGGGCTTTCCGATTGCGGTTGCTGCATTTGCAGCGATGGCTTGCTCGGATCGGAATCCTTGCCGGGATGATCGGAATTGTCGAAGCAGCCGCCCAGGGCCAGCAGGCCGGACAGCAGCAACAGGGCTGCGCCTTTGTTCATGGCCATGTTCTCCAGGAAAGTTCTTCACAACAGCAAATGGCGCATCAAGGCCGAGGCCTCCGATGCGCCAGACGAACGGGGCATGGCTATGCCCCGTCATTCACTACGCTACCGCGTCAGGAACGGCCACCCTTGCGGCCGGAGTCCTGGGTTTTCTGCCGATCCTGATTCATGCCACCCGAATGTTGCCCGCCCTTGCGACCGGCTTCGGAGGCTTTTTCCCGATCGTTGGCAAAGTTGCCCGGGTTGCCGCCGCCTTGCTTGGAGCCAGTGCGGTTTTCATTGTTAGCCATGATCTTTCACCTCATAGAAAACTAGGGATGCACGACGTTTGCCGTACATGATGTGTGAGTTCATGGCGGTACAAGGATTCGCTTTGGTTCGAAGCGGCCGGACGGGTGGCGGGAAATAGCGGGAAGGGGGTGTTTGGGGTGCGGGGTATTTGTGGTGTGGGTATCGGTTTTGGTGGCTGCGACGTGCCCGTCAGAGAACCGCGTTAGGGCCACTAGGCGCTTGCCGGGAGATCTTCAGCGCTCTCCAGACCGAGCGCCGCCCGCGCGGCGCTCGATCTCAAGGGCGCGGGAGAAGTCATGACAAGCACCTGTCAGCCCTGATGCGATCTACTGACGGACCTTCAAGACACAAGCCAACCGGGCGACGAAGCCCGTGAAATCACTGATGCACGTGACCGTGCTTCATTTCCGGCTCACCCTCGGTCAAGGAGCGCACCGGCGCCTTGATCTCGAGGTTTTCCTTGTTGCCCTTGGCATCCTCGATCACCAGGGTGAGCGGTACTTCCTGACCCTGCTTGAGCTGGTGAGCCAGGCCCATGAGCATCACGTGATAGCCGTTGGCATCCAGGCTCACCGCCTTGCCGGCCGGCAGGTCGAGGCTCGAGACCGGCCCCATGGTCATCACGTCGCCGTTCATCTTCATTTCATGGATCTGCACATCCTTGGCGACCGGCGACTGCACGGCGACCAGCTTGGCGTCGGTATCGGAGGTGAGGGTCATGAACGCGCCGGAGGAATGCTGGTTGGCCACGCTGGCACGGGCCCAGGCATTTTCCACGGTGGTTTGCGCCAGCGCCGGCAGGGCGGCGGCACACAGGGCCAGGACGGCCAGGGGTTTGCGAATCGGCAGCATCAGCAGATCTCCATCAGGGTCAGCAGGTCTTCGGCGCATTCCTTCGCCGTCAGCGAATGGGACAATCCCAGGTGCAGGCGGCCACGGGAATCGAAGACGAAGCTGGTGGACGAGTGCGACACGGTGTAGCTGTCGCCCAGCGGTACCTTCTCGTAGAACACGCCGAATTCCTTGGCGGTGGCCGCGATCTGTTCCGGGGTGCCGGACAGCGCGGTGAAGGTCGGGTCGAAGGCCTTCACATAGTCTTCGAGTACCTGCGGGGTATCCCGTTCCGGATCCAGGGTGATGAACACCACCTTGAGGAAATCGCCGTCACGGCCCATCAGTTTCTTGATCTGCACCGCACGCGCCAGGGTGGTCGGGCAGATCGCCGGGCACTGGGTGAAGCCGAAGAACACCATCGGCATGGAGCCGTAGAAGCTCGACAGCGCGTAGGTATCGCCGTGGACATCCTGGAGCTTGAAGGAGCGGCCGAGGATCTTGTTGCTCAGGTCCTTGCCGTATTTGAAGTCGAGCTTGGGCGAGGTATCGCAGCCGGTCAGGGCGGCGAGCCCCGCCAGGCCGAGCCCGGCGAGAACCTTGCGCCGGGTCAGTAGGTCGTTCATGTAACCATCCTTTGGGGAAGGTGCACGCTTGCGCAGGGAAGCTGTTCATTCCAGCTTTTCACGGGGCGGCATTTTCGCACGCGAGGACAGGAGGGGCCAGCGCAGGGCGCCCGAAGGGTGCGGCGTGGTGTCGCAGAAGGCGCTGCAAAAGCGTAACAAGGCATTAAACAATTCGTGCCGAATACGACAACGACACCGGACAAATCCGACAATTTACCCAAGCCTGTCACATATCGGCCCATTTCCTGCTGTCCTTGCGCCAGCGCATCGACAAGATGCCAACGCCTACCGACACACAAGGACAAGTGCCGTGCTCAAACCCCTCGCCATCGCCGTTGCCCTCGGATCCGCCTTGCTCCCCCTGGGGGCTGGCGCCTATGACTACGGGCAATATGCCAGCCAGACCCTGGATCGCCTGATCCACGACTATCCCGGCCGTTATCGCGGCACCGCCAATTTCGCCGGCGCTGCCGACTGGATGCAGGCGCAATTGGCCTATGGCTACCAGACCAGCCGCCAGGATTTCACTTGGGCCGGCACACGCAGTTCGCAGAACGTCATCGCCTCCGCCGCCGGGACCAGCAGCAACTATGTGGTGCTGGGTGCGCACTTCGACACCTATTTCGGGCGCCCGACCCTGCAAGGCCTGGACGACAATGCCTCGGGCGCGGCGGTGCTGACCGAGATCGCCCGCAACCTCGGCGGCGTGCAACTGGAGAACGGCCTGGAAGTGGTCGGCTTTGGTGCCGAAGAAGAAGGGCTGCGCGGCTCCCGGGCCTACGTCGCGGCCCTCAGCGACAGCCAGCGCGCCAACCTGCTGGGGATGATCAACCTCGATAGCCTGGTCACAGGCGACAAGATGTACGCCCATGCCGGCAGCAATGCCGCCGACAACCCGGCCCTCGGCGCGTACCGCGACCAGCTCATGCGTATCGCCGGGGAGTTGAAGATCGACCTGTTCACCAACCCCGGCCTGAATCCCGCCTACCCTGCTGGCACAGGCTGTTGCAGCGATGGCGCAAGCTTCGAGGGCCTGAATGTGCCAGTGCTGTTCATCGAGGCGACCAATTGGGAGCTGGGTGATCTGGACGGCTACGAGCAGACCGACAACCCGGCGATTCCGGGTGGGTCCACCTGGCACGACCCGAACGAAGACAACCAGACCGTGCTCACCGGCGCCTTCGGTCAGGAGCGCATCGACCAGCGCCTGCGGGATTTTTCGCGGCTGCTGACGCGCCTGGTACTGGAGCTGACCAACGCCGACCTGCTCGCCTCCACCGCGTCCGGTGGGGCCATGGCGCGGCAAATGGAAGACCAGTTGCAGCGCCAGCATCAGGCCATGACGCGACTGCATGACCGCCGCTGGTTGAGCTTGCTGGACAGCCAGCGGACCGTGGGCAGCTTCGATGGCGAGGTTGGCGTCGAGGGCGAGGTGTCGCCCGACAGCGGATTCGATGTGGCCGGCAACCCGGAGTCCAAGCGCGTCGGCGTGCATGTGCTGGGCGACTACCGGCTGAGCGATGCGCTGACCGTCGGTGCCAGCCTGGGCTTCGAGCGCAGCCGCGACAGCCTGGAGCATGGCGGGCGGGTCGAAGGCGATACCTGGCAAGCCGGCCTGTTCGGCCTGCTCGATGATGGCGCAGCGCAGTGGCTGGCGGGTGAGCTGAGTGCCGGGCATACCCGTTTCGACACCCGCCGCTCGGTGTACATCCAGGCCAACAACGGCCCGGTTTTGCTTGACCAGCGCCTGTCCGGGGATACCTCCGCGCTGTTCTGGGGCGCGCGGCTGGAGGGTGGCCATGACTTCGACCTTGGAGGCTTGAAGACCGGGCCGCTGGCGGGGCTGGATTACGTGCATTACCGCATCGATGACTTCCATGAAGACGAAGCGCTGCGTACCGCACTGGGTTACGAGAAGCAGGACTACGACGGGCTCGAGGCCAGCCTGGGCTGGCGCCTGCGTGGCGAACTCGGGCTGGGTGCCGGCATGCGGGTCAAGCCCTACGCCAGCGTGCGCTGGGTGCGGGAGCTGGCGGATGGGCGACTGGACGAGATCGACCTGGCAGCCCGGGCGGACGGGCGCGTGCGGGTCGCGGACCTGGCGAAGGTCGACAAGAGCTTCGGGCGCGCGCAGCTCGGCGCGCAACTGATGGTGACCGAACAGCTGGGGGTATTTGCCGAGGCCAATACCCGATTCGCCCATGACGAAGGAAACCAGGCGGGATATTCGTTGGGCGTGCAGTGGCTATTCTGAGCCTTCGACGCAGTGGTGCATGATGGCGCCCATTCACAAAGCGAATAGAACGGATTCCAACATTTAATTTGTGGATGCACCGCGATGCTCATACTGTAGAGCGGCAGCCCCGGTAGAACGCCCGTTACAGGCGCTCCCGGGGTCACAACAACAAACACCCCGAGACTGTCCATGTCCAAATCCTACTTCGCCCCTCACGGCGGGCACCCGGCTCAGACCGAGCTGCTGACAGACCGTGCGATGTTCACCGAGGCCTATGCCGTCATTCCCAAGGGCGTGATGCGCGATATCGTCACCAGCCACCTGCCCTTCTGGGACAAGATGCGCATGTGGGTCATCGCCCGCCCGCTGTCCGGTTTCGCCGAAACCTTCTCCCAGTACATCGTCGAGGTGGCTCCGGAAGGCGGCAGCGAGCGTCCTGAACTGGACAAGAACGCCGAAGCGGTGCTGTTCGTCGTCGAGGGTGAAGTCGACATCACCCTGCAGGGCAAGAACTACACGCTCAAGCCGGGTGGCTACGCCTTCATCCCGCCGGCGGCCGAATGGAGCCTGCGCAACAACAGCAAGGCCAATGTCACCTTCCACTGGATCCGCAAGCACTACGAAGCCGTGGAAGGCCTGCCGCATCCAGAAGCGTTCGTCACCAACGAGCAGGACATCACCCCGATCCCGATGCCGGGTACCGACGGCGCCTGGGTCACCACCCGCTTCGTCGACATGGCGGACATGCGTCACGACATGCACGTCAACATCGTTACCTTCCAGCCGGGCGGCGTGATTCCGTTCGCCGAAACCCACGTCATGGAGCACGGCCTGTACGTGCTCGAAGGCAAGGCGGTGTATCGCCTGAACCAGGACTGGGTGGAAGTGGAAGCCGGTGACTTCATGTGGCTGCGCGCGTTCTGCCCGCAGGCCTGCTACTCCGGTGGCCCTGGCCCGTTCCGCTACCTGCTGTACAAGGATGTGAACCGCAACGTGCACCTGACGCTGAACCCGAAGCGTTGAGTGACGTCGGGCTCGCAGCCTGAATGAGAAAGCCCGCCGGTGGATGGCGGGCTTTTTTATGGGTGTCTGTGAGGGCCTCATCGCCGGCAACGCCGGCTCCCACAAGGTTTGCGGTGCACACAAAACCTGTGGGAGCTGGCTTGCCAGCGATGAGGCCGTCGAGGTCAAGCACTCATTCCTGATCCAGCAACCCCGCCAGCACAACCCCCAGCTCCTTCACCATCGGCTCCGCCGTCGGCCGGTGCACCACCACGATTTCGTAGCTGTCCACCACCGGCAGCCCGTCCTTTGCCCCCAGCACCCGATGGTCTGCGGTGACTGCCCGCGGAGGCAGCAGGCTGATGCCCATCCCGTCCGCCACTGCCGCCTGGATTCCGCTGAGGCTGGAGCTGGTGAACGCGATCCGCCAACGCCGCCCAAGGCCTTCAACGGCATTGATGATCTCGTCACGGTACAAACCCCGGGGCGGGAAGGTCACCAGCGGGATCGGGTCCAGTTGCAGCGCCGGATTCTTCGCGCTGTCGATCCAGGACAGTTCTTCCGACCAACTGGCCACCCCTTCCCTACCGTTGCGCCGTTGCTTCAACAGCACCAGATCCAGCTCGCCGTTGTCGTAGCTCTGGGCGATGTCCCGGCACAGGCCGCTGGCGACTTCCAGCTTGACCTCGGGATGCTTGCGGTTGAAGGCGGACAAGGCCTTGGTGGTGCGGCCGCCGACGAAATCCTCCGGCACGCCCAAACGCACGGTAACGCCTACGGTTGCTCCGGCCAGGGCTTCGAGCATCTGGTCGTTGAGCGCCAGCATGTGCCGGGCATAGCCGAGCAGGGTCTGGCCGGCATCGGTGGGCAGCACGTCGCGGTTGCCGCGTTCGAGCAGGCGGTGGCCGACCATGTCTTCCAGGCGGCGGACCTTCTGGCTGATGGTGGATTGGGTGGAGTGCAGGCGCGAGGCGGCGGTGGTGAAACTGCCGCAGTCGGCGACCACCACGATCGCGCGTAGCAGATCGAGGTCGAACAGGGTTCTAGCGGGTTTCGCAATGGCAGGCATGGGGGCATTTACAGAATGAATGACCCCCGAGGTTTTAGCATGCCCTCAGGCTGCCGGCGAGCCTTGCAGGAACATCTGCCGTTCGGCATCGCGGCGCTTGACCATGCCGATATCCGGTCGCCCACGGACCTGGATCCATTTGGAAAACTCCGCCGCTGCGTTTTCGAAATCGCCGGCGTTGACGTGGCGCAGCAGGATCGAGTTGCGCAGACGCGCCAGGCCGTAATCGAACACCAGCAGCAAGAGCGCGTCCCATTGGCCCTGGCTGACCGGAACCGTCAGCATCCCGGCCAGTTGCGTCTCGAAACGGCCAATCTCGTGTTCCAGCTTGGCCTCGGCCTCGGGCTGGGTGATCTCCATGCCTTCGCTGACATCGCCATAGTGGGCATAACCGATGAACCACAGGCCGCTGACATCCTGGCGGGCCTTGAGGGTCAGTCCGTTGCGGCGTTTGATCAGGTCCAGGCCCGTCGGGGACAGTCGCATGTGCCAGCTCCTTGCATGAAAGTGAAGGACAACGTCGGGCAAGACTACTTCAGTCATGGCGCCCAGTGATAGCACTTGGCTGCTACTGAATGCCGCATGCCTGGCGCGTCAGAAGCTCACCTTCACCCCCACATACCCGGTACGTCCCGGTGCCGGCTCGTAGTAGCGACCGCCGCTGTCATTGATCCGCAGGTTGTCGTAGTAGCGACGGTCCGTCAGGTTATCCAGCCCTACATAGGGCTCCACGTTTTCCGCCCAGCCCTTGAGCTGCATGCCCAGGCGCAGGTTGACCAGCGCATAGCCACCGACCCGTGCGGTATTACCGCTGTCGGCGTACTGGCGGTCGAACACCGAGGTGTTCAGGCGTGCATACCAATTGTCACGGCTGTAGGAAACTTCACCGAACAGGCTTTGCACGGGAATGCCGGGCAGGCGGTTGCCGTCGGCATTTTCGAAACTGCGGTAGGTGTAGTCGTTGAGGCTGTAGGCCGTGCTGACCTGCCAGTGTTCGTCCGGCTGCCAGCGCGCGCTGAGCTCCAGGCCGTCGCGGCGGGTCGAACCGGCGTTGCGGTAGAACGTGCGGCCATCGACGTAGGGCACCAGTTCGTCACGGGTATCGATGCGGTACACCACGGCTTCGTAGCGCCAATGCGCAGTTTCACCCTTGAAACCGACCTCCTGGTTGAGCGCCTCCGCCGGTTCCAGGCTGCTGTTGAAGCCGCCACCATTGGGATTGGCCAGTTCGCTGACAGTCGGCGTCTCGAAGGAGGTAGCGACGCGGGCGTAGATCGTGTGGGACGGATCCAGGCGATAACTGAGACCAACGCTGTAGTTGAGGTCACGCAGGTTGCGCTTGCCGGAGTCGTCACCATCACGCAGGTAGTGATCGTCCACGCTCAGGCGTACGGTGTCGTGGCGCAGGCCCAGGCTGAGCAGCCAGTTCTCGCCAAGCTCGGTGCGGTTTTCCACGAACAGGCCGAGGCTGCGGGCCTCTTCACGTTGACGGGAGGTCAGCGCCCCCTTCTCGCCCCCGAGGATGTTGTTGTTGCGATCACGGTCGTCGCGCAGGGATTCAAGGTCGCCTCCGAACGTGAACCAGTGCTTGAGGCCGAACCAGTCGGCGACATGGGTGTAGTTGGCGCCGGCGCCGGCGAACAACCGCTCATAGCTCGTCTGGCCGTTGGCGGCCAATGGCAGGCGATTCTCGAAATCCCGTTGACCGACATAGCTGCGGATCTGGTAGGTATCTTCTCCAAGCGGCTGTCCGTCCCACACCAGCGACAGACGCTGCTGCCTGATGCGCTCGTCGGAATCGAAGCTCAGGCTTTGCGGACGGGCCTGGTTGCGGTCGGCACGAACCTGCCCCAAGGTCAACCCGCCCGGGTCCTCCGAGCGGTTATCGAGGGCGTGCAGGGTCAGCGCCAGGCGCCCCGTTTCGCCCCACCAGCGCAGCTTGCCGGTGAGGTTGTTGGCCTCGCTGGTGGCGTGCTGGCGATAGCCGTCGGACTGGGTCGAACTGACCGCGGCCAGGGCGCCGAAATTGCCCTCGGTGCCGCTGGCTTCCACGCTCTGCCGGCGGAAACCGTAGCTGCCGACACTGACATCGCCGGACACACCGGGGTGGTCGCCCGGCTCGCGGGTCTCGATCGCCAGCACCCCGCCCGCGCCGTTGCCATAGAGCACGGCAGCCGGTCCGCGCAGCACTTCCATGCGCTCGATCAGGCCCAGGTCGAAGCCGTCCAGCTCGGTCTGGCCATCGGGCATGGTCAGCGGTACGCCATCGACCAGCACGCGAATGCCGCGCACGCCGAAGCTGGAGCGTGAGCCGAAGCCGCGGATCGCCGGGCGCAGCCCCTGGGCGGCGTTGTAGCGGCTTTGCACCACAACCCCCGGCACGCCGGAGAGCAGGTTGCCGAGGGTCAGCGCCTGTTCGCCGCGACTGTCGGCGGCATCGACCACGCTGGCGGACAATGCGGCCTGGGCCCACTCGTCGCCGGTGCGCGTGGCGCTGATCACCACGGGATCGACATCGACAGCGGTATCGGCCAAGGCGCCGGTACTGGTGAGCAGTAGCGCACCCAGGGCGGCGCGGCGGTGTGCGGCGCGTTGCCGCTCGTTGTCATTCATAAGGCTTTCCATCCGGTCCCGCACAAAGGGGCTGAGTGGACCATAAACCGGCGGTTGGGCATAGGGCTATCAGGCTTGGGGCTGGGGGTTGGGGGACTTGGGTTGGGGGTCGAAAGTAGGAGTGTCAGAGCGATTTTGGGGCTGCTTTGCAGCCCCAAGGGATCTCAATAGAAATACGCCAGCCTGAACTGCAACGAATTATCGATCTTCACGCCCTCGCGCACCGAGGTGTCGTGCATCACCTGCCCCATCACCTGCAACTGCTTGTTGACCATGGTCGCCACGGTGAAGCCGACGGTTCCATTGTCACGGCTGGTGGCCAGGGTCACGCCATCCAGGGTTTCGCGGCCGCCCCAGTTGTGCCGGTAGGTGAGCGCCGCATAGGTATCCCGGGTGAAGTTGTAGCGAAGGTGGTTGTGCAGTTGCAGCAGGGTGTCCTTTTTCGCATCGGTGGAGCGCTGGTCCTGGTAGAACTCGGCCTCGGCGATCACATCCCAGGTGATCCGCTCCGTCAGGCCCTTGATGTAGCCGACCTGGAAATCCACCGCCCAGCGGTTGTTGCTGAGGGCAAAGCCTTCGTTTTTGTCGCTGCCGGTCGGCGCGGTGAAGAACACCGACCAGCCCAGGTGTTCGTTGCGCTCCAGGTCGCCGATGGTCCACAGCGTACCGCCGAAGGTGATGTCGCCGAGCCCGGAATTCTTCGTATGGGTCGCACCGATATCCTGCTGGCCGAAGGGGATGACGATCTGCGGGTCCCAGGTGTAGCCGGTACCGAAGAAGTCCGTGAAGTGGATCAGGCGCAGGACGCCCACCGTCATGTCCAGGTCAAGATCGTCGGCGACCTTCTTGCCGCCGGAGTAGACCTTGTCGCCCCGCGGGTTCTGTTGATAGAGCACCACCACATCGGTGCCCTTGGGCAGCGCAGTGTAATCACCGGGGTCGGGTTTGACATCGGCCAGGGCCGTGCAGGTAGCGCCGAACAGTGTGAGGCCGAGCGCAAGGGCCGGGGCGTTGAAGCTCTTCATGATGGACTCTCGTTGTTGTTTTTGTTGGCGTGCAGAGCCCCGGACGGCCCCGTTTCCGGGGTCGCCTGGGTAATGAATCGAACTCAGTTGGCGGCGCTGGCCTTCAGATCGGCTTGAAGATCATGGGTGCGCTTGACCAGGTACTGGCGGATAAGCTCCATATCCTCGGCCTTGAGGATGTCGGAGAAGTTCGGCATGCCGCGGTAGATCAAGGCCCCGCTGACGAACGCCGGGAAAGCCTGGTGCTTCTCCTTCGTCAGGTAGCGCAGGTCGGGGACGACCCCGCCGGCCACCGCATTCAGGCCATGACAGCCGGCGCACAGGCCATTGAACAGGTTGCGCGCCTGGGCCAGTTGCTCCGGTGAGGCTGTCAGCTCCAGCTCGACATTGGGGAACACCGGCGCCTGCTTCGGCGGGGGTAGCTCACCTTTGGCTCCCAGCTTGAAGGCAATGATCCGCGACTCGGACTGGACCTTGGCCTTGTTGGTCAGCGAGCCGGTCAGCAACGGCAGGATCCCGCCCCAGCCTACGGAAAAGGCCACGTACTGATCCTTGCCCACGGTATAGGTGATCGGCCCGGCCATGACCCCGGAGTTGGCACGGTGCTCCCAGAGCTTCTCGCCCTTGTCGGCGCTGTAGGCCACCACGCGACCGTCTGCGGTGCCCTGGAACACCAGGTTGCCGGCGGTGCTCAGGGTGCCGCCGTTGCCGGCGCTGGCGTATTCCTGCTTCCAGGCCGGGGCCTGCTTGACCGGGTCCCAGGCGATCAGCTCGCCGGTCCAGGCATCGCGGATCTGCTTGAAGGCCTTCGGATCTTCCGGCACGTCCGGTACGTCGAGTCCGAAGTTGAGCACCGATTTGTTAGGGAAGAACATCGGTTCCTTGGCCGCCTTCAGCTCGGCCAGGGTGTGCTGGGCCGGGATATAGACGTAGCCGGTCCTGGGGCTGTAGGACATCGGGTGCCAATTGTGGCCACCGAGGAAACTTGGCTGTACGACCTTGGGTTCTTTCGAGTAATCCGCCGCGCCGGTCAGCACTGGCCGGCCCGTTTTCAGATCGATCTCGCTGGCCCAGTTCACCGGGACGTAGTTCTTCGCCGAAAGCAGCTTGCCGTTGGTGCGGTCGAGCACATAGAAGAAGCCGTTTTTCGGTGCCTGCATCAGGACCTTTCGCACCTGGCCGTCGATCGTGATGTCGGCGAGGATCATGTGCTGGGTCGCGGTGTAGTCCCAGCGGTCCTGCGGGGTGACCTGGTAGTGCCAGACGTATTCACCGGTGTCCGGGCGCAGGGCCAGGATCGACGAAACGAACAGGTTGTCGCCCTTGCCCTGGCTGCGGAACTGGTAGTTCCATGGCGAGCCGTTGCCGGTGCCGATGTACAGCAGGTCGAGTTCCGGGTCGTAGGCCATGGAGTCCCAGGCGGTGCCGCCACCGCCCCACTTCACCCAGCCGTCGCCGGTCCAGGTCTTCATCGCCATGGCCATGGCCGGGTTTTCCGGCGGCAATTTGGGATCGCCCGGCACGGTGTAGAAGCGCCAGGCCTGCTTGCCGGTCTCGGCGTCGTAGGCGGTGACATAGCCGCGCACGCCGAACTCGGCGCCGCCGTTGCCGATCAGCACCTTGCCCTTGACGATACGCGGCGCGCCGGTGATGGAGTAGCTCTTGCTGCGGTCGATGATGGTGTCCACCGACCAGGCTTCCTTGCCGGTGGCCGCGTCGAGGGCGACCAGGCGGCCATCGAAACTGCCAACGTAGACCTTGCCGTTCCACACCGCGACACCGCGGTTGACCGGGCCGCAGCAACCCTGGCTGAGATTGGCCGGCGGCACATGGGGGTCGTATTTCCACAGCATCTCGCCGGTCGCGGCATTCATCGCATAGACGATGCTGAAGGCTCCGGTGGTGTACATCACTCCGTCCACCACGATGGGTGTGGCCTCGGTGCCGCTGTCGATATCCAGCCGGGTGGTCCAGGCCATGCCGAGCTGGCCGACGTTGCTGTCGTTCACCGCGTCCAGCGGGCTATAGCGCTGCTCGTCGTAGGTACGACCATGGCTCATCCAGTTGCCCGGTTCGAGGTTGGCATTGGTCAGGCGTTTCGCATCGACCTGTGCGGGAGCGCTCGGCGGGGCGTCGGCAGCCGAGGCATGCAGGGTCGAAAGCAGCACGGGCAGGCCCGCCAGCAGGAAAAGGGTTTTCATGTGTTTCGGACTCCAGCGACACATTTATTGTTGTTATGCGCCCGCAAGGCAGCCTGCCCCGCAGGTCAAGCATTAGCAGGCTCTGCACTACGCAGGAGTATTAGAAGTCGTGCCGCAAGGCGGCGCTTGACTGTCACCGCCAATGCAGTTGGCATTTCTTGCCAGTGCCTACAGCTGGAAGGCGTGTGCCCGGTAATCCCGGGGCGAAACCTCGAACTGGCGCTTGAACGCGCGGCTGAAATGGGCGACATCGACGAAGCCCCACTTGAAGGCGATCTGGGTGATCGACTGGCTGCGCAGGGTGTGACAACACAGGTCATGGGCCACTTTCGTCAGACGGGTGCGAAGGATGTAGCGCGAGACGCTTTCGCCGTGTTCCTCGAACAACCGGTAAAGACTGCGCACCGAGGTGTGCAGTTGATCCGCCAGATAGGCAGGGCCGAGATCGACATCCTGCAGCGACTCGTCCACCAGGCGCAGCGCCGTGGCGAACAGGCTGTCGCTGTGCAGCAGCGGGTTTTCTCCCTGCGCCTGCCCGGACATCGCCGGCAGCACCAGCGACACCAGCGCGTTCTGGATGGCCTGGCCGTCATCGCCATTGGCCGCGCCGTCGCCGAGCAGGCCGATCGATTGCACCAGCGAGCGCACCATGCGGCTGGACACATTGTTGCGCGACAGTTTGCCGAACAGGTTATCGCCCTTGAACTGGCGGGTAACGATATCCCGTGACAGGTGCACGGAAATGTTTTCGACCAGGCCCAGCGGCTCGATCTCGAACAGCCGCGCCGAGTCCACCAAGGCGATGTCCTCGGGGCCCAGCTCGACCTCCATGCCCGCCTGGCGAATCCGCTGGCGGCCACTGCGCTGGTAGATCAGGAAGCAATGGCTGTCATCGCTGTCCACGCCGATCAATTCGCGGCTGATCAGGCGGGCATTGGTACGGATATGGGCGGTGTCCAGGGCACCGATGGCCTGGCTGTGGATCTCGCCGATGAAGTGGCGGGTAAGGCTCGAAGGCAGGGTGCTGAAATTGCCGCAAATGCTGCGCAGGGACTGGCACCAGCGCTCGAAGCCGGCCTGCTCGCTCGATGACAGGAACATGGCATCCTCCGATCTTATTATTTAATTAACATATTATCTAATTTCGAAGAGATCAAGCCGTTTAACGATACAACCTAAACCTGTAAGCACACTAAAAAGTATCACGATACCCTGGCTTCGACAGGGGAAATGTCATCGGCTTTTTCCTGGGTCCGATCTTTTTGCACCTTGCCCTTCCCCGTGCCAGCAAATCTTGCCATCATTATTGTTAACAATTCTCATAAGCACTTTGTTTTTCATTAGGAGCATGGCATGGCTGTCCCGGTACCTCCCCGTCTCTTTCGTCCTTCACTCAATCTGCTGTCCGTAGCGATCTGCATGGCCGGTTCCCTGTCGGCAATCGCTGACGAAGCGAGCACGACGCCCGCGCAGACGCCACCCGAGACCCTGGAACTGGGCGCGACGCAAATCAGCAACACCCAGCTCGGCAGCACCACCGAGGGCAGTTCGTCCTACACCACGGGCATCATGTCCACCGCGACCAAGCTGCCGATGACGATGCGCGAAACACCCCAGGCGGTCACCGTGATGACACGCCAGCGCATGGACGACCAGGCCATGACCAGCATCAACGACGTGGTCAAGTACACCCCCGGCCTGTTCCTCAGCCAGTCCAGCGGCCCCGGCCGGCAGACCTACTCCTCGCGCGGTTTCGATATCGACAACCTGATGTACGACGGCATCCCCAGCACCTACCAGGGCTGGACCGTCGGCGCCCAGCCGAACCTGGCGATGTTCGACCGGGTCGAACTCGTCCGCGGCGCTACCGGGCTGGTGACCGGCGCCGGCAACCCGTCGGCGGCGATCAACCTGGTCCGCAAGCGCCCGCTGGCCGAGCAGAAGGTCACCCTGACCGGTGCGGCCGGCAGTTGGGACGACTACCGCGGCGAAGTGGATGCCTCCAGCCCGCTGAATGCCAGCGGCACCCTGCGTGGCCGTGTAGTGACGTCCTGGCAGGATGCCAACAGCTTCGTCGATCGCGCCGAAGAGACCCATGGCCTGTTCTATGCCATCACCGAAGCCGACCTGAGCGACGACACCACGCTGTCCCTGGGCTTCTCCCACCAGAAGGACCGGACCAATTACTTCTGGGGCTCGTCGATGATCAGCCTCGACGGCCATCACCTCGACCTGCCGCGCTCGTACAACCCGGGCACCGATTGGGAAGACAAGGACCAGGACATCAACACCCTGTTCGCCGAAATCCGCCAGCAACTGGCCTACGACTGGAAGCTGCAGGTCAATGCCTCCTATACCCAGCAGGACGCGCTGTTCTCGGGCTCCTATCAGTCGCGCTGGGCCCCCGACAAGAGCCTGGCGCGCACCGTTTACCAGTCCGGTCACGACGAAGACCAGGCCGGTGTCGATGCGTTCGCCAGCGGCCCGTTCCAGGCCTTTGGCCGCAGCCATGAACTGGTGGTCGGCGCCAGCAAGCGCATCTACGACATGACCACCCGCAACTACAGCCCCTACGACACCAACTGGCCGCTGAACGCTGGCAAGCCGGACTTCGTGCACAGCGGCAACAGCCGCAAGGTGACCAACCAGGAAGGCGTTTACCTGACCACTCGCCTGAGCCTGGCCGACCCGCTCAAGCTGATCCTCGGCAGCCGGCTGGACTGGTACGACTACGACGACAAGCAGAACTCGGCGGCCGATTACAAGGTCACCCGCAACGTCACACGCTACGCCGGCCTGGTCTACGAGCTGGACGACAGCCACTCGGTCTATGTCAGCTACAGCGACATCTTCAATCCGCAAGCCTACAAGGACGCATCCGGCAGCCCGATCAGGCCGGTGGAAGGCAAGAACTACGAGGTCGGAGTCAAGGGCGAGTACTTCGACGGGGCGCTGAACGCCAGCGTGGCGCTGTTCCGCGTCGACCAGGAAAACCGTGGCGTGTCGCTCACGGACGTCTCCGGCTGCGTGGACCCGACCAACTGCTACGCGGCTTCCGGCCAGGTGCGCAGCCAGGGCATCGACATGGAGCTGCAAGGGGCGCTGACTCGCAACTGGCAGATCGGCGCCGGCTATACCTACGCCCGCACCCACTACCTCAAGGATGACGCCAAGCCGCAGAACGAGAACCAGCGCTTCAGCACCGATACACCCGAGCATCTGTTCAAGGTGTCCACGGTGTACCGCTTCGAAGGTCCGCTGGAAAAGTTGCGGGTGGGCGGCAACGTCTACTGGCAGAGCCGCATGTACAACGATATCGCCACCGCCAATGGCGCGTACCGGCTCGAACAGGGCGCCTATGCGGTCACCGACCTGATGGCGGGCTATCAGCTGACCCGTAACCTCGACCTGCAGCTCAACGCCAACAATATTTTCGACCGCAAGTACTACTCGGCCATCTCCACCTCGGTGGACTATGGTGGGGATGTGTACGGCAAGCCACGAAACATGATGGTGACGGCGAAATACAGCTTCTGATCGCCACGCCCGCGCAGGGATGCGCACCCCTTCCCTCTCCCCTCTTCACTCCCGTCCCTTGGCACGGCTTCCCCCCTGCGGCTATCTTAGTGCCGTGACGCAACATGGCCCGTTACACCGACAACAAGATACGGAGCCGTTCATGACCCGGCATAGCGCGCAGCCCCATCCCAGTGAACTCGCGGCCTTCGTCAGCGAGCATTTTCCTGGTCGAGCGATTCGTCCGGACGGGTTGATCGCCCAGTCCTGGTATCGCAGCGTGGTCCAGCACAGGCTCGACCCAGGCACGGCCACGCGCCTGGATATCCTCAGCGCTGCGGATATCCGCCGCCACCAGCAGCAACACCAGGAGTACCTCGCCATCGCCGGCCAGGGCGTCAGCGGCCTGGCCCGGCGCGTGGTCCCGGCGGGCTTTGCGGTGCTGCTCAGCGATGAGCAGGGCATCACCCTCGACGCCCGCCTGCCCCGTGAACACACGCCGTATGTACGCTCCGGACTGGTGGTCGGGGCGCGCTGGGACGAGTCCATCGCCGGTACCAACGGCATCGGTACCACCCTGGCCGCCGCCGAGCCGCTGATCATTCACCGCCAGGAGCATTTTCTCGACGCCAATGCCGCGCTCAGTTGCTCGGTGGCTCCGATCTTCGATGCCCAGGGCCTGCTTCGTGGCTGCCTGAATGCCACCTGCCTGAACAGCGACGGGCCTAAGGAAAGCCAGTACCTGACCCTGCAACTGGTGATCCTGTACGCCCGCCTGATCGAGAACGCGCATTTCCGCCAGAGCTACAGGGATCGGCTCAGCCTTTCCCTGAAGCCTATCGACGAAATCACCGACCTGGCCAACGAACAATTGCTGGCCCTGGACGACGAGGGTCGGGTCATCGGTGCCAACCACGCAGCCTTTGTCGCCCACGACAGCAATGCCGACGGCCGCTTGATCGGCAGCCTGATCGACCGTTTGCTGCCCATGGCGGTCGATGACCTGCTGCGCCAGACCCACGGCGGCGCCCGCGGCCTGCGCTTGCGCGCCCGGCATGACGACACGCTGCTGGACCTGAGCCTGCGCATTCCCTCGGCCAGGCACGGCCTGGCACAGACACCGGCACCGGCGCCGACTCGCGCCCGGCCACCCCGCCACCCCGACCTGGAACGCCTGGCCGGTGCCGACCCGACGTTGCAGCACAGCGTGCAGCGCCTGCGCAAGGTCCTCGACAAGGACATCGCCATCCTGATAACCGGTGAAACCGGTACCGGAAAGGAAGCCTTCGCCCGCGCCATCCACCAGGCCAGTGCGCGCCGGGGCGGGCCTTTCGTCGCGCTCAATTGCGCGGCGATTCCGGAAAGCCTGATCGAAAGCGAGCTGTTCGGCTACCGCGGCGGCAGCTTCACCGGGGCCGAGAAAAAAGGCATGAAGGGCAAGCTGGAACTGGCCAATGGCGGCACCTTGTTCCTCGATGAAATCGGCGATATGCCTGCGCATCTGCAAACGCGCCTGCTGCGGGTGCTGGCCGAACGCGAGATCTCGCCTATCGGTGCTGCGACACCAGTGGCGCTGGATATCCAGGTGATCTGCGCAACCCACCAGGACCTGCAGGCCATGCTGCGCGACAAGGGCTTTCGCGAAGACCTGTTCTATCGCCTCAACGGCATGCACCTGCGCCTGCCACCCTTGCGCGAACGCAGTGATCGCGGACACCTGCTGGATGCACAGCTCGCAGCCCAGGGCATGCGAATCACCGCCCAGGCGCGCCAGTGCCTGCTCGATGCGCCATGGCCCGGGAATATCCGCCAGTTGCTCAATGCCCTGCGCTATGCGGTGGCCCTGGCGGAGAACGGCTGTATCGACCTGGATTGCCTGCCGGAGGACCTCCTGCAAGGCAGCCCTGCGCCTTCAGGCAGCCACTCGCAAGGCGAGGACCTGCTGGCGGTCCTGCGCCGGCATCGCTGGAACATCAGCGCAGCGGCGAGCGAACTGGGTGTAGCGCGCTCGACGCTGTATCGGCAGATGAAAAAGCAGGGGCTGGTGCAGCCCAATGACCGGTTTTGAACCTGAAACTGCAGTAGTGAATCCACCACTGCAATCGCTGGCAAGCCAGCTCCCACAGGTTTGTGGGAGCTGGCTTGCCAGCGATGAGGCCATCAGCAACAACCAGGCTGTCAGCCCTGGATATAGACCACATGGCTATGGGTGTACTCGTACAACCCATGCTTGCCATCCGCCCCGCCGATCCCCGATTTGCGCGTGCCGGCATGGAAGCCCTGCATGGCTTCGAAGTTCTCGCGGTTGATGTAGGTCTCGCCGAAATCCAGCGAGCGGGTCGCCTGCAAGGCCGCACTCAGGCTGCGGGTGTAGATCGATGAGGTCAGGCCGTATTCGCTGTCGTTGGACAGTGCGATGGCTTCGTCCAGGTCATCGACCACCTGGATCGGCAGGACCGGGCCGAAGATTTCCTTGCGCATGATCTCCATGTCCGCCGAGCATCCCGCCAGTACCGTCGGCTGGTAGTGGAAGCCCTGGCCGAGATCGGCCTGCGCGCCGCCGGTAATCACCTGGGCCCCCTGCCCGCTGGCGGTACGCACCATCTGCGCCACCTTGTCCAGCGCGGCGCGGTTGATCAACGGGCCCATGTCCAGGCCGTTCTCGGCCAGTGGATCACCGTACCGGGTAGCGGCCATGGACGCTGCGATGCGCTCGATAAAGGCATCGGCCACCTTGCGCTCGACATAGACCCGCTCGGCACAGTTGCAGACCTGCCCGGTATTGATCACCCGTGACGCGGTGATGGCCTTGACCGCCAGGTCCAGGTCCGCGTCGGCCAGAACGATCGCAGGCGCCTTGCCGCCCAGCTCCAGGTTGAGCTTGGTGATGTTCGGCGCCGCCGCGGCCATGATCCGCGAACCGGTACCAACGCTGCCGGTAAAGCTGATGAGGTCGATGCCGGGGTGGCTGCTCAGCGCGTTGCCCACCGTCGCCCCGGTACCACAGACCACGTTGAAGACACCGGCAGGCAGTTCGGTCTCGGCCACCAGGCGGGCGAATTCGAAGCAGTTGATCGGGGTTTCCTCGCTCGGCTTGATCACGATGGTATTGCCGGTCAACAGGGCCGGCGCCATCTTGCGCGCGATCAGGAAGAACGGGAAGTTCCACGGCAGGATCCCGGCCACCACGCCCAAGGGCTTGCGCAGCAGCAGGATGCTTTCGCCGGGGCGGTCGCTGCTCAGCACTTCGCCCTCCAGGCGCCGCGCCCACTCGGCCATGTAGTCGAGGTAATCAGCAGTGAAGTTCACCTCGACCCGAGCCAGCTCCAGCACCTTGCCCTGCTCGGCGGTGATGATCCGCGCCAGGCGCTCGCTGTGCTGCCGCACCTTGCCGGCGATGGCGCGCAGGTAGCCGGCACGCTCGATTGCCGGTCGCAACGCCCAGGCCTTCTGCGCCTGGCGCGCGGCGGCGATGGCCTGCTCGACCTGTGCGCTGCTGCCCTGGGGCACCCGGCCGAGCAACTGGCCGTTGGCCGGGTTGTACACCTCGATCAGTTCGTCGCTGGGGACGAAGGCGTTGCCAATGTAGTTCTGATAAGTAGCGTCACTCATGTGTTTTCTCCATGTCGGTCCGTGGCTTAGTGCTTGGTGCTGAACTGCTTCCAGGCTTCGCCTTCGTTCTGCAGGTCGTGGGAACGCTTGATCAGGTATTGGTGGATCTGCTCGACCTGTTCAGGCGTGAAGGCATCGGCGAAGGACGGCATGCCGTCGGGTACGCGACCACCGTAGAGAATGCCGAGGAACATCTGGTGCTTTTCCGCGGTGAGCTTGCGCAGGTCCGGCAGCACGCCGCCGCTGACCGCGTGGATGCCGTGGCACTGCGAGCAGTAGCCGTCGTAGAGTTTCGCGCCGGCCTCGATGGCCGCCGTATCGGTGCCCAGGGGTGGAGGTTTGGGCGTGTCCGGGCGAGGTGCAGGTTCCTGCAGTTTGGCGGTGCCGCCGATCTTGTAGGTCAGCACCTGGGAGAACGGCTGCACACCCGCGCGCAGCGACAACGCCCCGGCAAAGGTGGAGAACGCCCCGCCCCAGCCGGCCATGAAGGTCACGTACTGTTCACCGTCGATGCTGTAGGTGATGGGCGCCGCCATCACCCCGCTGGCCGCCGGTTGCTCCCAGAGTTTCTTGCCGCTGTCGGCGGCGTAGGCGATGACGCGGCCATCGGCGCTGCCTTCGAAAACCAGGTTGCCGGCGGTGCTCAGGGTGCCGCCGTTGAAGATGGTCACATAGGGCACTTCCCAGGCGGGTTGCTGCTTGACCGGGTCCCAGGCGATCAACTTGCCGGACCAGCCCTTGGCCATCTCCAGCAGGCCATCGACGTTTTCCGGCATCATCCCGGTGCGCAGGCCCAGCTGGTACATGCTCTTGAACGGGTTGCGCTTCGGCGCCTCGGGAATGTGTTCATAGTAGGCCGACATGATGTGGGCCGGGATGTACACCAGCCCGGTGTTCGGGTTGTAGGACATCGGCTGCCAGTCATGGGCCCCCCAGAAGGCCGGGGTCACCAGCTTGCGCTTGCCGTCCTTCCAGTACGCGGCATTCTCGTCATCGACGATGGGCCGGCCGGTCTTCATGTCCATGCCCTTGGTCCAGCTCTGCGGCACGATGCCCTTGGCCGAAAGCAGCTCGCCGGTGGCACGGTCGATCACATAGAAAAAGCCGTTCTTCGGGGCCTGCATCAGCACCTTGCGCTGCCTGCCGTCGATCGGCAGTTCGGCGAGGATCATGTGCTGGGTCGCGGTGTAGTCCCAGGCATCGCCCGGCGTGGTCTGGTAGTGCCAGACGTATTCGCCGGTGTCGGCGTTGACCGCGACGATCGACGACAGGAACAGGTTGTCGCCCTTGGCCTGGCTGCGCCATTTCGGGTCCCATAGCGAGCCGTTGCCGACGCCGATATACAGCAGGTTCAACTCCGGGTCGAAGGCGAACGAGTCCCAGGCCGTGCCGCCGCCGCCCTGCTCGACGAAGGCATCGCCATGCCAGGTCTTGGCGGCGATCTCCATGCCCTTGCCTTCCGGTGGCAACTTCGGATCCCCCGGCACGGTATAGAAACGCCAGGCCTGCTTGCCCGTTTCGGCGTCATAGGCAGTGACATAGCCACGCACGCCGAACTCGGCGCCACCGTTGCCGATCACCACCTTGCCGTTGACCACCCGAGGCGCGCCGGTGATGGTGTAGCTGCGCTTATGGTCCGCTCGGGTATCGACCGACCAGGCGAGTTGGCCGGTGCGGGCGTCGATGGCTTCCAGGCGGCCATCGAGCACGCCCACGTACACCTTGCCCTTCCACACCGCCACGCCGCGGTTTACCGCGTCGCAGCAGGCTTCACCGGCGCGGTTGCGGTCGGATTTCGGATCGTATTTCCAGATCAGCTTGCCGTTGCGGGCATCCAGCGCGTAGACCACGGAGAACGGCCCGGTGGTGTACATCACGCCATCGACCACGATCGGCGTGGCCTCCACACCCCGGTCCAGATCGAGCTTGTAGCTCCAGGCCAGGCCGAGCTGGCCGACGTTGCGGTCGGTGATCTGCTTGAGCGGGCTGTAGCGCTGTTCGTCGTAGGTACGACCGGTACTCATCCAGTTGCCAGGTTCCTGGTCGGCGGCGATGAGACGTTTGCTGTCGACATTGGCCGGCATCCCGGCGGCCAGGGCAGGCGCCGCAGCCAGGCTCAGCAGCAACGCGGCGGCCAGGGACTTCAAGGGAATGCCGGCGACGATGGAACGGGCGCCGGGAGGCGAGGCATGGCCAATCTGTGTCATGGGAGTTGTCCTGTTCTTATTAGTGGCGCTTGCTGCGCACCTCTCAGGGAGCAACGGCCATGCCAGCACGCCTTGGCAGCGTGTAAGCGCCGTATCACGCGGGCTTGCCGGGACCGGAGCAACCAGCCAGGTGCAGCGCGGGCGCTACAGGTGTTGCACCTGGCGCTACAGCGCGCGCTACACCTGCCGGGCGAAAACCTTGTTTCACCCGGTTTCGTAAGCAATCATGAGCGCATCAACTTGCCGGCGTGCCTGAATATGGAAGAAGCGATCAAGAAGCTGCGTGCATTTCGCGATGCGCGTGACTGGAAGAAATTCCACAATCCCAAGGACCTGGCGCTCGCCTTGAGCATCGAAGCCAGCGAACTGGCGGAAGTGTTCCTGTGGAAGTCGGCCGAGGAAGCCGACATCGCCAGGGTCAGGGAAGAACTGGCCGATGTCCTCGCCTATGCCCTGCTGCTGGCCGATCACTACGAGCTCGACGCGCAGCAGATCATCCTCGACAAGATCGAACTCAACGAGCGCAAGTATCCGGTGGACAAGGCCAGGGGATCTGCCAGGAAATACACGGAGCTGTAATGAACAAAGCCCTGGACGGCAAACCGCTGGTCGAAGTGAACCGCTACGCCTTTTCGCGCCGGACGCTGGAACAACAGCTTCGTGAGCACTTCCACGCGGCGGATTCGTGGCCGCTGGTCTATATCCTCAGCGATGAAGCCAGAAAGCAGGCCTATGTTGGCGAGACCGCCGATGCCCTCAAGCGGATGAGCACCCACCTGGCCAATGGCGACAAGAGCCTGCTGCGTTCGGTGCATCTGATCAGCAGCGACAGGTTCAACAAGTCGGCGACCCTCGATATCGAATCCTCGCTGATCAAGTACATTGCCGCCGATGGCAGGTTCTCCCTGCTCAACAGCAACCTGGGGCTGGTCGATCACAACTATTACCAGCGCTCCGGACTCTATGCCGCGATCTTCAAGGAGACCTGGAACAAACTGCACAGCGAAGGCCTGGTGCAGCATTCCCTGGAGTCGATCGACAACTCGGACCTGTTCAAGTACTCGCCTTACAAGTCGCTGTCCTCCGAGCAGCGCCAGGGACTGCTCGGCATCCTGCATGCGCTGCTCGACGAGCAAAGCAAGACCCTGGTGGTGCAAGGTGGCGCGGGCACGGGTAAATCGGTGTTGGCGATCTACCTATTCAAACTGCTGCACTCGGCTATCGATGAAACCAGTTTCCACGAGTTCGATAGTGAACAAGCCGAACTGCGCAACCTGTTGCTGGGCATCAAGCAACGCTACGGCACGCCGAAAATGGCGCTTGTGGTGCCCATGGCGTCGTTTCGCTCAACCTTGAAAAAAGCCTTCAGGCACATTGCCGGGCTGTCCCCGGACATGGTCATCGGTCCTGCCGACCTGACCAAGCGAGACTACGACATCGTCCTGGTGGATGAAGCCCATCGCTTGCGCAAGCGCAGCAACCTGGGGCCCTACTTTAAAGGGTTCGACACTGCCTCCCGGGCACTGGGCTTCGACCCCTTCGGTTGCAGTGAAGTGGACTGGGTCTGCCGCCAGGCGGGAAAGGCGATCTTCTTCTACGACAACAGCCAGTCGATCAAGCCCTCTGATGCCAATGCCGAGGACTTTGCCAGGCTCAAGGCACTGGGCACGACGCAAGTGCAGACGCTGTACTCGCAGTTCCGGGTGCGTGCCGGCAATTCCTATGTGACCTTCCTCGATGAGCTGCTCAACGTCCGCCGAAACGGCCAGCCAAGGTTCACCCCGAAAAACTATGAACTGGCACTGTTCGATTCGCTCGGCGACATGATGCAGGTGGTGCAGGAAAGAAATCGCCAGTTCGGCCTGTCGCGCATGATCGCCGGCTACGCCTGGCCCTGGATCTCGCGGAAGAACAAGGACGCGTTCGATATCGAGATCGACGGTGTGCAATTGCGCTGGAACAGCACCAGCCAGGACTGGATCAATACGCCGGGTTCCGAGGCCGAAGTCGGCTGTATCCACACCACCCAGGGCTATGACCTGAACTTCGCCGCCGTCATCCTTGGCCACGAGATCGGATACGACAAGGTCCGCGGCGAGATCACCATCGACCCGGCCCGCTATTTCGACCGCAACGGCAAGAGCGGGATCAGGCAGCCGGGCGAACTGAAGCAGTACATTCTCAATATCTACAAGACCATGATGCTCCGCGGTATCCGCGGGACATTCATCTACGCCTGCAACAAGGACCTGCGCGACTACCTGGCACAGCACCTGCCCTTGCACTCGCCGGCAGAGCCCGTGCGCGAACCGGTGAAACCGGCCCCGTACGTGAACGCGGTGCCACTGTACGACCTGCGCGCGGCGGCAGGCGGGTTCAGCGAGGCACAGCAGGCCGAACGGCAAAGCTGGATAGTCGTCGGCGACGACCTCCCGCTGGACCGCGGCTACTTCGCCTGCGAGGTGCTGGGCGAATCGATGAACACCATCATTCCCGATGGCTCGACCTGCCTGTTCCGCGCCGAGCGCGGCGGCAGCCGCAATGGCCGGATCGTCCTGGTGGAATTGTGGGATGAAGGCGCGAGCGCCCAGTACACGGTCAAGGAATATCGCAGTGTCAAGGTCGAGGACGAGAATGGCTGGCACCACGAAAAAATCCTGCTGCTGCCACGCTCCTCCGACCCGGGGTTCGAACCGCTGGAATTGCGCGACGACCTGCTGTCGCGGTATCGGGTGGTGGGAGAATTCGTACGGGTTATCCGCCAGAACCTGGCCTCCTGACTGGAACTCCTGAACCGTGGAACTCAGACAACTGCGCTACTTCGTGAAAATCATCGAACAGGGCAGCCTCGGTCGCGCCGCGCTGGAGCTGGATGTCGGCGTATCGGCCCTGAGCCAGCAGATCGCCAAGCTGGAAAGCGAGCTGTGTACCCGGCTGCTCAACCGCACCACCACCGGCGTCACCCCGACCACCGCCGGCATGGCGTTCCTGCATCATGCCCAGCTCAGCCTGCGCCAGGCCGACAATGCCATTCTTGCCGCCCACCGGGGACGCATGAGCGGTTATGTCACCGTGGGCCTGCCGCCGACCACCGCGACCGTGCTCGCCCTTCCCCTCATCGACGCGATGCGCGAGCGCTACCCGGATATCCAGTTGCACCTGGTGGAAATGCTCTCCGGCCACCTGGCCGCCCAACTCAATGCCCGCCAGCTCGACCTGGCCATCCTGTTCCAGCTCGAGGGCGGCAAACGCTGGAGCGTGACGCCGCTGCTCGATGAACGGCTGTTCGTCATCAGCGCCCCCCAGGTGCCTCACGCTCCGCATTCCGGCAGCGTGCAACTGGCCGATTTGGGCCAGTTGCCACTGATCATGCCCAGCGTCCAGCACGGGCTTCGCAGCACCTTGATGACGGCGTTCGAACGCTCGGGCCTGGTGCCCAATATCATCATGGAAGTCGATGGCCTGGCCGTGCTGATGAACGCCGTGCGCGCCGGCCACGCCGCTACCATCCAGCCCGGTGCCGCCGCGGCGCTCAAGGGCGAGAACGGGCTTGAAGTGACGCAGATCAGCGACGCCCATGTCGGCCGGCGCAACCTGCTGGCCACCCTGGCGGATGACGAGCTGTCGCCAGCGGCCCTGGCAGCGCGGCGCGTGGTGCTGGACGTGGCGCGGCGGCTGGTCGCCGAGCAGCAGTGGCCCGGGGCGACCTGGATTGCCGACAGCAGTTGCTGAGTCACCAGCCCAGGCCGGCAAAGCCTTTAGTAAAACTGAAGACCCCATGCCGTAGTTCGCCTTTCGGCAGGCCCTCGATCGCACTATTTTCCGCTCACTCGCAGCAGGCTCCTCGTTCATGCCGGCTGCGACCGAGGAGCGAAAATGATCGATGTTCTTGTTGTTGGCGGCGGCAACGCCGCCCTGTGTGCCGCACTGATGGCCCGCGAGGCGGGGGCCAGCGTCCTGCTGCTGGAAGCCGCACCCAAGGCGTGGCGCGGCGGTAATTCGCAGCACACCCGCAACCTGCGCTGCATGCACGACGCACCGCAGGATGTACTGGTCGAGGCCTATCCCGAAGAGGAATTCTGGCAAGACCTGCTCAAGGTCACCGGGGGCCTGACCAACGAAAAACTTGCACGCCTGGTGATCAAGGCTTCGTCCGGTTGCCGGGGCTGGATGCGCCGGCATGGCGTGCACTTCCAGCCATCGCTGTCCGGCGCGCTGCATACCGCCCGCACCAATGCCTTCTTCATGGGCGGCGGCAAGGCGCTGGTCAATGCCTATTTCCGCAGTGCCGAGCGGCTCGGCGTACAGGTTCGCTACGATGCCGGGGTGGTCGATATCGAGATGGACGGCGACCGCTTCGTCGCTGCCCATATCGGTGCGCGCGACGTGCAAGGCCGGCACCTGCCTGCCGAGCGCATCGAGGCGCGCACCTGCGTGCTGGCCGCTGGTGGATTCGAGTCCAACCGCGAATGGCTGCGCGAAGCCTGGGGTCGCAACGAGCGCGGCGAATGGCCATCGGACAACTTCCTGATTCGCGGCACCCGTTTCAACAACGGCGTACTGCTGCGCCGCATGATCGACCTGGGCGCCGACACCATCGGCGATCCTACCCAGGCGCACATGGTCGCCATCGATGCGCGCGCGCCCCTGTACGACGGCGGGATCTGCACGCGCATCGACTGCGTGTCGCTGGGCATCGTGGTCAATCGCGACAGCCAGCGCTTCTACGATGAAGGCGAGGACTTCTGGCCCAAGCGCTATGCAATCTGGGGACGCCTGGTGGCCCAGCAGCCTGGCCAGGTGGGCTTTTCGATCATCGACCAGAAAGCCCTCGGACGCTTCATGCCCCCGGTGTTTCCCGGCACCACGGCCAACACCCTGGAGGAGCTGGCCCAGCGCCTGGGCCTTCCGGTGCAGGCGTTCGTCGAGACGGTACGCGCCTACAACGAGGCCTGCCGCACCGGCACCTTCGACCATACCCGCCTGGACGATTGCCATACCGTCGGCGTGCAACCCGCCAAGAGCCACTGGGCCCGCCCGATCGATACACCGCCCTTCTACGGCTACCCCCTGCGCCCGGGCGTGACCTTCACCTACCTGGGCCTGCGCACCGACGAGACGGCCGCGGTGCACTTCGCCGGGCGTCCCAGCCCGAACCTGTTCGTCGCCGGCGAGATGATGGCCGGCAACGTGCTGGGCAAGGGCTACACCGCAGGCGTCGGCATGTCCATCGGCACCGCGTTCGGACGCATCGCCGGCGTCAGCGCGGCTGCCGCCGCCGGCCATCACTACCCATTCGAAGAGAACGATCATGACCGCGCAACTGCCTGAACCTCGCCAGGTCGACCCCGCCCAGCCGGGTGTCGAGCTTATCCCGCTGTTGAACCTGCAGGAGCAGGAAGTCGATCGGCAAATGCGCATCTGCAACGCCTGCCGTTACTGCGAAGGGTTCTGCGCGGTATTCCCGGCGATGACCCGCAGGCTGGAGTTCGGCAAGGCCGACATCCACTACCTGGCCAATCTTTGCCACAACTGCGGGGCGTGCCTGCATGCCTGCCAGTACGCCGCACCTCATGAATTCGCGGTCAATGTGCCCCAGGCCATGGCCAGGGTGCGCCTGGATACCTACGCCGAGTACGCCTGGCCACGCAGCCTGGGGCGCCTCTATCAGCGCAACGGGCTGACCCTGGCGCTGGCCAGCGGTTTCGCCCTGGTGCTGTTCCTGTGCCTGACCCTGCTGGCCATGGGCAATCTGTTCACCGCCATGCCTGGCGGCAACTTCTACGGCATCTTCCCGCATAACACCCTGGTGCTGATGTTCGGCTCGGTGTTCGGCTTCGCCTTGATCGCCCTTGGCCTGGGCGTGCGCCGCTTCTGGCGGGATGTCTCGCCGCCGCCGGCGAGCACCGCGCTGAAGACCGCTGCGGCAGTGGAAGCGACGGCCAGTGTCGCCAGGCTCAAGTACCTGGATGGTGGCCATAGCCAGGGCTGCAACAATGCCGATGACCGTTTCACCCTGTGGCGGCGTCGCTTCCACCACCTGACCTTCTACGGTTTCATGCTGTGCCTGGCGGCCACTGCCACCGCGACCCTTTACCACTACCTGCTGGGCCTGGCCGCACCCTATGCGCTGACTAGCCTGCCGGTAATGCTCGGCATCGCCGGCGGCCTGGGCCTGCTAGTAGGACCCGCCGGGCTGCTGTACCTCAACCTGCAGCGCGACCCGACCCAGGGCGACGCCAAGCAGAAACCCATGGACCGAGGCTTCATTGCCCTGCTGTTGCTGGTCAGCGCCAGCGGCCTCGCACTGCTGGCATTTCGTGAAACCAGCGCCCTGGGCCTGCTGCTGGCCCTGCACCTGGGCCTGGTGATGGCGTTCTTCCTGACCATGCCCTACAGCAAGTTCGCCCACGGCATGTTCCGCAGCGCCGCGCTGCTCAAGCACGCCATCGAAAAACGCCAGCCAAACCCGATCGACGCCGGCAGCGAATAAGCGCGACAGCGCCCTTGAACAACAACAAAAACCAGCAAAACGGTAGCCATGATGAAAAACACCAAGCAAACCGCTAGCGCCCGGCTGGGCGCTATCCTGCGGGTCACCAGCGGCAACTTCCTCGAACAGTTCGATTTCTTTCTGTTCGGGTTCTATGCCACCTACATCTCCCAGACGTTCTTCCCCGCCAGCAACGAGTTCACCTCGTTGATGATGACCTTCGCCGTATTCGGCTCGGGGTTCCTCATGCGACCGCTGGGTGCCATCGTGCTCGGCGCCTATATCGACAAGGTGGGCCGGCGCAAAGGGCTGATCGTGACGCTGTCGATCATGGCCGCCGGCACGGTATTGATCGCCCTCGTCCCGGGCTACGCCAGCATCGGCCTGTTCGCGCCCCTGCTGGTGCTGCTCGGCCGGCTGTTGCAGGGCTTCTCGGCCGGTGCCGAGATGGGCGGGGTATCCGTGTACCTGTCGGAAATCGCCACGCCGGGGCGCACTGGCTTCTATACCAGCTGGCAGTCGGCGAGCCAGCAGGTGGCGATCGTCGTGGCGGCAGCGCTGGGCTACACCTTGAATACCTGGATGCAGGCCAGCGAGCTGGCCGCGTGGGGCTGGCGCATCCCGTTCTTCATCGGTTGCGTGATCATCCCGTTCATCTTCATCATTCGCCGCTCGCTGCAGGAAACCGAAGCATTCAAGGCCCGCAAGCATCACCCGGGCGCCAGCGAGGTCTTCCGCTCCATGTGCGATAACTGGCGCACCGTGCTGGCAGGCGGGCTGCTGGCGGCAATGACCACCACCACGTTCTACCTGATCACGGTGTACACGCCCACCTTCGGCAAGACCGTGCTGCACCTGAGCAGCACCGACAGCCTGGTGGTGACGCTGCTGGTCGGGGTGAGCAACTTCATCTGGCTGCCCATCGGCGGCAGCCTGTCCGACCGCATCGGCCGCCGGCCGCTGCTGCTGGGCATCTCCCTGCTGTGCGTGCTGACTGCTTACCCGGCCATGCACTGGCTGGCCGAGGCCGCCAGTTTCGAGCGGCTGCTGGCGGTATTGCTGTACTTCTCGTTCTTCTTCGGCATGTACAACGGTGCCATGGTCGCGGCGCTGACCGAGGTCATGCCGCCCAATGTGCGGGTGGTCGGTTTCTCGCTGGCGTTCAGCCTGGCTACCGCGCTGTTCGGCGGCTTCACTCCGGCCGTATCGACACTGCTGGTCGAAGCCACCGCAGACAAGGCCTCACCGGCCTACTGGCTGATGTTCGCAGCGGTATGCGGCTTCACCGCTACCACCGTGCTGTACCGCCGGGCCAGGCCTGCGGTGGCTCGCAACTGCTGAACCACCGCTCCACCCCGCTGACGATGCCGGGCGAAGGCCGCAACCTTCGCCTCAGGCACTGCCCACCCGGTCCAGCTCGTTGACCGACACCCCGGCCTGGTCAAGCCAGGCCTTGCGCCGGACAAACAGGTCGGGGGCCGTCTCGTTGACCTCGGTGATCAGCACGTCCAGTTCGGCGCTCTTGAGCTGCCCGTTTTCCACCAGCACGCGCCCGGCGACCATGGTCATGTCCACGTCCCCGCCCTGCACGGCGTGCACCAGGTTGTGATGAAGGTTGGCCAGCGGACCACGGGAAATCAGCGGCGTCATTCTCGGCGTATCGACACGGATAGCGATGATGTCGGCGGCCTTGCCGATCTCCAGCGAGCCGATCCGGTCGTCCATGCCCAGGGCCCGTGCGCCGTCGATGGTAGCCATGCGGCATACCGACCAGGCATCGAGCGCCGCGGCATCGAGACTGGCGAACTTGGCCAGCAGCGAGGACACCTTCATCTCCTCGAACATATCCAGGTTGTTGTTCTCCTTTTCGCCATCGGTCCCCAGGCCAACGGCAACGCCCGCCGCCAGCAGTTTCACGATCGGAGCGGCCCCCGACGCCAGCTTCATGTTGCTGACCGGGTTGTGCGCCACACCGACATTGCGCCGGGCCATCAAGGCGATTTCCTGGTCATCGACCCAGACGCAATGGGCCAGCAGCACCTTGCTGGCATCGAGCAGGCCGAACTTTTCCAGGGCCTGGACAGGACGTACGCCGTAGCGCCGCAGGGTTTCCTCGACATCGAAGCGGCTTTCGTTGCTATGGGTGTGGAACCCCACCTGGTTGGCCTTGCACATGTCGGCGATGCGCTTCCAGGCCTGCGGCACGGCGTAGAACAGGTGCTCCAGGCCGACCCACACCTCGATGCGACCGTTCGCTGCGCCGTGCCAGCGCTGGATCAAGGCGTCGTTTGCGTCCAGGGTTTCGAAGTAGTCATGGTCCGGATGCTCGGCCACATAGGGGACCAGTACCGCACGGATGCCCAGCTCGTTGGCGGCCTCGGCGCTGCCATGCATGTAGCGCCACATATCCACCAGCGTGGTGGTGCCCGACAGCAGTGCTTCGCTGTAGCAGAGCATCGACGCCAGGCGCGCCTCGCCAGGCAGCAGCACACGGTGCATGGGATCGATGTAGGCCTGCAGCCAGTCCCAGACCGGCAGGCCCTCGGCAGTGCCGCGGAGCATGCCGGAGTGGCAGTGGGTATTGACCAGGCCCGGCATCAGCAAGCGATCGGTCAGGCGACGGATCGGGGCCAGCGGATGCCGGGCGAGCAGCTCGTGCGCCGGGCCGATATCGGCGATCAAACCGTCGCGGACCAGCACTGCGCCGTCCTCGATCACGCTATTGCGGGCGTCCATGGTGAGGACGAAGTCGGCCCTGATGAGTTCACAAGTCATCGTGTTTAACCTTCTTGCTGTTTATAGGGTGTGCAGGCGTTCAGCTGTCGCCGAGCGCGGCAGAGCGGGCAGCTTGCGCCCGGGCTTCGTCGGCCGTGTCCAGGCCGTTGAACAGGAGGTTGAGGAGCATGGCGCTGCAAACGCTGAGGACGATCCCGCTTTCGGTGAATACCCGGCACCAGTCGGGCAAATGATGAAAGTACTGCGGCGAGACCATCGGGATCATGCCGATGCCCACGCTGGTGGCGACGATCAGCAGGTTGGAGCGCGACTGCTCGAAATCGACCGTTGCAAGGATGCGCACGCCCATCAGCGTGACCATGCCGAACATCACCATGCCGGCGGCACCCAGAACGTACTGGGGCGTGGAGGCGACGATCCAGGCCAGTTTGGGAAACAGCCCCAGGCCGATCAGGATCATCGCCCCGGCCATGCAGACATGGCGGCTCCTGACCCCGGTAATGGTCACCAGGCCGATGTTCTGCGAAAAGGAGGTATAGGGAAACGCGTTGAACACCCCGCCAAGAATGGCCCCCAGCCCATCGGAGCGAAGCCCGCGAACCAGCCTTTCGCGGGTGGTCGGACGGTCGACCATCTTGCCCAGGGCAAGGAACATCCCGGTCGACTCGACCATGGTCACCAGCATGACCAGGCACATCGATACGACTGCGACCACATCGAATTTCGGCATGCCGAAGGCGAACGGCGTGATCGTCGCCAGCCATGGCGTCTGCTGCAGGCCGTCAAGCGCGATATCGCCACGCAACAGAGCGATGAAGAAACCGGCCAGCACACCCAGCAGTACCGCGATATTGGCGAGAAACCCTTTTGCGAAGCGATTGATACCCAGGATGAGGATCAGCTGCAAAAGCGAAATGGCCAGGTAGGCCGGTTTGCCGTAGTCCGGATTCGGACTGCCGTTGGCCAGCACCGGGTTGCCGCCGGCCGACCAGTCGATCCCGACCCGCATCAGGCTGATGCCGATGACCAGCAGCACGGTCCCCGTCACCACCGGTGGAAAGAAACGCAGAAGCCGGCCCATGAGCGGCGCAAAAAGAATCCCGAACAGACCGGATGCGATGATCGCCCCATAGACGCCCGGCAGCCCGAGCGACGGGTTCAGGGCAATGGCGATCATCGGCGTGACCGAGGCAAAGGTGACGCCCATCATGATCGGCAAGCGGATGCCGAAGAAACGGTTGCCTGCGCATTGCACAAGCGTGGCCAGGCCGGCGGCGAACAGGTCGGCGTTGATGATCAGGGTCAACTGGTCCTTGGGAAGCTGCAGCGCGGCGCCAAGGATCAGCGGAACGATGATGCATGCCGAATACATCACCAGCACATGCTGGAAGCCCAGTATCAGTGTTTGCGCCAGCGGAAGCCGCTGGTCCACGGGGTGAACGGTGTTGGTCATTGCCTTCTCCTGGTTGGCATGGTCGAGGCAGTGATGGGATAGGATTTTTGTCGTGATTGTTTTTATATGGCGGGGCAAACATGCGCCCCGCCGCTCCCGTTGTAAAAATGGGACCTATCAATTTTTTTCATGGTGCAACGATGAGGATGTCCCTGGAGCAACTGGCCGCCTTTTGCGCAGTCGCCAGCGAGCGCTCGTTCTCCGCCGCAGCGCGCAAGCTGAACAAATCGCAGTCGGCGGTGAGCATTTCCATCGGCAACCTGGAGATCGACCTGGGTGTCACCCTGTTCGACCGCAGTCACCGCTATCCGCAGTTGACCGGCGAAGGGCGTGCGCTGCTGCGCGACGCCGAGGCAATCCTCGGGCAGTGCTTCAACATGGAAAACCGGGCCAGCAGCCTGGCCGAAGAGCTGGAGACCGAGCTGGTGATCAGCATCGACGATGCGATTCCCTACCAGGCACTCGCGCCCGTGATGGAGGACTTTTCCAGGCAGTTCACCCATGTCGACCTGACCGTGCTGCATCCGTCCCGGCAGGACGCCCTTGACCTGATCGAGGAGAAGAAGGTGCTGCTGGGGATCCTGTGCACGCGCTCGCATTACCCCAGGAACCTGCAGTTCAAACGCCTGGGCAGCATCACCTTCAGCAATGTCGTGTGCCGGGATCATCCGCTGGCGCGGATGGCGCCGGTGAGCTTCAACCAGTTGAGCAACTTCCGGCAGTTGGTCTACCTGCCGTTCCAGGACCGGCTGCCTACCAGCGAATACCTCAACTCACCGAATCACTGGCGGGTTGAAAGCTATCTCACCCTGATGAACATGCTGCGCGAAGGCATGGGCTGGGCTACTGTCCCTACGCAGCTCATGCAGGACCTCAGCCCCGACGGGCAACTGGTCGAGCTGGAGCTGGAAGCGTATCCGTTCACCGACTGGACCGTGGGGGTCGACCTGGTCTGGTCGTCATTGTCGCGTTCCGGAAAGGCCGGCACCTGGCTGCGTGAGCAGCTTGGGCGGACACGGATCCCGACAGTCGGAAAATGAGTTTTGTACGCGCCAATGCCAGGGCGCTTATCGATTCGCCACCACACCTTCCAAGGAGACTGCCAATTGGCTGATACCGACACCCCTGCCACCGAGCGACCACAGGTCGAGCGCCCTCCCGTGGGCGTCCTCGAAGCGTTCCTGTTCTGGCTGAAACTGGGCTTCATCAGCTTTGGCGGGCCCGCCGGGCAGATCTCCATCATGCACCAGGAGCTTGTCGAGCGTCGGCGCTGGATCAGCGAGAAGAGGTTCCTGCATGCGCTGAACTACTGCATGCTCCTGCCCGGACCAGAAGCACAGCAATTGGCTACCTATCTAGGCTGGCTGATGCACCGGAGCTGGGGCGGAGTGATCGCCGGCGCGTTGTTCGTGCTGCCATCGCTGTTGATCCTGATCGGCTTGTCCTGGATCTACATCGCCTTTGGCGAAGTACCGGCCGTGGCCGGGATCTTCTACGGCATCAAGCCGGCGGTGACCGCCATCGTCGTCCATGCGGCGCACCGGATCGGCTCCCGGGCCCTGAAAAACCCCTGGCTGTGGGCAATCGCCGCAGCGTCGTTCGTGGCCATCTTCGCGTTGAACGTGCCCTTCCCGCTGATCGTGCTGGGCGCCGGCATCATCGGTTACATCGGCGGTCGCCTGGTACCGGAGAAGTTCGTGATCGGCGGTGGGCACAAGGCGGCCAGCACCGATTACGGTCCTGCCCTGATCGATGACCACACGCCAGCACCCGAGCACGCCCGCTTCCGCTGGCCCCGCCTGCTTGGCCTGGTGGTGCTCGGTGCGGCCCTCTGGCTGCTGCCCATGGGCGTCCTGCTCGCAGCCTTCGGCTGGAATGGCACGCTGACCCAGATGGGCTGGTTCTTTACCAAGGCCGCGCTGCTCACCTTCGGCGGCGCCTATGCGGTTCTGCCCTATGTCTATCAAGGAGCAGTGGGGCATTACGGATGGCTGACGCCGACCCAGATGATCGACGGCCTCGCCCTGGGGGAAACCACCCCCGGGCCGCTGATCATGGTGGTGGCCTTCGTCGGGTTCGTAGGCGGCTATGCACATCCCATGTTCGGCGCCGACCATCCGTTCGCCGCCGGCGCGATCGCCGCGAGCCTGGTCACCTGGTTCACCTTCCTGCCGTCGTTCCTGTTCATACTCGCTGGCGGCCCGCTGGTGGAGTCGACCCGCAACGAGCTGAAGTTCACCGCGCCATTGACCGCAATCACCGCCGCCGTGGTCGGGGTCATCCTCAACCTGGCCCTGTTCTTCGGCTTCCACGTGCTCTGGCCAAACGGCTTCGCCGGGATGTTCGACTGGCCTTCGGCATTGATCGCCGCAGGCGCAGCCATCGCCCTGTTCCGCTTCAAGCGCGGGGTGATCCAGGTATTGGTGGCCTGCGCGCTGATCGGCCTGGCGATTCATCTCGTTAGGTGGTGAGGGGACTCAGTTGTCCGGCAGGCGCGACACCCGGGTACGGGACCCTCGCGCCATGCTGGAAAAGACGCCATCACGGAAAATCCAGGCGTGCACCAGGGCAGCACCGATATGCCCCAGAAGCAGCGCGAACAGCAGCCATGCGCCGATGCCGTGTGCCAAGCGCAGCCATGCGTAAAGCACCGGGTTTTCGGGAACGATGGCCGGCAGCGTCCATCCATCCATGAGGATGACCGGCCAGTTGCCGGCCGAACGTACCGCCCAGCCAAGCAGCGGCAAGGCGATCATCATCAGGTAAAGCAACCAGTGGGAAGCATGCGCGGCCGCCGCCTGCCATCGTGGAACACTCGCGGGCAGCGCCGGCACCGCTCGCAGCAAGCGATTGGCAAGACGCAGCAACGCCAGGACCAGGATGGCGATCCCCAGCGGTTGGTGCAGGTCGATCAACCAGGGACGCAGAGACAGAGAACTCATCATGCCTACGCCAATGAAGAGCATGGCCAGGATTCCGATCGCCATTGCCCAGTGCAGGACTCGCCCGAGAAGGTTGAAATGCCCAGGTGCGGGCGCGGGGGTTTCAGGTAGGTCGTGCATCATTCGCTGTCCTTCTTGCCGATAGCCTGGGTCGCTTTTCCAAACCCGATCTCGCGCAGCCGCGCGTTATAGGAGTGCGAATAAATTCCCGCCCGTGCTGCCAGTACAGGATCCTTGGACAGCTCGATACCCGAGGGCACGAGCGTGGGATCGAAGTTGATATCGCGGCATCCGCCTTCGGCCTGATCGCGAACGCTGGTCACCTCCAGCGTGCCGGCGACCACCTGTTGCCGCTCCGGAGGCCATGGCTGGGAAGGATCATCGACCGGATCACCGGCTTCGGCCAATTGCAGGACCAGGTCCCAATAAAGCGACCCGTTCGCCGACCGCTGTTTTATATCCTCGAACAGAAAATCATGGCCAGCCTTCGCCCGCTCTTCGGCAGAAAGGCCTGGCAGCGTCGCATGGGGTCGCATGGACCAGCGCACGGCCTGGCGCTTGCCATCCGCGGCCAGCAACACGAAAGCGTTGATCACGTTGTACTGCGCACCTGCGAAACTGCGCGGCCAGGGCGCGGTAGCCTTGTATTCGACCGCCTTGCGCGCTTCAGGATACTTCTCGAAGAATGCAGCGACACGTGCCGGATCCGGCTGCCCCGTGGCAGGATCGGGCTCGAAAGCACTCCTCTGCGCCAGGAATCCTTCGGCATCACGGGTCGGGAAATAGGGTGCGTTGTTCAGCTTCATCCGCCATTGCGACTGGTCGTCGGCGGTAAGCAACAAGGCCATGCTGACGGTACTGGTGGAAGTATCGGCCGCATGAGGATCTCCGGACCCGATGGAGAAGCGTCCGATGGCCGGGATGTCTCGTTGGGAAAAAACACGAGCCTTCGACAGCGAGGACGCGGCCCCGCTACTGTGAAAGACCCCGGTGAAACACACACCCTTGCCATGTGCACGACGATAACCGGGCTCGAAGTCCTGCAGCGTATTGCCAAGGAATGTCCTGGTGGTGGTTCGATCCCCTAGCAGACCCGCAGCCCAGGCGAACAGCAGCGCCAACCCGCCGACAATGACGGCGATGGCTGCGAGAGGAAACCAGATTGTCTTGAATTTTCGCGCTTGCACAGCACTCCCTCGGGATCTGTCGATCCACATTGAATTACCGATCGAGAAGCCTAGCGCATTTTGGAAAAGATCCCTTGAGCCGGCGTCGTCACTGGACCGGTCCGCTTGAAGAATCGTTCCCAGGCCGGCCGAAAATATTCGGACCCGGAAATGAAAAATGCCAGTCAGCAAGCTGACTGGCATTTCATGTTTGGAGCGGGAAACGAGACTCGAACTCGCGACCCCGACCTTGGCAAGGTCGTGCTCTACCAACTGAGCTATTCCCGCTTTTTTACCGCTTTACGATGTGGCATGTGGATGACCACTAAACCAGCATCTATGAAAATCCAGTCCGATACAGCAACTGGATCTTCGGGGATTTTTGGTCGGGACGGAGTGATTCGAACACTCGACCCCTTGCACCCCATGCAAGTGCGCTACCGGGCTGCGCTACGCCCCGACTACATTCTCGGTGTTGCTGAGAACGGTGAAGAATCTACCTTAAGCTTTTGAATTTTGGAAGGATTATTTTCATGACCCTTTCAAAACCCGGCCTGGGTCATTTCTTCAGCACCACCAGCACGTCTTCCAGCTCGACAATCATCTGCCGGATCAGTTGCTTGTACTGGGTGGTATCGTCCTTGGCCTCGTCACTGGACAGGCGCAACCTCGCGCCGCCGATGGTGAAGCCCTGGTCGTAAAGCAAGGCGCGGATCTGGCGGATCATCAGCACGTCCTGGCGCTGGTAATACCGCCGGTTTCCGCGGCGCTTGACCGGATTGAGCTGCGGGAACTCCTGCTCCCAGTAACGGAGCACATGCGGTTTTACCGCACAGAGTTCACTGACCTCACCAATGGTGAAGTAACGTTTTCCCGGAATAGGCGGGAGCTCGTCGTTATGGCTTGGTTCCAGCATAAGCCTCAACCCGGGCCTTCAGTTTCTGCCCTGGACGAAAGGTGACGACGCGGCGTGCCGTGATCGGGATTTCTTCCCCGGTTTTGGGGTTGCGTCCCGGACGCTGGCGTTTGTCGCGCAGATCGAAGTTGCCGAAGCCGGACAACTTGACCTGCTCGTTGTCTTCAAGAGCGTGCCTGATTTCTTCAAAGAACAGTTCAACCAGTTCTTTGGCTTCACGCTTGTTCAGGCCCAACTCCTCGTACAGCCGTTCTGCCATCTCAGCTTTCGTCAGAGCACCCATACGCTATTTCCTTAACGTGGTGTTCAACCTTTGTTCGAGCGAGGTGAGGATATTCTGGGTCGTGGCATTCACCTCATCGTCGTTAAGAGTGCGCGATGGATGTTGCCAGGTCAAGCCGACTGCCAGGCTTTTTCTATCAGGATCAATACCTTTACCCTGGTAGACGTCAAACAGCCTGAGGTCGGTGAGCCATTCGCCTGCATTGTCACGAATTACTTCAAGTACCGAACTCGAAGCGACATCACGACCCGCGATCAAGGCCAGGTCACGGCGAACTTCCGGGAACTTCGACAGTTCATGGAACTTCGGCAGGCGCCCTTCCACTACTTCGCCCAGTACCAGCTCGAAGAGGAACACGGGACGGTCCAGACCGAGGGTCTTGGCCAGTTCCGGGTGCAGTGCACCGAGGAAACCGACTTCGCGACCGTTGCGCTCGATGCGCGCGGTCTGGCCCGGATGCAGTGCCGGGTGCTTGCCGGCAGCGAAGGTGAACTCGCCCAGCGAACCGGAGGAATTCAGCAGCGCTTCGACATCCGCTTTCACGTCGAAGAAGTCAATGCCTTCACGGCCGTTGGCCCAGGCTTCCGGCAGACGGCTACCGCACACCACACCGGCCAGCATCGGCTGCTGTTGCAGGCCTTCCAGCTGGCCGACGAAGCGCAGGCCGCTCTCGAACAGGCGCACGCGGTCCTGTTGGCGGTTGAGGTTATGTTGCAGCGCCTTGACCAGGCCTGGCCACAGGGACGCCCGCATGGCCGCCATGTCGCTGGAGATCGGGTTGGCCAGCAGCAGCGGCTCGACACCCGGGGTGAACAGCTCGAACAGTTTCGGATCGATGAAGCTGTAGGTAATCGCTTCCTGGTAGCCACGAGCAACCAGCAGACGGCGCAGGGCCGGCAACTCGCCACGGGCTTCGGCGCGGGCCTGAGGCGCCAGGCGTGCTTGCGGGTAACGAACCGGCAGGCGGTTGTAGCCGTACAGGCGGCCCAGCTCTTCGATCAAGTCGACTTCAAGGCTGATATCGAAGCGATGGCTTGGCACTTCGACCTGCCACTGGCCTTCGCCAGCGACGGTTTTCAAGCCCAGGGCGTTGAGCAGTTGCTCGACCTCGGCACTGGCCATTTCCATGCCCAGCATCTGGCTGATGCGCTCGGCACGCAGGGTGATCGGTGCAACCTGCGGCAGGTGCTGCTCGCTCAGCGTCTCGATGACCGGCCCGGCTTCACCGCCGACGATTTCCAGCAGCAGGCCGGTGGCACGCTCCATGGCTTCGCGGGCCAGCTGCGAGTCTACACCACGCTCGTAGCGGTGCGAGGCATCGGTATGCAGGCCGTAGGAACGGGCCTTGCCAGCGACGGAGATCGGCTCGAAGAACGCGCTTTCCAGGAAGATGTCGCGGGTGGTCGCGGACACGCCGCTATGCTCGCCGCCCATCACGCCAGCGATGGCCAGGGCACGGCTGTGGTCGGCGATGACCAGGGTGTCGGGACGCAGGGTGACTTCCTGGCCGTCCAGCAGGACCAGCTTCTCGCCCTCCTCCGCCATGCGCACGCGGATGCCGCCATTGATCTCGGCGAGATCGAAGGCGTGCAGCGGCTGACCCAGTTCGAGCATCACGTAGTTGGTGATATCGACGGCAGCGTCGATGCTGCGTACGTCGGCGCGACGCAGGCGTTCGACCATCCACAGCGGAGTCGGACGGGACAGATCGACATTACGGATCACCCGGCCCAGGTAACGCGGGCAGGCGGCAGGCGCCAGCACTTCCACCGGGCGCACTTCGTCATGCACAGGGGCGACCGCAGGGACCACCGGGCGGGTGACCGGTGCGGCGTACAGGGCGCCGACTTCGCGGGCCAGGCCGGCCAGGGACAGGCAGTCACCGCGGTTCGGGGTCAGGTCGACCTCGATGCTGGCGTCGTCCAGATCCAGGTATTCACGGATGTCCTGGCCAACCGGCGCATCGGCAGCCAGTTCCAGCAGGCCGTCGTTGTCGTCGCTGATCTGCAGCTCGGAGGCCGAGCAAAGCATGCCGTTGGACTCGACACCACGCAGCTTGGCCTTCTTGATCTTGAAATCGCCCGGCAGCTCGGCGCCGATCATGGCGAAGGGAATTTTCAGGCCCGGGCGCACGTTCGGTGCACCACAGACAACCTGGAACGTCTCGCTGCCGTTGCTCACCTGGCAAACGCGCAACTTGTCGGCGTCGGGGTGCTGCTCGGTGCTCAGCACCTCGCCCACCACGATACCGCTGAACTGGCCGGCGGCCGGGGTCACGCTGTCGACCTCAAGTCCGGCCATCGACAGACGGGCCACCAGCTCGTCACGGGAAACCTGCGGGTTGACCCAACCGCGCAGCCACTTTTCACTGAATTTCATCCTGCTCTCCTAAAGATTCGTTACGGGTGCGCGACCTAGCGAAATTGCGCGAGGAACCGCAAGTCGTTGTCGAAGAACAGGCGCAAATCGTTGACGCCGTAACGCAGCATGGCCAGGCGCTCGGCGCCCATGCCGAATGCGAAGCCGGAGAACTCTTCCGGATCGATCCCGGACATGCGCAGCACGTTCGGGTGCACCATGCCGCAGCCCATGACTTCCAGCCAACCCGTTTGCTTGCACACGCGGCAACCTTTGCCACTGCACATTACGCACTGGATATCGACTTCAGCCGATGGCTCGGTGAAGGGGAAGAACGACGGACGGAAACGCACCGCCAGCTCTTTCTCGAAGAAGACCCGCAGGAACTCCTCGATGGTGCCCTTGAGGTCGGCGAAATTGATGTCGCGATCCACCAGCAGGCCTTCGACCTGGTGGAACATCGGCGAGTGGGTCAGGTCCGAGTCGCAGCGATAGACGCGGCCCGGGCAGACAATGCGGATCGGCGGCTGCGAAGACTCCATGGTCCGCACCTGTACCGGCGAGGTGTGGGTCCGCAACAGCATGTTGGCATTGAAATAGAAGGTGTCGTGCATTGCCCGGGCCGGGTGGTGGCCGGGAATGTTGAGCGCTTCGAAATTGTGGTAGTCGTCTTCGACCTCGGGGCCCTCGGCGATGCCGTAGCCGATGTGGGTGAAGAACTGCTCGATGCGTTCGAGGGTACGGGTGATCGGGTGCAAGCCACCGGAGGTCTGGCCACGGCCCGGCAAGGTCACGTCAATGCATTCGGCCGCCAGGCGCGCGCTCAGTTCGGCCTCTTCGAAAGCGGCCTTGCGTGCATTGAGCACTTCGGTGACGCGCTCCTTGGCGTCGTTGATCAGGGCACCCACCTTCGGGCGCTCGTCAGCCGGCAGGTTGCCCAGGGTCTTCATCACCTGGGTCAGTTCGCCTTTCTTGCCAAGGAATTGAACCCGGATCTGCTCCAGGGCATTGATGTCTTCAGCGCGTTCCACAGCCTCCAGGGCTTGGGAGACCAGCGCATCCAGGTTTTCCATGTACAGACTCCAGATACGAAATAGGGGAAGAGCTTACAGGCTCTTCCCCTATCTATGACGTTTAACATCCGCCGCCGGATCCGGCGGCGGATGATTGTCGTGGGTACTTAAGCCAGAACGGCTTTAGCTTTCTCGACAATCGCAGCAAACGCCGCTTTTTCGTTCACTGCCAGATCAGCCAGAACCTTGCGGTCGATCTCGATGGACGCTTTCTTCAGACCGGCGATCAGACGGCTGTAGGACAGACCGTTGTTGCGAGCACCAGCGTTGATACGAGCGATCCACAGAGCGCGGAACTGACGTTTTTTCTGACGACGGTCGCGGTAGGCGTATTGGCCTGCCTTGATGACCGCTTGCTTGGCAACACGGAATACGCGGGAGCGCGCGCCGTAGTAGCCTTTAGCCAGTTTCAGAATTTTCTTGTGACGCTTACGAGCGATGACGCCACGCTTTACACGAGCCATGAGTTACTTCCTCTATCTTTGACCGAAATTAACGTACGCGCAGCATGCGCTCGACTTTTGCAACGTCCGACGGGTGCAGCAGGCTGCTACCACGCAGTTGACGCTTACGCTTGGTCGACATTTTGGTCAGGATGTGGCTCTTGAAAGCGTGCTTGTGCTTGAAGCCGGAAGCGGTTTTCAGGAAACGCTTCGCGGCACCGCTTTTGGTTTTCATTTTTGGCATGTTCGGATACTCCGCATTCAGTGGATAAACATAACCGCAAGGCCTGCCGTGCCCTGGTGGTTACTTCTTTTTCTTGGGGGCGATGACCATCATAAGCTGGCGTCCTTCCATCTTCGGATGCTGCTCAACGGTGCCGTATTCGGCGAGGTCAACCTCGACCCGCTTCAACAGCTCCATGCCCAGCTCCTGGTGGGCCATCTCACGACCACGGAATCTCAGAGAGATCTTGGCCTTGTCCCCATCACTAAGGAAACGTACCAGGTTGCGTAGTTTTACCTGGTAATCCCCTTCCTCCGTCCCTGGACGAAACTTGATTTCTTTGATCTGGATCTGCTTCTGGTTCTTCTTCGCCGCAGCCTGCTGCTTCTTCTTCTCGAAGAGGCTCTTGCCGTAGTCCATCACCCGGCATACAGGGGGTACAGCGTCAGCAGAAATTTCTACCAGGTCCAGCTTCGCTTCATCAGCGATACGAAGCGCTTCATCAATCGAGACGATGCCAATCTGCTCGCCGTCAGCGCCAATTAACCGAACCTCGCGTGCCGAGATATTCTCGTTGATCGGGGCCTTCGGTGCAGTTCGTTTATCCTGTCTCATATCACGCTTAATGGTAATTACTCCGAATCTTGGCGACCACGCCGGGAAACCGCTTGCGCAAGCAAGTCCGCGAACTGGGCGACGGGCATCGAGCCCAGGTCGGCACCTTCACGGGTACGCACAGCGACAGTTTGCGTTTCGACTTCCCGATCTCCAATAACCAAGAGATAGGGAACCTTGAGCAAGGTATGCTCGCGGATTTTAAAGCCGATCTTTTCATTTCTCAAGTCGGACTTGGCACGGAATCCGCTATTGGTCAGGGTTTTTTCCACCTGCTGGGCGAATTCGGCCTGTTTGTCGGTGATATTCATCACCACAGCCTGGGTCGGCGCCAGCCAGGCCGGGAATGCACCTTCGTAGTGCTCGATCAGAATTCCGACGAAACGCTCGAACGAACCGAGGATGGCGCGGTGCAGCATCACCGGATGCTTGCGGCCGTTGTCTTCGGAAACATACTCGGCGCCGAGGCGGATCGGCAGGTTGAAGTCCAGTTGCAGGGTACCGCACTGCCAGACACGCCCCAGGCAGTCCTTGAGCGAGAACTCGATCTTCGGACCATAGAAGGCGCCCTCGCCCGGCTGCAGATCATACGGCAGGCCTGCGTTGTCCAGTGCAGCGGCCAGTGCGGCCTCGGCACGGTCCCACAGCTCGTCGGAGCCGACGCGCTTTTCGGGACGGGTGGACAGCTTGAGCTGGATGTCCTGGAAACCGAAGTCGGAGTACACATCCATGGTCAGCTTGATGAACGCTGCCGATTCGGACTGCATCTGCTCTTCCGTGCAGAAGATATGCGCGTCGTCCTGGGTGAAGCCGCGCACACGCATGATGCCGTGCAGGGCGCCGGAGGCCTCGTTACGGTGGCAGGCGCCGAATTCGGCCAGGCGCAGCGGCAACTCGCGATAGCTCTTGAGCCCCTGATTGAACACCTGCACGTGGCACGGGCAGTTCATCGGCTTGACCGCGTAGTCACGGTTTTCCGACTGGGTGGTGAACATGTTGTCGGCGTAGTTGGCCCAGTGTCCGGACTTTTCCCACAGGGTGCGATCGACCACCTGCGGCGTCTTGATCTCCAGGTAGCCGTTCTCGCGCTGGACCTGACGCATGTACTGTTCCAGTACCTGGTACAGGGTCCAGCCATTCGGGTGCCAGAACACCATGCCCGGGGCTTCTTCCTGGAGGTGGAACAGGCCGAGGCGCTTGCCGATCTTGCGGTGATCGCGTTTTTCCGCTTCCTCGATGCGCTGGATGTAGGCAGCCAGCTGCTTCTTGTCGGCCCAGGCGGTGCCGTAGACACGCTGCAGCTGCTCGTTCTTGGCGTCGCCGCGCCAGTAGGCACCGGACAGCTTGGTCAGCTTGAACGACTTGAGGAAACGGGTGTTCGGCACGTGCGGGCCGCGGCACATGTCGACATATTCTTCGTGATAGTACAGGCCCATCGCCTGCTCATCGGGCATGTCCTCGACCAGGCGGAGCTTGTAATCCTCGCCACGGGCCTTGAACACTTCGATCACCTCGGCGCGCGGGGTGACCTTCTTGATGACATCGTAGTCCTTGTCGATCAGCTGCTGCATGCGCTGCTCGATCGCCGCCATGTCTTCAGGCGTGAAAGGACGCTCGTAGGCGATGTCGTAGTAGAAGCCTTCGTCGATGACCGGACCGATGACCATTTTCGCGGTCGGGTACAGCTGTTTCACTGCGTGACCAACAAGGTGCGCGCAGGAGTGACGAATGATTTCCAGCCCCTCTTCGTCCTTGGGCGTGATGATTTGCAGACTAGCGTCGTGCTCGATCAGGTCGCAGGCATCGACCAGCTTGCCGTCGACCTTGCCGGCGACGGTGGCCTTGGCCAAACCTGCGCCAATGGATGCAGCGACCTCGGCAACGGTAACCGCCTTGTCGAACGTGCGTTGACTGCCATCGGGAAGAGTAATTACGGGCATGGCGCCTCCTCTCCTAGTGGTGACCCCTACCAAAGGTCACGTGGGTTGGGATGAGCCAGTACGCGATTCGCCCCTGTCCTTCCTTGCGGAAGGCCTGCCTCACAGTGGCAGAAGTCGGATGCCTGCCAGGGAACGAACCAGAGTGACTGGAACAGAAATAAGTGGGTACGGGACGCGCGAAGCATAAGCCCAGCGAACCCGAGCCGGGCATCCTAGCACAGGGATCGAGCGCTGCGGCCCGCTGAACCCCCGACAAGGAGAAATATTTGGAAAAAAGACCGTTCAGTGAACTCCAGCGGTTTTTTCCCGCTCAGAGTCATTGAAGCGTCCTACTCTTCCATGAGACCGAAACCCAAGGAGTGCCTGGTTATGCGACTTCATTCTCTTCTTGCACTGGCTGCCGCCGGATCCCTGCTGCTGCCCCTGGCCGCCAATGCCGGACCATGGCCCGCAGGCAAGAAAGGCGAATACATGGATCAGTGCGTACAGGTTGCCAGCAGCCAGCAAGGTGTCACCGCCGCCCAGGCGGATGAGCACTGCAAATGCGGTGCAAACGCCATCGAGAAGAACTTCACCACTGCGGAAATCGAGCAACTGGACAGCAAGGCCGGCGTAGACGCCAAGCTGAGGGACAGGGCCCAGGCAGCTGTGAAAGCCGCCTGCGCGCCTAAACAGTGAGGCTGATCCGGCTCAATCTTGCGCCAGATCAGCATTCGATGAAGCTAAAAGCCACCACTTGCGAATAATTAGACTATGATGATCAAGTGCATCCTGTTGGCTCTCGGCGACACCGCACTACCGAAAATCTAGTTTCTGGAGATACACCCCATGTCCAATCGCCAAAACGGCACCGTTAAATGGTTCAACGATGAGAAAGGCTACGGCTTCATCACTCCTGCAGGCGGCGGCGATGACCTGTTCGTCCATTTCAAGGCGATCGAATCCGACGGCTTCAAATCCTTGAAAGAAGGCCAGACCGTATCCTTCGTGGCCGAGAAAGGCCAGAAAGGCATGCAGGCTGCACAGGTTCGTCCAGAGTAACCCTCTGCCGAATGAAAAAACCCGTCGCTTGCGACGGGTTTTTTTATTGGCGCAACAAATCAGCCGCAATTGACGCGATTGACGATGCCCTTGTCATCGGCATGCAGGTTCAACCGCTCGGAGCGATACTCCAGGGTGATCGCATCGGTAGGTTTCAGGATACGCGCCAACTGTGCGCCGCTTGCCTTGCGCGCCTGCTCCAGCAGGTCGGCAGACGCAGGCTTGCCAACGACAAACCCGGCATTGCCAGCGTCGCAACGGCCATCAGTGTTCGCAGGAGCCACCGGCTCGGGTGTCTTCGATACACTGCCGCCGCTGCTGCAGCCTGCCAGAACGGCGGCAGCCAAAAGGCTCACCAGTGACGCACGCAAATGAAACATGAATCCTCCTAAGGGATGCTGAATGCTGTTCAATCCGACAGCATCTGATTCCGATTGTTGCAAAAGCGGGTCAGTTTGCCTGAGCAACAGGCCCAGGAAAAATGACAATAGTGTCTGGAATTTGCACCAATTGTTTCAGTAGAGATCGATATAGTCGCTGACAGGCCTTGGCCAGTTATCCTGCAGGACCTTGAACACCTGCCAGACCCACCTGTCATCTTCCGCAGCCGCCGCCCCTACACAGCCGGAACCGGCTGCCCAGGTTTCCAGCCGGAACAGCAAGCCATCCAGCTGCGCGCCGCCAACCACTTCGGACAACCAGGCCTGCCCCGCTCGACTGACACGCAACTGGTTGTGCTTCATCGGATTGCCGCTGGCAAGCAACTGCCGGACGTTGTCGAGGGTGAATTGCCGGGGGTCGTTGAGATCGATGGTCATGCCGCGGTCCTGCCGGAGAAATACCGATAGTTTGCCATGTCGGCATCCTTATGCCTAAGTCGCAGAGCGACCTCCCCTGGAACACGGTTAAACTGAAAGCACCGCACCGAACCCGGTCATGCAAGCACAGGGACCCTGGAACCAGCGGCATGCTTTCAATAAAACGGCAACCGTGAGATCTCCATGACCAGCCACAGCATCGATGCCGACATCAAGGTCAAATGGCCTGAAGGACAGAGCGCCTATAGCCCGGGAACAGCGGAAGAACTGAGCCTTATCGCAATCGACCTGCTGGTCAAGGAGATGGGTAGCGATGCCGCCCGCCTCTTCATCGACCAGGTCTTCGAGCGCTACCGGAACGACCCGCTGGCTGCTCATCCCCATGACGTCAGCCACCGAGCTCTTCCAGACGAGGAATCGACGGCTGGGCCCCTGCGCGAGTAACGGAAATCGCAGCAGCACGCTGGCCAAAAAGAATCGACTCATGCTCGGTGCAGCCGCGAGCCAAAGCCGCCGCGAACGCACCGACGAAGGTATCGCCGGCCGCCGTGGTATCGACTGCTTGCACCACTGGCGCGGCGAAATGCTCGCTTCCCCGGGCACTGACCAGTACCGCGCCTTGCGCCCCCAGTGTAACGATCACCCGAGCCGCGCCCAGGCCGCGTAGATGCCGGCCTGCCTCCTGCGCCGAGGACAGGTCGTCCACGGGCAGGCCGGTCAGGGCCGCCGCCTCGCTTTCGTTGGGAATCAGGTAGTCGACGGAGGCCAGCCACTCCACGGGCAATGGACCGTCGACCGGCGCAGGATTGAGAATCACCGTCTTGCCCAGTTGCCGCGCTCGTGCAAGGGCAAATGCCACGGTATCCGGCGGTACCTCCATCTGGCAGACGACCACATCCGCCCCCTGCAGCATCGCGTCGAAACGTTCTATCAAGCGAGAGGACAGGCAACCATTGCTGCCCGCGACAATGACGATGGTGTTCTGGCTGGCTGCATCCACCACGATCAACGCCACACCGCTGGACATGCCGGCAACCACCTCGAGCGCTCGACAGTCGATACCCTCTGCAATCAGGCCCTCGCGCAGCGACTGGCCATAGGCATCATCACCGACACAACCGATCATCGCCACCTCGGCCCCGAGCCTTGCAGCGGCGACCGCCTGGTTCGCCCCCTTGCCCCCGGGGACCGTGGTGAAAGATTCTCCCGCCAGGGTCTCCCCTGCTCGTGGCAGACGCTGTGCGCGAGTCACCAGGTCCATGTTGAGACTGCCGATCACCACAACCCTGCCCTGCATGATGCGCCCTCAGCCCTCTGCGCCGAACAGGTCAGGACTGCGCCCGGTAGACTCGCGCAGGACGATCTTCGGCGCGACGATCCGCTGTTCCACAGGTAGCGTTCCAGCAGCCACTATGCGCCGCAACAGCATCGACGCAGCCATCTCGCCAAGGTCACGGATGGACTGCCCGACCGTGGTCAACGCCGGATAGACGTACTGGCACATCTGGATATCGTCGAAACCGATCACCGACAACTCGCCCGGCACCGTGATATGACGCTCGGCAGCAGCGCGCAATACACCCATGCCGATCATGTCGTTGCCGGCGAAGATCGCCGTCGGGCGGTCGCCGGCGAGCAGGCGGGCTGCCGCACCATAACCACCAAGGCTGGTGAACTCACTGCTGAGCACCCGCCCCTCGGGCAAGCTCACCCCCGCTTCAGCCAGGGCCCGCCGGAAGCCGGCAAGGCGCATCTTCGCCACGCTGGTCTGCGCCGGGCCATTGATGCAGGCGATATCCACGTGCCCCAGATCAAGCAGGTGTCGGGTCGCCAGGTAGGCTCCCTGCTCGTGGTCGATGCGCACGAGATCGGCGTCCACCCCCTCCAGCTCGCGATCGAGAATGACCATGGGGGTTCGCACACCTGACAGGCTCTCGAGCAGATCGCGCTCCTCCCCTACCGAAGCCACGATCAGGCCGTCGATGCGCTTTTCCAGCAGCACCCGCAAATAACTGCGCTGCTTTTTCGGGTTGTCGTCGGAATTGCACAGAATGACGCAATAGCCGTTCCGCTCGCAGGCATCCTCGATTCCCCGGGCCAGCTCGGCAAAATACGGGTTGACGCTATTGGGCACCAGCAGACCGATGGTTGCGGTGCTGCGGGCCTTGAGGGAGCGTGCCACTGCACTGGGCACATAGTCGAGTTCGGCGATCGCGGCCTCGACCTTCAAACGCACCGGCTCGCTGACCGGCCGGGTCTTGTTCAGCACATGGGACACGGTGGTATAGGAAATTCCAGCCAGTGCCGCTACGTCTTTTATGGTTGCCATGCTTTCAATTCCACCGACTTGTGCGCCGGCTGCGATAAGTGTCGATAATCACGGCGATCACGATGACCGCTCCGGTAATGATGCGCTTTGTCGGCTCCGACGCCCCGATTTGCGCCAGCCCCGCCGCCAGCACGGAAATGATCAGTACGCCGAAGAACGTACTGACCACCGAGCCACGCCCGCCCATCAGGCTGGTACCACCGATCACCACGGCGGCGATGACCTGCAGCTCCAGGCCGGAGCCGGCATTGGGGTCGGCCGCCTCCAGCCGGGAGACCTGGAACAATGCCGCCAGGCCGGCAAGCAACCCCATCAGGGCAAACACGAGGATCCGGTAGGGACGGGGATCGACCCCGGCCAGGCGCACGGCCTCTTCATTGGTGCCGATTGCGACCAGATAGCGGCCGAAGACCGTACGCACCAGCACCAATTGGGCCAACACGATCACAGCCAGGGCAATCAGGAACGACGGCGAAATGCCAAAGGCGATGGGATCGGACAACCAGGCCAGGGCATCCCCGACATAGGCAGTGCGCGAATCGGTCAGTTGATAGGCAGCACCCCTGGCCATCTCCAGCACACCAAGGGATACGATGAAGGAAGGAATACGCCAGGCTACGGTGATGGATCCGGTAAGGCTGCCGACCAGGGCCGCACTGCCCATGCCCAGCAAGGCTGCCGGCAATACACTCCAGCCCCAACCCAGCATGGCGACGCTCACCACCGAACCCGCGAGGGCCAGCACCGAGCCGACGGAGAGATCGATTCCGCCGATGACCAGCACGAACGTCATGCCTACCGCCAGCACCATCAGATCGGGAATCTGGTTGGCAAGCGTGCTGAAGGTCGCGTAGGACAGGAAATGGCTGCTGAGCAGGGAAAACAGGGCAACCATGCCCAGCAGGGCACCTGCAAGGCCGAAGCAGGTGCCGAACGCAAGCCGACCGGGGGCACGCTTGGCCGTCGGCGCAGTACCCAGGGAGGATGTCTTCATGGCGCATTTCCCGGCGCTGCCGCGGACGACAGCGCTTCAGGTTCGTGATAGCCGGAAAAGGCCGCAGCCAGCAGGTTGTCCTGGCTCCAGTCGCCCCGCTCGAAGGTACTCACCAGCCGCCCCGCACTGAGCACACCGATACGGTCGGATACCAGCATCAACTCGCGCAGGTCGCTGGATACCACCACCAGCGCCTTGCCCTGGCGAGTCAGTTCGGCAAGCAGATGATAGATATCCAGCTTCGCGCCGACGTCGATGCCCCGGGTCGGTTCGTCGAACAACAACACCTGGCAGTCCCGTTCGAGCCATCGGCCGATCACGACCTTCTGCTGATTACCGCCGGACAGCTCCCTGACCAACTGCTCCGATCCTGCGCTACGTATGCCCAGGGCAGCGATGCACCGTTCGGCCAGAGCCCGCTCGGCGCTTTGGCTCACCATACCCGCGCGGGATACCGCTGCGAGGTTCCCCAGGACCAGGTTGGCACTGACCGACTCGCCCGGAAGCAGACCCTGGCCCTTGCGGTCCTCGCTGATCAGGGCAATGCCAAGACGCGCCGCCGCCATCGGCGAATCGATGCGGCATTTCCGCAGTGGCCGGCCCACCTCCAGCGTGCCGTGATCGGCAGGGTCTGCGCCGTAGATCAGGCGCAGCAGTTCGGTACGTCCTGCGCCCACCAGGCCGAACAACCCGAAGACCTCGCCAGCCCGCACTTCGAACGAAACATCGACGACCTTTTCTCCTCGCCCCAGGCCGCGGACCCGCAGCAACGGCTCGCCAATCCGCCGATCCGGCGCCTGGATATGCTCGACCAGCTCCCGCCCCGCCATCAACCTGAGCAACTCCTGGCTGCTGTAGCGCAGGATCGGCTCGACGCAGACCAGCTGGCCATCGCGCAGCACCGCGATACGTTGCGCGATGCGCCTGAGCTCTTCCAATCGGTGGGAGATATAAAGCACCGCGACTCCGCGCTCACGCAGGAGCTCTATCTGCTCGAAAAGCAGTTCAACCTCATGCGCCGTGAGCATGGCAGTGGGCTCGTCGAGAATCAGCAGATGGCAGTCGCCGATAAGGTTGCGGGCGATCTCCACCATCTGCTGGTGGCCTATGCCCAGCTCTGCCACCGGCGTATCCGGATCGATAGCCTGCAGCCCCATGCGCGCCATGGCCACCCCGGCCTGGCGCCGCAGGCGCTTGCGATCGATCCAGCCGAAGCGTCCGGGCAACTGGTTGAGGAACAGGTTTTCCGCAACGCTGAGGGTCGGCAGCAGGTTGAGTTCCTGCATCACCATTCGTACACCCAGGCGCTCGGCAACAGTGCGACTGCCTGGCTGGTAGGGACGCCCCTGGAACTCCATGCTTCCGGCGCTGGCCGGTTCCAGGCCGGCGATGATCCGCGACAGCGTACTCTTGCCCGCGCCATTCTCGCCGGTAAGCGCCACTACCTCGCCGCGCCGAAGGGTAAGGTCGATGCCGCCAAGCACCTGCTGGGCGTAGGTCTTGCCTACCCCGCTGACGGTCAGTAGCACGTCGGTGCTCATTGTTTGCCGACCACCAGGTCGACCGGCGTCTGGATGACATTGTCGCCATCCACCTCTGGCTTTTCGCCGTTGAGCATCTTCAACGCCGCCTCGATGCCAAATACTGCCTGTCGGGCGGCATACTGGTCGGCGCTGGCGAGCACACGCCCGTCGGCCAGCATCGGCGCAATGGCCTTGATGTTGTCGTACCCCACCACCTGAACCTGACCGCTACGCCCCGTCGAGCGCACCGCCGAGACCGCGCCCAGTGCCATGCTGTCGTTGCCTGCAAGCAAGGCCTTGAGATTGGGGTATTCGTTGAGCATCGCCGACGCAACGGCATTGCCCTTGTTGATTTCCCAGTTGCCGGACTGTACCGAGACAACCTTCATCTGCGCTGCCTCCATCGCGTCCTGGAAGCCGGCGGTACGTTGCTGCGCATTGGTGGTAGTCGGCACTCCTTCGATGATGCCGACCTCGTCACCGGCCTTGAGCCTGCTCGCCAGGTAGTCGCCGACCAGACGCGCGCCCTTGCGGTTGTCCGGCCCGACGAAGGGCACGCTGAGTTGCTTGCTCGCAAGCACCCCGGGATCGAGGCGGTTATCGATATTGATCACGATGATGCCGGCATCCATGGCGCGCTTGATCACTGGCACCAGTGCCTTGGAATCGGCAGGTGCGATTACCAGGGCATCCACCCTGGAGACGATCATCTGCTCGACGATACGGATCTGCGCGCCAGTATCGGATTCGTCCTTGATGCCGTTGGACACCAGCTCGAAGTCATCCGGGTGTTCTTTCTGATAGGCCTTGGCGCCATCCTCCATGGTCTGGAAGAACTCGTTGGCGAGGGACTTCATGACCAGGGCAACCTTGGGGCGGTCTTCGGCGCAGGCGACGGAAGCAGTGAAAAGAACGGCGAGTACGGCCAAGGCCCGGATCCGTCCAAGGGAAGGCAAATGCATGAAGTTCACTCCGTTTTTTGCTTTTTTATCGGATAGCAAACGTTTGCTGTACGCAACTATGAAAGCGGCACAGGGCTTTGTCAAATAGGCAGCCGCCACGCGACGATATCCGGGGAATTGTCGCTCAAACGCCTGGAAATCCAAACTTTCAATAGCCCGGAATTCCAGAGGGAACAAAGTGCCTTTTCGATTTCGGGCAGAGGGCCAGCTTTCGCGGAGTCCTACATGAGCTATGCGAACGCGCATTGAAAATTGTTTTGCCGCCGATGCAGCAAAACTGCGGCGAAGCAGTCATACACCCTCTTCGAACCGACTAGCTGTTGCGAAAAATCCTACAGTTAAATACTGTATGCACATACAGCAAAAACAAGGAACACTTTCGTGGCTACTCCCTCCGCTACCACGCCAGCCAGCAGTTATGAGCAACTCGGCGTGCGCATCCAGAAAATCATCAATTCCCCGACCGCCCAGCGCTCGAAGGCGGCGCTGATCTTTCGCCTCGAACAGGAGTCCTCGGACGACTGGGAAACCCTGCTCGAGGAAATAGCAGAGAACGACAACGTCACCCTCGCCCATCGCGACGATGGCGGCGTGCAGATTTTCTGGACGGTGCCGAAGGAAGACTGACGCGGATGAGATTCACGTTTTTGGCAGCCAGCTGCCTGTTGTTCAGCCTCACCGCCCACGCAGACGCACCCCGGACTTTCAGCGAAGCGAAGAAGATCGCCTGGCGCTTGTACGCCCCGCAATCGACGGAGTTCTATTGCGGTTGCAAGTACACCGGGAACAAGGTGGACCTTGCTGGCTGTGGCTACGTCCCGCGCAAGAATGCCAACCGCGCCTCGCGGATCGAGTGGGAGCACATAGTGCCGGCCTGGCAGATCGGTCATCAGCGCCAATGCTGGCAAAGCGGTGGACGCAAGAACTGTTCGCGCAACGATACCCTGTACCAGCGTGCAGAAGCCGACCTGCACAACCTGGTGCCGAGCATCGGCGAGGTGAATGGTGATCGCAGCAACTTCGCTTTCGGCTGGCTGCCCGAGCAACACGGACAATATGGTTCGTGCCTGACCCAGGTGGATTTCAAGGCGAAAAAGGTCATGCCGCGCCCTTCCATTCGAGGAATGATCGCGCGCACCTACTTCTACATGAGCAAGCAATATGACCTGCGCTTGTCCAGGCAAGACCGCCAGTTGTACGAAGCCTGGAACAAGACCTATCCGGCGCAGGCCTGGGAGCGCCAACGCAACCAGCGCGTAGCGTGCGTAATGGGCCACGGCAACGAATTCGTCGGCCCGGTTGATCTCAAGGCTTGCAGTTGAAGTCAGGCCAGCGTCTGTAGATAGGCACTGGCCTGCTGGCAACGCTGCAGTCGGGCAATGTCGGCAGGGCCTGCAACCTGGATGCGGCCCGGATCGCTTTCATCGGCCAGGTCCGCCAGCTTGACTGCCCGGGCCAGCGGGTCACTGCCGATCCTGGTAACGAACTCCTCGTCGCTTTCATCGCACCGTGGACTCAACGCCTGCACCGCAGCGAGGATCTTCAGGGCGAAGCCTTCGCGCGCCAGATCGGACAGGGTCATGGGTGAATCCTGAAGCACCTCGTGCAGCACTGCGACGATGCGCTGCTCGGTAGTCGAAACCCGCAGCATCACCCGCAATGGATGCAGGATGTACGCAGCGCCGCCTTTGTCACGGTGCCCTTCATGGGCACGGGCTGCAACCGTAATGGCTCGCTCCAGCGTGGACATGGCCCCCTCCTCACCGTTGCCGCACTCATTGAAATACCTCTATCAATGAGCATAGACCGACAATGCGCCAATACCGTTCCAGAGGACATTACACAAAGGATTATCGCGGGGCGCCGTGCTGGATGACCACCGAGTCAGTGCCCAGGCGTGCCATTACATCGTCTTTGCTGGCCACGGCCTCGGCCTTTTCCATGAACGGCCCGAGAAGGACCACAGGCTTGCCGTCACGGTAGACCACCGAGGACGGGATGCCCTTCTCGATCAGGCGCGCGGTGATATCGCTCAACGCCCCCATGTTCGGCCCCTGGACGATTTCCACATCCCACCCCTGCGGTGCCGGGTCGTTGGCGAGGGCATCGGCACGACGCTGCAGGTCAGCACCACCGCAGACTTCCCGGATACGCAAGTCGTTGCCGGTTTCGTCGATGATGATGTTGTAATCCGCGCCGTTCTTGATCGCTACGTAGCTGCGGTATGGCAGGTAGTTGCCGTTATCGTCCTTGCCGCGGAACTGGCCACAGATATCGCCCTTGGTATTGAACCGCACGTTGGCGAACTTGGCCGTCTTCGGATTCTGCAGGTGCTCGGCGACCTGCTTGTGCACCCGCTCGGCATCGTTGTCACAGCCGGCCAGGGCCAGCACTGCCATTACCACCGCCACTTTGCGCACGCGCTTACCTCCTGAATTCAAGCGGCGGATTCTAGCACCCGGCCACACTCCCGGTCCGCTACTCCTTGACGCAGTCCACGGTGTACACCCGCCCACCATCTGTTTCCTGATGTTGCAAACCATGCACGTCGGCGACGAATCCGGGAAAACCGGTGTCGAAAGCCCGCGCGAAAGCGAGGTAATCGATGATCGACCGGGTCGCCTCGGTGAAGCGCTCACCAGGCATGATCAGCGGAATGCCCGGTGGATACGGGACCAGCATCACCGCGGCGACACGGCCCAGCAACTGCTCGATAGGAACCGCCTCCACTTCACCGCGAACGAGCTTGTCGTAGGCCATGGACGGTTTCATCACCACTTCCGGCAACCGGGTGTAGAGGCGCTTGAGCTGCTTGGCAGTAGCATTGCTGCGATAACAGGCATGCAGCTGATCGCATAGATCACGCAACCCCATGCCACGGTAACGCTGCGGATCCAGGCTGGCGACGCACGGCAGGCAGTGGGCCAGCTCGGTATTGGCATCGTAGCTGCGCTTGAACTCCAGCAGTTCGGTGAGCAACGTGCTCCATTTGCCCTTGGTGATCCCCATCGAAAACAGCACCAGGAAGGAGTAGAGCCCGGTCTTTTCCACCACCAGGCCGCGTTCCCAGAGGAATTTGCTGACCACCGCCGCGGGAATGCCATTGCGATCCAGGCTTCCCGCCGCATCCAGGCCGGGCATGACCAGGGTCACCTTGATCGGGTCGAGCAGCACGTAGTCCTCGCCGAGATCACCGAAGCCGTGCCACTGCGCCTGGGGCTCGAGCAGCCAGTCTTCCGTGGCGACACGATGGATGCCCTCGACCCGCGGCGGCTGCCAGACGCTGAACCACCAGTCGTCGGCACCAAGGTGTTCGCGCAGGTTGGCCAGGGCGCGCCGGAAGCTCAGGGCCTCGTCGAACATCTCCTGAAGCAGCGAGCGCCCCGCCGGCCCTTCCATCATCGCCGAGGACACATCCAGAGACGCCAGGATGCTGTACTGCGGCGAGGTGGAAATGTGCATCATGAACGCTTCATTGAAACGGTCGCGGTCCAGCTGTCGACGACCGCCATCCTGCACATGGATCATCGATGCCTGGCTGAAGGCGGCAAGCAGCTTGTGGGTGGAGTGGGTACTGAACACCAGCGGGCTTTCGGCGCTGCGCGAGGTGCCCATGGCGTAGCGTCCGGCAAAAAATTCGTGGAAGGCCGCATAGGCGTACCAGGCCTCGTCGAAATGCAGGACCTCGACGCTGTTGCCAAGGGTCTGCTTGATCATCTCGGCGTTGTAGCACAAGCCGTCATAGGTGGAGTTGGTCACCACCGCCATCTTGACCCGCGCCTCACGCCCCCTGGCGAGCGGACTGGCAAGGACCTTGGCCTGGATCGACTCGGGGCTGAACTCGCTGAGTGGAATCGGCCCGATGATGCCCAGCTCGTTGCGCTCCGGACACAGGTACAGGGGAATCGCGCCGGTCATGATGATCGCGTGGAGCACCGACTTGTGGCAGTTGCGATCCACCAGCACGAGGTCATCGCGGCCCACCATCGAATGCCAGACGATCTTGTTCGCCGTCGAAGTGCCGTTGATCACGAAGAACGTGTGGTCGGCACCGAAATTGCGCGCGGCGCGGGCTTCGGCCTCTGCCAAGGGGCCCGTGTGGTCCAGCAACGAGCCCAGTTCCGGCACGGAAACCGAGAGGTCGGAGCGCAGGGTGTTCTCCCCGAAAAACTGGTGAAACGCCTGCCCTACCGGACTCTTGCGATAGGCTACGCCGCCACCGTGGCCCGGGGTATGCCACGAGTAATTGGATTGCGCGGTGTGCTGCACCAGCGCCTTGAAAAATGGCGGCAGCAGGCCGTCGAGGTAATTGTGCGCAGCGCGGGCAACCTGGCGAGCGAGAAAAGGCACGGTGTCTTCGAACAGGTACAGGATGCCGCGCAACTGGTTCAGCTCGCTCATTGCATCGGCGGGGGCGTTTTCCAGGGTGACCTGCTCGCCCAGGGCGAAGATCGGCAAATGGGGCGCACGGGAGCGGGCCAGGCGAATCAGCTCGACCATGTTCTGCAACAGATGGGTGTTCTCGCCGGCGCCCTCTGCGGCGATCAGCATGCAGGCGAGGCCGTGATGGGTGGCGGCGACCAGGCGACCTTCGGCGTAGTCGATGGCGCTGAGGATGGTGAAACCGTCCTGGGCCAGTTCCTGGGCGATGCCACGGACACGGTCACCGGCCACGGTGTCGGACTTGATGTCACGGTGAACGATGAGAACGGGAAACTTGAGGTCCTTGTACATGAGCGGCGTTACCTTCTTCCTGCGACAGGCCTCGTGGGCCGTTCATCTCAGGGTAGAAGGTCGCCGCGATGGCGCGCGGGAAATGCCTCAGTTGCCCTGCGCCAGTTGCTGCCACAGGGCCGGGGCACCGGCGGACTTGGCTACCGCTTCGAGGCGGGCAAGGTGGGCTTCGAGTTCCTCGGGCGTGGCGCGGATGATACGTCCGGCCTGCCGGCTGGCGGGCAGCCGGCGGATCTCGCTGCCCTGGTTCGCCGCACCTTCACCCTCGCCCTCGGTGCCAGCCAGCGACAGGCTGGTCTGGCCACCGGTCATCGCCAGGAAGACATCGGCGAGCAACTCGGAGTCGAGCAAGGCGCCGTGCAGTTCACGACCGGAGTTGTCGATGCCGTAGCGTTTGCACAAGGCATCGAGGCTGTTGCGCTGACCCGGATGGCGCTCGCGGGCCATCATCAGGGTGTCGAGAATCTCGCAATGCTGCGACAGGTCGGCGCGATCCTGCTGGCCGATCAGGGCGAATTCATTGTTGAGGAAGCCAACGTCGAACGATGCGTTGTGGATGACCAGGCGCGCGCCCTGGATGAACTCGAAGAACTCGTCGGCGACTTCAGCGAAACGCGGCTTGCCCACCAGGAAGGCGTCGGTAATGCCGTGAACGCCAATGGCAGCCTCGTCGCTTGGACGATCCGGCTGCAGATAGACGTGAAAGTGACGCCCGCTCAGACGCCGCCCGATCAGTTCGACACAACCGATCTCGATGACCCGGTGGCCATCGGTCACCGGCATACCGGTGGTTTCGGTATCGAGGACTACCGACCTGTTGTTTTGCAAATCCACGCCGGTGATCTCCTGCCGTGTTGCTGAAAGCGGCGAATCTTAACCCAGCTTCGCCCTTGCGTCCCGGAGATTCATCGGCAGGCGCCTCAGCGCATGCCGCGGACCTCGTCGACTCCGCGATTGGCCAACTGGTCGGCACGTTCGTTGCCGTGATGGCCGATATGGCCGCGTACCCATTGCCACTTGACCTTGTGCCGGTTGACCTGCTCGTCGAGCAACTGCCAGAGATCGGCGTTCTTCACCGGTTCCTTGGCGGCCGTCTTCCAGCCCCGTTTCTTCCAGTTGGTCATCCACTCGGTGATGCCTTTCATCACATACTGGGAGTCGGTCACCAGCAGCACCTCGCACTCGCGACGCAGCGCCTCCAGGCCCTTGATGGCCGCCATCAGTTCCATGCGGTTGTTGGTGGTTTCCCGCTCGCCACCCCAGAGCTCCTTCTCGACCCCCTTGTAGATCATCAGGACGCCCCACCCGCCGGGGCCGGGATTGCCCTTGCAGGCACCATCGGTGTAGATCTCGACGCTATCGCTCATGTACAGCCTTTTTCATCGTTGAAAGGTCTGCCTTCCGGGTGGGGCGACTGGCGATTGACCTTGGCCAGCGGCAGCGGCAGCAGCTTGCCCATCGGCTCGCGGCGCTCCTGGCGCAACGGTCGCAGGCCGACCACCATCTTGCGCGCGACAAGCAGGTAGACCCCGCCACCGGAGCCCTGCCAGCGCCCGGCAAGACGCTCCCACCCCGCCAACCTGGCTTGCCAGGCCGGCGAGGCAAGCGGCGGACGATAGCACCCGAACCGGCGTTTCTCCAGCGCGAACCCCAGCAGGTTGAGCCAGTCGCCAACCCGCGACGGCGAGATGCAGCGAGCCTTGCGCAAGGCATCGTGGGCGAATACACGACGAATGCCCCAACTGCTCCAGGGGTTGATGCCGACGATCAGCAGGTGCCCTCCGGGGCGCACACTGCTGGCCGCTTCGCGGAGCAGGCCGTGGGGCGACAGGGAAAAGTCCAGGCCGTGTTGCAGTACCACCACGTCGGCCGCATGTTCGCTGAGCGGCCAGGCCTGCTCCTCGCAAACGATTTCGACTCCCGGCAGTGGCGCACCGAGCCGCACGTTGCGCTGCACCTGAGGGGCCGTGGGGGGCGGCTCGGCGCCAGGCCCGTAATGGACCAGATAGCCACCAAAATAACGGCCCAGTTCGTCCTCGAGCAGGCGCTGCTCCTCGGCGAGCATCAGTTGCCCCAAGGGGCCGGCGAACCAGTCGCGGGCCAGGCTGATCAGTTCGAGCCATTGCGGATCGGCGTGGGCGAAGGCTTGATCGGTCATTGCATTCTCCCTTGAAGGTTCTCGATGGAACACATAGCTACTAAGATGCACCCTTGTCCCACGTTTGGCGAATCGCTCGATGATACAGATAGAAGCCTTGCCCGCTTTCAATGACAACTACATCTGGTTGTTGCAGGACGCCGAAAGCCGCCGCTGCGCAGTAGTCGATCCGGGCGATCCGGCACCGGTGCTGGAGTGGCTCGGGCAGCATCCCGGATGGCGCCTGGAGGATATCCTCGTAACGCATCATCACCATGACCATACCGGCGGTGTCGAAACCCTGAAGGCGGCCACCGGTGCTCGGGTCTGCGGGCCGGCCAGCGAAGCCATTCCCGGACGCGACCTGGCCCTTGAAGACAACGCGGTGGTACGGGTCCTGGATACCGACTTCCGGGTCTTCGCGGTTCCCGGCCACACCCTCGGGCACATCGCCTACTTCAGCGACCAGCCCGCCACGCCCTTGCTGTTCAGCGGCGACACCCTGTTCGCAGCCGGCTGCGGCAGGTTGTTCGAAGGCACGCCGCAGCAGATGCACGACTCACTGCAACGTCTGGCTGCCTTGCCGGGAACGACGCTGGTGTACTGCGCACATGAATACACCCTGAGCAACCTGCGTTTTGCCTGTGCCGTCGAGCCGGCCAACCAGCAGGTTCTGGCACGGTTCGAAGAAGTTTCCCGCTTGCGTTCGGAAAATCGCATCACCTTGCCCTCGACCATCGCCCTGGAACGCCTGACCAACCCTTTTTTGCGGGTGGAAGAAACATCCGTTAAAGAAAAAGCAGACGAACGGACAGGCGCCTTAAACCCTACGCCAAGTGCTGTTTTTGCTGGGCTGAGGGCATGGAAGGATAAGTTCTGATGATTGCCGCTTGATGACCGGCCGGTTCTGAAAGGTTGACCCGCCTGGGGGCGCTTTCTAGAATCGCCCGACATTTTCGCCCGGAACTCTGTCCCAGCCAATGTCGTCCAATCGCCGCAGAACCTTCACCACCGTCGCCATGACGCGCCTTGCACAGGCCGTCGCGCTCGGCCTGACAGCCACCCTCGTGGGCTGCCAGAGCACCAGTCAAATGGGCGACAACGAAGCCGTTCGCATGCACGTCCAGCCCCGCGTGAAGCACAAGCCTGTGTTCGTCCAGGCCAAGCCCGCCGAGCAGGCGCCGCAGGACGTCTGGGAGCGCATCCGCCAGGGCTTCCAGTTGCAGGACGATATCGGCGTCAACCCGCGTATCGAGCAGCAGCGCCTGTGGTTTGCCAGCAACCCGAGTTTCCTCGAGACCGCTGGCGACCGCAGCAGCCTCTATATCCACTACATCGTCGAGCGCCTCGAAGAACGCGAAATGCCGCTGGAGCTGGCCCTGTTGCCGGCAATCGAGAGCGCCTACAACCCACTGGCCTATTCCCGTGCCCACGCGGTCGGACTGTGGCAGTTCATTCCCTCCACAGGGCGTCACTACAACCTGCGCCAGACCCGTTTCTACGATGGCCGCCGCGACATCACCGCGTCGACCAACGCCGCGCTGGACTACCTGACCCGCCTGCACGACATGTTCAACGGCGACTGGCTGCTGGCCCTGGCCGCCTACAACGCCGGCGAAGGCACGGTCAGCCGGGCCATCGAGCGCAACGAACGGCTTGGCCTGCCGACCGACTACTGGAACCTGCCGCTCCCCCAGGAAACTCGCGACTACGTGCCGAAGCTGCTGGCCCTGTCCCAGGTGGTGCTGACGCCAGAGGCCTACGGGGTCAATCTCAATCCGATCGCCAACGAACCCTATTTCGAGGCCGTTGCCATCAAGGACCGCCTCGACCTGTCGCGGGTCGCCGCCCTGGCCGAGATCGACGAGGACGAGCTGTTCCAGCTCAATCCTGCCTTCAAGAAACGCATGACCGTGGATGGCCCCCAGCAGTTGCTGGTGCCCACTGCCAAGGCACAACTGCTGACCAGCAGCCTGTCGAGCATGAAGCCCGAGGAACTGCTCGCCCTGCAACCCCAGGCCGCAGTGTTCAAGGCCGCCCTCGCCGAAGCTGAAACCCCGCCTGCACGTAGCGTGCGCTACAAGGTCAAGCGTGGCGACAGCCTGGGCAGCATCGCCAAGGCCAACCGGGTCAGCGTCAAGGACCTGCAACGCTGGAACAAGCTCAAGGGCAACCGCCTGAGCGCAGGCCAGACCCTGGTCATGAACAGCAGCCAGCCGGCCATCAAGCTGGCCTCGACCACGAAGTCGGCACCTGCTGCCGGCAACAAGCAGCGCGCCACCCAGTACAAGGTGCGCAAGGGTGATTCGCTGTACCTGGTCGCCAAACGCTTCAATGTCGAGATGCAACATCTCAAGCGCTGGAATCCGCGCAGCGGCCAGGCTTTGAAGCCAGGCCAGACACTCACCGTCTACCTGCCTCATTGATAAAGGAAGGCGCCGCCCGACTGCGGCGCCAGACGCCACGGATGCGCTCTTTTTCCTGCCGATACAAGCTGTTACTGTAGGGAAACAAAGCCCAAGCCGCCTGGATCGGATCGCCGACTTGATACGTCCCCTCCTGCTGTCATTCAGCCTGGCCTTGAGCTTTCCCGCGGGCGCAACGATCACCGAAAGTCACGGTTACGCCCAGTTCGGCACGCTCAAGTACCCAGCCAAATTTACCCACTTCGATTGGGTCAACCCGCAAGCGCCAAAAGGCGGCATCTTGCGTGCCATGGCATTCGGCACCTTTGACACCCTCAATCCCTATACCTTCAAGGGCAGCAGTCCGGTTACCACGCCGAACTTCCTGCAATACGGGGTCAACGAGCTCAATGAAACGCTGATGGTCGGCACCGGCCAGTACGACCCGTCCGGAGACGAGGCGACGTCGAGCTACGGGCTGATCGCCCGTTCGGTCGAGTATGCGGAAGACCGCAGCTGGGTGGTCTTCAACCTGCGTCCGGAGGCACGTTTCCATGATGGCCGGCCGATCACCGCGGCGGATGTCGCATTTTCCTACCGCACCCTGCTCAAGGAAGGCCACCCGATCTACCGCACCAACCTCCAGGAGGTCGAACGGGTCGATGTGCTCAACCCCCAGCGCGTCCGCTTCGTCTTCAAGCGTGCCGGCAATCCCCTGCTGATCCTGCGTCTCGGTGAAATGCCCGTGCTGCCACAGCATTACTGGCAAGGCCGCGACTTCAAGGCCACCACCTTCGAGCCACCACTGGGTAGTGGCCCGTATCGCATCAGCGAGGTACAGCCGGGCCGGCGCCTGGTGTTCGAGCGAGTCAAGGACTGGTGGGGCAAGGACCTGCCGGTCAATCGGGGCAAGTACAACTTCGATCGCGTCGAGTACGAGTTCTATCGCGACAGCGACGTGGCATTCGAAGCCTTCAAGGCCGGCGAGTTCGACATCTACATCGAGCACCAGGCGAAAAACTGGGCCAATGGCTACAACTTTCCGGCGGTGCGTCGTGGCCAGGTGATAAAGGCGCAGATCAAGCACCAGATCCCGACCCAGACCCAAGGGCTGTTCATGAACAGCCGGCGCGCAGCCTTTGCCGATCGCCGCGTACGCCAGGCGCTGGGCCTGATGTTCGACTTCGAGTGGACCAATCGGGCACTGTTCAGCAGCGCCTACCGGCGTGCCACCAGCTTCTATCCCAATAGCGAATTCAGCGCCGAAGGCTTGCCGGTGGGCAAGGAGTGGCTGCTGCTGGCCCCGTACCGTGACCAACTGCCCGCCGCGATGTTCACCAAACCCTTCGCCGTCAGCCAGACCGACGGCCGCGGAATCGGCCGCGACCAGTTGCGCCAGGCCCTGGAACTGCTCGGCAAGGCCGGCTGGAAGCTCGACGGGCAGCGTTTGCTGAACAGCAACGGCCAGCCGCTCAGGCTGGAGATCCTGCTGGTCAATCCGAACCTGGAACGCATTCTCCAGCCCTACGTGGAGAACCTCGCCAGCATCGGCATCGACGCACGCCTGCGAACCGTCGACCGGGCCCAGTACAAGCAGCGCCTGGACCAGTTCGATTTCGACATGATCCTGATGACCCTGACCCAGACCCTCAGCCCCGGACTGGAACAATGGCAGTATTTCCATTCCAGCCAGGCCAGCACCAAGGGCAGCAAGAACTACGCCGGAGTCGACAGCCCGGTGGTCGACCACCTGCTCGACGCCCTTCTCGCCTCACAGACCCGCGATGACCAGGTGGCCGCCGCCCGCGCCCTGGATCGGGTGCTGTCGTGGCAGTACTACATGATTCCCAACTGGTATCTCGACTATCACCGCCTGGCCTACCGCAACCGGTTCGCCTTCGTCACCACCCCGCCCTATACCCTGGGGCTGAATACCTGGTGGCTCAAGCCTTCGGAGAACGCCCAATGATGCCGATGCCCCGTCTGCGCCTGATGCTCGGCGGCCTGCTTCTGGCCGGCCTGAGCCTGCCGGGTCTGGCTGCGCCGCAACATGCCGTGACCCTTTACAACGAAGCGCCGAAGTACCCGGCGGACTTCAAGCATTTCGACTATGTGAATCCCGACGCGCCAAAGGGCGGCACCTTCCGCGAGAACGGTTTCGGCAGCTTCGACAGCCTCAACCCGTTCATCAGCAAGGGTGTGCCAGCAGACAACATCGACCTGGTCTACGACACGCTGGCCCGCGCCAGCCTGGACGAGCCCTTCACCGAGTACGGCCTGCTGGCCAGGCAGATCGAGAAAGCCCCGGACAACAGTTGGGTGCGTTTCTACCTGCGTCCGGATGCGCGCTTTCACGACGGCACACCGGTGCGCGCGGAAGACGTGGTGTTCACCTTCAATACCTTGATGAAAAGCGGCGCCCCGATGTTCCGCGGCTATTACGCGGACGTCGCCGAGGTGGTCGCCGAAGACCCGCTCAAGGTCCTGTTCAAGTTCAAGCACAGCAACAACCGTGAGCTGCCGCTGATCCTTGGCCAGCTCGCCGTGCTGCCGAAACACTTCTGGGAAAGCCGCGATTTCACCAAGGGCAGCCTGGAAATCCCGGTGGGCAGCGGGCCATACAAGGTCGCCGAGGTCAAGCCAGGACGCTCGATCCGCCTGGTGCGCGACAAGAACTACTGGGGCAAGGACCTGCCCATCAACCGCGGCTTCTACAACTTCGACACCATCACCGTCGACTATTACCGCGACAACACCGTAGCCCTCGAAGCGCTCAAGGCCGGGCAGTTCGACTACTGGTTCGAGACCAGCGCGAAGAACTGGGCCACCGCCTACAACATCCCCGCCGTGCGGGAAAAACGCCTGATCCGCGAGGAGATCCCCAATGGCACGCCCACCGGCATGCAGGGCTTCGTCTTCAACCTGCGTCGCCCGGTGTTCCAGGACGTGCGGGTGCGCCATGCGCTAAGCCTGCTGCTGGACTTCGAATGGACCAACAAACAGTTGTTCAACGGGGCCTACACCCGCACCGGCAGCTATTTCGAAAACTCGGAGATGGCCGCCCGGGGCCTGCCTGGCCCCGATGAGCTGAAGCTCCTGGAACCGCTGCGCGGCAAGATTCCCGAGCAGGTCTTCACCGAGGAGTTCAAGAACCCGGTCACCGACGCCAGCGGCATGATCCGCGAGCAGCAGCGCCAGGCCTACAAACTGCTCCAGGATGCCGGCTGGCGCATTGAAAACGACCGGATGGTGGATGCCCAGGGCAAGCCACTGACCATCGAGTTCCTGCTCGCACAGACCGAGTTCGAACGCATCCTCCTGCCTTACAAACGCAACCTTGCCGATCTCGGCATCACCCTGAACATCCGCCGCGTCGATGTCGCCGAATACATCAACCGCCTGCGCTCCCGGGACTTCGACATGATCGTGGGCGGTTTCCCGCAATCGAATTCCCCGGGTAACGAACAGCGCGAGTTCTGGCAAAGCAGCAGCGCCGAAAACCCGGGCAGCCGCAACTACATGGGCCTCAAGGACCCAGCAATCGATAGCCTGGTGGAATCGCTGATCAACGCCGACTCGCGGCAGAACCTGATTGCCCATACCCGCGCCCTTGACCGCGTATTGCTCTGGGGCTACTACGTGGTGCCGAACTGGCATATCAAGACCTGGCGCGTGGCCTACTGGAACCATATCGGCCACCCGGACACTCCGCCCAAGTACGATATCGGCATCAATACCTGGTGGATCAAGCCCGAGGTCAAGCCGGCCACCCCGGTGACACCGCAGGACACCGCAGCCGACGGGGAGCAGTAAGATGCTGGCCTACATACTGCGGCGCCTGCTGCTGATCATCCCGACCCTGTTCGGCATCCTGATCATCAACTTCGTTATCATCCAGGCCGCTCCCGGCGGCCCGGTGGAACAGATGATCGCCAAGCTCGAAGGCTTCGAGGGCGCCACCAGCCGGATTGCCGGCGGAGGCGCCGAAGTCTCGGTGGCCGGCTCCAATTATCGCGGTGCGCAAGGCCTGGATCCGGCGTTGGTCAAGGAAATCGAGCGCATGTACGGCTTCGACAAGTCGGCGCCGGAACGCCTGTGGATCATGGTCAAGAACTATGCCCGGCTGGACTTCGGCGACAGCTTCTTCCGCGATGCCAAGGTCGTCGACCTGATCGCGGAAAAACTGCCGGTGTCCATCTCGCTGGGGCTGTGGAGCACCCTGATCATGTACCTGGTATCGATTCCCCTGGGGATCGCCAAGGCCACCCGGCACGGCAGCCACTTCGATGTCTGGACCAGCTCGGCGATCATCGTCGGTTATGCGATTCCCGCCTTCCTCTTCGCCATCCTGCTCATCGTGGTCTTCGCCGGCGGCAGCTACCTGGACTGGTTCCCGTTGCGCGGACTGACGTCGAGCAACTTCGATGAACTGAGCACCTGGGGCAAGATCACCGACTATTTCTGGCACCTGGCCCTGCCGATCACCGCCCTGGTCATCGGCAACTTCGCCACCATGACCCTATTGACCAAGAACAGCTTCCTCGACGAGATCAACAAGCAATACGTGGTCACGGCCAAGGCCAAGGGCCTGACGCCGAACCGCGTGCTCTACGGCCATGTGTTCCGCAATGCCATGCTGCTGGTGATCGCCGGCTTCCCTTCGGCCTTCATCGGCATATTCTTCACCGGCTCGCTGCTAGTCGAGGTGATCTTCTCCCTCGACGGCCTCGGCCTGATGAGCTTCGAGGCAGCGATCAACCGCGATTACCCGGTGGTCTTCGGCACGCTGTTCATCTTCACCCTGCTGGGGCTGGTGGTGAAACTGATCGGCGACCTGACCTACACCCTGGTCGATCCACGCATCGACTTCGAAAGCCGGGAGCACTGAGATGAAACTGTCCCCTCTCAATCGCCGCCGCTTCGAGCGCTTCAAGGCCAACCGCCGCGGCTGGTGGTCGCTTTGGCTGTTCGTGATCCTGTTCGGCCTGAGCCTCGGCGCGGAATTGATCGCCAACGACAAACCACTGGTGGTGCGCTACGACGGCGAGTTCTACTTCCCGGCGTTCAAGCGCTACCCCGAGACCACCTTCGGCGGCGAATTCCCGCTCGAGGCCAACTACAAGAGCCCGTACATCCGCGACCTGCTGGAGAAGAAGCAGAGCTGGGTGGTCTGGGCGCCGATTCCATTCAGCTACCAGAGCATCAACTACGACCTCAAGGTCCCTGCCCCTGCGCCGCCTTCCGCGCAGAACTGGCTGGGCACCGATGACCAAGGGCGGGATGTGCTGGCAAGGGTGATCTACGGCTTCCGTATCTCGGTGCTGTTCGCCCTGACGCTGACCGTGCTCAGCTCCATCATCGGCGTGATAGCCGGTGCGCTGCAGGGCTTTTATGGCGGCTGGGTCGATCTGGCCGGACAGCGCTTCCTGGAGATCTGGTCGGGCCTGCCGGTGCTGTATCTGCTGATCATCCTGGCCAGCTTCGTCCAGCCCAACTTCTGGTGGCTGCTGGGGATCATGCTGCTGTTCTCCTGGATGAGCCTGGTGGATGTGGTGCGCGCGGAGTTCCTGCGCGGGCGCAACCTGGAATACGTGCGGGCCGCGCGCGCCCTCGGCATGCAGAACGCGGCAATCATGTACCGGCACATCCTGCCCAACGCCATGGTCTCGACCATGACCTTCCTGCCGTTCATTCTCACCGGCGCCATCGGTACCCTGACCGCCCTGGACTTCCTCGGCTTCGGTCTGCCGCCGGGCGCTCCGTCCCTGGGCGAACTGGTGGCCCAGGGCAAATCCAATCTGCAGGCGCCATGGCTGGGCATCAGTGCCTTCGCCGTGCTGGCCCTGATGCTGAGCCTGCTGGTATTCATCGGCGAATCCGCCCGCGATGCCTTCGACCCGAGGAAATGAGATGAACAAGGACACCTTGATCGAAGTGCGCGACCTTGCCGTCGAATTCGTCAGCGGTGCGCAACAGCAGCGTGTGGTCGAAAACGTCAGCTTCGATATACGCCGCGGCGAGACCCTGGCCCTGGTCGGCGAAAGTGGCTCCGGCAAATCGGTCACCGCCCACTCCATCCTGCGCCTGCTCCCCTACCCGCTGGCACAGCACCCGGCCGGGAGCATCCGCTACGAAAACCAGGACCTCCTGCACCTGGACGAGAAGAAGATGCGCCATATCCGTGGCAACCGCATCGCCATGATCTTCCAGGAGCCGATGACGTCGCTGAACCCGCTGCACAGCATCGAGAAGCAGATCAACGAAGTGCTGATGCTGCATAAGGGCCTGCGCGGCAAGGAAGCCACCGCACGGACCCTGGAGCTGCTGGAACTGGTGGGCATTCCCGACCCGGTCAAGCGCCTCAAGGCCCTGCCCCATGAACTCTCGGGCGGCCAGCGGCAGCGAGTGATGATCGCCATGGCGCTGGCCAACGAGCCGGAGCTGCTGATCGCCGACGAACCAACCACCGCGCTGGACGTTACCGTCCAGTTGAAGATCCTTGAGTTGCTCAAGAACCTGCAGGCCAGGCTGGGCATGGCGCTGTTACTGATCAGTCACGATCTGAACCTGGTGAAAAGAATTGCACACCGCGTATGTGTCATGCAGCGCGGTTGCATCGTCGAACAGGCGTCGTGTGAAGAATTGTTCCGCGCTCCGCAGCATCCGTACACGAAAATGCTGCTCGGCGCCGAGCCCAGCGGCGGGCCGGCCGGCAACCCGGAAGGCGCGCCGTTGCTGGAAGTCGAAGACCTGCGGGTGTGGTTCCCGATCAAGAAAGGCCTGCTGCGCCGCACCGTGGACCATGTCAAGGCGGTGGACGGCATCAACTTCAGCCTGCCCCAGGGCCAGACCCTGGGCATCGTCGGTGAAAGTGGCTCGGGCAAGTCGACGCTGGGCCTGGCCATCCTGCGGCTGATTGGCAGCCAGGGCGTCATCCGCTTCGAGAACCAGCGGCTGGACGGCATGAGCCAGCAGCAGGTGCGACCGCTGCGACGCGAGATGCAGGTGGTGTTCCAGGACCCCTTCGGCAGCCTCAGCCCGCGCATGTGCGTGAGCGACATCGTCGGAGAGGGCCTGCGCATTCATCGGATAGGCACGGAGGCGGAACAGGAACAAGCCATCATGGAGGCGCTCAGGGAAGTAGGTCTGGACCCGGAAACCCGGCACCGCTACCCTCACGAGTTTTCCGGAGGCCAACGACAACGGATTGCCATTGCCCGGGCACTGGTATTGAAACCGGCGCTGATCCTGCTGGACGAGCCCACTTCGGCGCTCGACCGCACCGTTCAGCGCCAGGTGGTGGAACTGCTGCGCGCGCTGCAGACCAAGTACAACCTGACCTACCTGTTCATCAGCCATGACCTGGCGGTGGTCAAGGCGCTGAGTCACCAGTTGATGGTGGTCAAGCAAGGCCAGGTGGTTGAGCAAGGTCCGGCCGCGCAGATTTTCGCCGCACCACAACATTCGTATACACAGCAGCTGCTGGAGGCCGCTTTCCTGGCTCCCACGGCTGTCGATATAACCTGAAGAGGAACAACACATGGGTTTTCTCGCCGGTAAGCGCGTACTGATCGTCGGTGTCGCCAGCAAACTGTCCATCGCATCCGGCATCGCTGCCGCCATGCATCGCGAGGGTGCAGAACTTGCCTTCACCTACCAGAACGAAAAGCTCAAGGGCCGCGTCGAAGAATTCGCCGCTGGCTGGGGCTCCAACCCTGAGCTGTGCTTCCCTTGCGACGTTGCCAACGATGACGACATCGCCAAGGTCTTCGAGGCGCTGGGCAAGAAGTGGGACGGCCTGGACTGCATCGTGCACTCCGTAGGCTTCGCCCCGGGCGACCAGCTCGATGGCGACTTCACCGAAGTGACCACCCGAGAAGGTTTCCGCATCGCCCACGACATCAGCGCCTACAGCTTCGTGGCCCTGGCCAAGGCCGGTCGTGAAATGATGAAAGGCCGCAACGGCAGCCTGCTGACCCTGTCCTACCTGGGCGCCGAGCGCACCATGCCGAACTACAACGTGATGGGCATGGCCAAGGCCAGCCTGGAAGCCGGCGTTCGCTACCTGGCCGGCAGCCTCGGCCCGGAAGGCACCCGCGTCAACGCCATCTCCGCCGGTCCGATCCGCACCCTGGCTGCTTCCGGCATCAAGAGCTTCCGCAAGATGCTCGCCGCCAACGAAGCCCAGACCCCGCTGCGCCGCAACGTCACCATCGAAGAAGTCGGCAACGCCGGCGCCTTCCTCTGCTCCGACCTGGCGTCGGGTGTCAGCGGTGAAATCATGTACGTGGACGGTGGCTTCAATACCACCGCCATGGGTGATATCTCGGAGTAAGTCTTCGGGAAGCGAGGAAAAGGCCGCTGATGCGGCCTTTTCTTTTGCCTGGTGTTTTTGAGGGCCTCATCGCTGGCAAGCCAGCTCCCACAGGTTTCGCGAACCTGTGGGAGCTGGCTTGCCAGCGATGAGGCCAGTACAGACAAAGCTGATTCAAGGAGCAATGAAAAAGGCCGCTTGCGCGGCCTTTTTCATTGCAGGGGGACAACTCAGTAGCGAGTGATCTCCGCCTTGGCTTCCAGTTGCTTGCGGTAGGCGGCGAAATCCTGCTGACCGGCACGCGAGGCCAGATAGCGGCGATACTCGCCCTTCTCCTGCTCACTGGCCGCGCTGCCCTCGTTCACACCATTCAGGCGCAGGACGACGACGCTGCCATCAGCCAGGGTCACCGTGGAGTACACCGGCTTGTCCTTGGCTTCAGGCTTGCTCATGCGGAACAGTGCCTGCAGCTCGGTCGGATCTATGCCTTCCTGCATGCGGGTCACGGCTTCCTGGACCTTCCAGGCCTGGCCGTCCTGCACGGGCGCATAGGCGACCTTGCCATCACGCAGCCCGGCTACCAGTCCATCGGTCTTGCTCTTCACGGCAGCGGTGGCCTGTTCCTGGGCCAGGTGGTCGCGGATAGGACCGGCAACGGCTTCCAGAGGCAGTTGCGCCGGCTTGCGATGCTCCTTGGCGCGTACGACCACGACGGTCTCCGGATCCAGCTCGATGGCCGAGCTGTTGGCCCCCTCGTCCAGCACTTCAGGGCTGAACGCCGCCTGGATCACCTGCCGGTTGGCGGTGATGCCGTCACCGCCCTCACGACCGAACGGCGCGGAGGTCTGCACCTTCAGGCCGAGGTCCTGGGCGGGCTGGGCCAGGTCCGACGCTTCGAACGCCGAATCTTCCAGTTGCTTGGTCGCTTCCACGAAGCGCTGCTCGACCTGCTGGGTCTTCAGCTCACGGGTAAGCTTGTCCTTCAGGCTGGCGAACGTGGGGACCTCAGGCGCCTGCACGCCCAGCAGCTTGATCAGGTGGAAGCCGAACTCGGTGCGCACCGGAGCGGACACCTGGTCCTTGTTCAGCGCATACAGCGCATCTTCGAAGGCCTGGTCATAAACACCCTTGCCGGCGAAACCAAGGTCACCGCCATTGCTGGCCGAGCCTGGATCCTGGGAGAACTCCTTGGCCAGCGCGGCGAAGTCTTCACCCTTGGCCAGACGCTGCTGGATTTCCTCGATGCGGGCCTTGGCCTGGGCCTCATCCTGCTTGTCATTGACCTCGACCAGGATATGCGCAGCATGGCGCTGCTCGGCGAGGTTGGCGATTTCCTTCTGGTACAGCGCCTGCAATGCGTCCTCGTCGACCTTGACCTGATCGAAGAACGCGGCCTTCTTGAGCTCGATGTAGTCGATCACGACCTGATCGGGGCTCATGAATTCCTTGGCATGCTGCTCGTAATGAGCCTTGACCTGTTCATCGGTAACATTGACGGACGCAGGGTCCGCCTTGAAGGTCAGCGAAGCGAAGTCACGGGTCTGCTTTTCCAGGCGAGCGAAGGCGTCAACCTGCGCATCGGTGACGAAACCGCTGCCAGCCAGACCGGCGCGCAGCTGGCCGATGAGCATTTCCTGGGCCAGCATTTCACGGAACTGCATACGGCCATAGCCCAACTGGCGAATGACCTGGTCGAAACGTTCGGCGCTGAACTTGCCGTCCACCTGGAACTCGGGCGTCTGCAGGATCACCTGGTCCAGAGCGGCCTCGGAGAAGGAGAATTTGGCATCACGTGCGCCCTGCAGCAGCAGCTGACGCTCGATCAGGCCTTTCAAGGCCGCTTCGCGCAGCATCTTGTCGTCCAGCAGGGAGGGGTCGAAGTCCTTGCCCAGCCGTTGCATCAGTTGCCGACGTTGCGTGTCGACGGCCTGACTCAACTCGTTCTGGCTGATGGTATCGCCATTGACCTTGGCAGCATCCTGGTTGTGGCTGACTGCCTGGAAGATGGCATCGAAGCCGGTCAGCGCCATCAGTACCACGATGACACCAATGATGGTCTTGGCAATCCAACCTTGTGAATTGTCCCTGATATTTTGCAGCATGCGTCCCCCAGAAACGGCTGTGGCGGCTGCACAACCGCGGAGCGTGGGTAGAATCCTGATAGAAGAAAGGCGCATCCGGGGATGCGCCTTCTCGTAACGGGCGGAGCAGACGAATTCGTGATTCTTTCCGCCCCACCGGCGGGCGCGGTTGCGGGAACCGGCCCGACCAGGCTGAAGCCTGAAAAGGGCGACTTAGTTGACCGCGTCCTTCAGCGCCTTGCCAGCCTTGAAGCCAGGCTTCTTGGCGGCAGGGATTTCCAGCGTCTTGCCAGTTTGCGGGTTGCGGCCTGTACGAGCAGGACGGTCGGTGACCGAGAAGGTACCGAAACCTACCAGAACCACGGAATCACCGGCCTTCAGGGCACCAGTGATGGATTCGATGACTGCGTCCAGCGCACGGCCGGCAGCAGCTTTTGGAATATCAGCATTTGCAGCGATAGCGTCAATCAGTTCCGACTTGTTCACTCTAAGTCCCCTTATTTCTATTTGAGTTTATTTCTAACTATGTAAATTGAATCAACGCCGAGTGCCCCGTGACACTTGAGTGCCTTTTAATGGCAAGGACCTGGAAAACAGTCGGACGGGGCGCCCAGCTAAATACTTTCAATGCGTACTGATTCGTTCCTTGGAATCAACGTCGCGTTTTTCATCCTTGGCAACGATCTCGGGAGCCACATCCGGCAAGGGCTCCGGGGCGTATTGCAGCGCAATTTGGAGGACTTCGTCAATCCATTTAACCGGCTTAATCTGAAGATCCTGCTTAATATTGTCAGGAATCTCTTTCAGATCACGCACGTTTTCTTCCGGAATGATCACTGTCTTGATTCCACCACGGTGCGCGGCCAGCAATTTTTCCTTCAGGCCACCGATTGCCAGCACCTGCCCACGCAGGGTGATCTCGCCGGTCATCGCCACATCGGCACGCACCGGGATTTGCGTCAACGCAGAAACCAGGGCGGTGCACATGCCGATACCGGCACTCGGACCATCCTTGGGCGTAGCCCCTTCCGGCATGTGGATGTGGGTATCGCGCTTCTCATGGAAATCGGCCGGGATACCAAGGCTTTGCGCACGACTGCGCACCACGGTCTGCGCCGCTGTAATGGACTCGACCATGACATCGCCGAGGGAACCGGTCTTGATCAACTGCCCCTTGCCCGGAATGACCGCCGCCTCGATGGTCAGCAATTCGCCGCCCACCTGGGTCCAGGCCAGGCCGGTGACCTGACCCACCTGGTCCTGCTGCTCGGCCAGGCCGTAGCGGAACTTGCGCACACCGAGGAAATGCTCCAGCTGGTCGCTACCCACCTTGACCTGCGCCTGCTTCTGGCCCGTGTACTCCTTGACCACCTTGCGGCAGACCTTGGCGATCTGCCGCTCCAGGCCACGCACACCGGCTTCACGGGTGTAGTAGCGGATGATGTCGCGAATGGTTGCGACCTCAACGTCCAGCTCACCCTTCTTCAGGCCATTGGCCTTGATCTGCTTCGGCAGCAGGTACTTGACCGCGATATTGATCTTCTCGTCCTCGGTGTAGCCCGGCAGACGAATGACTTCCATCCGGTCCAGCAGCGCTGGCGGGATGTTCATCGAGTTGGAGGTGCAGAGGAACATCACATCCGACAGGTCGTAATCGACCTCCAGGTAGTGATCGTTGAAGTTGTGGTTCTGCTCCGGATCCAGTACCTCGAGCAGCGCCGAGGCCGGGTCACCGCGCATGTCGCTGCCCATCTTGTCGATCTCGTCGAGCAGGAACAGCGGATTGCGCACGCCCACCTTGGTCATTTTCTGGATCAGGCGACCGGGCATGGAACCGATATAGGTACGTCGGTGGCCACGGATCTCGGCCTCGTCACGCACACCGCCGAGCGCCATGCGCACGAACTTGCGGTTGGTCGCGCTGGCGATGGATTCGGCGAGCGACGTCTTGCCCACGCCAGGCGGGCCGACCAGGCACAGTACCGGGCCACGGATCTTCTTGACGCGCTTCTGCACCGCGAGGTACTCGAGGATGCGCTCCTTGACCTCTTCCAGGCCATAGTGGTCGGCATCGAGGATTTCCTCGGCCTTGGCCAGGTCGAGGCGTACCTTGCTCTGCGCCTTCCACGGTACCTGCACCAGCCAATCGAGGTACGAGCGCACCACGGTGGCCTCGGCCGACATCGGCGACATCTGCTTGAGCTTGTTCAGCTCGGCCTGGGCCTTGGCATAGGCATCCTTCGGCAGGCCGGCAGCCTCGAGGCGCTTCTTCAGTTCCTCGACTTCGTTATGCCCCTCGTCGCCATCGCCGAGCTCCTTCTGAATGGCCTTCATCTGCTCGTTCAGGTAGTACTCGCGCTGGCTGCGCTCCATCTGCTTCTTGACCCGTCCGCGAATGCGCTTCTCGACCTGCAGCAGGTCGATTTCCGCATCCAGCAGGGCCAGTACATGCTCAACGCGCGCGGCCAGATCGATGATCTCGAGGATTTCCTGCTTCTGCTCGATCTTCAGGGCCATGTGCGCAGCCATGGTATCCACCAGGCGCCCAGGCTCATCGATGCTGTTGAGGGACGACAGGACCTCGGCGGGCACCTTCTTGCCCAACTGAACGTATTGCTCGAACTGGGACAGCAGGCTGCGCACGAACACTTCGGACTCGCGATCAGCCGCTTCGGTCTCCTCGATCAGGGCGACTTCGGCACGAATGTGGCCCTCGACCTCGACGAAGCGCTCGACCGCACCGCGCTGCTCACCTTCGACCAGCACCTTGACGGTGCCATCGGGCAATTTCAGCAACTGGAGGACGGTAGCGATGGTGCCGACCCGATACAGGGCGTCTTCGCCTGGATCGTCGTCAGCGGGATTCTTCTGAGCCAGCAAAAGGATTTGCTTCTCACCGGTCATCGCAGCCTCGAGGGCTTCGATGGACTTTTCACGCCCCACGAACAGCGGGATGACCATGTGCGGGTAAACAACGACATCGCGCAATGGCAAAAGAGGCAAGTCGAGGGTTGTCTTCATGATTTCGCCTCTACAGCGGCCCTGTGGCCGTAATCCGATGGAAATTTGAGCTTGGACTTAATGTGGGGGCAGCCCCGGAAAAAAACAAGCTCTGCGACAGGAAAAGCAAAGGGGCCCGTAGGCCCCTTGCTGGTTTCGCTGCCCAAGACTCAGGCGTCTGGTGCCGCCTTGGCTGGCGGCTCGCTGTTCTCGTAGATGAGCAGCGGCTGGGAAGTGCCATCGATGACGCTCTCGTCGATCACCACCTTGCTGACATCCTTCTGCGAAGGAATTTCATACATGGTGTCGAGCAGGATGCCTTCGAGGATGGAACGCAGGCCACGGGCGCCAGTCTTGCGCTCGAGGGCCTTGCGGGCCACCGACTTCAGCGCATCACTGCGGAACTCAAGGTCCACGCCTTCCATTTCGAACAGCTTGCCATATTGCTTGGTCAAGGCATTCTTCGGCTCGGTGAGGATCTGCATCAATGCAGCTTCATCCAGTTCATCGAGGGTCGCCAGAACCGGCAGGCGCCCGACGAACTCGGGAATCAGGCCAAACTTGACCAGATCGTCCGGCTCGACTTCACGCAGCGATTCGCCAACCTTCTTGCCCTCCTCCTTGCTCCGGACTTCGGCGCCAAAGCCGATGCCGCCGCGGGTGGAACGCTGCTGGATGACTTTCTCCAGGCCGGAGAACGCACCGCCACAGATGAACAGGATGTTGCGTGTATCGACCTGCAGGAACTCCTGCTGGGGATGCTTGCGGCCACCTTGCGGCGGCACCGAGGCAACGGTGCCCTCGATCAGCTTCAACAGCGCCTGCTGCACGCCTTCGCCCGAAACATCGCGAGTGATCGACGGATTGTCCGATTTGCGCGAAATCTTGTCGATTTCGTCGATGTAGACAATGCCCATCTGGGCCTTCTCGACATCGTAGTCGCACTTCTGCAGCAGCTTCTGGATGATGTTCTCGACGTCTTCGCCCACGTAGCCGGCTTCGGTCAACGTCGTGGCGTCGGCAATGGTGAACGGTACGTTGAGCAGGCGAGCGAGGGTTTCGGCGAGCAGCGTCTTGCCCGAGCCGGTAGGCCCGATCAGCAGGATGTTGCTCTTGCCAAGTTCGACTTCGTCGCCTTTCTTGTCGCGTTGATTCAAGCGCTTGTAGTGGTTGTACACCGCTACGGCCAGAACCTTTTTCGCGCGCTCCTGGCCAATGACATATTGGTCAAGGATGGCGCTGATTTCTTTCGGCGAAGGCAATTTATGCGCGCTGCTCTCGGCCTGGGCTTCCTGCACCTCCTCGCGGATGATGTCATTGCACAGGTCGACGCACTCGTCGCAGATAAATACCGAGGGGCCGGCAATCAACTTGCGCACTTCATGCTGGCTTTTGCCGCAGAAGGAGCAATAGAGCAATTTGCCGTTGTCCTCGCCGTTACGGGTGTCAGTCATTCGATCGATCCAATCCGGTAGGCTTGCAACACAAGATGAAGGCAATTGCGGGCTTTTTCAAGTCCGCAGGCAGGCGCTTTCCGCGTCTGCCCGCTCTGGCACCCAGGATCAGGACGCCAGTTGCCGCTTGTCGTATACCGAGTCGATCAGGCCGTACTCGGCCGCGCGCTGGGCGCTCATGAAGTTGTCACGTTCCGTATCGCGCTTGATGGTTTCGAGATCCTGGCCAGTATGGTGTGCCAGCAGCTCGTTCAGACGCGACTTGATGTTGAGGATTTCCTGGGCATGGATCTCGATATCGGTTGCCTGGCCCTGGAAGCCGCCCAACGGCTGGTGAATCATCACCCGCGAATTGGGCAGGCAGTGACGCTTGCCAGCGGCACCGGCAGCGAGCAGGAACGCACCCATGCTGCAGGCCTGGCCGATGCAGATGGTGGAAACGTCCGGCTTGATGAACTGCATGGTGTCGTAGATCGACATGCCGGCAGTTACCGAACCGCCCGGGGAGTTGATGTACAGATGGATATCCTTGTCCGGGTTTTCCGCTTCAAGGAACAGCAGTTGCGCCACTACCAGGTTGGCCATGTAGTCTTCTACCGGCCCGACCAGGAAGATCACGCGCTCCTTCAACAGGCGCGAGTAGATGTCGTAGGCGCGTTCGCCACGGGCGGACTGCTCGATAACCATCGGGACCAGGCCACCGGCGGCCTGGATGTCAGAGCTCTGCTGAATATAAGAATTGCGGGACATGTCCTGCACTCACTCCCAAATAGTCATGGCTTGAATACGCACAAGCCAGCGCGAAGGCTGGCTTGTGGGGTTTTCCTACGAAGAGAGGAAATCACTCAGCGGCGGCAGGTGCCTGTGCTGGCTTGACGGCTTCTTCGTACGAGACCGATTTGTCGGTCACAGTCGCTTTCTGCAGGACAGTATCTACAACTTGCTCTTCCAGCACAACCGAGCGAACTTCGTTCAGTTGCTGGTCGTTCTTGTAGTACCAGGCCACGACCTGCTCTGGTTCCTGGTAGGCCGAAGCCATTTCCTGGATCAGTTCGCGAACGCGGGCTTCGTCAGGCTTCAGCTCGTTCTGCTTGACCACCTCGGCGACGATCAGGCCCAGCACGACGCGGCGCTTGGCTTGCTCTTCGAACAGCTCGGCGGGCAGTTGCTCAGGCTTGATGTTGCCGCCGAATTGCTGAACGGCCTGGACGCGCAGACGGTTCACTTCGTTTTCCAGCAGGGCCTTCGGCACTTCGATCGGGTTGGCAGCCAGCAGGCCGTCCATTACCTGGTTCTTTACCTTGGTCTTGATCGCCTGGCGCAGCTCGCGCTCCATGTTCTTGCGAACTTCGGTGCGGAAGCCGTCGATGCCGGTTTCCTTGATGCCGAACTGGGCGAAGAACTCTTCGTTCAGCTCAGGCAGTTTCGGCTCGGAAACACTGTTGACGGTAACGGTGAACTCGGCGGCCTTGCCGGCCAGGTCCAGGTTCTGGTAGTCCTCGGGGAAGGTCAGGGTCAGAACACGCTCTTCACCCGCCTTGGCGCCGACCAGGCCTTCTTCGAAGCCAGGGATCATGCGGCCGGAGCCCAGAACCAGCTGGGTGCCCTTGGCAGAACCGCCAGCGAAGGCTTCGCCGTCGATCTTGCCAACGAAATCGATGTTCAGCTGGTCTTCGTTCTGGGCAGCGCGATCAGTGGCTTCGAAACGGGTGTTCTGCTTGCGCAGCACTTCCAGCATGTTGTCCAGGTCGGCGTCACTGACGTCAGCGCTCAGGCGCTCGACGGCAATCGATTCGAAACCGGAAACGGTGAACTCGGGGAACACTTCGAAGATTGCAACGTATTCCAGGTCCTTGCCTTTTTCGAACGACTTTGGCTCGACGGCAGGAGCACCGGCCGGGTTCAGCTTCTGCTCGACGACGGCTTCGTAGAAGGAAGCCTGGACCAGATCACCGAACGCTTCCTGACGGGCAGCGTCTTCGTAACGCTGACGGATCACGCTCATAGGCACCTTGCCAGGACGGAAGCCTGGAACCTTGGCGCGACGGGCAGTCTGTTGCAGACGCTTGTTGACTTCGGTCTCGACGCGCTCTGCCGGAACGGCGATGGTCATACGACGCTCGAGAGCGGAAGTATTTTCAACAGAAACTTGCATGAATATTCCTCGTTGCACAGACGTTAGCCGGCGATACCCGACTCCAGAATCAAGGGCAAGCATTCTAGTAGCTCAGACACCAGAAGTCACCCTGTTCGACCCGGAGACGGACAGCATCGGCTCTCAATATTTTTCAGAAAAGCCCGGGCGGCGCCAGCGCAGCACTGCAACCTGCGAGACAGAGCCATTGCACCACCCGAAAAGCAATCGACAAGCCACCCGCGATCAGCCGGAGAGACCGTCGATCTCGTTGAAGTCGCAGTACTCTTCCCAACTCATGCCCAGCGCCTCGGCCACCTCGCGATGAACCTCCAGACGCATGACCTGCAGCTCCTCAGGCGACTCCGCGACAAGCCGCAGCGTCAACTCCCAGGGCTCGATACCCTGCGCCTGCGCCTCATCCTCGAACGCCCACTGGATCTGCTGCCGCTGCTCGACGTCGCTCAACACAGCGATTTCCGCCAGCAACTGCGGGTTGGCCTGGGCGAAGCGCTCCAGCGCAACTGCCTGACGGGACTCTTTAGCAATCATCTTCACTACCTGCTTGCCAGGGCACTGGCACTTGATCAACCCCCTGAAATCTATCAGCTTTTATTCGAGCGTTACCAGCCATCCCACACCAACGGAAGGACACCCGCCAGCGAGTTCGGACCGCACCGATCATCACCAGTGGCCATGTGCCGTAGCCCCGAAACGTTTGGATTGAGTACCGATTTGACCCTCACTGGGGAACCAAAGGCAAAATACCCAGCACGGATCAAGCCGCATCCTGAAGGTTCAACCAGCTTGCGCCACACACCTTTGGGGCACATGCTCTTTTTCAAGAGCAGCGCGTGCCGCACGACCCGCCTCCCGGAAGGATGAATCGATGACCACAGCCGACATGAGCACCGAAGCCGAAAAGATTCACGCCGAGATCGCCAAGCTCATGGCCGAAACAGTCAAGCTGAGCGCTGAGACCGGCAAGCTCGCCGCCGAAAGCGCGAAACTTGCGGCAGAGTCGCGCAAGCTTACACGCGAGACTTTCTGGTACCCGCTGGCCATCGCTTCAGCCCTGGTGGGATCGGTGGCAGCAATCACCGCGCTTACAGTCAAATATCTGTTTACCTGACCCCGGGGCCACCATGGAGCATTACACACCGCCGTCATCGGCAGAATTAGCTCGCCTCAAAGAAAACCTCGGCTTGACCAGCGATGAAATGGCCAGGCTGACCGAATGATCTCGAACCCGCCCCACACGCCTCCGCCCCAAAAAAAGAAAAAGGCGCCTGGTTATTCACCAGGCGCCTTTCAAAATATGGGGTGGACGAAGGGAATCGAACCCTCGACCACAGGAATCACAATCCTGCGCTCTACCAACTGAGCTACGCCCACCATAGCTGTACGCGCTTCTCAGCGCGGTGTTGCCGGCATTCCCGCTTCAACGTGCGACGGGAAAAGCTTGAATGGTGCGGACGAAGAGACTCGAACTCTTACAGCTTGCGCCGCTGGAACCTAAATCCAGTGTGTCTACCAATTTCACCACGTCCGCGTGAAGCATTTAAAGCAAAGGCGCCAGACTTTCATCAGGCGCCTTCTGGAATATGGGGTGGACGAAGGGAATCGAACCCTCGACCACAGGAATCACAATCCTGCGCTCTACCAACTGAGCTACGCCCACCATATTGCATGCTGCTTTTACTTGTGCCAAAGCTGCCTTTGATTGGCGCACCCGGCAGGACTCGAACCTGCGACCATCCGCTTAGAAGGCGGATGCTCTATCCAGCTGAGCTACGGGCGCACATTTAATCTGCTTTCGCTTGCGATTACAAATTAACTTTCGGCCGTACCGAACAAGCCAAAATCCGCTTATTCTGCCCGACCTTGCTAACCAGTGCTAGGCCCTGCCCGACAAGTGAGGCGCATCTTATAGACGCACTGAAATAGCGTCAACAGATTTCTCAAAAAAATTCATTTTATTGAAGGGCTTAGGCTATTTGCCGGACCAAGCGCCTTTGCCCTGCGCGCGGCTCATGAGAGAATGCGCGCTCTTTTTTTCTCTCGATGGTTAATCACCCGTCATGACTGCACAACTTATCGACGGCAAGGCGATCGCCGCCAGCCTGCGCCAGCAGATCGCCCAACGTGTCGTTGAACGTCGCCAGCAAGGGCTGCGCACCCCCGGCCTGGCGGTGATCCTGGTTGGCACCGACCCGGCTTCCCAAGTCTACGTTTCGCACAAGCGCAAGGACTGCGAGGAAGTCGGCTTCATCTCGCAAGCCTTCGACCTGCCCAGCAGCACCAGCCAGCAGGAACTGACCGACCTGATCGATCGCCTCAACGACGACGCGAACATCGACGGCATCCTCCTGCAACTGCCGTTGCCGGCCCACCTCGACGCCTCCCTGCTGCTGGAGCGCATCCGCCCGGACAAGGACGTCGACGGTTTCCACCCCTACAACATCGGCCGCCTGGCCCAGCGCATTCCGCTGCTCCGCCCGTGCACCCCGAAAGGCATCATGACCCTGCTGCAAAGCACCGGGCAGGACCTCTACGGCATGAACGCCGTGGTTGTCGGCGCTTCCAACATCGTCGGTCGCCCGATGGCCATGGAACTGCTGCTGGCCGGCTGCACCGTCACCGTTACCCATCGCTTCACCAAGGACCTCGCCGGCCACGTCGGCCGTGCCGACCTGGTGGTGGTGGCTGCCGGCAAGCCGGGCTTGGTCAAGGGTGAATGGATCAAGGAAGGCGCCATCGTCATCGACGTCGGCATCAATCGCCAGGAAGATGGCAAGCTGGTCGGCGACGTGGTCTACGAGACCGCCCTGCCCCGCGCCGGCTGGATCACTCCGGTGCCGGGCGGCGTGGGCCCGATGACCCGCGCCTGCCTGCTGGAAAACACCCTGTACGCCGCGGAAGAACTGCACAAGTAACCTGCCCGCGCGAATGAAAACGGCACCCCGCGCGGTGCCGTTTTTTATGCCCGGGCGAAAAGCGCAGGTTGACGAACGGTCATCCCGATGGTCAGATGCCGCCCGTTTCAGGTGTCTGCCGCCGCCGCGCGGCAGGTGAAACGGGAAGCCGGTGCGTCCTTGAGGACAAGTCCGGCGCTGCCCCCGCAACGGTAAGCGAGTGAAGCATTCAACAGGCCACTGTGCAGACGCATGGGAAGGCGAAGCGCTTCGATACCCGCAAGCCCGGAGACCGGCCTGGAGCATCACGACTGAAGAACGGATGCGTCAGTCATTTGGCAAACCTGCGGTGGGCGGGCACGAGCCGGTAGACTGGCGCGCGCTCGCCAGCTCCCTCCTGTGCGCTTCCCGAAAAGTCCTTTTCGAGAAGTCAATGAATACACGGTACATCCCCCTGATCGGCTGCCTGCTCGGCGGCAACGGCGGCGCCCTTGCGACGACGCTGGAACTCGATCGGCAAATCGTCTCGGCACCTGCGGTGGAATCCGACACCATCGCGCAGATGGCCCGCTATGGCAGCAAGATCGAAGTGGTGGAGCGCGAGCAGATCGAACGCGCCGGCCCCAGCGCCGATATCACCCGCGTCCTGCAGATGTTCGTCCCCGGCCTGTATGTTGCGCCCAAGCAGGGGCCTTTCGACTACGGCACCTATTCGCTGCTGGGCGGGCGCAACGACGACACCCTGATCATGCTCGACGGTGTGCGCCTGAACAATCGCCTCTACGGCGGCATCTACATCGATACCCTGCCCGCCGCGGCCATCGAACGCATCGAGGTGCTCAAGGGCGGCCAGAGCCTGTTGTTCGGCACTCAGGCGGTGTCCGGAGTGATCAATATCGTTACGCGCAATGCGCGGTCCCGGGAGGCCTCGGGCCAAGTCAACCTGGGCGTGGACAGCTTCGCCGGACGCAATGGCGATGCCCGTATCGAGCGAATCTTCAGCAACGGCTTCGGCGACCTTGGCCTGCTGGCCTATGTCAGCCACAACATTTCCGAGGGCTACCAGCCCTACCGCAGCAGCGCCATCAGCGCAACGGTCAGCGACCGCAAGCGCAGCTACGAGGTCAACACCTTCGGGGCCAAGGCCACCCAGGGTTTCGGCGACGACAGCCGCCTGGAACTGTTCTATCAGTACAGCGCGGCCAGCCTCGACTTCCTGCGCCCCGATGCCAACCGCAACACCACCAACGACCGTGTCCAGCAGATCGCCACGGCCACCTTCCAGCAGCATCTGAACGAGCACTTCAGCTACTTCGTCAAAGGCCACATGAACGACTGGGACACCCGCTACAACCGGGTCTACAACACCAGCGTCGGCGGCATCGAAGTGAAGAACCACAACGACTACTGGGGCTTCAGCGACTGGGGCGTGCAGGCCGAGGGAGAAGCCGTGCTGCCCGGCGGCCACACCCTGGTGTTCGGCAGCGACAACCAGTGGTTCAAGGGCAAGGACGATGTCTTGAAGATCGACCAGAACCAGGCCGAGGCCCACGCCCTCTATCTGCAACTGCGCCCCGAGATTGCCGCCCTGCCCGACTGGCATCCCAGCATCGGTGTGCGCCGCGAGCACCTGAGCGGTGGCGACAGCGCCACCGTGGGCATGTTCACCTCGCTGTACGACCTGACCGACAACCTCAAGCTGCGCGGCCAGTTCGGCTCGGCCTACAAGTTGCCCAACGCCGAGCAGTTGTACGTCAACGAGCCCGGCGACGAGATGGGCAACCCCAACCTCAAGCCGGAGAAAAGCCGCAACGCCGAACTGGGCCTGGACTACAGCAACCTGCTCGACGGCCAGCCATGGAGTGTCAGCGCTACGCTGTTCCATCGGCGCATCGAGGACCTGATCACTCTCGTCGATACCCAATGGGTCAACGGCGACGGCGAAATCACCGTGCGCGGCTTCGAGCTCGACGGCAAGGTGCAGCTCGACGATCGCTGGCAGCTGCAGGCGGACATGACGCGCAACCTGAGCGAATCGCGTAACGGCGCCACCATCAACAACATCCCCGGGTTCTTCGCCCGCAGCCGGGTCGGCTACGAGTCCGCCGACCGTATGTGGGGCGCCGGTGCGGCGATCCGCTATATCGGCAGCGTGGAAAGCCCGCGGGGGATCGACTACGGGCACTACAGCGTGGTGGATGCCGACGCTTATCGGTATCTCGATCTCCAGCGCCAGCATCGCCTGGCCCTGTTGCTGGAGAACCTGCTGGACCGGGACTACACCACCAGCATGGACAGCGGGTCGCGTCGGGTGGGGAACCTGGGAAGGCCGTTTACGGCTGAAGCGCGGTACACCTACAGCTTCTGATTTTGTGCTGTGACTGATGGCCTCATCGCTGCGGTGCGGCGGTCCGACAAGCCAGCTCCCACAGGTACTGCACAGGTCTCAAACTTTGTGCTGAACCTGTGGGAGCTGGCTTGCCAGCGATGCTTTACCAAGGAAACACCATGAACGAACAGGACATACCCACCCACCCCGACTGGTCGCATATCCCCGAACATGCCCGCCACGTCATGCTCTGCACCGGCCCGCGCTGTACCCTGCGCGGGGCGCTGAAGGTGTGGAAGACGGTACGCAACGAGCTGCTCGCCGCCGACCGGATCGAGACGAAAAACGGCGTGCTGCTGACCCGTACCCATTGCCAGTTCCCCTGCAACCTCGGGCCTATCGCCACGGTCTATCCGGACCGTTGCTGGTACCGCATCGCCAGCCACGAGGACGCCCGGCGCTTTGCCCGCGAGCATCTGGTCGGCGGGCAACCGGTCAAGGACCTGCTGCTCGAGCGAGGTACCCAATGAAACACAGCCTCTGGCTCGCCCTGCTGCTGGGCACCAGCGCCCAGGCCCTCGACTACCGCAACTGCGGCGAAGACTGGGCCCTGCGCCAGTCACCGCCCCAGCGCATCCTCGCCCTCAACCAGCACGCAGCCGACATGGTCCTGGCCCTGGAAGCCGGTCCGGCCCTGGCGGCGGTGAGCTATATAGATGACGACGCCAGCGCCCTGGCCGCCAATCACTATCGCGGCGTGCCGCTGTTGTCGCACAAATATCCCTCGCCGGAAGTGTTGTATGCCGGACGCTACGATCTGGTGATCGGTGGTTTTCAAAGCGCCTTCCGCGACGGCGTCGGCCCGCGTCGCGACCTGGCCCGCCACGGCATCGCCAGCTACCTGCTGGAAAATGCCTGCCCGGCAAAACCCGAGGCAAGCGGTTTCCAGGCCATCGAACAGGACCTGCGCACCCTCGGCCGGCTACTTGGCCGTGTGCCCCAGGCCGAACGCCTGATCGCCCGGCAGCATGCCGACCTGAAGGCAGCGCAGCAGCTCGCCGACGGGCACCCGGCACTCAAGGTCTTCTACCTGGACAGCGAAACACGCGGTCTCGACAGCGAAGGCAAGCAGGGTTTCGTCAGCGAGCTGATCGCCAGCGCCGGCGGGCGCAACGTCCTCGCCGACCTCGACCTGAGGCGCGTCACCGTGGACGCCGAAACCCTGCTGCAACTGGACCCGGATGTCCTGCTGCTGGCAGATGCCGTCTGGTCCACCGCCGCTGCCAAACGCGCGTACCTGGCCGGTCACCCGGCCCTTTCCCGCCTGCGGGCGGTCAGGGAAAAGCGCATGATCGACGTGCCGTTCACCCATCTGGTCGCCGGCGAACACAGTGCCCGCACGGCCCTGCACCTGGCCCGTGAACTGGCAAGGATCAACCACTGATAACCGACAGCCGATTCGGCTGCAAAATCGCCGCTTTCAGCTTTCCCGGCTGGGCACTTCATAGGCTTCAGCCGGGATTGCAGCGCCATCGGGAGGACAATGTCCGCATCGCCAACACCTGGATGCGTGCCCGATGCAAACAACAAATACGGTCCTGATGATCCGCCCGGCGCGATTCGCCTTCAACCCGGATACCGCCCGCGACAACCATTTCCAGAAACCGCTGCTGGACGCCGACAGCGCTCAAGACAAAGCGCTGGAGGAGTTCGACGGCTATGTCGATACCCTGCGCCAGCACGGCGTCGAAGTGCTGGTGGTGCAGGACACCCCGGCACCCCATACCCCGGACTCGATCTTTCCCAACAACTGGTGGAGCAGCCACGCCGACGGCAGCCTGGTGCTCTACCCGATGGAAGGCCGCAACCGCCGCCTGGAACGGGACAAGGGCGTGCTGCGTGCACTCGACGAACGCTTCGCCATTCGTACCACCATCGACCTCAGCCCGCTGGAGCAAGCGGATATCTTCCTCGAAGGTACCGGCAGCATGGTTCTCGACCGCGAACACCGCATCAGTTATGCCTGCCACTCCGGGCGCACCCACGGCGAGGCCCTGCGCGAGTTCGCCGAACGCCTCGATTATCGCCTTTGCGTGTTCCACGCCGTCGATCGCCAGCAGGCACCGATCTACCACAGCAACGTGATGATGAGCGTCGGCCGCCAGCTCGCCGTGGTCTGCCTCGACGCCCTGCCCAACGCCGCCGAACGCTACACCCTGGAACGCAGCCTGCGCGATACCGGCAAGGACATCCTCGCCCTGGACTTCGACCAGCTCGAAGGCTTCGCCGGCAACATGCTCGAAGTCCATGACAAGCATGGCCAGCCGCTGCTGGTGATGTCGCGCAGTGCCTGGAACTCGCTGAACCCGGCGCAGCGCCGACAGGCCGAGCGCCACAGCCGCCCGGTGGTAGTGAATATCGACCATATCGAACGCATCGGTGGCGGCAGCGCGCGCTGCATGCTCGCCGAAGTGCACCTGCCCGTTCGTAACTGAAACCGACGCCAAGAAAAAGGAAGCCATCATGACCCGCTATATCGACGTGACCGACCTCAGCCACCTGGTGGCCCGCAAGGGCCTGACCACCTGCCTGGAACAAATGGCCGAGTACATCCGCCAGGACTACCTGCGCTGGCACGACTTCGAAAAGTGCGCGCGGGTGGCCAACCATTCGCCGGACGGCGTGATCGAGCTGATGCCGGCCTCCGACGCCAACCTGTACGCGTTCAAGTACGTCAACGGCCACCCGAAGAACACCCGCAACGGCATGCTCACCGTCATGGCCTTCGGCGCCCTGGGTGACGTCGACACCGGCAAGCCCCTGCTGCTCAGCGAGATGACCCTGACCACGGCGCTGCGCACCGCTGCCACCTCGGCCCTGGCCGCACGCTACCTGGCCCGTCCGGACAGCCGCAGCATGGCGCTGATCGGCAATGGCTCGCAGAGCGAATTCCAGGCCATCGCCTTCCACGCCCTGCTCGGCATCGAGGAAATCCGCCTGTACGACCTCGACCCGCAAGCCACCGCCAAGCTGGCCGCCAACCTTGCCGGCTACCCGGGCATCCGCCTGGTCCTGGCCCGGTCGGTGGCCGAGGCGGTACGCGGCGCCGATATCGCCACCACCGTCACGGCCGACAAGGCCTACGCCACCATCCTGACCCCGGAAATGATCGAACCCGGCATGCACCTCAATGCGGTCGGCGGTGATTGCCCGGGCAAGACCGAGCTGCACCGCGACATCGTCGAACGCTCCCGGGTGATCGTCGAGTACGAGCCGCAAAGCCGCATCGAAGGCGAGATCCAGCAGATGCCGGCCGATTCGCCGGTGACCGAGTTCTGGCAGGTGGTCAACGGGCAGGTCAAGGGCCGCGAATCGGCAGGCCAGGTGACCCTGTTCGACTCCGTCGGCTTCGCCATCGAGGACTACTCGGCGCTGCGCTATGTGCTGGATATGGCCAGGGCCCTGGACATCGGCAGCGAGATCGAACTGGTGCCGGATCTGGACAATCCGAAAGACCTCTACGCCCTGCTTCAGCCGTCAGTCAGCGAAGCGCAGAAAAAACGCGCCTGAACCCAACGGATCCGCCGTGGCAGCACCACGGCGGATCGGAAAACGCTGCGCCAAAGCCTAAACAGGAGGCACCTCGACAGGATCGGCTGCCGCGCGCGCCGCTAACAGCATATTCCGGCAGTCGGCGCCCGCCTTTACGACACAAAAAATCCGCTGCCATCACGCATCCTGAGTCCCTGACCAAAGAGTCACCGTACGACCGAACGGCTCATAACCACGAAGATTTTCCACCGCCCTACATCAACAACAAAACACAGGGAACCCACACATGACCTCACTGCGCAAACACCTCGGCGCGCTCCTCCTGACCCTCTGCACCAGCGCGGCCCAGGCCCAGGAATGGAAGGAAATCCGCTTCGGCGTCTTCCCCGAATATCCACCCTTCGAGTCCGTCGCCGCCGACGGCAGCCTGCAAGGTTTCGACATCGAACTGGGCGATGCCATCTGCGCCAAGCTGGAAGTCAAGTGCACCTGGGTGCACAACGAATTCGACGGCATGATCCCCGCCCTGCGCGCACGCAAGTTCGACGCCATCATGTCGTCCATGGCGGTCACCCCGGCGCGGCAGAAACAGATCGACTTCAGCGACCGCCTGTTCCTCAGCCCGACCTCGGTGATCGTGCGCAAGGGTGCCGACTTCGGCGACACACCCGAGTCGCTCAAGGGCAAGTCGGTGGGCGTATTGCAGGGCTCGCTGCAGGAAGCCTACGCCCGCGCCAAACTGGCGCCGCTGGGCGTGCAGGTCAAGGCGTACCAGGCCCAGGACCAGAACTACGCCGACCTGGTCAATGGCCGACTCGACGCCACCGTCACCGACAAGCTGGAAGCCCAGCTCAACTTCCTGAGCAAGCCCGAAGGCGCCGGCTTCCAGAGCGGCCCGGCGATCAAGGACCCGACGCTGCCGCTGGACATCGCCATGGGCGTGCGCAAGAACGATACCGAGCTTAGGGAGCTGCTGAACAAAGGCATCGCTGCCGTGCTCGCCGATGGCACCTTCGCCAGGATCCAGCGCAAGTATGTCGGCGACCTGGACATCTACAACGAGTGACCCGCCCGGGCGGTGACCCGGGCCCGGCGCCCAGGTCACCGGCACGCCCAAGCCCAACGTCCAACGCCCAACGAGACTTTCCCGTGAACGACTTCCTTCACTCTGTCAGCCTGCAGGGTTTCGGCCCGCTGTTGGCGCAAGGGACCTGGATGACCCTGAAACTGGCCTTCCTGTCCCTCGGCCTGAGCCTGCTGCTGGGCCTGATCGGCGCCAGCGCCAAGCTCTCCACCCTGAGCCTGCTGCGCATTCCCGCCACGCTCTACACCACCCTGATCCGCAGCGTCCCGGACCTGGTACTGATCCTGCTGATCTTCTACACCTTCCAGATCTGGCTCAACGACTTCACCGAGTGGATGGGCTGGGGCTACGTCGAGATCGACCCGTTCGCCGCCGGCGTCCTGACCCTTGGCTTCATCTATGGCGCCTATTTCACCGAGAACTTCCGCGGCGCCATCCTCAGCGTGCCTGCCGGACAACTGGAAGCGGCCACCGCCTACGGCCTGAGCCGCGCCCAGCGTTTTCGCCTGGTGCTGTTCCCGCAACTGATGCGCTTCGCCCTGCCGGGCCTGGGCAACAACTGGCTGGTGCTGCTCAAGTCCACCGCGCTGGTCTCGATCATCGGCCTCGCCGACCTGGTCAAGGCCGCGCAGAACGCCGGCAAGAGCACCAATAACGTCCTGTACTTCCTGATCATCGCCGGGCTGGTCTACCTGCTCATCACCACCCTCTCCAACCGCCTGCTCAAGCGTCTGCAGCGGCGCTACAACACCGGCATCAAAGGGCTCGCATCATGATCGAATTGATCCAGGACTATGGCCTGGCCTACCTGTACAGCGACGGCGCCGGGCTTTCCGGGCTGGCCATGACCCTGTGGCTGTTCGTCGTCACCATGGTCGTCGGCTTCCTGTTGTCACTGCCGCTGGCCCTGGCGCGGGTCTCGCGCAAGCCGTGGCTGCGCTGGCCGGTGGAGTTCTACACCTGGCTGTTCCGCGGCACGCCACTCTATATCCAGTTGCTGATCTGCTACACCGGGTTGTACGGCCTGGAGGTGGTGCGCGATCACGAGATGCTCGACCGCTTCTTCCGCAACGCGCTGAACTGCACCCTGCTGGCCTTCGTCCTGAACACCTGCGCCTACACCGTGGAGATCTTCGCCGGGGCCATCCGCAACATTCCCCATGGCGAGATCGAGGCGGCCCAGGCCTACGGGCTGCATGGCTGGAAGCTGAACCTGTTCGTGGTCCTGCCGGCGGCGCTGCGCCGTTCGCTGCCGTCCTACGGCAACGAACTGATCCTGATGCTGCATGCCACGTCCCTGGCCTTCACCGCGACCATCGCCGACATCCTCAAGGTGGCCCGCGACGCCAATGCCGCGACCTTCCTCACCTTCCAGGCCTTCGGTATCGCCGCACTGCTGTACATGCTGCTGTCCTTCGCGCTGGTCGGGCTGTTGCGCCTGGCCGAACGCCGCTGGATGCGTTTTCTCGTTCCTTCCCGAGGCTGACCCATGACCACTTCCGCACACGCCTTGTCGATTCAACCCGACTTCACTGCTCAACCGAGGGCCGCCCTGAACAGCGCCGCGATCAAGCTGACGGTGGACGCGCTGCACAAAAGTTATGGCGATCACCAGGTGCTCAAGGGCGTCTCGCTGCAGGCGCGCAAGGGCGACGTGATCAGCCTGATCGGCGCCAGCGGCTCGGGCAAGAGCACCATGCTGCGCTGCATCAACTTCCTCGAACAACCGGAAGCCGGCGCCATCACCCTCGATGGCCAGACCATCGAACTGCGTCAGGGCCGCGGCCCGAATCCGGCACAACTGCAAAACCTGCGCACGCGCCTGGCCATGGTCTTCCAGCATTTCAACCTGTGGAGCCATATGACCGTGCTGGAGAACATCACCCTCGCCCCGCGCCGGGTGCTGGGTATCACCCGGCATGAAGCCGAGGCCCGGGCGCGCGCCTACCTGGACAAGGTCGGCCTGCCCGCCCGGGTCGCCGACCAGTACCCGGCCTTCCTTTCCGGCGGCCAGCAGCAAAGGGTAGCGATCGCCCGGGCCCTGGCGATGGAGCCGGAAATCATCCTGTTCGACGAACCGACGTCAGCTCTTGATCCAGAGCTTGTGGGAGAAGTCCTAAAGGTCATACAGACGCTGGCCGAGGAAGGTCGTACCATGCTGATGGTCACCCACGAGATGGGCTTTGCCCGCCAGGTGTCCAGCCAGGTGCTGTTCCTGCATCAGGGGCGCGTCGAGGAACAGGGAAGCGCGAGCATCCTCGACCAGCCGCAAAGCGAGCGCCTGCAGCAATTTCTTTCCAACCGCTTGAAGTGAAACAACGCCACCATGGATACCAAGGCCAACCCGACCCATGCCAACCCGCCGCTGGACCGCATCGACGAAGCGATCATCGATGTATTGCGGCATAACGGCCGGATCACCTACGAAAAGCTCTCGACCCTGGTGCACCTGACGCCCCGGCCTTGCCTGGAGCGGGTGCGCAAGCTGGAGCGGCGCGGGGTGATTCGCGGCTACGGGGCGATCATCGACGTGCAGATGGTTTCGCCGGGGTTGTCCTTGCTGGTGCTGGTGGCGTTGTCGAACCAGAGCGGGCGTTCGGCGCAGAAAGCCTTCGAGGCCTGTGTCAGGGCCTGTCCGCAGGTCTTCGACTGCCAGCTGATCAGCGGGCACTTCGACTACAGCCTGCGCATGCGCTGCCGCGACATGGAGCATTACCGGGTGCTGACCGAGACCTGGATGAACAACGACGAATTGCATATCGACAAGCTGGTGGCGCATCCGGAGCTGGCGGTGGTCAAGAACACCGCGCCACAGCTGTAGATCTTGCAGTGCCTGTACCGGCCCTATCGCTGGCAAGCCAGCTCCCACAGGTTCTGCGGTGTACGCGATTGAGCTGCGCCCCGGATGTTGGACACTTTTGTCTAAAGCTATGCGGCTTGTGCTCTGTACGCTACAGGGCTCAGGCCGCCGAGCTTCATCTTGATACGTTCGTGGTTGTAGTAGCGGATGTAATCATCAATCCCAGCGCGTAATTGCTCGATGCTCTCAAATTTCTCGCGGTAGAAATACTCCGACTTCAGCGTGCCGAAAAAGCTTTCCATCGCCGCATTGTCCAGGCAGTTGCCCTTGCGCGACATGCTCTGTTCCAAGCCCGCTTCTTTCAAGCGCTGGCGGTAATCCGGATAGCGATAATGCCATCCCTGATCTGAGTGCAGCATCGGCTTACTGTCAGTCGGCAGCTTCTCCAGCGCTCGTTCAAGCATCGTTCCCACCAGGGTGTAACGCGGCCGAGTATCCGTTTGATAGGCCACGATCTCCCCGTTGTACAAGTCCAGAACTGGCGACAGATAAAGCTTTTCTCCAGCCACCTTGAACTCGGTAACGTCTGTCACCCATTTCTGATTCGGCTGATCAGCAGCGAACTCCCGGTTCATGGTGTTCGGCGATGCTTCGTCCATCAGCCCTCTGTACGACTTGTATTTCTTCGGTCGTACCGTGCACTTGAGGTCCAACTCGCCCATGAGGCGGCGCACTTTCTTGCCGTTGATCACGTGCCCTTTCTGGCGCAGCGCAGCGGTCATGCGACGATAACCATACCGGCCCCTGTGGTGCTCCTGAATGCCCCGCATCGCCTGTTTCAGTGGAGCGTACTTATCCTCGGCGCCCTCGCCCCCGAAGTAGGTGTAGTAAGTGCTACGAGGCAAACCAGCAGCGATCAGCAGGTATTTCAGCCTGAACTGTCGGCGCAGCGCGGTAATCAGCTGGGCTTTTTCCTTACTGCCCGGGTCTGCCTGAGCTTCGCCTCCTCTAACTCCTCGAGCTTTTTTAGGTAGGCGTTCTCCGCTTCAAGCATGCGAACTTTCTCTAGTAACTCTTTGGGCGAGAGGTCCTCGTTACGCACGGCTGCAGGCTTGGAGGACTTGGCGGAAGGCTTGGGCATGGTGCGGGTTGAACTCTTTTCTACAGAAAGCTGGTTTGCGAGCCCGTCACTGTAATACTGGCGCAGCCATCTGCCCAGCTGACTAGAGTTACCTAGGTTGAACAACGCTGCGGCGGCGCGCTGAGAAAGACGGTCATTTAGCATGCGGTGAAGCACCGTAATCTTGAATTCGGCGCTGTGGCGCTGATGGCGACGCTCAAGGCTGGACCTGCCGTGTTGCTGATAGGCCACGACCCAACGGCGAAGCAAGGTGGGATCTATCTGGAACTGGTTCGCCACATGACGGAAACCTCGGCCTCGCTTGAGGAAGGCTTCGATGGCGGACAACTTGAACTGCTTTGAATACTTGGTCATGCAAAACACCCCGATGTTGGATTTTTTGTCCAACATCCGGGGCGCAGCTCAGATCCCTGTGGGAGCTGGCTTGCCAGCGATAGGGCCATCAGCATAACTGCGCCCCGAGAGCCTTGACCTGCCACTCCTGCGGCTGCCGGTACCCCTCCACCCATTCCACCACCTGCCACGCCGGCATCGGTCGGGCAATGCCGTAGCCCTGGGCGATGTCGCAGCCCAGGTCCATCAGCAATTCGCCATGGGCCACGGTCTCCACGCCTTCGGCAATCACCTGCCGGTCGAACTCCCGGGCCAGGCCGATCACCGCACGGGTCAGGGCCAGGTCGTCCTGGTCATGCAGAATGTCCTGGATAAAGGATTTGTCGATCTTCATGGTCTGGGTCGGCAGCCGCTTGAGGTAGCTGAGCGACGAATAGCCGGTGCCGAAATCGTCCAGCGAGAAGCGCACGCCGAGGCGCTGGCAGGCCTGCAGGCAATCGCTGACCCGCTGGAGATTCTCGATCGCCACCGATTCGACGATCTCCAGGTCGAGCATCTGCGGCGCCACCGAGGCATGCCGTGCCAGCAGGCGCTGCAGGCGCACGACGAAATCATCGCGCTGGAAATGCCGCGCTGCGATGTTCACGCTCACCGGCCAGTGGCAGCCCTGCGCCTGCCATTGCTGCATCTGCGCCAGGGCGCGATCGATCACCCACTCGCCTATATCGACGATCAGGTCGGTACGCTCTACCAACGGCAGGAAATCCCCCGGCGGTACCACGCCGCGCAGTGGATGGTGCCAGCGCAGCAGCGCCTCGAACCCGACCACCGTGCCACTGCGCATGTTGACCTTGGGCTGGTAGTGCAGCGACAGGTCGCCGTGATGCAGGGCATGGCGCACCTGTTCGACGGTCTGGTGGGTGGCCTTGACCTCCTTGTCCAGCGACACGTCGAACAGGTGGTAGCGATTACGCCCGCGCTGCTTGGCCAGGTACATGGCCTGATCGGCGTGGCGCAGCAGGGTGTCGGCATCATCGTCGTCATGGGGGAAGCGGGTCACGCCGATGCTGGCGCTGACGCTGATGGAGCGCCCGCGGATCATGCAGGGCTCGGCCAGGGTACGGAGGATCCGGTCAAGGCTGTCCTGCAGGCAGGGTGGCCCGTGACGGTCACCGAGGATCAGCACGAACTCGTCGCCGGACAAACGCGCCAGGGCATCGCCGGGGTCGAGGAAACGCTTAAGGCGCCGCGCCACCTCCACCAGCAGCAGGTCGCCGCTGTCATGGCCATAACCATCGTTGACCGCCTTGAAACCGTCGAGATCGAGCATGCACACCGCCAGCGAGGTTTTCGCCATGCGCGCACGCTGCAGCGTTGCTTCGAGCAGTTCGCCGATGCAGGAACGGTTGGGCAGGCCGGTCAGCGGATCATGCCCTACCCGCCATTCCAGGCTGTGCAGCATCTGCCGCTTGTGCGTGACATCGAAGCGGATCGAGGCGTATTTGCGCAGCTCGCCAGTGTCGCGGTCGAACAGCGGCACGATGGTGCTGTCGACCCAGAACAGCGAACCGTCCTTGGCCCGGTTGCACAGCTCGCCCTTCCACACCTCGCCGGCGGTCAGGGCCCGCCACATCTCCCTGAACACCTCAGGGCCATGCTGGCCGGACTTGAGGATACGGTGGTCGGCGCCCAGCAGCTCTTCCCGGCTGTAGCCGGAAATGGCACAGAACTGCTCGTTGACGTAGGTGATACGCCCGTCGAGGTCGGTCTCGGAGAAGATCGCCGCGGCGTCCACGGCAGTACGGTAGCCCTCACCCATGGGCCACCCCGACATAGGACGTCTGCTGCGCGGCAGTGATTGGCAACTTGGAACGCACGATAAAGCTCCATGAGCCGCAGAAATACACGGGTTGTTCTCACCGAAGCCCGCTGCGGGAAAACCTGTCCAGGGAGCAAATTCTACGAGAAGCATCACCTTTTGCAATCCAAGGTGATGGCACCAGAGGTTGTCCTTTAAAATTATTTGTCGTTAAGTTCTTGATTCTAAAAGGGAATTGAGCGATGGAAATTTCAAGTTTGGGGTCTGCCATCAGACGCTATCGCAAGGTGGCCGGGCTTACCCAGGCGGAATTGGGGGAGAGAGCCGGGTTCGACCCCAAGACCATAAGCCGCTTCGAAACCGGCACCTACACCCCCAGCGTCGAAACCCTTGTCATTTTTGCCCGCATCCTGGGCGTCAAACTCACCGCCTTCTTTACCGACCTCGATAGCGAAGAAGAACAACGCGCCTATCTGTTCGGTGTCATCCACAAAGCCCCGCGCCAGGACCTGAGCAAACTGATCGCCGCTGTCGATCAGGCGCTCTCGGACAACTGACGGCAGGCATCGCGACGGAATGGTTCGCACTTTGGAAATGCAATATCAATACGCCTTTACTGGTCAGACCGGTAAAACCAATTATCGCCTGCCCCCTTGCGCCAGCGAAAAATCGGTGGGTATAGTGGCCGCGCACTGGACATACCGGTAAGACCACAATAATTAAGTCCGACGCGCCATCTTCCCCATGGCAGCCGGACACCGACCAGAGATCCCTCCCATGCTTAAATGGTGCTCGCGTTCGATCTTTCTCCAAGTAGTGCTCGGCCTGATGCTCGGCATCGCCTGCGGCCTGAGCTTCCCCGACCTCTCCCTGCAACTCAAGCCCCTCGGTGACGGCTTCATCAAGCTGATCAAGATGCTGATCGGCCTGATCGTGTTCTGCGTGGTGGTCAGCGGCATTTCCGGTGCCGGCGACCTGAAGAAGGTCGGGCGCATCGGCCTGAAATCGGTGGTCTATTTCGAAATCCTCACCACCATCGCCCTGGTCCTGGGCCTGGTGCTGGCCTTCAGCACCGGTATCGGCAGCGGCGCCAACATCCACCTGGACCAGCTCTCGGCCACCGATGCCGGTGCCCTCGCCGAGCGCGGCCAGCATATCCATAGCACCACCGCGTTCCTCATGGACCTGATCCCGACCTCGGTGATCGGGGCCTTCGCCGATAACAACATCCTCCAGGTCCTGCTGTTCTCGGTGCTGTTCGGCAGCGCCCTGAACCTGGTGGGCGAATCGGCTTCGGGCATCTCGCGGCTGATCAACGAACTGAGCCATGTGATCTTCCGCATCATGGGCATGATCGTGCGCCTGGCACCGATCGGCGTATTCGGTGCCATCGCCTTCACCACCAGCAAGTACGGCCTGGACTCGCTGCAACACCTGGGCGGCCTGGTAGCGCTGTTCTACCTGACCTGCGCCGGCTTCGTCCTGCTGATCCTTGGCGTGGTGATGCGCGTGTCCGGCCTCAAGCTGCTGCCCTTCCTCAAGTACCTGCGCGAAGAACTCACCATCGTCCTCGGCACCGCTTCGTCCGACGCCGTGCTGCCGCAGATCATGCGCAAGCTCGAGCACCTGGGCATCGGCAGTTCCACCGTCGGCCTGGTAATTCCAACCGGCTACTCCTTCAACCTCGACGGTTTCTCCATCTACCTGACCCTGGCCATTGTCTTCATTGCCAATGCCACCGGCACGCCGCTGGCGATGACCGACCTGCTGACCATCCTCCTGGTGTCGCTGGTGACCTCCAAGGGTGCCCATGGCATTCCAGGCTCAGCGCTGGTGATTCTTGCCGCGACCCTCACCGCGATCCCGGCGATACCGGTAGTAGGCCTGGTACTGGTGCTGGCGGTGGACTGGTTCATGGGCATCGGCCGCGCGCTGACCAACCTGATCGGCAACTGCGTGGCCACCGTGGCGATCGCCCGCTGGGAGAAGGACATCGACCTGGATCGCGCCCACAACGTCCTCGACGGCAAGCAGGGCTACAGCTTCCAGCCGCGCAAGACGGCACACCAGCAAGAATTCTGAAGCATGACCGATAGTTCCTGGAGCAACCTGTGATCACCTCATCGACCGTAGTCAACGCAGTAGTGGAAAAACTGCGCCAGGCCCTGGCCCGAGGCCAGTGGCGCTCCGGCGAGATGCTGCCGGGGCAGCGCGAACTGGCCGAGCAACTGGGCATCAGCCGGCCCAGCCTGCGCGAAGCGGTGACGGTACTGGAAACCCTTGGCCTGGTGCGATCCATGCCAGGCAAGGGCGTCCTGGTGCTCGATCCCGATACCGCCGAGCCGACGCTGGTCCCGGCCGCGTCGGTGGCCGAGGCCAGCCTCGAGGATGTACTGCAACTGCGCTACACCCTCGAGCCGTTTATCGTCGGGCTGGTGGCGCAGTCCATCAGCAGCAGCGAGACCGGGCAATTGCGCCTGACCCTGATGGACATGCGCGAAGCCCTTGAAGCCGACGACGCCGAAGCCGGGGTCGGTGCCTACATCGCCTTCCATGAGGCGCTGTTCGCCCTGACCTCCAACCCGATCTTCCAGAGCGTGGTGCAGCAGACCAGCAACGCCCTCAAGCAGAGCGCCCAGGTGCTGCGCAAGTCCCCCGAGCATCTGGCCGCGCGCCTGGCGGAGAACGAAGCGGTGGTACGCGCCATCCGCAACAAGGACAGCGCCCAGGCCAGCGCCCAGATGCGCCGGCACATCCTCGCCGAGGGGCGGCGCATGGGTATCGAACTGAAGATCCCGGACGAGCAGCCGGGTCATTGACTACAGGAGAGCGAAGATGAATACCTCCCTGCCCTTCCTCATGGCCGGCGGCGGACGCCGGATGTCCGCGGACGAGATCTATCCGCAGCTGTTCGACGCCATCCTCGAACAGCGCCTGGGCCCAGGCACGCCATTGACCGAACTCGCCCTCGGCGAAGCATTCGGGGTGAGTCGCACGGTGATTCGCCGGGTGCTGGGCCGGCTGTCGGACCAGCAGGTGATCGTCCAGCGTCCGGCCCATACCGCGCGCCTGGCGGCGCCGGACCCTGAACAGGCGCGGCAGGTCTTGAGTGCCCGGCGCCTGGCGGAAACCACCCTGATCGAACTGGCCGCACAGCGCTCGCGGCCGGGGCAATTGCGCCAGCTGCGCGAGCTGATCGCCCGCGAGCGCCTGAGCCACGAACAGGGCCAGCGCTGCACGGCGATCCGCCTTGGCGGCGAGTTCCACCTGAAGCTTGCGGAGATCGCCGACAATGCGCCACTGACGCGTTTTCTCAACGGCCTGGTACCGATGACCTCATTGATCATCGCCAAGTACGAACAGCATGGCTGCGAGCACTGCGCCTGGCAGGAGCATGCGGCACTGGTGGATGCGCTGGAGGACGGTGACAGCGAGGCCGCGTTGCGTCTGATGCACGTGCATCTGGACCGCATCGAGGCCAAGCTGGATTTAGGTTAAGCGCGATTCGCCGGGCCGCTGCGATTGGACCAGTCCACCAGCAGGCTGTAGCCCACCGCCAGCAGGGTCGGGCCGATGAACAGGCCGATGAAGCCGAACGCCAGCAAGCCGCCGAAGACGCCGAGCAGCACGATCACCAGCGGCAGGTCGCCACCGCGGCTGATCAGGTAGGGCTTGAGCACGTTGTCCACGCCGCTGATGATGAAGGTGCCCCAGATCCCCAGGAAGATGGCCATGCCGTAGTCACCCTTCCAGGCCAGCCAGGCGGTGGCGGGTACCCAGGCCAGCGGCGGGCCCATGGGGATCAGGCTAAGCATGAAGGTCACCAGGCCGAGCACCAGCGCCCCCGGCACCCCGGCGATCAGGAAGCCGATCAAGGCCAGCAGGCCCTGGGCGGCGGCGGTGCCGATCACCCCGTTGACCACCCGCTGCACGGTGCCGGCCACCAGGCCCAGGTAGTAGGCGCCGCGATCGTCCACCAGGCGCTCCAGCAGGCGCAGGACGAAAGCCGACAGACGCGGCCCGTCGCGATAGAAGAAGAACACGAAGACCAGGCTGAGGATCAGTTCGACGACACCACTGCCCAGTTGCGCGCTGCGGGCCAGGATCCAGTTGCCGACCTGCCCGAGATGCGGCTTGACCGTGGTCAGCAAGGCCGCGCCCTGCTGATCGAGTGTGTTCCAGTAGCGCACCAGGCGTTCACCGAAGAAAGGCACGCTGCCCAGCCAGGCCGGGGCGTCCGGCAGGCCGTCGACCTGCACGTCGCGGATGAATGCCGTGGCGTCACGCACATGGTCGGCCAGGTTGAAGCCAAGCCAGACCAGGGGCAAGGCCACCAGCAGTAGCCACAGGCAGGTCAGCAGGCTGGCCGCAAGGGTTTCGCGCCCACCGCACCAGCGCGTCACCAGGCGCATCAGCGGCCAGCTGGCAAAGGCCAGGATCGCGCCCCAGAGCAGCGCGGAAATGAACGGGGCCATGACCCACAGGGCGGCGCCGAGCAGGGTCAGCAAGAGGATCTGCACCAATAGGCGGTCGTTGTTGAGCATGATGAATCCTTGGCTTGACGCAAAACCCTGTGGGAGCGGGTTCACCCGCGATTGCGGTATTGGGGCCGCTGACGCAATCGCGGGTAAACCCGCTCCCACAAGGGACCAGTGTCGCTTTAGCGGATCAGTTCCACATGCAGGCCGGCAGCCGGTTTGTCGCCGGTCTCCAGCCTGGCCGCCCGCACACCCGCCGCACTCAGCTGGTCATTCCACGCCACCGCCTCCGCCCCGGTCAGGCTGACCCGCAGGCTGCTGTCCAGGTTCAGGCTGCGTGCCAGCAGTTCCACCCAGGCCTTCGGCGGCTCGCCATCGAGGTCCGGGTAGTCCAGCTTGCCCGTGCTGCGCAATTCCCGCAGCACCGTGGCCGGGGTCGGCAGCAGGTCGCCCAGCGGCGCATTGGCCTCGAATTTCTCCACATGCAGGAAGGCCCGCTTGTTGCCACGGGTGATGGCGTACAGGGCGACCAGGGTGTCGTGGTCGTCGCCGGAACGGCGCAGCAGGATGAACGCCTGGTCCTCGTCCGAGCCATACAAGCGTGCATTGCGGAATATCTCGTTGGCCCACAGGCTGCTTTCGCCGCAGTCGCGCCGCTCGCACCAGAACAGCGGATAGCCGCCGTCGGCCTGCAAGGCTTCGCGGGCGGCGGTGAAGGCTTCGCCGGCACTGCGCTCGGGCGGCAATTGCCAGGTGGTGGAGCTGACCTGGCCACGGCTTTCGACCTTGCCTTCCATGCGCAACTGCCCGCTGATCTTGCGCAGCGGACCCAGCGGATAGACGCGCTCCTGCTCCCGCGCCGGCTGTTCGTCGAACACCTTGGCATCCTGCGGAATCGGCAGTTCGCCAGCGGCCTGGGCAGCGCCGGCGACCAGCAACAGCGCGGTAAGAACGAACCGGACGGCACTCATCGGCGAACCCCGCCGGCATGGCCGGCGTGGCGTACGGAAAGGGGGCTGCTGTCGTGCTGGGTCATGATTGTCTCCCTGATCAAAACCCGCCAAGCCTCGACAGTTGCCCGTTACAAGTCAAGGAATGGCAAAGAAGCGATTGAAACAGTCTGCAACAAGCGTTGCGCCGGCCTCGTCGTTCAGGTGCAGGTGATGGCCACCGGGCAAATGTTCCAGAGTGAAGGGTAGCTGCTCGAGCAGGCTCGTGTTGCGCGCCAGCATGCCGTCGTCGGCCACCACCAGGGTGGTCGGGCAGGCAATGCGCCGGACGAAACTCAGCGCCTGCTCTTCGCTCATGCGCAGCGGCGACGGCAGGGTCAGGCGGCTGTCGCTGCGCCAGCTGAAACCGCCCGGCACCGGCACCAGGCCGCGCTGGGCGAGGAGTTCGGCGGCCTCGCGGGTGACCGCGACCATGCCCTTCATCCGTGCTTCCACCGCCCGGTCCAGCTCGGCATACACCGATTTGCGCTTGCCTTCATGGCGCAACTGCGCCTCCAGGGCCATGCCCATGCGCTCGGCGGCATCCTGCGCCGCCGCACCCGGCGGAATCACCCCGTCGATCAAGGCCAGGCGCTGGATCCGCTCGGGCAGGCTGCCGGCGAGGATCACCGAAACGATCGCCCCCAGCGAATGCCCGAGCAGGGAAAAACGCTCCCAGCCCAGTTGCCCGGCAACCCGCAGCACATCATGGGCGTAGTCCCATAGGGCGTAGCCGGCACCGGCCGGCCGGTGTCCCGAGTAACCGTGCCCGGCGAAATCCAGGGCGACGATGCGCAGCCCGTGCAGCCTGGGCGCCAGGCGGGCAAAGCTGTTGGCGTTGTCCAGCCAGCCATGCAGGGCGATCACCGGCCGGCCATCCTCGGGCCCGTACAAATGCGCAGCCAGTTCGATATGCCCAAGGTCCAGGCGGATTTCCTCGACGGGATGGCTCATGCCGAGCGCTCCTGCCAGCGCTGGAACACCGAGCGGATCAGGCGCGCGGTATCGTCCGGACGCTCCAGCGGGAACATGTGCCCGCCGGCGACGCTGTGGTTTTCGCCCAGCGGCATGCGCCGTACCGCCTGGGCGTGGTGGGCGCGGACGATGCGGCTGTGGCTGCCGCGCACCATGGCCAGCGGCACCTTGAGCTTGCCGGGCGATGCCGGCCGGGTGTGCGGGATGCTGCGGTAGATGCGCATCTCGATGGCCGGGTCGAAAGCCAGGCGCAAACCCTCGCCTTCGGTCTTCAGGCCATGTTGCAGGTAGGCTTCCAGGCAGTCCGGGTCGAAGGCACGGAACAGCGACTTGGCGGAGAAGTAGGCGCGGGCCTGGTCAAGGTCGTCGAAGGCTTCGCGGCGGCCCTCGGTGCGCCCGGCCGGGGTGATCCGGTCGATGAAGCCCCAGCGCTTGGCCAGGCGGATCAGCCACTGGTCGGCGAGGGTCAGCACCGGCGAGTCGAGCATCACCACCCCGCGGTACAGCTCGGGGCAGCGCAGTGCGGCATGCAGGTGCAGCACGCCGCCAAGGGAATGGCCGACGCCCCAGACCGGTTCGCCTTGCCGTTCCAGGTGATGGATCAGCTCGTCCACCAGCAGCAGCCAGTTGTCCCCGGCCGGAAAGCGCGGGTCGTGGCCGTGCTGTGGCAGATGCTGGACCTGGTAATCCGGCGCAAGCCCGGCGAACAGCTTGCCGTAGGTGGCCGAGGGGAAGCCGTTGGCATGGGCGAAGAAGATCTGTTGCGACATTTTCGGACGGCCTGCTGCGGAAAAAACTGACAGTGATTGTCCGCAACGGATGGAGATGGAGCAATGACCGGAACAGCCATCAGGGACGGCACTCCGGTCAGGAACCCTGTGTCGCTGTTCAGGGCCTCATCGCCGGCAAGCCCCCACAGGGCTCAGAACCCTTCGAACGAGCGGTGCAGGCAGGCCTGGATATAGGCCACCTGGTACTCGTAGGCCTCACGCACCTGATGGCGCTCCTGTTCGCAGAGCTGGGCCCGCTGCATGGCCAGGCACGACACCTGGAGCATCTTCGCCATCTGCTCGCAGGCCAGCTGGAACTGCTGCAACTGCTCGGACTCGCGGCGATTGCCGTAGCGCCGCACCAGCGCGTCGAAGCGGGCATCGGCGGCATCGTGCAACACCTGGAACTCGGCGAAGTCCAGTTGATGGTTGAAGTTGCATTCATCCAGTACCTGGCGCAGGTCCGCTGAACAGGCTCGCATTCCATTACTTCCGATCATGGGGTTTCCTCCCAGGGCATGCTGCTCGTACACCTCCACGCTAGCAATTCGGGGTGAGTGCAACAACTGACAAAAATATCAGGTCGGCGCATCGAAAGCGGGGGCGTGCCCACCGCACAAAATCTTCACAACTGATATTTTTGTCAGGTTTCAACATGAAGAATCGGCGATATAAGTGTGTCCGTACCGTCCCGGTCGAATCGATTTTCGAAGGAATCACACTGCACTTCCAACGTCAGGAGCTCACTTCATGTACGCATCCCAATCCCTTGGCAGCGCCCCGTCCCTTGCTCCGGTCCAGCGCGCGCCCACCCTGTCGGAAGACCCCATCAGGCTGACCCTGCGCGAAACCGTGGTCCTGCAATGGAGCGCCGAAGGCAAGACGTCCTGGGAGATCGCCCACATCCTGCAATGCAGCGAGTCGGCAGTGAATTTCCATTTCTGCAACATCCGCCGCAAGTTCGGCGTGACCTCGCGCAGCGCGGCGATGCTCAAGGCCCTCGACCAGGGCCTGATCAAGTTGCGTTGAATCCGTCGCCCAGGCCGGCCGCAAGCAGTCGGCCACGGGCGCGGCATCAGGGGATGAGCGTCAGCCTGAGGCTCGGAAAGTTCGGCGCGGCCTCGTACGGCCAGGTCTCACCAAGGTCGAAGCTGACGTAGACTTTCACGCTGAGCACTTCCCCGATCTTCAGCGATTCGAGGAACGCCTTGGTGATGACCACATCACCTTCGGCACCGATGCCGCTGACCAGCTCCGCCTCGGTGACCCGATGGTCGTACAGGGCCCGGTGCACCAGGGTTTCGCCTGCGGGGTTAACGCCACTGACCAGAATCCTGACCATCTGATCGGTGGTCATCAGCTTCCAGAACGCAAGGGTCAGGCGCGCCCCCGAGGCCGGCACCCCCGCCAGGCTGAGCCCATTGCTGGTCTGGCCCTCGCACTGCACGGTAGGAAATCCGGACGAGACCTTGCTGACGCGGACACGGCGCGGCGTCGATGGCAGCACCTCGCCAGGCCCTCTTACCTCGTAATACAAGGTCACCGTCTTGCCGATCGATGCAATCACGCTTTCCTTTGGAATACGGCAGAGCCGCGGATCACCGTCCTTGTCCAGCAGGCCCTCGAAGTCCGCCACACTGCCGGGGTCATCCCAAAGCACCCAGACCTCCTCGTCAGGATGAATGAGCACCTGCGCGTCGAGCACGGCCTGTATGCCGCTGCGCCCTTTCTCGGGATCGAGCACCAGTTCCTCGCCGACGCCATCGGCCTCCACTACATCCAGCCACAGCAGTTCCCGCGGTATCGGCGTGGCACTGACCGTCAAGGGCACCTGCCGGGAGGAAACACTGGGATTGCCGGCGCGGTCCGTGACGTCGTAATGCACATAACGCCGGCCATCGCCCTGCTCGCGAATCAGGTTGCCGTCGAAGACCAGCTCCAGCGGCTTGCCGGTATCTTCGGAAGTAAGCGTGCGCGAGCCCGCCTGATGATAGGCGAAGGGCTCATCGTCCCAGTACCAGGTCAGCGTATCGCCGGGACGTACCTCGCGGTACTCCGGAACCTGCGCCACCACCCGGTCGTTGCAGGCCTCCAGGTACTGCCAGGTCAGGCCGCCGTCGATGACCTCGGTCGGAAAGACCAGGGCGCCCTGCTCACCGCCCAGGATCGGCGGTGAGGTATCGATGGTGATGATGAGCGGCTGCGATCCCTGGGGCGAGCCATTGTAGAGCACCACCTTGTACTCCATGCGTTGCTGCCCTTCGGTGAGAAACTCCGTCGCCACCGTCAGGTGCAGATCTTCCGGAAGGATCGGCGTGGTCCAGAATCGCGTGGCTACGGTCTTTTCATTCCAGAACAGCTCCAGGCTCTCGGGATGGTCCGGCGAGGGGACGCTGTGCAGCCATTCCGGGATCTCGACCGCCAGCGGCACCTGCAAGTCGTCGATATGCAGCAGGTTGGGCTGGCCACCGTCGATATCGTCGAGCAGGGCGTCGACGATGGGTGGCGGGAGCAGTACCAGGGCTTCTTGCAACGGGGTCGACATCGGCAGCTCTCCTCAAGAAAGCGGATCGGTACCCGAAGGCTCGGGTGTCGCACTCCATTTAACGGCAAGAAGGGGATGGGGCATAACTGACAGAAGTATCAGGTATCCGCGGCAGGCCAGGGTATTCAAGGAGCGAGCCTGGCGGCTCGCTCCCGCAGCATTACCAGCTATAGCGCAGGCCGACGTTGGCCCCCCATGGCTGCTCGATCTGCTCGCCGTTGCTGTAGTCCAGGTCGACATGCATCTGCAGGCTCCGCGCCAGCGACACCGAGACCCCGGCCCCCAGCTCGCCACGCGATCCCGAGAGGTCATTGTTGAAGCGGTTGTCGTTGACCCGCACAGCGTTGTCGCTGGCGAACTCATGGGCATAGGCGACCCGTACATAGGGCTGGATCACCCGGCCCTCGCCCAGTTCGACATTACGCCCGAAGGTGCTGCCGACCTTGCCCAGCAACGAATGGGCGGTATCGCCATCGGCGCGCATGCCGTTGTCGAGGTTATAGCGCTTGCCCTGGATGGTCACGCCGGACCACTGGGTGTAGGGCTCGGCGAACCAGCCATCGCCCAGGGCAATATGCCGGCCGAATTCCAGCGAGGTACCCAGCGCATGGTTGTCGTAGTCGCCCTTGGTCCGGGTTCCGTCGCTGAGATTGACCGTGGCGTCGTTCTGCAGGCGGTTGAACTTGAGCACGGCGTCGAAGTAGTAGCCGCTTTGCGGGTCCAGCCAGGTGGTGTACGCGCCCAGGTAGTAGCTGTCGACCTGACCGCTGGAACCACGGGCCAGGTTCAGGTCCGAGTCGCTGTAGCCGGCCAGCACGCCCGCCAGCCAGTGCCCGTCACCGATCGGCAGTGGCGCATCGGCACCGAGGGAAACGCCCTGCTGGGTCTGCTTGTACGCGGTGCCCGACGAGGCGGAAACGTTGTACTTGTTGCCGTAGCTGCGCATCCAGGCACCGCCCTTGCCGCCATTCAGGCGCAGTTCACCCATGCGGCTGCGCAGGCTCGACAGTTCGCCGTACCACACGGTGGGCGCGGCATTGAACAGGCCGAGCACCACCTGGGTCCCGGGGCTGATTTTTCTCGTCGAAGCGTCCAGGTACCAGTTGTCACCGTCGCGGATCAGGTCGTAGGAAAATGTGCCAAGGTCCACCTCGCCGTTGAGCAGGGAGAAGCTGGCATCGCCACCGGCCGTTTGCACTACATGGATCTGCCCGTCGGTCAACGGGTCGGCACCGCTGCTGCCGACCAGCAATTTGTGATCGCCGTGGGCTTCGCCGGTCACTTCGAGAAAATCGGTCTGCCCGGTGGAGAAGTCGGTATCCATGATGAAGGTGCCGTTGCCGGAGAGGTTCTCCACGGTCAGGCGGTGGAAGGCGTCGGCCTCGCCGAACCGCACCGCGCCCCCGTCCATGACCAGGTCACCCACTTCGTCGTCCTCGACCATGTTCCACTGGCCCTGGCTGGCCAGGGTCAGGCTGGCGACGTTTTCCAGGGCGCCGGTCAGGGTGGCATGGTTCTGCAGGGTCAGGTTGGCCGTGGCGCCGTCCTCGGCCACCACATTGCCCACCAGGTGGCTGTTGTCTACGGTCATGTTGCCGGTCGAGCCGCTGGCGACCATCAATACATTGCCGTCGCCGCCTGTCAGGGTCGAACCGTTGGCCACCACGATATCGGCGCTGACGCCCTGGCCTGCTCCCGTTCCGACCTGGATCGCCGCACCGGTGCTACCCTCGACATGGGTGCCATCCAGGTTCACCGTGCCGCTGTCGGGAAGAGCGCTGTCCAGACGGATACGGATACCGTGGGTGCCGCCGATGATCGAGCTGTTGCGGGCCGTGACCGAGCCGCCGAACATCTGGATGCCCTGGCTGGTGGCATTGGTGCCAGTCACCTGGGTGTTTTCCAGGAACAGGTCGCTGTTGGCGGAAATCTGCACGCCGCTGCGGGCACCGGTGATGGTGCTGTCACGCACATTGGCGGTGGAGCCGTTGCTGCCCTGGCGTCCCAGGGACAAGCCTTCGGTTTCGCTGGTGATGGTGCTTCCCGAGATATCCGCCGAACCGCTGCCGAGGAACACGCCGACATTGATGCCGGTGGCGGTCACGGTGCTGCCGTTGAGGGTCAGCCTGCCGCCATCCTGGGTCAGGATGTGCTGGGTCTGCGCGCCATTGGCGGTGAGATGGGAGCCGCCGGTTACCAGGTAATTGTCGGAAGGCGTCGTTGCATCGATGGTTTCGTCGCCGATGATCGTCCTGGCCATTGCATACTCGCTGCCGAGCACCAGCGGCGCGAGGGCGGCGAATTTCAGAATGCGAACCAGGGGACGCAGTTTGAACGAAGGAGTCTTGGGCATCATGGGAAGCTCTCGCAGGCTATGAAACGACGCGGTCAAACCAAGCTGGCGGGCAACCGGGTTCACTTCGCAAAGGCCGGCGAGACTACAGACGACAACCCAAATTTTATGTAGGAAAATTCCACAAAATATAGCAGAGATTACGACAAGCCCCGCGCCCGCCGAATGCCCCGGGCGCGAGGTAACCCGGCCTGCTAGGGCACGCGTTTGCGCTCAGGCATAGGGCAGTAGCCCGAGGGCACGTGCATGGAAACGGTCGCCACGACTTCCAGGGATGTCACCGGTACACCATTCAACTGGAAGGAGTACTTGGTGTAGGCCCGCCCGTCGATCTTGCCCCCGTCCGGGTTATAGGTCGGCAGGATGTGCTTGTCGTAGGGGTGCACGCGAATGACGAAGCCGGTGGCCGGATGCTCGGTACCGATGATGTAGTCCTCGGTGAAGATTGCTTCCTCGATGATCTCGCCGGTGTCGGCGAAACGGCTGTCCCAGGGTGTCCAGGTCACGGTCACGCTATCACCGTCCTTGAGCCATTTGCTCAGGTCGGGAATCCTGACCCGCACCGCCGGCTCGTCCGGATGGGGGTTGGCGAAGTCCTCGAACAGCGACTCGCAGAGCAGCCAGCCCCTGTCGCCGCTGAGCCCCAGGTACTCCGGTGCTTCCGGAGTCAGGACGAAGGCGTCGACCTTCACGTGGTAGGTGGCCGAATGCTGCTTGTTGTTTCCGCCTGGCGCGCTGATGCGGTAATGCACCGGCACCGCGGGACCATTGCCGACGTCCTGGATGATCTCCCAGGGAATCTCCACGCCGATCTCGTGGCCTGGCTCTTCGAAGCCTTGCAGCACGTAGGTGTAGGCGAGGCGATCGCCCCAGTAGAACTCGATGATCTCGTCCTTCGCCGCCGGTGCGTAGAGGATGATGTTCTGCTTGGCCGGCTGGCCGTTGTCCTCGGGCGTCAGTTCGTTGAACTGCTCGGAGACCTTGCCATAGGTATCGAGCTGGCCCAGGGCCGGGTTGACCGGGTCGGGCCAGGTCAGGTCCGGGTCGGGCCGCGGCGGACCGATATGGGAGAAGTCGACGTTGATCTTGATCTCCGGCGCATCGAACGGCACGGTGCCGCGCAGGATCCTGTAGCTGACACTGGTTTCCAGCTCGCCCACGGCGGTGCCGTACTCGGCCTTGAGGATGGCCGACGGTACCCGCACCGGCACTGGGAACTCCGGGACCGAGCCCAGCTCCTCCGCAGTCACCAGGCTGTTGCCCCACTTCACCTCGATGCGGTCTTTCGGCTTCCAGCCGACGTAGCCGGGAATGTTCACCACCACACCAATCCCGGCATCGGCCATGTCGATCAGGTTGTCGCCCTCGGCCAAGGGTACCGTCGGCGGCTCGAGGTCGGCCGGCAGGGTGCCCAGGGCAACGGCCACCGGCTGGTAGACGGCCAGGCGGCTGCGGTTCAGCGCCTTGTCGATCAGCATATAGGTTATGTAGCAGCCACCGTCACCCACCTCGCGGATCAGATCCGTCCTGACCTTGAACGTCATCGGCTCGCCCGTCACATCGAAACGCCCGCCGATCGCTACATCCATCGGGTCGTCGGGAATGGGGTAAGTCGCCCACCAGTAGATCAGTTCATCACCTGGCTGGCGGTCGCCGTACTCCGGAAGGGTGGCGGTGATGCCATCGGGGTTGTCGATCAGGGTCTGCTCGCTGATGAAGCCCTCGGGCATGATCAGCTTCGGCGGCTCGTGCGGGCGCCAGGGCTCGTAGGCGTCGACCAGCACAGTGAGCGCCGGCGACGTCTCCGAGGTGGTGTTGTAGTGGATGATCCGATAGGTGATATCCCAGGCGCCATGCGTCTGCATGACCTCGGGCGGCACGTGCAGGGTCAGCGGAAAGTGCGCGAGGAACGGCGGCGCCAGTTCGATCTCGTCGACCGTTTCGTAGTGGGTGGTGCCAGCGGGTGCCCACTGGATGAACACTCGCTCACGGTCATCCGGATCGGCAGGGTCAGGCAGGGTCCAGGCCTGCATGGTAACGGCCAGTGGCACCTGCCGGGCACTGCTGAACAGGGTGTTGTCGTTGGCGTCGGCGATCACCCCGGCGGCCAGCGTCACCGGCGGCAGGTCCGCCGTTTCGTTACGCCGGTCGATTTGTGCCTTGCGGTAGTCCCTGCGCGCCTGCTCCGCGATTCGTTGCTGTTCTGACTGTGACATTGTGGTCACCCCTCTCCATGTGTCCAGCCATTCGCTGACACGGCGGATGCCGCTCCGGAACGAACAGCCGTGGGGCCATTTAATACCCCCGGATGGATTGGCGTAACTGACAGAATTAACAGGTGCGCCCGGCGCGCAGGGCAGAAAAAGGCCGCCCCGAAGGGCGGCCACGAAGTGAGGGTGTGGAGGTCAAGCCAGGCAGGCTCACGGGCTTGAATGTTGATATCAGGACTTCCGATGCCCAACGGGATCACGAATCTCATCGACACGTGGTCGCCCCGGCAGCGGTCTACCGTACTTATCGGTCAGCCCTTGCGTGTAGCTTTCCAGCCCCGACGACTTCGGCGACTGCTTATAGACATTCTCGAGAAGTGCTTCATGCCTCTCCCGGCTCTGATACAACTCGCTCGCCTCCTTCATCGACTGCAGTTCCTTGGCCTTCTGCTTGGCCGAAGTGTTGCTGCTGATACTCTGCTTGAGACTGCCGCTCTTGGCCTGGCCACCGGCCACCGGCGTGTCCGGAGCGTCGACGGGAGCCGGCGTATGTTTGCTGTTCCCCTTCGCCCTGTAGGCCGAGTACCCCAATCCCAAGGCCATCACGCCGGAAAATACAGCCACGATGATCCAGTCGGCCTGGGCACGCCCCTTCGCGGTGGCGGCCTTGATACTGGCATAGGCCGTGAAGACGCCCGCGAGCAGAGAACCGCCCAGGTACCAGACGTTGTGCCCCGTCGGATCACTCGCATTCACCGGATCGCCCTTGCAATAGGCATAGGCATTCGGGCCTCCGCGGCCAAACGGGCTCCATTCGTCAGGGCTGCAGAACTTCATCAGGACAGGTCGGTAGAACCGGTAGCCTTTCCCAGCAGTTGCCCACCCGCCTCCTCGTCCAGTTCGCCATTGAAGGCCAGGCGGGCCTGCACCCGGGTGCTGCGATGGCCGTGGGCGGTATAGGCCATGTCGGTGATGCCCTCGCCGGCCACGTGCTCGCTGAGCACGCTGTTCTTCTGGTCGCAGCCCAGCAGCAGGCTGATGTCGCCTGCCTGGTGCTCCGCCAGCAGGTTGCCTGCGCCGCGCATGAAGGTACTGCCCTGCTCGCCCTGGAGCAGGTTGGCCAGCTCCTCCTCGCGGTAGAAGCGCTGCTCGGCGCCCTGGGCGCCGGACAGGCTGGCCAGGCGGTCGAGTGGATCGTAGCGGTAGCTACCGGACAACGCGCCATTGCCATCGCCAACCCCGAGCAGGCGCCCGAGGGCGTCGTAGTTCAACTGCCGGGCCTGTTCGTCGCGCACCAGGTTGCCGTCCTCGTCGTACTCCAGATCGATACGCGGCGGATACGGTTCATCGCTGTTGATCACATGGGTCAGTTGGGTCGGATCGGCGGGGTTGTCATAGTGGTAGTCGGCACGGTTCTGACCGCCGGGGAACACCGTCATTACCCGGGTGATGTTGTCCATCCCGTCGAAGCGGAACAACTGCGCCTGCACCGCCTGGCCGTAGGCGTCCAGGGGCGGCGAGCCATCGCACTGGTAGTCGGTCAGGCGATTGCGCTCGTCGTATCCGTAGCGCTCCTCGCGCACCAGCGTCTCCCCCTCGTGGTGGATGCGCTTGGTCAGGCGATCCACCGCGTTCCACTCCTGGGTCAGCTGCTGGGTCAGGTCGCCGAAGTCGAAGCAGCGCGAGGTCTCCCGGGAGAAGTCGTCGTAGCCGATCTGCACATGCAGCTGCTCGCCGTTATCGTTGGTCTTGATCCACTCCAGTCGTCCCAGGCCGTCATAGTGGAAGGTCGAGGTGGTGGACCCCAGCACGGTACACGTCAGGCGGCCGGCCGTATCGTACTCGTAGGTCTGGGTCTGCCCGAATACATCGGTATAGCTCAGCAAGCGCCCGCGCAGGCTGTACGCGTAGTGCATGGCGTACTCCTGGCCATCCTCGCTGCGCGTCTCGCTTTTCAGCTCGCCAGTGCTGAAGTATTCGCGCACCAGCGACTGGCCCTGCTCCGTGCAACTGAGCAGGCGGGCGTTCTTCTTGTCGTACACATAGTCGGCCGCCACCTCCGGCGACAGTTCGCGACGCATTGGCTCATCGCCCAGTTGCGGCAGGTACTCGTAGGCGATCACCGCGCCGGCCGGGGTGGTCACCGTGGCCGGTTGCATGCGCCCCGGCTGGTAGGTGAACAGGCGTTCGCGGCCGCCGGTCACCGAGCGGGTCATCCGCGACAGGCCGTCGAAGTCCTGCTGGCCGAGCTCGACCTCATCGACACTGATGTGGGTCGGCAGGTCTTCATCACTGTGGGTGACGAAGCGCCGGCGAACCACCGCCAGGCCAGGCAGGACGTTCTCGACCAGACGGTCGAAGGCGTCGTAATGGTAGAGGGTGGTCTGGTCCCGACCGTCCACCTCGCGTCGGGTCCGGCCCAGGCCGTCGTAGAAATATTCGTGCAGGCTGATCCGCACCGGCTCGGCCTCGGTATCGAAGCGCTCGACCCGGGCCGGCTTGCCGAACAGGTTGACGCGGGTCACGGTCTGCCCGCTGACCTGCTCGCCGTCGATGCTTTCCCGCCAGGCCCGGCTGATCGGCCCGATCCACTCGGTACTGCCGATGGGGTCGTGCTCCTCGAACACCACCACCTTGTCCGGCCCTGTGTCGCTGCGCTGCTGCCCCCAATCGTCATAGGTAAAGTGGTGCACCAGCGGCAACTGCTCCTCCAGCAGCCAATCGAATTCGCACTCCTCGACCTTCTGCCCCAGGCCGTCGAAACGCGCGGTATAGGTGGTGCGCCAGGCAATGTCGGCACCGTCGGCGCCATCGACGTCCTGACGCTCCTCCAGTATCGGGCGGTTGAGGCCATCGACCGTGGTCCGGGTCTGCACGTTCTTGACATCGGTCATCACCTGGATCGCCCGCTGGCCGTCCAGCCGGGCCAGGGTGTAGGCATAGTGGCGGGTGGCTTCGTAGTCGCTATCCGGGGCCACGGTTTCGGACGTGACCCGGCGCAGGGTGTCATAGCTGTAGCGGATCACCACATCGTCATCGTCGTGGGTCTGCACCGGCTCGCCGATCAGCAAGGCATGCTGGAGCACCAGGGTCTTGCTGGTCTTATCGAAGCCGGTGAGGGTCTCGGTGGTCTGCAGCACACCCTCCGTGGCCAGCACCTGGTAGTGATAGTCGGTGAAGGTCGGCTGGCCATTGTAGGTTTCACTGTCGCTGGCGATGCGTCCGTGCAGGCTGGCATCGTCCGGCTTGTCGAAGTGTTCGTGGCGGGTTTCCTTGAGCACGGTCGCGCCCTCGCTCAGGGTTTCGCTCTCCAGCGCCAGCCAGGCGTTCTTCTGCACCGAGGCCAGGGGTTCGAGGCGAACGTAGCGGTATTGGGTGCGCAGCACCGGCGCATCGCAGGCGCCATCCGGCGCCGGAGTGACCACCTGCTCCTTGAGATGACGGACGAAGCCATCCGGATCCTCGGGGCAACCGTCCTCCCCTGCCGCCTTGTACCAGGTGCTGCTGGTGCTTACGCCATCGGGCCGGACCTCGAGGGTCGGGTTGCCATCGAGGTCGAATTCGCTGATCTGGGTCTCGGTGCGGTGGCGGTTCGGCTCGCCGTCGATCGACCAGCGGGTTTGCACCGAGCGTGGCAACTGGAAGTTCGCCGGCTGGTTGTCGAAGTCGGTGTCCAGGGCGTGGTAGGTGGTGCTAACGGTTTTCACGCAGCGCCCCTGGCGGGTTTCTTCCTCGGTCATCAGGTGGAACCGGTTGAAGGTGTACTTCACCGTGCGCACCACCTTGCCATCGAGCACGTGGCTGGCGACCGAGCCGTAGTCGTAGGTGTAGTCGACCTTGTACAACTGGTCGAGACCATCGTCCTGCCAGTTGATCGAGGAGCCGTTGCCGATGAAGTTCTCGGTGGTATAGGCGTAGGTGGTTTCCTGCGCCGTCAGGTCCGGCCCGGGCACTATGGTGTGGCGGGTCACCCGCGGCAGGTTGGGCCGTCCGGTGCTGCCCGGATAGGCATGGCCACCATCGAGGTATTCGAGGGTTTCGCTGCCGCCCAGCGGCGTGCCGACCGTCTTGACACAACTGATACCGCGAACCGTCTCGTAGGTCAGGCGCCAGCACGCCAGTTCCGGCACCGGCAGCACGATCTCGGTGACCCGGCCACCACTCAGCTTCATCACGAAGCGCGACAGCGGCTTGTCATCGAAAGGCGGCAACAGCAGCTTGACCTCCGCGCTGTCACGCACAAGGCGCAGCAACTCGCCGCTGGCGTCCGCGATGCTGGCCAGGCGATAGGTCGTCTCGAACACGGCGTAGCTCAGTTTGACCGCATGTCCGCTCGGCGCCAGGATCTCGCTAGGCAGGGCGATGCGCCGCGAGCCGCTGCCAAGCTCCTTGAGCACTTCCACCAGGCCGCTCTTGTGCACGATGCGCCAGACGCCGTTGCCCTCGTCGAAGAAGCGGAAGGTATCGAGCTTCTTCTCCTTGATCGACGGCTCCTTGCCATCGCCGGTGACCTTGTAGCTTTCCCCGGTATGCAGCGACAACATGTTGTTGACCGGGTTGAACTCGCTCAGGCGCAGGTTCCAGCCCAGGCCATAGCCGCTGTCGAGCAGGTTGAGCGGATTGAAGTCGAGCTTGATGGGCACGTTCGGGCCGATCAGGGCATTGGCCTTGAGCTCGGGCAGGTCGATGGACAGGGTGTACTGCCCGGTCCGCGGGTCGACGCTGTTGTTCATGAAACTCATGAAATTGAAGGCGTTGGAATGCACGGCGGAAGAAGTGGTCATGGTCTTTGGTCCCCAACGGAGAGAGATCAGGTAGCGCGGGCCCCGGTCGCTGGCCGGCGCCGCCTGGATTGCAGAGCGGTTACTGGATCTTGAGGACCAGCGTGTTGCGGCTGTCCTCCTTGGTCGGTGACTCGTAGCCCACCGCCAGCCGATGGCGATTGCCATACGCATCCAGCAGGACGAAGATCACCGGTTTGTCCAGCTTCTCGCGGAAGCGCTTGTTCGGATCGCCTTCGGCCATGTCGTCGTACCAGTACCGCATGTCCGCCACGCGGTGGTTGCTCACCAGCAACTGGCCCGGGGCCGGCGTGAAGTCAGCTTCGAACTCCTCGCGGATCGGCGTGCCCAACGCATCGCGTCCCAGCCTCTGGAAGTAGGCGTCGAAGGACAGCCGGGACGGCGGCGCGTTGTAGCCGGGGAATGGGTACGGATAAAAGGCGTAGCCGGTGTAGCTGAAGAAGGTCTCGGCCATCTGCTCGCTTTCCCACTGCATGGTCGAACAGTTTTCCTCGATCTGCAGGGTGGCGAAAGGTACCGGCCGGCCCAGGCTCTGGTAGTTGATGTACCAGTAGTCCAGCGAGTCCATGTAGTAGTCGAAATCGTCGTCGCTGTCGGGATCCTCACCGCCGGGAGGGCCCTGCCAGACCCGATCGCGCACGATGTCGAAGTCATGGCCCGGACCGACCACCGGGTCCACGAAGGGTGGCTCAACGCCGGTCAGCTCGATGCTGGTGTCCTCGTCGCCTTTATCCGTGGACTCCCAGACTCCGCCGAATTTGTCGGTAAAACGCACGAAGACCTTCTGCGTGTCCCGCACCGTCGTATGCAGGTACAACTCGCGATACCTCGTCCTGCCGTTGCGCGGCACCGGCACGGGCTGGCGCTGCAGTGGGCCGGCCGCCGTGGTGGGGAACAGGGCGAAGCGGTTGGCATTCTTGTGGGTGAAGCTCACTTGACCACTGCCGTACTCGATGCCTTCCTGCTCGTCAGCGAGAAATCCAATGTCGTCGCCGGTGTACATGTCTACCAGGCGGATCGACGCGACCTCGGCATCGTCCAGGGGGACCTCGTACTTGTCACCATCGAAATCGACGGTCGTGGTCTCCACCTCCACCACCAGGGGAATCTGCTGGTAGCCATTGGTATAGGCGCGGGTCAGGTTGTTGGGCGCCCTGATCTTGAAGGTCTCAAGCTTCGACCAGTGCGGCAGTTCCTTGCGGGCCGACAACTGCACCACCGCGTAGCCGGTGGCCAGGACCCTGTCCTCATAGACCAGCTGGCAGAGCACCAGGCTGATCACCGAGGTGGCCTGGTCTGGCGGGGTGAATACACCGTGGGCGTCCACGCTGCCTTCGCCGATCACGCTCCAGCGTTGGTACTGTGCCTCGATATCGGTGCTGAACGACGCCGTCTGGCCACGGGCGACGGACGGCACGAACACCGGTTCGACCAGCGCACCCGGGCTGCCGCCCAACACGATCATGGTCGACTCGATGGCCTCGCCGCTCAGTTTGTCGCGGCACTGGATCTTCTGCACGTTGATCAGCGTATCGACCTTGTCCGGCGGCGTGTAGATCGCATGGCCCGGGCCCTGCACCTGCAGGCTGCCGATGCCCGGTGCGAGCAGCGTCCACTCCAGTTCGCCGCCACTCTGGCTCGAGACATGGATGTCCACCGGCTCCCGCCCGCTGAGCAGGGACTGCGCCCGGGGCTGCACGCTCATCAGTTCGAAGCGGCCGAGGACCATGGCCGAGCTTTCATAGGGCGTGCCATCGATCATGTACTTGGCCGTGACCACGGCAGGCACGCTGTCCTGGCCCATGCGTTTTTCCGCTGGCGCGGTATACAGCCCGCTGCTGCTGATGCTGCCCGCGGAGATCGGGCTGCCCAGGCTGCGCGTGCTCCACTGCACATTCGTTACCAGGCTGCCATCGGCGGCGCGCACCTGGAACTGGCGTTCCTGGCCCGGCTTCACCGCCCCCAGCAACGGCTCGATCACCGCGCTCTGCTGCGCCGGCTGGATTTTGCCCAGCACCAGCAGGTCGTGCGGCTCGTGACGCCCGTCCGGGGTTTCGCTGAACTGGTTGCGCGCCGGGAAGCCCAGGCGCTCGAGCACCTCCAAAGGACGCTCGCCGACCCAGTCGCGCAGTTCCGCGTTCAGCACCAGCGTCGCGTTGTACAGGGGCTCGCCGCCCTTGCTCATGTCACTGGGGATCAGGTAGGGGAAATCGTCGTTGTGCGCCGGTTCGCCACCGTTGCTGTCGATGCCCTTGAGCCGGGTGAACAGCAGCAGCGCACCGTCACCGTCGGTGGAACCGGGCGCCGGCTGGGAGTACACATGGATTTCCCTGGGGCTCAAGGGGTTGTAGCCATTGAGGTCCATCAAGCCCATCTCGAAGATGCGCACGCTGCGCGGCTGCTGCTTGATGAAGTCGAGCAGCAGCGCGCCCATGGCTTTCTGTGCCCGTTCTTCGACCAGCACGTTGCACAGCGGTCTTTCACCCTTTTCCAGGTCGAGGACGAAGCGACCGCGGCGGTCGACATCGCCGACCAGCGTCGAGAGGTCAAGGTCCATGGCCAGGGTGAAGCCGTCGGCCTCGGTGAAATCGAAGCAGGTCAGCAGCCGCGGCATGCTGTCCATCAGGTTCTGCACCAGGCTGAAGCTGCCGCCGATCACCTCGACCGACAACCTGACCCGGGCCATGGGCAGCGCTGCCGGTTCGAAGGAAATCCGCGGCGCGCCGAAGGTCAGGTTGCGGAAGGTGGCTAGCATGCTTTGCTCTTCGGTCAGCGACACCGTGCCACTGAACGGCGGCATCAGGCGGAAATCGCTGAGCCCGCTGACGTATTGATGGCGCAGCAGGTGATTGATACGGTCGCGACTGAAGGCGGCGATGGCGCCCCAGCCGAGGGTGACCGGCTTGTCGCGCATGCGCGCCAGCAGTGCTTGCAGGGTATGTTCCGACATGATGGTGACTCCCTCTCAGGGCTTGCCTGGCTTGTGCTCCAGGCACTTGGCCTGGACTTCGAGCGCCTGTTTGATATCCAGAAACGGGATCGGCAGGATGATGTGGCCCCTGGCTTTGAAAATGCTGATCGAATACAGCGCCTCGACCACGGCGAACTTGTGCTTGCCGGCCGGGTCGATCTTGAACAATCCATCAGGAGTGACGGTTCCGGATCCGGCAACCACCGTAAGGGTCAGGTTTTCATCAGGTGGCAGATCGTCCATTTCATGCTTAAGGCGCAGTTGCACCTCGTCCGGATTGTCGGTCTTCTCGTAGCGAATGGTCAGGCTGCCGGGAACATGAGTCACCACGACGTAGCTGGAAACCTTGGAGCCCGTGCTCTTGTTCTCCACCACCACTTCCTCGACGAGGATATGGACGTCCTGCTTCGGCCCGGGCTTGAACGCCTTGTCACCGAACTCGACGTTGCTCGGCACGATCTGCGAACCGGAACTGGGATCGGCGATCGACCAGACCAGCTCGCCGTCACCCAGGGTCCCCGCCGACATTTCCCGGAGCACCGCGCTTTCCACGCCCATGGACACCACCAGCGGGTTGAGGGCGATGTCCCGGCTGACGATGCTGACCAGCGCACTCTGGCGGTAGTTACCCGCCGTGGCCGTGACCCTGACCCGGGTGAAGCTGCCGTCGAGCTCGCTCTTCTTCGGCGCGGTATACACCCCGCTGGTGCTGATGCTGCCGACCTTGTCGGACGAACCCGGGACCTTCTCCACCGACCAGGTAACACCGTTGACCGGCGGCACCGTCCTGAACGTCACCTGGCCTTCGGGGCCGACCTTCTCGTTCATGGGCGTGATGGAGAAGTGGGTAAGGGAGGGAGAAACATCGCCGATCAGGAACATATCGCGAGGCTGGTGCACGTCCTCGAGCACCACCACGTTGTCGCCCTTGAACAGGATGCTGTTGAGGCGGAACACATCGATGGCCGACGCTGGCTCGGAGAATCTCGCCAGGGTGTCGAACAGCCGCTGCGACAGCAGCGGCTCGAGGAAATCGGTGATTTCCCCGAAGTTTTCGATCAGCGGAGGATACCCATGCTCACCGGGACTCACCTTCAGGCGCTTCATCGGGGTCTCATTCAGGGCGACCAGGCTCACCATGCCCGTCGCACTGTCGAGCCGGGGCTCGAACGAGCGGATTATGTGCCAGGCCACATCGGCAGCCCAGTACTGTTGCTGACCGTTCTGAAATACGACCATCAGGTAGAACTGGGCAAAGCCCTTCCAGTCCAGCGTGATACGGCCGTCAGCGAACTTGCAGGTCATGGTCACGTCGTCGCTGGCCAGCGGGAAGGCGGGCTTGCGCGCGGTGATCTCCTTGAAGGTCACGCTGCTGCCGGTGATTTCCGGCCCGCTGGCAACACCCCGCAATACCCGCATATGATCGATGACGCCTTCCTGATAGCTGACCAGTTCGAAGTCATACTCGCTGCCTTCATCGGCCAGGGCCCGGCAGCCCTCGGAAAAGATCTTGGCCATCAGGAAGTCGTGGCCCAGCAACATGCTCGCCGAGAAACCATCCGGGATCAGGTACGGCTGGTCCTCGTCCTTGACCGCGATCTTGCCGTTGTCCTGGCCCAGGGTAGTGATGAACACCAGCACCGCCCCCGCCCCCCGGTTGGCGGAATGCACATCCTTGCCTCCGGGCGCCGCATGGGTGCGGATAAAGAACTCCTGGGGCACCAGGTACTGCCCGGGAACCACCTTGAGCTCGTTGAGCACGTGGATCTGCTCGTCCTCCGGCAGGCCCTTGAAATAGTCATTGAGGAATTCCCCGCCGATCTTGCGTTCACGGTCGGTCGCCGCGAAGGTCAGCATGATGACTTCGAAGTCATGGTTGAGGTCGAGGTAGATCTTGCCGTCCTCGCTGATTACCCCCTCGGTCCCCTTGAGCTCGATGTCCAGGTATACCAGCGGTCCCTGCAGGGCATCGATGGAACTGATCCCGGCCACCTTCAGCTGGCCGGAGTCCGACTCCTCCAGGGACACCTGCGAGCCACCGATGACATGCATGGTCAGCCGGGCTTTCGATTTGTCGATGCTGGCGTTCTCGAACGACAGCCGCCCGGCATCGAGGATGTAGTCGTAGGTCAGCTCGCGGGTCTTGCCCGAGGTCGGCACGTCCATGTTGATGGGTTTCAGGTAGGTACCGGCGGTGAAGCGCTCGATGTACTCCTGGAGCAGTACGGTATTGGTTCTGGTCCGATCGTAGGCGACGATGCAGTTGAAACCGCCGGTCCGCGAACCGCCGCGCAACCACTCCAGCATGTCGCCAAGGGAAGCTCTGGATTCCATGGTGTGTATCCTCTTTCAGTGCAGGGCTGCATAAGCAGGCGTTGGCCTGCGGTCAGGGTCTCAGGGGCAGGTTCAGGTCCTTGAAGGGGTAGTAGCTGCCGCCGCCGTCGAAACTCACCCTGGCGGTCAGGGTGAAGTTCTGCCCCATCTGCAAGGATTCGAGGAACATGCGGACCAGCCTCGCCTCGATCTGCTCCGCCGCCACTTCGGCGGCGGTCACAGGCGCGGCGTTGCGTACCATCAGGTTGACCGGCTGGCCCCCCGCGTCCACTCCGCTGGCCTCGATGCTCAGCAACTGGCCCACGGCCATGAAGTACCACCTGGCCAGGACCAGGTCGGCCCCGGCAGCGGGAACCCTGGCCAGTGACAGGGCCCCGGAATCGGCCTGGGCGATTTGCACATTGCCGTAGAGGCTGCGCGCGATCGGTTCGATCCGCAGGTTGAAAGGCACCGACTTGAGTGGCTCTTCGCCCTCTGGCGTCAGCTGGTAGAACACTTCGAAACGCTTGGTCTCGCCCGGGCCCATGTTGGCCGCGATGGCCGTGGACGGAATGCGGAAGCGGCGTTCCCGGCCGTCGACCGGGGTGTCGGCGATATGCTGCCCACCTGCCGGATGACCGTCCCAATGCACGGCCAGGCGATCGCCCGGGCCCAGCGGGAAGCTGTCCGGCACGTCGACGTAAGCGCCCGTGCGGGCATCGAAGGCCAGCAACACGCCCTTGTTTTCCCCGGCGCCGCCCTCGGCCGTGGCGTACTCGACGTTTGGCGGCAACAGGTTCAGCGGCGCGCGGATGTCCAGGGCCAGGTCTTCGCTGCTGTGGGCCACGCCCTCACGGGCATACTGGTGGAACACCCGCACCTGGCTGCCGATATTGGCCTGCAGCCAGTGAGCCTCGATCGGCACCTCGATCACCCCGCTGTCGATCACCGAAGTGTCGATGCGCAGCGACTTGATCACGCTGTCGGCCTCGCGTCCGCCAATCCAGTGCACCAGCAGGCGGTCGCCGTCCTGCATGTCCGGCCAGGGCGCGATGCGCAGGTACAGGCCATCGGGAAAATGCCCGGGATCGAGGCTGTCGTCGTCATGCCCCTCGACCTGCGGCGCCGGCAGGCGCGCGGAGTCCGCCAGGCGGATCTGGAAAGTCTGCACGGCCGAGTCACTGGCCTGCTCGCCTGACGCGTATTCGACCCGGTAGCTGACCTCGGCATGACCGCCCTCGATCCAGCTCAACTGGCTCTTGGGCACCTGCCAGGTCAGCGGTTTGCCGACATCGGCGGCGCTCAGCTCCTTGGGCTGCGACCAGGTCTCATCCAGCTCCCCGTCGTCGTAATAACCGGCAAAACTGAGGGTCACCTTGTCTCGCGGACGCATGGCCAGGTAAGGCGGGACCACCGCCGCGGTGGTGCTGCCGATGACGCTGTCGGGGTCCAGGGCCAGGTCATGGGAATCGCGCATCTGCGCCACCGGCAACACCGCTGCCTGCCGCGGGCGTACCCCGACGTAGCAGAACTGGCGCAGCGACTCCGGACCGCGCTCGCCGCCCAGGGGCGCGACCGAGTAGGAGTACATGGCCCAGCCCTGGTCCAGGGCGTTCAGCAGGCTGCCCCTGATGGCGACCGCCACGCCCATCTCCGGGTCGTAGTTGGAGTCGTCGACTTCGATCACTTCGCCGGCGTAGTCGTAGGCTACGCTGTCCTGGCCGCAGCCACGCCACACGGGAAAGACCTCGTCGCCCAGGGCGACCCCCGGGTACTTGATCCAGGTGGGCAGATTCCCCTCCAGGTCATTCAGGTCGATGGTGTCGTCCCGCAACAAAGGGATGGACGGTTTGGGTAAATCACTCATGAGTCATTCCTGTCAGTGGCCGGAATCAACCGGCAGGCATTCGCTTGCAGTGGAGTTTTTGTACACCCCGCTGCGCGTTGCCGGTACTGGCAGAACTATCAGGTTGCCAAATGCGCAACGGCAGTTACGCTTGATCGGCACGGCGCTCGCCAATACGCCCCGAACAGCGCCGGGAAAGTTATCGTTGCGCAGGCGGGCAAATGGAAAAGCCTTGCCAGGACGGCTTTGGAAGTTCAATGAAGGGAATCGGCAAGAGCATATAACCGTTCGACTTTATGGTTTCCGTCCAATGAACTTTGGCGATCACTATTGAATAGCGGAACGGCGATGTTGCACCGGGGGTAAATACGCCCGACGTTGCATCGACCGTGCCGGCACCCAGCAGTACTTGCCATTCCCGCGGATATTCGCCGGGTACTTCCTCGCCCTCGTGGAACGCCTTGAGTGCGATGGTCTTGCCATCGGCTGCCGGTGTCGCGGTGATCTGCAGGGTGGGGGAGATATGGGTCAGCAGAACGTGCACGGTTCGCGAGCGCCGGGTCGGGTCGTGGGTAACCTTGATCTCGTCGATCGACCAGATAACCCCGTCCTGTACCGGACCAGGAAAGTAGGTCTTGTCGCCATCCGCCATCTGGCTGGGCACGATGCGCGCGCCAGAGCCCGGGTTGACCAGGGTCCAGGTCAGCGAGCCCGGATCGCGGGCCCCGGCGACCATTTCCCGGCCCATGCTCGAGCCGGCGCTGTGCACCATCACCAGCGGGTTGACGCTGATCGCGCCGGGCAGCACGGTGACCAGCGCGCTGCTGGTGTAGCCGGCGGCCGAGGCGCTGATGCGCACCCGCAGAAACGGTCGGTCGAGCTCGCGCGGGGCGGTGTACAGGCCCAGGGCATTGATGCTGCCCACCGGACCGCTCTCCCCCGCCGGCCCTTCCACCGTCCAGGTCACGCTGCGCAGCGGCAGGGTGTAGAACATCCGCGTCTCGCCCGGGCCCATGAGCCGTTCCGCCGGCTGCACGAAGAACACCTGGGAGAACGGCGCTATGGTGCCGAACAGCGCCAGGTCGCGGGTAAAGCCGATCTTGTCGAAACTCAGGTGCTCGCTGCCGCGGAACAGTAGCCGGGTCATCTTGTCCAGGTCGATGGAGACGAACTTCGACTTCGCAAGGTCAAGCCAGGTCTTGAGGTGATCGAGCACGGCGTCGCGCATCTGTGCGCCCAGCTCCGCCTTGAACCTGTCGACGATCTCGGGCGCTACGCCGGTGCTCTTGATCGCGAACCCACAGGTATTTTGCGCAGCGCCACTCACTTCGACGATCTGCAACTGCCCTTCGCTCCTGATCAGGCTTAGCCGGTACTGGCGCTTGATCAGAAAATCGACCTTGCCGACCGCGACCAGCCGGGTGCCGGAGTCCAGTTCGAGACGGACGTCGGGGTTATATTCGCCCTGCCAGTGCAGGACGACATCGCTGTTGGAAAAGGTCAGCTTGAACTGACACTGCGCCGAAGCCAGCGGCACCCTGATCGTGCAGGTCGCGGAGGCGAAGCTCGCCGAGTGGCGACTGATATGGGAGCCCTTGGCAATGCCGGAGGCTGCGTGCAGGTAGAAGGCCGCCCCCTGCGGCGGCGACTCCAGGCGCGCGACAAATGGCGTGGCGGTGTCCGTGAGCACGGCGCATGCCGGAATGAACATCCGCTGCAGCAAGAACTGTTGACCCAGCAACATGGCAAAGGAATAACCGCCCTCCAGCAGGTAGCGCAGGTCCCGGTCGGTGGGCGGCTCGCCACCGTTGTCGTAGCCACGCATCCTGACCATGAACAGCACCGCTCCCGCCTCGGGATGGCCCGGCTTGCCATGGATGCGGATCTCGAAATACTCCGGCTGCAGGAACTCGCCCGGAGGTACCAGCAGCTCGCCGAGGACGAAGATCTTTTGGTCGTCGTCCAACTCCGCGAATTTCTCCTGGAAGAATTCGCCGCCGATCAAACGCTCCCGCGTCGTGTCGGCGAAACTCAGCTCGAATTCGCCACCCTCGGACAGGTCCAGCACCACCTGGCCCAGTGGATTGGTGGCTCCGGACGTGCTCCTGAGCGCCAGCTTCATGTACAGGGAGGGGCCGGCCAGCACATCGATCTCGGCGATCCTGGCGAGCTTCGGCGAACCGTCGTCGGCGGCCTCCACCGAGAGCTGCGAGCCACCCACCACCTTCATGCGCAAACGGGCCCTGGGGTCGCTGTAGGTCGACTGGTCGAACGACAGCCGCGGGCAATCGAGGGTGTAGTCGTAGATCAGTTCGCGGGTGAGCGGCGAGGTATCGATCTGCGCGGTAAACGGCGGCAGATAGCTGTCGCTGGTAAAGCGCGCCATGTATTCCCGTAGCAGCAGGGTATTGACCCACTTGCGGTCCCAGGCCAGCAGGCAACCCCAGTCGTAGGTGCGCGGTGCCTCGCGCAACCATTCGAGCAGTTCCAGGTAGGCATCGGACATGGTTCCTCCAGGCAGTCGCTGCCGGGTGCAGCGCTCTCAGTACAGCCCTGCCCGCCGCCCGCCGCAACCTAGCAGTTCTGCCAAGTAGGCAAGCACCCCCACCGGGTATTAACTGAACCGACCCATTTACCGGACGTTCCGGACTGCAAGGAGCCAGACATGAAACTACCAATCCACGCTGCCCGACCACTGGGCCAGGCTTTGCTGGCGCTGTCGCTGGCCACGGTACTGACGGCATGCGCCCAGGCCCCTGCGCAGCATGCGCCGAGGGCTCAGGTCACTGTGGAGCCGCTTGGGTGGTCTGAAGCGCAAGATGAATACAACAGCAAGTTTCACTGCCCCACAGATCAGTTCCTTATTGCCAGGTGGCACGAGGGCAGCGAGAGGGGACTTACCCAATACCGATGTGGCAAGGCGTTCCAATACCAGGCGATTCCGATCAAGGACCCCAAGTTGATCCAGGCGCTGCATGAGGCGGCCGGGATCGAGTTCATCTGCCCGAAGAACCAGGTCATGACCGGGCGCGAGCACGACGGCGACGAAAACGGTGAGACCCGGTATTACTGCGGCACCCCGATGGACTATTGGGACAGACCCCTCCAGGTCATACACGACGAATGGTTTTGGACACCGAAGGAGCACCTCGAGCATACCGCCGCATGCCCCGAGAATATGTTCATGGTCGGTCGCTATCACAAAGGTGACGAGGAAGAACCGACCCGGTACCTCTGCGCCAGGGTGTTCTGAGCATTTCTGCATACCTTTCAAAGGACACTTTCACCATGCCCCTGAAAACCTTGCTGTGCAGCCTGGTGCTCGGCCTGGCCCTGCCCGCCGCCGCTGCAGAGCCTCCGGCAGAAAACCCGGGCGACGATAGCGCGCCCCCCGTGGAGACCGCGACGCCCTCCCCGCAACCCGCGGCCACCAAATCCCTGACCGAAGGGATCGCCGGCTTCATCAGCGTCGTGGACGAGCATGAACAGTTGTGCTTTCTCCCCGTGCCCAGCGCCGGCAGTGGACTGACCCGCAGGTATGAGTTCACGGCGGACGGATCGCCCTGTTCCGGGCTCAATGACCGGGCCTGGTCCGTCATGTTCGAGGACCTGCCGTCGGCAACCGAAATACTCCTGACCGATAGCAGGACCTGCAAGACCACGGGGTCGAGCGAAACCATCGGCAAGTTCTGGGTCAAGCTCAGGACCACCAAGAAGGTGACCATTACCGAGGAGATACAGCTCCCGTTCTTCTTCCGTTTTGCCAACAACAAGCTCATCAAGCCTGGCCTGCTGCTGGTGGACAAACACCTGCAAGGCGACAGCGTCGATGCGCTGAATGCCCTGTCCTGCATCACCGTTACCACCTCCCGGGCCACCCTGCCCAAGCCGGTGCTGCCCATCACCTTTACCGACCAGCAGTGGCAGCAGTTGACCGAGTACGACTCGAAGTTCAAATGCGGTGAAAACCGCGTGATGCTCGGTCGTGAAGCCTCTGGCACCGAGAAACCGACGGTCAGGTACCTGTGCGGCGTACCGATGCAGGGCACCCGGGAAGTCGTGCTGAAGAACCAGAAGATGAGCCCCTCCGGCATGCATGGCGTAACCCACGAATACGTCTGCCCGCTCAACACCCTGATGACCGGTCGCGAGCAGGACGGCGACCATCTCGGCGAATCGCGCTACTGGTGCGCCGAGGCCTGGATCGGCGAAGAGCGCCTGGAAGTGCTGACCCTCGATCACTGGTGGGGGCCCCACACCGAGTCCGGCCACGCGTTCAGTTGCACTGGCAACACCGTCATGGCGGGCATGTCCAGGTACGGCCGGGAAGACACCAAGACCTGGTACCGCTGCGCCAGCCTGTTCCAGCTTTCTCCACCTTGAAACGCACGCGCCTGCAAAGCGATGGCGACACCGGCATGCCTGCGCCAGCGGGCCCGGCGCCGGGGAGTCGCTTAACCCCTGTCCGAGGACGCTTTTATCATGACCCCGAGAACCTTGAGAGTCAGTCTGTTGCTCGCCGTGGCCCTGCTTGTGATCGCAGCGCAAGCGCCGGCGCAGGAATCCCTTGCCCCGCCCGCAACGCCTGCCCAGACGATTCCTCCGGATGAGATAGCCGGCTACATCACGGCCTACGACGAGAACGACCGATACTGCTATGTGCCGGTACCCGTGGAGGGTAGCGGCGTAACCCGGGTCTATGACTTTTACGCCGGAAACGCGGGCTGTAACGACCTGAACGACAAGGCATGGTCGGTCGCCTTCGAGGATTTGCCGTCGGCAACCCAGATCCTCCTCACCGACAACCCCACCTGCACGACATCCGGCACCGACGTTGCCGTCGGCAAATTCTGGATCAAGCTCAAGACCACCAAGAAGGTGACCATCACCGACACCGTGCAGCTCCCGTATTTCTTCCGGTTTTCCAAGAACACGCTGGTCAAGCCGGGCCTGCTGCTGGTGGACAGCTACCTGAAAGGCAGCAGCACCGATGCGCTGAACGCCCTGTCCTGCGTCAGGATCACCACCTCCCGGGCAACCCTGCCCAAGCCCACCGTGCAGGTACGCCTGATCGAGCAGAACACCCAGTGGGTCAACTGGGACCAGGGTTTCACCTTCCATTGTGGCGGCAACCGCATGCTGCTCGGCCGCGCCCATTTCGGCGACGAAGAAGACCCTAACGAGTTCCGCTGCGGTACCCCCATGCAGGGTGATACCGCCATTACGATGAAAAACCCCACGACGTGGGCCAGGCATGAGTTCAGGCATTACTTCGTCTGCCCTGTAAACACCGTGATGACCGGACACGAGCACGATGGCGACGAGCGCGGCGAGACCCGCTACACCTGCGCCGAAGCCTGGGCCGGCGATACCCCGCTGTACGTCCTGCCGGATGACTTCCGCACGCCCTCGCTGGAGGAAAACCATCACCGCTTCGCCTGCGGGGGCGACAAGGTGCTGATCGGCCGGGCCCATTGGCACGACGAAATGGGCGAGACCTGGTACCAGTGCGGCACCGTCTACCAGCAGTCGCCGCCCTGACAGCCAGCCCGATACCTTGCGCCACGCTTTTCATTCATTCGATCAAGAGGTGCCCTGGACATGACAACCCACAGCAACGTCAGCTCCAATGCATTCAACTACCTTGACTTCTTCAAGAGCAACGTCGATCCACGCACCGGGCAGTACACCCTGTCCATCGATCTGCCGAACCTCAAGGCCAATGCCCTGAGCGGGCCCGACCTGCCGCTCAAGCTCGATTTCAGCCCGCTCAACCTCGAGGACAGCGGCTACGGTATCGGCTGGAACCTGCGCCTGAGCCAGTACGTGATCGCCAGGAACATGCTCTCGCTCTACACCGGCGAAAGCTTCAAGATCACCGGCGACGGCGCGGAACCCTCGATCGCCGAGAAACGCCTCGACAGCTTCCGCTTCTTCGACGATGGCAACGATACCTGGCGCGTGGTGCACCACAGCGGCCTGGTGGAAGTGCTCACCGCCCAGGGCGGCGCGGGCAAGCGCGTGGCCTTGCCGACCCTGATCTACGGCCCGGGCGGCCACGCCATCAAGCTGACCTGGGCCGACTTCGCCAATGGCGAGCGGCGCCTGGCGAAGATCGAGGACGCCCGCGGCGAGCTGCTGCGCATCGTGCGTGACAGCGAAAACGTCAAGGTCCTGCTGCCGCCCTTCGACGACCAGCCGCAGAGCCGTTTCCTGATGAAACTGAGCGGCGACCGGGTGCGGGAAATCATCCTGCCGGTGGCCGAGCAGGCCTCCTGGCGCCTGGACTACATCACTGTTCGCGGGCTGACCTGCATCAAGGAGGTCAAGACCCCGATGGGTGCCCATGAAACCCTGGAATACCTGGATGGCGGCCATGCCTATCCGGGCTCCAGCGGGCGCCCCAACCTGCCCCGGGTGACCCGCCACCTGGCCAGTCCCGGCCCCGACCTGGCGGTCCATGAAGCTACCTACACCTACAGCACCAACAACTTCCTCGGCAACGGCTCCGGCATCAACTGGATGGACGACGGCCTCGACCAGCTGTACAAGGTCGACTTCACCTACGACTACTCGACCACGGTCCAGCAATGGCTGGACGGCAAGCCGGTGCGCCAGGTGAAGCACACCTACAACCGCTTCCACCTGCAGGTCGAAGAGGAAACCCGCCAGGGCAAGTGCGTGTTCACCAAGGTCATCGACTACTACGCCGAGAACAAGCCCTTCGACCAGCAACCGAAGCAGTTCCAGATGCCCCGTTCGGTGCAGCACACCTGGCGCCTGGAGGGCGACTCGAGCAAGATCCAGCATGAACTGCAACTCAGCGAATACGACGAGCATGGCAACAAGACCCTGGAGGTCCGGCCCGATGGCGTCAGCACGCGCACGGTCTTCTACGATCCCGCCGGCGAGGACGGTTGCCCGAAGGACCCGTTCGGTTTCACCCGCAACGTCAAGGAAGTCATCGTCACCCCCGCGCCGCAGGCCTGCGGCGATGCACCGGTGATGATCACCCGCTATCGCTACAGCCAGCACGCACCGCTGAACGGTGCGCCGGGAAGCGACTGGCTGATGGTCAGCGAGGAGTCGCTCTTCGAGCGCCGCGGCGACAAGGAAACCCTGCTCAACCATAGCCTGCGCACCTACTACGAAACCCCGGACAACCCGCAACTGCATGGTCGTCCGCTGCGCCAGGTCAACACCCTCAACGGCACCAGCAACAGCACCGACTACCACTACGGCAAGGCGCGCAACAAGCTGCTGGACCAGGAAAGCCTGCAAACGGTGGAAACCTTTACCGGCTACGACGGCGAGCAGAAGGTGTACACCAGCGACCAGGCGCTGAACAGCGGCCAATTGCTGCTCGGCCATGACCCCAACGACGTACAGGTGCGCTTCGAGTATGACAACCTGCGTCGGCTGACCACGGAAACCGTGGCCCCCGGCAGCGACTTCGAGGCCAGCCGCAGCTACGCCTATCAACTGGTCCACGCCGACGGGCAACAGGCCACCCGCACCGTGACCGACGTCAAGCAGGTGCTGACCCGCGACCACTACGACGGCCTGGGCCGCGTGTTGCTGAGCGAGGTCAAGACCGGGGCCACCTGGCAACGCACCTACAGCGCGGTCTACGATGGCCTCGGCCAGCTCAGCGAGGAAACCCGGTATGACCGGCTCGAAGACCGCGAGCTGAGCCTGACCACCCGTTACGCCTACAACGACTGGGGCCAGCGCTGCCGCGTCACCGGCCCGGACGGGGTCAGCCTGGTCACCGAGACCACGCCGTTCGGCGAAGGCGGCAAGCTGCAGCGCAGCTGGCGTGAAAGCGTCGGCGACAAACCGCTGGTGAGCATGCTGAGCGTCACCCAGTACAACGCCTTCGGCAAGATCGACTGGACCGAGCGCCACGACGACGAGGACAAGGTAGTCGGTCGTCAGGTGTATATCTACGATGGCTACGGCGAGTGCATCCGCGCTGACGAGGAACTCGCCCTGGAAACCCGCAGCACCCATTTCCAGTACGACTCGCGGCGCCGGGTGGCGCACACCCGCCTGCCGGACCAGACCGTGGTCGAGCGCAGCTTCGCCGAGCACAGCCGCGGCGAATTGCCCACGGCGATCCGTGTGATTCCCGGCGACGACCAACAGACCACCCTGCTCCTCGGCGAACAGCAATTCGACGGCCTCGACCGCCTCACCCGCCTGACCGTCGGGCCACGTAGCGAACGCTACGAATACGATGACCAGACGCTGCGGGCCAGCCGCCTGATCACCCCGGCGCAGGCCACCATCGAGTATTTCTACGAGCAGAACCTGAGCGACCAGCCGAAGACGATCATTGTCGATGGCCAGACCTTCACCTACGGCTTCGACCGCGACGATGCCGGGATCAAGAGCGCCACCAGCGACGCCGGCGAGCGGGCCTATACCTACAACGTCCTCGGTCATCTGAAATCGGAAAGCTGGACCGACAGCAATGGCGAGGTGCATGAAACCCACTACGAGACCTCGCTGCAAGGCCTGCCGCTGAAACGCACCGACAACGCCGTCGACACACTGTACACCTACGATGATGAGGGTCGCGTGCAATGCATGACCCAGGGCCAGTTGCAGGCCGAATTCGAATACGACGACAACGGCCGGCAATACCGCACCACCACCCGCGACCTCGGCAGCGAAGACAGCCTGGTCAGCGAGAACACCTACGACAGCCTCGACCGCGTCTGGATCCGGACCCTGCTGCTCAACGACAGCCCGGCGCGAACCCTCACCCACACCTGGCGCGATGACGACCAGCTGGTTGGCCGGCACCTGGAAATGGACGGCCGCAGCCTGTTGCTGGAAGAGTACGTCTACGACCAGCGCGGGCGCCTGACCGAACATCACTGCTCGGGCGAACGCCTGCCCAGCGATCGCTATGGCAACGCCATCACCGACCAGATGTTCCGCTTCGATGCCCTCGGTAACATCAAGCGCTGCATGACCAGTTTCGCCAATGGCGAAACCAACATCGCGAACTTCACCTACGCCGAAGACGACAGTTGCCAACTGATCAAGGTGACCAATTCCTACGTGGAAGGCGGTTATCCCGGCGAGCAGACGTTCGCCTACGACGATGACGGTAACCAGCTCAATGACGAGGCCGGGCAACGCCTGCGCTACGACGCCCAGGGCCGCCTGCTGGAAGTGACCAGCGCCGACGGCAGCGAGTCCCTGGTCAGCTACCGCTACGACGGCCACCAGCACCTGGTCGGCGCACGGATCGGCGGGCAGGCGGAAACCCTGCGTTTCTACCAGGGCTACAGCCTCAGCCACACCGTCCAGGACGGCGTGCAGACCCAGTACTTCAGCCATGCCGGCCAGCCGCTTGGCCAGCAGCAACTGAATGACCACGAACGCACCATGCTCCTGCTCACCGATGCCAGCCCCAGCGTGATCGGCGCCAGCCTCGCCAGCGGCCTGCGCGAGGTGGTGTACAGCGCCTATGGCGAGCTGGCCGACGAGCAGCGCCTGGAATCCCTGATGGGCTTCAACGGCGAACTGCGCGAAGTCGCCACCGGCTGGTACCTGCTGGGCCGCGGCTACCGGGCCTACAACCCGTCGCTGATGCGTTTCCACAACCCCGACTCGCGCAGTCCGTTCCTCGAGGGCGGGCTCAATCCTTACACCTATTGCCTGGGCAACCCGATACGTTTCCGCGATCCGACCGGGCACCGGGCCGAAAACCCAAGGCGACCCGACCCGATCTACAGGCCGCCACCCCCGGAACCGGGCGCAGCGAGCTTCCTGGAAAAATGGGGGCCGGCGGCGGGGCTTATCCTGGGGGCGGTGGTGATGGCGGTTTTCACCCCCTGGACAGGTGGCTTGACCATACCGCTGGTGGTAGGCGCCATAGGGGTGGCTGTTTCGGCTGCAGGCGGCGCGCTCGCAGTAGTGGCAACACTGAACGAGGATCGGGAGATGCTTACGCTCGCCACGATCCCGGTGACTGTCGGTGGCGCCATCTCCGCAGCAGGCGGGGCGCTCGACAGGTGGGGGCCGAAAGACAAGTGGGGATGGCCCAAGTCCGAAAATAAACCGGACCAGCCAGTGATCAAGCAGACCGCTGGCACTGGAGATGATGCAGCAACGCCGATGATCGACCAGAACGCCCAGCAAGGAGGCTCCGTGAGTCACAGTGGCAAGGGGATAGCGTACGTCATTAGTCACCGTTTCCGGCGCAAACCAACGGTTCATAAGAACACAAACACAGAGGAATCTTCCACGACAACTGGGCCAGTGGAGGGCGGCGGCCCAGCAAACGGAGCTAGCGACGGGCAGGTTGGCTCCGGCGGGCCTGGATCAGGGAATGGCGGCAAGGAGGCGTCGATACCAAGCACACCGCGTACCCCAGACAGCACCCTCCACACCAAACCACACACCGGACCTGTCTTGCACATGACTTCCGGCGCCTTTGAAAAGAACACCTCGGGCAAATGGGTGCCGACGACGGGCGGCCCAGTCGCCAAGTTCAACACGGATCTCACTATCAACCCTAAATAGGGTTAGTCGAAACGCCGGGGCCGAACGTGGTTCGGCCCCGGTTGTTTTACCGACACCAACTTCTCTCACCACCCAACACCGCTATTCAACAGTCTCCGTCTCCTTTTCCTACATACCTTTAAAAAACACCTGCATAAACTTCCCTCCCTGTAGGCCATTACCCTGTAAACACGGGAACAGTCCTACAAAAAGTAACAGAAACAACTGAAGTCCAACTTCGGACAACCCTCTTCAATTCGAGTCGATAACATGAAACGAACTTTCCTGGCCGCTGCCTTGTTGCTGGCCGGCACTTCCGCGTTCGCCAATACCGGCACCATCAACTTCAACGGCAAGATCAACGGCAGCACCTGCCCGATCGAAATCGTCAACCCCGACAGCGGCGCGGTCGGCAACCTGGTGCAGATGGGTGCACCGCGGGTCGCCGACTTCCCCAACCTGGGCGCCGAGGCCGGTGGCCGCAGCTTCTCCATGCGCGTTCCCGGCGGCGCCGCCTGCGGGATCGACCCGGACAATCCGAATACCGCCACCGTGACCTTCACCGGCGTGCAGGGCGGGGCCGGCGCCGACAATTCGCTGTATGCAATCAAGACCGTCGGTGGCGCCGCCACCGGCGTGGCCGTGGCGCTCAAGGACCGCTCCGGCAACCCGGTGAAGAACGGTGAGGCCTCTGCGGCCTATCCGCTGAACGCCGCAGGTGCCACCGAGATGTTCTTCACCGCCGTGTACAAGTCCACCGCCGCCGCGGTGACCCCGGGCGCGGCCGATGCCGACGTGTCCTTCGTCGTCAACATCAACTGACGGCCCTTGCCCGCGAGCGTTCCCCCCTTTCGCTCGCGGGCTCCGTACTGCACAGGTAGTCCCCATGTCCATCCCGACCCTGCGCCGGCTCGCCGGCGCCACCCTGCTGCTGCTCGCCGCCTGGCAGCCGGGGGCGCACGCCGCCCTCAGCCTCAATGCCACCCGCGTGGTCTTCGACAGCGACAAACGCAGCGTCTCGATCGTGGTCAACAACCCCAGCACCAGCACCTTCGCCGTGCAGACCTGGGTCAATACCGAGGCCGACGACACCACCACCGCCGTGCCGCTGATCGCCTCGCCGCCGCTGTTTCGCCTCGATCCCGGCGCCGAGCAACTGGTGCAGATCAACGGCCTGCCCGCGCGCCTGCCCGAAGACCGCGAATCGCTGTTTTTCTTCAATGTCCAGGAAATCCCCGAGGCCCGCGGCGGCCAGGCCAATGTGCTGAACATTGCCCTGCGCACGCGGATCAAGCTGTTCTACCGGCCCAGCCAGCTCACCGACAAGCCGATGGACAGGCTCAAGGACCTGCGCTGGTCGATCGAGCGCAGCGACGGCAAGCCGCAACTGGTGGTGGATAACCCGACGCCCTTCCATTACTCGTTCAGCCGCCTCGAAGTGCACCACGGCGAACACACCCTGCGCCCGCTGGAGGCGCCGATGGCCGCGCCGCTGTCGAAGCAGCGCTATCCACTGCCAGCCTCCGGCCTGGGCGGCAATCCCCGGGTCACCTTCGCCGCGATCAACGACTACGGCGGCTACAGCAAACCCGTCACGGTGGCCCTGCCGTCCGACCTCTGAACCCCGCCCTTTCAGCGCCAGGAGCATGACCATGCATTCCTCTCCACGGCGATGGAGCCTGATCTCCCGCCCTCCCCTGTTTCACCTGCTGCTTGCCGGTGGCGGCCTCGGCCTGTCCACCTCCCAGTCGGCCCAGGCCCAGAGCATCCCGGGCTTCGAGGCGAGCTTCATGCACCAGGCGCCCGGCCACGACCACGAAACCGGCGCCCTAGCCCTGGACAACCTGGCCAGCCAGCGCACGCTGGCACCGGGCAGCTACCCGGTGGAGGTGCTGGTCAATGGCGACAGCCTCGGCCAGCACCAGGTCGACTTCAGCGCCAGCCCGCGCGGCGGCCTGCAGCCCTGCCTCGACGCCGACCTCGTCGGCCGGTTGGGCATCCGCCCCGACAGCCTGGAACAGCCCGGGCAATTGCTGGACGAGTGCGTCGACCTGCCAGCCGTGGTGGAAGGCGCCCAGGTGGATTTCGACGGCAGCCGCCTGCAACTGGCGATTTCCATTCCGCAGTTCTATCTGCGCCGCGATGCCAGCGCCGGTCTGTCCCAGGATGACTGGAACCATGGCATCAATGCCGCCTTCCTCAATTACCAGGTCGCCGCCCAGGAAGGCCGCAACCGCTTCGCCGGGGCGACCAGCAGCCAGGACCTGAACCTCAGTACCGGCCTCAACCTCGGCCCGTGGCGCCTGCGCAGCAACCAGTCGTTGCGCCAGGACGAAGACGGCAAGCGGCGCTGGACCAGCGCCTACACCTACGTGCAGCGCGACCTGCCCGGCACCCACGCCAACCTGACCCTGGGCGAAACCTTCACCAGCGGCGACGTGTTCCGCAGCGTGCCCATCAGCGGCGCCTTGGTCGCCTCCGACCTGGGCATGCTCAGCGATCGCCAGCAAGGCTATGCACCGATCGTGCGCGGCGTGGCCTACACCCGGGCCCGCCTGGAAATCCGCCAGAACGGCTACCCGATCTACACCACCTACGTCAGCCCCGGCCCCTACCAGATCGATGACCTGGGCACCCTCGGCGGCAGCGGCGAACTGGAAATCATCCTGACCGAGGCCGACGGCCAGGTGCGCCGCTTCACCCAACCCTACTCGACCCTCAGCAACCTGCTGCGCGCTGGCGTGTGGCGCTACAGCCTGGTAGCAGGGCGCTACAACGCGTCGTCCCGGCTCGACGATCCCCTGCTCTGGCAAGGCACCCTGGCGGCTGGCGGGGCCTGGGACTCGACCCTGTATGGCGGCCTGATGGGCAGCAGCTTCTATCGCGCCGGCAACCTCGGCCTGGCCCGCGACCTGGGCGCCCTGGGGGCCGTGTCCTTCGACCTGACCCGCTCCGAATCGCAAAGCGACGCCAGCGCTGGCCAGATCAGCGGCATGAGCTATGCGGTGAAATACGGCAAATCCTTCGCCACCCGCACCAACCTGCGTTTCGCCGGCTACCGCTACTCCACCGAGGGCTACCGTGACTTCGACGAAGCCGTCAGCGAGCGCAGCCGCCACCGCAGCTTCCATGGCAGCCGGCGCAGTCGCCTGGAAGCGGCGATCTACCAGAACATCGGCAGCCGCAGTGCGATCAACCTGACCCTGTCGCAGCAGGACTACTGGAACAGCGCCTATGAGCAGCGCCAGTTCCAGTTCAACTTCAACACACAGTACAAGGGCGTCAGCTACAACCTCTACGCCTCCCAGTCACTGAGCGACGAGCGCTACGGCAACGATCGGCAGATCGGCCTGAGCATCAGCCTGCCGCTGGACTTCGGCCGCTCCACCAGCGCCACCTTCGACGTGCTGGAAAATGGCGGACGCTACAGCCAGCGCGCCAGCCTCAATGGCAGCCTCGCCGACACGCACGTCAGCTACCGTGCCTCGCTCGCCAGCGATGAACAGCAGCGCCAGTCCGCCGCTATCGCCCTGGGCTACCAGGCGCCCTACGCCAGCCTCGGCGCCGGCCTGACCCAGAGCAGTGACTTCCGCTCGCTGTCGTTCAACGCCAGCGGCGCCGTGCTGGCCCATGGCGACGGCCTGACCTTCGGCCCGTACCTGGGTGAGACCATGGCCCTGGTGGAAGTCCCGGACACCGCCAACGTCGGCCTCCTCAACAGTCACGAAGTGCGTACCAATGCCCGCGGCTTCGCCCTGATGCCTTACCTGCGCCCCTACCGGACCAACCGTATCGCCCTGGAGACCGACCTGCTCGGCCCGGAGGTGGAGATCGTCAACGGCACGACCCAGGTCGTGCCGCGGCGCGGCGCAGTGATCAAGGCACGCTTCGAGGTGCGCAACGTCAACCGCCTGTTGCTGACCCTGCACGATGCCGACGACCAGCCCTTGCCCTTCGGCACCCAGGTACGCAGTGCCGAGGGCGAGGTATTGGGCCTGGTCGCCCAGGCCGGCCAGGTGATGCTCAGTACCGAGGTCGCCAGCCAGGTCCTGGACATCCGCTGGGGCAACGACAGCCTCGACCAGTGTCGCCTGCCGATCGACACCCGCCATATGACCGCGAGCCAGGGTTATCACCTGCAATCGCTGACCTGCCAATGAGCCCATCGAGTCGACCATGATCCTACGTCTGCGCCCCCTGCTGGCCTGTGCCGGCCTTTTCCTGAGCAGCCAGCACGCCTTCGCCGAGGACCCGTACCCCGGTGACCAATACTGCGAATGGCGGCCCAACACGCCCGTCGGTCCCATGACCCACACCAACTTTCTGGGCACCTACTATGTGCCCAGGGACGCACCGGTAGGCACCTTCATCAGCCCGCCCGGGGTGAAGTGGCCTGTCACCAACAACCTGCTTGCCATACCCCAGTGCTTCCGCGATGTCGGCCCGCACAGCCTGTACATTTCCGTCACGGCCAGCGTCCCGATCCATCCCGGGCCGTTGCCCCCGGTGCTTGGCGACGACGTCACCGGCAGGGTCCTGCAGACCAACATTCCCGGGGTCGGCGTGGTGATCAAGCTCGGTCTTCCATTCAACTGGCCGTACGCGACCAATACCTGGAAAACCGTGGGTCCGCCCATCGTTCCCTTCGAAGGCTACGTCGATCACAACACCGTCGGCTACCTGCTCATGAGCAGGTTGAATCCCTTCATCACGCTGATCAAGACCGGTGACATCCCACCCGGCATCAATGAGCTCGACGGACGCGAACTGTGGAGCTCCACCGCAACCAGGATTGGCAAGGTGGCAGGCCATCACCTGTACGGCACGGTGATCCAGTCCCAATGCGGGCTGCCACCCAACCCGGTGAGCGCGGACCCGGTGGAACTGGGCGAATGGGACAACACGGACTTTACCGGCCCCGGTTTTACCACCCCGGCGGTGCCGTTCAGCATCACCCTGACCGACTGCGAGGACGACCCGGAGGGCGCCGTCGCCACCGCACATATCCGCCTGGAGGGCACCAAGGGCTCCACACCGATCGACGCGCAACGGGGCATCTTCGGCCTGACCGACGACTCGACCGCCGAGGGCGTGGGCATCCAGATGCTGATGGCAGATGGCATCACCCCGGTGCAATTGAACGAGGACGTGCCGCTGCGGGTGATTTCACCAAGCGGCGATACCGTATTGCCGTTCTCGGCGCGCTTCTACCAGACAGAAGCAAGCCAGGCGGTGAAGCCGGGATCGGCCAAGGGGGCGCTGAACTTCACCATTACCTACCAATAGGTGGCGTGGGCCAGCGATGAGGCCATAAGCCACGCCAGACGCCTCAGGGATGACGCAGGCTCTCCAGGGTCATCAGCCCCTTGAGCAGCGCTTCACCCTGCAGTTGCGCCAGGCTGGCAGTGCCCATCGGATCGCCCGATTGACGGTTGCCGTGCACCAGCAGGCCGAGCAAGGTACTCACCAGCGGCTGGTGGCTGACCAGCAGCACATGCTCCAACCCCAGGGCATCGAGCCGGGCGATGGCCTGGTCGGGATCGCTGTCCGGCGTCAGCCACGGCACCGTCTCTACCGGCTGGCCAAACCCCAGCGCCTCATGCACCAGCGCCGCCGTCTGCTGCGCCCGCACATAAGGACTGGCAACAATCGCATCGAGGGGCTGGCCCATCAGGTGGGCGGCACTGCGCAGCACCTGCTTGCGCCCGTGCTCGGTGAGGTTGCGCTGGTCGTCGCTGCGGGCATGGGCTTCGGCCTCGCCGTGGCGCAGGATCCACAGCTTCACAGCTTCGGCTCTTCGTCACGCACCGGGTGCGGTGCCGGCGGCACGCTGTGGGCCGCCTCGCACTCGGCCGGGCGCGGTGCCGGCCAGTCGGCGAACGGCCACGGTTTCTGCTCGGTGTGGAAGCTGCCGAAACGGCCGATCTGGGCGAGGTACTGGCTGAGGCTGTCGCCGAAGTTCATCAGGCCGGCATTCGGCGCGCCGTACACCAGGCGATAGATCAACTGCACCAGCACCAGCAGGCCGAGCAGGGTCTGGGCGACCTGCCAGACCAGCAGGAACAGGAGCATCCAGAGAACGCGAAGGATGATGGACTCGTGCTGCATCTGCTTGGGGGACTCACTCATGTCGTGCTCCTGTGACTCAGTTGAAACCGCTGGTGGAAATGAAATCGACATCGGTCTTCGGCTCGCCGCGCATCAGCAGCTCGATGACCTGGGCCAGGGTCCGGCCCTCGAACAGGATCGCATGCAACCCGGCCACCAGCGGCATGTACACCTGCACCTGCTGGGCCTTGGCCTTGAGCACCTTGAGGGTGTTGACGCCTTCGGCCACCTCGCCCAGCCGGTTGACCGCCTCGTCCAGGCTCAGGCCCTGGCCCAGGGCGTAGCCGACCTGGTAGTTGCGGCTCTTGGGCGAGGAACAGGTGACGATCAGGTCGCCGACCCCGGCCAGGCCGAGGAAGGTCATGGGGTTGGCGCCCTGGCTCACGGCGAAGCGGGTCATCTCGGCCAGGGCGCGGGTGATCAGCATGCTCTTGGTGTTCTCGCCCATGCCCAGGGCCACGGCCATGCCGGCGATGATCGCGTAGACGTTCTTCAGCGCCCCGCCCAGCTCGACGCCGAAGCGGTCGGCACTGGCATAGACGCGGAAGGTACGCCCGTGCAGCACGGCCTGGACCCGCTGGCAGAGTTCCTCGTCCTCGCTGGCGACCACGGTGGCGGTCAGCGCATGCTCGGCGATTTCCCGCGCCAGGTTCGGCCCGGAGAGCACGCCGATGCGCGCCTTGGGCGCGATGTCTTCGAGGATCTGGCTCATCAGCTTGAAGGTCTGCGCTTCGATGCCCTTGGTCAGGCTGACCAGCATCCTGCCTTCGAGCAGCCCGGCATGGGGCGCCAGCACGCTGCGCAGGGCGCTGGACGGCAAGGCGACGAAGATCAGTTCGCTGCCTTCGAGGACCGGCAGCAGGTCGCTGACCGGTTCGACACCAGGGTGGACCTTGATGCCCTTGAGATAACGCGGGTTTTCCCGGGTCGTGCGCATGGCCTCGGCCTGGGCCGGGTCGCGCATCCATTGGCGTACCGCGACACCGTTTTCCGCCAGCAGGTTGGCCACGGCGGTGCCGAAACTGCCGCCCCCCAGAACCGCAACAGGTTGCTGTTCAGTCATATCCAATCCGTCAGAGCCATTAATGAGTGGCGAAGCCGGCATTATACGGAGCGTCGAAGTCTCCACCAGCGCCAGATCACTGGAAAATGCCGGCTACTCGGTTAACATGCCGGTTTCGTTTACCGATCAAGGCCGCCCCGTGTTCCCTGGCCCACGCCCTTCACACCCTTTGTTGCTCCTGGCCGCCCTGGTCGGCGGGCCGGCGGTTGCCGACGATCTGTTCGTCGATAGCCAGGCCCTGCCCCAGGTTCTGACCGCCACCCGCCTGAAACAATCCCCGGCCGCCGTGCCCGGGAGCATGACCGTGCTCGACGCCGAGCTGATCAAGGCCAGCGGCGCCCGCGACATCCCCGAGCTGCTGCGCCTGGTGCCGGGGATGATGGTCGGCTACGGCGCCGGCAACCAGGCGACGGTCAACTACCACGGCAGCAACGTCAACGACGCGCGGCGCATGCAGGTGCTGATCGATGGCCGCTCGGTGTACCGCGCCGGCCTGGCCACCGTGGACTGGAGCGATATTCCGCTGGCCATGGAGGATATCGAGCGCATCGAGGTGTTCCGCGGGCCGAACACGGTCAGCTACGGTGCCAATGCGCTGATGGCGGTGGTCAATATCCTTACCCGCAGCCCGGCCGACAGCCACGGCACGCGGCTCAAGGTGACCCGCGGCCAGCGCGGCATCGACGACTTCTACGCCAGCCAGGGCATGGGCTGGGACGGCGGCGACCTGCGCCTGTCGCTGTCGGGCATGCAGGACGACGGCTTCGACCATAACGCCACGGGCGGCGACTACCGCGACAGCCGGCGCCTGACCCGCTTCAACATCAGCGCCAGCCACACCCTTGATCTCAACCAGAGCCTCGACTGGCAACTCTCGGCCAAGGAAGGCAGCGACCAGCGCCCCTACACCTACCAGCCGGTCTTCCCCTACGTCACCGAGCGCGGCAACGATGCCGACGTCAAGGCCAAGGACTACGCCGGCTCGCTGCGCTGGAACATCGATTTCGACCCGGGCCACAGCCTCTATGTACAAGGCTCGGCGCAGCACTGGGATCGCCAGCAGGTGTGGCGTGCCTGCGATGCGCAACTCGCCTTCAGCCCGGAACTGACCCGCCTCTGGCAATTGAACCCGAACTACGCCGAGCAGGTGGCGCGCAACGCCAACAACCCGCCGCCCAATGCCGACCCGGTGCTCCAGGACCTGGCCCGACAGGTCGGCAATCAATGGAACAGCGGCGGCAAGAACGTGGTGTGCGGCGACGTCGACCAAAGCACCCGGGAAACCCGCTACGACCTGGAGATCCAGGACACCCTGAGCCTGGCCGACAACCTGCGCCTGCTCAGCGGCGTCAACTACCGCTACGACCGCGCCGACTCCGAGACCTATTTCAACGGCAGCCTCGACGACCAGACCTGGCGCCTGTTCGGCCAGCTCGAATGGCGGCTGGACGAGCACTGGATCGTCCAGGGCGGCGCGATGTACGAGAATTCGCGGCTGGCCGGCGATTCGCTGACCCCGCGGATCGCGGTGAACTACCTGATCACCCCGCGCCACGGCCTGCGCGCGGTGTACTCCGAGGCGGTGCGCTCGCCGGACATGTTCGAGAACAACGTCAACTGGAGCTACCGGGTCAGCAACCTGACGCCGCCGGCCTTCGGCCAGAGCACCGCCGAGTACTTCGTCAAGACCCGCGGCCCGGGCAACCTCGACCAGGAACTGATGCGCTCGCGGGAAGTGGGCTACAACGGCTACTTCGCCGACCTCGACCTGAGCGTCGATATCAAGCTGTTCCACGACCGTATCACCGGCATGATCAGCGAGCCACTGCGCAACAACCAGTACATCGCCAGCAACAGCAACGAAGCGCGCTTCACCGGCAGCGAGACGCAACTGGACTGGCGGGCCAGCGCCAACGATCGCGTGCGCCTGACCTACGCTTATGTCGACGCCGAAGCCAGCAACCCCGCCGACCAGCGCCTCAGTGCACGCAACAGCGGCTCCGCCGGCTGGATGCGCGACTGGGGGCGGGGCTGGTCCAGCGCCCTCTTCTATTACGGAGACGACGCCCTGAACCAGTACCGTTTCGAGCGGGTCGACCTGCGCGTGGCCAAGCGCATCGCCCTGCCCCGGGCCAGCCTGGAACTGTCCGGGACCTTGCAGCAGCGTCTCGACGACCAGCCCACCGCCAATGTCGACAACCGCTACGACAGCCGCCACCTTCTGTATTTCAGCGCGGAGCTGGAGTTCTGATGAGGTTCTGGCGGCGCTGGCTGCTGCTGGTCCTGCTCTGGCCGCTGGTGTCCCTGGCCGGCGGCGAGATCCTCCTGACCGGTGCCCAGGACAGCAGCGGCGTGCGCGAATTCGTCGAAGCGCTCAAGACCCGGCGCCCGGCGGACACGGTGCGCTTCGTGCCCCTGGCGCAACTGCCGGAACCGGCCCGGCTGCGCAGCGACACGCGGCTGATCCTGCTCGACCCCGAAGCGCTGGACTGGCGCATGCGCGAGCCGGCCGGGCCGCCGGCGCTGGTGCTGCGCATCAGCCGGGTCCAGGCCCGGCAGCGCCTGGGCGACCTGCGCCCGGCGTACCTCAGCCTGCTTTGGAGCGACCCGCCCCTGGCCCGGCAACTGCATCTGGTCCGCTACCTGCTGCCCCAGGCCCACCGGGTCGGCGTGCTGTACAGCGAGCAAAGCCGCTTCCTCCTCGATGAACTGCGCCAGGCAGCCCGGCCGCTGGGCATGGAGATCGATGCGCAACCCTGGCCCGACCTGCGCGACAACCGCCCCCTGCAAAGCCTGCTCAAGGAAACCGACGTTCTGCTCGGCCTCGACGATCCCTCGCTGTACAACCCCAAGACCGCGAAAAACCTGCTGCTCAGTGCCTACTCAAGGCAGATGGCGCTGGTCGGGCCGAATGCCGGCTTCGTCCGCGCCGGCGCCCTGGCCAGCACCTTCAGCGACCAGAACGCCTGGCTGGCGGTGATCGATCGCCTGCTCGACCAGCCCCCGGAAAAATGGCCGCGCAGCCATTACCCGGAGTATTTCAGCGTAACCGGCAACCAGCAGGTCGCCCGGGCCCTGGGCATCGAGGCGATCGACCCCGATGCCGCCAGGCAGGCCGTGTCCGCAGGAGAATCCGCCCGATGAAAAGCTGGGATATCAGTACCCGTACCCAGATCATCAGCCTCGGCCCGGCCCTGGTGCTGACCTTGCTGCTGATCGGCTTTTTCACCTTCGTGCGCATCCAGGACCTGCGCCAGGAACTCAACCATACCGGCCAGTTGATCGCCAACCAGCTTGCCCCGGCCTCGGAATACGGGGTGATCTCCGGCAACGACGAAGTGCTCGAAGGCCTGATGCGGGCGACCCTGACCATCCCCCATGTGCGCTTCCTCGAAGTGCAGGACAGCGCCAACCACATCCTGGTCTATGTCGAGCAGCCGGACGAACACGTCAACCGCGCCCAGCAGGTGGAAGTGTTCCAGGCGCCGATCCGCCTGCAGCGGATCAGCCTCGATGGCGACTTCCTGCACAATGGCGAGCAACCGGCGAGCATCGTCGCCGACGATTACCTTGGCCGGGCGATCGTCGGCATGTCCGATGACGCCTTCAGCCAGCGCCAGCAGGAAATCGTGATCAAGGCGGCGATCCTCGCCCTGTTCGCCCTGGTCTTCACCTTCCTGCTGGCGCGCCGCCTGGCCCGTAGCCTGTCGACCCCGATCGCCGACATGGGGCATGCGGTCAAGGCCATCCAGAAAGGTGATTTCGACACGCTGTTGCCGGTGGTGGACGACAACGAGCTGGGGCACCTGGCGCAACATATCAACAACCTGGCCAGCGGCCTGGCCCAGGCCTCGCGCGAACAGCAGGAGGCCATGGCGCAGATGATCCAGGCCCGCGAGGAAGCCGAGCAGGCGAACAAGGCCAAGTCGGAATTCCTGGCGATGATGAGCCACGAGCTGCGTACCCCGATGAACGGCGTGCTGGGCATGCTGCAACTGCTGCAGACCACCGAACTGAGCGATGAGCAGGCCGAATACACGCTGGTGGCCAGCGAGTCCACCGGGCACCTGCTCAAGGTGATCAACGACATCCTCGACTTCTCGCGGATCGAACGCACCGGGCTGCAACTGGAACAGATCGATTTCAACCTGGCGGAACTGATCGGCAGTTGCGTGCAGTCCTTCCTTCACGCCGCCCAGCAGCGTCACCTGGCGCTGCAACTGGAAATGCCCGAGGGCCTGGAGCGGTTGCAGGTGTGCGGCGACCCGACGCGGATCCGCCAGGTACTGGTCAACCTGATCGGCAACGCCCTGAAGTTCACCGAGCAGGGCAGCGTGCGGGTGGTGCCGCGCTGGCAGGTGCTGGACCGCCAGCTGATCTGGTTCACCTGCGCGGTGCAGGACACCGGCATCGGCATCGAAAACAGCCGCCTGGAAGCCATGTTCGTCGCCTTCCAACAGGCCGACAGCTCGATTTCCCGGCGCTATGGCGGCACCGGCCTGGGCCTGTCCATCGCCCGCAACCTGGCCGAACGCATGGGCGGCAGCCTGCGGGCGGAAAGCCGCGAGGGCCAGGGTTCGACCTTCACCCTGGAAATGCCCCTGACCCTGCGCCCGCACGACCGTCCGCAGGCATTGCCGGCCAACGTTGCCGGGGCGGACGACGGCAAAGGGCAGTCGGTATTGCTGGTGGAGGACAACCCGGTCAACCAGGCGGTGATCCAGGCCATGCTGCGCAGCCTGGGGCTGGAGGTGATCGTTGCGGCCGACGGCGCCCAGGCCATCAGCCTGGTGGCCCGGCAGCGCTTCGCGGCCGTGCTGATGGACTGTCGCCTGCCGATCGTCGATGGCTACGAAGCCACCCGGCGCCTGCGCCAGTTGCCCCAGGGCCGCGACCTGCCGATCATCGCCCTGACCGCCAACGCCCTGCAGGGTGATCGCGAGCGTTGCATTGAAGCCGGGATGAACGATTACCTGGCCAAACCGTTCAAACGCAATGAATTGCAGGAGATTCTGCAGCGCTGGCTACCCGCTCAGGCAAGCGCGACTGGCGAATAATGCAAAATTGCGGCAGTCTTACACGCCGAACCGATCTGCAAGAAAGGTCTGTCGGAAAAATTTCAGTGCACAGGTGTACATCTTCGTTCGCTGTGCTGTGACTTTCACTACAACGCAATAGTCTATGAGTAGGCTGCCGCCCCGGAGCCAAGGGCTTTCGGAGGGCGGATCGGGAAGAACCGGTCCCTGCCGCACGAGGATTATTGAGGAGCTCGCATGACCAAACAAAACGCCTTTACCCGGGAAGACCTGCTGCGCTGCAGTCGCGGTGAGCTGTTCGGCCCAGGTAACGCGCAACTGCCCGCCCCCAACATGCTGATGGTGGATCGCATTGCCCACATCAGTGAAGAGGGCGGCAAGTACGGCAAAGGTGAATTGGTCGCCGAGCTGGATATCAATCCGGACCTGTGGTTCTTCGCCTGCCACTTCGAAGGCGATCCGGTGATGCCGGGCTGCCTGGGCCTCGACGCCATGTGGCAGCTGGTTGGCTTCTTCCTTGGCTGGCAAGGCCTGCCGGGCCGCGGTCGCGCCCTGGGTTCGGGCGAAGTGAAGTTCTTCGGCCAGGTGTTGCCGGAGGCGAAAAAGGTTACCTACAACATTCATATCAAGCGCGTCCTGAAGGGCAAGCTGAACATGGCCATCGCCGATGGCTCGGTCAGCGTCGACGGTCGCGAGATCTACACCGCCGAAGGTCTTCGCGTCGGTGTATTCACCTCCACTGAAAATTTCTAAGGGTTATTCGCATGCGCCGCGTCGTAATCACCGGTCTGGGCATCGTTTCCTGCCTGGGCAATGACAAAGAGACCGTCTCCGAAAACCTGCGTAAAAGCCGTCCGGGCATCCGTTTCAACCCGGAATACAAGGAAATGGGGCTGCGCAGCCAGGTTTCCGGTTCCATCGACCTCAACCTCGAAGAACTGATCGACCGCAAGGTCTATCGCTTCGTCGGCCACGCCGCTGCCTACGCCTACCTGGCGATGCAGGACGCGATCAAGGACTCCGGCCTGACCGAAGAGCAGATCTCCAACCCGCGTACCGGCCTGGTGGCTGGCTCCGGCGGCGCCTCGACCCTGAACCAGATGGAAGCGCTGGATACCCTGCGCGAGAAAGGCGTCAAGCGCGTCGGTCCGTACCGCGTGACCCGCACCATGGGCAGCACCGTTTCCGCGTGCCTGGCCACGCCGTTCAAGATCAAGGGCATCAACTACTCGATCTCCTCGGCCTGCGCCACCTCCGCACACTGCATCGGCACCGCCATGGAGCAGATCCAGTGGGGCAAGCAGGACATCGTCTTCGCCGGCGGCGGTGAAGAAGAGCACTGGAGCCAGTCGTTCCTGTTCGATGCCATGGGCGCCCTGTCGACCAAGCGCAACGATGAGCCAAGCAAGGCTTCGCGCGCCTACGACGCCGACCGTGACGGCTTCGTCATCGCCGGCGGTGGCGGCATGGTGGTGGTCGAGGAGCTGGAACACGCCCTGGCCCGTGGTGCCAAGATCTACGCGGAAATCGTCGGCTACGGCGCCACTTCCGACGGCTACGACATGGTTGCCCCGAGCGGCGAAGGCGCGATCCGCTGCATGCAGCAGGCGCTGTCCACCGTCGATACTCCGATCGACTACCTGAACACCCACGGCACCTCGACCCCGGTCGGCGACGTCGCGGAAATGAAGGGCGTGCGCGAAGTGTTCGGCGACAAGGCCCCGGCCATCAGCTCGACCAAGAGCCTGTCCGGTCACTCCCTGGGCGCTGCCGGCGTGCACGAAGCGATCTACTGCCTGCTGATGATGGAAGGCAAGTTCATCGCCGGTTCCGCCAACATCGACGAGCTGGATCCGGAAGTCGCCGACCTGCCGGTGGTTCGCGAAACCCGCGAAAACGCCAAGATCGACACCGTGATGAGCAACAGCTTCGGCTTCGGCGGCACCAACGCCACCCTGGTGCTCAAGCGCTGGGAAGGCAAGTAAGGGCTAGCCCGCTTGCACTAAAAACGCCCCGACTGGTTCGGGGCGTTTTTGTTTCTGAAGCACACTGCGGACCCTGTGGGAGCGGGTTCACCCGCGATTGCGGTAGTGAATCTACCATAGCAATCGCGGGTGAACCCGCTCCCACAGGGTCCGTGTGAAGCCTTACACCGAGAAGCGCCGCACCAGCCCGTTCAGGTCCACCGCCAGTTGCGATAGCGCCTGGCTGGCCTCCACCGTTTGCGACGCTCCCGCCGAACTCTGCAACGCCAGGTCGCGGATATTGGTGAGGTTGCGATCCACCTCCCGCGCCACCTGCGCCTGCTGCTCCGAGGCGCTGGCGATCACCAGGTTGCGCTCGTTGATCCGGCTGATCGCCGTGGCAATCTCTTCCAGCGCCGCCCCGGCCGCGTGCGCACCATCCAGGGTGCTGCGCGCCCGCTCGCGGGTTTGCTGCATGCCATCCACCGCGCGGTCGGTGCCCTGCTGGATACCATCGATCATCTGCTCGATTTCCCGGGTCGACTGCTGGGTCCGATGGGCCAGCGCCCGCACCTCGTCGGCCACCACGGCGAACCCGCGCCCGGCATCGCCGGCCCGCGCCGCTTCGATCGCGGCGTTGAGCGCCAGCAGGTTGGTCTGCTCGGCAATCGAGCCGATGACGTCGAGCACCTTGGAAATCCCGTGCACCTGCTCCGCCAGTTGCCCCACTTCATCGACGTTCAGGCTCACGCCCGCCGCCAGTTCCTCGATGGACACCACGGTCTGCTGGACCTGGGCCACACCCTCGCGGGCAATACGATCGGACTCCCTCGACGCCTCGGACGTGGCCACGGCATTGCTGGCCACCTCCTCCACCGCCGCAGTCATCTGGTTGACCGCCGTCGCCGCCTGTTCGATTTCCTGGGTCTGCTGCTGCAGGCCGCGGGTCGCATCCTCGGTGACCGCGCTCAGCTCTTCCGAGGCCGAAGCCAGCTGGTTCGACGAGTCGGAGATGCGCCCGATGGTGTCGCGCAGGCTTTGCTGCATCTGCTTCAACGCCACCAGCAGGCGCGCCGGTTCGTCGCGGCCCTGGATACTGATCTGCGGAGTCAGGTCGCCGCTCGCCACCACTTCCGCAACCTGCAGCGATTGGGCCAGGGGCTTGACAATGCTGCGGGTCAGGACCAGCGCCAGCACCACCGTGAGCACGAGGGCGCCGATCAACAGGCCGATGACCCACACCCGTGCGGCGAGATACACCGCTTCGGACTGGCTGGTGGCCATATGAGCGTGCTGGTTGTTGAGATCGATCAACTGGTTGAGGGTGGTGGTGAGGTTGTCGGCGAGCTGGTTCATCTCGCCGTTGACCAGGGTTTCGGCGGCCTCGATGCGATCACTGGTGGCCAGGCCCACCACCTGGGCCTGCATGCCCAGGTACTGCGTCTGCAGTTCGATATAGCGGTCGAACAGCACGCGCTCCTCGGGCAGCACGATGAGCGCGTCGTAATCGGCCTGGGCCTTGCTCAGGGCCTGCTTCAGGGCGTCGATACGGGAGATGTTCTGCTGCTGCGCCGCCGGGTCGCGGTTGACCAGCAAGCGCAGGGTCAGGGCACGTATGCGCAGCATGTCCTGGCTCATGGTGCCGACACTGATCACGCTGGGCAGCCAATTGCTTTCCACCTGCTCGGACTGCTCGCGCATGCTCGACATCTGCACCAGCGAGAACAGCCCAAGGGTCACCACCAACAGCGCCAGCAGGCCGAAGCCCAGTCCGGCCCGGGGCGCTATGTTCAGGCTTCTCAAACTCATCGCACGGTTCCTTCCGAAGATGCTGCATCCGTCATGCAGCGGACACTTCTTTAGAAGGTATCGGACCGTCGACTTTTTGCGTAAGAAGAAATGGTGATATTAAATTGCCCAATCATCGCGACCACCGCATCGCCGGAATGATCAGCGAACGGTGAAACGTTTCTCCGCCAGCAGGCGATCACCCTGGAACACCATGAAGTGCCACTCGCCCGGAATCGCCTCGTGATGCTCGGTGAATTCGTAGGCCATCACGTCCTGCGGCGCAGCCGGGACCAGCTTCTGCACCACCTCGAATTTGTCGTGGCGCTTGCCGTCCGGGGTGACGATGCCCGGGGTGAGGTACAGCAGGGTCAGCGGGGTATCGTCGGCGGTCTTGCCTTCGAGGCGGTAGCGGATGCCGAATTTGCTGCCCAGCCTGGCCGGGACGACATCGGTGGCCTGGATCGCCTGGCTGTTCATGGTAATGACCCGTTCACCGGGCTGCGGGTTCTTGATGTTGGTCTCGAACACGCCGTATTCCACCGGTCCCTGCACCCGCACCTCGGCCTGGGCCAGGCCGGCGATGCACATCAGCCCGACCAGGGCGCTAAAACGGCTAGTCAACATGTTGCGCTTCCTCTGTTGTGGATCGCGGCAGACTATGACCCGGCCATGACAGGCTGATGACAATCGCGCTCAACGCGGCTTGGGCAGCACCGCGAGGAAGTTGTCCCTGGCCACCTTGTGCGCGATGCCCTCCGGCAAGGCGTCCAGGAACGGGGCGAAGCCCTGGAACTGCTCGCCCAGGCTGGAAAAACGCCCGACCACGTCGGAGCCGAGCATGAAGCGCTCGGGAAAGCGCTCGACCAGTGCCAGCCACGCCTTGCGCGGCGTGCCCTTGTCGTCCAGCAGGTAAGGTTGCAGCACGCTCCAGGACAGATCGACATACAGGTTGGGGTAATCCTCCAGCAGGCGGGTCAGGGTCGGCAGGAGAAAGTCCATTTTTTCCTGGTGCCGATGAATCTCCATGCTGCTGCCGGCATGGGCCCAGATGAAGCGGGTATGCGGGTGATTGCGCAGCGGCTCCTCGATTTCCGCCAGGTACAGCGGATTGCGCTCGCGCTTGGAGGTGATGTTGGAGTGCAACAGCACCGGCAGGTCGCGCTCGGCAGCCAGATGATAGATGCGGGTCATGGCCTCGTTGTTGGCCCGGGGCGTATCGCCGCTGGTGAGGGCCGTCAGGTCGTCATGGCGGGTGAAGACCTCGCCTATGCCCTGCCAGAGCCCTGGATGCAGCTCCAGCATGCGCTCGATATGGGCCACGGCATTCTTGTCCACCGGATTGATCCCGGACAGGAACGGATGGAACCGCTTGCGCTGCTCGGGCGGCAGCTTCTCGACGGCTGCTGCGACGTAGCTGTCGGTGGCGCTGTACCAGTAGGCATCGGCATCGTCGCCGGCGTAGTAGCGTGGACGCTTGGGTTCGTCCTCATGCCACTTCTTGGCGACCGGGATGCCGCTGATCATCGACTGCTCGATACCGGCCTTGTCCATGGCTTCGAGCAGCGCGGGCATGCCCTCGGTTTCCTGGAAGAAATCCACGTAGTGCAGGTGGGCGTCGCTGTAGCGGTAATCCCGTGCCTGCGCGGCGCCGACCAGCAGCCCGACGCACAACAGTGCGCCCAGGGTTCTTGCGAGCATCGCTGCCCTCCTTGCTCGTGCTTGGGACAGGGTAGACCGCGCGCCGACGGCAGCGGTTCGCTATGCTAGGCCGACTTCAACCTGGCTGGAGCCTGCCATGACCTCGCCCCTGGTAATCCGCCCCCGCGCCGAATCGGTCGAGGGCCAGCCCATCCTGCGCCCGCTGCCCTCGGCCAGGTGCCGCAGTGTCGGCCCCTTCGTGTTCTTCGACCATATGCTGCAGACCGACTACCCGCCGGGGCATGGCATGGACATCCGCCAGCACCCGCATATCGGACTGTCGACCCTCACCTACCTGTTCGAGGGGGAACTGCTGCACAAGGACAGCCTGGGCTCGTCGCAGCGGGTCAGGCCCGGCGAGGTGAGCTGGATGACTGCCGGCGCGGCCATCGCCCACGTCGAGCGCACACCGCAGGACCTGCTGGAAAAAGGCTCGCGACTGCATGGCCTGCAGATCTGGCTGGCATCGCCGAAAGAGGCGGAACAAGGCGCCGGGCACTATAGCCATCACCCGGCAGGCAGCCTGCCGGTCAGCGAAGCGCTGGGGGTGAAGATACGCATGATCGCGGGCAACGGCTTCTGCCTGGCGTCGCCGGTGCCGGTGCTCTCGCCCACGCTGTACGCCGAAGTATTCATGGAAGCCGCCACGACCTTGTGCGTGCCGGATGAGCACCAGGAACGGGCGGTGTATGTACTGGCCGGCGAAGTGCGGCTGGATGACGAGCTGCTGGAACCGCAGACGCTGGTGGTGCTGAACGAAGGCGAGGAAGCCAGTCTGTATGCCGAGGGCGAGAGCCATCTGGTGATCATCGGCGGCGCGCCGCTGGATGGGCCACGGCGGATGAACTGGAATTTCGTGGCGAGCGATCCGGGGTTGATCGATCGGGCCCGGGAACGATGGGCGGCCGGGGATTGGCCGGTGGTTGCGGGTGAGTCAGGGAGGATCGAGTTGCCCTGAAGTCAGCAATCGCCGGCAACGCCGGCTCCCACACTGTGGGAGCTGGCTTGCCAGCGATGAGGCCCTCAAGCCTTGAACACTTCTTCCAGCAGATTGTGCATCGCCGTGAACGCCCGCTTCGAGGTCCGTGCGTCATACATCATCTTGCCCGGCACATTCGCCCCCGGATCGGTGAACGAGTGCACCGCACCGCCGTAGCTGAGCAACTGCCAGTCCACACCGGCCGCGTCCATCTCGGCCTCGAAGGCTGGCAATTGCTCCTTGGGCACCAGCGGATCGGCCGCGCCATGCAGTACCAGCACCGCGCCCTTGATGTTCTTCGCATCCGCCGGGTCCGGGGTATCCAGGGTGCCATGGAAGGATATCGCCGCCTGCAACGGAGCACCGTCGCGAGCCAGTTCCAGGGCACAGCAGCCACCGAAGCAGAAACCGAACGCCGCCAGCTTGCCCGGGCTCAGCAGCGCCTTCGATTGCCCGAGCAACTGCGCCACGGCCGCCTGCATGCGCTTGCGCAGCTCGGCGCGGTCATTCTTCAGCGGCATCATCGCCGCACCCGCCTGCTCGGCATTCTGCGGCCGCACCGATTGCCCATAGAGGTCGGCGATCAGCACCACATAACCTTTCTCCGCTACCGCCCGGGCAATCCGCTCGGCACCTTCGCCGATGCCCATCCAGTTCGGCGCCATCACCAGCGCCGGCTGTGGCTGCGCGCCATGGGTGTAGACCAGGCGGCTTTCATAGGCTTCACCGCCGACGTGGTAGACCAGCGATTCGATCGTCACATTGCTCATCGATTTCTCCTTGCAAGAATGAAAAAAGCCCGCCGAAGCGGGCTTTCCTGCATCACATCAGACCGACAACTCGACCAGCAGCTTGTTCAGCCGGCGCACGTAGGCGGCCGGGTCCTTCAGGCTGTCGCCGGCGGCCAGCGCCGCCTGGTCGAAGAGGATATGCGAGAAGTCGGCGAAACGGTCTTCGCTCTGCTCGTTGTCCAGCTTCTCGATCAGCGGGTGGGTCGGGTTGAATTCGAAGATCGGCTTGGAATCCGGGACCTTCTGCCCACTGGCTTCGAGGATCTGGCGCATCTGCAGGCCAAGGTCCTGTTCGCCGATGGCGAGGATCGCCGGGGAATCGGTCAGGCGGTGCGACACGCGCACTTCGCTGACACTGTCACCTAGCGCGGCCTTGAGGCGCTCGACCAGGCCTTCCTTCTCCTTGGCGATCTCTTCCTGGGCCTTCTTGTCTTCTTCCGAATCCAGCTTGCCCAGATCGAGGTCGCCACGAGCGACATCTACGAAGCTCTTGCCATCGAACTCGTTGAGATAGCTCATCAGCCACTCGTCGATGCGGTCGGTCAGCAGCAGCACTTCGATGCCTTTCTTGCGGAAGACTTCCAGGTGAGGGCTGTTCTTGACCTGCGCATAGGACTCGCCGGTGAGGTAGTAGATCTTGTCCTGGCCTTCCTTGGCGCGAGCCAGGTAGTCGGCCAGGGAGACGCTCTGCTCGCCGCCTTCCTCGTGGGTGGAGGCGAAGCGCAGCAGGCCGGCGATCTTTTCCTTGTTGGCGAAGTCTTCCGCCGGCCCTTCCTTGAGGACCTGGCCGAAGTTCTTCCAGAACGCCTTGTACTGTTCGGGTTCGTTCTTCGCCAGCTTCTCCAGCATGTCCAGCACGCGCTTGGTCAGCGCCGACTTCATCGAGTCGATGATCGGATCCTTCTGCAGGATCTCGCGCGAGACGTTCAGCGACAGGTCGTTGGAATCGACCACGCCCTTGATGAAGCGCAGGTACAGCGGCAGGAACGACTCCGCCTGGTCCATGATGAACACGCGCTGCACGTACAGCTTCAGGCCGCGGGGCGCTTCACGCTGGTACAGGTCGAACGGCGCACGGGCCGGAACGTAGAGCAGCGAGTTGTATTCCAGCTTGCCTTCGACCTTGTTGTGGCTCCAGGCCAGCGGGTTTTCGAAATCGTGGCCGATGTGCTTGTAGAACTCCTGGTATTCCTCGTCCTTGATCTCGGTACGCGGACGGGTCCACAGGGCACTGGCGCGGTTGACGGTTTCCCATTCCTGGGCAGGCTTCTCCTCGCCTTCGGCGGCCGGTGCTTCTTTCGGCAGCTCGATCGGCAGGGCGATATGGTCGGAGTACTTCTTGACGATGTTGCGCAGGCGCCAGCCGTCGGCGAACTCTTCCTCGCCCTTTTTCAGGTGCAGGACGATGCGGGTACCGCGCTCGGCCTTGTCGAGGGTGGCAACTTCGAATTCACCCTCGCCTTTCGACGACCAGTGCACGCCTTCGGCGGCCGGCAGCCCGGCGCGGCGGCTGAACACGTCGACCTTGTCGGCGACGATGAATGCGGAGTAGAAGCCCACGCCGAACTGACCGATCAGGTGCGAGTCCTTCTTCTGGTCGCCGGTGAGGTTCTTCATGAAGTCGGCAGTGCCGGACTTGGCGATGGTACCGAGGTGGGCGATGACTTCATCGCGGCTCATGCCGATGCCATTGTCTTCGAGGGTGACGGTGTTGGCGTCCTTGTCGAAGCTGACACGGATCTTCAGGTCGGCGCCGCCTTCGAGCAGCTCGGGCTTGGCCAGCGCTTCGAAGCGCAGCTTGTCCACGGCATCGGAGGCGTTGGAGATCAGCTCGCGGAGGAAGATTTCCTTGTTCGAATACAGCGAATGGATCATGAGGTGCAGCAGTTGCTTCACCTCGGTCTGGAAGCCCAGGGTTTCTTTTTGAGTCTCCACACTCATGGTCTTCAAAACTCCGATCTGATGGCATTGATAGCGCTGGCGGGCGGCCTTGCGGACACGCATCCCGCCAGTCGCAACGGGATGAACAGCAGATGGGGCCATGGAGGACTATTTCAAGGGCGCGACCAGTTCTTTGATCTTGAAATGCGCCCGGGCCGTGGCAATGGGCTCGGCGGGGTCCGCCTGCCAGGCAGTGATCGCCACGTTGGTCACCCGGCGGCCCTGGCGCCACAACTGGCAACGGGCGAAGGTATCGCGCAAATGGCCGGCCCGCAGGTAGTCGATGGAGAAGTCGATGATCTTCGGAATGCTCGCACTTTCGCTGAAGACCAGCAGGTACAGCGCCGCCGACAGCTCCATGAAACCGGCGATCACGCCGCCATGGATCGCCGGAAGCAACGGGTTGCCGACGTTGTCCGGGTTGGCCGGCAGGCGGAACAGCAGGTCGTCGCCGTCACGGCTGCACTGGATGCCGATCAGCCCGGCATAGGGAATCAGCCCGAGCAGGGCCGAGTAATCGCCGCGGGCATGCGCCTCGCGCAGTTGCCGATGAACCTGGGCCGGGATCATTGCGCTTCTCCCTTGAGCGTGCGGGCGAAGTTGAGGCCACCCTTGATGTCCTTGCCCAGGCGCATGTAGGTACCGACCACCTGGGCGATGGGCTGCCCGGGGTCGGCCTGGTAGCAGGCGCCGCGAATGAAGATCACCTCGCGGCTGACCCGGTAGCAATGGGCATGGCCGAACAGGTCCTGGTGGGCGACTCCGGGGCCCATGTAGTCGACCCGCAGGTCGAGGGTCGGGCAAACCTCGAATTCCGGCAGGGCGCAGAGCGTGGCCATGCCCAGCGCCGTATCCATCAGGGTGGTGATCGCACCGCCATGAACCGCTCCAGTCTGCGGGTTGCCGACGATCGAGGGGGACCAGGGCATGCGCAGGGTGATGCCCTCCCCGTTCGCGCACTCAACCTGCATGTTCAATACCTGGCAATGACGTAACGCAGAAAGGAAACGTTCGGCCCGCCGCAGCAACGACGACTCGCTCTTATCCACAGCTATCTCCAAAAGTGTGCGGACCTGCACAGAGCAGACAAAAAGTCTATATGGATCCGTTACTTATATATGTGTATCGTGCGCGGAACTTAAATCCGAAGGGACAACTCAAAGGATTCAAGTAATGCTATTCCACAAGGAGAAACACCCCATGCGTAAACCTTTTGCTTATGCCGTCATGATCGCCGCCGCCCTGGGCCTCGCCGCTTGCGACAAAGCCAGCGAAAACAAAGCTCAGGATGCTCAACAACATGCCGAGCAAGCCCAGCAGAAGATGGACGAAGCTCAGGATAAAGTGAACGAGGCCGCTAAAGAAAACGCCGAAGCCGCCAAAGACTCCGCTGAAGCTGAACAAAAAGCCGCTGAAGAAGCTGCGAAGGAATCCGCTCCAGCTACTCCGGCGCCGACCGCTCCGGCAGAACCTGCCAAGCAGTAAGGCTTGCTGGAATAAAAAAACCCGACTTCGGTCGGGTTTTTTTATTGATCGGCAAACACTCAGAGCGAACTTTCGCTCTTCGCCATCTCCACGCTGGCTTCGGTCGGCGTATACACCATGACGTCCAATACATCCGAATGGAACTCACGGCGATACAACACCAGCACTACGCCCGCACTCATCGCCATGAATGCCCATGGGCTGATGAACCAGCTGAGCATGGCCATGCCGAAGTAATAGGAACGCAGGCCGAAGTTGAACTGGTTGGCCGCCATGGAAATCACCCTCGCCGCCCGCGCTGCAAAGGCCTTGCGCTCCTGCTCGCTGACCTGGCGCTCGCCGATCATCGGCGCCGACCCCACCAGCACCGCCGCGAAGTTGTATTGGCGCATGCACCAACTGAAGGTAAAGAAGGCGTAGACGAAGACGACCGCCAGGCACAGCAGCTTGATCTCCGACATGCTTTGCGAGGCCTGCTGCACCAGTGGCAGGTCGGCCAGCAATGACAAGGCGCGATCGGAAGCGCCGAGTACGGTAAGGATGCCGGCGAGAATGATCAGGGTGCTGGAGGCAAAGAACGACGCATTGCGTTCCAGGTTGCCGATTACGCTGGCATCGGCGATGCGGTTGTCGCGCAGCAGCATGCGGCGCATCCAGTCTTCGCGGTACAGGTGCATGACGCTGGCCAGGCAGGCGGTGTCGCGTCCCTTCCAGGTGGCATAGCGGGTATAGCCGCCCCAGCAGGTAATGAACCATAGGGCGGCAGCCAGGTTGGTCAGGTTGCTCAGAATGAAGCTCATGAAGGGTTCCGTTGGGCGGTGACGGCAGTTCGACGTCCACACACTCAAAAAGGACACTGCGCGGACCCTGTGGGAGCGGGTTCACCCGCGATTGCGACGGTGAATCCACTACCGTAATCGCGGGTGAACCCGCTCCCACAGGGTCCGTGTACGCTTTGAGAAGGCATGAAAAAGCCCCGCCTCCGGGGTAGGAGGCGGGGCTTCGGGTATCACCGTCGGCAGGCGCTGATGGCTTGTGGCCTCGCCTGCCCTGCGGCGCTACTTAGGCCGTCACTTCGCGCGGCTTGCCGAGCATGCGATCGCACACCACGGCAACCACCAGGGTCGCCACGCACGGCACCAGCCAGGCCAGGCCCTGCTCGCTCAGCGGCAGGTGTTCGGCCCAGGCCGGCAGCCAGTGCTCCAGGCCGGCGCCCTTCAGCGCGTCGATCACGCCGAACACCAGCGATACCGCCATGACCGGGGCCATGATGCGGGTCTGCGAGTGCCACATGCCTTTGCAGAAGCTCAGGCCGACCAGCACGATGCACGGCGGGTAGATGGCGGTCAGTACCGGGACCGAGAACATGATCAGCTTGGTCAGGCCAAGGTTGGAGACCAGCAGCGAGAAGCCGGCCAGCAGCACCACCAGCGCACGGTAGGACAGCGGCAGCAGGCGGCTGAAGTATTCGGCGCAGGCGCAGGTCAGGCCAACCGCGGTAACCAGGCAGGCCAGGGCGATCAGCACCGCCAGGAAACCGCTGCCCAGCGAGCCGAAGGTGTGCTGCACATAGGCATGCAGCACCACCGCACCATTGGTCGCGGTCGCAGCGATATCGTGGCTGCCGGCACCGAGGCGGAACAGGCTGATATACACCAGGGTCAGGCCGACACCGGCGATCAGGCCGGCGATCACCGCATAGCGGGTGATCAGGCGCGGCGAATCGACGCCACGGGAGCGGATCGCATTGACGATGACGATGCCGAACACCAGCGCGCCCAGGGTATCCATGGTCAGGTAACCCTGGATGAAGCCTTGCGAGAACGGCGCCGCCACATAGGCTGGCTGCGCTTCACCAAGGGTGCCCGCTGGCAGGGCGAACGCGGCGATGCCGAGCACGGCCAGGGCGATGATCTTCAATGGCGCAAGGAAGCGGCCGACGGTGTCGAGCAGCTTGCCCGGGTACATGGACACCGCCAGCACCACCAGGAAGTACACCAGGCTGTAGATGAACAGCGCGGTCGGGCTTTCGCCGGTCAACGGCGCCACGCCCACCTCGAAGGACACGGTGGCGGTACGCGGGGTGGCGAACAGAGGGCCCACTGCCAGGTAGGCAGCCGCCGCCAGCAGGCCACCGGCGACCTTGCCGATCGGGCTGCTCAGTTCGTCCATGCCGCCGCCGACCTTGGCCAGGGCGATCACGGTGACCACCGGCAGGCCGACTGCGGTGACCAAAAAGCCCAGCGCCGCCATCCACACGTAAGGACCGGACTGCAAACCCACGATAGGCGGGAAAATGATATTGCCGGCCCCGACGAACAACGCGAACGTCATAAAGCCAAGCGCCAGGATGTCCTGGCCTTTCAAAACTTTCATTTAAGGAAATACCACACTGCGTAAATCGGAATTTAGAGAGGGATTTCCCCTTGGGTTAGGGAAATGTTTTTTCCACCCTGATTGAGGCGGACTTTTATAGCGTGGCGCTTCCTTTTGGGCGGCGGACACGAAATGAACGCGCATGGTACTCAAATTGACGCTCTGGCGCACGGCCTCGGGGCGGATTGTCCGATGAGTGAACCAGAATGTCGCAAACGGTTGCGTCAAATCAAGCGACGCGTACCCTGTGGGAGCGGGTTTACCCGCGATGGCATCGGTGGGATCACTACCGCAATCGCGGGTGAACCCGCTCCCACAGGGTACGCGTCCAATTCACGCAAACGAAAAAGGCCACCCGAAGGTGGCCTTTTTCTGCCTGGTCAGCGAAGAAGTCTTACTTCTTCACTTCCCAACCGGTCAGCTCGGCCAGGGCCTTGCCGATGTCGGCCAGCGAACGCACGGTTTTGACACCTGCGTCCTGCAGAGCAGCGAATTTCTCGTCCGCAGTGCCCTTGCCGCCAGAGATGATGGCGCCAGCATGGCCCATGCGCTTGCCCGCTGGGGCAGTCACACCGGCAATGTAGGAAACCACTGGCTTGGTCACGTTGGCCTTGATGTAGGCAGCCGCTTCTTCTTCAGCCGAACCACCGATCTCGCCGATCATGACGATGGCTTCGGTTTTCGGGTCTTCCTGGAACAGCTTCAGGATGTCGATGAAGTTGGAGCCCGGGATCGGGTCGCCACCGATACCGACGCAGGTGGACTGACCGAAACCGGCATCAGTGGTCTGCTTGACGGCTTCATAGGTCAGGGTGCCGGAACGGGAAACGATACCGACCTTGCCTGGCAGGTGGATGTGACCTGGCATGATGCCGATCTTGCACTCGCCCGGAGTGATGACGCCCGGGCAGTTAGGGCCGATCAGGGTAACGCCCAGCTCGTCGCACTTGACCTTGGCGTCCAGCATGTCGAGGGTAGGAATACCCTCGGTGATGCAGACGATCAGCTTGATGCCGCCGAAGGCCGCTTCCAGGATCGAGTCCTTGCAGAAAGGAGCCGGAACGTAGATGACCGAAGCGTCAGCGCCGGTAGCTTCCACGGCTTCCTTCACGGTGTTGAACACCGGCAGGCCCAGGTGGGTGGTGCCACCCTTGCCTGGGGTTACGCCGCCGACCATCTTGGTGCCGTAGGCGATGGCCTGTTCGGAGTGGAAAGTACCTTGCGAGCCGGTGAAGCCCTGGCAGATGACTTTGGTGTCTTTATTGATCAGGACGCTCATTACTTGCCCTCCGCAGCTTTGACAACTTGTTGAGCAGCGTCGGTCAGGCTGGTGGCCGCAATGATGTTCAAACCGCTTTCTGCCAGTACTTTAGCGCCCAGTTCGGCGTTGTTGCCTTCGAGGCGAACGACGACCGGTACTTTAACGCCGACTTCCTTCACCGCGCCGATGATGCCTTCGGCAATCATGTCGCAGCGAACGATGCCGCCGAAGATGTTGACCAGGACGGCCGCGACATTGCTGTCGGACAGAATGATCTTGAAGGCTTCGGTAACGCGCTCTTTGGTAGCACCACCACCTACGTCGAGGAAGTTGGCTGGCTTGCCGCCGTGCAGGTTGACGATGTCCATGGTACCCATGGCCAGGCCGGCACCGTTGACCATGCAGCCGATGTTACCTTCGAGGGCAACGTAGTTCAGTTCGAACTTGGCAGCGTGGGCCTCACGGGCGTCGTCCTGGGACGGGTCGTGGAAGGTCTTCAGCTTCGGCTGACGGTACATGGCGTTGGCATCGATGTTGATCTTGGCATCGAGGCAGTGCAGGTCGCCGTCGGCCTTGATGACCAGCGGGTTCACTTCCAGCAGGGCCAGGTCGTGGTCCTTGAACAGCTTGGCCAGGCCAACGAAGATCTTGGCGAACTGTTGCACCTGCTTGCCTTCCAGGCCCAGCTGGAATGCCAGCTCACGGCCCTGGAACGGCTGGGCACCGACCAGCGGGTCGATGGTTGCCTTGAGGATCTTCTCGGGAGTGTCGTGAGCGACTTTCTCGATGTCCACGCCACCTTCGGTGGAAGCCATGAACACGATACGGCGGCTCGAACGATCGACCACAGCGCCCAGGTACAGCTCTTTGGCGATGTCGGTGCAGGACTCGACCAGGATCTTGGAGACTGGTTGACCGTTGGCATCAGTCTGGTAGGTCACCAGATTCTTGCCCAACCATTGTGCAGCGAACGCCTTGGCGTCTTCCTTGCTGCGAACCAGCTTGACGCCGCCCGCTTTGCCGCGACCACCGGCGTGGACCTGGGCTTTTACAACCCACTCGGTGCCGCCGATCTTGTCGCAGGCTTCTGCTGCTGCTTCAGGGGTATCGACTGCGAAACCCTTGGAAACTGGCAGGCCGTATTCAGCGAACAGCTGCTTACCCTGATACTCGTGAAGATTCATGCTTTTTACCGTCTTCGTTAGGTACTGCGCTTCGGCGCTGCGCCCGCGAGGGGTGCCGCGCCACCTGTGACCGCTTGCCCCCGGTATGCTCCGGGAGTTCGAGTCCGGCGGACTTTCCGCGGTGAGTCATGCACGCAAGACTCACGACGGGCCGTCCGCCGTGGTTTTCTTATGATTAACGCTTCTTACGGTTGGCTACGTGGATGGCACCGCCATTCACGGCCAGCGCGGCTTCATGCAGCGCTTCGGACAGGGTCGGATGGGAGAAGACCATCATGCCCAGGTCTTCGGCACTGGTGCCGAATTCCATTGCGATTGCACCCTGCTGCACCAGTTCGGCGGCGCTTGGGCCAATCACGTGTACACCCAGGACGCGGTCGGTCTTGGCATCGGCGATGACCTTGACGAAACCGCCGGTATCGTTGGCTGCCATCGCACGGCCGCTGGCCGCGAACGGGAAGGTGCCCACGTTAACCTCAACACCTTCTGCCTTCAAGGCTTGTTCGGTCTTGCCGACCCACGCGATTTCCGGGTGGGTGTAGATGACCGACGGGATCAGGTCATAGTTCATCTGGGCCTTGTGGCCCTTGATGCGCTCGACGACCATGATGCCCTCTTCCGAGGCCTTGTGCGCCAGCATCATGCCACGCACCACGTCACCGATGGCGTAAACGCCTGGCACGCTGGTAGCGCAGTGGTCGTCAACGAACACGAAGCCGCGCTCGTCGATGGTCACGCCGCTGTCGGCAGCCAGCAGGTCGGTGGTCACCGGACGACGGCCGACCGCGACGATCAGCTTGTCGAAGGTGATCTTCTGTTCGCCGTTGGCGTCGGTGTAGGTGACTTCGACTTCGTCGCCGTTGACCTTCGAACCGGTCACGCGAGCGCCCAGCTTGATGTCCAGGCCCTGCTTGGTCAGGGTTTTCAGCGCTTCCTTGGAAACCGCGGTGTCGGCGGCCATCAGGAAGGTGTCCAGGGCTTCCAGGACGGTGACTTCGGCACCCAGGCGAGCCCAGACCGAACCCAGCTCCAGGCCGATCACGCCGGCACCGATGACGCCCAGGCGCTTCGGAACCGATTGGAATTCCAGGGCGCCGGTGGAGTCGACGATGACGTTCTGGTCGACCGGAGCCGGCGGAATGTCGATCGGACGGGAACCGGAAGCCAGGATCACGTTCTCGGCTTCGATGATCTCGGTGCTGCCGTCAGGCTTGGTGACTTCGACCTTCTTGCCGGCCAGCAGCTTGCCGTGGCCCTGGATCGAAGTGACGCCGTTGGCCTTGAACAGGGTGGCAACGCCGCCAGTCAGGTTCTTGACGATACCGGCCTTGCGGCCAACCATCGCGGCGACGTCCATCTTGACTTCACCGGTGGAGATACCGTGGACGTTGAAGCTCTCCTTGGCTTCCTTGTACTTCCAGGAGCTGTCCAGCAGCGCCTTGGAGGGAATGCAGCCAACGTTCAGGCAGGTACCGCCCAGGGCCAGTTTGCCTTCGGCATCGGTGTATTTCTCGATGCACGCGGTCGTGAAGCCCAGTTGGGCGGCCTTGATGGCAGCCACGTAGCCGCCAGGACCTGCACCAATTACTACTACGTCGAACTTCTGGCTCATAAAAAGATTCCTTTATAGCTTCAAGCAGCAAGCCACAGGCTGCGCGGCGACCAGCTCCTGACCAGGAGCGCGACGCCTGCAGCCTGCGGCTGCGTATTAGATATCCAGCAGCAGGCGAGCCGGGTCTTCCAGCAGGTTCTTGATGGTTACCAGGAAGGTCACGGCTTCCTTACCGTCGATCAGGCGGTGATCGTAGGACAGCGCCAGGTACATCATCGGACGGATCACGACCTGGCCATTGATGGCCATCGGACGCTGGATGATGTTGTGCATGCCGAGGATCGCGGCCTGCGGCGGGTTGACGATCGGGGTCGACATCATCGAACCGAAGGTGCCGCCGTTGGTGATGGTGAAGGTGCCGCCGGTCATCTCTTCGATGGACAGCTTGCCGTCACGGGCCTTCTTGCCGAAGGTGGCGATGCCGTTCTCGATCTCGGCCAGGCTCATCAGCTCGGCGTTGCGCAGCACAGGAACCACCAGGCCACGGTCGCTGGAAACGGCGACGCCGATGTCCGAGTAGCCGTGGTAGACGATGTCGGAACCGTCGATCGAGGCGTTGACCGCAGGGAAGCGCTTCAGGGCTTCGGTAGCGGCCTTGACGAAGAACGACATGAAGCCCAGGCGCACGCCGTTGTGGGTTTTCTCGAACAGGTCCTTGTACTTCGAACGCAGGGCCATGACTTCGGTCATGTCGACTTCGTTGAAGGTGGTCAGCATGGCCATGTTCGACTGTGCTTCGACCAGGCGCTCGGCAACCTTGGCCCGCAGGCGGGTCATCGGTACGCGCTTCTCGGTGCGGTCGCCAGTGGCGGTGACCACCGGAGCGGCGGCAGCGGCGGCCGGCTTGGCAGCCGGGGCAGCGGCAGTCGCGGACTTCTTGGCGGCAACGGCGGCCACGACGTCTTCCTTGGTAACGCGACCACCCTTGCCGGTGCCGGCAACGGAAGCCAGGTCGATGCCGTTTTCTTCAGCCAGCTTGCGTGCGGCCGGGGCAGCGATCGGGTCGTCTTCGCCAGCGTCGGCGGCAGCAGCTGCCTGGGCAGGCGCGGCAGCCGGGGCAGCGGCAGGAGCGGCGGCGACGCCACCGGCCTCGATCGAACCCAGGACCTCGTCGGACAGGACGGTGTCGCCCTCGCCCTTGACGATCGCGCCCAGTACGCCATCAGCGGTGGCCAGGACTTCCAGAACGACCTTGTCGGTCTCGATGTCGACGATCAGCTCGTCACGCTTGACGGCTTCGCCCGGTTTCTTGTGCCAGGTGGCAACGGTGCCGTCGGCAACCGATTCCGGGAAGGTAGGGGCTTTGATCTCGATAGCCATTATCAGTGGTTCCTTAATTCGGTTTCAGGTGCGCGAGGCATTAAACGGTGAAGGCATCTTGCAGCAGTTTTTCCTGCTGCTCGGCGTGCATCGAAGCGTAACCACAGGCCGGGGCCGCAGACGCATCACGACCGGCGTACTCAAGGACCAGTGCCTTGTTGTGACGACCGAGGATACGGCGCATGTGGTGCTGGCTGCTGTACCAGGCGCCCTGGTTCATCGGTTCTTCCTGACACCACACCACGTCCTTCAGTTCGGTGTATGGCGCGAGGATTTCAACCAGATCGTCTTCAGGGAACGGATACAGTTGCTCGATACGCACGATGGCGATGTCTTCACGACCTTCGGCACGGCGTTTTTCCAGCAGATCGTAGTAGACCTTGCCGCTGCACAGGACCAGACGGGTGACTTTCTTCGGATCGAGGGTGTCGATCTCCGGGATCACGGTCTGGAACGAGCCTTCGGCCAGATCTTCCAGGGTCGAGATGGCCAGCTTGTGGCGCAGCAGCGACTTCGGCGTCAGTACGATCAGCGGTTTGCGCAGCGGACGGATCACCTGGCGGCGCAGCAGATGGTAGATCTGGGCCGGGGTGGTCGGTACGCAGACCTGGACATTGTGCTCGGCACACAGTTGCAGGTAACGCTCCAGGCGCGCCGAGGAGTGCTCGGGACCCTGGCCTTCGTAACCGTGTGGCAGCAGCATGGTCAGACCGCACAGGCGGCCCCACTTGTGCTCGCCGCTGGTGATGAACTGGTCGACCACCACTTGCGCGCCGTTGGCGAAGTCACCGAACTGGGCTTCCCAGATCACCAGCGCGTTCGGCGTGGTGGTCGAGTAGCCGTATTCGAAGGCCAGTACCGCTTCTTCCGACAGGAAGGAGTCGTACAGGTCGAACTTCGGCTGGCCGTTGAACAGGTTCTGCAGCGGCAGGTAGGTGCTGGCGTCCTTCTGGTTGTGCAGCACCGCGTGACGGTGCGAGAAGGTGCCGCGACCGACGTCTTGGCCGGTGATGCGAACCGGGTGGCCTTCGAACAGCAGGGTCGCGTAGGCCATGGTTTCGGCGTAGCCCCAGTTGATCGGCAAGCCACCGGCCTGCATCTTCTGGCGGTCTTCGTAGATCTTCGAAACCTGGCGCTGGACCAGGAAGCCTTCCGGCAGTTCCAGCAGCTTGGCGGACAGTTCCTGCAGGGTCTTCAGATCGAAGCGGGTGTCGTGACGCGCGGTCCAGGCATGGCCCAGGTACGGACGCCAGTCGACGAACAGCTCCTTGTTCGGCTCCTTGACCAGGCTTTTCACCACGTGCAGGCCGTTGTCCAGCGCATTGCGGTACTCGTCGACCTTGGCCTGGACGCGCTCGGCATCCAGACGACCCGCCTGCACCAGGCTGTCGGCGTAGAGTTCACGGGTAGTGCGCTGCTTGGCGATCTGCTGGTACATCAGCGGCTGGGTGCCGTTCGGCTCGTCGGCCTCGTTGTGGCCGCGGCGACGGTAGCAGACCAGGTCGATGACCACGTCACGCTTGAACTGCATGCGGTAGTCGACGGCCAGCTGGGTCACGAACAGCACCGCTTCCGGATCGTCGCCGTTCACGTGCAGGATCGGCGCCTGGATCATCTTGGCGACGTCGGTGCAGTACTCGGTGGAACGGGAGTCCAGCGGGTTGCTGATGGTGAAACCAACCTGGTTGTTGATCACGATGTGCACGGTACCGCCGGTCTTGAAACCGCGGGTCTGCGACATCTGGAAGGTTTCCATGACCACGCCCTGACCCGCGAACGCGGCGTCACCGTGGATGGAGATCGGCAGGACCTTGTCGCCAACGGTATCGTTGCGGCGGTCCTGGCGGGCGCGAACCGAACCTTCTACCACTGGCGAGACGATTTCCAGGTGGGAGGGGTTGAAGGCCATGGCCAGGTGCACTTCGCCACCGGCGGTCATCACGTTGGACGAGAAGCCCTGGTGGTACTTCACGTCACCGGAGCCCAGCTCGACCTTCTTCTTGCCTTCGAACTCGTCGAACAGCTCGCGCGGGTTCTTGCCGAAGGTGTTGACCAGCACGTTGAGACGGCCGCGGTGGGCCATGCCGATAACCACTTCCTTGGTGCCGTAGGAGCCGGAGCGCTGGATCATTTCGTCCAGCATCGGGATCAGGCTCTCGCCACCTTCCAGGCCGAAACGCTTGGTGCCCGGGTACTTGGTGCCCAGGTACTTCTCCAGGCCCTCGGCCGCGGTAACGCGCTCGAGCAGGTGGCTCTGGATGTCGGCGGAGAAGGACGGACGGCCACGCACGCTTTCCAGGCGCTGCTGGAACCAGCTGCGCTGCTCGGAATCGACGATGTGGGTGAACTCGGCGCCGATGGTGCGACAATATGTCTGCTGCAACGCCTCGAGGATTTCGCGTAGGCTCGCTTCCTCTTTGCCGATGAACAGGTCGCCGGCACGGAAGGTCGTATCAAGATCGGCATTGGTCAAGCCGTAATGATTGATCGACAGGTCTACTGGCGCAGGGCGCTGCCACAACCCCAGGGGGTCGAGCTTCGCAGCCTGGTGGCCGCGCATACGGTAGGCCTGGATCAGTCGCAGTACTTCAACCTGCTTCTTCTCATGCTCACTGCTCACGCTACCGGCGGACACCGGTTGGGCGCGGCGCTGGTTCTTTGCCAGCAGCACGAAATGGTCGCGGATCGTCGAGTGCGATACATCGGTAGCAGTGCTGCCTTCTGCGGGCAACTTCTGGAAGTAGGTGCGCCACTCTTCTGGCACGGCGTTAGGGTCGTGCAGGTAGAGCTCGTAGAGCTCTTCCACATATGCAGCGTTACCACCTGACAGGTGGGCGCTGTTCCACATGCGCTGCATCACGCTTTCTTGCATGCTTGGTCACCCTCGGTTAGGGGCCTCGATCGGCAGAACCACGTAAGCCTGGAGTCATCTCACCAAAACCAGGCCTGCAAGATCCCGCAGATTTACCGGGTACCAGCCCGGATGCCCCTGCTGGTCTCATATCTTCATAGGTAAAGCTCGGGCTTTTGACCCTCGCTCGGGTTGCACCTCGGTGCGGGCTGGGCGCCCGCACCTTGGCGTACTGCGGTTACAACATCTACATCACACTTGCAGAATCAGGTACCGCTTTGCAGCAGCATGTTGCGTACGTGACCGATCGCCTTGGTCGGGTTCAGACCCTTCGGGCAGACGTTCACGCAGTTCATGATCCCGCGGCAGCGGAATACGCTGAACGGGTCATCCAGGGACGCCAGGCGCTCCTGGGTCTTGGTGTCGCGGCTGTCGGCCAGGAAACGGTAGGCCTGCAGCAAGGCGGCCGGGCCGAGGAACTTGTCGGGGTTCCACCAGAACGACGGGCAGGAGGTCGAGCAGCAGGCGCACAGGATGCACTCGTACAGACCGTCCAGCTTGTCACGTTCTTCCGGCGACTGCAGACGCTCGATGGCCGGGGCCGGAGTATCGTTCTGCAGGAACGGCTTCACCTTCTCGTACTGCTTGTAGAAGATGCTCATGTCGACGACCAGGTCACGGATAACCGGCAGACCAGGCAGCGGACGCACCACCAACTTGTTACCTTTTACGACAGAGGACAGCGGCGTGATGCACGCCAGGCCGTTCTTGCCGTTGATGTTCATGCCGTCGGAACCGCAAACGCCTTCACGGCAGGAGCGACGGTAGGAGAAACCCTCGTCCTGTTCCTTGATCAGCGCCAGCACGTCCAGCACCATCAGGTCCTTGCCACCGGTATCGACCTGGAACACCTGGGTTTTAGGCGCCGAATCGGTATCCGGGTTGTAACGATAAACTTCAACTTGCAACATGGCGGCCACCCTTAGTAAGTCCGGACTTTTGGTTCGAACGCCGGTACGGTCTTCGGCGCGAAGTTGACTGCACGCTTGGCAACCCGCTTCTCACCCGGGAAGTACAGGGTGTGGCACAGCCAGTTTTCGTCATCACGGTCTTCGTAGTCTTCACGGGCGTGAGCGCCGCGGGACTCTTTACGGACTTCGGCCGCGATGGCGGTAGCTTCGGCGACTTCCAGCAGGTTCTGCAGCTCCAGCGCTTCGATACGCGCAGTGTTGAACGCCTGGGACTTGTCGTTGATCTTGACGTTGGCGATACGCTCGCGCAGGTCGGCCAGCTGGGCGATACCTTTCTGCATGTATTCGCCGGTACGGAACACACCGAAGTAGTTCTGCATGCAGCTCTGCAGCTCGCGCTTCAGGGTTGCCACGTCTTCACCGGTGGTACGCTCGTTGAGCTTGTTCAGACGGTTCAGGGCGACTTCGACGTCGGTGTCGCTGGCGTCGCGGTATTCGATACCGTCGGTCAGCGCCTTCTCCAGGTGCAGGCCGGCAGCACGGCCGAAGACCACCAGGTCGAGCAGCGAGTTGCCGCCCAGGCGGTTGGCACCGTGGACCGATACGCACGCCACTTCACCTACGGCGAACAGACCCGGGATGATCTGGTCCTGGCCGTTGGCGTCCTGGGTGATGGCCTGGCCATGGATGTTGGTGGCAACGCCGCCCATCATGTAGTGGCAGGTTGGAACGACCGGCACCGGCGCGACCACAGGGTCGACGTGGGCGAAGGTCTTGGACAGTTCGCAGATGCCTGGCAGGCGGCTGTGCAGGACTTCCTCGCCAAGGTGGTCGAGCTTCAGCATCACGTGGTCGCCGTTAGGGCCACAGCCGTTGCCGGCGATGATTTCCTTGACCATGGAACGGGCAACCACGTCGCGACCCGCGAGGTCTTTCGCGTTCGGAGCGTAACGCTCCATGAAACGCTCGCCGTGCTTGTTGATCAGGTAACCGCCTTCACCACGGCAGCCTTCGGTGACCAGTACACCTGCGCCGGCGATGCCGGTCGGGTGGAACTGCCACATCTCGATGTCCTGCACCGGAACGCCGGCACGCAGGGCCATGCCGACGCCGTCACCGGTGTTGATCAGGGCGTTGGTGGTCGAAGCGTAGATGCGACCGGCACCGCCGGTAGCCAGTACGGTGGCCTTCGAACGGATGTACTGGGTTTCGCCGGTTTCGATGCAGATCGCGATCACACCGACGAACGCGCCGTCCTGGTTCTTCACCAGGTCAACCGCGTAGTACTCGTTGAGGAAGGTGGTGCCTGCCTTCAGGTTGCCCTGGTACAGGGTGTGCAGCAGCGCGTGACCGGTACGGTCGGAAGCGGCGCAGGTACGGGCAGCCTGGCCACCCTTGCCGAAGTCCTTGGACTGGCCGCCGAACGGACGCTGGTAGATACGACCGGTTTCGGTACGGGAGAACGGCAGGCCCATGTGGTCCAGTTCGAAGACCGCGGCCGGACCTTCCTGACACATGTATTCGATAGCGTCCTGGTCACCGATGTAGTCGGAACCCTTGACGGTATCGTACATGTGCCAGCGCCAGTCATCGTTCGGGTCGGCCGAAGCGATGGCGCAGGTGATGCCGCCCTGTGCCGACACGGTGTGCGAACGGGTCGGGAAGACCTTGGTGATCACCGCGGTCTTGTGGCCGCCCTGTGCCAGCTGCAGCGCAGCGCGCATACCGGCACCGCCGCCGCCGACAATGATGGCGTCGAAAGAAATCGTTGGAATGATAGCCATGAATCAGATACCCCAGAGAATCTGCACACCCCAGACGAAGTACGCGAACATCGCGACACCACATACCGCCTGGAACAGGAAACGAATCGCAGTCGCCGACTTGCCGAACGCCATAGGGGTCAGGTAGTCGGTCGCAATGGTCCACATGCCGACCCAGGCGTGAGCGCCCAGGGCAACCAGTGCCAGCAGACTGAAGATACGCATCGCGTTATTGGAGAACAGAGCGTGCCACTGGGCATATTCGATGCCAGGGTGCGCTACCAGGTAGCCGATCAGGAAAATGAAATAAGCCGCGAGAACGACCGCAGAAACGCGCTGCGCCATCCAGTCATAGAGGCCCGAACGCGAGAGGTTCGTGACGTTGGTTACCATATCCAAACTCCTGCCAGCACGATCACCACCACGGAGATGACGATGACGATTTTCGAGCCCAGCTTACCGCCTTCCAGCGTCTCGCCGATGCCCATGTCCATGATCAGATGGCGCACACCGGCCACCAGGTGATACAGCAAGGCGGACAGCAGAGCCCAGAACACGAACTTGGCCAGCGGACTGGTCAGACACGCCTTCACCTCGCCAAAGCCTTCCTCGGAACCCAGGGATTTGCCCAATGCATAAAGCATGATGGCCAGGCCCAGGAACAGGATGACGCCGGAGATGCGGTGAAGAATGGACGTGTAAGCAGTGATCGGGAGTTTGATGGTCCTTAGGTCTAGGTTTACAGGTCGTTGGCTTTTCACGGCTTTTTTCACACTGAAGAGCCCCTAGCAAGCAGGGCAAAGTTGTTGGTAAGTGTACTGGTCAGGTACCCACCACCCAGGGAGCGGCGACCCCCAGTCAGACGGGCGCGGATGCCCCTGGCGGTCGGGTGCCGAGTATAGACAGTTAGGCTACTAATGACAACGTGAAGGGGTAGCCCAAATAGCGCATTGCCTTTATCGAACAAAAGGCGTAAACGGGCGACATTTTCGAGGAAAAACAGGGCCTAAACCCCATTACAACCGTGCTTTAGGCAAATTGACATTCGAATTTATCTCACTATAGTGGTGCGGGCCCTGCGTGGGGGGTCTGTCAGATGATTTCAAGCATTAATAGGAGGCCACATGGCTGACAAAAAAGCGCAGTTGGTCATCGAGGGCGCAGCCCCCGTCGAGCTGCCCATTTTAACCGGCACCGTTGGTCCAGATGTTATCGACGTCAGAGGGTTGGGGGCCACGGGTCACTTCACTTTCGACCCTGGTTTCATGGCGACCGCATCCTGCGAGTCGAAGATCACCTACATCGACGGCGACAAGGGCATCCTGCTGCATCGTGGCTACCCGATCGAACAGCTCGCCGAGCAATCCGACTACCTCGAAACCTGCTACCTGCTGCTCAACGGCGAACTGCCGAACGCCGAGCAGAAGGCCCAGTTCGTCAGCACCGTGAAGAACCACACCATGGTGCACGAGCAGTTGAAGTCCTTCTTCAACGGCTTCCGCCGCGACGCCCACCCGATGGCCGTAATGTGCGGCGTGGTCGGCGCCCTGTCGGCGTTCTACCACGACTCGCTGGACATCAATAACCCGCAGCACCGGGAAATCTCCGCCGTTCGCCTGGTCGCCAAGATGCCGACCCTGGCCGCGATGGTCTACAAGTACTCCATGGGCCAGCCCATGATGTACCCGCGCAACGACCTGTCGTATGCGGAAAACTTCCTGCACATGATGTTCAACACCCCGTGCGAGATCAAACCGATCAGCCCGGTGCTGGCCAAGGCAATGGACCGGATCTTCATCCTCCATGCCGACCACGAACAGAACGCCTCCACCTCCACCGTGCGCCTGGCCGGCTCCTCGGGCGCCAACCCGTTCGCCTGTATCGCCGCCGGTATCGCTGCACTGTGGGGCCCTGCCCACGGCGGTGCGAACGAGGCCGTGCTGACCATGCTGGACGAGATCGGCGATGTGTCCAACATCGACAAGTTCATCGCCAAGGCGAAGGACAAGAACGATCCGTTCAAGCTGATGGGCTTCGGTCACCGCGTCTACAAGAACCGTGACCCGCGCGCCACCGTGATGAAGCAGACCTGCGATGAAGTCCTGCGCGAGCTGGGCATCACCAACGATCCGCAACTGGAACTGGCGATGCGCCTGGAAGAGATCGCCCTGACCGATCCGTACTTCATCGAGCGCTCGCTGTACCCGAACGTCGACTTCTACTCGGGCATCATCCTCAAGGCGATCGGCATTCCGACCAGCATGTTCACCGTGATCTTCGCCCTGGCGCGGACCGTCGGCTGGATCTCGCACTGGAAGGAAATGCTCTCCAGCCCTTACAAGATCGGCCGCCCTCGCCAGCTGTACACCGGCTACGAGTCCCGCGACCTGGTCAAGCTGAAAGACCGCAAGTAAGCTTCGGCCGAACGCAAAAAGGCTGCCATCCGGCAGCCTTTTTTATTGCCCTGTGGGAGCGGGTTCACCCGCGATTGCTATGGGGAACTCACTACCGCAATCGCGGGTAAACCCGCTCCCACAGGGTCGCGGCACTTTCTAGCACCAGACAGTTGCCGGTCAGCGAAGAAAACCCAACAACTGTTACGCCTCACTTCGCCGCTTCGGCTTTCTCCTTCAACGCCTTCAAGGTGTTGAACGGCGCCTCGACGACGAATTTGTTCGACAACCAGGACGGCACGCTACCACCCGGATCGGTGTGCAGCTGGTAGGTCACTTCGGTGGCATCGCCCTTGGGCACCAGCTTCCAGAAACCGTTGGCCGCCGCTACCCGCACAAAGTCCTTGTCCTGCGGCCGGTAGGTCGGCGCCGCCTCGATCGTGCGCGTTAGGCTGCCATCGGCGCCCTGCTCGGTAGTGATATGCAGCACCGAGTCCCGGGGGGTCACTGGCCACGGTGTATTGAACTGCGCATAGGTCCAGCTCTGGTTGCCTTCATGCTTGAGCAGCTTCTGCATCTTGCACTCGTGGATCCAGGCACAGGACCCCGCCACATCCTCCTGCAGCCTGGCAATGGTCGCCACCGGCGCCTTGATCAGGGCGACACCGCGATAAGCCTTGTACTTGGAGCCCGCCACATCACTGAGGGAAACCTGGATGCCCTGCTCGTTCTTCACCTCTTGCCATTGCTCGGCAAAGGCTACGTTCGACAAGGCAGTCAAACCTACGATTACAGCTACATGCTTGAACGATCTCATCCGCTTGTTTTCCTTATTGTCGAAGATCCGGCTTTCAGGCCGCAGTCATTTGCTCCCACCAGCCGATGATCCTGATTGCCTCGTCGCGATCGCTGCCACACACCTCGATATCCGCCTTGAAACCGGAACAGACCGCCGGACGCTCCGGCTGTCCGAACAGATTGCACAGGTTGACCGCGGAGAGATGAATGCAGCGCACGCCAGCCGGCTTGCCATCAGGCATGCCGGGAATGAACGAGCTGATCGATGGCGCTATGCAGCACGCGCCGCAGCCTTCTCGGCATTTCATGAATCAGAACCTCGGGGACGCAAATGGTGCGGATGAAAGGATAGTAACGACTAAAACAGGCGTTTGAAATTCCCGACAGAATGAAATATCGCTGACCGGTCGGTTCTCGTTTTCAGAGCCTTACTGCTTGAATTCAAAGTCAATGGCGGCGCCTTCGATTTCCTGCTGGCGCATATCGTTGCGCAGCTGCAACTGCATTTCGTTGCTGAGAAGCCGCCCGTTGAGCTGGAACGGGCTGTCGGCCTGCGATTTCTCCCCGAACATCGCTGGCAGCAGTGGCTTGCGCACCTCCGCCTCGATCTCCTCCACCGGCTTCATGCCCTTCATCAGATCAGGCGGGAGGCTCAGGTCCAGCCTGGCCTTGGGCAAGGGCGCAGCAATGGCGTCGGCTTTCTTGCGTGCGGGAGTCTTGCTGACCTTCACCGGCTTTTTGGTCGCTGTAGCAGGCTTGGCCGGCGATGCTTTCCTGGCAGTGTCATCCGCGGTTTTCTGGACCTGCGGCCTGGCCTCGGAAGCTGCCATTACCGGGTCCACCGAAGACACCGCGAGCAACCCCGCCAACACCAGGCCGACACAACGCAAGAGAGTCATAGGCAACGACAGACTACCAGGGGAAAGTGCCTATGCTCCCCGTTCCAGACCTGCCTGACAAGGTGCAGATTACAGATAGCCAGCACTGGCCGTTTCCTGGCACAGCTGGCTGGCCAGCATGCCCAGGGTCATCAGCGCCCTCTCCGCCTCGCGATTCCAGGGGATCCCGCAGTTGAGGCGAATGCAGTGGTTGAACTGCTCGGTATTGCTGAAGATCAGCCCCGGCGCAATGCTGATGCCCTGCTGCAAGGCCCGCACGTGCAGTTCCTGGGTATTGACCCTGCCCGGCAAACTGACCCAAAGAATAAAGCCACCCGTTGGTCGGGTCATTTGCGTGCCTTCGGGGAAGTACTGCTGCACGGCCAACTGATAAGCGCTGAGATTTTTCCGATATTCCTGGCGGATGAAGCGCAGATGACGGTCGTAACCTCCATTTTCCAGGTAGGCGGCCACCCCCATCTGGGTCACGCTGCATGCCGAGTGGGTGCTGAAGGTCTGCAGCCGCTGGATTTCCTGCTGGTAGTTGCCGGCGATCATCCAGCCGATGCGCACCCCCGGCGACAGGGTCTTGGAGAAACTCGAACAGTAGATGACCCGCCCCAGGCGATCGAAGGCCTTGAGTGACTTGGTCTTGCCTTGCTCGAACATCAGCTCGCCGTAGATATCGTCCTCGATGATCTGGATATTGAAATCCGACGACAGGCGCAACAGTTGTTTCTGCCGCTCTTCCGGAATCGTCCCGCCCAGAGGGTTGCTCAGGCGCGCCGTCAGCACCAGCGCCTTTATCGACCATTGGTTTGCCGCCAGTTGCAGTGCCTCGAGGCTGATCCCGGTGGAGGGGTCGCTGGGAATCTCGATAACCTTCAGGCCCAGCAGATCCGCCAGTTGCAGCAACCCGTAGTAGGTTGGCGATTCAGCGGCGATCAGGTCACCCGGCCGGGTCAGCACCCGCAGCGACATCTGCAAGGCATCGACGCACCCATGGGTAACCACCACCTCGGACGGATCGACCACCACCCCGGCGTCGCGCATGCGAATGGCAATCTGCCGGCGCAGCGGCTCGAAGCCAGGGCTGAACATATAGCTGAACGCCCGCGGGCTCTGGAAACGGGTGACCTTGGCCAGTTGCTGGTGCAACGCCCTCACCGGCAGATAGTCCACATGAGGCACGGCCGCCCCGAGCGGGAATACGCCATCGCGGCGGGCTTCGGTCAATACCTGCTGGATGATGCTGGCCCGAGTGACCAGGCCAGGCCGCTCGACCCGCGCGATATCGGGGGTGGAAGCGGTCAGCGCAGGGGTCTGGTGGACGTAATAACCGGACTGCGGTCGGGCCCGGATCAGACCCTGGTCTTCGAGATTGGCATAGGCCTGGAGCACCGTGGCATGGCTCACATTCAGTTGCGAGCTCATCTTGCGCACGGACGGCACACGCTCGCCCGGCTGGTAAACACCGCGACGAATGTCTTCGGCGAGCTGCTGGGCGATACGCTGGTAAAGCAACAGGTTGGTCATGGATCCTTCTCTCGACACGCAGGCAGTCCGGTTGTTCTTGTGTGATCTGCTGCTGAGAATACCGTAACAGTTGGCAAGTGTACTGGGACAGATTGCAATTCAGCAGACAATACAGCTGTGTCGCGGGGAAGCAAAGCGGCGCTTGGGTATAAAGGAACCCGACAAACATAACCAATGGTCTTGCGCGGACAGTGTGGGAGCGGGTTCCGTGGTGCTCTTTAACAGGCATTAAAAAACCCGGGACCTGTCGATCACCGGGTTTTCTTTAACAGTGGAAGCCACTCACCGCTCGGCGCCGAGCCTACCCTTCTCGTCGGAGAACACGATCTCCACCCGACGGTTCTGCGCCCTGCCCCGCTCCGAGGCATTGGCCTCGACAGGATACTGATCACCGTAGCCGATCACCTTGATGCGCTTCTCGTCGACGCCCAGGTCCACCAGCATGTCGGCCACCGACTGCGCGCGATCCCGCGACAGCTTGAGGTTGTCATCGGGGTTGCCGGTGCTGTCGGTATAACCCTCGATACGCACCACGCGCCTGGGGTTCAACTGAAGAAACTGCACCAGCTTCAGCACGGTACGGCTGGCCGAACTCTTCAGCTCCGCCTCACCGGTATCGAACAGCACATCCCCCAGGGTCATCACCAGGCCACGATCGGTGTCGTTGGTGGCCAGGCTGACGATCTGTTCCTCCAGCCACTTGCCCTGCTGTTGCACACTGGCCAGCTTGGCTTCGCGCAAGGCCAGTTGCAGGCGCTGGCGCTCCAGCTCCAGCTTGGCCTGGCGCTCCTGGTTGAGCACCAGGTTGCTATGCTCGCGGGCGATCTGGCTGTAGCGCTGGCTCAGGTAGGCGTAGTGGCGCACATCGCTGCCCGTTCCCCAGTAGGTGGCCAGTCGCTCGGCCTTGGCCAGCGACTCGCCTGCCCGGATCACATCCCGTGGCGCGCTGCGCAACACGTTGGAATCGTCCTTCACCGACTGGAAGGCCGTGCTCGCCTGATCCAGTGCCTCTTCGCTGCGCTGGCTGGCGCAACCCTGCAAACCGAGAACGCCGGCAATCGCCAGCACCGCCAAAGGCTTGATCGAACTCACCGCTGCTCCCCCAATTGCTTGCGAAGACGGTCCACCCGGGATTGCAGCAGGGTCAGTTGCTCCTGGCTCTTCAGGGTCAGCACCTTGGCTTCGGCCAGGCGCGCATCCAGCTCGGACTGTTCGGCGCGCATCCGCGCATCGCGGAATGATTCGCTCAGCATGTTGGAACGGGCACGCTCCAGCTTTTCTTCGGCCAGCTTGAGCTCGGCGACGTCGTCGGTGGCACCGACGGCCTTGGCCTGCTCCAGCGCCTGCTCGGACAGGCGCATCTGCTCGTGGGGGGCCGGGTCACTGGCACAACCGACCAGGGCCAGCAGCGCCAGGGCGGCGAATAGCGATTGGATTCTCACAGGGTATTCCTACTGTTTTTGGGCATCGAGCGGCGCCTGCAACTGCGCCTGCCAGCGCTCGACATTACGTTGCACCGCCGCCTGGACTACGCCAGAAGCCGGCAATTCTGTCAGCTTTTTCGCCAACTGTCCGCGTAACCAGGCGTCGTTGCAGGCGGAATTGTGCGACAGCGCCAGGAACAACCCCGGATGATCGAGGGCCTGGCCACGAGCCACGAGGTCATCGGCCATGCCCAGGCTACGCGCCATGGCCATGCCCGAGTAGCGCCCGGCAAGCACGTAGTCCACCTGGCCAAGCAGGAGCTTCTGCATGGCCTGGGTCAGGTTGGGCACCTGCACCAGCTTCAGTTCGGCCTTGCTGAACGCCGCGAATTCCGGGGTCAGCCGGGACTTTTCGGAAATGGCGCCCTGGTGCTTGTGCAGGTCGGCCAGATTGTCATAGACCAGCGTGGAATCATGCCGGGTCCAGACCACGTACTCGTTCTGCAGCACAGGCGGATGAATGTAATCGACCGATGTCAGCTCGCTCACTGCCAGCGGCGCGTCGACCAACAGGTCGATGCGCCCGCTGCGCACCTCGTCCTGGGCCTCGCTGCGCTTGCCGGAATAGAGCACTTCGACCTTGAGGCCCAACTCGCCGGCGACCTGCTTGAGCAGATCGACGCTGGCACCCATCAAGTGGCGTGGGTCCTGCGGATCGCGCCACGAATACGGCGGCGCATCCGGGCTGCCCGTCGCCACCAGCCGCTCGCATTTGCCGGCTGCCATCGCCAGCGACGGCAGGCACGCCAATCCGAGCATTGCCAGCATTCCCGTTCGAGCAAACCGCACCATCACACGCCCCTTCTTCGACCGCAAAAAAACAAAAGCCCGGCTGCCCGGAGCGTAGCACCGTGGAAAAACCACCGTGCACGCCCCGCACAACCGGGCCCTTTATAAGTGAAGCGACTGGATTAAACCAGCTTCTCCAGCTCAGGAACGGCTTCGAACAGATCCGCCACCAGGCCGTAGTCGGCCACCTGGAAGATCGGCGCTTCTTCGTCCTTGTTGATCGCGACGATGACTTTCGAGTCCTTCATGCCGGCCAGGTGCTGGATCGCGCCGGAGATACCGACGGCGATGTACAGCTGTGGCGCAACGATCTTGCCGGTCTGGCCGACCTGCATGTCGTTCGGTACGAAACCTGCGTCGACTGCAGCGCGGGAAGCGCCGACTGCCGCGCCCAGCTTGTCGGCCAGGGCGTACAGGTGCTTGAAGTTGTCGCCGTTCTGCATGCCGCGGCCGCCGGAAACGACGATCTTGGCAGCGGTCAGCTCAGGACGGTCGGACTTGGCCAGCTCTTCGCCAACGAAGGACGACTTGCCCGCGTCGTGGGCAGTAGCAACGGCTTCCACGGCAGCCGAACCACCCTCGGCGGCAACGGCGTCGAAGCCGGTGGCGCGAACGGTGATGACCTTGACCGCAGCGGTCGATTGCACGGTGGCAATGGCGTTGCCGGCGTAGATCGGACGCTTGAAGGTGTCGGCGGACTCAACCGAGATGATCTCGGAGATCTGGTCGACGTCCAGCAGTGCGGCAACGCGTGGCAGTACGTTCTTGCCGTTGGAGGTGGCAGGTGCCAGCACGTGGCTGTAGCCCTTGCCAAGCTCAGCTACCAGTGGCGCTACGTTCTCTGGCAGGAAGTTGGCGTAGGCAGCGTTGTCGGCAACCAGCACCTTGGCCACGCCAGCGATTTTGGCAGCAGCTTCGGCTACGCCACCGACGTTCTGGCCAGCGACCAGGACGTGGATGTCGCCACCGATCTTGGCGGCAGCGGCAACGGTGTTCAGGGTAGCGGGTGCAATGGCACCGTTCTCGTGTTCAGCGATAACCAGGATAGTCATTTAGATTACCTTCGCCTCGTTCTTCAGTTTCTCGACCAGTTCAGCAACCGACTTGACCTTGATGCCCGCGCTGCGTGCAGCAGGCGCTTCGACTTTCAGGGTCTTGTTGGTCGAGGCGGTGGAAACGCCCAGCGCGTCCGGAGTGACGGTCTCCAGCGGCTTCTTCTTGGCCTTCATGATGTTCGGCAGCGACGCGTAGCGCGGCTCGTTCAAACGCAGGTCGGTGGTGACGATCGCCGGCAGGTTCAGGGCGACGGTCTGCAGGCCGCCGTCGATTTCACGGGTGACGTTGACCTTGTCGCCAGCGACTTCGACCTTGGAGGCGAAGGTGCCCTGGGCGAAGCCGGTCAGCGCAGCCAGCATCTGGCCGGTCTGGTTGTTGTCGCTGTCGATGGCCTGCTTGCCGAGGATGACCAGCTGAGGCTGTTCCTTGTCGACAACGGCCTTGAGCAGCTTGGCAACGGCCAGGGAAGTCAGTTCTTCGGCGGATTCGACCAGCACGGCGCGGTCGGCACCCAGCGCCAGGGCGGTACGCAGTTGTTCCTGGGCAGTGGCAGGACCGACGGTAACGACGACGATCTCGCTGGCCACGCCTTTTTCTTTCAGGCGTACGGCTTCTTCGACGGCGATCTCGCAGAAGGGGTTCATGGACATTTTGACGTTGGCGAGGTCGACGCCGGAGTTGTCCGCCTTGACGCGAACCTTGACGTTGTAGTCGACCACTCGTTTGACAGCTACAAGAACCTTCATGGATTCCTCGTTACTCTCCGGTGAAAAGAATATCGCCTGGGCCGGACCCGGCGATTGCACGGTACAAGGGCACCTCTAAAAACGCATCCGGAGGGACGAAGCCGGACTGACCGGGCAGTCCCGTTTCGACCCTTCATCGCAAAACCCGTGGGTCATTTCTTGTGGTGACGTGTAGACTTCACTACAAAACCCCGGTTTGGCGTAACTGCCCTGCGTTTAGCCAGGTCTTTAGGGGTGCTCCTGCATCCGACGGTAAGCCTACGGCGAGCGTAAAACCGCCCGTATCTTGACCGTAACGCCCAATCCGGTCAATACGGCAAAACCGCCAGCTTCAAGCCGCGCCACTTTGATTTTACTGGGCTTCGGCAAATTCAAACAAACGTTTGTATTGGACCGCGCAAGTGGTGTAGATATAATGCGCGGCCAAGAGAAAGTGGTGTAGTACGTCATCCCCCGAAGCTACAGAATCGCCCCTTCGATGTGACCGCCTTGCACCCCATTAGAAAAAACCGAGAGCCTTGAGTAGGAGAGAACCTGTGGAACGCGAATACATGGAATTCGACGTGGTCGTCGTCGGCGCAGGCCCGGCGGGCCTGTCCGCCGCCTGCCGACTGAAGCAGAAGGCCGCCGAAGCCGGTAGCGAAATCAGCGTCTGCGTGGTCGAGAAAGGCTCCGAGGTCGGTGCGCATATCCTCTCCGGCGCGGTATTCGAACCGCGCGCATTGAACGAATTGTTCCCGGACTGGAAAGAACTCGGCGCGCCGCTGAACACCGAGGTCAAGCGCGACGATATCTACGTGCTCAAGGACGGCAGCAGCTCGATCAAGGTCCCTGACCTGTTCGTGCCGAAAACCATGCACAACCAGGGCAACTACATCATTTCCCTGGGCAACCTGTGCCGCTGGCTGGCCCAGCAGGCCGAAAACCTGGGCGTCGAAATCTACCCGGGCTTCGCCGCCCAGGAAGTGCTGTTCGACGAGAACGGCGTAGTCCGCGGGATCATCACCGGCGACATGGGCGTCGATCGCGAAGGCAATCCCAAGGACGGCATGTACACCCCGGGCATGGAATTGCGCGGCAAGTACACCCTGTTCGCCGAAGGCTGCCGTGGCCACCTGGGCAAGCAACTGATCAAGCGCTTCAACCTCGACAGCGACGCTGATACCCAGCACTACGGCATCGGCCTCAAGGAAATCTGGGAAATCGATCCGGCCAAGCACGAGCAAGGCCTGGTGGTACACACCGCCGGCTGGCCGCTGGACGTGATGAAAAAGGAAAACACCGGCGGCTCCTTCCTCTATCACCTGGAAAACAACCAGGTGGTGGTCGGCCTGATCGTCGACCTGTCCTACAGCAACCCGTTCCTTTCGCCGTTCGACGAATTCCAGCGTCTCAAGCACCATCCGGTGATCAGCCAGTACCTCGAAGGCGGCAAGCGCATCAGCTACGGCGCCCGCGCCCTGGCCAAGGGCGGCATCAACTCGCTGCCGAAGATGGTGTTCAACGGCGGCGCCCTGATCGGTTGCGACCTGGGCACCATGAACGTGGCCAAGATCAAGGGCAGCCATACCGCGATGAAGTCCGGCATGCTCGCCGCCGAAGCGGTGGCCGACGCCCTGCTCGCCGGCAGCGAAGGCGGCGACCAGCTGAACAGCTATGTCGATGCCTTCAAGGCCAGCTGGCTGCATGAAGAACTGTTCGCCAGCCGCAACTTCGGCCCGGCCATGCACAAGTTCGGCCCGATGCTCGGTGCAGCGTTCAACTACATCGACCAGAACTGGTTCGGCGGCAAGCTGCCGTTCACCCTGCGCGACACCAAGCCGGACTACGCCTGCCTCAAGCTGGCCGCCGACTCGACCCGCATCGATTACCCGAAACCCGACGGCAAGCTGAGCTTCGACAAGCTCAGTTCGGTGTTCCTCTCCAGCACCAACCATGAAGAAGAACAGCCTTGCCACCTGAAGCTGGCTGACGCCGGCATCCCGATCGGCACCAACCTGCCGCTGTACGACGAACCGGCGCAGCGCTACTGCCCGGCCGGCGTGTACGAAGTGATCACCCAGGAAGACGGCAGCAAGCGCTTCCAGATCAACGCGCAGAACTGCGTACACTGCAAGACCTGCGATATCAAGGATCCCTCGCAGAACATCACCTGGGTTACCCCGGAAGGTGCTGGCGGGCCGACCTACCCGAACATGTAAGTCACCGGCCAGTAAAAAGCCCCTCTGCCGCAAGGCACGAGGGGCTTTTTACTAGCGACGCGTACCCTGTGGGAGCGGGTTCACCCGCGATTGCGTCGGTGAATTCACTACCGTAATCGCGGGTAAACCCGCTCCCACAGGGGCCGAGTCGCCTCAGCTATTGGCCAGGGCCAGGTCTTCCTCGGTACTCAGCTGTTCCCGCGCCCCGAAGTACATCGCCGTCAGCACCCCGACCAGGCCCATCGCCGCGCAGAACGCCACGCACACCCACGGGCTCCAGGGCATCAGCGCGATCAGCATCAGCGGCGTGGTACTCGCCCACAGCGCATAGGCGACGTTGTAGGTGAAGGAAATGCCCGACACGCGGATCCGCGCCGGGAACAACCCGACCATCACCGAGGGCACCACGCCGACCACACCACAGGCCAGGCCGGCCAGGGCATAAGCGATGCCGACGCTGTCCCAGCCCGCCACCAGGCTGCCATACAAGGCACCGATCCCCAACGGCAGCAACAGCGAATAGAGGATCAATGCCCGCCAGGCACCGATGCGATCCACCAGCATCCCGGCCAGCACGCAGCCGATATTGAGGAAGACGATGCCGATGCTGCTCAAGGCGAAGGTATGCCCCGCGCTCATGCCGAAACGTTGCTGCATAACGGTCGGGGTGATCACCACCAGCACCACCACCGCCGAGGTCAGCACGCAGGTCAGCAAGGCGGCGGGCACCAGCGCCCGGCGATGCTCGCGCAGCACCGCGCGCAGGGGAAACTCCACCGGCCTGTCGCTGCGCTGGCGTTCCAGGGCCAGGAAGATCGGCGTCTCGCTCAACCAGCGGCGCAACCACACGCCGATCACGCCGAACACCCCGCCGAGCAGGAACGGATAGCGCCAGGCGAAATCGAGGATCTCCTGCGGGGTAAAGACTTTTGCCAGCAGGGTCGCGGTCAGCGCGCCGAGCAGGTAGCCGAAGGTCAGCCCGGCCTGGAGGAAGCCCAGGGCGTAGCCGCGCCGGCCGACCGGCGCATGTTCGGCAACGAAGGTCCAGGCACTCGGCACCTCGCCGCCGACCGCCGCCCCCTGCAGGATGCGCAGCGCCAGCAGGATCAGCGGCGCGGCATAGCCGATGTCCGCATAGGTCGGCATTACCCCGATCAGCAGGCAAGGCAGTGCCATCATCAGGATGCTCAAGCTGAACACCTTCTTGCGTCCCAGGTGGTCGGCAAAATGCGCCATGAGGATGCCGCCCAGCGGACGCGCCAGGTAACCCGTAACGAAGATCCCGAAGCTTTGCAGCAGGCGCAGCCACTCGGGCATTTCCGGCGGGAAGAACAGCTGGCTCAGGGTCAGGGCGAAGAATACGAAAATGATGAAATCGTAGATTTCCAGCGCACCACCCAGGGCCGCCAGGCCGAGGGTCTTGTGATCGCCACGGGATAGCCGCGTGGAGTCGTTGGCAGTCATAGGGATTTCCGCAGCAATGGACAGGGTCGCGCGAACGAGCGGCAGAGCATATCAAAAATGCGCAGGCGTGCTGGCGTCTCAGGAGGATCGGGAAAACACCGTCTGCCCAAGGTTCTGCAAGCGCTTGGCCGGCCCGCGCAGGCCTGGCTTGCCCGGCGGTCGCAACTGGCCGATCACCCGCGGTGTGTCCACCAGCGCCATGAAGGCCTGCAGGGTCTCGTCATCGGGCACCCTGGGCAGGCTGATGTTCAGGGCCTGGCGCTGGCCCGGCGGCACTGCCGGTATCTTCAGGTGCTGGGACTCGTAGAGCAGCGCATGCTGGATCTGCACATTGACCCGGCAGAAGCGTTCCAGGTCCACCCCGGCATGGCTGGCAAGATCGATGTTGCCGATCAGCAGGTTGAAGGGCAGCAGCGCGTTGTGCACCAGATGCTGCAGGTCGTCGAAGGACTGCACCGGGGCGATGCGGAAATAGCCCATGCCATTGAGCATCTTCTCCAGTTGCAGAAGTTGCATCGGATGCGCGTCGGCGAGGAGGATTCGCAAGGACTTGTCGGGCATCGTCGGTGACCAAGGGCAGTGGTTGAGGGTGAACGATCCTTGGTCGATTCGCCGCAGGAAGCGGCTTTCCCTGGCAGCTTTCCTTGATAGTTGACGGGAAACCGTCGGAAATCAAGGAAGCGTCAATATATTGTTTAAACGGGGTCTGCGTTTCGACCGGCGTACTCGCCTGCACGGGGTAAATAAGCGCACAAGTGCTTCGTCTACCTGGGAGCCCCTCCCCGCGCTGTCGCCCCTGTGCGCGGGCCGAACCCTTCGGCTGGAACCCGCCATGAGACGTCCCGCATTCAAATACCGCCTGCTGCTCTGCGCCCTTGGCCTGGCCAGCCTCGGCGCTCTGGCCGCCTGGAAGACCCTGCCCGGCCAGGACACGCTGAACACCGTCACGGTCACCCGCAACACAATCGAAAGCAGCGTTACCGCCCTTGGTACCCTGCAACCGCGCCGCTACGTGGATGTCGGCGCCCAGGCCTCGGGACAAATCCGCAAGCTGCACGTCGAACCCGGGGACCAGGTCGAGGAAGGCCAACTGCTGGTGGAAATCGATCCCTCTACCCAGCAGGCCAAGCTCGACGCCGGGCGTTACTCCATCGACAACCTCAAGGCCCAACTGGCCGAGCAGCAGGCCGAGTACCGGCTTGCCGAACAGCAGCTCAAGCGCCAGCAAAGCCTCGCCACAGGCGGCGCTACCCGCGAGGAAGACGTGCAGACCGCGCAAGCGCGGCTCAAGGTGACCCAGGCACGCATCGACATGTACCGCGCGCAGATCCTCCAGGCCCAGGCCAGCCTGCGCAGCGATGAGGCGGAGCTGGGCTACACGCGGATCTATGCGCCGATGTCCGGCACCGTGGTCGCGGTGGACGCGCGCGAAGGCCAGACCCTCAACGCCCAGCAGCAGACGCCGCTGATCCTGCGTATCGCCAGGTTGTCGCCGATGACCGTCTGGGCCCAGGTATCGGAAGCCGATATAGGCCATGTCAAACCGGGCATGCAGGCCTGGTTCACCACCCTCGCCGGCGGCAAGCGACGCTGGGTCAGCACGGTACGGCAGATCCTGCCAATCCCGCCCAAGCCCCTCGATCCGTCGATGCAGAGCAGCGGCGGCAGCGTTACAGGCAGCAGCGGCAGCAGTGGTGGCAAGGTGGTGCTCTATACCGTGCTGCTCGACGTGGACAACCCGGACAACAGCCTGATGGCGGAAATGACCGCCCAGGTGTTCTTCGTGGCCGGCCAGGCCAGCAATGTTCTGACCGCGCCCCTGGCGGCACTTGAAGAAGACGGCGACCAGCCCGACCAGCGCCTGGCCCAGGTGCTGGGGCGCGACGGCCAGGTGCAGCAGCGCCATGTGCGTACCGGCATCAGCGACCGCCTGCGGGTGCAGATCCTCGACGGCCTGGCCGAAGGCGAGCGCCTGCTGATCGGCGCGCCTGTTGCCAGTGGGGGTTGAATGAGCATCCCGCTGATCGAACTGCGCGACATCCGCAAATCCTACGGCGGCGTCGACACCCCCAAGGTCGAGGTGGTGCGCGGCATCGACCTGGCCATCCACCCGGGTGAATTCGTCGCTATCGTCGGCGCCTCCGGTTCCGGTAAATCGACGCTGATGAACATCCTCGGCTGCCTCGACCGTCCCACCAGCGGCCAGTACCTGTTCGCCGGCCGGGATGTCGCCGGGCTGGACAGCGACGAACTGGCCTGGCTGCGCCGCGAGGCCTTCGGTTTCGTCTTCCAGGGCTACCACCTGATCGCCTCCGGCTCGGCCCGGGAGAACGTCGAAATGCCGGCAATCTACGCCGGCCTTCCGGCCGAGGAGCGCCATGCCCGTGCCACCGCCCTGCTGGAGCGCCTGGGCCTCGGCGAGCGCACCGGCAACCGCCCGCACCAGCTCTCGGGCGGCCAGCAGCAACGGGTGTCCATCGCCCGCGCGCTGATGAACGGCGGCCATATCATCCTCGCCGACGAACCCACCGGCGCCCTCGACAGCCAGAGCGGTGCCGAGGTCATGGGCTTGCTCGACGAACTGGCCAGCCAGGGCCACGTGATCATCCTCATCACCCACGACCGCCAGGTGGCTGCCCGCGCCCGGCGCGTGATCGAGATCCGCGACGGCCTGGTGATCAGCGACTCGATCAACCCGCAAGGCGAGCGCGAACCCGCCAGGGCCGGCGCCCAGGCCGAGGAGCTGCGCCAGCACCTGGACCGCGGCGCCACCCAGACCGGCGCCTGGAAGGGCGAGCTGCTGGAAGCCCTGCAGGCGGCCTGGCGAGTCATGTGGATCAACCGCTTCCGCACCGCCCTGACCCTGCTCGGCATCGTCATCGGCGTTGCCTCGGTGGTGGTCATGCTCGCCGTCGGCGAGGGCAGCAAGCGCCAGGTGGTGGCGCAGATGGCCGCCTTCGGCTCGAACATCCTGTACCTGAGCGCCAAGTCCGCCAGCCTTCACGAACCGGCAGGCATCGTCACCCTCGACGATGTCGAGGCGCTGTCCGGGCTGCCGCAGGTAAAGAAGATCATGCCGGTGATCGGCAGCGAGCTGACCGTGCGCTATGGCAATGCCAGCCATAGCTTCTATGTCGGCGGCAACAACACCTATTTCCCGGGGATCTTCAACTGGCCGGTGGTGGAAGGCAGCTTCTTCACCGACGCCGACGAACGCAGCGCTGCCGCCGTGGCGGTGATCGGGCAGAAGGTCCGGGAAAAGCTGTTCGCCGAGCGCAACCCCATCGGCCAGTACATCCTGATCGGCAAGGTGCCGTTCCAGGTGCTCGGCATCCTTGCCGCCAAGGGTGCCAGCTCCGGCGACACCGACAGCGACGGGCGCATCGTGGTGCCCTACTCCGCCGCCTCGATCCGCCTGTTCGGCAGCCGCGATCCGGAATACGTGACCATCGCCGCAGTCGATTCGGCCCGGGTCAAGGAAACCGAAGCGGCCATCGACCACCTGATGCGCAAGCTGCACCACGGCAAGCAGGACTACGAACTGACCAACTTCGCCGCGCTGATCCAGGCCGAAGCGCGTACGCAGAACACCCTGTCGCTGATGCTCGGCGCGATCGCCGCGATCTCCCTGTTGGTCGGTGGCATCGGGGTGATGAACATCATGCTCATGACCGTGCGCGAACGTACCCGTGAAATCGGCATACGCATGGCCACCGGCGCACGGCAACGCGACATCCTGCGCCAGTTCCTCACCGAGGCGGTGCTGCTGTCGATGGTCGGCGGGGTCACCGGCATCGTGCTTGCCGCACTGATCGGCGGTGGCCTGATGCTGGCGGACATCGCCGTGGCCTTCTCCCTCGGCGCCGTGCTCGGCGCCTTTACCTGCGCCGTGATGACCGGCGTGGTGTTCGGCTTCATGCCGGCCCGCAAGGCGGCCCGGCTCGATCCGGTCAAAGCCCTGACAAGCGAATAAACGATGAACGCCAGCCGCCTCAGTCTTCTCACCCTTGGTTTGCTCCTCGCCGCGTGCTCCAGCCCCCGGCCGGACAACGCACTGCCAGTGGTGCCGGCCCACTGGCAAGGCCCGGCGCAGGCCGGCCCGACGATCGCCGACGGCCCTTGGTGGCAGGCCTTCGCCAGCCCGCAGCTGGATGCCCTGATCGAACAGGCACGGGTCAACAGCTTCGATCTTGCCGCCGCCATGGCCCGGGTCCGCCAGGCCCAGGCCAGCGCGGTGATCGCCGGTGCTCCGCTGCTGCCGCAGGTGAAGTACGGTCTCGATGCCAGCCGCCAGCGCCTGCTGCACGGCAAGGGCTACAACGGCATCGACGCCAACGACGGCGATCGCACCTACAGCTCGTATGGCACGGCATTGAGCGCCAGCTATGAAGTGGACTTCTGGGGCGGCAAGGCAGCGGCCCGGGACAGTGCCCGCTACAGTCTCGATGCCAGCCGCTTCGACCGGCAGACCGTGGAGCTGACCCTGTTCAGCGGGGTCGCCGGCAGTTACCTGCAAAGCCTGGCCCTGGTCGAACAACTGCAGATCGCCCGGCTCAACCTGGCCAACGCCAAGGACGTGCTCAAGGTGGTGCAGACCCGTCATGCCGCAGGTTCGGCCACGGCCCTGGAACTGGCCCAGCAGCGCAGCCTGGTGGCGGCCCAGGAACGGCAGGTGCCGTTGCTGGAGCAGCAATTGCAGGAAACCCGCATCACCCTGGCGACCCTGCTTGGCGAGCCGGTGCAACGATTGCCGGCCACTGGCGAACGCTTCGAAGCCATTCGCTGGCCGGACATCGGCGCCGGCGTGCCCAGCGACCTGCTCGGCCGACGGCCCGACATCGCAGCAGCCGAGGCCAGGCTGGCAGCGGCGCAGGCCAACGTGCAGGTGGCCCGGGCGGCGATGCTGCCGAGCCTGACCCTGGGCGCCAATCTCGGCTCGGGGGCGCAGCTGTTCGATCAACTGCTGCGCAGCCCCTATTACAGCCTCACCGCCGGGCTGGCGGCGCCGATCTTCGACAATGGACGACTGGGTGCCGAGCGCGACAGGGCCGTGGCCCAGCGCGAAGAACTGCTGGCGACCTATCGCGGCAGCATCGTTTCGGCCTTCGCCGATGTGGAAAAGGCCCTGAACGGAATTGACGGGGTGGATCGCCAGCGCGAATGGCAGGATGAAGAGGTGCGTCAGGCACGCACGGCGTTCGAGCTGGCGCAGAGTCGCTACCGGGCCGGAGCAGAGACGCTGCTGACCGTGCTGGAGACCCAGCGGACCTTGTACCAGGCGCAGGATCAGCAGGTGCAGTTGCGGTTGGCGCGGGTGCAGGGGAGCGTGGCGCTGTACAAGGCTCTGGGGGGTGGCTGGCAGGTAGCTACCAGATAAAACGCGGACTCTGTGGGAGCGGGTTCACCCGCGATTGCGTCGGTGGATTCACTATCGTCATCGCGGGTAAACCCGCTCCCACAGGGTCCGTGCAAACTTCATAAACTTCAGGCAATCCCTTTCATCGACAGGTGCCGCGCATACCAAGGCCGCTGCGGTACCCGCTTGAACAGCGGCTCCAGCCCATCATCCTTGGCGAACACGATGCGCAGCGCCAGTTTCATGGTCTCGACATCCATTTCCACCGACTTGCCCGGGAACATCCCCGGCGTGGTACTGCAGCCATGGGTGTCGGGCCCCAGCCAAGGGTCTTCCACTTCGTTCCAGCGGCCCTTGGCGAACCACTCCACGCCGTTGACCTGCAAGCGTCGCACCTGCCCGGGATTGTGCCGCTCATGGGCGCGGTACCAGTCTTCGATACGGTCGTCGATCCAGCCGTGGAAGCCCCAGAACACCGGGTTCACATGGGAGGAAAACGGGTCGCCGAGGAAATCGTTTTCCGGCCCGTACCAGCGCGCGGCGAAGTCCGCGGGATCGCGGGCGAACGGCACCGGCGCGCCGTTGGAGGGATCACGCGGCACCGATGCCCAGCACATGTGCAGCCAGTCATGCAGGTTCATCTCAAGTTCCGAACCCAGCTCGCCCAAGGTCATTTTCGACAGGTACAGCGGGTCCTGGTATTGCGACTCCCAGACCTGGAAGTTGGAGCAGAAGGTTTCCTGCGCCTTGATCGCCGCGACCCATTGGGTGTAGTCGTTGTCCCCCGGCGCGCGCCAGGTCGGCGGGACGCTGTAGCCATCATGGTTGTCGAAGTAGCGGGCGAAGCCGTGGCGATCGTATTCCACGTTCGGCTGCGGCAAGGGGAAATGCGGCCAGGACGGCAATGGCTGGATGGCCCGGGCGGCATCGAGCATGTGCCGGTGCATGAACAGGAAGTCCACGCCCGAGCCGTTGCGGTGCTTTTTCGGCCCCCGGGCATCGCGCTCCTGGCCACGCGGGCCAGGTTGCCAGCCAAGGCCGCGCAGCGCGCCGTGGCGCTCTTCGGAAAGGCGATGCCATTTGTCCCGGGTCACATGCCAGAGCTGGTGGAACAGCCGGTGTTCGGGGCTGATCAGCCAGGCGCGCAGCTCGGGGGTATAGACGATGCGCTCGCGGGCTTCAGGGAACATCCGCTTGACCGCGACGAAATGGCTGTCCTGGACGGGCAGCGCCATGGAGCGGTCGAGGGGCTGCATGCGCCCGGAGAGGGTGCCGCTGCCGGCATTGCCGTACTCGCCCCAGACCTCGTCCAGGGTGGCGATGCACTCGAAGCCGGGACCGCCCTGGTTGCTCAACAGGCGCCAGCGCACCTGGGCGCTGGAGGCACCGACCAGATCGCCAAGCACGCGATACATGGCGGGGCCGGGCTGCTCGAGGTTTTCCCGAGTACCCAGCACACCACGCAGGCCTCGGCCCTTGGCGGCGATGTCGAGGTAGAGCTGGATGCCCTCGCGGGGCAAGCCTGGCAAACCGCCGTCGGCACCGGTGAAACGAATATCCCAGACGCCGCGCAGTTGGTTGGCCAGTTGCTGGCCGGCACTGTCGGCCAGCTCGACGCTAGCTTCGCCGGGGGTGACGATATCGTCCTCGGGGTCGTGGGTCAGCTTCTTGTGGGCGTAATACACCGCCGGCACCGCCGCGCCCGTCACCGCCAGACCTGCCAGGAACCCCCTGCGCGATATCGTCATTCCCCACCCGTGTCAGCCATGGAAACTGCTTATGTCCAAGCTAGAACGTTGGGTCAGGGAGAAAATTTAGGGCATGGGATGGATGTTGTTACGGAGGGCCTCATCGCCGGCAACGCCGGCTCCCACAAGTTATGCGGCGCACACAATTACCTGTGGGAGCCGGCGTTGCCGGCGATTAGGGCCTTGCGTGCAACTCAAGCAGAGGCCTTCAATGGCATCCTCAGCAACACCCGCAGCCCGTCGCTGCGGCTGTCGAAGTCGAGCGAACAGGCGCAGCGCTGCACGATGGCCTGGACGATCGCCAGCCCCAGCCCGCTGCCCTCGCTGTGCCCGTTGCGCCAGAAACGCTGGGTCAGATGTTGCAGGTCCTGCTCGGGAATCCCCGGTCCGTGATCGCGGACGAGGAAGCCGACGCCCGCTTCTTCCACCCGCACCTCAAGCTCCACCGGCGCTTCGCCGCTGCTATGGCGCAGGGCGTTGTCCAGCAGGTTGCGCAACGCCGCCACCGCCAGTGCACCGGGCATGTCCAGCTGTGCCTTGGCCGCCTGCAACGGAGCATTGAGCACGATCCGACGATCATCACCGGTGTCCTGGATCGCCTGGCGCGCCACCTGGTCGGCACTGCACTGCACGCCATCGTCGAACGACAGGCTACCCTCGACCCGCGCCAGCAGCAGCAATTGCTCCAGGGTCCGGTGAAGGCGGTCGGCGCCTTCCTCGGCGTGGGCCAGGGCGTGCTCGCGCACCTGGCCATCGGTCATCCGCGCCACCTGCAGATGGGTCTTGATCGCCGTCAGCGGGCTGCGCAGTTCGTGGGCGGCGTCGCCGGTCAGGCGGCGCTCGCGCTCGATGGTCTGGCCGATGCGCTGCAACAGCTGGTTCTGGGTATCCAGCAAGGGCTGCAGCTCGCTGGGCACCGCCTTGATCTGCAGCGGCTCGACCGAGTCCGGGCTGCGCCTGCGCAAGGCTTCGCGCATCCAGTTCAGCGGCGCCAGGCCCTTGCCGATACCGATCCACAGCAGCCCGAGACTGCCGAGCAGCGCCACCAGCACCGGCGCCGAGGCCGCCAGCAGGATCGAGCGGTTGAGCGCCTCGCGTTCCAGGTGGCGGTCCGCGGTGGTGATGCGAATATCGCCATGGGCGAAGGTGAAGCTGCGCCAGCGCGCACCGTCGATCATCTGGTCGTGGAAGCCGCCACGACCGTCGTCCAGGTGCTGGTCGGCATTCTGATGGCTGCGCGCAAGGATCTCGCCACGCAGGGAAGTGACCTGGCAGGCCATGCCGTCCGGTACGCTGAGCTGGTCGGCGCTGAGGTGGGTGCCCTCGCCCTTGCTGGTCAGGGGTTGCGGCAACTGGTCGATCAGGCCGGCGACCATGCGGGCCGAAGCCACCAGGCGCTGGTCCAGGGAGAACATCATCTGCTGGCGCAGGTCGCGCAGCATCCAGGCGGCGGCCAGCGCCCAGATCAGGACGAAGGCGGTGCCCAGGATCAGGCTCAGGCGCAGGCGCAGGCTCATTGCCCGGCCTCCTCGGGCAGGCGCGCCGGGCCAAGACGGTAGCCCAGGCCGCGCACGGTCTCGACGATGCCGTTGCCCAGCTTGCGCCGCAGGTGATGGATATGCACGTTGAGCGCGTTGCTCTCCACCTCGTCGCTGAAACCGTAGACGCTGTCCTTGAGCTGTTCGCTGGACAGCACCCGCCCCGGATTGTTGAGCAGTGCCTGCAGCAGCGCCTGTTCGCGACGGGAAAGATCGACCGGCTGCCCGCCAAGGCTGACCTCGCAGTTGCTCGGATCGAAACTCAGCGGCCCGTGCTCGATGATGTTCACGCAACGCCCGGCAGTACGCCGCACCAGGGTGTGCAGGCGTGCGGCCAGTTCACGCAGGTCGAAGGGCTTGAGCAGGTAATCGTCGGCCCCCGCCTGCAGGCCATCGACCCGGTCGGTCACCGCATCGCGGGCGGTCAGGATCAGCACCGGCAGGCTGTGGCCCTGCTGGCGCAGGCGCTGAAGGAGCTTGAGGCCGTCTTCGTCGGGCAGGCCGAGGTCGAGCACCATCACGTCGAAATGCGCGGCCTGGAGCATGGCCCGCGCCGCGCTGGCGTTGGCCACCCGGTCCACGTTCAGGCCCTGGGCACTGAGCCCGGCAATAATGCCGCTGGCGATCAGGTCGTCGTCTTCACAGAGCAGTACATGCATGGGTGCGATTCGGTCATGGGCGGGGAAGCCCGCATTGGGCCACGGCAGGATTAACCGAGGATTATGCCCTGCCCCACGGGCCCCGTCGCCTGCCGGCCGACGGCTTAACCTTGCTTTAATCCGCCCGGGTCAGCCTTGGCCGCTCATGACATCCAAGGCTTCGACATGCGTGCATTGATCCTGGCGTTTCTCTGCCTGTTCGGTTCCCTGAGCCAGGCGCAGGACTTCGCCAATCCCTTCGCCCAGGGCGACTTCCTCCCGGTGGAAAAGGCTTTCGTCTTTACCAGCGAGCGCCTGCCTTCGGGAGAAACCCGCCTGCACTGGGCAATCACCGAGGGTTACTACCTTTATCAGAAGCGCCTGAAATTCGATGGCCTGACGCCGGAACAGACGCCGCCGCTGCCTCCTGCTGTCGATCATCACGACGAATTCTTCGGCAACCAGCCGGTCTATCGCGGCGCCCTGGAGCTGATCCTGCCTGCCTCGGCCAGGGGGACGCTGCGCATGGGCTGGCAAGGCTGCGCCGATGCCGGGCTGTGCTACCCGCCGCAAACCTCCGTGGTCGACCTGGGCGGCGCGGCCGCGAGCGCGGCCCAGGCCGACGACCAGGTCCTGGCCGGCACCCTGCAACAGGGCCGACTGGCCTGGGGGCTGCTGGTGTTCTTCGGCCTCGGCCTGCTGCTGGCGTTCACCCCTTGTTCGCTTCCGATGTTGCCGATCCTCGCCGGGCTGGTGATGGGCAGTAACGTCAGCAGTCGCCGTGGCTGGGTTCTGGCCGGCACCTATGTGCTGAGCATGGCGCTGGTGTATGCCGCCCTCGGGGTGATCGCCGCACTGCTCGGTGCCAATCTCCAGGCCTGGCTGCAACAGCCATGGCTGCTCGGCAGCCTGGCGGCGCTGTTCATCTTGCTGGCGCTGCCGATGTTCGGCGCTTTCGAACTGCAATTGCCGATGGCCCTGCGTGATCGCCTGGAACGTGCCGGCAGCAAGACACGCGGCGGCAACCTGGCCGGTGCCGCCGTGCTCGGCGCGCTGTCCGGCCTGTTGATGGGCCCGTGCATGACCGCACCGCTGGCCGGCGCCCTGCTGTACATCGCCCAGAGCGGCAACGCCGTGCATGGCGGCCTGGTGCTGTTCAGCCTCGGCCTGGGCATGGGCCTGCCGCTGCTGTTGCTGGTCACCGTGGGCAATCGCTACCTGCCGCGCCCCGGCGCCTGGATGAACCTGGTCAAGGGCCTGTTCGGCTTCGTCTTCCTCGGCATGGCCCTGTACACCCTGCGCGTGGTCCTGGCGCCGAGCCTCTGGCTGGCGCTGGCCGGCGCCTGGCTGCTGGCCCTGGCGTGGAGCGCCTGGCCAGCCCTGAAGGGCTTGCGTGCGCTGCAGCCGGTGATGCTGGTCGCCGGTTTGTGGGGCGTGCTGGCACTGGTCGGTGCAGCGGGTGGCGGTAGCGATCCGTGGCGCCCGCTCGCGCCGTTCAGCGGCGCCGGCGCCAAGGTCGTGGCCGACGAAGAGGCCTTCACCACGGTGAGCACGCCGCAAGCCTTGCAGGCCGAACTGGACGCCGCGCGCAACCAGGGCCAGTGGGTGTTCCTCGACTACTATGCGGATTGGTGCGTGTCCTGCAAGGTCATGGAAAAGCAGGTGTTCGCCCGTCCTGACGTCCTTGCGGCACTGGCCGGGGTCCGCCTGGTGCGCCTGGATGTCACCGCCGACGCCGCCCCCGCCCGCGAGCTGCTCAAGCGCTACCAGGTCCCGGGCCCGCCGAGCATGCTGTGGATCGGCCCCGATGGCGAGGAACGCCGTGCCCGGCGCATCGTCGGCGAAGTGGACGCCACCACCTTCCTGCAACACTGGAACAGCACCCGGAGCGACGGCTGATGTTGACGGTGAATATCGGCCCGGTCGCCCTGGCCCTCGACCACCTGCTGCTGCTTCTGGCCCTGGGCCTGGCGACCCTGGTCGGCTGGCGCGTGGCCAGGCGCGGCGGCGACAACCCCGAGTCGTCGCTGTTCAACCTGTTCATCGCCGGGCTGCTCTGCGCGCGGATCGGTTTCGTCGCTGCCTACTGGCCGCTGTACCGTGACGACCTGCTGCAGATCGTCGATATCCGCGACGGCGGCTTCCGGCCCTGGACCGGCGCCCTCGCTGTGCTGATCGGTGCACTGTGGATCGCCTGGCGCAAGCCGGGCCGGCGCCGTCCGCTGGGCTGGGGCCTGGCCAGCGGAGCGCTGTTCTGGCTGCTGGCCAGCTGGGCCAGCCATCTTTACGAACAAGGCACGCAACTGCCGCACCTGAGCCTGAAGAACGCCCAGGGCCAGGAAGTGGCGCTGGACAGCCTGCGCGGCAAGCCGCTGGTGATCAATATCTGGGCGACCTGGTGCCCGCCGTGCCGGCGTGAAATGCCGGTGCTGCAACAGGCCCAGCACGAGTACCCGCAGGTCACCTTCCTGTTCGTCAACCAGGGCGAGACGCCGCAGATCGTCACCAACTTCCTCGCCACCACCGGGCTCAACCTGTCCCACGTGCTATTCGACGCCGGCGGCCACCTGGCCACCGCCGTCGGCTCGATGGCCCTGCCCACCACCCTGTTCTACGACGCCGACGGGCGCCTGGTGGGCAGCCACCTGGGCGAACTGTCCCGCGCCAGCCTGCATCACGCGCTGCAATCCCTCGATGAAGACTTGCGCCGCGCTCCCGCTCCCGCAACAAGGAATGCACCATGAGAATCCCGCTTTACCTGAGCCTGGCCGCGAGCCTGACGGTCAGCCCCCTGCTGGTGGCCGAAGAGCTGCCGCCGGCCGTGCGCCAGATCGAAGCCAAGGGTGCCGAGGTGGTCGGCCGCTTCGATGCACCCGATGGCCTCAAGGGCTATGCCGCACGCTTCCAGAATAGAGGTGTGGCCCTGTACCTGACCCCGGATGGCAAGCACGTACTGGTGGGCAGCCTGTTCGATGCCCAGGGCCGGGACCTCAGCGAGCCGCAACTGGAAAAGCTGGTGTATGCGCCAATGGCCAAGGAGGTCTGGGCGAAGATGGAGAAAGCCGCCTGGATCGCCGACGGCAAGGCCGATGCTCCGCGCATCGTCTACCTGTTCAGCGACCCGAATTGCCCGTACTGCAACATGTTCTGGGAGCAGGCGCGGCCGTGGGTCGAATCCGGCAAGGTGCAGTTGCGGCATATCATGGTCGGCATCATCCGCGCCGACAGCCCGGGCAAATCGGCGGCCCTGCTCGCCGCCAAGGACCCGCAGAAAGCCCTGCTGGAACATGAACGGGCCGGCAAGGCGAGCACGCTCAAGGCCCTGGAGCAGATTCCCGCCGAGGTCCAGGCCAGGCTCGACGCCAACCAGGCCCTGATGGACGAGCTTGGTCTGTCCGCCACCCCGGCGATCTTCTACCTCGACGAACAGCAGCGCCTGCAACAGCAGCAAGGGGCGCCGCGCCCGGAATTGCTGGGCAAGATCCTCGGCAAGCGCTGAGCCCTCCTCCCGTCCGGAGCGAGCCCAGCCCGCGCTCCGGTTCGTTTGACCGCCCCATGCAGGCGGTCTTTTTTTGCCCGTGACGCACTCGAACGCCAGCTAGCCAGGCTCTGCGTCGGGCTTAGATCTAAATCGCAGGATCTATTACCAACTTTCGCATTTGACAATAATTATCATTAATACTAGTTTGTCGCACGTCGCAGTGAACGGCCCCGTAAGGCCGTTCGCTATCCACTTAGAGAAAAGGTGATTTCCATGGCGGAACAACTATCCACAGGTAAGTGCGATTCACCGTTACTCCAAGCGTTCGTCGACAATCGCAACATCCTCGTCAAGATCGCGGCCCGCATCACCGGCTGCCGCTCTCGGGCCGAGGATGTCGTCCAGGACGCTTTCTTCCGTCTCAATTCCGCGCCGCAGATCACCTCGTCGTTCAAGGCGCAACTGAGCTATCTGTTCCAGATCGTGCGCAACCTGGCCATCGACCATTACCGCAAGCAGGCAATGGAAATGAAGTACTCGGGAAGCGAAGAGGAAGGCTTGAACGTGGTGGTCCAGGGCGCCTCGCCCGAGGCCGCGCATATCAACTTCGCCACCCTCGAACATATTGCCGATGCGTTGACCGAACTGCCGCCGCGCACCCGCTACGCCTTCGAGATGTACCGCTTGCACGGCGTTGCGCAAAAGGACATTGCCAAGGAACTCGGCGTGTCCCCGACCCTGGTCAACTTCATGATCCGCGACGCCCTGGTGCACTGCCGCAAGGTGTCCAGCGCGCGCAGTGCCGGCTCGACCCACTGAATCACCGGGCGGGCGTAGCGGTCACCTGGATCTGGTAGGGCTGGAAGATCCTCGTCAGCTCGCCGCTGGCCCGTAACTGCTCGAGCAGCGCGGCGAATTCCTCGCCGCTGATCTTCGCCTGCGGACGCAGCAACGCGTAGTGGTGATAGACCTGGTCGATGCGCTGCGAGGCGAGCAACTCATCGGCGCTGCCCGGGTTGCGCACCATGTAGTCGCTCAGGTACGAGCGGGTGACCAGGGCGATGTCGGCACGGCCGCGCTGCACCATCAGCAGGTTGCTGTCGTGGGAATAGGTGAGCGTGGCGTTGTAGGTGGTGGCCAGGTAGCGCGGATCGGGATTGAAATTGGCGAAAGCGTAGTGATAACCGCTGAACAGGGCCAGGCGCTTGCCCTTGAGGTCGTCGAAGTAACGCTGATCGCGTCCTTCGGTACGGTGGGTGACGAAGACCTCGGCATCCTCCAGGCCCATGTCCACGCTGACGTGGGCGATGTTCTGCCAGCCCCAGTCCGGGTTTTCGAAGATCGCCACGTCCACCCGCCCCTGTTCGAAATCACGAAAGCGCCGCGGAATCGAGGTGGGCACCAGGACAAAATGGAAGCGTTGCTGCGCCTTGTTCAGCGCTTCGGCCAGTTGCGGCAGCAAACCGGTATCCGCGCCCTGCTCGGGGCGCACGGTATAAGGCGGAAAATGCGCCGCGCCGATCTTGATATCGACGCTTTCCCCGGCGAAAACCGCCTCTGCCTGCCAGGTCAGGAAAAGACACGACAACGAAAGCAATACCCGTGGTATTGGCGCTGGGATCAAGGGCAACACTCTCAAGGATTTCCGGCCTGAATCCAACTAAGCTAGGGGTTTTCCCGAGGTAACACAACCCGCTGCTTGCGCCATTTTCGCGCACTGGGGGCAAAATGCCATGGGATACCGGCGACGGCCGGGTTTGGCTACGCTTGAGCCTTATCTTGTCAGGGAAACAGTTATGGGCCATTGGTTGGTGATCGACCTGGAAGCCACCACCGATGACGGCGGTTGGCCGATCACGGAAATGGAAATCATCGAAATCGGCGCGAGCCTGGTCAATCGCGAAGGCCGCGAGGTGGATCACTTCCAGCGCTTCGTCAAACCGCGGCGGCGTCCGCAATTGACGGCGTTCTGCCGCCAGTTGACCCATATCACCCAGGCCAACGTGGATGGCGCGGCGCCCTTCGCCGACGTCTGGGAACAGTTCGAGCGCTGGCTGGGCAACTACCAGCCACGCCTGGAGGGCTGGACCAGCTGGGGCGACTACGATCGCAAGCAACTGCTCCAGGAATGGCAGGCCAATGGCATCGACAGCCTGCTGGCCCGGGTTCCCCACCTCAACCTCAAGCAGCGCTTCGCCAAGGCCCGCCACCTGAGCCGGCCGCCGGGGCTCAACGGCGCGTTGCAACTCGCCGGATTGCAGTTCCAGGGGCAACAGCACCGGGCCCTGGAAGATGCGCGCAATACCGCGCGTTTGCTGCCGCTGACCCTGCCGTTGCAGGGCACCTGAAAGCGGATGACGAGACCAGCCGGCTTGGGCATACTGGCCGGCCTTTTTGGTCCCTTTCTTTTCAGGAGTCGCCCATGTTCAAAGTCAACGAGTACTTCGATGGCACGGTCAAATCCATCGCCTTCACCGGCGCTGAAGGTCCGGCCACTATCGGCGTCATGGCCCCGGGCGAATACGAGTTCGGCACTGCCCAGCGTGAAATCATGCACGTGGTCTCCGGCGCCCTGACCGTCAAGCTGCCAGACAGCGACAACTGGGAAACCTTTTCCGCCGGCAGCCAGTTCAATGTGCCGGCCAACGCCAAGTTCCAGCTGAAGGTCGCGGTGGATACCGCTTACCTCTGCGAGTACCGCGACTGAGCTATTCCTGAGGGTTGATGCTGTTGCTAATGGCCTCATCGCCGGCAACGCCGGCTCCCACAAGTCAGGCGGCGTACACCAACCTGTGGGAGCCGGCGTTGCCGGCGATGAGGCCCTGACAGCCACGAAAGATTCAGCCCAGGAACGCCGCGACCCGCTGCGCCGCCGTCTGCATATGATCGGCATGAGTAAAGCCTGAAGCCTTCAACGGCTTGAGGTCATGATCCCCCGCCTCCAGCCAGCACAGCTCGATCGCCGGCGACAGTTCGTAGTTTTCCACCGCCTCCCGGTTCCCCAGGGCATCCCGCGTCCCCTGGATGATCAAGGTCGGCGTCTTCAGCCCGGCCATATGCGCCACCCGCGGCTTCTCCGGCTTGCCCGGTGCATAGAAGGGATAGCCCAGGCACACCAGAGCGTCCGCCCCCAGCTCGTCCGCCAGTAGACTGGCCATGCGCCCGCCCATGGACTTGCCGCCAACCGCCAGCGGCCCAGCGACCAATGGTCGCACCTCGCGCCACACCTCACGCCAGCTCTCCAGCAAAACCGCCTGGGGATTCGGCGGCCTTTTGCCACCAGTGGCGCGGCGCTGCGCCATGTACGGGAACTCGAAGCGCAGCACGCCAACCCCTTGCCCGGCGAGCCTTTGCGCGATGTCGTCCATGAACCCGCTGTCCATCGGCGCACCCGCCCCATGGGCAAGCACCAGGCAGCCGCGAACCCCGCCATCTGCCTGATTTTGCGGGGCATTCCACAGCCACCCGCGCACGTTCGCCCTGTTCGCCAATTGATCCCCGTCAATACCGGCGACCTGCCCATTAATCATGCTTGCCTCGCTTTCTAGCCTGCCTATAACCGTGGATGGGAACCCATACATGAACACAACCAGCAGTACCGCCTACAACTACAAGGTGGTCCGCCAATTCGCCATTATGACGGTGATATGGGGAATCGTCGGGATGGGGCTCGGCGTTTTCATCGCCGCGCAACTCGTCTGGCCCGCCCTCAACTTCGACCTTCCCTGGACCAGCTTCGGGCGCCTGCGCCCGCTGCATACCAACGCGGTGATCTTCGCCTTCGGTGGGTGCGCGCTGTTCGCCAGCTCGTACTACGCGGTCCAGCGAACCTGCCAGACCACCCTGTTCGCGCCCGCGCTCGCCGCGTTCACGTTCTGGGGCTGGCAACTGGTGATCCTGCTCGCCGCCATCACCTTGCCGCTGGGCTACACCAGCTCCAAGGAATACGCCGAGCTGGAATGGCCGATCGACATCCTCATCACCGTCGTCTGGGTGGCCTATGCCGTGGTGTTCTTCGGTACGCTGATCAAGCGCAACACCAAGCACATCTACGTCGGCAACTGGTTCTTCGGCGCCTTCATCCTCACCGTGGCGATGCTGCACATCGTCAACAACCTGGAACTGCCGGTCAGCCTGACCAAGTCCTACTCGCTGTACAGCGGCGCCACCGACGCCATGGTCCAGTGGTGGTACGGCCACAACGCCGTGGGCTTCTTCCTGACCGCCGGCTTCCTGGGGATGATGTACTACTTCGTGCCGAAACAGGCCGAGCGTCCGGTGTATTCCTATCGCCTGTCCATCGTGCACTTCTGGGCGCTGATCACCCTGTACATCTGGGCAGGTCCGCACCACCTGCACTACACCGCCCTGCCCGACTGGGCCCAGTCCCTCGGCATGATCATGTCCCTGGTGCTGCTGGCGCCAAGCTGGGGCGGCATGATCAACGGCATGATGACCCTCTCGGGTGCCTGGCATAAGCTGCGCTCCGACCCGATCCTGCGCTTCCTGGTGGTGTCCCTGGCGTTCTACGGCATGTCGACCTTCGAAGGCCCGATGATGGCCATCAAGACCGTCAACGCCCTGTCCCACTACACCGACTGGACCATCGGCCACGTACACGCCGGTGCCCTCGGCTGGGTCGCGATGATCTCCATCGGCGCCCTGTACCACATGATCCCGAAAGTCTTCGGCCGTACCCAGATGCACAGCATCGGCCTGATCAACGCGCACTTCTGGCTCGCCACCATCGGCACCGTGCTCTACATCGCCTCGATGTGGGTCAACGGTATCGCCCAGGGCCTGATGTGGCGTGCGGTCAACGCCGACGGCACGCTGACCTACTCGTTCGTGGAAACCCTGGTGGCCAGCCACCCGGGCTTCATCGTGCGCTTCGTCGGCGGTGCGATCTTCCTGACCGGCATGCTGCTGATGGCCTGGAACACCTGGCGCACCGTGCGTGCCCCGGTTGCGGCCACCGCAGACGCTTCCGCGCAGCTGGCCTGAGGAGTACGAGATGAAACACGAAGCCATTGAAAAGAACGTCTTCCTGCTGGTTTTGCTGATGGTGTTCGCCGTGAGCATCGGCGGCCTGACCCAGATCGTTCCGCTGTTCTTCCAGGACGTCACCAACAAGCCGGTCGAAGGCATGAAGCCCTACACCGCGCTGCAACTGGAAGGCCGCGATATCTACATCCGCGAAGGCTGCGTCGGCTGCCACTCGCAGATGATCCGTCCGTTCCGCGCCGAAACCGAGCGCTATGGCCACTACTCGGTGGCCGGTGAAAGCGTCTGGGACCACCCGTTCCTCTGGGGCTCCAAGCGTACCGGCCCTGACCTGGCCCGCGTGGGCGGCCGCTACTCCGACGACTGGCACCGTGCGCACCTGTACAACCCGCGCAACGTCGTGCCCGAGTCGAAGATGCCGGCCTACCCATGGCTGGTCGCCCAGCAGGTGGATACCCGCCACACCGAAGCCAAGATCAAGGCCATGCGCACCCTCGGCGTGCCGTACAGCGACGACGACATCAGCGGTGCCGTCGCCTCGGTCAAGGGCAAGACCGAAATGGACGCCCTGGTCGCCTACCTGCAGGTGCTCGGCACCGCGATCAAGAACAAGAGGTAAGCGCCATGGATTTCAGTCTGGATATCGGCCAGTTGCGCGGCCTCGGCACCCTGGTGGTGGCGATCGCCTTCATCGGCCTGTCGCTCTGGGTCTTCAACCGCCGGCGTGACCGCGAGTTCGCCGAAGCGAGCCTGCTGCCCTTCGCCGACGACCGCCTGCCCAACGCCGAACAAGAAAACGCCACGAGGAGTAATCGGCAATGACCACCTTCTGGAGTACGTATATCAGCGTACTGACCATCGGTAGCCTGATCGGCCTGACCTGGTTGCTGCTGTCCACCCGCAAGGGCGAGACACCCGGCAGCACCGACCAGACCATGGGCCACGCCTTCGATGGCATCGAGGAGTACGACAACCCGCTGCCACGCTGGTGGTTCTGGCTGTTCGTCGGCACCCTGGTGTTCGCCGCCGGCTACCTGGTGCTCTACCCTGGCCTGGGCAACTGGAAAGGCATCCTGCCCGGCTATGAAAATGGCTGGACCGGCGCCAACGAGTGGCAGAAGGAGATGGAGCGCGCCGATGCCAAGTACGGGCCGATCTTCGCCAAGTTCGCCGCCATGCCGGTGGAAGAAGTGGCCAAGGACCCGCAAGCGCTGAAGATGGGCGGCCGCCTGTTCGCCTCCAACTGCGCCGTGTGCCACGGTTCCGACGCCAAGGGTTCCTACGGTTTCCCCAACCTGACCGACAAGGACTGGCGCTGGGGCGGCGAGCCGGAAACCATCAAGACCACCATCATGCTCGGTCGCCACGGTGTGATGCCGGCCTGGTCGGAAGTGATCGGCGAGCAGGGCGTGGCCGACGTGGCCGCCTTCGTGCTGACCAAGCTGGATGGCCGCAGCGTGCCGGAAGGCACCAAGGCCGACCCGGCCAACGGCGAGAAGATCTTCGCCGCCAACTGCGTGGCCTGCCACGGTGCGGAAGGCAAGGGTACGCCAGCGATGGGTGCGCCCAACCTGACTCACCCGCAGGCGTTCATCTACGGTTCGAGCTTCGCCCAGTTGCAGCAGACCATCCGTTATGGCCGCCAGGGCCAGATGCCTGCCCAGCAGGACATCCAGGGCAACGACAAGGTCCACTTGCTGGCCGCGTACGTCTACAGCCTTTCGCAGGAAGGCGACAAGACTTCTGCACAGTAAGACTTCGATCCATCTGAGGATTGACTGAAACCGCCGCACCCGAACCGGGAGCGGCGGTTTTTTTCGCGCCTGCGGCAGAGTGTCGCATCCCTTCCGCGTACCTCCTTGCACCCCCTCCGAACGGGACTAAGCTTGTTGCCACATGGGGCTTCAGGCGATGTCGACCCTACACCCCTGTCGGGTGATCTCACTTCGCCACAGCCGCGCAAACGCCGATGGCCCTTTGCTTTCCCCTAGTTTTCGCAGGGAGAAAGCGTGGCGTCTCGACGGGAATCGGTGCCTTGTTGGGCGTGCAATCCACAATAAAAATGGTGCACATAAATAATTGATTATTGTGTACAATTTGCGCGGTAGTTGGGTCGGAAGGGCCGCAGCAATGGCCCTGGAGAGCCGTGGGACGGTACCCCTTGCGTTGCAATACCCACACTCCCTGTAGATACTTGCGCCGATTTCTCTACCTACAAAAACACCTAAAAACCGTGGAACCTTAGAATGAGCACAGCAATCAGTCCGACTGCTTATAACTATAAGGTCGTCCGCCAGTTCGCCATCATGACGGTGGTCTGGGGGATCCTTGGCATGGGCCTCGGTGTCTTCATCGCCTCGCAACTGGTCTGGCCGCAGCTGAACCTTGACCTGCCATGGACGAGCTTTGGACGCCTGCGCCCCTTGCACACCAACCTGGTGATCTTCGCCTTCGGCGGGTGTGCGCTGTTCGCCACTTCCTACTATGTCGTGCAGCGAACCTGCCAGACCCGACTGATCTCCGACAGCCTCGCGGCCTTCACCTTCTGGGGTTGGCAAGCGGTGATCGTCAGCGCACTGATCACCCTGCCCATGGGCTACACCACCACCAAGGAATACGCCGAGCTGGAATGGCCGATCGCCATTTTGCTGGCCATCGTCTGGGTAACCTACGCGGTGGTGTTCTTCGGCACCATCGTCAAGCGCAAGACCAAGCACATCTATGTCGGCAACTGGTTCTACGGTGCCTTCATCCTGGTCACCGCGATGCTGCACATCGTCAACCACATCTCGCTGCCGGTGAGCTTCTTCAAGTCGTACTCGGCCTACGCCGGCGCCACCGACGCGATGATCCAGTGGTGGTACGGGCACAACGCCGTGGGCTTCTTCCTGACCACCGGCTTCCTCGGCATGATGTACTACTTCGTGCCCAAGCAGGCCGAGCGGCCGATCTACTCGTACCGCCTGTCCATCGTGCACTTCTGGGCGCTGATCACCCTGTACATCTGGGCAGGTCCGCACCACCTGCACTACACCGCCCTGCCCGACTGGGCCCAGTCCCTGGGCATGGTGATGTCGATCATCCTCCTGGCACCCAGCTGGGGCGGCATGATCAACGGCATGATGACCCTCTCGGGCGCCTGGCATAAGCTGCGCACCGACCCGATCCTGCGCTTCCTGGTGGTGTCCCTGGCGTTCTACGGCATGTCGACCTTCGAAGGCCCGATGATGGCCATCAAGACCGTCAACTCGCTGTCCCACTACACCGACTGGACCATCGGCCACGTGCACGCCGGTGCCCTCGGCTGGGTGGCGATGATCTCCATCGGCGCCGTGTACCACATGATCCCGAAACTCTACGGTCGCGCGCAGATGCACAGCATCGGCCTGATCAACGCGCACTTCTGGCTCGCCACCATCGGCACCGTGCTGTACATCGCCTCGATGTGGGTCAACGGCATCACCCAGGGCCTGATGTGGCGTGCGATCAACGATGACGGCACCCTCACCTACTCCTTCGTCGAAGCCCTGCAAGCCAGCCATCCGGGCTACATCGTCCGCGCCCTGGGCGGTGCGTTCTTCGCCTCGGGCATGCTGCTGATGGCCTGGAACGTCCTGCGCACCGTACGCGCGTCGAAACCGGCCGAGGCTGCGGCCGCCGAACAGATCGTCGTCGTGGGAGCGCACTGATGAAGCACGAAGTAGTCGAGAAGAATATCGGCCTGCTGGCCTTCTTCATGGTCATCGCCGTGAGCATCGGCGGCCTGACCCAGATCGTTCCGCTGTTCTTCCAGGACGTCACCAACAAGCCGGTCGAGGGCATGAAGCCGCGCACCGCGCTGGAACTGGAAGGCCGCGACGTGTACATCCGCGAAGGCTGCGTCGGCTGCCACTCGCAGATGATCCGTCCGTTCCGCGCCGAGACCGAGCGCTACGGCCACTACTCGGTGGCCGGCGAAAGCGTCTGGGACCACCCGTTCCTCTGGGGTTCCAAGCGCACCGGGCCGGACCTGGCCCGGGTCGGCGGTCGTTACTCCGATGACTGGCACCGCGCGCACCTGTACAACCCGCGCAACGTCGTGCCCGAGTCGAAGATGCCAGCCTACCCGTGGCTGGTGGAAAACAAGCTCGATGGCAAGGACACCGCGAAGAAGATGGAAGTCCTGCGCACCCTCGGCGTGCCGTACACCGACGCGGATATCGCCGGTGCCCGCGACGCGGTCAAGGGCAAGACCGAAATGGACGCGCTGGTCGCGTACCTCCAGGGCCTCGGCACCATCATCAAAAGCAAACGGTGACTGCGATGGATATCGGGATGATTCGTGGCCTGGGCACCGTCGTGGTGATGGTGGCCTTCGTGGGCCTGGCGTTGTGGGTGTTCAGTTCTCGGCGCAAATCCGAGTTCGACGAAGCGACCATGCTGCCCTTCGCGGATGATCCCGAGGCCAGCAAGCACGTCGAGCAAGCGCAAGAGAAAGCGTCTAGGAGTAACAACGAATGACTACCTTCTGGAGTCTGTACGTCACCGTTCTGAGTCTGGGCACCATCTTCGCCCTGACCTGGCTGCTGCTCTCCACCCGCAAGGGCCAGCGCAGCGAAACCACCGAAGAAACCGTCGGCCATTCCTTCGACGGCATCGAGGAATACGACAACCCGCTGCCGAAATGGTGGTTCATGCTGTTCGTCGGCACCATCATCTTCGCCCTCGGCTACCTGGCGCTGTACCCGGGCCTCGGCAACTGGAAGGGCATCCTGCCGGGCTACCAGTACCTGGATACCGAAAAGCAAGTGCAGTTCGCCAACGGCCAGGCCGGTTGGACCGGCGTGCACGAGTGGGAGAAGGAAATGGCCCGCGCCGATGCGAAGTTCGGGCCGATCTTCGCCAAATTCGCCGCCATGCCAATCGAAGAAGTGGCCAAGGATCCGCAAGCGCTGAAGATGGGCGGCCGCCTGTTCGCCTCGAACTGCTCGGTCTGCCACGGTTCCGACGCCAAGGGTTCCTACGGCTTCCCCAACCTCACCGACAACGACTGGCGCTGGGGCGGCGAACCGGAAACCATCAAGCAGACCATCATGGCCGGTCGCCATGGCGTGATGCCGGCCTGGGCCGAAGTCATCGGCGAGCAGGGCGTGGCAGACGTCGCCGCGTACGTGCTGACCAAGCTCGATGGCCGCACCCTGCCGGAAGGCACCAAGGCCGACCCGGCCAACGGGCAGAAGATCTTCGCCGCCAACTGCGTGGCCTGCCATGGTCCGGAAGGTAAAGGCACCCCGGCGATGGGCGCACCCAACCTGACCCACCCGCAGGCGTTCATCTACGGTTCGAGCTTCGCCCAGCTGCAGCAGACCATCCGTTATGGCCGCCAGGGCCAGATGCCGGCGCAGCAGGAAATCCAGGGCAACGACAAGGTCCACCTGCTGGCGGCCTACGTCTACAGCCTGTCGCACAAGGATGAAAAGCCGGCCGAGGCGCAGTAAGGCCCGGCGGTAGACAAGGCCCCGTCAGTGCAGGCTGGTGGGGCCTTTTTTCTTGGCAACGGATGCAAGGGTGTACGCGGACCCTGTGGGAGCGGGTTCACCCGCGATTGCGGTAGTGATGCCACCGACGTCATCGCGGGTGAACCCGCTCCCACAGGGCCCGCGTCAACCCGGCGAATTACGTGCGCTAACAGGCCACTTCATGACCTGCATCAATTGACATCGCCATTACACCATTGCCAGCTGCAAACCAACGCGACCTAAGGTCGCACCCGCGCCCCGGGCCCCCTGCACAGGCGTATGATGCGGGCCAGAGCAGCAACACTTCTGACTGCGGTCGGCATGCACTGGCCGCGGCATTTTTCCACTGCCGTGGGACTGTAGACGATGAGCAAGCAGATTCCTGTACAAGACATCACCCCGCCTGCCAAGAACAAGAAAGACACTGGCGTCGACCTCTACGCTGCCCGGGAGAAGATCTACACCCGGGCCTTCACCGGTATCTTCCGCAACCTGCGCATGGCGGGCGGGGCCCTGCTGTTCCTGCTCTACTTCGGCACCGTGTGGCTCGACTGGGGTGGACGCCAGGCCGTCTGGTGGGACCTGCCGGAGCGCAAGTTCTACATCTTCGGCGCGACCATCTGGCCCCAGGACTTCATCCTCCTCTCCGGCATCCTCATCGTCGCCGCCTTCGGCCTGTTCTTCATCACCGTGTTCGCCGGCCGTGTCTGGTGCGGCTACACCTGCCCGCAAAGCGTGTGGACCTGGATCTTCATGTGGTGCGAGAAGATCACCGAAGGCGACCGCAACCAGCGCATGAAACTGGACAAGGCGCCGATGAGCAGCAACAAGTTCCTGCGCAAGTTCGCCAAGCACAGCCTCTGGCTGCTGATCGGCTTCGTTACCGGCATCACCTTCGTCGGTTACTTCGCACCGATCCGCGAGCTGCTGGTGGACTTCTTCACCGGCCAGGCCGACGGCTGGTCCTATTTCTGGGTCGGGTTCTTCACCCTCGCCACCTACGGCAACGCCGGCTGGCTGCGCGAACAGGTGTGCGTGTACATGTGCCCCTACGCGCGCTTCCAGAGCGTGATGTTCGACAAGGACACCCTGATCGTCTCCTACGACCCGCGTCGCGGCGAGAACCGTGGCCCGCGTAAAAAGGACGTGGACTACAAAGCCAAGGGCCTCGGCGACTGCATCGACTGCACCATGTGCGTCCAGGTCTGCCCCACCGGCATCGACATCCGCGACGGCCTGCAGATCGAGTGCATCGGCTGTGCCGCCTGCATCGACGCCTGCGACAGCATCATGGACAAGATGAACTACCCGCGCGGGCTGATCAGCTACACCACCGAGCACAACCTGTCCGGGCAGAAGACCCACCTGCTGCGCCCGCGGCTGATCGGCTACTTCGTGGTCCTGCTGGCGATGATCGGCCTGCTGGCCACGGCCTTTCTCATGCGCCCGCTGGTCGGCTTCGACGTCAGCAAGGACCGCGTGCTGTACCGCGAGAACGCCCAGGGCTGGATCGAGAACGTGTACAGCCTGAAGGTCATGAACAAGGACCAGCGCGACCACGTCTACGTCCTCGAAGCCCAGGGCCTGCCGAACCTGCGCCTCGAAGGCGCCAGGGAAATCCGCGTCGCGGCCGGCGACATCGTCAGCCTGCCGGTGCAGCTGTCGGTCTCGCCCGAGCAGTTGCCGTCGACCACCAACGAAGTCACCTTCATTCTCCGGGACGCCGACGACAGCGCTTCGGAAGTCGAAGCCAAGAGCCGCTTCATCGGCCCGCAAATCCGTTAAGAGAGCACGCCAATGCCTGCAACGAACACCGTTCACAGCGTCTGGTACAAGAACCTCTGGCCCTGGATCATCATCGGCATCCTCGCCACCTCGGTGACCCTGAGCCTGACCATGGTCAGCATCGCGGTGAACAACCCGGACAACCTGGTCAACGACAACTACTACGAGGCCGGCAAGGGCATCAACCGCTCGCTGGACCGCGAGCTGCTGGGGCAGACCCTTAAGCTCAAGGCCAATGTGCACCTGGATGAAGTCACCGGTGAAGTGGAACTGCGCCTGACCGGCGACAGCCAGCCACAGGCCCTGGAACTGAACCTGATCTCGCCCACCCAGCCGGAGAAGGACCGCAAGATCGCCCTGGCCCTGAGCAGCGAGCCGGGACGGTACCTGGGGCAACTGGAAGACAAGGTGGAAGGCCGGCGCTTCGTTGAACTGCTGGGGACGGAAAAGGGGCAGACCTGGCGGTTGTTCGAGGAAGAGGATGTGGCCCATGGGGCGACCCTGGTGCTGGGTGATGAAGAGCTGAAGGGAGCCGAGCACCTGGATAAATAGACGCCTCGATCCCCTGTGGGAGCGGGTTCACCCGCGATTGCGGTAGTGCATTCACCACCGCCATCGCGGGTGAACCCGCTCCCACAGGGTCCGTGGCGAACCACCGAAAGACCTGCGATAAGACAGTCATGACCACCCCCACGCCTTGCTATCACTGCGCCCTGCCCGTCCCCGCCGACAGCCACTTCACTGCCATCGTGCTCGGCGAACCCCGGCCATTCTGCTGCCCCGGCTGCCAGGCGGTGGCCGAGGCCATCGTTGCCGGCAAGCTGGAGAGCTATTACCAGCACCGCAGCGAAGCCAGCGCCAACCCCGATGCCCTGCCCCGCCAGTTGGCCGATGAACTGGCCCTGTACGACCGCGCCGATGTCCAGCAACCCTTCGTCCGCCATGAAGGCGAGCTGGCCGAAGCCACCCTGCTGGTCGAAGGCATCAGCTGCGCCGCCTGTGGCTGGCTGATCGAGAAACGCCTGCGCAGCCTGCCCGGGGTCGCCGAAGCACGCCTGAACCTGTCCAATCACCGCTTGCTGGTGAGCTGGGCCGACAGTCAGTTACCACTGTCCAGCCTGCTCGCCGAACTGCGCCGGATCGGCTACGCCGCCCACCCCTACCAGCCCGACCGCGCCGCCGAGCAACTGGCCGAGGAAAACCGTACCGCCCTGCGCCAGCTCGGCGTGGCCGGCCTGCTGTGGTTCCAGGCGATGATGGCGACCATGGCCACCTGGCCCGAATTCAACATCGACCTCAGCCCCGAAATGCACACCATCCTGCGCTGGGTAGCGATGTTCCTGACCACGCCCATCGTTTTCTACAGTTGCGCGCCGTTCTTCCGTGGCGCCGCCCGCGACCTGCGCACCCGCCACCTGACCATGGACGTTTCGGTGTCGCTGGCCATCGGCCTGGCCTATGCCGCCGGGATCTGGACGGCCATCACCGGCAGCGGCGAGCTGTATTTCGATGCGGTGGGCATGTTCGCCCTGTTCCTGCTCGCTGGCCGCTACCTGGAGCGCCGCGCCCGCGAGCGCACTGCCGCGGCCACCGCGCAACTGGTCAACCTGCTGCCAGCCTCGTGCCTGCGCCTGGATGCCGCCGGCAACAGCGAGCGCATCCTCCTGCGCGAACTGCAGATCGGCGACCGCGTGCAGGTCCGGCCAGGCGCGGTGATACCGGCCGACGGGCGCATCGTCGACGGCCAGTCGAGCATCGACGAATCCCTGCTGACCGGCGAATACCTGCCCCGCCCGCGGCAGACCGGCGACAGCGTCACCGCCGGCACCCTCAATGTCGAAAGCGTACTGACCGTGGAGGTCCAGGCCCTGGGCCACGACACCCGGCTTTCCGCCATCGTCCGCCTGCTGGAGCGGGCGCAGTCGGAAAAACCGCGCCTGGCGGAAATCGCCGACCGCGCCTCGCAATGGTTCCTGCTGTTCAGCCTGCTCGCCGCCCTCGGCATCGGCCTGCTGTGGTGGCAGATCGACGCCGAGCGGGCCTTCTGGATCGTCCTGGCGATGCTGGTGGCGACCTGCCCTTGCGCCCTGTCCCTCGCCACCCCGACTGCCCTCACCGCGGCCACGGGCACCCTGCACCGCCTTGGCCTGCTGCTGACCCGCGGCCATGTGCTGGAAGGCCTGAACCAGATCGACACGGTCATCTTCGACAAGACCGGCACCCTCACCGAAGGTCGCCTGACCCTGCGCGCCATCCGCCCGCTGGCCGGGCTCGATGCCGATCACTGCCTGCGCCTTGCCGCTGCCCTGGAAAACCGCTCCGAACACCCGATCGCCCGCGCTTTCGGCCGCACCACCGCAGTGGCCGAAGCAGTGCAAAGCACCCCGGGCCTGGGCCTGGAAGGCCAGGTCGAAGGCCGCCTGCTGCGTATCGGCCAGGCTGCCTTCAGTTGCGAGCCAAGCGGCGCGCCAGTGCCGCCGATGCCCGACGAACCCGGCCAATGGCTGCTGCTCGGTGACCAGCAAGGCCCGCTGGCCTGGTTCGTCCTCGACGACCGCCTGCGCCACGACGCCGCCGACCTGCTCGACGCCTGTCGCGCCCGTGGCTGGAGAACCCTGCTGCTGTCCGGCGACAGCTCGCCAATGGTCGCCAGCGTCGCTGCCGAACTGAACATCGACCAGGCCATCGGCAGCCTGCGCCCGGACGACAAGCTGCAGCGCCTCAAGGCCCTGCAGGCCGAAGGGCGCAAGGTGCTGATGCTGGGCGACGGGGTCAACGACGTGCCGGTGCTGGCGGCGGCGGATATCAGCATCGCCATGGGCTCGGCCACCGACCTGGCCAAGACCAGCGCCGACGCGGTGCTGTTGTCCAACCGCCTCGACAGCCTGGTGCAGGCCTTCGTCCTGGCCCGCCGCACCCGGCGGATCATCATCGAGAATCTGTGCTGGGCCGCGCTCTACAATGGCCTTATGCTGCCGTTTGCCGCCCTTGGCTGGATTACCCCGGTGTGGGCGGCGGTCGGCATGTCGGTCAGTTCGCTGATCGTGGTGCTCAATGCCCTGCGCCTGACCCGGCTGCGCGGCAGCGTGGCGGCGCAGCCCGCACCCGCCGCGCCCCATGCCGCGCCCGCCTGAGGAACTGCCATGCCCGCACTCTACGTGATGATTCCCGCCGCCCTGGTCCTGGTCGGCATCGCCGTGTACATCTTCTTCTGGGCGGTGGACAGCGGCCAGTACGAGGACCTCGACGGCCCGGCCCACAGCATCCTGTTCGATGACCAGGACCCCAAGCACCAGGCCGCGGTAAAAGGCGAGCAAGCCGCTACGGACGACAAGCCGGAGCCGCCTGCCCGTGGTTGAACTGCTGCCCCTGCTCGGCTCTGCCCTGATCCTCGGCCTGCTCGGCGGCGGCCATTGCCTGGGCATGTGCGGCGGCCTGATGGGCGCCCTGACCCTGGCCATCCCGCCCGAACAGCGCGGCCGCCGCCTGCGCCTGCTGATCGCCTACAACCTGGGCCGCGTGCTCAGCTACGCCAGCGCCGGCCTGCTGCTGGGCCTGGCCGGCTGGGCCCTGGCCGGCAGCCCGCTGGCCACGGCGATGCGCGTGCTCGCCGCGCTGCTGTTGATCGCCATGGGCCTGTACCTGGCCGGCTGGTGGAGCGGCCTGACCCGCGTGGAAGCCCTGGGGCGTGGCCTATGGCGGCATATCCAGCCAGTGGCGACGCGCCTGCTGCCGGTGTCCAGCCTGCCCCGCGCCCTGCTGCTGGGCGCCCTGTGGGGCTGGCTGCCCTGCGGCCTGGTCTACAGCACCCTGCTCTGGGCCGCCAGCCAGGGCAGCGCCATCAACAGCGCCCTGCTGATGCTGGCGTTCGGCGTCGGCACCTGGCCGGTCCTGCTCGCCACCGGCCTGGTCGCCGAGCGTAGCAACGCCCTGTTGCGCCAGCGCGGGGTGCGCATCGCCGGTGGCCTGCTGGTGATCCTGTTCGGCCTGTGGACCCTGCCCGGCCCGCACCAGCACTGGCTCATGGGCCACTGAAGCGGGCTTGATGCAAATCAACACCGATGTACGTGGCGCTCCCTAGACTCCGGACACTGCCGTAATTCCTGGGACTGCCACCATGTACGACGCCCTCCAATGGGACTCTGACCTGATCCGCCGCTACGATCTGGCCGGCCCGCGCTACACCTCCTACCCGACCGCAGTGCAACTGCACAGCGAGATCGGCTCCTTCGACCTGCTCCATGCCCTGCGCGACAGCCGTCGCGCGGCGCGTCCGCTGTCCCTGTACGTTCATGTGCCGTTCTGCGCCAACATCTGCTACTACTGCGCCTGCAACAAGGTCATCACCAAGGACCGCGCCCGCGCCCAGCCCTACCTGCAACGCCTGGAGCAGGAAATCCAGCTGATCGCCTGCCACCTCGACCCGGGACAGACCGTGGAGCAGTTGCACTTCGGCGGTGGCACCCCGACCTTCCTCAGCCACGTTGAACTGCGCGAACTGATGGCCCACCTGCGCCAGCACTTCAACCTGCTGGACGATGATTCCGGCGACTACGGCATCGAGATCGACCCGCGCGAGGCCGACTGGTCGACCATGGGCCTGCTCCGCGAACTGGGCTTCAACCGTGTCAGCCTCGGCGTGCAGGACCTCGACCCGGCCGTGCAGCGAGCGATCAACCGCCTGCAGAGCCTGGAGCAGACCCGCACCATCATCGAAGCGGCACGCACCCTGCAATTCCGCTCGATCAACCTCGACCTGATCTACGGCCTGCCCAAGCAGACCCCGGAAGGCTTCGCCCGCACCGTAGAGGAAGTGATCAAGCTGCAGCCCGACCGCCTCTCGGTGTTCAACTACGCACACCTGCCGGAACGCTTCATGCCCCAGCGGCGCATCGACAGCAGCGACCTGCCGGCCCCTGCGGCCAAGCTGGAAATGCTCCACCGCACCATCGAGCAACTGACCGGCGCCGGCTACCGCTACATCGGCATGGACCACTTCGCCCTGCCCGACGACGAACTGGCCATCGCCCAGGAAGAAGGCACCCTGCAACGCAATTTCCAGGGCTACACCACCCACGGCCACTGCGACCTGATCGGCCTGGGCGTGTCGTCCATCAGCCAGATCGGCGACCTGTACTGCCAGAACAGCAGCGACCTGGCCGACTACCAGAACGCCCTCGACGCCGCGCAACTGGCAACCCGTCGCGGGCTGATCTGCAACCAGGACGACCGCGTGCGCCGGGCCGTGATCCAGGACCTGATCTGCCATTTCGAACTGGATTTCGAGCGTATCGAACAGGCCTTCACCATCGACTTCCACGGCTACTTCAAGGAGCTATGGCCGGCATTGAAAGTGATGGCCAAGGACGGTCTGATCGAACTGCGCAGCGACGGCATCAGCGTGCTGCCGGCCGGCCGCCTGCTGGTGCGCTCGGTGTGCATGGTGTTCGACGCGTATCTGGACCTGACCAACCGCCAGCGTTTCTCGCGGGTGATCTAGACCAGCAGCTTCATGGCCTTGCCGACCTGGTCCGGTGTCAGATCGGCCTGGCTCATGGCCCGGACCAGTCCGAAATTGACGGTGTTCAACGACGCGGACAAGGCGCTGACCCGGGCCTGCAAGGCGGCGGTCTTTTTCTGCATTTCAACCGGATCGAGGGAACGATCGCGCATCAACGCCTGGAGCTGGCGGTTGGCCTCGGCCAGTTCCCTTTGCAGTTTGCGGATCATCTTGAGCAACTGACGAACGGACTCGGGCAGCCCGCTTTCGTCGATATCGGCGTCGCCCTGCTGTTTGCTGGCGACTTCCAGGCCCTTGAGGGACAGGTCGACCTTGATCCCCTCGGACGGCGCGGAACCGCTCTGGCGCGCCTCTTCAGCCTGTTTGGCGGAGGTTTGCGCCTGATTGGCGAGGATTGCCTGGCGAGTGCTCTTGATATCGACGGTCAGCATGGCGCGGCCTGCCTGGGGAAAAAGATCCATGACGGTGTATCGGCGGCAAAGCCGCGAACTTGAGCGGAAGACGCACCAAAACAGAGCAAGCTGGCCTACAGTAGCCCGGCTGGGTTACCCTTGCATTCTATGTGTGCTTTCCCACAAGGATCGATGAAATGTCTGAGCCAGTTAAACTGCGCCCTCACAACCAGGCTCATTGCAAGGATTGCAGCCTGGCGCCCCTGTGCCTGCCGTTGTCGCTGAACCTGGAAGACATGGACGCACTGGATGAAATCGTCAAACGCGGGCGACCCCTGAAGAAAGGCGAGTTTCTGTTCCGGCAGGGTGACAACTTCGGCTCTGTCTACGCGGTGCGCTCCGGCGCCCTGAAAACCTTCAGCCTCAGCGATGGCGGCGAAGAGCAGATCACCGGCTTCCACCTGCCCAGCGAACTGGTCGGGCTGTCCGGCATGGACACCGAAGCCTATCCGGTCTCGGCCCAGGCCCAGGAAACCACCTCGGTGTGCGAGATTCCGTTCGAGCGCCTGGACGAGCTGTCGGTGCAACTGCCGCAATTGCGTCGCCAGTTGATGCGGGTGATGAGCCGGGAGATTCGCGACGACCAGCAGATGATGCTGCTGCTCTCGAAGAAAACCGCCGACGAACGCATCGCCACCTTCCTGGTCAACCTCTCCGCACGCTTCCGCGCCCGGGGTTATTCGGCCAACCAGTTCCGCCTGAGCATGTCGCGCAACGAAATCGGCAATTACCTGGGCCTGGCGGTGGAAACCGTATCCCGCGTGTTCACCCGCTTCCAGCAGAACGGCCTGATCGAGGCCGAAGGCAAGGAAGTGCGCATCCTCGACCCGATCCAGCTCTGCGCGCTGGCCGGTGGCGCACTGGAAGCCTGATTCCTCGCGCGAACGGGTATACTGGCGGGCGTTTTGCCCATCAGGATACCCGTTCCATGCCCAGCGACAGCTTTGACCTCAAATCCCTCATCCGCCCGGTCGTGGACTTCCCCAAGCCCGGCGTGATCTTCCGCGACATCACCCCGCTGTTCCAATCACCCCGCGGGCTGCGCCATGTCATGGACCAATTCATCGAGCGGTATGTCGAGGCCGACTTCAGCCATATCGGCGCCATGGACGCCCGTGGCTTCCTGATCGGCTCGATCATCGCCCATGAACTGAACAAGCCGCTGATCCTGTTCCGCAAGCAGGGCAAGCTGCCGGCCGACGTCATCAGCCAGGGCTACCAGACCGAATACGGCGAAGCCTTCCTGGAAGTGCATGCCGACAGCCTGTGCGAAGGCGACAAGGTACTGATCTTCGACGACCTGATTGCCACCGGCGGGACCTTGCTGGCGGCGGCGAGCCTGGTGCGGCGCATGGGCGCTGCGGTGTATGAAGCGGCGGCCATCATCGACCTGCCCGAGCTGGGCGGCTCGCAGAAACTGCGCGATGCGCAGGTGGAGACGTTCTGCCTGACCGAGTTTTCGCTTAGCGAATACTGACCGGCTTGAGGGCCCTATCGCCGGCAACGCCGGCTCCCACAGGTATCGAGGTTGACACTGAACCTTGTGGGAGCCGGCATTGCCGGCGATGGGGCCCTCAGCAACAACACAATGCTCAGAGGGAAATCGGTTTGCGCCCGGCAAACGAGTGAGCCAGCGTCCCACCATCCACCAGCTCCAGTTCCCCGCCCAGCGGCACCCCATGGGCGATCCGCGAGGCCACCAGGCCCTTGTCCGCCAGCAGCTGGGCGATGTAATGCGCCGTCGCCTCGCCTTCCACCGTCGGGTTGGTGGCCAGGATCACCTCGGTAAAGGTGCCCTGCTCCTCGATCCGCGCCATCAACTGCGGAATGCCGATCGCCTCCGGCCCCAGGCCATCCAGCGGCGACAGATGCCCCTTGAGCACGAAATAACGCCCGCGATAACCGGTCTGCTCCACCGCGTAGACGTCCATCGGCCCTTCCACCACGCACAGCAGCGTGTCGTCACGGCGCGGATCAGCGCATTGCGGGCACAACTCCTGCTCGGTCAGGGTGCGGCACTGACGGCAATGGCCGACCCCTTCCATGGCCTTGGTCAACGCCTCGGCCAGGCGCGTACCGCCGCTGCGGTCGCGCTCCAGCAGTTGCAAGGCCATGCGCTGGGCGGTTTTCTGGCCCACGCCCGGCAGGGTGCGCAAGGCGTCGATCAACTGGCGAATCAGGGGACTGAAGCTCATGGTAAAAGGCCCGGCAAATCATCGAATGGGAGAAACGACGGTGGGAGCGACGACCTCAAGGCCGTGCTCCCACCGTGGGTACAGCGGATGCCGCCTTAGAACGGCATCTTGAAACCAGGCGGCAACTGCATGCCTGCGGTCATGCCGCTCATCTTGTCCTGGCTGTTCTGCTCGACCTTGCGCACGGCGTCGTTCACGGCGGCGGCGATCAGGTCTTCCAGCACTTCCTTGTCTTCCTGCATCAGGCTGTCGTCCAGGCTGATGCGCTTGACGTCATGACGACCGGTCATGACCACGCTGACCAGGCCGGCGCCGGATTGACCGGTCACTTCGGCGTTGGCCAGTTCTTCCTGCATCTTGGCCATCTTTTCCTGCATCTGCTGCGCCTGCTTCATCAGGCCGGCCATGCCACCTTTCATCATGAGAAATCACCTCGGTAGTTGTATGACTCACCGCACACCGGGCGCGGCGCTGGATAGGGGTTATTCGCCTTGGGTCACCACGGCGTCGACAGGTTCAATAGTATCGTGGCGCACGCTGGCACCGAACTTCTGGATCATCTGCTGGATGAACGGGTCGTTCTCGATCGACTGCTCGGCCTCGCGCTGGCGGTTGGCCCGCTTGCGTGCCGCGGCCTGGGCCGGGGTTTCCTGCTCGGGGCGGATCAGCTCGATGCTCAGGTTCAGGGTGCGGCCCAGGTGCTGGTTCAGCGCCTCGTTCAGGCGGCGCTGCTGGGTGGCGTTGAACAGGGCACTGTGGTTCGGGTCCAGGTGCAGCAGCCAGTTGTCGCCTTCGGCGCTGACCAGGGTGCAGTTGGCCGCGATGCTCCCGGTCATGCCGGAAATCGGCAGGTGCGGGAACAGCTCCAGCCATTGCAAGGCCAGGCCCGTGGCCGGTTGCGCAGCGGGCTCGGGCTCCGGCTCCGGGGCCGGCTCGGCGCTGAGTTCGGCGGCGTGCTCGGTGGCCAGTTCGTCCAGGTAGCTGTAGCCGGCCGGGTCCACTTCGCCCATGTAGTAATCGTCGTCCGGCGGCGGCTCGTCGTCGCGGTCCATGCCGGCGGGGGCGTAGGCCTGGTCGTCGTGGGGCGGTTCTTCGCGCGGGGCGGCAGGCGGCGCGGCGGCGACAGGGGCCGGGGCTGGCTCGGGTTCAGGTGCAGCGACGGCCACGGGAATCGGGTCTTCCCAGGGCAGGTCGGTGACTTCCTCGATTTCCGGCTCGGGCTCGGCTGCGACAACGGGCTCGGGTTCCGGTTCGGGTTGCGGCGCTGGCTCGGGCGCGGGCTCAGGCACCGTCTCGACGACCGGAGCGGGAGCACTGACAGGCTCCGGGGCGGGTGCGGCGATCGCAACCGGGGCCACCGGTGCCGGGGAATCAGTCGTGGCCTGGCTGATCCCCACTGGCTTTAGCGTCGTGCCCGGGGCATCGCCGCTGTCCGCCGGACGGAACGCCAGCATGCGCAGCAACACCATCTCGAAGCCGCCACGCGGGTCCGGCGCCAGGGGCAGGTCACGCCGGCCGATCAGGCCCATCTGGTAGTAGAACTGCACATCCTCGGCCGGCAGGGCCTGGGCCAGCGCCAGTACCTTGTCGCGATCGCCCTGGCCGTTGTCCACCGCCTCGGGCAGCGCCTGGGCGATGGCCACGCGGTGCAGCACGTTGAGCATTTCCGACAACACACCGTTCCAGTCCGGCCCCTGCTCGGCCAGATGGCGCACGGCCTCCAGCAGCGCCCGGGCATCGCCTTCCAGCAAGGCCTGGAGCACGCCGTAGACCTGGCCATGGTCGAGGGTCCCGAGCATCGCCCGCACATCGGCGGCCAGGACCTTGCCCTCGCCAAAGGCGATGGCCTGGTCGGTCAGGCTCATGGCGTCGCGCATCGACCCGTCGGCAGCGCGGCCGAGCAACCACAGGGCATCGTCCTCGAACGGCACGTTCTCCACACCGAGCACATGACTCAGGTGCTCGACCACCCGCTCGGGGGTCATGTTCTTCAGGGAGAACTGCAGGCAGCGGGACAGGATGGTCGCCGGCAGCTTCTGCGGGTCGGTGGTGGCCAGGATGAACTTGACGTAGGGCGGCGGCTCTTCCAGGGTCTTCAGCAGGGCGTTGAAGGAATGGCTGGAAAGCATGTGCACTTCGTCGATCAGGTAGACCTTGAAGCGCCCGCGGCTCGGCGCGTACTGCACGTTATCCAGCAGTTCGCGGGTGTCCTCGACCTTGGTCCGGCTCGCGGCGTCGATCTCGATCAGGTCGACGAAGCGGCCCTCGTCGATCTCCCGGCACACCGAGCAGGTGCCGCAGGGGGTCGAGGTGATGCCGGTTTCGCAGTTCACGCACTTGGCGATGATCCGCGCGATGGTGGTCTTGCCGACCCCGCGGGTGCCGGTGAACAGATAGGCATGGTGCAGGCGCTGGTTATCGAGTGCGTTGATCAAGGCCTTGAGCACGTGGGTCTGGCCGACCATTTCGCGGAACGAGCGCGGACGCCATTTACGTGCAAGGACCTGATAACTCATGAAAAACGTCGCAACCTGAACGAGCGGGGAGAGACCGCTAATGCTAGCGGAGCGGGGGCAAAATTGCATCCTGCCATTCATTAGCGCCGCGAACCCTGTGGGAGTCCGCCCAGCCTTTCAGGCTGGGCTGTCGCGCAGAGAACAGTTTCCAAAGCACGACGCGTACTCTGTGGGAGCGGGTTCACCCGCGATTGCGGTAGTGGGTTCACAATAGCAATCGCGGGTGAACCCGCTCCCACAGGGTTCGCGGTGCTCTTTAGTTAGAGGAGGCCTGCAACCGCCCAAGCGGCCAGGAACAGCCCGCAGCCGAACACCACATGCGTCATCAAACTCCGCCCCCGGTTCCGCCACGGCGTCGGCGTTTTACTGGCAAAGAACCCCGCCCCCATCGCCGGCTGCATCACGCACCATGGCGCCAGCACCGTCGCAACTCCGAAGAGCAAGGCCGGAGCCAGTGTCGGCTGACGCAACCACCCTTCTCCCACCAGCCCCACCAACCCGGCCGCGAACAGCAGCCCTATCGCATAATGCAGCACCCAGCCCCAGGCCAGCTCGTGGGCCACCGGTTCACTCTTGGCAATCCCCTGATGATGCACGCGCCCCTTCAACAAATGCCCGGCCCAGCGCCCGAGCATGGCGTAATTCAGGGTGGCGACCCCAAGCCGCTTGAGCAACAGCGTCCACAGGTCCATGACCAGCGTGGCACCCACCCCGATCAACACAATGGAAAACATGGCAAATCCCCTCGGCACGTTGACGAAATCGAAACATGCCGCGCAGGATAGAAGTTGAAGTCAACTTCAAGTCAAGGGTTCGCCAATGGACATTGCCGACGTCGCCAAACGCACCGGAGTACCGGCCTCGACGCTGCGTTACTACCAGAAGATCGGCCTGCTCCAGTCCCTCGCCGGCCACGGCCAGCGGCGCCAGTTCGCGGCGGACGTGGAAGACCGCCTGGCCCTGATCGCCCTGGGCCAGACGGCGGGGTTTTCCCTGGATGAGGTGGGCGCGATGCTGGTGGACCTGCAGGTGGACCGGCACATGCTGGTGGCCAGGGCCGACGAGATCGATGCGCAGGTCAAGCGCTTGCAGGCGATGAGCAAGGGGCTGCGGCATGCGGCGCAGTGTCCGGAGAAGGATCACCTGGCGTGTCCGACGTTTCGGCGGTTGATGAAGGTGTCGTTGCTGAAACGCTAGTGGCTGGCGAGGTCGGTCAAAGCAGTCTTGCCAGAAACATATGGAAATACGTATATTCGATTTTCCATATGTATAGGCGCCCCCATGATTTCCCCGCCCGACGTCTTCAAGTGCCTCTCCGACGAAACCCGCGCTCGCGCGACCCTGTTGATCGCCAGCCTGGGCGAGCTTTGTGTGTGCGAGCTGATGTGCGCGCTGGACGATAGCCAACCCAAGATCAGCCGCCACCTCGCCCAGTTGCGTAGCAACGGCCTGTTGCTGGACCGCCGGCAAGGGCAATGGGTGTATTACCGCCTCAACCCGGAGCTTCCGGCCTGGGTGCACGAAATGCTGCAGGTGACCTTGCAGGCCAACACGTCGTGGCTCGCCGATAACGCCCTCCGACTCAAGAACATGGACGGTCGCCCCGTCCGTGATGCCGCCTGCTGCTGATCACCAAGCGAGAAACCTGGATGCTGGTCGCCATTGCTGTCTTCGTTTTTACCCTTGCGCTGGTCATCTGGCAGCCCAAAGGACTCGGTGTGGGCTGGAGCGCCTCGCTGGGGGCGATCATTGCCCTGGCGGCAGGGACGGTTTCCCTGCACGACATCCCGACTGTATGGGCCATCGTTTGGAACGCTACCGCCACGTTCATCGCGGTCATCGTCATCAGCCTGCTGCTGGACGAGGCCGGCTTCTTCGAATGGGCTGCGCTGCATGTCGCACGATGGGCGAAGGGCAGCGGCTACCGTCTGTTCGCCTTTTGCATACTGCTCGGCGCCGCCGTATCGGCACTGTTCGCCAACGATGGCGCGGCGCTGATACTGACGCCCATCGTCATGTCCATGCTCCTGGCACTGCGCTTCTCGCCTCCAGCCACCCTGGCGTTCGTGATGGCCGCCGGCTTCATTGCCGACACGGCAAGCCTGCCGCTGGTGGTTTCCAACCTGGTGAACATCGTCTCGGCCGACTACTTCAGCCTCGGTTTCGCAGAGTACGCCTCGGTCATGGTGCCGGTGAACCTGGCCAGCGTGGCCACCACCCTGCTGGTGCTGTTCCTGTTCTTCCGCCGCGATATCCCCAGGCATTACCCGCTTGCTGCCTTGAAACAGCCCAGCGAAGCCATCCACGACCACGACACCTTCAACATCGGTTGGTGGGTGCTGCTGGCGCTGCTGGCCGGCCTGTTTGTCCTTGAACCCTTGGGCATCCCCATCAGTGCCGTGGCTGCGCTCTGCGCACTGATCCTTTTCGCCGTCGCAGCACGTGGCCGGCGCATCTCCACCCGCCGGGTGCTGCGCGAAGCACCATGGCAGGTAGTGGTGTTCTCCCTCGGCATGTACCTGGTGGTGTACGGCCTGAAGAACGCCGGTCTCACCGATTTGCTCACCCATCTTCTGGACCGGCTTGCAGAACACGGGCTATGGAGCGCCACGCTCGGTACCGGCGTGATTTCCGCACTGCTGTCTTCGGTAATGAACAACATGCCCAGCGTGCTGGTCGGCGCCCTGTCGATCCAGGCCAGCGGTGCAGAAGGTGTGGTGCGTGAAGCGATGATCTACGCCAACGTCATCGGCTGCGACCTCGGCCCGAAAATCACCCCCATCGGCAGCCTCGCCACGCTGCTCTGGCTCCACGTGCTGGAGCGCAAGGGCATGCGCATCACCTGGGGTTACTACTTCAGGGTCGGCATTGTGCTGACACTGCCGGTATTGCTGGTCACCCTCTCGGCCCTGGCTCTGCGCCTGAGCCTCTGACGTCCGCCGCCAGGCGAAGGAGCTTCCCATGCGAGTCTTGTTCATGTGCACCGCCAACAGTTGTCGCAGCATCCTCTGCGAAGCGCTGTTCAACCACCTGGCGCCGCCGGGGTTCGAGGCGATCAGTTCGGGCAGCTTCCCCCGCGGGCAGGTATTGCCCCGCACGCTCGGTGCGCTGCGCCAGGCCGGTATTTCCACTGCGGGCCTGAGCAGCAAGGGCAACGACGCGTTCGAAGGCAACCCGCCGGACATCGTGATTACCGTCTGCGACAAGGCCGCCGGCGAAGCCTGCCCGGTGTATTTCGGGCCTGCCGTGAAGTCGCACTGGGGGCTGGAGGATCCTTCGGATATCAACGCGGACGAGGCGCTGATCGATGCCGCTTTCCGCGCCACGCTGGCCCGCATCGATGTTCGCTGCCGGGCCTTCTTCGGGTTGCCGTTCGACCGGCTTGACCGAGAGCAGCTCAAACGGGAGCTGGACCGGATTGGCGAGCTATGAGGAGCGAGAGTGCGCCGCCGGATTCGCCACGCCACTATTCATCCACATGCCAACAGCCTAAGGACCCCGCATGATCTTCAAGTCCGATGACGAAGCCATCGCCGAACGCTATTTCCGCTCTTCCCAGGACATCGGCTCGCTGTTCGCGATCAGTGCCGGCCTGACCTGCCTGCAATTCCAGGACCCACGACCTTTCGCCATGATCGTCACGGCCTTGTTCTTCCTTTGGGCGTTTCTCTCGGGCGGCGCTTATCGTCGAATCGCCAAGGCGTACCTGAAGCAGTATCCCGGTGTTCTCGGTGGGGTTCGGTTTGCTGTCACCAAGTTGCCACTGGTGCTGTGCAGCCTGACGTTTCTCACCCTGATCATGATGGGCGTGCTGACTGCGGAGCGTATTCTGCAATTCGGCAAGCTTCTACCGGTCTCTCCGTTCTGAAAAAGGGAACGGTTCGGCTCCATTCGGCAACGCTATCCAGCGGCGAAGGCTCAGGAGGTGGTCAGGGGCGATGCGTTCAGTTTGATGAGGCGAATCAGCTCAACCGAATAGCCCGCGAAGTAATAGTGGTCATCGGGGCCAGAGGCAGGAGTGGGAAAATCAGCCATCGATGCCGTAGCGGGCTTTCACGGCTGCTACGAGCTCTGCCGAAGAAATGCGCCCTTTCTCGTAGTCCACCATCTTGGAGGACATATAGGCACTCACGCGAACGCCCTCGAGGTTATTGGTGGCCTGGACGTGGGCTACGCGGGAGCTGCGCTGAGCTGCTTCGTGTGCTGTTGTCATGGATCCTCCAACTTCATTGGTCCGTTCGGATCACGTTATACGGCGGGACGCTTCAAAACCAGCCAAAAGCGACCGACACCCTTGAGAGTTATAGGGCGTCACGACGATTGAACCCCTTTTGCTTGGGTATCACCTCCCCGGCTGCTTGACCAAGAGGCGCTGGATTGATGTAGCGTTGGACACCCTCACAGCCAAGTGCCCCACCTCTTCTCGACGCAGGTTCAGCGAATGCCCCTGAGTTTTTACAAGATGCACGCCAACGGCGACGACTTTGTAATCGTCGACGCCAGAACCGCCCAAGTCCCGATCACCGAACACCTCGCCCGCAAAATGGGTGACCGCAACCGGGGTGTCGGCTTCAATCAACTGGCCCTACTGCGCGCCTGTGATGACGCCGATGCGCAGCTGCTGTTCTGGAATGCCGACGGCTCCCCCCTGGACACCTGCGGAAGCGCAACCCGCGGTGCCGCCGATATCCTCATGCGCGAAAGCGACACCTCGTCCGTAGTCTTGCGAACCAACCGTGGCCGCCTCACCTGCGCGCGAACCGCCACCGGCGAGATCTCGGTCAGCATGGGGCAACCGATGCTCGACTGGGCCGATATCCCTTTGGCGCGAGAACTGGATACCGCCTCCTTGCCCATTGCCGGCAATCCTGCCGCCGTGAGCATGGGCAACCCGCACTGCACCTATTTTGTGGACGACCTGGCGGCGGTGGACGTTGCCGCCGTTGGGCCTGCGCTGGAAAAGAACCTGCTGTTTCCCGCCAGGACAAATGTGCACTTCGTCCAGGTCATCAACCGACAGCACATCCGGTTGCGTATCTGGGAGCGAGGCGGAGGCGTGCCCCAGGGTTCAGGCTCGTGCTCATGTGGCGCTGCGGTGAATGGCATTCGCCGTGGGTTGCTGGATAACGTGGTCAGGGTCGAATGTGATGGCGGGAGTGTCACGGTTCAGTGGGATGGGGTCGGCGCCGTGGTGCTGACTGGCCCGGTGGAAATGTTGTTCTTCGGGAAACTGGCGGAGGGCTTCTTGAACCGCTGATACCCGGCTGATACACATCGCTAAAAAATGTCGCATTTAGCGGCAAAACTTCCTCGATTTCCGACTTTCTTGTAGGCAATTTCCCAAGCATACTCCCCGACCCGCTTATTAGTTGCTTCCCTTGGAATCACTGCCTAGTCTGCGTCGGTCGTTGAACACAACGACCGGTTGTGACAGGCCGGGTTTCTTGAGGATCGCTAGTCGTTATGGCGGCTGTGCGTGTGGGCGCATTCGTGCGCGCCAGGTTGTCCTCAAGTCCTGGTCTGTCAACCCGCGCACAGTTGCCACCCTCCTGTTTGACAGCAGGTTTTCAATCGCTTCACTACTTGAGGAAATACGATGAAAAAGCTTGTTCCCGATCCACCACCCACTCTTTGCGTAGGTCCTGGCCTCTCTCATGAAGAGGCCATCAAGCGGGCTTCAGAACATCTCAACAGAGCGATACTCAGGGCTGCCTATCTGCCCGATCCGCCCGATGCACGGCATCGGGAAATGCTCAGTGATGCGGTGCTGAACATGAGGATTTCTAAAGCGCTGCTGGCGCTTGCAGTGGCGGCGTCGCCGTTGACCGTGGCTGTATAAGTCAAGGCCGCGGAGCCCAGCTCCGCGGTCTTTTTTGTATCCCCGCCCACATCCAACCAAGGACCATGGTTGCTAGGGAGAATGGTTAATTTTCCAACTGAAAATAAGCCTGCCCCCGCTTCCCGGACGAAATCCAGAGCATGTCAAGCGATACTATTCAACCCACCCCCTTTTCCCGTTCCTGCAACAGCCGCATGATCGCCGAATTTTCAATTGAGATATAGAACAACCTCAGTTGCAAGATTGATAAACAGCAAAATATAGCGAAATAGAAACCCACTCTAACCGCCACCGCTACTATCAGCTAAGTATGCAAAAAATTTTGAACAACCCGCTCCAACGAAACCTGACAGCTTCTGACATGCTTATGGGACTTAACTTCCGCAGGCAAGGTCTTAATACGCGCCACAACATCCTCGCAAAAGCGAGAAATATCAGCCTTATGACCGTCTGAAAGCTCCGCAAGATGTACAGAAATAAAGTCAGAAATAGATGCTGCCACTCTATAAGGATAATGTTTCTTTTCGTGAAGCATCTGCTTCAACAAAATCCCCTTTGACTCTCGATACAATTCAATCGAGCTTGCCACATCCTTTTCCCTAGAGGCTTTAACCAAAAGGAATCGCGCATAATGGTTATCAATCTGATAAGTATCATAATTAATACTTTGCGCAAATTTATATGCCGATTGAAAATACGGCGAAATCTCGTCAACATTATCCTCAAACGACAGCCTTGCAATCGCATACTGCAGCCAATAATGTGGATTTTTACGCGTAAACTTTAAATTCTGGATTGATTCATAAAAGAATATAGTTGAATTTCGCAGACCTGTCCGGGGAAGCATTTTCTGAAGCGAAGAGAAGCTCATCAGGCTTCGCATAAAGGACTCAAACTCAGGACCAAGCTCTGTTTTATTATGAGCCTGCAAGAACATCTCAATAAGAATCTCTACAACCTCCGAAGCTTCCGAGAGATTAGTAAGATAGTACTCAGCAAGAACGGATGACTTGAGACGAATCCTCCCTGTTGTGTCATCCCAAAAAAGCTTAACGGCAGCTCTATCTGCATTCGACAGCTTAATCAAGGGAGCGCCAACAAGTAACTCATTAATCATTGTCCGATCGCTACTAAAACCAGCAGCACTGAGTATAAAAACGCCAATGATCACACGTCTTACATCGTCGCTCAACGAGCCAAATATTTCCGATATCCGCTCAGAGATCTGCGGGGAATTATAGATCTTCAACAACACTTGATGAAGCTGCGCATCGCAACCTTTAGATACCAGATGATACTTATCAGAATCTGAATACGCGGAGTACTCGCCCCACAACCCGTAACTGTCAATCAAAGATATTACTGAATTTATCTCAATACGAGAAAGCCGATTAATATCAACTTCTAAAATTTCAGTGGTGCCAAGCGCCACCTCGAGACGATCTCTAAATGCTTCGTGCACATGAGACCGAGCCGTTAGCAAAAACCTAATCGGCCTTCCAGTCCGCCTCATACTGACGAAGTCGATGAAGTCAAGGTATGGCACATAGTTATCGATAACAATGATTGTAGGTACATCATTCCTCAATAAAGTGCCAACTTCCTTGCGAGCCGCTTTATTGTCAGTACTAAAGCGATAAACCTTAGCACCTCTTGATGCAAGCTCATGAATAACCTGCTCCACTGCTACACTTTTACCATTCCCAAGGTCAGAAGTTAGCACGACATCATGTCTTGTCATGACGAATTCAGGTATATCAACCAACGACTGCCGCGCTGCGATATATGACCTACCCTCTACTGCCGAAAGGTGATAACCAATAAGAGAGCTTTCAACATCACCATACAAGAATAACTTTTCAACATCAGAGTTAGAGGGCTCTCTTACTGTCACAGACGGGTTAAACTCTTTGAGTGACAGAAACGTCGTTGGTGGAGGCAGTGGACTATGAGTATTCTTTAGCGAATTCAGAGCGCTCGCAGCAGCTTGCACCCCTATAGGAAATAATTCACCAAAAATTGGCAGCAACGCCTCGTCAACCTCATCAGGAGAAGGAGCAGTAATAAATATACATTTCGACCTTACATCTTCCGAATGAAGCACCCTCTGTATATCAAGATCATAAAGCGAGTAACCAATGAAGATGACCGCTTGCGCCATTATGATATCTTGACGGAAGACCGTACACCACTTCGAATTAGTGAAATTATCTGTGAGATAGCTTTCCGAAGTCAACTTGAAAGTCGACCTTAGATTATTTGGAGCAAGGGTATTAATGAAACCATTTAAGTGAACACAAGTGCGAGGATTAGGAGCATGATTTTCCGGAGCATCCTCAAGTGTAACTGACGTCAAAGCCCTTGAATTCTCAGCAGAGCTTTTCTCGATTAAATCATCATAGTTTGTTGTATAAATTCTTTGCCAAGGAATAGACAAAAAATCTATATGGTGAGATGCCGCCCTCTTTATCGTGAACGAATCACGACACAGCTCAGCCAAACTAGGCGCACCAAATTTTTTTATATAAAACTGGGATGCAATAGCAAGATTATCATTACTAGAACTCAGGCCACACAACGCATTAAGATGCTTTGCAAAACCAGTACCTGACAAAGGCGATTCATTTTTCAAGTTTTCCGACAAGTAGGAAAACCCAGAACCCGCAAAAAGAACAGCATTACCATTCAAAGCGTGAGTCAAAGCGGTATTCAAATCCATGAACAATACTCTAAACAATTATGAAATTGATAATACTTTGCTATAGAGGCTTTAGCAGGACCCTGCTGGCGGATTTTGGTTGATACCCGATAAGTCACACGCCGTCCGCTCTCAGCTCAGACGTCACATACTAGTAGCACTGAGCCATTATGGCAATTACCAACCCCTTCGAAAAATCAGGAAAAAACACAGTTCCGCAAAGTCCAGACGTAAAGGTCAATGCGTGCGGAGATGCGCAGGGGGAAGAAACTCTGGCGAGAAACCGCAATGGCACTAGAATTTGTGACTACATGCATAGCCTAGGTGATCCAGGCACTCTCACACTCAGAGATTTCTGAGCGAGAAATCCTCGAGAATTCAAGGACCTAAAATGGAGGCGGCCCCACCAGCCACACCCCGGCACACAATGTTCCCGCTATGGCTGCTCCCTTCCGGGCCTGACCAGGTTTACGGGTAATCGTTGCGGGGGGACCGATGGGGCCACCATTACGCAGCTCGCCATCTGGTGACGAGCCGCGCCATTGTACCGGTCTGAGGCAGAGTTACAACCTTTGGGTGAGAAAAAATCATCATTTCTCAAGGACTTGTCCGAAGCGAGGGGCTCGCTGCGTGACGCTGTCGGGGGGCCTGGGCGCCAGTTGTGCCAGGCATACCGGAATGGGGCTGGCTGTGAGGGCGGCGAGCCGCTGCGATCAGGAGGCTGAATTCATTGACGCAATCGCTGGCAAGCCAGCTCTCATAGAACAAAACATAACTCTTTGATTTGCAGGGCCCTTGTGGGAGCGGGTTCATCGGAGCGCCGAACCGCCGCGATTGCTATTGTGAATTCACTACCGCAATCGCGGCGGTTCGGCGCTCCGATGAACCCGCTCCCACAGGGTACGCGTCGTGCTTTGGAACTGTTCTCTGCGCGACAGCGCAGCCTGAAAGGCTGGGCGGACTCCCACAGGGTCCGCGAATCCTAGACGGCGATGCCCTGCCCAGCCAGAAATTCGATGAAGGCGTCCTCGTCCATTACCTTGACCCCCAGTTCGTTGGCCTTGGTGAGCTTGGAGCCGGCACCCGGCCCGGCCACTACGCAGTGGGTTTTGCCGGAGACGGATCCGGCGACCTTGGCGCCGAGGCTTTCCAGTTTGTCCTTGGCGATGTCGCGGTTCATGCGCTCCAGGGTGCCGGTGAGGACCCAGGTCTGGCCTGCCAGTGGCAAGCCTTCCGCCGTTTTCTTTTCGCTGGCCCAGTGCATGCCGAATTCCAGCAACTGCGCTTCGATGGCCCGGGCGAGGTCACGGTTGGCTTCGACCAGGAAGAATTCACGCACAGCATCCGCCTGCTTGGTGGCCAGGGCCTGGCGCAGGTCGATGCCGTCGGCTTCGATGATCTTGTCCAGGCTGCCGAGCTTGGCGACCAGCTTTTCGGCGCCGGTAGGCCCGACCGAGGAGATGTCGAGCTTGGCGATCATGCCGGCCAGGGTGGTGCTGGCGGCAAATTCTGGGCTGAGTTCGCCTTCGTCCTGCAGTTGCATGCCGCAGTCGAGCAGTTGCTGGATGACGTTGCGGTTGTGCTCGTCTTCGAAGAAGTTGTGAATCTCGTATGCCACTTCCAGGCCGATGTCCGGCAGGTAGGTGAGCACTTGCGGCAAGGCCTTCATCACCCGTTGCAGCGAGCCCAGCGAGCGGGCGAGGACCTTGGCGGTTTCTTCGCCGACATCCGGGATGCCGAGGGCGTAGATGAAGCGCGCCAGGCTCGGGCGCTTGCTGGCTTCGATGGCGGCGAGGAGCTTGTTGCTGGAGACTTCGGCGAAGCCTTCAAGCTCGACCACTTGCTCGTAGGTGAGGCGGTAGAGGTCCGCCGGGGAGGCGATCAGGCCTTCGTCCACCAGTTGCTCGACGCTCTTTTCACCCAGGCCGTCGATGTCCATGGCGCGGCGCGAGACGTAGTGGATGATCGCTTGCTTGAGCTGCGCGGCACAGGCCAGGCGGCCGACGCAGCGGTACACGGCACCCTCGCTGACGGTTTCCTTGCCCTTGCTGCGCTTGACCAGTTGGGTGCGTTCGACCTGCGAGCCGCATACCGGGCATTCGGTGGGGATCTGCACCGGGCGCACGATGTTCGGGTCGCGGCGTTCCAGTACCACTTGCATGACCTGCGGGATGACGTCGCCGGCGCGGCGGATGATCACGGTGTCGCCAATCATCACGCCCAGGCGCGCGACTTCGTCCATGTTGTGCAGGGTGGCGTTGGCGACGGTGACGCCGGCGACCTTGACCGGCTTGAGCCGCGCCACCGGGGTAACGGCGCCGGTGCGGCCGACCTGGAATTCGACGTCGAGGACTTCGGTGAGCTCTTCCATGGCCGGGAATTTGTGGGCGATGGCCCAGCGTGGTTCACGGGCGCGGAAGCCGAGTTCGCGCTGCGAGGCGAGGCTGTTGACCTTGAATACCACGCCGTCGATTTCGTACGGCAGGTCGTTACGCCGGGCGCCGATGTCGTGGTAGTAGGCCAGGCATTCTTCGATGCCGGCGGCGTGCTTGAGCTCGCGGCTGATGGGCATGCCCCAGGCCTTGAGCTGTTCGAGGATGCCGATATGGGTGTCGCCCACCGGTGCGGACACCTGGCCGATGCCGTAGCAGCAGAATTCCAGCGGGCGGCTGGCGGTGATCTTCGAGTCGAGCTGGCGCAGGCTGCCGGCGGCGGCGTTGCGCGGGTTGGCGAAGGTCTTGCCGCCGATCTCGGCCTGGGACGCGTTGAGCTTTTCGAAGCCGGCCTTGCTCATGAAGACTTCGCCGCGCACTTCCAGCACCTCCGGCCAGCCCTCGCCGTGCAGCTTGAGCGGGACGTTGCGGATGGTGCGGACGTTGACGCTGATGTCTTCGCCGGTGGTGCCGTCGCCACGGGTGGCGCCCTGGACCAGTTGGCCGTTGCGGTAGAGCAGGCTTACGGCCAGGCCGTCGAGCTTGGGTTCGCAGCTGTAGTCGATCGGGGCGCCGCCGCCGAAGAGGTCGCCGGCCGGCAGGTCGAGGCCTTCGACGACGCGGCGGTCGAACTCGCGCAGGTCGGTTTCCTCGAAGGCGTTGCCGAGGCTGAGCATGGGGATTTCATGGCGAACCTGGGTGAAGGCCGAGAGCGCGGCGCCACCGACGCGCCGGGTCGGGGAGTCCTCGGTGACCAGCTCCGGATGCTCGGCTTCCAGGGCCTGGAGCTCGCGGAACAGGCGGTCGTACTCGGCGTCGGGGATGCTGGGTTCGTCGAGCACGTAGTAGCGGTAGTTGTGCTGGTCGAGTTCGGCGCGCAGTTCGAGGATTCGGGTTTCGGCATTCATGGTTCTGGGTCTCTTGCTATGAAGAGCAGTCGGGCGATGGTCTGCTGGAAAGGAGAGCCTTGGGGCAGCGCGGACCCTGTGGGAGCGGGTTTACCCGCGATTGCGGTGGTGAATCCAGCATCGCAATCGCGGGTGAACCCGCTCCCACAGGGTTCAGTGGTGGCTTTACTATCGCTATCGCTGGCAAGCCAGCTCCCACAGGGTTCGCGTCGGGCTCTCGATCTCTGTAAGCACAAGGGCCGCTAAGCGGCCCCTGTGGTATCAACTGCGTGTTTCAGCGTTTCTGGGTCAGCGCGCGGCGCTCGAATTCGACGATGCGCTGGCGGTAGTGTTCGATGGTCTGCGCGGTCATGACGCTGCGCTGGTCATCCTTGAGTTCGCCATTGAGTTCGTGGGCCAGCTTGCGTGCGGCAGCCACCATGACGTCGAAGGCCTGCTTCGGATGACGCGGGCCCGGCAGGCCGAGGAAGAAGCTGACGGCGCGGGTGCTGAAGTGGTCGATGTCATCCAGGTCGAAGACGCCCGGCTTGACGGCGTTGGCCATGGAGAACAGGACCTCGCCGTTGCCGGCCATGCTTTCGTGACGGTGGAAGATGTCCATTTCGCCGAAGCGCAGGCCGCTTTCGAGGATGTTCTGCAGCAAGGCCGGGCCCTTGAAGCCGCTTTCGTCGCGGGAGATGACGCTGATCACCAGCACTTCCTCGACCGGTGGCAGTTCCTTGCCTTCCGCAGCAGTACCGTAGCCGGTGGTCGTGGTGGTGCGGGTGTTTTCCGCCGGGAAGTCGTCTTCGGCATCGGCGAACAGGTCAGGCTCGCGCGGTTCGGCGCTGAGGGCGAGGTCGCCCTGCAGCGGCTCGCCGCGCTTGCCACGCTTGCCGGCCTTGCCCGCCTTGGGCTCGCGCGCCGGGGCGCTCATCGAAGGCAGGTCGTCCTCGTCGAGTTGCGGTTCCTGGTGCGTGTCCAGCACGCGGGACGGGCCGAGCACTTCGGCGTTGCTGTCGTCGTCAGGAAGATTGGAGAAGCTGCGGTCCAGACGGAATTTCAACTTGCCCTTGCCACCGCGCATGCGGCGCCAGCCGTCGAAGAGAATACCGGCGATAACTATGATGCCGATGACGATCAGCCATTCGCGCAGACCGATTTCCATGTAATCCCGTGCCTCTGTAAAAAATGCTGAAAAATAAAAGGGTTAAAACCCTTTAAAACGTGGCGCCAACTCTATGTTCTGACTGACGTTTTACCCACGCACGAAAAATTGACATTAAGCTAGCACGACCAAAGATAACTTTACACCGTCTAGGCCACTTGACCGGCGCATTTGCCCAAAGATCGTGCATAAACTCCCGTTTCAGGCGTCGACCATGGCCATCGCCTCCTCCACATCCACAGCCACCAGCCGCGAACAGCCGGGTTCATGCATGGTCACCCCCATCAGTTGATCGGCCATTTCCATGGCGATCTTGTTGTGGGTGATATAGATGAACTGGACGGTCTGGCTCATCTCCTTGACCAGCCGCGCATAGCGGCCGACGTTGGCATCGTCCAGCGGCGCATCGACTTCATCGAGCATGCAGAACGGTGCCGGGTTCAATTTGAAAATGGCAAATACCAGGGCCAGGGCGGTCAGCGCCTTTTCACCGCCGGAGAGCAAATGAATGGTGCTGTTCTTCTTGCCTGGCGGCCGCGCCATGATCGTTACCCCTGTATCGAGTAAATCTTCGCCCGTCAGTTCCAAGTAAGCGCTGCCGCCACCGAAAACTTTCGGGAAAAGTGCCTGCAATCCGGCATTTATCTGATCGAAGGTATCCTTGAAGCGGTTGCGGGTTTCCTTGTCGATCTTGCGGATGACGTTCTCGAGGGTGTCCAGGGCTTCCACCAGGTCGGCGTCCTGGGCATCGAGGTAGCGTTTGCGCTCGGATTGCTGCTGGTATTCCTCGATGGCCGCGAGGTTGATCGCGCCCAGGCGCTGGATGCGGCCGTCGAGGCGCTCCAGTTCGGCTTCGGCCTCCTGCTCGCTGGCCTCCGGGGTCAGGGTGGCGATCACGCCGTCGAGGTCGTAGCCGTCGGCGTGCAGTTGTTCTTGCAGGGTCTTGCGCCGCACGCTGAGGCCCTGCCATTCCAGGCGGTGCTGTTCGAGCTGGCCGCGCAGCAGTTGCGATTGCTGCTCGGCCTGGCTGCGGCGTTTTTCGGCGTCGCGCAGCTGGCGGTCGGCGTCGTCCATGTGCAGGCGCGCCTGACGCATTTCCTCGTCGACGCTCATGCGTTTTTCCAGCAGCTCTTCCAGCTTCAGGCGCAGCTCTTCCAGCGGCGCCTCGCCCTCCTCCAGGTTGAGGCTGAGCTGTTCGCGCTTTTCAGTGAGGCGTTCGGATTGCAGCTCCAGGCGTTCCAGGGCCTGGCGCGTGGAATCGTGCTGGGCCCGCAGGGAGCCGAGGCGCACGGCCAACCGGTGGGCGTGGTCCTTGTGCTGGCGGGCTTCCTGGCGAACCCGGTCGAGGTGCTCGCGCAGGCCGTCGCGCTGGGCCAGCAGCAGCTCGCGCTGCTCGGTGTCCTGGGCCATGAGCTCCAGGGACTCCTGCAGGATCAACCGGGACTCACCCAGTTGCTCCTGTTCGATCGCGCGTTGCCCGGCAGCCTCGGCCAGTTCGTCTTCAAGACGCTGGCGGCGCAGGTTGAGCTGTTCGGCGCGGGCCTTGCCGGCGGACAACTTCGCTTTCAATTCACCTTGCTGGCGGGCTTCTTCCTGGGCACGACGGCGCAGTTGCTCGCGGCTGTCTTCCAGGTGACGCTGCTGCTCGCGCAGTTCCCCGAGCTGCTCGTCAAGCTGGGCCAGGCGCGCCTCCTGTTCCTCTTGCTCCAGCCCCAGGCGCTCCAGTTCCTGGCCACGGGCAAGCACACCGCCCTGGGCATCGCTGGCCCGGCTGACCCGCAGGAAGTGCCGCCCCACCCAGTAGCCGTCACGGCTGACCAGGCTTTCGCCCTCGCCCAGTTGCCCGCGCTGGGCCAGGGCCTGGTCCAGGGTTTCCACCGGGCGTACCCGGCCCAGCCATGGCGCCAGGTCCACCGCGCCTTCGACCTTGTCCAGCAGGCTGCCGGGCAGGCGGGTCGCGCCGGCCTGGGCGTCGAGCAGGCGCAGTTCGCCCTGGTCGAAGCCGTCGAAGGCCAGGGTGTCGAAACCGTCCACCAGCACCGCTTGCAGATCGGCGCCGAGCACGGTTTCCACCGCCAGCTCCCAACCGTTTTCGACCCGCAGGCCCTCGGCCAGGCGCGGACGCTGTTCCAGCCCCTGCTCACGCAGCCATTCGGCGGCGCCTTTGCCCGGTTCCAGGGCCGCCTGCTGCAAGGCCTCCAGCGAGGCCAGCCGGCCGCCGAGGCGCTGCAATTCGCCCTGGGCCTGCTGCTGGGCCTGGGTCGCCTGTTGCAGTTGCTCGCGCAGCGTGTCGAGACGCTCCGCAGCCTGTTGTTCTTCCAGTTGCAGGTCTTCCAGCGCCAGTTCGCTGGCGGCGACCTGTTCGGCCAGTTCGAGAATGGCCGCGTCTTCCGGGTCGGCGCTGAGCTGATCGCGCTCTTCGCCCAGCTTGCGCTGGCGCTCGGAGAGGCGTTCGATGCTGTGCTCCAGTTGCTGGATCCGCGACTGCTGCACCTCGGCCTGGCGCCGCGGCTCGGCGGAGCGGGCGTTGAAGGCGTCCCACTGTTCCTGCCAGCCGTGCATGGTGGTTTCCGCTTCCTCGAGGGTCGCGGCAGCTTCCTCGGCGGCGGCCAGGGTCATTTCCTGTTCCGGCTCGAGCATTTCCAGCTCTTCGCCGAGGGTCGCCAGCAAGGTGCGGTCGTGGCCGAGGTGGGATTCGGTTTCCTGGCGCGAGCGCTCGGCTTCCTTGAGGTCGTCCTGCAACTGGCGCAGGCGCTGCTGGCCGTGCTGGATGCTTTGCTCGATGCGCGCGATATCGCCGCCTACCGAATAGAAGCGCCCCTGCACCAGATTGAAGCGCTCGGACAGCTCATGGTGCCCGTCACGCAGCCTTTCGATGCTGGCGTCGGCGTTGCGCTGGTCCGCCACCAGCGCCTCGAAGGACACTTCCTGGTCGCCGATCACGCTTTCGCGCTGGCGTACCTGCTCGTCCAGCGCACGCCAGCGCAGGGCCGCCAACTGCGCCTTGAGCTGGCGTTCCTCGGCCTTGTATTCGGTGTATTTTTCCGCCGCCTGGGCCTGGCGATGCAGGCGCTCCAACTGGCGCTCCAGCTCTTCGCGCAGGTCGGTCAGGCGCTCGAGGTTTTCCTGGGTGCGGCGGATGCGGTTCTCGGTTTCGCGGCGGCGCTCCTTGTACTTGGAGATGCCCGCGGCTTCCTCGATGAAGTTGCGCAGCTCTTCCGGCTTGGCCTCGATCAGCTTGGAGATCATGCCCTGCTCGATGATCGAGTAGCTGCGCGGCCCCAGGCCGGTGCCGAGGAAGATGTCGGTGATGTCCCGGCGCCGGCATTTGGTGCCATTGAGGTAATAGGTGTTCTGCCCGTCGCGGGTCACCTTGCGGCGGATCGAGATCTCGGCATAGGCGGCGTATTCACCCACCAGGGTGTTGTCGCTGTTGTCGAAGACCAGCTCGATGCTCGCCTGGCTTACCGGCTTGCGGCTGGTGGAGCCATTGAAGATGACGTCGGTCATCGATTCGCCGCGCAGGTTCTTCGCCGAGCTTTCGCCCATCACCCAACGCACCGCGTCGATGATGTTGGACTTGCCGCAGCCGTTGGGCCCGACCACGGCGGCCATGTTGCTGGGGAAGTTGACCGTGGTCGGGTCGACGAACGACTTGAAGCCCGCCAGGCGGATGCACTTGAGGCGCATGGTCAGTCGGCCACCAGGGCCGAGAGCACCAGTTCGCAGCTGCGGCTGCAGTAGGTACTCAACACCTCGCGGACCTTGGCCAGGTCACGGGCGACCACGGCCTGCAGCAACTGGGCAAACAGCACCAGGAAGTCGTTCATCTGCGCCTTGCGCCGGTCCAGCGCCAGGTAATAGGCACGGCTCATGGCCGGCTGCAGGTTCTCGACGGTTTCCTGCAGGTAGGGGTTGTTGGCGAAGGGATAGGCGGCGCGCATCACCGCGAAGCTTTCCTCGACGAAGGTCTGGATGTCCTTGCGCGCGCAGGCCTCGGTGAGCCGTTGCTGGATGCCGAGGAACGGCGCCAGGTCGGCCTGGCTCTGGTGCCCGGTGGCGACCGAGTTGCCCAGCAGGATGTACAGCTCGCCCATCAGCGCGCAGAGGCTGCGCAGGTTGTGCTCGTTGAGTTCGGTCACGTGGGCGCCACGGCGCGGCAGGATGGTCACCAGGTGACGGCGTTCGAGGATCAGCAGCGCTTCGCGCACCGAACCGCGGCTGACATTCAGCGCCTGGGTGACCTTCTGTTCCTGGATGCGTTCGGCAGGCTTGAGTTCGCCCCGGATGATCCGCTCGGCCAGATAGTGGGCAATTTGCTCGGAGAGGCTGTCCGGCGCCTTGAACGTCATGGTTGTCCTTCGCAATCGTTGAACGGCTAAAAACCCGGAAGTGTACCGCAAATGCCCTTTGCCAGCATGAAAGACGCCGTCAACCTGCACGAGCTTTTCGTGCCTGGCGTACGACTTTTCATGGGTCCGAGGGCATTCCTCAGCGTACGCCCGACTCCCCGCGAAGAATTCAGTCAAGGCTAGTCGAGGATCGGGCATGCTGCTTGCAAACGTTCACTCATCCATCTCAGCGTTTTCCTACGTGATCGGTGCTTAACTGAAGACAGGGAAAAGTGCTGCGGATGACCGTGCGCGGAAAATTTCCTGACCCTTAAGTCAGAAAATCATTGACCGGAAAGTCAAGGCTGAATACATTCCGCCTCAGTCCGCTCAACAACAATAAATTCGCTTGTGAGGCCCTTCCGTGATCCAGTTTCTCTTGAACCAGGAATTGCGCAGTGAGCATGCCCTGGATCCCAACATGACGGTGCTCGACTACCTGCGCGTGCACCTGGGCAAAACCGGCACCAAGGAGGGCTGCGCCAGCGGTGACTGTGGTGCCTGCTCGGTGGTGGTGGCCGAGCTCGATACCGATGCCCAGGGCAAGGAAAGCCTGCGTTACCGCAGCCTGAACTCCTGCCTGACCTTCGTTTCCTCGCTGCACGGCAAGCAGTTGATCAGCGTCGAGGGCCTCAAGCACCAGGGCAAGCTGCACAGCGTGCAACAGGCCTTGGCCGACTGCCATGGCTCGCAGTGCGGCTTCTGCACCCCGGGCTTCGTCATGTCGCTGTTCGCCCTGCAGAAGAACAGCGACGCGCCGGACCTGCACAAGGCCCAGGAAGCCCTGGCCGGCAACCTCTGCCGCTGCACCGGCTACCGCCCTATCCTCGCCGCCGCCGAGCAATCCTGCTGCCAGGCCAAGCCTGACCAGTTCGATGCCGCCCAGGCGCAGACCATCGAGCGTCTGAAAGCCATCGCCCCGAGCGAAACCGGCGAACTGAACAGCGGCGACAAGCGCTGCCTGGTGCCGCTGACCGTGGCCGACCTGGCCGACCTCTATGGATCGCACCCGGAAGCCCGGCTGCTGGCCGGCGGTACCGACCTGGCGCTGGAAGTGACCCAGTTCCACAAGACCCTGCCGGTGATGATCTACGTGGGTAACGTCGCCGAACTCAAGCGCATCGAGCACTTCGACGACCGCATCGAGATCGGCGCCGCCACCCCGCTGACCGACTGCTACGACGCCCTCAGCGCCGAGTACCCGGACTTCGGCGAACTGCTGCACCGCTTCGCCTCGCTGCAGATCCGCAACCAGGGCACCCTGGGCGGCAACATCGGCAACGCTTCGCCGATCGGCGACTCGCCCCCCTTGCTGATCGCCCTCGGCGCGCAGCTGGTGCTGCGCAAGGGCGAGAGCACCCGCACCCTGAAGCTGGAAGACTATTTCATCGACTACCGCATCACCGCGCGCCAGGACAGCGAGTTCATCGAGCGCATCATCGTGCCCAAGGCGCGCAGCCACTGGGCGTTCCGCGCCTACAAGGTGTCCAAGCGCCTGGACGACGATATCTCGGCGGTGTGCGCGGCCTTCAACCTGCGCATCGAGAATGGCGTGATCGAGCAGGCCCGGGTGGCGTTCGGCGGCATGGCGGCGATCCCGAAACGCGCCCGTGCCTGCGAGGCGGCGCTGACCGACAAGCCGTTCAACCAGGCCACCCTGGAGAAGGCCTGCCAGGCCCTGGGCGAAGACTTCACCCCGCTCTCGGACTTCCGCGCCAGCAAGGAATACCGCCTGCTGGGCGCGCAGAACCTGCTGCGCAAGTACTTCATCGAACTGCAAACACCGCACATCGAGACCCGGGTGACCGCTTATGTCTAACCATCATCACGTGGCCAAGAGCCAGGCCGAACTGGCCGAACTGTTCAGCCAGGACCTGACCACCGGGGTCGGTCGCAGCGTCAAGCACGACAGCGCGGACAAGCAGGTGTCCGGTGAAGCGGTGTATATCGATGACCGCCTGGAATTCCCCAACCAGTTGCATGTGTACGCCCGTACCGCGGACCGCGCCCATGCGCGCATTCTGAAGATCGATACCAGCCCGTGCTACGCCTTCGAGGGCGTGCGCATCGCCATCACCCACGAGGACATTCCCGGCCTCAAGGACATCGGCCCGGTGGTGGCCGGCGACCCGCTGCTGGCCATCGACAAGGTGGAGTTCTTCGGCCAGCCGGTGATCGCCGTGGCCGCTCGCGACCTCGACACCGCGCGCCGTGCGGCAATGGCGGCAATCATCGAGTACGAGGACCTGGAGCCGGTGCTCGATGTGGTCGAGGCCCTGCGCAAGAAGCACTTCGTGCTCGATAGCCACACCCACCGGCGCGGCGACTCGGCCAGCGCCCTGGCCAGCGCCCCGCACCGCCTGCAGGGCACGCTGCACATCGGCGGCCAGGAACACTTCTACCTGGAAACCCAGGTGTCCTCGGTGATGCCCACCGAAGATGGCGGGATGATCGTCTACTGCTCCACCCAGAACCCCACCGAAGTGCAGAAGCTGGTGGCCGAGGTGCTGGACGTGCCGATGAACAAGATCGTCCTCGACATGCGCCGCATGGGCGGCGGTTTCGGCGGCAAGGAAACCCAGGCGGCCAGCCCGGCCTGCCTGTGCGCGGTGATCGCTCGCCTCACCGGCCAGCCGACCAAGATGCGCCTGCCGCGGGTCGAGGACATGACCATGACCGGCAAGCGCCACCCGTTCTATGTCGAGTACGACGTGGGCTTCGACGACAACGGCCGCCTGCACGGGATCAACTTCGACCTGGCCGGCAACTGCGGTTACTCGCCCGACCTGTCGGGCTCGATCGTCGACCGCGCGATGTTCCACTCCGACAACGCCTACTACCTGGGCGATGCCACGGTGCACGGCCATCGCTGCAAGACCAACACCGCGTCGAACACCGCCTACCGCGGCTTCGGCGGGCCGCAGGGGATGGTCGCCATCGAGGAAGTGATGGACCGCATCGCCCGGCACCTGGGGCTCGACCCGCTGGCGGTGCGCAAGGCCAACTACTACGGCAAGACCGAGCGCAACGTCACCCACTACTACCAGACCGTCGAGCACAACCTGCTCGAAGAAATGACCGCCGAGCTGGAGGCCAGCGCCGACTACGCCGAGCGCCGCGAATCGATCCGGCGCTTCAACGCCAACAGCCCGATCCTCAAGAAAGGCCTGGCGCTGACCCCGGTGAAGTTCGGCATTTCCTTCACCGCCAGCTTCCTCAACCAGGCCGGTGCGCTGATCCATATCTACACCGACGGCAGCATCCACCTGAACCATGGCGGCACCGAGATGGGCCAGGGCCTGAACACCAAGGTGGCGCAGGTGGTGGCCCAGGTGTTCCAGGTGGACATCGAGCGCATCCAGATCACCGCGACCAACACCGACAAGGTGCCCAACACCTCGCCGACCGCCGCCTCCAGCGGTGCCGACCTGAACGGCAAGGCGGCGCAGAACGCGGCCGAGACCATCAAGAAGCGCCTGGTGGAATTCGCCGCACGGCACTTCAAGGTTACCGAGGAAGACGTCGAGTTCCGCAACAACCATGTACGGGTGCGCGACGAGATCATCACCTTCGAAGCGCTGATCCAGCAGGCGTACTTCGCCCAGGTGTCGCTGTCCAGCACCGGTTTCTACCGCACGCCGAAGATCTTCTACGACCGCAACCAGGCACGTGGCCGGCCGTTCTACTACTTCGCCTTCGGCGCGGCGTGCTGCGAAGTGATCGTCGATACCCTGACCGGCGAGTACAAGATGCTGCGCACCGACATCCTGCATGACGTCGGCGCCTCGCTGAACCCGGCCATCGACATCGGCCAGGTCGAGGGCGGCTTCGTCCAGGGCATGGGCTGGCTGACCACCGAGGAACTGGTGTGGAACGCCAAGGGCAAGCTGATGACCAACGGCCCGGCCAGCTACAAGATCCCGGCGGTGGCGGACATGCCGATCGACCTGCGGGTGAAGCTGGTGGAAAACCGCAAGAACCCGGAGGACACGGTGTTCCACTCCAAGGCCGTGGGCGAGCCGCCGTTCATGCTGGGGATCGCCGCCTGGTGCGCGATCAAGGATGCGGTGGCGAGCCTGGCCGATTATCGCGAACAGCCGAATATCGACGCCCCGGCGACACCGGAGCGGGTGTTGTGGGGTTGCGAGCAGATGAGGAAGAAGATGGCGCAGCGACAGGCTTCGGTCGAGGTCGAGGCGGTCACCGAGTAACGGGCTGGCCTGTTTGTGAAGGCTGCCGGCCTCATCGCCGGCAACGCCGGCTCCCACAGGGTTCGGCGGTGTACGCGATACCTGTGGGAGCTGGCGTTGCCAGCGATGAGGCCGGCACAAGCACCACAAGATTCCTTGAGAGGACATCAATCATGCACCAATGGATCAACGCCCTCGCCGAGTTGCAGGCCCAGGGCGAGCCCTGTGTCCTGGTGACCATCATCGAGGAGCGCGGCTCCACCCCGCGCAACGCCGGTTCGAAAATGGTGGTCAGCGCCTTCCAGCTGTACGACACCATCGGCGGCGGCCATCTGGAGTTCAAGGCCATGCACATCGCCCGCCAGATGCTCGCCGAAGGCCGCGAAGCGCCCCACCTCGAACGCTTCAGCCTGGGCGCCAGCCTCGGCCAATGCTGTGGCGGCGCCACCGTGCTGCTGTTCGAACCCATGGGCGCGGTGCAGGCGCAGATTGCCGTGTTCGGCGCAGGCCATGTCGGCCGCGCTCTGGTACCCTTGCTCGCCGCCCTGCCCTGCCGGGTGCGCTGGATCGACTCGCGCGAGCAGGAATTCCCCGCGACCCTGCCCGCCGGGGTCAGCAAGATCGTCGCCGACGAGCCGGTGGACGAGGTCGATGAACTGCCCCCGGGCAGCTACTGCATCGTCATGACCCACAACCATCAGCTCGACCTGGAACTTACCGCCGCCATTCTCAAGCGCAACGACTTCACCTGGTTCGGCCTGATCGGCTCGAAGACCAAGCGCGCCAAATTCGAACACCGCCTGCGCGACCGCGGCTTCGATGCCCAGCGCCTGCAGCGCATGCGTTGCCCGATGGGCCTGGCCGAGGTCAAGGGCAAGCTGCCGATCGAGATCGCCGTGTCCATCGCCGCCGAGATCATCGCCACCTACAACGCCAGTTTCGGCCAGCACAACCCGGCCGCGAACGCCGAACCCATTGCTCAATTGCTGCCGCCCTCACGGCGCAGCCAAGCCATTTGACGAGACCGTTATGAGTGCAACCCGCAAAGCCTACCGTTCCGCCATTCTGCACAGCATCGCCGACCCTGCGGACGTCGGCATCGAGGCCTCCTTCGAGTATTTCGAGGATGGCCTGCTGGTGGTGGAAAACGGCAGGATCAGCCGTGTCGGCCATGCCGGCGACCTGCTGCCGACCCTGCCCGCCGATATCGAAGTGGTGCATTACCAGGACAAGCTGATCACCCCGGGCTTCATCGACACCCACATTCACTTCCCGCAGACCGGCATGATCGGCTCCTACGGCGAACAACTGCTGGACTGGCTGAACACCTACACCTTCCCGTGCGAGAAGCAGTTCGCCGACAAGGCCCATGCCGACAAGGTTGCCAGGATCTTCATCGAGGAACTGCTGCGCAACGGCACCACCACCGCCCTGGTGTTCGGCAGCGTGCACCCGGAGTCGGTGAACGCCTTCTTCGAAGAGGCCGAACGCCTCGACCTGCGCATGATCGCCGGCAAGGTGATGATGGACCGCAATGCCCCGGACTACCTGACCGACACCGCCGAATCCGGCTATGCCGAAAGCAAGGCGCTGATCGAACGCTGGCACGGCAAGGGCCGCCTGCACTACGCGGTCACCCCGCGCTTCGCCCCGACCAGCACCCCGGAACAGCTGCAACTGGCCGGGCAACTGCTGGGCGAATACGACGGCCTGTACATGCACACCCACCTGAGCGAAAACCTCAAGGAAATCGACTGGGTGAAGTCGCTGTTCCCCGAGCGCAGTGGCTACCTGGATGTGTACGACCACTTCAAGCTGCTCGGCGAGCGCTCGGTGTTCGCCCACGGTGTGCACCTGTGCGATGCCGAATGCCAGCGCCTGGCGGAGACCGGCTCGGCCGTGGCGTTCTGCCCGACATCCAACCTGTTCCTCGGCAGCGGCCTGTTCAACCTGCCGCAGGCGGAGCAGTTCAAGGTCAAGGTCGGGCTGGGTACCGACGTGGGAGCCGGCACCAGCTTCTCGCTGCTCAATACGCTGAACGAGGCGTACAAGGTGATGCAGTTGCAGGGTGCTCGCTTGCATCCGTTCAAGTCGCTGTACCTGGCGACCCTGGGTGGGGCGCGGGCGCTGAGCCTGGATGACCGGATTGGCAGCCTGAAGGCCGGCAACGATGCCGACTTCGTGGTGCTGGACTACAAGGCCACGCCGCTGCTGGATTACCGCCTGCAGCAGTCAAACAGCATCGAGGAGACGCTGTTCGTGCTGACCACCCTGGGCGATGACCGCACCATCAGCCAGACCTTTGCAGCGGGTGTTTGCGTACATCAGCGCTCGTAAGAGCACCGCAAAACAATGTGGGAGCGGGTTCACCCGCGATTGCGATAGTGAATTCACTATCGCAATCGCGGGTGAACCCGCTCCCACAGGGTCCTGCGGTGCCCACGAAAAAGGGGCTCTTGCTTGAGCCCCTTCTTGTTTGTCAGCCCTTGGCCGACACCGCCCCACCACGCTTCTTGCTCTGCAACAGATGCGAGAACACCGCATGCAGATCATCCGAAGCGCTTTCCTCGTCCAGGTTCAGCTTGCTGTCGATGTGGTCCATGTGGTGCATCATCAGGTCCACCGCCTTGGCCGCGTCGCGGGCCTCGATGGCGTCGATCAGTTGCATGTGCTCGTCATAGGAACAGTGCGAGCGGTTGCCGCTTTCGTACTGGGCGATGATCAGCGAGGTCTGCGACACCAGGCTGCGCTGGAAGCTGATCAGCGGCGCATTGCCGGCCGCCTCGGCGAGCTTGAGGTGGAATTCGCCGGAGAGACGGATACCGGCGCCACGGTCGCCACGGGAGAAGCTGTCGCGCTCCTCGCGCACCATCTCGCGCAGTTCATTCAATTGCTCGGCCGTGGCGTGCTGCACCGCCAACTCGGTGATCGCCCGCTCCACCATGCGCCGGGAGAAGAACACCTGGCGCGCTTCCTCGACGGTGGGGCTGGCCACCACCGCACCGCGGTTGGGCCGCAGCAGCACCACGCTTTCGTGGGCCAGGCGCGACAGGGCACGGCGGATGATGGTGCGGCTGACGCCGAAGATTTCGCCCAGTGCTTCCTCACTCAACTTGGTACCCGGGGCCAATCGCTGTTCGAGAATGGCTTCGAAGATATGCGCGTAGACAATATCGTCCTGGGTGCCGCTGCGACCGCCGGTCTTGCCGGCCCGCGGGGCTTTCTTGAGGGGTTGTAACTGTTCGTTCATGGGCACTCGCGCACGAAGATTCACCTATCGGGCCTCGACTGTAATACCAGCCAGTGGGGCGATGGCAAGTCCTGGGTAGAAAAATGACGGCATAAGGTATTGCCGCATTGTACACAGCAATTGGCATTTCCGCAGGTGCCATCATTCGTTATAGCCCTTGTGACAAACAAACTGCGCACATCAAATAAAACAGTATTTGCATTCTTTGTATACAAAAGCATAATCCAGCGGGCAACTTCCTGACCCAGAAGTCAACTCAGGATCCGGAGTCGCCGACACCTTCCCTCGCAGAGCCCCCAGTCAACGTGCAGGACCAGCTCTGAAAAACAAGAAAGACTTGAGGAGTACTCGCTGTGGAAAGCCGCAAATCCGACGCCCCTACGCTGGATCTTGCTCCACCGCTCGAAACGAGCTGGCTGGAACGGATTTTCAAACTCAAGCAACACGGCAGCACCGTCAAGACCGAGATGATCGCGGGCCTGACAACCTTCATCACCATGGCCTACATCATCTTCGTCAACCCCAACATCATGGCCGATGCCGGCATCGATCACGGTGCGGCGTTCGTCGCCACCTGCATCGCCGCCGCCCTCGGCTGCCTGCTGATGGGGCTGTACGCCAACTGGCCGGTGGGCCTGGCGCCGGGCATGGGGCTCAACGCCTTCTTCACCTACACCGTGGTCGGGACCATGGGCTACACCTGGGAGGCCGCGCTGGGCGCGGTGTTCGTGTCCGGGGTGCTGTTCATGTTCCTCACCCTGTCCCGCGTGCGCGAGTGGCTGCTCAACAGCATCCCGGTCAGCCTTCGCCACGCCATGGGCGCCGGCGTCGGATTGTTTCTCGGACTGATCGGCCTCAAGACCGCGGGCATCGTCGTCGATAGCCCGGCCACCCTGATCAAGCTCGGCCACCTCAACGAGCCCGGCCCGCTGCTGGCGGCGCTGTGCTTCCTGATGATCGCGGTGCTCAGCTATCACCGGGTGTTCGGCGCGATCCTCATCAGCATCATTACCGTGACCCTGGCCGGCTGGGGCCTGGGCCTGGTGGAGTACGGCGGGGTATTCTCGCTGCCGCCAAGCCTGGCGCCGACCTGGATGGCCATGGATGTGGCCGGGGTGTTCAACGTCAGCATGATCGCGGTGGTGCTGGCCTTCCTCTTCGTGCACATGTTCGACACCGCCGGCACCCTGATGGGCGTGGCCCAGCGCGCCAACCTGGTGAATGCCGACGGGCGCATCGAAAACCTGTCCCGCGCCCTCAAGGCCGATAGCGCCTCCAGCGTGTTCGGTGCAGTGGTGGGCGTGCCGCCGGTGACCAGCTACGTGGAAAGTGCCGCAGGCGTCGCTGCCGGCGGGCGTACTGGGCTGACCGCCGTGGTGGTGGGCGTACTGTTCATCGCGGCGATGTTCTTCGCTCCGCTGGCCGGCATGATCCCGGCCTATGCCACGGCCGGTGCGCTGATCTATGTGGCGATGCTGATGATGGGCAGCATGGCCCATATCGAATGGGACGAAGCCACCGACAGCATTCCGGCGATCGTCACCGTGATCATGATGCCGCTGACCTTCTCGGTGGCCGACGGCATCGCCCTGGGCTTCATTACCTATGTGGTGCTCAAGGCCTTCACCGGCAAGCACAAGGAGATCTCCGCCAGCCTGTGGGTGCTGTGCGCGATCTTCATTGCCAAGTTCATCTTCCTGTAAGGGTTGGATGCAGGGCAGAGAGCCTCACCTTCGGGTGGGGCTTTTTTGTGGGTGCTCTCCCGGGCCTCATCGCTGGCCAGCTCCCACAGGGCAATACAGACCCTGTGGGAGCTGGCTTGCCAGCGATGAGGCCCGGAAGAACACCACAAAAACAGCAGACGAAAAAAAGCCCGCCAGTGTGAGCGGGCCAAGGACCTACGAAGATTCTTCTAGCGACCAACTAGCTTCCACGATAGGTCGAGTAACTGTAGGGCGAGATCAGCAGCGGCACGTGGTAGTGATCCTGCTTGTCGTTGATGCCGAACCGCAGCACCACCACATCGAGGAACGCCGGCTCGGGCAGTTGCACGCCACGGGCGCGGTAGTAGTCGCCAGCGCTGAACTGCAGTTGGTAGACGCCACTGCGGTAGTCATCGCCCTGCAGCAGCGGCGCGTCGACACGGCCGTCGCTGTTGGTCAGCGCGGTGGTCACCAGCTCCAGTTGCTGGCCTTCGACGCGGTACAGCTCGACCTTGATCGAGCTGCCAGGGCAGCCATGTGCGGCATCCAGTACATGCGTGGTCAAACGTCCCATTGCTTGATCGCCTCGTGTTCACTCTATGGGCAAAAAATACCCGCCTGCACCAGAGGGAAACACAGTGGCAGGCGGCGGTGGAAGCATTAAGACATTTTATCGAAAAATTGTACACAATTTTTCTGGCAATTTTACGATTCAGCGCTACACACCCCCGGCAACCCTCCATTATTCGCCAGGCCACGCCCGATAAAGATGCCAGCGTCATTAGCTGACCAATCAGGCAGGTTTCTTGCTAGGCATATAGAGCAGGGTGCGACGAAGAAATGGGAAAAAACAGGCTTACAAATCGTAAATAAAGTTGTATACAATCACTCCATCGTCGTGGCCCGCCGCAAACCTGCGCATGCCACCACCCTCCGTTTTCACGTACAAGAAGGAAGACTGCAGTGAGCGCTGATTATCCTCGCGACCTGATCGGTTATGGCAATACCCCTCCTCATCCGCACTGGCCGGGGAATGCGCGCGTCGCGTTGTCTTTCGTGCTCAATTACGAAGAAGGTGGCGAGCGCAACGTCCTCCACGGCGACAAGGAATCCGAAGCCTTCCTCTCCGAGATGGTCGCCGCCCAGCCGCTGCAGGGCGTGCGCAACATGAGCATGGAGTCGCTCTACGAATACGGTAGCCGCGCCGGCGTGTGGCGCCTGCTCAAGCTGTTCAAGGACAGCGGCGTACCACTGACCATCTTCGCCGTGGCCATGGCCGCCCAGCGCCATCCGGACGTGATCCGCGCCATGGTCGAGGCCGGCCACGAGATCTGCAGCCACGGCTACCGCTGGATCGACTACCAATACATGGACGAGGCCCAGGAGCGCGAGCACATGCTCGAAGCCATCCGCATCCTCACCGAACTGACCGGCGAGCGTCCGCTGGGCTGGTACACCGGCCGCACCGGCCCGAACACCCGGCGCCTGGTGATGGAAGAAGGCGGTTTCCTCTACGACAGCGATACCTACGACGACGACCTGCCCTACTGGGAGCCGAACAACCCGACCGGCAAGCCGCACCTGGTAATCCCCTACACCCTGGACACCAACGACATGCGCTTCACCCAGGTCCAGGGTTTCAACTGCGGCGAGCAGTTCTTCCAGTACCTGAAGGACGCCTTCGACGTGCTCTACGAAGAAGGCGCAACCGCGCCGAAGATGCTCTCCATCGGCCTGCACTGCCGCCTGGTCGGCCGTCCGGCACGCCTGGCCTCGCTCAAGCGCTTCATCGACTACGCCAAGAGCCACGACCAGGTCTGGTTTGCCCGTCGCGTGGACATCGCCCGCCACTGGCACGCCACCCACCCTTTCAACGCCGAGATTTCGCAATGACCGCTTTCAAGACCCTGACTCCCTCGACCCTGGACCGCGCCGCGTTCGTCAAGGCGTTCGCCGACATCTACGAGCATTCGCCCTGGGTGGCCGAGAAGGCCTACGACCTCGGCCAACTCCAGGAGTTGGACCAGATCGAGAACCTGCACCAGCGCATGAGCGACATCCTTCTCAGCGCCGATCACGCCGCCCAGCTGGCGCTGATCAACGCTCACCCGGACCTCGCCGGCAAGGCCGCGATCCAGGGCGAGCTGACCGAGTCGAGCACCAACGAGCAGGCCGGCGCCGGCATCCACCAGTGCACCGCCGAAGAGTTCGCCCGCTTCACCGAGCTCAACGACGCCTACAAGGCCAAATTCAAGTTCCCCTTCATCATGGCGGTGAAAGGCAGCAACCGGCACCAGATCCTCGCCTCCTTCGAGACCCGCATCCATAACAATGCCGATACCGAATTCAAGGAAGCCCTGGCGCAGATCAACCTGATCGCCCTGTTCCGCCTGCTGCAACTGTAAGACCCGCGCCGCGGCGCCTGACGACATACAACACAGAATTCAGAGAATAAAAGCATGCGTACTCTAGTGATCGAGCCCCTGACCAAAGAAGCCTTCGCCCCCTTCGGTGACGTGATCGAAACCGACGGCAGCGACCACTTCATGATCAACAACGGCTCGACCATGCGCTTCCACAAGCTGGCCACGGTGGAAACCGCCCAGCCGGAAGACAAGGCGATCATCAGCATCTTCCGCGCCGACGCGCTGGACATGCCGCTGACCGTACGCATGCTGGAACGCCATCCGCTGGGCAGCCAGGCCTTCATTCCGCTGCTCGGCAACCCCTTTCTGATCGTGGTCGCGCCACTTGGCGATGCACCTGTATCAGGTCACGTCCGTGCCTTCGTCAGCAATGGCAGGCAAGGCGTCAATTACCATCGCGGCGTCTGGCACCACCCGGTGCTGACGATCGAAAAGCGGGATGACTTCCTGGTGGTTGATCGCAGTGGTTCCGGCAACAACTGCGACGAGCATTTCTTTACCGAGGATGAGCAACTGATCCTCAATCCCCACCAATAAGAGAAGGCCGAACACCGTATTTCGGTGGCCGGCAAGAGGTACGAGACTGTGGAAGCACATCTGTTGGAATGGCTGAACCTGAGCGTGCGCTGGGTTCACATGATCACTGGCGTGGCCTGGATCGGCGCGTCGTTCTACTTCGTCTGGCTGGAAAACAACCTGAACCGCGCCAACCCGCGGGACGGGCTGTCGGGTGACCTTTGGGCGATCCACGGTGGCGGTATCTACCACCTGGAGAAGTACAAGCTGGCACCGCCGAAAATGCCGGAGAACCTGCATTGGTTCAAATGGGAAGCCTACTTCACCTGGATGTCCGGCATCGCCCTGCTGTGCCTGGTGTTCTACTGGCAGCCGACCCTTTACCTGCTAGCTCCGGGCAGCACCCTGACCGGCTTCGAAGGCGTGGCCATCGGTGTCGGCTCGCTGATCGCCGCCTGGTTCATCTACGACTTCCTCTGCGACTCGCCACTGGGCAAGCAACCCGCCCTGCTCGGCCTGGTCCTGTTCGTGCTGATCATCGCGGCCTGCTACGGCTTCAGCCAGGTGTTCAGCGGTCGTGGTGCGTACCTGCACACCGGCGCCATCATCGGCACCATCATGGTCGGTAACGTGTTCCGCATCATCATGCCGGCCCAGCGCCAGCTGGTGGCGGCGATCGAAGCCAACCAGACCCCGGATCCGGTGCTGCCGGCCAAGGGCCTGCTGCGCTCGCGGCACAACAACTACTTCACCCTGCCGGTGCTGTTCATCATGATCAGCAACCACTTCCCGAGCACCTACGGCAGCAAGTACAACTGGGCGATCCTGGCCGGTATCGCGGTCGCGGCGGTGCTGATCCGTCACTACTTCAACACCCGCCACGACAGCAACAAGTACGCCTGGGCCCTGCCTGCCGGCGCACTGGCGATGATCTGCCTGGCCTATGTCACCGGTCCTGCCCGGGTACCGAGCACGGCGCCGGAGCAAGCTGCGGCGAAGATCGAATACCAGCCGCTGCCGGAAACCGCACTGGGTGGCAAGACCGCCGCCGAGCGTGCCGAGGAAGAAAAGGCCGCCGCCTGGCAAGCCGCACAGGCCAAGCCCGCCGAACCGGCCGCGCCAGCCGCCCCGGCCGAAGCCCCTGCGCAAGCCACCGCCGCTGCCGGCGGTGCCGGTTTCGACAAGATCCATAACGTCATCCAGCAACGCTGCACCGTGTGCCACTCGGCCAAGCCGACCAGCCCGCTGTTCAGCGCCGCACCTGCCGGCGTGATGCTCGACACCCCGCAACAGATCCAGGCCATGGCCCCGCGCATCCAGGCCCAGGCCGTCGCCAGCCAGATCATGCCGCTGGGCAACATCACCCAGATGACTGCCGAAGAACGCAAGCTGGTCGGTGACTGGATCGCCAACGGCGCCAAGGTCAACTGATCCACCCCGCAACACGCGTAACACCGCTGCAAGCTTCACGCGGCGCCCCGGACGGGAACCACGGGCCGAAAGGCCTGCCGCCCGGGCGCTGCGGCTCAAAAAAATAACAACAAAACTCGAGGTGCTGCATGTCCGAGTCTCGCCAGGCGTACATCCCCGATGCGCCGCCACGACAGCCGCTGCCCCTGCTGCAACTCATCCTCGTGGGTCTGCAGCACGTATTGCTGATGTACGGAGGCGCCATCGCGGTGCCGCTGATCATCGGACAGGCTGCCGGACTCTCCCGAGAAGAAGTCGCTTTCCTGATCAATGCCGATCTGCTGGTCGCCGGTGTCGCCACCATCGTCCAGTCGTTCGGCATTGGTGCTGTCGGCATCCGCATGCCGGTGATGATGGGTGCCAGCTTCGCCGCCGTGGGCAGCATGGTGGCCATGGCCGGGATGCCCGGCGTCGGTTTGCAGGGGATCTTCGGGGCGACCATCGCCGCCGGGTTCTTCGGCATGCTGATCGCGCCCTTCATGTCCAAGGTGGTGCGTTTCTTCCCGCCGCTGGTCACCGGTACGGTGATCACTTCCATCGGCCTGTCGCTGTTCCCGGTGGCGGTGAACTGGGCGGGTGGCGGCGTCGAGGCGTCCACCTTCGGCTCGCCGATCTACCTGACCGTCGCCGGCCTGGTGCTGGCCACCATCCTGCTGGTCAACCGCTTCATGCGGGGCTTCTGGGTCAATGTGTCGGTGTTGATCGGCATGGGCCTGGGCTACATCCTTGCCGGCTCCATCGGCATGGTCGATCTCACCGGCCTGGACCAGGCGCCCTGGCTGCAAGTGGTCACCCCGCTGCACTTCGGCATGCCGACCTTCAGCCTGGCGCCGATCCTGTCCATGTGCCTGGTGGTGGTGATCATCTTCGTCGAGTCCACCGGCATGTTCCTCGCCCTGGGCAAGGTCACCGACCGCGAAGTGACCCCGGGCATGCTGCGTCGCGGCCTGATGTGCGACGCCGGTGCGTCGTTCGTCGCCGGGTTCTTCAACACCTTCACCCACTCCTCGTTCGCCCAGAACATCGGCCTGGTGCAGATGACCGGCGTGCGCTGCCGTTACGTAACGGTGGTGGCCGGTGGCTTGCTGATCCTTCTGAGTCTGCTGCCGAAAGCGGCCTTCCTGATCGCCTCGATTCCTCCGGCGGTTCTGGGCGGTGCCTCGATCGCCATGTTCGGCATGGTGGCCGCTACCGGGATCAAGATTCTCCAGGAAGCCGATATCAGCGACCGGCGCAACCAGTTGCTGGTGGCCGTGAGCGTCGGCATGGGCCTGATTCCGGTGGTCCGTCCGGAGTTCTTCGCGCAGATGCCGCAATGGATGGAGCCCATCACCCATAGCGGCATTGCCATGGCGACGGTCAGCGCGCTGGTGCTGAACCTGCTGTTCAACATCCTCGGCGGCGCCGAACGCGCCTCGCACAACCAGGCCGCCGCGCACCATTGAGGCTTTAGGGGTGGCGCATGGCCACCCCGCACTCCCCGAGCAACACGCAGTACCGCCGACCCGTGGGAGCGGGCCGGTCGGGGCGCTTCGCGCCGAAGAAAGCGCAACGAACAACAATAATTAGCCGGGAATCACAACATGAAACGCACCACCACTTCCCTTCTCCTGGGCAGCAGTTTGCTGGCGAGCCTTCCAGCGGTAGCGGGGGATCTTCTGCTGTGGCAATCCAACAGCCTCAGCTATTTGTACGGCAAGGACTTCAAGGTCAACCCTGCGATCCAGCAGACCATCACCTTCGAACACGCCAACAAGTGGAAGTACGGCGACACCTTCCTGTTCGTCGACAAGATCTTCTACAACGGCCAGGCCGACCGCGGCAAAGGCTACCGCACCTACTACGGCGAGTTCACCGAGCGCTTCTCCTTCGGCAAGATCTTCGACCGCAAGATCGAGCTGGGCCCGATCAAGGATGTGCTGCTGGCCCTGAGCTACGAGTCCGGCGAAGGCGACAACGAGGCCTACCTGATCGGCCCCGGCTTCGACCTGGCGATTCCCGGCTTCAACTATTTCACCCTGAATTTCTACAACCGCCACACCGAAGGCAGCCGTGCCGGCGATAACGTCTGGCAGATCACCCCGACGTTCTCCTACACAATCCCCGTGGGTTCGTCCGACATCCTGATCGACGGCTACATGGACTGGGTGGTGGACAACGACGAGACCAAGCGCCGCGGCACCTACCACGCCAACCTGCAGTTCAACCCGCAGGTCAAGTACGACCTGGGCAAGGCCCTGAAACTCGGGGCCAAGCAGCTCTACGTGGGTATCGAATACAGCTACTGGAAAGACAAATACGGCATCGAGAACAGCGACCGGCTCGATACCAACCAGAGCGTGACCAGTGCGTTGATCAAAGTGCACTTCTAAAAAAACCTGATCTGCGTCAGGTGCTTCTGGAGAGGGGCACTTGAGGGCCAGCGCGCAAGCCAGTAATCTGCGCGCCCCCTCGACCCGGGCGGAGGGATTCCGCCCGCGTTTGCTGACCGTCCAGTCAATGAAAACGGGCGGTTGGCCAGCGCAAGCGCCAACAGTCGTAACCGTTGTGAACTGTTCAGAAAGACGTCGAGCAGGATTGCTGCACCCTTCCGGGAAGGTGGGACCAGCGCTTGCCCTTTTTTCGTGGGCGATCGCAAAAAGCTGACCCGAAAGACAACACGCTCAACCCGACGACGCCGACTCAAGAGCGTTGCTAACAGAATCGATCAAGGGAGCTACCCGATGCGCTTTACCAACCGCCTGATCCTCGCCGGGGGCCTGCTGGCCGCCAGTTCCGCGATGGCCGACGACCTGCTGCAGTGGCAGAACAACAGCCTGACCTACCTGTACGGCAAGGATTTCGCCGTCAACCCGGAAATCCAGCAGACCTTCACCTTCGAGCACGCCGATGCCTGGAAGTACGGTGACAACTTCCTGTTCATCGACAAGATCTTCTACAACGGCCAGAAAGACCCGAACAACGGCCCGAACAGCTACTACGGCGAGTTCAGCCCGCGCCTGTCGTTCGGCAAGATCCTCGGCCAGGACCTGTCCTTCGGCCCGGTCAAGGACGTGTTGCTGGCCATGACCTACGAGTTCGGCGAAGGCGATACCGAGGCCTACCTGATCGGTCCGGGCTTCGACCTGGACGTGCCGGGCTTCGACTACTTCCAGCTGAACTTCTACAACCGCCACACCGAAGGCAGCCGTGCCGGCGACAACGTCTGGCAGATCACGCCGGTCTGGGCCTACACCCTTCCCGTGGGCAAGTCCGACATCCTGATCGACGGCTTCATGGACTGGGTGGTGGATAACGACGAGAACAGCCAGGGCACCTACCACGCCAACCTGCACTTCAACCCGCAGATCAAGTACGACCTGGGCAAGGCCCTGAGCTTCGGCGAGAAGCAACTGTACGTCGGTATCGAGTACGACTACTGGTCGGACAAGTACGGCATCAAGGACAGCAAGTTCTTCGATACCAACCAGAACACCGCCAGCCTGCTGGTGAAAGTGCACTTCTAAGAGCATATGCGGGTCCGGACACGGACCCTTTGGGAGCGGGCTCAACCGCTCCCATCCAGCCCCGCCGACACAACATCGGTCACTCCTTCCGAGCCAACGAAACACGGACGAAACTTTCATCTTTCGTCCACGTGACATTTACGTTTCTTTCTCTTTTCCCTTGTTAATTTCCCGCGCCAAGCTTGCCAGTACCTGCCAAACAAGGCCGTTGCAGGTAATGGACTATTCAAATAAAGGGAATTCACGATGCACACCCCCAAAACAGCGCCCATGCGCTATCTCTTGCTGCTGTCCGCCGTCTGGCTCGGCGTTTTCCTGCTGACCCGCGCGGCCCTGATGTTCAGCCACCTGGATGAAGCCGGACATGCGTTCTTTTCGGTCTTCACCGTGGGCCTGCTCAACGACCTGGTGTTCCTGGTCTATGCCGCCCTGCCCCTGAGCCTGTTCGTCCTGCTCTGCCCGCGCCGGCTGTGGCAGGCGCGGGTGACCCGCTGGCTGCTGGTGGGCATCCTCGCGATCAGCCTCTACATCATGCTGTTCACCGCGGTGGCCGAATGGCTGTTCTGGGACGAGTTCGGGGTGCGCTTCAACTTCATCGCCGTGGATTACCTGGTGTACTCGGATGAAGTGCTGAACAACATCCTCGAGTCCTACCCGATCGCCCTTCTGCTGAGCATCCTTGGCCTGCTGACCCTGGCCCTGGTCCTGGCCTTGATCAAGCCGCTACGCTGGGTCTTCGAGGCGCCCTACCCGAGCCTGCGCCAGCGCGCCTTGCAAACTGCCGGCATCGCCGTCGCGGCCCTGCTGTGCGTGCAGTTCGCCGACCAGGACAGCCTGCGCAGCCAGGGCGGCAATACCTACCAGCGCGAGCTGGCGAGCAACGGCCCGTACCAGTTCTTCGCCGCCTTCCGCAACAACGAGCTGGACTACCAGCAGTTCTACAGCACCCTGCCCGAAGCGGTCACCGCCCGGCAGATGCGCGACGAACTGAACGAGCCGGGCGTGACCTTCATCGGCAATGAGCCGCTGGACATCCGCCGTACCGTGAGCAACCCGGGCACAGCACGTACGCCGAACATCATCCTGGTCACCATCGAAAGCCTCAGCGCCAAGTACCTGGGCAGCAACGGCGACCCGCGCAACCTGAGCCCCAACCTCGACGCCCTACGCAAGCAAAGCCTGTACTTCAACAACTTCTATGCCACCGGCACCCGCACCGACCGCGGCCTGGAAGCCATCACCCTGTCGATCCCACCAACGCCCGGGCGCTCCATCGTCAAGCGCATCGGCCGTGAAGGCGGCTTCGCCAGCCTTGGCCAGCAACTGAGCGAGGTGGGTTACGACGCCGTATTCGTCTACGGCGGGCGCGGTTACTTCGACAACATGAACGCCTTCTTCAGCGGCAACGGCTACCGCATCGTCGACCAAAGCAGCGTCGACGAGCAGGACATCAGCTTCAAGAACGCCTGGGGCATGTCCGACGAAGACCTGTACAAGCAGGCGATCAAGCTGGCCGATGCCGACCACGCCAACCAGGTGCCGTTCCTGCTGCAACTGATGACCACCTCCAACCACCGGCCCTACACCTACCCTGACGGGCGCATCGACATTCCGTCAGGCAACGGCCGCGACGGCGCGGTGAAGTACACCGACTACGCCATCGGCAAGTTCCTCGCCGAGGCGCGGACCAAGCCCTGGTTCGACAACACGATCTTCGTCTTCGTCGCCGACCACACTGCCGGCAGCGCGGGCAAGGAAGACCTGCCGGTGCAGAACTACCAGATCCCGCTGTTCGTCTACGCGCCGAAGCTGATCGAGCCGCGCGAAGAAGGCAAGCTGGCCAGCCAGATCGACCTGGCGCCGACCCTGCTCGGCCTGCTGAACATGAGCTACACCTCGACCTTCTACGGACGCAACCTGCTGCTGGAAGACGCGTTGCCGCCGCGGGTGCTGATCGGCAACTACCAGCACCTGGGGCTGTTCGATGGCCAGGACCTGGCGATTCTCAGCCCACGCGGCGGCCTGCGCCTGCACCAGCAGGCACTGGGGGAAAGCCGGGAGATTCCGGGCGAGGTGGAGAATCCGCTGATTACCCGGGCGATCGCCTATTACGAAAGCGCCAGCTACGGGTTCAAGCAGCGGCTGCTGGAGTGGGTGCCGGAGAGCCATGAGGCGCCGCGGGAGCAGGCGGGGCTGGGGCAGTAACAATCAACAAGGATTGAGCCTCGACGCGGTCAATGTGGGAGCGGGTTCACCCGCGATTACTGTAGTGAATTCACCGTCGTAATCGCGGGTGAACCCGCTCCCACATTGACCGCGTCCGACCAGAAAGGACTCGACGGTCTTACGCTCCCCGCACTGCCTTCCACAACCTGCCGACCACGCTGACCAGCGCCAGCACCACGGCGCCGGCGACGATGCCGAGCACACCATTGACCAGGGCGCTGGTCAGCGCTCCGCCATTGCCCTGGCTGAACGCCTCGACCGCATAATGCAGCGGCGCGACGCCATGCACGAGGATCCCGCCGCCGACCAGGAACATCGCCGCCGTGCCCACCACCGACAGGGTCTTCATCAGGTACGGCGCGGCGCGCAGGATGCCGTGGCCGATGCGCTTGCCGATGCCCTTGCGGGTTTCGGTCATCCACAGGCCCAGGTCGTCCAGCTTGACGATCCCCGCCACCAGGCCATACACGCCGATGGTCATGACCAGGGCGATGCCCGAGAGCACGATGATCTGCTGGGTCAGCGGTGCATCGGCGACCGTGCCGAGGGTGATGGCGATGATTTCCGCAGAGAGAATGAAGTCGGTGCGGATCGCGCCCTTGATCTTGTCCTTCTCGAAGGCCACCAGGTCTATTGCCGGATTGGCGGCGGCTTCGCTCAGCGCGGCATGGTTCGCCTGCTTTTCCTCGGTGCCATGCAGAAACCTGTGCGCCAGCTTTTCGAAGCCCTCGAAACACAGGTATGCGCCGCCGAGCATCAGCAACGGCGTCACCGCCCAGGGGATGAACGCGCTGATCAGCAGCGCCGCCGGCACCAGGATCAGCTTGTTCAGCAACGACCCCTTGCACACCGCCCACACCACCGGGATCTCCCGCTCGGCGCGTACCCCGGTGACCTGCTGCGCGTTGAGCGCCAGGTCATCGCCCAGGACGCCGGCGGTTTTCTTGGCCGCCACCTTGGTCATTACGGAAACGTCATCGAGTACCGTGGCGATATCGTCGATCAATACCAGAAGGCTGCTTCCTGCCATGTGTCCTGTCTCGCGCAAAGGATAGTTACAAAAGGATAGCGGGTTGACCATGCAAATACCCATTGGTGCCATCGCGAGCAGCGCCGGGCCGCTGCCTTGAGCCCCTCGCGAGCCCGGTGCTACCATGCGCCACCGCCTGCCCGGCCTGCCCGGGACGAGACCAAGGAACAGCGCCAACCATGAGCAGCATTCGCGAGCGCAACAAAGAACTGATCCTGCGCGCGGCCAGTGAAGAATTCGCCGACAAGGGTTTCGCCGCCACCAAGACCAGCGATATCGCGGCCAAGGCCGGCCTGCCCAAGCCCAACGTCTACTACTACTTCAAGTCCAAGGAAAACCTCTACCGCGAGGTCCTTGAAAGCATCATCGAGCCCATCATGCAGGCCTCGACGCCGTTCAATGCCGAGGGCGACCCGGAAGAAGTATTGAGCGCCTATATCCGCTCCAAGGTGCGCATCTCCCGCGACCTGCCGTTCGCCTCCAAGGTATTCGCCAGCGAGATCATGCACGGCGCCCCGCACCTGAGCCCGCGCCAGGTCGAGCAATTGAACGCCCAGGCCCGGCACAATATCGCCTGCATCCAGCGCTGGATCGACAAGGGCCGGATCGCCCCGGTCGACCCGCACCACCTGATGTTCAGCATCTGGGCCGCGACCCAGACCTACGCCGATTTCGACTGGCAGATCTCGGTGGTGACCGGGAAGGCGAAGCTGGACGAGAGCGATTACGAGGCGGCCACGCAAACGATTATTCGCCTGGTGCTGAAAGGTTGTGCTCCGGATGCCTGAGGGCGGCTGGCTGATGTTAACCGTTTTTTGACCCCTCCCCCCTCCTGATGTAGGCTCAACTCAATTTTCGACAAATTGAGTTGAGCATGGCCAGCATCAAGGTTCCCAAGCCCTACAAGGAAATTCTCGAGCTGCACGGCAGGGAGATTTTGGAGCTCATTCCTCGATTTTCTGCCGTTGATGAGAAGGGACGTTATCTGCACTGGCACGATTTCCGTCACCGGGTGCCTGCCGGCATCAATGCGAATGCTGCATGGGGCGCCGTCAAGCTTTCAAGAAGCGTGATTCTGAAGTCCATTGGCCTATACGCCGAAGACGGGCAGCCGTTCAAATATTGTCTTCCTGACTATGCCCATACGGTCATTCACGATATAGAGCACATCAATGCCAAGCTAGGTCTTGGCGTATCGAACACCTCTACGAACAACGAGAGCAATCTGTTTCTGGTCGAGTCGCTGATGATGGAAGAAGCAATTTCCAGTGCTCAACTGGAGGGCGCGGCGACCATCAGAAGGGTGGCCAAGGAAATGCTCGAAAAAGAACGCGAACCGGTCAATGACGACGAGCGGATGATCTTCAACAACTTCATGCTGATGAAGCTGGCGAAACACAGCAAGGAACTGCCGCTGTCGATCGAATTGGTCCGGCGCTTTCACGCCGAGGCCACGAGAGACATTCAGGTAGACCACGCCTGCCCGGGTGAAATTAGAAGAACCAATGACATCTACGTCAAAGGCCGTGACGAAGAAATCGTTCACCAACCTCCGGACGCAGGGCTACTGCTGGAACGCCTGGAAAAACTCTGTGAATTTGCTAACGAAAGCCATGACGGCCACGATGGCAGGATATTCATCCACCCTGCGGTAAAGGCGATCATCCTGCACTTCATGATCGGCTATGAGCACCCCTTCAATGATGGCAACGGCAGGACGGCAAGGTGCCTGTTCTACTGGTACATGCTGAAAAGCGGCTATTGGGCGTTCGAGTACATCTCGATCAGTGCGCTGTTGAAGCAAGCGCCGATGCAATATGGCGAGTCGTATCTATTCACTGAGACCGATGATTTCGACCTGACGTACTTCATCTGCTATCAGCTCAGAATCATCGAACGGGCTATGGCCGGGTTCCTTTCTCATATCGAGAACAAAAGGAAAGAGTTCTATGACGTCATGGGCCTGATTGCAGAGTCTGGTTTCAACAAGGATCTGAATTTCAGGCAGATTCACCTGCTGAAAAAAGTGCTGCGCAACCCCGGTCGGCTGTTCGTCGCGAAGGAAGTGAAGAATGACTTCGATGTCTCGGAGGGGACTGCGCGGGCTGATCTTGAGAAGCTGGTGAAGCTGAAGCTGCTGGCCAAGGTCAGGGAGGGCAAGACCTGGTGCTATGTGGCTAGAGGGGACGCAGCGGACCAGATCAGAAAAAAGTGAGGGCCCCATCGCTGGCAAGCCAGCTCCCACAGGGTCTGCGGCGCCGCTAACCCTGTGGGGGCTTGCCAGCGATGGGGCCATCAGTTACAGCACAGGCATCAGATCAAGCCGCAACCCCCGCATCCGCCCGCAGCCCCGCCTCCTCGATCGCACTGATCGCGCACTGTTCGTCGATATCCGACGTATCCCCGCTGATCCCGATCGCGCCCAGCACCACGCCCGCCTCATTGCGGATCAGCACGCCGCCCGGCGCAGGCACCACCGGGCTCTGGCCCAGGCCATTCAACGCGGCAAAGAATGCCGGGCGCTGCTGTGCGTCCAGCGCCAGCAAACGCGAGCCCTTGCCCAGGGCGATAGCTCCCCAGGCCTTGCCCATCGCCACCTGCGGACGCAGCAGGCTGGCGCCATCTTCCCGTTGCAGGGCCAGCAGGTGACCACCGGCGTCCAGCACCACCACGGTCAGCGGCGCGGCGGCGATCTTGCGCCCCGCGGCCAGCGCGCCATTCACCAGGCCGACGGCGACTTTCAAGCTCAATGCGTTCATGAAACGGTCCTCTTGTTGTTATGAAGCCCTGTGGGCAAGTGAAAATTGATAGACCAAATAGAACACAATGGTAAATGTTTTTGTATACAATAATTCGCACGCTGCGACCTTATGCCGCGCCAGGCCCGTTTCTACGGCGTTTCGACGAAAGCACAGGTCACGGACGAAAATGGATTGACCAGAGCCGCGTCCCGTGAATACACTCTGGCGCAAAGCATCTTGTATACAATTACAACATCAATGAGGCACAAAGCCATGAGCAAAATGAGAGCAATCGATGCAGCCGTTCTGGTGATGCGCCGCGAAGGTGTGGAAACCGCGTTTGGCATTCCTGGTGCAGCGATCAACCCGCTGTACTCGGCCCTGAAGAAAGTCGGCGGTATCGATCACGTCCTCGCTCGCCACGTTGAAGGCGCCTCGCACATGGCCGAGGGTTACACCCGTACCAAGGCCGGCAATATCGGCGTGTGCATCGGCACCTCGGGCCCTGCCGGCACCGACATGGTCACCGGCCTGTACAGCGCTTCCGCCGACTCCATCCCGATTCTCTGCATCACCGGCCAGGCCCCGCGTGCCCGCCTGCACAAGGAAGACTTCCAGGCCGTGGACATCACCAGCATCGTCAAGCCGGTGACCAAGTGGGCAACCACCGTCCTGGAGCCGGGCCAGGTGCCTTACGCCTTCCAGAAAGCCTTCTACGAAATGCGTACCGGCCGTCCGGGCCCGGTGCTGATCGACCTGCCGTTCGACGTGCAGATGGCCGAGATCGAGTTCGATATCGATGCCTACGAGCCGCTGCCTGTCACCAGGCCAGCCGCTACCCGCAAGCAAGCGGAAAAAGCCCTGGCCCTGCTCAATGAAGCCGAACGTCCGCTGCTGGTCGCCGGTGGTGGCATCATCAACGCCGACGCCAGCGACAAGCTGGTCGAATTCGCCGAACTGACCGGCGTGCCGGTGGTACCGACCCTGATGGGCTGGGGCACCATCCCCGATGACCACGAGCTGATGGTCGGCATGGTCGGCCTGCAGACCTCGCACCGCTACGGCAACGCCACCCTGCTCAAGTCCGACCTGGTGTTCGGCATCGGCAACCGCTGGGCCAACCGTCACACCGGTTCCGTCGACGTCTACACCGAAGGCCGTACCTTCATCCATGTCGATATCGAACCGACCCAGATCGGACGTGTGTTCACCCCGGACCTGGGCATCGTGTCCGACGCCGGCGCTGCCCTGGACGCCTTCCTCGAAGTGGCCCGCGAGTGGAAAGCCGCCGGCAAGCTGAAGTGCCGCGGCGAATGGCTGAAAGACTGCCAGGCCCGCAAGTCGAGCCTGCAGCGCAAGACCAACTTCGACAACGTGCCGGTCAAGCCACAGCGCGTGTACCAGGAAATGAACGAGGTGTTCGGCAAGGACACCACCTACGTCAGCACCATCGGTCTGTCGCAGATCGCCGGCGCCCAGTTCCTCCACGTCTACAAGCCGCGCCACTGGATCAACTGCGGCCAGGCCGGCCCGCTGGGCTGGACCATCCCGGCGGCCCTGGGCGTGGTCAAGGCCGACCCGAGCCGCAAGGTCGTCGCGCTGTCGGGCGACTATGACTTCCAGTTCATGATCGAAGAACTGGCGGTGGGCGCGCAGTTCAACCTGCCGTACGTCCACGTGCTGGTGAACAACGCCTACCTCGGCCTGATCCGCCAGGCGCAGCGTGGTTTCGAGATGGATTACTGTGTACAACTGGCGTTCGAGAACATCAACGCGCCGGACGTCAACGGCTACGGCGTCGATCACGTGGCCGTGGTCGAAGGCCTGGGTTGCAAGGCCCTGCGCGTGTTCACCCCGTCCGAGATCGCCCCGGCGCTGCTCAAGGCCCAGAAAATGGCCGAGGAGTTCCGCGTTCCGGTGGTGGTCGAGGTGATTCTCGAGCGCGTTACCAACATTTCCATGGGTACCGAAATCAACGCGGTCAACGAGTTCGAAGACCTGGCGCTGGTCGGCAACGACGCGCCAACCGCGATTTCGCTGCTCGACTGATCGTCTGCGAGGCCCCGCCCTTCAGGGTACGGGGCCCAACCCAGCAAGGAGACCACCATGCCACGCTTTGCCGCCAACCTGTCCATGCTGTTCACCGAACAGGACTTCCTGGCCCGCTTCAAGGCTGCTGCCGACGCCGGCTTCAGCGGTGTCGAGTACCTTTTCCCGTACGACTACGCCGCCACCGAGATCAAGCAGCAGCTCGACGCCCATGGCCTGACCCAGGTGCTGTTCAACCTGCCGGCCGGCGACTGGGCCAAGGGTGACCGCGGCATCGCCTGCGACCCGGCGCGGGTCGAGGAATTCCGCAGCGGTGTCGACCTGGCCATCGCCTACGCCCAGGTGCTGGGCAATACCCAGGTCAACTGCCTGGCCGGGATTCGTCCACAGGGCCCGGACTGCGCCACCGTGCGCAAGACCTTCGTCGACAACCTGCGTTTCGCCGCCGACAAGCTCAAGGCTGCCGGGATCAAGCTGGTCATGGAAATGATCAACACCCGCGACATCCCGGGCTTCTACCTGAACACCACCCAGCAAGCGCTGGAGATCCAGGCCGAAGTGGGCAGCGACAACCTGTTCCTGCAGTACGACATCTACCACATGCAGATCATGGAAGGTGACCTGGCGCGTACCGTGGAAAGCAACCTGGCGAAGATCAACCACATCCAGCTGGCCGACAACCCGGGCCGTCACGAACCGGGCACCGGCGAGATCAACTACCGCTTCCTGTTCGAGCACCTGGACCGCATCGGCTACCAGGGCTGGGTGGGCGCGGAGTACAAGCCCAGGACCACCACTGAAGAAGGTCTGGGCTGGTTGAAGACTCATAACGCGATCTGAGATCCCGTCTCGCCGGAACGGCTGGACACCGAACCTGTGGGAGCGGGTTCACCCGCGATGACGGCAGTGAAGCCACCATCGCAATCGTGGCGGTTCGGCGCTCCGATAAACCCGCTCCCACAGGGTCCGGCGGCGCTTTCGAGACCCAATAAATAAAAGAGGCACATTCTCATGGCTAAAATCGGATTCATCGGCACCGGCATCATGGGCCGCCCAATGGCGCAGAACCTGCAGAAGGCGGGTCACAGCCTGTTCGTTTCCACCCACCACGACGCCGCTCCGGCCGACCTGATCGCCGCTGGCGCCGTGGCCCTGGCCAATCCGAAGGAAGTGGCCCAGGAAGCCGAATTCATCATCGTCATGGTCCCCGACACCCCGCAGGTGGAAAGCGTCCTGTTCGGTGAAAACGGCGTCGCCGAAGGCGTCGGCCCGAACAAGATCGTGATCGACATGAGCTCGATCTCCCCCACCGCCACCAAGGCCTTCGCCGAGAAGATCAAGGCCACCGGCGCCGCCTACCTGGACGCCCCGGTGTCCGGCGGCGAAGTCGGGGCCAAGGCCGCGACCCTGAGCATCATGGTCGGTGGCTGCCCGAAAGCCTTCGAGCGCACCCTGCCGCTGTTCCAGGCCATGGGCAAGAACATCACCCGCGTCGGCGGCAACGGTGACGGCCAGACCGCCAAGGTCGCCAACCAGATCATCGTCGCCCTGAACATCCAGGCCGTCGCCGAGGCCCTGCTGTTCGCCGCGAAGAATGGCGCCGATCCGGCCAAGGTCCGCGAAGCACTGATGGGCGGCTTCGCCTCGTCGAAGATCCTCGAAGTGCACGGCGAGCGCATGATCAAGGGCACCTTCGATCCGGGCTTCCGCATCAGCCTGCACCAGAAGGACCTGAACCTGGCCCTGCAAGGCGCCAAGGAGCTGAACATCAACCTGCCCAACACCTCCAACGCCCAGCAGGTGTTCAGCACTTGCGCGGCCATCGGTGGTGCCAACTGGGACCACTCGGCGCTGATCAAGGGCCTGGAACACATGGCCAACTTCTCGATCCGCGACGACAAATAAGCAACACCTGCCAGCCCGCGGATCGAAGGGACCGCGCATCGTTTCCTTCAGCCCCTGAGGCTGGCAGTTGCACTAGAGCAACACCGCCCCTGGTTCAGCCTGCACGGAGGCCGTTCCAGGGGCGTTTTTGATTCTGCAGAACAATAAGATTTGGAGGCCTGAGATGTCGGTCGATCCGCAACACTTTCTCCGCGACCTGTTCGCCACGGCCATCGACGCCGCGCACCCGCGTCAGGTGCTTGAAGCCCATCTGCCTGCCGACCGCAGTGGTCGGGTGATCGTCATCGGCGCCGGCAAGGCCGCCGCCGCCATGGCCGAAGTGGTCGAGCGCGCCTGGCAGGGCGAGGTCCGCGGTCTCGTAGTGACCCGCTACGGCCACGGCGCCAGCTGCTCGAAAATCGAAGTGGTGGAAGCCGCCCACCCCGTCCCCGACGCCGCCGGCCTGGCCGTGGCCAGGCGCGTGCTGGACATGGTCAGCGACCTGAGCGCCGACGACCGAGTGATCTTCCTGCTCTCCGGCGGTGGCTCCGCCTTGCTGGCCCTGCCCGCCGAAGGCCTGACCCTGGCCGACAAGCAGCAGATCAACAAGGCCCTGCTCAAGTCCGGCGCCACCATCGGCGAGATGAACTGCGTACGCAAGCACCTCTCGGCGATCAAGGGCGGCCGCCTGGCCAAGGCCTGCTGGCCGGCCACCGTGTACACCTATGCGATTTCCGACGTGCCTGGCGACCTGGCCACGGTCATCGCTTCCGGCCCGACCGTGGCCGACCCGAGCACCTCGGCCGATGCCCTGGCGATCCTCAAGCGCTACAACATCGAAGCGCCGAAAGCCGTCATCGACTGGCTCAACAACCCCGCTTCGGAGACCGTCAAGGCCGACGACCCGGCCCTGGCCCGCAGCCATTTCCAGTTGATCGCCCGGCCCCAGCAGTCGCTGGAAGCCGCTGCGGTGAAAGCCCGCCAGGCCGGCTTCAGCCCGCTGATCCTCGGCGACCTGGAAGGTGAATCGCGGGAAGTGGCCAAGGTCCATGCCGGCATCGCCCGCCAGGTGGTCCTGCATGGCCAGCCACTGGCCGCGCCCTGCGTGATCCTTTCCGGTGGTGAAACCACCGTGACCGTGCGCGGCAACGGCCGTGGCGGGCGCAACGCGGAATTCCTCCTCAGCCTGACCGAAAGCCTCAAGGGCCTGCCGGGCGTGTACGCCATCGCCGGCGACACCGACGGCATCGATGGCTCGGAGGACAACGCCGGCGCCATCATGACCCCGGACAGCTACGCCCGCGCCGCCGCCCTGGGCCTGTCGGCCACCGACGAGTTGGACAACAACAATGGCTACGGCTACTTCGCCGCGCTCGGCGCGCTGATCGTCACCGAGCCGACCCGCACCAACGTCAACGATTTCCGCGCCATCCTCATTCTTGAGACTGCCCACCATGACGCCTGACAAGAAAGTCAAAATCCTCGCCACCCTCGGCCCCGCGACCAAGGGCATCGACGATGTCCGCCAGCTGGTGGAAGCCGGGGTGAACATCTTCCGCCTCAACTTCAGCCACGGCGAGCATGCCGACCACGCCATGCGCTACCAGTGGATCCGCGAAGTCGAGGCCCAGTTGAACTACCCGCTGGGCATCCTCATGGACCTGCAAGGGCCGAAGCTGCGCGTCGGCCGCCTGGCCGAAGGCAAGGCCATGCTCAAGCGTGGCCAGGCCCTGCGCCTGGACCTCGACCCGACCCCGGGCGACGCCACGCGGGTCAACCTGCCGCACCCGGAGATCATCGCCGCACTGGAACCGGGCATGGACCTGCTGGTGGATGACGGTCGCCTGCGCCTGCGAGTGACCGCCAAGCATGCCGACGCCATCGACACCGAGGTGCTCAACGGTGGCGAGCTGTCCGATCGCAAGGGCGTGAACGTACCGCAGGCCGTGCTCGACCTCAGCCCGCTGACCGCCAAGGACCGCCGCGACCTGGCCTTCGGCCTGGAACTGGGCGTTGACTGGGTGGCGCTGTCGTTCGTCCAGCGTCCCGAAGACATCGCCGAAGCCCGCGAGCTGATCGGTGACCGTGCGTTCCTGATGGCCAAGATCGAGAAGCCATCGGCCGTCACCCAACTGCGCGAGATCGCCGAGCTGAGCGACGCGATCATGGTCGCCCGTGGCGACCTGGGCGTGGAAGTGCCGGCCGAGGCCGTACCGCAGATCCAGAAGAACATCATCGCTACCTGCCGCCAACTGGGTCGGCCGGTTGTCGTAGCGACACAGATGCTGGAGTCGATGCGCTTCTCCCCTGCCCCGACCCGCGCCGAGGTGACCGACGTCGCCAACGCCGTGGCCGAAGGCGCCGATGCGGTCATGCTGTCGGCGGAAACCGCCTCCGGCGACTACCCGCTGGAAGCGGTGCAGATGATGAGCAAGATCATTCGCCAGGTCGAAGCAGGCCCGGATTACCAGACCCAGCTCGACGTCGGCCGGCCGAAGGCCGAGGCGACCGTCTCCGATGCCATCAGCTGCGCGATCCGCCGCATCAGCGGGATCCTGCCGGTGGCAGTGCTGGTCAACTACAGCGAGTCGGGCAACTCGACCCTGCGCGCCTCCCGCGAGCGGCCACGGGCACCGATCCTCAACCTGACTCCAAACCTGGGCACCGCGCGGCGCCTGAGCGTGGTGTGGGGTGTGCACTCGGTGGTCAACGACCGCCTGCGCCAGGTCGATGAGGTTTGCTCCACCGCGCTGGAAATCGCCCAGGCCCAGGGCATGGCCAACCGTGGCGACACCCTGCTGATCACGGCCGGCGTGCCTTTTGGCCAGCCGGGATCGACTAACTCGCTGCGTATCGAAACACTGCTTTGACGTCTTCGCGAGGCAGGTTGGCGGCCACCGATTCATCCGCGTGAATCCGTGATCGCCGGCCTGCTTCGCGATCAATAACCGTGGGACAAGACCCGCCCAAAGAGGCGACCCGCTTAATCCAGACCTACTGCCATGTACACGAAAAACCTAGTCAATCCGTGCCCGGATTGGGCCACCGCGTTGCTCAACGGCTTCAGCCAGGTGCTGCTGCAGCGTAATCCGCTGTGCGGCCTGTGTTGCCTGCTGGCCATTCTTCTCACCGCGCCCCACCTGCTCGGCGGCGCACTGCTGGGCGCCCTCGCCGGCCTGCTCACTGCCCAGCGGCGCGGCTACAACCGCGCCGATCGCCAGGCCGGGCTGTACAGCTACAACGGCGTGCTGATCGGCCTGCTGTTCAGCTACCTGCTGCCCTGGTCGCCGCTCCTCCTGCCGCTGATCATCGCCGTCGCCGGGCTGAGCAGCATGCTGGTGCATCAATGGCTCAAGCGTGGCGGGTCGGTGCTGTTGCCGGCCTACACCCTGCCCTTCGTGCTGGCCGGCTGGGCGCTGTTGCTGATCACCGAACCGACGGCGCAGGCCAGCGGGCCGGTGCAGGCCAACCCGCTGGATGCCCTCGCCCGGGGACTGGGGCAGATCTTCCTGCTCGACCAGCCGCTGGCCGGGCTGCTGATCGCCCTGGGGCTGCTGCTAGCGGACCGCTATGCGGCGGCCTGGGCCTTCGTCGGCGCAGCGATCGGCGGCAGTGTTGCGCTGATCGGCGGGGAAGCCACGGCCGCGTACCTGGGGCTGTACGGCTTCAATGCAGCGCTGGCGGCCCTGGCCTTCAGCGGCACGCGCTCGCAGCCGTGGAAACCCTTGCTGGCGATCGTCCTGGCGATCGCGGTGCAGCCGCTGTTCAACCTGCTGCCGATCCCGGGGCTGACCGCACCGTTCATCGTGGCGTGCTGGATGGTGCGGCTGGGCGTGCAAAACCGCTATATCCAAGGCTGACGCAATGCCCCGTGGGAGCGGGGTCACCCGCGATTGCGATAGTGGACTCACCATCGTAATCGCGGGTAAACCCGCTCCCACAGGGTCCGCTGTCGTCTTTGCCGACTTGCATAGTTCCCGGAACCCACCCTAGGCTTCCCAGCATCACCCCCGCTCTTGGAACCACCACCTTTATGAACACCCCCCAGAGCCTGCGCCAGCGGCTCTTCGTCATCGTCTTCCAGACCGACACCGTTGCCGGACGCCGCTTCGACACCATCCTGCTGCTGATCATCCTGGCCAGCCTGGTTACCGTGATCCTCGACAGCATCGACGAAGTCCACCAGGGCTACGCCGGCCTGCTCGCCGCCATCGAGTGGGGCTTCACCGCCGTCTTCCTGGTCGAGTACCTGCTGCGCCTGTACTGCTCGCCCAGGCCCCTGCGCTACGCCTTCAGCTTCTATGGCCTGGTCGACCTGCTGGCGATCGTGCCCGGGATCATCGCCCTGTACTACAGCGACGCCCAGTACCTGCTGATCGTCCGGGTCATCCGCATGCTGCGGATTTTCCGCGTGCTCAAGCTCAGCCCCTACCTGAAACAGGCCCACTACCTGCTCGACGCCCTGCGCGGCAGCAAGCAGAAGATCATCGTGTTCCTGGTCAGCGTCTCGACCCTGGTCACGGTGTTCGGCACCCTGATGTATGTGGTCGAGGGTCCGGAACACGGTTTCACCAGCATTCCCAAGGGCATCTACTGGGCCATCGTGACCCTCACCACCGTGGGCTTCGGCGATATCGTGCCCAAGACGCCGCTGGGCCAGGTGATCTCGTCGATGGTGATGATCACCGGTTACTCGATCATCGCCGTGCCTACGGGTATCTTTACTGCCGAACTGGCCAATGCCATGCGCGGCGAGCAACTGCGCCACGATTGCCCGGTGTGCCGCAAGAACAGCCATGAACACGGCGCCGCCTTCTGCTCGCGCTGTGGCAACGCGCTGTTCCGGAAGGTGGAATAAGCAAAGTCGTTTTTAATCTTTTTGTGCCTAAGGGCCATTGGCTATAGTCGCTGGCACAATGCTGTTATCCCAACCAACTCCAACAAGGAATGCACAGTGAAAAAACTCTTTGGCGCCTCGCTCCTCGCCGCGAGCCTGGTCGTGGGCGGCCTCGCCCAGGCCGCTCCCGCACCGCTGCTGAACGTCTCCTACGACGTGATGCGCGACTTCTACAAGGACTACAACCTTGCCTTCCAGAAGCACTGGGAAGCCGAGCACAAAGAGAAGATCAACATCCAGATGTCCTTCGGCGGCTCCAGCAAGCAGGCGCGCTCGGTGATCGACGGCCTGCCGGCGGATGTCATTACCATGAACATGGCCACCGACATCAATGCCCTGGCCGACAACGGCCAATTGGTCCCGGACAACTGGGTCACCCGCCTGCCGAACAACAGCGCGCCCTTCACCTCGGCCACGGTGTTCATCGTGCGCAAGGGCAACCCCAAGGCCCTGAAGGACTGGCCGGACCTGCTCAAGGACGGCGTGCAGGTGATCGTGCCGAACCCGAAGACCTCGGGTAACGGCCGCTACACCTACCTGTCGGCCTGGGGCTACGTGCTCAAGACCGGCGGCGACGAAGCCAAGGCCAAGGACTTCGTCGGCAAGCTGTTCAAGCAGGCGCCGGTGCTCGATACCGGTGGCCGCGCCGCTACTACCACCTTCATGACCAACCAGATCGGCGACGTGCTGGTGACCTTCGAGAACGAAGCGGAAATGATCGCCCGGGAATTCGGCCGCGATCAGTTCGAGGTGATCTACCCGAGCGTCTCCGCCGAGGCCGAGCCGCCGGTGAGCGTGGTGGACAAGGTGGTCGACAAGAAAGGCAGCCGGGCGACCGCCGAGGAATACCTGAAGTACCTGTGGTCGCCTGAAGCCCAGGAAATCGCCGCCAGCAACTACCTGCGTCCGCGGGACGAGAAGGTCCTGGCCAAGTACACCGACCGCTTCCCGAAAGTGCAATTCCTCTCGGTGGAGAAGACCTTCGGCGACTGGCGCACCGTGCAGAAGACCCACTTCAATGATGGTGGGATCTTCGACCAGATCTATAGCGGCAAGTAAGCCCCGGCCTCGGGGTCTGACCCCAGGGCCTCATCGCCGGCAACGCCGGCTCCCACAAGGTTCAGCGGAGCACACGAACCTGTGGGAGCCGGCGTTGCCGGCGAAAGGGCCGCGAAGCGGCCTCAAAATCCCGAATCCAGCTCAGCAATCCCCGCCCGATCATTGTCTACCCTTTCCGTCACCCCACGGCTGAAGGAGTATCCCGTGATCCGCCCCCTGCTCACCGTTCTCTTCTGTACCCTGCTGAGCCTGCAGGCGCTGGCCGGCCCCCTGGCGGCCGTCACCGAGGAACAACCGGCCAAGGAACCGGAACCGGTCGTCCAGGGCGGTCTGCTCGGCACCCTCGCCAGCGGCCTCGACGATGTTTCCCAGGAACTGGACATCGATCACCACCTGCTCGACAACTGGCGGCTGCGCACCGACCGGGCGGCAAAGGAGGTCAACCAATTGGTCGACCGCCACGATGCCGACGACCTGATGGCGATGACCTGGGATTTCCTCATCCTCAGCGCCAGCTGGGCCGCGACCTTCGCCCTGCTGTGCTACCTCGGCCGTCTGGCCGCCCGCGCCAGCCAGCGTACCCGCCTGCTGCGCAGCCATCCGCGGCCGCAAAAGCTGCTGGCCTACCTGCTGCCCTACACCCTGCCGGCCATCGTCAGCCTGCCTGCGGCGCTGTTCGTCAGCCGTCAGCTCGATCCGTCGGTGGGCCGCGCGCTGGGCATGAGCCTGGCCTACGCCACCAGCAGCGGGATCTTCTCCACCACCCTGATCCTGTGCCTGATTACCCTGTTCGATGTCGGCCACAAGCGCACAGCGGTGCAGATCATCCGTGAGGCAGCGCCGCGGCCGCTGTTCCTGATCGGCTTCCTCGCCGCCTGGAGCGACGCCCTGACCAGCCCGCAGATTTCCCGCCAACTGGGCGGCAACCTGACCAGCAGCATCGCGGTGGTCACCGGCCTGCTGGCGACCCTGATCTTCGCCGTGGTGGTGTTGCGCTCGCGTCGTCCGATGGCGCACCTGATCCGCAACCGCAGCCTCAAGGACCGCCTGCAGCACCGCGCCGTGCAGGAAACCCTGCGGATCTTCTCGGCCATCTGGTACCTGCCGATCCTGATGATGATCCTGGTCTCGGGGATCAACCTGATCGGCGCCGGCGAGGAAAGCCAGCGCGCCCTGCAGAAGGCGTTGCTGACCACCGTGCTGCTGATCGGCACGGTATTCCTCAGCATCACCCTGCAGCACTTTCTCAACCCGCCGCGCAATCCGGAACAGCGCCTGCGTCCCTACAAGGAGCTGCTCTACAGCCTGGCCCATGCCCTGCTGCGCGTCGCCATGGCAGTAGCCTTTATCGAATTGCTCGGACGCATCTGGGGTTTCTCGGTGCTGGACTTTGCCCTGCGCAACAGCTTCGGCCGGGCGATCAGCGATTCGCTGAGCAGCATCGGCCTGATCCTGCTGGTGACCTGGCTGCTCTGGGTAGTGATCGACACGGCCATCCAGGAAGCGTTGAAGCCGACCCCGGGGCGGCGCAATACCCGCCAGCCCAGCACCCGCACGCGGACTATCCTGCCGATGCTGCGCAACGCCACCAAGGTGGTGCTGGTGGTGATCTGCACCATCACCACCATGGCCAACCTGGGGATCAACGTCGCGCCGTTCCTCGCCGGCGCCGGGGTAGTCGGCCTGGCCATCGGCTTCGGCTCGCAGCAATTGGTGCAGGATGTCATCACCGGCTTGTTCATCCTGATCGAGGACACCATCGCCATCGGCGACTGGGTGGTGCTCGACTCCGGGCATGCCGGCACCGTGGAAAGCCTGACCATCCGCACCCTGCGCCTGCGCGACGGCAAGGGCTTCGTGCACTCGGTACCGTTCGGGCAGATCAAGGCGGTCACCAACCAGTCGCGGCAGTTCGCCTATGCCTTCTTCTCGGTGCAGTTCAGCTATGACTCGGACGTGGACGTGGCGTTGAAGCTGATCCGCGAGGCGGGGCAGTCGATCAGCGAGGATCCGATCCTGCGCCACAACCTGCAGGGGCCGCTGCAGGTATTCGGCGTAGACAGCATGAACCTCAACGGGATGACCCTGACCGCACAATTCAGGACCACGTCGGGTGGGCAGTATGCGGTGAACCGGGCGTTCAACGAGCGGTTGAAGAAGCTGGTGGATCAAACCGATGAGGTGAGCTTCGCACAGTACAATCCGCTGCCGCAGAGAGTCGGAGATACCAGCGTCTGACTGAACGCGGACCCTGTGGGAGCGGGTTTACCCGCGATTGCGGTAGTGCGGCCACCATCGCAATCGCGGGTGAACCCGCTCCCACAGAGTCCGCGCTGAGTCCGCAAGTTATGCGATCTGTCGGAAAACCAAAGCCTTGAGCCCCCCGGCCACATCCACATCCGCAAACTCCGGCGGGTTTTCCAGGCGCTCGATGAACGTCAGGCCCGGCGCCTGCTCCGCCATGCCCTGGATCAGGAACTCCGGCCCGATCCCCGGATCGTTGACGCAGGCCAGTACCGTGCCGCCCTCGCTGAGCAGCTCCGGCAAGCGGCGCAGGATCTTCGCGTAGTCCTGGGTCAGGGCAAAGCTGCCCTTCTGGAAGCTCGGCGGGTCGATGATGATCAGGTCATAAGGCGCCGACTTGCGCACCTTGCCCCACGACTTGAACAACTCGTGCCCAAGAAACCCGACGCGGCCCAGGTCATGCCCGTTCAGCCGGTGATTATCACGCCCGCGGGACAGCGCGGCCTTCGACATGTCGAGGTTGACCACCTGCTGCGCCCCACCGGCAATCGCTGCCACCGAGAAGCCGCAGGTATAGGCGAACAGGTTGAGCACCCGCTTGTCCGCCGCGTGCTCGCGTACCCAGCGCCGGCCATAGCGCATATCGAGGAACAGGCCGTTGTTCTGTTTCAGGCCGAGGTCGAGCTGGTAGCGCAGCCCGTCCTCGTCGATGACCTTGTGCGTGCAGGGCTCGCCCAGCAGCCAGTAGCCCGGGCTGTCCGGCAGGTAGCGATGCTGGATCAGCACCGCCATGTCGCCCGTCGCCAACACGCGCAGCATGTCTTGCAGCGCCTCGAGCTGCCCCTCGGGCGGCTCGCGGAACAGCGCCACCAGCAGCACACCCTGCAGCCAATCCACGGTGATCTGCTCCAGTCCCGGCCAGCAACGCCCGCGACCGTGGAACAGCCGCCGGGTTTCACTCGGCGGCGGGTTCAGGGCGGTACGCAGGTGTTGATGCAGGGTGTCGATGGCAGCGGTCATGGCAGGTGTTCAGCAGGCTAAAGCGGCGCATTCTACGCCTTTGCGCTGCTGGCGCGGGCGGCGGATTTGAACCACCAGCCGCGCTGCATGCCGGCGGCCGCCAGCAGGATCGCCGACACACCCAGCCATTGCAGGGGTTCCAGGCGATGACCGAAAGCCACCCAGTCCACCAGGATCGCCGCGATGGGGTAGATGAACGACAGCGCGCCGGTCAGCGCCGTCGGCAGTTTCTGGATCGCCCCGTAGAGCAGCACGTACATCACGCCGGTGTGCACGATGCCCAGGGTGACCAGGCTGCCCAGCTCACCCGGAACCGTGGGCAGGCCACCGATATTGGCGAACGGCGCCAGCATGAGCACACCGGTGCTGACCTGGATCAGCGCGATCAGGTGCGGCGGCGTCCCGCTCAGGCGCTTGATGATCAGTGCCGCCACCGCATACAGAAACGCCGCGCCCAGGGCCAGGACGATGCCCAGCAGGTACTGGTCGCCGCTCTCGCCCTGGCTGCCATGGGCACTGACGATAGCCAGCATCCCGGCGAAGGACACACCGAGCCAGAACAGCTTGGGCAGGGTGATCTTCTCGCCGAGGAACAGCGCCGCCAGCCCCACCAGCATGAACGGCTGGACGTTGTACACCGCCGTTCCGATGGCGATGGACGCCCGCGAGTAGGAAGCGAACAACAGCACCCAGTTACCAACGATGGCCACGCCGCTGAGCACGGCCAGGGCGAAGGTCATGCGGGTCAGGATGCCCGGGCGCAGGAAACCCATGGCCGCGCAGATTGCCAGCAAGGTGACGGCACCGAACAGGCAGCGCCAGAACACAACGTCCAGCACCGGCTGCCCCGATACCAGGACGAACCAGCCGATGGTGCCGGAGATCAGCATGGCGCCGATCATTTCAAGGGAACCGCGACGTATCGAATTGTCCATGTCACACCTCCGAGAACTTTGTGACAAAGTATGCCGAGGGTGCTCCAGGCCGATCCAGTGGATAAATTAGGCCGGAATCCGCGCCTGCCTTTTTTATTTAGGCCATTCGCCTGATTCGCCTGACAGGAGCTTTTTCATGACCGATGCCATCGACCAGTTGCTGCTCAATGCCTTGATGGAAGATTCGCGGCGCTCGCTCAAGGCGCTGGCCAGCCTGACCGGACTGTCCTCGCCCAGCGTCAGCGAACGCCTGCGCCGCCTGGAGGAACGCGGGGTACTCAAGGGCTACACGGTGGAAGTGGACGCCCGCAGCTTCGGCTACCAGTTGCAGGCCATCGTGCGCATCCGCCCGTTGCCGGGGCAGTTACACGAGGTGGAACGGCAGATCATCGCCATTCCCGAATTCACCGAGTGCGACAAGGTCACCGGGGACGACTGCTTTATCGCGCGCCTGCATGTGCGCTCGATGGAACAACTGGACACCTTGCTGGACAAGCTCAACAGCCATGCCGAGACGAGTACGGCAATCGTCAAGAAGACCCCGGTGAAGCGGCGGTTGCCGCCGATGGATTGAGATTTGGAAGCTGGACGCGGACCCTGTGGGAGCGGGTTTACCCGCGATTGCGATGGTGGGAGCGCTACCGCAATCGCGGGTAAACCCGCTCCCACAGGGTCCGCGCCAGCATTCACCATTGTGTCCAATACAATATCCATATGAACAAGAAGTGTACACAAGCATGTAACCGAAAGTGCCTTTTTTGTGTGCAATCACCTCAACTGGCGCCCCATAGGGTTACATCGCTCCGCTCTAATAAGTTGACCAATTAATCAGAATTCTACTAACCAAAAAAATAAAACCTGTTTAATCGGTCAATTTATAAATTCAAATTTTCAGTAACTTATAAAAAATCCTAGAAACTTCAAAAATATAACGGCTCTTCCCTGCGACTTCCCGTGGCATGGATCTGGCTTTAGTGCATTCGTGCTTTGTATACAACTCAGCACGATCAAGAGCACACCCCAGATCCGCCCACCTGCCGTCGCCGGGTAGCGGAATGCCCCTAACCAATTGGTTCTCGTGGTTCACGACCAGGCGTCCCCACGCCACGAGTATCAGGAGCACGCCGGAATGAGCATGAGTCTCTACGACAAGACAGAACTGGACTTTTCCTCGTCTACCCCCGAACCGACGACGCACCCGCAACACCCCGTGACCCTGAGCCCGCGCCTGCACAACCACGACCTCGCCCCGACCAAGGCCGAGGGCCGCCGCTGGGGGCGCTACAGCATCTTTGCCCTGTGGACCAACGACGTGCACAACATCGCCAACTACTCCTTCGCCATGGGGCTCTACGCCATGGGCCTGGGCGGCTGGCAGATCCTCCTGTCGCTGGGGATAGGCGCGGCGCTGGTGTACTTCTTCATGAACCTGTCCGGCTACATGGGCCAGAAGACCGGGGTACCCTTCCCGGTGATGAGCCGGATCGCCTTCGGCATCCATGGCGCACAGATCCCGGCGCTGATCCGCGCGGTGATTGCCATCGCCTGGTTCGGCATCCAGACCTACCTGGCCTCGGTGGTCCTGCGCGTGCTCCTTAGCGCCATCGCCCCTGGCCTTGCGGCCTACGACCAGGACTCGATCCTCGGCCTGTCGAGCCTCGGCTGGGTGTGCTTCGTTGCCATCTGGCTGGTGCAGCTGGTGATCCTGGCCTACGGCATGGAAATGGTGCGACGCTACGAGGCCTTCGCCGGCCCGGTGATCCTGCTCACCGTGACCTGCCTGGCGGCGTGGATGTACATCCAGGCGGGCTTCGAGATCGCCTGGTCGGTGCGCGAACCGCTGACCGGCGCAGCCATGTGGCACAACATCCTGGCCGGCGGCGCGCTGTGGCTGGCGATCTACGGCACGCTGGTGCTGAATTTCTGCGACTTCGCCCGTTCCTCGCCGTGCCGCAAGACCATCCGTTCGGGCAACTTCTGGGGCCTGCCGGTGAATATCCTGGCCTTCGCGGTGATCACCGTGCTGCTGTGCGGCGCGCAGTTCAAGATCAACGGCCAGATCATCGACAGCCCGACCCAGATCATCGCCAGCATCCCCAATACGTTCTTCCTCGTGCTCGGCTGCCTGGCCTTCCTGATCGTCACCGTGGCGGTGAACATCATGGCCAACTTCGTCGCCCCGGCCTTCGTCCTCAGCAACCTGGCGCCGCGCCTGCTCAACTTCCGCCGCGCCGGCCTGATCAGCGCCACCCTCGCCGTGCTGATCCTGCCGTGGAACCTCTACAACAGTCCGCTGGTGATCATGTACTTCCTGTCCGGCCTCGGCGCCCTGCTCGGCCCGCTGTACGGGGTGATCATGGTCGATTACTGGCTGTTGCGCCGTGGCCGCATCAACGTGCCCGAGCTGTACAGCGAAGACCCCAAGGCCGCCTACCACTACCGTCGCGGGGTCAATCCCCGTGCCCTGGTCGCCTTCGTGCCGGCGGCGCTGCTGGCGATCGTCCTGGCCCTGGTGCCCAACTTCGAAACCATCGCGCCTTTCTCCTGGATGATCGGTGCCGGTATCGCCGGCCTGCTCTACCTGCTGTGCGCGCCGCGCAACCAGCAATACCTGGACGTGAGCGGCGAATCCATCGCCGTCGACAGCGCCAGCCACTGATTGCCTCTTGCGGCCCGGCACTGCCGGGCCGGTTCACTGCCTAGCGAGACCCGATATGCGAATCCTCATAGTCAACGTCAACACCAGCGAAGCCATCACCGAAGCCATCGCCCGCCAGGCGCAGGCAGTAGCCGCGCCGGGCACCGAGATCATCGGCCTGACCCCGTATTTCGGCGCGGAATCGGTGGAGGGCAATTTCGAAAGCTACCTGGCGGCCATCGCCGTGATGGACCGCGTGCTGGCCTACGACGGCCCCTACGACGCGGTGATCCAGGCCGGCTACGGCGAACACGGCCGCGAAGGCCTGCAGGAATTGTTGAACGTGCCGGTAGTGGACATCACCGATGCCGCCGCCAGCACCGCCATGTACCTTGGCCATGCCTACTCGGTAGTGACCACCCTGGATCGCACCGTGCCGCTGATCGAGGACCGTCTCAAGCTCTCCGGCCTGTACGACCGCTGCGCCTCGGTGCGGGCCAGCGGCATGGCCGTGCTGGAACTGGAAGAACAGCCAGAGCGTGCCCTGGAGGCCATTGTCGGGCAGGCGGAACGGGCAGTGCGCGAGGACAAGGCCGAGGTCATCTGCCTCGGCTGCGGCGGCATGGCCGGCCTGGACGAGAAGATCCGCCAGCGCACCGGCGTGCCGGTGGTGGATGGGGTCAGCGCGGCGGTGAAGATGGCCGAGTCACTGGTGCAACTGGGCCTGTCCACGTCCAAGAGCCGTACCTACGCCACGCCCAGGAGCAAGCGCATCGTCGGCTGGCCGGCGCGTTTCGGTCGTTGAGATCAACCCGGCAACATCTCTTTTCGAGGCGCGGCCTGATACCGACGCCTCGTTTTTTTTGCGCGAAATCAGGAAAAACCGAGGCGCCCTGAAAAAATGGCATTATTTTGCTATCACTCCCCTAAAGTTCGCCACGCGCCTGCCGTCATGTTGACCAGGTTTTTACTCTCACAAGGAAGTCTCGTGTCACGTATCCTTCTCCGGGCCACCACCCTGGCGGCCCTGTTGGCGATGACCGGCTGCGTGTCGTTCAACGTCACCGGCCCCATCGTTCCTCCTGCTCATCCAGTCAATGCCGCCAGCCCACGCACGGCGCAGATTGCCGATGTGGTGGTCTCCGCTCCGGGCCTCGACGAGGCCACGCGCAAGGCCGTCAGCCGATCGCTGACAGCCGAGCTCGACCGCTATGTCGACAAGGCCGGCTACTTCAAGGCAATGAGCCAATACCCCACGCGCCTCGACGAACAGGACGTGATGCTCAGGTTCGACATGACCTCGCTCAAGGGGCATCGCGCGCCGCACCCGGGTTACTTCCCCGGCGCCCTGCTGACCCTGACCCTGTGGATCTGGGTCAACGGCCCGATCTATGTCGACCGCTTCGACCTCGCCGGTGACCTGGTGATCCTCGACCGCAATGGTGTCGAACTGGCCCGCGCCCAGGACCAGATCAAGTTCGAGCACAACGTCGGCCTGTACGGCAGAGACTACTGGGCACCGACCGTCACGGGCAGCAAACAGCTCACGCAACTGGTCGGCGAACTGCTGGACAACGCCACCACGCAACTCGCCAAACGTTAATTCAGGAATCGTCCCATGCACCTTTCAAAACAAGCCCTGCTGCTGAGCGCAGTACTACTCGGCGGCTGCGTCTCCTATTCGACCGGCGACCTGGCCCCGGTCGGCACCTGGCCGCCTGCAGCCAGTGCCCCGGCAGCCAAGCCTAGCGCCTACCTGCAAACCACGTCGCTGTACCAGGTCAATGACTCTCCCGCCAATGCTGCCGGCGGCAAGCCGGCCGAGTTGTGGGAGCAGGCGATCAGCGAGACCTACCAGCAGTCCGGTCGCTTCGCCCGGGTCAGCACGCAAAAAGGCGAATCGGACCTGTACGCCGAATCGACCCTGACCAACCACGAGCAGTTCGTCCCGGTCTCGGCGTTCATCACCGGCTTCACCCTGTTCCTGATTCCCTCCACGGCGAAGAACACCTTCACCCTGGAAACCGTGTTCAAGGACAAGGACGGCAAGGAAATCGGTCGTGTCAGCAAGAGCGAGTCGGTACGCACCTGGATGCAACTGGTGCTGGTCGTCGGCCTGCCGTTCCAGGCCGACACTGGCGATGTCGTCCGTGCCCTGGCCCGCAGCACGCTGGACGAAGCGGTACAACGCAAGCTGCTGTAATCCCGCGAGCCGCCCGTGGCCATGGCCGCGGGCGCCCGGCCACTCTGTTGCGTGGGTCAGACCCCGGCCTTCGGACAGCTCGACTCACCACCATCCAGCCCCTGCTTCACATTCCGGCTCAGCATCGTCGCCTTGCCATCACGCCAGGTCAGGGTCAGCACATACAGCGAGTCGAAATCGCCGTTTTCCCAATCCCTGGTAATCACCCGCTCCTCGCCCAGGGCCTTGCCGGCCACGGCATTGATCAGTTCGGGGAGGTAGCCATGGGACCAGGCGGTATACACCGTCGAGTTACGGTACTTGTTGCTGGTCAGCTCGCGTGCCAGGGCGTTGGTGTCGTTGGCGCCGTAGTCGATGTTCACCGGCAGCCCGAGCTTGATCGCGCTCGGGCTGATGGTCATCAACGGCCGCAGGTAGCTGTAGCTGTCGTCGTTGCTGCCTTCCTCGACCTCGCGGGTCGGGTCGGCGGCAAACACATAGTCGGCCTTGCCGAATTTCTCCGGCAGCAAGGTCGCCAGGTCGAGGGCGCGGTTGAGGCCCTGGCAGTTCAGTTGGCCGAGGCCTTCACCGGGCTTTTCCGCATGGCGCAGGAACACCAGGGTCTGGGTGCCATCGACCGGTCTGGCCAGGCTGTCGAAGGTGGTGAATCCAAGGAGGGCGGCGCCTGCAACGAGCACGGTGCCGAGCAGCGCCTGACGGCGCGAAGGCAGGAATGCGGGGAACTTCATGATCACCCCTTGAGGACAAAGCTTGAGGACAAAGACAGTGAACCAACCCGCCAGTGCTGCCCCGCGGCCGAGGCCGCGGGGCATCCCTGTCTGTCGCTCCATCCGTGGATACGGGCATCCTTGAGAGTGCAGCAGGCCCGATTGGTTCTGTCCCTGGGGCGCTTGTCCTTAAGCTGGGAGTGAATCTACGCGTTCCCTGTTACGGAATTAAGACGCCTTTTCAAGCGCAATGAACCACTTCGGCTTGATGCGCCCGAAGTCCAGCCGGCGGTTGTGCTTCAGGGCTTTCTTAGAGTCCAGCACGTAGCTGTCTTGCCCCTCGCGCACGAACACCACCCAGTGCCAGAACGGCTGGCCACGCTCCACCCGCCATTTGATCGCTAGCAAGGCACGCTCGGGCAGGCTGCCCCAGCTCTCGAAAGGCCGTTCGTCCGCTGCCAGCTTCAAGCCCAGCGTCCCGGCCAGGCGGCGGACCGAATCGGTGGACGACCACAAACGGGGATCCTCGGCATGAATACCCAGGGCATTGGCCTGGGCCTTCGACTCGACATAGGTAATACCGGCCAGCGCCGCACAGGCGGCAATGCCACAACCGGAAATTTCCTCTTGAACCACAGCTTCCATGCATGAATCTCCTGGTCAGTCGTCGCGGGTCAGTACTTCGAGCACTTCAACTTCGAAATGCAGGTCCGAACCCGGCGGGATCGAACCCATCTTGCGCTCGCCGTAGCCCAGGTGCGCCGGGACGAACAGCGTGCGCTTGCCGCCGACCTTCATGCCCATCAGGCCGATGTCCCAGCCCTTGATCACCCGCCCGGTGCCGATCACGCACTGGAACGGCTTGCCGCGCTGGTGCGAGGAGTCGAAGACCGTGCCGTCGGCCAGGGTGCCGGTGTAATGGGTGGTGATCAGGGCGCCCTTGACCACTTCCTTGCCGTCGCCCAGGTGGACGTCGGTGATCTGCAATTCGTCGCTCATAACTGCCTCGCTGTCGGTCGTGCTGCCTTTTCTCAGGAATATCAGGGAATTGCAAGCAAAGGCAGAGCACGGCGCTATGGAGCGACTAGCTGAACTGCGCGACTACCTCGGCGCCGGTCATGTTCTGCGTCTGGTTGGAGAAACAGTAGAAGGACGGTTTTTCGTCGATATAGACCTGCAGGTCAAAGGTCCAGGCCTGATCGCCGTCCAGCAGGCCCACCGGGATGGCGAAGAAATTGCCGCCCTTGAGGCGGTAGAACAGATGGCTGCCGCAGCCGGGGCAGAAGCCGCGTTCGGCCCAGTCGGAAGAGTTGTAGACCGCAGGCTGGGCGCCGCTGAGGTGCGGGGCGCTGCTGCTGTGCACGGTCAGCAGCGGGCCGCCGTTCCATTTGCGGCACATGCTGCAATGGCAGGCGCCGACGCTGTTGTCGTCGAGGGTGACGGTGAGCTGGATGGCGCCGCAAAGGCAGCGGCCCTGGTGGGTTTGGCTGGACATGGGGGAGCTCCTTGCTGGCTGAGGTTGCTGAGTGTAGCCAAGATCCAGAGGCCCTGGAGATACCTGTGGGAGTCCACGCAGAGAACAATTCCTAAGCATGACGCGTACCCTGTGGGAGCGGGTTTACCCGCGATTACGTTAGTGAACCAACCATCGTAATCGCGGGTGAACCCGCTCCCACAGGATCCCTGCAAATCAAAGAGTTATGTTTTGGCAAGCCAGCTCCCACAGGGTATGCGGTGCTCTTACGAATTCACCGGGGTCAGGACCGGCTCGCCGGCGAAGAAGGCCTGCAGGTTCTTGAGCACCAACGCCACCATATCCCTGGCCGCTTCAGGCGTCTGCGCTGCCACATGGGGTGTCAGCACCACATTGCCCAACGCCTTCAACTCATCTGGCACCGACGGCTCGTCATCGAACACATCCAGCCCCGCCCCGGCGATCCGTCCTTCACGCAGCGCCGCGACCATCTCGGCGGTCGAGACCACACTGGCCCGCGCGATATTCACCAGGAACCCTTGCGGCCCCAGCGCATCCAGCACGTCACGCCCGACCAGCCCACGGGTATCGGCGCCGCCCGGGGTGGCGACGATCAGGAAATCCGACTCGCGGGCCAGCTCCAGCACGCTCTGGCAGTATTGGTAGGGTACGTCTCGCCGCGAGCGGCTGTGGTAACGCACCTGCATGTCGAAACCCAGTGCGCCACGCCTGGCAATCGCCATGCCCACCGCACCGAGGCCGAGAATGCCCAGGCGCTTGCCCGCCAGCGACGGGCTGATCACCCGGTTCCACTGCCCTTGTCGGGTGGTGGCGTCAGCCCGGCAGATATCCCGGACCACGGCGAACAGCAGGGCCATGGCATGATCCGCCACCGCCGAGGCATTGGCCCCGGCGCCGTTGGTCACGACGATACCGCGGGCCCGGGCAGCGTCCAGGTCCACCGCTTCATAGCCGGCACCGATCACGCAGATCAGGCGCAGCAACGGCAGCGCGGCGATTTCCTCGGCGGTGATACCCAAGGGCCCACGGGTCAGTACCACATCGATCTCGCCGCCTTGGCGGGCAATGGCCTCGGCCCGCAGCGCCGGCGTTTTCGCGTGGATCAGGCGGTAACCGTGTTCTTCCAGCAAGGGCAGGTAGTCATCGACCGTTTCGACCAGCACCAATACCGTCTTCGTCATCACATGCTCCCAGGCGTTCAGCGACGGAGCATTATGCCGGCATTACTGGGCGAACGCGCGCCCCAGGCCGCCTGGCACGCCACTGGAGTCGGTATCCTGCCAGGGTCCTTCGGGATTGGTGGCCCAGCTCCAGCCGTTGTTCCAGCGGTAGTAGGTGCGTTGGCGGTAGAAGGTGTTGGTCTTGCCTTCGAGCACATAGACCCCGAGCTTCGGATCCCAGTGGCTGGCGCCGCCCGGTGGCGGGGCGAAGCTGGCCGAGGTGCGCGGCATGGGTTTGGGCGTCGGGGTGACGGAGGGCTTGGGCGTACCCGGGCCCGGCTTGATCACCGGGCCCGGTCGGGGTGCCGTCTCGATCGGCGGCAAGGGTTCGCGCTCCGGCTCGCGCGGCTGCTGCACCGTACATGCGCTCAACCCCAGGGCCAGGGAAATCAGGGTCAGGCGTACGGTGCTGTTCATGAAGTCGCTCTCTTTTACTTGTCCGGATTGTCCGGGCTATCGATGGTCAGGTGTTGCGGCGTCCGGGTGTCGCTGGGCAGCGGCGAGCTGCGGCCGATCCACTCGCCCTTGCCGGGTTGACCGGCACGGGAGACGCGCGCCATCAGTTGGACTTCAGGGAAGTTCGACAGTTTCATGTTGGGCATCATCGCGTCGCTGTCGCTGAGCACCACCTCGATCGGCAACTGCGCCACGGTGATCCGCCTGGCCGCCAGCGGCAGGCTCGGACCGGACGCGGCGCGGGCGAAGATGAAGACCACGTCGTCCGGCCTGACCTTGTCCTTGAGCGCGTCGGCCAGTTCGACCTTGACCGTCAGGCTGGCAGCCGAGGCCGTGGCGACCGCTGCGGAGCCCTTGCCCTCGCCCGCTGCGATCTTCTCCTTGGCCCGTTCGATACCGCCCAGCAGCGCGGTACGCGAGCTGTCACCTTGCGGCAACTGGACCAGCAGGCGGTTCCAGTAGTCCACCGCTTCCTGGTAGCGCTCGCCCTCGAAGGCCGCGATGCCCAGCAAGCCGAGGCTGGTGACCTCGTTCGGATCGGCTTTCAGGGCTTCGTCGGTCAATGCCTGGGACTGTGCGGTCCATTGCTTGTTATTGGCGAAGTACAGGGCCTGGGCCCATTGCCCGAGCAGCTCGGGCGCACGGCCGGCGACGCCGACGGCACGCTCGAAGGCCTTGGCCGCATCGCCCGGACGCTCCTGGGCCATGTAGGCCCTGCCGAGGAAATACAGGCCCTCGGCATTGTCCGGCTGGGCGGCCACACTGCGCTCCAGGCGCGACGTCATTTCCTCGAGGCTCTGCGGCGCCGTGGCGAACTCCTGGGTCAGGGCGACCTTGTCGCTGGCGCCGAAGTGCAGGTACAGCCCCACGGCCATCGCCGGCACCAGGAAGGCCGCGAGGATCGGCAGCGCCTTGCCCAGCCGCGCGCTGCGCAACGGTTCGGCATTCTCGGTGTCGTCCAGCAGTTCGCGGGCCGCCTCATCGCGGCCACGGGCCAGTTGCTCGGCGTTCAGCACGCCCTCCGCCCCCTGGGCCTGGAGTTCGGCGACCCGTTCCTGATAGAGCGCGACGTTGAGGGCGGTACGGTCTTCTTCCTGCTGCGCACGACGGCCACGCAACACCGGAATCAGCAAAAAGCTCAGGGCTACCAGCAACAGCAGGCCTGAAGCGAGCCAGAAATCAGTCATGGGTCTGTTCTTTGTCCAGCAGTTTGGCGAGGCGCTCGCGCTCCTCGGGGGAAAGGTCGGCCGTCACGGTGCCCGCCGGGACCCGGCGCTTGCGCACGATCACTGCCATGACGCCGATACCGCCCAGCAGCAAGGCCGCCGGACCGAACCAGAGCAGCCAGGTTTTCGCCGTCAGGGCCGGCTTGTAGCGGACGAAATCACCGTAGCGATCGACCATGAAATCGACGATCTGCTGGTTGCTCTTGCCTTCGCCGAGCATGCGGAAGATTTCCCGGCGCAGGTCGGCGGCGATCGGCGCATTCGAGTCGGCGATGTCCTGGTTCTGGCATTTGGGGCAGCGCAGTTCCTTGGTCAGCTCGCGGTAGCGCTCGCGTTCGGCCTCGTCGGCGAACTGGTAGGTGTCGATGGCCGCCCTGGCCACGCCGGTCAGGCTCAGGCCAAGCACGGCGGCTGCAAGCCAGCGCTTCATTGCTTCGCCTCGTCGACCAGGCCCTGGTAGACCGGCGCCAGCTTTTCGCGCCAGACGGTTTCGTCGATCACCCCGACGTACTTGTCGCGGATCACACCCTTCGCGTCGATGAAGAAGGTTTCCGGCGCGCCATACACACCCAGGTCCAGGCCCAGGGCGCCCTGCTCGTCGCGGATATCCATCTGGTAGGGATTATGAAACTCGGCCAGCCATTTCAGCGCAGCAGCGTTGTCGTCCTTGTAGTTGACCCCGTAGATGTTCACGCCCTGCTGCGCCAGCTTGTTCAGCACCGGGTGCTCGACCTTGCACGAGATGCACCAGGTGGCCCAGACGTTGACCAGCGCCGGCTTGCCCTTCAGGTCTGCCTCGGTCAGGGTGCGGTCGCCCTGCACGTTGGCCAGGGAGAAGGCCGGGAACGGCTTGCCGATCATCGCCGACGGCAGTTCCGCCGGGTCCAGGTACAGCCCGCGGTAGAGAAACACCGCCACCAGCAGAAACACCGCCAGCGGTACAACCATGATCCAGCGCTTCATGCCGTCGCTCCTTGCAGGCCAAGGGCGTCGCGCACCTTGGTCTTGACCTTGATTCGATAACGCCGGTCCAGCGCCGCGAGCACACCACCCAGGCCGGTCAGCAGACCGCCCAGCCAGATCCAGCGCACGAACGGCTTGACGTGCACGCGCACCGCCCAGGCGCCGTTTTCCAGGGGCTCGCCCAAGGCGACATAGAGGTCGCGGGTGAAGCCGGCGTCGATGCCGGCTTCGGTCATCATCGACTGCTGCACGGTGTACAGGCGTTTTTCCGGGTGCAGCACGCTGATCTGGCGGCCGTCCTTCAGCACCCGCACGGTGCCTTTGTCGGAGGTGAAGTTCGGGCCTTCGTGGTGTTTCGCGCCTTCGAAGACGAAGTGATAACCGGCCAGTTCCACCGCGTCACCCGGCGCCATGCGCAGGTCGCGCTCGGCGCTGTTGTTGCTCGACAGCACCACGCCCATGGCGCACACCGCCAGGCCCAGGTGGGCCACGTGCATGCCCCAGTAGCTGCGGTTGAGGCCGCGAATGCCCTTGAGCAGGCCCTTGTGGCGGGTCTTGTCGAGGATGTCGCGCACCCCGCCAAGCACTATCCACGCCGCCAGGGCGAAGGTGGTCAACACCTGCCAGTCGAAGTCATCCACCAGCAGGCCGCAGATCGGCGCCAGCACCGCGCTGCCTACCAGCACCGGGGTCAGCATGCCGGCCAGCCAGCGGCCAGGGGTGTCTTTCCAGCGCACCAGCACACCCACCGCCAGCACCACCATCAGCAGGGCCATCAGCGGGATGAACAGGGCATCGAAGTACGGCGGGCCGACCGACAGCTTGGCGCCGCTCAGGGCATCGAGGATCAGCGGGTAAAGGGTACCGAGCAGGATCATCGACGCAGCCACCACCAGCACCAGGTTGTTGGCCAGCAGCAGGGTCTCGCGGGACCACAGGGCGAAGCCGACCTGGCTCTTGACCACCGGTGCGCGCAGGGCGAACAGGGTCAGCGAGCCGCCGACCACGATCAGCAGGAAGAACAGGATGAAGATGCCGCGCTCCGGATCGGAGGCGAAGGCATGCACCGAGGTCAGCACCCCGGAGCGGACCAGGAAGGTGCCGAGCAGGCTGAGGGAGAAGGCGGCAATGGCCAGCAGCACCGTCCAGCTCTTGAACACGCCACGCTTCTCGGTGACCGCCAGCGAGTGGATCAGCGCGGTGCCCACCAGCCAGGGCATGAACGAGGCGTTTTCCACCGGGTCCCAGAACCACCAGCCGCCCCAGCCGAGTTCGTAGTAGGCCCACCAGGATCCCAGGGTGATGCCGATGCCGAGGAAGGCCCAGGCGACGATGGTCCAGGGCCGCGACCAGCGTGCCCAGGCTGCGTCGAGGCGCCCGCCGAGCAAGGCGGCGATAGCGAAGGCGAAGGCCACCGAGAAGCCGACATAGCCCATGTACAGCATCGGCGGGTGGACGATCAGGCCGATGTCCTGCAGCAGCGGGTTGAGGTCGCGACCATCACCGGGCATCTGCGGCAGCAGGCGGCTGAACGGATTGGAGGTGACGATCAGGAACGACAGGAAGCCGACGCTGATCATGCCCATCACCGCCAGGACCCGGGCCAGCATCACCTGCGGCAACTGGCGGGAGAAGATCGACACGGCGAAGGTCCAGCCGCCGAGGATCAGCGCCCAGAGCAGCAGCGAGCCTTCGTGGGCGCCCCACACGGCACTGAACTTGTAGTACCAGGGCAAGGCGCTGTTGGAATTGCTGGCGACGTAGGCGACCGAGAAATTGTCGGTCATGAAGGCGTGGGTCAGGCAGGCGAAGGCGAAGGCCAGGAAGGCGAACTGCCCCCACGCGGCCGGGCGCGCCAGGCTCATCCACAGGCTGTCGCCGCGCCAGGCGCCGAGCAGCGGAACACTGGCCTGCACGCAGGCGAAGCAGATGGCCAGGATCATCGACAACTGGCCGAGTTCGGGAATGATCAGCGCGGCATTCATTGGGCGGGCGCTCCGTTGGCGGCCTGGCCGCTTTCCTTCAGGGCCTTGGTGACCTCCGGCGGCATGTACTTCTCGTCGTGCTTGGCCAGCACCTCATCGGCCACCACCACGCCCTCGCCATTGAGCTTGCCCAGGGCAACGATGCCCTGGCCTTCGCGGAACAGGTCGGGAAGGATGCCGCGGTAGGTGATCGGCACCGACTTGTTGAAGTCGGTGACCACGAAGCGCACGTCCAGCGAGTCGCTGGAGCGCTGCACCGAGCCCTTTTCGACCATGCCGCCGGCGCGGATGCGCGTGTCCAGCGGTGCCTCGCCGTTGGCGATCTGGGTCGGGGTGTAGAACAGGTTGATGTTTTCCTGCAATGCACTGAGGGCCAGGCCCACGGCGACACCCAGGCCGGCGAGCAGGCCGAGGATGATGAACAGGCGCTTCTTGCGTTGCGGATTCACTTGGCGTTCTCCCGGCGCAGGCGGCGCGCCTCTGCTTGCAGGTAACGACGGCGCGCCAGCAAGGGCGCGGCGACGTTGATGGCCAGCACCGCCAGGCAGATGCCATAGGCCGACCAGACGTACAGGCCGTGATGGCCCATGGCGAGAAATTCGCCGAAGGATGCGAAGCTCATCGTGCGCCTCCCAGGCTGTTCAGCACTTCTTCCCGGACCCAACTGGCGCGGGCTTCGCGCTTGAGCACTTCGAGGCGCATGCGCAGCAGCACCACGGCACCGAAGAAGCAATAGAAACCCAGCACCGTAAGCAGCAGCGGCAACCACATCTCCGCCGGCATCGCCGGTTTCTCGGTGAGGGTGAAGGTCGAGCCCTGGTGCAGGGTGTTCCACCATTCCACCGAGTACTTGATGATCGGGATGTTGATCACCCCGACGATGGCCAGCACCGCGCAAGCCTTTGCCGCGCTGTCACGATTGCTGATCGCGTGGCCGAGGGCAATGAGACCGAAGTACAGGAAAAGCAGGATGAGCATGGACGTAAGGCGGGCATCCCAGACCCACCAACTGCCCCAGGTCGGCTTGCCCCAGATGGCCCCGGTGAGCAGCGCCAGCGCGGTCATCCAGGCGCCGATGGGCGCGGCGCTCTGCAGGGCGACATCGGCGATCTTCATCTTCCACACCAGGCCGACCACGCCGCACACCGCCAGCATCACGTAGCAGGACTGGGCCAGCATGGCCGCCGGCACATGGACGTAGATGATCCGGAAGCTGTTGCCCTGCTGGTAGTCCTGCGGGGCGAAGGCCAGGCCCCAGACCACGCCGGTGCCGATCAGCAACACCGCGGCGACCGCCAGCCAGGGCAGCATGCGCCCGCTGATGGCATAGAACCATTTGGGGGAACCGAGCTTGTGAAACCATGTCCAGCTTATTGCGCTGCTTTTCATCACGGTACATCCAGGGTCTTTGCTGGGCGTGGCCCAGACCTCGTTATTCGCCGACGCTGATCTTCAGGCCGGCGGCTATCGCGAAAGGTGCAAGGGTGACTGCCAGGGCGGCCAGACTGCCGAGCCAGAGCAGGTATCCGGTTGCGGGCATAGCTTGCACTGCTGCTTGTAAGGCGCCACTGCCCAGGATCAATACCGGGATATATAACGGCAGAATAAGCAGCGCCAGAAGCAGACCACCACGTTTCAAACCAACGGTGAGCGCCGCTCCGACGGCGCCCAGCAGGCTCAGCACCGGGGTACCGAGCAAGAGCGATGCCAGCAGGACCGGCAGGCATTCCACTGGCAACCCAAGCATCACCGCCAGCAGCGGCGACAACAATACCAGCGCCAGCCCGGAAAAAATCCAGTGTGCCAGCACCTTCGCCAGCACCAGAAGCGGCAGCGGGTGCGGCGAAAGGACCCACTGTTCCAGGGAGCCATCCTCGAAATCGCTGCGAAACAGCCCGTCCAGCGAGAGCAGGACCGACAAAAGCGCGGCCACCCAGACTAACCCTGGAGACAAGATTTGCAACAATTGTGTCTCAGGACCGACCGCAAGTGGGAACAATGCGATGACGATCGCGAAGAACACCAGCGGATTGGCCAGTTCTGCCGGACGTCGGCAGAGCAGGCGCGCCTCACGGCGCAACAACAGGACAAATACACTCATGCGGCCCACTGCCCCAGGTTGATATCGCGATAACCGGAGGGCGTGCGCTCCAGCGTGTGGTGGGTGGTCAGCACGACCATGCCGCCCTGATCGCAGTGCCGGGCCAGGTGCGCTTCGAGCTGGGCAACCCCCTGCTTGTCGAGGGCGGTGAAGGGTTCGTCGAGGATCCACAGCGGCGGGCTGTCCAGGTACAGCCGGGCCAGGGCCACGCGGCGCTGCTGGCCGGCCGACAGGGTATGGCAGGGCACGTCCTCGAAACCGCGCAGGCCGACGGCTTCCAGCGCGCGCCAGATCGCCTCGCGGGAGGCCGGACGGTGCAGGGCGCAAAGCCAGGTGAGGTTTTCCTCGGGGGTGAGCAGGTCCTTGATCCCGGCGGCATGGCCGATCCACACCAGGCTGCGGGCCAGTTCGGCGCCCTGCTCCGCCAGCGGCTGGCCGTTGAGCAGGATCTGGCCCTGGGTCGGCTGCATCAGCCCGGCCAGCAGGCGCAGCAGGCTGGTCTTGCCGCTGCCGTTGGGACCGCTGATCTGCAGCATGTCGCCGGCTGTCACCTGCAGTTCCAGGTGTTCGAAGAGCATTCGCCAGTCGCGCTCGCAGGCCAGGCCCACGGCTTGGAGATGAGGAGTCACGGATTCGCCTTATTGGTTCGGAGACTGTCTCAAGTCGGTTCGACCCTGGCCGTTATAGAGACAACGAAAACCTGGCCGACCGGTCTGGTCGCGAGCGCCCGGATCCTGCGCTCGCGGGAGAAATCGGGCGGCATTATACATGTCATGTCCTACTGTAAAGAGGGCTATTTGAACAGGTCGCGAGAGCAATGACGGGCGAAATCAACAGCCTTGGCCCGCAGGCAGCGGGCAATCCGCAGGTCCGCGCCGCCGCCCTGAGCGGCGAGATGGTCAAGTTGCTGGATGCGCAGCCGGACCTGCTGGAAAAAGGCGAGACGGCCAAGGGCGAAGTGGTCTCCCTGCGCCAGGTCGGCGAGGAGTTCCAGATGCTCCTGCGCCTGCTGCGCGCCGGCGGCCAGCAGACCCTGGTGCAGACCAGCGCCAGCCAGCCCCTGCCCCTGGGCACCCAGGTCACGGTCACACAGCCCACTGCCGCCCAGCTGAATCTCGCCGTGCAGCAGGCGGCCGCCAACAACGTCACCACCCTGACCAGCCTCGATACCCGGCAATTGCCAGTGGGCACCCTGCTGCAGGGCAAGGTACTGACTACCCAGTTGCAGGCGCAGGCCGGCAACCTGCCGCCGGTGTACCGGTCGCTGGTGACCTTGCTCAATACCCTGCAGGCCGGCGCGACCCTGAGCATCGAATCGCCACGCCCGCTGCCGCTGGGCAGCCTGCTCAGTGCCAGGGTACTGGCCGAGCAGCAGATCCGCTTCGTGCCACTCAGCGGCCGTCAGGACCAGATGGCCATCGCCCAGAATCTCAGCGTCCAGCAGAACCGCCAGGCCTCCCTGCAAAACCTGCTCGGAGCGATGCAGCGCATCGCCAGCGACGACGGCCAGCCAGCGGAAATACGCGCCAGCATCGACAAGCTGCTGGCGAGCCTGCCGGATATCCGCCAGTTCGGTGACGCGCGCCAGGTTGCCCAGGCCCTGGGCAACAGTGGCACCTTCCTCGAAGCGCGCCTGTTCAATGGTGCAACCAGCGAGCTGGCGCCAGACATCAAGGCCCAGGTGGTGCGCCTGATCGCCCAGTTGCTGCCCAATGTGCCCGGTGGCACCCCGCTTTCCCCGACGCTGCAGGCGAGCCTGGCCCAGGCCCTGCCGGGGATGGTCCGCAGCTACCTCGGGGCCCTGGGCCAGGTTGCGCCCAGGCCGCACCCAACCGGATTCCCCCTGCCGACCCGCCTGTTGCAGAACCTGGAGCAGGAAGGTGATCTGCAGCACTTGCTGCGCCTGGCGGCGGCGGCCATATCACGGTTGCAGAGCCATCAACTGGCCAGTCTCGAGCAGACCGGCAACACTCCGGACGGCAACCTGCAAACCACCTGGCAACTGGAAATCCCCCTGCGCACCGGGCCGGAGTTCATGCCGGTGCAGGTCAAGGTGCAGCGCGAGGAAACCCCGGAACAGCAGGCCGACCCGGAACGCGAGCGGCGCGACCCGCTGGAAATGCTCTGGCGCGTGGACCTGGCCTTCGACCTGCATCCGCTGGGGCCGTTGCAGGTTCAGGCGCAGATCGTCCGCGGCAGCCTGTCCAGCCAGCTCTGGGCGCAGCGTCCGGAAACGGCCGAGCTGATCGGTCGCGAGCTCGACGACCTGCGCGCCCGCCTGGTCGCCCGCGGGGTGAACGTTGGCGAACTGCATTGCCACCAGGGCGTACCGCCGCAAGGGCCGAGAACCCATGTTGAACAACGCTGGGTGGATGAAAACGCATGAGCAAACGACCACCGCGCCAGGCCATCGCCCTCAGCTACGACGGCGCCCAGGCCCCGACCCTCACCGCCAAGGGCGACGACGAACTGGCCGAAGCCATCCTCGCCCTCGCCCGCGAGCATGAAGTGCCGATCTACGAGAATGCCGAGCTGGTGCGGCTGCTGGCACGGATGGAACTGGGCGACAGCATTCCCGAGGCGCTGTACCTGACCATTGCCGAGATCATTGCCTTTGCCTGGCAACTGAAGGGGAAAATGCCGGTGGGGTTCCATGATGAGCCGATCGGCGAGCGGGATATCACGCCGGAGCTGAAAGGGTTGCCGGGGGCGGAGTGATCGCTGGCCGGCGGACTGGTGTCCTTAGTCTTTAGGGTTTGTTGGTGCTGTATATCGTGTGTTGATCCATTCGCGGGGGCGACCCTGAGTCACCCTGGCAAACGGATCAAAACACAATACCCAGCACCAACCGTCCCTGCGCGATCCGACGATAAGACCCGGCAGAGCGATAAATAACTAACACTGCCCCCCAACCCCAAGCGCCTACCTTGACCGGCCCCACCGCCAACACAAGGCAGGCAACCATGCGCCACCCACAGATCAACGCCCAGGGCCAGCTTTTCGCCCGCGAACACTTCAACCACTTCCCCCGCCCCGACCAGGCCGCCAACCAGGCCCTGCGGCAGTGGGCCGCCAACCGCGGCCTGGATATCGATCCACAGCAGCTCGACGTGGTCAGCCTGCGCTACCAATGGTGGCCCGGGCGCGGCTGGCAGGGCGTGGTCACGCAGAAGATCGGACTCACCGAAGCCATGCTCAGCAACTGGCAAGGCGAGTCGAACAACGACTGGCTGGGCGCGCTGATCCATCAGCCCTGGGCAGGCCATCTGCTGGGGCGCATCAACCTGGTCGAGGCCCTGCATCCCGGCCCCTATTCCGTGTACAACGGCCTGTTCCGGCGCAGCCCCGCGCAACAATACAGCCCCGAGACCCGCATCGACATTTCGATCGAAGCCCTCCAGGACTTCATCTGGAATCTCGATTTCCATGCCACCTACCGCGCCCAACTGGACCACTACTGGGCGCAGGCCCGCAGCGGCCACCGCACCCTGGCCCAGATGGCATTCATCGCGGCCTGCAACCACCAGGTCGCCGAAGGCTCGCTCGACGAACCGGGACGCCTGCTGGCCTGGCAGGCCGCGAACCAGTTGCCGCGCAGCACCGGGTTCCGTGCCCGGCCCCTGAACATTTACGGTTACGCCGCTACCGACCTGATCTACCTGCAAGACCAGCAGTCGCCCCACGTCCTGCTGTATATCCCGGGCAATGCCTCGCCGCTGCACAGCTTCACCAGCGAGGCGGCGATGAAGGCGTGGATCGCCCAGCAATGCAAAACGCCAGAGGTCCGCGATGCACTCGCCCGCCATTTTGCCCTTGCCGACCAGCCCGACGGCCTGGACTTCAGCGGCCTGCGCACCGCCCTTGAAGGACTCGGCGCGTGGCCCGCCATCCACCGCCTGTCACCCGACCGTCCGGGATTCACCACCGATGGCCGCTGGTCTCCGGCCGATTACGTCAATTACCGTCCGGACACCTACAGCCCGGTGCTGGACGACGACCTGTTCGGCGCCTTGACCGAACGCCAGCGCCTGCGCACCCTGGCCGATGCCGACAGCCTGATCACAACGCGCAGCGATGTGCGCAAGGCCAACTGGCGCGATTACATGATGAACACCACCAACCTGCTGGCGCCGCTGGTGATCGTGGTGCCGGAACTGGGCCTGCTGCTCGCTGGCAGCAGCCTGGCACAGTTCTCCCTGGCGCTGGATGGGGTGGTCAATGGCCACTCGCTGCAAGAGCAGGCCGACAATGTCGAGGTCGCCAGCTTCGGGCTGCTTAATGCACAGCCGCTGATCTTCGACGGCGTACGCCGGGCCACCGCGCTGCTGCGTCGCTATGCAGCGGAATTCGTCGTCCCGGTGCACTTCAACGGGCGCCTGGGCTATCGCCTGAGCCCGCTGGAGCCGCCGCGGCTGCCGGAGGACCCGGCCCTGGGCTATTTCCATATCCCGAAAGACATCGCCCCGCTCGACGACGGCCATATCGCCACTGCCGGTGCGGTGATCCGCACGCCGCGCTATGACGGCAGTCCGGATCTGCTGCGGGCGAGCGTCGGCGGCTACCTCACCGATGTGGTCTACGACCTGGAGAGCGATGCGTTCTTCTGCGCCAGAGACCTCAATGAAATCGAGCCGCAGGCCTATGTCGCCCGCCAAGGCAGCCGCGCGCTGGTTCGCGCACCGGAGGGACGGCTGGTCGACCATGCGACGCGCACCTCCAGCCTGCGCGCATTGGGCGTCGACCTGCCGCTACCGGTCACCATCCCCGCGTCGCTCCCGCAAGCCAGCCTGCGCGAAATCCCGAAACATGCCATGAGCGTCTGGCTCGGCCACAAGACCCTCAGCGAAGAACTGCTGGCCAATATCGCCAACAATGCCGAGCGCCTGGACGAGGCGGGCTACACCTACCGCTTCTACCTGTCGCGCACCTGGCCGGAGGCATTCGAGCAGAACCTGCGCCTGCTCAAGCAACGCGCGCCGACGCTGACCGTGCTACCGCTGGAAGACCAGCCCGTCTATGAGTCCTTCACCCGCACCGAGGGCTACGCCCAATACCAGGCGGCAGTCGATGGCAATGGAGGGCGCGCGCGAAACTACTCGGCGGCCTCGGATGTACTGCGCTACCACCTGCTCTATCACGAGGGCGGCCTGTACATGGATGTGGATGACACCTTGCTCAAGGCGACTGCGCACAACCCGGCGTTGCGCGAGCTGCCGCTGAAGACCAGCGCCGACGGGCTGCTCCTGCATCCGCCGGTTTCCAACGAGCTGTTGGGGATGAACGTGGAATTCAACGGCAGCATGATCGGCAGTCACCGGGGCAATCCGGTATTGCTGGAGATCAGCAAGGAGCTGCGCCAGCGCTACCTGGCCAATCCGGATTTCTTCAACAGTCGACCAGACCGCGCCCTGGACCCGAAGGCCTTCCAGGCCTACAGCGCAACCCTGAACCGCCTGTGCGGGCCCGGCATGCTGACCGACGTAGCCACACGCCACCTGCCGGCCCTGCACACGCTGCGGGAGATCAACAACTTCATGGTAATGCCCAATTTCAATACCGCGCCGTTCATCGATCTACCGGCGTATGAAGCGGCAGTGCGCGAGTACCTTCCGCTGAACCGCATTGCGCGGATCGGCAGTGCCAATACCTGGGTGAGCACCTGAGGCTTTGTGTGATGCTTTCGGGCCTAATCGCTGGCAAGCCAGCTCCAACAGGGATCGCGTGCACCGCTGACCTGTGGGAGCAGGCCCTGGAGGCCGCTACAAGACTCAGTTCTTGTGCAACTTCCTCATCAACTCCGCCTCCGCCTGGGTCAGGCCGCAGGTCTGGGTCAGTTCATCGACGCTGGCGCCCATCCCCACCAGCCGGGCCGCCTGGGCGAACGACAGGCTGTTGGGGTCGCGCTGTTCGAGTTGCAGCAGTTTCTCCGGCAGCGGCGATACCGTCGCGCGCAGCTCGTGCAGGGCATCGCCCATCGACACCGACAGGTTCTGGTAATCGTCCAGGCGCTTGTTCAGGTCCTTGATGCGCTGGTCGCGCAGCGCATCACCCTGGGCCTGTTGCGCGACGATCTCGCGCTGGCGCTTGCTGTAGTTGACGAACAGCCAGGCACTGGCTGCCCAGAGCACCGCCAGGAATACGACCGCTACCTCCAGGATCAACTCAGATGTTCTCCAGCTCGGACCATTCTTCCTCGGTCATCATCTTGTCCAGTTCGACCAGGATCAGCAGCTCGCCGTTCTTGTTGCACACGCCCTGGATGAACTTGGCCGATTCCTCGTTGCCGACGTTCGGCGCGGTCTCGACCTCGGACTGGCGCAGGTAGACCACTTCGGCCACGCTATCGACCAGGATGCCCACCACCTGCTTGTCCGCCTCGATGATGACGATGCGGGTGTTGTCGGTGATATCGCTCGGCACCAGGCCGAAACGCTGGCGGGTGTCGATCACCGTGACCACGTTGCCGCGCAGGTTGATGATGCCCAGCACGTAGCTCGGCGCGCCCGGGACCGGAGCGATCTCGGTGTAGCGCAGCACTTCCTGGACCTGCATCACATTGATGCCGTAGGACTCGTTGTCCAGGCGGAAGGTAACCCACTGCAGGATCGGATCTTCGGAACCTTGTCCAGACGTCTTTTTCATTCCCCTAACCCTCAAGAACCGCCGTTGGCGGAGTGCTCAGTGCGACCGCGCCGATGCGCGACCGATCATTTGTTTCCCAACTGCATGTTGCGGACCGCGCCGCTGGCGATCAGCTCGGCCAGCTCGGCGACATCCAGCAACGCACACATATGTTCGATGACGGTGCCCGCCAGCCATGGCCGCAGGCCACGCTGGGAGCGCCACTTGATCTCGCTCGGGTCCAGGCGCAACGAGCGGCTGACCTGGTGCACCGCCAGCCCCCATTCGTAGCCCTGGACCGAAATCACGTATTGCAGGCCGTCTCGCAGATCGTCGCGGTAGCGCTCGGGCATGACCCAGCGCGCCGTATCCAGCACCTTCAGGTTGCCGGCCTGGCTCGGCAGGATCCCGAGGAACCATTCCGGCTGGCCGAACAGCGGCGTCAGTTCCTGGCCGGCCAGGGGGTAGATCGAACCCAGGCAGACCAGCGGCACCGCCAGGGTCAGCCCGGCGACGTCGAACAGCAGGCATTCGAATGGCTCGGCGGCCCACTGCGGACGGCCATCGATGGTTTTCGGCGGCGGTGGCGGTGCTGGCAGGTGCACGTCTACCAGCGGCTCGACCGGCTGCGCCGTCTCGACCCTGGCCTGGACCTTCTGCACCAGCGGCTCGGCCAGGATCACGGGCGCCACAGGAACGGCAGGAACGTCGGGAACCGCAGCAACCGCGACGGCTTCGCGGCGGGCATCACGGGCCTGCTCTTCCAGTACCGCGGCCTGGAACTCATCCAGGACTTCACTGCTGGCAGGCGCCTCGACCGGCGCAGGCACGACCGGGGCTGCTATTACTGGAGCCACTGGGGCCACCGGTGCCACAGGGGCCGGTGCGATCACCGTCTCCACGACAACTTCTTCGGTGGCCTCCTGCAACAGTCCGTCGAGATAGGACTGCAGGGCCAGTTGCGGCTTGGTCGCCAGGGGTTGCGGACGGTTCATCAAGCCACCTGCGCCACGGCTTTCTGCTGGGTCAGCAGGTGCTTGAGCAACGCCCGGTAGGCCACCACGCCACGGCTCTTGGCATCGTATTGCGACGGCGTGACTCCGGCCCGGCTGGCATCGCGCAGGCGGGTATCGACCGGGATGTAGCCCTGCCAGATAGTTTCCGGGTAAGCGTCGCGCAGCACCTTGAGGGTACCCATGGACGCCTGGGTGCGGCGATCGAACAGGGTCGGCACGATGTGGTAAGGCAGCGCCTGGCGGCGCGAGCGATTGACCATGGCCAGGGTGCTGACCATGCGCTCCAGGCCCTTGACCGCCAGGTATTCGGTCTGCACCGGAATCACCAGCTGCTGGCTGGCGGCCAGGGCGTTGACCATCAGCACGCCGAGCAGCGGCGGGCTGTCGATGATGGCGTAGTCGAAGTCCTGCCAGAGCTGCGCCAGACTCTTGGCGATCACCAGGCCCAGGCCGTTCTGCCCGGGGGACTGGCGCTCGAGCACGGCCAGCGCGGTGCTGGAGGGCAGCAGGGAGATCTTTTCATTGCTGGTGGGCAGCAGCAGCTGGCCCGGCAGGCCGTCGGGCACCGTACCCTTGTGCTGGAACAGGTCGAAGCTGCTGTGTTCCAGGGTGTCGGGGTTATGGCCGAAATAGCTGGTCATCGACCCATGGGGGTCGAGATCGACGACGACCACACGCCGGCCGGCGTCGGCCAGCAGGCCCGCCAGGGCGATGGAGGTGGTGGTCTTGCCGACCCCACCTTTTTGATTGGCTACTGCCCAGACTCTCATGCGCTGCTTCCTCCCGGTCAGACCGTGGCCAGCCGGGATCGATTAAAAGGTCGACGACGACGGGGTTTTGACGCTGTTGTTACCCGACGTCGGTGATACCGCTGGCGGTGCAGTTTGTGTGCCAGCACGCCTCAGTGCCGCATCCGGCTGCGCGTTGGCAGTGCCGGTTCCGGTCAGGCTGCGGCGCACGTCCAGGTTGCGCGAAATCACCAGGACGACCCGGCGGTTCTTCGCCCGGCCATCGGCGGTGGTGTTGCTGGCGATCGGCTGGAACTCGCCGTAGCCCACCGACGCCAGGCGCGCCGGGTTCACCCCTTCCATGGCCAGCAGGCGGACAATGCTCGCCGCCCGCGCCGAAGACAGCTCCCAGTTGGTCGGGTACTGCGCCGTGCGGATCGGCTGGTCGTCGGTGAAGCCCTCGACATGCACCGGATTGGCGAAGGGCTTGATGATGTTCGCCACCTTCTCGATCAGGTTGAACGCGATATCGCTGGGCATCGCGTCACCGCTGCCGAACAGCAGCGAGGAATTGAGCTCGATCTCGATCCACAGCTCGTTGCCGCGCACCGTCATCTGGTCGCTCTTGATCAGATCGCCGAAGGCTTCCATCACCTGGTCGGTAATGGTCTTGAGCGGATCGGCGCTGGACTGGGCCAGGCCGGCGTCGGTCTGCTCGCTGTCCTGCACCAGCGGCTGCGCCGGGCGGGTGCTGAGCGGGCGCTCCTCGCCGATGGGGATCGGCCGGGTGCTGCGCTCGGACTCGCTGAACACGCCGATCAGGGCCTGGGACATGATCTTGTACTTGCCCTCGTTGATCGAGGAAATCGAGTACATCACCACGAAAAAGGCGAACAGCAGGGTGATGAAGTCCGCGTAGGACACCAGCCAGCGTTCGTGATTCTCGTGTTCCTCGACCTTGCGACGACGGGCCATGCCTACTCCATGAAGCCTTGCAGCTTCAGTTCGATCGAGCGCGGGTTCTCGCCTTCGGCGATGGACAGCAGCCCTTCCAGGAGCATCTCCCGGTAGCGCGACTGGCGCATCACCTGTGCCTTGAGCTTGTTGGCCACCGGCAGCAGGATCAGGTTGGCACTGGCCACGCCGTAGATGGTGGCGACGAACGCCACGGCGATGCCGTTACCCAGTTGCGACGGATCGGCCAGGTTGCCCATTACATGGATCAGGCCCATCACCGCACCGATGATGCCGATGGTCGGCGCATAGCCGCCCATGCTTTCAAAGACCTTGGCGGCCTGGATATCCCGGGCCTCCTGGGTCAGGAAATCGACCTCGAGGATGCTGCGGATGGCCTCCGGCTCGGAGCCGTCGACCAGCAGTTGCAGGCCCTTGCGCGCGTACGGATCGGGTTCGGCATCGGCCACGCCCTCCAGGCCCAGCAGGCCTTCCTTGCGTGCGGTCAGGCTCCAGTTGACCACCCGGTCGATGCCGCCGGCCAGATCGACCCGCGGCGGGAACAGGATCCAGCCGAAGATCTGCAGGGCGCGCTTGAACGAACTCAGCGGCGACTGCAGCAGGGCCGCCGCCAGGGTGCCACCGAGCACGATCAGGGCCGCCGGGCCGTTGATCAGCGCACCGACGTGACCACCTTCGATCAGGTTGCCGCCGATGATCGCGACGAACGCGAGGATGATGCCGAGAAGGCTGAGGACATCCATCAGACGCACGCCTCGACCAGGTGGCGGCCAATGTCATCGAGGCCGTAGACCGCGTCGGCCAGGTTGGCCTTGACGATCGCCATGGGCATGCCATAGATCACGCAGCTCGCTTCATCCTGCGCCCAGACCTGGCTGCCGCCCTGCTTGAGCAGGCGCGCGCCTTCACGACCATCGGCGCCCATGCCGGTGAGCACCACGGCCAGCACCTTGTCGCCGAAGGACTTGGCCGCCGAACCGAAGGTGATGTCCACGCAGGGCTTGTAGTTCAGACGCTCGTCACCCGGCAGGATCTTCACCATGCCGCGGGCGTCGACCATCATCTGCTTGCCGCCCGGGGCCAGCAGGGCCAGGCCGGGGCGCAGCATGTCGCCGTCCTCGGCTTCCTTGACGCTGATCTTGCACAGCTTGTCGAGGCGCTCGGCGAACGCCTTGGTAAACGCCGCCGGCATGTGCTGGATCAGCACGATGGGCGCCGGGAAGCCGGCCGGCAACTGGGTCAGGACCCGCTGCAGGGCGACCGGACCACCGGTGGACGTACCGATGGCGAGCAGTTTGTAGGCCTTGCGCTTGGGCGCAGGCGAGTGGCTTGCAACCGGCGCAGGTACCGCAGCGGTGGTGCGCCCGGGCAGCGAGGATGGCGCGCGGGCCGTGCCGAGTGACGCAACCGGGCTCGACGAGCTACTGCTCACCGCGGGCAACGGGCTGGAGTAGCTGCTGAAGCGCCGGTTGCTGCGGGAGATGGTATGGACCTTCTCGCACAGCAGTTGCTTGACCTTGTCCGGGTTGCGCGAGATGTCCTCGAAGTTCTTCGGCAGGTAGTCCACCGCGCCGGCATCCAGGGCGTCCAGGGTGACCCGGGCGCCTTCGTGGGTGAGCGAGGAGAACATCAGCACCGGCGTCGGGCAGCGCTGCATGATGTGGCGGACCGCGGTGATGCCGTCCATGGTCGGCATCTCGTAGTCCATGGTGATGACATCGGGCTTGAGCGCCAGGGCCTGGTCGATCGCTTCCTTGCCGTTGGTGGCGGTACCGACCACCTGGATGGTCGGGTCCGCCGAGAGAATTTCCGAGACACGGCGGCGGAAGAAACCGGAATCATCCACCACCAGGACCTTGACTGACATAAACACTCCATTAGACGGCGCAACCGCGAGGCCGCGCCGTCGGGATCAGATTCGCCGCGCGGCGTAACGCTTGAGCATGCTCGGTACGTCGAGGATCAGCGCGATGCGCCCGTCACCGGTAATGGTGGCGCCCGACATGCCCGGGGTGCCCTGGAGCATCTTGCCCAGCGGCTTGATGACCACCTCTTCCTGGCCCACCAGCTGATCGACGACGAAGCCGATGCGCTGGGTGCCGACCGAAAGGATCACCACGTGGCCTTCATGCTGCTCTTCATGGGCGGCAGAACTGACCAGCCAGCGCTTGAGGTAGAACAACGGCAGCGCCTTGTCGCGCACGATCACCACTTCCTGCCCGTCCACCACGTTGGTGCGCGACAGGTCGAGGTGGAAGATCTCGTTGACGTTGACCAGCGGGAAGGCGAAGGCCTGGTTGCCCAGCATCACCATCAGGGTCGGCATGATCGCCAGGGTCAATGGCACCTTGATGACGATCTTCGAGCCCTGGCCCTTGGCCGAGTAGATATTGATCGAGCCGTTGAGCTGGGAAATCTTGGTCTTCACCACGTCCATGCCGACGCCGCGGCCGGACACATCGGAAATCTCGGTCTTGGTCGAGAAGCCCGGGGCGAAGATCAGGTTGTAGCAGTCCGACTCGCTCAGGCGGTCGGCGGCGTCCTTGTCCATCAGGCCTTTTTCCACGGCCTTGGCACGCAGCACCGCCGGGTCCATGCCCTTGCCGTCGTCGGAAATCGACAGAAGGATGTGATCGCCCTCCTGCTCCGCCGCCAGCACCACCTTGCCACCGCGGGACTTGCCTGCCGCTTCGCGTTCTTCCGGGGTTTCCACGCCGTGGTCGACGGCATTGCGCACCAGGTGGACCAGCGGGTCGGCCAGGGCCTCGACCAGGTTCTTGTCGAGGTCGGTTTCCTCGCCCACCAATTCCAGGTTGATCTCTTTCTTCAGTTGCCGGGCCAGGTCGCGAACCAGGCGCGGGAAGCGCCCGAAGACCTTCTTGATCGGCTGCATGCGGGTCTTCATGACCGCGGTCTGCAGGTCGGCAGTGACCACATCGAGGTTGGACACGGCCTTGGACATGGCCTCGTCGCCGCTGTTCAGGCCCAGGCGGACCAGGCGGTTACGCACCAGCACCAGTTCGCCCACCATGTTCATGATCTCGTCCAGGCGTGCGGTATCGACGCGCACGGTGGTTTCCGCTTCGCTGGCCGGCGGATGCTTGTCGCCAGCGGCAGCGGCTGGCGCGGCGGCCTGGCGGGCAGGCGCGGCCGCGGCCGGCTTGGCCGCTGGAGCAGGACGTGCGGCCGGCTTGGCGACTGCAGCGGCCGGCGCAGCGGCGGCAGCCGGTGCAGCGGTGGCGGCAGCGCCCACGGCATCGGCGGCGAACTTGCCCTTGCCGTGCAGTTGATCGAGCAGCGCTTCGAATTCGTGTTCGGTGATTTCGTCACTGCCTGCGGCAGCAGGCGCCGCTTCGACGGCCGTAGCGGCAGGCGCGGCAGCCGCCACACCGGGCAGCGAATCCACGGCGAAGGAACCCTTGCCATGCAATTGGTCCAGCAGCGCTTCGAACTCGGCATCGGTGATTTCATCGCTCGGTTCGGCCCCGGCTTCGGCAACCGGCGCAGGCGCGCTGGCGCCCTGCAGGTTGTCGGCGGCGAACTGGCCCTTGCCATGCAACTGGTCGAGCAGGGATTCGAATTCGGCGTCGGTGATTTCATCGCCGCCGGCCTCGGTCGCCGGTACGTCGTCAGGCATGGCACCCAGCGAGTCGAGCAACTGCTCGAACTCGCTGTCGGTAATGTCGCCCGACGCCGCCACCGGCTCCGGTTCGGCAGCGACCACCGGCTCGGCGGCAACCACCGGTGCGGCGGGCTCGGCACCGGCCGGCTCGGCCAGGCGCGCCAGGGCGCCGAGCAGTTCCGGGGTGGCCGGGGTGATGTCGGTACGCTCGCGCACCTGGCCGAACATGCTGTTGACCGTATCCAGGGCCTCCAGGACCACGTCCATCAGTTCGGCATCGACCCGGCGCTCTCCCTTGCGCAGGATGTCGAAGACGTTCTCGGCGATATGGCAGCACTCCACCAGCTCATTGAGCTGGAGGAAGCCGGCGCCCCCTTTTACAGTGTGAAAACCGCGAAAGATCGCATTGAGCAGGTCCGCATCGTCCGGGCGGCTTTCCAGCTCGACCAGTTGCTCGGACAGTTGCTCAAGAATTTCGCCGGCCTCTACCAGGAAATCCTGGAGGATTTCTTCATCGGCGCCGAAGCTCATCAAACGTGCTCCCTAAAAACCCAGGCTGGACAGCAGATCATCGACATCGTCCTGACCGGACACGACATCTTCACGTTTATCGGCATGAATCTGCGGTCCTTCACCCCGAGTCGGATGTTTACTTTCGTCTTTTTCAGCATGCAGCTCACGGCGGTCATGCTCGATACCGGCAAAGCGGTCGACCTGGCTGGCCATCAACACCAGCTTGAGGAGATTCTTCTCGACTTCGGTGACCAGCGAGGTCACCCGCTTGATCACCTGGCCGGTCAGGTCCTGATAGTCCTGGGCCAGGAGAATGTCGTTGAGGTAGCCACTGACTTTCTGGCTATCCTCGGCGCTGCGCGCCAGGAACCTGTCGACACGCTGGACCAGCTCGCGAAACTCCGAGGCGGCCACTTCCCGGCGCATGAAGCGCTGCCAGTCGGCATGCAGTGCACGGGCCTCGTCCCCCAGTTCGTTGACGACGGGCGCGCCTTGCTCGACCAGGTCCATAGTGCGGTTCGCCGCCGCCTCGGTGAGCTTGACCACATAGGCCAGGCGCTCGGTGGCGTCGGTGATCTGGGAAATTTCCTCGGCCTGCGGCATGTGCGTGTCGATCTGGAAACTGACGATCGCACTGTGCAGCTCGCGCGTGAGCTTGCCGACTTCCTGGTACAGGCCGCGGTCACGGGTCTGGTTCAGCTGATGGATCAGTTGCACCGCGTCGCCGAACTGGCCTCGTTCGAGGCTCTCGACCAGCTCCTGGGCATGTTTCTTCAGGGTGATTTCGAAATCGCCCAGAGATGATTCTTTATGGTCCATAGCGCCCCCGTTGACGCATCAAGCGTTGACGCGTTCGAAGATCTTTTCGATTTTCTCTTTCAGCACCTGGGCGGTGAAAGGCTTCACGACGTAGCCGTTGACCCCGGCCTGGGCGGCTTCGATGATCTGCTCGCGCTTGGCTTCGGCGGTCACCATAAGCACCGGCAGGTGCTTCAGGCGCTCTTCCGCGCGCACTTTGCGCAGCAGGTCGATACCGGTCATGCCGGGCATGTTCCAGTCGGTGACGAGGAAGTCGAAGTTACCGGTTTCCAGCATGGGCAGCGCGGTGGTGCCGTCGTCGGCCTCGTGCGTGTTGGTGAAGCCCAGGTCACGCAGCAGGTTCTTGATGATCCGCCGCATCGTCGAAAAGTCGTCGACGATGAGGATTTTCATTTCTTTGTTCAATTAGACCTCCAAGCAGTCTTTAACGCGCCCAGCGCTGAGCGCGCGTTCAATCATTCCGGCTACCACGTTGTAACGACTGCATCGAACCCGGGTTCAACGCGCCCGCCATTCCCCCAACCGGCTGCGCAGGCGGGCCGCGCACTGGCTATGCAACTGGCTGACGCGCGATTCGCTGACCCCCAGGACCTCACCGATTTCCTTGAGGTTTAGCTCTTCGTCGTAGTACAGCGCCAGGACCAGGCGTTCGCGTTCCGGCAGGTTGGCGATGGCATCGGCCAGGGCTGCCTGGAAGCGTTCGTCCTCCAGATCGCGCGAAGGCTCGAGCTGGGCACTGGCGCCGTCCTCGTGCAGCCCTTCATGCTCGCCGTCCTGCAGCAGGTCGTCGAAGCTGAACAGGCGGCTGCCCAAGGTATCGTTCAAAATCCCGTAGTAATCATCGAGACTCAATTGGAGTTCGGCAGCAACCTCGTGATCTTTAGCGTCACGGCCGGTTTTTGCTTCGATTGCCCGAATTGCGTCGCTGACCATGCGGGTATTGCGGTGCACCGAGCGCGGTGCCCAGTCGCCCTTGCGCACTTCATCGAGCATGGCGCCACGGATACGGATGCCGGCGTAGGTCTCGAAACTGGCGCCCTTGCTCGAGTCGTACTTGTTGGCGACTTCGAGCAGGCCGATCATTCCCGCCTGGATCAGGTCCTCCACCTGCACGCTGGCCGGCAGCCGCGCCAGCAGGTGGTAGGCGATGCGCTTGACCAGCGGCGCATAGCGCTCGATCAGCTCGTACTGGGCGTCACGCGAGGACTTGCTGTACATCCGGTAGCCGCTGGCGTTCATAGCACGGGTCCCGCACTGGTCGGCTGCACCAGACGTTCGACGAAGAATTCCAGGTGGCCGCGCGGGTTGGCCGGCAGCGGCCAGCTATCGACCTTCTGGGCGATCGCCTTGAACGCCAGCGCGCACTTGGAACGCGGGAAGGCTTCGTAGACCGCTCGCTGCTTCTGCACGGCCTTGCGCACGCATTCGTCGTACGGCACGGCACCGACGTATTGTAGGGCGACATCGAGGAAGCGATCCGTGACCTTGGTCAACTTGGCGAACAGGTTGCGCCCTTCCTGGGGGCTCTGCGCCATGTTGGCGAGGACGCGGAAACGGCTCATGCCGTAGTCACGGTTGAGCAACTTGATCAGCGCGTAGGCGTCGGTGATCGAGGTCGGCTCGTCGCACACCACCAGCAGCACTTCCTGGGCCGCGCGAACGAAACTGACTACCGAGTCACCGATCCCCGCAGCGGTGTCGATCACCAGCACGTCGAGGTTGTCGCCGATCTCGCTGAAGGCCTGGATCAGGCCGGCGTGCTGGGCCGGGGCCAGGTGCACCATGCTCTGGGTGCCCGAGGCCGCCGGGACGATGCGTACACCGCCAGGGCCCTGGAGCAGGACGTCGCGCAGCTCGCAACGGCCTTCGATGACGTCGGCCAGGGTGCGCTTGGGGGTGAGCCCGAGCAGTACGTCGACATTGGCCAGGCCAAGGTCGGCGTCCAGCAGCATGACGCGACGACCGAGCTCGGCCAGTGCCAGTGACAGATTCACCGACACGTTGGTCTTGCCAACGCCACCTTTGCCGCCGGTCACGGCGATCACCTGTACGGGATGCATGCTACCCATATTTGTTCTTTACCTTGTCTTGCTTAGACCGAGGCCACATGACGGGGCCGCGCTGGCTACAGCCATGACTTGCCACGCGATCCGTGTGATGTAGGTACTTTGCAACTGATACATATCCACCTCAGCCGACACGCTTGCCGTCACTGTGGTACAGGTCGGCGAACATATCGGCCATGGCCTCCTCGCTCGGATCGTCCTGCATCTGCACACTGACCGCGCGGCTTACCAACTGGTGCCGCCGCGGCAGGTGCAGGTCGTCAGGAATGCGCGGGCCATCGGTAAGATAGGCCACGGGCAGTTCGTGACTGATCGCCAGGCTGAGAACCTCGCCCAGGCTGGCGGTTTCATCGAGCTTGGTCAGGATGCAACCGGCCAGGCCGCAGCGCTTGTAGCTGTGGTAGGCGGCGGTCAGCACCTGTTTCTGGCTGGTGGTGGCCAGGACCAGGTAATTCTTCGCCTGGATGCCACGCCCGGCAAGGGTTTCCAGCTGCATGCGCAGCGCCGGGTCGCTGGCCTGCAGGCCGGCGGTGTCGATCAGCACCACGCGCTTGCGCAGCAGCGGCTCCAGCGCCTGGGCCAGGGACTGGCCGGGATCGACGTGGGTCACCGGGACGTTGAGGATGCGCCCGAGGGTCTTGAGCTGCTCCTGGGCACCGATACGGAAACTGTCCATGCTCACCAGGGCCAGGTTCTGCGCGCCGTACTTGAGCACATAGCGCGCGGCCAGCTTGGCCAGGGTGGTGGTCTTGCCCATGCCGGCCGGGCCGACCATGGCGATCACCCCGCCCTCCTCGATCGGCTCGACATCCGGCACATGGATCATCCGCGCCAGATGGGCCAGGAGCATGCGCCAGCCGTGGCGCGGGTCGACGATTTCCTGGGTCAGGTCGAGCAGGTCGCGGGCCAGCGGGCCGGACAGGCCGATGCGCTGCAGGCGGCGCCAGAGATTGGCCTGGTGCGGCTTGGCGCCCTGCAACTGGTTCCAGGCCAGGGAGCCGAGCTGGACTTCCAGCAGCTCGCGCAGGCCGGAAAGCTCGGAACGCATGGAATCGAACATACGCCGGTCGATGGCCGATGGCGCCGGGGCGGCCGGCGCAGGCGCCGGCTCTTCATGACGTGGCTCGACCAGCGGCTCGGAGGCCGTCAGCGGCAGGCCGGCGAACAGCTGGCGGTTGCCGCTGTCGCTGTCGTCGCGGGCGCTCAGTTCGGCCTGGGCAGTGGCGATGCGCGATTGGGTCTTGCGCAGCTCGTCTTCAAGCTCGGCGTTGGGCACCCGAGGCGCAAGGGCGGACAGCTTGTAGTCCAGCGCCGCCGTCAGCTCGACACCGCCAGCAATCCGTCGGTTGCCGATGATGGCGGCATCGGCCCCCAGCTCATCGCGAACCAGCTTCATGGCCTGACGCATATCGGCGGCGAAAAAACGCTTAACTTGCATAACCCACTACCTCAGCCGTTGGGGCCCACTGTGGCAACGATGGTGACTTGCTTGTTGTCAGGTATTTCCTGATACGCCAAAACATGCAAATTCGGTACGGCCAGGCGACCGAAACGCGAGAGCATTTGCCGGATCGGTCCTGCTACCAGCAGGATGGCCGGCTGACCTTGCATCTCCTGACGCTGGGCAGCCTCGATCAGCGAACGCTGAAGCTTTTCCGCCATGCTCGGTTCAAGAAGAACACCGTCTTCCTGACCTTGCCCGGCCCTTTGCAGACTATTGAGCAAGATCTGTTCCAACCTTGGCTCAAGGGTGATCACAGGCAGCTCGGACTCAGTGCCGACAATGCTTTGCACGATAGCGCGACACAATCCGACGCGGACTGCGGCGACCAGCGCGGCGGTATCTTGACTCTTGCTGGCATTGTTGGCGATCGCCTCGGCAATGCTACGGATATCCCTGACGGGAACCTGCTCCGCCAGCAGGGCCTGGAGCACTTTCAACAAACCGGACAGGGACAGCACCCCGGGGACGATTTCCTCTGCCAGCTTCGGCGAGCCCTTGGCCAGCACTGCCAGCAGTTGCTGGACCTCTTCATGGCCGATCAGCTCGTGGCAATGCTTGTAGAGAATCTGGTTGAGGTGGGTGGCGACCACGGTACTGGCATCGACCACCGTGTAGCCCAGGGACTGCGCCTGACTACGCTGGGCGACATCGATCCACACCGCTTCCAGGCCGAAGGCCGGGTCCCGCGCGGAAATACCGTTGAGCGTACCGAATACCTGGCCCGGATTGATGGCCATTTCCCGCTCGGGGAAGATTTCCGCCTCGGCCAGGATCACCCCCATCAGGGTCAGGCGATAGGTACTCGGGGCCAGGTCGAGGTTGTCGCGGATATGCACCGTGGGCATCAGGAAGCCGAGGTCCTGGGACAGCTTCTTGCGCACGCCCTTGATCCGCGCCAGCAACTGGCCACCCTGGTTGCGGTCTACCAGGGGAATCAGGCGGTAGCCCACTTCCAGGCCGATCATGTCGATCGGGGTGACATCGTCCCAGCCCAGCTCCTTGGTCTCGGCAGCGCGCGAGGGCGACGGCAGGGCTTCCTGCTGGCGCTGCAGTTCCTGGGCAGCCTTGACCTTGACCTGGTTCTGCTTCTTCCACACCAGGTAGGCGCCGCCGCCGGCCAGCAGGCCGAGGCTGATGAAGGCGATGTGCGGCATGCCCGGGACCAGGCCCATGACGATCATCAGTGCCGCCGAGACCGCCAGGGCCTTCGGCGAGTCGAACATCTGCCGATTGATCTGCTTGCCCATGTCTTCCGAGCCGGAAGCACGGGTCACCATGATCGCGGCGGCGGTGGACAGCAACAGGGACGGCAGCTGCGCCACCAAACCGTCACCGATGGTCAGCAGGGCGTAGACCCGGCCGGCATCGCCGAAGGTCATGCCGTGCTGGACCATGCCGATGGCCATGCCGCCGATCAGGTTGATGAACAGGATCAGCAGGCCGGCAATGGCGTCGCCACGCACGAACTTGCTGGCACCGTCCATGGACCCGTAGAACTCGGCTTCCTGGGCCACTTCGGCACGGCGTGCCTTGGCCTGGTCCTGGTTGATCAGGCCGGCGTTGAGGTCGGCGTCGATGGCCATCTGCTTGCCGGGCATGGCGTCGAGGGTGAAGCGTGCGCTCACCTCGGAGATCCGCCCGGCACCCTTGGTCACCACCACGAAGTTGATGATCATCAGGATGGCGAAGACCACGATACCGACCACGTAGTTGCCACCGATGACCACGTCACCGAAGGCCTGGATCACTTTACCGGCGGCACCGTGGCCATCGTGGCCGTGGAGCAGCACTACCCGCGTCGAGGCCACGTTCAGCGCCAGGCGCAGCAGGGTCGCCACCAGCAGGATGGTCGGGAACGCGGCGAAATCCAGCGGCCGCAGCGCGTACACGCAGACCAGCAGGACCACGATGGACAGGGCGATGTTGAAGGTGAAGAAGACGTCCAGCAGGAACGGCGGGATCGGCAACATCATCATGGCCAGCATGATCAGCAGTAATACCGGCACCCCGATATTGCCCCGGCCCAGGCTGCCGAGGTTGCTGCGCGCGCTGTTGATTAACTGAGAGCGATCCACCGGTCTTCCTCTTCAAGCAAAACTTTGACGCCACGGGGGCGCTTGGCGCTGCTCTTTGCAAGAAGCTTTCCAACTTTTTTCAAATGGAAAACTCGGAGTACAACGCGAACCCTGTGGGAGCGGGTTCACCCGCGATTGCGTCAGTGAGCCCACTACCGCAATCGCGGCGGTTCGGCGTTCCGATAAACCCGCTCCCACAAGGTCCGCGAACAACTGGAAATCAGGAATCGCGCCGCAGGTCCGGCGGAATCGGCAGATCCTTGAGCGGCTCGGGGGGCTTGCCCTTGCCCGCCTGGTACTGGCGGATCTGGTAGACGTAGGCCAGCACCTGGGCTACGGCGAGGTACAGCCCGGCGGGAATCTCTTCCTCCAGCTCCGTGGAGTGGTAGATGGAGCGCGCCAGCGCCGGCGACTCCAGCAGCTGGATGTTGTGCTGCACGGCGATCTCGCGGATCTTCAGGGCGATGAAATCGGTACCCTTGGCCAGCAGCAAGGGCGCCGAGCCCTTCTCCGGATCGTACTTGAGCGCCACCGCATAGTGGGTCGGGTTGGTGATGATGACGTCGGCCTCGGGCACCGCCGCCATCATCCGCCGCTGGGAAATCTCGCGCTGCACCTGGCGGATCCGCTGCTTGACCTCCGGCTTGCCCTCGGTGTCCTTGTATTCGTCGCGCACTTCCTGCTTGGTCATCATCAGCTTCTGCTTGGCCTGCCAGAGCTGGATCGGCACGTCCACCGCGGCGATCAGCAGCAACCCGCAGGCCATCCACATGGCGCTCCAGCCGACCACCTGGACGCTGTGGATGATGGCCTGGTCCAGCGGCTCGTTGGCGATCGCCAGGAGGTCGTCACGGTCGGCGGACAGCACCGCCAGGGCCACCACCAGGATCACGGTGAACTTGGCGATGGCCTTGAGCAACTCGGCCAGGGAATGCACCGAGAACATCCGCTTGATCCCCGCGAGCGGGTTCATCCGGCTGAACTTCGGCGCCAGGGTACCGGTGGCGAACAGCCACCCACCCAGGGCAATCGGGCCGAGCAAGGCGGCCAGCAACAGCACCAGCAGCACCGGCTGGGTGGCAAGGATCGCCAGCTTGCCCGAGGTCAGCAGGAAGATGCCCATGTAGCGCTCATCCATCAGCACCTCGCGCGACAGGCTGAAGTTGCTGCGCATGATCTCCATCAGCGCTTCGGCCAGATAGCCGCCGAAGGCCAGCAAGCCACCCGCCCCGGCAATCATCACGGCAACGGTGTTGAGCTCCTTGGAACGGGCGATCTCGCCCTTTTCGCGGGCGTCATTACGGCGTTTGTCCGTGGGGTCTTCTGTCTTGTCCTGACCGCTTTCGCTCTCTGCCATGCTCAGCGCGCCCGTGCCAGTTCACGCAGCCATTGCAGCGCCTCGGACGCCAACGACTGGTAATGGGAAAGAATGTCCGCCAGGCCGACCCAGAACAGCCCCATGCCGATCACCAGGGTCAGCGGGAAGCCGATGGCGAAGATGTTCAATTGTGGCGCCGCCCGGGTCATCACGCCAAAGGCGATGTTGATCACCAGCAACGAGGTGATCACCGGCAGCACCAGCAGCAGCGAGGCGCCCAGCACCCAGCCCATGCGTCCGGCCAGCTCCCAGAAATGGTTGACCATCAGCCCGCTGCCCACCGGCAGGGTGGTGAAGCTTTCGACAAGGACTTCGAAGACCACCAGATGGCCGTTCATCGACAGGAACAGCAAGGTCACCAGCATGGTCAGGAACTGGCTGATCACCGTGGTGTTGACGCCGTTGGCCGGGTCGACCATGGAGGCAAAGGCCAGGCCCATCTGGATCGCGACGATCTGCCCGGCAATCACGAAGGCCTGGAAGAACAGTTGCAGGGACAGGCCGAACAGCGCGCCGATGAGGATCTGCTCGCCAACCAGCAGCAGGGCGCTCATGTCCAGCGCCTCGACCGGCGGCATCGGCGGCAGCGCCGGGACGATCACCACGGTAATGGCCACGCCGAAATACAGGCGGATCCGCTGCGGCAGCAGCGAGGTACCGAATACCGGCATGGTCATCAGCACGGCCAGCACGCGGAACAGCGGCAGGATGAAACTGGCCACCCAGGTGGAAATCTGCGTGTCGGTCAGTTCGAGCACGGCGCGATCAGCCGATCAGCTGTGGAATGCTGCCGTACAGGTTCAGGATGTACTCCATGAACTTCTGCACCAGCCAGGGCCCGGCGACGATCAGGGTGACCAGCATCACCAGCAGGCGCGGGAGGAAGCTCAGGGTCTGTTCGTTGATCTGGGTGGCCGCCTGGAACATCGCCACCAGCAACCCCACCAGCAGGCTCGGCACCACCAGCACCGCCACCATGAGGGTGGTCAGCCACAGGGCATCGCGAAACAGGTCGACTGCGACTTCAGGGGTCATGCTGCTCTCCTGCGCGTCAAACGCCGCCGAAACTGCCGGCAAGGGTGCCGATGATCAAGGCCCAGCCATCCACCAGGACGAACAGCATGATCTTGAACGGCAGGGAAATGATCAACGGCGACAGCATCATCATGCCCATGGCCATCAGCACGCTCGCTACCACCAGGTCGATGATCAGGAACGGGATGAAGATCATGAAGCCGATCTGGAACGCGGTCTTCAATTCCGAGGTCACGAACGCCGGGACCAGGATGGTCAGCGGCACCTGGTCGGGGCCGGCGATGTCGGTGCGCTTGGACAGGCGCATGAACAGGTCGAGGTCGCTCTGCCGGGTCTGCGCCAGCATGAAGTCCTTCAGCGGCACCTGGGCCTTTTCCAGCGCCTGCGGCGCGGTCAGGGTCTCGGACAGGTAGGGCTGGAGGGCGTCGCGGTTCACCCGGTCGAATACCGGGCCCATGATGAACAGGGTCAGGAACAGCGCCAGGCCGATGAGGATCTGGTTCGACGGGGTCTGCTGCAGGCCCAGGGCCTGGCGCAGGATCGAGAAGACGATGATGATCCGGGTGAAGCTGGTCATCAGGATGACGAACGCCGGGATAAAGCTCAGCGCGGTCATGATCAGCAGGATCTGCAGGCTGACCGAGTACTCCTGCTGGCCATCCGCCCCGCTGGACAGGGTGATCGCCGGGATCGACAGCGGGTCGGCGGCCAGCGCCGCAGGTGCGGCCAGCAGCACCAGCAGCGTCAATATCGTTCGCAATGCGGCCATCACGGCTTGTCCTTCTGATCCTTGCCCAGCAGCTCCATCAGGCGCTGGGCGAATTCCGGCGTGGCCGGGCGGGCGCTGGCCGGCGCTTCGACGGGTGTGTTCATGACATGCAGGGCGGTCAGGCTGCCCGGGGTATGGCCGATGAGGATCTGCTCGTCGCCGACCTGCACCAGCAACAGCCGGTCACGCGGGCCAACCTGGCGACTGCCGACCACCTGGATCAGCTGGTTGGCGTTGGGCGCAGCGTTCTGCACCCGGCGCAGCAGCCAGGCGAGAAAGAAGATCAGCCCCAGCACCAGCAACAGGCCAAGAACCAGTTGGGTCAACTGGCCAGCGACGCTGCCGGACGTTGCCGGTGCCACCGTCGCCACGGCCGGCGTGGCGCCAACCTGCGCCGCCAGGCCCACGGGCATCCAGCACAGGCCGGCGGCGAGCGCCAGCAGGAGGAGAAAACGCTTCACTCAGCGCAGCTTCTTGATGCGTTCGCTCGGGCTGATCACGTCGGTCAGGCGGATGCCGAACTTCTCGTTGACCACCACCACCTCGCCATGGGCGATCAGCGTACCGTTGACCAGCACGTCCAGCGGCTCGCCGGCCAGGCGATCAAGCTCGATCACCGAACCCTGGTTGAGCTGCAGCAGGTTGCGGATGCTGATTTCGGTGCTGCCCACTTCCATGGAGATGTTCACCGGGATATCCAGGATCACGTCCAGGTTAGGCCCGTCCAGGCTGACCACTTCGCTAGGGCGTGGCGAGCTGCCGAATTCTTCCATCGGCAGACGGCTGGGGCCGCCGCTGGAGGCACCGCTGTCGCCGGCCATCAGCGCATCGATATCGGCCTGGCCGTCGCCGCTTTCGTTAAGGGCAGCGGCCCACTCGTCGGCCAGCGCCTGCTCTTCCATCGAAGTAATGTCGTTTTCGTTAGCCATCTTGTCCTCGACAAGCAATCAAATCGGTTAATGAGGGTCAGGCGCTCAGCGTCGCTCGATCGGCGCCTTGATCTGCAGGGCCAGGGTGCCCTTGTGCGAGCCCAGGCTGGCCTTGAACGACGGCACGCCGTTGGCGCGCACGACCAGGTCCTCGGGCAGTTCCACGGGAATCACGTCGCCTGGCTGCATGTGCAGGATGTCGCGCAGCTTCAACTGGCGCCGGGCCACGGTGGCACTGAGCGGCACGCTGACGTCCAGCACGTCTTCGCGCAGGGCCTTGACCCAGCGCTCGTCCTGGTCGTCCAGATCGGACTGGAAGCCGGCGTCGAGCATTTCGCGCACCGGTTCGATCATCGAATACGGCATGGTCACGTGCAGGTCGCCGCCGCCGCCGTCGAGTTCGATATGGAAGGTCGAGACCACCACCGCCTCGCTCGGGCCGACGATGTTGGCCATGGCCGGGTTGACCTCGGAGTTTATGTACTCGAAGTTGACCGGCATGATCGCCTGCCAGGCTTCCTTGAGGTCGACGAAGCATTGGTCGAGGACCATGCGCACGACACGAAGCTCGGTCGGGGTGAACTCGCGCCCCTCGATCTTGGCGTGACGGCCGTCGCCGCCGAAGAAGTTGTCCACCAGCTTGAACACCAGCTTGGCGTCGAGGATGAACAGCGAGGTGCCGCGCAGCGGCTTGATCTTCACCAGGTTGAGGCTGGTCGGCACGTACAGCGAGTGCACGTATTCGCCGAACTTCATCACCTGCACGCCGCCCACCGCCACGTCGGCGGAGCGCCGCAGCAGGTTGAACATGCTGACGCGGGTATAGCGGGCGAAACGCTCGTTGATCATTTCCAGGGTCGGCATGCGACCGCGGACGATGCGATCCTGGCTGGTCAGGTCATAGCTTTTGACGCTGCCGGGATCGGCGCTTGATTCGGTTTGCACCAGGCCATCGTCGACGCCATGCAACAGGGCATCGATCTCATCCTGGGACAGCAGGTCCTGCACGGCCATCTTCGGCTCCTACTGCAATACGAAATTGGTGAACAGCAACTGGTCGATGACCAGCTTGCCGACTTCCTTCTGCGCCACTTCCTGGACGCTGGCGGTGGCCTTCTGGCGCAGCATTTCCTGGCCGACCGGGGTCGCCAGCGACTCGAAGGACTGCCCGGAGAAGAGCATGACCAGGTTGTTGCGGATCACCGGCATATGCACCTTGAGCGCCTCGAGGGCGGCCTGGTCGCGGGCCTGCATGGTGATGCTCACCTGCATGTAGCGCTGGCGGCCGTTCTGGTTGAAGTTGACCACGAAGGCCGGCGACATGGATTCGTAGATGGCCGGTTGCTTGACGTTGGCCGCAGCCGCAGCAGGTTCGGCGGCAGGCTTGCTTTCGGACTTGTGCAGGAAGAACCAGGTAGCGCCAACCGACAGGCCGATGGCCAGCAACAGGGCCAGGACCAGCAGCAGGATCAGTTTGAGTTTGCCTTTAACGGCGGGGTCTTTGACTGCTTCGCTCTTCGCCATGCCAATAATCCGTCACTCACAGGAGGTTTGTTCCACTATGGCGTGTGGGCGAGCAAGTGTTATGCCAGTTTGCGGATAATAATTATCGACGCGGATCCTGTGGGAGCGGGTTCACCCGCGATTGCAATAGTGGTCTCACTACCGTCATCGCGGGTGAACCCGCTCCCACAGGATCCATACAGCTCTCAGACAACGTAGTCGACGGTACTGGAGCCGATGACGGTCTGCGGTTCCACGGCCGCCACATCACCTTCGGCCGCCTCGGCATTGCGCCGCGCCGCCACACCACTCATCTTCGGCGAATCGTCCTGGCTGGCGCTGTGCTGCTGGCGCTGCTGGTCGGCGACGTTGACGTCCGGCTGGGCCATGCCTTGCTGGCTGAACAGTTCGCGCAGGCGGTGCACCTGGCCCTCGAGGGCATCGCGCACCCCGGCGTGACCGCTGGCGAAGGTGATCTGGGTCGGTTGATCGACGGCCATGTTCACCTTGATGTCCAGGCGCCCGAGCTCCCTCGGCTCCAGCTGGATATCGGCAGACTTGAGGTTCTGGCTGGACAGGTACATGACCCGGTTGACCAGGCCCTCGGTCCAGCCCCCCTGGTTCATGGCCAGGGGTTGGTGCAGCGGCGCAGGTGCCACGGCATTGGCGGTCTTCGGCGTGACGGCCTGGGTCAGGCTGGCCAGGCGGTTGGCGAAATCGTCGACCCGGGTATCGCTGCTGGCGCCCTTGAGGTCCTTGAGGCCGTCGTCGATCAGGCCGGCAAAGGCCTTGTCGCCGCTTTCGGTCTGGCCAGCATCGGCGTCACCCGGCTGGAGCATCTGCGCCAGTGTATTGACAGCCGGTTGCTGGGCCTGAGCACCCTCCTGCCCCGGGGTCTTGCTGGCGTGGGCCGAGGTAGTGCCCTGGGCCTGGGCGTTCTGTTCCAGCGCCAGGCGCAGTACCGGCAGATCGGCCAGGGCATCCGCCTCCGGGTCGAAGGCCTGATCATCAGTGACCGCAGGGGTGACCGCCGCCGGCTGCTGGCTGGCCGCCTGGATCACCGGCGCCACCGCTTCGGCCTGGGCCTGGAGCAATTGCGCACCCTGTGCAGCATCGGTCAACTGACCGGCAACCAGGTTGGCGTCGAGGGGTGGCTGGGCATTGGCATTGGCATTGGCATCGACATCGCTCGCATCGCCGCTATCGCCCTGCCCGGTCGCGCCGGCCTGGACTTCATGTTCGTCAGGCAATTCCTTGCCGCCATCGGCAACCTTGCCGGATTCAGGCTCTTGCGCCTTGCCGCTGTTTGCCGCCGATTTGTCGACGCCTCCACGGCCTTGCGCGGCCACCTCGCTCTTGCCGGCAACCGGCTCCTTGGCCTGCTGCGAATAGACACGGGAAAAGTCCGAACCCTTGTCGTTCAAGCTCTGCGTGGCTTTGTCCAGGGTAGCGTTCTGGGACCGTGCGCTCTTGGCGGCAACGCTGGATTGCAGCAATGGGTTTGATGCGACGGGCATGAAAAGGTCTCCGCTACAGAAGCTTGGCATCACGAATAGCGAAGGTTACGCAAAAGTCGCGCCAGGTTTCGCCTGACGCGACATCGAAGAGCGCAGGCTCAGCTGACCTGCACCCGCTTGCACTCGTCACGGAAGATGTCGCGGACCTCGACAAACTCCCGCCGGATCTGGTTGATAAGGTGCTCGATGTCGAACAGCAAGTGCTGCTGCACCCGCTCTTCCACCTGGCGGCAAAGTTCTGCCAGCTCATGCGCCCCCATGTTGCTGGCACTGCCCTTGAAGCTATGCGCCGCCAACCGCAACTCATCGGCATTGCGGGCGCGAAAGAGGTCGTTCAGACGCCGCTCGGAGTCGTAGAGGAAGGTTTCCAGCAGCTTGAGGTAGTCGTCCCCCATGACGTCCTGGAGGTCGCTCAATACCTTGCGGTCAACATGAGAATCGGACACTTGTTCACTCCTTGATCAAGACTGCGATTATGCCAGAGCGTCCCAGGCGAACTCCACGCGCGCCCGGCGCCCGCCATCGCTCCATTCGGCATGCCGGCCCAGCCGGCGGACCAGATTCAGGCCACGTCCGCTCAGACGCTGCTCGACAGCAGGCAAGGCGCTCACTTTACCCATGTCGAAGCCGTCGCCGCTGTCCTCGACTTCAATAATGAGACGCCCTCCTCCCTTCCAGGGTTCCACGCGCAGGCTTACACGGATATGGCCGCTGTCCAGGCCCTGCAGGCGTCGGTCGCGCTCCTGGTAGTAGGTGGTGAAGCCCTGGGCGTCGCGCTTGAGCGCGGAGTCCAGGCCCAGCACGCCATGCTCCAGGGCGTTGGAATACAGCTCGTTGAGCACGCTGTACAGGGCACCGCTCTGCTTGCGCAGGCCGTGCACCTCCTGCAGCACCTGCATCAACCAGGGCAGCGGGTTGAAACGCTTGAGGGTCCGGGCACGGAACTCGAAGGACAGCGACCAGTCCAGCGGGCTCGACTGGCCGCTGTCGGAGTACATCAACGGCGCCGGCATCAGCCGCTCCGGGGCCACTACGGTGATTTCCAGCAGGCTGGCATCGTCCCGCGCGCGACCACGGAACGCTTCCAGGGCCAGCAGGACGTCGTCGAACAGATGCTCGGGGTGGCGATTTTCACTGAACACCCGCAGCAGGCGCTCGACGCCGAAAGGCTCGTCACTTTCATCGCAGGTTTCCACCACGCCATCGGTGAGCAGAAACAGGCGGTCACCCAGGGCCAGCGGCAGCACATCGGTACGTTCGTCGAAGCGTTCAGGCGACAACACCCCCAGCGGCAGGTGTCGCGACACCAGCGGCGTGGCCTGGTCGCCGGAAGCCGGCAATAGATAGCCGTCAGGCATGCCACCGTTCCAGACTTCCACCACGCGCCGCTCGAAGCTGAGGTTCAGCAGCAACGCGCAGCAGAACATGTCCACCGGCAGGATGCGCTTGAGCTTGGCATTCATCTCGCGCAGGGTTTCCGCCAGGCCGTAGCCCTTGGCCGTCATACCATGGAAGACTTCGGCCAGGGGCATGGCGCCCACCGCGGCCGGCAGGCCATGGCCGGTGAAGTCGCCGAGCAGCACGTGCATGTCACCGGTGGGCGTGAACGCTGCCAGCAGCAAGTCGCCGTTGAACAGTGCGTAGGGTGACTGCAGGTAACGGATGTTTGGCGCACCGAGGCAACCGGCATGGGCGATCTGGTCGAACACCGCCTTGGCCACGCGCTGTTCGTTGAGCAGGTGGTTGTGATGCAGGGCAATCTGGTCGCGCTGTTCCACTACCGTGGCCTGCAGGCGGCGCAGGCGATCCATGGCCTTGATCTTGGCTGCCAGCACCGCCGGGCTGTAGGGCTTGGCAAGAAAATCGTCGCCGCCGGCCTCCAGGCAGCGCACCAGGGCATCGTCCTCGGTCAGGGAGGTGAGGAAGATGATCGGCACAAGCTCCTCGCCGGCCAGCGCCTTGATCTGCCGCGCCGCTTCGAAGCCGTCCATCACCGGCATGACCGCGTCCAGCAACACCAGTTGCGGGCGCTGCTCGGCAAACAGGGCGACCGCCAGCTTGCCGTTCTCCGCGGTCAGCACCCTGTGCCCCTGCTTGCGCACGATGGTAGCCAGCAACAGCCGGTCGGTCGCGCCATCCTCGGCGATCAGGACAGTCAGGGTATGCCCGTCGCTCATGCTGGCGCTCAAGTGATATCGAAGAGTTTTTCGAAGTTGGAGATCGCAAGGATCTTGCGCACATCGGAGTTGGTGTTGATCACCCGGATATTCGAATTGTCGCCACCGGCGTGATCACGCAGCAGCAGGAGCATGCCCAGGGCGGAGCTATCCAGGTAGGTGGCGTCCTTGAGGTCGACATCGAAGCTGTCGGGGCGCACCGGCGTGCGCTCGTAGGAGTCGCGAAATTCCTGGTGCCTGCCGAAATCGAAACGACCCTTGATGCGGATCGTCAGCTTTTTCCCGTCCTGGGACAACTCGGTTTCAACAGCCATGTTGGCGCTTCCTTCGGAGGTGGCGAGTGCAGTCCTCTAGAAGGTTTAGCAGCCCGCCCGGAGCCCGGCAAGGCAGGCCGACCAGCGCGTGGTGTCAGAATCGATCGTGCCGCGGCAGGCGTTGCGACAGTTCGTCGAGAAGCTTCTGCTCACGCTTGTCCTCCAGCAGCCGGGCTTCCTCGATGTAGCGCTGGACCAGCTTGCGCAGCCCCTCGACCCGGGCGTAGGCCTCCTGCCAGGTGCCGCGGGCGCTATTGAGGTTGTTCTGGTGCCAGACCAGGCTCTGGTGCTGCTGCGCCACCGCCGTGTCGAGCTGGCCGAGGAAACGCTGGAAGCCCACCAGCCATTTGCCCGATACCCCCTGGCTGCCGCGCTGCATCCATTGCTGCTGATAGTCGCTGCGGAACTGGTCGAGCTCTGCCAGCTTGGCCTGGGCCTGGGCCACCTGCTGCTGGAAGTGCCCGAGACGCTGCGCGGCCTTGCGCTCGGCATCCTCGGCCATCTCCACCACCGGGGCCAGGCGCGCGGCACGACTGGGCTGGGCCATGGCCTATCAGCCTGCCGTGAGCGGCGTGAATACCGCTTCCAGCTGTTCGCGGCTCTGCTCCTGGCTGACGTTCTCGTCCAGCCCCTGGCGCAGGAAGTGCACCAGCCGCGGTTGCAGGGATATGGCCAGGTCGGTTTCCTTATCGCCGCCGGCCACGTAGGCACCGACGCTGATCAGGTCGCGACTTTGCGACAGCCGTGACCAAAGCTGCTTGAACTGCTGGGCCTGGGTCATCTGCTCGGGCGTGACCACCTGCGGCATGACCCGGCTGATGGAGGCCTCGATATCGATGGCCGGGTAATGCCCCTCCTCCGCCAGGCGCCGCGACAGCACGATGTGGCCGTCGAGCACGCCGCGCGCCGAGTCGGCGATCGGATCCTGCTGGTCGTCGCCTTCGGAAAGCACGGTATAGAAGGCGGTGATCGAACCGCCGCCGGCCTCGCCGTTACCGGCCCGCTCCACCAGCTTGGGCAGCTTGGCGAATACCGAAGGCGGGTAACCCTTGGTCGCCGGCGGCTCGCCAATGGCCAGGGCGATTTCGCGCTGGGCCTGGGCGAAACGGGTCAGGGAGTCCATCAGCAGCAGGACGTTCTTGCCCTTGTCGCGAAAATACTCGGCGATGCGCGTGCAATACATGGCTGCGCGCAGGCGCATCAGCGGTGCGTCGTCCGCTGGCGACGCCACCACCACCGAGCGCTTGAGGCCCTCGGTGCCGAGGATATGCTCGATGAACTCCTTCACCTCGCGTCCGCGTTCGCCGATCAGGCCGACCACGATGATGTCGGCCTCGGTGAAGCGGGTCATCATTCCCAGCAACACCGATTTACCCACGCCGGTGCCGGCAAACAGGCCCAGGCGCTGGCCGCGGCCGACGGTGAGCAGGCCATTGATGCTGCGAATGCCGACGTCCAGGGGCTGGCTGATGGGGTCGCGGTTAAGCGGATTGATGGTCGGGCCATCCATCGGCACCCAGTCCTCGGCCTTCATCCCGCCCTTGCCGTCCAGGGCGCGACCGGCGCCGTCGAGGACACGGCCGAGCATACTCATGCCCATCGGCAGGCGGCCGCTGTCGTCGAGCGGCACCACCCGTGCCCCCGGGGCGATACCGGCGACGCTGCCCACCGGCATTAGGAACACCTTGCCTCCGGCAAAGCCCATGACCTCGGCCTCGACCTCCACCGGGTGATAGCTGTCGTCATTGATGACCTTGCAGCGGCTGCCGACGGCAGCGCGCAGGCCTTCGGCCTCAAGGGTCAGGCCGACCATGCGCAGCAGGCGTCCTTCCACGACCGGCTGGTGGGGCAGGCTGATGGCGTCGGCGTAGGTACCCAGGCGCCTGGCGAAGCTGGTGCGGTCAAGGCGCATCGCTGGCTTCCGTTTCCTCGACCGGCGCTTTCTTGTCCTGCAGCTGGAAATGCAGGTCCGGCGCAGCCGGATGCAGCCCCTGGTCGTGCAATTGGTCGAACAGTTGCTTGAGCGCTTTCTCGAGGCGGGTTTCCATGGTCGCGTCGATACGGCTGTGGGCGGTCTCGATCCAGCAGCCGCCAGGCTGCAGCGAGTCGTCTTCGAGCAGACGCCAGTTTTCCTCATGCCGCGCGCGCAGGGCCTTGGCCAGCTCGAAATCCTGGGGATTGAGGTGAATGCGAATGTTCTCGGCGCCCATCGGCAACAGCTTCAGGGCTTCGCGCAGGACATGGGTGATCTGGCTGGAATCGGTCTTCAGCTCGCGGCCGACGACCTCGCGGGCAATATGGCTGACCAGGTGCACGAGATGCTTTTCGATCTGCGCGTCCTGCTCGGCGATGGGGTCGAGCAAATGGCCCATCAGTTGCTCAAGGCTTTCCAGGCGTGCATTCAGGGCCACTTCGGCCTCCTGGCGAACCTTGAGCTGGGTGCTATGGAAACCTTCGCGCTCGCCCGTGGCGAAGCCCTCGTTGTAGGCCTCCTGGCGAATGCTCTCGAGCTCTTCGAGGGTCAGCGGCTGGACTTCCTCCAGCGGCACTTCCTCGACCTCCTCGGCGACCTCCTCGGGCTCAGGCTCGGGTTCCGGCTCCGGCTGCGGGTCGAAACTGGGCAGTGCCCAGCGGTCGAAACCCTCGACGTCGCGGGCGCGGATCAGTTCACTAAGATGTTCGTTGGTCGACATGATTCCATGCGCTCTCAAGTCGGGTTACGGATGACAGAAGCCCAGGCACGGCCCGGGCTTAACGTCCAAACCCAGGCTGCCTGGCAATCGGCGCCGCCCCGCAGGCCGGCGCCGACGCATCAGATCATCTCTTCGGCACCTTTGCCGCCCAGCACGATCTCGCCGGCTTCGGCCATGCGACGGGCGATGGTGAGGATTTCCTTCTGCGCCGTCTCGACGTCGCTGACACGCACCGGCCCCTTGGCTTCCAGGTCGTCGCGCAGCAGCTCGGAGGCACGCTTGGACATGTTCTTGAAGATCTTGTCCTTGACCTTTTCGTCCGCGCCCTTGAGCGACACCACCAGCACATCGGAGGACACTTCGCGCAACAGGGCCTGGATACCGCGGTCGTCGACATCGGCCAGGTTGTTGAAGACGAACATGAGGTCTTCGATCTGCTCGGAAAGATCGCCGTCGATCTCGCGGATCGCGTCCATGAGCTGCCCTTCGACCGAACTGTCGAGGAAGTTCATGATGTCTGCGGCACGCTTGATACCACCGAGGGTGGTACGGGCGGCATTCGAGTTGCCGGAGAACTGCTTCTCGAGGATCTGGTTCAGTTCCTTCAACGCCGCCGGCTGCACGGTGTTCAACGACGAGACGCGCAGGATGATGTCCAGGCGCACCTTATGGTCGAAGTTGCCGAGGACTTCCCCGGCCTGGTCCGGATCGAGATAGGCCACGACGATCGCCTGGATCTGCGGGTGTTCGTAGCGAATGACGTCGGCGACGGCGCGAGGTTCCATCCATTTCAGGCTGTCCAGACCACTGGTATTGCCGCCCAGCAGGATGCGGTCGATCAGGCCGTTGGCCTTGTCCTCGCCGAGGGCCTGGGTCAGCATCTTGCGGATATAGCCGTCGGAGCCGACGCCCAGGCTGGTCTGGTCGCCGACGATCTCGACGAACTCGCTCATCACCTGCTCGACCTGCTCGCGATGGACGTTGCCCATCTGCGCCATGGCCACGCCCACGCGCTGGACCTCTTTCGGCCCCATGTGCCGAAGTACCTGCGCAGCGTCGGTCTCGCCCAGCGACAACAGCAGGATGGCTGCCTTGTCGACACGGGTCAGCTTGGAAGTCAGGGCTCGATTGTCACTCATCGGCGTTGATCCACTCTTTCACGACCTGGGCCACGCGACCCGGGTCTTCTGCCACCAGACTCTTGATAGCGTTGAGCTGGGCGTCATAGCCCTCGCTCGGACTAGGCAAGAGGATGCTTTGCGGACCACCCAGGCTGACACGGTCGCTCGGCATATCGCCGTCCAGCCCGATCATGCCGCCCAGTTCCATGTCGCTGTCGCTGCCGGACTGCTTGCCGCCGCCGGTGATGTTGTTGAGCACCGGCCGCAGGACCCCGAACACCAGCACGAGGATGAACAGCACGCCCAGCACTTGCTTGACGATGTCCCAGAACCACGGCTGCGAATAGAACGGGATCTCGGCGATGGCCTCGCCACGGTCGGCGGCGAACGGCACGTTGATCACGCTGACGCTGTCGCCGCGGCTGGCATCGAAGCCTACCGCGTCCTGGACCAGGCGGGTAAAGCGCGCCAGGTCCTCGGCGCTCCATGGCACCGTGGTGGCATTGCCGTTGGCCGGGTCGATCTTGACCTGGTCGTCGACTACCACCGCGACCGACAGGCGGGTCAGGCGACCCTGCTGCTGGCGGGTGTGGCTGATGGAACGGTCCAGCTCGAAGTTCTTGGTCGACTGGATGCGCTTGTCCGAAGGATACGGCGCCAGCATCGGCTGCCCGGTGGCCGGGTCCATGACCTGCTGGCCGTTGGCATCGAGCAGCGGCTGGCCCGGCTGGATCGCCGCGGCGGCACCGGCAGCAGCGCCACCGGTGGTCTGCGGCGCCGAAGCCGGCCCGGGAGGCTGGTTGCTCAACGCGCCGGGCACGCCCTGCGGACCGGAACTGCTGGAACGCTGCTCGTTGACCGACTGCTCGCTGCGCAAGGCCGGCTGGTCGGGGTTGAACTGTTCGGCGGTGGACTCGACGGCACTGAAATCGACGTCGGCGGAGACCTCGGCCTTGTAGCGATCGTTACCCAGGACAGGCTGCAGGATGTTGTGCACCCGCTGGGTCATCAGCCCTTCCATGCGCCGGGTGTAGTCGAACTGCTTGCCGGCCACGGTGAGCTCGGTGTTTTCCAGCTGGCTGGAGAGCAGGTTGCCCTTCTGGTCGACCACGGTGACCTGGGACTTGTCCAGCTCCGGAACGCTGGTCGCCACCAGGTTGACGATGGCCATCACCTGCCCGGCTTCCAGGGAACGCCCCGGATACAGCTCGACCAGTACCGATGCGCTTGGCTTGCGCTCGTCACGGACGAACACCGAGCTTTTCGGGATGGCCAGGTGCACGCGGGCCGCCTTGACATTGCTCAGGGCCGAGATGGTCCGCGCCAGCTCGCCTTCCAGGCCGCGACGGTAGCGGGTGGCTTCCATGAACTGGCTGGTGCCGAGGCCCTGTTCCTTGTCGAGGATCTCGAAGCCGACGTTGCCGTCGCTCGGCGCCACGCCGGCAGCGGCAAGCTTCAGGCGGGCACGGGAAATGTCATCGGCCTTGACCAGCAATGCACCGGAATTGGGCTCGACGTTGTAGGGGATGTCTGCGGCAGCGAGGGTTTCCATGACCTGCTTGGTGTCCATGCCGGACAGGCTGCCATACAGCGGACGGTAGTCCGGCTGCTGCGACCAGAGGACCACGGCGAAACCGATGGCCACGCTGGCGGCCAGGCCTACCAGCAGGCCGATCTGCCGCAGCATGGGCATCTGCGAAATGTTTTCCAGGAACGACATGCCGAACAGCGGCGGCTTGGGCGCTGGCGGGCTGCCCTTGGCGGGCACGTTATCGACGACTGCATCGGCCATGAATCAAATCCCGCCTTAAACCGGCATCTGCATGATGTCTTGATACGACTGCACGAGCTTGTTGCGCACTTGCGTGAGGGCCTGGAACGAGACGCTGGCTTTCTGCGAGGCGATCATCACGTCGGTCAGGTCGACGCCGCTCTTGCCGATTTCGAAGGCATTGGCCAGTTGGGTGGACGCCTGCTGGGTGTCGTTGACCTTGTTGATGGCCTGACCCAGCATATCGGCGAAACTGCTCTGGCCCAGTTCGGCAGGTGCCTGCACGGACTTCGAGCCCGACATGGCTTCCGCCTGCATGGCGCGCATGTCCAGCATCAACCGATTGAATTCAACACCTTGGCTCATGAACTTCTCTCTCCGGGGGCCCGCATTTTTTTGACACTCACGCAGCAGCTGAAACAGGACATAGCAACAAGAGTGCCAGCTAGCCCCAACGATTTTGCGAAACCATCACCAACATCCCTCAAAGCCCCGTGGCATAAAGGCTGGCCTCCACATCGAGGCCTGCATCGCGCATTTGTGCCAGTTTGTAACGCAAGGTCCGCGGACTGATCCCAAGACGCTCGGCAGCCTCCTTGCGCCGGCCACGCTCGGCGCGAAGGGTGTCGATGATCATCTGGAACTCATGCCGGCGCAAGTCGTCTCCCAACCCGCCCGCCTCGTCCGCCACGGCAACCGCCTGCGGCGCTGCAGGCCGCACCGCCTGCGGGGTCGAGGACAAAACCGGGAGTGCACCGGCAAGACAGAAATCCGCCGCTGCGATCACCCCACCCTGCTGCAGGATCAAGGCGCGCTGGATCGCGTTGTCCAGCTCGCGCACGTTGCCCGGCCAGGCATAGCCTTGCAGGCAGGCCCTGGCTTCCTCGGAGAGCCTAACCGGTGCGTGCTTCATTTTATTGACGTGGCGCAAGAGCAAACGCTCGGCCAATGGCAGAATATCGGCGCTTCGCTCCCTGAGCGGCCGCCAGGCCAGCGGGAACACCGACAGGCGATAGAACAGGTCTTCGCGGAAACGCCCCGCCGCGACTTCGCCCGCAAGGTCACGGTTGGTCGTGGCAACCACACGGATATCCAGGGCAATCGGCTTGCGCCCGCCGACCCGCTCCACTTCCCTTTCCTGCAACACACGCAGCAGCTTGGCCTGCAGGCCCAGGGGCATCTCGGAAATCTCGTCCAGCAACAGGGTACCGCCGTCGGCCTGCTCGAACTTGCCTGCCTGCGCCGCAATGGCACCGGTGAACGAGCCTTTTTCGTGACCGAACAGCGTCGCCTCGAGCATGTTGTCGGGGATCGCCGCGCAGTTGATCGCCACGAAAGGCTGCCCGGCCCGGGGCGACTGCTGGTGAATGTAGCGGGCCAGGACTTCCTTGCCGGTACCCGACTCGCCGGAAATCAATACGGTGGAATCGCTGCGCGCGACCCGCGCGGCCAGCTCCAGCAATTGCGCGCTGGAGGGCTCCAGGGCCACCGGGCCTTCGGCATCGGCGGCGCCGGCGGCACCGAGGGCATGACGCGCGACCAGCTCCAGCAGGGCCTTCGGTTCGAAGGGCTTGACCAGGTAATCGGCAGCGCCCTGACGCATCGCATCCACCGCCCGCTCCACCGCCGCATGGGCCGTCATCAGCAAGACCGGCAACTGCGGCTGGCTGGCGCGCAGGCGCGCGAGCAACTGGTGCCCGTCCATCCCGGGCATGTTCACATCACTGACCACCAGGTTGAACGGTTCGGCAGCCGCCATTTCCAGGGCATCCTCGGCGCAACCGGCTGCGCGCCAGGCGAAGCCGCCCAGCTCCAGGGTATCGCCCAGGGCCTGGCGCAATGCGCGATCGTCTTCAACCAGCAATACCTTGATCCCGCTCATGCCGACACCCCGCGCAGACCGTCGATCAGCGGCAGGCTGACAATCGCACAGGTTCCCCGGCCCGGACGCGAACGCAGCTGCAACTCGCCCTGGTGCGCCCTGGCAACCGCCTTGACCACCGCAAGGCCGAGGCCGGTGCCGGTGGCCTTGGTGGTCAGGAAAGGTTCACCGAGGCGTCGCAGCAATGCGCCGTCGATGCCGCTGCCGGCATCACTGATGCACAAGCGCAGCGTGGTGTCGCGACGGTACAGGTGGATTTTCAGGCGGGCGCTGCCGGAGCTGGCCTGCAAGGCGTTCTCCAGCAGATTGAGCAGCGCACCGACCAGGGTGTCGCGGTTGCACAGCAGCTCGCCCAGATGACTGTCGCACTGCCAGCGCACGCTGTGCCCCTGAACCTGGGTCTGTGCCGCCTGCTGCAAGGCCTGGAACAAGGCCTTCGGGGTCAGGCGGTCGGTCAGCGGCAGCTCGCCGCGGGCGAACACCAGCATGTCGCGCACCTGGTGCTCCAGTTCGTGCAGGCGCTCCTTGAGGCTGCCGGCGAAACGCTGGCGGGTTTCCAGGGGCAGGTCCTGCCCGGCCAGATGACTGGCGTAAAGCATCGCGGCCGAGAGCGGCGTACGGATCTGGTGGGCCAGGGAAGCGACCATGCGGCCAAGGGTGGAAAGGCGCTCGTGACGGGCCAGGCGGTCTTGCAGATGACGGGTCTCGGTCAGGTCGTTGAGCAGCACCAGCTGGCCGGGCTCGGCATCCAGGGAGCGGGTGGAAATGGACAGCCGGCGACCGTCGCGCAGGGAAATCTCGTGACCATCATCCTCGCGAGGCGCGAAGCAGCGGGCGATCACCTGGCGCCACAGCTCGCCGACCAGCGGCGCGCCGAGCAACTCGCAGGCTGCCGGGTTGGCTTCACGCACCAAGCCATGACCATCGATGACGATGACGCCACCGGGCAGCAGGTCGAGCAGGTTCTGCAGTCGGTTGGCCAAGCGCTCCTTTTCCGCCAGCTCGGCCATCCGCTGGGCGCTGACCACTTCAAGCTCGCCTTTGAGCTCGGTGACCCGTGCTTCGAGCAGGTTATAGGACTGGCTGAGCTGGGTGGACATCTGGTCGAACAGGGCAAACGCCTGCTCCAGGCCGACGCGGCCCTGCTGCTCGGCAGCATCCGGACGTTGCGGCTCGGGGGAAGTGATAGCGGCGTGGGGCATCGTGCTCTCTCGCATGGCTTACCGTCATAAAACGGTATGTTGAAAGCGGTATAGCAATAGCCATGCCGGAAACTTTTGCGGGATGCCCGGCGAAAACGACAAGGCCCGCATAGGCGGGCCTTTACCGGACAAAAAGAAAGGTTTTAACACAGCGGCCCCCGTTGGCCGCCAGAAGCAGGCGTCAATCCTCCGCCTGCTCGTCTCCATCGCGACGGCTCATGCCGTACTTGCGCATCTTTTCCACCAGGGTGGTGCGGCGAATGCGCAGGCGCTCGGCGGCCCGCGCGACGATGCCGCTGGCATCGTCCAGCGCCTGCTGGATCAGTCCTTGCTCCAGGCTGCCGAGGTAATCCTTCAAGTCAAGGCCTTCCGGCGGCAACATGGCATTGGTCGGGAAGCTCGGCGCATGGCCATTGATAACCACGCGCTCCTCCAGGTCGGAGCGCAGGCTGTCCACCAGTTGCTCGTCTTCGTCGTCGACATAGCGGAATTTTTTCGGCAGTTCGGCAACCCCGATGACACCGTAGGGATGCATGATCGCCATGCGCTCCACCAGGTTGGCCAATTCGCGGACGTTGCCCGGCCAGCCGTGGCGGCACAGCGACATGATCGCCGCCGAGTTGAAGCGGATCGAGCCACGCTTTTCATGCTCCATACGCGAGATCAGCTCGTTCATCAGCAGCGGGATGTCTTCCACCCGTTCGCGCAGCGGCGCCATCTCGATAGGGAACACGTTGAGGCGGTAATACAGGTCTTCGCGGAACGAACCCACTTCGATCATGCTTTCGAGATTCTTGTGGGTCGCGGCGATGATACGTACGTCGATGCTCTGGGTCTTGTTGCTACCGACCCGCTCGAAGGTGCGCTCCTGCAGCACGCGCAGCAGCTTGACCTGCATCGGCAGCGGCATGTCGCCGATCTCGTCGAGGAACAGGGTGCCACCGTTGGCCAGCTCGAAGCGTCCGGCGCGACTGGTGATGGCCCCGGTGAAGGCGCCCTTCTCATGGCCGAACAGCTCGCTTTCCAGTAGCTCCGCAGGGATCGCACCGCAGTTGACCGGCACGAACGGCGCTTCGCGGCGCTTGGAGTGGTAGTGCAGGTTGCGCGCCACCACTTCCTTGCCGGTTCCGGATTCGCCGAGGATCAGCACGCTGGCGTCGGTGTCGGCGACCTGCTGCATCATTTGCCGTACGTGCTGGATGGCCCGGCTGGTGCCCACGAGGCTGCGGAACAGGTTCGGCTCGCGTTGCCGCCCGCGCTCACGGGCCTGGTCGTACATCTCACGATAAACCTGGGCGCGGTGCAGCGAGTCCAGCAACTTGCTGTAGCTCGGCGGCATTTCGAGGTTGGACAGCACACGGCGACGCAGCTCTTCCGGAAGCTCCAGCGAAGAAAATTCACCTAAAAGCAAAACAGGAAGGAACTCATCCCATGCAGCCACTGTCTTAAGCAAGCCCAGAACGCTGGCCGGCGAATTTACAGCGCCAATGAGGACACAGAGGACTTCACGACTGGACGACAACGACTCGACAACCTGCTCCCAGTCATGACTGGAGCACGGCAGATTTTCTTCCCCAAGAAAATTCAACACCACCGCCAGGTCACGGCGGCGAGCACTATCGTCATCGATCAGGAGAATTTTGGTTTCACGCCACATGCAATAGCAACTTCCCTAGTCAACTCGAGGCCCGTCGAAGGGCATGCTCGACATCATTCCGACTGAACGGTCAGTGTTCCGACGTCTGAAATTAAAAAACAGCCACTAGTTAAGTCAAAAAACCTTTAATAGTCAAATTTATGGCGCATTGCTGATTTTCCATCAACGGTCAGCGGTACAGATGGTATACCTTTGTCGCCTGTTGCGCCTGCTTGATCTTTGACATCTCGTCGGCAATTGCCTGACGCTCTTCCGTCGCCACATCGATCAATTGCCGATACACCCCCAGCAAGTCCTGGAGGTTGTCGCGCAGCGCCTCCTCGTCGACCACTTCCGCGCTCATCACTTCGTCCATGCAGGCACGGCAAGCTTGGTCCAGCTCGCCCACCGCCTCCCAGTCGCGATTGGCCAATGCACCCACCAAGGCTTCCCGGGTTTCCTCGATACGCTTGAGTACGGCACTCATCACGACCTCCTCATCGCAACTGGTTATTGTGGGGCGACCGCGTCCCAGCCTTCCTTGACCGTGGTCAACAGATCGGTCACTTCGTCGAGGGCGCCGATGTCATTCTTGATGTTGGCATCGCTCAGACGACGAGTCATGTACAGGTAGAGGGCATCGAGGCGCTCCAGTTCCGCGGTCATGTTATCGCGGTCCAGGCCTTCGCGCAGGCCGCCGATGATGCCGATGGCCTTGCCGATGGCGATGCCCTTGCCGGCCAGGTCCTTGCGCTCCAGGGCGCCCTTGGCCTGGGCGATGCGATCCAGCCCGCCTTCCATGAGCATTTGCACCAGGCGGTGCGGGCTGGCTTCGGAGGTCTGCGCCTGGGCGCTGATTTTCTGATATTGCCGAAGGGCCAACATCGGATTCATGTTCGTACCTCAACACAATGGCTTGCTGTATGACCGGGTTATCGACCCGGCGTCAAAAAACTTTAGTCACCAAGAAAAAAGCCCGACATGCGGAGACGGCATTGTCGGGCTTTTGACGCCAGCAAAAAGTCAGGAGTTCTTCTGCTGCGCAGCCATGGCACTGAAGATGGACGTGATGTTGTCGCGCTGGGCGTTCAACTGACCCACCAGGGTATCCATGGTGTTGTACTTCTTGGTCAGCGAAGCCGTCAGCGAGGTGATCCGCGCATCCAGGTTCGACTGCTGGGTGGCCAGGTTCTTCTTGTTGCTCTCGAGGATCTTCGAACGGTCGGCGAGCAGTCCGTCGGACTGGGTGTAGGGTTCCAGCGCCTTGGTCAAACGGTTGGCGAGCCCCTCGTCACCCGAGAACATGCTCTGGATTTCGCCACCAAGCTTTTGGGTATCCAGCGCTGCCGTGAACTTGGTGCTGTCGAGTTCCAGCAGGCCGGTGCTTTGCACAGTGTTGATGCCCAACTGCGACAGCACTTTCAGCGAACCATTGCCGCCGGTGCTGGAGACCACCAGCTCGTTGCGCAGGGCCGAGAGCATGCCCCTGGCCAACGAGTCGCCCGCCAGCGCAGGCGCGGTACCCAGGCTGCCGTCGGCATTCTTCGGCGTCTGGCTCAGGCCGTTGATGGTGGTGATCAGTGCGTTGTAGGCATCGACGAAGCTCTGCACCGATTTTTTCAGACCGTCACTGTTGGTGGCTACGGTGATGGTGGTTTCGGCACCCTTGGCGACCAGTTCGAGGGTCAGGCCGCTCACCGCGTTCTCGACCTTGTTCGACTTGCTGGTCAGCACCATGCCATCGACCGAATATTCGGCATCGCGGGCCAGCGCGCTAATGAAGCCGGCGGCGCCTGCGTCCGTCATCTTGGTCGTGCCATCGATGACCAACTCGGGAATACCGGCGACGGAGATGTCCGAGCCCAGACCGGTCGTGGTGGACGTCAGCACCAGGCGCGAGCCTTGGCCATCATTGATGATGTTGGCACTGATGCCCTTGGCGCTCAGGGCACTGTTGATCGCGTCGCGGGTGGACTGCAGGGTCGCGTCGGCACCGATCTCGACCTTGTAGACGGTACCGTTCTGGGTGATTTCCAGGGTGCCCTGGCTGATCGCGTCGCTACTGCTGGCAAAACGCTGGCTGGCTACCTTGGAGGCGGTCGCCAATTCGTTGACCTTCACCGCGTAGCTGCCGCCGACCGCAGTACTGCTCGCCGTCGCCTTGACCAGCTTGTCGTCGGCCGAAGTGGCCGAGTAGCCAATGAACTGCGGCGTCGTGGTGCTGCCGAGCTTGCTCAGGGCGGTGGTGAAGGTGGTCAGCGCGCTCTTGAGGCTGCCGATCGCCGAAATCGAGGCCGTGTTGGCCTTGGTCTGCCGGTCGATCTGGTTCTGTTTGGGCGTTTTTTCGGCATCCGCCAGGGCCTTGACGATTGCAGAGGTATCCAGACCACTGCCGAGGCCGAGGGCAGGCAAAATCGGACTTGCCATTACATTCTCCTTTTCCTGGCTTGCGCCAAACGCTTGAACATTACCCGATGACGCGGTTTTGTATCAAATTTCGTACCGCTTTCAGACTTTCTCGTCGAAAAGCAGGCTGTTGACGTCTTGCAGGCTCTTCGCCAGTTCCAGGGCGGTTTCGGACGGAATTTGCCGAATCACTTCACCACTGTCACGGGCAACGACCTTGACGACAGTCGTTCCGGTGGATTCGTCCACCGAAAATTCCAGGTTGCGCTGCAACGACTGGACGTAATCCTGTAGACCCTTGACTGCTTCCTGCAGGCTGGTATCGGAGTCTTGCTTGTCTTTATCCACTGCCGCGAGTTCCGGCCTGGCGTGGACCTTTTCGGACGCACCCTGTTCAGCAGCTTTTTCCTGCTGGGCTGCAGCTGCCGCTGGAGCCGGGTAAGACGCGTTCAACCTGACGCTCATGTCCATCGCCCATCACCTCCAAAGTAAAAAGCGAGGGAATGCTCGCGCACCCCCTCGCTCTTCATCGTAGCTATTACTGAAGCAGTTTCAGTACAGCGGATGGCAGTTGGTTGGCCTGGGCCAGAACTGCGGTGGACGCTTGCTGCAGGGTTTGCTGCTTGGTCAGCTGAGCGGTTTCTGCGGCGAAGTCGGTGTCTTGCACGCGACCTTGGGCAGCAGCGGAGTTCTCGTTCATGCTCTGCAGGTTGTTGATGGTGCTCTGGAAGCGGTTCTGGATAGCACCCAGGTCCGACTTCTTGTTGTCAACGGTTTGCAGTGCGGCGTCGATGGCGGTGATCGCGCCGTCAACAGCGGTGTGAACGGCGGAGTCCGAAGTACCGGAGATCGCCAGAGCACCTGTACCTACACCCAGGGCGGTAGCCGCGAAGCTGGAGGTCATCGAGACGCTCAGGATCTGGCTCGAACCGGTCATTGCACCGACCTGGAACTCCATGGTGCCAGCAGTACCGTTCAGCAGTTGCTTGCTGGTACCGAAGGTGGTGGAGGTGGCGATACGGGTGATTTCGTCGGACTTGGCCGCGAATTCCTTGTTCAGCGCCGCACGTTCAGTGGTGCCGTTCGAGTCGTTACGGGCTTGCAGAGCCAGCTCACGCATACGCTGCAGGATGTTGGTGATTTCCGACAGAGCGCCTTCAGCGGTCTGGGTGATCGAGTTACCGTCGTTGGCGTTCTTGATCGCAACGGTGGTGCCGGTGACCATGGTTTGCAGCTTGTTGGCGATCTGCTGGCCAGCAGCGTCGTCTTTGGCGCTGTTGATGCGCAGGCCGGACGACAGGCGGGTCATCGAGGTGCTCAGCGCGTCGGAAGCTTTGTTCAGGTTCTTCTGCACGCCCAGCGAAGTGGTGTTGGTGTTAACGGTTAATGCCATGACGAATTCCTCGTTGGATGGATACTGCGGCTTCCGGCCCTGGCATCCGCCGGGTGTGGCCTAGAGAACCTTCGTAATGTTTATCGTCGTCTTGGCGGGTTGCTTTAGGGGTTTTTCAAAAAAAAATGCCATCACGCCGCCACCCCTTGTAAATCAGGCACTTGCCCCTGTTCGCAGGCACCCCTGGAGGCAAGGCCTGTGTGATGGCCATCACACTTCAGCGCGGAGCTGCCTGCTCGATCAGGTTCGGCAGTTCGTACTCGAGGCTGTCGGCCAGGGAGATCCAATCCTGGCGTTGCTGCGCTGCCAGCATTTCACTGAAAAGCGCGGCGAACGCTTCCTGGGTAGCCCCTGGCGCCAGCGCGAACAACGCCGGGGCTGCGGCGAACAGCTCCACCATCGCCACCGCCGCCTCGATATCCCGGCCCAGGCGAAACAGCCCGGCACACTGCCGGGCGCTTTCTTGCATCGTGCTCATTGGCAGAACGCCTCATCGAAGGTGGTACCGGCGATCAGCGCGCCGGCGCGACTGGTGTTGCGGAACGCCACCTCGGGATGACGAGCGATAAAACGCTCCAGCTCGATCAGGTAGCCACGGAAATTCAGCTGGGTCCGCACCCGCTGGCCATTGCCGTCCAGTACCCAGTGACGGGCCACGGATACTTGCGGGCCCAGCACGCCGTCGTCCCAACCGGTGTGGGTGCGATTACCGGGGAAGGCAAAGTCGGCGCCGAACAGCGTGATGCGGCGCATGCCCATCTTGACCGCCAGGTCGGCCGCCGGATGGATGACGCTGCCCCCCACGAACAAATGGCCCCGGGGAATCGCCTCGCGCACCCCGTCGTAGAGGGCACTGCCGGAGTAGGCGGCATAACGGGGACCGCGCCAGCCCGCCACGGTATCGACATCGAGCATCGGCATGTACACCAGCGAGGTGTTCGCCGAAGCCTCGGGCGGCAGATGATGCAGGCGGATCTTGTGGTCGACGCTGACCACGATATCCGGCTCGATGCCGGCTGCCAGCAGCGGCTTGTAGGCCGTATCGACGGCAATGAACAGCGGGCGCCCGGGCTCGGCATGAATACGCTTGAGCGCGGCCAGGTGGCCTTGCAGGGTCGGACCGGTGGCAATGACGAAGGCCTCCTGCCCTGCCCGGCTGCCGAACAGTTCGGCAACGTCCCGGTCGCTGCGCAATAGCGGCAGGCTTCTTTCCAGCAGCTCGACGAGATGCGGGTCAGCGGTATCGAAATTGGTGTTGTTGAACGCCAGGTGGGTTTCGCTCACCAGACGGTCGCGGATCTTGGCGTTGAAGTCGTCGGCCAGCGCCAGCTCCGCCGGCAAGGCGAAGTACGGCAGCGCGATTTCCTTGGCATCTGCAGCGTAGGCAAGCTCGACCCGTGGATCGGCGAGCCATGGACTCTGGTCCAGCAGGCGCAGGACCAGCGCGAACAGGGCGCCGTTGAGGATATGCACATGCAGGCGCTGCAAGCCAGGACGCTGCAACAGGGCGTTCTGCAGATCGCCCAGGCCGGTACCGTAGAGGTTGAGATGGGCGCTTTGGGGCAGGCTGTCGGCCTGGAACTGCGCCTCGGCCAGGCGATCATGACGGCTGCTGAGCTGGATGCCGTCGACACTCAGGGTCGAACCCAGGCCCTGGACCAGCACTGCATCGATGCCGTCGCAATCCTCGCGCGCGATGCGCTCGAACAGCGACGGCCAGCGAGCCTGGATGACTTCGGCGTTACGCTGGAAAAACTCGCTCATGGTGAGCATCCCTTGCCTGCGAAACGCCGAAGATTACCCTGCGCGGGATTTCAGGTCACGGTCGATGAAGAATCGCCGAGCCCCACGAAAGGCCCACGCCGAAACCGCTCACTGCAACCCGCTTCCAGGTAGTGTCCAGCGCGTGTTTTTCCAGGAGCAGGGGAATGCTCGACGACACGGTATTGCCGGTCTCGACCATGTCCTTGACGAACTTCTCCGGTTTGTCTTCGAAACGCCGCGCCACGGCATCGACGATCGCCGCGCTGCCCTGGTGGATGCAGAAGGCGTCGATATCGTCCGCCGCCAGCCCGGATTGCTCCAGCAACTCGTGCAGGTGCGCAGGCACCTTGAGCAAGGCGAAGTTGAATACCTGGCGGCCGTTCATGAAGAACACACCATCGGTGACCTTAAGGTGCGGCGCTCCGGAACCGTCGGTGCCGAACGCCGACTTGCCAAGGGCCCAGACCGGGTCCTCGCCCATCCAGGTGGCGGTGGCGGCATCACCGAAGAGCATGGTGGTATTGCGGTCTTCCGGATCGACGATTTTCGAATATGGATCGGCAGTGACCAGCAGGCCGTTCTTCAGGCCGGTGGCTTCCATGAAGCCCTTCAGCGCGTAGATGCCGTAGACATAACCGGAACAGCCCAGGGAAATGTCGAAGGCCGCGACACGGGTCGGCAGGCCGAGCTTGTCCTGGACGATGGCGGCGGTATGCGGCAGACCTTCGGCGTCGCCGTTCTGGGTGACGACGATCAGGGCGTCGATGGAATCGCGGGACAGGCCCGGGTTGGCGGCGAACAGGGCATTGACCGCCTCGACGCACAGGTCGGAGGTTTCCTGTTCGTCGGATTTGCGAGGCAGGAAGGCCGAGCCGATCTTGCCGAGGATGAACTCCTCATCCTTGCCGAACTTGGCGCCTTGTGCGTAGTTGTCCAGGCCGGCGGCCGGAACGTAGCTCGCAATGCTTTTTATGCCAATCATCATGGCTTCCCAATAAAGAACCGCTGAATATCACCGCTCGCATGATTCGAGGGGCGCCAGAAAACAGGAATTTGCGCCATCCGCTGGACTGGATGGCGATGGCAGCGCCGGTGACACGGCCCGTCGCTGCCGGTAACGATAGAGACACAGATGTCCGTCATGACCGATAGGTCACGGATTTTCACAGACAATGGCACATTTTCCTAGGGTCGCGGCTGGATTACGGTGGTGAAGCCACTATGGCTGTCGCTGGCAAGCCAGCTCCCACAGGTTTCTCAGCCAACCGCGGGCTTTGTGTTCGACACGGTCACTGTGGGAGCTGGCTTGCCAGCGATTGCGGTGGTGCGGCCACTAACACAATCGCGGGTGAACCCCACAGGGGCCGTAATGCTTATTCGACCAGCGACCAGTCCAGCGCCGTGCCGCGCTTGAGCGGTTGCCGGGCCTTGCGCCCGAGCAGGGAATCAAGGTGCTTGGGCGCCAGGCCCAGCCCCGGTCGAATGGCGCGCACGTTGTTGTGATCGAAACGCTCGCCGGCAGCCATGTCGCGCACCACGTACAGCGAGCGCCGGAAGCGTTTCGAGGCCTGCTCCGCCTGGCTCGCGCCGTAGTTCACCGAGCCCAGCGCCAGCCACGCCCGCTCGGTTTCCTGCACCAGCCCGGCCAATTCCGCAGGCTCCAGCGAAAACGCCGCATCCACACCGCCCTCGGCGCGGTCCAGGGTGAAGTGTTTCTCCACCACGCTGGCGCCCAGGGCCACCGCAGCCACGGCACCGCCGACTCCCAGGGTGTGGTCGGACAGCCCCACCTCGCAGCCGAACAGATCGCGCAGGTGCGGGATGGTCCGCACATTACTGTTTTCCGGGCTGGCCGGGTAAGTACTGGTGCACTTGAGCAGGACCAGGTCGCGGCACCCCGCCTCCCGTGCCGCGCGGACCGTCTCGTCCAGTTCGGCAAGGCTGGCCATGCCAGTGGAAATGATCAGCGGCTTGCCGGTGGCCGCCACTTTGCGGATCAACGGCAGGTCGGTATTTTCGAAGCTGGCGATCTTGTAGGCCGGCACGTCGAGGCTTTCGAGAAAGTCCACTGAGGTCTCGTCGAAAGGCGTGGAAAACGCCAGCATGCCCAACTGCCGTGCGCGCCGGAAGATCGGCTCATGCCACTCCCAGGGCGTATGCGCCTTTTCGTATAGCGAATACAGCGAGGAGCCGGCCCACAGGCTGGCGGGATCCTCGATGAAGAACTCGCCATGGTCCAAGTCCAGGGTCATGGTGTCGGCGGTGTAGGTCTGCAGCTTCAACGCATGGGCACCGGCTTGTGCCGCCGCTTCGACGATGCGCAAGGCTCGCTCCAGCGACTGGTTATGGTTGCCGCTCATCTCGGCGATCACCAGCGGCGCGACATCGATACCGACCCGACGCCGCCCGATGTTAAAACTGCTCATGTCGCGAATTCCTCACTATCCGTTCGAAATGGCACTCGGCCTGTGTATAACCGGCGCCGCGAAACAGCGCCAAGGACGGCGCATTGTGGGCCAGCACCTGGGCCTCGATGGCCTCCAGCGCCGGCCAGCGTCCGAGTAGCGCACGCTCCCCTGCGGCCAGCAGCGCCCTGCCCCAGCCAACACCGTAGCGGCCGTCGAACAGGTACAGGGAAACCCGCGCCCGGCTCGCCTCGAGCAGATCGTAGCGAAGCATCCCCAGTGGGCCATCGGTGGTTTCGCCGACCAGCAACAGGCGCTGCTGGCTAGCCAGGGTCGCGTCCAGCCAGCGGCAATGGCTGTCCCAGTCGAGGGGCGCGCTGTCCAGGGAATTCTGGCGTACCGCTTCGGCATTGCGACCGTCGAACAGCAGGCGCGCGTCCCCGGACGTCGCCGGGCGCACCTGCACCCCATCGGCAAGCAATGCCACGGCGACGCGACGCGCTCCCTGGCCATCGACCAGCGCACGACCGCGAGCGGCAAAATGTTGACGCAGGGGCAGATTGTCCAGCAGCACGGCGATGGCCTGGCGTAGCGCTTCGACCGAGACCATCGGCGCAGCGCCGAGATACAGGTGCACACCCGCCTGCCCGAGCGCTTCGGCATTCTCCAGCTGGTTATCGGCGACGCCAACGCACAGGCTCGGCAGGCCCATGGCCGCGCGCTCCCAGGTCGTCCCGCCGCCGGCACCGACGAACAGGGTCGCAGCGGCCATACGCTCGGGCAAGTCGTCGACGAAGCCGAGCAACTGCCAGCCCGGACGCGACGCCACCAACGCCTGCAACGCAGGAAGATCCGCACTGCCCTGCCCGGCGATGCACTGCACCTCGACCTGCTCGATGCCTGCCAGGGCCTGCAAGGCCTTCAAGGTCATGCCGGCCTGGTCGAAGCCGCCAAAACTCACCAGCACCCGCCGCGCCCGTTCGCTTTCGGCCTGCCTGGGCTGGCGGAAAGCAGGGCGCAACAGCGCATGCCGGGGCCCCGCCAGCAGACGGCATCGTGCAGGAACCCGCGGCTGGTAGCGTGCCGCGCTGGCGGTGAAATTCTGGTCCAGCAGCAGGTCGCAATCATGGGGCCGGTCGGCCAGGTCATCGATCACCATGATCCGCCGCGCCCATTGCCGCGCCGGGGTTTCCCAGCTGGCATCAAGGCCGTAGTGATCGACGATGAGCCAGTCGAAGCGGCAGCCGGCCGGCAGAACGGCCGCCAGGGCAGCGATATCGTCCTCCAGCGCTAGCGACAGGGGGAAAACCTGGTGCCCTGCAGCAGCGATCCGGGCCATCTGGTGGCCTGGCAGTTCACGGCAGGCAAAGGCCACCCGGGCGCCGCAAGCGACCAGTTCTGCGGCCAGGGTCAGGCAGCGGGCGACATGGCCGATGCCCAGGGCACTGCCGGCATCGACGCGAAACAACAGGTTCAATCCAGCAGTTCCCCGGCGGCATGCAGCGCGCTGTAAAGGTACTCGGCACGCCGCCAGTCTTCCTCGGTATCGATGTCCTGGACCAGATGACGGGGCAACGTCACCGGCAGGCTACGTTCGGAAAACAGCGGCTCGCCGCGCAACCAGGCCGCACTGCGCCCCCAATAGAACTGCGCGGCATCCTGATAGGCATGGGGCAGGTCCTGGGAACGGGTGTCGCGATACTGCGGGTACAACGGCGTCAGTGCGCCCTCATTGGTCAGGGTCAGGGCGCGCTGGACCGGAAAGCCGACACTGCACACGGAAAACGCGTAGTCCTTATGAGGATGGGCGACCAGGGTGTCATGCCCGGTTCGCAGGTAGCGCTTCTGCAACAGCGGTGCGGTGGCGTAGATGCAGCAGGCCAGGTCCGCCCAATACCCCTGCTCTTCCAGGGTTTGAAGGGCATGCACCACCACCGAAAGGGTGGTGGCATGATCGTCGGCCAGCGACGCCGGACGCACGAACGGCACATCGGCGCCGTAGGCCCGGGCAACTTCGGCGATCAGCGGGTCGTCGGTACTGACCACGACCCGCTCGAACAGGCCGCAGCCCAAGGCGGCACGAATCGAATAGGCAATGACCGGTTCGCCCTTGAACAGCTTGCGGTTCTTTCCAGGGATGCGCTTGCTGTCGCCACGGGCCGGAATGATCGCCACCGCCCCGCTCATGGACGGTACTCCATCAGCAGCTCGCGCAGGACTGCCACCACCCGGTCCTGCCGGGCCTCGCCCAGGTCCGGGTACAGCGGCAGGGTTATCGCCTGCCGGTAGTAGCGCTCGGATTCCGGGAAATCACCGCTGGCGAAGCCCTGGTCACGGTAGTACGGCTGCAGGTGTATCGGGATGTAGTGCAAGTTGACGTGGATGCCGGCAGCCCTGAGCCCATCGAACACTTCACGATGGCGGCCTTCGAGGTGCTCGTGCAAGCGCACCACGTACAGGTGCCAGGACGACTCGGCACCAGGCTGCGGCGTCGGCAACTGCAACGGCAACCCTGCCAGCAGTCGCTCGTAGCGTGCCGCCAGGGCCCGACGGCGGGCGAGGAATTCGTCCAGCCGGCGCATCTGCGACAGGCCCAGGGCAGCCTGGATATCGCACATGCGGTAGTTGAAGCCCAGCTCGGTCTGCTGGTAGTACCAGCCACCATGGGTGGGCTCGGTCATTTGCGCCGGGTCCCGGGTGATTCCGTGGCTGCGCAGGGCGCGCAGTTGCCTGGCCAGCTCCGGGTCCTGGCACAGGACCATGCCGCCCTCGCCGCTGGTGATGATCTTCACCGGGTGGAAGCTGAACACCGTCATGTCCGCATAGACACCACTGCCTACCGGCTCGCCGGCGTATCGGGCACCGAAGGCGTGAGCGGCATCCTCGATCACCCGGAACCCGTATTCACGGGCCAGGCGGTTGATTTCGCGCATGTCGCAGCTTTGCCCGGAAAATGCCACGGCCACCAGCACCTTGGGCAGGCGACCGAGGGCGCTCGCCTGTTCCAGCTTGCGCGCGAGGGCGCGCACATCGAGGTTCCAGGTCAGCGGATCGATATCGACGAAATCGACGCCGGCACCGCAGTAGCGCGCACAGTTGGCCGAGGCTACGAAACTGTTGGGGCTGGTCCACAGCCAGTCACCGGCACCAAGGCCCGCCGCCAGGCAGGCCAGGTGCAGGCCGGCGGTAGCATTGCTGACGGCCACTGCATGGCGCGCCTGGCAACGCTCGGCCACGGCCTGCTCGAAGCGCTCCAGGGTTGGCCCCTGGGTCAGCCAGTCGGAGCGCAGCACCTCGACCACGGCGTCGATGTCGGACTTGTCCAGGTGCTGCCGGCCATAGGGTATCGGCCGACCGTCGTCGACCACCTCCCGGACCGGCAACGGCGCGCCCACGCCACCTGCCAGATCGACAGGCGCGTTGAGCAAGGTACGGGCGAACGCGCCGTTACCGCCGCGGGTGAGGGGGGACTTGTCATCGAACATGCCGGAAATCCTGGCTGGAACTCGCAGTGGGCGGAGGCGGAAAGCAACGGTTTTCTGACCTCCGACCTGTTGAAACAGGGGCGAAGCAAGATGCAGGCCAGCAGGATTTTCATCACTGCCTGCCAGCGACGAGGCCATCAGCGACCCCATCGCCGGCCCCGCCTTCAACCGATCAGCGCTTTCCAGTCGAACGCCGCCTGCTCGGGCTTCAGGCTGCGACCATGGGCAGCGCTGCTCCACAGCCCGGCCCACTTGCCACGCAACGCCGCGAGGGCAACCTCGTCCTGCGGCAACTGCCCCGGATGCACCACCTGCACCTGTGGCGTCCACACCGTCAGCAGACCGGCTTCGGCCACTTTCAGGCACAGGTCGACATCGGCGTAGGCGTCAGCGAACCCGACCTCATCCAGCCCGCCCAGGGCGCGGAACACCTCGGTCCGCACCATCAGGCAGATGGCCGAGACCGCCGGGTAGTTCTGCTCCACCGCAGCCTGGCCGAGATAGCCGGTTTCTTCCTTCTTCAGACCAACATGCGCAGCCTGCACACCGTCCGCCGTCAGCATCAACCCGCCCTGGGTCACGTTGCCGGCAGCATCCACCAGCTTGGCGCCGACGATGCCGACCTCCGGCCGCTGGGCCTGGTTGAGCAACAGCTCCAGCCAGTTGGCATTGACCACCTCGGCGTCAGGGGCCAGCAGCACCAGGTACTCACCGTTCGCTTCGGCGCTGGCGGCGTTGATCAGGGCCGCTTCGCCAAGCCGCTGCGGGCTCTGCAGGACGCGTACGCGTCCACCGAGCTGCTGCAACTGCTCCAGCCATTGCAGGTGCGCCGGCGACTGGCTGGCGTTATCGGCGACCAGCACCTCGTAGCGCAGGTAGCGGGTACGCTGCAAAACGCTTTCCAGGCAACGCTGCAATGCTTCCTGGTTGTCCTCGCTGCGCAGGATGATCGACACCTGCGGTCGCTCCAGGTGGCGGTAGTCAATGCGCAAGGCCCCCGGCAGCGCCGAGCTGACCTGGGCCTTGTAGCCACGCGCGGCCAGATGCCGGGCCAGGGCCTGGCGGGCATGTTCGTTGTGCTTGAGCTCGGGCGCCCGGCTGATCAACAGCGGCTCGTCGAGGTGGGCGAGACCGTTCAGGCCGCCCTTCTCGATCAGGCGCAGGAGCAATTCGTATTCCAGCGCCTCGCTGAATTCGCTGGCGAAACCGCCCGCCTCCACCAGCACCTCGCGGCGTACCAGCCAGTGCCGCGCCATCAGCGGCGGCAGGCTTTGCAGCAGGTCGAGGTTGATGCCGGGGCGCAGCAGTTCACGCCAGGCACCGCCGGACAGTTGCTGGATCTCGTCCACCGCCACGGCACGGCAGTCCGGCGCGTCGAGCAGCTCCAGGCCGGCACGCAGCAAGCCGGTGGCGGTGAACTCGTCACCGGCCTCGGCGAGCATCAGCCAGTCGCAGCTACTCTGGCGGGCGATCTGGTTGATCTTGTCGACGTAGTCGTCCTTGCTCACCCGGACGAAATGCAGGGTGCTTTGCAGGCTGGTCATGGCCGGCAGCGGCCCGGTGGTGAAGACAATGATGCGGAACGAGCGGCTGACGCCGTTGATCAGGCTGTCGAAGGTGGCCTGCAGCCTGGCTTCGTCATGCTCGAGGTTGAGCAGGAGGATGCCGATCTGCGGGCCACCCTGATGCTGCTTGAGGTGCGCGGCGACGGCTTCGCGGCTGGCCGGGTCGGGCTGGCGCGCCTCCAGCCAGTCGAGCAGGCGTCCGGATGGCTGGGCGCCGAGCAGCGCGCGGCCGCCGTCGCTGGCCACGGCTTCCAGGCGCCGGGCCCATGCCTGCAACTTGCCGGCCTCTTCGGTCTCGCCATCGTCATGCAGCAAGTCAGCCAGGCGCTTGACGACCGCCAGGTTGTACGGCGCGGCCTTGAGCGCTTCGCGGGCGCGAGCGATCTGGCTGAACGCGTTGTCCTCGGGGTGCACGGCAAGCAGGCGTTCCTGCTGCAGCCAGATCGACTCCAGCTCTTCCTGCTGCACGCGGCCCGCCGGCAGGGCATGCAGGAGGAATTCGATTTCGCCCAGTCGGTCGAAGAACGCCTGGTTGTAGAACGGCAGGTTGACGTACTGGGTCGGCAGGAACTTGTAGGTCGATGCTTCGCCGGGCCCATTGACGTGGGAAGAGAAGACCGGCTCGATGATCAGCGAGCGACCACCGGCCAGGCCTTCGTACATCAGGGCGAAACTCTCCCGGGCCAGGGCGCGCAATTGTTCGCGCTCGCCCTTGAGCGGTGTCTCGAGGCCGGCCAGCACGTCGCTGAATTCCTCACGGCTGGCCACCGAGGCCGGGTCTGGCAGGGCCAGGGCGTAGGTGACCTCGGTATTGTGCTCGGAGGCGCCGTAGTTGGCTTCGCGCACCGCATAAGGGATCGGCAGCATGCGCGCCTTGGCACTGGCCAGCAGGAACCAGGTGTGGCTGACCTCCAGCCATTCGAAACGCAGGTTGTCGGGAATCTGCGCAGCCCAGTCCTGCAGCAGCGAGGTGCGGGTCACCGCGTAGAACGGCGGGATGAAGGCGTACAGGTAGTCGAGGATGCGCTGGCGCGGATCGTCGCTGGCGAAGTCCTCCTGGCCGATCTTCTTGTCGCGGCGGTAGTAGTTGATGTGCCCCGCCTGGGCCAGGTACATCATGCTGTAGCCCTGGCACATGCCGTAGTCCGGATGGGCTTCGAGGAAGTCCAGGGACTCGCCGATGGCATCGGGCAGGATGAAGTCATCGTCGGCGACCAGCGCCATGTAGGGCGTCGTCACCAGGCCCAGGCCGTGCTTGATCTTGGCCTGGAAGCCACGGTAGTCGAACTGCGGCAGGTGCCGGTAGTCGACCCGCGGGAAGCGCTCGGTGATACCGGCAGCCGGCTCCGGCGAGGAGTCGAGCACCAGCAGGGTGCCGGGAAAGTCCTTGTAGTACTGCAAGGCGCGGCGCAGGAAGCCGGGGCGCTTGTGGGTCAGCATGACCAGGGTGAACTGGTTGTTCAGGGCAGTGCTTGGCATGTGGGTACCTGACGGGAAATCTGCTGTGTGCTCTCGGGCCCCATCGCTGGCAAGCCGGGGCCATTAGGGTCGGTAAAAGTCAGCGCACCCGGCGCAGGTAGCCATCCGGCGCCACGCTGATCAGCAGCTTGTCCTGCATCTGCTGGTCGATTTCGAAATCGGCATTTTCCTTGAGGTATTCCCACACCGCGGTCTTCGGGTTGTCGCCCGGGCCCCAAGGACGGTCCGGGAAGAACTCCGGCGGCATGTCCTCGACCACGGTATCCATCACCACGCAGTAGCTGCCCACCGCCACCAGCGGTGCGTAGGCACGCAGTTCTTCGAGCACGTGCTCATGGGTGTGGTTGGAATCCAGCACCAGAATCACCTTCTTGCCTTCGGCGAAGGCGCGCACGCGCTCCACCACCGCCGGATCGATGCTCGAACCCTCGATCATGGAAATGCGCCTGGCCATCTGATGGCTTTCGATGGCCTCGCGGTTGTGCGGGCGGATGTCCAGGTCGATGCCCAGCACCTCGCCATGGCCCTGCAGTTCCAGCAACGAGGCGTAGTAGATGATCGAACCGCCGTGGGCGATGCCGCATTCGATGATCAGGTCCGGCTTGACCCGCCAGATGATCTCCTGCATCGCCAGCATGTCCTGGGGCAGCTGGATGATCGGCCGGCCCATCCACGAAAAGTGGTAGCTGTACTTGTGCTTGGCCGACTCGTTGAAGAAGTCCCGGGCCAGGCCCTTGAGCTGCTCGTCCTGGCCCTGGGCCTTGATGCCGGCCTCGCATTCGGCTTCGAAGGCCTTGATAACGTCGGTCATGGTGCTGTCTCTCCGGGAAGTCATTGAAATGCGGCGCTGTCGACGGCGTGGTAGACGAACCGGTCGGCGGTCATGCGGCGGATTTCTTCGAGGTAGTTGGAATTCATCACGAACAGGTTGGCGCCGTCGGGCAAGGCGGCCATGGCCTCCTGCGGCGACGAAACGCGCACGCCGCTCAGCGGCAGGTAGCGGCCCTGCTTGGCCGGGTTGATATCGACCACCTGGTCGACCGCCACCCCGGCACGCTGCAGGAACAGCGAATAGATCACGCCCTTGGACGACGCGCCCCAGATCGCCGAGCCCTTGCCGGCATCGCGCTGCACGATCTGCACCGCACGTGCCAGGCTGGCATTGAAATCAGCCGGCAGGCGCAGTGGCTCGGCCGCGCCATCGTCGAGGCGGCGCAGGCTGGCGAGGTCGGCGACCACGTACAGGTATTGCTCGCCGAACAGGCGCCCGGCCTCCAGCACACGGCCGAACAGGCGCTGCAGGTCAGAGAGGCGGAAATAGTTGACGTGCTCGTAGAACAGGTCGAACCAGGCCTTGTGCTCGATGATCCAGTCCAGGCACGGCACTTCGATGTAGATCAGGCCGGCGTTGCCGTTGGCCCGGGCGATCTCGTGGAGGAACCCCACCGGATCGGCGATATGCTCCAGCACATGGCGCAGCACGATGGCATCGGCGCGCAGGTCCAGTTCGGCGGTGAACGGCGCCTTGATCACGTCGGCGTTGTCGCCTTCATAGGCCGGATCGATACCGGTCACGGCATAGCCGCGTTCGCGCAGCAGTTCGAGGAAGTACCCCTTGCCGCAGCCCACTTCGATCAGGCTGTGGCCCTTGAAATGGCGGGCAACGATGGCCTCGACATCGTTCAGATGACGCTGGAACTGCCCGGAATGGGCCTGCTCGTTCTGGTAGTCGCTGTCGTAGCTGAGCTTGTCGGCATCGAAGGCATCGTTGAACACCAGGCCGGTGCGAGCATCCTGCACCAGGCGCATATCGGCGCTGGCACTGGCCCGGGCGCTGGCGGCATCGGCGAATGTGCGGTTCTGCAGCACCGGCAAGGCATCGGCGCGGTACAACTCATGCTTCATGTTCTGCTCCCAGCAAGGTATGCAGGCATCGGGCATCGCCCCAGAAGGCCATGGGCTCGTGCGCCGGATAAGGGTAGTGCCCCAGGTTCAGGGCGATCCGCGAATCCCGCGCGGCGCGGTGGCGCTCCACCAGGCTGCGTACCGCTATCGGCTGGCCGCTGCAAATATTGACCACGCCACTGAAATCGCGCCGTTGCAGCAAAGTGGCGAGATGTGCGGTGGCCGTCTCGACGGGCAGGAAATCCCGCAATTGCTCGCCGCCCGACATGTCGAATTGCGCCTGCCCCGCGTCAATGGCCCGGTCCAGGGCCGCCAGCAGGCTGTTGGGGTTCTGCCCCTCGCCATGCAGGTAGAACAGCCGCGCCCATTGCAGGGTGAACGGCACCTGCTGGCGCAAGGTGTCGAGGAACAGATGCAGGCTGTGCTTGGCCAGGCCGTAGGCATTGGCCGGCCGGCATTCCAGGGTTTCGCTCAGCGGGCCGCTCTGCATGCCGTACTCGAAGCAGGTGCCGGTGACCTGCACCTGCCCTACCCCGGCCTCGACGGCGTGCTTGATGAAGCGGTAGTCGGCCATCAGGTTGTGTTCCAGATGGAACAACCCCTGGTAGTTGGGCAGGCCCGGCCATGCCAGGTGGACCAGGGCATCGACGCCTTCGCACAGGGCAGCGACATCGGTGCGCGGATCATGGATATCGGCGGCCACGAACCCGACCCGGTCGAACCATGGCAAGGCTCGCGCCGGCGCCTGGCGACGGGCCACCGCGCGCACCTGGCAACCACGGGCCAGCAATGCAGCGACCAGGTGCCGCCCGACAAAGCCGCTGGCACCGGTCACCAGTACGGTCATCGCAGTCACAGGATGGTCAGCTCCGGCACGGCGATGACGAAACGCCCGCCCCATTCACGCACCAGCGCCTGCTGCTCGCTGACTTCCTTGAGCAGGTTCCACGGCAATACCAGCACGTAGTCCGGCTGCTCGGCGGCCAGGCGCTCCGGTGCGACCACCGGAATGCGGCTCCCGGGGAGGAACTTGCCCTGCTTGTGCGGATTGGCGTCGGCCACCCAGGCCAGCAGGTCGGCGCGGACCCCGGCGTAGTTGAGCAGGGTGTTGCCCTTGGCGGCAGCGCCATAGCCAACCACGCGCTTGCCCTCGGCCTTGGCCTGGAGCAGGAAGCGCAGCAACTGGTGCTTGATGCGTTCGGCGGCCGGGGCCAGTGTCGCGTAGAAACCGGTGGTGGTTACGCCCACCCTGTCCTCCGTGTCGAGCAAGGCCTGCACCGCCGGCCGCGCCGCCTGCGGACCATCGGCACGCTGCACGTAGACCCGCAACGAGCCACCGTGGGTCGGCAGCTCCTCGACGTCGAAGATCTCCAGGCCGTTGCGCTGGCACAGGGTGCGCACCGCCGTCAGCGACAGGTAGGAATAATGCTCGTGGTACAGGGTGTCGAACTGGCTCTCGGCCATCAGGCTGAGCAGGTGCGGGAATTCGAAGGTGGCAACCCCCGACGGCTTGAGCAGCGTGGCGAAGCCGCGCAGGAAATCGTTGATGTCCGGAACATGGGCGAGCACGTTGTTGGCCGCCATCAGGTCGGCACTCCAGCCCTCGCCCACCAGTTGCGCGGCCGCCTGTTCGCCGAAGAATACCTCGCGAATGTCCAGGCCCTTTTCACGCGCGGCCTGGGCGGTGCTGCGGGTCGGCTCGACGCCGAGGCAGGGAATGCCGCGTGCGGCGACGTATTGCAGCAGGTAGCCGTCGTTGGCGGCGATTTCCACCACCCGGCTGTGCTCGTCCAGGCCGAAGCGCGCGCTCATGTCCTCGACGTACTGCCGGGCATGGGCCAGCCACGAACTGGAGTAGGAACTGAAATAGGCGTAGTCGGCATCGAACAGCGCGTCGGCGCGGGTGTAGTCCTCGGTCTGCACCAGCCAGCACGCCTGGCAGACGCCAACCTTGAGCGGCACCCAGGCCTCGGCAGCCGCCAGTTGCTCGACGCGCAGGTAGGCATTGGAAGGCGGCGCGGTGCCCAGGTCGATCAGGGGCAGGCTCAGCGCTGCGCCACAGCCACGGCAATTCATGCAGGCACTCCGGTGAAATGATGATCCAGCCAGGGATGGGCCTCATCCCGGGCCGACAGATTCTTGACAGGCAGCGGCCAGGCAATGGCCAGGCGCGGGTCGTGCACCGACAGTCCGCCTTCGCGTCCCGGCGCGTAGTCCGCACTGTGCAGGTAAAGCAGCTCGGCCTCTTCGCCGAGCACCTGGAAGCCATGGGCGAAACCGGCGGGGATCAGCAGGCTGCGACCGTCACCGGCCTTGAGGTGTTCGGCATGCCAGTGCAGGAAGGTCGGCGAGCCCTCGCGCAGATCCACCGCCACATCCCAGACTTCACCGCGCAGGCAGGTGATCAGCTTGGCTTCCGGCTGCTCGCCCTGCTGGTAATGCAGGCCGCGCACCGAACCCTGGCCGAGGGTGTGCGAGTGATTGATCTGGCGAATGTGCAACGGCACGCCCAGGCCGTCCAGGCTGCCTTCGCAGAACAGCCGGGAAAACTGCCCGCGGGCATCGCCGTGGCGCTTGTGCTGCACGCTGTAGAGCCCGGCCAGCGGCAGGGCATGGAGTTGCAGGTCGCTCACGACAGCTCCGCGTACAGGTTCAGCTGATCCAGGGTAACGGCGCGCATCTCGTCGCCACGCTTCCACGCCAGGTGCCATTGCAGGGTGTGCTCCAGGCACTCGCGCAAGGACCAGCGGGTGCGCCAGCCGAGCAGTTGCCGGGCACGGCCGCTGTCCAGGCGCAGCACGCCGGCTTCATGCAGGTCGCTCGGCTCGACGCGCATGCCCGGCGAGTCCGGCCATTGCCGCGACAGGTGCGCGACCACATCGCCAACGCTGCACATATCGCCTTCGGCCGGGCCGAAGTTCCACGCACCGGCGAAAACCGGGCCCTCGGTATACAAGCGATGGGCCAGCAGCAGGTAGCCCGCCAGCGGTTCGAGAGCGTGCTGCCAAGGGCGGACCGCCTGGGGATAGCGCAAGGTCACCGGATGCCCCGCATCCCAGGCCTTGAGCACATCGGGAATAAGGCGTTCGGCAGCGAAATCGCCGCCGCCGAGCACATTGCCGGCCCGCGCCGTGGCCAGGGCGAGGCCATGCTCGGCGTGGCTGGCCGGCGGGAAGAAGGACGCCGCGTAGGATTGCGCCAGCAGTTCGCAGCAGGCCTTGCTGCTGCTGTACGGATCGTGGCCGCCGAGGGCTTCGTTCTCGCGGTAGGGCCATGGCCATTCCTGGTTGGCGTAGACCTTGTCGGTGGTGACCAGCACCACCGAGCGCACGCCGCCGACCTGGCGAATGGCTTCGAGCAGGTTGAGCGTGCCCATCACGTTGCTGGACCAGGTGCCCAGCGGATCGCGATAGGCCTCGCGCACCAAGGGCTGCGCCGCCAGGTGCAGGACGATTTCCGGCTGCGCCTCGGCCACCACTTCGAGCAGGGCGCCAAGGTCGCGCAGGTCGCCACGGGCGTCCTTGATATCGCGGCCGACCTGGGCCAGCTCGTACAGGTTGGGGCCGGGTTGCGGATCGAGGGCGAAGCCGGTGACTTCGGCGCCCAGTTCCCGCAGCCAGAGTGCCAGCCAACTGCCCTTGAAACCGGTGTGACCGGTCAGCAGTACGCGCTTGCCGTTCCAGAATTCGGCATTCAGGCCCACTGTTTCCATGGGGCCTCCCCGCTCTGCCATAACTGTTCGAGATGATTCTTGTCGCGCAGGGTATCCATCGGATGCCAGAAGCCATCGTGCTGGAAGGCGTTCAGTTGGTCCTCTGCCGCCAGCCGGGCCAGGGGCTCGGATTCCCAGGAGGTGTGATCGTCGATGATATAGGGCAGGACCTTCGGCGACAGCACGAAGAAACCGCCGTTGATCCAGCCGCCGTCGCCGCGGGGTTTCTCGATGAAGCCGCTGACCTTGTCACCGTCGCGCTCAAGGGCGCCGTAGCGTCCCGGCGGTTGCACGGCGGTGACCGTGGCGAGCTTGCCATGGCCCATGTGGAAGTCCACCAGGGCGCCGATATTCAGGTCGGACACACCGTCGCCGTAGGTGAAGCAGAAGGCCTGCTCGTCTTCCACGTAGCGGGCGGCGCGGCGCAGGCGGCCACCGGTCATGGTTTCCTCGCCGGTGTCGATCAGGGTGACCCGCCACGGCTCGCTGTAGTTCTGGTGCACGTCCATGCGATTGGCACGCATGTCGAAGGTGACATCGGAGGTATGCAGGAAATAGTTGGCGAAGAAATCCTTGATCGCATAGCCCTTGTAGCCAAGGCAGATGACGAAATCGTGGATACCGTGGGCCGAGTACTGCTTCATGATGTGCCAGAGAATTGGCTTCCCGCCGATCTCGATCATCGGCTTGGGCTTGAGGTGCGATTCCTCGCTGATGCGGGTACCCAGCCCACCGGCCAGAATTACTGCCTTCATGTCCTTCCCCTGTCGTCGCGCACGGCTGCAGCGCGGGATTTATGGCGATGAGAGGGGGACTTGCAGGAAACGCGCCAGATTTGCAGCGCCCTTTCGGGCCTCATCGCTGGCAAGGCCAGCTCCCACAGGGTTCGGCGTTGTCCGCGATACCTGTGGGATTACCCCGGCATCCAGCCGTCATACCACACCTGCACATGCTCCGGCCGCAGCACGTAGTTGCGCATGACCTCGTCGTGCAATTGGTCGCCCATGCGGTAGCTGGCGTCAGGGTCGGCCAGATGCATGCGGATCGCTTCCAGCCATTCCTCGGTGGAGTTGGTCTTGACCCGCGTGCACGGCAGGTAGCCCCGGTAGGCGGCGGTGTCGGTGACGATCACCGGGTAGCCGCAGGCGCCGTACTCCAGCAAGCGCAGGTTGCTCTTGCAGTCGTTGAAGATGTGGAACTCCAGCGGCGCCAGCGCCAGGTCCAGGTTGAGGCTGGACAGCTTGGCCGGGTAGGCACCCAGGCCCACCGGCGGATGGAATTCGTGGATGTAGGGGCGCAAGGCCGGCGGGCACATGCCGAAGAAGATCCACTCCACCTCGTTGGCCAGGGTCTTGATCACCTCGGCAATCACTTCCAGGTCGCCGGTATGGCTGGTACCGCCGCCCCACCCTACCCGCGGCTTGCTGGAGGTACGGCGCCGGGCGCGCTGGCCGACCCAGAGTTCCTCGGCCAGCATGTTGGGCAGCACGCGGATGTCGCGGTGGGTATCGCTCAGGGCATCGGCCAGCGGCTCGGTGGACACCACCAGGCGGTCGCAACGGGCAATGCCGCGGCGCAGCGAACCCTCCAGGTCGCGTGGGGTGTGCTTGAGGTGGCCGTTCTTCTTCGGCACCTTGACCACGTAGTCGTCCAGTTCGTAGATGACGAAGCCCTTCGAGTAGGTCTTGAGCCGCTCGATTTCCTTGATGAAACCTTCGGTGTAGCGCCCCTGCAGGATTGCCACGTCGGGGGCGCTGCGCGCGAGCTCGACGTTGGTGGGAATCTCGAAGTACTGCTGCTGCGTCACCCAGCCCGCCGCCTCCAGCTCGGTCAGCGGCTTGATGACCCGGTAGTGGCCCACCGCGGTCTTGTTCATCGGCAAGGCGAGGATGTGCGGCAGCGAACGCCCGACGAAAGGCTGCCAGCCGTCCTTGAGCCCAGGCTCGAGACGGAACGCCGCCTCCTTGAGCGAGAGGTTCACGTTATACGCCGGATCCCGGGCAATCACCGGCATCCAGGCCTGCTGGAAGGCCTCGTGCTGCTGGACCAGCACGGCCTGGCGCTCGGCTTCCTTCTGCGGGTCCGGCGCCGGGCCCGGCGGACGGTCCAGCACCAGGCGCGCACGCGGCGTCCAGACACAGAGATAACCGGCCTGGCGCATGCGCAGCCCCAGGTCGACATCGCTGAAGGCAGCGCTGAAAACGGCGTCGTTCAAGCCGCCCAGTTCCAGCAGCAACTGCTTGCGCACCAACAGGCAATCGGCGCCCAGGGCCGAGTAGTTCTGCGCCACCTGCAGCCGTTGCATATAGCCACCGGCCTGGCTCGCCTCGCCCACGAACGGCGAATACACCGCGCCACGCATGCCCAGGATGCCGCCGGCATTGACCACCAGGCCATGGGCGTTGACCAGTTCGGCACCGACCATGCCGACTTCGGGACGCTGGCCATGGGCCAACAGCTCATCCAGCCAGTCACCTTCGGTTATCACGGTGAAGACGTCGAGCATCACCAGGTATTCGCCCCGGGCCTGCCCCGCCGCCAGGTTCTGCTGGGCGGCGAACGAGCTTTCCTCGTCCAGCTCCAGTACCCGCAGGCGCGCCCCCATCTGCGCCATGGCTGCCAGCCAGGCTCGCGACTCCTCGCGCTGGCTGGCGTTGTCGATCACCAGCACTTCGTAGTTCGGGTAGGTGGTCTTGGCAAATACGCTTTCCAGGCAACGCTCCAGCGCGGCGACCTGGTCGCGGAAACTGAAGACCAGGGTCACCAGTGGCTGCGCCGAATGCAGGTAGCGGATCTGGTTGATCGCGCTGCCCATCTCGTTTTCCAGGCGATAATCCATGCCCAGGCGGCGCAGGTGGGCATCGAGCACCCGCGGATTTTCCGCAACCACGGCCGGCGACGACAGCCAGGCGGCGAAGCCGAAGGCCGACTCCACCAGGACTTCCGGAACATGTTCGACCACCTGCGGGCCGTGGCTTTCCACCAGGCGCCAGAGCAGGTCATGGGGCGCCAGTTCCCGGTAGCCGCCGGCAAAACCGCCCGCCGCCAGGTAATGAGCACGCGAGAACGCCAGCACCCGCCCGGTGAAGGGATAGGCCCGCTGCAGGTCGAGGTTGAAGTCGGGCTTGAACACCGGCTCGCTGGAAACCTCGTCATCCAGCCCGCCTTCGTCACCGTAGAGGCAGGCGATTTCGCCCAGGTGCACGATGCGCTCGGCCATCAGCATCAGGCTGAACTCGCTGAGGCGATCACCGGCGCGCAGCAGGCAGAACCAGTCGATGCCGTCCAGCTCGGCCAGCACTTCGTTGAGCTGCAACGCCCAGTCGTCCTGCAACGCCCGGCCGATCAGGCTTTCATCGAGGCTGGCCGGCAGCCGGCCGGCACTCAGCAACAGGGTGCTCGCGGCGCCGTAGCATTGGCGCTGGATGCTGTCCAGGGTGCGCTGGCGTGCCTGACTCTCGCCCTCGCTGTCGAGTACCACCACGGCAATCCGCGGCTGCCGTTCCCAGTGCTCGCTCAGGCGCATCAAGCGGCGCAGTACCAGCGGGTCCTGGCGGCAGCCGAGCCATTCCTTGTAAAGCTCGGCGAAGGTATCGCTGTGGTCGCCGACCTGGGACTCCTGGATCGCCTGCAAGCTGCGCAAGACATGGACCAGGAACAGGTTTTCCCAGACACGCTCGACGCTGGCGCCATCCACCGGCAGGACATGGATCTTCACCCAGCCGGAGAACGACTCGCTGGCCGGCGGACGGGCGGCGAACATGCTGCGCAGCCATTGCAGCTCGTTGGCGCGCGAGGCTTGCAGGTCCGCCTGGCGGCGCAACTGCTCGGGATGGATGCGCTCGATGCAGTTGATCTGGGCGGTCACCGCCAGGTTGCCGCGCCGCAGCAGGCAGACGAACAGCGCGAAATCGATATGGGCGTGGAACCCGGCCTCGACCAGCGCTGGCAGCAACTCGTTCAGGTCCTTGGCGCGCATCAGGGTGTTGCTGAAACCGCCGATGAAGTTCAGCGGATTGCTTTCGAAGAAGTCCAGCAGGTCGTTGCCGTGGTAGACCGTGTCACCCCAGGTGAACCAGCTGTTTTCCAGGCGCTGGGCCAGGGAGAAATCCTCGCCGTCCACCAGGCTGCGGCGAGTGGTGACCAGGCTGACGTCGTCATTGGCCAGGTACAGCTTCAGCTCGCTGCTGATGCAGTCGGCCAGCAGGCGGTCGTCGTCGCAAAGGAACTGTACGTATTCACCACGGGCCAGCTCCAGCCCCGCCAGCAGGTTGTGCGGCAGACCGAGGGGCCGGGCGTTGCGCTGGTAATACAAGGGGCAGCGCGCCAGGGGCTCCAGCTCGTCGACGATGGCCTTGATCTCGTCGTCGCGCCCTTCGTCGCAGACGATCACTTCGAGGTGGTCATGGCTCTGCGCCAGGGCGCTGACCAGGGCCGCGCGGAAATAACGGGCGTTGTTGGCGGGAATGACAAGGCTGACAAGAGGTGCTGGATTCACGGGAAGACTCTCGACCAGGAACCGCCCTCGGGTGAAACGGAACAGCCTGGCACTGGGGGAATGGCGGCTGTGCCGCGCCGCGCCCGCAGCGGGGACGCGGCGCAAGCGCAGGTTTTACAGGCTGTTGAACAGGCTCAGCTGGCTGATCCGGCTGAAGGCCATCTGCGACGCCTGGAGCATGGTCTGTTGCAGGGTCAGGCGGGTCATGACCTCGGCCGGGTCCGAGTCGCGGATCGACGACTGGGTGCTGGCGTTGGCGATGCTCAGGCTCTCGTTGGCCAGTTCCTGCAGGTCCAGGGCCTTGCCCCGGCCACCGATGGAAGTCACGGTGTAGCCAAGTTGGTCCTGCCCGCTGCTGATGTTGGAGATGGCCGCATCGAGGGCTTCGCGCAGTTGCTGCTGGCCGGCGGTGCTACCGTCGATCGGCTGTTCCAGGGCCTGGCGCAATTGGGCGACGGTGTCGAGGATGTTTTGCGTCTGGTGCTTGTTGACCTGCACCACGTACTGGTCACCGGAAGCAGGCGCTGCGCTGAAGTCGAACTGCACACCGGCAGCGGTGGCCGTCGGCGGCGTACCGGCCAGGGTACCGTTGGCCACCGGACGGCTGTCGGCGGTTACCGGCGAGGCGTACAGCTCGAAGTCGGTGGCGCTGGTGAACTTGATCACCGCACCACCGGATGGGAACGCCTTGGCGTATTTGTCGGCATCCACCACCTGGGTCGAGCTGACCTGGGTGCTGGAGGCGTTGCCTGGGCTGCGCACGCCGGTGATGGTGTCCGGCTTGCTCTCCAGGGTAAAGGTGTGCCCGGCCACCACGGCATCCGGGTTGGTGTCACCGGCCTGCAGGTTGATGTTCAGGCGCAGGTCGACGCCACGGAAGCTGACCGAAACGCCACCCGTGGTGCTCGGATCGAAGGTCCCGGCATTGGTCGCATCGGCGGTGACATCCGTCCCCGAGGCATCGGTGACCTTGAACTGGGTGCTGCTGAGCATGGTGATGGTGTAGGGCTGACCGCTGCGGAACTGGTCGTTGTAGCCCGAGGCGCTGGACATCTGCCCGTCGGTGAAACGCACACGACCGTCATCCGGGGTGGGTGCGGTCAGGGTGGTCTGGGTACGGTTGGTGTTCAACGCCTGCTCGAAGGTCTTGGCCCCGCTGTTGGTGGCGGCCATGGTCAGCATGTCGCCGACCTGCAGTTTCAGCTCGCCCTCGTCGCCCATGTAGCTGTAGGTGCCGTCGGCGTTGCGCACGAAGGGCTGGGTATCGCTCTTGGAGCCGGAGAACAGGTACTGGCCGTTCTCGTCGCGGGTGTTCATCAGGCTCAGCAACTGCTCTTCGAGCTTGCCCAGCTCGGTGGCGGTGGCCTTGCGCTCGGTATCGGTAAAGCCGGCGTTGCCCGCCCCCAGCGCCAGCTCATTGACTCGCTGCAACAGGGTGTTGATCGAGTTCAGGGTGGTTTCCGCCTGGCTCAGGCTGTTGCGCACCGACGTGGTGTTGGTGGCGTACTGCTCGAGCATCGAGCTCTGGTGGTCGAGCTGCAACAGGCGCGCCGCGCCTACCGGGTCATCGGCGGCGGTGCGCACGCGGATCAGGTCGCTGGCTTCCTCGCCGGTCTTGACTACGTTGGAATAGTTGCGCTGGTAGTTGGCGGCGCTGGATTCGTAGTACTGGGAAGTGGAAATACGCATGCTCTACGACTCCTTAAAGCGCACTGATCAAGGTGTTGAAGACTTCCTGCGCCGCCTTGATGATCTGCGACGAGGCGGTGTAGTACTGCTGGTACTTGACCAGGTTGCCGGCCTCTTCATCCAGCTGCACGCCGGAGAGCGAATCCCGGGAAGCCTTGGCCTGGGTCAGGATGACCTCGGTCGCCGCGCTGTCCATCTTGGCTTGCTGGGTCTTGGCCCCGACGCTTTCCACCAGCTTGCCGTAGGCATCGCTGATGCTGACGCCCTTGGTGGTGCTACCGACGTCGACGGTCTGCTTGTTCTGCAGTTCCAGCAGGCTCAGGCCGTTGCGGTTGTCCGAGGACGAAGCACCGGTCAGGGACACGGTGTAGCTGTCGTTCTTCTTCGGCGCGCCGCTGATGTCCATCTGGAAGGCGAAGGTCTTCTGCACGCCACTGCCGTCCAGCACCGGCGCGCCGGAGGCATCGACCATCGGCACGTTGATCTGCAGGGTGTTGTTCTGCCCGGGAATGAAGGTGCCGCTGCCGATGGCGTTGCCCTTGGCATCGACCACCGAGTAGGTCTGCGGCGAGGCGGTTTCGTCGCCGAACACCAGGCGCACCGGCGTTCCGTACTTGATGCCGTTCTGCAGTTCCAGGCGCTGGGCCGGGTCGGCGATATCCAGGACCGAGGTCAGGACCGGCTGGGAGATCACCCCGGTGCCGGTGTTGCTGCCGCCGGCGGTAGCGCCCAGCGGCGCAGCCATGGCCAGTTTCTTCGAGTCGGTCATGACCACGTCGAGGTTCGCCGCGCCGTTGCGCGTCGGCGTGATCTTGAAGCTGTCGCCGGCACTGAGCGCACCGCCGTTGAGGTTCAGGCTGAAACCATCGATGACCGGCTGCGGATCATCAGTGAGGTCGAAGCTGCCCATGCTGGTGTTGTCCGGCAGCTTGCGCACGGTGTAGCTGGTGGCGCTGGTGAAGGTCACCTGGTAGTCGCTGGTGCTGAGCAGGCTGGTGTCCTTGATCACCACGTCGAGGTTGCCGGAGCCGGTGCTGTTGCCGTTCATGGCGATGCTGCGTCCGGCCATGGACAGGGCGCTGTTGATGTCGTTGAACAGCGCCGAACCGAATTCACCGTTCTTGTCGATCCCCTGGGCCAGCTGGGTGTTGACCTTGTCGGCCATGACCAGGGCCAGGCGGCCGATCTCGTTCTGGGCCGGGATCAGGGTATCCTTGCGGTAGCGCAGCAGGCCGCCGATCTCGCCACCGGTGAGGGAGTTGGTCACATCCACGGTGGTGTTGTTGTAGGCCAGCTTGATCGACACCTGGCTCGGGTCGGTGGTGCTGGTGACCACGCTCAGGGCATTGACGCTGGTGCCCAGGACCAGCGACTGGCCGTTGGCCAGGGTCACGTCGATGTTGCCGTTGCGGTTGGTGGTCTGCACGCCGACCAGCTCGTTGAGCTGGCGGATGGTCTCGTCGCGCTGGTCGAGCAGGTCGTTGGGCTGGCCATTGACCGCGCCGACCTTGGCGATCTGCTCGTTCAGCGACGCCACGGTCTTGGCCAGGTTGTTGACCTGTTCGGTCATCGACTTGAGGTTGCCGTTGATGTTGCTGTTCTGTTCCTTGAACTGCGCAGCGATGGTGTTGAAGCGGTTGGCCAGGGCTTCGGCGTTGGTCAGCAGCAACTGCCGCGAAGCATCGTCGTTGGGCTTGGCAGACAGGCCCTGCAGCGCGCTGAAGAAGCTCTTCAGGGCGCCGGTGACGCCGGTGTTGGCGTCGGACAGCAGGTTGTCCACCGAGGTGATCTGGTTCAGGTACGACGCGGCGTCGCTGTTCAGCGACGTGCTGGTCTGCAACTGGTTGTCGAGGAACGCGTTGTACACCCGGCGCACGTCGGCCAGGGTGGTACCGGAACCGATGTACACCTGGCCGTAGCGGATCGAGCCGTTGGTGGTCTGGATGTTCTGCTGGCGCGAATAGCCGGCAACATCGGCGTTGGCAATGTTGTTACCCGTGGTATGCAGGCCCGACTGGGCGGCCCCAAGTCCCGACATCCCGATGCTGATCAAACTCGCCATGGTTCAAACCTTATAGTTTCGTCGTTGGGCTCATCGCCGCGTAGCTGTCGTACGACTTCATCTGTTTTGCGATCTGCGAGATCTTGCTGGCGTAGTTCGGGTCGGTGGCGTACCCGGCCTTTTGCAGCTCTCGCACGAATTGTTCTGGGTTATCGGCCGACTTCACCGCTTCTTGATAGCGACTGTTGTTCTGCAACAGGCTGACCAGGTCGTGGAAGCTGTCCTGGTACGAGTCATAGGAGCGGAACGCCGCGGTCTCCTTGACGAACTGGCCGTCGCGGAACTCGCTGGTGATCGCCCGCGCCGAATCCCCTTCCCAGTTGCCGGTGGCCTTGATGCCGAACAGGTTGTGACTGCTGCTGCCGTCGGAGGCGCGCATGACCGACTTGCCCCAACCGGTTTCCAGCGCCGCCTGGGCCACCAGGTAGCGCGGATCGACGCCGATCCGCCTGGCCGCCTGCTCGGCCATCGGCAGCATGGTGGCGACGAAGTCGTCGCTGGAATCGAAGGCTTTCTTCGCCGGCGCCAGGGGCGGCTGGGCCACGGCGCGACCGTAGATGCGCATGGAAGAACCGGGCGCGGCGAAGGTTTGTGCCGGCTCCCAGTCACCCTTCACTACCGCGTCGGTCATGGCCGTGGTACGTCCGGGAATCGCTGCGGTATTGGTGGTGGCCGCGTTGGCATTGGCCGACGGCACGATGCCCGCCAGCAAGCGATCGGTGAGCTTGCCCGGCAGGGCCAGGCGCCGTGAATTGAGGGCGGCGACATCGTTGCGGGTGCCGGCGCCAGCCTCGCTGCTGCGCACCGGCTCGGCGACCTTGCTGGCCCACAGCGCCTTTTGCTCGACATCGACCCGCGGGAACGGGCTGGTGTTGACGCTGCTCGACTTTTGCTTGGACAACTGGCGCATCAGCACGTCCTGCAGCCCGATACCCCCACCCTCGCGGGACAGGCTCACCGCCAGCTGCTGGTCGTACATCGACTGGTACTGCTTGGTGGTCTCGGTATTGAGCGGGTTGTCCTTGGCCAGCACGTCGGTGGCCGAACGCACCGACTTGAGCATTTCATTGAGGAACAGCGACTCGAATTCCTGGGCCACCTTGCGCAGGTTGCCCTCGCTGTCGCGGTCGCCGACCTTGAGCGAATTGAGGCGATTGAGGTCGGTATAGGCACCGCTGTCGGCGGTGCTGAACATGGCGCTCTTGGGCAGATCCATCGGTTGCGCTCCTCAGATCACGATCAGGTCGGCCTGCAACGCGCCGGCCTGCTTCAGTGCTTCAAGGATCGCCATCAGGTCGCTGGGCGCGGCGCCCACCTGGTTGACGGCACGGACGATCTCGTCGAGCGTGGTGCCCGGGCCGAACTTGAACATCGGCTTGGCTTCCTGCTGGGCGTTGACCCGGGAACGCGGCACCACCGCGGTCTGGCCGTTGGAGAACGCCCCCGGCTGGCTGACGATCGGGTCTTCGGTGATGGTCACGGTCAGGCTGCCGTGGGTCACGGCGGCCGGCGATACCTTGACGTTCTGGCCGATCACGATGGTACCGGTACGCGAATTAATGATGACCTTGGCCACCGCCTGGCCCGGATCGATCTCGAGGTTTTCCAGGATCGACAGGTAATCGACGCGCTGGCCCGGATCCAGGGGCGCAGTGACCCGCACCGAACCGCCGTCGACCGCCTGGGCCACACCCGGGCCGAGCAGTTCGTTGACCTTGTCGACGATGCGCTTGGCGGTGGTGAAGTCAGGACGGTTGAGGTTCAGGGTCAGGCTGTTGCCCTGGTTGAAACCGCTGGGCACGGCGCGCTCCACGGAAGCGCCGCCGGGAATCCGGCCCGCCGACGGAACGTTGACGGTGATCTTCGAACCGTCACGGCCCTCGGCATCGAAGCCGCCTACCACCAGGTTGCCCTGGGCGATGGCATAGACGTTGCCGTCGATACCCTTGAGCGGGGTCATCAGCAGGCTGCCGCCGCGCAGGCTTTTCGAGTTGCCGATGGAGGACACGGTGATGTCCACCACCTGCCCCGGCTTGGCGAACGGCGGCAGGTCGGCATGCACGGAAACCGCCGCGACGTTTTTCAACTGCACGTTGCCCGACCCTGGCGGCACCTTGATACCGAACTGCGAGAGCATGTTGTTGAAGGTCTGCAGGGTGAACGGGGTCTGGGTGGTCTGGTCACCCGTACCGTTGAGCCCCACCACCAGGCCATAGCCGATCAACTGGTTGGAACGCACGCCGGAAATGCTGGCGATGTCCTTCAGCCGCTCGGCCTGGGCGCTGCACGCCGCGGCCAGGAGAAGGGTCGCGGCAACGAACTGCTTGAACTTGAGCATGGTCACCCGAACCTAGAACGGGAAAAGCGGACTGAGGAAGAAGCGGTCGAACCAGCCGGGCTGGCTGGCATCGGCGAAGGCCCCGGTACCGGAATAGGTAATGCGTGCATCCGCCACCCGGGTGGAAGACACGGTGTTGTCGGTGCTGATGTCATCGGCGCGGACCAGGCCGGCGATACGCACCAGCTCGTCGCCGGTGTTCAGGGTCATCCACTTTTCCCCGCGCACGGCGATGATGCCGTTGGGCAGCACGTCGGCCACGGTCACGGTGATCGAACCGGTCAGGGTGTTGCTCTGCGCCGACTTGGCATCGCCCTTGGTGCCGCGGTCGCCCTTATAGCCGGCACTGAGGCTCAGGTCGTTGCTGCCGATCGGGTTGTTGGTGGTCAGGCTGGAGCCGAACAGCGAGGTCAGGCCGATGTTCGCGGTGCTGTCCTTGTCGATCTGCGAGTTGGCATTCTTGCTGGCCTGGGTCCGCTCGTTGAGGGTGATGGTGATGATGTCACCGACCCGGAACGCCTTTCGGTCGCTGTACAGGTTCTGCTCGAACCCGGCCTGGTAGATCGAGCCGTTGTTGGCGGCCGCCGGCAGGGGCGTACGCGGCAGCACCGGCGCGTAGTACGGATCGTTGGGCTTGGGCGTCGGCGCGACGCAACCAGCCAGCAACACCGCCCCCCCCAGGGCGACAACAGACAACAAACGGCTCATGACTCTGACCTCACGGTGTAACGAGTAGCGAAATAGCGACCTTGGTCACGTCAGTTACAGGTTCTGGGTAACGTACGAGAGCATCTGGTCGGCGGTGGAAATCACCTTGGAGTTCATTTCGTAGGCACGTTGGGTGGTGATCATGTTGACCAGCTCTTCCACGGTGCTGACGTTGGAGTTTTCCAGGGTCTGCTGCATGGTGGTACCGAAGCCGTTGAGGCCCGGGGTACCGATCTGCGGCGCGCCGCTGGCGGCGGTTTCCAGGAACAGGTTGCCGCCCTGGGCCTGCAGGCCGGCCGGGTTGATGAAGTCGGCGGTCTGGATGTTGCCGATGATCTGCGCCGCCGGGTTGCCGGCAGTGGTGATCGACACGGTGCCGTCCTGGCCGACGGTGAAGGTCTGGGCATCCGGCGGCACGACGATGGCGGGTTCCAGGGCAAAACCGTTGGCGGTGACGATCTGGCCGTCGGAGTTCAGGTGGAAGGTGCCGTCACGGGTGTAGGAGACGGTGCCGTCCGGCTGCAGGATCTGGAAGAAGCCACGGCCGTTGACCGCGAGGTCCAGCGGGTTCTCGGTGGTCTGCAGGCTGCCGGTCATGAAGTTCTTCTGGGTGCCGACGATGCGCACACCGGTACCCACTTGCAGGCCCGACGGCAATTCGCTGTCCTGGGTAGACTGGGCACCGGGCTGGCGCTTGACCTGGTAGAGCAGGTCCTGGAATTCGGCGCGATCCCGCTTGAAGCCGGTGGTCGAGACGTTGGCCAGGTTGTTGGAAATCACGGTCAGGTTGGTGTCCTGGGCGGACAGACCGGTTTTACTGACCCAAAGAGCCGGAAGCATGCTGTTCTCCTCGTACGCCTGTTTTTCGGCGCTACGCCTGTGTCATTAGCTGATTTGCAAAACCCGAGCCATGGCTTCGTCGCCTTCCTTGGCCGTGTTCATCATCTTTACGTGCAACTCGAACTGCCGGGCCAGCGCCAGCACGGAGGTCATTTCCTCCACGGCATTGACGTTGCTGGCCTCGAGGAAACCGGACACCACCTGCACGTTGGCATCGGCCGGGGCAGGCTGGCCGCTCTTGGTGTGGATCATCCCGTCCAGGCCCTTGGTCATGGTCTTCAGGTCGGGGTTGACCAGCTTGATGCGATCGACCTCGGCCAGTACCCGCGGGCCTTCGCCCATGGCGCGGATGGTGATGGTGCCGTCCTGGCCGATCTCGATCTTCTGCTCCGGCGGCACGGCGATGGGGCCGCCGTTACCCATCACCGGCATGCCGTTGCCGGCACGCAGGACACCGACCGCGTCGACGTTCAGGCTGGCGGTGCGCACGTAGGCTTCGCTGCCGTCCGGCGCCTGTACGGCAATGAAGCCGTCGCCGCCGATGGCGATATCCAGGTCACGGCCGGTTTCCTGCAGTGCACCGGGGCTGAAATCGGTGGCTGGGCGCTCGGTCATGGCATAGGCCCGCGCCGGAAAGCTGTCACCGAATACCGGCATCGAACGGGCCTGCTCCAGGTCACGCTGGAAACCGCTGGTGGAAATGTTCGCCAGGTTGTTGGCATGGGCCTTCTGCGCCAGCGCGTTCTGGCTGGCGCCGGTCATGGCCACGTAAAGCATCTTGTCCACAGTCTTCCTCCGCTGGGCTGGCGAACACTTGCCGTTCACCGCTGCTGTCGAGCGATGAAAGCAATTTTCGAACCAGATTTTGCCAAGGCGGGAAAAGCCCTGTGTTTTCGGGGTTTTGCTGGTTTTGCGGAGGGTTGTTGCGGAGGGGGAAGACAAATTATCGGCGGTGGGTTTGCCGGAGGGCGGCAAGATCCCGCCTCAAGGGAAAAGCAAAAGCACCGCGGACCCTGTGGGAGCGGGTTCACCCGCGATTGCTATGGTGAGTCCACTACCGTAATCGCGGGTGAACCCGCTCCCACAGGGTCCGCGGCATCCTTCTATTCCATCAAGGCCGGCACCCGGCATTATTGAACGGCCCGGCAAAACGCTTCCAGCCCTCACCCGGCGCCTGCTGGGCGCAGACCAAGCGCCCGTCGGCCTGGCTTTCCCAGCGGTACCACGGGGCCATCGCCGCCACCGCCTGGCTTGCCAGCACGAACAACACTCCAGCCAGCACAAAACGCTTCATTTCCACCTCGCTGAAACGACAAACCCCCGCCCGGATCGGGAAGGGGCTCGCGTGATCACACTACCCAGCCAACATCAGGTCATCTGGATGATGGTCTGCATGATGGAGCTCTGGGTGGAGATGGTCTTGGCGTTGGCCTGGTAGTTGGACTGCGCCTTGACCAGCTCGACCAGTTCCTGGGTCAGGTTGACGTTCGATTCTTCCAGGGAGTTGGAAGAGATCGAGCCGAGCGTACCGGTCTTCGGCGTGTCGATGCCCGGGATGCCCGAGGCGTAGGTTTCCTTCCAGCGGGTGCCGCCCTGCTGCTCCAGGCCCTGCTCGTTGGCGAAGCTGGCGATGGCCAGCTGGCCGATGGCACGGGACTGCTGGTTGCTGAAGCTGGCGAACATGACGCCGGTGGAGTCGATGCTCAGGCTCGACAGGATGCCGGTGGCATAACCGTCCTGGGACTGGGACAGGCGCGCCGTCTCGGTGTTGTACGAGGTGGTCGAGTTCATGTCCAGGCGGATGCCGTCCGGGTTCGCGGCCGAACCATTGGGCGACCAGGTACCGGTGGTGGAGTTGTACGCCGACGGAATCCAGCCCTTGACCGTGAACACGTTGTTGACCACGGCGAAGCTGTCGTCCGGCGCGACCGAGCCGGTCATGCTGTTGACGCTGCCGTCGGACTTGAAGGTCATGGTGCCGGTCAGCGGCGTGGTGCTGGCCGGGTTCTGCGGATTGCGGCCGTCGATCAGGGTGTACATGGTCCAGGTGTTCTGATCGGTCTTGCGATAGTACTGCTCCATGGTGTGCTTGTTACCCTGGCTATCGTAGATCTCGGTCGAGAACTTCTTGCTGTAGGTGGTTTCGTCGGTCGGCACGAAGGCCGGGCCGGTCGGCGCCAGCGGAATGCTGTCGGCCGAGGAATTCAGGTTGATGCCCTGGTCGATCAGGCTGGTGGCCTTGGGCGCCAGCGCCGAGGTGTCGATCTTCAGGTCGGTCAGGCCGGACTTGATGATCGTGCCGTTCTCGTCGGCGGCATAACCCTGCAGGCGCAGGCCATCGGAGGTGACGACGTAGTTGTCCTTGTTGGTCTGGAAGGCACCGGCACGGGTGTAGCTGAGCGAGCCGTTGTCGCTGAGGATGAAGTAGCCCTGGCCCTGGATGGCCATGTCCAGCACGTTGCCGGTGTTGTTCACGTCACCCTGGCCGAACTGCTGGGACACCGCCGCCAGGCGCACGCCGTTGCCGACGGTCTTGCTGCCGACGCCGAGCTTGCTTGCCGAGTACACGTCCTCGAACTCCGCGCGCGAGGATTTGAAGCCGGTGGTGGCAACGTTGGCGATGTTGTTGCCGGTAACGTCCAGCTGCTTGCTGGCTGCATAGAGACCGCTAAGGCCGATATTGAAGGACATCTTTCACTCCTGTGCCGTTAGCCGGCTCTATATACCGATGGTTTGCACTTTGGACAGCGCGACGCTGCCCTGACCGGCGAGGTTGAGCATCATCTCGCCCCCTGTCTGGCTGATGGTGACGCTGCTGACGGTGGCCGGGAGCAGGGTGTACATCTCCATGGCCTTGCCGTCGACGGTGGTGGTCGCCTTGAACGAGTAGGTATCCGGCGAAACCACTTCACCCTTGTCGTTCTTGCCGTCCCAGACGAACGAGGCGTTGCCGGCCTTCTGTTCGCCCAGTTGCAGGGTGCGCACGGCGTTGCCGTCCTTGTCGGTGATGGTGACGGTGACGCTGCTGACCGACTGCGGCACCACTACCGAACCGTTGAGGCTCTTGGTGGTATCGACCACCGCCTTGTCGGTCTGGGCGATCACCGAGCGACCGACCAGGGACGAGGCCTGCAGGGCCTGGGACGATTTGTAGTTGCCGGAAATCGCATTGACCGACTCGTTCAGCGAGGTAATGCCCTCGAGGCTGCTGAACTGGGCGAGCTGGGCCACGAATTCGCTGTTGTCCTGCGGATCCAGGGGGTTCTGGTGCTGCATCTGGGTGACCAGGAGCTGCAGGAACGCATCCTTGCCCAGGGTCTGGCCGCCGGTGGAGCTGTTGGTGGCGGAGGCGACGCCGGTCTGCGAGGTACTCTTGGTCCCCGAGGCCTTGATGACGTCGTTGAGGTTCACCCCTGCTGTCGTATCGTTGACGCTAGCCACTGGCGTAATCCCTTATCACTGACCCAGGGTCAGTACTTTCTGCATCATGGTCTTGGCCGTGTTCATCAACTCGGCGTTGGTCTGGAATGAACGGCTGGCCGAGATCATGTCGGCCATTTCCTCGACCACGTTGACGTTCGGGTAGTAGACGTAGCCGTCCTTGTTCGCCGCCGGATGGTTCGGCTCGTAGCGCGCTTCGAGGTTGCTCTGGTCTTCGACCACACCGAGCACCTGCACGCCCTGCCCTGCTGCGTCCTGGTCCTGGAACAGCGACTGGTTGCCGTTCTGCGCCTGCTGGAAGGTAGTGGCGAACACCGGGTGGCGCGCGCGGTAGGTCTGATCGATGCTCGACGAGACGGTCTCGGCGTTGGCGATGTTCGAAGCGACGGTGTTCAGACGGGTGGTCTGGGCGCTCATGCCGCTACCGGCGATGTTGAAAACACTGGCGAGGGACATGACTTACTCTCCGCGCAGGGCCGAAACCAGCCCTTTGAATTTACTGTTGAGCAGCGTGAAGCTGGCCTGGAAACCCACGGCGTTTTCCGCGTAGCTCGATTGCTCGAGCTGGGCATCGACGGTGTTCTGGTCGATCGAAGGCTGCATCGGCGTGCGGTACTGAAGCGACTCGTCGCTGAGGGTCACGCCCTCGGCCTCGATATGCCGGGCGTTGGTCCGGTCCAGGGCGAAATGGCCGCCGTTCTGGGTCTTCTCGGCTTCGGCGGCGAGCACCTTGGAGAAGTCCATGTCGCGCGCCTTGAAGTTCGGCGTATCGGCGTTGGCGATGTTGTTGGCCAGAACCTCGGCGCGCTGGGCGCGGAAGCTCAGGGCCTTTTCGTGGATACCGAGCGCTTTGTCGAAGCTGATGCTCATGTCGGGGAAACCTTCGAAGGTTGACCGGATGGTTCGTTGGCGATGAGAGAGCAAGTCCCATGCCAACAGGCGAAACCCCAATGAAACCGGGGTCTTTGCGGTTTTGCCGGAGGCGGCAATGCCAGAAAAGCGGCAACCGGCTTCCGCTGCCTGCCGCTGGCGGCAGAAAAAAGCGGCAATCGGCCACGGGAATCCGGCGCCAAAATGATGTCATTTTGACCTCAGGTCCTTTAACATGCCGCCGCCCATTGCATGGCAGTTAGCCATCAATCCGATCTGCCAGTCGCCGTGCAAGGAGCGCACCGAGATTTCAAACACGTTTAAGGACTGAACCGTGGCTTCGATGCTTTTCCGCAAGACCCTGCTCGCCCTGGCGGTGGCCACCACTGCCCTGCCGGCCCACGCCCAGACCGTGCAACTGACCAATAGCGGTTTCAAGAGCGAAAACCAGACCTATGCCGATTCCCTGGAAATTACCGGGAGCTACAGCGGCACCGCCGGCGAAAACGACCCGATCGAATTCAATGGCAGCCATCTGCAACAGGACCTGATCCTCAACGCCACCATCAACAGCACCGGCGACTTCGCCGGCGGCGTGGACATGGACGCCTACGAAACCCCGACGGCCTGGATCAACAACCGTATCGACGGCAACCTGATCCACAAGGGCAGCATCAGCGCGGTCGGCGGCGGCGCCAATGCCTTGCGCATCGACCCGGCGGTCATCGGCGGCAGCGTCATCAACGAAGGCTTGCTGTCAGCCAAGGGCGAACCGCTGCAAGACGGCGACGCGGTCGATATTGCCACCGGTATCGATGTCAGCGGCTCCACCTACATCGTGGGTGACCTGGTCAATGCTGCCAGCGGCAGGATCATCGTCAGCGGCGAGGACGCCACTGGCATCTACCTCACCGGCGGACGGATCTTCGGCAAGGTCATCAACCAGGGCCGGATCGAAGCCACCGGAGAAGATGCTGTCGGCCTGGAAATCGCCGGCGGTTTCAATGGCCCGCTCTATGACCGTACCGACCTGGGCGGCATCGAAAACCACGGCATTATCATTGCCAACGGCGAGGACGCTACCGGCATCCGCATCGAAGCGGCCAGTTTCACCAGCGATGGCCCTCACATCGTCAATACCGGCACCATCCAGGCCCAGGATTCGGCCATTTATGTCAATGCCTATGACATCGACAGCGAAGCTCGCCAATACTCGCCGCTGCGCATCGTCAACAGCGGCAAACTGATTGCCGGCGAGGAGGCGGTGGACGCCAGCGCCTCACGCTTCGTTTTCGGCAACGACGTGTACCTCGAACTGCAAGACGGCAGCCAGGTCACCGGCAACCTGATCGACCTCGCCGACATCTACGTCACCGGCAATGTCGATTTCACCGGCACCAACACTGATGAAGACGGCTACAACATCCGCCTGAAGGATGCCAATTTCGACTGGCTGGATGTGGGCAGCGTTTCCGACAAAGCGCCTGCGCAGTTGAACCTGCTGGGCAAGCACACCAGTGTGGAAGGCAACCTCTACGTTGCCAGCAACTCGGCCCTGGGTTTGAACCTGTACCGCGATACCAACCCGGACAGCGCAGTCCTGAGCGTCACCGGCATCGCCCAGTTCGGCCAGGACGCACAGATCAAGCTGGCCGCCCAAGGCAGCGACTTCTCTGCCAACGGCACCCGGTACAAACTGATCCAGGCAGGCGAATTCCAGGTGTTGGACGCCAGCGGCGAGAATATCGACCCGAACGGCAAGCTGAACCTGACGAGCTCCTCCGCCCTGCTCAACATCGACAGCTACACGCTTGAAGACAACACCCTGGTCGCCACCGTGACCGCCAAGGGCCAGGAGCAAGTCGAGGAAATCGTCGTCGGCAACGGCGGCTCCGCCAACGGCCAGAAGGCCATCGGCAGCCTGGTCAACGATGGCGTGATCAACCGTATCCGCGAGCAGAACCCCAACGATCCCTTCCTGCAAACCCTGCTCAACACCAGCGAAGCCGACCTGGCCCGCATCGCCGAGCAGCTGACTCCGGAAACCAACGGCGGCGCCACCCAGGCAGCCACCACCAGCCAGAACCTGGTCAGCAACGTCACCGGCAGCCGCACCAGCAGCCTGCGCGGCGCATCGTCGGGCGATGCCTTCAAGGAAGCCGGCGTGTGGGTGCAGAGCCTCTACAGCGACGCCACCCAGGACCTGCGCGACGGCGTGGCCGGCTACAACGCCTACAGCCGCGGTGTCGCCGTAGGTGCCGACGGCAAGCTGAACGACCAACTAACCCTGGGCCTGGCCTACAGCTTCATCAACACCGACGTGAACGGCAAAAGCGGCAACAAGACCGAAGTCGACAGCCACGCCTTCACCTTCTACGGCGGCTATGAGCTGGGCAACTACTTCCTCGACGGCAGCCTGACCTACGGCGTCAACGACAACGACAGCAAGCGCCGGATCGCCGGCACCCAGGCCAAGGCCAGCTACGACAGCGACCTGCTCGGCCTGAACCTGGTCGGCGGCTACACTTGGAAGATCAACCCGCAAATGCTGGTCGAGCCACGGCTGGCGGCGCGCTACAGCCAGGTGAACATCGATGGCTACCGCGAGAAGGGTTCGTCGGCCGCATTGAAAGTCGAGGACCAGCGCTACGAAGCCATCGAGCTGGGCGCCGGTGTGCGTGTTGCCGGCAGCTTCAACCTCGGCGCCGGCACCCTGGAGCCGCAGGTCAGGCTGATGGCCTACCACGACTTCGCCGCCGACGAGGCCAGCAGCACCTCGACCTTCCTGCTCGGCAGCACCCCGTTCGTCACCAGCGGCGCCAAGGCCGTGCGCAACAGCTACGAAGCCGGTATCGGTACTGACTACAAGCTGGGCGCAGTGACCCTGGGCGTGAACTACGACTACATCGGCAAATCGGGCTTCGATGCCGATGTGTTCAGCGCCAAGGTGCGGTACGACTTCTGATCGCCTGAAATGAAAAGCCCCCGGTCGTGAGGCCGGGGGCTTTTTCTTGGGCTAAAACACCGATCCCACTGGATCCACCGGACCTTGTGGGAGCGGGTTCACCCGCGATTACGGTGGTGTGCTCGCTGACGTAATCGCGGGTGAACCCGCTCCCACGGGGCCCGTGGCGTTACTTGGCCTGGTAGATGATCCCCGGGCTGCACTGCACCATCTGGTACAGATCCGGCAGGCCATTGAGTGCCTCGGACGCCCCGAGGAACAGGTAACCACCCGGCTTCAGCGTGGCATGGATGCGGGTGAGGATGTCCTTCTTCACCTGCGCCGAGAAGTAGATCAGGACGTTGCGGCAGAACACGATATCGAACTTGCCCAGCGCGGCGTAGCTGTCCAGCAGGTTGAACGAGCGGAACTCCACACGGCTGCGGATCGGCGCCTTGATTGCCCAGCGCCCCGGCCCCTTCGGATCGAAGTAGCGCTGCAGGCGCTCCTGGGACAGGCCGCGGGCGATCGCCAGGCTGTCGTATTCGCCGGTCTTGCAGTTAGCCAGCATCGCGCCGGAGAGATCGGTCGCCACGATCTGCGCGCCCATCTTCAACTGGCCGACGTTGGTCCGCTCGAACTCGTCGAGGGTCATGGAAATCGAGTAGGGCTCCTGCCCGGACGAACAGGCCGCCGACCAGATGCGCAGGCGCTGCCCGGGGCTGTTGCGCAGCATCTCCGGCAATACCTTGTTCTTCAACACTTCGAAGGGATAGGTATCGCGGAACCAGAGGGTTTCGTTGGTGGTCATGGCGTCGACCACCTGCTCGCGCAAGCCGCTGCGCGGCTGGCTCTGGATGCGCTGCACCAGCTCGGTCAGCGTCTTGATGCCTTGCTGCTCCATCAGCTTGTTGAGACGGCTGGAAACCAGGTACTGCTTATTTTCGCCCAGCAGGATGCCACAGGCTTTTTCCAGGAAGACCCGGAACTGTTCGAAATCCAAATTACCCGTAGACAATGGTGCCGCCTCTTAAATCGTGTACAACGCCAGGGGCCTGCGCCCCCGGCAATTAGTGTGTGGCATTGATCCGGTCGACCACCCGCTGGGCCAGGTCGTCCGGACGGAACTTGGCGAGGAAGTCGTCGGCGCCGACCTTCTTCACCATGGCCTGGTTGAATACCCCGGACAGCGAAGTATGCAGGATGATGTGCAGGTTTTGCATGCGCGGATCGTTGCGGATCTCCGCGGTCAGCGTGTAACCGTCCATCTCCGGCATCTCGATGTCGGAGATCATCATCAGGAACTCCTCTTCCGGGCGCTTGCCCTCGTCGACCAGTTTCTTCAGGTACTCCAGTGCCTGGCGTCCGTCATTCAGCGCGACCACCTCCACACCGACCGTCTGCAGGCAGCGACTGACCTGCTTGCGCGCCACCGACGAGTCGTCCACGGTCAGCACCCGCAGCGAAACGGCCTTGCTGTGCACCTCGGCATTGACCACGCCGGTGGACACCGACTCGGAGGCAGGCGCCACCTCGGCGAGGATCTTCTCGACGTCGATGATCTCGACCATCTTGTTGTCGACCCGGGTCACCGCCGTAAGGTAGTGATCGCGCCCGGTGCCCTTGGGTGGCGGGTGGATCTCTTCCCAGTTCATGTTGACGATGCGCTCTACCGAGTGCACCAGGAAGCCCTGGGTCTTGGTGTTGTACTCGGTAATGATGACGAAGCTCTTGCTCGGGTCCTGGTTCTCCAGGGGAGGCAGACCCGTCGCCATCGCCAGATCCAGGATCGGGATGGTCGCCCCACGAATATTCGCGACACCGCGCACGACCCGACTGGCCTTGGGCAGAAGTGTCAGGCTCGGGCATTGCAGCACTTCCCGTACCTTGAACACGTTGATCCCGTACAACTGCTCGCCGCGCAGGCGGAACAGCAGCAGTTCGAGACGATTCTGTCCTACCAGTTGCGTGCGCTGGTTCACCGAATCCATTACACCAGCCATGCCAGACTCCTCAAACGAAGCATTAGGGCAGCGCGCAGATAGGCACGCGCCTTGCTTTTCTACTTTCATGAATACGAAAACGACATTTTTCCGACGCCTGCACCGCCATCTGCCCGGCTTCCTTGCTGCGCTGTGCCTGTTGACTCCCGGCGCTCGAACTCTGGCTGACACTTTCACCTTGCCTGAAGTGCTTATCGGTGTCACCCAGGGGTTTCTTGAGTTTTCCGTAGAAGACTATTTGCAAAAGAGCCAGACCGAAGGCCGCTACGAGATCCAGGTGAACAACCTCGACCCGCGGCTGCGCATGCCGCTGTGCAGCGAGCAGCTCGGCGCCAGCCTGGAAAGCCCGGCCCAGCCACTGGGCCGGGTGACCGTGCGGGTGCGCTGTGATGGCAGTTCGCCGTGGACGGTATTCGTGCCGGCCCAGGTCAAGCTGTTCCGCGATGTCGTGGTGGTCAGCCGGCCACTCAAGCGTGACGCCGTGGTCCAGGAACAGGACGTGACCCTGCGCGAACGCGACGTCGGCCTGCTGGGCCAGGGCTTCCTCGCCAGCCTCGACCAGGCCATAGGACAGAAAGTCGTCCGACCAATGGTCATCGACCAGGTCATCACCCCCGTTCATCTGGAACAGGCCGAGGTGATCCGCAAAGGTGATCATGTGGTCATCGTCGCCCGCAGTGGCACGCTGGCCGTGCGCATGCCCGGCGAAGCGCTGAGCAAGGGCGGGATGAGCGAGCAGATACGGGTACGCAACCTCAACTCCAAGCGGGTGGTCAAGGCCAGGGTAACCGGTCCCGGCGAGGTGGAGGTTTCGATGTGACCTTGTGACACAGGCCACCGCGCGACGAATCAGCGCTGGCGATCAGGAAGCGCATTTTCTAGACTGTGCGTATTACGGAATGACGACCTTGTCACGAATGCCTGTCAATTCGTGCCTAAAGTTTTTTTCGGGTCGGCCGAAAAAAGGGCAAGCGTCCTATTTCCGAGAGGTTTTCTGATCATGGTCATCGACTTCAGTCGTTTGAATAACTCCCCGTCAGTGACGGGCGGCCTGCGCACCGGCACCAGCCAGGAAAGCGCCGCCAGCAATCGCGCAGGCCAGTCCGACGCGGCAGCCGTTACCGCACAGAGCGGGGAGACCGTACACCTCAGCCATGAGGCCCAGCAGTTGCAACAGGTCAGCGACAAGCTGCGCGACCAGCCCATCGTCAACAGCGACCGCGTGGCCGCGTTGAAACAGGCCATCGCCGACGGTAGCTACCAGGTCGACGCCAACCGCGTGGCCAGCAAACTGCTCAATTTCGAAGCCCAGCGCTAGCCCTCGGCGCGCTGACTTCAAGGACGCCAAGACCAAGAGCCAGCCATGCACGATACGACCCTGCTGCAACTGATCGAAGAAGATATCGGCCCGGCCGAGCAACTGCTGCAGCTGCTGCGGGACGAATACGTCGCCCTGCACGGCCGTGACATGCCGGCACTGGAAGATATCCTGGCCTACAAGCAGTCGCTGGTAGTCCTGCTCGATCAGCACGGTCGTCGGCGCAGCGAGCTGCTCGCAAGCCTCGGCCTGACCCCGGATCGCGCCGGCGTCGAGGCCCTGGCCAGCCAGTCGCACCTTGGCCCGCAATTGCTCCAGCAACTCGACGTACTGGGCAACCTGCTCAACGAGTGCAAGACGGTCAACGAGCGCAACGGCGAATCCATCACGCTTCAGCAGGCCACCACGGCCAACCAGATCAGAATCCTCATGGGCGGCGAAGCCCCTTCGCTATACGACAGCCGGGGCTCGACCTCGCCGCTTGCCAAGCCTCGTGCGCTCAGCCAGGCGTGACCCTCTATCAAGCCATAGCGCATACTGGCAAAATGCCTTGTGCGTGTGTCGTTTTTGCCTGGAGATTCATCAACCGTGTTCAATGACGTAGAAGCTCCGCAGCCTCCGAAGGTGTTCAACACGCCTTTGGAAATTGCCGCCAACCTGCGGATGCTGCAAGAGAGCCATGATCCGCTGATCATTACCTTCCATGAGCGCAGCCAGCGTTTCCAGAGCTACGTGGTCGAGGTCGACCGTGACAACAACGTCCTGGCCCTGGATGAAATGATCCCCCGCGACGGCGAGCGCTTCCTGGAAAACGGCGAGCCCTTTCGGGTCGAAGGTTTCCATGACGGCGTGCGGATCGCCTGGGAATGCAACCAGCCACTGACCATCGACTCTTCCGGCGACGTGCGCTGCTACCGCGGCACCCTGCCCGAGGAAGTGACCTACCATCAGCGCCGCAATGCCTTCCGTGCCGCCCTCAAGCTCTCGCAACTGGTCGACATCGTCCTTGACGGCGACAAGCTCAAGGGCGTGGGTGCCATCCGCGGCAAGCTTCTGGACATCTCTGCCACCGGCTGCAAGCTGCGCTTCGAAGGCAATATCGAAGAGCGCCTGCAACTGGGCCAGGTCTACGACAAGTTCGCCGCCAGCGGGCCCCTGAGCCTGACCCAGATGTCGGTGGAACTGCGCCATCTGCATTTCGAGGAGCGCCTGAACGCCACCTTCGCCGGCGTGCGCTTCCATAACCTGACCGGGCAGATGCAGCGCAAGATCGAGAGTTTCGTCTATCAATTGCAGCGCGAAGCGCGACGCTTCGACAAAGACGACTACTGACAGGAAAACGGGGACCGCATGCGGTCCCCGTTTCGTTTCAAAGCGGCTTGGCCGGTTCCTCGACCACCTGCCCGTCCTTGACCTCCCCCGCCTCGTCCTCGGCTTCGGTATCCTCGGCCGCTACCGGCGTCTGCATCTGCTCCTGGACCACCTGCTCGTTGACCCGCGGGTCGAGGGCAGCGGCCAGGGGCGAGCTGGCTGCCGGCATGGCCACGTGGGACAACGGCGCATCTTCCACCTGGTGCAACCCGGTGACCGCATCGGGACGAATGCGCCAGACCAGCACCAGAGCGAAGAAGGTGAAGAAGGCATAGAGCATCTGGTCGCCAAAGGCCTTCATCAGCACCCCTGCCGCCAGTGGCCCGATACTCGCGCCGACGCCATAGGTGACCAGCAGCATCGCCGTCAGCGAGACCCGCCGCTCGCTTTCCACGTGGTCGTTGGAGAACGCCACGGCCAGCGGGTACAGGCAGAACTGCAGCAGCGAGACCAGGAAGCCGGCCGCGAACAGCACCGCCATCGGCACCCCGGGCAGGATCGCCAACGGCAGCGAGGCGATCGCCAGGCCGATGGCCACGCTGCGGATCAGCACGGCACGGTCGTAGCGGTCCGACAACCAGCCCAGCGGCCACTGCACCAGCAGGCCGGCGAAGATGCACACGCCCATGAAGATACCCACCTGCTCGGTACTCAGGCCCTGCTTCGAGGCATAGAGCGGTGCCAGGCCATAGAACGAACCGACGATCAGCCCCGAGCCCAGCACCGTGCTCAACGACTGCGGCACCCGCTTGATAAAGAAACGCGGCTCCATCGGAGCCGGCCGCAGCGGCGCCGGGTGGATGCGCCGGGTCAGGGCCACCGGCACCAGGCACAGGGCAAAGCACATCGCCACCAGCATCAGCAGCTCGGGGCCCAGTTGCGGATGGACCACGAGGATCAACTGGCCCAGGACCAGGCCCAGGTAGGAGGCGATCATGTAGCCGCTGAACACCGCGCCACGATGCTTGGCATCGGCCTGCTCGTTGAGCCAGCTCTCGATGACCATGTACTGGCACATCATCCCGAGGCCGACGATGACCCGCAGGAACAGCCACGCCGGCAGGAAGCTGACCAGGCCATGGCCCAGTACCGCGGCACCGACGATCCCGGCGCAGGTGGCATAGGCGCGGATATGCCCGACCCGGGCGATCAGGCGGTGACCGATCTTGCCACCCAGGGCAAGGCCGAAATAGTTGGCAGCCATCAGGGCACCGACCCACAGGCTGTCGACCTGGTCGGCGCTAAGGCGCAGGGCAAGGTAGGTGCTCAGCAGGCCGGAGCCGATCAACATCATCAGAGCAGCGAAGTACAACGCGCGAAAAGACTTCCAGATAGTGCGCATCAGCGTCCCGAACGACCTCTTGGGCTGGTGGAAAAACTGCGTGAAAGCATAAGTGATTATTCCCGCCGCGCGGCCGGCACCGGCGAAAAAAACAAAAGGCCGATTACGCCAGGAACCCGCGTAATCGGCCTTCTATTCCGTGGATTGCCGGTCAGGCCTGGGCCGCCAGCACGCGCCGCTCCCAAGGGGTGATCTCGTCGAAGAAGCTGGTCAGCTCCTGGGTCTTGGTGGCGATATAACCGGCGATGAACTCCTCGCCGAACAGCTCACGCGCCAGGCTGCTGCGCTTGAGGCGATCCAGCGCCGCATGCAGCGTGCACGGCAGCGACAGGTGATCCGGCACCGCGAACTCACCCTGGATCGCCGGGGCCGGTTGCAGGCCGTTCTCGATGCCATGCAGGCCGGCGGCGAGGCTGGCGGCGATGGCCAGGTAGGGGTTGGCATCGGCCCCCGGCAAGCGGTTTTCCACACGCCGGGCCACGGGTGAACTGGCCGGAATGCGCAGGCCGGCGGCGCGATTGTCCTCGGACCAGCAGGCGTTGTTCGGCGATGCGTAGGGATGGCACAGGCGCTGGTAGGAGTTGACGTTCGGGGCGAACAGTGCGGTGAAGTCGGCCATGCACGCCTGCTGGCCACCGATGAAATGCAGGAAGGTATCGGTGGGCTTGCCGCCGGCATCGCTGAAAACGTTCCGGCCGCTGCCAATCTCCACCACGCTCTGGTGAATGTGCATCGAGCTGCCCGGGGTATGTGCCAGCGGCTTGGCCATGCACACCACGGTCAGGCCATGCTTGAGCGCGACCTCCTTGAGCAGGTGCTTGAACAGGAAGGTCTGGTCGGCCAGCAGCAGCGGATCGCCATGCAGCAGGTTGATCTCGAACTGGCTGACACCCATCTCGTGCATGAAGGTATCGCGCGGCAGCCCGAGCGCGGCCATGCAGCGGTACACCTCCTGGAAGAACGGGCGCAGGCCGTTGTTGGAACTGACGCTGAACGCCGAATGGCCATCTTCGCGGCGCCCGTCCAGGCCCAGCGGAGGCTGGAATGGCCGGGTCGGGTCGGTGTTGGGCGCGAAAACGAAGAACTCCAGCTCGGTCGCCACCACCGGCGCCAGGCCGCGTGCGGCATAGCGGGCGATCACTGTCTTGAGCAGGCCGCGGGTGGACAGGCCGGAACGTTCGCCGCTCAATTCGTCGGCACCGCAGATGGCCAGGGCGCGGGGTTCGGCGCTCCAGGGCAGGCGGTGGATCTGCGCCGGATCGGCGACCAGCGCCAGGTCGCCATCGTCGCCGCCATAGAAGCGCGCCGGCGGGTAGCCGCCCATGATGCATTGCAACAGCACGCCTCGCGCCAGTTGCAGGCGTCGGCCTTCGAGGAAGCCCTCGGCCGTCATCACCTTGCCGCGCGGCACGCCGTTGAGATCCGGCGTAACGCATTCGATTTCATCAATGCCCGTCAAGCGCTCTTCCAGGGAACGCTGAACATTGGTCGTCATGACTCTGTCCTTGTTGTTTTCGCATGCCGGAAACGGCGACCCGGACAACATACTCAGGGGCTGTTCAAAATATCAAGCGGTGATGGCGGCGATTGATCGTGATTTTCTACACCCTGTTGATAGGACGCGGACCCTGTGGGAGCGGGTTCACCCGCGATTACGTCGGTGAATTCACCATCGTCATCGCGGGTGAACCCGCTCCCACAGGATAGGCGGTGCTCTTTCTAGCGTGGCTCTCGCAGGGTCAACCCATTGGCCGGCAACGGCAGCGCCGTCTTGTACCTGACCTGTTTCAAGGCAAAGCTCGAACGAATATTCGCCACCCCCGGCAACCGCGTCAGGTAATCGAGAAACCGCTCCAGCGCCTGGATGCTCGGCAACAACACCCGCAGCAGATAATCCGGGTCCCCGGTCATCAGGTAGCACTCCATTACCTCGGGCCGTTCGGCGATTTCTTCCTCGAAGCGATGCAGCGACTGCTCCACTTGCTTCTCCAGACTGACGTGAATGAACACGTTGACGTCCAGCCCCAGTACCTCCGGCGCCAGCAAGGTCACCTGCTGGCGGATCACGCCGCATTCCTCCAGCGCCTTGACCCGGTTGAAGCAGGGCGTCGGCGACAGGTTCACCGAACGCGCCAGTTCGGCGTTGGTGACCCGCGCGTTTTCCTGAAGGCTGTTAAGAATGCCGATGTCAGTGCGATCCAGTTTGCGCATGAGATAAATCTTCCCGCCTTTTGTTCTTTTGCAGAATATTTATCCGTCCGCTCGAACAAAGGCAACGAACATCAGAAAAATATTCTTCCGGGGCCGGAATATCATTAAGACAAGACTGACTTCCCGGTCACAAGCCGGGTCCCAGTAGCTACTGCGTCAAAGCTCAACAAAAACACAAGACAGAGCGAGCGTAAAAAGCATGAACGAGTACGCCCCCCTGCGTTTGCATGTGCCCGAGCCCACCGGCCGGCCAGGCTGCCAGACCGATTTCTCCTACCTGCGCCTGAATGACGCAGGGCAAGTCCGCAAACCCGCCATCGACGTCGAACCTGCCGATACCTCGGACCTGGCCTACAGCCTGATCCGCGTTCTCGACGCCGAAGGCAATGCCGTAGGCCCCTGGGCCGAGGGCATCGACCCGCAGGTCCTGCGCCAGGGCATGCGGGCAATGATGAAGACCCGCCAGTTCGACAGCCGCATGGTGGTCGCCCAGCGCCAGAAGAAAATGTCCTTCTACATGCAGAGCCTGGGCGAGGAAGCCATCGGCAGTGCCCAGGCCCTGGCCCTGAACCGCAGCGACATGTGCTTCCCGACCTATCGCCAGCAGAGCATCCTGATGGCCCGGGAAGTGTCGCTGACCGAGATGATCTGCCAGTTGCTGTCCAACGAGCGCGATCCGCTCAAGGGTCGCCAGTTGCCCATCATGTACTCGGTGCGCGAGGCCGGCTTCTTCACCATCAGCGGCAACCTTGCCACCCAGTTCGTCCAGGCGGTCGGCTGGGCCATGGCCTCGGCGATCAAGGGCGATACCAAGATCGCCTCGGCCTGGATCGGCGACGGTGCTACCGCCGAATCCGATTTCCATACCGCCCTGACCTTCGCCCACGTCTACCGCGCCCCGGTGATCCTCAACGTGGTCAACAACCAGTGGGCCATCTCCACCTTCCAGGCCATCGCCGGTGGCGAAGCCACCACTTTCGCCGGCCGTGGCGTGGGCTGCGGAATCGCCTCGCTGCGGGTGGACGGCAACGACTTCGTCGCGGTGTACGCCGCCTCGCGCTGGGCCGCCGAACGCGCCCGCCGCGGCTTCGGCCCGACGCTGATCGAGTGGGTCACCTACCGCGCCGGCCCACACTCCACGTCCGACGATCCCTCGAAATACCGCCCCGCCGACGACTGGATTCACTTCCCCCTGGGCGATCCGATCGTGCGCCTGAAACAGCACCTGATCGCCAACGGCCATTGGTCCGAAGAAGAGCACCAGCAGGTCAGTGCCGAGCTGGACGCGGAAATCATCGCCGCGCAGAAGGAAGCCGAGCAGTACGGCACCCTGGCCGGCGGCCAGATGCCGAGCCCGGCCTCGATGTTCGAGGACGTCTACAAGGAAATGCCCGCGCACCTGCGCCGGCAGCGCCAGGAACTGGGGATCTGACATGAACGACCACAACACTTCCATCCAGGTTGAAACCGCCATGTCGACCACCACCATGACCATGATCCAGGCCCTGCGCTCGGCCATGGACATCATGCTCGAGCGCGACGACAACGTGGTCATCTACGGCCAGGACGTCGGTTACTTCGGCGGCGTGTTCCGCTGCACCGAGGGCCTGCAGAGCAAGTACGGCAAGTCCCGGGTGTTCGACGCGCCGATTTCGGAAAGCGGCATCGTCGGCACCGCCGTGGGCATGGGCGCCTACGGCCTGCGCCCGGTCGTGGAAATCCAGTTCGCCGACTACTTCTACCCCGCCTCCGACCAGATCGTCTCCGAGATGGCCCGCCTGCGCTACCGCTCGGCCGGTGAGTTCGTTGCCCCGCTGACCCTGCGCATGCCCTGCGGCGGCGGTATCTACGGCGGCCAGACCCACAGCCAGAGCCCCGAGGCGATGTTCACCCAGGTCTGCGGCCTGCGCACGGTGATGCCGTCCAACCCCTACGACGCCAAAGGCCTGTTGATTGCCTCGATCGAATGCGACGACCCGGTGATCTTCCTCGAACCCAAGCGCCTGTATAACGGCCCCTTCGACGGCCACCATGATCGCCCGGTAACCCCTTGGTCGAAGCATGCGGCCAGCGCCGTGCCGGACGGCTACTACACGGTGCCGCTGGACAAGGCGGCGATCACCCGTCCGGGCAACGACGTTACCGTGCTGACCTATGGCACCACGGTCTACGTGTCCCAGGTCGCCGCCGAGGAAACCGGCGTCGATGCCGAGGTCATCGACCTGCGCAGCCTGTGGCCGCTGGACCTGGAAACCATCGTCGAGTCGGTGAAGAAGACCGGCCGTTGCGTAGTGGTGCATGAAGCCACGCGCACCTGCGGCTTCGGTGCCGAGCTGGTGTCGCTGGTCCAGGAACATTGCTTCCACCACCTGGAAGCGCCCATCGAACGCGTCACCGGCTGGGACACCCCCTACCCGCACGCGCAGGAGTGGGCGTACTTCCCTGGCCCTTCGCGGGTCGGTGCGGCATTGAAACGGGTCATGGAGGTCTGAATGGGCACGCACGTCATCAAGATGCCGGACATCGGCGAAGGCATCGCGCAGGTAGAGTTGGTGGAATGGTTCGTCAAGGTCGGTGACACCATCACCGAGGACCAGGTGGTGGCCGATGTCATGACCGACAAGGCCACGGTGGAAATTCCTTCGCCGGTCTCCGGCAAGGTCCTGGCCCTGGGCGGCCAGCCCGGCGAGGTCATGGCGGTGGGCAGCGAGCTGATCCGCATCGAAGTCGAAGGGGCCGGCAATCATCAGGAAAGCGCCGGCAAGCCGGCACCGGTGGTTGCAGCAGCACCCGAGCCGAAACCGGCTCCAGCTCCGGCAGCGGTGGAAGCGCCGGCGGCCAAACCGCACATCGCCGCCGCAGCGGTCGAGAAGGCACCGATCGTACCCCGTGGCGCCAATGAAAAACCCCTCGCCTCCCCCGCCGTGCGCAAGCGCGCCTGGGATGCCGGGATCGAACTGCGTTACGTCCACGGCAGCGGCCCGGCCGGGCGCATTCTCCACGAGGACCTCGACGCCTTCCTCACCCAGCCGACCCGCAGCGGCAACGGCGCCCCGGGCGGCTACGCCAAGCGCGAGGACAGCGAGCAGATCCCGGTGATCGGCCTGCGCCGCAAGATCGCCCAGCGCATGCAGGACGCCAAGCGCCGCGTCGCCCACTTCAGCTATGTGGAAGAGATCGACGTCAGCGCCCTGGAAGAACTGCGCCAGCACCTCAACGGCAAATACGGCGAAAGCCGCGGCAAGCTGACCCTGCTGCCGTTCCTGGTGCGCGCCATGGTCGTGGCCCTGCGCGACTTCCCGCAGATCAACGCCACCTATGACGACGAAGCCCAGGTCATCACCCGCCACGGCGCGGTGCACGTGGGCATCGCCACCCAGGGCGACAACGGCCTGATGGTGCCGGTGCTGCGCCACGCCGAAGCCGGCAGCCTGTGGCATAACGCCAGTGAGATCTCGCGCCTGGCACAGGCCGCACGCAGCAACAAGGCCAGCCGCGACGAACTCAGCGGCTCGACCATCACCCTGACCAGCCTCGGCGCGCTGGGCGGCATCGTCAGCACGCCGGTGGTCAACACCCCGGAAGTGGCGATCGTCGGGGTCAACCGCATCGTCGAGCGGCCCATGGTGGTCAACGGCCAGATCGTCATCCGCAAGATGATGAACCTCTCCAGCTCCTTCGATCACCGGGTGGTCGATGGCATGGACGCCGCACAATTCATCCAGGCCGTGCGCGGCCTGCTCGAACAACCCGCCAGCCTGTTCGTGGAGTAAGCATGCAGACCCTGGACACCACCCTGCTGATCATCGGCGGCGGCCCCGGCGGCTATATCGCCGCGATCCGCGCCGGGCAACTGGGCATCCCCACCATCCTGGTCGAAGGCCAGGCCCTCGGTGGCACCTGCCTGAACATCGGCTGCATTCCGTCGAAGGCGCTGATCCATGTGGCCGAGCAGTTCCATCAGACCGAGCTGCACAGCCGCAAATCCACGCTCGGCATCAAGGTCGCCACGCCAAGCCTGGATATCGGGCAGAGCGTGGCCTGGAAGGACGGCATCGTCGACCGCCTGACCACTGGCGTTGCCGCCCTGCTGAAGAAAAACGACGTCAAGGTGATCCACGGCTGGGCCAGGATCATCGACGGCAAGCTGGTGGAAATCGACGGGCAGGACCTGCGCATCCGCTGCGAGCACCTGTTGCTCGCCACCGGTTCCAGCAGCGTCGAATTGCCGATGCTGCCGCTGGGCGGCGCGGTGATCTCCTCCACCGAAGCCTTGTCGCCCAAGGCCCTGCCCAAGCGCTTGACCGTGGTCGGCGGCGGCTATATCGGCCTGGAGCTGGGCATCGTCTACCGCAAGCTCGGCGTGGAGGTCAGCGTGGTGGAAGCCCGCGAGCGCATCCTGCCGACCTACGACGCCGAACTGACCCAGCCGGTGGCCGAATCGCTGAAGAAGCTTGGCGTGCAGCTGTACCTCGGGCACAGCGTCGAAGGCTTCGACGCCGCGACCAAACACCTGAAGGTGCGCACGCCGGATGGCGAGGAGTTGTCCCTGGAAACCGACCAGGTGCTGGTCGCCGTGGGACGTCGTCCGCGGACCAGAGGCTTCAACCTCGAAGCCCTGGACCTGAAGATGAACGGCGCCGCCATCGCCATCGACGAGCGCTGCCAGACCAGCATGCGCAACGTCTGGGCCATCGGTGACGTGGCAGGTGAGCCGATGCTGGCGCACCGGGCCATGGCCCAAGGCGAGATGGTCGCCGAACTGATCGCCGGCAGGCAGCGGGCCTTCGCGCCTGCCGCCATCGCGGCGGTGTGCTTCACCGATCCTGAGGTCGTGGTGGCAGGCAAGACCCCGGAAACTGCCAAGGAAGAGGGACTGGATTGCCTGGTGGCGCAGTTCCCCTTCGCCGCCAATGGCCGGGCCATGACCCTGGAATCGAAGAGCGGCTTCGTGCGCGTGGTGGCACGGCGTGACAATCACCTGATCGTCGGCTGGCAAGCGGTGGGCGTCGGGGTTTCCGAACTGTCCACGGCCTTTGCCCAGTCACTGGAGATGGGCGCGCGGCTGGAGGATGTGGCGGGGACCATCCATGCACACCCGACACTGGGTGAGGCGGTGCAGGAAGCGGCGCTGCGGGCGTTGGGGCATGCGCTGCATATCTAAAGCGGGACGCGGACCCTGTGGGAGCGGGTTCACCCGCGATTGCGGTAGTGAGTTCACAATAGCAATCGCGGGTGAACCCGCTCCCACAATGTCCGCGTACAAACAAAGAAGGCCGCTCAATGAGCGGCCTTCTTGTGTTCCAGCAGTCCATTCAGACGCGGAAATACCCCACCGAAGAATCGAACGGCAAACGCTTCAGCTCCACCTTGTTCAGGTCCAGCACATCACGCAGCGCGGCAGTCTCGCCGGGGAAGTTGCGATAGGCGACTTCGTCCAGGACCACGATGGCGCCCTTCGGCATGTACGGCAGGAAGGTTTCCAGGGCGACCTTGGTCGACGAGTACAGGTCGGTGTCAAGGATCAGCATGGCCACTACCAGGTCCGGGCGGGTCTTGACGAAGGCCGGTACGGTTTCAAGGATGTCGCCCTTGACGATCTCGCAACGCGGGATGCGGTTGACCGGACGCACCAGGTCGTTGGCATCGATCATGTCCTGGATCAGGCTTTCGTCGGTGTCGGAGAACATGCTTTCGTTGATGTCCGCCGGGTCTTCCTTGGCATCGATGCTGGCAAAGCCCTGGAAGGTGTCGAAGCCGATGATCGAACGGTTGATCGCATACGGCTCGAGGATCATCGACAGCTGCATGTAGAGCATCAACGAGTTGCCCTTGTACACGCCGCATTCAACGATGGCGCCAGGGATGTCCTGGACCATCTTGAACAGTTCGATCCGCGACAGCGCCGCAGTCACGGCGATGCGGTTGGCGAAGACGAAGGGGGCATCGGCCACGTATTGGGCATCGACACGGCTCAGCACGCTGGCGCGCTTTTCGTTGTACTCGACCTCGGCAGCGGTCAGACGACGCTTGGTCATGGGTTAACTCCCTGGAATTGCGAAAAGTCGCTGGCATGGAAAAGGTCTTTGAAGCCGGCTTCCACGTCGAAACAACCGTTGTCGACATTCGGCGCGCCGCGCTTGTGAATCAGGTCCTGCAGGTGGATCAGGCGGAAGTCCACGCTGAAGCGGATGCGGTCGGTGTGGTTGGCCACGGTACCGTGCAGGTGGGCGCCGGAGAACATCAGGATCTCGCCGCTGTTGCCGGCGATGCGCAGTTCGGCACTGGTGTCGATCTCTTCCAGGGGCACGGGGTGCACACGGCTTTCCTGGGTGATGTTGTCCTTGGCCTTGAGGCGCTGGTTGCTGATCCAGTCGGTCAGGCTCCAACTGGGGGACGAGTTCTGCACCGGCCTGGTGAAGTACGCCGGGTTGATCATCATGGTCTGCCCGGGCTCGATGCTGTAGATCGGCATCCAGGTATTGAGCTGGCAATCGACGCTGCCATACCAGGTATCGCGGTGAGGCTTGTAGGCATAGCTGACGCCGGCGTGCAGGTAGTCGTAGTTGGGGACCACGCGCACCCGCGGGACGTCGAAGATGTAGTCGTTCGGGTCGGCACCGATTTCCAGGATGTAGTCGCGGATCAGCGCCTTGGCCTGTGGCCCGTTGGTGAACTTGCGCTTGAGCCGGGTGACGTGCTCGACGAAGGTTTCCACCGGCATCTTCTTGTGCAGCGACAGGTGGTCGGTCTCGCCGTCGAAGGCTTCGGTGATGCTGTGCCGGGCCAGGGCGCAAAGCTCATGGGCGCTGCGCAGATGGGTATCGAGGAAGATGTCGCCCGCATAGACCTGCTCGCGGAATGCCGGCTTCTTCTGCAACTGGTTGATGTAGAGATTCATGGGTGCCTCTTCCTCATTAAGACTGATGCCCGCCGGGCGGGCCATGAATTGAAGTGGACGCAAGGCGACGTCCCCCTGCCCGACCGGCAGGGAACTCCAACCGCATGGGCTGCCGGGTCATGGCCCGGCTGTAGTGATCTTGTGATCGGCATCACGCAGGCAAACTTTAATGCCGCCCGGCTTGCCGCAAGCGGCAAGGGGTTTCCGCACGGAGGCACAGCGGCGCACCCTTTGGAGGATCAAAGCCCCGGGACACAGGGGTTTGACCAGACTGGCACAGCTATTGCCCGTACTGGTGGTCCCATTCAAGGAGATCGATCCTGTGAGCATCATCAATGGCCATGGCTGGCAGAACGCTGCCGTCCAGCAACAGCGAAACCTGCCCGCCGTCAGCGGCGTGGACGAGCAAACCTATCAGGTGCAGACAGCCAACGTGTCGCTGCTTTCCACCGTCGCCAGTGCGGCGGCAACACGCAACGCTTCCAGCTCCACCTACCAGGATGCCAAGGACGCGCAGGACGAAGCGTTCGCCAAGCTCAAGGTAGCCTTGCAGAACCCCGCCGACAGCGACGCGACCAGCCGCAGCGCAGCCCAGGAATTCCGTGACTACATGGCGCTTTCGCCAGCGGAGAAGATCCGCCTGAAGATGCTCGGCGAGCTGGGCCTGACCGAGGCAGACTACGAGGCCCTGCCACCCGAGAAGAAGGACGCGATCGACAAGCAGATCGCCTTGCGCCTGAAGGAAGAAAGCGAGATCAAGTCCATGGCCGGGATGGAGCCGCAGATGCAGGCGGCAGTGGCGGCACAGACCTTGATCAGGCCGCTGAGCGAGGTGGAAGCAACAGACCCGGCGCAGTTGCGCAAGGACAAGGAGGATCGGGAGGATCCGCTGAATGTCTAGAAGCCGGTGCCCGCCGGAACCATGTGAGCGAACACGCTGATCGCGGCAAGGTGCAACGGATAGAACGCCCAGGCCCACCGCCCCACCGGCGGCACCGGGCCGGGCCATTCGTGGCGCAGCAAGGCCAGGCCGAGCGACACCGCCATGAACGCGGTACCGGCTACCATCAGCGAAACCGGCGCCAGCGGATGCTGGAACAGCCAACCATTGGTGAAATTCCCGGCGACCGCCAGTAATCCTGCCAGCCAGGCAAACCGCCGCTCTTTCAACGCGATCAGCAACGCCGCCGGCAGCAGCACGCCCGGCAGACCGTACATCAGCCAGGCGCTGCCCAGCGTCGCGACAAACGCAGCCACCAGCGCCAGCCATGTCGCGGCACGGGTGCGCAGATGCACACCCCAGGCGAGCAGCAGGCCAAGGCCCAGGGTCGGCATCACGTTCAGGGTCGGCGAGCCGTTGTCGAGCCAGCGATACGGCACCTCGGACAGCAGCGAAAACCCCAGGAACCACCACAGGTATCGCCACTGGATAGTCGTCGCGCGCAGCACATTCGCCGCCAGCGCCAGGCAGAACAACGGGAACGCAAGGCGCCCGGGGATGAACAGCCACTCCTGCTGCGGCCACAGGTAACGCAGGTGATCACCGATCATGCTGACGATCGCCAGCCACTTGAGCAGATCGAGGGACGCCGAGCGAGCCATCAACGCGACCGGAACGCCGCCGGGGTCACCCCGACCACCTTCTTGAAGGCGCGGGTCATATGGCTCTGGTCGAAGAAGCCACAGGCCAGGGCCGTCTCGGCCAGGTCGGTACCCAGGCGCAACAGCGCCTGGGCCCGCGCCACTCGCTTCTGGATCTGGTAACTGTGCGGTGCCACCCCGACCTCGCGCTTGAACACGCGGATCAGGTAGAGCGGGTCCATCCCGGCATCCAGGCCAAGGGTTTCCAAGGACAGGTTGTGCTCCGCCTCATGGTCAAGACGCCTGCGAATGCGCCGCACCGCTTCGCGCTCGGGACGACCGGGGCGAGCCAGGTCATGCCCGTGCCGTTCGAACAGAGCGGCTAGCGTCTCGACCAGCAGCGTCTCGCGCTCCAGCGGCAACAGCGAATCGGCGAGGCGACCATGGGCCGAGAGCAGGCACCGGGCAAGCGCCGGATCATCGCTCATCGGCGCGCGAAACAGGTGCACGTACTGGCTGGCATGACGTCCGGCCAGCACATGCTCGTTCAACCAGCAAGGATCGACATACAGCATGCGGTAGACCCACCCAGCCTGGTCCACCGGCACCCCGTCATGGATCTCCCCCGGGCTCAGGGTCACCACGGTGCCACTGCCGCCGAGGTGGTGGGCGCCACGGTAATACAGCTTTTCCACCCCGTGGGTGATCACCCCGAAGGCATATCGATCATGGGCATGCCTGCCGAAATGCTGCTGGCTGTAGCGCGCGCTGAGCAGCTCGCAGCCCCCTTCGGGAATGCGCAGGAAACGGCAAAAGTCCTTCTCGTGCGGCGTCATTGGCTGTCCAGTTTCGTCCAATCGTTGCGAAGGCAGGCCTGATAGGTTCTGCGTTCCCAAGCAAACCTGCAAGCGATGCCTTCCACATGCAAAACAAACGTGCCCTCCTGGAACTCACCACTGGCGGCCTGATGCTCAGCCTCTCGGCACTGGCCGTGGCCTTCGCCGATATCGGCGCGGGTGGTGCCGGTTTCTACCGCATGCTATTCGCCTCGATCCTGTTCTACCTCTGCCTGAAATGGCGCCGGGTACCGGTACGCCTGCCATCGGCGGCGGCCGTGCGCCTCACTGCCCTCGCCGGCCTGTTCCTGGCCATCGACCTGATCCTCTGGCACCACAGCATCTACATCGTTGGCCCGGGGATCGGATCGATCCTGACCAACTGCCAGGTGTTTTTCATGACCCTGCTGGGCCTTTGGTTGCTCAAGGAAAAACCGTCGCTGAACTTCAGCCTCGCCATCGGCCTCGCGTTCTTCGGCCTGTACCTGCTGCTGGCGCCGGAGATGAGCAGCGAAGCCGGCGTACGCGGCGTACTGTTCGGGATTGCCTCGGGCCTGGCCTACGCGGTCTGCGTCTACTACCTCAAGGCCGCCAGCCAATTGCCCTGCGGCGGCGGCGACAAGCTCGCGCAGATGCTCAACCTGAGCCTGTGGGCCGGACTGGTGATGCTGGGCTATGCGCTGCTGCGCGGCGAGAGCCTGGTTATCGCTGACGGGCAGACCTTGCTGATGCTGGTGATCTACGGGGTGATGGTGCAGTTCGCAGGCTGGCTGCTGGTGAACCGCTCGATCGGACATATCAGCCTGGGGCTGGCGGGGTTGATCCTGCTGCTGGAACCGGTGATCACCTATTTCGTGGATGTCGCCCTGCTGCAGAAACCCAGTTCCGCAGTCCAGATCGGTGGGGCGTTGCTCACGGTGGTGGCGGTGTATATCGGGTCGTTGCGGCCGCCGGAGAAGGTGTGCGTAACGCACTGAAGGCTTGACGCAAACCGCTGGAAGCAGCGGCCGCGCAGCGCAGCCGCTGTCCAGTCGAGGCGTGACCTAGCGCCTGGCAATACGGTTACGCTCGTGGCGAATACAGCCATCGTAGTAGGTCTTCTTCACCGAGGCCGGTTGCAGGCGGCTGCGGCTGGCGTAGGTCTGCTCGGTGATGCCCACGGCCATCCGCGGCATCCATCGTTCCGCGTACTTGCGCGTCTTGAGATTCTCCCGGGCCCGCCACAGGGTGGTCCCGGAGAGCTTCGAGTGCTGTGCCGAGCGGGCCACTTCCGAGCCCCAGCGGCACATTTCGATCTGTTTCCTGTTCAACTCCCTGGCCTGGGCCGAGGTCATCACCGACATCAGCACCAGGGCCACCGCACCTGCATATCCGAATCGCATCTGGAAAAAGGTCCCACTGTCCAAGAAGCGAAAAATGCTATGCGAAAACAAGGGGTTGAAAGGGCCATCACGGCGTTACGACTTGAACCGCCCCACCAGTTGATGCAATTCCTGCGACAGCTCCGAAAGCCGTCCCGAATCCTCCCGAGCAGAGCCTGCCAGTTGCTCCACCACCCGCGCCTCGTCGTAGATCTGCTGGATATGCCGGTTGATCTCCTCGGCGACGCTGTGCTGCTCTTCGGCCGCTGCCGAGATCTGCAGGTTCTGGTCGCGGATCTCGTTGACCGAAAGCTGGATGCCTTCGAAGCTGTCCCGCGCATTTTCGATGGACGAGACACTGGCCCGGGACAGGTCCAGGCAGCTTTCCATCTTCTCCGAGACTTCCTGGGTCTTGCTGCCGAGGCTGTTGAGCAATTGGTCGATTTCCCCGGTGGAATCGGAGGTGCGCTTGGCCAGCGCGCGTACCTCGTCGGCGACCACGGCGAAGCCCCGGCCCTGGTCTCCCGCCCGCGCAGCCTCGATGGCCGCGTTGAGCGCCAGCAGGTTGGTCTGCTCGGCGATACCGCGAATGGTACCGAGGATCTGGTTGATGCTGCGGCTGCCGGCCTCCAGTTCGAGCATGGCTTGGGACGACTCCACCAGGCGGCTGCCCAGGCGGTTGACGTTCTCGGTGGTCTGCTCGATCTGCTGCTTGCCTTCGGCCACCCGGCGATGGCCGTTCTCCGCGGAGTCGGCCGCGCTGCTGCAGGAACGTGCCACTTCATTGGCGGTGGCGACCATTTCGTTGAACGCGGTGGACACCAATTCCACGGCCTCGCGCTGGCGACCGGCGGCCTCGTTCATGTTCCCGGCCATCTCGCTGTTGGCCCGGGACGCGTCATGCAGGTTGGTGGAGGCTGCGCCGATGCGCTGGATCAGTTGACGGATCGCCGCGAGGAACTTGTTGAACCAGCCTGCCAGTTCGGCGGTTTCGTCCTTGCCGTGGACGCGCAGGTCCTGGCGCAGGTCGCCCTCGCCCTCGGCAATCGACTGCAGGCCGCTGCTGACCTGGCCGATCGGCTTGACGATAACCCGCGAGAAGGCCGCCGCGATCACCGCGAACAGCAAGCCCAGCACGATCACGATGCCGGCGGTGAGCCAGGTCATGCGCGTGGCCGTGGCCATCACTTCCTGCTCCTCGATCAGGCCGACGAAGCGCCAGCCCAGGCCGGGCGAGGTCCAGACATTGGCCATGTAGCGGGTCCCGCCGATCTCCACCGCCGTCGAGCCCTGGGTGGTCGCGGCCAGCCTGGCATAAGGTTCGCCCAGGTCCTTGAGCGGCTTGAAGCTGTGGGCGCTGTCACGCGGGTCGACCAGCACGATGTCGTTTTCGATCAGCATCACGTAGCCGCTGTCACCCAGCTTGATGCTCTTGACCAGTTCGGTGAGGTTTTTCAGGGAAACGCTGACCACGAACACACCCTTGGCCTTGCCAGCCTCGTCGAGCATGGCGCGCGCGGTGCCGACCAGCGCGACATCGTCCTTGTCGTAGTAATACGCGCTGGTGCGTACGGTCCTGTCGGGGCTGGCCATGGCCGCCTTGTACCAGGGACGGGTGCGCGGGTCGTAGTTGGCCAGTTTCGGATCATCCGGCCACTTGGCATAGCTGCCGTCTTCCAGGCCGATGGACAGGATGGCCGCGGCCGGGTGGGTCTCGCCGTACTGGGCGAAGCGGGCGATCACTTGCCTGGCGGATTCCGGCAACGGCTGCTGCGCAGCATCCGGGCCCTGGTAATGTTTCAGGCTGGCGACAGAGGTGTATACAGGATCCTTGGCCATCTGATCGACGTTCTGCTGCGTTCCGTCGAAGAACTGCCGCATGTTGCCGTCGATCTGGCGGATTTCACGGGTGCTGCTGTCGAGGAACTGGCTCACCGCGTCAGACCGGGTATTGCTTACGGCCATGATGCCGACCAGGCTGACAGGGAGGATGGCTACGGATATGAAGGCAAGGGCAAGCTTGGTTTTTATTCTCATGAAAGAGTCACGATCCAGGCAGAAGTTGATCCATTGGTCAGATAATGGCACCTTGCCATCTATTGGTTTTCGGCCGAAGCATCGTGAATCTTTAGGGTTGATTTTGTGTACAAGTTATCACTCTAGTGAATCCACAGATTGAGCTGCTCGTCCTGGTGGATTTCCAGGGCCTGGAGTGACTGGCCCAGGCAAGGGCCCAGCAGGCAGGAACCGTCGGCGGGATCGAACAGCGCGCCGTGGGCGAAACAGACGATGTGCTGGCCGTCGCCGGACATGAAACGGTCCTTGCGGTATTGCATGGCGACGTCGAGGTGCGGGCACAGGTTGCGGTAGGCCTTGATCTTGCCCTTCCACTTCAAGGCGAGGACGGTGTCGCGGCCCTGGTGCCAAGGGTCGAAGCCGCGGGCCTGGCCTTCTTGCAGATGGTGTTCGTGGCATAGCAGAACAGGAACGTTCGACACACTTGCTTCCTTCCACATGACTCATGGATTTACGCGGACTCTGTGGGAGCGGGTTCATCGGAGCGCCGAACCGCCGCGATGACGTCAGTGAATTCACTAGCGCAATCGCGGGTGAACCCGCTCCCACAGAGTCCGCGTAACGCTGTTCAGATCGGCTCGGCCGTGCGCGCCAGCATCGCCTTGGTCAGCCCGACCCGGTCGAACCCGGCATCCCGGGCCATTTCCCGTTCGCCAGCCAGGATCGAGTTTTCGGCGATGTACTTGCAGCGGTCGAAGCGGCGCATCATGAAGCGTTGCAAGCGGGTCCGCAGGTCACCGTCGCCGAACAGTTCCTCGGCCAGCACCAGGGCATCCTCGATGGCCATCCCGGCACCCTGCCCCAGGTGCGGCGTGGTGGCATGGGCCGCATCGCCGATCAGGATCACCCGGCCCTTGAACCACGGGTCATCGACGAACAGCACCTCCATCGGCTTGTAGACCACCTGGCTGTCATCGGTGATCTGCTCGCGCAGCTCGCCGACCAGCCCGCCGATTCCGGCGATGCGGTCGCGCATGGTGGCCGCCAGTTGGTCTTTCTCGAACCAGGGGTTTTCCGGCTCATGGGAGGTAGAGAACATGTACATCAGGCCGTCCGACAACGGCACCAGCCCGGCATTGCCTTCGGCGCCGGTGTAGCTGGCCAGGTGGTCGATGGAGGGATGCCGGGGGAAGTTGTAGCGCCACACGGCCTGGCCGGTGAAGCGCGGGGTATAGGTATCCCCGTAGAGCAGGCCGCGGATCTTCGAATACACGCCGTCGGCACCGATCATCAGGTCATAGCGGCCACTGGAGCCGTCGGTGAAACTCACATTGAGGTCGAGGGGAAATTCTTCATAGGAAGCCACGCTGATGCCGAGGCGTACCCGGGTACCGAGTTCGATGGCGGTATCGCTCAGCACCTGGTGCAGGGCCAGGCGCGAGATGCCGACGTTGGCCGGGTATTGCGGACCGGCCAGGCGCTGCCCGGGAATGCGCGCCAGGGCCTTGCCCTGCAGGTCGTAGATGCCGACGTCCTCGAAGGGGTAGGCAGCGTCCAGGTAGCGATCGAGCACCCCGAGGCGGGCCATTTCCCGGACCACGTTGCTCTGCTGGATGATGCCGACGCCGTACACCGTCCACTCCGACTTGATCTCCACCAGGTCGACCTCGACCCCTTGGCGCCGCAGCGCGATCGCTGCGCACAGGCCGCCGATGCCGCCGCCCACGATCAATACTCTGTTGATATCGCTCATGCGTATTTCCCTTGTTCTTGTTGTCTGGATCAGCCCTCGGGCAGGAGGCTGGAAGCACAGGCTAGGAACCGGGGAAGGATTTGACTAATCGTTACTGGGGATGCAGGGTATCGCGAAAATAAATACAACAACGAGATGCCTGCCATGCGCTTCAAACACCTGGACCTGAACCTCCTGGTGGCGCTGGATGTCCTGCTCGAAGAGCAGAACATCACCCGAGCCGCCGAACGTCTGCACATGACCCAATCGGCCACCAGCGGGGTGCTGGGCAGGCTGCGCACCTACTTCGAGGACGACCTGCTGGTCCAGGTCGGGCGCAAGATGATGCTCACTCCACTGGCCCGCGACCTGGAAATTCCGGTGCGCGAAGTGCTGCTCAAGATCCAGACCTCGATCACCGCCAAGCCGGTGCAGGACATCGCCGAAAGCAAACGGCATTTCCGCATCATGGCCTCCGACTACCTGATCAGCGTGCTGTTCGCCGAAGTCATCCGCGAGATCAACCGGCACGCGCCGCTGATGACCTTCGAACTGATCAGCCCTGGCGAAACCGCACGGGAAATGCTGATGCGCGGGGAAGTGGACCTGATGATCGCGCCGGACCACTACATCGTGAAGGAGCACCCGTCGCAGTTGCTCTTCGAAGAGCAGCACGTCTGCGTGGTGTGCCAGGACAACCAGGCGGTGGGCGAGCGCCTGACCCTGGAGCAATACCTGGAGCTGGGGCATGTCTCGGTGGTATTCGGGCGCAGTCGCACGCCGGGGATCGAGGAATGGTTCATGAGCGAATACGGCTGCAAGCGCCGGCTCGAAGTGATCACCCACGACTTCAACACCCTGCCGCAACTGGTGATCGGCACCCAGCGCGTGGCCACGGTACACGGCCGCCTGGCCCGGCTGTATGCACGCAACCTGCCGCTGCGCATCGTCGCGCCACCGGTCAACCTGCCGGCGATGCAGGAGTACATGAGCTGGCACCGCAGCCTCGACCGGGATCCGGTGCTGGCGTGGCTACGGGGGAAATTGCTGGAAATGGCGAGCGCGACACCGTTGGCGGCCTGACGCTTCCTTCAAAACCGACTCGGCCCCCTGTGGGAGTCCGCTCAGCCTTTCAGGCTGCGCTGTCGCACAAAGAACAGTTCCAAGGCACGACGCGTACCCTGTGGGAGCGGGTTTACCCGCGATTGCTATGGTGAATTCACTACAGCAATCGCGGGTAAACCCGCTCCCACAGGAGACGCGTGAAGCTAAAGACCAGTGCTCGGCACGGAGCACCCAACGTCTCCCCCCGCTCCAACTCCCCCTCCGCGCCATGTATCGCGTCACCGGATAGCTGCCATCCGAACAAGCGATTTGTCCGATTCCCGGAGCCCATGCGAGTTTGCAACGGCTGCCCGAAGGGCGGTCGCCGCGTGCTTCGGCAGATCTGCAGCGCAGGCCGGCGACGTGCATAACAAGAAGGAAAACAACCATGTTCCGTTACTTCCCGAGCAACTACGTGTGGAACCTCTCGGTCAACCTGGCCATCGAGATGGGCGCCCGCATCGGCGAAATCGTCGAGATGTGCGAGCCGCTGCAAGAGGCCGCGAAACAGCCTGATGCCGAAGGCACCCGGGCCTTCCGCGAGACCTGGGCGAAAATGGCCGACAAGCTTTGCGAGCTGGCTGCCGAGGACGAAGCCCGCGGCCGGCTGCTGTCCGCCGGCGAGAAATACAACCGTGCGGCCACCTACTACCTGACCTGCGAACGCCTCCAGGCCCACGGCGCCCCCGGGCGCATGGCGCTGTACCAGCGCTTCCTCGACACCTTCGCCCGCGGCATCACGCTGTCGAAGGAGAATTGCGAACGGGTCGAAATTCCTTATGAGGGCAAGGTGCTCTCCGGCCTCTACGTGCGCGCCGAAGGGGTCAGCGGCCCGGCACCGGTGCTGGTCCAGCTCAACGGCCTGGACTCGACCAAGGAAATGAAATACCGCGTCGGCCTGCCCGCATGGCTGGCCAGGCGTGGCGTGGCCTCGCTGCTGATCGACCAGCCCGGCACCGGCGAAGCCCTGCGCCTGCATGACCTGAAGGCGCGCTACGACGCCGAGCACTGGGCCAGCCGCGTGGTGGACTGGCTGCAGGACCGCGCAGACATCGATCCCAAGCGCATCGGCTGCGAAGGCGTGTCCCTCGGTGGCTACTACTGCCCGCGCGCAGTGGCCTTCGAACCGCGCTTCGCCTGCGGCGTGGTGTGGGGCGCCAACCATGACTGGCGCGATGTGCAGAAACGCCGCCTGGAGCGCGAAGGCAGCTTCCCGGTGCCGCATTACTGGGAGCATGTGCGCTGGGTCTGGGGCGGCAAGGACATCGAGGCGTTCATGCAGATCGCCGAGAACGTCCACCTCGATGGCGTCGTCGAGAAGATCCGCGTGCCCTTCCTGGTCACCCATGGCGAGCAGGACTCGCAGATCCCGCTCAAATGGGCACACCGCACCTACGAGCAACTGGTCAACAGCCCCAAGCGCGAGCTGAAGATCTTCACCTCCCGCGAAGGCGGCGTACAGCACTCCAGCTTCGACAACTCCATCAATGCGGGCCAGTACATCGCCGACTGGGTCGCCGAAACCCTCGGCGGCCGCACCGCCTGAACCCTGGATAGAACACCATCATGAACATCATCGGACCCGATTACCTGGTCTTCGGCGTGGACAACGTCGCCGACTGCGTGCAGTACATGACCGACTACGGTCTCAAGCCTTGCGATATCGACGAAAGCGGCGGCTGGCTCGAAGCCCTCGATGGCACTGGCGTGCTGATCCGCCCTCGCCACGACCCGCGTCTGCCGCCGGCCATGGAAACCGCCACCACCCTGCGCGAAACCGTGTACGGCGTCGCCGACGAAGCTACCCTGCAGGCCATCGAGGCCGAGCTGGGCAAGGACCGCGAAGTGCAGCGCGGCGAGGATGGCGTGCTGCGCTGCGTGGACGACATGGGCTTCGCCCTCGGCTTTCGCATCACCCGGCGCCGTACCCTCGACCTGCCGGGCGAAGCCAGCCATGCTCCGGGGGCGCCGGCAGCGCGTGCGGTCAATGCGCTGGGTGCGAGCAACGACATGCCGGCCTTGCCGCGCAGCCTGTCCCATGTGGTGTATTTCGTGCCGGATCCGGACCGGGCCGAGGCGTTCTACCAGCGCCTGGGCTTCGTCTGCACCGACCGTTTCGCCGACACCGGACCGTTCCTGCGGCCCGGCGGCACCCAGGACCATCACACCCTGTTCCTGATCCAGACCCCGCCGTTCATGAAAGGCATCGAGCACTTCACCTTCCATATGGGCGGGCCGACCGAAGTGCTGGTGGCTGGGACGCGGTTCGTCGAGAAAGGCTACGAGTCGTTCTGGGGCCCGGGACGGCACCAGTTGGGATCGAACTGGTTCTGGTACTTCAACAGCCCCATGGGCTGCCATGTGGAATATGACGCCGACATGGACCTGCACGACGAGCAATGGACGGCCCGCGTGGCCGCGCCAGGGGCGGATAACTCGCAGTATTTCCTGTTCCACTACCAGGAGAAATGGTTCCCGGGCGGGCCGCCGGCCAAGCATTGAGGGAATGCAAAAAGGGGGTGTCGGATGACACCCCTTTTCCTTGACGCGGACACTGTGGGAGCGGGTTCACCCGCGATTGGGATGGTGAGTCCACTACCGTAATCGCGGCGGTTCGGCGCTCCGATGAACCCGCTCCCACAGGGGACTGCGTCAATCTGCCGTGTTTTGCGGTGGGAAGACCACCCCAACCTCCCTCGCATACACCTGCCACTGCCGCTTCAAGCGCTCGAACACCTCGGGCTCGCGCGCGGCCAGGTCCTCCAATTCACCCCGGTCCCGCGCCACATCGAACAGTTGCCAGCGCGTGGGCTGCGGCGCCTGCCCCGGCATCGCCCAGGGGCGCAGCCCGAGCAGCTTCAGGTTGCCTTCGCGGTAATACAGGCTGCCAAACAACTCCCCGGCCAACGGTCGTTCCAGCGCACCCTTGCCCTCCAGCATCGGCAGCATCGAACGCCCGGTGATCGGGTGCTTGCCCTGCTCTTCGGGAACCGCCAGCCCGGCTATCTCGAGGAACGTTGGCGCCAGGTCGTCCACCCGCGCCACGCCATGTTCCACACCCTGGCGTGCCAGCGAACGAGGCATGTGCACGATCGCCGGCACGCTGATCCCGCCCTCCGCGGTGCTGCCCTTGAACAGGCGCAGCGGCGCCGCACTCACCTCGGCCCAGCGCAGCCCGTAGTCGATCTGCGAGCCACGCTGCCCCAGGTTCTCCAGGCTGTTATCGGTATGGGCGCCCGCCGGGTAGAACTGCTCGTGCCGCTCCCCTGCCGCGCCGTTGTCGGACATGAACACCACCAGGGTGTTGTCGTATTGCCCGGTGCTTTTCAGGTAGTCCAGCAGGCGCCCGATGTTGTAGTCGAGGTTGCCGACCATGGCGGCGTAGATCTCCATCTTGCGCGCCTCGACACGGCGCTGCTGCGGGCTCAACTGCTCCCAGCCCGGCAGGTCCGCGGCCACCGGCAGGCGCTGTGCGGCGACGAAGTCCTCCGGCAGCAGGCCCTTCTCGCGCTGGCGTTCGATGCGCGCCTGGCGGACCTTGTCGTAGCCCTGGTCATACAGCCCGCGAAACTTCTCCAGCCAGGCCTGCGGCGCCTGCAACGGCCAGTGCGGCGCGGTGTAGGCCGCGTAGGCGAAGAACGGCTTGCCGCTGTCCTGGCCCTTGCGCAGGTAGTCGATCAGCTTGTCGGTGTAGAAGTCCGAGGAGTAGAAATTCTCCGGCAATTCCACCGGCTGGCCATTCTCGCGATAGGTAATACGTTCGATCTTCGCCGTCGGTTGCGTCGGGGGCTTGAAGTGCACGCCGCCCCCTTCGAGCAGGGTGAACGACTGCTCGAAGCCACGCCGGTCAGGGCCCTGGTCGGGCCCAAGGCCAAGGTGCCACTTGCCGACCATGCTGGTGCGATAACCCCCCTCGCGCAGCAGTTCGGCAATCGAATGGGATTGCGGGTTGAGGTAGCCCTCATACCCCGGTTTGCCGCGCTGGAACGGCTGGATCGCCTCCTCCATGGTGCCCAGCCCGGCCAGGTGGTTGTCGGTGCCGGACATCAGCATCGCCCGGGTCGGCGAGCAGGTCGGCGCGGCGTACATATGGGTCAGTTGCAGGCCATGGGCAGCCAGTTGGTCGAGGTTGGGCGTGGCGATCTCGCCGCCAAACGAACCCAGGTCGGAGTAGCCGAGGTCGTCGGCCAGGATCAGCAGGATATTCGGCCGCTCGGCAGCCACGGCAGCGCCGGACACGAGACATGCCAGCGCAGTGAGCAGGAAGGGAAAACGCACGGGAACCTCGCTGTTCTTATTCTTCGAAGATCGCCACGGCGCGAACGAAGCCGGCGGAGGCGTGCTTGATCTTGTACGGGAAGCAGGACACCAGGAAACCGCTGGCCGGCAGGTTGTCGAGATTGGCCAGTTTTTCCATCTGCCCGTAGCCGATATCGCGCCCGGCCTTGTGCCCTTCCCAGATGATCGAGGCATCGCCACTTTCGGCGAAGCGCTGGCGGGTGAAACTGAACGGTGCATCCCAGCTCCAGGCATCGGTGCCCACCACCCGCACGCCGCGATCGAGCAGGTACAGGGTGGCCTCGCGGCCCATGCCGACGCCGGCATCCAGGTAGCCCGGCTGGCCGAACAGGCTGCCGGCCCGGGTATTGACCAGGACGATGTCCAGCGGCTGCAGTTCATGGCCGATGCGCCGCAACTCGGCTTCGACCTCGGCCGCGCGAACCACATGCCCATCCGGCAGATGACGGAAGTCGAGCTTCACCCCGGGTTGCAGGCACCATTCCAGCGGTAGCTCGTCGATACCGAAGGCCGGCTTGCCGCCGTCGGTGGTCGAGGCGTAGTGCCAGGGCGCGTCCATGTGGGTACCGCTGTGGGTAGTGATGGACAGGCGCTCGGCAGCCCAGGACTCGGCGCCCGGCATCTGCTCGATGGCCAGCCCCGGAAACATCGCGGCCATTTCCGGCCAGCCCTGCTGGTGGTCCATGTAGTCGATCTTCGGCAGCAACGGCGGCGGATCGGTGTAAGGGTTGTTGTCCAGGGTCACCGACAGGTCGACCAGGCGGCGTTTGCGACTCAGGGTCATGGGGATTCCTCTCAGGCGGTTGCGGTGAACGCCCGTGAACCACGGACGCGTTGGGTAAGGTCGAGGGCCTGGCGCACCAGCGCCCTGGCCGTGCCGTCATGCTGGAAACCACGCTGCCGGGCCAGGGGCGTGCGCATCGGCGGGAAGCGTCCGAACAGCGCTTCCAGCGCCGGGTCAGGCTGGTAATCGATCAGGCTGCGGCGTTCCTCACCGAAGACCTGCGCCAGCGCATCCACCACCGCAGCGATGGACAGGTGCAGCACCGGCAGTTGCCACACCCGGCACGGCGCATCGGCGTGCAGTTCGAATTCGGCGGCATGCAGCAGGTTGTCGACGCAGCAGGCCGCCGACATCCACCAGGCCGTGGCCTGGGGCGAGACCGGGCAGGTGTAGCGCTGCCCGGCCGCGAAACGTTGCAGCAACTCGCTCATGAACGCCGAACGCAGCCCGGCGCCGTCGCCGGGCCGGGCGACGATGCCGGGCAGGCGCAGGGCGCGGCCATCCACTTCGCCGCGCCGGGCCAGATCGCCGAGCTGCTGTTCGATCATCACCTTGTGCGCGCCATAGGACAGCGCCGGGCGTGTCGGTTGCTGCTCGTCCATGCGCAACGGCAGGTCAGCGCCGTAGACCGCGACGCTGCTGGCATACACCAGTACCGGCGGGCGTTGCGCATTGCGCAGCAGCTCCAGCAACTGCAGGCTGGCAAGCAGGTTGACCTGGCGGCCGAGCGCGTAGTTTTCCTCGGCCGCGCCGCCCGCGATGCTGACCAGGTGGAAGATCACATCAACCCCGTCGGCCAGCCCCCTGCGCAGCAACGCCGGGTCGGTGATACTGCCGGCCAGATGACGCAGGCGCGGGTCTTCGGCAAAGCCGCCGAGCTGCTGGTCGAGCAGGATCAGCGCCTCGATGCGCCGACCGCGCAACTGCCCGGCGGCCAACAGGCGCCGGACCAACCGACGCCCGAGGAACCCGCCCGCCCCGGTGACCATTACGCGCATGGCGCACCTGCCTGGACCACCTGCTGGTCGATGGCGCCGAACAGTGGCGAGCCATCGCGGCAGCGGGCCTCCATGCGCACGCGCTCGCCGAAGTGCATGAACGCGGTACGCGGCGAGCCGTGTTCGAGCATTTCCACTGCGCGGCGCTCGGCGATGCAGGCCGAACCGACGCTGCGGTCGGCATTGGACACCGTGCCCGACCCAATCACGGTGCCGGCGCTAAGACGTCGGGTCAGGGCCGCGTGGGCGATCAACTGGTGGAAACCGAAATGCATGGCGCCACCGTCGGGATGGCCGAACCATTGGCCATTGCGCTGTACATGCAGGGGCAGGTGCACCCGGCCTTCGTGCCAGTCCTCGCCCAGTTCATCCGGGGTGACCGCCACCGGGGCGAAGCTGGAGGACGACTTGGCCTGGACAAAGCCAAAGCCGGTCTTCATTTCCCGGGGCGCCAGGGCACGCAGGCTGACATCGTTGAGCTGCAGGACCAGGCGTACATGCCCGAGCGCCTGTTCGGCGGAGCAGCCCAGGGGCACCTCGTCCACCACCACGGCGAATTCGCCTTCGAAATCGATGCCATGGGCTTCATTGGGCAGCGGGATGTCCTGGCGCGGGCCGAGGAAATCGTCGCCGGCGCCCTGGTACATCAACGGTGTGTCCTCGACGCCTTCGATAGGATCGAGGCGGAAAGCGCGCTGCATCAGCTCGCCATGGCTGAGGAAGCACGAGCCGTCCAGCCATTGCCAGGCTCGCGGCAGCGGGGCCATGGCCTGCTGCGGATCGAAGTCGAAGGCAGTATCCAGCGCAGCGCTGTTCAACGCTTGGTAGCGAGCCAGCAGGCGCGGTTCGAGCTGCGCCCAATCGTCGATTGCCGCCTGCAAGGTCGCGGCGATATCGCCGGCGTCGACCGCCCGGCGCAAGTCCCGGGATACCAGGTGCAGACGACCGTCGCGGCTGCCATCGGCCAGGGTCGCGAGCTTCATGCCAGTACCTCCTGCAGCGGCTCGGCATAACGCCCGTCGAGAAGGATGAAGACCATCCGCGCCATCGCTTCGGTGCGGTTGCTCCAGGCATGGTTGGTGCCGCGCTGGACCACGATATCGCCGCGCTTGAGGTGCACGTCCTCGTCATCCAGCACCAGCCACACTTCACCTTCGGTGACGATGCCGTAGTCGAGGGTTTCGGTGCGGTGCATCAGCTTGTGGCGGGACTCGCCCGTACCGGTGCCGGCATGGGACTCGCCGATTTCGGCGAATACCGCCGCCGCCTCGGCAGCACTGACCTGGTTCTGCACGCTGTCCGGCGGAATATCCACCACGCGGATCAGGCTGCCGAAGGCCGACGGGCTGAGCACCAGCGGCCTGAGGGTCGGGTCCGCGCCATTGTCGATCACGGCCGGGCTGGCATCGCTGCTCCAGACCTCATGGAAAACCGTACCGGGCACAGCCTTGAGTTCGAGGCTGGTGGGCACGGCGCCAACCAGTGCCGCCAGGGCCGTGCCGGTAGCGCTATGGCCGGTGACGACACGTTTGAAGGGGGGAAGTGCTTGCATGTGATGTACTCCGTTCAGTTGCCGTCGCCGATAGTGGTTCCGCCATCGACGATCAGGTTTTGTCCACAGATGAAGGCGCCACCGGGGGCCGCCAGGAGCAAGGCCAGGGCCGCCACTTCGTCCGCCACGCCGACCCGGCGCAAAGGCGTGAGCGCCAGACGGCGCTGCATGACGTCAGGGTTGTCGGTGAGCGGGCGGGCGAACTCGGTCTGGATCACTCCCGGGCTGATGGCGTTTACCCGGATATTCGCCGGCCCCCACTCCACCGCCAGGTTGCGCGCCAGTTGCGCCAGTGCCGCCTTGCTCAGGCCGTAGGCGCCAAGGGCCTTGTTGCCGCGCACACCGGCGATACTGGCCATCAGCACCACGCTGCCACCACCACGCTTGGCCATGCCGGGTAGCAGCGCGCCGGTCAGCCACAAGGCACTTTCCAGGTTGACGCCGAGGGTGGTGCGCCACTGCGCCTCGTCGAGGCTGTGCAACGGGCCAAAATGCGCAGCAACGCCGGCGTTGCACACCAGCACATCCACTTCGCTTGCCTCGCCAGCCAGGGCCAGGACCTGCTCGCGGTCAGCCAGATCGGCAGGACAGGCCTGCGCGTCGATGCCCTCCTCGCCCAGTTCGGCGACGGCGCGCTGGCAGTCCTCGCGGCTCTCGCTGCTGATCACCAGCCGGGCCCCGGCCTGCCCATAGAGGCGGGCGATCGCCAGACCGATACCACGGGTCCCACCGGTGACCAGGGCGCTCTTGCCGGTGAGGGAAAACAACGGATGCAGGTTCATCCGATGGCCCTCGCCGAGGGCGCCGGCATCCAGCGCGGCAGCGCCAGGCAGACCAGGGCCAGCAGCAGTTGCGCCAGCGCCACCACGGCCAGGGCACCGGGGAGTGCCTGCGCACTGCCCGAGGTCAGCGCCAGCACCGCCAGCGGGCTGGCGAATTCGCCGGCGAACAGCGCCGCGGTGAAGCCGCCGGTGGCACGCCCGCGCTGGGCCATGCCGGCACGGGACATTACCCAGGTGATCAGGGTCGGCAGCATCAGGCCGATGCCCAGGCCATTGAGGGCGACGGCCGGGGTCAGCCACAGCGCATCCGGCGCCTGGGCCATCAGACCGCCGCCAATGCCCGCGGTAACGAAGGCCAGCGCCAGCACGTGCTGGCGCGCCCAGCCATGCAACAGGCGGAACCCCAGGGCGCCGAGCATCACGCCCAACTGGTTGGCGCCCATGACCATGCCGATCTGCTGCGGCGATTCGACATGCAGCAAGCCGAGCAGGAAGCCCGCCTGTACCGGCACGATGAACAGGCTGACGCCCGCCAGCAGGCTGAACAGGTACAGCGGCAACAGGGCGCCCCACGGGAAGCCGGCAACACCGCTTTCCAGCCGGACCTCGCTCGCCTCGCCTTCCCAGAGCAGCCAGGCCATCAGCGGCAGCAACAGCAGCCCGACGCCGTACAGCATGTAGGGTGTGCGCCAGCTCTCCTGCCCCAGCGCCCCGCCCACGGCAATGAACAGCGCCGCCGACAGCGAGGTGCAGACCATCTGCAAGGCGAACAAGCGTTCGCGCCGGGCGCCCTGGTAGTAATCGCCGATCAGGGTGGTACAGCAGGTCATGATCCCTGCCTCTGCCAGACCCAGGCCGGCACGGCTGGCGACGATCGCCGGCAGCGACTCCAGCCACAAGGGCAGCAGGCCGAACAGGCTGTAGAGCAGCATCGAGCCGAGCAGCAGCGGCTTGCGCCCGAGACGGTCGGCGATGATGCCGGCGAAGGGCGCGAGCAAGGCGATCACCAGTGCCGGGATGGTCAGGCTGACCGGGACCAGCACCGAGACCAGCGGATCGTCGCCAAAGTGCGCCTGCATCCGTGGCAACACCGGGGCCAGCAGCACCGCGCCAAGGACCGGCAGGCAACTGCCCAGCAACAACAACAGGGATTGCGGCAAACCCGCCTGGGCTTCACGACGCATGGGAGACCTCCTGGCGTACGGACGATTCGGTAGGGAGGGACGCCGGACGCACCGGCAGGAGGAAACGCGCCAGGGCCGGCAGCAGCACCAGCGCGCCGACCATGTTCCAGACGAACATGAAGGCCAGCAGCACGCCCATGTCGGCCTGGAACTTGATGGGCGAGAACATCCAGGTGCCGACGCCGATGGCCAGGGTCACGCCGGTCAGCATCACCACCTTGCCGGTGGACACCAGGGCCCGGTAATAGGCCTCGGACAGGCTGGCGCCCTGGCGCAGGTGGGCGAGCAGGATGCTCATCACGTACAGCGCGTAATCGACACCGATGCCCACGCCCAGGGCGATCACCGGCAAGGTGGCGACCTTGACCCCGATGCCCAGCCAGACCATCAGCGCTTCGCAGAGGATCGAGGTGAGCATCAGCGGGATCACCGCGCAGAGCGTGGCGCGCCAGGAACGGAAGGTCAGCAGGCACAGCAGGATCACCGCGCCGTAGACCCAGAACAGCATTTCGCGGTTGGCCTCGCGCACGACGATATTGGTCGCCGCCTCGATGCCCGCGTTGCCGGCGGCCAGGAGGAATTTCACCTCGGCGGTGTCATTGGCCGCGGCGAAACCCTCCACATGCTGCACCAGCCGGGTCAGGGTCTCGGCCTTGTGATCGGTGAGGTAGACGTACAGCGTCAGCAGGTTGCACGCCTCGTTGTACAAGCCGCGCGGGGCGCTGGCGGTGATCATGTTGAGCATCGCCTGGTTGTTCTGCAGCTCGTACCACTTGGGGTTGCCCTCCGACAACCCGACCAGCATGCGCCGGTTGAGCAACGCCAGGGAGTTGGTCGAGTCCACGCCCGGCAGGCTGCGTAGCTGCCAGTCCAGCTCGTCCACCTTGCGCAGCACGTCGTAGCGCGCACAGGCCCCGGCTGGGGTCTGCACCATGATCGCGAACAGGTCGCTGCTGGCGCCGTAGGCCTGGGTCATGAAGGCGTCGTCGCGGTTGTAGCGCGAGTCGGCACGCAGCTCCGGGGCACCGGCGTCGAGGTCACCGATGGCCAGGTGCAGGCTGACCAGGAAACCCAGCACCGCCAGCACCAGGCTGACGCCGATGCACAGGCTTGCCCAGGGCTTGCGGGTGAACAGGTCAAGAAAGCGCCAGAACGGATGGCGGGCCTTGCCGCTCTGCTCGGCGCGCTCGCTGCGCAGGCTGATCGCGGCAGCACGGGGGCTGACGCCGACGTACGAAAGCAGCACCGGCAGCAGGATCAGGTTGGTGAAGATCAGCACCGCCACGCCGATACTGGCGATGATGGCCAGGTCCTGGATCACCTTGATCTGGATGATCATCAGCACCGCGAAGCCCACCGCATCGCAGAGCAAGGCGGTGAGGCCGGCGAGGAACAGGCGGCGGAAGGTGAAGCGCGCAGCGACCACACGGTGCATACCGCGCCCGATGTCCTGCATGATCCCGTTCATCTTCTGCGCGCCATGGCTCATGCCGATGGCGAAGACCAGGAACGGCACCAGCACCGAATAAGGATCGAGCTGGAAATCCAGGAGCGGCAGCAGCCCCAGCTGCCAGACCACCGCAACCAGCGAGCAGATCACCACCAGCAAGGTGCTGCGCACGCAGCGGGTGTAGGCGTAGAGCACCGCCGTGGTGATGAGGATGGCCACGGCGAAGAACACCAGGATCTGTTGCAGGCCATCGATCAGGTCGCCGACTTTCTTGGCGAAGCCGGTGACATGAATAGCGATGCCATCCTTGGCGAACTCGCCGCGCAACGCCTCCAGCTGCCCGGCCAGTACCGCATAGTCCAGCGCCTTGCCGTCCGGGGTGCGGGCCAGCAGCGGGACCTGGATGATGCTGGAGCGCTGGTCGAAGGCCACCAGTTGGCCGATCTCGTTGGACAACTGCACGTTGCGCCGCAGCTCGGCGAGGGACTCGGGGCTGCCGTTGTAGTCGTCGGGGATGACCGGGCCGCCATCGAGTCCGTCCTCGGTCACCGAGACCCAGCGGGTGGCCGGGGTCCATAGCGACTTCATGTAGGCCCGATCGACGCCGGGCAGCAGGTAGATGCGTTCGCTGAGTTTCTGCAGGGTGTCCAGGTAGGCCGTGTCATAGATTTCGCCGCGCGTGTTGGCGACGGCAATGCGCAAGGTATTGCCCAGGCCGGACAGTTCCTTTTGCCGCTCCAGGTAGTTGGCGATATAGGGATGCCCGGTGGGGATCATCTTCTCGAAACTGGCATTGAGCTCCAGGCGCGTGGACTGCCAGCCCAGCACCAGGGTGGTCAGCAGGCACAGCAACAGGACCCAGTGCCGGTGGTTGAACAGGGCCCGCTCGATCAGCGAGCCGGAACGCGGGTCGAACCCGTCCGGGCTGCCCGGGTCGGGATGGCGGCTTGCGCAATTCATGGCGATCACTCCGAAGCGGAAAGGGTAGGCGCGGCGACGCGGGACAACCCGGTGAATCCGGCGGTCACCAGGCTGCCGTCGGCGGCCTGGACTACCGCCGCCACCGGCTTGCGCTGCGGGGTAAAGGCGGGCTCCAGGCCACCGGCGGCACTGGTGAACAGCCCACCGGACTGATTGCTCAGCAGCACCCGGCCATCGCCGAGGGTAATGGCGTCGCTGAACGACACCGGGGCCAGGGTCGGCAGCGCTTCGGCCTGTTGCGCCCCCGCGGCGAGGACGAAGGCGTTGCCCTTGAGCCCACCGATCAGCAGCGCGCCGTCGGCCCGGGTGGCAAGGGTGAACAGGCTGCCGTGATAAGGGCTGGGCAGCGGGTGGAAATGCTCGCCATCGTCGGAACGGGCCAGGTAGCCCTGTTCGCCAGCCAGCACCCAGGACTCGCCCTGGCGCGCCACGGCATACAGATGCAGGCCGTCGGGGTTGTCGATGCGGCCCATCAGCGAGTGCCAACTGGCGCCGCCATCGTCGCTGCGCAGGGCCAGGCCATAGGCACCGACCACCAGCACGCTGCGCTCATCCCTGGCGGCCACGGCGAGGAAGGGTTTGTCCGCGGCTTCGCCGGCGATGCGCTCGGCGGTTTCCAGCCGCGTCACGGCCGTCTCGTCCTGCGGCGTCTGCTGCGCGGCGCGGCGGGCATCCTCCAGTTCGACTTGCGCGGCGCGCTCGCCGTCCAGTTGCAGGCTCCAGCGCTCGCCGCCATCGCGGGTCGCCAGGACCACCCCGGAATGTCCTGTCACCCAGCCGTTTCGGGCATCGGCAAAGGCTACGGCGGTCAGGCCCACCGAGACCGGCACCGCAACCTGGCGCCAGTGCTGGCCGTTGTCGTCGGAGAGCAGGATCAGCCCGCGCTCGCCCACCGCCACCAGCCGCTCGCCGGCCCGGGCCAGGGCGGTGAAGACGGCGCGCTGCGGATGGGCGATCTGCATCGCCGGGCTTTGCAGGACATCGCCGACCGCACGCTGCTGCAGCATGGCCTGGGCCTGGCAAGTGGAAGCCAGCGGCAAGGCGAGGACCAGCAGCAGGCCGCTCGACTGAAGCAATCTGTTCATGTCTACCTCGAAATCCAGTACCGATCGGGAGGGCAGCGCCTGCCCTCCTCCTTCGCGGTCAGCGCACGCCGCGCCCGGCCATTGCCGCCGGGGAGAACTCGGCCGCCTTGTAGCGATCGACCACGGCGTACTGCTGGTCCTTGCCGGCGTAGAGGTTCTGGATGAACCAGGCACCGGAGACCAGGTCGTAGAAGCCCGACGACAACTGGGCAACGGCCGGCAGGTCGGGCATTACCGACGGCAGCGACCACAAGGTCTTGGCCAGTTGGCCGTTGGCGTCCCAGCGGTCGCCGAGCATGGCTTGCCAGGTGTCTTCGTCGAGGTAGTAGCGGCCCTTGGGCAATTGGTGGCGCTTGCCCGGCGCCAGGTCGGCTTCCACCACCCACACCCGGTGCAGTTCCCAGCGCACGTAGTCGGGGTTGAGGTGATGCTTGGCGAACAGGTCTTCGGGTTTGGCGGCGGTCTGCACCTTGTTGGTGTTGTAGGGGATGTACATCTCCTGCTTGCCCACCAGCTTCCAGTCGAAGCGGTCCATGCGGCCCTGGAACACGCTCAGTTCGTCGAACGACATGACTCCGGCAGTGGCCGGCGTCGGCGTGTCGCAGCAGGCGTTGGGCAGCTTGCGCACGCGGCGCTGGCCGGTCAGGTAGACGTGGGCCTGGGACTTGTCGCCGTTGATGTTGGTACGCCCCATGATCTGCTCGCCGGCACGCAGGGCCGGGCCGACGTTGAGCAGACGGAACAGCCAGTAGTCACCGTCGAAGCTGGCCGCGTTGCCGTCCTGGTAGTAGTAGGGCATCTCCTGCACGGCCTTGCCGTCGGTGGTCATCACCTGGGCGCCGTCGGCGGTCATCAGGTAATGGCGGAAGTCCATGGCCAGGGACACGCCGCGCCAGTTCAGCAGGTGGTTCCACATGGCCTCGGCACCGTTCTTCGGCAGCGGGAACGGGATGCCGCCATAGGCGCCTTCCGGCACCGGGCCGGCACTGCTCTGCACCAGCTTCGCCTCGCGGGCATTCCTGAGGGTGTTGTCGTAGACCCACTGCGGCGCGGCAGCCGTGCGCCGGGTCGGGTAGACATCGATGCGGTAGCTCTCCGGGTAACGCTTGAACATGGCCTTGGTGCCGTCGCTGAGCCTGGCGGCGTACTGGTCGAGATTCTTCGCGGTGATGCTGTACAGCGGCTTGTCGCCGGCGAACGGATCATTGCGCTTGCCACCCTGTTTGAACGAGGGATCGACCTTGGTGTAGCCGCCGTCCCAGGCCGGGATGCTGCCGTCGGCGTTGCCGGCGCGCTCGGCGCCTAGTGGCGTGAGCTGCTTGCCGAGGTCGTCGGCGCCCGCCGCCACTGCCGGCTGCAGGCCCAGGACTGCGCTGCAAAGCAAGGAGGCACAGAAAGTCTTGAGAGCGAAAGGAATGTTCACGGAGATCCCCTCAGAATGTTGTTTTAACCGAGAAGGCCAGGTAGTCCCGGTCTTTCAGTGCTTGTTTGAAGGTGAATCGGGAGAGGGCATCGAGGTTGGTGTCCTCGGGGCCGTAGTAGTGGGTGTAGGTCAGGCCGAAGGTCACCCGGTCGAGGTAGGTGGCGCTGACCCCGACGTTGAAATCGCCGCCGCGGTCCGGGCCGAAGCTGCTGACCACCGCCGACTTGCCCATGGGGAAGTAGCTGATGCCCAGCGGCACGCTGAGGTCGATGCCGGGGAACACCTGGCGGTAGGTCGGGGTGTAGACCAGCTTGAGGCCGACACCGTCGTCGGTGGCACCCGGATCCAGGGCCGCGCGGTTCTTCGTCACGCTGAGCAGGCGGTTCCAGGCCACCTCGCCGACCAGGCTGGCCTCGTTGGCGATGAAGGACGGGCCCAGCGAGGCGATCATGTTCAGGTTGAGGTGCGCAGTGCGGCCGACGGCGTAGAGCGGGTGGTCGTCGTTATCGGCAACCACGCCGGCACCGATGGTCTGGCCATTGGAAACCAGCGGCATGTTCCAGCGCATGGAGGCTTCACCGGCGAAGCTGTATTCATCGATGCTGGTGGCGAAGCTGGCGCCCAGCGCGCGGATGTCTTCCGGGTAGACCCAGTAGTACTCGCCGATCTGTCCGCTGGCGTAGTTGGGCCCGGTGGCGCTGGGCTTGAGGTACAGCTTGGGCGACTTGTCGTGGTACTGGATGGCGTACAGGCCGTACTCGACGGTGTCGGCGGTGTAGCGCAACTGCAGGCCGCCCTGCCCCGAGCTTTTCGCGTCCTTGTCCTTGCCGTGGAAGAACGCCGCCGGGCTGTCCGGATTGCCGCCGAGAAACGCCGGGAAGGGTTCGCCGACGATCAGGCGTTCGTTGCCGGTGCCGATGGTGTCGCTGACCGAGAAGTAGCTGCCGGCGCCCGGCAGGCGGGTTTCTTCCCATTCGAACTGGTAGTAGGCGCCGACGGAAAGCGCGTCGGTGAGCTGGTAGGTGCCGGACAACTGGCTGACCGGACGGGTGATTTCCTTGAACTGGGTGTTGGGCACCGAAACCGCCTTGACCACATCCACCGGGGCCATGCCGCCGGCAATGCCGTTCGCGCCGAAGAACAGGCTTTCGCCCCAGATCAGGCCGTGGCGACCAAGACGCACCGAGGCGGCGCGGTCGGCGACATCGCCGTTCCAGTAAACGAAGGCATCCAGCAGTTCGCCGTCGCCGCCGTGCAGGTGACGGGTGTCATCGCTGAACCGGTCGTAGGCCACCGAGCGCACATTGGCCCGGGACGGGTCGTTGTTGTCGTTGTCCTTCTGATATTCGGTGTCGTACCAGGCCGCGCCGCTGACCCGGGCGCCGAAGTCGCGGTAGCCGATGTCCAGCTCGGAAAGGATGTCCAGGCGGTTGGAGATCAGGCCCTTGGCGAAGGCACGGTCGCCGTCGTCCTGGTTGAGAGCGACCTGGCCGCGGGTGAGCTTGCTGCTCTGGTCCTGGGTGCGCCAGGCGGCGCTGTACTTGAGTGTGTTGTCCCAGCGCAGGCTCAGGTCCGGGTTGCCGGTCTGCATTTCGAATGCCTGGGCGCCGGGAATGCCCATGACCAGCGCTGCAGCGAGCGTCAGGGTGGAAGGCGCACGCCGCGATGCGGCGATGGAGCGAATAGCCATCGAACGAACCCTCTTTTATTGTTTTTGTTGGCATCTTTTCCTGGCCACCACCGGCCGGTAAGGCAGCCGGACCGGTTCTGGGTCGTGTGCCAGGGGTGGCATCGCCCGGCGGGATAGACCGGACGACGGGCACAGGTTGACCTGCACGGCTGTCTCTGACTAATCGCTTGTCGGGATGCGACCTATCGAGCGGCGCGATACCTCGAAGGCATCGCGCAGGGGGATATCAGGCATCGGCAAAAGCGATACCCGGGCGCATTGACGGCGCGCGAGCGCGACCGGAAGGTATCGGCAAAACAACTACAAGAAGCCCGAGCCATGCGTTTTCACCATCTGGACCTCAACCTGCTGGTTGCCCTGGACGTGCTCCTCGAAGAGCAGAACATCACCCGCACCGCCGAACGCCTGCACATGACCCAGTCCGCCACCAGCGGAGTGCTGGGGCGCCTGCGCACCTTCTTCGAAGACGAATTGCTGGTGCAGGTCGGCCGGCGCATGCAACCTACGCCCTATGCCCTGGAGCTGGCCGGGCCGGTGCGCGAGGTGCTGCTGACCATTCGCTCATCCATCACCGCGCGGCCGGTGTTCGACCCGGCGGCCAGCAAGCGGCATTTTCGTTTGGTGACCTCGGATTACTTGATCAGCGTGCTGTTCGCCCAAGTCATCCAGCGGATTCACCAGGAGGCGCCGGGGATTACTTTCGAGATGCTCAGCCCCGGCGACAACAGCTCCGAACTGCTGATCCGCGGCGAGGTGGACCTGATGATCGTGCCCGAGCGCTACCGGATCGACGATCACCCGGCGCAGCTGCTGTTCGAGGAAGACCATGTCTGCGTGGTCTGGCGCGACAACCCGGAGGTCGGCGACAGCCTGAGCCTGGAGCAATACCTGGCCATGGGGCATATCTCGGTGGGTTTCGGCCGCAACCGGCACCTGAGCATCGAGGACTGGATCATGAACCAGTACGGGGTGAAGCGGCGCCTGGAGGTGATCACCAACGACTTCAACACACTCGCGCAGCTGCTGGTCGGCACGCCCCGGCTGGCGACCATGCACCGGCGCCTGGCGCAGCTTTATGCGCGGTACCTGCCGCTGAGGATATTGCCGACACCCATGGAGATTCCGCTGATGGGCGAATACATGCTGTGGCACCGCAGCATGGAAGGCGATCCGATGCTGAAGTGGTTGCGCGGGCGGATTCGGGATTGCATTCAGGATATCGATCTGCCGGTGACCTGATGGAGCCGGCCACAGAACTCCGGCTCGACTCGGTCGACTGTGGGAGCGGGTTTTACCCGCGATGACGGCGGTGAATACACTACCGCTATCGCTGGCAAGCCAGCTCCCACAGGGTCCTGCGTCGGCCACGGAATTCCGGCTCGAACCGATCGACTGTGGGAGCGGGTTTACCCGCAATGACGGTGGTGAATCCACTACCGCTATCGCTGGCAAGCCAGCTCCCACAGGGTCCTGCGCCGGCCACAGAATTCCGGTGCGACTCGATCGACTGTGGGAGCTGGCTTGCCAGCGATTGCGATGGTGAATTCACTGCCGCTATCGCGGGTGAACCCGCTCCCACAGGGTGGACTGCGCCGGCCGCAGAATTCCGGCTCGACTCGACCGACTGCGGGAGCTGGCTTGCCAGCGATTGCGATGGTGAATTCACTGCCGCTATCGCGGGTGAACCCGCTCCCACAGGGTGGACTGCGCCGGCCGCAGAATTCCGGCTCGACTCGGTCGACTGTGGGAGCGGGTTTACCCGCGATGACGGTGGTGAGTCCACTACCGCTATCGCTGGCAAGCCAGCTCCCACAGGGTCCTGCGTCGACCACGGAATTCCGGCTCGAACCGATCGACTGTGGAAGCTGGCTTGCCAGCGATTGCGATGGTGAATTCACTGCCGCTATCGCGGGTGAACCCGCACACAGGGGGCCGCGCTGGACCTATCCATCCGGTCAATGCCTAGCCATCGACAGCATCTGATAGTCCCCACCAACACAGCCCCCTAGCCTGCGTCACAAACGACAAGACGAGGCACCACTCCATGACCGCCCTGCACCTGCACTGCGCAACCCTCTTCGACGGCACCGGCCTCGAACCCCGCCAGCACCAGACCCTGATCATCGAAAACGGCCAGATCCGCCACGTCGGCCCCAGCGCCCAGTCACCCCGTCCGCAACCCGGCGACCGCGAAGTCCATGGCCATTTCGTGATGCCCGGCCTGGTAGACGTGCATACCCACCTGGCCTTCGGCAATGCGCAAAGCGAGGAAGACATCGATATCTGGACCAGCGACGAATTCCGCGCCCTGCGTGGCCTGTTCTTCGCCCAGCACGTGCTGGCGGCTGGCGTGACGTCGATGGTCTGCCCCGGCGACAGTGGCCAGCTCAGCATCGCCGTACGCAACACCGTGGACGCCGGCTTGTTCGAAGGGCCACGCATTGCCGCCAGCAGCCGGGTGATCACCAACCGCCAGAGCCTCAACGACTGGTTTCCCAGCCGGGTTGGCGCACCGGAGTACTTCACCGCTGCCCTGGTCACCAGCCGCACCGAGGCCATTGCGCAGATCCGCAAGCAGGCCAAGGACGGCGTGGACCTGATCAAGATCGCCATGGACGGCACTCACCGCCGCGCCAACGGCGAGATCATCGCCGCCTTCACCGCCGACGAAACCCGCGAGATGGTCGAGGAAGCCCACCGCCTCGGCTGCCGGGTGGCGGCCCACGCCTACGGGCGTGAAGCGGTCATGTATGCGGCCAGGGCCGGGGTCGACCTGGTGTTCCATGCCTTCTACATGGACGACGCCTGTATCGAGGCGCTGCTCGAAGCAGGCAGCGTCCTCGCGCCAACCATGACCTTCCCGCAGAACACCGTGGACTTCTGCCAGGCCCATGACCCGGCCATCGCCACCGGCTATGCCGGCTACTGCGCTCGCACCCTGGAGTCGGGTACACCGGTGCTGAAACGAGCCAAGGCCGCCGGTGTCCCGTTCGCCTGCGGCAGTGACAGCGGCTTTGCCGTGACGCCTTATGGCGAGTGGCATGCCCGCGAGCTGGAACTGCTGGTACGACGCCTGGACTTCACCCCCGCCGAAGCACTGTTCGCCGCGACCCATGTCGGCGCGCGCCTGATGCCCCGTGGCGAAACCCTTGGCACCCTGGAATCGGGCAAGCAGGCCGACCTGCTGATCCTCGATGGTTCGCCGCTGGAAGATATCCGTATCCTCCAGGACCGCAGCCGCCTGCTGGCCGTGTACAAGGCCGGCGAACCGGTGAAGTTGCAGCGTACCGCCTACGACCCCAGGCAGGTATCGGACTTCAACTCCCTGAAGTGGACCGATCTCTACACCCGCGACCGCGTCGCCGAGCTGGGCAAATGGAGCCTGTGGACATGAGCACTCTCGACGTTGAAACGGCCGCGCGGCTGGCGGCGACCACCCTGCGCCAGGCCCGCGAGCTGGGCATCAAACCCCTGGCTGCGGCGGTACTGGACGCCGCCGGGCATCCACTGGCAGTGCTGCGTGACGAGCAGGCCAGTTTCCTCCGGCCGCGCATCGCCAGCGGCAAGGCCCGCGGCTGCCTGGGCATGGGCGTGGGCGGTCGGGAACTGGCACGACGCGCGCAGGCGATGCCGACGTTCTTCGATGCGATCAACAGCCTCACCGACGGCGAGGTGATCCCGATGCCCGGCGGGATCCTGCTGCGCGATACCCAGGGGCGGCTACTCGGGGCGATCGGCGTCAGCGGCGATAGCTCGGATAACGACGAACACTGTGCGCTGCTGGCGATTGCCGCTGTCGGCCTGCGGGGAGACACCGGCGACCCTCAAAGCTGAGCCGCCTGCTCCAGCAACAGCTGACGGAACCAGGCGAGCATCGGGTCCCCGGTCTGCTGCGGATGCCACTGCAGGGCCTGGGCAGCAGGCGGGAACTCGACAGGCGCCGGTAGCACCCGCAACGGATAACGCTGCGCCAGCGCCTCGGCCTGGCGGCGCAACAGCGTGGCGATACGCGGTGTGCCGACCACGAAATCGGCCATCAGGGCAAAGTTCTGCACGGTGGCCACCACCCTGCGCTCGATGCCGATGTCCCGCAGGTGCTGGGCCTCCAGGGAGAGCGTCTGCCCATCGGCGAACTCGCGCAGAACGTGTTCGCCTTCACGAAAGCGCGCCTCCGTCAGCGCCTGGCCAACCGGCCAATGTGCGGCGCAGACGATGCAGCACAATGCATCGTCGAGCAACGCGGCGTGGGGGTAGGCGGGATTGATCCGGCGTTGCGGCACGATCGCCAGGTCGCTGCGACGGTACTCCAGGGCTTCGGCGACCTGGTCGCCATCACGGGACCGGGACAGCTCGCGCACCACCAACGAAGCGCCGGGCGCGAGGCGGCGCAGCGCGCGGCTGACCGCAGGCATCAGGGTAGCCGCCACATAGTCCGAGGCCATCAGGGTGAAACGGCGCTCGCAGCGGGCCGGATCGAATTCGGCCGTGGTTTCCACCAGCGCGTCGGTCATCAGCAGCAGTTCGCGGACCCTGGGTGCCAACTGCCGGGCCAGCGCACTGGGCTGCAGTCCGCGGCCAACCGGGACCAGCAGCGGATCCTGGAAGTGCTCGCGCAAGCGCCCCAGGGCGGCACTGGTCGCCGACTGACCAAGGTTCAGGCGCTCGGCCGCCCTGCTGACGCTGCTTTCTTCGAGCAGGACATCGAGGGCGACGAGAAGGTTGAGATCGAGGCGGCGATAGCGCATGGACGGGTTATACCTCAACGTTGCCCGCACACGTCCTCGCGTTTAATGCTGCCAGGTATCGCCGTCGGCGATACCTGGCCTGGTTCAGGCCACTGTACCCGGGCCGCTGCCTCTTGCCTCTTCGAGCAACCAATCCACGAAGCCGGAAAGCAGTTGCGTCGGGTCGGCCCGACGCGGGAACAGGGCCACGTATCCGGTCCGGGAAACGCTGATGTCCGGCAGGGGCGTCATCAGCGTGCCGCGAGCGATGTCGATCTCCAGCATCGGCAGCGGCCCGATGCCGATTCCCAGACCGTCTTCCACGGCCTGGCGGGTCACGAAGAAATGATCGAAGGTTTGTCGCGGATGGCCTTCCAGGTGCTCCAGGCCGGCAGCTTCCAGCCAGCCCAGCCAGTCTCCGGCGCGGGTTTCGCTGGCCAGCCAGCGATGCCCTTCGATGTCGCCTGGCTCGCGGATCGGGCGCCGGGCAAACAACGCAGGACTCATGATCAGCGTGTCGTGGTCTTCCAGCAGTGGCACGACGTGGTGATGCGGCCACAGGTCCGGCCGGGCAGCGCCGCGCCGGATCGCGACGTCGACACCGCCGCGCAGGTCCTCCACCACGCTGGAAACCGTGGTGACCACCACTTCGATGTCCGGATGCCCGGCGTGATAGCGCTCGAGCCTGGGGATCAGCCAGCGCATCGCCAGGCTGGTGGGTGCACTGACCCGAAGGATGCGTCGCACGCTGGGCCTGCCGCAGGCTTCGGCCGCTACGGCGAGGCGATCCAGGGACAGGCCGACTTCAGCGGCAAAGACCCGGGCCAGCGGTGTGGCAACCATCCGCCGCCCCTCCTTGATGAACAGGCGCTGGCCCAACCAGTCTTCGAGCGTAGCGATCTGCTGGCTCACGGCCCCTTGGGTCACGCCCAGCTGCAGGGCAGCATCCGCGTAGCTACCCACCCGGGCCGCCACTTCGAAAACACGCAATGCGTTGAGAGGAGGAAGACGGCGCATCACTCGTTCCTATAGAAAATCTAATGTATTCCGTTAGGAGATATGGTTTGTGCAAGTTATCTAACGCATTCACCATCATTGCATGAATACTCAAACCCGGCTTCCAGTGATTCCCGGCGGCACGCCCGCAACCGCCTCACGCAGCTTGTCGGCAGCCTGCCTGACCCACGCCCTGCATGACGGCTACACCGATGCGCTGTATGTGTTCCTGCCAGTCTGGCAAGCGCAGTTCGGCCTCTCCTATGCCGGGCTGGCGGTTATCCGCGCGCTCTATTCCGCAACGATGGGCGGCCTGCAGATACCCGCCGACCGCGCATTGCGCAACTGGTCGCCGCGGGCGGCGCTGATACTCTCGACCGCACTGGCCTTGGCCGGCCTGCTGCTGATGGCCCTGCCCCTGGGCATGATCGGGCTTTGCGCGGGGCTTGTGCTGGCAGGCATTGGCTCGAGTATCCAGCATCCGCGCAGTTCGATGCTGGTCACCGAAACATACGGGGCAAATTCGCGGCGTCCCTTGGGTATCTACAACTTCTCCGGCGACCTGGGCAAAGCGCTGCTGCCGGCGCTGGTGGCGGTGCTGCTACCGGTTATCGACTGGCAAGCGGTGATGGTGCTGATGGCAGCGCTGGGCATCCTGCTGATCATGGCCCTGGCCAGGCTTGCACCAGCGACGCCGGTGCAAGCGCAGCGAGCCGCAACACGTGCCCCGGGGCGCGCCCAGGACGGTCGGGGCTTCGCAATCCTGGCCACGGTCGGCGCCCTGGATACCGCAACGCGCATGGGCTATCTGCTGTTCCTGCCCTTTCTCATCCAGGGCCGCGGTGGCGACTCGCCGACGATCGGGGTCGCCCTGGCCCTGCTCTTCATCGGTGGCGCATTCGGAAAATTCACCTTCGGCTGGCTTGGCGAGCGGATCGGCGTGGTGCGCTGCGTCATGCTCGCCGAGTGCGCAACGGCGCTATTGATCGCGGCGACGCTGGTCACTCCGCTGCTGCCGACACTGCTCCTGCTACCCGTGCTGGGGATCGTGCTCAACGGAACCTCGTCGGTTCTGTACGGCACCGTCCCGGAATTATCGAAAGGCGATACTGGACGCGCTTTCGCGGTGTTCTATACCTGCGTCATCGGCTCCGGCGGTATCGCCCCCATCCTTTTCGGTGCGATCGCCGACCTGAGCAGCCGAGGCACTGCGCTGCTGCTGACCGTGCTCACCGCACTGGCCGTCGTGCCCCTGGTGTCGACGCTGCGCCCGTATCTTCAGACCAGCCCAACTTCGAGGTAAGCATCGATGGACACGACTCCCCATGCCCCCGTCATGGTGATCACCGGCGCCAGCCGCGGCATAGGCGCGGCAACGGCCAGACTTGCCGCCACGCGCGGCTACGACGTGGTCATCAGCTACGTTTCCAATGAAGCGGCCGCCCAGGCCGTGGCCCAGGAGGTGCGCGCCGCTGGCCGCCAGGCGCTGCCCGTGTGCGCAGACAGCGCAGACCCGGAACAGGTCGCCCGGCTTTTCGCCGCGGTCGACGAGACCTTTGGCCGACTCGATGTGCTGGTCAACAATGCCGGGATCATTGCCCGGCAGTCACGCCTGGAGGATCTGGATATCGAGCGGATACGACGGATCTTCGCCGTCAACGCCATCGGCCCGATACTCTGTGCGCAGCAAGCGGTCAAACGCATGTCCCAGCGCCATGGCGGCGCTGGCGGCGTGGTGGTCAATGTATCCTCGGCAGCGGCCAGGCTCGGCAGCCCGAACGAATACGTGGACTACGCCGCCTCCAAGGGTGCACTGGAAACCTTCACCACCGGCCTAGCCAAGGAAGTTGCCGGGGAAGGCATTCGCGTCAATTGCGTTCGGGCCGGCCACATCTATACCGAAATGCACGCCAGCGGCGGGGAGCCAGGACGGGTAGACAGGGTCAAGCACACGATTCCGCTAGGCCGGGGTGGCCAGCCGGAAGAGATCGCGCAGGCCATTCTCTGGCTGGCAAGCAGCGAAGCGTCATTCGTGACCGGGGCGTTTCTGGATGCGACAGGGGGGAAATGAAGGGGTGGTGTCCCAGGGCAGGTTCGAACTGCCAACCTTCCCCTTAGGAGGGGGATGCTCTATCCAATTGAGCTACTGAGACCCTGAGCCGATGACGGGCGTCACGCGGCGGAAGGCGTGCATGTTAACCAGACGGGAGGTATTTGTCATTCCATGGATCGGGCTTTTTGCCTGCCCGAATCCACAAGCTGCGTGCAGGCTTCGTGCAATTTGCAACGGAGCATAAGGCCATCATTGCATGATGCACGGAAGAGCCCTGCTCTAATTAACGTAACTTGTTGATTTTAAAAGATAAAATAAAAATATTCAGATGGCACGCGGCATGCTGAAAGGAAGATAACGGAAAGGAAGATAACGGAATGTACCCACCCAACAGCCGGATCACGCCCATGACTCACGCCCTGCTCGCCTTGAATGCCCTGGCCCTGACCGCCGTGATTGCCATGGGCCTGTTGCCCGCGAAGACGCCGGTCCATTCGCTGGAATACCGCACTTCGATGCAGGCGCGTCCTGCGGTCATGGGTGAGGCAGAAACCACGCTGACGCAGCAGGTCAAGGTGAACGCGCAGGAACGCTACGCTTTCTGAGTCGGCAAGCCAGCTTCGCGCAAGATATCCAAAAGGCGCTGCGCCGCATCGGCCAGGCTGGTGGAGTTATCCAGGTAATGCACATCGGCGCCCAGACCGCCTGAAACCAGGGCGTTGCGCGCCAGACGGGCTTCGATTTCCTCTGCGGATTCCCGCCCGCGATTCTTCAGGCGCCGAGCCAGCACCGCGGCAGAAACGGTGATCAACACCGGCAGCAGGTGCGGATATCTGCTGCGAGCCTCTTGCAGGTTGGCCCGAGAGCCGTTGACCAATACCCACTGGCCAGCGGCAAGCCAACGATCCATCTCCACAGGAATGCCATAACTGAGGCCGTTGGCCTGCCAGTCCAGGGCGAATCCGCCCTGCTCCCGTAGCGCCTGGAATTGCTGAAGCGATACACTGTGCGCCGCTTCGCCCACGGCCTCGGCGGAGCGGGTGATCACCCGCCGCACCACAACCACGCCCAGCGCCTGGAGCGCCGGCCTGGCCTGATCGATGATGCTGTCCTTGCCGGAACCGGATGGCCCCATCAGGTAGATCAATCTCCCGCCGGCCCGGGGTGGGGTCTCGCCCCTTGCGTCATGCTGCATAGCCACTATGCTCATAGATAGGAAAAGCGCAGGTATTTTAGGCGCTTTCCGTTACCTTTTCGCTGGTCTGCGTCGACAGTCAAAAAGGTGGCTGGATCGGGAAGGCGGGAATTGAAACTTTTCAAACCAGTGCTCATTTCTGATAATTGGTACTGGCAAAAAGCCTCCACCCGGTTCAATATTTGTCACAGAATTGACGCCAAGGAACCGGCGACAATGAGGCATTATTGCGACCTCATTCACAATTCAGGTTGAACATTTGACCGTATCGATGGTCCTAGTCTCATCGCGCGGCCAACTTCAAGAACCGCTCCCCCTGAACTAAACCGGTCAATTATATGCGCCCAATGAAACAGGCTATCTACTCAAGCCGAACCGCAGACAAATTCGTCGTCCGCCTGCCAGACGGAATGCGTGAGCGCATTGCCGAGGTTGCGCGTAACCACCACCGCAGCATGAACTCCGAGATCATTGCCCGCCTGGAACAGAGCCTGATCCAGGAAGGTGCACTGGGCGACGAACTGAGCATGCGCCTGGACAGCCCGGAACTGTCCCTGCATGAGCGCGAGCTGCTGCAACGCTTCCGCCAACTGTCCCACCGCCAGCAGAACGCGCTGGTTGCCCTGATCGCCCATGACGTCGAGATGGCAGCGGACGCTTCCTGATCGTCCCGACTGACTTCGGTTCAAAACAAAACGCCCGGCGCAATCGATTGCACCGGGCGTTTTGCTTTCTGGATCCTGGGTGTTGCTGAACCCTGTGGGAGCTGGCTTGCCAGCGATGAGGCCGGGACAGACAACAAAAAAGCCAGCGCGAAGCTGGCTCACTTGATTCAACGATGGCTTACAGCAGGAACAGGGTGGCCAGCCCCAGGAAGATGAAGAAGCCACCGCTGTCGGTCACCGCCGTGATCATCACGCTGGAGCCCATTGCCGGGTCGCGACCGAGGCGCGTAAGCGTCATCGGGATAAACACCCCCATGAACGCTGCCAGCAGCAGGTTGAGGGTCATTGCAGCGGTCATCACCACCCCTAGCGACCAACTGCCATAGAGCAGGAAGGCCACCACCCCGATAACGCCACCCCAGATGAGGCCGTTGAGCAGCGATACCGCCAGCTCCTTGCGCATCAAGCGGGTAGTGTTGCCCGGAGTGACCTGGTCGAGCGCCATGGCACGGACGATCATGGTGATGGTCTGGTTGCCGGAATTGCCGCCGATACCGGCCACGATCGGCATCAACGCCGCAAGAGCCACCAATTTCTCGATCGAGCCTTCGAACAGGCCGATCACCCGGGACGCCACGAAGGCAGTGATCAGGTTGATTGCCAGCCAGGCCCAGCGGTTGCGCAGCGAGCGCCAGACCGAGGCGAAGATGTCTTCCTCTTCGCGCAGACCGGCCATGTTCAGCACTTCGGTTTCGCTTTCTTCGCGGATCAGGTCGACCATTTCGTCGATGGTCAGACGACCGATCAGGCGGTCGTTCTTGTCCACTACCGGAGCCGAAACCAGGTCGTAGCGCTCGAACGCCTGGGCTGCGTCGTAGGCGTCCTCGTCAGGGTGGAAACTGACCGGATCGTCGGCCATGACCTCGGCGACCTGCTTGTCCGGGTCATTGACCAACAGACGCTTGATCGGCAACACACCTTTGAGGATGCCGTCGTAATCGACGACGAACAGCTTGTCGGTATGGTTGGGCAATTCCTTGAGCCGGCGCAGGTAGCGCAGGACCACTTCGAGGCTGACATCTTCGCGGATGGTGACCATCTCGAAGTCCATCAGCGCACCGACCTGCTCCTCGTCATAGCTCAATGCCGAGCGCACCCGCTCGCGTTGCTGGGCGTCGAGGCTTTCCATGAGTTCGTGGACGACATCCCGGGGCAGCTCGGGAGCAAGGTCGGCCAGTTCGTCGGCGTCCATCTCCTTGGCCGCGGCGAGCAACTCGTGATCGTCCATGTCGGCGATCAGGGTTTCACGCACCGAGTCGGAGACTTCAAGAAGGATATCGCCGTCGCGCTCTGCCTTGACCAACTGCCATACGGTCAGGCGGTCGTCCAGGGGCAAGGCTTCGAGAATATGGGCAACGTCGGCGGAGTGCAGGTCATCGAGCTTGCGTTGCAGCTCGACGAGGTGCTGCCGGTGGACGAAGCTTTCCACGTGATCGTTGTGGGCGCCTTCCTGACGGTGGGTCAGGTCTTCGACCAGGCGCTGGCGCTGCAGCAGCTCGACCACCTGGGCCAGGCGGTCCTGCAGGCTTTCCTGCGTTTTTTTTGCTTCGATTTCAGTCATAGGCGAACTCCACTCCCAGCAGCGGAGCACGCCGGGAGATCAATCAGTCACATCGTGATTGGCAAAACAGGCTTTTAAGTAACTACTGGGTAAGTCCATGGTGGTATTCCACAAGCCCCGGCGGGGCTGACGGGCGCAATCATACACCGCTTGAGCTGCCAGGGGCTGAAAATCTCGGTGAAAACAATCGTTTGCGGAAATGACGAAGGCAAACTCCCGAATCCATCAATGCGACGGCCAGTGCCCGAAAAAGAGCACATCCACTCCCTGAAAAATTAGCACGCGCCGGCGACGCCTGGATGACAAATCATTTATCGGGATCAACACATTGCGGAAAACAAAAAGCCCGCCATTAAGGCGGGCTCTTCGTCTATATGGTGCACTCGACAGGATTCGAACCTGTGACCGCTCGGTTCGTAGCCGAGTACTCTATCCAGCTGAGCTACGAGTGCAAGGTTGGCGCTTGATGAACCAGATCACCTCTGGTGTATCCGAAACAACTTCCAGAGGAAACGGCTTCTTGGATTATGGTGCACTCGACAGGATTCGAACCTGTGACCGCTCGGTTCGTAGCCGAGTACTCTATCCAGCTGAGCTACGAGTGCAGGGTTGGTACTTGATGGACCAGATCACCTCTGGTTGAAGCCGAAGCAGATTTCAATGAAACCTGCTTCTTCTATATGGTGCACTCGACAGGATTCGAACCTGTGACCGCTCGGTTCGTAGCCGAGTACTCTATCCAGCTGAGCTACGAGTGCATTTGAAGCCGCGCATTATAGTTCGCTAAATCTTTTTGGCAATCACTTTTTCGTTTAATTTCAACTACTTAGCGATTCATGCCAGATTACATCGCCCTACATGAATAATGGCGGAGAAGGGGGGATTCGAACCCCCGATACCCTTGTGAGGTATACTCCCTTAGCAGGGGAGCGCCTTCGGCCACTCGGCCACCTCTCCGCAACACGGGGCGTATAATAACCAGAGCCTTCCCCGTTTGCAAACTCTTTTTTGAAAAAAAAACGAGAAAAATTAAAGGGTTGGTTCTTCGTCCTTCTCTTTCTTGATCCGCAGATAGATTTCCTCGCGGTGCACAGCCACTTCCTTCGGTGCGTTGACGCCAATGCGCACCTGGTTTCCTTTGACGCCGAGCACGGTCACGGTAATTTCGCCATCGCCAATAATCAGGCTTTCGGCACACCGACGAGTCAGAATCAGCATACGTTACTCCTCACGGGATTCAGTTCAGGGACAACAGTCTGTAGGTAAAGCGGGCTCGGGACTGCAACCAGGACGGTTGCCGGCCTCTGCCGGAGTATTGACCAGGGTGTGAAGGGGCACACAGGTCGAAAAAAGGAGCGCGGCCTGGCCGCGCCCCCGGGACACCGCTTATTCGCCCGAACGGGCCGGAGCGTCCAGCTCGAAGGCGGTATGCAGAGCGCGTACGGCCAGCTCCAGGTACTTCTCTTCGATCACCACCGAAACCTTGATCTCCGAGGTGGAGATCATCTGGATGTTGATGCTCTCCTTGGCCAGGGCTTCGAACATGCGGCTGGCGACGCCCGCGTGGGAGCGCATGCCGACACCGACGATGGAAACCTTGGCGATCTTGGTGTCGCCGATCACTTCACGGGCACCGATCTGGCTGGCGGTGTTTTCCAGCACCTGCTGCGCCTTGGCGTAGTCGTTGCGGTGCACGGTGAAGGTGAAGTCGGTGGTGTTATCGTGCGAAACGTTCTGCACGATCATGTCGACTTCGATATTGGCGGCGCTGATCGGGCCGAGGATCTTGAAAGCCACGCCCGGAGTGTCCGGTACGCCACGGATGGTCAGCTTGGCTTCATCGCGGTTGAAGGCGATGCCGGAAATGATCGGCTGTTCCATGGATTCCTCTTCATCAATGGTAATGAGGGTACCCGGACCCTCCTGGAAGCTGTGCAGCACGCGCAGCGGAACGTTGTACTTGCCGGCGAACTCGACGGCACGGATCTGCAGGACCTTGGAACCGAGGCTGGCCATTTCCAGCATCTCTTCGAAGGTGATCTTGTCCAGGCGCTGGGCCTGGGATACCACGCGCGGGTCGGTGGTGTAGACACCGTCGACATCGGTGTAGATCTGGCACTCGTCAGCCTTCAGGGCCGCCGCCAGGGCCACGCCGGTGGTGTCGGAACCACCGCGACCGAGGGTGGTGATGTTGCCTTGCTCGTCGACGCCCTGGAAACCGGCGACCACGACCACGCGGCCGGCCTTGAGGTCGCCACGGATCTTCTGGTCGTCGATTTGCAGGATGCGCGCCTTGTTGTGCGCGCTGTCGGTGAGGATCCGCACCTGATTGCCGGTATACGACACCGCCGGGATGCCGCGCTTGATCAGTGCCATGGCGAGCAAGGCAATGGTCACCTGCTCACCGGTGGACACGATCACGTCCAGTTCGCGTGGAACCGGCTGATCGCTGATCTGCTTGGCAAGGTCGATCAGGCGGTTGGTTTCACCGCTCATCGCCGACAGTACAACCACCAGGTCATCGCCGGCTTCGCGGAATTTCTTGACCTTTTCGGCTACCTGCTCGATTCGCTCGATTGTGCCGACCGAGGTACCGCCAAATTTCTGTACGATCAACGCCATTTCAAAGCCGCCTCAGCCCGTGAAGGGCACCCAATAAACAAAACACAACGCCGACGGCCCGCTACTAGACAACGGGCCGTCGGCGCCTCAGACACCCTGCTCTGCGAATGGCACGGCCAGGGCCAGTGCGCCGTCCAGCGCTGCGGCGTCCACGCCACCACCTTGCGCCATGTCCGGACGACCGCCACCCTTGCCACCCACCGCCGCAGCGGCTTGCTTCATCAAATCCCCGGCTTTGAGTTGGCCGGTGAGGTCCTTGGTCACGCCGGCGACCAGTACGACCTTCTCTTCGTGGACACTGCCGAGCAGGATCACTGCGCGGCCGAGCTTGTTCTTCAATTGATCGACCAGGGCCAGCAGGGCCTTGCCGTCCTGGCCGTCCAGGCGTGCAGCCAGGACCTTGACGCCCTTGACGTCCACCGCACTGTTGGCGAGATCGTCGCCGGCGGCGCTGGCAGCCTTGGCCTGCAGTTGCTCCAGCTGTTTTTCCAGCTGGCGGTTGCGCTCCAGCACGGCCGACAGCTTGTCGATCAGGTTGTCGCGGCTGCCCTTGACCAGTTGCGCGGCTTCCTTGAGCTGTTCTTCGGCGCCATTGAGGTAGGCCAGTGCCGCAGCACCGGTGACCGCCTCGATACGACGCACGCCGGAGGCCACGCCACCTTCGCTGACGATCTTGAGCAGGCCGATATCACCGGTACGCTTGGCGTGGATACCACCGCACAGCTCGACCGAGAAGTCGCCCATGCTCAGGACCCGCACGCTGTCGCCGTATTTCTCGCCGAACAGGGCCATGGCGCCCTTCTGCTTGGCGGTGTCGATATCGGTCTCTTCGGTCTGCACCTCGGAGTTCTTGCGGATTTCGCGGTTGACGATCTCTTCCAGGGCCTTGATCTGCTCTGGCTTGACCGCCTCCGGATGGCTGAAGTCGAAACGCAGGCGCTGGCTGTTCACCAGCGAGCCCTTCTGCTGTACGTGCTCGCCCAGGACCTGGCGCAGCGCAGCGTGCAGCAGGTGGGTCGCGGAGTGGTTCAGCGCCGTGGCCTTCTGCACATCGGCATCGACCCTGGCCTCGACCTGGGCACCGACCACGAGCTTGCCGCTGGCGATCACCCCGTGGTGCAGGAAGGCACCGCCGGTCTTGGTGGTGTCGCGCACGTCGAAACGCGCGGCGCCAGCCTGCAGGTAGCCGGTGTCGCCGATCTGGCCACCGGACTCCGCGTAGAACGGCGTACGGTCGAGGATGACCACGCCCTCCTCGCCTTCGCCCAGTTGCTCGACCGACTGGCCATCCTTGTACAGGGCGACGATCTTCGCGCTGCCTTCGGTAGCGCTGTAGCCGAGGAACTCGGTGTCCACGTCGACCTTGACCAGGCTGTTGTAGTCCAGGCCGAAGGCGCTGGCAGAGCGGGCGCGCTCGCGCTGCGCTTCCATCTCGCGCTCGAAGCCTTCCTCGTCGATGCTCAGCTCGCGCTCGCGGGCGATGTCGGCAGTCAGGTCCATCGGGAAGCCGTAGGTGTCGTACAGCTTGAAGACCACTTCGCCGGGAATGACGTTGCCCTTGAGGTCGGCCAGGTCCTGTTCGAGGATCTTCAGGCCCTGCTCCAGGGTCTTGGCGAACTGCTCTTCCTCGGTCTTCAGCACACGCTCGATATGCGCCTGCTGGGCTTTCAGCTCGGGGAAGGCGTCGCCCATCTCGGCCACCAGCGCCGCGACGATCTGGTAGAAGAAGCTGCCCTTGGCGCCGAGCTTGTTACCGTGGCGGCAAGCGCGACGAATGATGCGGCGCAGCACGTAGCCGCGACCTTCGTTGGACGGCACCACGCCGTCGGCGATCAGGAAGCCGCAGGAACGGATATGGTCGGCCACCACTTTCAGCGAAGGCTGGCCTTCGTCGGTGCAGCCAATGGCCTTGGCCGAAGCGGCCAGCAGGCTCTGGAACAGGTCGATCTCGTAGTTCGAGTGGACGTGCTGCAGGACCGCGCTGATGCGCTCCAGGCCCATGCCGGTGTCCACCGATGGCGCCGGCAGGGGGTGCAGGACACCATCCGCGGTGCGGTTGAACTGCATGAAGACGTTGTTCCAGATCTCGATGTAGCGGTCGCCGTCTTCTTCCGGCGAGCCGGGTGGGCCGCCCCAGATGTCGGCGCCGTGATCGTAGAAGATCTCGGTGCACGGACCGCACGGGCCGGTGTCGCCCATGGTCCAGAAGTTGTCGGACGCGTATGGCGCACCCTTGTTGTCGCCGATGCGGACCATGCGCTCGGCGGGGACGCCGACTTCCTTGGTCCAGATGTCATAGGCCTCGTCGTCGGTCGCGTAGACGGTGACCCAAAGCTTGTCCTTCGGCAGATTCAGCCACTTTTCGGAGGTCAGGAAGGTCCAGGCGAAGGTGATCGCATCGCGCTTGAAATAGTCACCGAAGCTGAAGTTGCCCAGCATTTCGAAGAAGGTATGGTGGCGCGCGGTGTAGCCGACGTTTTCCAGGTCGTTGTGCTTGCCGCCGGCACGCACGCATTTCTGGCTGCTCACCGCGCGGGTGTATGCGCGCTTTTCCTGGCCGAGGAAGCAGTCCTTGAACTGGTTCATCCCGGCGTTGGTGAACAGCAGGGTCGGGTCGTTGCCCGGGATCAGGGAGCTGGAGGCGACTCGGGTGTGTCCCTGCTCTTCGAAGAATCGAAGGAAGGCTTCACGGATTTCTGCGCTTTTCATAGGTTCTTCCACGGAAACGGCGGCCTGAGGCAAAAGTGCGCGTCAAATGACGAAAACGACGGCAAAGGGCCGCATTATAGCCAGCCTGCGTGCCAGTTGTAGTGGGTTTATACGATGCAAAGGCCCATTCACGGATGAAAAGAAGGTTAATCGAGGCGATTTGCTTAGCAGGCTATGCGTTCATCGGAAAACTGTGTTACAAAAAGCCCGGCCATCACCCATGATGGCAACGTTCTCAGGGCGGGGTGCAATTCCCCACCGGCGGTAATTGCGCCCAGCGCGCATAGCCCGCGAGCGCTTGCAGGCAAGGCTTTGCAAGGTCAGCAGACCCGGTGTGATCCCGGGGCCGACGGTCACAGTCCGGATAAAGAGAGAACGGGATAGGCACCTTGTGTCCGTTCGTCCGCATTTTCGCGAGCGACCATCCCTTTCGATCCAGATGCCCTGTTTCTTATACAAACAGGAGTCCGTTTCAATGCAAGCAACCCCAATCGACAGCAAAGCCCACGGCAACGAGCGTATCGCCTTCGTCCAGGCTTGCTGGCACAAGGATATTGTCGATCAGAGCCGCAAGGGCTTCGTCGAGCAGATGGCCAAGCATGGCTATCAGGCTGGTGATATCGATTTCTACGAAGTCGGCGGCGCCTTCGAGATTCCGCTGCACGCCAAGCTGCTGGCGCGCACTGGCCGTTATGCTGCGATCGTCGCGGCCGGGCTGGTGGTGGATGGCGGCCTGTATCGCCATGAGTTCGTTGCCCAATCGGTGATCAGCGGGCTGATGCAGGTACAACTCGAGACAGAAGTACCGGTGTTCTCGGTGGTACTGACCCCCCACCACTTCCATGCCGGCGACGAGCACCAGAAATTCTTCTTCGAGCACTTCGTGCTCAAGGGCGAGGAAGCGGCGAATACCTGTGCCGATACCTTGTTGAAACTGCGGGCATTGCGCCGCAACGAAGTGCCGCAGAAGGTGGCGGTGTAAATGAAGAAGGCCGCGGTTGATACCGCGGCCTTCTTGGTTGTCTGTTCCGGCCTCATCGCTGGCAAGCCAGCTCCCACAGGGTTCTGCAGCGACGCGGACCCTGTGGGAGTTGGCTTGCCAGCGATGAAACCGGTACTACTGGCCTAGTCCTTCAGCCGAAGCCGGAACGATCAGGATCCCCGCCCGCAGTCCATTCTTCACCTTGGGATTGGGGAAAATGATCCTCGCCCCCTCCTCCTCCACGATCCAGCGCGTCTCGGCCAGATCCTCGGCCAGCAGATAGCCCTTGGACAACTCCGAGAAGTTCTCGATGTCCGCTGGCAGGTGCAGGTGGAAGCTGTCGCTGTGCTTGATGATCTCGCGAGCGACACTGAACAGTTGCAGGCCGTCCAGCTCTTCGGCCGGCACCGGCTCGTTGCCCTCGATGATCTGGATGAGCCGGGTCTCCAGAAGGTCGAGGTTGACCTGCTGGTTCTGCCCGAACGGCCGTGCCTTGCCCAGTTCCAGAGTGAAGGACTCGGCGCCCAGTTGCTCGTAGGTGTAGGCAGTGAAGGTGATCGAGGTCTTGCTCTGCAACAGCACCGCCTCCATGCCGGCAGCCCGCAGGCGCGCCAGCTCGCGGCGGGAATGCTGGCGCCCTTCCTTGTAGGGATAGAGCGCGAACTGCTCGATCTTCGATCCACGGATCGCGGTGTGCAGGTCGTAGTGCAACCGGGTACGCCCCGGAATGCTGAAAAAGGTCGCTGCCAGATGCTCCAGGTCCCCGGCGCGCAGGGCCTCCGGACCGCTGGACAGTTCATGCCGCCCGTTGAACAGGCGATTCACGTCCTGCTCGATATAGCGCTCGCCCTTGCGCATCGCCTCGGGGTTGCCGAACAGGAACAGGACCCGGGCCCTCGGGTGGATCTCGCCCTTGGCGATCCGCCCGAGCAGATCGTCGAGCAATTCGATGGGCGCGGTCTCGTTGCCGTGGATACCGGCGGACAACAGCAGGTCCAGGCCGTTGTCCTGAGACTCCGGCGGCCGCACCTCCAGCGCGCCCTCGGCAAGCCAGCGCAAGCGTACGCCCTGCACCGTGGCCTGGGTCTTCTCGGCCGGCTCGCGTTCGAACAGGGTCAGATCAAGCAGTTTGCCGAGGGAGAGCATGGGGCGATTCCTTAGTGATGATGTCCGCAATCGGGACCATGGACGTGATCGTCATCGTCGCCGACATCCGCCGGCTCCATTTCCAGTTGCAGGCTGACCAGGTTGGTCGCCAGCGGACGCAGCAGCAGGTTGGCGTACTCGGTATCGCCTTCCTCGACATCGACGCCGATCAGCAACTGCCCGCGGCCGTCCTGCTGGATCCACACTTCCTTGCCCTGCCAGATCACCGCAAAGCGGTTGGTGGAGGCTTCGCGCTGGTTGCCATCTTCGTCTTCAAGGATCAGTTGCAGGGCGTCGGACATTTTCGGGTGCTCTTTCAGGGGTTGAGTTGGAACGGATAGACCGAACCCAGCTTGAGGATATGGGTCAGCTCATCCAGCGCCGTACGGCATTCCACCAGCAACTGCGGGTCGGCCAGGTCGTTTTCGACGAGGCGGTCGCGGTAGTGCCTGTCGACCCATTGGGTCAGGGTGTCGTACAACGGGGCGGTCATGATAACCCCTGGATTGACCGCCGCCAGTTCCGTTTCATTGAGCGCGACACGCAGCCGCAGGCAAGCCGGGCCACCACCGTTCTGCATGCTCTGCTTGAGGTCGAATACCCGCACCTCGGAAATCGTGCCGCCCTGGCTGGCCAGGCTGTTCAGGTAGGCCCAGACCCGCTCGTTGTTGCGGCATTCCTCCGGCACCACCAGCAGCATGGAACCGTCGTCGCGGCTCAGCAACTGGCTGTTGAACAGATAGGAACGCACCGCATCCTCCACCGTCACCTGGGCCCGCGGCACGCAGATCGCCTTGAAATTGCCGCCGCGCCTGGCCAGTTTGTCCTTCAGTTCGGCGAGCACGCGCTCGGTCTCGAGGAAGGCATCCTCGTGGTAGAACAGCACCTCGCCATTGCCCACGGCGATCACATCGTTATGGAACACGCCCTGGTCGATCACCGCCGGATTCTGCTGAGCATAGACCACGCCGTCATCGCTCAGGCCGTGCAGGCGGGCCACGGCTTGCGAGGCTTCCAGGGTCTGGCGCGCCGGGTACTTCTGCGGCGCAGGGTAGCGGGTGTCGAACGCGCTGCGGCCGAAGACGAAGAACTCGACCCCCGGTTCGCCGTAGGCACGGCAGAAGCGGGTGTGGTTGGCCGCGCCTTCGTCACCGAACTGGGCAACCGCCGGCAACGCCGCGTGGTGGGCGAAGTACTGCTGATTGGCGAACATGGCGCCCAGCACCCGGCTGGTGGTCGGGTGCTCGATGCTGCGGTGGTACTTGCAGTTCAGGTTGGCCGCGGTGAAATGCACGCGACCGTCGGCGGTGTCGGCGCTCGGGCTGACGGTGGCGGCGTTGGCAACCCACATGCTCGACGCCGAGCAACTCGCCACCAGCAGCGGCATGGCGTCTTTCGCCGCGCGCTGGATCACCTCGGCATCGCTGCCGCTGAAGCCGAGGCGACGCAGCGCCGCCACGTCCGGGCGCTCCTGCGGCGCCAGCACGCCCTGCTTGAAGCCCATGTCGGCCAGGGCCTTCATCTTGGCCAGGCCCTGACGCGCCGCTTCCCGCGGGTTGGAACCCTGCTGGCTGTTGCTTTGCGAGGCCACGTTGCCGTAGGACAGGCCGCCGTAGTTATGGGTCGGTCCGACCAACCCATCAAAATTCACTTCAAACGATTTCATCGGTCAAGGCTCCGTGAACCTGTTGTTATAGGGCGACGCCGGGCGTCAGCGTGGCAGGCAGGACCAGGCTGGCGGTCTCCAGGGAGGCGACCGGGTAGGCGCAATAGTCCGCCGCGTAGTAGGCACTGGCGCGGTGGTTGCCGCTGGCGCCGACACCGCCGAACGGCGCGCTGCTCGCTGCGCCGGTCAGTTGCTTGTTCCAGTTGACGATGCCGGCGCGGCTTTCCAGCCAGAACTGCTGGTAGCGCGCATGGGAGTCGGACAGCAGGCCGGCGGCAAGGCCGTACCGGGTGTTGTTGGCTTCGGCGATGGCGGCCGGGAAGTCGGCATAACGGATCACTTGCAGCAACGGGCCGAAGAATTCCTCGTCGGGGCGATCAGCCACTGCGCTGACGTCGAGGATGCCCGGGGTCAGCAGGGCGGCAGTCGCCTGCGGTTGGGTCATTTCCAGCAAGGCGCTGGCGCCGTTGGCCAACAGCTTCGCCTGGGCATCCATCAGCACCCTGGCCGCATCGAGAGACACGACGGAACCCATGAACGGCGCCGGTTGCTGGTCGAAAGCGCCCACGGAAATGTTCTTGCTGACCTCCACCAGGCGCGCCAGCAGACGATCGCCCCAGGCGCCCTGCGGCACCAGCAGGCGGCGCGCGCAGGTGCAGCGCTGGCCGGCGGAGATGAAGGCCGACTGGATGATGGTGTAGACCGCTGCGTCCAGGTCCTTGACCTCGTCCACCACCAGCGGGTTGTTGCCGCCCATTTCCAGGGCCAGGATCTTCTCCGGACGCCCGGAGAACTGCTGGTGCAAGAGATTGCCGGTGCGGCTGGAGCCGGTGAAGAACAGCCCGTCGATACCCGGATCGGCAGCAAGGGCCACGCCGGTTTCCCGCGCCCCCTGGACCAGGTTCAGCACGCCCGCCGGAAGACCGGCATCGATCCAGCACTTGACGGTCAGCTCGGCGACCTTGGGCGTCAGTTCGCTTGGCTTGAACACCACCGCATTGCCCGCCAGCAGCGCCGGGACGATATGGCCATTGGGCAGGTGGCCGGGGAAGTTGTAAGGGCCGAACACTGCCACTACGCCGTGGGGCTTGTGACGCAGCACGGCGGTGGCGTCGGCCAGCGGGCCGCTCTTCTCGCCCGTGCGCTCACGGTAGCTCTGTACCGAAATGGCGACCTTGTTGACCATGCTGGTCACTTCGGTGGCCGCTTCCCACAGTGGCTTGCCGGTTTCCTCGCCGATGCAGCGGGCCAGTTCGTCCGCGTTGGCCTTCAGTTGCGCGGCGAAGGCTTCCAGCACGGCGATGCGCATGTCCAGTGACTGCCGCGCCCAACCCGGGAATGCCTGGCGTGCGGCGGCGACGGCCTGCTCGACCTGCCCGGCATTGGCGCCCTGCCCCGCCCAGATCACCGCCTGGGTGACCGGGTTCAGGGATTGCAGGGCATCGCCCTGGCCGGCCAGCCACTGGCCTGCGATGTAATGAGTGGTCATTGGTTGGCCTCCCGGGGCGCGGACAGTGCAACGGCGCGTACCTGATCGCCGGCGCTCAGGCGCAGGCGCTTGGCGGTCTGCGGATCGACCACCAGGGTACCGGCCGCCAGGCGCGCGGGCGCTGCGGCGATGCGGCAGTCCTCGCGCTTGCGGTTGTGGATGATGAAAGGCGTGGCGTCATCGCCCGGGGTACCGATCGCCAGCACCAGTGCCTGGCTGTCACGCACCGCACGGATCCTGCGGGTTTCGCATTCGATGGCCGGGCCGGCGTCGAAGATGTCGACATAACCCTGGTAGCTGAAGCCTTCGCTCTTGAGCATCGACAGCGCAGGCTCGGTATCGCTGTGTACGCGACCGATCACATTGCGCGCCGCCTCGGAGAGGAAGCAGGTGTACAGCGGGAACTTGGGCATCAGCTCGGCGATGAAGGCCTTGTTGCCGACACCGGTGAGGTAGTCGGCCTGGCTGAACTCCATCTTGAAGAAATGCCGGCCCAGGCTTTCCCAGAATGGCGAGCGGCCCTGCTCGTCGGACATGCCGCGCATCTCGGCGATGATCTTGTTGCCGAACAGCTCGGGGAACTCGGCGATGAACAGCATCCGCGCCTTGGACAGCAGGCGGCCGTTGAGGCCGCTACGGCTGTCGGCGCGCAGGAACAGCGAGCACAGCTCGGAGTTGCCGGTCAGGTCGTTGGCCAGGAACAGCGTCGGGATTTCCCGGTAGATGTTCAGTTCCTGCGAGGCGCTGACGGTCAGGCCGACCCGGTAGTTGTACCAGGGTTCGCGCAGGCCGACGGCGCCGGCGATGGCGGAGATGCCAACCACATCGCCGGCGTCGTTCTCCAGCACGAACAGGTAGTCGGCGTCGCCCCGCTCGGCCTCGCCACGGAAGGTCTTCTCGGCCCAGCCGACCCGGTGGGCCAGGCGTTCTTCGTTGGCCGGCAAGGTGGTCAGGCCGGTGCCGGTGCTGCGTGCCAGCTCGATCAGCGCCGGCAGGTCACTGCTGCGTACGGGACGAACGATCATGCTATCTCCTCGGGCAGGCGCACCATGGGCGCCCGCGAAACTCAGTCAGTATCAAACCGCGACCAGGCGCACGCTGGCGCCTTCGCCGACGCCAAGGGCCTCGACGGCGTCCTGGCTCAGGTAAACGGGTTTGCCCGGCACCCAGTCCAGTTCCAGCAATACCGCGCGGTAGTCCTGCAACTGGCCGTTGGTCACCAGGTACTGGCGGCCGCCCTTGGTCGGCTGCTCCTGCAGCTTGACCGGCACGACCCGGCTCTGGGCGATCGAACGGATGCCGGAGACCCGCGCATGCAGGGTCGGGCCGCCGTCGAAAATATCGATGTAGTGATCGGTCTCGAAGCCTTCGCGCATCAGGATGTCGAAGGTGATCTGCGCCCGCGGGTGGACCTGGCCCATGGCTTCCTGGGCGGCGTCCGGCAACAGCGGCACGTAGATCGGGTAATGCGGCATCAGCTCGGCGAGGAAGGTACGGCTCTTCAGGCCGCACAGGCGCTCGGCCTCGGCGTAGTTGAGATCGAAGAAGTTGCGCCCGATCGCGTCCCAGAAGGGCGAATCGCCGTTCTCGTCGCTGTAGCCGACGATTTCGGTCACCACCGAGTCGGCGAAGCGCTCCGGGTGCGAGGCCATGAACAGCAGGCGTCCGCGCGAGTTGAGCTCGGCCCAGGCAGTGTTCACCAGTTCCGGCAGCACGTAGAAGCTGGTCAGCAGGCTGTTGCCGGTGAGGTCATGGCACTGGGAAAGCACATGGATCTTGTTGTGGATCTTCAATTCGCGGGAAGCGTGAACGAAGGTTTCGTTACGGAAACTGTAGAACGGCTCGGAGTAGCCGGCCGAGGCGACGATGGCCGAACAACCGACCAGCTTGCCAGTGGCAAGGTCTTCCAGAACGAAGAAATAGCTTTCTTCGCCGTTGAAACTGACTTCGGCGGCGAAGGACGTTTCCGAGGCGGAAATCTTGTCGCCCAGGCGACCGGCATCGTCCGGCAGGGACGTGACACCAATGGGACTGTCCGCAGCCAGACGCTGTACTTCATCCAGGTCAGCCATTTGCGCGGGGCGCATCACCAGCATGGTGTCACTCCTTTCGGATATACGGGCCGACGTGTCGGCGCAAAAAAAGCGGCGTGTGCGCATCGGGCACAGGCCACGGAAATCGGTTCGCTGGCCCGGGCAGGCCAGCGAAGGTGCAGCGCGGTGAATCAGGCCTGGGTCAGCTTGGAGGCAGCGCGCTCGAAGCGGTCCAGACCTTCGTCGATATCGGCATCCTCGACCACCAGGCTCGGGGCGAAGCGGACCACGTCCGGGCCGGCCTGCAGGACCATCAGGCCCTCTTGCTCGGCGGCGTTGAACACGTCCTTGGCCTTGCCTTTCCAGGCGTCGGTGAGTACGCAACCGATCAGCAGGCCCAGGCCACGGACCTGGCTGAACAAACCGTACTTCTCGCCGATCTGTTGCAGGCGCGACTTGAAGCGCTCGTGCTTGGCCTTCACGCCGTTGAGCACTTCAGGGGTATTGACGATATCCAGCACGGCATTGGCGACGGCACAGGCCAGCGGGTTGCCACCATAGGTGGTGCCGTGGGTGCCGACGGCCAGGTGCCTGGCCAGTTCGTCGGTGGTCAGGATCGCGCCGATCGGGAAACCGCCGCCCAGGCTCTTGGCACTGGACAGGATGTCAGGCACCACACCGTAGTGCTGGTAGGCGTACAGCTCGCCGGTACGACCGACGCCGGTCTGCACTTCGTCGAAGATCAGCAGCGCGTTGTGCTGGTCGCACAGGGCCCGTGCGCCTTCCAGGTAGGCCTTGTCGGCCGGGACCACACCGCTCTCGCCCTGGATCGGCTCGATGACCACGGCGCAGGTCTTGTCGGAGATCTGCGCTTTCAGCGCTTCCAGGTCGTTGTACGGCACATGGCTGATGCCGGTGATCTTCGGCCCGAAGCCATCGGAGTACTTCGGCTGGCCGCCGACGCTCACGGTGAACAGGGTGCGCCCGTGGAAGCTGTTGACGGTGGCGATGATCTCGTACTTTTCCGGACCGAAGCGGTCATGGGCGACCCGACGGGCCAGCTTGAAGGCAGCCTCGTTGGCCTCGGCGCCGGAGTTGCAGAAGAAGGCGCGGTCGGCGAAGGTCGCATCCACCAGCTTGCGTGCCAGTTGCAGGGCTGGCTCGTTGGTGAAGACGTTGGAAACGTGCCACAGCTTGTTGGCCTGTTCGGTCAGCGCGCTGACCAGTGCCGGATGGGCATGCCCCAGCACGTTAACGGCGATGCCGCCGGCGAAATCGATCAGCTCTCGACCCGACTGGTCCCAGACTCGGGAACCGGCGCCACGCACGGGAATGAAGGCGGCTGGTGCGTAGTTGGGAACCATTACCTGGTCGAAATCGGCGCGTTGCACCGGAGCTTGCTCAACGGACATCGGAGTCTCCTGAAGAGGAACGCCTGCCTGGAACTGGCGAGCGATGGGGGGATTGTAAGGAGAGATGAACACTCGGCCTTGTCGCCAAGCGACAACTTCTTATAGCGCCAAACCCTGTTTTTCCAAGGCTTTCGGCAATGCGACATATAGCTTCGCAAAGGCGCAGTTTAAACGGTGCGGGGGCTTGGCGGGGAGAGAGTTGGAGGCGGGAAAGACAGGAAATTCAAGGTGTTCGATGATTGGGGGGGGGGGGATAGATGGTTTTTCCGGGATTTGAGGGGCCTCATCGCCGGCAACGCCGGCTCCCACAAAGTGGACTGCCCCCAAGAAGTTGGAGACTAATCCAACCCTTGGGGGAGTTATGAGTAAGTACACCGAGCAGTTCAAGCTCACAGCCATCACTGCCTACCTGGAGGGCACCGATGGTTTCCGAAAGGTAGCCCAGCATTTCGGTATCGATTTCAGCCTGCTGAGGCGCTGGGTGGCGAGCTATAAAGCCCGTTCCACTATCAGTCCCATACCTCACGGTCAGCGCTACGACATCGATTTCAAGCGCAGGGTCGTGCAGTACATGCGCGAGCATCGGCTTTCCCTGCGTCAAACGGCAGCTCACTTCGGCTTGGGACAGTCCTCCCGGGTAGGCATTTGGGAGCACCAGTACTACAGTGGCAACCTTGCCACCTCTACTGCCACTCAACGAAAAAAGTCTGCCGACGTGTCCAAGAAGATCAAGCCACTCAAACCCACTGACACTGACGACGCGCTGAAGCCGCGAGATCAGCTCATGGCAGAACTCGAGTATCTGCGCATGGAGAACGCTGTCCTAAAGGAGCTGAAGGCTTTGAGAGAGGAGAAGGAACGAAGGCAAGAGAAAAAACGCTGATCGTCTCCAGACTCCGAACCCGATTCCCGCTGTCAGCGTTGTTGGCCCTGGTCGAGTTGTCGAACAGCACCTTCTACTACCAGCTCAAAAGCCTTCAAAAGCCGGATAAACACGCCGATCTGAAAGAGCTGGTGGGTCAGGTCTATCACAAGGAAAAAGGGCTCTATGGGTATCGGCGTGTGACGCTTGCGATCAAGAATCAAGGCATCCTGGTGAACAAGAAGGTTGTGGAGCGGCTGATGGCCGACCAAGGTTTGCGGGCGGTCGTGCGGCCTAAAAAGTATCGGTCCTATCGAGGAGAAATAGGCAGGATTGCCGAGAATCTGCTGGAGCGAAACTTCATTGCCCAGCGGCCCAATCAGAAGTGGGTAACTGACGTAACGGAGTTTAAAGTGGCTCAGCAAAAGCTCTATCTCTCACCAGTGATGGACTTGTACAACAGTGAGATCGTGGCCTACGAGATCGCTCGCCGCCCAAGCTATGAGCTGGTGGGGAACATGCTGGAAAAAGCCCTGAGTAGCTTGGGAAAGGAGCCGAAGCTGGTCATCCACTCTGATCAGGGATGGCATTATCAGCAGCGCCAATACCGCGAAAAACTTGAGCAGCGTGGGGTAAAGCAGAGCATGTCGCGCAAAGGAAATTGCCTGGATAACGCCGCTATGGAAAGCTTCTTCGGCACGCTCAAGTCTGAGTTTTTCTATTTGAAGCGGTTTGAGAGCATCGAAGAGCTGACCACCGGTCTGGACGAGTACATCCGCTACTACAACCATGACCGCATCAAGCTGAGGTTAAACGGCCTAAGCCCTGTCGATTACAGGGCTCAAGCTGCTAGCTAAAACTGTCCAACTTTTCGGGGGCAGTCCAAAGTGCGCGTCGAGCACAAATCCATCGACTGAAAGAGAAACCTGTGGGAGCCGGCGTTGCCGGCGATGAGGCCCGAAAGATCAACCGCGCTCGGCGGGAACGGAGGAGAGCTCGAACGGCGAACTGCTGCGCCGCTGGTTGCGGTCTTCCCGCGGCGTGGCGCCGAAGAAGTTGCGGTAGGCACTGGAGAAGTGCGGCCCCGACGAGAAGCCGCAGGACAAACCGATCTGGATGATCGACTTGCTGGTCTGCATCAGCATCTGCCTCGCCTTGTTCAGGCGCAGCTCCAGGTAGTACTGGCTCGGCACCCGGTTCAGGTACTGCTTGAAGATCCGCTCCAGCTGCCGGCGCGAGACGCAGACGTGCTGGGCAATCTCGTCGGTGGTCAGTGGCTCTTCGATATTGGCTTCCATCAACAGCACGGCCTGGGTCAGCTTCGGATGGCTGGAGCCCAGGCGGTTCTGCAGCGGAATGCGCTGGCGCTCACCGCCTTCGCGGATGCGTTCGACCACCAGCTCCTCGGATACCGCCCCCGCCAGCTCGGCCCCGTGATCCCGGGCCAGCACCGCCAACAGCAGGTCCACCACCGACATGCCACCGCAAGCGGTCAGGCGATCGCGATCCCAGTCGAACAAATGGCTGGTGGCAATCACCTTGGGGAAGCGTTCGGCGAAATCGTCCTGCCAGCGCCAGTGCACTGCGGCACGGTAGCCATCCAGCAGGCCCAGCTGCGCCAGAGGATAAACCCCGGCCGACAGGCCACCAACCACGCAACCGGAGCGCACCAGTTGCTTGAGCGCCGCCCCCAGCGCCGCGCCCACCGTCAGCGGCGGCTCGTCGGCGAGCAGGAATAGCTTCTGGCAGTTGTCCAGGCGCCCGTTCCACGGCTCGCCCGGCAGACGCCAATCGCCGTCGACCGGTGCCTCGGCCTGAAGGAAAGCCAGATCGTAGACCACCTCCGGGTGGACCTTCTGCGCCACCCGCAACACCTCTTCAGCCAGCGCCAGGGTCAGGGCCTTGGTGCTGGGCCAGATGAGAAAACCGATTCGCTGGGTGGTCATGAGGTGAGGTCCGGAACTGGTGTCCGCAATGATAGGCGGACTTAAGCAAACGTGGCGCACGCTGCGCAAACAGCGCAGCATGACCTATTTTGGTGCAAAGAGGCAGCCTTAAGCCAACACCAGTTATTTCAGGCTGCCGGACAGGAACTGCTGCAGCCGCTCGGACTGCGGATTGACCAGCACCTCGCGCGGGTTGCCACTCTCCTCCACCAGGCCTTTGTGCAGGAACACCAACTGGTTGGACACCTCGCGGGCAAAGCCCATTTCGTGGGTCACCACCACCATGGTCCGGCCTTCCTGCGCCAGGGCCTGCATGACTTTCAGCACGTCGCCCACCAGTTCCGGGTCCAACGCCGAGGTCGGCTCGTCGAACAGCATGACTTCAGGCTCCATGGCCAGGGCCCGGGCGATCGCCACACGCTGCTGCTCGCCGCCGGACATATGGCCGGGATAGGCGTCCTTGCGGTGCGCCACGCCGACCTTGGCCAGGTAATGCTCGGCCTTTTCCAGCGCTTCCTTCTTGTTCACGCCGAGCACATGCACCGGCGCCTCGATGATGTTTTCCAGGGCAGTCATGTGCGACCACAGGTTGAAGTGCTGGAACACCATCGACAGCCGCGAGCGCATGCGCTGCAGTTGCTTCGGGTCGGCAGCCTTGAGCGCGCCATCCTTGTTCGCCACCAGCTTCAGCTCTTCGTTGTTGAGCAGGATCTTGCCGGCATGGGGCTGTTCCAGCAGGTTGATGCAACGCAGGAACGTGCTCTTGCCCGAGCCGCTGGAGCCGATGATGCTGATCACGTCGCCGGCCTTGGCGGCCAGGGACACACCCTTGAGCACTTCATGGCTGCCGTAGCGCTTGTGCAGGTCCTGGATTTCGAGTTTGTACATTGCTGTCGGTCTCATAAGGCCCGGGGCGCGCCAGCACGCCCGGAGCGAATCAGTTAGCCGCGGGGCTCAACCCTTGCGCGGCGCCAGGTAGCCGAGCCAGCGGCGCTCGGCGAGCTTGAACAGGCGGACCAGGATGAAGGTCAGGCACAGGTAGAACGCGCCGGCGGTGATATAGGCCTCGAACGGCAGGTAGTACTGGGCGTTGACGGTCCGTGCGGCACCGGTGATGTCGATCAAGGTGACAATGGACGCGAGACTGGTGGTCTGCAGCATCATGATCACTTCGTTGCTGTACTGCGGCAGTGCCCGGCGCAAGGCCGAAGGCAGGAGGATGCGGCGGTACATCTTGTAGCGCGACATGCCCACGGCCTTGGCCGCCTCGATCTCGCCGTGGGGCGTTGCCTTGAGGCTGCCGGCGATGATTTCCGCGGTGTAGGCGCTGGTGTTGATGGCAAAGGCCAGGCAGGCGCAGAAGGTCGCGCTGGACAGCCAGGGCCAGAGGAAACTCTCGCGCACCACGGCGAACTGGGCCAGGCCGTAGTAAATCAGGAACAACTGGACCAGCATCGGCGTGCCACGGATCACGTAGGTGTAGAGCCAGGCGGCGAAATTCACCAAGGGCTGTTTCGACACCCGCATCAGCCCCAGCGGAATCGCCGCGAGCAGGCCGAAGAACAGGGAAATCGCCAGCAGCTTGAGGGTGGTCAGCAGGCCGCCCCAATACAGCGGCAACGCTTCCCAGATGACGTTGTAGTCGAAAATCATAGTTCAGCCGCCTTTACGCCAACCGAGTAGCGCTTTTCCAGGTAACGCAGGGCCAGCAGCGAGACACTGGTGATCACCAGGTACATCGCGGCCACCGCCAGGAAGAAGGTGAAAGGCTCGCGGGTGGCATCGGCCGCCTGCTTGGCCTTGAACATCATGTCCTGCAGGCCCACCACCGAAATCAGCGCGGTAGCCTTGGTCAAAACCAGCCAGTTGTTGGTGAAGCCGGGAATCGCCAGGCGGATCATCTGCGGCACCAGCACGCGGAAGAACACCTGCACGTTGCTCATGCCATAGGCCATGCCGGCCTCGGCCTGGCCTTTCGGGATCGCCATGAAGGCGCCACGGAAGGTTTCCGACAGATAAGCACCGAAGATGAAGCCCAGGGTGCCGATGCCGGCAATCAGGGGATTGAGGTCGATGTAATCGTCGTAGCCCACCAGCGGGGCGACGCGATTGAGGATGTCCTGGCCACCGTAGAAGATCAGCAGGATCAGGACCAGATCGGGAATGCCGCGAATGACCGTGGCATACAGATCGCCGAGCCAGGCCAGCCAGCGTACCGGCGACAGCCGCAAGGCCACGCCGATCAGGCCAAGCACGATGGCCAGGGCCATGGACGACAAGGCGAGCTGTAGCGTCAGCCACGCTCCATCGAGGATGACTGCCCCGTAGCCTTTCAACATGATGAGGTCCTCGACCTTAGGGATGAAAAAATGGTGCAAGCCTCAGCGCTTCTGCTGCTTGCACCATTGCACAGGTGATACGGAAAGCGGTTACTTGGGTTCCGGACCGTAGATATCGAAGTTGAAGTACTTGTCCTGGATTTCCTTGTACTTGCCGCTGGCGCGGATGCCGTCGATGGCAGCATTGATGCGTTCCAGGTTTTCCTTGTCGCCCTTGCGCACGGCGATGCCGATGCCGTCGCCGAAGTACTTGGCGTCGGTGAAGGCCGGGCCGGTGAAGGCGTAGCCCTTGCCAGCGTCGGTCTTCAGGAAGCCGTCTTCCAGCAGCGTAGCATCGGCCACGGTGCCATCCAGGCGGCCGGCGGTGATGTCCAGGTAGATTTCGTTCTGGGTGCCATACGGAACGATGGTGGCGCCCTTCGGAGCCAGCACTTCCTTGGCGAAGCGGTCATGGATCGAGCCGCGCTGCACGCCGATCTTCTTGCCTTGCAGTTCGGCCAGGCTGTCGCTGACGGTGGTGCCGTCCTTCATGACCAGGCGGGCCGGGGTGAGGTAGTAACGCTTGGTGAAATCGACCGATTTCTTGCGATCTTCGGTGATCGACATGGACGACAGGATGGCGTCGATCTTGCGCACCTTAAGCGCCGGAATCAGGCCGTCGAACTCCTGCTCGACCCAGGTGCACTTGACCTTCATCTGCTCGCAAAGGGCGTTGCCGATGTCGTAGTCGAAGCCGACGATGCTGCCATCCGGAGCTTTCGAGGCGAAGGGTGGGTAAGCGGCTTCGATGCCGATGCGCAGCGGTTTTTCGTCAGCCACGGACACCAGGGAAAACACGGACAGCGCCAGTGCGCCAAGCAATGCGAGTTTCTTCATCTGGGAACTCCAATCGGTAAAGGGCAATGCCAGGCAGTACGACTGCCCACTATGCGAATGAGTACAACGCAGAGCTGCGCGGGACCGGACCACGGGTCAGGCGTCACGAGCGAGTGATCGGCATTTTAACGACAGCTCGGAAGCCGATATTTCTTCAAAGCGACAAGTAGTTACAGAAGCCTTTGAAGAGCGGCCGGGAGATATTGACAGTTTCGGAGGAATATGCAAAAGCGAAAAACAAATAACCCATGACTGAAGCAATAACCGGGCCCATTATTGGCAAAGCCTTGTATCACGGCAAGTCCAGCCGTTTGGGTGTCGGAAATTTCATCTTCCCATGCACCATGAGCGAGCGAAGCCGTTTCCTTCCGCCCCGTTTTTGTACGAAAGCCGTGTGGGAAAGGTTACCGATGAAAGTCGAAGTAACAAAAAAGCCCAAGGCCCCGGAGGCTGGCTGCCTACGGGGCCTTGGGCTTTTACCTGCAGGTGGTATGCGGACCCTGTGGGAGCGGGTTCACCCGCGATGGCGTCGGTGGGCTCACCACCGTAATCGCGGGTGAACCCGCTCCCACATTGGTTACGCGTCAGCCTTCACTACTCAAGCCACATTCATGGTCTTGTGCGTCTCCACCAGGTGCGCCACCACCCCCGGGTCGGCCAGGGTCGAGATATCGCCCAGGGAGTCGTACTCGGCCGTGGCGATCTTGCGCAGGATGCGGCGCATGATCTTGCCCGAGCGGGTCTTCGGCAGCCCCGGCGCCCACTGGATGACGTCCGGCGAAGCGATCGGCCCGATCTCCTTGCGCACCCAGTTCTTCAGTTCAAGACGCAGCGCCTCGCTCGGCTCCTCGCCACCATTGAGGGTGACGTAGACGTAGATGCCCTGCCCCTTGATGTCGTGCGGCACGCCGACCACCGCCGCCTCGGCGACCTTCGGGTGGGCGACCATGGCGCTTTCGATCTCGGCCGTACCCATGCGGTGCCCGGACACGTTGAGCACGTCGTCCACGCGCCCGGTGATCCAGTAGTAGCCATCCTCGTCGCGACGGGCACCGTCACCGGTGAAGTACATGCCACGGAAGGTCTTGAAGTAGGTGTCGACGAAGCGGTCGTGGTCGCCATACAGCGAACGCGCCTGACCAGGCCAGGAATCGAGGATCACCAGGTTGCCCTCGGCGGCGCCTTCGATCAGGTTGCCCAGGTTGTCCACCAGCGCCGGTACCACGCCGAAGAACGGACGGGTCGCGGAGCCCGGCTTCAGGGCGGTAGCGCCGGGCAACGGGCTGATGAGGATGCCGCCGGTCTCGGTCTGCCACCAGGTATCGACGATAGGGCAACGCTCCTTGCCGACGGTCTGGTGGTACCAGTTCCAGGCTTCGGGGTTGATCGGCTCTCCCACCGAGCCCAGCAGGCGCAGGCTCGAACCGTCGGCGCCGGCAACGGCGGCCTGACCTTCGGCCATCATGGCGCGGATCGCGGTCGGCGCGGTGTAGAGGACGTTGACCTTGTGCTTGTCGATGATCTTCGACACACGGGTGATGTCCGGATAGTTCGGCACGCCTTCGAACAGCAGCGTGGTGGCGCCGTTGGCCAGCGGCCCGTAGACGATATAGCTGTGGCCGGTGACCCAGCCCACGTCGGCGGTGCACCAGTAGATCTCGCCCGGACGGTAGTCGAATACGCGCTCGTGGGTCATCGAGGCGTATACCAGGTAGCCGCCGGTGGTATGCAGCACGCCCTTGGGCTTGCCGGTGGAGCCGGAGGTGTAAAGGATGAACAGTGCTTCCTCGGCACCCATTTCCTTCGGCGCGCAGACGCTGCCGGCCACTTTCATCAGGTCTTCGTACCAGATGTCGCGGTGCTGGTTCCACTTGATATCGGCCCCGGTGCGCTTGCACACGATGACCTTCTGGATGCTGCTGGTCTCGGGGTTGGTCAGGGCGTCATCGACGTTGGCCTTGAGCGCCGTGCGACGACCGCCGCGCAGGCCTTCGTCGGCGGTGATAACGACCTTGGACTTGCAGTCGATGATGCGACCGGCGAGGGCCTCCGGGGAGAAGCCACCGAAGACCACCGAGTGGATTGCGCCGATGCGGGCACAGGCCAGCATGGCGACCACGGCTTCGGGGATCATCGGCATGTAGATGGTGACCACGTCGCCACGGTGCACGTCCTGGCCACGCAAGGCGTTGGCGAACTTGCACACCTGCTCGTGCAGCTCGCGATAGGTGATGTTGCGGTGCTCGGAAGGGTCATCGCCCTCCCAGATGATTGCGACCTGGTCGCCACGTTCTTCCAGGTGCCGGTCGAGGCAGTTGTAGGAAACGTTCAGGGTGCCGTCGGCGAACCACTTGATATCGACATGGTGGTCGTCGAAGGAGGTCTGCTTGACCTTGGTGAAGGGCTTGATCCAGTCGAGGCGCTGGGCCTGCTCACGCCAGAAGCCGTCCGGGTTGACCACCGACTTCTGGTACATGGCCTTGTAGGTAGCCTCGTCGGTCAGGGTATTCGCCGCAACCTCGGGACGAACGGGGTACAGGGAAGCCGCACTCATCTTTGTTACCTCGGTGTAATAGTTGTTTTTGTATGACCTCGTTTTAACTGTACCAGAGCCATCCAGACCATTCGACGTTGGTAGTAACGGCATGGTCTTTTCGCCACTTCTGACCGAAAAGCCGCTCTGGCACGGGCGTTCCGCTTTATCGACGAGACATTGCCAGGCTTTTCCCGGCGATTGTTACGGATTCCGCCAACAGTGTTTATCAAAACGCTGGCTGTTTCGGTTTGATGTCAGCCCCTAGAATTCACCTCGCCAGCAACGGCAACGAGATTAACGTTTGGTAACAGCCCCCACGAAGGCAGTTAATCCCGGAATAACATTCCGCTTTTACTTTGCTACAACGTAGCGCCACAAGCGCTACGCCCCCTTATTCGACCTTGAACAGGTAAATTTAAGATGAAAGCTTTACTGGTTTTGGTACTCGGCAGTGTTTGCGGCGCGGCCATGGCCGCCGAACAGGCAAATAACGGCGCCGAGCAGATTCCGGTTGAACAGTACAGTTACTCGCAACACCTGGATATCGCCAAAGTCCTGTCCATGAGCGAAATCCCGAACGTCTGCGAAGTCGTTCCGGCGCGTATGACCTATGAAGATTCCCAAGGCCGGAAACACATCCTCGAATACCGCGTCATGGGTAACGGCTGCTCCAACGGCTAACACTTGGTTCAGCGCTGGCGCGCCTCTTGTTCAATAAAGAGGCGCCATGCCAGAACTAATGAAACTTTAATAACTTTCAACTATTCAATTAGCCGGCAGACTTGCCGATCGCATAATCACGCAACTTGTTGGCAATGGTCGTATGGGACACACCAAGACGCTTGCCCAATGCCCGGCTGGTTGGATATTCATGCTGCAAGGCTTCGAGCACCGCCTTTTCGAACCGCCCGACAATCTGCGCCAGATCGCCCTCCAGGGAGAACTCGCCCAGGGGGTGACGCGCGCCATAGTCCGGCAGGCGGATATGCTCGGCCTTGACCACGCCCCCATCGCACAGCGATACCGCCTGGAACAGGACGTTTTCCAGTTGTCGCACATTGCCCGGCCAGTGATATTGGCCAAGGCGCTCCAGCGCCGCCGGGGCCAGGCGCGGTAGCGGGCAGCCGATCTGGCGACTGGCCTGGTCGAGGAAATGCTCCACCAACGGCGAAAGGCCATCGAGGCATTCACGCAACGGCGGGATATGCAGCGATAGCACGTTGAGGCGGTGATACAGGTCCTGCCGGAACTCGCCACGGGCACACAATTCGGACAGATCCACCTGGGTCGCGCAGATAACCCTGACATCCAGATAAACCTCCTCGTCGCTGCCGACACGCCGGAAACAGCCGTCTTGCAGGAATCGCAGCAGCTTCACCTGCAGGCGTGGGCTCATCTCGTCGACACCGTCTAGGAACAGCGTGCCCCCGGCGGTCAGTTCAAGCAGCCCGAGCTTCCCCTCGGCGCGGGCGCCTTCGAACGCGCCGGGGCCATAGCCGAACAGTTCGGTCTCGGCCATGGACTCAGGCAGCCCGGCGCAGTTCAGCGCCATCAGCGGCGCCTGTCCGCGCGGGCTGGCCAGGTGACAGGCCCGGGCCAGCAGCTCCTTGCCGGTTCCGGTCTCGCCTTCGATCAGCAACGGCGCATCCAGCGGCGCCATGCGCCGCGCCTCGCGTACCACTGCCGCCATTACCCGCGAACTCTGGAAGATGCTGTCGAAGCCACGCAACTCCTGCTTGCGCACGTTGTAGATACGCTCGCCAATGCGGTCGGCGCGGTGCAGGGTGAGCACTGCACCGGCCAGCGCCTCGCTGTCGTCGTGTTCGGATTGCAGCGGGGCGATATCGGCAAGGAACACATCATTCTTGATCTTCACCCGCAGGCCGTTGATCCGGGCCTTGTTGGCCCGCACCAGTTCCGGCAGATCGAAGTCCTCGGCGTAGCGTGACAGCGGGATGCCCGGCACCTCGTCGACCCGGACGCCGAGCAACTGCGCCGCCGCACGGTTGGCCGCGACGATGGACCCGCCCATATCGATGGACAGCACCGGAAAGTCGAGGGCGCCGAGCAACGCGTTCAACTCCATGTGCCGCCGCTCGCTGGGCATCAGACCGACGCGCTTGACCCCGAATACCCCGGTGATCGCCTCGAACTTGGGCCGCAACGCCTGGAACTGCAGGTTGATCAGGTTCGGGCAGTGCAGATAGATGGCATTGCCATGCTCACCGCCGACCTCGCCGCGAGCGACGTTGATGCCGTATTCCACCAGCAGGTTGAGGATGTCCCGCAAGATGCCGATGCGGTTCTGGCAATGCACTTTGATACGCATGAAAAGTCCTGCAAGGGAGGAGGAAGCGGCGATTTTTCTGCTGGATCGCCGGAAAATTTGTAAATAATACGTTACAAAACCCGTGATTCCCAGCGCTCCGCAAGCACGCGTTTCCGCGCCAGCGCGGTTTCCGTAAAGTCTGCGTTACAAAATTCGTTCGTTCACACTGTCTGTAATCCTTCCCGACCGCTGCAATTCACGGAGCCAGGCGCTATCTCTAAGGGCATGGCGCAAGCCGCACACAACAATAAAAGCCCTCAGCAGGAGAGCAGCATGAAACAGACGCAATACGTGGCCCGCGAGCCCGATGCGAACGGTTTTATCGATTACCCGCCGCAGGAACATGCGGTGTGGAACACCCTGATCACTCGCCAGTTGAAAGTGATCGAGGGCCGCGCGTGCCAGGAATACCTGGACGGCATCGAGCAGCTCGACCTGCCCCACGATCGCATTCCGCAGCTCTCGGAAATCAATGCGGTGCTTGGCGCCACCACCGGCTGGCAGGTCGCCCGGGTGCCGGCACTGATCCCCTTCCAGACCTTTTTCGAACTGCTGGCGAGCAAGCGTTTTCCGGTCGCTACCTTCATTCGTACGGAAGAAGAGCTGGACTACCTGCAGGAACCGGACATCTTCCATGAGATCTTCGGCCACTGCCCGCTGCTGACCAACCCCTGGTTCGCCGAATTCACCCATACCTACGGCAAGCTCGGCCTGGCCGCGACCAAGGAGCAGCGCGTGTATCTGGCGCGCCTGTACTGGATGACCATCGAGTTCGGCCTGATCGACACCCCGCAAGGCCGGCGCATCTATGGGGGCGGCATCCTGTCTTCGCCCAAGGAGACGGTCTACAGTCTTTCCAGCGAGCCGGAACACCAGCCGTTCGATCCGCTGGAAGCCATGCGTACCCCGTATCGCATCGATATCCTGCAGCCGGTGTATTTCACTCTGCCGAACCTCAAGCGCCTGTTCGACCTGGCCCACGAGGACATCATGGGCATGGTCGAGCACGCCATGCAGCTTGGCCTGCACGCACCCAGGTTTCCACCCAAGGCGGCCTGAGCCGCCCTGCACACCTATAACAATCCACGGAAAAGAGATCCTTATGAACGCCTTGTCCCAAGCCCACTGCGAAGCCTGCCGCGCCGATGCGCCGAAAGTCAGCGATGAAGAACTGCCGGAACTGATCCGCATGATTCCGGACTGGAACATCGAAGTCCGCGACGCGATCATGCAGTTGGAGAAAGTCTTCCTGTTCAAGAACTTCAAGCACGCCCTGGCCTTTACCAATGCGGTAGGCGAGATCTCCGAGGCCGAGGGCCATCACCCGGGCCTGCTGACCGAATGGGGCAAGGTCACCGTGACCTGGTGGAGCCACTCGATCAAGGGCCTGCACCGCAACGACTTCATCATGGCAGCGCGCACTGACGAGGTCGCCAAGACCGCCGAAGGGCGCAAGTGATGCATTTCCAGGCCATCACCCGGATTCCGGGTGATCCCATCCTCGGCTTGATGGAGGCCTACGCCAAGGATCCGAACCCGGCGAAATTCGACCTGGGCGTGGGCGTCTTCAAGGATGCCCAGGGCCTGACGCCAGTGCCCCGGGCGGTGAAGATCGCGGAACAGCGCCTGGTGGATCGCCAGTCGAGCAAGAGTTACGTCGGCGGCCATGGCGATGCCGCCTTTGGTCGCCTGCTCTGCCAACTGGTGCTGGGCAAGGATTCCCCGCTGGCCGGGGCCACCCAGACACCCGGCGGCACCGGCGCCCTGCGCCTGGCGGCGGAATTCATCCAGCGCTGCCTGCCGGGGCGCGGGATCTGGCTGAGCGATCCGACCTGGCCGATCCACGAGACCATCTTCGCCGGAGCCAGGCTGAAGGTCGGGCATTATCCCTATGTCGGCGCGGACAATCGCCTCGATGTGACGGGCATGCTCGCTGCGCTGGAAGCGGCGCCCGAGGGTGATATCGTCCTGCTCCATGCCTGCTGCCACAACCCGACCGGGTTCGACCTGTCGCGGGACGACTGGGGCCGGGTGCTGGAAGTAGTGAAGCGGCGTTCGTTGCTGCCGCTGATCGACTTTGCCTACCAGGGCTTTGGCGACGGGCTGGACGAGGATGCCTGGGCGGTGCGCTTGTTCGCCGCCGAGCTGCCCGAATTGCTGATCACCAGCTCTTGCTCGAAGAACTTCGGCCTGTATCGCGAGCGTACCGGCGCCTTGCTGGCATGCTGCGCCGATACGGAAAAACTGCTGGATGTACGCAGCCAACTGGCGTTCATTGCGCGCAACCTGTGGTCGACACCGCCGGATCATGGCGCGGCGGTGGTGGCGGAGATTCTTGCTGATCCCGAGCTGAAAAGCCTGTGGACCAGAGAGGTCGAGGCCATGCGCCAGCGCATCGCACGCTTGCGCAACGGGCTGGTCGAAGCCCTGGCGCCACACGGATTGAGCGAGCGCTTTGCGCATATTGCCGAGCAGCGCGGGATGTTTTCCTACACCGGGCTGTCGCCAGACCAGGTCGCGGCGCTGCGCGAGCGGCACAGCGTGTATATGGTCGGGACCGGGCGGGCCAATGTGGCGGGGGCGGATGAGCAGCGGCTGGATGTGCTGGCTGCGGCTATTGCCGACGTCTGCAAATAAGCACGACGCGGATCACTGTGGGAGCGGGTTCACCCGCGATTACGTACATGAATTCATCATCGCAATCGCGGGTGAACCCGCTCCCACATTGATCGGTGCCCTGCCCCTGATGTTGTAAATTTCCTACCAATCAGCAGGAAAACCTCAATCTGTCATCCAGACTGCGGTATCCTGCCCCCGGCTTCACCGGAGCCGACGCGCTTTTTGGCGTGAACTTCCCACCTACGACCACCTTGCGAGGAACGACGAGATGCATGAAATCCCGAATCTTCCCTTCCCAAGCCTGAACCAAGTCGAGCAGAAGCCGGCCCCCATCAACGCTGAACCCGCGCAGTCGGCGGATCAGCAAGGCGACGAATCGCCGAGCGCCGACCAGGAATAACCGCGCACCACAGGACGTGTGGAAACCTCGGTCGATCGACCGGTTTTCACACGCTCAAGAACACTCCCCTCCCCTTCGCTGCATTCCCCTCAATAATCGACCTTGCCGCGCCCGGCCTTGATCGCGCCGCGTTTGCTCTTGCCGTCCAGACGACGGGTTTTCGAGCCGAGGGTGGGTTTGGTCGGACGGCGTTTCTTTTCCACCTTCACCGCCGACAGGATCAGTTCGCGCAGACGCTCGAGGGCGTCGGCGCGGTTCTGTTCCTGGGTGCGGTATTGCTGGGCCTTGATGATGATCACGCCGTCGCGGGTGATGCGGCTGTCGCTGAGCTGGAGCAAGCGCTCCTTGTAGAACGGCGGCAGGGAGGAGGCCTGGCTGTCGAAGCGCAGGTGCACGGCGCTGGAAACCTTGTTGACGTTCTGCCCGCCGGCGCCCTGGGCGCGGATGGCGTTCAACTCGATTTCTTCGTCGGGGATGTGGACGCTGTTGGAGAGTTGGAGCATTCGGAGGGGACCGGGTAGGAGATGCAAGCAGGATACCCGGTGTTGCATGGATTGGGGCCGCTTTGCGGCCCCAACGGGTTACTTGGCCAAAACAGCCTCAGCCGTCACCCGCTTGCTCTTGAGCATGTAGCAGACCCACATCACCCCGAGCCAGATCGGCATGGCATACACCGACACCTGGATCCCCGGAATCATCAGCATGATGCCAAGAATGAACACCACCCAGGCCAGGCAGAAGTAGTTGCCGAATGGATACCACAGTGCCTTGAACAGCGGTTTCTGGCCGGTACGGTCCAGGTGCTGGCGGAATTTCAGGTGTGAATAGCTGATCATCGCCCAGTTGATCACCAGGGTCGCGACCACCAGCGACATCAGCAGCTCCAGCGCATGCTGCGGGATGAAGTAGTTGAGCAGCACGGCCACCAGGGTCACCGCCGCCGACGCCAGGATCGAACGCACCGGCACGCCGCGCTTGTCGATCTTCGCCAGGCTGGCCGGGGCATCACCCTGTTCGGCCATGCCGTAGAGCATGCGGGCGTTGCAATAGGTGCCACTGTTGTACACCGACAGCGCTGCGGTGAGGACCACGAAGTTGAGGATATGCGCCGCGACATTGCTGCCCAGCATCGAGAAGACCTGGACGAACGGGCTACCGCTGTACGAACCGCCGGCCGCGTCGATGTTGGCCACCAGGCTGTTCCACGGGGTCAGCGACAGCAGTACCACCAGCGCACCGATGTAGAAGATCAGGATGCGGTAGATGACCTGGTTGATGGCTTTCGGGATCACGGTCTTCGGCTTGTCCGCTTCGGCCGCAGTGAAACCGAGCATTTCCAGGCCGCCAAAGGAGAACATGATGATCGCCAGGGCCATCACCAGCCCGCTGACACCATTAGGGAAGAAGCCACCGTGTTCCCACAGGTTGCTGACCGAGGCGTCCGGGCCGCCGCTGCCGCTGACCAGCAGGTAGCTGCCCAGGCCGATCATGCCGACGATGGCCAGTACCTTGATGATGGCGAACCAGAACTCGGCCTCGCCGAACACCTTGACGTTGGCCAGGTTGATCGCGTTGATCAGGATGAAGAACGCCGCCGCCGACGCCCAGGTCGGAATCTCGGGCCACCAGTAGTGGATGTACTTGCCGACCGCGGTCAGTTCCGACATTCCCACCAGGATGTACAGCATCCAGCAGTTCCAGCCCGAGAGGAAACCGGCGAAACCGCCCCAGTACTTGTGGGCGAAATGGCTGAAGGAGCCGGCCACAGGCTCTTCGACGATCATCTCGCCGAGCTGGCGCATGATCATGAAGGCAATGAAGCCGCAAATGGCATAGCCGAGGATCATCGACGGCCCCGCCGACTTCATCACCCCGGCCGAACCGAGGAACAGGCCGGTACCGATGGCGCCACCGAGGGCGATCAGCTGGATATGGCGATTCTTCAGGCCGCGCTTGAGCTCACCTGAATGCGGAGTTGTTCCACTCATGAACGAAGTCACCTGTTGTTTTTATCTGTGACGGGATCGGACCCGCCTCGCTCGTGGCGCGGCGGAATTGGCAAGGTGGTTACCTTGGGCCGGACGCGGCGGTTTCCGCGGACGAGCCCGGAAGATCAGCCTGGCGTCAGCCAGAATGCGCGGTACGCAGAAGGGTCACAGGTAAAACGCGGCGCCCTGTATACCCTTGCATTGACGCAGGGGTCAACACGCCGCGTAACGTTTTGATAACGACACGTCGCGTTCCCGCGGGAGAGATGGAGCCTGGGGGAGTGAATGGCGTACATCGCGCCCTCCGTTTTTGTTCTGTTTCTGTCCCGCTCTGCGGCGGGTCAGGCACTTGGCTGTCGGCCACATCAAGCCCGGTTTTCGGGGGCTTGGGCAAGAGGTTGACGTAAGCGTAAAGGGGGATCGAGAGAGGCTTTCGGCAAGGAATGTTTACAGGCTTCGACGGAGGCGGGATTGGGTAAAGAAAGAGCCAATTGGCGTAAGGATTTTTTTACAAGGTGGTTCAAAATATTTCCAGGGACTGGCTAGCGCGGCCCCCTGTGGGAGCGGGTTCACCCGCGATTACTTTGGTGAATCCACTGCCGCAATCGCGGGTGAACCCGCTCCCACAGAGTCCGCGTTAAGCCAATAGCAGTAACTACAAATCTTGCAGGCACAAAAAAGCCAACCCGAAGGTTGGCTCTTTGTACACCTGGGCCCCTTACTCGGAGCGCGGCTTGCCGCGACCAGTTCCCGGCCCGGAACGCTTAGGCGCCGCCGCCGGCTTGCGCCGTACATCGCTCGGACGCTCGGCCACGGTGGTACGGCCCTTGCGCCCGCCCTCTTCACGCGGCTGACGCGCCGGACGCTCACCCGCAGGCGCTCCGTCCTTGGCCGGACGCAGGGTGCGCACGCGCTCGCCACGGCCCACCGGCTTGCTGGATTTACGCTGCATGCGCTCCAGCTTGTCCTTGGTCTTGGCATTCATCGCCGGCATCGCTACCGGGGTCAGGCCCACTTCCGCCGCCAGGATGTCGATCTCGCCCTGGCTCATTTCGCGCCAGCGGCCCATCGGCAGGTCGGAGTTGAGGAACACCGGGCCGAAACGCACGCGCTTCAGGCGGCTGACCACCAGGCCCTGGGATTCCCACAGGCGACGCACCTCACGGTTGCGGCCTTCCATCACCACGCAGTGATACCAGTGGTTGAAGCCCTCACCGCCCGGCGCCACCTGGATGTCGGTGAAACGCGCCGGACCGTCTTCCAGCACCACGCCTTCTTTCAGGCGGGCAATCATGTCGTCGTCGACTTCACCCCGCACACGCACGGCGTATTCGCGGTCCATCTCGAAGGACGGGTGCATCAGGCGATTGGCCAGCTCACCGTCGGTGGTGAACAGCAGCAGGCCGGTGGTGTTGATGTCGAGGCGACCGACGTTGATCCAGCGGCCCTCTTTCGGGCGCGGCAGGCGGTCGAACACGGTGGGGCGGCCTTCCGGGTCGTCGCGGGTGCAGATCTCGCCGTCGGGCTTGTTGTACATGATCACGCGGCGCACGGACTCTGCGCTTTCTTCGCGCTTGATCAGGCGGCCGTCGACGGAAATCGCGTCGTGCAGGTCGACACGCTGGCCGAGGGTCGCGACCACGCCGTTGACCTTGATCCGGCCCTCGCCGATCCAGGCCTCGACATCGCGGCGCGAGCCGACGCCAATGCGTGCGAGTACTTTTTGCAGTTTTTCCCCGGCCGGACGTGGCGGGCTGTCTTGCAGGTCTTGTTCACTCATCTGGGCACCTCCCGGTGTAAAAAGTCGAATCTGGGTTCCTGATGCTGCGAGCACCAAAAAGGCCGCGAATCATACGCTGATCGCGGCGCAAACGCATCAGAGAGTAGACCGATATCGCGTTGCACGCCGGGCTTTGCGCCCGGCGGCGGTTCAGTTCCTCGGTTCTTCAGGCTCGGCCTCGGCCGGCTGCTCTTCGTCGCCGGCTTGCGGGAGATCGCGCAGCAGGTCGTCGAAGTCGGTTTTCAACCCTTCTTCCATGGCATCCAGCTCCACCAGCAGCGAACGGAAACTGGTTTCCTCCGCCGGCTGCTCGTCCGGGTCGGCGCTGGCGTCAGCGAGCGCCTGCAGATGGGCCGGAACCGGCAAATCGTCGAGATCGACCGGCGGCATGGGCGACGGCTCCATCTCGCGCAGCTCGGCCAGCGGTGGCAGTTCGTCGAGGCTTTTCAGGTTGAAGTGGTCGAGGAAGGCCTTGGTGGTGGCGAACATCGCCGGGCGCCCGGGCACCTCGCGGTAGCCGACGATGCGCACCCACTCGCGTTCGAGCAGGGTCTTGATGATGTTGCTGTTGACCGCCACGCCGCGCACATCTTCGATCTCGCCACGGGTGATGGGCTGGCGGTAAGCGATCAGCGCCAGGGTTTCCAGCAAGGCGCGGGAATAGCGCTGCGGACGTTCTTCCCACAGGCGGCCGACCCAGGGCGCGTAGTCTTCGCGGATCTGCAGGCGATAACCGGAGGCCACTTCCTTGAGTTCGAAGGCCCGGCCTTCGCAGGACTCGCGCAGCAGCTCCAGGGCCTGCTTGAACACTTCGGGCTCGGGACGCTCGGCTTCTTCGAACAGCTCGAACAGGCGATCCAGGGATTGCGCCTTGCCGGAAGCCAGCAGGAAGGCTTCCAGCAATGGCGCCAGGTCGTGGGGGTCAGTCAGGTTCATGGGGATGCTCGTGGATTACTCTGCCCGGGCCCGGACATGGATCGGCGCAAAGGGCTCATTCTGCACCAGTTCGACCAATTGTTCCTTGACCAGCTCGAGAATCGCCATGAAGGTCACCACCACCCCGAGCTTGCCCTCCTCGGCCTTGAACAACTCGCCGAAAGCAACGAAGCCAGCGCCGCGCAGGCGCTCCAGCACTTCGCTCATGCGCTCGCGGGTGGACAGCGCCTCGCGGCTGACCTGATGGCTTTCGAACAGGTCGCTGCGCCGCAGCACCTCGGCCATGGACATCAGCACTTCCTCGATGATCACATCAGGCAGCAGCTTGCGCGCCTTGGCCTGCGGGGCTTCCAGTTGCGGCACCAGCACATCGCGACCTACCCGCGCGAGCTGGTCGATATCCTCGGCAGCGGCCTTGAAACGCTCGTACTCCTGCAGGCGGCGGATCAGCTCGGCACGAGGATCGTCCTCTTCCTCCTCGGCGGTCTCGGCCCGTGGCAGCAACATGCGCGACTTGATCTCGGCGAGCATGGCCGCCATCACTAGGTATTCGGCGGCCAGCTCAAGGCGCACGGTCTTCATCAGCTCGACGTAGCCCATGTACTGGCGGGTGATTTCCGCCACCGGGATATCGAGGATATCCACGTTCTGCTTGCGGATCAGGTAGAGCAGCAGGTCCAGCGGCCCCTCGAAGGCTTCGAGGAAGACCTCCAGGGCATCCGGCGGGATGTACAGGTCCACCGGCATTTCGGTCAGGGCCTGGCCATAGACCATCACCAGCGGCAGTTCCTGCTGGGCGCCGGCCTGGGGATCGAGCGGCGCCTCGACGGTTTCGACCGCGCTCACGCTTCGACCATGAACGGGGTCGGGTCGCCGCAGCCGACCCGCACCACTTCAGGCTCGCCGTCGGCCAGGTTGATCACCGTGGAAGCCTTGAGGTCGCCGTAGCCGCCGTCGATGATCAGGTCGACGTGATGTTCGAGGCGCTGACGCATCTCGTAGGGGTCGGTCATCACTTCCTCGTCACCGGGCAGGATCAGGCTCACGCTCATCAGCGGCTCGCCCAGTTCCTCCAGCAACGCGAGGGTGATCGGATGCCTGGGTACACGCAGACCGATGGTCCGGCGCTTCTCGTGCAGGAGCAGGCGCGGCACTTCGCGGGTGCCGTTGAGGATGAAGGTGTACGGCCCCGGCACATGGGCCTTGAGCAGGCGAAAAAGCCCGGTATCGATCTTGGCGAACAGCCCCATTTGCGACAGGTCGCAGCAGATCAGGGTGAAATTGTGGTTCTTGTCCAGCTGGCGCAGTCGGCGCACCCGGTCGATGGCGCCCTTGTCGCCGATCTGGCAACCCATGGCGTAGGACGAGTCGGTGGGAAACACCACCACCCCGCCCTTGCGGATGATCTCCACCGCCTGCTTGATCAGGCGCGGCTGTGGATTCTCCGGGTGTATCTGGAAAAATTGACTCACGTTGTCTTCCTGTTCAGGCGTCCGCGGATGGCTGCTCATGTTTGAATCGACGCCACAGAGGTGGCAGATCCTCCGGCAAGGGCCGGTAGACACCGATTTCCGACCAGGTGCCCGGGCCATGGAAGTCGCTGCCGGCGCTGGCCAGCAGACCGAACTCGCGGGTCAGGATGGACAAGGTGCCGACCTGTTCCGCCGGCTGCATACCGTTGACCACCTCCAGAGCCTGGCCCCCCGCTTGAATATAGTCGGCAATCAGGCGGCGGCGCTTGCTGCGGGTAAGATCGTAATGCATCGGATGGGCCAGGCTGACCCAGGCTCCGGACTTGCGCAGGGTCTCGACGGTGTCGTCGAGGGTCGGCCAGTGCAGCTTGACGTCCCCCAGCTTGCCGGCGCCGAGCCATTTGCGGAAGGCCTCGGCGCGGTCCTTGACATGCCCGGCGCTGACCAGGAAATCGGCGAAATGCGGACGGGCCGGCGCGTTGCCGCTGTCGCCCAGGGCCTGCTGCAGCGCCCGCGCGCCGTCCAGCGCACCAGGCATGCCCTTGGCCGCCAGGCGCCGGGAGATCTCTTCGGCACGCAGCCAGCGGCCGCGGTGCAACGACTCCACCGCCTCGAGCAAGGGCGGCGCGTCCAGCGGGAAGCCGTAGCCCAGCACATGGATGGTGATGCCCGACCAGGTGCACGACAACTCGACCCCGCTGACCCACTGCATGCCGCGCTCGTGCATGGCCTGGCGGGCTTCGGGCTGGCCTTCGAGGGTGTCATGGTCGGTGAGCGCCATCACCCGCACACCCTGCTCGTAAGCGCGTGCGACCAGTTCGGTGGGGGTCAGCGAGCCGTCCGACGCGGTGCTGTGGCAGTGCAGATCAACATTCATGGGGTGACGCTTTTCCTCTCATTGAGGTTTGTTATTATGCCGGGACATCCCGCTCCTGGCTGCCACTGTGAAACAATTCATCGATTTCATCCCGCTGTTGCTGTTTTTCATCGTCTACAAGACCGAACCGCGACTGGTCGAGTTCGCCGGCCAGCACTTCGAGCTGGGGGGTATCTACAGCGCCACGGCGGTGCTGATCGTCAGTTCGCTGGTGGTCTACGGCGCCCTGTTCATTCGCCAGCGACGCCTGGAAAAAGGCCAGTTGCTGACCCTGGTGGCCTGCCTGGTGTTCGGCGGCCTGACCCTGGCCTTCCATAGCGAGACCTTCCTCAAGTGGAAGGCGCCGGTGGTCAACTGGCTGTTCGCCCTGGCCTTCCTCGGCAGCCACTTCATCGGTGACAAGGTGCTGATCAAACGCATCATGGGCCACGCCCTGACCCTGCCGGACGCCGTGTGGAACCGTCTCAACCTGGCCTGGATCGCCTTCTTCCTGTTCTGTGGCGCGGCCAACCTGTTCGTCGCCTTCACCTTCCAGGACTACTGGGTCGACTTCAAGGTCTTCGGCAGCCTGGGCATGACCGTGCTGTTCCTGGTCGCCCAGGGTATCTACCTGTCCCGACACCTGCACGACAGCGATCCCACCACTCCCAAACCCGAGGAATGACATGCTCTACGCCATCATCGCCACCGACGTCGCCAACTCCCTGGACGCCCGCCTGGCCGCGCGCCCGGCGCACCTTGAGCGCCTGCAGCAACTGAAGGCCGAGGGGCGCATCGTCCTCGCCGGCCCGCACCCGGCCATCGACAGCAACGACCCGGGCGCCGCCGGTTTCAGCGGCAGCCTGATCGTCGCCGAATTCACTTCCCTGGAAGCCGCCAAGGCCTGGGCCGAGGCCGATCCGTTCGTGGCCGCCGGCGTCTACGCCAACGTCATCGTCAAGCCGTTCAAGCAAGTCCTGCCGTGACGGGTGCGACGCGCCGCCCGGCGGCGGTGCGTCGTCGACGCTTTAAATCTTCCCTGTTGCTCATTATTCTCATCGCCCTGCCGACAACGTCCTGAACATTCGTCTTGAATTACAGGAGTCATGATGCGTCAAGGTCCGTTGTCCCTGCTGCTGTGCCTGTCATTGCTGAGCCCGCTCGCCCAGGCCGAAGAGTCCACGCCGTTGTCACTGAGTGCCGGCAGCCAGATCACCGAATTGCAGCAGCGCCTGCAGGACAGCGAACGCCAGCGCGAGGCCCTGGCCCAGCAACTGCACAGCGCCGACAACGAACGCGAAAGCGCCCAGCTGGCGCGCCTGCGCCAGGAAAACCAGCGCCTGAAGCTGGCGCTCAAGGAAGCCCAGGCCAGCATCGCCCCGCGCCTGCTGACCGAACAGCAGCAATGGTTCGTGACCGGCGGCGCAGTGGCCCTGATCGCCGTGCTTTGCGGTATCTTTGCCAGCGGCAGCCACAGACGGCGCAAGCAATGGTTGAACTGAGTAAGACATGAGCGAACTGCTACTGATTGACGATGACCAGGAACTCTGCGAACTGCTCGTCCACTGGCTGGGCCAGGAGGGCTTCCAGGTCCGCGCCTGCCACGACGGCCTGAGCGCACGCAAGGCCCTGGCCGAACAGGCCCCCGCTGCCGTCGTGCTGGACGTCATGCTGCCCGACGGCAGCGGCCTCGAATTGCTCAAGCAGTTGCGCAGCGAGCACGCCGAGCTGCCGGTCCTGATGCTGTCTGCCCGCGGCGAGCCGCTGGACCGCATCCTCGGCCTCGAACTCGGCGCCGATGACTACCTGGCCAAGCCCTGCGACCCACGGGAACTCACCGCCCGCCTGCGCGCCGTGCTGCGCCGCAGCCATGCCCCGGCGACCCCGACCCAGGTGGAGCTCGGCGACCTGAGCTTCAGCCCCGCCCGTGGCGTGGTCGAGATCGACCAACGCGAGCAGACCCTGACCCTTTCCGAAAGCCGCATCCTCGAAGCCCTGCTGCGCCAGCCCGGCGAGCCGCTGGACAAGCAGGAACTGGCGCAGATCGCCCTGGGGCGCAAGCTGACCCTGTACGACCGCAGCCTGGACATGCATGTCAGCAACCTGCGCAAGAAGATCGGCCCGCATGCCGACGGACGCCCGCGCATCGTCGCCCTGCGCAGCCGGGGCTACTACTACAGCTTGTGATGGCTATGTCAGCAGCAAGGCTCGTCCTCTTTACCCAGGCTTTACCGTCACCTGACCGCCGCTGACCTTGATCTCCATAAACTGGCCACATCCGGTAACGACCGGCCTTCAGAAAGGAGATACACCATGCGCAAGACCCTTATCGCCCTGATGTTCGCTGCCGCCCTGCCGACCGTCGCCATGGCCATGCCGGACGCCGGCCCAGGCCCGGGCCCTGACCACGGCCCACGCTTCAGCGAACATCACCGCGGTGGCGACCCGCTTGCCAGGCTGGACCTGACCCACGAACAGCGCCAGCAGATCGGCAAGCTGATGGGCCAGGAAATGAAAGACCGCCGCGACCTCACCCAGAAATACCTGGACAAACTGCCAGCCGCTGAGCAGAAAGCCATGAAAGACGAGCTCAAGGCCAAGCAGGACAAGACCCAGGCCGATATCCGCGCCCTGCTCAAGCCTGAACAGCAAAAGCAGTTCGACGAGATGAAGAAAAAACGTGAGGAACGCCGTGCCGAATGGCAGGAGTTCCAGGCCTGGAAAGCCGAACATGGCAAAAAGGCCCAATAATCCATGAACCCCGCCCGGCCTGCGCAAGCAGGCCGGGCTTTTCCTGTTCGAGGGACTGCCCTTGCGTTCATTGTTCTGGCGTATCCTGGCCAGCTTCTGGCTGGCCATCGCCCTGGTTGCCGGCCTGTCGATCCTGCTCGGGCACATCCTCAACCAGGACGCCTGGATCCTCAGCCGCCACCCCGGCCTCAATACCCTGGCGCAGAACTGGACCCAGCGCTACGAAACCCAGGGTCCGGAAGCGGCCCAGCAGTACCTGGAGCAACGCAAGCGGCGCTACCACATCGACACCCAGGTGCTCAACGAGGCCGGCGACTCGGTGGTGCCCGGCACCTTCCCGCGGCGGGCTGCGGTGTTCGAAGCGCGCCAGGGCAACGATCATCGGCCCCTGCCCTGGCGCCGCCTGACCGAGGAGTACACCAGTGCCAGCAGCGGCGAAACCTACCTGCTGATCTACCGCATACCGCATCCGGAGCTTGACGCCTGGCACCGCGACAGCCTGATCTGGCCGTTCAGCGCCCTTGGCATCGCGCTGGTGGTCCTGACCCTGTTCAGCCTGCTGGTGACCCTGTCCATCACCCGCCCGCTCAGCCGCCTGCGCAGCGCGGTGCATGACCTGGGCCAGACCACCTACCAGCAGAACAGCCTGGCCCGGCTGGCCGCGCGTCGGGACGAATTCGGCGTGCTGGCCAACGACTTCAACCGCATGGGCTCGCGCTTGCAGAGCCTGATCGGCAGCCAGCGCCAGTTGTTGCGCGACGTTTCCCATGAACTGCGCTCGCCCCTGGCCCGCCTGCGTATCGCCCTGGCGCTGGCCGAACGTGCCGAGCCGCAGCAGCGTGACACCTACTGGCCGCGCCTGACCCGCGAATGCGACCGCCTGGAGGCCCTGATCAGCGAGATCCTCGTGCTCGCCCGGGTCGATGCCGAGCAGGCACACGCCGAACCGGTGGACATCAATGCGGTGGTCAATGGCGTATGCAAGGATGCGCAACTGAGTGCGCCGGAGCAGTTGATCGAACTGCGGGAAACCCCGGGCTTGAGCCTGCACGGCTGGCCGACCCTGGTGGAGCGGGCGCTGGACAACCTGCTGCGCAATGCACTGCGCTTCAATCCTGAAGGCCAACCGATCGAAGTGGCGGCCGGGCGCGACGGTGACAGGATCATGCTCAGCGTGCGTGATCACGGGCCCGGGGTGGCGCCGGAGCACCTGGAGCAGTTGGGCGAGCCATTCTTCCGCGCGCCGGGGCAGACGGCGGCGGGGCATGGTCTAGGGCTGGCGATCGCGCGCAAGGCGGCGGAGCGGCATGGCGGGGTGTTGCAACTGGGCAATCATCCGCAGGGTGGGTTTGTGGCTACCCTGGTGCTGCCGATTCAGGGGAGCGCGAGCGCCTGAAACTGCAACGCCGCAGACCCTGTGGGAGCGGGTTTACCCGCGATCGCGATAGTGAATTCACCGACGCAATCGCGGGTAAACCCGCTCCCACAGGGTCTGCGGCGCGTTCAGAACTATCTCAGCCCCAGGCGCTGACGAAATCCTCGGTCTTGAGCACCGGCGCCGTGCGCGGCTCACCGATCGGCGTGCCCAGGTACAGGAAGCCGATCAGTTCCTCTCCCGCTTCCAGCCCCAGCCCCTTGGCGACATGCGCCGAATAGGCCAGCTCGCCGGTGCGCCATACTGCGCCGATACCCTGGGCATGGGCTGCCAGCAGGATCCCATGGGCCGCGCAGCCCGCCGCCAGTACCTGCTCCGACACCGGCACCTTGGGGTGTTCGCGGGTCCGGGCAATCACCAGCACCAGCAAGGGGGCGCGCAGCGGCATGGCCCGGGCCTTGTCCAGCGCGGCCTGTTCGGCATCGCCCTTCTGCGCTACCGCTTCGGCGAACAGCTCGCCCAGGCGGTTGCGCCCTTCCCCTTCGACGGTGATGAAGCGCCATGGCCGCAATTGCCCGTGGTCCGGCGCACGCAAGGCCGCCTGGAACAGCCCCTCGCGCTGCGCCGCATTGGGCGCGGGTTCGGTCAGGCGCGGAACGGAAACACGGTTGAGCAAAGCGTCGAGAGCCTCCATCGGCTACCCTCCAGTGGAAAAATGAGCGGCCATTCTAGGGTGCTCTTCGGCAAAGCGCACAGCGCCGTTTACTTAAAAGGGGCCGCAGGTAGAATGGCGCCCTTCCGTTTCGAGTCAGGGCTGAGTACATGGTGGCGTTGCCGACCTTAAGGATCATCGGTTTCATTATCGGCATCTTCCTGATCACCCTGGCGATCAGCATGACGGTCCCCATGGCCACGCTGATCATCTTCGAGCGCACCGGCGACATGCCGTCGTTCCTGTGGTCGAGCCTGATCACCTTCGTCGCCGGCCTGGCCCTGGTCCTGCCGGGGCGTCCGGAACACGTGCACCTGCGCCCTAGGGACATGTACCTGCTGACCGTCAGCAGCTGGCTGGTGGTATGCATCTTCGCCGCCCTGCCGTTCCTCCTGACCCAGCACATCAGCTACACCGACGCCTTCTTCGAGAGCATGTCGGGGATCACCGCCACCGGCTCCACGGTGCTCAGCGGCCTGGACAACATGTCGCCCGGCATCCTCATGTGGCGCTCGCTGCTGCACTGGCTCGGCGGCATCGGCTTCATCGGCATGGCGGTAGCGATCCTGCCGCTGCTACGCATCGGTGGCATGCGCCTGTTCCAGACCGAATCCTCGGACCGCTCGGAAAAGGTCATGCCGCGCTCGCACATGGTGGCCAAGTACATCGTGCTGGTGTACGTCGGCATCACCATCTTCGGCAGCCTGGCCTTCTGGTGGGCGGGAATGAGCCCGTTCGATGCGATCAACCATGCCATGTCGGCGATCTCGACCGGCGGTTTCTCCACCTCGGACATGTCCCTGGCGAAATGGGACCAGCCGGCAGTGCACTGGGTCGCGGTAGTGGTGATGATCTCCGGCAGCGTGCCTTTCACCCTGTACGTCGCCACCCTGCGCGGCAACCGCAGGGCGCTGATCCGCGACCAGCAGGTCCAGGGCCTGCTGCTCCTGCTGGTAGTAACCTGGATCGTGCTCGGCACCTGGTACTGGGCGACCACCAAGCTGCACTGGCTGGATGCCTTCCGCCATGTCGCCCTGAACGTCACCTCGGTCGTCACCACCACCGGTTTCGCCTTGGGCGACTACAGCCTGTGGGGCAATTTCTCGCTGATGCTGTTCTTCTACCTGGGCTTCATCGGCGGCTGCTCGGGCTCCACTGCCGGGGGCATCAAGATCTTCCGCTTCCAGGTCGCGTATATCCTGCTCAAGGCTTCGCTCAACCAGCTGATCCACCCGCGCGCGGTGATCAAGCAGAAATACAACGGTCACCGCCTCGATGAAGAAATCGTGCGCTCGATCCTGACCTTCTCGTTCTTCTTCGCCATCACCATCTGCGTGATCGCCCTGCTCCTGTCGCTGCTCGGTGTCGACTGGATGACCGCCTTGACCGGCGCGGCGAGTACCGTATCCGGCGTTGGCCCGGGGCTGGGCGAGACCATCGGCCCGGCGGGCAACTTCGCCACCTTGCCGGACGCGGCCAAGTGGATCCTGGCGGGCGGCATGCTCCTTGGCCGCCTGGAGATCATTACCGTATTTGTTCTCTGTATGCCGGCGTTCTGGCGGCACTGACAGCGTCCGGTTCCGCGTCGTCGTGGCTCAGGCCATGGCGACGGGCGCGATACTCGCCGGGAGTGAGGCCGAACCAGCGACGAAATGCGCGGAAGAAGTTGCTCGGGTCGGCGAAGCCCAGCAGATAGGCGGTTTCCAGCAAGGTCATGCCCGGCTGGGAGAGGTACTGCTCCGCCAGTTCGCGACGGGTGTCGTCGAGCAGCGCCTGGAAACTGGTGCCCTCTTCCTGCAAGCGTCGCTGCAAGGTGCGCTGGGACAGGTGCAGCGCCTGGGCCACCAGCTCGCGCTTGGGCTCGCCCTGGGGCAATACGCGACACAGCACCTGCCGCGCCTGGTGGGTCACCCGGCTTTCCGAGAAACGCGCCAGATATTCCCCGGCAAACCGGTCGTGCAACACCGCCATCGCCTCGTTGGCGGTAGGCAACGGGGATTGCAGGTCGGACGGCTCGAAGATCAGCGCATCGTAGGGTGCGTTGAACACCAGCGGCGAGTGGAAAGCGATACGGTAGGGCTCGATATCCTCGGGCTGCGGGCCCTGGATCAGCACCCGGCGCGGCTGGATGGTACGCCCGCTGAGCCAGCTGCACAGGGCCAGCGCGCAGGCCAGGGATGCTTCGGAACTGTGCCGGGTCGGTGGCAGGTGATCACCATGCACGGTGAGAATCAGGGCATGCCCCTCGGGGCCGAGCTGCAGGCTCAGGTCGGAGCTCTCGGCGATGATCCGCTGGTAGCGCACCAGGCGCTCGAAGCCTTCGGCCAGGGTGCGGCTGGACATCAGTGCATAACCCACCACATGGAAGGATGCCGGGCGCACCACCCTGGCCATGTTCAGGCCGATGGCGCGGTTGCCGGAAAGCTCCTCGGCGAGCAGCCAGAGGCGGGTCATGGAGTCCTGGGTGAAGCGCGCATCCGGGTCGCTCAGCGCGGCAAAGTCCAGGCCAAGCTTGTGGAACAGGGCCGGGCAGTCCAGCCCTTCGAGCTCGAGAGCCTTGACAATACCCGAGGCCCAGCTTGCTGAGGTGGTTCGCTCGTTCATTGGCTGGCTCTGGTTTGGGATAAGACGCAAGGATACTAAAGTGGCGCTTATTGTCACTTGCCGATACAGCAATTGACTCTAGACTGGGTTCAGGCTCCACGCCGTACCCGTTGAAAATCTACAAGAACAAGGAGGCATCAGCCCCGTGGAAAGCCCCCGCCGATTCGACAATTTCGCGCAGTTCTACCCCTACTACCTGAACGAACACGCCAACTCCGCCTGCCGTCGCCTGCACTTCATCGGTACCACGCTGGTCATCGCCCTGCTTGCCTACACGATCGGCAGTGGCACCTGGGTGCTGCTGCTGGCAGTGCCGTTCGCCGGGTACGGCTTCGCCTGGATCGGGCACTTCTTCTTCGAAAAGAACCGGCCGGCGACCTTTCAGCATCCGTTCTACAGTTTGCTGGGGGATTTCGTGATGTATCGGGACATGTTGCGCGGGAAAGTGAGTTTCTAAAGGCTTGCACCACACCCTGTGGGAGCGGGTTCACCCGCGATTACGATAGTGAGCCCTCCATCGCAATCGCGGGTGAACCCGCTCCCACAGAGGTCGCGGTGGCCCCTCAGCCTTGCACGGATTCGGCCACCCTGGCGGCTTCCTCCTCCGCCATCCGCGCCTGATCCTCGGCCAGCCGGTACAGCTCGATGGTCCCATCCCAGTGCTCGATCAGCGCCGTGCACGATTCCACCCAGTCCCCGCAATTGAGGTAGTCCACCTCCCCCACCTTGCGGATCTCGGCATGGTGGATATGCCCGCAGACCACGCCGTGGAAGCCCTGCTTCACGCATTCATGGGCGATGGCTTCTTCGAAATCGCTGATGAAGTTCACCGCCGTCTTGACCTTGTGCTTCAGGTACGCCGACAGCGACCAATAGCCATAGCCGTAGCGCGCCCGCCAGTGATTGAGCCAACGATTCAGGGTCAGGGTGAATTCGTAGGCCGAATCACCGAGGAACGCCAGCCAGCGGTGGTAGCGGGTGATCACGTCGAACTGGTCGCCATGGATCACCAGCAGGCGGCGCCCATCGGCGGTCAGATGCTCGGCCTGGTCCACCAGGTGGATATTGCCGAGGATCAGCCTGGAGTAGCGACGCAGGAACTCGTCGTGGTTGCCGGTGACATAGATCACCTCGGTGCCGCGCTTGCTCATGGTCAGCAACCGGCGGATCACATTGGTATGTGCCTGCGGCCAGTACATGCCGCCGCGCAGTTTCCAGCCATCGATGATATCGCCGACCAGGTAGATGCGGTCGGCGTGGTAGCGCTTGAGAAACTGCGACAGGTGCTCGGCCTGGCAATCCCGCGTGCCCAGGTGCACGTCGGAAATCCACAGGGTGCGGACACGCCGCTTGCGCGTGGGCTTTAGAAACGCGGCACTGTTCATGGGCGAGGCTCCGGCTGACTTTGGTCGACCTTGCCAGCCAGCGGTTAATCCGACATGACAGCCATGCGGCAATCCCATGACAGCCGCCGGGGCGTACAATGGCAGCTTTCGCCCAGCCGGACACCACGCCAGATGAGCAACGGCCCGATTCTTTCCCTGCGCCATTACCGCGACGACCTGATCGCCCACGCCCACGACCACCCGCAACTGGTGTTCGGCCTCGGCGGTCGCCTGGATTTCGAGGTGGACGGCCGTGGCGGACGGGTCGAGCGCCAGGACCTGATGGTGATTCCCGCAGGTGCCCACCACACCTGCGGCAGCCCTGTCGGCAGCCATTGCCTGGTGCTGGATGTGCCGGCGGAAAACTGGCTGGCGCAGAGCCTGGGCGAGCGCAGCAGCGACTGCCTGCGCCTGCTGGACCGTCCTGGCCCGCTGCTGCTGGACAACCGCCAGCAACAGTTGGTGGACTGGCTGGCCCATGGGCCGATGGACGATCCACTGATCACCCGCCAGGGCGCGGTACTGCTGCTGGCCAGCCTGAATCGGGGCAACAGCCCGCTGCCGCCGTCGCGGGAGCTGCCCTACGCGTCCTTCGACGCGCATATCGAGCAATACGCCGCCTATCCCTTGCAAGTCGCCGACCTGGCCCGTCTCGCCGGCCTGTCCGGCGCCCGCCTGCATGCACGTTTCATGGCCGAACGCGGGATCACGCCGATGGAGTACATCCGCCAGCGCCGTTTGCTGCGCGGCCGCCAGTTGCTGCAAGGCAGCAGCCTGCCCATCGGCGAGATCGCCAGCCGGGTCGGCTACAGTTCCCAAAGCGCCTTCGCCGCCGCCATGCTCAAGGCCTTCGGTCGCAGCCCCGGCGCATTGCGCCGCGAGTCCGGCGACAACTGACGCGAGTCCGGCGACAGACAGCCCCGCTGTCGGCGCCGTAGACTGGCTGTGTCGATACCGGACCCCGCAAGGACTTCCATGAACCACCGCACTGCCCTCGGCGCCCTGCATATCGGCGCGCTGTTCTTTGGCCTGACCGGCGTCTTCGGCAAGCTGGCCAGCGCCTCGCCGTCGATCATCGTCTTCGGTCGGGCCGCCTTTGCGGTACTCGCCCTGGGCCTGTTCGCCCGCCTCGCCGGGCCGGGCTGGAAAGCGCTGCAAGCACAGGACTGGCGTCGCCTCGGGCTGGGCGGCGTATTGCTGGCCGGGCACTGGGTAAGTTTCTTCATTTCGGTAAAAGTCGGCGGCGTAGCCATCGCCACCCTCGGTTTCGCCAGCTTTCCGGCCTTTACCGTGCTTCTGGAAGGTGTGCTGTTCCGCGAGCGGATTCGCAGCAACGAGCTGCTGCTGGTGGGGCTGGTGACCGTCGGCCTGATCCTGGTGACACCGGAATTCAACCTGGCCAGCGAGGCCACCGGCGGCCTGCTCTGGTCGCTGCTGTCCGGCCTGCTGTTCTCACTGCTGTCGCTGACCAACCGTGCCGGCTCCGGACGGATTCCCGCAGTGCAGGCGGCGATGTGCCAGAACCTGGTGGTTGCCCTGTGCCTGCTGCCTTTCGCCGCGCCCGGCCTGGGCCAGGTGCCGGCCCTGGACTGGCTGTGGATCGGCCTGCTCGGGGTGTTCTGCACCGGCGTCGCCCATAGCCTGTTCGTCGCTGCCCTCGGCGTGATCAAGGCGCGCACCGCCGCCGTGGTGTTCGCCATGGAGCCGATCTACGGCATCGCCGTGGCCTGGATGCTGTTCGCCGAAACGCCCACGCCGCGCATGCTGCTGGGCGGCGTACTGATCATCTTCGCCATCGTCGTTTCCAGCCGACTGGCGGCCAGTGGCGGATCAACAAAGGTGGCTGCGGAGCATTAGCGATCGTTGTGGCCCAGGTCGCGTTGCGGGTCGATCCGGTCACGCACACGCTGCTTCAGCACCTTGGCCTCGGGGAAGCCGCCATCGGCCTTGCGCTCCCAGATCTGCACACCGTCGCAGGTAATGCGGAAAGTGCCGCCGGTGGCCGGCTCCAGGGCCACACGGGCCAGGTCGTCGCTGAAAGTGCTGAGCAGTTCCTGGGCCAACCAGGCGGCGCGCAGCAGCCATTGGCACTGGGTGCAGTAGGTGATGACGATCTCGGGCTTGGAGGTGCTCACGGTGGCGGTCTCAAAGGAAAGTAAGTGGCGCTTATACTAGCGGTTTGCCCTTGGCTTCGAGAATCGCGATGCGCTGCCTGCTGCTGTTTTTGCTTTTCCTGCTCCCGTCCCTGCATCTGGTCGCCGCCGAAACTGCCCGGCCCAAGGTCGGCCTGGTATTGTCCGGTGGCGCAGCCCGCGGGCTGGCGCATATCGGCGTGCTCAAGGCCCTGGAGGAACAGGGGGTGAAGATCGATGCCATCGCCGGCACCAGCATGGGCGCGGTGATCGGCGGGTTGTATGCCTCCGGCTACAAGGTCGAGGAGCTCGAAAAGCTGGCGCGCAGCATCGACTGGCAGCAGGCACTGTCCGACGCCCCGCCGCGCAAGGACGTGCCGTTCCGGCGCAAGCAGGACGACCGCGACTTTCTGGTGAAACAGAAACTCAGCTTTCGCGACGACGGCAGCCTCGGCCTGCCGCTGGGCGTGATCCAGGGCCAGAACCTCGCCTTGCTGCTGGAAAGCCTGCTGGCCCATACCAGCGACACCCGTGACTTCGACAAGTTGCCGATTCCCTTCCGCGCCGTAGCCACCGATATCGCCAGCGGCGAAAAGGTAGTGTTCAGCCGCGGCCACCTGCCCCAGGTGATTCGCGCCAGCATGTCAATTCCGGCGGTGTTCGCCCCGGTGGAGCTGGATGGCCGGCTGCTGGTGGATGGCGGCATGGTCGACAACATCCCCCTGGATATCGTGCGGCAGATGGGGGTGGACGTGGCGATCGTCGTCGATATCGGCACCCCGCTGCGCAACCGCAAGCAATTGGGCACAGTGGTGGACGTGCTCAACCAGTCCATCACCCTGATGACCCGGCGCAACTCCGAGGAACAACTGGCGGCCCTGCACCGCGATGACATCCTGATCCAGCCGTCGCTGGCCAGCATCAGCGCCACCGACTTCGGCCGCGCCGAGGAAATGATGGACGCCGGCTACCGGGCCACACGGATCCTCGACAATCGCTTTGCCGCCCTGCGTCCGCCCGAAGGCAGCGGCATCGAGCTGGCAGTAGCGCGCTCGCCGGACCAGCGCACGCCGATCATCACCGCGATCAAGGTGGAAAACGACTCCAAGGTCAGCGATGACGTGGTTCGCTACTACATCCGCCAGACCATCGGCCAGCCGCTGGACCTGGGGCGCCTGCAGACCGACATGGGCACCCTCTACGGCCTGGATTACTTCGACCGGGTGCAGTACCGCGTGGTGCACAAGGGCAAGGACAACACCTTGGTGATCACCGCCCGCGGGCGGCGTGGTGGTACCGATTACCTGCGCCTGGGGCTCAACCTTTCCGATGACATGCGCGGTGACAGTGCCTTCAACCTCGGCGCCAGCTATCGGGTCAACGGCATCAACCAGCTCGGCGCCGAATGGCTGACCCGGGCGCAGATAGGTGATGTGCAGGAGCTGTACAGCGAGTTCTACCAGCCGATGGACGTAGGCTCGCGGTACTTCGTCGCGCCGTTCCTGGAGCTGGGCTCGCAGAATATCGAGGCGACGCTGGACAACGATCCGATCGCCGAATACCGCCTGGAACGCTACGGATTCGGTCTCAATGTCGGTCGGCAGATCGGCACCAGCGGCGAGGTGCGCCTGGGGGTAGGCCAGGCCTGGGGCCAGGCGAAAGTGCGGGTCGGCGACCAGGACCTGCCGGAGATCAACTTCAACGAGGGCTACTACGACCTCAAGTACTCGTTCGACACCCTGGACAATGTCTACTTTCCCCACAGCGGGGAAGACATCCGCCTGACCCTGCGCCAGTTCGAGCCCGCCCTGGGGTCGGACCAGCGTTATCGGCAGTGGGATCTGAAGCTGGACAAGGCCTTGAGCAGCGGACCGGATACCTGGGTACTGGGCGGTCGCTATGGCCGTACCCTGGATGATGCCGACGTAGTGGTGTCGAGCTTGGTCATGGGCGGGGCGCGGCAGCTCTCGGGCTTCCGGCAGAATTCGCTGTCGGGGCAGAACCTCAGCCTGATGCGCATGGTGTACTACCGCCGGCTGACCCCGCGGGCCTATCTGCCGCTGGATTTCCCGTTATACCTGGGCGGATCGCTCGAGCGCGGGCGGGTGTGGAACAACGACAACGAATTCGACAGCGGCTATATCAACGCGGCGAGCATCTTCCTCGGCTTCGACACACCGCTGGGGCCGCTGAGCTTCAGCTATGGGTTCAATACCGAGGATGAGAAGGCGGTGTACCTGAATCTTGGGCAGACATTCTAGGGCCTCATCGCCGGCAACGCCGGCTCCCACAAGGTTCGGCGATGCACGCGATCCCTGTGGGAGCTGGCGTTGCCAGCGATGAGGCCAGTGACTTCGAAATCAAACCTTGGACTTGTCCAGGTTCGCCAGGATCCGCGTATGCACCCGCATGCACACCGCCAGGTCCTCTTCATCGACACCGGTGAACAGTTCCACGCGCAGGGCATTGGCGATGGTTTCGATCTGGTCGATCAATGGCTTGGCCGGAGGGCACAGGACGATCTTCTTGGCCCGCCGGTCTTCCAGCACCGCATGGCGTTTCACCAGCCCCTGTGCTTCCAGGCTGTCGAGCAATCGGGCCAGGGTCGGGCCTTCGACGCCCACGCTTTGGGCCAGTTCACGCTGGGTCGGGGCTTCGTCGAAACGGGCAAGGTGCAGCAGCACCAGCCAACGCGCCTGGGACAGGTTCAGGCCCGCCAGGCGGCGGTCCAGCTCGGCGCGCCAGCCTCGAGACATGTGGGCAAGCTGCATCCCGAAGCGGTGTTGATCGGTCAATGGCATGGAAAACTCATGGTCAGAACTAATTATTAGTCAGCTAACCATGGCCTTTGCGCTTAGGCAAGGTTCATCTTGACGACGATCTTGACCAAACGTAAGAAATAGTGACAACCCTCGCTACATCTCGAATTCGGCCGCCAGGGCGGCACGCACGCAGTAGAGCACCCCGTCCGGTACCCGCGAACCGAACAGCGGCTGGATCTCGGACACCGGCGGCAGTTCGCCTTCACCATCGAGGAAGGCATCCTGCACTTCCATCATCAGGTCTTCGGGCAGGTCCAGGGCCTGCTCCAGCGACAGCTCCTGACGACCAATCGCCTCGGCCAGCAGGCTGTAGACGTTCTTCTCGCTGCATTTCAGTTGCCCGGCAATCTGCGCAGGCGTCATGCCAGCGCGGGCCAGGCTGACCAGCTCGTGGCGCAGGTCGGTGACCACAGGTGGCGTTCCGGCCTCGCCGCCGAGTACCTCGAGGAAGGCCTCGCCGTAGCGTTCCAGCTTGCGTGCACCGACGCCGCTGACCCGCGCCATCTCGGCCAGGGTGGTGGGCTGGCTGCGGAGCATCTCCAGCAGGGTCGAGTCGGGGAAGATGACGTAGGGCGGCACGCCGTGTTCCTCGGCCAGCTTGCGCCGCAGGGTACGCAGGGCTTCCCATTGCTCGCGCTCGTCACCACGCACCAGTTGGCTGGCCGGACTGCCACCGCTGCTGCTGCCCTTGCTGGTGGTCTGCGGCTTGAGGTCACGGCGCAGTTCCAGGGTCACTTCGCCGCGCAACAGCGGACGGCAGGTATCGGACAGGCGCAGGCCGCCATAACCGTCCAGGTCTACATCCACCAGGCCGCGGGCCACCATCTGGCGGAACAGCGAGCGCCATTCGCCTTCGGCGCGGCCTTTGCCGACGCCATACACGGAGAGTTTTTCGTGACCGAAGTTGCGGACCTTCTCGTTGTCCTTGCCCAGCAGCACATCCACCAGATGACCGACGCCATAGCGCTGGCCGGTACGGTAGATCGCCGAGAGGGCCTGGCGCGCCGGCTCGGTGGCGTCCCAGGTCTGCACGCCATCGACACAGTTGTCGCAGTGACCGCAGGGGTTGGGCAGCTCTTCATCGAAGTAGCGCAACAACGCCTGGCGACGGCAGCGGGTTTCCTCGCACAGCGCAAGCATGGCATCGAGCTTGTGCTGCTCGACGCGCTTGTGCCGCTCGTCGCCTTCGGAGTTCTGCAACATCTGCTTGAGCATGACCATGTCCTGCAGGCCATAGGCCATCCAGGCGTCGGCAGGCAGGCCGTCGCGACCGGCGCGACCGGTTTCCTGGTAATAGGCTTCCAGCGACTTGGGCAGGTCGAGGTGAGCGACGAAGCGCACGTTGGGCTTGTCGATGCCCATGCCGAAGGCGATGGTCGCAACCATGATCAGCCCTTCCTCGTTGAGGAAGCGACGCTGGTTGGCGGCACGGGTCTCGGCAGGCAGGCCGGCATGATAGGGCAGCGCCGGGAAGCCTTCGCCGCACAGGAACGCGGCGACTTCGTCGACCTTCTTGCGCGACAGGCAATACACGATGCCGGCATTGCCGCGACGCTCGCCGAGGAACGCCAGCAACTGCTTGCGCGGCTGCTCCTTGGGCACGATGCGATAAAAAATGTTGGGTCGGTCGAAACTGGAAAGGAACCGCTCGGCATTCTGCAGATGCAGGCGGTTGACGATCTCTTCGCGGGTGCGCATGTCCGCGGTAGCGGTCAGGGCGATGCGCGGCACATGCGGGAAGAGCTCGGCCAACTGGCCAAGTTGCAGGTACTCGGGACGGAAATCGTGACCCCATTGCGAAACGCAGTGGGCCTCGTCGATGGCGAACAGGGCGATGTCCAGGTCACGGAGGAAATCCAGCATGCGTGGCTGGACCAGGCGCTCCGGTGCGAGATACAGCATCTTCAGCTCGCCGCGACGAATGCGTCCGGCCAGCTCGCGCTGCTGTTCCGGGCTCATGGTCGAGTTCAGGGACGCGGCAGCGACCCCTAGCTCGTCGAGGGTCGCGACCTGGTCTTCCATCAGCGCGATCAGCGGCGACACCACCACCGCCAGGCCGTTGCGCAGCAGCGCCGGAACCTGGAAGCACAGGGACTTGCCGCCACCGGTAGGCATCAGCACCAGCGCATCGCCACCCTTAGCCACGCACTCGATGATCGCCCCCTGGCGACCGCGGAAGCTGTCGTAGCCGAAGATATCGCGCAGAACGCGCTGAGCCTGTTCGAGCATAACCACTCCAAAATCGTGAACCCATCCTGGCCATACAGGCTGGATCAAAACCCTTCGCCTCTCACGGAAAAAAACGCAAGCAGCTTTTACCGGGCAAATTCCGCACCCGGCGGAAAAAAGCCGAGAGTATACCCGAGCCCCTGCCTGCGCAGGGCGACCGCGCGATAGAGCGTCATCCTTTGCCTTGCGAGGCCCGCACAATGCTAGAATTCAATATTGTTCCATTTTCAAGGTAGCCCCTAATGTCCTTCGCTGAGCAATTGACCCGCCTGCAAGTCTTCCTCGACGCCGACGAGCTGCATGAAGAGGCGTTGGACTACGTTGCCGCCCACGGCTACCTGACCGCGCTATCGATCTGCGCCGAAGAGGTGCCCGAGCGGGAATGGATCGACGCCCTGTTCTCCGAGGAGCCCCACTACGCCAGCGACGCCCAGCGCGCCGAGATCGAAGCCACCCTGGTCCAGCTCAAGGGCCATATCGCCCGCCAGTTGGCCAGCGACGAGGAATTCGAGCTGCCATGCGACCTCGACCTTGGCGACGAGCCGGACGATTCCGACCTGCGCGGCTGGTGCATCGGCTTCATGGAAGGCGTGTTCCTGCGCGAGGAAGCCTGGTTCGAAAGCGCCGAAGAGGAAGTCAGCGAGATGCTCCTGCCGATCATGGTCGGTTCCGGCCTGTTCGACGAGCAGCCCGAGTTCGCCGACATTGCCAGTGATGCGAACCTGATGGACGACATGATCGTGCAGATCCCCGAAGCGCTGACTGCCCTGTACCTGCTGTGCCACGCGCCAGACGAAAAACCGGCCCTGCTCAAACCGCGCCACCACTGATTCCGTGGTGGTGCGCTACCTGCTGCTGGCCACTGGCTGGCTCAGCGTCGCGTTGGGGGTGATTGGCATTTTCCTTCCGGTATTGCCAACCACCCCTTTTCTATTGCTCGCGGCAGCCTGTTTTGCCCGCAGCTCTCCGCGCTTTCATGACTGGCTGGTAAATCACCCGCGGCTCGGGCCGTGGATTCGTGATTACCTCAGTGGCGAGGGCATTCCGCTCAAGGGCAAGGTCTACGCCATCGGCCTGATGTGGGCGAGTATCGGCCTCTCCTGCTACCTGGTGCCATCACCTTGGGCCCGGGGCTTCATGCTGACCAGTGCGGTGCTGGTTTCGATCTATATCCTCAGGCAGAAGACCCTGCGTCGGCGGGACTAGGTTGAGGGCCTCATCGCTGGCAAGCCAGCTCCCACAGGGATCCAACCTGTGGGAGCTGGCTTGCCAGCGATAGGCATAGGTATCTACACAACTCCCATCATGGTCTATAAAAGGACCGCATGGATTCGAAATGACCGGGCTCGATGCCCGACTGATCAAGCGGTACGACGAGTTAGTGATGGGACATACCAACGCACTGGCGGGCTTGGCCGCCGGAATGAAGGCCCTGCCGCGTAGCGACAGGGCCTTTGCGCAAACACAGGCCATGTGGCGGTTTCTGGGAAACGATCGGGTTAAACCCAGTGATCTGGTGAAACCCTTGCTGGCATTGGCTCATGAGGGATGCAGCGAGGATTGCGATGAGTACGCATTGGTCATGCATGACTGGTCGCGTATCAACTTCATGCACCACCACAGCAAGACTGATCGACTGCAGATGACCCACAAGGGCGATGTCGGTTACGAACTGCAAAGCAGCCTGCTAGTGAGTGATCGTAATGGATCACCCATCTGCACGCCCGCTCAAAACCTGTCTGTGAAGGACGGAATACTCAGCACCCGTACTGATGAGCTCATTGCTCATGGCAAGCACATGGACGAGTTGGTGGACCGTGCTGCATGGCTTGAACAGCAAGGCTTTACCAAACCGCTGGTGCATATCGTCGATCGCGAAGCAGACTCGGCGGGACATCTGAGGCAACTGCAAGCTGGCAACCATCTTTGGTTGGTGCGGGCCAGGATGAACTCCACGGCTCAGTACCAGAATCGATCCCTCTCACTGAAGCTCATCGCTGAAGACTTGCCCTTCAGAGCCGCCCGAGGCGTCGTTTTCAAGGGAAAGCCGGCGATACAGTGGGTCGCAGAAACAGACGTAGTACTGACCCGAAAAGCCCAGCCAGCGGCTAAAAGCAGAGCAGAACGATTCAAGCTCCGCCAGCCAGGAACGCCTCTTCCTGCGCGCCTGGTTGTCAGCCGAGTCATGAGCGAGGCAGGAGAGCTGCTAGCCACCTGGTATCTGCTGAGCAATGTGGGCGAGGACGCAAATGCTGAGCAGATTGCGCTTTGGTACTACTGGCGGTGGCGAATCGAGTCCTACTTCAAACTGCTCAAGGAAGGTGGACAACAGCTCGAAAGCTGGCAGCAGGAAAGTGGTGAGGCCGTGTTCAAGCGACTGCTTATCGCAAGTCAGGCCTGTGCAGTAGCTTGGCGACTGATGCGTGCCGAGGGTCAGTTTGCCGAGCAAACCCGAACATTCCTGGTGCGGTTATCTGGCCGCCAGATGAAACGATCCCAGCCTGTGACTGCTTCAGCGTTGTTGGCAGGGTTGTACATGCTGTTAGCCATGACAGAAACGCTGGAGCAGTACAGTCCTCAGGAGCTTGCCGCATTTGCAAATGAAGCTGTTGGCTGGCTACCGAGGCAAAGGCGTTAGAGATGTGTAGATACCCATGCAGCGATAGGGCCCTGAAGCCTTACACGCTATCCACCTTCAACGACTGGTCATTCAGCATCCCGTTGATGACGGTCGCCGTATCCGCCCCCGCCGCGATCATCCCGCCCGAGCCTGCCGTCACCCCGTAATGCTGGGCCAGGTCCACTCCTGCCAGGTCGATGGTCTGGGTAGCCGCCGCCCCGGCCACCGAACTGACCTCGATGGTCGACACCACACTGGCGCCACTGCCGGTCACCTTGAAGTGCAGGTAATCGTCCAGTGAAGCACTGGTGGCGTTCTCCCCCTGCAGCAGTTGGGAGAGATCCAGGTGATCGGTGCCAGGGGTAAAGTCGCTCACAACATCATGCCCGTTGTCGCCCAATTGCCACTGGAAGGTATCGGCCCCCGGGCCGCCGGTCAGGGTGTCATCCCCGCGCCCGCCGATCAGCAGGTCGTCGCCACCACCGCCACTGAGCACATCGTTGCCGAGGCCGCCGCGTAACACGTTGGCGTTGCCGTCACCGGTCAAGGTGTCGTTGTAGTCCGAACCGACCAGGTTCTCGATCGATACCAGGGTATCCAGCCCGGCACCGACGGTATTCTGCTGAGCGGCGATGGACAGGTTGACCGTGACCCCGGCGGTGGCGCTGGCATAGCTGGCCGTGTCGATACCGGCGCCGCCGTCCAGCAGGTCGTTGCCGGGACCGCCGATCAGCAGGTCATTGCCATTGCCGCCATACAGCGCATCGTTGCCGTCACCGCCGATCAACACATCGTTGCCATCGCCACCATTGAGCGTGTCATTGCCGCTGCCGCCAAGCAGGGTGTCGGCATTGACGGTACCGGTGAGGATCGAGCTGTCCTGGTAGTTGATATCCACAGCCCCGGTCGCCGTGCCGCCATGACCGTCGCTGACGGTGTAGGTACCGTTGTATTGCGGCGTGTTGTTGGCGGCGCCGGAATAATCGATGGTCATGGTCAACTGATAGTTTTCCGCGTTGTTGGCATTGCCTCCGCCACCGCTGTTGGTGAGATTGACCACATGGATGCTGTAGACCCCGTCATGGCTGGCGATGAAGGTTCCGCCATCGGCAATGGTCTGGTAGCTGCCGGTGGCGTCCTTCCACTCCATCAGCACATTGCCAGCCGGCCGGTCATGGTCGAGATTGAGAGACTCGCCCTGCTTGAGGGTAACGGTGATGGTGTCTTCGTCGTTGGCATTGGCCGTAGTCACCGCGCCCAGGTAGCCGCTGACAATGACCGCGGCGGTCATGGAAGAGGCTGTTCCGGTGAAGGTGCTGCGGGCGATGTCCTTCAACTGGTTCGCCGCATTATTGTTGGTCCCGTTGAATACGACCGTAGGCGTTGTATTACCCACGGTGAAGTCCGCGCCCCGCGCCGTCCAGCCGGTATTGAAGGAAATCGGGGAAGCACTCAGTCGGTCGTTGTTGGCATCGGTGTCGTTGGCCACCAGCGCCTCGGACGGCACAGTGATAGTGGCCGACAGGATATTGGTGATGACATGGTCGGCCCCGGCCACCGGCGCGGCATTGGTGTAGACATTGACCAGCAGGGTGGCATTGCTCAGGTCACCATCGTTGTCGCTGACCACAAAGCCGATGTTCTCCACCTGGCTGCTGCCATTGTCTTTCGGCGGCGTGTAGGTGAATTCGCCGGTGTCCATGTTCACCACGATCGAACCGCCGAGTACCGTCTTCACCGTGATGCTGTTGCTCGCGGTATCGAACATGCCGCGATCGGTTCCCCCGCTGGCAGCATAGGATCCCTGGTTGGAATTACCCTTCGGATCGTAGGTATAGGTGGTGCCATCGGTTACCAGTGACTTGATGAAACCGCCGTCGGCCCCGAAGTAGCCGCCAGTCATAAGGCTGCCAGTGACCGGTGCGCCCTGCACCGTGCCGGAAAGTACCGAGTTGAGCTGGTTGAGATCGGTGACAACGGTGGAGTTGGTGTCGGTGTGGGTGCTGCCGTCATAGGCCAGTGGGTTGAGATTGCTGGTATTGACCCCACTGCCCAGGCCGATGGCGTAGGACTTGATCCCGTTGGCATCCAGGAAGTTGGTCCAGGTGGTTTCGCGGGTACCGGAGATGGCATGACCAGACGTAGGCTCGCCGTCGGAGAAGAAGTAGGTAATATTCTGCGCGCCTACGATTTTTCCTGCGGTGGCAAACGCCGCCTGGGCCGTGGTGGTGGCGGAGTCATAGTAGGTGTTGCCGCCAGCGCTCAGGCCATTGACGATGGTCTTGGCATCCGCCACCGAAACCCAGACGGAAGACGGCTGGGAAGCACCACTCGAGAAGGTGACGATCTGCACCTTCACATCACCCAGGTCGTCATATTTGTCCAGCAACTGCGCGATGGCCTGCTTGGCCAGCTGGATACGGGTCAGTCCCGGTACGCCGGAGGCATCGTTCATGCTGCCGGACACGTCGATCACCAGCAGCAGGTTGGAATCCACCTGGCCCGGAGTGACAGAACGGGTCGCACCCACGGCCTTGGGTACGTCGTCGACGATGTTGATCTGGATGGTGCTGGTGGTGAAGTTGCCGAGCGCATCCGTCGCCTTGTAGGTGAAGGTCTCGCTCATCACATTGGCGCCATCGTTGGCACCACTCGGGGTCTTCGGCGCGGAGGTCAGGGTGTAGGTGTAGGAGCCGTTCGCCAGCAATTGGATCTGGCCGTAGGCACCCGTCGGACTGCCCAGCAGGCTGTAGGTAATGGCGCCGGAACCACCCGACACCGACCCCACCAGGGTCCCGCTGCCGGTTTCCGCGGTATTGCCCGGATCGCTGCCGATCACAGTCCCTGCGGCCAGGTCCTGGCCATCTTTCGTCAGGTCCAGTGCTTTTTCATACACCGTAATGTCCTGATCCTGTCCGGCGACCAAGCCGCAATCCTGCACATTGATGGTCAACGTCGTGGTGCTTTCATCACCATCGGAGTCGCGAATGGTGTAGGTGAATACATCCTGCGCCCCGGGCGGCGCCACCGAGTTCGGGTTGGCGTGATAAACCGCATTGCCTGCGGCATCCAGGGTCAAGGTCCCGTAGATGCCCGCAACGTTGGTGTTCAGCGAACCGATGGCTGCAGTCGCAGTGTTGGCGCCGGCGCGCACGCCCACCACCACATTGCTACCCGGATCGTCGGCGCCTCTGGTGTCATTCACCAGCACATTGCCACTGACCGTGCCGCCCTCCACCACCGAGGCCGAGTCCGCTCGCGCCGTCGGTACGTCATCGACGATGTTCACATCCAGGCTGCCACTGCTGGTACTGCCATCCGTATCGGTGGCAGTGACGGTGAAGCTTTCGGTCAGGTTGTTGATGCCTCCGCCCGTTGGATGGGCTTCGTTATCCAGCAAGGTGTAGCTGTAGGACACGACACCCGTACTGGCGTTGTACCCGGTGACCGTCAGGGTATTGCCCAACAACGTCGTGGTGCTTTGCGGGAAGGTTGCTGCCACGCCACCGCTGATTACATTGATACCGCCGACACTCAGGGTTTGCAGGCCGTCCGGTGCGGTAACCGTAAAGGTGCCGGATTGGGTTAGCGCTACTGCGTTGGGGCTGCTGCCGTCGCTCAGGTTCTTCTCGTAGACAGTTAGCTCACCACCAGACACGTCAAGACCGTTGAGGGTCACCGGATCGTTGAGGTTCTTGATGTTCAGCACCAGATTGGCGGTGCTGGTGTCGCCATCGGCATCGCTCAGCGTGTAGGTAAAGGTCTCGGTGCCCGTACCGCCGCCATGCAGGTTGTAGAAGTCCGGATCCGAAGGATTCAGCGTATAGGTGTAGGAGCCGTCCGCCGCCAGCACCAAGGTGCCGTAGGTTCCGGTGAAGGTACCTGCGGTGATCGGTCCGGTGACACGGTCGGCGCCCTGGACATCGTTGGTCAGCACATTACCCGTCAGTACAGTTGCTGCCTCGGTAGCCACCGATGCATTGGTGTCAGCCACCGCCGTCGGCACATCATCGACGATGTTCACGTCCAGGCTGCCGCTGCTGGTGCTGCCGTCGGTGTCGGTGGCGGTGACCGTGAAGCTTTCTGTCAGGTTGTTAATGCCACCGCCCGTTGGATGGGTTTCGTTGTCCAGCAAGGTGTAGCTGTAAGAGACCACGCCGGTACTGGTGTTGTACCCGGTGACCGTCAGGGTATTACCCAACAACGTCGTGGTGCTTTGCGGGAAGGTTGCTGCCACGCCACCGCTGATTACATTGATACCGCCCACACTCAGGGTTTGCAGGCCGTCCGGTGCGGTAACCGTAAAGGTGCCGGATTGCGTCAGCGCTACTGCGTTGGGGCTGCTGCCGTCGCTCAGGTTTTTCTCGTAGACAGTTAGCTCACCACCAGACACGTCAAGACCGTTGAGGGTCACCGGATCGTTGAGGTTCTTGATGTTCAGCACCAGATTGGCAGTGCTGGTATCCCCATCAGCATCGCTCAGGGTGTAGGTGAAGGTCTCGGTACCCGTGCCACCGCCATGCAGGTTGTAGAAGTCCGGATCCGAAGGATTCAGCGTGTAGGTGTAGGAACCGTCCGCCGCCAGTACCAGGGTGCCGTAGGTTCCGGTGAAGGTACCTGCGGTGATCGGCCCGCTGACACGGTCGGCGCCCTGGACATCGTTGGTCAGAACATTACCGGTCAACACGGTTGCCGCTTCCGTCGCCACGCTGGCGTTGGTATCCGCGACGGCTGTCGGCACGTCATCCACGACATTCACGTCCAGGCTGCCGCTACTGGTGCTGCCATCCGTATCGATGGCAGTGACGGTGAAGCTCTCGGTCAGGTTGTTGATGCCACCGCCCGTTGGATGAGATTCGTTATCCAGCAAGGTGTAGCTGTAGGAGACAACGCCGGTACTGGCGTTGTACCCGGTGACCGTCAGGGTATTACCCAACAACGTCGTGGTGCTTTGCGGGAAGGTTGCCGCCACACCGCTGCTGATTACGTTGATGCCGCCCACGCTGAGGGTTTGCAAACCATCGGGTGCCGTAACCGTGAAGGTGCCGGACTGGGTCAGGGCAGCAGCATTCGGACTGCTGCCGTCGCTGAGGTTTTTCTCGTAGACCGATAGCTCACCACCAGAAACGTCCAGCCCGTTGAGGGTGACTGGGTCGTTGAGGTTCTTGATGTCCAGTACCAGGTTGGCAGTGCTGGTGTCGCCATCGGCATCGCTCAGCGTGTAGGTGAAGGTGTCGGTGCCCGTACCGCCGCCGTGCAAGTTGTAGAAGTCCGGGTCTGACGGATTCAGCGTATAGGTGTAGGAGCCGTCCGCCGCCAGCACCAAGGTGCCGTAGGTTCCGATGAAGGTACCTGCGGTGATCGGTCCGGTGACACGATCGGCGCCCTGGACATCGTTGGTCAGCACATTACCCGTCAGTACGGTTGCTGCCTCGGTAGCCACCGATGCATTGGTGTCAGCTACTGCCGTCGGCACATCATCGATGATGTTCACGTCCAGGCTGCCGCTACTGGTGCTGCCGTCGGTGTCCGTCGCTGTGACCGTGAAACTCTCGGTCAGGTTGTTAATGCCACCGCCCGTTGGATGGGTTTCGTTGTCCAGCAAGGTGTAGCTGTAAGAGACCACGCCGGTACTGGTGTTGTACCCGGTGACCGTCAGGGTATTACCCAACAACGTCGTGGTGCTTTGCGGGAAGGTTGCTGCCACGCCACCGCTGATTACATTGATACCGCCCACACTCAGGGTTTGCAGGCCGTCCGGTGCGGTAACCGTAAAGGTGCCGGATTGCGTCAGCGCTACTGCGTTGGGGCTGCTGCCGTCGCTCAGGTTTTTCTCGTAGACAGTTAGCTCACCACCAGATACGTCAAGACCGTTGAGGGTCACCGGATCGTTGAGGTTCTTGATGTTCAGCACCAGATTGGCAGTGCTGGTATCCCCATCAGCATCGCTCAGGGTGTAGGTGAAGGTCTCGGTACCCGTGCCACCGCCATGCAGGTTGTAGAAGTCCGGATCCGAAGGATTCAGCGTGTAGGTGTAGGAACCGTCCGCAGCCAGCACCAGGGTGCCGTAGGTCCCGATGAAGGTACCAGCGGTAACAGGACCAACCACCCGGTCAGCCCCTTGCACATCGTTGGTCAGAACATTACCGGTCAACACGGTTGCCGCTTCCGTCGCCACGCTGGCGTTGGTATCCGCGACGGCTGTCGGCACGTCATCCACGACATTCACGTCCAGGCTGCCGCTACTGGTGCTGCCATCAGTGTCGGTAGCAGTGACCGTGAAGCTCTCTGTCAGGTTGTTGATACCACCGCCAATTGGATGGGTTTCGTTGTCCAACAAGGTGTAGCTGTAGGAAACCACCCCAGTCGCCGGGTTGTAGCCTGTCACTGTCAGGGTATTGCCCAAAGGAGTCGTGGCTGTTTGCGGGAAAGTGGCCGCCACGCCGCCGCTGATCACGTTGATGCCGCCCACACTCAGCGTTTGCAGGCCGTCCGGCGCGGTTACCGTGAAGGTGCCGGATTGGGTCAGGGCAGCAGCATTCGGGCTGCTGCCGTCGCTCAGGTTTTTCTCGTAGACCGATAGCTCACCACCAGACACGTCAAGACCGTTGAGGGTGACTGGGTCGTTGAGGTTCTTGATGTTCAGCACCAGGTTGGCGGTGCTGGTGTCGCCATCGGCATCACTCAGCGTGTAGGTAAAGGTCTCGGTGCCCGTCCCGCCGCCGTGCAAGTTGTAGAAGTCCGGGTCTGACGGATTCAGCGTATAGGTGTAGGAACCATCCGCAGCCAGCACCAGGGTGCCGTAGGTCCCGATGAACGTACCAGCGGTAACAGGACCAACCACCCGGTCAGCCCCTTGCACATCGTTGGTCAGAACATTACCGGTCAACACGGTTGCCGCTTCCGTCGCCACGCTGGCGTTGGTATCCGCGACGGCTGTCGGCACGTCATCCACGACATTCACGTCCAGGCTGCCGCTACTGGTGCTGCCATCAGTGTCGGTAGCAGTGACCGTGAAGCTCTCTGTCAGGTTGTTGATACCACCGCCAATTGGATGGGTTTCGTTGTCCAACAAGGTGTAGCTGTAGGAAACCACCCCAGTCGCCGGGTTGTAGCCTGTCACTGTCAGGGTATTGCCCAAAGGAGTCGTGGCTGTTTGCGGGAAAGTGGCCGCCACGCCGCCGCTGATTACATTGATACCGCCCACACTCAGGGTTTGCAGGCCGTCCGGCGCGGTTACCGTGAAGGTGCCGGACTGGGTCAGGGCAGCAGCATTCGGGCTGCTGCCATCACTGAGGCTCTTCTCGTAGACCGATAGCTCGCCGCCCTCCGCATCAAGACCGTTGAGGGTGACTGGGTCGTTGAGGTTCTTGATGTTCAGCACCAGGTTGGCAGTGCTGGTATCGCCATCGGCATCGCTCAGTGTGTAGGTAAAGGTCTCGGTACCCGTCCCGCCACCGTGCAGGTTGTAGAAGTCCGGATCCGAAGGATTCAACGTGTAGGTGTAGGAACCATCCGCCGCCAGTACCAGGGTGCCGTAGGTTCCGGTGAAGGTACCTGCGGTGATCGGTCCGGTGACACGGTCGGCGCCCTGGACATCGTTGGTCAGAACATTACCGGTCAACACGGTTGCCGCTTCCGTCGCCACGCTGGCGTTGGTATCCGCGACGGCTGTCGGCACGTCATCCACGACATTCACGTCCAGGCTGCCACTGCTGGTGCTGCCATCCGTATCGGTGGCAGTGACGGTGAAGCTCTCGGTCAGATTGTTGATACCACCGCCCGTTGGATGGGCTTCGTTATCCACCAGGCTATAGCTGTAGGAAACCACCCCGGTCGCCGGGTTGTAGCCCGTCACCGTCAGCGTATTGCCCAAAGGAGTCGTGGCTGTTTGCGGGAAAGTGGCCGCCACGCCGCCGCTGATCACATTGATGCCGCCCACACTCAGCGTTTGCAGGCCGTCCGGTGCGGTTACCGTGAAGGTGCCGGATTGGGTCAGGGCCGCAGCATTCGGACTGCTGCCGTCGCTCAGGTTTTTCTCGTAGACCGATAGCTCACCACCAGAAACGTCCAGCCCGTTGAGGGTGACTGGGTCGTTCAGGTTCTTGATGTCCAGTACCAGGTTGGCAGTGCTGGTATCCCCATCGGCATCACTCAGCGTGTAGGTAAAGGTCTCGGTACCCGTACCACCGCCATGCAGGTTGTAGAAATCCGGACCCGAAGGATTCAGCGTATAGGTGTAGGAACCATCCGCAGCCAGCACCAGGGTGCCGTAGGTCCCGATGAAGGTACCAGCGGTAACAGGACCAACCACCCGGTCAGCCCCTTGCACATCGTTGGTCAGCACATTACCGGTCAGCACGGTTGCCGCTTCGGTCGCCACGCCGGCATTGCTGTCAGCCACCGCCGTGGGCACATCGTCGACGATCACCACGTTAAGGTTGACGCTGCCGGTGCTGCCATCGGTATCGGTAGCGACCACGGTGAAAGTCTCACCCAGGCTATTGGCACCGCCACCTGCCGGGTGGGCTTCATTGCCATTCAAGGTGTAGCTGTAGGTCACCAACCCGGTCGCCGGGTCATAACCGATCACAGTGAAGGTATTGCCCAGCGGCGTGACCACCGACTGTGTCCCGGTGTTCGCCACCCCACCGCTGACGACGCTGATTCCACCCACGCTCAGGGTCTGCAGCCCGTCCGCCGCACTGACGGTGAAACTGCCACTCCGGGTCAGTGCCGCCATATCCGGGCTGCTGCCGGTGCCAAGGTTGTTCTCGAAGACCGTGGTGATCCCGCCGTTGGCCCCGAGTCCGCCGATAGTCACCGGGTCGTCGAGGTTGGTGATGTTCAGCACCAGGTTGGCGGTACTGGTATCTCCGTCTGCGTCGGTCAGGGTGTAGGTGAAGGTCTCGGTGCCCTTGCCACCGCCGTGCAGATTGACGAAATCCGGGTCCGACGGATTCAGGGTATAGGTGTAGGAGCCATCCGAAGCCAGGACCAGGGTGCCGTAGGTTCCGACGTAGGTCCCGGGAATGATCGGATTGGCCACCCGGTCGGCGCCCTGGATATCGTTGGGCAACACATTGCCTGTCAGCACGGTGGCGGCTTCGCTAGCGACCGACGGGTTACCGTCGTCCACCGCCTGCGGTACATCGTCGATGATGGTGACATCCAGGCTGCCGCTGGTGACGTCGCCATTGCTGTCGCTGGCCAACACCGGGATGCTTTCGCCCAGGGCGCTGCCGGCAGTGGCGAGGGTGTAGCTGTAGTTGACCACACCGGTGGCCGCGTCGTAGCCAGTGATGGTCAGGACATTTCCCAGGCTGGTGGTAAAGGACTGTCCCACGCCCGTGACGGCACCATTGGTCAACACATTGATGCCGCCGACATTCAGATTGAACACCCCGTCGAGGGCCACCACGCTGAAGGTGCCGGTCTGGGTGAGCGCGCCCGGATTGCTGGCAGAACCCAGCGGCAGGTTGGCTTCATTGACCGAAATCTCACCGCCCTCCACCGCCAGCCCTACCAGGGTGATGGGATTGTCGACGACCGGAAGCGGCTCGTTGTGGTCGATGAAGCCGGTGTCCAGCTCAGCCCTTTCAGCGGCGAACTGCAGGCCGGCCGTAGGAAAGCCGATCACCGGATCGACACGTCCACCGACCTCGGTCAGCAGCACGAAGCTGTGACCGCCGCCCAATGCCCCCGGAGCCCCGTTCGTAGGGCCGGCCGCCGTGGCCTCGGCATCCTGGGTCGGGTCACCACCGGCGGCAATGGCTTGCTGGAGTTTCTCGACTTCGGCGAGCTGCGCTTCGCTCGGTGGGACCGCCTCCGGCGCCAGCACATGGGGTGCCTGGTGAGCTAACAGACCATTGGAAAGGCTCAGGCTGCTGTCACGCCCCAGGGTCAGCTCCCCGCCATTGGCCAGATGGACCGCCACCGCGCCTGTAGCACCGGTTTCCAGTCGCTCGCCGACGAACAGCCGATCGCCCTCGATCAACAAACGCCGGGTACCGTCGGCCTCGACCGCGAACACCTGACCGATCACCTTGCTGACCACACCAATTGACTTGGCCATCTAGCCACTCCTCCACTGTCGACGTTCTTCGCAGAAAAGCCTGTGGTGTCTCGTGGTTGAACACCCGGAAGGTGCCCGACTCGAAGTAGCTGCGACCGTCAAGACGGCGGGTTTTCAACCAGACCCGGATGCCTTGCATGGATCGCTGCGATGGAGTGACAACCGATAGTGGCGATTGGCTTCATGCCAAATTTCTGTCGCAAATCCCAAGGTTGTCTGACTCCGCTCCACGCCTTTCTTGCCCATGGTCGAAAGACGACCGAAGTTTTTCTGACGCCAGTAAAAAAGCGCTTTAGCGCGCTATTTACGTGGCCTGCGGGTTAAACAATGTGCCGCTTTCCTTAGACCGCATAAGTTTTTTTTCGCATAACGCTTATGAAAATTTCTTCTTAGCTTTTCGCCCAAATGTTCTTAGCTCTGTTGTTACAAGCGTGAAACGGTTAAACCACAATTTTTCGCCATTTTTTTGGCGATTGCAGATCCAAAAATGGACTCAGGGAGAAGTACCCCATGCGCGTTTTGAACCCCATCACCAGTGCAGTTCTACTGGCCATCGTCTGTGCCAACGCCCAGGCCATGTCAGTGCAGGAAGCCGTGCAAAGCGCTGTGGATTACCACCCGGAAATCAAGTCGGCAGGCAACAGCAAGCTGTCTGCCGATGAAGATGTGAAACAGGCTCGCGGTGGCTACTACCCCACCGTCGATCTGGTTGCCGGTTATGGTCGAGAACGTTCGGACAACCTGAACACCCGGGGCCTCAACCCTGACGGCACGCGCAATCACAACAAGGAAACGCTCAACTACACCCAGTCGGAACTGAGACTGCGGCAGATGCTCTTCGATGGCTTCAATACCTCCAACGAGGTGGCCCGCACCCAGGCCTACGCCACGTCCCGGGCCTATTACACCCAGGCCACCGCGCAAACCGTGGCGCTGCGGGCAGTGGAGGTGTATCTGGAAGTGCTCAAGCGTCGTGAGTTGCTGACCCTGGCCAAGAACAACCTGCAGGCGCACCTGCGGGTCAACGACCAGATCGGCCTGCGCAGCGAGCGCGGCGTGGGCAGCACTGCCGACCTCGATCAGTCCGTGGCCCGCCGCGCCCTCGCCGAGAACAACCTGAATACCGCGGAGGTGGACCTGCAGGATGCCGAAGCCAACTTCTACAGCGTGGTGGGCCGTTTCCCCGATGAGCTGGAAACGCCCGCCTCGATCAAGGGCCTGCTCCCTGCCAGCCTTCAGGAAGCACGCACTGCCATGCTGCAGGACAACCCCTACTTGAAATCGGCCCAGGCCGATATCCAGGCCGCCGAACAGCAATACGAACAAGCCAAGTCGGTGTTTTATCCACGTCTTGACGCCATAGCGTCCACCGGAGCCAACAACAACATCGGGGGCGAGCCAGGCCATAGCAATACCGACTGGAGGGCCGGCGTGGAGATGACCTGGAACCTTTACCGCGGCGGCAGCGACAAGGCCCGCCTGCAATCGGATGCGCACAAGATCAACCAGGCCATGGACATTCGCAACAACGCCCTGCGCCAGCTCACCGAAGACCTGTCGCTGGCCTGGAACGCCTTCAACAACGCCCAGAAGCAGACCCCGGCGGCCAGGCAATATGCCGAGACCACCACCCGGGTGCGCGCCGCCTACCAGGACCAGTTCGGCCTCGGCCAGCGCACCCTGCTCGACCTGCTCGACAGCGAGAACGAGCTGTACAACGCCAATCGGCGCTATGTCGAAGTCCGCTATATCGAGGAGTTCTCCGCTTACCGGCTGCTGGCCAACATGGGTGACCTGCTGACAAAGCAGAAAATCTCCCTGCCGCCGGAAGCCATCGCCCAGAGCGAAGTACGCAACAACGTGCAGTTACCTGACATGCGTTGACCCTGTTCCGCCGCAGCGGCGGGAGGTAGGCCATTGTGACCAGCATGCAACCGACAAGCTCGGCGGACCCGCGCCAGAGTTTCGATGATCCGTTGCTCGATGGGCTGTTGATTCTTTGCAAGCTCCACGGTTGCACGGCCAGCCGCGCCAGCCTGAGCAGCGGCCTGCCCTTGCCGCAGCAGCGTCTCGATCTCGAACTGCTGCCTCGCGCTGCGGCCCGTGGCGGCTTGCAGGCGAGGGTGCTGCGCCGCGAGCTGGAGGCGATTTCCGCGCTTAACCTGCCAGTGCTGCTGTTGTTCAAGGACGGCCGCTGCGCCGTGCTGCGGCGCTGGAAGGACCCCGACCAGGCGCTGATCCTGCCCTGTGAAGCCGACGGCGGCGAGCAGTGGGTCAGCCGCCAGGAACTCGCCGACGCCTACGCCGGCCACGCCCTGTTCGCCCGCCCCCGCCATGAACTGGAACAGCAGCGCGACCCGCTGGTACCCAGGGTGCACGCCTGGTTCCGCGATACGCTGCGTCAATCCCGCTGGCTATACAGCGACGCCCTGCTGGCCAGCCTGCTGATCAATCTGCTGGGCCTGATGGTGCCGCTGTTCGTCATGCAGACCTACGATCGTGTGGTCCCCAACCAGGCCACCTCGACCCTGTGGGTACTGGTGATAGGTCTACTGATCGGCACGCTGTTCGAACTGGTGTTGCGGGTGGTCCGCGCGCACCTGCTGGACCAGGCCGGTAAGAAAACCGACATGATCCTCTCGGCGACCCTGTTCGAACGCATCACCGGCATGTCGATGAAGGCCCGCCCGGACACCATCGGCGGCTTCGCCCAGAGCATCCACGACTTCCAGGGCCTGCGCGAATTCCTCACTGCGGTGACCCTGACCAGCGTCATCGACCTGCCCTTCGTCGTGCTGATGCTGGCGGTCATCGGCCTGCTCGGCGGCTGGCTGGTGCTGATCCCGCTGATCGCCTTTCCCCTGACCGTGATCTTTGCCCTGCTGATCCAGATACGCCTGCGCGATACCGTGCAAAAAAGCCTGGCCCTCGGCTCGGTACGCCAGGCGCTGTTGATCGAAACCCTCGGCGGCCTGGAAACCCTCAAGGCCAGCGGCGCCGAAAGTGAACGCCAGTATCAGTGGGAAAGCACCCACGGCGCGCTGACCCAACTGGATGCCCATGCCCGCCAGCTCTCGGCGCTGGCCAGCAACGGCACCCTGTTCATCCAGCAATTCTGCGGCATGGCCACCATCGTGGCCGGGGTCTATAGCATCATCGCCGGCAACCTCAGCGTCGGCGCGCTGGTCGCCTGCTACATGCTCGGCAGCCGGACCCTCGCCCCGCTGGGGCAGATCGCCGGGCTGATCACCCGCTACCAGCAGGCACAACTGACCATGCGCAGCACCGACGCACTGATGGCCCTGCCCCAGGAGCGCCGCACCGACCAGCAACCGCTGGAGCACACCCGCCTGCACGGTGCGCTGGAGTTCAACCGGGTGACCTTCCGCTACCCCGGCCAGGCCAGCCCGGCGCTGAACAGCGTCAGCTTCAGCGTCAAGCCCGGCGAGCGCATCGGCATCATCGGTCGCAGCGGTTCGGGCAAGAGCACCCTGGCGCGCCTGGTGATGGGCTTCTACGAGCCGGACGACGGCCAGGTACTGCTCGACAACCTGGACCTGCGCCAATTGGATATCGCCGACCTGCGCCAGCAACTGGGCTACGTCGCCCATGACCTGCCGCTGCTGGCCGGCAGCCTGCGCGACAACCTGACCCTCGGCGCACGCTATGTCAGCGATGCACGCATGCTCGAAGTCGCTGAATTGACCGGAGTCAGTGAACTGGCCAGGCAGCACCCGCGCGGTTTCGACCGGCCTGTGGGCGAGCGTGGGCAACTGCTTTCCGGAGGCCAGCGCCAGGCCGTGCTGCTGGCTCGGGCAATGTTGCTGGAACCGCCGCTGGTGGTCCTCGACGAACCCACCAGCCACATGGATAACAGCAGCGAAGAGCAACTGCGCCAGCGCTTGCACGGCTGGGTCGAGGGCAAGACCCTGCTGCTGGTGACCCACCGCACCGCCATGCTCAGCCTGGTGGATCGCCTGCTGGTGCTGGACAACGGCAAGATCGTGGCGGACGGCGCCAAGGATGCGGTCATCGATGCGCTGCGCAAGGGACGGGTCGGGCAGGCCCTGTAAAAGAACACGCGTACCCTGTGGGAGCGGGTTCACCCGCGATGGCGTTGGTGAACTCTCCACCGCAATCGCGGGTAAACCCGCTCCCACAAGGTCCGCGCTGAACCGACTATCGTTTCATTGCTACACAAGAGGCACGCACCATGTCCTCGCTGCGCAGCTACTTCCACAGCTTCAACAAGACCGCCGAACACGACTACCTGCCGGACCTGGCCCGGGCCACCCTGCAGGACTCGCCACGCCGCTCCCGGCTGACCGTGTGGCTGGCGGCGGCGCTGCTGCTGATAGCGCTGGTCTGGGCCAGGTTCGCGGTGCTCGACGAAGTGACCACCGGCGAGGGCAAGGCCATCCCGTCGAGCAAGGTCCAGGTGATCCAGAACCTCGAAGGCGGCATCGTCACCGAAATCCTTGTGCGCGAAGGGCAGATGGTGAACAAGGGCGATACCCTGCTGCGCCTGGACGACACGCGCTTTCGCTCGAACAAGGGCGAGAGCGAGGCCGACCGCTACGCCCTTACCGCCCAGGTCGATCGCCTGGCGGCGGAGGCCGAGGGCAAGCCCTTCCAGGTCTCCGAGGAAGTACGCAGCAAGGCGCCGCAGGTGGCCGAGGACGAGATGGCCCTGTACCAGTCACGCCAGCGCCGACTAAGCAGCGAGAAGCAGACCCTCAACGAACAACTGCGGCAAAAGACCCAGGAGCTCGCCGAGTTCCGCTCCAAGGTCGAGCAATACCGTTCCGGGCTGGCCCTGCTGCAACAGGAGCTGGACATGTCCACGCCATTGGTGAAGACCGGCGCCATCTCGCCGGTGGAGATCCTGCGCCTCAGGCGCAACGCAGTGGAAGCCCGTGGCTCGCTGAACGCCACCAGCCTGGCGATTCCCCGGGCCGAGGCAGCGGTGGCCGAGATCAAGAGCAAGATCGAGGAAACCGATGCCAGCTTCCGCTCGGAGGCGGCCAAGGAACTCAACGACAAACGCACCGATCTGTCGAAGATCACTGCCACCAGCGTCGCCATCGACGACCGGGTCAACCGCACCACGGTGGTCTCGCCGGTCCACGGCATCATCAAGATGCTCAAGGTCAACACCATCGGCGGCGTCGTGCAGCCGGGCAGCGACATGGTGGAAATCGTGCCGGTGGAAGACAACCTGCTGATCGAGGCCCGGGTGCGGCCACGGGACGTGGCGTTCCTGCATCCGGGGCAGAGCGCGATGGTCAAGTTCAGTGCCTACGACTACTCCATCTATGGCGGGCTCACGGCGAAGCTGGAACTGATAGGCGCCGACACCATCACCGATGACAAGGGCAATGCCTTCTACATGATCCAGGTACGCACCGACCGGAACCACCTGGGCGGCGACAACAAACCGCTGCTGATCATCCCGGGAATGGTGGCGACGGTGGATATCATCACCGGGGAAAAGAGTGTGCTGGATTACCTGCTCAAGCCGGTGCTGAAGGCGCGGACCGAGGCCTTGAGGGAGAGGTAAGGGCTGGAAATCGTCTGTGTTGCTGATGGCCTCATCGCCGGCAACGCCGGCTCCCACAAGATGGACTGCCCCCGAAAAGTTGGACAGTTTTAGCTAGCAGCTTGAGCCCTGTAATCGACAGGGCTTAGGCCGTTTAACCTCAGCTTGATGCGGTCATGGTTGTAGTAGCGGATGTACTCGTCCAGACCGGTGGTCAGCTCTTCGATGCTCTCAAACCGCTTCAAATAGAAAAACTCAGACTTGAGCGTGCCGAAGAAGCTTTCCATAGCGGCGTTATCCAGGCAATTTCCTTTGCGCGACATGCTCTGCTTTACCCCACGCTGCTCAAGTTTTTCGCGGTATTGGCGCTGCTGATAATGCCATCCCTGATCAGAGTGGATGACCAGCTTCGGCTCCTTTCCCAAGCTACTCAGGGCTTTTTCCAGCATGTTCCCCACCAGCTCATAGCTTGGGCGGCGAGCGATCTCGTAGGCCACGATCTCACTGTTGTACAAGTCCATCACTGGTGAGAGATAGAGCTTTTGCTGAGCCACTTTAAACTCCGTTACGTCAGTTACCCACTTCTGATTGGGCCGCTGGGCAATGAAGTTTCGCTCCAGCAGATTCTCGGCAATCCTGCCTATTTCTCCTCGATAGGACCGATACTTTTTAGGCCGCACGACCGCCCGCAAACCTTGGTCGGCCATCAGCCGCTCCACAACCTTCTTGTTCACCAGGATGCCTTGATTCTTGATCGCAAGCGTCACACGCCGATACCCATAGAGCCCTTTTTCCTTGTGATAGACCTGACCCACCAGCTCTTTCAGATCGGCGTGTTTATCCGGCTTTTGAAGGCTTTTGAGCTGGTAGTAGAAGGTGCTGTTCGACAACTCGACCAGGGCCAACAACGCTGACAGCGGGAATCGGGTTCGGAGTCTGGAGACGATCAGCGTTTTTTCTCTTGCCTTCGTTCCTTCTCCTCTCTCAAAGCCTTCAGCTCCTTTAGGACAGCGTTCTCCATGCGCAGATACTCGAGTTCTGCCATGAGCTGATCTCGCGGCTTCAGCGCGTCGTCAGTGTCAGTGGGTTTGAGTGGCTTGATCTTCTTGGACACGTCGGCAGACTTTTTTCGTTGAGTGGCAGTAGAGGTGGCAAGGTTGCCACTGTAGTACTGGTGCTCCCAAATGCCTACCCGGGAGGACTGTCCCAAGCCGAAGTGAGCTGCCGTTTGACGCAGGGAAAGCCGATGCTCGCGCATGTACTGCACGACCCTGCGCTTGAAATCGATGTCGTAGCGCTGACCGTGAGGTATGGGACTGATAGTGGAACGGGCTTTATAGCTCGCCACCCAGCGCCTCAGCAGGCTGAAATCGATACCGAAATGCTGGGCTACCTTTCGGAAACCATCGGTGCCCTCCAGGTAGGCAGTGATGGCTGTGAGCTTGAACTGCTCGGTGTACTTACTCATAACTCCCCCAAGGGTTGGATTAGTCTCCAACTTCTTGGGGGCAGTCCAAGATTCGCGGCGTACAAAAACCTGTGGGAGCCGGCGTTGCCGGCGATGGGGCCCGAGAGATCAGCGCAGATGATTGCGCTCGAACGTCTCCATCCCCATCGCCGCAATCTGCCCCTCGATCAACACCTCGAACGGCCGCAGCAACTTATCGAAGCGCCCCGCGCCCTCCAGCACATTCAGCGCCTGGGCCACCGCCTCCACCGTCGACAGCGCTCCCGCTTCCGGCGCCTTGCGCAAGCGGTAGCGGGACGGCCGCACCTCGGCCAGGGTGACCCGCGGCAACCCTTGCAGCAATGGATTGAGGTACAGCAGCTTGCGTGCCTTGCGCCAGGTTCCGTCCGGTACGATCAACAGCCACGGCCGTTCATCCACCGCCCCGGAATAAGCGGCCAACGCCTCGGCGCCATCGCCCGGAAACAGCAATCCGGGGCGGTACCCCGGCGTGGCGATCAGCTCCGACAGGTCGTCGAACACCTCCCCCACCCGCAGTTGCGCATTGCGCAGCCCCAGCGCCGCCAGACGCGCGGTATTGAGTGCGTGACGCACCTCATCGGGATGCTGCAACAGCACCACCCGGGTACGGCTGTCGAGGCACGGGATCGAAGGGCAAAGGCAATGGCTTCGTGGACGCAGGCAGCGTTCGCACTGGATTCTGGACATCGGGTTCTCCTGGGGCGGTGAATTTTGCCACAGCAGTCCCGGAAAGCACCCACATCCGTGTGGGCCGGTCGAAGATCTAGCGGTTGAAACGTTCAGCAAGGTCGTGCAGATACCCCGCCATGCGCTCCAGTTCGACACTTATTTCAGCGCCCTGGCGGGCCTGGCCGGCACTGCGGTCGCACAGCTGGGCGATGCGCACGATCTGCTGGTTGATATCTTCCACTACATGGCTCTGCTGCTCGGACGCCGTGGCAATCTGCTGGCTCATGCCGGTGATCCGACTAACCGCCTCGCGGATTCCGCCCAGTGCCTGTTGCACCGCTTCAACGCTCTGCACGCTGTCGCGGGAGATCTGCTCGCCCTTGCTGGCACTGCTCACCGCCCGGTCGGCTCCCGCCCGCAGCGAAGCGATGATCTGGTGGATTTCCTCGGTCGAGGCACGGGTGCGCTGGGCCAGGGAGCGCACTTCGTCGGCCACCACGGCAAAGCCGCGGCCCTGCTCACCGGCCCGCGCCGCCTCGATGGCCGCGTTAAGCGCCAGCAGGTTGGTCTGCTCGGCAATCGACGTGATCACATCCACCACACTGCCGATGGATTGGGTCTGCTCGGCCAGGGCGTTGACCGCCGCACCAATCTCGTGAACCGCCTCGGTCATGCTGCCCATGGCCTTTAGGCTCTGCTGGGCAAGGTCGCTGCCCTGGCGCGTCAACTCATCGGCGTCGGAGGCTGCATGCGCGGTGCTCTGCACGTTATGGGTCACTTCCTGGATAGTCGCCGCCATCTGCGCCACGGCGGTGGCCGACTGGTCGGTTTCGCTGCGCTGGCGGTCGAGCATCTGCGCCTGGGAGTCGGAAAGTTCCGACGACTGCGAAGCCCGGGTCTTCACACTGACGCCGGCATCCACCAAACGTGTCAGCGCCGTCTGAAGACGCGCCTCCTCGCTGATCATCGCCAGATCGAGTTGCCCCTGCGGGCCAAGGTTACGGCTGTAGGTCAGGGCCACCAGCGGGCTGGTGAACGCCTTCGGATGCTCGGCCAGGGTGCGGCGGATGACGCGATTCTGGCGGTTTTCCAGAAGGAACCAGGCCCCCAGCAGGCTCGCCATCAGCAACCCAAGGGCCGCGTACTGCGGCAAGGTCAGGTAGCCGACCACCGAGACCAGCCCGGCCAGCAGCAAGGGCCAGCCATGCTCCAGCACATCGCCGACCCGGGCCGCCCAAGGCGTGGGCGAACGCCCGGCACGCAAGCGCGCATACAGCGCCGAGGCCCGCCCGACCTGCTCCCGGGTTGGCAACGAGCGCACCGACTCGTAACCGCTGATCCGGCCGTTTTCGTAGATCGCCGTGACATAGGCGCTGACCCAGTAGTAATCACCGTTCTTCGCCCGGTTCTTGACCACGCCCATCCACGGCCTGCCCTCCTTGATCGTCTCCCACATATGGCCGAACACCGCTGGCGGCATATCCGGGTGGCGCACGATGTTATGGGGCTGGCCGATCAATTCTTCGCGGGTGAAGCCGCTGATGGCGACGAAGGCGTCGTTGCAGTAGGTGATCCGGCTGTTCAGGTCGGTGGTGGAGATGAGCCGCTGTTCCTGCGGAAAGGTTCTTTCATGCTCAGTGACGGGCAAGTTATTGCGCATCTTGGGCGATCCCTGCTGATGAGATGGATGGGAAATTCATCACAGCAAGAAAAGGAATAGCAGAGCATTCAACTGGATGTCGGCAATAGGCCAGTGTTTTTTACCCTAGACACAAAGTATTAATGATCCCATGTCCGCATCACGCCGGGGTCAACTGTGCGCGGAGCAGGTCGCGGAAGGTCTGGATCAAGGGTTCGCGGCTGCGTCCTCGACGAATGATCATGGAAAAAGGCGCCTGATAGCCGAAGGTCGCCGGAGAAAGCACCCGCAGGTCGCCCTTGTCCACCCAGGCCTGGGCATAGTGTTCGGGTAGATAGCCAATGTAAGCGCCGGAAAGAACCAGAATCAGTTGCGCTTCCATGCTTTCTACGGTGGCCGCACTGTGCTTGAAGCCGTGCCGGGCCAGTTCTGCCTGGCTCCAGTAGCCACGTCCGACCATGCGCTGCTGGGTGATGACCTGCTCGGGAATGCGTCGCTCGTGGTACAGCGGATGACGGTTACTGCAATACAGCCAGTGCTGCTCGCGATACAGCGGCTGGTAGACCAGGCCACTCATTCGCGTGGAAAAGGCGCCGATGGCCAGGTCCAGGCGGTTATCCTGCACGCCCAGTTGCAACTCGTAGGGGCTGGACACCGAGAGGTGCAGATGCACCGCCGGGTGTTCCTGGCTGTAGGCGCCGATGGCCTCGGCCAGGGGCAAGGCGCGGTCGCCGACGGTCGAATCGATCACCCCGAGATTGAGCGTGCCGCGCAGTTCGCCCTTGAGCGCCGCTGCGTATTGCTCGAAGCCGTCCAACTCGGCGAGCAGGCGCAGGGTCTCCTGATGGAACAGTTCGCCCTTGCTGGTCAGGCTGAAGCCGCCACGACCGCGATGGCACAGCACTATGCCCAACGCCCCTTCCAGCTGGCTCATGTAGGTGCTGATCGCCGAGGTGGACAGGTTGAGGTCGCGCTGGGCGTTGGCGAAGCCCTGGTGGCGCACCACGCTGGCAAAGATGCGCAGCAGCTTCAGGTCGGGCAGGTTCGAGGCCATGGCGAGGTATCCGCACGTCGGAAATCGCCACAGTCTAACCGCGCCCAGGCGAATAGTTCAGCGATAGTTCAGAAAAACCTGAACTAAGTATTTGCCGGTAGCGATTCTTCTGCCGCACTACCTTTTGCAGACTGCGCCGCACAGCAACTGTTCCAGGACTATTCCGGCTGGCTGGCCGGTGTCGAGAACAGATATCAACAACTAGAACAATCGAATCGATGAGGCCCGAACCGTGGACAAGATTCTTCACCAACCACTGGGCGGCAACGAAATGCCGCGCTTCGGCGGCATCGCTACCATGCTCCGCCTTCCGCACCTGCAAAGCCCTGCCGGCCTGGACGCTGCCTTCATCGGCGTGCCGCTGGACATCGGCACCTCCCTGCGCTCCGGCACCCGCTTCGGCCCGCGGCAGATCCGCGCCGAATCGGTGATGATCCGCCCGTACAACATGGCCACCGGTGCGGCGCCCTTCGACTCGCTGTCGGTCGCCGACATCGGTGACGTGGCAATCAACACCTTCAACCTGCTCGACGCCGTGCGCATCATCGAAGAAGCCTACGACCAGATCGTCGAGCACAACGTGATCCCCCTGACCCTGGGCGGCGACCACACCATCACCCTGCCGATCCTGCGCGCCCTGCACAAGAAGCACGGCAAGATCGGCCTGGTGCATATCGATGCCCACGCCGACGTCAACGACCACATGTTCGGCGAGAAGATCGCCCACGGCACCACCTTCCGCCGCGCCGTGGAAGAAGGCCTGCTCGATTGCCAGCGCGTGGTGCAGATCGGCCTGCGCGCCCAGGGCTACACCGCCGAGGATTTCAACTGGAGCCGCAAGCAGGGCTTCCGCGTGGTCCAGGCCGAAGAGTGCTGGCACAAGTCGCTGGAGCCGCTGATGGCGGAAGTCCGCGAAAAGGTCGGCGGCGGTCCGGTGTACCTGTCCTTCGATATCGACGGTATCGACCCGGCCTGGGCGCCGGGCACCGGCACCCCGGAAATCGGCGGCCTGACCACCATCCAGGCCATGGAAATCATCCGTGGCTGCCAGGGCCTGGACCTGATCGGCTGCGATCTGGTGGAGGTTTCCCCACCCTACGACACCACCGGCAACACCTCGTTGCTGGGTGCCAACCTGCTCTACGAAATGCTCTGCGTGCTGCCCGGCGTAGCCCGTCGCTAACGGAGCTTCACCCGGCAGGAGCCATGACGGCGGCCCCTTGAGCAGGGGCCCCGCTGCTACGAAGAAGTGACTACGAAGAAAAGACCCGCCGCGCCTTGTCGCAGGCGGGATCGATCTCACATAAAAAAGATAACTGGAGACACCCCATGGCCCTGGACATATTCGTTGTACTGATATACGCCGCCGGCATGCTGTTGCTGGGCTGGTACGGCATGCGCCGCGCCAAGACCCACGAGGAATACCTGGTGGCCGGACGCAACCTCGGCCCCAGCCTGTACATGGGCACCATGGCCGCCACCGTGCTGGGCGGCGCTTCCACCGTCGGCACCGTGAAACTCGGCTACGTCCATGGCATTTCCGGCTTCTGGCTGTGCGCCGCGCTGGGCCTGGGCATCATCGCCCTCAACCTGTTCCTCGCCAAACCCCTGCTGCGCCTGCGCATCTTTACCGTGACCCAGGTCCTGGAGCGCCGCTACAACCCGATGGCGCGCCAGGCCAGTGCGGTGATCATGCTCGCCTATGCGCTGATGATCGGCGTGACCTCTACTCTGGCCATCGGCACCGTACTGCAAGTGCTGTTCGAACTGCCGTTCTGGGCAGCGATCCTGCTCGGCGGCGGCGTCGTGGTGGTGTACTCGACCATCGGTGGCATGTGGTCGCTGACCCTGACCGATATCGTCCAGTTCGTGATCAAGACCGTCGGCCTGATGTTCGTCCTGCTGCCGATCTGCCTGTATCGCGTCGGCGGTTGGGACCAACTGGTAGCCAAGCTGCCGGAAGCCAGCTTCAGCCTGACCACCATCGGCTGGGACACCATCATCACCTACTTCCTGATCTACTTCTTCGGCATCCTGATCGGCCAGGACATCTGGCAGCGGGTGTTCACCGCCCGTGACGAGAACGTCGCCAAGTACGCCGGCACCACCGCAGGCGTGTACTGCGTGATATACGGCCTGGTCTGCGCGGTGATCGGCATGGCAGCCCATGTGCTGTTGCCGGACCTGGGCAACGCCAACAACGCCTTTGCCGCTATCGTCAAAACCGCGCTGCCGGATGGTATCCGTGGCCTGGTGATCGCTGCGGCCCTGGCGGCGATGATGTCCACCGCCAGTGCCGGCTTGCTGGCCGCCTCCACCGTACTGACCGAAGACCTGCTGCCGAAGCTGCGTGGCGGCAAGCAATCGAGCCTGGCGGTGAACCGCCTGTTCACCCTGCTGACCGGTATCGCCGTATTGGGTATCGCCCTGGTGGTGGAAGACGTGATCAGCGCCCTGACCCTGGCCTACAACCTGCTGGTGGGTGGCATGCTGGTGCCGCTGATCGGAGCCATCTACTGGAAGCGCGCGACCACTCGCGGCGCCATCGTCAGCATGAGCCTGGGCTTCGTTACCGCCCTGGCGTTCATGATCAAGGACGGCATGGATGCGAACACGCCGATCTACTACAGCCTGGCGATCGGGCTGGTGAGCTTCGTGGTGGTGAGCCTGATGTCGCGGCCGGCGGTGAATGCGGCCAAACTGGCTTGAGCTGAAACAGCTTGAAATGAAAAGGGCCTGCTTCAAGCAGGCCCTTTTTCTTTGCTTGGCGCAGACCTGTGGGAGCGGGCTCACCCGCGATTGCGATAGTGGCCTCAATACCGCAATCGCGGGTAAACCCGCTCCCACAGGGCCCGTGTCGCTCTTCAGAGATCTCAGCGCCGCGGCTGCCGCCTGCGCTTTTCTTCATCGGCAGGAATCGGTACCGGCTGCATCGGCGGGATCAGGCCCAGGGCCACAGCAAGGTCGTGGAGCCAGTTCATCATCAGGTTTTTCATGGAATCCCCCTTGAGGGTCATCGTGGCAATCCAATGGCTACGATGTTTCAAACACATCATAGGCCCAAATCCTACAAGCCGCTCGAAGAAATCAACAGTTTCCTGATCCGGATCAAGCGCTGAGCGCCTGGCCGACAGGCGGTCCCTGGCGGCTCTCTTCCTGAAGGTTCACCCAGGCATCCAGGTTCGCTCCGCGCATGCCGCGACGCCAGACCAGCCAGGTAGTCGCCTGGTCGAACGGCGTCTGCAAGCGATGCACCGCAACATTCTCCCGGCCCGGCAGGCTGTCGAGCATGGATTGCGACATCAAGGCCACTCCGGATCCGGCAACCACGCACGCCAGCATGCTCGGGTAGGACTCGATTTCCATGGCCCGGCCCATGGCCGCATGATCGTGGGCATACCAGGCCTCCAGGCGCATGCGATAGGAGCAACCCTTGCGGAAGGTGAACACTGCCCGCCCGGCCACGTCGCGGGCGCTGCGCACCGGCGGATGATCGGGTTCGGTGAGCAATACCAACGTTTCCTCGCACAGCGGCACGCCATCCAGGCCCGACAGCGACAGCGGCCCGTCCAGCAGCGCGGCGTCGAGGCGGCCGGCCAGCAGGCCTTCCAGCAGCTCGCCGCTGGGCGCGGTCTGCACCTGCAGGTTCACTGCCGGATAGGCCTTGTGATAACGCGCGAGCAAGTCCGGCAGATGGATCGCCGCCGTGCTGTACATGCAGCCCAGCACGAACTCCCCCGCCGGCTGGCCACCCTGCACCGCAGCGAAGGCCTCGTCATGCAGGGTCAGCATGCGTCCGGCGTAATCCAGCAGCACCTTGCCGGCGGGAGACAGTTGCAGGCGCTGGCGCTCCCGGTGGAACAGCTCGACGCCAAGTTGCTCCTCAAGCTGACGCAGGCGCGTCGAGAGGTTCGACGGCACCCGGTGCAACTGTTCGGCGGCGCGGGTCACCGAGCCGGTCTCAGCGACAGCCTGGAAAATGCGCAACTGGCTCAGCTCCACACCGATTCTCCAAAATTGAACAAGTAGCTCAGTATTATTCAATTTTTCAGAATGACAACCACCAGTAGTCTGACGGCATCGAACGATTCCTCTGACAGGAGCACCGGACATGTCGCCAACCCTGCGTTTGATCGCCAGCTTCGTGGCCTTGATGATGGCCATGGGCATTGGCCGTTTCGCACTTACTCCGCAACTGCCGCACCTGGTGAGCGAAGGCCAGTTGAGCCTGACCACCGCCGGGCTGGTGGCCGCCGCCAATTACCTCGGTTATCTGCTGGGTGCGCTGGACGCGATGTTCGCCCGGCGTCCAGACCAGGTACGCCTGCGCCTTAACCTTGGCCTGTGGTTGTGCGTGCTGCTGACCCTGCTGTCGTTCGAGGCCGATGGTTTCATCGTCCATGCCCTGCTGCGCTTTGGCACCGGCGTGGCCAGTGCCTGGGTGCTGGTGATGATCACCAGCCTCAGCCAGCCCCTTGCGGCACGCAGCAATCTGCCGCGACTCGGCGCGCTGGTATTCGCCGGGCCAGGCCTGGGGATCATGCTCACCGGCCTGCTGGCGCTGGTGTCCAACCTGTTTGGCCTGGGCTCGGCACCGCTGTGGCTGATCTACGCCGGCGCTGCACTGGTCATGCTGCTGGCGGTGCGGCCGATGCTGCCGCAACCCGAGGACACCCCGTTGCAACCTGCCAGCGGCCTGACCGTCCATCCCACCCGGGGCATCGCCCGCCTGGGCCTGATCTACGGACTGTACGGCATCGGCTACATCATCCCGGCCACCTTCATGTCGCAGATGGCCAACGCGCGGTTTCATGGGCAGTGGATGGCCGACCTGTTCTGGCCCGGCTTCGGTCTCGCAGCAGCGGTTGGCGTGATGCTGCTGAGCCTGCGTCGCCCGACAGCGAACGGCACGCCGCGCTGGCTGATGCTGACCCTGTGGCTGCAGGCCGCCGGCGTATTCGCCTGCCTGATGGGTGATGGCCTGGGCCTGGCCCTGGGTGTGATCCTCTGCGGCACGCCATTCCTGGCCTGCATGCAATTGGTGATGCAACGTTCGCGGGAACTGGCACCGCACGCCACCCAGCGCAATGCCGGCTTGCTGACCGCCTGCTTCGCCCTCGGCCAGTTGGGCGGCCCGTTGCTGGCGGCGCTGAGCAACCAGCTTGCCGGCAGCCTGCAACCGGCACTGCTGGCGGCCGGCAGCGGCTTGCTCCTGGCCGGCCTGCTGACCTTGCGGCCTACCGTTGTCCCAGCAGCGTGCGCAACCGCCTGCGCACCCACTGCTCGGCGCTGACCAGGACAATGCCCAGCAGCACGCAGATGGCGCCGAGGACGAAGTTGGCGCTCAAGGGTTCGTCGAGCAGCAGCACACCGAACGTCACGCCGAAGATAGGCGTGACGAAGGAAAACACCGCCAGGTTCGAGGCCAGGTATTTGCGCAACAGCCAGAACCAGGTCAGGTAGCTGAAGAATGACACCACCAGGGCCTGGAACAGGACGCTGCCGATGGCGATGGGGGTCAGGGCCACGTGGGTGATCTTGCCGCTGAACGCCGCAATCAACAGCAGGCCGACGAAGCCCACTGCCAACTGGTAGAACAGGGTCAGGGTCGCCGGCGCTTCCGACAGCCGCGAGCAACGCACCACCACGGTGGTAGCGCCCCAGGCTGCGCCGGCCAGCACGCCAAAGGCATCGCCCAGCAGCATCGGACCATTGAGGTCCTGCAACGACAGGCCACCGGCGAACGCCACGGCGATCCCGCAGAACGACAGCAGGATGCCCAGCCACTGCAAGGGCCGCAGGCGTTCGCTGGGCAGGCTGAAATGCAGGCCGAGGGCGGTGAATACCGGGGCGGTATAGAGGAATACCGACATATGCGCCGCCGAGGTCAGCAGCAAGCCTTCGGCGATGAACAGGAACTCCAGGCCGAACAACGCGCCGGCCAGCAATCCGGCCTTCCAGGTCGTACCGAGCTGCTCCCAGCCGCCGCGCCAGCACATCAGTAGCCCGACCAGCAGCGCAGAAATACCGGAACGGGTTGCCGCCTGCATCACCGGTGCGATGTCGGCGGCAGCCATTTTCACTACGACCTGCTGGATACCCCAGATCAGGCACAAGCCCAGCATGACCTGGAAGGCGAAGGCATCGGGGTTGCGGCGGGCATCGCTCATCGCTCACCCCCGGACTCTGGCAACGGCATGACCACCTCTTGGCAGCGAAGAATTGGCGCCAATTATCAGTGAGGCTCGCCAGCCATTACCAGATATGTCTGCACCATTTTCAGGCGATCTGCGCTTTCGACGCGACCTCTTCGAACGTGGCCTCATCCAGGGCGTCGGCCTGTTCGTTGAGCACCTGGCGCGGATGGTCGTTACCGGGGATGCTGCTGTCGATCAGGCTCAACAGGCGCGAGCCGCGCTCGGTCAGCACGTAGTTCTCTCCGTTGCCGCCCTCGCTTTCCGGGCGATCGGCGATATAGCCACGTTCCAGCAGCAGGCGTTCGTAGTCGCAGGCGCGGGTTTTCAGGTGATCGACGTCCGGCACCGGCTCGCCTGCCGCCGCCAGTTGCGCGGCGTGCTGTTCGGCGTAAGGGCGCGGAGTGAAATGCTGGTCGGCGCTGTTCTGCACTTCGTGGAGCAGGCGTTCGATCAGGTCCCAGTCATACACAGTGCTCATGGCAAAAGGCCTCGCGTGGTGACAGTCAAGGTTGTGACCGACCCGGTTCGCCGCGGTTCGACTGAACTTTCCAGACGGCGCCGGCCTCAACCGGGAACCTGGACAAGGAGGCTCGACCATGAAAACCCTGATGACACTCACCGCCACCGCCAGCCTGCTGTTCGCCCTGCCAGGCTGGGCCTGCACGCTGGAGGAGGCAACGGAGAAACGTGAGGAGCTGGCCAAGGAAGTGACCCGGCTGACCGAGCAGAATCCGCAGAAGGCCAAGGAGATCAACGAGGAATTGCGGGGGATGAAGCTGGGAACCGAGTCGAAGGATCTGCCGGACAAGTGCCAGTTGATCGACAAGCGGTTGCAGGAGTTGCGCGAGGCGGAGAAGAAAACCTGATCGTCTGGGTGAACACGGCCCCTGTGGGAGCGGGTTCACCCGCGATTGCGTCGGTGAATCGAGTACCGCAATCGCGGGTGAACCCGCTCCCACAGGGGGCCGAGTAAGTCAGAAAATCACGCGTACGATGGATTACTCGGCTGCCGGAGCGCGCTTCTTCAGCGGCGCCAAGCCATCGGAACTGGCTAGCGGCGCATTCGGACGCGGCTTGGCGGTAGGCTTGCGCTTGGCCACGGCCTTCTTGTCACCCTTCTTGTCGGTCTTTTTCTTTTTCGCCCCTGCCGCCTTGCCCGAGGCCTTGACCTTCTTCGGCCCGCTGTAGGTGCCCTTGACTTCCTTGATCACCCGGCGCTCGAAGCTCTGCTTCAGGTAGCGCTCGATGCTCGACATCAGGTTCCAGTCGCCATGGCAGATCAGCGAAACCGCCAGGCCATCGGCACCAGCGCGGCCGGTACGGCCGATACGGTGCACGTACTCGTCGCCACTGCGCGGCATGTCGAAGTTGATCACCAGGTCCAGGCCGTCGACATCCAGGCCACGGGCCGCCACGTCGGTGGCCACCAGCACTTTCGCATTGCCGGTCTTGAAGCGTTCGATGGCCAGCTTGCGGTCTTTCTGGTCCTTGTCGCCGTGCAGGACGAAGGCCTTCACGTCCTTGGCCACCAGGTGGCCGTAGATGCGGTCGGCCATGACCCGGGTGTTGGTGAAGATGATCGCCTTTTCATAGGTTTCGTTGGCCAGCAGCCACTGGGCGATCTGCTCCTTGTGCTGGTTGTGGTCGGCCGTGATGATCTGCTGGCGGGTGGTTTCGTTGAGCTGGCTGACGGCGTTGAGCATCAGGTGCTCGGGGTCCTTGAGCACCTTGCCGATCATGTCGCGCAGGCCGGCGCCGCCCGTGGTGGCGGAGAACAGCAGGGTCTGGGCACGGTTCGGGCACAGGCCGCAGAGACGTTCGACGTCCTCGGCGAAGCCCATGTCGAGCATGCGGTCGGCTTCGTCGAGAACCACCACCTGCACATGCTCCAGGTCCAGGTTGCCGGCGTTCAGGTGCTCCAGCATGCGCCCCGGAGTGCCGACCAGGATATCCGGGACCTTGCGCAGCATCGCCGCCTGTTCCTTGAAGTCCTCGCCGCCGGTGATGATCCCCGACTTGATGAAGGTGAACTGGGCGAAACGCTCGATTTCCTTGAGGGTCTGCTGCGCCAGCTCACGGGTCGGCAGCAGGATCAGGGCGCGGATTTCCACACGCTTCTGGTTAAGGTCGACCAGGCGGTTGAGCACCGGCAGGACGAAGGCCGCGGTCTTGCCGCTCCCGGTTTTCGCCGTCACCCGCAGGTCACGTCCTTGCAAGGCCAGGGGAATGGCCGCGGCCTGCACCGGCGTCGGCTCGACAAAGTTGAGTGCGGCGACGGCTTTGAGCAGGCGTTCGTGCAGGGCGAAATCGGAGAACACGGATGTAACCTCGGGCATGTGCAGAAATTCAGCCACATAGGGTAACGTTTTCCACCGCCGGAGCCGAATTTCTTTTTGCCCCGAGGGTGCCTGCGCGGCTCTAATGGACGGCCTGTTTTTCCCGTTCGCGAGATTTTCCGTCCTCCATGGCTATCCAACAATTCTGGCAAGACGCCCTCGACCTCTGGGGCACCCTCGACCAGCACCCCTTGCTGCACGCCGGTCTCGGCCTGACGACGCTGCTCATCGTCGCCCTGCTGCTGGGCCGTGTGGCACGCTTCGTCATCCTCCATGCGGTCAAGCTGCTCAGCCGACAACCGGCGCTGCACTGGCTCAAGGACCTGCTGCACAACAAGGTGTTCCACCGCCTGGCGCAGATAACCCCTTCGCTGGTAGTGCAGTTCGGCCTCAAGCTGGTGCCCGGGCTGAGCGCCACCAGCCAGCACTTCCTCGGCAACGTCGCGCTGGCCTTCACCATCCTGTTCCTGCTGTTCGCCGTCGCCGCCCTGCTCGACGCGCTGCTGGACATCTATGCCCGCACCGAACACGCGCGCACCCGCTCGATCAAGGGCTATGTGCAACTGGCGAAGATGGTCTTGTACGTGTTCGGCGCGATCGTCATCGTCGCCACCCTGATCGACCGCTCGCCACTGTTGCTGCTGTCCGGTCTCGGTGCGATGTCGGCGGTGATCCTGCTGGTGTACAAGGACACCCTGCTGTCCTTCGTCGCCAGCGTGCAACTGACCAGCAACGACATGCTGCGGGTCGGCGACTGGATCGAGATGCCCCAGGTCGGCGCCGACGGCGATGTGGTGGATATAACCCTGCATACGGTGAAGGTGCAGAACTTCGACAAGACCATCGTCTCCATCCCCACCTGGCGCCTGATGAGCGAGTCGTTCCGCAACTGGCGCGGCATGCAGCAATCCGGCGGACGGCGGATCAAGCGCAGCCTGTTCATCGATGCCGGCGGGGTGCGCTTCCTGACTGCCGAGGAACAGCATCGCCTGGGCGACGTGCGCCTGCTCAAGGACTACCTGGCGCAAAAGCGCAACGAGCTGCACCGCTGGAACGAATCCCAGGGCCAGGTCGCGGAACTGGCAGCCAACCGCCGCCAGCTCACCAACATCGGCACCTTCCGCGCCTTCGCCCTTGCCTACCTGAAGAACCACCCTGATGTGCAGCAGGGCATGACCTGCATGGTCCGGCAGATGCAGACCACCGCCGAGGGCGTGCCGCTGGAAATCTACTGCTTTACCCGCACCACGGTGTGGGCCGAGTACGAGCGGATTCAGGGGGATATCTTCGATTATCTGCTGGCGGTGTTGCCGGAGTTTGGCCTGGCCTTGTACCAGCAGCCCAGCGGCAGCGACCTGCGCGCCGGGCTGGATGCCCTATCGACCGGCCTCGCCGGCGAGCGCCGGGCGTTGCGTACCGAGGCGACTGAGCCACAGTGAGGCAAGAATGATGCTCCCGCCGATGAACAACCGTCCCAGCGGCTCGTCCTGATTCCAGATCAGCAAATTGAGCAGCAGGCCCACCGGGACATGCAGGTTGTTCATCACCGCCAGGGTGCCGCCCGAGACCAGGCAGGCGCCCTTGTTCCACCAGTACAGGCCCAGCGCCGTCGGACACAGCCCGAGGAACAGCAACACGCCCCATTGCACATCGGTGGTGGGCAGGTGCTGGGCGTTGCCGAAGGCGAGGAAGGCCGGCAGCACGACGATCAACGCCCCCAGGTAGAAATAGCCGAAGCGCCGGTAATGCGGGAGGTCGCTGGGATGGCGGGCGACCAGGTGCTTGTACAGGACCTGGCCGGCGGCATAGGTGAAGTTGGCCAGCTGCAGGAGCAGGAAGCCGATGAAGAAGTCCGGGTTGATGCTGTCGAAGCGGATCACCGCCGCACCCGCCACCGCCACCAGCGCGGCGAGCAGGGCCCAAGGGTTGAAGCGGCGGTTGAGCGCGTCTTCGATCAGGGTCACGTGCAGCGGGGTGAGAATGGTGAAGAGCAGGACTTCCGGCACGGTGAGCACGCGGAAGCTGAGGTAGAGGCAGACGTAGGTGATGCCGAACTGCAAGGCACCGATCACCAGCATGGCGCGCATGAAGCGCGGCTCGACCTGGCGCCAGCGGGTCAGCGGGAGGAAGATCAGCAGGGCCAGGACGACCCTGGCCAGCACGGCGAAATAGCTGTCGACATGGCCGGCGAGGTATTCACCGATCAGGTTGAAGGAATACGCCTGGATCAGCGCGACGATCAGTAGGTAGCCCATGGTTGCCTCTCGGGGATCAAGGCGGCGACCTTAGCGGGTTGGGCGGTCGGGATGCAATTGAGATGCAACGCTTTGGTTGCCATGACGCGTACCCTGTGGGAGCGGGTTCACCCGCGATTGCGGTGGTGAATCCACTATCGTAATCGCGGGTGAACCCGCTCCCACAGGGTACGCGTCGCCCATAAAAAAGCCCGGCCGAGCGCTAGGCTTCGACCGGGCAGTACACCCAAAGGAGCAAAAAAGGGGTGTCAGTCAGGGAATGTTCTTTGGCCTCAGGCGACCGCGGCCAGCTTGGCCTTGGCCTGGTTCAGGCCCTTCTCGTGGAAGTCGCCGCCCATGTTCAGGCCTTCGGCATGGATGAAGGTCACGTCGTGGATGCCGATGAAGGCCAGCACCTGGCGCAGGTAGGGTTCCTGGTGATCGCTGGACGCACCGGCATGGATGCCGCCGCGAGCGGTCAGCACATAGGCGCGCTTGCCGGTCAGCAGGCCTTGCGGGCCGGTTTCGGTGTACTTGAAGGTCACGCCGGCACGCAGCACGTGGTCCAGCCAGGCCTTCAGGGTGCTCGGGATGGCGAAGTTGTACATCGGGGCGGCCAGCACCAGCACATCGGCGGCCAGCACCTCATCGGTGAGTTCGTTGGAACGGGCCAGGGCCTGGAGTTCCTCGGCGCTGCGCTGTTCCTGCGGCTTCATCCAGCCACCGAGCAGGTTGGCGTCCAGGTGTGGCACCGGATTTTGCGCCAGGTCGCGCAGGGTGATGCTGTCGGCGGGGTTGGCGGCCTGCCACTGGGCAACGAAATCACGGGTCAGTTGACGGGAGATCGAATCCTGCTGGCGGGCGCTGCTTTCGATGATCAGTACGCGGGACATTGAATTTTGCCTCCATCGGCAAGGTCGCTAAGTCGATGGAGGCAAGATTAATGATTGACCTATCGATAAAAAAGCGTAAAAAATCGGTTAAATCTATCAGTTAATTTGTTTCTTGCACTTTGCAGTCCACCAGGATGCGCATCTTGATGATCTGCTTGTTGAAGTTGGCCGTGACATCCACGCTCTTCTTCGCCGGCACATCGACCCTGCGGTTACGCGGGGTTTCCGGGCCGTTTTTGAACATCACCCGGCACGAGGCGGCGTTGTCGCCATAGTTGTTGAGGGTGATGGTGGTCATGTCGTTGGCGGTGTCGTAGGCGGTGGTATCGAGCTTGATGCCCTCGGCCAGCTCCTTCTTCACCTCGATGGGGTAAGCGGCCAGCACGGTCAGCGGCAGCAGGGCCAGCAACGCAACAGAATATTTCTTCATTCGGCGCTCTCCTTGAGAAGAGCGCCAGCTTAGGACAACAGGAGCCGAAGATGAAAGCGCCGCGCGTTACCCTGGATCAGTGGCGAACCCTGCAGGCAGTGGTCGATCATGGCGGCTTCGCCCAGGCCGCCGAAGCCCTGCACCGTTCGCAATCCTCGGTGAGCTACACCGTGGCGCGGATGCAGGATCAACTGGGCGTACCGCTGCTGCGCATCGACGGGCGCAAGGCGGTGCTGACCGATGCCGGCAACGTCCTGCTGCGTCGCTCGCGGCAACTGGTCAAGCAGGCCAGCCAGCTGGAAGACCTCGCCCACCATATGGAACAGGGTTGGGAAGCCGAGGTGCGCCTGGTGGTGGACGCCGCCTACCCCAACGCGCGCCTGGTCCGCGCCCTGAGCGCCTTCATGCCGCAAAGCCGCGGCTGCCGGGTGCGCCTGCGCGAGGAAGTGCTGTCCGGGGTCGAGGAGGTGCTGCACGAGGGTATCGCCGACCTGGCCATCAGCAGCTTCAGCATCGCCGGCTACCTGGGCGCCGAATTGAGTGCGGTGGAGTTCGTCGCCGTGGCCCACCCGGAGCATCCGCTGCATCGCCTCGGCCGGGTGCTCAACTTCCAGGACCTGGAAAGCCAGTTGCAGGTGGTGATCCGCGACTCCGGTCGCTCCCAGCCGCGCGATGTCGGCTGGCTCGGCGCCGAACAGCGCTGGACCGTGGGCAGCCTGGCCACGGCCGCGACCTTCGTCAGCAGTGGCCTGGGCTTCGCCTGGCTGCCGCGCCATCTGATCGAACGCGAGCTGCGCGAAGGCGTGCTCAAGCCGCTGCCGCTGGACCAGGGTGGCAGTCGCCACCCGCTGTTCTACCTTTACTCGAACAAGGACAAACCCCTGGGCCCGGCCACGCAGATCCTCATCGAGTTGCTGCGCAACTTCGATACCGCGCCGCTGGACGTTCCCTTCGCCGCCCCGGCCCAAGCCTGACAGGTACCGCCCATGGCCCGCTTCGAACATGAAGGTTGCTCCCTGCACTACGAAGAATATGGCCAGGGCCAACCCCTGGTACTGCTGCACGGCCTGGGCTCCAGTTGCCAGGACTGGGAGCTGCAGATTCCCGAACTGGCCGCCCGTTACCGCCTGATCCTTCTCGACCTGCGCGGCCATGGCCGCTCCGACAAGCCCCGCGAGCGCTACAGCATCGCCGGCTTCAGTGCCGACCTGAGCGCCCTGCTGGACCATCTCGACACAGGCCCGGTGCACTTCGTCGGCCTGTCCATGGGCGGCATGGTCGGCTTCCAGTTCGCCGTCGATCATCCTGAACGGCTGCGCAGCCTGACCATCGTCAACAGCGCCCCGGCGGTAAAGGTCCGGACCCGTGACGATTACTGGCAGTGGACCAAGCGCTGGACCCTGGCCCGGGTCCTGCCCTTGCGGACCATCGGCAAGGGCCTGGCGGCCCGGCTGTTCCCCAAGCCGGAGCAGGCCGGCCTACGGCAGACGATGGCCGAACGCTGGGCCCGCAACGACAAGCGCGCCTACCTGGCCAGCTTCGACGCCATCGTCAACTGGGGCGTGGAGGAGCGCATCGGGCGGATTACCTGCCCGACCCTGATCATCAGCGCCGACCACGACTACACCCCGGTGGCGCTCAAGGAGCGATACACCGCACTGATTCCCGGCGCACGACTGGCGGTGATCGCCGATTCCCGGCACGCTACGCCGCTGGACCAGCCTCATGTCTTCAACCAGACCCTGCTGCAGTTCCTCGCTGCGGCTCCAACCACCTCTCAAGGATCATTGAGTACATGCTGAAGAAAATCCTCATGGCCGCCTGCTCGGTCGCCTTCGCTACCGGCGTCATGGCATCGGACAAGACCCCGCACGTTCAGCTGAACACCAGTTTCGGCGAGATCACTATTGAACTTAACGCCGAAAAAGCGCCGGTCAGCACCAAGAACTTCCTGCAGTACGTGGACAGCGGCTTCTACAACAACACCATCTTCCACCGCGTGATCCCGGGCTTCATGGTCCAGGGCGGCGGCTTCACCGACCAGATGGTGCAGAAGGACACCAAGGACCCGATCCGCAACGAGGCCGGCAACGGCCTCATGAACACCCGCGGCACCTTGTCCATGGCCCGTACCTCTAACCCGAACTCGGCCACCAGCCAGTTCTTCATCAACGTGGCCGACAATGATTTCCTCAACCCGGGCCGCGACGCCGGCTACGCGGTATTCGGCAAGGTGACCAAGGGCATGGAAGTGGTCGACCAGATCGTCAACTCACCAACCACCGTGAAGAAAGGCATGCGCGACGTGCCCGCCGATCCGGTCTATATCAAGTCGGCCAAGCGCATCGACTGACCGTGGTGTCACAGGGACGTGACCCCGCGGGCAAGGCGCCCGCCCCGACTACAGGAGTGCTGCATGCTGTTCCGTCGTTTCGAGCAGTTGATCGACATCTTTCGCGAGGCGCCCACCGCGGCGCCTCCTTCACGGGTCCTGCCCTTCTATCTCTACTACCTGCGCCAGGTCTGGCCGGCCTTCGTCGCCCTGATGGTGCTGGGCCTGATCGTCGCGCTGATCGAGGTGGCACTGTTCAGCTACCTGAGCCGGATCATCGACCTGGCCCAGGGCACTCCCAACGTCAACCTGTTCAGCGAGCACGCCGGCGAACTCATCTGGATGCTGGTGGTGGCGCTGATCCTCAGGCCGCTCTTCGTCGGCCTGCATGACCTGATGGTGCACCAGGCCATCAGCCCGGGCATGACCAGCATGATCCGCTGGCAGAACCACGCCTATGTGCTCAAGCAAAGCCTGAACTTCTTCCAGAGCGACTTCGCCGGGCGCATTGCCCAGCGCATCATGCAGACCGGCAATTCGCTGCGCGATTCGCTGGTGCAGGCCATGGACGCGCTGTGGCACGTGAGCATCTACGCCATCAGCTCCCTGGTACTGTTCGCCGAAGCCGACTGGCGCCTGATGATCCCCCTGCTGACGTGGATCGCCTGCTACATCCTGGCGCTGCGCTACTTCGTGCCGCGGGTGAAGGAGCGCTCGGTGGTGTCGTCCGAGGCCCGCTCCAAGCTGATGGGACGCATCGTCGATGGCTACACCAATATCGCCACCCTCAAGCTGTTCGCCCACACCGATTTCGAGCAGCAGTACGCGCGCGAGGCGATCCGCGAGCAGACCGAGAAGACCCAGCTCGCCAGCCGGGTCATCACCAGCATGGACGTGGTCATCACCAGCCTGAATGGCCTGCTGATCGTCACCACCACCGGCCTTGCCCTATGGCTGTGGACCCAGTCGCTGATCAGTACCGGCGCCATCGCCCTGGCCACCGGCCTGGTGATCCGTATCGTCAACATGAGCGGCTGGATCATGTGGGTGGTCAACGGCATCTTCGAGAATATCGGCACCGTGCAGGACGGCCTGGAAAGCATCGCCCAGCCGGTCAGCGTCAGCGACAGGCCGAACGCCCCGGCGCTGAAGGTCGAGCGTGGCGCGGTACGTTTCGAGAATGTCGACTTCCACTACGGCAAGAGCGGCAGCCGGATCATCAGCAACCTCGACCTGGATATCCGTCCGGGCGAGAAGATCGGCCTGATCGGCCCGTCCGGCGCGGGTAAATCGACCCTGGTCAACCTGCTGCTGCGCCTCTATGACCTGGAGGGCGGACGAATCCTCATCGACGGCCAGGACATCGCCGGGGTGACCCAGCAGAGCCTGCGCGGGCAGATCGGCATGATTACCCAGGACACCTCGCTGCTGCACCGGTCGATCCGCGACAACCTGCGCTACGGCAAGCCCGACGCCAGCGACGAGGAGTTATGGAACGCGGTGCGTGGTGCACGGGCCGACGAGTTCATCCCGCTGCTCAGCGACGCCCAGGGCCGCACCGGCTTCGACGCCCATGTCGGCGAGCGCGGGGTCAAGCTGTCCGGCGGCCAGCGCCAGCGCATCGCGATCGCCCGGGTGCTGCTGAAGAATGCGCCGATCCTGATCATGGACGAAGCCACCTCGGCACTGGACTCCGAGGTCGAGGCGGCGATCCAGGAAAGCCTGGAAACCCTGATGCAGGGCAAGACCGTGATTGCCATCGCCCACCGCCTTTCGACCATCGCCCGGATGGATCGCCTGGTCGTCCTGGAAAAAGGCCGGATCGCCGAGATGGGTAGCCACGCCGAACTGCTGGCCCAGCGCGGACTCTATGCTCGCCTGTGGCACCACCAGACCGGCGGTTTCGTCGGCGTCGATTGAACGGATCGTTCAGCCCTGCCGATACGGCAAGGCCGAACGCGCCTCCTCTGCATAAGCCAGTACACCGACACGCTCCTGACCCAGGAAATCCTCCACCGCCGTGCGCAGGCCCGGGTGCAGCAGGTAGTGCCAGGAGCGGGTGATCACCGGTTCGAAACCGCGGATCAGCTTGTGCTCGCCCTGGGCACCGGCATCGAAGCGCTGCAGACCTTCGGCGATGGCGTAGTCCATGCCCTGGTAGAAGCAGGTTTCGAAATGCAGGCGGTCGAACTCGGCCAGGCAGCCCCAATAGCGCCCGTAGAAGCTGTCACCAGCGACCAGGCTGAATGCCATCGCCACCTCGCGCCCGCCCTGCACGGCCATTACCACGCGGATCGCCTCGGGCATGCGCTCGGCCAGCAGGCTGAAGAAGTCACGGGTCAGATAGGGGGCGCGGCGGCGTACCGCGTAGGTGTTGGCATAGCAGGCGTAGACGAAGTCCCACTGCGCCTCGCTCAGTTCGGCGCCGTGATACCAGCGGAAGTCGAACCCCTGCCCCGCCACCTGCTCGCGTTCCTTGCGCATCTGCTTGCGCTTGCGCGACGCCAGGGCGTCGAGAAAATCCTGGAAATCCCGGTAGCCCCGGTTGCGCCAGTGGAACTGGCAGCCGAGGCGCTCCAGCCAGCCGTCGCGTCCTTGCAGGATGGCGTCGGCGGCGGAGTCGGTGAAATTCACGTGCAGGCCGGACTGCCCCCGTTCCAGCAGTGATGCCTCGACCTCGTCCAGCAACAGCGCCAGCGCCTGGGGTTCGCCCAGCAGGCGCGGCCCGCCGACCGGCGAGAACGGCACGGCGCAAAGCAGTTTCGGGTAGTAGCCGATCCCGGCTCTGGCGCAGGCATCGGCCCAGCCATGGTCGAACACGTACTCGCCGAAGGAATGGGTCTTGGCGTAGGCCGGCATGGCGGCCAGGACGTTGCCGCTGTCGTCGGCAAACAGGCGGTGGGACGGGGTCCAGCCGGTGCGCGGGGTGACGCTGCCGCTGTCTTCCAGGCTGCGCAGAAACGCGTGGCGCAGGAACGGCTGGTCCGCCGGGACCAGGGCGTCCCAGGTGGCGGCATCGAGTTCGGCGAGGTGGTTCAGGATGAGCGTCGGCATTGCAGGAGTTTGCCGGGTTGTGTGCAGGAAAAGAAGATTTGTGTTGTAGCTGGTGGCCTCATCGCTGGCAGTTCACCCGCGATTGCGGTAGTGAATTCAAAATAGCAATCGCGGCGGTTCGGCGCTCCGATGAACCCGCTCCCACAAGGTCCCTGCAAATCAAAGAGTTATGTTTTGTTCTATGAGAGCTGGCTTGCCAGCGATGAGGCCCGGGAGAGCAATACAAGCCCAAAAAAAAGCCCCACCGAAGTGGGGCTGAACATTTAACGGATGAAGGAGCGTCGTTGCTTAGAACACGTACTGTGCGCGCAGTACGAAACCGTCGCCATCGTCGTCGCCATTGGCGTTCTGGGCATTGTCGACCTTGGCCTTGATGTAGGTACCGCTCAGCTTGATCGACTCGTTGGCGTACCAGTTCAGACCCAGGTTATGTACCTTGCCTTCGATGTCGCCAACTCGGGCATAGGCGCCGTTGTCGTCCTCGGCTTCGATATGGTCGTAGCGGTAGAACACTTCCCAGGCACCGATCTGCTTGTTCTGCGGCTTGATCGCGTCGAACTTGCCGAGCTTGTAGCCACGGGCCTCGCCGGTAAGGGTGTAGGCCACCTGCGCGGTGTAACCGGTGGCCTTGATGTCCTGGTAGGCCGCGGCGTCAGCCTCGACCTTGCGCTTGAGGTATTCGCCCTGCACCGAGAACGGGCCGGTGGCGAAGGCAGCTTCCAGGCCCCAGGCGCGGTCGGTGTCGTAGGCGCCGGCCGGCGTGTTGTTGGCGCCAGCCAGGGTCAGGCGGTTGCCGTTGGTACCGGCATCCTGGCCACCGTCGGTGCTCACGCCACGCATGCCCAGGCGGCTGCGGATACGGCCGTCGAACGCGGTGTCGGACAGGTCGCGTTGCGCCAGGTTCAGACCGAAGTGCAGGACGTTGCCGTCGCTGTGCAGTGGCGCAAAGACGCCACGGAAGTTGAACTGCTTGGTGCTGTCGCCATCCTTGTCGGCGTTGGTGGCGTCCTTGGCGAACACACCACCGGACAGGTAGACGGACTCACCGATGTTGCTCGAAGCCTGGATACCCAGGCCGCCGTTGTGGCTGTTGACCCAGTCGGCCAGGTCATAGGCTGCGGTGCGCTCCGGAGCGGTGACCCACTTGGAACTGGTGGCTTTTTCCAGGCCGAACTCGGGGTCGAAGCGACCGACCTTGATCGACACTGGCTTGAAGCCGTTGTAGGCCAGCGAGGCTTCGTCGAAATAGCCGTCTTCGGAACGGTTGTCACCACCGGCGTTGTGGGAGAAGTCGTAGTTGACCTGGTAAGCCCAGTCGGTAGCCAGGACACCGCCGATCTCGAGGAAGGCGCGACGGAAGTAGCCAGCATCGGCGGTGTTGCCGTTGTTGGTGTAGAAGCCGTCGAAGCGGCTGTAGTCGGCCTGGATACGACCACCGATCTTGAAGCTGTATTGCTTGTCAGTAGTAGCGACCTCGAGGCCACCCTTGGTCTTGACTACGATATCGGCGCCGTCGGTGGTCACGGTACCCGCGAAAGCCTGGGCGGTAACGGCCATGGCCAAGGCGCTGGCTACGAAACCTGCGAAGTGCTTACGGATCATCGATGAAGCTCCCCTAACGTTTTATGGTCTTGATTACGTTGAAAAAACACGCGGCCAGGGCCGCTTGTGCTGGGGAGGAATCTTGGCGGGGGGTTATTTCAGATCAGTGGCTTTTATATAAATGTTTTGTGACAAGGGAACTTTTTTACTCCGAACAGGAATATGGCAAAACGCCTTGACGGGACGCCCGCCACCGTCCTGATCCCGCCCCGCCAACTGTCATGGTCCGGCGACCAGACAGTTCGGCGCGCAGCGCTCCGGCTGTACCGGTACATCCCCCCGCGCTCTTTCTAATCTGCACCCGTTCATCAGGCACGGACGCTTACAGGTAGCAACACCACCCCACCTAAAAGTGCAAGTTAGAAGGAGCACCAATTGAAAACTGATGAAACGGTCGTCGTCACCGGAGTGACGTCTGGCATCGGGCTGGCTTGCGCCAGAACGTTGCTAAGGCAGGGAAGCAAGGTTATCGGAATCGGCCGTCGTGAAGACCGCCTGAATGCATTGGCGGATGAATTCCACGGAAGTTTCCACCCTCTGCAGTGTGATGTTCGCGACAAACAGTCGTTGAATGAACGGATCAATGAATTACCCGAAGCATTTGCAACGATCAGCAAACTTGTAAATGCCGCCGGCCTGCTGCAAGGCCACGGTAAGTTACTGGATATCACGGACGAGCAGATTGCAACCATGCTCGATACCAATGTCCACGGCTTGATCAACGTGACCCGTGCGCTATTGCCGAGGCTGATCGCCAGCGGCCAGGGCCACGTGGTCAACCTGAGTTCGATCGGGGCCCATGTGCATTACCAGGGCGGCCACGTGTACGCCGCCTCCAAGGCCTTCGTCGACCATTTCGGCCGCTGCCTGCGCACCGAACTGGTGGGCAGCCGGGTACGCCTGACCACCATTGCGCCGGGCAAGACCCGCTCGGAGTTCGCCCTGGTGCAGAACGAAGGCGACCAGGCCCGCGCCGACCAGGTGTACAGCAGCCTGACCCCGCTGCAACCGGAAGATGTCGCCAACGCGGTGGTCTGGGCCCTGCGCCAGCCCCCCCACGTGAATATCAACCTTATCGAACTAACGCCTGCTGACCAGGAACTTTCGTATCGGTGATGCCATGAGCCAATCTCTCGCGAAGTATTACGTCAGAAACAAACTTACCCATAAGTTGATCAGCAAGCGCGTGTTGTCGCCGATCTCGCTATCGCAACAACCACCGGCCGATCTGGTCAAGGCATTGTGCATTGAAGAAGAAGTGTCCCGGCTGTCCGCCGTCTATGCCAACTTCCAACGCGAAGATGATGAACAGACCGGACTTCCACGCTATATGCCGTTCTACCGTTTCATTCAGTCGAAGTTTCCGGGCTTTCAATGGCAAGTTCGCAATGACGAAGGCCGCAAGACCCTGATTCTGGATAAACCCTATATCAACCAAAGCCGTCCTTCGTTGCTCAACCTGCTGCTTTGCGCCGTCAACGACAACACGGTAACCACCCCGGCGCTGAAGGTTCGCTACCCAGCCATGACAGTGCTGCCGGACGCCCTGGTGATCGACCTGGAGAAAGCCTTCGAACGCCTCTCCTTCACCACCTCGGCGCCGCACTTCATGGCCCGTTTCGCCGAAACACTGGCCAAGGGCCTTGCCGGTGAACCCATCACCCTGGTTTCGCCGGTCTGCCCGGACTACGGCTACGAAAGCAAGAACGGTCGCCTGCGCTACACCTTCGAGCACCTGGGCGAGGGCATCGGCCTGGTCGCCGGGCGGGTGGTCAAGACCTTGCCGGTGCTGCAAGCGGTCCTGAAGAAGCACGGCATTGATGCGCGCATCGCGGTCGGCGCCGGCGATTTCGAAGGCTTCGACGCCTCGACCCTGAACCGCCTCAAGGAAACCCGCGAGGGCTTCGCCCGCAAGCTGCGCATCAGCCAGCAGAAGATCCTCGACATCCTCGGCCCGGACACCGAGTCGATCATGATCGCCGAGGCCGCCGGTGGCGAAGCACAGTGGCGCGCCATGACCGCCGATGCCGAGCAGCGCCTGGCCAGGCGCGACAACGGCTGCATCGTCGACAGTGACCTGGACTACGCGGCGATCTTCAATGCCCGCCTGCCGCTGTACCAGGCCTGGCACCAGCAGCGCAGCAACGAGGAACTGATGCAGATCCTCTACGCCCAGGGCGCCGAATACGCGGCCATCGGCAAGGTGTTCGCCGCGCAATGGCAGAACCCGATCGTGATCGGTGCCGACCATAACCGCATGCAGCCGTTCTACTGGTTGTACAGCGACATCCCGGTCCTTTACCTGACGCGGGTGTACTGATGAACCAGCACGACAACGCCACCCATTACTGCCAGTACGGGCCGCAGGGCAACCTGCGCGCGGCCTACGCCCGGCTGCCGTTCCAGCCGCTGTGGACCTGGCTGACCGGCAAGGGCCAGGCGCAACCGGCCGACGTGCTGAAGCAACGGATGGAGCAGACCGGCGAGCGCTTCCTGCTGGCCCACCTGCTGTTCACCTGGACCGTGATGATCGGCCTGGTGCTGCTCGGCAAGGCGGTGCTGGAAGGCGCTTTCCACCCGCTGCTCTCGGTGCTGCTGGTGCTTGCGGCCTGGGTGCTGATGGTCAACCGCCTGCGCAGCATGCAGGCGACCTTCCATTACCTGACCCACGGTGCGGTGCTCAAGGACAAGGCGCGGGCCCAGCGTTACGCGCGGCTGTTCCTGAGCACGCCGCTGCTGTACCAGGACTGGGACACCTACAACCAGAGCCATGTCCGTGAACACCACAATATCCATGTGCTGTGCACCGACATCGACCCGGACCAGCGTTTCATCCAGGCCCAGGGCTTCTACCCGGGCATGCCGGAGCTGGCCTACTGGTGGCGGGTGATCTGCACGCCGTTCCGTCCGGCCTACCTGCTGCGCCAGTGGCGCGCGACGCTGCATGACTGCTTCGTGCGTCCGCCACGGGACGAAGTGCGCTTTCGCCTGGCGTTCTGGGCGGTGCTGCTGGTGCTGCTGTGGGCCACCGATAGCCTGATGGCCTTCGCCCTGATCTACGGGATCCCGCGGGCGGTGCTGTTCGAGCATTCGATGTGGTTGCAGCTGTTCACCGAACACCTGTGGTTCTACCAGCGCGAGGATGGCCGGGCCGACAAGCCGCATTACGGCCGCCTGACCTGGGGCCGCTTCCAGGGCCGCACGCCGCCGAGCGGTGGCGTCGTCGCCTGGAGCACGTGGCTGCTCAAGGCGCTGCTGCTGGATGTACCGGTGCGCCTGTACGTCTACCCGCAGGACCTGCCCAACCACGACGCCCACCACCGTCGCCCGAACGTGCATTACCGGCATATCGCCAACTACCGCGCCAGCATCGAAGGCCAGCCTTCGAGCTACGGCCCCTTCCTCGAAGTCTGGGGCTTCATGGCCGGCCTGTACCTGATTCGCGACCACATGTGCCGCGGCGTGCGCGAGCCTTTCGGCCCGCTGCACACCGAGGCCACCCAACCCCAAGACACGCTGTACCCCACGCCCAGTTCTCAAGGAGCCTGATCATGCAAGAGACGATTAAAGCGGCAAGCCAGCAACTGAACAGCACCGCCTACGCAGCCCTCAACGCTGCCCAGCTGTTCTCCCGGGAAGACCTGGCCTACATGGAAGAAGCCTGCCAGGTGATCCCCAAGACCATCATCGAGATCGGTGACGTGGGCGAGCAGAACTTCCTCTCGGTCGGCCGTTTCATGGAAGACCAGAAAGGCCAGTTGCCGGTGTACCGCAACGATCCGTGGGGCAAGCGCGTGGTGGAGATCCTGTCCTCCGGCAAGAGCCGCGAGTTCTTCAACGGCATCATGGGCGAAGAGTGCTTCATCCGCCGTTGCCAGGCCAACCAGCTGGAGGCCGGCAACTTCATCGGCAAGCACATCGACACCTACAGCAACCTGGAGTACCGCTACTCGGTGGTGATCCAGTTCGGCAAGGACTACGGCGGTGGCGAGTTCTTCGTTGACTACGAAGGCAAGGAGCACCAGCTCAAGACCGGCTATGCCGATGTGCTGATCAACCGCTGCGAGATTCCCCACGGCGTGCGCAAGGTGGAAAGCGGGACGCGCACCTCCCTGGTGTTCTTCCTCAGCACCAGCCCGCTGGACAAACCGAACCTGAACAACAAACAGATCTGACCGGCGTGCGCATCCGCCCATGACGGGCGGATGCCTTACCGGTAAAGCCACAAGGAACCGCTGCAATGACGCAAAGTACAGTCGCCAGTTTTCAAGACACCAAGAACCAGGACCTGCAGGCCTACTTCCTCGGCCTGATTTCCGTCGCCGCCTTCGCCATGACCCTGCCGGCGGCGAAGATGCTCGCCGGCGACCTGAGCGCCCTGCAGGTCGGCTTTTTCCGCTCGGTACTGGCTGCGCTCGCGGCGATTCCGTTCCTGATCATCGGCCGGGCGAAACTGCCCAACGGCTCGCAGATCAAGCGCATGCTGCTGACCTCCACCGGCATCGTCTACGGTTTTCCGATCCTCACCGCACTGGGCATGCAGTACGTGCCGGTGAGCCACGGCGGCGTGGTGCTGGCCGCCTTGCCGCTGTCCACCGCGATCTTCGGCACCCTGATCACCGGCACCCGGCCGTCGAAAACGTTCTGGCTGGTGTCGAGCCTGGGCTTCCTCACCGTGTTCGCCTACACCGTGATCAAGTCCGATGTGAAGGACATCTACATCGGCGACCTGGCCCTGCTCGGCGCCGTGGTCCTGGCCGGCTTCGGCTACGCCCAGGGCGGTGCGCTGTCCAAGGAGCTGCCGGGCTGGCAGGTCATGTGCTGGACCCTGGTGGTCAGCCTGCCGGTGCTGCTGCCGGTCAGCCTGTACCTGTATGACGGCGAGACCATTGCCAACCTGCCCGGCCAGGGCATCGCCGCCTTGCTGTTCCTGGCCCTGATCAATTCGCTGCTGGGCTTCTTCTCGTGGAACCGTGCCATGGCCCTGGGCGGCATCCAGCGCATCAGCCAACTGCAGCTGCTGCAACCCTTCTTCACCTTCGCCTTCTCCATCTGGCTGATGGGCGAAGCCTGGAACTGGCTGACCCCGGCGGTGTGCGCCATCGTCATCGTGCTGGTCTGGCTGTCCAAGCGACTCTGAACATTTGCGCGTGTCGGGCGACCGGCACGCGCCTTTTTATCCCGCAACAGACGGAAACATCGAGATGAGTGCTCCGAGTTTTTTCCGCCCCGGCAGCGAGCCGCCGGACACCCCCACGCACTGCATTGCCCGCTACGTCGATGGCGTACTGGGCCTGTTGGCGCTCAAGGCCGACGAACAGGTGCTGGATATCGGCTGCGGCGACGGCTGCCTGAGTGCGCAACTGGCCAGCCAGGGCGCCGGGGTGGTGGGCTTCGACATCAGTCCGGAGCGGGTGGTGGCAGCCCGTGCCCGCGGTCTCGATGTGAAGCGTGGCAATGCCGAGGAGCTGTATTTCCATCAGGAGTTCGATGTGGTGTTCAGCCATGACGCCCTGCACGAGATGCACCAGGCCAATGAAGTGGCCATCGGCGCCTTCATGGCGCTCAAGCCGGGCGGACGCTTCGTCGGCGAGTTCCCGGGCAGCGGCCATGCCGCGCTGATCCGTCGCGCCCTGCACGGCGCACTGGAACGCCGCTCGATCGACGGCAGCGAACTGGAGCGCTGGTACCTGCCCGGCGCCCATGAGTACCAGCAGGTGCTGGAGCAGGCCGGGTTCCATGTCAGCCATATCAGCTGGTTCGAGCAACCGCTGGTGCTGGATGTGCCGATCGCGCAGTGGATCAATGAATGCTGTGGTCACTTCCTGCAGGTGGTACCAGCGCCGATGCGCACGGCTTTCCTTGAAGAGGTAACGGAAGAACTGGTCCGCGATCTGCAAGACAGCAGCGGACGCTGGACCGTGGATGCGACGCGCCTGCGGTTCAAGGCACACAGGAAGGCCTGAGCCATGGCCAACACTTCAATCAGTCGAAGCGGGATCAACGTTATGCCCATGCAAACCAATGGATTGGCGCTCAAGTCCTTTTATGCCGACAGCCGGATCTGGTCGGGCAAGGATGGCAAGCCGCTGTACTGGATCGACGATCTGAGCCTGACCGTGAACGGCATGGAGATCCTCGAGGATTCCTTTATCCCGACCCTGGGCGACAACGACGTGGTGCAGATCCTCAACGGGGTGATCTATTCCTATGAGGACCTGGGACAGGTGAGTACCTTCGCCGATTACTTCAAGCGCTGGCAGTTTCGCTGCATAGATGGTCAGCGACAAATTGTCTGAAACGAATGTCGTTGCAATGACTGACATTCAAGCGGATGTACTGGTCGTACCCGCGGGTGTTGCTGAACAGTGACCCCGGGGCCAGGAAGATCCGCGCATCGTGCGCCTCTTCGATCAGGCGGCGAAGATCCACGTGCGCAGGGAAGCGCGCCCAGATAAACAAGCCCTCCACCACGCCCTCGTCGATTTCCACCCCCACTTTGGTCAGCCAGTCGCGCGCGCGGATGCGTTCGTGCATCACCCGCTGGCGCAAGGCATCCAGATGATGCTGGTAGCGCCCGGATTCCAGGGTGTAGGCCACGATGGTCTCGTCCAGCGACGAGCCGCACAGCACGTTGTACATCTTCTGTTCCACCAGGCGCTCGACGAAGACCGGCGGGGCCACCACGTAGCCCAGGCGCAGCGCCGGGCTGAGCACCTTGCTGAAACCGCTCAGGTAGAAGGTCCGGTTCCACTCGTCGAGGCTGCTCAGGCGCAGGGTCTGCTTGGTGCACAGGGCGCCGAAGATATCGTCCTCGACGATATGGAAATCGTATTTCTGCGCCAGCGACAGGATGCGGAAGCCCTTGGCCGGCGAGGTGTTACCGCCGGTCGGGTTATGGATCAGGGTCTGGGTCAGGAACAGCTTGGGCCGGTACCTGGCGACCATTTCCTCCATGACTTCCAGGTCCGGGCCATCGTGGGTGCGTGGCACGGTGATGATGTTGAAATCGCGGTCCTTGATCAGCTTGAGCTGCAGCAGCAGGTAGCTGGGGTCCTCGACCAGCAGGTAATCCCCGGGCTCGAGCATCATGTTGCGGATCAGCGAGAACGCGTGGGTAGCGCCGATGGTCACCACGATCTGGGTGCTGGAGGCATTGATCTGCAGCTCGCGCAGCTTCTTGGCGATCACCGAGCGCAGCTCCTGGCTGCCGGCGGCCGGGGCCGGGACGCTGCAGGACAGGGTATTGCGGATCAGCCGGCCGGTGACCGACGCCGGCACCGCATCGGCCAGCCACGAGGGCGGCAGGTAGCCGGAGCTGACCGGGAAATCGTATTGCGAAGGGTCCAGCGCACGGTACAGGAACCCGGCATGCAGGCTGGAGGGCGGGATCATCCGCTCGGCGTCCTTGCCGGTGTCGGCGGGGCCGGAAGCGAGGATGTAGTAACCCGCGCCCGGGCGCGACTCGATGATCTGCCGGGCCACCAGGTCTTCATAGGCGCTGCTGACCGTGAAGATACTCACGCCCAGCTGTTTGGACAGAGCCCGGACCGATGGCAGGCGGCTGCCGCGGACCCACTGGAAGGCCTCGATGCGGCTGATGATTGCGTTGCGAATCTGGTCCACCAACAGCACTTTGCTGTTGCGATCTATCTCGAACATTTTGCTTAACCCTGCTGAAACCGATGCCGCTTCGAAAGCTTATGGCTTTTTGCCGGCAGATTACACCAGTCCTCCTGGATTCCGGATCAATGACGTGGCGTAACGCGTACCTTGTGGGAGCGGGTTCACCCGCGATTACGACGGTGAATTCACTACCGCAATCGCGGGTGAACCCGCTCCCACAGGGTACGCGTCGCTCGGGAGATCAGCGCTTGCGCAGGATCACGCTGCCGATGGAATAACCGGCACCGAACGAACTGAGCACGCCCAGCGCGCCCTTGGGCAGGTCATCCTGGTGGCTGTGCAGGGAAATCACCGAACCCGCCGAGCTGGTGTTGGCATAACGGTCGAGAATCACCGGTGCTTCCTCCTCCAGCGCGTCACGGCCCAGCAGCTTCTTGACGATCAGCTGGTTCATGCTCAGGTTGGCCTGGTGCAGCCAGAACCGCTTCACGTCGCTGACGTTGAGGTTGTTTTCCGCCAGGTGCGTGCCGATCAGTTCGGCGACCATCGGGCAAACCTCGCGGAACACCTTGCGGCCTTCCTGGACGAACAGCTTGTCCGGCGCGCCGATGCCCTCTTCCGCCGCACGGTTGAGGAAGCCGAAGTTGTTGCGGATGTTGTTGGAGAACTGGGTCAGCAGCTTGGTGCTGACGATCTCGAACTGATGCGCCGAGGTGGCCAGGTCGGCGCGCTCGACCAGCACGGCGGTGGCGGCGTCACCGAAGATGAAGTGGCTGTCGCGGTCGCGGAAGTTGAGGTGGCCGGTACAGATTTCCGGGCTGACCACCAGCACCGAGCGGGCCTGGCCCAGTTGCACGCTGTTGCAGGCGACCTGGATGCCGAAGGTGGCCGAGGAACAGGCGACGTTCATGTCGAAGCCGAAGCCGTTGATGCCCAGGGCCTGCTGCACCTCGATGGCGATGGCCGGGTACGGACGCTGCAGGTTGGAGCAGGCGACGATCACCGCATCGACGTCGGCAGCGGTGCGCCCGGCGCGTTGCAGTGCCTGCTCGGCGGCGGCCACGGCCATCTGGCAGAGGATCGACGGCTCGTCGTTGCTGCGCTCGGGCAGGCGCGGCTTCATGCGCTGCGGATCGAGGATGCCGTCCTTGTCCATGACGAAACGGCTCTTGATCCCCGAGGCCTTTTCGATGAAGGCCGCGCTGGACTCGGCCAGGGCCTGGACCTCGCCGCGCGCGATGGCCTCGGCGTTGTCGGCGTTGAAACGGGCGACGAAGGTGTTGAAGGATTCCACCAGCTCTTCGTTGGAAATGCTGTTGGCCGGGGTGTACAGGCCAGTGCCGCTGATGACGACGTTATGCACGATCGATCCTCTGTTGGGTTCTTCAAGTTGGCACCAAGGTACCAGCTTGCAAATGCAACGACCCCTTGGGGCAGAGCCATTGCCGGCTGTTCGGGTATCGGTTGCCGCGACCGGAACGGGCGTCCGGTCGCGGTAAATGCTGCCAAGTGTGCCACAACTGCGCCGGTCAGGCTTCCACCTGGCTCCATTGCTTGCCCAGGCGCTTGTCGGAAATCGGCACCTTGGTCCCCAGTTGCTGGGCGAACAGCGAGACCCGGTATTCCTCCAGCCACCAGCGGTACACCTGCAACTGCTCGTCGCGCTTGCCTTCCTGGGCATGCTTGTCGGCACGGGCCTTGTATTGCGCCCAGAGGTTACCCAGCTCGCCACTCCAGACCCGGTCCTTCTGCACCTGCGCGCCAAGTTTTTCCAGGCGCAGTTCGATCGCCTTCAGGTAGCGCGGCAATTCCTTGAGCCACAGGCCCGGGGTCTCGCGGACGAAGCCCGGATAGACCAGGTTGCCAAGCTGCTGCTTGATATCGTTGAGCGCCACCGCCTGGGCCAGGTCGATCTTGCCCTTGAAGCGTTTCTGCAGGCCGTGCCACAGCTTGAGAATTTCCAGGACCAGCCGGGCCAGGCGCTCGGCATGCCCGGTCCAGTCGCCGCGCTTGCGTTCGGCCAGCGAGGCCAGCGCCGCCCCATCACGTGGCAAGGCGCTTTCGCCCTCCAGCACGCAACTGTCGAGGCTGGCCAGGAGGATGTCCTCGACCAACGATTCGACGCGCCCCAGCTCGCGATAGAGCAGGCCCAGCTCGGTCAGGCCCGGCAGCTTGCCGCGCAGGAACTTCGCCGGTTCGGCCAGTTGTTGCAGCAGCAGGCGCTGCAAGGCGCGGCGATGCTGGAAAGTGGCCTCGGCCTGGGTCGAGAAGCGTCCTTCCTTGACCGTACCGCCCTCTTCCACCAGCGCCGGGTAGACCGTCATCGACAGCCCGGCGATCTTTTGCTGGGCGGTCTGCTCGACCTTGCCGAAGCCCTTGGCCTCCACTGGTTTCTGTGTCTTCTCCGACTGCGGCACGGCCAATGCGGCCTGGCTGGCCGCGGCAAAGCGCGCGGTCAGCTCGGCCAGGTCGCGGCCTTCGCCGAGGAACTTGCCCTGGCCGTCGACCACCTCGATGTTCATCTTCAGGTGGTTTTCCACCTGCTCCGCCGCCTCGGCCCAGGCTTCGTCGCTGACCCGCGCGCCGGTCATGCGCAGCAGCTCGCGACCCAGTGCCTGGTGCAGCGAGCCCTCGGCGAAGGTCATGCGCGCCAGCGCCGCCTTGACGAAGTCCGGCACCGGCACGAAGTTCTTGCGCAGGGCCTTGGGCAGGTTGCGCACCAGGGCAATGCACTTGGCTTCCAGCAAGCCCGGCACCAGCCATTCGAGGCGCTCGCCCGGCAGGCTTGGCAGCAAGGGCGCCGGCACCCTGACGGTCACGCCATCACGGGCATGGTTGGGCTCGAAGTGATAGCTCAGCGACAGCTTCAGGTCACCCAGGCGCAAGGTGTCGGGGTACTGCGCGGCGGTGACTTCGCTGGCCTCGCGGGCCAGCACGTCCTCGGCGCGCATGATCAGCAACTGCGGGTCTTTCTGGCTGTTGACCCGGTACCAGCTGTCGAAGGTGGCGGTCTGGTGGATCTCCGCCGGCAGGCGCGCCTCGTAGAAGCCGTAGAGGGTTTCTTCGTCGGCGAGGATGTCGCGGCGCCGCGCCTTGGCTTCCAGTTCGTCGAGTTCCTCCAGCAGCTTTCTGTTCGCCGCCAGGCACTTGGCGCGGGAGTTGATTTCGCCGCCCACCAGGCCCTCGCGGATAAACAGCTCGCGGGACGCCTGTGGATCGATCGGCCCGTAATGCACCGGACGCCGGCCGACCACGATCAGGCCGTACAGGGTGACCTGCTCGAAGGCCACCACCTGGCCGCGCTTCTTCTCCCAGTGCGGCTCGAAGTGGTTTTTCTTCAGCAGATGGCCGGCCAGCGGCTCGATCCAGTCGGAATCGATCTTCGCCACCATGCGCGCGTAGAGCTTGGTGGTTTCTACCAGTTCGGCGGCCATGATCCATTGCGGACGTTTCTTGCCGATGCCCGAGGACGGATGCACCCAGAAACGTCGCTGGCGGGCGCCGAGGTAATCGCCTTCCTCGGTCTTCTGGCCAATCTGGCTGAGCAGGCCGGAGAGGATCGCCTTGTGCAGCCGCGGGAAGTCCGCCGGTTCCTTGTTGATGCCCAGTTGCAGGTCACGGCAGATCAGCCCGAGCTGGCGATGGGCGTCGCGCCACTCGCGCAGGCGCAGGTAGTTGAGGAAGTTCTTCCGGCACCAATTGCGCAGCGGGCTGGAGGTCAGTTCCTGGCGCTGCTCTTCGAAGCCGCGCCACAGGTTGACCAGCGCGGCGAAGTCGGAGTCGGCGTCCTTCCACTGCGCGTGGGCCTGGTCGGCAGCCTGCTGGCGCTCCGGCGGACGCTCGCGCGGGTCCTGCACCGACAGGGCGCTGGCGACGATCAGCACTTCCTGCAGGCTGCCCTGTTTCGCGCCTTCGAGCAGCATGCGGCCCAGCCGCGGGTCTACCGGCAGGCGCGCCAGCTGGCGGCCCAGCGGGGTCAGCTGGTTCTCGCGGTTGACCGCGGAGAGTTCCTGCAACAGGTTGAAGCCATCGCTGATGGCCTTGCCATCCGGCGGCTCGATGAAGGGGAAGGCGTCGATCTCGCCGAGGCGCAGATGGAGCATCTGCAGGATCACCGCGGCCAGGTTGGTGCGCAGGATTTCCGGGTCGGTGAAGGCCGGCCGCGCGTTGAAATCCTCTTCGCTGTACAGGCGCACGCAGATGCCGGGTTCGACCCGGCCGCAACGGCCCTTGCGCTGGTTGGCGCTGGCCTGGGACACCGCCTCGACCGGCAGGCGCTGGACCTTGGCGCGATAGCTGTAGCGGCTGATGCGCGCGGTACCGCTGTCGATCACGTAGCGGATGCCCGGCACGGTCAGCGAGGTTTCCGCGACGTTGGTCGCAAGTACCACCCTGCGCCCCGGATGGGACTGGAAGATGCGCTGCTGCTCGGCCGGCGACAGGCGCGCGTACAGCGGCAGGATCTCGGTATGGCGCAACTGCGCCTTGCGCAGCACCTCGGCGGCATCGCGGATCTCGCGTTCGCCGGGGAGGAACACCAGCACATCGCCCGGGCCCTTGCCGACGCTGCGCTCGTGGGCGGCGATCTCGTCGAGGGTGGCAAGGATCGCCTGGTCCACGGTGAGATCGTCCTCGACCCGGTTGCCCTCCTCGTCCTGCTCGCTGGTCAGCGGGCGGTACCAGGTTTCCACCGGGAAGGTACGGCCGGACACCTCGATGATCGGCGCATCGTCGAAGTGCTTGGAAAAGCGCTCCAGGTCGATGGTCGCCGAGGTGATGATCACCTTCAGGTCCGGGCGGCGGGGCAGCAGGGTCTTCAGGTAGCCGAGGAGGAAATCGATGTTGAGGCTGCGCTCGTGGGCCTCGTCGACGATGATCGTGTCGTAGCGTTCGAGGAAACGGTCGTGCTGGGTTTCGGCCAGGAGGATACCGTCGGTCATCAGCTTGACCAGGGTATTGGCGTCGCTCTGGTCCTCGAAGCGCACCTGGTAGCCGACCAGCGCGCCCAGCGGCGTCCCCAGTTCTTCGGCAACCCGGCTGGCGACGCTGCGCGCAGCGATCCGCCGTGGCTGGGTATGGGCGATCAGGCCGAACTGGCCGCGCCCCAGCTCCAGGCAGATCTTCGGCAACTGGGTGGTTTTCCCCGAGCCGGTCTCGCCGGCAATGATCACCACCTGGTTTTCCGCTACCAGCTTCTTGATCTCGTCGCGCTTGGCGGCGATGGGCAGGCTGTCGTCGTAGCGCACCGTGGGCACGCTGGCCTTGCGCGCCACGGCCTGGTCGCAGGACGCCTGGACCCGCTGCGCCCACTGGGCCAGCTTTGCATCGTCGGGACGCTTGCGCAGTTCGTGAAGTTGCCGGCGCAGGCGATGGCGCTCGGCGATCATGGCGTGATCGAGGTTTTTCAGCAGTTGCCCGATGGCGGCGTTCTGGTCAGTCATGAGGTCTTTGGCGGCGCAGGCGTGTCCTGCGGGAGATGATCGGCTTGGAATAGCGGAGGATTGTCGCAGATTTGCCAGCTGTTAGGCACCGCGGACCCTGTGGGAGCGGGTTTACCCGCGATTGCGGTAGTGAACTCACCATTGCAATCGCGGGTGAACCCGCTCCCACAGGGTCCGCGTCAAGCCTTTCGATTGTTTAGCCAATCCTTGACTGAAGTTACACAAACACCAATTTAATGAACCATCGCCAGCATGGGAGTATCAAGGCATGACTTTGTCCACCAGCATGCCCCGCCCCCACCAGGCCCCTTCGTTCCCGAAGGTGCGGGCCCGTCGCGGGGAAAACCCGCTGGTGCATGTCATCCTCGCTTTCTGGGCCCTGTGGCATTGCCGTCACGCCCGCCCGCCAGATACCGCTCTCGCCTGACCGATAACCCTGGCCGTGCTCTTGCATCGGCCTCCTTGTCGATTCCCAGCGCGCCCTCGTGGCGCAAGCGAGAACATCCATGCACTTTGCCCCCATCGAGCAGGCCCGCGCGTTCCTGGACGCCAATCCCGATATCGAAATGATCGAGCTGTTCATCCTCGACGCCAACGGCGTGCCCCGCGGCAAGCTGCTGCACCGCGAGGAGCTGCTGGCGGTCTACGAAAGCGGTCGCCCGCTGCCGAGCACCATCCTCGGCCTGACCCTGCACGGCGAAGACGTGGAAAACTCCGGGCTGGTGTGGGATGTCGGTGATATCGACTGTCGTGCCTACCCGCTGGAGGGCAGCCTGGTGCGCCTGCCGTGGCGGCAGATCCCCACTGCCGCGCTGCAGGTCAGCATGCACCCGGAACAGGGCTTGCCCGCTGCCAATGCCGATCCACGCCATGTGCTGCTGCGGGTGATCGATGCGCTGAAGGCCGACGGCTATCACCCGGTGATGGCCTGCGAGCTGGAGTTCTATCTGCTTGACCAGAAACGCGACGGCAACGGCCGCCCGCAACCCGCTCTCGACGCCGATGGCGGACGCCCGCGCAGTACGCAGGTCTATGGCCTGCGCGAGCTGGAGCAGATCGAACCCTTCCTCGCCGACCTGTATGCCGCCTGCAAGACCCAGGGCATTCCGGCGCGCACGGCGATTTCCGAGTATGCCCCCGGCCAGGTGGAAATTACCCTGGAGCACGGCGATGCCCTGCTGGCCATGGACCAGGCCGTGCGCTACAAGCGCATCGTCAAGGGCGTGGCGCACAAGCACGGCATGCAGGCCTGCTTCATGGCCAAGCCCTTCGCCGACCTGGCCGGCACCGGCATGCACCTGCATGTGAGCCTGGCCGATGCCGAGGGCAACAACCTGTTCGCCAGCGAAGACCCGGCCGGCACGCCGCTGCTGCGCCAGGCAGTGGGAGGCATGCTCGCCGCGCTGCTCGATTCGTTGCTGCTGTTCTGCCCCAACGCCAACTCCTACCGGCGCTTCCAGGCCAACAGCTACGCGCCGCTGGCACCAACCTGGGGTATCGACAACCGCACCGTGAGCCTGCGCGTGCCGGGAGGCCCGGCGCCGACCCGGCATATCGAACACCGCATCTGCGGCGCCGACGCCAACCCCTACCTCGCCGCCGCCGCCCTGCTCGGGGCGGTGCACCACGGCCTGCGCCAACAACTGGATCCGGGTGCGCCGGTGGAAGGCAACGGCTATGCCCAGGCCACCACCTTGCTGCCCACCGACTGGCTCAGCGCCCTCACCGCCCTGGAGCGCTCGAGCTGGGCCCGGGACACCCTGGGCGAGGAATTCCTTGGTGTGTACCTCGCGGTCAAGCGTGCCGAGTACCGCCAGTTCATGGCCGAAGTCGGCGAACAGGACTGGCGCTGGTACCTGACCCAGGCCTGAACCCTTTCCTCTTTTTTCGAAGGACCCGAAACATGAATGCAGCCCTGAACCACGGCAGCGCCCAGCGCGCCGCGTCCTATTACAGCGCCACCCTCAACGATGCCACCCAGTACCCGACCCTGGAAGGCACGGTAGAGGTCGATGTGGCGATCATCGGTGGCGGCTTCACCGGTGTCGCCAGCGCCGTCGAGCTGGCCGAACGCGGCCTGAAGGTCGCCATCGTCGAGACCAACCGCATTGGCTGGGGCGCCAGCGGACGCAACGGCGGGCAGGTCACCGGCAGCCTGTCCGGCGACGAAGCCATGCGCAAGCAGATGCGCGCCCGGCTGGGCGACGACGTCGACGATTTCATCTGGCACCTGCGCTTTCGCGGGCACCAGATCATCGAGCAGCGGGTCGAGCGCTATGGCATCGATTGCGACCTCAAGCGCGGTCACCTGCATGCGGCGATGAAGCCATCGCACATGAATGAACTCCAGGCCTTCGCCAGCGAAGCCCAGCTTCGAGGCATGGGCGACCAGGTGCAATTGCTCGACCGTGAAGGCGTGCGCCGCCACCTGGATTCGCCGCTCTACCTCGGCGCGCTGAAAAACCTGCGCAACCTGCACCTGCACCCGCTCAATCTATGCCTGGGCGAGGCCCGTGCGGCTCACAGCCTGGGCGCGCTGATCTTCGAGAACTCGCAAGTGCTGGAGATCGTCCATGGCCCGCGCCCGGCGGTGGTTACCGCCAAGGGCCGGATCGAAGCGAAACAGGTGATGCTCGCGGGCGATGTCTATCACAAGCTGGAAAAGCGCCAGCTCAAGGGCAAGATCTTCCCGGCCATGGGCGGCATCGTCACCACCGCGCCGCTGGGAGACCTGGCGCGCCAGCTCAACCCGCACGACCTGGCGGTGTACGACTGCCGCTTCGTGCTCGACTACTACCGCATGACTGCCGATGGCCGCCTGCTGTTCGGCGGCGGCGCCAACTATTCGGGACGGGATTCGCGGGATATCGCCGGGGAACTGCGGCCCTGCATCGAGCGCACCTTCCCGGCGCTGAAGGACGTACCGATCGAGTTCCAGTGGAGCTGTGCGATGGGCATCGTGGTCAACCGCATCCCGCAACTGGGCAAGCTCTCGGAGAACGTCTGGTATTGCCAGGGCTACTCGGGGCACGGCATTGCCACCAGCCATATCATGGGCGAGATCATGGCCGAGGCGATCACCGGGACGCTGGAGAAGTTCGACACCTTCGCAGGCTGCCGCCACGTGCGGGTACCGATGGGGGATCTGCTGGGGAATCCGCTGTTGGCGGCGGGGATGTGGTACTACCAGATGCTCGAGAAATTGCGTTGATCTTTCGGGCCTCATCGCCGGCAACGCCGGCTCCCACAAGGTTCTGCGGTGTCCGCGAAACCTGTGGGAGCCGGCGTTGCCAGCGATGAGGCCCGAAAGGGCTCAGGCGATCTTCTTCAGGCCCAGCTTCTTCAACTCTTCATCGCGCAACTCTCGCCGCAGGATCTTGCCGACGTTGGTGGTCGGCAGGGCATCACGGAACTCGACGAAACGCGGCACCTTGTAGCCGGTGACATTGGCGCGCATATGCTCCATCACCTGCTCGCGGGTCAGGGTAACCCCCGGCTTGGCCACGATGAACACCTTGATCACCTCGCCCGACTTCTCGTCCGGCACGCCGATCGCAGCACATTGCAGCACGCCCGGCAGGGTCGCCAGCACATCCTCGAGTTCGTTCGGGTACACGTTGAAACCGGACACCAGGATCATGTCCTTCTTGCGGTCGACGATGCGCATGTAGCCATCGGCCTGGATCACCGCGATGTCGCCGGTCTTCAGCCAGCCCTCGGCGTCGAGGATCTCGTCGGTGGCCTCCTGGCGCTGCCAGTAGCCTTTCATGACCTGCGGGCCCTTGATGCACAGCTCGCCGATCTCGCCGAACGGCAACTCGTTGCCGGCATCGTCGATCACCCTGCACAGGGTCGAAGGTACCGGGATGCCGATGGTGCCGACCTGGATGTTCTGCGCCGGGTTCACCGAGGCCACCGGGCTGGTTTCGGTCATGCCGTAGCCTTCGCAGATGGCGCAGCCGGTCACTTCGCGCCAGCGCTCGGCAACCGAGAGTTGCAGGGCCATGCCACCGGACAGGGTGACCTTTAGCGCGGAGAAGTCCAGGCGACGGAAGTCCTCGTTGTTGCACAGGGCGACGAACAGGGTGTTGAGCCCGACGAAACCGCTGAACTTCCACTTCGACAGTTCCTTGACCATCGCCGGCAGGTCGCGCGGGTTGCTGATCAGGATGTTGTGGTTGCCGATCAACATCATCGCCATGCAATGGAAGGTGAAGGCATAGATGTGATAGAGCGGCAGCGGGGTGATCAGGATCTCGCAGCCCTCATTGAGGTTGGAGCCCATAAGCGCCTTGCACTGCAGCATGTTGGCGATCAGGTTGCGGTGGGTCAGCATGGCGCCCTTGGCCACACCGGTGGTGCCGCCGGTGTATTGCAGCACCGCGACATCGTCGTGGGACGGCGAGGCTTCCCTGACCGCCTTGCCCTGCCCTTTCGCCAGTGCGTCGTTGAACTTCACGGCGTTCGGCAGGCTGTAGGCCGGGACCATCTTCTTCACGTACTTGATGACGCTGTTGATCAGCAGGCGCTTGAGCGGCGGCAGCAGATCGGCGACTTCTGTGACGATGACGTGCTTGACCGACGTCTTGGGTACGACCTTTTCCGCCAGGTGCGCCATGTTGGCCAGGCACACCAGGGCCTTGGCGCCGGAGTCGTTGAACTGGTGTTCCATTTCCCGCGCCGTGTAGAGCGGGTTGGTGTTGACCACGATCAGCCCGGCGCGCATGGCACCGAAGACGGCGACGGGATATTGCAGAACGTTCGGCAGTTGAACGGCGATGCGGTCTCCGGGTTGCAGGTCGGTATGCTGCTGCAGGTAGGCAGCGAAGGCCCCGGACAACTCGTACAGCTCGCCATAGGTCAAGGTCTTGCCCAGGTTGCTGAATGCCGGTTTATCGGCGAAACGCTGGCAGGACTGCTTCAATACTGCCTGGATATTCGGGTACTCGTCCGGGTTGATTTGCGAGGCGACCCCGGCCGGGTACTTATCCTTCCAAAAGTTTTCGATCATGGAAGCCCACTCCTCCAGCAACAGCGAATTCTTCACCGCGTCGATGCGATTATTATTGATATTTGATGTCGATTTATTGCAAACCGACCGATCCGAAGCGCGCCGAGAGTAACAGCTTTACCAGGGGTCGCCTAGAGCTAAAGCGGCCCGGCGAGTCACTAAAATGACTCTTGATAATTTATTGGTCACTTTTAGAGTAAATGGTCTAAACCGAACTGCTAGCTTTAAGTCAAAAGCTGCAAGAGAGCGTGCGCGACCGCTCTATCTTGCAGCTTTCGGCTTATAGCTTGTAGCTGCTCAAGCCGGTTCGCGCAACTCGCGACGCAGGATCTTTCCTACCGGCGTCATCGGCAACGAATCCCTCAGGACGATGTGCTTGGGCACTTTGTAGCCGGTGAAGTTGGCCTTGCAGTAAGCCTTGAGTTCTTCCAGGGTCACGCCGCCCTCCCTCGCCACCACGAACAGCTTGACCGCCTCGCCGGAACGTTCGTCCGGCACGCCGATGGCGGCACAGGCGGCGACTTTCGGGTGGGCCATGACCACGTCCTCGATTTCGTTCGGGTACACGTTGAAGCCCGAGACGATGATCATGTCCTTCTTGCGATCGACGATGCGGGTGAAGCCGTCCGGATCGATCACCGCGATATCGCCGGTCCGGAACCAGCCCTCGGCATCGAATGCCTCGGCGGTGGCGTCCGGACGCTGCCAGTAGCCCTTCATCACCTGGGGGCCCTTGATGCACAGCTCGCCGCGCTCGCCCAGGGGCATTTCGTTGCCCTGGTCATCAGTGACCTTGAACGCCGTGCCCGGTACCGGAATGCCCACGGTGCCCAGGCGCGCCAGCTGGCCATAGGGATTGGTGCTGGCCACCGGCGAGGTTTCGGTCAGGCCGTAGCCCTCGACGATGCGGCAACCGGTGAGGCCTTCCCAGCGCTCGGCGGTGGCCTTGACCAGCGCGGTGCCGCCGGAGTTGGTGACCTTGAGCGCGGAGAAATCCAGGTCCTTGAAGGCAGGGTTGTCCATCAGCGCGACGAACAGCGTGTTGAGCCCGAGCAGCGCGGAGAAGCGCCACTTTTTCAGTTCCTTGACGAAGCCCGCAATGTCCCGCGGATTGGTGATCAGCACGTTGTGGTTGCCGGTCACCATCATGCACATGCAATTCGCGGTGAAGGCATAGATGTGGTACAGCGGCAGCGGCGCGATCATCACTTCCTGGCCATCCTTGAGCAGCTTCTGCCCGTCAGGCCCCAGTTGCGAGAAACAGGCCAGCACCTGGAGCATGTTGGCGACCAGGTTGCCGTGGGTGAGCATCGCCCCCTTCGCTACCCCGGTGGTGCCGCCGGTGTATTGCAGCACGGCGATATCGTCGTGGCCGGCCTGCACCGGCTTCAGGGCATGCCCCTTGCCCTGGCGCAGCACCTGCTTGAACGACAGCGCCTGGGGCAGGTGGTAGTCGGGAACCATCTTCTTGACCTTGGCGACGATAGTGTTGACCAGCCAGCCCTTGGCGGTCGGCAGCATGTCCCCCATCTTCGCTTCGATCAGGTAGTCCAGGCCGGTATCGGGCAGCACTTCCTGCACCAGCTTGCCGAACATGTTCAGGTACACCAAGGCGCGGGCGCCGGAATCCTTGAACTGGTGGCGCATCTCCCGGGCGGTGTACAGCGGGTTGGTGTTGACCACGATCAGCCCGGCGCGCAAGGCACCGAACACGGCGATGGGGTATTGCAGGACGTTGGGCATCTGCACCGCGATGCGCTCTCCCGGCTTGAGGTCGGTGCATTGCTGCAGGTACGCGGCGAAGGCGGCGGAATAACGGTCCAGTTCGGCGTAGGTCAGGGTCACGCCCAGGTTGCTGAAGGCCGGTCGGTCGGCGAATGTCTTGCAGGAGCGTTCGAATACTTCGACTACCGACTTATAGGTGCTCATGTCGATCTGCGAAGGTACTCCCGGCGGGCGCTTGTCGTTCCAGAAATCGGCGTGCATTTATTATTGTCCTCGGTCCTGAGCCTGTGCGGTCCGGATTGCTGCTTGCAAAACGGCGTTCTGCCGACGTTAGCAGCTCTGTCACAGGTGGCAAATATGCCAAGGCTCGTCATAGATCCTGTGAATCTCCATCTACCGGGCTAGCCGATTTGGCAAGCGGCTATACACTCAGTGGCATCCATTGCCCCGGAAAACACGATGCTCCATGACGCCTTCTGGCTGCCGGCCAGCAACCATTGCAGCCTGTACGTCCGCCACTGGCTGCCCGCCACGCCGGTGCGCGCGGTGGTACTGCTGGCCCACGGCATGGCCGAGCATGCCGGACGCTACCGGCGGCTCGGCGAGGCCTTGAGCAGCGCCGGTTTCGCCCTGTATGCCCACGACCAGCGCGGCCACGGCCGTACCGCCGAGCAGGGCACGCTTGGCCTGTTCGCCACCGAGAACGGCTGGAATACCGTAGTCAACGACCTCGGCCTGCTCAACCAGCACATCGGCCAGCAGCATCCGGGCCTGCCGGTGTTTCTCTTCGGCCACAGCATGGGCAGCTACATTGCCCAGGCCTACCTGCTGCACCATAGCGGCAGCCTGCACGGCGCGATCCTCAGTGGCTCCAATTTCCAGGCGCCGGCGCTGTATCGCGCGGCGCGCCAGATCGCCCGCCTGGAAAGCTGGCGACAGGGCCCGCTGGGCCGCAGCGCGCTGATCGAATTCCTCTCCTTCGGCTCGTTCAACAAGGCCTTCAAGCCCAATCGCACGGCCTTCGACTGGCTCAGCCGCGATCCGGTGGAGGTCGACAGGTACGTCAACGACCCGCTATGCGGCTTCCGCTGCTGCAATCGCCTGTGGATCGACCTGCTCGGCGGGCTGGAGCAGATCAGCCGCCTGCGCAACCTGGCGCAGATCGACCCGAACCTGCCGATCCTGGTGATCGGTGGCGAATGTGATCCGGTCAGTGCCGGCAAGCGTCTGAAAGATCTGACCGGCGCCCTGCGCCTGTCCGGGAACCAGCACGTGCACCTGCGGCTCTATCCGCAGGCCCGCCACGAGCTGCTCAACGAAACCAACCGTGACGAGGTCACCGCGCAGTTGATCGACTGGCTCGAAAGCACCCTGGCCCTTGGCCGGCCGGTGCGCAGCGAGTGATACTGCCGCCCCCGTCGCGTATCGAAGGAATCCCCTGAATGACCCAGGTCACCAACACGCCTTACGAATCCCTCGAAGTCGGTCAGAAGGCCAGCTTCAGCAAGACCGTCGAAGAACGTGACATCCAGCTGTTCGCCGCGATGTCCGGTGACCACAACCCGGTCCACCTGGATGCCGAGTTCGCCGCCAAAAGCATGTTCAAGGAGCGCATCGCCCACGGCATGTTCAGCGGCGCGCTGATCAGCGCCGCCGTGGCCTGCGAGTTGCCCGGCCCGGGCACCATCTACCTGGGTCAGCAGATGAGCTTCCAGAAACCGGTGAAGATTGGCGACACCCTGACCGTGCGCCTGGAAATCCTTGAAAAGCTGCCGAAGTTCCGCGTGCGCATCGCTACCCGCGTGTTCAACCAGAACGAAGAACTGGTGGTGGACGGCGAAGCCGAGATCCTCGCGCCACGCAAGCAGCAGACCGTCGAACTGGTCAGCCCGCCGCCGATCACCTTCGGCTGATTGCCTGCAGAACCTGAAGGCGGCGCTCGATAAAGCGCCGCTCGGGCGCTTGCCGGGTCAGGCCAAGTGCGGTGCGATACGCTTCGCGGGCCTGATCCTGGCGTCCAAGCTGCCGGCACAGCTCGGCCCGCGCGCAATGCGCCGGCTGGTAGTCGCGAAGGTCTCCCCGCTGCAGAATCCCCTCGATCAACGCCAGCCCTACCAGCGGACCGTCCCTTTGCGCCACGGCGGCCGCGTGATTGAGCTCGATCACCGGCGAAGGCCAGCCACGCAGCAGCACCTCGTAGAGCCCGACGATCTGCGCCCAGTCGGTATCCTGCGCCGTGGCGGCTTCGGCATGCACTGCCGCGATCGCCGCCTGCAAGGTGTACGGACCGAACCTTTGGGTGCACAGTGCCTGTTGCACCAGGGCACACCCTTCGGCAATCAGCACCTGGTCCCACAGGCTGCGATCCTGGGCGTCGAGCAGGACCAGCTCGCCCTCCCCCGCATTGCGCGCCCGGGTCCGGGAGGCCTGCAACAGCATCAGCGCGAGCAGGCCGAGCACCTCGGGGTCGGGCAGCAACTCACGTAGCAGCCGCCCAAGACGAATCGCCTCGGCACAGAGCTCATCGCGTACCACCGTCTCACCGGAAGACGCCGAATAGCCTTCGTTGAACACCAGGTAGATCACCCGCAGCACGCTGTCGAGGCGCTCCGGCAGTTCATCGCGCGCCGGCACCTGGTAGGGAATGCCGGCCTCACGGATCTTGGCCTTGGCGCGGACGATGCGCTGGGCGATGGTGGCTGGCGCCAGCAGGAAGGCCCGGCCGATCTCCTCGGTGGTCAGGTCGCAGACCTCGCGCAAGGTCAGGGGCACTTGGGCGTCGGCGGCCAGGGCCGGGTGACAGCAGGTGAAGATCAGGCGCAGGCGGTCGTCTTCCAGTTCCTCGACATTCATGTCGTCCGCCTCCAGCCGCTCAAGGGCCTGGCGCAAGGCCTCGGGCGAGCGCTCGAAACGGGCACGCCGACGCAGGCCATCGATGGCCTTGAAGCGTCCGGTGGAGACCAGCCAGGCCCTGGGGCTGGCGGGAATGCCATCGCGCTGCCAGCGCTCGACGGCAATGAAGAAGGCTTCATGCAACGCCTCCTCGGCCAGGTCGAAATCCCCCAGCAGACGAATCAAGGTGGCAAGGATCCGTCGCGATTCGTCCAGGTACACCTGATCGATGGCGGCTCGCACCGCCTCGCTGCCGGGCATCATGCCTCCAGCGGACCGGTCACCAGTTCCACCAGGCGGTCGAGGCTCTCGCCCCAACCGCGGTGGAAACCCATTTCCTCGTGGGCCTGGCGGTCTTCGGCGCTCCAATGCCAGGCACGGGCGGTGTAGAGGGTCTTGCCGTGGATATCGTCGAGGGTGATCACCGCGGTCATGAACGCCCGCGCCGAGGGAACCCAGCCGGGACCGAAGGCGTCGGTGAAAACGATCCGCTCCGGCGCGACGATCTCCAGGAACACGCCCTGGTTCGCGTACTCGCTGCCGTCCGGGGCACGCAGTACGGTACGAAACAGACCGCCGACCCACAGCTGCATCTCGCACACCGGGGTGGTCATGCCATGGGGCCCCCACCAGCACCGAAGCAGTTGCGGATCGGTCCAGGCGCGGAACACCCGGGTGCGAGGTGCGTCGATCAGGCGGCTCAGGGACAGTTCATGCCGCGCTTCTCCCGCACCGGATTGCTGAGGATTCATGGGTGTTGTTCTCCTCGTTCAGGGTTGCAGCTCGCGCATCGGCCGGACCTCGACGCTGCCCACCCGCGCGGCCGGAATGCCGCGGGCGATGTTCAGCGCTTCGTTGAGGTCGCGGGCTTCCACCAGGTAGAAGCCGGCCAGTTGCTCCTTGGTTTCGGCGAAAGGGCCGTCGGTCAGGCTGGTCTGCCCGCCACGTACCCGCACCGTGGTAGCGGTCTGCACCGGTTTGAGTGCTTCGGCGGCGAGCATCCGGCCGCTGTCGTGGATGGCATTGGCGTAGGCCATGCACTCGGCATCCGCCGGGCTCTCGGGCAGACCGTGCAACAGGGTTTCATCACAGTAGACCAGGCACAGGTATTTCATGGTGTTCTCCGACGCGGGGTCAGGGCTTGAGATCGAACAGGGCCTTCTGGGTTTGCATGTCGAAGGGCGCGGACCAGTGTTCATGAATCACCTGCCACTGCCCGCCAGTGCGCCGGTAGGCCACCGAAGCGCGCATGAAACCGCACTGGCTTTCGTCGTCTGCGGGCCCGCAGCGGTTGAGCCAATGGGCCAGGGCCAGGTCACCGCTGGCGTGCACGGTCAACTGCGCTACCTCGAAGACCATCGGCCCGCTGCACAGGCCCATGCACATCTCCCAATGCGCCGTGTAGTCGGCCTTGCCCTTGAATTGCAGGGCCTGGATGGCGTCGAAGGCGACGATATCGTCAGCGTAGACCGCGACGATGGCGGGCAGGTCGCGCTCGCGCACGGCCTGGATCCAGCGGTCGATGAGTTGACGGATTTCCTGTTCGGCTGCGCTGTTCATCGGTATGTCCTCATGGCAGTGATTGGCGCCGGGAAAATCCGGCGCCTGCAGCATTGGTCGAACGGGAGCGCGATGAATCGACAGCCCAAGGAAAAAAGCGAAAAAAATCTACCCGCCTCGGCCGTAATCATCGCTTGCGGTACCTGCCGCTTCCCGGCTAGTGTCGCCGCGTTGCGTGCTTCGGAGACCTCGGCAGATGGCATTGATCAGCCAACCTTTGCGGGCCTGTGGACTGGTCGAATCGTCCTGGGTACGGGCCACCGGCGCCGCCTGTTTCGAGCGCCATACCCACGACGAGTATGTGCTGGGCGCGAACCTGTGGGGACATGAGCGGATCTGGCTGGAGGGACGCACCCTGGAGGTACCGGTTGGCGCGATCACGTTGTACAACCCGCTGGCGGTGCAGGCGTCGGAGTTCGCGGCGCCAGGGGTGGAATACATCAGCCTGCACCTGGCGCCACAGGCACTGGAGCAGGTAGCGCGGGAGAACAACCTGAAGCCCTTTTGCGCTATGCCGCGCTTCGAACAGGGCGTGTTCCAGGATGCCGGGCTGTACCGCGCCATCGTCGATTTCGCCAGGATCGACGATGAACAACCGGCTCATCGCGAAGAAGCCCTGCTTGCGCTGCTCGGACAATTGCTCCAACGCCCCACCGGCCCCGCCGGAGAACAAAGCCAGGCCCTGCGCCTGGCCATACAATGCATGCGCGACACCCCGCACGCGCGCCTGGCCCTTGAAGACCTGGCTGCGGTGGCAGGGCTGAGCAAATACCACTTCGTGCGCTGCTTCAAGAATGCTACCGGGCTGGCCCCGTTGCAGTACCACATGCAATTGCGCCTGAGCGAAGCGCGCCGGCGCTTGCGGGCTGGCGAGCATCCCGCCGAGGTGGCACTGGGCCTGGGCTTCTATGACCAGAGCCACTTCATCAACGCATTCCGCCGGGTCATGGGCATGACCCCCAATCACTATTGGCAGGCGTTCAAAGCGCCGGGGCAAGGATGAATTCGTTGTAGCCAGACACGATCACGTAGACCGCGAAGTAGCAGAAGATCCCTGCCGACGCCAGGTATGACCAGGTCAGCAGGCGGTCGCCGAGGAGCCTGCCGCCATGGCTGGCGGCGCCGCACAGGGTCACGCACCAGAGCACCCCGGCGCAGAAGAACCCACCGAGGAACAGGCCCGCTTGCAGCGCCCCGCCTGCGCCCGAACGGGAGATCAGTACCCCGCCCACCGCCGCGAACCAGAGAATCGCGCTGGGCGAGGACATGGCCAGGAAGATGCCGCGCAGGAACTCGCGCCAGGGCGATTCGCGCACCACTTCCCGGGTAGTGTCCAAGTGGGCATTGCCGCGCAGGGCCGCCCACAGCATCTTCACCGCGAACCACACCAGCAGCAGCGAACCGCCGATCCACAGGGCCCAGCGCACGCTCTCGAATTGCAGGAGCACGGTCATCCCGGCCAACGCGGCCAGGGCATAGAGCAAATCACCCACGCAGGTCCCCAGCCCCAACCACATGCCCTGCCAGAAGCCGCGCTGCATGGCCAGGGTGATCATGGCGATATTGGCGATGCCGATGTCGAGACAAAGGGAAAGGGAGAGGAGGAAACCGTTGGAAAAGGGCATGAAGGAAGGGTCCGCTACCGGCTGATGATCGAGGCAGCCGGTATTTAAGCGGATTGGGGTGGGGGTGTATTGGAAGAAATTGCGGATCAGGCCAGCGCGGCTCGCTCGAATACCTCGTCGGCCCACTGGTTCAGGCTTTTGCCTTGCTTCTGGGCCGCTATCGTCGCAGCTGCATGGACTTCCGGACGAATACGCAGCATCACCTTGCCCGAGGCAGGCTTTTCCGGAGTTACGCCCTGCTCCGCACAATCCGCCAGATAGTCTTCCAGCGCCAGGCGGAACTCCTCGTGAAGCGCACTGACCGAACTGGCGTGAAAACTGATGATGTCCCGGATACCCAAAACCCTGCCAACGAAGATGTCGTCGCGGGGATCATATTCGACCCGGGCCGAATAGCCCTTGTAAGTCATGCTGCTCATATATGAACTCCTGCCTGCAGAAGAAACTCCCGAGCCTCTTCGACCTGATAACGCTTGGCCTCCTTCCCTGGATGCGGCCGATGGCAACGCCAGTGGTGCTGCCCTAGCACAAGCTTCACCCTCGACCCCGCGCGTTCATGCACCGAACCTCCCAGATAAATGATCAGGGCTTCGATATCGGCGAATACCAGCGAGGTGCTGGTAGGCGACCGAAACAGGGATTCAAGGGTTTTGCGATGTCGATTCTGCATCGGTGAATGCTATCAAAATAAGATAGCACCTTTTCCCTGGAGTTCATTCAAGACTTTTCAGCCCTCCCCCAATACCCGCGCAAACATTCCCCTGTCGATATTCGCCCCGCTCAACACCACCGCCACCTTGCGCCCCTGCTGTCGCCCGCATTCCTGATACAGCGCGGCCAGCCCCGCCGCGCCGGCACCTTCGGCGGTGTTGTGGGTGTCTTCGTGGTAGATGCGGATCGCCTGCCCGATCTCCTCGTCAGTGACCCGGACAATCCGCGCCGCGCCCCGGCGGATGATTTCGAACGCTTCCGGCTGCGGTATCCGGCAGGCCATGCCGTCGGCGAAGGTATCGGCGGTTTCGGTGGTGACGATCCGCCCCGCCTCGACACTGCGGGCAAAAGCATCGGCCGCACTGGAGACCACGCCGATGATCTGCGTATCCAGGCCGAGCAGGTCACGGGTGCGGATCAAGCCGCAGATCCCCGAGCCCATGCCGATCGGCACATACACCGCATCCAGCCCGGCCACCGCCTCGAACAACTCCAGGGCATAGGTGGCGACCCCGCGGATCAGGTCCGGATGAAACGGCGGCACGCTTTCGAATCCGCGCTCCTGCGCCACCCGCGCCGCCTCGGCCCGGGCCTGGTCGAAGTCGGCGCCATGCTCGATCAATTCGGCGCCCAGGGCGCGCATCGCTGCGTTCTTTTCCGGGGAATTGCCTTGAGGGACGACAATCACGATAGGCACCCCGGCATTACGCGCCGCCAGGGCCATGCTCTGGCCATGGTTGCCCCGCGTCGCCGTGACCAGGCCGCGGGTCTGCGGCGCCCGCGCCAGCAGCGACTGCACGTAGAGCAAGCCGCCGCGTACCTTGAAGGCGCCGGTCGGTGCATGGTTTTCATGCTTGACCCACACCTCGCAACCCAACCTTTCCGCCAGGCGTGGCCAGGCATATTGCGGGGTGGCGGGCACCTGGGCACGGACCAGACGGGACGCTTCGCGCAGGGCAGGCAGGTCGAACATGAAACACCTCGGATCGGCTTGGAATTGACCCGATCCTGGGCGCCGCGCATTGTATGGGTCAAACCTTATATTGCATGGCCAACAATAAAATCATGTGGACCCCGACCCTCCCCGACGACGCGCAACCCCGCTACCTGGCCCTGGTCGAGGCGATCGCCCGGGCCATCGAACAGGGTGAACTCAAGGTGGGCGAACGCCTGCCACCGCAACGTCGCCTGGCCTGGGCCCTGGGCCTGAATCCGAGCACCACCCAGCAGGCGTATCGCGAGGCGGCGGCGCGACACCTGGTGTCCGGCGAGGTCGGCCGGGGCACCTACGTGCTGGCGGGGAGCAAGGAGGCGACGCTGTTTCGGCTGAAACAACGCGATCATGAGAGCACCTGCATCGATCTATCGACAAACGTCCCGGTCGTGGACGAGCAAGGGCAGGATCTCGAACAGGCCCTGCGCCATGTTCTCCACCAGGGCCCGGCCCACGGCCTGGAACATTACCTTGGCGCCGAACAGTTGCTGCTGGGCCGGCTGCAGGGTGCGAGCTGGCTTAACCTGCGCGGCCTGCAACTGACGGCCAGCCAGATACTGCTCTGTGGCGGCGCGCAACAGGGCGTGTTCAGCGTCCTGCTGTCACTCTGCCAGCCCGGCGAGGCGGTGATGGTCGAAGCCCTGACCGCCCCGGGGATCAAGGCGGCCTGCCGGCAACTGCGCCTGCCCTTGCACGGCATCGCGATGGACCACCAGGGCATCCTTCCCGACGATCTCGACCGCGTGGCCCGTGCCAGCGGCGCCCGGGTAGTGGTCCTGACCCCGGCGCTGCACAACCCCACAGGCGCTAGCATGGGCGAACGACGCCGGCGTGATATCGCCGCGGTGGTCGAGCGTCTCGACTTGCTGCTGGTGGAAGACGACGTCTATGGCGCCCTGGGCGACGAGCCACCGCTGCTGCCGCTGCTCGGCGCCCGTGGCCTGCTGGTCAGCAGCCTGTCGAAAACCGTCTGCGCCGGCATGCGCCTGGGTTGGATCGCCGGCGATGAGCATTTGCTGGCGCAGGTCGATCCCCATGCCCAGGCTACCCACTGGCAGATCGCCCCGCTGATGCTGGGCATCGCCGGACGCTGGATCGACGACGGCACTGCCGCGCGCAAGCTGGCCTGGCAGCGCGAAGAGGTGACCCAGCGCTGGCGCCTGGCCCAACGTCTGCTCGGGGTCGTCATGCAACCGGCAACGCCATCGCCGCATATCTGGTTGAACGGGCCGCGCCCCGGTGATGTGCTGGCTGCCGCCTGCCGCGGCAAAGGCGTCGAGGTGGTGCCGGCCCAGGTGTTCGCGGTCAAGCAGGGGCAACTGCCAGCCGTGCGTGTCAGCCTCACCGCCGCGCGCAGCCGGGCCGAGCTGAAACAGGCGCTGGAACGCATCGCGACGGTGTTCGAGGAATTCACAGCGCAGGATCCGGAGTGACAACCATGCCTACCCGCCTACACTCCAGCGCCATGGACGAACGTGAAGCTTTCTACCAACAGGCCAGCGAACACCTGCGCCAGCAGGGTCCCGCCTGGGCTGCACATATCGAGGCCATTGGCCCTTGCCAGCATGTACCGCTGCCTACACGTGACCCGTACCAGGCACTGGTGCGCGCCATCGCCTACCAGCAGTTGCATGCCAAGGCCGCGGAGGCGATCCTCGGGCGATTCCTGGCGCTGTTTCCCGGGCAGGCGTTTCCGTCTCCCGAACAGTTGCTGGCGACCACCCCGGAACAACTGCGTGCCTGCGGCTTCTCGGGGCGCAAGATCAGTACCGTGCAGGCCGTGGCCCAGGGCCGGCTGGACGGCCTGGTGCCGGATCACGACGAGGCCCGGCTATTGGAACATGAGGTGCTGATCGAGCGCCTGACCCGGCTGCCCGGTGTTGGTCGCTGGACCGTGGAGATGCTGCTGATCTATACGCTGGAGCAGATGGATATCCTGCCGGTGGACGATTTCGGGGTGCGCGAGGGGTATCGGCGGCTGCATGGGCTGGAAGCGCAGCCGACGCGCAAGCAATTGCTGGAACTGGGTGCGGCGTGGAGTCCGTACCGGACGGTGGCGGCGTGGTACCTGTGGCGGGTGCCGGCGAGGGGAATTTGAAAGCAAGCGGCGGAGTTTTTGAAAAGTTCCGCCACTTTAGGCTTCAAGCCAGTTACATCCCTGAAGCACGACCGCGCCCCCTGTGGGAGCTGGCTTGCCAGCGATGAGGATGGTGGATTCACTATTGCAATCGCTGGCAAGCCAGCTCCCACCGGGACGGTGGCGACCTGACTATTGGAGACATGCCCATGCGCCGTGAAAAAACCGCCATCACGGAATCCGACCCTCGCTGGCAAGCACTGCTCACCCGCGACGCCTCCGCCGACGGCACCTTCGTCTATGGCGTGCGCACCACCGGCGTGTACTGCCCACCGTCCAGCCCAGCGCGCCGGCCGAATATCGAGAACGTGGAATTCTTCGACACGCCCGCCGCCGCCGAAGCCGCCGGCTACCGACCGAGCAAGCGCCGCGGCAGCGACCAGGGCGAGCTGGCACGCCAGCACGCCGCCCAGGTAACCCGGGCCTGCCAGTTGATCGAGAGCGCCGAGGTCGAGCCCAGCCTCGAGCAACTGGCCGGCCAGGTGAACATGAGCCCGTATCACTTCCATCGTGTGTTCAAGCGCGCCACGGGCCTCACGCCCAAGGCCTACGCCAGCGCCCACCGCGCGCGCAAGCTGCGCAACCAGCTGCACCACGCCAATTCCATCACCGAAGCGGTGTACGAAGCGGGGTTCAACGCCAATAGCCGTTTCTACGAGTCGAGCAATGCCCGTCTCGGCATGACGCCGGGCACCTACCGCGCGGGTGGCGTGCATACCGACATCCACTTCGCCATCGCGCAGTGCTCGCTGGGCGCGATCCTCATCGCGCAAAGCACCAAGGGCATCTGCGCGATACTCCTGGGCGATGATCCCCAGGCACTCTTGCAGGACCTTGAAGATAAATTCCCCAAGGCCAACCTGATCGGCGCCGATCAAGGATTCGAGCAGTTGGTGGCGCGGGTGGTGGGCTTCGTCGAAGCCCCGGGCATCGGCCTCGACCTGCCCCTGGACCTGCAAGGCACGGCCTTCCAGGAGCGGGTCTGGCAGGCGCTGCGCGAGATCCCGCCGGGCAGTACCGCCAGCTACGCCGAGATCGCCGAGCGTATCGGCGCACCGAAGGCGGTACGCGCAGTGGCCAAGGCCTGTGGCGCCAACAGCATCGCGGTGGCGGTGCCCTGCCATCGGGTGGTGCGCAGCGACGGTAATCTGTCTGGCTATCGCTGGGGTGTGGAACGCAAGCAGCAACTTCTGGAGCGAGAGCGGCGCTGAAACCTATTCATTACATTAATCACATCAATCTATTTATTCGAACTATAAAGTCCACCCATTAAAAAGCCCCGCGACTGGCGGGGCTTTTTAAACGACTTGAAAGGTTTTCAACCCTGGCTGCAACCGTCGCCCATCACCCGGTATTCGATAGTGTGGCGCTTGCCTTGATGATCTTCATAGACCATGGTAGCCGGAACCACCTCGCAGACATTGGCGACTTTCGACAGGCTGATGACCTTGGCGATATCCAGCTTGGTGCCGTAGGTGTACTGCTCGACCTGGGGCTGTGCTGCCTGGTCGGCAAGGGCGAACGAAGAGACGGCGAGCAGGGCTGCTGCAATTAATGCTTTCATGATTGTGGGCCTTTAAAGCAATCGAACCAACAGATTGACTTCATATGCCTGAGTGGCCGGAGAAGTTGTCATTTCAACTAAGCAAACATGACACGAAGTACCGATCCCGTTGGAACTTCCGAGTGGGGATGCACTTAGTCTACTGATCTGCTAAGTTCCTTGAATCACCAAGACTGACATTCACTGTTACGAAACTCGCAATAATTGCGCTCAACCCTTGCCCGAGGGGATACGCTGCAAATCCCGCCCCGGAGCCCTTCGCCTGTGCCAGAACGCCATCCAGCCCGCTGCAGCCGTCTTACCGCCACCGAGCGACCTCTACTGAACAAGTTCTACAAGACCCAGGGGTCGGCCATGCGCGCCAGCGAAGGTGGCGAAGCCTGGGTCGTGCGGACGGGGGAGATCGTTGCCGCGCTGAATCTCACACCGGTGCCGGGCGGACAATGGCTGACCGGCCTGCTGGTGGCTTTTTCCTGGCGGGGGACAGGGATGGCGAGACGCTTGATCGAAACGGCCTGCGCCGAACAGTGCACCTGGCTGTTCTGCCATCCGGACCTGCAAGGCTTCTATGAACGCCTGGGCTTCGAGGTGACCGAAGCGCTGCCACAGGCGCTGGCCGATCGCCTGGCCCGCTACCGGCGCAGCAAGTCGCTGCTGGCGATGTACCGCAGTCAGTCGTCGGTGGCCGGGTCGAGCCCCGGGAACAGCACCTCGGTGTAGCCGAAACGGCTGAAGTCATGGATGCGCGAAGGGTACAGGCGGCCGATCAGGTGGTCGCACTCATGCTGTACCACCCGCGCGTGAAAACCCTCGGCGGTTCGCCGGATCGGTTGGCCGTGGGGATCGACGCCTTCATAGAAGATGCTCTTGTAGCGGCTCACCACGCCACGCAGCCCGGGTACCGACAGGCACCCTTCCCAGCCTTCCTCCAGCTCGGTGCCCATGGGCGTGATCAGCGGATTGAGCAGGATGGTCTGCGGCACCGGCTCGGCATCCGGATAGCGCTCGCTGCGCTCGAAACCGAAGATCACCAGTTGCAGGTCGACGCCGATCTGCGGCGCCGCCAGGCCCACGCCACCGACATGGCGCATGGTCTCGAACATGTCGTCGATCAGTTGCTGCAGCTCGGCACTGCCGAACAGCTGTTCGGGGACCGGCGGGGCGATGCGCAGCAGGCGCTCGTCGCCCATCTTGAGGATTTCACGAATCATGGGTGGTTCGGCTCGCAGGTTCTGTTTCGACGGCCGGGGCGTGATCGCGACCCAGCCCGGAAACCTGGTTTGTAGCACGTTCCGGGGCGCCGTCGCCGGGATGTTTTTCCCCCGGGTCCTTGCCCTCCTGCGACATATGCTCGATTACCGCGTTCATCTCCGCGCCCAACAGCAGCACCGCCGCAGAAATGTAGAAGTACAACAGCAGGACGATGATCGCCCCGATGCTGCCGTACATGGCGTTGTAGTCGGCGAACGTCTTGACGTAGTAGCCGAAGCCCAGGGAGGCGATGATCCACACCACCACCGCCAGCACCGACCCCGGGGTGATGAAGCGGAATTCCTGCTTTACATCGGGCATCACGTAGTAGATCAGCGCCACCGCCACCATCATCAGCACAACGATGGCCGGCCAGCGGGCCACGGTCCAGATGGTCACGATGATGTCTTCCATGCCCACCTGCGATGCCACCCAGCTCATCACCTGCGGGCCCAGGACCATCAGCGCGGCGGCGGCCAGGAGCATGCCGGCGATGCCCACGGTGTAGAAGATCGACAGCGGGATGCGCTTCCACACCGGACGCCCTTCGATCACATCGTAGGCGGCATTCATCGCGCTCATCATCAGGCGCACGCCGGCGGAAGCGGTCCACAGGGCGATGACGATACCCACCGAGAGCAGGCCGCCCTTGGATTGCTGGAGCTGGTCGATCACCGGATTGACCTGCTCCAGCGCCTGCGGTGGCAGGACCAGTTCCGATTGCAGGCGCAGCCAGGAGAAAAAGTCCGGCAGGTGCAGGAAACCGATCAGGGCAATGAGGAACAGCAGGAAGGGGAACAGCGAAAACAGCATCTGGTAGGCCAGTGCCGAGGCGTAGGTGGACATCTCGTCGTCGAGAAACTCCTTGACGGTTCGCACCAGTACGCGGTGGACCGGCAGACCGCGTAAATGGGTAAGTCTCATTGGCGTCTCCTTGCGCTGCCCCAGGCTCAGTTACAAAACAGTCTAATAGACCCTGTTCACAAGGTCGCGATTCCGTCTGCCGGGTAAAAAAAACGGCCATCCAGGGATGGCCGTCTCTTTATGGCCCGCAGGCCGGTCAAGGCTTTTTCACGGCATCCTTGACCTTGCCCACGGTTTGCTGGGCTTCGCCCTTGAGCTCCTGGGCCTTGCCTTCGGCGCGCAGGCGATCGTTATCGGTCACCTTGCCCACGCCTTGCTTGATATTGCCGACCGCTTCGTTGGCCATGCCTTTGACTTTGTCTTTGGTGCCACTCATGGGATTTCTCCTTGAAGGTATGTCGGAATCGACAATGAGTGGAGTATCAGGCGAAGCGGGGAGTTTCATTTATTTTTCGACAATGTGCCCCATCAGCGCTCCGCCTCGCACCGTCTGCGCAGGTCTGAGTTTTCTATCGAGGAGCAGCTGCCATTGCCAGTCTTGGCACGACAGTAGTTACGCTGATCACGATCGCTGATCGAGGAACAACTGCCGTTGCCGGTTTCGGCGTTGCACATGCTGCGCAAGTCCGCGTTTTCGATCGACGAGCAACTGCCATTGTCGCGCTTGGCATCACAATAGCGTCGCTGGTCGGCATTTTCGATCGATGAACAGCTACCGTTCCGGGTTTCGGCGTCGCACATCCTGCGCAGGTCAGCGTTGCTGATGGAGGAACAACTGCCGTTACCGGTTTTGGCGTCACAGTAGCGGCGCTGATCGGGATCGGAAATACCGGAACAACTGGCGTGGGCAAAACCACTGAACAGCAACAACAGTGCGAAAAATACTCGCATTTCAGTCTTCCTTAGAAAGGGATTACGGTGGCCGGCAAAAGCGGCATCAAATTGACATCAACCCGACGAAAAGTTCCACCTACAGCAAAGGCCGCTGCTTTATGTTTCCGTCCATTACCCGCAAAATACCCGACCTTTCCAAGCGTTACTCGCAGGACACCCCGCATGAAACTCGACAAGACCACCGCCATCGCCCGCCGCAACGAGGCGCTGGGCACTTCCGTACTGAACAGCGACAACACCCTGTTCGCCGTCCTGGACAGCAAGCGCAGCCTGTGGTGGTTCGATATCCCGGTGGCCTGGCTGCGCAAGAACAGCGACTTCGTCAACCTGCTGCTGCACAGCCCCGAGACCGACAAGCTGCAGCATCTGAAGATTCCGGTGCGCGACCTGCGCACCCATCAGGAAAAGATGGAAGTACGCAATCCGGGCAAACGTCGCTCCACCATCAGCCTGGCCCTGTCGGCCGACCGTGACTCGCTGCTGCGCGACCTGCGGCCCGGTGGCGAGAACCTGGACTTCTCCGGCTATCGCCAGCGCTGAACCGGAGCTGCCGGATCAGGGCAGCTCGATGCGGTTGTCATGGATGACGATCTGGCCGCTCTTGTACAAGGCGCCGATGGCCTTCTTGAAGTTGCCCTTGCTGACCCCGAACAGGTCGCTGATCACCTGCGGGTCGCTCTTGTCGCTCACCGGCAGCACGCCATCGGCGGCCTTCAGCCGGGCGAGGATCTGCTCGTGCAGGCTGCTGGCGGCGCCCTCGCCCACCGGCTGCAGGCTCAGGGCGATCTTGCCGTCGTCGCGGATTTCCTTGATGTAGCCCTTTTCCTGCTTGCCTGAACGAAGGAACTTGAACATCTCGTTCTTGTGGATCAGGCCCCAGTGCTGGTTGTTGATGATGGCCTTGAAGCCCATCGGGCTCTGTTCCACCACCAGCAGGTCCACTTGCTGGCCGACCCGGTAGTTGGCCGGGGTCTTGTCCAGGTAGCGATCGAGCTTGGCGGTCGCGGTGATGCGCCGGGTGCGACGGTCGAGGTAGACGTGCACCACGCAGTACTCGCCGGCGCGCATCTGGCGTTTTTCCTCGGAGTACGGCATCAGCAGGTCCTTGGGCAGGCCCCAGTCGAGGAAGATACCGATGCTGTTGATCTCCACCACCTTGAGGCTGGCGAACTGGCCGACCTGGACCTTTACCTTGTCGGTAGTGGCGATCAGCTTGTCCTCGCTGTCCAGGTAAACGAAGACATTCAGCCAGTCGTCCACCTCGCTTGGCGTGTCCTTGGGGATGTAGCGCTTGGGCAGGAGGATCTCGCCCTCCGGACCGCCATCCAGGTACAGACCGAAGTCCGTGTGCTTGACCACCTGCAAAGTGTTGTAACGCCCAACTGAAGCCATGTTCGAAATCCTCGCTGCGAGGCGCGCATTCTACACGCGATCGCGGCCGATCACCCTGCGCTTCGGCACTTTCAGTGCTGGAAACAGCCACGAGGGCATCGCCTTGAACCCCTCGGGTCAAAGCTGCTCTATAAACACTGAGTACGCCAACGCAAGGACGCCGACCATGTCCGCTCGTCTATCACGCTGCCTGCGCCCGTTCCTGCTGGTTTTCACCAGCCTCCTGCTGCTGTCCTGCACACGCCTGGACCTGGCCTACCGCAACCTGGACGTGCTGGTGCCCTGGTCACTCGGCGATTACCTGGACATGAACCGCCAGCAGAAGAACTGGCTGAACGAGCGGCTCAAGGAAGAACTGTCCTGGCACTGCAAGACCCAGTTGCCCGGCTACCTGGCCTGGCTCGACAACATCCGCCAGATGGTCACCAGCAACCAGGTCACCGACCAGCAGTTGCAGCAACGCACCGTCGAAGCCCGTGCGGCCATCGCCCGCGTCGCCGAGCAGATCACCCCGTCGGCCGCGCAATTGCTGCGTGGCATGGATGACCAGCAGGTGCGCGAGATGCGCGAGAACTTCGCCAAGGACATCGAGGAGCGCCAGGCCAAGTACGTGAAGACACCGTTGTCGCAGCAGATCGCCGAGCGCGGCGAACGCATGGAGAAACGCCTGTCGCCCTGGTTCGGCGGGCTCAGTCCGCAGCAAAAGGCACGCGTGGCCTCATGGTCGGCGCAACTGGGCGAGCAGAACCGCGCCTGGATCGCCAACCGTGCCCACTGGCAGGCCCAGTTCAGCAACCTGATGGACCAGCGCCACAGCGACAACTTCGAACCGCGCCTGGGCGAACTGCTCAAGGACCGCGAGCGCTTCTGGACCCCGGAATACCGCGTCGCCTTCGCCAATACCGAGGAGCAACTGCGCAGCCTGCTGGTGGACCTGATGGCCCAGAGCAGCGAGCAGCAGCGCCAGCAGCTGGATCAGCGGCTGGGCAAGGTGCGCAAGGATTTCAGTGAGCTGAAGTGCCTTAAAAGCTAAAGGGTCCGATCCTTGCGCCGGTACGGGAACACATCGATCACCTTGCCGGCGCGGATCTTGTCCTGCAGCCGCTTCCAGTAATCGGCGTCGTATAGCTCGCCATGCAACTGGCTGAACAGCCGCCGCTGGCCGATATCGGCGAACAGGAACGGCGGGAATTCTTCCGGGAACACATCATGCGGGCCGATGGAATACCACGGCTCGCTGGACATTTCGTCCTCGGGGAAACGTGGCGGCGGAATATGGCGGAAGTTGGCCTCGGTGAGGAAGGTGATCTCGTCGTAGTCGTAGAACACCACCCGGCCGTGACGGGTGACACCGAAGTTCTTCAGCAACATGTCGCCCGGAAAGATATTCGCCGCCGCCAATTGCTTGATCGCCAGGCCGTAGTCGTCCAGCGCCTCGCGGACCTGGGCGTCGTTGGCGTTTTCCAGGTACAGGTTAAGCGGGGTCATGCGCCGTTCGGTCCAGCAATGGCGGACCAGCACGGTATCGCCTTCCAGTGCAACGGTGGACGGCGCCACTTCCAGCAACTCCGCCAGGCACTCTGGCTCGAACTTGCTCACGGGGAAGCGGAAATCGGAGAACTCCTGGGTATCGGCCATGCGCCCGACCCGGTCGACGCTTTTAACCAGGCGGTATTTCTCGATCACCGTGGCGCGGTCGACGTTCTTCGATGGCGAGAAGCGGTCCTTGATGATTTTGAACACGGTATTGAAGCCCGGCAGGGTGAACACGCTCATGACCATGCCGCGCACGCCCGGGGCCATGATGAAGCGATCGTCGGTGCTTGCCAGGTGATTGATCAGCGCCCGGTAGAACTCCGACTTGCCGTGCTTGTAGAAACCGATCGAGGTGTACAGCTCGGCAATGTGCTTGCCCGGCAGGATGCGCTTGAGAAAACCGACGAACTCCGCCGGCACCGGTACATCCACCATGAAGTAGGAACGGGTGAAGGAGAAGATGATCGACACATCGGCTTCGTCGGTGATCAGCGCATCGATCTCGATACCCTGGCCCTCGCGGTGCAGCAGCGGGATCACCAGCGGCCACTGTTCGTCGCGGGTAAAGATGCGCCCGACCAGGTAGGCGCCCTTGTTGCGGTACAGCACCGGGGAAAACAGCTCGACCTGGAGTTCCGGATCCTTGCATACCCAGTCAGGCAGGTGCTCGCGCAATTGCGTCTCCAGCCGCGCCAGGTCGCCGGGCAGGTCGGCGTAGGGCACGCCGAACCGATAGTCTTCGAAAATCGTCGCCAACAGGCCGGCCAACTGCCCGTCGGGCCGGTAGATGCGGGTCTGCGCCGCGCGCTCGTGAGCCCGTAGCGAAGGCCGGGTGGTGTGGATGAACATGCAGCCGTCACTGATCAGGTCGTGGCTGAACAGGCTGCAGAAGATCGAGTTGTACCAGGTTTCCGCCAGCTCATCGTCCAGGCGCGGGTCGATCAGCCTGATGTAGGCGCTTTTCACCAGCGGCCACAGCGAGACGTCCAGCAACACCTCGTCCTCGAATGCCTCGCGCAGGCCCGCACTGACTTCGGACACCTTCTCCTCGTAGAGGTTGATCCGCGCCGCCGCCGCGCTCTGGATCTGCTGCCAGAGGGCCTGTTCGAAACGCTCGCGGGCGCCGTCGGTGATCTGGCGGAAATGCTCGCGGTAATTGTCGAAACCTTCGAGGATCATCCGGGCGATATCGGCGGCCGGCCATTGCTGGGGCATATCAGGACCTCTGGCAGAAGGACGAAAACCTGAGAGTAACCGGGGCGCTTCGTGCTGCACAGGGGTACACTCCGTTCCCCGTTCGCCCCGGAGAATCCCGTGAGCCCCATTGCCCTGTCCCGCCTGCTGATCCTCGCCGCCGTCTGGGGTGCCAGCTTCCTGTTCATGCGCATCATCGCGCCGGTGCTGGGCACGGTGCCGACGGCGTTCTTCCGGGTGACCATCGCCTGCGCCGGCCTGCTGGTGATCCTCGCGCTGATGCGGGTGCGCTGGGACTTCCAGGGCAAGTTCAAGGTCGCCCTGGTGCTGGGCATGATCAACTCGGGGATTCCCGCAACCTTCTATTCGGTGGCCGCGCAGGTGCTGCCCGCCGGTTACTCGGCAATCTTCAACGCCACCACGCCACTGATGGGCGTGCTGATCGGCGCGCTGTTCTTCCATGAAGCGATGACCCTGCCCAAGCTGTCGGGGATCTTCCTCGGCCTGCTCGGCGTGGGGATTCTCAGTGGCGCGGGCCCGGTGGCCTTCGACCTGAAACTGCTTCAGGGTGCCCTCGCCTGCCTAGGCGCGACCACCTGCTACGGCTTTTCCGGCTTTCTCGCCAGGCGCTGGCTGGACCAGCGCGGCGGCCTGGACAGCCGCCTGTCCGCGCTGGGCAGCATGATGGGCGCGAGCCTCCTGCTCACGCCCCTGTTCGCCTGGAGCGTTGCCACCCAGCCACCGGCCAGCTGGGGTGGCTGGCCGGTGTGGCTGTCGCTGCTTGGCCTGGGCCTGCTGTGCACCGCCTTCGCCTACATCCTGTACTTCCGCCTGATCAGCGAGATCGGCCCGGTGAAATCCTCCACCGTGACCTTTCTGATTCCCGTCTTCGGCGTGCTCTGGGGTGCCTGGCTGCTGGACGAACCGCTGTCCAGCGCACACCTCTACGGCGGACTGCTGATTGGCCTGGCCCTGTGGCTGGTGCTCAAGCCCGCGCGGGCTGGCGGAACACGAACAGCAGGCCGATGACGATCAAGGCCATGCCCAGCAGGCTCAGGGCCGCGAGGCGGTTGCCGAAGATCAGGTAATCCATCACTGCGGTCACCGCTGGCACCAGGTAGAACAGGCTGGTGACATTCACCAGGTTGCCGCGGGCGATCAGCCGGTAGAGCAACAGGGTCGCCAGCACCGAGACCACCAGGCCCATCCACGCCACCGACAGCAGGAACTGCGGGTTCAACTTCACCTCGAGTGGCTGGAACGGTGCGAACAGCGCGCATATCAGCAGCCCCGCCAGATACTGCAGCGGCAGGGTGCCAAGAGGCTCGCGGGTGATGCGCTTCTGCATGATCGAGCCACCGGTCATGCTCACCAGCGCCAGCAAGGCGAAGAGCATCCCCGACCAGGACATACCGCCCAGGCCGATGCCCTGCCAGACCACCAGGACCAGCCCCGTCAGCCCCAGGCACAGGCCGAACAGACGCCCCAAGGAACGCCGGCGCTCCATCAGGACCACGGTCAGGATGGGCTGGACACCCATGACCGTGGCCATGACCCCAGGGGTGACCTTCAGGTCCAGCGCCAGCAGATAGAAGATCTGGTAGGCGCCGAGCAGAATCCCGCCGGTCACCAGGGCCTGGCGGATAGCCGCAGGCTCGCGCGGCCAGCGCAGCTTGAGCAGCGGCCCCAGGAGCACCAGGGCGCCCAGGGCGAGAAGGAAGCGAATCAGCAGAAAAGCGAAGGGCGTAGCCTGGGCCAGCCCCAGTTTCGAGACAATCGCGCCACTGCTCCAGAGCAGGACGAACAGGCTCGTGGTGGCCGCCGAGGCCACGGAAGTCTTGTGCAGGAAAGACATGGATTTGCCACCTGTATTCGGGCAAGAAAGCCGATCGGACGAACTGCGAGGGCGCAGCCGGCCGGATTCAGAAACGTTGCGTGTGCAGCGGGCGTCAGCCCACTACCACCACTGCCACGACGGTTCCGACAGGTGGGGACTGGCTGATGGCCGGCTGCAGGAACCCGCGCACGACAACCACCGCGTCGGGCGCGGTAGCGAGTACTGGGGTTACAGGGGAAGCTGGCATGAGCGAGTCTTCGGGTGAGATGTAGAGGCTCAGGACTATAGGCCTGGCACTTTGATAGTGCAAGTCTTGGAAAGCGACGTAAAACCCTGTGGGAGCGGGGTCACCCGCGATTACGGTAGTGAACTCACCGACGCAATCGCGGGTAAACCCGCTCCCACAGGGTCCGTGTCGTCAGAACAACCAGCGGTACAGCAAGTAAGCCACCACCACCGCCAGCACCGGCCGCAGCACACGGTAAGCCTTGGGATTGGCACGCTTGAAGGCTTTCACCCGCGTGCTGATGACATTGCTGAACTTCTTGCTCCAGGCATAGGCCTGGTTGATCCCGCCGACCCGCTCGTCATCGGTGTTCTGCGGTGCGGTGGCACGGCCAAGGAAGGCGCTGACCTTGCGGTTGATCCTGGTCATGAGCGGGCTGCTCAGCGGCCGCTCGACGTCGCAGAACAGGATCACCCGGGTCATGTCGGTTTCGTTCTTGACCCAGTGCACATAGGTTTCGTCGAACATCACGTCCTCGCCGTCGCGCCAGGCGTACGGCTGGCCATCGACGTAGATGCGGCAGTTGTCCGAGTTCGGCGTGGTCAGGCCCAGGTGATAGCGCAGCGAACCGGCGAACGGGTCACGATGCGGGTTGAGGTGGCTGCCGCCCGGCAGCAGGGCGAACATCGCCCCCTTCACGTTGGGAATGCTGTTGACCAGCTCGACGGTCTTCGGGCACAGCAGCTCGGCCGACGGCAGGGCCTTGTCGTACCACTTCAGGTAGAAGCGCTTCCAGCCCTTCTTGAAGAACGAACCGAAGCCGGCGTCGTTGTCCTTCTCGGCGGCGCGGATATAGCCCTCGTCGAACAGGTGCATGGCCTCTTCGCGGATGGTCTGCCAGTTGTTCTTCAGTACATCCAGCTCAGGGAAGCGCTCGCGGTCCAGGTACGGCTTGGACGGCACTCCGGAGAACAGGTACATCAGCGAGTTGTAGGGGGCGAACAGCGCCGAATGGTTGACGAACTGGCGCAGCACCGGCAACCGGGCCTTGCCGCGCAGGTGCACGAACAGGACGCTGCCGAAGAACAGCAGCAGCACGCCTGCCTTGGCGACAAAGGAAAAAGTCATTCAATGCTCCTGGAAGTCTCGTTCAGGCTCAGGGCCGGAAATTGGCCATGATAAACCGAACAGGCCCCGGCAAGAACAACCGGGGCCTGATAGACAGTGTTGGGGATTTTGCAACAAACCCGGCAACAGGGCATTGCCGGGGATCAACAGCGCGACGCGCACCTTGTGGGAGCGGGTTCACCCGCGATCGCGTCGGTGAATCCACTATCGTAATCGCGGGTAAACCCGCTCCCACAAGGTTACGCGGCGCTCTTACTGCTGGTTCTCCTGGTCGGTGAACAAGTCACTGAACAGCATGCTCGACAGGTAGCGCTCGCCCGAGTCCGGCAGGATCACCACGATGGTCTTGCCCTGCATTTCCGGCTTTTCGGCCAGGCGCACGGCAGCAGCCATGGCCGCGCCGCAGGAGATCCCGCAAAGAATCCCTTCTTCCTGCATCAGGCGCAGGGCCATGGCCTTGGCCTCGTCGTCGCTGACCTTTTCCACCTGGTCGACGATGGACAGATCGAGGTTCTTCGGCACGAAACCGGCGCCGATGCCCTGGATCTTGTGCGGGCTGGGCTTGATCTCCTCGCCGGCCAGGGCCTGGGAGATGACCGGCGAAGCGATCGGCTCCACGGCAACGGACAGGATGGCCTTGCCCTGGGTGTTCTTGATGTAGCGCGACACCCCGGTAATGGTGCCGCCGGTACCGACGCCCGCCACCAGCACATCCACCGCACCGTCGGTGTCGTTCCAGATTTCCGGACCGGTGGTCTTCTCGTGGATCGCCGGGTTGGCCGGGTTATCGAACTGCGCCGGCATGAAGTATTTCTGCGGATCGCTGGCGAGGATCTCGTTGGCCTTCTCGATGGCGCCCTTCATGCCCTTGGCCGGCTCGGTCAACACCAGTTCGGCGCCCAGCGCCTTGAGCACCTTGCGGCGCTCGATGCTCATCGACGCCGGCATGGTCAGCAGCAGCTTGTAGCCACGGGCGGCGGCGACGAAGGCCAGGCCGATGCCGGTGTTGCCCGAAGTCGGCTCGACGATGGTCATGCCCGGCTTGAGCCGGCCGCTGCTTTCGGCGTCCCAGACCATGTTCGCGCCGATCCGGCATTTGACCGAATAACCCGGGTTGCGCCCTTCGATCTTGGCCAGGATGGTCACCCCGCGCGGGGCGATGCGGTTGATCTGCACCAGCGGCGTGTTGCCGATGGAATGGGCGTTGTCAGCGAAGATACGGCTCATGGCAGGAGGTCCTTTTGGCACCGAGCTAAAAAACCAAGGGTAAGCCTGCCATGGGGGTGCGTCTACCCCGGTCGAACTCCATGCAAGCGAGCGCGGTCAACCTTTCATCCGGGATCTGGAGACTCCGATGAAACGTCGCTATAGCTGGCCCTTGACCACGCTGGCCGGCCTTATCGTGCTGTTGCTGGCCCTGCACCTGTCGCTGCCCTGGCTGGTGCGCGACTACCTGAACGGCAAGCTTGCCGACATGGGCGATTATCGCGGCCAGATCGCCGACGTTGACCTGGCCTGGTGGCGCGGAGCCTACAAGATCAACGGCCTGACCATCGTCAAGACCACAGGCAAGGTGCCGGTGCCGTTGCTCGATGCACCGGTGATCGACCTGTCGGTGAGCTGGCATTCGTTGTGGTACGACCATGCCGTGGTCGGCGAAGTGACCTTCCTCAACCCCGAACTCAATTTCGTCGACGGCGGCAGCAAGCAGGCCTCGCAGACCGGCCAGGGCACCAACTGGCGGCAACAGCTGGAAAAACTGCTGCCCATCACCCTCAACGAGGTGCTGATACAGGACGGCACCCTGACCTTCCGCAACTACAACTCCAAACCGGCGGTGGACCTCAAGGCCACCCAGCTCAACGCCAGCATCCACAACCTGACCAATGTGGTGGACAAGCAAGGCCGGCGCGACGCCACCTTCGACGGCAAGGCCCTGCTGGTGGGCGATGCGCCTGTCGAAAGCCAGGCCACCTTCGATCCGCTGAGCAATTTCGAGGATTTCCAGTTCCGCCTGCGGGCCACCGACATCCAGCTGCGCCGCCTCAACGATTTCGCCAGCGCCTATGGCAAGTTCGACTTCAAGGCCGGCCACGGCGACGTGGTGATCGAGGCCCAGGCCGAGAAAGGCCGCCTGACCGGCTATATCAAGCCGCTGCTGCGCGATGTCGAGGTGTTCGACTGGCAACAGGACGTGGAGAACAAGGACAAGAACATTTTCCGCTCGGTCTGGGAAGCGCTGGTCGGCGCCACCGAGACGGTGCTGAAGAACCAGCCGAAAAACCAGTTCGCCACCCGGGTCGAACTGTCCGGCAGCGTGCACCAGAGCGATGTCAGCGCCTTCGAAGCCGTGCTGCAGATCCTGCGCAACGGCTTTATCCAGGCCTTCAACGCACGTTACGAGCGTTCCGCGCCCAAGTCTGACTGAGTCACCGAGTGACGGCCCATTCAGAGACTGAATGGGCCGTCTGCGTTCCCACTGTGTAGGGCGGCGGGTATAGTCGCGTATGACATTTTTCTGCCGGATGGATCATTCCCGGCATCCGTATTCATGAGGATGGATAGATGAAGTTCGAAGGCACCAGCGCATACGTCGCCACAGACGACCTGAAACTGGCGGTCAACGCGGCGATCACCCTGGAGCGGCCACTGCTGGTCAAGGGCGAGCCGGGCACCGGCAAGACCATGCTCGCCGAGCAACTGGCCGCCTCCTTCGGTGCCAAATTGATCACCTGGCATATCAAGTCCACCACCAAGGCCCACCAGGGCCTCTATGAGTACGATGCGGTCAGCCGCCTGCGCGACTCGCAACTGGGCGTGGACAAGGTCCACGACGTGCGCAACTACCTGAAGAAGGGCAAGTTGTGGGAAGCCTTCGAATCCGAGGAGCGGGTGATCCTGCTGATCGACGAAATCGACAAGGCCGATATCGAGTTCCCCAACGACCTGTTGCAGGAACTCGACAAGATGGAGTTCTACGTCTACGAGACCGACGAAACCATCAAGGCCAAGCAGCGTCCGATCATCATCATTACCTCGAACAACGAGAAAGAGCTGCCGGACGCCTTCCTGCGCCGTTGCTTCTTCCACTACATCGCCTTCCCCGACCGCGAGACGCTGCAGCAGATCGTCGATGTGCACTACCCGAACATCAAGAAGGACCTGGTCAGCGAAGCGCTGGACGTGTTCTTCGACGTGCGCAAGGTCCCGGGCCTGAAGAAAAAACCGTCCACCTCCGAACTGGTCGACTGGCTGAAGCTGCTGATGGCCGACAACATCGGCGAGGCCGTGCTGCGCGAGCGCGATCCGACCAAGGCCATCCCGCCGCTGGCGGGTGCCCTGGTGAAGAACGAACAGGACGTGCAACTGCTCGAACGCCTGGCCTTCATGAGCCGCCGCGGCAACCGCTGAGGCCAGGGGGCGAACGCCATGCTGCTCAATCTGTTCAATGAAATGCGCGCCGCCAAGGTGCCGGTGTCGGTGCGCGAACTGCTCGACCTGATCAACGCCTTGCAAAAGCGCGTCACCTTCGCCGACATGGACGAGTTCTACTACTTGTCGCGGGCGATCCTGGTCAAGGACGAACGGCATTTCGACAAGTTCGACCGGGCCTTCTCGGCCTACTTCAAGGGCCTGGAGAACCTCGACCAGCACCTGGAGGCGCTGATTCCGGAGGATTGGCTGCGCAAGGAGTTCGAGCGCCAGCTGACCGATGAAGAGCGCGCGCAGATCCAGTCCCTGGGCGGTCTGGACAAGCTGATCGAAGAATTCAAGAAGCGCCTGGAAGAACAGAAGGGACGCCATGCCGGCGGCAACAAGTGGATCGGCACCGGCGGCACCAGCCCGTTCGGCTCGGGCGGTTTCAACCCCGAGGGAATCCGCGTCGGCGAGGCCGGCAAGCGCCAGGGCAAGGCGGTCAAGGTCTGGGACCAGCGCGAGTACAAGAACCTCGACGACCAGGTCGAGCTTGGCACGCGCAATATCAAGCTGGCCCTGCGCCGCTTGCGCAAGTTCGCCCGCCAGGGCGCGGCGGACGAGCTGGACATCGACGGCACCATCGACCACACCGCCCGCGACGCCGGGCTGCTCAACATCCAGATGCGCCCGGAGCGACGCAACAGCGTGAAACTGTTGCTGCTATTCGATATCGGCGGCTCGATGGATGCCCACGTGAAGATCTGCGAGGAACTGTTCTCGGCCTGCAAGACCGAGTTCAAGCACCTTGAGTATTACTACTTCCACAACTTCGTCTACGAATCGGTGTGGAAGAACAACCTGCGCCGCACCTCGGAGCGCACCTCGACCCTGGACCTGCTGCACAAGTACGGCGCCGACTACAAGGTGGTGTTCGTCGGTGACGCGGCCATGGCGCCGTACGAGATCACCCAGCCGGGTGGCAGCGTCGAGCACTGGAACGAAGAGGCCGGGTATGTGTGGATGCAGCGTTTCATGGAGAAATTCAAGAAGCTTATCTGGATCAACCCGTATCCGAAGGACACCTGGAACTACACGGCCTCGACCAACATCGTCCGCGAATTGATCGAGGACCGCATGTATCCGCTGACCTTGCGCGGGTTGGAGGAAGGTATGAGGTTCCTCTCCAAGTAGGAGGGTGTTCTTGAGGGCCTCATCGCTGGCAAGCCAGCTCCCACAGGGATCGCTGAACCTGTGGGAGCTGCCAGCGATGAGGCCCTATCAGCCAGCAAACCTCTTGAGCCAGGCCTGCATTTCAGCCCAGGCCAATTCCTGCACCACTGCCCTGAACCTCACCCGCTCCCCGGGCAAGCACTGCGCCAGCCGCGCCAGCGCCAACGGCGTCAACGCCCCCAACCGCGGATACCCGCCAATCGTCTGCCGGTCATTGAGCAACACGATCGGCTGCCCGTCCGGCGGCACCTGCACCGCGCCCAGCGGGATGCCCTCGGAGATCATCGGCCTGCCCTGATAGCGCAAGGCCGGCCCGAGCAAGCGAATGCCCATGCGATCGCCGCGACTGTCCAGTTGCCACGGGCTGTTGAACGCATCGAACAGGCTTTGCCCGCTGAATTCGCCCAATTGCGCGCCCATCACCAGGTCCAGGCACGCCTCGCCTTCCAGTGGCGGACGCAGCAACTCGGGCACGCCCCCCCGCCCCGCCGCCGCCCCTGCAAAGCGCAACTCATCGCCCTTGACCAAGGCACGACCTGCGCCATCCGGCCCACCCAGTTGCTCGCGAACCACGGTTGCGCAACTGCCCAGCACCCGGGGCGCATCGAAACCACCCGGCGCCGCCAAATAGGCCCGGGCACCGAGCAACGGCTGGCTGAACTGCAAGCGCTGCCCCTGGCGCAATACAAAGCTGCGCCACGGTTTCAGCGGCTCGCCGTCGATCCGCGCGTCCAGGTCCGCGCCGGCCAGGGCCAGAACACAATCCGCCTCAGCCTCCACGGCAAAACCGCCCAGGGTGATTTCCACCACTGCCGCTTGCGCCGGGTTATCCAGCAGCCAGTTGGCCCAGCGCGCCGACACCCAGTCCAGCGCGCCGCCCTGCGTCACGCCAAGATGACGTACACCGAAACGGCCCTGGTCCTGAAGCTGACACAGGGGCGTGCTGGCCTCGATCCGCAGGTGGTTCATGGTTGTTCCTCCAGCGGCGAGTCGTCACCTCCCAGCCTGATGAATTCATCCCGCCCGATAGCCACGAAACGTACCCGGTCGCCCGGCTGCAACAGGCTGTAGCCATCACGGTCACGGTCGAACAGCGCAGCGGGCGTACGCCCGATCAGGTTCCAGCCCCCCGGCGACAAGGCCGGATAGGCCGCCGTCTGCCGCTCGGCAATACCCACGCTGCCCGCCGCTACGCGCTTGCGCGGCGTCGCCAGGCGGGGCGAGGCCAGGGATTCCTCGACCAACCCCATGAAGGCGAAACCGGGGGCGAAACCAAGGGCAAACACCTGGTATTCGCGCCCGGTATGCCGCCGGACGATCTCGCTTTGCGCGACGCCACAACGCGCCGCCAGCACCTTGAGTTCCGGGCCGACACTGGCGTCGTACCACACCGGAATGTCCATGCGCCGCCCTGCCCCGCCACTGTCCGGCTGCAGATCGCGCAACGCTTCGCCGATCAGGCTGCGCGCCTCGCCAGGTGAGCAATCGAACTGGACCATCAGCGTGGTGTAGGACGGCACCAGTTCCACCAGGCGCGTGCCGAACACCTGCCGCAAGCGCCGGCTGGCCGCCAGCATCCAGGGCATGTGGGCTTCGTCGATGGACTCGAACAGGCGCAGCATCAGGCAGTCGATGGCGACCGCTTCGATCCTTGGCTTCATGGGGTCTTCAGGGCATCCAGGGCCTGGCGGATCTGGCGCACGGCGGCCAGCGAGCTTTGGTTGTCGCCATGCACGCAGAGGGTCTGGGCGTGCAGCGTCACGGCGCTGCCGTCGATGGCGGTGAGCGGTTCGCCACGAGCCAGGCGCAGGGCCTGTTCGACGATCAGCGCCGGGTCGTGATGCACCGCCCCCGGCAGGCGGCGGGAAACCAGATGGCCGTCAGCGTCGTAGGCTCTGTCGGCGAAGGCCTCGAACCACAGCGGCACACCGATTTCAGCGCCCAGGGCCCGGGCAACGGTATCGTCGGCCGTGGCCATCAGCATCAGCGGCAACGGCGGGTCATAGGCGGCCACGGCTTCGAGCACGGCGCGCAGCTTGCGGTGGTCGGCCATCATGTCGTTGTACAGCGCACCATGGGGTTTGACATAGGACAAGTGCGTGCGCTGGACCCGGCAGATGCCGTCCAGCGCGCCGATCTGGTAGTGCAGCAGGTCGCGGATTTCCTCGTTGCTACAGGCCATGGAGCGGCGGCCGAAACCGGCCAGGTCCTGGTAGGACGGGTGGGCGCCGATCCGCACCTGGTGCTGCACCGCCAGGGCGACGGTCTGGCGCATGATCCCGGGATCGCCGGCATGGAAGCCGCAGGCGATATTGGCGCAATCGACGAAGGGCATGACCTCGGCGTCCAGACCCATGGTCCAGTTGCCAAAGCTCTCGCCCATATCGCAGTTCAATAGCAGACGGCTCATGGCGGGCTCCGTTGAAGAGATGAAGTTAACGCCAGCTTGGCTGCACGGCCTTGCGCCGGCCACCCATGATCACCCAGCCGATCAGCAGCAGAATGCTCTCCACCACCAGGGCGAAGATCAGCGCACAGCCCACGCCCCAGGCCGCGGCCTCGGGCGTGAGCAGAATCTGGTAGCTGTAGCCCTTGAAGGTTTCCTCGCGGATCGCCGGGTCGGGCTGGGTCAGCACATGCCAGGTGCGACTGGCCCAGCCGGCCTGCAACGCCTGCCATTCGCTTTCCAGCATGCGGTTGCGGGCGACCAGGCTGTCGATGCTCTCGGCATCGCTCTGGAACACCGGGTCGTCACTGGCGCGGTAATGCCGCACCAGGGCCTGGAGATCCCCGTTGAAGAAACGCTGGGCGGTCTGCTGGAAGCCCTTCAGGCCCTCGCGGGACTCCAGCAGGTGGGCTTGCACGCGCTGGCTGTAGTCATTGACCAGGCCGGGCACCTGGACGCCCAGCAACAGACCACAGGTGAACAGGATCAACCGCAGGTAGCTTCTCAGCATTTGGCTCGTCCTTAGCGGGTCTGGCCCTTGGCGATGCATTCGCCCTTGCGCCACAGGCCCCATTGGCCGGGCTCGTAGCGGTTCCAGGTTTCGTTTTCGGTCAGCGCTTCGGTGGTGATGACCGTGACCACATCGTTGGGCGTGGTTTCGGCATGGAAGTCGACGATCATGTCCACGTCCTTGAGCCGCGCCGGGCCGAATGGCGCACGCCGGGTGATGTGCACCAGCTTGGTCGAACAGAAGCAGAACAGCCAGTCGCCATCGCTCAGCAGGCAGTTGAACACGCCCTTGCCACGGTATTCGGCACAGGCCTGCTCCAGCACCGGCAGCAGTTGCTCGACGTCCACCGGCTCGGGAAAGGCTTCACGGATGCGGTTGAGCAGGTCGCAGAAGGCCGCTTCGCTGTCGGTGTCGCCGATCGGCCGGTAGAAGCTGGTCAGGCCATTGAAATCGGCGAGTTGGCCGTTGTGCGCGAAGCACCAGTTGCGCCCCCAGAGTTCGCGGACGAAGGGGTGGGTGTTGGACAGGCAGACCTTGCCGACGTTGGCCTGGCGGATATGGCCGATCACCACTTCGCTCTTGATCGGATAGCGCTGTACCAGGCTGGCGACTTCCGATTCGCAGCTTGCCGCCGGGTCCTGGAATACCCGCAGGCCGCGGCCTTCATAAAAACCGATGCCCCAGCCGTCACGGTGGGGGCCGGTACGGCCACCACGCTGCATCAGGCCGGTGAAGCTGAAAACGATGTCGGTGGGGACGTTGGCGCTCATGCCCAGGAGTTCACACATGCTCGGGCCTCCAGTTACAGACGTGGTTCGAGACGCTGGCGCGCCCCGCCCAACGGCGCCTCGGGTGGCTCGTCGCGATAGCGCGCACGGCTATCGGCGGGCTCGGCCAGGATTTCCTCGGCCTCGCGCTTCTTCGCAGCTTCAACACGTTCGCGGCGCGCCCGGGCGCGAGCCTCCAGGGGCATGCGGATGGCGACGAAGATCAGGTACAGGGCGAAGGCGATCATGCCGTACATCGCCAGGTCGGCGGCAGCGCGCCAGACGTTGTTGCCGACCTTGAAGGCCAGGTCCAGGGCGCTGATGGCGATGGCCGGGGCGAAGATGTCCTTGGCCGGATCGACGATGGTCGGGGTGAACAGCAGCACGGCCAGCAACACCCGCAGCGGCTCGCGCAGCCAGCGCCACATCCAGCCGGTCAGGCGAAAGCCCACCCACAGGCAACCCAGGGCGGCCAGGGCATACAGGCCCCAGGCGAACAGATAGTCGTTTTCGGTCATGGCGTCCGTGGTAGGTAGGCAAACAGGCGCTTATGATAGCGATTTTTCCGCGCGCAGGCGCCCCCCAGCCAAGGAACCGCATATGTCCTCTTCCGCCCGAGCCCTGTCCGCCCCGATCGCCCGCCGGGGCGAAGGCGCGGATCCCTATGCCTGGCTGCAGGAACGCGACGCTCCCGAGGTGATGGCCTACCTGGAGGCGGAGAACGCTTTTCAGGAGGCGCAACTGGCCGGCCACGCCGGGTTGCGCGAAACCTTGTTCGAGGAAATCAAGGGCCGCATCCTCGAAACCGACCTGTCCCTGCCCTCGCCCTGGGGCCCGTATCTGTACTACACCCGCACCACCGCCGGCGACGAATACGCCCGACACTATCGCTGCCCGCGCCCGGCCGATGATTCCAACACGGTGGACGAAAGCCGCGAGGAACTGCTGCTCGACCCCAACGCACTGGCTGCCGGCGGCTTCCTCAGCCTGGGCGCCTTCAATGTCAGCCCGGACCACCAGCGCCTGGCCTACAGCCTGGATACCAGCGGCGACGAGATCTACACCCTGTACGTCAAGGAGCTGGCCAGCGGCGCGATCAGCGAACTGCCGTTCGACGACTGCGACGGCAGCATGACCTGGGCCAACGACAGCCAGACCCTGTTCTTCACCGAGCTGGACGACACCCACCGGCCCTTCCGCCTGCACCGCCACCGCCTCGGCAGCGCCAAGGCCGAGCCGGTCTTCGAGGAACACGACGGGCGCTTCTTCCTGCACTGCTACCGCTCGAGCTCCGAGCGCCAGTTGCTGCTGTCGCTCAACAGCAAGACCACCAGCGAAGCCTGGGTACTGGATGCCGACACCCCGAACGGCACGTTCGCCTGCCTGGCGCCACGGGTCGAAGGCCATGAATACGACGCCGACCACGGCAAGCTCGACGGTGAGTGGCGCTGGTTCGTGCGCAGCAACCAGGACGGCATCAACTTCGCCCTCTATCACGCTCCCGGTGACCGCGTGCCCACCCGCGAGCTGTGGCAGGTACTGGTGCCCCACAGCGACACGGTGATGATCGAGGGCCTGACCCTCAATGCCGGCGCCCTGACCCTGAGCCTGCGCGAGGGCGGCCTCCCGATCATCGAAGTGCGTCCCTGCGGGCTGCCGGCCTACCGGGTGCAACTGCCGGACGCTGCCTACAGCCTGTACGTACAGGACAGCCTGGAGTTCACCAGCACGCGCATTCGCCTGCGCTACGAAGCCCTGAACCGCCCGGCCCAGGTGCGCCAGCTGGACCTGGCCACTGGCGAGCAGGTGGTGCTCAAGCAAACGCCGGTGCTTGGCGAGTTCGATGCCGACGCCTATGTCAGCCAGCGTCTCTGGGCACAGGCCAGCGACGGCACGCGGGTGCCGATCAGCCTGGTCCAGCGTCGCAGCGACCTTGGCCAGCCGGTGCCGCTCTACCTGTACGGCTACGGCGCCTACGGCGAAAGCCTCGATCCGTGGTTCTCCCATGCCCGCCTGAGCCTGCTGGACCGCGGCGTGGCCTTTGCCATCGCCCACGTGCGTGGCGGCGGCGAGCTGGGCGAAGCCTGGTACCGCGCCGGCAAGCAGGAACACAAGGCCAACACCTTCAGCGACTTCATCGCCTGCGCCGAACACCTGATCGCGTCCGGCATCACCCGCGCCAGGCAGCTGGCGATCAGCGGCGGCAGCGCCGGCGGCCTGTTGATCGGCGCGGTGCTCAACCTGCGTCCCGAGCTGTTCAAGGTGGCGATTGCCGAGGTGCCGTTCGTCGATGTACTCAACACCATGCTCGACCCGGACCTGCCGCTGACCGTCACCGAATACGACGAATGGGGCAACCCCCAGGAGCCGGAGGTCTACGAGCGGATCAAGGCCTACGCGCCTTACGAAAACCTGAAGGCCCAGGCCTACCCGTCGCTGCTGGTGATCGCTGGCTATAACGACAGCCGCGTGCAGTACTGGGAAGCGGCCAAGTGGGTGGCGAAGCTGCGGGTCACCAAGACCGACGGCAATCCGCTGCTGCTCAAGACCGAGCTGGGCGCCGGCCATGGCGGCATGAGCGGCCGCTACCAGGGCCTGCGCGACGTGGCCTTGGAGTACGCCTTCGTGCTGAACGAGCTGGGTGTGGCGAGCGCCTAGTCCTTGGTCTTGTCCATGGTCTTGTCCGGCGTCGGCATCAGCCCCGGCAGCGGTTGATCCTTGGGCGGCGATGGCAATGGCATGGGCGGCAGCAAGGGGCCGCCCGGCCTGCCGTCGCCGGCCTTCGGCGGCATCGATGGGGTGATCTGCGGATAGGGCGTGGGCGTCGCGGTACCCGGCGCCCCGGGCACCGGCGCGATCACGCGCGGTTGCAGGTCGTCGGCCTGGGCGGTGGCCAGGCTGGCGACGCAATACAGCAGGATGCTCGTCAGACGCATGCAGGGCTCCTGGTCGAGGTCATGCCATACAGACTACTCCGCCATGTAGCGGATTGCCTGCCCAGGAAGCGGTACTGGCGCTAAACTGACGGCGAAACCGTGCCAACCCAAGCCTGAACAGGTAAGAACATGACTGACGCCTCCTCCGCCGCTGCCACCGCGCGGCTCGACCGCATCCTCGCCGACGCCAAGCGCGACGACGAACGGGGCTACCGGCAGAAAGCCCTGCGCATGTACCCGCATGTCTGCGGCCGCTGTGCCCGGGAGTTCTCCGGCAAGCGCTTGAGCGAACTGACCGTGCATCACCGCGACCATAACCACGACAACAATCCCCAGGACGGCTCCAACTGGGAACTGCTGTGCCTGTACTGCCACGACAACGAGCACTCGCGCTATACCGACCAGCAGTACTTCAGCGAAGGCTCGCTGAGCACGCCATCCATCGCCAAGGCCACGCACAACCCCTTCGCCGCCCTCGCCGGAATGCTCAACAAGAAGGACTGAAGTCGCAGCACGCCGCGCCGAGCCCGTATAATCGCGTCTTTTTTGCGAAGGGCCCGGCACGTGGCGAACAAAAGGTACAGCTGCATCGGCCTGTACAACCCCAAATCCCCTGAAAACGTCGGTTCGGTGATGCGCGCCGCCGGCTGCTATGGCGTGAACTCGGTGTTCTACACCGGCAAGCGCTACGAACGCGCTCGCGACTTCGTCACCGACACCAAGCGGGTCCACTACGACATCCCGCTGATCGGCATCGACGACCTGCAGAAGATCATTCCCCTGGGCTGTACCCCGGTGGCCGTGGAACTGGTGGACGGCGCTCGGCCCCTGCCGGAATACACCCATCCGGACCGTGCCATCTACATCTTCGGCCCCGAGGACGGCAGCCTGGACGACGAGGTCCGCGCCTGGTGCGAGGAGACCATCTACATCCCGACCAACGGTTGCATGAACCTGGCCGCCACGGTCAACGTCGTGCTTTACGACCGCATGGCCAAAGGGCTGAACACCCGCTCCGGGCCGCGCTTCAGGTAAGCGATTGAACGCCGGGCGCAAGCCGGCGGTCTGCTGACTATCACGTCACTCAAGAGGAGAAGCGCTCATGCGCCAGAAGCCAGAGATTCCGGCAACGCCCTTTCAGAGCAAACCCGAGCACAACGTCCAGGGCTGGGAGCGAGCGGGCTCGGTATTCACCGGGGTAGTGATGCTGGGCAAGGGCCTGCGTCGTGGCGGTCTGTTCGGGCTGGTCCAGATGGCCATTGGCGGCGCCGTACTGGCCCGCGGGGTCACCGGGCATTGTTCGGCGAAAAGCCTGCTGGAGAAGGGACGCCAGGACCTGGACGGGATCCGGGCGAAGATCGAGCGCACCGGAAGCGAGCTGAAGTCGTTGAAGGATGCGGCGGAGGCGGCGACCAAGAGTGCCACCGTGACCGGGAACGATTCGCTGGTCAGTCCAAAACCCTGAGATTCGAGGGCCTCATCGCGGGTGAACCCGCTCCCACAGGTTACGCGTACCTTGTGGGAGCGGGTTCACCCGCGATAGGGCCCTGAAGGGCGGTCACTGAAGCAGCGGAGTGCGCAAAACCTCCGACTCCCGCCCCATTACACTCTCGGCCAACTGCACGAACTCCGCCGTGCTGACACTGTTCATCCGCATCAACGCCCGCACCAGATCGTCCAGCGACTGCTTGTTGTGGGTATGAACACGGATTTCCCGATCCAGCGCCTGCAACAGCAACACCGCGCGGGCGATGGTCGCCGCGTTGGCCTGCTCGCCGCGCAGGCTGGTCACCGCCTTGCCTTCCTTGTTCAGGCGCTTCTGCAATGCCTGGTAGCGGTCATCACTGATCCCGCCGGCACGACGCAGCAGCTCGGTAGCGTAATACTCCGCCAGCCCCTCGCCGATCCAGTCGCTGCCTTCGCGGTCGTTGATCCGCGCAAACACCCGCACCAGCTCGCGCAACAACGGGCTGCTGCCGTTTTCGCTGACCAGCGCACTGGCACTGTTGAGGTAGATGGAGTCGTGCGCCGCACGCGCGCCTCGCCATAGATGTTCACGGGCGCCGACCAGCAGCAGCTTCGTTGGATTGCGCGGGAACACCGCCTGGTACTGCGGCCAGACGAACGTCAGCAAGGTCAATGCATCCATGCGGCGCTGCCCCTGCCCGACCGGACCGGCCACGCTGACCTCGGTCTCGCCCAGGCGGGCACGTCGTACCCCAACCGTACCGGCGAGCATCCAGCCGGTCGGACGGTCGAACAGGCGCGAAACGTTGTCGATGCGAAAACGCTGCTTGCCAATCCGCGGCCATGCCGTCTCGATGCTGTTCCAGCCGGCAGGCAGATCGACGCTCAGGCGAGCCACCAGTTCGGTGCCATCCTGCTGGTCGAGACGCGCTGGCGGCACCAGGTCATCACCGCGGAACAGCGCCCAGTTCGCCGCGATACGGCTGTCGTAGCTGCCGTTCTTCAGCTTGTGATCAAGCCGTACCTTGTAGCTCAGGCTGGACTTGCCCGGTGCCGGCTGCCAGACCCCACGCTGGCGGTCCGCCGCCGGTTGCCACGGACCGTCGGCCTTGAAATCGCTATACAGGCCTTCCTTGCCCAGGTCGAAATCCAGGCTGCGCACCTGGGCGCCATCGGCCAGGGTCAGGCGCACTTCGGCCTGGCCGCTCTGGGGCAGCAGGCGCACGTGGTAATCCAGATCGACTTTCCTGGCCCAGGCGGCATCGCTCGCCAGCAGCAACAGGACCCACGCCAGAGGGTGACGCACAGGCATTGCCCGACTCCTTGCACGAACGCGAAACGCGCCAGCTTAGCTGGCGCGGAATATCAGATAGTCTTCCCAGTCATCTTCGGCGACGCTGTTCTCGCTGAGCATGCGCCCCGCCTGCGAAATGCGCTGCTTGTGCACCTGCTCGCGGTCGCCGCAGACCAGGTGGTGCCAGTCCGGCAGGTCCTTGCCCTCGCTGACCAGGCGATAACCGCAGGTGGGCGGCAGCCACTTGAACTGGTCGGCCTTGCCCGGGGTGAGCTGGATACAGTCGGGCACATGCTCGAAGCGGTTCGGATAATCGCTGCAGCGGCAGGTGTTCAGGTCCAGCAATTTGCAGGCGATGCGCGTGTAGTAGACGCTGTTGTCGTCTTCGTCTTCGAGCTTTTGCAGGCAGCACAGGCCGCAACCGTCGCACAGCGACTCCCATTCGGCGGCGTCGAGCTGATCGAGGGTCTTGCGGGTCCAGAACGGCGCGGAGCTTGCCTGCATGTTGCGATGATCCTGTTTCAAAATTCTTCGGCCCTGCGGGGCGGCGCCAGTCTAGGACGTGCGTTGCGCCTTTGCCAGACCGCTTGTCAGGGTGTGGCCGACAGTTGTAGTTTTGCAAACCATTTCAGTTCTCGCCCCTGTCCAGGAATCCGTCATGAGCGCCAACCCTCGTATCGCTGACTATGCCATCCATGAACAGTTCATCCAGCGCTGGTCGCCCCGTGCCTTCACCGGCGAGCCGATTTCCGAAGAAACCCTGCTGAGTTTCCTCGAGGCCGCGCGCTGGGCGCCTTCGGCCTACAACTCGCAACCCTGGCGCTTCCTCTACGCCCGCCGCGATACGCCGAACTGGGAGCGTTACCTGGGGCTGCTCAACGAATTCAACCGCAGTTGGGCGCAGCATGCATCGGCACTGGTGATCGTGATCTCCAAGACCACCTTCACCGCACCGGGCGCCAGCGAGGAAACCCCGGCCCTGTGGCACACCTTCGACACCGGCTCGGCCTGGGGGCACCTGGCGCTGCAAGCCAGTATCAGCGGCTGGCACACCCACGGCATGGCCGGCTTCGATCAGGAACTGACCCGCAAGGAGCTGAAGATCCCCGAGGGCTATGACCTGCACGCGGCAGTGGCGATCGGCAAGCTGGGTGACAAGGCGACCCTGGCCGAATACCTGCAAGCCCGTGAAGTACCGAGCCCGCGCCGGCCGCTGAACGAGCTGGCGGCCGAGGGTGACTTCACCCTGTAAGCCTTATGGCCTGATCGCCGGCAACGCCGGCTCCCACAGGTATCGAGTACACCACCGAACCTTGTGGGAGCCGGCGTTGCCGGCGATAGCGGCCTCAATAGCCCCGCGAAAAATCGACCTCTCCGCGCAATCCGTCGCCCCGCCCGTAAGCCCCCAGGTTCTCAACGAACAACCGCACCATCGCCGCCGGCGAGGTCGGCGCCGAGCTGTGCCCGGTCAGCAGCAGCCCTAGCGCGGTCCAGAACGGATGATTGCGCGGCAACGGCTCCTGGCGGCACACATCGATCACCGCCCCGGCCAGATGGCCCTTGGTCAGCGCCGCCACCAGGTCGCCATCGACCACCGCCACACCGCGCCCGGCGTTGATGAACAACGCATCCGGGTTGAAGCGCTGGAACAGCGCAGCGTCATAGATATCGCGGGTCGCCGGGGTATCCGGCAGCAGGTTGACCACATAGTCCACCTGCCCCACCAGCCGGCCGATCTCGTCCAGCCCGGCCACTTCGATGAAGGGCTCGAGCGGGCGGGGCGAACGGGCGATGCCATACAGCGTGCAGCCGAACGGCATGAGGAAACGCGCCACCTCGCAACCGATGTCACCGGTCCCGACGATCAGCACCCGACGCCCGTCCAGGCTGCGTCCCGGACGCCCGTCCCACTTGCGCTCGACCTGGCTCATCAGGCGGGTCAGCACTTCACGCTCGTGACCGAGCATGTAGGTCAGCACGTACTCGGCCATGACCTGGCCGAAGATACCCACGGCCCGGGTCAGCCGGTATTCGCGGGGCAGGCCCTCGGCCAGCAGCGGCGTGATGCCGGCCCAGGTCGACTGCACCCAGCCAGGGCGGTGCCCCTGGCGCAGCAGGGAGGCCAGCAGGTCGGGCTGGCCCAGCCAGACCGGGCACTGCGCTGCCTGCGCCGACAATTCGGCGGAATCACCGCTGGTGAGCACTTCGAGTTCGGGCAATGCCTCGCGCAGCAGACGGGCATAGAGAGCGTGATCCTGTTCGGCGATCAGAACGCGCATATCGATTACAACCTTGCAGAACGGCGGGAGGGCCGGTCGGGACCGGCCCCGTCAGGGCGGGATCAGACCGGATCGTTGCGACGCAGCAATTCGTCCGGCAGGTGCTCGATGTATTCCTCTTCGGCAGGCGGCATCTGCAGGTGGAAGCCCTGGCTATCGAGGTTTTCCAGGACCTTGGCGATGTCCTCGCTGGCCAGGGTGCGCTCCGGCGTCAGCACGACGTCGAAGGCGTGCTGCGGCGTGCCGAACAGCGGTAACAGGGCATCCGGCACCCGGTTCAGGCCATCGGCCTTGAGCAGGTAAAGGTACATGCCCGGCTTGCGCGGGCTGCGGTAAATCGAACAGATACGTTTCAAGCGGATTCTCCGGCATCGGCCAGGCAGTCGAGGAGGGCCTGGCCCATCCGCTCGCGGCGCCAGCCGCGCAGCGAGTCGGGCAATTGGTACGGTCCGTCGGGGTAGCCGCTCTTGAGCAGCGCCTCGAGGGTTTTCTTGCGCAGCATCAGCTCGGGCGCGATGTTCAGGCGTTCACCCTCGGCCTGGCCGATGGCACGCAGTTTCTTCAGCAGCGCGGCGGCTTCGATCGGCAGCGGCTCGGGCACTGCCGGCGGCCATTCTTCCGGCGGCAGGTTGCCCGTGCGCTTGATCAGGTCGAGCAGGAACTCGCCATCCTGGCGGATGGTGCGCGGGTGCATGTCTTCGATACGGGCCAGGGCTGACAGGTTGTCCGGCTGGGTCCGGGCGATCGGCCACATGGCATGCTCGCGCAGGATGCGGTTGCGCGGCACGTCGCGCTCGCGGGCTTCCAGTTCGCGCCAGGCGCACAGCTCGCGCAGCACGGCAAGCTGGGCCCGGGACAGCTTCCAGGCCAGCTTGGCGTCGCGGTACAGCTCGTAGGGGTCGATTTCCCGGCACAGTTGAATCACCAGCTCGGCGCCGTCCTCCAGCACCCAGGCATTCTTGTCGTCGCTCAGTTGCGGGCGCAGGCGCTCGTACAGCTCGGCCAGGTGCACGGCGTCTTCCGCGGCGTAGCTGACCTGGGTTTGCGAGAGCGGGCGTTGCAGCCAGTCGGAACGGGTCTCGCCCTTCGGCAGTTCGATGCCCAGCACGTCCTGGACCAGGCGCGAGTAGCCCATGGAAAAGCCGAGGTTGAGATAGCCGGCCGCCAGTTGCGTGTCGAACAGCGGCACCGGCAGGCTGCCGGTCAGGCGGGCAAGGACTTCGAGGTCTTCGCTGCAGGCATGCAGGACCTTGGTCACGCCCTGGTCTTCGAGCAGGCCGGCCAGGGGCTGCCAGTCGTTGATCAGCAGCGGATCGATCAGGAAGGCACGCTGGCCATCGCCGACCTGGATCAAACCGGCTTTGGGGTAGAAGGTGTCGACCCGCATGAACTCGGTGTCGAGGGCCACGAAGGGCAGTTGACGCCATTGCCGGCAATGTTCCGCCAGGGCGCTGTCGTCGGTAATCCAGTGAATTTCGATGGCCACAAGGCTCTCCCACATACAATGGCGCGCAGTATATACGGCACGGGCCACCGCCGGGAAACCGCTCGACGGTAGCCTTTCCAGAGTAGGCGGCGAGCCCGTGCCGCGCTTTTACAGTGATGCCTGGACCGGACGGCAGCCGGCGAACAGGTCCAGTTGCGGGTTGTACAGCGAGGTCCGCACCTGCAGCAGGCCGAGCATGGAGTGGAACAGGTTGTCCTGGCTCAGCGGCCGGTCGCGGCCCTGTTGCAGGCAGTCGGTATCGACGCCGAAGCTCTTGCGGTAGTTGTCCGAGAACCAGGCCAGCATCGGCACGTGCTTCTGCTGCTCGGGGGCCAGCATGTAGGGCGTGCCGTGGAGGAACAGGTTGTACTCGCCCAGGGATTCGCCGTGGTCGGAGAGGTAGATCATCGCCGTGTCGACCTGGTCCTGCTTGCTGCGCAGCACATCGATCAGTGAGGCCAGCACGTGGTCGGTGTACAGCAAGGTGTTGTCATAGCCGTTGACGATGCTCTGGCGGTCGCACTGGTTCAGGGCGTTGCTGCGGCAAACCGGGGTGAAGCGCTCGAACGACGCCGGGTAGCGCTTGTAGTAGTCCGGACCGTGGCTGCCCATCTGGTGCAGGACCAGCACGGTGTCTTGCTTGAGGTCGTCGATACGCGCGGCGAGGTCCTTGAGCAGGATTTCGTCGTGGCATTCGTTGTCGGCGCACAGGGCCGGGTCCTTCAGGTTGCTGACGTCCTCGACGTGCACGCGGTCGCAGGTGCCCTTGCAGCCCGACTGGTTGTCGCGCCATTCCACCACCAGGCCGGCACGCTGCAGCATGTCGAGCAGGCCTTCCTGATTCTTCGCCTTGGCCGCGTCGTAGTCCTTGCGGGTCATTCCGGAGAACATGCAGGGCACGGAGACCGCGGTTTCGGTGCCGCAGGAGGTGACATTGCTGAAGCTCAACAAGCCCTGCTCCTTGCTCAGTTGCGGCGTGGTATCGCGGTTGTAGCCCAGCAGTCCGAAGTTCTCGGCGCGGGCACTCTCGCCCACCACCAGTACCGTCAGGGATTTGCGTGGATGGCCGGCCCAGGCAGGGGCCAGCGTGGCATCCTCGCCGATCTTGCGGAACGGCTGCGAGGCGACCCCGACCTTTTCCCGGGCGTAGTTCACCGAGGCGCCGATGTAGTTGCTCGGCACGATCATCAGGCGCAGCTCATGGTGATTGCGAAACAGCGAGGCCAGCCCCTGGTAATTGACCATGGCCACGGCAGCCAGCAACGCCGCACTGGCCAGCACGACCAGGAGTTTCTGCAACAGCTCGCGGGGCAGGCTGCGGAAGCGGATCGGTGTCCTCAGCAGGATGAAGGTCGGTAGTACCCCGAGCAGCAGGATATGAACGAACAACTTCAGCGATAGCAGGTCACGCACTTCCGTGACATTGGTTTCCACGGTATTGCGCAACATGCCGATATCGATCAGCACGCCGTACTGGCTCATGAAATAGGCGACGCCGGCACTGATGATGAATAACGTGGCCAATACCGGTTTAAGAACTTTGCGAAACGCCAGCAGGGTCAGCACGATATTGAAGGCGCACAGCAGCAGCACGCCGAAAGCCAGGCGCAGCAGCACGGCATGGGCGTCCCCCTGCAACACCGTGGAAATGTGCTCCCAGAGTACCGAGTTGAAGCCGATCAACAGGTAGGCGCTGGCCAGCAGCGTCACCCATTCGGGACGCAACGACTTGAGTTTCAGCATGACGATTCGCTTATAAAAAGATCCATCCGCTGATGTCTTTGCGACATCAGGTTGTTCGCGGGGTGGACTTTAAGCAGCCATTCATCAATTTTCCGTGAAAAAAACGCCAACAAACGATGGCCGGGAATGAACTTTTATTAATGCGCGATTTTCACCTCAGCCGCCGTTCGCAAACGGCGGCCTGGCCAACCGGTTTCAGGCAGGGAAACGGACCTTGGCGTAGGAGTCGCGATCGATGTCCAGGATCTCCACGCACAGTTGCGTATCGATACCGGCCGGGACCGCCAGCACATCCTTCAGCGCCTCCAGCAGGCTGGCGGACAACTGGCGCTTGATCTCCGGCGAGCGACCGCTGAGCAGCGCCAGCTTCACATGGACGAAGGCACGCTCGACCGGCGCGATGCCGACGCGAAAGGTTTCATGGGCCACGGCGCGGCTCTTGATATCCACCTCGTCGCCGAACTGGCCACTGGCGACCAGGGCGCTGTTCAGGCGCAGCAGGGCCTTGTCGGTATCGAGGTCACGCAGGTTGGCGCTGTATTCCAGATGAAGCTGGGGCATGGGGGGACTACCGGTCGCGGAAAAAGATCCGACAGACTAACCCCGACTGTCCAACACGGCAAAGGCATCTACGCTGAAGGTTCATGCCCCGACCTGACTGAGGAGTTGAAGCTATGCCGGTCAAACACAATCTGTACGCCGACCTGGGAGTGACCGCGGAAGAATTCGAGGCGCTGAAGAAAGGCAGTGCCCACCTGGCGGAGCTGGAAACCCGCTACCTGCAAAAGGACAAGGAGGTCGTCGAAGCCGAACAGAGCGCCGCCGCAGATGACATCGTCACCCGGCTGCGCAAGGAGCGCCTGGAGATCAAGGACAAGATCGCCAGCCTGGTGAAATCCGCCTGACCCCGCCCCCGCGCTGACGCCCCGGTGTCAGCGCACCACCTGGCGCTGCCGACGCAGCGCCGCCCGCACCTGGTCCGCCCCGAACACGAAGCCCTGGGCCTGGCCCAGCTCCAGAATGCGGCTGATCAGCACCTCGCGATCCTGCAGCGGGTCGAGTGCTGCAGCCTGCTGTGGATGCTGTTCCAGCCAGCGGGTGAACCCGGCATAGGCCCTGTTGAAACGACCCTCGCCGGCGGCCGGTGTGGTCGCCAGCCCCGCGTCGATCGCCGCGTCCACCCAAGGGCCAGGACGGCAGTCGATAACCAGGTGGATGCGCGGCCTGTCGCCATGATTGTTGACGCTGTGCGGGCGATACAGGTCGAGAAACCAGCACTCCCCGGCACGCATCGGCACGCGCTGGTCCTCCAGCATGAAATCCACCTCCTCCGGCGCCAGCAACGGCACATGCAGGCGCATGTCGGCCTCCGGGCCACCCAGATCGTAGTCGCGGTGTTCGCGGATATGGCTGTGGGGGCCGAGGCGCAGCAAACGGGCGTTGCGGATCTCCACCTCGAGCCCGGCCAGGCCCCGGGCCCAGCGTGGATCGTCCAGCCACGGCTGGCGCTTGATCGCCGGGCCCTCGCCGTGCACCAGCGCCACCTGGGACTCGGTGGTTATCAGCCCGACGCCACTCCAGTCACCCTGGTAGTAATCGCGGTTGAAATGGGGTTGCCAAAGGGTGTCGTCGAGGTCGGCCAGGGCAGCCAGCATCGGCGCCGGGTCGATGACCAGGGGCAATCGGGAAAAGCCGGGGCGGCTGCGTTGCACGGGTTGCATGGGCGACTCCGATTCCATTGGCTGTCACATATTGTCTTGGAGCAAAACGCCATCACCCTGCCAGTTGCAGGATTCCCCCGCAAGGATCATGTTTACACCCCATCGGCCGATACACTGGCCAGGCACTCTTTTCGAAGCGAACCCCATGCAGTCCATCTACCTGAACCTCGGTTGCCCCGATCACCCACGCCAGGGCTTCTTCAATATCGACCTGGAGGCCGCCCATGCCGACTACCAGCTCGATCCGGGTGCTGCCCTGCCCTGGGAGCGCGGCACGGTGCCGGGGATCTACAGCGCGCATCTGCTGGAGCGCCTGAATCGCAACCAGGGTATCCGCCTGCTGCTCGAATGCCGCCGTGTCCTGCAGCCGGGTGGCGTACTGCGCTTGGTGACCAGTGACCTGCAGGCCCTCGTGGAGGACTACGTGGCTGATCGGGTTCACCCCGAAACACCCGGTATCGGCCGCGGCGAGCGCTTGAACCGTGCCCTGCGCCAGCACGCCTGGACCTGGGACCGTGACGACCTGACCCGTGTCTGCAAGATGGTCGGCCTGGTCCCGGTAGACGGCATCGTTGCGGGCCACAGCAGCGACGCCAACCTGGGCGGCCTGGAAAGCGCAGCGGCGGGCCGGGTGGTCCTGGAATTCCGCAAACCGCAACGCCAGCTCGCCGCCGATGCCGAGCCGCTGGTCAGCATCGTCATGCCGACCTACCGGACCGCGCATTTGCACCAGGCCCTGGAAAGCGCCTTGAACCAGACCTACCGCAATATCGAAGTCCTGGTCTGCGACGACTGCCCGAGCGACGCCATCGAGACCATCGTCGCCGACTATGCCCGCTTCGACCCGCGCCTGCGCTATGTGCGCAACCCCGACGCGGGCAAGGACATCGGCCGCCTCAACCATGTGCTGTGCATGCAGCAGGCCCGCGGCGAGTACATCAAGTTCCTCAACGACGACGACCTCCTGGATATCGAATGCGTCGAGCGCCTGCTCGGGACCTTCCGCGATTACCCGGACATCACCCTGGCAACCTCCAAGCGCCAGCGCATCGACGGGTTCGGCGCACCGCTGGCCGATATTCCCGCGACCCAGGCCCCTGTGGCTGCCGACTCGATGATCGAGGGCCTGTCCATGGGCACCGCGTTGATGCTGTCGCAGCTCAACTTCATCGGCGAGCCGAGCACGGTGATGTTCCGCCGCGACGACATGATCGACGTCACCCCGGACTTCATGTCGGTGGACCAGCAGCCGATTGCCTGGGCGTCCGACGTGGCGATCTTCCTCAACCTCGCACTGCGCGGCAATACCGTGTATCTGGTGCGGCCACTGAGCAGCTTCCGCATCCATGGCGAACAGACCCAGGTAGTGTTCGGCGCTGCAGCACAAGGCGAGTCACGCCGCTGCTGGGGCATCATGAAGGACTTCTGGACCCGGCATGAATTCGACAAACCCTTGTGAGCATCAGGTGCCAAGGGGCCCCGATGAACAGGACGATCGGAGCGATAGGCAGCCCATGAAAAAGCGCAATCCGATCTTCGTCACCCAACCCGCCCTGCCCGCGCTGGACGACTTCATCCCGTACCTCCGGGAAATCTGGGACAGTCGCATCCTGACCAACGGCGGCAGCATGCACCAGCGTCTGGAAAGCGCGCTGTGCGAGTACCTGGGCGTCGCGCATGTGTCGCTGTTCTGCAACGGCACCCAGGCGCTGATCACGGCGATCCAGGCGGCAGGCCTGGAAGGCGAAGTGATCACCACGCCCTATTCGTTCGTCGCCACGGCCCATTCGTTGCTGTGGAACAACCTGCGGCCGGTGTTCGTCGACATCGACCCCGATACCCTGAACCTGGACCCGGCCCGCGTCGAAGCAGCGATCACCGCCCGCACCACGGCGATCATGCCGGTGCATTGCTACGGGCATCCCTGCGATGTGCGGGCGATCCAGCAGATCGCCGAACGTCACCGACTGAAAGTGATTTATGACGCAGCCCATGCCTTCGGCGCGCGCGACGAGGCCGGCAGCCTGCTGCAGCATGGCGATATGGCAGTGCTGAGCTTCCATGCCACCAAGGTGTTCAGCACCTTCGAGGGCGGCGCCATCGTCTGTCGCGACGAGGCGACCAAGCGCCATATCGACCAGTTGAAGAACTTCGGCCTGTCCCGCGATGGCAGCACCGTGGAGTTCACCGGCAACAACGGCAAGCTCAGCGAAGTGCACGCAGCCTTCGGCCTGCTGCAACTGCAAGGGCTCGACCAGGCCCTGGACAAGCGTCGCCTGATCGACCAGCGCTATCGCCGGGGCCTGGCCGGAGTCCGCGGCATCCGTTGCATCGACGGCGTCGGCGAAGCCCTCGGTAATCACGCCTATTTCCCGATCCTGGTCGGCGCGGACTATCCGCTGCAACGCGATCAACTGTTCGAGCATCTCGCCGCCCACGGCATCAATGGCCGCCGCTATTTCCAGCCGCTGATCAGCAGCCTGCCGATGTACCGCCACGACCCGTCGTCCAGCGCCGACAACCTGCCGGTGGCGCACCGGGTGGTGGAGCAGGTGATCTGCCTGCCGATCTACCCCGACCTCGACCACGACAGCGTGGATTTCATCATCGAGCTGGTCGCCGGGGCGGCTGCATGACCGCACTGGCGATCATGCAGCCGTACCTGTTCCCCTACATCGGCTACTGGCAACTGCTGCAGGCTACGGACCGCTTCGTGGTCTACGACGATGTGAACTACATCAATCGCGGCTGGATCAATCGCAACCGCATCCTGATCAATGGCGAACCGGGGCTGTTCACCCTGCCGCTGCTGCAGGCCTCGCAAAACCGCAGGATCGACGAGATCGACATCGCCCCCGCCGCCCAGTGGCAACGGCGCCTGCTGCGCAGCCTGGAAATGGCCTACCGCAAGGCGCCCTGCTTCGAGCAAGTGTTTGCCCTGGTGGAGGGAATACTGCGTCATGAGGACCGCAACCTGGCCGGGTTCCTGAGCCACCAGGTGCAGGTACTGGCCCGCTTCATGGGTGTGCAGGCGCAGATCGTGCCGAGCAGCAGGTGCTACGGGAACGGCCATCTGGCGGCGCAGGAACGCATCCTCGATATCTGCCGCCAGGAAAACGCGAAGCGCTACATCAACGCCCAGGGCGGGCGCTCGCTGTACGAGCCGCAGGCTTTCGCCGAACGCGGGATCGAGCTGCGCTTCATCGCCATGCGCGCCCTGCCCTACCGCCAGCGCAGCGAAGGGTTCACGCCTGGCCTGTCGATCATCGATGCGCTGATGGAAGTGGGCCCCGAGGGGATCGGGGCCCATTTGCGGTCGTTCGACTGCACGTGAGGATCAGGCTTCGCACACCACGTAGATGCTGGCGGTAAGGTCGGGGTACTTCATTCCCAACTGGTAGCAACCCTCGAAGAACGCCTGGTCGATGATGCCGGCGCGATGCGCTGCATCGAACTGGAAATTGGCCAGCGGCTTGAACAGGATGCCTCCCCGCTGCCCGATGCGGAAACCGGCCTGCCGCACCTCGTGCTCAAGCGTATCGAGGCTGTAGGTGCAGCGGTGGCCATGCTTGCGCTCGCCTTCGGTGACTGCCGCGTTGAAGTCGATCAGGCCCATGCCTACGGCAATCTGCCGGGATGCCGCATTGGCATTGGGCACCACGACGAACAGGCGGCCGCCGGGCTTGAGCCATTCACGAACGCGTTTCAGCACCGGCTGCGGTTCGCTCAGGTGTTCCAGCGTGTGGACCAGGAAAATATTGTCGAAGCGCTGCCCGGGATCGGCCTCTTCGAACCGGCCCAGGATGAACGTCGCCCGCGCATCGTCGACGTTCCTGCGGGCGATCTCGATAAGGTCGGACGCGCCTTCGAGCACCGTCACCTCGTCGAAGACCTGCAACAGCTTCCTGGTGAACTCGCCGTGGTAGCAGCCCATCTCCAGGGCATTGCCGGGACGGAACTGTCCGGCCAGCGCGCGGATCATGTAGTCGCGGTGGATATAGTCGAAATCGTAGGCGTAGCGCCGGTCTTCGGTGTCCTGGTACTCGGTGTTGAGATCGCGTGACATGCTCAGCCCTGGTTGGAGTGGTACATGCGCTTGGCCGGCGGCTGGTACCACTCGTCCAGCGTGGCGGGAACCCGCGCGTTATAGCCGATGACCTGGCGCAGGCGCTCGTCGAACTCCGGGCCGCGGTCGTAACCCAGGGCCCTTGGATAATCGAACTGTTGCTTCATGAACGGCCTTGAGAACATCGGCGTTACCGAGCGACGCAAGTGATCGGTGATATTGCTGCCGCCCGCGTGCCAGACGTTGGAGTTGAACATCAGGATGCTGCCTGCCGGCGCAATGGCCTGCTCGGCGTGGGCCCGGAAGTAGTCGTCGGTCGGTTTGCCCGGCGCTTTGTGCGAGCCGGACAGCATCCAGGTGGCGCCATTGTCGGCGGTGAAATCATCGAGCATCACCAGGGTGTTGAGCAGCAGCGCGGTTTCCCCCGAATAGGAGCGGATATCCCGGTGCACCCGCTGCGCGTAGGACTGGCTGTCCCGCGTGTTGATCGCCCCACCGAACGAATTGAGGATGAACTGGCCGCCGAAATAGCGCTCGATGAACGGATAGATCGGATAGGCGCGCAGGCAGTCGAGAAAGCTGTCGAACTGCCCGACCAGGTGGTGCACGGTGAAACTGGTGTCCTGGTCGATGCCATTCTTCACCTGGTACTCGCGGCAGATCGCATAGGCCTTGTGGATGTCCTCGCGCATCTGCTCGACGATGGCCTGCGGGATGGCCCGTTCGAAGATGACCCAGCCCTGCCCGGCCATGCACGCGTCGAATTCCTCGATGCTGATCATGGCGGCTCCTACTTGATGGTGACGATGCACTTGGAGGGGTACAGCTCGCACTTCTCCAGGCTGTACTCGTGGGGCTGGAATACCTCCTTGAACGCCAGCGCCTCGCCCGGCGATTCCGCCCAGGTCAGCTCGTCCATCAGCAGCACGCTGCCGCTGACCAGATGCGGCCTGACCGCCTTGAGCGCCGCCAGGGTCGGCTCGTACAGGCCCATGTCGAAGTAGGCGAACGCGACAATCGCCGAAGCGTTGGCCGTGAAATACTCGGGCGCGGTCTGGCAAACGTCACCCGCCACCAGTTGATGGATGCCGCGCTTGTGGCCAAGGACATTGTTGCCCTCGTGCACCTCCAGCAGTTCGGCAAGATGATCCTTGTAGCTGGCCTGGGTCGAATAGGAGTTCTCGACCCATACGCCGCTTTCCTGGCGATCCTTTTCGCCCGGCGCGGAATAGCCTTCGAAGGTATCGAAACCGACGATCCGCCGTTGCTTGTTGAACGGCTCGTACATGGCGCGCAGGTTCTCCAGCAGGACCAGGTTATGGCCATACCAGGTGCCGAATTCACAGATGATTCCCGGAATGTGCTTGAAGCGCTTGTACAGGTCGCTGAGGACGATGAACTTCACCAGCACCGAGCTGCGGGTATACAGGCCGATATTGAACAGCAGGTCGTCATCCGACAGCGGGCTGTTCAGGTACAGGTCGCGCAACCTGTCGCGGAACGCGTATTGCAGGTCCGAGGCGGTGGATTCCAGCTTGTAGACATCATCCTGGATCTTTTCGTTACTCATCATCACTCCACTGGGCCAGGCCGAAGCCGCTGGTCCCGAACCGGTTGCCGTTGTACAGCATGTATTTGTGCCCGCCGCTCTCGAAGATGAACGGGTAGCAGGTCATCTGCGAGTCCCAGCCCTCGACGGATGGCGGGATGCCCTCGTCATCGAAGCGGGTCCAGGTCCGGCCGTCGACGGACTCGGCGTAGCGGATGCGGTAGGACCCGGCGCCGTCGCGATAGTCCTCGGAGGCGCGGGAGCAGAACCACATCTTGAACAGGCCATCCTCGCGGATCACGCACGGACGCGAGAACGCCTCGGTGGGGAAGCGCGATTCCAGGCACTGCTCGGGGAAGCGGGTGTATTGGTAGCCGTCCTCGGATTCGGCGTACTTGATCACGTAGAGCGGCTCGTACTTGCCGTTCACCTCCAGCCAGCGGGTGCCGGAGACGTACCACATTTTCCACAGGCCCTCGTCGAACAGCACCGTCGGGGTGACTGCCAGGTATGGCTCGGTGGCGGTGCGGTCCATGATCGGACCTTCGAAAAGCTTGCGGAAACTCAGGCCATCATCGTCCGAGACGGCCACGCCCATGGCGTTGTGGTAAGGCACGGTGAGCCGCTGGTTCCAGCCACTGTAGTAGAGGTAGGTGCGACCGTCGCGCTTCAGCGCATAGCTGGGCATCACGCCCTCGTCGTCGAAGGTGCCGGGAGCACCGAAGCCCAGGCACGGCTCGCGATGGCGGGCGACCACCCGCAACGGGTCGTGCCGGTCCAGGTCCACCGCATAGCAGAGGCTCTTGCCCTGGGCATTGCGGGTGGAAATGAACACCCGCACGACATCGTCGAGTACCAGGCTGGTGGGTACCTGAGCGTGGGAGCCAACCCAGTCGCTGTCCGGGTCGAAGATTCTGCCGAGTTTTTTCCAGGCCATGTTCTACCTAAAAATCCAGGTCCTGGCTGCTCTTCACGGCACGCGCGGGTGCGCCGATGTAGAGCTGCCAGGGTTGAGTGTTTTTCGAAATCAGCGCGCCCATCGCCACGCAGGTGCCTTCGGCGATGGTGCAGTCGTTGGTGATGGTCGAATTGACCCCGAGCCAGGCGTAGGGCTCCACCACGCAATGTCCGGACAGGACCACGTGGGAGGTGAAGAACACGTGGTCGCGAATCTCGCCGTGATGACCGATATGGTTGCCGCTCCACAGCACCACGTTATTGCCGATGGTGGTGAAGGGCTGCAGGGTGTTGTCTTCGAGAATGAAGCAGTTCTCGCCGATCGGGTTGTCGTTCACCGTGGCATTCGGGCTGACATAGGAAATGAAGTCGTAGCCCTTGTCCTTGCCCTGCAGGTAGACGGACTCGCGCAGGCGATTCATCCGGCGCCCGGTCATCGGCGCGAACAGCTTGTACCCGCTGCTGGGAAAGTACTCGTGGAGCGATTCGAAAGGCACCACCGGCAGCCCTTCGAAGCGTTTCGACTCGGGGATATAGCGCTCATGCACGGTGAAGGCGACGACCTCCACGGTCGGGTCCTTCTTCAGGTAGTAATGCGCCAGCTGCGCAGTATCCAGAATTCCGAAAATGACAACTTTCTGCATCGTGACGTCCCGCGGGTACAAAAGTGAGTCAGGTCAAACCGACGTGAAAGAAGCGCTGTGTATACTGCCGGCCACGATAGCACTGTCGCTGGCACAACGAAAAAGGACACCGGGAAGATGGGCAGGATTCTTGATCACGATCAAATCCGTTTTTACCAGGACAACGGTTATCTGATCGTCGAGGACATTTTCGATGCGCGACACCTCGACGAAACCCTCGAGCATTTCAACCTGTCCTTCGCCCAGCAACTCCAGCGCCTCGGGCTGCCCGTCGCCACAGGGCCGCTGGTGGACGCCCTGCACGACAACATGGCCAGCCTGCTCGGCGCCAGCATCCCGCTCTATCTCGCCACGCTGCGCATGTGCGCCAAGCTCCATGGCGTGTATCGCCTGATGACCGAGGAGCGCCTGCGCCAGGCCTGCGCCGACCTGGGTATCGCCACCCCGCTGTTCCAGACCACCCCGGTGCTGCACCTGATGTCCAGGCGCCTGGTGATCCCGGGCGGTTACCAGGGCTTCGATGTGCATCAGGACTGGACCTCCGTCCAGGGCAGCCTCGACACCATCACCACCTGGATTCCCTTCATGACCATCGATGAACGGTTGTTCACCATGGAAGTGGTACCCGGAAGTCATCTGCTCGGCCTGCTCGGCGGCAACCAGGAGCAGCATGTGCTGCGCGTGGATCCCCGGCACTACAGCGAGGACAGCTTCGTTCCTGTCTGTGTCGGCAAGGGCGGCGTTTGCTTGATGTCGAACTTCACCATTCATCGATCTTCGCGCGAGGGCGACGAGCGCATGCGCCTCTCGATCAGCGGTCGCTACGAGAACGCCAGCGAACCGACCTTCATTGCGCGGGAGTATCCGTTCACCCAGCACAAGTCGATGCAGCGCGGCTTCATCACCGAGAACTTCCCCAGCGTCGAACAGGTACGCCGGACCTACGCCCGGAGCACCGAGCAATGAGTGATTCCAATCCGTTTCCGGCCCTGATCGAGTACTTCGCCGCCAAGCGCGCGATGTTGCAGCAGGACAGTCCGGTGCTGACCAGCATCGCCCTGGGCTCGTCCCATGGCGACTTCGCCTTCGATCCGCGCTACAGCCCGGGTTCGTTCAACCTGTGCAGCCGCTCCCAGGATTTCCGTCATGCCCTGGCGCTCTACCAGCACGCCGTGAACCAGGCACCGCGACTGGATACGGTGATCGTGTTCTATTCGCTGTTCTCGCCTGGCAACCTGCTGGAGCAATCGCCCAGCGAGAAGATTCTGGCACCGCTGATGAACGAGATTTTCCAGTTGGGGCTGAGCTACGAGGATCCGCTGCTGATACAGATCGCCAGCCAGTTGCAGGGCCGCCTGGTAGCACCGGGCGATACCCTCGGCGGCGTCGCCGGCTTCCTGCCGGACCAGCAGAAAGCCTTCATGCCGGCCAGCCAGGGCGCAGCGCAGCGGGTCGCCGACCACATGCGCCTGAATGCCCGCGAAGACGGCAACCAGTACCTGGCGCAATTGCTGCTGTTGGCCGCCGAGCTGCGGCACAGGGTCATCGTGGTCATCCCGCCGATGCACGAGGCGTACCGCGCCGCTGCCGGTCACGACAGCGCCTTCCTGTTCCGCGGAGTCTTCGAACTCCAGCAGTTGCTCGGCACCCTCGCCCCCGGCCTGGACATGCAGATTATCGATCTCTATGCCGACCCCGCCTTCCATGCCGGCCACTTCGGCGACTTCGACCATCTGCTGCCGCAAGGCGAAGGAGCGATGCTGCTATCGCGCCGGATAGGCCAGGCCCTCGGAGCGGCGTGAGCGAAGTTTCGAGCGCCTGCGCCAGGCCGGTTCCAATCCATGGATATCAAGCAGACCAATGTTCAAGAACGCCCAACTGGAATCGGTAAAGGCCTGGCTCAACGACCCGGCCAATGGCGCGCTGCCCCTGCATGTGCGTATCCAGCGCGGGATTCGCCAGTTGATCCTCGATGGGGCATTGGGGGTGAACAAGCCCTTGCCGGCCACCCGTCCGTTGGCGCTGTCGCTGGGTGTGTCGCGGGATACGGTGGAATCCGCGTACAGCCAGCTGCATGCGGAAGGCTTCATCGAGCGCCGGGTTGGCAGCGGCAGCTTCGTTTCCGAACGCACCCGGCACCTGCCACCACGAAAACGCCAGGGTTCCAGGGCGAGCGTCGTACAGGCCGAGTTGAGCCAGCGCGGCGCCGCCATCTTTCGCGACGGTGGTGTGCAAAACTTCCAGTACCCCCACCCTTTCGCACCCGGTCTCGCAGAGACACGTAATTTCCCGTTACCGATCTGGGAACGGCTCGAGCGCCAGGTCATCAAGGAACATGGCACCCGCGCCCTGCTGCACAGTGCTCCCCAGGGCATGGAGGTGCTGCGCAGCAGCATCGCCGATTACCTCAACCTTGAGCGCGGGGCACGGGCCAGCACAGATCGGGTGTTGATCCTGACCAGTTCCCAGCAGGCCCTGAGCCTGTGCTCGACCGTGCTGATGGATATCGGCGAGCGCGTGCTGGTGGAGGATCCCATGTACCACGGCGCGAAAAAAGCCATTGGTGCGGCCGGCCTGGAATGCATACCGGTGCCGGTCGACGGGGACGGCATGCAGGTCCCGGCCATGGCCGCATTGGCCGGCGATGCCCGGGCGCTGTTCCTTACCCCGTCCCACCAGTTTCCCACTGGTACCACCCTGTCCCTCGACCGCCGCCTGGCCGCCATCGAGTGGGCCCGCCAGCAACGGGCGTGGATCATCGAGGACGACTATGACAGCGAGTTCCACTATGAAGGCCGCCCCACCACCTGCGTCCAGGGGCTGGATGCCCACGACCGGACCCTCTACATCGGCACCTTCACCAAATCCATGTTTCCCGGCCTGCGGATCGGCTACATGGTTCTGCCGCCGCAACTGGTCGGCCCGATGACCGCGGCGCGGACGCTGCAGGACGGCCATAACCCCTCGATTTCGCAACTGACCCTGGCGCGCTTTATCGAAGGCGGGCATCTCGGTGCCCATGTCAGGACCATGCGCGCCCTCTACAAGGCTCGCCGGGACATCCTCGCGGAGTTGGTGGAGCGGCATCTGGCCGATTTCCTCGCCCCACGGGTGCCCGATGGAGGCATGCAGATGCCCTGCCTCTTTACCCGTCCCATGGACGAGCGCGCGGTGGTCGCTGCCGCCAGAACGGTGGATGTGGACCTGCTGGGGATAGGCAGCCTGTATGCGCGACCACGCAACGACACGGGATTCCTGATGGGCTTCGCCGCCCATACGCCAGCGGAACTGACGGCTGCGGTGGGTCGGCTGAAGAAGGTGCTGGAAAAAATGGTCTGACTGCCTATCTGCAATTGGCAGGCTATCCCAGGCCATTTCAGGACTATAAAACGCAACCGGGCAACACGCCCGTTTCGATCAGTCCGGATAGGAGTCTTCCCATGGCCGCAGTACAACAGTCGATAGCAATTCGCCCCCTGGAACCGGGCGACCTCGAGCAGTGGAGCGATTACTGGCGCAGCTACCAGACCTTCTACAAGGTAGACCTGGGCGCAGAGATCACCCGGCTCACCTGGGAGCGCTTCTTCGACCCCAGCGAGCCGGTGCATTGCGCCGTCGCCGCGGATGGCGAACGCATCCACGGCTTCGTCACCTACGTATTCCATCGCTCCACCTGGGGCAAAAACGATTTCTGCTACCTAGAAGACCTCTACGTCAGCGCGGAGGTACGTGGGCAACTGATCGGCAAGCGCTTGATCGAATACGTGCAGGGACAGGCGCGGGAGAAAGCGTGCGACCGGCTGTACTGGCATACCCAGGAAAGCAATCGCACGGCGCAGCGCCTGTATGACTGGATCGCCGAAAAGCCGGGAGTGATCGAGTATCGGATGGGGCTCGACGACTGAGTGATTCGTTACGCCTAAGGCGTGGAACTCCTGTGGAGTCCATCCGGCACTACAGTGCGGGCGAGCTCCACAGGGGCCGGGAGGTCGAGGGCCCTCACGTTCCGTCAGGCCTGGTGCAACTCCTGCATCATCAACGACATCTTCTCCGCGTCGGCCAGGTAGTCCCGGCGGATCATCCTGTCGAGGAAACCCGTGTGATCGAACACCAGGTCTCGCAGTTTGGCCAACGGATAAGGCAGCCGGTGAAAGACATGGCCCAGTTTCCTGGCCAGTTCTACATGGTGGTTAACGTAGGCGACACGCTGCGCTTCGAACTGGCGCAAGCTCGCACTGATCTGTCCGGCATCGACAAGGTCCGCTCCCGCCAGCGCCTTGCCAAGGAAGTAGCCATCCTCGATGGCCATGCCCATACCGTAGGCGGCGTAGGGTGAAACCGGATGCACCGCATCGCCCAGGCAGACCACCCGGCCTTCGCTCCAGTGCTGTAGCGAGGGGCGATTGTAGATATCCCACTTGAAGATCCGGGTTTCCACATCGGTGGACCTGAGCAAGCGAGGCAGCGGATCCGGGAAGTCGCGCAGGATCCTGCCCAGGTGGCCGGCAACGTCGGACGGGGCCGGGGCGTTTTCCCGGCAGGGCTCCACGACCCACCACTCGTAGCCCGGCTTGCCGTCGTGGAGCATGGGAAAGAAACTGGCCTGGTATTTGTGCGAATGGACGATCCTCCCGGTCTGTGGCGCAATACCTTCGACAGGATCGCACCAGGCCAGCCAGACGCGCAGGCCCACGTGGAACAGTTGCGGATCGCCGAACAGTTGCCGCGACACACCCGAACGGACGCCATCGGCACCGACCAGGATATCGGCATCGATAGCCTTGCCATCCTTGAAGTTCACCGTCACGCCATCGGCCCTTTGCGTGTAATGGTCGAACTCCGAGTCCGGCACCAGCATCCCGTCGGGCATGAGCTCCAACATCCGGGCAAAGGCATTGGATCGCAGCATCCCGTAATGCCAACCGTTGATTCCGAAGGATTCTTCCACCGAGCGATTGAACGGCAGGCGCGACCGCAAGCGATTCTTGTTATTGCGAAATTCGGTGACGGTAAACGAGCCGAAGTTGTTCAGATCGACACCATAATGGCGCAACACCGCCAGCACCGGCACGCTCAGCAGCACGGCACCTCCCAGCGGCTTCGGCTCTGGCTGCCTTTCATAGACCCGGACATCGAAGCCCTGACGATGCAAGGCCAGGGCGGCAGAAATCCCCCCCGGCCCGGCGCCGATCACTGCGACGCGTTTCCCGGCACGCCATTGCAAGTTCGAGTCATTGCGCATATCCAGCTACTCCCGTTGTTATTGTCGGGATAGTCTGAAGGCCTGCGCCCGGACAAAAAACGCGTAAATCTCCATATAACCGGATAAATCCTCTTGATTGCGTACCGCCCATGGACTTATTGAGCCACTTCCTGTCGATGCTCAGGATCGAATCGACCAGCCTCTCCAGTTGGCACCTCAGGGCTCCATGGGGTGTACAGGTCCGCGACTACCAGCCGGGCTTCTGCTTCATCGTCACCGAAGGCAGCTTCGTGGTCGAAACTGCCGACGGCCAGCGCCTGCATCTCGCCCAAGGTGACACACTGCTGGCCGCCAAAGGCGCCGAGTGTCGCCTGCTGTCGAAACCGGGGGTCGCCACGACAGATCTTCACCAACTGAGGTGGAGTGAATCGCGCTCACCCAGGCTCGACCGCAGCCTGCAGCCCGGGTCGGCGATTTCCGTCGTCCATGGCGGCGACGGCGAGTTGTGTCGTCTGCTCGGATTGGCCTTCAGCATCCAGGGCGGACAGGGCGCATTCATCCTGTCGGCACTGCCGGAGTTCATCGTCTTGCGGGATAACGACGCCAGCATTCTCAACCTGACCCGCCCGGCTATCGAGACCTTGCTGGTCGACGGCAAGCCAGGCTATTACGCAGTCGCCAGGCATATGGCGGAATTGATCATCGTCGGCCTTTTGCGCCACTTCATCCTCACCGACTCCGGTTTCTCGCCAGGCTGGATGAAGGGCTTGCAGGACCCATACATCTGCAAGGCCATGCTGGCGATACACGAAAAGCCGGATCATAAGTGGAACGTTCAGCAACTGGCGGCAACCGCCAATCTATCGCGCTCGTCATTCGCCGCACGTTTCAGGCGGCTCGTTGGCCAGTCACCGATCGACTATCTGAATGCATGGCGCATTACCGTCGCAACTGAGCTGTTGCGGGATAGCAAAGACTCGATAGGGCAAATCGCCGCGACGGTGGGGTATCAATCGGATCGCGTGTTTCGCCAGGCATTTCATGAGCGCATGGGCATGTCGCCCAAGCATTATCGTAATGAGCAGAAGGCTTGAGTGTTCTTTCGACAGGCATGGCGGATACGACTGCAAGTCGCTCAGTTCCTGCTTGACCGGGTCAAACCGAGGTAGCTGAAAAGGGGAATTCGTGAAGGTTTGCGCAGTCCGACCTTAGCTCTACGGTCGGCTCACCATGCGCCATGGTCAGCACACTAGCGTCATCATTAACGCTCTGTAAATCGATACCGCAATGCAGGTGTTCATACCAGTAGCCGTCACTGCAGAGCAGCAGTCGCGCATCCGTCAAGAAATGCGTCGTCAGGCATTCCGGGGAGTGAAAGCGCCTGGCGTTCAGAGAGCGTGTCAGCAAATGCCGTGACGCCTGAATGCCCGATACATCTTCCTGCCATATGGCTTGGCTGTGCAGGTTATGCGGGCGGTTCAGCCAGTTGATGGGCCCTCCAGGTCGCTGGATTCCAATCAGGCAATCACCAATGTGCGCGACATGGATCAACTGCTGGGGCAGGTCGACGAGCACGCAGCAGTAGCTGGCGATTGCATGAAGGTAATCTTGGCGCAACCGCTGCTGTTCGGCGCGCATGATATCAATCAGCCTAGCTGGATTCAGTTGTTGCGCCTCGCCAAGCGCGACATCGATAACGGTACGAGCCCAGTGCCGGGCGAGGCCTTGCCCATCGCCTTTCTCGGCAGCGTCCACAAGCATTGCCAGTACATGGTTTCCCTTTCGCCCGAAAGCCGCAGCATCGTTGTTGCTGAACCTCTCCCTACCCCGACTGCTGGTCCAGCCTATCCTCATCAGTCATGTCACCCCTGCGATCGACTCCAACCGTTCGAATAACAAAGCCTCGCGCTCAGCGTCACCTCTGGCCTGGGCACTGACTGCATATTCGAAATTGCCATCGCGGAGCAACTGACCAATCTGACGGCGGATATACCCGCGCACCTCGACGGCAGCCAATTCGATTTCGTCTTGCAGCTCTGCACGCCCGTCAACCAGGTTGAGGATGTCCTCTATGTCACGACTGGACAGGGCATCCCCCCGGCCACGCCCTTTCCATGCCTCCAATTTAGTGGCTACGAAATACACGGGACTGACCAGGTTGATAGCGATTCCCTGGTCAAGGTAATGGACCGTGGAAGTGCTCATGGCGTCGCTGTACCAGCGGTTGCCGAAGCCAAGGGAGTTGTCGTCAGGCATGAAGTCAACGCGAAGGTCGCCAAGCTTCATTGCGCAGACGGGGAAGTCATCGTCATCTGCATGCGGGCTAACTCGGAAACCGCGAGCACTAAGAGTCTCCTGCAAGCGGGCGAAGCCTACAGGTCCCATAACGTGGACGATAAGGTCAACATCGTCGGTGCTGCGCACTTGCTCCCGGGTGAACGCATCGGTCAACAACAAGCCAGTGGTGCAACCACCAACGAAGGTCATTTGCTGGCAAAGTTCCGGCCCCAATGCTTTGGCAACCTCGCACAACATACTCTGAAGGGTATTGAAAACGCTCATGAAACCTCCAAGCGATCCTGCAATAACTGAGCTGCAAGGTTTCGTTCACGAGGCTGTCCCAAACGTATGGCATCGACAAGCGCCAGCAAGGCATACATTTCGGGATCTCTTCGAGCCGCATCGGCCGCAGTCTTGAACAGCGGTTCGACCTTCATGCCCATGGTATTGCCACGGGCGTATGACCAGACCTGAACATGTTCACCGGCACTAATCAGGCTTTTATCCAGGACCGGCGCTGCAAAACCGGTTGCAATGCCACGGGTAAGCTCTCCGGCTCGGACTGGAAAAACATATTTCAGGCCATAACGGATGAACTCGAACAGCGCTTTGGTGTTTGCGCGTGGAACGCCCTGCTTGCGGTCAAGCTTGACCAGGCCTATCTCGATGCAGTGCTTCAAAGAGATGTTGATCTGGGTTTTGCTGATGCCAGTCTGCTGCTCTAGTGCACGGGCAGTGTAGGAAGGCGAATGGGTGATATCTTCCCCGGGACCTGACTCACCTTGATAAGGGGGAGATGGGTCATCACCAAAATCCTCCCAGTCCTTCCAGTCATGCGGCCAAGCCGCGATAGCCTTACCGCGCGCCTCATGCCGCTGGAGGCAGACCAACTTGAGTAGCAAGCCTATGTCTTGACCTTTCATAGAATTCTCTTACTTGCAGTCCCTAGTCCCGGGACACGGGACAAAAAGAACACGTAACGCCGAGTACCGCAAGCTTAAGATGTAAATATTTTAAATATGATCGCCATGTGCCTCAGCGAAACAATCAAGGTTGCTTGCAACGCTATGTAATTCCCAACCACACCCCAAAACGACAAAGCCCCTGAAACTTCACAGTTTCAGGGGCTTTGACATGTATGGCGGAGAGATAGGGATTTGAACCCTAGGTACCCGCGAAGGTACAACGGATTTCGAATCCGTCCCGTTCGGCCACTCCGGCATCTCTCCAGTGGCGCGCATCATACCAGCACTTTCTGCAAAGGCGAAGCCTTTTGATGAAAAAAATCGCGTGCTTTCAGATGCTTGCGCGAACGTGCCGGATTACAGCGGCACGCCCAGGCGCTTGGCGACTTCTTCGTAGGCTTCGATGACATCACCCAGGCCCTGGCGGAAGCGGTCCTTGTCCATCTTCTTGCGGGTTTCCTTGTCCCACAGGCGGCAGCCGTCCGGGCTGAACTCGTCGCCGAGGACGATTTCGCCGTGGAACACGCCGAACTCCAGCTTGAAGTCGACCAGCAACAGGCCGGCGTCGTCGAACAGCTTGGTCAGCACTTCGTTGACCTTCAGCGACAGCGCTTTCATCTTCGCCAGCTGCTCGGCAGTACCCCAGCCGAACGCCACGACGTGGGATTCGTTGATGAACGGATCGCCCTTTTCGTCGTTCTTCAGGAACAGCTCGAAGGTCGAGGGCTCCAGCTTGATGCCTTCCTCGACGCCAAGGCGCTTGACCAGGCTACCGGCGGCGTAGTTGCGCACCACGCATTCGACCGGGATCATGTCGAGCTTCTTGACCAGGCATTCGTTGTCGCCCAGCAGCTTGTCGAACTGGGTAGGGATGCCGGCTTCTTCCAGTTTCTGCATGATGAAGGCGTTGAACTTGTTGTTCACCATGCCCTTGCGGTCGAGCTGTTCGATACGCTTGCCGTCGAAGGCCGAGGTGTCGTTACGGAACAGCAGGATCAAACGGTCGGCGTCGTCGGTCTTGTAAACCGACTTGGCTTTGCCGCGGTAGAGTTCTTCACGTTTTTCCATGATGGGCTCCGCTTGCTAAATGAGAGGGGCTAGACGATTTCGCGCCAGTCGAGCCCACAATCCTGGTTGGCCACTTGCAGCCAGTCCGGGTCGCACCCGAGGGTATCGACGAAACATTGCCGGGCCAGCTGTGGCAGGTTGTTCTTGCTGCTGAGATGGGCCAGCACCAGGTGCTGCAGATTCTCCCATCCCAACTCCGCCACCAGGTTCGCGGCCTGGTGGTTGTTCAAATGTCCGTAGTCGCCACCCACCCGCTGCTTGAGAAACATCGGGTAATGCCCGCGGGCCAGCAGGTCGCGACAATGGTTGGATTCGATCATCAGGGCATCCAGGCCCCGGTAATGCTCCAGCAGCACCGAGTCGTAGCAGCCCAGGTCGGTCAGCACGCCAAGGCGCCTGCGGCCGTCGCTGAACACGTACTGCAAAGGCTCCAGCGCGTCATGGGTCACACCCACCGCGCGGATGCTCAGGTCACCCACCACGAAGGTATCGTTCGCCGCGAGCAGCCCGGTTGCCTCCAATGGCTTGCGCAAGCCGCGCAAGGTGCCTCGACTCAGGTACACCGGAACATTGTAGCGCCGTGCCAGCAAGCCCACCCCATGCACGTGGTCGGCATGTTCATGGGTTACCAGCACGGCGCTCAGGCTGTCCGGGGCAACGCCGAGCCGCGCAAGACGCCGCTCGGTTTCACGCAGGGAAAAGCCGCAATCGACCAGCACTCGCGTGTTGCCACTGCTGACCAGCGTGCCATTTCCCTGGCTGCCGCTTCCGAGAACCGCGAAACGCACTTAACCCAGGTTGTCCTGGATGACGCTCAGCACACGACGGGCCACGTCAGCCGGGGCCACGGTATTGATGTTCTTCTCGACGGTGACCTGCACGCTGTCACCTACCTTGCTCAGGCGTACCTGATAACGCTCGGCGCGGGCTTCGACCTCTTCCTTGCTCGGCTCGCTGCCGAACATGCGGCTGAAGAATCCAGGCTCGCTCTTGGGCTCGGCTTTTTCGGCAAGGTTGATGTAGTACAGGCCAAGGCTGCGGTTGATGTCTTCGACGCGCCATTCGCCGTGCTCCAGGGCACGACCGACGCTGGACCAGGCGCGATCGAGGTCGGCTCCGAGGCTCAGCACCGGGTTGCCGCTGCCGTCCTCGCTCAGGCTGACACGGCTCGGCGCATCGAAATCGCGGGCCGCGAGCAGGGACACCGAACCACCCTTCTCGGCGCTGCGGGTCATGCTGGCGAGCATTTCGTCGACCAGCACCGCGTCGACGCCGGTATTGCTGGAGCGCGCCGGGAAGTCCTGCTCGGCGGTGCTGCCGGCCGGACGCTCGACGGTGACCACGTAGACCTCGCTGGTGTTGCGCTGCACGCCCGGCTCGATACGCACACGGGCACGGATCTCGCTGTCACGGCTGCTGGCGGCGCCGCCCAGGCGATCGGCCATGGACGCGGAAAGCTCGTCGAAGCGCTGCCAGGTGGTGTTGAACTCGCCGGTCTGCGGACGCTCTTCGGCAATGCGGAAACCGTTGTCCTCGAAGAACTGCCGGGCCACCGGCCAGGTTTCCGCCGGCGAACGCTGGGCCAGGACCCAGCGCGCGGCGCCGCTCTTCTGCAGGCTGAAATCGCTGACATCGGCGGTAGCCGCCAGCGGCAGCGGACGGGGAACCTCGAATTCGCCCTTGACGGTGTCGTCGGCGACGTTGCGCGGAATCGGCAACAGTGGATCGAGACGCTTGACGTTGCTCGCATCCGGAGGCAACTGCATGGGCGGCTTCTGGGTCGCCTCCAGGTAGTCGCTGCCACGGTCGCGGAAATACCCGTCCTCGCCCCACAACCAGGCGCAACCGCTGGTGCTGGAAATGATCAGGGCAAGGGCGGAAAGACCAGCCAATCGCTTCATGCGGAGTACGTCCTCAATTAAACCAGTACGCCGCACTGGCGCATGGCCTGGCGCAGCGTGTCATGACAGGATGGGCTCAGCCAGGTCAGCGGCAGGCGAATGCCGTTGTCCATCAGCCCCATTTCATTCAGGGCCCACTTCACCGGAATCGGGTTGGCCTCGATGAACAGGTTCTTGTGCAGCGGCATGAGTTTTTCGTTGATGGCCCGTGCGGTTTCGGCATCGCCACGCAGGGCGGCTTCGCACAGGTCGGCCATTTCGCGCGGAGCGACGTTGGCGGTGACGGAGATGTTGCCCTTGCCACCGAGCAGGATCAGCTCGACGGCGGTCGGATCGTCGCCCGACAGGACGATGAAGTCGTCGCCGACACCTTCGATGATCGCCTTGGCGCGGGCCAGGTCGCCGGTGGCTTCCTTGATGCCGATGATGTTCGGCACGCTGGACAGGCGGATCACGGTCTCGGCCAGCATGTCGCAGGAGGTGCGGCCCGGCACGTTGTAGAGGATCTGCGGGATGTCCACGGCTTCGGCGATGTGCTTGAAGTGCTGGTACAGGCCTTCCTGGGTCGGCTTGTTGTAGTACGGCACCACCAGCAGGCAGGCATCGGCACCGGCTTTCTTGGCATTCTGGGTCAGGTGGACGGCTTCGCTGGTGGAGTTGGCGCCGGTGCCGGCAATGACCGGGATGCGGCCGGCGACCTGCTTGACCACGAACTCGATGACCTGGATGTGCTCATCGACGCTGAGGGTCGCCGACTCGCCGGTGGTGCCGACGGCAACGATGGCATGGGTCCCGTTCTGCAGGTGGAAGTCCACGAGTTTGCTGAGGCTGTCCCAGTCCAGACGCCCATGTGCATCCATGGGTGTGACCAATGCCACCATACTGCCCGCAATCATGAAGCTGCTCCTGCCGGAAAAAGAGAGCGGTAATGGTACTGGCGCCATCGGCCTTGCACAAGCGACGCGGGCGCCTGGAGCATTCCCCTTCGCGGCCATTTTCGCTACCCTTCGTCCTTTGATCGGTACACAGCGGCCCGCCGGGCTGCCAACCATGCGTTCCGGCAGGGTCCGCCCCTCGATCCAGAACCCCTGGAGCATGCGAACCAGCCTTTTTCCGCGCGTCAGGTACCGACCGCTCATCGCTTTAGGAATGCTATGTCCACCCCCACCGTCCGCGAACAATTCCTTGTCGTCAGCGCCCTGGGCCCGAGCCCGATGGAGCTGACCAACATCCTCTGCCGCGCCAGCAACGACAGCCGCTGCGCGGTGGTCACCTCCCGCCTGACCCGCCACGGCGAATGCAGCGCGCTGATCCTGCAGATCAGCGGCAACTGGGACGCCCTCGCCCGCTTCGAAGGCGCCCTGCCGAGCCTGGCGAAGAAGCACGGTTTCATCGTCAACGTGGTGCGCAGCACCGAGCTGGAAGTGCGTCCGCTGTCGCTGCCGTACGTCGCCTACGTCAGCGCCGCGTACCGCCCGGACATCATCAACGAGCTGTGCCAGTTCTTCATCGACCACCGGGTCGAGCTCGAGAACCTGACCTGCGACACCTACCAGGCGCCGCAGACCGGCGGCACCATGCTCAATGCCACCTTCACCGTCACGCTGCCCGCCGGCACCCAGATAAGCTGGTTGCGCGACCAGTTCCTGGACTTCGCCGATGCACTCAACCTGGATGCCCTGATCGAGCCGTGGCGTCCGCAGAACCCGATGTAAGGAGCCGCCCCATGGCCGTCGAACTCGATAAACCCGTCGCCGACTTCCAGGTCCAGGCCACCAGCGGCCAGCAGGTCAGCCTCGCCGATCTCAAGGGCCGCCAGGTCGTGCTGTACTTCTATCCGAAGGACAGCACGCCGGGCTGCACCACCGAAGGCCAGGATTTCCGCGACCAGCATGCTGCCTTCCAGGCCGCCGGCACCGAGGTGTTCGGCGTGTCCCGCGATGGCCTGAAGTCCCATGAGAACTTCAAGGCCAAGCAGGCCTTCCCCTTCGAGCTGATCAGCGACAAGGACGAAAGCCTCTGCCAGCTGTTCGATGTGATCAAGCTGAAGAAGCTGTACGGCAAGGAATACCTGGGCGTCGACCGCAGCACCTTCCTGATCGACAAGGACGGCGTGCTGCGCAAGGAATGGCGCGGCGTCAAGGTGCCTGGCCATGTGGCCGAGGTACTTGCCGCGGCCGAAGAGCTCAACAAGGCTTGAACGGAAACGGGGCATGATCGACATGCCCCGTTTTCATTTCACGCTGTTCATTTCATAGCAGCGGCGCCACCGCCGGTTCCCGCCTCGGCCAGGCATCCAGCACGGCCTTGAACAGCGTCGCCAGCGGAATGGCGAAGAAGATTCCCCAGAAACCCCACAGCCCGCCGAACAACAGCACCGCGCAGATGATCGCCACCGGGTGCAGGCTCACCGCCTCGGAGAACAGCAGCGGCACCAGCACGTTGCCGTCCAGCGCCTGGATGATCGCGTACACCGCCATCAGGTAGATGAACTGGTCACCCCAGCCCCACTGGAACAGTGCGATCAGGGTCACCGGCACGGTGACCACCACCGCGCCGACATAGGGCACCACCACCGACAACCCCACCAGCAGCGCCAGCAGGGCCGCGTAATTCAGGCCCAGGGCAACGAAGGCAATGTAGGTGGCCACGCCGCAGATCAGGATCTCGATGCCCTTGCCGCGGATGTAGTTGGCGATCTGCCGGTTCATTTCCTCGGCGACCCGGGTCATCAGTGTGCGCTCGCGCGGCAGGTAGCTGACGACCCAGCGGGCGATGGTCTCGCGGTCCTTGAGGAAGAAGAACACCAGGATCGGCACCAGCACCAGGTAGATCATGACGTTGACCAGCAGCGGCAGGCTGGACAGGGAGAAGGTCAGTGCCCACTGGCCGAACTTGCCGATTTCGCCGCGCATCGCCTCGATGGCCTGCAGCACCTGGTCGTCGGACACCAGGTGCGGATAGCGCTCCGGCAGCAACAGCAGCAACGACTGCCATTTGCCGAGCATGCCCGGCAGTTCGTTGAACAGGGTGATCAACTGGTGCCAGAGCAACGGCACCAGCACCAGCAGGAACACCGCCAGCGCGCCCATGAACAGGGTGAAGACCAGGCCGACCGCGACCTTGCTCGGCACCTTGAAACGCTCCAGCGCATTGACCAGCCCCTGCATCAGGAACGCCAGGACCATCCCCGCCAGCACCGGCGCGAGCATGCCGCCCAGGGTCAGGACCGCGGTGAAACCGAGAAACAGCAGAACCGCCAGCACCACCGCTTCCTCATCGGAGAAGTAACGGTGCAGCCAGCTGCGAAGCACTTTGAACATCGGAAAGGACTCAGGCCTTTTTCAGCCAGTAGGTGTAGGTCCCGCCTTCGGCGGTTTCGTGAAGCAGGGTATGACCGGCAAGCCTGGCGAAAGTGCGGAAGTCGCGCTGCGAGCCGCCATCGGTGGCGATGACCTTGAGCACTGCGCCCGAAGCCAGGCGATTGAGTTCCATCTTGGCCTTGAGCAACGGCAACGGACAGTTCAGGCCGCTGGCGTCCAGTTCGGCATCGGGATTGGGAATAGCGGTCATTGCAGCACTCCAGAAGAATCGGAACGGGCCGGGCGAGCCGGCAAGCCTCGCAGAATTGCGCCACTGGTCGCAACCGTGCCGGGCGGCTACAGTAAGGCTTTTTGTCGACCAGAGCTCCGTGCATGACTTTTCTGCGCCCTACCCTGCTGACACTGGCCTGCCTGCTGGCGCTTCCGAGCCACGCCGACGACCTGCCGTCACTCGGCGACGCCAGCTCGGCCATCGTCTCGCCGCAACAGGAACACCAGCTAGGCCGCGCCTGGCTGAGCCTGCTGCGCGGCAACGTCAGCCAGTTGTCCGACCCACAGCTCAAGGATTATGTCGAAACCAGCGTCTACAAGCTTGCCGAAACCAGCCAGCTGCAGGACCGCCGCCTCGAATTCATTCTGATCAACAGCCCGGAACTCAACGCCTTCGCCGCACCTGGTGGAATCGTCGGGGTCAACGGCGGCCTGTTCCTCAATGCCCAGACCGAGGGTGAATACGCCTCGGTCCTGGCCCACGAACTTGCACACTTGTCGCAGCGCCACTTCGCTCGTGGCGTCGAAGCCCAGCAGCGCATGCAGTTACCGATGATGGCGGCCTTGCTCGCCGGCATCGTGGTCGCGGCGTCCGGTGCCGGCGACGCCGGTATCGCCGCCATCGCCGGCACCCAGGCCGCAGCCATCCAGGAACAACGGCGCTTCTCCCGGCAGAATGAACAGGAAGCCGACCGCATCGGCATCCTCAACCTGGAAAAGGCCGGCTACGACCCGCGCAACATGCCGACCATGTTCGAGCGCCTGATGCGCCAATACCGTTTCGACGCCAAGCCGCCGGAATTCCTCCTGACCCACCCGGTTACCGAAAACCGTATCGCCGACACCCGCAACCGCGCGGAACAGGCGCCGCCGGGCGGTATCGAGGACAGCGCGCGCTACCAGTTGATGCGCGCCCGGGTGCAATTGTTCTATGAAGGCACGCCGGGCCTGGCAGCCAAGCGCTTCCGCGCGCAACTGGACGAAAACCCCAAGCTGGACGCAGCGCGCTACGGCCTGGCCCTGGCCCAGATCAAGGGTGGCCAGCTCAACGAGGCGCGGGAAAACCTCAAGCCGCTGCTGGCCAAGGCGCCCAACGACATCACCTACAACCTGACCCAGATCGACCTGGAGATCACCAACAATCGCCTGGCCGACGCGCAACAGCGGGTCGATCGCATGCGCCAGTTGTATCCCGGCAACTACCCGCTGAAACAGGTGGCTGCCGACCTGCTGCTCAAGCAGAACAAGCCGGCCGAGGCAGAAAAGGCGCTGGAAGCCCTGGTCAAGGAGCGCAGCGACGACCCGGATGTCTGGTATGACCTGGCCGAAGCCCGCGGGCTGTCCGGCAACACCATCGGCCTGCATCAGGCCCGGGCCGAATTCTTCGCGTTGACCGGGGATTTCGACCAGGCTATCCAGCAGCTGGACTACGCCAAGCGGCGGGCCGGTACCAACTTCCAGTTGGCGTCACGGATCGATGCCAGGCAGCGGGACATGCTGGAGCAGCAGCGGATGGTCAAGGATATGATGCGCTGATCGTTACAAGAAGCGAAAACGACGCGGACCCTGTGGGAGCGGGTTCACCCGCGATTACGATGGTGACTCCACCACAGCAATCGCGGCGGTTCGGCACTCCGATGAACCCGCTCCCACAGGGTCCGCGTCGTTTTCGGATCTTAAGCGTTACCAGACAGTTTCAACCGCGCCGCCGCGGTGAAATCCAGCATCCGCTGCAACGGCCGGATCGCCTGCGGCACCAGCGCCGGCTCGACGAAGATCTCGTTGCTGCCTTCGCGCAGGCATTGCAGGGTGCGCTCCAGCGTGTTCATCGCCATCCACGGGCAATGGGCACAACTGCGGCAGGTCGCGCCATTGCCCGCCGTAGGCGCCTCGATGAACTCCTTGTCCGGACACAACTGCTGCATCTTGTAGAAGATGCCGCGGTCGGTAGCGACCACGAAACGCTTGTTCGGCATACGCTGCGCTGCGGCAATCAGCTGACTGGTGGAGCCTACCGCGTCGGCCAGCTCGATCACCGCCTCCGGCGATTCCGGGTGCACCAGGATCGCGGCGTCCGGGTACAGCGCCTTGATATCGGCCAGTTGCCGCGACTTGAATTCTTCGTGAACGATGCAAGCGCCATCCCACATCAGCATGTCGGCACCGGTCTGCTTCTGGATGTAGCGCCCCAGGTGCTGGTCCGGCCCCCAGATGATGGTTTCGCCGTTGTCCATCAGGCTTTCGACGATCTCCAGCGCGCAACTTGAAGTCACCACCCAGTCGGCACGGGCTTTTACCGCCGCCGAAGTGTTGGCGTAGACCACCACGGTACGCTCGGGATGCTGGTCGCAGAAGGCCGAGAACTCGTCCACCGGGCAACCGAGGTCGAGGGAGCAGGTGGCTTCCAGGGTCGGCATCAGGATGCGTTTTTCCGGGGTGAGGATCTTCGCGGTCTCGCCCATGAAGCGCACGCCGGCCACCAGTACGGTACTGGCCGGGTGGTTCTTGCCGAAGCGGGCCATCTCCAGGGAGTCGGCGACGCAGCCGCCGGTTTCCTCGGCCAGGGCCTGGATCACCGGGTCGCAATAGTAGTGGGCGACCAGCACCGCATCCTGCGCCTTCAGTTCGGCGGCGATGGCGGCACGGTAGTCGGCCTCTTGTTCAGGGGTGAGGGGCTTGGGCTGCTTGGCATCCAGGTGGGCCTGGACCAGAAGGCGTTCGGAAATCTGCGTCATGTTCGCAAGACCTGCAGGCGCTGATGCGCGTAAGTCGAGAGTATCATCGGGCACGGACAAATCGGGTAACAGCTCGACTGTTGCACGGGTGGCAAAGTCCGCTGCGACCTCGGTTTTATGAGTGGCCGAAGGCTACAGACAATCGGATGAATTCTAAAGGCTTTTTTAGCTTGCCAGGCAGGCGGGCGACGCTCGACACAGCGCCCGCCAGCCCGCGTGGTTACTGTGCGGCGCCCGTGAATCCGGCAGTACGCTGCTGGACCAGGGCAGCAAACTGATCGACGGTCATCTTCTGGCCGTTGAAGTCCACCTGGCCGTCGGCGTAGCCCAGTTGCACGAGAATGTCATCTCCCTTGATCGCCGCCAGCTGGCTCTGCGCCGCGATCATCCCGACCATCTCGCCGGACGCCGAGGCCTGGCGCACTTGCTCGGCGTCCAGCCCTTCGAGCCTGGCGCGCAGGGCCGCGAGGTCGCCGATCATCGGTTTGGAGATCTTCAGATTGGTCTGCAGCGACTTGACCGACTGGGCGAAGGCCTGCTCCAGCGGGACACCTTCCGGGCCCTTGGCGGACAGGTCGAGATCGAGATCGAAGCGGCTTTCGCCGTTGGCGGTCTTGAACGACAGCTCCTGCAGAGTGACCCGAGGACCGCCCGCCAGCAGCTTCAGCAAGGGCGCCTGCAACTGCGGGTCATCCAGCATCAGTGCGCCGGTGTCCGGGGTCAGGCCCAACGCCATGCTTTGCAGTTGCGGCAGGTTCTGCTCGTACCATTGCACCAGGTTGCCGACCGCCTCCGGATTCAGGCGCGCGACATGCCAGGCTACCCGTGCGCTGCCGATGGGGTTCCCGGAAAAGGTGATATCCGCAAGGCTGGCCTGCTGCTGCAACGACAGACCGCTCTGCTCCAGGCGATAGACATCGCGCTGTTCGAACTTGCCGAAACGCAGTGATTGATTGTCACCGAACGACAGCGAGCTCTCGGCCACGTCCAGGTTCATCGAGCCGACGAAATAGCCGTAGCTGCTCATGGTGAAGTCGGTGGACAGCGCGATGCCCTTGAGCGAGATACTGACCGGGGCTTCACCACCCGTCACCATCGCCACACGGCCCAGCTCACCGCGAAGACGCAACCCCTCGCCTTCGAGCGTCGAATCCATGTCCAGGGTCAGGCCGGAGAACGACAGGGAGGTATCGTCCTCGCCGACGGCTTCGAACGGCGCCAGGCGCAGCTCGTTGCGGATCGCACCGCCGTAACCGACGCTCATGCTGCCTTGCAGCGGTGCTTGCTCGCCGGTCACGGCAAACCAGGGCGCGCTGTCGTCGGTGTTTTCCAGTACGTAGTTGCTGGCAGCCATCACCGGCGCCAGTTGCAGGCGCTTGACCCGCGACCAGGGAAACGGGCCATGCTCCAGTTGGTCCTTGAATTCGAGCTGGAGGTGTTCGCCCTCGGCACCGTCGAGGGTCAGGCGATAACGCGCCTGGCTACTGAACACCCCGGAGTCCAGGGACAACAACTCGACCTTGCCGCTGCCACTGCCGCTCAGGGCTGCGGCCAGTTGCCGGTTGGTCTGCGCCAGCGAGGCCTCGAGCACCTCGGGCAATTGCTTGCCGGTGTACCACGCGATAGAGGTACAGGCCGCTCCCGCGACCACCAGCCCGCCGATGACTAACAGTGCTTTCTTCATGAAGTGTTCCAGTTGCATTCCCTGATTGATTGAGCGACTGCACGGGCGTTCCGCCCCGTATTGCCGGGCAGCGAGATTATCACCCCCGCGTAGCACGCTCATACAACTGTCATCGGACACTGCCATGTTCAGCGCATCAACCCGCCCTGTGCGGCGGGACGCACGGCATCGCACCGAAAAGGGAGCTTCTTATGAAAGTTGCAGTGTTCGGCACCGGTTACGTGGGCCTGACCCTCGCCGCCTGCCTCGCCGAGGTGGGCCATGCGGTGTGCTGCGTCGATGTGGATGCCCGGCGCGTGGCGAGCCTGTCCGAGGGGCACTGCCCGATCTTCGAACCCGGCCTTCCAGTGCTGCTGAAAAACGGCCGGGCCAGTGCCCGCCTGGCCTTCACCACCGACGCCGCCCGGGCCATCGACGCGGCGACAGTGATCTTCATTGCCGTCGGCACCCCTTCATTGCCCGACGGCAGCGCCGACCTGAGCCAGGTCTTTGCCGTGACCGACAGCATCGCCCGGCATGCCCGCGGCGATAAGATCGTGGTCAACAAATCCACTTCGCCGGTCGGTACCGTCGATGCGATCAAGGCCCGTCTGGCCCGACACGACGCCAGCACCGCCACGCGCGTGGACGTGGTGAGCAACCCGGAATTCCTCAAGGAAGGCTCGGCGGTGCTCGACTGCATGCGTCCCGACCGCATCCTCATCGGCGGCGCCAGCCTGGCGACCCAGGCGCTGCTGCGCGAGCTGTTCGCCCCGTTCAGCCGCAACCACGACAAGTTCATCTGCATGGACGCCCGCAGCGCCGAGCTGGCCAAGTACGCGGCCAACTGCATGCTGGCAACCAGGATTTCGTTCATGAACGAGATGGCCAACCTGGCCGAGCACACCGGCGCGGACATCGAGGCGGTGCGCCGGGCAATCGGCTCCGACCCGCGTATCGGCTACGACTTCATCTATGCCGGCTGCGGTTTCGGCGGCTCGTGCTTCCCCAAGGACCTTTCCGCACTGCAACGCATCGCCGAGCAATACGACTACCAGCCGCGCCTGCTCCAGGCCGTGGACGCAGTGAACCAGCGGCAGAAACATCGGCTGTTCGAGAAGATACTCGGTCACTACGACGGCGACCTGGCAGGCAAGACCTTCGCCGTCTGGGGCCTGGCGTTCAAGCCCAACACCGACGACATGCGCGAGGCCTCCAGCCAGGTGCTGCTGCGCTCGCTATGGCAGGCTGGAGCCAATGTCCAGGCGTTCGACCCACAAGCCCACGCCGAAGCCCGCCGCCTGTTCGGTGAACGCGACGACCTGCGTTTGATGGACAGGAAGGAAGACACCCTGGCAGGCGCCCATGCCCTGGTGATAGTCACCGAATGGCAGGATTTCAGGGTTCTGGACAACGGCCTGGTCAGGCAGCGCCTGCTCGACGCCACGGTGTTCGATGGCCGCAACCTTTACGAACCGGCACAGATGGCCGAGGCAGGACTGGTCTACTACAGCATCGGTCGCCCCGACGCCGGGGCGCGTCGGGCGCCCCGGTGATCCCGGGATAAGGAAACGTCCTACTCGTTGACGTCCATGTACTCGCGGGCCCAGACAATGTAGTCATTCGGCTGGGTGTAGGTGTGAGTCAGCTCGGTGGCGCTCAGGTCCGAGGCGGCGCTGGTGATCCGGCGCTGCTCGCGAAGGCAGTCGTAGGTAGCCTTGATCGCGGCGAAATAGGCGCCATGGCCATCGACCGCGATGCGCACACCCAGTTGCGCCAGGCGCGCATCGTCGTGCAGTTGCGGGTTGCCATAGGTCACCAGCATCAGCGGTACGCTGAGGTGGCGGGCGATTTCTTCCAGGTGCTCGAAATCGCGCACGCCAACCATGCACACACCGTCGGCGCCAGCGTTCTGGTAGGCCACCGCGCGGGCGATGACTTCCTCGGTCGGGATGGCCGCGGCGTTGGTCCGGGCGATGATCACCAGCTCCGGATCGACACGGGCTTCAAGGGCCGCACGGACCTTGCCGACGCCTTCCTCGATGCTGATGAGGTCGGTGGATTTGCGCCCGAACTGGGCCGGCAGCAGGGTGTCTTCGATGGTCAGTGCGGAAACCCCGGCGCGCTCCAGTTCGATCACCGTGCGCATCACGTTCAGGGCGTTACCGTAGCCATGGTCGGCGTCGGCAATGAATGGCAGCTGGGCGACACGCCCGATGCGGGTGGCCTGCTCGGCGAACTCGCTCAGGGTGATCAGGGCAAAATCCGGTGCTGCAAGTACCTGTAGCGACGCCACCGAGCCCCCGAGGATACCCACCTCGAAACCGAGGTCGGCGGCGATACGCGCGGACATCGGATCGAACACCGAGGCGGTGTGGTAACAGCGGGGGGAAGCAAGGAGTTTACGAAACGCACGGCGCAGTTCTTGGTGGGACGCTTTGGGCATGATCAATCCACTTATTTCGACTTCATTCTGCCCCGCAACATACCACTGCTTGATGTCGCTCTGACAGCAGGAAAGGTCCTTGTCCGACAAATTGACGAAACGTTTCATCTCCCCGGGCTTGCAGGGAAACCGGATGGCGAATGACGCCCCGACGCCGACCGGCCAAGGCCGGGCCTGGGTGGATCGAGGCTGGCGAAACAGGAATTTTTTCAGCGTTTCATAAAAAAAGCGCCGAATGAGTATGAACTGTGCATGGGTTTTTCCCTCAACACTGACTCAGGCCAATCCTGAATCCACGATCAGGGATTACCGTAATGGATCCACTTGAGGCATCAGAGATTCCCTGAGTCATTAAGCATAGAATTTGTATGGCTATGGCATAATGAAATCATTCCGCAACTCCAGATAACGAGCCGTGACTTGTGTCAGTAACTACCCTAACCGTATGTGACGACTCCACCGTTGCCCGCAAGCAGGTATTGCGGGCCCTGCCTTCCGACTGGCCGGTTTCGGTCACCGAAGCCGCCAATGGCCACCAGTGCATGGACGCTGTGCGCAAGGGCCTGGGCCAGGTCGTGGTGCTGGACCTGAACATGCCGGAGATGGATGGCTACCAGGTACTGCATGCATTGCGCGACGAAGGCTTGAAGGCCAACGTCATCGTTATTTCCGGGGACGTTCAGCAGGAGGCCCTGCGCCGCGTGCAGGAGCTGGGCGCCCTCGCCTTCCTGAAGAAGCCCTTCGAACAGGACCAGTTGCGCGAAACCCTCGACCGCCTCGGCCTGCTGCGCCTGGCAGGCCAGGCGGCGCATAGCCATCGTCCGCAGACCCACGCTGCCGTCAGCTTCAACGAGGTCTTCCGCGAGACCGTCAACGTCGCCATGGGGCGGGCCGCCGCCCTGATCGCCAAGGTGCTCGGCGTGTTCGTCCAGTTGCCGGTCCCTAACGTGAACGTCCTCGAGGTCGGCGAACTGCATATGGCCCTGGCCGACGCCGGGCGCAGCCAGCAACTGACCGCCGTGTGCCAGGGTTTCATCGGCGGCGGTATCGCCGGCGAGGCGCTGCTGATGTTCCATGACGCCGAAATCGCCGATATGGCGCGCCTGATGAAGCACCAGAGCAGCCATGCCTCCGACCTGGAAATGCTCCTGGACCTGTCCAGCATCCTGATCGGCGCCTGCCTGAGCGGCATCGCCGAGCAGGTCGATGTGGTGTTCTCCCAGTGCCACCCGCAGATCCTCGGCCAGCACGCCAATATCGAGGAGCTTATCCGGGTCAACCAGGGGCGCTGGAAGAAGACGCTGGCGGTGGAGATCAGCTATCGGCTCGAAGGGCATGACATCAGCTTCGACCTGTTGCTGCTGTTCACCGAGGACTCCATCGAACGCCTCACCCATAAACTCGCGTACCTGATGAACTGAGCCATGAACAAACCTCTTGATCTGACCGAGTTCCACTGGCTGCTGGCGATCGTGCAGAGCATCGATGTCGGCGTCGTGGTGCTCGATCGCGACCACTGCGTGCAGGTCTGGAACACCTTCATGGAGAACCGCTCCGGGGTGCCGCCCAAGGATGCCATCAGCCAGTCGTTCTTCAGGCTGTTTCCCGAAGTCAACGAAGAGTGGTTCCGGCGCAAGCTCGACAGCGTCGCAACCCTGGGCACGGCAGCGTTCACCGTATGGGAACAACGCCCCTATCTGGTGCGGTTCAAGAACTACCAGCCGATCACCGGGCAGGAAGACTTCATGTACCAGAACACCACGCTGTTCCCGCTGCGCTCCACCGACAGCAGCATCAGCCACTTCTGCCTGGTGATCTATGACGTGACCGACGTCGCCACCAACCGGCATATGCTGCAGTCAGCCAATGCCCAGTTGCAGAAGCTGTCCAGCACCGATCGCCTGACCGGGCTATACAACCGTGGTCACTGGGAAGACAGCCTCAAGGTCGCGTATGCCCGCCATCAACGGCATGGCAACCCCACCAGCCTGGTGATGTTCGACATCGATCACTTCAAGCGCATCAACGACACCTACGGCCACCAGGCCGGCGACAAGGTGATCGAGCAAGTCGCCGCCCTGCTCCGCCAGTACGTGCGCGACACCGATGTGGCCGGACGCTACGGCGGCGAGGAATTCGCGGTGGTGCTGTCGGACACCGACAAGCTCGGCGCAACGGCCTTCGCCGAGCGCCTGCGCAAAGCCGTGGAGGAACTGGAAGTCCAGCACGAGGGACAGAGCATCCGCTTCACCATCAGCCTGGGTGTCGCCGATCTCGCCCGGCCCTCGGACAGCCATGCCGATCTGATCGCCTGGGCCGACCAGGCGCTGTATGCGTCGAAGAAGGGTGGGCGCAACCAGGTCTCGGTACACGCCTAGGTATCTGCCTCACCTGCGCTTTCCAGACTGACCTGTACCTGGCGCAAAAACCGGTCGAGCGCCGTGGACCGGGTGCTACGCGAGTGCCAATGCAACGACGCAGGTTCGCGATAACCCGCAACGTTAAAACTGGACTCCTATCAACCTCAACGTCGGCCAAGGCCAAAATGAGTCGATTCTAGAAACGGGAAAAATCAAATCAGTACTGAACGATTGGGATATAAATCAAGTCTCTAAATCCACCCCTTCCTTGCAGTCCGGGTCGAACAGGAAAATCCTGAAGACCTGGAAGACCCTGTGCGAGGCTGGTCGACATTTCGAACCGACGAGATTGGCTATATGCGAACCATCCCACTGAAATCGTTCAAGCCAATCGGATGTGCCGAGTGCCGCAACCCTGACGGCCTGGGATTCGACTTCACCATGGCGTTTCAACCCATCTTCAACGTCACCACCGGAAAGCCTTATGCCTACGAGGCTCTGGTTCGGGGCCTTGATGGGCAGTCGGCGGCCAGCATCCTGGCCAGGGTCAATGAAACCAACCGCTATCGGTTCGACCAGGCGTGCCGGGTCAAGGCGATCGAGTTGGCGGCACAACTCGGCATGCCGGCGATACCGGACTGCAAGCTGAGCATCAACTTTCTTCCCAACGCGGTCTACCGCGCCGAGACCTGTGTCCGCGCAACGCTGGAGGCCGCCAGTGAATGGGCATTCCCCATCGACCGGATCATGTTCGAAGTCACCGAAGGTGAGCAGGTCGAGGATCCCGATCATCTGAAATCCATCTTCCTCGAATACGAGCGCCAGGGGTTCACCACAGCAATCGATGATTTCGGCTCGGGGTATTCAGGCCTCAACCTGCTGGCCATGTTCCAGCCCCAGGTGCTGAAAATCGACATGGCGCTGACCCGCGGCATCGGCCAGGACAGTGTGCGACGCGCCATTGTCGAAGGGATCGTCCTGGTTGCCAGGCGCCTGGGCATCACCGTCATCGCGGAGGGTATCGAAACACGCGAGGAACGAGACGCCCTTGCAGCACTGGGTATCGAGTTGATGCAGGGGTACCTGTTCGCGAAACCGAGCATCGGCGTATTGCAATCGATGCCAACGGAGCTGATCTGAACGCTGGCTGGCCTCCGGAAACCCCATGAACGAAAAAGCCCGCTGACCGTCACCGGCAGCGAGCCATTTCATCTTTCAATCGCCTTGAAGCGCGCCCGGGTTTGCTGATCAAGCGAGCTGCCGGCGAGTCACTGCTGTCCCCAGCCGACGATGCCCTTGATCTCCAGGAAGTCATGGATGCCCCACCCCGCATACTCGCGTCCGTTACCCGACTGCTTGTAGCCACCGAAGGGTGCGAAGGTGTCCCAGCTTGGGTAGTTCAGGTAGACCGAGCCGGCCCGCATGCGACCGGCGACGGCGCGGGCTTTTTCGAGATCCCGTGACTGCACGTAGGCCGCCAGGCCGTAGACCGTGTCGTTGGCCATCTCGATCGCCTGTTCCAGCGTGTCATAGGGCATGATCGACAGCACCGGACCGAAGATTTCCTCGCGGGCGATGGTCATGTGCGGCGTGACGTTGCCGAACACGGTCGGTCGCACGTAATAGCCCTTGTCCAGCCCGTCAGGCCGCCCGAGGCCGCCGGCGACCAGCGTGGCGCCCTCTTCGATGCCGCTGGCGATCAGCCCCTGGATCTTGTTGAACTGTGCCTCGCTGATGACCGGCCCCAGATTGGTTTTTTCGTCCAGCGGGCTGCCGGTGACCAATTGCCCGGCAGTCAGCCTGGCGATCTCCAGCGCGCGGGCATGCAGGCTGGCCGGCACCAGCATGCGGGTCGGCGCGTCGCAGGATTGCCCGGAGTTGGAGAAACAGCCCTGCACGCCCTTGGCCACCGCCACGTCGAGGTCGGCGTCCTCGAGCAGGATATTGGCCGACTTGCCGCCCAGTTCCTGGGCCACGCGCTTGACGGTATCGGCCGCCGTCTTGGCGACGATGATGCCGGCGCGAGTGGAGCCGGTGAACGAGACCATGTCCACTTTCGGGTGGCTCGCCATGTGCTGGCCCACGTCGGGACCGGTGCCGTTGAGCAGGTTGAACACCCCCGCCGGCACGCCGGCCTCATGCAGGATCTCGGCAAAGATGATGCCGGTGAGCGGCGCGATTTCGCTGGGCTTGAGTACCACGGTGCAGCCGGCGGCGATGGCCGGCGCCACCTTGCAGACGATCTGGTTCAGCGGCCAGTTCCACGGCGTGATCAGGGCGCACACGCCAATGGCCTCGCGCACCACATGGGTGGCACCGTGCTGCTCGCTGAACCGGAAGTTTTCCAGGGCGCTGATGGTGGATTCCAGGTGCGCGCGACCGCTCCAGATCTGCGCATCACGGGCAAAATGCAGCGGTGCCCCCATCTCCTGGCTGACAGCCTTGACCAGGTCTTCGTAGCGCAGGTTGTACACACGCAGGATTTCCTTGAGCAGGGCCAGGCGTTCAGCAACGGACGTATTCGAAAACGCCGGGAAGGCCCGGGCAGCGGCCTCTACCGCCTTGTCGACATCCCGGGCGTCGCCCACGGCGATCTGGACGAACGCCTGCTCGGTGGCAGGATCGATCACGTCCAGGGTGTTGCCGGCCTGCGGGGCTACCCACTGGCCGTCGATGTAAAACTTCAATGCGTTGTTCATGTCTGTCTCCACGTGAGCAGGACGCCGCGTGAGGCTCATCGCCCACGCGACAGGATTGACCCGACCTTGGCCACTCAAGCGTTGCTGGGGAACGCGAACTGGGCGGTTTCATGGCTGGCACGGCGCGGCCAGCGCTGGGTGATGGCTTTCTTGCGCGTGTAGAAACGCACACCGTCAGGGCCGTAGGCATGCAGGTCGCCGAACAGCGAACGTTTCCAGCCACCGAAGCTGTGGTAGCTGACCGGCACCGGCAACGGCACGTTGACACCGACCATGCCCACCTCGATCTCGTCGCAGAACAACCGGGCCGCTTCGCCGTCGCGGGTGAAGATGCAGGTGCCGTTGCCGTATTCGTGCGCGTTGATCAACTGCATCGCCGCTTCCAGGCTCGGCACGCGGACGATGCACAGCACCGGGCCGAAAATCTCGTCGGTGTAGATGCTCATCTGCGCGGTCACCCGGTCGAACAGCGTGCCGCCAACGAAGAAGCCCTGTTCATGGCCGGCCACCACCAGGTCGCGACCGTCCACCAGCAGCGTGGCGCCCTGGGCGACGCCTGCGTCGATGTAGCCCTTGACCTTGTCCCGCGCAGCGCCGGTCACTAGCGGCCCCATGTCCAGGCCGCACGAGGTGCCCGCGCCGATCTTCAAGGCGCGCACCTGCGGCACCAGTTTTTCCACCAGCGCATCGGCGATCGCATCGCCCACGCAGACCGCCACCGACAACGCCATGCAGCGTTCGCCACAAGAGCCATAGGCCGCGCCCATCAGCGCGCCGACGGCATTGTCGAGGTCGGCGTCGGGCATCAGCACCGCGTGGTTCTTCGCCCCGCCAAGGGCCTGCACGCGCTTGCCGCGCCTGGTGCCTTCGCTGTAGATGTATTCGGCGATGGGCGTGGAGCCGACAAAGCTCAGCGCCTTGACGTGCGGCGACTCGATCAGGCCGTCGACCGCTTCCTTGTCGCCATGCACGACGCTCATGACGCCAGCGGGCAGCCCCGCCTGGATCAGCAGTTCGGCGATGTACAGGGTGGAACTGGGGTCGCGCTCGGAAGGCTTGAGGATGAAACAGTTGCCGCAGACGATGGCCAGCGGGTACATCCACAGCGGCACCATGGCCGGGAAGTTGAACGGCGTGATGCCGGCGACCACGCCCACCGGCTGCAGGTCGGTCCAGGCGTCGATGTGCGGGCCGACATTGCGGCTGTAGTCACCCTTGAGCAGCTCGGGTGCGCCGCAGGCGAACTCCACGTTCTCGATGCCACGCTTGAGTTCGCCTGCTGCGTCTTCGAGTGTCTTGCCGTGCTCTTCGCTGATCATCGCCGCGATGTCGGCTTCGTGTTGCTCCAGCAATTGCTTGAAGCGGTACATGATTTGCGCACGCTTGGCCGGCGGCGTATTACGCCACGCCGGGAAGGCAGTCCTGGCCGCCTCGATGGCCTGCTGCAGGGTGGCCGCATCGGCCAGCGCCACCTGCCTGACCACGGTGCCGGTGGACGGGTTGTAGACGTCAGCAGTGCGCCCGGTCCCCTGGACCCGCACACCGTTGATGAGATGAGGAACGATACTGCTCATGCATATTCTCCGATGCCGAAAGCCGGCTGTTCAGGGGCCGGTCAGGCCTTGACCGCTGCCTGCAGGGCGATTTCGACGAGGATGTTCTCCGCCGCCATGTTGGCCTCCACGGTGGCCCGTGCCGGCAGCGCGTCCTGCGGGATCCACTCGCGCCACACGGCGTTCATGGCGGCAAAGTCCTGCACGGCATGCTTGAGCCAGATCTGCGCGAACAGGATGTGCGACTTGTCGGAGCCGGCTTCGGCCAGCAGTGCATCGATCCGCGCCAGGACCTGGGCAGTCTGCCCGGAGACATCCTGGGTGCGGTCGGCCGGCACCTGGCCGGTGATGTAGACGATGCCGTTGTGCACCAGCGCGTGGCTGAGCAGGCCGGGGTTGGGTTGCAGACGAGTGATGGTCATGAGGTGATTCCTGTTGGGTGGTTGAATGCTGTTGAAGGTGAATAGCTCAGGCAATTTTCAGCACCGTGCGGCCCACCAACTGGCCCTGACGCATGCGCGCAAAGATGTCGTTGATGTCGTCCAGGCGCTCCAGGTTGACCTGGGCCTTGACCTGGCCGCGGGCGGCGAAGGCCACCGCCTCGTTGAGGTCCTGCCGGGTGCCGATGTTCGAGCCGGTGATGGACAGCTCCCAGCCGCTGATGCTGGAGATCGATGCGCGCACCGTATCGGCATCGCCACCGGGCAAGCCGATGAACACCGCCGTGCCGCCAGGGCGCAGCATCTTCACCGACTGCTCGAAGGCGGCATTGGCAGTGGCCGTCACCAGTACCGCGTGGACGCCACCCGGGATGTGCCGCTTGAGGGTTTCCACCGGGTTGTCGAGGGCGTCGACCAGGCACTCGGCACCATAACTGCGTGCCAGTTCCAGCTTGTCGGCGGACACATCGATGGCCGCCACCCGCAAGCCCATGGCGACGGCATACTGCACCGCCACATGGCCCAGGCCGCCGATGCCCATGACCGCCACCCACTGCCCCGCCCGGGCACGGGAGCGCTTCAGGCCCCGGTATGTAGTCACTCCGGCGCAAAGGATGGGCGCCAGGGCGTACAGATCGACCCCCGGCTCGATGGTGGCGACAAAGGCGGCCGGCGCCACCATGTACTCGGCGTAGCCGCCCTGCTTGCTGTAGCCGGTGGATTCGCGCTGGGCGCAGATGGTTTCCATGCCGCCCAGGCAGAACTCGCAGGTGCCGCACGCGCTGTACATCCACGGCATGCCGACGGCTGCGCCGATCGGCGGTTCGCTGACACCGGCACCATGGGCCGCCACATGCCCGGTGATTTCATGACCGGGGATCAGCGGCAGCGTCGGCAATGCGGACCAGTCGCCGTCAATCGCATGCAGGTCGCTGTGGCACACGCCACAGGCCGCGATACGAATGAGGATTTCGCCGGGGCCGGGCTTCGGAATCGGCACTTGCTCGATACGCAGCGGCTCACCTACAGCGTGCAGGACCGCAGCCTTCATGGTCTGACTCATAACTCTCTCCTTCACGTACGCCTGGGTTTCGGGCAATGGGACACCTATACCGCCGGCCAGGGCCGGCAGCAGGGTGTGCGGGTGCAAGGGGTTCCCCGGGGCGTCAGCCCACGGGGCGTAAACTGCGCGTCGCGCTGGCTATGTTTCGGGCGGTGTTGATGACCTTGGGCGCCAGTTGGCTACGCGCGTCCTCGAGGGTCCAGCGGCTGAACGGCACGGAAATGTTGACCGCGCCCAACGGATAGCCATCGGCATTGACCACGGCGGCGGCAACGCTGATATCGCCGGCGAAGTACTCTTCCTGGGCATAGGCATACCCGGCGCTGCGGGCTTCGGCGACCAACGCACGCAGTTGGTCCAGTTCCGTCACCGTGCTGGCGGTATAGCCCTGACGCTCGGAGGCCATCAGGATCGCGTCGGACTCGTCTTCCGGCAGCGCTGCCAGGTAAGCACGGCCCGCCGATGTGCAGTACATGGGCAGGTGCCGGCCCAACGGCATGTGGATGGCAATCTGCTTGTGGCTTGGGAAACGTGCCACGTAGAGCATGTCCAACCCGCAGGGTTCGAGCAGGTTGCAGCTTTCCTCGACATTGCGGTTGAGCTCATGCAGATACGGATTGGAGCGCTCGATCAATTCGCTGGTCTGCAGATAGCCGGTGCCCAGGTCCAGCGACTTGGGCGCCAGGCGAAGACGCTTGGTCACAGGCTCCTTGTACAGATAGCCCAGCGCTTCGAGGGTAAAGGCGGAACGCTGCACGGTGCTTTTGTTCAGCCCCGTGTGTTCGGCCAGCTCGACCAGGCTCATGCTCGGCCGCCCGGCTCGGAATGCCGTCAGGATCGAAAGCCCTTTCGACAGGGCAGTGATGAAAAGTGGCGAGTCTTCCAGGGAACTCATGGATTTATCCTTATTCTGCAGCATCGGCATACGCATCACGGTACGTTTCAGGTTATGCGGGTTCGAGGGCGTACGGTACCCGTTTGGCTCGCTCATTCGAAATGACTCAGTACGATGCCAGGTTCTACCACTGGCCGGTTCAGTTCGAATCGGTCCACGGCGAACGGGCGCATGCGCTCGTCCACCTGCCCGCTGACAATTGCCTTGGCCAACAGCTCGCCGGCAGCCGGAGCGCCTGCGTGGCCATAACACCAGCCAGCGCTGACAAACAGCCCCGGCAACGCATGATGGGCGCCCAGCAGCGGCCCGAAATCCTTGGAGATGTGTACCAGCCCCGCCCATTGGCGCAGGATCCGGGCGTGGCCCAGTTGCGGAAACATCTCCAGATACGCCCGCGCGGTGGCTGCCATCACGGGCACATCGGCATTCAGGGTGTGTTGCGGGCGCTCGGCCACCTCGGCCCCTCCCACCACTTCCCCACGCGCGGTCTGATGCATATAGCAAAGCCGATCCAGCAACGCCACGGCCGGACCGATCAGGGGCCGCGTGGGTTCCAGCGCCATGGCCTCCAGGCGCATCGGGTAGCCATCCAGCGGTACTCCGGCCATCTGCGCCAGGGCATTGCTCTGGGCACCACCGGCCAGTACCAGGGTGTCGCTGGCAATCCGCTGGTCGCCGACCCGCACCCCGGCAACCCGCCCGGCGCTCTGGTCGATGGCGGTGACGCAGGTGCGATAGTGAATGCTTACGCCCCGGGCCTCGCACGCCCGGCGATAGGCGTGCATGGCGGCATGATGAGGCGCCACGCCACTGTCAGGCAGGTGCAACGCCGCGCTCACCCGTTCATGGGCCAGGGCGGGTAGCACTTCACGCAACCGGCCCGGTGTCAGCAGGTGGGAATGGATCCCGCATTCCTTGTGCACGGCCAGCGTGCGGTCGAGCAATCCGGCCGTGGCACTGCGCTCGCCCACCATGGTGTAGCCGCGGCGGGAATACATGACGTTCTCGCCCAGGCGCCTGGACAGGCCTTGCCACAATTCGCAGGAATGGGCGAAGAAACGTGTCCACTCGGGAGAGCTGAAGGCACCGCGAATCAGCGTACCGTTGCGGCCCGAGGCACCGCCCTGCCAGTAGCCGGCGTCGAGCACGAGAATGTCGCGCACGCCCAGTTCTGCCAGATAGAACGCCAGCGACAGGCCCTGGATCCCTGCGCCGACAATGATGATCGATGCCTTGGCAGGCAAAGGATTAGGCGTATTCATTTCAAAGGCTCGACTACATCGGCCAGGCCCGCGGCCTGAGCGACGCTCAGGGCCCGGCGTGGCGGGCGCAGCGTCGGCCTGGCCAGCAGCTCCAGGGCGATACCGCTTCGGGCACTGACCCAGGCGCGCAGCGAATCCCAGCAGGGTTGTCCCTGGCAAGGGCCCATGCCGCACGAAGTCAGGCGTTTGATCACTTCCAGATCGGTGATGCCCTGCTCTACCAGCGCTTGCACCTCATGGCTGGACACGTCGAAGCACGGGCACAACAAGGTGTGACGGGACGCTGGCGCCGCCACGGGCACCGGCTGGTCCGGCTCGGCGGCAGCCCCCACCACTTGCCAGTCGCAAGGGCGTTGCTCGCGCAACTGCAGCAAGCCTTCGGCGCGACCCTGGAAGGTCAGGCTGGCCTCTGTCAGCCAAGGGCCGGAATGTACCAGCGCATCGCAGGCAATGCGCTCGGCAAAATACGCTGCCTTGACCCTGTTGCGCCCCGCTACCCGACGCAAATCGCCCAACGGGCGCACCGCCACGACCTTCACGCCCAACTGGCGCAAGCGCCTGGCCAATGCCTCCTGATCACCGTTGCCCACCACGACCACCCGCTCGCCCGGCGCCACGGCCTGCTCACTGGCCATGATCAGGGCCGTGCGTGCCTCCATCACCCCCGGCAGCCACATACCGGGGACCACCGGCGGGCAGGCGCGCCGTCCGGTGGCGAGGACAATCTCCTCGGCTTCGAGCGCCAGCGCACCCAGGCTTGGGTCATGGGGCGCGCCCAGCAGCAGCTCGCCCTCGCGGTAGGCACCAAAAACCTCGACGCCCGTGACCAGTGTCACCCGCTCATCCAGGACTGGCCGAGCCAGGCCGGCGGCCCGGGCATACCGCGCCAGGTCATGACCACGGGTGACCAGCACCACATCCAGCCCTTGCGCAGCCGCCTCATTGGCCGCCGCGCAGCCGGCGGGCCCGCCACCGATCACCAGGCGCCCGGCGCTCAAGCGACGGGCCGGCGGCACTGCGACCTCCCCGGTGGGGGTGGCCGGCCTGGCCGACCCGGCGAGAAACGCCAGGATCGCTTCCCAACGCTGGAACAACGCCGTTCCACTGGGCACCAGGTTGGTGTGCTCGAAACCGCCCTGGATCCAGCCCGACGGAATCAGCCGCGACAGGCGCAACACATCGAACGCCGGGCTCGGCCAGCAGTTCTGCATCTCCACCCGCACTCCGGCCGCCACCGGGAACAAGTCCAGACGCACGTTGGGCACGCCATCCACCCGCGCGAGCACCCCGCTCAGGTAATTGCCCGAGTAGCCCAACGGCCGGTGGGATTTGCGCGTCCAGGCCAGCACCTTGATGCCGTTGGCCAACAAGGCCGCGGCCAGGCTTTCGCCCCGGCGTCCCTGAACCGGGCGACCGTTCCAGAAGAACCCGACCACCTCGCCGCTGGCGTGTTCGAGCCGCAGGTCGACACCCCTCATGCCGCCGCCCTCCGGGCCTTGCGCTGGGCCATGATGCTGATGCACAGCATGCTGATCGACAGCAGCGTCATCAGTGTCGCCACCACCGCGATCAGCGGATCGATCTCCGAGCGCAGCGAACTGAACATGCGCTTGGTCAGGGTGGAACTGTCACCGCCACTGATGAACAGCGAGATCACCGCTTCGTCCAGGGAGATGGCAAAGGCGAACATGGCGGCGGCGATCACCGAAAAGCGGATCTGCGGCAAGGTCACGTCGAAGAACGCCCGCAGCCGGGTCGCCCCGAGAATGCATGCGGCCTGCTCCAGGGTCATGTCGTAGCTGCGCAGGCCGGCGCTGACGTTGATTACCACGTAAGGCAGCGCCAACAGCGTGTGCGCCAGCACCAGGCCGGGGATGGTGTTGTTCATGTCCATGCGGGCATAGACGAAGAACAGGCCGATGGCGATGAAGATCGTCGGCACGATCATCGGCGCCATCAGCAGGCCACGCAGCACGCCCGTCAGCCGCGATTGGGTGACATGCAGCGAATACGCGGCCGCCGTGCCCAGCGTGGTGGCCAGCAGCATGGTCAGCGTCGCGGTGATCAGCGACACCACCGTCGCGCTGCGCCACTCCAGGGAGGCGAAATAGCTGAAGAACGGCTCGATGCTCAGCGACTTGGGCGGAAAACTCAGGTAGCGCGCATCGGACAGCGACATGGGAATCACGATCAGGGTCGGCAGGACCAGGAACAGCATGGTCGCCAGGACCAGCACGTACAGCCAGGAACCACGCAGGGCAGCCATCAGGGTTTGCTTGAATCCGATCATGATTTCACTCGCTGCGCCGGCTGAGGCCGGCGCCCTTCTTGACGATGAACAACATGAGCAGGGTGGCCAGCAACAGCACCACGCCCAGCGAAGACGCCGCTCCCCAGTTGGCATACATCGAGACATCGCTCTCGATCCGCATGGAGATCATCTGCACCTTGCCACCACCCAGCAGCGCAGGCGTGACATAGAAGCCCAGCGTGATCACGAATACCAGGGTGGCACCGGCCGCCAGCCCCGGCAGCGACAACGGCAGGAACACATCGCGAAAGGCCCGGGAAGGCGACGCGCCGAAGGTGGCCGCCGCCTGGTTGTAGATCGGGTCGATGCTCTTCATCGCGGCATACAGAGGCAGGATCATAAATGGCAGCATGATGTGCACCATGCCGATCACCGTGCCGGTCAGGTTATGCACCAGTGCCAGCGGCGTGTCGGTCAGGCCCAGGCTCATCAGCAGGTCGTTGGCGATACCGCGACGCTGCAGGATGATCAGCCACGCATAGGTACGCACCAGCAGCGAGGTCCACAGCGACACCAGCAGCAGCCCCATGGCCAGGTTGGCCAGCCAGCGCGCGCCCTTGACCATGAAGTAGGCGTAGGGGTAGCCGATCAGCACGCAGGCGATGGTGACAATGATGCTGATCTTGAAGGTCTGCACGAACGTCAGCACATAGATCGGCTCCAGCAGCCGGGTGTAGTTCTCCACCGTCAACTGGCCGTTGGCATCGAACAACGACAGCCAGAACAACCAGCCGATCGGCAGGACGAAGGTCAGCAGCACCAGCAGCAACGCAGGCAATCCCGAGCCGAACAGATACCAGCGGTGACGCCGCTCGGCACTGCGCAAGCGACGGGCATTCAACGCGTCCAGATCGCCAATGCTCATGGTTCGTCTCCAACCACCAGGGTGTCCTGCGGGTGCAGGCCAAGCACCACGGCCTCGCCACGGGCTGGCAGGCGGCCGCTTTCGGAGCTGCGGGTCGGCCGGCGGATGGCGACCGACATGCCCTCGCCCAGGTCGATCTGCACCAGTTGGCTCTCACCCTGGAAAATCACATCGGTGACATGGCCGTAAAGTTGGTTGTACCCAGTGGCATCGGCCGAAACGAATTGCAGTTTTTCCGGACGAACCACCAGGCTAGGGTTCTTGAGCCCGGCCACCGCGCTGACAGTGGCCAGGGAACGCCCCTGGAATCGAGCGCCCCCTTCGTGCGGCACCACCGGCAGGCAGGACGACTCGCCGACGAACTCTGCAACGAAGCGATTGGCCGGGCGCTCGTAGAGGTTCACCGGCGTATCGATCTGGCGAATCCTGCCCTTGCTCATCACCGCAATGCGGTCGGACATGGTCAAGGCTTCGCGCTGGTCATGGGTCACGTAGACTACGGTCATGCCCAGGCGCTCATGCAAGCGGCGCAGTTCCAGTTGCATGGTTTCCCGCAGGCGTTTGTCGAGCGCCGACAGCGGCTCATCCATCAACAGGATCTTCGGCTCGAAGACGATGGCCCGGGCCAGGGCAATCCGCTGGCGCTGACCACCCGACATCTCGGTGATATTTCGCTCGATCAAATGGTCGAGCTCTACCGTGGCCAATGCCTGCTCCACCCGCTGGCGAATTTCAGCGCGTGCGTAAGCGCGCAGCTTCAGCGGGTAGGCGACGTTCTGGAACACGTTCATGTGCGGGAACAGTGCGTAGCTCTGGAACATCATGCCGACATCGCGTTTGTGGGGCGGCTCGAAAATCATCTCCCGACCGCCAAAGCGAATACTGCCGGCGTCAGGGCGAACAAAACCGGCCAGCGCCATCAGCAGCGTGGTCTTGCCGGACCCCGAGGAACCGAGCAGAGAAAGGAATTCGCCACTCTTGATCGAGAGTGAGACATCATCCAACGCAGCAAAGCTGTCGTAGGTCTTGGTAAGGTTCTCGATGTCGATCGACATCGAAAGTTTAGGGTCTTCGGACATACACACACTCGGCACAAACGGGCAACTTCAGCCCTTTTTATTGAAGCAGGGACGCCGAGGCGCCCTTCCTTACTTCGCGTCTGGCAGCAACCGTCAATGCGCCAGGAACAAGGCGAAGCGCTGGCGAACGGCAGCTTGATTGCTTATCCACCACTCGGGAGACACCGAGACCACCTTGTCGATGTTCTGCGGCGAGGTGGGCAGGCGTGCCGCCAGCTCCTCGGTGATCGCCGGCTCCTGGTATGCCTGGCTGTTGACCGGCGAGTAGGGAATGAGCGTCGCCAGGGCTGCCTGGCTCTGCGGCGTCATGATGTGGGCGATCAGCTTCATTGCCAGGTCCTTGTTGGCCGCCCCCTTGGGAACGATCAGGCAGTCATGGCTCAACAGGGCGCCGTCGAAGCTGTAGTTCACCTTCTCGCCGCTGGACTTGACATCATTCACCCGTCCGTTCCAGATCGCCAGGAAGTCGACCTCGCGGCTGCGCAACAGCTGCGCCGAGTCGGCACCGGCACTCCACCAGTTGACCACCTGTGGCTTGATCCGCTCGAGCACCTTGATGGCGCGCTCGACATCCAGCGGATACAGGTCTTTCGGCGCAACGCCGTCACCCAGCAACGCCGCCTCCATGGTCAACCAGGGTTGCCGATACAGGGCACGGGCGCCCTTGACCTGCGGATCGAAAAACTGCTGCCAGTTCTTCGCCACGGGAGCACCGGTGTCATCGGCCCAAGCCACGACGGTGGCGTAGGCATGGCTGGCGATCCAGTGACTGCTGACCACGCTCTTGTCGACGTGAGTCGCATCGATCACCGAGTAGTCGAGGGGTTCGACCAGGCCTTCCTGCTGGGCCTGGGCGCACTCCGTGCTGCCCAGCTCCACGACATCCCATTTCGGCTTGCCCGACATGACCTGGGCGCGCACCGCCGCCAGGCCATCCATGTTGTCTTCTTTGATCGTCACGCCCAGCACCTTGGCCGCAGGCTCCAGGTAGGCCTTGCGCTCGGCATCCTGCAATGCTCCACCCCAGCCCGAAAACGTCAGGCTGTCGGCCAGCGCGGTACAGCTTGCGGCCAGGGCCAATGCGGCCACGACGGCCGTATGCAAAGTTTTCCTCTTGAAACCGGACATACCCGAGCCTCCCATCAATTCTGGATGAACAAGTCAAAACGACGCTGGACTTCCGCCTGGTGCGCCTGCCACCAGACCGGGTCGAAGAACACCACCTTGTCGACGTTCGCAGGTGCGGTTGGCAAGGTCGCGGCCATGGCGGGCGGGATGATGTCGGTGTCGTAGGCCTTGACGTTGATGGGCGGGTTTGGAATCAGGGTGACCAGTGTCGCCTGGCTTTCCGGCTTCATGATCTGCGCAATCAGCTTCATGGCCAGTTCCTTGTTCGGCGCGCCCTTGGGCACGACCACACAGTCGTAGTCGAGCAGCGCGTGATCATAGGTGTAGTCGACGTTCTCGCCGGACTTCTTCAGGTCTTCGACCCGCGAGGCCCAGATCGCCAGGGCATCCACTTCGCGGCTGCGCAGCAATTGCGCGGAGTCGGTACCGCTGCGCCACCAGTTGACCACCTGCGGCTTGATACGCTCCAGCACCTTGAAGGCACGGTCGACATCCAATGGATAAAGAGCCTTGGGGGACACACCGTCAGCGATCAGGGCCAGCTCCAGCGTGGTATAGGGCTGGCGATACATGGCGCGGGAGGCCTTGACCTGGGGATCGAAGAACTCCTTCCAGGTTTTTGGCGCATTGCCGTTGGCATCGTTGGCCCAGGCCAACACGGTGGAGTAGGCATTGCTGGCGATCCAGTTCTTGCCGTAGAAATTGGCTGCCACGCCTTCGGTGCTGATCACCGAGTAATCGAGGGGTTCGGTCAGGCCCTGTTCCTGGGCGAGCACGCAATCATTGGAGGCCAGCTCGACCACGTCCCACTTCGGCTTGCCCGACATCACCTGGGCACGCACTGCGGCCAGACCGTCCATGTTGTCTTCCTGGATCCTGATCCCCAGGGCCGCCTCTGCCGGTTTGAGATAGGCCTTGCGTTCAGCGTCCTGCAACGCCCCGCCCCAACCAGCGAATGTAACGGTACCCGCAGCCTGCACAGGGGCCACGGAACACACGGACAAGGCCAGCGCCACGCCAGCCAAGCGCTTATTGATCGAATGCATTTTCAACTCCTGAGTTATTTTAGTTAGACAGTTGAATCGAACGCGGGGCGAAATCACCCGAACCACTCTTTTTATAATGACGGAGGCAGCACTTGTGCCTCTCTAATTCCGGCCTCTACCGCAAACATACGGGATGCGAAAAGCCTATTGGGAATCCTTGAAGCGATACCAGGCGTAGGTCATGCGTTGCCCCAACCGCAGGAACGGCTGGAAGGGGAAACGCTTGGGAACCTGGTGCAGGAAATCGATCGAGGTGGGCTGCGTTGTCCCCGTCAGCATCTGCGCCAGGCGCTTGCCGGTCTGCACCGAGAACGACACACCGCTACCGGCATAACCACCACCGGCGTACACGTTGTCGAGCCCCGGCACCCGGCAGATGAAGGGCAGCGAGTTTTCGCTGACCGCGACCCAGCCGCCCCAGTTGTAATCCACTTCAATACCGGCCAGTACCGGAAACTTGCGGCACAGCGCGTCGTGCAGGTTCTGCCTGTGACGAGGATCGTCCGCCTCCCGACCGGTGATGGCGCTGCGTCCACCGAACAAAATGCGGTCGTCCGGCAGGCGTCGGTAATACGAGAGCAGGTTGCGGGTATCGAACATGCATTCGCTGCCTGGAAGGCTGAGCCGCTTCTCTTCCGAAGTCAGGGGGCGGGTCACGATGATTTGCGAATGAACCGGCAGCACACGTCCGGCAGTGGCCCTGTTCAGTGCTGGCGAGGTGTAGCCATTGGTCGCCACCACGACCTTGCGGGCCGTGACCACACCACCAGGCGTGACCAAACGATGAACACCGTTGCTGCTGTGCCACTCCATCACCGGTGACGAGGTATGCACCCTGGCACCGGCCGTGCGCGCCATGCGGTGAAGCCCCCAGGCCAGCTTGAGTGGGTGCATGGAAAACCCGTCCGGCATATACAAGGCACCGAATGCTTCGGCGCCGCTGTGCACCGAATGCACCTGGCTGCCACTGACAAACTCGGCGCGGTAGTTCAATACATCGTTGTACAGGCCCACCTCGTGCTTGAGTGCCTCGACGTGTGACGCATGGCTCGCCACCTTGTAGACGCCATCGGGCTGAGGATCGCAGGCGATCGCTCCGTCGCGGATCAGTCCGCGAACGGTGTTGAGCCCGTCGGACATCTCCTCGAAATAGGCCTTGGCCCTGGTTGCGCCGTAGCGCTTGATCAACTGTGCCAGCGGCACACGACCACCGGAAATACGCGCAAAACTGCCATTACGACCGCTGCACCCCCAGGCCACCTGATTCGCCTCCAGCACCACGGCATTGATCCCATGATCACGAGCCAGATGCAGCGCGCAACTGAGCCCCGTGTAGCCGGCCCCGATGATGGCAACCTCTACATCGACTGCACCCGAGATCGGGCCATCGTCATCCGGGGCCTCACCCGCTGTATCAACCCAATAGGAGGGCGAATGTGGCATTCCTGCGCCAGGGGTAGCATTGACAAGAGGATCGTACAATTTAGACTCCGTATCGCTGTGCGATTCTACAAAATCACTTAATAAAAATAATCCACCACATATCGATCCATGTCAATCGAATGAATGGTAGCGCTGTTCTTTTTGTGATTTAGGAAGGGAATCGCCAGAAATGAGCCGTGCTGTTCGTCTGCTCGTTGATAGCCACGAGGCGATGCTGCGGGGATGCAGGAATGACTATGCGTAGCTGATAGCGCTGGCTGGGAGGCCAGAAAGGAGAAAGGGCAACGGCACGCCATCGGCGTCGCCGTGCTTATGAAGCTTGGTAGCGAGACAGCCGCGTCTGCGGCCTGGGATGGGATCTTTGTCGGGTTGTGTTTTTCGTATTTTCTTTCACGAGCCTACGAGAGCGGCCCATAAACGAAAAAGCCCGCGAACCAGTAAAGGTCGCGGGCTGTTTCATATCTACGTCACACCGAAGCGCCTCTAAGGTTCGCCTCGGACGGCGGTACGACTGGACTGGCTCTGACAGAGCATTTGCTTCCTAGTACATACGAACCGCTGTGAAAATGGTGGGTCGTGTAGGATTCGAACCTACGACCAATTGGTTAAAAGACAATTGGGATCTAGGCCGGGATGTCCACCTAGGGAGGGGTTTTAAGCTCCATTCCAACGCCTAGACACGCAGCCTCTAATGAAATCCACATTAGAGGCATGGCAATGACACACCCGAAGAAAGCAAAACGAGCAGGCCAGGTTTCCACCAAAGGCGGCACCGGAAAATCCACCGGCTCCACCAACCTGGGCGCATTCATCGCTGACGCAGGCCTGCGTACGCTCCTCATCGATCTGGACCCAGTCCAGCCCTCAGCATCCTCCTACTATCCTCTCGAATACACCGCTCCGGGCGGAATTTTCGAGTTGCTGTCCTACAACGAGACGGGCAGGGACAAGATCATCTCCCGCACCTCGATCAAGAACCTGGACGTCATCATCTCCAACGACGCCAACAACCAACTGAACAACCTCATACTGCAGGCACCCGACGGGAGACTTCGACTAGCGAACCTGATGTCGGCTTTCGATGCCGATTACGACCTCATCCTCTTCGATACCCAGGGCGCCCGCTCGGCCATGCTGGAAATGGTCGTTCTTGCATCCGATATTATCCTCTCCCCCCTCCCCCCGAACATGTTGGCCGCGCGCGAATTCAGCCGTGGGACCATTCACATGATGGATGGCCTGCGCAGTTACGCACGCCTCGGCCTCACCATTCCGCACATCAACATCATCATCAACGGACTGGACGAAACTGCTGACGCGCGCGAGATCCACCGCACCGTCCGTGAAATTTTCGACGGGAACCCTGACTACACCGTCCTTCAATCAATCATTCCCGACGCCGTCATCTTCAAGAAAGCCGCAAGCCAAGGTGTACCGGCGCACCGGCTGGAATACCGCCAACCTTCGAACCGTAAGTCACCGGCGGCGCTGAACATTATCCGCAGCTTGGCGATCGAGGCCTTTCCAGAGTGGACGGACCGCTTCGAAGCAATGACCGAAGAGCGAGTAGCCGAAATCGTCAAGGAGGCACGTCGTGACTAAGCCTCAAATATCTCAAGCAGTTGGTTTTACCCCTGACGAGGTTGCCCGGCTCGGGAACATGTTCAGTTCCCAAAACCTGCGCAGCGTTCAGACAAAGCTCACCGCGACAGCGACCGAGTTGCGGAACCTTGCAAACGGACGCCAGCGCGGCGAAGGTCTCATAGCAAATTTGGGCGCACTTCTAACTCCAGATCAGTGCCAACTGCTGTTGGATGCCTCCCGACTTGTAGAGTCGGTCGGCCAGAGCGTGACCCATGCAAAAGAAAAGCGGGTTCGGACCGAGAAAAATACGAAGCGCCGACAAGATGCGCGGGACGCACTGGCGAAGCAGTTGGTTGCCCGTACATTCCCATTGCCCACCGACGCCCATAACGAGCTGCTGGACACCATTAAAGCTGCACTCATCCTGAATCGTGCACGGCAGTTCTACACCACCTACAACCCTTCTGAATTCAACGTTTACCTCAGAAACGAGCTGAAAACACCTGATCGGCTCTTCGGACAATCGGCTGAGCAACACCGTGTCGGCAATATCAGATCACTCCGTTACTTCATGATCAGCGACCTGACCAGCCACCTTGCTTATGACGATGGTTCATCGGTTGAGGAACGCCTGCGACTTCTTCAGGAAAAGGTGGCCGAAGCTGTTGCCGTGACAGCCTTGACGGCAGACGAAAGCGAGACACTGCGCCAGTGGAAAGCGGCCTTGCTCCAAAGTAGTGGACAAGGGGAAGCGCCATGAAGGTATCCCTCCCTAAAACACTCACGCTGGGAATGCTCCAGGATCGCCTAGCAACGATCAGGCAGGAGCACCAAGAACCCGCCTGGGCGCCTGTAAAAGTGGAGCTGAATGGAATGCCATTCCAGCTCAACACCGGCAATTTCACGGTGGGCGACGATGGCACTTTTGCGTTTGATCTGTGCCTTCCCAATGCAGCTGTGGCGGCTATCCAATATGTCCTAGAACATCCATGTGAGTCCCCCATGGAGTTCCTGCGCTGCTGGAACGAGGGCAATTTTGCAGCTCTCCGCGCTGAGTGGCCAGCTGTGCCTGCGGAGGTTTTCATCGGTGCGGACCCTCTCTACAAGAATGCAGGAGGCGATGAATGAACATCGTCCCCATTCGCCTACGTGAGCTGTTTGACTTCGGTTCGCTGAAAACCCTAGCCGCGTTCATATCTTCCTTGATCAGTCGGCCTCTTCGCCTCAGGGAGGGTTCCTGATGGACAAGGAAAAGATCCTCGACAAAGTCACCAAGCTGATGGCCTTGGCCTACAACCCAGGGGCAAACACCAACGAGGCAGCAACCGCATTGCGCCAGGCCCGATCTCTCATGGCCCGGTACAACATCGAGTCCGACGAGCTTCGTGCCAGTCTCGTACTTGAAGCAAGCATTCCAACGGGGACTCGTCGCTCGCCAGCAGACTGGCTGCACTCTCTAGCCGCAACGTGCGCGACCGCGTTCGACTGCAGCCACCTTTCCTATTACCACCCATCGAAGGGGTACTGCTTCAAATTTCTGGGCAAGGGGATAGGTCCGGATCTGGCTGCCTATGCCTACAGCAGTTTGATCCTGCAGTTGCAAAAAGCCCGTCGCGAGCATGTTTCGCAGCAGAAACGATGCCAGCTGAAAACCAAACGTCGTCGTGGGCAACTATTTGCCGAAGGATGGATCGCTGCGGTGGCATTCAAAGTTCGAGAGTTTGCCGGTGACCTAGATCCAGAGACCCAGGCTGATATCACCGCGTACTTAAACCTACATCACCCACAGTTGGAACGTTCCACTATCACGCCGAGCGAAGCCAAAGGCCATGACAGTAGCTCATTGCAAGCTGGAATTCAGCAGGGCCAGCGGGCACAGCTCCACCGTGGAGTCGGTCGCGATACACAGCCAGCCATTGCCCTCGGAGGTTCCAGATGATCGATCTGAACCTCTCACCACCTCATTCGATCGAGGCCGAGCAGGGGGTCTTGGGCGGGCTGATGCTCGATAACGATGCCTGGGACCTGGTTGGTGATCGGCTACAAGCTGACGATTTCTTCCGGGGCGAACACAAAAAGATCTTCAAGGCGATCCAGAGCCTGTCTGAAAAGAACAGCCCGTTCGATGTGGTGACGATTGCCGAGGTCCTGCCGATTCCTGAAGAAGTCGGTGGCTTGGGGTACCTCGGCGAACTCGCGAAGAACACGCCCTCCGTCGCAAACATCGTTCACTACGCGGAGATAGTTCGAAACCGCTCGCACCTTCGCCGCCTCATGTCGTTGTGCTTCCAAGGCTCCCGCGAGGCTGCTGATCAGCAAGCAGAAGCGACGGCGGTCCAGGAATTGCTCGAGCAGAAGCTCTATGCCTTAGGCGAAGGCCGCGCTGTCGGCGAATTTGCTGACTTGAACAGCGCTCTTCTAGCGGTCGTTGAAAAGATCGATGCTCACTTCAATGGCAATGTAACCGTCACGGGCGTCCCGACTGGGATCACTGACCTCGATGAAATGACAGGGGGTCTCCAACCCGCAGATCTGATCATCGTAGGTGCACGCCCCTCCATGGGTAAGACCTCCTTCTGCTTGAGCGTAGTAGACGCCGCTCTCACAAGCTCGCCAGACAAAATCGTCGTGATCTACAGCATGGAGATGCCAACTGAGGCGTTGATTTATCGGATGTTGGCCATCCTGGGACACATCGACTTGAGCAGACTGTTGAAAGGCAAACTGCTGGATGAGGACTGGCCAAAACTGACTGCTGCGGTTCACAGGATGAATAGCTACGGCAACCGCCTGGTCATCGACGACAGCGCGAATCTCACCCCTGCAGCAATGCGTGCGAAAACACGGCGTGCGAGCCGGCGGTTTGGAAAGCCATGCCTGATCATGGCCGATTACCTGCAGCTAATGCACTGTCCCGGGCAAGAAAACCGGGCAAATGAGATCGGGAAGATTTCAAACGGTCTCAAGGCAATTGCGAAAGAGTTCCACTGCCCCTTGATCGCCCTATCACAGCTCAACCGCGAGCTGGAGCGACGGCCAAACAAGCGTCCAATCAATGCCGACCTCCGCGATGGCGGCGCCATTGAACAAGACGCCGACGTGATCATCTTCGTCTACCGGGATGAGGTCTACAACAAGGACTCCGAGCACAAGGGCATCGCCGAGCTGATCCTCGGCAAGCAGCGCCAAGGGCCGACTGGATATGTCCGTGCAGCCTTCATTGCCAATCAAACCCGCTTCGCAAACCTCACTGCCGATCACTGGCAAGGAGCCTCAGCATGACGCGCGTTCAATCACCAGCGCTCACCCACATGTGCCGCAACTGCGGCCGGCATTTTTCCCTGCACCAGGTGCGCGAAGTTCATGCTGCAGAGCACACGCCAGAAGGTGAAGCAGAGGTCCTAGTATGCCCGGTCTGCGGCAGCTACGACCTCGATCCTCTTTCGGAGGTGCCCAATGCAGGCTGAGCAGATCTACCCTTCGATCTCTGCGATCGTAAATACCGACCAATCGGCTTTGGCCTTTGCGCACCGGTCAGGTGTAAACGCGGTTTGGCTGGAGGCTCTCGGCCAGGTTGTCTCACGACTCACCCAGTTCGGTGAGGCCACGGTGCCTGTTGAGTTGAATGAGGCTCTGCAAGAGCTTGCACGGCTGAAGTACATCGAGCTGGAGAGCGATTGTGCTGGAACGCTGGCAGCCACCCTTCTTGGCCAACCAGCCTTGCTGACCAATTACTTCTGGTCCGTATGGGTACCAAGGCACCTCCTGAGCTGCGGTCTGAAGGTCGCAGTAACCCCCCATCTGACCAACTCCGTGGACGAGGCCAATCACTGCACCGTGGTCTTCCGCATTCCTGGATCGCGCGAAACAGCACGTGAGTTCCTCACCGACCTGGCGACCCAATACCCCGGCTGCACCCCGGAGATCGTGGCCATCCAAGCCGGTGATGCACTTTGCCAGAAGGAGGTCGGATCCAATGCGTAACCTCCTTCGCGGCGCGCACGACAGTGTCCGTCGGCTTGCCGAATTCGCCCTCTCCGAAGGCTGGACTCTCTCCCGCTCCAGCAGCGGGCATCTGAAATTCAGCAAGTCCGGCTTTACACCGATCTTCACGTCCTGCACGCCCAGCGATCGCCGTACCGAACGTAATACTCGGGCGCTGCTCCGCCGGGCCGAGACCCAAAACACCGCCTCCCGGGGGATTCAATAATGCCGATTCGACATGCAATCTTTCACCAGCTCGATAAGCAGCCCGACGGCAACCCGGCCATCCTTCACGCGCATGACTCAGAGCTCCCGGCCACGGATGCCGTCGAGGCTCTCCAGGCTGACCTGAACGACAGCTACAACGCCAAGCAAGGCAAGGTGTGGGGCTTCTTCCACGGGGAGTCGGGAGCGTACCCATTCAGCGGCTGGCTGAAACAGTACCTGGATGAGAAGCAAGACTTCACCGGCTTCACCCGTGTGTCTGTCGAGCACCTGCAGAAACTGATTGAAGAGATCAACCTGTCCACCGGTGGCCACGTGCTCTTCAGCCATTACCAGCAAGGCCTGACTGAATACCTGATGATCGCAGTCCTCCAGCAGGTCCAGACCGTTGGCCTGGATGATGATCTCAACGTTGTCGTCTCCCGCTACCTGGACACCAATAATTTCTCCTGCGCAGCCCGGATAAACCTGAGCGAGTGGCAGAACAATCCAAACTCGAAGCAGTACATCTCAATCGTCAAAGGGAAGACTGGCAGGAAGAGCTCGGACTACTTCCGCGACTTCATCGGCTGTCAGGAAGGCGTCGACGGACCAGGTGAAACCCGCACGCTCCTCAAGGCGTTCACCGAGTACGTCGAGAAAGAGGACCTGCCTGAAGAAAGCGCGCGTGAAAAAACTCATGCGCTCCTTGATTACGCCACGACTCAAACGAAGCTCGGCCAGCCCCTCCATCTGCAGGAACTGTCAGAAGTCCTCGATGAAGATCGACCCCAGGCGTTCTACGACCACATCCGCAACAGGGATTACGGCTTGTCACCCGAGATTCCGGCTGACAAGCGGGTGCTCAACCAGTTCCGCCGTTTCACCGGCCGAGCCGAGGGTCTGTCGATCAGCTTTGAAGCGCATCTGCTCGGATCCAACGTCACCTACGACGCCGGCACCGGTTCCCTGACGATCAAGAACTTGCCCACTCAGCTCAAGGACCAGCTGAAACGTCGTGTCACGGAATCGGGAGAGCTTCAATGAAAGAAGTTCAGCGCCCGATACTGAGGTATCACGGGGGGAAGTGGAGACTTGCTGAGTGGATCATCCAGCACTTAGCTCCCCACCACACGTACGTAGAGCCGTTTGGTGGTGCAGCATCTGTTCTGCTGCGCAAGCCTCGAAGCTCTGCGGAGATCTATAACGACCTGGACAGTGAAGTAGTCAACCTGTTCCGTATGGCCCGGGACCGTGGTGATGAACTTCGCAACGTCCTCGCACTGACCCCCTTCGCCCGGGAAGAGTTTGCTGCAAGCTACAGCGAGACGGCAGATCCTCTTGAGCGTGCCCGGCGGATGGTACTCCGCTCCTTCCAAGGGTTTGGTAGTGCAGCTGCCAGCGGGGAGCGCACGGGGTTTCGCTCAACGTCAGTTCGATCAGGCACCTCACCTGCGGTGGACTGGCGTAACTACCCTGATGCTTTAGCCACAATCATTGAGCGCTTACAGGGAGTCGTGATCGAGCATCGCGACGCTCTGGCGATCATGGAGCACCACGATCGGCCGAGCACTCTGCATTACGTGGATCCACCCTATGTTCACTCCACTCGTAGCACCAAAGTTCGCCACACCTCCACCGGCAAATCCTATCGGTACGAATTGAGTGACGAAGAACACCTGCAGCTCGCCACCTTCTTGCAGAGCAGACAAGGGATGGTGGTGCTCTCAGGTTATCCCTGCGCCCTTTACGACGATCTCTACAAAGACTGGTACCGGGTAAGTAGGCAGGCATACGCCGACGGTGCGCGAGGGCGGACCGAATGCCTCTGGCTGAACCCCTCAGCCTTTCAAGGCCTGTCTCAGTTCGATTTTTTCGCTGCTGTTCCAGACCACAGCTACCGCCCCTTCATTGCCCGGCGCTGAGCGCTCCCGCATTTTTTGGAGAACATCATGAATGCAACCAACTCCCGTACCGCCGACAAATTCGTAGTTCGCCTGCCGAATGGCATGCGTGAGCAAGTCGCGGAAGTGGCCCGCAAGAACCATCGGTCCATGAATAGCGAGATTATCGACCGCCTCGAACAGTCACTGAACACCCAGTTCGAGCCGGCTCAGCCGATTCTGGACGGTTCCCTCAATGCCGAAGAACTGAAAGCCGAGCTGACCCGCGCATACCGGGTCATCGATCGCCTGCTGCAAAACGCCGCTCCTACCCAGGACGATATCCAAGAGGTGCTGCACCTGGTCCGCAAGCAAACTCCACTGGGCCAGTCTCACGTCGCGACGGTAGGAGCTTGATATGGCCGTTACAGACCTGAAATCCAAGCTCCTGGCTCCAGGCTTCAGCCCCACAGCCTCCAGCGCTGCCATGACCGACCCTATCGCTGATACACCTATGGTGCTGAGCGTCGACGTTGTTCTCCCTTGGGAGGACAACCCTCGGACCACACGCAATCCCCGGTACGACGAGCTCAAGGAATCGATTCGCAACCGGGGCCTCGACACCCCCCCGCCGATTACACGCCGTCCAGGTGAGGAGAAGTTCCGGATCCGCAACGGTGGCAATACTCGACTCACGATTCTAAAGGAGTTGTTTCAGGAGACTGGTGATCCCAAGTTCCAGACGATCAATTTCTTGTTCCGCCCTTGGGACCAAGCCCGCGGCGAGATCATCATGCTTACCGGGCACCTGGCTGAGGATCTCAAGGGTGAACTCAAGTTCATCGAACGCGCCGTGGGTGTAGGGAACGCAAAAGCGCTGTATGAATCCGAGAGTGGGGAGGTGATTGGGATTCGAGAGCTCTCTCGCCGCCTGACGAAGGACGGATACCCAATCTCCCCTTCTCATATCAGCAGGATGCTGGACACCCTGCAATATGTGTTGCCAGCCGTCCCTGGCTTGCTCTATTCAGGCCTCGGTATCGACCGTATCACTAAGATAATTGCGCTGAGAAAATCTGCGTTGGCATGCTGGGAAAAGCATTACAGCAATGAAGGCGTCGACTTCGAAATGCTGTTCCAGGACGTCCTTGCTCAGTTCGAAGGTGAAGCAGAAGAGTTTCTGTTCCAGCGTTTCCAGGACGAGCTCATCGGCACGATGAAGAAATCGCTCCCACTGGGATATGAGGACATTCTGCTAGAGATCACCCAACAGCAGGACAGACTTCGTCGCTCAACGCCGGTGGTTGAGCTGCCTGCAGCAGCTCCTGCTCCTGCCACTACTCCCCCTCCTCCAACTGCTGGTGGAGACTCAGCACCTCCCCCTCCACGCCAGGCGTCTGGAAATACCGGAGGTTCTCAGAACCCCGCATCTGCACCACTTCCTCCACCTGGTCCGGCGCCGGGCACCTCGCTCACCTCTGAGGAGCAGCAGGCAAGGATTGCAGGGCATATTGTTTCCCCTGCGAACCTCAGCCAGCGGGTGATAGAGACAAAAGCGAAGCTGGCCGCACTCAGTGGCGAGACACTGCCCGACTTCAACTCGAACTGCTTGGTCGCGATCCCTGTCCAGGCCGGTGGACTGCACCCCATCACAGACCTTTGGTACATCGAACGGCAGACTGAACACCCTGCAGAGTTACGCAAGCAGGTAGCCCAGCTGGCAGTGGAGATTCTCGAGTCCGTCAACGGCCCTGGCGATATCCAGGCAATCAATGGCGGGATCGGTTTCAAGTACAAACAGCCGGACACCGAAGTTGAAGTCACTGCAACAGCTCAACATACGCTGACACTGCTTCAGTCATTGAGCGGGGCCATGGCCATCGCTCTGAAGATGCTGAACGAGCAACCAGATCCTGCCAGCGCATTAGCTGAGTTTGAGTTTGCAGCCGGCCTAGGCCAACTGCTGCTGGGCCAGCCCCTGAGTGCTGAACAGTCCCCAGGAGACGACGGCCGTTTGAGCGACGGAGCGCTGGTCAAGTTGTTCCGCATCATTCGGCTAGCTCGCAGGTTGATCGACTTGGAAATCGAAGAGTTCAAACGGTCCTCGGAAGCCCAGGGCAACTGAACACTCGATGAGATGAATGGGAGGGAGTCTCAATGTCCAAGTCAACACTTAACGAAGCAGTTCTGTCGCAGCTTCTTGACCTGATGCGCAATGGTCAACTTCAGCGCTGTGTGGAGATGGGGGTGGAACCTGAGGTGCTGGGCCAGATCCAGCATCCCACAGTTCTCAGCTTGCTCCGCAACACACCGGTCAGTTGGGTCAACGTGTCTATCAACAGTTCGATGATCCTCAAGCTTCTGACCGGGGCTGCGCGCTCAGAAGAGGAAACACGTCTTATTGATCGAGCGATCCGCCTGGGGGCCACTACCAGCTTGCTCAACAAGTTCTTCGGGCTCACCCCTCAAGAGATCGCACTGCAGCGCACCGTTATTGGGGTTCGAGCCCCGCGCGGACGGTGGCCCGAGCTTTCCGAGGATCAAGACCATCATATTTGGCATCGCTGGACCAAGTTGATGGATGAAAACCAAGTGGAGCTCGAGGACAGCCTGGCCATGCTTGACGTTGCCATGCTGGTTGCTGAAGAGCTGAGCACCGATGGCTTAACACTTGCGCAGATCTGGTCTCGTATCACTCAGTGGATCGAACAAGGCCTGTACCCAGGCAGCAAGGAAAAGTCCCGACTATCTGAACGTCGACAACTCACTCTGCTGGACGAGGGTGGCATACGCCGTGTCGAAGAAAGCTGCCCCGCCTCTGCCCACTTTGGAGAAGGCGAACATAGAAAATGAAGCTCTCCCGGTTCCCGATTTCCACGCTCCTAGATTCGGCCTCGGGGCAACTCGAGGCCCATGTACAGAAGAAGAGAGCTGAGGACACCGCCCCTACTGCAACACCTGCTACACCCTACTCCGGGATCATATTCAGCGGTAATCCGCATGAAACGGTCCCGCGTAAGCTCCTGCTCGACAATCGGCTGACCCCCTTGGAACGCAATTGTTGGCAAGTTTTCCGACTACTTGTCAATGAGGATGGAATCACTGCCTTCCCCACCTATGACCAGCTACGGCCGTACCTGGGCATGATCCCAGGGAAACATGCTTCTAGAGAAACCGTGGCAAAGGCATTGACCGTGCTCCGTCTAACCCGCTGGTTAAGCTTGGGCAGGACAGTCCGCAATGAGATCAACGGACGGGTCCAAGGGAATGTCTATCTGCTCCACGACGAGCCTGTAACACCGGCGGAAGCGCTGGAGTTCGACAAGGACTACATGACCTTGCTGATGGATTCCATGGAGCATCAGAACAACGCGATCAAGGACATCGCGGCCATCACCTGGCGCGAATTCACCAGCGATCCCGACGTGGGCCGACGACTCCCTTCGCGCATTGACACGATTAGCGATCGGCTGAATGCCCAGACTTGGGCTGTAGAGATCAAGCAAAATGCGCTGCCCGCTCCTGAGTTCGGAATCCGTACTCAGCGAGATTTAGCCCCGGAAAGACTGAGTTCGGATTCCGAACTCAGTGCGAACTCAGCGAAACAGGTGGTCCTGCCACTCAGTCCGGAATCCGAACTCAGGCTAAAACCGCTGAGTACATCCTCAGTTCGGAATCCGAACTCTGATAGTACGTATACAAATACAGACAAATCAGTATCTAAAAGCTCTGTACAACCGCGCGCGAGCGCAGGGGTGAATTGGTTGCTTGCCCTGGATCTTCTCAAGCCAGAGGATCGTGTGAAGGCACGAGAAATCATGGGGACGGTACCGGAGCTTGTCCGAGAGGCGGTGATCAATCAGTGGAAGCATCGCTGCGCAAACGGAAAGGTGGCCAAGCCCCTGGCATACCTGACAACGCTTGCTGGCAAGGCCATCCGAGGCGACTTCAACGCGGAGTGGAGCCCTTCCGCTTCCGCTCCCGCTGCCACTCCCACCCCAACGCCTCCAGCAGCACCGAGGGTCGCGCACCCGATCCAGACAATCACTCAGAAGCCGGCACCGGCACCGACAGCGACCATGATGCAGACAGCGAACTCTGCGCTCGCCTCGCTCCAAGCTCTGCTTGACCCACGTCGGCGCGCGGAGCCCACCGATGAGTGATTGGATGAGTTCTGAGATCACACTGGGACTTGGCTCCATCCCGTTGGGCATGCTGGTAGGCCGCCTGTGTGCCTGGGTCGCCCGCTGGCTGCCGGCCCTCCTCGAGCACCAATGGCAGCGTGATGCCCGTGAGGTACTGCGATTGGATCCCGAGAAACCTTCCGACCTTCAAGCGGCCAGAGCCCCATCGCTCAGAACCTGGACCGCGCAGATCAGCTGCGCCGCCTTGTCCCTCGTGGTGACAATGCATTGTGGGCCAACTATGCAGGCCTTCTGTACCCTGCTGTTCTCCTGGCTGCTTCTGACTTTGAGCTTAATCGACTTTGAGCACCAATTGCTGCCAGATGCGCTGGTAATGCCAGGACTATGGGCTGGCTTAGTCCTCAACTCCTTCGGATTGTTCATAGCACTGCAGGACGCACTTTGGGGATGTGTTGTTGGCTTTGGGAGCCTCTGGTCTGTGAGTCAAATAACCGGACTCATTACTGGACGAGAGAGCATCGGAAGAGGAGATATCAAGCTATTCGCCTTGATGGGCGCATGGGGCGGCATACAGCTTCTTGGTTGGACACTGGTTTGCTCTCTGCTAGGTGCGGCTCTCGCCTCCTTGTTTCTCATGCTCCTCGGAAAACTACCTACCGACACAAAAATTCCATTTGGGCCGTTCATCTCCGCCGCAGGCTGGAGCGGATTTCTTATTCTCATTCATTGATTAGCAACCCTGGGAACACCACTCGGATGAGTAGTGCAAGCGGCACTACCTGGCAGTGTTGCGGCCCGCAACACCACCGACCTGGCCAGCGGCGTCGACGGCCAACCGAGTGTTGCCACCGGCACCACCTGGGAGTGTTGTGGCCCGCAACACCCAACGACCTAGCCACCGGCGGCGACGGGACAGGTGAGTGGTGCTACTAGCACCACCTGCCAGTGTTGCGGCCCGCAACACCCAACGACCTGGCCACCGGCGCCGACGGGACAGGTGAGTGGTGCTACTAGCACCACCTGCCAGTGTTGCGGCCCGCAACACCACCGACCTGGCCAGCGGCGTCGACGACCAACCGAGTGTTGCCACCGGCACCATCTGGGAGTGTTGTGGCCCGCAACACCCAACGACCTAGCCACCGGCGGCGACGGGACAGGTGAGTGGTGCTACTAGCACCACCTGCCAGTGTTGCGGCCCGCAACACCACCGACCTGGCCAGCGGCGTCGACGACCAACCGAGTGTTGCCACCGGCACCACCTGGGAGTGTTGTGGCCCGCAACACCCAACGACCTAGCCACCGGCGGCGACGGGACAGGTGAGTGGTGCTACTAGCACCACCTGCCAGTGTTGCGGCCCGCAACACCACCGACCTGGCCAGCGGCGTCGACGACCAACCGAGTGTTGCCACCGGCACCACCTGGGAGTGTTGTGGCCCGCAACACCCAACGACCTAGCCACCGGCGGCGACGGGACAGGTGAGTGGTGCTACTAGCACCACCTGCCAGTGTTGCGGCCCGCAACACCCAACGACCTGGCCACCGGCGCCGACGGGACAGGTGAGTGGTGCTACTAGCACCACCTGCCAGTGTTGCGGCCCGCAACACCCAACGACCTGGCCACCGGCGCCGACGGGACAGGTGAGTGGTGCTACTAGCACCACCTGCCAGTGTTGCGGCCCGCAACACCACCGACCTGGCCAGCGGCGTCGACGGGACAGGTGAGCGCTGCTACTGGCACCACCTGCCAGTGTTGCGGCCCGCAACACCAGGATGGTGTGCACCGACTAGGACAAATCCAGCACCCCGGGTTCTTCATTTATTACTGCGCCCCCAACAGCCTAAAAGCAGCATGGACATCGTTCGCCCACCTTATATAAGGAAACCATGTCCATGGCTGACAACTATCAGCTCAACATCGGCTCCCTCAGGAGCCAGGTCCAGCTGACTCTCCACACTCACCATGCCGCCCGAATCTGGCTGGGTCGCCAGAAGACCGACGACAAACACAGCATCCTAGGGCTGGCTGGCTTCTGCCTTAAGATCAACCAGATCGACCGTGGAGCGGCCCAGGACGACCCGTACTCCGACTGGTGGATGATCAGGATCGAGGAGAAAATCCAGGAAGTAGATGATGCCCTCAAGGCCATCGACAGCCGCCTGGATGGAGTAATGGCCCAGTTGCCGAAGGCGCTCGAAATCGGCGAGAACCTCTCCATCCAGCCGCTGAAACTGCCGCTCTTCATTTCCAACCCGCTGGGCTTCAAGGGCGTCCATCTGCTGACTCAGTACGACGAAGTCGTCCGTAGGATCCTGCTGGCTCAGCACGTCGCCATGATCGGTCGCCGCGATGGCGAGATCTGGATCGATGAAGGTGCTCACTTGCTGCGCAGTCTTTTTGGGCTGGCCCAGCTCCATCGCTTCTCCGGCGCATCGCGCGACGACTTCGCCGCCAACAATGCCCGAGCTGAAAACGCGCGCGAAATGTACAAGCGCCACGGCGATATCCCCCAGGACATCCTGGAAGGCACCCGCCGCTCGAACTTCGCCCCGCCCATCCGCCGTGGCTCCGCAGGCCCGGTCGAGGATGTGGATGACGAATTCGAAGGCGAGGCATGACGCTCATGCGATCGGACACCCGACCAACGGAGGCACTGCAACAGGGTGCCTTCAAACCGCTGCAACAGGGTGCCTATCAGGGGCTGCAACAGAGTGCCTCACTAAAAGGCCTTTTAAAGCCCTTTAAAGGTAAGGGGGAGCTGGTCCAGCTGGCGGAGCATTGCGCATCGCTGGAGGCGGGGCTGCGCGCTCTGACACAGGAAGTGCTGGCCCAGGTTCGCCAACATCCATTCGCCCTGCTGCCAGTCCGGCTCATCGAGCAAAACACTGCCGCTGGCACAACCTTTCTTCGCTGGCAAAGCGTGCAAGGTCGGCGCATGGGTGTCGGCATGTGGGCTCAGATGGTACACGCCCCCAAAACACCAACCCACTTGCTGCAGGACCTGTTTGCCCTGGAGCAACACCGAATCACCCTGAACATGCAGATCAGCCTCATCCACTCAATCGGCAAACAGGCCGCCGAGTGCGCTGAAAAGATGGGGCAGGCCGAGGCCGAATATCAGGCTCGACTGCAGCAGGTCATGAACCCACCTCAACACTGAACGGAGATAGACCATGGGTACACCAGTAGTTTGGGAAGGCAACGTCGGTAACGCAGCTGAGCACCGTTCGTTCGCCAACGGCAACAAAGATCCGCGGCACATGCTGCGACTCAATGTGATGTTCGACAACTCGATCCCTGACGGCCAGGGTGGCTACAAGGATCGGGGGGGCTTCTGGGCCAACGTCGAATGGTGGCATCAGGATGCCGAGCGGTTTGCGGCTCTGTTCCAGAAGGGCATGCGCGTGGTGGTGATCGGTCGCGCGATCATGGATAGCTGGACGGATAAACAAAGCGGCGAGGAGGTATCTGCGCTCAAGGTCGAGGCCAGCCGGATCTCGATTCTTCCACACCGACTCGAACACGTAACTCTGTCTGGCGGCGGTCAGCGTCCGACCAACCAACCGCAGGGTCAGCCACGCGGTCAAGCCACCGGCGGCCAGGCTCAAAACGTTCCTCAGCCTTCCCCCGAAGACATGCGCCACTACAACGACGGGTTTGACGACGACATTCCCCTGTAGCCCCCCCCTTAATTTGGCGCGCCACATCGCGAAGCTCCTGGTGACAAGGACGTCACTTCGAGTTTCACCTCCCTTCGATGAGGCATCTCCACGGCATTCTAGCCACAGCCTGGCAGGCGATTTTTCAGGCGCCTCTCGTGAAGTCACTGGGGGCAAGGACGGATCGTCGTCACCTCATTCCGCTTCGAGGTATCGGCCCATGCACCACGCCTACCCGGAATATCCATCCGTCAAAGCGACTGTAGACCCCTCGCGCTACATGGATGCCGTTCGAGCTCTCAATGGGGTCCGCCAGGTCTTTTGCGACGGCGAATCCATCATGCTGCCGGAGGCCGAAGTGGAGGCCATCGAAATGCTTCGCCTCCGGTTCAATGCCACCTTGGAGTACGGGCAGGCGGAGGAGTATGAGTTTGCGACCAAGGCCCGGGATGCAGGAGTGAAAGCTGAGCTCCTTCGACTTGGGCAGGCAGTTTGCGACATCACAGGTCAACACGCTGAGGTGATGGTTCGTGCCGCACTGGAGGACCCCAGCGCGACGCTGCTGGCATGGTCGGCACTCTACCGCTCAAGCATGATTCCCCACTAGCTGTGGGGCATTGGCGTGACAGCTATTTTCAGGCGCGCCACTCGTGAAGTTTCCGGAGTCAAGGAGGGATCGTCGCAGCCCCCTCCTCTGGACCTGCCGTCTGATGCCTCGCATTTCTGGCGATAAGGACCTTCTGTTGCGGCCGCAGCTCGTGAAGCTCCTACGACGAGGACGCGAACTCGTAGCCGAAGGGGCGCTGCAAGCAGCGCTTGCCCAGGTCAGGGGCACATTTGAAATGCCAGCGTTGGCAAATTACCATTTCCTGAGGGCATCTCCGTTCTACGGCTGCTAACTTGTATCGAAGTGAGCCACAGGGTCGTAAAAAACGCCCTTTCGGGGAATTGCTGGTGGCCAGGTCGTTTGAGGCGTGACTCGCCCGGCGTGAACAGTGGCGCTGATGGAGAACAATCGATGCAGAACGAAGATGCCCAGGAGCGAAAAGCGGACAGGCGCCAGTTCAATAACCCCCATCCTGCGGTGGAGGCCGCTGGGGTTGAAGCCGCCGAGAAAGGGCTGCCCATATATGCCTGCCCCTACAAGCACCCTGCCATGCTTGCCTCCTGGCTGAAAGGGTACAAGCGCGCCCAGCAGCTCACTCTCAATTTTTGACCCTTCCTCCGTGGGCCTGAGCCCTACCGAATTCCCTCCCTTCCAGTTGACCATTTCGCGTTGTGCCGTCCCCGGTCGGCGGCAAGAGTGCTCCCTGATTTATCTGTGCAGGGGCACCCTATGAAACTCATGATCATCGAGGCACCGGGCAAGCTGAAGAAGCTTGGGCCCATGATGAAGAAGATCCGCTCTGGCGAGCACTGGGTGGTGGTGGCATCTGGTGGTCACATCCGGGATCTCCCCCAGTCGGGTCAGGACGACACGATGATCACAACCGGCGTCTTGAAGACCCTTCGTCCGGTCTACGAGATCCTGCCCAAGAGTGCCCGCAACGTCAGCACCATTCGCAAAGCGCTCAAGGACGCCACGGAGGTGTACATCGCCACCGACCCGGATCGGGAGGGGGAAAGTATCGCCTGGCACATACAGCAGGCGCTGGGGATCCGCGAGTACAAGCGAGTCACGTTCAATGAGATCACCCAAGCCAGAGTACGAGAGGGGCTGGCCAATGCACGGAGAATCGATGGGCAACTCGTTGCCTCACAAGAGTGCCGGCGAGTGCTGGACCGCCTAGTGGGCTACCTGGTCACGCAGGAGCTTCGCAGGGTCCTGGGCCAACCTACCTCCGCTGGTCGAGTTCAATCACCTGCCCTCTACCTGGTGGTGTTGCGCGAGCGAGAAATCAGGAACTTCAAGGTGGTCCACCACTTCGGGGTAGAGCTGACCTTCAAGGACGAAGCCACCGGTATGGACTGGACTGCCGTATGGCAACCCATCCCCGACTTCGCGAGCAAAGAAAACCCCTATATTCAGGATGGCACACTCGCGGCAAGGGTTGCCGCAACGCGCGCGGTCATTGTCGAGTCATGTGAAGACGGCAAGAAGCGGCGCCCGCCGCCCCCACCGTTCATTTCATCCACCCTGCAGCAGGCGGCCAGCGTAGCGCTGAAATGGGACCCGGACAAAACCATGCAGGTCGCGCAGCGCCTGTACGAGCAGGGCGTGATCACCTATCACCGGACGGATAACCCCAACTTGGCCGATGAAGCCATGCCAGATATCCAGGCAGTGGCTCGCAGGCAAGGCCTCGACGTTGTTGACGAGCGCCGGACGTTCAAGGCTGCGGATAGCGCCCAGGAAGGTCACCCCGCAATTGCGCCAACCGCGTGGGAGGATGAAGTCGCAGGCGAGTCTGCTGAAGAGCAAGCGCTGTACAAGCTCATCCGGATCAGGGCGCTGGCCAGCCAGCTCGCAGACGCCATCTACGACGTGCGCATGGCCAAACTGCTGGCCAGGGGGCCGGATCAGAGGCCTCTGCGCTTCGCCGCGACTGGCAGCACTGTCGCCTATCTCGGCTGGATGAAGCTTTTGCAGAAGGACGAGACGGATGAAGAGTCGACCGACATCCCCAAGAATCCGGTGCCGGTGCTCGAACCCAAACAGATCCTCAGCGTGCTTCAGGGTGAGGTGCTCAACCAGAAGACGAAGGCGCCGGCACGCTTCACCAAGGCAAGCCTGATCAAGGAGCTGGAGCGACTGGGAATCGGACGCCCCAGCACGTTTGCATCGATCATCAAGAACATCACCGGCAAAGGCCTGGTCGTTGAGGAGAAGCGCAAATTGGTCCCAGGCCCGTTGGGAGTGAGCACCATCGACCAGTTGGAGGGCCGCTTCAGCTTCGTCGAACTGGCGTTCACCAGCACGCTGGAGAAGGACCTGGACCGAATCGCACGCGGGGAGGAGCAGTACGGCTCGGTGGTCGCCAAGTTCTTTCAGCATCTCCAGACGGAGCTCGCAGCCCTCCGCCAGGCGCCCACAGTGGCGATGAAGGCGCGTTCACCTGAAGCTTCATCAGGCACCCAGGGCGGCCATTCCTGCGGCAAGTGCGGGATGCCACTGGCGCGCCGCCAGAAGCGCGGTGATGGGGGTTACGACTTCTGGGGATGCACCGGGTACAAGGTGAACAACTGCCGTGTGAGCTACCCCTCGGTGAGCGGCAAGCCGGATATGTCCAAGCCCAGGGGCATGTAGCCGAAATGCTTCGGGGGCGGTAATCCATTTCTCCTGTAGCCGCTTTCCCCCAACTGCCAATCTGCTCGCTCTTACGGGTGCGGGCAGGCGCACCTTGAATGATGACGAGTTGACTACTCATCCTCCCGGAGGTGCTTTTGGCCCGTTCCAAGAAAGTAATTGACCGGTTGAAGGCCGAGCAGGCGGACAATCCGAAGGTCCCTCATTATGAATCCCGGCCAGGCGAGTCGTGCTGGCCGTTACAACCTGACGACATCAAAACCGCTGGGTACTGGAAGCAGGAACGCAGACCTGTGCCGAAGGGCTCAGAGCCTGCGGCGTACGTAATCAGTGGCCAGGGAGGGTCGCTTCATGGCTCAGTACTCTTAACCCGATGGGTGCCTGCCTTCCACCTGGACCAGACAGTGCCGATGAAGTCCAAGAGCGCGGACGCCAATTGAAACGACCACGCCTCCTCAATAGCCAACCAGTGTTGCTCGAAGCCGCCGTGTTCGACGGCTACGACATGGGCATCCTCATGCCTTACATTGAAGGCGCAAACAAGGTCATGTTCGCACGGAGCGGGTTCTTCATTCGCCGCAGTGATCACCCGCTCTGCCGCTACTGGCGCGTGCCCAAGGCCAAGCTCATCGACGAGCTGGACCTGGTGTACCACCAGCTGATCGAGCTGGCCGGTGGCAAGGTCACTGAGTCATGGCAGGCCTTCCGCCAGAAGATCGAGAGCGCGCTGGCCAACCCACGCCGGGACGCGTTCATCTCGGGAATGCTACTGCGAATTGCCCCGCTCGCCGACGGCGGTGTGCTGCTGTCCGGAGATTATCATCCTGGAGTAGTTGCAGTGGCCCGCCGGATGCGGGGAGTGTTCCTGGGCAAATCCAGCTCGTGGCGAGTCAACGCCACCGCCGAGATCCTGCGCAGCAACCTGGTCCTGGAGCTCGGTCTTGTGGAGGAGCAGTTCGAAGTCCTGGACGTTGTACAGAAGCTCCTGGGCGATGGATCTGTGGTTCCAGCAGCAGACATCCCACGCATCAGCCTGGGCGGTGCTCCTCAGGAACCCTCGACAGCCACCAGCGGTGAGGAGAGCTCCAACGACATCTACCTCGCTGCCGTCTCGCCGATCGAACGCACCGAGTTCTCGGATGCCACGATCGCCCAGGCCCTGGTTGGCTACTCCCTCCTCGATCACCAGCCTGCTGGCATTGCCCACCTGCTCCAGCGCACCAGCGCACTGCTGGCTGACGATATGGGCCTCGGCAAGACGCGCCAGGCCATCATCGCGGCGCATATCAGTGCAGCCGGTCGCCCGATCTTGGTGGTTACCCTGTCTTCGTTGCTGATCAACTGGCAGCGCGAAATCTTAGCGGTCTACCCCGACGCGACAGTCGCTGTGCAGAAGCACGACCCGCTGGTCCAATGGATGCTGATCAACTACGAGCGCCTCGGCGACTACGTGCTGCTTGCTGAGCATTACCACGTTCTAGTGGTCGACGAGGCGCACCAGTTGAAGGAGCCGACTGCCGAGCGTACACGTCATGGCTTCGATATCGCAGCCAAAGTGCCGAATCGCTATCTGCTGACAGGCACGCCTGTCCTCAATCGCGAGACGGAGTTGCACACCCTGCTACGTCTATCGGGGCACCCGGTCGGCCAGTTGCCCCTCAGCGATTTCTGCGAACGCTTTGCCGGCAGCCCTGAGTTCCGGCAAAACCTCCGCGCTGAACTTGGCGACTGGATGCTTCGCCGGCGTAAAGATGTCCTGCCCGGGCTCAAGGGTAAACACCGGCAGCTGCTGCCTGTGGCGATGGGTGTGGAGGAACGGAAGAAGTACGACAGCATTCGCCTCGATGACAGGCCCATCTTTGCCAGGCTGGGCGCGCTTCGCCATTATCTGGAACAGGTGAAGGTCAGAGTCGCTATGGATCTGCTGGGCGAGCTGGACCCCGAAGACAAGGTCATCCTGTTCTGCGAGTTCAAGCCTACCGTGGCGCGCCTTAAGGAACTGTGCGATGCAGACGGTATCGGCAACGTCACCCTGGTCGGTAGCGACTCGCTATCCAAACGCCAAAAGGCGATCGACAAGTTCCAGGGTGATCTCGAGTGCAGGATTTTCATCTGCACCACCCAAGCTGCCGGTACCGGGAACAACCTCACTGCCGCCAACTACGTGTTCTTCCTGGGTTTGCCTTGGACACCAGGGCAACAGGACCAAGCCGAAGACCGGGCTTATCGGAATGGTCAGCTCCGAACCGTGATCGTGAAGATCCCCCTTGTCGAGAACAGTATCGATCAGCAGCTGTGGCAGATGCTCTTAGCGAAGCGTCAGGTCAGCTTGGAACTCATTGAGCCAGAAGAGCAGCAGGACGCGCTGGCTAAGGCTATGCTCGCCGCGAGTATCAGCTCCTAGATTCGATCCTTTCCCACCGCATATCGTACTTCCCTCCGACACTTAAATCATTGGAAAGCACTGCCATCTGTGCTAGATAGCAGCGCTTACAATCAGCAGTTAGGACTGTTTTAGATCCCCTACAATGTAGATATCCCGAACAAATGGAGCATCATTTGTTGCCGTCGTATCGCCGTTCTGAGCTAGCAAAACCTGGTCGGTGCCTATAATATCCTTGACCTGCCAGCCAGTTGGAATATTTATTACCACTCGCTCACCACTTGGATTTATTTCGGGCTGACGCTCTTCAGCAAAATGAAATTTTTCAGTCGAGGTTTCAATTACCAAATCAACAATACATTTTTGCCCGCTATACTCTGCTGGCTGCCAACTGATACTTTTTATATGCCCCGTTATTTTAACCTTTTTGGCATCTCCGCCTTTGCCCCCCCAAACAAGACCGGGATCATTGTTTCTTAATCTTGTTTGAATTGAGTCCACCACCCAGCCGCTGTGGACGGTTATTTCTTCGAGACAACCATTGGAAGACTCTGAGAACGTTGCAAATGCCTTATTAAGTTCTTCATTGAGAACTTCAAACTTGGCGTCATCTACAATATAGCTGCCTCGATCTCGAGTGCCATTTTTGACGTAGACAGACTGAGAGAGGGATGCAAGCTCTTTGGTGCCAGCTTGAAGATCATTTATTAGTTGCTGCAAAATTTTATCTATATCTACCTTGAATCCTTGCTTGGCCGCAAACTCCAACTGAGCAATTGTTGTTTGATAGGCTTGAGCATATATACCCATTTGCGCTTCAAAGTAGCTCGCAATATGGCGAACAATTGAGGCCTTTCGGATTTGCTCCTTGAGTTCGTCGGCCGATATTTTATCTTCGTAATACTCTAGTAGTATAAATGTTCCAACTGAAAAAATTATTCCTGTGGCCGAGGCGGCGGCGGCTCTCCCTACAAAGCGCCAGCCTCCGTGCCTGCGCCATAGCGGCAGCCCTGCTCTAATATTTGCCATTTGGGCTTGTCCCACATATACAGCTCCACGTGCACCTACTCCTGCGGCATTGACTGCAGCAACAGCACCAGCCACGGTAATGGCACTATCAACCCAAGGAGTAAGGGCGCGCCAAGTTAAAAAGGAGCCTCCAGCATACCCCACTGCACTTAACATATATTTTATTCTATACAATGAGCCTGATGGCGTTGGAGGCATAACTGACAACGCCGGAACCCAATGAAGCGGCATTCGGGGAAACTCAAATATAGGGCCAGTTTTCTGCAGTTGTGTTTGCTTTTCTAATAGTGAGTCAAGCTTTTGAATTGACCCAACTAAATTTTCTGCATGCTCGGCAATAAGCGTGTTCGATGCACTAATATATCCATGAAGCTGACCTACCCGCACCTCGCGAACCCTATTATCCTCGAACAATCCCATAACTTCATATCCTTATGATTTTAGTATGTTTAAGCACTCAAGAAATGCCTTTACAATATGCAGCTATCGGAGGCAAGTCAAGACATGAATTTGGAATTCAATTTGCTCGCTTACCTTTGATTTGGAAATTAACTTATGACACATGAAAACACCATAGCCTCACAGAAAATCAAGACATAAACGCATCCAATCTAAACATTCATCTTCCTCGACTCTATCCAGCTCAGATTTTCATTTAGGAAACTGATTAAGATTGGTGTTCGCCCCCATTGACGATAGGCGACAATCTAATAAGCTGCTGAAAAGTACAGGACTCACGCAACCTCTCTCTAGAATGAGGTGACAAGCGCCGTCATAAATAATACAAAATAAACTGTTTAATATCAGTTTGTTATGTGACTTTATGACAGTCTTTGGCAAGCGGCAACCCGTTCACGAACGGTCAGTTTTTTACCGCTCTGGTGGCCTTTGGCAGTCTGAGGCGCGCTCTACTGCATCTTTCTACTGCCGGCAAGTCCCGTCAGGACCAGCGAGAAAATGGTCACGCTTGTGTCTTATCAGCGATCGGTGCAGTGCGGGAACGATACAGCCACCCTTCCGTTTCCTCGTCATCCAGATCGACAGAGACTTTGATCCAACCATCTCGCTCTTCCAGCACTTCGACCCGGTCACCCAAATGCAGGCGCCCGGTCTCATCGGATCCTGAGCCAGGGCCGGCGCGCAGAACCGCTTGCTCACGAATGACCACACGGTAGGACTTAAGCAGCGCTCGATGCTCCGTTGAAAGCTCCTTAATGACGTCCTGAATCTCTTGAGCCGATGTCACTCCCTCAAGTTTCTTCTCAAGGTACTCGTACGCTTGCGCGACGCTCACGAGGAAGACAAGGCTACCAGCCAGCCATTTAAGGACTCTCCAAACAGTTACGAGCTGAGCGAAAGCCTGTTTCGAAAGCTGCGTTATCTGGCCGCCGCGACTCAGTAAGTCGACAACCTCCTCTTCTGCGACCTCTGCCCGTTCATCGTCCAAGCGATCGACGGGGTCGGATTGGCTGTGGGCGAGCAACTCCTCGAGAGACTGCAACGTCCGCTCCGCGCCTTCTGCTACAAGGAGCCTGGCCAGCGAGGAGCTTTTGATGACATTGTCATATGAGGCGAAAACACCCTCCAAGGCACTACTGAACCTCCGACCCTGAGCACTGAGGAAGCCCAGCTCTGCAGGCAGCCTCCCAATAAGCGGCAGTGCCTTTACTGCAAACAACTGCGCCTGGAATCCAACAGCCGATGAGAACACCCGTGTAGCGTCCAAATGAGCTTTGAAGCCTTCCAGCGACGAGAGCGTGCGCACCGCTGCCAACTGAGCTCCCACCTTGTCGATAGACGGGAAGACATTTGCAGTAAGCAACTGAGTAACCAGACCGCGCGAAGAAACCAAGGCCTGTAGAGGTTCCAACTGAGCACGAATACCCTCCAACGAGGGAAGCGCTTGGACGCCGGCCAGGGGGAGACCAATGGCCTCCTTCCAGGCCATAGGTCGAAGCATGGCAAGTTGCTCGCGCGGGCCAAACAGCGGTGACACCGAAGCGAGGGTCTCCCTTAGCTCTCGAAGAGGATTTATGACTGGCAGCACCCGAGCGGCTACAAGCTGTGAGCTGAACCCTTTCCATGACTCGAGCTGAGCTGAATTTAACTGAGCGCGAAGGTCACCATGCAGAGAAACGGATGCCCCCTCCAAGTTGACTAGGGAATCGCTGGCCTTCTCGGCGACGCTTTCTTGGCCCTGGGCGGGCTGATCATTCCCAGCGTTGTCATCCGACGGTGTCATGGCGAACTCCAATCCTGAAAATTTCGAACTCAAGCCTGCCAGCTTTCTACCACTTCGGCGCCGTACTTGGACTTCCATTCCTTCAGCACCTTGTGATTGCCGCCTTTGGTTTCAACCACTTCGTCGTTATGGGGGTTCTTGTAGCGCTTTAACTCGCGCGGCTTTCGAGTGACCTTAGCCGCGAAAACTGAGGCTGCCGGACGAGCAGTCTGCGGGTCAAGGACGGCGATGACGTTACGCAGGCTGTAACCGTACTCGGCCAGTAAATCACGCAACTTTTTCTCAAACTCGATCTCACGCTTAAAGCCGTCATCATTTTTGAGAGATTCTAGCTCCGCGAGGTGGGCTGCTAGCTGCTGTTCCAGGGCGCGGAATTCTGCAAGGCGGGACATGGGGAGCTCCTATTCATGGGATGCCCACATCATCCGGCTTGCCTGCTCAAATCACAACATCAGCACCATCAATCGAATCGACAAGCATCGATTAGTCAGTCGACTCCGAAGCGCATGAGTTCCCTCTAATTCCGGAGTTGAATTCTGACTGCGGGGCCCGGCGGGAATCGTCGCGACTTAGTCGAGAATCTCAGGGTGGGTCTCCAAATCTTCTGGAAACGGCGCGCGGCTCGGTAGCGGTTGTAGGAGAACACGGTCTGGGCAGCAAGAAATATGAACATCACCTCAATGCCCGCACCCACGAGGAAAGCCCAAAAGGCCCCGCCTTTCAAAATGATCGCCAGTCCAGAGATACATCCGATCCCCTGACGCAGTGACCCGGAGCGTTAGCCGCGGCTGGTCCGGCGTGCCCCATAGAAACGGCGCGATCTGACGAATTTGCCAGTCATTCCAATGACCGGTAGGTGCCAGGCGGATCAAGTGGGGAATTGCACCTGACTTGACCAAGCGTTTACATCCCACTTGACCACCTATCTACATTCGACTTTGACCAGCCATTTGCATCGGATTTGACCAGCGCACGGATACGTCTTGACCGGCAGGTATCGACCCACAGCGGACCGTCGTAAGCGTACGCATCTGGTGCTTTTCAGGTGGTGGCTGCGGTTCATCTCTGCCTCTTGAAAGCCCAGCATTTCGCTGAATTTTCTGACTAGCCGTATGAATTTCGATGACCGCTTGGTGCCCGGCCAGAATCTGGAGCCACCTGTTTTTGTTGTTATGGGATTAGGGTATTGTGCGTTTCCTATGGCGCCGAGGGGCTCAGGGAGAAAAGACCAATGTCGGGTAAGGGCGTACCTACGCTGGATAGAGCTAAGGTTCTGGAAAATGCTGTAACGTCAATTCAACTAGGGATTGAGGATTACCAGCTCACGCAGGGTGATGACGGTAACCCCCTCCGAGCCGTTTCATCCGCTCGTAACCTCTTTGCAGGGGTTTTGCTGCTTTTCAAGTACAAGATTGCAATGCTCGCGGACTCTCCCGAACATGCGGCCAGCCTCATCTACAAGGCAAGGAAGTTCAAACCCTACCTTGACCAAAACGGCGTAATCGAGTGGCGTCCGGAGCTTGAGCGAAACAAGACAATCGACGTAGCAGACATTGAACTGCACTTCGAGGGTCTTGGCATCCGCACTGATTGGGCCGCCGTGAATACCTTGCAACGATGCCGGAACGATCTGGAACACCTCCACCCCAAGCATCCCCTGGAGGAGATCAATAAATTCTTGCTCGATCTGTTCCCACTCCTTCGGGACTTCATTACATACGAGCTATCAGAAAATCCGGCGGCCTTGCTAGGTGAGACCTGGGAAGTCATGCTGAGAAATCATCAGTTCTTTGCCCAGAATCTGGAGGAGGTACAGCACCAGTGGGAAGACCTGGGTGTCATGGCGCATACCCGCGAGTTGTTCAAGACTTGTTCATGCCCTGCCTGTGGTTCCCCGCTGCTTGAGCCTAACCGGGAAGACCTCCAGGCTGGAGTGCCCTTCGACTATTCGGAGTTCCGATACAACTGCCTCGCATGCAACCAGTCAGATTCGTTTATTGAGTTGATGGAAGAGGAGTTGCGAACCACCCGAGAGAACCCGTTCGACGACGAGGAAATCATCACAGACTGCGGTAGTTGCGGCGCTCCGATGTTCGATCTATCCGAAGGGCATTGCCATCTCTGTGGCTATGCTTATCAGCCACCGAAGTGCTCCGGGTGCCACACCCCCCTAGAAGGCTACGAAGCGGAGAATGGATCTCTATGTGATAGGTGCTCGGAGTACGCCCATTACGATGATGAGTACGAGCCTCACATAAGCTAGCCATTGTTACCCACTAAAGCGCTTCTGAGCTTACTCGGGCAAGGGCAGCTCTGGGTCGATAGCAGCCTTTCGCAGCGCCCCCCCCCAATGACGCGCCAATCAGCCGACGATCTGAGTAGCTTCCCACGTTGGTTCAGCGCGCCGAAAATTCAAACGCTGCGTAATATTTATTTCCTACTGCGAGTAAAACGTTCGGCTGTCACCGTACCCCCAATGACCAAAGGGGGCCTCATGATTAGGCAGTTGACCACTCTCTCGTTAGCCGCACTCGTTGCGGGTTGTGCGATTCAGAAGGCTGAGCAGCCGCCGAAGCCGGCATTCGATAGCAGCCGTAATCCCGAATGGCTGTCTCCTGACATCTACCCAAACGGAGCAAGTCCGGAGAAGGAGCCGGTCGTTCGGTATGGCCGCTACACCTTGGTGAGCACCCAACCCGACGCAAGCCAGCGCGACCTGATGGCACAGATCATCGACGTGACCATCCCATCCAGCATGAACCCGAGTGTTCGGGACGCCATGCTCTACGTGGTCGACCGGTCAGGCTATGCCCTCTGCCCGCCCAGCTCCCAGCACGTCGACATTCTGTACACCCGTCCTCTGCCGGCGGCTCAGTACAAGCTCGGCCCGATGACGCTGCGGAACACCCTGCAGGTCCTCGCGGGCCCGGCCTGGCAGGTGAAGGTCGATGAAGTGAATCGCCAGGTGTGCTTCGTGCTTCGCCCTGGATACCAGTTGCCAACCCCATCGGCGCCGACGGGCCAGCTCTACGCCGATCAAGCGCGGGCACCTTCCACCAGTTCCGCCACGCCGGCAACGGCGTCAGGCGTTGTAGTCGCCGCTGTACCTGCTCCTACCCCAATCATCCCTACTCCCCCCGCTGTCGCAGTTCCAGCGCCAGTTGGCCCCGCGCTCCACCCAGTGGCAACTGCCAAGGATGGCTCTATCCCGGCTGCGATGGTAACCACCGCGGCTAAACCTTCGACACCTGCGCCCCCAGCACCGAATGCGCCCAACCAACTTGCAGCATCCAAGCCAGCGGCTGCCGTGACCACTACAGCAGTGGTGGCCCCGGCCATCGAGGTCAAGCCCGTCACACCACCCCGGCCGCTGTCCCAAGTATGGACGGCCGAAGTTGGATCAACCCTGCGCGATACCGTTGAGGAATGGGCCAAAAAAGCCCGGTGGCGGGTGATCTGGGCCCAGGAAGACCTCAACTATCCGATCGAGGCACCGCTGCACTTCGAAGGCCCGTTCCAGGAAGCCATTAAGCAGCTGTTCCCGCTCTACGACAATGCACCGCGCTCCTTCGTAGTTGACGGAAGCGAAGGCTCCCAGAGCGTGTTGTACGTCGCAGAGAGGAAAAAGAAATGATCAAGTCACCTCGGGCGCACTGGGCACTTGCCCCTGTTGCAGTGGCGCTCTTAAGCAGTTGCGCAGTCCAACGAGTCAATGAGTCCTTTGACCGTGCTGAACAGCAAGGGCATACCACGGGGCAATACGCAAAATTCCTGCAGAACCAGCAACCGGAGCAAAACCGGGAGACCGTCGTCTTCAGCCATAAACCCTGGGTTTCCACTCAGCCCCTGGAGATGAAACGCGGCCTACCTTTCGCCTTAGACCGCGACATTGCCTATCGACCGGCTTTCGCAGTCAGCATCACAGAACTGGCCCAGTACATCACGAAGCAAACCGGACTCCCGGTTGTGGTCGCCCCGGATGCCGTCAATCCGTCGATCTTGTCCACAACTACCTCAACTGGCTCAGTCACTAACGCCCCTGCTCCATTGCCAGTCAACAACCCAGACAGCTTGGCCGGATTAATGCCTGCCGGCGTGACAGGAAGTGTCCCTTCCGGATCTCGAGGCGTTGACTCCTTGCTCACCGGTGCAGGGCTCATTAATGACATCAAATACTCCGGTCCAGTCTCCGGGCTTTTGAATCAAGCTACGTCCCGACTCGGTCTTTCCTGGCACTACGACCCTCAGATCAAAGGAGTGAGAATCACCTATTTCGACACCAAGGTGTTTGACGTTTGGGCTTTTGGCGACGACCAGGTGATCGAAAGCACGGTCAGATCCGGATTGGTGACTTCGACAGGTGGTGGCTCGAGTGGCGGGACCTCCTCCGGCTCTGGGGCTACAGGTGAATCTGGAAGCAATCAAAGCACCACCGTGCTGATCAAAACATCGTTGCTCAGCGACATCGAGAACAACGTCAAGGCGATGCTAAGCACTCAGCCCCAAGGCAGGCTGTTCATGGCCCGTTCAACGGGCACCCTGACGGTAAGCGATCGCCCAGAGGTTTTGCAGCGAATCACGACCTATCTGCAGAGCACCAACCGCAGCATCACGCGGCAAGTGCTTTTCAACGTCAAGATCTTTGAGGTCAACCTGGTCGACCGCGACCAGACGGCCGTGGACTGGGCAGCAGTCTACAAATCGGTTTCAGGAAAATGGGGGTTTTCACTGACGAACCAGGTAACCGGCATCGCGTCAGACGCCGTGTCTGGATCAGTTAGCATCCTTGATACCTCCAGTTCACCATGGGCTGGATCCAGCGCAGTTATGCAAGCGCTTTCAGAACAAGGGCGAATTTCGGGTATACGGTCCCCATCAATCACAACGCTTAACCTTCAACCCGCACCTGTACAGATTGGCAACGTACAGAGCTATATCGCCTCTAGCACAACCAGCACCACTGCATCTGTTGGCTCGAGCACCTCGTTGACGCCGGCGACTATCACCAGTGGTTTCAACATGACCTTGATCCCCAAGGTCCTGGACAAAGAAAACATGCTGCTCTGGGTCAACCTGGCCATGAGCAGCAAGCCAGAATTCCAAACCTTTACCAGCAACGACTCCAGCGTTCAGACAGCAAACTACGACACCAAAAACACCGCCCCCAAGGTTCTCCTTCGGAGTGGGCAAACGCTGGTCCTCACGGGATTCGAAGAGACCAGTGAGAACGCAACAAAGCGCGGCGTTGGTAGCGCCAGTTTTTTTGGACTGGGTGGTGGAAGCACCCGCAGCAGCCAGCAAACTGCCTTGGTCGTGCTGATCACACCAGTCGTCATGTCGGACAACCTCAGCGGCAGTATCCCCAATCGCCTTGCTCCGGTCATATCTGTCGCCTCCTTAGTCACCCGCCCTCAATCACAGCGGAGCTGTAAAGCACATGCCCGCGGCTGTGCCGGAATTTGAGGAGAGCCGATGAACACAGAAGCAACAGCCTCTCGGACCTCCCGCGTACAAATCCTCCAGCACAAAGGTAGAACTTTTGTAACCGGCCTTCGCTGGCATCCGCTCGGTAGCATCACTGGCCACATGAAAGAGGCGCGCCAGTTCGGCAAGGAACACCAACTGGATATCGTCACGATCAGACGCACGCCTCGAATCATCCAAGCAGGATTTGTGTCCCGATCGGATGGGGTGACAAAGGGTATGTACTCCCTTGCCTCCACGCTAGCCGGTCAGCTCGGGGAATCCTGGATCGCAGCATGGAAGGTCTCCCAGGATGAAGACAGCTATGCCGTCGTAGCCGTCCATAAGGGAGGAATCATCCCTGGCTGCGACCTGATCAGCACAGCCACTGAAGTGCGCAAACGGGTAGCCCAGCAGCGAAGCCGCGGAATTGAGTTCGAGCAGTGGTATCTACCGCCCGAGTTCGAAATGGGGGGGCAGCCACTCGATATCGAGGAGTTCCTCGCACCCTCCAAACTCAAAAGAGAATATCGCCTACGCCCGTTGGTATTCGGCCTATCTCGTGCCGAGCTGGTTCAAATGGTAATCGTGGCTCTGATGGTCGCCGGTGGGGTAATTGGGTACACCCAATGGAAAACCTACGTAGACGCAGAGGAGCTAAGAAAACGTCTCGCAGCAGAACAAGCGCGGTTGGATGCTTTGGCACGAATGGAGGCGGAAAGCGGCAGCGTGCAACCTGCCCAGGCACTTGAGCATCCATGGGCAAATCAGCCATCGGTCCTGAGTTTCTTAGAAGGCTGCAGCTCAGTCATCTATCACTTACCGCTGAGCATTAAGGGGTGGAGCTTCACTGATGCTCAGTGTGACAGCGAGCATGTCGTCGCTACCTACAAGCGATCAGGGAACAGCACCTCAGTCGAATTGATGAATGCCATCGGCGAAAAGTTTTCAGCCCGGCCGGCATTCTTTGAGCAAGGCAATGCAACAGCCTTGAGGTATGACATTTCGCTGCCAGTTGCTGGAGACGAGCCGCTGCAGGACTCCCCCGAGGTTTTATCCAGACTGAGCTCCTGGCTGCATGGGTTTTCACAAGATCCAACCGTTACCGAAGTTCCAGTCGTGGTTCCACAGGAACCTGCACTCCCTGGCCAGCCAGCCCCTCCACCTCCCCCGCCTCCTCAGTGGAAACACTTCGAGATCAGGTACACGACCGGCGTTACTCCATACGACTCGATTGGTTCGGTTCCGATCAGTGTTCTGAGACTTCGAGAAATCAAAGCTGAACTACAAACCAGCCACCTCATGTGGACTGTGACAGGTGACCTGTATGCCAAATAACCCCCTGGTACTGGCGTTGCTATGCCTGCTGGCTGCTGAAGCGGTGGCTTCACCAGTAGATCTATCAGGAATCGACGTTGGCGAACTCGGCAGGATTCAAAGTCGGACCATTCTTCTCAAAGCACAAGCGGAGATGGCGAAAGCTGAACGTGACGCGAACGACGCAGGCGCCACGGTACAAGCAGTTCATGGTGCTTCCCCTGCTCGCATTGAATCGCAGACTTCTGACGGGGGAAAGCAGCAACCCCAGAGTATCGACCTTCCGGTAGTCAAAGCGATCACTGGATCATCAACCAAGCTGCAAGCAGCTCTGCTCTTCAGTAGCGGGGTTGAAGTTGAGGCTGGAATTGGTCGTGAGCTTCCTGACGGTTTTCGAGTGCAGCAAATTACGCTCGAGGGTGTGACTCTGGAACGGAAAGGCCAGCGCTTTCCATTGGGCTTCTCGAATCAGATGCCAGTCCCTGTGAGCCCCAAATCGCCTGCGATGAGCCAGCCAGCAGCCCCATTGCCCGGCGTAACGCAGAATTATCCCTGAGAGCAGGCAATGAATACCAACGTAGCCGAGCCTGTCTCCAAAAGTGTTGAGTTGCCTCCTGGAACGAATCTAGGCGTCTATTCTGCGTCGGGGAAGGTCTTAACAGGTCCTGGTGGACGCTTCGAACTCAAGCCAGAGCTGAGGCTATTCTGTGCTCTAACCGATGACGGAACGCTTCACCTTTCGGCGCAACACTTGAGCGACCCATACATTATGGCGTTCATGGACCGACTGGAACATGAGTCGTTCGAATTTACGGTATCCGCTTGTTCAATGACGGATATCAAAGCCATCTACCAGAATTCCACTCAGGTAAAGAACAGAACAGCCTCAGCCGGTACCGACCGCCAGGCGCAAGTGCTACACATTTTGGATGACGCACATCAAAGCGGAGCGAGTGACGTCCATCTTGTGGTAGGACACGAAATCACAAAAATCTTCTACCGGATCCACGGCTTACTTTGGGAGGCTCGCCAGGAAAAGAGCCAAGTTGGATTAGAATTATGTTCCGCACTCTACAACAGCATGTGCGATGTAACAAAAGATCACTACCAACCGCAAATACCACAAGATGCACGCGTTGCTCGCAGCTTTGTACAAGAGTTGGGATTATTTGGTGCGCGAGTTGCTACACGCCCATTGGTTGATGGTCCATTGATGGTCATGCGTCTTTTGTATGACGATAAAACGAAGGCGACTTTAGAGTCTTTGGGGTGGTTACCAAGCCAGCTGGCCCAGCTTGCAAGGCTGAGAAGTCTTCCCTACGGAGTAAACTTATTTACTGGACCAACCGGGTCAGGCAAATCGAAATCACTGCAACAAAACCTGGACAAGCTTTACGAGGAAACACAGGGCACAAAGCACATCTTAAGTTTAGAAGACCCGCCTGAATATCCATTGAAAGCCAACCAGTCGCCATTGGGCCCTAACGAAACTTGGGCGGATGGCATTAAAAACACAGTGCGACTAGACCCCGACGTCCTTTTATTTGGTGAGATGCGAGACTCCGAATCTGCTGTGGCAACCTACCAGGGCGGACTGACCGGGCATTTGGCTTGGTCAAGTTTACATTCGAATAACGCACCAGCGTCACTGCAGCGTCTAATTGACATGGGCGTGCCAAGCTACCTAGTGACAGATCCTGCTTTAACTACTGGCCTCATAAACCAGTCGCTACTACCTGTTCTTTGCCCAAGCTGCCGAATCCCATTAAGAGAGAACTTAGGCATATTGGAAAAAGGTCTTCTCGATCGCCTTAAAAAACTTGATCTTGTAGACCAAGTCAATCTGCGCGGGGAAGGTTGTGCGTGCTGCAAAAAAATGGGGGTCATTGATCGCACAGGTGTAGGCGAAATCATACTACCTGATTTGTCTTTCATGCGAACCTTTGAAAAAAGCGGAACTGGAGCAGCTCGGAGATATTGGGTGAACGAGATGGGTGGGATCACCAAGATCGCTCATTCCATCACTAAAATTGCAAGCGGCATTGTAGACCCTCGGCTTGCAGAGAGAATAGTCGGCCCTCTGGACTTTGATCGACAACTAGTTGAGCTATCAAATGTTTGACATCTTTAGGGATTTCATTTCAGGCGTAAAGGAAGCTAGCCATGCTTGGGTAGAGTCTTTCTACGCTATGCAATTTGGCAAAAAAGAGCGCATACAGTTTTATGAAAGTCTTATGGGAGTTTTGGAAGACGGCATTCCTATAGATGTAGCGTTGGAAACCGTTGAAAAAGCATTCAGCAATGACGGCAAAGAACTGCATCCTGTTTCAATCATCTGTGGCGAAATCACAATGTCAGTTCGCTCAGGGAAATCTCTTGCACAGTCATGCAGGTCTCGCGTTCCTCCTGATGAAGCTTCTCTCATTGAAACCGGCGAGGAAACAGGAAATCTGGTGCAGTCTTTTCGAGACTGCGTGAGGATTATTGAGATCCGTCAACGAATCGCAAGGCTGGTTCGTTCAGTTGTATCTCTGCCCTCGTTAACCTGGAGTCTGATGTGGGCCCTACTGTATGTGATCGCACTGTGGATGGTTCCTTCAATGTCGCGCCGGTCTGATCCAGATAATTGGACCGGAATACCCGCGCTCCTGTATCACATGTCGAACTTTGTAAGCAGCTATGGCGTATTCCTACTTTTATCTCTCGTTGCAGCAATAACACTTTCACTTTCCACCTTATCCATATTCTGCGGATTAAAAGTTCGCCCTGACAGCCCAATCTGGAAAATCAAAGCCAGCAACTTCCTACAACGCGCTCGCTTATTAGTCGAGCCTGCCCCTCCGTGGTCTATTTACAAAGCCCTCCATGGCTCCATATTCCTACTAAACATGTCAGTCATGCTAAGAACAGGAATAAACCAACTTGACGCCCTGGCCATTCTAGAAAGAAGCGCCTCACCCTGGATGCAGGAGCGCTTAGCGGCGATTCACTACGGTGTTAGTTCAGGGAAGAACTTCGGTGAAGCATTGAAGCTCGCTGGACACCAATTTCCAGACACCATGGCCATTCACTACCTCGGAGTACTCGCTACCAGGAAAGGGTTCGCTGAGTCGATGGAACGCTTCGCCAACCGCTGGCTTGAGCAAACACTACTTCGAGTCGAGGCCACCTCCAATTTCATCATTGCAATGTCATCAGTATTCATGGGCGTGCTCATGATCTTGGTCGTGATAGGGATTTTCCAGATGGCAGGCGGCGCTATGGAATCAGCAACACTTTAATTCAACCAACTGAGACACAACAAGGAAATAACATATGAAAAATTTCAACGTAAAGAAACAAGACGGCTTTCTCTCAATCGACGGTGTTTTCTGGCTCATGTTGATAGCCATAGCTTTAGGTTTCATTCTATGGATGGGCTGGAAAATGGTAGGAAACTCCGACGTGGCGATCGAACAGAGTAATGTCAGCTCTCTGATTGCCAACACGAAGAAACTGAAGGGATCTACCGGCTATGGCGCCTCTGGCCAGAACCTGGTTCCTTCGCTAATCAACATTGAAGGCACTGGATCCATGGGGATTTCCGGAACCAGTCTTGTGAACCAATGGAACGGTTCTGTAACCGTGGTCAGCAATGGCATGACCTTCACCATCACCGAAGCCAACGTTCCTAAAAGTGGCTGTATCACCCTTGCAACAAAAGTCGCTAAGGACAAGCAGACCTCGACTGTGATCAACGGCGGAACAGCAACCACCGGGGAGATTCTGGCCAGCTCCGCCTCGACGAGTTGCTCAAATGATGCGAACACAATCGCCTGGACTACTTACTAACTCAAGGGGTCTGACGTGAGTGAAATCTCCGAAGCCACATTCGTCGACCTCTACCTCGGCGACGGTTTCGCAGACGTGAAGGGGCTGCTCGGGCAGCCCACTCGTGTTTCCGTGCCTCTTAATTGGCACGAGGATGTTGAGGAGCTTCGAGCTCTTTGCCAGGCACACTTTGACACAACTGACGAACCGGAATTTTCTCTTATTTTCCATGGATTGGTGTATCGAGTAACACAACTACTTGACCTTAATGCTAAACCGCTATTTGTTTTGAACAGATCAGCGGTAAAAATTATACCTATTGATGATATCGGTCTTCCTGAAAACATTCTCACTGATATGTTTAGACCGACACTTCGCGGACTGGTATATGTCTGTGGCGAAATGGGTACCGGAAAAACATCCACTGCTGCATCGATGCTGGTAGCGAGACTAAGCCGTCTCGGCGGTGTAGCCTTGACTGTCGAAGACCCTCCTGAGCCACTCTTACATGGAGAGCACGGACTGGGAAGATGCATTCAAATACCAGTCTCAAGGAAAAAAGGGGGATATGAAGAAGCGCTCATACGAGCACTGAGAACTCGTGCAGACATCCTTTTAGTTGGAGAGGTGCGTGATACTCCAACCGCAGCTCAGGTCGTCCAAGCAAGTATCAATGGAAACTTCATATTTTGCACCGGTCATGGAGGGTCCGCCCTTCATGGTATTGAGCGCCTGGCATCGCTAGCTGAGCCAAAAATTCCCAATGCGTTGCACATCTTGTCTCAAGGCTTGATAGCGGTGATCCATCAGACACTCCTGCCAGATCCAACCGGCTTTAAAAGGTTAAAACTGCAATGCCTTTCACTTACTGGTGACGATGCGCCAGGCATTCGAGAAAAGCTGCGTCATTGGGAACACTTACAGAAGATCGAACAGGACATAGCCAATCAGTCCACCAGGAGTCTCTGGAATGATCAATAAACGCGACCAGCTGGGTATGCTAAGCATTGACGGCGTATTCGTACTCATTCTTGTCAGTATCTTGCTCACACTGGGCACCTACTGGACGAGCAAACAGATGGCCGCCCAGGATCATCGAATCGCAGCAGATAAGCAGCGGATAGTTGCGGAAGCTGTCAGCAAATATTTAAAAGACAACTTTTCCGCTGTACTTGCCAGCGCCAGCCCAACTTCTCCCGCTGAAATCACAATCGCAATGCTCAGAAACACAAATTACCTGCCACATGGTTTCTCTGACACTAATGGATTTGGTCAAGCTATTGTTGGACTAGCGCGAAAACCAAATCCTGACCAGCTTGAGGTTATTGTCCTAACCACTGGGGGCCAACCTATCTCTGAGATTGGAGTAAGAGAGGTAGCTGAGAGTCTTGGTGGACCTGGCGGATTTATTTCGTCGTCGAATCCGAGCGTAGTTCAAGGAGTACGAGGTGGGTGGCAGGTTGCGTTGAGTAACTATGGCGTTAATCCAGGTCCCGGCCATACAGCAAGCGCTTTATTTCTAATGGATGGCGAGCTAGCGAACGACTACCTGTACCGTAATGCCGTGCCCGGTCAGCCTCAGCTGAATAAAATGAATACGGCCCTCAACATGGGAGATAATGACATTAACAGCGTTGGGGCAATCACCGCCAACGGAGCTATCACTACTAGCCAGAGTGTTAATGCGACTGACGTGGTCGCGACCGGAACTATTACTGGCGGGCAGGCCAATATAACTGGAGAAACTTATACTACTGGCTGGTTTAGGACTCGAGGCGACACTGGATGGTTCAGTGAAAAATGGGGCGGAGGCATCTATCAAACCGACCCTGACTGGGTAAAAGTCTATAACGACAAAGGCTTCAAAACTGGCGGAGCTGTTGATGCCGGATCAATAGTATCTAACACTACCATTACAGCAACAGGCCGCCTCGCCACTAGCGAATTTATTTCTATTGGAGGAATCGCAACCGAAGGAACTCCTTGTAGCGATAGGAAGCTGCTTGCAAAAACCTCAACTGGCGGAGCCCTCACATGTCAATCCGGAATGTGGACCAGCATCGCTACTGAGATAGCCTACTACGAGTTTGACATGGCGGGTGTCGGTTACCGCTACCGAGGTATTGGCAAAGTAATAGATGGTAAATTCTGGGGAGACGCATGGTGCACTGCCAATGTCTACTGTGGCACAACTGGATATAACTACTGCGGCTCGAACACCGCGTGCGTTAACGCCAGCGGGCAATATGCAAACAATACCGGAAAAGTCGGTCTGGCAAGCATGCCAGTATACAACTTAAGCAAAATGCCAGGCTGGTGAGTACTTGAATAATCAATGAGCTAGCTCCCTGATAAGTCACTTGCATCAGAAGCTACACGTTGCTTTGAAACCAGGCACTACGTGCAGTTTCGCCAAGAAACCCTTAGAGATACATCATGTCATTACAATGGATAGTGTTAACATTTTTGCTCCTTGCTGTGGGTGTGATTGATCACTACCAGGATCAGTCAGCTCGCGAAGCAGACTCTGCCACTATTGATGCAGTTTGCAGAGGCCTGCTTGTGTACCGTTCTGCAGCTGCTGAATTTGCAAAGGACAACCCATCCTTCACTGGTTATCCGGATGAGGATGACCTCAATCTGCCAGGCTGGTACTCAAAACCAACAGGTGTGGCAGCTTTTATTGCTGCCGGTCAAAGCTTCACCTATTACACAGGACATGCAGCAGCAGGATTGCCAGCGGAGCTCGTCAGAGCCACCAGGTCAGCATCGGTTGGCGTAAACCGCTCAGGGATCCTGGTATCACCGTCAACAGGCCAAACGGACATCAGCATACCCGCCTCAGTTCCTGAAGGTGCGGTGGTAGCCGTCAACTAAAGTTAACCAGCCAGAAACCTCAGCTGCTTGCATATGCGCCTGTGCGACAACATAATGACATCACTCAGATGTTCAACCCCGCTGGCTACTGACGGTCATCAGTAGCGCCCAGGTGTTGCGGTTCGCCTCAACACCAAACCGTAAGCACGCTATAGCTCCGGGAAGGGCGTGCGGATCTGGTTGAAGCTCTCCCTGTGTCTCCCTGCTCTCTCTAGTCGCGCAGCCGTCTAACTCGTGATGATCGAGTTCACAGGCACATAGGGTTTCAAGAGGTTCGGTGCTTCTTTGATCCAAGGGCCACATTGGTAATGTGGCCCCTCCTCTTTTCCTCCCTTTGGGTAGCCTGATGGACTTGTAGAAGGTCCATCAGGCTACCCAATGGGTACTCTCTCCTTTGCCGGTGGCCCGCCGGCGATAAGCCGGGCTCCTTTTGTGCGCGGATGCGTGCCTCATGTTTGCTGGCCAAAGCCACGAGAATGGCCAGGTGATAAGAATCGAGACGATCAATGCCCAGGGATCGACGATTCCGACACAGGTGGCTCCTTCAACTTTTTTCCAATTCACGGCTGGATCACCGTCGAGGTCTGATCCAGCCGGCCTTCTCCTTCCCGTGCTTCCCTTCCATCCCCCTCCCGCTTGACACAACCCCTCCCCGCTCCGATTATTAAGCCGTGATCTGCTGACGTCGTCAGCAACATGCCCAATGCAGCTCGGATCCGTAATGCTGCAGCACGCCTATCGTGTGATCCTCCCGAAGGTCGTTTCAGCTTCTGGCAGCACGACCGGTCGACTTTTCGTCGATAGAAGCTCCTTCCGCAAACCCAGTGGGGAATCACTTCCCTACCGGGCAAAGTGTTCCCCTGCATTTTTCCAAGCAGGAGACACCCATGACCCTACTTTCTGAATTCGAACTTCACGAAGACGCGCCTGTTTACCAAGGCACAGCCTCACCTGAAGCCATTGAAATCACTGTCGGCAAGCTATACAGCGAAGTAGTACATCGCTACTCCACCTATGAGGCAGTAGTTCGCTCGCATTTCTGCCAAAGGATGCGAGAAGCTTACGGCGACGACGAAAACCTCGATCCTGAAGTTCAGTATGCGTTCGCTTTTGCCAGACACACCTACGACTACGTCTCTGAAGAAGAGTTGCTCGAGATTGAAGCCGAAGATAGTAACAACGGTATTTGCTCCCACGGCCTCAATTGGTTGACCTGCCCTTGTGGCTGCTTTGAAGTCGATTGAAGCGTCCCTCGATTTACCCAGTGTTCCACACGCCGCAAAAAACCAACGGGGAAACTACTCCCCTTGGGGTCAGTGTTTCTCCGCATTTCAAACCGCAGGAGAACCATCATGACCGCAGTATCCGTACCATCGACCAGCTTCCGTTTTGGCTACGCGCTCGGCACCCTCACCCGAGAGTTCATGCGCTCTATGAAGCGGACAACGCCAGATGTCCGAACCCAGGCCCAGCCTGCTATTCATCTCGCGAACATTAAGCCCACCCGCAACGACTGGGATGAGCTCTGCCGCATACCTACCCTCGCCCGCCGCGGCGTTGATCTAAACCGGTGGTTCGATGCCAATACCAAAGCGGTACCACCGTCCAAGCGCCGCGCCCGCCAGCGCAAGCCAAGCAAACCCAAAGCACTAGATCTACGTCTGGGCTCGCTGGACGATCTCATAGCTCCAGTTGCGATCTAATCCCCTTCAACCTCACCCAGTGCCAGGTACCCCACCTGGCAAGGTGAGGGCCTGGCGATCAAAGGAACGCCATGGCATCAAAAAAGGGCCGGCGTCAAGCGATTATTGAAATCAGCCTGATGTCTGGAAGTCTATACGGGACGCGGGTCTAGCTCTACTGTGGGGCCCTTTGCGAGGCGGTGGCGTTGTGGGCTAGGAGCCACATAAGAGCGTCGCGGTAGAAAGCCGGAGCGTGCTGCATCGGGCCTGCTCCTCAACAGGCGATGGCGCTTATTTGTATCATCGTAACCAATCGGTCACAGCCCGCCAGAATGAAGACGCGCCGCTTCCGGCTACGCGTCCGCGGACTGGCCATCAACCGAAACCCGCCTCGCCAGCCTGGCTTCGTTGGGGGGCGGCTTAGCCGCCCCATTCCTCCTGAATCCTGATCCTGGCTATGACGCTTCGAGCATGTGGCAGATCGAGGACCGTCGCAGCTACCCCCTAGCCGTCGCTCTGCGTGCTGTGCTGTGCTGTGCGGCGTAGTGATCAAGATCAGTGATCAGGTTATCGCCACCTCATTCAGGGACGCTCACCGGCGCGGACCGGATTTAAACCCATAGGTCTTCGCCCGCCAAGCGACGAACAGACAAATCATCAATATCAGCAGCACTACCCAAGGGAAAGACTTAGCAGCTGCGGACTCAAGCGGAAGCCCGCCAATAATCCCGCTGGCAGCTAACGAGAGATTGAACACCGGTTCCAGCATGGATTGTGCAACGGCGGCCCCGTTGCCTGCTGCATCAGCCAATGTGGTTTGCAACCATGTTGGCGCACCGCTAAAGCTCAACCCCCAGACCGCCACGCCAACACATATGGCCGAAAGTGATGTGCCTCCCGAGCCGCTGCTCAACCAAAAGCTTTGGCCTGCGCCACCACGTCATCCATCCACATCGGCTCAGCTTAAACCGCTGGCAAAATGCGAATGCCACTGTCATCCCGGCATTGGCTTGAGATGCCATCCAATTTTCCGATACGCTGCTGTGGCTGCGCTATGGGCGGGACCGCGCAGTTCATAACGGCGCAGATCCTCCTGCACGGCGTGTGAATCTAAGAAGGAAATGAGAATGGTAGTCCTGCAAGCAGCACCGGCTTTGATCGGCGACAAGTCAAAGCCACCCCGTCTGATACTGCGCCCACGCTGCCCGACCGACGCGGACGCCTTATTTTCAACGATGGCCGATCCAGCCATGATGCGGTGGTGGTCTCGCCCGCCCTTTGCGCATGTCGAGCAGCTGAGGGAGACATTCGCCAACGACGATCAATCGAACTGGCGCTCATGGGCGATTGTACGGGCAGGCGAAGACCTTGCCGTTGGGTTCGTTGCGGCGGGCCAGAAACGCGAAGGCGTGTCAGAGATCGGCTATCTACTCGCGCGCGAAGCGCAGGGGCATGGGTATGCACGCGAAGCTGTCACCATACTGATCGACCAATTATTCGCTGAGGGACAACGGCGCATTTTCGCCGATACCGATCCAGACAACCAGCCGTCGATCGCACTGCTTAAGGCGCTCAGCTTCTCGCTGGAGGGGCAACTGCGGGCCGAATGGCGTACGCATATTGGCGTTCGGGATTCTCTGATTTACGGGCTGCTGGCCGAAGAATGGTCATCCCGAACTGCGGGGTAGCCCGCGTCTTAAGTTTGGTCGGAACGGGTTAAGAAGTATCCGTGCGTTCATGTACCGGGATAGGTGCCAGATCATCAACGCGTCGGCGCCGTTCACCATGTCGGTAGTTGGCAACCGACGCCTTGGCTTTCGATTGTAGCCTTGAGAATATCCGCCAGATCTCGAGCCGCATCGGACAGATGATCCTGTTTCAACATCCGTAACTCAAGAGGTGGCAGTGCCGGCAAGCAATTGTCGAGCCGGCGTATTCCATGCGGCAAGCCATGGGCTGTGCGCACCGTGACGCCCAATCCAAATCGTAAGGCAGCCCAAACACCGGGCAGGCTGGGCGTGGTAAGCGAAAGGCGCCATCGGATGCCGGCCTGATCGAGCGAGCGAAGAGCAGCCTGCCGGAACAGGCAGGGGTGATCAAAGAGCACAAGCGGCAGACCGCCGGAGGCATCACGAAGCGGTTCAATATCTTCATCTTTGGAAAGCCAAAGCATCGGCATCGTCGCCAGGTGCTCTCCATTCCCCGGACGATCCGCTCCGGCGAAAGCAAGAGCAACATCGAGCCGTCCGGACTTTACTTCTTCTTCAAGCGCGTAGTTTCTGCCCGCACGAACCACGACATGCACATTCGGCCGTCTCTCTGAGAAGGTCGCGAGAGTACTGGGCATAATGTCCTCGAAGAAATCCTGTGGCAGGCCCAAACGAATGGTAGGCAGCGCCACCAACGCGCCCAACGCCATGGCCGCCTCATCATGCATGGCTACGATCCGACGCGCGTAACTGAGGAGAGTGTCGCCTGCTTCCGTCGGCACTAGACCGCGACCACGCCGGTGGAACAGTACATGACCTGCCTGCTCTTCGAGGCGCTTCAATTGCATGCTGACGGCAGACTGTGATCTACCGAGATGTACGGCGGCGCGTGCGAAACTCCCGAGGTCGGTGCCCACGATCATCGTACGCAGCGCTTCAATGTCGAACTGCGATGTCATCGATCCGATTTCCTGAACTATCACTTCAATAATATCAAATTTTCGAATTCATCAGAATGCATTAATCTCCAGAGAAAACAGGAGACACAAATGAATAAGTCGAAGCCGATCGGATTTATCGGGCTTGGCACGATGGGACTGCCAATGGCCCTGAATCTTGCTCGGGCGGGAACGAAGCTGATCATATGGAATCGTTCTTCGGAACGGTGCGGGCCGCTCGTGGAACTCGGCTCAACCGCAGTGCCCAACGCCACTGACGTCTTCGCGCAATGCGAGAGCATCATCTTGATGCTTGCCGACGAAGCTGCCATTGATGCCGTGCTTGGCCGCGGCTTACCCGATTTTGCCAATCGCGTGTCCGGACGGCAGATCGTAGCGATGGGCACTGTTAGCCCCGGTTATTCGCTCGCTTTGGCGAACGAGATTCAGAAGGCAGGCGGGCGTTATGTGGAGGCACCCGTCTCGGGATCGCGTACACCTGCAGAGTCGGGTGAACTTGTCGGGATGCTTGGAGGAGAGAAGGAAGACCTGGCCGACGTCCGGCCTCTACTTGCACCGCTTTGCCGGCAGATCTTCGATTGTGGCCCGGTACCCAACGCTTTGCGCATGAAGCTCGCGGTAAATCTGTTTCTGATCACCATGGTCACCGGGCTCGCTGAGGCCGCGCATTTTGCCGAACGCCACGGCCTCGATCTGGAGCGTTTCACGGCGATTCTTGACACCGGCCCAATGGCTAGCAACGTATCGCGGATCAAGGCCGCGAAGGTGGTGCGTCGGGATTTCGAGCGCCAAGCGGGGATTTCCGATGTTCTGAAGAACAGTCGCCTTGTCATTGAAGCTGCTCGGGAGGCAGCTATAGCCTCGCCTCAGATGGAATCCTGCCTCACGCTTTACGAAGAGACGGAAGCCTTGGGCCTTGGCGCCGATGACATGATCGCCGTTGTTCGAGCAATCGAAGATCGAACCGCAGCGATTTCGCTAGCGAGAAGCACCGAGATCAAGGTGTGAATATAGATCGGAAGCGGGCCGGACTTAGCTTTTGCTGGCGGCAGGGCGTCATATAGCGCGATGGCGCACAGCATTGACCCCGGCAGGCGCCGTATCGCACAGGGTATAGGCAATGTTGAAGTAGTGCAGCACTACTAGCAGAATCGACAGTCCGCGCACCATGTCGACGCCGTCATCGCGTGCCGCAGCATTCATGATCGGCGTTGTCAGCTTGGCCTGGGCGGCGCGGCTTTGGCCGCACCGCCCTTCTTGAATCCTCGATCCCCAGCCATGAATGCTTCGAGCATGTGCGGGATCAGCGTCACCGCATCGAGCGCCTCACCATGCGCCTGCGCGTGCAGCGCGGCGTAGCGGTCGAGGTCTGCTTTTAGGCTGGCTGGGCAAGCGAAGGTTAGCTTCGTGGATTCAGTTTTCGGGAGCGGCCCGAGCCGCAGCTTGCGCGTCGTCATCGTGATGTCCCCTTGTTGAAGAACAACGGCTGGTAGGGTCGCAACACCAGATCGCGGTTGGCGATGATGCGAACCGGCAGGCCCGGCCGCTCGGTCAGCGTCGGCTGGATGTTCATGTTGCGCCGGGTCATCTCCTGCCCGACCTGATTGATGCTGTCTTGCGCGCTGTCGCGCCCGGCGATGATGATGCGGTCGCCATCCTGGCGGTTCTCCGGCGCGGCCAGCTCGGCGCCGACGCCCAGCAGCGTGGTCAACGCCGCGCCGGCGAACATACGCCCCCAGTGGTAGTCCACGTCGTCTTCCAGTCCGGCATAGCCGGCCGGGTCGGCTCCGACCAGGTTGTCGAGCGTGAGCGAAGACGTGTCGGGCAGAATGATCCGGTTCCAGACGACTTGAACGCGGCTCTGCCCGTAGCTGACCTGGCTGTTGTAGCGGCCGAGGATGCGCGAGCCCTGCGGGATCAGCAGGAAGCGCCCGGTAGCCGTGTCATAGACCGGCTCCGTCACCGTGGCGATCACGTCGCCCGGCAAGTCCGACTTGATGCCCGTGACCAGCGCCCCGGCGATGACCGTCCCGGCCATGACCTGATACGGCGAAGCCGGCAGGGTCAGGTTGCCGGAATTACGGGTTTCCGTGGTTCCGGCTTTCTGGAACGCCTCTTTCTGGTCTTGCCGGTTCTGCACGGCGGTCGGGTCGGCAGGCTGGGCCGCCGTCGAGGCCGGCCCCGCCGCCATCGGGTCGAACGCCGCATTGGCAGCGAAGCCCTGCGCGGGGGCGGCCTGCGACTGCGCCACCGGCGCGGCCTTCTGCGTGCCAGAGCGGAAGAACACCGACGAAGCCGCGGCCGCTTCGGCTTCCTTGCGCAGCACATCGTTCGGGTCGTGGCCAGGCGCCGCATAGGCGGCCGTCACCGGCTGCTGCGACTTGACGATTGCCGGGCCAAGATCACCCGGCAGCGGCGGCCCCAGTTCGGGCACCGTGGGCGGCAAGGTCGGCGGCAGCTTGGAGTAGTCCGCCGGCAGCGCGTCCAGTCCTTCCGACTTGGAGACGCGATCGACGTTGTAAAGCTCGGTCTGCTCGTTGGCCCCGCGCCGCTGCGGTTGCAGCGACCACATCAGCGCGCCGAGTACGGCGACCGAGAGGCCGCCGGCGAGAATGGCCAGCGTGCGCCGGTTCAGGCGCGTGACCGGGCGCGGCTGGGCGCGCAGCGCCACCGCCTCGGGCGCGATCTTGCCCGCCGCCTGCGGCGCGGCGAGGTCGGAAGTGTCGTCCTGGCTCATGGTCAGTTCCTCCGCGCCACGCCGTCGGTGCGCTCGATCCGCACCACGTCGCCACCATCGCCGCCTAGGCGCAGTTCGGCCGCGCCAAAGAGGCGATCCACGATGTAGTACGGCGAACGGAAACGGTAATTGACGAGCTGACCGTCACCCTGCGCGCCGATGACGAACAGCGGCGGCAGTTCGCCTTGGGCGATACCCGGCGGGAACTGGATATAGACCTTCTCGCCATCGTCAAACGCCCGCAATGGCTTCCACGGCGGATTGCTCCCGGACACCGCGTAGCGGAAGCGGATCTTCTCCAGCGCTAGGCCGGTATCGACCGGCGCGGCTGTCTGTGCGGCCTGCGCCTGGCGCTGCAAGGCCAGCATCCGGTCTTTCGGGTAGTCCCAGGACACCGAGGCCATCCACGCCTTCTCGGTCGAGGTCAGTTCCAGCAGGTACGTCCGCCGGCTGGTGGTGATCACCAGATTGGTCTTCAATCCGGAACGGATAGGTTTCACCAGCACATTGACGCGCAGATCGGCACCGCTACCGCTGGAGGTGTCGCCCACGATCCAGCGCACGGTATCGCCAGCGGCGACCGTCACCAGTTCCTCGCCGGGCTGGAGCGAAGCCACCGTGACGCGCCCCGGCGCCGCATAGACCTGATACAACGCGCCGTCGCTGTACGGCCACACCTGAATCGCATTGACGTAGCCCTCGCGGGTCGGCGCGATGCGCGCTTCTGCATTGGCGCGCGATACGCGCACCTTCTCGTCGGTCGGCTCCGGCACGGTCGCTGCCTCGTCCACCTCCGGCAGCGGCTTCAACTGCGCCGGCAGCGCCAGCGGCTCGGGCACGGCGACAATTTCGACCGGCTTGGGCGGTTCGGGCAGCGGCTGCGCCTGCACCGGCTCATCGAGCGAGATGGTCGGCGGCGGCTTGCCCTGCGAAGCGCAGCCCAGCAATGACAAACTGGTGGCCGCGAGCATCAGCAGGAAAGGGTAAAAGCGGAAAGGCAGGTTCATGGCTTGGCTCCTTCGGAAGAATCCAGTTCGCGGCTCCACGACAGGCCGTTGACGTAGATACCCAGCGGGTTCTTGCGCAGGCGCTGTTCGGTGCGCGGGGTTTGCAGGACGATGGAAAGCACGGCGTTCCAGCGTTCGGTGCCAGCGGGTGCGCCATTGACGAACCGCTGTTCCGTCCAGCGGACGTTGAACGAGGCATCGCTCGCGCGCGTGACGCTTGTGATCTGCACCGTCACCGATTCGCGGCCGACACGGGCGAACGGATCGTTCTTGCTCGCGTAGTCGTTGAGCACGGCCGCGCCCTTGTCGGTGGTGTAGTCGTAGGCATCGAGCCAGTTCTGCCGCACCACGATGGGGTCGATGGACAGCGAGCGCACCAGCGTCACGAACCGCGCCAGGTGATGCGCAATCTGCGCTTCGGCGGGTCGGTACGGCGTGGCGGCCTCGCCCACGGTACGCACCTGGCCGGACTGATCGACTTCGATGACGTAGGGGGTGACGATGGACTGCGCCGAGCGCCACACCAGGCCGCCAGCCATCAGCAAGGCCAGCACCAGGCAGCCGAAGGCCATCAGCCGCCAGTTCTTCGCCTGCACGCGGGCCGAGCCGATACGCTCGTCCCACACTTGGGTGGCGGCTTGATACGGAGTGGCAGGCTGCGGCGTATCGGCATAGCGCACCTGCGGTCGTTTGAATCGCATGGTCAGTTCTCCTTATAAATCGCTCTAGTCGTCGGAGCCGCGCAAGCTCGGGCCTTGCCCGGAGCCGCCACCGTCGCCACCGCGCAACGTGTGTGCGGCAGTGGTCGCGGCATGGGTGATCTGCTGGCGGCGGTGCATCCGCTTGGCCCATGCGGGCTGCTCTTGCTTCTGCGAGTTGGCGGCGCTGTCTGTGGCTTCGCCTGCGGCCGCCTGGCCGGAGCCAGCCGCACCGGACGCAGCGCCGCCACCGGCTTCTGTGCCGTTCCATCCAGCGCGGAAAGAGCCGGTCATCTTCTGCGCAGCGCCGGAAGCCCCGGATGCGGCGCTGCGCCCGGCAGCCTGCGCGCCGGTCTTGGCGACATTGCCCAAGCCGGCCATCGCGCCCTTGGCGCCGCCGCCCGCAGCGGCGGAACCGGCCTGGAATGCCGAGCGTGCGCTACCGGCCGCCGAGGTGGCAGCCCGCGCACCGGCGCCGGCCAGCTTCGCGGCTACCGGTGCCATGCGTGCCCCGGCCACGACCGCACTGCCCACGCCGGTCGCGGCGGCACCGATGGCAACGGCCGTACCGGCGGCACCGACCGCGGCACCCGCCATCGCGCCCGCGCCAAGCTGCGGCGCGCCGGACACCAGGCCCGTGGCGATGCCGGGGCCGAAGATGCCCAGCGCCAACAGCGCAAGCGAGGCCAGCATCACGACAAGGGCGTGGTCGATGGAGGGTTCGTCGGGATGAACCTGGAACTCCGCAAACAGGCCCGAGCCGATGCCGACGATGACGGCCAGCACCACGACCTTGATGCCCGACGACACCACATTGCCGAGCACTTTTTCGGCGAGAAACGAGGTCTTGTTCCAAAGCGCGAACGGCACCAGCACGAAGCCGGCGAGCGTGGTCAGCTTGAACTCGATCAGCGTGATGAAAAGCTGGATCGCCAGCACGAAGAAACATAGGATGACGGTGAGCCAGGCGAGAAACATCACCACGATGGGGTCGATGTTCACGAAGACTTCGGGGAAGCCCGCCATGTCGCCGATCTGCTCCAGAATAGGTGCGCCCGCGTCGATACCCGTCTTAGCCAGTCGACCCGGTTGCAGGAAGTTCTCCATCGTCATGGCCGAGCCGGTGGCCGTCAGGCCCAGGCCGGCGAACGAGCGGAAGACGATGCCAGCCAGCCAATTGAAGTTGCCGATGATGTAAGCGAAGGCGCCGACGTAGAGCACCTTGCGCAGCAGCTTGGCGATCACGTCCTCGCCCTGGCCGGTGGCGTGGCTCATGGCCCAATACAGGCCGGCGATGGTCATGTCGATGACGATGAGCGTGGCCGTCAGGAACGCCACTTCGCCTTGCAGCAGCCCGAAACCGGAGTCGATGTAGCGCGAGAACGTATCGAGGAAGCGGTCGATGATGGTCACGTCGTTCATGGCGCGTCCTCTCCAATGGGTTCATCGAAACTCGCCGGAATCGGCGGCAGCTCGGCCAGCGTCCGGTATTCGTCCGGCCCGGCCTGACCGGAGAAGAAGCGCCGCCGGAACGCTTCGGCGGCGGCGCGGCAGTCGTCTTCGCCCACGGCCTGCCGGTCGTCCGCGCACTGCGCACGCAACGCCTTGAGCCGCACGGGATCGGCGGTCAAGGCGTCGGCCAGGCTCTCGGCCGACTGCCGGCCGCACGCGGTCAGCAGCAGGGCCAGCAGCGAAACAGATAAGACGGGAGCGCATCGCATGGCCGCCTCCGTCAGTTGTTGTAGAAATTGATGGACTGCGGCGTATACGGCGTGCCGCTGCCGAGGAAGCGCCGGCGCACTTCGCGGGCGCGCTCGGTCGCCGCCGCCTGCCGCGCCAGTTCCAGCGACGCCGCGCGGTCTTGCGTGATCTGGAGCTGCTGGGACTGGATGGACTGCTTGGCTTGCAAGGCAAGAAGCTGGTTGGTCGCCTGCTGCGCCTGCAAGGCGCCGGTGGCCGACTGGCTCTGGCTCACGAGGTCGGCCAGCGCGCTTTCGTCTTGGGCGAGGTTCTGCGACACCTGCGCCTGCATCCGCATCGCGGTATGCAGGCCGTCAAGGGTGTTCTTCCAGCGTTCGCGAGCGTCCTGCGCCATGCGGTCGCCGCTGATGGTCGCAGCGTACTGCTCCGGGTACAGACGGGCAAACGTGGCATCCATGCTCTGCACGTCGTAGGCCAGTCCCTGCGCCTCGGCGAGCAGGCGTTCGGTAGTGGCCAGCGTGGAGCGCAGGCGGTTGACGATGTTGAAATCGAGGCTCGTCAGATTGCGGGCCTGGTTTATCAACATCTGCGCCTCGTTCTGAAGCTGATTGATCTGGTTGTTGATCTGCTCCATCGTGCGGATTGCCGTCAGCGTGTTCTGCACAAGGTTGGCGGGGTCGATGAACGTGATCGCCGATGCGGGCTGCACGGCCAGCAGCGACACGGACAGCACGGCGACCAGGGATACAGAAAGAGCACGGGTCTTCATGGCGAAACCTCCAGCGGTTGAGAAGCGAGGAAAGAAGCCGCCGCCGGTGAGGACGGCAGCAGGTCGGCGGCCCAGTCGAGGCCGCGATGGCGCAGCCACGCGCCGGCGAAGCCGGGAGCGCCGGCCTGCGTCAGCACGCGATCCATGTCGCGCTGGTCTTGCGGTGTGGAAGCGCCCGCGAAGGCGAGCGCCGCCGGCCCCAGGTCGAGGTCGAACAGGCGATTGCCGAGGCGCGATTGGTAGTAGTAGTCACGCTTGGGCTGGGCGGTAGCGACGATCTCGATTTGGCGGCTGTTGAGGCCGAAGCCCTCGTAGATCGTGCGAATCTGCGGCTCGGTCGCCTGCGGGTTCGGCAGGAAGATGCGGCTGGCGCAGCTCTCGATGATCGCGGGCGCGATGCTCGAATCCTTGATGTCGGCGAGCGACTGCGTGGCGAAGATCACCGACACGTTTTTCTTGCGCAGCGTCTTCAACCACTGCCGGATGCGCACGGCAAAAGACGGCTCATCGAGGAACAGCCACGCCTCATCGAGGATCAGCAGCGTGGGCGCACCGTCGAACCGCTCATCGAAGCGGGCGAACAGATAGCGCAGCACCGCTTGCACGGCGGCGGGGCTGTGCATCAGTTCTTCCATCTCGAAGCCCTGCACGTCACCGAAGCCGAGACGATCGGTGTCCGCGTCCAGCAGCTTGCCGTGCGCGCCACCGAGCACATAGGGCGCGAGTGCCTGCCGTAGCGCGTTCGATTGCAGCAGTACCGAGAGCCCGGTGAGCGTGCGTTGCTCAACAGGCGCCCCGGCCAAGCTGCCCAGCGCCGACCAGATGACCGCCTTCTCGTCCGGGCCGACCGTCACGCCCTCATGCAGCAGGCGGCCTTCCACCCATTCCCCCGCCCAGGAGCGATAGCTTTCCCGGTCGATGCGCGCGAGTGGCTGGAAGGCAATGCCGCCATCGGCGCCCAGGTCGTAGTGCTCGCCGCCCAGGCCCAGGATGGTGGCGCGCATCGAGCGGCCCATATCGAAGGCGAACACGCGCGAGCCGCGATAGCGGCGGAATTGCTGCACCAGAATGGCAAGCAACACCGACTTGCCCATACCGGTCGGGCCGGCGACCAGCGTGTGGCCTACGTCGCCGATGTGCGTCACCAGCCGGAACGGCGTGGCGCCATCGGTGCGGGTAACGATCAGCGGCGGGCCGTCAAGGTGGTCGTTCTTCTCCGGCCCGGCCCATACCGCCGACAGCGGCATCATGTGCGCCAGATTCAGCGTCGAGACAATGGGCTGGCGGACATTCGCGTAGGCATTGCCGGGGATGGACGACAGCCACGCATCCACGGCGTTCAGCGTTTCGGGGATGGTCACGAACCCGCGTCCTTGGATGACGCGCTCCACCATGCGCAGCTTTTCGTCGGCCGCGGCCGGATCGGCATCGAGCACCGTCACCGTGGCAGTGAAGTGACCGAAGGCCACCTGATCGCCACCCAGCTCCTGCATCGCGGCATCCGCGTCGGCCGCCTTGTTGCTGGCGTCGGTATCCACCAGCGGGCTTTCTTGCTGGAAGATGGTCTCTCGCAGCAACGCGATGACGTTCTTGCGCTTGGCGAACCACTGGCGGCGTAGGCGGCCCAGCTCTTTTTCCGCTTCGGCTTTGTCCAGGCAAAGAAAGCGCGTGCTCCAGCGGTAGGCGAAGCCCAGGCGGTTGAGGTCGTCCAGCAGGCCCGGCCAGGTGGAAGTCGGAAAGCCCCGCACCGACACCACGCGCAGGTGCTGGTCGCCCAGCATCGGTGCCAGGCCGCCGACCAGCGCGGAGTCGGCCAGCAGCGCGTCGATATGGAATGGCACTTCGGGTACGCCCACGCGGTAGCGCCGCGTGGACACCGTGGCGTGCAGGTAGGTCAGCGTCTCGGCGTCATCGAGCCAGGCGATCTCCGGCATCACGCCATCGAGCAGGTCGAACACGCGATCGGTTTCCGCCACGAAGGCATCGAGCCGGCCGCGCCAGTCCACGCCGTCGCCCGGCGCGTTTTCATAGAGCAGCTTGGCCGCGCGGGCGCGGGATTCCTCCGGCGGTAGGTAAGCCAGCGTCAGGTGATAGCCGCTCTCGAAGTGATGCCCCGATTCCTCGAAGGCGGCGCGGCGTTCCTCGTCCACGAGCCAGGACAGCGGTTCGGGAAATTCGGAATGTGGGTAGACCGCCGCCGACCGGCGCTCGGCTTCGATGAACAAGGCCCAGCCCGATCCCAGGCGGCGCAGCGCGTTGTTCAGGCGCGCCGACGTGGCGATCAGTTCGCCTTGCGTGGCGCTGTCCAGATCCGGCCCACGAAAGCGCGCCGTGCGCTGGAAACTGCCGTCCTTGTTCAAGACGACACCCGGCGCGATCAGCCCGGCCCAGGGCAGCCAGTCGGCCAGCAGCGCGGGCCGCTGGCGGTATTCGGCAAGGTTCAGCATGGCGGCGTCCCCTATACGTCCAGCAGCGGTTTGTGCTTGATGTGCCGGGCGAAGACCTGCATGAACTGTGGATCGACGCGCGCCCCCCACACCGCCAGCGAATGGCCGACGATCCAGAGCACCGCACCGGGAATCCACAGTTGCAGGCCCAACCCGACGGCGGCAGCCAGCGTGCCGTTGGCAATCGCCACGGTGCGCGGCGCACCGCCCATCAGGATCGGCTCGGTCAGTGAGCGATGCAGCGGAATCTCGAAGCCGGACGCGAAGCCCGGCGTTCCTTCGTTGGCGGCGCTCATACGACGGCCCCGCCGGAGAAGCTGAAGAACGACAGGAAGAACGAGGACGCCGCGAACGCGATGGACAGACCGAACACGATCTGGATCAGCTTGCGGAAGCCGCCGCTGGTATCGCCGAAGGCCAGCGCCAGGCCGGTGGAAATGATGATGATGACCGCGACGATGCGCGCGACCGGTCCCTGGATGGATTCGAGGATGGAGGTCAGCGGGCCTTCCCAGGGCATGCTGGAACCGGCGGCCTGAGCGGTGCCGGCCAGGAACAGCAGCATCGCAGCCAGCAGCAACCCTTGCACCGCAGGGTGGGCCAGGCTGCGCAGCCGCGCCATTCGTGGAAGCGGATTTACGGAAATGTGGAAAGCATGAATGTGCATCTGCGTCATGGCAGTTCTCCAGAGGGTTCAGGGGACGGGGAAGAAACTGGCGGCAGCTCGGGAAACGGCGTTTCCAGCGCATCCGCCATGCGATAGCCCACGCCGTCGAAACCGACGACGCGGACGATGCTTTCGACGTGGCGCTTGCGGCCACGCCCGGCGATGTGGATGACGACGTTGATGGCCTCGGCGATCAACGCTCGCGGCGGATTCACCGCCACTTCAAGAATCAGTTGCTCTAGGCGCAGCAGCGCGCCCAGCGCGGAACCCGCATGGATGGTGGCGATGCCACCCGGATGGCCGGTGCCCCACACCTTCACCAAGTCCAGGGCTTCGCCGCCACGCACCTCGCCGACGATCACGCGGTCGGGGCGCAGGCGCATCGTGGCGCGTACCAGCTCCTGCATCGACACGACGCCTGCGCGCGTGCGCAGCGGCACATGGTCACGAGCGGCGCATTGCAGCTCGATGGTGTCTTCGAGCACCAGCACGCGATCGCCCGTGGCGGCGATCTCGGCCAGCAGCGCGTTGGCGAGCGTGGTTTTGCCGGTACTGGTGCCGCCGGCGATCAGGATGTTCTGGCGCTCGCGCACGGCGCGGCGCAGGAAGTCCGCCTGGCCGGCAGTCAGGATGCCGTCGGCCACATAGCGATCCAGGCCGATGATGCTCACGGCCCGCTTGCGCAGCGCGAAGGCTGGCCCCGGTGCGGCGGGCGGCAAGATGCCCTCGAAACGCTCGCCCGTCTCGGGCAGCTCGGCGGTCAAGAGCGGTTGGCCGCGATGCACTTCCGCACCGAAGTGAGCCGCGACCAGGCGAATGATGCGTTCGCCATCGGCCTCGGGCAGTTCGACGCCCAGCGGCGCACGGCCCGACGACAGCCGATCCACCCAGAGGGTGCGATCAGGGTTGAGCATGATTTCCACCACGTCCGGGTCTTCCAGCGCCGCGGCGATCAACGGCCCCATTGCCGTGCGCAGCATCTGGATGCGGCGATCCTGTGAAGTGCTGGCCGACGAGCGTGGTTCGGGAGGGATCTGAGGAATGGCACTCATGACGCACGCTCCGCAGTGCGTGCACGGGCTTCGGCCAGCGCCGCCGCGTCATCCATCCGCATCGGGTCGGGATGCAGTTCTTCCACCACGTCGCGCACCAGACTGCGGCCGCGCAGCAGGTGCCTGCCAAGCTGTTCGATGAACTGCTCGAAACGCGCCTTGCCCTGCGCGCGGGCTGCGTCTTGATGTGCCTCGGGCACCGGCGTGCTGACCGTGAGGAAATAGCGGATGAACAGCGCCAGCGTTTCGATCTGGATGTTCTGGTCGCGCTCCAGGCGCTCGGCCTGCCGAGACAGGCGATCCAGTCGCTTGGCGATGGCGGCCTCGCGCTGGTCGCCCGCGTCCGGCGACAGCCAGGACGCCAGCGCCGCCGCGACGATGCTGGATTTCGATACGCCTTTCTTGGCGGCGAGTTCTTCCAGCCGCTTGGCGTGCTCGTGCTGGATGAAGAGGTTGAGGCGGTACTGGCTCATAGCTCGATTCCGTCGTTGGGGTCGAGAGAGGCCAGCCGCGCTGTGCGCTGCATGGCGGGGTCGAACTGGCCGGGGAGCGAGGCCAAAGAAGGCAGCGGCAGGCCGTCGTCGTCATCGAGCAGCGCCAGGACATCGGGCGCATCCAGCTCGGGGTCGTAGGCGACGGATTCGGAGAGTTCGGGTTGGCGGCGCGGGCCGCCGTCGTCGGTGCCGCCCAGCTCATCGGCGGATGCCGTGACTGATGCGGCGGGCACGGCCGGAATCGCCAGGCCGCTCCAGTCGTCGGCGCGGGCCGGTGGCACGTCGGCGTACTGCCCAGCCGCCAGCGCGGGTGGTGGCAGCACGCGCTGCTTGAAATTGGCGTCGGCGTAGTAGCGCAGCTTCTTGGCCTTGATCGGCGCCACGCTGGACACCATCACCACCGATTCATCGGGTGGGAGTTGCATCACTTCGCCCGGCGTCAGCAGCGGGCGTGCGGTTTCCTGCCGCGACACCATCAAGTGCCCGAGCCACGGCGCGAGCCGGTGGCCGGCGTAGTTGCGCTGCGCGCGCAGTTCGGTGGCGGTGCCCAGCGTTTCCGAAATGCGTTTGGCGGTGCGTTCGTCGTTGGTGGCGAACGTCACCCGGACATGGCAGTTGTCCAGAATCGAATGGTTCTGGCCGTAGGCCTTGTCGATCTGGTTGAGCGACTGCGCGATGAGGAAGCTGCGAATGCCGTAGCCGGCCATGAAGGCAAGCGCCGTCTCGAAGAAGTCGAGCCGGCCCAGCGCCGGGAACTCATCGAGCATCAGCAGCAGCTTGTGGCGGCGCGCGATGCCATCACTACCGTCGAGCGATTCGGTGAGCCGCCGCCCGATCTGGTTCAAGATGAGCCGGATCAGCGGCTTGGTGCGGCTGATGTCGGACGGCGGCACCACCAGGTACAGCGACACAGGTGATTCTGACGCGATCAGGTCGGCGATGCGCCAGTCGCAACGCGAGGTGACTTCCGCCACGGTGGGGTCGCGGTACAAGCCCAAGAAGCTCATCGCGGTGGAGAGCACGCCCGACCGCTCGTTGTCCGACTTGTTGAGCACTTCGCGAGCGGCGGAAGCGACAACCGGATGCGGCGCGTCACCGAGATGGCGCGTGGTCATCATCCGGTGCAGCGTCAGCTCGAACGGGCAAGCTGGGTCGGAGAGGAAGTTGGCGACGCCGCGCAGCGTCTTGTCCTCGCCCGCATACAGCACATGCAGGATGGCGCCGACCAGCAGCGCATGGCTGGTCTTCTCCCAATGATTGCGCTTCTCCAACGCACCTTCGGGGTCAACGAGAATGTCCGCGATGTTCTGCACGTCGCGCACTTCGTGCGCGCCGCGCCTCACTTCCAGCAGCGGGTTGTATGCGGCTGACTTCGCATCGGTGGGGTTGAACAGCAGGCAATGCGAGAAGCGCGAACGCCAGCCGGCGGTGATCTGCCAGTTCTCGCCCTTGATGTCGTGGATCACTGCCGATGCAGGCCAGGACAGCAAAGTCGGCACCACCAGGCCCACGCCTTTGCCAGAGCGCGTGGGTGCGAAGGTCAGGACGTGTTCCGGGCCTTCATGGCGCAGGTACTGTCCGTCATGCAGGCCGAGAAAGACGCCGGCCGACTGCATCAGCCCGGCCTTGCGGATGTCGGCGGTGTTGGCCCAACGCGCCGAGCCATAGGTCGTGACCAGACGAGATTGCCGCGAGCGCCACACTGACATGGCGATGGCAACCACTACGGCGACCAAGCCGCTGCCGCCCGCAATGGCGCCGCCTATGTCGAAAACGTGCGGCGCGTAGGCATCGAAGAAGAACCACCACTCGAACAGCCGCCACGGGTGATAGACCGGCATACCGAAGAAATCGAACCAGGGCGAGCCAAGGCGTAGTTGGTAGGCCAGAGCGGCGGCTGTCCATTGCGTTGCACTCCACACACCCGCGATCACGATGCTGAAAACAACCGCGATCTGCCCGAACAGCACGCCCTGAGCTTGCATTGACTGGCCTCCGATTTCCTCTGCGCTGATTCCTCGTTCACACGCGGCACAAGGACGTGCCGCATGACGCGAGAATCGGTGCTGGGTCGGTGCCGGTCAAAGACCGTTATCGGGAGAAAGGTCTAGAAAAAAGGAAGAATTCGCGCAGCGTCGAGCCAAAGAAAAACGCCGCAAGCTCAGGCGCATTGCGGCGTGTATGGCGAGAAAACGGAATATGTTGTTGAATCGACCGCGATCAGAACTTAGGCGGCTCCTTCGGCGGTGTGTATGGGGTCTTGCCATCGCCATAGAACCGCTTGCGCGTAGCCTCGGCGACTCGATTGCACAGCACGTCGCCAAGGCTGGCGCGATCAGTCTTGCACTGCTGGCGCAGCTCCTTTAGCAGTGCCGGACCGGCGGCCAGTTCCTCCACGGTCGGCACCTCGGCCTGCTTGGGCGTTTCCGATTGGCCGCAAGCGGTTAATGCCACGGCCAGCAGGAACAGAATGGAGTTTCTCATCATGCGGGTTCCTCCAGGGAGTCGGCATCAAGACCCGGCGTGGGCCTGCTACCTTCGGGTGATTCGATGGCCTGCACACGGTCGATGAAGCGGGCGAGCATTTCCGAAGGCTCGCCTTCCGGACGCAGCAAGTAGGTCGTCAGCAACGGTGAACGGCCTGTCAGTGGCCGTGCCACTACGCCAGGTTCCTGGCTGGCCAAGATGTGCGCGCAGCCCGTCAGCCCCAGGGCGATGCCTGCGGACACCAGCGCCATCATCAGGTCGCAGGACGCCACCCGTTCGGCCACCAGCGGTTCCATGTCCACACGGCGCAGCACACGATCCACTTGCCGGGCATGGCCCTCGCACGCCTGCGGATCGCACAGCACCAGGGGATAGCGCAGCAGTTCTTCCAAGGGGATGCGCTTGTGGGCCAGCAGGGGATGCCGTGCCGGCACGGCCACCATCAGCGGATCACTCCATACCGGCTCGGCAATGAGGCCATCACCGACCTCATCAGCGCGCGCAAAGCCCACGTCGTACAGGTCGCCGTGCAGCCCTTTGATCTGTTGCGACAGCGGCACCTCGAAGAAACGGATTTCAACCTCGGGTTCTTCCTGCCGACACAGTGCCAGCAAGGCCGGCAGACGCGAGGGCGTCATACCGTCGGATAGTGCAATGCGCAATTGGCTGTGGAAACCGTTGGCGGCGGCCTTCACGCTGTCGCGCGCTTGCTGCAAGGCAGAGAAGACACGCGGCACATGCTCAAGAATAGCTTGCCCGCACGGGTCAGCCGAGTGCTGCGTGTGGTGCGGGCAAACAGCACCACGCCCAGTTCTTCCTCCAACTCCTTGATGGCCCGTGATAGTGGGGATTGCTCTATGTGCAGCCGCTCGGCAGCACGGGCGAAGTGAAGTTCCTCTGCAACTGCGAGAAAGTATCGAAGATGGCGTAGCTCCATTGTTGACTCCAACCGAAAAGGCGGGCGGCGCCTTGTCCAACCTCTCAGGCGAAGCCATGCTGATCCGAAACTATTAGCCCATCGTCATACCTGTGGTCTGCACTCCTGGGTGCTGCCGGCGTGCAGTCCTGTCAATCGCATCCGCTACGGCGGGATATAGCGCGGAGGGGAAATCGTGACCCATACCGTCAACAGGCATGAATTCGGCTCCGGGGATGGATATGGCTGTATCCCTGCCGCAATCTAGAGGTATCAATGGATCATCAATCCCGTGTACAACCAGGGCCGGAGCTACGATGCGAGCAAGCCTTGAGCGGATGTCGCCGGTTGCAGCTATCGCAGCAATCTGCCTTCCGAACGCAGCCGGATCATAGGCACGCTTGGTTTCCTCCAACACCAGGATTCGGTGTGCTTCTTCATTGAGGGGATAACCAGGACTTGCGATGCGCCGCGCAAACGCAAGGCTGTGCTCCAGAAATCCTGCTTCATCCTCGAAGGGGTGAGGCGCACGTTTCGTTAGCATGGCCATGATTTCTGGCGCAGCAGAGGGAAGATTCGGATTCCCCGTGCTGGACATGATGGATGTCAACGACAAAATTCGTTCCGGATACTCGCTGGACATCAATTGGGCAATCATCCCGCCCATTGATCTTCCGACGACGTGTGCCTGGCCGATCTCGAGGGCGTCGAGGAGCCCAATCGCATCCCCGACCATGTCGTAGAGCGTGTAAGGAACATCCGGCGTTCGGCCAGCCGCGATTGCGCTTGCCAAGGCCGAGAAATCTGGCGTCGAGGAATGCGTGAAATGCGTCGATATACCTGCATCGCGGTTGTCGAATCGGATCACGCGAAAGCCTTTAGCCGCCAGGCGTCCACAGAATGGCGTTGTCCACCGAATCATCTGAGCGCCAAGACCCGATATCAGCAGAATGGCCTCGGCGACTTCGTCGCCGAAACTGTCATAGCCAACGGTGATGCCGTTTGTTTCTACGAATTCCATTAGCCTTATTCCTTCTACAATTGGGCATCACCAACTTGAGTGACGGGAAGAATGCGTGAGTCTTCTATCGCAGCCGTTCTGTGGCCCATTCCAGCGAGGTAGTCTTTGTTGCCTGCAAACGCGAGGAACGACTGAGCGCTGCTTTGACGAACCATCATGAGCAAATCCCATCGCTCATGTTCGGGGCCAATCAAGAGGGGGCCGCCGGCACCGAGAAACAGAAGTTCACCACCGCTTTCATGCAGGAATGGGAGCGTGTGGCTGATGTAGCGATCAAAAGCCTCGGCACCGCTGATCGGCGTCTTTGGTGCCAGCTCTGGATTGGCGGAATAGTCGGCGGTTTCGCGGAAGCGCAACAGGTTCAGCATGACGACATTGCCCTGCATTCCTCGCGTGACGAACGCGCGCCCCGATTCCTGCGTGGGCTCCAAATAGCGCGGATGTAGAAAGGGAGTAGTCATTTTCTTATTCCTTAACGTCAGCGGCCGGAACATCGGTCGATGACTCTCTCGGTTCCTCTACGAATGCAAGTCGCATGGCGTGATCACGTATATCGCGAGGCCACGCAGCGATGAGAACCCGAACCCTGAGCGGCTCATTGGCGAAAAGTGCTCGCGTCGCCTCCTCGAAGCCCGGTAGGTCGCCCGCGATGGTCTGCATGAATTGATAGGCCCGCTCGTGCGCCATGCGAACTTTGTCCTTTTCACTGTTGGCTCGTCGCGCTTCCTCGACCAACTTTCTCAAGGCCACAGAGGCTCCGCCGGGTTGCGCGGCAAGCCATTCCCAGTGGCGAGGAAGCAAAGTCACTTCGCGCGGAACCACGCCCAACTTGGGACGCCCACGGCCTCTGGGGCCGGGAGATTCCGACTCGTCGCTCCGGCTAGAGTGTTTCACCTCGGAAAGTGCTGCGGTGGTCAGTCGAGCAACCACCACCTCATCCGAACCTCTGGTATCTACATCGACCGAACGGCCGGTCGCATCATCGAAGATCAGAATGGGGCCGACTGTGCCGCTTTCACGTGCTTTCTTAACCGCCAAGGCATTCGCTTGCAGTGACCCTGTAGCGATGCGTCGGTGACCATCGAAGCTTGTATAGGAATTGGAGATTGGTTCATTCATAGACGGAGAATGTCAAAGGTACGAGGCGGGCGAGCCAATCGGGACTTTTATTCGCCAAACTGCCATGCACCTGTCCAATTCGGATGGGTAGTCGAAGCCGGGTTCTGGGCGCTCCTTGATCTGCTCTAGCACTTCAAACGCGAATTGGGCTTCCCCGAGCAAACGCCAATCCGCCATCAATTCCTGATTTCGGTGGACGCCCAAGCACAGTTCCATTCGATGACGATTCAATGCGCCGATTAAATTAGCGCTTTTTCCTATCAACTGTTTGCCCGTCATTTTGTTCTTAATGGAGAAGACTCCCATTGATGGGAATGAGCGTTTATAGGTATTGGTAAGCTCTTTACGTTTGGCTTTTTCCATTAGAGTCTTCTCGAATCTGAGGTGGACGTGTGCCCGATACATGCTTCTGTAGCCTGTGCCATAACTTTTCTTGCGACCTCCGAAGGCCATTTCGAGATCACTTCTTTCAGCAATTGGAGGTCGCCAGAGAACAAGGCCCGGCTTGCATCTTCGAAAAAGGGTCTGTCGCCTGCCATATCGCGCATTAGGAAGTAGCACTCTTCCCTCAATTTCTGCGCTCGATACTTCCCATGCCGGTCACGACTTGCATCTTCAACCAGCAGGCGCAACGTTGCGCTTATGCCGCGTGGTTGGTCAGATAGCCATGCCCAGTGGCGTTCAAACAAAGCAATGTCTCGGCTGGTCGTCAAGGACGTTTTTCTCTGAAAGGATTGACTTGGCATCCTTGACTGCTTGGTTTCAAAAATTGGACAGGCAATAGGTTTCAAAGCGCCTCCGGTGTTGGCATATAGACAGCTCCCCAGGGCGACTACGTGGTGACCTTGAAAATCCTCTGTGAAGTGCGTGACTAATACTATCCGGATAAAAATCACCAGTCAATAACATCCGGATATAAATCAACTGACCGTTGCAGCTTTGCAACGATGGGTTGGCTCAATAGGAGGGCATTAGCCGACGGAAAGGCCGCGCTGTCGGCCGATCTCCCACGACACCCTGCCGCCGCGCACCGTGGCGGCAAGCTGCTGCCCTAGCCGCTGCTCGATCACCGGCTTCCACGGCACCAGTGAGAACCCCATGCCGTCATCAAGCATCGCGTAGCGCCCACTGGCGAGCATGACGCTGCGCCGGTAGACGCCAGCTACGCGCTGCCCGTCCGTCACCGGGCGATGTGTAAGCCTCCCCTGAAGTTGGACAGTGATTTGTAGAAGCTTCTGGCACACTTTGACCAGGAGACCCACATGCGCAAATCCAAATTTACCGAAAGCCAGATCATGGCTGCCCTCAAGCAGTTCGAGTCCGGCGTGCCCGTCAATGACCTATGCCGTCAGGTCGGCGTGAGTCCGGCGACCTTCTACAAGTGGAAGGCAAAATACGGCGGCCTGGATGCCTCCGAGTTGTCGCGGCTGCGTGAGCTGGAGGAGGAAAATCGCCGGCTCAAGCAGATGTACGCCGATCTGAGCCTTCGGGCCCACGCGATGGAACTCGTACTGTCAAAAAAGTACTGAGCCTCGATCAGCGACGTGATGTCGTCGCGCGACTGATCGAGGCAGATTCCATTCCGGCCTGCGTGGCCTGTCGTGTGGTGGGCTTGCCGCGCAGCAGTTGGTACTACGTGAGGCGTGGCCGGCCGGCGGCGGACGATCCGGCGATCGAGGCCTTTTTGCGCGATTGCGTCGCGCGCCGTCCGCGGCGGGGCTTTCATAAATGCTTTATGCGCGCACGGCGAGCAGGCCATCGATGGAACCACAAACGGGTGTATCGGGTGTACAAACGGCTTGGCCTGAACCTGCGTCGCAGGGTCAAGCATCGTCTGCCTGCCAGGATCCAACAGCCCTTGGTCGCCCCACTGGCGCCGGACCATGGCTGGTCGATGGATTTTACCAGCGACCGCCTGACCAACGGCCGTACCTTCCGTACCTTGAACCTGATCGATGAATTCAACCGCGAGGCCTTGGCCATCGAAGTCGACACATCACTCCCTTCGTCACGGGTCATCCGTGTGCTCGAGCAGCTCAAAACCTGGCGGCCACTCCCCATGTCGATACGCGTCGACAATGGGCCCGAATTCATCGCTGACGCACTGGGGGAATGGTGCGAAAAACACGCTATCCACTTGAATTTCATCCCCCCTGGAAAGCCACAGAAAAACGGTTATGTCGAACGCTTCAATCGCAGTTTCCGGGAAGACATCCTGGATTGTTACCTCTTCGAGTCACTGGATGAGGTTCGTGAGATGGCCTGGGACTGGCAAATCGAGTACAACGAAGAACGATCCCACGACAGCTTGAACAACCTAACCCCCGTCGAGTACCGGCAACGGTACGAGGCTCAACTCGCCGAAGTTTCTCGTTATTGATGTCCAAACTGCGGGGAGGCTTACAGATGCTCCAGGCCGGTATCGGCGGCAATGTCCTTGGCGGCCTGCGCCAGCTCCCGATTGCGCAGCATGGCCAGCAGGTTGCGCGCCAGGATCACACGCTGCCCGCGACGCTCGGCCAACCCCTGTTCGAGCAGAAAGTCGGCGCGCTGCTGCATGGCCTGCTTGGTGTCGCCTCCAAAGCCCAAGTCACCTATTCCCCGCCCGCCGCTGATCAGTTGCTGGTCAAGCCAAGTCGCGCCTATGAGGCGGGCCTGCCGCTCGATGGGCAGATGCGATTTCAGCTCCACAGCCACGCCGCCCAGGCGCTGCGCGTCGTACTGGCGGCCACGCTTGGCCAGGTCGTCCGGCACCTTCCATAGCCCTTCGGCCACGCGCTCCACGATGCCGGCCCGGCGCAGGGCTTCCAGCCGCCGGACGTCGGCGGCGACGACTTCCTGCGGGTCGCGTCCGGGCGTGGCCCGGCCCTGTTCGATGGCCAGGTGGTGATCGGCGCGGTACAGGCCATCGCTCGCCAGCGCGGCGGTGTTCTTGTCGGCCGCGCGCACGTCGGCCGATCCCTTCACTTCCACCACCGCGCCGGTGGGGTAGTTGGCCAGCTCGTCACGGGCGTTCAATGCGACGTAGTGGGCCTTCCCGTCCACGCCGTCGATCACCAGAAAGCCGCGGTCATGCAGCTCGTCGGCCAGCCCCTTGGCAGCGACGCGACCGACGATGGTGCGGCCGTCGTCGCCCGGCTCGAACACCGCCAGCTCGCGCGGTTCGCCGCGCATGGCCCGCTGCATGGTACGGATGATGTCGCCGCGCTCGCCCAGGGCGCGCAACGTCTTCTCCGCGTCCGCATGGACGGCCCAAGTGCCGGGCTGCACCTCGTCGGCCAGGCCCAGGCGCTGCAAGCGTTGCAGGCGGCCGATCAGCAGCAGGCGTTGGCGCTGCAAGCGGGGTTCGTTGAGCCGTTCGACATGCATCCGGCCATCCTCGCCGGCCTCGCGTTGCAAGGTGCGATCTAGGCTCGTCCACCGCTCCTGTTCCACCTCGCGCTGCAAGGTCTGCTGGATCTCCAGTTCGGTGCGCGGCCCCAGCCACTCCGTCGCCAGTTCGGCGGCGCGATGGCGGAAGCCGTGGGCGATGTAGTCGCCCGCGATGATGAGGTCTTTGCCGGTGTCGTCGCGCCCGCGCACGATCAGGTGGGTGTGCGGGTTGTCTGTATTCCAGTGATCTACCGCGACCCAATCCAGCCGCGTCCCCAGGTCGGCTTCCATGCGGTTCACCAGATGCCGGGTGTAGGTGCGCAGGTCGTCCAGTTCGGCCCCGTCCTCGGGCGAGAGGATGAAGCGGAAATGGTGTCGGTCGTCGGCGCAGCGTTCCTTGAAGGCGTTAAGGTCGGCGGCATCGGTCTGCGGGCCGTAGGCTTGGCCCGGCTCGCCGTCCCGGCCCACGCCGTCGCGCTCAATGGTTGCGCTTCTCCAGTGCGCCTTCGGGATCGACAAGAATGTCCGCGATGTTCTGCACGTCGCGCACTTCATGCGCGCCGCGCCGAACCTCCAGCAGCGGGTTGTAGGCTGCTGACTTCGCATCGGTGGGGTTGAACAGCAGGCAATGCGAGAAGCGCGAACGCCAGCCGGCCGTGATCTGCCAGTTCTCGCCCTTTATGTCGTGGATGACGGCGGACGCGGGCCAGCTCAATAAAGTGGGCACAACAAGGCCAACACCTTTGCCTGAGCGCGTGGGCGCGAAGGTCAGGACGTGTTCCGGGCCTTCATGGCGCAGGTACTCGTTGCGATACTTGCCGAGGAAGACGCCGGCCGGCTGCGTCAGCCCGGCCTTGCGAATGTCGTCCGCTTCGGCCCAGCGCGCCGATCCGTAAGTGGTGACGAGGCGCGCTTGCCGCGAGTGCCACACCGACATGGCGATGGCGACCACCACGGCCAGCAGGCCGCTGCCGCCAGCGATGACGCCGCCAATGTCGAAGACATGCGGCGCGTAGGCATCGAAGAAGAACCACCACTCGAACAGCCGCCACGGGTGATAGACCGGGTTGCCGAAGAAATCGAACCAGGGCGAGCCAAGGCGTACTTGATAGCCCAGAGCGGCGGCTGTCCATTGCGTTGCACTCCATATGCCGGCGATCACGATGCCGAAGATGGCGGTGATCTGCCCAAAAAGCACGCCCTGAGCTTGCATTGACTGGCCTCCGATGTTCCTGCGCTTTTCCTCGTTCAGAAGCGGCACAAGAACGTGCCGCATAGCGCGAGGATCAGTGCCGGGCCAGTGCCGGTCAAAGACCGTTATCGGAAGCAAGCTGATGAAAAAAGCAATGGTTCAGGTTGGGTGGAACCCAATAGAAATGCCGCAGGTGCGGGCGCACTGCGGCGTGTTTGCAGAGAACGGCTGATTATTTAGCGAAGGACAGGCGATCAGAACTTCGGCGACGTCTCCGATGGCGTGTACGGTGTCTTCCCATCGCCGTAGAACCGCTTGCGCGTGGCCTCGGACACTCGGTTGCACAGCACGTCGCCCAGTGTTTGGCGATCGGTCTTGCACTGTTGGCGCAGTTCCTTCAACCGTGCCGGATCGGCGGCCAGTTCTCTCACCGTAGGCACGTTGGCTGGCTTGGGTGCCTCCGATGGGTCGCAGGCCGTGAGCGCCGCAACCAGTAGCAAAGGGGGGTGAATTCAACTCCGGTTCGCAACAGCGTGATTGAAACCCTCGGCGAAGATGTCGAGGGGCGTTTTGTATCGGTGCCGCTTGCGCGGCCGTGTGTTGAGGCGCTGCTCGATGTGGCGTAGCTGCGCGGGGGTGATCGTAGCGAAATCCAGGCTGCGTGGCAGGTACTGGCGGACCAGGCCGTTGGCGTTCTCGTTGCTGCCACACTGCCATGGCGAGTATGGATCGGCAAAGTAGACCTCGGCCTGCAGGGCCGCTGCCAGCAACCGGTGTTCGGCGAACTCCTTGCCGTTGTCGGCCGTCAGCGTGTACACCATGTGGCGGAAGCGGCCCAGGCGCTGGACGATGGCGCGCATCACGTTGCCAGCCGTGCAGTCCGGCGAGCACGCCAGCAACTGCAGGCCGGAGCCGCGCTCGGTCATCGTCACCACCACCGCGGTGCCGCTGGCGGCATGCATGGTATCGATCTCCCAGTCGCCGGTACGGGCACGGCTCTCCACAACGTCGAGGCGCTCGCGCCAGCTGCGCCGGCCCGTCAGCTGGCCGCGACCGTCACGCAGCCGGCGTTTGCGACGTCGCCGTCGAGGGCGGCGCAGGCCTTGGTACAGCGTGCCGCCACGGCGCTGATCGGCGTAGATGTGGCCGTAGATCCATTCGTGGCTGGCAAGGCCGGTGCTTCCGGCGATCTGCTCGGGGCTCCAGTCTTGGCGCAGGCATTGCTCGATCAACGCGATGGCCTGCGGCATGACCCGTGGCCGGCGGCTTGCGTGCGTGCGCCGGCGCTGGCTCAACCGCTGCGCACGCTGCGGCTCGTAGTGCCCGCCACTAGCATTGCGCCTGAGCTCGCGGCTGATGGTGCTGGGCGCACGCACAAGCGTCTGGGCAATCTCGCGCAGGCTGTTGCCGGCCTCGCGCAGGCTGTGGATGCGATATCGTTCGTGCTGGTCCAGGCGGCCGATGGCCATGAGCAACTCCACTTGGCGGTGAAGTGGCTCAGGTCTGGTCGCCTGGGCCACTTCACAACCTCAGGTGTTGCGATTGGGAGTTGAACTCACCGGGTCATTCGCTTCATGGCTCGATGTCCTCCTGGAGATCAGGTTCAAGTGGCGGCGTGGGCCGTGCGCCTTTGGGCAAGTCGATGGCATGCACTCGCTCGATGAATCGGGACAGCACTTCCGAAGACTCGCCCTCGCGACGCAATACATAGGTCGTCAGTACGGGGGAGCGGCCCGCCAAAGGACGCGCGACCACGTCCGGCGCACGGCTGGCCGCGATGTGGGGTGCGCTGGTCAGCCCCAGCGCAAAGCCTGCCGAAACCAGCGCCATCATCAGATCGCAGGAGGCCACGCGCTCGGCAATCAGCGGCTCCACGTCCGACCGGCGCAGCACCCGCTCGACCTGGCGCGCGTGCCCTTCGCACGCCAGTGGGTCGCACAGCACCAGCGGGTACCGCATCATTTCCTCCAGGGGAATGCGCTTGTGCTTGAGCAAGGGATGGCGCGCTGGCACGGCAACCATCAATGGATCGCTCCATACCGCTTCGGCCGCGATGCCTTCGCCTACCTCATCGGACTGGGCGAAACCCACGTCGTACAGGTCGTCGTGCAGCCCCTTGATCTGCTGCGACAGCGGCACCTCGAACAAACGGATATCAGTCTCGGGTTCTTCCTGCCGACACATGGCCAGCAAAGCCGGCAGGCGCGACGGCGTGATGCCGTCGGATAGCGCGATGCGCAACTGGCCGTGGAAGCCATTACTCGCCGCCTTCACGCTGTCGCGTGCTTGTTGTAAAGCAGTAAACACGCGCGGCACATGCTCAAGGAACAGCTTGCCCGACCGCGTCAGCCGCGTGCTGCGGCTGGTGCGGATGAACAACTGCTCGCCCAGCTCTTCCTCCAATTCCTTGATGGTGCGCGACAGCGGTGATTGCTCGATATGCAGTTTCTCGGCGGCGCGTGCGAAATGAAGTTCCTCGGCCACTGCTATGAAGCATCTTAGATGTCGCAATTCCATCGGTGGACACCTTTGTCAACATGAATATGTCTCGCTTGCTTCCGACAACTATTGCCTCTGTGGAGAAACTCACTTGGGCAGACATCAATCTCATGACTTCAGCGTGGTTCGTTCCAGAAAATCCATGACGTGCGGCGCCTGGTCCGGGAGAAAGTGATAGCCCGCTTCGATGAACCGGATTTCCGCGTGAGGAACGGTCCGCTGCAACCTGTCCCTTGTGTCTCGCGAGTCCAGTAGGACGTCCCGCTCACCTATGATCGTCAGGATCGGCATGCCGAGTTCACGGAGTTGGGCATCTGTTAGTTGTGGAATGCGGATCACCCGCGGCTTGGCGGCCAGTCCTACGCTTTTCATAAGTTCTGCGAGCGGTTGCATTTCCTGGGGCAAGACCTTGGGAGCTGGACCGAACACCAGTTTCCATATTCGCCGCTTGCCCCAGGAACCGAGCAGGAGGAGCGGCAGTATCTTCAGCAGGAGATTCTTCTGTCGGCCGATTCCGGACGGACACATCAGCGCCAACGCGCCAACGCTTGCCGGCCTTCTGCTGGCATAGTCAAGAGCCAGCCATCCGCCGAGTGACGTGCCGACGATGGCAACGCGCGTTTGCCCCGATACCAAACCCAGCCGTTCGAGAACCTCGTCGAGCCACAACGCATGGGCGTCGCTGGCAAGGTCGGGCCGAACTCTTGCACTGAGGCCAGCCTCGCCGATCACGTCGATCGCGAACAGTCTGAACTTCGTTGACCACAATGCCACATCGGGTAGCCATGCAGCCGAGTTGGCCATTGAGCCGTGGAGCAGTACGACGGGAGGCGCACTTTCCGGCCCGCAGATCACGACGAACGTCGAACCCTGACGAGTGGATATGTGCAGTTCGGTCTTCGGAACCGGCCATCGCTCCAGGACTCGTCTGTATTGGCCCTCAACAGCCGCAGCCGCCTCGGCGCTTCGATAAACCACGTCATTCATAAGCTGTTACTCATATGAAACTGCAACATCTCTAAGAGCTTGGCCGCGCTGGATGGATCACCGATCACTACGACCTTCATGCTCTTGGCGAGCGGATCGAACGCCGTTTGGAGATGCAGTGGCGCTGCGCCGGCAGGGCGGGACAAGGCAGCGGACTGGAGGAAGGTTGCCAGTCGCTCGGCCTCATCCCCCGGGATATGGGGGATGTCAACGATGCAGGTAGTCCGCACGATTGCCGTCGCAGCTTCGGACACGACGCTCGGGACGCCGGCAAAGGCATCCAGTTCGGAGCGAACGATGCGGTAGGACTTTCCAACGCGCGTCGCCGGGAGCCGTCTGTCGCGGATGTAGCGCAGTACAGTCTTGGGGTGCAGATTCAGGTGCTCGGCCGCTTGCTCGACGGTGACAAGCCTGGCAGTCATTACTAAAACATCCCTATTGAGAATTAATTGAGGTACAATAGGTAATTATAGAGAGTGTCTAGCGAGTACACAACATGGACAACAGGCTTGAGAACATCGGCATACAGATAGATGCCGGACAGGACGTGAAGGATCGACTGCGCGCCGATCTGCGGGTTGCCATGAGGGGCAGGCACGCCTTCGAGGCAAAGGTCATCCGGGTGCTCGTCGCGGCAATCGACAATGCCGAGGCACCGCCCGTCCAGGCCGGGCAGACTGCGTTTATCCCGCATCGTTTCCATACCGGATCGGCAGAAGTGGAGCGACTTCTACTGAGCGAGTCTGATGTGCGTCAAGTGCTGTTGATGGAGATTGATGAACGCGAGCGCGCGGCGATGGAACTGGAGCGTCTGAACATGACGGAGCGCGCCAAAGCCCTGCGCGCAGAGGTGCTATTCGCCAGGCGCTATCTGGAGTGATGGGAATCGGGACACTTGCGCCGCTATTCATGCCAATTCTGCGCTGCCTGCGCCAAGCCGGCATTGCTGCTCTTGGCCAGGCGGCGCGCTCAAGATCTCTTGAAAGCCTCGTTGAACCAGTCTCGCCACTTGGGTTCGCTCGATGCAGCGTGCTGCTCGGCTTCGTCGCGATAGAGATAGAACGCCATGCTGACGTTGGTGGCGTTGCCGACTTCTTAAACTGCGCGGCGCTGATTTCTTTGTTCTTGTTTCGACCCATGCAGCGTCAAACTCCTATCAGGTATTTGGCGCCGACATCGTTTGTTGACCGCTCTAAACTCGAGGGCCGGACACCAAGCTCGACCAGGCCGGCATCTTCGATTCCCGGGTGCCACAGGATGCTCCAGAAGCACGCTCGGCACCGTGCTTCTCTCCCTTCTTTCGGAAACAAACAACATGTGCAATCGCGTCCTCCAGGTCGCTGCGGTAGCAGTGGTCTTCCTTTCTTCAGCGCCTTTCGCGACCGCGCATGAGCTGTGCACGCTGATCGCCGATGCCGATTCCGGCAAGGTGCTTCTGCAGCGCGGCTCCGCCTGCTCCGGGCGCGTGACGCCTGCCTCGACTTTCAAGCTGGCCATCAGCCTCATCGGCTACGACGCGGGCGTGCTGAAGGATGTTGCACAGCCTGCCTTGTCGTATCAAACGGGATATCCGGATTGGGGTGGTGATGCCTGGCGGCGCGACATCACGCCGACCACATGGATCAGGGACTCCGTCTTCTGGTACTCGCAGCAGGTCGTGAAACGCGTGGGGCAGGAGCGCTTCGCGCAGTATGTAAAGGCCTTTCAATACGGCAATGCCGATGTCTCTGCCGTGCCGGTCGATGATCCTGGACAGAACGGCGCCTGGGTGATGAGTTCACTGCGCATCTCCCCCAAAGAACAGCTTGCGTTCATGCGCAAGATCGTGCGCCGCCAGTTGCCGGTGAGTGCGCATGCCTTCGACATGACCGCCCTCATCGCAAACTACAGTGCACCGGTCGACGGCTGGGCCGTGCATGGCAAGACGGGCACCGGATCGCCGGGCCGCGACAACCGCTATGACGCAAGCCGCGCTTATGGCTGGTACGTGGGCTGGGCGACCAAGGGCGCGCGAAGGCTGGTATTTGCGCGCCTGATCCAGGACGAGCAGGCTCTCAAGCCCAACGCGGGCCTGCGTGCGCGCGACGAACTGCTTCGGCTCCTGCCAGCCATCGACCATTGAGACGGGTGTCGCGATGACTGCATTGCGCCGCGCGCTTGCCGCGCTTCTCATCTTTCTTGGATCGTCCTGCGTCCAGGCCCAGACCGTGGCGCTGACATTCGACGACGGGCTCGATCCCCTGAAGGAGCCCGCGGCCCCGTCGTGGAACCGGCAGATCCTGGAGACGCTCCGCGATGCAGGCGTGACGTCCGTGGTGTTTCCCACACTTGTGCGCACCGGCCGGGCGCAGGGACTGGACCTCATCCGGGACTGGGCGCGCGCGGGCCACGCGGTAGGCAACCATACGTCTCGGCACCGCAGCCTGGGATCGCCCCAAGTGCCGCTCGCGGATTTCATCGGCGATGTCGAGGAGGCCGACGTGGTGCTGAGCCGACTCCCTGGCTGGACGAAGATGCTGCGCTTTCCATATCTCAAGGAAGGCAACACGCTCGCGAAGCGGGACGGCATGCGACTCTGGATGCAGGCCGCAGGCTACAGGGCAGCACCGGTTTCGATCGACGCGAGCGACTGGTACTACAACCAGGTCTATGCGGCCTGGCTGAACGAAGGAAATGCCGACAAGGCCGATCGTGTGAAGGCAGCGTACATCGAGCATCTGCTGGACCGTGCCGCCTACTACGATGGTCTGGCCCGGCAGGTCCTCGGCCGCAGCCCTGCCCATGTGATGCTGCTGCACACGAGCAGGATCAACGCCGCTGCGCTTGGGGAGTTGATCGCGGCTTTCCGGGTGCGAGGGTGGGCTTTCATAGCCGCCAAAGCCGCCTTCGAGGATCCGATCTACACCGTGCAGATCGATACCTTGCCGGCGGGCGAAAGCGTCGTCTGGGCCAGCGCCAAGGCTGCGCAGGTTCCAGGGCTGCGCTATCCGGCCGAGGACTCGGTCTATGAGGAGCCCAAGCTGCGCGCGCTGGAACTGGTACCGGCGCGCATGCTGCCGTAGTGCACCGGCAAAGCGTGTGACGATGACATGGTTTTGTTAGCTGCTCTTAGCCGCAGCGTGATGTAGCGTTGCCTGTCATCCTGCTCGACGCGCTCGACAGTGGCTCCGGCGTTTGCTGAGCCGTTCTTTCTTCGCCGGCGTTTGCGCCAGCGAGACTGAGCCCTTCGGCCAGCCGCTTCCAGACATTCAGTTGGGGGGCCTCGCGCTCCAGGCGTTCGGCTTGGCGCGAGAGGCGATCCAGGCGCTTGGCGTGCTCATGCTGGATGAACAGATTGAGGCGGTACTGACTCATAGTTCGATCCCGTCGTGCTGGTCGAGGGACGCCAGCCGGGCCGTGCGCTGTAGGGCCGGATCGGACGAGTCAGAAGCAGATCACTCGCACGGCTGATCTTGTGTTTCTGGCAGTCAAAGCCACGCAGATTGAGGCGGCAGCAGACTGGCTGGCCACGCTGGTCGGGCCGCAAACCGTTGTGCGTGTTTTGCAGAATGGGATCGAACAGGCGGAAATAGTTCGATCACACTTGCCACGCGGGGACATCGTTCCCGCTGTCGTATGGTTTCCGGCACAGGCACTTCAAGGGACGCGGTGCGCCGTGGACTTGGCCGAAAACTTCAGCGCCCTGGCTTGGCGCAAGCTATTGCAGAACGCGGTAGCAGGCCTAATGGCGCTCACGCACCGCCGTTCGGGCATATTCAGCCGATCTGATATCGCTGGCCTGACCCTTGCCTATGCGCGAGAATGCCTGGCCGTGGCCCGGGCTGAAGGCGCCGAACTCGGCGACGAAGTGCCGCAGGAGATTCTCGAAAAATTCCAGGCGGCACCGGCGGACATGAGCACCTCCATCCTCACGGATCGGGAAGCAGGACGGCCACTCGAATGGGATATCCGCACGGCATGATCGTGCGTCGCCGCCGGGTTCATTGCGTTCCGACGCCGATCAGCGACATCCTGGTGCCGCTGCTCGCGGCTGCGAGCGACGGTCCAGGCTAAGGTGCATTTGCTCGCTTGAATACACACCGTTTCAACCAACGGTTGGCCCACGCCGCCTCCCAATCTCCCAGGACACGCCACCGCTACGCATGGTCGCGGCGATCTGCTGCCCCAGCCGCTGTTCGATCACTGGCAGCCACGGCACCAGCGAGAAGCCCATGCCGTCGTCCAGCATCGCGTAGCGCCCACTGGCGAGCGTGACGGAACGCCGGTAGATGCCGGCCACGCGCTGACCGTCGGCGACGGGTCGATGCTCCAGGCCGGTGTCGGCGGTAATGTCCTTGGCGGCCTGCGCCAACTCCCGGTTACGTAGCGTGCCCAGCAGGTTCCGGGCGAGGATCACACGCTGTCCCCGCCGCTCGGCCAGCCCCTGCTCGGCGAGGAAGTCGGCACGCTGTTGCAAGGTGTTCTTGACCTCGCCACCAAAGCCCAAATCACCGAGCCCCTTGCCGCCACCGATCAACTGCTGATCCAGCCAGGTCGCGCCGATCACACGGGCTTGTCGCTCGATGGGCAGGTGTGATTTCAACTCCACCACCACGCCGCCCAGCCGTTGCGCGTCGTACTGGCGACCACGTTCGACCAGGTCGTCCGGCACCTTCCATAGCCCATCGGCCACGCGCTCCACGACGCCGGCCCGGCGCAGGGCTTCCAGCCGGCGGACGTGGGCCGCGACAACCTCCTGTGGGTCGCGTCCGGCCTTGGCCCGGCCCTGTTCGATGGCCAGGTGGTGATTGGCGCGGTACAGGCCATCGCTCGCCAGCGCGGCGATGTTCCTGTCGGCCGCCCGCACCTCGGCGGAACCGCGTACCTCCACCACGGCGCCGCTCCGATAGTTCGCCAGTTCGTCGCGAGTATTGAGCGCGACGTAGTGAGCCTTGCCGTCCACGCCGTCGATGACCAGATAGCCGCGATCATGCAGTTCGTCGGCCAGCCCCTTGGCAGCGACGCGGCCGACGATGGTGCGGCCACTTCCACCGTCATCACGGCCCGGTTCGAACACCGACAGCTCACGCGGTGGACCGCTCATGGCCCGCTGCATCGTGCGGATGATGTCGCCGCGCTCGCCCAGGGCGCGTAAGGTTTTCTCCGTATCGGCATGAACAGCCCAGGTACCGGGCTGCGTCTCATCGGCCAAGCCCAGGCGCTGCAAACGTTGAAGGCGGCCGATCAGCAGCAGGCGCTGGCGTTGCAGCCGGGGTTCGCTGAAGCGTTCGATCCGCACCCGGCCATCCTCGCCGGCCTCGCGCTGCAAGGTGCGATCCAGGCTCGTCCATCGCTCCTGTTCCACCTCGCGCCCCAAGGTCTGCTGGATCTCCAGTTCGGTACGCTGCCCCAGCCATTCTGTCGCCAGCTCGGCGGCCCGGTGGCGGAAGCCGTGGGCGATGTAGTCGCTGGCGATGATGAGGTCTTTGCCAGTGTCGTCGCGCCCGCGCACGATCAGGTGTGTGTGCGGGTTGTCGGTGTTCCAGTGATCCACCGCCACCCAATCCAGCCGCGTGCCCAGGTCGGCTTCCATCCGGTTCACCAAATGCCGGGTGTAGGTGCGCAGGTCTTCCAGCTCGGCGCCGTCCTCCGGGGAGATGATGAAGCGGAAATGGTGCCGGTCGTCTGCGGCCCGCTCTTTGAAGATATCGAGGTCGGCGTCATCGGTCTGCGGACCGTAGGCTCGGCCCGGTTCGCCATCGCGGCCCACGCCGTCGCGCTCGATGTAGCGCAGGTGCTTGGCGAGCGACTGCGGGCTGGCATTGCGCTGGTTGACCAGCAAGGTCTTGATCGTCACACGCCGCGACATGAGCGTCAGCTTCGCGCCCGCGAAACGCGCTGCCGTATGGCCGCGCCCCAGGCGCGAGCCGGGGCGCTGGCCGGCGCGTGCGCCGCTGCCGGCTGCGGAATGCCGCATCGAGGACTTGCCGCCGCTGGCCTTGCCGGCCTGCTTGAGCACCTTGGAAACGAAACTCTGATCATGGCCCTTGCCCCGGTTCTTCGGGGCGCTGAGACGCACGCGGAAATCGTCGTCGTGGCGGTCGGTCATGGCTGCGCTCCCTGCAAGCCGCGGCGTGTTCTGTCGTGCGAAGCACGCGGACATGCCTGCATTGGCGCGACCTTCGCGCCGAACGCGGCACGGCGGCGCAGCCGCTCCGTGCTGCGTTCCCCCCATATGCAGACAGGCTTTCGACGCGGCCCGGTGCCGCGTCCTTTTGTCTTGCCTTCCGCCTTTGCCTGTCGCTGGTGCTCCAGGCGTCGGCGGTCCGGCGGTGCTGTGCTGCTTGCAGCCAGACCGCCGGCGAACGCGCAGAGGGACACGCCGATGGCAGCAGGCTGGGTGCGTTCGAGGCAAGACGCCTGCACACTGGATGGCAGCGCCGAAGGCAGCGCGAAGTGCGGTGCGAATGCACCCGCGCTGCACGCGCGACGACATGCGGAAAGCCACCGGATCGACATGCGCGATGGCACGATGGGATGCACGGCAACGTGCAGCGAATCGGCGGCCATCATGGGCGTGTCTCCAGCCAGACCGGATGTGCGATGCCGATCACGGCGGATGCGCTAACTGGCCCGAAATACCGGCTGTCGAACGACGCCGGATTGGTGACACTCAACAGGAACAGTTCGCCAGGCCCAAGGTGGCGGCATTGCGGCCAAAATGACAGCGGCCGACCCAGCCGGTCGACAGGCAGCACGGCGGCCACCGGCACGCCGTCGATGCGTACCTGCCCGGCGACGATGCAGACGTGTTGCGGCGCGACCGCGCCCACACGTTTGAGCAGCGGAATTTGCGACGGCAGGTAGCCGCGCTGCGCAGCGAGCGCGGCAGCATCGGCGGGCAATCGGGTCAGGACGATGCTGCCCACGGGCAAAGTGCGTGGAAGCGAGGCGGCCCGATGGTCAAGCGGCTGCACGTGATACCAGCCGACCGGAACGCTGTCGGACGGGTTGTAGATCAGGCGCGGTAGCGGATGCACCAAGGCCGCCCAGGCCAGCGCAGCGAGGCCGACGGCGGCGAAGCCCGCCAGCATGATGCGAGCGCGTCGGCGTGAGCGAAGATGCGACTCAATTTCGGGTGTGCGTGCGGTGGTGGGATGGACGGTCATGGCAGCGCCCTCCCTGCCAGCCACGCGGCATGCCGCTCGGCGGTGTATTCGGGCAGCGGCACGCGCGCCGCGAGCCGGTTGCCCAGCGTGCGCCAGTACGCGGGCGACACGTCGATGGCGGCGATGCCCAGCGCCTCGATGGCGTCGATGCGCTCCAGCACGGCGCGCACGCTGGCGTCACCCTCGGCGTGCAGCAGCAAGCGCGCACCGGGCCGCACGCCGGGGATGCGCTGCAAGGCATCCAGCGGCGTGCCAGCCTGCATCACCATGAGCTGCCAGCGGATCGTGCCGTAGTCGTTAGCTTCCCAGCGCACGCGGCAGAACATTGCACGCGGCAGGAACACCGCGCAGCGCCGCCAGCGGTCGAGCCGCAGCGTGCGCGCCGGTTCGCCGAAGCGCAGGTAGAGTTTGAAGCGCGGTTCGATGTAGGCCAGCGATACGCGCGTCAGCGGCACGTTGCCGGCCTGGCCGGCGAGTACCGCGAGCGACGGCGCAGCCGGGGGCGATGCGGCGACCGTGGCCGTGTTCGCGGCGGGTGCAGCGGATGCGTTCATGGCGTGTTCTCCGTGCGGTGCTCGGGAAACTCCCGCTCCAGCAAAGCGCGCAGCAGTTCGGCCACGGTCACGCCCTGGCCGAAGGCGGCGATCTTGATGCGCGCGCGTAGCGCAGGCGTCACGTCGAGGGTCAGGCGTGCGGTGTAGAGGTCGGTTTTCTGCAAGGCGTCGGCATCGCCCTGGCGAATCCACGCCTCGGCGTGCGGATTCGCCGGTGGACGCGCACCGATGCCGACACGCTTGCCCGCGCGTTTACGGACGGGTTTGTCATTGCGGCCGCTCATGTCGGCCACCACAGCAGTTCGTCCACCAGGGCGGTGATTTCACGAGCAGCGGCACTGTCCGGCGCCGTCTCGCGGGCAAGCCGGCCAGCGGCCACGCTGTCGGCGAAGACGATGCGCTGGCGCACTTCGGCGCGTAACGCCGGCAGCGGCTGTTCGGCCAGCGATTGACGCGCCTCCCGACCGATCACCGTGGTGCTGACGCGCCGGTTGATGACAAAGGCCGCGCGCAGCGCAGGACGGAACACCTGCGCCTCGCGGATCAGCGCCACCATCTCGGCGCTGGCCCAGAGGTCATACGGGCTGGGCTGTACGGGAATCAGCACCCGCTCGGCCGCCAGCAGCGCGGAGCGCGCCAAGGCGGCGATCCTGGGCGGGCCATCAATGACGACGTGATCGGCCCGCCTGGCGAGTTCTGGCGCTTCCTGGTGCAGGGTTTCGCGGGCCAGGCCCACGGCGCTGAACAGCCGGGGCAAGCCTTGCTGGCTTCTGCGCTGCGTCCAGTCCAGCGATGAACCTTGCGGGTCGGCATCCAGCAGGATGACCGACTGGCCGCGCAGCGCCAGTTCTCCGGCGATGTGCGTGGCAAGCGTGGTCTTGCCCACGCCGCCTTTCTGGTTGAGCAAGGCGACGATCATGGCGCAGCCCTCCGATCTGGAAAGCCAGCCGGGTCTTGCCTTGCCGAACGGGGTTGGATTTCAAGCCGTTTTTGCCTTCGGATTGGCGGTGCTTTTGGGCGTTCGCCAGTTGTCCACCGAAACGGCGCTTCTCTACTAAAAGTTAGAGAATTTAAGTTAGGTATGTTAGAGGGAACGAAAACCCGCGCCGTTATTGGCTTTCCGGCGTTTTCGTACTCCTGATAGCACGATAGTCGTACTCCCGATAGCACGATACCCCTTACTCCTGATAGCACGACACTATTCACAGCTTGTCCACCAGTTATCCCCGTGCCGTGGGCGGCACGGGCCGGAAGGTCAGCAATTCCACGTCGTCCTCGGGTATCCGCACGATGCCCAACTCGTACCCTGGCAAGGATTGCCGGGCGACCAGGGCACGCAAGTCGTAGGCAAAATCCGAGAATCGCGTGCTGCTGCCCGATTTCTGGTGCAGGTAGCGGAAATCGAACTGCCAGCCGTATTCCTGCCTGCCGCCGTGCTTGCGCACCAGGCGGTACAGCCAGCGTTCGATGCCGCCCGTGAGCCGGAAATACGCTGGGTCGATGGTCAGCACCAGGGCGGCGTCGAGCACGCCCGCGTAGAACCAGTCCGGCAGGATCAGTTCGATGCCCAGCGGCGTGCCACTGGCGTCGGCCAGCTCCTTCCACTCGTTGATCCACGAGAAGCGATGCAGCCGCCTTCCCGTCGTTTCGCGGATGGAAGTCGCCACCGTGGTCGATTGCAGCCGGTCGAGCGCTGCCTTGAGGCGCTGGTAGTCGCGTGAGCCGGTGCCGCGCCCGATGAAGCGCAGGATCTCGTAAGGCGTGGCGTGCATCAGCCGCGACGGCCGCAGGCCCGCGTCCTTTGCCTCCACGATCTGGCTGGCGGCCCAGATCAGGATGTCGGCATCCCAAATCGTGGCAATGCCGTGCTCCTGTGTGCCTTCCACGCGAATCGTCACGTTTCCCGCCCGGAAGTCGATGGGCTTGACCCGCTTGGATTTCGCCAGCGAGAAGAACGGATAGGCCATCAAGTCCTGGCTGTCGCGCGGCGCCATGTCGCCGGGCAAGGCGCGGAACAGGTCGAGCTGTTCGCGCTCCTGCACGGGCCGCTGCCGGGACGGCAGCGCGGGACTGGACATGACGGCGGCCACCCGTGAACCTGCGATCAGCGGCGATCACGGTAGTCACCCGCATGGCGCTCGGCGTACTCAGGGTCGGACGTGGCATCGAAGCTGCGCGCATCGGCCCAGGCGTCGAGGTCGGCCACCGCGTACATGACGCGCCGGCCGAACTTGCGGAACTTCGGCCCGCCGCCGATCACGCGCTGCTTCTCCAGCGTGCGCGGAGAAAGGCGCAGGTAGTCGGCGGCTTCGTCGTTGGTCAGATAGCGTTGGGGCTGCGCGGGCGCAGCGACAGCAGCGGAAGGAGCGGTTACAGAGGGCCGCAAGGGAGCAGGTCGCATGGGATTTACCTCCATCAAGCCCGGCCACACCACGTGGCCGGATGGAGGCACTTTCGAGAAATTCAGGCTTCCTGCTAAGGGACGAATTGCAGGGAGTGCAAAACGTCCCCCCTCACTACGATGCAACTGGCGCAAGCTGCGCCAGGCTGCGATAGCCGCCGCGCATCAGCGCCTCGCCACGACGCACCAGCCGCCGCACGCGGGCACGCAAGGCGCTGTCGGCGTGCCAGTCGGCTGCCACGGCATCCACACCGAACAGCCCTTCGGCGACCTCGCGCAAGGACGCGCCCGCCAGGGTCGCGTCGAGCGCCTGGATCGTGTGCAGTTCCTGCACCGCCGCGAGCGTGGGCCTGGAACGGGCCACTGCCGCAGGCACGGCATCCGGCAGCGCCGTCAGCTTGTCCAGTTCGGCCACCAGTGCCCGATAGCGCGCGCAGGGCGTGGCGCAGGCGCGGGTGGCATAGAGGTAGGCCATGCCGTCTTCCAGGCCCGGCGCCAGCGCAAGCCGCAGGCAGCAGCCGGGCCAGTGCGACATCAGCACCAGACGCTTGCCGTCGTGGATCAGATGCTTGCGGCCGGGGACGCGCCAGAACTCGAAGGCATAGGCTTCGGGTGGCGGGTCGGCGTCGGGGTAAAGCTGCACCACGCCGCTGTGATCGGGAAACCAGGCCGGATGCGCGTCGCGCGCGTCCAGGGCCGGGTCTTCCAGCAGGCGCAGGCCCCAGCGGTGCGCCGCGTCCGGCCGACGACGACGGCGCAGCCAGTCGCGTCGGTAGTCGGGATTGCGGCGCAGGTACTCCCAGGCCAAGGCCGGGCCATCAAGATGCAGCGTGTAGAGATACGCAGCGGTCGGATACCAGTGTTCGGCACTCGGGCCAGCCATGACGCAACCTCCTATCAGTCAGCAGGAACGTCTCCACGGTTTTCGGCGTGCGGGAGCTACTGGTTCAACATCAAAACGTCATCGTGATCGGGTTAAGCTGAAACTGCGGGTGTCAAGTCCGATTGGCTCCGGTGCATTGCGAAAATCGTCTGAATGCGACGGCTACGCCGCCTGGAATTGACGGTCAGCAGCCGATACCGTGCCGCAGCACGGGCCAACAACCATGACTGTTTACAACAGGCTTGCACCGCTTCGGTGCAAGAGTGCGGATTCAGACCGGGCGGGTCTTGAGTGAGACTGAAATAGTCACAATGCGCCCCGGCTGGATGGACTGCACAGCTCTGTCGCGGCAGACCGCGCAGGGGTCGATCAGTCCGGTATCGAACCGTCTTCCTGCGCGAGCCGGACGTACTCCGACAGCGAACGCGTCGGCTGAAAGTAACGATCGCGCGTCACGGACTGCTTGCGCGGCCCGACGATGGACGCCAGGTCGGACAGCTTGACCGTGCCCAGCGCCGGCATCCCGATGCCCAGGTCAATCAATCCATAGCAGGTGTCGCCATCCGCAGGATCGAGCGACACCAGCAGCCAGGTCGCGTGCGCGTCCGGCGTGAACAGCCGCACCACGGGCAGCGGGTCGATGACTTGGCCGGCAGCGCCGGCCTGGCCGTTGGCTAGCAAGCGCGTGCGGTCGTCGGTGGTGATGAGCGGTTTCATGGCCGCACTCCCACGGATGCGCAGAACCGCTGAGACGCTTTCCCGCCTTCCCACGAAAGCACAGAAGCGCATGACCACGCATCCACAGAAGTGTAAAGGCACGAAGGCGTATGTGCGGAGGTCAGGAAAGACACGATTCAGGCTCTCCGGTTTGGAGGAAACCCGCCGATACGGATTTCCGTAAAGGCACAAAAACGGGCGAAATTGGATGAATGAGTTAAATATAACGTGGTTTTAATTGTTCTGCGAATCGACGCTTCTGTCTATGCAGAAGCGAACCGTCCAGCGCGGCCGACCGGCCGGCTCCACCACCTTCGATGCCGAATTGGCCCAAGCCTTCGGCGCGGCGGTGCGTGCGCTGCGAACGGAACAGGGTGTTGCCCAGGAGACGTTAGCCAACTTGGCCGGCATCGAGCGCTCGCACATGGGCAAGATCGAGCGTGGAGAACATGCGCCGAGCCTGGCGGTCATCTTCAAGATCGCCAGGGCGTTGGAGTGCAATACGGCAAGACTGATGTCTGAAGCAGAGCGACGGTTTCAGGTGCCTATTTCGGTGCCCAAACCCTAAAAAAATTTGAAAGCCATTTAGATTTTGGGGGTATGTAGTGAGTATTGCCGACAGCCGACAATTTATAAAATCGGTAAGATTAAATCCAGAAAATTTCTTTCTTATTCACTATTCTTGTCAAAATCTCTACGACGAAAATGAAGCATTGTCACCACGCATCACCTCCATTGCGATTAACCACTATGCCAGCGGGCAATCAGTGAGCTTTTCAACGCACTCAATTGCCGAGGAGTTGCGAATAGCTCGAAGCGATGTGATTCAAAGATTTGATGAAGTAGAAATTGAATTATTGACTCAATTTTATAGATTTATTCGAGATCGCCGCGATAAATACTGGGTGCATTGGAACATGCGGAATCTCACCTATGGTTTCGAGCACTTGGAACATCGCTACCGTGCGCTAGGAGGTACAGATGCATGTGTCATTGCCGTAGAGCGAAGGTTGAATTTGAATGATTTAATAGCCGACCGCTATGGATCAGACTATGCCAAGCATCCAAAAATGCTGTCACTGATGGAAATTAATGGCGGGAGGCATAGAGATTTTCTTGACGGAAAGGAAGAGGTTGATGCTTTTGAGAACAAAGAGTTTTTACGAATGCACAACTCCACACTATCAAAGATTGGATTTTTTAGCTCTGCCATGCGCAAATTGGTTAACGGAAAGCTTAATACGGCATCAAGAGGGTTCGGTATAGCAATTGATAAGCTTTTCGAAAGTCGAGGGGCAAAAATTATTGGACTATTGGGTACGATAATTACCATCCTTGTTGGCTTGTGGCAGGCCATATTGTGGTTAAGCTGAAATAAGAGCGTAGCTAACAAAAATACCTTGACCACCTGGCAGCAGTGCGTGCGCTGCGCACGGAACGCGGCATCGCCCAGGAAACGCTGGCCAACCTGGCCGGCATTGAGCGCTCGCACATGGGCAAGATCGAGCGCGGCGAGCATGCGCCGACCCTGTCCATCATCTTCAAGATTGCCAGGGCCCTGGAATTCAGCGCAGCGGTACTGATGGCCGAAATGGAAAGTCAGTTATAGATTCCGCATGGTCAGATAGATTGCTGCACGTCTTCAATCAAGCTTTTCTCGAAAGAAGTTAACGGCAAGTCGTTGACTTGCAACCGCGACAAGTTGCTCAATGCCTTGTCCAACATCCCATCGGAGTTCAGAACAGTCTCCAGCTTTTTTGCTATTGGAAATGGAAGACCATACTCATCCAAGGCAATCAATGCAGCATCGGAAAAAAGACTTTCTACCTTCCCGCTAAAGAAACTGTATTCGGACTTCAACGTAGGTTTACCAAGGCGCTCAACGAGGGAGTTTTGAATTCTGCAGACGCCCATTGCCAATCTTGGGAATCGGTACTGTGGCCACTGCCTGATGAACTCCAAGGAAGCCTCAACCGCGTCATCTGGATCTGTACCCTTATCAATTTCTTGCGAGATAACAGAACTCAATGACGTATTCCGCATTTGGTTGATCTTAAACGCGAGCTGCTTTCCCGAGCTAATTCCCCCAACTCGCCCAGTTTCATTTATGAAAAATTCCCATATTTTTTCGCAGAGATTAAGCAGTTGCTCCCAGTCAGGGTAGCCACTCCAGGATAGCTTTCGAAGCTCTGTTGGGTTCTCCACCAAATAGCGAGCCAATGCGATCTGATCCTGTGGCTCAATACCGGTATTTTGACGAATTACGTCGATACCAAGAATCTGTTGTTGGTAATATGGCTCTAGCCGCTTTCGTGAATTTCCGCGCAGATCTGACTCGTCGAGCTGAATAAGCAAGCTTTCACTCGTATTTTGGGAGTCTTGGGAAAAAACAGGAACTTCCACTAAAGGAAGTTCTTGCTGGGGCGGCTCATGGAAAACATAGACGTTGCCAATAAAATGTTTAAACATCCTCCCGGAGCGGCCGCGAATGTTATTGAAAGTGAAGAAGTCGTATTTTTGTTTTGCAATTTTGTTGTCGAAAATAATTACATTTTTTGCTTTTGTATTTACACCTTCGATAAGGGTTGATGTGCAAACAAGAATTGGTAAACTACCCTCGTTGAATCCTTTGACACAAAGCTGCGCAAGTGCTCGCGGCATACGGCCGTGATGCATGCCTACGCCATTACGAAGACCTTTAACTAAAGTCCATTCGGGATGATAGTTTTCTCCCGCCCATTGGGCGGCATCTTCCATGCCTGCATTTGGTCTATCTAATTTTTCAGACAACATTTCCACAATCTTACGTGCTTTGTTTGGAGACGCACAAAAAATTAGCGTGGGGCCATCCATTTCGTTGCACAGGCCAAGTAGTTTCTCCATGTCCTGCCCCTTCTTAGGCCGGACCGGAATCAACTCGGTCACCACAGTGGCAAAGTCTGTTCTAATGAACTGACATTTAAATCTTTCGGGAAATCCGTCTGGGATGTTCTGTATATTTGGGCCAAGAAGATAAAACTGACGAGACTGCTTTGTGAGTTTATAGAAAGCATGATTGAGCGTCATTGCCCGACTGGAATCCTCACGAGGATCAAGCTTATAAAACTCATCAAGCACAAAAAGATCAATTTCGGGTAGATTCGGAAAATCTACCGCACGCTCTTGCGTTAAAACGAAGACATTTTTAGTGGTAACCTCTTGTGATGCGTGAGTAATTACCTTGTGGCTTTCTTTTAGTCCAGAAAGGCGACGCCTTGTTTCGTCAATAAGCGCAATCGTAGGCACTACAATCACGACATTATTAAATCGACCACTTTCTATCAGTGCATCAACCAGCGCGCTTTTTCCAAAACTCGTTGGCGCGCTCAGTACAATGCTCTCGCCGTCGATGATACGCCTAAAAACCTCCGCCTGAACTCTATGAAACACCAGCCCTTCATTTTCGCCAAGCTTCTCTATATCCTGATCTACTGATGCAGTGATGAGACTTGGGCGATGAAACTCTCTGGCCAGCGCATCCTTGATTGACAGCGATTCGGCATGCAGATATGGATAAAGACCATAGTGGCGTATCAAGCCATTTAGGATTTCACTAAATTCTTCAAACTGATCGCGCTTATCCAGTACGCGCAAAATCAATGACTGGACAACCCCATCGCTGTGACCTTGGGATCGACTAGCAAGCGAACAGATGGATTGAAGGATTTCAAACGCACTGGAGTTGCTAGTCTGATTGCTCTTCAAGAGCTTTTCGATTTCATCAGGCTTTAGCATTATTGAAGCCCCTTCAAACTTCCGTCCAAACACTCAATGAGTGCCTTCTTTGCATTCAGTGGAATCAGGAATAAATGCACTTTTAGCGGTAGAGATAGTCCAGAAAGCTTCTCTTCAAGACTATCCCTGACAGCCATAACTTCTTCTACAAGCGCCTGGTTGTACTGCGGCGTCACCTTGGTGTGCCCCTTCAAAGCATTACTGTCGTAAGTAATTAGCACTGGAATGCAGGCTGCGTCAAAGACCTCGTCCAATGAAGTATTCGCATCAAGAAGCCTGGCAAGCTTGGAGTAATGGGGAGAGCTTTTATCTAACTTATTTGCGATCAGGGCCACTTCATTTTTCATGTAGTCGATTTGCGTGTGATCCTGAATTTCTTTCACAACATCTCGTATTGCTCGGCTTGCGTCATCGTAAAATTTCACCTCCCCAAGCCACAGCTGCAATTTGTCGTCAACTTCGACCACATGTACGGCGTCATAGCCTTTGACAGTGTTATTTACTGAATCCTTCCAGTAAATTTTGCTAATGGCCGGGATAGATCTGTGAACTTGGCGTAGCGCGATATGCAGGAATAGCTCGCCAAACTCCCCCCGCAGCTTGTATTTGTCGGTTTGATAGACCAATCTTGCTGCTTTCCTGAGAAGCTTTACGGCTGTCCCGGGCCTGAAATCCTCCAGTTCTTCTGCTGACAAGCAAAACTCAGGGAGCCACTCCATAGCATGCTCAGCCAATGCGTCGGCGCGCCACTTCCCCCCCTCGTAACCTGCACACAAGGCACAAACAGCGGGAGTTTGGGATATGTCATGTACCTTGACGGATAAGAATGGCGCTGGCGGATCGGGAAACGGCATTGACTGACCCTTTTTAGTATTGGGGAGAAGAGGAATTCTTTGCTGTTCGTCTCAAACCACCGCAAGTATTACTAGGCCCTGCCATATCGAATTGACGCCAATCCGGTACATGGGCACTCATCAATGCCTTAAAAACCTTCCCATGCGTTGAATAGCGAAGATGCAACAGCTCATGGACAATGACGTAGTCTTGAAAGCACTCGTCTCGATCAAGCAGGTCGATGGCTAAAGTAATGGTTCCTGACGATGAGCATGAGCCCCATTTCTTACGCATATCTTGGACACGGACAACACGAGGGTTCACCTTCAACTTGATCGCCCATGTCATAGCACGACGCTTCAGGTCCTGCGCTGGATAGCCTGAGCGCTTCATTTGTCGCCCTCCATAAGCAGTATCTGGATGACGAGATCAACAACGCGCGCCCGGTCAGTCGCAGCCAAAGCCAGAAACGGCTTATACATTGCCGCCCGTAGCCGCCGCTGCTCGTCAGCATTAACCTGTGCATTCGGGAATCGGCCAAGTAAATCCTCAGCATCCTTGGCCAGAAGCATAGGATCGAGGGCTTCCGCCTTGACGGAAGTGTCGTCACGCAGAACCCAGGCAACAGCAAAAGCTCGAGCCGACAAGCCGCTGTCACGGGCTGCCTTCATGGCCGCTTCCTTTTCCGTAGCCAGTGCCGCCAACTGATCCATTGCTGCCAGACCGGTGGTCTTTCGCTCCTCCAAATCCTTCAAAATGCGTTCGGCTCGGTCTTTCAGCGGTTGAAGCACGGGCGCGGCGGCAGGGTCTACGTCGATTTCCTGCTGCAAGCCGCGCACGAGGTTGAACACTTTGCCCTCATCGCTGCCCTTGTCGCCGCGCAAGGATTGCAGCGTGGCCACATCGAAGGTGACACTCTTGGTGAGCCGCCCCAAGCCTTGCTGTTCGGCGCTTTCTTCGATCAGCCGGCGTGTTTTGTAGGCTAGGTCGGCGATGAATCCGACCTTCTCCGCATAGGCATTGCGTACCGCTGCATACAATTGACTCAACTGCTTGTAGCTGGCGATGTGGTCGCGTAGCTCTGGCGAGGGCGAGAGTATTTCCCACAGCGCCTCGATTCCCTTGTATTGGTCGAAGAAGGCCTTACGTGCTTCCGGTTCAAGGAAGCGCCCGAATACCAACTTTTCCAGCCGTTCGTCCGGCGCGCCCTCTACATTGACATCGAGGTATTCCTGCTTGGCCTGCGCGATGCGCTGCAGAAAATCCTGCAAGAGCACATCCAGGTCCTCAATCACGCCGCCCACGTCGCTGGAATCAAATTTCAGCGCCTTCTTCAACTCACGCAGTACACCGACGAAATCCACCACCAGCCCCACGCGCTTCTGCACGCCGTTGGCATCAACATAAGGCCGGTTCACGCGCGCAATGGATTGCAACAGCACATGGTCGCGCATAGGCTTGTCGAGGTAGAGGCAATACAGCGGCGGTGCGTCGTAGCCGGTGAGCAGCTTGTCGGTGACAATCAGAATCTTCGGGTTCTCGGCGGGCTTTTTGAATAGCAGGCGCACCTGCTCCTCGGCCTCGTCAGAAAGCTGCAACTTCGCCACCAGCGGGCGGTCAATCGCATCTGCTGCGTTCTGGGTATAGACTGGCGCACTCCATTCCGGCGGCAGCAGCTTATCCAGAGCTTGTTTGTACTTGGCGCAGGCTTCCCGGTTCACAGCCACCACGAACGCTTTGTAGCCCAGCGGCAGCACGTTTTCCTTGAAGTGCTCTGCAATGAAGGCCGCCACCTTTTCGATACGGTCGTCAGCAGTCAGAAAGGTGCGCAGGCCCACGGCGCGGTCAAGCACCTTGTTGAGCTCTTCCACATCCGAGACGCCTTCGCTTTCGGCCAGTGCGAAGAACTCCTTGTCCAGTCGTTCGGCGGGCACAGTCATTTCGCTGGGGGCCATTACATGCTTGATCGGCAGCGTGGTTTCGTCGGCGATGGATTCGGCAATCGAATACTTGTCCAGATAACCGGCTTCGTCCTGCGTGCCGAAAATCTTGAACGTACCCTCGCCTTGTGCGCTGCGCGCGATCGGCGTGCCAGTGAAACCGATGATGGTGGACATCGGCAGCGCCGCCATTAGATAGGTGCCCAAGTCCTTCGCCACCGAGCGGTGAGCCTCGTCGATGAAGACATAGACGTTGTCGCGAGCACAACTATCTTTCTTGATTTCATCGAACTTATGGATCATCGTGATGATGAGGCCGCGAAAATCTGCATCCAGCAGTTGTTGCAGCTTTGCCTTGGTATTGGCGCGCTCTACCGCGATATCCTGCGCCTGCATCTCGCCCAATAGCCGTTCCACCCAGCCCTTCAACTGGCCTTCCAGTTCAGTGCGATCCACGACCAGTAGAACGGTGGCATTTTGGAAGCGCGCCTTGTCCTCCAGAATTTGCCGAGCTGCCGTCAGCAGCGTGAAGGTCTTGCCCGAACCTTGCGTGTGCCAGACCAGCCCGCGCGTCTTGGCCGGGTCTGCACAACGCTCAAGGATGGCGTCAATAGCGCGACGCTGGTGCTGGCGCAGTACGGATTTTCGGGTTTCGCCGTCCTGCACGTAAAACAGAATCCAGTGCTGCAAAGTGCGCAGAAACTCGCTCGGCTCGAAGAACGCCTGCACCGCGAAGCGGTAGCTTTCCTCCGGCGCCTGTTTCCAGCGCGCCATGTCGCGACGGTTAGCGTTCCACGTCACGCCGTACCAGTAGTCGAGCAGGTGTGTCACGTTGAACAACTGCGTGGTCGCCAGCAGCTCCGGCGTTTCCAGTTCGTAGCGGCGCAGTTGCTTGATGGCGCGCTCGATCGCACCGCCGTCCTTTGGGTTCTTGTGCTCAACGATGACCACTGGCACGCCGTTGACCACGAACATGACATCGGCGCGGTTGCCCTTGGGACGAGCAGGCGACTTGATCCTCCATTCCCACGTGACGTGAAAGACGTTTTCTGCGGCATGGTCAAAGTCGATCAACGTCACCGCTCGGTGCCGCTTTTCGGCCTCGTCGTACCACGCGCGTTCGCCGCGCAGCCACGACAGCAGCTCGCGGTTGCCTTCGATGCTGGCGGGCAGCGCGTCCAGTGTTTCGACGATGGCGCGCACCGCATCCGCCGTCAGCCACGGGTTGAAGGCGGCCAGCTTGTCTTCCAGCACGTCGCGCAAGAAGGTGCCCGCATCGCCGCCGCGTTTGGTGCGGGCATCGTCGGGCGCGAGGGTCGTCCAGCCGATTTCCGCCGCATGCCGCACCATCGGGAACTGCACGGTGCCCGCTTCGCTGATTTTCAGGGGCTTGCTCATGCCGTGGCCTCCAGGGTTTGCGCCGGAGCCACAGGCAGCACCGACAGGTCAAGGTCGGCGACGCGGATTTCGCCGGTCATCAGCTTGTGCAGCAGGGACTGGAACAGTTCTTCCAGCACGGTGCGCTTGCGGCGGTGCAGGGCGATCTTGCGGTCGAGGGCGTCGAGGATGGCGACGATTTCGCACTGCTCGTCGAGCGACGGCAGTGGAACGGGCAAGTCTTTCAGGAACGCGCAGGTCAACGCGCCTTTCGTGCTGCCGCCGCCTGATGCCACCTGTCGCAGATAGTCGTATTGAGTTTCGAGATAGCCCCTGACGAATCCCGGCTCCGCTTGCCCGGTATCGGTCTGAACATAGGCAACATGCTGGCTGATGGTGGCTTCGATGTTGAGAACTGCGCAGTGGCCGAGCGTCTTGCCTTGGCCGGTAATCGCCATCAAGACAGCGCCCGGCTTGACCCTCGGCAGATGGCATTCATCCAATGCCGTTTCGGTGACGAACTGATCTGCCTGCTCAATCTCGCGGTCATAGACCTTCGCGCTCGTCAGCCACGGGAACTTGCCGCCAGTCCAATACGCGGGAACCGTCCGCTTGGGTGTCGAGCCGTTGCCGATTTTTCCGAGTGAACCAAGTGGCACGACCTCCCAGCTTTCCGGCACCAGTCCAATCTCGGTTTCCTTCTGCGCCTCGCCGCGCAGGCCGCACGTGAACAGGCGGCTCATGGCGGCGCGCTTGAGTTCGTTCGTCGTGTCTTCGGCAGCACGCTCCGTGTTGATGCCCGTGCGACACTGGTCGAGCACATCCGCGATGCTGCGCTGCTCGTGTGAAGGCGGCAGCAGAACCGGGATGCGGTCAATCTTGGCTTGGTTGAGCGTATTGCCCTTGACCTGTCGGTCTTGATGGTCGGCGTAATCAACCTGCGAAAGGAAATAGCCCAGATAACGCTGGTCAACGCCATCGCGCGGATAAATCGAGATGATGGCTTCGTTGTGGCAAGCGGGGATGCCCAGTGTGGCGACGCGACCGATGGTGAGCTTGAAACTCATCAGCAGTGTGCCCGCAGGAACCACGCGACCGCGAAACACATCTTGGAAGGCCGCTTCAGAAACGGATTCCTTCGTCGTCGTGATGCTGCCGTAGTCCTCCATGTCGGAGATGGCAACCCACGGAGTTCGATTCGCACCGTCTTTCCAATACGCGGCTTTTGCCCGTGCAGGCGTGCGACCAGTCGCGTAGCGCGCGACCTGACTGAACGGTTTTTCGGTCCAGCCTCGCGGCAATTCGCTCATTTGGCGACTCCGGCAAGCAGGCGGTACAGCGAGCGGTTCACTTCGGCGGTCTGCTCGTCCAAACGTGCAAGCTCGGCGACAAGCTGCGGCAAATCGCGGTGTGCCGCATCCTCACTCTGACCAACCCAGCGGCTCGGACTCAGGTTGTAGTCCGCTTCCTCCGCCCGCTGCGTGGTGATGACAGCGACTTCGCCCTCGACCGCTTCGCCCTTCAGATACATCGCCGCCAACGCACGGATGTCCTCCTCCGGCAGATAGTTCTTCGGCTTGCCCTTGCGGAAATGCTTGCTGGCGTTGAGCAGATGAATCTTTCCCTTGCGCGCGGCGGGCTTGCGCTTGTTCAGCACCACGATCACGCCCGCCGCCGTGGTGTTGTAGAACAGGTTTTCGGGCAGCAGGATCACGCCATCGATGAGGTCGTTGTCCACGAACCATTTGCGGACGTTGCGCTCCTTGTCCTCGTTCTTGCTGCCGCTGCCGCGCGTCACCGCGCCGGTGTCCAGCACCACGCAAGCGCGGCCATCGTCGTCCAGCGCGGCAAGCGTGTGCTGCAACCACGCCCAGTCGCCCTTGCCGCTGGTGATGCCGCCCGCCGTCTGGAAACGCTCGAACGGATCGTTCTTGAACAGGTCGGGCGTGAAAGGCTGGTTCCACATCGGGTTGGCGACCACGATGTCGTGGCCGCGAATCCTGCCCGCTGCGTCTCGGAACTTGGGATTGATCATGGTGTCGCCACGCGCCAGCTCCACCTCCATATCGTGGATGATGGCGTTCATGCGCGCCACGGCGTAGCTTTCGGCCTGCAATTCCTGGCCACTCAACTTCACAGGCACGCGACTGGTGGGGTCGAGTTCGCGGGCAACGAGCTGCATTTTGATCAAAAGGCCTGCCGAGCCGCAGGCGTAATCGTGGCAGGTTTCGCCGGGGCGCGGGCGCAGGATGTGCGCCATCAGGAAGCCCACCTCGGTTGGCGTGAAGAACTCGCCCGCGCTCTGGCCGGAGCCTTCGGCGAACTTGCGCAGCAGGTATTCGTAGGCGCGCCCCAGAAAGTCGGGCTGCACGTCTGCCAGGCCAAGGCGATAGCGTGGATCGGAGAAAGTCTCGACCACGCCGCGCAGTTTGGCAGGGTTGATGTCACGCTCACCGTTGCGCTCGGCAGCGAAGTCCACCACGTCTAGCACGCCGGAAAGGTCAGGGTTGTGCTTCACAACGGCACGCACGGCGCGGGTGAGGTGTTCGCCGATGTCGCGCGGGGCGGTGCTGCGGCCTTTGTCGTCCACCGGCCAGTCGTAGGATTCGCGCCCGCTGAGGACGGCCCACCGCGCTTCGGGCGGCAGGTAAAAGCGCAGCAACGAATGGTCGGCTTCGGCGATCTCCAGTGCGGTGGCACGGTCGCCGTAGTCCTCGGCCAGACGCGCGATCTCGTCATCGAACACATCCGAGAGGCGCTTTAGGAACAGCAACGGAAGCAGATAGTCCTTGAACTTGGCGGCGTCCTTTTCACCCCGAATGGAGCAGGCTGCATCCCACAGCATTTGCTCCATAGGCTTCGTGGTCGGGGCGGCAGCAGGTCGCCGCCCCCGGCGAGGTGTCGCAGAAACAGAAGTCTGCGCTTCATCTGCGACGGACGCCTCCGAAACACCAGCTTCCAGTGCGAGAGCTGCAATTGCCTGTTGCGCTGCACGTTGCGGCTTGCTATTGCCGCCCTCCCAGCGATTGACTGTGGCAAATGAAACCCCAAGACGCTCAGCAAGTTGCTCTTGGGTAAGATTGAGCTGCGAGCGAATAGCGCGAAGCGTCGTGGCAAAATTGGGGGCTGTATTTGTCATGTTTGATATATTTGCTATATAGCGAATATTTGTCAAGAAATTCTTTGCTGCGCAATAAAAAAGGGAGCCAAAGCTCCCTGTAGCTCAGATCAGTCCGTGTTCTGCAAACGACACAGTGTCCGCGCCAGCCACGATGACATGATCCAACGTCCGTACATCGATCAGCACCAGCGCCTCCTTGAGCCGTTGGGTCAACGCCCGGTCGGCCGCGCTTGGCTCAGGATTCCCACTCGGATGGTTATGCGACAGGATGACCGCCGCTGCGTTGAGCCGTAGCGCCTCTTTGACCACTTCACGCGGATACACCGATGCACTGTCGATGGTGCCCCGGAACATCTCGGCGTATTCGATCAGCCGATGGCGCGTATCCAGAAACAGTACCGCAAAGACTTCATGCTCGAAGCTTGCCAGCTTGTTGCGCAGGTACTCCTTGACCAGCGCCGGCGAAGTGAACTCAGCTCCACGCTGCATCTTCAGCTCGATGGCCTGGCGTGCCGCTTCAAGAATTTGATCCACCGATGCCGGCAGATAGCGCCCCTGGGCATCACACACCAACAAAGCGTCATCGAACGAGGAAAAGGACAGTTGCGACATGATCGTGCTCCGGTTGCTCGGGCGGAATTGCCCGGAACCGTGGCCAGCACGGCGCAGCGCAAAGCAGTCAGGGGGCGTAGCCGACCGCCAGGGCGCAAGCGTGCAAGCACGCGCAGCCCTTGACGCTGCGAACGCCGTGATACGGTGAAGGGAACAGCAAGACCGCCTACACCCCACTCAGCCACACACCCGCTGTTGGCAAGTGCGCAGCACGCGCAGGCCCGGAGCAACGATCCAGGCCGGAGGCGTCAAGGGATCAGCGCCGAATGGCTGTGATTCGGCACGAAGCACAGGGCGCAGCCCGCGAGCCCGACGGCGGTACGCCGGGACGCACGACTATGGTTTGTCGCCCTTAAGGGACAGCATTCCGCGAGATTCGAGCAGACGCCGTGCGTTCTCCAGCTCTTTTTGCAGCAACTCGGCATCCGGCAACACCGTCCGGTAGTTGGCCGCCATCACCTTGGTCGGCAAGCCATCCAACGCATACCGCGCCAGGGCATGGCCCTTGTCGGCACACAGGATCAGGCCCACCGGCGGATTCTCATCCGGGTAAGCCCAATGCTCCTTGGCATAGTTGCAGTACATGTGCATCTGCCCCACGTCCGCATGGGTCAAGCTGCCCAGCTTCAGGTCGATGATGACCAGGCAGCGCAGCTTGCGATGGAAGAACAGCAGATCCACCCGATACCACGTCTGGTCGATGCGCAACCGTCGTTGCCGCCCGACGAAGGTAAAGCCTTCGCCCAGTTCCAGCAGGAAGTCTTCCAGCCGCTGAATCAAGGCGGCTTCCAGATCGGATTCCGAATACTCATCCTTGAGATCGAGGAACTCCAGCACATACGGGTCTTTGATCGCGTCATTGGGCGTGACAGCATCCTCGGGCTTGGCCATCGAACCCTTGACCAGCATCGCCGCCTTGTCTTTGGACAAGGCCGTGCGTTCATAGAACTGGCTTCCGATCTGCCGGTCGAGCTGGCGCACGCTCCAGCCACCGCGCAGTGCTTCGGTCTCGTAGAAGCGGCGGGCATGGTCATCCTTGACCGACAGCAGCCGCACATAGGCTGACCACGGCAGGGTGAAGACCTGGGCCAGTTCGGAGAGGTCGAATTTCCGAGACACTGTCTGGGATTTCTCGGCAGGTAACTCATTTCCCAATTTCCCAGACACTGTCTGGGAAATCTGTGGCTGAGGGTATGCGAGGAAGAAACGCCGCATGCTCTCCAGGTTGTTGACACCGAACCCACGCCCGAATCGGGCCGTCAAGTCGGCGGACAGGCGCTCCATCAACTGCTCGCCGTAACCGGCCCGTCGTCTGCCTTTCTGCTCTGCTTCGACGATTCGGCGGCCGATCTCCCAATAGCTGGCGGTCATCAGCGCATTGACACTGCGCGCCGCTGCCTGGCGCGCAGCATCCAGTAGCTCCACGATGCCGCCGTGGATGCCGGCATAGCCAGCCGGTAAGGCGGCCGGTTTCCGCGTTGCCACAGGCGTCTTCCTTGTCATGCTGTTACCTCCATGGAACGGGATGCCCCGGTAATCGCCAGCCGCCGATTCGCCACCAGTTCGGCCGCATCCCGCACCGGCTTGTCCTCGATATGAACATAGTGCATAAACATCGCCACGGTCTTGTGACCTGTGAGCTTCATGCCCACCTTGGTCGGCACGCCCGAGTTGGCAATGTCGGTTGTTGCCCTGTGGCGGATGCCGTGTGTACCGACATGCGGCACGCCTGCGGCCTTGAGTACGCGCGTCCAGCCGCCGTAGTGCTCGCCGTGGGTCAGGTACCGGTTCGGATCGTTGGGCGACGGCAGGACGTAGGGGCAGCCCTCCCGGCGCGGCGCGGTGGACAGCAAGCGATAGGCTTCCTCACTCATGGGCTTGGAGATGCCGCCGGTCTTGCTGTCGGGCCACACCACGCGCCGGTTCTCGAAGTCCAGCCAGTCCCATTCCAGCGGGCAGATTTCCGAGCGCCGTGCGGCGAACTCGAATTGCAGGCGGATCGCCAGCGGAATGACATAGTTCTCCAGTCCTTCGGCTTCCAGCTTCTCCAACTGGCGGAAGATCCGCACCAGTTCATCGTCCACGATGAGCCGGGTTTCCTTGCCGGGCGGATACATCGGGACATGGCGGCACGGATTCGTGCCGTCCGGACGCAGCCCCCACACTTCGGCCAGGTTGAACATCTTGCGCAGCACACCGAATGTACGGTTCGCTTCGGCCGGCTTGTAGGCCAGCTTCTTCATCAGCGTAGCCACATCCGGACGCTTCACGTCCTGCACCTTCATCCGGCCCATGATGGGAATGATGTTGCGGTCGATGACGCCCTGATAGCCGCGCTGCGTGCTGGGCTTGTTGCGTTGCTTGGAGTAGTCCTCCATGAAGGTGTGGCAATACTCCTTCATGGTCGGGGCTTTGCGGGAGGCGTTCTTGGCCGCGCTCGGGTCGCCGCCCTTACGGACCTCGGCCAGCCACTCCTGCGCCATCGTGCGTGCCTGTTCGACGGTCAGTTCCCCGTACTGGCCCAGGGCGGGCTTGCGGCGCTCGCCGGCGTTGGTGCGGTATTGAAGCATGAAGACCTTGCGGCCCGCCGGGGTGATCTTGCACAGGAAGCCGGGCACCACGGTATCCCGAAGTTCGACGGCCTGCGCCTGGGGCTTTGCCGCATCGACTGCGGACTTGGTGAGCTTGATTCTTGCCACGATGACTCCTCGGAAAACCCGGTTTCCAAGAGCCACATGGGAGCCACGCGACCGGAAGCCGGGTCAAATTTCGGAAAGCACCGGCATATATTGAACTCACCTAAGTGATTGATAAACCTGCTGTATCGAGCCTTGGCGTAGTCCAGCGAATAGCGGTACTGGAGTCATCGTGAAACAAAAAAACGCGCAGCTGTAGCAGACGACCTACGTAAGATCGGGACCACTGCCGTCGCGGCCGCCCTCGTAGGTATCTTCCTCAGCACTAGCCGTCTCCTGACCGCTTTCGCCCTCGTGGTAGGTGTTGTAATCTGGATTACAGGCATCTACCTCACCCCGGAGGAATGACATGAGCCAAACCACATTCGGCATCCTCATGTTCACCGCTCTGCTGTTCATCTGTTCTGGTATGGCAGTATGGGCTGACTGGCCCAACATCAAACGCCGGTGCCAGAAGATTCTCAAAGCACATTGATCATCGACCTTCTCAACTAAACCCTCCGCCTGGAGGGTTTTTTCTTTTAAGGCTTGACAATGGGTTTCTTCATTTACATTCTTGTGATCGTGAGCTGCTGACGTTGTCAGTAACCCAAGCCCGAGCAGTCATGATCTGGAAGACTGCTACACCCACTGCGGTGTTGATCTCCCCAAAATCGCCAAGCTTCCGGAAGCGCGATTGATCAATCTCTCGATTGATGGAAGCCTACCCAACTCGCTCCATCCCAACCCACGCGGGGAATACTTTCCCCCATGGGCGAAGTGTTTCTCCGCTTTCGCTTTTGAAACTGGAGAATCACCATGAGCAACCAATCCAACGAAGCCAAATTCTTCGACCTGCACACCACTGGCATCGGATACCTCAACCGTATCCGTCAAGTCAGTCCCCGCAAGGGCAAACCGTTCACCTGTGTCACCGTCGCGGCATTGCACGGCGCAACTGAAAAAGCTGAGTACTCCTACATCGACTGCAACGTTGTCGGTGCCGAGGCAGAATCGCTGGTTAAACGCTGCCAGCAAGCTGTTGAAGCCAATAAGAAGGTGCTCGTCTCCTTCCGAATAGGCGACATCTGGGCTGATGCTTTCACCTATGAAAAAGGTGACAAGAAAGGTCAGGCCGGCGCAAGCCTCAAGGGCCGCCTGCTCTACATCGGCTGGATCAAAGTTGACGGCAAGCTGGTCTACGAAGCGAAACCGAAAACCATCAACACCCCGGTGGACAATCACGAGCTTCCCGCTCCTGAGCAACCTCTGAACCAGGAACCGCCAGTAGCCGACCAGTTTGGTGAACAGCGCCAACCTAACTTCGGTGATGATGATCCGCAGCAGGCCGACCAGGCTGCTTAACCTCTATCAAGGCGCTGATTTCAGCGCCTTTGTTTTCTGCCAAGAGGGCATGCGAGCAACTGCGATGTTTGTGCCTACCGCCCGGCCAACGAATTCGGTATTGGTTCACTGTCGTCGACAGTGCCTCCCGGAGCCAGGGTTTAAGGCTCCAGCGCATTGCGCTAACCCACCCAAGATCGCATAGCACTCGGCGGCGCGATCACATCACCTGGTGATGGAGTGCTTTCTACTTTACCTACCCGCGAGGATCTCATCCTTGCGGACTGAGGCCTCGCTCATTCTGGAGACCTCTGATGTCCATACCCTCCGCCTCGACCGAGGCATATCTCACCCTTCCGGTTGTCCTGGACAACACAGCGTGGATGCGCGCGATCTATCTCGAAAACCCAGCACGGGTAGCCGAGATGAGCCAGCGTCTTGCCACCGTCGTCCAAACGGCATGGCAGGAGCTCAAGCAACAACCTCTGGCCACGGCACTCAACTTCGGCGTGTACACGAAACAACATACCGGCAGCCAGCGGGACTGGGTCGAACTCGCCTTGCGAGTTGTCACGCCCGACAATGAGCCGGCCTATATCCATATCAAGCTGCAGCCTGCTGCCGCCCCAGCCTGACACAACCATCTTTTACTCACCCAGAGGGGTCACCCTCTGGGGTGGCTTCTCTCCAGGAGCACGCCCCATGACACAATCCCCCAACCCCTTTCACATCACTTCAACAGCTCACCTTCTAGCCCATCCCTGCTGCAGCCCAGCTTTCGAAATCGACTCAGCCCACTTGCCCGAGGCAGACTGGGAAGACCTGCAGACACTCGTTGAAACCGCAGATACATCTTTGCTTCAGTTCGAGTGTTTCACGCTACCTCTTAGTGAAGCCATCGGCTTCAAAATCTTCAGCACGCCCTAGACCGATGATCATCTCGGAAAGTACTGGGGATACGATCTGCAATCACTTCAAGCTCTCCAGGCAGAAGAAGGTTTCAGTGATGAAACCATCAGATTACTCACACTTGCCGCTCAAGCAGATGTGAGGTTTCTCGTGATCGACCCCAATAGCAACGTTCTCAACGGTCTGCCTCTATTCGGCTGCTGACCACCTTCCACCCTCGCGGGGAACGCCCGCCGGGAGTTCCCCATGTTTTACGGGGAGCACACATGATCTCTATCACAGGCCAGTTGGCCATCCGCACCATCTCCGGCCGACTTGGGCTCTTTAATGTCGGCCGCCTGAGCACCTCGATTGGTGAATTCACGATCAAAGACGCCCTCTTGGACCAGTACCAGGAGGGCAAGTACAGAGGTGACTTCGCGATCAAGCAGATTCGCCCCTCGTACTACTCCCATGGCGGCCGACTCGTTGTCGAAATCAGAGCCGAACTCGAGGGCATGACCCTAGATGACGTCACAGGCCTCAGCCGGGAGGACGAAGAACACCTGCCGACCAATGTTCCTGACCCCTTGGAGGAGAATGGGCTTGCGCCCCCATTGGCACCGCCCCGACATACTCCAGTTGCTCCCCCACCATCACCCCAAACCGATGCTCTTGCTTCGAATGAGCCATTCGGGATGGATCAGCCGACATCGTTAACTGCTGACGATCCAGACGCCGAGCTGTTCGGCACGGTCTGGCCGTTGAGCGAAACCGTAAGGCTCGACACCACGGTAGATCGACAACGGTTGCGCGCTCAATGCACGCGGCTAGACCAACTCGGTTTCACCATGGACTTCAAAACTCAAACCTGGTCCAGGGTCTCGCCATAAAGCGCCCTGCACCACACAGCTTGGAGCCTCCTTGGGGTTCCTCTTCAGCATCGGGAGCGAATCCATGAATCCTTTTTTTAAAGGCGTGCCTGACGACTATCTGTACTTCGTCGAAGACTCATTAACAAACGATAATGAGTCGACCGATGAAGAGCTCGTTGAATATTTCATCGGGGAGTTTTATCTCACATCGGAACAGGCTGACGCTGCTGTTGGGCTTCGCTCACAGTATCTGAGTCAGCGCTTCAAAGAAGGGCATGGCCCTTTGCATCGGCTTGATCCCTTGCCCTTCGATCCCACTACCCGTACCTACCATTAACTCAATACTACCCAGGGGGCATACGCCCTCTGGAGCGTACGCCTCCAATTCGGAGGTTTAATGACACCTATTCCCCTGTACCAAATCGAGGAGTGCCCAGACCTGTACGTCGACGCTTGTGTGTGCGATGAGCAACGTAACCTGGTGTTCTTGTCGGCCTGGGGTCGTGACACCGCACTGCAGGAATTTCTGGCCAGGCTCACACTGGGCCGGGAAGAGAATGGGCTTGAGCAGTTTCACATTCTCATCGACGGGCGGAGCATTCCTGTCTTTCCTAACCACGACCTGCTGGAAAAGCGCACCACACGGCAATTCCGCGGCACCCTATTCGGCAGCATGTTGCACCTTTGGCTGTTCGACCGACGCGCCTCGGTGCCCGACCAGGCCAATCACTTCGCCTTCGCCCTCCTAGAGCGCATTGAAGCCCCACACCAACGGCTCTGGGCGCTGGTGATCGAGACCTGCCCGCTTCCCCTTCTCCTCCACTGGCGCGAGCCCGTGATGGAAGTCCTCACCCAGCACCAGATGCTGATTGCCCTCCCAGGAGCGATCGGCAACGTCTGCGCCTGGCGACTCGCCATGAAGCTCGAGGTACTCGAGCCTGCACTCGGAGAGTTGATTCGCCAGGGCGTACTCACCACTGAAGCTCAGGCGCCTGCCTGAGCTCATTCACCAACTCAACCAACTCAAAGGACGCCCTATGGCCCTCATGTTTCCGCGCTTGGCGCGCAACTTTGCCCGTAACGGCTACTACCCCACCGATGAAATCACTCTTGAACGCACGCTGCAGGCACTCACTCCCGCCACTTCTGGCAGGATGAGGATCTGCGACCCCTGTGCAGGTGAAGGTGTTGCCCTTGCTGAAGCGGCTCACTTCCTGGGCCGCGACCAGGTCCAAGCGTTCGCCGTCGAGTACGATCGCGAACGCGCGGATCACGCGCGCGGACTGCTCGACCGGGTGCTGCACAGCGACCTCTTCGACACCTTGATCAGCCGACAGTCGTTCGGCTTGCTCTGGCTCAACCCACCCTACGGCGACCTAGTCGCAGATCACTCCGGTGCCTCTCAGTACCAAGGCAGCGGCCGTCGGCGTTTGGAGAAAGCCTTTTATCAGCGCTGCCTCCCACTTCTGCAGTACGGCGGCGTGATGGTGCTCATCGTTCCTCACTACGTCCTCGACGATGAGTTGACCGGATGGCTGAGCAATCACTTCGCCGAGCTACGTGTGTATGGAGCCGCAGACCCCACCTTCAAGCAGGTGGTGATCATCGGTATCCGCGTACGTCGGCAGGACCTGGCCCGGGCTTCCACCAACCAGGTAAGGTTTCGCCTGCAGGCGATCGGGGCCGGCCAGGAACAGGTCGAAGAGATCCCAGCCATCTGGCCGTGGGAGCCGTACCTTGTCCCGTCAGCTGCTGGCGAGCTGGAGCACTTCTACCGCATTACCCTGGAGCCGGAGCAATTCGCCGCCGAGATCCTGCGGTTGCGGGGCCTCTGGCCCGACTTCAACTTGCACTTCGGGCAAGCCGGACTTCCCCCCCGAGCACCTGTCCGCGAGCTGTCGCGCTGGCACCTCGCACTGGCTCTGGCCGCCGGCGCCATCTCCGGTGTAGTACGTTCGAAGTCGGGGCGGGTCTTGGTCGTGAAGGGTGATACCTACAAAGACAAGGTGCGCAAGACCGAATTCACCGAGGACGAGAAGGGTAACGTCTCAGAAGTCAGAACCCTCACAGATCGCTTCATCCCGATCATCCGCGCCTGGGAAATGACGACCTCCTCGGTGAACCACGGCCAGGTGCTGATCATCAGCTCCTCGCCGGCGAGCATCGACGAGGCGCCTGCAGCTGAAGAGCTTGTTGCAACGTCACTGTTCAACCCAGGACAGATCGTGATGACCGCCGCTATCAGCAACCTGGTGGAAACTGGGCAGCTGAATCCCGCCTCTGTGCTGAAACGCCATCTTGCAGGCGACTGGGGCGAGCTATGCGATGACGATAGAGCCTCCAACCAGCTCGCACTTACCCACGGAGACCGTTTGTTCTCAAGCTACGACATCGACGTCGGGGACGAGTCCAGGCTCTGGATCATCACCGAAGCCGATCGTAGCTACACCACCCTGCTACTTCCCAGCGACTACTGACCCCACGCCACTCACGCCGCAACGGCGTACACATCACAACCCCGTAGGGTATGCCCATACCCGCCGCGGTTTGTGCATGCCCTGCGTTACCTCCAGGAGATGCACATGAACGCACTGACCCAATCGGCTGCCTCGGCCAACTCCCCCCTGAACATCAACCTGACCGATTTCATCGACGAGTTCGGCGACGAGCTCCTGAAGTCACTCAACCGCTCAAACCCTCCGGTTTATACCGGTAGCGTCAACGAACAGCGCCAGGCCGTGATGGCGAATCTCAAGCGCACGCCATTCGTCGCGCAAGCCGAAGTTGTTCAAGCCATTACGGCGCTACTGCTCGATCGCAACGAGCAAGCCGCGATAATCAACGCCGAGATGGGTACCGGGAAGACGATGATGGCCATCGCAGTCGCTGCCGTGCTCCACGCGGCAGGCTACCGTCGTACCCTCGTCGTCTCGCCACCCCACCTGGTCTACAAGTGGCGACGCGAAATCCTAGAAACGACGCCTGGCGCCCGCGTCTGGGTACTCAACGGCCCGGATACACTGGTGAAACTTCTCAAGCTGCGTGACCAGCAGTGGCAATCCTATGACGGCCGGCCGGAGTTCTTCATCCTCGGCCGTGTACGGATGCGGATGGGCTTCCACTGGAGGCTCGCCTGCTGGAAGCGACGTGCTGCAGGCGGCCAACTGTTGGCCGCATGCCCAGACTGTGGCCAGGTCCTCGAGGATCTGGAACGCAACCTGGTCACCGTGGACGAGTTCAAGCGCGGAGACCGCCGTCGCAATTGCACCGCCTGCAACGCTGCCCTCTGGACGCTTATGCGTCCAGGCAAAACCGATGGTGGCGACCGACGCTCGACGATCCTGAAGTCGATGTGTCGAATCCCAACGATCGGCCCGGTTCGGGCAGAACGTCTGCTGAATGACTTCGGCGAGGACTTCCTGGCCTCGATGCTGGTCGACAACGTCTCGGAGTTCATCAATCTGATGGACGCGAAAGGCAACTTCGTCTTCAGCGACCGCCAGGCCAAGCGCATGGAGCGAGCAATGGCAAACATCGAGTTCGGGTTCGGCGAAGGCGGCTACCAGCCGACAGAGTTCATCAAACGCTACCTACCCGATGGTTTCTTCGACCTGCTGGTGGTCGACGAGGGGCATGAGTACAAGAACAGCGGTTCGGCCCAGGGCCAAGCCATGGGGGTGTTGGCCGCGAAGGCGCGTAAAACCGTGCTTCTCACCGGGACCTTGATGGGTGGTTACGCCGACGACCTGTTCTACCTTCTGTTCCGCATCCTCACCCGGCGCATGATCGAGGACGGCTACCGACCCAACGCACGCGGCAGTATGGCTCCTGCAGTCATGTCGTTCATGCGCGATCACGGCGTGCTCAAGGACATCTACACCGAGCGCGATGGCGATTCGCACAAGACCGCCAAGGGCAAGAAGCTGTCGGTACGCACCGTGAAAGCCCCAGGCTTCGGCCCTAAAGGCATCCATCGGTTCGTGCTGCCATTCACCGTGTTCCTGAAGCTCAAGGATATCGGTGGCAATGTGCTGCCCAGCTACCAGGAGGAGTTCATCGACGTGCCCATGGCGCCGGAACAGGCCTCGGCCTACCAGCGCTTGGCGGCCACGTTGACCGCTGAGCTCCGTCAGGCTCTTGCCCGGAGAGACACCACACTCATGGGGGTAGTGCTCAACGTGCTGCTGGCCTGGCCGGACTGCTGCTTCCGATCGGAGATGGTTAAACATCCGCGTACCCGTGACACACTGGCCTTAGTGCCGGCGCTCTTCGGTGACGATGAACAGATGCCTAAGGAGCAGGCGCTGCTGAACCTATGCCTCGAGGAGAAGGCGAAAGGCCGCAAGGTCCTTGCATATACCGTCTACAGCGGGACGCGCGACACTACGTCCAGGCTGAAGAAGGTCCTCGAGCAGGTAGGTCTGCGCGTTGCGGTACTGCGGGCCACGGTTGAAACGGCTCGGCGCGAGGACTGGATTCTCGACCAGGTCGACCGCGGTGTCGACGTGCTGCTCACCAACCCGGAGCTGGTCAAGACCGGGCTGGACCTGCTGGACTTCCCAACCATCGCCTTCCTGCAGACGGGGTACAACGTGTACACCCTACAGCAGGCCGCGCGGCGCTCGTGGAGGATCGGGCAGAAACACCCGGTCCGCGTGGTTTTCTTCGGCTACGCCGGCAGTTCGCAGATTACCTGCTTGCAGCTGATGGCAAAGAAGATCGCAGTGGCGCAGAGCACTTCGGGTGATGTACCAGAGTCCGGGCTTGACTCCCTGAACCAGGACGGCGACTCGGTTGAAATGGCATTAGCTAGACAACTCATAGCTGCATGAAAAATGGCCACCAATCGGTGGCCATTTTTGTCCTAGATAATAATGTTCCTTGTGCATAATCAAATTCGCAGCAAACTCTAACAATGAGGTTTCTGAAGCGGATTGATCTGGACAGTACTAATGGCACTCGGCTACCGTCGTAGCTTTATAAGGGGCACGATGTTGTCTTGTCTCAGGATGGCATGTAGGCCTTGGCGAGAGTCGCCATTGCGGCAGCAAATTAGGGACAGGTGAGTTGATTTCAAGGCAAATTGATACTTTTGACGTGGGCCCCAGCCGAGACGGCGACCAGTTTCATTACTCACGCGCGTCCCGTCTTTGTCTGGAACTCCTGGTAGCATCCTCCGACCTCCAGGTCGTCTCCGTTGAAGGCATTTCGAAGAAGGACTCCGTCAACGCGGGCATCGAGTCCATTGATCTCGCGCTCTACTACGGCAGTTCCAACCTATCTACTGCAAGGCTCGTACGGTATCGCCAACTCAAACATTCGACCCTCCACGCCGACAAGGAGTGGACGGCGAGCGGCCTGCGGAAAACGCTCAAGGACTTCGCTGACCGCTTTACCGCGTTGGTAGACCAATTCGGTATCAAAAATGTCTGCGAGCGCTTTGCATTCGAGTTCGAAACAAACCGCCCTCTCTCGCCTCAGGTGGATCAAGTGCTGACAGCCCTGAGGCAGGGCAGTCATGGACCCAACACGCGCTACATCAGCCGCGTAACGGGGCTGACGCCTGCCGACCTCCAGGCGTTCGCCTCATTGTTCAAGCCGATCACGCGCGTCGAGGGGTTTCTCGAGCAGCGTGTGTTGCTCAACCAGGATTTTCGGGCCTACCTCCCAGATAACGATAAAGATGCGGCTATCGCACTACGGGACCTCGTCGCGCGCAAAGCTACGACCGAGTTTAAGGCAAATCACGAGATCCGCCGTGAGGATGTCCTTGACGCAATCGGCGTCCGTTTAGACGACCTGTTCCCGGCGACGAACGTCCTTGAGTCTCCCTCAGTGGTGGTACCCCGCGCACAGATGTCGGATTTGGTCACGGCGATAATCCAATCGTCGGCAGCGATCATCGTGTCTGCAGATGGCGGCTATGGTAAATCTATCGTCGCCACCCAGATCGGCAATGCTTTTCCAGAAGGGAAAGCCTTCGTCTATGACTGCTTCGGCAATGGCGGTTACCGAAGCGCGACCGGTCTGCGGCATCGCGCCAAGGACGGGTTGGTACAATTGGCAAACGAAATGGCCGCTCAGGGTCTATGCCACCCGCTGATTCCAACCCCGAAAGCCGATGACGCTGCTTATGTGCATGCGTTTATGGCGAGAATAGCCCAAGCCAGCGCCTCCTTACGGAGTCAGGCCACCAGTTCGTACCTGGTTCTGGTACTCGACGCGGCGGACAACGCGGAGATGGCAGCAAAAGAGTTTCACCACCCGCCTAGCTTCCCGCGCCTGCTGCTCGCCGAATCGTTTCCCGACAACGTTCGTCTAGTGCTCACCGCACGCCCTCATCGGGTCGACAAGCTTCAGCCCCCGCCGGGAGTGGTCAGCTTTGTCCTCAATGGATTCACCGAGAAGGAGACGGGTGATCTGCTCAGGACCCGGTTCCCGGACGTGCAGGAGATGGACATACGGGAGTTTCATCGACTGACATCGCACAATCCACGCGTGCAGCGCGCGGCTCTGGACCTGCACCCGAGCGCGCCTCTAGAAGCGGTCTTGCGCAGACTAGGCCCTTCGCCTCGCACGGTCGACGATACCATTGGCGATCTTCTAGAGCGGGCCGTAACGCAGGTCCGACACGGGGCAGCAGAGGTCGAGCGGCCTCAGATCGATCGCATCTGCGCGGCGCTCGCTACGTTACGTCCGTTTGTGCCGATCAGAATCATCGCGTTGACAGCGGGCGTCGACGAGGGGTTGGTTCGAAGCTTCATTCATGACCTAGGCCGGCCACTGCTGCTCCGTGACGACTCCGTACAGTTTAGGGATGAGCCAACGGAAACTTGGTTTCAAGAACGTTTCCGGCCTGAGCGAGGAGAACTGGAGGCATTTGTCGGCCGTCTGAAGCCTCTTGCGCGAGAGAGTCGCTACGCTGCCTCCGCGCTGCCCGCACTTATGCTGAGTACGGATTGCTTCGATGAACTGGTTCGACTGGCTCTTGACGACGACGCACTACCTGAGAACGACGAGATTGCCCGACGTGACGTCGAGTTGCAGAGGTTAGAGTTTGCAACACTCGCCGCTTTAAGGGCGCGCCGATACTCGGATGCCGCCAAGCTCGCATTGAAGTCCGGCGGACGAGTAGCGGCCGATACCCGCCAACAGACGCTCCTCAGCGGTAACGTGGACATCGCAGCCCGGTTCCTTGATGGGAGCCAATTATTGGAGCAGGTCTCAAGGCGACAGATTTTCGGTGGCAATTGGACCGGCTCGGAACATGCTTATGAGGCGGCGCTGCTATCTGGACGGAAAGGCTTGGAGGGTGAAGCACGCGCTCAGCTGCGATTAGCCTATGACTGGCTCGACCACTGGCTGCGCAACCGGCATATGGAAGATCTCCAAACGTCCGTCGAAGATATGGACATCCTCGAGCTGCAGTGGGCGGAGCTGAATGTCCATGGAGCGACGTCCTGCGCCGGCCAGTTGCGGCGATGGCAGCCACGTGAACTGTCCTATCGCGTGGGACGATTGCTCGCAAAGCGTCTGGTTGACGGGGCCCGGTGGGCAGATGCTGATGCTTTGGCTCAGGCGGCCGGCAATGATATTGGGCTAGTACTTGCATTAGCCGATGAACTCAGGACCGTAGAACGGCATGTACCGAAAGCCGCCGCTGCACGCACCATGTGCCTGCTACTGCATTCACGAATCAAACTTGACGCACCGAGCGACTGGCGAAGCGAGAGCACGCGAATTGGTGCGGTCGCGTCGATGGTCGATACAGCAAGACACTACCGCTTGGCATCTAAGCGCGTGCTAGTAGGCTTCTTGCGGCGTTACCTGCCTAAAGACGTGCCTCGCACTCTCGAGTCGGAGCATTTAAAAGACGATCGGTTTGTATATCTGCGGGCATACGCATTGCTGGCAGCGCTTTTGGGCAAGCCTCTGACGCTTGAGCTAATTTATGGCGTAAAGCGCAAGTCGCGCAAACAGCCGAGGGGCGACAATCGCTTCAGCGGCAGGGACTTTGAGAATATTAAGGCGCTGTTGCCATGGCATGAATTGAGCGTGAAGGTCCGGTCCGGCAAGGTCTCTAAAGTTGAATTCGATTCCTTGAAAGCTGAGGCGCTGAAGCATTGGGCTCACCATCGGCGAGACGTCTACCAAGGCTGGTCCGTAACCGCAGACGAGGTCGCGCGGCTATGGTCAGAGTGCATAGTTTTGCTTGGCGGGGACGAGGCGCTCTGGGCGTGCTTATCGCAATGGCAGGACAGTCTACGTTCTCCCCTTTTCATTCCGACCCAGGCGGCCCTCTCGCGTTGCGCGGCATTAACGGGCGGCCCCCCTCAAATCGCCCTATCCTTTGCACGTAAGGCGCGTGATCGGATCGGAGAGGAAGCCGAGCTCGCAGAATCCATGGCCGATGGCTACGTCCTTCTCGCTCGGGCCGTTATTGGAGCCAGTGAGGATGAGGCTCAGCAGTATTTCAATGAGGCCGTTCGCGTCGCCAGCAAAATTGGCCAGGAAAACCTCGAACGATGGCACGCTCTTTTACACCTAAGTGGCGCTTGTGCCTCGGACAGGGTCGATGATCCCGAGCTCGCGTATCGATTTGCGCGTGCTGCAGAACTTACACGATCATACGTCGACCGCGACAAACACTTCGATTGGGAGCACACAGTCGAGGCGATCACCACTCTGTCGCCGCGCTCATCGCCGGCAATAATGAGCAGGTGGCGTGACCGTCAATTCGGTGAGCCTGAGCGCTTTTTCCCTCAGCTTGTCGAAATCCTCTGCAAACGGGGCGACTTGGATGCCCAGGACGCAGCGGCCCTGATCTGCTTCGAAGGCTACTGGAATTGGATAAGCGTTACCGCGTCCGCGCTCGACTCGGCCAAGACCGGTTTAGAGAAAGAAAAGCTACTGGCCTATTTTTACCACTACCTGCGTTTCTCCAAGAATTGCAGAAAGTCTCTAAATGACATCGCCGATGCTATTCAAGCACGTGGTCTGAACCCGCAGCCATTTCGTGAGCTGCAAAAAAACGCCCCACAGCCTGAATCAGATCGCCATTCTCGGAAGGCGGCGTCGACCGGCGGGCACAATTCCAGTCCGGACTGGGGCAAGGTTTTTCTAGGCATTGACCTCCTTAATGCATCAAGTCTCATAGAGAGCCAGGCGCGTATACCAAAGGGCGGCTTCGAGCGTTGGCGCGAGGAGTGGGTCGGCGAAGCTGTTGCGCGCTTACCCGCCGGTAGGGAACGTGCGTTCATCGAGAGCCTTGAAAAAGTCTACGACTGGAGCCCCTATACCGTCCGTGGGCTCCTGCAGCAGATCCCTGATTCGTGGGCGGATCGACTCGCGGCGCGACAGGCTTTGGCTACGTTCGTACGTCGCATGGCTAGCAATCATGCAAGCTCACTCGGCATCTACCGCCACTATCAACCTTTACCCTACGACCTTATTTTTGAGAAAACGGGGGTCACGCGCCAAGAGTTGTGGCGAGCGGCGCTAGAGGCTATCGCCAATACGAGCCTGCCGGAAAATTCACGCGATCTGTTCCAACTCGTCGCTGCCCTCGCTCAATTCTTGTCCCCCTGCGAAGCGCGATCCGTTCTGGGCTATGGTCTGGAGCACCTGGAGGAGGCACTCGGCTGCGAGCAGGGCGACGGACCATGGCATCCGCGTTTGGCACCTGCCGGTGGAAGTCGCGAAAGCATAGCAGGCTATATCTGGGCGGCCCTCGGGGCCTGTGAGTCGGGGCGTCGATGGCAAGCGGCCCATGCTGTCCGGGCTCTTTGTCGGTTGGGCCGCGAAGCTCTCTTGAGGGACATCCTCGCGCTCGCGACCGGCGGTGGAACGGCTGCTTTTACCGACGCAAGCCTCCATTTCTATCAAATGCACGCAATGCAGTGGTTATTGATTGCCCTCGACCGTGCTTCTCGTGAAAGCGGAGACATCGTTTCGCACCACGCCGCCTGGCTGATGTCGGTGGCATCGCGGCAGAACCGTCATGTGATCAGTCGCGGCATTGCAGCTCGCGCTCTCTTGGCCTTGACCGAAGGTGGCCATATTACGTTGGATTCGGTGGACCGTGATGCGCTATTGCGGATAAACATGTCTACGCTTCCGACGCAGTTTTCCGCCTACCACACCCGGACTCACCGCAGTCCACAAAGCCTGGAGCATCCATGCGACTTCATATTCGGCCACGATTTTTCGAGGAGTTGGATCGATTCGCTGGCGAGGTGTTTTGCAGTTACCTCCGACGAAATCAAGGCTATCACGTGCCGAGTTATCCGCGAGGACTGGGGACGCCGAGAGAATGGCCATTATGATCAAGATAAGCGTGCCATGCGTGGACAATTCAAGGAGCATGTAAGGCACCGCGGCAACGAACTAGGTGGACAGGACAATCTCTCATTCTATCTTTCTTATCATGCTTTGATGGAGTCTGCGGGACATTTGCTGGAAACCCAATCGCTCCACGAGGATCCAGAAGATTCATGGGGATCTTTCTCCCGTTGGCTAGAAGACACAGCCTCCCTCAATGCCAAAGGCGACTGGCTGGCAGATCACAGACAGATGCCTCCACTTGAGGTTATCAAGTTCCCGCCACATCAAGAGGGAGTGTGGCCCATTCCTATAAATGAGGAATATGCGCTTTCGCGCCTAATGGCCCACGCCGGAGCGGTAGTGGTGGCAGGTCGATGGACACAGTACGAGGGGCGTAATAGAGAAACACTCCGAGTGGTTAGCGCACTCGCATCTCGCAACCGCGTGGGCGCATTGTCCCGTGCCTTGGCGACGACCCGAAATCCATACGATTATGCACTACCCGAGTATCGGGATTCCCATGAGATCCGCCACGGCGACTTTGTATTGGAAGGATGGGTGGCAGAGTCGGGTACAGAGTCCGGTGCTGATTCGGATGATCCCTGGAGCGGTGGATTGACGCGGCTCTTTCCAGACCTTGCCGGCCCTATGGCGGCCGAGCTCGAAATTGTCCAGGACGAAACATCTGGTACGTGGCATCAGCATGACGGAACTTGTGTTGCTTGGGTCGAGCGATGGAGCGAAAGCGCCGACGATGATAGTGGTCGTACCCCTAGCGGTGAACGCCTCGTAGTCGACAGAAAATTTCTGAAAGAGGCCCTGGATCGACGGAATCAAGCATTGATTCTTGAAGTCACCTGCCACCGCTACGTGGTGCCCTTCAACTACGAAAGCAGGAGTAAAGATGACGAAGAAGAGCGGTCCACCACCATCATCACAATCGAACAAGCGGATACCCCCAGTATTGTCGGTCGCAACGCTTGCACTAGGCGAAAAGCTCGTAACCGAACTAAAGCTCAATGATTCAACTGATACGTTAGCGCGATGGATGGCACATTACGTCGCTGAGCTAATGTTGCGCGCCGAGCACGCCCCTCTTCCCAACCGTGAAGAAACGGAGAGGGCGTGCGCCAGCGCTATCTTAGATTTGTGGGCACAAACACGATCTTGTCCCACCAAAAGTACGGCTTTTGAGTCCATTGACCGGGTGATCGAGTGCATGGATTCCTTGCATCCGGAAGCGGGGCCACATTACCGCAATAAACTCTGGCGGGCCCTAGAGGCACGTACTAGCGACGATAGCACTGAAATTGATAGTCTTTTGAAGTCGGCCCTGTGGGTCGATGCCGCGGCTCGCAACCTCATCCATCATCTCCTTGCGCACGCATCACATGTGGCGGGACGAGACAACGCCGAGTGGTTAGAACTGGCTCAAAATCTTGACGAGGATGACCCTGTCACTGGTTTACGGATAAGAATCGTGAGGGCGGGACAGGAAGAGATGGAAACTAAAAATCATCGTATTGAGCAACTTGAAAAGCGCATTGAGCAGCTCGAGCATTTCTCCGTTGCGGCCCAAGCACTCAAGACGGACCTTGAGGATGCGTTAGCGGCTGCTAAGGATAGGCCGGCAACGAAGCCTCACTAACGTCTACAAACTTGTTTGGATTGCCCGACACTGATCTCTGTCCACACGCAGACCCTTCGGTCGGTACGATATCGGTTTACAGTTCATAGAGCGCTTGGTCATTTGCCGCCAAGCCCAGTTCGGCCTGGCAACTATCCTGGAGGCGGGACGTTCACCTGCTGTGCCACTGCCAGACACTCTGCGAGGTAGCAGCGCATAAATTGGGCGCTCGCTACTGCAGGTGCGACCAACCAGTTTTGGTAATCGCTTCTTGGTAGAATCACTACCATTCTTTTCTCGTCTGTAGGCTTGTGATAATTGCGCATGAATTCATGCTCGTCGGCATTTACGGTCAGCATCGTGTAAGAGCGCAAAATTTCCCGAGAGCTAGGATCACACCACTCCTCCCACAACCCAGCGATACCCATGATTTCCCCATCCGCCTGAACGATGCGAGTCGCTATCGCTCTTCCAGAGCGCCAGTCTGGCTCGTAAATCGCAGTTGCCGGGATGATGCAATGCTGAGCTTTAGTAAGCGTACGGCCAATACGCTCGCTTTCTAATGAACGCCGCCCCTTGTTGCACCCAGGGCGGATGTGATCACCGGACGCTTACGGGCAACACTTCGCTTCTGTGAGCTTAAAGCCTAAGTACCCGACATCCATGTGCTTTTTTCAGCAACATACAGCATGTGCATTTGGCCAGGGTCGGTCGGCATATAATCGGGATGAGGGAACTCCCCGCCTTCAACTCTCGCCATCCCCAGCCGCTGCATTACAGTCTCAGAGCGCTTGTTCGCCAATGCGGTGAAGGCGTAAACGCGGGGCACATCCAAGGTGCCAAACGCATAATTGAGGACCGCGCGAGCTGCTTCTGTCGCATAACCGTTGCCCCAATAATCTCGACCAAGGCGCCACCCCACCTCTAAAGCCGGCCCGAATGGAAAATCAATCCCAAGCCAATGTAGGCCAACTGCGCCTATCAACGAGCCGTCCTCGATACGCTCGGCAGCCCAAAAGGTCGGCTCGCCGCCTTCGGAAAGCCGCGTCAGTTGGTCAACGATATTGCTGGTCTCTGACGCGGTCTTCGTGCCGCCGAGGAACCGCATCACCTCAGGATCAGCATGAATTACGCTCAACAGGGGCTTATCCGCCTCTCTCCAATCCCTAAGCTTCAACCGCTTTGTTTCAATCATTCTTCCCCCATAGCGAACAGGCTTGCCCCCAACTGCCACGATATCGCTGAGCCCTCAGCAAGTCCTGATCTAAATTTTTCGAGAGGCTGCAACGGCATCAGGCCGACAGCATTCTAGGTTCTGTACGAAAAATACTGCCTTGGGCATCGCAGCGCGCAAGCCAGCGTGACCATCGCGCCAAAACTTCTGGCGAGCTTGTCGTAGCGGGTGCCGATCCTCCGGCTCTCTTTCACCCAGCCAAACATAGGCTCGATGATGTTCCGTTGTAAGCGTCTGCCCAACTAACTTTGCCTAAGCAAGGCCTGTACCCACCGATGCGGTAGCAGTTGCCCAATCTCACTGGCCCGTTGCGTCGGCAACCGCCTCAGAACATCTTTGAGATAGGCATACGGATCATGCCCATTCATGCGCGCCGACTGAATCAGGCTCATAATCGCCGCAGCCCGTTTGCCACTGCGCAACGACCCGGCAAACAACCAGTTCGAGCGCCCGAGTGCCCATGGCCGTATCTGGTTCTCGACCTGATTGTTGTCGATGGGCACAGATCCATCGTCCAGGTAGCGCGTCAGCGCTACCCAGCGTTTTAGGCTGTAGTCGAGGGCTTTGGCCGTGGCTGATCCGTTGGGCACGAGGTCGCGCTGGGCCAACATCCACTCATGCAGTGTTTTGCTGATCGGTACCGCCAACTCCTGACGTATTCGCCACCGATCTTCATCGCTCATGTCCCGAGCCTGGCGCTCGATCTCGTATAAACCGCCAATCGAATGCAACGCCTGTTCGGCCAACTGGCTTTTGTTCGCGACATGCAGATCGAAAAACTTGCGACGGGCGTGGGCCATGCAGCCGATTTCAGTGATGCCTTGTTCAAAACCAGCCTTGTAGCCAGCAAAGTCGTCGCAGACCAGCTTGCCGTTCCAGTCGCACAGGAAGTTGCGCGCATGTTCGCCTGCACGGCTTGGGCTGAAATCGTAAACCACGGCTTTGAGCGCCGAAAACGGCGTAGTGCTGTAGGCCCAGACGTAGGCCCGGTGGGTTTTCTTCTCGCCCGGCGCAAGCATTTGAACCGGTGTTTCGTCAGCGTGAATCACGCCCTGGTTCAGCACCGCTTCACGCAGTGCATCGACCAAAGGTTGGAGCCGCACGCCGGTTTGTCCGACCCACTGGGCCAAGGTCGAGCGAGCAATTGCCAGCCCGGCGCGGCCAAAGATTTTCTCCTGCCGGTAGAGCGGCAAGTGATCGGCAAACTTGGCCACCATCACGTGGGCCAGCAGGCCTGCGGTTGGAATACCTTTGTCGATGACCTGCGCTGGCACCGGCGCCTGAATCAAGGTTTCGCACTGACGGCAGGCCCATTTGCCACGCACATGTTGCTCGACCGTGAACACGCCCGGCGTGTAATCCAGCTTCTCGCTGACGTCTTCACCAATACGCTGAAGTTGGCAGCCACAGGCGCAATGAGTGTTTTCTGGCTCGTGGCGAATCACGGTACGCGGAAAATGCGGTGGCAATGGCGCACGTTTGGGTGATTGCCGTGGCTCGGCCTGTGACGAAGCTGGGAGGAGCTGTTTTAGCTCAGCTTCGATAGCTTCAAGGTCTGTATTGAGCAGGTCATCCAGCAAGCTGCCTTGCGCCGGACTGATTTGCTCGCTGCGCTTGGCAAACTTGTGGCGTTTGAGCAGGGCGATTTCGTAAGTGAGCTGTTCGATGATGGTTTCATCGTTCTGGATCTTCCTGCTCATCGCCTCGACTTGGGACTGCAACTGCAACGCCTGTGCCGCCAAGGCACGAAGCTGTTCCGGGGTCATCTGATCGAGGTTAGGCGAGAAAGTCATGGCGCCGATTGTGTCAGAGCAGGCGCGAAACGACGACAAGCAGACCGGCCAAATGGCCGGCGGTTACAGCATGCTGATCACACCGCCTGAGCCGACCCGCTGCCACGGCAGGCCCAGTACCAATGCCTGGAGTTGCTCGCTGTCGAGTTCGACTTCGCAACCATGGCGAATGCCGGGCCAGTGAAACTTGCCTTGATTCAATCGCCGTGCGGCAAGCCAGACTCCCACGCCGTCGTGTACCAGCACTTTCATCCGGTTAGCCCGGCGATTGGCGAACAGATAAGCGCAGTGCGGCTTCGCCGCACCGAACACCGCGATCACTCGGGCCAATGCCGTTTCGGTGCCGGCGCGCATGTCCATCGGCTCGGTGGCCAGCCAGATTGCATCGATGCGGATCATTGAGCGACAGCCCGGATAAATTGCGCGCAGCCCTCGGGATCTGAGGTTGGCCATTTCACAGTGATCACTTGGCCGGCCATGGGCAACTCGATGATCACTGACGCTTCGGCTGGCCGTTTAGGTGCGGCTTTTAGCGGGACGAATGCCGGTAGTGAAGTTGCTGTGGGCTGATCTCGATAGAGCGGCATCCATTTACGGATGACGTTGGCATTGATGCCGTGGCTGATGGCGACACTGGAAATGGATGCGCCAGGTTGCAGGCATTCCTGAACGACCTGGGCTTTGAACGGTTTCGGATAAGAGTTTCGTTGGCGCATTGAAATCCTGGCGATAAGGGCGATCGCGTCCGCTTAAAAATACGCGGACACCATCGCCCTTAAAGCTGGAGTTCGGAAGGTGAGTTCGCCGGACGCTTACGAGCTTTACGCCACGCATTCCGGTACGACGGCTTCTCGGCCACGGTCTCAGAACGGGCGTTGTAGGTTCGGCGAGCGATCTTCGTGTCGTCGCTCCAACTGGGTATCAAGCCAAAGGAGCCTCTAAGCAGCTCGATTCGGTGTTCTCTACTGGCAGCTTCGGCCTGGCTCACGGTACTACGTAAGAAAGGCCCCAAATAGCCAGGCCATAGATCGAGGGGTTCCTGGACCTCAACATCAAAACCAAAGGCTAGAGCGAGCTGCTTCGAGCTGGGGGCCTCATAGTGACTACACATTCTTGATCCTCCTCGAGTCGCCCCAGGTATGTAGCTCCAGACCGAGCTGCTGCTGGTGGACCTTCGCGCCTGTCTGAAATTTCCGACACCACATTGACCAGAATGGTCCTTCGGCATTTTACTGTACACACATACAGTAAATTTTGAGTCGTTTTCCGATGACCGTCACCAACCTCGGCCAGCCAAAGCCTGGAACAGCCCGGTTCCCAATGTACTCATTTCGTGTCCCGGCAGGCTTTCCGTCACCTGCCGCCGATCACCTTGAAGCTCATATTTCACTGGACGAGCTGTTCGATCTCCGAGCACCCCACGTGTATCTCGTCAAAATCGAGGGGGACAGTATGCAAGGAGCCGGAATTTACTCTGGCGATATTGTCATCGTAGACCGTAGCCGCGAAGCGGAACACGGCGATATCGTCATCGCCGCAATCAACTCAGAACCCGTCTGCAAACGCCTATTCAGCAAGGATGGAATGGTCGTCTTGCAGTCTGAGAATCCTAAATATCCGCATCGACATGTCCTGGAGGGAGACGAGCTCGTGGTGTGGGGTGTGGTTCGATTCAGCGTGCGCGACCATGAAAAATGACAGAGTCTTTGCGCTAATTGATTGCAATTCGTTCTATGCCAGCTGCGAGCGTGTGTTCAGACCTGATTTGACGAAAACGCCGATCGTGGTCCTCTCGAACAACGATGGATGCGTGATAGCACGCAGCGCTGACGCAAAGCCGTTCGTGAAGATGGGCGAGCCATACTTCCAAATCAAAAACAAACTTCAGCAGCACGGGATAGTCGCGTTTTCTTCGAATTATGCGCTTTACGGCGACATGAGCGAGCGCGTCATGGCTGTGATCGAGTCGCTAGTCCCGATAGTAGAGGTGTATAGCATCGACGAAGCGTTCGCTGACCTGACAGGTATCTCACACCTGGATAGCCTTGGCCGGCAGATTCGCAAGCAAGTATTGCGTTGCACGGGCATTCCCGTCGGCGTCGGCATCGCAGGTACAAAGACGCTAGCCAAGCTCGCTAACCACACGGCGAAACGTCTCCAAGCGCACACGGGCGGAGTCGTCAACATCTGCGAGCCGCACAAGCGCGACTGGGTTTTACGGAATACCAGCGTGTCTGAAGTATGGGGTGTTGGACGGCGGATGCATGCTCATTTTGAGGATATGGGCATTAAGACAGCGATGGACCTGGCCAATGCCAACCCATCGATGCTCAGGAAGAAATTCAGCGTAGTTGTCGAGAAGACCGCGCGCGAGCTCGCAGGCATCCCATGCCTCGACCTCGACGAGCCGAATACACCGAAGCAGGAAATCTGCTGTAGCCGGATGTTCGGCAAGCGCCTTGAAACGTTGCCTCCGATTAAAGAAGCCGTAGCGACCTACATGATGCGCGCGTCGGAGAAGCTTCGGGCCCAAAGCTCAGTCTGCAAGAAGGTAAGGGTGAGCATTAGAACGGGCATGTTCAACCCGGATGAAGTCAAGTACGCCAATGGGGTAATCGTAGAGATGCCCTATCCGACTGACGACGTCCGGCTACTCACCAAAGCTGCAACCGGTGCGTTGGATAAGCTTTTTCGCCCAGGCTACAGGTATAGCAAGGCGGAAGTTCTGCTCATGGAGCTTTGCCACCGAGGCGAGTACACGACTGACCTATTTGCCAAAGAGCAGCCCGTCGAGGCGACGCGCTTGATGAACGTGGTCGACCAGATCAATGGGCGCTGGGGCAAAGGCACGGTGCGGACGGCAGGCGTTCCAGCCATTCCAGCTTGGGGTATGCGGCGAGACTTGATGAGTCAGTCATATACCACCCGGATTGACCAGTTGTGGGAAGTTTCGTGTAACTGAGCGCCGGATGCGAGAACTGCGCGCCGCTTGACCAGTTGTTCGCATTAGTCGCAACCAACTCATCTCAGCTACGGCCGCTGCAGTTCAGCCCCTGAAATTAGCGTTTCAAAATTTTCATACCGAACCAAGCGAAATTTAGATCTTGGCTTAGGAAGGCAATACCACGGCGTGGCTTTACCACGGAATGACTAGATCCAAACAACCAATCGAGTGTACTTACGAGCGCGAAACTCGCATTTGGATTGTTTATCTAATGCGATTGGGACGAAACGCGTTCGCTAACAAAAAAGACATGAAATACTTTGAAACAACTCAAACTGAAAAGCCGCCCTGCTATTTCGTCCTGTTTTACGCGAGTGAAACACCCGTGGAAACCTCATGAAAGACGACCAGCACTGAACGTACGATAGAGGGTTGGTTAACTGGGCTTATAAATTCAATCAATGATACGAATGCCCCTGAGGCATAATCAAGAAGGATGGCATGTAGGCCATGAACATACAAAGTGGAGTTCCAAAATGAGGAAGGATAGTGCAGGCTGGACTTTTATTATTGCGATGCTTTTTAGCGCAAGTTCGCATGCAGAGCTTGGGATGTTCTCGCGTGCGAATTGCGCAGGTTTTAATGAGTCCGTAAGCTGGGACCCCGTACTGACTTGGTCGATGGCAACCGATTCAAATCAACATAATGCTATCACCGGCGAAATGCGTAGTTTCACGGATGACCAAGGCCAGCCTACTGGTCGATCGTACGCAGGTTGCCAGTTCTGCGGTAGCACTGGATGGCAAGTGGATGGTTACCACTATGCAAATGAACAGGAAAGAGCTGCTCAGAACGAAACCCTTATGCAGTTTTGTGAAGGGGGATGGGTTCCGCAGACTCAAGTTTATGACATGGTATGCAAGTACACCTATGCAACATCCTGCAATTTGACGGAGTGGTGATATGAGACGTGCATTTTTATTATTAAGTTTTGCTATCTTACCATCGGTTGCTTCTGCCGAGTTGCTGATTGAGCCCCTTACCGGAAACGCTAAAGCCGAGCGCTTTGAAAAAATGCGCTCCGCTGCAAACTCGAGGTCAGCCAAAGAGGCTGACTTCCCATCTTTTCAGCAGTTCAGCAAGTCTGTGACTGAGGCAAAATTCGACTTCGGCATATCTGAAAAACAGCTAACTCAGGTCTCTGCCTCTAGAGTAATGGTGGAGAGATTGAGTTGCAAACTGAATGACCAGGTACCGTCTGGCGTTGCAAAAAAAGGCGGCGGAATGAATGGTGTAATGTCCATATATTTATGCCCAAACGGATATCTAGTAACCTATGAAAACGAATACAAATCGCCATTGACGCAGCGAGTTACTGTTTACGATGATGATTACGCGAAACGGCGAGTTGGTGATGAACCTTTGATCAAGGAAACTGTGGCAACGCGGGGCAATACTCGATTTACTAGCCTCCGATGGCTGAACTCCGAAAATGAAATAACGTATGAATTTTTTGCTGACCTCAAGGTTTCCCATGACAGCCAGCTAGAGAAATCTCTCAAGGAGGGTTTAAAAGAGGTTGCAATCAGACTCAGCTCATCAAAGTAATATGTACGAGCATTAGGTGCACCGGTTTAGAGTGGTGCACCTCTTATGGGGCTCTGGCCCCCTCTTGAGACAGCGCCGAATAACTTTCCAGTCATTCATCCCCTGATTGCAGGCGACCTCGGCTCAATCAGTTTCAGCCCCACACAACAGAAATAACCAGAGGCAACTCTGGATTTTCTGCATCACAGACTTACCTCTACCCCCTCAAAAGTTGCCGCCGGGTTATCCACAGACTTGCAAGGCACACAGCGTGGTCAGCTACGCCGTGTGCTCAACCGCCCTCTGGAATCGAGTTCTCACACGATCAAGCTGCCGCGTCTTCCTGAGGGACGGCTCTACTAGGAAAAAATCTGAGGACTCGGGCTAAGCATTTTCTACTGAATCAGACTCAGGCTTGCGCGAGGGTGTACTCGGCTTCGAGAGGACCCCCATGAAACTGCCGATCCGAAACTATCTGCCCATCGCCTCAGGACTGCTCATCCTGGGCGGCATCATCGCGTTCCAGCAATATCAGCTGTCGACTCTTTCTCGCGCTGTAAACGGAGCTGCAGAGAAGATTTCCATCGACGCACTCCAGAACAGGGTGAGCGCGATCGACGATCGTCTCGACACTGTGTCAGGCAAACCCCTGGTCACGATGGAAGACTTCCGTGTTAGCCAGCAAGCACTCTCAAGCCGGATCGACGCTGTGCAAGCCATGGCAAAGCAGGCTCACGAAGCTGCAGCTGAAGTCACTCGCTCATCCGCGACTGCGGGCGATCTCCTGGTCCTGAAAGCCGACCTTGAGTCGCTTGACGACAAACTGCAGAAAATGAGTAAGCCGCAGGCTCAAGCGCCCGCACCAGCCCCCAAAGCCTCCTCCAAACCGAAGCCGAAGCCTGCACCGATTAAGGCCCCGCCCATCCCGCAGACCCCTCCACCTTTTCAGATGGTCGGCCTCGAGTACCGAGGCGGAGAGCGTTTCCTGTCTATTGCCCCCACCGGTAGCACCCGACTGAGTCAGATCTACCTGATTCGGCCTGGCGAAGTGGTCAGCGGCAGCACGTGGCGCCTCAAGGCTGTAGATGAACGAACCGCAACCTTCGACGCCGGCGGGACAACCCGAATCCTGAGCATCCAGCCATGAGTAAAGCATCATGAATCTACCGATCGTTCGAGCCATCGCCTGCGCCTGCGCATTTACTGGACTGGGCATTGAGGCCGCTCCGCTTCCTTCCGCAGTTGGAGGGGCCACCTCGAGTATTCAACAGCTCACCAGCGAAGCCACCCTGTCGCAGAACAAGCCTGATGAAAAAGCCGCGCAGGAGTGGGGCCTGACCTCCAAGGAGTACGAGCGCTATCTAGAGGTGATGCAGGGTCCGCGGGGGGTTTATTCGCCAGGGCTTGACCCACTCACGGCGCTGGGCATCGAGGCCCGATCAGATACCGAACGCCGTCGGTTCGCCGAGTTGCAGATCCAAGCAGAGCGTCAGCGAGTCGATCGGGAACTCGCCTATCAGCGAGCCTACGATGAGGCTTACCAACGCCTATTCCCGGGCATCAAAGCCATTGAGATTTCGGCCTCCCCTTCGGCGCAGGCCGGATCGAGCGGCCCAGCGTTGGAGGGCAACGGGCGCCTGGCACTCTTCGTCAAAGACGACTGCGTACCCTGCATCGACCAGGTCAAACGGCTGCAGGCGTCCCAGACGCCGTTTGACCTGTATTTCGTCGGCAGCCAGAACGACGATGAACGGATCCGCCGCTGGGCAATTCTGGCGGGGATTGACCCGTCCAGCGTCAAAAGCCGACTGATTACACTCAATCATGACCAGGGCCGCTGGGTGCGCCTCGGGCTCGGCGGCCCACTGCCAGCCGCCGTGACGCAGGTGAATGGATCATGGCGTCGGCAATGAGAGGCTCGCGGCTCTGCGCTCTGTTGATGCTGCTGCTCGCCGGGAACGCATGGGGCGTAGAGGATCCGCCAGCAGCTTACAAGGCGATCGGCATCAGGCACGGGGTCCCGCCCGTTGTTCTCTATTCGGTGGCACTGCAAGAAAGCGGCACGCGACTGCGCGGACAGCTTGTTCCGTGGCCATGGACGTTGAATGTCGCCGGTACCGGTTATCGCTTCGCCACACGAGCAGATGCTTGCCGAGCGCTGGTGGTCGCAATTGCGACGGCTGGGCCCGCTCGCGTCGACGTGGGACTGGGACAAACCAATATTCGCTCGAACGGGCATCGCTACAGCTTTCCCTGCGAAGGGCTGGATCCCTACAAGAACCTCGCGGTGACCGCCCAGATTCTGGCTGAGCAAAAGGCCAAGGGGGGAACCTGGATCGATGCTGCAGGGCGATATCACCGCCCGGCCGGCGGCGCGCCGGCAGCGAAGTACCGTGGCTACTTCGCGAAACATCTCAGCCGGGTCACCGGCATCAACTTCGAGGTACAAACCCCATGACATATCACCACTCCTGGCGAGCACACGTCGTGCAGGCTCTAGCCTTCGCGATCGTGGCCAGCCTGGCCCTACCCAGCAATGCGATCCAGCAAGCGGTGCTCACAGTAGTGGAGGACCATGGCGGATCATCCGCACTGCCCTACTACCAGGACATTGAGCCCGAGCCTGCGCACACCCCTCCGGTTGTGACTGGCGTGCGGACCGGTGGGGCGTTCCCGGTGTCGACTCCAGAACTGAGCCCGGGCCCAGTACAGGGGCGGGTCATCAACGCAGCTGGCCTCCAGCCGATGTTCATTGTTGGGGATGATCCAACTTCGCAGGCCTGGCTCAACCAGAAATTGTCGGAACTTCAAGGCCTGCAGGCAGTGGGACTCGCAGTGAATGTCGGCAACGCTGCACGACTGCAGGAAATCCGCCGCTGGGCCCCCGGGCTGCTGGTGATGCCCGTTCCCGCGAGCGATATCGCTGGTCGCTTGGGGTTGCAGCACTACCCGGTGCTGATCACAGCTACAACCCTTCAGCAGTGAGACCCGGTATGCGCCCAACACGACCTGTATCGCCGGTGTTCACACTGATCATCAGCCATCCGCTGCACCGCCCCGGCCGGGAGCAAATGATCGAGCAGGTCCGCCACGTGAGCGAGCTCTACGGTGCTCGCTTGACGGGAGTCTCCGAGTTCAACGAACACGCATTCGCCCAGCGTCTTGCCCAACGGCTGACACCAGACCAGGTTGAGCAAGCGCGCGCCGAAGTCGACGCCAGGACATACACCGCGAGGACCCGAGATGACGACATACACCCTTGAATCTCTGCTCCGGCCGCCGGTAGAACTTTTCACCACTGCTGTCTGCTATGTAGCTGCAGCGCTTTGCATTGGCGCGCCCTGGGCTTTTGCCCTGACTCCGCTATTCGGGATTGTCGCTGCCCTGGGCTTTATCTACTTGGGCACCATTCGGCTGCGGCAGGCACGGAGGGTCCTTCGGTACCAGGCGAACCTCAGACGGCTTCCCCACTATACGATGACCAGCGCTGAAATACCGATCAGCAACGAGCGCCTGTTCATCGGCCGCGGATTCCGGTGGACACAGAAGCACACGCAACGCCTGGCCGACACCTACCTTCCCCAGTTCGCGGCCTACGTCGAGCCGAAGAACCTTTATATGCGTGCGCGCTGGCTGGAAGAACGTCTGGAGTTCGCTCCCTTCCCACTGAAGTTGATCACCAAGGTCACTGGCTGGGACTCGAACTGGAACCCCGCCAGGCCGCTGCCACCCGTGGGCGGCCTACCCAGACTGCATGGGATCGAGCCTGATGAGCAGAACGTCAGCTTGCCTCTAGGTGAGCGTGTGGGCCACACATTGGTGTTGGGGACAACTCGGGTAGGCAAGACTCGCCTGGCTGAAGTCTTCATCACGCAGGACATTCGCCGAACGCATCGACGCGGGCCGCGAGTCCGTATGGGGCGCCGGAGCCAAACCTTCCATCGCTGGAGCCGGCGCCGGCGTGCAGAGGCACAGGCCGACCACGAGGTTGTGATCGTCTTCGATCCGAAAGGTGATGCGGATCTGCTCAAACGCATGTACATCGAATGCAAGCGCGCCGGCCGCCTCGACGAGTTTTATGTGTTTCACCTGGGCTGGCCAGACATTTCTGCGCGCTACAACGCCATCGGCCGCTTTGGTCGGATCAGCGAGGTGGCCACACGTATCGCTGGCCAGCTCTCCGGCGAGGGCAACTCTGCTGCGTTCCGCGAGTTCGCCTGGCGGTTCGTCAACATCATTGCCCAGTCGCTGGTCGCACTCGGCCGCCGCCCTGACTACGAGCAGATTCGCCGGCACGTCATCAACATCGACGAGCTGTTCATCGAGTACGCACAGAAGTACTTCGCGGAACATGATCCGAAGGCCTGGCAAGCCATCGTTGAGGTGGAAGGCAAGATCGATCGCAAGAATCTGTCGTTCGCGATGAAAGACCGCCCGCTGCGAGTCGTGGCCATCGACATGTACCTCACCCAGAAACGCATCAACGACAGCGTCATGGACGGCCTGCGCAGCGCTGTGCGCTACGACAAGACTTACTTCGACAAGATCGTCGCGTCACTGCTGCCGCTGCTGGAAAAGCTGACCACGGGCCGTATCGCCGAGCTGCTCGCCCCCGACTATCTGGATCTCGCTGACCAGCGACCGATATTTGACTGGATGCAAGTGATTCGAAAGCGGGCGGTCGTCTACATCGGCCTCGATGCGCTGTCCGACACCGAGGTCGCTGCGGCGGTGGGCAACTCGATGTTCAGCGACCTGGTCTCCGTCGCCGGCCACATTTACAAGCACGGTATCGACGATGGTCTGCCCGACCATATGGCCGGTGGCAAGGTTCGCATCAACCTCCACGCTGACGAGTTCAACGAACTGATCGGGGACGAGTTTATTCCCATGGTGAACAAAGCTGGCGGTGCCGGTATGCAGGTCACCGCATACACCCAGACCATGAGCGACATCGAAGCGAAAATTGGCTCGAAAGCCAAGGCCGGCCAGGTGATTGGTAACTTCAACAATCTGTTTATGCTCCGCGTCCGTGAGACTGCAACTGCCGAGCTTCTGACCAACCAACTGCCGAAGGTGCAGATCTACAACAGCACGCCGGCGAGCAGCGCAAACGACTCGGTGAACGGCAAGACCGCATTCACCTCCAGCTCGCATGACCAGGTGCAAATGGCGAGCGTGCCGATGATTGAGCCTGCGCACGTGGTCGGGCTACCCAAGGGCCAGGCCTTCGCACTTATCGAAGGGGGGAACCTTTGGAAGATTCGCATGCCGCTTCCCGCGAATGACCCGGACGACGTCATGCCCGGCAACCTGCAGGACCTGGCGGCGGGTATGCGGCGATCGGCGGCGTCCTCAAGCGACTGGTGGGAAGCACCTGGCTACCAAGATCTGAAATCTACCTTGCCCGACGACCTAGTTGAAGATTTCCGCCAAGTGTCGACCAATGACGCAGCCTGAGGTGTAGCCCATGGCAGACGACGTTTCAAAGAAGGCCGAACAGCAACAGGAGCGACAGGAATCGCTGTTCAGCAAGATCATCTTCTTCCCGTTCAACTTCCTGGGGGTGATGTTCGGGTCGCTCATCGTGGCAATTCTGGTCGACTGGGTATGCCTGTACTTCTTCTGGCCGGAAGCGGGCTGGCGTCACGGTCAGCAGATGCTCTTCAGCGAGATCAGTTGGCTGTCCAAGGGGCTTGTTCATAGCGCCATCGTTCAAGAGCCGGGGCGCACTGCGACATGGCTGGTCACCACAACCTATGACTGGCTGATTGTGAAGACTGGAATGCTCAGTTGGGTTCAGGGGATGGAGGCGATCGCCCATGCCGGCCCGCGTAACGAGATGGATATGCGCTACTTGGCCGCGCAGAGCATCACAACTGTCCAGAACTACACCCTTGCTGCGCTCTTCACCGTCCTGGTGTTTTGCGTCCGGCTGGTCGTGCTGCTGATGACCACGCCGCTTTTCGCCATGGCGGCGCTCACAGGCCTGGTCGATGGCCTGGTGCGTCGAGATCTGCGGAAATTCGGGGCCGGTCGTGAGTCCAGCTACCTCTATCACAAGGCCCGCGGAACGATCATGCCGTTGGCCATTTTCCCTTGGACCCTCTACCTGGCGTTACCAATCAGTATCAACCCGATGCTGGTATTGCTCCCCTGCGCTGCCTTGCTCGGAGTATCTGTAAGCATTACGGCCGCGAGCTTCAAGAAGTATTTGTGAGGAAGAGTACGATGCAATGGGGTTCACGAGCCATCCAATCGGAGGCTCCGAAGCTCCCTATCAAGGCCAGCATTGACGATCCTATCAAGCGTTGTAACTTCCCTCAGTTCCGTGACCGCCACATGCTTACCTCCGCCCAGGAGCAACGTGGGTGATTGTCATCAGCAGATGTATCACTTCTCGAGGGGCGCGCAAGACGCTCCAAGTACCAGCTGGATGGCCGGTGCTTAGAAGCAGTGCCTGATCCAGAGCTTCAGATCTGGGTCCGTAGTCGCCCATTCGGAGAATGGCGATCGCCGGGCTGCTGACTAGGACATACATTCATCGGCGCCTGGCATGCGTCGATAATCGCCAAAAGCGACTTAATTTCCGAGACAGGACACTAGCGTTCGCTATGCCGGTTCAGGCCGACTCAAAAGCAGCGTCAATTGGCACTTCAACTGCCTCGAACATCTCCGCTACGACTTTATGACGGCGAGCTTGCTCTAGGTGTTTACGCATATGGTCAGCCGCCGCGAGGCGATCACCTTGCTCAATACAGGCAAGAATCGCGAGATGCTCCACAGCCTGCTCACGGCGAGGCGAACGTTTGCTTGCCTGCCGGTACTCCACCAATCGGCGAAGCTGATCGAGACGGCGAACCGTCTGGATGTGGAATCTGTTGCCGGAAAAACCGGCAAGCGTCTCATGAAACTGAGCATTCGACTCGAATAGCTCCTGGGGTGTCATGGTCAGGTAACCGCCATCTGCAATGAATTGCTGCTGTTTTTTACAGCGAGCCAGAGCTTCCGTATCGACCATGAATGTAGGGGCAAGCAGGCCTGCTGGCTCAATAATCACTCGGAACGAATAGCTCTCTTCATAGGCTTCGACCGAGTCAATCATCGGCAGAAACTGCCAACCCTGACCGGCCCGCTGCTCGATCCACCCCTCTTGCTGAATCCGCATCAAAACACCGCGAAGCATATAGCGCGAAATGTTGAATAAACGCATCAGGTCAGTCTCAGCAAACTGCTCAGGAATCTGCCCATTGAGACGCATCACCGCGATCTGCTGATAGATCGGATCATCGAAGGAAACCGACAGAGCCTGGGCAATGTCGGCCAGATCATCATAAGGTTTTGCCAGAAAAAAACCGCGGTTGCGGTCCTGGTTAAGCATGCCGCGCTCGGCGAGGTAATTCAGAGCAATCTTGATAGGGGTGCGCGACGTCTTCAGAACCTTGGCCAGCCCCAGTTCCGAAACGTGATGCCCTGCAGCTAGTTGTTCTTGGCGAACATAGGTCACTATATCGCGGGCTACGCGGGCTTGAAGCGCCGTCAGATTCATAACTTTTCCGAGTCAAGGCCTAAAATTCCAGGCGGGTACACTAAACGAGCCCCGCCGGTCCTACATTAAGCCTTTTGCGGCCCTGTTTCAAAATCGAGTTCGATCTTAACTGTTGCACGGACGATTGGCTTGCGAGTCATAGCCAATGCAATGACCGCGTCATGCCTGTGCAACAGACACAAGGTAAACGTAGACGCCTCTGTTACGCTAATTCCGCCCTACTTGCCGGCTACAAATGCTAGTCCAGTCGGACAATGTGCTTCGGATCTATGGCCGCAGCAACCGCCCATAATGCTAGTCCCGTTGCCGCCCGAGGTTACCTCGGCCTTCGCCCTGCGCTTATTTTTTTAAACTGGGCACAGGCATATACGCTGTAGGCCCTGCTTCAGCTCGCGTCGCGTCGGATTACGCAGAAAACAGCTGCTGCGCAGCTTCTCCTCGACGGGCAGGCGGGCGAATAAATGCTGCCCCTTCAGACCGTGAACGATTCTCTTGCGTGCCAGCTCATGGACATAAAATCGGTTGTCCTGCCCCTGAAAGCGAATAGGCACGCAGCTGACCTGCGAGAATCGCGCTGGGACCAGCCCGGATATCGCCTTCAGCGTTTGGCTCTTTCCCGTACCGTTTGCGCCAGGCAGCGCGATAATGACACGCTACCCGACTGGCAATTAAACGCCGGCAGTGATGAGAATCGCATCGTCGTAGATGACTTCGATATCATTGACCTCCAGCAGCGCCTAGTGCGCAAAATGAACAACAACCGCATGGTTCATGGATGCCTTCCTCGCGAAGCGCGTGCTCCAGAGCTCATTTTCAGTAAGCTCCTATCTGCCGGCTCATGAAGCTATGTGATAGAGCGGGAATGCTCCAAACATCGCGCCACCTACCAACATCGCCATACTCACCAAGAGGGCCCACTTCAGAGCAAAGCGCTGATGGTCACCCAAGTCGACTTTGGCCAACGCCACCAGCAGGTAAAGCGAAGGCACCAGTGGGCTGAGCAGGTGTACCGGCTGCCCCACAACCGAGGCCCGAGCGATTTCCAACGGCGTAATGCCATAGGTAGCGGCAGTCTGGGCAAGCACCGGGAGGATCCCAAAGTAGAAGGCATCGTTGGACATAAAAAAGGTGAACGGGATGCTGACCAGTGCTGTGAATACCGCCATGTAAGGTCCGAAGGCATCCGGGATAACAGCCAGCATTCCCTTCGCCATGGCATCGACCATCCCTGTACCGGAAAGAATGCCGGTGAAGATGCCCGCAGCGAAAATAACCGAGGTAACTGCAAGAACGTTACCGGCGTGAGCGGAAATCCGCTCTTTCTGCTGCTCCAGATGCGGATAGTTGAGCATCACCGCAATGGCGAAGCCGACCATGAACAGCACCTGAATCGGTACCGCGCCCATCACCAAAAGGCTAATCATCGTGGCGGTAAGCAGCAAGTTTGGCAGGAACATGTGCGGGCGGCGGTTACGGTCGCATTCTTCATGCGAACCATTACCCAAGGCGATCGCACCGTTGTGGAAATCATCCACTGCAATCACCCCAAGCCGTGCACGTTCCCTCCGACCCAGCATGATCGCAATGAACAGCAAGCACCCACAGCCCAGCAACATCGACGGAACCATGGGCAGGAAGATATCCATCGCATCGACATGCAGCGCAGCTGCAGCACGTGCGGTTGGGCCACCCCAAGGGGAGATATTCATGATGCCGTTGGCGATGTTGACCACACAGGTCAACCCGAGAACGCTCATGCCCAAACGCTGATAAAGCGGAAGGAATGCGGCAATCACGATCATGTAGGTGGTGGAGCTGTCACCGTCAAGCGATACCAACATCGTCAGGATGGTGGTCCCGACCAGCACCTTGAGGGGATCGCCTTTGACGATTTTCAGAATGCACCGCACCAGTGAATCGAACAAACCCGCGTCGATCATGATGCCGAAGTAAAGAATCGAAAAAGTCAGCATGACGCCAGTAGGCGCCAAGGTTTTGATGCCATCGAGCATCATGGTACCCAAGCCGGCATAGAAGCCACCGATCAGGGCAAACACGATGGGCACCACGATCAGGGCAACCAGGGCGGTAAGCCGCTTGGTCATGATCAGGTACATGAAACAGGTGACCATCGAAAAACCGAGTACGGTCAGAAGCATGTCGCTCTCCTTCTTGTTTTAGCGCCGCGAACCAGGCTTTAGCGGTACGAGGAGGAAAAAGCGGGCTGATGCCGAACGGATTTACGATAGGTCTGTTTGCATTTCATCTTGATTTTCCTCGTTTTTATATTTGTGCGGGAACTTTGATTTGGCAGGCAGATAAGTGGTCGCGCCTCAGCGTAGAGGCAACCACCCGGCGCACCATCAGTGCACATCTGCCGAAGTTAAATTGACTCAAGTTTAGACAAAGTGCAATATCGCCTCACAAAAAACACGCCTGTGAGGTCCCCGGCATGAGCAAGCAAATTGGCCAAACCCTGGCCGTCAACGGTCGCGAGTACCGCGTCTGCAACGTATCGGAAGCTGTGGCAGAGATAGGCGGCGACTTCGCCCGCCTGCCGATGAGCCTCCGGATCCTCGCTGAGAACGTCCTGCGTACCGAAGCAGAGCCGAACGAGGCGCTGACGGCGATTTGCACTCGCTCTAAAAACAGCGACATCCCATTCCGCCCCGCTCGTGTGGTTCTCCAGGACCTCCTCGGCACCCCCGCCCTGGTCGACCTGGCCGGCTTGCGTGACGCCGTAGCAAAAGCAGGCGGCGATCCACGCCAGGTAAACCCGGTCACCCCAACTCACCTCGTCGTGGACCACTCGCTGAACGTAGAGCGTTGGGGTGATGCCAGCGCACTGGCCGATAACGAAGCCATCGAGCGCCAGCGCAATGCCGAGCGCTTTGCATTCCTCGACTGGTGCAACAAGGCCTTCAACAATCTGTCGATCGTGCCTTCAGGCAATGGCATCCTTCATCAGATCAACCTGGAGCGCCTGACCACCGTCATCGGCACTCGCGAAGTCGAAGGTGAACTGTGGGCGTTCCCGGATACGCTGGTCGGCACTGACAGCCACACCACCATGATCAACGGCATCGGTGTGCTGGGCTGGGGTGTGGGTGGTATCGAAGCCGAAGCTGCAATGCTGGGCAAAGCCCTGATGATGCGGGTTCCAGAAATCGTGGGTGTTCGGCTGGAAGGCGCCCCGCCATCGGGCTACATTGCAACCGACATCGCGCTTGCCTTGACCGAAAGCCTGCGCAAAGCCGGCGTGATCGGTAGCGTGCTGGAGTTCCATGGCCCAGGCGTCGCAGCACTGTCCCTGGCAGACCGCGGCACCCTGTCCAACATGGCGCCCGAATTCGGCGCTACCGCAGCAATGTTCGCGATCGACGAGCGCACCCTGCATTACCTGCGCCTGAGCGGCCGCGGCGGTGAGATTGCCGAGCTGACCGAGGCGTATGCCAAGCACCAGGGTCTGTGGCATGACAGCCTGGAATCTGTCGTGTACGACCGCGTTGTCAGCCTCGACCTGAGCAGCGTTGGTCGCGCGATCGCCGGCCCGAAACAACCTCATCAGCGCATCCTGCTGGGTAAAGGTGAAGCCGCGAAGGACATCCCAACCGGCTTGGACAATGGCTCGGTCGTCATCGCCGCCATCACCAGTTGCACCAACACATCCAACCCTCGCGGCGTGATCGCTGCGGCCCTGGTCGCTCGCAATGCACTCAAGCGAGGCCTGCATCGCGCACCATGGGTGAAGACCTCTTTCGCGCCGGGCTCCAAGGTTGTCGCCGACTATCTGGATCGCGCCGGCCTGAATGTTGATCTCGACAACCTGGGTTTCAACGTCGTCGGCTACGGCTGCACCACCTGCAACGGCATGTCCGGCCCCTTGCTGAGCAAAGAGATCGAAGACGAAATCCGCGCGCGCAAGCTGGAGACAGTTGCCGCCACCTCCGGCAACCGTAACTTCGAAGGCCGCGTGCACCCGCTGGCCCGTGAAGTCTTCATCATGTCCCCTCCCCTAATCGTGGCGTACGCGATCGCTGGCACCTACCGCATCGACCCGCAAGTGGATGCACTCGGAACCGACGCCGAAGGCAAGCCGGTTTACCTCAGCGAGCTATGGCCTTCGGATCAAGAGCTGGACGAGATCGAGAAGAAAGCACTGTCGGCCGACCTGTTCGACAAGGCCTACAGCTCGGTACCTCGCGAAGCGGGTATCATCGCCTCTGACCTGCGCGCCGGCGTTACCGATCAGTACGCCTGGGACCAGAGCAGCACTTACATCCGCAAGCCGCCGTACTGGAGCGATGAGTTGACGGCTACTGACCCTCAACGCGACCTGAAAGACATGCGCGTTCTGGTGATGCTGTCGGACAACATTACTACCGACCACATCTCGCCGTCGGGCGCCATCCTGCCGGACAGCGACGCCGGTTCGTACCTGAAAGGCCACGGCATCGGTGTTGATGATTTCAACTCCTACGGCACTCGTCGCGGCAACCACGAAGCCGCGCAGCGCGCCACTTTCGCAAGCCCACGCCTGAAGAACGAGCTCATGACCGACGGCCGTGAAGGTCCTTGGACCCTGCTGCTGCCCGAGAATCGCGTAAGCACCGTATTCGAAGCCGCACAAGCCTATGCCGATCGTAAGCAGCCGCTGATCGTTGTGGCAGGCAAGGAGTACGGCAGCGGTTCGTCGCGTGACTGGGCAGCCAAAGGCCCTCGCCTGCTGGGCGTACGCGTTGTCGTGGCCGAGAGCTTCGAGCGCATCCACCGCACCAACCTGGCTGGCCTGGGCATCCTCCCGCTGCAGTTCCCAGAAGGTGTAACTCGCAAGACGCTGGGCCTGACCGGTCACGAGAAGTTCTCGGTGGAAGGCATCAACGACACCTTCGCGCCTGGCGACAAGTTGCAACTCGTCATTGAGCGTGCAGATGGCACCACTGAAAACGTAACCGTCACCAGCCGCCTGGATACGCATGAAGACGTGCGCTACTTCCGCCGCGGCGGCCTGCTTCCGCAGTTGCTGGTGGAAAGCATGGACAAGGCTGCTAAAGCGAAGCAACTGGAAGGAGCAGTGTAATGACCCAAGTTCGAATCCCTGCCGTATTCATGCGCGGTGGCACCAGCAAGGGTGTCTTTTTCCTTGAGCAAGACGTTCCGGCTGCAGGCCCAGAGCGCGATGCAATGATGCTCCGCGCCATTGGCAGCCCGGATCCTTATGGCAAGCAGATCGACGGCATGGGTGCTGCCACCTCCAGCTCCAGCAAGGTCGTCATCATCGGTAAATCGGGTCGTACCGATTGCGATGTCGATTACTTGTTCGGTGCCCCGGCAATCGAAAACCCAGTGGTCGACTGGTCCGGTAACTGCGGCAACCTGAGCGCAGCCGTTGGCCCATTCGCCATTCGCCAAGGGCTCGTCGATGCGCCTCGTGACGGCATCGCCACCGTTCGCATCTGGCAGGCCAATATTCAGAAACGCATCATCGCCCATGTCCCAATGAAGGGTGGCGAGGTCGTTGAAGAAGGTGATTTCGTGCTGGATGGCGTCGCCTTCCCTGCTGCCGAAATCGTCGTAGAGTTCCTTCAGCCTGGCGGTTCGGGCGGCAGCATTCTGCCAACCGGCAATGTCGTGGATGAACTGGATATCCCTGGCTTCCCAGGCTTGCTGGCAACGCTGCTCAACGCAGGCAACCCGACGATCTTCGTCGACGCCCAGCGCGTTGGCCTGACCGGGACCGAGACCCAAGACCAGGTCAACGGCAACGCCGAACTGCTGCAGTCTCTGGAAACCATCCGCGCACACTGCACCGTGGCCATGGGCCTGGCGGCTACTGCCGAGGAAGCAACACGCCTTCGCCCCCACACACCGAAGCTCTGCCTGGTAGCTCCGCCGCAAACCTACGGCGCCGCCGGCGGCAAGACAGTCGAAGCCGGCGAAATCGATGTGATCGCTCGCATCCTTTCCATGGGCAAACTGCACCACGCAATCACCGGCACTGGCGCTGTAGCCGTTGCCGTGGCAGCCGCTCTGGAAGGCACGCTGGTCAACCGTATCGTCGGCGATATCGGTGAACGCCAGGTCAACATGGGCCACACCGCCGGCACCGTTGCCGTAGGCGCGCAGACCACCCAAGTCGATGGCAACTGGATTGTGGACAAGGCCGTCATGAGCCGAAGCGCCCGTCGCCTGATGGAAGGTTGGGTGTTCGTACCTTCGAAGTACTGATTGCTCAGCTACCGCCGACCTTTAAAGGTCAGCGGTACTCATCACAACAAAAACAACGATGAGATTTTGCTATGTGCCCATCACCGCTCTCACCCGCCATTACACGACGCACGCTGCTCTCTTCTACTTCCATCGTCGCTGCGGCAACCATTCTGGGCCTCGGCGCGGAGGCGGCAGATGCCAAATCAGAACTTGAGAAGAACGCTATGCAGCCTGCCAACGCGAACAAAACCCAAATTGTCTATGTGGGCTCCAGAACCACTCGCGAGCGAAACGCCCGCGGTGCAGGCATCACGGTTTATCGACATGACCCACAGACAGGTCGCTCCGAATGGATTCAAACCGTCGGCGATCTGACCAATCCATCCTTCCTGTGCCTCGACCAAACCCAGAGCCTGCTGTTCTGCGTGCATGGCGACCAGTCCACTGTCAGCTCATTCCAAATTGAGCCAGCCAGCGGAACGCTCGCCAAGGTGAGCTCGGTTAGTTGCGAAGGGAACAACCCTGTCCACCTTACCGTGGACAAGAGCAATAATTTCCTCGCTGTGGCCAACTATGCCACCGGCAGCATTGTCATTCTGCCGTTCGATAAGACCGGCCACCTGCAACCCGTCATCAGCAAATACGACCTTCCGGGCAACCCTGGCCCGCACAAGATCGAGCAGGCGAGCTCCCACCCGCACATGATCCCACGCGATCCATCGGGCCGCTTCCTGGTGGTCCCGGACAAAGGACTGGATAAAGTCTTTGTGTTCGATTTGAAGCAGAACGGGACCGCACTGAAGCCTGAACTGGCGCATGAAATCAAGACACGCGAGGGGGCCGGACCTCGACATGTGGTGTTCTCTCCGACCGGGTCATTTGCTTACGTTGTGAACGAACTGGACAGCACGATCACCAGCTACCGCTACAACCAGAATGACGGCTCCCTGGTTCCATTCCAGATGGTTCCAGCCCTCCCTCAGGACTTTGTAGGGGACAGCCGTGCAGCAGCGCTGGTCATGGCACCGGATGGAGTACATTTGTTCTCTTCCAATCGCGGGCATGACAGCGTGACCATTTATTCGGTGGATCAGCCTACCGGCAAGATCAACCCGATCGGCAACGTCCCTAGCCAAGGCAAGAAGCCACGCTTCATGACGACATCTCCTAACGGTCGGTTCCTGTTCGTCGCTAACGAAGACAGCGACAACATCAAGACCTTCTCTATTAGCCCGAAAGGCGAACTGGCTTTGCTGGAGCATCAGATCGAGACCGGCAGCCCGGTCTGCATGATTTTCCGCACCGCCTGAACCTCTTTTTCTGACCCTGGCGCGCCGGGAGGCACGTCTACACCCCACGCCAATTGATGGAGCAGCAAATGCATAACAAAAACAAAATGGCTTGCAAGCTTCTGGCCGTAACGCCTTGCCTGGCCGCAGCTACGGCCTATGGGGATGGCTTTATCGACGACAGCAAGGTCACCTTGCAAACGACGAACTTCTACATCAACCGCGATTTCCGTGACGGTGCTGGCCAGTCAAAGCGCGAAGAATGGGCCCATGGTTTCATTCTCGATGCGAAGTCCGGATACACACCAGGGCCAGTCGGTTTTGGGGTAGATGCTCTGGGCATGCTCGGTCTGAAGCTGGACTCAAGTCCCGATCGAACCGGTACCGGCCTGCTGCCGACCCATGATGATGGTCGCGCAGCCGACGAGTTCAGCCGCCTGGGCCTGACTGGCAAGATGCGCCTATCCGAGACAGAGCTTAAATACGGCACTCTGATCCCCAAGCTGCCCACGGTTCAGGCCAACACTGGCCGCCTCCTCCCCCAGACCTTTGAGGGCGGCCTGCTCACCAGCAAAGAATTCGATTCGCTGTCCTTCATCGGTGCCCGCTTCGAGCGCCAGACCGATCGCGACTCGACAGACCGCGTACCGATCACGCTAAACAACAAAAACCGTCGCTTCACAGGCAATGCCGAAGGTGACGCCTTCTGGCTGGGCGGTTTGGATTACCAGTTCACAAAAGACCTGCTGCTGACCTATCAGTATGCAGAGCTGGAACAGGTCTACCACCAGCACTTCGTGGGGGCGAACTATTCGATTCCAGTGGGCCCCGGGAAGATCAAAGCTGATCTTCGCTACATGGATAGCGACGATGACGGTCGAGCTTTGGGCGGACGTATTGATAGCAGAGCAATTTCTGGCATGTTCACCTATAGCTTGGGCGGACATGCGCTTGGTCTGGGACTGCAAAAGATGAACGGTTCCACTTCCATGCCCTATCTCGATGGAACCGATCCTTACCTGGTCAACTTCGTCCAGCTCAACGATTTCGCCGAGCCCGGTGAACGTTCTTGGCAGCTGCGCTACGACTACAACTTCGCGGCGCTCGGCATTCCTGGCTTGACCTTCATGACCCGCTACCTGCGAGGCGACCAGGCCGACGCAGCGACCATCACCGGTGAGGGCAATGAATGGGAGCGCAACACCGAACTGCAGTATGTGGTGCAATCCGGTGCCCTGAAGAACGTATCGGTCCGGTGGCGTAACGCGAGCTATCGATCGAGCTTTGCACGTGGCGCGGATGAAAACCGCCTGATCGTGTCCTACACATTCCCAATTTTCTAACCCTGGAGAAGGTATGAGCCCTATTGCCCAGCAGGTTCTCAAGGACCTGGCGCCCAACGGCATTCTGCGTGCGGCGATCAACTTCGGTAACCCAGTGCTGGCTCAGCCAGGCGCTGACGGAGAACCGCATGGTGTTTCTGTTGCCTTGGCCAAATCGCTGGCCGAAGAGCTGGGTGTAGGGCTCAAGCTGCGCACATACGACGCGGCGGGGAAAGTGTTCGCTGCACTTGAAGAAAACGCGTGGACGCTGGCCTTCCTGGCCATCGAGCCTGTCCGCGCCGCCCAGATCAGCTTCAGTGAACCCTACGTACTTATCGAAGGGACCTATCTGGTAAAGGCCGAGTCGCCCTATTCCAAAACCGAGGACCTGGATCAACCTGGACTTCGGATTGCGGTAGGCAACGGCGCTGCTTACGACCTGTACCTGTCACGCACGTTGCAGCATGCAGAGTTGCACCGCTCTGACACGTCTGCAGGTGCTGTTGACCTCTTCATTGACCAAGGCCTGGATGCTGCCGCCGGGGTCAGACAACCGCTGGAACAAGTCGCAGCCAAGAATCCGAATTACCGGGTAATGCAGGGAGCCTTCACTGCTATCCGTCAAGCAGTCGCAGTTCCTCACGGCCGTGATGCTGGAGCAGCCTATGTTAGAGACTTCGTCGAACGACGATTGGCCGAGGGCTTCATCCGGGGTGCATTACTTGCCAGCGGCCAAACCGACGTCAGCGCACCCCGTTGAGGTCGATACTGGAGACGAGGCCTCATATAATCTGATGGGCTTTCACTGGTCCCAATCTGTAAAACTGACAGTTACAGGGTAATCGTTAGTGCCATCAATCAATTTTTTGGCAAGTTCGGTTTTCCAGATCGTTCGCGAATCAGCAAAAGAGCATCCCAATAGAATGGACAGTTGGATTGACGCAAAGACCAGCGCTTCGATGGTGTACAAAGACGCAATGCCGCCCTGGATTGTTGAGTTTGACAATGGCGTAACCCTTAATGGAGCAATGCCCTACGCACGGATCGAGGGATATCGTCCTCTGACACTGGACCTTTACCTACCGCCCAGCCCGCGTCGGTCCTCTCCTTCCCCGTTGTTGATTTATATACATGGCGGCGGATGGCGACGAGGCGACAGTCATCGGTCAGGAGTGTTCAGCGATTTCCCGCAGCTGCTGGCAGAGATAGCCGCCCGCGGATATGCCGTGGCGTCGATCAACTACCGACTGAGCGCGGAAGCGAGGTGGCCTGCACAGCTCGACGATGCCAAAGCCGCCCTGCATTATCTGGCGGGAATGGCTGAAGACCTTCAAATTGACACTAGCAATACCTACGTCTGGGGAGTGTCCGCTGGCGCGCACATCGCTGCAAGCTTGGGCAATCCATGGACAGATCGTGACTCCCGAGCAGCCAGGCCTGGGCCCGGTGTCCTGAAGGTCCAAGCCGTAGCGGTCTGGTACGGCGTGTTCTGCTTTCAAACCCTTCAATACCAAGCTGAAAGCCTCGGATTGTCTCTGCCCCCCCAGCAGCTCGCCCCAGAGGTGCAATTGCTGGGTTATCCAACCGGGTCATCAGATGTTCCTAAAGGGGCCAGTCCAGCGTTGGAAGTTTCCGAGGAAACAGCACCCACCTTAATTTTGGTAGGGGACAAGGATGAAAAAGTCCCTTATCTACAGAGTATTCAACTGAAGGAAGCACTGGAAACCGCTAACGTTTCACACCACCTTATTGTTTATCCCGACGTGGGCCATAGTTTCATCTGTAATCATCACAGCGCGATTACGCATGAAACAAACCTGAAAGCCCTTAACACTACGATTCAATTCTTCGACGCTCGAGCCTTCACGTAATAAACAATTAGCTTGCATCTTGATTCGCAGATCAGGCACCGATGATTACCATCAGATACACTAGAATACATCGGGGCTTCCGCCGCCTGCGAAACACTTCTGACCTGCCCACGTCCGATCGCCGCATAACTGGCATTGAGCCAACTTTTCCAGCGCTCAGCGATTGATGACTTCTGCTATCTGGCAAACACTCGGGTCGAAAGTAATAGAGGAAAATCCATAATGAACCAAGCTACTGGTTAACCCAAGGCTAAGCGGCCCAATAGGCTTTACTCTGGCAATGACTCACCGTCTCTACTCTCACGGAGGCGAGATGCGCATATCCATGACCGACCGCTCTAGGTCGCTAGCTATTCAGTAAGACGCTTAACTCAGGGCCTAGCGCACTAGGATTTCTATACTCCCGTAACTAACCGGGAGGGCCGCATGGCGAATTAAGGGGAAAGAGTAAAGGCTGGTGGGCCATTGATACAGCAGATTATTCAGGCATTACAGCGGTATCAACATGGCGTAGCTCTCGAGCGTCTACCCGATGAGATCGGGAGCCGAGAAGACTGGCACAGTCGTTGTTCCCGGCTGTCTCGGATAATCAAATTCAATCGCTTGGTGGACCAATTAAAATCTCTTTACTAAAATTTCAGATGCCTAGTGCCGTTCGATCCAGGGCAGCTATTCACGACTCATAACGGCCAGCCCAAAAGGCGACTACCGGTCAGAAGCAGTCATTCCGGTACTTTTACAAAGTTGGCATTTAGAACACCGCGCAGGCTGGGAGTCGCCATTCAGTTCAAGCGCCCTGAAAATCGCTCTTCAGGCAGCCCCTCGGCGACAATAGCTTCGGCTTTTATCAGCGCCCCATCTGAATTTTTCGGCTTATCCAGCCCTATCGAGGCGCTGGTGCTGTACAGCGTTGCATAACCGGGGCCTGCGAATACCGGGCAAGTGGTTTGAATACACGGGGAGTCAATCACGCGATCGACTTTTCCATCGGGCGCATAACGCACCACTCTGCTGCCGCCCCATTCGGCATTCCAGAGAAAGTCTTGCGCATCAATGCACGAACCGTCTGGAGCGCCCTGACTGTCGACTGTCGTGAACATGCGCTGGTTTTCCAGCGATGGGTAATCGCAGCAGGAAATGCACCCCTGTAGGGAATCGGCGTAGTACAGGGTAGAACCGTCCAAACTGAAACAGATGCTGTTCGGAATCGCTACTGCGGGAAGGTCGAGCGTTTCTGTTTCGAGCGTCGCCGCATTGAGTCGGTGAAATCTGCCAATCGTTTGCACGTGCTCAGTTGCGTCCATAGTGCTGAAGACAAAGTTGCCCATGCGGTCGCAGCGGCCATCGTTGATACGGGTTCCGGGTACACCCGGCGTGGCTGCAATTCTGCTGAAACGACCAGTGCTCAGTTGGTAGTAGCCCACGCAGGATGCAAACCCCATTAGCAATACATCTTCGTCTGCCGTGAGGGCAAATGAGCCTAGCGACTCGGGCAGTGACCAGCGCTGCACTTTACCGCTTGTGGGGTCCAGAGCACGCAACTCGCAGCCGAGAATGTCGGTCCAGAACAGACGTTCGATTCTTTCGCACCAGACAGGGCACTCGCCAAGCAGGCTGGCGGTGTCGGTTAGGGTTTTAAACATGGCGGCGTCCCACGAAACAGGATGGGGTAAACAAGACAATCAGTTGGAGAAAAGCGCTGACCACCGGTCACCGAACAGGGCGATGACCAAGCCTGAGAGCATTACCATCACCCCGGCCAGTTTGAAAACAGACACGGGCCTCTCGATTGCCCCGAGCAGTCCGAAGTGATCGATAACTAGGGACGACATGATCTGCCCGGCGATGGCGAGGCCAAGCAGCGCTGAAAGGCCAATTTTTGGCGCGAGTACAACGTAGCTAAGCAACGCGCCGGCACCTAGCAGACCACCCAGAAGGCTCCACAGTGGCTGGGCAGGGATAGCCGTCATTGACGCCACTATTCCGCCACGCATCAACGAAAAGATGCCCAGGCATAGCGCGCCGGCAGTAAAAGAGAACAATGCCGCCGCTACGGAATCTCCACCCACACCTTTAGCGAGTTGGCCATTCAGCGTGGTCTGCAGGGTGATGCCAAGCCCAGCGCAGATAGCCAGCAGGTAGTAAGCTGCATTCATTTCGCACCTCCTTACTTGGCTGACTCAAGCGGCAAGAATGCCTCGGCAAACATGTCCGGCTGATAGCCTGCAGCAGCAAACAGATGCTCACGGGATTCATCGATCGCCGCACGCAGCCTTTCGCTATCAACCCCCTTAACCTTGCCGCCTTGCTTGACGATGCGCCCACCAATCATGACGGTGTCGACATTGCTGCGTTCTGCCGCATGTACCACGGTGCCAAAGGCATTGCCTGAGGGATAAAGGTTGATGTCCTGCGTGTTGATAAGGATCAGGTCCGCCTGTTTGCCTGGAACCAGGCTGCCGACTTTGTCCTGCAAGCCAGCACAGGTGGCGCCGTCGACAGTCGCGGCTTTTAGCAGGTCATGGGCGGGCAGGGTCACCACCGGATGATGGTCTACGTCGCAGCAGCGCTGCTGATGCATGCCCATGACGCGTTGCAGATAAAACGCAATCCGCATTTCCATGAACATGTCGCCGCTGTAGGACGTTTCGTTATCGACGCTCAGCCCCGGGCTGATGCCATGACGCTGAGCCGCCTGCATGGCGAACATTCCATCTTCAATGCCATAGTGGGCATCCGAACGCGGGCATACGTTGACCCGCACGCCGGCCTCGCGAAGGATCTTCCACCCGGAGTCCGGCAGCGCGGTGCAGTGGTTGAAGATGTTGTCCGGCCCCAGCAGGCCTTGCCGATGCAGCGCCTCGAGTTCAGTCGCCATGGTTTCCCCAAAGAACTCAGTGATGATCGGCAGCCCCAGGCGCCGAGCTTCAGCCCACAGCTCAGGCTCCAGCTGCGCCATCACAGCCAGCGAGAGCAACGGGTTGTCACCGTTCTTGACGTATTTTTCCTGGAGACGCTCCAGGTTGCCGGGCCAGTGTGCTTTGTCCCACTCGCCCGCAACCGGCGCCCCCGAGGCGTGTACAGCGCGTATGCCTGCATCGAGCAGCGCCTCGACCGCGGCATCAGAGTGCGCACCGGTGCGGCTGTTGTGCGAGTTGTCGACCAGGGTCGTAATACCAGCATCGATGCAGCCCAATGCACTCAGCAGATTGCCGATATACATGTCAGCCGGGCGATAGTATTTGGCGAACGAGAAGTGCGTGGCGTTGCAGTAGTCCTCCAGTGTGGCGGCATTCGGATTGATTCGCCGTAGCTGCCCCTCCCAAGAGTGACGGTGGGTATCGACCATGCCCGGCATGGCGATCATGCCGGATGCCTCGATCACAACAGCGTCGCCGGCTTCGAGATTTTCACCAATGGCCGTGATGGTGCTGCCTTCGATAAGGATATCGCCGCGCGCCAGATTGCCGATGTCGCCGTCCATGCTCAGCACAGTGGCGCCGCGGATAAGCGTGCGGGCGGCCGGAGCGGCCGGGGCCTGCACGATGCTGCGGTTGTATTCAGCCATTTCAGTACACCTCTTCAAATTGCGTTGGAAGCAATGTACGCAAGGCGATACTGTGGGAAAAAGATGATAAAGCTGTTTTTATTATTCAATTTCTACGAATAATAAAGCCTTTCCCGATCACGGCTTTGAGGCTGCTAACAATCATGGATCGTATTCAAGCGATGCAGGTTTTCGTGCGTGTGGCTGAGGCAGGCAGCTTCATCCAGGCGGCGCAGACCCTCTCTTTGCCAGCCTCGACAGTGACCAGCAGCGTCAAGAATCTTGAGAAGTACCTGCAGGTGCGGCTGCTGAACAGGACAACCCGGCGAGTCAGCCTGACACCTGAGGGCGCTCAATACCTGGCGCAGTGTCGAGAAATACTTGAGCTGATCGAACACACGGAGACCAGCCTGACGGATTCCGTCAAACGGCCGCAGGGGCGTTTGCGGGTGGATATGCCGGGTGGCATTGCACACTTCATCGTCATGCCCAATCTGCAGGATTTTTACCGGCGCTACCCGGATATCTACCTGATGATCGGCGTCAACGATCGGCAGGTTGATCTGGTTCAAGAGGGGGTCGATTGCGTCATTCGCACTGGCGAACTCGATGACTCAACGCTGGTTGCGCGCCCACTCGGCCGGTTTCGCTGGGTGACCTGTGCGTCTGCCGCTTACCTCGAGGAAAACGGTATTCCGCAGACACCGCAGGATCTGTCTCACCACCGGTCTATCCACTACTTCTCGAGCCGCGCAAGGCGAGTGGGCGAACTGCACTTTGCCCGGGGTAGCGAAAAGATTTCGGTTGCAGTGAACGGTACAGCGGCAGTCAACGAGACGGGGCTCTACATCAAGTTGTGCCTTGAAGGCTTCGGGTTGGTGCAACTCGCCGAGAACGTGGTTTGCGAACATCTGCGAGAAGGGCGGTTGGTCGAAGTGCTTGCTGACTGGCAGCCCGCCTCGGTTCCTGTGCACTTGCTATACCCGCATCAGCGCTTTCTTTCACCAGCCGTGAGCGCATTTGCTGACTGGATCGCCGGGCTGGTTCGCGACCGCGGTCCAGCCAGAGGGCAGTGCCTGCCGGGCTGAGCGATCGGGGTCGTCGAAGGCTTCCTCGGGCACGTTCCAGGCCAGCGATAGCATGTATTTCTTGCCCTGCAACAAGCGCCACTGCCGTACTTCCTAGAGGCGTCGGTACGTGAGCGGCCATCGTTGGCATACAGGACGCCAGGTGCTCGGCAGCCAGGGTGGCGAACATGTTGTTGAGTTCGGTTTTGGAGATGACAAATGGCTTGGCGCCGTTGATGATCAGTACGTTGCTCATGGGTTTACTTTGTGGTCACAGCGGAGTTCGTAGTAGGGCAGCTCGGTGGTGATCCGCACCTACCTGCCATGTTTGCAAGCAAGCTAGCCGGCTTGCACGATGGTGCTTTTGCAATGAGCGGGCTCGAGTTGAACGTTGCGCCCGGCCAGCATGCCGGTAAATGCGCCTGCAATAGAGATTGCGGCTGTGATCAACAGCGGTGCTGTCCAGCCACCGCTCCAGTCGTGCAGCTGGCCCAGCAGCAAGGGGCCTGCGGCTGCCATCAGATAGCCGACGCACTGCGCCATTCCTGACAGTGCCGCGGTGTCGCCGGAGTTTCTGGTACGCAAACCGATGAAGGTCAGACCGAGCATCATGCTGGCGCCAGAGCCGAAGCCCAGGAACGCGGCCCACAGTATGGCGTAGCCCGATGCGTAGATAAGTCCGATCAAAGAGATGGCGGTCACCAAGCTGACGGTTGCGGCTGCCAGCCGCTGGTCTTTGAGACGGCGAAGCGTGGCCGCCAGAATCAAGCCGGGAATGGCCGTGGTCAGTTGCAGCGTGCCATGTACTGCTCCTGCTTGCTCGGCGGATATTCCATGGTCCATCAGAATGGTCGGCAGCCAACCGACGGCGACATAGAAAGGCATCGCGTTCAGCCCCATGAACAGGGTGACCTGCCATGCCAGCGGCGAACGCCAGACGGCCAAGGTTGGCGCTTGTTTCGGGCCGGACAGATTCACGTGCTTGTGTTTTTTCAACTGCGGCAGCCACACAACCAGCGCCAACAGCGGGGCGGCGACCAACAAGCTCAGGGCAATCGGCCATCCCCATGATTGGGTCAGCGGAATGATCACGGCTGAGCCAACAGCTCCCGCTGCGCCCATCGTGATGGAGTATGCGCCGGTCATGGACGCCATTTTCGTTGAGAAGTCGCGTTTGATCAGGCCGGGCAACAGCACGTTGCCCAGGGCGATCCCGGTGCCTATGAGTACTGTACCGGCGTACAACGCCCATGCGCTGCCTGCGGAGCGCAGCAAGATGCCCGATGAAATGACCAGCAGTGCACCGAACAGCGTGCGCTCGATGCCGAACCTGCGGGCGACCGACGCGCTGAGTGGGGAGAAAGCGGCAAAAGCCAGGAGCGGCAGGGAAGTCAGCAGGCCCAGCGCTGAGGCGCTCAAGCCAAAATCATTCTGGATGAGCGGCAAAACGGGCGCGATACTGGTAAAGGGAACGCGAAGGTTTACGGCAATAAGCAGAATGCCTGCGACGAGCGCGATGGCATGCCACTTGTTTTTCGTGTCTGACATATTCTGTAGCTGTCCTCTGAAAAGAAGACAACTGTAGAACGCTTCAGAATTATCTAATATAGATATCAAGACACTTGATACCTAAATTATGCCAAGCTCAAAAAAAGTCGTTTCCTCGCCGGAAGATTTCGATTCAGATCTCTTCGCTCAGGCGGCGATTGCCCTCAAGGTTGCGCCTGACCTCAATGATTCCGGAACCCGCTCACATGACCACCGTAAAGGCCAGCTGATCCTGTCTTTGCACGGTGCGGTGAGCTGTGAGGTGCAACATGCACTCTGGCTTGTGCCTCCCCAGCACGCGGTATGGATCCCCGGCGGTACACCGCACAGTTGCCGCGTGACTGAAAATGCTCGTACCTGCTTTCTGTTCGTCGAGCCCGGTGCAGCTGCCATGCCTGAAGAATGTCGCACGGTTGCCATCACACCCCTTGTGCGCGAAATGATCCTGCATCTCGCTGAACAGGAACCTGCTTACCATTCCGAGGGCAAGACCGCGCGGCTGGTTGCCGTGCTGCTTGAGCAGCTTTCCGATGCCCCGCTGAAAGAGCTGCACTTGCCGATATCAGACCACCCCAAGATCAAACGAATCGCCGATACGCTGTTCGCAGACCCCGGCGACCGAACCACATTGCGCGAGTGGGCCACTCGGCTTTCAACCAGCGAGCGAACTCTTGCAAGACTGGTACAGAGCACGACCGGGCTGAGCTTCGGACGCTGGCGCCAACAGTTGCATTTGATGATCGCACTGAGCCATTTGGCGGAAGGGGTAACCGTGCAGCGTGTGGCAGGTATCCTGGGCTATGACTCTGTCAATGCCTTCATCACAATGTTCAAGAAAGCCTTGGGAAAACCGCCTACGCAGTATTTTTCCTCTCTGCGCTAGTATGCGGCTTACCGAAATGCCGTACGCACCCGATCTCATTGTACTCATGACAGGATGCGAGCAGCAAAGCCTGAGGCCTCCCTGTACCTGCTATCTTCAATTAAAACGACTGGCCTGAATCTGCCGTTCACCCTGACCGCGACCGGCCAGGAGCTGCTATCAAGAATCTACGAAATGATGGGAGATTCAGTGTCGCCAGTTAGTTGGACAGCCATGACTCGACTGTCTCTGCCCCATACTCGGATTTCCAGGCCTTCAAGCGGCTATGGTTACCGCCCTTGGTCTCGATGATTTCACCGTTATAGGGGTTCTTATAAACCTTGACGACGCGGGGTTTGCGAACGATGCTTGAAGACGTGACTGCCGGTGGCGCTTTGCGACCAGCCGCAGCAGGATCAATCAGGTTGATTACATCGCGGAGGCTGAAGCCGTAATCCGCGAGTAAGGCACGCAGTTTCTCTTCGAACTCAATTTCTTTCTGCAGCGCTGAGCTGCCTTTCAAGGCCTCCAGCTCTGCCAGTTGTTCTGCCAGTTGCTGTTCAAGTTTCCGAAACTCAGCCAAGCGTGACATCGCTCGTTTCCTTATTGTGAGGACTATTTGGAGGGATGCAGGATCATAAATGATTCACGAAAAAAAGAGAAATTATTGCTATCTGATCGGACCCTCTCGGGCTGCGCTTTTTCCACGATTTGAATCGCCCCTAGTTTCGTAGACAACTTGAACGGCTACAAAGGGTCGAAAGCGGTTAGTCGCTAATGACTGCTATCGACCCAAAGCCACCGTTCGGGGAAGACCCCAATCGGCCATTAGCTCTCCGTTGCGGCACGCAGCTAACGGGTATATTGCAGTCCCTAAAGTCCTCAGAGTTACTTCCGGTAGCTGCCACTCGGCACTGCGGAAACCTGCCGCTAAGCGCTATGGCTTCGGGCGTTCGGATGTTGTCTCACATGAGTGTGGGGTTTCGGCAGTTTACGAGCCTTTCGGCAATTGGATAAGGTTTTGTAAAAGCTGGTAGCTTACCGTTATGAACATGCCGAACGATCAAGCCGGGGCCAATATATCGGCCATCAAGAATAAAACTTGACCGCCAACAATAATTCTTTGACAAACCCCTTACTAGCGCAGAAGGCCGTGATATAAGAATTCGTAGCTTTCCCAATGGAAGCCAAAAGCCATCAAGCGCAACTAACTGTACCGTATCATTAATTTTAAAGTTTGCAGGCAAAGTTTCATCACCATGGAGGTTTGACAGTTGAGTAATTCAATTTTTCAGGTGGCGGGCATGGAGTTCCAGTTCGTTAGCAGCTTCAACCCAGTCTGGACGACGGCCAACGACTATTACACCGGGAATCCAGGTTCGTTCTGGGAGCCAGTGCGCCCCGACTCGTCCTGGAAGGCTTTCGGATCCTTGTGCGTGCCGCAAACCGATAACCCTTCAGGTACCAGTGTCATGTTGCTGGCGCGCAACCTCGCATCGGACGACCAGTCGCCGCCGCCGCTGGCCCCACCCTCTAGCTTCACGCAGCTTTGGACCGATCGCGGCACTGGCAATACCGGCGGTAATGGTGCCTGCTGGCAGATCATCGCCCCCGATGGCTACACCGCGCTCGGCAGCGTTTTCAACAATGCCAACTACAGCACGCCCGATCCAAGTGAGTATGTGTGTGTCCGAAATGACCTCGTTGCACAGTTGGGCACAGGTGAAGGCGTGTGGAACGATCAGAATTCGGGAGCGACGTGCGGCAACTTGCAGTGCTATGACGTGTTCCCCAGCTTCTCTCCTCCCAGTGCGGCCTCACCCGGCACCCAGGTCACGCAGGGCTCGTGGGCGCTTGGTTCCGGCAGTTTCCTGTCCAGCAGCCAATATGGCGTTCCCACGACCCTTACCAATGTGCTGGTGCTGCCAAACGCAGGAACGGCGAGCCCGGGACCGGGCGAAAATCCGCCCTCGCTGGGGACAGGGGTGAACGTTGCACCCGCTTCGGCGTGGCAATTGACGGCCAGCCTTCCGGTCCTCTTTCCCATGGTCAACGACCCCGCCAAGAACCTGGACTGGCAGATTGACAACCCGCTTTATTCCCTTGAAATATGGGGGCAGTGGACGGCTATCACCTCGCTTACCACGAGCACCGACAGCGGCTCGGTCACGCAAACCATTACTTCTGGTGTCGAGCAAAGTTCGAGCAACGACTGGAGTAATGAAGTCGGGGCAAACCTTGAGGTGTCGGCCTCAAGCGATATCGGCCTTACGGGCGTTGTAAAGGTGAAACTGGGCGTCAAGATTGGCGCATCGTTCTCGCACACCTGGAGCGGTTCTGAAGGCACCATTTCGTCCCAGTCCACGAGTCTCAGTATTGAAGTCAATATTCCCCCACGTTCATTTGGCGTTCTCTGGCAATTGAACTACAGGACCTATCTACGTCGTCAGGACAATACCTATGTTGGCGAGGTGAACAGCACTTCACTACTGGACGGTTATGGCCTAAACATCGGCACAAGCAGTTACGAAATTGCAATTACCCCCTACCCTGCCCAAAAGACCGGATGAATTTGATCTTCATTTGCAACGCGAGATAAATACCCGAAGTAGTCTCCCGGTCCGTTCAATGCGAATCGGGAGAGCATTTTCCAACTTTCCGATTGCAGACAGTCATGCAACTTCTCGTCCCGCCAATCCGTAGGCATCCACGCTTTTCTAGAAACTGTGGGAAAACGCGGCACGGCTTCCATGCGCTTGTGGTGAGTCCTGCATCTTGAATTGAGATACCTCTTTGCCCCGCTCTCAATCCCGTCATCTCCACGCGGGTAAACCCGCTCACATACAGTGTACTGCGGGCCACACTGACAGCTTCGGGTCATTAGCGACCGCTGCTCTGGCTATGGATAGACAAGCAGGGCTGCAATCAGCGCTGCTGGAATGACTGAGAGTCGCTTGCCTGAATGCTTCGACGGTTGCCGTCAGGAGCTAAGGTGTTCAGGCCAGTCCTCCCTCACCTTCTGATTTGAAACGGTCTCAGGCGAACGTCCGCAAACGACCCATTGCTGCCGGTGAGCCGAACAGCAATCTTTGTGGGAGCGGGCGCGCCCGCGAAAATCCAACGCGGAGCTTGGCACCGGCTACGCTGGTGTTCGCGGTCACGCCCTAATGCCAGTCAGTTAAGCAATTTGGGGCCGCGTTGCGGCCCATCGCCGGCAAGCCTGCTCCCACAGGGATCGCATCAAGGCTGACAGGTGTTGGCCCTAAGCGGATTGAACGGTTCCATCTTGCTCTTGGCGAACACCGTCAGCACCGCGTGCGATGCTGCCCCATGCCAAGGCACGTGCCGGTCTAATGCAGTGCTGGTGGCGGCAGGCGTCTGTGCGTTTTAGAACGCGTATCGCGTACTGAACATTACGTTACGCGGCTCACCGTAGTAGCCGGTGAAGAAGGTAGGATCCAGCGAGCTGAAGTATTTTTTGTCGAACACGTTGTTGACATTGACGGTAGCGCTCAGGGCCTTGGTGATGTCGTAACGGGCCATCAAATTGAACACAGCATACTGTTCCTGAGTTGCCTTGCCCTGGCGGGTGGTCAGGCTCTGGCCACTCTGCCAGTTCACGCCACCGCCAACGGTCATGCGGTTCAGCTCCCCGGGCAGGCGATAGGTAGTCCAAAGTTTGACCAGGTTAGCCGGCACTTCTGTTCTGATCCGCTCGTGCTCGGCATCTTTGGTAATGCTGTGGCTGTAGCTTGCGCTGACATTCCAGTCGGTCAGCACCTCGCCATACACCTCCATGTCGATACCGCGTGTCTTCGCGCCGGCGACGGCCCGATAGGCTGACTCGCGGACAGTGCCTTCGACGGTCTCGCCAGTGGCCACACCGAGGTTGTCCTGTTTTATTTCATAAAGGGCCACAGCTGTATTGACCCGGCCATTGAGGAACTCGCTTTTCAGGCCAATTTCATAGTTGTCACCTTCGCGAGGCTCAAGGTTTTTGCCGCCCTTGTCGCGAATGGACTGTGGCTTGTAAATCTTGGTATAGCCGGCATAGACCGAATGAATATCGTTGAGGTCGTAGACCACACCGGCATAGGGCGTGACGAAGCCGCTTTCGCGGGTCTCGGCCGAGTTGGACGAACGAGTGTAAGGCGGGTTGTAAATGGCCTTTTTCTTGTAGCTATAGTCGCCAACGCGAGCACCGAAGATGATCGAAAGGTCGTCGGTTGGTTTGAAACGGGCCACCATGTACGCCGCATCCTGGCGGATAGTGGTGTCGTCGTTCATCAACTTGCCTACCGAGGTCGGGCGATCGGTGTAGTTGTCCCAGTCGTAGATATTGTCGGGGCGCATTTCCAGATCATCATCGTCCGGGTCGCTGTAGTCATGGAACTCCGAAGCACTCAAGCCGAACACCAGCTCATGCTCGCGGCCAAAAAGCTGGAACGGCCCCTGGGCCATTGCGTCAATACCCAGCTGACGCTGGGAGCCATAGCCATCCCCACCATATAAGTAGGCGCCCTCTCCCGTTTCACGATCCGGTGTGCCACCGCTTAACGAGGCCAGCGAGTAATCCCGGGTACTGTACATGTTGTTCACGGCCACCTTCAATTTCCAGTCGTTGACCAGGCCTTGCTCAAGCGTCGCGAAGGTATTGAGCGTGTTCTGTTGGCGATAGCTCCAGCGTGAACCGGCGTTTGTAGAGCGTGAGAAATCGGTTTGTTCACCGTTGCTGTAGAACAGTGGGAAGCTGGCGAATGATACGCCGCGCGGGTCGTTTTTCTGATAGTCGAACCCTACGGTCAACAGGGTGCTGTCGGTGAGGTCCGCCTCAACAATCCCGTAATAGGTCTGCTTTTCCTGTTGGTAATGATCGATGTAACTGTTGCCCTGCTGATAAGCCATGACTGCCCGCCCGCGCAAGCGTGCGTCTTCAGTCAGGGGGCCGGACACATCCACTTCAGTACGGTATGTTTCCCATGAGCCGGCTCCGGCACTTACTGAACCCTGGAACGCCGCTGTAGGCCGCTTACGGATCAGGTTGACGCTGCCGGAGGGGTCGCCAGCACCCGTCATCAGTCCGGTGGCCCCCCTGACGATTTCCACCCGGTCATAGATCGAGGTATCGATCATGCTCTGCGGACTCGCGCTGGTCTGCACGATCAACGTGGTAGGAATGCCATCAAACTGGTAACTATCAATTGAGTAGCCACGCGAATAAATATTGACCCGCTCACTGTCGATGTTCTGCACTGAAAGGCCAGGCGTCTGCTTGAGTACATCGCTCAATGTATTCAACTGCTGGTCCTCGATTCGCTGGCGAGTCATCACACTGACCGTTTGTGGCGTTTCGCGCAGCGATAAGGTGAGTTTGGTCGCACTGTTGCTGGACCCCGTCGTATAGGAGCCGGTACCTTCTGTGGTCGCACCAAGGCCTGCTGCATTGATATTGGTAGCGCCAAGCTCCATGGCCCCGCCAGTTTCTGTTTTGGTCAGCACGAACCTTTTCTCGCCCGCCTGCACTACACGCAAGCCACTCCCTTGAAGCACCCGAGCGAAGCCCTGTTCCAGTTCGTAGCTGCCTTGCAGCCCTGGCGACTCCAACCCTGCGGTATCTTGCGAACTGAACGTGATCATCACCCCGCTCGCAGCAGCAAATTCGCTGAGCGTTGCCGCCAGGGTACCCGCGGGAATGTCGTAGTCGAGAGGCTTTGCCCAGGCAGGTGTCACCGCAAGTATCGAGCCGGCAAAACACAGCGCAAGTGCAGTTTTCTGGGCACTGGGAGGGAGAAAGGTGGTGCGGACTTGCATGAAAGATTTCCTGTCAGCGTTGGCAATGTGTGCGTCTGATGCGCACATGCAGGTAGAGCCGAAGCAGGAATGAAAATCTGTTACCCCTTCATTAAAAAAACTCGGGTCATACCGCCCTGCTTTCCACTCTCACCCAGTAACGGGTCAGGCGGCGCACCTGAACGGGTAGCGAGTCCTCCAGATTAGCGAGAACCCCCTCACTGTCATCGAGCAGAAATGTTCCAGTGAGCCGCAGCCCGGCAATTTCTGGTGAACAGCTGAGCAAACCTGGGCGATATCGGGATAGCTCGGCCAGTAGCTCGTCCAGTCGCCAGTCCAGCGCGACAAGCATGCCGCGCGTCCAGGCTGAAGCTTGTTCTGCGGCCATTCTCAATGGCCCGATACCGGTTGCGGTAAAGCTCACGGCCTGCCCCGCTTCGACGCGCAGCGCCTGGCCAATGGCCGATAGTGGCCGAACTTCCACAGCGTGCGCTTCAACGGCAACCCGAGTGATGCCATCGTCCTGACGCACGGTGAAACGGGTACCCAGTGCCTGGATGCGCCCCTCGGCAGTCTGCACGCTCAATGCGCGGGCGTCTTTTGCGGTCTCGACCAGTAGGGCGCCTTGGCGCAAGACGATCAGCCGCTTCTGCGAGTCGAATTGCACATCGACCCGCGTGTCGGTATCCAGCACCAAAAGGCTGCCATCGGACAGGGTAATCTTCTTGCGTTGGCCTACGCTCGTGCTGTAGTCGTTGCCCAAAGCGGATAACCCATAGCTGGCCCACCCCACAACACCGACGCCAAGTAACAGCGCAAGCGTTTTTACGGCCGCGCGCCTCTGCTGCCGAGCTTGCTCAATCGTGGTAGCGGCAAAATCAGAGGGTGCCAGGCTGAAGCGTTGATGCAACTTTTCAATGCGTGCCCATGCCTTTGCGTGCGAAGGGTCGGCCACAAGCCACACCCGCCACTCGGTCCGTGTGGCCTCCGAGGCGGCGCTATCATGCAGGCGTACATACCATTCAACCGCCTGGGCAAGGACCTGTTTCATTCTTCATCCATCAACAGGCAATGCATCAAGCCTTTCGCCAGGTGCTTGCGCACCGTGCTGACCGACACGTCAAAACGCTGCGCGGTTTTTTCGTAAGTCAGCCCATCCAGTTGCACGGCAAGGAAAATTTGCCGGGTGCGCTGACCGAGCCCATCGAGCATGCGATCAATGGCCAGAAGGCTGTCCAGAATGATCGCGCGGGTTTCTGCAGACGGCGCATGAACTTCTGGCCTGGAAGCCAGTACATCGAGGTAGGCCTGTTCCAGGCTACGCCGGCGATGGAGATCGATGACCAGACCACGCGCAATGGTTGCCAGGTAGTGACGCGGCTGTTGCAGGGAATCAGCCGTGCGGGCAACCATGACCCGAATAAACGTATCCTGAGCAAGGTCAGCCGCATCGGCTGAGTTGTTCAAGCGCGCGCGCAACCAGCCGCGCAGCCAACCATTGTGCTCGCGATATAGGATGTGGAGGTGTTCGTTGGCAGCGGTTTGCGTGTCCGATGTGGACATCTTCTATACCCAACCTGAAAACGCGAATAGGAATTCATCTCGATTGTAAGGGTGTTGGGCCTCATTGGGAAGTGAGTGCGGGAGTACTGAAGCAATCCTCCTGACTAAAGATTTTCGGCGAGTGGCGGCGTCCGCTATCTACTTTGAGAGCGCCGTAGCCAACGGCAGCTATGGGTCGGAAGCAGCCGGTCACCACTGCCTGCGTCCGACCCATAGCTGCCTTTCGATGAGAGCGGCTAAGGGCCGAAGCAGCCGCTATAATGTGTCTACGAAACTAGGGCCTCCTCAGGTCAACAATCAAGAACGCCACTGCGACTTCCCTATGGTCGAAGCGGTAGGTTGCGACATACCCACTCGTCTCGTAATCCGGAGGTCCCAGAGGCTCGCAGTCAAGGTATAAAAGACCTGAAGGTACCTCGTGCTCGAGCATCTCCCCAACATACTTGAAAATAGGATTTAGCTCCTTCGCATACGAGTAAATGACGTGGAAATACAGGTCACAGACTCCGTATGACACCAGCTTGTCGAAGTGCTTTTTAATGTTAGTCCGATCTAGTCCTGAGCAGACGAGCGCTTCGATTATCGATATTTCCTGACCGGAGACTCGGATCACCGCATCCCTTTCGCCTGGATTGCCGTTTGCGGTTACTCCTCCAAGCGATTGGTCAGCCACATCCCATTTAGTCACTGTGAGCAAAGCCGCGAGTACTTCTCGCATGGCGGTGTTGAGGTCATCCTCAAACCTTGCCAAGTTCATTGATCCCTTCCGTTCGCGGAGCATTGCACCCATATGTTGAAGCGCGCCAACGGCACGTGAAACTTGCCCGATGAGATAACCTCGAACCCCGCCGCCAGGGGGGCCGAGGATGTCTCCAATCTGGGAGGGCAGAAGTACAATAAGCTGTTGCAAAGCTGCTCGGATAGAGAAAATCGGATCGACGACGGCCGATGCTGAAGTGATATTGGGCGCGGGGTCTCCAGCTTGAAGGTCGTTCTTGAGTGCGATAAGTCGGTCGTCAGTTCCGAACTCAGAGATGGCGGCGTCTAAAATCGCCATTGCCTCAGCACGGAAGCCCAACTCGTTCTTTGAAACTACGGCTATGAGTTCGAGTTCTGGGCTTCGCCTCTGCCGACGACGAGCCGCCACGCTCTCTAAAGCATCTTCCGGCTTTTGCAATGCCAACATGAGCAGCGCGCGGTTGGCTAACAGACTGCTGCTAACTGAACTCTCGCCCACAGCGACCTCAGCATTGATTTCCGCTAGCAGGTCTTCGCCGGTCACACGATCTGCACCACTCAACGGATGCAGAGTGGGTCCTACAAGCTGCTGAATAGCAACTGCAAAGACGTTCTCTTTATATGCGGGGGCCGCACCAGGACGTGCAGCCAGGCGTTGTAGAGCGACTTGAGCACCCGCCAAATTGCCGTTCGGGCGTAGCAGTTGGGAGGTTGCCCTGTAAAATTCCAGTTTGTCTTGCGCCTGTTGTCTCGTGAGCCTATCCAGTGCTGGCGGAACAACAGTTCCATCAAGTGCAGCCCAGTTCTTCTCCTTTAGAAACAGTCGAAGCTCAAGGGCAAAAAGCTCAAGCCGGAACTCAGGTGGTGCGCGATCCAGGTCCTGCTCGGCCTCATCCAAGTGCTCACGGGCAAGCGCATATTCGCCAGCGAGCAACAAGGACTCAATGCGGTGCTGCAGCTCGGGCCAAGTCCAAAGCGCAGATGCCTCCTCTGGCTTCAGTTGCCGTAACCTCGCTCGGATGCTGGGCTTTGCCGCCGCAGGTAGGTGCTGGCAAAGCTCGGCTAGTAGCACCGGATCGTCTGACTGAGCAAGCGCCTGCAGCATGGATTCCTGGTGACTGCCATTAAACCGTCGCCATGCTGCTGAGAGATCCTCTGCCGGCGAGGCCGCTTCCCGTTGAAATAATGGGCTGGGGCTATACCTGTCTGTGAGGGCTCCGATGCGCCCTTTTTCGTCATGCTCAATAACACTGCGTGCAATGAGCCGTTGGAGTGCGTCGCAGAGCTCCGGCGGTACTGTTTCGCCGTCCCAGCCGGCAGCGGCGCGCGCGAGCAACCGCACGTGCACTCTTAGAGTTTTGGCAATGGAACAGCGCAAGGATGGCTTTTGATCATCCGGCGTGTTTCGCAGTAGCTGTGCGCTATCGAATGGGGTTAGCAGTGCATCTCTATCAGACGCAGTGTAAGCGAATGCAGTCGTGACGAGATGAGCGGCAAGACCTGCGGAGAGACTGGCTGCGTCGGTCCATTCCAAGTGCATGTCGCGCGCAAACTTTGAATAAAGCCGCACGACTGGGAAAGCGTCGGCAATCGGCGCGCTCGAAAGGTAGTTCAGTCCGTCCAGCACTCCTGCAAAGCATGCTCTGGGCACATTGTCCTTGTAGGCTGCCTGATCTACGAGCTGCTGCAGCACGGCAGACTGGAGGTCTTCGCTTTCCCTTGAAACCATCTTGAGAAGCTGCCGCCCAATAGGTCTCCTCGCGTCTGCAATTGCTCTTTTGCTGTAAGTGTCGCTGGCATAGCACCAAGTTACCAAAGATGCGTATTCCACGAGATCAAGCGTGCCCTCACGCAAGTGATAAGCCAAAAGAGATAGCGTGTCTTGAACTGCAAATGCCTTAGCTTGGGCTTCACGACTCAGGTTGCGATCACTATTCCGTATGGATTCCGGGCGCCACTCAATAGCCAGTTTGGCTGCTAGGCAGGCCGTGCGCTGATGCATCAGCATGTCTACTAACAGCGCTGGTGCGGAGCTGATTCGGAATAGCAAGTGCTGCAATGCCACCGGATGGGCTGCAGCGCACGATAGGACCGTCGTCGCTGCAGCCATGATGTTAGGCCCGATGTCAGTGTTCTCAAGCTCGGAGCAAAGCAGAACAAATGCAAAGCTAGCCGTGTTTGAGCCCAGCCGTTCCATCATCAGATGTTCGACGTCGCGGCGCATCATCCAGTCAACTCTAGACACCAGAGTACTGGGCGGTGCTATCTCCGGAGCTCCGGCATATGGCATTTGGTCCAGCGGAATCGCAAATGTATTTTCGAGCACCGCTGTGTAGCGTTCGGCATCGTTGTCCCATGTACCCCAAATGGTCTGGCGTTCCAATACACGGTGAGCTGCCTCACGGCAGTAACGCATCTCAGTGGGGCCCCAGCCACTGTCCCATCTACCGTAACTGTCGAGGGCGTCACACCATACGGACCACTCCCCAAAGGCTCTATCGACAGCCTCGGGATCCGCATCTAGTAAAGCCGGCGCACCGCAAGCCTCGTGTTGGGCAGGAGGCGTTGCATCAACTGTGCTGACGCTGCCGTCAGCGGAATGCTGCGGGAGCTTCGGGCACAGTCGCTCCCAAAGCCGGCCTGCAAGCCAGTCCGGATCTTTGGTTGGTATATGGGCCTCAAGCCAACCCTTAGCCAATATCCTGTCTGCCAGCGCTTTAGCGTGGGGTGGGGGTATACCAGTCCTCGCAACCAGGTGGGGTTCGCCGAGCCCCGTCAGAAAGGTCTTCGTGCTCGGGCTCGGATAAGTGATGTAAGAGCGGGTGCCGGGAGGCGCGCTCTGCATGATCCAGCGGCTGCCATCGAAAGACACCCAACCATTATTCTTGAGGTCGTCGAACATCGGGCCGCTGTCTGCAGCGCGACGCTCCGATTCGTCCCAGGACTTGGCGACATCCTCAGCGCCCCCTCGATACTCCAACCGATAGTGCTGACATAAGTCGAGAATGCTCAACTCGTCGATTACATCGTCCGACCCAGCAATGGGGCGTTGATAACTCGACCTAGGCAACCAACGCCCGAACATCTGCCTCAGCTCAAGACGCATATGCAGCGGTGCCCACATACCTTCCGGTGGGCGCACCTCTTCGAATCCGGTCACGACTCTCCCTCCATGTTGTCCTGGCCATGAATGGTACTGTACGAAGCGGTGGTATCACGAGAAATGGCGTAGCCAATACACGCCTAGCTGACTAGGCCTTGTTTCCCTAGAAAGTTTGAAGCTAAGTGACTCGGCCTATAGAGACTGAATCGCACAGTCAGAAACCCTCGGCTGCTTTTGGCCGTTAGGGCCAGGACTCGACCGGTGGCTTCCGACCCAGAGCGGAAAATCGCGATTGGCTCCATAAACCGCGCCCTATCCCCCCCCTGCCTTTACGCTCACCGGGTCTAAATTGAGGTGGTGATGCGCGCTCAGCCTGATAAGCTGTGAACCTGTTCGCTTTGACAAGGCTAGCCGCCCCAAGATGAACTTTATTCCAAGCTGTGACCACAGAAAAGATGCCATCAGATCTCTCTCTGAAATCTACGCGGTTTCCACGAAGGAAATAGAAAGAGTTCTTCAGAATTCCGAAGTGCTAAAAATTGCAGAGGTGTATTCCCAAATTAATTCGCAGGGGTTCCACTTTGTTGTATGCCACTTACTAAATGCTTCCCCTCGCCCCGACATTATCTATGCTTGTTACTACCATTCGACGAGCTACGATGGCTGTCCTTCGTGGTTTGATGAAGGGCTACTTAGTTCGTCGCAAGGCGCGGAGCGATTTTTAGAAAAAATCATAGAATGGCTCCCTGTTGAGAAGCAAGTTTCTGCAAAGACGGCGGTTAAAGTTATCGTGAAGCGCCGTAGCGAATACGAAGGTGCCACCGCTGAGACGTGTGGTCCATATGCATGGGATACTTTTACTGCTGCCAGCTCTAGTCCTAACGGAGTTCGCTATCGGGTTCCAGAAACGATCCAGGATTTGTGGTCCTCCAGCTTCTGTGGGGGCGGTGGGTTGATCGACTTGAGGGAAGTCATCGGAGAAAGACTGAAACCTGTAGTAGTTAAGTTTAAAGTGAAAATTTCGAGTATCGATAACTACTGCGCAACCCTTTGGGCCTATTTGCTATCGGATAACGGTGAGTGCCACCTTACTCATACATTCATGGGAGATGGACAAACTGTAGTTAAGGATGACATTATTGCACTGATGGACGTTTCGTAGCAAATGACTTGGGCGATACAGTCGGCACACCTCTAATCAGTCGGAATGGAAGCAGGAAATTGTTGAAATTTTCTTTTGATGATTTGCGAAAATACACTGCCTTGGCATCTGTGTTTTTTTGTGCATTACTCTTATTGGCTTTGGGCCCTTCGTTTCAACAACATGTCTTGGCTCTGCTAACTAGCCCCGACTCTAGCCTGTATCAAAGTGTTTATAAGGATGCTTTAATACAGTTCCCAGACTTTAAAAAATGGGTTGCTGGGATTAATTATTTTTTGTACAGCTTTGGCGCTGCGGCGTTGACTTGGTGCGTAGTAAAAAGCCGTTCAGTGCGTGGTGCCGTTGTTCTTTCCTCAGTAGTTCTTTTTGTATTTTTAAATGCTTTGGATGTCGGCGTTAATTTCTGGTATGGGAATTTAAATTATACTCATTTGTCGGAATGCGTGGTTGGTAATTTAATTGGTGCGCCCCTAACTTCTGCTGTGTTGGTTGTAATTGTATGGTTGTCTCAGAAGGCCAAGGCAAGTGTTGGTGAGCATGTAAAAATTTCTGAGTTTGTGTCGGCCGTTTTGCCAGCCGTATGCGGAGGATTGGTTTTCCTTTTTCAGTATTATGTGCTTGCGCTATTTTTTAATCCGACACCCTCCTATGTGGAGGCAAAGACGTCACCAAAGTCTGGTGCTGCTTACATTATTGATAAGGATGTTAAAGAACGGCGGCTAGCGAAGGAGGCGGAAAGTTGTGCTTGCGATCCGAAAGAAAAGGGGGGGATGAGGAAGATTTTTCTTTGCTTAAGGGTGGGTTTAAAGGTGAGCTTATGCTTCAGGCTATTTCGGAAGATGCAAAGCTTAGGTGGAAGGCATCCAAGTTAGAAAGTTATGAGCTCATTGTAAATGCTGTAGATGGGTGTATGGAAGATGGCGCGTTAAATGCCAAAGCTAAAAAGTGGAGCGCGTTAAAATTAAAAGACGTAGAGGATTTTTCGCTAGCCATCGATAGTGGAATGGTTACTCTGAGCGCGAAAGCGGATAGTGGGCAAGTCGATGTGCTAAACTCTCAGATATTCCCTACATGGAGTGTCAAAGAACCTGAAGGCCATTCGTTGCATAGGTTCGTTTCTTCGAGTGAAAAAGTGAATTACTGGGGTCCAGAAGGCTCTAATAAATTTGTAGTGCAATTGCCTTTGTTGGAAGTGAGCGACAGGTCTGATGTTGCATCTAAGCAAAAAACCATAAAGATAAATGCGAATGGTACTAGCTATATATTTTCATTCAAGCCAGCCAGTAAAGAAAGCGTAACAAAAGCCTGCTCTTCATTTGACTTGTCGGCTCCGTCGTTGTCTCCAAATGTTAACGTGTCGAAGTCTGGCTTGGTTCAAATTATTGTTGAGCTTCGTCGTCTGGGAAGGGTTAATACTTTCAGTTTTGCTAAAATTAGTCCGTTCGAAATTACTGGTGTATATGGTTGGTTGTCAGTAAGCAAGCTTTCGGCAGACCGCGTCGCAGGTTTAGTATCTCCAGGGATTGTGCAGGGGTTGCAAATTGCCGGAAATATTGATTATCTTCGCTTAAATGGGGAGGAAGTAAAAAACCTGGACAGTCGTCAGTTTTCATTTTATAACGGCTCCCTCAAAGTTAGAGTCGATGATGAGGGGGATTTTGTTTATCAAGGTGTAGCCGATTGGGTATGGGCTGATGGGAAACGACTGAATAGGACACGCTGGGAGAGTTTAGATGGAGCCACTCAAGGGATATTGTTGACTCTAGCTGGATTGCTGATTATTGCTTTCTTTAGAGTTCTCCATATTTGTATGCGTGACAATGACTCCTACAGGTTTTGATTAAGTTTAGTACTTGATTGAGATATCAAACTGCGAGGGGGGGCTAAGTTGCCCGGTGGCCGGCCCCATGGTAGTTATTGAAGGGGCATGTCTTGAATTTCCGCTCTGGCCGCTAGTTGCCCCTCGCTACAGGTTGCTCGCGGTCATATGCGGACGTCTGGTGGGTAAAGCTCTGGCCCGCCATGGCCTGCTCCCCCTCTTGTCGGGTGACAAACCGAGCCTCCGCTTATGGCCGATTGCAGCCTTCGACCAAGGGCCGCTACCGACCCACAGCGGCCATTCAACTGCTGGCGCTATTTATTATTCTCTTGCCCTCGCCGTTCCTTGGTGTAACGCCATTTGCCATTCGCCTCCTACTTGGCGCCATATCGGGCTGCTCAAAGATTCGCTACCGCCGCTCGGATCAAGAACAGCGCATCGATAGGTGGTCAGCACCGCTGTTCTGGAGAGGATGCGTATCTGAAAATCGTTGATCTGACGCTGGACAGAGTCTTGTTCCAGGTGGGTCCAGTGCCTGCGCGAAGGCCTCGCTGGCGCGGTAGAGGCGCGGGTCGCTGGACAGCCCGCCGGCAATGAATGGCAGCGGCTCGCCACCGAGCACGTTCTGGATCAGCGAAGAGTCGATGTAGGGCATCCGGTAGCGAAAGCCGATATCCGTGCCGGCCATGCCGTCGTGTACTTCGTCCGGGTGAAGCACCAGTGTATTGCCCGGCACGCCATGGCACAGCGCCCCTTAGTAGTGAAAGCGCTGAACACCGGCAAGGGTACGACCTATCGAGTAGGCATCGTGCCGGTGGCTGTCGCGATATCAACTTCGACCCCACCCTGGTGCCGTCCGGCATCGAGCTTTCGAACGATCCTGTGCTGGCAGCGCGGGCGGGCATCTACTCGCACTCTTACAATGCGCGTCTGCGCGAAATCGCGCTCGGCAAGGTCACCGACGCCATTGGCGAAAAGGATGACAAATGATGCAATACCTACCAACCGACCGTACGGCCAGCCCCCGTCACTTCAACTTGACCGCCAGGCTCCTGCACTGGGTGATGGCTATCGCCATCCTGGCCATGCTGTTCATCGGGGTCGCCATGATGTCCTCACTGGCCCTTCGTCCCGTATTGATCGATCTGCATCAGCCTTTGGGGATCGCCATCCTCTGCCTGGCACTGGTGCGCTTGGTCAACCGTCTTTACCGGCCGGCGCCGGCACTGCCCGCGAGTGTTCCGCGCTGGCAAGTCGCAGCCGCACATTTGTCGCACGCCTTGCTCTACCTGTTGATGGTCGGGTTGCCCTTGCTCGGCTGGGCGGTGCGTTCGGCAGGCAACTGGCCCGTCATCCTGGTGGGCGACTGGAGCCTGCCTGCGATCGTGCCTGAAAATCCGGTGCTCTACGCATGGCTTCGGCTGGCGCATGGAACACTGGCGTGGCTGCTCTTCGCGATCATCCTGGGGCATCTTGGTGCCGCTTTGATGCACGCCTGGGTTCATAGAGACGGTGTCTTTTCCAGCATGGCCCGGGGAAGCAGCAAACAACAAACCCAACCTGAATCCGGCTCAAGGCCAACGTCTTGAATCGATAGCGTTCAGCTGTCACTGACCGCTATCGGCTTGCGCGAGGCAGCCTCAGATGCCGAAGAAGCCACGAGCGTTATCCGCACAGATGCGCGCCTTCTCCTGATCGCTCAACCGGGGATGCTCCAGCACACCGGCGCCAATGGCCTGTTCGCCCAGCGGGAAGGGAGAATCTGAACCGAGCATGACGCGATCCTCCCCCATGACATCCACCAGCAAACGCAGCGCACCAGGGTCGAAGACCGCGGAGTCGACGAAGAAGCGTTTGACATAGCTGGACGGCAGCTGCGGGCAATCTTCGCGGACAATGTCCCTGTGGCGCCAGGCGTTGTCGACTCGTCCCAGGAGGAAGGCGAAGCCGCCGCCGCCATGGGCGAAACAGATGCGCAGGGATGGCGGCAAGCGTTCGAAAGCGCCGGAAAGAATCAGCGACAGAATGCCCAGTTGGGTCTCCGCCGGCATCGCCACCAGCCAGGGCAACATCCATTTTTTCATGCGCTCGCGGCCCATCATGTCCCACGGGTGCACCAGCAACGGGATGTTTTCCAGCGCACAGTGGTGCAGGAAGGTGACCAGGCCTGCGTCGTCCAGGTCGTGGTTGCCCACATGGTTGCCAATCTGCACGCCGATATGTCCCGAGGCCTTGGCCCGGCTAGCCTCGCGACAGGCCGCATCGATATCCTGCAGGGGCACCTGGGCCAGCACCTTGAGGCGAGCGGGTGATACGGCCGCCATCTCCAGGGCTCGATCGTTCATCATCTGTGTCCACGGCAGCGCCTGCTCGATGGGCTGGTCGTAGCCGAACATCACTGGAGTCGCGCACATCACTTGCACGTCCAGCCCTTGTTCATCCAGGTGCTCGATACGGCGCTGCGGATCCCAGAGCACATCATGTACCGGACGGAACGGTTTATCACCGAGCATGATCTGCCCCTGACGCCCCTCGGTATGTAGCCAAGGGCCACGCTGGGGGTTCAGGCGTGCCGCCTCGGCCTGGGTGATACGGGGAAAAAAGTGCGAATGGATGTCGATTTTCATACGCCATGGATCTCCCGCAGGGTCTTGTGCCAGGTCTGCCAGTCGCGACCTGGGTGGATTTCGCCACAACCCGGGCAACGACGCTCCTCGTCGGAAGTGGCATAGAACTGGTCGTATACCGGTGGAAGATCGGCAACGATGCTCTTCAGCCTCAATTCGTAGCGTCGAACCACGGTGCCGCAGCGTGCGCAGGACCACTGCAGGGCGTCGTACTGCCCTTCCGGGCGGCGATGCTCCACCACCAGGCACAGGCTGCCGGGCTCGGGACGCTGCGGCGAATGGATAACGTGCGGGGCCATCAGGTAGATATCGCCTTCCTTGAGGTCGACACGCTCGTAGCGCCCTTGGTCCCAGATGTTCAAGTACGCATTGCCCTTGAACTGGTAGAAAAATTCCTCCACTGGGTCGTCATGGAAGTCGGTGCGCTGATTGGGCCCGCCGACCACGGTGACCATGTAATCGCTGCCCTGCCAGATCTGCTGGTTGTTCACCGGCGGCTTGAGCAGGTGCGCGTGCTCGTCGATCCAGCGGTTGAAGTTGAAGGGTGCGCCGAAGTGATGCTTGTCCATTGTTCTTTCTCCCAGCAGTTCAGTGGCGACGCGGTGCGTACGCTATGGCCTTGATCTCGATACGCAGATGAGGGTGCGGCAACTGGTGTACGGCTACGGTGGTCCGGGTCGGGCCGCTTTCGTCAAAGAACTCGGCGTAGACCTCGTTGTATCCGCCAAAGTCGTTCATATCGACGAGGAAGCTGCTGATCTCCACCACGTCCGCAAGGCTTGCACCTGCAGAGGCGAGGATGTCGCGCATGTTTTCGATCACTGCGCGGGTCTGTGCCCGAATGTCCAGCCTGGTGGTGCCCAGGGCATCCACCTCGACGCCTACGAAACTGTTGTCCGGGCGTCGTGAGCTGGTACCCGAGACGAAGAGAAAATCCCCCGCACGCTTGATATGCGGGAAGCGCCCACGCGGTGTGGCCTTGCCGGCGACGACCGTGGCCTTGACGTCACTCATGGCTGGCACCTCCGTTGCTACCGCGAACGCTGAAGCTGCTCTGCCCCACGCCATGGACGTCAACACTGACATGCACGCCCGGGTACAAAGCCACCGCAGCGGTAGCGGCGCCTGCCATCACCAGGCTACCTGCGGGCAATTCCAGTTCGGCGGCATGGAGCAGACGCGAGGCCTGCACCAGGCTGCGCAGAGGATTGCCGAGGATCGCGGCAGTGGAACCGGCCTGAGCCACACGGCCATCCAGGCGCAGCACTACACCTGCGTTGTCCAGCCCCGAGAAGTCCCGCGACCAGGGGCCAAGGGTGAGACCCGCCGAGGAGCAGTTGTCCGCCACCACATCCTCCAGGCTGAACTTGAACGCCTGGTAGCGGGAATCGATGATCTCCAGCGCGGGAGCCACCGCCTCGACATAGTCGGCCACTTCCAGGAGGGTCAGCGGGCGATCGATGGCGCGCCGCGTGAGAAAGCAGACCTCCGGCTCGACCCGCGGGTGGATATAGCGGGCCAGGTCCACCAAGCCGCCGTCCTCTTCCACCATGGTGTTGCTGAGCCAACCCCAGATCAGGCTATCGACCCCCATTTGCACCATCTTCGCGCGGCTGGTGAACCCCAGCTTGATGCCAATGCAGTACTCACCATCGGCATAACGGCGCTGCATGGAAGCGCGCTGGATGAGATAGGCGTCATCCAGGGAAAAGGCGGTGCTGCCGCTGAACTGTGCCAGTGGTTCGGCGCTTCGCGCAGCCTGGTCGAGGGCTTCGGCGATACGAGCAATATCGGTATTCATGCACGCTTCTCCAGTGATGGCTTCAATAAGTCGAGTGCGACGTCAACGATCATGTCTTCCTGGCCACCGACCATCCGCCGCTTGCCCAGCTCGACGAGGATGTCCACGGCCTTGATGCCATAGCGGGCAGCGGCCACTTCGGCATGGCGCAGAAAGCTCGAATAGACCCCGGCGTAACCCAGGGCCAGGGTTTCACGGTCCACCCGTACCGGGCGGTCCTGTAGCGGGCGCACCAGGTCGTCGGCGGCATCCATCAGCGCGTACAGGTCGGTACCGTGCTGCCAGCCGAGCTTGTCGGCAGCGGCGATGAACACTTCCAGCGGTGCGTTGCCGGCGCCGGCGCCCATGCCGGCAAGGCTGGCGTCGATGCGGTCGCAGCCCTCCTCCACCGCAGCGATGGAGTTGGCCACGCCCAGGCTGAGGTTATGGTGGGCATGGATACCGGTGTGGGTGGCCGGGTCGAGCACGGCCTTCAGCGCGCGCAAACGCGCACGGATATCGTCCATGTTCATCGCCCCGCCCGAGTCCACCACATAGATGCAGGTGGCACCGTAGCCCTCCATCAATTTGGCCTGCTGCGCCAGCCCTTCAGGCGTTTGCATGTGGCTCATCATCAGGAAGCCCACGGTGTCCATGCCCAGCGTACGGGCATACTCGATGTGCTGGCGCGAAACGTCCGCCTCGGTGCAGTGGGTGGCCACGCGGACAATGCGGGCTCCGGCGTCGTAGGCGTTCTTCAGGTCATGGAGGGTGCCGATCCCTGGCAGCAGCAGCGTGGCGATCCTGGCGTGGTTGACCGCGTCGGCAGTTGCTTCGATCCATTCGAGGTCGGTGTGGGCACCGAAACCGTAGTTGAAACTGGAACCCCGCAGGCCATCGCCATGGGCGACTTCGATGGAGTCGACCTTGGCCCGATCCAGAGCCGTGGCGATGGCGCGAACGTCATCCAGTGAATACTGGTGGCGGATGGCGTGCATGCCATCGCGCAGGGTCACGTCGCTGATATAGAGCTTCCTGCCGTTCATGCCGAGGCCTCCATTGCTTGTCCCATGCGCTCGGCGGTGGCCAGCGCGGCGGAGGTCATGATGTCGAGGTTGCCGGCGTAGGCCGGCAGGTAATGGGCCGCGCCTTCGACCTCGAGGAACACGGAGGTCTTGAGCCCGGTAAAGGTCCCCTGCCCGGGGACCTTGAGGCCGTGCACCTCTTCGAACTGCACCTGCTGTTTGAGGCGGTAGCCCGGCACGTAGGCCTGCACCGCGGCCGCCATTTCCTCGATGCTCGCCGCGATGCGCTGGCGCTCGGCGGGCTCGCTCAGCATGTACACGGTGTCGCGCATCATCAGCGGCGGCTCGGCGGGGTTCATGATGATGATCGCCTTGCCCCTGGTCGCCCCTCCGATCACCTCGATGGCCTTGCTGGTGGTCTCGGTGAACTCGTCGATGTTGGCCCGGGTGCCGGGGCCGGCGGACTTGCTGGCGATCGAGGCGACGATCTCGGCATAGTGCACCCTGGCCACCCGCGATACCGCCGCGACCATCGGAATGGTGGCCTGGCCACCGCAGGTGACCATGTTGACGTTGGTCGCCTGCAGGTGTTGCTCGAGGTTGACCACGGGCACGCAGTACGGGCCGATGGCGGCCGGGGTCAGGTCGATCATGCGCAGGTCGGCCTTGTGCCGGCGCAGCAAGGCGTCGTTGGTAACATGGGCCCCGGCGCTGGTGGCGTCAAAGACGAACTCGATGTCCTTGAACACCGGCAGGCGGATCAGCCCTTCCACCCCTTCGTGGGTGGTGGCCACGCCCAGGCGGGCGGCACGGGCCAGGCCGTCGGAGGCCGGGTCGATGCCGACCATCGCGGCCATCTCCAGGTACGTGGCGTTGCGCAGGATCTTGATCATCAGGTCGGTGCCGATGTTGCCGGAGCCGATGATGGCGACTTTGCGTTTCTGGCTCATAAGGCCTCCTTACTCGGCTTGGGCAAAGGACGCGGTGACGCGGCCCAGGCCCTGGATCTCAGCGGTAAAAACATCGCCCGGGGTCACTGGCACCATCGGCCCCAGGGCACCGGTCAACACCACGTCACCCGCGCGCAGTGGCTCACCGAGACGGACCATGGTATTGGCCAGCCACACCGCTGCATTCAGGGGGTTTTCCAGGCAGGCCGCGCCAGCGCCAACCGATACGGGTTCGCCGCGCAAGCTCAAGCACATGCCACAATTCACCAGGTCCAGTTGCCCCAGGGACACCGGCCGGCTGCCGAGCACGAACAGCCCGGACGAAGCGTTGTCGGCGACCGTGTCGAGCAAACTGATGTCCCAGTTGACAATACGACTACCGACAATTTCGATGGCCGGCAGGGCGAAGGCAGTAGCACGGATAATGTCGGCCAGGGTGTTGCACTCAAGGCACAGATCGCGCTCCAGAACCAGGGCGATCTCGGCCTCTACCTTGGGCTGCTGGCAGTCACTCCAGGTGATGGGCTGGCCATCACCTCGCGCCATCTGAGCGAACAGCCGACCGAAGTCTGGCTGGTCCACCCCCAACTGGCGCTGGACAGCACCGGAGGTCAGGCCGATCTTGTGACCTACCGGGTTCCAGCCAGCGGCAATGTCGGCGGCGTTGTTGTACTGCTGCACGGCGTAAGCCTGCGTTAGTGCGGGCCCGCCCTGCTCGGCGGCCGCACGCTCGATGAGCTCGCGTACTGGCGCGCACGGCCTGCCCTGTTCACGAGCCTGGCGCAGACAGGCTGCTGCTTCGGCGATTGCTGGATGCATGGCGTACTCCTGTCCTTACGGATTGACACAAATGGTGGTGAGCTCGGAATAGAAATCCAGCGAGTGGCGACCGCCTTCGCGGCCAAGCCCGGACAGGCGGGCACCACCGAACGGCGTACGCAGATCACGCAAGAACCAGGTATTGACCCACACCATGCCAACATGGATACGTCGCGAGAAACGGTGGGCCCGCTTCAGGTCGCCGGTCCACAGCGAAGCGGCCAGGCCGTAGGCCGAATCATTGACGCGCTGCAGCACTTCCTCATCGCTGTCGAAGGGGGCGATGTGGCAGACCGGACCGAACACTTCTTCGCGCATGCAGCGAGCGTCATCGGCAAGCCCGGTCCAGATGGTCGGCTGGATAAAAGCCCCGTGGTCGCGCTCGTCGCCGAATTCCGGCACACCGCCACCACTGACCACCGTGGCGCCCTCCGTTAGCGCCAACTGGAAGTAGCCCAACACCTTGTCGCGGTGCTTATGGGAAATCAGCGAGCCCATGTTCACGCCGTCTTCGTCGGGATAGCCGATCTTCAGCTTTTCGGCACCGGCCTTGAGCGCCGCGACAAAGCGCTCGTAGATCGACCGCTCGACATAGACCCGCTCGGTGCACAGGCACACCTGGCCAGAGTTGGTGAAACTGGAACGCAACACACCGGCAACGGCCGCGTCAAAGTCGCAATCGGCGAAAACGACTGCGGCATTCTTGCCACCCAACTCAAAGGACACCTCGCGTACGCCCTCGGCAGCGGCGCGCATGATGGTTGAGCCGGTGCGCGACTCACCCGTGAAGGTAATGGCATCGACATCAGGATGGCGGGTGAGAAACTCTCCGGCAGAGGCAGGACCAAAGCCATGCACAAGGTTGAATACCCCTACGGGTACACCGGCCTCGTGCATGACCTCGGCCAGCAGCGTGGCACTGGAAGGCGTATCCTCCGACGGCTTGACCACCACGGAGTTACCACAGGCCAGCGCAGGCGCGACTTTCCAGGTAAGCAGCAACAGCGGCAGGTTCCACGGCGAGATGATGGCCACCACGCCGTGCGGCTTGCGCACGGTGTAACTGAAGACATCCGTGCCATCGCCGGTGCGCATTTCAAAGAGCTCGCTACCGCCCTGTCGCACCAGATCCGCGAAGGTACGGAAGTTCTGCACGCCCCGTGCAACATCCAGGCTGCGCGCCTGATGCACGGGCCGACCGGTATCAGCGACTTCGGCAGCCACGAAGTCTTCGAATCGACGCTCGATGCCGTCGGCGATACGCCCGAGCAACTCGGCTCGCTGGGCAGCGCTGAATCCACCCCAAGGCCCCGACTGGGCGAGTTTCGCCGCTTCGACGGCAGCATTCACTTCATTTTCGCCAGCCTCGCACACCTGGCCCAACAAGCTCCCGTTGACCGGCGATATATTGTCGAATCTACGGTTACTGTCGACGAACGTTCCAGCAATATAGTGGCGATATAAAAGTTTGGACACAGCAACCCCCTGAGCAGAATGTTTTCCGCAAGTCTTTGAAGGCCACCTATTAATTAAATAGAACGACCTTCATCTCGTATAAGAAGCAGGCGTAACTACGCTCACCTTGCAAACTTGAAAGGCATGCTTTAAGCAATTACGCACCAACATGAACTTGGCAAAAACGTGTTAATTCGAATGCCTGATCATCCGGAGCCGCCGCAAGGGCAACAGCCGGTCACAGGTAGCGGGCGAAGTCGGCCTGTACCCTTGCCCGATCAGCCGCGAGCTTTTGCGCAACCTGCAGTGCCATGGGGTCTGGATAGACTTCAGGAGCACCGCTGGCCAACCCCGTCACAATCGCTTCGGCCACTTCCCGTGGGCTGGCCTTGGCACCCGCGACGCCATGGCTCATCGCCGTATCGATCACGCCGGGGAGCACGGCCATCACTTGCACCTGGCCGGCCAGTTCGGCCCGAGCCGCCTCGGTCAGGCGCAGCGCGGCCGCCTTGGACGCACACAGCGACCCCATCGCTGGCAGGGCCACCCGCGCCAGGATCGACAGGACGTTGACCATGGCGCCCGCTCGCTCGACCAGCGTCGGTGCAAAGGCACGCATCATCGCCAGCGTGCCGAAGTAGTTCACGGCCATCTCCTGGGCAGCGGCATCGGGCTCGTCGGTGCCCAGCAACCGCTGCTGCCGGTTGACGCCAGCGTTATTCACCAGGATATCGATCCCGAGCTGCCCTGCGGCCCGTGCTACGTGCTGCGGCTGCGTCACGTCCAGGGGCACGACCTCTACCTGCGGGTGATCGAACACCAGGCGTTCAGGGTTGCGGCAGGCAGCGTAGACACGCCGTGCCCCGGCGGCCAGAAAGGCCTCGATCAACGCAAGGCCCAGCCCACCGTTGGCGCCAGTGATCAGCACGTCCTTGCCCGCGGCAGTGGTAGCGCTCACAGGTGCTCGCTCGTGGCCCAGCGGGCCATCAGCGTGTTCGAAGGCAGCGATTCATCCAGCAGTTTCCTGGCCGTTTCGATGCCCGCCACCGGAAGCCCTTCGGGATCGAGCAGGCCGAGCTGTACCAGCACCGAAGCCTGGTCCCAGTAGATGTGCTCGTGGTAGAGCTTGTCGCCGCGGAAGTTGACCACCGCCACCATCGGGATTTCCACGTATTTGCCGGTGGGTGCTATCCCAGGCAGCATGTAGTCCATTTCGCACGTGTGGGTGAAGGCCATGATGAATTCATCCACCACCTGGTAGGCGCCGACCGTGCGAGAAATCGGAATCATCCTGGTGTCCTCGGGGTTGGCGTGGACAAAGTGATGTTGGTAGAAACGCCCGAGTTGCTTGCTGCCCACCCCACCGGTCAGGGTCGGAATGTGGTTCACGTAAGGCTCGGCGACCATGGTCGCCAGGGTAGCCGGCACGTCTCGGGTAACGAACTCGTGGTGGATGTGCTCGTCCCACAGGTCCGAAAGGTTGTAGGCCGGCCCGATGTATTTCTTCAACGCGCCAATGGTGCGCCCATGGGCCATGAGGGCCGAGGGTTTGTGGAAGTGATCGCTGCCCAGGCGGGCAAAGGCATGGTCGGCACCTTCGTAGGTATACAACTCTACGTCTGGACGGCCACCCAGCACCCCGGCGATCTGCGCACGGGTCGCTCCGTCGCACATGCCGTCGAGTTCGCCGTGGTGCAGGACCAGTCCGCCGCTCAGGCCATTGGCTTCATCCAGGTACTTCTCGATGCCCATGCCGTAGTAGCCCACCGCAACGGCGACATCGGTACGGGTGGCGGTAAGGTAGGCCAGCTTGCCCCCCAGGCAGTAGCCCACAAAGCCCAGGGCCGGCCCGCTGACCTCGTCCAGGGTCCGCAGCGTGTCGAAGGCGGCCGCGATGTCGTCCACGGCCTTGTCGAGGTCCAGTGCGGTGTAGAGGCTCAAGGCCTTGTCGAAATCCGCAGGGGTGTAGCCCAGGTCGATTCCCGGCTGCAGCCGCCAGAACAGGTCCGGCACCAGCACTACATAGCCTTCCTCGGCATACATCTGCGCCACTTCGCGCATGTTGGCGTTGACGCCGAAAATTTCCTGGCCCAACACGATGCCGGGGCCCTTGCCTTGAGGCGGCAGCGCCAGATAACCCTTGAAACTTCCAGCCTGGTCTCGCGCCAGAATATCGATGTATTTGCTCATCTCATTACTCCTTTTACGGTAAGCGGATTAGGTGTTGCCCAACAGGAATCCTTTGCCGAAGCAGCCGTTGATGAAGCGCTGCCAACGGCGCCCTCTACAGCAGCTTGAAAGGGAATTCGGTGATCAGGCGAATCTCGTCCATGTCACCGCGTGGTTCGGCCGAATTACCACGGTGCACGCCGTAGCGCGCCCTCAGGCTGAGGTTTTTTGCCGGCCCGCTTTGCACCACGTATTGCATCTCGATATTGCGTTCCCAGTGGCGCCCGCCATCCTCAAAGCCGAGGGAATAGTAGGAACTCTCCGGCACGATGTTGGAGCCTTTGCCACCTTGGCCCTGGATGTAGCGAATCATGAACCTCAGGCCAGGTAAGCCGCGCGCGGTGAAGTCATAGTCGTAGCGAACCTGCCAGGACCGATCGTTGGGCGCGTTGAAGTCACTGAGCTGTACGTTGTTAGCCAGCTGGGCCACGGTGGTTTGCCCGTCACGGAACGCCATGTAGTCGAAGGGCGTGTCGCCTTGCACCTTCTGGTAGGCAAGCATGATGGAATGAGCGCCGAACTTGACGCCCGGGGCAAAGGACCAGGTCAGGTTATCGATGGGCCCGCCATGGGCGGCACCGATGTCGACCGTGCGGTAGAGGCTGAAACTCAAGGTTGGGGTCAGCCCCTCGACCACGGTAGGCAAGTAGCGCAACCCCAGGTAATCCTGGCGCCAAAGATCCTCGGCACGTTGAGTGCCGAGGTAGCCTTTGACTGCGCCCTGCTCGTAATTCAGGCTCAGGTAATCGACCGTATTCGTCTGCGTGGCGCCATACAGCGAACGCAACGTGCTGTCGTTGCGGTTCTCCGAAGGCGCCTTGCCGGCGGTGATGTGGGCGGCATCGAAGGTCAGCGGTTGCAGGTCGCGGCTGGTGAGCTGCCATGCCGTCACCGTTTGCGGCAACAGGCGCCCGGTACCACCATCGGTGAAGAACACCGGGGACGTGCGCAATTCCATGGAGCCGTACTTGAGCACCGTTTCACCGGCCTTGAGCTTGAGCGCACCACCGCCCACGCTGTACTCATCGGCCACCTCCCCGTCGTTCCTGACGTGCAGCAGGTTGGTGCCGGTCCTGCCACGGCCACTGTCCAGCTTCAAGCCCGCATACAGATGCGCGTCGAAACCCAGGCCGACGACACCAGGCGTGAACGCGGAGATGTAGTCCAGTGTCAAGCCTTGGGCCCACTCCGCGCGATAACCGTTGACGGTGCCGGGTCGGCGGTTGGCACCACCGTTGCGGAAGTCACGGTTGAGATAAAAGTTCCGGGTTACACCGGACAAGGTTCCCTGCTGAAAATAGGTTGAAACATCGGCCCACGGGTCATCCGCCAAGGCCTGCTGGCAAGCCAGCGCCAGCCCTAGGCCGGACGCGAGCCGGTAATCGATTGCTGAAGGCATAACCACACTCCTGGGTACTCGTGTACACCACGCGCAAGGCCGTGGGGCCGTGCATGGTCAGTGGCTGACTGGCTGAGCGCAGGCCGACAGCGCCCGCCTTGGCAGGCGATGTCGGCTCTAACAGTGCTGTTTACAGGTCGCGGCAGGCCGGCTGGGCTACGATTCGCCGCTGTTCATCGATGGCGAGTTCGACCAGGGTGCCGGGGGGCAAGGGCCCTGCGGTCAGGGCAATGACCACTGGCCCTTCGCGCAGCTCGACGCTGGCCAGGTGAAGGTGCTCTCCTCCAGCCATGCCGACCCGCGCGCGCACCACGGTGGCCTGGGCAACCCGCCCGGCCTCGGCAGCCACGTCCTGCCATTGCGCCTCACCGCATCGCGGGCAGCAGTAACGCGGCGGGAAACTGGACTGGCCGCAACCTGCACATTGCTGGATCATGAACGCCATGCCACACCCCCTTGCCACCGTTCGAGCACCACCGCGTTGGCGCACATGCCATAGCGGTACTGGACCATGCCATAGCCGGTCACCACCGCCAGGCGAGCATCGCTGACCTGGCGTTCACCGGCGTTGCCAAGCAGTTGGGTGATGGCTTCGACCAGCCCATGCATGCCCCCCGCCGCTCCCGCCTGGCCGGCCGAGAGCTGCCCGCCGGATGTATTGACCGGCAATTCGAAACGGCCTATGCGTCCGAGCGCGCGCCGGTAGTCGCCGCCGGGGACAAAGCCCAGGTCGGCGAGCTGGATCAGGGCCATGACCGGATAGTCGTCATACACGCAAGCCAGATCCATTGCATCAGGCCCGGTATTGGCGCGGTCCCACAGCGTGTCGGCAATCTTTGCCAGAGGAGTCTGCAGGCCATCGCCCGCCTGGTGGTCATCGTTGTGGAGCGCCTTCACCGCGCGCACCGCCACGTTGACCCTGTTCCGAGCGAGATCGGCCCGGGTCAGCAGGATGGCGTTGGCGCCATTGACCACCGGCACGCAGTCATACCGGCATAGCGGGTCGGCCACCATGGGCGCGTCAAGGTATTGCTCCAGGGTCAGCGGCTCACGGTAAACCGCCAGCGGGTTGCGCTGCGCCCAGGCTCGCTGGGCGATGCACAGTTGTGCGTAGTCTTCGCGGCCAAGGCCGGTGCGTTGCGCATGACGCTGGGTGAGCATCGCGAACACCCCATTGGGGCCTCCGTGCTGAAGCGGCTTGAGGTATTCCTCGGTGGTACGGTTGTAATGGTCGACCAGGGTCTTGAAGTCCTCCGGGGTGAACGTATCGCCCGCCACCAGCACGATCACGTTGGCATCACCGTGCTGGATGGCACGCACGGCGTGCTGCAGCATATTGATCGCGCTCGCCCCGCCATTGCGATCATCCATGCACCAGCTCAGGGTCAACCCGAGGCGCCACGCCAGGTCGATGGCGTTGTCCGGCCTGTGGGTGAAGGACGCCACGCCCAGGCCGTCCACCTCATGGGCTGCCACGCCTGCCTGGCGCAGCAATTGCTGCACTGCCCTGCCGAGCAGTTGCGACGTCGACTCACCCGTGCCGCGCCGGTTGTAAGGCACCTCCAGTGCCCCAGCGATCAGCGCCACGGCGTCGTTGCTTGCTGACGGATTCATGGCCGCCCTCCCTTGGCCCGTACGCGGGTCTCCTTGGTGAAACACAGCGAGATGACCGTGACCAGCCCCAGCCCCATCATCATCAGGGACACTGGCCAACTGGCCTGGTAATGCGCCAGCAAGGCGGTGGCGATCATCGGCGACAGGCCGCCAGAGAATACGGAGGCAACCTCATGCCCCAGCGCCATCCCGGAATAGCGGACCTCAGTGCTGAACAGTTCGCCCATAAGGCTGGGCTGGGTACCGATCATGGCGCCATGGCAGATGGCATTGCCGAGCAGGAAGGCCAGCCAGATCCAGGCGGGATCACGGGTCTCGAGCAGCCAGAAGAAGGGAAAGGCCACCAGCACCATCCCTACGGCACCCACCATGTACACCGGCTTGCGCCCTATCCGGTCCGACAGACGCCCCCAGAACAGCATCGCCACCAGTTCCACGCAGGTGGACACCGTGACCCCCGCCAGCATCACGCCATTGGGCACACCGAGAAACTTGCCGTAGACCAGAGCGAACGCCAGCATGAGGTAGGAGCCGCCGTTTTCGGCCACCCGCAGCCCCATAGCCATCAGCACTTCCCGCGGGTGTTTGCGCAACACTTCCAGTACGGGCATATGCGCCGTCTTGCCGGTTGCCTCGGCTCGCTGGAAATCCTGGCTTTCGGGCAGTGAACGGCGGATGTACACGCCCAGGCCGAATATGACGATCGAGATCAGGAACGGGATGCGCCAGCCCCAACTGCGAAAATCCTCCTCTGGCAGCAACTGGACCACATAGAACGCCGCTGCAGACAAGACAAACCCACCGCCCACGCCGATCTGGCTGATCGACGCAAAGAAACCGCGGCGCTCTGGCGGTGCCGACTCGCTGATCATCAGCACGCCACCGCCCCACTCGCCGCCTGCCGCGATCCCCTGCAGGACACGCAACAACAGCAACAACGCGGGTGCCCACACCCCCGCCTGAGCGTAGGTGGGCAGCAGCCCGATCAGGAAGGTGGCGCCGCCCATGATCGAGAGCGTCCATACCAAGGCTTTCTTGCGCCCGTACTTGTCGCCGATATGGCCAAAGACCACCCCACCGAAAGGCCGAGCGAGGAAACCCAGGGCGAACCCGGCCAAGGCCGCGATGGTACCGACCAGCGGATCGGTGCCCTGGGGGAAGAACAATTCCCCGAATATGAGCGCCGCCGCTGTGCTGTAGAGAAAGAAGTCGTACCACTCCAGCGCATTGCCTGTAACAGAAGCCACGACAATCTTGCGAAAGGTTGTACGGTCGATCGGTGCGCGGTTTTCAACCGCAGTGGGAATGGGACTGTGTTCTGACTGGGTATCAGAAACTTCAAGCGAATGCGTGCCCGTCATGGCGGTCTCCGTCAATGACTGAATAATTATGAACGCTGTTGTTATTGTTGTTGCATCGTTTGTTATTGCACGGCAGTCAAAACCAAGTAATCAGGCGCGTTTAAGCCTATAACCGGAGCACTCTAGGTCCCACGCAGTGGCGGTAACACCGAGTGCTCTCAATTTATATTTCTGCACTTTGCCGTTTTCGGTTTTCGGCAACTCGATGACGAAGTCCAGGTACCGCGGCACGGCGAAATACGCCAGCCGGGATTCACAATATTGGGTTAGTTCCAGTGGGTCGAGCCGAGCCCCTTGCTTGATGACGATCGACGCCATGACTTCATCTTCGGCCAGTTCCGACTTCACCGCATAGACCGCTGCAAGTTCCACGGCGGGGTGGCTCGACAGCACCTGTTCCACCTCGAACGAGGAGATATTTTCACCCCGGCGCCGGATCGTGTCCTTCAAGCGATCGACAAAGCGGAAATAGCCGTCGCTGTCGCGCACCACCCGGTCGCCGGTGTGATACCACAGGTTGCGCCAGGCTTCGACGGTCTTTTCCGGCATCCCGAAGTAGCCGCAGGCAAAAGCGAAGGGCTGCTCGGCGCGCAATAGCAGCTCTCCCGGCTCGCCATCGGCTACCGGCCGATCCTGGCTGTCTACCACGCGAGCGCTGAAGCCCTTGGCCAATCGGCCCATGAAACCAGGCCGCTGCGTCGCCAGGGGCCCGCCAATCACAGCGTTGGTTTCGGTGGCGCCATAACCATCGATCAGGCCGATACCGGTGCGCTGGATGAACGGCGCATGGAACTGTTCCGGCACACCCGGCGCCAGCGCGACACGTACGCTGTGCATGCGCTCCTGCTCACCGTGCGGGCGGCTGAGCAGGATAGGCACCATGGCCCCGAGCAGATACGTCACCGTGGCCCCGGTTTGCGCCAGCGCCTGGTAGAAGCCGCTGGCGGAGAAGCGCTTGTCCACCACTAACTGGGCGTCGTGCAGCAATGCCTGGAAAAAAGCGTTCAACGCATTGGTATGGAACAACGGCAGACAGGTGTGCAGCACATCGCCGGGCACGACCTGTAGGTCGCCTCCAGTATTGATGCCCCACCAGTAGAACTGCGCGTGTGGACAGATTACCCCCTTGGACAGCCCGGAGGTGCCGGAGGTGTAGAGGATAACCAGCGGGTCGCCATCCTCCAGCACCGCGGGTGCAGCTTTGGACGCACTGACAGGCGGCATCGACTGCACGCGCAGACGCCCCTGCCATACCGCGTCAACAGCGCACTGGGGCGAAACGATCCACAGGGTTTCGACGGCAAGCGTTGTGTAATCCTGTGCCGCGAGCACCTCCAGGTGGGCCTCTTCACTGACCAGCAAGCGCGCACCGCTATTGGCCAGCACATGAGTCAGTTGCATGCCGCGACAGGCCGTGTTGATAGGCACCGCAATCGCACCCAGCCAGCCGCACGCCAACAGCACCTCAAGGAACTCAGCGCGGTTGGCGCACATCAACGCCACCCGGTCGCCGCGTTGAATGCCATGTTCCACCAGGGTTGCTGCACGCCTGGCTATCGCATCGACAAGTTGCGCCGCGGTCCAAGTGCAACTACGGTCGGAAAAAAGTGCAGTATCAGGGCTGCGTTCAATACGCTTGGACAACAACACCGGAAGTGTAAGTGCGCCGCCACTTGCTAGTTGCTTGCAAAAACTTTCGTCCATTACCCAACGCCTCGAATTGTTGTATCACCTCGTTGTTGTTCCGAAGTCTATGAACCTGTAACCTATAAGTCAACTTCATGACTATTATATAGATAATAAACAGGATTTATTCGAATGCGCCATTTGAATGACGTCGATCTGAACTTGCTCAGGGTTTTCCAAGCCATCATGGAGGACCGTAGTCTGACCCTCGCGGCGGGTCGCCTGGGGATAACACAACCGGCTGTCAGTTATGCCTTGGGGCGTCTTCGCAAGCTGTTTGATGACGCGCTGTTCGTGCGCACGCCGGAGGGCATGATGCCGACCCAGACCGCCGAGCGCATCGCCCTGCCGATCGGGCGGGCACTGACGGCCGTACGCGACGCTCTGAATGAAACCGAACCATTCGATCCTGCCACCAGCGACCGAGAGTTTCGTTTGTGTATGTCAGACATTGGCGAACAGGTGTTCCTGCCGGCGCTGTGCGAACGGCTTCAGACCCTCGCGCCGCGCATCAAGCTGGCATCTGAGCTGGTACCCGTCGCCATGGTGGTCGAGCGGATGCGCATGGGGCAGCTGGACTTTGCTATCGGCAACCTGCCCACGCTGAAAACTACCACCCGGTATACTTCCCTGTTCCACGAGCAATACGCCTGCATGACTCGCAAGCGTGACGGGCTGCCGGCAGACAGGATCAGCGTGGAACATTTTCTTGCCTTCTCCCACGTCAGTATCACCTCCACCGACAGCAGCCACGTGGCCATCGAGGACACCTTGGCATCATGCGGCCTGAACCGCCACATCGCCTTGAGAGTTCCCCACTTCACAGTGGTGCCACAGATCCTCAGACGTACCGGGTGGATGGTCACCCTACCCGAAGGCGTCGCCCGGGCCCTGAACCATTCCCAAGACTTCGTTATCTACCCGCTGCCAGTGGAAATGCCTGGGGTCGAATCCACTGTTCATTGGCATGGTGCATACGACGCCGATGCTGGCAATCGATGGTTCAGGACATTTCTGTTCGAAACCTTGCGCAGGTAAGGCTGTGCAAGAACAGGTCCGGAAGATGAGAAGCAGGAATCCGTGCCAGTGCCCGCGCTTGGAGCGGTATGGTGAATGAACTTTGTCTGGTGGCGCTGCGCCTACCGCGCCTGGGTTAAGGCAATCGGATAACGCTAGAACAGATCGGTGCGCTGCCAATTTCGCGGACCTGGTCATGCTCGACAAGAACCCATTGGAGGTCGAGCCCATGGCCATCAGGGGCATTAAGGCCGTCGAGACGATCAGGGTGTTTGCCTTTGACTTCGCTTTCCAGGCAGGTGGTGGTGCTACGGTCCAGCCCAATTTGCCGAGGTGGTCTGGTGAGTCCTTGTCCACGGGGAAGCCCTTCGAGGTGCTGTGATTGGGGTGGGTGTGCAGGTGCCAGCGGCGATGGTTTGGGCAAGTACTTGTGTTGTGCCATTGCCGGCCTCTTCGCGGGTTTATCCGCGAAGTAGACCGCGCGGTGTATGGCACGGGCGCTGCCCGTGATCGGGGGCAAGCCCGCTCACAGGGGGCCTGCAATCCCTTGGAATGAGCATGGGTTAGTACAGGGCCAGAGGCTGCGTTCGGCTCTTGAGCTACACCTGAACCAACGCGCACTCCAACAGCAAGCGCACGGCGTCGAGCTCGTGCATCACGCTTAGCTGCATGGTCGTTGCGGAGAATTTGGGGAGGAAGGTGATCGACCGGTTGGCTACCGCCAGGCCACACGGGGTGCATTAAATCGCCCCTTAGCTGCCGCTCAAATATGGCTGCAATCGGCCAAAATCGGTCGGTAATATCCCGCCATTTATCTCAGTTTTCTGCCAGGCGATATAGTGCTTGCGCATGGGGTACTGTTAAACCGGCACGTTGCAGATTTCGGCGACTTTGGGAGCTGGCCAGCGCGGTCGCAGCGACCCAGCGGCAGCCATGCTTCTTTGCTTCCCAGACGTCCGTTGGGCGCCAACCCTGCAAAAGAAGCCTGGTTCAGCAGCCGGAGCTCCTGCTTGGGATGAAAGGCGCCCGCGTGCAAGTCTGCGAAATCAGCTAGCGTCTTCGATGTGACTTTTTCAATTTCAAATGACTGACAACTCAAAACCACCTTTCCAATGGCACAAGCAAATTGCAAATGAGTCCCGCCTCTCAAACGCACAAGCCGTGTTTCGCCCACATGAGCGTATTGCTCAATTGCTGATGGTTTTCCGATAAGAGGGGTTACGGCTGAATGCTCTGCTGATGCCTTGAGTAGTTTCAACACCGGTAGGGGATCACTGGCGAGCTCACCGTAGATGCGATTGAACACTGGGCTAGGCGATGCGCTCACTTGAAAGCATGGAAAGCCAGCATTGGAAAATACATGTGCGCCATAAGGGTTTCCGCTCACCTCTGCCAGGCTTTCAACGCGCGAGCGCAAATACTCACTTTCTGCGGTCTCTATTTTATGAGCTAGGTCTACATCTATGGCCGTCGTCCTTTTGAAGATTGCCAAGAAAGTAAAGCGTATAGACAAATGAGTTTGCGCACAGATACGTACCAGTTTCCTGCTCGGCTCCACTGCCTGCTTTTGGTCGATAGCAGCCGGTCAAGACTGACCGCTTCCGCGCCGAGGCCTTCACGACCAATAGCTAAAGCGCGAATCCATATGGTTACATCAAGAAGAGGCACGCAGCGAAGTAGGCAATCACTGGCAGAAAGCCAAGGAGCAGTGGTGCCGTAACAAGCATGTCCAGATTCGCACCATGGATAGCTGCGGTCTGAAGTCAATTAAATATTTCGAGTTTATCTAAGAAAATAATCGACACTTGAGCAGCCAGCTCGCTTTGCAGAGGAAAGACCCACCTAGGAATTACCCGACCAACCCATCCGGTTGTGTCTGCTTCAAAGAATCGCCTCAAAAGTCGAACGGCGGTAAGGGTACGTCTCCAAAGCGTGACGACATTAAAAAAATCCAGTGACCTCAGATAAGTATTTCTTGAGGAAAGGCGTCCCCTGGTCTCGGCATCCTAAGGCCCACAGTCAGTCTTGCCAGAGCCAGCCGTGAACAAGCCATCCCTCCTCCTTACATCTCCTCATCGAATTCTGATTGGCGCGCTGATCAGCGTCAGCGGCGGCTTTTCCCTCATGCCCAATGCCCACGCGGCCGGCGCATCAGAACAGGCCAACATCGAGGTGATGATCCGTCAGCTGAATGCCCTAGAAGATTCAGCGCGGCGCAGTGCCACGATCGCCAGCGAACCTGGTCAGCGGTACTACTTCGACTATAACCGGCTGGCCGGCGACATCCAGCGCGTTCGCCAGGGTCTGCAGGATTACCTGACCCCAAGCCGCGCACAGCCACGGGATCCGGCAGAGCTGACGGGCAAGTACACACTCACCGGCGGGCGGATGCCATGAGCATGAGCGGGACTCAAGTCGCAGCGTTCAACGCGGCTAGCGGTGTCACGCCCCAAGCCAGCACTGTGCTGTTCGTAGGCACTGTCATCGCGCTATCGACGCTGTGGGGGGCCTGGGCGCTGTACAGCATCTACCGCGGCTGGGCGACCCAGAACATTGACAAACACATTGCAGGATCGTCGACCGTCCGGGTCATCGTCCTGCTACTGATCCTCTCTGCACTCGTTCTCAGCTAGCTATCAAGGAGCTAATCGATGTCCGTTCAAAACACCACCAAATCACTGATCAGCGCTGCCTCAGTTGCAATGCTCTTGCTACCCGGGCTTGCGACAGCAGCTCTGCCAGGATCCCAGGCACCAACCCGGGGTGAAGGCACCAGTTGGCTGCAAACCATCCAGAACTATGGGTATGACGGATTCATGCTGCTCGGGCTGTTCTTGCTCGGAGGCATGATGGTGGGAGTCGCCTCCCATGCCTATGGCGTTTACCACGACATCCACGAGGGAAAGAAAAAGTGGCGGGATCTGGGGCTCACCGCCGTGGTCGGGATCTGCCTGATCGGCGTTGGCATCTTCATGGTCACCAAGGCTACTGGCGTCCTCTAACTGGTGGTGCGATATGGCTGAGACCACTTACCTGAAGGATGGAACGCTGGACTTCCTCCCACACAATCTCAACAGACAGCCCATCGTCATGGGCGGCCTCACTGCTGATGAGATGTGGGGCACGGTCGGCGTTTGTGGGGGGGCCGGAATGATTCTGGGCATCCCTGTGTCGTTCTTGTTCGGCAACCCAGCTCTCTTTATCGCTTGCGCGCTTGTAGGTGGAGCGCTGGGCTTGACCGTGGCAAGCCGGATCCTCCGGAAGATGAAGCGCGGCCGGCCGGATACCTGGTTCTACCGCCAACTCCAGTTCTACAAGGCCCAACACCTCCCCTTCCTCGGTGGCCCCCAGTTGGTCATCCGGAAGGGTGCGTGGACGTGCCGCCGTACAGGAAAGTAGGGATCTTCATGAGTTTTCGAAAACGAGTGGATGCTCAACAAGCACACATTCTCAGCTTGCGCATCGCGGTCATTGTGCTGGGCGCAGTCAGTCTTTTCGCGTTCTACGGCTGGCACAAAGCTCCCGAAGACTTGACGGTGCATGTGCCCCCGGACCTCCGCTCCGGCAGTACTCGCAAATGGTGGGAGGTGCCGCCAGAGAACGTCTACGCCTTCGGCTTCTATATCTTCCAGCAGATGCAGCGTTGGGAGAAGAACGGGGACGACGACTACCAGGACAACATCGAGCGTCTGGCCTCCTACGTGACGCCTGGCTGCAAGGAATACCTGAAGAAAGACTATGAGATGCGTCGTAATGCTGGTGAGCTGCGCCGGCGTGAGCGGAACGTTTCGGAAATCCCTGGGCACGGGTTGACCGACCCTGGCGTGCTTAGAGTAGAGGAAATCGGACTCAATGAGTGGACGGTCAACCTGGACCTGCTTGCCGACGAATCAGTGAATGGGGAACGGGTTAAACGCGCCATGACCCGCTACCCACTGTCTATTGTCCGGGCCGACGTCAACCCAGAGAAAAATCCGTTCGGGTTGATGTGGAACTGCTACGCCTCCAACCCGCTACGCATCGAGGTTGATCTGCAAGCCGCCGGGGTTAAGCCATGAACGTGCGCACCTGGCTCCTTGCTCTGGGCCTCCTCGCAGTTGCCGATGTAAAAGCAGTCGAGCTGTTGCAGTGGGACCGTATCCCCATGGCAATCCCGCTGATTGTGGGGCAAGAGCGAATCGTTTTCGTCGACCAGAACGTGCGCGTAGGCATGCCTCCCCAGCTGGTTGGCCAGCTACGGGTCCAGAGCACCGGCGGTGCCGTCTACTTGTTGGCCAGCCAGGAAATTCCACCGACCAGGCTGCAACTGCAGAACGTGGCAACCGGCGAGATAATGCTTGTGGATATTGCCGCGACACCGGCGACAGAGGGCCAAGCCAAGCTTGAACCCGCGAAGATCATTCCCGGTGCGGCCCCCTCGAGCTATTACGGCGATACAAACTACACACCCGCTCTGACGAAGCGATCCTCGACATCTGCGCCGCCGGAGGACGAGGATGTTCCGCCCGCTCCCCGCCACGAAACGCCAGCCCCAGTGGCTCTCACTCGCTATGCCGCACAAATGCTATACGCCCCGCTTCGGACCGTTGAGCCAGTGGCCGGCATCAGCCAGGTGCGAGTTGATCGGGGCATTGACCTGAGCACCTTGTTGCCAGTGTTGCCAGTGGAGGCATCGGTGCTGGGGGCCTGGCGCCTCGACAACAGTTACGTCACAGCAGTAAAGCTCAGAAATCTGAGCGCCCAGCAGCTGACGATGGATGCAACAGAGCTGATGGGGAACTTCACCACTGCAACATTCCAACACCCGTACCTTGGTGCTCGCGGTAACGCCAGCGATACCACCACGCTTTACTTGGTGACTCAAGGCAAAGAACTGAAAGATGCCTTGCTGCCGTCCTCGGTCAGTCAGGTTGATCCGAAAGCAGGAGGGCGCCGTGGGCAGTCTAAAAAGTAATCCACTCCTCAAGTACCTGCTCATCCCGGTGCTGATCATCGCGCTCATCATCCTGTTCAAAGGTGGGAGCAAAAAAGACGAAGCCGCAGTTCCTGAAGAAGAGACAATCAAGATCGGCAGCGACACCGCTCGCAAGCTAGGGGTGGACGGTGATACCCCTGCCGACACCCTTCGCACAGTTGTCGCCGAAAGCCGGGAGGTGAAAGACCAGATCGCAAAGGTGCTCACGGATAACAAAGAACTCAAGGACCAGAATGCAGAGCTACAGCTCCGACTCTCGCGTATTGATCAGAATGTCGACAATAAACTGAATGATGCGAAGGGCGAGCTTCAGGAGCAGGTAAAAAACCAGAGCATGGGCCTGCTGGATCAAGTCCAGCGTCAGTTGGATAACCTGTCGCAGAATCCGAATAGCGCTGGGCAAGACCTCCCCATAGGACTAGGAGTGCAACCAGGTGACGGCGCGGGTTTCGACAAAGCGACGAAGTCCAATGGGCTCGTCTGGGTCGAACCAAATGATGCGACTGCGATAGACGCTAGCGGGAAACCGCTTCAGCCAGGCTCCGCCCAGGCAGCAACCAGCTTCAATTTTCCCACCAGTTTCGGCAGCACCCTGGACAAAGGCCAGACCGTTCTCAGCTCAACAGCACAGAACGTCGGCGCTGAAATATCTCCCCAGGACACCCGTAAGCAAGTCCGCAAGGCCTATACCTTGCCCCAGAACTCCACCTTGGTGGGATCGGTGGCCATGTCGGCGCTCATTGGGCGCGTACCGATCGATGGAACAGTCAATGACCCCTTCCCCTTCAAGGTCCTGATCGGCCCGGACAACCTGACCGCAAACGGCATCGAACTCCCTGACGTCGTCGGCGCCGTCGCCAGCGGTACCGCATCCGGCGACTGGACGTTGTCCTGCGTGCGCGGTCAAGTCCGGAGCCTGACCTTCGTATTCGCCGACGGCACGGTCCGATCGGTCCCTGCACCGGCAGAAGAGGCCAACGGCAGCCAGAACAACAACCAGAACAGCAGCAACGGGAACGGGCAGCCTGCGATCCAAGGTGGACTCGGCTGGATCAGCGATTCCTACGGTATTCCATGCATCTCCGGCGAGCGCCGATCCAACGCCAAGGAGTACTTGACCAACCAGTCCTTGGTGACGGCCGCGGGCGCCGGCATAGCCAAATTGTTGAAGGCAGATGAGCAAAATAGCTCGACGACTTTTAGCAGCGGAGGAACGTCATTCGGGACCACTGGTTCCTCGGGGAACTCCGCCATGGGGGCAATCCTCACCGGTGGAGTTAGCGATATCCGTTCCTGGATGAACAAGCTCTACGGCGAAGCTTTCGCCGCCGTGTACGTCCAACCAGGGGCAAAGGTCGCCGTCCACTTGGACCAGCAGCTCGCCATCGATTACGAGATCAACGGCCGCAAGGTCGACTACAACGCCGGAGCCAACCATGTATCCGCAAACCTTGACTAAGCCCCAGCTGCAGGCCGGGGCCTGGCTCGTGCTCGCCCTAGTTCTAGGCGGATGCACGACTGATAAAGACGAGCTGCTCCCTCATGGGCAAGCCAACATGATGGACGTGTGGCAACACGGAACGTCTGGCGGGGGCTCTGGCAGCTCTAACAGCAGAATGCTACTGGATGCACGCCAAGAGCTTCGCCGGCCGCTCGATGAGGCACAGGTGGTTCGCCAACAAGCAGGTGCAGGCACGTTCACCCGTACGCCCCACAACGAGATTTACAGCCAGTTCAAGCGACTGCCGAACCCTGACCTGGTGATGTACGTGTTCCCGCACTTGGCTGGGACGGACCCGGTACCGGTACCTGGCTACACCACGGTATTCCCAATGTATCAACGCGTGCAGTACGCCATGCCAGGCGAGCGGACGGAGGAGTACTGATGCAGTTCTTCAGCAAATGGCTGGACAAAGGCTCTGCAACGCAGCTCGAGCCCGTGCTCGGCCAGACAACAACCGATCCCGACCTGGTCGACGACCATCCCGCAACAGCCAGCACGGCCACCAACGAGGAAAACCGCCTGGCTGCAAATGACCGGTACATTGCCCGTCTGGAGTCGATGGGCATCCCTTCCCCTACCGACTGGCAAAACCCTAAACGTCGGCCGGCGACGAAAGCTGACGTGTCGCGCATGTACGAGGTCAACCCGTCGTTCGTAGACATGCTGCCATGGGCCGAATATCTGCCAGAGGAAGAAGCCATGCTCCTCGAGGATGGCATTAGCAGGGCGGCGTTTTTCGAGTTGGTCCCGATCGGGACCGAGGGGCGCTCCGACGACTGGCTTCAACAAGCTCGCGATGCGTTGCAAGGCGTCCTGCAGGACAGTTTTGACGAGCTTGAAAGCTCGCACTGGGTCGTACAGCTTTACGCCCAGGACGAAACGGACTGGGGTGACTATCTGCAGAAACTCCATGCCTACGTTCAGCCCCGGGCTGAAAACACAGACTTCACCAAGTTGTATCTCGCGCTGTTCCGCCACCACCTCGAGTCCATCTCCAAGCCCGGTGGGTTGTTCGTCGACACAGCCGTCAGCAACCTTCCATGGCGTGGGCAGACCCGGAAAGTCCGCCTGGTGGTGTATCGCCGGGTAAAGAAACAGGACCTCGTGGTTCGCGGACAGGAGCCTGCCGCATACCTCAAAGCAATCTGCGATCGCCTCAAGGGGTCTCTGGCCAACGCCGGCGTTACAACCAAGCGCATGGATGGCCACGCTATCAAGCGCTGGCTTGTGGGTTGGTTCAATCCATACCCAGATCACCTGGGCACGACTGATCGCGATATCCGTCGATTCTACGACACGGTCTGCCACCCACCCCGCGGGCTCGACGAGGGTGAGCTGCCGGTGGCCAGCGGTACCGACTTTTCGGAGAATTTGTTCTTTCGAGAGCCGCGTTCGAATGTCGACAGCGGTCTTTGGTCGTTCGACGGCATGCCGCACCGCGTTGTGATACTTGATCGCCTGAAAAATGCCCCCCTCACTGGACACCTGACCGGTGAGACCAAGCAGGCAGACTCATTGAACTCGCTGTTTGACCGCCTGCCTGAGGATACCGTGCTGTGCATCACCATGGTGCCGACTCCGCAGGATCTGCTGGAAGGGCATCTTGAACAACTCTCCAGGAAGGCCATCGGCGACACCCAGGCATCCAGCCACACCCGGGATGACGTACAAACGGCACGGTCCATCCTCGGGCGCAAGCACAAGCTCTATAGGGGAAGTGTTGGTTTCTTCCTGCGCGGTCAGGATAAAGCCGTGCTCGAGGAACGCACGACCAGTCTGTGCAACGTCCTCCTCGGCGCCGGCATGCAGCCAGTCCAGCCACAGGACGAGGTAGCTCCCCTGAACAGCTACCTGCGGTTGTTACCCTGCAATTTCGACCCGAATGAAAATCGCGCCTTGGATTGGTACACCCAGCTGATGTTCACACAACACATCGCGAACCTGGCACCGGTGTGGGGGCGCTCCACTGGTACAGGTAACCCAGGTTTCACGCTGTCCAACAGGGGAGGTGCAACGCTGACCTTCGACCCATTAAACAAGCTCGATCGCCAGATGAACGCCCACCTGTTCTTGTTCGGGCCCACGGGCGCCGGTAAGTCTGCAACGGCCAACTACCTGATCATGCAAGCCATAGCACTGTATCGCCCGAGGTTCTTTATTATCGAGGCCGGCAACAGCTTCGGGCTGCTGGGTGATTTCGCCAAGCGGCTCGGCCTGACCGTCAACCGAGTTCGGCTAGCCCCAGGCAGCGGCGTGAGCCTTGCCCCCTTCGTAGACGCGGTGCAACTCGTCAAAAACAAGGACCAGGTAAAGGTTCTGAATGCGGCGGACGTGGATGCCTCAGACCAACATCTGGCCGACGCCCTGGCGGGGATGGAAGACGAGCAGCGGGACATCTTGGGCGAGTTGGAGATCACTGCCCGATTGATGATCACAGGCGGCGAGTCCAAGGAAGACGCTCGGCTCACTCGTGCTGACCGCAGTGCCATCCGCCAGTGCATCCTCAACGCGGCCGAGCTATGTGTCAGCGAGAACCGTCCAGTACTCACTGAAGATATCAGCGCAGCGCTGCAAGCGATGGCCAGTGACGACAAACTCCCTGAAAGCCGGCGCATCCGATTCATGGAAATGGCAGAGGCCATGGGGATGTTCACCATGGGTACAGAAGCCGAGATGTTCAACCGTCCAGGCACCGCTTGGCCGGAGGCCGACATCACGATCGTGGACTTGGCTACCTATGCGCGTGAGGGCTATCAGGCCCAAATGGCCATCGCCTACATCTCACTGCTCAACACCATCAACAACATCGCGGAGCGAGACCAGTTTAAAGGTCGACCGCTGATTGCCTTCACCGACGAAGGCCACATCCCATTGAAAGTGCCACTGCTCTCCCCTTACTCGGTGAAGATCACCAAGATGTGGCGAAAACTGGGCGCCTGGTACTGGATGGCAACCCAGAACGTCGACGACATCCCCCCAGAAGCATCCGCGCTGCTCAACATGATCGAGTGGTGGATCTGTTTGAACATGCCGCCCGACGAGGTGGAAAAGATTGCGCGCTTCCGTGAGCTCACACCGGCACAGAAGACGATGATGCTCTCGGCAAGGAAAGAGAACGGCAAGTTCACCGAAGGCATCATCCTGGCCAAGCGGATCGAGATGCTGTTCCGGGTAGTGCCGCCCAGCTTGTGCCTCGCCCTGGCCATGACTGAGCCAGAAGAAAAGCGGCAACGTTATGAAATCATGCAGGCGCTTGGCTGCGATGAACTTCACGCCGCACTGCAGGTGGCAGCAGAACTGGACCGCAAGCGCGGTATTCACCCCTTCCCCATCACCTTTCCCCAATCTAAGAAGGCCGTGGAGCGCGTGGCATGAGAGTCATGAACATCCTGACCCAGAATATCATCGATAACCTGACCCAACTGCTCAAAGACCCGGGACGCGATACACTTCAGTCGCTATCGGTCTGCGCCCCGGTGCTGATTGATGAGTTACAACAAATTAAAAAAAACGCCATTGATCGGCGAGATATCATGCCGCTGATTCAAGGAGCATTGAATGAATGGCTGAAACAGCACCCACAACCGGACGGTGCCCTCCGCGACTTAATGGAGACTTTGCAACGCCACTCAGCTTTTAAATCCCCAGGCGATCCCATAACGCCAAGCGCGATGGAGTCTCCACAATGAATCCATCACATAAAATTATTACCGTACTTGGGTTGGGTGTTGTACTCACGGTTGTCTTTACGCTTAAGGCTATTTCTTCACATCTTTCTTTATATCGTTCGACCGTGGAGGACGAATGGTTTTACGGAAAGGCTTCCGCTCGCTGGACTATTACAGAATACGCCGACCTCGAATGCCCTTATTGCAGGGTATACACCCCGCAATTGAAGCAATGGGTGAGCGAGCAAGATAACGTGAAGCTCGCTTGGCATCACTTCCCCCTCGATACCCATGGTGCTGCAGCAGTATCGGAGGCACGACTCGTCCAATGCGCAGGAACCTTAGGGGGGGCTTCGGCGTTCTGGCAAGCGATCGACCAGGTCCTGCTACGCAGCCGCAGCAATGGCCAGGGCCTAGCAGGTGGATTGAAGCTACCCGGAGTCTCCGCGGAGGATCTCTCCCATTGCGCTAGGACAGAAGTTATCCGTGCAGCGGTTGATCGACAGCTGGCTCAGGCAAAAAGCCGCGGCATTGCCGCTACCCCCACGATTGAGGTCACTGACAGCCTGACAGGACACAGCATCCGCATGGAGGGCCCGGTGGATAGCGTCGCGCTGTTGTCGGTCATCGATGACCTCGCCGCCCAAGCCCCACTGCGCAAGGGCTTGTCGAGGTAATGATCAAACTCACGGTCTCGCGCAACGACAACAATGAAGAAGAAAGCAACCTACCAAGCAGATTCTTTCCAAGCGCAGGCTCTGGCCATGGATGGTTTCATCTTGAGCCGGCCGGGGAAGAATTCCCTTCACAAAATGAGCTAAGCAGGGCTCTCCAGGGGTGGAACGACGATTGCGTGCTCATGGACTATGACGAGACCATAGGTAAAGGTCGGTTCGTAATAGTCGACTGGTATGCCCCAGCCCCTGGGACCGTGATCGAGCTGCAGCTCGATAGGAATCTGGAAGAACTTGCACCTGATGACGAGGAATGGTTCGACTAGCTCACACCTCTAACGCTCTGCTTAGCCCCTACGCCTATCGCCAGAGAAATCCAAACACCGTCAGGTATCTATTTCCTACTGCGCTTGAAGGGCCGATCCGTTTTCCTGTATCGGCCTCCCCTACCCTTAGGTGCAGTCCCATGTTGAATATCCCTCCGCCTTCATCGCGAGCATTGCGATTGCTCGTCCTCGCCTTAGCCAATGGCACCGCGCATGCCGAGACCTGGGCCATCACAGACACGGCGCACCCACTTAACTCCGTACCGGCAGATGTGCGCATCATCAAGCTCGATGATCAACAGCGCATCGAGGAGCAGTTGTCCAGGAAGTTACCACCCAACCCGCACCAAGCCGCGCTCGCCGCTAGGCAATTGATGGGCACGCCGGCCGGAGCTGCCCTCATGCAACAGTTGGCTACCGCCCAGCAGGGCAATGCTGATGCCTGGACTGTCGGGGTCTCAAAGTTGCCGGCAGTCGTCGTCGATCGCCGGTATGTGGTGTACGGCCAACCAGACGTGGCTGCAGCCATTAAGGCAATCAACCAAGCAAGGGGGCGATGATGAGACGAATCCCGCGACTCACCTTGGCTGCGCTTCTAACCTCGGCGCTACCTTTTTCAGCCTCCGCGGCCATCAGCTCGGCGGCGATTCTCGCCTCCACCACCTCGCCTATCTGCCTTGAATACAAAGTAGTCGGCATCTGCTACTGGCTGCTATGTACGAACTTCGGCTGCAAAGTCAAAACCTCCACCAAAGTACGTCACTACATTCCAGATGCGGTGGTGTCTGCCTACGCCAATACCGGGGAAAACCCGTGGACAGAGGTGAGCTCCACGGGGGCTCCGAGCGCGTCCGCGCAGGCCGGTAATGATGGAACAACCAACCACAACGCAGAGAACAACATCACGAAGTTCAAGGAGGCAGATGTCATTGGCCACCCTGGAGCTGCGGTGTTCAGTCGGTTCGTCAGCTCATTTGGCTATTCCTGCCACGGTGCGACTACACCCTATGTGCCCTACATGCTCAGCACTTTGGATTCTCTCGCTTGGCGGTATGGGGTTCCCGAGTCAGTCTATCCAGAGGCATTGACACCGGGCATGCGTGACGTCGGCGAAACTCAATCTGCCGACATGTGGGGAAGCATCTATCCACGCAGCGGATTCATCCACCAGGTCGAGGATTTTAAAGCCGGAGCAGTCATTGCTCAGCGCGCGGGCGATATCACGACACGCTCCGGGCAACCCCACGTATACCTACCGATGCTCGCTCAAGCTGAGCCAGGCTACTGGCCCGCTGGTGAATTGAAAGAAGGCGATGCTCGCACAGGTAAATGGCAGCAACTCACGCCGACTATGAGCCCAACATGCGTTGTCTTTCCTTCCCCACCCCCTAACGTCGACGCGGTTGATGAAGCCTACGCCTGGGCCCTCTGGCGTCCCTACTCATGCTGCGAGCGCAAGGGACAAACCTTCCTGGGAAGCACCGATTTCCAATGAGATATGACCTGGAGAAATCTATGAGCAAACTGACCGCTGCGATCGCCTTGGCCGCCGGCATGGGGGTCTCTTGGTGCTGGGCGGAAGCCGCCGACCCGATCAAGGTTGAATCCCAGGGAAGCGTGATTGGAGATGACGTGCTCTACAGCATCGGTGGTGGCAGCGCTGTTCAGATGGGCAGCGCTGGCCAAATGGAGAGCATCACCGTCGGCGCCGGTTGGCAGAACAATCTGGTCTGCGGAAATATGGATCTTAGCAACACTCTGCAGAACCAGCTGAATGGCGCAACGCAGGGTTTCCAGCAGATCATGAGTAGCGTAATCCAGAACGCGACCGGCGCCGTCACGTCACTGCCAGCTCTGATCCTGCAGCGAGCCAATCCCGCACTCTACAACCTGCTGACGAATGGGATCCTGCAGGCTCGCCTCGATTACGACCGATCGAAGGGTACTTGCAGGGCGATGGCCGAACGAATGGCCGACATTGCGGGCGGCCAGATGGGGTGGGGCAAGGTTGCTGAGGGTCAGAAGATGGGGCAAGCCTTGGCATCCAGCAACGATGCAGTGGCAGTGATCGACAAGGTCGAGGAAGCACCAGGATCGAATGGCGTGACTTGGGTCGGCGGAAAACAGGCCGGTGGCAATGGGCAGCCGCCCATCAAGGTAGTTGGGGACGTCGCCAAAGCAGGCTACAACCTCCTCAACAACCGTGCAGCTCAGGACACCTCGAGCATCCCGCAGTCCAACTGCTCCAATGGGCTGGTATGCGGAAGTTGGGAATCTCCGGCCGAAGCGGCCCAGTTCGCAAATCGGGTCCTGGGGGAGCAACAACTGCAAACCTGTGAAGGCTGCACCACCACCTCGACTCCGGGTGTGGGCTTGACGCCGCTGATCCAGGAAACCTATGACAAGAAACTTGCAGCCCTGCAGGAGCTCTTGAAGCCCGGGACACAGATCACCTCGGAGAAGCTGCGTGAGGCAAGTAGTGACTCCCTTCCCATTACCCGCGGCGTCATTACAGCCCTTCGTGACGAGCGGGATCAGGCGGTGTTGGCCTCCCGCCTGGCATCCGAGGTCGCCCTGGCTGATGTTCTGGAGAAAGGTCTGCTGCTGCAGCGCATGCTGATTACAGGCAGCAAGGAGCCCAACGTGAATGCGAACAAACTGGCTGTTGAGGCCACACTCGGGCAGGTCGACACGCTTCAGCAACTCATCTCCAACCTCAAGACCGAGCTCGACATGCGGCAGCAGCTCGCCAACAACTCCCCGATGAAAATCATTGAACGGGGTAAGTCGCGCGCCGAAAACTCTCGCTCGATCTACGAAGCGGCGCCTGAACAGGATCGCCTGATTCAGTTGCAGAAGCCTGCCGGCAAGGAGTGAATATGTCGGAAGATGTCGAGAAAAAATCACACCCCCTCAAAGTCCTCTTGGGAGGCGTGTTGTTGAGCGTGGCGATACTACTGCTGAGCATTCTGCTCGGCATCATCGCGGTCAATCATATGGGCGTGTTCGACACCTGGCTGAAATGGCGTGAGGGCAATTACTTACCACTGTTGCTGTGGCGACTCGCCCTATACGGCAGCATCATTTTCGCCTGGGTGAAGTTGAAGGCGCGCTTACCGGGGAACGAAGAAAATCAGCCATCCAAAGGGGTTCAGCGGATCGAGTTCCTGGTCCTCCTGTTGTTCGTGATCATCGAGATCTCGAAGGCGCCGATCACCTGGTCGGAGGTCCTATGACGCTCTACACGAACGACTACCTCGAGTATTACCTCACCCTGGTAGGGTGGATCATCAACAACGGGATCTGGGACATGATCTCCGACACGGGGCTGTTCGCCCTGCCCTTCATAATCATCGTGGCCCGAGAGTGGATCAAGGTACGAGGAGAAGGTGCCGACGAAGGCAACAAGGGTGTGCTGTCCCTGGCTCGCATTGAAACCCAGCTGTACGTAGGGTACGTGGTCGTTTCACTGTGTGCTGTGCCAGCCATCTCGGTGGGGTTTGACACTCTGCAGTTCGACCAGGCGCGAGGGAAACAATGCCAGGTGCTGATGCCGGCGCCCTCGGAGACAGGCTGGAACACCACCTTCAGTTCGTTGGCCGGCAAGAGCGCGAAGGTGCCTGTGTGGTGGGCGCTCGTACACGCGCTGTCCAAGGGGTTGAATAGCGGTGCTGTTGCAGCAATCCCTTGCGGTACGGATCTGAGGCAAATGCGCATGGAGGTCGACGCGATGAGGATCGGCAATCCCCTGCTCGCGCAGGAGGTGGCAGACTTCACCCATGATTGCTTCGGTCCTTCCCGTGCGCGCCTGTTCATGCGTCAGCCGGACATTAGGTCGATCGCCAAAGACCAGAAGGCCCTGCAGGACCTGAACTGGATCGGGTCCCGTTACCTGCTCAACACTGCCGGTTACTACGACACGGATTACTCCAGAACGCCTCGTACATCATGGCCGTATGACACGAAACGCGATGACGGGATGCCCCAGGTGACCGGGGGTGGTGGGTACCCCACCTGCAGGCAGTGGTGGTCAGATGGGAGCATCGGCTTACGGGACCGACTGAAAGCCCAGGTCGAGCCAAGCCTGCTGAACCAGTTCCTCGGGTGGGCAAAGTGGTTGTCCCAAGAGGAAGTAACCGACTCGATGATTCGCCAGCTCGTGTCGCCATCCAGCCAGGTCAACGGGGACGTCTACACCGACTATGGCGGACAGGTCGATGGAACAGTCTGGAATGGCCTTGCTCGTGCAGGCGGAACACTAGGGGTCGCCGTTGGCTCGCTGGCATTCTTCCCGGCGATGGACATGGTGCGCCAAGCCTTACCGATGGTCGTGGCCTTCCTCAAGATGGCCATGGTCATCTGCATTCCATTGGTACTGATCATCGGCGCATATCAACTTAAAGTTGCCATGACAATGTCAGTAACGATGTTCGCTTTAATCTTTGTAGACTTCTGGTTTCAGCTGGCGAGATGGGTCGACAGCACAATCATTGACGTTCTGTATGGGTCGGGATCGCCGCACTTATCCTTTGATCCTGTAATGGGCTTGAACACCACTACTCAAGATGCAATTTTGAACTTTGTCATGGGTTCGATGTTTATCATTCTCCCAACCTTTTGGGTACTGGCTCTTGGCTGGGCTGGAGTGCAAACAGGGACCATTCTAAGTGGGCTGTCAGAAGGGACTGGAGCAGTGCAACGGGCAGGTCAAAAAGCAGGAACCCTAGTTGAGGGCGGAGTTAAGTCAGTTGCTGGAGGAGCTTCAAAGAGCTGAGCGCATCATGGTGATACTGGCTTGATACACTAAGTACTGAGCCAGCATCTATTTAACTGATCTACCATAAGAATCAAGGGGCCTTTCGAAAACATCTCGACCATATGGCGCCTCTTCATCCTCGGAAAAGAGTTCAACCTTAACGAGGTCAACTTTGGAAAGCGCATACAGTCCGAGAGTTAGAGAAAAGACTGTCAGCAGCACCGACATAACCCAACTAATCGAGTTTGCTAAAATGAGCACAATAACTGCGGCTAGGAATAACCGTTTAACCCAGCGCAATGTCGGATTCATGTCATGCATGAAGAAACGTGCCACGCCTCCCAGAGCCCGGCCTAAGCGGAAGGCAATCGAGTGTTTGGCGGCAACAGTCATGATCCATCTCCTTGCTCGGTGAGAGCATCTTGCCATCAGATATACGACACCTTTGGCATTTTCGCAAGGGGCATGGCATAAAGCGCCATCACCACTCATCAGGTCCACATTCATGGCCACCCACAACGTCGTCGTTCCTAAGCCGATGGAGCAGTCCATAGATGATCTCGTCAACACAGGTCGCTACCAGAACTTCAGCGAGGTCGTACGGGCAGGCATACGGATGTTGCTCGAGCACGAAGCAGCTGAGGCAGCCCGGCTCGAAGCCCTGCGAAACGCTACATCACTTGGCATCATGCAGGTCGAAGCGGGCCAGTACGAAGAAGTTGATCCAGCCAACCTCACGGACTACCTCGACAACCTTGGAAGCCGAGCGAGCAGTAAAGCATGAGTAGGGCCATGATTCGCATACCTCCCCAAGCATGCACCGACATCGCCGATACCCTCCGTTTTACCCAAGTGAGATTAGGCGAGTCTGTCAGGAATCGGTATCAAGACCTGCTACAGATAACATTCCATCGCATTGCGGAACAACCAGCGCTCCCCGGCAGCAGAATGCGCGATGAGCTTTCACCAGGTCTCCGCAGCCTGCATCTTTCATTCAACGTGCTGAAGACTACTGAAGGTCGCGCAATCAGTCCCCGTCACGTTGTCTTCTATCGCATAGGGACAGATCAGGTTATTGAGATCATCCGAATCTTACATGATGCGATGGAGGATACCAGGCACTTGCAGCATCTACTGTAAGGTGCAGAGCGCTCAAAGGGAGACGGTTTGAATGTCACACAGCAGAAACCCCACAGCCTCAGGGCATCGATGCTAAACGACAAGATGTTAACTTTAGAAGTGGCCAATCAGAATAGATTAATCATGACAGACGAAATCCAGAAAAGCATAGACTACCATTACTCCCTGATAGCCAACGTCATCAACCGAGATAGCCGCGCAAAAATAAAAGACATAAAAGACTACAGAGAACTTATTGACAAAACACTCCGCCCTCTAGACGAAAAATACACAAACCGCTACAAAGCCGAAGAAAATGACGACCCTGAAACGATAGCAATCTTAAACAACATCACACGAAGAAGACACTACAGCAGACATAATGAAATCCTGATAAAAACTTTAGTTCTGAGCATTTTTAGCACCTTTGAATCGATATTCGTTACCGCCAGCACATTCATTATTGCGATAAACGAGCAGACAGAAACTTTTAAAAAAGAACTAAAAACACCAAAATACCGCTTCAAAAAGAACATAACGCGCCACAAGCTATTTCTCACAAGATTCGGCATCGAACTCGACTCGGAACACTGGCGTGCTATTGAAAATCTTAGCAACCTAAGAAATATCATCGCACATGCTGACTGCCAAATAACCGACGAGTACAAAAATACCGCTAAGACACTCGCAAACTCATCTACACACATACACAACAAAAAATATTGGCTAGATATTGATGCTGCCTATATCGACGAAATAATCCCTATTGTAGAGTCGACATTTTATCTTTTCCAAAAACAAATTCTTAAATTACCTCCACTGAAAGCCCGAGCTTAAGCCCACTGCAAAAGGGATAAATGGGCCAAAAATGGAAAAGCAATTTAATGGATAATGGAATGGATCACAAGGGTAAAAGCCCTACCCAAAAGGTCACAACTGTATAAAGGAAAAGCTATGAAAAAGGCACCGGTATGGTTTGAAAAGACTGTCGAATACGCATATGTGGCTCGGCTAGTTCTCAGTCAAAAAATGGGATTTGCAGCTCCGCTGGCGGGTGTACACGAGAGATATGCAGGCGACGCAGTATTCGGCGTGGCGGAGAAGTTTGTTCTAATTGAATTCAAGAGAACTCGTGAGTTCCTACCATCTGAAATATCTTTATTTCTGGATTATGAAAAAGCAAAAAAAGAGCTTTCAAACTACACTCACCACTATTTTATCTATGGCGCACTTGAACAGGGTGCTCTCCAATTGAGAGCCGAGCTTTATTTCGACACCAACGAAGAAAAGTGTTATTACAATCCTATTGACATTCTGGCCTGCGGCATTCCAAAACAGGAGTTTGATACATACATTAAATTGTTGGCAGCACATAAAGTTCCAGATGGGCGTGCAGGGAGCGCGGGAGGGATGACACCAGAAACGTTTTCAACGGTCCTCGGAGTTAGCCAAAAGGGAGATGTAGTAGAAACCCATGCGCTGCATGAATATGCACCGGATTTGTTCCCCGCACCTCCTAGACCAGACCATACTCCTAGCCCGCAACAGAAGCAGGCGCCCACTCCGACCCTCAAGTTTTAGTGAGTTTCTGCCCATGAATGATGGCCATCTGCCAAGAAATCCATAACCGCAGAAATTCGCTTTTCCGTTGATGCCATCTTGGCATTAGGAGAAAAGCCCGCTCCATGCACACGCCATGGAGCAACCTATGCAACTCCTCTCCTGGTTCAGCCGCAAACCGGCTCAACCAACACCAGAAGCCTCACCGCGGGGCTTCCACCTCCCCACGAAGGCTGCTGCTCTGCTGCAGAGCCCACTTCGTCAGCAGCTCCTGGAGAATATCTGGCGCAGAGCTTCGCTCTCACGAGCTCAGTTCAACACTCTCTACCTCAAGCCGCTCGAACGCTACGCAGAGCTGGTGCAACTGCTCCCTGCTTCAGAAAACCATCACCATGCCCATCTTGGGGGCCTCCTGGACCATGGCCTGGAGATCATGGCCTACGCCCTCAAGATCCGTCAGACGCATCTTCTGCCGATCGGAGCGCCACCGGAGTCGCAGTCGGCCCAAGCTGAAGCATGGACCGCAGCAGCAGCCTACGGAGCACTCCTACATGACCTGGGGAAGATCGCTGTTGATCTCCGCGTGGAACTGGAGGACGGCCGACCGTGGCATCCGTGGCATGGTCCCATCAGCCGCCCCTACCGCTTCAAGTACGTCAAAGGTAGGGAGTACCAGTTACACGGGGCTGCTTCAGCCTTGGTGTATTTACAGGTCCTGGACACCGGGATTCTCGACTGGCTAAGTAGTTTTCCTGAACTATGGAGGCAGCTGATCTACCTGCTCGCAGGCCAATACGAGCATGCAGGCATCCTCGGCGAAATTGTCGTCCAGGCGGACAAAGCATCGGTTGCCCAACAACTGGGAGGAAATCCGGAGCGCGCGCTCACAGCCCCCAGACAATCACTGCAGAGGCAACTCGCCGACGGCCTGCGATTCCTGGTGCGGGAGAAACTCAAGCTCAATCACCCGGACGGACCTGCAGACGGCTGGCTGACTCAGGATGCGCTTTGGCTGGTGAGTAAGCCTGCAGCAGATCAGCTCCGGGCATACATGCTGACCCAGGGCATAGAGGGAGTGCCAACCTCCAATGCACCATTCTTCAACATGCTGCAGGACCAGGCGATCATCCAGACCAATGCGCAGGATAAAGCTATCTGGAAAGCCACCATCGACAACGGCCGCGGTTGGAAGAACAGCTTCACGTTCCTGAAAATCTCGCCGGCACTCGTATGGCCAAATCCGGACGACCTACCTCCTCCATATGAGGGCAACCTAACCCTTGAGCAGGAACCGGTTGCAGTCACCCAGGCGGGCAGCGGTGAGAATAACGTCTGTGAGATACCGAATGAGCCAGTCGACGGTACAGGCCTAGCCCCTCGAGTACCGGCACAGCCCAGACCGCTGGTGCAGCCGGGTCCATCGACTGATCTCCAATCATCTGAGCGCGACGAACTGCTGTCGCTGTATAGTGATATCACTGGGCCATCAGTTGAGCCAAGTGCTAGCTATGGCTCAGCAGCCGCCTTCCCTCTCGATCATGGACATGAGGAGGATGAAACGGCTGAGGATTCTATAGCAGCCACAGCAAGGAATGCTGCACGGAACGATGTCACCACAATGCCTACCAGTAATGCGCTAGGAGGGGCTTTCGTCGCTTGGGTTAAAGCAGGTGTTGCCTCTCACAAATTGATCATCAACGATACCAAAGCCCTAGTCCACACAGTTGACGACACTGTAATGCTAGTCACCCCAGGGATCTTCAAGCGATATGTGCTTGAACATCCAGGGCTCGAAAAGAGCATCGGAAAATCTGGATCAGCAACTTGGCAGTACGTACAACGCGCTTTTGAAAAAGAAAAGACTCACGTCAAAACCAATGATCAGTTGAATATCTGGACCTATGATGTGATAGGTCCAAGAAAAACATCTCAGTTGAGAGGCTATGTTCTCAAAGATCCAGGGTTAGTATTTTCAGAGCAGCCTATGAACAACCCTAGTTTACGAAGGGTGACGGAAGGGGCTGCCAAATGACGCCCCAGAAACTGCTGAACGATTATCTGGCCGACCACGATTTGAGACAGGCTAGCGCTAAGACATATGGTGCAGCGATCAAATCGCTTGAAAAACATTTTGGACAATGTGCAGAAGTCGAGTCGATTGATCGGCGTGCCATTCTCGCCTGGCGAAACAAGGTCGTCGATGGAGGACTATCAAAGCGTAGCTGGAATACCTATTCAAATCATCTGCGCACGATATGGGGTTACGGGATTGAGTATGGAATACTCTCAGACTCCATTGCCAACCCATTTAAAAAGACCACACTTATTCCACCAAAGCGGCCCAGCAAGATAATTGGAGGCGATGCGATCAAAAGCGCACGAAGGTGGCTCACCAGCCTCGTAGCCCAGGAGGAGAACACTGGAGCTCGCGCGAAAATCACGCCGGCCTGGTTTTGGCTCGCCACGTTCGAGATTTTTTACTATACAGGTATCCGCCTGAACGCGTTGCTCTGCATCAGATTAAAAGATATTGATTGGACCAAGAAGCTCATATATGTGAATGCTGAAACAGAGAAAACTCACAGAGGATTCTGCATTCCCATAATGAAGGGGCTTGAGCCACATATAGAAAGAATCGTTACTGCTGCCAGAAACATGGGTTTCAGGGATGAAGACCAGCTATTCAATGTAAACCGTTTTTCGATCCATTACAGATCTAAAACGATGAACATTCATCAAATTGAGGATATGTTCAAAAAGCTTACCCATGCGTTTGGCATTAGGATGACGCCTCATAGATTTAGGCACACTCTGGCGACCGACTTAATGCGGCAACCAGAACGCAATATACATCTGACAAAAGCACTACTAAACCACTCGAATATAGCGACGACGATGAGTTATATCGAAGTCGATTATGAACATATGCGAGCTGTACTCGACGAACGGAGCCTGCACCAAGGAGCGATTAGACTTGAACGCCGAGAAGATCCCTTCCGGCCAGATCCCTCTCAACCAAAAGCGTTACCACAGCAAGTGGATCTTAGTGGCCAAAATTCTTCAGATTCTGATGAAGACGCTACGAAAGTTGCCAAAGAAAAAACTGGTGATTTGAGTGACATCCAGGTTTCTTCAGCGCACGAATTATTTCTAGCGCTGCCAAAACAGAAGCGCCCAAGGAAATATCCGCTGGAGCAGATCTCCACACCGACGACCGGGCTCTCCCACGAACTGGGATGGGATGGACCAGGTACCTTATGGGCTGACCTCGGAATCCCTCCGTGCAGTCCCTCTGAGGACTCTTTCGACCCTGGAGCGCTGATGGAGCAAGTGTCACCTCTCAGCACCGCTGGGTCGTACAGGTGGACCTGACGCCTCATCGTTAGCCATTTTATTTTTGCGAAGGATGCCAGGGGAGGTAGGACCGACCGTGGCCAGAAATCGACGATCTGCGTCAGCTGAGCGGATGTGCTTTAAGAGATTGTCCCGTTTCACTACAGGCGAGCAGCATGCCAGTCCAGCTAGCCGGCGTGTTGGGAAAGCTAAACGAAAAAGCCCGCAGACCGGTGCAGGCCGCGGGCTATTTCATATTGACATCACGCTGAAGCGCGCCTAAGGTTCGCTCCAGACGGCTGCAAGACTAGACAATGGCTGGCAAGCCCCCCTCTCTAGTACTCACGAACCGCTGTGAAATGGTGGGTCGTGTAGGATTCGAACCTACGACCAATTGGTTAAAAGCCAACTGCTCTACCAACTGAGCTAACGACCCGTTGGATGGCGCGTATAATACTGATTTCTAACGGGAAATCAACACCCCATCGCAAAATAATTTAAAAATATCGCGTCGGGTCCTGAATACCGGCCGCTGCGAAGCCTTCGGCACGCAGACGGCAGCTATCGCACTTGCCGCAGGCACGTCCGTCATCGTCCGCCTGGTAGCAGGACACGGTGAGGCTGTAATCCACTCCTCGTGCGATTCCCGCCTGGACGATTTGTGCCTTGCTGAGGTTCTGCAAGGGTGCCTGGATGCGGAACCCCTGCCCTTCCACACCAGCCTTGGTCGCCAGGTTGGCCATGCGCTCGAAGGCTTCGACGAACTCGGGACGGCAGTCAGGGTAGCCGGAATAATCCACGGCGTTGACACCGATGAAGATATCCCGTGCCTCCAGCACTTCCGCCCAGCCTAGGGCCAGGGACAGGAACACCGTGTTGCGCGCCGGCACGTAGGTTACCGGAATGCCTTCACTGGGAGCCTCAGGAACATCGATGCTGCTATCGGTCAGTGCCGAACCGCCGATACCGTTGAGATTCAGGCCGATCACCTTATGCTCCACCACACCCAGGTCACGGGCGACCCGGGCGGCGGCATCCAGCTCGGCGCGGTGGCGCTGGCCGTAATCGAAGCTCATGGTGTAGCACTGGTAGCCCTCGGCCTTTGCCATGGCGACCACAGTGGCCGAATCCAGCCCGCCGGACAGCAGAATTACCGCACGTTTCTCAGTCATTGCAGAAGCTCCTCTCAGCGTCCCGGCTCATCGTTCCAGAGCAGTTTGTGCAACTGCATCTGCAAGCGAACCGGCAGGTTGTCGGCGACGATCCAGTCAGCCAGATCAGTGACGTTCAGTTCATGGTGGCTGGGCGAGAACAGCACTTCGCCGGCACGCTTGTCGAGCCCGTACTGGATCAGCTTGGACACCGCCCAGTCGTAGTCCTCCCGCGAGCAAAGCACGAACTTGACCTGGTCGTTGGCGGTCAGCAGTTCGATGTTCTCGTAGCGGTTGCGGTGGACTTCGGCGGAACCAGGGGTCTTCAGGTCCACCACGCGACTGACCCGCTCATCGACGGCGGAGATATCCATCGAACCACTGGTTTCCAGGGAGACCTCGTAGCCGGCGTCACACAGCTGCTTCAGCAGGGGAATGACGTTCGGCTGGGCCAGTGGCTCGCCACCCGTTACACACACGTAGCGCGGGCGATAGCTGGCGACCTGCTCCAGCAGCGAGTCGAGGGTGCGAAGAGTGCCGCCACTGAAGGCGTAGGCGCTGTCGCAGTACTGGCAGCGCAGCGGACAGCCGGTGAGACGCACGAATACCGTGGGCAGCCCAGCGGTGCGCGTTTCACCCTGCAAAGAGTAAAAGACTTCGGTGATGCGTAATGTGTCTTGCATAGTCGCCACGGGCTGGACAGCTGAACAGGCTGTCCGCCTCCGTCAGGCACCGCCGCGAACTCGACATAGCGTTATTCGCGGCAGCGTTTCAATAAAAGGGGGCAGATTCTAACGAAAAAACCCGCGACAGGCGCGGGTTTCTTTCAAACGCTGTGATTCAGAGCTTCTGCAGGTCGCGTTGGGCGAGCTGGGCAGCCGAAGTACCAGGATACTGGGTCACCACCTGCTGCAGGATGCCCTTGACCCGATCGGTATGACCGAGACGACGCTCCACGTCGGCCAGCTTGTACAGCGAGTCCGGCACCTTGTTGTGCTTCGGATACAGCTGGCTGACCTTGGCGAAGGCCTGGCCTGCGCCTTGCAGGTCGCCTTTGGCCAGGTTCACTTCACCCAGCCAGTATTGGGCGTTGCCAGCATACTGGCTGTTCGGGTACTTGCGCAGGAAGGCATTGAACGCCTGGGCGGCTTTGTCGAAATCCTTGGCCTTGATCAGGTCGAACGCCGCATCGTAGTACAGCTTTTCCTTCGCCGGATCACCCGGTTCGCTGCTTGCGGCCGGCTGGTTGGCCGCTGCCGCAGTGTTGCCGGCGGCTGGCGCAGTCGCGCCACCGTCAGCGGAATTCTCGGGGGTTGCAGACGGAGCCGGAGCCGCGCCGCTTGAGATACGCCGATCCAGGTCCTGGTAACGCTCCAGGCCCTCCTGTTTCAGGCGGGATACTTCATTCTGCAGGATCTCGATGGTGTTCTGCTGCCGATCGATCTGTTCCTGCATTTGTTGCAACTGCATGAAAAGCTGGCCCTGCGCCGAGGCAGGGGTCGAAACCCCTCCCCCGGCGTAGGCGCCGTTCGTACCGTAACCTGCCGGCGGATAACTGCTTGCGCTGTTATATCCACCAGCATTGTCATCGACAACAGGAACCTCGGCCGCTGCCATGAGAGGCAGGGCGAGAGCCAGGACGGTTACAGCACGACGGCACGCTCGCATATCGAATTACTTACGCAGTTCGACGCGACGGTTTTGAGCCCAGGACTGCTCGTCGTTGCCGGTGGCAACTGGACGCTCTTCGCCGTAGGAAACCAGTTCCAGCTGGGCTGGGGAAACGCCTTGCAGCACCAGGTAGCGCTGAACGGCCTTGGCACGACGCTCGCCCAGAGCCATGTTGTACTCGCGAGTACCGCGCTCGTCGGTGTTGCCTTCCAGGACGACGCGAGCGCCGTTGGCTTTCAGGTCCTTGGCGTGAACGTCCAGGGCGCGCATGGCTTCTGGCTTCAGGTCCGAGCTGTCGTATTCGAAGTAGAAGGTGGTGATTGCGCGCAGAGCAGCTTCTTCGCTCAGGCTGCCGTCGACAGCACCGGTGTTGGCGCCGTAGCCAGCGTTTGGATCAACAGCGCCTTCGCCAGCGTTGTCACCGCCTTTCGAGGAGCAACCTACAGCTACGGCCATGGCCAGAGCCAGCGCAGCAAACTTACCAAACTTCAGCATTTCCATCGTGAAACTCCTAATGAACCCCAGTGTGTTAAGTAAAACGTGTATCGCCGCATCAGTTCAGGTAAGGGGACCAGGACGGTTCTCTGACTTCGCCTTGAGCGGTAGGAAGCGGGAGCCTCACGCGTCCATTGAGAGAGACGAGCATCAAGACTCCCCGGCCCTGCTGGCGGGTGGCGTAGATTAGCATGGTGCCGTTTGGCGCAACAGTGGGAGACTCATCAAGGTTGGTATCCGTGAGGATCTTTACACTGCCGCGCTGCAGGTCTTGCGCAGCCACTTTGAAGTTGGTGAAACCGTCCTGGCGGTGGATCATCACCAGAGTCTTTTCATCCGCCGAAAGTTTCGGGTTGGCGTTGTAGTTGCCGACGAAAGTCACGCGCTCGGCGCCGCCGCTGCCGATAGTAGTCTTGTAGATTTGCGGCTTGCCGCCACGGTCCGAAGTGAAGTACAGGGTCGAACCATCCTTGCCGAAGAAAGGCTCGGTGTCGATGGCCGGGTTGTTGGTCACACGGGTCAGCTGGCGCGAGCCCATGTCCATCACGTAGATCTCCGGGTTGCCGTCGCGCGACAGCACGAACGCCAGGCGGTTGCCGTCAGGCGACCAGGCCGGAGCACCGTTCAGGCCTTCGAAGTTGGTGATCTGCTCGCGGCGGCCGGTATCGATGTGCTGCACGAAGATACGCGGGCGACGCTGCTCGAAGGACACATAGGCGATGCGCTTGCCATCCGGCGCGAAGCGTGGCGACAGGATCGGCTCGCGGGATTGCAGCAGGGTCACTGCACGAGCGCCGTCGTAGTCGGAGCGCTGAAGGGTGTAGCGGGTGCTGTTGGCGGAGAAACGCTCGGCCGTCACGTAGAGCATGCGGGTCGAGAACGCGCCCTTGATGCCGGTGAGTTTCTCGAACGACTGGTCGGCGATGTAGTGGGACATGTCGCGCAACTGGTCGACGGTGCCCGAAACGCTGCCGGTCAGCACTTGCTGCTCGGTGGCAACGTTGAACAGCGCGTACTGCACCTGCAGGCGACCGCCCGCCGGCACGATGCTGCCGACCATCACGTACTGCGCACCCAGCGCTTTCCAGTCGCGGAAGATGACTTCGCTGGCCTGGCTCGGCTGGCTGATCATGTTCTGCCGCGGAATCGGCGAGTAGTAACCCGAGTTGCGCAGGTCATTGCCGATGATGTCGGCCATGTCCTCGGGCAGGACGCTGCCGCCCTGCAGACCGAAAGGCACTACGGCGATCGGGGTGGCCCGGTCGCTGCCGCTGGTCACCAGAATGTTCTTTTCTTCTGCGTTGGCCATCCCTGCTGCACAGCAGAGAACGACCAGCAGTCCTCTAAGAAGGTTAATCACAAGGCTAGGTCCTCAGGTGTGAATGTCATCTTGAATGAACGATACGGATTGAATTCGCTCGGTTTCAAACCCTGCATTTCGGTCAGGCGCCCGATGTTCTTGACAGCCGCCACGGCGGAGCTGTCGAACGGACCGTCACCACTGGAGCGTGCGACGCTGACGTTGGTGATGGTGCCATCGGGCAACATGTTGATCTGCAGGACCACTGTCATGTTCTTGCGCGCAGAAGGTGGTCGCGCCCAGCCTTCGGCTGCCCGTGCCCGGATCAGGTCGTCGAAGTCGCCGGCGACCTGGTCGCCCTGCTCGTCCGCCAGTGCCTGCTGGCGCTCGGTGGTGTCGGACAGCAGCTCGGCCAGGGCCTGGGCTTTCTTGTCTTCCGCCGCCTTGCGGGCTGCCTCGGTGGCCTTTTTCTTGGCCGCGTCGGCTGCTGCTTTCTTCTTCGCTTCCTCGGCTGCCTTCTTCTTCGCTTCTTCAGCGGCGGCCGCTTTTTTCTTCGCGTCCTCGGCGGCCTTCTTCTTGGCGTCCTCGGCTGCTTTTTTCTTGGCCTCTTCAGCCGCTTGCTTCTTCGCCTCTTCTTCAGCCTTTTTCTTGGCTTCGTCCTCGGCCTTCTTCTTGGCTATATCGGCGAGCTGCTTCTCTTCGGCCTTCTTGGCTTCCTCGGCTTTCTTCGCCGCCTCGGCCTTCTTCGCCTCGTCAGCCGCCTTGGCCTGCTCGGCCTTCTTCGCTTCTGCAGCCGCGCGCGCTTCCTCGGCCTTTTGAGCCGCCTCTTCTTTCTTTTGTTCCGCGGCCTTCACAGCCTCCTGTTTCTGCTGCTCGACCTTCTTCTGCTCCATCTGTTCTTCTTCGGTCTGGCGCGAAGCGGTCTTCTTCGCTTCCCCGGCAATCTTCTGATTGGTCTGGGTAGTGGCCTGACTCTTGGATTTCAGCTGGTACAGGGTAGCCTGGACGATAGGCTTGGACGGCGGCAGTTCAGGGGTCATGGCGAAGCTGACGAACAGCATGCCGAACACCAGGACGTGCAGCGCGATGGCCCAGATGCTGGGCCAGAAGTAGCTTTCCGAGGCGGATGGCTCTCGCTGTTGCATCAGGGCGCCTCGGTAATCAGGCCAACGTTACCGACACCGGCCTTCTGCAACCCGCCCATGGCGCCCATTACCGCACCATAGTCGACAGCCTTGTCGCCACGGATGAAGACCTGGGTCTGTTTGCCCTGATCACGGCCGGCGGCGATGATCTTGGTCACCGCGTCGGTCATTTGCGGCAAGGTCATGGCCTTGTCCATCTGCTTGTCGGTGTCGACTTCGCTGCCAAGGTTCCAGTAGTAGGTTTTGTCGGCCTTGATCGAAATGGTCAGGACCTGGACGTTGTTGTCCTGCGGCAAGGCTTCGCTGGAAACCTTGGGCAGATCGACCTTCACGCCCTGGTTGAGCATGGGTGCGGTGACCATGAAGATGACCAGCAGTACCAACATCACATCGATGTAGGGCACCACGTTCATCTCGGCGACCGGCTTGCGTTTCTGGCGAACTCGGGCCATGGGTGTCTACCTGATCACTCTTCGCTGGTGTGCACTTTGCGGTGCAGGATGGCCTGGAACTCGTCGGCGAACGTGTAGTAGCGACCGATCAGCACTTCACTGCGGGCAGAGAAACGGTTGTAGGCGATAACCGCCGGAATCGCGGCGAACAGGCCGATCGCGGTGGCGATCAACGCTTCGGCGATGCCCGGGGCAACGGTGGCCAGGGTGGCCTGTTGTGCAGAGGCCAGGCCACGGAAGGAGTTCATGATGCCCCAGACGGTACCGAACAGGCCGATGTACGGGCTGGTGGAGCCGACGGTGGCGAGGAACGGCAGGCTCTGCTCGAGTTTTTCTTCCTCGCGGGAGATGGCCACGCGCATGGCACGACCGACGCCTTCCATCACCGCGTCAGGATCCACGCCCGGCTGCTGGCGCAGACGGGAGAACTCCTTGAAGCCGGCACGGAAGACCTGCTCGACCCCGGAATCCGGATCGGGGTTGCTCCCGGCCTGGCGATACAGCTTGGACAGGTCGATACCCGACCAGAAGCGCTCTTCGAAGCTGTCCAGGGCACGACGACCGGCGCGCAGCATGGTGCTGCGCTGAAAAATCATGATCCATGAAGTCACCGATGCGGCAACCAGTGCCAGCATGACCAGCTGCACCACGATGCTGGCATTGCTGACCAGGCTCCACATGGAGGTATGGTCGACGACGTTAGCTTCCACGCTTAATCTCCTGCGTTTGAATGAATGCCCGGACTGCCCGCCTCGACGAAGGCCGCTCGCAGTTCGGGGGGAATAGCCCGGGGTTTGAAGGTATCGGCGCGCACACAGGCCACCAGGAACTGCCCTTCGCAGAGCAGCGTTGCATCACTTTCGCGCCAGACCTGCTGCACGAAGCGCAGGCTGGCACGGTTCAATTCAAGCACTTGCGCGGTCACCCGCAATTCGTCGTCCAGTCGTGCCGGCGCGTGGTAGCGCGCTTCGCTGGAGTGAACCACGAACAAGGTGTTCTGCTGCGCCAGTTGCGACTGGGCAAAGCCCAGGTCGCGCAGCCTTTCGGTGCGGGCGCGCTCCATGAATTTCAGATAATTGACGTAATACACCACGCCGCCCGCATCGGTGTCCTCGTAATAAACGCGACAGCGATGTGCGAACGGCTCGACCCCATTTTGCGCGCGCATACTCTAGTGCTAACTCCTCAGCTTGCCAATCCGCCCAACCAACTGTTTTTGCGGATCATGTCGTATTGCTAGCGCCGTCACGGCCAGTCGGCGATTAGGACCACAAATCCGCAAGATAAATCTGTCACGCATCATCCGAATCAGAAAAATCGCTACCGGATGCTTCACCCAACTGTTTCGGAATGTTCAGACCGAAGTGCAGATAGGCATGACGGGTCACCACCCGCCCCCGGGGCGTACGCATGATGTAGCCCTGCTGGATCAGATAGGGCTCCAGCACATCCTCGATGGTGTGGCGTTCCTCGCTGATCGCCGCCGCCAGGCTGTCCACGCCTACCGGGCCGCCATCGAACTTCTCGATCATGGTCAGCAACAGGCGGCGGTCCTGATGATCGAAGCCACGCTCGTCGACATCCAGCAGGTTCAGCGCCATATCCGCCACGCCCTTGGTGATCTCGCCCTTGCCGCGCACTTCGGCGTAATCGCGCACCCTGCGCAACAAACGGTTGGCGATCCGCGGCGTTCCACGGGCACGGCGGGCAATTTCGAAGGCGCCCTCTTCCTCGATGGGCAGCCCGAGAATGCCGCCGGAACGGCTGACGATGGTGGCCAGGTCGGCGTTGCTGTAGAACTCAAGACGCTGGACGATACCGAATCGGTCACGCAGCGGATTGGTCAGCATCCCGGCACGGGTGGTGGCGCCGACCAGGGTGAATGGCGGCAGGTCGAGCTTGATCGAGCGCGCCGCAGGCCCTTCGCCGATCATGATGTCCAGCTGGAAGTCTTCCATGGCTGGATACAGCACTTCCTCGACCACCGGCGACAGGCGATGGATCTCGTCGATGAACAGCACGTCGTGCGGTTCGAGATTGGTCAGCAGCGCGGCCAGGTCGCCCGGACGCTCCAGGATCGGCCCGGACGTGCTCTTGATCGACACGCCCATTTCCTGGGCGATGATATTGGCCAGGGTGGTCTTGCCCAACCCCGGCGGGCCGAAGATCAGGGTATGGTCGAGAGATTCGCTACGGTTGCGCGCGGCCTGGATGAACAGCGCCATCTGCTCGCGCACCACCGGCTGGCCGATGTATTCGGCCAGGCGCAGCGGGCGTATCGCCCGGTCCTGGACTTCTTCCCGGTCGCGCCCGGTGGCGGTTATCAAACGGTCGGCTTCGATCACTTAAATCATCCCTTTCAGGCTGCGCCGGATCAGCTCTTCGCTGCTCAGGCCCTTGGCATCCACGGCGGCCACCGCGCGGCTGGCCTCCTGGGGTTTGTAGCCCAGGGAAATCAGGGCGCTGACCGCGTCGGCTTCGGCGCTGGATACGGTCGCCAGTGGCGCAGGACCATTCGGCACCAGTTGGAACATGCTCGGCACCGTCTCCCAGGCCTTGAAGCGATCCTTCAGCTCGACCAGCAGACGCTCGGCGGTTTTCTTGCCGACTCCCGGCACCTTGACCAAGGCCGACGCATCCTGCGCCTGGACACAGCGCACCAGTTCATCGACATCCAGGCCGGACATCAGCGCCAGGGCCAGCTTGGGACCGACGCCATTGAGCCGGATCAATTCGCGGAACAGCTCCCGCTCGCGCTTTTCAAAGAAGCCATAAAGCAGGTGGGCATCCTCGCGCACGATCAGGTGCGTGTGCAAGGTTACGGTTTCTCCCACCTTCGGCAGGCGATAGAGGGTCGTCATCGGCACTTCCAGCTCGTAGCCGAGGCCATTGATGTCGACAATCAGGTGCGGCGGCTGCTTTTCAGCCAGGGTGCCGCGCAAACGTCCAATCACGCTCGGATCCTTTCTCGTGAGCGCCGCGGTCAACCGGCAGCGCTTCTATATAAAGCAGGGATGCTATCAGAGACGCAGCCGTCCGTTGCGACTGCGCGCCACACCCAGGCCGTGCGGCACCAGGCTGGAACGGGTATGGGCGTGACACAGGGCGATGGCCAAGGCGTCGGAGGCATCGATCTGTGGCTTCTGCGTCAGCTTGAGCAGATGCATAACCATCATCTGCACCGCCTCCTTGTTCGCGCCGCCACTGCCGGCCACTGCCTGCTTGACCTGGCTGGCCGTGTATTCGGCAATTTCCAGCCCGGCCTCGGCCGCCGCGACTATGGCCGCGCCCCGGGCCTGGCCGAGCTTGAGCGCAGAATCGGCGTTGCGAGCCATGAACACCCGCTCGATGCCCATGGTTACCGGGCCATGCTGACGGATGATCTCGCTCACGCCACGAAAAACGATTTGCAGGCGCTCATGCAGCTCGCCGCTGCCCGTGCGGATGCATCCCGACGCCACGTACTCGCAGCCGCGTCCGGTATGGCGAACCACACCGTAACCGGTTATCCGCGAGCCGGGGTCGATACCAAGAATCAGAGTCATTGCACCTGCGCCGTGTTGCACATACAAAAAGCCGGCCCCGCCTCCAGGGCGGGACCGGCCTCGGACAATGCAGAAAAACCTTAGCCGAGCTGTTCCATGATCTCGTCAGGAATTTCAGCATTGGAATAGACGTTTTGCACGTCGTCCAGGTCTTCCAGCATGTCGATCAGCTTCAGTACCTTCTGCGCACCGTCCAGGTCCAGCTCGGCGCTGGTGGTCGGCTGCATCACGATTTCCGCGTCAGAGGCCTTGAAGCCCGCGGCTTCCAGGGCGCTGCGCACGGCATAGAAGCTGGCGAACGAGGTGAACACATCGAAGGAGCCGTCGCCATTGCTGACCACGTCATCGGCGTCGGCTTCCATTGCCGCTTCCATCAGGGCGTCTTCATCGACGCCTTCGCCGAAGCTGATCTGCCCCTTGCGTTCGAACAGGTAGGCGACGGAGCCGTCGGTACCGAGGTTGCCGCCGCACTTGCTGAAGGCATGACGCACGGCCGCTGCGGTCCGGTTGCGGTTGTCGGTCATGGCCTCGACCATGATCGCCACGCCGCCCGGGCCGTAGCCCTCATAGCTCAGTTCCTCGACGTTGTCCGCTTCGGCAGTGCCAGCGCCACGGGCAATGGCACGGTCGATGATGTCGCGGCTCATGTTCGCACCCAGCGCCTTGTCCAGCGCCAGGCGCAGACGCGGGTTGGACGCAGGATCGCCACCGCCCTGCTTGGCAGCGACGGTCAGCTCACGAATCCACTTGGTGAAGATCTTGCCTCTCTTGGCATCCTGGCGCTCTTTGCGGTGCTTGATGTTCGCCCACTTGGAATGACCCGCCATAACTGACTCCAAAAATCCTTGAAACAAAATCAAGTGCCTTACCGCCCGATGCGGAAGACACGACTGAATCGGGGTGCCTTAAAGCAAAGACGCATCCCGTGGGATGCGCCTTTCAGACCGGCTTACTCGGCCTTCTGCTGCTCACGCAGGCGAATGTGCAGCTCGCGCAGCGCCTTGGCATCGACCAGGCCCGGGGCCTGGGTCATGACGCAGGCAGCGCTCTGGGTTTTCGGGAAGGCGATCACCTCACGGATCGACTGGGCGCCGGTCATCAGCATGACCAGGCGGTCCAGACCGAAGGCCAGGCCGCCGTGTGGCGGTGCGCCGAACTTCAGGGCGTCGAGCAGGAAGCCGAATTTCTCTTCCTGTTCCGCCGCCTCGATACCCAGCAGACGGAATACCGCCTGTTGCATTTCCTTGCGATGGATACGGATCGAACCGCCACCCAGCTCGGTACCGTTCAGCACCATGTCGTAAGCGCGGGACAGCGCGGTAGCCGGGTTGGCTTCCAGCTCTTGCGGGGTGCACTTCGGTGCGGTGAACGGGTGGTGCAGCGCAGTGAAGCTGCCGTCTTCGTTTTCCTCGAACATCGGGAAGTCGACGACCCACATCGGCGCCCACTCGCAGGTGTACAGGTTGAAGTCGGCACCCAGCTTGATACGCAGCGCGCCCAGGGCCTCGCTGACGATCTTGGTCTTGTCGGCACCAAAGAAGACGATGTCGCCATCGACCGCGCCGACGCGATCCAGGATCACGTTCAGGTTGGCCTCGGGAATGTTCTTGACGATCGGCGACTGCAGGCCTTCGACGCCCTTGGCGCGCTCGTTGACCTTGATGTAGGCCAGGCCCTTGGCACCGTAGATGCCGACGAACCGGGTGTACTCGTCGATCTTGCTGCGCGGCATGCTCGCGCCGCCCGGCAGGCGCAGGGCGGTAACGCGGCACTTCGGATCGTTGGCCGGGCCGGCGAACACTTTGAAATCGACATCCTTCAACTGGTCGGCGACATCGACCAGTTCCAGTGGGATACGCAGGTCAGGCTTGTCGGAACCGTAGCGGCGCTGGGCTTCCTCGAAGGTCATGTGCGGGAATTCGCCGAATTCCAGGTCCAGGACTTCCTTGAACAGCTTGCGGATCATGCTTTCGGTCAGGCCCATGATCTCGGACTCATCGAGGAAGCTGGTCTCGATGTCGATCTGGGTGAACTCGGGCTGGCGGTCGGCACGCAGGTCTTCGTCACGGAAGCACTTGGCGATCTGGTAGTAACGGTCGAAGCCGGCGACCATCAGCAACTGCTTGAACAGCTGCGGCGATTGCGGCAGGGCGAAGAAGCTGCCGGCGTGGGTACGGCTCGGTACCAGGTAGTCGCGTGCACCTTCCGGGGTGGCGCGGGTCAGGATCGGCGTTTCGACGTCGAGGAAACCGTTCTCGTCGAGGAACCGGCGGATGCTCGAAGTGATGCGCGAACGCAGGCGCAGTTTCTCGGCCATCTCCGGACGACGCAGGTCGATGAAGCGATAGCGCAGGCGGGTTTCCTCGCCGACGTCGGAGTATTCGTTCAGCGGGAACGGCGGGGTTTCCGCTTCGTTCAGCACTTCAAGGTCGTAGCCCAGCACTTCGATGGCGCCCGACGCCATGTTCGGGTTGACCGCGCCGGCAGGACGCAGGCGCACGCGGCCGGTGATCTTCACCACATACTCGCTGCGCACGCGATCGGCGGCGGCGAAGCTGTCGGCGCGATCAGGATCGAACACGACCTGGGCCATGCCTTCGCGATCGCGGATATCGAGGAAGATCACCCCGCCGTGGTCGCGACGACGATGAACCCAGCCGCAAAGGGTGATTTCCTGACCGTCCAGGCTCTCGTTCAGTTGGCCGCAATAGTGGCTGCGCATCATGATGGTGGTTTCGCTTCTCGTCATTCGTGAATTCGTTCAGGCCCGGGCTTGTACGATGGGTACGGGCCCTGGCGGCCGCAAAGGGTCAATAGTGCAAGACCCGGGCAGTACAGTTCAACTCAGTCGCCGTTGCCGGCCAGATTCTTTTTCGCACCGGTCTTGAAATCGGTTTCGTACCAGCCCTTGCCGCTCAGGCGAAAACCGGGGGCGGACAGGACCTTTTTCAGTTCGGGCTGCTGGCAGGCGGGACAGTCGGTCAGCGGCGCCGCGCTGATTTTCTGCAGCACTTCCATCTGGTGGCTGCAGGAACCGCATTGATAGTCGTACAGAGGCATGAGGTGTATCTCGGGTGAGTCCTGCGCGGACCGCTGCCACGCAGTAAAAAGCGGGATTATATATGGTTAGCCGGGGCTGTGCAGCCCACGGACGACACCTGCGTGGCGAACGGTCATCGGACCGGATCGCCCTCCTCGTCCGCCTCGTCGGCCGCATTGAGCAGGAACACCACGCAGATGACCCGCACCAGCCCGCTGAAGTTCTTGACCCCGCCATGGCGCAGATGAACCTCCCGGTCGACATGGGACAGCACCGAGTTGACCGTGCAGCCGTTGGCCCGGGCAATCCGCTCCAGCACGGCCCAATAGATGTTTTCCAGGCGCAGGCAGGTTGCGAAACCGTTCAGTCGCACCGAGCGCGACAAGGGCTGGGCCAGTTGCATGTTGAAATCCGACTCGAACGGGTCGATATCGATGCCCCGCGGCTCGCCGGGCTTGCACAGGCTCTGATTCAGGGATCGGGACATTGCCACACCACTCACCAGGACAGGAAGGAAAGCGCGGGCGAAGGCACCGCGCACGTCCCGTCATGAAGCGCCGATGGATCCGGCTGCACTAGCAGACGACCGCCCTCGTGATGTAGGAGGCATCAGCAAACCGCGGCCTATCGGATAACCGGAGAAAACGCTTCCAGGCCTTGCGAAACGTGGCCGGCAGGCACAAAAAACCCGGCGCCTTTTCGAGGACGCCGGGTTTTGTGCTTAACCTGGACAGGTCAGCCGTGAATCATTTCTCTTCGAGCAGGACGCGCAGCATCCATGCAGTCTTCTCGTGGACCTGCATGCGCTGGGTCAGCAGATCGGCGGTCGGCTCGTCGCTGACCTTGTCGGTCAACGGAAACAGGCTGCGGGCGGTACGTACAACAGCCTCCTGGCCTTCGACCAGGTACTTGATCATCTCGTCCGAGCTCGGCACACCTTCGGTTTCCTTGATCGAGGCCAGGCGCAGGTACTGGGCATAGGTGCCGGGGGCCGGGAAGCCCAGGGCACGGATCCGCTCGGCGATCGAGTCGACGGCCAGCGCCAGTTCGTTGTACTGCTCTTCGAACATCAGGTGCAGGGTGCGGAAGCTGGGACCGGTCACGTTCCAATGGAAGTTGTGGGTCTTCAGGTACAGCACGTAGGTGTCGGCAAGCAGGCGGGACAGGCCGTCGGCAATGGACTTGCGATCTTCTTGGCTGATTCCGATATCGATTGCCATCTGAAAATTCCTTCCTCTGATTTTTCGGTTCAAACGCTCTGGTGTCACTGTATCAAGAGTTTTCACAGCGCGCAGCCCAGACCCCGCGACACAGCGCTGCAGGCCTCGCGAGCCGGGCGTCCCGCTGATTTGAGAAGCCCCGGGCTTTGCGGTTAAATAGACGGCGTGCCGCCATGGCCAAGTCTCAGCGCCATGGCGCATAGGCTGGAAACGCCACGCTTTTGCGCTTTTTCCATGTACCGCGCACCGTGGCTCCAGCTCTTACTGTGATCCGCCTGAATAATGATGCGAGCCAAACCAACATGTTCAAGATCGTCCACCTCCTGACGGGCGCAGCTGCCTTGCTGCTGTCCTTCATACCCAGCCTCAGGGCCGATACCACGCCCTATCTGCAACAACCCGACGCCATCTACCTGGCACTCCTGGGCCTGGCCAACCTGATCCTTGCCCCGATCGTTCCGCAGTACTACAAGGGCGTACGCCAGTATCTGCAGATCGCCGCCAGCGTATTCCTGGTGCTTGCAGTGATCCTGCAGGCGCTGGCGCTGCTGGCGTTGCCCGACATGGATGCCCTCGCCGCCCTGCTGGTTGCGCTGCTCGCCGCGGTGCTTCACCTCGGTGCCGGCTTCATGAGCCAGCCCAAGGCCCGCAGCACCGGCAACACCCAGTACGACATGAGCAACCGCGATACCGGCACGGTAAAGTGGTTCAACACGTCCAAGGGCTTCGGCTTCATTTCCCGGGACTCGGGAGACGATATCTTCGTGCACTTCCGCGCGATTCGCGGCGAAGGCCACCGGGTATTGGTCGAAGGCCAGCGTGTCGAGTTCTCGGTCATGAATCGGGACAAGGGGCTGCAGGCCGAAGACGTGATCGCTGCACCTCGCCGCTGATCACTGACCGCTGCAAACGAAAAAGCCGCGAAGCCTTGTAGGCTGTCGCGGCTTTTTCATGGAGGAAACTTCAGTAATGCGGCGGCGGCGCTTCCTCTTCGCCTGCCCCATATTGCCCCATCACCTCCTCATAGCGTTTGAGCAGGGCGGCCATCTGCAACTGCAGGCGCTCCACGACACGCTGCTGCTCGACGATCACATCGTTCAGGGCCAGCAACGTGTCATCCTGGAAGGCCAGACGACTCTCCAACTCCATTACCCGCTCTTCAAGGTTCATTGCTCAAGCCTCCACGAACCGGAAGTCATCACCCAGTACTGCCGCGATGCGCTGGCGGACTTCATTCAACTGATCGGCCGTATATCCGATTGCAGGTTTTTGCCCCCAAACCGGCGCCGGCCATGCAGCGTCATTACGACGGCGAACGATCACATGCATATGTAGCTGGCTGACGACATTACCCAGCGCGGCCACATTCATCTTGTCTGCGGCAAAACATTCCCCAAGCGTTTTACTCAGGAAATCGGTTTCCTTCCAAAGTTGCAGGCGGTCACTGTCATCCAATTGAAATATTTCACTGATGCCAGGGCGACGGGGCACCAGGATGAACCAGGGATAGTTAGCATCCTTACTAAGTAACAAACGGCAAAGAGGAAAGTCCCCCAATGCGAAAGTGTCTTGTTCAAGACGCGAATCCAATGCAAACACGGGGCAATCTCCTCATCATTCAGTGCAGCCCACCTGCGCGACATAGGAGCGCAGGATACTCCTGTTACCGGTATCGGGCACGGGCGGACAACGAAGCACCGAAAAGCAGCCCGCAAAACCGGACCGCCGAAGCGTTTCACCCCGTGTTTCAGGGCATCGGTAACAAAATGCTACTTTCCGCACCAAAATGGCGCTTCGCGACCTACCGAGGAGCGCCGGACATCCACAAACTACCCACTCAAGGCCCTGCGACGGTAACGTTCTGACTTCGAGGTCGATTTTTCCCTTATTCCAGAAAAATACCGACAAAAGAGCGGAGCGTTCTTTGAGCCCCGGTTTTTCGGACCTTTTCCGGTGCCGGACTGGAAAAAGTGAAAATTTCGTCAACACTTGGCGGCTTTGAGCACGCTTGTTGCATTGCACCTTGGCATGGTCGGCATGTCGTCTGCATACACAGCCGGGGTGCGACAAATAACAACAGCTGCACGGGCGACCAGGGAGTTTGGGGATCGCGGATCCAGGGTTATGAAGCATGGTCCCGGGTCCGACCGAAACAGCGCTGGAGTTGTACGATCCGTCCTACGCGGAACGTAATTTGCGACATGGATATAAGTATTTGCGACACGACCGTAAAGTTACCGAAAGGTTCAATTCGCAAGTATCGCTAATGACAGTCAGCGTGATATACATTTCCGCCGACTCAAACAAGAAAGAGCAGCCCCGATAAAAAAACCAGGTGGGGCAGCAGCAATCTTCCTAAAAACCAAAGGAGCAAATCACGATGCGCGTGATGAAGTGGAGCATGATCGCCCTGGCCGTAGCTGCCGGGACCTCGCAACTGGCTGTAGCGTCCTCGCAGGACGAATCCAAGGGTTTCGTTGAAGATAGCACCCTGAATGTCAAAACCCGCGCCATGTACATGAACCGTGACTTCAAGCACGGTGCAGGCAACATTGAAGATCTCAGCAAGGCCAGCGGTTACAAGAGCGGCTACCGTGAAGATAGCGGCGCATCGCTGCTGGGTGTTTTCGAGTCCGGCTTTACACAAGGCACCGTCGGAGTGGGCCTTGACGTGATCGGCATGGGCTCCGTCCGCTTCGATGGTGGCGAAGGTCGTCAAGGCAATGGCCTGTTCCGCTCTGACAGCGACGGAAAACCAGAGAAATCCCAAGGCAAGGCCGGCGCTGCAGCGAAATTCCGCATCTCCGATACCACACTGAAAATTGGTGACCAGTTCGTCGCCAGCCCGGTCTTCGCAACCGACGACAGCCGGCTGATGCCTGAACTGGCTCGCGGCACCTTGATCACCAGCAAAGAGATCAAAGGCCTTGAACTGAGCGCCGGTCGCTTCACCTCGCTGAGCTCCCAGACCGGCATGGGTCACGACAGCATTCGGGGCAAAGGCCTCCCAGGCCTGACCGCCGCCAACATTGCCGGCGCAACCTATGCCTTCACCGACAACTTCACTGGCACACTCGCCGCGTCGGATGTCGAAGATCACTTCAAGAAACAATATGTCAACCTGAACCTGACCACTCCACTGGGTGACAAACAGGCACTGAACTTCGACTTCAACGCCTATCGCACCAAGGATGACGGCAAAGCGCTGTCTGGCGAACAGGACAACAAGATCTGGAGCTTGGCAGCAGCCTATAGCCTGGAAGGCCATAAATTCACCCTGGCCTACCAGCGTTCCAGCGGCGACACCGGCTACAACTACGGCGTAGACGGTAACGGCACGGTCTTCGTTGCCAACTCGATCCAGATCTCCGACTTCGTTGGTCAGGAAGAGAAATCCTGGCAAGCTCGCTACGACCTGAACATGGCCTCCTACGGCGTGCCGGGCCTGAGCTTCATGACTCGCTACGTATACGGTGACAACATCGAAACCGCAGAGGGTGAAGGCAAAGAGCACGAGTGGAACTTCGAGACCAAGTACGTTCTGCAGGAAGGCCCGGCCAAAGACCTGTCCTTCCGCGTTCGCTACGCCGTGTACCGTGCCAACGATGCGTATGAAAACATCTACGCCTCGGACAACAACGATCTGCGCCTGATCGTCGAGTACCCACTGAGCATCCTGTAAGCCTCCCGGCCCGCAGACCTCAGTACGAAGAAGCCCGGCCCTGCCGGGCTTTTTCATTTGTGTCATCGACTTACGACAGATTAGGTTTCCTGCGTCCTATACGTTACCGATTCCCCCCCGTACAATGCGGGGTCATTTCAGTTAAGCAACCGACAACGGCCTATCATGCGCACCAGTCAATATTTGCTCGCCACACAGAAAGAAACCCCTTCCGACGCGGTCGTCATCAGCCACCAGCTCATGCTGCGTGCCGGCATGATCCGCAAGCTCGCCTCCGGCCTGTATACCTGGCTGCCGATGGGCCTGCGCGTGATGCGCAAGGTCGAAGCCGTGGTTCGCGAGGAAATGAACGCCGCCGGTGCCCTGGAAGTGCTGATGCCGGCCATCCAGCCGGCTGAACTGTGGCAGGAGTCCGGTCGCTGGGAACAGTACGGCCCCGAGCTGCTGCGCCTGAAAGACCGCCATAACCGCGAATTCTGCGTCGGCCCGACCCACGAAGAGGTCATCACCGACCTGGCGCGCAACGAGCTGAGCAGCTACAAGCAGCTGCCGCTGAACATGTACCAGATCCAGACCAAGTTCCGCGACGAGATCCGTCCGCGCTTCGGCCTGATGCGCGGCCGCGAATTCATCATGAAGGACGCCTACTCCTTCCATGCCGACCAGGCTTCCCTGCAGGAAACCTACGACCGCATGCACCAGGCCTACTGCAACGTGTTCACCCGCCTGGGCCTGAACTTCCGTCCGGTGCAGGCCGATACCGGCTCCATCGGCGGCAGCTACTCCCACGAGTTCCATGTGCTGGCCGAGTCCGGTGAAGACGACGTGATCTTCAGCGACAGCTCCGACTACGCCGCCAACATCGAAAAAGCCGAGGCCATCCCGCGGGAAACCGTGCGCCCTGCGCCGACCGAAGCCCTGCGACTGGTCGATACCCCGAACACCAAGACCATCGCCGCCCTGGTCGAAGGCTTTGGCGTGCCGATCGAGCGCACCATCAAGACCCTGATCGTGCATGGCGCGGAAGAAGGCAAGCTGGTGGCACTGGTGGTCCGTGGTGACCACGAGCTCAACGAAATCAAGGCGACCAAGCTGCCCCAGGTCGCCGAACCGCTGGTCATGGCCAACGAAGAAGAGCTGCGTGCAGCCATTGGCGCCGGCGCCGGCTCCCTCGGCCCGCTGAACCTGCCGCTGACCTGCATCATCGACCGTTCGGTCGCCCTGATGAGCGACTTCGCCATCGGCGCCAACATCGATGACAAGCACTACTTCGGCGTGAACTGGGAACGCGATCTGCCGGTTCCGGAAGTCGCCGACCTGCGCAATGTGGTCGAAGGCGACCCTAGCCCGGACGGCAAGGGCACCCTGCAGATCAAGCGTGGTATCGAAGTGGGTCATATCTTCCAGCTGGGCACCAAGTACAGCGAAGCGCTGAAGTGCCAGGTCCTGGGCGAAAACGGCAAGCCGGTCACCCTGACCATGGGCTGCTACGGCATCGGCGTTTCCCGCGTGGTCGCTGCCGCCATCGAGCAGAACTACGACGACAAGGGCATCATCTGGAGCGACGCGCTGGCGCCCTTCCATATCGCCCTGGTACCGCTGCGCTATGAAACCGAGGAAGTCCGTGCGGCCACCGACAAGCTGTACGCCGAACTGACCGCCGCCGGCTTCGACGTGCTGCTCGACGATCGCGACAAGAAGACCAGCCCTGGCATCAAGTTCGCCGACATGGAACTGATCGGCATTCCGCACCGTATCGTCGTCAGCGATCGCGGCCTGGCCGAGGGCAAGCTGGAGTACAAGCACCGCACCGAGAGCGAGGCCCAGGCCCTGCCCGTGGCGGACGTCGTATCGTTCCTGCAAGCCCGCATCCGTCGCTGATAGCCAATGCCAGAGTAGCCATGTTCAAGCGAAGTACCTTTACCTTCGGCGGCGCCGCCTTGTGCGGCGCCCTGCTCCTGGGCGGTTGCGCCAACCAGATGTCGCAGCGCAGCGACCACGAGGAACGCATCGAGCGCAAGCTGCTCGAGCACAGCCTGCAGATCGATGTCGGAGAGCCCAAGGTACTCGAGCTGCCGCAACGCCGTGTGCGCATCCATGAGCAGAAGAACTTCGAAGTGACCGAATTCGAAGTGACCCGCCGCTACGATCGCTACACCCCGTATCAACCCTGGCGGGAAATCTACGAGATTCCGCTGGGTGCGGTGGCGGTGGTCGCCGGGGTCGGCGCCAACGTGGTGAACGTTTTCGCCCTGGGCAACCTTCCCGACAGCGTCACTCATGACTGGCTCAGTTATGGCATCGCCGGCCTCAACCCGTTCATGAACGTGCAGTCCAATGGCCGGGCGCAGCAGAACCTGGCCGGCATCGATGAAGTGCAGAAGGACAAGCGCCAGGAATACAGCAGCGTTCCCTGGAGCGAGCGGCCGGTCGAGGTGAAGGCTGGCAAGAGCACCTACGAGCTGACCACCGATCGCAATGGCGTCCTGCGCCTGAACCTGCTGGACAGCCCGTTCAGCGAACAGAACCTGACTCACGTCGGCACCCTTCACCTGTCGGTAGTCGATGACGACAGTGCGGTACGCGCCGACGCCAGCCTGCTGGTGAGCGGCACCCTGCGCAACAAACTGGTAGAAGCCCATGACCTGATCTTCGACGACCTCGAGGACGACGATGTCAGCCAGTGGGTGCACCGGGTCAAGCGCCTGTCGGACCTGGGCCTGGAAGAGGAAGCCAGCGAACTGGAACAGAGCCTGATCGAGCTGACCCGCAACGATCCGGAGTTGCAACAGGAATTCCTGCAGTCGCTGAGAAAGGATGCGCATCGCCTGGTCGCAGATCCTGCCGCCCAGTGAGTGAAATACCCTCCGCAAAAGCACCGTTAAGGTGCTTTTTGCATTTCAGGAGGCGGGAAACAGCTCCAACTGTTCATGAGCGCCGCGCAGGTCCTGCAAGCGCACGCCGATCCCCAGCAGGCGAACCGGCCGCCCACCGCGAGCGAAGGCCTGGCCGAGCAACTGCTGGTAACTGTGCAAGTCTCGCCCTGCCCCCGCCTGCTCCAGGGTGGTCTGGCTGAAATCATGGAACTTGACCTTGACGAATGGCTTGCCAGGCCGATAGCTGCTGTCGATTCGCTGCATGCGGCCATTGAGCGATTCAAGCAATTCCGGAAGCTTCTCCAGGCAACTGGCCAGATCCGGCAAATCCTGATCGTAGGTGTTTTCCACGCTGATGGACTGGCGCCGGCTGTCGTTCTGTACCGGGCGCTCATCGATACCGCGGGCCAGATTGAACAGGCGCTCGCCAAACCCGCCGAACTCCCTTACCAGCGCCAATCGCTCCCACTGACGAAGGTCGAGGCAAGTCACGATGCCCAGGCGATGCAGCTTGTCCGCGGTAACCTTGCCCACGCCGTGCAGCTTGCTTACCGGCAAGCCTGCGACGAAGCCTTCCACCTCCGCCGGGGTGATCACGAAGCAGCCGTTGGGCTTGCGCCAGTCGCTGGCGATCTTGGCCAGGAACTTGTTGGGCGCCACTCCGGCGGAAACGGTGATATGCAGGCGCTGGGCGATCTTGCGCCGGATATCCTGGGCGATCAGCGTGCCACTACCCGAACAGCGCTCGCTGTCGCTGACATCCAGATAGGCTTCATCCAGCGACAGCGGCTCGATAAGGTCGGTGTATTCGCGAAAAACGTTGTGGATCTCCCGCGACGCGTCCTTATAGGCATCCATGCGCGGCTTGACGATCAGCAGGTCCGGGCATAGACCCAAGGCGTGCCGCGACGACATCGCCGAGCGCACGCCGAAGGCCCGGGCCTCATAGTTGCAGGTGGCAATCACGCCACGACGCTCGGCCGAGCCACCAACGGCAAGTGGCCGCCCGGCCAGGCGCGGGTCGTCACGCATCTCGATGGCCGCGTAAAAGCAATCGCAGTCGATATGAATGATCTTGCGTTGGCGCATGTATGACCGTTAATGCGGAAAAATCGTACGCGCAGTATCTCACTCGCCTTGCCCGACCGCATCACCCCTCTATACCGCCCCGATCAGCGCGGTGCGTGCCCCGCCGCCGGGCCCAGGCCCCTCCCAGAATGCTAACCATTTGAAGAAAAAAGGATTTTTTTCAGCTTTTGCTTGACAGGGAAACGCATCCCTGTAGAATTCGATCCCACAGGCGCGGGATGGAGCAGCCTGGTAGCTCGTCGGGCTCATAACCCGAAGGTCGTCGGTTCAAATCCGGCTCCCGCAACCAGATACAGGAAAAGGCCAATCGAAAGATTGGCCTTTTTCATTTGCCTGCGATTTGGCCAGCATCAGGTTTTTCAGGAAAATCAACAATTAAGCATTGACAGCAGGAAGCAAGGCTGTAGAATGCGCACCCATCAGACGCGGGATGGAGCAGCCTGGTAGCTCGTCGGGCTCATAACCCGAAGGTCGTCGGTTCAAATCCGGCTCCCGCAACCAGATACAGAAAAAGGCCAATCGAAAGATTGGCCTTTTTCGTTTGCGCGGGAAAATTCCCCCACCTCTCGCCCTGGCGCCGGCAACGTAAATATTCTTTAACTATCATGACCGGCACGGATCCGCCTGAACGCTAGTAATATTCAGACATTATTTTTCCATAGGGATTGGTAAATTGACTGGATACGCCCATCCTGTCGCGCACAGTCCCCGAGGTGATTGATGCGCCCTACCGCTGAAACCGACATTCCTGTTACTGCCGCCCATCCTATCGCCGACAGCCGCCTGCGCTGGCTCGATCTGCTGAGCAAGTATCGCCAACCCATCGGCCTGGCCGTGACCCTGGTGCTGTTCGGGATCGCCCTGATCGCCTGCCGGCACCTGCTCAGCGAGCTGGACATCTACGCCCTGCACGACCAGTTGCTGAGCGTGCCATTGCCTGCACTCGGCGGCGCCTTGCTGGCAACCGCGATCGGCTTCGTGATCCTGCTTGGCTATGAGTGGTCGGCCAGCCGTTATGCCGACGTCAAACTGCCCGCTGGCAGCCTGGTCATGGGCGGCTTCTGCGCCTTTGCCATCGGCAACGCCATTGGTTTGTCGCTGCTTTCCGGCGGCTCGGTGCGTTACCGCCTGTATGCCCGACAGGGCGTCGGCGCCGCCGAAGTGGCGCGCATGACCTTGTTCGCCAGCCTGTCCCTGGGCTGCGCACTGCCGCCGCTGGCAGCGCTGGCAACCCTGAGCAACCTGCCCGCTGCGGCCGAAGCGCTGCGCCTGCCTGCGGGCGTGCTGGCCACTATCGCCGTTACGGTGCTGCTGCTCAGCGCAGCCCTCGCCTACGGCCTGTATCGTCGCCGCTTGCCTGAACAGCCGTTCGCCCATGCCCTGCTGGCCCGGGTCGGTCGTCGTACCCTGCGCTTGCCGGGCGCCAGGCTGGCCCTGCTGCAACTGGTCATCACAGCCCTGGACGTGGCCGCCGCCGCCACCGTGCTCTACCTGCTGCTGCCCGAAGCCCCACCTTTCGGCGCCTTCCTGCTGGTCTACCTGCTGGCCCTGGCGGCAGGCGTCCTCAGCCATGTGCCTGGCGGCGTCGGTGTATTCGAAGCGATTCTGCTGGCCGCCTTTGCCAACCAGTTGGGCGCCGCGCCGCTGGCCGCCGCGCTGCTGCTGTATCGCCTCATCTATGTGGTGCTGCCGATGCTGGTGGCCTGCGTGATCCTGCTGGCCAGCGAAGCGCGCCGCTTCCTCTTTGCGCAACAGGCGATCAAGGTCGCCTCGGGCCTGGCTGCGCCAGTGCTCGCCGTACTGGTATTCCTTTCCGGCGTGGTGCTGCTGTTCTCGGGAGCCACCCCGGAAATCGATACCCGTCTCAAGCACCTGGGCTTCCTGATCCCGCACCGCCTGATCGATGCCTCGCACTTCGGCGCCAGCCTGATCGGCGTGCTCTGCCTGCTGCTCGCCCAGGGCCTGCGCCGTCGCCTCTCGGCAGCGTGGATGCTGACCACCATATTGCTGCTGGTCGGCGCCCTGCTGTCCCTGCTCAAGGGCTTCGACTGGGAAGAAGCCAGCATCATGATCTTCACCGCGAGCCTGCTGGCCTTGTTCCGGCGCTCGTTCTACCGTCCGAGCCGCTTGCTGGAACTGCCCTTCTCGCCTGTCTACCTGGTAGCCAGCGCCTGCGTGGTCGGTGCGTCGATCTGGCTGTTGCTGTTCGCCTACCAGGACGTGCCCTATAGCCATCAACTGTGGTGGCAGTTCACCCTCGATGCCGATGCCCCGCGCGGCCTGCGCTCGGCGCTGGGCAGCGCGGTGCTACTGGTCGTGCTGGCCCTGACCTGGCTGCTGCGCACCGCCCGCCCGACGATCCACCTGCCGACCGCCGAAGAACTGCAGCGCGCCAACCGCATCCTGCTGGCGTCGGACCAGCCCGACGGCGGCCTGGCCTTGACCGGCGACAAGGCGCTGCTGTTCCACCCCAACGATGATGCCTTCCTGATGTACGCGCGCCGTGGTCGCAGCCTGGTCGCGCTGTACGACCCGATCGGCCCGACCCAGCGTCGCGCGGAGATGATCTGGCAGTTCCGCGACCTCTGCGATGTTCATCACGCCCGCCCGGTGTTCTACCAGGTGCGCGCCGAGAACCTGCCGTTCTACATGGACATCGGCCTGACGGCGATCAAGCTGGGCGAAGAGGCACGGGTCAACCTGCCGCGCTTCGACCTGGAAGCCAAGGGCAAGGAGATGAAGGACCTGCGCTACACCTGGAACCGAGGCAGCCGCGATGGCCTGAGCCTGGAAATCCACGAACCCGGCCAGGCGCCGCTGGAAGAACTGAAGGTCATTTCCGATGCCTGGCTCAGCGGCAAGAACGTGCGCGAGAAAGGTTTTTCCCTGGGCCGCTTCAGCGAAGACTACCTGCAACACTTCCGCATCGCCCTGATCCGCTTCCAGGGCCAACCGGTGGCCTTTGCCAACCTGCTGGAAACCCATAGTCGCGAACTGGCCAGTCTCGACTTGATGCGCGCCCACCCGGAGGCGCCGAAGCTGACCATGGAATTCATGATGATCGGCCTGATCCAACACTATAAACAGCATGGATATGCCCGCTTCAGCCTTGGCATGGTGCCCCTGTCGGGCCTGCAGCCGCGGCGCGGCGCACCACTGACCCAGCGCCTGGGCTCGATGGTGTTCCAGCGCGGCGAGCAGCTCTATAACTTCCAGGGCCTGCGCCGCTTCAAAGACAAGTTCCAGCCAGACTGGGAACCCCGTTACATGGCCGTCCCTGCCGGACTCGATCCGCTGGTCGCACTGGCCGATACCGCCGCCCTGATCGCGGGCGGTCTTACAGGATTGGTGAAACGCTGATGATTCGACGTTACTGGCATTACCTGCTCGGCGCGCTGCTCGCGGCGCTGCTGGCAGCGGCGGCAGGCTTCTGGCTGTGGACGCGCCCGGCTCCGGAGGCGCATCTGGAGCACATCACCCTCGGCGACGGCAGCGCTGCCGTGCGCGCCACCCCCGGCACCAACGCTCGGGCCCGGGTGCTGATCGCCTCGCCACAGGACCAATTGCTGAGCGACAAGCAACTGCTGGACCTGAGCCAGAGCGGTGAAGCACAGCTGGTCCAGGTCACCCTGCCGCTGGGCGACTGCACCCAGCAGCAGAAAGTCGTGCAGCTCGCCACTGAGCAACTCAAGGGCGCGCCCACCCTGGTCGCCGGCATCGGCCCCGGCGCCAACCTGGCCTGGGACTGGCTGGCCGCGCAAAAGGACGACAAGGCCCAGGCCATTTCCGTGGGCTTCAACCTGGAACGCCCGGGCTGCACGCTTCCGCTCGCCAAGTCGGCCCCCCATGGTCACTGGAACGTGGCATGGAACGACAACCCGGACGATGCCAGCGCCGCTTTCGTGCGCGACCAGGCCAACGCCGAAACCAGCATCTCCGACTACGATGTGCACCTGCCGCAGGTGCTCAAGGCGCAACTGACCACCGCCCTGCTGGGCGAGGACGGCAACGCGATGAGCATTCCGGTGGTGGAGGTGCCCGCCGGGCAGACGACCGACACCGTGACCCTGTTCCTTTCCGGTGACGGCGGCTGGCGTGACCTGGACCGCGATGTCGCCGGCGAGATGGCCAAGCTTGGCTATCCAGTGGTGGGCATCGACACCCTGCGTTACTACTGGCAGCACAAGACCCCGGAACAGAGCGCCGTGGACCTCTCCGAGCTGATGCAGCACTACCGGCAGAAGTGGGGCACCAAGCGCTTCGTGCTGACCGGCTACTCGTTCGGCGCGGACGTCCTGCCGGCGATCTACAACCGCTTGCCGGAAGCGGACCAGAAGCGCATCGATGCCGTTATCCTGCTGGCTTTCGCCCGTAGCGGCAGCTTCGAGATCGAAGTGGAAGGCTGGCTGGGCCAGGAAGGCAAGGAGGCCCCGACCGGCCCGGAAATGGCGAAGATGCCGGCGGCCAAGGTGCTCTGTGTGTATGGCGTGGAAGAAACCGATGAAAGCGGCTGCACCGACAGCACGGCAGTGGGCGAGAAGCTCAAGCTGCCAGGCGGGCACCACTTCGACGAGAACTACCCGGCATTGGCGCGCAAGCTGATCGGAGAGATCGAAAGCCGCCAGGGAAAGACCAGCGTGGCTGAGCAGAATTGATGTCCCACTGAAGTCCCTATCGCTGGCAACGCCAGCTCCCACAGAATCCGCGCCAGACCCAATCATCTGGCCAACACAAAACCCTGTGGGAGCCGGCGTGGCCGGCGAAAGGCCTGCAAAGCAGGCCCCAAATCCATCTCAGATCTCGACCTGGGTGCCCAGCTCGATCACCCGGTTCAGCGGCAGATTGAAGAACCGCAGGTTCCCGTTGGCATTCTTCAACAGGAATGCGAACAGATTCCCCCGCCACCGCGCCATCCCTTCCAGCCGCGAGGCGATCACCGTCTCCCGGCTGAGGAAGTAGGTGGTGCGCATAGGGCTGAAGTCCAGCTCGTCCAGATGGCACAGGCGCAGCGCCGCCGGTACGTCCGGCTCGTCCATGAAGCCGAAGTGCAGCAGCACGCGGAAGAACCCGTCGCCATATGCCTCGACCTCGAAACGTTCCTGCTCCGGCACCCGCGGCCGGTCTTCGCTGACCACCGTCAATAGCACCACCTGGCTGTGCAGCACCTGGTTATGCAGCAGGTTGTGCAACAGCGCGTGGGGAACCGCATCCGCCCGCGCAGTAAGGAACACTGCGGTGCCCTCCACCCGGTGTGGCGGCTGCACGCGAATACTGCCGATAAACACCGGCAGCGGCAGTGCGCCCTCGTCGATGCGTTCGACAAGAATCTGCTTGCCGCGCTTCCAGGTGCTCATCAACAACAGCAGCACCGCACCGGCCAGCACCGGGAAGGCACCACCCTGGACCACCTTGGGCAGGTTCGCGGCGAAGAACAGGCCATCGACCAGCAGGAAGCCGAGCAGGATCGGCACTGCCAGCAACGGTGGCCATTTCCACAGCAGCAGCATCACGGTGGACACCAGCAAGGTGGTCATCAGCATGGTCCCGGTCACCGCCACGCCGTAGGCCGCGGCCAGGGCGCCGGAAGACTCGAAACCTATCACCAGCAGGACCACTGCCACCATCAGCGTCCAGTTCACCGCGCCGATATAGATCTGTCCCTGCTCGTCGCTGGAGGTGTGCTGGATCTGCATGCGCGGGATATAGCCGAGCTGGATGGCTTGGCGGGTCAGGGAGAACGCGCCGGAAATCACCGCCTGGGACGCGATCACCGTGGCCAGGGTCGCCAGGGCGATCAACGGCAGCAGTGCCCAGCCCGGCGCCAGCAGATAGAACGGGTTGCGCGCGGCATCCGGGTTCTGCAGGAGCAAGGCACCCTGGCCGAAATAATTGAGCACCAGCGCCGGCAATACCAGGGCGAACCAGGCCCGGGCAATGGGCTTGCGGCCGAAGTGGCCCATATCGGCGTACAGCGCCTCGGCGCCGGTCAGCGCCAGCACCACGGCCCCGAGAATGGCTACGCCCATGCCGGGATGAACGATGAAGAAACGCACCGCCCACACCGGGTTGAAAGCCTTGAGCACCTCAGGGCTCTGGCCAATGCCATGCAGGCCGAGCAGCCCCAGGACCACGAACCAGGCGACCATTACCGGACCGAACAGGATGCCGATCTTCGCCGTACCGTGTTTCTGCACCAGGAACAGCGCCACCAGGACGACCAGGGCAATCGGCACCACCCAGTGATCGATGCCGTCGAAGGCCAGCTCCATGCCCTCTACCGCCGACAGCACCGACACCGCCGGGGTGATCATGCTGTCGCCATAGAACAGCGCAGCGCCGATAAGGCCGCAGATCACCATCATCGCCCTGAGCTTCGGCCGTGACGCCGAGGCCCGGGTGGCCAGCGCAGTCAAGGCCATGATCCCGCCCTCGCCCTGGTTATCGGCACGCAGGATGAAGGTCACGTACTTGATCGACACCACCCAGATCAGCGACCAGGCGATCAGGGAAAGAATGCCCAACACACCATCATGGTTGACCGGCACCCCATAACCGCCGGTAAAGACTTCCTTGAGGGTATACAAGGGGCTGGTCCCGATATCGCCATAGACCACCCCGACAGCTGCCACCAGCAGGCCCAACGACTTGGTCGCCCCATGCCCCGCAGCGGCTTCACTGCTCGCCTGACCCATCAACCACTCCCGCAAAAAAGAACCGGAAACCGGTGAATCTCGTACCAGACGTCATGATTTTTCTCGTCGGCCGAACCGCGTTGCGCCTGTCATGAATTGACACAGGCGCAACGCGGCGAAGCATAGCGCAGCGTTCGTCGTTTTTCTGCTGGTCAAGCAGGCGAACGCTCGCTAGAATTGCGCACTTTTTGACCAGAGGCGCCTGGAAGCGCCCGCCAGGGTTGCCTCCTTCTTCTATCCGGCAGCCCCTCTACACCGAGGTTAACCATGTCCACGACCGATACTCCCACCACGCCGAAGGTAGGATTTGTCTCACTCGGGTGCCCGAAGGCTCTCGTCGACTCCGAGCGCATCCTCACCCAACTGCGGATGGAAGGCTACGAAGTCGTGCCCACCTATCAGGACGCTGACGTGGTGGTGGTCAACACCTGCGGCTTCATCGATTCGGCCAAGGCCGAGTCCCTGGAAGTGATCGGCGAAGCCATCAAGGAAAACGGCAAGGTCATCGTCACCGGCTGCATGGGCGTCGAGGAAGGCAACATCCGCGATGTGCATCCGAGCGTTCTGGCCGTGACCGGCCCGCAGCAGTACGAGCAGGTGGTCAGCGCCGTGCACGAGGTGGTTCCACCGCGTCAGGACCACAACCCGTTGATCGATCTGGTGCCGCCACAGGGCGTCAAGCTGACACCGCGCCACTACGCCTACCTGAAGATTTCCGAAGGCTGCAACCATAGCTGCAGCTTTTGCATCATCCCGTCGATGCGTGGCAAGCTGGTCAGCCGCCCGGTTGGCGAAGTGCTCAGCGAGGCCGAGCGCCTGGTCAAGGCCGGGGTCAAGGAAATCCTGGTGATTTCCCAGGACACCAGCGCCTACGGCGTCGACGTCAAGTACAAGACCGACTTCTGGAACGGTCGCCCGGTCAAGACCCGCATGCTGGAATTGTGCGAAGCCCTGAGCAGCCTGGGCGCCTGGGTTCGCTTGCACTATGTCTATCCATACCCGAACGTGGACGACGTGATCCCGCTGATGGCTGCCGGCAAGATCCTGCCGTACCTGGATATCCCGTTCCAGCACGCCAGCCCGAAAGTGCTCAAGGCCATGAAACGCCCGGCCTTCGAAGACCGGACCCTGGCGCGCATCAAGAAATGGCGCGAACAGTGCCCGGACCTGATCATTCGCTCCACCTTCATCGTCGGCTTCCCCGGTGAAACCGAAGAAGACTTCCAGTACCTGCTGGACTGGCTCACCGAAGCACAGCTCGACCGCGTTGGCTGCTTCCAGTACTCACCCGTCGAAGGCGCGCCGGCCAACGACCTGGGCCTGGACGAAGTCCCGGACGAGATCAAGCAGGACCGCTGGGACCGCTTCATGGCTCATCAACAGGCCATCAGCAGCGCCCGCCTGCAACTGCGCATCGGCCGTGAGATCGAAGTGCTGATCGACGAAGTCGAGGAGCAAGGTTCGGTGGGTCGCAGCTTCTTCGACGCACCGGAAATCGATGGCAACGTGTTCATCGATGGCAACCATGGCTACAAGCCCGGCGACAAGGTGCGCTGCCGGGTAGTGGATGCCGATGAGTACGACCTCTGGGCCGAGCCTGTCTAAGGCCTCCAGCGGAAAAAACCAGGCCCCTTTCCGGGGCTTTGTTTTTTCTGCGGTTACAATGCCACCCATTCCCCCCGCAACACGGCCCTCCCAATGTCTGAAACCACCCGTCTCTCCAAACGCCTTATCGCCCAACTGGGTTGCTCCCGTCGCGAGGCCGAACTCTATATCGGCGGCGGCTGGGTCACCGTGGACGGCGAGGTCATCGACGAGCCGCAATTCCAGGTCGACCAGCAGGTCGTCGCCCTGCTGCCCGGCGCCAAGGCCGATGCACCCGAGCCGGTGACCCTGCTGCTGCACCAGGAAGCCGGGCAGACTGCCGAAAGCGCTCGCCTGGGCATGACCGCAGCCACCCTTTCACCCGCCCACAGCGAGGGCCGCCGCGTATTGCGCGGGCATTTCGCCCGCCTCAAATGCCTCGCCGAGCTGCAAGCGGGCGCCAGCGGCCTGCAGGTCTACACCCAGGACTGGCGCACCGAGCGCAAGATCACCTCCGACCTGCGCAAGCTGGAACAGGAATATGTGGTCGAGGTCGGCGGCGAAATCATCAAGCACGGCCTGGAGCGCCTGAACCGCGGCTTCGAGTGGAAAGGCCATGAACTGCCTCCGGTCAAGGCCAGCTGGCAGAACGAAACCCGCCTGCGCCTGGTGCTGAAGAACCCTGCGGCCGGCCTGATCGACCTGCTGTGCCGCAGCGTCGGCCTGCAGGTGGTCGGCATGCGCCGCATCCGCCTTGGCGGCGTGGCCATGGGCAAGCTGCCCGCCGGACAATGGCGCTACCTGGAAAGCAAGGAAAAATTCTGAGCTACGCCGTACTGGCGAGACTCCCGAACAGGACTCCATACATGATCCACAATGACGTACTGCGCAGCCTGCGCTACATGCTGGATATCACCGACACCAAGATGGCCCAGATCGCCCGCAGCAATGGCTTCAAGCTGAGCGACGCAGACATGGCCGGCTACCTGAAGAAAGAGGATGACAAGGACTTCGTGCACTGCCCGGACGAAGCCATGGCGCACTTTCTCGACGGCCTGGTGATCTTCCGCCGCGGTCGCGATGAAAGCCGTCCGCTGCCGCCGATCGAGCTGCCGGTCAGCAACAACACCATCCTCAAGAAGCTGCGGGTAGCCTTCGAACTCAAGGACGACGATATCCTCGCCCTGCTCAAGGCGGTGAACTTCCCGGTATCCAAGACCGAATTGAGCGCGCTGTTCCGCAAGGTCGGGCATGACAACTTCCGTCCTTGCGGCGACCAATTGCTGCGCAATTTCCTCAAGGGTCTGAGCCAACGGATCCGTGGCTGATACGACGATGGACTACAAGGTCTCGCCGGTCGGTTTCATGCGCTCCTGCTTCAAGGAGAAGTTCGCCATACCGCGTCAGCCGCAACTGGCGCCAGCGGCCCGTGGCGTGCTGGAGCTGGTGCCGCCGTTCGATTCCGGCGAGGCTGTGGCCGGGCTGGAGCAGTGCAGCCACGTGTGGCTGCTGTTCCTGTTCCACCAGACGCTGGAGGACAAGCCGCGCTTGAAGGTTCGCCCTCCCCGCCTCGGCGGCAATGCATCCATGGGCGTGTTCGCGACCCGGGCGACGCATCGTCCGAACGGCATCGGGCAGTCAGTGGTCAAGCTGGAAAAGGTCGAGCCAGGACGACTGCTGCTGTCGGGCATCGACTTGCTGGACGGTACGCCCGTTCTCGATATCAAACCCTATGTGCCCTACGCCGACAGCATCGCCGGGGCGAGCAACGGCATGGCCAGCGCTCCGCCTATGGCGATCGCCGTGGAATGGAGTGATGAGGCGCTGGTACAGGCGCATGAGCATGCACAACGGCTGGCCGAGCCGCTGGTGGCGCTGATCGAGCAGTGCCTGGCCCAGGATCCGCGGCCGGCCTATCAGGTGCCGCCGCCGGAACGAGTGTATGGGGTGAAGTTCTGGGATGTGCAGGTCAGGTGGCACTATCCGGAGCCGGAGAGGATCAGGGTGCTGGAAGTGGTGGCTGATCCTGTATAGATGTTTTGAGCGGCGCTGCCGAACCCTGTGGAAGCTGGCTTGCCAGCGATGGGGCCCGAAAGCACACCACATAAATCCCAGACAAAAAAAAGCGCAGGCCAAGGCCTGCGCTTTTTTATATCAGCTTACTTCTCGACGAAAGCACGCTCGATCAGGTAGTCACCCGGCTCGCGCATGCGCGGCGAGATCTTCAGGCCGAAGCTGTCCAGCACTTCGCTGGTCTCGTCGAGCATGCTCGGGCTACCGCAGATCATCGCGCGGTCGTCCTGGGGGTTGATCGGCGGCAGGCCGATGTCGCTGAACAGCTTGCCGCTGCGCATCAGGTCGGTCAGGCGACCCTGGTTCTCGAAGGGCTCGCGGGTTACGGTCGGGTAGTAGATCAGCTTTTCACGCAGCGCTTCGCCGAAGAACTCGTTCTGCGGCAGGTGCTCGGTGATGAACTCGCGGTAGGCGACTTCGTTCACGTAGCGAACGCCGTGGACCAGGATGACTTTCTCGAAACGCTCGTAGGTTTCCGGATCCTGGATGACACTCATGAAGGGCGCCAGGCCGGTGCCGGTGCTGAGCAGGTACAGGTGCTTGCCCGGGTTCAGGTCGTCGAGGACCAGGGTACCGGTAGGCTTCTTGCTGATGATGATCTCGTCGCCTTCCTTCAGGTGCTGCAGCTGGGAGGTGAGCGGACCGTCGGGCACCTTGATGCTGAAGAACTCCAGGTGCTCTTCCCAGTTCGGGCTGGCGATGGAGTAAGCACGCATGAGCGGGCGGCCGTTGGGCTGTTGCAGGCCGATCATCACGAACTGACCGTTCTCGAAGCGCAGGCCCGGGTCGCGGGTGCACTTGAAGCTGAACAGGGTGTCGTTCCAGTGGTGAACACTGAGGACACGTTCGTGGTTCATGTTGCTCATGTTAAGGGGGCTCCTGAGAAAAACGCAGCGCTAAAACCGAGAGCGCGATTGCGCGATAGTTTAATGCGGAGGACAATATCTGTTAAATGAATTATCAAGATATGTCTTATCGGTTATATAGATATGCGATTTACCCTACGTCAGCTTCAGGTCTTCGTCGCCGTCGCGCAACATCAGAGCGTCTCGCGTGCCGCCAGCTTGCTGGCGTTGTCGCAATCGGCGGCCAGCACTTCCATTACCGAGCTTGAACGGCAATCCAGCTGCCAACTCTTCGACCGTGCCGGCAAACGCTTGAGCCTCAATGCCCTGGGCCATCAACTGCTGCCCCAGGCGGTGGCACTGCTGGACCAGGCCAAGGAAATCGAGGACCTGCTCAACGGCAAGTCCGGTTTCGGCTCACTGGCGGTCGGCGCGACCCTGACCATCGGCAATTACCTGGCGACCCTGCTGATCGGCAGCTTCATGCAGGTACACCCGGAAAGCCAGGTCAAGCTGCATGTGCAGAACACTGCACATATCGTGCAACAGGTGGCTCACTACGAAATTGATCTGGGTCTAATCGAAGGCGACTGCAACCATCCGGACCTGGAAGTACAGCCTTGGGTGGCGGATGAGCTGATCGTTTTCTGCGCCCCGCAACATCCCTTGGCCAAGCGCGGCAGCGCCAGCCTCGACGAACTGACCCGAGAGGCGTGGATCCTTCGCGAGGAAGGCTCCGGTACCCGCCTGACCTTCGACCAGGCCATGCGCCACCACCGTTCGGAACTTAATATCCGTCTTGAGCTGGAACATACCGAGGCGATCAAGCGCGCCGTGGAATCCGGGCTGGGCATCGGCTGCATTTCCCGCCTGGCCCTGCGCGATGCTTTCCGCCGCGGCAGCCTGGTACCGGTGCAAACCCCGGAACTGGACCTGGCGCGGCAGTTCTTCTTTATCTGGCACAAGCAGAAGTACCAGACCTCGGCGATGAGGGAATTCCTCGAACTGTGCAGGAGCTTTACCGCCGGGGTGAGTCGTAGCGATGAGATCGTGCTGCCCAGTATCGCCTAGGCTCTGTACGAAAAACCTAGAGCAGGATCACCCCCCACACCAGCCCGACCATGGTCAGCGCCACGAACTGGGCGGCGCTGCCCATGTCCTTGGCGTTCTTCGACAATGGATGGCGATCGAGGGAAATACGGTCGATCGCCGCCTCTACCGCGGAGTTGAGCAGTTCGACGATCAGGCCCAGGAGGCACACCGCGATCAGGATGGCCCGCTCGGCACGACTGACATCCAGCCAGAATGCCAACGGCACCAGGATTACATTGAGCAGCACCAGCTGGCGGAAGGCCGCCTCGCCAGAGAACGCCGCACGCAGGCCATCGAGGGAGTAGCCCGCCGCATTGAAAACACGTTTGAAACCGGTCTGACCTTTGAAGGGCGACATAGAAGAACCACTTCCGACTGTGGAAAGCGCTGCAGACTAGTGCACCGCGAGTCAAAAAACCGTGAAGGTCGTTAATCAGCTGGAGGAAACCGACTCCAGTTGCTGCAACAGCAGTGCGGCCTGGGTCCGTGTGCGCACACCCAGCTTGCGGAAGATGGCCGTGACGTGGGCCTTGATGGTCGCCTCGGAGACATTCAGCTCATAGGCGATCTGCTTGTTCAGCAACCCTTCGCAAACCATGGTCAGAACGCGGAATTGCTGCGGTGTCAGGCTGGCCAGGCCTTCGCTGGCAGCCTTGGCCTCGGCGGAGACATCGACCTTCTCGAAGGCCTGCGGCGGCCACCAGACCTCGCCATCGAGCACCTTGCGCACAGCATCCTGGATGTCCTCCAGCGGGCTGGACTTGGGAATGAAACCACTGGCGCCGAATTCCCGGGACTTGACGACGACCGCCGCTTCTTCCTGGGCCGACACCATCACCACCGGAATCTGCGGATACTGCCCGCGCAGCAGCACCAGACCGGAGAATCCATAGGCACCGGGCATGTTCAGGTCGAGCAGGACCAGGTCCCAATCGGATTTTTCGGCGAGACGGGTTTCCAGTTCGGCGATGCTGGCGGCCTCCACCAGACGCACGTCAGGGCCCAGCCCCAGGGTCACGGCCTGGCGCAGGGCGCTGCGGAAAAGCGGGTGGTCATCGGCAATCAGGATTTCGTAGGTGGCCATCGATCTAATGAACCTGTTCTGTGCTGGATCCGGAAGTTTCATCATTATGAAGCAAAGTGCAACATTTGCCCCTTGGACTATAGGAAGGGCCTAAGGCGCTGATGGACAGCATCGTCGATGTCCAGCGGCAGGCGGAACTTGGCCCCCAGGTAGTGAGCACTGAAAACATCGAGGTAGGCATCCAGTGCCTGCGCGGCATCCTGGTCGCCGGCCAGCTCCAGGCACATCGCCGCCACTTCTGCGGTACAGAAATGGTCGTCGCGCTTCGAGCGGCGCAGACGGTATCGGGAGATCTGCTCGGGCTCCAGGCTCAGCACCGGGAAACGGTCCAGGTAAGGACTCTTGCGGAACATCTTGCGTGCCTCGGTCCAGGTCGCATCCAGCAGGATGAACAACGGCCGCTTGCCCGGCTGCGGACGCACCTCGGTGACCACGCGCGACGACTCGACGAACTCACCCGGGAACACGATATAGGGTTGCCAGTCGGGCTTTTCGAGCAGGGCGAGCAATTGTTGGTCCACCATCGTACGCTGCCAGCCGAAGGCGCTGGTATCGTCGATTACGTCGGCAATAAGCCAACCGGTGTTGGTTGGCTTGAGTGGCTCAGTGTCATGCATCAGCAGGCACATCGCCGACGCCGCCGCGACCCGTGGGCGCCATGCGCACAGGCAATAATCGAAGATCACCCGGCAATCAGGACAACGCGGAGCGCGGGAACCACGGGCGACAAAGGGTTTGATACTTAGGGCCAGGCGCTCGGCGCGCAGGCGTGAGACAGCGTGGCTCATGAAGACATTCGACGAGAAAGGATAACGACAGGCAACGGCAAGCGCTCGGACGGGCGGAATCGGCGGGAGTTTACGGCACAACGCTTTACCGTGCAGGGAAATCTCCGACTCCACTATAATCCCGGGCTTATTGATGGTTGCGAATGACTGCGCTCGTGACGGAACACGACGTGCGGATGCGGGTCAAAGCGCCAGTTACCGAATCTGGAGAAGTGAATGCTGCGTTTCATCGCCCCCACCCTGAGCTTGCTGCTGGTCCTGCCGATCGCCGCCAATGCCGCGTCCAAGCAGGAATACGAATTGAGCCAGATGCTCGAGAAAGTCGCACGGGACAGTAGCGTCGGAACCCCACGCGCCATCAACGAAGACATCCTCGACCAGGGTTACACCGTCCAGGGCCCGCAACTGATCAACCATTTGAGCGTCCGCCCCAGCCACGCCGAGCAGATGCGCGCCAATCCGGACAAGGTACGTGACCAGTTGGGCGCCAGTGTCTGTACCAACAATGGCTATCGCCAGTTGCTGGCACGAGGGGCTGTATTGACTTACCAGTTCACCGAATACAAGACCAACCGTCCGGTGGCCGTGGAGAACTTCAACGCGCAAAGCTGCGGCATCAATGGCAAGAAGAAGTAACTACATCAATTGACTGCTTTCGCGCCGTTGTTCCTCATCGGCGCGCAACTCCGCGACCAGCGCCTGCAGATAGCGTGAACGGCGCTCGCCGCCTTCCAGCCGGCGCAGGCATTCCTCTTCGAACGTCAGGTTGTTGGCCCGGGCGGCATTTTGCAAAAGCCGGAACAGCTGGCTATCGACCTCCAGACTGATACGTTGCATAGGCAGCCTCCCTGAGCCGCATATCGCCAAGGTTCAGTTAACCAGAGCATTCGGAATATTGGATCCTATCTGACGAGCGGCGCATATCGTTGCCGAGGGAAACACGACGACGATCTGTCATGACCTCATGCGTACATGGGCGATGAAGCGCAAACACATGGTAGGGTCTAGATTGATTACAAACATCTTTCCAATACCGGACAGACACAGGAGGCTGTCCGCGCCCGGTCCGTGCCGCGACAAAATCCCGAAAAAGAGAACACAAAGGGATAGGTCATTGCTGCAAAAAGGAGACGTTTGATGCCTTATCTACCCAACGAGCTGCTTGCCAGCCACTTCAGGAACCAGGGAATCGACCTGGACCACATCGACCGGCAACTGAGCCTGGTCGCCGCCGACAGCCCCAACCTGCCGCTTTACCGGGACATGATGCTCACCGTGCTGCGCATGGCCCACGACGACAGCAACCGCTGGAACGCCAAGATCACCCTCCAGGCCCTGCGTGAACTCGACCACGCATTCCGGGTGATGGAACAGTACAAGGGACGCCGCAAGGTCACCGTATTCGGCTCGGCCCGCACCCCGGTCGAACACCCCATGTACGCCCTGGCCCGGGAGCTGGGCGCGACTCTGGCCCGCTCGGGGCTGATGGTAATTACCGGCGCCGGGGGCGGCATCATGGCCGCTGCGCACGAAGGCGCCGGCGTGGACAACAGCCTGGGCTTCAATATCACCCTGCCCTTCGAGCAGCACGCCAATGCGACGGTGGACGGCACGGACAAGCTGCTGCCGTTCCATTTCTTCTTTATTCGCAAACTGTTCTTCGTCAAGGAAGCCGATGCACTGGTGCTGTGTCCAGGCGGGTTCGGCACCCTGGACGAAGCATTGGAAGTGCTGACCCTGATCCAGACCGGTAAAAGCCCGCTGGTGCCGGTAGTGTTGCTGGATGCGCCCGGCGGCAGTTTCTGGGAGGACGCACTGGCCTTCATCAAGCGACAACTGGAAGAAAACCGCTACATCCTGCCCACCGACATGAAACTGGTACGTCTGGTCAACAGCGCCGAAGAGGCGGTCGCCGAGATCAACCAGTTCTACGCCAACTATCACTCCAGTCGCTGGCTGAAAAACCAGTTCGTGATTCGTATGCAGCATCCCCTGAGCGAAGCGGCACTGCTGGACATGCAGGAGAGCTTTGCCGACCTGCGCCTTAGCGGAGATTTCAGTCAGCACGGCTATACAGGGCCGGAACAGGACGAGGCCGGGTTCAGCCATTTGCACCGTTTGGTATTTGCGTTCAACGGACGCGATCAGGGCCGTTTGCGGGAACTGGTGGACTTCATCAACCTGCCGGAAAACCGTGAATCCCAGCCATCCATGCCTGCCGCACAGCGCACACGGCAACCATCCAGGGTCACCTGAGCGCTATCAATCGTCGAAGCTTCGGCCGCTGAGCAGGCGGCCGACCCTCTCCATGGAAAAACCGCGATAGACCAGGAAGCGGGTCTGTCTGGCCCGCTCGCGTGGGTCACTCGGTAACTGACCGGAAAACTTGCGCTGCCAGAGATCAACCAGTTGTACCTGCCAATCAATGTCGGCGTCACGCAATGCCTGCTCGACATCGCCCCGAGGTAGGCCGCGCTGGGTCAGCTCCTCGCGAATACGCGAGGGTCCAAAGCCCGAACGCGCCCGTGAGCTGATATAGCTTTCCAGATAACGGGTTTCGCTCAGCAGCCCCTCGTCCGCCAGGCGGTCGAGTTCGTGCTCGATCATTTCAGGAGGGGCGCCGCGCTGACGCAACTTGCGCGTCAGCTCGGCTCGACCGTGCTCGCGGCGTGCGAGCAGGTCCATGGCTGTCCGCCTGACGGCGACGGGGGTGTCGAGTACAACGGACATGCGCGGGCTCAGAAGTCGGCGTCAGCGTCGGCCATGTCTTCCGCAGATTCGTTTTCTGCTGCGGCTTTGCCGGCAGCATCGACGGCACCCGGGTTCAGCAGTTTTTCGCGGATCTGCTTCTCGAGGGTCTCGGCGATTTCCGGGTTCTCGGCAAGGAACTTGGCCGAGTTGGCCTTGCCCTGGCCGATCTTGCTGCCCTGGTAGCTGTACCAGGCGCCGGATTTCTCCAGCAGACCGTGCAGCACGCCCAGGTCGATGATCTCGCCGTTGCGGTAGATGCCCTTGCCGTAGAGGATCTGGAACTCGGCCTGACGGAACGGAGGCGCGACCTTGTTCTTGACGATCTTGACGCGGGTTTCGCTGCCGACCACTTCGTCGCCTTCCTTCACCGCGCCGGTACGACGGATGTCCAGGCGCACCGAGGCGTAGAACTTCAAGGCGTTACCACCGGTGGTGGTTTCCGGGCTGCCGAACATCACGCCGATCTTCATGCGGATCTGGTTGATGAAGATGACCAGGCAGTTGGCGTTCTTGATGTTGCCGGTGATCTTGCGCAGGGCCTGGGACATCAGGCGGGCCTGCAGGCCCACGTGCATGTCGCCCATCTCGCCTTCGATCTCGGCCTTAGGCACCAGGGCCGCGACGGAGTCGACGATGATCACGTCGACGGCGTTGGAGCGCACCAGCATGTCGGTGATTTCCAGGGCCTGCTCACCGGTGTCCGGCTGCGAGACCAGCAGGTCGTCGACATTGACGCCCAGCTTGCCGGCGTATTCCGGGTCCAGCGCGTGCTCGGCGTCGACGAAGGCGCAGGTGGCGCCGGCTTTCTGGGCCTGGGCGATGACCGAGAGGGTCATGGTGGTTTTACCGGACGATTCCGGACCGTAGATCTCGACGATACGGCCTTTTGGCAGGCCGCCGATGCCGAGGGCGATATCCAGGCCCAGGGAGCCGGTGGAAATGGCCGGGATCGCCTGACGTTCATGGTCGCCCATGCGCATGACCGCGCCTTTACCGAATTGACGTTCGATTTGACCCAGGGCCGCAGCCAAGGCACGCTTCTTGTTGTCGTCCATTGAAGTCCTCACGTAATCGATAGGGCCTGACGGCCAGAAACAACTGTATAAGTAGCCAGTATTATTCCACAGGGTTTTGTTTCCGCCTACCCCCGATTCGTGAATTACTCCGCACCAAGCTGTAACAAGCCCTCTAGCGCGGCTATTACCGTTTGTCGGCGCACGCTTTCGCGATCGCCGTCGAAGTGCCGGCGCTCGCTGCTGACGTGCTCGCCGTCGGCCCAGGCCAGCCATACCGTGCCCACCGGCTTGGCGGCTGAGCCACCGTCGGGCCCGGCCACGCCGCTGACCGCCACGGCGAACCGCGCGCCGCTGGCAGCACGGGCGCCGCGGACCATGGCCTCGACCACCTCCTGGCTGACCGCGCCGACCTGGTCGAAAAGCGCTTCCGGCACCTGCAACTGACGGGTCTTCTGCGCATTGGAATAGGTCACGTAGCCCGCCTCGAACCAGGCCGAACTGCCGGGCACGCGGGTGATGGCCTCGGCGATGCCGCCACCGGTGCAGGACTCCGCGGTGGTGACCTGGGCATTGAAATGACGCAGACGTCCGCCCAGGCGGATGGAAAGAACGGTGATCGGGTCCATGGCAAGCTCCTTGGGAAAACCGCCCTACCCTACACCACTCAGAAGGCCAGTGCGCGTACGTAGGCCTGGCAGGCATGCAGGGCGATCAATCCTTCGTCGCCGTCGGCGGTGATGGCGATAATTCGTTGAGCATGCGCCGGGTCAAGTCGGGCTCGCGAGGGGCCATGAACCAGGCTGCCGGCGGGGGTGGTGGCAGGCACAATGGTGGAGTCGGTGTCGCTGGCGAGGAGGACTGACAACCGCAGATCAGCAGTAGCCAGGCGGTCGCGCAGGCGCGCCTGAGTCTGTCGGGCATCGATAAGCTCCCGGGAATGGGTCTGGTCAGCGGACTGGATGCGTTGTTCAAGAGCCTGGCGACGGCCCTGCTCATCCTGCAACCGTGCGGCAAAGGCCTCGGCCTGTTGCCGACGCTCGTCGGCGTATTCGTTTTCGCGCACGGCCATGGCCCGCTCATGACGCCAGGCCTGGACCTGCCAGGTCAGTGCACAGGCCGCCAGCACCAACAGGGCCAGCGCGATCAGCCGTGCACCGGTCAACACAGCACCTCCCGTGCCCGGGCCCAGAGCTTGAGGCGATCCTCCAGCCCGTTGAGCCCGCCATTGATGTGCCGGGTAATGCGATTGAACTCGCCCAGGTCGGCCAAGCGATTGAGCCCGCGCGAATGCCAGAACCAGGCGGCAGACTCCGTCGCCCACTGGGGTTCCTCAAGCATCTGCGGACGCGCCAGCAGGCGCTCGTCCTGGAACAGCGCCATGCTGCAGGCACGGTAGTTGTTGCGTCCGGTGATCTGGATCAGGCCGCGGCCGCAGTAGAGTTGGCCATCGCCGTCGGCCTCGGGGGTGTTACCCAGGCGCAGGGCCAGGGTGCCGGTGTCGTAGCGCGCCAGGTACTGGTCCTGGCCCAGTTCCTTCACGTAGCGCAGTTGCCCGGACTCGTGACCGATCTGGGCGAGAAAGGCGGCCATGCGGCGTGGTGTGTCGATAGACCAGTGCGCCATGGCAGCATTCAATGGCGCAACGAAAACGCCCGCTGAGGTGCGGGCGTTGGGATAGATGCGGAACAGCTCGGATTCTGTCAGGTTCATTTGGGCTCCTTGCTCTGCGTAACCTTGAGCGGCTTGCTCTGCCGGGTCTTTTGGCTTTTCGCCGTGGACTTGCCCTGGTTGGTGCCGTTGCATTGCACGGTGGTGTCCCAACCCGAAACGGTGAAGGTCTGGGTTACCGTGTCGATCAGGTAATCGCCATCCAGCCCATCCTTGAAACCCTGCACCCGCAGCATGCGCTCGGCAAACAGGTCGGTGCGTCCGGCCATTTCCAGGGACACCGTGGCGGTACTGCGCTTGAAGGCCTCCATGCGGGCCTTGGCTGCCTGTTCCGCGGCGCTTCTGTTCGGATAGATATGCCGCTCGGTAAAGACCGCACCGACATCATCGGGCTTGTCTTCGTTTTCCACCCGGACGGCCTGCTGCTGGCCGCTGGCCGGGTCCTGGTAATGGGTCTGGGCCGCCTTGTACGTAGCCCGGTCCTTCAACTGGAACTTCCAGCGGCGCACATCATGCAGCGCTACCCCGACCACCCCGAGGTCCTTGCCACTGGCGCTCTTGCCAGCCTGGCGGGGCAACACCAACAGCGCACCGTCGGCGATCTTGGCGGTACAACCGTATTGCTGCGCGATGCGGGTAATAAAGTTGAAATCCGATTCCTTGACCTGTTCGACCCGAGGAATGGCGGTGGTCACCGGGCACTGTGGCTGCCAGCCATTGCGCGCGGCGATGTCGCGGACAATCTGCTGCAGCGTCCTGTTCTCCCAGCTACCACTGCGAATGGTCTTGCCGGTCCCGCGCATATCCGCTGCCTTGCCGCGGATTTCCATGGTCTGGGCCGGTCCGCTGAGATCGATCTGATCCACCGTATAGCGCCCCAGCCGTGTCAGCTCCTGACCGGAATAGCCGAGGTAGACCTCCAGTTGCGCTCCCCGCGCCGGCAGGGCCAGGGCACTGTCACGGTCATCGAGCCTGAGCTCGAAGTCATCGGACTCCATCCCCGTCTTGTCGGTAGTACGCAGGAGCAGGACACGGTCGTTGATCAGCGCCGTTATGTCCTCGCCGTCGGCGATGATGCGAAACACAGGTTGCATGTTCAGGCTCCCGAAAAAGCAGACCCCGCACGAGGCGGGGTCTGATACTGCAAATGACTCAATCCCACAGCATGAGCGTGGAGTCGCTGGTGCCGGACAACACCGGCAGCCTGATCAGCACGCCAGCGCGAAACGGCTGGGCTTCGTCGGCCAGGCCCTGGTTGGCTGCCAGCACCGCCTCGACACTGCCGCGCAGATGCCCGTAGTAGTGCTGGCACAGGGTATCGAGCAGATCCCCTTCAGAGGTTCGGCATATCGTCGCCATAGCTCACGAACTCCAATGTGAAGGCTTGCTTGCCCGGGATGCCGCCTGCCAGGAAGCTGTCCTGGGCTTCGGTCACGCTGACCAGGCACCAGTTGCCGAGGATCTCCCCGTAGCCGGTAGTGAGGCTGAAGGGCTTCAGTTGCTGGCCGATGCTGCGCAGGCGCTCCAGTTGACCGAGCCCGCCCTTGAACGAAGGAAAGATCGCGCCTTCCAGGGTGATCTTGTCATCCCCCATGGCCACGGCCTGCTGCGCCCGGCTGCGCGACAGGCGATCCTGACCGGCCCAGTTGAACGCCTTGGTGCGCTTGAACTGGTTGAACGCTGCGGTATCAAGGTTGAAGTAAAAAGCTTCCGCGCCGTTTTCCAGCGGTTGCAGAACCAGCAGGTGTGGAAAGGGCTTGACCGCTTCTTCCGCCGGCGTCGTCCGGGGCGCGAAAGCGCCGGTCGGCAGGATAGCGCCCAGCGACGGGCTGACCTTGCCGGCAACCCGGTTGATCGCTGCGGCGGCCTTGCCGGCTTGCTCGGAGAAACTCTCCAGCCGGCCCTCGACCTCGCTTATGACACTGACCGCCCGGTTGTACGTCGCCGCAACCGTCCCCACCGTCGATTGCGCCACCTCGATGGCGCGCAGGGTGCGTTGCAGCTTCTGGCCGATGATTTCGCCCACGAAGGGCAGGTTTTCCAGCTCGGTGGCCGCACCGGTGATATCGCTGACGGCGCCATTCAAGGGCCCCAGCATTTCATCGGCACTGCGCCGGCCGGCCTCGCCCGCCGCTACCAGTGAGCGCAGGCTGGATTGCATCGATTCCATATAAGCCATGATTGCTCCTCAGGCGACAAAGGTGACGGCAGGTGTGTCCCAGATATGTCCGCCGCTGTTGGCCTGCGCGGCGTAGCCGTTGAACAGGCGCTGGATCTCCGGTTGCAGGATCCGAACCAGTTCGGCAGGGTCGGTCACGCTGCCCTGGATATTGATGGCAATGGTGGGCGACACCGCAAAATGCTGCGGCGTGCTGGTAGTGATCGACACGGGCGCGGGAGCAGTGGGCGCCGGCAAGCCGGCAGCCGACGGACCGGCTTCGCCCAGGGAGCGGACCACGTCACCGCTTTTCAGAGGCAAGGGAGGTCGCTCACCTGCCGGTTGCCCAATCGCCGGATTGGGGCTGTCGATCCTCGCGCCCCGGAACGGGATGACCGGTGCCAAAGGACGAGCGCCCTGCCCCGGACCACCCGTTTCGCCGGGCGCCTTGAGCAACAGGGCAGCCGCCTCGGGCGCCTTGACGACCGTCAGCAACTTGCCGGCATCCGCCCCGGGCAGTTCCGCCAGAGGAGGCCTGGCGCCAGACGTATCCGGCCTGGCCTCGTCGCCCCAGAGTTCATTGACCTTGCGCCCCGCAACCTTTCCGAGCTTGCCACCGATGTAACCACCGGCTAGCGCCCCGACAGGCCCGAGGAACGCGCCAAGCAGGCCCACGGCCAATGCCCCCGCGGCCTCACCATAGCCTTCGGCTTTTTCCCGGCCGGTTTCGGCGTTCTGGTAAGTATCGAGCGCCATGACCGCGCTGCCTGCTACCGCCAGGGCACCGCCCAAGAGTTTTGGCACAAGCGGAACCTTGGAAGGGCGCGGAACTTCTGGCAGAAGCGTCCCGACCTTGGCCACAGCCTGCCCGACACGCGCGCGCCACCCAGGCGCCCCGGGTGCCGGCTTGAACACCGTCGCAGCGGCCTCCGCCAGCACCTTGCCGCGCGGTCCCGCGACCGTCCGTACCGCCTCCAGCAATGCCTTGCCCTTGGCCAGCGCGGCGAACGAGGTCAGCAAAGCGGCCCCACCCACCACGACCCCGCCAAGCACGGTTACCACCGCGCCCAACTGCTCGACCACCCTGCCCAGGACGTTGGCGCCGGTGGTCATCAAGGAAGTCCATTGCGAGTAGAGCGGTGCCAGGGCTCCGCCTACCGCAACCGAGACCCCGTCGTAGGCGGATTGCTGCGCCTTGCCTTGCCACTCGAGCGTTTGACGGCGGTCCGCCAGATCATTTTCGATGTAGTTCGGGGTCGGCCCCTTGGCGCTCGACGGCATGAACGCCTGGCCGTACCGGCCCATGTCGGCCGCGGAATTGCCTCTCTCGCGCTGGTACTCGAGAAAGAGCGCTTTGGAATTGCTGACGATGTCGTTGTAGTTCCCGGTCTTGCCGGATTCCTGTTGAAGAATCGCCGAGAGACGAATGGCGTCCTGCGGATCTCCTCCCACTTGCGGAAGCAGCCGCGTGATCGCCTCGGCTGTCTGGGAAATGCCAAGCGATCCGGCGCCAGCCTGGCCGACAAGGGTATTGAGCAGGCGTTCGAGCGCATCGCTGCCCTGCCCCGGGGAAAGGGTACGAAACAGTCCGGCAGTCACGCCTTCGCTCACCTGCTGGCCATCGCTGAACCTGGCGGCAAGACGCCCCTCCGGCACCAGCGCGTTGAGGCCCATGCCGGCATCGAACATGCCCAGGAGCTGGCTGGCCGCTTCGGTTTTGCTCAGGCTGGTGCCATAGGTCATCCTGCCGATCTGCGCCTCGATCCTTGCCCTCTGTACCTCTCGCTGCGCGGGATCCTTCTCTCCCTGGATCACCAGCTTGCTGACGATGCCCTCGTAGGTGGCGAAACGATCCACTGCACCGTCCGCCGACTGCAGGACGGTTCGGGATGCATCGTTAACCCGTTCCTGCGCATCCTCCCTGCCGGGTGACTGCCCGGCAGCCGGAAAACGCACGGCCCCCATGGCCTTGCCCAGCTCGTCGTAGGATTTGGTCAACCTGGGCAAGGTCTCCAGTTGGGTGGACAACCTCTTGCCGATCTCCCCCAGGGAGGCCTGCCATTTCTGCGCCGACTCCGCCGCCGCGTCGTTGGTCATTCTCAAGGCCGAGGCAAGCGGTAACGCCTGCTCGGTGGCGCGCCTCAGGGCCTCGCCGATGCGCAATGCCAACGACTCGATCCGCACCACCTGGGCCTCGACCAGGTCGAAGACCTGGCCAAGGACAGGTTCGACGGCACCTCCTATGTTTATCTGGACTTTCAGTTCGCCCGCCATATGTCCTCCATGCGCGCAAACCGGCTCACTCTGTGAGCCACCAGACCATGTCGGAATACGACATGGTCATGATCTCGGTGGCAGAGAAATTCAGCTCTCTGGCGAGCCGCTTCGCTGCCGCTTTCTGACGCGAGGGATCAAAGCTCGTCGTCCTGCACCAGGCGAAAATAGCCGGCCTGCAGACGGCTGTAGTCCTTCAGGGCCAGGCCTTCCAGATCCTTGACAGCGACTTCGGCGAGGGAGGCGAACAGGTTCAGCTCCCGGGTTTCGTCGTCGGCACCGCCCGATTGCGCGGCGCGCAGGTCACGCACCGTGGGCGCCCGCAGCGACAGGCTGTCGACCTGAATGCCGTTGGCCTCGGTGGCGCGGCTCAACTTCACCACCACGCTGTCCGCGCTGACGGTCAGCCAGGCGGGTACCTTCGTTGCTTGCTTCATACGAGCTTGTCCTTGTGTCAGAGGCCGAGGGCGGTACGCTGGGCGGCGAGTTGGTCAACGCCGTTGACCACGCGCTTCATGCCCAGCGGGTCGATCTCGTACAGCAGCCGGCCATCGATCTCCAGCTTGTAGTAGGTCAGGGACACGACGTGATTGGTCTCCGGCTTTTCGGAGGCTTTCCAGTCGCCCATCTCGACCTCCTTGAGCATGCCGCGCAGGGTCACCACCACCGGCGTGATCGCCCCTTTCAGGCCCTTGAATGCACCACGGAACGTGCCGTTGAATGCCGAGCTGTCGGCCAGGCCGAAGAACTTCAGCGCTTCACGGCGAACGCCGGTGGTCTTGAAGCTCGCGCTCAGCGCCTCCATGCCCTGGTCGATCTCGATCGCGGTATCCATGCCACCGACACGGTGGCTCTCGACCTTGATGGCGAGCTTGGGCAGGGTCAGGCTGGTGACGTCGCCCTGGAAGCTGACGCCATCGACGAACAGGTTCAGGTTCGCCAGGGTTTGCGGAATCATTGCCATCTGTTGTTTCTCCTTAAGCGTTTTGGTCGAGGACTTCGGTCAGCCACTGGTTGGTGACCTCGACGCGGAAGTTGGGGTTTTCGGCAGGCGGTACGTCGGTGAAGCGGATGTTCCAGTAGACCTTGCCCTGCTCCAGCTGGCTGGCGGTGTTCAGGTCCGGGTCGGCGTAGACCTCGAAATTGATGATCGCGCCCTGGGCCTTCAGGTCGCGCATGAAGTTCTCCAGGCCCTCGGTCACGTCCTTGACGTAGGTCGCGGTGATCGAGCGGTCAACTGCCCATTTGTGGCCGTAGAGGATCGCGTCCATGACGATGTCCATGGTCCGCACGCGGGTGACGAAGGCCCATTTCGGATCGCTGGACAGGGTACGGTTGCCCCACAGGCGGAAGCCGTCATCACGGATGATGGTGGTGATGTTGGCGTTGTTCAGCAGATTGGCCCGGCAGCTTTCATCACCGTCGAGGAACTCCACGGCACGGGTGGTACCGGTGATGCCGACGAACTCCTTGTTCGATGGCGAGGCCCAGAAGCCGTATTCGTTGTCGGTCCAGGCGAACAGACCGGCGACCCAGGCCGAGGCCGGTGCATCGACGGTGGCGTCGGCGCCGGTGTCCCAGTACTGCACGCCCGGATCGACCATGAACGCGCGCTTGGCGCCGAAGTTTTCCGCATAGGCCAGTGCGGCCTCGTCGGTGGTGCCCGGACCGTCGATGATGGCCAGGCCGCGCAGCTTGTCGGCCAAGGCCACCAGGGCGGTGCCGACAGCCTGGGTGGCACTGTGTTTCGGGGTCACCAGCAGACGTGGCTGGGCGTTGAAACGGCTCTTGCCGTCGAGCAGCGCCTGCAGGCCAGTACGCTTGCCGTTGGCCTCGACGCCGCCGATGATCGCCGAGGTCTGCTCGGCGGCATCGCTCAGCCTGGCCACGCCGCAAGCGACGATGACCGCCTTGGCCCGGGCAAAGACAGCCCGGCAGGACTTGGTAATGGCGGCATCGGCGCCGAACGCGGCAACGGCTTCACGCTCGCTGGTGATCAACACCAAGTCGTTGGCCTTGGCCGTGGCGGTCGGGCCTTCGGTGAAGGTGTCGACCAGGCCGATGATGGAAGAAGACGGCAGCGCGATGCTGCGCGCACCGGTGTCGACGTTGGTTACGGTGACGCCGTGGAAGAATCCACTCATAGGTATTTCTCCAGATGTGAAAAGGCCCCGTCGGTGCGGGGCCTTCGTAGTGTGTTGCGGGTAAGAAAAAGCCCCGGCGGTGCGGGGCTTCATTGGGTTTGAAGAGAGATCCAAAGCGGCGCTTCAGGCCGCTGCTCACTGTCGGGGAATGCCTCGGAAGCAGGCCAGTCGCGCAGGTGCTGCCGGTATTCCAACAATGCGGAATACTCCTCAAGCGAATTCGACGTGGTCAGCTCGAGGCTGCGCTCTTCGCTGTAGCGCGCGACGAGCCATTGCGTTTCATTGAGCTGACGGTCCCGCCAGGCACGCTCGATTGCGGCGAGTTCCCCCACCGATAGCGGTGGGCGCTCGACCAGGACAGGCAAGCCTTGCTCGTCGTGATCGCGGACTTTCGAGGGATCGGGGTTGCGAATGACCTGGTCATAGCAATCGTCCGAAATAAGGACCGCATCTTGCGGAATGTCGCTATGCAGCCCTTCCAGATAGGTAGCTCCGGTACTGCAGCTATAAAAACGTTTCACGGTGATCTCCTAGTAACCAATGGCGAACCATACACATCCTGAAAGCACTGAGGCGCCGACCCATGTACTCGCATTGCGGTTGTAGGCACCGATATTCAATGCGTTGAAGCCAGTGCTCGTAACGTCGCGGAATTGCCAGAATGTCATGGTGGCTCCGCCAGTCCCGGTCCGGTCATGCTCCAGCAAAGCCAGGCACTTGGTCGGAAAGGCGATGGGGAAGGAAATGGTAGTGTTGTCCGTGACATTCGGGCCGGTACCAAACTGGATGACCAATCCACCCAGCCAGCTCGGGAAAGCAATGTAGCTATTGGTTCCAAAGGACGACGAGAAGCCCCAACGAAGTTTCTTCGGCGTGACGATCGTGGCGTCATCTGTACCGGCATTGACTTGTGCCTGAGTAGCGACCTTGGCAGTGAGCGTGTTCTGGACGAACTCCGTATTGGCCACCTGGAACGAACTATTGCCGAGATTCGCCGTGGAACAGGTCGGCACGCCGGTCATCTGGGCATCCGCCACGTTGAGTTTTCCAACCATCGCATCCATGACGAACTTGGTGCTGGCAACCTGATCGGTCGACGTGCCGGACGCAGCGTTTGGCACTCGCGGGGTGCCGGTAAACGTCGGGCTGGCGAGGTTGGCCTTGAGTGCCGGGGTGAAATTCGCCTCGGTCCAGAGCTTTCGGAACGTACCAGCGCCTTGGTAGCAGGTACGAACGAAGAACTCCTCCTGTCCGTTCAGCGCGCCGAGAAAGTCCACGCACTGTTCGCCTCCCCCCCATGTAACGTGCAGACCGGCCGCGTAGGTAATTCCCGTCGGTCGATCGTCGGTGGCTGCGATAGTCGAAATGAAGCGGGTTTCAGGGATCGCGCTGATACGGCCTTGAACGGCGCCAGCCTGGCTGAGCAGCCCCCCTGCCCCCTTGGGCATGGCATCGGTGATACCATAACCGGCCAGCGTGGTCGGGTTGGACCCGTCCTGTACCACGCCGCGATCATTGATCCGCACCTTCGTGTAGGTGCCGGCCACCTTGTTCTTCGGCAGCACGCTGATGATCGAGCTGTCGACATACTCCCGCGTCGCCAGCACCACGGCCGGGTCGATCTTGAGTTGCACGTTGGCGGTACTGGTCACCACCAGGTTCAACCGCACCACCTGGGTCTTGCCGGTGCCTTGCGCCAGCAGCGGCTTGTAGCTCGGCGCGCAGTTGGCCACGGCAACCAGGTCTCCGGCCGCATCGTAGAGGCCGATCTCGCGGATCCACCAACCGCCGACGTCCGGCGGAATCACCTGCTCGGCGATGATGATGCTGGCATCCTTCGGGTCCACCGAAAGCTGGTTGAGTGGCGCCCGACGGCGCTCGTTGATCAGTCTGGTCTGGGTGCGCGAAGGCACCGGGTCGGTATTGTTGGCATCGCCAACGCCCATCTGGGCGAAGGTCCAGGCCACGCCCAAGGCATTCGCATTGGCCTGCTTGGCCTCCCCCACCGCAGTGAGGATCGCGAAGAACTGGCTGTTCTGGTCAGTCATGAGTAAACGTCCAGGGTTTCGATTTGATGATCACGGCCAATGAAGCCGTGGTTGCCGCGAACCTCGATATCGCGCAAGGCAGGCGGGTAGATGTCGATGACGTCGCCTTCGCTGAGGCCGAGGGCGCTGCGCAGGTAACCCTTGCTGTCGAGGGTGATGGCAAGGCCGATCAGATGCCGGCTTACCGGCCTGGCGTCGTCGATCAGCGCGGTGAGTTCGTCGTAGGTTTCTTCGCTGATACCGGACTCGGAAACACCGATCTTCAGCGCGAAGGTGCCCGGCACTCCCGGCGGTACGGTGTTGAACCATTCGGCGACTTCGATCAGGTAGCCGAACGGTTCGACCACCCGCCGCAATGCACCCAAGGTGCCCTTGCGAGCGTGGACGCTGAACGAACCCCGGATCACCGCGCGCTTGACCGATTCCGGCCAGTTCTCGTCCCAACGGTCCACCGACCAGGCCAGCGCCAGTTGGTGCAGCAAGTGCGCGGGGCAGGTGTCGGGGTTGTACAGGGTACGCAGGGGAATCTCGGTCACCTGCGCAGAGGCCTCTTCGAGCGCCCGCTCCAGCAACGTGCTGTTAAGTGGCAGGAGACTGGTCATTTCAGCCTCCCGCGATGACGTTGAACCCCGTGCACCAGGCCGCCTGGCCCTTGCTCGGACGGATGTCCTGCCAGTCGACCAGTTCGACACGGCCAACACCGCTGATATGCAGTTGGGCGTCGATCCCCGAGCGGGCGACTTCCACGCCGAGACGCCGGCGAGGATTGATCCAGGCCTGCAGGCGGCGTCGACATTCGACCAGGGTCGCCTCGGTTTCCGGGCCATTGCTGGCCATGTGCAGGATCGCGTCGATCCGGTAGGGCAGTATCTCGGCGCTGCGCACAGTCAGGCGGTCTGCCACCGGCCGTACTTCGTCATCGTTGAGGTAGGCGGCGACCTGAGCCAGGAGTTCCGGGCTGGCGACGCCGTCGTCGTCGAAACTGAGCACCGTCACGTCCACCACAGCCGGCGACGGGCTTTCAGCCGTGGCATCGGCGACCTGGCCGGAAGCATTGCGGGCGTGCAGGATGTAGCTGTTGCGCGGGCCAGCGGTAGTCAGTCCTTCATAGACCAGTTCGATGCGCTCGCGCAGCGCGTCGTCTTCTTCCAGTACCTGCTCGGTTGGAGGCACGGTGCTCGGGTCAGCGGCACGTACCACCAGGCGTTGCAGTTGCACGTTGGCGGCCAGTTGGTCCAGGTCGCTACCCTGCGCATACGCCAGCAGCAGTGCCTTGGCCGCATCGTTGACCCGGGCCCGGTTGAGCAGGGTGCGATAGGCACCGACCTCCAACAGCTTGGTCACCGGGTCGCTTTCCAGTTGCGCGGTCCAGCTGTCGCCCATGTGCGCCCGAAAGGTCGCCAGGTCAGCCTGGAAGATGTCCTCGAAATCCAGGTCTTCCAGGACCTGCGGCGCGGGCAGCGCCGAAAGGTTCACGATGCTCATGCCGTCACCTCCAGGATCTGGCTGTCACCCATGTATTGCCCGGTGATTTGCAGGCTGATCTGTCCGTTCACCACTGCAGTCACCCGCACCCGTTCCAGCTTCAGGCGAGGCTCCCAGCGCACCAGCGACCTGGCTACTTCAGCCTGTACCGCGCTTTTCCAGCCTTCGTTGACGGGAAGGTCGACGAAGCGGCGCAGCTTGCTGCCGTAGTCGGGACGCATTCGCCGGCTGCCCAGCGGTGTGGTCAGGATGTCCTCGATGGACTGGCGCAGGTGGGCGAGACCGGAGAGCGGTTGACCAGAGCGGCGATCCATTCCGATCATGGCGCTACTCCTGTGCTTGATTGGGGTTGTGCACCGCGGCGTGGACGCCGGGTGCGAAATACTTGTTCGTGGGCGCCATGGCGTTCCTCCGTGGCATGAAAAAGCCCGCAGCAGGCGGGCTTCAGTGCTTGTGGTTCGGCGTGTTGCCTGCGGTATCGATGATCGTGCCGCCGCCGTGGATATTTCCCGTTACCTGTAACGCGCCGTTGATCTGCACCGGGCCATTCAAGGTCAGGCTGCCAGAGGTCAGCGTGATGGAATCGGGGGTGGCCGTCAGCGTGGTGCCGCCGACCTTGAGAGTGATGCTGCCGCGGGGCAGTTCGACGGTGTAGGCACTGGCCTGCCAGTCGTAGACCAGCGAGCCGCCATCGTCGAAACGCCAGGTTTCGACATGCTCGCGGTTGTCCGGCGCGCTGCCGGCGTTGCCATAAAGGCCGGGTATGAAGGTGCCCTGGGCCGGTTCGCCACTGGGACTGATGAGCATGCCTTGCTCGTCCAGGCTCGGTGCCCGCCAGTGCCTGGCCTTGCCGGCAGCATGGCTGTGCCAGCGCAACCAGGCGCTGGTCCAGCCGGCGCCGTCGGAAACCCGTACCCGTGCCGCCGCGAGATCGACTGCAACCACCCGGCAGGGAATCAGCAGGCCGGCGATCATGCGGTCGTGCATAGCGCTGACGTAGCTCATGCGAAATCCTCCGGGGCCTTGTAGCCGCTCTCATGTTCTGGTCCGGTGTCAGGGTCGAAAGCAATTACCAACGACCCGGGCGGCTGGTTCGGCCAGGGCCATTGCACCTCGCCGAGGTGCAGCGCCTGTTGCCATTGCACCGTCCAGGTCGAGGATGAGGTGGTCGTCGGCATCGCCTGGATGGCCACGGCTTCCTCGACGAAATCGATGTCCCAGTACTGCTTGCGCAGCAGCACCATCAACTGTGTCGCCAGGATCACGGCGTCCAGCGCCGCCTGCCCATCGCAGCTGATACGGGCTTCGAACGTGGCTACGAGCCGGGAATGACCGTCCACAGGATCGGCGCCCGGCTTTATATCGACGATGCCGTGAAACAACGCAGGTAGCGGTGTGTCCTGTTGCACGCCGGCATAGCTGCCGACCGTCGCCAGTTGCGGCATCGCCGCGTGGATGGTTGCGCTGATGGCCTGATGCAATGCATCGAGGTCGCTCATGATCTCTCCTTGCTGTCGGTGCCGAGCCCCAGGCGCTTGGCGGCCCAGCGCTCGTACAGCCCCATGGTGATGTCCGCGCCACCTACGGCGGTCAGGCAGCCCAGGGCACTGGCCGCCCACATCGACAGGCCGCTGGCGTACAGCAGCATCACGGTAGATACGCCGCAGACCATGCAGGCCCCCGAACGCAGTACCAATCGCCTGAGCAGGGCGCCGCCGCGCGCCCCTGCCTTGTCCGCTCGCCACATCTCGCCGGAAACCCCGCCCAGCAGCGCCAGGACGATCACCAGCCAGATCGGCATTTCCAGTAGCGTTTGTTGTTCGCTTGTCACGGTCCTGCCTCCTTTCTGCTTCCCGCACGGCGCCAGCCGAACGGGGAATGGGACCGAGCATTCACTCGGCATTCCAAAAAGCCCGGGCATGCCCCGGGCTTTTCAGTAATGCGTCGTAGAGATGCCCGCCACTACTGGTGCGCTGGGCATCTGCGCTTCAAGTTGTTGACTCCGGCCGCGGCCACCTGCCCGCCGGATAACTGCTTCTGGTGCTTTACGCTGCACACCCGGGTCAGTTGCCAACCCTCTGAACAGTCGAGGCCTGTTCATCGCTGCCTTTCTCGTCGCCGGTATCTGACCGGCTTGAGACAAAAGATATGCATGTATGCATATACAGTCAATGCATTTTTGGAAAAACTTGCACACAGGGATTTGCTTAAATGCATGGAAGCCTTGTCCTACCTGCCTCCAGGCAGTTTCCGACAGGCGAAAAAAAACCCGCCGAAGCGGGTTTTCGATAACTCGGGAAGGCGATCAGCGGGCGTACATGCCCCACCAGAACACATGACCGAGGATGGAAATCTGCTCTTCCTGCATCTGCTGGAAGCTGTAGTCCTCGTCGGGATGTTCGTCGCGATTGAAGCTGCGCAGACGGATGCCGGTGGGCATGCGATACAGCTGTTTTACGCGGAGCTGGCCATTGTGATTGATGGCATAGAGATCACCATCGATGATGTCGCCAATCGAGCACTTGCCCGTATTGACCCCCACGGTGGCGCCATCACGCAGCACCGGCAGCATGCTGTTGCCACGCACCGTCACGCACTTGGCCTGGTCGAACTGCACCCCGTTATGGCGCAGGCTGCGCTTGCCAAAGCGAAGGCGGGCGCGTTCGCTTTCCTCGATGACGAATCTTCCTGATCCTGCTGCCAACTCGACCTCACGGAGAAAAGGAACGGACACCTCGTCGTCCTCGACGGGGGTTTCATCGTCCCACAGGCTGATATCGCGCAATTCATCGTGCCCTGGCTCCCGCTCGGGCACCTGGCTGTCGCCCAGCTCGGCGCGCCCGCGCAACTGATCGGTGCTCACCCCGAAGTACCCGGCGATCTTCGACACATGCTTGTCCGAAGGATCGACGATCTTCTCGCTGAGAATCCGCGACAGGGTAGATTGAGGCACGCCGGTACGACGGTGCAGCTCCGTGGCGGAGATTCCGTGGCGATCCAGCAGTGATTTAAGGACGGTTGCTACATTGCGCTTGTGCATGGCGTGCATAGTGCCGAGGGTTGAATGGAAATGCAATTGCAAAAATGCATCGACCCACAGGCCGGCCAAGGTCGACGCAGCATGATGCAGACCCGTCGCCCTTCGGTCTCGGCACCTGCTGGAGAATCCCTGTACTATTAGCCGTTTCATACCCTTTCGACGACACCCTGCTCCAAGGCCTTGAATGTCCGATCTTTCCGCACACACTCCGATGATGCAGCAGTACTGGAAGCTGAAGAACCAGCATCCGGACCAGCTGATGTTCTACCGCATGGGCGATTTCTACGAGATCTTCTACGAAGATGCGAAGAAAGCCGCGAAACTGCTGGATATCACCCTGACTGCGCGTGGCCAGTCGGCAGGCCAGTCGATTCCCATGTGCGGTATTCCCTTCCACTCGCTTGAAGGCTATCTCGCCAAGCTTGTGAAGCTGGGCGAGTCGGTGGTGATCTGCGAGCAGATCGGCGATCCGGCTACCAGCAAAGGGCCCGTTGAGCGCCAGGTGGTGCGCATCATCACTCCGGGTACGGTCAGCGACGAGGCGCTGCTGGACGAGCGCCGCGATAACCTGATCGCGGCGGTGCTCGGCGACGAACGCTTGTTCGGCCTGGCAGTGCTGGATATCACCAGCGGCAATTTCACCGTGCAGGAACTCAAGGGTTGGGAAAACCTGCTGGCCGAGCTGGAGCGGACCAATCCGGTGGAACTGCTGATTCCGGACGATTGGCCACAGGGCCTGCCGGCTGAAAAACGCCGCGGTTCCCGCCGTCGCGCTCCATGGGATTTCGATCGCGATTCCGCGCGCAAGAGCCTGTGCCAGCAGTTCGCGACCCAGGACCTGAAAGGCTTCGGTTGCGACAAGCTGACCCTGGCCATCGGTGCTGCCGGTTGCCTGCTGACCTATGCCAAGGAAACCCAGCGGACCGCCCTGCCCCATTTGCGCAGCCTCAAGCATGAGCGCCTGGACGATACGGTCATCCTCGATGGCGCCAGCCGCCGCAACCTGGAACTGGACGTCAACCTGGCCGGCGGTCGCGACAATACCCTGCAGTCGGTGATCGATCGCTGCCAGACTGCCATGGGTAGCCGCTTACTGACCCGCTGGTTGAACCGCCCGCTGCGCGATCTGAAAGTGCTCCAGGCGCGCCAGGGTTCGATCCGCTGCCTGCTCGACAACTACCGTTTCGAGCGACTGCAACCGCAATTGAAGGATATCGGCGATATCGAGCGGATCCTCGCCCGTATCGGTCTGCGCAATGCCCGTCCCCGCGACCTGGCACGGCTGCGTGATGCCCTCGGCGCCCTGCCCGAGCTGCAGAACGCCATGGCCGAGCTGGAGGCACCGCATCTCGCGCGCCTGGCAGCCATCGCCGGTACTTATCCGGAGCTGGCCGACCTGCTGGACAAGGCAATCATCGACAACCCGCCTGCGGTAATCCGCGACGGCGGCGTACTGAAGACCGGCTACGATGCCGAGCTCGACGAGCTGTTGTCGATAAGCGAAAACGCCGGGCAGTTCCTGATCGATCTGGAAGCCCGGGAGAAAGCCCGTACCGGCCTGGCCAACCTCAAGGTCGGTTACAACCGCGTCCACGGCTACTTCATCGAACTGCCAAGCAAACAGGCCGAACAGGCCCCGGCCGATTACATCCGCCGCCAGACCCTCAAGGGCGCCGAGCGCTTCATCACGCCCGAGCTGAAAACCTTCGAAGACAAGGCGCTGTCGGCCAAGAGCCGCGCCCTGGCGCGGGAAAAGATGCTCTACGACGCGTTGCTGGAAACCCTGATCAGCCATCTGGCACCGCTGCAGGACACCGCCGCCGCGCTGTCCGAGCTGGACGTGCTGAGCAATATGGCCGAGCGCGCGCTGACCCTGGACCTGAACTGCCCGACCTTCGTCGACGAGCCGTGCATGCAGATCAGCCAGGGACGTCACCCGGTGGTCGAGCAGGTCCTCACCAGTCCCTTCGTGGCCAACGACCTGGCCCTGGACGACAGCACCCGCATGCTGATCATTACCGGCCCGAACATGGGCGGTAAATCCACCTACATGCGCCAGACCGCGTTGATCGTGCTGCTCGCTCATATCGGCAGCTACGTGCCGGCGGCCAGTTGCACACTGTCGCTGGTGGACCGCATTTTCACCCGTATCGGCTCCAGCGATGACCTGGCCGGTGGCCGTTCCACCTTCATGGTGGAAATGAGCGAAACCGCCAACATCCTGCACAACGCCACCGATCGCAGCCTGGTGCTGATGGACGAAGTGGGCCGTGGCACCAGCACCTTCGATGGCCTTTCGCTGGCCTGGGCTGCCGCCGAGCGCCTGGCACAGCTGCGCGCCTATACGCTGTTCGCTACCCACTACTTCGAACTGACCGTATTGCCGGAAAGCGAACCGCTGGTGGCCAACGTGCACTTGAATGCCACCGAGCACAACGAGCGCATCGTTTTCCTGCACCACGTCCTGCCCGGACCGGCCAGCCAGAGCTATGGCCTGGCAGTGGCGCAGCTGGCTGGCGTGCCGACGCCGGTGATCCAGCGCGCCCGCGAACACCTGGGCCGCCTGGAGACTTCCAGCCTGCCCCATGATGTGCCCAAGGCCGCGACCAACAGTCGCAGCGCGCCAGCCGTCCCGCACCAGAGCGATCTCTTCGCCAGCCTGCCCCATCCGGCCATAGAGAAGATCGGCAAGCTCGACGTGGACAACATGACCCCGCGCCAAGCTATCGAAATGCTCTATGAACTGAAGACTCTGTTATAACGCGCGGCCTCACAAGCTGCTAGAATCCCGCGCGGTTTGGCGGAGCGTCGAGTTATTAGCCTGGCTCGCCGCAACCTACCAGACCGAGCGGCCCTGACTGGAAAGGGCATCGCTGCCGTCGCCTGAGGAGAAAATTAGAAATGACCTTCGTCGTCACCGACAACTGCATCAAGTGCAAGTACACCGACTGCGTAGAAGTCTGTCCGGTGGACTGCTTCTACGAAGGCCCGAACTTCCTGGTCATTCACCCGGACGAGTGCATCGACTGTGCGCTGTGCGAGCCTGAATGCCCTGCCCAAGCCATCTTCTCGGAAGATGAAGTCCCTGACGACATGCAGGAATTCATCGAGCTGAACGCCGAGCTGGCAGAGATCTGGCCCAACATCACCGAAAAGAAAGACGCACTGCCGGATGCCGAAGAGTTCGACGGCGTCAAAGGCAAGATCAAGGATCTGGAGCGCTAAGTCCCGGACTCGCTCCCGACCAACGAAAAAGGCCCTCGCGGGCCTTTTTTCATTTTCACCGGGCAAAAAAAGGGGCGGTTTGACCCGCCCACATTTTTTCCGTAGTCCCTGTATTCCCTATCATCATCCTGATGAATCGCATCCTGCGATGTCCTTGGTCGTCATCCTGACAACCTGTGTCAGTCCGTAGACACAGGGCAAATATTAACGCGTAGAACGCTCGTCGCAACTGGCAATGGCTCTCAAAAAAAGACAGCTGGGTAGCCTGAGCAGGAAATAAAATTCTTTATTTTCATAGAGTTAGAAAATATTCCAATCACAAGCAAGGCAGTTTTTACGCTTCTTTACTGCAATCGCTTACATACGCTGTAAGCGATTGCTTACGCAAAAAGACTCACCGCTGACAGAACTGACTGACGATCCTCAGATACAAACGCAAACGCCCCGATCTGGTCGGGGCGTTTGCGTGCAAGGCGAACGTTCTAGTTATTGAAACAGCGACTCGCTGGACAGGCCGTTCTTTTCCAAGATCTCGCGCAGACGCTTCAGCCCTTCGACCTGGATCTGCCGCACCCTCTCGCGAGTCAGGCCGATCTCCAGGCCGACATCCTCGAGCGTGCTGCTTTCATGACCACGCAAACCGAAACGACGGATGACCACTTCACGCTGCTTGTCGGTCAGTTCGCTCAGCCATTGATCGATGCTCTGGGAGAGATCGTCGTCCTGCAGCAGCTCACACGGATCGGTTGGCCGATCGTCCGTGAGGGTATCGAGCAATGTCTTGTCCGAGTCGGGCCCGAGGGATACGTCTACCGAGGACACCCGCTCGTTCAGGCCGAGCATACGCTTGACCTCGGCCACCGGTTTTTCCAGCAGGTTGGCGATTTCTTCCGGGGAGGGTTCGTGATCGAGCTTCTGGGTCAGCTCCCGAGCCGCACGCAAATAGACGTTCAGCTCCTTGACCACATGAATCGGCAGGCGGATGGTGCGGGTCTGGTTCATGATCGCCCGCTCGATCGTCTGGCGAATCCACCAGGTTGCATAGGTGGAGAACCGGAAGCCACGCTCCGGGTCGAACTTCTCGACCGCACGGATCAGCCCCAGGTTGCCCTCCTCGATCAGGTCGAGCAGCGAAAGCCCCCGATTCACGTAGCGGCGGGCTATCTTCACCACCAGGCGCAGGTTGCTCTCGATCATCCGCTTGCGACCTGCAGGATCGCCACTTTGCGACAGGCGCGCAAAATGAACCTCCTCTTCAGGCGTCAGCAGCGGGGAAAAACCGATTTCATTGAGATAAAGCTGAGTCGCATCAAGTGCCCGGGTGTAATCGATGTACTTGTGCTGTTTTAGCGAAGAGCCCTGTCTGGCTCTGGTCCGAACCGAAGGTACAGCAGGTTCGTCTGACACCACATCCGTTTCCAAAACGATGCCGGTCTCCATGAGAAGAACCTCATCGTCGATGTCAAACTCCGGCGCTTCTTTGCTGAGAGCCATTGTTATAGTCCTTTGCTGAGTTCGAACTCAGACTCGAGCGTACCTTGTCCATGGCATCGCTAGAGCCTGTCCCCATTACGCTAAGGAACAGGCCGGAATCAACAATCAACGGTTTGGCAGGAACTGCAACGGGTCTACCGGTTTACCCAGGCGGCGAATTTCAAAGTGAAGCTTCACGCGATCGGTGCCCGTGGACCCCATTTCGGCAATTGTCTGCCCTACCTTGACTTGCTGTCCCTCCCGAACCAAAAGCCTACGGTTGTGACCGTAAGCACTCACGTAGGTTTCGTTGTGCTTGATGATTACGAGTTCACCGTAGCCCCGTAGACCACTACCGGCGTACACCACCGAACCATCAGCGGCAGCAAAAACAGGCTGTCCCAAATCTCCGGCGATATCAATGCCTTTATTCAAACTACCGTTTGAAGCGAATTTTCCAATCAGAACGCCGTTCGCCGGCCATGCCCAGCCACCGCTGGAGCGCTCTGCTGCGGGAACCTGGGTCGGCGCCGTGGAGGGTGTCACCACCGGTGTAGTCGCTGCCGTGCTGGTACTTTTCGCTGGCGGCGGCGTACCGGCCGGACGTCGGGTAACCGTGGTCTTGCTCGACGGAGAAGTGGAAGTCACGACACGGGAAGAGCCGGAGGATGGCTCGTCGAAGCGGATCGCCTGGCCCGGGCGGATGGTATAGGGCGGCTCGATGCCGTTGCGCGCAGCCAGGGACTTGTAATCCCAGCCATAACGGAAGGCGATGGAGAACAAGGTATCACCAGGACGCACCACATATTGCCCGGAAGTTACCGCAGGGCGCTTGGGCGCTGCGTTATTACGGTCCACGACCCGTGCGCCACTGGAAGAAGAAGAAGTGCTGGAGCAACCCGTCACCAACATGCCAACGGCAAGTGCAACCACCAGAAGCCTGATGCTTGAAAGACCCATACGCTGCCGAATGACTGTTGAACTCACCCGCCGCTCCCTTAAATGGTGATCGAGTTTGAAAATGCAATAATGTTGCAATTATAACCATGCACCGGACACTTGCGCGCGATATACAAACGCAAAACGTGAACGGTTGCCGCTCCGGACAGGGGGCATCCGCCTCATAGACCTGACGCCACGCCGAGAATTCGCCACTCGCGAAAATAAAGAAGCGTCAGGAGAGTGTGCCGTTGAGCAGCGGAACGAAACGTACCGTTCCCAGCACTCGTCGGGAAAAACCGTGCTCTTCGCGCACGATCAGCAGAAGTTGTTGCACTTCCCCGACATTCCCCACCGGAATCACCATACGCCCGCCCGGAGCCAGCTGGTCCAGCAATGCCTGGGGAACTTCCGGCGCCACTGCGGTAACGATAATGCCGTTGTAGGGCGCCAGGGCTGGCCAGCCTTCGCTGCCGTCGCCCCAGCGAAACACCACGTTGCGCAGGTTCAGTTCGGTCAGGCGTTCCTTGGCCCGATCCTGGAGCACCTTGATCCGCTCCACGGAAAACACGCGCTCCACCAGTTGCGCCAATACGGCGGTCTGGTAGCCGGAGCCGGTGCCGATCTCCATGACCTTGTCCAGCGGACCTGCTTCCAGCAGCACCTCGCTCATATGCGCAACCATGAAAGGTTGCGAGATGGTCTGGTTATGGCCGATCGGCAGGGCAGTATCTTCATAGGCGCGATGCGCCAGTGCTTCATCGACGAACAAATGCCGCGGTGTGCGACGCAGTACATCCAGTACCCGCGGGTTCGAGACCCCTTCCTCGCACAGGCGCTGGATCAACCGCTCGCGGGTGCGCTGGGAGGTCATGCCGATACCGCGGCGCATCATATCGTCCTGATCGCGCATCAGAGCACACCCTCCAGCCAGCCATCCAGGCGATCGAAGGCATCATTGAAGGTTCGGTCCAGTTGCAGCGGGGTGATCGACACATACCCCTGCATGACCGCATGGAAGTCGGTACCCGGCCCGCCATCCTCGACATCACCGGCAACCGCGATCCAGTAACCCTCCTTGCCCCGCGGGTTGACATCCTTGATCGGTGCGGCGGCGCGAGCACGATGCCCCAGGCGGGTCAGCTGCATACCGCGAATATGATCCAGCGGCAGGTTGGGGATGTTCACGTTGAGCACGGTTCGCGGCGGCAACTCCAGGCGCGGGTGCGCTTCGACCAGCTTGCGCGCGACGTAGGCGGCTGTCGGCAGGTTGTCGGGCAGACGCGACAACAGCGAGAAGGCAAACGAGGTATTGCCGAGGAAACGCCCTTCCAGCGCTGCAGCCACGGTTCCGGAGTAAAGAACGTCGTCGCCGAGGTTGGCCCCCAGGTTGATCCCCGACACAACCATGTCCGGGGTCTGCGGCAACAAGCCGTTGAGACCGAGATGAACGCAGTCGGTCGGGGTGCCGTTGATGCTGATGAAGCCGTTGGGCAGGGTGTGCGGATGCAGCGGACGGTCGAGGGTCAGCGAACTGCTGGCACCGCTCTTGTCCTGGTCCGGGGCGATCACCACGCACTCGGCATAATCCGCCAGCGCGCCGTGGAGCGCAGCGAGTCCGGGCGCGAGAACGCCATCGTCATTGGAAATCAGAATACGCATGGGCTGTCCGTCTGCCCTGCCGGGACCAGATCGACGAGTTCGCGCACCACCACGGTGGCGAAACATCCGGCCGGAAGGACGAATTCCAGTTGCAGGATATCAGGCTCGGGATAATGCCACGTCAGCCGACCAATGGGCAGTCGCAGAATGCGTCGTTCCTGCTTCATCGCGGCGTGCCCAAGCCATTCGCAGAGTGCCGGATTCTCCTCGCCGACACGCTGTTCGAGGGCGCCGGCCGCGCCCTGCGTGGCTGGAAGCCCTTCACCCCAGAGCGGACCGGTGGGATGCAGGTCGAGAATGCCGAGGCGAGGATCGCTGCATTCCGACTCACCTGCCGGAAAGAAGCTACGGCTATCAGTGAACGCCAACAGGTCGCCGATCTGCGCACGCTGCCAACTGCCATCCTCGACACGCTGGGCGAGGACACGGTTGAACAGGTAGCTACGCGCGCTCGACAGCAACCGCGAGCGCAGGTTGCGCTGCTCCGGCAACGCCTTGCGTTCGGCCCAATGGCGCGCCTCCTCGACGTTGCCTCCGTCATGACCAAAGCGCTGCGCCCCGAAGTAGTTCGGGACGCCTTGGGCGCGCAGCCGTTCGAGACGGGCATCGAGCGCGGCGTGATCGGCCTGGAGCCGGGTCAGGCGCAGGGTGAAGCCGTTGGCCGAATGGGCACCGCGTTGCAGCTTGCGTGAATGCCGGGTGCGCTCGAGGATGCGCAGGCTTTCATTTTCGGCGGCAGTGAAATCGGGATCGGCCTTGCCCGGCAGATGCAGGCTGAACCACTGGCGGGTCAAGGCCTGGCGATCCTTGAGGCCGGCATAGCTGATGGTCTTCAGCGGCACACCGGCGGCACGGGCCAGGCGGCGGGCAGCTTCCTCGGTATTGAGATCGCGCTTTTCCACCCACAACCACAGGTGTTCGCCCTGGCCGGACAGCGGGATGTCCAGCACTTCATCGACCTGGAAATCCTCCGCCACCGCTTTCAGTACCGCGCTGCCCAGCGCCGGCCCGCTGGCGCGCGGGCCGAGCAGTTCGAGTTCGTTCATGCTGGCAGCAACAAGGCGACGGCGTGTACCGCAATACCTTCCTCACGACCGGTGAAACCGAGCTTCTCGGTGGTGGTGGCCTTGACATTGACCTGGTCGAGCCCGACCTGCAGGTCGGCCGCGATCAACTCGCGCATGCGTTCGATGTGCGGTGCCATCTTCGGCGCCTGGGCGACGATGGTGGCGTCGACATTGCCGACCTTCCAGCCCTTGGCCTGGACGATGGCGACCACATGACGCAGCAGCACGCGGCTATCGGCGCCCTTGAATTGCGGATCGGTATCGGGGAAATGACGACCGATGTCACCCAGTGCGGCAGCGCCGAGCAAGGCATCGCTCAGGGCGTGCAGCAGCACATCGCCGTCGGAATGGGCCAACAGCCCGTATTTGTGCGCGATCTGCACGCCGCCCAAGGTGATGAAATCGCCCTCCGCAAAGCGGTGCACGTCGTAGCCGTGGCCAATACGCATAAAAAAACGCCCTGATTGAGTCAGGGCGTGATTCTACCTGCTTTGCCGGGCGTTGGGCTTGAATTGTCGCCTCAAGCGCGCTCTACACCCAGCGCTGCGGCATGATGCCGCAAGTGATCATCGATGAAACTGGCGATGAAGTAGTAGCTGTGGTCGTAGCCTGGCTGCAGACGCAGTTGCAGCGGATAGCCCGCAGCTTGCGCAGCCTGTTGCAACACCTGCGGCTTGAGCTGGTTTTCCAGGAAATCGTCGCGATCACCCTGGTCCACCAGCAGCGGCAGGCGCTCGCTGGCCTGGGCGATCAGCACACTGGCATCCCACTCGCGCCAACGCGCGCGGTCTTCACCGAGGTAGCGGCTGAAGGCCTTCTGCCCCCAAGGGCAATCCATCGGGTTGCTGATCGGCGCAAAGGCCGACACCGACGAATAACGCCCGGGATTGCGCAAGGCGCAAACCAGCGCACCGTGCCCGCCCATGGAATGACCGCTGACGGAGCGCTTGTCCGAAGCCGGGAAATGCGCCTCGATCAAGGCCGGCAGTTCGTTCACCACATAGTCGTACATGCGGTAGTTGGCTGCCCACGGTTGCTGGATCGCATTGACGTAGAAGCCGGCGCCAAGGCCGAAGTCCCAGGCACCGTCCGGATCGCCCGGCACCTGGGGACCCCGCGGACTGGTGTCCGGCGCGACGATGATCAGCCCCAGCTCGGCGGCCAGCTTGTGCGCACCGGCCTTCTGCATGAAATTCTCGTCGGTGCAGGTCAGCCCGCTCAGCCAATACAGCACTGGCAGCTTGCCACCCTGCTCGGCCTGCGGTGGCAGGTATACGGCGAAAACCATGTCGCAGCCCAGTACGTCGGAGCGATGACGGTAACGCTTGTGCCAGCCACCGAAGCTTTTCTGGCAGGAAATGTTTTCCAGGCTCATGAGCGACCTCAGAAGTGGATGACGCTGCGGATGCTCTTGCCTTCATGCATCAGGTCGAAGGCCTTGTTGATGTCTTCCAGGCCCATGGTATGGGTGATGAAGGTATCCAGCGGGATCTCGCCCTTCTCGGACATCTCGACATAGCTCGGCAGCTCGCTGCGACCACGCACGCCACCGAAGGCGGAACCGCGCCAGACGCGGCCGGTCACCAACTGGAACGGACGGGTGGCGATTTCCTGGCCGGCACCGGCCACGCCGATGATCACCGACTCGCCCCAGCCCTTGTGGCAGCACTCCAGCGCCGCACGCATCAGATTGACGTTGCCCACGCACTCGAAGGAGAAGTCCACGCCGCCATCGGTGAGGTCGACGATCACTTCCTGGATCGGACGATCGTAGTCCTTCGGATTGACGCAGTCGGTGGCGCCGAGCTGGCGGGCGATCTCGAATTTGCCCGGGTTGATGTCCACGGCAATGATGCGCGAGGCCTTGGCCTTGACCGCACCGATGATGGCCGACAGGCCGATGCCGCCCAAGCCGAAGATGGCCACGGTGTCACCTGGCTTGACCTTGGCGGTGTTGAGCACCGCGCCGATACCGGTGGTCACGCCGCAACCGAGCAGGCAGACCTTCTCCAGCGGGGCTTCCTTCTGGATCTTGGCCACGGAGATTTCCGGCAGCACGGTGTATTCGGAGAATGTCGAGGTGCCCATGTAGTGGAAGAGCTGCTGCCCCTTGTAGGAAAAGCGCGTGGTGCCGTCCGGCATCAGGCCCTTGCCCTGGGTGGCGCGGATGGCCTGGCACAGGTTGGTCTTGCCCGACAGGCAGAATTTGCACTTGCCGCATTCCGGGGTGTACAGCGGGATCACATGATCGCCCACGGCCAGGGAGGTCACGCCCTCGCCAACGGCCTCGACGATTGCACCGCCTTCATGACCGAGGATCGACGGGAAGATGCCTTCCGGATCGGCACCGGAAAGGGTGTAGGCGTCGGTATGGCAGACACCGGAAGCGACCACGCGCAGCAGCACCTCACCGGCCTTGGGCATGGCTACGTCGACTTCGACGATTTCCAGCGGTTTCTTGGCCTCGAAGGCTACGGCGGCACGGGACTTGATCATCAATCTTCTCCAATGAAAGGACATTTCAGACAACCAGTGTAATTCAAGGCTTTTTGATGAATAATCCGGCCAAAGACAAAACATTATTGCCACACAGGGATAATCAATGAGTAGCCGCTGGGAAGGCATAGACGAATTCGTCGCCGTGGCCGAATCCGGGCAGTTCACGGCAGCCGCCGACCGCCTTGGGGTGTCCTCCTCCCACATCAGCCGCCAGGTCGCGCGGCTTGAAGAGCGCCTGCAAACCCGCCTGCTGTACCGCAGCACCCGCCGCGTCACCCTGAGCGAGGCAGGCCAGACCTTTCTCCAGCATTGCCAGCGCTTGCAGGACGGCCGCGAGGAAGCCCTGCGCGCCATGGGCGACCTGACCAGCGAGCCCAAGGGGCTGTTGCGCATGACCTGCGCAGTCGCCTACGGCGAACGCTTCATCGCGCCACTGGTTGCCAGTTTCATGAGCCAATACCCGCAACTGAGGGTGGATATCGAGCTGACCAACAACACCCTTGACCTGCTCCACGAAGGCATGGACCTGGCAATCCGTCTCGGTCGCTTGCAGGAGTCACGGCTGGTAGCTGCGCGATTGGCGCCACGGCGCATGTACCTGTGCGCCTCGCCGGATTACCTGAATCGTTATGGCCGTCCGCACAGCCTGTCCGAACTGGCGCGACACAACTGCCTGATCGGCAGCTCCGATATCTGGGTGATGCAGCAGGATGGGCGGGAAGTTACCCAGCGGGTCCAGGGCAACTGGCGCTGCAACAGCGGGCAGGCGGTGCTCGACGCGGCCTTGCAGGGCATGGGGTTGTGCCAGTTGCCGGACTACTACGTGCTGGAGCACCTGGGCAGCGGCGCCCTGGTGTCGCTGCTGGAAACCCACCAGCCGCCCAACACCGCGGTGTGGGCGCTGTATCCGCAGCAGCGGCACCTGTCGCCGAAGGTGCGCAAGCTGGTGGATCACTTGCGCGAAGGGTTGGCGCTGAGACCGGAATATCAGAATACATAACTCATTGATTTGGCAAAGACCTGTGGGAGCGGGTTAATCGGACCGCCGAACCGCCGCGATTGCGGCAGTGAGTTCACCGACGTAATCGCGGGTAAACCCGCTCCCACAGGTCTGCGTCGATTGCGCAAATCCTGCTTCAGCAGCGCTGGGACCAGCGCTGACGCAGCCATTCCAGATCTTCGGGACGGGTAACCTTGATGTTGTCGTTGCGCCCTTCGATCAGCCGCGGCGCCTGGCCGGACCACTCGATGGCAGACGCTTCGTCGGTGATCGCCACATCCGCCACGAGGCTGTCGGCCAGGGCCCGGTGCAAGGCGCCAAGCCGGAACATCTGCGGGGTATAGGCCTGCCAGATGGTACTGCGATCGACCGTGACCTCGACCCGACCATGGGCATCGGCGCGCTTGAGGGTATCCCGGGCCGGAACGGCGAGCAGTCCGCCCACCGGATCATCCGCCAGTTCCAGGAGCAGGCGATCCAGGTCATCACGCGACAGGTTGGGCCGCGCAGCATCGTGGACCAGTACCCAATCGCCGTCCGCCGCCCCTTGCGCATGCAGGAGCAACAGGGCGCTGAGCACCGAGTCGGCACGCTCGCGGCCACCGGCAGCGCGCTGTATACGTGGGTCGCTGGCGCAGGCGAGGCCGGGCCAGAAAGGATCGTCAGCAGCAATGCTGACCACCACCCCTTTCAACGAGGGATGGTCGAGAAAACAGTTGAGGCTGTGTTCGAGAATCGTGCATCCGCCCAGTTGCAGGTACTGCTTGGGCCGGTCGGCGGCCATGCGCGCACCCACGCCGGCGGCGGGGATCACTGCCCAGAAGGCAGGCAGGGACGTGCTCATTGGGCCAGTTGGTAGAGGGTTTCACCCTCCTTCACCATTCCCAATTCGTGGCGGGCCCGCTCTTCGACGGTTTCCATGCCCTTTTTCAATTCCAGCACCTCGGCATCGAGCACGCGGTTGCGCTCCAGCAGACGCTCGTTCTCGGCGTGCTGGTCGGCGATCTGTTGCTTGAGTTCGGCCACCTGGGCCAGGCTGCCATTGCCCACCCACAGCCGGTACTGCAAGCCACCGAGCAGTGCGAGAAGGACAAGGAACAACCAGTAAGGACTACGCATCAGGACATCCAGTGGCGAAAGACCGCGTGTGCGAAGGGCTGATGGCACGAAGCCTGACCGAAGCCAGGCTTTGTGATTCAAGCATTCGCAGCGCCCGTGAAAGACACCAGGACAAAGCCCTGGGTTTCACGGTGCTGTCTTTTTACCATCTATCGCTTAGCCGCGAAACTCGTCGCGACCACGGTACACCGCCTTGGCGCCCAGTTGCTCTTCGATACGCAGCAGCTGGTTGTACTTGGATACGCGGTCGGAACGGCACAGCGAACCGGTCTTGATCTGACCAGCGGAAGTACCTACGGCCAGGTCGGCGATGGTCGAATCTTCGGTTTCGCCCGAACGGTGCGAGATCACCGCGGTGTAGCCAGCGGCCTTGGCCATCTGGATGGCTTCCAGGGTTTCGGTCAGCGAGCCGATCTGGTTGAACTTGATCAGGATGGAGTTGGCGATCTTCTTGTCGATGCCTTCCTTCAGGATCTTGGTGTTGGTCACGAACAGGTCGTCACCGACCAGTTGAACCTTCTCGCCGATCTTGTCGGTCAGGACTTTCCAGCCAGCCCAGTCGGACTCGTCCAGACCGTCTTCGATGGAGATGATCGGGAAGCGCTCGGTCAGGCCTTTCAGGTACTCGGCGAAACCTTCGGCGTCGAACGACTTGCCTTCACCGGACAGGTTGTACTTGCCGTCTTCGAAGAACTCGCTGGCGGCGCAGTCCAGAGCCAGGGTCACGTCGGTGCCCAGCTTGTAGCCGGCGTTGGCCACGGCTTCGGCAATGGCGCCCAGGGCGTCTTCGTTGGAGGACAGGTTAGGCGCGAAACCGCCTTCGTCACCGACCGCAGTGTTCAGGCCACGGGCCTTCAGCACGGCCTTGAGGTGATGGAAGATCTCGGTGCCCATGCGCAGCGCGTCGGAGAAGGTCTTGGCGCCAACCGGCTGGACCATGAACTCCTGGATATCGACGTTGTTGTCGGCGTGCTCGCCGCCGTTGATGATGTTCATCATCGGTACCGGCATGGAGTACTGGCCAGGGGTGCCGTTCAGGTTGGCGATGTGCGCGTACAGCGGCAGGTCCTGGTCCTGGGCGGCAGCCTTGGCAGCGGCCAAGGACACGGCGAGGATGGCGTTGGCGCCCAGCTTGGCCTTGTTCTCGGTACCGTCCAGCTCGATCATGGCGCGGTCCAGGGCTTTCTGGTCTACCGGGTCCTTGCCCAGCAGCAGGTCGCGGATCGGGCCGTTGATGTTGGCGACGGCTTTCAGCACGCCCTTGCCCAGGTAACGGCTCTTGTCGCCATCACGCAGCTCCAGTGCCTCGCGGGAGCCGGTGGAAGCACCCGACGGCGCGCAGGCGCTGCCGATGATGCCGTTGTCGAGCAGCACGTCCGCTTCCACGGTCGGGTTGCCGCGGGAGTCGAGAACTTCACGACCTTTGATGTCGACGATTTTTGCCATTGTTGTAAGCACTCCAGAATTGACGAAAACAACGCAGCTTGAAGAATCCGCTCTTTCGCAGGCACGGGGCACGGGCAGGCCTGACGCGGAGAACCCCCGACCGCGAGGTCAGGGGTGAAACGGGCGGTACTTTACCGGAGAAACGCAGCTTATGCGGTTTCTACCGTCGGAAAACTCTTCACCAGGTCATCCAGTTGCTTGAGCTGGGTCAGGAAAGGCTCCAGCTTGTCCAGGCGCAGGGCGCAGGGACCGTCGCACTTGGCGTTGTCCGGGTCCGGGTGGGCCTCGAGGAACAGGCCGGCCAGGCCCTGGCTGAGACCGGCACGGGCCAGTTCGGTGACCTGGGCACGACGACCGCCGGCCGAATCGGCACGACCGCCCGGCATCTGCAGGGCGTGGGTCACGTCGAAGAACACCGGGTACTGGAACTGCTTCATGATGCCGAAGCCGAGCATGTCCACTACCAGGTTGTTGTACCCGAAGCTGGAACCGCGCTCGCAGAGGATCAACTGGTCGTTACCCGCTTCCTCGCACTTGGTCAGGATGTGTTTCATTTCCTGGGGGGCGAGGAACTGGGCTTTCTTGATGTTGATCACCGCACCGGTCTTGGCCATTGCCACCACCAGGTCGGTCTGGCGCGAGAGGAAGGCCGGCAGCTGGATGATGTCGCAGACCTTGGCCACGGCTTCGGCCTGGTAAGGCTCGTGCACATCGGTGATGACCGGAACGCCGAAGGTCTTCTTCACTTCCTCGAAGATCCGCAGGCCTTCTTCAAGGCCGGGACCGCGGTAGGAATTGATCGACGAGCGATTGGCCTTGTCGAAGCTGGCCTTGAACACGTAGGGGATACCGAGTTTCTCGGTAACCCGCACGTATTCCTCGCAGACCTTCAGGGCCAGGTCACGGGACTCCAGGACGTTCATGCCGCCGAACAGGACGAACGGCTTGTCGTTGGCGATCTCGATGTTACCGACGCGAATGATCTTCTGGGTCATGGATCAGGCCTTGTTCTTCTGCGCCAGGGCCGCCTTGACGAAGCCGCTGAACAGCGGATGACCGTCACGCGGGGTCGAGGTGAACTCGGGGTGGAACTGGCAGGCGACGAACCATGGGTGATCCTGGGACTCGACCACTTCCACCAGTGCACCGTCGCCGGAACGACCGGAAACCTTGAGGCCGGCTTCGACCAGTTGTGGCAGCAGGTTGTTGTTCACTTCGTAGCGATGGCGGTGACGCTCGACGATCACGTCCTTGGCGTAGCAGTCGTGAACCTTGGAGCCGCTTTCCAGCTGGCATTCCTGGGCGCCCAGGCGCATGGTGCCGCCCAGGTCGGACGCTTCGGTACGGGTTTCCACGGCGCCGGTGGCATCGGCCCACTCGGTGATCAGGCCAACGACCGGGTGGCCGCTGTTGCGATCGAACTCGGTGGAGTTGGCGTCCTTCCAGCCCATGACGTTACGGGCGAACTCGATGACCGCCACCTGCATGCCGAGGCAGATACCCAGGTACGGCACCTTGTTCTCGCGAGCGTACTGGACGGCGGTGATCTTGCCTTCCACGCCGCGCAGACCGAAGCCGCCCGGCACCAGGATGGCGTCGACGCCTTCCAGCAGACCGGTGCCCTGGTTCTCGATGTCTTCGGAATCGATGTAGCGCAGGTTGACCTTGGTACGGTTCTGGATGCCGGCGTGGCTCATCGCTTCGATCAGCGACTTGTACGCGTCAAGCAGTTCCATGTACTTGCCGACCATGGCGATGGTGACTTCGTGCTCGGGGTTCAGCTTGGCATCGACGACCTTTTCCCATTCGGAGAGGTCGGCACCGTTGCATTGCAGGCCGAAGCGCTCGACGACGAAGTCGTCCAGGCCCTGGGCGTGCAGCACGGCAGGAATCTTGTAGATGGTGTCGACGTCTTCCAGCGAGATGACCGCACGTTCTTCGACGTTGGTGAACAGGGCGATCTTGCGACGGGACGACACATCGACCGGATGGTCGGAACGGCAGATCAGCACGTCAGGCTGCAGGCCGATGGAGCGCAGTTCCTTGACCGAGTGCTGGGTCGGCTTGGTCTTGGTCTCGCCGGCGGTGGCGATGTACGGGACCAGGGTCAGGTGCATCAGCATCGCGCGCTTGGAGCCGACTTCGACGCGCAGTTGACGGATGGCTTCGAGGAACGGCTGCGACTCGATGTCGCCGACGGTGCCGCCGATCTCGACCAGGGCCACGTCGGCATCGCCGGCACCCTTGATGATGCGACGCTTGATCTCGTCGGTGATGTGCGGGATGACCTGGATGGTGGCGCCCAGGTAGTCACCACGACGCTCCTTGCGCAGCACGTGCTCGTAGATGCGGCCGGTGGTGAAGTTGTTGTTCTGGGTCATGGTCGTGCGGATGAACCGCTCGTAGTGGCCCAGGTCCAGGTCGGTCTCGGCGCCGTCGTGGGTGACGAACACTTCACCGTGCTGGAACGGGCTCATGGTGCCCGGGTCGACGTTGATGTACGGGTCCAGCTTGAGCATGGTGACCTTGAGCCCCCGCGCCTCCAGGATGGCCGCCAATGAAGCCGAGGCAATGCCTTTCCCCAATGAAGAAACAACACCGCCCGTGACGAATATGTAGCGCGTCATGAAAAACCCTAGAAGTCTGCGTTAAAGCGGTCTGCGCCGCCGGGGAAAGCGAAGGAAGGCCGAAGCCCCCGATCACCTGCGTCAATCACAGTGCATCCGAAAATACTGCCGCGTCTGTACAGACCGGGGGTTGAAATCCCGGTACGGAGCTCGCTACACATTTTGAGAATCGCCCAGCAAAAAACTGCTTGGTAATCGGCAACTCCTGCGGCTCGAATCGGGCTCACAGAAGCTGTATCAAGAAGGGAGCGTAGTCTACCCGAAGATGCCCATCACCTCAAACCTTGCTCACTCGTCGGTACCTGCCACACAAGTTGCAAATCGCCATCAACGAGGTCCGGCAGGTTGGCCACGGCGACCAGTCGATCACCGGCGAACAGCAGTGGCAAACGGCCGCGAACGAAGGCGGGAACCCCGCGTTCATTGAGCAAACGCTTGAGATCGCGATGGCCGCGACCGGCGATATGCATGCTTTCGCCGCCTTGGCGGTAGGCGATTCGCAGGGTCTCCCCGGGCTTATTCCCTTTCAGGATAACGAATCCGTTGCCAGGCAGTTCCAGCGCCAGTGGTGGATCTTTCCAGCATTCCGCGCCATCGGGAGCGCCGAGCCACTCGCCACTCAACCAGTAGATGCGCTCACCGGCCCGGTGCAGCTCGCCATCGGCGAGTTTCCAGATCGGTGAAGCATCGGGGCGGGCATCGCGCAGAGCGTCCCAGCCGGCCCAATGATCGGCATCGGGCAGGCGAGTGAAATACGCAAGCCAGAATCGCAGGGCATTACGCTGGCGCGCTGGAGAAAGCCGGAGCAGACCCGGTAAATGCAGGGAGGGAAGACCGAGCCAGGGAAAATCGCCCTGCGTCTGGGCCTGCGCCAGATCGCCCGAGGCCAGTGCATCGAGCAACTCGCCCGCCTCGGCGAGATGATCGGCAGTACGGGCCAGCGTTCGACTGACCTGTGGCCAGCGTGAAGACAGGGCCGGAAGCACCTCTTGTCGCAGGTAATTGCGCGTGAATCGGATATCGCCATTCGACGGATCTTCGATCCAGTCCAGGCCACGATCACGGGCATAGCGCAGAAGCTCGTCACGAGAGCTGTCGAGCAAGGGCCGAAGCAGCCAGGCGTCACCCAACTGCCGCAGTCCGCGCATTGCCATCAACCCACGCAGTCCGGCACCACGAAGCAGGCGCAACAACAGGGTTTCGGCCTGGTCCTCGCGATGCTGGCCGGTCAGCAGGACCTCACCGTCCCGAAGGACTTCACTGAAGGCGGCATAGCGGGCATTGCGCGCGGCCTGTTCGAGGCTGGCGCCCTCTTCCACTGTCACATGGCGTACCAGCAGCTCGACGCCCAGCGAGTCGCACAGGCGCTGGCAGTGTTCCGGCCAGGCATCCGCGACCGGTTGCAAGCCGTGATGGACATGGATGGCGCGCAGTGCCGGGCGATCCGTCATGGCGGCCAGCAGGTGCAGGAGTACGGTGGAATCCAGACCGCCCGACAAGGCCACGCACCAGCCGGGAGCGTTCTGCCAGGGGGCTAGCTTGTCCTTCAGGCGGGCGACGAGGTCGGTCATGTTCAGGGTCCGACAAAAGCAATTGGGGCCGCTTTGCGGCCCCAATTTCTGACAGATGGCTTCAGGTCAGAGACCGTAGCTCATCAGGCGGTCGTAACGGCGCTTGAGCAGCGCGTCGTTGTCGAACTTCTTCAGCATGTCCAGCTGCTCGAGCAGCTCACTGCGAACCGAGGCTGCCATGGCTGCCGGATCACGGTGCGCACCGCCCAGGGGTTCGGAGATGACCTTGTCGACAATGCCCAGGCCTTTCAGGCGTTCGGCAGTGATGCCCATGGCCTCGGCGGCGTCGGCGGCCTTTTCGGCGGTTTTCCACAGGATCGAGGCGCAACCTTCCGGCGAGATCACCGAGTAGGTCGAGTACTGCAGCATGTTGAGCTGGTCGCAGACACCGATGGCCAGCGCACCGCCAGAACCACCCTCGCCGATAACGGTGGCGATGATCGGGGTCTTCAGGCGCGCCATGACCCGCAGGTTCCAGGCGATGGCTTCGCTCTGGTTGCGCTCTTCGGCATCGATGCCCGGATACGCACCCGGGGTATCGATGAAGGTCAGGATCGGCATCTTGAAGCGTTCAGCCATTTCCATCAGGCGACAGGCCTTGCGGTAGCCTTCCGGACGCGGCATGCCAAAGTTGCGGCGAACCTTCTCGCGCACTTCACGGCCCTTCTGGTGGCCGATGACCATTACCGGACGGTCGTCCAGGCGGGCGATACCGCCGACGATCGCGGCGTCGTCGGCGAAGTGACGGTCGCCGTGCAGTTCGTCGAACTCGGTGAAGATGTGCTCGATGTAGTCCAGGGTGTACGGCCGGCGCGGATGGCGCGCCAGGCGGGCGATCTGCCAGCTGGTCAGATTGCCGAAGATGCTCTTGGTCAGCTCGCTGCTCTTGTCCTGCAGACGGCCGATTTCATCGCCGATGTTCAACGAGTTGTCATTGCCTACCAGGCGCAGCTCTTCGATCTTGGCTTGCAGGTCAGCAATCGGCTGTTCGAAATCCAGAAAATTCGGGTTCATAGGCATCCGTCTTGGGTCGACGGCCAGGCGGCCGGCCGGTTGATCCGTTTGGCGCCCTACCTTAAGGGAGAGGCGCGTTCAGGTCGAGTTTAAAAATTCATCGATAGTGCAAAAAGACGTTCTCACGGCCGAACTGGTCACGCAGGGCCTGAATCAAGCCATCGGCCGGGTCGATCCGCCAATCCTCGCCGAACTGCAACTGGGCCTTCGCGTCACTGCCGGTGTATTCCATGCTCACCGGGCAGGCGCCGCGGTGGCGCTTGAGCAGGTCGCCCAGCCAGGCCAAACGATCGCCCTTGAGCGCATCGGCGTGCAGCTTCAGGCGCAGGCTGTCGGCCAGGTTGGTGCGCGCATCCTCCATGCTCATCACCCGCTTGACGCGCAGGCGCAGGCCGCCCGAGAAGTCGTCATTGCTGACCTCGCCCTCGACCACCACCATGGCATCGTTCTGCAGCAGCGCTTGCGAGGCCATGAAGGCATCGGCGAACAACGAAGCCTCGATCCGCCCGGAACGGTCATCGAGGGTGACGAAGCCCATCTTGTCGCCTTTCTTGTTCTTCATCACCCGCAGAGCAATGATCATGCCGGCGACGGTCTGGGTATCGCGTGCCGGCTTCAGGTCGACGATACGCTGGCGGGCGAAACGGCGAATCTCGCCTTCGTACTCGTCGATGGGGTGGCCGGTGAGATAAAGGCCGAGGGTGTCCTTCTCGCCGCGCAGACGTTCTTTCAGGGTCAGCTCGCGGGCCTTGCGATGGTTGGCGTAGACATCGGCATCCGGCTCGTCGAACAGGCCGCCGAAGAGGTCCGAGTGACCGCTGTCATGGGTGCGGGCGGTCTGCTCCGCCGATTTGATCGCTTCTTCCATCGCCGACAGCAGGACTGCACGGTTGCGATCGATATTGGCCTGGTAGGCCTTGATCTCGTCATGGAAGAACGGCCCGAGGCGGTCCAGCGCACCGCTGCGCACCAGGGCGTCGAGGGTGCGCTTGTTGATGCGCTTGAGGTCGACCCGCGCGCAGAAATCGAACAGGTCGCTGAACGGACCACCTGCGGCCCGCGCCTCCATGATCGCTTCCACCGGCCCCTCGCCGACGCCCTTGATCGCACCGAGGCCATAGACGATGCGTCCGTCGTTGTTCACGGTGAACTTGAAGTCGGAGAAATTCACGTCCGGCGCGTCGAGGCGCAGCTTCATGCTGCGCACTTCCTCGATCAGGATCACCACCTTGTCGGTGTTGTGCATATCCGCCGAGAGCACCGCGGCCATGAACGCAGCCGGGTGGTGGGTCTTCAGCCAGGCAGTCTGGTAGGAGACCAGGCCGTAGGCGGCGGAGTGGGACTTGTTGAAGCCGTAGCCGGCGAACTTTTCCACCAGGTCGAAGATGTTGCCCGCGAGGTCGGCGTCGATTCCGTTGTTGACGCACCCCTCGATGAAACCGCCGCGCTGCTTGGCCATTTCCTCGGGCTTCTTCTTGCCCATGGCCCGACGCAGCATGTCCGCGCCGCCGAGGGTGTAACCGGCCATGACCTGGGCAATCTGCATCACCTGTTCCTGGTACAGGATGATGCCGTAGGTCGGTGCCAGTACGGGCTTCAGGCCATCGTACTGGTAATCCGGATGCGGATAGGCCAGCTCGGCGCGACCGTGCTTGCGGTTGATGAAGTCGTCCACCATGCCCGATTGCAGCGGGCCGGGACGGAACAACGCCACCAGTGCGATAAGGTCTTCCAGGCAGTCGGGCTTGAGCTTCTTGATAAGCTCCTTCATGCCGCGGGATTCGAGCTGGAATACCGCTGTTGTTTCTGCCCGCTGCAGCAGTTCGTAGGTCTTGCGGTCGTCCAGCGGGATGAAGTCGATGTTCACATCCGGCAGGCCGGCCTTGGCCTGCTCGCGGTTGATGATCTCCATCGCCCATTTGATGATGGTCAGGGTACGCAGGCCGAGGAAGTCGAACTTCACCAGGCCGGCGGCCTCGACATCGTCCTTGTCGAACTGGGTTACCAGGCCGCCGCCTTCTTCGTCACAGGCGATCGGCGAGAAGTCGGTGAGCTTGGTCGGCGCGATGACCACGCCCCCGGCGTGCTTGCCGGTACCCCGGGTGACACCCTCGAGCTTGAGGGCCATGTCCCAGATTTCCTTGGCGTCCTCGTCGGTCTTGAGGAAGTCCCGCAGCATTTCTTCCTGTTCGTAGGCCTTTTCCAGGGTCATGCCGACTTCGAACGGAATCATCTTCGACAGACGATCCGCCAGGCCGTAGGACTTGCCCTGTACCCGCGCCACGTCGCGCACCACCGCCTTGGCCGCCATGGTGCCGAAGGTGATGATCTGGCTCACCGCATTGCGCCCGTAGGCCTCGGCCACGTAGTCGATCACCCGGTCGCGGCCATCCATGCAGAAGTCGACGTCGAAGTCGGGCATGGAAATACGTTCGGGGTTGAGGAAGCGCTCGAACAGCAGGTCATAGGCCAAGGGGTCGAGGTCGGTGATCTTGAGCACATAGGCCACCAGCGAGCCAGCTCCCGAACCACGGCCCGGGCCCACCGGCACGCCGTTGTTCTTGGCCCACTTGATGAAGTCCATAACGATCAGGAAGTAACCGGGGAAACCCATCTGGATGATGATGTCCAGCTCGAACTTGAGCCGATCCAGATAGACCTGGCGTTTCTCTTCGTAGTCGGGCGTGGTTTCCTTTGGCCAGAGCACGGCCAGGCGCTCTTCCAGGCCTTCATGGGAAACATGGCGCAGATAGTCGTCGATCCCCATGCCGTTGGGCGTGGGGAAATCGGGAAGGAAGTATTTGCCCAACTGGACGGTGATGTTGCAGCGCTTGGCGATCTCGACGCTGTTTTCCAGGGCCTCGGGCAGGTCGCTGAACAGCTCGGCCATTTCCTCCGGGCTCTTCAGGTACTGCTGGTCGCTGTAGTTGCGCGAACGGCGTGGATCGTCGAGGGCACGGCCTTCGCCGATGCATACGCGGGTCTCGTGGGCATCGAAATCGGATTGCTTGATGAAACGCACATCGTTGGTCGCCACCAGCGGCGCCCCCAGGCGATCGGCCAGGGCCACCGCGGCATGCAGATACTCTTCGTCGCCAGCGCGATTGGTGCGCTGCACCTCGACGTAGAAGCGGTCGGGGAACATCGCCATCCAGTCCTGCAGCAGCGCCTCGGCTTCAGCCTCGTTGCCGTTCATCAGGGCCATGCCGATATCGCCTTCCTTCGCTGCGGAAAGGGCGATCAGGCCTTCTGCAGCCTCGGCGATCCATTCCCGCTGGATGACCACCAGGCCATTGCGCTGGCCGTCGGTCCAGCCACGGGAGATCAGTTCGGTGAGATTGCGGTAGCCCTTGGCATCCATCACCAGGAAGCAGATACGTGCCAGGGGCGCTTCCGGGTCGTCGCCGGCCAGCCACAGGTCGGCGCCACAGATCGGCTTGATGCCGGCGCCCATGGCCGTCTTGTAGAACTTGACCAGCGAACACATGTTGCTCTGGTCGGTCACCGCCACCGCCGGCATGTTCATCCCGGCCAGGGCCTTGGCGAGCGGCTTGATCCGCACCAGTCCGTCGACCAGCGAGAATTCGGTATGCAGGCGAAGATGAACGAAGGAAGCCGACATGTTGATCCTATAGCAGCGCAAAACGACAAGGCCCGGATTGTACCGGGCCCCGATCAAAACAACAGCCGGTGCGAAGTGATCCGGACTGGTGGTGGAAGTGTGGGCTCAGACCAGGATGGACTGGCCGCCGAGCAGCTCGCGCGCCTCGTACGCCGCACGTACCGGGGCGAAGGAGCGCCGATGGATCGGCGTCGGCCCCAGGCGGGCCAGTGCTTCAAGATGTATCGGCGTAGGGTAGCCCTTGTGCCCGCCGATACCGTAACCCGGGTAAATCAGCTCGAAAGCGGACATCTCGCGGTCGCGGGTGACCTTGGCCAGGATCGACGCCGCCGCGATTGCGGGCACCTGGCTATCCCCCTTGACCACCGGGGAGGCCGGAACCTGGAGTTTCGGGCAGCGGTTACCGTCGATCAGCGCCAGTTTCGGAGTCACGTGCAGCCCTTCGACGGCTCGCTGCATGGCCAGCATGGTGGCATGCAGGATGTTCAGTTCGTCGATTTCATCGACTTCGGCGCGGGCGATGCAGAAGCTCAAGGCTTTTTCGCAGATCTCGTCGAAAAGCTTCTCGCGCCGCGCTTCGGTGAGTTTCTTCGAGTCGTTGAGGCCAAGAATGGGGCGCGCAGGGTCGAGGATCACCGCAGCAGTCACCACCGCGCCGCACAACGGGCCGCGGCCGACTTCATCGACACCGGCGACCAGGTCTTCGACCAGATTGAAGTCAAGTCCCATTTGCATTATCGATCTTCCAGCAAAGCCAGCACGGCATCGGCAGCCTGGTTCGAGGCGTCCAGACGCAAGGTGCGATGAATACGGTCGAAACCGTCGGTCTGTTGCGCACCATCGCCAACCAGCGGCGCCAGGGTTTGCGCAAGCGCCTCCGCAGTGGCGGCATCCTGCAACAATTCCGGCACCAGCAGACGCTGGGCCAGCAGGTTGGGCAAGGACACGTAAGGGCTTTTTACCAGGCGCTTGAGAATCCAGTAGCTCAATGGCGCCAGGCGGTAGGCTACCACCATCGGCCGCTTGAACAGCAAGGCTTCGAGGGTCGCAGTGCCCGAGGCGATCAAGACCGCGTCACACGCCGCCAGGGCCTGATGGGAGCGGCCATCGAGGAGTGTCAGCGGCAGGTCACGACCGACCAGCATCTGCTCCAATTGTGCACGGCGTGCGGCATTGGCGCAGGGCGAAACGAAGCGTACACCAGGGATCAGTTCGCGAAGGCGCTGTGCAGTATCGAGGAACAAGGCGCCCAGACGCCCCACCTCGCCGCCGCGACTACCCGGCATCAGCGCTACCAAAGGCCCGTCGGGCAAGCCCAGCGCCTGGCGCGCAGCCTGACGGTCGGCTTCCAGCGGTATGGTGTCGGCCAGCGGATGCCCGACGAAACGAACCGGCACGCCCTGCTCTTCGTAGAACTTCGCTTCGAAGGGGAACAGGGTCAGCATCAGGTCGCAGCCCTCGCGAATCTTCAGCACCCGCTTCTGCCGCCAGGCCCAGACCGACGGGCTGACATAGTGAACGGTCCTGATCCCGGCCCGACGCAGCTTCAACTCGATATTGAGGGTGAAATCCGGTGCGTCGATGCCGATGAAGACATCGGGTTTTTCCTCGATCAGTGTCTGGATCAACAGTTTGCGACGCTTGAGCAACTCTGGCAGGCGGCCGAGCACCTCGACCAGGCCCATGACGGCAAGGCGCTCCATCGGGAAGTAGGAGGACAGGCCTTCGGCCTCCATCAATGGACCGCCGACGCCGATGAAACGGATATCAGGATGGCGTGCCTTGAGCGCTCGCATCAGCCCCGAGCCGAGAATGTCGCCGCTGGCCTCGCCAGCCACCAACGCTACGCAGAGTGCCGACATATCAGCGGGTGATGCCGCGGGCGGAATTCTGGATCGACTGACGGAACAGTTCGACTTCGGGGAACTGCTGCGCCGAGGCTTCCAGTTCGATGACAGCCTGCTCGACGGTCAGGCCCTGGCGGTAGACCACCTTGTAGGCGCGACGCAGGGCGTGGATGGCATCCTCGCTGAAACCACGGCGGCGCATGCCTTCGAAGTTCATGCTGCGCGCTTCGGCGGGGTTGCCGAACACGGTGACGAAAGCCGGGACATCCTTGCCGATCGCCGTCCCCATGCCGGAGAAACTGTGGGCACCGATATGGCAGAACTGGTGAACCAGGGTGAAACCCGAGAGGATCGCCCAGTCTCCCACATGCACGTGGCCGGCCAGCGCGGTGTTGTTGACCAGGATGCAGTGGTTGCCGATCACGCTGTCGTGGCCGATGTGGGCATAAGCCATGATCAGGTTGTGATTGCCGATCGTGGTTTCCGAACGGTCCTGGATGGTGCCACGGTGGATGGTCACCCCCTCGCGAATGACATTGTCGTCACCGATCACCAGGCGCGTGGGTTCGCCTTTGTACTTGAGGTCCGGGGTGTCTTCACCGACCGAGGAAAACTGGTAGATGCGGTTGTTGCGGCCGATACGGGTCGGCCCCTTGAGCACCACATGCGGACCGACGACGGTTCCTTCGCCGATCTCGACATCCGGGCCGATGATCGACCAAGGACCGACCTCGACACCCTCGGCCAGCCTGGCCGAAGGATCGATGATTGCCCGAGGGTCAATCAAACTCATAGTTTACGTTCCGCGCAGATGATCTCGGCGGAGCACACCGGCTTGCCGTCGACCGAGGCCTGGCAGTCGAACTTCCAGATCTGGCGTTTGCAACTGATGAACTTCGCTTCGAGGATCAGCTGATCGCCCGGCAGCACCGGCTGGCGGAAGCGCAGCTTGTCGGAACCGACGAAGTAGTAGAGGGTGCCGTCCGTCGGCTTGGCATCGAGCATCTTGAAGCCGAGAATGCCGGCAGCCTGAGCCATTGCCTCGATGATCAGCACGCCCGGCATGATCGGGTGCGCAGGGAAGTGACCATTGAAGAAAGGTTCGTTGATGCTGACATTCTTGTAGGCACGAATGCGCTGACCCTCGACGTCCAGTTCCACTACCCGATCCACGAGCAGGAACGGATAACGGTGGGGCAGGTATTCGCGAATCTCGTTGATGTCCATCATTTCTGGGGGAAGCCTGTAGTAAAGATAGGAAACACGTGCATGGCGCCGTGCACCTTGGGCTATGCGGGACCATCACTGGACAGTCCCGCGGCCTTGATCAGGAAAAAGGTGTCAGCCATCAGATGAAGGCTGGCCGCCCGAGGTCACGGCATCGACGCGCTTTTCTACCTGTTGAAGTCGTTTGGCCATGTCGTCCAGCTGGCGAATCCGCGCGGCGCTCTTGCGCCAGTCGGCCAGGGTCTGCATCGCCGTGCCGGAGGAATAGCCGCCTGGTTCGGTGATGGAGCGGGTGACCATGGTCATGCCGGAGACGAAAACGTTGTCACAGACATCGATGTGACCCACCATGCCCACGCCACCGGCGATGGTGCAGTGCTTGCCGATCTTCGTGCTGCCGGAGATACCGACACAGGCCGCCATGGCCGTATGGTCGCCGACCTGGACGTTGTGGGCGATCTGGATCTGGTTATCGAGCTTTACGCCATCACCGATACGGGTGTCGGCCAGCGCGCCCCGATCGATCGCGGTATTCACCCCGATCTCCACGTCGTCGCCGATGGTCACCCCACCGATCTGGGCGATCTTCTGCCAGATACCCTTCTCGTTGGCGAAGCCGAAGCCCTCGCCGCCAAGCACCGCACCGGACTGGATGACCACGCGCTTGCCGATGCGCACGTCGTGGTACAGGGTCACGCGCGGTGCGAGCCAGCCACCCTCGCCGATCACACTGCGGGCACCGATGAAGCAATGGGCACCGAGGGTGACATTGGCCCCGATCACCGCGCCGCTCTCGATGACCACGAAAGGACCGACACTGGCACTGGCATCGACCTGCGCGTCCGCCGCCACCACGGCGCTGGGATGAATCCCCGCCACAGCCTTGGGTTTGGGGTCGAACAGGTGGGAAATGCGGGCGTAGGCCAGGTAGGGATCGGGCACGAGCAGCGCGTTGCCGGAGAACCCTTCGGCATCGGCGGCACGCAGCAGCACCGCGGCAGCCTGGGTATCGACCAGGTATTTGCGGTACTGGGGATTGGCGAGGAAGCTCAATTGGCCAGGGCCGGCTTCCTGAAGGGTCGCGAGGCCGGAGATTTCGAGCTCGGCGGGACCTTGCAGGGTCGCGCCGAGGAACTCGGACAACTGGCCAAGTTTCATGGTCGCCGTCATATCAACGGGACTGGTTCATGCGCTCGATGACCTGGCGGGTGATGTCGTACTGAGGCTTGACATCGATGACCGCGCCACGCTCGAGAACCAGGTCGAAGCCGCCTTTCTTGATGACTTCCTCGACAGCGCCATCGAGCTTCGGCTTGAGCTGCTTGAGCATGTCACGATCGGCGACGGCCTTGGCCTCGTTCAGTTCCTTGGACTGGAACTGGAAATCACGGGCCTTCTGCTTGAATTCCAGCTCCAGGCGCTCGCGTTCGGGCTGGGCCATCTTGTCGCCGCCCTTGACCAGGCGGTCCTGGATGCCCTTGGCGCTGCTTTCCAGGTTCTTCAGCTTGGTCAGCTGCGGACCGAATTTCTTCTCGGCATCGACCGCATACTGCTTGGCCGAGTCGGACTCGAGCAGGGCCATTTGATAGTTGAGAACGGCAATCTTCATTTCGGCAAACGCCGGGGTCGCGACCAGGGCCGCAGCCAGTACCGCCAGTTGAGTCAGCTTACGCACGATGCACTCCTACAGAATCCGTTGTCGTTTACGTGGACCAGACCTTTAGAAGGTCTGACCCAGAGAGAATTGGAACACCTGGGTATCGGCATCGTCCGGTTTCTTCACCGGCATCGCCAGGCTGAAGCTCAACGGACCCAGTGCTGTGATCCAGGTCACGCCCAGGCCGACGGAACTGGCCAGGCCGGAAAGGCCGACCTTCTCGCAGTCAGGCTTGGAACCGCAGTTGGTATCGAAGACGTTACCCACATCCCAGAATACCGAGGTACGCAGGGAGCGCTGGTCCTTGACGAACGGCAGCGGGAACAGCAATTCGACGCCGCCCTGCACCAGGACGTTGCCACCGAACGGCAGTGGATCCTGATCCGGGTCAAGTGCGGTACCGGGATTGGTTCCCTTGCTCGGCGTACTGCGCGGGCCAAGGCTGCTGTCCTTGAAACCACGAACCGAGTTGAAGCCACCAGCATAGTAGTTTTCATAGAACGGCAGGCCCGAGGTCGAACCATAGCCGTCGCCGTAGCCCAGCTCGGTATGCAGGCGCAGGGTGTAGTCGTTGGTGATCGGCTTGAACAGCTGGCCACGGTAGTCGAGCTTGAAGAACGACAGGTCGCTGCCCGGCGTGGTCGCTTCCAGGGTCAGGCTTTGCGAGTGACCGCGGGTCGCCAGCACGCCCTTGTTCAGGGTCGATTCGGACCAGCCGGCCGAAGCCTTGAAGTTCAGGAAGCTGTCGTCACCTTCATCGCGCAGGAAGTCGAAGATCTCATCGACGGTGTAGGTACCGGTCTTGATCTTGTCCTGCTGCACGCTCAGGCCGAAGGTCAGGCGCGACGTCTCGCTGATCGGGTAGCCGACGTTGACACCGGCACCCAGGCTGTCCACCGCATAGCTCGCCACGTCGACATCGAGGTCGTCGTAGTTGGTGGTGCGATAGAAGGCGTTGTAGCCCAGGCTGACGCCGTCGGCGGTCCAGTAGGGGTCGACGAAGCCGAAGTTGTATCGGCTCTGGTACTCGGAACGGGTCAGGCCGATGGAGACCTTGTTACCGGTACCCAGGAAGTTGTTCTGGCTGATCGAACCACCGAGGATCAGGCCCGCGCTCTGGGCAAAGCCGACGCTGGCGGTGATCGAGCCGGAAGCCTGCTCTTCCACGGTGTAGTTCACATCGACCTGGTCGTCGGTACCCGGAACGGCCGGGGTCTCGACGTTGGCTTCCTTGAAGAAGCCCAGGCGCTCAAGGCGGGTCTTGGACTGGTCGATCAGGTAGGTCGAAGCCCAGCCACCTTCCATCTGGCGCATTTCGCGACGCAGCACTTCGTCTTCGGATTTGGTGTTGCCACGGAAGTTGATGCGGTTGACGTAGGCACGCTTGCCCGGATCGACCACGAAGGTGATATCGACGGTGTGGTCTTCGTCGTGGGGTTGCGGCACGCCGTTGACGTTGGCGAAGGTATAGCCTTCGTTGCCCAGGCGGCGGGTGATCAGCTCGGAAGTGGTGGTCATCACCTTGCGCGAGAATACCTGGCCCGGCTGGGCCAGCAGCAACGCCTTGACCTGGTCTTCCGGAACCTTGAGGTCGCCGGAGAGCTTGACGTCGCGGACGGTGTACTTCTCGCCTTCGTTGATGTTGACGGTGATGTAGACGTGCTTCTTGTCCGGGGTGATGGAGACCTGGGTGGAAGCGATATCCATGTTGATGTAGCCGCGGTCCAGGTAGTAGGAACGCAGGCGCTCAAGGTCACCGGAGAGTTTTTCACGGGCGTACTTGTCGTCGTTCTTGAAGAACGACAGCCAGTTGGTGGTCTTGAGTTCGAACAGGCCTTGCAGGTCTTCGTCGGAGAACACGGTGTTGCCCACGACGTTGATGTGCTGGATCGCAGCGACCGTGCCTTCGTTGATCTTGATCTTCAGGCCGACGCGGTTGCGCGGCTGTGGCACCACCTCGGCGTCTACCTCGGCCGAGTAGCGGCCCTGGGCGACGTACTGGCGCTGCAGCTCGTTGCGCACGCCTTCGAGGGTCGCGCGCTGGAAGATCTCGCCTTCGGCCAGGCCGGACTGTTTCAGGCCCTTCATCAGGTCTTCGGTGCTGATCGCCTTGTTGCCCTCGATCTCGATGCTGGAGACCGACGGACGCTCGACGACGTTGATGATCAGGACGTTGCCGTCGCGGCTGAGGTTGATGTCCTGGAAGAACCCGGTCTTGAACAGCGAGCGGGTCGACTCCACCAGGCGGCTGTCATCAGCCTGGTCACCGACGTTCAGAGGCAGGGCGCCGAAAACGCTGCCGGCGGAAACCCGCTGCAGACCGTTGACGCGAATATCGGAGATGGTGAAGGACTCGGCGTGAACTTCAGCGATCATCAGTGCGGCGAGAGCCGCAGTTAGCAGCAGACGTTTCATGAAGTCCTTTTTTATTCCAACTGGCAATGAACGACCCGCCGCAAGGGCGCGGCAGAATCGCAATTGAGCGAAGCGTTACAGTCGACCCAGATCGTTGATCAGGGCGAGCAACATCACCCCGACTACCAAACTGATACCGATCTGGACCCCCCAACCTTGCACCCGGTCCGACAGCGGACGACCACGCACCCACTCGACCAGGTAAAACAGCAAATGCCCCCCATCCAGTACCGGAATGGGCAGCAAGTTAAGAACCCCCAGGCTAATGCTCAGATAGGCCAGGAAATTCAGGAAATCTCCGAGGCCGGACTGGGCCGAAGCGCCCGCCACTTTAGCAATGGTTATCGGTCCGCTCAAGTTTTTTACCGAGAGCTCGCCGAAGAGCATTTTCTTCAGCGAATCAAGGGTCAGGACGCTCATGTTCCAGGTCCTGGAAAGGCCCTCGCCTACCGCTTCCAGCGGCCCGTAGCTGACTTCGCGAAGCATCGTGGCGGGCCACTCCACCGCAGCGACACCGGCTCCGAGGTAACCGGCGGCGGCCTTGCCCTCGCCGCGGCTGGCCAGGGTCACCGGCACATCGAGGCGGGCACCGTCGCGCTCCACGGCCAGTACCACGCGACTGCCGGCACGACTGCGCACGCTATCGACCACCTGCTGCCAGTCGTTCAGCGCCTGCCCGTCCAGGGCCAGCAGGCGATCACCGGTTTTCAGACCGGCGGCCTGGGCCGGACCTTTCGGGTCGAGCTCAGCAAGCACCGGGGCCAAGGCCGGGCGCCACGGGCGAATACCCAGGGAATTGATCGGATCAGGCTCGTCGGCGCCCTTGAGCCATTGCTCGAGCGCCACCGTATGGGTGCTGCCGGTAGAGGCGCCGTCGTCGCGAACATCGATACGCAGCGAACCGCTCTCACCCAGGCGCCGCACCAGCTGCAGATTGACCGCAGCCCAGCCGCTGGTCGGCTTGCCATCGATGGAAACGATCTCCTGACCGGCACTCAAGCCTGCTACCGCGGCCAGGCTCCCCGGCTCGACGGCACCGATGACCGGGCGCACCTGCTGGCTGCCGAGCATGGCCAGGATCCAGAAGAACAGGATGGCGAGCAGGAAGTTGGCGATCGGCCCGGCAGCGGTGATGGCGATACGCTGGCCAACGCTCTTGCGATTGAAGGATTGCTCCAGCAGCGCCGAAGGCACGTCGGCCTCGCGCTCGTCGAGCATCTTCACGTAGCCGCCGAGAGGAATGGCGGCGATCACGAACTCGGTGCCCTGGCGATCATGCCAGCGCACCAGCGGCGTACCGAAGCCGACGGAGAAACGCAGGACCTTGACGCCGCAACGCCGAGCCACCCAGAAGTGCCCGAACTCGTGGAAGGTAACCAGTACACCCAGTGCGATCAGGGTGCCGATGATCATGTAGAGCGCGCTCATGTCTTTCTCCGAATAACCTTCAACCGGGCCGGGTTCGACAGCTCATCGGCCGTGACGCGTCAACCACTCTCCCGCCAGTTCCCTGGCGCGCTGGTCAGCGGCGAACACTGCATCGAGCGAGTCCAGCGCAACCACCGGTTCGCGTTCGAGCACCTGCCCGATCATACTCGCGATCTCCGGGAAGCGGATGCGCCCCCGAAGAAAGGCATCCACCGCGATCTCGTTGGCCGCGTTGAGCACCGCCGGGGCGCTGTTGCCTGCCTCGGCCGCTTCACGGGCCAGGCGCAGGCAGGGGAAACGCCGCTCGTCAGGCGCCTCGAAATCGAGGCGGGCAATGGCGAACAGATCCAGCGCCGGAACCCCGGAGTCGATGCGCTCTGGCCAGGCCAGGGCATTGGCGATCGGCGTGCGCATGTCGGGATTGCCCAGCTGGGCCAGGACCGAACCGTCGACATAATCGACCAGGGAGTGAATCACACTTTGCGGATGCACCACCACCTCGACCCGCGATGGTGGCGCATCGAACAGCCAGCACGCCTCGATCAGCTCGAGGCCCTTGTTCATCATGCTCGCGGAATCGACCGAGATCTTGCGACCCATGGACCAGTTGGGATGGGCACAGGCCTGCTCAGGGGTGACACGCTCGAGTTCAGCGGACGGCGTCTGACGGAACGGACCGCCGGACGCGGTCAGCAGGATCCGTCGCACCCCGACCCGGTCAAGGCCGCGTGCATAGTCGCCAGGCAGGCACTGGAAGATGGCGTTGTGCTCGCTATCGATGGGCAGCAGTACCGCGTTGTTGCGCCGTACGGCCTGCATGAACAGGGCGCCGGACATCACCAGCGCCTCCTTGTTGGCCAGCAGGACCTTCTTGCCCGCCTCTACCGCCGCCAGGGTCGGGCGCAGGCCTGCCGCACCGACGATGGCCGCCATCACCGCATCGACCTGCGGGTCCGACGCCACGGCACACAGGCCACGTTCGCCGGTCAGGACTTCGGTACGCGAGCCCGCGGCATCGAGCCCTGCACGCAGGGTTGCAGCTGCGGCTTCATCCGGTACCACGGCGAACACCGGAGCGTGCTTCAGGCACAGCGCCAGCAACTCGTCCAGCCGCGAGTAGCCGCTCAGGGCAAAGGTTTCGTAGCGATCCGGATGCCGGGCAATGACATCCAGCGTGCTCAGGCCGATGGAGCCGGTAGCTCCCAGCACGGTAATGCGCTGCACGCGACTCACATCACGCCCCAGTCGGCAGCCCAAAGCAGCACGGCGAACAACGGGATGGCAGCGGTCAGGCTGTCGATGCGATCGAGGATGCCACCATGCCCCGGCAGCAGGTTGCTGCTGTCCTTGATACCGGAGCGGCGCTTGAACATGCTTTCGGTCAGATCGCCAACCACCGAGCCCATGACGATCAACGCAGCGCCGAACAGGCCCAGCAGCAGCTCGCCAACGCTCCAATGTCGCACCAGGCCGACGCCCAGGGTGATGGCCAGGCTCAAGGCCAGGCCACCATAGACGCCTTCCCAGCTCTTGCCGGGACTGACCTGCGGCGCCAGCTTGCGCTTGCCAAAGGCCCGACCGGAGAAGTAGGCACCGATGTCGGCTCCCCACACCATGACCATGACCGCAAGGATCAGCCAGTTGCCCATGGACCAGTGCTTCAGCAGCACCAGCCCCTGCCAGGCAGGCAGCAGGATAAGCGCGCCGATCAGCAGCCGGCAGGCCGCACTGGCCCACAGTTCGCTGCTGCGTGGATAGGTCATCACCAGCCAGGTCGCCAACCCCCACCACAACACCGAAGCGCCCAGCACCCAGGGCGCCAGGTCCGGCATCAGGTAGAGCAGCATCAGCAAGCCGGCGATCACCGCGGCATAGGCCACCCGCAGCACCTGTGCCTCAAGGCCGGCAAGCCGGGCCCACTCCCAGGCGCCCAGCGTGACCACCAGGCCGATGAACAGGGCGAAATCCGCCCCATCGAGCAGGAAGAAGCCACCGAGGGCGATCGGCAACAGGACAAGGGCAGTAATGATGCGTTGTTTGAGCATTAAGCACGGGCTCCGGCTTCGACCTGCTCGCTGGTTTTACCGAAGCGGCGCTGGCGCGAAGCGAAATCAGCCAATGCACTACGCATGGCCTCGTGTTTGAAGTCCGGCCAGAACAGGTCGGAGAAGTACAGCTCGGCGTACGCCAACTGCCATAGCAGGAAATTGCTGATGCGGTGCTCGCCGCCAGTGCGGATGCACAGGTCCGGCAGTGGCAGGTCACCGGTAGCCAGGCAGGTCTGCAACAGTTCGGGAGTGATGTCCTCCGGGCGCAGATGGCCAGCCTGGACTTCGCGCGCCAGACGCTGGGCGGCCTGGGCGATATCCCACTGACCGCCGTAGTTGGCGGCGATCTGCAGGATGAAGCGATTGTTGCCGGCAGTCAGCGCTTCGGCTTCGCGCATGGCTGCCTGCAACTCGGGATGGAAACGCGAACGATCGCCGATGATGCGCAAACTGATGTTGTTCTCGTTGAGGCGCCTGGCTTCCCGGCGCAAGGCCGAGAAGAACAGCTCCATCAACGCACCGACCTCATCGGCCGGGCGCTGCCAGTTTTCGCTGGAGAAGGCGAACAGGGTCAGCACCTCGACCCTGGCTTCGGCGCAGACCTCGATCACGGCCCGCACCGCATCCACGCCGGCCTTGTGCCCGGCGACGCCGGGCAGCAGGCGCTTCTTCGCCCAGCGATTGTTCCCGTCCATGATGATCGCGACATGGCGCGGCACCGAGGACGGCACACCTTGCTTGCTCTTTTCCATTGAAAAAACCCCGACCTTAGACGGCCATCAGGTCCTTTTCCTTGGCTTCCAGAGCCTTGTCGACTTCAGCGACGAACTTGTCGGTGAGCTTTTGCAGCTCGTCGGAGGCGCGACGCTCTTCGTCTTCGCTGATTTCCTTGTCCTTGGCCAGCTTCTTCAGGTCAGCCAGGGCATCGCGACGCACGTTGCGCACGGCAACCTTGGCTTCTTCGGCAACGCCACGGGCCTGCTTGGTGTAGCCCTTGCGGGTTTCCTCGGTCAGGGCCGGCATCGGCACGCGAATGGTGGTCCCGGCGCTGCTCGGGTTCAGCCCCAGGTCGGAGGTCAGGATGGCCTTCTCGATCGCGGCGCTCAGGTTCTTGTCGTGAGCGACGATCTTCAGGGTGCGGGCGTCCTCGACGGAAACCGCAGCGACCTGGTTCAGCGGCATCTCGCTGCCCCAGGCTGGCACCTTGACGCTGTCCAGGATGCTCGGGTGGGCGCGACCGGTACGGATCGCCGCCAGGTTGCGACCCAGGGCCTCGATGGACTTGCCCATGCGGTCCTGGGCATCTTTCTTGATATCGTTGATCATTGTTCGCCTTCCTCGATCAGAGTTCCTTCAGCGCCGCCCACTACGATGTTCAGCAAGGCGCCAGGCTTGTTCATGTTGAAAACCCGCAATGGCATCTTGTGGTCACGGCACAGGCAGATTGCGGTCAGGTCCATCACACCCAGTTTGCGGTCGAGTACTTCATCGTACGTCAGATGGTCGAACTTCTCGGCATGCGGATCCTTGAACGGATCGGCAGTGTACACGCCGTCGACCTTGGTTGCCTTCAGCACGACGTCGGCATCGATCTCGATCGCCCGCAGGCAGGCAGCGGAGTCGGTGGTGAAGAACGGGTTGCCGGTACCGGCGGAGAAGATCACCACATCACCGGAGTTCAGGTGGCGGATGCCCTTGCGGCGATCATAGTGATCGGTGACACCGACCATGGAAATGGCCGACATGACGATAGCGGGGATATTCGAGCGCTCCAGGGCATCGCGCATGGCCAGGGCGTTCATGACGGTGGCCAGCATGCCCATGTGGTCGCCGGTGACGCGATCCATGCCCGCTGCACTCAGGGCCGCACCCCGGAACAGGTTGCCGCCGCCGATCACCAGGCCGACCTGGACGCCGATACCGACCAACTGGCCGACTTCCAGGGCCATCCGGTCCAGCACCTTCGGGTCGATCCCGAAGTCTTCCGAGCCCATCAGGGCCTCGCCGCTAAGTTTGAGCAAAATGCGTTTATAGCGAGGTTGACGACCACTCACCTGCTGAGCCATTGCGAATCTCTCCTGCGGCGTTTGTATAAATTCCGGGCGGGCTGTTTTCAGCCTGCGCCAACTGTAGCTTGGCACCCACGGGGCGCCAGCGCGCTGGCGAATCTCGGCTTGTGGCTCGAAAAGCGCCTGCGCTTTGACAAAGAGGCTGCGCGCGTGAGCGGGCAGCCTCTTTGGGGCGACAGATGTGAATCCGTCTTATTGCTTCTGGGCAGCAGCCACTTGAGCGGCAACTTCGTCAGCGAAGTTGTCGACTGGCTTCTCGATGCCTTCACCTACCGCGAAGCGGGTGAACGAAACGATTTCAGCGCCGCCTTTCTTGGCCAGAGCACCAACGGTGATGTCCGGATCCTTGACGAAGGCTTGCTCGACCAGGCTGGCTTCCGACAGGAACTTGGTGATACGGCCGCTGATCATCTTCTCGACGATTTCAGCAGGCTTGCCTTTCATCTTGTCTTCGTTGAGGCTCAGGAACACGCCTTTCTCGCGCTCGATCGCTTCAGCGGAAACTTCCGATGGCAGCAGGAACTCAGGGTTGCTGGCAGCCACGTGCATGGCGATGTCCCTGGCCAGCTCGACGCTGCCGCCCTTCAGGGAAACAACGACACCGATCTTGTTGCCGTGCAGGTACGAACCCAGAACGTCGCCTTCAACACGCGCCAGACGGCGGATGTTGACGTTTTCGCCAGTCTTGGCAACCAGGGCGAGGCGAGCCTCTTCCTGAGCTTCGATCAGCGGAGCGACTTCGGTCAGCTTGTCGTTGAAGGCTTTTTCGACGCTGGCAGCAACGAATGCCTTGAAGTCGTCTTGCAGGGCCAGGAAGTCGGTCTGCGAGTTGACTTCGATCAGAACGGCGGTCTTGCCGTCGTCCTTGATGGCGATGGCGCCTTCGGCGGCAACGTTGCCAGCCTTTTTGGCAGCCTTGATGGCGCCCGAAGCGCGCATGTCGTCGATGGCTTTTTCGATGTCGCCGCCGGCCTTGGTGAGGGCTTTCTTGCAGTCCATCATGCCTTCGCCAGTACGCTCACGCAGTTCCTTGACCAACGCTGCAGTAATTTCTGCCATTTCAAAATCCTCTTGGATAGGTTTTCAACCATTCCACCCGCGATTAACGGGGGCTCAATTCTGGAAATCAACAACCTGTCTCAAAGGCGAAGCGTCGATGATGCGGACACTTGGCGACAGGAGGATTTCAAGGTGGCAAAAAGGGGGCCTAGCCCCCTTTTTGCGTGCCAAGTCGACGCGAGCGTCGCTTACTCGGCAGCTGGCGCTTCTTCAGCGTAAACTTCGGTGCCGCCGGCAACGTTGTTGCGACCACGGATGACGGCATCAGCCATCGAACCCATGTACAGCTGGATTGCGCGGATGGCGTCGTCGTTACCTGGGATAACGTAGTCAACGCCTTCCGGGCTGCTGTTGGTATCGACAACGCCGATGACCGGAATGCCCAGTTTGTTTGCTTCGGTGATGGCGATGCGTTCGTGCTCGACGTCGATCACGAACAGTGCGTCCGGCAGGCCGCCCATGTCCTTGATACCACCCAGGCTGCGATCCAGTTTTTCCAGATCACGGGAGCGCATCAGGGCTTCTTTCTTGGTCAGCTTGGCGAAGGTACCGTCTTCAGCCTGGGTTTCCAGCTCGCGCAGACGCTTGATCGAAGCGCGGATGGTCTTGTAGTTGGTCAGCATGCCGCCCAACCAGCGGTGATCGACGTACGGCGAACCGCAACGTGCTGCTTCTTCAGCAACGATCTTGCCAGCGGAACGCTTGGTGCCGACGAACAGGATCTTGTTCTTGCCCTGGGCCAGACGCTCTACGAAGGTCAGAGCCTCGTTGAACATTGGCAGGGTTTTTTCCAGGTTGATGATGTGGATCTTGTTGCGCGCGCCGAAAATGAACTTGCCCATTTTCGGGTTCCAGTAACGGGTCTGGTGGCCGAAGTGCACACCGGCCTTCAGCATATCGCGCATGTTGACTTGGGACATGATAGTTCCTTGATAAGTCGGGTTGGGCCTCCACGCATCCCAATGACCAACCCGCGGATCCAGAGGATCGGGGCACCCAGGTCACCGTGTCGATACGTGTGTGGGTTTATGCTTTGGGGGCCATCCCCACAAAGCGGCGCACTTTATACCACACTCGGATGACCAACGAAACCTGATTTGCCAATCGTGTTGCGGCCTGTGCATCACCCCGACTACCACACCAGAATGCCATCATCTATATAGGCAGCCATGCGCCGCACAACACCCAGAACGCCGGCGCGCTCTGTTAGAATCGCCACTTTCCTGTTCGCCCGCGCCACCAAGGCGCCGTAGAGAGCCTGCAATGACCGTCACCATCAAAACCGCCGAAGACATCGAAAAGATGCGCATCGCCGGCCGCCTTGCCGCCGAAGTCCTGGAAATGATCGAGGAACACGTCAAGCCCGGCGTGACCACCGAGGAACTGGACCGCATCTGCCACGACTATATCGTCAACGTCCAGCAGGCCATTCCCGCGCCGCTCAACTACAAGGGCTTCCCCAAGTCGATCTGCACCTCGATCAACCACGTGGTGTGCCACGGCATTCCCAACGAGAAGCCGCTCAAGGCCGGTGACACCCTGAACATCGACGTCACCGTGATCAAGGACGGCTACCACGGCGACACCAGCCGCATGTTCCACGTCGGCACCGTGCCGGTCTGGGCCGAGCGCCTGTCGAAGGTCACCCAGGAGTGCCTGTACAAGGCCATCGAGATCATCAAGCCGGGTACCCGCCTGGGCGATATCGGCGAAGTGATCCAGAAACACGCGGAAAAGAACGGTTTCTCGGTGGTTCGCGAATTCTGCGGCCACGGTATCGGCAAGGTCTTCCACGAGGAGCCGCAGATCCTCCACTACGGCCGCGCCGGCACCGGCATGGAGCTGCAGGAAGGCATGACCTTCACCATCGAGCCGATGATCAACCAGGGCAAGGCCGACACCAAGGTCCTGGGCGACGGCTGGACCGCCATCACCAAGGACCGCAAGCTTTCCGCCCAGTGGGAACACACCCTGGTGGTGACCGCCACCGGTTATGAAATCTTCACCTTGCGCAAAGACGACACCATTCCCCGTACTTCAGCCTGACCAGACAGGACGATTCGATGCCCCAGGTGGATCCCGAGCTGTTCGATCGCGGTCAGTTCCAGGCGGAACTGGCCCTCAAGTCAAGCCCCGTCGCGGCGTTCAAGAAAGCCATCCGCCGCGCCGGCGAGGTGCTTGACCAGCGTTTCCGCAAAGGCCGCGATATCCGCCGCCTGATCGAGGACCGCGCCTGGTTCGTCGATAACATCCTGCAACAGGCCTGGAACCACTTCGATTGGAGCGACGAAGCCGATATCGCCCTGGTCGCGGTGGGTGGCTACGGTCGTGGCGAGCTGCATCCGCATTCGGACATCGACCTGCTGATCCTGCTGGACCACGCCGACCATGAGATTTTTCGCGACTCGATCGAGCGTTTTCTTACGCTTTTGTGGGACATCGGCCTGGAAGTGGGCCAAAGCGTCCGTTCGGTGGAGGAATGCGCCGAACAGGCCCGCGCCGATCTCACGGTGATCACCAACCTGATGGAAAGCCGCACCATCGCCGGCCCCGAGCGCCTGCGCCAGCGCATGCTGGAGGTCACCAGCACCGCGCATATGTGGCCGAGCAAGGAGTTTTTCCTGGCCAAGCGCGCCGAGCAGAAGGCCCGCCACCACAAGTACAACGACACCGAATACAACCTGGAACCCAACGTAAAGGGTTCCCCTGGCGGCCTGCGCGACATCCAGACCGTGCTCTGGGTCGCCCGGCGCCAGTTCGGTACCCTCAACCTGCACGCCCTGGCGGGCGAAGGCTTCCTGCTGGAAGACGAGAACAAGCTGCTGGCGTCGTCCCAGGAATTCCTCTGGAAAGTCCGCTATGCCCTGCACATGCTAGCCGGGCGCGCCGAAGACCGCCTGCTGTTCGACCACCAGCGCAGCATCGCCGCCCTGCTCGGCTTCGTGGATGAAAACCCGAAGCGCGCCATCGAGCAGTTCATGCAGCAGTATTACCGGGTGGTCATGAGCATCGCCGAGCTCAGCGACCTGATCATCCAGCATTTCGAGGAAGTCATCCTCGCCGACGACAGCAGCGCCAGCACCCAGCCGTTGAATGCGCGCTTCCAGTTGCATGATGGCTATATCGAGGCGGTACGCCCGAACGTGTTCAAGCGCACACCGTTCGCCATGCTGGAGATCTTCGTGCTGATGGCCCAGCACCCGGAAATCAAGGGCGTGCGTGCCGACACCATCCGCCTGCTGCGGGAAAACCGTCACCTGATCGACGACAGGTTCCGCAACGACATCCGCAATACCAGCCTGTTCATCGAGCTGTTCAAGTGCGAGATCGGAATCCACCGCAACCTGCGAAGGATGAACCGCTACGGCATCCTCGGCCGCTACCTGCCGGAGTTCGGCCTGATCGTCGGGCAGATGCAGCATGACCTGTTCCACATCTATACGGTGGACGCCCACACCCTCAACCTGATCAAGCACCTGCGCAAGCTGCAGTACACGCCGGTGTCGGAAAAATTCCCGCTGGCCAGCAAGCTCATGGGCCGCCTGCCCAAGCCGGAGCTGATCTACATGGCCGGGCTCTACCATGACATCGGCAAGGGCCGCCAGGGCGACCACTCCGATCTGGGCGCGGTGGACGCCCGGGCCTTCTGCGAGCGCCATCAATTGCCGGCGTGGGACAGCCGCCTGATCGTCTGGCTGGTGCAAAACCACCTGGTGATGTCGACCACCGCCCAGCGCAAGGACCTTTCCGACCCGCAGGTGATCCACGACTTCGCCCAGCATGTCGGCAACCAGGTCAATCTCGACTACCTCTATGTGCTGACCGTCGCCGATATCAATGCGACCAACCCCAGCCTGTGGAACTCCTGGCGCGCCAGCCTGCTGCGCCAGCTCTACACCGAGACCAAGCGCGCCCTGCGCCGCGGCCTGGAAAACCCGCTGGACCGCGAGGAGCAGATCCGCCAGACGCAAAGCGCGGCGCTGGACATCCTGGTTCGCGAAGGCAACGACCAGGACGACGTCGAACAACTCTGGTCGCAACTGGGCGACGACTATTTCCTGCGTCACACCGCCGCCGACGTGGCCTGGCACTCCGACGCGATTCTCCAGCAGCCGGCCGACAGCGGCCCGCTGGTGCTGATCAAGGAAACCACCCAACGCGAGTTCGAGGGCGGTACGCAGATCTTCATCTACGCCCCGGACCAGCACGACTTCTTCGCCGTGACCGTGGCCGCCATGGACCAGTTGAACCTCAACATCCACGATGCGCGGATCATCACCTCGAGCAGCCAGTTCACCCTCGACACCTATATCGTGCTGGACAACGACGGCGGCTCGATCGGCAACAACCCGCAGCGGGTCAAGCAGATCCGCGACGGCTTGAGCGATGCCCTGCGCAACCCGGACGACTACCCGAGCATCATCCATCGCCGGGTACCACGCCAGCTCAAGCACTTCGCCTTCCCGCCGCAGGTCACCATCCTCAACGACGCCCAGCGCCCGGTGACCATCCTCGAACTGATCGCTCCCGACCGCCCGGGCCTGCTGGCGCGTATCGGCAAGATCTTCCTGGACTTCGACCTGTCGCTGCAGAACGCCAAGATCGCCACCCTCGGCGAGCGCGTGGAAGACGTGTTCTTCATTACCGATGCCGACAACCAGCCACTTTCCGACCCACAACTGTGCAGCCGCCTGCAGGACGCCATCGTCGAGCAGTTGCGGGTCGACCAGGCCAGCGGAACCGAATCCTTTCGCCTGACCATTTGATGCCTTGACGAGACCTTGCGCCGATGAACAACGCTTTGAACCAGCTTCAGCCCTACCCGTTCGAGAAGCTCCGCGCCCTGCTGGGCGGCGTTACCCCTGCGGCGGACAAGCGCGCCATCGCCCTGTCGATCGGCGAGCCGAAGCACACCTCGCCGGCCTTCGTGGCCAAGGCGCTGGCCGACAACCTCGACCAGATGGCCGTCTACCCGACCACCCTCGGCCTGCCGGCCCTGCGCGAGTCCATCGCCCACTGGTGCGAACGGCGTTTCGGCGTGCCGGCCGGCTGGCTGGACGCCGCGCGCCATGTGCTGCCGGTCAACGGCACCCGCGAGGCGTTGTTCTCCTTCACCCAGGCAGTGGTCAACCGCAGCGATGACGGCCTGATCATCAGCCCGAACCCGTTCTACCAGATCTACGAAGGCGCGGCGCTGCTGGCCGGGGCCAAGCCGCATTACCTGGCCTGCCTCGACCGCAACGGCTTCAACCCGGACTTCGACGCGGTGCCGGCGGACGTCTGGCAGCGCTGCCAGATCCTCTTCCTGTGCTCGCCGGGCAACCCGACCGGCGCACTTGTGCCACTGGAAACCCTGAAGAAGCTGATCGCCCTGGCCGACCAGTACGACTTCGTCATCGCTGCCGACGAATGCTACAGCGAACTGTACTTCGACGAACAAAGCCCGCCACCAGGCCTGCTTACCGCCTGCGCCGAACTGGGCCGCAGCGACTTCAAGCGCTGCGTGGTGTTCCACAGCCTGTCCAAGCGCTCCAACCTGCCAGGCCTGCGCTCCGGCTTCGTCGCCGGCGACGCCGAGATCCTCAAGGGTTTCCTGCTGTACCGCACCTACCACGGCTGCGCGATGCCGGTGCAGACCCAACTGGCGAGCATCGCCGCCTGGAACGACGAAGCCCACGTGCGCGACAACCGCGACCTATACCGCGAGAAGTTCGACGCCGTGCTGGAAATCCTCGGCCCGGTGCTGGACGTGCAAAAGCCGGACGGCGGCTTCTATTTGTGGGCCAAGGTTCCGGGCAACGACGACGCGGCGTTCTGCCGTGGCCTGTTCGAGCAACAGCATGTAACCGTGGTGCCGGGTTCCTACCTGTCCCGTGAAGTCGACGGCGTCAATCCGGGCGCTGGCCGGGTGCGCATGGCGCTCGTTGCCCCGCTGGCCGAGTGCGTCGAGGCAGCCAAACGGATTCGGGCGTTTATCGAAGGCTGATCGCTTTTTCGCAACCGCTGCGGTTCGGCAGCCCGACAAGCCAGCTCTCACAGGGTTTTGCAGTGACCCGGTCCCTGTGGGAGCTGGCTTGCCAGCGATGAGGCCTTCAGCAACAACGAAGATCTCACTTCACCTGCCCAAGATTGGCCTCGCTCATATCCAGCTCGCCCAGCACCTTGCGCACCACGTCATCGCCGACCTCGTGATGCCGGTGCATGCGGTACAGCTCAAGCCGCTGCGCCCGCAGCGCGCGCAGGCGCAGGCGGCGTTCGAGCTGGTCCATCTGCTCGGCCAGGGACCGTGCCTCGGCGCTGTCGTTGTAGGCGTCCAGTTGCTGGCGGTATTCGGCCATCAGGCGGGCCTTGAGCTCTGCCGCCAATGCCGCCTGCGAGGCATCCTGGGCGGCGCCCGGTTCGGCGGTTTCCTCCGCTTCGAGCGCGTGGATCGCGGCAACCGCGGTTCGCCGCCAGGTTTCGTCGGCCTCCTGTTGCAAGGCGTCGTCCGGACTTTTCTCGACGCCGCGAAGCAACAACGGCAGCGCAATGCAGGCGGCAACCAGCGACAGCAGGATCACCCCGGCCGCAATGAAGATCAGCAGATCCCGTTCCGGGAAGCCGGTGCCAGCACTGATCAGCAAAGGCACCGACATGACGCCCGCCAGGGTCACCGCCCCCCTCACACCGCCGATGGTCAGCAACCAGCAGGAGCGCGCGTCCGGCAGCAGCACCAGCTCCGATTTGCCACGCCAGCGCCGCACCACGCCAATCAGGCGCCAGATGCTCTGCACCCAGACGAAACGCAGGACCACCAGCACGGCGAAGATCGCCACCACATCCAGGCAGCGCCAGGCCAGGGTCGGCCACAACGAAGCCTCGTGACTGGTCACCGCCTTGATGATGTCCGGCAGTTGCAGGCCCAGCAGCAGGAAGATCAGACCGTTGAAAGCGAACTCCAGCAACGACCAGACACTGCGGTTGAGCAGGCGCGTGCTGGTCTGGCGCGGCAGCAGGTCGAGCCAGCTCTGCATCATCCCTGCCGCCACCGCCGAGAGGATCCCGGAAGCGCCAAGACGTTCGGCCAGCACATAGGCGGCGAACGGCAGCAACAGCATGAACACCACATGGGTGGCCGGATCATCCCAGCTGCGGGCGATCATCCAGGCGCGCAGGCGCCCTACCAGCCAGCTCAGGGCCACGCCGATGGCCAGGCCGCCGAGGGCGACAAGGACGAAGGTCAGGCTGGCTTCGGTGAGGGAGAATACCCCGGTGATCGCAGCGGCCAGGGCGAACTTGAAGGTCACCAGGCCAGAGGCGTCGTTCATCAGGGCCTCGCCCTGGAGCATATGCATCAACGGCGTGGGCAGGCGGTCCTGGGCGATCGCCGACACCGCCACCGCGTCGGTCGGCGAGAGCACGGCGGCCAGGGCGAACGCCACCGGCAGCGGGATGCTCGGGATGATCCAATGAATGAAGTAGCCGGCCCCGACCACGGTGAACAGCACCAGGCCCACCGCCAGGGTCAGGATCGGTCCGCGCAAGCGCCAGAGCTCGCGCTTGGGCATGCGCCAGCCGTCGGAGAACAAGAGCGGCGGCAGGAACAGGAAAAGAAACAGTTCCGGATCCAGCGCCACGTGCAGGCCGAGCGTCGGCCAGGCCAGCAACGCCCCCGCCCCGATCTGTACCAGCGGCAGGGGCAACGGAATCATCCGTCCCACCAGCTTGGACACGCTGACCAGCATCAGCAGGATAAGGACGGTATAGGCTGACTGCATGTAACGCGTTTCCTGTTCGATTCAAAAGCTTGCTTGCCCGGGCTGGACAGGCGCCGGGCATTGGACACATATAGTAACGAGCCGTGCCACCGACAAGCCGCTGAACCTAAGTCGCAGGTCGCCGGGCAATATGTAACACCATGCTACACAACAGGAATATCCAGAACGCCCTGCCATGATCCGCAGCGTGATTACCAGGAAGGCCCCGATGAGCACAGCAACGAGCAACGATGCAGTAAAGACCGATAGCCCAGATCGCGCCCTGCTGGTGATCGATATCCAGAACGACTTCACACCCGGCGGCGCTCTCGAAGTGCCTCGTGGCGACGAGATCGTGCCGCTGGTCAACCAGATCGCCGCAGGTTTCCGCAATGTGGTCCAGGCACAGGACTGGCACCCGGCCGGACATGTGTCCTTCGCCTCCAGCCATCCAGGCAAGCAGCCCTTCGACATCATCGAGCTGCCCTATGGTCCACAGGTCCTGTGGCCGGACCACTGCATCCAGGGCAGCCACGGCGCCGAATTCCACCCCGGCGTGGACCTGCCCCACACCCAACTGATCGTGCGCAAGGGCGGCAATCCGCTGGTGGACAGCTACTCTGCCTTCTACGAAGCCGACCAGCAGACCACCACCGGCCTCGCCGGCTACCTGCGGGAAAAGGCGATCAAGTCCGTCTATGTCGTGGGCCTGGCCCTGGACTTCTGCGTGGCCTGGACCGCCCTCCACGCGCGCCGCGAAGGCTTCGCCACCTATGTAGTGCTCGATGCCTGCCGGGCCATCGACAACGACGGTTCGCTGGAAAACGCCATGAACGAGATGCACCAGGCCGGGGTGGTGTTCATCGAATCCCGACAGTTACTCGGCGATGCCTGAAACTCGTCGGTCAGAAGCCGGCGCCACAGCCGTGGCGCCGTGCCGTTCGATCCCGCATAATCCCGCCCACCCCACTTTTCGAGGAGTTGCGGGGTCGCCCCGGGCAAGCCCGGCGCCCCTTTGAGTTCAATGGCTTACATTCTCTACGGCATCAAGGCCTGTGACACGATGAAGAAGGCGCGTACCTGGCTCGAAGAAAAAGCCATCGGCTACGACTTCCACGACTACAAGACCCAGGGTATCGACCGCGACAGCCTGAACCGCTGGTGCGACGAGCACGGTTGGGAAAAGATCCTCAACCGCGCCGGCACCACCTTCCGCAAGCTCGATGACGCGCAGAAGGCCGACCTCGACCAGGCCAGGGCCGTCGAGCTGATGCTGGCCCAGCCGTCGATGATCAAGCGGCCGGTCCTCGACCTTGGCGGCAAGACCCTGGTGGGTTTCAAACCGGACCTGTACGCGGCCGCCCTGCCGTGAGCCGCCCGCTTTCAATCAATTTCAGTACGAGGTAACCGCATGTCCAATTCCCTGTTCAGCCTGGCCTTCGGTGTCGGCACCCAGAACCGCCAGGGCGCCTGGCTGGAAGTCTTCTACGCACTGCCCCTGCTCGATCCGTCCGCCGAACTGGTCGCTGCGGTCAGCCCGCTGCTGGGCTATGAAGGCGGCAACCAGGCGATCGCCTTCAGCCCGGCCCAGGCCGGTCAACTGGCCGACGCGGTGAAGTCGATCGACCCACTGCAGGCCGCCCTGCTGACCCGCCTGGCGGAAAGCAGCAAGCCGCTGGTCGCCACCCTGCTGGCCGAGGACGCCACCCTCAGCTCGACCCCGGAAGCCTACCTGAAGCTGCACCTGCTCTCGCACCGCCTGGTCAAGCCGCATGGCCTGAGCCTGGCCGGCATCTTCCCGCTGCTGCCGAACGTGGCCTGGACCAGCCAGGGCGCCATCGACCTGGCCGAACTGGCCGAAGCGCAACTGGAAGCACGCCTGAAGGGCGAGCTGCTGGAAGTGTTCTCCGTCGACAAGTTCCCGAAGATGACCGACTACGTGGTACCGAGCGGCGTGCGCATCGCCGACAGTGCCCGCGTACGCCTGGGCGCCTACATCGGCGAAGGCACCACGATCATGCACGAAGGCTTCGTCAACTTTAACGCCGGCACCGAAGGCCCGGGCATGATCGAAGGCCGCGTCTCCGCGGGCGTCTTCGTCGGCAAGGGCTCGGACCTGGGCGGCGGCTGCTCGACCATGGGCACCCTGTCCGGCGGCGGCAACATCATCATCAAGGTCGGCGAAGGCTGCCTGATCGGCGCCAACGCCGGTATCGGCATCCCGCTGGGCGACCGCAATACCGTGGAAGCCGGCCTCTACATCACCGCCGGCACCAAGGTGCAACTGCTCGACGAGCAGAACCAGCTGGTGAAAGTGGTCAAGGCCCGCGACCTGGCCGGCCAGACCGACCTGCTGTTCCGCCGCAACTCGGTGACCGGCGCAGTGGAATGCAAGGCCCACAAGTCGGCGATCGAGCTGAACGAAGCGCTGCACGCCCACAACTAAGTGGTACGATCGGGTCTGGCCATTCGCCAGACCCGATACCCAGGCCCTACGAACATGTTCCAACCCTCTTCCTGGCGCGCGGACTTTCCCGCCATCGCCAACCTGCAACGCCAGCACCAGACCTACCTGGACAGCGCGGCGACCACGCAGAAACCCCAGGCCCTGCTCGATGCCCTGAGCCATTACTACGTGCATGGCGCAGCCAACGTGCACCGCGCCCAGCATTTGCCCGGTGCATTGGCGACCCAGGCCTTCGAAGCCAGCCGCGACAAGGTCGGCGCCTGGTTGAATGCCGGGGCCGGCAGCCAGATCGTCTTCACTCACGGCGCCACTTCTGCGCTGAACCTGCTCGCCTATGGGCTGGAACACCGCTTCGAAGCGGGTGAAGAGATTGCCGTCAGCGCCCTCGAGCACCACGCCAACCTGCTGCCCTGGCAACAACTGGCCAGGCGTCGTGGCCTCAAGCTGGTAATCCTGCCCCTGGCGGACAACGGCCAGATCGACCTTGACGCCGCCTTGCAGTTGATAGGCCCCAGGACCCGGGTGCTGGCGGTCAGCCAGCTATCCAACGTGCTGGGCACATGGCAACCACTGCAACCCCTGCTCAACCACGCCCGCGCCCAAGGCGCGATTACCGTGGTCGATGGCGCCCAGGGCATCGTCCACGGTCGCCACGACGTCAGTCAGCTGGGCTGCGACTTCTACGTGTTTTCCAGCCACAAGCTCTACGGCCCGGATGGCCTGGGGGTTCTCTACGGGCGCAACGACGCCCTGGCGAAGCTGCGCCACTGGCAGTTCGGCGGCGAAATGGTGCAACTGGCCGGTTACCAGGACTCCAGCTTCCGCCCAGCCCCGCTGGGCTTCGAAGCCGGCACCCCGCCGATCGCCAGCGTGATAGGTCTGGGTGCGACCCTCGACTACCTGGCCAGCCTCGATGCCACTGCCGTGGCCGAGCATGAAGCGGCCCTGCACCGTCATCTGCTGCGCGGCCTCAACGACCGTGAAGGTGTGCGCATCCTCGGCGCCCCGCAAGCGGCCCTGGCCAGTTTCGTGGTGGAAGGCGTGCACAATGCCGACCTGTCCCACCTGCTGACCGAGCAGGGTATCGCCGTGCGCGCCGGTCATCACTGCGCCATGCCGCTGGTCAACAGCCTTGGCCTGGACGGCGCGATACGCGTGTCGCTGGCGCTGTACAACGATTCGGACGACCTGCAGCACTTCTTCAGCGCCCTGGACCAGGCGCTGGAGCTGCTGCGATGAGCTTGCCGCCGGATGCCCGGGAAGCCCTCGACAGCTTCGCTGCCGCCGCTGGCTGGGAACAGCGCGCCCGCTTGCTGATGCAGTGGGGCGAGCGCCTGGCACCGTTGACGGACGAAGAGAAATCGGACGACAACCGTGTCCATGGTTGCGAAAGCCAGGTCTGGCTGGTGGCCCGTCAGGACGACGGGCACTGGCGCTTCGCAGCGGCCAGCGACGCACGCCTGATTCGCGGCCTGCTGGCCTTGCTGCTGGTGCGGGTCGAGGGTCTGTCCAGCGCCGAGCTGCGGCAATTGGACCTGCCGGGCTGGTTCAGGCAACTGGGCCTCGACCGCCAGCTTTCCCCTTCGCGCAGCAACGGCCTGAACGCCGTGCTGCAACGCATGGCTCAGCTGGCTTCGGGCGCCTGAGCCGCCTTGCGCTCGGACGGCCGCCGTGCGCCGGCCACCAGCTTGTCCACCGCCTTGCTCGCCGCGACCATGCCAAAGGTCGCGGTAACCATCATCACCGCGCCAAAGCCTCCGGCGCAGTCCAGCCGGGTGCCTTCGCCCACGAAACCCTTGTCCAGGCACACGCTGCCATCTGGCTGCGGGTAGCGCAGTTGCTCGGTGGAGAACACCACCGGCACGCCGTAGCTGCGGCTCTGGTTGCGCGAGAAGTTGTAGTCGCGACGCAGGGTCGAGCGCACCCGTGAGGCCAGCGGATCGTTGTAGGTGCGGTTGAGGTCGGCAACCTGGACCTGCGTCGGGTCGATCTGTCCGCCAGCGCCACCGGTGCTGATGATGGTGATCTTGCGCCGCTTGCACCAGGCGATCAGCGCCGCCTTGGACATCACGCTGTCGATGCAGTCGATGACGCAATCGATCCCTTCGGTGATGTATTCGGCCATGGTCTCGCGGGTGACGAAGTCGCTCACTGCATGCACCCGGCAGGCCGGGTTGATGGCGCGCAGGCGCTCGGCGGTGACCTCTACCTTGGCCTTGCCCACGTTGCCTTCCAGGGCATGGGCCTGGCGGTTGGTATTGCTGACGCAGACATCGTCCAGGTCGAACAGGGAGATCTCGCCCACCCCGCTGCGCGCCAGGGCTTCGGCCGCCCACGAGCCGACGCCGCCGATGCCGACCACCGCCACATGGGCATCGCGCAAGCGTTGCAGGCCATCGAGGCCGTACAGCCGGGCGATGCCGGCGAACCGTGGATCTTCGTTGCTCATGAGGCACACCCCGCAAAAAACCGGCGCGCATTATAGGCCCCTGCGATGGCAATGACAGCGCCTTCGGACAGCCCGTGCATTGGCATGAGGGAGGGCAATGCTGCTTTAATGTCCGCCGGAATGTCCTACGCTGCAAAAAGTCTTGGACGACACTAACGGGCTTGAGAACTTAGCCTTCTGAAGAAAATCCAATGGCTGCCCGGTCGAAATTCCCACAAGAACTGACCCGACGCTGCCCTGGATCCGCGCTTCCCGCGCCGGCCCGTTCCACTCTCCGGAACCAGAACTACTTATGTCATCGCGTAAATTTGGTATCAACCTGGTGATCGTCATGGCGATCGCCGCGCTATTCACCGGGTTCTGGGCGTTGATCAACCGCCCGGTATCCGCGCCGAACTGGCCGGAACAGATCTCCGGTTTCTCCTATTCGCCGTTCCGTCTTGGTGAAAGCCCGCAAAAGGGCCAATACCCCACCGAGGCGGAGATGCGCGAAGACCTCGAGCAAATGAGCAAGCTGACCGACAGCATCCGGATCTACACCGTCGAAGGCACCCAGGCGGAGATTCCGCGCCTGGCCGAGGAATTCGGCCTGCGGGTGACGCTGGGCGTGTGGATCAGCCCCGACCAGGAGCGCAACGAGCGGGAAATCCAGAAGGCCATCGAACTGGCCAATACCACCCGCAGCGTGGTGCGGGTGATGGTGGGCAACGAAGCGCTGTTCCGCGAGGAGATCACGCCCGAGGAACTGATCAAGTACCTGGACCGGGTGCGCGCTGCGGTGAAGGTGCCGGTGACCACCTCCGAGCAGTGGCACATCTGGAAGGAGCACCCGGAGCTGGCCAAGCACGTGGACCTGATCGCCGCGCACATCCTGCCGTACTGGGAATTCATCCCGATGAAGGACGCCGGGCAGTTCGTCCTCGACCGCGCCCGCGACCTGAAACATCTGTTCCCGCGCAAGCCGCTGCTGCTGTCCGAGGTCGGCTGGCCGAGCAACGGGCGCATGCGCGGCGGCGCCGACGCGACCCAGGCAGACCAGGCCATCTACCTGCGTACCCTGGTCAACAAGCTCAACCGCCAGGGCTACAACTACTTCGTCATCGAAGCCTACGACCAGCCGTGGAAAGCCAGTGACGAAGGCTCGGTGGGCGCCTACTGGGGCGTGTTCAACGCCGCCCGCCAGCAGAAATTCAACTTCGAAGGGCCGGTGGTGGCGATCCCGCAATGGCGGGTGCTGGCGGTGGGCTCGGTGGTCCTTGCCCTGCTCTCCCTGACCCTGCTGCTGATCGACGGCTCGGCCCTGCGCCAGCGCGGCCGCACCTTCCTGACCTTCATCGCGTTCCTATGTGGATCGGTGCTGGTGTGGATCGGCTATGACTACAGCCAGCAATACAGCACCTGGTTCAGCCTGACCGTAGGCTTCCTCCTCGCCCTAGGAGCGCTGGGGGTCTTCATCGTCCTGCTGACCGAAGCCCACGAACTGGCCGAGGCGGTCTGGACCCACAAGCGCCGCCGCGAATTCCTCCCGGTGCATGCCGACGAAGCCTACAGGCCGAAGGTCTCGGTGCATGTGCCGTGCTACAACGAGCCGCCGGAGATGGTCAAGCAGACGCTGAATGCCCTGGCCGCGCTGGATTATCCGGACTACGAAGTCCTGATCATCGACAACAACACCAAGGATCCGGCCGTCTGGGAGCCGATCAAGGCCCACTGCGAGCTGCTCGGCGAACGCTTCAAGTTCTTCCACGTCTCGCCGCTGGCCGGTTTCAAGGGCGGTGCGCTGAATTACCTGATCCCGCATACCGCGCCGGACGCCGAGGTGATCGCGGTAATCGACTCGGACTACTGCGTCGACCGCAACTGGCTCAAGCACATGGTCCCGCACTTCGCCGATCCGAAGATCGCCGTGGTGCAATCGCCGCAGGACTATCGCGACCAGAACGAAAGTACCTTCAAGAAGCTCTGCTATTCGGAATACAAGGGCTTCTTCCATATCGGCATGGTCACCCGCAACGACCGCGACGCGATCATCCAGCACGGCACCATGACCATGACCCGCCGCTCGGTCCTGGAAGAACTGGGCTGGGCCGACTGGTGCATCTGCGAGGACGCCGAGCTGGGCCTGCGCGTGTTCGAAAAAGGTTATTCGGCCGCCTATGCCCACAACAGCTATGGCAAGGGACTGATGCCGGACACCTTCATCGACTTCAAGAAACAGCGGTTCCGCTGGGCCTATGGCGCCATCCAGATCATCAAGCGCCACGCCGCCGCGTTGCTGCGCGGCAAGGACACCGAGCTGACCCGCGGCCAGCGCTACCACTTCCTGGCCGGCTGGCTGCCCTGGATCGCCGACGGCATGAATATCTTCTTCACCATCGGCGCGCTGCTCTGGTCGGCGGCGATGATCATCGTCCCGCAACGGGTCGATCCGCCGCTGCTGATCTTCGCCATTCCGCCGCTGGCACTGTTCGTGTTCAAGGTGGGCAAGATCGTGTTCCTCTACCGCCGTGCGGTCGGGGTCAACCTCAAGGACGCCTTCGCCGCAGCGCTGGCCGGGCTGGCGTTGTCCCACACCATCGCCAAGGCGGTGCTGTACGGGTTCTTCACCAGCAGCATTCCGTTCTTCCGCACGCCGAAGAATGCCGACAGCCATGGTTTGCTGGTGGCCCTCTCCGAGGCGCGCGAAGAGCTGTTCATCATGCTCTTGCTATGGGGCGCGGCCGCCGGGATCTACCTGGTCCAGGGCCTGCCGAGCAATGACATGCGCTTCTGGGTGGCGATGCTGCTGGTGCAGTCGCTGCCGTATGTCGCGGCGCTGGTGATGGCAATGCTGTCATCACTGCCCAAGCCGGCCGAGGCCGTGGAGCCTGCACAAGCCTCCTGATTCACCCCCTTCCCCCTGTGGGAGCGGGTTCACCCGCGATTACGGTGTTGAATTCACCGACGCAATCGCGGGTAAACCCGCTCCCACAGGGTCAGCGGTGCTCCTGCCAGCGCGCTTTTGCTATAAGATAACGCCCCAAAATCGTACCCCTGCCTTGCACCCGGAGTCCTTCATGACGGCCCCCGCCGAACTCTCGCCTACCCTCGAACTGGCCTGCGACCTGATCCGCCGGCCCTCGGTGACCCCGCTCGACTTCGATTGCCAGAAACAGATGATGCAGCGCCTGGGCGACGCGGGTTTCACCCTCGAGCCGATGCGCATCGAGGACGTGGACAACTTCTGGGCCACCCACGGTACCCAGGAGGGCCCGGTGCTGTGCTTCGCCGGCCATACCGACGTGGTCCCCACCGGTCCGGTGCAGGCCTGGCAGAACGATCCGTTCGAGGCGCTGATCGATGCCGACGGCATGCTGTGCGGGCGCGGCGCCGCCGACATGAAGGGCAGCCTGGCCGCGATGATCGTCGCCACCGAGCGCTTCATCGCCGACTACCCGAACCACCGCGGCAAGGTTGCCTACCTGATCACCAGCGATGAAGAAGGCCCGGCCCATCATGGCACCAAGGCCGTGGTCGAGCGCCTGCGCGAGCGTGGCGAGCGCCTGGACTGGTGCATCGTCGGCGAACCGTCGAGCACCACCCTGGTCGGCGACGTGGTCAAGAACGGCCGTCGCGGCTCCCTTGGCGCCAAGCTCACCGTGCGCGGCAAGCAAGGCCATGTGGCCTATCCGCACCTGGCCCGCAACCCGATCCACCTGGCCGCCCCGGCCCTGGCGGAACTCGCCGCCGAGCATTGGGACGAAGGCAACGCGTTCTTCCCGCCGACCAGCTTCCAGATCTCCAACCTGAACTCCGGAACCGGCGCCACCAACGTGGTCCCGGGCGAACTGACCGCGCTGTTCAACTTCCGCTTCTCCACGGAATCGACCGTCGAAGGGCTGCAGCAGCGCGTCTCGGCGATCCTCGACAAGCACCAGCTGGACTGGGACGTGGAATGGGCGCTGTCCGGCCTGCCGTTCCTCACCGAGCCGGGCGACCTGCTCGACGCCGTGTCGGCCAGCATCAAGGCGGTCACCGGGCGCGAAACCGAGGCCTCCACCAGCGGCGGAACCTCGGACGGACGCTTCATCGCCACCCTGGGAACCCAGGTGGTCGAGCTGGGTCCGGTCAACGCCACCATCCACCAGGTCAACGAGCGCATCCTCGCCAGTGATCTCGACGTACTGACCGAGATCTACTACCAGACCCTGGTCCGGTTGCTCGCCTGATGCTGACCTGTCCCCTCTGCCGCGAGCCATTGCGCGACCTCGACAACGGTGTCGGCTGCCCTGCCGGCCACCGTTTCGACCGGGCCCGCCAGGGCTACCTGAACCTGCTGCCGGTGCAGCACAAGAACAGCCGCGATCCCGGTGACAACCAGGCCATGGTCCAGGCCAGGCGCGATTTTCTCGACGCAGGCCATTACGCGCCGGTAGCCAGGCGCCTGGCCGAGCTGGCAGCCGAGCGCAATCCGGGGCGCTGGGTGGACATCGGTTGCGGCGAGGGTTACTACACCGCGCAGCTCGCCGAAGCCCTGCCGACCTCGGAAGGCTACGCGCTGGACATTTCCCGCGAGGCCGTCAAGCGAGCCTGCAAACGCAGCCCGCGCGTGACCTGGCTGGTAGCGAGCATGGCACGGGTTCCGCTGGCCGACGCCAGTTGCCAGTTCATCGCCAGCGTCTTCAGCCCGCTGGACTGGCAGGAGGCACGCCGCCTGCTCGGTCCCGGTGGCGGGCTGATGCGGGTCGGCCCGACCAGCGGCCATCTGATGGAACTGCGCCAGAAGCTTTACGACGAAGTTCGCGAATATGCCGACGACAAGCACCTGGCCCTGGTCCCGACGAATATGGCCCATGCCCACAGCGAAACCCTCGAATTCCGCCTGAGCCTGGCCAATCCCGCCGACCGCGCCAACCTGCTGGCAATGACGCCCCACGGCTGGCGCGCCAGCGCCGAGCGGCGCGCGGCGGTCATCGACCAGGCGGAGCCGTTCGACGTCACGGTGTCGATGCGTTACGACTATTTTGTCCTGCAGGACTGACCCCTTTCCGGAGAATCCCATGCGCCAACCCGATATCGAGATCTACCTGAAGGACGCCGACGTCGACCACAAGCAGATCACTGCCTGGCTGACCGAGGCCGTTGGTCCGTGCAGCGAATGGAAGCAAAAAGGCCAGACCTTCAAATGCACTGCCGGTGACATTCCTGTTACCTGGCTGCCCAAGGCCGTAGGAAAATGGAACAGTCTTTACCTGGAAAGTGACAACACACCGTGGGAAGACGACATAGCCTGTGCTCGCGCTGCCTTCGCCGCATTGAACGTCGAAGTACGCTGCGCACCTGGAAGCTGGGTCGAGGAAGAAGGCGAGGACGACGCCGATCGCTGGATCCGCATCAGTGCCGATGGAGAAGAGGAAATCACCTGGCGCACCAGTTGAGGGACTGCAAGCTGCAAGCCTGGCGCGGTCAGCTTGCAGCTTGTGGCTGAAACCTTACAGTCCGACCACATCCTCGGCCTGAAGGCCTTTCTGGCCTTGGGTCAGGCTGTACTCGACCTGCTGCCCTTCGAGCAGCGTGCGATGCCCTTCACCCCGAATCGCACGGTAGTGAACGAAAACGTCCGCCCCGCCTTCACGTTGAATGAAGCCATAGCCCTTGGCGTCATTGAACCACTTCACACTTCCAGTCTCACGAGACGACATCAGTAACACTCCGGATTTTTATTTTGGACTCGCCTTGTCGACGGGGGTGGGAACCCCTGCCTACGCCGCTTGCCGAATATTCCTGCAAACAGCGGACCGAGTATAAGACAGCGATAAATTATTTTTCATGACCAGGGCGGTTTTTGCTCAACTTGCGCGGATACGTCACACTTGCCCGCCTGTCTGCACGACCGTTCCATTTTCCAGAGCACACTCCACATGATCCATTCCCCCCTGCGCCGCCTGATCTTCGGCGCACTGCGCCGACTGTTGTACCTGTGGGTTCGCTCCGAGACCATCAACCAGTCCGCTTTCACCCTCAACCTGGACCGTAGCCGTCCGGTGTTCTATGCCATCCAGTCGCCGTCGCTGACCGACCTGGCCGTACTGGACAAGGAATGCACCAAAGCAGGGCTGCCGCGCCCGGTATTGCCCGTGGCCGTCGGCAGCCTGATGGAGCCCGCCGCGTTCTTCTACCTGACCCCGGAGCCGGACTGGCTCGGCCGCCAGTACAAGCGCGGTGCCCCGCCGACCCTCGGCCGGCTGGTCAGTGCGGTCAGCCAGCAGCCCGAGCAGGATGCGCAGATCATTCCGGTCAGCGTGTTCTGGGGCCAGACCCCGGCCAGCGAATCGAGCCCGTGGAAACTGCTGTTCGCCGATAGCTGGGCCGTCACCGGACGCCTGCGCCGGCTGCTGACCGTGCTGATCCTCGGGCGCAAGACCCGCGTGCAGTTCTCCGCGCCGATCCACCTGCGCGAGCTGGTCGATCACAACAAGGGCCACGAACGCACCGTACGCATGGCCCAGCGCCTGCTGCGGGTGCACTTCCGCAACCTGAAGACGGCCGTGATCGGCCCGGACATCTCCCACCGGCGCAACCTGGTCAAGGGCCTGATCCATGACCCGCTGGTGCGCCAGGCGATCCTCGACGAAGCCGAGCGCGAGAAGATCCCGGTGGCCAGGGCCGAAGCCACGGCGCTGAAGTACGGCAACGAAATCGCCTCGGATTACACCTACACCGCAATCCGCTTCCTCGAGGTGGTGCTGAGCTGGTTCTGGAACAAGATCTACGACGGTATCAAGGTCAACCATATCGAGCAGGTGCAGGGCATCGCCCCGGGTCACGAGGTGATCTACGTGCCGTGCCACCGCAGCCATATCGACTACCTGCTGCTGTCCTACCTGCTGTTCCGCAACGGCCTGACCCCGCCGCACATCGCTGCCGGGATCAACCTGAACATGCCGGTGATCGGCGGCCTGCTGCGCCGCGGCGGGGCCTTCTTCATGCGTCGCACCTTCAAGGGCAACCCGTTGTACACCGCCGTGTTCAACGAGTACCTGCACACCCTGTTCACCAAGGGCTTCCCGGTGGAGTACTTCGTCGAGGGTGGCCGTTCCCGCACAGGACGCATGCTGCAACCCAAGACCGGCATGCTGGCCATTACCCTGCGCAGCTTCCTGCGTTCGTCGCGCACGCCGATCGTCTTCGTACCGGTGTACATCGGCTACGAGCGGGTGCTGGAAGGCCGCACCTACCTTGGCGAACTGCGCGGGGCGAGCAAGAAGAAGGAATCGATCTTCGACATCTTCAAGGTACTTGGCGCGCTCAAGCAGCGGTTCGGCCAGGTCTCGGTGAACTTCGGCGAACCGATCCGCCTCAACCAGTTCCTCGACCAGCAGCAGCCCGGTTGGCGCGAACAGCAACTGGCGCCGCAATTCCGTCCGGCCTGGCTGAACGAAACCACCTCGCGCCTGGGCGAGAAAGTGGCCCGTCACCTGAACGAAGCGGCGGCGATCAACCCGGTCAACCTGGTGGCCCTGGCCCTGCTCTCTACCAGCCGCCTGGCCCTGGACGAACGGGCCCTGACCCGGGTGCTCGATCTTTACCTGGCGTTGCTGCGCCAGGTGCCCTATTCGCCCCACACCACCCTGCCGGAAGGCGACGGCCTGGCGCTGATCGGCCATGTCCGCGGCATGGACCTGCTGGCCGAACAGCGCGACGCCCTGGGCAGGATCCTCTACCTGGACGAGCAGAACGCCGTCCTGATGACCTACTACCGCAACAATGTCCTGCACATCTTCGCCCTGCCGGCGCTGCTGGCGAGCTTCTTCCAGATCAGCTCGCGGATGAGCCGCGAGCTGATCCTGCAATACGTTCGCGCGCTGTATCCGTATCTGCAATCGGAACTGTTCATCCGTTGGGAGCTGGATGAACTGGACGACGTGGTCGACCAGTGGCTGGCAGCCTTCATCGAGCAGGGCCTGCTGCGCAAGGAGAACGACGTTTACCTGCGTCCGCCACCGAGCTCGCGACAATTCGTCCTGCTGACGCTGCTGGCACGGGCCATCACCCAGACCCTGCAGCGCTTCTACATGGCCACCGCGCTGCTGCTCAACAGCGGCCAGCACAGCCTCAGCGCCGAGGAGCTGGAGGACCTGTGCGTGGTCATGGCCCAGCGCCTGTCGATCCTGCACGGCCTGAACGCCCCGGAGTTCTTCGACAAGAGCCTGTTCCGCCACTTTATCCAGACCCTGGTCGAGCAGGGCGTGCTGCGCCCGGACGAAGCCGGCAAGCTGGGCTTCCACGACAAGCTCGGCGAACTGGCCGAAGGCGCGGCCAAGCGCGTGCTGTCGGCTGAGGTGCGCCTGTCGATCCGCCAGGTGGCCCTGCACCGCGATGAAGCCAGCAGCGGCGAATAATCCCATGGCATCGCGGGAAGTCGACTACCGAAAAATCCGCTAAAGTCCTGGGTGCCGGCCGCAAGCCGGTATCCAGGATCGGAGACCCCATGAAAAAACTCTTTCTGCTGTGCTGCGCCTCGCTGGTCGCGGCCTGCTCCAGCCACGCCCCTGTCGAAAAGGCTTCGCTGCATGGCGAAGTGTTCTACCTGCAACGCATTGCCCTGCCACCGACGGCCACCCTTAATGTAGCCTTGCAGGACGTTTCCCTGGCCGACGCCCCGGCGGTCACCCTCGCCAGCCAGAACGGCCCGGTCAAGGGCCAGGTGCCACTGCCCTTCCAACTGTCCTACGACAAGGCCCAGCTCAAGCCCGGCCATCGCTACGCGGTCAGTGCGCGTATCGAGCTGGACGGCAAGCTGCTGTTCATCAACACCGAGCAGCACAGCGTCAAGCTCGACGGCAGTGATCCGCAGCCGCTGCGGATCAAGGTCGATGCGGTCCGCTGATATTCCGTATTCCCCGCTTTCTCCAATAAGGATGTCGTCATGATTCGCCGTACCCTCACCTTTACCGGCCTGTGCGCCGGCCTGTTGCTGTCCGCCAGCGCCATGGCCCTCTCCTTGAACGACCTGTCGCAGAAAGACGCCTCCGGGGGCCTCAAGGACGCCCTGAGCCAGGGCGCGCAGATTGCCGTCAAGCAACTGGGTAAGCCGGGCGGTTTCAGCAACAACCCGGACGTGCGCATCGAGTTGCCGGGCAACCTCGGCAAGGCAGCGAAAAAGCTCAAGCAGTTCGGCATGGGCGCGCAGGTCGACGAGCTGGAAACCAGCATGAACAAGGCCGCCGAAGCAGCGGTTCCGCAGGCCCAGGCACTGTTGCTGGATGCCGTGAAGAAGATGACCGTGGACGATGCCAAAGCCATTCTCGGCGGTGGTGACAATGCCGCCACCCAATACCTGAGCAAGACCAGCCGCGAGCAGATCCGCGAGAAATTCCTGCCGATCGTGAAAAGCGCGACCGACAAGGTCGGCGTGGCGCAGAAGTACAACCAGTTCGCCGGCCAGGCCGCAGCCTTTGGCGTGGTGGACGCCAAGAGCGCGAACCTGGAAGGTTATGTCACCGAGCAGGCACTCAACGGCCTGTTCGAGATGATCGGCAAACAGGAAGCCAGCATCCGCGAGAACCCGGCGGCAGCGGCAACCAGCCTGGCGAAGAAGGTCTTCGGGGCTCTGTGATCCGGGCCTGCTTTGCAGGCCATCGCCGGCAACGCCGGCTCCCACAGGATTAGCGGTGCACACGGCCTCTGTGGGAGCTGGCGTTGCCAGCGATGAGGCCGGCACTGACACAGAAAATGCCAGTGCCGGTCAGATACCTCACTCCTCTCTCTTGACCCTGAACCACGCCGCATACAACGCCGGCAGGAACAGCAGGGTCAAGGCCGTCGCCACGATCAGCCCGCCCATGATGGCCACCGCCATCGGCCCGAAGAACACGCTGCGCGACAGCGGGATCATCGCCAGCACTGCCGCCAGCGCGGTCAGCACGATGGGCCGGAAACGCCGCACCGTGGCTTCGATGATCGCTTGCCAGCGTCCCAGCCCCGCCGCGATGTCCTGCTCGATCTGGTCCACGAGGATCACCGAGTTGCGCATGATCATCCCCGACAGGGCGATGGTCCCGAGCATCGCCACGAAGCCGAACGGCTGGCGGAACACCATCAGGAACAGCACCACGCCGATCAGCCCCAGCGGCGCGGTGAGGAAGACCATGGCGGTGCGCGAGAAGCTGCGCAGTTGCAGCATCAGCAGGGTCAGCACCACCACGACGAACAGCGGCACCCCGGCGTTCACCGAGTTCTGCCCGCGGGTCGAATCCTCCACCGTGCCGCCGACCTCCAGCAGGTAACCGTCGGGCAATTCGGCCCGCACCGGCTCCAGTGTCGGCAGGATCTGCTTGACCAGGGTCGCCGGCTGGTCCTTGCCGTAGATATCGGCGCGCACGGTCACTGTCGGCAGACGGTTGCGGTGCCAGATGATGCCCTCCTCGAAGCCGTACTCCAGGGTCGCCACCTGGGACAAGGCGATGCTGCGGCCATTGTCGGTGGGTACCGACAGGCTCGACAGATGCTCCAGTTGGGTACGCTCTTCCTGGGTCCCGCGCAGGAGGATCTCGATCAGCTCGTTGTCCTCGCGGTACTGGCTGACGCTGCTGCCGGTCAGGGAGCTCTGCAGGAAGCGCGACAGCGCGGCGGTACTGACGCCCAGGGCCCGGGCGCGGTCCTGGTCGATATTCAGGTAGACCACCTTGCTCGGCTCTTCCCAGTCCAGATGGACGTTGGCCACGTGCGGGTTCTCGCGCACCCTGGCCGCCACCTTGCGGGCCAGGGCGCGGACTTCCTCGATATGCTCGCCGGTCACCCGGAACTGCACCGGGTAGCCCACCGGCGGGCCGTTTTCCAGGCGGGTGACCCGCGAACGCAGGTCGGGGAACTGTTCGTTGAGGGTTTCGATCAGCCAGGTGCGCAGGGCCTCGCGGTCCTCGATGGTTTTCGCCAGCACTACGAACTGGGCGAAGCTGGCAGCCGGCAATTGCTGGTCCAGCGGCAGGTAGAAGCGCGGCGAACCGGTGCCGACATAGGCCACGTAGCTATCGATGCCTTCGCGCTTCTTGAGCATGGCCTCCAGGCGCTTGACCTGCTCGGCGGTATTGCTCAGGGAAGCCCCCTCGGCCAGCTTCAGATCGACCATCAGCTCCAGGCGCCCGGAGGCCGGGAAGAACTGCTGCTCGACGAAACGGAAGCTCATCACGCTACCGACGAACAAGGCAATGGTCAGCACGATCACCGTCTTGCGCCTGCTCACGCACCAGCTCACCACCCGGCGCACACGCTGGTAGAACGGCGTGCCGTAAGGGTCGGTCTCGCCGTTGGTGGTGCCATGTTTCTTCGCATGCAGCCTGGCCAGGTCCGGCAGCAGGCGCTCGCCCAGGTAGGGCACGAACACGACCGCCGCGATCCACGAGGCCAGCAAGGCGATGGTCACCACCTGGAAGATCGAGCGGGTGTATTCGCCCGTGCCGGACTGCGCCGTCGCGATAGGCAGAAAACCCGCCGCCGTGATCAGGGTACCGGTGAGCATCGGGAACGCCGTGCTGGTCCAGGCGTAGCTGGCCGCCTTGAGCCGGTCGAAGCCCTGCTCCATCTTGATCGCCATCATCTCCACGGCGATGATCGCGTCGTCCACCAGCAGGCCGAGGGCCAGCACCAGGGCGCCGAGGGATATCTTGTGCAGGCCGATGCCCAGGTAATACATGGTGGCGAAGGTCATCGCCAGCACCAGCGGAATGGCCAGGGCCACCACCAGCCCGGTACGCATGCCAAGGGAGAAGAAGCTCACCAGCAGGACGATCGCCAGCGCCTCCACCAGCACCTGGACGAACTCGCCCACGCCGGTCTTCACCGCCGCCGGCTGATCGGACACCTTGCGCAACTCCATGCCGGCCGGGAGGTTGGTGGAAATCCGGGCGAATTCCGCCTCCAGGGCCTTGCCCAGCACGAGGATGTCGCCGCCGGGCTTCATCGAAACCGCCAGGCCGATGGCATCCTCGCCCATGAAGCGCATGCGCGGCGCAGGCGGATCGTTGAAGCCGCGATGGACCTGGGCCACATCGCCGATGCGGAAGGTGCGCTCACCCACGCGGATCGGGAACTGCTCGATCTGCTCGACGCTGTCGAAACGCCCGGTCACCCGCAATTGCAGGCGCTCGCTCGGGGTCTCGAAGAAGCCGGCGGTGCTCACCGCGTTCTGCTCTTCCAGCGCTTGCTGCACCGCAGCCAGCGGCAGGCCAAGGGTGGACAGCTTGGTGTTGGACAGCTCGATCCAGATTTTCTCGTCCTGCAGGCCGAGCAACTCGACCTTGCCCACGTCCTTGACCCGTTGCAGCTGGATCTGCACGCGGTCGGCGTAATCCTTGAGCACGGCGTAGTCGAATCCCTGGCCGGTCAGCGCGTAGATATTGCCGAAGGTGGTGCCGAACTCGTCGTTGAAGAACGGGCCCTGGATGCCTGGAGGCAAGGTGTGGCGGATATCCGCGACCTTCTTGCGGATCTGGTACCAGAGCTCGGGAATATCCGCCGAATGCATGGAATCCCGCGCCATGAAGGTCACCTGGGATTCGCCGGGCCGCGAGAACGACACGATCTTTTCGTACTCGCCGGTTTCCATCAGCTTCTTTTCGATGCGTTCGGTGACCTGGCGCGAGACTTCCTCGGCGCTGGCACCGGGCCACAGGGTGCGGATGACCATCGCCTTGAACGTGAAGGGGGGGTCCTCGCTCTGTCCGAGCTTGGTATAGGACAGCGCCCCGACAAGGGCGAGAAGAATCATCAGGAACAGTACGATCTGCCGATTGCGCAGGGCCCAGGCGGAAAGGTTGAAACCCATCGGGACTTACTCCTTGGCCGCCAGATTCACCGTACGATTGGACCGGTCCACCGGTCGTATCCGCTCGCCCTCATGCAGCACATGGCCACCGGCAGCCACTACCCAGTCGCTGGCGCTGAGGCCTTCGAGCACCGGAACGCTGTCCTGGCCGTAGGCGCCGACCCGCACCGGCACGCGCTGCAAGGTACTGTTGGTATCGACACGCCAGACGTAGGTCTGGCCATTCTCCGCGCTCAGCGCCGACAACGGCACCGCCAGCGGAATCTGCTCGGCATGCTGGATGAACACCCGGGCGCTCTGGCCCAGCTCGGCGGGAACCTTGCCGGTATTGAAGGCGATGCGCGCGGCGAAGGTACGCGAACGCGGATCGGCGGCCGGCGACAGCTCGCGGATACGGCCGTCGAAGCGCTGCCCAGGTTGCGACCAGAGCTCCACGGTCACCGGCTGGCCCACGCTGAAACGGCCGAAGTTCTGCTCCGGCAGGCTGATCAGCACTTCGCGCTCGCCATCGGCGGCGAGGGTGAACACGGTCTGCCCGGCGGCCACCACCTGACCGACTTCCACCTGGCGCTTGGACACGACCCCGTCCTGGGACGCGCGCAGCACCGAATAGCCGGCCTGGTTGCCGGCCACATCGAACTCGGCGCGCACCTGCTTCACCCGGGCAAGGCCGGCGCGATAGAGGTTTTCCGCGTTGTCGTACTGCGACTGGCTGACCATCTGCCGCTCCAGCAGCCTCTTGTAGCGATCGCGCTCGGCCTGCACCAGGTTCAGGTTGGCCTCGGCCGCGGCGACCTGGGCGCGGGTCGCTTCCAGTTGCAGGCGCACATCCTGCGGATCCAGTTCGGCCAGCGGCTGATCCGCCTTGACCCGCTGCCCCTCCTCCACCAGGCGCTTGCTCACCTTGCCGCCGATCCGGAACGCCAGCTCCGGCTCGAAGCGCGCGCGCACCTCGCCGGGGTAGCTGTCCACCGCGGCCGAAGCCGGCTGCGGCTGCACCACCATGGCGGGACGGATAACGGTGGGTGCCGCGGCTTCCTGCCCGCAAGCGGACAGCAGCGCGGCCAGGATGGCAGGCAGAGCGAGGGGCAAGGCATGACGCAACATGAGTGATGACCTTTCGCGAAGGGGGTGCTTCGAATATTTATACTGGCGGGTATATTAAATCAGTGGATTACAGTGGGGAAGGTGGATTTTTCGCCTTGAACAGATCAACAAATGCGCATTGTTTTACGTATTACATTGCATATACTCCACTCCATGCGTCGTGCATTCAGTGCGACCACCCTCTGTAAACATATTGAGGCAAATGCCATGAGTGCACTTCTTGACCGGGCTGAGCAGGCGGTGTCTGCTACCGCGATGGTTCGAAGCTTCAGCGCGAAATTGAAGGAAGTTACCAGCGGGAAGCACTCTCATCTGGTGATCTTCAAGGACAACGAGCCTGCCGCCGTATTGATTGGAGTGAAGTCCTATCAAGCGCTGCAGGATGAACTCGAAGACCTTCGCGCCGAACGGCTCGCCATCGATCGCCTGTCCACCCTGGACGAAGAGAAAACGGTGAGCCTCGAGGACATGGAGGCTCGCTTCAAATAGGCAGCGACCCATGAAGTGGCGTGTACGGTTTCACCCTGAAGTGGAACGGGATCTCAAGCAGTTGGGAAAGGTCGAGGCCCAGAGGGTATTGGTGGTGATCCGCGAGCGCATTGCCGAGGGAGAGCCAGACAAGATTGGCAAGCCGCTGCGCGGCGCGCTTGCCGGTTATCGACGGATCAGGACCGGGGATGTCAGGTTCGTCTACAGGATCAATGGCACCGAGATCGTGCTGGTCCTGTGCGTCGGGGCCCGCCGCGATGATGAGGTCTATAACAGCGCCACTTGGCGTATCTGATCCCGCCGCGCTCGGGCAGAAGTCCAGACTGCGCTTTGGCAGGCATCTGAGGTCGTAAAGCCAGGTTGCTATGGCAGCTGTGCGTGTGGGCGCATTCTTGCGCGCCGGGGTGCCTATGACTCGGTCTGTCAACCCACGTACAGTTGCCACCCTATTGTTTGACAGCAGGCAGGTGGTGATCCCGAGAATCATAGGAGTCACACCATGAAAAAACTCGTCCCCGATCCACCTCCCGTCCTCTGCATCCGCGCCGGGATCTCTCACGAAAAATCCATCCATCTGGCGCAGCAGCACATCGACAGCGCCATGAACATCGCCCACGAAATCGCCGCACATGCCTGCACTGACCAACAGGAGCGGATCAACGCGGCCATCCTGCAGATGCAGATCACCCGTGCCTTGCTGAAGGTCTCGGCGGCAACGCTGGAGGTGGTGGTGTAACCGCCAATCGCGACGGTTCGGCAGCCTCGCGGCCGTCGCGATTGCAGCATTTCGACAACCTGACCTGACCCCGCCTCGCCCGCGTTGTACTATTCCTCGCTTCAATCCCTGCAAAAGTGACCCATGTCCCAAGATCCCACCGTATCCAGCGGCCCAGGACGGCCCAAGGATCTGGCCAAGCGCCAGGCCATCCTCGAGGCCGCCAAGGACCTGTTCCTCGCCAATGGTTATGCCAGCACCAGCATGGATGCGGTCGCGACAGCGGCAGGTGTGTCGAAACTCACGGTCTACAGCCACTTCAATGACAAGGAAAACCTGTTCGCCGAGGCCATCATCGCCACCTGCCAGGCGCAGTTGCCGGGGCTGATCTTCGAGCTGCCCGAAGGCGTACCGCTGGAGCAGGTACTGATGAAGATCGGCCGCGGGTTCCAGGTGCTGATCAACAGCGATCATTCAGTGAAGCTGCATCGCCTGATCATCACCCAGGGGCCACAGGATCCGAAGCTGGGGCAGATGTTCTTCGAGGCGGGACCGGCACGGGTGCTGCGCGAAACCGAGGCACTGCTGAGGCTGGCGGACGAACGTGGCATGCTGCGAATTGCCAATCCGGCTTCGGCGGCAGAGCATTTTTTCTGCCTGCTCAAGGGTGGGGCGAATTTCAGGCTGCTGCTCGGGTGTGCCGGGCCGTTGGAGGCTGAAGAGGCCGAGGCCCATGTGCGGGAGGTGGTGGAGCTGTTTCTGCGGGCTTATCGCGTCTAGCCCAGGCACCGCACCCCCCTGTGGGAGCTGGCTTGCCAGCTCCCACAGGGATTTGTGGGGTCTGCCAAATCGAGTCAGATCAGGGCTTGAGCGCCTTCTTCGGATAGATGTCATAGCGGCTGGATTTCCCCTCCAGGCTATGGCTCGGCTTGGCGCCCTCGATGATCGGCGCTTTGCGCGGGCGCTTGACCACTACCCGGTGGGTCGCCAGGGCCAACGCCGCTTCGAGCAGGGCCGGGGCGTCCAGGTCGTCCCCTACCAGCGGCCGGAACACGCGCATTTCCTTTTTCACCAATGCGCTCTTGTCGCGATGGGGGAACATCGGGTCGAGGTAGATCACCTGCGGCGGCTCGCCTTGCCAGTTGCGCATGCGCTCGATGGAGTTACCATGCAGCAGTTCCATGCGTGCCACGATCGGGCCGACCTCTTCATCCCCGGCAGCCCGCGCCAGACCATCCTCGAGCAGTGCCGCCACCAGCGGCTGGCGCTCGATCAGTTGCATCCGGCAGCCGAGGGTGGCGAGCACGAACGCGTCCTTGCCAAGCCCGGCCGTGGCGTCCAGCACATGGGGGCGCACGCCCTGGGCGATACCGACCGCCTTGGCGATCATCTGCCCCGCACCGCCGCCATACAGGCGCCGATGGGCCGCACCGCCCTCGAGAAAGTCGACCCGCACCGGCCCCGGTGACTGCGGCCCGAGCTGCTGGATCTGCAGGCCGTCCACGCCCACCTGCACGGCGAACGCCGCCTCGGCATCGTCCAATGGCAGCCCCAGGCGCGCCGCCCATTGCTCGGCCTGCGCCTGATACCCGGCGTCCAGTGCCTCGACCCGGATCCCGCCTTCGACCTGCTGCTCCACGCTCACCTTCCTGCCCAAAAAAAGTTAAAGATCGGCGCCTGCGGCCGATACACAAAGTACGCGCCATTTTGCCAGAGCTCTTCGACAACCATGTCAGAGATTCTTCAACTTCCCTCAGGCTACCTGTCACCCGTCGGTGACTACAGCCGCCACAACACCCAGGCCCTGGGCGGCGTCAGCCACCTGTGGTCGGACTTCTTCGCCCGCGCCCTGGCTGCGCAGCAGGAAGAAGGCGTGGTGCGCGAGGCGCTGCCGATCGAAGAAGTGGACGTGCAGACCGGCGAACCGATCAGCGGCAGCCAGACCCTGGCGCAGATCCACAGCCAGCGCCTGTGCGAAGTAACCGACACCGAGATTGCCCCGCCGGAGCCGCTGTTCCTGCCGATCGCCGAATTCGAGCTGGACCTGCTGGACAAACCCGCCCCGCCCTTCAGCGCTGCCGAACTGATCGAGCAACAACGCCAACTGGACATCAGCAACAACTGGGTGCGCCCGGTGGTCATGAGCCAGGGCCATCCGCTTCCCGAACCGGGCCCGGCACCGGCGCCTTATCCGTTGCACCTGCCGATCGCCGAACTGGAGCGCAAGCTGCTGGACCCGGCGCCGGAACCTTTCGACGAGGCCACCCTGGCCAAGCAGCAGCACGACCTGGAGTTCGATATCCACTGGGCTCGCCCCGTCGTGCTCAACAACGTGCGCATCGCCGCCTAACGGCAGACCCGCCAACGCCCCATGTCCAGATGAAAGTGGTTGTGATGGGCGCTGTTGTAGTCCGGCCCGAGTACCGTGTTGAAGCTCTCGCAGGCAGCATCCCGCGCTTCGCGCAGAAAGCGGGCCTTGGGCCCGTCGCCGCCCCAGTCCTTTTGCAGTTCGATGCGCCGGCCGTCCTTCAGGCGAAACCCGGAGATATCCAGGGCATTCGCCGTAGCATGCTGGCTGAGCCGGCCTTCGGCGCGGTTGTAGACGTTGCGACAGGCATAGCTGCCCAGATGATCGACCTGGGTCACCGGCTGCCCGAAAACCCGTTGCGCCGCCGGTTGCAGGCCATGCCGCTCGAACAGGGCGAAGGCTACGGCTACCGGGCAGGTAGCAAGGAAGCTGCTGCTCAGTTTCACGTCTGCGCCCTGGACGCGGACCACGTTGGTCAGCGGGCAATGGCCGCCAGTGGTATCCGCCTGCGGGCTGTAACGCAGGCCGGACGTGGCCAGCACCTCGGCGCACAGCCGCGGATCATCGCGCAGGCGGCCCAGTTTCCATGAAGTCAGGAGGTTGGGCGGCTCGCGCACATCCAGCGGCGCCCAGGGGTTCCATTGCCCGGGCAGGCGCCAGCCCTGTCGCCAGCCGAACAGCGCCACGCCGGCCAGCACCGCCAACAGCACCAGTGCGCCATGGCGCATGGTCACCTCAGCGCCGGAACAGGTCGTTGAGCCGGGCGAAGGTCATGGCTTTGTCGCCATGGTCAAAACGCCCTTCCCCGCGAATCCGCGTCGCCGCCTCGAAGAATGCACCGTAGGCGACCCGGGCCAGGGACGAACCCACGCTGATGCGCTTCACGCCCAGCGCCTTGAGGTCCTCGAAGCCCAGGTCCATGCCTGCAAGCCCCATCAACACATTGACGGGTTTCGGTGCCACCGCCTTGACCACCCGCTGGATGTCCTCGGCAGTGCGCAGTCCCGGCGCATAGAGCACATCGGCCCCAGCCTCGGCGAAGGCCTGCAGGCGGGCGATCGTGTCGTCGAGATCATTGCGCCCGTGCAGCAGGTTTTCCGCACGGGCGCAGAGCATGAAGGGAAAGTCCAGGCTGCGGGCGGCCGCAACCGCGGCCTCGACCCGCTCCACGGCGCGATGGAAGTTGTAGATGGGCTCATCCTCGCGACCGCTGGCGTCCTCGATGGAGCCGCCTACCAGGCCCATCTTCGCTGCCTGCAGGATGGTGTCGGCGCAACCGCCCGGCTCATCGCTGTAGCCGTTCTCCAGGTCCGCCGCCACCGGCAGGGCCGTGGCATCGACGATGGACTGGGCATTGGCCAGGGTCTCGTCGCGACTCACCGCACCTTCGGCATCCGGCCGCCCAAGGGCAAAAGCCAGGCCGGCGCTGCTGGTAGCCAGGGCCTCGAAGCCGAGGCTGGCGAGCAGCTTGGCCGAACCGGCATCCCACGGATTGGGAATGACGAAGGTTCCGGGGCGTTCGTGCAGCGCCTTGAAGGCTTCGGCACGCAGGGTTTGCACATCCATGGTGGAACTCCCAGGCAGACGACGGGAAATCACAACAGTCCGAGTTGTTCGACCTGCGGCCCCCGATCAGGTTCATGCAACGGCGCAAGCCCCGGCAGGCGTTCCATCAAGCCTTGATGGAAACGCCGGGCCAGGGCTGCGGCCAGGCGGTTGTCAGCGGTATGCAGGAAAACGTAGGGGCTGCGCCCTTCCTCGATCCAGGCGGCGACCTTGTCCAGCCACGGCACCAGGAACGGCTCGTTCGCCGCCAATTCCGGATGGCCGATGAAACGCACCTGCGGTTGCAGGCTGAAGGCAGCGGGACGCGGCGGCACCCGTGGCTTTTTCGATTGGGCGTGGAGCACGCTCGGGTCGCGGGAGGTGCAACTGAACAGTGCCCGCGGGTCGAGACAGATGCGCTCGATGCCTCGCTCGTTGAGCAGCCGGTTCAGCAGGCGCTCGTCCTCGCCCTTGGCGAAGAAAGCGTCGTTGCGCACCTCGACGGCCAGCGGCACGGCTAGTTCGTCGATGAACTGCATGAGTTCGCCAAGCCGCGCCGGCCCGAAGCTCGCCGGCAACTGCAACCAGTACGGCGATACACGGGCGCCCAGGGGCTGGAGCAACTGCACGAAGGTGCGCGCGGCCTCCAGCTGCGCATACAGGTCGCCGCTGTGGCTGATATCACCGGGAAACTTGGCAGTGAAGCGAAAGTGCGCGGGCATGACCTGGGCCCAGCGCTCGATGGTGGCTGGCGCAGGCCGGGCATAAAAGGTGGTATTGCCCTCGACGGCATTGAAGACCTGGCAGTAGAGGCCAAGAAAATCGCTGCTTTTCGCGTCGCTGGGGTACAGATAGTCGCGCCAGGCGTTTTCACTCCAGGACGGACAACCGAGGAAATAAGGTAAGGATGCTGAGCTCATTGGCTCAAATGTACAGATCCAGCCCCAGCACTTCCATCTCCCAATCGACGAACCCGGCCGTGGTCAGGTAGCTGGCCAGGGCGCCGGCGGTGCGCCGGTCGCGGGCCCGGGGGAAGATCATGTCCTGCGGACGGGCCGGCAGGTTGGGGAGGGCGCGCTGCGAAGTGCCGGCGTTTTCGGCGGCTTGCGCCTCGACTTCGAACTCGCCGGCGATGTCTTCCTGCGACTCCTCCACCCGCACCGGCCCTTTGCGCTGAGGGCGCTTGAGCGGGTAACTCGATGAGGAAAAGCCGTCGATACGCATGGCAATGAACTCGGGGTCGATGATGGCAATTTAGCGGCACCTGACACCTTGCGCAAATGCCCTACTGATAACTGGACCACATATACACAAATTGGTTTACCGCCTTTGGCGATAACCGACCGGAGGTCGTCAGCCTTTCTTCGGCGTGGCAACCTTGTCACGCAGGTACACCGGCTGGGCCTGCTCGGCCGGCACGCTCTCGCCGCGCGCCCAAGCGAATCCGGCCAGGGTCAGCAGGTCGAGCGCGTGGGGCAGTATGGCCTGGTCCTGCGCGGCGACCTTGACCGCCAGGCGTTCGGCATAGCCCCAGCCGGTACCGGCACCGAACCAGGAATCGCCGTTAGCGTCGGGAAGCGCCACCTGCCCGGGCGGCAGCACGGCCTCGCTCCCCTGCAATTGCATTTCGCCCTTCACCTCTTGATAGCAGCCCCAGTAGACCTCGTCCATGCGCGCATCGATGGCCGCCGCGACCCGGGTGGCGCCGTGTTCGCGCAAGGCGCGCTGGGCCAGCACCGCCAGGTTGGACACCGGCAGCACCGGGCGCTCCAGGGCGAAGGCCAGGCCCTGGACCACGCCGATGGCGATACGCACCCCGGTGAAGGCTCCCGGGCCGCGGCCGAAGGCGATCGCATCCACCGCCGAAAGCGCCACACCGGCATCGGCCAGCAGGGCCTGGATCATCGGCAACAGCTTTTGCGCGTGCAGGCGCGGAATCACCTCGTAATGGCTCGTGATCTTGCCCTCGTGCAGCAGGGCGACGGAGCAGGCTTCAGTGGCGGTATCCAGGGCCAGCAAGGTGGTCATCGGGGTGTTCCAGGCGAGAAAAAAGAGCGGCAGTATAAACGACAACGGCCCGCAAGCGGGCCGTTGGCGGTACAACGAAAGGGATCAGCTCAGGGCTGCCAGGACCTTGGCGGTGATCGCCTCGACCGAACCGACGCCAGGAATGTGGCTGACCTTCGGCTTGCCATTGGCGGCTTCGAGCTTCTGGTAGAAGTCCACCAGCGGCTTGGTCTGCTCGTGGTAGACCTTCAGGCGGCCACGCACGGTTTCTTCGTTGTCGTCCGGGCGCTGGATCAGGTCCTCGCCGGTGACGTCGTCCTTGCCTTCCACCTTCGGCGGGTTGTACACGACGTGGTAGACACGACCGGAGTCCAGGTGAACGCGGCGGCCGGCGATGCGCTGGACGATTTCTTCATCATCGACAGCGATCTCGACTACCGCATCCAGGGACACGCCAGCGGCAACCATGGCTTCGGCTTGAGGGATGGTGCGCGGGAAACCGTCGAACAGGAAACCGTTGGCGCAGTCAGGCTGGGCGATACGGTCCTTGACCAGGTTGATGATCAGGTCGTCGGAAACCAGCTTGCCGGCATCCATCACGGCCTTGGCTTCCAGGCCCAGCGGAGTGCCGGCCTTGACCGCGGCACGCAACATGTCGCCGGTGGAGATCTGCGGAATACCGAATTTTTCGGTGATGAACTTTGCCTGAGTACCTTTACCGGCCCCGGGAGCTCCCAGCAGAATTACGCGCATCTTGTGCTCCTCATTTTTTATAAGCAAATCAATGGATTCGCGAGCGTTGGCGAATCGCAGGAAATCGGGCGATGACCATAAATCGGTCAAAAGGCTGCCCAAGATACACAGCGCATGGGGACCATACAAGCGGTCGAAAGTCGGAAAAACCTGCGACAGGACGCCACGGTGTATACAGGTTGCGCCCGGCGCAACCTGCCCTTTACACGGTCATTTCCTACGCGCCTGGGAACACATTCCGACGCCTGACAGCCATCCAGCCGACACTCAACCCGTGTTGCGCAACCCTGCGGCGATGCCTGCCACCGTCACCAGCAAGGCCTGCTCCAACGGGCTGTCCAGAGCGGCTTCGCGCTCTCGCGAGCGGGCCAGCAACTCGGCCTGGAGCAAGTGCAACGGATCCAGGTAGGTATTGCGCAGGCGGATGAACTCCAGGGTCTCCGGGCTGTGCGCCAGTAGCACCGGCTGCCCGGTCAGGCCCAGCACCACCTGGCATGCCTGCGACAATAGGTCGCGCAAATGCTCACCCAAAGGTCGCAGGTGCGGTTGCACCAGACGTTCGTCGTAGGACGCGGCGATTTCCGCGTCGGCCTTGGCCAGCACCATCTCCAGCATGTCGATGCGGGTGCGGAAGAACGGCCACTGCTCGCGCATCTGCGCCAGCAGCGGCCCCTGGCCACGAGCCAGGGCGTTGTTCAGCGCGGCTTCCCAGCCGAGCCAGGCTGGCAGCATCAGGCGGGTCTGGGTCCAGCCGAAGATCCACGGGATGGCCCGCAGGCTTTCGATGCCACCGGCGCGACGCTTGGCCGGGCGGCTGCCCAAGGGCAGGCGGCCAAGCTCCTGCTCCGGCGTGGATTGGCGGAAATACTCGACGAAATCAGGGGTTTCCCGCACCACGCCACGGTAGGTCTTCACCCCGTCGGCGGCCAACTGGTCCATCACCTCGCGCCAGGCCGGCTGAGGGGGCGGCGGCGGCAGCAAGGTGGCTTCCAGCACGGCGGCCAGGTACAGGTTGAGGTTCTGCTCGGCGATATCGGCCAGCCCGAACTTGAAGCGGATCATCTCGCCCTGCTCGGTAGCGCGGAAACGCCCGGCCACCGACCCCGGCGGCTGCGACAGGATCGCCGCGTGGGCCGGCGCGCCGCCGCGCCCGACGGTGCCGCCGCGGCCATGGAACAGCAGCAGCTCGACTTCCTGCTCCCGGCAGATCTGCACTAGGGTCTCCTGGGCGCGGTACTGCGCCCAGGCTGCAGCGGTGGTGCCGGCGTCCTTGGCCGAGTCGGAATAGCCGATCATCACTTCCTGCGGGCCGTGCAGCCCTGCGCGATAGCCCGGCAGGGACAACAGGCGCTGCATCACCGGCCCGGCGTTATCCAGGTCGGCCAGGGTTTCGAACAGCGGCACCACGCGCATCGGCCGTTGCAGGCCGGCCTCCTTGAGCAGCAGTTGCACCGCCAGCACGTCGGACGCCGCGCCGGCCATGGAGATGACGTAGGACCCGAGGGACGCGGCGGGCGCCGCAGCGATCTCGCGGCAGGTGGCAAGCACCTCGGCGGTGTCGGCCTGGGGCTGGTAATGCGCCGGCAAGAGCGGGCGGCGGCTGGCCAGCTCGCGCTGGAGGAAGTCGATCCGCGCTTCCTCGTTCCACTCGGCATAGCTGCCCAGGCCAAGGTATTCGGTGATTTCGCTAAGGGCGGCGGCGTGGCGGGTGGAGTCCTGGCGCACATCGAGGCGCACCAGGAACAGGCCGAACGTCACGGCGCGGCGCAGGCAGTCCAGCAGCGGACCGTCGGCGATCACCCCCATGCCACATTCATGCAGGGACTCGAAGCACAGGTGCAGGGGCTCGAAAAGTTCGCGGTTGTCCTGCAACACCAGCGGGCCCGGTGCCTGTGCCGTGGTCAGGGCCGACTGGGCCCAGGCACGGGTTTCCCGTAGCCGCTCGCGCAGCGGCTTGAGCAGCGCACGATAGGGTTCGGCGCAATCACCGACCCTGGCGCGCAGGGCCGGGCTGGCCTGCTGCATGGACAGCTCGGCGGCGAGGGAATGCACGTCGCGCAGGAACAGGTCGGCAGCCATCCAGCGCGCCAGCAACAGCACTTCGCGGGTGACGGCTGCGGTGACATTGGGGTTGCCGTCACGGTCACCGCCCATCCACGAGGCGAAGCGAATCGGCGCAGCCTCCAGCGGCAGGTGCAGGCCGGTGGCGGCGTGCAGGGCCTTGTCGGCCTTGCGCATGTGGTTGGGAATGGCGTGCCAGAGTGAGTGCTCGATCACCGCGAAGCCCCACTTGGCCTCGTCCACCGGAGTCGGTCGGGTGCGGCGGATTTCCTCGGTGTGCCAGGCCTCGGCGATCAGCCGTTGCAGGCGCTCGCGGACCTGCTCGCGTTCGGCAGGGGTCAGGTCGCGGTGATCCTGGACGGCAAGCTGCGCGGCGATGGCGTCGTACTTCTGGATCAGCGTGCGCCGCGCCACCTCGGTGGGGTGGGCGGTCAGCACCAGTTCGATGTTCAGCTTGCCGAGCTGGCGGGCCAGGGCGTCGTCGCTATGGCCGGCGGCCTTGAGGCGGGCCAGCAGCTCGGGCAGCACCCGGGCCTCGAACGGCTCCGGCTGGTCGGCGTCGCGACGGCGGATCAACTGGTACTGCTCGGCGATATTGGCCAGGTTGAGGAACTGGTTGAAGGCCCGGGCCACCGGCAGCAGCTCATCGTCGGCGAGGTCGGCGAGGGTCGAACTGAGCTGCTCTTCGCCGCCGCTACGGTCGGCCTTGGCGCTGTGGCGGATCGCCTCGATCTTCTGCAGGAACGCCTCGCCATGTTGTTCGCGTACCGTATGGCCCAGCAGCTCGCCCAACAGATGTACATCTTCCCGCAAACGCACATCGATATCGGTCATCAACCTTCTCCACCCTGGAAATACTGCGTCGTTGCAGAGTGCCCCACTACCGGTCGTGCTTTCAAGGCACGGGCGCGGGCGAACTGGCTACGCTGTAACCAGTCGCCATGGTTTTACGGAGGGCATCATGAAGATTCGCGAACTTGCACAGTACTGGGAACAGCACGCCAAAGGACGTCTGAGCCCGACCGGTCATGTCCTGCACCTGGACGTCGAGGCCTCGGCGCGCCTGGCGGCGCTGGCCGAGATGTACCCCAAGCGCACCCCGGAAGAATTGCTCGGCGAACTGCTGGGTGCGGCACTGGAAGAGCTGGAAGCGAGTTTTCCGTACGTCCAGGGGCAGCAGGTGATCGCCACCGATGAAGAGGGCGATCCGCTGTACGAGGATGTCGGGCCGACGCCGCGCTTCCTGGCGTTGTCGCGCCAGCACCTGCATGCGCTGAACAGTGGCGAAGATGGTTCTACCCAATGACGCATTGGTCCTCTGTGGGAGCGGGTTCACCCGCGATTGCGTCGTTGAATTCACTACCGTAATCGCGGGTGAACTCGCTCCCACAGGGTTTGGTACGCGCAGGAAAATTCCTCGATACCCCTCCATCCCCGCAAAAGTTCCCGCCCCTCCCCGCTGACCGATCAGTCAGAAAAACTCGCCCATCAAGCGGCACTTTTTGTGAACTTTTCAAAAAACCGGCGACTCCGAGCCAATAGCCACTACGGCAAAATTCCTCCCGGCTCCCTCCGGAGAGGTGTGTCGATGGACTGTTACGGATGTTCATCAGGAGTGATCCAATGGAGTTGACCACCATGAAGACCCGCATCGAGAAATCCCCGTTCCAACTGCGCGGGATCAAGCTGGCCGCCCTGGCCCTGGGCAGCAGCCTGGTTCTGGCCGGCTGTGCTGGCAAGCCACCCACCGAGCAGTACGCCGTGACCCAGTCGGCCGTTAACTCTGCGGTGAGCGCCGGTGGCACCGAGTTCGCCGCCGTCGAGATGAAGGCCGCGCAGGACAAGTTCAAGCAAGCCGAAATCGCCATGCACGACAAGAAGTATGACGAAGCGAAGATTCTCGCCGAACAGGCCGAATGGGATGCCCGTGTTGCCGAACGCAAGGCCCAGGCCATGAAAGCCCAGAAAGCCGTGCAGGATGCCCGCCAGGGCGTCCAGGACGTACGCGAGGAAGGCATGCGTGCCGCTGACCCGCTGCAGCCGCAGCAGTAAGCGCCGCCGCGCTCCGTGCATTCGAAATCGATCAAAGGACGAACACTATGCGTAACCACGTGATGATTCCCGCCCTCCTGGCCGTGAGCATGGGCCTGGTCGCCTGCGCCCACCAGCCGAACCCCAACCTGGAGTCGGCCCGGACCAACTTCTCCGCCCTGCAAAGCGACCCGCAGGCGAGCAAGGTCGCCGCCCTCGAAACCAAGGACGCCCAGGACTGGCTGAACAAGGCCGACAAGGCCTACATGGACAAGGAAGACGACAAGAAGGTCGACCAACTGGCCTACCTGACCAACCAGCGCGTCGAGGTGGCCAAGCAGACCATCGCCCTGCGCACCGCCGAAGCCGAGCTGAAAAACGCCGCCGCCCAGCGCGCCCAGGCCCGCCTGGACGCTCGCGACGCGCAGATCAAGAAGCTCCAGGAAAGCCTCAACGCCAAGCAGACCGAGCGCGGCACCCTGGTGACCTTCGGTGACGTGCTGTTCGACTTCAACAAGGCCGAGCTGAAGAGCAGCGCCTACCCGAACATCACCAAGCTGGCCCAGTTCCTCCAGGAAAACCCGGACCGCAAGGTGATCGTCGAAGGCTACACCGACAGCGTCGGCAGCGCCGGCTACAACCAGTCCCTGTCCGAGCGCCGCGCCAACTCGGTGCGCATGGCGCTGGTACGTGCCGGCGTGGACCCGGCCCGTATCGTCGCCCAGGGTTATGGCAAGGAGTATCCGGTAGCGGACAACTCCAGCAACTCTGGTCGCGCGCAGAACCGTCGGGTGGAAGTGACCATTTCCAACGACAACCAGCCGGTGGCACCGCGCAGCAGTGTGAGCAGCGCGCAGTAACCTGCTGGCTGTGACGAAAAATCCCGCCGGTTGGCGGGATTTTTTTTACCCACCAAAAAGCAAAAGCACCTATAAAAGCACCTTTAAAGACACCCATTAAAGAGCTACCATTCCGGCCACGCAGTATCGGCTTCGATCAGGATCTGAAATACGGATTCGGACTACCGATCCCGGAGCTATCTCCCGACAGCAGAACTCGACAGGAAGTGTTGCCATGGTAATGACATTCGCGGTGTTGGCCGATGTAGCGGCATCGGTCACCGACCTTAAAAAAGATCCAATGGGCACTTTGCGCGAAGGCAAAGGCGAAACCGTGGTCATCCTCAACAGAAACGCACCGGCCTTCTATGCAGTTCCACCGGACCGCTATGAGGCAATGATGGATCTGATCGACGATGTCCAGTTGGCAGAGCTTGTACGCCAGCGGCGTGGCGAGCCCATTGTCAAGGTAGATATCGATGAGCTCATCGCAGACGCCAAAGGAAGCGGCAACTGACTACGCGCTGGAATTCAATCTGAGGGCCAAAAAGGAGTTCGACAGGCTGGACGCAGCGATCCGCCTGCAACTGGCCAAAAGCTGAAATCCAGGCTGGCTGAACCGAGGGTGGACGCCGACAAGCTTTCAGGGATGCCGAACTGCTACAAGATCAAGTTGCGCAGTTCTGGTTATCGGCTGGTGTATCAGGTTTTCGATAAGCGATTGGCGGTGCTGGTAATTGCAGTGGGCAAGCGGGAGAACAACCAGGCTTACGGCGCGGCCTTATCACGGTTCACACACTGATAGCGCTTGCACCACCGCTATCGCCGGCAACGCCAGCTCCCACAGGGTCTGCGGTGCACGCACCCCTTGTGAGGTTGGCGTTGCCAGCGATATGACAGGGAAGACACAACAAACCTACTGGACCGCCTGCGGCGTCTCCTGCCCCATGCAGCGCACCGCCTGCTTCTTGCTGTCCACGAGCACGCCGGTCAAGCCCTTCTGCTGCATGTCGAACAGCACCAGCACGCCGTCGATGCACTGGGCCATCTGCGGTGCCGGGTTGATCGATAGCTTGTAGTCCTCGCCCGGCACCGTCTTGAGCATGGTGAATTCCGACAGCAACAAGGCGTCCTCCGGCTTGGCGAAATGCAGGTAGCCGTAGTACCACAGGGCGCAGACCGTGCCGACGATGCTGCAGACCCCGGTGATGATCAGGGGGATGGCGTTGCGTTCTTCACTCATTGCGACTTCTCGTCAGGGTAGTTGGGGACTTCGGCCAGGCGGCGCAGGCCGTTGAAATGTTCGGGGTCGTCGAGGAAGCGCAGCATGACCTGGCGCCAGGTCGGGTCGCCGAAGGTCTGCACGTGCCCGCCGCGGACCAATTGCAATACCCGCGGCGGCGGCGCGGCCTGGTACAGGCGGATACCGTTGTCCATGGGCACCAGCGCATCGTCGATGCTGTGGAAGAACAGCTTGGGCGGGCTGTCCAGGCGCGCGATTGAACGGATCGCACTGTCTCCATCGGGCACCAGCCACGACAGCGGCACCTGCATCGGCCAGGTCAGCCATGAGGTCCCCAGGGCGAAACGTCCGACATCGCGGTAACTGGCCGGGACGCCGTCGAACACCAGGGCCTTGAAGCGCGCAGCCTGCTCGGGATGCTGCGCCAGGTAGTGAATGGCCATCGCCCCGCCCAGGCTTTGCCCAAGCAGGACCCGCGGCTTGCCCTGGACGTCCGGGGCCTTGTCCAGCCAGTCGAAGGCGGCGGCGAGGTCCTGGTAGACCTCGGGCAGCCTCGGCTTGCCTGCCGACAGCCCATAACCGCGGTAGTCGATCATCAGCACCTGGTAGCCCTGTTCCGGCAGCCAGTAGCTCGCCCCCAGATGCCAGGCCAGGTTGCCGCCATTGCCGTGCAGGTGCAGCACCGTGCCCTTCACCTCGACGCCTTCCTTGGCCGGCAGCCACCAGCCATGCAGGCGCGTGCCATCGGCGGCGGTGAGGGTCACGTCGCGCCAGGCGATCTTGGCTTTTTCTGGCGTGAACGGCTGCCCGGGCTCGGGATAGAACAGCAGCGAACTGCACCCGGACAACCCCGGCAGCAACAGGCACGAGAGCACTATCGCGCGCCAGCGCTCAGAGAATGTTCGAATAGTCGGCTTCAATGCGATCCAGGCTCAGGTGATTGAGGAAGTTGGAGAAGCACATCCATGCCGACAGGGCATTGAGGTCGCGGAACTGCTCCGGCAGGTACTTGGGCGGTTCCACCAGCCCTTCGTCGACCAGCTGGCGCAGGGTGCGCATGTCTTCCAGGGTGGTCTTGCCGCAGAACAACAGCGGGATCTGCTCGAGCTTGCCCTTCCTCACGGCCAACTGAATGTAGTTGTAAACCATGATGAAACCCTTGAGGTAGGACAAGTCCTTGGTAAATGGCAGGCCGTTCGGCACCGAACCCCGGAACACCCGGCTGGCATTGCCATAGCTCTCCGCCATTTCGAAGCCCTGGTCGCGGAAGAACTGGTAGATCTGCAGGAAGTCGGCGCCCTCCTCCACCATATGGATGGCGCGGGTGCGGTTGGTCAGCTTGCGCAGGCGGGTCGGGTAGGAGGCGAAGGCGATCACTTCCATGAGGATCGCCAGGCCTTCCTGGGTGACGGTGGATGACGGCGGGCCCTTGGCGAGGAAGGTGCAGATCGGCTGGTTGAGGCCGTTGAGGGTGGTGCCGACGTGGACCAGCCCTTCGTGGACCTCCAGCGCCCGCACATCACGGCTGTTGAACATGGCATCGGCGCGGATCTTGATGTAGTCGGCGCCCGCCGCCGCGTCGGCGACGATACCGTCGGACTCGAACACGCGAATGGTCCCCTCCGCCTCGCCGAATACGGTATTCAGGCGGCGCTGGAGGATTTCCACGGCTTCCTTGGCGGTGAGGTTCTTCGGCTCGTCCTTGAGGTCGCCACGGCCGTCGATATTGTTCAGGTAGTCGGAGAGCATCAGGCCGAGATCGGCAAGGGTCGGATCACCCGCATGGAACGCGTCGGACGCGGCGCCGTAGAGCTCCTGGGAGATCAAGCCGAAATCCTCGGTGCCACGCGCCTCGAGCATGCGCACCACCATGCGGTACTCCTTGCACATGCGCCGCATGATCTGCCCGACCGGGTTGAACTGGCCGAGCTGACGGGTGATATCGCGCTCGATGTTCTGGAATTCCAGCTTCAGCGCAGCGGAATCGAAGGACAGTGGCCGGTTCTGGTAGTACTCGCGGCTGATCGCCGGTGGCTCCTTGCCCTTGGCCTTGAAGAAGCCCTGGCGGATGCTGTCGTCCCACTTCACCGCATCCAGCACGCGTATCGGCGTCTGCGCCTGGACGATACGGTCGGAAAGGGTGCGAATCGTCTGCTGGTACTCGTCCACGCTCATGCCTCGCTGTTCCTTTTGTTTCGGCTTACTTCCCCGCCCGCTGGAAGCGCGCCACTTCCACGAACAGGTCGGAGTTGGCGGGATCGTCCAGATAGGCCAGGACCCGCTCGGCCGGGCTGTCGATCAGCACACCCTGGCCGTTGTCCTCGGGGACTTCGATGCTGCGTCCGCTCAGTTCCTTGTTGTCCAGGGCCTGGGTGACCTGCTCGACGTCGAGGTTGTAGACCACCAGTTCGTTGTTATCGATCACTTCGAAGCCGCCGATCAGGAAGTTGCCGCCCAGCTTCTTCGGCACCCCGGCCGACAGGTACCAGCGGTTGCCGTGGCGGGACACGGTGAAGGCGTACTCCTCGCGCGGCTTGCCCTTGGCACTGGCCACGGCCTTGTAGGCATTGCCGCCGGACCGGCTGATCTGCAGGGTCAGCGGCTCGCCCCAGGCGTCCTTGCTCGACCACTTGCCGAGCAACGCCCTAGGCGCCGCCTGGTTGGCCGGGATCGGCTCGTTGAAGGTCACCAGGCAGCCATTCAACAGCAGGAAAGACAGGGCCAGCAGCACACGCCAGGCTTTCATCGAAATCTCCTTGAAAGGCGCTCGCGGCTCACTCCGCCGCCAGCACCAGGTGCAGGTATCGGACAAGAATAGCGAGCATCTGCCCTTCAGCCTGCGGTTTTGCGGCTTCGAGCAGGCCCTGATACTCCATCTGCTCGATGATTGCCGTCAATACAATGGCGTCCTGTTGCGGCTGGCGCGAGCCCACCACCTGCAAAAGCTGGCAGGCGCCACGCAGGAGGATCTGCTCGTGCGACTTCACCAGCTCGGCCAGGCGCGGGCTCAGCAGCGCTTCCTGGCGGAAGGCCTGCTCGGCCATGAGGAAGTCGCGGCGATTGTGCAATTGGCGCTGGACATACTCGCAGGTCATCTTCGCCACCTCGTCGGCCAGCCGCGCGCGGGAAGCCGGGCTGCCATCACCCTGGGCCAGCAACTGGCGCAGGACCACCTCGGTGCTTTCCCACAGCTTGGCCATGTAGGCGGCACTGCGTTCGACGTACTGGGCGAAGGTATCGCTGAGCAGGTCCTGGATATCGTCGAAGTAGTAGGTGGTGGCCGACAGCGGCACGCCCGCCTCTGCCGCCACCGCGCGGTGGCGCACGCCGCGCACGCCGTCACGGACGACAATGCGCATGGCCGCGTCGAGGATCTGCTGACGGCGCTGCTCGCTGCCCTGGCGGCTGGCCTTGCGGCCCTGGTACTGGACGCTTTCGGCGACGGCGGAGGCAACGCCGGCGGCGCCTTGTTGGGGCTGGGAGGGAGTCACGGCGGTTACCTCGAAATCGGGATTTTCGGGCATGAAAAAGCCGCTCTTGGCGGCTGATTCATAGTGTCCTTCAGGGCCTCATCGCTGGCAAGCCAGCTCCCACAGGTGCGGCGCGGCTTGCCAGCGATGGGGACCTCAAACCTGATGCAATCAGGCCTGCGGACGCATGTGCGGGAACAGGATCACATCACGGATCGACGGCGAGTTGGTCAGCAGCATCACCAGGCGGTCGATACCGATGCCTTCACCGGCAGTCGGCGGCATGCCGTATTCCAGGGCGCGGACGAAGTCGGCGTCGTAGTGCATGGCTTCGTCGTCACCGGCGTCCTTCTCGGCCACCTGGGCGAGGAAACGCTCGGCCTGGTCTTCGGCATCGTTGAGCTCGGAGTAGGCGTTGGCGATCTCGCGGCCACCGATGAACAGCTCGAAGCGGTCGGTAACGTTCGGGTTGGCGTCGTTGCGGCGCGCCAGCGGCGAGACTTCGAACGGGTACTCGGTGATGAAGTGCGGCTGCTCCAGCTTGCTCTCCACCAGTTCCTCGAAAATCATCACCTGCAGCTTGCCCAGGCCTTCGTGACCGAGGACCTTGGCGCCGGCCTTCCTGGCGATTTCGCGCGCCTTGTCGACGTCCAGCAGGTCAGCCTCGGTCAGTTCCGGGTTGTACTTGAGGATCGAGTCGAATACCGACATCCGCGCGAACGGTTCGCCGAAGTGGAACACCTTGTCGCCGTACGGCACGTCGGTAGTACCAAGCACCAGTTGCGCCAGCTCGCGGAACAGTTCCTCGGTGAGGTCCATGTTGTCGGTGTAGTCGGCGTAGGCCTGGTAGAACTCCAGCATGGTGAACTCGGGGTTGTGCCGGGTCGAGACGCCTTCGTTGCGGAAGTTGCGGTTGATCTCGAAGACCTTCTCGAAGCCACCGACCACCAGGCGCTTGAGGTACAGCTCCGGCGCGATGCGCAGGAACATCGGCATGTCCAGGGCGTTGTGGTGGGTTTCGAACGGCTTGGCCGCAGCGCCGCCCGGAATGGTCTGCAGCATCGGCGTCTCGACTTCGAGGAAGTCGCGCTTGGCCAGGAAGCTGCGGATATGCGAGATCACCAGGGAACGCACACGGAAGGTTTCACGGGTGTCTTCGTTGACGATCAGGTCGACGTAGCGCTGGCGATAGCGCTGCTCGGTGTCGGTCAGGCCGTGGTGCTTGTTCGGCAGCGGGCGCAGCGACTTGGTCAGCAGGCGCACGCGGGTCATCTCGACGTACAGGTCGCCCTTGCCGGAACGGGCCAGGGTGCCTTCGGCGGCGATGATGTCGCCCAAGTCCCAGGTTTTCACCTCGGCCAGGGTTTCTTCGGGCAGGGTCTTGCGGTTGACGTAGACCTGGATGCGCCCGGTCATGTCCTGGATCACCATGAACGAACCGCGGTTGAGCATGATGCGCCCGGCAACCTTGACCGGGATCGCAGCCGCTTCCAGCTCTTCCTTGGTCTTGTCGACATACTGCTTCTGCAGGTCGTTGCAGTAGCTGTCGCGGCGGAAGTCGTTGGGGAAGGCCTGGCCCTTGGCGCGCGCTGCGGCAAGTTTTTCCTTGCGCAGGGCGATCAGGGCGTTTTCTTCCTGTTGCAGGTCTTGCGATTCGGTCTTGAGGTCGCTCATGTCGTCATTCTTTCCATCAGGTATTCGTTGCCCGTTCCGGGCAGGGCACGCGCCCCAGGCGCTTGGCCTGGGAGCGCGGCAGTGGTGTACGGCTTACAGCCCCTGCTTGAGGCTCGCTTCCAGGTACTGGTCGAGGTCGCCGTCCAGGACCTTCTGGCAGTCGCTGCGCTCGACGCCGGTACGCAGGTCCTTGATACGCGAGTCGTCCAGCACGTAGGAGCGGATCTGGTGACCCCAGCCGATGTCCGACTTGCTGTCTTCCAGGGCCTGGGAGGCGGCATTGCGCTTCTGCATTTCCAGTTCGTACAACTTGGCCCGCAGCATCTTCATGGCGGTGTCCTTGTTGGCGTGCTGGGAGCGTTCGTTCTGGCAGGCCACCACGGTGTTGGTCGGCACGTGGGTGATACGCACCGCCGAGTCGGTGGTGTTGACGTGCTGGCCACCGGCGCCGGAGGAGCGGTAGGTGTCGATGCGCAGGTCGGACGGGTTGATCTCGATCTCGACCTTGTCGTCGATCTCGGGCGAGACGAATACCGCCGAGAACGACGTGTGGCGACGGGCGCCGGAGTCGAACGGGCTCTTGCGCACCAGGCGGTGCACGCCGATCTCGGTACGCAGCCAGCCGAAGGCGTACTCGCCCTTGATATGCACGGTCGCGCCCTTGATGCCGGCGACCTCGCCCTCGGACAGTTCGATGATGGTCGCGTCGAAGCCGCGCTTGTCGGCCCAGCGCAGGTACATGCGCAGCAGGATGTTGGCCCAGTCCTGCGCTTCGGTACCGCCGGAGCCGGCCTGGATGTCCAGGTAGGCGTTGTTCATGTCCATCTCGCCGCTGAACATGCGCCGGAATTCCAGCTTGGCCAGGTGTTCCTCGAGTTGCTGCAACTCGGCCACGACGTCTTCGACGGCGCTCTCGTCGTTCTCCTCGACGGCCATGTCGAGCAGGTCCTTGCAGTCGGCGAGGCCGCCGGAGAGCTTGTCCAGGGTGTCCACGACCTGCGCCAGCATGGCGCGCTCGCGGCCAAGGCCCTGGGCGTATTCGGGCTTGTTCCAGACGTTCGGGTCTTCGAGCTCGCGGTTGACTTCGATCAGGCGGTCATGCTTGTGATCGTAGTCAAAGATACCCCCGAATGGACTCGGAACGCTCGGTGAGGTCCTTGATGGTATTCAGGATCGGATTGATTTCCATGGGCGGGCTGCTCTCGTGCGTAATTCGGTGAAAAGCCGGGGAGTATAGCGCAGGGGGGGTGGCGGGGGACAAGCTGGAAGCTACGGGCGGCAGGCTGATTTACAGGGGAATATCGGAAATGGCTTTGCTTTTGCCGGCCCTATCGCTGGCAAGCCAGCTCCCACAGGTGCATGCAGTCCCTGTGGGAGTCAGCCCAGCCTTTCAGGCTGCGCTGTCGCGCAGAGAACAGTTTTCAAAGCACGACGCGTACCCTGTGGGAGCGGGTTCACCCGCGATTGCGGTAGTGAGTTCACCATAGCAATCGCGGGTAAACCCGCTCCTACAAAGTCCCTGCAAATCAAAGAGTTATGTTTTGTTCTATGAGAGCTGGCTTGCCAGCGATAGGGCCCTCAAGCCACGGCTACACGGTTGCGGCCGCCGTTCTTGGCCTGGTACAGGGCATTGTCCGCCGCCGAGATCAGTTGCCGGCAGTGGCTGCCGATCCCCGGGGTCTGGGTGGCCAGGCCGATGCTGACGCTGAGCACCGAGTCCTGCTGCGGCATGATATGGGCGATGCGCGCGGCCTCCACGGTCTGGCGCAGTTTCTCGGCCAGCAGGCGGGCGCCACCCGGCGAGGTATTGGGCAGCACCAGGGCGAACTCCTCGCCGCCATAGCGCGCCGGCAGATCGCTTGGCCGTGCGCAGCACGAGCGAATGGCCTCGGCCACCTGGCGCAACGCCTCGTCGCCGGCCAGGTGGCCGAAGGTGTCGTTGAACGACTTGAAGTAATCCACGTCCACCATCAGCAACGACAACTGCGACTGGTCGCGCATGGCCCGGCGCCATTCCAGCTCCAGGTACTCGTCGAAGTGGCGACGGTTGGACAACCCGGTCAGGCCGTCGGAGTTCATCAACCGCTGCAGCACCAGGTTGGTATCGAGCAACTGCTGCTGGCTGACCCGCAGCGCACGATAGGCCTCGTCGCGCTGCAACAGGGTCATGTAGGACCGCGAGTGATAGCGGATCCGCGCCACCAGCTCGATGTTGTCGGGCAGCTTGACCAGGTAGTCGTTGGCCCCGGCGGCGAAGGCCGCGCTTTTCACCAGCGGGTCTTCCTTGGTCGAGAGGACGATGATGGGGATGTCCTGGGTCGCCGGATTGGCGCGGTACTCGCGCACCAGGGTCAGGCCGTCGAGGCCCGGCATGATCAGGTCCTGGAGGATCACCGTCGGCTTGATCCGCACCGCCTGGGCCACCGCGTCGTGCGGATCGGCGCAGAAGTGGAAGTCGATGTTGTCTTCCTGGGCCAGGCCCCGGCGCACGGCTTCGCCGATCATCGCCTGGTCATCGACCAGCAGCACCATCGCCGAATTCTCGTCAGAGGTTGAAAAGCCGTCGATCGGTAGATCATTCATGCGCTGTCACCTGGGCACTGCCGGCTCCGCCGGCGTGACTCAATACATATCGTCATTTCGGGAAAATTTCCATTAGTCGTGGGGCTATCCGCTCCAGCGGACGCACTTCCACGGCCGCGTCGATGGCGACGGCGGCCTTGGGCATGCCGTACACCGCACTGCTCTGCTGGTCCTGGGCGATGGTCAGGAAGCCCTGCTCGCGCATGAGCTTGAGCCCCTGCGCGCCATCGCGGCCCATGCCGGTAAGCAGCACGCCCACCGCATCGCCACGCCAGAACCGCGCCACGCTCTCGAAGAACACGTCGATCGAGGGGCGGTAGATTTCGTTCACCGGCTCCGCCGTATAGGCCAGGGTGCCATCCCTGAGCAGGCGGATATGGTGGTTGGTCCCGGCCAGCAGCACATGCCCGGGTTGCGGCGGTTCGCCCTCGCGGGCCAAGCGCACGTTCTGCCCGGAACTGCTGGCCAGCCACTCGGCCATGCCGCCGGCGAATACCTGGTCGACATGCTGGACCAGCACGATCGAAGCCGGAAAAGTCCTGGGCAAGCCCTTGAGCAGCACTTCCAGCGCGGCCGGCCCGCCCGCGGAAGAACCGATGGCAACCAGGCCCTGGCGTTGCACCGCCTGGCGCACCGGGGCCGCCACCGGGCGTACGCTGCTGCCGCGTTGCTGGCCGATGAGCCAGGAGATATTGAGGATCTTGCGCAACAAAGGGGCTGCGGCTTCCTTCGGATCGCCGCTGCCCAGCGCCGGCGTATCGACCACGTCCAGCGCGCCATGCCCCATGGCCTCGAATACCCGGTGCACGTTCTGTTGCCGATCGACGGTAACGATAACGATGGCGCACGGCGACTCGGCCATGATCCGCCGGGTCGCTTCCACACCGTCCATCAGCGGCATGATCAGGTCCATCAGCAGCAGGTCCGGGGTCTGCTCGGCGCAGCGCTGTACCGCCTCCACGCCGTTGCTGGCGACCCAGATCACCTCGTGCGCCGGCTCGAAGGCCAGCGCCCGGCGCAGGGCCTCCACGGCAAGGGGCATATCATTGACGATGGCGATCTTCATCCCTGGGCACTCCCGATCAGCTCGACTACGGCATCCAGCAAGGCGTCGTCATGGAAACTCGCCTTGGCCAAATAATAGTCAGCCCCGGCATCCAGCCCGCGCCGTCGGTCTTCTTCCCGGTCCTTGTAGGACACCACCATGACCGGCAACGATTGCAGGCGGCTGTCGCGGCGCACCAGCGTCACCAGCTCGATACCGTCCATGCGCGGCATGTCGATATCGGTGATGAGCAGGTCGAAATCCTCGCTGCGCAGGGCGTTCCAGCCGTCCATGCCGTCCACCGCCACCGCCACCTGGTAGCCGCGGTTGCTCAGCAGCTTGCGTTGCAGCTCGCGCACGGTAAGCGAGTCGTCCACCACCAGTACGCGCTTGCGCGCCGCTTCACGGGCACTGCCGCGGCGTTCGATACGCTCCAGGCGGCCGGTACCGAGCAGTTTTTCCACCGAACGCAGCAGGTCCTCGACATCGACGATCAACACCACCGATCCGTCGTCCAGCAAGGCTCCGGCAGAAATGTCCTGGACCTTGCCCAGGCGCGAATCCAGCGGCATGACCACCAGCACGCGCTCGCCGACCAGGCGGTCGACGGCCACGCCATACAGCGTCTCGCGCTCGCGGATCACCACCACCTTGATGCTCTGCTCGCCGTTCTGGCCGACCGGTCGATTGAGCAACTGGCTGGCCGACACCAGCCCCACGGCCCGGCCCTCGTGCCAGAACTGCTGGCGCCCCTCGATCTGCACGATCGCCTCGGCGGACAGTTCCAGGGTGCGTTCGATATGGGCCAGGGGGAAGGCGTAGGCTTCGCCGCTCACCTGCACCACCAGGCTGCGCACCACCGACAGGGTCAGCGGGACTTCCAGATGGAAGCGACTGCCGCTGCCGTCGCCCTGGGTCATCCCGACCTGGCCGCGCAACTGGCGGACCATGTGCTGCACCGCGTCCAGGCCGACACCGCGCCCGGACACCTCGGTAACCTTGTCGCGCAGGCTGAAGCCGGGCAGGAAGAGGAAGGTCAGCAGCTCGGCCTCGCTCATCTGCGCCACGGTCTCGGCCGGTGACAGATTGCGCTCGACGATGCTGCGACGCAGGCGCTGCAGATCGACGCCGCCACCATCGTCGCTCAATTCGAGCATCAGCAATCCGGCCTGGTGGGAAGCGCGCAAGCGGATGGTACCTTCCGCCGGCTTGCCCGCGGCCAGGCGCTGCTCCGGCAGTTCGATGCCGTGATCGACGGCATTGCGCAGCAGATGGGTCAGCGGCGCTTCGAGTTTTTCCAGCACGTCGCGGTCCACCTGGGTCTTCTCGCCTTCGACTTCCAGGCGCACCTGCTTGCCAAGGGAACGCCCCAGGTCGCGGACCATGCGGCTCTGTCCGGCCAGCACATCGGCGAACGGGCGCATGCGACAGGCCAAAGCCATGTCGTAGAGGTTCTGCGCGCGTTGCCCGGCCTGCCAGCCCAGTTCGTCGAGGTCGACCACCTGCTGCTGCAGCATCTGTTGTGCATCGCCCAGCAACTGCTGGGTCAGGGCCAGGGCCTGGCGAATGTCCTCGCCCTGCGCGCCGGCCTCGATCTGCGCCTTGAGTTCGTCGAGGGCGCGCAGGCTCTGGCCCTGCACGCGCTTGAGGCGCTGCAGGGTGGCCAGGAACGGCTTGAAGCGCTGGGTTTCCACCAGGGCCTTGCTGGACAGGTCGAGCAGGCTGTTGAGGCGCTCGGCCGTGACCCGCAGGACCCGCTCGCCACCCTCGACCGCCTTGCCCTTGGACACCGGCCGTGGTTCGGGCTCGGCTTGCGGCTCCTCGGGCGCAGCCGCTGCCACGGGCTCCGGCTCGGGCACCGGTGGCACAACCGGCACCGGTGCCGGCGCAGCACCGGGCTGCAACAGCTCGGCCACCTGAACCAGGTACGCCTGCACCGCCGCGTCCACCGCCGTATCCCCTGGCGTGGCGACACGCATCAGCAGATCGGTGCCCTGCAGCAATGCATCGATATGTTCCGGACGCAGGCGCAGGCGTCCTTCCTGGGCTTCCACCAGGCAATCTTCCATGACATGGGCCACGCTGACCCCGGCATCGATGCCGACGATGCGTGCTGCGCCCTTGAGCGAGTGCGCAGCACGCATGCACGCCTCGAGCTGGTCGGCCTGGGCCGGATTGCGCTCGAGCGCCAGCAGCCCGGCGCTGAGCACCTGAGTCTGGGCTTCGGCTTCGAGGCTGAACAGCTCCAGCAACGAGGCATCGCGCATCTGCTCTGGGGTCATGAAAGGCTCCGCTCGACTGCAGACAACAACTGGTCTTCATCCAGGATTCGCACGCTTCGCCCGCGCCACTGAAGGATGTGCCGGGTAAAACGGTTTTCGTGGGCGGTTTCGCCGCGCAGGCGCAGGTCGAGGGCGTGGATGCCGTCCACCTCGTCCACCGGCAGCACCACCGCGCCGCCCCTGGCCGCCAGGATCAGCATGCGCGGCATGACACGACCGGCGCCGGGCGGGGCTTCGGTCAGCTCCAGTCCGAGCAGGTCACCGAGGGCCAGGCAAGGCACCAGTGCGCCGCGCACATTGACCACCCCCAACAGCATCCGCGAGCGCTGGTGCGGCAGCGAGTGCACCGGTTGCACCGGCGCCACTTCGGCCAGGCAGCGGGTGGCCAGGGCCATCCATTCCTCGCCAAGACGGAACAGCAGCAGCGAAGGCCCCTGCTCCGCCTGTTCCTCGACCACTTCGCGAACATGTGCGTCCTGGGCCAGGGCATAACGGTCCAGCAGGCGCGTGGCCGCAGCGGCATACACCGGGCAATTGCGACAATGCACATGCTCTTCGAGCAACGGGCAGCTCTTGTCGCCGTGCACGCCGATGCGGTTCCAGCAGTCGTCGATACGCTGCACATCGCCGCTCAGCACATTGATTCCTTCGCTCATCGATCAGCCTCCCGCTCGCGCCGCGCGGCGCGCTCCTGCAAGCGCCGGGCACCGGCCGTATCGCCCCGCGAGGCGAGCAATGCCGCCAGGTGGGCCAGGGCCTCGGGATGCTGCGGTTCCAGATACAGCGCCTTGCGGTACTGATTGACGGCGTCGCTGCTGTCGCCGGCGGTGTCGCTGAGCAGCCCCAGCCAGTAGAACACCTGGGCCGAAGGCTCGAACTGCTTGAGGTAACGCTGGCAAGCGGCGCGGGCCTGCTCGCTGTTGCCGGCATTGGCGAGGACGGCGATCTGGGCCAGCAATTCGCCGGGCTGCTCGTTGCGCGCGGGCTGCGCCGGTCCAGGGACCGGCGCGGGGATCCTGCGCCGCGCAGGTGGCGGCGCGGCCACTGCCGCCTGGCGCGGCGGCACGGCCCGAGGCGCAGCTACCTGCACGGCAGGGCGCGGCGCCGGCCTGGCTTCGGCGACCTGGCGGACATAGGCGAACGACTGGGCGATGCCCACCGGGCGCATGCCCAGGCGCGCCAGCAGGCTGCCTTCGGCCGGGCCGATGAACAGCACGCCATCGGCATGGGTCAGGTTCTTCAGCACCTCGAATACGCGCTGCTGGGTCGCCAGGTCGAAATAGATCAGCAGGTTGCGGCAGAACACGAAGTCATAGCTGCCCTGGCGAACCAGCAGGGCCGGGTCCAGCACATTGCCCACCTCGAAACGCACCTGGCGCTGCACCCGCGCGTCGAGCTCATGGCCCTCCTCGCTTGCGCTGAAATGCCGCTCGCGAAACGCCTGGTCGGGCCCGCGGAAGGAGTTGCGCCCATACAGGGCGCGCTGGGCCCGGGCAATAGAATTGGGACTGATGTCCATGGCCTCGACCGTGAACGCCTGGGCCGGCACACCGCCATCAAGCAGGGCCATGGCAATGGAATAGGGTTCCTCGCCGGTGGAACAGGGCAGGCTGAGAATCTTCAGAGGCCGCGCACCGCCCAGTTCCGCCAGGCGTTTGCGCGCCAGTTCCAGAAGCGCAGCGAAAGACTCCGGATAGCGGAAGAACCAGGTCTCGGGAACGATCACCGCCTCGATCAGTGCTTGCTGTTCGGCGTGGGACTGCTGCAACTGCACCCAGTAATCGTCCAGGTCATTGGCCGCCAGCGCCACGCAGCGCTGGCGCAGGGCGCGCTCGACCATCTGCTCGCCGACCGAGCTGACATCCAGCCCGATACGCTCCTGAAGAAAACGGAAGAAACGCCGCTCGATGGTCATGCCGGGCCCCCTTCGGCGGGGAACAGCATCGAACGTACCTGCTCGTCGAGCAGGTCCTGCACGCCGATCCATTGCAACAGGCCATCGGCATCCTCGCGCACCGGGCCGAGATAAGGCGCCTCGCGGTTGTCCACGCCGTAGGGGCGGAACTGTGCCGGATCGCAGCGCAGGGTATCGCTGGCCTGTTCGAGGATCAGCCCGAGCAGCAGGTCCGGCCGTGCCGGATCGAAACGGTAATGCACCAGCACCAGGCGCGTGCTGGTGCGCTGCGGCGCTGGTGTACCGAAGGTCAGGGCGCTGACGTCGATCACCGGCACCAGCGCGCCACGGTGGGCCAAAACCCCGGCGACATAGCCCGGGGCATGGGGCAGCGGTTTCAAGGGCAGGCGCGGCAACACCTCGGCGACTTCCCGGGTGTCCAGGGCAAAACGCTCGGCGCCGATGCGGAACACCAGGAACAGGCGTTCCTGGCAAGCCGCGTCCGGGCTGCGGCGGGGCGTGGGCTCGGTCATCGTCACGTCAGACTTTGAACCGCGAGACACCGCCGCGCAGACCGACCGCGACCTGGCTCAATTCGTCGATGGCAAAACTGGCCTGGCGCAACGACTCCACGGTCTGGCTGCTGGCATCGCTGAGCTGCGCCAGGGCGTGGTTGATCTGCTCGGCGCCCGTGGCCTGGGCCTGCATGCCTTCATTGACCATCAGCACCCGCGGCGCCAGGGCCTGGACCTGATGGATGATCTGGCTCAACTGCTCGCCGACCTGCTGGACCTCGAACATGCCGCGGCGCACTTCCTCGGAGAACTTGTCCATGCCCATCACCCCGGCGGAGACCGCCGATTGGATCTCGCGGACCATCTGCTCGATGTCGTAGGTGGCCACGGCGGTCTGGTCGGCCAGGCGCCGCACCTCGGTGGCGACCACGGCAAAACCGCGACCGTACTCGCCAGCCTTTTCGGCCTCGATCGCCGCGTTGAGCGACAGCAGGTTGGTCTGGTCGGCGACCTTGACGATGGTCACCACCACCTGGTTGATGTTGCCGGCCTTCTCGTTGAGGATCGCCAGCTTGTTGTTGACCAGGTCGGCGGCGCCCATCACCTGGTGCATGGTTTCCTCCATGCGCGCCAGCCCTTGCTGGCCGGAGCCGGCGAGCACCGAGGCCTGGTCGGCGGCGGTGGTCACTTCGGTCATGGTGCGCACCAGGTCGCGGGAGGTGGCGGCGATTTCCCGCGAGGTGGCGCCGATCTCGGTGGTGGTGGCCGCGGTTTCGGTGGCCGTGGCCTGCTGCTGCTTGGAAGTGGCGGCGATCTCGGTCACCGACGTGGTCACCTGCACCGAGGACCGCTGGGCCTGGGAGACCAGGCCGGTGAGTTCGCTGACCATTTCGTTGAACCCGGTTTCCACCGCGCCGAACTCGTCGTTGCGCTCCAGGTTCATGCGTACGCTGAGGTCGCCGCCGCGCAGGGTTTCCAGGGAGCGCACGATGCGCTGCATGGGCTCGGTGATGACCCGCATCAGCAACAGGCCGCAAACACCGGCGGCGATCACCGCCAGGATCAGCGACACCACCATGCTCAGCTTGGCGGTACTGACTGCCGAAACGATGCTGTCGGTGGCCTGGTCGGCATAGCGACGGTTCCAGTCGATCAGGTTGTTGACGCTCTTGCGCCCGGCGGCCCAGGTCGGCATCAGGTCTTCCAGGAGCACGCGCTGGGCTTCGGCGTAGTCCTGCTTGCCGTAGGCGTTGAGCACGGTGGTGAGGTACTGCTTGTACTCGGCGACCATGCCTTCGAACTGGGCGAAGTTGGCCTGGTCTTCCGAGTCGTTCATGGTCTTGCGGTAGTTGCCCATCTGCTGCTGCAGGTGCTCGTCGTAGCTCCTGTACAAGGCCATGTCGGCATCGGTCAGCGCACGCCGGTCGTTGAGGCCGACCAGGCGCTGGGTCAGGATGAAACTGTCGACCCAGGCGCTGCGGATCATCGAGCTGTAGTAGACGCCGGGCATGCTGTCGGCACGGACTGCCTGCTCGCTTTCCTCGATGGTGATCAACCGCGAGTAGGCGGCGACCACCATCAACGACATGATGGCGATGATCACGGCGAAACTTGCCAGGATCCGTTGGCGCAATGTCCAGTTCTTCACAATCAGCCCTCGAGCGTTGTACGCGGCAGGAAAAATGGGCTGATTATAGCCTAGGGCCTACGTACCGATAGGACTGATCCTACAGGGTTGATTGGGCAAAATGGCGACGCGCCGTGGCCATTTGCCCAGTTTGTTGACTCAGGTCGCACGAACCTGACGTTCCAGCTCGGCTTTCAGCGCCGGATCGAGGCGCAACTGCTTGGCCAGCTCGTCGAGGTAGGCGCGCTCCATGAAATGCTCCTCGTCCACCAGCATCACGCTGGCCAGGTACATTTCCGCAGCCATTTCCGGGGTGCTGGCAGCACGCGCGACCTCGGCCGGATCCAGCGGCTTGCCCAGCTCGGCGTGCAGCCAGTGCTGAAGATCGCGGTCATCGCCGGACAGCCTGACGAACTCACCCTCGATCAGTTCCCGCTCGCGTTCATCCACATGCCCGTCGGCCCTGGCGGCGGCGACCAGCGCCTTGAGGATCGCCTGGCTATGCTGCTCCACCTGGGCCGGGGGCAGCCGGTCGACGGTCTGCGGCTCGCCCTTGGGCGCTGCCGCCTGCTGCGCCTGCCAGTTGCCATAGGCCTTGTAGGCCAGCACGCCAAGCGCCGCCAGGCCACCGTAGGCCAGGGCCTTGCCGCCGTATTTGCGGGCTTTCTTGCTGCCCATCAGCACCCCCAGCGCCCCGGCCGCCGCCGCGCCGCCGCCCATGCCGGAGAGCAGGCTGCCCAGCCCGCCGCCGCTTTTCGATGCGCCTGGCGCGCCGGTCTGTTTTTGCAGCAGGTCCTGCCCGGACCTGAGCAGTTGATCGAGCAAACCTCGGGTATTCATTGCAATGCTCCTCGGAGAATCAATGTAGGAAAAATCCATTGATTGTTAAGAGAGGCATGCTACCCGGGGGTTTCCCGGAAGCAGGATGAAAATCTATTTCCGGTAATGACAAAGGACCGGTTGGCAAACGCATCAGGTTCAACAGTCGGGAAATGATTAAGCACACCGTTTCGCAGTTGCCCTTTTCCGCGCCAGCGCGAACGCTGGGCCCGGCAATTGCCGGAGGTGCTTCGGGAAGACGCCGGAAATCCGTACTATCGCTGGTTCCTGGGCCTGCAACCCTGAGCGCCGCGCAGGCCCCATTAGAAAAAAAAGATACGGAAATCCGCATGTCGAAAAAGCCTGATGTGGCCTCCCCTGCGCGCCGCCGCAGTGCGCTCTGGCCGGTCCTGGCTGGGTTGTTGTTGCTGGTTGTCGCGGGCGTCTGGTTCGCCCTGGACCGAGGGCCGGCGCCGCTGCCGGTGACCACGCCACGCGCGGCGCCGGTCGCCGACGCCAAGCCCGTACGCCCGGCGCCGCACCTGGTGGACGAAAACCAGTGCCAGGGCTGCCACAGCCAGCAAGTCGAGCACTGGAAAGGCTCCCACCACCAACTGGCGATGCAAGTGGCGGACGACGCCAGCGTGCTCGGCAACTTTGCCGATGTCACCTTCAAGAGCGACCGCGAGACCACCCGCTTCTTCAAGCGCGACGGCGGTTTCTGGGTCAACACGCCGGGTAGCGACGGCAAACCGAAGGACTTCCCGGTGGCCTATGCCTTCGGCATCGAACCCTTGCAGCAGTACCTGATCGACACGGGCGCCGGGCACTTGCAGGCGCTGGGTGTCGCCTGGGATACCCGGCAGAACACGTGGTTCCACCTGTACCCGGGCCAGGGCGTGGACTTCAGGAACCCGCTGCACTGGAGCAAACCGCAGCAGAACGCCAACTTCATGTGCGTGGAGTGCCATACCACCGGTTTCAAGCGTAATTTCAGCGCCGCCGCAAACAGTTTCTCCAGCCAGTGGCAGAGCCTCGGGGTCGGTTGCCAGGCCTGCCATGGCCCGGCTTCTGGTCACCTCGAATGGACAACGAAAAAGACCCCGCTCGACCACGCCGGCTTCCAGCAAAGCCTGCTGGGCGGCAACAACCTCAAGGAAGTGGAAACCTGCGCCCGCTGCCATGCGCGCCGGGCGCCGCTGGGCGATGGTTTCGTCGATACGCACCGGCTGATGGACGACTTCCTGCCCAGCCGCCTGACCCGCGAGTTGTACGAACTCGACGGCACGATCAAGGACGAGGTGTTCGAATACGGCTCCTTTACCCAGAGCAAGATGTTCGCCAAGGGCGTGCGTTGCAGCAACTGCCATGAACCCCACAGCACCCGGCTGCGGGCCGAGGGCAACGGGGTCTGCCTGCAATGCCACAACCCGGCGGGCAAGACCAGCGTGGCCCGGGTCGATGGCAGCGGCCTCAAGGCCAGGGACTACCGATCACCCGAGCATTACCAGCAGGTGCCGGGGCTTTCGGGTTCGCAGTGCGTGGATTGCCATATGCCGGGCAAGTTCTACATGGTCAACGACTGGCGGCATGACCATGGTTTCAGCATTCCACCGCAGGCCCGGGCGCTGCTCGGTGACAGCCCGACCCAGCGCTACGCCCAGAGCCTAGATGCCTTGCGCAGCGGCAAGCCGGGCGCGGCAGCGGCGCTGTTCGAACAACTGCAACGCAATGACCTGCCAGCGATTCGCCGTGCCACCCTGCTGGCCGAGCTGCCCAACTATCCCAGCCAGCGCGCCCTTGAACTGGCCTCAAGGGATCTGCGCAACGACGGGCCGCAGGTGCGGCTTGCCGCCGTGGAAGCCCTGGCTGCACTGCTGCCTGGCGAACAGCGGGTGCAACCACTGGCGCCGCTGCTCAAGGACCCGATCCGCGCGGTCCGCACTGCAACCGCCTATGCCCTGTTGCCGGCGCGCCAGGCGGTATCCGGCGCTGATTTCGACAAGGCGCTGGGTGAATACGAGCAGGTCCAACTGAGCCTGCTGGAACGGGCCGAGGCCAATCTCAACCTGGCGATGCTCTATCGCGCCACCGGGCGGCTCGACCAGGTCGAGCCCCATCTTCGCGCGGCGCTGGTGCGCGACGAAGGCTTCGATCCGGCGCGGGTGGCGCTGGTGCAATGGCTCGATGGCCAGGGACAGCAGGCGCAGGCGCGGCAGTTGCTGGACGACGGGCTGGCGCGGCATCCCGAATCGGCGCTGTTGCAGCACGCCAAGGGCCTGGCGCTGGTGCGTGCCGGTCAACGGGACGAAGCGCTGAAGGCCCTGCGCAAGGCCGTGGAACTGGAGCCCGGCAACACCGGCTTCGGCTACGTGCTGGCAGTGGCGCTGCATGACCAGGGCCAGCGTGGCGCGGCCATGGCGCAATTGTCGAAGAGCCTGGAACAGCAGCCGTACAACCGCGATGTACGGCTGGCGCTGATGCATTACCTGCAACAGGCGGGTGAGGTGGACAAGGCCAATGGGCTGGTCGAGGCGTTAAGGGCGATCAATCCGGAGGATCCGATGCTGCGGCCGAGATCGTGAAGTGTTGGTGTCGCTGATGGCCTCATCGCTGGCAAGCCAGCTCCCACAGGGTTGTGCACACAAAACCCGTGGGAGTCCGCCCAGCCTTTCAGGCTGCGCTGTCGCGCAGAGAACAGTGCCAAAGCACGGCGCGTACCCTGTGGGAGCGGGTTCACCCGCGATTGCGGTAGTGAATTCACAATAGCAATCGCGGGTGAACCCGCTCCCACAATGTCCCTGCAAATCAAAGAGTTATGTTTTGTTCTATGAGAGCTGGCTTGCCAGCGATGAGGCCGGTAGCAGCCACAAGTGGCCGTAGCGGCCTTAATCCCCCAACCCCATCGCCCGCCGATACTGCTTCGGTGTAAACCCGGTCAACTGCTTGAACTGCCGGGTGAACGCGCTGTGGTCGGTGTACCCGCACTGCAAGGCCACCTCGGTGATCGGCAGCCCCGTCGACAACAAGCGGTGCGCATGCTCCAGGCGTACCTTGTGGATCATCTGCCGCGGCGTGAGGTGGAACACCCGCTTGCAGTAGCGCTCCAGTTGCGCCACGGAAATCCCGGCGATCCGGGTCAGTTCGCTCAAGGTCACCGGGCGATGGAAATGGCTGCGGATGTATTCGTCCACCGCCCCCAGGCGCTCGTAGGCCGGGTGCGCGGAACTGGCCGATTGCAGGTCTACCGATACGCCGGCCAGGCCGATGATCTGCCCCTCGCGGTTGAACAGCGGCCGCTTGTGGGTCAGGCACCAGCCCGGCTCGCGCGAGCCATACAGGTGCAGTTCCAGCTGATCTTCCAGTACCCGCCCTTCCTGCAGGACGCGCCGATCCTGATCGGTATAACCCGGCCCGAATTGCGCCGGAAAGACTTCGGCACTGGTCTTGCCCAGCAACGGTTTCAAACTTTTCAGGCCACAACGCTGAACCAGCGCGGCATTGGCCAGCAAATAACGCGCCTGTACATCCTTGATGAATATCGTCGCATTGGGAATGGCGTCGAACAGCGGCAGCAGGCAGGCCAGCCCGGATAACAACTCCTCGATAGTAGCGGGTCGATAGTGATCGTTGCCCTGGAACAGGATGGCAAATGCATTGGGGTTCACGTGAGGGTGTCTCCGGTTCCTGACCGACTGGTAAAAATCCGCTCGTACTTCAAGCCGGACGCCAGCTTGCCGCAGCCGGGCATGGCTGTCGAGCAGCGCGCCAAACCTGACGGGGCGCGGCCTGCAACGCTTCAGAAATTTCCCAAGAACTTTGTCGAAATTTCCTGACTATGCCGATTTCGTCATTTCCACTGGAGAAAAACATCAAGCGCCAAGGGCCTCGATGAGTTCACTGTATGGGCATTGCCCGGGTCGTCGAAGTGCACTGGCGGCTTATCGGCAATAGCACTGTCAGCGGCGGGAGATATACCGGCCAATTGCAGTGGAAGTATCGGAGAACAACGCTCCAGAACTCGCGAACCTGTTTTAACAGTGACATCCACCCTGCCTATCCAATAACCCACAAGAAGGCACCGCCATGTCAGGCAAGTTCAAGAAACAATTGTCGTTGATAGACCTCACCTTTATCGGGCTGGGCGCGATATTCGGCTCCGGCTGGCTGTTCGCAGCGAGCCATGTGTCTGCCATCGCCGGCCCCGCCGGGATCTTTTCCTGGCTGCTCGGCGGCTTCGCCGTGCTGCTGCTGGGCATCGTCTACTGCGAGCTGGGCGCGGCATTGCCCCGGGCCGGTGGCGTGGTGCGTTATCCGGTGTATTCCCACGGTCCGCTGCTTGGCTACCTGATGGGCTTCATCACCCTGATCGCCTTTTCCAGCCTGGTCGCCATCGAAGTGGTCGCCGCCCGCCAGTACGCCGCCGCCTGGTTCCCGGAGCTGACCAAGAGCGGTTCCAGCGACCCGACCCTGCTCGGCTGGCTGGTGCAGTTCGGCCTGCTGTGCCTGTTCTTCGTGCTGAACTACAACAGCGTGAAGACCTTCGCCAAGTCCAACAACCTGGTGAGCATCTTCAAGTTCATCGTGCCGCTGCTGGTGATCGGCGTGCTGTTCACCTTCTTCAAACCCGACAACTTCAGCGCCCACGGTTTCGCCCCGTTCGGCCTGTCGGGCGTGGAAATGGCGGTGTCCGCCGGCGGCATCATCTTCGCCTACCTGGGCCTGACCCCGATCATCTCGGTGGCCTCGGAAGTGAAGAACCCGCAACGCACCATCCCCATCGCCCTGATCCTTTCAGTGCTGCTGTCCACGGCCATCTACGCCCTGTTGCAGATCGCCTTTCTCGGCGGCGTGCCGAGCGACATGCTGGCCAACGGCTGGGCGGGCGTGACCCGGGAGCTGGCCCTGCCCTATCGCGATATCGCCATCGCCCTTGGTGTCGGCTGGCTGGCCTGGCTGGTGGTGGCCGATGCGGTGATCTCCCCCAGCGGCTGCGGCAACATCTACATGAACGCCACCCCGCGGGTGGTCTATGGCTGGGCCCGGACCGGCACCTTCTTCAGCATCTTCACCCGCATCGACGAGAAGTCCGGCATCCCGCGCCCGGCCCTTTGGCTGACCTTCGGCCTGTCGGTGTTCTGGACCCTGCCGTTCCCGTCCTGGGAGGCGCTGATCAACGTGGTGTCCGCCGCGCTGATCCTCAGCTACGCCGTGGCCCCGGTGACCGTCGCCGCCCTGCGTCGCAACGCCCCCGAGCTGGTGCGCCCGTTCAAGGTCAGGCACATGGCGCTGCTCGGTCCGCTGTCGTTCATCATCGCCGCGCTGATCGTCTACTGGTCCGGCTGGAAGACCGTGTCCTGGCTGCTCAGCCTGCAGATCCTGATGTTCGTCATCTACCTGCTGTGCGGTCGCTTCGTACCGACCATGCACCTGAGCATCGCCCAGCAGGTGCGTTCCTCGGCCTGGCTGATCGGCTTCTACGCCGCGACCATCCTGCTGTCCTGGCTGGGCAGCTTCGGCGGCATCGGGGCCATCGGCCATCCGTTCGACACCCTGGCCGTCGCCCTCAGCGCCCTGGGCATCTACTACTGGGGCGCGGCGACCGGCGTTCCGGCGCACCTGGTGCAGGTGGATGCCGAAGACCACGAAAGCGAAGCCGAGAACGAGCGCCCACATGCACCACTCGTGGTCAGCCCACGGGTGTCCTGAACCGAACCATCCAATGAAGGGGACAGCTTCATGAAACGCATCCACGTGATCGACTCCCATACCGGCGGCGAACCGACGCGCCTGGTACTGGAAGGCTTCCCGGAGATCGCCGGGGCGACCATGGCGCAAAAGCGCGACACCCTGCGTGAACAGCACGACCAATGGCGACGCGCATGCCTGCTGGAACCGCGCGGCAACGATGTGCTGGTCGGTGCGCTGCATTGCGCGCCGGTCTCGGCGGATGCCACCTGTGGCGTGATCTTCTTCAACAACGCCGGCTACCTTGGCATGTGCGGCCACGGCACCATCGGCCTGGTCAACTCGCTGCAGCACCTGGGCCTGATCCAGCCCGGCGAACACCGGATCGATACGCCGGTCGGCACCGTCAGCGCCACCCTGCACGAGGATGGCCGGGTCACAGTGGGCAACGTGCCGTCGTACCGCTATCGCCGGCAGGTCGAGGTGTCGGTGCCGGGCCATGGCAACTTCCTTGGCGATATCGCCTGGGGTGGCAACTGGTTCTTCCTGGTCTGCGAACATGGCCAGGACCTGCGCCTGGACAACGTGGAGCACCTCACCGACCTCACCTGGAAGATGCTTCGCGCCCTGGAAGCGCAAGGCATCACCGGCGAAGGCGGCGCGCCGATCGACCATATCGAACTGTTCGCCGACGACGCCACGGCCGACAGCCGCAACTTCGTCATGTGCCCGGGCAAGGCCTACGACCGCTCGCCCTGTGGCACCGGCACCAGCGCCAAGCTGGCCTGCCTGGCCGCCGACGGCACGCTGGAGCCCGGGCAGACCTGGGTCCAGGCGAGCATCACCGGCAGCCGCTTCGAAGCCCGCTACGAGCGGGACGGCGAGAGGATTCGCCCGTTCATCACCGGGCAGGCCTTCATGACCGCCGACAGCACCTTGCTGATCGATGACGCGGATGCGTTTGCCTGGGGCATTTGAAACTCCAATCTCCGAACTTGCGCGGACCTGTGGGAGCGGGTTCATCGGACCGCCGAACCGCCGCGATTGCGATGGTGAATCCACCACCGCAATCGCGGGTGAACCCGCTCCCACAGGGTCCGCGTCACCCTGACAAAACCAAAGGACCACCACCATGACCAGCAACATCTTCACCGGCACCATCCCGGCCCTGATGACCCCGTGCACCGCAGAGCGCAAACCCGACTTCGATGCCCTGGTGCGCAAGGGCAAGGAACTGATCGATATCGGCATGAGCGCCGTGGTGTATTGCGGCTCGATGGGCGACTGGCCGCTGCTGACCGAGGCCGAGCGCCAGGAAGGCGTGGCCCGCCTGGTCGCGGCCGGGGTGCCGACCATCGTCGGCACCGGCGCGGTCAACACCCGCGAAGCGGTTTCCCATGCCGCCCACGCCGCCAGGGTCGGTGCCCATGGCCTGATGGTCATCCCCCGCGTGCTGTCCCGCGGTGCCTCGCCGGTGGCCCAGGAAGCCCACTTTGCCGCCATCCTCGAAGCCGCACCGAACCTGCCGGCAGTGATCTACAACAGCCCCTACTACGGTTTCGCCACGCGCGCCGAGCTGTTCTTCAAGCTGCGCCGCAAATATCCCGGCCTGATCGGTTTCAAGGAATTCGGCGGCGCCGCCGACATGCGCTACGCCGCCGAGCACATCACCTCCCAGGATGACCAGGTGGTGCTGATGGCCGGCGTCGATACCCAGGTGGTGCACGGCTTCGTCAACTGCGGGGCCACCGGGGCGATCACCGGGATCGGCAACGCCCTGCCCCGCGAAGTCCTGCTGCTGGTCGAGCTGAGCAAGCGTGCCGCCCGCGGCGATGCCGTCGCCCGCAGCCGGGCGCTGGAGCTGTCCGAAGCCCTGCACGTGCTGTCCACCTTCGACGAAGGCTGCGACCTGGTGCTGTATTACAAGTACCTGATGGTGCTCAACGGCGACCTGGAATACACCCTGCACTTCAACGCTACCGACGTGCTCAGCGACGCCCAGCGCAACTATGCGCACAGCCAGTACAGCCTGTTCCGCCAGTGGTTCGCCAACTGGTCGAGCACGCACAACCTGGCCTGACCCACCGCTGTCCGGCCGGCGGCCTGCCGCCGGCCCCGAATTCCTTTTCCAGGAGGCGCCATGACCCTGACAGGCAAGATGCTCATCGGCCAACAGGCCGTTACCGGTAGCCGCGAAGCGATCCGCGCGATCGATCCGGCCACCAACCTGCTGCTGGATCCGCTGTATCCGGGCGGCACCCTCGCCCAGGTGGAACAGGCCTGCGCCCTGGCCTGGGCAGCCTTCGACCGTTTCCGCGAAACCTCGCTGGAGGCACGCGCGACCTTTCTCGAAACCATCGCCACGCAGATCGAAGCACTCGGCGATGCGCTGATCGACCGCGCCGTGGCCGAAAGCGGCCTGCCCCGCGCCCGTTTGCAGGGCGAACGCGGTCGTACCTGCGGCCAGTTGCGCAGCTTCGCCCGTACCGTGCGTGCCGGCGAATGGCTCGATGTGCGCGTCGACAGCGCCCAACCCCAACGCCAGCCACTGCCCCGCGCCGATCTGCGCCAGCGCCAGGTTCCGCTGGGCCCGGTGGCGGTGTTCGGCGCGAGCAATTTCCCCCTGGCCTTCTCGGTCGCCGGTGGCGATACCGCCTCGGCCCTGGCGGCCGGCTGCCCGGTGGTGGTCAAGGCCCACGGCGCCCACCCGGGCACCAGCGAACTGGTCGGCCAGGCCGTGGCCCGTGCGGTGCAGGTGTGCAACCTGCCGGAAGGGGTGTTTTCCCTGCTCTACGGCTCCGGCCGTGAAGTGGGCATCGCCCTGGTGTGCGACGAGCGAATCAAGGCCGTGGGCTTCACCGGCTCGCGCAGCGGTGGCATCGCCCTGTGCCAGGCCGCCCAGGCCCGGCGCGAACCGATCCCGGTGTATGCCGAGATGAGTTCGATCAACCCGGTGTTCCTCTTCCCGGCAGCGCTTCAGGCCCACGCGGAAACCCTCGCGCAAGGCTTCGTCGCGTCGCTGACCCAGGGTGCCGGGCAGTTCTGCACCAACCCCGGACTGGTCATTGCCCGCCAGGGGCCAGACCTCGACCGCTTCATCGCCAGCGCAGCGCAGCACATCTGGCAGAGCCCCGCACAAACCATGCTCACTCCCGGGATATACAGCGCCTATCGCAGTGGCATCGAGGCCCTGGACGCCAATCCGCATGCCGATATCGCTGCCACGGGCACGCCTGCCGAAGGGCCCAACCAGTGCCAGGCCCATTTGTTCGTCAGCACTGCCCGGGATTTCCTGGGCGACCCGAGCCTGCAGGCGGAAGTCTTCGGTTCGGCGTCGCTGGTGGTCACCTGCGAAGATGAACGGGAGATCCGTGAGGTCGCTGAACACCTGGAAGGCCAATTGACCGCCACCCTGCACCTGGACGACGCCGACCTCGACCAGGCCCGCGCCCTGCTGCCGGTGCTGGAGCGCAAGGCCGGGCGCCTGCTGGTCAATGGCTGGCCGACCGGGGTGGAAGTCTGTGACGCCATGGTCCATGGCGGCCCCTTCCCGGCCACCTCGGACCCGCGCGCGACCTCGGTGGGCACAGCGGCGATCCGGCGCTTCCTGCGCCCGGTGTGCTACCAGGACTTCCCCGACAGCCTGCTGCCGGTGGCCCTGCAACACGGCAACCCGCTGCATCTGCGGCGGCTGCTCGATGGCCAGCGAGAAGCCTGAAACATGGTCACGACCTGTGCTTCGCGCGAGTTCGATATCGCTGTGATCGGCGCCGGCATCGTCGGCGTCGCCTGTGCCCTGCAACTGGCGCGACAAGGCCTGCGGGTAGTGCTGATCGACCGCCAGGCGCCCGGCATGGGCGCCTCGTTCGGCAATGCCGGGCATCTGGCGACCGAGCAGGTGTTCCCCATCGCCGACCTGTCGATCCTCAAGCGCTTGCCGAACATGCTGATGGACCCGATGGGGCCGTTGCGCCTGGACTGGAAGTACCTGCCCAGCGCCATGCCGTGGTTCGTCCGCCTGCTGCTGAACCTGCGTCCGGCGCCGTATCGCCGCAGCATCGCAGGCATCCGTGCCCTGAACGAAGCCAGCCTGGAGGCGTGGCGGCGCCTGCTCGGTTCACTGGGCCGGGCTGAAATGCTGCGGGAGGATGGGTCGCTGCTGGTCTTCGAAAAACCGCAATCCGCTGCGGCCCTCGACGCTCTGCAAGCACGCATGCTGGGGCAGAACGTCCCGGTGCAGCGCTGGCAGGCAGATGCCATTCGCCAGGCGGCACCGCAGTTGAGCGAGCACCTGCGCGGTGGGCTGTTCTTCCCCGCCACCGGGCATTTTCTTGATCCTCATGCCACAGTGATGGCGCTGTACGACGCTGCCGTGGCGGCAGGCGTTCGCTTCATTCGACGGGATGTGCAGGGTGCCCGGTTGAAGGCGGACAGCATCGGCCTCGCCACCGACCAGGGCGAACTGGACGTCGCGCGGGTGCTGGTCAGTTGCGGCGCGCACTCGGCGCGGCTCATCCAGGCCCTGACCGGCAAGCGCGTGCCACTGGATACCGAGCGCGGCTATCACCTGATGCTGCCCCATGAGCACCGGCGCCTGCCGTTCGCGGTGACCTCGCTGGAGCGCAAGTTCATCATGACCCCGATGTCCGCAGGCCTGCGCCTGGCCGGCACGGTGGAATTCGCCGGGCTGGAGCGCCCGGCGAACATGGACCGGGCCTGGCAGTTGCAGAGGTTGAGCCGGGGCTTGTTCAAGAAAGAACTGGACGCCCGCGACGCCACGCCGTGGATGGGTTTCAGGCCCTCGCTGCCGGACTCGCTGCCGGTGATCGACCGGGTTTGTGACGGACGGGTGCTGCTGGCGTTCGGGCATCAGCACCTGGGACTGACCCAGGCGGCGGTGACGGCGCAGATGATCGGCGGGTTGATGGGGTCCGGAGTGGAGGGATTGCCGGACCTCGAGCCCTATCGACTCGATCGTTTCTGAGGTGCTCTTGAGGGCCTCATCGCTGGCAAGCCAGCTCCCACAGGTCCGGCGGCGCACACGAACCCTGTGGGAGCTGGCTTGCCAGCGATGAGGCCCTGAAGGACACAACAGTCGATCAGACCTGAACACTCAAGGTCGAAGCCGCCACCGCCACCGTCATCAACGCCTTGCTGATCTGCAGATTGAGCAGCGCGTTGTTAAGCATTTCCAGGTGGTGCTCCATGGGTGGAGCCGGTAGGAGGGATACGTCGGCGAGGGCCTTTTCGAGGTGGTTCAGCGCATGCTGCATGGCTTCCTCGCGGGTCAGGCCGGGTGTGGTGCAAAGCGCATAAGGTGGATCAGGAACGATTTTTTTCATGGTTTCGAGCTCTGAGAGGTGAGGATCGAGAAACCACGATTCGCTGCTAAACGAAGGGTGGCGACTGTACACGGGTTAGCAGACCGAGCTCAGAACTCATACCTCGGCGCACCCGAAGGTGCCCACGCGTACAGCCGCCATAAAAGCTGGCTGCGGATGAATTCTGAGGCGGACTGCTAAATCCGGTCATTGCGCTAACAACGACCGACGCAGACTAGGCACCCTTTCCACCCCACGCAACCAAAAAGCGGGCCGGGGAGTATGCTTGGGAAATTGCCTACAAGAAAGTCGGAAATCGATGAACTTTTCAGCGCGTAGGCAACACTTTTTCATCGGTTCCTGTCAGAAAAAACCACGAAACATCCCCTGCAACTGCCGATTCCCCGAGTCCACCAGATGGTTGTCATCGAAGTACAACGCCCTGCCCTCCAGCGACCCCATGCAAGCGCCGTCCGGGCATAGCCACGGCGCCGGATCCAGCACCTGCACCTGGCAACGGGCGGCCGCGTAGTCGATGGCTTCGTTGGCCCGGCGGTTACGCTCGCGATAGGCCTCCAGCGGCACCGAGATATCCGATGTGCTGCCCAGGATACGCGCCTGCAGATTCAGCCCTTTGTAGACGCTGAACGGCATTTCCGGAATCGGCCGCACGATGTACACCGGGCGTTGTTCGGCCAGGGCGCAGACGGTGCGGGCGTACTCGGCATCGAATTGCCGGGCGAAGGTGGCGGAGTCCTGGTGGCGCTGGCCGTCGAAGTAGACGCGGAAGCGGTTTTCCCGGCGGTTGTCCGAGTACAGCGCCGCACGGCTGAGCAGCACCACCGGTACTCCGGGGTATTCATGCTTGAGCAGTTCGAAGCGGCGCTGGTTGAACGCGCGGCATTTGCTTTCCAGCTCGCGGTCCTGCATCTGGAAGTCCATCAGCGTCGGGCAGCCACCACGGGACCAGGACAGCGCGGCCTCGCGGTTGACGATCTGCACCGCAGCGGCAGTCGATTCGGCATGGCTGTCGCCGAACAGGATCACCCGCACTTCGCCTTCGCCCAGCCGGCAGTCCACCACGTCGCGGTCCGCGGCATCCGGGTAGCACTCACGGGTGTACAACGTGCTGGCGTAGACCGGCCGCTCGTGCTCTTCGAAGGCGAAACGCAGCGCCGGGTATTTCTTCACCAGCGAGCCCCCGGCCGAAGCCACCACCACCAGCACCAACGCCATACCGCAGTGCTTGAGCAAGGCCCGCGAAGGCCGACGGACTTTCCCCACGCTGGATTCGACCCAGCGATACGACAGGTAGCCGAGGGCCAGGGTGAGCAGCAGCGCGACGAGCACGTGGGGCGTGCTGTGGAGCAACCCGCAGACATACAGGAAGACCACCAGCGGCCAGTGCCAGAGGTACACCGAGTAGGAAATGCGCCCGACCCACTGCAGCGGCACCACCCGGCTGAACAGCGAGTTGCTGTTGGCCTGGATCACCATTGCCGCCCCCAGCGCAGGCAGCAGGGCCAGGTGCCCCGGCCAGGGGTCGCTGCCGGAAAACGCCAGCACCGCGATCAGGATCATCGCCAGGCCGGCGCCTTCGAGCAGGCCGCGCCCCAACCGCGAGAGGCCCAGCGGAAAGAGGAACACCAGCCCGCCAAGGATCATTTCCCAGGCCCGGGTCGGCAGCAGGTAGAAGGCCGCCACCGGATGGCTCTCGGTCAGCAGCACCGAAGCGGCCAGCGAAACGCCGCCCAGCAGCGCCAGCGTCCAGGCCATTGCGCGTTCCCCCAGCCAGCGGAACAGCAGCGGCAACAACAGCGGGTAGAACAGGTAGAACTGCATTTCCACCGACAGCGACCAGGTGTGCAGCAGCCAGTTCTCGTGCAGCGGTGCCGAGAAGTAATCGCCATCCTCGGCGAAATGCAGGTTGGAGGTGAACAGCAGGCTGTTCTTTGCCGTGCGCAACAGCTCGCGGTAATCGTCCAGCGGCAGGTAGACGAAGCCGAACAGCATCAGCACCAGGCACAACAGCGCCAGTGCCGGGATGATCCGCCGTGCCCGTGACGCATAGAAACCGAGCAGGGAGAAGTCGCCACGGCGCAGGCCATCGACGATGATTCCGGTCATCAGGAAGCCGGAAATCACGAAGAACACATCGACGCCGACAAAGCCGCCATCGAAGCCTGGAATACGGAAATGGAAAAGCACCACGGCGATCACGGCGAGCGCGCGCAGGGCGTTGATGTTGTTGCGAAAAAGCATCGGGAATATCCGTGTTCTTTGTTTTTATCGGCCCGTCAGTGGACCGTCATGGGTGAAGCCAGCCCCCACCATAGCCGGTTGGGCAGTTGCTTGCAGGATTCGTTCTGCACTTCTGTCCATCGAAAAAAAAGATATAGACTGGCAACCACTCATAAAAACCAATAAAGCCCACCGCCATGATGACCCTGCGCCAGATCCGCCACTTCATCGCCGTCGCGGAAACCGGTTCGATCTCCGCCGCCGCCCAGGCGGTGTTCATTTCCCAGTCCACCCTGACCCTGGCCATCCAGCAACTGGAGCAGGAGATCGGTGTGAGCCTGTTCAACCGCCACGCCAAGGGCATGACCCTGACCCACCAGGGCCATCAATTCCTGCGCCAGGCGCACCTGATCCTCGCTACCGTGGATAACGCCAAGCGCAGCCTGCAACAGAGCACCGACCAGGTCGCCGGCCAGCTCACCATCGGCGTGACCAGCCTGGTTGCCGGTTATTACCTGGCCGACCTGCTGACCCGTTTCCAGCGCGCCTACCCCAATGTGGAAATCCGCGTGACCGAGGACGAACGGCCCTATATCGAGCACTTGCTGGTGGCCGGCGAGATCGATGTGGGGGTGCTGATCCTGTCCAACCTCGAGGACCGCCTGGCGCTGCAGACCGAGGTGCTGACCCACTCGCCCCACCGCTTGTGGCTGCCGGCCCAGCATCCGTTGCTGGAGCGCGACAGCATCAGCCTTGCCGATGTCGCCAACGAGCCGCTGATCCAGCTGAATGTCGATGAAATGGAACAGAACGCCCGGCGCATGTGGTCCGGCGCGGGGCTGCAGGCGCAGATCAGCCTGCGCACGGCCTCCACCGAGGCAGTGCGTAGCCTGGTGGCGGCGGGGCTCGGGGTGTCGATCCAGCCGGACATGACCTACCGGCCCTGGTCGCTGGAAGGCGACATCATCGAGGCCCGGCCGCTGGCCGACCTGAGCCAGACCCTGGATATCGGCCTGGCCTGGCGCCGTGGCACGGCCCGGCCGGCGCTGGTCGATCCCTTCCTGACCGTGGCCCGCGAACCCGGCTCGGGGCGCAAGCTTTCGATTTAATCGAACGGCCCCTTCAATATTTAGCATTTGTCGACCTGCGCGCTCCGCTCTAGGCTCTGTAAGAAATATCGCCCACTCGTGCTGGGCGACAGTTCGTAAAAACAGAACAACAGAGAACTTCCACGATGTCCGGCGCGCACCCGACCTTCTCCACCGCATTGCTGATCGACGGCGAACTGGTTGCCGGCGAGGGGTTGGCCGAGCCGATCTTCAACCCGGCCACGGGCGAAGTCCTGACCCATATCGCCGAAGCCAGCAACGAGCAGGTGGAAACCGCGATCCAGGCCGCGCACCGTGCCTTCGCCGGCTGGTCGCGGACTACGCCGCAACAGCGCTCGAATATCCTTCTGAACATCGCCGATGCCTTGCAGCGCCAGGCAGACGAACTGGCTCGCCTGGAAGCCCTGAACTGCGGCAAGCCGCTGCACCTGGCGCGCCAGGACGATCTGCCGGCGGCCATCGACGTATTCCGCTTCTTCGCCGGCGCGGTGCGCTGCCAGACCGGGCAACTGGCCGGTGAGTACGTACCCGGCTACACCAGCATGGTCCGTCGCGATCCGCTGGGCGTGGTGGCCTCCATCGCGCCGTGGAACTACCCGATCATGATGGCGGCGTGGAAGATCGCCCCGGCGCTGGCGGCCGGCAACACCCTGGTGTTCAAGCCCTCCGAACATACCCCGTTGTCGATCCTGGCCCTGGCCCCTGCCCTTGCCGAGCTGTTGCCGGCGGGCGTGCTGAATATCGTCTGCGGCGGCGGCGAAAGCGTCGGCAGCCATCTGGTCAGCCACGCCCGGGTGCGCATGGTCTCGCTGACCGGCGATATCGTCACCGGGCAGAAAATCCTTCAGGCCGCCTCCAGGACCGTCAAGCGCACCCACCTGGAACTCGGCGGCAAGGCCCCGGTGATCGTCTGCAACGATGCCGACCTCAAGGCCGTGGTCGAGGGCGTGCGCACCTGGGGCTACTACAACGCCGGCCAGGACTGCACCGCCGCCTGCCGCATCTACGCCCAGGCCGGTATCCACGACAAGCTGGTAGCCGAGCTCGGCTGGGCGGTCAGCAGCCTGCGCTTCGCCAGCAAGCGCGATGCCGACAACGAGATCGGCCCGCTGATCAGCACCCGCCAGCGCGACCGCGTGGCCAGCTTCGTCGAGCGCGCCCTGAGCCAGCCGCACATCGAACGGGTCACCGGCGCCGCCGTGCATTCGGGGGCCGGCTACTATTACCAGCCTACCCTCCTGGCCGGTTGCCAGCAGCGCGACGAGATCGTCCAGCGCGAGGTGTTCGGCCCGGTGGTCACGGTGACCCGCTTCGACGAGCTGTCCCAGGCCGTGGACTGGGCCAACGACTCCGAATACGGCCTGGCGTCCTCGGTGTGGACCCGCGACCTGGACAAGGCCATGCAGATCGCAGCGCGCCTGCAATACGGCTGCACCTGGATCAACAGCCATTTCATGCTGGTCAGCGAGATGCCCCACGGCGGCCTCAAGCGCTCCGGCTACGGCAAGGACCTGTCCAGCGACTCGCTGCAGGACTACAGCGTGGTCCGCCACATCATGGCGCGCCACGGCGAGCACCTGGCCTGAACCCGATTCGCATCACCTAATAAAACGCTGGATCGCTGCACCGTTTGCCAATCTGCCCCGACAACTATTTGAACAAGAGGGAACACCATGTTCGCGCACAAGACCGCCCTGCTCAGTGCCCTGGGCACCGCCCTGCTGGCCAGCGCCAGCCTGCACGCCGCCGAACCGCTGAAGGCCGTGGGTGCCGGCGAAGGCCAGCTGGATATCGTCGCCTGGCCCGGCTACATCGAACGCGGCGACAGCGACAAGGCCTACGACTGGGTCACCGGCTTCGAGAAGGAAACCGGCTGCAAGGTCTCGGTGAAGACCGCCGCCACGTCCGATGAAATGGTCAGCCTGATGGCCAAGGGCGGCTACGACCTGGTTACCGCCTCGGGCGACGCCTCGCTGCGCCTGATCGTCGGCAAGCGGGTGCAGCCGATCAATACGGCGCTGATCCCCAACTGGAAGAATATCGACCCGCGCCTGCAGGACGGCCCGTGGTATGTGGTCAACAAGCAGGTCTACGGCACCCCGTACCAGTGGGGCCCGAACGTGCTGATGTACAACACCAACGTGTTCCCCAAGGCGCCGGACAGCTGGGGCGTGGTGTTCGAACCGCAGAACCTGCCGGATGGCAAGCCGAACAAGGGCCGGGTGCAGGCGTATGACGGCCCGATCTACATCGCCGACGCGGCGCTGTACTTGAAGACCGCCAAGCCGGAGCTGGGGATCAACAACCCCTACGAGCTGACCGAAGCACAGTACAAGGCCGTGCTCGACCTGCTGCGCCAGCAACAGCCGCTGGTCCACCGCTACTGGCATGACGCGACGGTGCAGATGAGCGACGTGAAGAACGAAGGCGTGGCCGCGTCCAGCTCCTGGGGCTACATGGTCAACGGCCTGAAGGCCGACAACCAGCCGGTGGCGTCGGTGATTCCGAAGGAAGGCGCAACCGGCTGGGCCGACACCACCATGTTGCATGTCGAGGCCAAGCACCCGAACTGTGCCTACAAGTGGATGGACTGGTCGCTGCAGCCGAAGGTCCAGGGCGATGTGGCGGCGTGGTTCGGTTCGTTGCCGGCGGTGCCGGCGGCCTGCACCGGCAGCGAGCTGCTTGGAGCAGAAGGCTGCAAGACCAACGGCTTCGACCAGTTCGACAAGATCGCCTTCTGGAAAACCCCGCAGGCCGAGGGCGGCAAGTTCGTCCCGTATAGCCGCTGGACCCAGGACTACATCGCGATCATGGGTGGGCGGTAAGCCTTAGCCCCTGGGTTGGCCTTTCGGGCCTCATCGCCGGCAACGCCGGCTCCCACAGGGTTCTGTGTACGCCGCCGGACCTGTGGGAGCCGGCGTTGCCGGCGATGAGGCCCCAGAGAGCACCGCAAAGCCACCTGCAAAAAACGTACCACCGTCGTCAGTCGTCCAGGCCTGGGCCGCTGCACACACCCACGCCTATCCGGAGCACCGCACCATGACCCTTGCAGTCCAGTTCACCCAGGTTTCCCGCTTGTTCGGCGAGGTCAAGGCCGTCGACCGGGTATCCATCGATATCCAGGACGGCGAGTTCTTTTCCATGCTCGGGCCGTCCGGCTCGGGCAAGACCACCTGCCTGCGCCTGATCGCCGGCTTCGAACAACCCAGCGCCGGCTCGATCCGCATCCATGGCGCCGAGGCCGCCGGCCTGCCGCCCTACCAGCGTGACGTCAACACGGTGTTCCAGGATTACGCCCTGTTCCCCCATATGAGCGTGCTGGACAACGTTGCCTACGGCCTCAAGGTCAAGGGTGTCGGCAAGCAGGAGCGCCATGCTCGCGCCGAAGAAGCGCTGTCGATGGTCGCCCTCGGCGGCTACGGCAGCCGCAAGCCGGTGCAACTGTCCGGCGGCCAGCGCCAGCGCGTGGCCCTGGCCCGCGCCCTGGTCAACCGTCCACGGGTGCTGCTGCTCGACGAGCCCCTCGGCGCCCTCGACCTGAAGCTGCGCGAGCAGATGCAGACCGAACTGAAAAAGCTCCAGCGCCAGCTCGGCATTACCTTCATCTTCGTCACCCACGACCAGACCGAAGCGCTGTCGATGTCCGACCGGGTCGCCGTGTTCAACCGCGGTCGCATCGAGCAGGTGGACACCCCCCGCAACCTCTACATGAAACCGGCCACCACCTTCGTCGCCGAGTTCGTCGGCACGTCCAACGTGCTGCGCGGCGATCTTGCCGGCCAGTTGAGTGGCAGCGCGCAGCCTTTCTCGATCCGCCCGGAGCATATCCGCCTGGGCGATTCGGCCGTGAGCGGCCAGGTCCAGGTCAGCGGCGTGCTCCACGATATCCAGTACCAGGGCAGCGCCACCCGCTACGAACTGAAACTGGACAACGGCCAGTTGCTCAATGTCAGTCAGGCCAACACCCAGTGGCAGGCCGACGCCGCCCAGTTGCAGCCGGGCCAGCGCCTGGCCGCGCACTGGGCCCGCGAGGCGATGACGCCGCTGCAGGAAACCGTGCTGGGCGAGGGCCGTTGAGATGAGCCTGGCCCTGGAAAAACCGGCACCCCGCGTGTCTTCGGGATCGCCCATGCGGCGCTTCTCCAACCTGCTGTACCGCAAGCCCAACCTGTACCTGGCGCTGCTGCTCATACCGCCGCTGATCTGGTTCGGCGCGATCTACCTCGGCTCGCTGCTGGGCCTGCTGTGGCAAGGGTTCTACACCTTCGACGACTTCACCATGGCGGTGACGCCGGACCTGACCCTGGCCAACTTCGCCGCGCTGTTCAACCCGGCGAACTTCGACATCATCGTGCGCACCTTGACCATGGCCATCGCCGTGTCCATCGCCAGCGCCGCCCTGGCCTTCCCCATCGCCTACTACATGGCGCGCTACACCACGGGCAAGACCAAGGCGTTCTTCTATATCGCGGTGATGATGCCGATGTGGGCCAGCTACATCGTCAAGGCCTACGCCTGGACCCTGCTGCTGGCCAAGGGCGGCGTGGCCCAGTGGTTCGTGCAGGTGCTGCACCTGGAACCGCTGCTGCAATTCCTTCTCGACATCCCCGGGGTCGGCGGCAGCACGCTGTCGACCTCGCACCTGGGGCGCTTCCTGGTCTTCGTGTACATCTGGCTGCCGTTCATGATCCTGCCGATCCAGGCGTCGCTAGAACGCCTGCCGCCCTCGCTGCTGCACGCCTCGGCAGACCTCGGCGCGACGCCACGGCAGACCTTCATGCAGGTGATCCTGCCGCTGTCGGTGCCGGGTATCGCCGCCGGCTCGATCTTCACCTTCTCCCTGACCCTGGGCGACTTCATCGTGCCGCAACTGGTGGGCCCGCCTGGCTACTTCATCGGCGGCATGGTCTACGCCCAGCAGGGCGCGATCGGCAACATGCCGATGGCCGCGGCCTTCACCCTGGTGCCGATCGTGCTGATCGCCATCTACCTGTCCATCGTCAAACGCCTGGGGGCCTTCGATGCACTCTGAAAAAGCTTCGCTGGGCCTGCGTATCGCGGCCTGGGGCGGGCTGGTGTTCCTGCACTTCCCGATCCTGATCATCTTCCTCTATGCCTTCAACACCGAGGACGCGGCGTTCAGCTTCCCGCCCCAGGGCTTTACCCTGAAGTGGTTCAGCGTGGCCTTCTCGCGGCCGGACGTGCTGGAGTCGATCAAGCTGTCGCTGCAGGTTGCCTGCCTGGCCACCCTGATCGCCCTGGTGCTCGGTACGCTGGCCTCTGCGGCGCTGTACCGGCGCAGCTTCTTCGGCAAGGAAGGCATTTCGCTGATGCTGATCCTGCCGATCGCCCTGCCCGGCATCATCACCGGTATCGCCCTGCTCTCGGCGTTCAAGAGCCTGGGCATCGAGCCGGGGATCTTCACCATCGTGGTCGGCCACGCGACCTTCTGCGTGGTGATCGTCTACAACAACGTGATCGCTCGCCTGCGCCGTACCTCGCAGAGCCTGATCGAGGCCTCCATGGACCTCGGCGCGGACGGCTGGCAGACCTTCCGCTACATCATCCTGCCGAACCTCGGCTCGGCGCTGCTGGCCGGAGGCATGCTGGCCTTCGCCCTGTCGTTCGACGAGATCATCGTTACCACCTTTACCGCCGGGCACGAACGCACCCTGCCGATCTGGCTGCTAAACCAGCTCAGCCGGCCGCGCGACGTGCCCGTCACCAACGTGGTCGCCATGCTGGTGATGATGGTGACCATGCTGCCGATCCTTGGCGCCTACTACCTGACCCGCGGCGGCGAAAGCGTTGCCGGCAGCGGCAAATAACCCCGACTTGCCTGACGAGGACTGACTCATGCACACCCAACTGCTGATCAACGGCCAACTGCTCGATGGCGAAGGCCCGAGCCATGACGTACTGAACCCGTCGCTGGGGACTACCCTGGTGAGCATCAAGGAAGCCAGCGCGGCCCAGGTCGATGCCGCCGTGCGCGCCGCCGACCATGCCTTCGATGCCTGGTCGCAGACCGCGCCGAAGGACCGCTCCGGCCTGCTGCTCAAATTGGCCGATGCCATCGAGGCCCACGCCGAAGAGCTGGCCAGGCTGGAGTCGGACAACTGCGGCAAGCCCTACAGCGCCGCGCTGAACGACGAGATCCCGGCCATTGCCGATGTGTTCCGCTTCTTCGCCGGTGCCAGCCGCTGCCTCAATGGTTCGGCGGCCGGCGAGTACCTGCCGGGGCATACCTCGATGATCCGTCGTGACCCGGTGGGCGTGATCGCCTCCATCGCACCGTGGAACTACCCGCTGATGATGGTGGCCTGGAAGATCGCCCCGGCCCTGGCCGCCGGCAATACCGTGGTGCTCAAGCCGTCCGAACAGACCCCATTGACCGCCCTGCGCCTGGCGCAACTGGCCAACGGGATCTTCCCGGCCGGCGTGCTCAATATCGTCTTCGGCAAGGGCCCGAGCGTCGGCGCGCCGCTGGTCAGCCATCCGAAGGTGCGCATGGTGTCGCTGACCGGTTCCATCGCCACCGGCTCGAACATCATTTCCAGCACCGCCGACACTGTGAAGCGCATGCACATGGAACTGGGCGGCAAGGCCCCGGTGATCATCTTCGACGACGCCGATATCGATGCGGCGGTGGACGGCATCCGCACCTTCGGCTTCTACAACGCCGGCCAGGACTGCACCGCAGCCTGCCGCATCTATGCGCAAAGCGGCATCTACGAGAAATTCGTCGAGAAGCTCGGTGCGGCGGTCTCGACCATCAAGTACGGCCTGCAGAACGACCCGGAGACCGAACTGGGCCCGCTGATCACCGCCCAGCACCGCGACCGCGTGGCCGGCTTCGTCGAGCGCGCCATCGCCCAGCCGCATATCCGCCTGGTCACCGGCGGCAAGGCGGTACCGGGTGACGGTTTCTTCTTCGAGCCGACCGTGCTGGCCGACGCCCAGCAGGATGATGAAATCGTGCGCCGCGAGGTATTCGGGCCCGTCGTCTCCGTCACCCGCTTCGACGACGAAGCCCAGGTGCTGGCGTGGGCCAACGACTCCGACTATGGCCTGGCCTCCTCGCTGTGGACCGCCGATGTCGGCCGCGCCCACCGCGTTTCGGCGCGCCTGCAATATGGCTGCACCTGGGTCAACACGCACTTCATGTTGGTCAGCGAAATGCCCCACGGCGGCCAGAAGCTTTCCGGCTATGGCAAGGACATGTCCATGTACGGCCTGGAAGACTACACCTGCATCCGCCATGTGATGTTCAAGCACTAAGGGATTTTCATGCAGATCACACGACGCGATTTCCTCAACGGCGTCGCCATCGGAATTGCAGCGGGAATGACCCCGCTGCAGATTCTCCAGGCCGCTCCGGACGGGCGCTACTATCCGCCCTCCCTGACCGGCCTGCGCGGCAGCCACCCGGGCGCCTTCGAGGTGGCGCACCAGATGGGCTGGGAGAAAAAGACCTTCGACACCGACGCCCTGCCGATCGCCGAGCAGTACGACCTGGTGGTGGTCGGGGGTGGCATCAGTGGCCTGTCGGCAGCCTGGTTCTATCGCCGGAAACATCCGCAGGCGCGGATCCTGGTGATCGAAAACCACGACGACTTCGGCGGCCACGCCAAGCGCAACGAGTTCAGCGCCGACGGGCGGATGATCATCGGCTATGGCGGCAGCGAGGCGTTCCAGTCGCCGAACCATCTGTACAGCCAGGAAGTGAACGGGCTGCTCAAGGCACTGGGGGTAGAGATCAAGCGCTTCGAAACGGCGTTCGAGCGCAACTTCTACCCGGACCTGAACCTGTCCCGCGCAGTGTTCTTCGACAAGGAGACCTTTGGCGAGGACAAGCTGGTGACCGGCGACCCAACGCCCATGGTGGCCGACGATATCGCCCCGGACCGACTGAATGCCCGTTCGATCCGCGACTTCATCAACGACTTCCCGTTGCCGCAGGCGGATCGCGCGGCGCTGATCGACCTGCACGAAACGCCCCGGGATTACCTCGCCGGCAAGAGCCTCGAACAGAAAACCAAACACCTGGAAACCACCAGCTACCGCGACTTCCTGCTCAAGGACGTGGGGCTGTCGCCAGTCGCCGTGGCCTATTTCCAGGGGCGCACCAACGACTTCATGGCCCTGGGCATCGATGCGGTGGCGGCCTATGACGCCTACAACTTCGGTTTCCCCGGCTTCGCCGCGATGAACCTGGAGCCGATCAGCGAGGAAGCCCGGGCGGAGATGGAGGAGCCGTACATCTATCACTTCCCCGATGGCAACGCCTCGCTGGCGCGCCTGCTGGTACGCGACCTGATTCCCCAGGTGGCGCCGGGCAAGGGCATGGAGGATATCGTCCTGGCGAAGTTCGACTACAGCCAGCTGGACCAGGCTGCGCACCCGGTGCGCATCCGCCTGAACAGCACGGCGGTCAGCGTGCGCAATGTGGATGGCGGGGTGAACATCGGCTACAGCCGTGGCGGGCAACTGGCCCAGGTGCGGGCCAGGCACTGCGTGATGGCCTGCTACAACATGATGATCCCCTACCTGCTGCGCGACCTGCCGGCGGAACAGGCCCATGCCCTGAGCCAGAACGTCAAGTTCCCGCTGGTGTACACCAAGGTGGTGGTGCGCAACTGGCAGGCGTTCCACACGCTCGGCGTGCACGAAATCTATGCGGCGACCCAGCCCTACAGCCGGATCAAGCTGGATTACCCGGTGAGCATGGGCGGCTACGAGCACCCGCGGGATCCGGCGAAGGCGATCGGCTTGCACATGGTGTATGTGCCGACCACGCCGAACGTCGGCATGAGCGCCCGCGACCAGGCGCGCACCGGGCGGGCGAAACTTTATGCGCAAAGCTTCGACCAGCTCGAGGCACAACTCAGGGATCAATTGCAGCGGATGCTGGGCCCGGGTGGCTTCGATCACCGCAAGGACATCCTGGCGATCACGGTCAACCGCTGGTCCCACGGCTACGCGTGCTTCACCAATACGCTGTTCGATGATGCCGGGCAGACCGAGAAGTGGATGGAAACGGCGCGCAAGCCGCTGGGCAACGTGACCATCGCCAACTCGGATGCGGCGTGGAGTGCGTATGCGCATGCGGCGATAGACGAGGCGTGGCGGGCGGTAGGCGAGTTCAGCTGACGATTTGCATTGCTGCTGATGGCCAAATCGCCGGGAAAGCTGAGCCTGCGACTGGAACCTACTCTACACGGCAGCGTCGCCGCCAAAGCAGAACTGGAGAACAAGAGCATCAGTGGGTGAGTGACGTGCTGAATCACGCGGCCCATGCTTAAAAGGGGCAGACCACAAGGCCTGCCCCTCACGCGTTCAATCCCTCAAATCAGACTCATGAATCGGCTGCTCCCGGCTGGTCGCTCGCTGGTACTGCGCCGGCCAGGTCGCCTTGTTGCCGCCCAGGTCGTCATCGGCATGCAGCGGCCAGTACGGATCACGCAGCAGCTCGCGGGCGAGGAAGATCAGGTCGGCCTGCCCGGTGCGCAGAATGTGCTCGGCCTGGGCCGGCTCGGTAATCATGCCGACCGTGCCCGTGGCGATCCCCGACTCCTTGCGTACTTTTTCCGCAAAACGCGTTTGATAGCCAGGGCCAGTAGGGATCTCGGCATGCATGGACGTGCCGCCGGACGACACATCGATCAGATCGGCACCCAGGGTTTTCAGGCGCTTGGCCAGTTCCACCGTTTCATCCGGGTTCCAGCCATCCTCCACCCAGTCCGTCGCCGAAACCCGCACGAACAGCGGCAGCGACTCCGGCCAGACCTCGCGCACCGCCTCGGTGACCTGCAAGGTCAGGCGAATACGGTTTTCAAAGCAACTGCCATAGCTGTCACGCCGCTGGTTGCTGAGCGGCGAGAGGAACTGATGCAGCAGGTAACCATGCGCGGCATGGATCTCCACCACCTTGAATCCCGCCACCAGCGCACGTTTAGCGGCAGCGACGAAGTCGTCGATGATGTCGCGGATCTGCGACTCGTTCAGCTCGCTGGGCGTGGTGTGCTGCGGGTCGAAGGCGATCTTCGACGGCCCGACCGGCACCCAGCCGCCGTCCTCGGGCTTGACGCTGCCATGCTTGCCGATCCACGGCCGATGGGTACTGGCCTTGCGCCCGGCATGGGCCAGCTGGATGCCCGGGACCGAGCCCTGGGCCACGATGAAACGAGTGATGCGTTGCAATGGCGGGATTTGCGCATCGTCCCACAGGCCCAGGTCCTGGGCGGTGATGCGACCCTCGGCGGTGACCGCAACGGCTTCGGTGATGACCAGCCCGGCCCCGCCGACCGCACGGCTGCCGAGGTGCACCAGGTGCCAGTCATTGGCCAGGCCATCGACGCTGGAGTACTGGCACATGGGCGAGACGACGATACGGTTCGGCAGGGTCAACTGACGCAGGGTGTAAGGCTCAAGTAACAGACTCATGAGGGCACCTCTCCAGGACTCCGAATGGTGGACCGAACCGAGCGCTCGTTTTTCCCTTTGGCTCAGTGCCGGTCCTACAAAGCCTAGACCAGTTTCCTACCCCCAGATTCAGCGCGGTTCCATATGCGCGATCATCAGCTGCACCGTTTCCTGACCACGGAACTCGTTTACATCGAGCTTGTAGGCCAGTTCGACCCAGCGCACCGTGGGGTTCGGCCAGACGTCGCGGTCGATGCCGAAGGCGATGCCGTCGAGCTTGACCGCGCCGCATTCGCTCTTGAGCACCACCTTGAGGTGGCGTTCGCCGACGACGCGCTGCTCCACCAACTGGAACACGCCATGGAACAGCGGCTCGGGGAAGTGCTGGCCCCAGGGCCCGGCGTGGCGCAGGGCGCGGGCCAGTTCGAGATGGAACTCCTCGACCGCCAGGGTGCCGTCGGACAGCAGGCGACCGGTCAGGTCCTCCTCGCGCAGTTGCCGGCGCACTTCTTCGTCGAAGGCCTCGGCGAAGGCCGGGAAGTTGTCGGCGGGCAAGGACAGCCCGGCCGCCATGGCGTGGCCGCCGAACTTGCTGATCAGTTGCGGATGACGCGCCGCCACCGCATCCAGGGCATCGCGGATATGAAAACCCGGCACCGAACGGGCCGAGCCCTTGAGCATGCCCTCGCCCGCGTCGGCGAAGGCGATGGTCGGGCGGTGATAGCGCTCTTTCAGGCGCGAGGCGAGGATGCCGATCACACCCTGGTGCCAGTCGGCCTCGAACAAGCACAGGCCGAACGGCATCGACTCCAGCGGCAGGTCCTTGAGCTGGGCCAGGGCCTCGCGCTGCATGCCCTGTTCGATGGACTTGCGGTCCTGGTTGAGTTCGTCCAGTTGCACCGCCATGTCCCGGGCCAGGGCCTCGTCATCGCAGAGCAGGCATTCGATGCCCAGGCTCATGTCGTCGAGACGGCCGGCGGCGTTCAAGCGAGGGCCGAGGATGAAACCGAGATCGGTAGACGTGATGCGCCGGTGATCGCGACGGGCAACTTCGAGGATCGCCTTGAGCCCGGGACGGGCGCGGCCGGCACGGATGCGTTCCAGGCCCTGGTGCACCAGGATGCGGTTGTTGGCATCCAGCGGCACCACGTCGGCGACGCTGCCCAGGGCGACCAGGTCGAGCAGTTCGCCGAGGTTCGGCTGCGGCGTGTTGTCGTAATGCCCCAGGCCACGCAAACGCGTGCGCAAGGCCATCAGCACGTAGAAGATCACCCCGACCCCGGCCAGCGACTTGCTCGGGAATCCGCAGCCTGGCTGGTTGGGGTTGACGATGGCATCGGCCAGCGGCAACTCGTGGCCCGGCAGGTGGTGGTCGGTGACCAGCACCTTTAGCCCCGCGGCCTTCGCCGCCGCCACGCCCTCGACGCTGGAGATGCCGTTGTCCACGGTGATCAACAGGTCGGGTGTGCGCTGCAGGGCCACGGCGACGATTTCCGGGGTCAGGCCGTAACCGTATTCGAAGCGGTTGGGCACCAGGTAATCGACATGGGCCGCGCCCATCAGGCGCAGGCCGAGCACGCCGACACTGCTGGCGGTGGCGCCGTCGGCGTCGAAATCGCCGACGATCAGGATGCGCTGGCGCTTGGCCAGGGCCTCCACCAGCAGGTCCACCGCCGCGTCGATGCCCTTGAGCAAGGTGAAAGGCAACAGCCGCGCCAGGCTTTTGTCCAGCTCTTCGGCGCTCTGTACACCGCGCGCGGCGTACAGGCGGGTCAGCAGCGGCGGCAGGTCGCCAAGGAAAGGCAGGGTCGGGGGCAGCGAGCGGGGTTCGATACGCATGGACTGATGGCTCAACCGCGCTCGCCCAGCAACCACTCCAGCTGCACTTCGTGCTGCCCGCGATCATCGGTGACGAAGACGGTGCCTTCGCTGATCATCACGTCCCACTTGATCGAGCGCGGCATGTCGGTGGCCAGGGTTTCCAGGACGTCCTGGGGCACGGCGGCGATATTCAGGTTCTTCAGGTTCTTCACCGCATCCACCACCTTGTTCTGCCACACGCGCAGGCTGCCGTAGGCCAGCAGGCTGGTGCGCTCGGTGCGGCGCGAGCACCAGGTCAGGCGCTCGGCGTCCGGCTGGCCGACCTCGATCCAGTGCAGGATGCGGTCATCCAGGCTCTTTTCCCACAATGCAGCCTCATCGACATCCGACAGACCGCGACCGAACGACAGGTTCTCGTTGTACCAGAGCGCGTAGGCCAGCAGGCGTACGGCCATGCGTTCCTCGGTTTCCGAAGGATGGCGGGCGATGGTCTGCTTGACGCTCTCGTAGACGCCACGGTCAAGGTCCGTGAGGTTCAGTTCGAATTTGTAGGTGGTGGACGGCTGGGCCATGGGGACGGGCTTCTGGTAACGGGGAAAGTCGAGCAGTCTAACCGATGCGGCGGCAATCGACGACGCGCGGCCACGATCCTGCGCTGCAACAGTATCTGCGCCTGTCGCCCTGTGATAAAAACGAGCGCACCGTTCATTGCCCCGGATGCCTTATGTCGCTGCCCAGCAAACCCCTCGCCGGTCTGAAAGTCGTCGAACTCGGAACCTTGATCGCCGGCCCCTTCGCCTCGCGCATCTGCGCCGAATTCGGTGCCCAGGTCATCAAGGTCGAGTCGCCGGACGGCGGCGATCCGCTGCGCAAGTGGCGCAAGCTGTACGAGGGGACCTCGCTGTGGTGGTTCGTCCAGGCCCGCAACAAGCAGTCGCTGACCCTCAACCTCAAGCATCCCGAAGGTATCGCGATCCTCAAGCGCCTGCTCGCCGACGCCGACATCCTCATCGAGAACTTCCGCCCCGGCGTGCTGGAAAAGCTCGGCCTGGGCTGGGATGTGCTCAAGGCGCTGAACCCCGGGCTGGTGATGGTTCGCCTGTCCGGCTTCGGCCAGACCGGGCCGATGAAGGACCAGCCGGGCTTCGGCGCAGTGGGCGAATCCATGGGCGGGCTGCGCTATATCACCGGGTTCGAGGACCGGCCGCCGGTACGCACCGGGATTTCCATCGGTGACTCCATAGCCGCCCTGTGGGGTGTGATCGGCGCCCTGATGGCCCTGCGACATCGCGAGGTCAACGGGGGCGAAGGCCAGGTAGTGGACGTGGCACTGTACGAAGCCATCTTCGCCATGATGGAAAGCATGGTCCCGGAATTCGATGTGTTCGGCTTCATCCGCGAGCGTACCGGCAACATCATGCCCGGCATCACCCCCTCCTCCATCCATGCCAGCGCCGACGGCAAGCACGTGCAGATCGGCGCCAACGGCGATGCCATCTTCAAGCGCTTCATGCTCGCCATTGGCCGCGCCGACCTGGCCGAGGATCCGACGCTGGCCAGCAACGATGGGCGCGATGCCCGGCGCGACGAGCTGTACGGGGTAATCGACCGCTGGGCCAACAGCGTGCCGCTGGAACAGCTGATGCGCACCCTCAACGACGCCGAAGTACCCGCCAGCCGCATCTATAGCGCCGAAGACATGTTCAGCGACCCGCAGTACCTCGCTCGCGAAATGTTCCTGCAGGCGAAGCTGCCTGACGGCAAGCCCTTCAGGATGCCGGGCATCGTGCCCAAGTTGTCCGATACACCGGGCTCCAGCGAATGGGTGGGACCGACGCTCGGCGAGCACACCGACCAGTTGCTCGCCGGCCTGGGCTACGATCCGGCCGCGATCGGCGCGCTGCGCGAGCAGGGTGCCATCTGAAAGCGCTGCTACGCAGTACCGGCCTCGGCTTGCTGCTCGGGGCCTTGCTGGGTATTTCCGGCGTGATCGAAGCCAGGGAGCGCCTGACCTGGCTGTTGCGCGACCTGCCGCCCTTGACCATCTTCGAAGGTTCGCAAAAGGGCCTGGGCGCGGTGGATCAACTGCTCGCCCGGTTGATCGAGCAAATGCCCGAATACGACCACAGCATCCTGCGGGTCAACCGGGCTCGCGCCATGCAGATGCTCGCCGAGCCCAGCTTCACCTGCGACCCGACCCTGCTGTGGACCCCGGAGCGGGCGAAATTCATTTATTTCTCGGTGCCAAGCATGGGTACCCTGAGCAACGGCCTGATCGTGCGCAAGCAGGATGCGGCGATGGTCGAGCCGTTCCTGGTGGACGGCAAGGTCGATCTGCAGCGCCTGCTGGCCAGCGGTTCGTCGCGCCTGGGCATGGTCGCCGAACGTAGCTACAGCCCGCCGGTGGACATGCTGCTCAAGGCCGCTCCGCCCGACACCCTGACCGCGCATTACGGCAACGACGCGATGCGCAGCCTGTTGCAGATGCAGCATCTGGGGCGCCTGAAGTGGTTGCTGGGCTATTGGCCAGAAGTCCGTTACCTCAGTGTCGAGTCGGACCAGCCGCTGGACGACCTGGCCTTCTATCCGATCCAGGGCATGGCCCAGTACCAGTTCATCCATGTTGGCTGTTCCGACACCCCGCAAGGACGCGAGGCCGTCAGCCATATCGACCGCTTGCTGCTGGAGATGCGCGAACAACGCCTGCCGCCGCTGTATGCCGCATGGCTCGACGAACAGACCCGCAAGACCTACCTGGAGGACGCACGGCATTTCTTCGTCGAGGACCATCCGTAGCGGGAAAAAAGAAACCCCGAACGGTGGGGAGCCCGATCGGGGTTAAACGCTGGCCCTTGGATGGCCTTGCGTAGAGGCGGTGCGCTGGCATCGGAGCAAAATGCCAGTTCGCCACCTGTATAACGTCTGAGTGTCGTCTGCGCCAAAGGTTCCCTTACAGGCTGGCCGACAACTCGCGCCCCTGCCGGGCATGCTGCCAGGCGGCGATCACGCAGGGCTGCAAGCGCCCCTCGGCGATGCGCAGGTCGCGCTGCAGGCCGTCTACCAGGTCCACCAGCAGGCGCTGGTCCTGCAACTGGCCGGCCGGTGTGGTGCGCTGCAAAATCTGAAAACCGTTCTCGTCACGTAACGACAGCGTGAAACTGCCCGTCCCCAAGGGCTCCAGGATGACCTGATAAGGTGCCAATGCTTCATTGAGCAACAAGCTGACAGATTCCATCTTGTTCACTTATTCACCTCGTTAGAACCAAGTGGTCTTTGACTGACCCCGCCAATCTCGAAAAAGTTCGACACCACGGGCTTTCACCAGGGGATCACCGGAGCATGCCCGGCAAAGATGACAGCTTGAACTGCCCTCCCTCGCAGCAATATCAAAAAGCCACTAACGATTCAAGCGACGCCTTGCTGGCCATTGGTCGAAGGCCCGCGGGCATCGATCCAATGGAGCAGTTCGCCGCCGGTCATCGGCCAGGCGATGAAACCGCCCTGCAGGCAGGAATCGCCAAGCCCCTGTGCGGCGTGCCAGTCGGCCAGGGTGTCGACATCCTCCACCACCACGTCCAGTGCGCTGCGCCGGGCCAGGATCAAGGCCGAGGCCACCACAGCTGCCTTCTTGCCATCCTCGGCCATGCCACGGACGAACTCCCCGGGAAGCTTCACCTCGCTGAGCGGCAGGTCGAACAGTTGCCGGAGGTTGGCGGCACCACGGCCGAAGCCGTCCAGGCACAATTTGCAGCCGAGCTGGCGCAGGTCCGCCAGGCGTTGCAAGTGCACCGCATCGAGATGGGCACAGTGGGATTCGGCGAGTTCGAGGGTCAAGGCACTGGCCGGCAGTCGATGCTGCAGCAGCAGGGCGCGCAAGCGTTCGGCGAACGTATCGTCGAGCAGGCTCGGCGTAGGCAGGTTCACCGCCACCGGCATCGGTCGCCGGTCTTCCAGGCGGATCGCCGCGCTGAGTGCCACGGCCTTTTCCAGCACATGCCAGGTCAGCATTTCCAGCAGCCCGGCGCCCTGCAGCGCGACGAAGAACTGGCCCGGGGTGAGCGAGCCCAGGGTCGGATGTTGCCAGCGTACCGAAGCTTCGACACCCAACAGCGTGCCGCCGGCATCGACCTTGGGTTGGTAGCGGACTTTCCATTGCTCCCGGGAATGGGCCAGTTGCTCCGGGGAAAGCCGGTTCAGTTCGAAGATTTGTGCAGTAGCTTCGGGCGCGGGCAGTTCGCCGATGCGTTCCAGATAATCATTGAGCAAGCGATGCAGCAGCGCCCCGCTGGCCGGTTTCTGCACACAGCCGAGCAGGCGCAGGCCCAGTTGCGGGGCAAGTTCGGCGATGTTGTCGAGCAGCGCCGGCTCGGCGTCGCTGAGCACGATCACTGCCGAAGCCAGTCGGTGTTGCGCCAGGTAGCGGATCAGCGCCAGGCCGTCCGGGCCGTCCATGTACAGGTCGCAGATCGCCACGTCTACCGGACCACGGCGCTCCAGCATCTGCATGGCCGCCGCAACCGACTCGGCGACAAGCACATCGAACACGCCATTGGCATTGAGCATCTGGTGCAGGGCCATGAGCTGAAAGGGATGGTCTTCGAGGATCAGGACCTTGAGCGAATGCATTGGGCAGGCCTCCGTGATGGCACGAAGCTGCGACTCTAGGGAAAGTGTGCGAGGCAACCTATAGGAAAAATCCGAAAGAACGGTGAATATTTCCGACTGGGGATCTGACGGTAGATCAGGAAATGGCTGCCTTGTGCGCTTGGCCTCATCGCTGGCAAGCCAGCGCTCATAGAACAAGACATAACTCTTTGATTTGCAAGGCCCCTGTGGGAGCGGGTTTACCCGCGATTACGTAGGTGAATTCACCATAGCAATCGCGGGTAAACCCGCTCCCACAGGGTACGCGTCGTGCCTTGGAACTGTTCTCTGTACGACAGCGCAGCCCGAAAGGCTGGGCGGACTCCCACAGGTCCTGTGAATGCCGCACCTTGTGTGGCTGGCTTGCCGGACCGCTGCACCGCAGTGATGAGGCCAGCGATTTGCCGGCACTCACGCATTAAAAAGCCCGTCACTGAGGACGGGCTTTCTTCACCGCGTACCGCTTACAGCGGCTTGCCACGATTGCCATGCTGGCTTACGAAGGCCTGGACCTTGCCCAGGTCATTGGCCAGTACGGTGCATTTTTCCTCCCGCGAGAACAGGTCTGCCAGGTGCGCTGGCAGTTCCAGTGCCTTGCCGACACCTGCCTTTTCCACCGCTTCCGGGAATTTGACCGGATGCGCCGTGCCGAGCACCACCATCGGGGTGTCCAGGCTGCGGCGGCATTCGCGGGCGGCCTTGACGCCAATGGCGGTGTGCGGGTCCAGCACTTCGCCAGTCTGGGCGAAGACCTCGGCGATGGTTTCGCAGGTCTGTGCGTCATCCACGGCCAGGGAGTCGAACAGCTTGCGCGCTTCGGTCCAGCGATCCTGCTCGACGCTGAAGCCACCACCCTGCTTGAAGCTGGCCATCAGCTCGGCGATCGCCGCGCCGTTGCGGCCGTGCAGGTCGAACAGCAGGCGCTCGAAGTTCGAGGAAACCATGATGTCCATGGACGGCGACAGGGTCGCGTGCAGGGTTTCCTTGACGTACTGATTGCCGCTCATGAAGCGGTGCAGGATGTCGTTGCGGTTGGTGGCGACGATCAGTTGGCTGATCGGCAGGCCCATGTTGCGCGCCAGGTAGCCGGCGAAGATGTCGCCGAAGTTGCCGGTCGGCACCGAGAACGCCACGGAACGGGCCGGGCCGCCGAGCTGCAGGGCCGCGTGGAAGTAGTAGACGATCTGGGCCATGATCCGCGCCCAGTTGATCGAGTTGACCGCCACCAGGCGGGTGCCCTTGAGGAAGCCCTGGTCGGCGAAGCTGGCCTTGACCATTTCCTGGCAGTCGTCGAAGTTGCCTTCGATGGCGATGTTATGGATGTTCTCGCCCATGATGGTGGTCATCTGGCGGCGCTGCACTTCCGACACACGCTGGTGCGGGTGGAGGATGAAGATGTCGACGTTGTCGCAGCGACGGCAGCCTTCGATGGCCGCGGAACCGGTGTCGCCGCTGGTGGCACCGATGATCACCACGCGCTCGCCGCGCTTGGCCAGGACGTGGTCCAGCAGGCGGCCGAGCAGTTGCAGGGCGAAGTCCTTGAACGCCAGGGTCGGACCGTGGAACAGCTCGAGCACCCACTCATTGCTGTTCAACTGGCGCAGCGGTGCCACTGCGGCGTGGGCGAACTCGCCGTAGGTTTCTTCGAGGATCTTCTTGAAATCGGCATCGGCGATGCTGCCGGTAACGAACGGACGCATCACCCGGAACGCCAACTCGTGGTACGGCAGGCCGGCCCAGGAAGCGATCTCTTCCTGGGTGAAGCGCGGCAGGTTTTCCGGAACGTAGAGGCCACCGTCACTGGCGAGGCCCGCCAGCAGGACGTCTTCGAAATTCAGGGCAGGAGCCTGGCCACGGGTACTGATATAGCGCATTTGGGCAAACCTATGATTCAAGCGGCGGGCCTCGGCCCGCCGCAGACGATTAATTGAGCTGTTCGACGCGGATCCGCACGACCTTGCCGACCACATCCTGCAGGGCTTCCAGGGCGACGATGGCATCGTTCATGCGCTGTTCCTGCACCTCGTGGGTAAGCAGGATCATCGGTACCAGGCCGTCCTGTTCCTCGACGTCCTTCTGCATGATCGATTCGATGTTGATGCCACGCTCGGAGAGGATGCTCGCCACCTGGGCCAGTACGCCCGGGTGGTCCTTGGCCTGGATGCGCAGGTAGTACGCGGTCTGGCAGGCTTCGATCGGCAGGATCGGGTGGGCGGACAGCGAGTCCGGCTGGAAGGCCAGGTGCGGTACGCGGTTTTCCGGGTCGGAAGTCATGGCGCGAACCACGTCCACCAGGTCGGCGACCACCGAGGAAGCAGTTGGCTCCATGCCGGCGCCGGCACCGTAGAACAGGGTCGAACCGGCGGCGTCGCCGTTGACCATCACCGCGTTCATCACGCCGTTGACGTTGGCGATCAGGCGGTCGGCCGGGATCAGGGTCGGGTGTACCCGCAGCTCGATGCCGGCGGCGGTGCTGCGTGCAACGCCGAGGTGCTTGATGCGGTAGCCCAGGGCTTCGGCGTAGTTCACGTCAGCGGTGGTCAGCTGGGTGATGCCCTCGGTGTAGGCCTTGTCGAACTGCAGCGGGATGCCGAAGGCGATGGACGCGAGGATGGTCAGCTTGTGCGCGGCATCGATGCCTTCGACGTCGAAGGTCGGATCGGCTTCGGCGTAACCCAGGGCCTGGGCTTCGGCCAGCACGTCAGGGAAGGTACGGCCCTTCTCGCGCATCTCGGTAAGGATGAAGTTGCCGGTGCCGTTGATGATGCCGGCAACCCAGTTGATGCGGTTGGCCGACAGGCCTTCGCGGATCGCCTTGATCACCGGGATGCCGCCGGCCACGGCCGCCTCGAAGGCGACGATGACGCCCTTCTCGCGGGCGCGGGCGAAGATTTCGTTGCCGTGCACCGCGATCAACGCCTTGTTCGCGGTGACCACGTGCTTGCCATTGTCGATGGCCTTGAGCACCAGGTCGCGGGCCACGGTGTAGCCGCCAATCAGTTCAATGACGATATCGATATCGGGGTTGCTCGCTACCTCGAACACGTCAGCGGTAATGGGGGTACCGGTAATCTGGCAGTTCGGGTTGGGCGAACGCATGGCAATCTGTGCCACTTCGATTCCACGCCCGGCGCGGCGGGCGATTTCCTCGGCGTTACGCTTAAGTACATTGAAGGTTCCGCCACCGACGGTCCCCAACCCACAGATGCCTACTTTGACCGGTTTCACTGTGAACTCCCCATTGAACGGCCAGCCCCTCGGCCAGCCGTGAAAAAAGCCGTCTCCCCATGAAGGCGGCCCACTGATTGATTACATTACTTGGCGCCGGCCAGGGCCAGCGCGGCCACTTGCTTGGCCGGCTGGTAGCCCGGGATCACCTGGCCATCCTCGAGGACGATGGCCGGGGTGCCGTTGACACCGATCGACTGGCCCATGGCGAACTGCTTGCTCACCGGGTTCTCGCACTTGGCGGCCTTGATTTCCTTGCCGCCGATCATCTTGTCGAGGGCCGAGTTGCGGTCCTTGGAACACCAGACCGCCTGCAGCTGTTCATCACCCGGCGAGCCGAGGCCCTGGCGCGGGAAGGCGACATAGCGCACTTCGACACCGAGCCTGTTCAGCTCCGCGACTTCTTCGTGCAGCTTGTGGCAATACGGGCAGGTGGTGTCGGTGAAGACGGTGATGTGCGACTTGGCCTGGCCTTTGGCCGGATAGACCACCATGTCCGAGGTCGGAATGCCATTGATGGTCTTGGCGATGCCGGCGCGCTCGGCCTTCTCGGTGAGGTTCACCGGCTTACCGTCCTTCACCTCGTACAGATTGCCCTGCACCACATACTGGCCGTCAGCACTGGCATACAGGACCCGACCGCCCTGCAGCTTGACTTCGTACAGGCCGTTGAACGGGCTCTTGTCGATGCTCTCCACCGGGATGTCGGAAGCCAGCGACTTCAGCGTGTCGCGAATCGCCTTGTCGGCCTCGTCGGCCACGGCGAACGAGGTGACCAGCGCCAGGGCGGCGGCCGCGAGGGTCTGGATCAAGCGCATGAGGGGAAAACTCCTTGCATAGGACCGGAATAGGGACGCCCGTGCTGAAAACGCGGGGATTTCGCCGGCCCAGGACGTGAACATTGAAAGACTACCACATTCACTGCCCTGTACACGGGCCGTCGAGAAGCCGAATAGCGGCTAGCCGCGTGGATGATGACGGGCATGCAGCTCCTGTAGGCGAGCCTTGGCGACATGGGTATAGATCTGGGTGGTGGAGAGATCGCTATGGCCTAGGAGCATCTGCACCACCCTCAGGTCGGCGCCGTGGTTGAGCAGGTGGGTGGCAAAGGCGTGGCGCAGGGTGTGCGGCGACAGCGTCTTGCCGATACCGGCGACCTTCGCGTGGTGCTTGATACGGTGCCAGAAGGTCTGGCGAGTCATCTGCTCGCCGCGCTGGCTGGGAAACAGCACATCACTGGGCTGCCCATTGAGCAGGTCGGCCCGCCCATCGCGCAGGTAGCGCTCGATCCACAGCACCGCCTCCTCGCCCATGGGCACCAGGCGCTCCTTGCTGCCCTTGCCCATCACCCGCAGCACGCCCTGGCGCAGGTTGATCTGGTCGAGGGTCAGGCTAACCAGCTCGGTCACCCGCAGGCCACAGGCGTAGAGCACTTCGAGCATCGCGCGGTCGCGCTGGCCGATGGCTTCGCTGAGGTCCGGGGCCCGCAACAGGGCTTCGACATCCGCTTCGGACAAGGACTTGGGCAGTGGTCGCCCCAACTGCGGCATGTCCACCTGCAGGGTCGGATCGACCTCTATCAGCTTTTCCCGCAGCAAATAACGATAGAAACCACGCGCACCGGAGAGGAAACGCGCCGTGGAACGGGGCTTGTATCCCTGGTCCAGGCGCCATGCCAGGTGATCGAGGATCAGCTCGCGGCCGGCGTCTGGCAGGGCGATGCCCTTGTCCTGCAACCAGCCGTTGAACAGGGCCAGGTCGCTGCGATAGGAGGCACGGGTGTTGTCTGAAAGGCCTTTCTCGAGCCACAAGGCATCGAGAAACTGGTCGATCAGGGGATGGTCGATGGCGGGCATGACAACTCGGAAAACACAGGATGAAAACGCTGAAAGACCGCTAGTCTTCCATAACCATGCCGGCATAGGGAAATCCGAATGAGCGAGCAACAGATCCTGCTGACCTTTGGCGGCATAGGGCTGGCGGCACTGGGCTGCCAGTGGCTGGCCTGGCGCCTGAAGCTGCCGGCGATCCTCTTTCTCCTGCTTGGCGGCATCCTTGTCGGTCCGGTGCTGGGCTGGCTCGATCCGCAGGCCATGTTCGGCCCGTTGCTGATGCCGCTGGTATCCCTGGCGGTGGCACTGATCCTGTTCGAGGGCAGCCTGACCCTGCACCTCTCGCAATGGCGCGACATCGGCGCCGTCGTGCAACGCATGGTGACCCTCGGCGCACTGGCGACCTGGATCGTCATCGCCCTGGCCACCCACTGGCTGCTGGGTTTCGACTGGCCGCTGGCGGTGCTGTTCGGCACCCTTACCCTGGTCACCGGGCCGACGGTGATCGTACCCATGCTGCGGGTAGTGCGTCCCAAGGCGACCATCGCCAATATCCTGCGCTGGGAAGGAATCGTCATCGACCCGATCGGCGCACTGCTGGCCGTGGTGGTGTACAGCTTCATCATTGCCAGCGCTGCCGACGAAGGCCTGAGCCAGAGCCTGAAGACCTTCGCCGGGGTGCTGTTCTACGGTTGCGCCTTCGGCGCGGCGGGTGGCTGGTTGCTCGGCCAGGTGATGCGCGAACAGTGGCTGCCGGAATACCTGCACAACCTGGCTTCGCTGGCGGCGGTGCTGGGGATTTTCGTCGCGGCCAACCAGGTCATGGCCGAATCCGGGCTGCTGGCGGTCACGGTCATGGGCATGTGGCTGGCCAATATGAAAGGCGTGGATGTACGGCAGATCCTGCATTTCAAGGAAAACCTCAGCGTGCTGCTGATTTCCGGGCTGTTCATCCTGCTGGCGGCGCGTCTGGACCTGAACGCCCTGCTCGGCCTTGGCCCCGCAGTGCTGGCTCTGCTGCTGGTCATCCAGTTGATTGCCCGGCCGCTGAATGTCGCCCTTTCGACCTGGGGATCGCCGCTGACCTGGCGGGAGCGGGCCTTGCTGGCCTGGGTAGCGCCGCGGGGCATAGTCGCTGCTGCCGTGTCGGCGATCTTCGCCATCCGCCTGGATGAAGCCGGGCATGAAGGCGCCCTGCTCCTGGTGCCACTGACCTTCGCCGTGATCATCGGCACCGTGGTCCTGCAAAGTGCTACGGCACGTCCCCTGGCGCGCCTGCTGAAAGTGGCGGACCCGGCGCCCAGCGGTTTCCTCATCGTCGGCGCCAACCCGCCGGCGCGGGCCATCGGCAAGGCGTTGCAGGAGATGGGCTGCCGGGTACTGCTGACCGACTCCAGCTGGGAGAACATCTGCGCGGCGCGCATGGACGGGCTACCGACCTATTTCGGCAACCCGGCGTCACAACATGCTGAAGTCCACCTGGATCTGGTCGGCCTCGGGCACCTGCTCGGGCTGTCCCCCGCCGGCGAGCTGAATGCACTGGCGTGCATGCGCTTCCGTCATGAGTTCGGCCCGCAACGCCTGTTCGCTCTGGCCAGCGGCCTTGAGGTCAGGCGCAGCGACAAGCACCGCGCCAGTCACGAACACCGTGGCGAGGCCCTGGGCAGCCAGGCACTGACCTATGTGCAACTGGCCAACCAGTTGCACCAGGGCGCCGAGCTGTACAGCACGCACCTGACCGAGGCATTTGGCTGGGAGGCCTATCAGGCCCTGCATGGCGAGCGAGCGACGCTGTTGTTCGCCCGGGATGCCCAGGGCTGGGTGCATGTGTTCAGCCCGGACAGCCAGCCCAGGCCGGGAACCGGCTGGACGTTGCTGGCGTTGATCCAGCCTCGGGACTGAGATGGGACGCTTATCCTCGTCGATGGCGACGAAGCCAAGAAGCGACCCTGTGGGAGCGGGTTCACCCGCGATTACGGTAGTGCAGCCACCCTTGCAATCGCGGGTAAACCCGCTCCCACAGGATCCGCGCAGACTTTCAGAATGCAAAAAGGGCAGCCCGAGGGCTGCCCTTTCTTTCGCAAAGGTCGGACTGGACTCAGGCCAGTTTTTCCTTGATGCGAGCTGCTTTACCGGACAGGTCACGCAGGTAGTACAGCTTGGCTTTACGCACGTCACCACGACGTTTCACGGCCAGGCTGTCGATTTGCGGGCTGTAGGTCTGGAAAGTACGCTCAACGCCAACACCGTTGGAGATCTTGCGAACGGTGAATGCGCTGTTCAGACCGCGGTTGCGCTTGGCGATTACAACGCCTTCGAACGCCTGCAGACGGGAACGATCGCCTTCCTTCACTTTCACCTGAACGACGATGGTGTCGCCCGGGGCAAAGGTAGGGATCTCTTTGCTCATCTGCTCAGCTTCGATCTGCTGAATGATTTTGTTGGTCATCTTGTGCTCCTAAGGCAAATCACGGATTTACCATCGATACGTTAACTATCGTCCCGCTCGCGGATGTATTCCTCGAGCAGCTTCTTCTCTTCTCCAGAAAGTGAGCGACTTTCCAGAAGATCGGCGCGTCGTTCCCAGGTCCGCCCAAGGGACTGCTGCAAACGCCAACGCCGGATGTGTGCATGGTTGCCACTGAGCAACACGTCGGGTACACGCTGATCCGCATACACCTCGGGTCGGGTGTAGTGCGGGCAATCCAGCAGACCGTCGGTGAAGGAATCCTCCTCCGCCGAGTCCACATGCCCTAAAGCTCCGGGCAGCAGCCGCGTAACCGCATCGATCAGGACCATCGCCGGCAGCTCGCCGCCAGACAGTACATAGTCGCCAATCGACCACTCTTCATCGACATGAGCCTCGATAAAGCGCTCGTCGATGCCTTCGTAACGACCGGCAATCAGAATCAACGATTCATGGGTTGCCAGGTCCTTGACCGCCGACTGGTTCAGCTTGCGGCCTTGTGGCGAAAGGTAGATCACCTTCGCCGCTCCTCCGGTTGCCTGCCTGGCCTCGACCAGGGCGTCTTCCAGAGGCTTGATCTTCATCACCATGCCCGGACCACCGCCAAAAGGCCGATCATCCACCGTGTGGTGACGATCCGTGGTGTAGTCCCGCGGGTTCCAGCAGGTCAGTTGCAACAACCCCTGTTTCACCGCGCGGCTGGTAATGCCGTACTCACTGATGGCCGAGAACATCTCGGGGAACAACGTGATGACTTCTACGCGCAGGCTCGCCATCGCTTAGAAATCCGCATCCCATTCGACCCTCATCTCACTCGCCGCCAGGTCGATTGCCAACACGCACTGCCGGGTATAAGGCAGTAGCCGTTCACGATCATCCAGGCTGCCAGCACAGGGCTTGACCACCATTACATCGTTCGCGCCGGTCTCCAACAGGTGATCAACCTTGCCGAACAGTTGTCCGTCCTGGTTGATGACACTCAGGCCCACGAGCTGGTACCAGTAGTACTCGTCGTTGGCCAGGTTGGGCAAAAGGCTTCTCGAGATACAGATCTCAAAACCGCTCAGAAGACGTGCTTCGTCGCGATCGTCCAGCCCCTTGAGCTTGGCGACCAGATCCTTTTGACCGGATCGGCCCTTGACCAGCTCTACCTGCTTGACCACGCCTTCGCGCCGAAGCGTCCAGTGGCGGTACTGCAACAGGTTGTCGATCGGATCGGTAAAGGAAAACACCTTCACCTCGCCGCGAACGCCGTGTACCGAAAAAATCTTGCCGACGACGATCAGGTCGTCCGCATTTTCTGGCGTCGCGTTCATATTGCTCAGGCAGCGGCCTTGGCAGCTTCCTTCAGCAGCTGAGCAACGCGCTCAGACGGCTGGGCACCTTGAGACAGCCAGTAGGTGGCACGCTCCTGGTTTACGGACAGCTTGACTTCTGCGCCCGAAGCAATCGGGTTGAAGAAGCCGATACGCTCAACGAAACGACCATCGCGCGCATTGCGGCTGTTGGTCACGGTGAGGTGGTAGAATGGGCGCTTTTTGGAGCCGCCACGGGCAAGACGGATGGTTACCATGTGAACATCGTTCCTGTAGTCGGTGCTGCAAATCTATAGGCCAAACGGGTACGGGTACCCGAAAGGCCGCATATTCTCAAGGAATACACGGGCTTTTGCAAATGCCTTTTTTCTGGCAAACGCCTGCCTGTCATACAGATCTGCAATGAAGCCACTCTTCATAGAGATGGCCATGTCCCCGCCGCGAGGCGGGTTCCGGGCGCGGCCCCGGTAATCGAGGCCGCACCGCGAATCGGGTTTACAGCTTGGGCATGCCGCCGCCGGGCATCATGCCGCCCAGGCCGCGCATCATCTTGGCCATGCCACCCTTGGCAGAAAACTTCTTCATCATCTTCTGCATCTGCTTGTGCTGCTTGATCAGGCGGCCGATGTCCTGCACCTGGGTGCCGGAACCGATGGCGATCCGGCGCTTGCGCGAACCGCTGATCAGGTCAGGGTCACGGCGCTCGGCCGGGGTCATCGAGTTGATGATCGCTTCCATCTGCTTGAACTGCTTCTCGGCCGCACCCTGGGCGTTGCCCATCTGCGCCAGGTTGACCCCGCCGATGCTCGGCAGCTTGTCCATCAGGCCGCCGAGGCCGCCCATGTTCTTCATCTGTTGCAGCTGGTCGCGGAAGTCCTCGAGATCGAAGCCCTTGCCCTTCTTCAGCTTCTTGGCCAGCTTGTCGGCCTTGGCCTTGTCGATGTTCTGCTCGGCCTGCTCGATCAGGCTGAGCACGTCGCCCATGCCGAGGATGCGCGAGGCGATACGGTCCGGGTGGAACGGCTCCAGGGCCTCGGTCTTCTCGCCCATGCCGATGAACTTGATCGGTTTGCCGGTGATGGCACGCACCGACAGGGCGGCACCGCCACGGGCGTCACCGTCGACCTTGGTCAGCACCACGCCGGTCAGCGGCAGGGCATCGCCGAAGGCCTTGGCCGTGTTGGCGGCGTCCTGGCCGGTCATGGCGTCGACCACGAACAGCGTTTCGACCGGCTTGACCGCAGCGTGCAGGTCCTTGATCTCGGTCATCATGTCGGCGTCGATATGCAGACGGCCGGCGGTGTCGACGATGACCACGTCGATGAATTTCAGCTTGGCTTCACGGATCGCCGCTTCGGCGATGGCCACGGGCTTCTGGCTGATGTCGGACGGGAAGAAGGTCACGCCGATGTCGTTGGCCAGGGTTTCCAGCTGCTTGATCGCCGCAGGGCGATAGACGTCGGCAGAGACGACCATGACGGTCTTCTTCTTGCGCTCCTTGAGGAAGCGCGCCAGCTTGCCGGCAGTGGTGGTCTTGCCCGCACCCTGCAGACCGGCCATCAGCACCACGGCAGGCGGCGCGGCGTTCAGGCTCAGGTCCTCGTTGGCCGCGCCCATCAGTTCTTCGAGTTCGGCCTGGACGATCTTCACGAAGGCCTGGCCCGGGGTCAGGCTGCGGGAAACCTCGGTACCGACCGCACGTTCCTTGACCTTGTTGACGAAATCCTTGACCACCGGCAGGGCGACGTCGGCCTCGAGCAACGCCATGCGCACTTCGCGCAGGGTGTCTTTGATGTTGTCTTCGTTCAGCTTGGCCTTGCCGGTGACATGGCGCAGCGTCTGTGACAGACGATCGGTCAGGTTTTCAAACATGGGGATCCTTTCAGGCTCTGTGGAACCGGGGTTTAGCCAGCCGTGGGCACGGACAGGGGCGCGATTATAGCGAAGACTCGCGCCAGCGCACACCATGGTGCAGGACCGGAGCGCACCGGCCGTCTACCACCATGCTTCCTAGGGGGCCGGGTTCTATGCCAAACTCCTCGACTTTCGGGCTTGCCTAACAGGACTTATGCTCCCCTTGTCACCCAGCTTGCTACCCAACCTGATTGCCGCCTGCCTTTACGCCGCCGCGATCATCCTCCAAGGCACCGGCCTGGCCCGCGGTGTCAAGGCCGACAAACGGCTGCTCGGCCTGCTCGGCGCCCTGGCCGTGCTCGCCCAGGGCACCGCGCTGTTCTGGCAACTGCTTACCCCCCTGGGCCTGAGCCTGGACTTCTTCAGCGCCGCGAGCCTGATCGCCACCGCCGTGATCGCCATCACCCTGGTCGCCTGCCTGCGCATCCCGGTGGAAAACCTGCTCCTGCTGCTCTTCCCCCTCGGCCTGCTGACCGCGCTGATCGCCCAGTTCGCGCCGTCCGGCACGGTGCCGCTGGTCAATGAAGAGCCCGGCATCCTCGCCCATATCCTCCTGTCGATCCTGGCCTACGGCCTGTTCACCATCGCGGTGTTCCAGGCGCTGTTGCTGCTGGTGCAGGATCACCAGCTCAAGCACAAGCACCCGTCCGGCCTGATCCGCAACTTCCCGCCGCTGCAGACCATGGAAAGCCTGCTGTTCGGCTTCCTCTGGGCCGGCTGGGGGCTGCTCTCGCTGTCGCTGGTGTCCGGCTGGCTGTTCCTGGACAACCTGTTCGCCCAGCACCTGGTGCACAAGACCCTGCTGTCCTGCGTCGCCTGGGTGGTGTTCGGCGTCCTGTTGTGGGGCCGCACCCGCCTGGGCTGGCGCGGACACAAGGCCATCCGCTGGACCCTGGCCGGCTTCTGCCTGCTGATGCTGGCCTACTTCGGCAGCAAGCTGGTACGCGAATTCATCCTGCATATCTGACGAGCGATCGATGAACACTCTGCCGCTGGCTCCGCTATTCGGGCTACTGGCCCTGGCCTTGTTGTGGTCGGCACTGTTCAGTGCGGTTGATAGTGCACGCCAGCGCCTGGCCAGGGTTCGCGACCAGGATCGCCATCCAGCCCTCGACAGCATTCCGGAGCAGGCCCTGGTGCTCGGCGCCACCCTCGGCAAATTGCTGGTGCTCGCCCTCGCGGCCCTCGCCGGCCTGCACTGCCAGGGCGAGCGCGGTTTCTGGCTGGGCTGCCTGGGTGCCGCCCTGCTCCTGCTGGTCTGCGCCGAGTACCTGCCGCGGCAACTGGCGCGGCGCAATCCGGAGGCGTTCATCGGCCTCGGCATGATCCTCAGGTTCCCGCTCTACCTGCTGCAGCCCCTGGCCCGCCTGCTGGACGGCATCGCCCGCGTGATCGTACGGCCATTCGCGGTCAGGCCTGCGGTGGTCAACCATCACCAGCCCGACGATTCGCTGCCGGATGATAGTGACCAGGACAGCGAGAAACCGGACGCCCGCACCCTGCCCGCCAGCCTGCTGGCCCTGGAAAAGATCACGGTCAACCATATCCTGGTCCCGCGCAGCGAGGTGGACGGCGTCAACCTCGACGAGACCATCGAAGAAATCACTGCCCGCCTGATCGCCTGCAAGCACACGCGCCTGCCGGTGTTCCACAGTGATATCAACCAGGTCCAGGCGGTGTTGAACATACGCCACGTCGCCCACCTGCTGCCCAATGCAGAACTGACCTTCAAGAACCTGCTGGCCGCCTGCTACGAGCCATACTTCGTCCCGGAAAGCACCCCGCTGCAACTGCAGTTGCTGAATTTCCACAAGCAGCAGCGGCGCATGGGCATCGTCGTTGATGAGTACGGCGAAGTGCAGGGCATCGTCACCCTGGAAGACATCCTTGAAGAGATAGTCGGCGAGTTCGAGGAACAGGATCGCCACGACAATCCGCATATCCACCCACAAGCCGACGGAAGCTATGTGATCGAAGGCGCCGTCGCCATCCGCGAACTGAACCGCTGTCTCGGCTGGCACCTGCCCAGCGACGGCCCGAAAACCCTCAACGGCCTGGTGACCGAAGCACTGGAAAGCATTCCGGACAGTGCGGTGTGCCTGAAGATCGGCCGTTATCGCCTGGAAATCCTCGAAACCGAGGACAACCGCGCCAGCCGCATACTGGTCTGGACCGTCACCCGCCCCGCGGCCTGATCCGCCGCAGCGCTGGCGCACGAGCCAGACACATTCGGTATCGAATCTGGCTATACTCGACACACGCTTACCCAGCCCTGCCGTCGCGCCCGCTACCCGCACCCGGCGCTTTGCGGCCACTGCGCACCGCCCGCATGGCGCTTTACCGGTACTGCTTCACACCCCGAACAGTGCCCGCGCCCGCCCCCACCCCGACAGGGCGTATGCTCGGCGACGCGAGTCATACCTATAAATACGCTCCGGCCCCTCGCCATTCACCCGGCAAGGTCGCCAGAAGAGCACTCGACCGTCAGGGGTTCACCAGATGACAACCAGCAGCACCTACAACGAGACGGACGCCGTGCCGTCCGGCAACTCGCCTGCCCGTGTCGCCACTGCCAGCTTCATCGGCACCGCCATCGAGTTCTATGACTTCTACGTGTATGCCACCGCCGCCGCCCTGGTGATCGGACCGGTATTCTTTCCGCAGACCTCGGGCACGGCACAAATGCTGTCGGCCTTCCTCACCTTCGGTATCGCGTTCCTTGCCCGGCCACTGGGCTCGGCCTTGTTCGGCCATTTCGGCGACCGCATCGGCCGCAAGTCGACACTGGTCGCCTCGCTGCTGCTGATGGGCGTGTGTACCACGCTGATCGGGGTCCTGCCGGGACATGACAGCATCGGCATCTGGGCGCCGATCCTGCTTTGCGTGCTGCGCTTCGGCCAGGGCCTGGGCCTTGGCGGCGAATGGGGCGGCGCGGCGCTGCTGGCCACGGAGAACGCACCGAAGAACAAGCGCGCCTGGTTCGGCATGTTCCCGCAACTGGGCCCGTCCATCGGCTTCCTTGCCGCCAACGGCCTGTTCCTGGCGTTGGCCATGCTCCTCAGCGACGAGGACTTCCGTGCCTGGGGCTGGCGTATTCCGTTCCTGCTCAGCGCCGCGCTGGTCATCGTCGGCCTGTACGTGCGCCTGAAGCTCGAAGAAACCCCGGTCTTCGCCAAGGCCATCGCCCGCCACGAGCGGGTGAAAATGCCAGTGGTCGAACTGTTCGCCCAATACTGGCTGCCGGTGCTGCTGGGCGCGCTGGCCATGGTGGTGTGCTACGCGCTGTTCTACATCTCCACGGTATTTTCCCTGAGCTACGGCGTATCGACGCTGGGCTACACGCGGGAAACCTTCCTTGGCCTGCTGTGCTTCGCCGTGCTCTTCATGGCCCTGGCCACGCCCCTGTCGGCCTGGCTCAGCGACCGTTACGGGCGCAAGCCGGTGCTGATCGTCGGTGCGCTGCTGGCCATCGCCTCGGGCTTCGCCATGGAGCCGCTGCTGACCTCGGGCTCCACCGCCGGGGTGGCACTGTTCCTGGCCATCGAGCTGTTCCTGATGGGTGTGACCTTCGCCCCGATGGGCGCGCTGCTGCCGGAGCTGTTCCCGACCCATGTGCGCTACACCGGCGCATCGGCGGCCTACAACCTGGGCGGCATCGTCGGCGCCTCCGCCGCGCCGTTCTTCGCGCAGAAACTGGTGGTGATGGGTGGTTTGAGCTGGGTGGGGGGTTATGTTTCGGCGGCGGCCCTGCTGAGCCTGATTGCCGTGCTGTGCCTGAAGGAAACCCGGCACTCGGATCTGTAGCGAAAAACGGGGCGGACCCTGCGGTACGCCCCGTTTGCTTGAGCCTTACAGCTCGACGTTCACCGCTTGCGAAGCGCGGGTCGCCTTGGCCCGGGCCGCTTCGATCGACTCGTCACGGGCCAGGCACACGCCCATGCGCCGCTGACCATTGACTTCCGGCTTGCCGAACAGACGCAGTGCGGTGTCCGGCTCGGCCAGGGCCGCGCCGAGGTTGTCGAAGGCGGTCTGCTGCGACGTGCCCTCCACCAGAATCACTGCCGAGGCCGAAGGGCCGAACTGACGGATCGCCGGGATCGGCAGGCCGAGGATGGCCCGTGCGTGCAGGGCGAACTGCGACAGGTCCTGGGAAATCAGGGTGACCAGGCCGGTATCGTGCGGACGCGGCGACACTTCGCTGAACCATACCTGGTCGCCCTTGACGAACAGTTCCACGCCGAACAGGCCACGGCCGCCCAGGGCCTCGGTGACCGCCTTGGCCACGCGCTCCGATTCGGCCAGGGCCACCGGACTCATCGCCTGCGGCTGCCAGGATTCCTGATAGTCGCCCTTCTCCTGGCGGTGGCCAACCGGCGCGCAGAAGGTGGTACCACCGATATGGCGAACGGTCAGCAAGGTGATTTCGTAGTCGAAATCGATGAAGCCCTCGATGATCACCCGGCCCTTGCCGGCACGGCCGCCTTCCTGGGCGTAGTCCCAGGCCTTCTGCAGGTCGTCGGCGCTTTTCAGCAGGCTCTGGCCCTTGCCCGACGAACTCATCACCGGCTTGACCACGCACGGGAAGCCGAGGTCCAGGGCGGCGGCCTTGTAGTCTTCGAAGGTGTCGGCGAAGTGATACGGCGAGGTCGGCAGGTCCAGCTCTTCGGCGGCCAGGCGACGGATGCCTTCGCGGTTCATGGTCAGTTGTGCGGCGCGGGCGGTCGGCACCACGGTGAAGCCTTCGGCTTCCAGCTCGACCAGGGTGGCGGTGGCGATGGCTTCGATTTCCGGCACGATGTAGTGCGGCTTCTCGGCCTCGATCACCGCGCGCAGGGCAGCGCCGTCGAGCATGTTGATCACATGGCTGCGGTGCGCCACCTGCATCGCCGGGGCGTTGGCGTAGCGGTCCACGGCAATCACTTCAACGCCCAGGCGTTGCAGCTCGATCACCACTTCCTTGCCCAGCTCGCCGCAACCGCACAGCAGTACACGGGTCGCGGTGGGCGACAATGGAGTTCCGATACGAGTCATCACAGGTCCTCAGGGAGAGAAATCCAGGACCGCCCCAGCACGGTGCGGGCCAGCGAAAGGGGCGTATTTTACATGAGCAATGATCGGGAGTGCGACATAGACCCCTGTGGGAGCTGGCTTGCCAGCGATAGGGCCGGCTTGAGCAATGATGTTGTCAGGACTGGCCAAATCGCTGGCAAGCCAGCTCCCACAGGGTTCAGTGCAGGGTTCAGTTGGCGATTGCGTTCTTGCGTACTCGCCAGGCCATCGCCAGCCACACGGCGGTGACACCGGCGAACTTGGACGCCAGCGCCGTCCCCACTACCGCCGGGGTCAATGCGCCGATCATGCCGAAGAAGATGAAGGTGTCGACGGGAATGCTCAGCGCCGAGCTGATCCACAAACGGTCGTGCAGTGGCCGCCTGGTGATGCTGAACACCAGCCAGTCGATCAGTTCGGACACGGCGAAGGCCGTGGCACTGGCCAGGGCGATGGCCGGCTCGGAAGTGACATAGGACAGCACCAGCGCTGCCAGCATGGCCACCAGCGCGCCATGCCCGTAGCGGGTCTGCACCATGTCGCGCAGGACGAACACCAGCCCGCCCCAGGCGGACCAGATGACATCCAGGTGCGGTGCACTGGAGAAGGCGTAGTTGATCAGCACCACGCTGGCGATGTAGGCGATGAGAAAGAACATTGAAGGTGACCGGTGGACAAGCCGCACAGGGTACTTCACCGACCCCGCGCGGCCAAGTCCCGGGGATCAGCTGACCTTGGCAGGCTGGCCGAAGATCAGCCCGGCAGCCAGGGCACGCTCATGACACAGCGCCAGCACCTGGCGCCGCTCGGCATTGTCCATGCGCCCCCAGCGGGTGATTTCCGTGGCGGTACGCTGGCAGCCGGTGCAGATATCGTGGTCGTCCAGCGCACAGATGCTGACGCAAGGCGATGCCACGGGTTTTTCCACTGAACTGCTCATCAGTCCTCCTGCGGCGCGAGGTCGCGGGCGTAGCGCTGGGCGTTGTGCACGTAATGGGCGGCGCTGGCTTCGAGCATCTTTTTCTGCGCCTCGGTGAGCTCGCGCACGATCTTGCCCGGCGAGCCCATGACCAACGAGCCGTCGGGGATTTCCTTGCCTTCCGGGATCAGCGCATTGGCGCCGATGATGCAGTGCTTGCCGATCCTGGCGCCGTTGAGGATCACCGCATTGATGCCGATCAGGCTGAAGTCGCCCACCGTGCAGCCATGCAGCATGGCATTGTGACCGATGGTCACGCCCTGGCCGATGGTCAGCGGCGAACCCATGTCGGTGTGCATCACCGTGCCGTCCTGGACGTTGCTGTTCTCGCCGATGTCGATCAGTTCGTTGTCGCCGCGCAGGACCGCATTGAACCAGACGCTGGCCCCGGCCTGCAGGCGGATCTTGCCGATCAGCGTGGCATTGGGCGCTACCCAGCTTTGCGGGTGGGTTTCGACCCGCAGGTCGCCCAGACGGTATTTCATGCGTGGATCCTCACGGTAGATGCGCGGCGGGTGGTCCCGCTCGTCAGAGTGGAGTGAAGCGCTCGGGCGGCTGGTGCAGGCTGATCCGCGCGTCGTAGAGCAGGTTGACCAGTTCGACGATCATGATCGCCGACAAGCCCCAGATCTTGTATTCACCGTAGCGGTAGCTGGGCACGTACCAACTGCGGCCCTGGTAGTCGATACGGTGGGTGTGGTCACGCGGGTCCTGGCGGAAGAACTCCAGCGGAACGGTGAACACCGCGGCAATCTCGGCATCGTTGGGCCGGTATTCGACGTAATCGGGGATCAACCCGACATACGGCGTGACCTTCAGGCCGTGCAGGGACACCAGCGGGCTGAGCGGCCCGACCACCTCGACCAGCCCCGGTGGCAGGCCGATTTCTTCTTCGGCTTCGCGAAGTGCGGTGAATACCAGGTCAGGGTCATCCGGGTCGCGTCGCCCGCCGGGAAACGCCACTTCGCCGCCGTGGGTGGACAGGCCCTTGGCGCGCAACGTAAGGACCAGCTCCGGCTCTTCGCTGCGGGTGATGGGCAACAGCACCGCGGCCTCGGGAAAACGACGATCGGTTTCCAAAGTGCCCGGTGTGTGACTGCTCACACGGCGAAGTAGCTCGTCCAGCATGGTCTCTCTCGTTCCAGAATCGTCCTGCATCATGCACCAAAGCCGTCCCGCGCCCAAGCCCCGCTGACGATCGCCCTTGCCCGGCGCAGGAGCGGGAGGCGAAGATAGCCGCAACCCACAGGAAGATAAGCATGAAATACTGCAGTGCGTGCGGCAAGCCGGTGACCCAGCGTATTCCCGAAGGCGACTCGCGCCTGCGCTACGTGTGCGATCACTGCCAGGCGATCCACTACCAGAACCCCAATATCGTGGCCGGCGTGCTGCCCAATCATGGCAGCCGGGTGCTGCTGTGCCGCCGCGCGATCGAGCCGCGCAAGGGCTACTGGACGCTGCCGGCCGGTTTCATGGAGAACGGCGAGACCATGGAGCAGGCCGCGCGTCGGGAAACCGTCGAGGAAGCCTGCGCGCGCCTGGGCGAGCTGACCCTGTATCACCTCTACGATCTGCCGCATATCAACCAGGTCCATGTGTTCTTTCGCGGCGAACTGGCCGATCTTGATTTCGACATCGGCGTCGAAAGTCTCGAAGTGCGCCTGTTCGAGGAACACGAGATCCCGTGGGACGAGCTGGCTTTCCGCACCGTGCGCGTCACACTAGAATGCTACTATCGGGACCGCGAAAAGCAGCACTATCCGGTGCGCAACCATAGCCTGCCGCCTTCTTTCGCCCCGCCACCCACACTCGAATCATGAAGTTGCTTCTCCGGGGATACCGTTCAATGCGCTGGTTGCTTGCCCTTTTCTGCCTGAGTGTTGCCTCGCTGTCCCAGGCCGCCTATATCGAGACCATCATCAGGAAACCGGTAGTCAAGGACGATGCGCCCCTGGTTTCTCCCGCCACAACCCCCACGCCGGGCCGTATCGACAAGGTCCTGGTGATCAAGTCGCAGCGCCGCCTGGAGCTGATCAGCAATGGCGAACCCCTGAAGACCTACCGCATCTCCCTCGGCAAGAAACCTGTGGGCGCCAAGGAGCGCGAAGGCGACAAGCGCACCCCGGAAGGCTTCTACTGGCTGGACTGGCGCAAGGTCTCGGACCGCTACAACCTGGCGATCCACGTGTCCTATCCGAATGTGACGGACGCGGCCAAGGCACGGCGGGAAGGTGTGCAACCGGGCGGCATGATCATGATCCACGGCACGCCGCTGGGCGGGGAGTATCCCGAGGAAGTGTTCCACACGCTGGACTGGACCGAAGGCTGCATCGCCATGCGCAACACGGACATGCGCGAAGTGTGGAACCTGGTGCAGGACGGCACCATGATCGAGATCCGGCCCTGAAGAAAATCTCAAGCACGACGCGGGCCCTGTGGGAGCGGGTTCACCCGCGATTATGGTAGCGAGGTCACCATCGCAATCGCGGGTGAACCCGCTCCCACAGGGTCCGCACCGCACTTTCGATTTTTTATCGACTCACCTCCCTCAGAAATTTCCTCAGCAAACCCCGCCTTTTTCCCACCCAAGTTCGCGCACTTCCCCAGCATCCAGACGGATGCCCCGTGCCCTAGATTCCTTTCCCTCATAACGACTCTCCGTCCTAGAACAACAATATAGGGACGTGCCATGCCGTGTTTATTCGGACGCAGGTGCCTGCTGGCGTCCGTGATCCTTGTCGCCCTGCTGCCAGGACCCGCCACTGCCCAGGCCAACCCGGGGCTGCCACTGCTGCGCGAGCAGGAGCAGGAAACCCGCGAGCTCAGGCGCGAGCAACAACTGCGGCGGCTGGACTCTCCAACGATCGGTGCACCCGACGAACCCACCCCGACAATTTCCGGAAATGCTCACTGCTGGCCGATCCGCGCGGTGAAGCTGGCCGGAAGTACCCTGCTGAAAAGCCGAACCCTGCGCGAACGCCTCGACGCACTGCTGCACCCCTGCATGACCGAGACACATCTCAACGAGTTGCTCAAGGGGATCACCCGGCTTTACCTCGACCAGGGTTACCTGGGTAGCCGGCCTTACCTGGCCAGCCCACCGCAGAACGGCACGCTCGAGATCATCATCGTCGAAGGTTTCGTGGAGTCGGTGGAGTTCGATGAACCGGACCTGCCCCTGTCGCTGTCCCGCGCCTTTCCCGACCTGCTCGGCAAGCCGCTGAAGCTGGGTGATCTGGAGCAAGGCCTGTGGCAAATGAACCGCCTGCAGAGCGTCGATCTCAGCGCCGACCTGGAACCCGGCTCGATGCCCGGAGGGACGCGCGTGGTGATCCGTTCGCAGCGCGCCCGCACTTCGCGCCTGCGCCTGCTGGGCAGCCTGGACAATAACGGCAATGTCCTGGTGGGTCGCGGCCAACACGGACTGCAACTGGGCATCGACAGCCCCCTGGAACAGAACGACTTTTTCGCGCTGCACAGCACCAGCAGCCTGCCAGGCAGCCCCGGAAACAGTCATAGGCTTGGCCTGAGCTACAGCATTCCACAGGGTCCCTGGACCTTCAGCCTGAACGCCGTCCGCCTGCACTACCGAGCACCACTCCCCGCCTCGCATCGAGTCACCGAGGGCCGCATCGACCTGTACAGCGTCAAGCTGGAGAACACCTTCCGCTACCTGAACACCCTGCAATTCGATTACAGCCTTCAACTGGGCCAAAAGCACGCAGACACCCGACTGTCCCATAGCAGGATCAAGTTCCAGAGCCCTACCGTCACGGTCGTCGATGCCGACGTCACCCTCAGTTGGCGCGACGATGCCATATGGAGCATCGCCCTCGGCTACAGCCAGGGTCTGACCTGGTTCGGTGCCGACACGCAAAGGTTCAACTCCCGCTCTCCCGAGCCGCAGTTCCGCAAGTACCGCGCCACGCTCTGGCAGCGCCGCGAAAGCATGAATCCCGGACGGCGGTGGCGCTGGGATAGCGAATTGGCCTTGCAATTCAGCCCCGATCCGCTCGTTGCCCTGGAGCACATAGCGATTGGCGACGCCTCCGCCGTGCGCGGCTTCCGTGACAGCGGTGTGTCCGATTCCAGCGGCGCCGTCTGGCGCAACACCCTAAGCCTGCCCCTGAACACCGCACTGCCGCTGGAGATTCGCCCATTCCTCGGACTCGACGCCGGCTGGAGCCGCTTCGACCATGGCGCCCCCTCGCAACGCCTGCTGGGCCTGTCCACCGGACTTGAGCTCAGCCGCCCCGACGCCCGCCTGCGTCTCGACTACCAGCGCGCCCTGCACAACGACAACACGCCCCGCCACGCCCTCGAGCCCGGCCACTGGCGCGCGCAATTGACCCTGGTTTTCTGACTCATCACCGAGAGAGACCGCACCGTGAAACAAGCCCAACCCTGCTTTACCCCCAACCTGCTGCGCCTGGCCATCACCGCCAGCCTGCTGGCCCCAGTTGGCGCCCTCGCCAACCCGGCCCTGCAACCTGCCAGCGGCCCCGCTGGCACCCCGACGATCAACCCGCAAAACGGCGTACCGGTGATCGATATCGTCGCGCCTTCGGCCAGCGGCCTGTCGCACAACCAGTTCCTCGACTACAACGTCGGCCAGCCCGGGGTAGTGCTGAACAATGCCGTCGAGGCCGGTCAGTCGCAGCTCGCGGGAAAACTGGGGGCCAACCCGCAGTTCCAGGGCCAGGCTGCCTCGACCATCCTCAACGAGGTGATCAGCCGCAAGTCCTCGGTGATCGAAGGTCCCCAGGAAGTCTTCGGCCGCCCCGCCGACTATATCCTCGCCAACCCCAACGGCATCACCATCAATGGCGGCAGCTTCATCAACACCACCAAGGCCGGGCTGCTGGTGGGCCGCCCAATGATCGAGGACGGGCGCCTGAGTGAACTCGACAGCCGCACTGGCGCTGGCGAACTGAACGTCGGCGTCCGCGGCGCAAGCACTACCGAAGGCGCGCTGGCCCTGATCGCCCCGCGCATCGAAAGCGCCGGCCTGCTGGATGCCAAGGGCGACCTCGACGTGATCGCCGGTCGCAACCGTATCGATCACGCCAGCGGGCAGATCGTCGAGCACCTCCCGGGCACACCGGGGAGCATCGACGCCAACCTGTTCGGCGCCATGAGCGCCGGACGCATTCGTATCATCAGCACCGCCGAAGGCGCCGGGGTGCGTATCGCCGCGCCGTCGCTGACCGCCCGTGACGGCATCAGCGTGAAGTCGGCCGGTGACCTCGACATCAGCGGCAACGCCCGCCGGCAAAGCCGCCTGGATGCCGGCAAGGGCAAGCTGGAACTCGACGCCACGGACGACCTGCGCCTTACCGCCATCGACGCCAGCGCGACCAGGGTCGAAGGGCGGGCCGGCAAGCGCCTGGTCCTCGACAGCAAGACCCGCGAGAAGATCAAGCAGGAAAACGAGCAACGCGAGAAGAAGTGGTGGTTCGTCACTACCGAGACCTACAAGCGCAAGCGCACCACCACGACGCGCAAGGACCTCGGCAGCCAGCTGGCCTCCAGCGGCGGCATCGACCTGCAGGCCGGCACCGACCTGCAGATGCGCAATGCCAAGGTCAAGGCCGGCGGCGACCTCGACGTGCGCAGCGGCGGCCGCCTGGATATCGGTGCGGGGCTGGAAAGCGTCCGCGTCGACGAAACCGTCCGCCACCGCAAGCACCTCTGGCGCGGCGACAAGGACAGCCGTGAATACCGCGAGAGCGCATTGCCCAGCGAGCTGTCCGGGCGCAAGGTGAAGCTGCAGGCCGGCGATGAAATGCGTGTGGCCGGCAGCACCCTGCGCAGCGGCAAGGACATGACCCTGCAAGCGCCGCAGCTGGACATCACCAGCGAACGCCAGGACCGCAGCGAAAGCAACAAGCAGTACCGCGGCGACCTGGTTTCCGGCAGCTTCTTCGGCACGCACGACAACGGCCAGGGCGGCGACACCCGCAATCTCGGCAGCCAGGTGGTTTCCGGCGGCGCCCTGACCGTGGTCGCCGACCAGGTCCAGGTCAGTGGCAGCCGCATCGCCAGCAAGGATGACGCCCTGCTGGTCAGCCAGAAGGCGGCGCTCAACGTCGAGCCTGCCTATGACACATCGGCGCGTAGCAGCCAGCACAGCGACAGCAAGGTCTTCGGCCTGATCAAGAACGGCAGCGAGCGCCAGCAGAGCGGCAGCTCGGTGCTGGTCAGCGATGTCGCCTCCGACAGCAACCTGCGCCTGGCCAGCGCCGATGAGCTGAAGGTGATCGGCGCAAAACTGCAGGCCGGCGGCGACCTGAAACTGGAGGCGACGAAGGACGTGAACATCAGCGCCGCCAGCGAAACCCGCCTCGACACCAGCCAGGAGTCGGCGCGCGGCTTCTATGCCAATGCCGGCGAGACCCAGCAGGCCGCGGATGGCAAACCGGGCTCGAAACAGTACCGGGCTGCAGCAGGCTACCAACTGACCCACAAGGACAGCAGCGACAGCACCACCACCCTCACGCCCAGCCAACTGAGCGCCGGCAACATCGCGATCGACGGCAAGGCCTCGGTGGCGATCGACAGTTCGAAGCTCACCGCCAGCCAGGGCGCCCTTCTGATCGATGGCCAGCAGGTCAGCCTTGGCGCGCAGAGCAACCAGCAGACCCGCAAGCGCAGCGACACAAGTGTTGGCGGAGGCATCGGCGTGACCGGCGGCATGGACCGCATCGGCAGCGGCCCCGAGGGTTTCCATCAGCGGCAGACCCGCGAGGAAATCAATCTGGATCCGCTCTCCAGCGAGCTGAAGGCTCCGGGCGATATCCGCATCAAGACGCCGGCGCTGGTCAATGAGGCGGCCAAGGTCGAGGCAGGTGGCACGCTGCTGGTGGACGCCCAACAGGTGGAGAACCGCGCGACCGCCAAGGTCCACGAGGTGCGTGAAGGCAACCAGGACTGGAGCGGGCGCGCCGGCGTGAGCCTGGAGGTCCGCGACCTGACCCGGCCCATCGAGAACCTGGTGACCGGCAATGAGGCCGCGCGCTTCCAGCAAGGCTCGGTGGAAGATGCCCTGGCCCCGCCGACGCTGGGCGTGGACGTGTCGCTGGACCATCTCAACCGCCAGCAAACCCGCCGCACGGAAACGGCCACGGTCAGCGAACTGGGCGCCGGCGCCATCCAGGTCAAGGCCGACACCCTGAACGACACCGGCACCCGGTACAACGCCAGCAATGGACAGGTGTGGATCGACGTGCAGGACCATCAATTCGCGGCAGCTCAGGACAGCACGCGGGAAACGGTGAAGCGCCTGGACGTCAGCGGCGCCGCGCGGGTGGAAACCGCCACCGGCAAGGACATCGCCGTGCGCCTGTCCGGCAAGGGCGGCTCGCTGGACAGCACGACGCAGAGCATCACTGCGCAGCCCGGCAGCCTGTATGGCCAGCAGGGCATCCAGGTTCAACTGGGCAGCGACGGGACCTATGAAGGCACCGCGTTCAATGGCAGCAAGGGCGCGGTAACCATCGACGCCGGTGGCGACCTGACCTTCGCCCAGGCCAATGACCGTCAGTCCCACAGACTGCGCCAGACCGACGGCAGCGGCTGGGTCAAGGCCGGCAACACCCCGGGCGGCAGCGCCCTGGAGCTGCGTGGCTATCTCGACCACAAGCAGCTCGACAGCAGCGACAGCCAGGCGCGGGTCGGCAGTATCGATACGGAGGGCGTGGTGCAGTTGAAATCCGCTGGCGAAATGGCCCTGGTCGGTACGCGCATCGGTGATCCGAAGGCCAAGCCTGCGGATATCGTCCTGGACGCGCAGGGTACGCTGAACGTGCTGGCTGCCACTGACACCCATCGGGCGACCGGCAGCAACATCGGTGGCGGCGCTGAAGTGCTGGTCAAGAAAGCCGACGCCGGCCACGGTGGCGGGCTGGGCGGGCACTTCGAGACAGGTCGGGTGGATGAAACCAGCAGCACCGCCACCGGCGCAGTCCTGACTGCAGAAAACACCTTGACCTTGAAAAGCCAGGACAGCAGCGAGCAGGCCATTCACCTGCAAGGGGTCAAGGCTTCGGCCAAGGAGATCATCGTTTCGGCGGAGAACGGCGGGGTCCTGGTCGAGTCGGGGCAGAACCTGGAAAAACGCGACAATCTCAAGCTCACGGTCGGTGCCGGGTTCTCAAGGACGCCCGCCGAGGTCAAGGCCGATAACAAGCAGGCCCTGCACGGCCGGGCACAGGTCGCCCTGGACCAACTGGACAGCCTGCGCCATCTCAACAGCGAGCTGACCGGGCAGCGGCTCAGCCTCGACAGCCTCAACGATATGCAACTCAAGGGCGTGCGCGTGAACGCCGGGCGCATCGACGGCCAGATCGGCGGCGACCTGTTGGTGGCGAGCCAGATGGATAGGGTCAATGGCCTGAAAGTCGAGGTGGATGCACGACTGAGCCAGGAGAAGAATCCCCAGGGCTATCTCAATGCGGTGAAGTCGTTCAGCGGGCCGCTGGGCGCCAAGGCGGAGAAGAGCGTCGGGTCGGCGGTGCAGAAGGTCGATCCGGGCTTTTCACCAACGCTGGACCTGAAGGTGGATCATCGCAAGCTCGACAGCATTGCCGAGCCGAGCCGGCTGGTCGGGCGAGACGGGATCAATCTGGAGGTCGCGGGTGATGTACACCTGAAGGGTGCGGATCTGCGGGCGCCGAAGGGTGAGGTCGAACTGGGCAGCGGGCAAGTCAGCAAGGAAACGCTGAGCGGACGGGATTACCGGCGGGTGGTAGGGACCAATCTGTCCAATGCTCCGGTGGAGTTGGGAGAGGATCTGGTGAAGACCTACAAGGAGAGTGCGATGGGACTGGAGGATGGGGATGCTTCGGTGGACCTGGGGCTGTTCAGGACCGGGGGGCATGATCGGGAGGTTAGCGTTGGGTCGAATGTAACCAGCAAGAAGGGACAACACTAACCTCTGTGGGAGCGGGTTCACCCGCGATTACGGTAGTGAATTCACCATCGCAATCGCGGGTGAACCCGCTCCCACAGGGGACGCGTGCAGCCTTCAGAGATCAGCGAGCTTCCAGGCCTCGTAGGCCGGGGTTTCATAGGGATGGCTGTGCTTCAGCGCGCCAACGACCTGGTGAATCAGCTCGTCCGCCACCACCAGTTCCACCCGCCATTCCTCCACCGACTCGACCACCCCGCTCTGCCCGATGAACGGCGTTGCGCCGTCCAGCGGGCGGAACTGGCCCTGGCCCAGCACCTGCCAGGCACAGCAGTCGTAGTCGCCGATCCGCCCGCCACCGGCCTCGAACACGGCCTGCTTGACCGTGTCGAGGTGGCTTGGCGGGACAAAGAACGCGAGTTTGTACAACTCAGTTCACCCAGACCCGCGCATTGCGGAACATGCGCATCCAGCCGGCGTCCTCGCTCCAGTCGTCCGGACGCCAGGAGTTCTGCACCGCACGGAACACCCGCTCGGGGTGCGGCATCATGATGGTGACGCGACCGTCGCGGCTGGTCAGGCCGGTGATCCCGCGCGGCGAGCCGTTCGGGTTGGCCGGGTAGCGCTCGGTGACCTTGCCGTGGTTATCGACGAAGCGCAGCGCCACGCAGCCGGACAGGTCGGCTTCGAGCAGGGCCTGCTCGCTGGAGAACTCGGCATGGCCCTCGCCGTGGGCGATGGCGATCGGCATGCGCGAACCGGCCATGCCCTGCAGGAAGATCGAGTTGGACTTCTGTACCTCGACCATGGCGACACGGGCCTCGAACTGCTCCGAGCGGTTGCGCACGAAGTGCGGCCAGTATTCGGTGCCCGGGATCAGCTCGTGCAGGTTGGACATCATCTGGCAACCGTTGCACACGCCGAGGGCGAAGCTGTCGGTACGCTCGAAGAAGCCCTGGAAGGCATCGCGGGCGCGGGCGTTGAACAGCGCCGACTTGGCCCAGCCCTCACCGGCGCCGAGGACGTCGCCGTAGGAGAAGCCACCGCAGGCCACCAGGCCCTTGAACGCGTTGAGGTCGACGCGGCCGGCGAGGATATCGCTCATGTGCACGTCGATCGCATTGAAGCCGGCGCGGTCGAACGCCGCAGCCATCTCCACCTGGCCGTTGACGCCCTGCTCGCGCAGTACGGCAACCTGTGGACGCACGCCCTTCTTGATATAAGGCGCGGCGATGTCCTGGTTGACGTCGAAGCCCAGCTTGACGCTCAGGCCCGGGTTTTCTTCTTCCAGCAGCAGGTCGAATTCCTGGTCGGCACACTGGGCGTTGTCGCGCAGGCGCTGGATCTGGTAGCTGGTTTCGGCCCAGACGCGTTGCAGCAGGCGACGGTCGCCGTCGAAGAGCATCTCGCCGTTCAGGCTGATGGCCACTTCGCCGTTGTTGACCGGCTTGCCGATCACCGCGACGCAGTCGCCCAGGCCGGCGGCGCTGAATTGCGCCAGCACGTCCGGAGTGGCGTCCTGGCGAACCTGGATCACCGCACCCAGCTCTTCGTTGAACAGCACGGCGGCGACGTCGTCGCGGCTGTCGGCCAGGGTGTCGAGGGTCAGGTTCAGGCCGCAGTGCCCGGCGAAGGCCATTTCCAGGGCGCTGACCAGCATGCCGCCATCGGAACGGTCGTGGTAGGCCAGCAGGTGACCATCGGCGTTGAGGCCCTGGATCACGGCGAAGAAGGCTTTCAGGTCTTCGGCATCATCGACGTCCGGGGCCTGGGCACCGAGCTTGCCGTGGGTCTGGGCGAGGATCGAAGCCCCCATGCGGTTCTGCCCGCGGCCCAGGTCGATCAGGATCAGGTCGGTTTCGCCCTTGTCCATGCGCAGCTCTGGCGTGAGGGTCTTGCGCACATCGACCACCGGCGCGAAGCCGGTAACGATCAGCGACAGCGGCGAGGTCACGGTCTTCTCGGCGCCTTCGTCGCTCCAGCGGGTCTTCATGGACATGGAGTCCTTGCCCACCGGGATGGTCAGGCCCAGCTCGGGGCAGAGTTCCATGCCCACGGCCTTGACGGTGTCGTACAGACGGGCGTCTTCACCCGGGTGGCCGGCAGCCGACATCCAGTTGGCCGACAGCTTGATATCCGAGAGTTTCTCGATGCGCGAGGCGGCCATGTTGGTCAGGGTCTCGCCGATCGCCATGCGCCCGGACGCCGGAGCGTCGAGCAGGGCCAGCGGAGTGCGCTCGCCCATCGCCATGGATTCGCCGGTGTAGACGTCGAAGCTGGTGGCGGTGACGGCGCAGTCGGCCACCGGGACCTGCCATGGGCCGACCATCTGGTCGCGAGCGACCAGGCCGGTAATGGTGCGGTCGCCGATGGTGATCAGGAAGCTCTTGCTGGCCACGGCCGGATGACGCAGGACGCGCTCGATGGAGTCGGCCAGTTCAAGCTTCGACGGGTCGAAATCATCGCCCAGCTCGGCTTCGCGGGTGACCGAACGGTGCATGCGCGGCGGCTTGCCCAGCAGCACTTCCAGCGGCATGTCCACCGGAGTATTGCCGAAGTGGCTGTCGGTAACGGTCAGTTGCGGCTCTTCGGTGGCCTCGCCGACCACCGCGAACGGGCAGCGCTCGCGTTCGCAGATGGCCTGGAAGCGCTCGAAATCGACCGCGCTGACGGCCAGCACGTAGCGTTCCTGGGACTCGTTGCTCCAGATTTCGTGCGGGGCCATGCCCGGCTCGTCGTTCGGCACATTGCGCAGTTCGAAGCGACCACCGCGGCCGCCATCGTTGACCAGCTCGGGGAAGGCGTTGGAAATGCCGCCGGCACCGACGTCATGGATGAAGGCGATCGGGTTCTTGTCGCCCAGCTGCCAGCAACGGTCGATGACTTCCTGGCAACGACGCTCCATTTCCGGGTTTTCCCGCTGCACCGAAGCGAAGTCGAGGTCGGCGGAGCTGGCGCCGGTGGCCATGGACGAGGCCGCACCGCCGCCCAGGCCGATCAGCATGGCCGGGCCGCCGAGGACGATCAGCTTGGCGCCGACGGTGATTTCACCCTTCTGCACGTGCTCTTCACGGATGTTGCCCATGCCGCCGGCGAGCATGATCGGCTTGTGGTAGCCGCGCACTTCGTCGCCATGAGGAGTGCTGATGGACTGCTCGAAGGTACGGAAGTAACCGGTCAGCGCCGGACGGCCGAACTCGTTGTTGAACGCGGCGCCGCCCAGCGGCCCTTCGATCATGATGTCCAGGGCGTCGACGATGCGCTCGGGCTTGCCGTACGGCTTTTCCCACGGCTGTTCGAAGCCCGGGATGCGCAGGTTGGACACGGTGAAACCGGTCAGGCCGGCCTTTGGCTTGGCACCGCGGCCGGTGGCGCCTTCGTCGCGGATCTCGCCGCCGGAGCCGGTGGAAGCACCCGGGAACGGGGCGATGGCGGTCGGGTGGTTGTGGGTCTCGACCTTCATCAGGATGTGCACCGGCTCCTGCACCGCGCCGTACTGGCGGGTTTCAGGGTTCGGGAAGAAGCGCCCGGCCACGGAACCGACGATCACCGAGGCGTTGTCCTTGTAGGCGGACAGCACGCCTTCGCTGTGCATCTGGTAGGTGTTCTTGATCATGCCGAACAGGCTTTTTTCCTGGCTCTCGCCGTCGATATCCCAACTGGCGTTGAAGATCTTGTGACGGCAGTGCTCGGAGTTGGCCTGGGCGAACATCATCAGTTCGATGTCGTGCGGGTTGCGCTTGAGGCCCTGGAAGGCATTGACCAGGTAATCGATCTCGTCCTCGGCCAGGGCCAGGCCCAGCTCGACGTTGGCCTTTTCCAGCGCGGCGCGACCGCCACCGAGGATGTCCACGGCGGTCAGCGGCTTGGGCTCGGCGTGGCTGAACAGGCCGGCGGCCTCTTCCAGCCTGCCCAGCACGATCTGGGTCATGCGGTCGTGCAGCAGCTCGGCGACGCTGGCGGCGTCGGCATCGCTCAGTTCACCGGCAACGTAGTAGGCGATGCCGCGCTCCAGGCGACGAACGACTTCCAGGCCGCAGTTGTGGGCGATGTCGCTGGCCTTGCTCGACCAGGGCGAGATGGTGCCGAAACGCGGCATGACCAGGAACAGGCGACCGGCAGGCTCCTGCACCGGGACGCTCGGGCCGTACTTGAGCAGGCGCGCAAGCACTTGCTGTTGGTCGGCGGTCAGATCGCCGTCAACTTCGGCGAAATGAGCGAATTCAGCGTACAAACCATTAACAGCGGGGACTTTCTGGCTCAGTTGCTCGAGTAATTTACCGTGGCGAAAGGCAGAAAGGGCAGGAGCGCCGCGCAGGATCAACATCGTCGGGACAGCCTCAAGAAGGGGGTGTGCTTGGAGGCCGTGCATTCTAGCCTAAACCGATGCGTCAGGCACCCGAAACGCTGCATCCGTGCCCATCCGCATGTCGGCAAGCGCATTCCAGGCGTGTCGGCGCTTTCGCCGGGGGGCCGAAGTGCGGTGAAAAGTCGCAAGCACGGCGGGCGATAGCAGACAAGCCATCTGTTGTCGAGATATGGCGCGGCAGGCCCTTTGCGTATACTGCACCTTATGTCTGCCCACTCCGTTCTGCGCCAGCGATGCGCCCAATGGCTCGTCGCACTAGGACTCTTCCTGATGCTCGGTGCCTGCGTTGAAAAACCCAGCACCCTCGAACGCATCAAGGAGGATGGTGTATTGCGGGTGATAACCCGCAACAGCCCGGCCACCTATTTCCAGGACCGCAACGGCGAAACCGGTTTCGAGTACGAGCTGGTCAAGCGTTTCGCCGACGACCTGGGCGTCGAACTGCAGATCGAGACCGCCGACAACCTGGACGATATCTTCACCCGGCTCGGCCAGCCCAACGGCCCGGTGCTGGCCGCCGCCGGCCTGGTCAGCAGCGAGCAGCGCAAGACCCAGGCACGCTTCTCCCACCCCTACCTGGAAGTCACCCCGCAGGTCATCTACCGCAACGGCAAGACCCGGCCCACCAATGCCGCCGGCCTGGTGGGCAAGCGCATCATGGTGCTCAAGGGCAGCAGCCATGCCGAACAGCTGGCGGACCTGAAGAAGCAATACCCCGGCCTGGAATACGAGGAGTCGGACCAGGTAGAAGTGGTGGACCTGCTGCGCATGGTCGATGAAGGCCAGATCGACCTGACCCTGGTGGACTCCAACGAGCTGGCGATGAACCAGGTGTACTTCCCCAACGTGCGCGTCGCCTTCGACCTGGGCGATGCCCGCGACCAGCGCTGGGCCGTGGCCGCCGGCGAAGACGCCAGCCTGCTCAACGAGATCAACGCCTTCCTCGACAAGGTCGAGAAGAACGGCACCCTGCAGCGCCTGAAGGATCGCTATTACGGCCATGTCGATGTACTCGGCTACGTCGGCGCCTACACCTTCGCCCAGCACCTGCAGGAGCGCCTGCCACGTTTCGAAAAGCATTTCCGCAACTCGGCCAAGCAGGAACAGGTGGACTGGCGCCTGCTCGCGGCCATCGGCTACCAGGAATCGATGTGGCAACCGGAGGTCACCTCCAAGACCGGCGTGCGCGGCCTGATGATGCTGACCCAGCGCACGGCCCAGGCCATGGGCGTGTCCAACCGCCTCGACCCGGTGCAGAGCATCCGCGGCGGCGCCAAGTACTTCACCTACGTGAAGGACCAGCTCGACGACTCGATCAAGGAGCCGGACCGCACCTGGTTCGCCCTTGCCGCCTACAACGTCGGCAGCGGCCACCTGGATGACGCGCGCAAGCTGGCCGAGCGCGAGGGCCTGAACCCGAATCGCTGGCTGGACGTGAAGAAAATGCTGCCGCGCCTGGCGCAGAAGAAGTGGTACAGCAAGACCAAGTACGGCTACGCCCGCGGCGGCGAGCCGGTGCATTTCGTCGCCAACATCCGCCGCTACTACGACATCCTCACCTGGGTGACCCAGCCGCAACTGGAAGGCCAGGTCGCCGAGGGCAACCTGCACGTGCCGGGGGTGAACAAGGACAAGCCGGCGGAGCAGAGTCCTCAGCTCTGAGCGACACGGACTCCCACTGTGACGCTGTCGAACACAAAATCTACGGCTGGCCGAGGAAACCTGTGGGAGCGGGTTCACCCGCGATTACTCTCGTGGCCGCACCACCGCAATCGCGGTTAAAACCCCATAGGGTACGCGCTGAATCAGGCCTTTGCGCGGCGCGCCTTGAAGAACTCGCTGAGAATCGCCCCGCACTCCTCCGCCAGCACCCCACCTTCGTAGATCACCCGATGGTTGAGAAAGCCCTGGGTGAAGAACTGCCCTTGGCTCTGCACGATCCCCGCCTTCGGCTCCAGCGCGCCGTAGACCACCCGCTCGACCCGTGAATGCACGATGAGCCCGGCGCACATGCTGCAGGGTTCGAGGGTGACATACAGGGTGCTGCCGGGCAGGCGGTAGTTGCTCGCCGCCCTGGCCGCGGCACGAATGGCGACCATTTCCGCATGGGCACTGGGGTCGCTGTCGGTGATCGGCCGGTTGAAACCCTGCCCCAGTACCTGCCCGTGCTGCACCAGCACCGCGCCCACCGGCACCTCGCCGAGCGCCGCGCCTTGCGCCGCCAGCTCCAGGGCCAGGCGCATGAATTCCTGGTCGCGGCTGCGATCGATGATCCGCGGTCGCATCAGGCCACCGCGATCGCGGCCATCAGGCCGGTTTCCATGTGGTCGATGACATGGCAGTGGAACATCCAGGTCCCCGGGTTATCCGCCACCAGCGCCACCTGGGCACGTTCGTTCCTGCCCAGCAGGTAGGTGTCGGTGAACCAGGGCTCGACGATCTGCCGGCGGTTCGAGGCGATCACCTTGAAGCTCATGCCGTGCAGATGGATCGGGTGCTGGTACTGGGTCATGTTCTTCAGCTCGAAGATGTAGCTCTTGCCCTTCTGCAAGGTGGCGATGGGGCGGTCGGCGCAGGTCTTGTCGGTGATGTCCCAGGCCTGGCCGTTGATCTGCCAGAGGCTCGGCGGGCGTCCGTTGTCGGTGTTCACCGAGACCTTGCCCGCCCATTCGAAATTGAAGTTGAGCTTTTCGGCATTCTCCAGGTCCGGCTCGGCGATGGGGTTGGCCGGCAACGCGGGCGGCCAGTCACCGGGCTTGTCGGCGCTGGCCACCGAGCGCAGGGTGCCGAGACGGACGAAACCATCGCGCAGGGAAATGTCCTCGCCGGGCTCGGGAATGCGGATCGCCAGGCAGATGCGCATGCCCGGGCCGAGCCAGTACTCGTCTTCCAGCGGCCGCGGGGTGACGGGATTGCCGTCCAGCGCATAGACCATCGCCTCGCAATTGCCCTTGAGGTTCAGGCGATAGGTCCAGGTGTTGTCCAGGTTGAGCAGGCGCACCCGCACCACCTGGCCGGCGGGCAGTTCGGTCACGGCGTCGGCCTTGCCATTGATGGTGATCAAGCGCCCGGCGGTGCCGTTGCGCGCGGCCTCGCGGGGGATGCTGAAGGGCATGAAGGCGCCCTGCTCGTCCACGTGCCAGGTTTTCAGGCTCAGGGTGCGTTCATGCTTGAAGCCGGTGGGCTCGCGTTCCTCGACGATCAGCGGGCCGACCAGGCCGCGGCCCAGTTCCTCGCTGCTGCTGACGTGGGGGTGGTACCAGTAGCTGCCGGCGTCCGGAACGCGGAACTTGTAGTCGAAGAACTCGCCGGGCTTGACCGGCAACTGCGAGACATAGGGCACGCCGTCCATTTCCAGGGGCAGGCGGATGCCATGCCAGTGGATGGTGGTTTCAACCGGCAGGTGATTGATGAAGCGCACCCGCAGCCAGGTGCCCTGGCGCACCCGCAGTTCGGTACCGGGCGCGGACGGCCCGAAGGCCCAGGCCTCGGTCTTGAAGCCGGGGACCAGTTCCACGTCCAGCGGCGCAGCGATCAGCTCGTAGTCGTGCCCGGCATTCTCGTCCTCGACCTTGCCCAGCCAGTAGCGGGCCGCACCACCGGCACCAAGACCAACCACCACCAGGCCGGTCAGGCCCTTGAGCATTTGTCGACGGGTAAAGGACATCGGGACAGGCACCTCGGCTTCGCGGAAACAGCAACTGGCCAGCAGGGGCCAGCGTGAAGGGCGAATACGATACACCCGCATTTGCGAAATATTAAGTGAAGACTTGTCGCAGGGAGCTGTGTCGTTCTTGAGGACCTCATCGCCGGCAACGCCGGCTCCCACAGGTATCGCGTGCACCGCCAGACCCTGTGGGAGCCGGCGTTGCCGGCGATGAGGCCCTCAGCAACACAGAAAAATCTAGTGAAACATCCCTTCGATCACCCGATGCAACGAAGCCGGCAGCATCGGCCCGTGGTTCAGCCCTTCGAAGCGCTGGTAACTCACCTCCAGCCCAGGCACCTGCTGCAGTTGCGCCACCAGCGCCCGCGCCGGCCCTTCGTTATCCGCGCCGCCCGGAGCACGCGGCCGGGCCGGCTCGGCGGTACCGCGCATCAGCAGCAACCTCGGCCGCGCGTCGCCCAGGCGCCCGGCCAAACCCTCGGCCTCGGCCACGATTGCACCGTCCCGCCACCACAACGATGGACTCGCCGCCGCGTAGCCACTGAACGCCTCCGGCCGGGTAAACAGCGCATGCAGCACCGCCAGCCCGCCGTAGGAATGGCCCCATAACGTCTGCCGCTGAGGATCGATCGGCGCCACCCCGGCCACCAGCGACCGCATGCGCCCGACCAGCAGATCGAGAAACGCATCCACCCCGCCACTGGGCTGCCCGGTCAGCGGATCGACCTGAGCCTCCAGCCCCGCTACCCATGGCGTGTAGTCCCGGGTCCGGGCAGTACGCTCGATGCGCTGCTCGGTCCGGTACCCCACCGCCACCAGCAGCGGCGCCTGCCCGCCTGCCAGCCTTTCCAGTTCTGCCGGCTCCAGTGCACTGAGCGCGGCGTTGCCGTCGAGCATCCACAGCACCGGGTAGCCGGCCGCAGGCGCCGGCCGGGCCGGCTTGCCGACCCACAACCGGTAATGCCGCTGGCCATCGGCGGAATCAAGATCAAGGGTGCTGAAGCGATAGGCCGCGCCCTGCGTCTGCAACACCGCAGCCTGCATCCTCTGCTCCGGCTCCGGTCGTGCCACAGCGCTGCCGGCTACCAACAGCAGGCCAAGAAACAATGGCGACAGATTCATCAGAACGATGCCGTCAGGCTGGTGTAGAAGGTCCGGCCCGGCTCGTTGTAGGTTGCCGCGCCGGCCCCGTCGATATTGTTCACGCCCTGGGCGTTGCCCTCGCGGAACAGGCGCTTGTCGAACAGGTTGTCGACGCCGGTGGTCAGGCTCAGGTTGTTGCTGAAGGCGTAAGTCCCGCTCAGCCCGACCAGTGCATACGGCGACAGTTGGTTGTTGGCGTTACCGGTGACCCGGTCGCCGTGGTAGTCATACTTCTTGGGCGTCTGCTTGCCGTACCAGGCAACGCTGGCCTGCAGCGACAGGTCGTCGGTGGCCTGCCAGTCGAGCATCGAGTTGAGGGTGTACTTCGGCGTCACCGAGAGGGTCTCGCCGGTTTCCTTGTTCTTCGATTGCAGCATCCAGGTGAAGTTGTTGCTCCACTTCAGTTGCTCGGTCAGCGGGATGGTCAGGGTGCCTTCCAGGCCTTCGACCAGTGCCTTGGGCACGTTGTCCCACTGGTAGATCGCCGCGTTGGCATAGCTGCCGGTGCCACCAGTGGCCTGCCCGACCGGGCTCAGGCCGGACTCGATCTTGTTCCTGTAGTCGTTGCGGAAGTAGGTCAGGCCGGCGACCCAGCCGTCCTGCTGGAATTCGATGCCCAGTTCCTTGTTGACGCTGGTCTCGGCCTTCAGGTCGGCGTTGCCTTGCAGGTAGCAGCTGGTGCTCTGCCCATAGCAGCCCTGGCCGCGGCTGTAGAGCAGGTAGTCCGGGTTCAGCTGGTACAGGTTCGGCGCCTTGTAGGCCCGGGCGATACCGGCTTTCAGGGTGAGGGTATCGGTCAGCGCGTGGGACAGGTTGAGCGACGGGCTCCAGTTGTCGCCGACCACGCTGTGGTGGTCGAAACGCAGCGCCGGAGTGAGCATGGTGCCGGGCAGCAGCTCGATATTGTCCTCGGCGAACAGCGAGAAGATCTGCGCCTGGGAGCCGGTATCCCGCCCCGTACCGCTCAGCCCGCCGACCGCGCCGCCTTCGCTGGTGGTCTGGGTGTTGGCACTCGGGTCGTCGAGTTTCTGCTGGCTCCACTCGGCGCCCAGGGTCAGGGTCTGGTCGCGCAGGGCGTGCAGCGGCAGGTTCACTTCGCCGTGGGCGGTCAGGTCGCGCAGGGTCGAGGTGTAGAAGTCGGTGTTGCTGAAGATGCCTTCGGTGCCGCCGGCCAGGCCTTCGTTGATCCGCTGGTTGCGGGTCTTCTCGTATTGCAGGTAGGCCATGGTGCTGCCGAAGTCCCAGTCGCCGCGATGGGTCACGGCGTAGTTTTCCCGGTAGAGGATGTTGGTCTCGTGACCGAGCATGCTCTTCACGTTGGCGTTGGAGTTGGTGTTCTGGGTATCGCCGGTATAGAGGTTGCCCTGGCGGCTGAAGCCCGCTTCCAGTTCCAGGGTCTGCTCCGGTGTCAGGTGCCAGCTCAACTGGCCGTTGACGTCCTTGTTGCGCACGCCTTCGCGACCCGCCGGCAGGGTACCGGCCTGGTTGCCGGTGCGCGCGGATTCATGCCCGGCATTGATGTCCCAGTCGTCGGCGTCGGTCTTGGCCACATTGCCATAGACCCGGTAACTGAGAGTGTCGGTGAGCGGCCCGTTGAGGCCGAAGGTCATGCGCTTGCTGGCGCCTTCGTCGCGGTGGCTGGGGAAGTTCTGGTACACGGTCACATCGCCGTGGGTCTCGGCCCCGGCCTGCTTGGTGATGATGCTCACCACCCCGCCCATGGCCCCGGAACCGTAGCGCGCAGCTGCCGGGCCGCGTATGACCTCGATGCGCTCGACCTGGTCGGCCGGCACCCAGTTGGTATCGCCCCGGGAGTCGCGTTCGCCGCGCCAGCCGTAGCGCACCGAACTGCGGCTGCCGACCGGCTTGCCATCGACCAGGATCAAGGTGTTTTCCGGGCCCATGCCACGGATATCGATCTGCCGGTTGTTGCCGCGCTGGCCGCTGGTGGAGTTGCCGGTCAGGTTGACCCCCGGCATGGTGCGGATGATCTGCGACAGGTCGGTGGCCGGCGGGCGCTTCTTGATGTCCTCGGCAGTGATCACCGAGACACCCGGCGCCTGCTTGGTTTCCTCCAGTGCGGTAGCAACCACGTTCTGCGGCTGCAGCTCGACTACATCGGCCTCGTTGGCCGCCTGCACGGCGGTGGACAACAGGCAACCGGACAACATCAGGAAGGGAATGCTAGGGAAAGCGCGGGGCGACATCATCGATCTCCGGGACGGGCGCTGAATGCAAGAGATCACGAATGATAATGAGTGCTAATTGAGAGTAAAGCGCATTAACTTTCTAAACATTCCCCCGCCGCCGGCATTCGCAGATGCAGGACCAACCCCGGGTTGGCGTTGCTCGCCCAGAGCTGGCCGCCTTGCAATTCGATGGCGCGACGGGCGATGGCCAGGCCAAGGCCGAAGCCCGAGCCACTGCCGGCCAGGCGCTGGTAGGGCTCGAAGATCCGCTGCAGTTCCGTCTCGGGTACGCCAGGCCCCTGGTCGCGCAAGCGGAAATGCCACGCATCTCCCTCGCGCCGCCCGCTGAAGCTCACCGTGCCACCAGGCGGTGAATGACGGATTGCATTGCGCAGCAGGTTTTCCAACGCCTGGGCCACGCTGTCCAGATGGCCTTCGATCCAGCAGTCGGCTGGCAGGTCGCAGGGCAATCGCGCGCGCTCCCAGCCGCTTTCGAAGCAGCAGTCTTCGCACAGGGCTTCCCACACCGAGAGCATCTGCACCGGTTCGCTGGGCAGTTGCGGCTTCTCCGTGTCCATCCAGGCCAGGTCGAGGGTGTCTTCCAGCAGCCGCTGCATATCGTCCACTTCCCGTACCAGGCGCTCGCGCAACTGCTCCGGCGGCAGGACGCTGTCGTGGGCGATGCGCAGGCGCGCCAGCGGTGTGCGCAGTTCATGGGACAGGGTGCGCAGCAACAGGCGCTGCTGCTCCAGGCTGCGGCGCAGGCGCCCGGCCATGTGCTCGAAGGCCTGGGCCAGTTCGCCGAGTTCATCGCGGCGGTTCTGCAATGGCAGGCCGGGGCTGTCCAGGTCGTCCGCACGCAGGGCGTCGGCGCGGTCACGCAGGCGATTGAGCGGCGCCACCAGAAGGCGATAGAGCAGCAGGCCCAGAAGCACGGCCAGCATCGCGGGCGCCACGCCATGGGTGACCAGGTGCGTCCAGGGCGTCAGGCCGGTGGGCAGCAGGCGCTCCGGCAACTGGATGACCAGGCGCCCGGTCTCGGGATGCTCGGGAAAGGCGATGCTGACATAGGGCAACTCGTCCTGCAGGCGCCTGCTCATGGGCCAGTCGAGCTTGCGCATGAAGGTCAGGTGGCTGGCTTCCTCGGCGCTGAACGCTGTGGTGCCGAGGCTTTGCAGGTCCGCCCCGACCAGCGCGACCCAGGTATTTTCCCTGCTCGCCAGGGTGCGGCGGTATGCCTCGGCGCCCTGCGCACCGCCCTCGCGCCAGGCCTGTTCCGCCTCGGCGGCATAACGCGCCAGGTATTCCTGGTCTGCCGAGCCGAGAAAGTAGCTGCTGCGTTCCACCGACAGGCCCCAGGTCCAGATCAGCCAGGTCAGCAGCAGGCAGAAGGCGACCAGCAGCAGGGCGAGCTTCCACAGCAGCGGATGTCGGCGCATCAGGACGGCTCCGTCTCCACCAGGATGTAGCCCTGGCTGCGCACCGACTGGATCTGCACATGCACGGCACCGATGGCTGCCAGCTTGCGTCGCAGATTGCACACGTGCACATCAAGGCCGCGGTCCAGCCGGGTATAGGCGCGATGCAGCACGGTCTGGTAGAGGAAGGCCTTGCTCAGCGCCTCGCCGGGATGGGCGCGCAGGGTCGCCAGCAGACGGTATTCGGAAGCGGTCAGGCCGGCATGGCGACCTCGATGCACCACGTCCTGGCCATTCTCGTCGAGCCGGACGGCGTCCCTCGCCGTCGTGCGCCGGTCCAGCGCCACCCGGCGCAGCAGGGCATCGACCCGGGCATCCAGCTCGGCCAGGCTGAAGGGCTTGGGTAGGTAGTCGTCGGCGCCGCGGGTAAAGCCGCTGATGCGGTCCTGCTCGGCGCCGAGCGCAGACATCAGCATCACCGGCACGGCCTGCTCGCGGCGTAGCTGATCGAGCAGGCTCAGGCCGTCGATGCCCGGCAGCATGATGTCCAGGAGGACCAGGTCGAATGCGCCCTGCTCAAGGGCAGCCTGCGCCTGGCTGCCGTTTTCGCAGGCGTGGACCGCGAAGCCTCGACGCAGGAAATGGCGCTGCAGGTCCTGGCGCAGGTTGAGGTCGTCTTCGGCGAGGAGAAGTCGAGGGGACACGGGTGGCGAACTCTGCACGGAAAGTGATTGCAATTGCGAATCATCCCACTTTGGCGCGGGACAGGGCAATGACATCGGTCAGGCACCGCGAGGGATTATTCCACCTGAAGCAATAAAGAACTGCGAACAAAGCGTATTCCGCCAAAAAGCATCCGCTTCCACACTGTCATCACGGATCGGGAATCACCCCGCCCCGCATAACTACAGTCAGGAGCCGGACCATGAAGATTCATCACCATCCCCTCTCGGGCCATGCCCATCGCGCCGTACTGTTCGCTTCGCTGCTGGGCGTGCACCACGAGCTGGTCGAAGTGGATCTGGCCGCTGGGGCGCACAAGTCACCCGAGTTCCTCGCCCTGAACCCGTTCGGGCAGATCCCGGTGCTGGAAGATGGCGAGATCGTGGTCGCCGACTCCAACGCGATCCTGGTCTACCTGGCGAAGAAAGCCGGGCGCACCGACTGGCTGCCGGAAGATGCGCCGGGCGCTGCGCGTGTGCAGCGCTGGCTGTCGGTAGCCGCTGGCGAACTGGCCTACGGTGCCTGCGCCGCACGCCTGATCACCGTGTTCAACGCCAGCTTCAACGCCGAGGAAGTCATTGCCCGCGCCCATGTGCTGCTCGAACGCCTGGAGCAGCACCTCAGCGATCGCGACTGGCTGGCCGCCGACCACCCGACCATCGCCGACGTAGCGATCTACAGCTATGTGGCCCAGGCCCCGGAGGGCAATGTCGACCTGTCCGGCTACCCCGCCGTCAATGCCTTCCTGAACCGCTTCGAAGCGCTGCCCGGCTTCGTGCCCTTCACCCAGAGCCGGGCCGGTCTGAGAGCCTGATCCCCTGCCCAATCCACGGGAGTGACCGACATGGCCAAGCACCTGAAAAAGCTCTCCACCTGGCATGAAGGCGAGAAATTCATCCAGGAGAAAGTCGGCGTTGCCGAGCGCATGGAAGGTGTCGGCCAACGCGTGGTGCGGGATTTCATGCCCGACCAGCATCGCGCGTTCTATGCCGGGCTGCCCTTCATGGTGCTGGGCAGCGTGGATGCCGAGGGCGATGCCTGGGCGACCGTACTCGAAGGCCGGCCCGGCTTCATGAGCTCGCCCTCGCCCACGACCCTGGATATCGCGGCCCGACCGGACCCTCTGGATCCGGCCGGGCACGGGATGCACGACGGCGCAGCGGTCGGCCTGCTGGGCATCGAGTTGCATACCCGGCGGCGCAATCGCATGAACGGGGTGTTGTCGAGTCTCGACGCCGGCTTTCGGGTCGACGTGGACCAGAGCTTCGGCAACTGCCCGCGCTACATCCAGTTGCGCGACTTTTCCTTTGCCCGGGATCCGCAGGCTGCGTTCTCGGGGCAGCTAGAGGAGCTTGCGCAACTCGATGCCGCCGCGCGCCGATTGATCGAGTCTGCCGATGCGTTCTACGTCGCCACCTACGCCGACCGCGAGGCGCGCCGCCAGGTCGATGTGTCCCACCGCGGCGGCAAGCCCGGTTTCGTCCGTGTGGGCGAGGACGGCCTGCTCACCATCCCGGACTTCAACGGCAACCTGTTCTTTTCCACCCTCGGCAATATCCATCTGAACGGCAAGGCCGGGCTGTTGTTCGTTGACTACGAAAACGGCGATGTCCTGCAGATGACCGGCGATGCCGAGGTGATCTTCGAGTCACCGGAAATCGCCGCTTTCCAGGGCGCGGAGCGCCTGTGGAGCTTCAGGCCCCGGCGCATCGTGCGGCGCCCGGCAGGCCTGGCCCTGCGCTGGACGTTCCGGGCCAAGGGCGAAGCCGAAAGCTCGCTGTTGACCGGTGACTGGCAGCGGACGGAGGAACGCCTACGGGTTGCCTCGCTCGCCAGCCAATGGCGGCGTTTCAGGGTGACGCAGGTGGTACGGGAAAGCGCGTCGATCAATTCCTATTACCTGGAACCGCAGGACGGCGGCGGCCTGCTGCCGCACCTGGCAGGCCAGCATCTACCGATACGGGTGTCGATCCCGGGCGCGGACAAGCCGTTGATCCGCACCTACACCCTGTCGACCGCGCCGTCCGACGGCCACTACCGCATCAGCGTGAAACGCGACGGGCTGGTCTCGACCTGGCTGCATGAGCATCTGCACCAAGGCGATACCCTGGAAACCCGGGCTCCGGCTGGCGACTTCACCCTCGACGGCAGTGGCGATCGCCCTGTGGTGCTGCTGGCCGGTGGCGTTGGTATCACGCCGATGCTGGCGATGGCACGCCATCTGGCATTCGAAGGCCGGCGTACCCAGCGCATGCGCCCGGTCACGCTGTTTTACGCGGCACGTTCGAAACAGGAGCGGGCGTTCGATCAGGAACTGGGCGAGCTGGGCATCACGCTGGTACGGGTGCTCAGCGATACCCGCGAGGCCGAGGAAGGGCTCGATTACGACGCCGCCGGCCGGATCGACATGCCACTGCTGACGCGTCACCTGGCGTTCGGCGATTACGCGTTCTACCTGTGCGGATCACCGTCCTTCAGCCAGTCGCTGTACGACGGGATGCGCGGATACGGCGTGGCGGACGAGCGCATTCATGCCGAAGCCTTCGGGCCGGCCTCGCTCAAGCGTTCCACCGAACCACGGCCGACCGCCCTGCCCGGCCTGGCGCCGGCCACCACATCGATACCGGTGACCTTCATCGATTCATTGAAGGAAGCGCGCTGGGAACCCGGTTCCGGCACCTTGCTGGAACTGGCCGAAGCGCGCGGCCTCGCCCCGGAATTCAGTTGCCGCGAAGGTCACTGCGGCACCTGCAAGACCCGCCTGCTCAAGGGCGCGGTCAGCTACATCAAGGAACCCGCCGCCAAGGTTGGCGAGGATGAAGTCCTGGTCTGCTGCGCGGTACCTGCCGGCGAGGACCCGGTCCAGCTTGCACTTTGATTTGTCTCATTCACTCAGTTTCAGGAGCCTTGCCATGTCTCGTCCCCCACTGCCCCCGTTCACCGAACAGAGCGCCATCGAAAAAGTCCGCCTTGCCGAGGATGGCTGGAACAGCCGCGACGCGGCCAAGGTCGCCCTGGCCTACACCCTGGATACCCGCTGGAGAAACCGCGCCGAGTTCGTCAACAACCGCGCCGACGCCGAGGCCTTCCTCACCCGCAAATGGAACCGCGAACTGGAGTACCGCCTGATCAAGGAGCTCTGGGCCTTTACCGGCAACCGCATCGCCGTGCGCTACGCCTACGAATACCGCGACGACAGCGGCCAATGGTTCCGCGCCTACGGCAACGAGAACTGGGAGTTCGCCGAGGACGGGCTGATGCGTGCCAGGCATGCCAGCATCAACGAACAGCCGATCCGTGAGGAGGATCGCCGGTTCCACTGGCCGCTGGGCCGGCGGCCGGACGATCATCCAGGCCTGAGCCACTTTGGTTTCTGAAGCGGACACCGGACCAGGAAATGGCACATAATCCCGGGCACCCCGACCGTGTCCCGGGTCTTGCCGGAGACACTCAAGACACGCGACCGTACCGAAGGAAACACAGCGCAATGGATCGTTGGCTGGCAATGCGGGTGTTCGTCAAGGTGGCGGAAACCGAAAGCTTCGCCAAGACCGCCCGGGCGGTGCATATGAGCGCCCCGGCGGTCACGCGGATCATCGCCGCGCTGGAAGACCTGGTCGGTGCCCGGCTGCTGGTGCGCACCACCCGCTCGGTCAAGACCACCGAGGCCGGGGCGCGCTATCTCGCCGATTGCCGGCGCATCCTTGGCGATATCGCCGAAGCCGAGGCTGCAGCGGCCGGGCATTACCGCGAGCCGTCCGGCACCCTCGCGATCACCGCGCCAATCCTTTTCGGGCAGTTGCATGTGCTGCCGATCATCACCGAATACCTCGATGCCTACCCGGGCATGCACGCGCGCACGCTGTTCATCGACCGCCAGGTGAATATCGTCGAGGAAGGTCTCGATGTGGCCGTGCGCATCGGGCATCTGCCGGATTCCGGGTTGACCGCGGTGCGGGTCGGGGCGGTACGGCATGTGATCTGTGCCGCGCCGGGCTACCTGGAGAAACGCGGTATACCGCAAACCCCCGCCGACTTGAAGGACCACCGCATCGTCGCCTCCAACAGCTCCTGGGCTTTGCCGGAATGGCGCTTTGCCGGAGGACAGCGAGTCTCCATCGACCCGGTGCTGATGTGCAATACCAACCAGGCGGTGATCGATGCGGCGCGTTCAGGGTGGGGTTTGACCCGGGTGCTGCATTACCAGATCGGGCCGGCGTTGCGGGAGGGGGAATTGCAGGTGGTGCTGGAGGACTTCGAGGAGCCGCCGTTGCCGATACACCTGGTGTATCCGGAGGGGCGACAGGCGCCGGCGAAGGTGCGGGCGTTCGTGGATATGGCGGTGGAGCGGTTGCGGGGGGATCCGGTGTTTGGGTGACCGAATACCCGGTCACCACGCTTTCGGCTCCGCATTCAGTACTTGGTGATATCAGGCGCCGTATGGCCATCGCCGTGCAACGAAAGCTCCCAATGAACGCCAGTATTGGCGCCAAGCAGGCTACTGATAAGTCCGAAGTGGGTCGGGTTGCTGTCCCAATAGACAACAGAATCACGAGCGTCGGTGAAAGTCAGACCGGCACGCAATCGTTGCTCCTCCAGCATCGTGTCGAGAACTTTGCCGTGATAGGTAGAAGGCAACTGATTACGAAAAATAATTCTCGGGTTCCGGCCGTGTGCAACGTACTCGACGATCTCCACGCTGACGTCCTGCAACCACACCGGCGAAAACGGCGTCACGGTGTGACTCTTGACGTATTCCGCAAGCACCGTAGCGCCGTTCTTTTTGTCCTTATCCATCGTTTCAAGCAGGCTCATGATCAGCGTGGGCGCTTCCATCAAGTTGCTGCTGTGCGAGGACGGCTTGTCCGCCATGGTGCAACCGATCACGATTTCGTGCAGCTCGCACGTCGTGGTCTTGACGTTCGGACAGTGCGTCAGGATACGCTGGACAACTTCCCAGGTCGGATGACGGAAACGACCATGCATATTGGCGCTGAAATGTACGAACGAAGCATTTACCTCCCTGAGGAACCTGGGCGAGAAAGAATCCGCGCTACCGTGATGCCCGCCGGAAAGCAGAAATGACTGCAGGTGACCTGCCCAGCCCGACTTCGCCAGAATCTGGTACTCGGTCGAGAAGGTGGCATCCGCACACACCAGCACTTGGTCATATGTGCCGCCGTCGTAGGTGGGATCCTTGTAGCGAATGCATACCACCACGCTCGAACAGTTCGCCTCCGTCCCCGGCTTTGCCGAGTTGAGCTCGAGAAAGGTGCTGATGGTCGACCCGGAGGCCACCGGAGCGTTGGCGCAGACGATGAATACGTCGAAACCGGGAGTTCGGGTCTGGACCAGGCGTTGGTCAGCGGGCAGGTTTGGAGCTTCGGAGTAGAGAGCTCCTTCGTTGATCAGGCAATCGACCAGCTTGATGTCGATCTCCTTGAGAAAACCGGCGAGATCGCCTTTGCCGCTTCCGCTGTAGTTCGATACGTTTCGGCCACCGCACAATACCTTGCCGATGCTGAAGCCGCGCAGCACCTTCTCGACCTTGTTCACATGGTCCTTGTCCGGGTGCGAAATGATCAGGTAATCGAGATGGTTTTCCTTCTCGAGATAACCGTTGATCGCTTTCGTGGCATTGATCACCAGTTCGTCGGCTATCGCGTCCTCTGTAACACTTCCGCAGTCGATCAGAATCGATTCATTGCCAGGCCCGATGACCAGGGTCGCGTTACCCTGACCGATATCGATGAACAGGATTCTGAGAGGAACGGGTACATTGACGGTGTCGATTGCCCGACCGGGTCCGGAGTGAACAAGCGCCTCTTCCTCCATCCCCGTGTCCATGTCCGTCGAATCCGTCATAGGTGTGAACAGCCCACCAGCGACGAAACCATTGAGCTGAAGTTGCCTGGCTAGACGCTCTTTGTCTTCATCGGATATATCCAAACCGGTAGCGCTCCTCTATTGCCCAACGTCATCCGACGATTGATCGTGCACCGCATACAGGCGCTCCCTGAGCAGGCTATCGATACGCCCGGTCACCTCAAGGCCCTGAAGCCCCTGAAACGTCCGTACCGCTGCCTCCAGTTCGTCTGCCGATGGCGCTCCTTCACGGCGTACAAGTATCCCCAGATTTGCCAGACGATGAGCGACGCCCTGGTCGTCCTCCAGCGGCCCGAGGCCTCCAAACCGCAACCTCAAGGTGAGATCACTCCAGTAACCATTGGACTGGATCTCCAGTACACCCTCACGGCTCTGCGCCGGCAACCAGGTGGCCAGCACGCCGTTATCGTCCGTCCATCCATCAAGCACGAGGTGTTTGTCCACGGTCAGCAAGTAAGCACATCGACCCACCGGACGACCACCCGACCGGACCTGCAGGCGATAGATCGCCGGTATGCCTTTGCGCTGCAGGACATAGCGCTTGCCGATGCTTGCGGCCATCGTCTTGCGCCGCCTGGCGGGAATCGTCAATTCGTCCCCCGGCAACAATGCATTCATATCCTGACGCCCTTGGCGCAGCGATTCATTGCCCGGATCGGCCCAGATCGTCTGGGCAAAATGCCCATGTAACTCGGACAGGCTGATCGTGCTTTCCCCCGCACTGATCGTATGGCGTATCGGAGATGCTACGGATGCCTGTGGAGGATTCTGCCAGGCAGCAGGCTTGGGGTTTCCCTGCACGGCCGTGCCCACAACCGAAGTCTCGGCGAGCGACCAGGCATCCTGATCGAGTTCGAACAGGGACAGGCTATAGTCGCCCTCCTCCAGCCCCTCGAAACGCGCCGAGCCATCGCTGCCGGTCAACAAGCGCAGCACTTGGTCAGGAGCCCGCTGCAGTTCTACGGCGATGTCGGCCAGCGGTTTGCGGTCCGCGCCGACGACACAGACTTCGACCACCTCTCCAGCGCCAAGCGGGCACGCTTGTATCGCACTATCGGTCATTCGACTGCCTCCCGCGCGCCGCGCGCCTCAGAGCGAAACGGGCTCGGATTTCCCGGTTGAGGGCATCGCGCTCGATCTGCTGCGTACGTTGATCACATAACCTGGCCAAGCGTGCGGAGGGCAAGCTGATACGCTCCTCGATCAGGTATTCGTGCATCCATGCCAGTGCAGGTTGCTGATCGAAGTCCCAGCCATGCAATACCGCCAACTCAAGGTAGCGATACCAATCGTCCTTGTCTTGCAATCCATACTCTTCGGCCCGAGCTACCGCCTGCCGTACCCGTCGGTACAACGCAATCGGGCTCAGTGCCGTCAATCGCTCGGGATAACTGCCGCGCAAGGCATCGCACAATCCGGCGATCTTTCGGCGGCGGCAGTGCGCTGCGAGATGCGCTATCTGCGCCTCACGGATAAGGATCATGGTTGCGTCCCCGTCTGGCTGCCGCCGCCAGCAGCGCCCATTCTTCATGCAGCACGGCCTCATCCATCATCGGTGCGCTGCCTCCCAGGCACCGATACCAGCAACCGCTTTGCGCAAGCCCGACCTGCCGGACGGAGTCCAGGCACTGAAATCCTGCTGCAGAGAGCACACGAAGCGAGGATATGTTGTCGGCGAGCACCGAGCTGTAGAGTCTTTTCATGCCTTGCGCTTCGGCGCTGCGCTGCACCAGTTCGAGAACTGCGCGGCCATGACCACGACCACGAAAGGCCTTGCCCAGCCAGAAATGAAACGACCCGATCGCTCCCCAGCACCGAAGACCGTAGGCGCCTACCATGCCGTGCTTGGCATGTACGACGGCATACAATTGATGACCTGCCCTTCGCTCACGGCTGATCCAGGCACGAGACGCCTCAACACTGGCGTGCAGCGGCAAGCGCACTTGATAGGCAAGTACGGGGTCATCCTGCAAGGGGAAATAGAGGTGCGCCCAGCGCGGTTTCAATGCAATCGAGGACAGTATTGGCGCGGGCCTGGAGACTGTCTGCCTGCGAAGCGCCCTGAAAAAGGCCGTTCGCGCGGCCTGCTCCGCTACGATGAACGGGGAGCGGATATCCGCGAAGCTGGGCGGCACCGCCGACGGGGCATTTTCCATAATGCTACTAATTCCGCTGCCGTAAGTGCCTGCTAAGATGCCATAGAAGCGATGTGCCATCGATACCCTCAGGCGTGTCGGGGGATAACGATTCAGTAACTAGCGACCTGAGGCCTGATCTGGCGATGTAGAACGTTACCCGAACTCCCAGCCCCCAAAAGCCGAAAGCCCGCATTTACGCGGGCTTCCGGGGTATTTCTTACCACTTGATGCCGGTCTATGCCGGACGCGGGATCATTCCCACTCAATCGTCGCCGGCGGCTTGCTCGACACATCGTAGGTCACCCGCGAAATCCCTTCGATTTCGTTGATGATCCGGCCGCTGACAGTCTCCAGCAGCTCGTACGGCAGGTGCGCCCAGCGTGCGGTCATGAAGTCCACGGTCTCGACGGCGCGCAGGGCGACGACCCAGGCGTAGCGACGGCCGTCACCGACCACGCCCACCGATTTGACCGGCTGGAACACCACGAAAGCCTGGCTGGTCTTGTGGTACCAGTCGGCCTTGCGCAGTTCTTCGATGAAGATGTGGTCGGCACGACGCAGCAGGTCGGCGTATTCCTTCTTCACTTCACCGAGGATGCGCACGCCCAGGCCCGGACCCGGGAACGGGTGGCGGTAGACCATGTCGTACGGCAGGCCCAGTTCCAGGCCGATCTTGCGCACTTCGTCCTTGAACAGTTCGCGCAGCGGCTCGACCAGCTTGAGGTTCATTTCCTCCGGCAGGCCACCGACGTTGTGGTGCGACTTGATCACGTGGGCCTTGCCGCTCTTGGCGCCAGCCGATTCGATGACGTCCGGGTAGATGGTGCCCTGGGCGAGGAACTGGATGTTCTCCAGCTTGCTGGCCTCGGCATCGAACACGTCGATGAAGGTGCGGCCAATGATCTTGCGTTTCTTCTCCGGGTCGGACTCGCCGGCCAGGTTGCCGAGGAACTGCGCTTCGGCGTCGGCACGGATGACCTTGACGCCCATGTTCTCCTTGAACATGGCCATGACCTGGTCACCTTCGTGCAGGCGCAGCAGGCCGTTGTCGACGAAGACGCAGGTCAGCTGGTCGCCGATGGCGCGGTGCAGCAGCGCGGCGACCACCGAGGAGTCGACGCCGCCGGACAGGCCCAGCAGGACGTTGGCCGAACCCACCTGCTCGCGAACCTGGGCGATGGCGTCCTCGACGATGTTCGAGGCGGTCCACAGGGCTTCGCAACCGCAGATGTCGAGGATGAAGCGCGACAGGATGCGACCGCCCTGCTTGGTGTGGGTCACTTCCGGGTGGAACTGCACGCCGTAGTAGCCGCGGGCATCGTCGAACATGCCGGCGATCGGGCAGCTCGGAGTGCTGGCCAGGACGTGGAAGTCCTGCGGCATGCGGGTGACCTTGTCACCGTGGCTCATCCATACGTCCAGGCCGAGCACGCCGTCGTCATCGACGTGATCCTCGATGCCGTCCAGCAGGCGGCTCTTGCCGACCACGTCGACACGGGCGTAGCCGAACTCGCGCAGGTCCGAACCCTCGACCTTGCCGCCCATCTGCTCGGCCATGGTCTGCATGCCGTAGCAGATGCCCAGCACCGGCACGTTCAGGTCGAACACGGCCTGCGGCGCGCGCGGGCTGTTGGCTTCGTGGACCGACTCAGGACCGCCGGCGAGGATGATGCCGCGCGGGTTGAAAGCACGAATCGCTTCATCGTCCATGTCGAACGGATGCAGTTCGCAGTACACGCCGATTTCGCGCACGCGGCGGGCGATCAGCTGGGTGTACTGGGAACCGAAGTCGAGAATCAGGATGCGGTGAGCGTGAATGTCGAGGGCCATGACTCAATCTCGTCAGTGGTAATCGGAAACGACGCGGGGCTGTTCGATAACAGCCCCGCTGAACGGTGTTGCCAAGAGCATCAACCTACGCGGTAGTTTGGCGCTTCCTTGGTGATCTGTACGTCATGCACGTGGGACTCGGCCATGCCAGCACCGGTGATGCGCACGAACTCGGGCTTGGTGCGCATCTCTTCGATGGTGGCGCTGCCGGTGTAGCCCATCGACGAACGCAGGCCGCCCATCAGCTGGTGGATGATCGCGGCCAGTGCGCCCTTGTAGGGGACGCGGCCTTCGATACCTTCCGGTACCAGTTTCTCGGCGCCGGCCGAGGAGTCCTGGAAGTAGCGATCCGAGGAGCCTTGTGCCTGGGCCATTGCGCCCAGCGAACCCATGCCGCGGTAGGCCTTGTAGGAGCGCCCCTGGAACAGTTCGACTTCGCCCGGGGCTTCTTCGGTACCGGCGAACATCGAGCCCATCATCACGCACGAAGCGCCGGCGACGATGGCCTTGGACAGGTCACCGGAGAAGCGGATGCCACCGTCGGCGATCAGCGGAACGCCAGTACCTTCGAGGGCTTCGGCGACGTTGGCGATGGCGCTGATCTGCGGCACGCCGACGCCGGCAACGATACGGGTGGTGCAGATGGAGCCCGGGCCGATCCCGACCTTGACCGCATCGGCGCCGGCTTCGGCCAGGGCCTTGGCGGCAGCGCCGGTGGCGATGTTACCGCCGATCACCTGCACTTGCGGGAAGTTCTCCTTGACCCAGCGAACGCGGTCGATAACGCCCTTGGAGTGACCGTGGGCGGTGTCCACCACCACCACGTCGACGCCGGCGGCAACCAGGGCGGCAACGCGCTCGCCGGTGTCCTTGCCGGTACCGACCGCGGCACCGACGCGCAGGCGACCCTGGTCGTCCTTGCTCGCCAGCGGGTAGGCCTTGGCCTTCTCGATGTCCTTGACGGTCATCATGCCCTTCAGGTTGAAGTCGGCATCGACGATCAGGACCTTCTCCAGGCGGTGCTTGTGCAGCAGCTCGCGGACTTCGTTCTTGTCGGCGCCTTCGCGCACGGTGACCAGACGCTCTTTCGGCGTCATCACGTCGCGCACGGCAGCATCGAGGCGGGTTTCGAAACGCACGTCGCGGGAAGTGACGATGCCGACCAGGTCGCCGTTGTGCAGCACCGGTACGCCGGAGATGTTGTTCAGGCGGGTCAGCTCGAAGAGGTCACGCACGGTGGCCTCGGCATCGATGGTGATCGGGTCCTTGACCACGCCGGCCTCGAACTTCTTGACCTTGCGGACTTCGCCGGCCTGCTGCTCGATGGTCATGTTCTTGTGGATGATGCCGATGCCGCCTTCCTGCGCCATGGCAATGGCCAGGCGGGCTTCGGTCACGGTATCCATGGCGGCGGAGACCAACGGAATGTTCAGCTCGATGCCACGGGTCAAACGGGTCTTGAGGCTGACTTCGTTGGGCAGTACCTCGGAATAGCCAGGTACAAGGAGAATGTCGTCGAAGGTCAGGGCTTCTTGGCTGATACGCAGCATCGCGGGGGCTCCCGGGCGGGAAAAATGGAAGCGCGCCATTATACTCATGCGCGCCGTTTCGCTCAATGTAAAGATGGGCCTTCGGTCAGTTGCCCGACAGCGTTCCACGCACCACGGCTACCGGCTGGTCGAGCCAGTCGGCGAAGGCGTCGAGGAAGGCCGGTTTGAAACCGGCATCGGCCCACCCATTGAAGATGAAGCCCAGGTTGGAAAAGGCACACGGCTGGAGAAACAGAAAGCCGTTTATATCGTCTTCATGGCCGCATTCGGGACAGGTGAAGTTATCGGTCTGCGCCGGCATCCACTCTTCGAGGCTTTCGAACAACGCCTCGCCGATCTCCCGGCGGCACTCGGGGCAGCCCGCTTCCTCAAGGAAATCCACCGACGGCGTATAGATGCAGCGCTTGGTGATGATCTCCAGGCCGTTGACCCGCTTGCCGAACGGCAGCAGGTCGGGGCGCTCGACCACCTTGCGCGCGCCCTCGGCGATGGCATGGGCCATGCGGTTGCCGGTGCCGCCGCAGGTGCTCAGGCCCTCCTCGACGATCTTCTCGCGCACCAGCCAGCGCAGGATGGCCCGGGCACGGGCTTCGTGCACGGGGATGGAGGACATTCGGGGAACGATGATGCTCTGGGTGATCATGACGGCGGTCGGGTCGGCTCAAAGTCACCAGTTTACCTGACTCAGCCAGCGCCCGATCAGCGCCACCCCACTGGCCAGCACCAGCCAGGTCACCAGGCGCACGAATGCCTCGCGCGACATGTTCAAGGTCAGGCGCCGCCCTACCCGCAACCCGAGCACCATCATCGGCAGCAGGCACGCCGCCAGCAGCAGCAACGGCAGGTCGGCATAGACCCCGGCGATCAGGAACAGGCTCAGGCGCACCACCGTGCTGCAACTGATCAGTGCGCTTTGGGTCGCCCGCACCTGCTCCGTCGAGTCCAGCCGGGCATTGAGGTACAGCGCATAAAGAAAGCCGCCACTGCCGAACAGCGCGCCGAACAGCCCGCCCACGGTTCCCGCCGGTACCGACCAGCCCGCCGCCAGGTTCGCCGGCCTGACCTTCACCGCCAGGCTGTACAGCGCGTAGGCGCTGATGAACAGGCCCATGAGCAGCATCAGCACATCGGCATGCAGGTTGAGCAGGAACACCACGCCCAGTGTGCAACCCAGGGCCATGAACGGCAGCAGGCGCAGCAGCTCGCCCCTGTTCACCGCCTTGCGCGCCGGCAGCCAGTTGCCAAAGGCGGCGACGAAATCCAGCAGCACCAGCAGCGGGATGATCCGCGACAACGGCATGAAGTTGATCAGGATCGGGCCGGCCACCAGCGCGGTACCGAATCCGGCGATGCCGAAGACCACGTAGGCAGCGGCCACACCCAGCAGGATCGGCAGCCAGTCGAGCAGGGAGAACGGCAATTGGGCGAACAGGTCGGCGAGCATCCGGGCACTACCTTCGATTGGTTTTCAGCGCACCTTAACCAGTGCGGAGCCATGCCGACTAATATGCAATATCGCCATTAGCCATCTTGAAACGGCATAGCTCATGATTTCTACCCGCCAACTGCGCTACTTCGTTGAAATCGCTGAAAGCGGCAGCTTCAGCGCCGCCGCCGAACGCCTGTACATCGCCCAGTCGGCCCTGAGCCGGCAGATTCGCGAACTGGAGCAGCAACTGGATACCGCGTTGTTCGAACGGACCGCGCGACTGCCACGCCTGACCGCTGCCGGTACGGCGTTCCTGCCCAAGGCGCGCAACCTGCTGCAGGACCTGGACAAGGCCAGTGACCTGGCCCGCGCCGTCGGCCAGGGACGGCGCGGCAGCCTGCGCCTGAGTCATTCCAGCACGGTGCCATTGACCGGGGCCTTGTTGCAGCAGGTCAGCAGCTATTTGCATGACAACCCTGGCGTATCGATGGAGATAGCCCAGCTTTCCTCGGAGGGCCAGCTTGAAGAACTGGTCGACGGACGCCTGGACATTGGCCTGCTGCGCTTGCCTGTGCTACGCCAGCATGAAGGCCTGTGCGTCGAGCCCTTGTTCCAGGAACCGCTGTTGCTGGCGGTCGCCGATACCCATCCCTTGGCGCATCACGACAGCATCCGGCTGGCGGATCTGTCGGACCAGCCTTTCATTTCCATCCCGCATCGCCAGCGTGGCGGCCTGAGCTACCTGTCGGCGGAACTGTGCATGGCAGCCGGATTCTTTCCGCGGCCGGCGCGGGTGGTGTCGCGCAAGACCACTCAACTGCAATTGATCCAGGCCGGTTTCGGGGTGGCGCTGCTGCCTCGCTGCATGCAGGACATCGCCCCGGTTTCGCTGCGGTTCATCCCTTTGGTCGATCCCGGCTGCGTCAGTACAGTGGCCATAGCCTACCGTCGCGACGCCGGGCCGTTGGTCAGGCAGTTCCTCGGGCATATGCAGGCACAGCGTGCTTGACCCTGAAGTAACTACAGGGTCCAACCTTGGTGAAAACACGGAGGCTTTGCCATGCGCACGCAACAGGACTATCTACAACGCACTGAAATACTCGACTTCGACGCACCGGCGATCACGCGCCTCATCGACTCGCGCGGCTGGCGGCAATTGCCAGCGGAACAGGCGGCCCGTGCCGTCTACGAGTTCTGCCGCGACGAGATCCTGTTCGGTTACAACGCGGGTGCCGACAGCCTGCCCGCCTCGGCGATCCTTGCCGAGGGCCTGGGGCACTGCAACACCAAGTCCAACCTGCTGATGGCCCTGCTCCGCGCCCTCGGCATTGCCTGCCGGCTGCGGGCCTTCACCATCGACAAGCGCCTGCAGAAAGGCGCGATGACCGCGTTCGTGTACTTCATGGCGCCGCGGGAAATCCTCCACACCTGGGTCGAGGTCGAGCTGCACGGGCAATGGGTAGTGCTGGAAGGGGTGATTCTCGACCAGCAGTACCTGCGCGCGGTACAGGACAGGTTCAGCAACTGCCAGCACGCCTTCCTCGGCTATGCCGTGGCCACCCCGTCGCTGGCCGAACCGGCCGTGCAATGGACCGGCCGCGACACCTACATCCAGCGCGAGGGCATTGCCCGCGAGCTGGGGCTATACGCCTCGCCGGATGATTTCTACCGCGAGCACAAGACCAACCTGAACGGAGTGAAGGGCTGGCTGTACCACAACTTCTTCTACAAGCTGCTCAACGACAATGTGCGCAGGATTCGCGAAGGTGCACCGGGTAGCCAGGCCTGCAATCATCAATCAGGTTGAAAAATAACGACGTGTCCTCTGTGGGTTCATCGGAGCGCCGAACCGCCGCGATTGCAGTGGTGAACTCACCATAGCTATCGCGGGTAAACCCGCTCCCACAGGGGACGCGTCGTGCTCGCTGCGCTACAGCGTCATCCCGCCTCAAAACACCAGGCTCAATTCCACGAACGTCACGCTGTTCTTCTTCCTCACCCCGAAGTAACTCTGCCGGGCACCATGAAAGTGGTCCACCCCGGCCCCGAGCTTCACCGAATCGGTGAGCGAATAGCTGGCCCGTGGTCGCACTACGTAACTGCTGCCGGTCAGGTCGAGCACCGCCGACATTTCCAGCTTCAAGCGCTCGTTGAAGAACATGTCGGACACCCTGCTCGTCAGCCCCCAGTCACGCCGGCCGAATTCTGAGTTGAGGCGGTCGGTACCCTCCTCGACCAGGCGCAGGATGCCGCTGTCGGCAGGCTCGCGGTAGTCGCGCCAGACTCCGAACAACTGCAGGTTGAAGTTCGCCGAGTCGCCGAAGTTGCGGTCGGCACCGACCACGATCCGGCTGACCTTGCGCCGTTCGTCCCGGCACCCGGAGCACTCCAGGTGCAGCCGCTCGTGCGCGAACTCGCCACGTACCGTCCAGTCCCCCGTGGCCCAGGCAAAGTCCGCACCGATGGCGCGCTTGCGCTCGTAGGCGCTGATGAAGCGCGGCGCCGGTGCCAGCAGCGCCTGGTAACGCGGCGCGCGCTCGTAGCCATCGAACCAGGACAGCGACCAGTCGAGGCTGTCGCCGGCGTGGTCCAGCTTCAGCGCCGCTTCGAGGGCATCGGGCTCGTCGCGCTTGTCGAGGTTGGCCGGCAAGGTCCCGGTGGGCATGCGGTTGGCATCGAAATCCGCCACCACTGCGGTCAGCGACAGGCTGTCGTCGAGGTCGTGACGCACCTGCAGGGCGTTGATGCCCATGCGCTGTTCGTCGTCCTCCGGCACCAGCAGGGTCAGGTCGCGGGGCGACAGGTAATCGGTGGGGTTGATCCGGTCGGAACGCCCCCAGGCGATGATCTGCCGCCCTACCCGCCAGCGCCAGCCATCGTTGCCGGTCTCGAGGTAGCCCTCGCGCAGGCGGCCGCTGTAGCCGTCTGCCTTGGCGCTGTCATCGACCCCGGCACGCCCGGCGAGCACCAGGCGCAACTGCTCGGCGAGGTCAAGGTTCCAGTTGACCAGGCAGGTACCCTTGGCGATATCCCCGCGGTCGTCCAGGTTGCGGCTGGACGACCAGTAGCCCGTACGGCATTCGCCGTACGGCAGTGCCTCGGCCACGGCGTCGAGAGCGGCACCGAGGCTGGCGAGCAACACAAGCAGATGGGCGCGCATGATTCACTCTTGCCGTTCGAGGTAGCCGTTGCTGAAGTAGTTGTCGCTCACCGCGACGTTGGCTTCGAAGCTGTCCATGCGCACGCTGGTGGAGTGGCCGGTCTGGTGATTGCTGACCGTGACCAGCATGGGCTGGTACTTCTCCCGCGCCGGATCGACCAGCTTCAGCTCAGTGCTCAGCACGGTTTTCTGCAGCGCCTGGCCGGCGTCGTACAGCTCCGATTTCAGCGCTACGAAGGAGTCGTTGGCGACCCAGCTGATGCGCTTGGAATAGCCACTGTTGCTGGCGATTTCCGCGGTTTTCGGCAGCGACTCGATCACCTGGGTGGGCACGCCGTCCAGGCTTTCCTCCCGCAGCAGACGGTGGGTCCAGTCCTGCGGCTTGTGGCCGATCAGGTCGCCGTAGGTCAGGTCGGTGCCGACGAAGCTGCGGCTGTTGTTGCTGCTGGCCAGGCGCCGGGCCTTCTTCAAGGTCGGCAGATAGACCCAGACATCATCCTGCGCGGCCTTTTCGATGATCAGCGTGGTGGTATTGCGCACATCCCCCGGCGACAGGAAGCGGATCACCCGGCGATTGTGTGTGCCGTCGTCCTGTAGGCGGGTCGCGGCGAAGGTCTTGCGCACCCGCTCCTGGCCGGAGGCATTGGTCAGGGTGAAAGTGGACTGCGACAGGGAGCTGTCCATGCGCGTCGCCTGGTAGCTGCGCGCCATGATCTGCTCGGCATCGGCGGCCTGGGCCGGGGCGGGCCGGAACAGGCCGAAGGCAACCACCAACAGCAAGGGCAGGACGGCTCCGGACACGGGCTTCTTCATGCTGTGGTCTCTGAGGAACGCGGGCGGGAAGGCCTTCATCAACGCCGGGATCAACACCAGGGCGCACAGCGCGCTGACGATCATCGACAGGACGATGAGGAAGCCGAACCAGATGTGGATATAGAAGTTGAAGGAGAGCATCAGCACCGAGTAGCCGCCGGCGATCGCCGTGGCCACGTAGACCACCGCCTTGCCGGCCGTGCGCATGGTTTCCTGCAGGGCCAGGTCGAAGTCGCCGAGCCGGCGCAGTTCCTCGCGCATGCGATAGAGGATGTAGATCGCATAGTCGGCACCGATGCCGATGGCCATGGCCGAGGCCACCGAGTTAGGCGTATTGAGCGGAATGCCGGTGGCGCCCATCACGCCCAGGTTGACCAGCACGGTGACCGCCAGCGGGATCACCAGGTACAGGCCACCCACCAGCGAACGGAACACCAGGGCACCGGCGAGGAAGATCACCCCCATCATTTGCAGGATGTTCATGATCTTGCCGTGCACCAGGGTTTCGCTGAGGGCCGAGGACTGCGGCACGCTTCCGCCGATCTGCACCTTGACGCCAGGCGGCAGGCGCTCTTCCACGTAACTGCGGATCGCCTCCACCAGCCCGGCGGCGTAGGTGCTGCTGTCGTTGCGGGTCCAGACGATGAGGCTGGCATTGCGGTACTGGTAGTCGATGTAGGCGTCGAAATCGGTGGGGTCGCCCGACATCGAGTACAGCAGCAGGTATTGGGACACCATGTCCCGGGAGTCCGGCACCCGGTAGTAGCGCGGATCGCCTTCGTTCATCGATTGGCCCATCTGCTTGATGAAATCGACGATGGAAGTGGTCTTGCCCACATCCGGCAGGGTTTCGATGAAACGCTGGGTGTCTTCGATCAGGCGCAGGGTGCGCGGGTCCTTCAGGCTGTCGACCTGGTCGCCCTGGAACACCACATAGAGGGTGTTGGTACCGGCCAGCTTGCGGTTGAGGAATTCGTCATCCTGGTACACCGCCAGGCCGCTGCCGAAATAGCTCTTGGTGGAGTTTTCCTTGTTGAGGAACTGCAGGCCGAGCAGCGACAGCAGCGCAGTGGTCATGAATACCGCGACGATCAGGCCGCGACGCTTGAGGATCAGCGAGGTCAGCCGGTCGGCAAGGCGATCCCAGACCCGTGGCCCCTTGGCCGCCTGCGGCTTGACCGCCGGCGCCGGCAGGTAACTGCGCAGGGCCGGGATGAAGGTCAGCTCGATGAACAGTGCACTGAGGATGCCCAGCCCGGTGAACAGGCCGAAGGTGCGGATGGTGGCGATCTCGAACGTCACCAGGGAGAAGAAGCCCAGCGCCGCCACTCCGCCGGCGGTCAGCATCACCGGGGCGACCCGGCTCAGCGATTGGACGATCGCACGGTCGTTGAGCTGCTGCGGCGAACCCGTGGCGCCGCCGTGGGTGAGGCGGTCGTATTCCTCGTAGTAGCGCTTGAGGATCTGTACCGCATGCCCGGCGGCGACCGCCAGGATCAGGATCGGCGTGGTCGCGTTGAAAGCGTCCATCGGCACCCCCACCGCGCCCATGATGCCCAGGCCCCAGATCACCGCGAGCACCGCGGTCAGCAGCGGCAGGACCAGGCCCTGCACGGTACGGAAGGCCTCCAGGTGGATCAGGCCGATGATCACCAGGGCGATGGGAAACAGGATGGCCATGCGCTGGGCGAAGCGTTCCACGGCCGCGAAGAACACCGGCGAGCCGCTGGCAGTGATCCGGATATCGCTGGCCTGGTGGGTGTCGATGACCTTCTGCACGCCGTCCATGATCTTGCGGAAGCCGCCCTGGTCGGCGTGGATGGCGAACGACAGCGACACCAGGCTGTCATCCTCCGCCACCAGCGTGCCGCGGTACACCGGATTGCCGGCGAGGCGCGCCTGCAGGCGTGCAATGGCGTCGGCGTCGATGGGGGTGTCCAGCAACGGATCGACGCGCATCTCGTCGGCACCGCCTTCGATCGACCTGGCCTTGGCCGCCGTGACGCTCATCAGGGTATGTCCCTTGACCCCGGGCAGCACGGCGATTTCCCCCGACAGCTGCTGGAGAGTCCCGAGGATCCGTGGTGTCAGCGCGCTGCCGCCGCCTGCCGGACTGATGCCGATGACCACCACATGCTTGGAGCCGAACAGCGCTTCGGCCAGGTTGGTGCCGATCACGCTCGGGTGCGCCTGGGGCAGCATGGTGTTGGGATTGATGACGATCTGCAGGTTCCTGACCTGGGTGGCGAACAGCACGGTGGCCAAACTCAGGGCGACAAGGACCCACAACCTGGATCTGACGATCCAGGCAACCGTTTTTCCTATCATGATCAACTCATCCTTTAGATGAACTTCGATTAATTGCCCAGATACGCCCGGACATAGCCGACGACGCGGGCGGCATCGTTATTGGCGCCCACGACGAGTTCGGAGGCGCGGCAACTGAGCCACTTGCGCCCCATCAGGAAAAAGCCCGGCTGCGCGGTCCTTCCCAGGTGCCCGATCTGTGCGCCGAAGGTGTCTGCGCCGGGCAATGCCAGCCAACTGGTGTCTTCCCGATAACCGTTGCACCAGATCACTGCCTCGACCGCTTCGTGGCTCTGGTCCTGGAACTTCAGGCCAGCCGCATCGGCATCGATGGCGCGGCCTTTTAGCTGCACGCCCAACTTCGCCAGCTCCGCGTTGTTGGCACTGGCCACCGGAATCGGGTCGCGCTTGCGGATGATCGCGGCCACCCGACTGTCGTGACGGGCCGACAAAATTCCTGCCTTGTCCAGCCACCAGAACACGTCCTTGCCCAGGACCCGGTTGGGCACCAGCTTGCGCTGACGACCACAGGCCAGCAGCACTCGATGCTGCGCCGCCAGCTCGAAGGCAATCTGGCGTCCACTGGCGCCATCGCCGACCACGGCAATGCGCGACCCGGCGGGCATGCAGCCGGCATCGCGAAACTGTCCGGCCGTCAATTGCACCACCTGCTCGCCCAGGGCCTGGGCAAAGCCGGGGATCACCGGCGCCTGGTTGGAGCCGGTGGCGTTGATCACACTGCGGCAGCGCAGCACGTCGCCGGAGTCCAGCATCGCCTCGAAGCCGTCGGCGACGGCTCCCAGGCGCAGCACCCGGCTGGCGAACGACACGCGCACCCGCTTGGCAGCCGCGAACCCTTCCAGGTAGTCGGCGAACTCCAGGCCCGTCGGATAACCCTGCGGATCGCCAGGCATGTCCAGGTCCGCCAGGCGGCAGAACTGCCGCGAGGTGAACAGACGCAGGCCTGTCGGCCGCTGCCGCCAGACGTCGCCAGCCCGCGGGCCGGCATCGACCACGCGGTAGTCGATGCCGGCCCGCCCGAGCAGGTGTCCGCACAGCAGGCCCGATTGCCCGCCGCCGATTACGAGACAGTCGAGCATTCAAACCCCCAGGGTGGCTTTCAGGTCCAGGGCTTCGCCGGACAGCTCGGACCACACGAAGCGGGCCAGGGCTCCGACGGTGACGAAGTCATAGGCGGCGGTCGGGTCGAGGGCGATATCCAGGTGCCGTTCGAGCGCAGCGATCAGCTCGACTCTGGCCACCGAGTCGAGGCCTATGTAGTCGAACGACAGGTTGTCGTGGATCTCCTCGGCAAAGTCCGGTTGATGCACCTTAAGGTAATCGCGCAGACGCCCCTTGATCAGGGCATTGACAGCGGCCAGCCCGTCTTCGCTGGCCCAGGAGGCGTCGGGGATCGGGGCGCAAAGCGTGGTTTCGGTAGTCATGGCGCAATGGCCTCCAGGCAGGACGGGGCGGACAGGCGGGTGGAATGAAGCAGCAGGCGATGGTCCTCCAGGCTGCCGTCGAGGTAGCGGGCGGCACACAGGTGGCGTTGCACCTTGCCGCTGGACGTGCGGGGAATGCCGCCCTGGTAGAGGAAAACGATGTCTTCCAGGCGGACCTCGTGAGCGCTCATCAGCACCGCCCGCGCCTCCCGGCACAGCCGGGGGAAGTCCAGCCCGGCGGCAGCGCGGTCGCGCCGTGGAAACTCGATGCAGGCGACCACCCGCGACGGGCCGCCGTCTTCCACGGCGAACACCGCCACGGCCGCCTTGGCCAAGGCCGGCAAGGCCTCGCGCAGGCTGGCCTCGAGGTCGTGGGGATGAAGATTGCGCCCGCGCAGGATGATCAGTTCCTTGATACGTCCGGCGATGTACAAGGCTCCCTCATGGAGCAAGCCCAGGTCACCGGTGCGCATCCACGGCCCCTGGCCACAGGCCGTGGTGGCGGCGAAGGTGGCGGCGCTGGCCTCGGCGTTGGCCCAGTAGCCTGCGGCGACACTGGGGCCGGCGAACCACACCTCGCCGGTCTGGCCGTCGGCGAGCACGGCGCGGCTTTCAGGATCGACGATCGCGACCCGGTGATCGCGCACCGCCGGCCCGCAACTGACCAGCGCCTTGCCCTCGACATCGAGGCTTCGAAGCCCGTCCGCCGTAGTGCCACCGGAGACGATCAGCGTGGCCTCGGCCAGGCCGTAGCAGGGCACCACCGTCCCCGGGCGCAATCCACAGCGGGCGAACTTCGCCTCGAACTGCTCAAGCACCGTGGCACTCACCGGCTCGGCCCCGCAGAAGAGGATGCGCAGGGCCGACAGGTCCAGTTGCGCGGCGCTGCGTTCGTCCATTTCGGCCTGCACGCACAGGGCCAGGGCGAAGTTCGGCGCAGCGGTGGCCACTGCCCGGCTTTGGCTGAGCAGGCTCAGCCAGCGCAGGGGCCGCTGCAGGAAGTGCATGGGCGCCATGAACAGGTAATGACCGCCCAGGGCAATCGGCTGCAACAGCGCGCCGATCAGGCCCATATCGTGGAATTGCGGGAGCCAGCCGGCGCCGACGAAGCCTTCGTCCAGGCGCGAGACCGACTGGATGGCGCGCTCGTTGGCGATCAGTTGGCCGTGGCGAATCATCACCCCCTTGGGTACCCCGGTCGAACCGGAGGTGTACTGGATGAAGGCCAACTGCTCGGGGCCCGGACGCTCCAGCACCGGGCTGGCGCTCGCCGACGCCGGCGGTTCGCAATGGAACGCCAGGTCGGCGGCCAGGCCCTCGGCGACCGAAGCGCGCAACTCCGCCACGGTCAGCACCGCCACCGCACCGGCGTTCTTCACGATCTGCCCGAGCCGGGTGTAGTGATGGCTGTTGCGCGCCAGGTTGGCCGGGATGGGTACCGCCTGCGCATAAGCGCAGGCGAAGAACGCGATGACGAAATCCAGCCCGGTGGGGAACAGCAGCAGCACGTTGCGCTGCGCCAACCCGGCCTGTTTCAGCACCGCCGCATAGGCGCAGGCGCGCCGCTGCAACTCGCCATAGCTGAGAACCTGGCGGTCCTCGTCCTTGTGGCCGATAAAGGTGTAGGCCGGGGCATCGGGCTGGGTCGCCGCGTAATGATCAAGGCAGTCGAGGATGGTGGCGGCGCGATCCAGAACCATCATGCCGGCACCTCCCCGCTGATCCGCCGCAGCATGCGGATGCCCGCCTCCACGGCATCGACGAAGCGCTCCAGGCTGTGCTCGCAGGTCAGCGGGCCGAGGCTGACGCGCAGGGTCGCCTGGATCGCCGCCTCGTCCAGGCCCATGGCCAGCAGCACATGGGAAAGGGACTTGGCATTGTTGCTGGAACAGGCCGAACCGAGCGAGACCTGGATACCGTGCATCTGGTCAAGCAGTGCCGCCAGGGACTCGGCACGGATTCCCGCGAAGCACAGGCTGAGGGTGTTGGGCGCCTGTTTCGTCGGGTCTGCCGAACCATGCACGGTCACTCCGGGAATGCGCCGCTGCAATTGCTCGATCAGGTGGGCACGGTAGGCGCCCATGCGCGCGATGGTATCGGGCATGGCCGCCGTGGCCAGCTCGGCGGCAACGCCCATGGCCGTGACCAGTGCCGAGGCCTCGGTTCCGCCGCGCAGGCCGCCTTCCTGGCCGCCGCCATGCAGCAACGGCTCGAGCACCACGCCACTGCGCAGGTACAGGCCGCCGATGCCCTTGGGCCCGCAGAACTTGTGGCCGGCGAACGACAGGCTATCGATGCCCAGCGCCTGGACGTCCACCGGGATCTTGCCCACGGCCTGCACGCCATCGACATGGAAGTGGATACCCCGACCATGCAGCACCCGGGCGATGTCGCCCACCGGCTGCAAGGTACCGACTTCGTTGTTCATCAGCATGATCGAGACCAGCCGGGTGTCGTCGCGCAGTGCCTGGCGCACCCGCTCGGCACTCACCAGGCCTTCGCGGTCCGGTGCCAGGCGGGTGACTTCGAAACCGAAGCAGCGCTCCAGATGGGCGGCGATCTCGAGGATCGAGGAATGCTCGATCGCCGAAATGACGATATGGGTCGGCCGGGCCACGCGGCCGATGGCACCGCAGGCGAGCAAGGCGCCCTTGATCGCCCAGTTGTTGGCCTCGGTGCCTCCCGAGGTGAAGGTCAGTTCGGCCGGCGCGCAGTTCATCAGGCCGGCGACCTGTTGCCGTGCCGTGGCCAGAGCGTTGCGGTTCTGCCGGGCCAGCGTATAGACGCTCGAAGGATTGCCGAAATGATCCAGGGCTTCGCTCAGGGCGCGGGAAGCTTCCTTGTACATCGGCGTGGTGGCGTTGTAATCGAAATAACCGAGAGTCGACATCCCGTTCTTCCTCAGGCGGCGTTGTAATGCCGTAGCCGGGCAAAGAGTGAATTGAGCATTTCCAGGCAATGGTGTTGCGACGGTTCGATCTCGCCGAGCATCCGTTGCGTATCGGCTGGAGTAATAGCGTCGATCTGCGCCAGCGGCCGGCCGTCTATTTCGCTGCAAAATATATTTCCGGTGGCCAGGGAAGTTGCACAGCCCCAGGCCTGGTAACGAACATTGCGAATCGAGTTTTCGACCACTTCGAATTGCACGCGAATACGGTCACCGCATACGGGGTTGCCCAGTTCGATAGTTGCAGCCTGTTCATCGAGTTCGGCGGCATACAGCGGGTTGGAGAAGTTCCTGACGATAATATCGTTGAACATACAATGTCCTTTTGCGAGGTCCACATTTATCAACTGGCGATCGGGCACACCGGCGTTGCGTCGGACGTTTGTCCATCCATGGTCTTTTCCAGGTTCACCGCGCAGCAACCGAACTCCAGCGAGGACGGCGCGCGCATCACATATTCCATGCGCTGGCCGCTGCGGCCCGAAGGGCTCTCGCCTGGCAGCAGGATCACGATGTCTTCGGTCAGGATCATTCCCGGCGTAGCCAGCGCCAGCGGGTCGAGAATCCCCAGCACGCCCTTTTCGCCGGGCGCCACTTCACGGCTCAGGTCGTTCATGTCGCGTACGGTGAAGTGCACGTAGGGCGAGACGTGCTTGACCTGGTGCTCGTCGTCGATGGCCATGACGTTGGATTCCACCAGCGCATAGATATCCCGCACCGAGCCCGGGTCGATGCCCAGGTACTCCTGGCACATCAGGTTGAATTCGCGACGGGAGATCATCTGCCCGGTAAAGCGTTTCCAGCCGCCGAGGGTAATGACCCGGCTGCTGCGGTCCAGTTGCAGGCGCTGGCCGGTCTGCTTGAGGAACTGCAGCAGGCGGTGGATCAGGAACGGCGGGCCGATGATGTGGCGGGTGAACTGGTTTTCCCAGCCCTTGAGCCGGGCGATGGCCTGCTCCGGAACGAAGCGCTCCTCCTTGACCATGAACTCGTGGGTGTCCAGCAACCCGGCAAGCATGTTCAGCGCCTTGATCATGCCCATCTCCGGGATTTCCTCGGTGGACGGGCAGATATACAGGCCGGCGCCCTTGGAGATCCCGAGGAACTCGCGGTACATCGCATAGATGGCGACCACCGCGACATCCACGGTCTCGTGGCAGCGCCGGGAAATGCTCGGGATACCGCTGGTGCCGGTGCTGCGCATTTCATGTTCGATTCGGGCAAGCGGTTTGGACAGCAGCTCATGACTGCTGGCGGACTTGAACTTGGCGATCGGCACCAGCGGAATGCGGATCAGGTCTTCATACGTTGCAATGCTATGTTCATCGATGCCCTTGCTTTCGCACGCCTGGCGATAATAGGCATTGTTACGGTAATGAAAACGGAAGGCCTCGACGATCAGGGAAGTCTTGATTTCATCTAGGCGTGCCTGGGGCAAGCGATAAAGTTCCGATACCGAAGCGGCCGCGGCTTTCAACGGGTCGATACCCAGTTCTTTCAAGGCCGCAGAAAAATCGCTGTTGTTCATGAAGTTCCTCATTTCCATTGATGGTTGTTTTAAAACAGACAAGCGCAGGGGACCGCAGACCGAACATTGAAAGTTCGATCTTTTAAATCAACTTTTTCAGCGCCCGGCCGTCAGCGCAACGACAGCCCTGATAAAACAGGTCCGGTTGTACAAGCGAACAGGCAACTACCCGAAGCCATAGGACTTCGAATAATCAACGAGGGCTAATCAGAGGGGGTATTCATTTCATCAACATCCTTGTTGAGTTATACGAACCGGGTCGGTTCGCCGATCCATGGGTATTACGATGGAGGCACGATAAACCCTCTAGTGACTACAGAGTCAAGCAGTGACCTACAAGAAACCCTGTATTTTCTACAAGGTCGGCGGAACGCCTCCTACGCACCCGAATACAGGACACCTTGCCCCGCGATCCTTTATAGTGCCGCCCATGATCAGAGACCCTTTCGAACGCCTCGGCCTCGACCGTGAAGTGCTCACCGTCAGCCAACTCAACGGCCGCGCCCGCGTGCTGCTGGAAGATGTCTTCAGCAGCATCTGGGTCGAGGGCGAGATATCCAACCTCGCCCGCCCCGCCTCCGGCCATGTGTATTTCACCCTCAAGGACAGCGGTGCCCAGGTGCGCTGCGCGCTGTTCCGCAATAACGCGGCGCGGGTCCGCCAGGCCTTGCGTGACGGGCTGGCGGTGAAGGTGCGCGGCAAGGTCTCGCTGTTCGAGGGCCGTGGCGACTACCAGTTGATCCTCGACACGGTCGAGCCGGCCGGCGACGGCGCCCTGCGCCTGGCCTTCGAGGCACTCAAGGAAAAGCTCGGCGCCGAGGGCCTGTTCGCTGCCGAACACAAGCGCTCGCTGCCGGCGCATCCGCAGCGCATCGGCATCATCAGCTCGCCCACCGGCGCGGTGATCCGCGACATCATCAGCGTGTTCCGCCGTCGTGCCCCGCAGGTCGAACTGAACCTGGTGCCCACCGCCGTGCAAGGCCGCGAAGCCATCGGGCAGATCGTCCGGGCCCTGCAGAAGGCCGATGCCCAGGGCTTCGACGCGCTGATCCTGGCCCGGGGCGGCGGTTCGCTGGAAGACCTCTGGTGCTTCAACGAAGAAGCCGTGGCCCGCGCCATCGCCGCCTGCGTGACGCCGATCGTCAGTGCAGTGGGGCATGAAACCGATGTCTCGATCAGTGACTTCGTCGCCGATGTCCGCGCGCCAACGCCGTCAGCCGCCGCCGAGCTGCTGGCGCCCGACAGCAGCGACCTGCAACGCCGTCTGGAAAGCCTGCAACGGCGCCTGTTGCTGCGCATGCAGAACCGCCTGATGCACGATCGCCTGCGCCTCGACGGACTCAGCCGGCGCCTGCGTCATCCGGGCGAGCGCCTGCGCCAGCAGGCCCAGCGCCTCGATGACCTGGACATGCGCCTGCGCCGCGCCTTCGAGCAGCGCCTGAACCAGCGCCGCGAACGCCTGGCCCGTCTCGACACGCGCCTTGCCGCGCAGCATCCGGGACGTACCCTGGCGCTGCTCAAGCAGCGCCTGGACAACCTGTCCGCGCGCCTGCCCCGGGCCATGCGCGACACCCTGAAGGATCGCCGCCAGCAGCTCCAGGCCCAGGTGCAGATGCTCGAAGTGGTAAGCCCCCTGGCCACCCTCGGTCGCGGCTACAGCATCCTGCTCGACGAGCGCGGCCAGGCGATTCGCAGCGCCGCGCAAACGAACAATGGCCAGCGTCTCAAAGCCCGCCTCGGCGAAGGCGAACTGCTGGTGCGGGTCGAGGACAACCACCAGACCCCGGTCACGCTTTCCCTTCTGGACTGAACCCATGCCACGACTGCTTTGCACCTTTCTCCTGCTGTGCCTGACCTTCGCCGGCAGCGCCCACGCCAGCTACATCACTCGCCAGTTGAACAAACCGGTACCCGGCGGTGTGGCGGTGATCGACCTCGGGCCCTCGACCAAAGCGCCGAGTGCGCGCTTCGACGGCAAGCCGGTACTGGTGGTGAAGGAGCAGGACAACTGGCTGGCCATCGTCGGCATTCCCCTGACCCAGAAGCCCGGCGTTGCCCGCATCACCCAGGGCAACCGCACCCTGACCTTCAACGTTGGCAGCAAGAAGTACCAGGAACAGCACATCACCTTGAAGAACCAGCGCCAGGTCAACCCGAACCCGGCCGACCTCAAGCGCATCGACGCCGAGCTGGCCGAGCAGATCAAGGCCTACCGCAGCTTCAGCCCCGGTACGCCGAGCAACCTGATCCTCGACAAGCCGGTCAGCGGCCCGCTGTCCAGCCGCTTCGGCGTGCGCCGTTTCTTCAATGGCGAAGAACGCAATCCGCATTCCGGCCTGGACTTCGCCGTGCCCGCCGGCACGCCGGTCAAGACCCCGGCCAACGGCAAGGTGATCCTCACCGGCAGCTATTTCTTCAATGGCAACACGGTGTTCGTCGATCATGGCCAGGGTTTCATCAGCATGTTCTGCCACCTGTCGAAGATCGATGTGAAACCCGGGCAGGTGCTGACCCGCGGGGCGGTGATCGGCAAGGTCGGCTCCACCGGCCGGGCCACCGGGCCGCACATGCACTGGAACGTCAGCCTGAACGATGCGCGGGTCGATCCGGCGATCTTCATCGGTGCGTTCCAACCCTGAACTACCCGCCAGGCGGCGCTCTTGCGCCAATCAAAAAGACCGCGCAACCGACGCGGTCTTTTTGATTGGAATGCGCGATTAAATGTCGGTAAAAAGCAGATTCCGCACATTTCTATCAATTTTTTCGAGGTGCTTGCCATCTTTCACCTCACTGGTTAGGGTTGAGGGCATGAAAACCTTTGAAACCCTCATCCGCCTCCGCCAACACCGCAGCCTTTGCCTGGTCAGTGCACGACTACCAAGCTGAATCGCGTCGCCTCGCCCATTCCAAGATTCCATGTTTCCGGCAGGCCCGTTCCAGGCCGCATCAAAAGGATTGCTCCCATGTCCATGCTCAAAGACCCTTCGAAGAAATACCGCGCCTTCCCGACCATCGACCTGCCCGACCGTACCTGGCCGTCGAAGACCATCACCCAGGCGCCGATCTGGTGCAGCTCCGACCTGCGCGACGGTAACCAGTCGCTGATCGAGCCGATGGATTCGGAAAAGAAACTGCGCTTCTGGAAGACCCTGGTCAGCGTGGGCGTGAAGGAAATCGAAGCGGCCTTCCCGTCCGCCTCGCAGACCGATTTCGACTTCGTCCGCACCCTGATCGAAGACGGCCACATCCCTGACGACACCACCATCCAGGTCCTGACCCAGGCCCGCGAAGACCTGATCTCGCGTACCTTCGAATCCCTGCGCGGGGCGAAGAAGGCCATCGTCCACCTGTACAACGCCACCAGCCCGTCGTTCCGCCGCATCGTCTTCAACCAGGACAAGCAAGGCGTGAAGGACATCGCGGTGAACGCGGCCAAGCTGTTCGTCAAGTACGCCGCCCAGCAGCCGGAAACCCAGTGGACCTTCCAGTACTCGCCGGAGACCTTCAGCGCGACTGAAATGGAATTCGCCAAGGAAGTCTGCGACGCGGTGATCGAGGTGTGGAACCCGACCCCGGAACACAAGATCATCCTCAACCTGCCGGCTACCGTCGAAGTCTCGACGCCGAACGTCTACGCCGACCAGATCGAGTGGTTCTGCCGCAACGTCAACCGCCGTGACAGCGTGATCATCAGCCTGCACTGCCACAACGACCGCGGCACCGGCATCGCCGCCACCGAGCTGGGCCTGATGGCCGGCGCCGACCGTGCCGAAGGCTGCCTGTTCGGCAACGGCGAACGTACCGGCAACGTCGACCTGGTGACCCTGGCCCTGAACCTCTACACCCAGGGCATCGACCCCGAGCTGGACTTCTCCGACATCGACGGCGTGCGCAAGGTGGTCGAGGAATGCAACCAGTTGCCGGTGCATCCACGTCACCCGTATGTCGGCGACCTGGTCCACACCGCATTCTCCGGCTCGCACCAGGACGCCATCCGCAAGGGCTTCGCCCAGCAGAAGGAAGACGCCCTGTGGGAAGTGCCGTACCTGCCGATCGACCCGGCCGACATCGGCCGCAGCTACGAGGCGGTGATCCGCGTCAACAGCCAGTCCGGCAAGGGCGGTATCACCTACCTGCTGGAACAGGAATACGGCATCAGCCTGCCGCGTCGCATGCAGATTGAGTTCAGCCAGGTCGTCCAGGGTGAAACCGACCGTCTTGGCCTGGAAATGACCGCCCAGCAGATCTACAACCTGCTGCACCGCGAATACCTCCAGGCCAACGCGCCGTACGCACTGGTCAGCCACCGCCTGCAGGAAGAAAACGGCCACAGTGCCGTGGAAGTGGAAGTCGCCGGCGAAGGCGAAACCACCCTGCACTGGCGCGGCAAGGGCAACGGTGCCCTGGAAGCCCTGGTCGCCGGCCTGCCGGTTGCCGTGGAGATCATGGACTACAACGAACACGCCATCGGCGCCGGCACCAATGCCAAGGCTGCCGCGTACATCGAACTGCGCGTGGCCGGTGGTCGTCCGGTGCACGGGGTGGGCATCGATGAAAACATCACCACTGCCAGCTTCAAGGCCCTGTTCAGCGCGCTGAACCGCTCCCTGACCCAGCAGGCGGCGAGCAAGGCGGCGTGATGCTCTGAACGTTTGCGCCAACCAATGAGTACCCGCCTCTTGAGGCGGGTATTTTTTTTGCTCGCAAAAACGCCATTAATTTGCCGCTACCGCCGGGTATACTGTGCCCACTGCATTACCCCTCACAGTATCGAGGCCATGGACGACGTGAGCACTGAAAACCTGACTCCAGGAACCCTGCAGGCCTTGGTGGAAGACAACGTCCGCCACTACGAAATGATCCTCAGCAGGCACGAGTCGGCGGAGCTCAAGGCCTGGCACCGTCAGGCGGTCATGACCCAGGACATCATCGCCGACCTGCGCCGACAACCGAATGCACCGCTGCATAATGCCCATCTGGAAAGCGATGTCCGTTACGCACTGAAGCAGTGGGTAACGGAAGTGGAAAAGGCCAGACAGGCATTGGATGCAATAGAACAGGACATCACCCGGCTGGTCGGCGAATTTCGCCCGCTACTGGCAAAGCGCGAGCAGCAGTTGCTGCAGCTCTGGCGCCAGCATCTGGAACATCCCGACTTTTCCGATTACCTGCAACGTCTCGGCCCGCTGAATACCGAACACGCGCGCCTCAGCGAATCCCAGGCCCGACTCGCCAGGGAGCGTGACGAGAAGATGCCGGCATACGAGCGCAACGACCTCTATGTCTACCTGCGCGGACGTCGCTATGGAACCGATGATTACACCCGCAAAGGGTTATCGCGCACCCTTGATGACTGGCTGGCAAACAAGATCAACTACCGCGAAAACCGCCGCAACGAACTGATCCTGCGCTCGATGCCCGACGCCTTGAACGAGCTCATCGGTGAATGTGCCAACAAGATCCAGGCCCTGGAGCAACTCAACTCGACATCGTGGTCAACCCGCCTCGACAAGCTGAAGCGCAACCCCGACGGGTTGCGCTTCAGCCTGCTGGTCAAGCAGATCATTGCCGCCAAAAGCCATGCAAACGACGCGTATGCCAAGCTCAATAACTTCTTTGCGGAAGAAGACGAACTGGGCAACAACGCCGAGCAATGGATGGACGAGCAGATCGACGCGGAAGATCTCTACCAGGCCCTGGAAATCCTGATCGAACGTCATCCCGATAAGCGCCAGGTCTTCGACCGTCACCGGGATGCACTGAATGCCGTCAACGACGCACTGGAGGCAAGCATAGAGCGGGCCGATCAGGCGATGGACGACTACCTGCATGCCAAGGCGCTGGAATGGACACTGCGCGACTTGCGCAGTGCGGACGGCACCTGCGACCCATCGTGCAACTGCGACTGTCACCACGCCTTGGTCAACGATGGCCACGAGGAAGAGGAAGAGGAAGAGGAAGCACAAGCACAGTGCCCTTGCCTGTACAACGCCGAACGGTTCTACAGCTATCCCGCCAGCCTGCACTTCCCGGACCTCATAGAAAGCTACATGAAGCGCAACCTGACCGCAGCCGATCTACTGGAAGTATTCGACACACAGCGCCAGTGGTTCATCGATGCAGAATGGGCGCAGCCCACCAGCATCAACGCCGCGTCCGCGCCCCCGAACAGCACCCAAAGCCTCACCTCGTAAGGACACTGCATGAGCCAATATCTCGAACGCGCCATTACTGCCCTGCGCACCATCGGCGTGGAACTGGGCAAGCCGGTCCAGGACGCCCCGGTCCTGGCCCTGCTCGACAAGGTCGTGCACTACGACAACGACAAGGTCACCAGCATCGCCGCGGTGCTGCAGCAGTCCACCAGCTTCAACAACATGGTACGCGAGCAAATCGAGGGCATGGACGTGTCCACGCAGTTCATGGACATCACCGGCAGCTTCACCTCGATTCGCGAGGATGCTGCAGCCATGGCCTCGTGGATGGACGACGGCCGCCTGGACACCATGGAACGCCTCAAGCTGACCTGGATGAACATGCGCCGCGGATCGATCCCCAGCCGCTTCGAGGACATCCGCAAGCACTACCTGGAAGCCTGCAAGGCGGCCAACGAGCAGATCGCCCGGGAGAACGCGATCCTCGAGGCCTACATGGACTTTCGCCTGGCGATGAAGACCGCCGAGGTCAGCGCCCAGGAAGTCCTCGCCGTGGCCCAGGAGTCCCTTGCTCGTCGCAGCCAGGAGCTGGAGGCCGCCAACCGGGCCGTATCGAGCACCGAGGAACTTCCCGCCGCCGAGCGAGCGACGCTTGAGCTCAAGCGCGATGTGGCAGTGCGCGAACTGCAGAACGAAGACAAGCGCTTCCAGATCATCAAGGACATCGCCGATGACCTGCGGGTCGGCTACAACACGGCGGAAATGGTGTTCGCCCGCATCAGCCAGGTGCACATCGTCAAAGAGCGCCAGTATCAGCGCATGGTGTCGTTCTTCTCCACCAATGAGATCGTACTTACCAGCCTCGCCGTGTCGTTCACGGCCAGCCAGGGCATGGCCGAAGCGACCCACACGCTGAATGCGACAACCGAAGGCATCAACCAGGGACTCGAAGCCCTCGGTACCAGTGTCAACCGGCAACTGAACGATGCGCTGAAGGCCGGCTACGGGGCAACCCTGCGCGTCGATTCGGTCCGGGCCCTCGCTGACGCGACCCTGGCCTTCCAGAACGATATGAAGAACCTGACCGACACCTATCGCACCGAGGCCAGCAACGCTTCCAGGGAAATATCGGTTGCGGTCGAGGACGCCAAGCGTGCCTTTGCCGCCCTGCTGGGCAAGGCCGGCGAATGAGCGGCGGGCGCCTTTCCGAACAGATGGGGGCGATGGCCCTTGTCGACCAGTTGCGCCACCGGCGCATGGCGCTCGAAGAGCATCTCGACCTGCCGCAGCGCGAGGTCGAGGTTGCCGAACGCATCCGCAGCTACTACCGCAGCCAGGGTATCGACTGCGACGACCAGTTGGTCAACCAGGGTGTACGCGAGTTCTTCAGGCAACGATTGGTGTTCGAAGCACCTCCCATGAACCTGTGGCAGCGCTTCCTTGGCCGCTTGATCAGCAGCCTCGCCATGCGCCTGTGGGTCCTCGGCATGTTGGCATTCGCCGTGATGTTCGTGCTGTCGATATAAAAAAAGGGGCGCCGACCAAGCGCCCCGAACAGCCGTAACCACTTATCCTTCGAGCAGCGCCATCGCCTCGGCGCTGCACTTCTCCACGGCGGCCCAGTCGCCGTTCTTGATCCAACTGCTATCCAGCATCCAGGTGCCACCCACGCACATCACGTTGGGCAGGCCCATGTAGCTGAGCAGGTTATCCGGACGAACCCCGCCAGTCGGGCAGAAACGCACATCGGCAAAGGGCCCGGCATAGGCCTTGATCGCCGCGATGCCGCCGCTGATTTCCGCCGGGAACAGCTTGAAGCGCCGGTAGCCGAGGGCGTAGCCCATCATGATTTCCGACGGCGTACTGATCCCCGGCAGCAGCGGGATATCGCTTTCGACGCCGGCCTGGAGGATTTCCCGGGTCACGCCGGGGGTAACCACGAACTGCGCGCCCGCCGCTTCCACCGCCTCGAACTGGGCGCGGTCCAGCACGGTACCGGCGCCAATGCACAGCTGCGGACGCTGCTCACGCAATACCTTGATGGCCTTCAGGCCATGCTCGGAGCGCAGGGTCACTTCCAGGGTGCGAATGCCACCGGCGGCCAGGGCATCGGCCAGGGGCAGGATATCGGCCTCGCGGGCGATGGTGATTACCGGCAGGATGCGCGCCTGGTCGCAGATCGCATCGATCCGGGCGATCTTGTCGGCCATCGTCGGCAATGGCGTGGGGCGTTCGAGCGTGGTCATGACAGGGGTCCTTGGCTCATGGGCACCAGTAGATGCTCAAAGGGTCGTGAAGAAAGGCGCGAATCGGCATCTGCGCCGGCTCGTTGCCCGCCAGCGCGGCGCGCAGGGTAGCGAGTTTGCCGGAACCTTGCACGGACAAGGCGGTAAAGCCAGCCGTGGCCAACAGCCGCCGGGTCAGGCTCAGGCGCTGGTGCGGCACGCTCGGCGCCAGCATCGGCAGGCAGCGGCGCTCGCCATCGCGGCGCAGGCCTTCGGCGAGATTGGGGCTGTCCGGGAACAGCGAAGCGGTGTGCCCGTCATCGCCCATGCCCAGCACCAGCACATCGATCGGCGGCAGCTCGGACAGCGCCTGGTCGGCCGCCAGCGCGGCCGCCTCGAGGCTGGCGGCTTGGTGATAGAGGCCGACCAGGCGCGCCTTTGCCGCTTCGCCCTGAAGCAGATGGCGACGCAACAGACCTTCGTTGCTGTCGGCATGCTCTACCGGCACCCAGCGCTCGTCGGCGAGGCTGACGGTCACCTTCGACCAGTCCAGCGCCTCTTGCGCCAGGGCCTGGAAAAACGCAACAGGGCTGCGCCCGCCAGACACTACCAGGGTCGCCCCGCCCTGCCCGGCAATCGCTGCGCGCAGGCGCGCGGCGACGTCCGCGGCCAACTGCCGGGCAAGCTGCTCGGCGGTTTTCAATTCATGGATCGTGACCGTCGCCGGCCACTGCATTTCAGATATCGCCATACCACGACCTCCCATCGCGGGTAATCAGTGCCACCGCCGCCACCGGCCCCCAGGTTCCCGCGGCATAGGGCCGGGGCGCTTCGCCGGATTGCTTCCAGCCGGCGATCAACTGGTCGCACCATTTCCACGCGTACTCGATTTCATCCTTGCGCACGAACAGGTTCTGATTGCCGCGCATCACCTCCAGCAGCAGCCGCTCGTAGGCATCGGGAATCCGTGCGCTGCGGAAGCTGCCGTCGGAAAAATTCAATTGCAGCGGGCTGCTGCGCAGTTGCATGCCCTTGTCCAGGCCCTGTTCCTTGGTCATCACCCGCAGGGAAATACCCTCGTCCGGCTGCAGGCGGATGATCAGCTTGTTGCCGATCTGCAAACGCTGTTCCGCCGCGAAGATATAGTGCTGCGGTTCCTTGAAGTGAATGACGATCTGCGACAGTTTCTGCGGCATGCGCTTGCCCGTGCGCAGGTAGAACGGCACACCGGCCCAGCGCCAGTTGCGGATATCGGCGCGCAGGGCGACGAAGGTTTCGGTGTCGCTGTGGGTATTGGCGTTCTCTTCATCGAGATAACCCGGCAGCGCCCGCCCGTCGCTGTGCCCGGCGATGTACTGGCCGCGCACCACGCGGGTGCCCAGGCCTTCGCCGGTGATCGGCGCCAGGGCCTTGAGCACCTTGACCTTCTCGTCGCGGATGCTGTCGGCGGACAGGTCGCTGGGCGGGTCCATGGCGATCAGGCAGAGCAACTGCAGCAAGTGGTTCTGGATCATGTCGCGCAGTTGCCCGGCCTTGTCGAAATAGCCCCAGCGTCCCTCGATGCCGACCTTCTCGGCGACGCTGATTTCCACATGGGAAATCGAGGTCTGGTTCCACTGGGTTTCGAACAGGCTGTTGGCAAAGCGCAGGGCGATCAGGTTCTGCACCGTTTCCTTGCCCAGGTAATGGTCGATGCGATAGATGCGGTTTTCCGGGAAGAACTGCGCCACCGCGTCGTTGACCCGCCGCGACGACTCAAGGTCATGGCCGATGGGCTTCTCCAGCACCACCCGGGTACGCTCGGCCAGGCCGACCTTCGCCAGGTTCTCGCAGATACCTCCGTAGACCGCCGCCGGAGTAGCGAAATAGGCGATCAGCGGCGCTTCGGGGGTGACCTGCGCGGCCAGTGCCGGATAGGCCTGGGCGTCGAGGAAGTCCATATGCAGATAGTTCAGGCGGCCAAGGAAACGCTGCAACACCATGGTGTCCAGGGTGTCGGACGCGACGAACTCGTGCAGGTGCGCTTCGATCGAGGCCAGGTGCTCCTGCACGTTGCCGGGCTCGCGGGCCAGGGCCAGCAGGCGGGTGCGCTCATGCAGCAGCCCGGCTCGGTCGAGCTGGTAGAGGGCCGGGAACAGCTTGCGCAAGGCCAGGTCGCCAAGGGCGCCGAACAGGGCAAAGGTGCAAGGCTCAACACTGATCGAAGACATGATGTAGGTTCTTTTACCGAGTGCGTGTAGAAATATCGCGTTCCAGCGTGGATATCAAGAGCGAATGTAGTAATAACAACAACATCTGACCTGCAAGACAGATACAAGTGGTAGGTCTACCCTGCCATCAGTAGGATACAGACCCTGTAAACCCGGCCCCTGCTTGCGCGAACGGGCCGCACCCCCGACCGAAGGAACCCCAATGGACCGCGTGCGCAATCTTCTGGAGCAGATCCAGGGCCGTCTCGACGAGCTGAACAAGGCCGAACGCAAAGTCGCCGAAGTCATCCTTGCCGCCCCGCAACAGGCCACCCGCTTCAGCATCGCCGCACTGGCCCAGGCGGCCAAGGTCAGCGAGCCGACGGTCAATCGCTTCTGCCGCTCCTTCGGCGTCAGCGGCTACCCGGAACTCAAGCTGCAACTGGCGCAAAGCCTGGCCAGCGGTGCAGCCTACGTCAGCCGCGCGGTGGAGCCTGACGACGATCCGGCGGCCTTTACCCAGAAAATCTTCGGCAGCACCATCGCCTCCCTCGACAGCGCCTGGCAGCAGCTCGACCCGGTGCTGATCAGCCGCGCCGTGGACATGCTGATCCAGGCCCGGCAGATCCATTTCTTCGGCCTCGGCGCCTCGGCGCCGGTGGCGCTGGATGCCCAGCACAAGTTCTTCCGCTTCAACCTCGCGGTTTCCGCCCATGCCGATGTCCTGATGCAGCGCATGCTGGCGTCCGTGGCGCATACCGGTGAGCTGTTCGTGATCATTTCCTATACCGGACGCACCCGGGAACTGGTGGAAGTGGCGCAACTGGCGCGCGACAACGGCGCCTCGGTACTGGCCCTGACCGCCGCCAACTCGCCCCTGGCCCGGGCCAGCAGCCTGAGCCTGAACATCCCGCTGCCGGAAGACACCGACATCTACATGCCGATGACTTCGCGGATCATCCAGTTGACCGTGCTGGATGTGCTCGCCACCGGCATGACCCTGCGCCGCGGCGCGGATTTCCAGCCGCACCTGCGCAAGATCAAGGAAAGCCTGAATGCCAGCCGGTATCCGCTGGATGATGAGCTGGGCTGATCCGGAATCTGCTTCAAGCTACGACGCGACCCCTGTGGGAGCGGGTTCACCCGCGATTACGTCGGTGAATTCACTACCGCAATCGCGGGTGAACCCGCTCCCACAGGGGCCGCGTCAGCCTTTGTAAGTTTGTAAACTTACTACAAGGTTGCCTCAGAACGAGCTCTGCACCTTGATCCCCGCCACCAGCGCGTTGTCGACCTCGTCCACCCCACCCGGACTCTTGATGTATTGCAGGTTCGGCCGCACGGTCAGCCAGTCGGTGACGTGGAAACCGTAATACAGCTCGGCGTTGTACTCGCTGCGCTGGATCGGCACGAAGGCCGGGTTGTCGTAGTCATCGATGCCGTTGCCGGCGTTGATCAGCTCGGCCCGTTTCTTCACGTCGTCGTTGACGTGGATCCGCGCCACGCCAAAGCCGATGTCGTCCTTGGGCCGCCCGTCGAACGCGCCCTTGTAGACCAGGCCCACCTGTTGGTAGTTGTCGACCACGTTGGTGTCCTTGTCGTGCACGGTGAAGTTGGCGAACAGGCTCAGCCCGCGATTGGCGTCCCCCTTGTGCGCGGTGACCTGCTGCTGCGCCACCACCCACCAGCCATGCTTGCTCGAATGGGTACGGTCAGGGTCGCTGATGTCGTCGGCCTTGGCGGTGCTGTAGTAGTACCCCAGGCGGTACTCGCCCGGCAGCCCGCTGACCTGCGGCGACCAGACCAGCTCGACAGGCAGGATCATGCCCTTGGTCCCGCTGCCGCTGAGCTTGAAGCCGTTGCCGGTTTCCAGGTTCGACGGGTTCTGTTCGAACACCCCGACCTGGGCGAAGAACTCCGGCGTGATGTTGTACTTGACCCGCATCGCCCACTGGCTGACCGGCCAGTTGTACCAGATGCCGCCCACCCAGTTGCCCACCTGCGAACCACAGAACGCCAGGTTCTGGAAATCGCAGGGGAAGCTGTTGAAGTCCTCGCCTTCACCGAAGCGCCCGACTTTCACGTCGAGGGCGCCATCGAAGTATTTCTGCTTGATCCACATCTGCGTCAGGCGCCAGGTCTGGCCACGGCCCCAGACCTCCTGCACCGAGCTGAACTGCCCGGCGCGCGGATCGCTGATCCGGTCGTTGGACAGATTGCGCCCGCTGCGCTCGGTGATTGCCAGCTTGAACTCGGCATCGTGCCAGCCAAGGATCTTTTGCAGATCCAGCTTCATGCCCAGGGCGAACTGGTCGCTGTAGCGTGCGGTGCGGTCGTCGTTGTAGCCGCCGTGCAGGTTGGTCGCCGCCTCGCCGACATAGTCGAGGGTGAAGTCGTAGCCCTTGTCCAGCAGCTCGGTACGGGCCCCGCCCCAGTCGCCGGTCATCCATTTCGACGACGACTCGAAGGCCCCGGCGGCCAGCGCCGGGTTGCTCGCCACCGCCACCAGCACGGCCAGCGGGGTCAATCCTGAAATGCGCTTGAAGTACTCCATCCGTTGTTTCCTCGTTTTCTTGTTATCGATGGTGATTCATGCACGGCAGGCGAAGTTCAAGGCTCAACGTCCTTTGAACTGCGCCACGTTGCCCTTGCTCGCGGGCGGGTTGCCGATCGCACCCAGGCGTTCGCCGCTGGCAGCGTCGAACAGCAGCACCCGGGCGGGATCGAATTGCAGGGTCAGGCTGTCACCGACCCGCGCCGGGACATCCGGCGCCAGGCGGCAGCAGACCTTGGTCTGGTTGAGGGTGACGAACACCAGCAGGTCCGGCCCGGTGGGCTCGGTGATCTGCACCTCGGCGCGGATGCTCGGCATGCCGTTGCCTTCGCCGGGCGCCATGCTGATCTGTTCCGGGCGAATGCCGAGGATCACGTCGCGATCCTCCAGCCCGGCCTCGCTCAAGCCCAACGGCAGCTCGCAGCGTGCCTGGCCGCTGTCGAGCAGCGCCTGCAGGCGCCCTTCGCGCCGCTGCAGGCGCAATGGAATGAAGTTCATCGGCGGCGAGCCGATGAAGCTGGCGACGAACAGGTTGGCCGGGTCGTTGTAGATCTGCTGCGGCGTACCGAACTGCTGGATCAGGCCGTCCTTCATCACCGCCACCTTGTCGCCCAGGGTCATGGCCTCGATCTGGTCGTGGGTGACGTACACCGTGGTGGTCTTCAGGCGCTGGTGCATCAGCTTGATCTCGGTGCGCATCTCCACCCGCAGCTTGGCATCGAGGTTCGACAAGGGTTCGTCGAACAGGTAGATCTTCGGCCGCCGCGCCAGTGCACGGCCCATGGCCACGCGCTGCTGCTGGCCGCCGGACAGCTGGCCGGGCTTGCGCGCCAGCAAGTGCTCGATCTGCAACAGCCGCGCGACCCGCGCCACTTCCTCGTCGATGGCCGCCGCCGGCATCTTGCGGATCTTCAGGCCGAAGGCAATGTTGTCGCGCACGTTCATGGTCGGGTACAGGGCGTAGGACTGGAAGACCATGGCGATATCCCGATCCTTGGGGCTCATGCCGCTGATATCGGCCTCGTCCACCAGGATCGCCCCGCCGCTGATCTGCTCAAGGCCGGCAATGCAGTTCATCAGCGTGGATTTGCCGCAGCCGGAGGGCCCGACGAGGATCAGGAATTCCCCGGAATCGATCTTCAGTTCGATGTTCTTCAAGGTATCCGGCAGACCGCTGCCGTAGCTTTTGTTGACGTTGCGCAGTTCCAGCGTTGCCATGCTTCACCCCTTGACCGCGCCGGCCGTCAGCCCGCGCAGGAAGTATTTGCCCGCAAGGACATAGACCAGCAGGGTCGGCAGGCCGGCGATCATCGCGGCGGCCATGTCGACGTTGTATTCCTTGACCCCGGTGCTGGTGTTGACCAGGTTGTTCAGGGCCACGGTGATCGGTTGGGCGTCGCCGCTGGCGAACACCACGCCGAAGAGGAAGTCGTTCCAGATCTGGGTGAACTGCCAGATCAGGCAGACCATGATGATCGGCACCGACATGGGCAGCAGGATCCGCCCGAAGATGGTGAAGAATCCCGCGCCGTCCAGCCGCGCCGCCTGCACCAGGGCCTGGGGCACGCTGCAGTAGTAGTTGCGGAAGAACAGCGTGGTGAAGGCCAGGCCGTAGACGATATGCACCAGCACCAGGCCGCTGGTGGTGCTGGCCAGGCCGAGCTTGCCCAGGGTGAAGGAGGCCGGCAGCAGCACGGTCTGGAACGGCAGGAAACAGCCGAACAGGAGCAGGCCGAAGAACAGCTGCGAACCGCGGAAGCGCCACATCGACAGGACGTAGCCGTTGAGCGCGCCGAGCAAGGTGGAGATCAATACCGCCGGCACGGTGATCTTCACCGAGTTCCAGAAATAGCCGCCCACCGTGTCCCAGGCCTTGATCCAGCCGATCCCGGTGATCACCTGCGGCCAGCTCAGCAGGTTGCCGGCGCGGATGTCCTCGGGGGTCTTGAAACTGGTCAGCAGCATGACCAGCAGCGGCACCAGGTACAGGGCGCAGGCGGCCAGCAGGGTGGTGTAGATGGCGATGCGGCTCAGGCGCAGCGATGGGCTAGTCATGGCGCTTGCCTCGCAGTTCCGAATACAGGTACGGCACCAGGATCGCCAGGATCGCGCCCAGCATCAGGATCGCGCTGGCCGAGCCCATGCCCATCTGACCGCGGCTGAAGGTGAAGGAGTACATGAACATCGCCGGCAGGTCGGAGGCGTAGCCCGGGCCGCCGGCGGTCATGGCCGCCACCAGGTCGAAGCTCTTGATCGCGATGTGGGCAAGGATCATCAGCGCACTGAAGAACACCGGGCGCAGGCTCGGCAGGACGATGCGCAGGTAGATGACCGGCAGGCTCGCGCCATCGACCTGGGCGGCACGCACGATGGACGAATCGACGCCGCGCAGCCCGGCCAGGAACAGCGCCATGACAAAGCCCGAGGCCTGCCACACGGCAGCGATCACCAGGCAGTAGACGACGCGGTCCGGGTCTACCAGCCAGTCGAAGCGAAAGCCCTCCCAGCCCCAGTCGCGCAGCAGCTTGTCCAGGCCCAGGCTGGGATTGAGCAGCCATTTCCAGGCGGTGCCGGTGACGATCATCGACAGCGCCATGGGGTACAGGTAGATGGTGCGGATAAAGCCCTCGCGACGGATGCGCTGGTCCAGCAGCACGGCCAGCAGCACTCCGACGGCCAGGCTGATGGCGATGAACAGCCCGCCGAACACCAGCAGGTTCTTGCTCGCCACCCACCAGCGGTCGTTGTCCATCAACCGCGCGTACTGGGCCAGCCCGACCCATTTGTAGCTGGGCATGAAGCTGGAGTTGGTGAAGGACAGGATGAAGGTCCAGAGGATGTAGCCATAGAAGCCCACCAGCACGATGAGCATGCTCGGGGCCAGCACCAGTTTGGGCAGCCAGCGCTGGACGGCGTCCAGGGGGGAGGCTCGCCGCTGGGCGATTGCAGTGGTCATGATCGGGGATCTCCGGTGTGAACAAGCCAGCCCAAGGAACAGCACATGACTTATTGATCTAGCCGGGACCTTGTGGGAGCGGGTTCACCCGCGATTGCGTTGGTGAATTCACTATCGTAATCGCGGGTAAACCCGCTCCCACAAGACCGCGCCGCTTGATCGATATTCGTACTACCTGGCCGCCTTGATCGCCGCGTTGAGCTGCTTCACCGCTGTCGCCGGCTCGGCCTGGGGATCATTGAGGAAGTTGGTCACCACATCGAAGATGGCGCCCTGCACCGCCAGGGTCGTGGCCATGTTGTGCGCCATGCTCGGTTGCAGGCCGTCGCCCTTGGCCGCTTCCTTGAAGTCCGCCGCCGATTTCTGCGTGCAGGCGTCGAACTTGCTCATGTCCATGTCCTGGCGCACCGGCAGCGAGCCCTTGTTCTGGTTGAACACGGTCTGGAACTCCGGCTCCAGGGCGACCTTGGCCAGGTCGTTCTGCGCCTTGATGTCGTTGGCGTCCTTGAGCTTGAACATCGCCAGCGAGTCGATGTTGTAGGCGAAGCTGCCCTGGGTCCCGGGGAAGGCCACGCACTGGTAGTCCTTGCCAGCCACCTTGCCGGCAGCGCTCCACTCGCTCTTGGCCCAGTCGCCCATGATCTGCATGCCGGCCTTGCCGTTGATGACCTCGGCGGCGGCGATGTTCCAGTCGCGCCCGGCGCGGTTGGGGTCCATGTAGGTGCCGAGGCGCTTGAGGGTGGCGAAGGCCTCGGTCATCTGCGGCCCGGTCAGGGTCTTCTCGTCGAGGTCGACGAAGGCGGCGTGGTAGCCCTTGGGCCCGAGGATGCTCAGCACCAGGTCTTCGAACACCGTGCTGTCCTGCCAGGGCTGGCCGCCGTGGGCCAGGGGAATGAAACCGGCGGCCTTGAGCTTGTCGGCGGCGGCGAAGAGCTCGTCGAGGGTGGTCGGCACCTTGGCTCCGGCCTTGTCGAACACCTGCGGGTTGATCCACAGCCAGTTGACCCGGTGGATATTCACCGGCACTGCGACATAGTGGCCGTCGTATTTCATGATATCGGCGACCTGCCTGGGCAGCAGGTCGTCCCACTTGTTGGCGGCGGCCACGTCATCCAGTTCGGTGAGCAGGCCGAGGGCGCCCCACTCCTGGATATCCGGGCCCTTGATCTGCGCGGCGGAAGGCGGGTTGCCGGAAATGGCGCGGGTTTTCAGCACGGTCATGGCGGCAGCACCACCGCCACCGGCGACGGCATTGTCCTTCCACACGAAGCCGTCCTTCTGCACTTGTTGCTTGAGGGTTTCCACGGCCTTGGCTTCTCCGCCGGACGTCCACCAATGCAGGACATCGACGGTACCGGGATTATCGGCGGCGTGGGCAGCGAGGGGAAACAGCGAGGCCAGGGAAACGACGGCGGCGAGACGGGTAAGCGCATTCATCGGGAGAAGCCTTTTTGTTGTTTTCACTGGAGTCTAATCAGGGGGTGGAAGGCGGAGGTAACGAAGGGATGCGGGAATGTCACCAGGCAGTGACATTGGCGATGAGGCCCGGGAGATCAATCAAGATACCGGGGCAGGCTCAGGGTCACCCGCAAGCCACCCTCGCGCAGATTCCTCAAACTCACCTCCCCGCCATGGCTATGGGCAATATTCCTGGCAATCCCCAGGCCCAGGCCATACCCCTGCTGCTTCCCGGCCAGGCGGAAATGCGGTTCGAACACCTGTTCCAGCTGTTGCGCCGGCACCCCGGGGCCTTCGTCGTCCACATGCAGGACGAAGCTGTCCTCGCTATCGATGATCCGCAGGTGCGCCCGCTCGCCATATTTCAACGCGTTGTCGATCAGGTTGCCGATACAGCGGCGCAAGGCCAGCGGCTTGCCCGGGTAGGCGGCCTCGGCATGCCCTCGGATGGTCACCCGGCCACTGGCAAGGTAAGGCTCGACAAGGCATTCCAGCACCTGGTTCAGATCGATGGCCTCGATGTTTTCGTGGATATCCGTGTCCTTCACGCATTGCAGCGCGCCTTTCACCAGCATCTCCAGTTCGTCCAGATCCCGTCCGAACTTCGCCTGCACCTGCTCGTCCTCCAGCAGCTCGACGCGCAGGCGCAAGCGCGTGATCGGCGTACGCAGGTCGTGGGAGATCGCGCTGAACAATTGGCTGCGCTCGGTGAGATAGCGGCTGATGCGCTCGCGCATGGCATTGAAGGCGCGCGCGACTTCCTCCACCTCGCTGCCGCCGCCCTCCACCACCGGCGCCACATCCGCGCCGAGGGACATTTCCCGCGCCGCCAGGGCCAGGCGCTTGAGCGGCCTGCTCTGCCAGTGGACCAGCAGGCCGATGAACAGCAGCAGGAAGAAACCGGTGAAACCGATGAACAACACCTGCTGGCGCGGCAGCCCTTCATCTTCGAGGGTGGTGTAGGGCTCGGGCAGCAGCGAGGCGATATACAGCCACTCGCCCTCGGCCAGGCGGATCTGGGTGACCAGCACCGGCGGCTCCACCGGCTCCAGCGTGAGCGCGTAATGCGCCCAGGAACGCGGCAGTTCGTCGAGCTTCAGGCCACTGTTGAAAATCCGCAGGTCCTGCGGGCTGACGAACTCCACCGAAATGCGCATCTCGCCCAGGCGCTGGCGCAGCACTTCGTCCACCGCGGCGATGACCGCCTCCTTGCGCGGTGTGCTGGGCAGCACCTGCATGTCCAGCGGGCGATCGTTGAGGGAGACGAAGAAGCGCGTGCCGCCCATGCTGCGCAACTGGTCCAGCACCAGCGGTCGATAGGCCAGGGGCAGCGAGCGGAAGTAGCTGACACTGGCGCTCATCGAATGCGCCAGGCTTCGCGCACTGGCGACCAGCCCCTCGCGCTGGCTGGCACGCAGTTGCGACAGCCAGATCAGGCTCGACAGGCCCTGGGCCAGCAACACCACCAGCAAGGTCAGCAGCAGCATCCGCCCCAGCAGCGAACGCGGCAGCGGCAGGCGCCGGCGGCGCTCAGTGCGACGCAGCAACACTGGCCGCCAGCAGGTAACCGCTGCCCCGCACGGTCCGGATCAGCCGCGGCGGCTTGCCGGTGTCGCGCAGGCGCTGGCGCAGACGGCTGACCGCCATATCGACGATGCGATCCAGTGGCATCGGCTCGCGTCCGCGCGTGGCATTGCCGATGGTGTCGCGGTCGAGAATCTGTTGCGGATGATCGAGGAAAAGCTTAAGCAGGGCGAAGTCGGCGCCCGACAGAATCACCTCCTCGCCGTCGCGATGGAACAGGCGATGGCTGACGGTATCCAGGCGCCACTCATCGAAGGCCAGCACCTCGCCGGCCGGAGCCTGGAACCCGGCCCGGCGCAACAGCGCCTTGATCCGCGCCTGCAGTTCGCGCGGGCTGAAGGGTTTACCGAGGTAGTCATCGGCCCCCAGCTCCAGGCCGATCACCCGATCGGCCTCGTCGGAACTGGCGGTCAGCATGATGATCGGCACCCGCGCCTGGCGTGGATGTTCGCGCACCCAGCGGCACAGGCTGAAACCGTCCTCGTCGGGCAGCATCACATCGAGGATCACCAGGTCGCTGCCCTCGGCATCCAGCGCCTGGCGAAACGCCTGGCCGTCGGCCACGGCGCGCACCTGGAAACCGCAGCGGCTCAGGTAGGCGTCCAGCAGTTCACGGATGTCCTGGTCGTCATCCACCAGCAGAATCGACTTGCTCACGAAAGAGGTCCTTGTCCTTGACCGGGAATCAAGCCCCGGAGGTTCCCGCCAGCGCTTGCTGCAATGCCACGCCGGCACCCAGCAGCCCGGAGAATTCGGCGGTCACCAGCCACACCGGGATGCCTTGGAAATAGCCGCTCATGCAGCCTTTGTCAGCAAAGCTTTCGGCAAAGCCGCTGCGCAGGAACAGGCGGCTGAAACGCGGCACCACGCCGCCGACGATATACACCCCGCCGCGCCCGCCGAGGGTCAGCACATCATTGCCGGCGACCCGGCCGAGAAAGCGGCAGAACTGCTCGATCACCGCCAGCGCCACCGGCTCGCCCGACAGCGCGGCTTCGGTGATGGCAGCGGGCGCCGCCAGGGTCGGCGCGTGGCCGTCGAGGCTGCAGATGGCGTGGTACAAGCGCAAAAGTCCGCCACCGCTCAATACGGTCTCGGCACTGACGTGCCCGGTATGTTCGGCGATGGCCTGGCGAATTGCTGCCTCGCGGGCGTCGTTGACCGGCAGGTCGACATGCCCGCCCTCGCCCGGCACGGCCAGCCAGCGCCCCTCTTCCAGACGCAGCAGGCTGGCCACACCAAGGCCGGTGCCGGGGCCGATGATCAGCGCTGGGCGGCTCAGGTCGGCCTCGCCGGCGCAAACACTGATCCGCTCGTGCGGTTGCAGGCGGGTCATGCCCAGGGCCATGGCGGAGAAATCGTTGATCAGCAGCAGGTGCTCGACCTGCAAGGCAGCGCAGAAAATGCTGCGGTTGATCCGCCAGTGACTGTTGGTAAAGCGGAACTCCTCGCCCGACACCGGTCCGGCCACCGCCAGGCACACCGCCTGCAGCTCGCCACGGGCAATGCCCTGGCCCTCCAGGTAAACACCGATGGCCTGTTCCGGGCTGCTGTAGTCCGCTGCCTGGAATACCTGCACGGCATGCAGGGCATCGTCGCGCCACAGGGCGAAACGGGCGTTGGTCCCGCCGATATCGCCTACCAGCGAAACGCTCATTTGCACCCCTCCAGCGCCTGGGTGAAGGCACTCGCGCCCTTCTCCGCCGGGCTGAAGGCCTGGCGCATGAAACCGAACAGCTCGCGGCCACAGCCGAGGTCATTGCCCAGTGGCGCAGGCGGGACCTCGCGGGCGGCCAGTTCATCGTCCGGCACCCGCACCAGCAGGCTGCCGGTGGCGCCATCGACGCGCACGATATCGCCGTCGCGCACCCGGGCCAGCGGCCCGCCGTCATAGGCCTCGGGGCAGACATGGATGGCCGCCGGGATCTTGCCCGAAGCACCGGACATGCGCCCGTCGGTGACCAGCGCGACCTTGAAGCCGCGGTCCTGCAGCACGCCAAGGAACGGCGTCATCTTGTGCAGCTCGGGCATGCCGTTGCAGCGCGGGCCCTGGAAGCGCATCACGGCGACGAAGTCGCGCTCCAGCTCGCCGGCCTTGAAGGCATCGGCCAACGCCTGCTGGTCGTGGAAGACCCGCGCCGGCGCCTCGACCACCTGGTGCTCGGGCGCCACGGCCGAGACCTTCATTACGCCCCGGCCCAGGTTGCCTTCCATCACCCGCAATCCGCCTTCGGCGGAGAACGGCCGGGCCACCGGGCGCAGGATCGACTCGTCGAGGCTTTGCCGCGGCCCCTCGCGCCACACCAGCGCGTCGCCATCGAGGAAGGGTTCCTCGACATAGCGGCGCAGGCCTCGACCGGCCACGGTGTTGACGTCCTCGTGCAGCAGGCCGGCATCGAGCAGCTCGCGGATCAGGAAGGCCATGCCCCCGGCCGCCTGGAAGTGGTTGATATCGGCCTTGCCGTTCGGATAGACGTGGCAAAGGGTCGGAACCACTTCGGAAAGATCGGCCATGTCCTGCCAGGTCAACTGGATCCCGGCGGCCTGGGCGATGGCCGGGATATGCAGGGTGTGGTTGGTGGAGCCGCCGGTGGCGTGCAGGGCCACCACCGAGTTGACGATCACCTTTTCGTCGACGATTTCGCCGATCGGCATGAAGTTGCCGCTGGCCTTGGTCAGCCGGGTGACCTGCTGCGCGGCCGCCACGGTCAGGGCATCGCGCAGCGGCGTGTAGGGATTGACAAAGGACGCGCCCGGCAGGTGCAGGCCCATCACTTCCATGAGCAACTGGTTGGTATTGGCGGTGCCATAGAAGGTGCAGGTGCCGGGGCTGTGGTAGGACTTCATCTCCGACTCCAGCAACTGTTCGCGGCTGGCCTTGCCTTCGGCGTAGAGCTGGCGCACCTCGGCCTTTTCCTTGTTGGAAATCCCCGAGGGCATCGGCCCGCCGGGGACGAACAGCATCGGCAGGTGACCGAAGCGCAGCGCGCCCATCATCAGGCCGGGGACGATCTTGTCGCAGATACCGAGCATCAGCGCCGCATCGAACAGGTTGTGCGACAGCGCCACGGCGGTGGACATGGCGATCACCTCGCGGCTGGCAATGCCGATCTCCATACCCGGTTCACCCTGGGTGACACCGTCGCACATGGCCGGCACCCCACCGGCGAACTGGCCGACCGAGCCTATGTCGCGCAGGGCCTGCTTGATCTGCTCGGGGTAGTGCTCGTAGGGCTGGTGGGCGGAGAGCAGGTCGTTGTAGGCGGAGACGATGGCGACGTTGGCCGAATCGCTCAGGCGCAGGGTCTGCTTGTCGTCGGCGCCGCAGCCGGCCACGGCATGGGCGAAGTTGGCGCATTGCAGGCGGGCACGCATCGGGCCGTCGCTGGCGGCGCCGCGGATCAGTTGCAGGTAGCGTTCACGGGTGGGACGGCTGCGGGCGATCAACCGCTCGGTGACCTCGACAATACGCGGATGCATGAACTCGACTCCAGGCTAAACGGTGGTGGCGACGCTCTGGCGATTTTCCCTTCCAAACGATTGCGCCTACGCTCAGGCCAAGTGCCGGTAGAAAAGGACTGGATCGCTCGACGTGGTAATTCGAACAAAATATTGCCAGCAGCTACGCTTGTTTTCTATCTGTTTCCGATTAATCTTGTAATTACAACAACAAAATTCCGTACAGTACGCGAGGTGGTGCCATGACTATCCGGATTGCAATCAACGGCTTCGGCCGCATCGGCCGCAACCTGCTGCGCGCACTCTATACCCAAGGCTACCGCCGCGACCTGCAGGTCGTCGCCATCAACGACCTGGGCGACAGCGCCATCAATGCCCACCTGCTCCGCTACGACAGCGTCCACGGCCATTTTGCCGCCGAGGTGTCCTTCGACCAGGAGAGCCTGACGGTCAACGGCGACCGCATTGCCGTCAGCGCCATCCGCAACCCGGCGGAACTGCCGTGGCGGGCCGAGGATGTCGATGTGGTGTTCGAATGCACCGGGCTGTTTACCGATCGCACCAAGGCAGCGGCACATATTACCGCCGGAGCGCGCAAGGTGATCATCTCGGCGCCGGCCAAGGGCGCGGATGCCACTGTAGTCCATGGCGTCAACCACGACATCCTGCGCGCCTCGCACCAGATCATTTCCAACGCCTCCTGCACCACCAACTGCCTGGCTCCCGTGGCCCAGGTGCTGCACCGCGAGCTGGGCATCGAACAGGGCCTGATGACCACCATACACGCCTATACCAACGACCAGAGCCTGACCGATGGTTACCACAGCGATCCCTACCGCGCCCGCGCCGCGACCCAATCGATGATCCCGAGCAAGACCGGGGCCGCCGAGGCGGTGGGCCTGGTCCTGCCGGAACTGGCCGGCAAGCTCACCGGCATGGCGGTACGGGTGCCGGTGATCAATGTGTCGCTGGTGGACCTGACCGTCACCCTCGCCCGGCCGACCACGGCCGAGGACGTCAATGCGCTGTTCAAGGAAGCCAGCCGCGGGTCGAAAATCCTCGGCTACAACGATCTGCCGCTGGTGTCCTGCGACTTCAACCACAACCCGTTGTCGTCGATCTTCGATGCCAATCACACCAAAGCCAGTGGGAAATTGCTGAAGGTGATGGCCTGGTACGACAACGAATGGGCCTTCTGCAACCGCATGCTGGATAACTGCCTGGCACTGTGGAACGCCCGCTAGACGGGGCTTTCGGCGTTTGGCCGGCGGGCATCCCAGGCACTGCCCGCCAGCGCCGTGCTACTTACCGCTTGACCGAAGCCGTTAATGACAATCAATATCATTAGCAAATTCCGGTCGGGTATTCCCGTGAGCCACTCTCACTTCAACACCGTTTTTCTCGCCCAACGGGTGACCCTGTTGCGTACGCTGCAGCGCATGGTGGACAACCCCAGCACCGCCGAGGACCTGCTGCAGGAAACCTACCTGCGGGTCACCCGTGCACTGGGCGAGCGTCCCATCGAGCACCTTGAACCGTTCGTCTTCCAGACTGCGCGCAACCTGGCGCTGGACCATCTGCGTGCGCGCCGGGTCCAGGCCCGTACGCTGGTGGACGATGTGCCGGAGCAGATCCTGCACAATGTCGCGGCGCCGGTCAGCAGCGCCGAGGACGCCGCCCACGCGCAAAAGCTGCTCAAGCGCCTGAGCGGCTCGCTGGCGCAACTGACCCCGCGCCAGCAGCGCATCTTCATCCTCAGCCGGCTGCATGGCGCCAGCTACCTGGAGATCGCCGAGCAACTGAAGGTCTCCGCCAGCACGGTGCAGAAGGAACTGAAACTGATCATGGCGATCTGCATGGGCGTCGCCGATCGGCTCGACGGCAACTGAAGGTTCCTTGCCTGCCCTTGCGTTTGCCGCGATCATGACGCCCACGACAAGACAGCCGCCACGCCCCAAGGACCTTCCGTGACCGAACCCGCCCATCAGCGCCCCGCGCCGCATGCGACTGCCCGCGACCAGGCCATGGACGAGGCCCTGGACTGGCTGATCCGCCTGCAATGCCCCAGCGATGACGACACCCGCGCCTTCGAAGCCTGGCTGCAAGCCAGCCCGGACAACGCCCAGGCCTATGTCGATGCCGAAGCGCTGTGGAACGGCGGCGCCGTGCGCCAGGCGGCCGGTGAGCTGCAGCGAAAACGCAAGGCCTCGCCTCTGGCACGCCTGCGCCCGCACTGGAAGCCGCTGTCCGTTGCAGCGGTGTTGCTGGTGGGTGTCCTGACCGCCGGGAACCTGCCCGTGCGCCTGCAGGCCGATCACCTGACCGTGGTCGGCGAGCGCCAGCGGGTCGAACTGAACGACGGCTCAAGGGTACTGCTCAACACCGATTCGGCCTTTTCCAGCGCTGTCGATGCGCGCCAGCGGGTCGCTCGGCTGTACCAGGGCGAGGCCTATTTCGAAATCCCCGGCGGGCTTGACCAGCCCTTCGAACTGCAAGCCGGGCCGCTGCGCGCCAGTGTGCGCGACAGTGATTTCGCGGTGCGCTACCTCGATGGCGAAGCGCTGGTGCGGGTACAGCGCGGCGATGTCGATGTGCTCGCCAGCCAGGACCAGCGCATCCGCCTCACCAGCGGCGAAAGCATCCGGGTCGGCCCCGACGGTTTCGGCGAACGGCAGCGCGCCGACCTGCAGAAGGATCTGGCCTGGGTCCAGGGTCGGCTGATCTTCGAAAACTGCCCGTTCAGCGAGGTGCTGGCCGAGCTGCGCCGCTACTACCCCGGCTGGATCATCAACACCAACCACAGGCTGGAGCAGGTGGCGGTGACCGGCAACTACCGCCTCGACCAGCCGCTGGAAGCCGTGCGTGCCCTGGCCCACATCACCTCTTCGCAAGTGCGGGAATTGCCAGCCGTGGTGATTATCAACTGAGTCGAAGGTTTTTTTACGCGATCCCCTGAGGTCGTACGTCTCGTTATAGCCAATGCAACTGATTCTTGTTTGAACCAGTAGCCACCTATAACGACGCGCGACAGGGAGCGCCTTTCGATGCCCACCGGATCCACCCGCCGAAACCCCAGCCCCGCCCGCAAGCCGGGCCTGCCACGTTGCACGCTCTCCCTGCTGACCCTGGCCATGCTCGCCAGCAGCGCCGCCAGCCTGCCGGCGCTGGCCGCCGAGCCGGCGCAAGTGCCTGCCCAGCGCATGGGTGACTACCGCTTCAACATTGCCCAGCAACCGTTGGTGTCAGCGTTGAACGCCTTCAGTTCGGTGACCGGCTGGCAGGTCGGCTTGTCCGCCGAACTGGGACAGAATGTGGTATCGGCGGGGGTGCGCGGTTCGCTGCCGCCGGAGCAGGCCCTGCAACGGCTGCTGCTGGGCACCGGCCTGACCTACCGCAAGCTGGGCAGCAACAACGTCGCCATCGAGCGCAGCCAGTCCCAGGCCATCGCCCTGCAACAGGTGACCATCAGCGCCACCCGCAGCGCCCAGGACGTCAGCCAGGTGCCCAGTACCGTCAGCGTGCAGACCCGCGAACAACTGGACCGCAACAACGTCAACGACATCAAGCAACTGGTGCGCTACGAACCGGGTGTCTCGGTCAGCGGCACCGGCCAGCGCAGCGGCCTGAACGGTTACAACATCCGCGGCATCGACGGCGAGCGGGTACTGACCCAGATCGACGGCGTGGCGATCCCCGACAGCTACTTCTTCGGCCCCTACGCCCAGACCCAGCGCAACTACGTCGATCCGGAGATCGTCAAGCGCGTGGAAATCCTCCGCGGCCCGGCCTCGGTGCTGTACGGCAGCAACGCCATCGGCGGCGCGGTGAGCTACTTCACCCTCGATCCGGACGACATCATCAAGCCGGGCCAGGACGTCGGCGCGCGCCTGAAGGCCGGCTATAGCTCGGCCGACAACAGCTGGCTGAAATCCGCCACCGTCGCCGGCCGCGAAGGCGGGTTCGACGGCCTGCTGCACCTGAGCCGGCGTGACGGCCACGAGACCGAATCCTACGGCGAGCACGGCGGTACCGGCCTGAGCCGCACCGAGGCCAACCCGGAAGACGTGCAGACCACCAACGTGCTGGCCAAGCTGGGCTGGAACTACGCCGACGACGGGCGTATCGCCCTGACCTACGAGCACTACAAGGACGACCGCGACCTCGACCAGAAAAGCGCGGTCGGCGGCCCCTTCACGCCGAACCCGCTGAACTTCTACCAGGACCGCACCGGCAGCGACGTGGTCACCCGCGAGCGCTTCGGCATCGCTCATGACTTCGCCGTCGACAGCCTGCTGGCCGACAACCTGAAGTGGAGCCTGAACTACCAGATCGGCAAGACCGACCAGCGCACCGCGGAAATCTACCGGCCAATGGTCTACACCCTCTACCGCGACCGCAAGACCACCTACAAGGACCGTCAGTGGATCCTCGATGCCCAGGCCGATAAGGCCTTCGCTATCGGCGACACCGAGCACCTGCTGACCTACGGCGCGACCTTCAAGCAGAACAAGGTTACCGGCTCGCGCAGCGGCACCGCCACCTGCCTGACCACCGGCTTCGGCTGTGTCACCGGGCGGCCGCTGGCGTCCAGCGCACTGGTTGAAGTCAGCGACTTCCCCGATCCGACGGTCAATACCTACAGCCTCTTCGCCCAGGATGAAATCCGCTGGAACCAGTGGACCTTCCTGCCGGGCCTGCGCTACGACCAGACACGCATGAAGCCACACGTCACCGACGAGTTCCTGCGCGGCATCAGCTCGAGCAACGAGCCGGTCAACACCGAGGACAAGAAGTGGCACCGCGTCTCGCCCAAGTTCGGCGTGACCTATGCCTTCAACGACAACTACACCTGGTACGGCCAGTACGCCGAAGGTTTCCGCACCCCGACCGCCAAAGCCATGTACGGCCGCTTCGAGAACCCGGGCGTCGGCTACAGCGTGCAGGGCAACCCGAACCTCGAGCCGGAGAAGAGCAAGAGCTACGAAACCGGTCTGCGCGGCAACTTCGAGGCCGGCAACTTCGATGTGGCGGTGTTCTATAACAAGTACCGCGACTTCATCAACGAAGACGCCGTGCAGGGTTCCAACGTCGGCCAGAGCTTCGAGGCCAACAACATCAAGCACGCCACCATCAAGGGCGCCGAATTCAAGGGCCGCCTGAACCTGGATGCCTTCGGCGCGCCGAATGGCCTCTACACCCAGGGCTCGCTGGCCTATGCCTGGGGCAAGAACGAAGACACCGGCAAGCCGATCAACAGCGTCAACCCGCTGACTGCGGTGATGGGCCTGGGGTACGAGCAGGAGCAGTATGGTGGTTTGCTCAGCTGGACCCTGGTCAAGCGCAAGAACCGCGTCGACGACACCAGCTTCTACGCCCCGGACGGCACCAGCAAGCAGTTCCGCACTCCGGGTTACGGCGTGCTGGACCTGAGCGGGTTCTACAAGGTGAGCGACGACGTGACGGTCAATGCCGGCCTGTACAACCTGACCGACAAGAAGTACTGGCAGTGGGATGACGTGCGCGGCTACGACGGGATCGGCGAAGCCGCTGCGACCGCCCCGGCCAACCTGGATCGCCTGACCATGCCGGGGCGCAACTTCTCGGTGAATGTGGTCTGGGATATCTGATCACAATCTTGAAGCGCACATAGACACCCTGTGGGAGCGGGTTTACCCGCGATTACGGTAGTGAACTCACCGACGTAATCGCGGGTGAACCCGCTCCCACAGAGTTCTCTACAAGGTCAGGACACCGGTGTAGAGACTGAAGGCTGCCAGGCCGGCACCTGCCACCACCGCCGCGAAAATCAGCTTCTCCCAGCCGGTAAACAACGGCTTACCCTGCTCACGCTTCGCCCTTGCGAACAGGATCACCCCCGGCGCATAGAGCAGCGCCGAAAGCAGCAGGTATTTCAACCCGCCCGCGTACAACAACCACACCGCATACAGCAACGCCACCAGCCCGACGCACAGGTCCTTGCGCCGCGTTCCGGCAAAGCCTTCATAGGTCTCCCCGCGCAACGCCAGCAGCACCGCATAGGCCGCCGACCATAGGTAGGGCACCAGGATCATCGACGACGCCAGGTAGATCAGGCTGGTGTAGGTCCCCGCCGAGACCAGCGTGATCAGCAGGAAAACCTGGATCATGCTGTTGGTCAGCCACAGCGCGTTGGACGGCACATGGTTGGCATTTTCGAAGGCGAGAAACCGCGGCATGGTCTTGTCCCGCGCCGTGGCATAGAGAATCTCGGCGCAGAGCAAGGCCCAGGAGAGCAAGGCGCCGAGCAGCGAAACCGCCAGCCCGATGCTGATCAGCAAGGCGCCCCAGGGCCCGACGATATGCTCCAGTACCGACGCCAGCGACGGATTGTGCAGCGCCGCCAGTTCCGGCTGGGTCATCACCCCCAGCGACAGCACGTTGACCAGCACCAGCAGGGCCAGCACACCGAGAAAACCGATCACCGTGGCCTTGCCGACATCCGAGCGCTTTTGCGCCCGCCCGGAATAGATGCTTGCCCCTTCGATACCGATGAACACGAACACTGTCACCAGCATCATGTTGCGCACCTGGTCGAGCACGTTGCCAAAACTCGGGTTGGCCAGGCCCCAGATATCCCGGGTGAAGATGTCCATGCGAAACGCCGCCGCGGCAATCACGATGAACAGGATCAGCGGCACCACCTTGGCCACCGTGGTGATCTGGTTGATGAACGCGGCCTCCTTGATCCCGCGTAGCACCAGGAAATGCACCGCCCACAGCAGCAGCGAGGCACAGCCGATGGCCAACGGCGTGTTGCCTTCGCCGAACGCCGGGAAGTACAGGCCCAGGGTACTGAACAACAGGACGAAGTAACCGACATTACCCAGCCAGGCGCTGATCCAGTAGCCCCAGGCGGAGGAAAAGCCCATGTACTCGCCGAAGCCGGCCTTGGCGTAGGCATAGACCCCGGAATCCAGCTGTGGCTTGCGATTGGCCAGGCTCTGGAAAACGAAGGCCAGGGCCAGCATGCCGATCGCAGTGATACCCCAACCAATCAGTACTGCACCTACGTCGGCACGGGCAGCCATGTTCTGCGGCAGGGAAAAGATGCCACCGCCGATCATCGAACCCACCACCAACGCGATCAACGCTCCAAGGCGCAGTTTCTGGCCAGGCTCGGACATGAAATTCCCCTTTTTATTCCCTATTTTTCAGTCAATGAACCTGATCATCATCTTGTAAAAATCGCAGGTTATAAGCCTTTATATTTAATAACAAAGGACTCTAATAACGACACGCTTCGGTCAGAGTTTTGTGCACTAATTCCGCTTCGACAAGTCTAACCGCCTTTTTTTCGTGAAAAATTTGCGAAAGCCGGGAAACGGACTAGCTTCAAAGTTCTCTGGCACTTTCGAGAACCCACCCCTTCTCTGAAAGCGCCGTATCACAAGGCCTGCGCAGCAAACTGCTGATCTTTCGAAGGCTCTTCCAGTCATTTGTCAACAATGGAATGTCGCAATGAACTGACCTGTATCAGCTTCCTGTAATTCCATCCGCATTACCTTGAAAGTCTCTCTTTTCTGAAATGGAGCTCAAGCATGTCAGAGGCTTCCGGAAAACTTCGACTCGGTGCGCTCGTCGCACTTGTGGTGGGTTCGATGATTGGTGGCGGGATCTTTTCCCTGCCGCAAAACATGGCGGCCAGCGCCGATGTCGGCGCGGTACTGATCGGCTGGGCGATCACCGCCGTCGGCATGCTCACCCTGGCCTTCGTCTTCCAGACCCTGGCCAACCGCAAACCCGATCTGGATGGCGGGGTGTATGCCTACGCCAAGGCCGGTTTCGGCGATTACATGGGCTTCTCGTCGGCCTGGGGCTACTGGATCAGTGCCTGGCTGGGCAACGTCGGCTACTTCGTCCTGCTGTTCAGCACCCTCGGCTATTTCTTCCCGATCTTCGGCGAGGGCAACACCCCGGCGGCGGTCATCGGCGCCTCGGTGCTGCTGTGGGCCGTGCACTTCCTGGTGCTGCGCGGGATCAAGGAAGCGGCCTTCATCAACCTGGTCACCACCGTGGCCAAGGTGGTGCCGCTGGCCCTGTTCGTGCTGATCGCGCTGTTCGCCTTCAAGCTGGATATCTTCACCGCCGACATCTGGGGAACCATGAACCCGGACCTGGGCAGCGTGATGAACCAGGTGCGCAACATGATGCTGGTCACCGTCTGGGTGTTCATCGGCATCGAGGGCGCGAGCATCTTCTCGGCCCGCGCGGAAAAACGCTCGGACGTGGGCAAGGCCACGGTCATCGGCTTCATCACCGTGCTGCTGTTCCTGGTCCTGGTCAACGTGCTGTCGCTGGGCATCATGACCCAGCCTGAACTGGCCAAGCTGCAGAATCCGTCGATGGCGGCCGTGCTCGAGCACGTGGTCGGCCACTGGGGCGCGGTGCTGATCAGCGTCGGCCTGATCATCTCGCTGCTGGGGGCCCTGCTGTCGTGGGTGCTGCTGTGCGCGGAGATCATGTTCGCCGCCGCCAAGGACCACACCATGCCGGAGTTCCTGCGCCGCGAGAACGCCAACCATGTGCCGGCCAATGCCCTGTGGCTGACCAACGCCATGGTGCAGATCTTCCTGATCATCACCCTGTTCTCGGCCAGTACCTACCTGTCGCTGATCTACCTCGCCACCTCGATGATCCTGGTGCCTTACCTGTGGTCGGCGGCCTACGCCGTGCTGCTTGCCTGGCGCAGCGAGACCTACGAGCAGGCCCTGGCCGAGCGCAAGAAGGACCTGATCATCGGTGGTATCGCCCTGCTCTATGCGATCTGGCTGCTGTACGCCGGCGGGGTCAAGTACCTGCTGCTCTCCGCCCTGCTCTATGCCCCTGGCGCGATCCTGTTCGCCAAGGCCAAGCGCGAGGTCGGCCAACCGGTTTTCACCCACGTGGAGAAGTTGATATTCGCCGCCGTGGTCGTTGGTGCCCTGGTGGCAGCCTACGGCCTCTATGACGGCTTCCTTACGCTGTAACCCCCGTATTTCACACCTTTGGAGGAAATGATCATGTCCACGGATAAAGTCAAGTACGGTGTTCATTCCGAGGCAGGCAAACTGCGCAAAGTGATGGTGTGCTCCCCTGGCCTGGCGCACCAGCGCCTGACCCCGAGCAACTGCGACGAGCTGCTGTTCGATGACGTCATCTGGGTCAACCAGGCCAAGCGCGACCACTTCGACTTCGTCACCAAGATGCGCGAGCGTGGGGTCGAAGTCCTGGAAATGCACAACCTGCTGACCGAAACCATCCAGAATCCCGAAGCCCTGAAGTGGATCCTCGACCGCAAGATCACCCCCGACACCGTCGGCGTCGGCCTCACCAACGAAGTGCGCAGCTGGCTCGAAGGCCTTGAGCCGCGCCGTCTGGCCGAGTTCCTGATCGGCGGCGTGGCCGGCGAGGACCTGCCGGACAGCGAAGGCGCCAGCGTGATCAAGATGTATCGCGACTACCTGGGCCACTCCAGCTTCCTGCTGCCACCCCTGCCGAACACCCAGTTCACCCGCGACACCACCTGCTGGATCTACGGCGGCGTGACCCTGAACCCGATGTACTGGCCGGCGCGACGCCAGGAAACCCTGCTGGCCAGCGCCATCTACAAATTCCACCCCGAGTTCACCAACGCCGACTTCGAAGTTTGGTACGGCGATCCGGACAAGGACCACGGCCAGGCCACACTTGAAGGCGGCGACGTCATGCCGATCGGCAAGGGCGTGGTGCTGATCGGCATGGGCGAGCGCTCCTCGCGCCAGGCCATCGGCCAACTGGCGCAATCGCTGTTCGCCAAGGGCGCTGTGGAAAAGGTGGTGGTCGCCGGCCTGCCGAAATCCCGCGCGGCGATGCACCTGGACACCGTGTTCAGCTTCTGCGACCGCGACCTGGTCACGGTCTTCCCGGAAGTGGTGAAGGAGATCGTGCCGTTCGTGATCCGTCCGGACAGCAGCAAGCCCTACGGCATGGACGTGCGCCGCGAGAACAAGTCGTTCCTCGAGGTAGTTGCCGAGTCCCTCGGCCTCAAGGCCCTGCGCGTGGTGGAAACCGGCGGCAACAGCTTCGCCGCCGAACGCGAGCAATGGGATGACGGCAACAACGTGGTGGCCCTGGAACCCGGCGTGGTCATCGGCTACGACCGCAACACCTACACCAACACCCTGCTGCGCAAGGCGGGCGTGGAGGTCATCACCATCAGCGCCGGCGAACTGGGCCGCGGACGTGGCGGCGGCCACTGCATGACCTGCCCGATCGTGCGCGACCCAATCGACTACTAACGCCCACTACCCCGGCCGCGCCCACCCGGCGCGGCCGGGCAGATCACCGAATCCAAGGAGTCCCGAAATGGCGTTCAACATTCATAACCGCAACCTGCTCAGCCTGGAACATCACACCGAGCGCGAGCTGCGCTACCTGCTCGACCTGTCCCGCGACCTCAAGCGCGCCAAGTACACCGGCACCGAGCAGCAGCACCTCAAGGGCAACAACATCGCCCTGATCTTCGAAAAGACCTCGACCCGCACCCGCTGCGCCTTCGAGGTGGCGGCCTACGACCAGGGCGCCAACGTCACCTACATCGACCCGAACTCCTCGCAGATCGGCCACAAGGAAAGCATGAAGGACACCGCCCGGGTGCTCGGGCGCATGTACGACGCCATCGAGTACCGCGGCTTCAAGCAGGAAGTGGTGGAAGAACTGGCGAAGTTCGCCGGGGTGCCGGTGTTCAACGGCCTGACCGACGAATACCACCCGACCCAGATGATCGCCGACGTGCTGACCATGCGCGAGCACGCCGACAAGCCGCTGCACGAGATCAGCTATGCCTACCTGGGCGATGCGCGCAACAACATGGGCAACTCGCTGCTGCTGATCGGCGCCAAGCTCGGCATGGATGTGCGCATCGCCGCACCGAAGGCCCTGTGGCCGCATGACGACCTGGTTGCGCGCTGCAAGAAATACGCGGAAGACAGCGGTGCGCGCATCACCCTTACCGAGGATCCGAAGGCTGCGGTCAAGGGCGTGGACTTCGTCCACACCGACGTCTGGGTGTCCATGGGCGAGCCGGTGGAAGCCTGGGGCGAACGTATCCAGCAACTGCTGCCCTACCAGGTCAACGCCGAACTGCTGAAGGCCACCGGCAACCCGCGCACCAAGTTCATGCACTGCCTGCCGGCGTTCCACAACTCGGAAACCAAGGTCGGCAAGCAGATCGCCGAACAGTATCCGCACCTGGCCAACGGCATCGAGGTGACCGACGACGTCTTCGAATCACCGGCGTGCATTGCCTTCGAGCAAGCGGAAAACCGCATGCACACGATCAAGGCGATCCTGGTTTCGACCCTGGCTGATCTGTAACCCAAATCGCTGGCAAGCCAGCTCCCACAGGTCCGGTGTACGCCGTAACTGAGTAGGCAATCCTCCAGCCTGATGCTGTAAGCCAACTCCCACAGGTCCAGTTTACGCCGTCCCCTGTGGGAGCTGGCTTGCCAGCGATGGCGGCCTCCCGTTCAACGAGATTCAAAGGACATTCCCCATGCGTATCGTTGTTGCACTAGGCGGTAACGCGCTGCTGCGCCGTGGCGAGCCCATGACCGCCGACAATCAGCGCGCCAATATCCGTATCGCTACCGAACAGATCGCCAAGATCCACCCCGGCAACCAGCTGGTCATCGCCCACGGCAACGGCCCGCAGGTCGGGCTGCTGTCGTTGCAGGCGGCGGCCTACACCTCGGTCACCCCGTACCCGCTGGACGTCCTCGGCGCCGAGACCGAAGGCATGATCGGCTACATGATCGAACAGGAACTGGGCAACCTGCTGGACTTCGAGGTGCCCTTCGCCACCCTGCTCACCCAGGTCGAAGTCGACGCCAATGACCCGGCCTTCCAAAACCCGACCAAACCCATCGGCCCGGTCTACTCCAAGGAAGAAGCCGAGCGCCTGGCCAAGGAAAAGGGCTGGGCCATTGCCGCCGACGGCGACAAGTTCCGCCGTGTGGTCGCCAGCCCGAAACCCAAGCGCATCTTCGAGATCCGCCCGATCAAATGGCTGCTGGAAAAGAGCAGTATCGTGATCTGTGCCGGTGGTGGCGGCATTCCTACCCTGTATGGTGCCGACGGCAAGCTGCAGGGCATCGAAGCGGTGATCGACAAGGACCTGTGCTCGGCGCTGCTGGCCGAACAGCTGGAAGCCGACCTGCTGGTGATCGCCACCGACGTCAACGCCGCCTATGTCGACTTCAACAAACCGACCCAGAAAGCCATCGCCCAGGCCCACCCGGACGAGCTGGAACGCCTCGGTTTCGCCGCCGGGTCCATGGGGCCGAAGGTCCAGGCAGCTTGCGATTTCGCCCGTCACACAGGCAAAGTCGCGGTGATCGGCTCGCTCAGTGATATCGAGGATATCGTCAAGGGCACCGCCGGCACCCGGGTCAGTACCGCCTCCCCAGGCCTCAGCTATCGTTGAAACGCCCGGGCGGGCCTGCTGGCGGGCCCGCCTGTTTCAACCGTACAAGGAGCCCTCATGGCACAGTTCACCCCAGGCCATCTGCATATCGAGCGCCATGCGCTGAACAAGGACGACCACAGCTACAACTTCTGCGTCGATTACGAAACCGTCCAGGACCCCACCGCAGGCAAGGGCATCCAGTTCCGCCTGCACGGGACCATCCAGGACAAGCCCGCCGACGAGACGTTCTTCCTCGGCAAGAGCGACTGGTACAACTTCGCCGCCGTCATCGATGACATCGCCCGCAAGCACGACATGCCGATCAAGGGCATCGTCACCTCGGCGCACAACACCCTCTACGACAGGATGTTCGAAGACATCCGCGACAAGCTGGAGGTGAAATCGGGCGACCCGATCAAGCCCGAGCGTTTCGAATAACCGGCACAGCCTTCACCGCTGGCAAGCCAATCGACCACCACGCAGCCGCAAGGCATACTTGCACGCTTCGCCAGCCGTGAACCCATCGCCCACCAATGCGCATCCATGTCAGCTTCATCGACCGCGTCGGCATCACCCAGGAAGTGCTCGCCCTGCTGGGCGCGCGCAACCTCAACCTGGATGCGGTGGAGATGGTGCCGCCGAACGTCTATATCGACGCGCCCACGCTCAATCCCTTCGTCCTCGAAGAACTGCACGACGCCCTGCTCAACGTGCGCGGCGTACAGTCGGTGCGCGTGGTGGATATCCTTCCCGGCCAGCGCCGCCATCTGCAGCTCGATGCCCTGCTGGCAGCCATGGGCGACCCGGTGCTGGCCCTGGACAGCGCCGGCAACGTGCTGCTGGCCAACCCGGCGCTGGTCGCACTGTGCGGGCAGGAGCCGGCGGGACGCAGCATCGCCGAGCTGTTCGATGCGCCGGAACTGCTCGCCACCCTGATCGACCAGGGCTTCCACCTGCCGATGCGCGAAGTGGTGCTCAACGGCCAGACGCTGCTGCTGGACGCCACGCCGATCACCGACGCCGGTGCGCTGGTCACCCTGTACCCGCCGAACCGCATCGGCGAACGCCTGTCGGCCTTGCATCACGACCACGCAGAGGGCTTCGACGCCTTGCTTGGCGAATCCCCGGCGATCCGTACCCTGAAAAGCCGCGCCCTGCGCGTGGCGGCCCTCGATGCGCCGTTGCTGATCCACGGCGAGACCGGTACCGGCAAGGAACTGGTGGCACGCGCCTGCCATGCCATCAGCAGCCGCCATGCCGCGCCCTTCCTCGCCCTCAACTGCGCGGCACTGCCGGAGAACCTGGCCGAAAGCGAGCTGTTCGGCTACGCCCCCGGCGCCTTCACCGGCGCGCAGCGCGGTGGCAAGCCGGGGCTGATGGAACTGGCCAACCAGGGCACGGTGTTTCTCGACGAAATCGGCGAGATGTCGCCCTACCTGCAGGCCAAGCTGCTGCGCTTCCTCAATGACGGCAGCTTCCGCCGGGTCGGCGGCGATCGCGAGGTCAAGGTCAATGTGCGGATCCTCAGCGCCACCCACCGCGACCTGGAAAAGATGGTCGCCGAAGGCAGCTTCCGCGAAGACCTGTTCTACCGCCTCAACGTCCTCAACCTCGAAGTGCCGCCGCTGCGTGAGCGCGGCCAGGACATCCTGCTGCTGGCCCGCTACTTCATGCAGCAGGCCTGTACCCAGATCCAGCGGCCGCTCTGCCGCCTGGCCCCGGACACCTTCCCTGCCCTGCTCGGCAACCGCTGGCCGGGCAACGTGCGGCAACTGCAGAACGTGATCTTCCGCGCTGCCGCCATCAGCGAAAACAGCCTGGTGGACATCGGCGACCTGGACATCGCCGGCACCTCGGTAGCCCGCGAGCAGGACGGCGAAATCACCAGCCTGGAGCAGGCCGTCGAGAACTTCGAAAAGAACCTGCTGGAAAAGCTCTACGCCGAGCATCCCTCGACCCGCCAATTGGCCAGTCGCTTGCAGACCTCTCACACGGCGATTGCCCACCGGCTGCGCAAGTACGGAATCCCAACCAAACACTGAACATCCGTAGCGAAATCAATACACCGTAATGATTTCGCTACGACCTGTTGTAATGCCTAGCCGGCAAGGCCTTGATCCTTCTCGGCTTTAATCCCTCCCTTCTGCCGTATCGATTTCATTCCACTCATTCTGTAATTCGGTCAGGAAAATTCGGGAAAACCCTTTGTTCACGGGCTTTTGCCGAACATGGCCGCGAACTTGCTATGGATATTCCAGACCCCGCCCGCCGCGCCTTTTCCGCGGGCCATCACCGCATCCGGCCGCACCGACGGCCTTCGAGGAGTTTCCATGAGCGAGTTGCGTTTTACCGAAGATCACGAGTGGCTGCGTGCCGAAGCCGACGGCAGCGTGACCGTGGGCATCACCGCCTTTGCCCAGAACGCCCTGGGCGACGTGGTCTATGTGCAACTGCCGGAACTGCAGCAATACGCCAAGGGCGCCGAAGCCTCCACGGTGGAGTCGGTGAAAGCCGCCAGCGGCGTGTACATGCCGTTGGACGGCGAAGTGGTCGAGGTCAATGGGCAACTGGAAGACAGCCCGGAGCTGGTCAACGAAGACCCGCTGGGCGACGGCTGGTTCTTCCGCTTTATCCCGGCCGACGCCGGCGCCGTCGCGCAACTGCTCGACCAGGACGCCTACGACCGCCTGATCAAAGCCAACACCGACGCCTGAGGAACCCGTCATGACCATCAATCTCGGCACCGCCAACGAATTCATCGCCCGCCATATCGGTCCGCGCCAGGCCGATGAGCAGGCCATGCTCGCCACCCTCGGCTTCGACTCGCTGGACGCCATGAGCGCCGCGGTCATCCCCGACAGCATCAAGGGCACCAGCGTGCTGGAAATGGGCGAAGGCCAAAGCGAAGCCGACGCCCTCGCCGCCCTGAAAGCCATCGCCGGCAAGAACCAATTGGTCAAGAGCGTGATCGGCCAGGGTTACTACAACTGCCATACGCCGGCGCCGATCCTGCGCAACCTTCTGGAAAATCCGGCCTGGTACACCGCCTACACCCCGTACCAGCCGGAGATTTCCCAGGGCCGCCTGGAAGCCCTGCTGAACTTCCAGACCCTGATCAGCGACCTCACCGGCCTGCCGATCGCCAACGCCTCGCTGCTCGACGAAGCCACCGCCGTCGCCGAAGCCATGACCTTCTGCAAGCGCCTGAGCAAGAACAAGGGCAGCCACGCCTTCTTCGCCTCGGTGCATTGCCACCCGCAGACCCTCGACGTGCTGCGTACCCGTGCCGAGCCGCTGGGCATCGAAGTGGTGGTCGGCGACGAGCGCGAACTGAGCGACGTCAGCCGCTTCTTCGGCGCCGTGCTGCAATACCCGGCGAGCAACGGTGACGTCTTCGACTACCGCGAGCTGGTCGAGCGCTTCCACGCCGCCAACGCCCTGGTCGCGGTTGCCGCCGACCTGCTGGCCCTGATCCTGCTGACCCCGCCGGGCGAGTTCGGCGCCGACGTGGCCATCGGCAGCGCCCAGCGCTTCGGTGTACCGCTGGGCTTCGGCGGCCCTCACGCCGCCTACTTCTCCACCCGCGACGCGTTCAAGCGCGACATGCCGGGTCGCCTGGTCGGCGTGTCCATCGACCGCTTCGGCAAGACCGCCCTGCGCCTGGCCATGCAGACCCGCGAGCAGCACATCCGCCGCGAAAAGGCCACCAGCAACATCTGCACCGCCCAGGTGCTGCTGGCCAACATCGCCAGCATGTACGCCGTCTACCACGGCCCGCAGGGCCTGAAGCAGATTGCCGCACGCACCCACCAACTGACCGCGATCCTCGCTGCCGGCCTCAACGTCCTGGGCGTGACCGTCGAAACCAGCGCCTTCTTCGACACCCTGACCCTGGCTACCGGTGCCGCGACCGCCGAGCTGCACGCCCAAGCCCGCGCTGCCGGCTTCAACCTGCGCCAGATCGATGGCGAGCGCGTGGGTGTGTCCCTCGACGAAACCAGTACCCAGGCCGATGTCGAAGCCCTGTGGGCGCTGTTCGCCCAAGGCAAGGCGGCCCCGGACTTCGCCGCCCTGGCCGCCAGCACCGCCGCGCAATTGCCGCAGGCCCTGCTGCGCCAATCGGCGATCCTCGAGCACCCGGTGTTCAACCGCTACCACAGCGAAACCGAGCTGATGCGCTACCTGCGCCGCCTGGCCGACAAGGACCTGGCGCTGGACCGCACCATGATCCCGCTGGGCTCCTGCACCATGAAGCTCAACGCCGCCAGCGAGATGATCCCGGTGACCTGGGCCGAATTCGGCAGTCTGCACCCCTTCGCCCCTGCCGAGCAGAGCCAGGGTTACCAGCAACTGACGTCCGAACTGGAAGCCATGCTCTGCGCCGCCACCGGCTACGATGCCGTATCGCTGCAGCCGAACGCCGGCTCCCAGGGCGAATATGCCGGCCTGCTGGCGATCCGTGCCTATCACCAGAGCCGTGGCGACGACCGCCGCGACATCTGCCTGATCCCGTCCTCGGCCCACGGCACCAACCCGGCCACCGCCCATATGGCCGGCATGCGCGTGGTGGTGACCGCCTGTGACGCCCGCGGCAACGTGGACATCGACGACCTGCGGGCCAAGGCCATCGAGCACCGCGAGCACCTTGCCGCGCTGATGATCACCTACCCGTCGACCCACGGCGTGTTCGAAGAGGCCATCGGCGAGATCTGCGCGATCATCCACGACAACGGCGGCCAGGTGTACATCGACGGCGCCAACATGAACGCCATGGTCGGCCTCTGCGCACCGGGCAAGTTCGGTGGCGACGTTTCGCACCTGAACCTGCACAAGACCTTCTGCATTCCTCACGGCGGTGGCGGCCCGGGCGTCGGCCCGATCGGCGTCAAGTCGCACCTGGCGCCGTTCCTGCCGGGCCATGCGCAGATGGAAAACAAGCAAGGGGCGGTCTGCGCAGCGCCGTTCGGCAGCGCCAGCATCCTGCCGATCACCTGGATGTACATTCGCATGATGGGTGGCGCGGGCCTCAAGCGTGCCTCGCAGATGGCGATCCTCAACGCCAACTACATCGCCCGTCGCCTGGAAGAGCACTATCCTGTGCTGTACACCGGCAGCAACGGCCTGGTCGCGCATGAATGCATTCTCGACCTGCGCCCGCTCAAGGACAGCAGCGGCATCAGCGTCGACGACGTGGCCAAGCGCCTGATCGACTTCGGCTTCCACGCCCCGACCATGTCCTTCCCGGTCGCCGGCACCCTGATGATCGAGCCGACCGAAAGCGAGTCCAAGGAAGAACTGGATCGCTTCTGCGAGGCGATGATCCGCATCCGCGAAGAAATTCGTGCGGTGGAAAACGGCAGCCTGGACAAGGACGACAACCCGCTGAAGAACGCTCCGCACACCGCAGCCGAGCTCGCGGGCGAATGGCCGCACGGCTACAGCCGCGAGCAGGCGGTGTACCCGCTGCCGTCGCTGGTGGAAGGCAAGTACTGGCCACCGGTGGGCCGGGTCGACAACGTGTTCGGTGATCGCAACCTGGTGTGCGCTTGCCCGTCGATCGAGAGTTACCAAGAGGTCTGAGTTCGCTTGAGGGCCTCATCGCCGGCAACGCCGGCTCCCACAAGGTTCGCGGCGCACCCGATACCTGTGGGAGCCGGCGTTGCCGGCGATGGGCCGCAACGCGGCCCCGAATTTCACGCGGAGGAACCTGCCATGTCACTTAGCGTCTTCGACCTGTTCAAGATCGGCATCGGCCCCTCCAGTTCCCATACCGTCGGCCCGATGCGCGCTGCCGCACGCTTCGCCGAAGGGCTGCGGCGTGATGGCCTGTTGGCCGCCACCCACAGCGTCAAGGTCGAGCTGTATGGTTCGCTCGGCGCCACCGGCAAGGGCCACGGCAGCGACAAGGCCGTGCTCCTCGGGCTGGAAGGCGAGCACCCCGACAGCGTCGATACCGACAGCATTCCCGCCCGCCTGCAGGCGATCCGCGACAGCGGCCGTCTCGACCTGCTCGGCGAGCACAGCATCGATTTCCAGGAAAAACAGCACCTGGCGATGATCCGCAAGCCGCTGGACTACCATCCCAACGGTATGATCTTCCGCGCCTTCGACAGCGCCGGCCTGCAGATCCGCAGCCGCGAGTATTACTCGGTGGGCGGTGGTTTCGTGGTCGACGAGGACGCCGCCGGGGCCAACCGCATCGTCGAGGACAAGACCCCGCTGGCCTACCCGTTCAAGACCGCCAAGGAACTGTTGGCTCATTGCACCGCGCAGCACCTGTCGATCAGCCAGGTGATGCTTGCCAACGAAGCCGCCTGGCGCCCGGAAAGCGAAACCCGCGCCGGCCTGCTGAAGATCTGGCAGGTGATGCAGGACTGCGTCGGTGCCGGCTGCCGCAACGAAGGCATCCTGCCCGGCGGCCTGAAAGTCCGCCGCCGTGCCGCAGCGTTGTACCGCCAGCTCTGCGCCAGCCCGGAAGCCAGCCTGCGCGATGCCCTGTCGGTGCTCGACTGGGTCAACCTGTACGCCCTGGCGGTGAACGAAGAAAACGCCTTCGGCGGACGGGTGGTCACCGCCCCGACCAATGGCGCCGCCGGCATCGTTCCGGCGGTGCTGCATTACTACATGCGCTTTATCCCCGGCGCCAATGAAGACGGCGTTGTGCGCTTCCTGCTCACCGCCGCCGCCATCGGCATCCTCTATAAGGAGAACGCCTCGATCTCCGGTGCCGAAGTCGGCTGCCAGGGCGAAGTCGGCGTGGCCTGTTCGATGGCCGCAGGTGCCCTGTGCGAGGTCATGGGCGGCAGCGTGCAGCAGGTGGAGAACGCCGCGGAAATCGGCATGGAACACAACCTGGGCCTGACCTGCGACCCCATCGGCGGCCTGGTCCAGGTGCCCTGCATCGAGCGCAATGCCATGGGCTCGGTGAAGGCCATCAATGCGGTGCGCATGGCCTTGCGCGGCGACGGGCAGCATTTCGTCTCCCTCGACAAGGTCATCCGCACCATGCGCCAGACCGGCGCGGATATGAAAAGCAAATACAAGGAGACCGCCCGCGGCGGTCTGGCCGTCAACATCATCGAATGCTGACATCCCTTTGCAACCCAGGAGTTCCAAATGTCCACCGAAACACTGCTGAAAACCCCGCTGCATGCCCTGCACCTGGAACTGGGCGCGCGCATGGTGCCGTTCGCCGGCTACGACATGCCGGTGCAGTACCCGCTGGGGGTGATGAAGGAACACCTGCATACCCGTGAACAGGCCGGCCTGTTCGATGTTTCGCACATGGGCCAGATCCGCCTGCGCGGCGCCAATGCGGCCAAGGCCCTGGAAAGCCTGGTGCCGGTGGACATCATCGACCTACCCGTAGGCATGCAGCGCTACGCCATGTTCACCAACGAGCAGGGTGGCATCCTCGACGACCTGATGGTCGCCAACCTCGGTGATGGCGAACTGTTCCTGGTGGTCAACGCCGCCTGCAAGGACCAGGACCTGGCCCATCTGCGCCAGCACATCGGCGACCAGTGCGAGATCGAGCCGCTGTTCGAGGAGCGCGCCCTGCTCGCCCTGCAAGGCCCGGCGGCGGTCAAGGTGCTGGAGCGCCTGGCGCCGCAGGTGGCGAAGATGACGTTCATGCAGTTCGCACCGGTGCAACTGCTGGGCGAGGACTGCTATGTCAGTCGCTCGGGCTACACCGGTGAGGATGGTTACGAGATCTCCGTCCCGGCAGGGCAGGCCGAGACGCTGGCCCGCCGCCTGCTGGACGAACCGGAAGTCGCCGCCATCGGCCTCGGTGCCCGCGACTCCCTGCGCCTGGAGGCAGGCCTGTGCCTGTATGGCCATGACATGAACAGCACGACCACCCCGGTCGAGGCCAGCCTGCTCTGGGCCGTTTCCAAGGCCCGTCGCGCCGACGGTACAAGGGCCGGCGGCTTCCCAGGAGCGGCGCGGGTCTTCGCCCAGCAGCAGGAAGGCGTGGCACGCAAGCGTGTCGGCCTGCTGCCACAGGAGCGCACGCCGGTGCGCGAAGGCGCCGAGATCGTCGACGAAGCGGGCGAAGTGATCGGCCAGGTGTGCAGCGGCGGCTTCGGCCCGACCCTGGGCGCACCGGTCGCGATGGGCTACCTGGACAGCGCCCGCTCGGCCCTGGACAGCCAGGTCTGGGCCATCGTGCGCGGCAAGCGGGTGCCGATGAAAGTGAGCAGGATGCCGTTCGTGGCACAGCGTTACTACCGAGGCTGAGCCCAGGACAAAAAGTGTCATGGTGCGTTCGTATTATTCGATTTCGAACGCACCGGCAAACTTTCGAACATGAGCCTCGGCAAGGCCCTGAAAGGGTGCAAAAAAAGCCGCCGATAACGGCTTAAAAAAGCCTGGAACCGCGACTCTCCAGGGCTTGTTTTTCCCGGGGAAGTTAGCGTAGAGTCGATGCACTGTGTTTGCGTGGGTCGCTCGGTTAGTGACCTGGAACAGTAGGCTGAGATTCGCTACAAACCGTTCGACGTCTCTTACTTTCCTGCAACCCAGCCCAGTGTTCTTTCATTACAAACCGATGAAAGAAACTGTAATCACAATTCAAAGTTTCAAAGGGAATAAGACATGTCTACACGTCAGAGCGGTACCGTCAAGTGGTTTAACGACGAGAAGGGTTTCGGTTTCATCACTCCTGAAAGCGGTCCGGATCTGTTCGTACACTTCCGCGCCATTCAGGGCAGCGGCTTCAAGAGCCTGAAAGAAGGCCAGAAAGTGACCTTCGTCGCTGTGCAAGGCCAGAAAGGCATGCAGGCTGACGAAGTGATCGCTGAAAACTGAGTTTTCGCACGCCCCGAAAGCCCCTGTCTTCGACAGGGGCTTTTTTTTGCGCGCAATTCCGTAGAATGCAGGCTTTTGCGCCAGGAGCCTCATTGCATGTCCAAACCCTTGCTCCAGCCGCAGGGCGACTTTCCGGCTGCCGGACTTGGCCGTCGTTTCGCGGCGATGTTCTACGACTTCCTGCTCTGCACCGCCCTGCTGATGGTGACCACGCTGGTCTACAAGATGATCCAGATGTCGATCATCGGCGAAACCCGCATGCGCGCCATGACCGAAGCCGGCGCCCTGGATGGTGATCCGCTGCTGTCCACGGTGTTGCTGTTCGTCCTGTTCGGCTTCTTCGCCAAGTTCTGGACCCATGGCGGCCAGACCCTCGGCATGCAGGTATGGGGTGTGCGCGTACAGAACGCCGACGGCAGCGCCATCAGCCTGTGGCAGGCACTGCTGCGCTTCATCGTGTCGATCGCTTCCTGGCTATGCGTTGGCCTGGGTTTCTTCTGGGCGCTGTTCGACAAGCAGAAACGCAGCTGGCATGACATCTACTCGGAAACGCAGTTGGTGCGGATTCCCAAGCGCAAGAAGTGACAGACAGCAAAAAGCCGACCCAAGGGTCGGCTTTTTCATGCCTGCAAGAAGCGGATCAACCCGCCCTACGCAACAACCACACCCCCGCCAGCGCGCAGATCACCGCCGGCAGCAGCACCGCCAGCAACGGCGGGAAACCGAACACCTGGCTGGACGGCCCGAGCAGGTCCTGGGCGATGCGGAACACGAAGCCCACCAGCACACCGGTGAACACGCGCTGGCCAAGGGTCACCGAACGCAACGGGCCGAAGATGAAGGAGATCGCCATCAGTACCAGCGCGGCGGTCACCAGCGGTTGCAGGACCTTGGTCCAGAACGCCAGCCAGTAGCGGTCGTTGTTCAGGCCCTGGTCGGACAGGTAGTGGATGTAATCCCACAAGCCGGTGATCGACAGCGACTCCGGGGCCATCACCACGGTATTCAGCAGTTGCGGGGTCAAGGCCACGTCCCAGCGCTCTTCCGGAGCTTTCACGATCTCGGTGTGATCACCGCGGAACAGCGTGGTGGTGACATCGGTGAGCAGCCAGTGGTCCTGCTGGTACTGGGCACGCCGGGCAAAGCTCGACGACTGCATGTGCCGCTCGGCATCGAAGCGGTAGCGAGTCACACCAAGCATCAGGCCGTTGGGCTGCACCGTGTTGATATGCACGAACTCCTCGCCCTGGCGGTGCCACAGGCCACGCTTGGAGGTTTGCGCCTCGCCGCCACCCTGGGCCAGGGAACGGTCGGCCTGGGCCTTGTTCTCGGTGACCGGAGCGACGTACTCGCCGATCAGGACACCGGCCAGCATCAAGACCAGCATCGGCTTCATTACCGCCCAGACGATGCGACCGACGGACACACCGGCAGCACGCATGACAGTCAGCTCGCTGTTGCTGGCCAGGCTGCCGAGGCCGATCAGGCACCCGATCAGGCCGGCCATCGGCAGCATGTCGTAGAGACGCCGCGGCGCGGTCAGCAGGACGAACTGGCCCGCGTTCCAGAGGGTATAGGTGTCGCTGATATCGCCCATCTCGTCGATGAAGGCGAACAGCGAGGCGAGGGCCAGGATGATCCCGAGCACGGCGAGAATCGCCAGGAACACGCTGCTGCCGATGTAGCCGTCAAGCTTGCGCATGAGGCACCTCCGCAGCACGGGCACGCATCTTCAGGCGCAGCGGCTCCCAGTACATCAGGCCGAGACCGATCAGCAGGAACAGCAGGTGGACCGGCCACAGGCCCACGGAAAGCGGGATCTTGCCCTTCTCCAGGGCGCCGCGGGCGGCAATCAGGACGGTCAGGTAGGCCATATACAGGAGAATCGCCGGCAGCAGCTTGAGGAAACGGCCCTGACGCGGATTGACCCGCGACAGCGGCACCGCCATAAGGGTCACGATGAACACCAGCAGGGGCAGCGACAGGCGCCACTCCAGCTCTGCGCGCTCGCGCGGGGCATCGCTCTTGAACAGCTCGGAGGTGGGGATCGCCTCGCGTTCGGTGATGTCCTGGCTGACTTCCGGCTTGGGCAGCAGTACGCCATAGGTGTCGTACTTGATCGCCCGGTAGTCGGCCTGGCCCGGATTTCCGTCGTAGCGATAGCCGTTTTCCAGGATCAGGTAGCGATTGCCGTCGGCCTGGACTTCCTGGCGCCCTTTTTCGGCGACCAGCACGCTGATGCCGCGGTCCTTGCTCTTGTCGCTGGAGAAACGCTTCTCGGAAATGAACACGCCGGCCAGGTTGGCGCGGTCGTCCGAGAGTTGCTCGGTGTAGGTCACCCGGGTGCCATCACGCAGGGTCTGGAAACGGCCCGGCACCAGGGTGTCGAACTCGGTCAGGGCATCCTGCTGGTTGATGATCTGCGCAACGCGCGCGACGCCCTGCGGCGCCAGGCTCAGGCTCAGCCAGGCGACGATCAGCGCCACCAGCGCGGCCGGTGCAAGGGTCATGCACAGCAGGCGTTGCTGGCTCATGCCGGTGGCGGAAAGCACGGTCATTTCGCTTTCCAGGTACAGGCGCCCATAGGCCAGCAGGATGCCAAGGAACAGGCCCAGCGGCAGGATCAACTGCAGGAAGCCCGGCAGGCGATAGCCCATGATGAGGAACAGCACGCCCGGATCGAGCATGCCCTGTGCGGCCTGGGCCAGGTACTTGATGAAGCGCCCGCTCATGATGATGACCAGCAGCACGGCGCTGACGGCACTCAAGGTCACCAGGACCTCGCGGGACAGATAACGGAAGACGATCAAACCAGCCACTCCTGGGTTGTCAGGCTCGGACAGCCAAACAAGGAAAACGTTGCAACCAACAAGATAGTTGCCGGTGCGTCAATGCACCCGGACTTCGAAGTGGGCGCATTATCCTGTGATTGCCCCTGCCTGTCACTTCGCTCCGTGCAATGCTCGAAAACGGGGTTGTCATGGGCGCCGCACCGGGCTCAAACTGGCGGCTTTGCGTCTGGCCCCTCACGCCGGCCAGGTCACTTCGAGCGCTCGCTGTGGTTTATACGACAGGCAGCGCGCTGACAGTTCATTCGGGGACCCTGACATGGAATTGGTTGTAAAAAGTGTAGCCGCAGCATCCTTGAAAACCGCCACCCTGGTCCTGCCCGTCGGCGAAGGCCGCAAACTGGGCGCCAGCGCCAAGGCCGTCGATGACGCCGCCAAGGGCGCCCTGAGCGCCGTGCTCAAGCGTGGCGATATCGCCGGCAAGGTCGGCCAGACCCTGCTGCTGCAAGGCATCGCCGGGCTGAAGGCCGAACGCGTGCTGCTGGTCGGCACCGGCAAGGACGAAAGCCTGGGCGACCGCAGCTGGCGCAAGATCGCCAACGCCATCCTCGGTGCCCTCAAGGGCCTGAACGGCGCCGACGCGGTACTGGCCCTGGACGACGTCGCCGTGGCCGGCCGCGATGCTCACTACGGCAAGATCCGCCTGCTGGCCGAAACCCTGCTCGACGGCGAATACGTCTTCGACCGTTTCAAAAGCCAGAAAGCCGAACCCCGCGCCCTGAAGAAAGTCACCCTGCTGGCCGACAAGGCCGGGCTTGCCGACACCGAGCGCGCAGTCAAGCACGCCGTGGCCATCACCAGCGGCATGCGCTTTACCCGCGACCTCGGCAACCTGCCGCCGAACCTGTGCCATCCAACCTTCCTCGCCGAAGAAGCGAAGAACCTCGGCAAGGCGTTCAAGGGCCTCAAGGTCGAAGTCCTCGACGAGAAGAAGATCAAGGACCTCGGCATGGGCGCCTTCTATGCCGTCGGCCAGGGCAGCGACCAGCCGCCCCGCCTGATCGTGATGAACTACCAGGGCGCGAAGAAGAGCGACAAGCCGTTCGTGCTGGTGGGCAAGGGCATCACCTTCGACACCGGCGGCATCAGCCTGAAGCCGGGCGCCGGGATGGACGAGATGAAATTCGACATGTGCGGTGCTGCCAGTGTCTTCGGCACCCTGCGCGCCGTGCTCGAACTGCAGTTGCCGATCAACCTGGTATGCCTGCTGGCGTGCGCGGAAAACATGCCGAGTGGCGGCGCGACCCGTCCGGGCGACATCGTCACCACCATGAGCGGGCAGACCGTGGAGATCCTCAACACCGACGCCGAAGGCCGCCTGGTGCTGTGCGACACCCTGACCTACGCCGAGCGCTTCAAGCCGCAGGCGGTGATCGACATCGCCACCCTGACCGGCGCCTGCATCGTCGCCCTCGGCAGCCATACTTCGGGCCTGATGGGCAACAGCGAAGCGCTGGTCGAACAATTGCTCGACGCCGGCAAGCGCGCCGACGACCGCGCCTGGCAATTGCCGCTGTTCGATGAATACCAGGAACAACTGGACAGCCCGTTCGCCGACATCGCCAACATCGGCGGGCCGAAGGCCGGCACCATCACCGCCGGCTGCTTCCTTTCGCGCTTCGCCAAGGCTTACGACTGGGCGCACCTGGACATCGCCGGCACCGCCTGGATCAGCGGCGGCAAGGACAAGGGCGCCACTGGCCGCCCGGTCCCGCTGCTGACCCAGTACCTGCTCGACCGCGCCAATGCCTGATCCGGAGGCCGGCCGGTCCCGCGACAGGCCGGCGACTGCCCGATGAGCAAAGTCGACTTCTACATCCTGCCCAGCCCCTCCGCCGCCGTGCGCCTGGACTTCGCCTGCAAGCTGTGCGAAAAGGCCTGGCGCCTCGGCCATCGGGTCTATCTGCACTGCGCCGATGCGGCACAGCGCGATGAGCTGGATGCCCGCCTCTGGGCCTTCAAGGGCGAGGCGTTCGTGCCCCACAGCCACGCCGAGGAAGATGCCGCGGCAGCGGTGGCACTGGGTATTGGCGAGAATGCCGGCGAACACCAGGACCTGCTGGTCAATCTCGACCTGAAGGTGCCACCGTTCGCCGGCCGCTTCGCCCGTATCGCCGAGATTGTGGTGGAGGACCCGGCGATCCGCCAGGCCACCCGAGAGAGTTTCCGCTTCTACCGTGAACAGGGCTATGCTCTGCAAGATCACCGCTTACAGCGATTCTGACGACGATGGACAAACGCCCGCCCCTGCCTCAATCCGCACACTTGCTCGACGACCTGGAATCGATCCGCCAGCTGCTGGGCGATGAAACCCTGCAGCCGCCGCTGCTGACCGAGACCGTGGAAGAACAGATCCCTTTGCTGCTGGAACCTGCCGATGAACCGGCCAGACCGGCACCCGCCGCGTCCCCGGCGGAAGCAGTCGATCCGCAGACCCGCCGCCAGGACACCCTGCTGCACCTGGACGCCGAACTTCGCGCCGCCGCGCAGTTGATCATGCAGGACGTGATCGACGATTTCGCCCCGCACATCGAGACCGAGATCAAGCGCCGCCTGGATGCACGCCTGGAACGCCTGCTCAACCAGTCTTCCTAAACTGCACAAAACCCTGTGGGAGCGGGTTCACCCGCGATTGCGATGGTGGGGCCACTACCGTAATCGCGGGTAAACCCGCTCCCACAGGGTCCGCGTCGCGCTTTTGCCCTTGCCCTGCTTATCGCCTCAACCCCCCGCCTCCGTTATACTTCCCGGCTTTCCCGAATAAATGCCATAGGGTCCCCCCGCGCAATGGATAAGACCTACCAGCCGCACGCCATAGAAACCTCCTGGTACAACACCTGGGAGTCCGAGAACTACTTCGCCCCGCAAGGCGCAGGCGAGTCGTACACCATCATGATCCCGCCGCCGAACGTCACCGGCAGCCTGCATATGGGCCACGGCTTCAACAATGCGATCATGGACGCCCTGATCCGCTTCCGCCGCATGCAAGGCCGCAACACCCTGTGGCAGCCAGGCACCGACCACGCCGGCATCGCCACGCAGATGCTGGTGGAGCGTCAACTGGAAGCCAAGGGCCAGAACCGCCACGACCTGGGCCGCGAGAAGTTCCTGGAAAAGGTCTGGGAATGGAAGGATCAGTCCGGTGGCAACATCAGCCGTCAGATCCGCCGCCTGGGCTCCTCGGTGGACTGGAGCCGCGAGCGCTTCACCATGGATGACGGCCTGTCCGAAGCGGTCAAGGAAGCCTTCGTGCGCCTGCATGAGGACGGCCTGATCTACCGCGGCAAGCGCCTGGTCAACTGGGACACCAAGCTGCACACGGCGATCTCCGACCTCGAAGTGGAAAACCACGACGAGAAAGGCCACCTGTGGAACCTGCGCTACCCGCTGGCCGACGGCGCGAAAACCGCCGAGGGCCAGGACTACCTGGTGGTTGCCACCACCCGTCCGGAAACCATGCTCGGCGACGCGGCCGTGGCCGTGAACCCGAACGACGAGCGCTACCAGGCACTGATCGGCAAGTTCGTCGAGCTGCCGCTGGTCGGCCGACGCATCCCGATCATCGCCGACGATTACTGCGACCCCGAGTTCGGCACCGGCTGCGTGAAGATCACCCCGGCCCACGATTTCAACGACTACGAAGTCGGCAAGCGCCACAACCTGCCGCTACTGAACATCTTCGACAAGAACGCGGCGGTCCTGGCCAACGCCCAGGTGTTCAACCTCGACGGCAGCCTCAACGAGTCCATCGACGCGCGCCTGCCAGCCAAGTACGCCGGCCTCGACCGCTTCGCCGCGCGCAAGCAGATCGTTGCCGACTTCGAAGCGCTGGGCCTGCTGGTCAGCGTCGACGACCACGCCCTGAAAGTGCCGAAGGGCGACCGCTCGGGCACCGTCATCGAGCCGTGGCTGACCGACCAGTGGTACGTCTCCACCAAGCCGCTGGCAGAGCCTGCCATCGCCGCCGTGGAAGACGGCCGTATCCAGTTCGTGCCCAAGCAGTACGAGAACATGTACTTCTCCTGGATGCGCGATATCCAGGACTGGTGCATCAGCCGCCAGCTGTGGTGGGGCCATCGCATCCCGGCCTGGTACGACGCGTCCGGCAAGGTCTACGTCGGTCGCAGCGAGGAAGAAGTCCGCGCGAAGAACAACCTCGGTGCCGACGTGGTCCTGAACCAGGACAACGACGTCCTCGACACCTGGTTCAGCTCCGGCCTGTGGACCTTCTCCACCCTCGGCTGGCCGCAGCAGACCGAATTCCTCAAGACTTTCCACTCCACCGACGTGCTGGTCACCGGCTTCGACATCATCTTCTTCTGGGTCGCCCGGATGATCATGCTGACCATGCACCTGGTGAAGAACGAGGACGGTACCCCGCAGGTGCCGTTCAAGACCGTCTACGTCCACGGCCTGGTGCGCGACGGCCAGGGCCAGAAGATGTCCAAGTCCAAGGGCAACGTCCTTGACCCGCTGGACATCGTCGACGGCATCACCCTCGATGCGCTGCTGGAAAAACGCACCAGCGGCCTGATGCAGCCGAAGCTGGCGGAGAAAATCGCCAAGCAGACCAAGGCCGAGTTCCCTGAAGGCATCGCCAGCTACGGTACCGATGCCCTGCGCTTTACCTTCTGCTCGCTGGCGTCCACCGGCCGTGACATCAAGTTCGACATGGGCCGCGTCGAGGGCTACCGCAACTTCTGCAACAAGATCTGGAACGCCGCTCGCTACGTGCTGGACAAGGGCGAAGACTGCGGTCAGAACGGCGAGGCCTACGAGCTGTCCCTGGCCGATCGCTGGATCATCTCGCAGTTGCAGCGCACCGAAGCCGAAGTGACCCGCCAACTGGAACAGTTCCGCTTCGACCTGGCCGCCCAGGCCCTCTACGAGTTCATCTGGAACCAGTACTGCGACTGGTACCTGGAGCTGTCCAAGCCGGTGCTGTGGGACGAGAACGCCCCGGTCGAGCGCGCCCGCGGCACCCGTCGCACGCTGGTGCGCGTGCTGGAAGTAGCGCTGCGCCTGGCCCATCCGTTCATGCCGTTCATCACCGAGGAAATCTGGCAGCGCCTGGCGCCGCTGGCCGGCATCGACGGCAAGACCATCATGCTGCAGCCATGGCCCGTTGCGAACGAAAGCCGCATCGACGCCGCCGCCGAAGCTGATATCGAGTGGGTCAAGGAACTGATGCTCGGCGTCCGCAATATCCGCGGCGAAATGAACATCGGCCCGGGCAAGCCGCTGCAACTGTTCCTGAAAAACGCCAGTGCCGATGACCAGCGCCGCCTGGTCGAGAACGAAGCCCTGCTGAAGAAACTGGCGAAGATCGAGTCGTTCACCGTGCTCGGCGAACAGGACGAAGCGCCGCTGAGCGCCACTGCGCTGGTGGGTGACCTGCAAGTGCTGGTGCCGATGGCCGGCCTGATCGACAAGGACGCCGAGCTGGCGCGCCTGAACAAGGAAATCCAGCGTCTGCAAGGCGAGGTCCAGCGAGTCGGCGGCAAGTTGTCCAACGCCGCCTTCGTCGACAAGGCCCCGCCTGCGGTGATCGACAAGGAGCGCGCCAAGCTGGCCGAAGCCGAACAGGCCCTGGCCAACTTCACCGAGCAGCACGCGCGGATCGCAGCCCTGTAAAGCGACGCGGACAGTGTGGGAGCGGGTTCACCCGCGATTGCGTCATTGAATTCACCACCGCAATCGCGGGTGAACCCGCTCCCACATTGTCCGCGGCCGATCAACACATCACGCGGTAATCCTTGAGAGCGGGCCTGGCCCGCTCTTGTATTAATGACCATGAACAAACCCAGCCTGCACCCACGCAATCGCCACCAAGGCCGCTACGACTTCCCCCAGTTGATCAAGAGCAGCCCGGAACTGGCGCGCTTCACCATCACCAACCCCCATGGCAAGCCGAGCATCGACTTCGCCGATCCGGAAGCGGTGCGGGTGTTCAACCGGGCGCTGCTCAAGGCCCAGTACGGCATCCAGTTCTGGGATATTCCCGCCGACTACCTGTGTCCGCCGATTCCCGGCCGTGCCGATTACCTGCACGCGCTGGCCGATCTGCTGGCCGCAGAAAACGCCGGGGAGATCCCTCGTGGTGCGCAGATCCAGGTGCTGGACGTCGGCGTCGGCGCCAACTGCATCTACCCGCTGCTGGGCAATGCCGATTACCGCTGGCGCTTCGCCGGCTCGGATATCGACCCGGTCGCCCTGGCCTCGGCCAAGGCCATCGTCCAGGCCAATGGCCTGGGCAAGTTCATCAGCCTGCGCCAACAGGGCAACCGCAAGCACATCCTCAGCGGCCTGCTGGCTGCCGAGGAGCGCTTCGACCTGACCCTGTGCAATCCGCCCTTCCACGCCTCCCGCGAGGAAGCTACTCGGGGCAGCCAGCGCAAATGGCGCGCCCTGGGCAAGGCCGATCCGAAGCGCAAGCTGCCGGTGCTGAACTTCGGCGGGCAGAACAACGAGCTGTGGTGCGAGGGCGGCGAGATTCGTTTCGTCACCCAATTGGTGCAGGAGAGCAAGGCCTTGGGCCAGCAGGTGCTGTGGTTCAGCAGCCTGGTGTCGAAGGCATCCAACCTGCCGGGCATCGAAGCCGCGCTGAAGAAGGCTGGCGCCGTGGAGCAGCGGGTGATGGAGATGGGCCAGGGGCAGAAACAGAGCCGCCTGGTGGCCTGGACTTTCCAGGATGCGGACACTCGCCAGCTTTGGCGCGAGCAACGCTGGAAATAACCAACTTTCGGCAGGTATAAAAAAACCGCATCAGGCTCGCGCCGGATGCGGTTTTTTCGTGCTGCTTACAATTACTTGTTAACAGCGTCGGTCAGCACTTTGGCTGGCACGAACTTGACGACTTTCTTGGCAGCGATTTCGATGGCAGCGCCAGTCGAAGGGTTGCGACCGGTACGGGCAGGACGCTCGGTGATTTTCAGCTTGCCAATGCCTGGCAGGGTGATTTCGCTGCCGTTTTCCAGTTGATCAGCAACGATCTGGCCCAGTTGCTCCAGAGCGTTACGCGCGGTGGTTTTCGGCGCGTCGATAGCTTCAGCGATATCGGCGATCAGTTGGTCTTTGGTCAATGCCATGGTGGTGTTCCTTCCCTAATCAAATTCAGTGAGTTTGCAGAGTGCCGTGTCAGCCGTCGATTCCGGCTCCGTAGTGCGGAAAGCCGGGGTACTTCCATTTTGCCAATCGCGTATGTAGATACATAAAAATGCGATTGGTTCGACGTGACGCCAGCGGTCTGCCAGCAATGCGCCTTAAGGGGGGCGCAAGACCGGGCAAAACTACCACAGGAATGGATAAATATCCGCTTCGCCCAGGGCAAAAGTGCAGGTTTTTCGGGGGTTTACACAAAATATCGCAAAAAAGGGAAGGAAAAACGAACCTTGGTCCCTCTCAGCAACTACAGAACAGCGTCGCAAGCCCCAGCTAGGTTACACTTGGCCACTTTGCCCGGCCCCGCGCCATACCTTCACCGAGCCGAGAATTCCATGCCGATCCGCCACTGCATCGTCCACCTGATCGACAAGAAACCCGATGGCAGCCCTGCAGTCCTGCACGCGCGCGATTCCGAACTGGCAGAATCGACCGCCATCGAAAACCTCCTGGCCGACCTGAACGACAGCTACAACGCCAAGCAAGGCAAGGCATGGGGCTTCTTCCATGCCGAGTCAGGCGCCCACCCCTTCAGCGGCTGGCTGAAGGAATACCTCGATAGCGAGAAGACCTTCACCGAATTCAGCCGCATCGCGGTGGAACACCTGCAGAAGCTGATGGAAGAGTCGAACCTGTCGGTCGGCGGGCATGTGCTGTTCGCCCATTACCAGCAAGGCATGACCGACTACCTGGCCATCGCCCTGCTGCACCACAGCGAAGGCGTGGCGGTGAACGCCGAGCTGGATGTCACTCCGTCCCGCCACCTGGACCTCAGCCAGTTGCATCTGGCGGCACGGATCAATATCTCCGAGTGGCGCAACAACCAGAATTCGAAGCAGTACATTTCCTTTATCAAGGGCAAGAACGGCAAGAAGGTCTCGGACTATTTCCGCGACTTCATCGGCTGCCAGGAAGGGGTCGATGGCCCGGGCGAAACACGCACCCTGCTCAAGGCCTTCAGCGATTTCGTCGAGAGCGAGGACCTGCCCGAGGAAGCCGCCCGCGAGAAGACCCAGACCCTGGTCGACTACGCCACCAGCCAGACCCGCGCCGGCGAGCCAGTGACCCTCGAAGAACTGTCCGGCCTGATCGACGAAGACCGGCCGAAAGCCTTCTACGACCATATCCGCAACAAGGACTATGGCCTGTCACCGGAGATTCCGGCGGACAAGCGCACCCTGAATCAATTCCGCCGCTTCACCGGCCGCGCCGAAGGCCTGTCGATCAGCTTCGAGGCTCATTTGCTGGGTTCGAAGATCGAGTACGACGAGGAGGCCGGAACCCTGATCATCAAGGGCCTGCCGACCCAATTGACCGACCAGTTGAAACGCCGCAGGGACTGAACCGCCGGTCCGAACTGGCATTTTTGTCAGTAGCTGCGCCTACGTCCGCCTCCTTAGCCTGAGATTGTCACCACCGGCAATCTCGGACTTCTGCCCCGCTCGTGGTGACTGCCTGCCAGTCAACCTTCGCTTGCCGGGGTGAACGATGAAGATACTCGCGACATTTCTTGCACTGACGACCGTACTCGCCTCGGGTACCACCCTCGCCGGCCCCGGCGAGGATACGGTCAACGCCATGAACGCTCGCCTCGCTGACCAGAGAGTGAATTGCGGCGCGCTGTCGATGCCCGCCGTTCTCTGCACCGGAGTCATAGCCAGGGCCACCGACGACCCCAGGTTCTGGGTACCCCAGGAAAAGAACATCACGTCCGGCGCGATCTCCGCCTCGTACCTGCGCAACGATGCCAAGTTCAAGACACTGGTCTTTGGCCGCAACAGAGGCTTCACCCTGTTACCGGTCTTGCTCAACCGGCCAAACAACCAAACTTACGAAGTGCTCTGCGCCTTCCCCAACGATGGCGGCACGGATAACCGCAACGATCGCGGCTGCGGGGATCATGTGCTGAACCCCGAGGTGCAGGACTACTGCGACGTGCTGGGCATCATGACCGGGGATGACTGGAACAAGAGATTCCGTTCCGACAAGGTGCTGTACAGCGAGATCTGTGCCTTCGACATTCGCGACCGTCGCGACGCCCATGCCGGCCCGGCCTTCATGGCCAGTATCGACGCCCGCAACCTGGGCGGCGAGACCCTGTTCGCCGTGCAGAACGAACTGCGCATCGCCACCTGGGGCAACCACCCGCCCTTCGACCCTCCGGTGGAAAGTGTCTTCTACACCACGCCTCCGGTGTCCGACACCTCGGGCCTGGAGGGTGCCCGGGCCGAGCAGATCGAATGGTGGCTGGCAGCCAGGCAGTACCTGCCGTTGGTCAAACTGAACCTGCCGCAGACCATGGCGGCCAATCCGAGCTTTGGCTTCGACACCGCGGATCAAGTGATCCAGCCTGTCAGCGAACCCGACCAGTGCCCGGGCTTCATCAAAAGCTCTGCCTGGAAAACCGAACGCAAAGGCGCCTACTTTGCCACTCAATTGGACAGCCTGCAGGTCGAGCTCAACGATTGCGCGAAAACTATCCCGCCCAGCCAATTGAACAACCTGTTCAATGAGATCGCTGCCCGCCATTACCGGGACGAGAAATGGGGAGACCACCCGGTGCTTACCACCGACGCTACGCAGAACGCGGCGCTGGTGCAGGCAAAGAGCTATCCACGCCCCACCCATATCGTCAGCGGCATGCGCGCTCAATTGGCCTGCCAACTGGCACTGCCGGCAAGACCGGCGATCATCACCCTGGAGCCCAAGCGGCCCGAGGGTACGACCGAAACGTTGAAGAACATGAACTGCAACCTTTAAAAGGAAGCTCCGGCGAAGGAGGCCACCAGGGCCTCCTTCGCGCTTTTGCGCAGGCGCTTGATCAGGCGTTCATGACGCAGGGCCTGGGACTTGTCCGGCCACTGCTCGACGTAGACCAGCGCCACCGCCGGGCTGGTGCTGAAATAGCGGGCCCCCTGGCCTTTCTGGTGGGCGGCGAAACGCTTTTCCGGGTTATCGCTGATGCCGCAGTACAGCGAACCATTGGCCGCGCGCACCAGATAGACATACCAGGGCTTATCGGAAATGGCAGGAGCGGCGATATCGTTCACGGTACAAGGCGGGGTCTGACGGCAGAAGCCGACAGCTTACCGCCTCAGCGCCCGCTCTGGAACGCGCGCAGGCCCTTGAGCGCCTGCTGCCCGACCTTCGCGCGCAGGAAGGGCGTCCAGCCCAGCAGCAGCCCCGGAGTGCCCAGCGCCTGGCGGGACCAGCGCCAGAAATCGAAGACATCATGGTGTTCGACGATCAGGCCGTCGCGAATGACGAAGGTGGCACGAATATCGTTGACCACCACGCGTCCCGTCTGGCTGAACAGGTAGGTCGCTACCCAATGCGCCGAACCGCCGCGCTCGTCGGCGCGGACGTTATCGAAGGTCAGGGAGAAGTCCTTGGCCCGGCTGGTCAGCATGCGCCACATATCGCCAGCATCCTTGCCGCGCAAGGTGCCGAAGGCCGGGTCGCTGAAGACGATATCGGGGCTGTAGCAAGCGACCATCGCCTCGGCATCCAGGCGCTGGAAGGCCTGGTAGAAACGGTTGATCAGGGCACTGTTGGCATCGCTCATGGCGGGTTCCATCACCGGAAGGATCGAGCGATGCACGATAGTCCGGCTGGCAGCACAAGGCCAGTGCCATCAACCGGACGAATGGCGCGACTTCAGATCCGCTCGCTGCTCACCCGGACATACCGTGCGCGGCCGGCCAGCAACCCGAAGCCGATGGCACCGGTGCCGATTACCGCGAAAATCCAGCCCAGCGCATTCCAGCCACCGGACAGGTCATGCACCAGGCCCACCGCGAACGGTCCGGCCGAGGCCAGGGTGTAACCTACGCCCTGGGCCATACTCGAAAGATGGGCAGCGACATGGGCGTCCCGGGAACGCAGGACGATCAGGGTCAGGGCCAGGGCGAAGGTGCCGCCCTGGCCGATGCCGAGCACCACGGCCCAGCCCCACAACCCGCCGAGCGGCGCGTACAGGCAGCCGAACAGACCGACCAGGGTCAGCAGCATGACGATAACGATCGCCAGGCGCTGGTCCTTGCCGCGGGTGGCCAGCATCGGCGCGGTCAGTGCGCTGAGCAATTGCACGATCACCGAGCCGGACAGCACCAGGCCCGCTTCGACAGGGCTCAGGCCCCGACCGATAAGGATCGACGGCAGCCAGCCGAAGACGATATAGGCCAACGAGGACTGCAGGCCCATGTACAGCGTGACTTGCCAGGCCAGGCGGTCGCGCCACAGGCCGCGTACCTGGAACGCGGCATGATGCGCGCCGTGGCCTTGACGGGCCTGTGGCAACCAGATCAAGGCTGCCAGCAGCGCTGGAACCAGCCAGACGCCAAGCCCGAGGCGCCAGTCATCGCCGAAGTGATGCCCCAGCGGCACAGTCGCCCCCGCCGCCAGCGCCGCGCCCAGGCACAGGGCCATGGTGTAGACGCCCATCAGGCTGCCGGCATGGTTCGGAAAATCGCGCTTGACGATGCCGGGCAGGAGAACGCCAATCACCCCGATGCTGGCACCCGCGACGAGGCTGCCGGCGAAGATGCCGAAGCTGCCAAGGGTGCTGCGCAAGGCAATGCCGCCAGCCAGGCACAGCAGCACGCCGAGGATCACCCGCTCGCTGCCGAAACGCCGTGCCAGCAGCGGTGCCAGGGGCGCGAACAGGCCCAGGCACAGCACCGGCAAGGTCGTCAGCAAGCCGGCCTGGGAACCGCTCAGGCCCAGGCTGCGAGACACATCACCGAGAACCGGGGCCATGCTCGACAGCGCCGGACGCAGGTTCAGCGCCACCAGCACCAGGCCGAGCAGGAGCAGCCAGGCGCTGGGTTGCCGGGCAGGCGGCTGCAATTCGGCATCGTCGACTTCGGCGTCGATCAGCAATTCGTCAAGCACCGGCCCGTGGGGCGTCGGCTTGGTGGGAAGGTCTTGGCCCATGGCAGTCTCGAAAGTTCAAGGTTCATTGATCAACGTCCGGCTGAGGGTCTTGGCCCGTTCCGGATCTTGTCGCTCGACGGCGTCGAGGATTTCTACGTGCAGGTCGAATACCGCCTGCTTGCGCGGGGTGTGGCTCATGCTGTGTTCCAGCTTCATCGCCACCACACTGGAGAAATAGCGGTACAGCTCGCTGAGCGCCGGGTTGTGCGCGGCGTCCACCAGGCGCTGGTGGAAGACCAGGTCGCAGCGGATGTAGTCGTCGAGCTCGCCATGGAAATGGTTGCCGCTGTGCTTGAGCGCCTCGTGCAATCCGGCCAGGTCCGCCTCGGTACGACGCAGCGCGGCCAGGCCGATGGCTTCGGCTTCCAGCAGGTGCCGCGCCTCCCTGGCATGTTCCAGGCTGCAGGCCGACAGCGCCTGCACCGCCGACAACGGATCGGAGGCGGTGCGCAGGTAGCTGCCATCGCCCTGGCGGATCTCCACCTGGCCGCTGAAGGCCAGTACGCGCATGGCTTCACGCACGGTGTTGCGGCTGATGCCGAGTTCGGCAGCCAGTTCGGGCTCGGTGGGCAGGCGCTGGCCAACGGCCCAGAAGCCCTGGGTGATGCGCTGGCGCAGTTGTTCGACGGCTTGTTCGACCAGGGAGCGTTTGATAAGCATTGGGCTATTACATCCAATCATCGGATGAATTCAGGGAGGGCAAGGGTAACGGGTTGTTTCAGGTAAATGCAAACATCCGGGGGATTTGTGGTGAACTTCAGGGCCTCATCGCCGGCAACGCCGGCTCCCACAGGTCCTGCGGTGTACGCGATACCTGTGGGAGCCGGCGTTGCCGGCGATGGGATTTCAGGTCATTCCAGGGCGTCGAGCAACGCCTGGTTCTGCTCTTCGGTACCGATGCTTATACGCAGGAACTGGTCGATCCGCGGCAGCTTGAAGTGCCGCACGATCACGCCCTGCTCACGCAGCGCCGCAGCGATACCGGCAGCATCTTTCTGCGGGTGACGGGCGAAGATGAAGTTGGCCGCCGACGGCAGCACCTCAAAACCACGCGCGGTCAACTCGGCCACCAGCTTCTCCCGACTGGCGATGACCTTGTTGCACGTCTCTTCGAAATACCCGCGGTCCTCGAACGCCGCAGTGGCGCCGACGATGGCGATACGGTCGAGCGGATAGGAGTTGAAACTGTTCTTGATCCGCTCCAGCGCCTCGATCAGGTCCGGGTGCCCGACTGCCAGGCCAACCCTGAGCCCCGCCAGCGAGCGCGACTTGGACAGGGTCTGGGTCACCAGCAGGTTCGGGTAGCGGTCCACCAGGCTGATCGCGGTCTGCCCGCCGAAATCGATATAGGCCTCATCCACCACCACCACCGACTCGGTGTTGAGCTTGAGCAGTTGCTCGATGGCGTCCAGGGCCAGCAGGCAACCGGTCGGCGCGTTCGGGTTGGGGAAGATGATCCCGGCGTTCGGCTGGCTGTAGTCTTCGACGCGAATCTGGAACTGCGCGTCCAGCGCCACCGGTGCCGACTTGATGCCATACAGGCCGCAGTACACCGGATAGAAGCTGTAGCTGATGTCCGGGAACAGCAACGGCGCGTCGTGCTGGAACAGGCCGTGGAAGATGTGCGCCAACACTTCGTCCGAGCCGTTGCCGAGAAACACCTGGTTGGGCTGCACGCCGTAATAGCGAGCGACGGCCTGCTTGAGCAGGTCGCTGTTCGGGTCCGGGTACAGGCGCAGGTTCTCGCCCAGTTCGCCGCGCATGGCTTCCAGCGCTTTCGGCGAAGGGCCATACGGGTTTTCGTTGGTGTTGAGCTTGACCAGCTTGGTCAACTTCGGCTGTTCGCCCGGTACGTAGGGCACCAGGTTCTTGACGAAGGGGCTCCAGAATTTGCTCATGTTCAGTTGCCCTCTTTATCGGCAAGGATGCGGTATTCGGCACTGCGCGCGTGGGCGCTGAGGGACTCGCCGCGGGCCAGGACCGATGCGGTCCTGCCCAGTTCGGAAGCCCCCTGTTCGGAACAGAAGATGATCGACGAACGCTTCTGGAAGTCGTAGACCCCCAGCGGCGAGGAGAACCGTGCGGTACCGGAGGTCGGCAGCACGTGGTTCGGGCCAGCGCAGTAGTCGCCCAGGGCTTCGCTGGTGTGGCGGCCCATGAAGATCGCACCGGCATGACGGATCTTCGGCAGCCAGGCCTGTGGATCGGCGACCGACAGCTCCAGGTGCTCCGGCGCGATGCGGTTGGCCACTTCGATGGCCTGCTCCATGTCGCGAACCTGGATCAGTGCGCCACGCCCCTCCATGGAGGTGCGGATGATCCCGGCACGGTCCATGGTTGGCAGCAGCTTGTCGATGCTGGCGGCGACACGCTCGAGGAAATCGGCGTCGGGGCTGACCAGGATCGACTGGGCGTCCTCATCGTGTTCGGCCTGGGAGAACAGGTCCATGGCGATCCAGTCCGGGTCGGTCTGGCCATCACAGACCACGAGGATTTCCGACGGGCCGGCGATCATGTCGATACCGACCTGGCCGAACACATGGCGCTTGGCAGTGGCGACATAGATGTTGCCCGGACCGACCACCTTGTCCACCTGCGGGACGCTCTCGGTGCCATACGCCAGGGCCGCGACGGCCTGGGCACCGCCAATGGTGAAGACGCGATCGACACCGGCGATGCAGGCCGCGGCAAGGACCAGTTCATTGACCTCGCCGCGCGGGGTCGGCACCACCATCACCACCTCGCTGACCCCGGCGACCTTGGCCGGAATGGCGTTCATCAGCACGGAGGACGGATACGACGCCTTGCCGCCCGGCACGTAAAGGCCGGCACGATCCAGCGGGGTGACCTTCTGGCCGAGGACGGTGCCGTCGGCCTCGGTGTAGCTCCAGGAATCCTGCTTCTGCCGCTCGTGGTACAGGCGCACACGCTCGGCAGCCTTTTCCAGGGCCTGGCGCTGCTCCGCGGTGATGCGGGTCAAGGCCAGTTCCAGGCGCTCGCGGCCGAGAATCAGGTCATCGATGGATTTGGCGTCGACGCCATCGAAACGCTGGGTGAACTCCACCAGCGCTGCGTCGCCGCGCTCACGCACGGCCTGGATGATGTCGAGGACCCGCTGGTTCACCGCGTCATCGGACACGCTTTCCCAGCTCAGCAGATGATCCAGATGTCGGGCGAAATCCGGGTCAGCGGCATTGAGTCGGCGAATTGCGGTGGACGTGGTCATAGCTAAGGCCTCGGTTATTTGGCGAATGCTCAGGCGCCCTGAAGCTACCAGACCATCCGCGCGGGCACCCGAGAAAATTGGCTATGACGCGGATAGACGGGCGCGGCTAAAAGCCGCGCGCATGGTCAGCCGCGGTGTCGCGACTCCACGGCCTGGCGCAGGGTGTCGATCAGGCTCTGGATACGGGCGTGCTGCATCTTCATCGATGCCTTGTTGACCACCAGGCGGGAGCTGATGGTCGCGATGAGTTCCTGGGGCTCAAGACCGTTGGCCCGCAGGGTGTTGCCGGTATCGACGACGTCGATGATCTTGTCGGCGAGGTTCACCAGCGGTGCCAGTTCCATCGAGCCATAGAGCTTGATGATATCGACCTGGCGGCCCTGCTCGGCGTAGTAGCGCTTGGCAACGTTGACGAACTTGGTGGCGACGCGCAGGCGGCCCTTGGGCTCCGGGGCGCCGATGGCACCGGCGGTCATCAGCTTGCAGCGGGCGATGTTCAGGTCCAGCGGCTCGTACATGCCCTGGCCGCCGTATTCCATCAGCACGTCCTTGCCGGCCACACCCAGATCGGCGGCACCATGCTCGACATAGGTCGGCACGTCGGTGGCCCGCACGATCAGCAGGCGCACGTCGTCCTGGGTCGTGGGGATGATCAGTTTGCGGCTCTTGTCCGGATTCTCGGTGGGCACGATGCCCGCTTCCGCCAGCAGCGGCAGGGTATCGTCGAGAATGCGGCCCTTGGACAGCGCGATGGTCAACATGAAACGTCGGTCCTTATGCGGCTTGAAGCCGCCGGCCCTGTACGAGCAACCGGCGGCGATCAGTTCGGTACGGCAGTGTCGGCGCGTCCCTGCGCCTGGTGCAGGCTAGCCCGGTACGCGACGGATCTTCGCGCCAAGCATCTGCAGTTTTTCCTCGATGCATTCGTAGCCGCGATCTATGTGGTAGATGCGGTCGATCAGGGTGTCGCCCTCGGCAACCAGTGCCGACAATACCAGGCTGGCAGAGGCCCGCAGGTCGGTGGCCATGACCGGGGCGCCTTTCAGGGCCTTGGTCCCGGTGACGATGGCAGTGTTGCCCTCGACCTGGATCTGGGCGCCCATGCGGTGCATTTCGTAGACGTGCATGAAGCGGTTTTCGAAGATCGTCTCGATCACCGCGCCAGTGCCTTCGGCAATCGCGTTGAGGGAAATGAACTGCGCCTGCATGTCGGTCGGGAACGCCGGGTACGGTGCGGTACGCAGGTTGACGGCCTTGGGCCGCTTGCCGTGCATGTCCAGTTCGATCCAGTCTTCGCCGGTGGTGATTTCCGCGCCGGCTTCCTTGAGCTTCTCGAGGACGGCTTCGAGGATGGTCGGATCGGTGTCCTTGACCTTGACGCGACCACCGGTGACGGCAGCGGCGACCAGGTAGGTGCCGGTCTCGATACGGTCGGGCATGACGCGGTAGGTCGCCGAACCCAGGCGCTCGACGCCATCGATGGTGATGGTGTCGGTACCGGCACCCTGGATCTTCGCGCCCATGGCGATCAGGAAGTTGGCCAGGTCGACCACCTCCGGCTCGCGCGCGGCGTTCTGCAGGACACTGCGGCCCCTGGCCAGGGCAGCGGCCATCATGATGTTCTCGGTACCGGTCACGCTGACGGTATCGAAGAAGAAGTGAGCACCGCGCAGGCCGCCTTCAGGCGCCTTGGCCTTGATATAGCCACCTTCCACTTCGATCTTCGCGCCCATGGCCTCGAGGCCGCGGATGTGCAGGTCGACCGGACGCGAACCGATGGCGCAACCACCCGGCAGGGCCACTTCGGCCTCGCCGAAACGGGCGACCATCGGGCCCAGCACCAGGATCGAGGCGCGCATGGTCTTGACCAGCTCGTACGGCGCGACCAGGGTCTTGATGGTGCGTGGATCGATCTCCACCGAGAGTTTCTCGTCGATCACCGGCTCGATGCCCATGCGCCCGAACAGCTCGATCATGGTGGTGATGTCGTGCAGGTGCGGCAGGTTGCCAACGGTGACCGGGCCATCGCACAGCAAAGTGGCCGACAGAATCGGCAGGGCCGCGTTCTTCGCGCCGGAGATGCGGATCTCGCCGTCGAGACGAGCGCCGCCAGTAATAATCAGTTTGTCCATTTGAACTCTCGCCGCCACAGGTGGCTCAGGTGCGCTCAGCCCAGGCTGCGCTGCTGAAAAATTTCATGGTGACCGCGTGGATGCGGCCATCGGTGATCCACGGATTAAGGTGAGCGTAGATCTGCTGCTGACGCTTGACCGGGCTCAGGGCCGCGATTTCGTCGCTGATCACGTTCAACTGGAAGTTGCAGCCTTCGCCTTCAACTTCGACCCGGGTTCCCGGCAACTTTTCTTCAAGGAAGTTCTTAACTTCTACGGCCTGCATGCTCAACCTCAATCGGCGCCCTGTGCGCGCGGGTCGGCCATCATACAAAAAAGCCCCTCGCCTGCGAACCCCGTTGACGAGGACTCTGACAGAGGGGCTTCGTTTCGCTTACTCGATCACTGCAATGCCAGGATGTCGTCCAGGCCATAGACCTCGGCGATTTCCCGCATGCCGTGGGGCATGCCACGGATTGCGCAGTGTTTTCCGGCGGCCTGGGCGTCACGGATAAAGCCCAGCAGCAAGGACAGGCCGACGCTGCTGGACTGCTGCACCGCAGTGCAATCGAGCACCAGCGCCTCGGCCTTGCTCGACGCAATCAGCGCGGCGCCCTGCTTGCGCAGGTCCGGACCGGAGCGATAGTCGAGAATGCCGGCCAGGCTCAACACACCCGGCTCGGCCAACTGCACGCTGCCAAGGCTCATTGCGCCTGCTTCTCCGCCGCATCCTCGGTGACCGCCTTGGCCTTGGCGACTTCGCCGGCCCAGTTGTCGATGGTCTTGTCGAGGTCGTTGCCGTTGCGCTGCATGGCGTCGGCGAACTGGTCACGGAACAGCTTGCCGATGTTGATGCCGTTGACGATCACGTTGCGCACCTTCCACTCGCCGTTGAGCTTCTGCAAGGTGTACTGCACCGGATAGACAGCGCCATTGGTGCCGGTGACCTTCATGCCGACGCTGGCGCGATCGCCGTCCTCGGCCTTGGCCGGATCCACCACGATACCCTGATTGTTGTACTCCAGCAGGGCGTTGCCATAGAACTGCATCAGGCTGCGCTTGAAGTTTTCCTGGAAGCGCTGCATCTGCGCCGGGCTGGCCTGGCGCGAGTACTTAACGGTCATGATGCTCTTCGAGATGCCGTCGGCATCCACGACCGGGCCGAGGATGTTGTTCAGCGCATCGTAGAACTGGCCAGGATTGGCCTTGTACTGCTCCTTGTTGGCCTTGAGGTCGTTGAGCAGCTGGGTGGTGGTGCCCTGAATCACGTCATGGGCCGATTGACCCGGTGCCGCCAGTGCCAGCATGGGCAGGGCCGCCAGCAACACCAGCAGGCCGCGTCGCAGGATGGAAATCATGGAAACTCCTTATTTAGCTTCTTTGCCTACGGTATTGAGCAGGAACTTGCCAATCAGATCTTCCAGGACCAGCGCCGACTGCGTGTCATGGATCACGCCGCCATCCTTGAGCACGGAATCTTCCCCGCCGACGCTGATGCCGATGTACTTCTCGCCGAGCAACCCGGCGGTCAGGATCGATGCAGTGGAGTCGACCGGGAGGTTGTCCACGCTCTTGTCCAGTTGCAGGGTCACCCGACCGGTATAGGTATCGCGGTCCAGATCGATGGCCGTGACCTTGCCGATGGTCACACCGGCCATGGTCACTTTTGCTCTGACCGTCAAACCGGCGATATTGTCGAAATTCGCATAAAGTTTATAGGTATCGCTGCCAGGGCTGGCGGACAGGCCACTGACACGCAGGGCCAGCAGGATCAGCGCCAGGATCCCGGCCAGAAGGAACAGGCCGACACCGATTTCCAGGGTGCGGTTTTGCATCAGAAATCTCCAAACATCAGGGCGGTCAGAATAAAGTCCAGGCCAAGGACTGCCAGCGAGGCATAGACCACGGTTCTGGTGGTGGCCCGACTGATCCCCTCTGAGGTGGGCTCGCAGTCATAGCCTTGAAAAACGGCAATCCAGGTGACGACGAAGGCAAACACAACGCTCTTGATCACGCCGTTGAGCACGTCATCGGTAAACGACACGCTGTTCTGCATGTTCGCCCAGAATGAGCCTTCATAGACCCCCAGCCAGTCCACCGCGACCCACGAGCCGCCCCAGATGCCCACCACGCTGAAGATCATCGCCAGCAGCGGCAGGGAAATGAAGCCGGCCCACAGGCGCGGGGCGACGATGTACTTGAGCGGGTCGACACCGATCATTTCCAGGCTGGAAAGCTGTTCGGTGGACTTCATGTTGCCGATCTCGGCGGTCAGCGCGGAACCGGCACGCCCCGCGAACAGCAGCGCGGTGACTACCGGCCCCAGTTCGCGCAGCAGGGTCAGGGCGACCATCTGCCCCACCGCCTGCTCCGAACCGTACTTGGTCAGGATGCTGAACCCCTGCAGGGCCAGGACCATGCCGATGAACATGCCGGATACGACGATGATCGCCAGCGACAGCACGCCTACCGAATAGAGCTGGCGCACCAGCAGCTGGAAGCCGCCACCGATACCGCCGCGCCCGACCAGCGCGTGCAACAGGAACAGGCAGGAGCGCCCCATGACCGCGACCACGTCGATGGCCGAACGGCCGAAACGGCGGATACGTTCAAGCAAGGATTTTCTGCGCATCTAACGCTTCCCCAACAGATCGGCGCGGTAGTCTGGCGCAGGAAAATGGAAAGGCACCGGTCCGTCCGGGTCGCCCTTCATGAATTGGCGGATGCGCGGGTTGTCCGAGTCCATCAGCTCCGCCGGGGTACCCTGGCCAAGCACCTGGCCGTCGCCCACCACATAAATGTAGTCGGCGATGCTGGCGGTTTCCGCCAGGTCATGGGAAACCACGATGCTGGTGATGCCAAGCGCATCGTTGAGCAGGCGGATCAGGCGTACCAGGACGCCCATGGCGATCGGGTCCTGACCGACGAAAGGCTCGTCGTACATGAGGATCTGCGGATCCAGGGCGATCGCCCGGGCCAGCGCCACGCGGCGCTTCATGCCACCGGAGAGCTCGTCGGGCATCAGTTCGATGGCGCCGCGCAGGCCGACGGCCTGCAGCTTCATCAGAACGATGTCGCGAATCATCTCCTCGGAAAGCCGGGTGTGGACGCGCAACGGAAACGCGACGTTCTCGAACACGTCGAGGTCGGTGAACAGCGCGCCGCTCTGGAAGAGCACGCCCATCTGCTTGCGCGCGTCGAACAGATCGCTGCGCGACAGGGTCGGCAGGTTCTGCCCGGCCACCCACACTTCACCGCTGGCCGGTCGCAGCTGGGCGCCCATCAGGCGCAGCAGCGTGGTCTTGCCACAGCCGGAGGGCCCCATGATGCCGGTGACCTTGCCCTTGGGAATGCGTATGTCGACATTATTGAAGATGCTGCGCGAGCCGCGCTTGAAGGTCACGCCCTTCAACTCGACCGCGTAGGCGTTATCAACGCTCATCTAGACTCCTTGCGATGCAGCCTTGAGCTCAGACGCACGGCCCCTTCGTGGAGACACGCAATAATCGAGCAGGCCGAACTGGTGGCGAACTATAGCACCGCTGGCAAGGCCTTCCCAAGGCCATCGCGCTGCCTGTTCAGGCCCGGTACAGGCATTTTCGTGCCATCGCCAAAGGGAACCGCGATGGCACAAATCGCTCCAACGGACAGCCTGCGACCAATCCGCAGGTGAGGCTTTCGCGCATTACCGCTATAATCGCGCCCCTTTCATCAGGCAACCCGATTTCCGACATGAGCCAATCCACCGACCTGATCCAATCCGCGCAGCGCACCATCCGCCTCGAGATCGAGGCGGTGCAGGGTTTGCTCGCCCATATCGACGCCGATTTCGTCAAGGCGTGCGAACTGATCCTGGGCAGCAAGGGCCGCGTTGTCGTGGTGGGCATGGGCAAATCCGGGCATATCGGCAACAAGATTGCCGCAACGCTCGCCAGCACCGGGACCCCGGCGTTCTTCGTCCATCCTGCCGAGGCCAGCCACGGTGACATGGGCATGATCACCCGGGACGACATCATCCTGGCACTGTCCAACTCCGGCTCCACCGCCGAAATCGTCACCCTGCTGCCGTTGATCAAGCGCCTCGGCATCAAGCTCGTCAGCCTGACCGGCAACCCCGAATCGCCTCTGGCCAAGGCCGCCGAGGTCAACCTCGATGCCAGGGTCGCCCAGGAAGCCTGCCCGCTGAACCTGGCACCGACCTCCTCGACCACTGCCGCGCTGGTGCTGGGCGACGCCCTGGCCATCGCCCTGCTCGAGGCACGCGGCTTCACCGCCGAAGACTTCGCCTTCTCCCACCCCGGTGGCGCTTTGGGTCGCCGATTGCTGCTCAAGGTCGAGAACGTGATGCATGCGGGCGACGAGCTGCCACAGGTCAACCGCGGCACCCTGCTCAAGGACGCCCTGCTGGAAATGTCGCGCAAGGGCCTGGGCATGACCGTGGTGGTCGAGGCCGACGGCAGCCTGGCCGGGATCTTCACCGACGGCGACCTGCGCCGCAGCCTCGACCGCAACATCGATGTGCACAAGACCCTGATCGAAGAGGTCATGACCGCCCACGGCAAGACCGCCCGCGCCGAAATGCTCGCCGCCGAGGCCCTGAAGATCATGGAAGACCACAAGATCAGCGCGCTGGTCGTCGTCGACAAGACCGACCGTCCGGTCGGGGCATTGAACATGCACGACCTGCTGCGCGCCGGAGTGATGTGATGAATACCCTGTTGCAACGCGGCAAAGCCATCAAGCTGGCGGTTTTCGATGTGGATGGCGTGCTCACCGACGGCCGCCTGTACTTCCTCGAGGACGGCAGCGAGTTCAAGACTTTCAACACCCTCGACGGGCAAGGCATCAAGATGCTGATGAACTCGGGCGTGACCACCGCGATCATCAGCGGTCGCAAGACGCCCGTGGTCGAGCGCCGGGCGAAGAACCTCGGCATCCCGCACCTGTACCAGGGCCGCGAGGACAAGCTGGTGGTGCTGGACGAGCTTCTCGCCCAGCTCGGCCTAAGCTATGAAGAGGTCGCCTACCTGGGCGACGACCTGCCAGACCTGCCGGTGATTCGCCGGGTCGGCCTCGGCATGGCGGTGGCCAACGCGGCAGCGTTCGTCCGCCAGCACGCCCACGGCGTGACCCAGGCCCGCGGCGGTGAAGGTGCAGCCCGCGAATTCTGCGAGCTGATCCTGCAAGCCCAGGGCAACCTTGAAGCGGCAAACGCCCACTACCTGTAGAGCACGCCATGTTCAGCAAGAAGATTCGCAACATCGCGCTGTTCGGCGTGATTGCCCTGGTGTTCGGGGCGATCGGCTACTGGAACATCGTGCCCGAGCGCTTCCTTGACCAGCCAGCGGCCCAGGTCGACGAAAGCGCCATCGACTACTATGCGATCAATGCCCACAGTGTGCAGTTCCTGCCTGATGGCAAGCTGCAATACGAAATGACCGCGGACAAGGTCGAGCACCTCAAGGCCAGCGAAGTCACCCTGCTGACCAAGCCCGACCTGCAGATGTACCGCGGAACCACCTTCCCCTGGCACGTGCAGAGCGAGCGCGGCGAGGTCAACCCCGACGGAACCGAGGTGGAACTGATCGATTCGGTACGGGTAGCCCGCACCGACGAGAAGGATCGCACCACCATCATCACTTCCAGCCGCATGACGGTATTCCCGCAGAAGCAATATGCGCAAACCGAGCAAGACGTTAGAATCGACGGCGCCGGTGGCGTGACTACGGGCAAGGGAATGAAAGCGTATTTGAAAGACGGCAGGATGGACCTGCTGTCCAACGTAAGAGGACAGTATGAGGCTCGTTAAAACCCTCCCCTATTTGCTCAGCCTGAGCGCGGCACTGGGAAGCGCGAGCGCCTGGGCCCTGCCGAATGATCGCGAACAGCCCGTCCGCATCCAGGCCGACAGCGCCCAGATGGATGACAAGAACAAGGTCGCGACCTACACCGGCGACGTCATCATCACCCAGGGCTCGATGATGATCAAAGGCCATACGGTCACCGTCACCCTGAACCAGGCCGGCGATATCGACACCGCGACCTCGGTGGGCAACCTGGCCTACTTCGAGCAGCAGCAGGACGCCTCCAAGCCGGACAAGATGCAGGGTTACGCCAAGCAGATCCAGTACCAGGCGGGCAAGGACCTGATCGTCCTTACCGACCAGGCCAAGGTGATCAACGCCGGCAACACCACCGAGGGCGAGAAGATCGTCTACAACTCCAAGACCCAGGTCGCCACGGCCGGTCGCGGCGGCAAGGACATCAAGACCCCGCGCAATCGCATCGACATGGTGATCCAGCCGAAGAAGAAGGGCGAGTAATGGCGACCCTCAAAGCCCAGCACCTGGCCAAGAGCTACAAGAGCCGGCAAGTCGTGCGCGATGTCAGCCTGTCGATCGACAGCGGGCAGATCGTCGGCCTGCTCGGCCCGAACGGCGCCGGCAAGACCACCTGCTTCTACATGATCGTCGGCCTGGTCCAGGCCGACCAGGGCCGCGTGCTGATCGACGACCTGGACGTCAGCCACCAGCCCATGCACGGTCGCGCCCGCGCCGGCATCGGCTACCTGCCCCAGGAAGCCTCGATCTTCCGCAAGCTGTCGGTGGCCAACAACATCATGGCGATCCTGGAAACCCGCAAGGACCTCGATAGCGACGGCCGGCGCAAGGAGCTGGAAAGCCTGCTGCAGGAATTCCACATCAGCCATATTCGCGACAACCTCGGCATGAGCCTGTCCGGCGGTGAACGCCGCCGGGTGGAAATCGCCCGCGCCCTGGCCACCGCACCGAAGTTCATCCTGCTCGACGAACCCTTCGCCGGGGTGGACCCGATTTCGGTCGGCGACATCAAGCAGATCATCCATCACCTCAAGGCCAAGGGTATCGGTGTACTGATCACCGACCACAACGTCCGCGAGACCCTGGACATCTGCGAAACCGCGTACATCGTCAACGACGGCCAGCTGATCGCCGAGGGCGACGCGCAGACCATCCTCGCCAACCAGTTGGTGAAAGAGGTGTACCTCGGCCACGAGTTCCGGCTGTAGGTCGACATATCGGAGTGACCCGAGCGCTGGCATTGAGCCATTATTCCAGGCTTAATTGTTACAGCGCTCTAGGCAAACGCTACAATTTCAGGCATATAACTTGCTTAAAATTGGCGCCCAGCGCCCGTGTCGTAGATGGCGCATGCGCGCCGGCGAATAAGGTGTAAAGCCCCAGCCATGAAACCATCGCTCGTCCTAAGAATGGGCCAGCAACTGACGATGACCCCGCAGTTGCAACAGGCCATCCGTCTGCTCCAGCTCTCAACGCTGGACCTGCAGCAGGAAATCCAGGAAGCCCTGGAGTCCAATCCGATGCTCGAACGCCAGGAAGACGGCGACGACTTCGACAACAGCGACCCCATGGCCGACAACGCCGAGAGCAAGCCCGTCGCGGAGTCTCAGGAGAGCAGCTTCGAACAGTCCGCATCCACTGCGGAGAACCTCGAAGAAGGCGAATGGAACGAGCGCATCCCCAACGAACTGCCTGTCGATACCGCCTGGGAAGACATCTACCAGACCAGTGCCAGCAGCCTGCCCAGCAACGATGACGACGAGTGGGACTTCACTACCCGCACCTCGGCCGGCGAAAGCCTGCAAAGCCACCTGCTCTGGCAGCTCAACCTGGCACCGATGTCGGACACCGACCGCCTGATCGCCGTCACCCTGATCGACTGCATCAACAACCAGGGCTACCTCGACGAGACCCTGGAGGAAATCTGCGACTCCTTCGACCCTGAGCTGGATATCGAGCTGGACGAAGTCGAAGCCGTCCTGCACCGCATCCAGCAGTTCGAGCCTGCGGGCATCGGTGCGCGCAACCTGGGCGAGTGCCTGTTGCTGCAACTGCGCCAGCTGCCCGCCAGCACGCCGTGGATGAACGAAGCCCAGCGCCTGGTCAGCGACTACATTGACCTGCTCGGCAGCCGCGACTACAGCCAGCTCATGCGCCGCATGAAGCTCAAGGAAGACGAGCTGCGCCAGGTCATCGAGCTGGTGCAGAGCCTGAATCCGCGCCCCGGCTCGCAGATCGAGTCCAGCGAGCCGGAATACGTGGTGCCCGATGTCATCGTGCGCAAGGACAACGAACGCTGGCTGGTCGAACTGAACCAGGAAGCGGTGCCGCGCCTGCGGGTCAACCCGCAATATGCCGGCTTCGTCCGCCGCGCAGACACCAGCGCCGACAACACCTTCATGCGCAACCAGTTGCAGGAGGCGCGCTGGTTCATCAAGAGCCTGCAGAGCCGCAACGAGACCCTGATGAAGGTAGCGACCCAGATCGTCGAGCATCAGCGCGGCTTCCTCGACCATGGCGACGAGGCCATGAAGCCGCTGGTGCTGCATGACATCGCCGAGGCGGTGGGCATGCACGAGTCGACCATTTCCCGCGTCACCACGCAGAAATACATGCACACCCCTCGCGGCATCTACGAGCTGAAGTACTTCTTCTCCAGCCACGTCAGTACCTCCGAAGGGGGTGAATGCTCCTCCACCGCCATCCGCGCGATCATCAAGAAACTGGTTGCTGCGGAAAATCAGAAAAAGCCATTGAGTGACAGCAAGATCGCTGGTTTACTGGAGGCACAAGGCATCCAGGTAGCCCGTCGCACCGTCGCCAAGTACCGCGAATCCCTTGGCATTGCGCCATCGAGCGAACGCAAGCGATTGATGTGACATTCCCTGAGATGTGCCATCGCAATTCAGTGGCAGGCGCAACACCTGCCTCTTTATGCACGGCAATAAAGGAGAAGCAGTATGCAAGTCAACATCAGTGGACAACATGTAGAAGTTACTCCACCGCTTCGTGACTATGTCGAGCAGAAGCTCAAGCGCCTGGAGGGTCATTACGACCGCATCACCAACGTTCAGGTCATCATGAAGGTCGAGAAAATCCAGCAGAAAGTGGAAGCGACCTTGCAGATCCCTGGTGGCGAGGTGGTAGCGAACGCAGAGCACGAAGACATGTATGCCGCAATCGACCTCCTGACCGACAAGCTCGACCGCCAACTGAAAAAACACAAGGAAAAACAGCAAAGCCTGCTGCAAGGCGCAGCGGCCCGCTGATCCCACTCATCCATGATCCGACTTGAATCCATCCTGACCCCCGGCCGTTCCCTGGTGAACGTGCCGGGAGGCAGTAAAAAGCGCGTACTTGAACAGATCGCCAACCTGATCGGGACGGACGTTCCCGGACTGGACCGACAGGAAGTGTTCGAAAGCCTGATTGCCCGCGAGAAACTGGGCTCCACGGGCTTCGGCAACGGGATCGCGATTCCTCACTGCCGGCTCAAGGGCTGCGCCAGTCCGGTCAGTGCCTTGCTGCACCTGGATGCCCCCATCGATTTCGACGCCATCGACGGCGCCCCGGTAGACCTGCTGTTCGTCCTGCTGGTCCCGGAAGCCGCCACCGATGCGCACCTGGAGCTGCTGCGCCAGATTGCCAGCATGCTTGATCGCAAGGAAATTCGTGACAGGCTGCGCGCCGCCGACAGCAGCACCGCCCTGTACCAGGTTGTCCTGGACGGGCAGAACGAGTCCTGAGCATGCGCCTGGTCATCGTCAGCGGCCGTTCCGGATCGGGCAAGAGCACCGCCCTCGATGTCCTGGAAGACAACGGCTTCTACTGCATCGACAACCTCCCCGCCGGCCTGCTGCCGCAGTTGGCGGAAAGCGCGCTGATCAACACCGAATTGCTGCAGCCGCGGGTTGCGGTATCGATCGATGCTCGCAACCTGCCCAGCCACCTTACACGCTTCCCCGAATTGCTGGAGGAAGCGAGATCCAGGCATATCCAATGTGATGTGCTTTACCTGGACGCCGATGAAGACACCCTGCTCAAGCGCTTCTCCGAAACCCGGCGGCGTCATCCGCTGACCAACCAGGACCGTTCGCTCGCCGAAGCGATACGGGTCGAAAGCGAACTGCTGGGCCCCATCGCCGACCTGGCGGACCTGAAGATCGATACCACCAACCTGAACCTCTATCAGTTGCGTGACTCGATCAAATTGCGCCTGTTGAACCAGCCCGAGCCCGGTACCGCCTTCCTGATCGAGTCCTTCGGATTCAAACGCGGCATGCCGGTGGATGCCGATGTGGTGTTCGACGTGCGCTGCCTGCCGAACCCGTACTGGAAACCGGAACTGCGCGAGCACTCCGGCCAGGACCAGCCCGTCATCGATTACCTCGCGGCACAACCGGATGTGGAAGAGATGTTCCAGGACATATCGTCCTACCTGCTGAAATGGTTGCCACGCTTCGCCGCCAGCAACCGCGCCTACGTCACCGTTGCCATCGGCTGCACCGGCGGTCACCATCGCTCGGTCTACCTGACCGAACGCCTGGGCCAGTTGCTGCAACCCATATTGAAGAACGTCCAGGTCCGCCACCGCGACCTCTAGTCCACAGGATCCCACCCGCGATGCCCGCCATTGAAATCGAGATCATCAACAAGCTGGGGCTGCATGCCCGTGCTGCCGCCAAATTCGTCGGCGTGGCCGGCAAGTTTCCCTGCACGGTCAAGGTTGGGCGCGCGCCGGACAAGCTGGTGGACGGCAAGAGCATCATGGCGGTGATGATGCTGGCGGCGGGCAAGGGCACCACGGTGCACCTGTCTGCGGAAGGTGAGCAAGACAATGAAGCGATCCAGGCGCTGGTGGAATTGATCAACAATCGCTTTGATGAAGGCGAGTGAAGTCGCCACCCAGCCCCGAATGAAAAAGCCCGCCATTTGGCGGGCTTTTTCATTCGGGGCTGATGGTTTTGGGACTGCTCGCAGTCCATCGCAGGCAAGCCAGCTCCTGCAGGGCATTCAAAAGCACGACGCGGACACTGTGGGAGCTGGCTTGCCAGCGATTGGCCAGATCTGACAACAGTGCTGTAATTGCCGGCCTTATCGCAGCCTTTATCAAGACAGCGCGGTATCCATCACCATCATCAGGCAGAACCCGACGCACAGCCCCAGGCTGGCCAACCGGTGATGCCCGTTGGCCCGCGATTCGGGAATGATTTCCTGGGTGACCACCAGCAACATCGCCCCGGCCGCAAAGGCCAGCCCGAGCGGCAACAGCAGCTCGGCCACATTGACCAACCAGGCACACACCAATGCCGCCGCAGGCTCCACCAGTCCGGACGCCGCGCCGATCAGGAACGCCTTGAAGCGCGCCATCCCGGCGCCGGCCAGCACCAGCGCGATCACCAACCCTTCCGGTACGTCCTGCAAGGCGATGCCCATCGCCAGGCTGTCCGCGTCCGGCATGCCACCGCCGGCAGACACACCGATGGCCATGCCTTCCGGAATGTTGTGGGCAATGATGGCGATGACGAAGATCCAGATCCGCGCCGGTATCACCGGCTGGGTGCCGCAAGCCACCAGCGCCTCGGGCGAAGCGCTGGAGACCTGGCGATCCACCAGGTACAGGCACAACGCGCCGGACAACAGGCCGAAGCTGACCAGACCACCCGCGCCCCACTTGCCGAAGCCCACCGCCTGGGCGGCATCCAGCCCCGGGATGATCAGCGAGAACGCCGTCGCCGCCAGCATGACGCCAGCACCAAAGCCCAACAGGGTGTCCGCCAGCGCCACCGGCATGCTGCGGATCACCAGCACCGGTACCGCACCGAGCGCGGTACCAAGCGCACAAAGCGCCCCGCCCTCCAGTGCCCGCATCATCCGCGGCTCCAGGTCGAGCCAGGCGATCCCCTGGGCCACCAGCAAGGCCGTGCCCACCAGCAGCAACAGGGTGCCCAGCGCCAGGCGGAACAAACGCACGCTGCTTACGGACAAGACATCCGAGCGCATTCGCTTGTCACTCACGCCACGGCGGCAAGGTAGCGCCGCTCGACTTCGGCCCAGTCGACCACGTTGTAGAACGCGTTGATATATTCCGGGCGGCGGTTCTGGTACAGCAGGTAGTAGGCGTGCTCCCAGACGTCCAGGCCAAGGATCGGCGTGTTGCCGTTCATCAGTGGGCTGTCCTGGTTGCCGCTGCTCTCCACCACTACGCGCTTCTCCGGAGTAACGCTCAGCCAGGCCCAGCCGCTGCCGAAGCGGGTCAGGGCGGCCTTGGTGAAGGCGTCCTTGAAGGCTTCGAAACCGCCCAGTTGCTCGTCGATGGCCTTGGCTACCGCGCCGTGAGGCACGCCACCGCCGTTCGGCGACATGACGGTCCAGAACAGGGTGTGGTTGGCGTGGCCGCCGCCCTGGTTGATGACCGCGGCCTGGAGGCCCTGCGGCAGCTGCTTGACCGCCGCCACCAGCTTCTCCACCGGCCATTCGGCCCATTCGGTGCCATCGAGGGCGGCATTGAGGTTGTTGATGTAGGTCTGGTGATGCTTGGTGTGGTGGATCTGCATGGTCTGGGTATCGATATGCGGCTCCAGCGCGTCGTAGGCGTAGGGCAATGCAGGCAAGGCGTGTGGCATCAGTGGATTCCTTGTCGGATGGCTTGGGAAATCACGGGGTCGCGACCGGCCAGCACACCGGGCTGTGGCTCCTGCCGGTACAGCAGGCGCTCGGTACGCGGGTATTGGCCGTACTCGCTGATGAAGCTCAGCAGTTCGGTGTAGGTCTTGCCGCTGTGGCGCAAGGCCGCCTGGCGCAATGGCTCGGGCAAGCGCGGATCCTGGCTGGCCGCGAGCAGGCGTTGATGAATCGCGCAGAGATACTCGGCGCTTTCCTGGGGCTGCTTCAGGCGCAGATGAAGGTCCGCCAGGTTGTGATGGGATATCACGCAGGCGGCGACCGCTTCGTCGGCGTCCTGCCAGCGCTCGAACAGCACCTGGGCCAAGGCCAGGGCCTGCAGGTACAGCTCACGGGCATCGACCAGATCCCCTTGGTTGAACAGGCGGTTGGCAATCTCGGTGGTACGTTTCCAGTGCTGCATGGCGAACCTCCAAAGCGGTTGTCGGCGGCTTCAGATTCCGCCGGCGGTGAGCTTTTCCGGATCCAGCAGGACTTCCAGCCGGGTACGCGACAGCTCGGTATGTTCCAGCGCCACATCGATGATCGGGCGGCCCTGCTTGTAGGCAGTCTTGGCGATCTCGGCAGCCTTCTGGTAACCGATGATCGGGTTCAACGCTGTCACCAGGATCGGGTTGCGCGCCAGCGCTTCCTTGAGCTTCGGCTCGTTGACCTTGAAGCTGGCGATGGCCTTGTCGGCCAGCAGGCGGCTGGCATTGGCCATCAGCTCGATGCTTTCCAGCAGGTTGCGGGCAATGACCGGCAGCATCACGTTCAGCTCGAAGTTGCCCGACTGGCCGGCGACGGTAATGGTCGCGTCGTTGCCGATGACCTGGGCAGCGACCATCGCCGTGGCTTCCGGAATCACCGGATTGACCTTGCCCGGCATGATCGAGGAGCCCGGCTGCAGCCCTTCCAGCTCGATTTCCCCAAGGCCGGCCAGCGGCCCGGAGTTCATCCAGCGTAGGTCGTTGGCAATTTTCATCAACGCCACGGCGGTGGCCTTGAGCTGGCCGGAGACGGCAACCGCAGTGTCCTGGGAGCCGATCAGGGCGAACAGGTTCTCGCCCGGCACAAAGTCGACGCGGGTCAGTTCACTCAACTGCCTGGAGAACAGCACGGAAAACTGTGGATGGGCGTTGATCCCCGTGCCCACCGCCGTGCCACCCTGGGCCAGGGCCTGGAGGGCCGGCAGGGTGTCCTGCAGGTGGCCGATACAGGCCTTGATCTGCTGCGCCCAGCCACCCAGCACCTGGCTCATGCGCACGGGCATGGCATCCATCAGATGGGTACGGCCGGTCTTGACGAACGCGTGGACCTGCACCGCCTTGGTCTCGATGACCCCGACCAGATGCTGCAGCGCCGGCAACAGTTGCTCATGCAGGGCCAGCGCGGCACTGACGTGAATGGTGGTGGGGATGATGTCGTTGCTGCTCTGCCCGCAATTGACGTGGTCGTTCGGGTTGACCTGGTCGCCGGCGATGCGGCTGGCGAGGGTGGCGATCACCTCGTTGGCGTTCATGTTCGAGCTGGTGCCGGAGCCGGTCTGGAACACGTCCACCGGGAAGTGCTGCATGAAGTCGCCAGCCAGCAGTTGCTCCACGGCAGCGACTATGGCCTCACCCTGGGCCTGGGTGATCTGTTCCAGCTGGACGTTGGCCCGGGCTGCCGCGGCCTTGGCCAGCAACAGTGCACGGATGAACTGGGCCGGCATGCGTTGCCGGCTGATCGGGAAGTTGTCGACCGCACGCTGGGTCTGGGCGCCATACAGGGCCTCGGCCGGCACCTGCAACTCGCCCATGCTGTCACGCTCGATACGGGTATTACTCATCATCAAGTCCTTGCATCAGTTCAAAGGATGAAATCGAAGGCAACAGCGCGCAGTTCGCCAGTTGCAAGGCCAGCGGCTGCCAGCGCTGGCCGTGCTCGCCGCCGTCGAGCTTGCGCAGTTGCAGCAGCGGTCGCCAGGCCTGGTCCAGGCACAGGCAGCGCCAGTGCCACGGCAACATGCGATCGCAGGCGGTATCGAGCAGAACACGGAACGAAGTCAGGGCAACGGCCCACGCCGAGGTGTCCGTACAGCAGACCAGGTAGCGCCCTTCGGCCAGGTAATGCTCGATCAGGCGCGGCTCGTCGGGCTCCAGCGCGCAGCGGATGCGCAGGCTCAGCCAGCGCCAGTTATCGAGGTAGGGCAGTTCGCGAAGGACGGATTTCATGGCAGGAATATCATCGCCGAGATAATGATATTCATTATTAATTGATAAATAGAATCAGTACAACCCCGTTGTGACACCAACGAAAAAGCCCGGCGCAAGGGCCGGGCTTTCAGGTGAAACAGACGAAGCGCCGTTTAGCTACCGGCTACGGTCATCCGCTCGATCAGGATCGAGCCGGTGTGGATGTTGCTGCGGGTTTCAAGATCACTGCCGATGGCCACGATCTGCTGGAACATGTCTTTCATATTCCCGGCGATCGTGACTTCCTGGACAGCGAACTGGATCTCGCCGTTTTCCACCCAGTAGCCTGCCGCACCGCGGGAATAATCACCGGTCACCATGTTCAGGCCGTGCCCCATCAGTTCGGTGACCAGCAAGCCACGCCCCATCCGGCGGATCAACGCGGCCTGGTCCTCGACACCGTGGGACACGAACAGGTTGTGCACGCCACCCGCATTCGCCGTGCTTGGCAGGCCGAGCTTGCGCCCCGAGTAGGTGCCCAGGACATAGGAAACCAACTGGCCGTTCTCGACGAACGGCTTGGCATAGGTCGCCAGGCCATCGCCATCGAATGCAGCACTGCCCAGTGCCCGTGGCAGATGAGGACGCTCATCGAGGGTCAGCCAACTCGGGAACAGGCGCTGGCCGATGGTGCCTTCGAGGAACGACGATTTGCGGTACAGGTTGCCGCCGGAAATCGCCGACAGGAAGCTGCCGAACAATCCGCCGGCCAGCTCCGCCGAGAACAGCACGGGCACCTCGCAGGTCGGCACCGGCCTTGCGCCAAGGCGACTGGCGGCACGCTGCGCGGCGCGAATGCCAATGGCCTTGGGATCGGCCAGCAACTCGCCCTGGCGATTCACGTCGTACCAGTAATCACGCTGCATCTGTCCGTCGCCTTCGGCGATCATCACGCAGCTCAGGCTGTGCCGGGTCGACGCGTAGCCACCGATGAAACCGTTGCTGTTGCCGTAGACCCGGCAACCTTGGTGGGTGTTCAAGGTAGTACCGTCGGCATTCTTGATCCGCGGATCGGCATCGAAAGCCGCCGCTTCGCAGACCAGCGCTTTCTCGATGGCCTGTTCCGGGGTGATATCCCAGGCGTGGTACAGGTCGAAATCCGGCAGGTCGCGGGCCATCAGCGCAGGGTTGGCCAGCCCGGCGCAATCGTCCTCGGACGTATGCCGGGCAATCGCCAGTGCCGCCGCGACGGTTTCGCGGATCGCCTCGCTGCCGCTGGCCGAGGTGCTGGCCGAGCCCTTGCGCTGGCCAACGTAGAGGGTGATGCCAAAGCCCTGGTCACGGTTGAATTCCACCGTTTCCACTTCGCGCTGGCGCACCGAGGTCGACAAGCCCTGCTCCAGCGACACCGCTACCTCGCAGGCGCTGGCGCCCTGGCGTTTCGCCTCGGCGATGATCTGCTCGACCTGCTCCTGCAAGGCCGGCAGGGCTTGCGGACCTACGCTCTGGACTGCACTCATGGTTTTCTCCACTCAATACGGCGTTCGGCGAGGGTCATCGAGCGACCGGGCCGGACAAGCGGCCCCCGACTGGTTATCATGGCGGCGTTTCTCAGCGGACTGCCCCCATGGTTGATTCTTACGATGCCTTCGACGAAGGCGAAAAAAGCAAATCCCAGATCAAGCGCGAACTCCAGGCGCTGGTCGATATGGGCGAGCGCCTTACCACGCTCAAGCCCGACACCCTGGCCAAACTGCCTCTGACCGACGAGCTGCGCAAAGCACTCGAAGAACACAAGAAGCACACGGCCAACGAGGCCAAGCGCCGTCACCGTTCGTTCATCGGCAAGCTGATGCGCGACCAGGACCTCGACGCCATCAACGCCCTGCTCGACCAGCTGGACGCGTCTTCGCGCCAGTACAACGAGCGCTTCCACAACCTCGAACGCTGGCGTGACCGGCTGATCGGCGGCACCGACGACGTCCTGGAAAAATTCGTCCAGGAGTACCCGGAAGCCGATCGCCAGCAACTGCGCTCGTTGATCCGCCAGGCCCAGCACGAGGCCAAGACCAACAAGCCGCCAACCGCCGCGCGCAAGATCTTCAAGTACATCCGCGACCTCGACGAGAGCCAGCGCGGCCTGCGCTGATTCACGCTACCGGGCAGGCACCCTGCCCGCCCGGTGTCCCGCTCATGCGCCCGTGCCACCCACGGTGATCGCATCGATCTTCAGGGTCGGCTGGCCCACGCCAACCGGCACCGACTGCCCATCCTTGCCACAGGTCCCCACGCCGCTGTCCAGGCTCAGGTCGTTGCCGACCATGGAAACCCGGCTCATGGCTTCCGGACCATTGCCGATCAGGGTGGCGCCCTTGACCGGGGCGGTGATCCTGCCGTCTTCGATCAGGTACGCCTCGCTGGTGGAGAAGACGAACTTGCCACTGGTGATATCCACCTGGCCGCCACCAAGGTTGGCGCAGTACAGGCCGCGCTTGACCGAAGCGATGATTTCCGCCGGATCGCTCTCGCCCGCCCGCATGTAGGTGTTGGTCATGCGCGGCATCGGCAGATGCGCGTAGGACTCGCGGCGCCCGTTGCCGGTGACGGCCATGCCCATCAGGCGCGCGTTGAGCTTGTCCTGCATGTAGCCGACCAGCTTGCCGTTCTCGATCAGGGTGGTGCATTCGGTCGGCGTACCCTCGTCATCGACGCTCAGGGAGCCGCGACGATCCTTCAGGGTACCGTCATCGACGATGGTGCACAGGCTCGACGCAACCTTCTCGCCGATGCGCCCGCTATACGCCGAACTGCCCTTGCGATTGAAGTCGCCCTCAAGGCCATGGCCGACCGCTTCGTGCAGCAGCACGCCGGACCAACCCGGCCCCAGCACCACCGGCAAGGTGCCTGCCGGAGCCGGCAGCGCTTCCAGGTTGACCAGCGCCTGGCGCAGCGCTTCGCGGGCAAAGCCCATGACCCGGTCTTCGGTGAAATAGCGATAGTCGGTGCGTCCGCCGCCGCCATGGCCGCCGCGTTCGCGGCGACCATTCTGCTCGACGATCACGCTGACGTTGAAGCGCACCAACGGCCGGATGTCGGCCCCCAGGCTGCCGTCGGCAGCGGCGATCAGGATGCGTTCCCAGACCCCGGCCATGCTCACGCTGACCTGCTGGATCCGCGGATCGAGCGCGCGGGTGGCGGCATCGACACGCTTGAGCAGGGCGACCTTTTCCGCCCGGCTGATGACTTCCAGCGGGTTGTCCGCCGCGTACAGGGGCGTGATCGCCTGGCTGCGGAAGGCCTGCACCGTGCCGTTCTGCCCAGCCCGGGAAATCGAGCGGGCCGCCTGGGCAGCGGCGCTCAGGGCTTCGAGGCTGATGGCATTGCTGTAGGCGAAGCCGGTCTTCTCGCCGGACTGGGCACGCACGCCCACGCCCTGGTCAAGGTTGAAGCTGCCTTCCTTGACGATGCCGTCTTCCAGCGCCCAGGACTCCGAGATCTGGCCCTGGAAATACAGGTCGGCCGCGTCGATGCCCGGCCCGGCCAGCTCGCCCAGCACGCTCTGCAGGCTGTCGAGGGTCAGGTCGCCGGGGGCCAGCAGTTGCTCGCTGACGCTTGTTAACAACTCGCTCATAGTCACTCCGAGGTGTGCGCAGGCCGCAAGGCGTCCTGCGAGAAAAAGCGCCGGTGCGAGACCACCGGCATCCGCGCCCGTATGGACGCCTGTTCTGCGCTGTCGCGCGTGGCCAGCAGCACCGCTTCGCCGCGCGCTTGTTGCGCGAGGATCCGCCCCCAGGGGTCGACGATCGCCGCCTGGCCGTGGGTTTCCCGCGGTCCCGGGTGCATGCCGCCCTGGGCCGCGGCCAGCACATAGCACTGGGTTTCGATGGCGCGGGCACGGATCAGCACTTCCCAATGTGCAGCCCCGGTCACTGCGGTAAAGGCCGCCGGCGCCGTGATCAGTTCCGCCCCGGCCTCGCGCAGTGCGCTGTACAGCTCGGGGAAGCGCAGGTCGTAGCAGACCGTGAGGCCCAGCTTGCCCACCGGGGTATCGGCCACCACCACATTGGCGCCATGGGCATAATCGTCCGACTCGCGATAGCGGCCGCGGTTGTCGGCCACGTCCACGTCGAACAGGTGCAATTTGTCGTAGCGGGCGACCAGCTCGCCGTGCTCGTCCACCAGCAGGGAGCAGGCATGGGCTTTGGCCTCGGGCCGGTCGACGGGCGGCAGCGGCAAGGTGCCCGCTACTATCCACAATCTGAGGTCGCGGGCCGTGCGTTTCAACCAGGGCAGGATCGGCCCTTCGCCACGGGCTTCGGCCAAGCCGATGGCGGCACTGTCGCGGCGGCCCATGGCGGCGAAGTTTTCCGGAAGTACCGCAAGCCGTGCGCCTTGCCCTGCTGCCTGTTCGAGCAGTGCCCGGGCGCGGGCCAGGTTGGCGGCAATATCGTCCTGGCTGATCATCTGGATGACGGCAAAGGTCATGGCCACGCTCTACCTTGATTTATCAAAGGGTTTCACGAAGGTAATCTTAGGCTCTTTCACCGGGCCTTCGACCCGATAGTTGACACTGGCATAGCGAGCCACCCGGTCGCCCAGCAGCTTGTCCACCAGGAACAGGGCGCCGCCGACGGCTGGCGCACCAACGATCAGCGCCGCCAGTGGCAGGTTGTTGGTCACCGGCAGGGTCACCATCAGGTTGGCGGCGATCCGGTCGCGAACCATGTCCAGCGTGCCTTCCAGTTCGAAGTTGCTCGACGGGCCGGTGAGCGTGATCGGCTCGCGGGTTACATAGACCCCTTCGCTGGCCACCAGCAGGCCCTTGACCCGATCGTAGCTCAGCCCCTTGCCCAGCAGGTCGGAGAAGTCCAGGCGCAGGCGGCGACCGATCGAGTTGAAATTGAGCAGCCCGAACACCCTCAGCGCCTGGGCACTGCCGTCCACCTCGACGATCTGCCCGTCGCGCAGCGAAGCGTCCATGCTTCCGGAGAAGCGCTTGAGGCTGATCCAGGCCGGCGAACCTTGCCAGCGGCCATCGACGTCCATATGGAAATCGCGGCTGGTCACGGTCGGCGCAAAGTTCCAGGCCTTGAGCACATCGGCGAGGTTACCGCCCTCGACGCGCCCCTTGTACCAACTGCTGCTGGCGCCGGGGATACCTTCCCAGGCGGCGGAACCGTTGATCGCCAGGCCCTTGAGATTCAGGTCCAGGTCATTGAATGCCACACCCTGCGCCGTGGGTCGCGATTTGAGGGACACACTGCCCATCAGGTCGTCGCCACGGAACAGTTTGTCGATGCTCAGGTTCACCGCAGGAACCTTGCGAGGATCGCTCGACGCCAGTGGATCCGGGGCATCCGGCTCGGCTTCGACCGCAGGGTCGGCGGCAGGCAGGCGCAAGGTCGGCAGTTGGACCACGATGGGCGCCGCCTTGGCGTCGGGAATCCGCGCATTGCCGATCACTTCCCGGCTATCCAGGCGCAATCCCCAGCTGTCGCTGCTGCGATCAAGGCGTACCACCGCCTGGTTCAGTTCGAAGTCGTAGGCCTTGATCTTGCCCACGCTCAATTCAACGCTCCGCAGGATCTGCCGGGCACTGCCCCCCGGATCGTCGCCGGTGTAGCTACCGGCCTTGCTCTGCCAATCGTCGAGGTTCACCTCGGCAACCCGGCCACGCACGCGCAAGCCCGGGCTGGTCGGCAACTGCGCGGCCCCTGCGCCGAGCAGCAATTCGCCGCGCACCTGTTCGGCCTTGCCTGCCGGAGCGGCCATGGCCAGGCTGGCCAGATCGACATAGCTCGCGTCGATACGCCGCTCGGTGCCTCCCAGGTTCATGCGGAACTGGCTGCTGCGGGTGTCGCTCGCTGCCTTGCCGAAGGGCGCGGGCAGGTCGATGGCCAGGCCCTTGAGGCTGGAATCGACCACCAGCTGGTTATCCCGCCCCAGAGACACCTGCAATTGGTACGGCAACTCCCCGGAAACCGGCAACGGCTGGGTGAACTGCAGCCAGTCGGTCAAGGACTTCAGGGCAATCTGGCCCTTGGCAACGATCCGGGTCTGCAACTGCCCGGGCTTGCCTTCGGCGAAAATCTCGGCGGTCACCGGCTTGCCGAACGCCACGGTACTGATGTTCTTGCCACTCAGGCCCTGGCCCAGGTCAAAACGGAAGTCCCCTTTCAGTTGACTCAGCTCCAGGACCGGCTCACTGATTTTCAGGCGCGACTGTTCGGCATGGAAGTCCACCACGACCTTTGGCTCGATACCGTGGGCCAGCGGGATATCCAGCTTCAGCGAGCCGGTCAGGTCGCCCTCGCCTTCCCAGCCGGCGAAGGTGGGGCCGGTGCCGATCGGCGCTTGCTGAAGAATCTTCACGCCGTCGGCCAGGGTGCCGTCGAAGTTGCCATCGACCAGCAGATGACTGTGCTCGCCGGCAGGAACATGGGGGATGTCCACCAGCACGTCGCTCACCCGGGTATCGAGCATCTGTCCGGTGCTGGCCTTGATCCGCACGCCGTGGTCGTCGATGAACACATCGCCGTCCACCTTGCTCAGTTGCGGCCAGCCCGGCTGGAAGTCCAGGGCCGCATCGCGCACCTTGAAGAACAGGCTGATGCTGCGGGCATGATCCGGCGCACCATGGTTCAGCGACCCTTGGTACTGGAAATACCCCTCGTCCACCGTTCCCTTGAGAATCGCCGTGCGCAACCAATGATCGACCTCGGGGCTGAGCACCTCGGGCAGGTACTTGCCGGTGTAGCGGCCGTCCCCCTCGACCAGGCCGACCCGCAGGTCCATGTAGTCTTCGTGCCCCGGTTGCAGATGCAGGCGGATCAGGAAGTCGCCGGCGATCTTGCCTTCCTCCCCCAGCACCTTGAGATAGGGCGCGACCAGGGTGAAGGTTTCCTTGTCCAGCTTCCAGGTCAGCAAGGCGTTGGCCTTCAGGTAATGCCAGGGATCGGCGAAGATCGGCGCCAGGTGCAACATGAACCTGTCGGTATCCAGGCGCAGCTCGCCATGCCCCAGGTCACCGCTGATGCTGCCGCTGACGTCGCCCGCCGCCGGTGCGCCGTGATAGGCATCGAAGCCGACACGGTCGAGGTTGGCGGCGAAGCTGAATCTGCGGTCGCCCTCCACCTGCGGCCGCACTTCGAGCTGGACGTTGCGCAGCCCTCCGGTGACCTTGAGGCCATCGACCACCGCCATGGCCTGTTTCGGCAGCGGACCGAGGGCCTGGATCACCGGTGTCAAAGGCGTCAGGTCGACACGGTCAGCCTGGATCTTCCACAACTCGCCCTCGTCACCGGCCATCGACTGACTGATGCCGACGCGGGATTCCCAGCGTGTCTCACCCAGGTTCATGGCCAACGAGTCGATGCTCAGTTGAATGCCGTCGTCATCCCGCCGCAGCCATGCATTGAGCGCCAGGTTGTCGAGCTTCACCGGCTCGCGTTCGGCATAGGCGGCCTGTACTTGCGGGGCATTCAGGCGCACCGTGGCGCTTTGCACCGTGCCCTTGCCCCAGTCGAGCCAGACTTCGCCGCCTGCACGCAGCTGTGGCAGTTGCCATTGGCCCAGCAGGCGGGCCGGCAGCCATTTGGCCCAGTCGCTCTGCGGCAGGCTGGCGTAGGCCTCGACCTCGGCCTCGCGCCACTGCGCCGGGCGAATCCGGCTTTTCAGACTCAGCGCCACGGGCTGGCCGTCGGGCAGGGTCAGCCGCGCGTCCAGGCGCTGGCGCACGCTGCCGGTCTGCAAGCTGAGGCCGACATAGGTCACGGTCATGGGATCGTGATCGAAGGGTTCCAGGGTGATCTGGCTGTCCAGCAGCGAAACCCGGGAGACCATCTGCATGCGCCGCAGCGCCTGCTCGACGTCCAGTGGCTGGTCGTCGTCCTGCACCGGCAGGCCCTTGAGGGTCCACTTGCCGCTTTCGTCTTCGTGCAGATTCAGTTGTAGCCCACCCAGCTCCACCCGGGCCAGGCGCACATCCCGCGCCATCAGGCTGGCCCACAGGTCGGGGACGACCTTGACTGCGTCCAGGCGCAAGGCCGAAGCGCCCTCACCGACCTGCACATCGCGAACCACCAGGATCGGCGCCAGCCCGCTCCAACGCCCCTCCAGCTCACCGACATGCACGGGCAGGCCGAGGCTTGCCGCGGCCTTGTCCTCGACGTCGGTACGGTACTCGGCGACCAGTGGAACCAGCTCGCGCCCGAGGCTGACATACAGGGCCACCAGCACCGCGACCAATGCGCAGGCGCCCAGCCCCCAGCGAACCAGGGCAGCCAGAACGCGGATCAGACGCTCCATAGCTGTGGCCCCCGACTCGTGCAAGCCCTAACTATGGCCTGACATGCAGGGTTTGCCACCATCCGGGATTCAGGGCCAGTCAGAGCAGCACCACATCGTATTGTTCCTGGGAATACATGGACTCCACCTGGAAGCGAATGGTTCGCCCGATAAAGGCTTCGAGTTCGGCGACATTCCCCGATTCTTCGTCCAGCAGGCGGTCCACCACCTTCTGGTTGGCGAGCACCCTGTACCCTTCGGCCTGGTAGGCCCGCGCTTCGCGAAGGATTTCCCTGAAGATTTCGTAGCAGACGGTTTCCGGGGTTTTCAGCTTGCCGCGGCCCTGGCAGCAGATGCACGGCTCGCAGAGCACCTGCTCCAGGCTTTCGCGGGTGCGCTTGCGGGTCATCTGTACCAGGCCCAGTTCGGTCAGGCCGATGATATTGGTCTTGGCATGGTCGCGTTCGAGCTGCTTTTCCAGCGTGCGCAGGACCTGGCGCTGGTGCTCTTCGTCTTCCATGTCGATGAAGTCGATGATGATGATCCCGCCGATGTTGCGCAGGCGCAGTTGCCGGGCAATGGCGGTGGCCGCTTCGAGGTTGGTCTTGAAGATGGTTTCTTCAAGATTGCGATGGCCGACGAAGGCACCGGTGTTCACATCGATGGTGGTCATGGCCTCGGCCGGATCGACCACCAGGTAGCCGCCGGACTTGAGCGGCACCTTGCGCTCCAGGGCACGCTGGATCTCGTCCTCGACGCCGTAGAGATCGAAGATCGGCCGCTCGCCGGGATAGTGCTCCAGCCGATCGGCGATTTCCGGCATCAGTTCGGCGACGAACTGCGTGGTTTTCTGGAACGTTTCCCGGGAATCGATACGGATCTTCTCGATCTTCGGGTTGACCAGGTCGCGCAGGGTGCGCAGGGCCAGGCCGAGGTCCTCGTAGATTTCCGTGGGAGCGCCCACGGTCTTGATCTGGGCACCGATCTGGTCCCAGAGCCGGCGCAGGTAGCGAATGTCCATCAGGATCTCGTCGGCACCCGCCCCTTCGGCGGCGGTGCGCAGGATGAAACCACCGGAATCCTGGATGTTCTCCTGGGCCACGCAGTCGCTGACCACCTTCTTCAGGCGCTCGCGCTCGGCTTCGTCTTCGATCTTCAGGGAAATGCCGACATGCTTGGTGCGTGGCATGTACACCAGGTAGCGCGAGGGGATCGACAACTGGGTAGTGAGGCGTGCGCCCTTGGAGCCGATCGGATCCTTGGTCACCTGGACCACCAGGCTCTGCCCTTCGTGGACCAGGGCGCTGATGCTTTCCACCGTGGTGCCTTCGCGCAGGGAGATTTCCGACGCATGGATGAAAGCGGCGCGGTCCAGGCCGATATCGACGAAGGCCGCCTGCATGCCCGGCAGGACCCGCACCACCTTGCCCTTGTAGATGTTGCCGACGATGCCGCGACGCTGGGTGCGCTCGACATGGACTTCCTGAAGGACACCGTTTTCCACCACCGCCACGCGGGATTCCATCGGGGTGATGTTGATCAGGATCTCTTCACTCATGGCAATCTCTCGTCAAAGGGGCTTCGGGTAATCATGGATCGCCCGACACCGACTGGCGAGCGATAAACGGCGTCGGTGCATCCTCACTCGGTACCTGGTACGCCCTGCCAGCACGGAATGCCGAAGCGGGCCAGCAATTCGGCGGTTTCCGCCACAGGCAAGCCCACCACCGCAGAGTAGCTGCCCTGCAGGCCCTGCACGAATACCGCGCCAAGCCCCTGGATGGCATAGGCGCCGGCCTTGTCCCGGGGCTCGCCGCTGGCCCAGTAGGTACGGGCACGCTCCTCGCTGATGGTGTTGAACGCAACACGGCTGCTGATGCACAGGCTTTCCGTGCGCTGTCCATCGGTGACGGCGACGGCGGTCAGCACTTCGTGCTCGCGCCCGGACAGCGCCGCCAGCATGGCCAGGGCATCCTCGCGATCGACCGGCTTGCCGAGGATCCGTCCATCGAGCACGACGGCGGTATCGGCGCCCAGCACCGCGAGCGGCGCGCTGGCGCCGCTCGCGGTGAGCAGGGCCAGGCCGGCCGCAGCCTTGCCACGGGCCAGGCGCTCGACATAGGCACCGGGCTGTTCGCCGTGAAGCGGGGTTTCGTCGATGGAGGCGCTGACGACGGTAAAGGGAATGCCGATCTGGGTCAGCAGTTCACGGCGACGCGGCGAACCGGAGGCCAGGTACAGCGGGGTCATCTTGACTACTCCCTGTCAGCGTCGAAAAGCGAATGGTTCAGTAGATGCTCAAACGGCTGCGCAGGCCGCGCAGGCCAAAGCTGATCCACGGCCAGAGCAAGGCACTGGTGACTGCGGGCCAGACCAGCGCCAGGGTCGGCTGGCGGTTACCGGTGAGGGCACTGAGCCACAACTGCACCAGTTGCGCCACACCGAACACCACGAGGATGGTCAGGCTCTGCTGCCACATCGGGAACATCCGCAGGCGTTGCTGCAGGCTCAGCACGAGGAAGGTGATGAGGGTCAGCACCAGCGCATTCTGCCCAAGCAACGTGCCGTAGAGCACATCCTCGCACAGGCCGAGGACGAAGGCGGTGGTCATGCCGATCCGGTGCGGCAGGTTCAGGGTCCAGAAGGCCAGCAGCAAGGCCAGCCACAAGGGGCGGAAGATATCCATGAACGGCGGCATCGGCCAGACGCTCAGGAGCAGGCCGATGAGGAAGGTCAACCAGACCACCCAGCCATTCTTGCCGTGGGTACTGACCATCAGTGTGTCTCCCGCGAAGGTGAGGTTGGCGCTGCGGGCGTCGCGGACGGTGCGGGTGCGGGTGCGGCGGCTGGCGCATGCGGCGCGGCGGCGGGGGCCACGGTAGCAGGGTGCGCAGGATCGGTACCCGGCGCCGGCGGCCCCATCTGCTCCGCTTCCTGGGCCTTGACCGCATCGCTGGCACGCTCTTCAGGGCTGCGACTGTCGGAAAACACCAGCAGCAGGTAGCGGCTGCGATTGAGCGCGGCAGTCGGCACCGCCCGAACGATGGCGAATGGCTGCCCGGAGTCGTGGATCACTTCCTTCACCGTCGCCACGGGGTAGCCGGCCGGGAAACGCTGGCCCAGGCCGGAACTGACCAGCAGGTCGCCTTCCTTGATGTCGGCAGTATCGGCGACATGGCGCAGCTCCAGGCGTTCCGGATTGCCGGTACCGCTGGCGATGGCGCGCAGGCCATTGCGGTTGACCTGCACCGGAATGCTGTGGGTGGTATCGGTGAGCAGCAGCACCCGCGAGGTATAGGGCATCAGCTCGACCACCTGGCCCATCAGGCCACGAGCGTCGAGCACCGGCTGGCCGAGGACAACCCCGTCGCGCTCGCCCTTGTTGATGAGGATGCGATGGGTGAAGGGATTCGGGTCCATGCCGATCAGTTCGGCTACCTCGACCTTCTCGTTGACCAGCGCCGAGGAGTTGAGCAACTCGCGCAGGCGCACGTTCTGCTCGGTCAATGCCGCCAGCTTCTGCAGGCGGCCTTGCAGGAGCAGGGCTTCGGTCTTGAGTTTCTCGTTCTCGGCGATGAGTTCGGTACGGCTGCCGAACTGGCTGGCCACCCCCTGCCACAGGCGCACGGGCAGGTCAGTGATGGCATAGGACTGCATCAGCACCAGCGACATCTGGCTGCGCACGGGCTTGAGTACGGTGAAACGGGCATCGACCACCATCAGGGCGATCGACAGCACCACCAGCACGAGCAGGCGCACGCCCAGCGACGGGCCTTTGGCAAAAAGCGGTTTAATGGGCCGCTCCTCGTGGACGACGGTTCAGGAGGTCATTCATACGGCAACGCACCGGCCTGGCTTCGGATGGGTGGAATCGGCGCCGCTGACGGACGCCGACCCGGTTTCGGGCAGCACTGCGCAGGCTAGCCGAAATCCGGGCGACAGGAAGGCAATCCGGCGAATCACTCGCTGGAAAGCAGGTCCATGGTGTGCTTGTCCATCATTTCCAGGGCGCGACCGCCGCCACGGGCGACACAGGTCAGCGGGTCCTCGGCGACGATCACCGGCAGGCCGGTTTCCTGGGCCAGCAGTTTGTCCAGGTCGCGCAGCAGGGCGCCACCGCCGGTCAGCACCAGGCCACGCTCGGCGATGTCCGAGGCCAGCTCCGGAGGCGATTGCTCCAGCGCGCTCTTGACCGCCTGGACGATGGTCGCCAGGGACTCCTGCAGGGCCTCCAGCACTTCGTTGGAGTTCAGGGTGAAGGCACGTGGCACGCCTTCGGCCAGGTTGCGACCGCGAACATCGACTTCGCGCACTTCGCCGCCCGGGTAGGCGGTGCCGATTTCCTGCTTGATGCGCTCGGCGGTGGATTCGCCGATCAGGCTGCCGTAGTTGCGGCGCACATAGGTAACGATGGCTTCGTCGAAGCGGTCGCCGCCAACGCGCACGGACTCGGCGTAGACCACGCCGTTCAGGGAAATCAGCGCGATCTCGGTGGTACCACCACCGATATCGACGACCATCGAACCGCGGGCTTCCTCGACCGGCAGGCCGGCACCGATCGCGGCGGCCATCGGCTCCTCGATCAGGAACACTTCGCGGGCACCGGCGCCCAGGGCCGATTCACGGATGGCACGGCGCTCGACCTGGGTCGACTTGCACGGCACGCAGATCAGCACGCGCGGGCTCGGCTGCAGGAAGCTGTTCTCGTGCACCTTGTTGATGAAGTACTGCAGCATCTTCTCGCAGACGCTGAAGTCGGCGATCACGCCGTCCTTCATCGGACGAATGGCAGCGATGTTGCCCGGGGTACGGCCGAGCATGCGCTTGGCTTCGGTACCGACCGCGACGACACTTTTCTGGTTGCCGTGGGTACGAATGGCCACGACGGAGGGCTCATTCAGGACGATACCGCGCTCACGCACGTAAATAAGGGTGTTGGCAGTGCCCAGGTCGATGGAGAGATCGCTGGAAAACATGCCACGCAGTTTCTTGAACATGGGAAAGGGACCCTGGCAACGCGTGGGTAAAAAAGTGCGGCAAACTCTAACAATGGCAGGGATTTTGGGCAAGGCGCCAATATGGTAAATTGGCGGTTTTTCCGAGCAGGCCAGCACACGATCGGGCCTTATGACCACGTGTCCCCCGGCATGTTCCTCATCCGGACAATTCCGTTTCTTACCCAGGAGATCCCCATGGCGCTTGAACGCAGCGATGTGGAAAAGATCGCCCATCTGGCCCGGCTGGGCCTGAACGAGGCCGATCTGCCACGTACTACCGATGCCCTGAACAGCATTCTGGGACTGGTCGACCAGATGCAGGCAGTCGACACCGACGGCATCGAGCCACTGGCCCACCCGCTGGAAGCCCGTCAGCGCTTGCGCGCCGACGTTGTAACAGAAAGCAACCAACGCGACCGCTACCAGGCCATCGCCCCGGCGACGGACAGCGGCCTGTACCTGGTTCCGAAAGTCATCGAGTAAGGGAATAGCGCCAGCATGCATCAACTCACCCTGGCCGGGATCGCCCGTGGCCTCGCCGACAAATCGTTTTCCTCCGAAGAGCTGACCCGCGCGCTGCTGCAGCGCATCCACCAGCTCGACCCGCAACTCAACAGCTTCATCAGCATCACCGATGACCTGGCCATTGCCCAGGCCAAGGCTGCCGATGCCCGCCGCGCCGCCGGCGAGAGCGGTGCCCTGCTCGGCGCGCCGATCGCCCACAAGGACCTGTTCTGCACCCAGGGCGTACGCACCAGCTGCGGCTCGAAGATGCTCGACTCGTTCACCTCGCCCTACGACGCCACCGTGGTCGCCAGGCTGGCCGAAGCCGGCACCGTGACCCTGGGCAAGACCAACATGGACGAATTCGCCATGGGGTCGGCCAACGAATCCAGCCACTACGGTGCCGTGAAGAACCCGTGGAACCTGGAGCACGTTCCGGGCGGTTCGTCCGGCGGTTCCGCTGCCGCCGTGGCCGCGCGCCTGCTGCCGGCAGCCACCGGCACCGATACCGGCGGTTCGATCCGCCAGCCGGCTGCACTGACCAGCCTGACCGGCCTCAAGCCGACCTACGGCCGCGTTTCGCGCTGGGGCATGATCGCCTACGCCTCCAGCCTCGACCAGGGCGGCCCGATGGCCCGCACCGCCGAAGACTGCGCCCTGCTCCTGCAAGGCATGGCCGGCTTCGATCCGAAGGACTCCACCAGCATCGACGAACCGGTCCCGGACTACAGCGCCAGCCTCAACGGCTCGCTGCAGGGCCTGCGCATCGGCCTGCCGAAGGAATACTTCGGCGCCGGCCTAGACCCGCGCATCGCCGACCTGGTCCAGGCCAGCGTCAAGGAGCTGGAAAAGCTCGGCGCGGTGATCAAGGAAATCAGCCTGCCGAACATGCAGCACGCCATTCCCGCGTACTACGTGATCGCTCCGGCCGAGGCGTCCTCGAACCTGTCGCGCTTCGATGGCGTGCGCTTCGGCTATCGCTGCGAGAACCCCAGGGACCTTACCGACCTGTACAAGCGCTCCCGTGGCGAAGGCTTCGGCAGTGAAGTGCAGCGGCGCATCATGGTCGGTACCTACGCGCTGTCGGCCGGCTACTACGATGCCTATTACCTGAAGGCGCAGAAAATCCGCCGCCTGATCAAGAACGACTTCATGGCCGCCTTCGAAGGCGTAGACGTGATCCTCGGCCCGACCACGCCGAACCTGGCCTGGAAGATCGGCGCCAAGAACGCCGACCCGGTCGCCGAGTACCTGGAAGACGTCTACACCATCACCGCCAACCTCGCCGGCCTGCCGGGCCTGTCGATGCCGGCCGGTTTCGTCGATGGCCTGCCGGTGGGCGTGCAGCTCCTGGCCCCGTATTTCCAGGAAGGCCGCCTGCTCAACGTCGCGCACCAGTACCAGCAAGTGACTGACTGGCATACCCGCGTACCCAACGGCTTCTGAGGAACAGACACATGCAATGGGAAGTTGTGATCGGGCTGGAGATTCATACCCAGCTCGCCACCCAGTCGAAGATTTTCTCCGGCAGCGCCACCACCTTCGGTTCCGAGCCGAACACCCAGGCCAGCCTGATCGACCTGGGCATGCCCGGGGTACTGCCGGTGCTCAACCAGGAAGCGGTGCGCATGGCCTGCATGTTCGGCCTGGCCATCGACGCCGAGATCGGCCAGCACAACGTGTTCGCGCGCAAGAACTACTTCTACCCGGACCTGCCCAAGGGCTACCAGATCAGCCAGATGGAGCTGCCGATCGTCGGCAAGGGCCACCTGGACATCGCCCTTGAGGACGGCACCGTCAAGCGCATCGGCATCACCCGCGCGCACCTGGAAGAAGATGCCGGCAAGAGCCTGCACGAAGACTTCAGCGGTTCCACCGGCATCGACCTGAACCGCGCCGGCACGCCACTGCTGGAAATCGTTTCCGAGCCGGAAATGCGCAGCGCCAAGGAAGCCGTGGCCTACGTCAAGGCGATCCACGCCCTGGTCCGCTACCTGGGCATCTGCGACGGCAACATGGCCGAAGGCTCGCTGCGTTGCGACTGCAACGTGTCGATCCGGCCGAAGGGCCAGGCCGAGTTCGGCACTCGCTGCGAGATCAAGAACGTCAACTCGTTCCGCTTCATCGAGCGTGCGATCAACAGCGAAGTGCAGCGCCAGATCGACCTGATCGAGGACGGTGGCAAGGTCATCCAGGAAACCCGCCTGTACGATCCGAACAAGGACGAGACCCGCTCCATGCGCAGCAAGGAGGAAGCCAACGACTACCGTTACTTCCCCGACCCGGACCTGCTGCCAGTGGTGATCGAGTCGGCGTACCTCGACGACCTGCGTGCCACCCTGCCGGAATTGCCGCCACAGAAAGTGGAGCGTTTCCAGAGCCAGTACGGCCTGTCGGCCTACGATGCCAACGTGCTGGCTTCCAGCCGCGAGCAGGCGGAGTACTTCGAGAAGGTCGCGGCCATCGGCGGCGACGCCAAGCTGGCGGCCAACTGGGTGATGGTGGAACTGGGCAGCCTGCTGAACAAGCTGGGTGTCGAGATCGACCAGGCGCCGGTCAGCGCCGAGCAACTGGGTGGCATGCTGCTGCGCATTCGCGACAACACCATCAGCGGCAAGATCGCCAAGACCGTGTTCGAAGCGATGGCGGCGGGTGAAGGTGATGCCGACCAGATCATCGAGGCCCGCGGCCTGAAGCAGGTTACCGATAGCGGCGCGATCGAGAAGGTGCTGGACGAGGTTCTTGCGGCCAACGCCGAGCAGGTCGAGCAATACCGTGCGGCGGACGAAGCCAAGCGCGGCAAGATGTTCGGCTTCTTCGTCGGCCAGGCGATGAAGGCCTCGAAGGGCAAGGCCAACCCGCAACAGGTGAACCAGTTGCTCAAGAGCAAGCTCGAAGGGTAATTCGTGCCCCCCAATCGCTGGCAAGCCAGCTCCCACAAGGTCCGCGTGCACCGCCGACCCTGTGGGAGCTGGCTTGCCAGCGATCAGCCCCCACGGAGCATCAGACATACATGTGGCGTCCCCTAAGCGCCCTGGCGCTGTTCACTCTCCTTGCCGGCTGTGCCAGCCACGACATCGACCCTCGCGGCTACGATGAAACCGGCACCGCCTCCTTCTATGGTTCCCGCCATCACGGCAAGCGCACCGCCAGCGGCGAGCCGTTCAACCAGCATGGCCTGACCGCCGCCCACCGCACCCTGCCCTTCGGTACCCGGGTCCTGGTGACCAACCTGAAAAACGAACGCAGTGTCGTGGTCCGCATCAATGATCGAGGCCCCCATACCCGCGGCCGTCTGATCGACCTTTCCAAGGCTGCGGCCCAGCAACTGGACATGATCCGTAGCGGAACGGCGCGAGTCCGGGTACAAAGCCTGAGCGACTGACCGGTTTTCTGGAGCACGACCATTTTCGACCTGGCCGCTTTACCCACTTTCAGCCTGCTGCAATTGGCCAGCGGCCTGATCCTTCTGATTCTCGGCGCCGAACTGCTGGTGCGTGCAGCCCTGCGTATCGCTGCCAGCCTGCACGTGCGCCCGCTGATCATCGGCCTCAGCCTGGTGGCCTTCGGCAGCAGCGCGCCGCAACTCACCGTCAGCCTGCAGGCGGCCTACACCGGCGCGCCCGATGTGGCGGTGGGCAGCGTGATCGGCAGCAATATCTTCAATGTCCTGGTGATACTTGGCCTCGCGGCGCTGATCATTCCGCTGCGAGTGTCACGGCAACTGGTACGCCTGGATATCCCGCTGATGATCGCCGCCAGCGTGGCGGTCTACCTGCTGGCCCTGAACGAGGTACTCGGGCGCTGGGAAGGCGCGCTGCTGCTGGCCGGACTGGCGGCATACCTCGCCATCCTCTGGCATCAATCGCGGCATTACGCGCGGACTTACCCGGCACCCAACCCGCGAATCGACCGGGGCATCGGCTTCTGGTTCGGCAGCCTGCTGCTGATGCTGCTCGGGCTCGGCCTGCTCAGCCTGGCCGGGCACCTGTTGCTGGAAGCCGCGGTCGAGGTGGCGACCGACCTGGGCCTGTCGGAACGGGTGATAGGCCTGACCGTAGTCGCGGTCTGCACGTCGCTTCCGGAACTGGCCACCTCGCTGATCGCGGCGATCCGTGGCGAACGGGAAATCGCCGTGGGCAACGTGATCGGCAGCAACCTCTTCAATCTGCTGGCGGTGCTTGGCCTGACTGCGGTGCTGGCCCCGGAACCGCTATCGATCTCGCCCAACGCGCTGGACTTCGACCTGCCGGTGATGCTCGGCGTCGCCCTGCTGACCCTGCCGGTGTTCTATTCCGGCTACCGGGTCACCCGCGTCGAGGGCCTGGTGTTCCTCTGCCTGTATCTGGCCTACGGCCTGCACGTGGTGGCCTTTACCACCGGCATGCCGCTGGCCAATCGCCTGGAGCAGTTGATGCTGTTCTATGTCCTGCCAGCGCTCGCCGTATTGCTGAGCTATACGACCTTGCGCGCCTGGCGCCGCCAACATTAAGGAGAACAACATGGGTGAGACGAAGAAAACCGGCGAACAGGTTCGCCGCCAGGTCATGGGCGACGTGTTCGTCGATCGCGCCCTGGGCAATGCCACCGAGTTCACCGCGCCGCTGCAGGAATTCGTCAACGAACACGCCTGGGGCAGTGTCTGGAGCCGCGAAGGCCTGCCACTGAAGACCCGCAGCCTGATCACCCTGGCCGCCCTGACCGCGCTGAAATGCCCGCAGGAACTGAAAGGCCACGTGCGTGGCGCGCTGAACAATGGCTGTACGGTAGAAGAGATTCGCGAAGCCCTGCTGCATTGCGCAGTCTATGCGGGCGTGCCGGCGGCGATCGATGCGTTCCGCGCGGCCCAGGAAGTGATCGACGCCTGGCAACAGGGCTGATCGATCACTTGCGCGACAAGGTGCGTCAGGCCTGGGCCTTGCGCCCCTTGGTCAGTTTGTAGACCACCCACAGCACGAGCAGCCAGACCGGGATCAGCTCCACGGAAATGCGGATGCCCTCGGTCTGCCACATCACCACCAGGATGAAGGCCAGGAAGGCCAGGCACAGGTAGTTGGTCAGCGGATGGCCCAGGCTCTTGTAGAAGGTGTCCTGGCCGGCCGCAGCCTTGGCCTTGCGGAATTTCAGGTGGGTGATGCTGATGATCCCCCAGTTGATCACCAGCGACGACACCACCAGCGCCATCAGCAGGCCGAAGGCTTCGCGGGGCATGAAGTAGTTGATGAGCACGCACAGGCCGGTGGCCAGCGCGGAAATGCCCAGGGCCGCCAGCGGCACACCCTTGGCGTTGACCTTGAGCAGCGACTTCGGCGCATCGCCCTGGGTCGCCAGGCCGAACAGCATGCGGCTGTTGCAATACACGCAGCTGTTGTACACCGACAGTGCCGCAGTCAGGACCACCAGGTTGAGCACCGTGGCCACGACGTTGGCGTCCAGGTCATGGAAGATCATCACGAACGGACTGCCGCCATCGACCACTTTCTGCCACGGGTACAACGCCAGCAGCACCGCCAGCGCACCCACATAGAACAGCAGGATGCGGTAGATCACCTGGTTGGTCGCCCGCGGAATGCTGTGGCGCGGGTTATCGGCCTCGGCGGCGGTGATGCCCACCAGTTCCAGGCCGCCAAAGGAGAACATGATCACGGCCATGGCCATCATCAGCCCGGTAACACCATTGGGGAAGAAGCCGCCATGCTGCCACAGGTTGGCAACGCTGGCGTCCGGACCGCCATTGCCGCTGAGCAGCAGGTAGCCACCGAAGCCGATCATGCCGAGGATGGCCGCCACCTTGATCAGGGCGAACCAGAACTCCATCTCGCCATAGACCTTTACCTGGCTGACGTTCATCAGGTTGATGATGACGAAGAATACCGCCGCCGTGGCCCAGGTCGGGAAATCCGGCCACCAGTACTGCACGTAGATACCCACGGCGGTCAGTTCGGCCATGCCCACCAGGACGTAGAGCACCCAGTAGTTCCAGCCGGACATGAAGCCGGCGAACGGCCCCCAGTAGCTGTGGGCGAAGTGACTGAAGGTGCCGGAAACCGGCTCCTCGACCACCATCTCGCCGAGCTGGCGCATGATGAAGAAGGCGATCAGGCCGGCAATGGCATAACCCAGCAGCACCGAGGGGCCGGCCATCTGGATGGTCTGGGCGATGCCCAGGAACAGGCCGGTGCCGATCGCCCCGCCCAGGGCGATCAGCTGGATATGGCGATTCTTCAGGCCGCGATGCAAACGCTCGGGCGTGATCTGGTCTTGCATGAAGTGTCCTCGGACGTGAGAGGCAGTGTTGGCGTTGTTTTGCGAGCGAAGGATCTAGATCCATCCGCCCCACTGCAATAGGAATATTCCGATGTTCGTTGTCACAGCGGCGGCAAGGGTGGTGATCACGATGATCGATGCCGCCAGTTCATGGTTGCCATTGGACGAGCGGGCCATCACATAGCTGGCCGCTGCCGTCGGGCTGCCAATATAAAGGAACAGGATGCCCAGTTCCGCCCCGCGAAAGCCGCATAGCCAGCCGCCGAAGGTAAATATCACGGGTAGCCAGACCATCTTCACCAGGCTTGCGCTCACGGCCATCCGACCGCTGGCGCGCAATGACGCCAGGGACAGGGTGCCGCCGATGCAGATCAGCGCCAGTGGCAGGGTCATCTGCGCGATGTAGTCGGCGGAAGTCAGCAGCCAGTTGGGCAGCGCCACCTTGGCATAGGCCATTGGCGTCGCCAGCAGCACGCTGATGATCAGCGGGTTGCGCAGGATGCTCTTGAAGATGCTCCACGGGTCCGACTTGACCGTCGGGCTGTAGACCGCCAGCACCACCACCGACAGCGAGTTGTAGAGCAGGATCACCAGGCCGGCGAGGATCGCGCCGAGGGAAATGCCGTAGTCGCCGTACATGCTGGCCGCCAGGGCCAGGCCGATCACACCGTTGTTGCCCCGAAACGAGCCCTGGGTGTAGATGCCGCGATCTTCCTTGGGGCAACGCCAGATGGCAATCAGCCAGGCCAAGGCAAAACTGCCGAAGGTGGCGGCGATGAAGTAAAGCAGCAGGCCGGGATTGACCGCCGCGTCGAGGTCGGCGTGGTAGATGCCGAGGAACAGCAGCGACGGCATGCAGACGTTGAAGACGAGGGACGAGGCAACCTGGATGAAGTTGTCGTTGATCGCATCGATGCGGCGCAGCAGCACACCCATGAACAGCATCGCGAACACCGGGGCGGTGATGTTCAGGGTCTGGATGAAGAGGGCGAGCATGCGGGGGAATTTCCGTGGGCCTGGCGTCAGGCGACCAATGATACGCCAGTGCGGGGCTCAGGGATGGGGGTTTGTGGATGAAATGCCGGAATTTCGGCGATTTTGAGCGCCTCATCGCTTGCAAGCCACAGCCAACCCCCACCCTGTGGGAGCTGGCTTGCCAGCGATGAGGCCCTCAAGGGCAATGAACGACTCAGCGACGAACCGGCCGCTTCTGCAACTTGCGCTGCAAGGTCCGACGGTGCATGCCCAGGGCGCGGGCCGTGGCGGAAATGTTGCCTTCGTGCTCGGTCAGCACGCGCTGGATGTGCTCCCATTGCAAGCGGTCCACCGACATCGGGTTTTCCGGCACCAGGGTGTCCAGGTCCGCGTGCTGGGACAACAGCGCCGCCACCACGTCATCGGCATCCGCCGGCTTGCACAGGTAGTTGCAGGCGCCGCGCTTGATGGCTTCGACGGCAGTGGCGATGCTGGAGTAACCGGTAAGGATCACCACCTTCATTTCCGGGTCCAGTTCCAGCAGCTTGGGCAACAGGACCAGGCCCGAGTCGCCGTCCATCTTGAGGTCCAGCGCAGCGTAGTCGGGAACGTCCTGCTGGGCGATCAACAACCCGGCATCCGCGGAACTGGCAGTGCTGACGCGAAAACCGCGGCGAGCCATGGCCCGGGCCATCACCCGGGTAAAGGTCGCATCGTCGTCGACCAGCAGCAGGTGCGGCAGGTCTTCACCTTCAACCTGGATTTCATCACTCATCACACGTCTCCTCGCGCGTCACGGGGCAGGCGCAGCTCGGTCAGCGTACCGCCCTCTTCGTGACTATAGAGTTTTACCGAGCCGCCAGCACGGGTCACGCTGGCCTTGCTCAGGAACAGGCCAAGACCGAAGCCTTTGCCCTTGGTGGTAAAGAAGGGTTTGCCGATCTGCTCGGCAATGGCCACCGGTACGCCGGGGCCGTGATCGCGGATGCTGATGACGATATCCGTGGCATCCCAGTCGAGCTGCACCTCAAGCCCGTCGGGGCAGGCATCGGCGGCGTTGTTCAGCAGGTTCAGCAAGGCCTGGGTCAGGTCGGGTGGCGGCGCCAGGTGTGGCACCAGCCCCTGTCCGAGGCGCTGGAAGCGATAGCTGGCTTCCGGACGCATCAGGTGCCAGCGGTTCAGCGCCTCGTCCATCCAGAAGGTCACCGGCTGCTCTTCCACCGCCATGCGCCGGTTGGCCTCGGCAGCGCGGACCAGTTGCTGCAGGGTGTGCTTGCACTGCTTGACCTGCTCCTGCAACACCGCCAGGTCCTCCTGCAGCAGGGGGTCGGTGTGATCCTGGCGCATCTCGTTGAGCAACACGCTCATGGTCGCCAGCGGTGTGCCCAGTTCGTGGGCGGCGCCGGCCGCCTGGGTGGCCACGGCCAGCAATTGCTGGTCGCGCAGGCCTTCTTCGCGACGCTGGGCCTGGAAGGCTTCCTGGCGGCGCAACTCCTCGGCCATCTTCGCGGCAAAGAAGGTGATGACCGCTGCCGCCAGGGCGAAGCTCAGCCACATGCCGTAGATCTGCATCTTTTCCCTGGCCATGGGGAAGGTATCCAGCGGATAGAACTGCACCAGCAACAAGGTGTAGGCAACCAGGGCGATACCGGAGAGGATCAGCGAATAGACCCACGGCAGGGTAACCGCGGCGATCGCCAGCGGTACCAGGTAATAGGAAACGAAGGGGTTGGTCGAGCCGCCGGAAAAGTACAGCAGGGCACTGTGGATCAGCAGGTCGCAGGCCAGCTGCACGGCGTATTCCAGCTCGGTGACCGGCAGCGAGGCACGCAGGCGCAGGGCGGTCACCAGGCAGAGCACCATGGAAAAGCCGAGGGTGACGCTCAGCGCCAGCCAGGGCAGCGGCAGCAGTTCGGTCCAATAGGCGACCGCCACCGAGCCGGCCTGGGCCGCCAGTACCAGGGTACGGATGAACGTAAGGCGCCAGAGGTTCTGGCGGGTGGCAGACAACATTTGCATTTTGACCGGGGCGAGCATGAGCTCTCCTGATGAGTGCTCCAGGTAAACCGTGGCGAAGTATACCGAAGGGACGTCCTGCACTGCAGCGATGCGGCAACTCGCCACACCGCAGGCCGGTTAAATGATAGCCATTTGGAACCTTGGTGCTACTTTCAAGGTCTGATCGAGTCTGCGTGGTGCACAGGATGGTACCGGCCACGCCCATTTTTCAAGGAGCCGCACATGAATACCCCAAGCCGTAGCGCCAAGGCCCTGCTGGTCGCCAGCCTGCTGGCCAGCCTTCCCGTTCTGGCGGACGAGCCGCGCTACAACCAGATCTCCCTGCGCGCCGAAGCGAGCAAGGAAGTCCCCCGCGACCTGATGGTCGTGACCCTCTACAGCGAAGCGCAGAACACCGACCCGGCCAAGCTCGCCGCCGAGATCACCACCACCCTCAACAAGGCGCTGGAACAGGCGCGCCAGGTCAAGGATGTGAAGATCAGCCAGGGCAGCCGCAACGCTTACCCGATCTATGACGACAAGGGTCAGAAGATCACCGGCTGGCGCGAGCGCGCCGAACTGCGCCTGGAAAGCGGCGACTTCCCTGCCCTGTCCAAACTGACCGGCGAACTGCTGCAACAACTGAAGATGGGCGGCATGGACTTCGCCATCGCCCCGGCCACGCGCAAGACCAGCGAGGACGCACTGATCAAGGACGCGGTCGATGCCTTCAAGGCACGGGCGCAGATCGCCACCGAAGCGCTGGGCGGCAAGGGCTACAAGGTGGTCAGCCTGAACCTCAACAGCAGTGGTTATCCACAGCCGTACCTGCGTGCACCGATGATGATGAAAGCCAGCATGGATGCCGAGGCGGCACCTTCGCCACAGGTCGAGGCGGGGACGACGCAGGTCAGCGTCAATGCCGATGGCACCATTGAAGTGCAGATGTAAGCCACCTCTCTAAAGAGCGACACGGGCTCCTGTGGGAGCGGGTTTACCCGCGATTGCAACGGTGAATCCACCGACGTAATCGCGGCGGTTCGGCGCCCCGATGAACCCGCTCCCACAGGAGCCCGTGTCGCATTCAAATTCTGCAATTTCCCCCACGCAAACGTTCAACTCGCACAAAGTTACACAATCGCGACATTCCTGTACGAACGTTCCGAAATTGCTGTCAGAAGCTATCCTCAAGCGTTGCACCAGGTCCAGTACCTGCATAAGTATCCGCGGGTCGGCTCACAAGGCCGCCCTCAGATCACAATGACAACAATGAGGCCACCATGCTGAAAACCGCAGTCATTCCGTTCCTTGTCGGCGCAGGTCTGCTCGCCGCCACACCGGCCGCCCAGGCCGCTTCCAACCTGGTCTACTGCTCCGAAGGCAGCCCCGCCGGCTTCGACCCGAGCCAGTACACCACCGGTACCGACTTCGACGCGTCCTCGGAAACCGTGTTCAACCGCCTCGCCCAGTTCGAGCGCGGCGGCACCCAGGTCATCCCGGGGCTGGCCACCAGCTGGGACGTTTCCGATGACGGCCTGACCTACACCTTCCACCTGCGCGAAGGGGTCAAGTTCCATACCACCGATTACTTCAAGCCCACCCGCGACTTCAACGCCGACGACGTGCTGTTCACCTTCAACCGCATGCTCGACAAGGACATGCCGTTCCGCAAGGCCTACCCCACCGAGTTCCCATACTTCACCGACATGGGCATGGATGCCAACATCAAGCAGGTGCAGAAGGTCGACGCGCACACCGTCAAATTCCTCCTCAACGAAGTCGACGCCGCGTTCATCCAGAACATTGCCATGAGCTTCGCCTCGATCCAGTCCGCCGAATACGCCGAGCAGTTGCTCAAGCAGGGCAAAGCCGCGGACATCAACCAGAAGCCGATCGGCACCGGTCCTTTCGTGTTCAGCAAATACCAGAAGGACGCGCAGATCCGCTTCAAGGGCAACAAGGACTACTGGTCGCCCGCCGAGGTGAAGATCGACAACCTGATCTTCGCCATCACCACCGACGCCTCGGTGCGCATGCAGAAACTGAAGAAGAACGAGTGCCAGATCACCCTCTTCCCCCGTCCTGCCGACCTCGAGGCGCTCAAGGCCGACCCGAACCTGCAGATGCCGCACCAGGCCGGCTTCAACCTCGGCTACATCGCCTATAACGTGATGGACAAGATCAAGGGCAGCAACGAGCCCAACCCCATGGCCCAGCTCAAGGTGCGCCAGGCCCTGGACATGGCGGTGAACAAGCAGCAGATCATCGATTCGGTGTACCAGGGTGCGGGCGAACTGGCAGTCAATGCCATGCCGCCGACCCAGTGGTCGTACGACGACACCATCAAGGGCACCGAATACAACGTCGATAAGGCCAAGGCGTTGCTCAAGGAGGCCGGCGTCAAGGAGGGTACCGAGATCACCCTGTGGGCCATGCCGGTACAGCGGCCGTACAACCCCAACGCCAAGCTGATGGCCGAGATGATCCAGTCCGACTGGGCGAAGATCGGCATCAAGGCGCGCATCGTCAGTTACGAATGGGGCGAGTACATCAAGCGCGCCAAGGACGGCGAGAACGGCGCCATGCTGATCGGCTGGAGCGGCGACAACGGTGACCCGGACAACTGGCTCGGCACCCTCTACGGCTGCGATGCGGTCAACGGCAACAACTTCTCCCACTGGTGCAACGCCGACTACGACAAACTGGTGAAGGCGGCCAAGCGCACCCCCGACCAGGCCAAGCGCACCGAGCTGTACAAGCAGGCCCAGCACATCCTCAAGGACCAGGTGCCGATCACGCCGATCGCCCACTCCACGGTCTACCAGCCGATGCGCAAGAGCGTCGAGGGCTTCAAGATCAGCCCCTTCGCCCTTAATGACTTCTACGGCGTCAGCGTGAAGCCATAAACCCAAGGCAGGAGCTGGCGAGCCAGCTCCTACACCTGTCTGAAATTTCCTCAACTCAGCCGGAAAGCTCCCACCCCAATTTGCTCCCTGTGTACCTCGTCGTCTCCTCCGTACCCACTTACCTTGGGAACGGTGCCGTGATGCGTGAGCGAGGATTCGCTGCGTGCTGCGGAAACTTCCAATAATGACGACAAGACAGGGAATTCCCATGCGTAAGACGTCTCTCTTCGCCGCCTTGCTCGGAGCCGGTCTGCTGGCCCATTCGCCCTTCGGCCTGGCCAAGGGCAACCTGGTGTTCTGCTCGGAAGGCAGCCCCTCGGGCTTCGACACCGCGCAATACCAGAGCGGTACCGACAACGACGTGTCCGAACCGCTGTACAACCGCCTGGTGGAGTTCGAACGGGGGGCCACGGGCATTCAACCGTCCCTGGCCACCGACTGGACCATCTCCGACGACGGCCTGGTGTACACCTTCAACCTGCGCCCCGGGGTGAAGTTCCACAGCAATGCCGGTTTCACCCCGAGCCGCGAGTTCGACGCCGACGACGTGGTGTTCACCTTCAACCGCATGCTCGACCCGACCCACCCCTTCCGCATGGCCTACGGCACCGTGTTCCCCTACTTCAGCGCCATGGGCATGGACAAGACCATCGCCAAGGTGGAAAAGACCGGCCCGATGAGCGTGACCTTCACCCTCAACCACCCCGACGCGACGCTGCTGCAGAACCTCGCCATGAGCTTCGCCTCGGTTCTCTCGGCCGAATACGCCGAACACCTGCTGGCCCGCGGCACCCCCTCGGACATCACCCACAAGCCCATCGGCACCGGCCCCTTCGTGTTCACCCGCTACCAGAAGGACACCCAGATCCGCTACCGCGGCAACCCCGACTACTGGGCCCCCGAGCAGGTCAGGCTGGACAACCTGATCTACTCGATCAACGTCGATCCGTCGGTCCGGGTGCAAAAGCTGCGCAAGGGCGAATGCCATGTGAGCATCCATCCACGTCCCGCCGACCTCGAGGCCCTGCGCAGCGACGAGAACATCAACCTGATCGAGAAGCCCGCCTACAACCTCGGCTATATCGCCTACAACACCCGGCACAAGCCGTTCGACCAACTGGAAGTCCGCCAGGCGCTGGACATGGCGGTAAACAAGGAAGCGATCATCAAGACCGTGTTCCAGGGCGCCGGCCAGGTGGCGGTCAACACCATGCCTCCGACCCAGTGGTCGTATGACGAGAGCATCGTCGATACCCCCCGCGATCTGGAAAAGGCCCGGCAGATGCTGCGCGACGCCGGGGTCAAGGAAGGCACCGAAATCACCCTCTGGGCCATGCCCGTGCAGCGCCCGTACAACCCCGACGCGCGGCTGATGGCGCAGATCCTCCAGGACGACTGGGGCAAGCTCGGGCTGAAGGTGAACATCGTCAGCTACGAATGGGGCGAATACCTCAAGCGGGCCAAGAACGGTGAACACGACACCCTGCTGATCGGCTGGACCGGCGACAACGGTGACCCGGACAACTGGCTGGGCACCCTGTACAGCTGCGATGCCATTGGCAGCCACAACCATTCCATGTGGTGCGACCCGGAATACGACGCGCTGATGAAGAAAGCCAAGGGCACCAACGACCGCGAGCAACGCAGCGAGCTGTATCGCCAGGCCCAGCAGTACATCAAGCAGAACGTACCGATCACCCCGATCGCCCACTCCACCGTCAGCCAGCCGGTAAGCACGCGGGTGAAGGACTACCTGGTGAGCCCGTTCGGCAAGACCACGTTCCGCGACGTCGGCATCGACTGACCACTGCCAGCCGGATCGACGCCCACCGGCCACGATCCACCGCATTGGCCGCCGGGTCCGCGAGGCCCGCCGGCACACCAAGAAGAACAAGAAAGGAAGCATCGCCTTGAAACGAATCACCACCGTAATCGCCCTTTCCCTTGGCGGCCTGTCCGGCCTTGTCCAGGCCGACGCCACCAGCCAGGACTACCTGCCGCTGACGCTCAAGGAAAACAGTGCCCAGGCCGAATCCAACGGTTTCATCGAAGACCAGAGCCTGTCCGGCTGGACGCGCAACTGGTATGCCCGCGAGCGAGCGACCAAGGGCCCGCTGTTCCGCTACTACAAGAGCGACGGCAGCCGCCGCGACACCCACAGCCGCGACAACTGGGTGCAAGGTACCGTTCTCGACTACAGCTCGGGCTTCACCCAGGGCACCGTCGGTTTCGCCACCCAGGTCGCCGGCTACCACGCGCTGGCCCTGGAGCGCGGCCGCGCCCGGGTCGCCGGGCCGAACAACCGCACCCTGACCCACGGCGATGGCGATGTCATCGGCCAGTGGAGCAAACTCGGCCTGGCCAACCTGCAGGCACGCATCTCCAACACCACCCTGGTCGCCGGTCGGCAGTCGATCAACACGCCGGTGTTCGCCTACATCGGAAACCGCGCTTTGCCGTCGAGCTTCGATGGCGTCGCCCTGCACAGCGCCGAATTCGACAACCTGTCCTTCGACCTCGGCACCTTCGAACGGGTCTCGACCCGCACCGAACAGGGCAAGAGCAGGTTCACCACCGAGTATTCGGCACTGGGCGCCGAAGCCGACCGGGTCAGCCTGGCCGGCCTCAACTACCAGCCGTTGCGCAGCCTGACCACCAGCCTGTACTTCGGCCATGTCGAGGACATCTGGAACCAGTACTACTTCGGCGCGTCCCACGACCTGGGAGACAAGGGCACCCTGGCCCTGACCACCGGGTTCAACTGGTACGGCACCCGCGACACCGGCTCGGCAAAACTGGGGACGATCGACAACGACACCTTCAGCCTATCCTTCACCCTGGCGCACCAGGCCCACAGCCTGACCCTGGCCTACCAGCAGGTGAACGGCGACGAGTACTTCGATTACGTGCACGACACCAATGCGATCTTCCTCGCCAACTCGCTGTTCTCCGATTACAACGGGCCCAACGAGAAGTCGTTCCAGGTCGGCTACGCCCTGGACATGGCCGGCTTCGGCGTGCCGGGCCTGCGCCTGAACGCCTACACCGCCCGCGGCTGGGGCATCGACGGCACCCACTACAAGGGCAACGGCTACGATGTACGCAACCTCGATGGCGAACATCACCGGGAATGGTCCCTCGGGGCCAGCTACGTGGTGCAGAGCGGGCCGCTGCAGGCGACCAATATCCGCGCCTATTACACTGCGCACCGCGCCAGTCGAGAACAGATCGATGGCAATCTCGATGAATTCCGCATCGTGACCACCATTCCGTTCAACATTCTTTAAGCAGGTCCCGGGGGGCGATCGCCCAGGCGCCCGCTCCCCGGGCAGGAGACGACAAAGGATATGCCGATGAAAAACCTGACCCTGCACGCCGCGCTCGCGGCCCTGCTGCTGGGCGCCTCGACGGGGCTTCTGGCGCGCCCGCTGGTGGTCTGCACCGAAGCCAGCCCGGAAGGCTTCGATATGGTCCAGTACACCACCGCCGTCACCGCCGATGCCGCGGCCGAGACCCTGTTCAACCGCCTGGTGGACTTCAAGCCCGGCACCACCGAGATCCAGCCATCCCTGGCCGAACGCTGGGACATCAGCGAAGACGGCCTCACCTACACCTTCCACCTGCGCAGGGGCGTCAAGTTCCACACCACGCCCTGGTTCACCCCGACCCGGGACATGAACGCCGACGATGTGCTCTGGAGCTTCCACCGCCAGCTCGACCCCGGGCATCCCTGGCATGACAAGACCAGCATCGGCTTTCCCTATTTCGAAGGCATGAGCTTCGGCAAATTGCTCAAGAGCGTGGAAAAGACCGACGACCACACCGTGGTCTTCACCCTGACCCAGCCCCAGGCCCCGTTCCTGCGCGACCTGGCCATGGCCTTCACCTCGATCTACTCGGCCGAGTACGGTGACCAGTTGCTCACGGCGGGCAAAACCGGCGACCTCAACAGCAAACCGGTCGGCACCGGCCCGTTCGTCTTCCAGCGCTATATCAAGGACGCCCAGGTCCGCTACAAGGCCAACCCGGACTACTTCCGCGGTGCGCCGCCCAGCGAAACCCTGGTCTTCGCCATCACCCCCGACAACAACGTGCGCCTGCAGAAACTGCGCGCCAACGAATGCCAGGTTGCCGTCTATCCCAAGCCCGACGACGTCCCCTCGATCAAGCAGGACCCGATGCTCAAGGTGGCCGAACTGGAGGCGCTGATCATCGGCTACGTGGCGATGAACACCGAGCATCCCCTGCTCAAGGACGTGCGGGTGCGCAAGGCCATCGATATCGCCTTCGATCGCCAGAGCCATATCGACCAGTTGTTCGGCCAGGGCAACGCGGTGCTGGCGGTCAACCCGTACCCGCCGACCCTGCCCGGCTACAACCACGACAACCGGAACCCGCCCCGCGACCTCGACAAAGCCCGTGCCCTGCTCAAGGAAGCCGGCGTGCCGGAAGGCGCCAGGCTGACCCTGTTCACCCGCAATGGCGGCGGCATGACCAACCCCAATCCGCGCCTGAGCGCCGAAATGCTCCAGGCCGACCTCAAGCAGATCGGCCTGAAACTGGATATCCGCGTTATGGAATGGGCAGAAATGCTGCGCCGCGCGAAGAACGGCGAGCACGACCTGGTGTCCACCGGATGGGCCGGCGACAACGGCGACCCGGATAACTTCCTGACCCCGCTGCTCAGTTGCGAGGCGGTGAAGAACGGCGAGAACTATGCTCGTTGGTGCAATGAACGGTTCGACGCGCTGATCGACCGGGCTCGCCAGGTGATCGACCCGCAACAGCGAGAAGCACTCTATAAGGAGGCCCTGGCCGTGTACGATGCGGACCGGCCGTGGATAACCATGGCCCATCCGAAGATGTTCACGGCCATGCGCCGGAACGTCGAGGGCTACATCATCAGCCCCCTGACCAATAACAACTTCGCCACTACCCAGGTGAAGTAGAACAAGAACGCCCGCCCAACCCCACCCGGGAAAAGCGGGCACGCGCCTTACCGGCTGACGAGGAACACCACACGATGTTGAGTTTCATTGCCCGGCGTCTGGGATTGCTGATCCCGACCTTTTTCGGCATTACCTTGCTGACCTTCGCCCTCATACGGCTCATACCGGGGGACCCGGTGGAAGTGATGATGGGCGAGCGCAGGGTCGACCCTGAAATGCACGCACAGGCCATGGAACGGCTGGGCCTGAACAAGCCCTTGCCCGAGCAGTACCTGGACTACATCGGCAAGCTGTCCCAGGGCGACCTGGGCGAATCGCTGCGCACCCGCGAAAGCGTGTGGAACGAGTTCCTCGCGCTGTTTCCCGCCACCCTCGAACTGGCCCTGGCGGCGCTGCTGTTCGCCGGGGTCATCGGCGTACTCGCCGGGGTCATCGCCGCGCTCAAGCGCGGTTCGCTGTTCGACCACGGGGTGATGGGCCTGTCCCTCACCGGCTATTCGATGCCGATCTTCTGGTGGGGCCTGATCCTGATCATGTTCTTCTCCGTGAGCCTGGGCTGGACCCCGGTTTCCGGGCGCATCGACCTGCTCTACGACATCGAGCCGAAGACCGGCTTCATGCTCATCGACACCCTGCTCGCCGATGAACCCGGCGCGTTCAAGGATGCGCTGATGCACCTGATCCTGCCGGCCATCGTCCTGGGCACCATTCCCCTGGCGGTGATCGCGCGGATGACCCGTTCGTCGATGCTCGAAGTCCTGCGCGAGGACTACATCCGCACCGCCAGGGCCAAGGGCCTGTCGCCGGCCCGGGTGGTCTTCGTCCACGGCCTGCGCAACGCGCTGATTCCGGTGCTGACGGTGTTCGGCCTGCAGGTCGGCACCCTGCTCGCCGGTGCAGTGCTCACCGAAACCATCTTTTCCTGGCCGGGCATCGGCAAGTGGCTGATCGAAGCCATCGGTGCCCGTGACTACCCCGTGGTCCAGAACGGCATCCTGCTGATCGCCTGCCTGGTCATCCTGGTCAACTTCGTCGTGGACATCCTCTACGGCCTGGCCAACCCACGCATCCGTCACCAGCGCTGAGGCCGCCGTCATGAATACTCCAGCTCCAAACCCGGCTCCAGCCATCGACCAGAGCCTGCTCTATCCGTCGCCGTACAAGGAATTCTGGCAAGCCTTTTCGCGCAACAAGGGCGCGGTGGCCGGCCTGCTGTTCATGTGCGTGATCGTTTTCTGCGCGCTGTTCGCCCCCTGGGTCGCGCCACACAGCCCCAGCGAGCAATACCGCGACTTCCTGCTGACCCCGCCGGTGTGGCTCGAAGGCGGCAACTGGCAGTTCATCCTCGGCACCGACGAACTGGGCCGCGACCTGCTCTCGCGGCTGATCCAGGGCTCGCGCCTGTCGCTGCTGATCGGCCTGTCGTCGGTACTCATTTCGCTGATCCCGGGGATCATCCTCGGCCTGCTGGCGGGCTTCTTCCCCAATGCCCTCGGTGCAGCGATCATGCGCCTGATGGACGTGATGCTGGCCCTGCCCTCGCTGCTGCTGGCCGTGGCCATCGTTGCCATCCTCGGCCCTGGCCTGGTCAATACCGTGATCGCCATCGCCATCGTCTCGCTGCCGTCGTACGTGCGCCTGACCCGCGCCGCGGTGATGGGCGAACTGAACCGCGACTACGTCACCGCCGCCCGCCTGGCCGGCGCCAGCCTGCCGCGGCTGATGTTCGTCACCGTGCTGCCCAACTGCATGGCGCCGCTGATCGTGCAGGCCACCCTGAGCTTCTCCTCGGCGATCCTCGATGCCGCCGCGCTGGGCTTCCTCGGCCTCGGCGTGCAGCCGCCGACCCCGGAATGGGGAACCATGCTGGCCTCGGCCCGCGACTACATCGAACGTGCCTGGTGGGTCGTGAGCCTGCCGGGCCTGACCATTTTGCTCAGCGTGCTGGCAATCAACCTGATGGGCGACGGGCTGCGCGATGCGCTGGACCCGAAACTCAAGAATGCCGCCTGAGGAGAAGCCCATGTCACTTCTGCAAATCCGCAATCTCAACGTGCGCTTCGGCGACGCCGATGCCGTGCCGGTGGTGGACGGCCTCGACCTCGACGTGGACAAGGGCGAGGTGCTGGCCATCGTCGGCGAGTCCGGCTCCGGCAAATCGGTGACCATGATGGCCCTGATGGGCCTGATCGACCCGCCCGGGCGCATCAGCGCCGACCAGCTCGGCTTCGACGGCAACGACATGCTCAGGATCAGCGGTCGCCAGCGGCGCAAGGTGGTCGGCAAGGACATTGCGATGGTCTTCCAGGACCCGATGACCGCCCTCAACCCCAGCTACACCGTGGGCTTCCAGATCGAGGAAGTGCTGCGCCAGCACCTCGGCCTGCGCGGCAAGGCCGCCCGCCAGCGTGCCCTGGAACTGCTGAGAAAGGTGGAGATCCCTGCTCCGGAAAGCCGCCTCGATGCCTATCCGCACCAGCTCTCCGGCGGCATGAGCCAGCGCGTGGCAATCGCCATGGCGATCGCCGGCGAGCCGAAGCTGCTGATCGCCGACGAACCCACCACCGCCTTGGACGTGACCATCCAGGCGCAGATCATGGAGTTGCTGCTGAACCTGCAAAAAGAGCGGGACATGGCCCTGATCCTGATTACCCACGACCTCGCCGTCGTCGCCGAAACCGCCCGGCGGGTCTGCGTGATGTACGCCGGCCAGGCCGTGGAGGTGGGCCAGGTACCGGAGCTGTTCGACGTGCCGGCCCACCCCTACAGCGAAGCGCTGCTCAAGGCCATTCCCGAGCACAGCCTGGGCGCCGAGCGCCTGGCCACCCTGCCCGGCATCGTCCCCGGACGCTATGACCGGCCCACCGGCTGCCTGCTCTCGCCGCGCTGCCCTTACGTGCGCGACAACTGCCGCCAGCAACGTCCCGGTCTCGATCCCCAGGCCCACAGCCTGGCCCGCTGCTTCTACCCGCTGAACCAGGAGGTGGCGTGATGAGCGTTGTCCTGACCGCACGTGAGCTGACCCGTCACTACGAAGTCTCCCGGGGCCTGTTCAAGGGCCACGCCACGGTCCGCGCGCTGAACGGCGTGTCGTTCGAGCTGGAAGCCGGCAGGACCCTGGCCGTGGTCGGCGAGTCCGGCTGCGGCAAGTCCACCCTGGCCCGGGCCCTGACCCTGATCGAGGAGCCGTCGTCCGGCTCGCTGCAGATCGCCGGGCAGGAGGTCAACGGCGCCAGCAAGCGCGAGCGCAAGCAGTTGCGCCGCGATGTGCAGATGGTCTTCCAGAGCCCGTATGCCTCGCTCAACCCACGGCAGAAAATCGGTGACCAACTGGCCGAGCCGCTGCTGATCAACACCTCGTTGTCCAAGGAACAGCGGCGGGAAAAGGTCCAGGCCATGATGCAGCAGGTCGGCCTGCGCCCCGAGCACTACCAGCGCTACCCGCACATGTTCTCCGGGGGCCAGCGCCAGCGTATTGCCCTGGCCCGGGCGATGATGCTGCAGCCGAAGGTGCTGGTGGCGGACGAGCCCACCTCGGCCCTGGACGTGTCGATCCAGGCCCAGGTACTCAACCTGTTCATGGACCTGCAAAAGGAGTTCAACACCGCCTACGTGTTCATCTCGCACAACCTGGCGGTAGTGCGGCATGTCGCGGACGAGGTGCTGGTGATGTATCTCGGCCGGCCGGCGGAGATGGGGCCGAAGGAGGCGATCTACGAGAAGCCGCTGCACCCCTATACCCAGGCGCTACTGTCGGCGACACCGACGATTCATCCGGATCCGCACAAGCCGAAGATCAGGATTGCCGGGGAACTGCCCAACCCGCTGAATCCGCCTGATGGCTGCGCGTTCCACAAGCGCTGTCCGTATGCGACGGAACGCTGTGCGAAGGAAGTGCCGGCGTTTCGGCGGGTAGAGACACGGCAGGTGGCCTGCCATTACGCGGAGCAGTTCCTCTAAAAGCATCGCTGGCAAGCCAGCTCCCACAGGGTTCCGAGTCGCTGCGGACCCTGTGGGCGCTGGCTTGCCAGCGATGAGGCCTTCAGATCAATGCATGAAGATCGCGATCAGGATGATCACAGGAATCGGTACACCCAGGAACCACAGCAGTAATGAACGCATGATGTCTCTCCTCTTATCTCAACGAATCGGCGCAGTCCGGGCCACATAACCCGCACCGTCTACTTCAACCCATTGCACCTGGTCGCGACGACGACCGCCATACAGCGCCGCCAGGCTGGCGAAGAACGCCCCGCACAGCAGACCGACAAAGGTCCACAGCGCCGTCCAGGCCGCCGCTTTCGCTGCTGCATCCGCCGCCTGCTTGGCCTGCACCTTGGCCTGTTGAACCTGCGCGAATACCTGGTCCACACGGGCTTCGGCCTCGGCCTGGGTCAGGCGGGTCCGCTGAGCTACCAGTTGCGCCAGGTAGGCACGGTCTTCCGGCACCAGGCTGTCATCGACGATGGCCCGCCCGAGAATCCGCGCCGCCACGGCATTGGCTGCGTCATCGCTGACCGGGGCCGGGCCTTCGCTGCGGAACAAGGTGTCGACGAAGTAACCCATCGGATCGGCATCGTTGTTATTGCTGGCTGCGGCACTGACCGCAGTGGCCCCGGCCGTAGCAGCGGTGTGCGCACCGGCACTGGCCAGGCTGCCCGCCGTGCCCAGCACCATCGCCGCCGTGATCAGCGTGGCCACGGCCCAGGCCAGGAAGCCATGGGCGGTGTCGCGGAAGTACACCTCGTCAGCGTGCAGGCTGGCCCATTTCACCCGCAGCCGGCCGGCGATGTAGCCACCGAAGCCGGAGGCGATGATCTGGGTCAGCAACAGCCAGACGATGGTCGAGATGCCCAGCGCCTTGGCGCTGGCGCCCTCGTCGGCCCAGGGCGAGGTGGCGGCGAAGCCGAGCCCTGCGCCGAGCACGACGAGAATCAATGACAACGCCGCAGCAGCTGCGGCCCCGGCGAAAATCGCCGCCCAGGACACGCCCGAACGATTCGGGATATCGACAGCGGGTGAATAGTCGTTGGTGATCATGTATGCCTCTCCGGTGAGCAAAGGGTCCTTTGACGGGAGGGGAGGTGCAGCGGGCGTGCCAAATGTTTCCAATGATGACAAGCAATGAAACCGGGGGTTTGGCCAGGGATGGCCGTCTGAGGACCGTGCAAAATGCGGGATGGGCGGTTCGGCAGATGGCTTTCTGCAATATTCACCGGCCTCATCGCTGCGGTGCGGCGGTCCGACAAGCCAGCTCCCACAGGTTCAGCGGTGCACATAGATCCCTGTGTGAGCTGGCTTGCCAGCGATGAGGCCCTCAAGCACTATCCAAAAATGACCTCCCTCCCCGACGGCCCCAGCCAGACCCCGATCACCGCCGACACCGTCCTGCGCTACCACCACTGCTGGATGCGCCGCGACCTCGACGGGGTGATGGCGCTGTATCATCCGGACGTCGAGTACCACGATTTTTTCCAGAACCGCGTGCTCGCCTACAACGAGCTGCGCGATTATGTGCGGGTGTGCCTGCCCCACCAGGACGGCGAGGACATCGTCCACGGCGACCGTATCCGCGTCGATGGCTGTACCGCCTTCATCCAGTACCAGGTCACGGTTCGAGGTGGCGAAGGCCTGGTGGCCTTCCACGCCAGCGAGGCGATCACGGTCAAGGATGGCCTGATCTGGCGGGTCAACGAATACGCCACGCTGGTCCAGCAGAACGTCAAGGGCACAAGGCCCTCGGGCCCGCGCCCGGCGACCAGCCGCCTTGGCCTGTCGCCTCGCCAGCTACGTACCATGGCCCAGGACCTGGAGCACTATTTCCAGCGCCAGCGGCCCTACCTCGACCCGGAACTGGACCTGCAACGGGTGGCGAAGGAAAGCGGCTACAGCCGCAACCAGATTTCCTACCTGCTCAACCAGGTCCTTGGCCAGAGCTTCTACCGCTACGTCAACCAGGCCCGCCTGCACCATCTGCTCGGTCGCCTGGACAGCACCACCGCCAGTGCCACCGTCGATGAGCTGGCCTTCAACGCTGGTTTCAACTCGCTCTCGGCCTTCTACAAGTGTTTCCGCGAGCATACCGGCCTGTCTCCCAAGGCCTACGTGAAGCAAATTTCCCTGCGTGCACGCACGTAGGACAGCCCGACCCGCCCGCCACTAGGATCGGCTCCAGACCTTTCCGATGTGGAGCAGCACCAATGCAAGCCTGGCGCACGATCAGCCTGTGGATGGACCAGCTCGACGAATCGATCGAGCCGCGCCCGGCGTTGAGCCAGGACCTGGATGTCGATGTGTGCATCATCGGTGCCGGCTACACCGGGCTGTGGACCGCGTACTACCTCAAGCAGCAGGCGCCGCACCTGAATATCGCCATCATCGAGGCGAAGTTCGCCGGCTTCGGCGCTTCGGGGCGCAATGGCGGCTGGCTGATGGGCAACCTGCTCGGCGAAGACCGCCTGCTTGCCACGTTGTCCCCGCAACAACGCCGGGACAGTATCGACCTGCTCCACGACATCCCCGACGAGGCCCGCCGCATACTCGACCGCGAAGGCATCGACTGCGACTACCGCAAGGGTGGCGTGCTGTACTGCGCAGCGCGCTACCCGGAGCAGGAGCGAAGCCTGCGCAGTTGGCTCGACGACCTCTACCGCCAAGGCATGACCGCCGACGACTACCGCTGGCTGCGCCCCGAAGAACTGGACGGCCAGTTGCGCGTCAGCAATGCCTACGGCGCGATCTACAGCCCGCACACCGCGACCATCCAGCCGGCGAAACTCGCCCGCGGCCTGGCCCGGGCGGTAGAACGGCTCGGCGTACCGATCTACGAGAACACCCCGGCCATCGACTGGAACCCCGGCCAGGTGCGCACTCCGCAAGCCCGCATCCGCAGTCACTGGGTAGTGCCTGCCGTGGAAGGCTACGCCGTCAGCCTGCCACCGCTGGGCAAGCACCAATTGCCGGTGCAGAGCCTGCTGGTGGCCACCGAGCCATTGAGCGACTCGCAATGGGACGAGATCGGCCTCAAGGAAGGCCAGGCGTTCAGCGAGAACAGCCGCCAGGTCACCTACGGCCAGCGCACCCGGGACAACCGCCTGGTATTCGGCGCCCGCGGTGGTTATCGCTTCGGCGGGCGTCTGCGCGAAGACTTCAGCCTGAGCCACGATGAAATCGAACTGCGCCGGTACCTGTTCAGCGAACTGTTCCCGCAATTGAAGAACGTGCGCATCAGCCATTCCTGGGGCGGCAACCTGGGCATGGCGCGGCGCTTCCGCCCGCACATGCTTTGCGATCGCCAGCGCGGCATCGCCCTGGCCGGTGGCTACGGCGGCGAAGGGGTCGGGGCTACCAACCTCGGCGGGCGCACCCTGGCAGCGCTGATTCTCGGCCAGCACAACGCTCTCACCGCCCAGCCCTGGGTCCACGACAACCGCGCACTGTCCAGCCTCGCCAGCTGGCCGCCGGAGCCGTGCCGCTGGCTTGGCTACAACGCCATCATCCAGAGCTTCGTCTTCGAGGACCGCACCCTCGCCAGCCCGGCCAGCCCGCCATGGCGCCGGCGCATGGCCGGAGCGCTCGCGGACTTCATGCAGGGATTCATGAACTGAACCTGATCAACTGAATCACCCGACAGAGGAACCCGCGGTCATGAGCATCACCCAGTTCAAACACACCGACAGCGTCGCCCTGGAAACCTCCAGCCCGGTCGCCGTACCCCTTGGCGAGCCCGTCGCGGTGACCTCGGTCACCTGCGTCGAACGCAGCGACGGGGTGGAAACCGGCATCTGGGAATGCACGCCGGGGCGCTGGCGGCGGCAGATCGTGCAACAGGAGTTCTGCCATTTCACCAAGGGCCGCTGCACCTTCACCCCCGACGGCGGCGAGCCCCTTGTCATAGAAGCCGGAGATGCACTGATGCTACCGGCCAACAGCACCGGAATCTGGGATATCCAGGAAACGGTGCGCAAGACCTACGTGTTGATTTTCTGATCCCGCTGATCGCCTGCTGCCTTCGATAACAACAGCTAGAGAAAGGTAACCCGGACATGCGCACTCTCCTTTTTGCACCCCTGATGCTGGCGGCCTCCATGGCCAGCGCGGCCGACTCGGTGAAGATCTACAACTGGTCCAGCTACATCGCCCCGGACACGCTGAAGAACTTCCAGCAGGCCAGCGGCATCGTGCCGACCTACGACGTTTTCGACAGCAACGAAACCCTCGATGGCAAGCTGATGACCGGCAACTCCGGTTATGACGTGGTGTTTCCCTCCAACCATTTCATGGCCCGGCAGATCCAGGGCGGCGCCCTGAAAAAGCTCGACCGTAGCCAGTTGCCGAACTGGAAAAACCTCAATCCGGTGCTGCTCAAGGCCCTGGAGGTGAACGACCCGGGCAACCAGCACGGTTTCCCTTACCTGTGGGGCAGTACCGGCATTGGCTACAACATCGACAAGGTCAAGGCGGTACTCGGCGACAATGCGCCCGTGGATTCCTGGGACCTGATCTTCAAGCCCGAATACATCGGCAAGCTGAAAAGCTGCGGTGTCGCGGTGCTCGACAACGGCCCCGAGCTGTTGCCGATCGCCCTGCACTACCTCGGCCTGCCGCACCACAGCCAGGATCCCAAGGACTACGACAAGGCCAAGGACCTGCTGATGAAGGTGCGCCCGTATATCAGCTACTTCCACTCCTCGAAGTACACCGGTGACCTGGCCAATGGCGATGTTTGCGTGGTGGTGGGCTTCTCCGGCGATGTGCTGCAGGCGAAGAACCGTGCCGAGGAAGCGAAGAATGGCGTGAAGGTGGGCTATTCGATTCCGAAGGAAGGGGCGCCGATGTGGTTCGACATGGTCGCGATGCCGGCGGACGCGCCTGACGAAAAAGCCGGGTATGCCTACATGAACTACCTGCTGCAGCCGGAGGTAATGGCCAACATCAGCAACCATGTGCAATACGCCAACGGCAACCTGAAGGCGGACGGGCTGGTGGATCCGGCACTGAAGGCCAACCCGATGATCTATCCGGGGGAAGAGGTGATGGACAAGCTGTATGCGCTTGAGGCGATGCCGGCGAAGATCGACCGGATCAGGACGCGGATCTGGACCAGCATAAAAGCCGGTAACTAAGGCTGGGCGCGGACAATGTGGGAGCGGGTTCACCCGCGATTGCGGCGGTGAATTCACCATCGTAATCGCGGGTGAACCCGCTCCCACATTATCCGCGTTCAGCCTTCGACTATCAGTGATGCTCGCGAGTAGCGCGGAATTTCACATCCGGCCAGCGCTCTTCCATCAGCGACAGGTTGACCCGGGTCGGCGCCAGGTAGGTCAGGTGACCGCCGCCGTCCACCGCGAGGTTTTCCATCGCCTTGTTCTTGAAGTCTTCCAGCTTCTTCTTGTCATCGCAGGCGATCCAGCGTGCCGACCAGACGGTGATCGGCTCGTAGGCGCATTCGACCTTGTATTCCTCCTTCAGGCGGCTGGCGACCACATCGAACTGCAGCACACCGACGGCGCCGAGGATGATGTCGTTGCTGCGCTCGGGGAAGAACACCTGGGTCGCGCCCTCTTCCGCCAGCTGTTGCAGGCCCTGGCGCAACTGCTTGGATTTCAGCGGGTCCTTCAGGCGCACGCGGCGGAACAGTTCCGGGGCGAAGTGCGGGATACCGGTGAAGCCCAGGCTTTCGCCTTCGCTGAAGGTGTCGCCGATCTGGATGGTGCCGTGGTTGTGCAAGCCGATGATGTCGCCGGCCCAGGCTTCTTCCAGTTGCTCGCGCTCGGAGGAGAAGAAGGTCAGTGCATCACCGATGCGCAGGTCCTTGCCGGTACGCACGTGGCGCATCTTCATGCCTTTCTCGTACTTGCCCGAGCAGATGCGCATGAAGGCGATGCGGTCGCGGTGTTTCGGGTCCATGTTCGCCTGGATCTTGAACACGAAGCCGCTGAACTTCTCTTCCACCGGCTCCACGGTGCGCTCGTGGGCAACCCGGGCCAGCGGGCGCGGAGCCCAGTCGACCACCGCATCGAGCACATGGTCGACGCCGAAGTTGCCCAGCGCGGTACCGAAGAACACCGGGGTCAGCTGGCCGTTGAGGAACTCGTCCTGGTCGAACTCATGGCAGGCGCCCTGGACCAGTTCCAGTTGCTCGACGAAGCCGTCGTACTGGTCGCCCAGGTGCGCGCGGGCCTCGTCGGAATCCAGCTTCTCGATGATCTTCGCTTCGGTGCGCTCATGGCCATGGCCCGGGGTGTAGACCACGATGTAGTCCTCGGCCAGGTGGTAGACGCCCTTGAAGTCCTTGTAGCAGCCGATCGGCCAGGTGATGGGTGCCGCCTTGATCTTCAGGACCGCCTCGATCTCGTCGAGCAGTTCGATCGGGTCGCGGATATCGCGGTCGAGTTTGTTGATGAAGCTGACGATCGGCGTATCGCGCAGGCGGCACACGTCCATCAGGGCGATGGTCCGCGGCTCGACGCCTTTACCGCCGTCGAGCACCATCAGCGCCGAGTCCACGGCGGTCAGGGTGCGGTAGGTGTCTTCGGAGAAGTCTTCGTGGCCCGGGGTATCGAGCAGGTTGATCATGTGCTCGCGATAGGGGAACTGCATCACCGAGGTGGTGATGGAAATACCGCGCTGCTTCTCCATTTCCATCCAGTCGGAGGTGGCATGGCGATCGGACTTGCGCGACTTCACCGTACCGGCCACGGCAATGGCCTTGCCCATCAGCAGGAGCTTCTCGGTGATGGTGGTCTTACCGGCGTCGGGGTGGGAAATGATTGCGAAAGTGCGGCGCTTCGCGACTTCGGCGGCCTGTTGGGTCATGGGAAATCGCCTGACTGGGGATTGAAAAAAGGGGCGATATCATACCTGAAGTCGGGCCAACGGCCAAAGGCTGGCCAAATGTGCTGTTGGTGCAGGAGCGCGGCATGCCGGACGCATTCATCATCGGCCCAACAGCAGTCAATTCAACGCCTCCCCGTCAGAATCACGCTCATTCCTCGTGCGAAATTTCAAACACCCGGGGGATTAGCGCTGGCCAAATGCCGCATCAGATGGGAACCTTTAAAGCGATGGAGGCGTCCATTCCCCTGCAATGACCGTTGGTCGGGGGTGGTTTCACCGGCAACACGAGCCTGACGGGGCTTCGCTCATGGCGCGCATTCTGGCCGCCGCTTTTCGCACACGGATCGCCCGTCGCCTGGAATGGCGACCCCATGGAATCCGTGCGCCGACGATAGAAAAAGGAGTCCGCCTATGGCTGCACGCTATGGCAAGGGGCTGATGGGATGTGCCGCCGCGCTCGTCATCCTGGCCCTGCTGATCCACTGGATCGGCATCGATACGATCGCGCATTACCGCGCCGATCTGTGGTTCTACCTGCAGGCGCACCTGATGCTGGTGCTGCTGTCGATGGGGGCGGCGCTGGTCGTGGGCATCCCCGCCGGCATTGCCCTGAGTCGACCGCACCGGGTCGACCGCGCCGAACGCTTCATGCAGGTTTTCAATATTGGCAACACCGTTCCTCCTCTCGCCGTACTCGCCATCGCCCTGAGCATCCTCGGCATCGGCGCCGGCCCCGCGATCCTCGCGCTGTTCCTCGCCTCGTTGCTGCCCATCGTGCGCAACACCTACGAAGGCCTGAAAAACGTCCCCGCCTCGCTCAAGGAAGCCGCCACCGGCATCGGCATGACGCCGCGCCAGTCGCTGTTCAAGGTCGAGCTGCCGAACGCCGTGCCGATCATCGTCGGCGGGGTGCGCGTTGCCCTGGCGATCAACGTCGGCACTGCGCCGCTGTCGTTCCTGATCGGCGCCAACAGCCTGGGCAGCCTGATCTTCCCCGGCATCGCCCTGAACAACCAGCCGCAACTGCTGCTGGGCGCGGCCTGTACCGCCCTGCTGGCCTTGCTACTGGATGCGCTGGTCGCCCAGGGCAGCCGCCGCTGGCTGGAACGCGGCCTGACTCACTGACCGAGGGATCATCATGAAACGAATCGCCTTGCTCCTGGGCGCGGCCCTGCTGTTCGCAGGATTTGCCCAGGCTGCCGAAAAACCCCTGATCCGCATCGGCGCGCGGGTCTTCACCGAGCAGACCGTGCTCGCCGAAATCACCGCCCGCTACCTGCGCCAGCACGGCTTCGACGTGCGCATCACCGGCGGCCTGGGCAGCACCCTGGCGCGCAGCGCCCAGGAAAGCGGGCAGTTGGATATGGTCTGGGAATACACCGGGGTCTCGCTGGTGTCCTACAACCATGTCGACGAACGCCTGCCAGACGCCGCCGCCACCTACGCCCGGGTAAAGGAACTGGACGCGAAGAAAGGCCTGGTCTGGCTGGCGCCGTCGCGCTTCAGCAACACCTACGCCCTGGCGCTGCCCCGTGAGGTGGCCGAGGAGTACCCGCAGGTGCAGACCATCAGCCAGCTCAACCAGGTGCTGCGCGACGAGGCCGGCAAGACCCACATCCTCGCCCTCGACACCGAGTTCGCCAATCGCCCGGACGGCCTCGCCGGCCTGACCGAAACCTACGACCTGCAGTTCACCCGCAAGGACATCCGCCAGATGGACGCCGGGCTGGTCTACACCGCATTGCGCAATGGCCAGGTGTTCACCGGCCTGGTGTACACCACCGATGGCCGGCTCAGCGCCTTCGACCTGAAGCTGCTGGAAGACGACCGTCACTACTTCCCGGACTACACGGCCGCGCCGGTCGTGCGCAAGGCGGTACTCGACGCCAACCCGCAACTGGCGACCTTGCTCAAGCCACTGGCCGAGCGCCTGGACGACGAGACCATGCGCCAGCTCAACGCCAGGGTAGACGTCGAGCATGAAAGCCCCGGCAAGGTGGCCGACGACTTCCTGCGCGCCCACCCACTGCAAGGAGATGCGCAATGAGCCTGCTGGATACCTTCGCCCATCTCGACTGGGGGCAAGTGCTGCAACTGACCGGCCAGCACATCACCCTGGTCGGCATCGCCGTAACCCTGGCGATCCTCGTCGGCGTGCCGCTGGGCATCCTGATGACCCGCTTCCCCGCCCTCGCCGGCCCGCTCCAGGCCAGCGCCACGGTGCTGCTGACGGTGCCGTCGATCGCCCTGTTCGGCCTGCTGCTGCCGTTCTACTCGAAGTTCGGCCAGGGCCTGGGCCCGCTGCCGGCGATCACCGCGGTGTTTCTCTATTCGCTGTTGCCGATCATGCGCAACACCTACCTGGCCTTGACCAATGTCGAGCCGGGCATCCGCGAAGCCGCCCGCGGCATCGGCATGACCTTCGGCCAGCGCCTGCGCATGGTCGAACTGCCGATCGCCGTACCGGTGATCCTCGCCGGGGTGCGCACCGCCGTGGTGATGAACATCGGCGTCATGACCATCGCCGCCACCATCGGCGCCGGCGGCCTTGGCGTACTTATCCTGACCTCCATCAGCCGCAGCGACATGTCGATGCTGCTGGTCGGCGCCGTGCTGGTGAGCCTCCTGGCCATCGCCGCCGACCTGCTCCTGCAAGCCCTGCAACGCAAGCTGACTCCAGAAGGACTGCTCAAATGATCGAACTCCAGAACCTCTCGAAAACCTTCCAAAGCAACGGCAAGGAGGTCAAGGCGGTCGACTCGGTCAGCCTGACCGTCAACGAAGGCGAGATCTGCGTCTTCCTCGGCCCGTCCGGTTGCGGCAAGAGCACCACCCTGAAAATGATCAACCGCCTGATCGAGCCCACCTCGGGCAAGGTCCTGATCAATGGCGAGGACACCACCGGCCTCGACGAAGTGACCCTGCGCCGGCGCATCGGCTATGTGATCCAGCAGATCGGCCTGTTCCCCAACATGACCATCGAGGAAAACATCACCGTGGTTCCGCGCCTGCTCGGCTGGGACAAGCAGAAATGCCACGAGCGCGCCCGCGAGCTGATGAGCATGATCCGCCTGGAGCCCAAGCAGTACCTGCAGCGTTACCCGCGGGAACTGTCCGGCGGCCAGCAGCAGCGCATCGGGGTGATCCGCGCGCTGGCCGCCGAAGCGCCGCTGCTGCTGATGGACGAGCCGTTCGGCGCGGTCGACCCGATCAACCGCGAAATGATCCAGAACGAATTCTTCGAGATGCAGCGGGCGCTGAACAAGACCGTGATCATGGTCAGCCACGACATCGACGAGGCCATCAAGCTGGGTGACAAGATCGCCATCTTCCGCGCCGGCAAGCTGGTCCAGATCGACCATCCGGACACCTTGCTGGCGCATCCGGCGGACGAGTTCGTCAGCAACTTCGTCGGCCAGGACAGCACCCTCAAGCGCCTGCTGCTGGTGCGAGCCGAAGATGCGGCGGACAACGCGCCGTCGGCCAGCCCGGACATGCCGGTGGCGGATGCGCTGGAGCTGATGGACGAGCATGACCGCAAGTACGTGGTGGTGACCGATGGCGAGAATCGTGCGCTGGGCTATGTGCGGCGTCGGGACCTGCACCGCCAGCAGGGCGTGTGTGCCGACTTCCTGCGCCAGTTCAACGCCACGGCGGCGCACGACGAGCACCTGCGCATCCTGTTGTCGCGCATGTACGAATTCAACCGGGCGTGGCTGCCGGTGCTGGATGCGGAGCAGGTATTCCTGGGCGAGGTGACCCAGGAATCGATTGCGGCCTACCTGAGTTCGGGGCGCTCGCGTGGGGGCAAGACCAGCATCGTTTCCCCGGCTGAGACTGCTGTGTAAGGCTTGAGGGCCAATCGCCGGCAACGCCGGCTCCCACAGGGTATTGTGAACACCGCAGAACCTCGTGGGAGCCGGCGTTGTCGGCGATTGGCCTTAAAGGTCAGAACCCTACACTGGCCTGCACATAGAAGGTCCGCGGCTCGCCCACGTAAATTCCCGAGTTGTTGTCGCTAGAGCGGGTGTAGTACTGCTTGTCGAAGATGTTCTTCACCCCCGCCGCCAGCTTCAGGTTCGACAGCTGCTGGCCGAAGTCGTAGCCACCACGGGCCGCCCAGGTCACGTACCCCGGGATGTCCCCGTATTGCCCGTCGGCACTCGGCTCGGTGATGTAGTTGCCGTTGAAGCTGCCGTTGGCATTCATACCGGTCCCCGGCGCGCGCTGTTTCGATTGGGCGAAGGCGTCCAGGTTCCAGGTCCAGCGGTTTACCTGGTAACGCAGCCCGGCATTGACCACCTGGCGCGAATAGAACGGCAGGTCACGGCCCTTGAAGCCCGGGATCTCGCCTTCATAGGTTGCACGGGTGTAGGTGAACCCGGCGTTCGCACTCAAGCCTTCCAGCCGTGCATCCAGCCCGGACAGGTCATAGCGCAGCGAAGCCTCGATGCCCTGGTGCTTGGTCGCACCGAGGTTGGTCCAGCCCACGTCGTTGCTGATGTACTGCAGTTCGTCGTCGAAGTCGATGTAGAACGCGGTCAGCTCACCGCCCCAATGTTCATCGTTGTAGCGCGTGCCGATCTCGTAGGTCTTGGCCTTTTCCGGTTCCAGGCCGTTGGCGGTCGAGTTGCCGACGCCGCCCTGCCCCAGCTGGAAGTACTGCAGGCTGCCGAAGGAGGTTTCGTAGTTGGCGAACAGCTTCCAGGCATCGGAAAGGTGGTACATAACGCTCAACGCCGGCAGCGGCTCGTCGCTGCTGATGCTGCGGCTCTTGGCCTGGACCCGCACCCCATTGGTGCCCAGCACCGCGCGCTCGTGCCAGTCGGTGTTGATGTGCTCGAAGCGCAGGCCTGGCGTGATGGTCCAGTTGCCGATGTCGATCTTGTCATCGATGTAGTAGGCGCTGGCTTCGGTTCCACCGGTACGGTCCTGGTAGACATGGCCGTCGGAGGTCGGAGTGACGGTCGGCACGTTGTCGATCAGCGCCAGGCGGCTGGCCTGCTCGTGCATGGCTTCCTTGAGGTAGCGGTAGCCGACGCTGACTTCCTGGGTCGCCTCGCCGGTGAAGAACAGCCGCGACAACCGTGGCTCGATGGCGAAGGTGTGATAGCTGCGCGGGAAGGACGACAGGGTCTTCTGGTCGCGGGCGGCGATGGTGCTGCCGCGGAAGCTGTCGGTGTAGTAGGTCTGCACTTCGAACTGGGTGACGTCGTCGATCTGCCGCAGGTACTTGAGCGACACGTCCTTGCGCCGGCCGCTGAAGTTGTCGTGGTCACGATCGGACTGGTATGGGTCGGCGTCATACTGGGCCTGGGTCAGGCCACCGGGCATGTCGGCCTTGCCGTCGTAGTAGTGGAAGTTCAGCCACAGTTCATCCTGGTCGGTCGGCGCCCAGTGGGTCTTGAACAGCACGTCGTCGATATCGTTGCCGTTATTGCTGCGGCGGTAGCCGTTGCCATTGACCCCGGAATACAGCAGCGCCGCGCCGATGCCGTTGTCGGCGGTGCCGCCGAGGAAGGCCGTATCGATATGCTTCCAGCCGCCGTAGCGGGACGTCTCCAGGGTGGTGCCGATTTCGCCGGTGGCCTTTTCCGGGATCGCCCGGGTGACGAAGTTGATGACCCCGCCGACGTTCTGCGGCCCGTAGCGAACGGAGCCGGCACCGCGCACCACGTCGATGCTGTCGAGGTTGCCGGAGGAAATCGGTGCCATCGACAGCTGTGGCTGGCCGTAGGGTGCAAAGGCCGCCGGTATGCCGTCGATCAGCACCGTGGAGCGCGGCGACAGGCGCGAGGTCAGGCCGCGTACCCCGACATTGAGCGACAGGTCGCTGCCACCGGTACCGTTGGAGTCCTGCACCTGAACCCCGGGAATGCCCTTGAGCACGTCGCGCACGTTCATCGCACCCTGCTCGATCATCGCCTCGCGGCGCACCACGGTGCGCGCGCCGGGATGGTTCTGCACCACCGCCTCCTGCGCGTCGCCGAGCCAGTCGCCGACCATGCTGATATCGGTCGCCGCCAGTTCCACGACCTCGCCGGAAGCCTGCGCCGAACGCAGGACCACGGTGCCCTGGGACATCTCGTAGGTCAGCCCGCTGCCCTGAAGCACGGCTTGCAGCGCCTGCTCCGGCGTCAGGTTGCCGGACACCGCCGGAGCCTGCTTGCCGGCCACCAGCTCGGGGGTGAAGAACAGTTGCAGCGAGGTCTGCTGGCCAAGCTGGTTCAGCGCGCTGGCCAACGACTGGGCCTGGATCTGGATGGGGGTCGGCGTCGAGTCGGCGTAGCTGTTGCCGATACCGGCACTGACCGCCAGGGCCAGCGCCAGGGGCAGCCAGCGCGAGCGGCCGGCGGAACGCGGGGCATGCTTGTTGTTGTTCACGTCTTCGGGACTTCCTGAGAATGAAAATGCTTGGCAATTACAAGTCAGGCAGGAAGACGAACAACTGAAAAAATACCTGAATCTATTTTGCAATTATTTCCTGGGAGCCGTCGGCATGGGCCACCACGGACACCGGCAGGATGCTCGGCAAGGCCCGCAGCAGAGCGTCCGTGTCGTCGACACGGAAGGTGCTGCTGAGGCGCAGCTTCGCCACTTTCGGCGCCACTTTCAGCGGCTGCCGGCGATAGCGCGAGACCTCTTCGGCCACCTGGGCCAGGGAAGCGTCGTTGAACACCAGCTTGCCCGAGCGCCAGGCGGTCAGCGCGGCGGGATCCACCTTGTAGGCGGCGGCAACGTTGCCGTTTTCATCTATATCGGAACCGAGACCGGCGCTGAGCAGCGCCCGCGATTCACCATGGCCCTGGACCCTGACCGAGCCCTGCTCCACCACCACCCGGGTCTGCCCGGGATCGCGGCGCACATCGAAGCGGGTGCCGGTCACGGTGACCGTGCCGTTGCCCGCGTCCACCACGAAGGGCCGCCCGCTGTCATGGGCGACGCTGAACATCACCTCGCCCTGGGCAAGGCGGATATCGCGCTGTCCGGCACTGAAACGCACTTCCAGGCGGGTCCGGCCATTGATCTCCAGGCGCGAGCCGTCCGGCAACACGACCTGGCGGCGTTCACCGAGGCCGGTCTGCAGTTGCTGGTAATGGTCGAGCGTGCCGTCCTGCCAGGTGAACCAGCCGAGGCCGACCGCAGCAGCCATGATGCCCGCGGCCAGTGCCTGGCGGATGAAGCGCCGACGCGGCAGGACGGCGACCGGATCCTCGACGCACAAGGCCTCGAGGCGCGCGCGGGGCAGCAGGTCGCTGGCCCGCCACAGCTCGGCCAGCATCCGGTATTCGTCACGATGCAGCGGATCCTGCGCCAGCCAGGCCTCGAACACCGCCTGCTGGCCGGGCGGCAACGACCCGTCCTGAACCCGGGCGAACCATTCGGCCGCCTGCGCGCGCGCGGCCTCCTGGGGGCCGGAACTAGCGTCCTGATTCATGAATACCTTCGCCTGACTCATCTGTTCGCCACATCCAGGTGCTCGCGCAGATGGCGAAGCGTGCGGATCATATACTTTTCCACCATGTTCCTGCTCAGGCCCATGCGCTCGGCGATCTCCGCCTGGGTCAGGCCTTCGAGCTTCTGCCAGACGAACACCTTGCGGCAGTTCAGCGGCAACTCGGCCAGCGCCCGCTCAACGCTGTCGGCCAGTTGCAGGGCGTTCATGTAGGCCTCCGGATCGTCGTCCACCGGCGGGGTCAGGTCCAGGGCCTGCTGTTCGAGGGACTGGCGACGGTCTTCGCGGCGATAACCGTCCACGGCGATATTGCGCGCAGTCTGGTGCAGGTAGGCGCGTGGTTGCTGCACCGCGCCGGGCTCGCTTTCCAGGACGCGGACAAAGGCATCGTGCGCGAGGTCCTCGGCCTGCTGGCGACTGCGCAGCTTGCGCGTCCAGGTGCCGATCAGTTCGTGATAGTGGTCGAGGAAGCCTTTGGGTCGAGACACGGTGGGAGGTCGTCGTCAGGCAGTGGAAAAGTGTGCGAATAGTAATGTTTCTCGTTAACGCCGGCAAATCCGACCTTCGTCCGGCCGATCGGAGGTGCACCGGTCAAAATTTTTTCGCTGCAACTACGCACGCTTCAGGTGGCCATAAATATGAACACCCAGGGCATTCAAACACCCGCTCGAACACACTCGACAAACGGTCATATTTAATAAGTGAACAGTAACTTGAAGGGAAACGCGCCAATTGAAAGGCTGAGTGTTGAAGTTCGGGAAAAGTGAGCATTTCGCCAGCTATTCCACAATTCTTTACGCATCGGCGATCTGGCGGAACATATGGCTGTCACTTGGGTCGGTTATGAAAGGAACACGCCGACAACAGGTCGCCGCGGCGTGCGAAAAGGCGACATTTTTAGTTGATCTTGAACCCCTCAGGTCCTAAAGTTCGCGCCGAACGTCCATGCTGGAAACGATCCATCCGGCTCAAGTACTGACGACGAGACAGCAAGGTCACCCGCAGCAGCAATGTATCGCGCGCGGTTGACCTTTTTGCTTTCGGCGACATGCCTTGGGAAGTAGGCGAACCAAAGTGGGGATACGGAGGGCGTTCAGTTGCAGCCACTTATTCATTCAGTTTGCCCATGGAGTTCCCAGGTATGTCGATCCAGGTCGAAGACTACTTTGCGCGCGAAACCTTCCAGAAGATGAAGGCCTTCGCCGACAAGCAAGAAACCCCGTTCGTACTCATCGACACCCAGATGATCAGCCAGGCCTACGACGACCTGCGCGCCGGCTTCGAATTCGCCAAGGTCTACTACGCGGTCAAGGCCAACCCGGCGGTCGAGATCATCGACCTGCTGAAAGACAAAGGCTCGAGCTTCGACATCGCTTCGATCTACGAGCTGGACAAGGTGCTGGGCCGCGGTGTCACCGCCGACCGCATCAGCTACGGCAACACCATCAAGAAATCCAAGGACATCCGCTACTTCTACGAGAAGGGCGTGCGCCTGTACGCGACCGATTCCGAAGCCGACCTGCGCAACATCGCCAAGGCCGCCCCGGGTTCGAAAGTCTACGTACGCATCCTCACCGAAGGCTCCACCACCGCCGACTGGCCGCTGTCGCGCAAGTTCGGCTGCCAGACCGACATGGCCATGGACCTGCTGATCCTCGCCCGCGACCTGGGCCTGGTGCCTTACGGCATCTCCTTCCACGTCGGCTCGCAGCAGCGCGACATCTCGGTATGGGACGCCGCGATCGCCAAGGTCAAGGTGATCTTCGAGCGCCTGAAGGAAGAAGACGGCATCGAGCTCAAGCTGATCAACATGGGTGGCGGCTTCCCGGCCAACTACATCACCCGTACCAACAGCCTGGAAACCTACGCTGAAGAAATCATCCGCTTCCTCAAGGAAGACTTCGGCGACGACCTGCCGGAAATCATCCTCGAGCCAGGCCGTTCACTGATCGCCAACGCCGGCATCCTGGTCAGCGAAGTGGTGCTGGTGGCGCGCAAGTCCCGCACTGCGGTCGAGCGCTGGATCTACACCGACGTGGGCAAGTTCTCCGGCCTGATCGAAACCATGGACGAGTCCATCAAGTTCCCGATCTGGACCGAGAAGAAAGGCGAGAGCGAAGAAGTGGTCATCGCCGGCCCGACCTGCGACAGCGCCGACATCATGTATGAGCACTACAAGTACGGCCTGCCGCTGAACCTGGCGATCGGTGACCGCCTGTACTGGCTGTCGACCGGGGCCTACACCACCAGCTACAGCGCTGTTGAGTTCAACGGCTTCCCGCCGCTGAAGGCCTACTACCTGTAAATGAAAAAAGGGGCTGAGTGATCAGCCCCTTTTTTTTTGTGTGTCCTTTCGGGCCTCATCGCGGGTGAACCCGCTCCCACAGGGCCACAGTGATCTTGTGGGAGCGGGTTCACCCGCGATGAGGCCCGAAAGGCCACTACATCAGCTCAGCCAGCCGCTCCTTGTAAGCCCCCGCCATCGCCCGGATCTCCGGCTCCGCTGCCTGCTCCAGCGCCGGCCCGGCCACTCGCAGGAAATTGGCATTGCCGCCTTCGAGCGCCAGCTGCAACCACTTCAGCGCTTCTTCCAGTTCACCCTGCGCCGCCAGCACCCCCGCATGGCTGAACTGCCCACGAAAATCCCCGGCCTCTGCCGAACGTCGATACCACTCCCGTGCCGCCGGCAGGTTCGCCTGGCAATGCAGCCCTTCCTCCAGATAGCGCCCCAGCAGGTTCATCGATTTGGCATGTCCCATCTGCGCCGCGCGCCGGTAGCAGGCCAGCGCCAGCCCGTGGTCAAGGTCCACACCGCGTCCGGTAGCCAGCAGGTTTCCCAGGTTGTAGATCCCCCAGTCCAGCCCGCCATTGGCAGCATGCCGGTAATGCCGCGCGGCCTTGGGCAAGTCCACCTCGCCACCCCAGCCATGCTCCAGGCAGCGCCCGAGCATGTTGTGGGCCATTGCGCTGCCCTGCTGCGCCGCGATACCGAACCAGGTCCGCGCCAACGCCGGATCCTTCTCGATCCCGCGCCCGTCCAGCAGCACCTGCCCAAGCAACGCCTGGGCCTCGACCACGCCCTCGCCCGCCGCCATCAACAGGGCCTGGGCCGCCTTCGCCGGGCTGTGTTCGAGCATCCGTGCCAGCTCATCCGGGCCCACCACTTCCTCACGCCGTAACTGCAATGCCATGTGTCAGACCTCGACCCAGCGCCGCAGCAGGTTGTGATAGGAGCCGGTCAATTGCAGCAGCGAGGGATGGTCCGGCACATCGGCCGTGAGCTGCTGGATCGCGCTGTCCATTTCGAACAGCAAGGCGCGCTGGCTGTCCTCGCGCACCAGGCTCTGGGTCCAGAAGAACGCCGCGTACCGTGCGCCACGGGTCACCGGATTGACCCGATGCAGGCTGGTGCCCGGATACAGCACCATATCCCCCGCCGCCAGCTTGACCCGCTGCAGACCGTAGGTGTCCTGGATTTCCAGCTCGCCGCCGTCGTAGTCCTCCGGGTCGCTGAAGAACAGGGTCGAGGATAGGTCGGTACGCACCCGCTCCACACTGCCCTTGGGCTGGCGCACGGCATTGTCGATGTGGAAACCGAAGTTGCCGCCTTCGCGGTAGCAGTTGATCAAGGGCGGAAACACCTTGTGCGGCAGCGCCGCCGACATGAAGCGCGGGTTGCTCCATAACCGCTCGATCATTGCCGCCCCGATTTCCTTGGCCAGCGGGTGGCCCTCGGGCAGTTGCAGATTGTGCTTGGCCTTGGCCGACTGGTAACCCGCAGTGATCCGGCCGTCGGCCCAGTCGGTCTGCTCCAGCGCCTCGCGGATGCGCAGCACTTCCTCGCGATTGAACAGGCCGGGAATGTGTAAAAGCATGGCGATCTGGCACCTGGGCGGAAAAGATGCCAATGGTATTGATTCTTATCCAGCCGTCACAAGCCCCTACCGAGGAGCGGCCGTTGATCCTTGGCAAAATTTCGTGAAAAAGATGTAAAGAATGTAAATGCAACACTTTCTCAATTGTGACTGCCAATCACTTGCTCTTATATTCGCCCCCCTCGAAACCTTGGGAGGGGGTCCACCTGATGTCGCGTCAATTCGTTCCAGCCACTGTCAGTTCGCCGCGCTTGCTCGCATCCGCCATCGGTGTCGCCATCACCGCCACGTCCGCTGCGCACCTGGCCTATGCCGACGAGCCAGCACCTGCCAAGCCGGCCGGTCCGTTGACCCTCGATGCCACCAGCATCAATGCCCAGGCCGAGCAGGCCAGCACCGACTATAAGGTCGAGCGCGCCTCCTCGCAGAAATACACCGCCCCGCTGGTCGATACGCCGCGCTCGGTCACCGTGGTTCCGCAACAGGTGCTCAAGGACACCAATGCCCTGACCCTGCAGGACGCCCTGCGCACCGTGCCCGGCATTACCTTCGGCGCAGGCGAAGGCGGCAACCCGCAAGGCGACCGGCCATTCATCCGCGGTTTCGACGCGCAGAACGACACCTACATCGATGGCGTGCGCGATACCGGCGCGCAAACCCGCGAAATCTTCGCCGTGGAATCCATCGAAGTCAGCAAGGGCCCGAATTCGGCGGTTGGCGGCCGTGGCGCGGCCGGCGGCAGCATCAACCTGGTGAGCAAGAAAGCCCACCTGGGCAACTCGTTCGACGGCGGCTTCACCTGGGGCTCCGACCAGACGCAGCGCTACACCCTCGACGGCAACTATCAATTCAGCGACACCGTTGCCGGCCGCCTGAACCTGATGAGCCACGAAAGCAACGTCGCCGGCCGCGACAAGGTCAACTACGACCGCTGGGGCATCGCCCCGTCCCTGGCCTTCGGCCTGGGCACCGATACCCGGCTCAACCTCGACTGGTACCACGTCGAGAGCGACGACCTGCCGGACTCCGGCGTGCCCTACACCTACTCCGGCAGCAATCGCACCTCGGCCAACCCGGACAAGCCTTATTCCGGTGGCGACCACAGCAACTTCTACGGCCTGACCGACCGCGACTTCCGCAAGGCGCGCACCGATATCGCCACCATCGCCATCGAGCACGACCTGACCGACGCGCTGACCATCAAGAACACCCTGCGCCACGGCAATTCGATGCAGGACTACATCCTGACCCAGCCCGACGACTCCAAGGGCAACGTCAACAACGGCAGCGTCTGGCGCCGGGCCAACACCCGGGTGGGCAACACCTCCACCACCACCAACCAGACCGACCTGTTCGGCGACATCTACATCGCCGGCTTCAAGAACAGCTTCTCCACCGGTATCGAGTTGAGCCGCGAAGAGAGCGAGCGTTCGACCTATGACGTCAATACCGACACCACGCCAGCGACCCCGATCACACCGACCGTGCCATCCAGCACCAATTGCACCCCGGCGATGATCGTATCCAGCGGCTACAACTGCACCTCGCTGAGCAACCCGAACCCGGACGATCCGTGGAACGGTTCGATCGCACGCAACTACGGCGGCACCACCACCAAGGGCAAGACCCGCGCCCTCTATGTGTTCGACACCCTTGAGCTGACCCCGCAGTGGCTGGTCAACATGGGCCTGCGCTACGACCACTTCGACACCGAGTACCGCACCTACGGCGCCAACGGTGCCACCACCGTAAGCAAGACCGGCGTGCGCGCCGAGGGCAAGGACACCAGCGAATTCGTTACCGGCCAGTTGGGCCTGGTCTGGAAACCGGCCGACAACGGCAGCGTTTATGTCTCCTACGCCACCGCTGCTACCCCGCCGGGTGCAATGCTGGGTGAAGGCACGGAAGGCAACCTCCTGCCCAACAGCACCGATCGCAACGGCGTCCTGCTGGGCAGCGACATGGAGCCGGAAGAAACCACCAACTACGAAGTCGGTACCAAGTGGGACCTGCTGGACAACCGCCTGTCCCTGACCGGTGCGATCTTCCGCACCGAGAAAGACAACGCCCGCGTCCAGGTCAACACCAACACCTACGAGAACATCGGCACCACCCGCGTCGACGGTATCGAGCTGTCGGCCAGCGGCAAGCTCACCGAGAAATGGCAGGTCTTCGCCGGCTACGCCTACATGGAAGGCCGGCAGATCGACGGCGGCCCGCTGGGCAAGGCCAACGACGGCAATCAACTGCCTAACCTGCCGAACAACTCGGCCAGCCTGTGGACCACCTACCAGATCACGCCGAAGTTCACCATCGGTGGCGGCGCCTTCTACACCGATGAGGTGTTCGGCAACGTGGCCAACACCACCAAGGTCGACAGCTACGTGCGCTATGACGCCATGGCCGCCTACAAGCTGACCAAGAACGTCGACCTGCAACTGAACGTGCAGAACCTGACCAACGAGGTCTACTACGACAAGGCGTTCTCCACCCACTTCGCCAACCAGGCGGCGGGGCGTACCGCACTGCTGACCACCAGCGTTCACTTCTAAGGTTTTCGCCGGTCTGGCCCTTGCCCCGTTCATTTCGATGAGCGGGGCTTTTGTGTGTCAAGGCATGTGTAGCAAGGCATAATGCGCGACTAATTCGCATTCCCAGAAACATTCCCAGGTGGTCGATGTGCTGAAAAAGACGCTGTTCCAATTGCACTGGTTCTTCGGCATCACCGCCGGGCTGGTGCTCGCGCTGATGGGCATCACCGGCGCAGCGTACTCGTTCCAGGATGAAATCCTCCGGGCCATCAACCCGCAGGTGCTCAAGGTCCAGGTGCGCGAAGGCGGCGTGCTGGCGCCGGCCGAGCTGGTGCGGCGGGTCGAGGAAAGCGAAGGCAAGAAGGTCTCGATGATCTGGGTCGAGACCAAGAGTGACGCCGCCGCGCGAATCTTCTTCACTCCGCCGCCGGGCGAGCGGCGTGGCCAGCTGCGCTATGTCGATCCTTATACCGGCGCCTTCCAGGGCGACGTAGTGGGCCAGGACTTTTTCAACCTGATGCTCAACCTGCACCGCTTCCTGACCCTCGGCGACACCGGCCGGCAGATCACCGGCGCCTGCACACTGGTCCTGGTGTTCTTCTGCCTGTCCGGGCTGTATCTACGCTGGCCGCGCCAGGCGCTGAACTGGCGCACTTGGCTGACCCTCGACTGGGCGAAAAAAGGCCGTGCCTTCAACTGGGACCTGCACGCAGTGTTCGGCACCTGGTGCCTGCTGTTCTACCTGCTGTTCGCCCTGACCGGATTGTTCTGGTCCTACGAGTGGTACCGCGAGGGGCTGAGCCGGCTGCTGGCGGACAAACCGCCGGCTGGCCAGCAGCAACAGAAACGCGAAGGCCGTGGCGGCCACCGCGGCCCGCCCAAGGCCGACCCGAACGCCCCGGCGCTGGTGGTGGACTACGACGCCATCTGGGCCAGCCTGCAAAAAGCCGCCGGCCCCGGCTTGACCGCTTATAACCTGCGCCTGCCAGCGGCAGGCGGACAGCCGGCGACGCTCTTCTACCTGCTGGACGACGCAGCCCACGAACGCGCCCTCAACACCCTGACCATCGACCCGGCCAACGGCCAGGTGAAACGCCAGGAGGTGTACAACGACAAGTCGTTCAAGGCGCAATTGCTGACCAGCATCTATGCCCTGCACGTAGGCAGCTATTGGGGCCTGCCGGGTCGCATCATCCTGACCATCGCCAGCCTGGGCATGCCGCTGTTCTTCGTCACCGGCTGGCTGCTGTACCTCGACCGTCGCCGCAAGAAGCGCCAGATCCGTGCCGCGCGCAGCGGCCTGGCCCAGGGAAGCGACGAGGCCGGCGGCTGGCTGGTGGGCTTCGCCAGCCAGAGCGGTTTCGCCGAGCAACTGGCCTGGCAAAGCGCCGGGCAATTGCAGGCGGCCGGCCTGCCGGTACGTGTGCAAGCGCTGGCGTCGCTGAGCGAGGACGATCTGCGCCAGGCCGGGCGGGCGCTGTTCGTGGTCAGCACCTTCGGCGACGGCGAAGCCCCGGACAGCGCCCGCGGATTCGAACGCAAGGTGCTGGGCCAGGCATTGTCGCTGCAAGGGCTGAACTACTCGTTGCTGGCCCTGGGCGATCGCCAGTACCCGCACTTCTGCGGCTTCGGTCGGCGCCTGCATGCCTGGCTCGGCGAGCGTGGCGCCCACGCCCGCTTCGCCCCGGTGGAAGTGGACAGCGCCGATCCGCTGGCTCTGCAACGCTGGCAGCAGCAGTTGGCAGAACTGAGCGGCAGCGTCGTGGTGCCGGTGTGGCAGGCGCCCGAATTTGCGCCATGGACATTGAAACATCGCGAACTGCTGAACCCGGGCAGCCAGGGCTCGCCGGTATTCCTTCTGGGCCTGACTGCGCCGACGCCGTCGCAATGGGAAGCGGGCGATCTGGTGGAAATCATGCCGCGTCAGGCACCGGCTACCGTCGAGCGCTTCCTCGAGGGTCTGGGGCTGGACGGTAACACTCAAGTGCAACTGGCTGGCCTGGATGAATCACTGGCTGCCGCCCTCGCCGGCCGGCAACTGCCGGTCAGCCGCGAGCATCTGGTTGGCCTGCATGCCCAGGCGCTGGTGGATGCGCTGATTCCGATCGATGCGCGGGAGTATTCCATCGCTTCGATTGCGGCTGACGGCGTACTGGAACTGATCGTGCGTCAGGAACGGCACCCGGACGGCAGCCTGGGGCTGGGGTCTGGCTGGCTGACCGAGCATATGGCGCCGGGCAGCACCGTCAGCCTGCGTCTGCGTCGCAACAGTGGTTTCCATCTGCCGGCGGATGCGGTGCCGATGATCCTGATCGGCAACGGCACCGGCCTGGCGGGGTTGCGCAGCTTGCTCAAGGCGCGGATCGCGGCGGGCGAGCAGCGTAACTGGCTGTTGTTCGGGGAACGCAATGAGGCCCATGACTTCCACTGCCGGGACGAACTGCAAGGCTGGCTGGCCACTGGCGACCTGGCACGCCTGGACCTGGCGTTCTCGCGGGACCAGGCGGAAAAGGTGTATGTGCAGGACCTGTTGCTGCAGCGGGGCGAGGAACTGAAGCGCTGGCTGGCCGACGGCGCGGCGATCTATATCTGCGGCAGTTTGCAGGGGATGGCGGGTGGCGTGGATGCGGCGCTCAACGGGTTGCTCGGTGAGGCGGCCGTGGAAGAGTTGATCGAGCTGGGGCGCTATCGCCGGGACGTCTACTGAGTATTCGAGGGCCTCATCGCTGGCAAGCCAGCTCCCACAGGGATTTGTGGGAGTCCGCCCAGCCTTTCAGGCTGCACTGTCGCGCAGAGAACAGCTCCAAAGTACGACGCGTACCCTGTGGGAGCGGGTTTACCCGCGATTGCTATGGTGAATTCACTACTGCAATCGCGGGTGAACCCGCTCCCACAAGGTCCCTGCAAATCAAAGAGTTATGTTTTGTTCTATGGGAGCTGGCTTGCCAGCGATAGGGCCCTCAGGAACTCAGTGAAGCTCGAAGGTATCGGCATCCAGGTTCGCCGGAAAACGCGTCCGGTAGGCCGCCAGGTCCGCCGAATTCAGCACCGCGGTGAACACCCCGTCCGCTTCCCCCGCACTCAGCAGGCTTTCACCCTGGAAGTCCAGCACCTGGCTGTCGCCGCTGTAGGCGAAGCCCTTGCCGTCCGTGCCGACCCGGTTCACCGCCGCCACGTAGCACAGGTTCTCGATGCCCCGCGCCGGCAGCAATCGATTCCAGTGCTGGCGGCGCGCCGCCGGCCAGTTGGCGGTGTACAGCAGCAGGTCGGTGTCCTGGGCGTCGCGGCTCCACACCGGGAAACGCAGGTCGTAGCAGATCAGCGGACGGATCCGCCAGCCCTTGAGCTCGAACTGCACCTGGCGCTCGCCCGGGGTGTAGTGCTTGTGTTCGCCGGCCATGCGGAACAGGTGACGCTTGTCGTAGTGCAGGATCTCGCCGTCCGGACGCGCCCAGAGCAGGCGATTGCGGTGGCTGCCATCGGCGGCCTGGATGATCACGCTGCCGGTGATCACTGCATCGAGGCGCCTGGCCTGGGCTTTGAGCCAGGCGTAGGTGGGGCCGTTTTCCGGCTCGGCGAGGCGTTCGGACTCCATGGAGAAACCGGTGGTGAACATCTCCGGCAAGATCACCAGGTCAGCGCCTTTGGCCTGGTCCAGCAAGGCTTCGAAGTGCTCGTAATTGCCCTGGCGGTCCTGCCAGACCAGGCTGGTCTGGACCAGGGCGACGCTCAGGTTGGGCAGGTTGCTCAGATCGCGCATAGTTTTTCCGCTGCCTCGCGCAGCGTCTCCTCGCGTTTGGCGAAACACAGGCGCACCAGGCGCTGCTCGGGAATGGGTTGCTGGTAGAACACCGACACCGGAATGGTCGCCACGCCATGCTCACGGGTCAGCCACAGGGCCATGTCGACATCGTTGAGGTCAGGGCGGATGGTCGAATAGTCCACCAGTTGGAAATAGGTGCCCGCCGAACGCTTGAAGCTGAAACGGGACGGGCCAAGCAGATCGCAGAACAGGTCGCGCTTGGCCTGGTAGAAGGCCGGCAATTGCTCGATATGCTCGGGATGCTCGGCCATGAAGTCGGCCAGCGCCCACTGCAGCGGGGTCACGCCGCAGAAATTGACGTACTGGTGGACCTTGCGCAGTTCGCCGCTCAGTGCCGGCGGCGCAACGACGTAACCGGTTTTCCAGCCGGTGACGTGGTAGGTCTTGCCGAACGAGCTGACCACGAACGCCCGCGGGTACAGGGCTTCATGGCTCAGCACGCTGGCATGGGCGACGCCGTCGAACACCAGGTGTTCGTAGACTTCGTCGCTGATCAGGTAGATATCGCGGTCGGCGATCAGGGCCGCCAGTTGATCGAGGTCGGCACGGGTGATCAGCGCGCCGCTGGGGTTGTGCGGCGAGTTGATGATGACCATGCGTGTGCGCGGGCCCAGGGCATCGCTGAACGTCTGCCAGTCGATGCTGAAATCCACCGGGTCCAGTTGCACATGCACGCAACGGCCACCGGCCAGTTCCACCGCGGGTTCGTAGCTGTCGTAGCTGGGGTCGAAGACGATGACTTCATCACCGCTGCGGATCACCGCCTGGATGGCGCAGAAGATGCCTTCGGTCGCCCCGGGAACGATGGTCACTTCATGGTCGGCATCGACACCGACGCCGTAATGCCGGGCGATCTTGGCCGCGACCTGCTGGCGCAACGCGGGCAGGCCGGTCATCGGCGAATACTGGTTATGCCCGGCGCTGACATGCCGTCCCACCGCATCGAGCAGCGCCTGCGGGCCATTGAAATCCGGGAAACCCTGGGACAGGTTCAACGCTCCGGTCTGCACCGCGAGCTGAGACATGGTAGTGAAGATGGTCGTGCCGACATTCGGCAGCTTGCTGCTGATCATGAAGCCCTCTTTCCTGCGGACCCGGCCCAGGCACGGTAAGCCGTCGAGCATAGCGGATCGGACAGTCAGGAAAAAGGTTGAAACACAAGGCCGGCGGCGCGGGTGCAAGCCCGCGCCGCCAAGAGATTACTTGCGCTTGTCCTTGCGCTTCTTCTCGGCCTTCTTGTGGTGCGACATCAACCGGCGCTTCTTGTTGACCTGGCGGTCGGTGAGGGTGTTCTTGTTACCCTCGAACGGGTTGTCGCTGCCCTTGTACTCGATGCGGATCGGCGTACCGACCAGCTTGAGCACGCGGCGGTAGGTGTTTTCCAGGTAACGCGAGTACGAGCGCGGTACCTTCTCCACCTGGTTGCCGTGGATCACGATGATCGGCGGGTTGGCGCCACCAAGGTGGGCGTAGCGCAGCTTGATGCGACGGCCGTTGACCATCGGTGGCTGGTGCTCGCTGACCGCGTCTTCGAGGATCTGGGTCAGGCGGCTGGTCGGCCAGCGAGTGACCGCCGACTTGAAGGAGTTCTGCACCGACTGGTACAGGTTGCCCACGCCGGTGCCATGCAGCGCCGAGATGAAATGGATGTCGGCGAAGTCGACGAAGAACAGCCGGCGTTCCAGCTCGGTCTTCACGTAGTCGCGCTCGCTCGGCTGCATGCCGTCCCACTTGTTCAGGGCGATGACGATGGCGCGACCGGCCTCCAGTGCGAAGCCCAGCAGGTTGAGGTCATGATCGACCACGCCTTCGCGGGCATCCATGACGAAGATCACCACGTTGGCGTCCTTGATCGCCTGGAGCGTCTTCACCACCGAGAACTTCTCGACTTCCTCATGGATCTTGCCGCGCTTGCGCACGCCGGCGGTGTCGATCAGGGTGTACTTCTCTTCATTGCGCTCGAAGGGAATGTAGATACTGTCGCGGGTGGTGCCGGGCTGGTCGTAGACCACCACGCGCTCTTCGCCGAGCATGCGGTTGACCAGGGTCGACTTGCCGACGTTGGGCCGACCGATGATGGCGATCTTGATGCCGTCCTTCTCGCTCGGACCGGGGATGCGCGTGGCTTCCTCGCCTTCGGCGACGTTCTCGTCGAGGGACTCTTCTTCCTGGTCGCGCGGCACGTCACCGAGCACCGTCTCCATCAGGGCATTGATGCCGCGGCCTTGCGAACCGGCAACCGGAATGGCGTTGCCCATGCCCATGGGGGCGAATTCGGCGCGGGCGGTGTCCGGGTCGATGTTGTCGATCTTGTTCGCCACCAGGAACGACTGCTTGTTCCGCTTGCGCAGGTGCTCGGCAATCATCTGGTCGGCGGCGGTCAGGCCGGCACGGGCATCGACCAGGAACAGTACGTAGTCGGCTTCTTCGATAGCCATGAGCGACTGCTCGGCCATTTTCTCGTCCATGCCCGCCTCGTCACCGGTGATACCGCCGGTGTCGATCAGGATGTAGGAACGGCCCTGCCAGCGCGCTTCGCCGTACTGGCGGTCGCGGGTCAGGCCCGAGAGGTCGCCGACGATGGCGTCGCGGGTCTTGGTCAGGCGGTTGAACATGGTGGACTTGCCGACGTTCGGGCGACCCACCAGGGCGATTACGGGAACCATGCGGCTCTCCATTGGGTAAATTCAAGAAATACAAAGGCCGCTGCGAGGCAGCGGCCGAAGTTGCGGGCAACGTCTCTCGACGTCGCGGCCCGGGGCCCGAAAGCCCCAAGCATAGACTTACTTGATGGTCAGCGCCTCGAGCGTACCGCTGTTGCCAAACACGTAGATCATGTTGCCTTCGACCAGCGGACGGGCACGCAGGCCATCGCTGTCGATGCGCTCGCGACCGACGAAACGACCGTCCACCTGGCTGAGCAGGTGCAGGTAGCCTTCGAAGTCACCGACCGCCACGTAGCTGGAGAAGACTTCCGGCGCCGACAGTTGACGGCGGGCCATCTGGTCGTTGCTCCACAGTGCCGAGGACGAACGCTCGTCGATGCCTTCGACGGTGCCCGAGGCCTCGCTCACGTAGACGTTGCCGAAGCCCTGGGCCACACCGGTGTAGCTGGAGGCATCACGCTGCCACAGCACCCGGCCGGACTCCAGGTCCAGGCCGGCGACGCGACCCTGGTAGGTGGCGACGTACAGGGTGCCGCCGGACAGCAGCAGGCCGCCGTCGATGTCGACCACGCGGTCCAGCTCCGAACGACCCTGCGGGATGGCAACGCGTTGCTCCCACACAGGTACGCCGTTGCTGGTGTCCAGGGCGATTACCTTGCCGCTGGACAGGCCGGCCACCGCCAGGCGGTTGGTCACGATCGGCGCACCGGTACCGCGCAGGGTCAGGACCGCAGGCGTGCTGTCGTAGATCCAGCGACGGTCGCCAGTAGCGGCGTCGAGGCCGATCAGGCGGTCGTCCTGGGTCTGCACGACCACCACGTCACCGTTGGTGGCCGGCGGGGCCAGCACTTCGCTGGTCACCCGGGCAGTCCATTTCTGCTCGCCGGTGCTGGAGTCAAGGGCGATCACCTCACCCTTGAGGGTGCCCAGCAGGACCATGCCGTAGCCCACGCCGACGGCGCCGGAGACCGGTTTTTCCAGGTCCTTCTTCCAGATCACGTCGCCGTTCATGCGATTGAGCGACATGACCACGCCGGTCACGTCGGACGCGTAGATGCGGTCGTTCTCGATGGCCGGAACCAGCATGTTGTAAGTTTCGCCCTGACCGTCACCGATCGAGCGGCTCCACTGCTTCTGCAAGACCACCTCTTCGGTGAACTTGGTCAGCTCGGCCGGAGGCAGTTCCTTCTTGCTGTTGCTGCTGCAACCCGCGGCCAGGATGGCCAGGGTCAGCACTGCTGCATGTTTCCAACCGATCACGTCACGCATCCCCTTTGGCCAGGTCGTCGAGCTTGAGTTGCAGGCCACCTACCGCGTCGTCATCCGACAGCGCAGCCTTGGCCTTTTCATATGCAGCATGCGCCTCGTCGGCACGGCCCAGTTGCACCAGCAGGTCGCCCTTGAGCTCCTCGCGGGTGGCAACGAACGCCTTGTCGGCGTCGCCGTCGAGCAGTTTCAGGGCCTCCTCGGCCTTGTTCTGCGCACCCAGCACGCGCGCCAGGCGCTGGCGGGAAATCTCGCCAAGGGTCGCGTCGGCCGGCTTGTCGTAGATGCTCTTCAGCTCGGCAGCAGCGTCGTCCAGCTTGCCGCTGTCCACCGCCACCTTGGCGACGAACAGGCTGCCGTACTGGGCGTAGGCGGTTCCACCGAACTCGCTTTTCAGCTTGCCCGACAGCTCGGCGACCTTGGCCGTGTCCGGCGTGCCGGTCGGCGTCAGGGTGGTTTCCAGCAGAGCCTGGTAAAGGTTCGAGGCGCCTTGCGACTGGTTGTTCTGGTACTTGTGCCAAGCCTGCCAGCCAAACACCGCCACCAAGGCCAGCAGACCGCCAGTTACCAGTGGCTTGCCATTACGCTCCCACCAGTCCTTGAACGCGGCCAGTTGTTCATCATCGGTACTCGACACCCCAATACTCCTTTCGACAATTCGGTCAGTGGGCGCTTACGCCTGCGCGAGGGAAGCTTCCAGGTGCTCGGCCAGAGCATCCCAGGCAATGTTTTGTTGTTCACCCTGACCACGCAGGGGTTTGAAACCTACCACTTGTTGCGCCAGTTCGTCCTCTCCGAGGATCAGGGCGTACAGGGCATTGCTCTTGTCGGCCTTCTTGAACTGGCTCTTGAAACTGCCGCCACCGGCGTTGACCTGCAGGCGTAGGCCCGGCAGACGGTCGCGCAGGCGCTCGCTCAGTTGCAGGCCGGCCAGCTCGGCGGCGTCACCGAAGGCGCAGAGATAGACGTCGATCTGGCGGGAAATCGATTCCGGCACCAGTTCGAGGGTTTCCAGCAGCAGGATCAGGCGCTCGATGCCCATGGCAAAACCAACGCCCGGGGTCGGCTTGCCGCCCATCTGCTCGACCAGGCCGTCGTAGCGGCCACCGGCGCAGACGGTGCCCTGGGCGCCGAGCTTGTCGGTGACCCACTCGAACACGGTCTTGCTGTAGTAGTCGAGGCCGCGCACCAGCTTGGTGTTGATCACGTACGGAATGCCGGCGGCATCGAGGCGGGTCTTCAGGCCTTCGAAGTGCACGCGGGACGCTTCGTCCAGGTAGTCTTCCAGCTTCGGCGCGCCGACCAGGGCGGCCTGGGTGCCGGCGTCCTTGCTGTCGAGGATGCGCAGCGGGTTGCTCTTCAGGCGGCGCTGGCTGTCTTCGTCCAGTTGCTCAAGGCGGGCGGACAGGAACTCCACCAGGGCGTCGCGGTAGCGGGCCCGGGCCTCGCTGGTACCCAGGCTGTTCAGCTCCAGGGTGACGGCGTCGCGCAGGCCCAGCAGGCCCCACAGGCGCCAGGTCAGGGCGATCAGCTCGGCATCGATGTCCGGCCCTTCGAGGTTGAACACCTCGATGCCGATCTGGTTGAACTGGCGATAACGGCCCTTCTGCGGGCGCTCGTGGCGGAACATCTGGCCGATGTACCAGAGCTTCTGCACTTCGCCGTTGCCGCTGATGCCGTGCTCCAGCACCGCACGCACGCAGGACGCGGTGCCTTCCGGGCGCAGGGTCAGGGAATCGCCGTTGCGGTCGGTGAAGGTGTACATCTCTTTTTCGACGATGTCGGTCACTTCACCGATGGAGCGCTTGAACAGCTCGGTGAATTCGACGATCGGCATGCGGATCTGGCGGTAGCCGTAGGTGTCCAGCAGGCCCGCCACGGTGCTTTCGAAGTAGCGCCACAGGGGCGTCTGCTCGGGCAGGATGTCGTTCATGCCACGGATGGCTTGCAGCGATTTGCTCACGAAAGGTCCTTAACGAAATCTGTAGCGGTCAACCGCGGGCAATCAGTGCCGCGTCGGCCTCGGCCTTCTCGGCCGCTTTCTGGCGGATGAGCTTCTCGAGGTCGTCCACCAGGTTGTCATTGGTCAGCTTCTGCGCCGGCTTGCCGTCGATGTAGACCAGGTTCGGCGTGCCGCCGGTCAGGCCGACATGGGCTTCCTTGGCTTCGCCAGGGCCGTTGACCACGCAGCCGATCACCGCGACATCCATGGGCACCAGCAGGTCTTCCAGACGGCCTTCCAGCTCGTTCATGGTCTTGACCACATCGAAGTTCTGCCGCGAGCAGCTCGGGCAGGCGATGAAGTTGATGCCGCGGGAACGCAGGTGCAGCGACTTGAGGATGTCGTAGCCGACCTTCACTTCCTCGACCGGGTCGGCCGCCAGCGAGATGCGGATAGTATCGCCAATCCCGTCGGCGAGCAGCATACCGAGGCCGACCGCCGATTTCACCGTGCCCGAACGCAGGCCACCGGCTTCGGTGATACCCAGGTGCAAGGGCTGGACAATCTGCTTGGCCAGCAGCCGGTAGGCTTCGACGGCCATGAACACGTCGGAGGCCTTCACGCTGACCTTGAAGTCCTGGAAATCAAGGCGATCGAGGTGCTCCACGTGACGCAGCGCCGACTCCACCAGCGCGGCCGGGGTCGGCTCGCCGTACTTCTTCTGCAGGTCCTTTTCCAGGGAGCCTGCGTTGACGCCGATGCGGATCGGGATGCCACGGTCGCGGGCGGCATCGACCACCGCGCGCACACGGTCTTCGCGGCCGATGTTGCCCGGATTGATGCGCAGGCAGTCGACGCCCAGTTCGGCGACGCGCAGGGCGATGCGGTAGTCGAAGTGGATGTCGGCGACCAGCGGCACGCTGACCTGCTGCTTGATGCGACCGAAGGCCTCGGCGGCGTCCATGTCCGGGACCGAGACGCGGACAATGTCCACGCCGGCATCGATCAACCGGTTGATCTGCGCCACGGTGGCGGCGACATCGTTGGTGTCGGTGTTGGTCATGCTCTGGACGGCGATGGGAGCATCGCCGCCGACAGGTACGTTACCCACCCAGATTTTCCGGGATTCGCGACGCTTGATCGGAGATTCGCCGTGCATGAGTTACTGCCCCAACTTCAGGCGAGCGGTCTCGCCACTGGTGAACGGTGCGATATCGACGGCCTGGCCGTTGTAGCTGACCTGAGCACCGCGGGCCACGCCCAGGCGCACGGCGAACGGCGGCTTGCCAGCGAGCTCGAGGTTTTCGCCCTTGCGCTTGATACCGCTGTAGAGGAGCTTGCCGTTGCCGTCGGTGACCGAGGTCCAGCAATCGGCGGTGAACTGGATGCTGACCTGGCCGCTGCCTGCAACAGGGGCTGCCGGTACGGAAGGTGCGGGAATGGCAGGTGCTGGAGTGGCCGGCACGGTTGGCGCGGGTGCGGTGGCCGCCGGAGCGACCGGCGTGACCGGTGCCGGCGTGGCCGCAGCATGGGCAGCCGGCGCAGTGGCGGCTGCCGGAGCGGCCGGCGCGGCGGTTGCGGCTGGAGCGCTGGCAACCGGCGCCGCCGGGGCTTGCGATGCGGTTTCGCCTGCCGACGCTGGCTCGGTGACCGGAGCAACGGCTTCAGGCTGCTGCGCCTCGGTCACGGCCTGGTCTTCGGGCTCGTCCAGCGGATGAATCTGGGTAGTGCCGTCGGCGCTTTCCACTTCGATGTGTTCCGGCGCGGCGCTGAACAGGTCCCTGGTGGCGTTCGCGCTCTGGTCTTTCCACCAGACGAAACCACCGCCAATGACCACCACCAGCAACAGCAGGCTGACGATGCGCAGGATGTTGTGGGACAGGCGCACCGGCTCTTCGATACGCCCGAGGGCGTGCACGTCGCTGCCCTGGGCATGGGTGCCGGTGCACAGGTCGAAGGCCTGGACCAGGGCGGCCTGATCCATGTCGAGCAGTTTGGCGTAGGCGCGGATATAGCCGCGGGCGAAGGTATGCCCCGGCAGCTTGTCGAAGGCGCCGGCCTCGAGGTTGTTCAGGGAACTCACGGTCAGGTTGAGCTTGCGGGCCACTTCGGCCTGCGACCAGCCCCGGCTTTCACGGGCCTGGCGCAGGGTCTCACCGGGATTTTCGCGAGTCGCTGCTGCTGCTTCGGGATGCGCCGCTTTCATCATTGCTCCGACAGGTATTGCTGATATTCCGGCGTACCGGGATAAAGTCGTTGTAATTGCAGGCCCAGTTCGGCGGCCTTGTTTCGTTCATCGAAGACGGTCGCCAGGCGATTGCCGAGCAACAGGCTGCGGGCGCTCGGTTCACTCAGCCGGCTGTGCCGGTCGTAGAACTCGCGAGCTGGCACATAATGCCTGTCTTCGTAAGACATCTCAGCCATTTCCAGCAATGCACGCGGCTGCTGGCGGTTGAGACGCAAAGCCTTTTCCAGGTATTCCCGCGCCTGGTCGCGCTGGCCCATGCGCAGGGCCGTCAGCCCGAGGTTCTCGAACACCCGGGACCGCTCAGGATACAGGGTATCGGCCGAAGCCTGGCGAAACATCTGCTGCGCCTTGGCATATTGCCCCTGGGCGTAGAGAAAACTGCCGTAGTTGTTACGGATTCGCGCATCGTGGGGGCTGGCCGACAGGGCCTGGCGGAAATGCCGGTCGGCCAGCCCGGTTTCGCCTTCACGCTGAAACACCAGGGCCAGGGCCGCATTGACCTCGGCATCGTTGCCACCCAGGTCGAGGGCCTGTTTCAAGGGAACCTTGGCGCGCTCGGTATAGCCTTGCTGCAGATAACCCAACCCCAACTGCACGTAGGCCTGGCGGGCCTCGTCGCGCCTTGCCTGCGGGCCGGGACCGCCGGAGCTGACGCAGCCGCTCAGCAGCGTCGTCAGCAGAACAAGCGGCAGCGCGGCGCGCAGGGTCATGGCCGCCCTCGTCTCAGTTGCCCGCCACGCCGCTGGAATCGGCGTCGGCGTTCAGTTGCCGCACGGCGATGTAGCGCTCACTGCGACGGGTACGGTCCATCACCTGGCCGACCAGCTGGCCGCACGCGGCGTCGATGTCCTCGCCGCGGGTGGTGCGCACGGTCACGTTGTAGCCGGCGTTGTGCATGTAGTCCTGGAAACGGCGGATGGCATTGTTGCTCGGCCGCTCGTAACCGGAATGCGGGAACGGGTTGAACGGGATCAGGTTGATCTTGCACGGAACGTCCTTCAACAGCTCGGCCATTTCCTTCGCATGTTCGAGCTGGTCGTTGACGTCCTTGAGCAGGGTGTACTCGATGGTCAGCACGCGCTTCTCGCCGAGTTCCGACATGTAGCGCATGCAGGAGTCGAGGACGACCTTGAGCGGGTACTTCTTGTTGATCGGCACCAGTTCGTTGCGCAGCGCGTCGTTCGGCGCGTGCAGCGAGAGGGCCAGGGAGACGTCGATGTGCTTGGCCAGCTCATCGATCATCGGCACCACGCCGGAGGTGGACAGGGTCACCCGGCGCTTGGAGATGCCATAGCCGAGGTCGTCCATCATCAGGTGCATGGCGGCGACCACGTTGTCGAAGTTCAGCAGCGGCTCGCCCATGCCCATCATCACCACGTTGGTGATGGCGCGGTCGATGGTGGCCGGTACGGAGCCGAACGACTTGTTGGCAATCCACACCTGGCCGATGACTTCGGCGGCGGTGAGGTTGCTGTTGAATCCTTGTTTGCCGGTGGAGCAGAAACTGCAGTCCAGGGCGCAACCGGCCTGGGACGATACGCACAACGTACCGCGCTTGCCCTGGGGGATGTAGACGGTTTCGACGCAACTGCCGGAGGCCACGCGCACGACCCATTTGCGGGTACCGTCCGCGGAGATATCTTCGCTGACCACTTCGGGCCCGCGGATCTCGGCGCAGTTCTTGAGCTTTTCGCGCAACGCCTTGCCGACGTTGGTCATGGCGTCGAAATCATCGACGCCAAAGTGGTGAATCCACTTCATTACCTGACCGGCACGGAAGCGCTTCTCCCCTATCGAGTCGAAGAACTTTTCCATTTCCGGCTGGGTCAGCCCCAACAGGTTAGTCTTGCCAGTAGATGTCGTCATGGATTCACCCTCACCCGAAAGCCTTGGCTTAGCGAGTGGTTACCTCGGTAGCTGCGAAGAAGTAGGCGATTTCGCGAGCGGCAGCGGCTTCGGAGTCCGAACCGTGGACGGCGTTGGCGTCGATGGACTCGGCGAAGTCGGCGCGGATGGTGCCTGGAGCAGCTTCTTTAGGGTTGGTAGCGCCCATCAGCTCACGGTTGCGAGCGATGGCGTTCTCGCCTTCCAGAACCTGGACAACGACCGGACCGGAAGTCATGAAGGCAACCAGGTCACCGAAGAAACCGCGCTCCTTGTGCTCGGCGTAGAAGCCTTCGGCCTCGGCCTTGGACAGTTGCTTGATTTTCGAGGCGACGATTTTCAGGCCGGCGTCTTCGAAGCGGGTGGTGATCTTGCCGATCACGTTCTTGGCAACGGCGTCAGGCTTGATGATCGAGAAAGTACGTTGAACAGCCATGGTGTAACTCCAGAAACAGTAAGTGATGCGAAAAATTAAACCCGCGAATTATACGCGGGTTCAGGGGGATTGCCTAACCTGCCGAGTGCGCTCAGTCGGCTTCTTCGATCCAGGCGGCCTGGATGGCTTCCAGGACCTTCTCGCCACCGCGTGCCGGATCGTCGTTGAAGTCTGGCAATGCCAGCACCCAGCGGTGCAGATCGACGAAATTCACGTAACGAGGATCGACTTCCGGCTTGCTTTCGGCAAGCTGGATAGCGATTTCAAGTACATCAATCCATTTCAGGCTCATGTCGGGCTCCAGGATCAATGCGGCGCTTCGGCGGCATGGTTGAGCGAATACTTGGGAATCTCGATGGTCAGGTCCTGGTCACCGACCTTGACCTGGCAGGCCAGGCGCGACTGCGCTTCCAGGCCCCAGGCCTTGTCCAGCATGTCTTCTTCCAGCTCGTCGGCTTCCTCGACCGAGTCGAAGCCCTTGCGCACGATGCAGTGGCAGGTGGTGCAGGCGCACACGCCGCCGCAGGCGCTTTCGATCTCGATGTGATGGTCATGGGCCAGTTCGAGAATGGACGTCCCCGGCGCCGCCTCGACGGTCAGGCCATCCGGGCAGAATTTCTCGTGGGGCAGAAATGTAACCTGCGGCATCAGTTATCCTCGATCTCATTCAGGTTGCGCCCGGCCAGTGCGGCTTTGACCGTCGAATCAAGACGCCGGGCGGCAAAGGCATCGGTCACCTGCGACAGACGCTTGGTCTGCTGCTCGATGGCCGCGCCATCGGTGCCGTTCATCAAATCACGCAAGTCTTGCATCTGTTGTTCGATCGCAGCGCGCTCTTCGGCGTCCAGCAGGCGCTCGCCGTCGGCGTCGAGGGCGCCCTGCACCGCTTCGAGCAGGCGTTCGGCATCCACCTGGTGCTCGCGCAACTGCCGTGCGGCCTTGTCGTTGCCGGCGTGCTCGAAAGAGTCCTTGAGCATGCGGGCGATCTCGCCATCGGTCAGGCCATACGACGGCTTGACCTGGATGCTCGATTCCACGCCCGAACCCAGCTCCCGCGCCGAAACGCTGAGCAGGCCGTCGGCATCGACCTGGAAGGTCACGCGGATCTTCGCCGCACCAGCGACCATGGCCGGGATGCCGCGCAATTCGAAGCGCGCCAGGGAACGGCAGTCGCTGATCAGCTCGCGCTCACCCTGGAGCACGTGGATCATCATCGCCGACTGGCCGTCCTTGTAGGTGGTGAACTCCTGGGCACGGGCAACCGGGATGGTGGTGTTGCGCGGAATCACCTTCTCCATCAGCCCGCCCATGGTCTCCAGCCCCAGGGACAGCGGAATCACGTCCAGCAACAGCAGTTCGCCGCCATCACGCTGGTTGCCGGCCAGGGTATCGGCCTGGATCGCGGCGCCGATGGCAACCACCTGGTCCGGGTCGATATCGGTCAGCGGCTGGCGGCCGAACAGCTCGCCAACGGCGCTGCGCACGCGCGGGACACGGGTAGAACCGCCGACCATGACCACGGCACTGACTTCTTCCAGCTCGACACCGCTGTCGCGCACGGCACGGCGGCAGGCCTTGAGGCTGCGGGCGATCATCGGCTCGATCAGCGCATCGAAGGCGGCGCGGGTGAGCTCGGCCTGCCAGTCGCCGTAGCTGACGGTGACGGCTTCGGCGTCGGTCAGCGCTTCCTTGGCCGCGCAGGCGGTCTCCAGGAGGCGGCGCTGGGCGCTCGGGTCGAGATCGGAGGACAGGCCAGCGGATTCCATGATCCAGGTGGCGATGGCGTAGTCGAAGTCATCGCCGCCCAGGGCAGTATCGCCACCGGTGGCCAGCACTTCGAAGACCCCGCCAGTCAGGCGCAGGATGGAAATATCGAAGGTGCCGCCGCCCAGGTCGTAGATGGCCACCACGCCTTCGGCGTTCTGGTCCAGGCCATAGGCCACGGCCGCAGCGGTGGGCTCGTTGAGCAGGCGCAGCACGTTCAGCCCGGCCAGCCGCGCGGCGTCCTTGGTGGCCTGGCGCTGGGCGTCGTCGAAATAGGCCGGCACGGTGATCACTGCACCGACCAACTCGCCGCCGAGGGTCGCTTCGGCACGCTGGCGCAGCACCTTGAGGATGTCGGCCGAGACTTCCACCGGGCTCTTCGGCCCCTGGACAGTCTCGATGAACGGCATGTGCGATTCGCCGCCAACGAAGCGGTACGGCAGTTGCTCGCCCAGTTGCTTGACGTCCGCCAGGCCACGACCCATCAGGCGCTTGACCGAGAGGATGGTGTTCAGCGGATCGGCCGACGCCGCGTCGCGGGCGCTGTGGCCGACATCGATGTGATCGGCGTGGTAGCGCACCGCGGACGGCAGGATCACCCGGCCTTCGGCGTCGGGCAACGGAGCGGAAAGACCACTGCGCAGGGCAGCGACCAGCGAGTTGGTGGTGCCAAGGTCGATACCCACGGCCAGGCGACGCTGGTGGGGTTGAGGGCTCTGACCGGGTTCGGCGATCTGCAGTAGGGCCATGCTTATCTGAATACCAAAGGTGCCGCCAGCGGCGACACCGGGTTAATCGTCGAGGCGCTCTTCCAGCTGGCGCACTTCATAGGCGAGCTTGTCGAGGAACTGCATGCGGCGCATCAGGCGCTCGGCCTGGTCACGCTGCGCGGCGTCGTTCCAGCACGCGGCGAACTCCTCGTTGAGGGCTTCCTGGGCGACCTTCAGGCGACGCTTGAAGGCGGCGACACCGTCGAGGTCGGCACTGTCCTGGAGATCCTCGAGCTCTTCGCGCCATTGCATCTGCTGGAAGAGAAACTCGGGGTCGTGGACCGTGACTTCCTGCGGCACTTCGTGACCGCTGATCGCCAACAGGTAACGCGCCCGACGGGGCGCGCTCTTGAGGGTCTGGTAGGCCTCGTTGAGGCCGGCGGAACGCTCCAGCGCCAGGCGCTGTTCGCGCTCGCTGGCGTCGGCGAAGCGGTCCGGATGCACCGCGCGGGCCAGCTCGCGGTAGCGAGTGGCCAGCTGGTCCAGGTCCAGACGGAAGTCCGGTTGCAGGTCAAACAGGGCGAAATGACAAGGAGTACCCACGCGCAGCCTCAAACGTTGAAGCTTTCGCCGCAGCCACACTCACCGCGCACGTTGGGGTTGTTGAACTTGAAGCCTTCGTTCAACCCTTCCTTGACGAAGTCCAGCTCGGTGCCGTCGAGGTAGACCAGGCTTTTCGGGTCGATGATGACCTTCATGCCGTGGCTTTCGAAGACCTGGTCTTCGGCATTCGGCTCGTCGACGAATTCCAGCACGTAGGCCAGACCGGAGCAGCCGGTAGTACGGACGCCCAGGCGAATGCCGTCACCTTTGCCGCGTCCTTCGAGGGAGCGCCGCACATGGTTGGCGGCGGCTTCTGTCATGCTGATAGCCATCGGGACTCCTTGACCTGCAACAGGCGGGTTAGATCAAACCTTTCTTCTGCTTGTAATCGCGAACGGCCGCCTTGATGGCGTCCTCGGCGAGCACCGAGCAGTGGATCTTCACCGGCGGCAGGGCCAGTTCTTCGGCCAGCTGGGTGTTCTTGATGGTTTCGGCTTCGTCCAGGGTCTTGCCCTTCATCCACTCGGTGGCGAGGGAGCTGGAAGCGATGGCCGAACCGCAGCCGTAGGTCTTGAACTTGGCGTCTTCGATGACGCCCTGCTCGTTGACCTTGATCTGCAGGCGCATCACGTCGCCGCACGCCGGAGCGCCGACCATGCCGGTGCCGACATCCGGATCCTCGGCGTTCATCTTGCCGACGTTACGCGGGTTTTCGTAGTGGTCGATGACCTTTTCACTGTATGCCATGGTGCAATTCCTTCCTCATCAGGGAGCCGCTCTTGCTGGCGACTACTTAGTGCGCAGCCCACTCGATCTTGGAGATGTCGACGCCGTCTTTGTACATGTCCCACAGCGGCGACAATTCGCGCAGCTTGGTAACGGCCTCGCAGACTTTCTGCGCGGCGTAGTCGATTTCTTCTTCGGTGGTGAAGCGGCCGAAGGTGAAACGGATCGAGCTGTGCGCCAGCTCGTCGTTGCGGCCCAGGGCGCGCAGGACGTAGGACGGCTCGAGGGATGCCGAAGTACAGGCGGAACCGGACGACACGGCCAGGTCCTTGAGCGCCATGATCAGCGACTCGCCTTCGACATAGTTGAAGCTCAGGTTCAGGTTGTGCGGGATACGCGAAGTCAGGCTGCCGTTGACGTACAGCTCTTCCAGGCCTTGTACCTGCTTGAAGAAGCGATCGCTCAGGGCCTTGATGCGCACGTTCTCGCTGGCCATCAGCTCCTTCGCCACGGCGAAGGCCTCGCCCATGCCGACGATCTGGTGGGTAGCCAGGGTGCCGGAGCGCATGCCGCGCTCGTGACCGCCACCGTGCATCGCCGCTTCCAGGCGTACGCGAGGCTTGCGGCTGACGTACAGCGCGCCGATGCCTTTGGGGCCGTAGGTCTTGTGGGCGGAGAACGACATCAGGTCGACTTTCAGCTTCTGCAGGTCGATCTCGACCTTGCCGGTGGACTGGGCTGCATCGACATGGAACAGCACGCCGCGGGAGCGGGTCAGCTCGCCGATGGCCGCGATGTCGTTGATGGTGCCGATCTCGTTGTTCACGTGCATGACCGAAACCAGGATGGTGTCTTCACGCAGCGCGGCTTCGACCAGCGCCGGAGTGATCAGGCCGTCTTCGCCCGGTTCCAGGTAGGTGACTTCGAAGCCTTCGCGCTCGAGCTGGCGGGTGCTGTCCAGGACCGCCTTGTGCTCGATCTTGGAGGTGATGATGTGCTTGCCCTTGGAGCCGTAGAAGTGCGCAACGCCCTTCAGCGCCAGGTTGTCGGATTCGGTGGCACCGCTGGTCCAGACGATTTCGCGTGGATCGGCGTTGACCAGATCGGCCACCTGGCGGCGCGCGTTCTCGACCGCTTCTTCAGCCTTCCAGCCGAAGACGTGGGAGCGCGAGGCCGGGTTACCGAAGTTCCCGTCGACCAGCAGGCATTCGCTCATCTTCTGGGCGACGCGTGGGTCGACCGGAGTGGTCGCGGAATAATCGAGGTAGATCGGCAACTTCATTGAATATCTCCTATCAGGCAGGCACGTCGCTCGTTCGACACGGTCAATCGACGGCGGACGTTTCAATCTTGTCCAGTGGGGCACGGCCCGCTACGCGGCGCTGGTCCTGGCGCAGGGCGACTTCCTGGACTTCACGGCGGGTCACGAGGTCGGCCAGGCTGATTCCGCTGAGGAATTCATGGATCCGGGCGCTGAGATCACACCACAGGTGGTGGGTCAGGCAGGTGTCACCGGCATGGCAATCGCCGAGCCCCTGGCAACGGGTGGCATCGACCGATTCGTTGACCGCATCGATCACCTGGGCCACCTGGATGCTTTCCATCACCCGCGAGAGCTGGTAGCCACCACCCGGGCCGCGCACGCTGGAAACCAGGTTGCTGCGGCGCAGCTTGGCGAACAGCTGCTCCAGATAGGAAAGGGAAATGCCTTGGCGCTCGGAGATGTCGGCCAGGGAGACCGGCCCATTTTGCGCGTGCAGTGCCAGATCGAGCATGGCAGTCACGGCGTATCGGCCTTTAGTAGTCAGTCGCATGGCTATTTGATACCACGGGGGTTACGGGATGTGTGCAAGTATGCGATTCCCGAGCATTTAAGTCAACTATAAGACCTAGTGCTTTAGTCGGGATTGCGCCTGAACGGCGGCGCAGATCATAGCAAAGTCGGGGCGCGATCACACGCCCCGATTTGCCCGGCGCGCCGTCAATGCGCGGGCGCGTCGCTGCGCAGCTCGCCCTTGACGCAAGCGAAGTCTTCTTCGTGCAGGGCCGGCAGCTCCGTGGCGCGATAGTCGCTACCGAGCCTGGTCAGGGCACCGCACATATCCTCCAGGCGTCCGTCCACCGCTTGCAGGTGGTCGAGCAACTGACCGATGGCGCGAGCCACGGGGTCGGGCATGTCCTCGCTGACGCCGTAGGCATCGAAGCCGATCTTCTCGGCGATGGCCTTGCGCCGGGCCTCCTGCTCGCCATCGGTCTTGACGATGATCCGCCCGGGGATGCCCACCGCCGTGGCGCCAGCCGGCACCGCCTTGGTCACCACCGCATTGGAGCCGATCTTGGCCCCGGCCCCGACGGTAAACGGCCCGAGCACCTTGGCCCCGGCGCCGACCACCACGCCATCTTCCAGGGTCGGGTGACGCTTGCCCTTGTTCCAGCTGGTGCCACCCAGGGTCACGCCCTGGTAGAGGGTGACGTCGTCGCCGATCTCGGCGGTTTCGCCGATGACGATGCCCATGCCGTGGTCGATGAAGAACCGCCGGCCGACCTTGGCCCCCGGGTGGATCTCGATGCCGGTCAGCCAGCGCCCGAAGTTGGACACCAGGCGGGCCAGCCATTTCCAGTCCTTTTGCCACAGGCAATGCGCCGCGCGGTGCAGCCAGATCGCGTGCATGCCCGGATAGCAGGTCAGCACCTCAAAGGCATTGCGTGCCGCCGGGTCACGGTGGAAAACGCTTTGGATATCTTCACGCAGACGCTCGAACATTTACTGATCCTTCCGCTTATGCGCATCGCCACGGGCCGCTTTCTGGGTTTCGGTGAGGATGCCGCGCAAAATACTCATTTCCGAACGATTCACCGCACTGCGCCCGAACAGGCGACGCAGACGCGGCATCAGGTGCTTGGGCTTGGCCGGATCGAGGAACCCGATCTGCACCAGGGTGCTTTCCAGGTGTCCGTAGAACCGCTCCATCTCGTCCATGGTGGCCAGTTCCTCGACCACTTCGTCCTTGTCCGTTTTTACCGCCTGCGGCTCGCGGGCCAGCCAGGCGGTACGAACCTCGTAGCTCAGCACCTGCACCGCCGCCGCCAGGTTAAGCGAGCTGAAGTCCGGGTTGGAGGGGATATGCACGTGGTAATGACATCGCTGCAGCTCTTCGTTGGTCAGGCCGGCGTGTTCACGACCGAAGACCAGCGCCACCTCCTCGCCCTGCGCGGCGCGGGCGACGGACTCGCTGCCGCACTCGCGGGGATCGAGCATCGGCCAGGGCAGGCTGCGACTGCGGGCGCTGGTGCCAACCACCAGGGTACAGCCGACCAGGGCCTCTTCCAGGGACGCGACGACCTGCGCGGACGCCAGCACATCATCGGCGCCGGAGGCCCGGGCGCTGGCCTCGGGAGAAGGGAAATCCGCCGGATTCACCAGCACGAGGCGCGACAGTCCCATGTTCTTCATGGCACGCGCAGCCCCGCCGATATTCCCGGGATGACTGGTACAGACCAGGACGACACGAATATTTTGCAGCACGTCAGGCGCTCACAGACATGAAATCAGGGGGGAGCAAATCTTACAGAAGCGACCGGCGTAACGCTACGTAAGCAAATGTTGCCCCACAGCGCCGTAAGTTTTCTGATAGACTGTGCGGCTTTCATTTCTTTAAAACTCAGGTGAAACGTCCATGCAGCCCATGCTGAATATCGCGCTGCGCGCCGCCCGCAGCGCCAGCGAACTGATTTTCCGCTCAATCGAACGCCTGGATACCATCAAGGTTGATGAAAAGGACGCCAAGGACTACGTGTCCGAAGTCGACCGCGCCGCCGAGAAGGTCATCATCGATGCGCTGCGCAAGGCGTATCCGAACCACGCCATCCAGGGCGAAGAGACCGGTCTGCATGCCGGCAGCGGCGAAGGCGAAGACTACCTGTGGATCATCGATCCGCTGGACGGCACCACCAACTTCCTGCGTGGCGTTCCGCACTTCGCGGTCAGCATCGCCTGCAAATACCGCGGCCGCCTGGAGCACGCCGTGGTTCTCGACCCGGTACGCCAGGAAGAATTCACCGCCAGCCGTGGCCGTGGCGCCCAGCTCAATGGTCGTCGCCTGCGCGTCAGCTCGCGCACCAGCCTCGAAGGCGCCCTGCTGGGCACCGGCTTCCCGTTCCGCGACAACCAGATGGAATACCTGGACAACTACCTGGGCATGTTCCGCGCCCTGGTCGGCCAGACCGCCGGCATCCGCCGCGCCGGCGCCGCCAGCCTGGACCTGGCCTACGTGGCTGCCGGTCGTTTCGATGCCTTCTGGGAATCGGGCCTGTCCGAATGGGACATGGCTGCAGGCGCGCTGCTGATCCAGGAAGCGGGCGGCCTGGTCAGCGATTTCACCGGTGGCCATGACTTCCTCGAGAAAGGCCATGTGGTCGCCGGCAACATCAAGTGCTTCAAGGCCGTGCTGACGGCGATCCAGCCGCACCTGCCGCCTTCGGTCAAGCGCTGAGTTTCGCCTGAAAATGAAAAAAGCACCTTTCGAGGTGCTTTTTTTGTGGCCCGGAATTGATGTCGCCTGATCTGGCCTCATCGCTGGCAACGCCAGCTCCCACAGGGTTTTGAGCTGCGCCGCGAAACCTGTGGGAGCCGGCGTTGCCGGCGATAAGGTCAGCAGCCTCACCCAATACTGGGCTGACAGCACCTGCCGCCCTCGGTCAAGCATTGAGTTTCGCCTGAAAATGAAAAAAGCACCTTTCGAGGTGCTTTTTCTGTGCCTGGATTTCAGGAGCGCCGCGCACCTTGTGGGAGCGGGTTCACCCGCGATTGCTGTAGTAAATTCACCATCGCAATCGCGGGTGAACCCGCTCCCACAGGGTCCGCGCCAGCCATCAAGGCAGTTTACTGGGCTGGCTGCCCCGGCTGGGCCTGACCCAGCACCAGGTTACCCTGCTTGTCCAGCGGGATCTGCGAGCCTGGATCGCGGTCCATCCGCACCTGGCCGACCTTGTCGCCGATGGTGTACTTCACGTCATACCCGACCACCTTCTCGCTCACGTCATTGACGGTATTACAGCGGGTCTGGGTGGTGGTGTAGGTGTCGCTGTTCTGCATGTGCTCCTGCACCTTGTTACCGGCATAGCCGCCGCCGACCGCACCGGCCACGGTGGCGATCTTCTTGCCGGTGCCGCCGCCGATCTGGTTGCCGAGCAGGCCACCGGCAAGCGCACCGACCACGGTACCGGCGATCTGGTGCTGATCCTGCACCGGCCGCTGCCGGGTGACCGTGACGTCCTTGCAGACTTCCCGTGGCGTCTTGACGGTCGTCTTGACCGGTTGCACGCCCGTTACCTGGGCGTATTCCGGTCCGTTATTGACCAGGCTGTAGGTCGCGACAGCACCTCCGGCAGTCACACCGACAGCACCCAGTACCGCACCCACCAGCATCGACTTGTTCACGTGAACCTCCTGATTTACCCGCGGGTATCAATCCGCGCTTCTCCCAGCCTTGGAGCAAAAAAAAAGGCGCGAGTTCAACACTCGCGCCCTTCTGTTGCGCCAACGGCGCCGGAAGCTGCCTTATGGACGGTCGTCCACACCCTCGGTCTTGGCCGGAGGAATCAGGTCTTCGGTGGTCAGGTTCAGCCAGATCAGCACCACGTTGGCGATGTAGATCGACGAGTAGGTACCCGCCAGGACACCCACCAGCAGCGCCACCGAGAAGCCCCACAGGTTGTCGCCGCCGAAGATCAGCAGGGCGGCGATGGCCAGCAGGGTGGAGACCGAAGTCGCCACGGTGCGCAGCAGGGTCTGGGTGGTCGAGATGTTGATGTTCTCGATCAGCGTCGCCTTGCGCAGCACACGGAAGTTCTCGCGGACCCGGTCGAATACGACGATGGTGTCGTTGAGCGAGTAACCGATGATCGCCAACACCGCCGCCAGTACCGTCAGGTCGAAGGTGATCTGGAAGAACGACAGGATACCCATGGTTACCACGACGTCGTGGACCAGCGAGAGGATGGCGCCCACGGCGAACTTCCACTGGAAGCGGAAGGCCAGGTAGATCAGGATGCCGCCCAGCGCCATGAGCATGCCGAGGCCGCCCTGGTCGCGCAGTTCCTCACCCACCTGCGGGCCGACGAACTCGACGCGCTTGACCGTGGCCGGGTTGTCGCCGCCGATTTTCTTCAGCGCGTCGGCAACCTTGTTGCCCAGCTGAGGATCATCGCCAGGCATGCGCACCAGCAGGTCGGTGGTTGCACCGAAGCTCTGCACCACGGCCTCGTGGAAACCGGAATTGACCAGTTCCTCGCGGACCTTGCCCAGGTCGGCCGGACGCTCGTAGGTCAGCTCGATGAGCGTACCCCCGGTGAAGTCCAGGCCGAAGTTCAGGCCCTTGTGGAACCAGCTGAACAGTGCCACCACCGTGAGGAGCATGGTGACGGCGAACGCAATATTGCGCACGCCCATGAAGTTGATCGTACGTAGCATGGCAGCCCCTTAAACCCACAGCTTCTTGATGTCGCGGCCGCCATAGATCCCGTTGACGATCGCACGGGTAACCAGAATGGCAGTGAACATGGAGGTGAAGATACCCAGCGACATGGTGACCGCGAAGCCCTTGACCGGGCCGGTGCCCATGGCGAAGAGGATGCCGCCGACCAGCAGGGTGGTCAGGTTGGCGTCGAGAATCGCCGTGTAGGCACGGTCGAAACCTTCGTGGATGGCGCGCTGCGCCGACATGCCATTGGCCAGCTCCTCGCGGATACGCGAGAAGATCAGCACGTTGGCGTCGACCGCCATACCCATGGTCAGCACGATACCGGCGATACCAGGCAGGGTCAGGGTCGCGCCGAGCAGCGACATCAGCGCCAGCAGCAGGACCATGTTGCCCGCCAGGGCGACGGTGGCGATCAGGCCGAAGAAGCGGTAGATGGCCATGATGAACAGCGAGACGAACAGCATGCCCCACAGCGACGCATCGATACCCTTGGTGATGTTGTCGGCACCCAGGCTCGGGCCGATGGTGCGTTCTTCAGCGAAGTACATCGGCGCGGCCAGGCCACCGGCACGCAGCAGCAGGGCCAGCTCGGACGATTCGCCCTGGCCGTTCAGGCCGGTGATGCGGAACTGGCTGCCCAGCGGCGACTGGATGGTCGCCAGGCTGATGATCTTCTTGTCTTCCTGGAAGGTCTGCACCGCCACGTCTTTTTCGACGCCGTCGACCACCTGCTTCTCGTAGCGGGTGACCGGACGCTGCTCGATGAAGATCACCGCCATGCTGCGCCCGACGTTGCTGCGGGTCGCGCGGCTCATCAGTTCGCCACCATGGCCGTCGAGACGGATGTTGACCTGCGGACGGCCGTGCTCGTCGTAGCTGGCCTGGGCATCGGTGACCTGGTCACCGGTGATGATCAGGCCACGCTCGACCGGCGCGGAACGCCCGCCTTCACGGAACTCGAAGACCTCGGTAGTCGCCTTGGTCGCATCAGGGCCTGCGCCCAGGCGGAACTCAAGGTTGGCGGTCTTGCCGAGGATACGCTTGGCTTCGGCGGTGTCCTGCACGCCCGGCAGCTCGACCACGATGCGGTTGGCACCCTGGCGTTGAACCAGCGGCTCGGCGACGCCCAGCTCGTTGACGCGGTTACGTACCGTGGTCAGGTTCTGCTTGATCGCGTATTCACGGATTTCCGTGATCTTCGCCGGCGAGATCGCCAGACGCAGTACCGAGAGGTCGTTACGCTCGGTGGTGGTCAGGTCGAAATCGTTGAAATTCTTGCGGATCAGGCTGCGGGCCTGTTCGCGGGTCGCATCGTCGGAGAAGCCCAGCTGGATGCCACCATCCTGCTGCGGCAGGCTGCGGTAGCGGACCTTCTCTTTGCGCAGGAGGCTCTTGACCTCGCCTTCGTAGACTTTCAGGCGCGCGGCCATGGCCTTGTCCATGTCCACTTCGAGCAGGAAGTGCACACCACCGGACAGGTCGAGACCGAGCTTCATCGGGTGAGCGCCGATGCTGCGCAGCCATTGTGGCGTGGTCGGGGCCAGGTTCAGCGCCACCACGTAATCATCGCCCAGTGCCTTGCGCACCACGTCCTTGGCCGGAAGCTGGTCTTCCTGCTTGACCAGGCGCAGCAACGCACCCTTGCCGTTCTCGCCCAGAGTAGCGGCCTTCACCGCGATTCCGGCATCGCCCAGCGCCTTGCTGGCGCGGTCCAGGTCGGCCTGGCTGACCTGCAGCGCAGTGCTGGCGCCGCTGACCTGCACAGCCGGATCGTCAGGGTAGAGGTTGGGAGCGGAATAAATAAAACCGATCGCCAGTACCGCCAGGATCAGTGCGTATTTCCATAGAGGAGTTTTGTTCAGCATCACGCCGCCCGTTCAAGACGCGGGGCGCCTTGCGCGCCCCGTCGATTGGATAAAAACTAATCAGATCGCTTTCAGCGTACCTTTCGGCAGGGTGGCCGCGATGGCGCCCTTCTGGAACTTCAGTTCGACCGAGTCGGACACTTCGAGTACCACGAAGTCATCGCTGACCTTGACGATCTTGCCGGCGATGCCACCGTTGGTGACCACTTCGTCGCCCTTTTGCAGGTTGCTCAGCAGGTTCTTCTGCTCTTTGGCACGTTTGGCCTGCGGGCGCCAGATCATCAGGTAGAAGATGACCAGGAAACCGACCAGGAAGATCCACTCGAAGCCGGTACCGGCCGGGCCAGCAGCAGCGGCTGGGGCGGCGGCGTCCGCGTAAGCGGCAGGAATCAGAAAGCTCATTTGGCACTCCAGTTGCAAAAGTTATGTTTGTCAGGATGGCAAAACATCAATCCAAAGGCGGCACGGGGAGTCCGCGTTTGGCATAAAAGGCGTCGACAAAGGCGGCCAATGTACCTTGTTGAATTGCCTCGCGCAAACCAGCCATCAGGCGCTGGTAATGACGCAAGTTGTGGATTGTATTCAACATGGCGCCGAGCATTTCGCCGCATTTATCCAGGTGATGCAGATAGGCGCGGGAGAAGTTCTGGCAGGTGTAGCAGTCGCAGGTCGGATCCAGTGGCGAATCATCATGACGATGGAACGCGTTGCGGATTTTCAGCACGCCGGTATCGATGAACAGATGGCCGTTCCGCGCATTGCGGGTAGGCATCACGCAGTCGAACATGTCAACGCCGCGGCGCACACCCTCAACAAGATCCTCCGGCTTGCCAACCCCCATAAGGTAACGAGGTTTGTCAGCGGGCATCTGCCCCGGCAGGTAGTCGAGCACCTTGATCATCTCGTGCTTCGGCTCGCCCACCGACAGGCCGCCGATGGCCAGGCCATCGAAGCCGATCTTGTCCAGGCCTTCCAGGGAGCGCATGCGCAGGTCCTGGTGCATGCCGCCCTGGACGATGCCGAACAGCGCCGCCGTGCTGTCGCCGTGGGCGTTCTTCGAGCGCTGGGCCCAGCGCAGCGACAATTCCATGGAAATGCGCGCCACGTCTTCGTCGGCCGGGTACGGCGTGCATTCATCGAAGATCATCACGATGTCCGAGCCCAGGTCGCGCTGGACCTGCATCGACTCTTCCGGGCCCATGAACACTTTCGAGCCGTCCACCGGGGAAGCGAACGTCACGCCCTCTTCCTTGATCTTGCGCATCGCGCCCAGGCTGAACACCTGGAAACCGCCGGAGTCGGTAAGGATCGGGCCTTTCCACTGCATGAAATCGTGCAGGTCGCCGTGGGCCTTGATCACCTCGGTGCCCGGGCGCAGCCACAGGTGGAAGGTGTTACCGAGGATGATCTCGGCGCCGATGGCCTCGATGTCCCGAGGCAGCATGCCCTTGACCGTGCCATAGGTGCCCACCGGCATGAACGCCGGGGTTTCCACGGTGCCACGGGGGAAGGTCAGGCGGCCGCGACGGGCCTTGCCGTCGGTGGCCAGCAACTCGAAGGACATACGACAGGTGCGACTCATGCTTGATCCTCGGGGCCGCGCGGCGCCGGATTGCGGGTGATGAACATGGCATCACCGTAACTGAAGAAGCGGTACTCGTTGCTCACCGCCGCGGCGTAGGCGGCCATGGTTTCCGGGTAACCGGCGAAGGCCGAAACCAGCATCAGCAGCGTGGACTCGGGCAAATGGAAGTTGGTGACCAGGGCATCGACCACATGGAACGGACGGCCCGGGAAAATGAAGATATCGGTATCGCCGCTGAACGGCTTGAGCACGCCATCGCGCGCCGCGCTCTCCAGCGAGCGCACGCTGGTGGTACCCACCGCCACCACCCGGCCACCGCGCGCACGGCAGGCGGCCACGGCATCCACCACAGCCTGGCTTACTTCGAGCCACTCTTTATGCATGTGGTGGTCTTCGATGCGTTCCACCCGCACCGGCTGGAAAGTGCCGGCGCCGACATGCAGGGTCACGAAGGCGGTCTCGACGCCCTTCTCGGCGATCTTCGCCAGCAGGTCTTCATCGAAATGCAGCCCGGCGGTGGGCGCGGCCACCGCACCGGCGCGCTCGGCGTACACGGTCTGGTAGCGCTCGCGGTCGGCGCCCTCGTCGGGGCGGTCTATATAAGGAGGCAGCGGCATATGGCCGACGCGGTCCAGCAGCGGCAGCACCTCTTCGGTAAAGCGCAGCTCGAACAGCGTATCGTGGCGCGCCACCATCTCGGCCTCGCCACCGCCCTCCACGAGGATCTGCGAACCCGGCTTCGGCGCCTTGCTCGAGCGCACATGGGCCAGCACGCGATGGCTGTCCAGCACCCGCTCCACCAGGATCTCCAGCTTGCCGCCGGACGCCTTCTGGCCGAACAGACGGGCCGGAATCACCCGGGTGTTGTTGAACACCATCAGATCGCCCGGGCGCAGGTACTCCAGCAGATCGGCGAACTGCCGATGCGCCAGCGCCCCGCTCGGCCCATCGAGCACCAACAGGCGACTGGCGCGCCGCTCGGCGAGGGGATGGCGGGCGATCAGGGAATCGGGCAGTTCGAAAGAAAAATCGGCGACGCGCATGGGCAATGGGGGTACGGGTTCGACAGGGCCGGGAAGTTTAGCCGAAAGCGGAAAAATTGACCATGAAAGCTGATTGACCAACGGTAGGTGGCTCTTTATACTCCGCCGCCACATGCCCTGATGGCGGAATTGGTAGACGCGGCGGATTCAAAATCCGTTTTCGAAAGGAGTGGGAGTTCGAGTCTCCCTCGGGGCACCAAGATCCAGAAAAAACCGACCTTTTTAGGTCGGTTTTTTTGTGGGTGGGATTTGGTGGTGCGGTCTGCTGGGGTTTTTAGCTGCCTATACGGTAGTGAACATCCATCCTGGCCTTCATGTTATGTGCTTACGTTTCTGAGCTGCCTATACGGCAGTGAACCAGGTGCTGGTGGGCCATTTTTTGAACAAACCTTTCTGAGCTGCCGTATAGGCACCTCAGAAAATCATCGAAGTTCATGTTGAATGCGTTGTTGGGTTCACTGCCGTATAGCCAGTTCATAAGGACACACGACGGGAACAGAAGTAAAAGGTGTTGCATACAGCAACGAAAACGCTCCTATTTCCGACTTTCTTGTAGGCAATTTCCCAAGCATACTCCCCGCCCCCACCCAGCGGTTGCGTCATCTGGAAACGGTGCCTAGGCTTCCCCGGTCGTTGCAGTACGAACGACCGGATTAGCAGTCCGAACCACGTTTGAATCCATAGCAACCGATTTATGGTGGCTGTGCGTGCGGGCACCCTAGGGTGCGCCGGGTTCCTACGTGTCCGGTCTGCTAACCCACGCACAGTCGCCTCCATTCGTTTAGCAGCGAGGCGGGGCGATACCGTTAACTCACGTAGGTATCACTCCATGAAGAAGCTCGTACCCGATCCACCACCCGTCCTCTGCATCCGCGCAGGCATGTCGCCCGCAGAAGCCATTTACAAGGCTGAAAAGCACCTCCAGAGCGCGATCTCCTCGCTGAACGAATTACCCGAACAGGCATTGCCCATGAACCAGACCAGGCTCACCGGTGCGATCCTCAATATCAAGATCGGCAGAACCCTGCTGACGGTCGCAAGGGCCAAGTCAGGGGCCAGCGTTCCGGTACAGTGATTCACCGCTGCGGGCTTGCCCCGCAGCACCGCTCTTCCCTCCCGCGTCCTTTCTCTCAAGCCAATGAAACCCACCCCACCCACCACCACTCCATAAACCAAGCCCCCAAAAACGAGCCCCACCCCATGACCCACCTTGGCTGCGCCGGCTGGAGCCTGTCCCGCGATTACGTCGAGGCCTTTCCCGGGCCCGGAAGCCATTTGCAGCGCTATGCGAACGGGCTGAATGCAGTGGAGATCAACAGTTCGTTCTACCGTCCGCACCGGCCAGCGACCTATGCGCGCTGGGCCGAGTCGGTGCCGGCTGGCTTTCGCTTTGCGGTGAAGGTGCCGCGAGCGATAACCCATGAGCGCCGCCTGGTGGATTGCGCGGGGGAGCTGGACGGCTTTCTGGCGCAGTGCAAGGAGCTGGGCGAGCGCCTGGGTGTGTTGCTGGTGCAATTGCCGCCGTCGCTGGCGTTCGAGGCGCAGGTGGTCGAGCGGTTTTTCATGGCGCTGCGCAGTCAGTACGACGGCGGCCTGGCGGTGGAGCCGCGGCATGCGAGCTGGAGGGCAGCAGACGGGCTGTTGAAGGACTTGCGCGTGGCGCAGGTCGCGGCGGATCCGCCACGGTTCGGGGACGATGAAGCGCCCAAGGGATGGCCAGGGCTGGCCTATTGGCGGTTGCATGGCTCACCCCGGATCTACTTCAGCGATTATCCGCAGGAGTGGTTGCGCAATCTGGTTGGGCGGCTGAAGGAATGCGAGAGCAATGGGTGCGAGACCTGGTGCATATTCGACAATACGGCGGCGGGTGCAGCACTAGGGAATGCATTGGGCTTGAAGCGGTTGATCGGGTCGTGTGCCGACCACACTGCATGCCCGTGAGCCGGTTACTTGCCGGCTTTACTTGAATGCCCTCCCAAGGCCGGAGGGGTGTCGGCAAAGCCGCTTCAAGAGGGAAAGCGGCTCCGCCTTTCTGGCCACGCTGGTGGCTTATTGCTCTGGCACACGCACCACGATCTGCTTGCCCTTTTCTTCAATGGTGATAGCGATCTCGTTGCCGTTATCGAGCAGCGCGGTTGCGCGGTAGAAGCCGGTCTTCGGCTGATCGCCGATGGTCACCTTCACACACGAAGAGCCCTGCAAGAACTGCTCGTGGATGATTTCGGTCACTAGCGGGCAAGCCGAATCCTCGATCGTGGATTCAGCGCCCATGATGCCCAGTACACCGGAAAGCAAGGCAGCAGGGAACCAGGCAAAGAAGTGGTGCTTCTTTTGACCAAGCAGGTTGGCGCGTTTCCACAGGTAGACCGGAACCACCAGGCACCACCAGGGGTTCGGCGCCGGGTGCCCGCTCGCCTTCAATTGCTTGGCGTCCCCTACGCAGGCAGCGACGCACAGGCCGACATAGCCAAAGGAATAATTTTTTCCGGTCAACAGTTCAAGTACACCAAAGGCCACTACGCCGCCGATCAGCGCCCAGATATAGCGGTTGTCGACCTGCGCGGCAGCAAGCGGCGGCGCCACAGGGCCGTGGCCGGTTGCTCCCAACTCACTATCCTTCAACGATACCCAGTTACCCTTGCCAGGCCACACCTGGGTGTCCGGGTGAATTGTGTTCGCCGCCACGAACTGCTTCATCTGATCGAACGTGAAAGGCCCTTGCTGCGCGCCATTCGATGCGTAATACCAAGATGCATCCGACATCCCTGTTCTCCTTAAGGCTTGGACTACCCACCTCACAAGGGAAGTGGCCATATGACATTATCGCCATTGGATCCAAGAACTTGAAGCCTTTATTTTCACATCCAGATACATCCGGCGCTTTGCCACGATCTGTCCCATCTGCTTGCATCCCCTGGACCACCACAAGGAGTGATGCAATGAAAACCATGGTTATCGGGGCCAGCAAAGGCCTGGGCAGAGCCCTGATGGAAGGACTGGGCAACAACGGCGACACGCTGGTCGGCGTTTCCCGCACCTGCCCCCGCGACGTGAAACCATTGCCCGGGGTGAGTCTGCAATGGCTCCAGGCCGATCTCGGCGATCCCCTCAAGGCTGCCGATCTACTGGCCGGGTACAGTGCCGAAACCGGCCTCGACACCCTGGTCTACAACCTCGGCATCTGGGAAGACGCCGCCTTCGATGAGCATTACAGCTTCCTGAGCGACCGCGACGATCAGTTGCAGGCCATCATCGATTGCAACATCACCGCGCCGATCCTGCTGATCAAGCGCTTGTTGCCGATCCTGCTGCGCAGCGAGCGCCCGCGCATCATCCTCACCGGCTCCACCTCGGGCCTGCCACGGAGCGGGCGACCGGAAGTGACCTTCGGCGCCAGCAAGTTCGCCCTGCGCGGCATGGCCGAGGCCCTTCGCGAGGGCTGCCGCGAGCAGCGCCTGGGCGTGACCTGCCTGAACCTGGGCTACCTGAATACCGAGGACCCATTGGCCACGCCCCGCGAGCAGGCCGAGCGGCGCGGCGAAGGCAAACTGATTCCGCTGCATGACGTGGTGCAGGTGGTACGGATGGCCCTGAGCCTGTCAGCCGCGAGCTTCGTCAAGGAAATCACCCTGCCGGCGATCCTCGACCCGCGCTTCTGACTCACGCATCTCCCGCAACTGCCGCTTGATCACCTGCACCGGCGGCGCATACAGGAAGCCGAACGACACGCTGTTGCGTCGCCCCTTCACCGCATGGTGCATCAGGTGCGCCTGGTACAGGCGGCGCAGATAGGGATGACGCGGCTTCGGACGCACAGGCCAGTGGCGGTGGACGATACCGTCGTGGACCAGCACATAGATGATCCCGAACGCTGCCACGCCAGCGCCGACCCACTGCAACGGGTCATGCCCGGCATTGCCCAGCACGATCAGGGTAATCGCCACCAGGGCGAGGACCAGCAGGTAGATGTCGTTGGTCTCGACCACGCCCAGGTGCGGCTCATGGTGCGAGCGATGCAGGAACCAGCCGGGCCCGTGCATCACGTACTTGTGCGCAAGAAAACCGACACCCTCCATGGCGACCAGGGTGCAGAGGAAGATGGCGAGGTGGAGGATCATGTGCAGCCGGTGCCGGGTATGAGGGGTGGGCGTCAGATTAGGGGAAGTGGCAGGGAGAATCCATGACGGGATTGTCATGTGGCGATGGGCTGGCAACATCGATCGGAAGAACGACGCGGATATTGTGGGAGCGGGTTTACCCGCTCCCACAATATCCGCGTCGTTCTCTGGATTTTCCTGCTTGACCTCAACCTAACTAGAGGTCTGAAACTCCTCCGCTCTCTTTCTTCCTATGGAGTTTCGCCATGACCACCCCTTTCCAGCTGTTCAACCCCGAAGGCCTCTACGACCCCAGCGCCAATGCCTATTCCCATGTCGCCGAGGTCAAGGCGGGGACGCGCTTGCTGTTTCTTGCCGGGCAAGGTGGCGAGGACCTGAGCGGCGCCCTGTCGCCGGTGTTCGCCGAGCAGGCGCGGCAGGCGCTGGAGAATGTGCGCACGGCACTGGCGGCCCGAGGGGCCGGGATCGGGGATGTGTTCAAGCTGACGTTGTTGATCGTCGATCATTCGGCAGAGCGGCTGCGGGATTGGGTGCAGGTGGCGGATGAGGTGTGGGGGGAGAGGATGAAACCGGCTTGTACCTTGATTCCGGTGCCGAGGTTGGCGCTGGAGGGAATGCTGGTCGAGGTGGAGGCTGTGGCGGTCGGGCAGTAACACAGCTTCCGAGAGCACCACAATACTTGTGGGAGCGGGTTCACCCGCGATTACGGTGGTGAGCTCACTATCGCAATCGCGGGTGAACCCGCTCCCACAGGGGATTTGTAGTGTCTGTCAGATCACTTCCCAGGCCGCACGATCACCGTACAGGTCGTCCCCGCCGCCAGCAGGAAGCCTTCCGGCACTTCATCGATATGAATCCGCACCGGCACGCGCTGGGCCAGCCGTACCCAGTTGAAGGTCGGGTTCACGTCGGCGATCAGCTCGCGGCTTTCGGGGTTGTCGCGGTCGTAGATGCCGCGTGAAATGCTCTCTACATGGCCCTGCAGCACTTCGCCGCTCATCATTTGCAATTCGGCGTGATCACCCACCCGCACATGGGGCAGCTTGGTTTCTTCGAAGAAGCCGTAGACCCAGAACGAGTCCTTGTCCACGACGGCCATCTTCGCTTCGCCGGTACGCGCGTAGTCGCCACGGTGGACGTTGAGGTTGGTCACGTAGCCATCCACCGTGGCGAGAATGGTGGTGCGCTTCAGGTCCAGTTGCGCGGCGGCCAGCTGTGCCTGCGCCTGCTGGTAATCGGCCAGCGCCGAGTTGGCGATATTGCTGGCGTCGTCGCGGTTCTCCTTGGAGATTACCAGGTTGTCCATGTCCGCCCGGCGGCTGGCGTTGACCTTGCGCATTTCCCAGGTGGCCTTGCGCGACGCCACCAGCGCTTCGGCCTGGCGTACCGCCACCTCGTAGTGCTCGGGATCGATGCGCATCAGCACGTCGCCCTTCTTCACCAGTTGGTTGTCCTTGACCGGCACGTCCACCACATACCCCGGCACATCGGCGGCAACGTTGATGATGTCGGCGCGTACCCGGCCGTCGCGGGTCCAGGGCGTGGTCATGTAGTTGATCCACAGCTGCCGGCCGATCGCCACGGCGGCGGCCAGCACGAGCAAGGTGGCGATCAGGCTGAAAAACTTCTTCATCGACGGGCTCTCAACGGTAGACGGTCAGCGCCATCGCGCCGAACAGGCAAAGGAACAGGCACAGGCGCAGCAAGGCCGGGTGCCAGAAGAAACGGTAGCCATCGACGCTGGCGATAAAGCGGTCCAGCCCCCAGGCCAGGCCCGCAGCGAACAGGAACATCAGGGTCACGGTGGGCATGTACAGGCCATGGAAGGCGATTTCACGAAGCATGCGGCGGTCCTTGCAGCGGGCCGAGTTCGGCCAGCGGCGATCGAGGGTCGAGCAGGGAAGTACGGATGAAGTGCAGGTAGCTTTGCACCCGGCGCAGCGCCGAGGTGTCGAAGTGGCGGGCGAAGGGTTCGTCGGTGGCCTGTACGCGGCTGATCGCATGTTCCACCGCCACCAGGGCGCGCTCGTGGTTGCTCGCCGATGGCTGCAGGAACAGCCGCGCCAGGGCCCGGCCCATGACCCGGATGGCCTGGCGCCACGGCTGGGATTCGGCATAGGACGGATGCACCGGGAGAATCGCCTGCTCCTTGCGCAACTCGATGATCGCGTGGCCGACTTCCAGCACCACGAACATCCAGCGCAGCAGGCGGCTTTGCACCAGCGGCTGGCCGACCGCCAGGCCATAGGCCTGGTGCAGCAGGTCGCGGGTGCGGCTTTCGAAGCCCGAACCCAGCCCGCGCAGGCGCCCGCTGATGGCGAACAGCACCTGCTCGCGCAGGTCGTGCTCCAGCCGGCTCCACAGCCAGCGGCTGTTCGGCGGCAGGATGATCGCACCGGCGGCGGCACACACCAGCATGCCGATGACCATGCCGATGTAGTCGTTGATGTAGGTGTAAGGGTTGTAGACGGTCAGGTTGTTCGGCACCGAACCGATGGCGAAGAACACCAGCAGGCCCAGGCCATAGCCGGCATACGCCGGGCGCGAGGCGAGGAAGGCGCCGAGCACGAATACCGGCGCCAGCACCAGGCACAGCAGGGGGAAACCGTCGATCCAGGGGAACACGAAGAAGGTCTCGAAGAAACCGACAAAGGCGCCGAACAACGTGCCGCAGGCCATCTGGAACGACATGCGCTTGGGGTTGGGCGAGGCCGCCGACAGGCCCACGGTGACCGTGGCGATCAAGGTCATCATGCCGCCGCTGGGCCAGTCGCTGAGCAGCCAGTAGCTGCCGAGCAACAGCAGCACCGCCGCCGCGCGCACGCCGGCTGCGGCCGACACCACCCAACTGGTCTGCGCCACATAGGGTTCGTCCCACTGCTCGCGCTCGTGGTTGTGCGCGGCGAGGGAGGCGTGGGTCTCGGCGTAGTTGTGCATGTCGTCGACGAAGCGGTACAGCAGTTCGTAGGCGGTGTGGAAATCCAGCAGGTCGGATTCGCTCGGCGCGGTTTCCTCGTAGGCCGAGCGCAGGGCACGGACCTGTGCCGGCAAGCCTGCCTTGTAGGCGGCCAGCTCCAGGGTCAGGCGCAGGGCATCGGCATCGACCAGGGCCCGTCCGACATAAGGGTCGAGCAGTTCGGCCAAGGTCCTGAGGCCCGGCTCGATGGCGCTGACGATCTGCAGCGGCCCGCGCGAACGCAGGCGCTCGAGCAACTGATGCAGGGCGTTGTAGCGCGTGGTGATGGCCATGAATTCGCTGTTCATGCGCATCAGCCGGCCGCTGCGCCGACGCATGTGCGGGTCTTCGAAGGTGGTGACGCTGCGCAGGCTCTCCAGCCCCACGGCCTCGGCGATAAAGCGTACGTTGCTGCTTTCCAGGCGGTCGCGCTGGCTGTCGCCACGCAGCCCTTCCACCACCACCCCGGCGAACACGCCGAAGCGCTGGTACAGGGCGTTGCGCATCGCCGCACTGGCCGACTGCGGAAGGATCGCGGCGCTGACCAGGGTCGAGACGAAGATCCCCAGGCCGATCTCCAGTACCCGCCATACCGCCGCCATGAAGGCCTCCTGCGGCTGGTCGAGCACCGGCAGGCCGATCATCGCCGCCGTATAGCCGGCCAGGACGAAGCCATAGGCGCGGAAGGTGCGATAGCGCATCGCCCCGGCTGAACACAGGCCGACCCACAGCGCCAGGCTGGGCAGGAACAGCTCGGTGTTCTGCGGAAAGATGGCGATCAGCGCCACCATCATCGCCGAGCCCGCCAGGGTGCCGAGCACCCGGTAGAAGCTTTTGGCGAACACATGTCCGCTTTGCGGCTGCATGACGATGAACACCGTGATCATCGCCGTGCGCGGTTGCGGCAGCTCCAGGCGCATGGCCAGCCACAGGGTGACGAAGGCGGCGGTAAGGACCTTGAAGATATAGACCCAGGTCACCCCGTCGGTGCGCGCCCACTCAAGGAAGCCGCGGCGCCATTCCAGGGAAGCGAGCCAGCGCAGCGGCAAGGCCAGTGCGTTCATTGGTGGTGGCCGGATTGGTCGAGGATCGCCAGGGTTTTCGGGGTGGACGGTGCGGCCTCGCGCCCGGCGTCGGGCACATCGGCACCGGCGCCCAGGCCACCACCCAGCGCCGTGACCAGCCCGGCATGGGCGCTCAGGCGCGCGGCCTGGACCTGCTGCTCGATCATCTGCTGCTTGAACAACAGGGTCTGGGCGTTGAGCACGTTGAGGTAATCGGTAAGGCCGCGCTGGAAGGCGATCATGGCGATGTCGTAGGTCTTGCGTGCCGAAGCGACGGACTCGGCGGCGAAGTGCGCCTGCTCGTTCATCGACTCGCGGCGGATCAACTGGTCGGAAATGCCCTTGAGCGCCTCGACCACGGTCTGGTTGTAGCGCGCCACGGCGATGTCGTAGCCGGCCGCAGCAACGCCCAGCTGCGAACGCAGGCGACCGCCATCGAAGATCGGCAGGCTGATGGCCGGGCCGACGTTGTAGTTGAATTTGCGCCCGGTGAGGAATTCCAGCGGGCCACCGCCGGTGGCCATGAAACCGAGGCCACCGACCAGATCGACGTTGGGGAAGAAACCGGCGTGGGCAACATCGATGCCCCGCGCCTGCGCCGCGACCTGCCAGCGACTGGCGACCACGTCCGGACGCTGGCCGACCAGATCCGCCGGGAGTGCCGACGGCAGCTTCAAGGGCGCGCCCAGGGCCAGCAGCGGACGCTGGATCTGCGCGCCCTCTCCCGGGCCCTTGCCGGCGAGCGCCGCCAACTGGTTACGGGCCAGGGCGATTTCCTCGTTGAGGGCGTCGAGCTGGCGGTGGGTTTCCGGCAGCGGGGTCTGCGCCTGGCTGACTTCGAAATGGGTGCCGATGCCGCCGGCCAGGCGCCGTTCGGCCAGGGCGAGGATCTGCTCCTGCTGGGCCAGCTCGGCCTTCACCACATCACGCTGGGCAAAGTGCAGCGACAACTGGATATACACGCGCACCAGGTTGTTCTGCAGTTCGAGCTGGGCCTGGCGGGCCTGGGCCGCGCTCATATGGGCCAGGTCCACGGCCTGTTCGCTGGCATTTTCTTCCCGTCCCCAGAGGTCGAGGGCGTAACGAAAGCCCAAGGCGGCGTTGTTGTCCCAGGTGTTGGCGCCGGACAGCGCACCCGGGCCATAGAACTGGTCTTCCGGCCAGTTGTGGCGTTTGAGGGTGGCGTCACCATTGACCTGGAGCTTCTCCGCCGACTCGACCACCCCGGCCATCGCCCGGGCCTCGCGTACCCGCGCCGCGGCCATGGCCAGGGTCGGGCTGCCGGCCAGGGCCAGCGCCATCCAGTGGTCCAGCTGCGGATCGCCATAGGCCCGCCACCACTGCTGCTCGGGCCAGTGCGCATCGCGGGCGGCTTCGGCGATCGCCGCGTCGGTCGTCAGGGTATTGGCTTGCAGCGTCTTGCTTTGCGGGGCAATGCCCCAGGTTCCGATACAGCCGCTCAAGGTGAAGCAAAAGGCACAGACACTGAGCGCATTCAGCGCTCTGATGATGCGACGCGGCACTGCTGCAAATTCCCGACGTAGGTGGATGAAGCCAAGAGCGGGCAATTCTATGAGGCGGCCGTGGCGGCGATAAGCGCGCATTCCTGTGAATCTTTATTACCGATTCGGCGATAATCCGGCTTTAGTCTGAAGACCAGCCAAGTTACTTCATGTCACAATTCTGTCGTCTTCCTTGAGAGCGCCCCATGGACACCCTGCAAAACATGCGTGCTTTCAGCTGCGTCGCCCAGGTTGGCAGCTTCACCGCCGCCGCCGTGCAGCTGGATACGACCACCGCGAACGTCTCGCGGGCGGTTTCCAATCTTGAAGCACACCTGCAAACCCGCCTGCTCAACCGCACCACCCGGCGCATCGCGCTGACCGAAGCCGGCAAGCGCTACCTGATGCGCTGCGAGCAGATCCTCACCTACGTCGAGGAAGCCGAGGCCGAGGCCAGCGACGCCCACGCCCGCCCCGCCGGGCAACTGAAGGTGCATTCGATGACCGGCGTCGGCCAGCACTTCGTCATCGACGCCATCGCCCGTTATCGCCAGACCCACCCGGACGTGACCTTCGACCTGACCATGGCCAACCGCGTGCCGGACCTGCTGGACGAGGGCTACGACGTGTCCATCGTCCTCGCCAGCGAACTGCCGGACTCGGGTTTCGTCTCGCAGCGCCTGGGCATCACCTACAGCATCGTCTGCGCCTCGCCGGAATACGTGGCCGAGCATGGCGTGGCGCAGAAACCGTCGGACCTGCTCAAGCATTCCTGCCTGCGCATGGTCAGCCCGGTGATCCCGCTGGAGAAATGGCTGTTCGACGGCCCGGAAGGCCAGGAGGTGGTCAACATCACCCAGGCGCCGTTCCAGGTGAACTCCGCCGATGCGATGAAGGCGGCGATCCGCAGCGGCATGGGGGTCGGCGTGCTGCCGATCTACTCGGCCATCGAGGGCCTGCGCGACGGCACCCTGGTACGCGTGATGCCCGAGTATCGCCTGCAGGAGCTGAACCTCTACGCGATCTACCCGTCGCGGCAGTACCTCGACGCCAAGATCAAGACCTGGGTCGAATACCTGCGCAACTCGCTGCCGGAGATCCTTGCGGCCCACGAAGCCGACCTGAAGACCCACGAGCTGCGCGTGGCCAACTGAAATCTTGCTGCACAGCGGCGGCGGGGAATGATAGGTTGCTACCCATTCCTCCCCGCCAGCAGAGATTTCCCCGATGAAAAAGACGGTACTGGCCTTCAGCCGCATCACCCCGCCCATGGCCGAACGCCTGGCGCAAGACTTCAATGTCATCGTGCCCAACCCGAAGAACGGCGACATCGCCGCCCAGTTCGACGAGGCCCTGCCCGAGGCCCACGGCCTGATCGGAGCCGGTCGCAAGCTGGGCGCGGCGCAGCTCGATGGCGCGCTGAAGCTGGAAGTGGTGTCCAGCGTCTCGGTGGGCTACGACAACTATGACGTGGCCTACCTGACCGAACGCGGCATCGCCCTCACCAACACCCCGGACGTCCTCACCGAAAGCACCGCCGACCTGGGTTTCAGCCTGATCATGAGCAGCGCCCGGCGCGTCGCCGAGCTGGATGCCTGGACCAAGGCCGGCAACTGGAAGGCCACCGTGGCGCCGTCGCATTTCGGTGCCGATGTACATGGCAAGACCCTGGGTATCGTCGGCCTCGGCAATATCGGAGCGGCGGTGGCGCGGCGCGGGCGCTTCGGTTTCAACATGCCGATCCTGTACAGCGGCAACAGCCGCAAGCCGGAGCTGGAGCAGGAACTGGGGGCGCGCTTCGTCAGCCTTGAGCAGTTGCTGGCCGAAGCGGACTTCGTTTGCCTGGTGGTGCCGCTCAGCGCCAGTACCAAGCACCTGATCGGCGCCGAGCAACTGCAGCGGATGAAGCGCAGTGCCTTCCTGATCAATATTTCCCGCGGGCCGGTGGTGGACGAAGCGGCGCTGGTGGAAGCGCTGCAAAACGGCACCATTCGCGGTGCGGGGCTGGATGTGTACGAGAAGGAGCCGCTGAGCGAATCGCCGTTGTTCTCGCTGAGCAATGCGGTGACCTTGCCCCATGTGGGCTCCGCTACGGCCGAAACCCGCGAGGCCATGGCCAACCGGGCCATCGATAACCTGCGGGCCGCCCTGCTGGGCGAGCGGCCTCGGGACCTGGTGAATCCGCAGGTCTGGAAGTAGTCCCTGAGGGCCCTATCGCGGGTGAACCCGCTCCCACAAGTTCACCATCGTCTGTGGGAGCGGGTTCACCCGCGATGAGGCCAGACCTGCCTACCTCAAGACCGCCCCGCCCACCGCAGCCTTCGGCTTCGGCTTCCTGAACACCAGCACATTGCCCACCATCACCAGCACCAGCCCGACCAGGGCCGGCGCCGTCCACTGGTACCCTTCCATCACCGCCGACACGTTCAGCGCCACCAACGGGAACAGCACGGTGCAATAGGCCGCCCTCTCCGGCCCCATCCGGCCCACCAGCGTCAGGTAGGCGGTAAAGGCGATCACCGACCCCGGCACTGCCAGGTACAGCAGCGACCCCACGTACTGCCCGCTCCAGTCCATGCCGAACGGCACGCCGCTGACCAGGCAATACAACCCGAGCATGCTGGCGCCATACAGCATGCCCCAGGCATTGGTGGTCATCGGCCGCAGGCCGGCCTTCTGCTGCACGCTGGACAACATGTTGCCGGCCGAGAAGCACAAGGTCCCCAGCAGCCCCAGGCCCAGCCCCATCAAGGTTTCATGGCTGGCGCCCTGCCCGGCCAGTTCCGGCCAGAACAGCAAGCCCAACCCGGCCAGCCCCAGCGCCCCGCCAATCAACACATTGGGCGCGATTTTCTGCCCGAAGAACACCCGGGCATTCAGCGCGTTCCACAGGGTCGCGGTGGAAAACACCACGGCGATCAACCCGGTGGTCACCCACTGGCTGGCGGTAAGGAAACACATGAAGTTCAGGCAGAACAGGCACAGGCCCTGGGCGACGCAGACCAGGTGCCCACGCGGGTTCATCGGTTGCAGCTTGCGGCTCAGCAGCAGGAACGCGAACAGCACCAGCGCCGCCAGGGCGAAGCGATAGACGATGGACACCGGGATGGCGACCACCCCGAGTTGCAGTTTCAAGGCGATCCAGGTGGTGCCCCAGATCAGGACGGTGAGCAGATACAGCGACAGGTTCATGGCGAAGGCTCCTACGATGGCCTTCAGTCTCAGCCCTGCCCGGCATATTCCGCTTGCATAAACTTGCGCTTTTATCGGCTAACCGGCTGTCAGACCAATGCCTACGGCGTAGGATGACCGCGGAGGTAGCCACCATGACCGCGCTCGACCAATTGCAGGTATTCAAGTCGATGAATGCTTCGCCCCATGCCCGCCTGGAAACCAGCGCGCTGCTGGGCGAGGGCATGGCAGCGGCGTTGTGGAGCAACCGGCATGACGCGCGGGACTACGAGGCGCCCAGCCATCACACCCTGTCGTGCTACATCGCCGACGGCACCGGCACCTTCCGCCGTGGCCAGCCGGACCGCAAGGGCGCGCCCGACAAGTTGTGCGTGATGCCGGCGGGCTGCGTGTCGAACTGGATCGTCAACGGCAGCATTCGCCTCGCCCACCTGTATATCAGCGAGGAACAGTTCGCCCTGGGTTGCGTCACCCTGCTCGACCGTGACCCACGGGAACTGCAATTGCGCGAAGCGGATTTCATCGAGGATGCGCAGCAGGCCCGGCGCTTTCGACAGTTGATCGCGATGAACTGGGAAGAGCCGGGGGAGCGTTTGCTGACCAGCAGCCTGGCACACGAGATCCTCAGCCATGCGCTGCTCAGCCAGGTCGGGTTGCGTGAAGGCTTGCGCTTGAAGGGCGGCCTGGCAGCGCATCAGCGCCGGCATCTGGCGGACTACATCGAGGGGCATCTGGACGAATCGATCGGGCTCGGCGAACTGGCAGCGCTGTGCAGCCTGTCGGAGTACCACTTTGCGCGGATGTTCCGCGAGAGCTTCGGGCTGCCGCCGCACCAGTACCTGCTGGCGCGAAGGCTGGCCAAGGCCCGCGAGCTGCTGGCCGCAGGGGACCTGCCGCTGGGCGAGGTGGCATTGCGCTGCGGGTTTGCCAGTGCCAGTCATTTCAGCAACCGGTTCCGCCAGGCGGTGGGGGCGACGCCGGGGGCTTATCGGCTGGCGCTCGGCCGCTAGGGCCTCATCGCGGGTGAACCCGCTCCCACAGACGGTGGTGAACCTGTGGGAGCGGGTTCACCCGCGATGAGGCCCGAGAGATCAACAAAGAGATCAGAACTCCAGCGTGCTCGAAAGGCTGACCTGCCGCGAATCCCCGATCGCCACGAAGTAGCGGTTCACCGCCGAGGTGTAGTAGGTCTTGTCGAACAGGTTCTTCACGTTCAACTGGAAACGCACCTTGTGCTCGTCGAGCTTCGTTTCGTAGCTGGCAAAGGCATCCGCCACGGTGTACGACGGCAGATCGAAGTCATTGACCGGGTTGCCCGCCCGCTCGCCTACATAACGCGCCCCGGCGCCCATGCGCAGGCGATCGCCGCCCAGCACGCTGCCGAAGTCATACACCGCCGAAAGCGACCCACTGTGCCTGGCCACGTTCTGCAGGCGATTGCCCTTGTAGTCCGGGTCCTTGGTCACTTCCGCGTCGGTGAAGGCGTAGCTGCCGATCAGGCTCCAGCGCTCGCTCAACTGGCCGCTGACGTCCACTTCCAGACCACGGGATTTCACCTCGCCCGCCGCGCTGTAGACCGTATCGCCAGTGCTGGTATCGAAGTTGGACACCAGCACGTTGCGCTTGGTGATGTCGAACAGCGCGACCGTGGCACTAAGCGAGTCCGGCAGATCCAGCTTGGCACCGATCTCCCAGGCCTTGCCCTCTTCCGGCGCGATCGCCGAGTCCAGCACCAGGCCGCCGGTCAGCGGAGCGATGCTGGAGTTAGGCTTGAACGACTCGCTGTAGCTGCCGTACAGCGACAGCGTGTCGTCGACCTTGTAGACCACCCCGGCATGCGGCACCCAGGCCTGGTCCTTGTTGTCGGTATTGGCCTTGAACGGCCGCCCGCGCCCGGCGTACTGGTCGTAGGTCTGCCAGCGTGCGCCGGCCACCAGGATCCAGTGCTCGTCGAGGTGCAGCGAGTCCTGGAAGAACAGTGCGTCGTTGCGCAGCTTGTCGGTCTGCGCACTGTCGCTGGCGCGTACCGTGGTGCCCTCGACTTCGCGGCCATACACCGGGTTGATGTAGCTGAAGGTACTGCGGCTGGCCTGGCGGATCAGGTCGGAGCGATAGATCTTGCGGTATTCGCTATCGATACCGAACAGCAGGTCGTTCTGCAATCCGGCGACCTGCACCTTGCCGTCGAAGCTCAGGGTGGCGAAACGGTCGCTGCTCAACGCACCACGGGTGCCGTCGATGCTGCGGGTCAGGGTGCCGCGGGCGGCATTCACGCCGGTCACCCGCACCTGGCTGGCGTCATAGGTCTCGCGGTTGAAGCTGTAGCCGAAGTGAGCCTTCCAGTCATCGGAAAACTGGTGATCGACTTCCAGGCGATACAGGTCCGAGCGCCCTTCCATGTCGTTGAACGGTTCGTCGAGGCGGCGCTCGGCAGGAATGTTCAACGGACGATTGGTGTTCGGGTCGATGGCGGTGCCGCGGTCGAACGGGTAGAGGAACTCACGATGCTCGTAGGCCAGCTGCACCTGGGTGTTTTCGCCGTACCAGGCCAGCGACGGGGCCACCAGCGATTCGCGGTGCACGCCGTAGTTGCGCCAGTAGTCCTCGTCCTCATGGTCCAGCACCAGGCGATAGGCCAGGCCGCTGTCGCCCAGGGCGCCAGTGCTGTCGAGGCCGCCGCCGCTGCCGTTCTTGCCTTCGCCGTAGGTCGAGCCGCGCAGGTTGAGGGCGTTGTAGCTCTGCAATTGCGGGCGCTTGCTGACCACGTTGATCACCCCGCCCGGGTCCTGGATGCCGTACAGCAGCGAGGCCGGGCCCTTGAGCACTTCGACGCGCTCGGTGGTGGCGTTGAGGCTGCGGCCCTGCACGATGGGCATGCCGTCGCGCATGATCGAGCCGTCGCGGTTGTCGCCGAAGCCGCGCTTCATCACGGTGTCGGAGGTGCCGCCGAAGTTGTTGCCCTGGGTGATGCCGCTGACGTTGTACAGGGCATCGTCGAGGTTGCGCGGGGTCTGGTCCTTGAGCACCTGTTCCGGCACCACGTTGATGGCCTGCGGAATGTCCATGCTCGACGCCGAACCACGCATGATCGAGGTGGTTTCCGGCTGGGCGTAGCTGCCGATGCCATCAGCCTGGGACACGATGCTGGTGGCCTGCAGGCTGAGGGTGCCGTCCTGCGGCAAGGGTTCCAGGGTCAGGGTGCGGGCATTGACCCGGCGGTAGCCGAAGCCGGAACCCTGCAACAGCCGCAGCAACGCCGCTTCGGCACCCAGCCGGCCGTTCAGCGCCGGCGCCTGCAGGCTGGAGAGATCGACGGTGTAGACCACGCTGAGCCCGGTGATACGACTGAAATCGGCCAGGGCCTGGGGCAGCGGCTTGCCCGGCACATCGAACTGATACACCTGCTCGACCTGCTCCGCCGCATATGCCGGCAGCACCATCAGCCCCGCCAAACCCAATGAAACGCTGTAAACCGCCGACCTTGCCTGCATGCCGATGAACCTGTGAGAGAACAGTCTTGTATGCGAATAAATCGCACTTCCATTCACTACACGGATGTCGTCGCGAAGTACCTCACATGTTTTTCAAAATAATTTTCAACGCAGCAAGGTGACCCGGCCGAACAGCGTGTGGCGCTGGAACCCGGTCACCGCGCCGAGGGCATCAAGGGCTGCCAGCGGGTCGTTGCCGGGGAAGCTGCCGCTGACCTTGCGCGCGCCGAGCTGGCGGTCGAGCAGGATGATGCGTCCGGGATAGTAGCGAGCCAGATCATCCACCACCTGGCTCAGCGGAACCTCGTAGTAGTTCAGCCAGCCCTGGCGCCAGGCCAGGCTGTTCTGGCTATCGACGCCGTGCACCCGGCCGGCCTGGCCGTCGTGGTATTCGACCTGCTGGTTGGCCGTAAGCACTTGCTGCGCCTGCCCTGCGCCGGCAGTGACCCCGACCCGCCCGGACAGCACCGTGACCTGCGCCCCGCCGGCTTGCTGGCGGACCTCGAACTGCGTGCCCAGCACCTCGGTGCGGCCGCCTTCGGTCTCGACGACAAAGGGCTGGCCCGTGTGGCTGACATGGAAGAACACAGCGCCACGCTGCACCTCGATACGACGCTGGCCGTGGCTGAAATCGACGCGGATGGCGGTATCGGCGTCCAGCACCAGGTGCGAGTTGTCGGCCAGGGTCACTTCGCGTATCTGCCCGACCGGCGCCACATAGTCCGCGCCGAGGTCGCGCAGCCAGTCCGCCGGATGCCAACCAGCACCGGTGCCGAGCATCAGCAGCAGGAAAGCCGCAGTTGCAAGACCGCCGAGCTTGCGCGCCTTGCGCACCGGCACGGGCTCGTTGGCGATGCTCGCCTTGCAGGCTTCGAGGGCGCGCATCATGTGTTTTTCCACCGCGCTTTGGGAAAGCGCCATGACCTTGGCGATCTCGCCATAGGTGCGTCCATGAATACGGTTGAGCAGAAAGATCTGCCGGGTGCGCTCGGGCAACTCGCGCAGGGCCGCCTCGATCCGGCGCAGGTCGCTGCTGGCCTCGAATGCCGCCTCGGGCTGGCTTTCCTGCGGCAGTTCAAGGGGCTCGGGGAGGCTTTCGTTGACTCGCTCGCGGGCGCCCTCGCTGCGCAGATGGTCGATGGCGATATTGCCGGCACAACGCATCAGGTAGCTTTCCAGGGCCTCGATCCCGATCTGCGGGCGCCGCCAGAAGCGCAGGAACAGCTCCTGCACCAGGTCTGCCGCAGTCGCCCGGCAACCGACCCGCCGCCTCACCAGGTTTTCCATGCGCCCGCGCTGGGCCAGGAATACCTGGAGGAAACGGGCCCGGGCCAGGGCGTCATCGAGCGGTTCGGCCATCGCGTCAGATCAGCCCGAGCGCAGAAAACGGCGCCAGCACCAGGCTCAGCGCTGCCAACCCGAGCAGCCAGCGTGGCCGGTAGGGCAAGGCGAAAACCCACAGGCACAGGCTGGCCATCAGCAAGCCGAACAGTTCGGCCAGGCCGATCGCCCAGCCGGCGTGCCTGACTGCCGCGGCGAGGGCCAGGGCCAGGAGCAGCCAGCCGGCCAGGCGCAAGACGAGGGTTTGCCCGGGGCGGGGTTTGCGCCCGAGCAGTTCGCTGAAGTGCTTGTCCATGGCCAGACACAACGCCGCGCAGCCGGCGAAGGCAAACAACGCGATCGCCAGCATCAGTTCGTCTCCGCTTCGAGGTACGGCGTCCGGGCCGCTTTCGGCGTGCGCCTGGCCGCCGGTAGCGGTTCGCGCAGCATTTTCGCGGCGGTCCAGGCGAACAGCAGGCCACAGCCGAACACGGTGAGGTCGAAACCGGCCATCGCCCAGTCGCCACCCGGAATCGAATGGTTCAGGCCCTGGCCGGTGGTCAGCCCGTTGAGCAGCGGCAAGGCTGTCCAGGCCAGCGCCGCCAGCGCCAGTTGCTCGCCCCAGGCGCGGCGCCCCGGACGCAGCAGCGCATGCAGCAGGCTTGCGAGCCAGACGCCGAAGAACAGGTTCACTTCCCACTGAGCCCGCCCTTCCAGGCCGACCGGCAACAGGCGGTTGGCCCAGAAGAATCCGGCCACGGCGAGGATCAGCCCGCTCATGCTGACGATGTTCAGCACTTCCACCAGGCGCAGTTCGAACGGCTGGGTGCCGCTCCTGGCGTGCTTGAGCTGGCGCTTGCCAAGCCACATCACCAGCCCGGTGCCGATCACCGCCGTGCCGGCCAGGCCGAAGAAGAAATACAACCAGCGCAGCAGCGGGCCGGCGAAAGAGGCCATGTGCAGGCCATAGAAGCCGCCGCTGACGATCCCGGCGACGCTCTCGGGACGGGCACTCCAGGCCAGGCTGCCGTCGGCGCCGTTGAAACGCCAGCCGGCACCGCGCTGCACCGATACCCGCTCGCGGCCATCGGGGACGAACAGCACCTGGGCATTGCGGTCGCCCGGGCGCTGGATTTCGACCCAACTGATCTTCGCTTCCGGGGCCTGCGCCAGCAGCCGCGCATAAAGCTGCGGCAGCGCCTGCATGGGGGCCTTCTCGCCGGAGGCGGCAACCAGGTCGCGGCCGCCGAAGACCTCATTGAAATAGCTGTCCTGGTTGTCATAACCGGCAAGGATCGGCGCGGGCATGACCATGTACATGAAGATCACCAGGCTGCTGTAGCTGATCATCAGGTGGAACGGCAACACCAGCACGCCGATCGCGTTATGCCCGTCGAGCCACGAGCGCTGGCCCTTGCCGGGACGGAAGGTGAAGAACTCCTTGAAGATCTTCTTGTGGGTGATGATCCCGGTGACCAGCCCGACCAGCATCATCAGCGCAGCGAAGGTCGCCAGCCAGCGGCCCCACGGATAAGGCATTTCCAGCTGGAAGTGGAAGCGGTAGAAGAAATCGCCACCGCGGGTTTCGCGGGTCGGCACTTCCTCGCCGGTGGCGGCGTCCAGGGTCTTGCGGGTAAAGCCGCGCTGGCCATCGCCGCCGCGCCAGCCGACGGTGATGCCCGGGGTGCGCTCGTCCGGGAGCTGGATGAACCAGTTCGGGGCGTCGCCGGCGTTGCGTTGCAGGTAATCCTGGGCCTTGCCTAGCGCCAGCGGGATATCCAGGGCCCGCACCGGTACCTCCGGCTGGCTCCAGCGGGTGATCTCGGGCTTGAAGTAGGACATGGTCCCGGTGAGGAAGATGGCGAACAGCAGCCAGCCGAAAATCAGCCCGGCCCAGGTGTGCAGCCAGGCCATCGCCTGGCGGAAGCCCTCTTTCATGGCCGCGCCACCCAGTACGTCAAGCCATTGATCGTGCCCAGCACCAGGCTCGGCAACAGGATGCCCAACCAGGCCCGCCAGGCGCTGTGGCTGGCGAACGCCCAGATGAACGCACCGAGGTAGAACAGGAACGAGCTCATCATGCCCACCTGCACCGCATCGGCCCTGGGCAGCGGCAGCCATTGGCTGAGCAGCACCCCGGCCATCGCCGCCAGGGCATAGCCGCCGAACAGCGCGGCGAGGCAACGCGAGGTCACGGCGAGGCGATAATTCAGGGGCAGGCCGGCGGCAGTGCTCTTCATGACGGGGCGTCCGGGACGGAAAGACGCCTAATATAAATGATAAGGATTCTCAGAATCAAAGCTATCTGACAGGTCGCCACTCACCGTCCGACTGCCGGAGCACAGGTTTCCCTTTCAACGAGAGAAATGCGCTACGCACTTATCTCCCTGATCCTACCCCTGTTTCCCAACCCGATTGAAACAAAATATTTTTATTTTTTAGGGGGTTGAAATCCGCTTCGATCTGCCCGAAGTTGTAAGCAAGAGGCAACGAATTCCAAGGCAACCCGGCCTCCGGTGCCTCTTGCGAGCTAGCTGAATAAGGATTGGAATCATGCAAATCCAGGTCAACAGCGACAACCATATTCAAGGCAACATCCGGCTGGAACAGTGGGTACGCAGCACGGTTGAAAGTACGCTCGAACGCTTTGACGACGGGGTCACCCGGGTCGAGGTCCACCTGAGGGACGAGAACGGCGACAAGCCCGGTCCCCACGACAAACGTTGCCAGATGGAGGCACGCCCAAAAGGCCATCACCCGATTTCCGTAACCCACAAGGCCGCCACACTGGAGCAGGCCATCGAGGGTGCAGCATCGAAACTGAACAACGCCCTGGAGCATTTCTACGGCAAGCTGCGCAGCAAACGCGCCGTCACCCAGCAAGAGATCAGCGCCAATGACGCGCTGCTGCAAGAGGAATTCCTCGAACGGCTGGGTTGAACGTAAGAACAGCAACGCGAGACGGTAAATGAAAAAGCCCCTGGCCTCGTGGCCAGGGGCTTTTTCTTTGGTGTACGCGTACCCTGTGGGAGCGGGTTCATCGGAGCGCCAAACCGCCGCGATTGCGGTAGTGAATTCACCATTGCGATCGCGGGTGAACCCGCTCCCACAGGGTACGCGATTGCTCTCAATGCTCCGGCAAGTTCTCCAGCTCCCCGGCCCGCTGTTTGGTCATGTCCACCTCGCAGCCAATCCCGTTGAGCCGATCGATGGTGCCACCGGTCATGCTGTAGTACATCCCGCAATTGGCATCCCGGTACGCCACCCATTTGCGCTGGGCATCCCTGAGCTTGCCCTTCTGTACTTCCCCGAGGCTGCCCATGGCTGCCTTGTAGTTCTGGTTCAGACGATCATCCTGGCGCTTCAGCTCGGCGCCGGAGCATTCGCTCATGGCCGCCGTGGTGCTGGCGCCCTTCATGCACTGGCTGTAACTGTCGGCCTGGGCCAGCGGGCTGGCCGCGAGCAGGGCCAGGGCGAGGATTCCAAGGTTCATCGGCACACTCCGTGTCAGGTAATTGAGGATTCAACAGGTTCCAGCAGGCAGGCGCGGGTCACTTGAGCCCGCAGCCAGCGATGGGCCGCATCACCCTCACGGCGCTCGTGCCAGGCCTGCTGGAAGCCAAAGGCCCGGATCGGCAGGGGTGGTGCGAAACAGCGTAGCCCACGGGGCGGGCGCAACAGGTTGCGGCGGGCGACGGTGAGCACCAGATCGGTCCCGGCCAGCACTTCGGTGGCAGCGATCCAGTGCGGCATCGCCAGCGCAACACGCCGTTGCTCTCCCAAGGCGGCCAGGGCAAGGTCGATTTCGTTGTCGGTACCGGGTCGCATCGCCACCAGCACATGAGGACGGGCCAGCCACTGCGCCAAGGTCAGCCCGCCACGGGCCGGCAGGGTGTCGCGGTCGGCCAGGCAGGCGAAGCTTTCCTCGAACAGGGTCTGCGCACGCAACGGCGCGGTCAGGGTCGGAAAGACCCCAAGCGCCAGATCGATTTCGCCATCGAACAACTGGCTGAGCATCGCTTCGCGACTGCCCTGGGTCACCACCAGATCCACCTCCGGCGCCTCGACGCGCAACGCACGAACCAGACGGGGCAGGACAACCCTCGCGCCATAGTCCGACATCGCCAGGCGAAAACTGCGCCGCGCCCGCAGCGGATCGAAGCCGGGACTGCTGAGCAAGGCATCGAGTTGCTGCAATGCCTCTCTGAGCGGCTGGGCCAACTCCAGGGCACGGGCCGTGGGCTGCAAGCGCCCTCCCCGGCGTACTAGCAACGGATCGGCAAAGATATCGCGCAACTGTGCCAGCGCATGGCTCACCGCCGGCTGGCTGCGATGCAGGCGCAAGGCGGCACGGGAAACATGCTGCTCGGCCAGAAGGGCATGCAGGGTCAGCAACAGATTGAGGTCGATACGGCGCAGATCATCCATATGACGAATAGTCCCCGTGCAAAATTCGAATTTCCATCCAGCCTGTGGATAACCAAGACTGCCTTATGCCCATCGTGCGTATCAAGGAGTCCGCCATGAATCTCAACATCGCCCCCGCTGTCGTAGCGCTGCCGCTGATCGCCCTGCTCGCCGGAGCTGCCGTGCCGTTCCAGGCCGGGAGCAACGCTGCGCTAGGTCGCCTGCTTGGTCATCCACTATGGGCCACGCTGGTCTCGCTTGCAGTCAGTGTGCTGATGGTATTGCCCGCGCTCTGGCTGATGCGCGCACCGATGCCGCAAGTGGCGGCACTGGGCCAGGCCCCCTGGTGGGCATGGTTCGGCGGGGTGGCAGGCGTGGTCTATATCACTGCGGCGCTGATCCTGACGCCCAAGCTCGGCGCAGCGGGTTTCATCGTCTGCGTGATTGCCGGCCAGGTGCTGTCATCGCTAGCCATCGACCAGTGGGGCCTGATGGGCCTGCCCGAGCGCCCGGTCAACCTGGCACGGCTGCTGGGGGTCGGGCTGATCGTGGTGGGCATGCTGGTGGTGCAGTGGGGCACCCGCTCCAGCCAATAGCGGTCAGGCCGCGGTCGAGCCCATGTCGAAATCGAATGGCTGCAACGGCGGCAGGCCATGGGCGGCGCGGGCGTCGTCGCAACGCGGATTGTGCTCGCCGTTTTCCCAGGACGCCTCGAATTCCCGGCATGGGCTGGAACGCTGTTCGTACATGGTGCAGGCGACCGCCTTGCCCACCTCGCCCGACAGGGAAATGCAACGCGTCGGCTTGGCATCGGTGCCGATCATCGCGACCCGGCTCGGGGTGATCTGCACCACCAGGTCATCCGGCACGCAACCGCCGGCCGAGGTGCATTCGCCCCAGAAGAAGGACACACGGAAATGCGCGCAGCAGGCGCCACAGCTCAAGCAAGGATGGGTATCGGACATGATGTCGGGAGGGGGGAGCAAGAATTGTTATGGGGAGAATCCCGTCGCCAATTCTATGCGATGCCACGCCGTTGAGAAGGGGGTGACGAAAAGAAATCCGGGCGCCCGACCGGCGGAAGGAAAAAGGCCCGAAGCGCCCGTATCACGGGGGCTTCGGGCCTTTCGGGCGTGCCTTAGACCTTGGCCGGTTTGGCGGCTTTCGGCGCCTCGATGCCGTCGGCCCGGAACATCTGGCGGATGCCGCGCACAGCCTGGCGGATCCGGTCCTGGTTCTCGATCAGGGCGAAGCGCACGTGATCGTCGCCGTAGTCACCGAAGCCGATGCCCGGCGACACGCAGACCTTGGCTTCGGCCAGCAGCTTCTTGGAAAACTCCAGGGAGCCGAGATGCTTGTATTGCTCGGGAATCTTGGCCCAGACGTACATCGATGCCTTGGGGTTCTCGACCATCCAGCCGATCTCGTGCAGGCCCTTGACCAGCACGTTGCGGCGCTGGCGATACTGCTCGGCGATGTCGCGCACGCACTGCTGGTCGCCTTCAAGGGCGGCGATGGCCGCGACCTGCAGCGGAGTGAAGGTGCCGTAGTCGTGGTAGCTCTTGATCCGCGCCAGGGCGCTGACCAGCTCCGGATTGCCGACCATGAAGCCGATCCGCCAGCCAGCCATGTTGTAGCTCTTGGACAGGGTGAAGAACTCCACCGCGATATCCTTGGCTCCCGGCACCTGCATGATCGACGGGGCTTTCCAGCCGTCGTAGACGATGTCGGCATAGGCCAGGTCGTGGATCACCAGCACGCCATACTGCTTGGCCAGTTCAACCACCCGCTCGAAGAAGTCCAGCTCCACGCACTGCGACGTAGGGTTCGAGGGGAAGCCGAGGATCATCATCTTCGGTTTCGGAATGGACTCGCGGATGGCCCGCTCCAGCTCGGCGAAGAAGTCCACGCCCGGGACCAGCGGCACCGAACGCACCTGGGCGCCGGCGATTACCGCACCGTAGATGTGGATCGGGTAGCTGGGGTTGGGCACCAGCACCGTGTCGCCGTGGTCCAGGGTAGCCAGCATCAGGTGTGCCAGGCCTTCCTTGGAGCCGATGGTAACGATGGCTTCGCTCTCGGGGTCGATCTCGACCTTGTAGCGCTCCTCGTACCAGCGCGAAATCGCGCGGCGCAGACGGGGGATGCCTCGGGAAGTGGAATAGCCGTGGGTGTCTTCACGCTGGGCGACCTGCACCAGCTTCTCGACGATATGCGGCGGCGTGGCCCCGTCGGGGTTGCCCATGCTCAGGTCGATGATGTCCTCGCCACGACGGCGCGCGGCCATCTTGAGTTCGGCGGTGATGTTGAAGACGTAGGGGGGGAGACGATCGATGCGCGCAAAACGGCGCGGCGAACCTTGTTCGGCCATGATTTCCTCGAAGACGTAAGCGCCCGGAACCGTCCGAGCGACGTTGGCCACTCCTGTGGCCGAGGCTGAAAGATAGGGCCGGGGGTGGATTCTTGTAAAGCGTTATTTCATAGACCCTGTGATTACCCCACTGGCCTCATCGCCGGCAACGCCGGCTCCCACAGGTATCGTGTGCACCGCTGAACCTGTGGGAGCCGGCGTTGCCGGCGATGAGGCCCTCAAGACAAACAACAACGCCCCGGAACCTCTCGGCGCCGGGGCGTTTTCGTCAACCGTCGGTGCTCATTGCACGTAGGTCATCAGCACTTCCGCCGGGGTGCGGGTATCCACCGACATCATCACGCTCAGGGCAGTGATGGTGAAGATGGAGAAGGCGAATACCTTGCGCGCCCACAGGCGGTCATCGGCCACCTTGTTGCCGCCCCAGGCCATGTACAACCAGTACAGGCCCATGGCCGCCGCGACGGCCAGGTAGCTCAGGCCGGCGTAGCCGCCAATGGTGAGCATCAGGGTGGCGACCAGGAAGGCCACGATGTACCAGATGATCTGCTTCTTCGCCGCCGCCACGCCACGGGCGACCGGCAGGACCGGAATCGACGCGGCGCGGTAGTCGTTGAAGCGGAAGATCGCGATCGCGTACGAGTGCGGCATCTGCCACAGGCTGAACATCACCAGCAGGGTCAGCGCAGCCAGGTCGAAGGTGCCGCTCACGGCGCAGTAGCCGATCACCGGAGGCATGGCACCGGACAGGCTGCCAACCAGGGTGCCGTGCACCGACTTGCGCTTGAGGTACAGGCTGTAGAAACCGACGTAGATGATGAAGCCGATCAGGCCGAACAAGGCCGCCAGGGCGTTGGCCTTGAACAACAGCAGGCCCAGGCCGGCAACCCCGAGCAGGGTGCCGTAGGCCAGGGCTACCGGCGACGAGATCGCACCTTGAACCATTGCGCGGTTCTTGGTGCGCTCCATCTTGATGTCGATGTCGCGGTCGATCCAGTTGTTGAAGACGCAACCGGACGCTACGACCAGCGAGGTACCAATCACCGTGGCGAGGAACAGCATGAAATCGACATGCCCTGCCGCAGCGAGGAAGAAACCGCCCGCCACGGACAACACGTTACCGAAGATGATTCCCGGTTTGGTGATCTGGATAAAGTGTTTCAGGGACATGCCGGATTACCTCACTTCGCCATCATGCTGGTGTGGATGCTGAACATGATCCACAGCGACAGGCCGACCAGCAGGGCGATGACCAGGCCGGTGAACAGGAACGACGTCACGTTGGAACGTGCTGCCTTCGAGCTGTCCAGGTGCAGGAAGTAGTACAGGTGCACCACGATCTGGATCACTGCGAAGGCAACGATGATCAGCAGGGTCATGTCCTTCGGCAGGGTCGGGTACATCACCAGGCCGAACGGAATGACGGTGAGGATCACCGACAGGATGAAGCCGATGGCGTACGACTTGACGCTGCCGTGGTTGGCTTCGTCGTGGCCGTGGCTGTTGTGTGCGTTAGCCATTTACAGAACCCCCATCAGGTACACGACGGTGAACACGCAGATCCAGACCACGTCCAGGAAGTGCCAGAACAGGCTCAGGCAGCTCATGCGGGTCTTGTGGGTGTTGGTGATACCGTCCTTGTTGATCTGGTACATCATGATCGCCATCCAGATCAGGCCCGCGGTCACGTGCAGACCGTGGGTGCCGACCAGGGCGAAGAAGCCAGACAGGAAGCCGCTGCGGCTAGGGCCGAAGCCTTCGCTGATCAGCAGGTGGAACTCGTTGACTTCCATGCCGATGAAGCCTGCACCCAGCAGCCAGGTGATTGCCAGCCAGGCCAGCACGCCACCCTTGTTGCCTTTGTACATCTGCAGCATGGCGAAACCGAAGGTGATACTGGAGAACAGCAGCAGCGCGGTTTCGACCAGTACGTAGTTCAGTTCGAAAATGTCATGACCCGACGGGCCGCCGGCGAAGTTGCCGGACAGCACCGCGTAGGTGGCGAAGATCGACGCAAACAGGATGCAGTCGGTCATCAGGTACAGCCAGAAACCGAATACGGTCATCTGGCTCGAGTCGTGGTGGTGATCGTCATGCCCATGGTCGTGACCATGAGCATCTGCGTTGATTACATGACTGGACATTGATTAAACCCGCTCAAACGATTCGACACGTGCACCGGCAGGCGCACCAGTGGCCAGACCCAGGGCTTTCATGCGCTCACCTTCGATGCGCGCCACTTCCTCGGCCGGAACCATGTAGCCCTGGTCGTCACGCGCAGCGTGGCGAACGAAGACTGCGACGGTGGCGAACAGGCTGACGCCGACCAGCCACCAGATGTGCCAGATGAAGGCAAAGCCGAAGATGGTCAGGAACAGGCCCATGAACACACCGGTGGAGGTGTTGTTCGGCATGTGGATCGCTTCGTACTTGGCCGGAACCTTGTACGCAACGCCGGCTTCCTTGGCTTCGTGCCAGGCATCCAGGCCGACTTTCTCAGGCATGGTGGCGAAGTTGTAGAACGCAGGTGGCGACGAAGTCGACCATTCCAGGGTACGGCCGCCCCATGGGTCGCCGGTGACGTCCAGGTTGTCCTTGCGATCGCGGATCGACACGTACAGCTGGATCAGCTGGCAAGCGATACCGAACAGGATCAGCACGGCGCCGACCACGGCAACGTACAGGTACGGTTCCCAGGCAGGGTTGTCCGAGTGGTTCAGACGACGGGTCATACCCATGAAGCCCAGGGCGTACAGCGGCATGAAGGCCACGTAGAAGCCGGAGATCCAGAACCAGAAGGCAGCCTTGCCCCACTTCTCGTTCAGGGTGAAACCGAAGGCTTTCGGGAACCAGAAGGCGAAGCCCGCCACGTAGCCGAAGACCGCACCGCCGATGATCACGTTGTGGAAGTGGGCGATCACGAACAGGCTGTTGTGCAGCACGAAGTCAGCACCTGGAACGGCCAGCAGAACGCCGGTCATGCCACCGATGGAGAAGGTGACCATGAAGCCCAGGGTCCAGAGTACTGGCGCGGTGAAGCGCAGGCGGCCCTGGTAGATGGTGAACAGCCAGTTGAACAGTTTCACGCCGGTCGGGATCGAGATCAGCATCGTCGCCAGACCGAAGAAGGTGTTGACGCTGGCGCCCGAACCCATGGTGAAGAAGTGGTGCAGCCAGACCGCAAAGCCCAGTACCGCGATCGCGCCCGATGCGTAGATCATCGAGTGGTGACCGAACAGGCGCTTGCCGGTGAAGGTCGAGGTCACTTCCGAGAACACGCCGAAGGCCGGCAGGATCAGGATGTACACCTCAGGGTGACCCCACGCCCAGAACAGGTTGACGTACATCATCGGGTTCCCACCAAGCTCGTTGGTGAAGATGTGGAAGTCCAGATAACGGTCAACGGTCAGCAGGGCCAGGGCAGCGGTCAGGATCGGGAACGAAGCCACGATCAGGACGTTGGCCCAGGTGCAGGTCCAGGTGAAGATCGGCATGTCCATCAGTTTCATGCCAGGGGCGCGCATTTTCAGCACGGTCACCAGGAAGTTCACACCGGTCAGCGTCGTACCCAGACCCGACAACTGGAGTGCCCAGATGTAGTAGTCAACCCCGACACCCGGGCTGTACTGGATACCCGACAGCGGCGGATAGGCCACCCAGCCGGTCTTGGCGAACTCGCCCACGCCCAGGGAGATGTTGACCAGCGCAACGCCGGACACCAGCAGCCAGAAGCTCAGGGAGTTGAGGAACGGGAAGGCCACGTCGCGGGCGCCGATCTGCAGCGGCAGCGCCAGGTTCATCAGGCCGGTGAAGAATGGCATCGCCATGAAGATGATCATGATCACACCGTGGGCGGTGAAGATCTGGTCATAGTGTTCAGGCGGCAGGTAGCCCTCGGCGCCACCGGTGGCGGCCGCGAGCTGGGTACGCATCATGATCGCGTCGGCGAAGCCGCGGATCAGCATCAGCATGGCGACGATGATGTACATCACGCCGATCTTCTTGTGGTCGACCGAGGTCAGCCACTCGGACCAGAGGTAGGTCCACTTCTTGAAATAGGTGATTGCCGCGAACAACGCGATACCGCCGAGCGCGATCATGGCGAGGGTCACCATGACGATCGGCTCGTGATACGGGATCGCGTCCAGACTTAATTTACCGAACATCTCTTACTCCTCTGCCCCGGCAGCTGAATGCATACTCACGTCCATCCCTTCGGTACCGGTAGTGGCCGCTGCTTCTTTGTGCTCGGCCTTCTCGTGTACCACCGGCTTGCCGCGGTTCATGCCTTCGTACTTGTCGACGATGGTCTGGAACTGGTCGGCCGGCGCCACGCTGTACAGCGCGACTGGATTGTTTTCGCTCGGTTTGGCCAAGGCCTCGTACTCAGCTTTGTCCAGCTGCTTAGGCGACTGCTTGACTTCGTTCACCCACGCCTCGAAATCGGCCTGGGAGGTGGCGACTGCCTTGAATTTCATGCCGGTGAAGCCTGCACCGCTGTAGTTCGCCGAGATACCGTCGAACTCGCCGTTCTCGTTGGCGATCAGGTGCAGCTTGGTGGTCATGCCGGCCATCGCGTAGATCTGGCCACCCAGCGCAGGGATGAAGAACGAGTTCATCACGGCGTCGGAGGTCACGCGGAAGTTGACCGGGGTATTGGCCGGGAAGACGATCTTGTTGACGGTGGCGATGCCTTGTTCCGGGTAGATGAACAGCCACTTCCAGTCCAGGGCGACCACGTCGATCTGCACCGGCTTCACGTCGGAAACCAGCGGACGATACGGGTCCAGCTCATGGGTGGTTTTGTAGGTGACGATACCCAGGGCGATGATGATCAGGACCGGGATGGTCCAGACCGCCACTTCGATCTTGGTCGAGTGCGACCAGTCCGGGGTGTACTTGGCAGCCTTGTTGGAAGCGCGGTACTTCCAGGCGAACGCCAGGGTCATGCAGATGACCGGGACGACCACCAGCAGCATCAGGCCGAAGGCGATCAGGATCAGGTTCTTTTGCTCAATGCCGACCTGACCTTTCGGGTCGAGCAGGGTCCAGTTGCACCCACTGAGTAAAAGCATGCCTAAAAAGGGCAGAATGCCAAACAGTCTGGGGTAACGCTTTTTACTCATCTCACGACCTCTAGATCAGCTTGCTTCAATGCAATTTGTGTTTTGGTCGCCAACACTTCTTCCTGCCTGGTGTCAGCATTTACGGGCGAATAAGGTCATACCTTGAGGAGCGTCGCTGCTCGGCATAAACCTTGGGTGGTGCGTGGTTATTGTTCTGACTTCGTAGGCAACAGGCCTGTATTTCAGACCAAGTCCATTTGGTGCGGAAAATCACGGAGGGGAGTCAGCCCGGCATCGCCGCAGGCGATGCTCGTCGAAGTCAGCAAGAAAGGCTGCGGAGCCTTTGAAACTGCGACTTGCAAGCAGTGCCGAACGGAAATTGGGGGCGATTGTAGATAGGTCGCCCCCCCTTGACTATGACTTATTGAGCAACAATCTTTTACAGGAAGTGTAATAATCCAGCCCGAAAAATCAGTTTCGCGACAGTTTGTCGCACCCGTTCCATTAGCGCTGGAACGCCCGTCCTACAAGGGTTTCGGGTTGACGCAAGTCAATCGCCCTGTGCGCACTGTGGGAAATTTCACGGCACAAGGGACTTGCGTCAAAACATGACTTTTGTCTAACCCTGGCGACGGTTGCGCCAGATGCCCAGCGGCACCAGGACGGCAGTCAGGACGAATGCTACAAGTGCCCATTGTGCAAGGGAAAGTCCCAATACAGGCGGGTATGGTGTGGTGCAGAAACCGTCGACCTGGAACACCAGCGGCAGCACCGAGGCCAGGGGCAGGCCGTCGACGATCGGTTGCAGGGTATCGATGCCGCAACTGACGGACGGATTGGCGAGGATATAGACATGGTTGCCGGCAGCGGCGACTCCGCCCAGGGCGCTGAGCACCACCAGTCCCTCGAAGATCGTCAGGCTGCGCCGGCCGGGCATGGCGGCGCCGATGAAGGCGAACAGGGCGATCAGCAGCAGTGCATAGCGCTGCAGGATGCACAACGGGCACGGCGCCTCGCCCAGGACGATCTGCATATAGAGTGCGCCGCCGATCAATGCCAGACAGATCACGCCCAGCAGGACCAGGAAGCGCCGTTCCCGATTCAGGCGCTGCGTTTGCTCGTTCATTGCCATTCCCTTCACGTTTAAATGGATCGACTCGCGGCCACGCGAAAGCCGCGGGGCGCACAAGATGACGGTGCGCCGGCGGAAAGTCTACAGGCAGACGGCAGATCGAAGGTGAAGTCGGCGTGAAAAACGCAGGCGCAGGGTGGCAGTGAAGAGGAAGGGGATTAAAACAGGATTAATGGGCGTTGAAGACACCACCGAATCCTGTTGGAGCGGGTTCACCCGCGATTACGGTGGTGAATTCACCATCGTAATCGCGGGTAAACCCGCTCCCACACATCCGCGGAGATCCTGCTACTAATGGTTACTCCAAGGCAGCAGCCGGCCCGAAGAACTCATGGCGGCTCTGCCCTTCCGGCACCCGCAGCGCTTTCAGGTGGCGCTTGACCGCGGCCATGAAGCCCTTGGGCCCGAGGAAGTAGGCATCCAGGTCACGCTCGGCCGGCAGCCACCGATCCAACTGGTCCTGGCTCAACGGCCCCAGCGCATCCCCCGGCAAACTCACGCCATCATCCACGTCATAGCAATAGAAGCGCTTGAGCTGCGGATGACGTGCCGCCAGGGCATCGACATGCTCACGGAACGCATGCACCCCGCCGTTGCGCGCGCAATGGATGAAATGGATCTGCCGTCCGCTTTCCAGCGCCTTGTCGAGCATGGCCAGGGTCGGGGTAATACCCACGCCGCCGCTGATCAGCACCAGCGGCTTGTCGCTGGCCGCCAGGGTGAAGTCCCCCGCCGGCGGGAACAGGTTGATCCGGTCGCCGACCTTGAATTGGTCATGCAGGTAATTGGACACCTTGCCGTCCGCCTCGCGCTTGACGCTGATGCGGTACAGGCGACCGTCGCCCAGGCTCGACAGCGAATAGTTGCGGCGCTGCTCGACGCCATCGATCAGCAGTTGCAGGCCGATGTACTGGCCCGGCTCGGCCACCAGCACCGGCTGGCCATCGACCGGAGCGAAGTAGAAGGAAACGATTTCGGCGCTCTCCTCGACGCGCTCGACCAGCGTGAAAGCCCGCGCGCCGCGCCAGCCGCCCTTGGCCTGCTCCTTCTGTTGGTACAGGCCTTCTTCGGCACCGATCAGGATATCCGCCAGTTGCTGATAAGCCGCGCCCCAGGCCTTCAGCACCTGCGGCGTGGCGATCTCGCGGCCGAGCACTTCCTCGATGGCGCGCAGCAGGCAGGCCCCGACGATCGGGTAATGCTCCGGAAGTATCTGCAAGGCCACATGCTTGTTGACGATCTGCCCGACCAGCCCGCCCAGTTGCTCCAGCTGGTCGATGTGCCGGGCGTACATCAGCACGCCGTTGGCCAGCGCCCGGGGCTGGTCGCCGCTGGCCTGGTGGGCCTGGTTGAACAGCGGGCGTACCTCGGGGTACTCGCTGAGCATCATCTTGTAGAAATGGGTGGTCAGGGCTTCCCCACCGCTTTCCAGCAGCGGAACGGTGGCCTTGATGATTGCACGGTCTTCGGCGGTCAGCATGAAACGACTCCTGAGCCTGATGGGCTTCTGTGTAAATACTGGCAAGTGCGTTTCAGAATCCATGCCAACGACAAAGGCCAATGAAATCGGGCATTTGCGCCCCAATAAAGTCAAAATGACGCAAGTCTGCTAGAGTCATTACGACTACATGGAGTCATTATGACCTCAACCCCTCTGCTTACCGCCCTCCTCCCCCTGGTCAGCGATCTGTCCCGCGACCTGCCCGAACGCGAGCGCTACCGCCGCCTGCTGCAGGCCATGCGTGCCTTGCTGCCCTGCGATGCCGCCGCGCTGCTGCGCCTGGACGGCGAGTGGCTGGTGCCCCTGGCCGTGGACGGTCTCAGCGCCGACACCCTGGGTCGGCGCTTCCGGGTCAGCGAGCACCCGCGCTTCGCCGCCTTGCTCAGCCGCAACGGGCCGACCCGCTTTGCCAGCGACAGCGAACTGCCCGACCCCTACGACGGCCTGGTCGAGGGCCTGCACCAGCAACTGGAGGTCCATGACTGCATGGGCTGCCCGCTGTTCGTCGATGAGCGGCCCTGGGGCTTGCTGACCCTCGATGCACTGCAGCCGGACAGCTTCCGGCAAGCCGAGCTGGACTCCCTGCAAGCCTTCGCCAGCCTGGCGGCGGCCACGGTCAACGTGGCCCAGCGTATCGAAGGCCTGGCCCTGCGCGCCGAGGTCTATCGCCAGGCCAGCGACCAGCAGGCCAAGGAACTGATCGGCCAGAGCAAGGCGCATAAGCGCCTGCTGGAAGAGATCCGCCTGGTCGGCGGCAGCGACCTGACCGTGCTGGTCACCGGCGAGACCGGGGTCGGCAAGGAACTGGTGGCCCAGGCCATCCACCAGGCCTCGTCGCGTGCCGACAAGCCGCTGATCAGCCTCAACTGCGCGGCATTGCCCGACACCCTGGTGGAAAGCGAATTGTTCGGTCATGTGCGCGGCGCCTTTACCGGTGCCGTGGGCGAGCGGCGCGGCAAGTTCGAGCTGGCCAACGGCGGCACGCTGTTCCTCGATGAAGTGGGCGAACTGTCGCTGATGGTCCAGGCGAAACTGTTGCGGGTCCTGCAGAGCGGCCAGTTGCAGCGCCTCGGCTCGGACCAGGAGCACCGCGTCGATGTGCGCCTGATCGCTGCCACCAACCGCGACCTGGCCGAGGAAGTCCGTGCCGGTCGTTATCGCGCCGATTTCTATCATCGCCTGAGCGTCTATCCCTTGCCGGTGCCAGCCCTGCGCGAACGCGGTCGCGATGTGTTGCTGCTGGCCGGCTACTTCCTCGAACAGAACCGTTCGCGCATGGGCCTCAACAGCCTGCGCCTGAGCGCAGAGGCCCAGGCCGCGTTGCTGGCCTACGACTGGCCGGGCAATGTACGCGAACTGGAACACCTGATCGGGCGCTCGGCGCTCAAGGCGCTGGGACAGCATCGGGACCGGCCACGCATCCTGACCCTCGACGCCGCCGACCTGGACCTGCCTGGCGTCACCACGCCATCCGCGACACCGCCGCCGGTCAGCCGCGACGGGGAACGCGGCGGCGACCTGCGCCAGGCCCTGGACAACTACCAGCGCCAGTTGATCGGCCAATGCCTGGAACGCCACCAGCACAACTGGGCCAGCGCGGCACGCGAACTGGGCCTGGACCGTGCCAACCTCGCGCGCCTGGCGCGCCGGCTTGGCCTGCGCTGATTTACGAATATGCTAAAGGGCGGCGCGCTCGGGTCGATAACCCGGCACAAGCCCCCGAATCCATCCTCTACGCACGAAGGTTTCTATGTTCTCGCAAAAAACCCGCGCGGACTCGCTGTCGCTGCTGCTCTTCACCTTGCGCAGCGGCAAGCTGATGGCGATCAACCTGCTCAAGGTCAGCGAGATCATTCCCTGCCCGCCCTTGACCCGCCTGCCCGAGGCCCATCCCCACGTCAAGGGCGTGGCGACCCTGCGCGGCAACTCGCTGCCGGTGATCGACCTGTCCCGCGCCATCGGTGAGCGGCCACTGGCCGATCCTGACGGTGGCTGCCTGATCGTCACCGATATCAGCCGCTCCAAGCAGGGCCTGCATGTCCAGGCGGTGGCGCGCATCGTCCACTGCAAGAGCACCGACATCCGCCCGCCGCCCTATGGCTCGGGGGAGAAGTCGTTCATTACCGGCGTGACCCGGATCGACGACACCCTGGTGCAGGTGCTGGACATCGAGAAAGTCATCCACACCATCACCCCGGCCCAGCACCAGGAAGCGCCTGCGCAGATCAGCGAAGAGGACGCCGCCATCCTCAAGGCCACCAACATCCTGGTGGTGGATGACAGCCAGGTGGCGCTGCAGCAGTCGGTCTACACCCTTCGCGGGCTCGGGCTGGAGTGCCACACGGCGCGCAGTGCCAAGGACGCCATTGCGGTGTTGCTGGACCTGCAGGGCACCGAGCAGGAAATCGACGTGGTGGTCTCGGATATCGAAATGTCGGAAATGGATGGCTACTCGTTCACCCGCACCTTGCGTGAAACGCCGGACTTCCAGCATCTCTATGTGCTGCTGCACACCTCGCTGGACAGTGCGATGAACAGTGAAAAAGCCAAGGCAGCCGGGGCTAATGCGGTGTTGACCAAATTCTCCTCGCCGGAGCTGACCGACTGCCTGATCGTTGCGGCGCGGACCGTGGCCTTTACCGAAAGATAAAAAGCTCAGCGGACCCTGTGGGAGCGGGTTCATCGGAGCGCCGAACCGCCGCGATTGCGACAGTGAGTCCACTACCGTAATCGCGGGTGAACCCGCTCCCACAGGGTCCGTGTAACGCCATCCATCAGTTCCCTCTGGCATACTCCGGCACTCAGCCCCCAGAGGAGCCACTTCCCTCATGAAAGCCGCCATCCTCAGCCTGCTTCTGCTTGCCCCTCTCGCCCACGCTTCCAGCGACCAGGCCTGGGCCGAGCACGACAAGCAACTGCTGCGCGCCTGCACCGCGGCCAGCCAGCTCAAGGACGTCCGCGCCCTGGGCAAGAGCGCCGAATTCGATGACCGCAGCGGCTATTCTGCGCTGCTTCTGCAGGGCCGCTACCCGCAAAAGCACATGAACAACCGCAAGGGCACCGAACTGTGCCTCTACGACCGGCGCCAGAAGAGCGCCTACGTCACTGAATGGACCCCAGGGAAACCGTGAACAGCGCCTCCGATACCACCCGCTTCCACTGCACCGGCTGCGGCCGTTGCTGCACAGGCCACCATGTCCCCCTGACCCTGGGCGAAGCGCAACAGTGGATCGATGACGGCGGCCAGGTCATCGTGCTGGTCGAGGCCTTCCTCGCCAACGGCATCGGGCTGCCCGCCGAACAACAGGACCACGCCCGCCGTCGCTCCTGCGCCGTGCCCTGCGGCGACACCGAGGCGTATGTCGCCATCACCTTCGCTGCCTTCAATCCGGGCCCGTGCCGCAACCTCGACGCCGAGCTGCGCTGCATGATCTACGAGCGACGCCCGCTGGTCTGCCGCATCTACCCGATGGAGATCAATCCGCATATCCCGCTGCGCCCGCAGGCCAAGGACTGCCCGCCGGAAGCCTGGGAAGACGGCGAGGTGCTGATTCACCGCGAGCGCGTGCTGGATCCGACGCTGATGGAACTGATCGAACGCTCGCGCCAGGCCGACCGCGACGATATTCGCAACAAGGCCTTGGTCTGCCAGCGCCTGGGCATCGACACCAGCGCACTGAAAGGCAACGGGTTTACCGCCTACCTGCCGGACACCGGCGCGCTGCGCCAGGCCATGCGCGATACCGCCGCCGACACCGAGGCGGCTCTCGCCGAGTGGATCCTGCACGTGGAAGATGGCGACCTTGCCGGAAAACTCGGCTCGGCAGGGGCCAGGGTCACCGGCACCAGCGCCGGACACTACAGCTTCATCGGGTTCTGATCCGGCATTACTGGCGCCGGCACCAGAACTCTTCGGCCAGGCGGCGCAGGTCTTCGGCGAGCCCGGCCACGTCGCTGGCCGTGGAATGACCGCGCTGGCCCGCCGTGACGCTTTGCTCGCTGGCCTGGCGGATGCTGATGATATTGCGGTTGATGTCTTCGCTGACCAGGCTCTGCTGCTCCACCGCAGAGGCGATCTGCAGGCTCATCTCGCTGATCTGGTTGACCCGCTGGCTGATGCCGTGCAGCGCCTGGGTGGCGTGCTGGGCCTGCTCGACGCTCTGGCCGGCATGGTCGCTGCTCTGCTGCATCGCCTGCACTGCATCCCGGGCGCCGTTCTGCAGCATGGTGATCATGCGCTGGATCTCACCGGTCGATTGCGCGGTGCGCTGGGCCAGGCCGCGGACTTCATCGGCCACCACTGCAAAGCCACGCCCGTGATCCCCGGCCCGCGCCGCCTCTATCGCTGCGTTCAGGGCCAGCAGGTTGGTTTGCTCGGCAATGCTGTGGATAACCTCCAGCACGCCGGAAATCTCTTCGCTGTGGTTTTCCAGGGTGTGGACAACGTCGGTCGCCTCGGCCAGGACACCCGCCAGTTGCAGGATGGTGCTACGGCTCTGGTCTACCAGTTGATGCCCGACCTGGGTCTCGCCTTCGGCCTGGTCCGCCGCCTTCGAGGCCTGTTGGGCACTGTTGGCGACCTCGGCGACTCGCGCCGCCATGCGGTTGATCGCTTCGGCGACCTGGTCGGCATCGCCCTGCTGGCCGAGGGTGGTGGTATGGCTGTGTTGCAGATGGCTGGCCAGCTCTGCGGTATGCCCGGCCAGGCGCCTGGAGGTGTCGCCGATGCGCCCGACCACCGCGCCGATCTGCGCTTCGAGCATCTGCAGGGCGAACTCGACCTGCCCCACGGTATCGCGACGGCCGGTGTACAGGCGCTGGCTCAGCGGGTTGTCGGCGATGTCACGGGCGCGTTCGCCGAGGCGCTCCAGCGGGCTCAGGGTCCGTTTGATCATCAGCGCGGCAAGTCCGGCGAACACTCCCCACTGCGCTACGGCCCGCCCGGGAAACTCCGGCAGCAGAAGCTCGCTGCCGCCCATCACCACGGCCAGCAATGCGCCCAGGCCCAGGGACAGGCGCGTGCCCATGCCCAATGCCGGCAGGCGCTCCGCCAGGCTGCGCTGGCCGCTGCGCAAGCGCGCGTAATACCGCTCGGCCGCGTCGATCTGCGCCGCGCTCGGCTTGGTCCGCACCGACTGGTACTCGACGGTCTGGCCATGGCTGGTGATCGGCGAAACGAAGGCGCTGACCCAATAGTGATCGCCGTTCTTGCAGCGGTTCTTGACCAACCCCATCCACGAGCGTCCCTTCTTCAGGGTCTGCCACATATGTTCGAAGGCCGCCGGTGGCATGTCCGGGTGGCGCACGATATGGTGCGCGCTGCCGATCAGCTCCTCGCGGGAAAACCCGCTGATGCGGATGAACTCGTCGTTGGCGTAGGTGATGGCACTCGTCAGATCCGTGGTGGACAGGATGTTCGCATCCACGGGGTAATCCACATTTCGACCGGTCACAGGCAGATTGCTCTTCATCGAGAGGCGCTCGTCGTTCGGATGGGGGTATGAAAGCAGGGCGCAGATACTACGTTTGGCCCCTTGACGGAAACTTGACCCAGAGCAGCATTAAGGCCTATCGCCATCACCGTCCATCCGTAACGATCCGTAGCTGACATTCGTGACAGCCAGCCGTCACGGTGGCGACCCGTTCTGTCCTATATAAGGGTATGCAGCCCTTACTCTTCACTCCTGTCGGCGCCTTTGACGCATGCGAATCTCCAGCCCTCGAACGCTGCTTGTCCTCCTGGCCATCGTCCTCCTGGCCGGCGCCGCATGGTTCGTCAACAAGCGCCCGCAGGCGGCACGCCCCATGGCCTCCAGCGCCATCCCGGTCAGCGTGATCGCCGTGCAGCGCGAGGATGTCCCGCGTTTGCTCAGCGCCATCGGCACCGTGCAATCGCTGCACAGCGTGGTGATCCGCCCCCAGGTGGAGGGCGTGCTGACGCGGATCGCAGTGCAGGAAGGCCAGGAAGTGCACAAGGGCGACCTGCTGGCGACCCTCGATGACCGCGCCATCCGCGCCAGCCTAGACCAGGCCCGCGCCCAGCTTGGCCAGAGCCAGGCGCAGTTGCAGGTGGCGCAGACCGACCTGAAGCGTTATCGCCTGCTCAGCGAAGACAACGGTATCTCGCGCCAGACCCTCGACCAGCAGCAAGCGCTGGTCAACCAGCTCCAGGCCACGCTGCTCGGCAACCAGGCGAATATCGCCGCGGCCGAGGTACAACTGTCCTATACCCGGATCCTGTCGCCGGTCAGCGGCCGGGTCGGCATCCGCAACGTCGATGAAGGCAACCTGGTGCGCAGCACCGACACCCAGGGCCTGTTCAGCGTGACCCGCCTCGACCCGATCAACGTGGAGTTCTCCGTCCCGCAGAGCTGGCTGCCGACCCTGCAACAGCTCACCGCCAGCCGCGAGGCCGCGCCGATCAAGGCCTATCTGGAGGGCGACGGCGACACCGGCGGGCAACTGCTCGGCGAAGGCCGCCTGAGCCTGATCGACAACCAGATCGCCGCCGGCACCGGCACCTTGCGCGCCAAGGCCACCTTCGCCAACCCCGATGCACGCCTGTGGCCCGGCCAACTGGTGACCCTGCGGGTGCAGACCGGCATCGAGCGCGATGCCCTGGTGGTTCCGCCGGGCGTGGTGCGCCAGGGCGTGGACAAGCACTTCGTCTACCGCATCGCCGGGGACAAGGCCGAGGCGGTACCGGTCAAGGTGACTTACCAGGACAGCAAGCTCAGCGTCATCACCGGCGTCGAGGCCAACGACCGCCTGGTCGCCGACGGCCAGTCGCGGCTCAAGCCCGGCGCCACCGTGGAAATCCTCGAGGCCAGGCCGGCCAGCGAGGATGTCGCCCGTAGCGAAGCGAGCGTACAACCATGAACGCGGCCCTGCCCGGCGGTCGCGGCGGTATCTTCGCCTGGTGCATCGAGCGTCCGGTCGCCACCCTTCTGCTGACCTTCGCCCTGGTCCTGCTCGGGGCCATCGCCTTTCCGCGCCTGCCGGTGGCGCCGCTGCCGGAGGCCGACTTTCCGACCATCCAGGTCACCGCCAACCTGCCCGGGGCCAGCCCGGAAACCATGGCCTCGTCGGTCGCCACGCCGTTGGAGGTGCAGTTCAGCGCCATCCCCGGCATGACCCAGATGACCTCCAGCAGCGCCCTCGGCTCCACCAGCCTGATCCTGCAATTCACCCTCGACAAGAACATCGACACCGCCGCCCAGGAAGTCCAGGCGGCAATCAACACCGCCACCGCGCGCCTGCCCCAGGACATGCCGAGCCCACCGACGTGGCGCAAGGTCAACCCGGCCGACAGCCCGGTGCTGATCCTCACGGTCAGTTCCGAGCACATGCCGGCCAACGAACTCAGCGATTACGCCGAAACCCTCCTGGCCCGGCAATTGAGCCAGATCGACGGGGTCGGCCTGGTCAACATCACCGGCCAGCAACGCCCGGCGATCCGCGTCCAGGCCCAGCCGGACAGGCTCGCCGCCCTCGGCCTGACCCTGGCCGACCTGCGCCTGGCCATCCAGCAGACCAGCCTCAACCTGGCCAAGGGCGCACTCTATGGCGAAAACAGCGTGTCCACCCTGGCGACCAACGACCAGCTGTTCCACCCCGAGCAATACGCGCAACTGATCGTCTCCTACCGCAACGGCGCGCCGGTCCAGCTCAAGGATGTGGCCAAGGTCATCAGCGGTGCGGAGAACGCCTACGTCAAGGCCTGGTCCGGCGATCAGCAGGGCCTGAACCTGGTGATCTTCCGTCAGCCCGGGGCGAACATCGTCGACACCGTGGACCGGGTCAACGACGCGCTGCCGCGCCTGGAAGAAATGCTCCCGGCCACGGTCAACGTCTCGGTGCTGCAGGACCGCACCCAGACCATCCGCGCCTCGCTGCACGAGGTGGAACTGACCCTGGCCATCGCCGTGCTGCTGGTGATCGCGGTGATGGCGCTGTTCCTGCGGCAGTGGTCGGCAACCCTGATCGTCTCGGCGGTGCTCGGGGTCTCGCTGGTCGCCAGCTTTGCCTTCATGTACGTGATGGGCTTCAGCCTGAACAACCTGACCCTGGTGGCGATCGTCATCGCCGTGGGCTTCGTGGTGGACGACGCGATCGTCGTGGTGGAGAACATCCACCGGCACCTGGAAGCAGGTGACAGCCGTCGCGAGGCGGCGATGAAGGGCGCGCGGGAGATCGGCTTCACCGTGGTGTCGATCAGTTTTTCCCTGGTGGCGGCCTTCATTCCGCTGCTGTTCATGGGCGGGGTGGTCGGCCGGCTGTTCAAGGAATTCGCCCTGACCGCCACCTCGACCATCCTGATCTCGGTGCTGGTGTCCCTGACCCTGGCGCCGACCCTGTGCGCCCTGTTCATGAATGCTCCGGGCCACGACAAGGAGAAGCAGCCGGGCTTCGGCGAACGCCTGGTCGCCGCCTATGAACGCCTGCTGGACAAGGCCCTGGCCCATCAACGCCTGATGCTCGGCGTGTTCTTCCTCAGCACCGCGCTGGCAGTGGTGGGCTATGTGCTGATTCCCAAGGGTTTCTTCCCGGTGCAGGACACCGGTTTCGTGCTCGGCACCAGCGAGGCGGCAGCGGACGTTTCCTACCCGGACATGATCGCCAAGCACCAGGCCCTGGCCGACATCATTGGCGCCGACCCGGCGGTACGCGCCTTCTCCCACTCGGTGGGCGTCACCGGCAGCAACCAGACCATCGCCAACGGACGTTTCTGGATTTCCCTCAAGGACCGCGGCGAGCGCGACGTGTCCGCCAGCGAGTTCATCGACCGCCTACGGCCGAAGCTGGCGAAGGTCCCCGGCGTGGTCCTCTACCTGCGCGCCGGCCAGGACATCAACCTGAGTTCCGGCCCCAGCCGCAGCCAGTACCAGTACGTGCTCAAGAGCAACGACGGCCCGGCCCTGAACCTGTGGACCGAACGCCTGACCGAACGGCTGAAGGCCAACCCGGCGTTCCGCGACCTGTCCAACGACCTGCAATTGGGCGCCAGCGTCACCCGCATCGAGATCGACCGCAAGGCCGCCGCGCGCTTCGGCCTGACCACTGCGGATGTCGACCAGGCCCTCTACGACGCCTTCGGCCAGCGGCAGATCAGCGAATTCCAGACCGAGACCAACCAGTACAAGGTCATCCTCGAACTGGATGCGCGCCAGCGCGGCCGCGCGGAAAGCCTGAATTACTTTTACCTGCGCTCGCCGCTGAGCGGTGAAATGGTCCCGCTGGCGGCGCTGGCGAACGTCCAGGCGCCGAGCACCGGCCCGCTATCGATCGCCCACGACGGCCTGTTCCCGGCGGCCAACCTGTCGTTTAACCTGGCGCCCGGCGTCGCGCTTGGCGATGCCGTGAGCATCCTCGAACGGACCCAGCGCGAACTGGGCATGCCGGCCTCGATCAGCGGCACCTTCCAGGGCGCGGCCCAGGCCTTCCAGAGTTCGCTGTCGAGCCAGCCATGGCTGATCCTCGCCGCGCTGGTGGCGGTGTACATCATCCTCGGCGTGCTCTACGAGAGCTTCGTGCACCCGCTGACCATCATCTCCACCCTGCCGCCGGCCGGCCTCGGCGCCCTGGCCCTGCTCTGGCTGTGGGGGCAGGACTTCACCATCATGGGCCTGATCGGCGTGGTGCTATTGATCGGCATCGTCAAGAAGAACGGCATCCTGCTGATCGACTTCGCCCTGGACGCCCATCGCAACCAGGGCATGAGCGCCGAGGAAGCCATTCACAAGGCCTGCCTGACGCGCTTCCGGCCGATCATCATGACCACCCTTGCCGCCCTGCTCGGTGCCGTGCCGCTGATGCTCGGCGCCGGGGCCGGCGCCGAACTGCGCCAGCCGCTGGGGATTGCCGTGGTCGGCGGGCTGCTGGTCAGCCAGGCCCTGACGCTGTTCACCACGCCGGTCATATACTTGGCCCTCGAGCGCCTGTTCCACCGCCGCCAGCGCCCCGCCCCGGCGCCCCGGCCGATTGCCCACTGAGAGCCGACCATGCGCGTGCTGATTATCGAAGACGAAGAAAAAACCGCCGACTACCTGCACCGCGGACTCACCGAGCAGGGCTTCACCGTGGACCTGGCGCGGGACGGCATCGAGGGTCTGCACCTGGCGCTGGAGGGCGATTACTCGGTGATCGTACTCGACGTGATGCTCCCGGGCCTGGACGGTTACGGCGTACTCCGTGCCCTGCGCGCGCGCAAGCAGACCCCGGTGATCATGCTCACCGCCCGCGAGCGGGTCGAAGACCGTATCCATGGTCTGCGCGAAGGCGCCGATGATTACCTGGGCAAGCCTTTTTCCTTCCTCGAACTGGTCGCCCGCCTGCAGGCCCTGACCCGGCGCAGTGGCGGCCATGAACCGGTGCAGATCCAGGTCGCCGACCTCTGGGTCGACCTGATCAGCCGCAAGGCCAGCCGCGCCGGGCAGCGCCTGGACCTGACCGCCAAGGAATTCTCCCTGCTCAGTGTCCTGGCCCGGCGCCAGGGCGAGATCCTGTCGAAAACGGCGATCGCCGAGCTGGTCTGGGACATCAATTTCGATAGCGACGCCAATGTCGTCGAAGTGGCGATCAAGCGCCTGCGGGCCAAGCTCGACGGGCCGTTCGAGAGCAAATTGCTGCACACCATCCGGGGAATGGGCTATGTCCTGGAAAACCGTGCGGGCTAACTCCCTGGCGCTGCGCCTCAGCGCCCTGTTCACCGGGGTCGCGGCGCTGGTGTTCGTGCTGATCGGCTGGGCGTTGTACAAACAGGTGGACCGCAGCCTCGACCTGCTGCCCTCGGCCGAACTGGAGGCGCGCTACAGCGTGCTGGAATCCTCGCTGATGCGCTTCGGCAACCAGGAACACTGGGGCAAGGTCACCCGCAAGCTCGACCTGCTAAGCGAGGAAGACCGGCGCATCCGCTTCTGGGTGGTGAGCAGCGACAGCCGCTACGAATATGGCCAGCCGGACGCGGTGATCCGGCATATCGCCGAGGGCCGTCCGGGGATGCGCGACGTCTACCTGGCCGACAGTCCGTACCCGTTCAAGATCATGCTCAGCGAACTGCCGGCACTGGAGCAGCGCCCGCCGCTGCGCTTCCTCATCGGTATCGACACCGACACCTTCTGGAATACCCAGCGCACCCTGCTGATCGCCCTGGTCAGCCTGGCCGTGGTCGGTGTGCTGCTGGCCTCGGCGCTGGGCTACTGGGTAGCGCGAATAGGCTTGCGGCCACTGCGCCAGCTTTCCGACGAAGCCCAGCAACTGGCACCGCCGCGGCTTAGCGGGAGGTTGCGGGTCTCGGCGCTGCCGCCGGAACTGGAGCAATTCGCCCAGGCCTTCAACGCCGCGCTGGAGCGGGTCGATCAGGCCTACTCGCGGCTGGAGGCCTTCAACGCCGATGTTGCCCACGAACTGCGTTCGCCGCTGACCAACCTGATCGGCCAGACCCAGGTCGCCCTCACCCGCGGGCGCAGCGCCGAACATTACTTCGAAGTGCTGCAATCGAACCTCGAGGAGCTGGAGCGGCTACGCAGCATCATCAACGACATGCTCTTCCTCGCCAGCGCCGACCAGGGCAGCAAGGCCACGGCGCTGATCAGCACCTCGCTGGCCGAGGAAGTGGCGACCACCCTCGACTACCTGGACTTCATCCTCGAAGACGCCCAGGTGCGCGTCGAAGTGACCGGGGACGCCCAGGTGCGGATCGAAAAGGCCCATCTGCGCCGGGCGCTGATCAACCTGATCAACAACGCGGTGCAGCACACCGGGGCGCAGCAGGTGATCCACGTGAGCATCGACAGCAGCGAGGGGCAAGTGCGCATTGCCGTGAGCAATCCGGGGCCGGCGATCGGCGACGAGCATCTGGCGCGCCTGTTCGAGCGCTTCTACCGGGTGGATGCGGCGCGCAGCAACGCCGGCGGCGGCAACCACGGGCTGGGGCTGGCGATCGTCAAGGCGATCGCGGTGATGCATGGCGGCAGTGTGTTCGTGCGCAGCCAGGATGGCGCCAATACCTTCGGTATTCTCCTGCCCGCCTAAGCGCCGCTCCCACAGGGGCCGCGATTTCCTTTCGAAATGCTCTAGCCTGAGCCTGCCAGAAGACTATTACTTAAACAGCAACAGTCCATCTCCAAAACCCATCTTTTTCGTTCGTTTGCTAACGATTATTTTGAGCACACCAAACAGATACTTGCTCTGCAAGAAGGTTGTTCAAATGTCCAACAGCATGGGTATTGCCAGCGTTTTTGTCCTGTCCTCGGTCCTGCTTTCGCCGCTGGCGATGGCTGAAGAATCCCAGGCCTTCGTGGCCCAGACCGCGCGCCATCAAGCTGCCATGGAGCAGTCTCGCGAGGCCTTCGCCAAGCAACGCCAGGACGCTCCGAAAGATTCGGAACAGACCGCTTCCAAGGCCAGCCTGAATGACGCCAGCGACAGCTGATCGCCAGCAACGCCCTCTCGTTTTTCCCTCGACGTTCGCGCGGGTGACTTTTGTCCTGCTGCGTCTGTCATTGAAAGCCGCTGCCCGTCAGCGGCTTTTTTTTACCTGGTGAAAAGTACCGGAACACAGCACGCCCCCGCACAAGAACAACACCCTCTCCAGAATAAAAACTGCCGCAAAACCACCTCAAGGAGTTCATCAAGGTGATCAAGACCCCAGGTTTGACCCCATTTTTTCTTGCACTGGCTGCAACTATGCCGCTGCAGGCCCAGGCCGAGGAAGAAAGGCCCGAAGGCTTCGTCGAAGGCGCCAGCCTCGATGTGCTGGCACGCAACTTCTATGTAAACCGCAACCAGTTGCTGCCCGGCGTGCGCGATAACCGTGAATGGGGCCAGGGCTTCATCGGCAGGTTCGAATCAGGCTTCACCCAGGGCAGCGTCGGCTTCGGCCTCGACGCCTATGCCATGCTCGGCCTGAAACTGGATGGCGGTGGCGGCACCGCCGGTTCCAGCATCCTGCCGATCAACAGCCCGGGCAAGGAAGGGTATGACTACGGCAAGGCCCCGGACGACTTCTCCAGCGCCGGCGCCTCGATCAAGGTGCGCGCCTTCGACACCGTGCTGCGCGCCGGTGACCTGTTCCTGAGCAACCCGGTGATCGCCGGCGGCGAAAGCCGCATGCTGCCGCAGACTTTCCGCGGATTCAGCCTGACCAACAACAGCATCGATAACCTGATGCTCGAAGCCGGCCAGGCCAGCTTCACCAAGCCGTACAACCAGAGTGGCCACCGCCGCATCGATACCTTCTACGGCAGCCTCGCCGACGACCGCGACAGCCGTCACCTGAACTGGGCCGGCGCCGCCTGGACGCCGCTCGAAGGCTTGAGCAGCAACCTGTACGCCTCCGAGCTGAAGGACATCTGGAACCAGTACTACTTCGACCTCGACTACACCTGGCAGCTCGACGACCTGGTCAGCCTCAACCCGGGCCTGCACTACTACCACACCCAGGACACCGGCGACGCCCTGCTCGGCCATATCGACAACAACACCTACAGCCTGCACTTCACGGTGAATGTCGGGTACCACGCGATCACCGCGGTGTACCAGCGGGTCAATGGCAACACGCCGTTCGACTACATCAACCAGGGCGACAGCGTGTTCCTCGACAACTCGCAGATCTACTCGGACTTCAACGGGCCCAACGAGCGCTCCTGGAAATTGAAGTACGACTACGACTTCGCCGGGGTGGGCGTGCCGGGGCTGACCACATCGGTCTCGTATTCGAAGGGTGAGCTGGACCTGACCAAGGTCGATCCGGCGGGTACCGGGTATGGCCATTGGTACAGTGAAAACGGCAAGAATGCACGGCATTGGGAACGCGACCTGGACCTGGCGTACACCGTCCAGGAAAGCACGCTCAAGGACCTGACCCTGCGCCTGCGCTGGGCCGCGCACCGGGGCAGCCAGGGGTATTCGGCAGTGGATAACGATGTCGATGAATACCGGGTGATCGTCGAGTATCCGGTGAACATCTTCTGACTTATCGCTGGGGTTGATGGCCTCATCGCTGGACCCTGTGGGAGCTGGCTTGCCAGCGATGAGGCCATCAGCCCCGACACATGACCAACAGCCATACATCAGCCCCCACCACTAAATTCTTGTCCTACAATCCCCGCCCCACCTAGAATACCCGCCGCCGCACAGGCCCTTCGTGCGGTAAACCATGGAATTCCTTTACCCGAACCGTCCCCCGGAACAGTCCAGCCTGTCGCCGGCGCACGGCGTTATCCGTTTTCCGGCGCCATCGACGCCCAGGCAACTTCGCGACCATGAACGCGCACATCCCGCCCCCACGCTCCGGCCTGTACCGGAAGCACCCGGAGCTGCTCCTGAACCTGGGCAGTTGCCTTGCCGTGGGAGCGATCATTGCCATCGTCACCTTCCTGTTGATGCGCGAGCGGGCCAGCGTGGAACAGGGCGCCATCCGCTCGGCCGGCAATATCGTCAAGCTGATCGAGACCGACATCGTCCGCAACGTCGAGCTGTACGACCTGTCGCTGCAAAGCCTGATCTGGGCGGTGCAGCATCCAGAGCTGCTGGGCATCCCGGCGCCCATGCGCCAGCAGGTGCTGTTCAACCAGGCCTTCGGCAGCACGGTACGCGGCGATATCCTCTGGCTGGACCAGGACGGCAAGGTGGTCGCCGATTCGGCCAGCATTACCCCGCGCACAGCCAGCTTCGCCGATAACCCGATCTTCCAGGAACATCGGCGCAATCCCGATACTGGCCTGGTCATCAGCCCGCCCTTCAAGGCCCGATCCGGCGATCCGCACTGGCTCGTCAGCTTCAGCCGGCGCATCGACGGCGCCGATGGCAAGTTTGCTGGCGTGGCCATCGGTGCGATGCGGCTCTCGCACTTCAATGACATGTTCAAGCGGCTCGATGTCGGTCACGACAGCTCCATCAACCTGATGAACGTCGAGGGCCGGTTGCTGGCTCGTAACGCCACGGAGCCAAGTGTGCAGCGCAACGAGCAGATCGGTGACAGCTTCGCCAGCCGGCCCAATTTCCGCCGCCTGCTGGCCGAGGGCAACGGCAGTTTCACCGCGTCCTCGGCAGATGACGGCCAGTTGCGCCTGTATACCTTCGCCCGCGTCCAGGGGCTGCCGCTGGTGCTGGTGGTGACCCAGTCGGTAAGCGAGGTCTATGGCGCGTGGAAACGCACCGCGATCCTGGTCAGTACGGCGACGGCGGTGTTGTGCATCGGCATCCTGTGGCTGAGCCAGATGCTCGGTCGCGAGCTGAAGCGCCGCCGCAGCGCCGAGCGCAGCCTGGAGGAACTGGCGGCCACCGACAGCCTCACCGGCCTGGCCAACCGCCGCCAGCTGGACCAGACACTGCGCCGGGAATGGGCCAGGGCACAGCGGACCCAGCGCCCTGTCGCGGTGCTGATGATCGATGTGGATCACTTCCGCGGATTCAACCAGCGGCATGGACATCACGGGGGCGACGAGGCGTTGCGGCGGGTAGCCGGGGCCATCGCTGCCAGCCTGCTGCGCCCGACCGATCTGGCGGCGCGCTATGGCGGCGAGGAATTCGTGGCCGTGCTGCCGGACACCGTTCTGGTCGGCGCACTGATCCTGGCCGAACGGATCCGCCTGAACGTGCGGGCACTGCCGCCCTACGGCGCGGATGAACGTTCGGTAACCGTGAGCATCGGAATCGGGGTGTACGAGCCGGGAACTGCGATGGGCCTGGCGGAAATGATGGCCAAGGCGGACGAGGCGCTGTACCGGGCCAAGAGCAATGGTCGCGACCGTGTGGAAGCCCCTGCATGAAGGTGGGCTGCGCATAGGCCAGCTTCATGCAGAAAAAAGCCCCGCCGAAGCGGGGCTTTTTTTCAGGACCAGGATCAGGACTGGGCGCGAGCGCTGTTGCGCAGCACCTTGACCTGGTCGTGATTGCGCTGCACACCGTGGTACTGGCGCTCGACCAGGCTGTACGAAGCCGATGCCGGAGCGATTTTCGCCAGTTTTTCCAGCGCTTCCTTGTAAGCCTTCAGCGCATGGTCTTCACCACGCTCGGCCTCGTTCAGCACGGCTTCGTCGTCCTTGCCGGTGATCATGGCCTTCAGGTCTACCCAGCGGCGATGCAGGTCGCCGGTCAGGCTGGTGGAGGTTTCGGGATCGCCACCCAGGCTGCGGACATGCTGCTGCAGTTCGGCCGCCGCGCTGGCGCAGTCGCCGGAGCGTTGCAGGAAGTAGGTTTTCAGGTCAGCGCGCTTGATGTCCTCGGCGCAGGTGGCGAAGCCTTTCTCGCCGTCCTTGCTGAATTCGATCAGGTCGTTCAGGACAGAAATGACTTCTTTGTTGGTATCGGTCATGACACAGCTCCTTTTGCATGAGGAAAGATGCAAGGGATATCGCAGGCTTCGTGCCAGCTTCGCCTATTTCATAAAACCCAATAATTTCAATTGGTTAGAAAAAAATCCCGAATCTGTATGCTCGCTTTCTGCATGAACTGTCCTTTGGCCTTCGTGCAGATTGCCTGTATCGTCCCGCCAGTCGTCAGCCTTTTCCTGCATGTCTTTCTTATGAATCCCGAAGCCCTCGTCCTGCTGGTTACCCGTGAAATGCCCTACGGCAAATACCAGGGCCGATTGATCGCCGACCTGCCCGGCCATTACCTCAACTGGTTCGCTCGCCAGGGCTTTCCCAAGGGCGAGCTGGGCAGCCTGCTGGCGCTGATGCACGAGGTTGACCACAACGGCCTGTCCGACCTGCTCGACCCCCTGCGCAAGCAATACCCACGTCCCTGATCAAGCGAGAACATCCATGTCAGAACTGCCGTCATCCGAGTCCTCCCTGCTGGCCCGCGATGAGGGCTACTGGCGCGATATCGCCGCCAGGTACGACGTCGAACCCGGCCCGATCAACCTGGAATACGGCTATTTCGGGCGCATGACCCGCACCGTCAGCCAGGCGTACCAGGGCCATATCGAAACCATCAACCGCTGCAACTCGGTGCCGGTGCGCCAGCATTTCGAGCAGATCGGCAGCCTGCATAGCCGCGATGCGGTGGCCGGGCTGCTCGGGGTTGCGCCGCGCAGCGTTGCCATCACCCAGAGCGCATCGGCCTCGGTGCAGGCGATCATTCGCAACTACAACCGTCTGCAGCCGGGTGATGAACTGCTGGTCACCGACCTGGACTACGACAGCGTGCAAAACGCCATGGGCTGGCTGGCCCGCCAGCGCGGATTGAAGCTGATCACCCTGGCACTGCCGCATCCGGCCACCTTCGACAACATCCTTGAAAGCTACCGCGACACCTTCGTGCGCAACCCGCGTATCCGCCTGATGGCCCTGACCCACGTCAGCCACCGCACCGGGCTGGTGATGCCGCTCGAAGCCATCGCCCGGCTGGCACGCGAACATGACGTGGAGATCATCCTCGACGGCGCCCACGCCCTCGGCCAGATGGAATTCGACCTGGAACGACTGGGCATTGGCCTGGCCGGTTTCAACCTGCAGAAATGGATCGGCGCGCCGCTGAGCCTGGGCGTGCTCTATATCGCCCCGGACCGGATCGACGCGGTCGATGCGGACATGGGCGAGCTGCGTTATCCACAGGACGACATCCGTTCCCGGGTGCCCTACGGCACACCGAACGTACCGGCCTGGCTGACCTTGCCGACGGTGATCGCCGAGCACGAGGCCATGGGTGGGTCGCTGGTGAAGGGCGCCCGGCTGAACTACCTGCGCGACCTCTGGGTGAAGCCGGCGCGGGAGATCGACGGGATCGAGGTGCTGACGCCGGATGATCCGCGGTTGTATTGCGGGATCACCTCGTTGCGCTTTACCCGGCATCACGACCAGGTAGCAATGGCGCAGCGGCTGCTGCGGGAGTTCAACCTGTTCACCGTGGCGCGGGAGGGCTCGGCATGCGGGCCTTGCATCCGGATTACGCCGGGGTTCGTGACCACACCGGAAGAGGTTGGGTCGTTGGTGAGGGCTTTGGAGAAACTGGCCTGATTGTATGGCCTTGCAGGGCCTCATCGCCGGCAACGCCGGCTCCCACAGGGTTCGCGTTGGACACAGATTTTGTGACTGGCTCAGTACCCTGTGGGAGCCGGTCTTGCCGGCGATGGCGTCAGGCCGGGCAACCTCTTCGCCAGTGCCGGCGCCATCGCTGGCAAGCCAGCTCCCACAGGGTTCGCGTTGGACACAGATTTTGTGACTGGCTCAGTACCCTGTGGGAGCCGGCGTTGCCGGCGATGAGGCCCGCAAGCCTTACCCCTTCACCGGCTGCACCGCCAGCTCCACCACCTCGTTCTTCTTGATCAGCGCATACACCACGCCGGTCACCAGGCTGCCCGCCAGGATCGCCAGCAGATACAGCACGGCGTGGTTGATCGCGTTGGGAATCAGCATGACGAACAGCCCGCCATGCGGCGCCATCAGCTTGCAGCCGAAGTACATCGACAGCGCCCCGGTCAGCGCGCCACCGGCGATGCTGGCGGGAATCACCCGCAGCGGGTCCTTGGCGGCAAAGGGAATCGCGCCTTCGGAGATAAAGCACATCCCCAGCACCAGCGCCGCCTTGCCGGCCTCCCGTTCGCTCTGGGCGAACTTGCGCCGGGCCAGGAGGCTGGCGATCCCCAGGCCGATCGGCGGCACCATGCCCGCCGCCATGGTCGCCGCCATCGGCGCATAGCTCTGCGAAGCCAGCAGCCCTACCGAGAAGGCGTAGGCCGCCTTGTTCACCGGCCCGCCGAGGTCGACGCACATCATCGCGCCAAGGACGATGCCCAGCAGAATGGCATTGGTGGTACCCATGCTGTCGAGGAATCCGGTCAGCCCGGCCAGCAGCCCGGCCACCGGCTTGCCCACCACGTAGATCATCACCAGCCCGGTGAACAGGCTGGCGAACAACGGGATCAGCAGGATCGGCTTCAACGCCTCCAGACTGCTCGGCAGCCTAAGCCAGCGGCTGATGGCTCGGGCGCTGTAGCCGGCCAGGAAGCCGGCGATGATGCCACCGATGAACCCTGCGCCCAGAGAGCTGGCGAGCAATCCGCCGATCATGCCCGGGGCCAGCCCCGGACGGTCGGCGATGGACCAGGCGATATAGCCCGCCAGCAACGGCACCATCAGCTTGAATGCCGCCTCGCCGCCGATCTGCATCAGCGCCGCGGGCAAGGTGCCCGGCTCCTTGAAGGCCTCGATGCCGAAAACGAACGACAGGGCGATCAGCAGGCCGCCCGCCACCACCATCGGCAACATGAAGGACACACCGGTCAGCAGGTGCTTGTAGACGCCTGCCTTCTCGCTGCGCGCCTCGGTTTTCTGCGCCGCGCCCGGGCTTTCTTCGCGGGCTTCGGCCAGCGCCCTGGTCAGGGTCGCTTTCGCCTGCTTCAGCGCCACGCCGGTACCGCAGCGGTAGATGCGCTTGCCGGCGAAACGCTCGGTCGGTACCTCGATATCCGCCGCCAGCAGCACCACATCGGCTTCGGCGATGGCCGCCGCGCTCAAGGGGTTGCGCGCGCCCACCGAGCCTTGGGTTTCCACGCTCAGTTGCAGGCCCATCTGCTGCGCCGCCTGTTGCAGCGCTTCGGCGGCCATGAAGGTGTGGGCGACGCCGGTCGGGCAGGCGGTCACGGCAACGATACGGCTTGCCGAAGGCGCCGCGCCGCTTTCACCTGGCTGATGAACGATCGCCTGCGACGCCGCCGCCCTCAGGAAGTTATCCACATCCTCCAGCGCCTGGGCCGGAGTGCTCTGGAACAGGCGCTTGCCGGCGAAGCGCTGCAAGTCCAGCGCGGCACTGGAAACCACCAGCACCCAGTCGGCATCGGCGATGGCCGCCGGCGACAGCTGTCGCTCCGGGCGGGCCGGGTCGTGGATTTCCACGCAGGTGCTCCAGCCCAGGCGCTGGGCGGCGGCGTCCAGCAAGCGGGCGCTGACCACGCTGGACACCTGGCCATTGGGGCAGGCGGTGATGATCGCGAGTTTCATTGGTCACCCTCTTGTTCTGTGCCGGGGGTCTGGATGCGAACCTGCGCTTCGAAACGCGCCAGTTGCGCGCGATCGTTGATGCCGAAACCGATCTGGCTGACCGCCTGGGCGGCGATGGCGGTGGCGCGACGCAGGGTCTGCTGCGGCGCCTCGTTGGCCAGCAGGCCATGAAGCATGCCGGCCAGCAGCGAATCACCGGCACCGACGGTACTGGCGACCACCACGTCGGGCGGTACGCCGTGCAGCACGCCGCCAGCACTGAACCAGTTGACCCCCTGCTCGCCCTGGGACACCACCACATGCTCGATACCCTGATCGAGCAGGCGTTGGGCGGCGTCACGCTGGCGGGGGAAATCCACCAGCGCCTGGCCGACCGCCTCGCCCAGCTCCTCGGTGTTCGGCTTGATCAACCAGGGCGTGGCGCGCAATCCGGCGTCGAGGGCGGCGCCGCTGCTGTCGAAGGCGACCCTCAGGCCCATGCCCTTGAGGCGCAGCAACAACTGCTCCAGCCATTCGGGGCTGATGCCCCGCGGCAGGCTGCCGGCCACCACCACCGCGTCATGTCCGGGTGCCAATTGGTCGAGGCGCTGCAGCAGCGCCTGTTGCGCCGCCTCGTCCACCTCGGGACCGGGGCCGTTGATATCGGTGACCTGCCCGCCCGCCTCGACCAGCTTGATATTGCTGCGGGTCTCGCCGGGCACACGGATGAAGCCATCGACGAAGCCGCGCTGGCGTATCAGCGCCTCGAACGGGCCGAGGTTATCCCGCCCGAGAAAACCGCTGACGCTCAACTGATGGCCCAGATCGGCGAGGACCTGGGCCACGTTCAGGCCCTTGCCGGCGGCATGGCTGTGCTGCGTCGATGCGCGGTTGACCGCGCCGGTACGCAGGGCATCCAGGCTGACGGTCACGTCCAGCGCCGGATTAAGGGTCAAAGCGAGAATCCTGGCCATCGTTACTTCTCCACCAGTGCCCGCACGTCGGCGGCACTGCCCAGGGCCAGCGCCTGTCGCGCCAGCCCGCGGGCCTGTTCAATACCCAGCGCACGCACCTGCGCCTTGACTTCGGCAATGCTGCGCGCCGCCACGCTCAATTCGTCCACGTCCAGCCCCAGCAACAGCGGCACCGCCTGGGGGTCGGCCGCCAGTTCGCCACAAACGCCGACCCACTTGCCATGGGCATGGGCGGCGCGCACCGTCATGTCGATCAGGTTCAGCACCGCCGGGTGCAGGCCGTCGGCCTGGGCCGAGAGGCTCGGGTGCCCGCGGTCGATCGCCAGGGTGTATTGGGTCAGGTCGTTGGTGCCGATGCTGAAGAAATCCACTTCTGCCGCCAGCACCGGGGCCAGCAGGGCCGCCGAGGGCACCTCGATCATGATGCCGACCTGCAGATCGCTGACCGGAATCTGCGCCAGCAGCCGATCGACCATACGCCGGGCCTCGCGCCATTCCTCCAGCTGGCCGACCATCGGGAACATGATCCGCAACGGGCGATCACCGGCGGCACGCAGCAAAGCCCGCAACTGGCTTTCCATGACCTGCGGGCGCTGCAGGGTAAGACGGATGCCGCGCACGCCGAGGAACGGGTTTTCTTCCTTGGCGATCGGCCAATAAGGCAAGGGTTTGTCACCGCCGACATCGAGGGTGCGGACCACCAGCGGGCGCCCGGCCAGGCCATCGAGGACGCGGCGGTACTCGGCCTCCTGGGCGGCCTCATCGGGCAGTTGCGGATGGGCCATGAAGATCAGTTCGGTACGCAGCAGGCCGACGCCCTCGGCGCCCTGCTCGACCACCGCGTCGATACCGGCGCTTTCACCGATGTTGGCGAAGACCTCGACGGCATGGCCATCCTGGGTGACTGCCGGCTCGAAGCGGCGCGCATGAGCCGCACGCAGGGCCTTTTCGCGCTGGTCGCGTTCGGCCAGGGCCTTTTCCAGTTGTTCGGTGGCCGGATCGACGGTGGCACGACCGCGCTGGCCGTCGAGCAACAAATCGGTACCGGGCTCGATCAGCAACACCGCGTCGCCAGCGCCAACCACCGCCGGGATGCCCAGGGCCCGGGCAACGATCGCGCTATGGGCGGTGGCGCCACCACGGGCAGTGAGAATCCCCGCGACCCGCGACGGATCGAGGCGGGCCACATCCGATGGCCCGACCTCGGCCATCACCAGCACGTAGGGCTGTTTCGGTTCAGGGGTTTCGCTGATGCCACACAGTTGCATCAGCACCCGCCGCCCGACATCGCGCAGGTCCGCCGCGCGCTCGGCGAGCAAGGCGTCCTGCAGCGACTCCTGCTGGCGCGCCGCCGTATCGATCACGGCCAGCCACGCCGCCGGCGCGCTTTCACCCTGGCGCAGGCGCAACCCGACCTCCTCCGCCAAGCCGGGGTCGGCAAGCATTTCCTGGTGGGTGACGAAGATCTCGCGGATGGCGCTGACCTCGCTGCGCCGGATCAGCGCTTCGATATCGTTGCGCACCTGCAGCAGCGCGGCTTCCAGGCGCTGCTGCTCGTGGCTTGGCGATTCACCGCGCAAGGGATAGTCGAAGTGCTGCTGCAATTGCACATGGGCGGGCCCGGCGGCGATGCCGGGAGCAGCAGCGACGCCCTGTATGGTCGATCCGGCAGCGGGCGCAGCCAAGGTCGTTGCCACCGGCTCCGATGGCAAGGGCGCCAGTGCTGCCAGCGGCTCGACCTCCTCGCCCAGCCCGCCCTCCACCGCCGCCAGCAGCGCCGGCAAAGCATCGGCGATGACCGGCTCGACACTGAACTCCAGCACTTGCCCGCGCCGGGCGCCGAGGCCCAGCAGTTTGCTCAGGCTCTTGGCGGAAACCGGCGAACCGACGCCGTCGACCAGGCGCACCCGCACTTCGCCGGGGAATTCCTTCGCCAGTTGCGCCAGCACTTTCGCCGGGCGTGCATGCAGGCCATGGGGGTTGGCCAGGGTGATCCGCGCACTGGGCCAGTCGCCAGGAACGTCCCCGCCAAGCAGAGCCAGCACCGCGCGGACATTGCTGGCGCGCAGCAGCTCCTGGGCGCGACCTTCGATCAATAGCGAACACAGGCGATCCAGCAGCGGCGCCTGCGCCTCGCCATGCGCGGCGAGGCAGAACAGGCCGGCGAGCGGTCGATCGAGGTGGCGCAGCGGTTGCTGTGGCGTAACGAACGCCAGGGCGGGCTGGCGCACCGCCTGGTCACTGGCGACCAGCCACAGGCCATGGCCCAGCGGCAGCGGCTCGGCCCGGTGCAGATGGGTGATGAAACCGCTCTCCACACAATCGGCCCGACGCAGCAGGCGCGCGCCCTGCCAGAGCAGATCATCGAAGTCGTCGGCGGCCACACCCAGGCCAATGCTGCGCTCGTCCAGCACTAGCTCGCGCGGGGCGCCTTGCAGCAGTTGCAGCACGGCCTCGGCACTGTCGGCCTGGCTCAGGGCGATGGACAGATCGCCTTCGCCGAGCGCGCGGGTCAGTTGCTGGAGCAGGCGCAGGTGCTCGTCGGAGCGGGCGGCGATGGCGATCGCCAGGTGGACGATCTGCCCGTCGCCCCAATCGACCCCGGCGGGAAACTGCATCAGGCATACGCCGGTGGCGAACACCTGGTCGCGGGTCTGGGGCGTGCCGTGGGGGATGGCGATACCTTGGCCGAGATAGGTCGAGCCCTGCTGCTCGCGGGCCTGCAAGCCCGCCAAGTAGCCCTCGGCCACCAGGCCGTCCTCGACCAGCCGGGCGGCCAGCAGGTCCAGCGCGGCGGACTTGTCCACAGCCTCTTGACCCATGGCAATCTGCGCCGTGGTGAATTGCAGCATCGTCCTCTCCTTTTGCAACGCCGGGGCGGCGCCGAGGTATTGTTGTGGGTACACAATCATAGGGCCAGTACTGTTCAGACCCATCGGCAAGCGTCAGGTGCGGCAGCGAAATCGCTTGCTGAAACGATTAATCTTGAAATGACGAGCACGTTACTCGATAACCTGCGAACAAAGAAGCCCCTTGCTGTCCGACAATTGCGACAATGGTCGTCTGCGCCGGCAGCACAGGATCGGCGACAATGACCGGTCAGGCTTCGCAGCCCGCCCCGGCATATAACAAGGAAAATCTGGTGAAACTCAGCGATATAGCCCGTCTGGCCGGTGTCTCCGTGACCACCGCCAGCTACGTCATCAACGGCAAGGCCGAGCAGCAACGCATCAGCAATGCGACCGTCGAGCGTGTCCGCGCGGTAGTCGAAGCCCACGGCTTTACCCCCAATCCGCAGGCTGCCGGCCTGCGCAGCCGGCACACGAAAACCCTCGGTTTCATTCTTCCCGACCTGGAAAACCCCAGCTACGCCTGCATCGCCAAGCGTCTCGAGCAGGGCGCACGGGCGCGCGGCTACCAGTTGCTGATCGCCAGCAGCGATGACCAGCCGGACAGCGAGCGCCAGTTGCAGCAACTGTTCCGCGCCCGCCGCTGCGATGCGCTGTTCGTTGCCAGTTGCCTGCCGCCGAGCGATGACAGCTATCGCGAACTGCAAGCCAAGGGCCTGCCGATCATCGCTCTGGACCGTAGCATGGATCCGCGGGTGTTCTGCTCGGTGGTCAGCGACGACCAGCCGGCCAGCCTGGAGTTGACCCGCAGCCTGCTGGACCTGCAGCCGGCCAATATCGCCCTGATCGGCGCCCGTGCCGAACTGAGCGTGAGCCAGGCCCGCGCCAGCGGTTTCGACCAGGCGCTGCATGCGTTCGACGGCAAGGTCAGCCAGTACCAGGGCGATGCCTTCAGCCGTGAATGCGGCCGCCAGTTGATGAGCCAGTTGCTGGCCGAGCAGGGCCGCCTGCCGGATGCCCTGGTGACCACCTCCTACGTGCTGCTGCAAGGCGTGTTCGACGTGCTCTCGACCCGCCCGGCGGATTCCCGTGCCCTGCACCTGGGCACGTTCGGCGACACCCAGTTGCTGGATTTCCTGCCCTTGCCGGTCAACGCCATGGCGCAGCAGCACGGCCTGATCGCCCAGACCGCATTGGAACTGGCCCTCGCCGCCGTGGAACAAAAGCACTACCAGCCCGGTGTCCACGCCGTGGCGCGAACCTTCAAGCAGCGGATCTTCAAGGGCTGACATGCGCCTGATCGACACCCACACCCACCTTGACTTCCCCGACTTCGACGCCGACCGCCGCGAACTGCTGGCGGCGGCGCGGGCCGCCGGGGTCGAGAAGATGGTGGTGCTGGGGGTGTACGAGGGCAACTGGCAACGGCTGTGGGACCTGGTCAAGGCCGAGCCCTCGCTGTATGCAGCGTTCGGCCTGCATCCGGTGTATCTCGACGATCATCGGCCGGAGCATCTGCTCGCACTGGGTGACTGGCTTACCCGGTTACGCGGAGATCCGCAGCTATGCGCCGTGGGTGAGTTCGGCCTGGATTATTACCTTGAGGAACTGGACCGCGAGCGGCAGCAGGCGCTGTTCGAGGCGCAATTGCAACTGGCGGTGGATTTCGATCTACCGGCGCTGCTGCATGTACGGCGCAGCCATGCGGCGGTGATTGCCACGCTCAAGCGCTTCAAGCTCAAGCGCGGCGGAATCATCCATGCCTTTGCCGGGAGTTACGAAGAGGCGCGGGAGTACATCAAGCTGGGCTTCTGTCTTGGCCTGGGCGGCGCCGCGACCTGGCCCCAGGCGCTGCGGCTGCAAAAGGTGCTGCCGCGTCTACCGCTGGACGCGGTGGTACTGGAGACCGATGCCCCGGACATGGCGCCGGCGATGTATCCGGGGGTGAGGAACAGCCCGTTGCATCTGCCGGAGATTGCCGGGGCGCTGGCCGGGATCATGGGGGTCGAGGTTGGGGTGTTGGCAGAGGCCAGTAGCCGGAATGCCTCCCACCTTTTTGGCTGGCCGTGAGGGCCTCATCGCCGGCAACGCCGGCTCCCACAAGGACCGAGTGCACCGCAATACTTGTGGGAGCCGGCGTTGCCGGCGATGAGGCCCTCGCGGTTCATGCACTACTCAGACCCTGAACGCCCCGATCAACTGCTTCAACTCCATCACCTGGCTGCTCAACTGGCGGCTGGCATCCTCGGTCTGGTGGGCGCCCTGGGTGGTGTGCTCGGCCGCGCGGTTGATCTGCACGATGTTCTGGTCGATGTCATGGGCCACCGCCGTCTGCTGCTCCACCGCTGCGGCGATCTGCTGGTTCTGGTCGACGATGCTGCCGATCGCGCCAAGGATATTCTCCAGCGCCTGCTGCACCTGCTGCGACTGGCTCACCGTACCCGAAGCCATCTGGTGACTGCTGTCCATCGCCCGCACCGCCGCTCCGACACCGTTCTGCAGGCGCGAGATCATTTCGTCGATCTCGCCGGTGGATTGCTGGGTGCGCTTGGCCAGGGTCCGCACTTCATCCGCCACCACGGCGAAGCCACGCCCCTGCTCGCCCGCCCGCGCCGCTTCGATGGCGGCGTTGAGGGCCAGCAGGTTGGTCTGCTCGGCGATGCTCTTGATCACCTCCAGCACACGGCTGATGGCCTGGCTGTCACTGACCAACTGGTTGATCACCGCTACCGACTGGTCGATCTCCCGGGCCAGCCCGGCAATGCTGCCCTGCTGCGATTCCACCAGGCTGCGACCGGTCACGGTTTCCTGGTTGACGCTATGGGCGCTGCTCACCGCCGCCGCCGCGCTGCGCGCCACTTCCTGGGCGGTCGCCGACATCTGGTTCATGGCAGTCGCGACCTGTTCGATCTGCCCGCGCTGGCCGCTGACCGCCTGGTTGCTGCGTGACGACACCTCATGGACCTGCTCGGCCTGGCGCTCGACTTCGCCAACGGTGTGGCCGACCTTTTCGATCAGGTCGTGGATGCGCTTGACCGTGCCGTTGAACATCTGCCCCAGTTCGCCCAGCTCATCACGGCTCTGCACGGCGTAGCTGACGGTCATGTCCCCTGCCGCCACCTTGTCCATGACCGCGCCGAGGCTGTCGAGGGTGTTGCGGGTGGAGGCGTAGAAGCCGCTGTAGAGATAGACCACCAGCAGGAACACCGTGGCCAGCGCCACCACCAGCAGGATCATATGGCTGCGATAGTCGCCCAGGCGGCTTTGCAACTGCTGGTCGAGGAAGCCGACCGTAGCCTCGTTCAGCTCGTAGGTACGGGCCATCAGGTCGGTGGTGCGCTGGTAGAACTCGGTCCAGGGCGCATCCAGGGTTTCCGCCACCACCACCTGGCTTTCGAACAACTCCGAGGCCTGTTTCAGCGACGCCTGGCTGGCAGCAGCCTGGGCGCCAAGACGGGCTTCGGCCTGGCGGTCTGCGGCGAGTGCCTCGCCGACTTTCATGGCGTAGTCGGCGGAGAGTTTTTCCAGTTGCAGCAGCAGGTCTTCGAAGCGGGTGCTGGCGGTGGAGTTGATAAAGCCCTGGGCCAAGGAATAGGAGCCCATGGCGCGGCCTTCGCCGAGGGTCCGGGTCACCTGCGGCGTTACCGTGATCAACAATTCGGTCAACTGGCGTACCGCGCCATCGATGTCCTGGCCAAGCCCGGACTGGCTGGCGACCAGGCGAGGCAGGTTTTGCGCCGGGGTCTGCAACTTGTCGAACAGCGCGACCTGGGCCGGCAGCGAGGACTCGTTCAGGGCGGTACGCAGGGCGTCGAGCAGTTCATCGCGCTTGTCGGCGAAGGCCTTGACCAGCGCTTCGTCGCTGTGCACCGGTTGCAGGGCAGTGAGCCTGGCCTGCACCTGCTGGCCGAGGCTGGCGATCCGCGCCTCGATATCCTCGGCCTTGCCCGACTGGCCGACCACGGCATTGATCTGCACCAGATTGCCAAGCGTCTCCAGGTCACCGCGCACACCCAGGGTGCCGCGCAGCAGGTCGAGGCTCTGCAATTCGTCGCGGGTAGCATTGAATTTGGCGTAGGAATCGCGGACCAGATAGAAGTTGGTCACCAGCATGGGCAGGAAGAACAGCACGCTGATCAGGCTGAACTTCATGCCGAAGCTCAGGCGGTTCATCAGGGCAATGGCCGGACGCAACAGGCTCTTCACTGGTCGTCTCCTTCGATTTCTTATTGTTCTTGGCGCGATGGCAGTTAGCCAGCGACGGCATTCCTGCATCCTGTATAGCGCATATCGAAGAAAGGCTTTGTAACTTAAGGTAAATGACCAGGTAGTCAGTTTTGGGGACCGCTTTGCGGTCCCGACACTCACCCCAACACCGTCCATAGGGCAAAGAACGCATACCAGAGCACCGCCGACCTCAGCAGCAGCTCCCAGATCTTGTCCAGCCCCGCCAACCCTGCCTCGCCCGCAGGCGCCGTGGCCGGCAATTCTGCCGCCGCATACCCGGCGATGCTGATCAACCGTGGCGCGGCGACATGCCAGTTGAGCAGTTCATGCAGCATCACCCGGCTCACCGCAACGAAGTTGCCGACCAGGGCGAAGCTCGCCGCCAGTACCCGTACCGGCGCCCAGTCGAAGGCATGACGCAGTTGCCGGGCGCGCTCCTGCACCGCCGGGCTGGCGGCATGCTCGGCAGCCAGCGCCAGCAGGCGATAGGCCAGGGCCGCCGCCGGCCCCAGCAGGACATACCAGAAGATCACCACGAAGAAGCTCTGGCAGGCGTCCCATAGCAAGTGGCCCTGGACCTTGTGCAACAAGCTCTGCTCGTCATCGGCAATCACCTTCAGGTCGCGTTCGGCCACATGCACCGCCGCCTGCTCGTCGCCGCGCCGCCAGGCATCGCGGAACGGCCCGAGCGCCGCCTTCACATCGCCGCGTCCCAGGCTGTAGACAAGCACCAGCAGATGCACCGGCAAGGCCAGCAAGCCATAGGCTACCGGGTCCAGCACATGCAGGAGCAAGGCCACCAGCAGCACCGGGCACAGCACCAGGAACGCCAGCACCCACCAGGGCCGGACCTTGCCGGTACGCTCCAGGCGCGCCAGTTCGGCCAGGAAGAAACCGTCACGCTGCACGCGGGCGCGCAGGCCCGAGAATTTCTCGACCCACAGCATCAGCAGCAAAACCAGGAACGTCATCGATCAGTTCTCCTTGCCATATAGCGGGGCGCGCAGGCTGGCACGCAAGCGCTCCCAGTCGAAGGCCGGGCCCGGGTCGGTCTTGCGCCCCGGGGCGATATCGCTATGGCCGCAGATCCGTTCGCCATCGAGCGCCGGCCAGGCCGCGCGCAGTTGCCGGGCCAGGCACTCCAGCGCCACATATTGGGCATCGCTGTAGGGCAGATCGTCGGTGCCCTCCAGCTCGATGCCGATGGAAAAATCGTTGCAGCCTTCACGTTCGCCAAAGCGCGAGACCCCGGCATGCCAGGCACGGTCGAGGCAGGAAACGAACTGGGTGACCGCACCGTCGCGCTCGATCAGGAAGTGAGCCGACACGCGCAGGTCCTTGATGGTCTCGAAAAAGGGATGTTCGGCGGGGTCGAGGCGGTTCTGGAAGAAGGCCTGGACCTTGCCGGTCGCGAATTGCCCGGGCGGCAGGCTGATGTTGTGGATCACCAGCAGGGCAATGGCCTCGCCATCGGGGCGGGCATTGAAGTTGGGGGAAGGGCAATGGGTAACGCCAGCGAACCAGCCTGTAGTGCGATCCAGCTGCATAGAAAGTCCGTAAACACGAGGGCACCCGCGCAGTATGCCCCGAGCCGAGCCGCCCTGTATCGTTAAAAAGTGTGAGGCTTCACTGGCGCTCGCGCCGCAGTTGGCCGACCACCGACTCCAGGGCACGGTCGAACAGCAGGCTGGCGTCGAGCAGCCTTGCATCACCTCGCTGCAACGCCGCCGCCAGGCCCATGCCAGTCCATTCGCGAACCTTCATGCCGCTGCGATTGACGAACACATAGCGGTCGCTGTCATCGAACAGGCCGATCAACTTGCAGCGCAGGGTTTGCCCATCCTCCTGCAGCTCGATCCAGGCTCCGGGTTGCAAGGCACGAACCCGCAACAGCTGCGGATCGTCCGCAGCCAGCAGCGCCTGGCTATCGCAAGGCGCTCCATGTTCCGGGTCCTGGAGGATGATTTCGTCGCGCACCAGTACCCGCTCGGTGCCCGCCTGCGCGTCGCCCTGGCGGCCCGAAGGATCGAACGCGCCGATATGCAGCAACTCCAGGGCAGCGAAGAATTCGCTGGTGGCAAACGGATCGAACACCACACCGCCCAGGCCATCGCGCAGCGCCTTGAGCAGACCTGGTACACGCACCAGCAACTGTTGGCGATCTTCCGGCAGTTCCAGCGGCCCGACGCTCCATAGCAACTCGTCCATGGTCTGCAGCGCCTCGCACCATGGCGACGAGTCTTCGCCATGCTTGAGCCAGGCCAGCAGCAACACCTGGCTCCAGGCTTCCTCCAGCATCCTTATCACGATGCGCGGCAAGTTCCTGCCCTGCAGCCGCCGGTTGAGCTCGTGCTGGACCCGCCCTCGACCTTGCTCGGTGCGGGCGCGCCCCTCTTCGGCATCGCGGGTACGTTGCTCCAGCAGTTCGGTACGGCGCCGCTCGTCGTTGATGAAGGCGAGGAAATCCTCGAGGAGTTCGGCGAAAATCGCCGGGTCGTCATCGAAGTCGTCGAGCAGCCGCTGCACCATCCGCTCCACGTGCTGGTAAAGACTGTCGCGCTGAGGGTCGCCACGCTTGTCCCAACCCATGGCGGCGGCGGCCACTTCATTGAGCAAGCGCCGCGCCGGGTGGGTGGCGCGGCTGAACAGGCGCTTGTCGAGCAAGGCCGCCTTGAGCATGGGAATCTGCAGGCGGCCGATCAGGATCCGCAAGGAGTGCGGCAGGTTGCGGTCGCGAAGAATGAAGTCGAAGAGCATGGCGATCAGGTTGATCACGTCCTCGTCGCCGGCGTCGAGACGGCGCCCTTGGCCGCTCTGCACGCTGAGCCGGGTCAAGAGTTGCTCCAGGTGGTGACGCAGGTCGAAGTCCTCGTGCTCCAGTTCCGCCGGCACGTAGCGTTGCAGGTGGGTCAGCAGCCGCAGCAGGTCGCGGCTGCTGATCGGGCGCACCGGAGCGCCTCCCAGGCGCGGGGCCAGACGTCCGCGTACCGGACGCAACAGTGACTGCAACGAGGAGAACAGCGCCTGGGTCGCGGCATCGGTTTGCTCAGCGTCCGGGCTGTCCGCCACTTCGTTGGCCGGCGCCCGGGTTTCCACGCGGATACGGTCCTGGGCGCGGCGGCGCGGCGGCGCCTGCAGCTCGGGAAGAACGCCGCTATCGGCCAGCGACTGGTTGGCCTCGTCATAAAGCTGGTCGGCTTCGCGCAGCACATAGCGCTCGAACAGCTTGAGCAGGACCAGCTTGACCTTGATGCCCACGCCAAGGCTGCGCCCGGCATGCAGGAAATACTCGCAAAGCAGGGTCGGGCCCAACGGATTACTGCGATCGTCGAGGGGTTGCTGCAGCAGGCTGTTGAGACGTCGGGTCAGTTGCCCAAGGGCAAGACCATCGCGATTCATCACCCGTGCGACCATGCCATCCACCGCCACGGCGCGTTCCAGTTCATCGCCGACAATCAGGCCGAGCGTACCAGGCAGCGCCGCTCGCGCCGGCAGGGCGGCCAACGGGTCACCATGGCCGGCTTCCATGAACGCGGCATAGAAGCTGTCGAGAAAACCGCGCTCGATGCTCTTGCGCTTGTGCCGCAGGTCGCGCATGGCCTCGAACAGCAGGTTGCGCTCCTTGCTCCCGGTGGCCTTGTCGGCCATTTCGAAGAGCGTGTCGTCGGCATTGTCGAACAGCACTTGAAGGGACTGGCGCAACTGCAATGCCGCCCGGTCGCGAACATGCAGCAGGGCGACCGGCAGACGGACGACAGGGGCGGGCACCGCCTGGCTGGCGAGGCTGCGAAAGGGCACAACCTTCCCGTCTTTGTGCATCCCGGTCTCCTTGTTGGGGGCTGTTTCGCGATCGTCAAAAGCATGACGTCAAATATAGGTCGCGCATTATCTTGAAATTAATTTCCGTTTGCCAGAGGGACAATGCGCGGAACTCCAGCCCCGGGTAGACCGTCGTGGCAGGAAAAACGCTCAACTTTCCCGACCAAAGGCAACTGCCGGACGCAATGCCCACCGGCTGCTGCGCGCACGCCCCGGCCTGCCCTATAATCCCGGCCACTTTGCTTGTGGAGCTCGTCATGCCGAACCTACGCCTCGCCGATCTGACCGCCGAAATCGAAGCCAACGTGCGCCGTGCGTTGCTCGAAGATGTCGGCAGCGGCGATATCACCGCGCAACTGATCCCTGCCGAACGCCTGGCCAAGGCCACCATCATTACCCGCGAGGACTGCGTGATCGCCGGTACGGCCTGGGTCGATGCGGTGTTCCGCCAGCTCGATCCGCGGGTGGCAGTGCATTGGCAGGTGCAGGACGGCCAGCGCGCGGTGGCCAACCAGGCGCTGTTCCACCTGGAAGGTCCGGCACGCTCGCTGCTGACCGGCGAACGCAGCGCGCTGAATTTCCTGCAGATGCTGTCGGGTGTGGCCACCCATGCCCGGGCCCTGGCCGACAAGGTCGCCGATACCCGGGTACAACTGCTCGATACGCGCAAGACCCTCCCCGGCCTGCGCCTGGCGCAGAAGTACGCGGTCACCTGCGGTGGTTGCCATAACCACCGCATCGGCCTGTTCGATGCCTTCCTGATCAAGGAAAACCACATCGCCGCCTGTGGCGGCATCGCCGAAGCCATCGGTGCCGCGCGGCGCATCGCCCCGGGCAAGCCGGTGGAAGTCGAGGTGGAAAGCCTGGACGAGCTGCAACAGGCCCTGAACGGCGGCGCCGACATCATCATGCTCGACGAACTGAGCCTGGATGAAATGCGCGAAGCGGTACGCATCACCGCCGGTCGCGCCAGGCTGGAGGCAAGCGGCGGGATCAACGACAGCACCCTGCGCGTGATTGCCGAGACCGGGGTGGACTACATCTCGATCGGTGCGATGACCAAGGATGTAAAGGCGGTGGACCTGTCGATGCGCCTGAGCCTCTGATAAATATCAAAAGCGACGCGGGCCCTGTGGGAGCGGGTTCATCGGAACGCCGAACCGCCGCGATTGCGGTGGTGGATTCACCATTGCAATCGCGGGTGAACCCGCTCCCACAGGGCCCGCGTCTGCCTTTCTGCATGTCGCAATCGGAAAGCCCCAAGCCGCAACCGGGTCAATTTGCCCGCCCTGCCTCGCGGTAAGGTAGCTGCGCCGGACCGCTACCGGCTCATAACAACACGCGTAGAGGCACGCCCTTGAGCGTCGCTGCCTTGTCTCTGCCCCGATAATCCTCATCCAACAAGAGCAGAGTATGTCGAGCCCGAACGACTCCCACGGTGGACAACTGTCCGCCGGCTTCAAGCCCCGCCACGTCACCATGCTGTCCATCGCCGGGATCATCGGCGCCGGATTGTTCGTCGGCTCCGGCCATGCCATCGCCGCAGCCGGACCTGCAGTGATCCTCGCTTACCTGGCCGCCGGCACCCTGGTGGTGCTGGTCATGCGCATGCTCGGCGAAATGGCCGTGGCCAACCCGGACACCGGCTCGTTTTCCACCTATGCCGAGAAGGCCATCGGTGGCTGGGCCGGTTTCACCATCGGCTGGCTGTACTGGTGGTTCTGGGTGCTGGTGGTGCCCATCGAGGCGCTTGCCGCCGGTTACATCCTCAACCAGTGGTTTCCCGGTATCGATAGCTGGATCTACGCCCTGGCCTCGGTGCTGCTGCTGAGCATCACCAACCTGTTCGGCGTGGCCAAGTACGGCGAGTTCGAGTTCTGGTTCGCCCTGCTCAAGGTCACCGCGATCATCCTGTTCATCGGCTTCGGCGCTGCCGCGCTGACCGGCTGGGTGCCCAATCACGAAGGCGCCGGGCTGTTCAACGTGATGAAGGAGCACGGCGGTTTCGCCCCCAACGGCATGACCGCCGTGGTCGGCGCCTTCATTACCATCATGTTCAGCTTCATCGGCACCGAGTCGGTGACCATCGCAGCCGCCGAATCCGGCGAACCGTCGCGCAATATCGCCAAGGCCACGCGCTCGGTGATCTGGCGTATCGGCGTGTTCTACCTGCTGTCGATCATGGTGGTGATTTCCGTGGTGCCGTGGAGCGATCCGCAACTGGCGACGGTCGGCTCGTACCAGCGCGCCCTGGAACTGCTGGACGTGCCCTATGCCAAGCTGATCGTCGACCTGGTGGTGCTGGTGGCGGTGACCAGTTGCATGAACTCGTCGATCTACATCGCCTCGCGCATGCTCTACTCCCTGGCCCGCCGCAAGGACGCGCCGGCTGCAGCGGCGCGCACCTCGCGCAATGGCGTGCCACGCACGGCGGTACTGGTGACCGCGGCGGTGGGTGCCTTCATTGCCGCCCTCAACCACTTCGCCCCGGCCAGCCTGTTCGACTTTCTGCTGTCCAGTTCGGGGGCGATCGCCCTGCTGGTGTACCTGGCAATCGCCATTTCACAGTTGCGCATGCGCCGCCTGCACGGCGATGCGCTGGTCCTGAAGATGTGGCTGTTCCCCTGGCTGACCTACGGCGTGATCCTGTTTATTTCGGCAGCGCTGGCCGTACTGGTGGTGACGCCTGAACATCGTGCCGAAGCGACCAGTACCCTGATGCTGGCGATGGGTGTGTCGCTGGTGGGGATCATCGTCTGCCGCAAGCGCGGCAAGGAAACGGAGGCGGGGCTGGAGCGGGTGTATTGACGGCACCCGGACATGAAAAAGCCGCGAAGGACCCTCAGGCCCTTCGCGGCTTTTTTGCGTCGATCAGAACGAAGCGTTCTGCAGACCGTCCAGGTAGCGCTCGACATCCAGCGCGGCCATGCAACCGGCACCGGCCGAGGTGATCGCCTGGCGGTACACGTGGTCGGCCACGTCGCCTGCGGCGAACACGCCTTCGATGTTGGTCGCGGTGGCGTTGCCTTCACGGCCGCCGGCAACCACCATGTAGCCGTCCTTCAGTTCGAGCTGGCCTTCGAACAGCGAGGTGTTCGGGGTGTGGCCGATGGCGATGAACACGCCGTCCACCTTGATCTCGTCGAAGCTGCCGTCGTTGTTCTTCAGGCGCGCACCGGTGACGCCCATGTTGTCGCCCAGGACTTCGTCCAGGGTGGCATTGAGCTTGAGTTCGATCTTGCCTTCGGCAACCCGGGCATGCAGCTTGTCGATCAGGATCTTCTCGGCGCGGAAGGTTTCGCGACGGTGGATCAGCGTCACCTTGCTGGCGATGTTGGCCAGGTACAGCGCTTCTTCCACGGCCGTGTTGCCGCCACCGACCACGGCTACCGGCTTGTTGCGATAGAAGAAACCGTCGCAGGTTGCGCAGGCGGAAACGCCCTTGCCCATGAACGCCTCTTCCGATGGCAGGCCCAGGTAGCGGGCGCTGGCGCCGGTAGCGATGATCAGCGCGTCACAGGTGTAGGTACCGCTGTCGCCCTTGAGGGTGAACGGCTTTTGCTGCAGGGCCACTTCGTTGATGTGGTCGAAGACGATTTCGGTCTCGAACCGCTCGGCGTGTTCCTGCATGCGCTGCATCAGGGCTGGGCCGGTCAGGCCGTGGGGGTCGCCCGGCCAGTTGTCGACCTCGGTGGTGGTGGTCAGCTGGCCGCCAGCCTGCATGCCGGTGATCAGCAGCGGCTTGAGGTTGGCCCGCGCCGCGTAGACCGCAGCACTGTAGCCGGCAGGGCCGGAGCCCAGGATGATGACGCGGGAATGACGTACTTCGGACATGACACGCTCCTGTCGGGCCGGCGCTGAATGACTGCCAACCCCGAAGAATAAAAAAGAACCTGCCGAGCCTTGGGGAAGACCTATCGCGACAGGTTCTGAAAACCGTTGCGGCGAAGGCCTTACAGGCTCTTGGCGTTTTCCGCCAGGTAATCGGCGACACCCTGGGCGTCAGCCTTCATGCCTTTCTGGCCAGGACGCCAGCCGGCGGGGCAGACTTCGCCATGTTGCTCGGTAAATTGCAAGGCTTCGACCAGACGGATCATTTCGTCCACTTCGCGACCCAGTGGCAGGTTGTTCACCACCTGGTGCTGCACCACGCCTTGCTGGTCGATCAGGAACGATGCACGCAGGGCCACGCCATCGTCGTGCTCGACACCGTAGGCGCGGGTGATCTCGTGCTTGACGTCGGCGACCATGGTGAACTCGACCGCACCGATGCCACCCTTCTCTACCGGCGTGCTGCGCCAGGCATGGTGGGTGAACTGCGAGTCGATGGACACGCCGACCACTTCAACGCCCAGCTCGCGGAAACGCGCCATGCGGTTGTTGTGGGCGATGATTTCCGACGGGCAGACGAAGGTGAAGTCCAGCGGCCAGAAGAACAGCACGACGTATTTGCCGCGCAGGGACGAGAGCTTGAAGCTGTCGACGATCGAACCGTCGCCCAGCACCGCTGCGGCGTCGAAATCGGGGGCTTGCTTGTTGACCAGAATGCTCATGGGAACTCCTTGAGAACCGTGGATTCGAAGGCGTTGAAAAAGAATGTGCGCACTGTAGCGAGGGCCCAGAGATTAAGGAAATATCCTTAAACAATCCACCTTATAGACTTGCTCTATATAGGCCCTCGGAGTGTGTCTCTTTAGCTATGACCTATCCTTCCGAGGAATTGTTACACCCGGTTTCCTGGCCATCGGTCAGCTTTCGTCAGGTGGCCAAACTCGGTAAGGTCGGCGCGTTTTCATCCCCGGAGCCCTTTATGCAAGCCCCCGTTCTGTCTGGCCCGCAATACCTGCGCGAGGGCCTGAAACTGGTCCTGAGCCCCGGCCTGCGTCTGTTCGTGCTGCTGCCGCTGGCAATCAACCTGCTGCTCTTCACTGGCCTTGTCTACCTGGCCGGGCATCAGTTCGCCCTATGGGTCGATGCGCTGATGCCTACCCTGCCCGACTGGCTGGGTTTCCTCACCTACATCCTCTGGCCACTGTTCGTGATACTGGTGGTGCTGATGGTGTTCTTCACCTTCACCCTGCTGGCGAACATCATCGCCGCACCGTTCAACGGCTTCCTGGCGGAAAAGGTCGAGGTGGTGGTACGCGGCAAGGATGACTTCCCGCCCTTCAGCTGGGGCGAGCTGGTGGCCATGGTGCCACGCACCTTCGGCCGCGAGATGCGCAAGCTCGGCTACTTCGTGCCGCGGGCCCTGGGCCTGTTCATCCTGTCGTTCATCCCGGTGGTGAACATCATCGCCGCGCCGCTGTGGCTGCTGTTCGGCATCTGGATGATGGCGATCCAATACATCGACTACCCGGCGGACAACAACAAGATGAGCTGGCAGGACATGCTCGCCTGGCTGCGCGCCAAGCGCTGGCAAAGCCTGAGCTTTGGCGGCATCACCTACCTGGCACTGCTGGTGCCGTTCGTGAATATCCTGATGATGCCGGCGGCGGTGGCCGGTGCGACGCTGTTCTGGGTACGCGAGCGCGACGGTCGCTGACTACCAGCGCAACAGGCGCGGCCCGAGGGCCGCGCCCAGCAAGGTGGGCAGGAGCATGCCCAGCAGGTACCAGATGCCCCAGAACGGAATGCCCATTTCCGGGCAGTGCAGGCAATAGGCGAGGGTCGCCGTGCTCCCGGCCAGCAGGCCGGCGGCCGCACCGGCCTGGCGCAGGCGAGTGGGTGCCAGGCCGCGCAAGGCCCAGAACACGCCGATGAAGGTCGGCAGCGACAACAGCCCGATGTTCAGTGCACAGGTACGCCAGGTACTGCCGAAGATCAGTTCGGATCGAGCCTGCGGCGCCGCTCCGGCCAGACTCGATGCTGCGCCCAGCCAGACCAGCACGATCGGCACGGCCAGCAAGGCCCAGACCGCTCCGCCCTTCACTCCGGGCCGGGCCAGGCGCCGGGTCAGGACCAGCGCCAGCAACGCCAGGCTGGCCGGCAGCGCCACCTTGCCCCAGAACAGCGGGGTCGGCGCCACGCTCGCCAGGTCGCTGCGCACGCCATACAGCGTCATGGTCAGCAGCAAGGCCCCCAGGCCGCCGCCAAGCAAGGCCAGGCCCAGGCGTCGCAACAAGGCATGACGATCCACCGGACCTTCGCCACTGGCCAGCAGGTTGATCAGTTCATCGGTCTTCATCGCTACCCTTTCCTCGAATCATGCTCGCCAGCGCCTTTAGCCCGCGATGGATGCCGACCTTGACTGCCGAACCGGACATCCCGGTCAGGCGCGCCGCCTCCTCGACCGACAGACCCTCGACCTTGACATGGACGATCGGCAGGCGCTGGCGCTCGGGCAACTGCTCCAGCAGCCTGTCGAGATCACGCCGGGCATCGCTCGCCTCTTCATCCCCGTCGCCGAACAGTGCGTCGTCATCACCAAGCGGATCATGCAACGCGTCACGCCGGGCGAAGCCACGGAAATGATCGGCCAGCTTGTAGCGGGCGATGGCCTGCACCCACGCAGTCAGGGGTTGCCCGGCCTGATAGGTATGGCGGGCATTGTGCACCGCCAGCAGCACTTCCTGCAGCAGGTCTTCGACCTCCTCCGGACGCTGCGCGAGGCGTCGGCGCAGGAAACCACGCAGGTGAACGGCCAGGGCGGCGAGGAAATCGCGGTACGCCAGCGCATCGCCGGCCATCCCTCGCAGCAGCAGGCTGTGCAACTGCGCCTCGCGCGCGCTCAGGGCGTCATATGGACTAGTTCGTTGCATTGGCCGACCAGGTTACACCCATGGGACATTCCTTTTGTTGGCCGGGAAACACGGCACGGGATGGAACAGTAGGAGAGCGGCGAAGGAATCTCAAAAAAAATTTTCCGCACGCTGTAACCGTTCCCGATTCCCCGGCGAACTACTCCACGAGCCGCCGGTAAATCACCGGGGCCATCCAACCCTGTGGAGACAGCACCATGAACAATCTCACCCTCGCCACCGCCGCCCTGGCCCTCGCCGCCCTGGCCGGTACCGTGCATGCCGACGACATGAAGGCCCAGGCCCCGGCCATGGAGAAATGCTACGGCGTGGCCATGGCCGGCAAGAACGACTGCAAGGCCGGCGCCGGCACCTCCTGCGCCGGTACGTCGAAAAAGGACTACCAGGGCGATGCCTGGAAGAACGTTCCCGCCGGTACCTGCACTTCGATCAAGACGCCCACCGGCATGGGCTCGCTGACCCCGCTCAAGTCCTGACCCGGAGCGCCAGCCATGACCCCGTGCAAGCGAATCGGTGCCGGCCTCGGACTCAAGGCGCAGCATTACGCCGAGGCCCTGACCTGCACGGCCGAGGGCCTGTGGTTCGAGGTCCATCCGGAAAACTACATGGTTGGCGGCCCGCGTCGCGCCTGGCTGCAGCGGATCGGCGAACGTCATCCGCTGTCGCTGCACGGTGTCTCGCTGTCGCTGGCGGCGGATACACGCCCGGATGAAGAGCATCTGCGCCGCCTCCGCGAACTGGTGGAACTGGTCGATCCGCTGCTGGTTTCCGAACACCTGGCCTGGTCGGCCTGGCGTGGGAGCTATCACCCGGACCTGCTGCCCTTTCCACGCACCAGCGAGGCACTCGGGCGTATCGCCGACAACATCCAGCGCACCCAGGAGGCGCTGGGTCGGCGGATCGCGATTGAAAACCCCACCCACTACCTGCGTCTGGACGGACACGACCGGGACGAGATCGACTTCCTCGTCGAACTCACCCGGCGTACCGGCTGCGCCCTGCTGCTGGACATCAACAACGTCCATGTCAGCGCCCATAACCTCGATTACGACGCCAGTGCCTGGCTGGAGCGGATTCCCGCCGCACTGATCGCCGAAATCCATCTGGCCGGTTTCAGCGAAGACGACACCGGCAGCCTGCTGATCGACTCGCACGCCGCTCCCGTTGCCGGAGCGGTGTGGGACCTGTACCGGCAACTGATCCAGCGCATCGGCCCGCGCCCGACCCTGATCGAGCGCGACGATGCCATTCCCGCGTTCAGCGAATTGCTGGATGAACGTGAAACGGCCCAGGCGCTACTCGACCAGGCGGAGGAATGCCCATGAAACTCGAAGAATTCCAGGACGCCTTCGTCGAAGCGCTTTACCAGCGCCCGGCCCCTGCCCTGCTGCAACTGACCACACAACCGGCGTTCGCCGTATACCGCAATACCGTGCTCAAGGGTTGTGTCGATGCCCTGTGCGCCAATTTCCCCAGTGTCGAGCGCCTGGTCGGCAGCGACTGGATGCAGGCGGCAGCCCGTGACTACGCGTTGCGCTCACCACCCGGTGATGCCCGCCTGGTGCTCTATGGCGCGGACTTTCCCGCCTGGCTCGCCCGGTTGGCCAACCTCGCCGAGCTGCCCTGGCTGGCCGACGTCGCTCGTCTCGATCATGACTGGCTCAGCGTTTTCTGCGCCCCTGACGAACCGGCACTGGACCTGGCAGCGCTGACAGGTATCACCGCCAGCGACCTCGCCAACCTGAACCTGGCGCCACGCAGCGCGGCGCGCTGGCGCTGGTGCGAAAGCCATCCGGCCTACAGCCTCTGGCACTACAACCGCGAGGGGCTGGACTGGCACGACCAGGTGCCGTGGCAAGGCGAAGGCACGCTGTTGACCGGCGCCCCGGAAGGCGTCACGCATCAGGCGCTGGAGCACGCGGGCTGCGTGTTCCTCGACGCCTGCGCCGCCGGCGACAGCCTCGACCACGCTTCCGCCCGGGCCCTGGCGATACAGCCCGACCTCGATTTCACCGACCTGCTCGGACGCCTGCTGCGCGCCCGGGTGTTCCGCCCTATCGCGCTGGATTGAAGGAGCTCGTCATGGATATCAGCCACACCGCCCCGCACTGCTACCGCTCGCGCTACAGCCGTATCGCCGACGCCGCGCAACGGCTGCTCAGCGACTCCGTTCTGAGCCTTGTCGCGCGGCTGGCCATCGCCGCCGTGTTCTTCCTGTCCGGACGCACCAAGGTCGAGGGCCTGCTGACCCTGACCCCAGGCACCTTCGAACTGTTTCGCAGCGAGTACATGCTGCCGCTGATCCCGCCGCACCTGGCCGCCTACCTGGCGACCTATGCCGAACATCTGTTCCCGCTGCTGCTGATCCTGGGCCTGTTCACACGCGGCGCAGCGCTGGCCTTGCTGGGCATGACCCTGGTGATCCAGGTGTTCGTCTACCCGGATGCCTGGCCGACACACCTGACATGGGCAGGCCTGCTGCTACTGCTGATCGCGCGGGGTGGTGGTGGCTGGGCGCTGGACAGGTTGTTGCGGATTCGCTGAAAACATTGGCCGGTGCCTCGCGCACCGGCCATTTTCCATCCGCGATTACTTCAGCTGATTGGAGAACTGCCCCACCGCGTTCACCACCTTCCGCGCGCCGTCCTGGATCTCGGTGATCACCGTCCCCGTCTGCCCGGCCAGTTCAAGGCCTTGCTCGGCCTGGCGCTTGCTGCTGTCGATGATGTCCACCGCGGCCTTGGCCAGTTCCTCGTTCTGCTGCACCACGCGAGCGATTTCCTCGGTGGCGGTGCTGGTGCGCGAGGCCAGTTGGCGGACTTCGTCGGCGACCACGGCGAAGCCCCGGCCCTGCTCGCCGGCACGGGCCGCTTCGATGGCAGCGTTGAGCGCCAGCAGGTTGGTCTGCCCGGCGATGTCGCTGATGGTCTTGATGATCGAGCCGATCACCTGGGACTGCTTGTCCAGTGCCTGGATGCCGTTGGCGGCGTCCTGCATGCAGGTTTCCAGGCCACGCATGACATCCACCGTCTGGGTCACCACCTCGGTGGCCCGGCGCGCACTGGTGTCGGTGGCCAGCGAATTGGTGTAGGCAATATCGGCCGCCTGGGCGACGGCATTTTCCTGATTCACCTGGTCGGTGATCACGGTGGCGAACTTGACGATTTTGTACAGCACATCATGGGCATCGATGATCGGGTTGTACGAGGCTTCCAACCACACGATCCGGCCGTGGGCATCGATGCGTTTGAAGCGCTCGGCGACAAATTCGCCGCGGCGCAGCTTGCCCCAGAACGCTTGGTACTCGGCGGAGTTGTACTCCTCCGGCTCGCAGAACATCCGGTGATGCTTGCCGCGCACCTGCTCCAGGCTGTAGCCCATGGTGCGCAGGAAGCGGTCGTTGGCCGTCAGCACTTCACCGTCGAGGTTGAATTCGATCACGGCGGTGGAACGCATCAGCGCCTTGATCAGGCTCTCGTGCTCCCGCGAGGTCTCGATGGTCCGGGTCAGGTCGCTGGAGTGCATGGTGAAGTACTGAATACGGCCGTTGCCGTCCTTCACCGGTTGCAGGATCGAACGCAGCCAGGCCTCCTCGCCATTGCCACGAAGCAGGCGGAATGCACCGTTGAGATGCTCGCCGCGGGTGATGGCCTGCTTCATGCGCTGGTAGAAATCCAGCGGCTTGACGTGCGCCGGAACGATATCCTCGATAGGCCGGCCGACCAGTTGCGAACTGCTCCAGCCCATTTCCTTTTCGAAGTTGATGTTCACCGACTCGATGCGCCCGCTCGGGTCCAGTTGCAGCACCAGCATTTCGCTGTCCAGGCTGTCCTTGACCTGCTCCAGGCTCAGCAGTCTTTCGCGCAGTTCCTGGTTTTCTTTCTTCAGTTTGCTGTTGAACATCACCGCTCTCCTGGAGCGCTATCGTCATCGGGGGAATGCGTATTGCATCGGCTGACGGGACGTCATTCTTGAGCAACAAAACGGGAATATTTCTTTTGCCCGGAGCGCCAAGGATCGGGCGTCATGAAGTTGTCATGCGAACGTCACCCGCAAGCCATTTCAGCGCTGGAGACTGGACAGCATGACGACGCTCGCGCTGCACATCACCCTTATCAGCGAAACCTTCCCGCCGGAAATAAACGGCGTGGCCAACACCCTCGGCCGCCTCAGCGAAGGCCTGCGCCAGCGCGGCCACCGGGTAGAACTGGTGCGGCCGCGGCAAAGCGACGACCCGCCTGGGCAGGCCAACGCCGACCAACTGCTTTGCCGCGGCTGGCCGCTGCCGGGGTACCCGGGATTGCAGTGGGGCCAGGTGTCGATGCACAAGCTGCTGCGGCGCTGGCGCAGGGACCGCCCGGATGTGCTCTACATCGCCACCGAGGGCCCACTGGGCCTGAGTGCGCTGCGCGCCGCGCGGCGCCTGGGGATAACCGTGGTCAGTGGCTTCCATACGAACTTCCAGCAGTATTCCAGCCAGTACGGCCTGGGCCTGCTGGCACGGATGCTGACCCACTACCTGCGCTGGTTTCATCAGCGCACCCACAGCACCCTGGTGCCCAGCCCGAGCCAGCGCCTGGCTCTGGAAAGACGTGGCTTCGAGCGCCTGGCCCTGTTGTCCCGCGGAGTCGATGGCTGCCTGTTCAACCCGTCGCGACGCAATGCGGCGCCACGTGAGCGATGGGGGCTGGGCCACGACGATATCGCCCTGCTGCATGTCGGCAGGCTGGCCGCGGAAAAGAACCTGGGGATGCTGGGGCGTACCCTTCAGGAATTGCAACGCCGGTACCCGGAACGCCGCATCCGCCTGGTGATCGTCGGCGACGGCCCGCAACGGGCCGCCCTGCAGGCACAACTGCCCGACGCCATTTTCTGCGGCCCGCAGCGCGGCGAACCCTTGGCCGAACACTATGCCTGCGGCGATATCTTCCTGTTCCCGAGCCTGACCGAGACCTTCGGCAATGTGGTACTGGAGGCCCTCGCCTCGGGGCTGGGCGTGGTTGCCTATGATGAAGCCGCAGCGGCCCAGCATATCCGCCACGGGCACAATGGCGCACTGGCGATACCAGGCAATGCCGCCGCCTTTATCGATGCCGCCTGCTGGCTTCTGGAAGATGACGAGACCTTGCGCCGGGTTCGCCTGAATGCCCGCCAGCACGCCAGCCGCCAGGGCTGGCCGGCGATTGTCGAGCAGTTCGAGGCCCACCTGCGCAATGCCTGCGAGCCGCTACGAGACAGGCCCGTCGCAATGAACGGGCCCGACCTGCTGGTCAAACCAGGCTCGTCAGCGCCTCGCGGCTGAACGGCAGGATCTCGCCTTCGCGGCCGTCCCGCACCTTGGCCGCCCATTGCGGATCGACCAGCAGCGCGCGCCCCACCGCGACCAGGTCGAACTCTTCGGCGTCGAGCCGTTGCAACAGGTTTTCCAGGCTGGCCGGTTGCGCCACCTTGTCGGTATCGACCATGAACTGCAGGAACTCGCCATCCAGGCCTACGCTACCGACGGTGATGGTCGGCTTGCCGGTGAGCTGGCGCGTCCAGCCCGCCAGGTTGAGCGGCGAACCTTCGAACTCCGGCTCCCAGAAGCGACGGGTAGAGCAGTGGAAGATATCCACGCCGGCCTCGGACAAAGGCTTGAGGAAGTCTCCCAGGGCTTCGGGCGTGGTAACCAGGCGTGCGTTGTAGTCCTGCTGCTTCCATTGGGAGAAGCGGAAGATGATCGGGAAATCCGGACCTACCGCAGCACGCACCGCCTGGATCAATTCGATGGCGAACCGCGAACGCCCCGCGAGATCGCCACCGTACTCATCGTCGCGACGGTTGCTGGCGTCCCAGAAGAACTGGTCGATCAGGTAACCGTGGGCACCATGGATCTCCACGCCGTCCATGCCGATGGATCGAGCATCCCTGGCGGCCTGGGCGAAGGCGGCGATAACCTCCTGGATATCCTCGCGGGTCATGCCGTGGACCACCTCCTGCCCATCCTTGAGCTTCTCGCTCGGGCCGTAGCCCGGCACGCTGGCGTCCGGCTCGGTACCGAGGCGGCGGACCATGCCCACATGCCACAGTTGCGGCACGATGCGGCCACCCTCGGCATGGACGGCCTCGACCACCTTCTTCCAGCCGGCCAGGGCATCCTCACCGTAGAAGCGCGGTACGTTCGGGTAACCGTTGGCGGCCTTGTGGCCTACGGTGGTGCCCTCGGTGATGATCAGGCCGACACCGGCGGCGGCACGGCGGCGGTAGTACTCGACCACCTTGGCGTGAGGCACGCCGCCGGGGCAGAAGGTGCGGGTCATCGGCGCCATGACTACACGGGTCGGCAGCTCCAGGGCGCCCAGTTGGAAAGGCGTGAACAGTGCATTGGCGGACATGTGGCGCTCCTCGGGATGAAAGGCGCCTGAGCATAGAATGGGTGGTTGTGAGGGACGAGTACTATTGATTCGAGTGATTTAAAGGCATGGTCTTTGTGTTGTTCTTCCGGGCCTCATCGCCGGCAACGCCGGCTCCCACAAGGTTCAGCGGTGTACGCGATACCTGTGGGAGCCGGCGTTGCCGGCGATGAGGCCCAAAAGGCCAACAAAGAGTCACGCCAACGCCTTCTCGATCGCCTGCACCACTGCCGGATCATCCGGCGCGGTCCGCGGCGAAAACCGGGCCAGCACCCGCCCGTCCTTGCCTACCAGGAATTTCTCGAAATTCCAGGTGATGTCGCCCGGAAACTCCGCGCCCTCGCCCGCCAGCAAGCGATACAGCGGATGCCGCTGCGCCCCGTTGACCTCAAGCTTGCCCCCAAGCGGGAAAGTCACCCCATAGTTGAGGCTGCAGAAGCTGGCGATCTCTTCCTCGCTGCCCGGCTCCTGCCCGGCGAACTGGTTGCACGGCAGGCCCAGTACGCTGAAACCCTTGCCCTTGTACTGCTGATAGAGATTTTCCAGCGCCGCATACTGCGGCGTCAGGCCACATTTGGAGGCGACATTGACCACCAGCACTACCTGGCCCTTGAACGGTGCCAGCGACAGGTCCTGGCCGTTCAGCGCTTGCAGTTTCAGGTCGTGAAATGCACTCATGACGTACTCCCCTTCTACGACGGATCCCGGGCATCCCGGCGGTCGGCCACGATCGCGGCCCACTAAAAAGGCGCCTGGCCTGCCGCATGCACCCTTGCGGGACTGCACGACGGAAGGACAAGGCGCCTTCGCGACTCTCTGAGCTTAGCGCAGAAAATCAGTGGTGATGGCCACCTTCGCCATGGACGTGGCCATGGGCGATTTCTTCTTCGCTGGCGTCACGCACGTTGACCACCTTGACCTTGAAGTTCAGGCGCTGGCCGGCCAGCGGGTGGTTGCCGTCGACGGTGACGTCGTCGCCGTCCAGGTCGCGGATGGTGACGATCTGCATCTGGCCGTCCGGCGCCGAGGCGTGGAACTGCATGCCGACTTCCAGTTGGTCGACGCCTTCGAACATGCTGCGGTTCAGGGTGCTGACCAGCTCGGCCAGGTATTCGCCGTAGGCGTCTTCCGGCTCGATGGTGACGTTCAGCTCTTCGCCGGCGCCCTTGCCTTCCAGGGCCTTTTCCAGGCCCGGGATGATATTGGCGGCGCCGTGCAGGTATACCAGCGGCGCGCCGCCAGCGGAGCTGTCGATGACCTCACCGGCGTCGTTGGTCAGGGTATAGTCGATGGAGACAGCCTTGTTGGCGGCGATCAGCATGGGGCGAGACCTTTTGCATAAGAAGTGTGAGCGAGCAAGTGTAACCAACGCATCGCCCGAAAGCGAACGCAACCCGGACAGACGGGACCGCCATCCCGGGGCTTTTGCCACTGGCGGATGCACGGCAGGGCGGGTTAGCGATACCCTTGGCAATTGACGTTTTTTGCACTGGCTCATTCGAGAAGTTCGCATGCAAACCTTTTTCATCGCGCCGACCGACTTCGGCGTTGGCCTGACCTCCATCAGCCTGGGCCTGGTCCGCACCCTGGAGCGGGCCGGCCTGAAGGTCGGTTTCTTCAAGCCGATCGCCCAGCCGCACCCGGGCGACACCGGGCCGGAACGCTCCACCGAGCTGGTTTCGCGGACCCACGGCCTGAAACCGCCCAAGCCCCTGAGCCTGGCCCATGTCGAGCGCATGCTCGGTGAAGGCCTGCTGGATGAACTGCTGGAAGAAATCATCACCCTGTACCAGCAGGCCTGCGTCGACAAGGACGTGCTGGTGGTCGAGGGCATGGTCCCGACCCGTCACGCCAGCTATGCCGCGCGGGTCAACCAGCACCTGGCCAAGAGCCTCGATGCCGAGGTGATCCTGGTTTCCGCGCCGGAAAACGACGTGCTTGCCGAACTCTCCGGTCGCGTCGAATTGCAGGCCCAACTGTTCGGCGGCCCGCGCGACCCGAAAGTGCTCGGGGTGATTCTTAACAAGGTGCGCAGCGACGAGGACATGGCCGGGTTCGCCAGCCGCCTGCGCGAACATTCGCCCTTGCTGCGCAGCGGTGACTTCCGCCTGCTCGGCTGCATTCCGTTCCAGGCCGGGCTCAACGACCCGCGCACGCGGGATGTCGCCGACCTGCTCGGTGCCCAGGTGCTCAATGCCGGTGATTACGAAACCCGGCGCATGAACAAGATCATCCTGTGCGCCCGCACCGTGGCCAACACCGTGCCGCTGCTCAAGCCGGGCACGCTGGTGGTGACCCCGGGCGACCGCGACGACATCATCCTTGCCGTCAGCCTCGCCGCGATCAACGGCGTGCCCCTGGCCGGCCTGCTGCTGACCAGCGACAGCAAGCCCGATCCACGTATCCTCGAACTGTGCCAGGGCGCCCTGCTCGCCGGCCTGCCGATCCTCTCGGTGAGCACCGGGTCCTACGACACCGCCAACCAGCTCAACCAGCTGAACAAGGAAATCCCGGTGGATGACCGCGAGCGCGCGGAGATCATCACCGACTTCGTCGCCAGCCACCTCGATGCCGACTGGCTCAACCAGCGCTGTGGCACCCCGCGGGAAATGCGCCTGTCGCCGGCGGTGTTCCGCTATCGCCTGATCCAGCAGGCCCAGGCGGCGAACAAGCGCATCGTCCTGCCCGAGGGCGCGGAGCCCATGACCGTGCAGGCCGCCGCCATCTGCCAGGCCAGGGGTATCGCCCGCTGCGTGCTGCTGGCCAGACCGGACGACGTCCAGGCGGTCGCCCGGGCCCAGGGCATCAGCCTGCCGGAAGGCCTGGAGATCATCGACCCGGACCTGATCCGCGAGCGCTATGTCGAACCCATGGTCAGCCTGCGCAAGAGCAAGAGCCTGAACGCCCCGATGGCCGAGCAGCAACTGGAAGACCCGGTGGTGATCGGCACCATGATGCTGGCCCTGGACGAGGTCGATGGCCTGGTATCCGGCCTGGTGCACTCCACCGCCAACACCATCCGCCCGGCCCTGCAATTGATCAAGACCGCACCGGGTTGCAGCCTGGTGTCCTCGGTGTTCTTCATGCTCTTTCCCGAGCAGGTGCTGGTATACGGCGACTGCGTGATGAACCCGCACCCGAGTGCCGCCGAGCTGGCGGAAATCGCCCTGCAAAGCGCCGACTCCGCACAAGCCTTCGGGATCAACCCACGGGTCGCGATGATCAGCTACTCCAGCGGCGAGTCTGCCAGCGGCGAAGAAGTGGAGAAGGTCCGCGAGGCCACCCTGCTCGCCCAGGAAACCCAGCGCGCCCTGCAGATCGACGGCCCGCTGCAGTACGACACCGCCGCCAACCTGGAAATCGCCCGGCAACTGGCGCCCAACAGCCCGGTAGCCGGGCGCGCCACGGTGTTCGTGTTCCCTGACCTGAACACCGGCAACACCACGCACAAGGCAGTACAGCGCAGCGCCGATTGCGTCAGCCTCGGGCCGATGCTGCAAGGCTTGCGTAAACCGGTGAACGACCTGCCGCGCGGGGCCCAGGTGGACGACATCGTCTACACCATCGCCCTGACCGCGATCCAGGCCAGCCGCGCGGCGGAGTTCTGATCATGCCCGACATCCTGCGCGGCACGCTGGCCGCCTTGCTGCTGGGGCTCAATACCCTGGCCTGCTGCACACCGCTGTTCATCGTCAGCCTGGTCAAGCTGTGCCTGCCGTTCGCGGCGGCGCAGCGGGTTACGGACGAGCTGATGCGGCATATCCACGAAGCCTGGATCAGCAACAACAAGGGCTGGATGAAGCTGCTCGGGCGCACCCGCTGGCAGGTGCAAGGGCTGGAGGGGCTCGACTACCAGCACAGCTACCTGGTGACCAGCAACCACCAGAGCTGGGTCGATATCCTGGTGCTGCAATACGTGCTGAACCGGCGCATTCGCCCGCTGAAGTTCTTCCTCAAGCAGGCATTGATCTGGGTTCCGGTGATCGGCCTGGCCTGGTGGGCGCTGGGCTTCCCGTTCATGAAGCGCTACAGCAAGGCGTACCTGGACAAGCACCCGGAAAAGCGCGGCAAGGACCTGGAAACCACGCGCAAGACCTGCGCCAGGTTCCGCGGCAAGCCCACGGCGATCTTCAATTTCGCCGAGGGAACGCGCTTCACCCAGGCCAAGCATGACCAGCAGCATTCACCCTTCCGCCATCTGCTCAAGCCCAAGGCCGGGGGCATTGCCTTCGTGCTGGATGCGATGGGCGAGCAGTTGGAGTCGATCATCGATGTCACCATCCACTACCCCGATGGCGCGCCTGGCTTCTGGGACTTGCTGTGCGGACGGGTGCGGCGGATCGTCGTACAGTTCGAGGAACTGGCGATTCCGGGGGAATTCCTTGGAAAGAGTTATGACCAGGACGAGGAATACCGGGCGGCATTCCAGCAGTGGATCAACCGGTTATGGGAGAGGAAGGATCAGCGGTTGGAGCAGATGAATCGTTGAGATCCCGAGGGGCCCATCGCTGGCAATCCAGCTCCCACACTGTGGGAGCTGGATTGCCAGCGATGGGGCCGTCAAAGATTACTGCTGATAGTTCTGCCCTGGAATCGGCTTCAGGTTCACCTCTACCCGGCGGTTCTGCGCCCGGCCGTTGGCATCGGCATTGCTCGCGATCGGCTGGTCGGGGCCCATGCCACGCACGCTCACCCGCGATGGATCGACGCCCTGGGACGTCAGGTAGGTACTGACGGCCTGCGCGCGGCGCTGCGACAGGTCCATGTTGTGCTGGCGGCTACCGGTGCTGTCGGTGAAGCCCACCACCTCGATGGTGTTCTGGTTGAACTGCTTGAACGAGTTCGCCAGGTTGTTCAGCGGCGAATAGAAGCTTGGCGCGATGTTCGCCGAGTCGGTGGCGAAGGTGATGTTGCCCGGCATGATCAGCTTGATCTGGTCGCCTTCACGCTGCACTTCCACACCGGTGTTGGCCATGCTCGCGCGCAGCTCGGCTTCCTGCTTGTCGGCGTAGTAGCCGTAGCCCGCAGCCGCGGCACCCACTGCCGCCGCGCCGATCAGCGCGCCCTTGCCACGGTTGTTGTGATCGATGGCGGCACCGGCGATGGCACCGGCCAGCGCACCCAGGCCGCCATACTTGGCAGTCTTGCTCATCCCTGAGGAGCCCTGCGCCTGGCCACCCTGGTTGTCATAGGGGTTCTGGCTGGCACAGCCAGTCATCAGGGCAGCGGCGGTAGCGACGATAATCAAACGGCGCATGGTGAACATGGACAAGCTCCTGCGAACAATTCGTATAGATGGCCAACTGACGTGAGTTCGCCACCAGCCTTGGAGTGCGGCGGCGAAGAAAAATTCCCTGCGCTCATGCCCGAACAAACGGATTTTCACGCATTTCCTCACCCAGACGGGTGTCGGGACCATGCCCGGCCACCACCGTCGCCTCTTCGTCGAGACGATACAGCCGCTGTTTGATAGAACGAACGATAGTTGCCTGATCGCCACCCCACAAATCGGTGCGGCCCACGCCACGGCGGAACAAGGTATCGCCGGCGATCAGCAGCTTGGCGTCGGCGAACCAGAAGCTCATCGAGCCCGGGGTGTGACCTGGCGTATGCAAGGCCACGCCGCAACCACAGGCCAGTTTCTCGTCATCCTCCAGCCAGCGGTCCGGCGACGGCACCGGCACGTACGGCACGCCGAACATGCGGCACTGCATTTCCAGGTTGTCCCAGAGGAACTGGTCGTCCTTGTGCAGGTGCAGGGTGGCGCCGGTCTTTTCCTTCAACTGGCCGGAGGCCAGGAAATGATCGAGGTGGGCATGGGTATGGATGATGCTGACCACCTTCAGGCCATGGGCATCGAGCTTCTGCATGATCAGGTCGGGGTTGCCGCCCGGGTCTACGACTATGGCTTTCTTGGTGACCGGGTCGCCGATGATGGTGCAGTTGCACTGCAAAGGGCCGACGGGGAAGGTTTCGCGGATTAGCGTAGATGGGGCGGGATTCATGACAGCGTCCTCTCAGGCGAATCGCCTATTCTAGCCATTCCCGCGGTTCCCTGCGGGAGGTGGCCTGTCAGCGAGAGGACCCTGAAGGACACCTTCAAATCCAAGGCAATAAACTGCTCACCGCCAAAGGCAAGGCCACACCCGCCAGCAATGTCTGTCCGGCGATGATCCCCGCCATCAACGGTGCATCGCCGCCCAGTTGCCGGGCCATGATGTAGGACGACGAGGCGGTGGGCAGCGCCTGGAACAGCAGCGCCGCGATAGCTGCTTCGCCACTGAGGCCGAACAAATGGCAAGCGGCCAGGGTCACCATGGGCATGACCACGAACTTCGCCAGCGACGCCATCCCCACCGGCCGTAGCCAACTGCGCGCCGCCTTGAGATCCAGCGCCGCGCCCACGCACAGCAGGCCCAAGGGCAGCGAGGCCTGGCCAAGGGCTTTCAACAACGGCTCGATTGCTGGCGGGAGGCCCAGCTCCGTTGCGTGCAACAGGATCCCGAGCGCACAGGCCAGCAACAGCGGGTTGACGACCATCTGCCGGGCCACGCCCCTCCAGCTCATGCGCCCTGCCGAGCCGTATCGGGCGAACACCAGTACGCAGAGGATGTTGACGGTGGGCACGATCGCCGCATTCGCCACCGCTGCCAGGGCAATGCCCTGGGCGCCGAACAGGCCTGCCGCCGCCGAAACGCCAACGTAGTTATTGAAGCGCACCCCGCCCTGGAAGACCGAGGTGAACGCCGCGTCGCTCACGGCGAAACAGCGGCGCGAGAGCACCAGCAGCAACGCCACCAGCACCGTGGAGGAGACCAGCGCCAAGGCCATGCCCAGCACCGGCACGCCGTCCAGTTTCGCCGTGGCCAGGCCATGCACGAACAGCGCGGGCAACAGGACGTAATAGCCGAGGCGCTCGGCCTGGGGCCAGAAACTGTCGGCCAGGAAATGGCTGCTGCGCAGCCAGGTACCCAGTGCGATCAACAGGGCAATGGGCACAAGGGCCAGCAACAGGGAAAGGGTCATGGCAGGGTCCGCACGATCAACAGATGAGCGTCACGATAAAGACCCGGTAGCTTGATTAAAAACGATGAATTATCGAGCCGCCCTCAAGTTTTACTCATCAGTCAGCGCGGCCTGTCGGCGAATCGTCTGGGCCAGCACCGCGGCCAGACGGCCCCGCGGGCGGTCCTCGCGCTCGATCAGGACCACCTTGCGGGTGCGTTGAGGATCGCCGAAAGGGCGGTAGGTCAGTTGCTCGATCTTCCCCAGCACCCGTTCCGACGACGGCACGATGGACACCCCGAGGCCGCTGGCGACCATGCGGATCAGCGCTTCCTGGCTATCCAGCTCCATGGTGGTGCGCACCCGCAGGCGCATGCGCCGCAGTTCACGCTCGATGGTGCGGCCGGCCCAGGCACGACGATCGAAGCGAAAGAACGGCTGGTCCTGCAACAGGCTGCGCGAGTCGGCATCGGCGAGCCGCTGCGGAGCGATGATCCAGAACCCCTCCTCGTACAGCACGGTGCTCACCAGGCCGTAGGGGTGTGGCTTGACCGGCTCGGTGGTGACCGCCGCGTCCAGCTCCCCCGCCTCGACCCGGGTAGCCAGTTCTGCCGACATTCCCGACAGGACATTGACCCGCACATGCGGATGCTCGGCGTTCAACGCAGCCAGGGCCGCCGGCAGGACACCCGCCAGCGCCGTATGGATAGCGCCCACCCGCAAGCGCCCGCGCAGTTCGCTGTCCTCGCCAAGCTCGGCGGCGATGCCGTCGTAGAGCGCCAGGATCTCCCGCGCCCGCTCCAGCGCCAAGTACCCGGCTTCGGTCAGCACCGGCAGGCGCCGCGAACGGTCGAACAGCGGCGCGTTGAACTCTTCTTCCAGCCCGCGGATATGCAGGCTCACCGCCGACTGGGTGAGGTGCACCGCCTCGGCAGCACGGGCGAACGAGCCGTGCTGGGCAATGGCGACCAAGGTTCGCAGGGCACGCAGGGACATGGATCGGGGTCCGTAGGAAATGATGAAAGGTCTGACAGCACATCTGGCTGGCACGCCAGATGCTTCCGAATTCAACTACGTTTAATTGAACCTGACCGGAAGTACACAAGTCTCCCGCAAAAGAACACCGATTTACAGGATTGCCCGATGTCAGGAAAAAGCCGCAGATACAAAGCCAGAGCCACCATCATTTGCCTGCGTAGCGGCAAGGTACTGCTCGTGCGCAAGAAAGGCGGCAAATGGAACTTCCCAGGCGGTACCGTCGAGGCCGGTGAGCAGCCGATCCAGGCGGCAGCCCGGGAACTGGAGGAAGAGACGAAGTTGCGCAGCCTGGGCCTGTTGCAATTATGTTCGGTGGAAGTGGGCAATATCGTCCACCACGTATTCACCACCCAGTTCGATGACTACACCGAAGCGGTGGCCGACAACGAAATCGTCGCCTGCAAATGGGTACGTCGCGAACAGCTGAACGGCACGCTGCTCACCCCCAACGCCGCAGCGCTGATGATGCGTCAACTACCGGCCCTGTGCGCCAGCTGAACCGCGCGTTTTGCACGGCCCGGCGAGGGCCGTTCATGCAAAATGCACCGCGTGCGTCCTGCCACTTCCAGTGTTTACTGGGTCAAATGCATGTCCAGGATCGGGCACGGCATTCGCAACTGTCCCTCACATCCGATGCCTCGGCGCATCACGGCTGCGTCGACGGCCGGCAAGAAAACGGAGGGATTCCACCAATGGCGGGACAACAGTTGTACGTGATCGATTATGAACTTCAGGGGCAGCCACGCACCTTCATCATTCGCCTGGAAAACATGAACAACGCCGAGGCCTGGCACTGGGCCAGTTGCGATGCCGGCGTTGGCGTGATTCCCCGCTTCGGGCAGCAGAAAATCAAGAAGGTCAGCCGGCCGATGGCCGAGCGCTACGGGATCACCAATGTGCGCTGGCGGGTATCCGGCCAGGGTCCGGAATTCAAGCCGATGCCGGTGGATGTGGGGAAGTTTGCCGGGTCTGAATGATCCAGGGTGGCCCCTCGGGCCTCATCGCTGCGGTGCGGCGGTCCGACAAGCCAGCGATAAGGCCTTGAATCTCACCCGAGAACCTTGGCCATTTCCGCCGTCTTCTCCCATCCCAGCCCTTCATAAACCGGCCGCCCCACCTCGGTAGCATGCAACACCGCGAACCCCAGCCCGCGTCGCGTGAACTCCGCCTCGCCCAGTTTCATCAATTTCGAAGCCAAGCCCCGTCGCCGATACGCCGGCTCGACATACACATTCAACACATACCCACGCTGATCCCTCTGCGGATGCGCCGGATGCGGTGGCCAGTCGATGCTCATCAAGCCGATCGCCGCGGCTACCGTGCCGCCATCGACCACGGCGAACCCGTAATAACGCCCGTCGTCCAGGCGCGGCAGCAGCCAGGGGCGGAAGTGCTCGGTCATGACGCGCAGCTTCGCCGGATCACCTCCGGCCTCGACAAACATCGCCTCACGATGGGCGCAGATAGTCCCGGCATCCTCCGGCCCGAGTCGACGCACCGTCAGCTCGCCGAAATCGATATCACCCGTCAGCTCGGTCATCACACTCACACCCTGGTCGAAAACCTCATTGTGTGACCCGGACCGGTAGAGCGTTAGATACAGATTCGCCATCCGCCGGCCATACAGCTACATTAGGCAAAAACCTCATCTGCTTCCGACTTTCTTGTAGGCAATTTCCCAAGCATACTTCCGCCGCTTGTTTGCCGTTGCGTGCCGGGGAAACGCTGCCTAGTCTTGCTGCCGTCGCTGATGTCTGGCGACCGGCTTTGACAGGCTGAACAGCGATTGAACCGCGGCACCCATTTCACCTGAACAGGCGTTTTCGCCTGGGCATCGTGTCATGGCGGCTGTGCGTGGGGCGCTTCGTGCGCGCCGGGTTCTCTCGCTCTCGGTCTGTCAACCTACGTACAGCTGCCACCCTTTTGTTTGACAGCGATGGGTGGTGGCATTGATAGCGAGATGACCACCATGAAGAAGATCGTCCCCGATCCACCCGCGCCATCCCCGCGCGCCGTAACCGTCCACACCCGCTTCGCTGGCTGCGATGGCCATCATCCCCCGCTCTTCGCCGTGCGTGCCGGAGCCGATGTGGACAAGGCGCTGGTCCATCTCACCGTGCTGCTGCGTTCGGCCTATGAAACCAATCTGCAGGCCTGCGACGTGGTGAAGGACAACCATCTCGCCGGCATCCTCTGGGCGACCCAGCACGCCCTGGAGGCGTCGCGGGCATTGGCCGAGTCGATGGCGAGCGGGATTTCGCTGATGCAGGCTTCGGGTTGAAGCCTGAGGACTGAAGTGGTTGCTCCCGGCCTCATCGCCGGCAACGCCGGCTCCCACAGGTTTTTGAGCTGCGCCCCGGATGTTGGACACTTTTGTCTAAAGCTATGCGGCTTGTGCTCTGTACGCTACAGGGCTCAGGCCGCCGAGCTTCATCTTGATACGTTCGTGGTTGTAGTAGCGGATGTAATCATCAATCCCAGCGCGTAATTGCTCGATGCTCTCAAATTTCTCGCGGTAGAAATACTCGGACTTCAGCGTGCCGAAAAAGCTTTCCATCGCCGCATTGTCCAGGCAGTTGCCCTTGCGCGACATGCTCTGTTCCAAGCCCGCTTCTTTCAAGCGCTGGCGGTAATCCGGATAGCGATAATGCCATCCCTGATCTGAGTGCAGCATCGGCTTACTGTCAGCCGGCAGCTTCTCCAGCGCTCGTTCAAGCATCGTTCCCACCAGGGTGTAACGCGGCCGAGTATCCGTTTGATAGGCCACGATCTCCCCGTTGTACAAGTCCAGAACTGGCGACAGATAAAGCTTTTCTCCAGCCACCTTGAACTCGGTAACGTCTGTCACCCATTTCTGATTCGGCTGATCAGCAGCGAACTCCCGGTTCATGGTGTTCGGCGATGCTTCGTCCATCAGCACTCTGTACGACTTGTATTTCTTCGGTCGTACCGTGCACTTGAGGTCCAACTCGCCCATGAGGCGGCGCACTTTCTTGCCGTTGATCACGTGCCCTTTCTGGCGCAGCGCAGCGGTCATGCGACGATAACCATACCGGCCCCTGTGGTGCTCCTGAATGCCCCGCATCGCCTGTTTCAGTGGAGCGTACTTATCCTCGGCGCCCTCGTCCCCGAAGTAGGTGTAGTAAGTGCTACGAGGCAAACCAGCAGCGATCAGCAGGTATTTCAGCCTGAACTGTCGGCGCAGCGCGGTAATCAGCTGGGCTTTTTCCTTACTGCCCGGGTCTGCCTGAGCTTCGCCTCCTCTAACTCCTCGAGCTTTTTTAGGTAGGCGTTCTCCGCTTCAAGCATGCGAACTTTCTCTAGTAACTCTTTGGGCGAGAGGTCCTCGTTACGCACGGCTGCAGGCTTGGAGGACTTGGCGGAAGGCTTGGGCATGGTGCGGGTTGAACTCTTTTCTACAGAAAGCTGGTTTGCGAGCCCGTCACTGTAATACTGGCGCAGCCATCTGCCCAGCTGACTAGAGTTACCTAGGTTGAACAACGCTGCGGCGGCGCGCTGAGAAAGACGGTCATTTAGCATGCGGTGAAGCACCGTAATCTTGAATTCGGCGCTGTGGCGCTGATGGCGACGCTCAAGGCTGGACCTGCCGTGTTGCTGATAGGCCACGACCCAACGGCGAAGCAAGGTGGGATCTATCTGGAACTGGTTCGCCACATGACGGAAACCTCGGCCTCGCTTGAGGAAGGCTTCGATGGCGGACAACTTGAACTGCTTTGAATACTTGGTCATGCAAAACACCCCGATGTTGGATTTTTTGTCCAACATCCGGGGCGCAGCTCATTTTGCTTCGCTCACTCATTTTGTGGCTGATACATAACCTTGTGGGAGCCGGCGTGGCCGGCGATGAGGCCGGAACTGACAGAAGTAGTACCCAGCCTACCCCGGCAACATTTCCCTCCTACGATTTCCTCGCTGGCAGCTGATAGCCCTCCCCCCGGAGCCTGCGATCAACTAAGGTTCTTCGCCAAGGAGCAGCCCTCATGAATTTCAGCAAGCCATTCCTCATATTTCTCGCCCTGAGCCTGCCCGGCTGCGGCACCTTCAACACAGTGGTCCGTGGCGACCAGGTAACGGCAAAGAACCTTCGGGAATGGCGCACCTACTGCGCCTCCCTGCCACGGGTCTACAGCGGTGCGGTGTACAACTTCTGCATTCTCAACGGCGAGCCGAACTATTCCACCGACGCGCCGGGTTCACCTGCCGCAATTCCCTTCACCATGGTGGATATCGCCTTGTCCGGCGTGCTGGATACCCTGGCATTGCCGTACACGATCTATCGCCAGTCGGAAGACGGGAACATCGAGCTCCATCCGTAGAGGGGTCAGGGCAGATACAGCCTGAACAATCCACCGCCCAAGGCCCCGCCATTGGCAATCTCGATCCGCCCCGGCACGCCGTTGCGCGCGTGCAGCGCGGCGATCCTGGCGGCGAAATACAACCCCAGCCCGGTACTCGCCGTGCTGTGCTCGATGCCCTGCACATACTCGTGCTGCTGGGCGATCATCACCGCCGGGAAACCCGCGCCGTCGTCGTTGACGCTGATCACCAGCGCCTCGTTTTCCTCGCGCACGGTGACCAGCAATGCGTGTCCTGCATAGCGAATGGCGTTGTTGATGATGTTGGAAATCACCGACCCCACCAGCTCGCGATCAAAGAAGCCGAGGGGTGTGGCCTCGTCGATTTCGTAGCGGGCAACGATGTCGCGGCTGTGGAGGATCTCCTGGTAACCGGCCAGCAGCCCGCCGATGAAGTCATCGAGTTCGTGGTAGTCCGGCAGCATCGGCAACTGGTTGATACCGAGCTTGTACAGGCCCAGCAGCTGCACCAGCATGCCGTTCAGGTGAACGAACTCGTGCTCGATCACTATCTGCTCGGGCGCCTGCTGGTGGCTGTCCGGCAGGCGCGAGAGCCATTGGCTATGGGCCTGCATGAGCATGGCCAGCGAGTTCTTCATGTCGTGCACGGTGGAGGCGATCACCGTGGAAAAATCCAGCCCCGATTCCTTGTCCCTGGACATCATGACCCCACAGCGCGAATGCGCAGTTTGCGGTAGCGCTCGTAGCGCGGATCGGTATCGGGAATGCCGGCCACCTTGGCCAGGCAATCGCGACACTCCTGCAGCAACGCCGCCGCCGGACTTTCCCCGCCGATACGCAGCAGGGCCTGGGCGGTGTTGAGGGCGATGCTGATGTTCTTCGGTTGCAGCTTCAATGCCTTGCGGAACTGCTCCAGCGCTTCGTTCAACTGCCCGGCCTGGTAGCTGCGCACGCCCTGGCGATTGAGATCGACCGCCTCGTTGCCGGCCCTCAGGATGGCCGGGTCGTCGGTAAGCTTGGCGATGTTCTGCATGACCGCATTGTCATCGCCGTAGACCTCGACGCAGTTCTTCAGGATGGTCTTGCCGGCATCTTCCTGGCCCAGTTGCTTGAGCTGTGCGGCAACGGCCAGGGCGGCCTCGGCCGAGAAGAACTGGTCCATGGTTTCCAGGCGCGCCAGGGCCGCTTCAGTGAGCTTGGCCGCCGTCTCGGCATCGCCTGCCTGGGCCACGCCGGTGGCCTTGATCAGCCGTGCGCGCACCTGCAGGCCCTGGTCTTCGGCGTACTCCTTGGCGACATCACCGAGCACCTGGTTGATCTCGACCCGGGTGCGCGCGTCCAGGCCATTGCCGGTGTTTTTCTGGATCAGCGCCTGGGCCAGCCCCAGGTTGCTTTCCGGGTCCTTGAAGCGCGAGTTCTGGCCCTGGCTCACCGCCTGCCGATAGGCCCGCGATGCACCGTCGAAGTCGGCGTTGGCCAAGGCCAGCTTGCCCAGCAGCATCTGCCGTTTCACCGCCAAGGGCGACAGGCGCACCGCATCCTCCAGCACATGCTGGGCACGACGGCTTTCACCCAGGGCCACCAGCACCTCGGCCAGGCCGTCGTACAGCCCGGGCATCATCGAGAAAGCCTTGATCGCCTGCTCGTAGACATCCTTGGCCTGGCTGGTCTGGCCGCGCTTGAACAGCAGCTTGCCCAGTGCCGAATAGGCCCAGGGGGTCGGGCGGTTGGCGAGGATCGCCTTGAGGAAGCGCTCCAGTTCTTCATGCCGGTTCAGCGAGGCCATGGCGTCGGCGCGGTAGCGCAGGCACAGCGGGGCGAAGCGCGGATCCTGGCGGCACAGTTGCTCGCAGGCCACCAGCACTTGCGCCGGGTTGCCACGGTCGAGCGCCTGAAGGATGGGCTTGAGCAGGGTCTTGCGCTGCACCAGCTTGTCCAGGCGCTGGGTGAGGCCGACACGGTTGAACGGCTTGGTCAGGTAGGCATCGGGTTCGTGCTCCAGGGCACTGAGCACCACGGCCTGGCTGCTTTCAGCCGTGATCATGACGAAGATCGCTTCGTGGCTGATCAGCTTGTCGAGCATCAGGTCTTCGAGTACCTGCTGGCCGTTCTTGCGACCGTCGCCCATGTGGAAGTCGTGGAGGATGAAGTCGTAGCGCTTCTGCCCGCACATGCGGATCGCCGTCTCGCCGCTCTCGGCGGTGTCGACGTCCTTGATCCCCATCTCGCGCAGCATCGAGCGCAGCGAAGTACGGAAATCGGTGAAGTCATCGACGATGAGAAAACTTTTCTGGCTGTAGACCAACATCCGCAAAACCTGTCTTGGAATTGAATGAAACGCACACGAACACACACAAGGACAGGCGCCTGGAGGGAACCAGGACGAAATCGTCGCCGCCGATCGTCGTAACGCTATCGGCAGCACGCGACATTTGCTTGAGCCGGCGAACGCCAGGGCGTCGACGGAGGTGAAACGAGGGCCGGGAGGGTGATGCCAGGTAACAATAGCTAATTGCCACTATTGAAGTCCAGACTTCCGGCCCCGGGGTGTACGCCAGTTCACTTGCGCGGTGCTGGCAAAGGGCTTGAACAGGGATCGCGTCGAGCCCGGTAGCGGTGACCTGCACACCCTTGTGGGAGCCGGCGTTGCCGGCGATTTGGCCAGATCAGGCAACCACTTTGCCTGGTCTGGCCTGATCGCTGGCAACGCCAGCTCCCACAGGTCCAGCGGTGCACTCAGATCACTGTGGGAGCTGGCTTGCCAGCGATGAGGCCCTCAACAACGAAGCAGGACTACCTGACGAACATCTGCGCCGTAGTAATCGCCATATCCCCCCCAGGCAGCTTGATCTTGCCCAGCGGCTTCAAACTGTCCGCATCGAAGATCGCCACATCGTTGTACGTCCCCGCCAGGTACACCTTGCTTCCCGCCTTGTTCAGCGAAATGCAGTAGTACGAGTGGTCCAGCGCCGCTGCCTTGACCAGTTTCTTCGCCTTGATGTCGTACTTCGCCAGCCGGTTGAGCACGCCATACACCACGTTGGGATCCTTTGGCGAGCGCATGCCGCTGAAGTAGATTTCCGTCAGCGGGCCGAAGTCGACGGTCTGGGTCTTGCCGGTCTTGAGATCGATGTTGAAGAAGCCGTAGAGGTTCTCCGCCGTCGCCGGATCCTGCTTGTCGTCGGTGAATTTCGCCGTGGTGTAGAGCAGCGAGAAGTCATGCCGGTAGGTCTGCTGGTTCCATACGTAGAGCACGTCCGGCGCACTGTAGCCGGGGCGCTTCCAGTGCCGGCTGGGGACCAGCACATCGAACTTGCCGGTCTTCACGTCCACCTTGTAGATATCCGGCCCGGCCACGTACAGGGCGCCGTCGTCGCCGCTTTGCATGATGGTCAGCTGGCGCGGGGCCGGGAAGCTGCGCAGCGGCCTGGCGTTCAACCCGCCATCGGTGGCGTAGACGTCCAGACGTGGCGCCTGCACTTCGTAGTGGTCGCTGAAGATCTTCGTGGGATTGGCCACGGTGTAGATCTCCTTGCCGTCGTGGCTGACGGTGAAGGAGAACATCGACCGCGCCTTTTCGCCCGGCAACTGGGTGATGCTGGCGTGGAACACCTGCTTGCAGGTGTCCAGCTCGACGCCGTAGATATCGGCATAGTGGTTGTTGAGCACGTAGGCGATGCGCTTGTCCGGGGACAGCTGTACCGAGCCCGGGCCGAACGCATCGGGCATGACGCAGGTCTTGTAGAGCTTCTCGCTGTTCAGGTCGATGACGTGCAGGTTGTTCGGGTAGTTGGTGACCACCATGTACTCGTGGCCGGCATTCAGGGCCTTGCCTTCGTCGGCGGCCATCGCCGTACCGGCGCCGAGCGCCACCAGGGCGGCCAGGCCGCGGGTTGCAATCTGGAGCATGCGGTTATCCCTCTTCTTGTTCGCCTGGGGGCTCATTTGTCGTCCGGGAACACGGTCCCGAGGTTGCGCCAGCCATCACCGGAGGACTGCGCGTCCTTGTTCCAGTCGGGGAAGGTGCTCATCATGTCCGGCACCTGGGCCGGCCACCAGCACGGGTCGGAGCAGCCATACAGGTCCGACTCCATCGGCTGGCACAGCGACGAGACGCCACCAAAGGCGTCGATTTCCCAGCCCGGGTCGGTGGTCGAGGCGCAGCCGGCGACCGAGTTCATCGCCACCACTTCCTCGATGCGGTTTTCCTCGGCGGCCTGGTCCAGCTTGAGGGCTTTGTTGTTGATCGGCTTGAGATGTTTCATGTCAGTGCACCTTGCGCGCAGTGATGTAGCGAGTGATGAAGGCCGGGTTCTCGGCCATGATCCGGCTGTAGACTTCGATGCCGAAGTCCACCCAGTCGCGCATCAGTTCGCAGTAGTGATAGGTCGGATGAGTCGGGTCGCCATAGCGGGCATAACTCTCGTGGTAGCAGCCGCCGGAGCACAGGTTGCGAATGCGGCAGCTGTCGCAACCGGTGTTTGTGCGGTCCAGGCGCTGTGACAGGAAGTCGTTGAGCTCGACCTGCTTCACCCCGCTGTGCACGTTGCCGAAGGTCGGCAGGCTGGAGCCGGTGAAACGGTGGCAGAGGTTCAGTTCGCCCTTGTGGTCCACCGCCAGCATCTTCAAGCCGGCACCGCACGGCAGCGCCTTCTTGTGGCCCTCGTGGATATCGGTGAGCAACTGGTGCAGGTTGGAGAAGCCGATATTGCGATGCTCCAGCGCCGCCTCCAGGTAGCGCCGACCGAGAGCCTTCATGTTGGCGAAGACTTGCACCAGCTCCTCACCAGTGAGGTTGTAGGCACTGATATCGCCGGATGTCACCGGCGCGAAGCCCACCTCGGCGAAACCTATCTCGTTGAACAGGTGATTCCAGATGGTCTCGATATCGGTGACCCCGGTGGTCAGGGTTACCCGCGCGCCTACCGGACGGCTGTCGTAGCGCGACAGCAGCATGTCGGCCTTGCGCCGCACAACATCGTAGGTGCCCTGCCCGCCCACGGTGATGCGGTTGCGGTCGTGCACGGTCTTCGGCCCGTCGATGCTCACCGACAAGCCGAAGCGGTGGGCATTGAGGTAGTCGACGATCTCCTCGGTGAGCAGGGTGGCGTTGGTGGTCATGACGAACTCGACGCGCTTGCCCGCCTCGGTGAAACGCCGCTCGCAATAGTCGACCATGTACTCGATCAGCTTGCGGTTGCTCAACGGCTCGCCGCCGAAGAACACCACGGTGTAGACCGGCTCGTCCGGCGACTCCTTGAGCAGCATTTCCACCGAGGCCACGGCGGTCTCGACGTCCATGCGCTTGCCAGCCGACGGTTTGTCCAGGTCTTCCTTGTAGCAGTAGGTGCAGCTCAGGTTGCAGCCGGTGTTGACGTTGAGCACCACGGTGTTCAGCGCGGTGCGCTCGACCCGCTTCGCCGCGATGTCCGGGGTCAGCGGCGAACCATCGCTGACCAGTTCCAGGGCGATCAGCTCGCGCAGCACCTCGTTGACTTCATCACCATCGAAGCGCTCGGCCAGGCGCTGCACCAGCGCTTCGCTGGAGCAGCCGGCGCCGCGCAGGCTGTCGATGATTTCCCCGGTCAGGGCATCGCTGGCGAACAGCGAGCTGCTGGGGATATGGAACAGCATGCGGGCATCGTCGACCCGCACTTCATGCAGATTGCGTTCTACCAGATTCAGGATGGCACCCATCACAACCTCCTCGAAAACTCGAATGTGGCCCGGTCGATCCGCTCATCAAGGGATAGGCGGGTTGTTCCAGCGCTGGATGGTCACGATCATCTGGCCCTCGCCGGTGCGCGCGGTGCCGGCATCGTCCACTGCAGCAATCACCTTGAGGTTGCCGGCGTTGTTGGTGGACATCTTGCGCGCCGGGTTCGGCCCGGCATCGCCCGGGGTGAACACGCCGGTATCGGCCTGCATCACGCCGGCGAACCTGACGTCCTCGTCCTCGCGGGCACGCTCGTCGAACGGCTCGACCTTCCATTTGGCCGGGAACACGCCGATGCGGTAGGCCTTGCCATCGGCGCCCTGGCCCCAGGCCTCGGCGTCGAAGCGCCCCTGCACCTTCGGCGTCGAGCCGCCGTTGTCACCCACCCGGGCGACCGAGAAGGCCGGCACCACCTTCACTTCGGCGATTTCGCGATAGACGGCCAGTTGCTGGCCGCCGAGCGTGCCGACGGATACCTCCTGCAGACCACTGGCAGCATCGGCGGCGGCCTTCACCTTCACGCGGATACGCTGCGGCGTGTTCTCCAGCACCTCGACCACTTCAACGCCCTTGCCGAACGACGGTGTGCCGCTCAGGCCGCTGCCGACCAGGGTCAGCTCGCTTTCGCCACCGGCCTTCACATAGCCCGGCTGTACCGCCAGCAAACGCGCACTGCCCTGTTGCGCGGCGGTGAAATCGAGGCCGCGTTCGTCGTGGGCCTTGTCGAACATGCGGCCGCTGAGCTGGCCGTTATTGGCGGCGAGCACCTGGCGCATGCTCACGCCATCCACGTCCACCGTGCCGCGCCATTCATAGCCGCTGTACAGCACCGCCGAGCCCTCGCCCTTGAACGGTTTGCCATCGGCGTACTGCCCGTCGAGGCGGACCTTGAAGCGATCACCGTCCTCGGCGGTGACCTTCATCACCCCGTTCAGCTCTCCCCTGCCCGGCAGATGGCCGCTGAAGCTCCAGTCGCCGGCCAAGGACGCGGACTTCGGCATGGCCTTCTGCCAGTCGCTCCAGGCCTTGCTATCGAAGGGATACTTCTGCGCCAGCAGCGGGACCATGTCCTGCTTCGCCAGTTCGAGCCAGTCGCGATCGCGAGACAGTGCCTGATACTCCAGCGACGGCCACTGGCCGAGGTGGAAATGCACCAGGCGCTCCCATTCCTGGGCCGGTCGCCGCTGCAGGGCGATCCGCGCGCCGGAGTGGCAGCGGGCACACATCTGCTGGGTGGGTTCCTCGATGTTCTCGACGGTGTTCAACCGACGCTCGAGGGCATAGCGCACGCCGTCGGTCTCGCTGGGGGCGAGGCCCTGGGTGTCGGCGAGGTACTTGACCAGGGTGCGACGGTCTTCGTCGCTGATCTGCAACTGGTGCATGGTCTGCATGCGGCCGATGGTCATCAGCCAGCCTTCCGGCGTTTTGCGCTGGTGGCTGATGCGGCTCAGGGCGTCGTTACCTTCGGGAAGGTGGCAGCCCTGGCAGGTCTCCATAAGAATCTGCTTGCCCTCGCGGGCCTCACTGACCTGCGGCTGCACGGCAAGGCCGACGGCCACTGCCAGCAGGCCACCGGCGCTGGCGAACCTGAGTGTTCTCTTCATCGATGACTGACCTCCACGGGGTTCTTCTTATTGTTCGTACACTTCTTATAGGTCTCTTCCGTCGGCCGTACAGCGGCAGAGCGCGCACCGAAGAGCCGCTTGAGGGGGGCGATACACATTGTGTGCCAAGAGCCGCAAGCGCCGTTTTACGCGGCTTGCAGGCCGCGGAAGGCGGGCCCTGCGCTACGTTTCGCGACGAACGAGACGGCGTGAGACAGCTGTCTCACAGCGCTGGGACTGTCTCGCCCGCTGTCGCATTTTGCGACTGACGGTATAAGACATGGCGTTGTCGCGCCGGTGCTCCGGCCTTGGATTGCATGGGCTGGCGCCAACATCGACGGGCTTGGCACAGCGGTTGCGATGGCCCTGGCAATCACTCACAAGAACGAGGTTTGCCATGTCCACCACTGCCCCTTTGCACCCGGCCGTCGAGGCTTTCGTCCGGCGCGCGCCCACCATGCTGATCGGTGCCGACTGGGCCGAGGCCGCGGACGGCGAACGCCTGACCTTGCGCAACCCGGCCAACGGTGACGTGCTGTGCCAGGTGCCGGCAGCGACCGCGGCCGACGTGGCCCGCGCGGTGGGCGCGGCGCGCCAGGCCTTCGACGATTCGGCCTGGAGCCGCAGCCGCCCCCGCGAACGGCAGAACCTGCTGTGGAAGCTGGCCGACCTGATGGAGCGCGACGCCGAGATCCTCGCCCAGCTCGAATGCCTGAACAATGGCAAGAGCGCGGTGGTGGCACGGGCCATGGACGTGCAGTTGTCCATCGACTTCCTGCGCTACATGGCCGGCTGGGCAACCAAGGTCGAGGGGCATACGGTCGATGTCTCCATGCCACTGATGCCGAACGATGAATTCCACGGCTTCGTGCGGCGTGAAGCGGTAGGCGTGGTAGGTGCCATCGTCGCCTGGAACTTCCCGCTGCTGCTGGCCTGCTGGAAACTTGGCCCGGCCCTGGCCACCGGCTGCAGCGTGGTCCTCAAGCCGGCCGACGAAACTCCGCTCAGCGCCCTGAAGCTGGCCGAACTGGTGCTCGAAGCCGGCTACCCGAGCGGGGTGTTCAATGTGGTCACCGGCACCGGCGCCATTGCCGGCGACGCCCTGACCCGCGACCCGCGCGTGGACAAGCTGACCTTCACCGGCTCGACCGCCGTCGGCCAGCACATCGGCCGCATCGCCATGGACAACATGACCCGGGTCACCCTGGAACTGGGCGGCAAATCGCCGACCATCGTCATGCCCGACGCCGACCTCGCCAGCGCTGCCGCCGGCGCCGCCACGGCGATCTTCTTCAACCAGGGCCAGGTGTGCTGCGCCGGCTCGCGCCTGTATGTACACCGCAAGCACTTCGACAACGTAGTCGCGGACATCGCCGGGATCGCCAACGGCATGAAACTGGGCAACGGCCTTGATCCGAGCGTGCAGATGGGCCCGCTGATTTCCGCGCGCCAGCAGAAACGCGTGTTCGACTACATCGAGCAAGGGCGCAGCAGCGGCGCCACCATCGCCTGTGGCGGTGAGCAGTTCGGTCCGGGGTATTTCGTCAAGCCGACGGTGATCGTCGATGTGGACCAGCAGCACCCACTGGTACAGGAGGAAATCTTCGGGCCGGTGCTGGTGGCCATGCCGTTCGATGACGAGGCCGAGGCGCTGCGGCTGGCGAACGATAGTCCGTACGGGCTGGGGGCAAGTATCTGGTCGAACGACCTGGGCGCGGTGCACCGCATGATTCCGCGAATCAAGTCGGGCTCGGTCTGGGTCAACTGCCACAGCGCCCTGGACCCGGCACTGCCGTTTGGCGGCTACAAGATGTCCGGCGTCGGCCGCGAGATGGGCGCCGCGGCGATCGAGCATTACACCGAGCTGAAGTCGGTATTGATCAAGCTTTAAGCAAATTCAGGTACCAGATGCCCGGTGGCTGATCGGGGCTGATCACCACATGCGAGGGCGGTCTGGTACCTGATCCATTCAAGTGGACACGGACCCTGTGGGAGCGGGTTTACCCGCGATTACGGTAGTGAGTCCACTGTTGCAATCGCGGGTGAACCCGCTCCCACAAGGTCCGCACTCGGCTTCAGGGGCGGTAGCCCTGGCTCAGAAGCCAGCTGCGCAGGTACCGCTGTTGCTCCGGGCTCAGATGGGCCAATACCTGGTCTGCCGGCTCGCTGTGCAAGCGACTCACCAACGGCGCCAGCTCCACCCCGTTCAAATGCCAGATCCCCAACGGCTGGTCCGGGCTGATCACCACCTGCGCAAGATCGACGAACCCATCCCGCAACACCGGCGCCTGCTCGACCCGCAGGTCATCGAAACACGCCTCGGCATGCACCGGCTCGCCATCCGGCCATTGCCGCCGAACCTGCCAGAACGGTTCCTGCGCCCAGCGCCTTTCCTCCAGATAGAAATCCCGCCCCAGCCGGGCGAAGCGCCAGAACAGGTGTTCGACCCGTTGCTGGTGGAACCGCAACGCCAGCTCACGACGCTCGGGATGAACCAACAGGGTGTTGATCACCGTCGGCGCCTGCAACGCCGAGGACAGCGACTGGAAGATGCCGTTGCCCGACAGCGGATCCACCGCCATCGCCGCATCCCCCACCCGCAACCAGTTCTCCCCGCCACACACGGGCGTGAGGATCGCCGTGCTGCTGCGGGCATGCAGCTCAAGATCCTGTTCCTGGTCGTTGTCGAAGAACGCCCTGGCCAACACCGATTCCCAGCGCCGCTGACGGCAGAAATCCAGCAGCGCCGCCTTCTCCGGCAACGGTGTGGCGCTGACATCCAGGGTCCATTGCCAGTAGCACCGGCCATCCGCCTGGCGGGCCATCCACATCCAGCCATCGGGCTGGCTTTCCACCGCACTGGCGCTTTTGCCGGGCGGGCCTTGCCAGCGATTGAGCAGGCTCAGGGTCTCCGGGCCACGGGCGGCACGTCCAAGGGCTTTGTCGTGTTGCGGCGCCTGACGACCACGGGCTTCGACATGGAAATCAGCAACCAGGGAAGGCGCTCCATCCAGCTCGATCACGCTGTGCCCTTCATCCTGCCGCACACCCAGCACCCGCGCTTCGATCAACGCAATACCCGCAGCATGCAGGTCGTCCCGCAACCCCTGATCGAAGCGCGGACGATCCAGCAGGAATTCGACATTGCGAGTCTGCGCCTCGCTGTTCCACCGCGAATGGCGCCGCGACGGCTCGCCCGCCACCGCCAGCGCACGGTGCAGGCCAACCCCGCGCAGCGCCTCGATCACCCGCTGCGAAACACCTTCAAGCGCCGAGAATCGCCGCCACTCACTGATAACGCTGACCTGGTAGCCAAGCCGTTTGAGACCAAGGGCAACCGCCGCGCCCGCCGGGCCGGCACCTAATACGACAATGGATTTCAAGCACGTCCTCGATATTCACGACCACGGTAATGAGCGTTGTGCAGCAGCCAGGCCATGACCAGGGCATTGCTTGCATGGGGCTGGTCACGCAGGAAGGCGGCGATATGCCCGGTGAGCGCCGCACACGCGAAACTGGCGCCGGACAGCGGGCTTTCCTTGGCCCGCACGCAGGCGCCGAAATCCGCCTGGGGCGTGTCCAGCCAGCTCCACTCGTCGCGCTGGCAACGGGCATCGCCGGTAATGCGCAACACGCCGGGATAGGCAGCGGGAAAGACCGGTGCCCCCTGCGCAGGCGTCGAAGCGCAGATCAGCACGCCGGCATTCTGCGCCGCCTCGCAGGCCTCGCGCAGGGCCGGGCGATCCTCGCGCAGGCCAAGGCTGAGATTGATCAGGCGCACACCGCGCATCACCAGCCATTCGATTCCGGCAGCGACCTGCAAGGCACTGGTAACACCGCGCTCGTCGAACACCTGGGCGACATGGATCGGCATGTCGCCGGCCCCGGCAGCGATCAGCTCGACCACCGCGCTGCCATGGCCCAGGGCATCGTCGCGAACCGGCTGCTCGCTGACGCCGACAGCCGCCAACTGGAAACGCCGCGACTCGGCCATACGCGCCAGCGGCGCGCCGCTGTCCACCACACCAATGCGCACCTCAGACATGCCCGGCCTCCCGCGCGCGCAACTGACCGTCGCGCAGGACCAGGTGCAGGTCGGCATTGGCCAGGGTCGAGGGGCGATGGCTGACCAGAATCCGTGTGCGGTCAGAAAAGAGTTGGTCTATTGCGGCAATCACTTCGCGCTCCGTGTCTTCATCGACTTGTGAGGTGGCTTCGTCCAGTACCAGCAGCAGGGGATTCTGGAGCAATGCCCGGGCAATGGCGATACGTTGTTTCTGGCCACCGGAAAGCTGTTGCCCGCGCTCGCCCAGCGGGCTGTCCAGGCCCTGCGGCAAGCTGGCGACCAGGCTGTCCAGTCGCGCCAGCCGGGCCACCTCGGCAACGGCTTCGCGACTGGCATGCGGAACACTGTAGGCGATGTTGTCGGCCAGGCTGCCGCGGAACAGCACGATATCCTGGCTGACCACCGCCACGCACCGACGCAGGTCATGCAGATCGAAATCTCTCAGGTCCGTGCCGCCCAGCAGGATCCGGCCGGACTGGGGATCATGGAAACGTTGCAACAGGTCGATCAGGGTCGATTTGCCGGCACCGGACATGCCGCTCAAGGCAACCTTGCAGCCATGGGGAATATCGATCTCAACGTCCTGCAACAGTGGCGGCCGCCCCGGATGGGCGAAGCACACTCCGCGCAATTGCAGGTCTCCACGCCCGGGCACCGGGCAGGCCTGGGCAGGGCTTTCCACTTCCGGCAGCACCCCGCGCAACTCCATGACCCGGCCGAGGCTGACGCTCATGCGCTGCATCGCTACATACAGCCCAAGCAGGCTCTGCACGGGGCCGACCGCCATTCCCAGGTACGTCGAAAAGGCAATCAGGGCACCCAGTTGCCAGGTGCCCTGCACCACCCAGTAACCGCCCACCAGGAACGCGCAGGCCCGGGACAGCGAGGTCAACGTTCCGGGAACGGCCTGGGTGAAGAACTCGGTGACCTGCAGGCGCAGCAGCTGGCTCATATAGCCCTGGCCCAGGCCATCGAGCCGTCGCGCCTCACGCTGCTGCTGGCCGGCGGACTGAATGAACTTCATAGCCGGCAAGGTCTCCACCAGGAACGACGAGATGTCCGCCGAGCGCTCGCGCAACTGCCGCACCTCGCACTCGACCTTGCGCCGCATCCAGCGCAGCCAGAGCACGTCCAGCGGAATCAGGAGCAAGGCCAGCAGCGACAATTTCCACGACAGCATCAGCAGCATGCCCAAAGCACAGACCAGTCCAAGCACGCTGGACACGGCGGAAAACAGCGAGTCCACGGCAAAGCGCTGGATCTCCGCCACATCGCCATCCAGCCGCGACATCAGGTCGCCCAGGCGGCGCTGGGCGAAGAAGCCTGGCGAGAGACGCTGCAGATGGCGATACAGCTCATCGCGCAGGGCAAACAGGATGCGCCCCGAGAGGCGGGTATGCAGGTAGCGGTTTAGCCCTGACAACAGGGTGCCGAGGATACCGGCGAGGATCATCGCCCCGGCGATCAGCACCAGCTTCGGGAAATCCTTCGCCAGCAGACCGTCGTCGATCAGCAGCTTGGTCAGCCAGGGCTGCACCAGCACCACCGCAGTGGCACACATCGACAGGCCCAGCAGGCCAAGGATCGCCAGGCGATGGGGGCGAATGAATCCATACAGCCAGTGGAGTGCATCCTGCAGGGCGGGCCGGTCCTGATGGTCGATCAGACGGCTGAGCAGGCGTTGCATCACGGATTCATCTGCTTGAGCTTGCGATACAGCGTGGCGCGGCTGATGCCCAGGGCAGTCGCGGCGGCCGTGGCGTTGCCGTGGTGACGATCGAGGGCCTGGCGGATCAGCTCGAGCTGGTTATCGCGCAGGCTCTCGTGCCTGGCCGGTCGTTCGCCGCTGCGCAGTTCGTCGAGCAGGTTGTCGGGGACATGATCGAGGCCGAGCACCTGCTCACCCGCCTCGCGCATCGCCAGCAGCAGGCGCAGGCTCATTTCCAACTGCCGGATATTGCCCGGCCAGTGATAGCCGTGGAGCAACTGCGCCAGCTCGTCGGACAGGCGCACGCCCTGCCCGCCGAGGCGGGACAGCAGGCTGTCGATCAACGCCGGCAGGTCGTCGCGCTCGCGCAGCGCCGGCAAATTCACGCTGATGCCGTTGATGCGGTAGTAGAGGTCTTCGCGGAAATGCTGGTCCTGGACCTGGCGCTTGAGGTCGCGGTGGGTGGCGCAGATCAGGGCGATGTCCAGGTCCTGCTCCTGGGCCGCGCCCAGCGGTGCCACCTTGCGCTCCTGCAACACCCGCAGCAGTCGGGCCTGGAGGGCCAGGGGCATATCACCGACCTCATCGAGGAACAGGGTGCCGCCATGGGCCTGTTGCAGGCGCCCGACCATCCCGCCACGGCGCGAGCCGGTGAAGGCGCCTTCGCGGTAACCGAACAGTTCCGACTCGATCAGCCCCTCGGGAATCGCCGCGCAGTTCACCGCGATGAAGGGCTTGCCGGCACGGGCGCTTTCCTGATGCAGGGCGCGGGCGACCACTTCCTTGCCGCTGCCGGTCTCGCCCAGCAGCACCACCGGCAGATCGTTGGCCAGGCCCTGGCAGGCCATGCGCAGGGCGCGGGCGAAGCGAGCGTTGCCAGCGCCAAGGACTTCCAGGGACGGCGTGGTGGATGCCGGGGCGTTGCGCCGGGCCGTCGCCGGTACCGACAGCGCCAGCGGGCGCTGCGGGACGTGCAGGGTCTTGTAGTGGAAGGCGCCCTTGGCGGTTTCGACACTGTCGCACTGCCCCTGCTGCAGACGTGCCAGCCACTGCTCGATGCGCAGGCCCAACAGGCTGTCGCAGCGCTGTCCGACCAGGCCGGCGCGGTCGCTGCGCAGCAATTGGCAGGCCTGGTTGCTGACGGCGAGGATACGTCCATCGAGGCTGACCGCAAGCAGGCCCTGCCAGCAGGAATCGAGGTATTGCCGACGATTGTGGAACGCCAGGACGATCTGTTCCGGGAAGCTGTTCATGAACAGGCGGCTCTCGATCTGCATCACCGCCAGGGCCAGTAGCGCGGTGCGATCCGGCAGGCGGCCGAGGGGACCTTGGCGGGTCAGGTCGAGCACGCCCAGCAATTCCCCCTGCGGGCAATGGATGGGGACCGAGGTGCAGGAAAAGTCGCTGAGGCGCTCGAGGAAATGCTCGCCGCAATCGATCTGTACCGTGCGCGCTTCCACCAGCGCGGTGCCCAGGGCATTGGTACCGCGGGCCGCCTCGCTCCAGCAGGTGCCGGGTGCGATATCGCCGAGGCCGCGCTGCTTGAGCACGGCGGATTCGCCCTGGATGGTGAGGATGGTGGCGTCGGCGTTGGCGAGGATCACCAGGCTGTCCTGGCCCTGCCGTGCGCCGAGATAGTCCAGTTCGGCAGTAGCCGCGTCCAGCAGCGGGCGGTTGTTGGCCAGCAGCAGGTCGAGGCTGGCGGCCGAGGTCAGGGCGACTTCCTGCCCGGCGTTACCGGTAACCCCATGACCGAGGCTGCGACGCCAGGAGGCATCGATTTCGGCCCGAAGAAAACCGTCGGGCAAGCGGCCCTCGATGGACAGGCGTTCCCTGGCAAGACGCGGGTTCGAGGTCGGGGCGGTTTTTATTGTGCTCATCGGCGGCTCCGGGTCGGATATCCGATACAAGCAAGACCTGCGCCAGATCAGGCGGGTAACACTTCTTCAAGAGCGACGCGTACCCTGTGGGAGCGGGTTTACCCGCGATTGCGTCGGTGAATCCACTATCGCAATCGCGGGTAAACCCGCTCCCACAGGGTACGCGTGCAGCTTCAAGTACAACCCCGTTACAAAAGCCCCAGCGCCTTGGCCCGGGCCACGGCCTGGGTGCGCCGTTCGACTCCGAGCTTGCTGTTGATATGGCTGGCGTGGGTTTTCACCGTATGCAGCGAGATGAACAGTTGCTCGCTGATTTCCTGGTTGGAACAACCCTGGGCAATCAGCTTGAGGACCGACCTTTCGCGCGCGCTCAGGGTATCGGCGCCGGTGGTTTCCTGGCTGGGCAGCAACCCCAGCAGGCTGGCCTGGACCGGCCCCGCCGGCTGGGCCTGAAGCTGCTCGCGCAGCCATTGCGGATGCCCGGCAAGCAAGCGCTGGAAAGGTTGCAACGCCCCGCCCCGCGCAGCTTCGAATGCCTGCAGCAGGCGCTCGCGCGCCTCCGCCTGGTCGCCCTGTGCCAGCAACAGGCCGACCTGCTGGCACAGGGCGGTCACGCAAAGCAGTTGCCCGCCACTAGCCTGCCCACGATTGACCAGGGCCTGCAACCGTTGCCCGGCCTGGGCGCTCCGGCCCTGGGCCTGTTCGAGCAAGGCCTGCTGCAACTCGATATGCAACGGCAGCAGCGGGTGGAATTCCGGCGCCGCTGCGGCTTGCTGGCCGCCATAGGTCTGGCTCAGGCGCAGCAACCAGGACTCGGCGAGATCGTTGCGTCCCTGGGCCAGCCACAGCTCGCATTTCACCAGGGTGATCATCGCCAGGTAGAAGATCGGCGGCACGTCCCAGATATGCATCAACCGTTCAGCTTCGGCCAGTTCGGCGAAGGCCTCGGCGAAGCGCCCTTCGCGACCGTCGAGGGTCGCCAGGGCGCAATGGCCGATCAGCACGCTGATGTCGCGACAGGCCCTGGCCTCGATCAGCCCGGCGCGCAGGCGGCTGCGACCGGCCTCCGGCTGCAGGCGTCCGATCAGCAGGTAGCCTTCGTAGAGCATCAACCGCGCACGCACCGCGTACAACCGCTGGGAAGACAGGCCACGCAGCCGCTGCAGGCCCTGGCTCACCTCGTCCATCGCCCGCAGTACTTCGCCCCGCGCGTGCAGGACGCGGGCGCGGTCGTAATGGGCCAGGGCTTCGAACAGCGGATTGCCGACCCGTTGCGCCAGCTCCAGGGCTTCGCGGTTCCAGCCGCGGGCACGCCAGAAATCGGCTTCGGCGATAGCCAGGTTGGACAATGTCGACAGGCACATCAGGCGCTGCCCGTAGCGCTTGTGCGGCAGGCTTTGCAGGGCCTGCTCGCAGTAGGACCGCGTGCGCTCGCGGTCACCGCGACCGCGGGCGATGATCCCGCTCAGGGCCAGCCATTGGGCGAGCATGGATTTCTGCGCCGTGGCCGACGGCGCCGGAAGGAAACGACTCAGGTGGCTGGCCAGCTCTTCAGCGGCATCCAGTTGGCAGGCCAGGCCCAGGGCCCAACTGTACAGGACGATCAGCCGCGGGGTGCTGATGAGCAGGCTGTCGGGCAGGTCCATCTTCCAGCGCAGGAGCATGCCCACGTTCTGTTCGGCCAGCAGCTGCTCTTCGGAAAGGTTCTGCACCAGGTTGGCGGCCACGTCCAGGTGCCCGGCCCGCAGGGCCTGTTCCACCGCTTCGTCGAGCAGGCCCTGGCTGTGGAACCAGCGGCAGGCGCGCAGGTGCAGGCTCGACAGCGGCAGGCTGGCCTGGCGGGTGCGCAGCAGGTCGGAAAACAGATGGTGATAGCGGAACCAGTAGCCATGCTCGTCCAGCGGCACCAGGAACACCTGGTGCGACTGCAGGAAACGCAGGATCTCGCTGCTGTCATGGCTTTCCCGCAGGGCGTCGCAGAGGTCGGCGCAGAAGCGGTCCTGGCAGGCGGTGTCGTTGAGGAAGGCCTGGACTTCGGGTGGCAGGCAGTCGATGACTTCTTCCAGCAGGTAATCGCGGATCAGCCCTTCACCACCGTGCAGCGCCTGGGGCAGATGGCTGTCGGTCCCCGACTCGTTGGCCGCCAGCAGCCAGAAACGCAGGCCGGCGACCCAGCCGTCGCTGCGCTGCACCAGGTTGTCCAGGGCCTGGCCGCGCAGCAGCGTGGGGTGCTGGCCGAGCACGGCGAAGGATTCGTCGGGGGTCAGGCGCAGGTCCTGTTCGGTCAGTTCCAGCAACTGGCGCGACAGGCGCAGGCGTGCCAGGTGCCAGTCCGGACGCAGGCGACTGGTGACCAGCAGGACCAGGCCCGGCGGCAAGTGATTGAGGAAAAACTGCAGGCAGCGATCGAGCACGGGGCCCTGCGCCAGGTGATAGTCATCGAGGACCAGCAGGATCGGCGCACCGTTTTGCAGATGGACGGCCAGTTCGTCCAGCAGCCCGTCGAGCCACTCCTCGAAGGCGAAGGGCTGATGTCGCTGGCGCATCTTCAGCAGGCCGAGCGCCTGGGCGCCCAGGCTCGGGCAGTGCTGCTGGAGCCCTTCGAGCAGGCGTTCGAGGAAACGGCCGGGATCGGCATCGCGCTTGCTCAGGCCCAGCCACAGGCTGCGCCACTGCGCGGGCAGGCTTTGGCAGAACTCTACCGCGAGGGAGCTTTTACCGAAGCCGGCCGGCGCATTGACCAACAACAGGCGGCCGCCAAGGCCGGCCTGCAGTCGCTGGCACAGGCGTGCCCGCGGCACATGCCCTTCAGGCAGCGGCGGCCGGTAGAAACGCCCCTCCAGCGCAGATACGGTCTGGCCGGGGAATCCTTGCGTGCTGGACAGATCGGTCATGGCCGGCTCGTTTGTTGGAAAGTCTCGGCGACAGGGATTGCCGGAGACTAGCGGTTTACCCGGCACATTTGAAGGCGATTGCAGCAGGTAAGCCAAAAAAGACTACAACAAGAAGCAACAGGAATGACATTGATGGGGGGCAAGGGATGATTGCCTTGCAGGGAGGATTTGAGGGTGTTGCTGATGGCCTCATCGCTGGCAACGCCAGCTCCCACAGGATCCGGCGGTGCTTCACAAATCAAAACGCCCCGGCAAGCCGGGGCGTTCTGGGGGATCACACGGAGTAGGTGAAACTTAACGAATACCGCTCTGACGCAGGGCCGCCGGCTGGAAGTCAGCCTTGGAGGCGGTGAAGCCGAAGTCGTAGGCTTTCTTCTCTTCGTTCTTCATGCCCAGTGCCAGGTAACGGCCCGATTGCAGGTCGTAGATGGCCTCCAGGGTGTACCACGGGACCTGGACGTTGTAATAGTCCTGGGCATGGGCCTCGGACACACGCCACAGCTGGCCACGGCCGTCATACTGGTCGATCACCGCAGCTTGCCAGGTGTCCTCGTCGATGTAGAAGTCACGCTTGGCGTAGATGTGCCGCTGGCCCGGCTTCAGGGTGGCGACCACGTGCCAGACACGGCGCAGCTCGTAGCGGGTCAGGTCCTGGTTGATATGGCCCGGCTTGATGATGTCGGCGTACTTGAGGGTCGGCGAGTCCAGCTTGTAGGCGTTGGAGGCGATGTACATCTCCTTCTTGCCTTCGAGTTTCCAGTCGTAGCGATCCGGCGCGCCGTTGAACATGTCGAGGTTGTCGGAGGTGCGCAGACCATCGGCGGCGGTACCCGGACCGTCGTACGACACTTGCGGTGCCTGGCGTACCCGACGCTGGCCGGCGTTGTAGATCCACGCCTTGCGTGGCTCCTTGACCTGGTCGAGGGTCTCGTGGACCAGCAGCACGGTACCGGCCAGACGTGCCGGGGCGGTCACTTCCTGCTTGAAGTAGAACAGCACGTTGCCCGGGTTGGCCGGATCGAAGTCCTTCATCCGGTCGCGGAAAACGAACTGGTCAGCGAAGTACACCAGGCTGTAGCTGCCGTTCTGCTGCGGCGTGGCCTGGGTCACCAAACGCGACACGCTGCCACCACGATAGCGGGTGATGTGGTTCCAGATGACTTCCACACCGCTTTTCGGAATCGGGAACGGCACGGCAACCTGGAAGTTGTTCAGGCCGTTGCCGCCCTCGACCAGGGTGGTCGCGGTAGCGTTCTTCTTGATCGCGGCAAAGACGTCGTCCGGTACGGTGGCGCCGCGGTGGGTCTTGTACACCGGGATCTTGAAGGTGTCCGGATAGCGCTTGAGCATGGCGATCTGCCCAGGAGCCAGCTTGTCCTTGTACTGCTCGACGTTCTGCGCGGTGATGGTGAACAGCGGCTTGTCGGTACCGTAAGGATCGGACAGGAAGCCCCGGGCATCGGCGCTGCCGGCAGTTTTCGACAGCGGCTCCCACGGGCCGATGGAGCCATCGGCATTACCGGCCTTTTCCGCGCCCATCGGGGTCAGGGTAGTGCCCAGCTTGGCGGCTTCGTCGGCGGAAACCGCGGCCATCACGCTGCTCGCCAGCAGGGACAGGCCCAGTACGCCGGCTTTCAGCAAAGTCTTGGTGCTTTTCATGGTCATGTGCTTCTTCCTGGAAAATGCGCTTAGAAGTTCACGCCGAAGCTGAGGGCGACGAAGTCGCGATCATCCACGGTGCTGTACTTGCCGTCGAAGAAGTTGGTGTACGACAGGCTGGCGGTGTAGGTGTTGAGGTAGTCGGCATCCAGGCCGAGGCTGATCGCCTTGCGACCTTCCTCGAAGTTGCCGCCAGGGCCAGGCGAGTAGCCGTCGACGTCGTGGGACCAGGCCACGCTCGGCTTGAGGTTCACGCCGGCGAACACGTCCGGGTATTCCCAGATCGCACGGCCGCGGTAGCCCCAGGAAGTACGGGTGGTGTAGCCGTCGTCTTCGCAGTTGCGCGTAAGGTTGGCGGTGGACGCTCCGTTGGCGGCACCGGCGATGGTGTTGGCGTTGAGCACCGCGCAGGTATTGCGGCCGGCGGTGGCTGGCAGAGGGCCAGGGCCGAAGACCGGGTCACGGCCGTAACGCACCTTGTCGCTGCTTTCCAGGCCACCCACCACGGTCATGCCGACTTCACCCACCAGCGTCAGGCGGCTGGCGCCCATCACCTGGTCGAAGAAGTGCGTGAAGGTGGTTTGCAACTGGGTCACTTCCTTGCGGCGGTAGCCGTGCAGGTCCTGGCCCGGTTGGCCCTTGAGCAGGGATGCGTTGCTCAGGCCGAATGCCGGTGGCAAGGCGGTGACGCCGGCATACAGGATGTCGGTGGTGTTCAGCTGTACCGGAGCATTGGGACGGTAGCTGATCTCGCCGCTCCACGCGGTACCGGTGGGCAGCGTGGTGGAGAAGCTCAGGCCGTAGAGACGGATGTCCTCCGGATATTCGACGAAGTACTTCGAGTTGCCGGCGACGATGACCGGAGCCAGGGCCCCGGAGGCTGCTGCCGCCGTGTAGGCCGCCTGCGGAGCACCGGTTGCGCTGAAGATCGGCGACCGGCTGTGATAGTTCATGGCGTACAGGCCGAACTCGGTGTTCAACGGCTCGAACATGTAGCGCAGCGCCACACCGAACTGCCCGCTGTCGCGTGCGTCGCGGTCGGGTCCGCGGGCGACCTTCACCCCTTCTTCGTTTACATCGATGCCCCGGCTGCGCAACAGCGCCTGCACAGGTGCCGACAGGGCACGGCTGCTGGACAGTACGCGCAGGTTGTCGGAGCAACCATCGGCAATCACGTCCGGCTGCGAGAAGAAGGTGCCGCAGTTGTCCACTACGGTCTGGTCCCATTCGAGCTGGTAGAAGGCTTCGGCCGAGAGGTTGTCGGTCAGGCTCTGGGAGAAATAGAACATGTTGACTGGGATCAGGCCTTCCTTGATCTCGGAACCCGGGCGACGGAACGCGGCCACGTCGATCGGGTTGATGGCGTTGATGCCGCTGCCGATGAAGGTACTTTCACCCCAGCTCACCACCTGCTTGCCCAAACGTACGGAGCCCGGCTGATCGGCGATGGAATAGTTGTGATAGACGAATGCGTCGAGAATCTGCCCGCCGGAGGACTGTGCCCCCTCCTTGCGGTTGGAGTCGCTGATGTCCTTGAACTCGCGGTGCTCGTCCTTCAGCTCGAAGTCATACCAGTACTTGCCGCGCACGAAGACACCGGTGTCGCCGTACTTCAGCTCCAGGTCATGGATACCCTTGAAGATTTTCGAGAAGGTTTCACCGCGCTTGAAGTTCAGGTGACCGTCGTCGGAGGTCTGGGACAGGCCCTTGCCGCCGTTGTTCACCCCGATCAGGTTCTTGTTCGGGCTTTGCGTGGACCAGCTGGCGCCGACCGACAGCGACGAGTCGAAGCTGCCTTCGATCTCCCCGATGTTGAAACTGACCGCGAATGCAGGGCTTGCAAGCGTAGAAGCGAGGCTGACGGCCAGGGGCAGTTTTGCCCGGCGCCAGAACAGATTTACTGATGTCATCGACGCTACTCCATGTACTTTATTTTTATGGCAGTGAGTCCTTCAAAGAAACGAGGCCGATCGGTCGCCAGTTGGCAGGGCGTGTCGGTTGCGCAGTTGCGCGGTCCCCATTCCTCAAAATCCCCTGACCCGACTATAGCCAGCAGGTAGTAGTGCTTGATCCCTCTAAAGTGTGATTTGCACATCACCCTCGCCCGTGCTGCTGCCAGAGCGGGCGACACGAGGACTGGCCGGGCAAAGAATGGCTGATATTTTTCATTTCACAAGGCCGCGAAGCGTCTGCAACACGGCTCGCGCCGGCCAGGGCGCGAGCCGGAGCGGCTCACAGGGTGGAAAGAAATGCGCTGTTGCTGGCCTGCCATTCGATGATGTCGACGCGGATGCGCTTCTTGTCCAGCTTGCCGACGCTGGTCTTGGGAATTTCGGTAACAACGGCGATCTGGCTGGGGATCGCCCACTTGTTGATATGCCCCAGCTCGACGAACGGCTTGAGGTGCTCCTTCAAGACCCGGGCGTCGATGCTGGCCCCTTCGTGCACCACCAGCAGGGCGAACGGGCGCTCGCCCCACTGCGGATCGGCAACGCCCACCACTGCCACTTCGCGCACTGCGGCATGGCGGCTGATCAGGTCTTCCAGGTCCAGCGACGAGATCCACTCGCCACCGGTCTTGATCACGTCCTTGATGCGGTCGCGGATATCGATCACGCCCATGGCGTCGAGGGTGGCGACGTCACCGGTATGCAGCCAGCCACCGGCCCACAGTTCTTCGCTCTTCTCCGGCTCGCGGAAGTAGCCCATGGTCAGCCAAGGCGCCCGCAATACCAGTTCGCCCTGGGACTCGCCATCGGCGGGCAGGAAGTTGCCGTCGCCATCGATGATCGCCGCCTCGACCAAGGGTACCGGCACGCCGGCCTTGATCCGGTAGGTGATGCGCTCGTCCTCGCTGCCGGCCAGCAATTCTTCGTTGAGGTGGGCGCAGGAAATCAGCGGGCAGGTTTCCGACATGCCGTAGGCCGCCGTCAGCTGGATGCCACGGGCCTTCGCCGCTTCGTATAGGGCACGGTTCAGCGCGCTGCCGCCGATGATGATCTTCCAGCCGCCGAAGTCTTCGTTCTGCGCGTTCTTGCAGTGCAGCAGCATCTGCAGGATGGTCGGCACACAGTGGGAGAAGCTGACCTTCTCCTCGCGCCATAGCCGGACCAGCATGTCCGGCTCGTAGCGCCCGGGATACACCTGCTTGAGCCCGAGCATGGTGGCCACGTAGGGAATGCCCCAGGCATGCACGTGGAACATCGGGGTGATCGGCATGTACACATCGTCGGTGCCGAGCAGGCGCACGCTGTCGATGCTGCCGGTAACAGTGGCCACGCCCATCGTGTGCAGGACCAGTTGCCGATGGGTGAAGTACACCCCCTTGGGGTTGCCGGTGGTGCCGGTGGTGTAGAAGGTGGTGGCGACGGAGTTCTCGTCGAAATCCGGGAAGTCGTAGTGAGGGCTGGCGGCGGCCAGCAGCTGCTCGTACTCGCCCACCAGGTTGGGCAGTTCGGCGGTTTTCTCCTCGCCGTCGGTCAGCAGCAGGGTGTTTTGCACCGTGGTCAGTTGCCCGGCGATGGCCTGGTAGAGCCCGACGAAATCGCTGTTGACCAGCACGAAGCGGTCTTCGGCGTGGTTCATGGTGTAGAGGATCTGTTCTGGCGACAGCCGCACGTTGATGGTGTGCACCACCGCGCCGATCATGGGGATGGCGAACATGCATTCCAGGTAGCGATGGCTGTCCCAGTCCATCACCGCCACGGTGTCCCCGGCCTTGACCCCGGCCTCGGTGAGGACGTTGGCCAGGCGCGCAATGCGCTCGTTGAGGGTCGGGTAGCTGTAGCGCAGCTGGTCGCGATAGACGATCTCGCGGGTTTTCTCGTAGCGGCTGCCGGACATCAGCAAGCGCTTGATCAGCAGCGGGAACTGGTAGGCACCCTGGGCGGGAGCAATGACACGAGTCTGCAACATGGGAATCCCTTTTCTGGAGTTGCACGAGGCATTGGACACATGGTCCTTACTCTAGAACGGGGCTGCGGCGGCAAAATCAGCCAAAGGAATGATTTGGCCGCCTCCCGACCCGACGGGCATGCCGCCGGGCACTTCGGTCAGCGCATTTCGCTGAAGGCGATCCTGATTCCCAGGGCGATCAGCACCGCCCCCATCGCACGGTCGAACCAATGCCCCATGCGGGCGAAGGTGGCGCGCACACGGGCCTGGCTGAACAGCATCGCGACCAGGCAGAACCAGAGGCCGGTCGCCAGGGCCAGGTAGACGCCATAACCGGCCTGGACCAGCAGCGGGGTGTGCGGGTCGATGACCACGGTAAACAGGGACAGGAAGAACAGGGTCGCCTTGGGGTTGAGGCCATTGGTCATGAAACCGGCGATCCAGGCCGCCCGTGGAGTGCGTTCGACCGTGGAGACCTGCACCGCCTCGCCGGCAGCGGCCGGACGCGCGCGCAAGGCCTTGAACCCGATGTACACCAGGTAGGCCGCGGCGGCCCATTTCAGCGCATTGAACAGCATGATCGACTGCGACACGATCAGGCCGATGCCCAGCAGCGAATAGCCGACATGCAGGAAGATCGCCGTGCCGACGCCAAAGGCGGTCCAGGTACCGACGCGGCGGCCGTGGGTAACACTTTCCCGCACTACCACGGCAAAGTCGGGACCAGGGCTGGCCACGGCGAGCAGGTGGATAAGTGCGACGGTGAGGAATTCTGCCCAGTACATCGGTGAAGGCTCCTGGTGAGAAAGAGGGCGCTTACCTTAACACCTTGTTACAACTTGGGTTGCGGGGATGGCGTCATCACCCCGATCATCTGCCTTCATCGAACGCCATCACCTTCCAGGAGCCCCGCCATGACCCACGCCGTCTTTCTCGACCACAGCTCGCTGGACCTGGGCGATCTCGACCTCAGCGGCCTGCGCGAGAGTTTCAGCCGCCTGGACGTGCACGCCTCCACCACGTCGGAACAGGTGGTGGAGCGTTTGCAAGGCGCCAGCGTGGCGATCAGCAACAAGGTGGTGCTGGACGCCGCTGTGATCCAGGCCTGCCCGGAGCTGAAACTGATCCTGGTGGCCGCCACCGGCACCAACAATATCGACCTGCAGGCCGCCCGCGCGCGCGGTATCGTCGTCAGCAATTGCCAGGGCTACGGCACGCCGTCGGTGGCCCAGCACACCCTGGCCCTGCTGCTGGCCCTGGCGACCCGCCTGCCGGATTACCAGCGCGCGGTGGCCGACGGCAAGTGGAGCCAGGCCAAACAGTTCTGCCTGCTGGACTTCCCCATCGTCGAGCTGGAAGGCAAGACCCTCGGCCTGCTCGGCCATGGCGAACTGGGCGGCGCAGTGGCGCGCCTGGCCGAGGCGTTCGGCATGCGCGTGCTGATGGGCCAGTTGCCCGGTCGCCCGGCGCGCAATGACCGCCTGGGCCTCGAAGAACTGTTGCCGCAGGTGGATGCCCTGACCCTGCATTGCCCGCTCAACGACAACACGCGCAACATGATCGGCGCCGCGCAACTGGCCTTGCTCAAGCCCGGGGCCTTCGTCGTCAACACCGCCCGCGGCGGGCTGATCGACGAACAGGCCCTGGCCGACGCCCTGCGTGCCGGGCACCTGGGCGGAGCGGCCACCGATGTGCTGACGGTGGAGCCGCCGGTCAACGGCAATCCGCTGCTGGCAGACGATATCCCGCGCCTGATCATCACCCCGCACAGCGCCTGGGGCGCGGTGGAAGCGCGCCAGCGCATCGTCGGTCAACTGGCCGAGAACGCCCGGGCCTTTCTCGCCGGAGCGCCGCGCCGCGTGGTCAGCTGACAAAGGCCGGCTTCTGCTAGAATTCGCCCCTTTTTTCTCAGGAGCCGCCGTCCATGGACCCGCGCAGTGAAGTGTTGCTTCGTCAGGCCGATCTGTTCACCGGCCCGCTGTTGCTCGCCGGCTTGCCCGCCGACAGCCTGCTGGGCAGCTTTGCCCAGGCGCATGGCTGGAGCTGGCATGCCGGCGACCAGGCACTGCTCGATGCACGTTTCGCCGGGCGCAGCCATTACGGGGTAGAAGTGCCGGACGTCGCCTTCGAGGCAGCCGTAGTGTTCCTGCCCAAGTCCCGGGACCTCGCCAACTATTTGCTCAACGCCCTCGCCTCGCGCCTGGGCGGGCGCACCTTGTACCTGGTCGGCGAGAAACGCGGCGGCATCGAGGGCGCGGCGAAGCAACTGCATGCCTTCGGCAAACCACGCAAGCTCGACAGCGCCCGGCATTGCCAGCTCTGGCAGGTGACGGTGGAGAACCCGCCGGTGGCGCAACCGCTGGACAGCCTGGCCCTGCGCTTCGAGTTGCCGCTAAGCGATGGCCCGCTGCACGTGGTCAGCCTGCCGGGGGTCTTCAGTCATGGCCGCCTGGACCGGGGCACGGCCCTGCTGCTGCAGCATCTGGACGGCCTGCCGACGGGCCATGTGCTGGATTTCGGCTGCGGTGCCGGGGTGCTTGGCGCGACCATCAAGCGGCGTTATCCACAGAGCCGGGTCACCCTGCTCGACGTCGATGCCTTCGCGGTTGCCAGCAGCCGCCTGACCCTGGCCGCCAACGGGCTGGAGGGCGACGTCATCAGTGGCGACGGGATCGACGCGGCCCCGCGTTCGTTGAATGTGATCCTGAGCAATCCGCCGTTTCACACCGGCGTCCACACCAATTACCAGGCCTCGGAAAACCTGCTGAAAAAATCAGCCGATCATCTGGAAAAAGGTGGGGAAATGCGCCTGGTGGCGAACAGTTTCCTACGCTACCCGCCACTTATCGAAGCGGCCCTGGGCAACTGCGAGACGCTGGTCCAGGCCGACGGTTTCAAGATTTACCGGGCATTGCGCAACTGAAAAACAGCGCTTGCACAAACCGATCGGCGCGGGCAGAATCCGCCCCGTCCTAGGGGAGTAGTCTCCCGCGAGCGCCCTGCTCGCATGGTGTGACGTCAACATACTTGGTCCACAGACCATGGCGCGCACGACCCACGATCCGCACCAGACGGATCCAGGGTTTGACAAGACCTATGACACGCACACCTTACCCGGGGCGGGGAGGTTGTACGTGTCATAGCCGTGTCGACCCGCCCCCGTAGGAATCCTGATGCTGGAATCGCTGCTCGTCCCCACCGGAATCGTTGCCCTCGCTGAAATCGGCGACAAGACGCAACTGCTTGCCCTCATTCTCGCCGCGCGCTTCCGCAAGCCCTGGCCGATCATCGCCGGCATCGTTGCCGCGACCCTGGCCAACCATGCGGCCGCCGGTGCCGTCGGGGCCTGGGTGGGCAGCTTCTTCAGCAATGTCACCCTGCACTGGATCCTGGCCGCGAGCTTCCTCGCAACCGCCGCCTGGACGCTGATTCCGGACAAGATGGACGACGACGAAGCCAGTACCGCGAAGCGCTACGGGCCGTTCCTGACCACACTGATCGCATTCTTCCTTGCCGAGATCGGCGACAAGACCCAGGTCGCCACGGTGATGCTGGCGGCGCAGTATCCGCATCTGATCATGGTGATCATCGGCACCACCCTGGGCATGCTGATTGCCAACGTGCCGGTGGTATTGGCCGGCAACTTCGCCGCGGAAAAACTGCCGTTGACCCTGATCCGCCGACTGGCGGCGAGTGCGTTCGCGGTGCTGGCGCTGATCGCCGTGTACTCGGCGATGCAGGCCAGTGGCTGGGTGGGCTGACACGATCGAGAGAATTGAAACAAAACCCTGTGGGAGCGGGTTTACCCGCGATTACGCCGGTGAATTCACCATCGCAATCGCGGGTGAACCCGCTCCCACAGGGATCGGCGCAGGCCTGAGATTTACTTTTTCGCCTGCTCGTACAGCGGCATTACCTTCGGAATCGCCGCCTGCAACGAGGCAATGCGGCTATCCGAAGCCGGGTGGGTGCTCATGAACTCGGGCGGTGCCTCGCCCCCCGAGGCCTGGGCCATCTTGTTCCACAGGGTGATCGCGGCGTTCGGGTTGTAGCCGGCGCGGGCCGCCAGCTCCAGGCCGATCAGGTCGGCCTCGTTTTCGTTGCTGCGGCTGTTGGGCAGGGTCAGGCTGTACTGCACGACGGTGTCGGCCAGTTGCAGGCTGTCTTCACCCAGGCCGAGCAAGGCACCGGCGCCGGAACGCGCCATCTGGATGCCATAGGCCTTGGACATCGCTTCGCGCCCGTGCTCACGCAGGGCGTGGGCGATTTCATGGCCCATCACCGCGGCGATTTCATCGTCGGTCAGCTTCAGCTTGTCGATCAGGCCCGTGTAGAAAATGATCTTGCCGCCAGGGCCGCAGTTGGCGTTGAGCTCGTCGCTCTTGATCAGGTTGACCTCCCACTGCCATTGCGCCGAATCCGGGCGGAATTTCGGCGCCTGGGCGATCAGGCGATCGGCGATGGCCTGGATCCGCTTGGCATTGGCGCTGGTCTTGTCCAGCACACCCTTGCCGGACGCCTCGCCAAGGGTCTGCTGGTAGGACTGGGCGTACATCTGGTTGACCTGGTCGGTCGACAGCATGCTGAACATGTACTGCTTGCGCTCGACCCCGACCGCGCCGCCGCTGGTGGTGTTCACCGCCTGGCAACCGGCCAGGATCGAAGCGCCCAAAGCACCGACAACAATCAATCTACGCATGAAAAAACTCCCTTCTGACATGGGCCGTATCCTAGGACGGCGCAGGTGTTCGCGCCACAACACAAGCAAAGATTTCTCTCGGACCGCCTAATGATTTAGTGGTTTCGCGCCGATAACAGCGGAGCAAGGCGACCTTCCCCTGCGTTCGGAGCTCCCATGAAGTTCAAGTCGATCCAGTTTTCCGTTGCCGCCCTGGCGGGCGCTATCGTGTTGAGTATCGTCGCGGCACTGGTGCTGTATGCAGTGATTTCCGGGGCCCGGACCCAGGACCTGGTGGAACGCCGGACCCAGGAGCAGTTCGATGCAGTGATCGAACAGCGCCTCACTGCCCTGGCCCAGACCCAGGCCAGCCAGATTCTCCGGCGCCTGGAAGCGCCACTGTTGATCACCCGCGGCATCGCGACCACCAATGCCCAGATCGGCCTGAAGGACGAAGCCGGCAACTCGCGCCTGAAGGTCGAGCGCGAGCAGTTGATCGGCCTGCTCAAGCAGACTCTTGTGGATAACCCGCTGCTGCTGGGCACCTATGTCGCCTGGGAGCCGAATGGCGTCGACCGTAATGACGGCAGCTATGTCGGCACCACGGTCGAAGGCATTGATCCGGCCAATGGCCGCTTCCAGCCCTGGTGGTACCGCAATACCGACGGCAGCCTCGCCCTTGAGAAACTGGTCGACCTGAGCAACGACACCCTGCTTTCCACCGGCGTGCGCGCCAGCGAGTACTACCTGTGCTCGAAGGAAAGCAAGCGGGCCTGCGTTATCGACCCGGCGCCATACAAGGTCGGCGACAAGATGGTGATGCTCGCCTCCTTTATCCAGCCGATCCTGGTCGACGGCCAGTTCCACGGCATCGTCGGCGCCGACCTGTCGGTGAACTTCATCCAGGACCTGCTCAAGGCTGCCGACGCGCAGCTCTACGACGGTGCCGGCGAGCTGGCGCTGGTCGCCAACAACGGCCGCCTGGTCGCCTATACCAGGGACGAAGGCAAGTTCGGCGAGAAGGCCAGCGATGTCCTGCCCGCCGCCGACACCGCCGGCCTGGGCAAGCTCAGCGGCGACGCCCTGCGCTATGAACTGGACCGCGACGGCGGGCAGATCCGCCTGTTCCTGCCGTTCCAGATCGGCGATACCGCGCAACGCTGGACCCTGCTGATCGACCTGCCGCTGAGCGCGGTGATGGCCGACGCCGAGAAGATGCAGAACGAACTGAGCGAGCAACGCCGCACCGACCTCACCGGCATGACCCTGGTCGGCCTGGCCATCGCTGCCCTCGGCCTGCTGGTCATCTGGCTGCTGGCCCACGGCATCGCCCGCCCGCTGCGGCAGATGGTGGCGATGCTCGACGATATCGCCCAGGGCGAAGGCGACCTCACCCGCCGCCTGCACAGCGACCGCGCCGACGAACTGGGTTCGATCGCCAAAGGCTTCAACACCTTCCTCGGCAAACTGCAGACCATGATCAGCCAGGTGGTGACGTCGGTGCAGAAGGTCAGCGACTCGTCGGAGCACACCGCCGACATCGCCATCCGTACCAACCAGGGCGTGCACAAGCAGATGGCGGAGATCGATCTGGTCGCTACCGCCGTCCATGAAATGACCGCCACCGCCCAGGATGTCGCGCGCAATGCCACCCATGCCGCGCAGGCCGCGAGCAACGCCGACCAGGCGGCCAACCAGGGCCTGTCGATCGTGCGCGACACTTCGCAGTCCATTACCGCGCTGGCCGACGAGATCGGCCGCGCCGTGGGCGTGGTACAGACCCTGGCCCGGGACAGCGAGAACATCAATGCGATCCTCGTGGCGATCCGCGCCATCGCCGAACAGACCAACCTGCTGGCCCTCAACGCCGCCATCGAAGCAGCCCGGGCCGGTGAGCAGGGTCGTGGCTTCGCCGTGGTCGCCGACGAAGTGCGCAACCTGGCGCAGAAAACCCAGCAGGCCACCGAAGAAATCCAGCAGATGATCCAGCAACTGCAGCAAGGCACACGCGATGTCGTGCGGGTGATGGAGGACAGCCAGGGCAAGACCGACATCAGCGTGCAGCAGGCGGCGAAGGCTGCGGATGCGCTGGAAAGCATCACCCGCGCGGTGTCGGTGATCAATGACATGAACACCCAGATCGCCAGTGCCGCCGAGGAACAGAGCGCGGTGGCCGAGGATATCAACCGCAACGTGATCAATATCGGCCAGGTCGCCAACGAAGTGGCCGGCGGCGCCGACGAGTCGAGCAGCGCCAGTGCCGAGCTGACCAAGCTGGCGGAGCAGCAGCGCCGGCTGATCAACCAGTTCCGCGTTTAACGCAGGGAATCACGCCGGGGTCAGGCACTCCGGCGCATCGAGCCTGGGATCATTGACGAAGTTGGCCAGCACCCGCTCGCGCAAGGCGGCGGGCGGACTGGCCAGCAGGGCATGGAGGTCGGCCAGCGGGGTCTCGGGATCCAGCCAGGCGGCCTGTCCTGCCGCATCGAGGATCAACGGACGGCGCTGGGTCATGGCCGGCTGGGTCACCACCGCCGTACTCAGCCAGACCTGCTCCTGCACCGGATACGCTTCCCAGATCGCCGCGAAGAACAACGACGCGCCCTCCCCTGGCGTCAGCCAGTACGGGCGCTTGCGCGCGGTGCCGCGCCACTCGTAGAAACCGTTGGCCGGCAGCAGGCAGCGGCGTTTGGCGAAAGCGTCGCGGAACATCGGCTGGTCGGCCAGGGTTTCGGCGCGAGCGTGGGCCGGAGTGCGGGTCAGGTCGGTGAGCCAGGACGGCGTCAGGCCCCAGCGGGCACGGGCCAGGGTCAAGCGGTCGGCTTCGCGGCGCTGGATCAGTACCTGGGCACCCGGGGAGATGTTCCACTGCGCCTTCTGGTCAGCAGGGAAGCCGGGCAGCGCGGCGAAGGCCGGCGACCAGCGAAAGAGAGCGTAGCGTCCACACATCAGGCAAAACCTAGCAAATCAGGATTCCGGGGAAACTCTCCGGCTCGTCGCCAGGAAGCGGCTGGGCAGCATTGTACGCGGCGATCAGTTGCCGTGCGTACTCGGCCTGGTCATCCGGCACGGCAAGGCCGAGCAAGCCCTGCAACGGCAGCTCGCCGATACCGCCCATCAGGTCGCGGCCGACCAGATGGGCATCCACGCCTTCGTTGCCGAGCATGCCCAGCAGGACTTCGGCTTCCAACAGGTTTTCCGGATCGTAGATTCGCTGCATCAATCATTCTCGGCTTTCACGTCGAGCATCCATTCGTCACCGTGCACCTGCAGGATGAAGAGGACCGGCTTGCAGCAGACCTGGCAATCTTCAATGTACTGCTGGTCGCCGCCCGAGAGGTCGACGGTGGTTTCCACTTCTTCACCGCAATAGGGACAATCGTAGAGCGCAGTTTCGAGCATCGCGGCCTCCGCGGTTACTTATGCGTATAATTGCCGGTCCTGCGCCCCGAGCCCGGATTTGCGGCGCAGCCCTACCCTTTACCCTAGTCGTTTCACAACAAGAGAGCATGATGGGCGAATTCGATGCCATCCGACCCTATGACGACGCTGAAGTCCCTGCCGTTCTGGCACGCCTGCTCAGCGATCCGGCATTCCTCGATATCCTGACCCGGTTCCGCTTTCCGCGGATGGCCAATGGCTTCGGCTGGCTGCTCAAGCCGCTGATCGCCCGGCGCCTGCGCAAGGAGTTCGCCGGGGTGAAGTGTGTGGCAACCCTGCAGGACAAGGTCGAGTTCTACGTCGATCACACCATCGAACGGGCCACCGACGGTGTTACCTACACCGGCGTCGAGCAGTTCAAGTCGGGCACCGCCTATCTGTTCCTGGCCAACCACCGTGACATCGTCATGGACCCGGCCTTCGTCAACTACGCCGTGTACCACGCCGGCCTGCCGACCCCGCGCATCGCCATCGGCGACAACCTGCTGCAAAAGCCGTTCGTCAGCGACATGATGCGCCTGAACAAGAGCTTCATCGTGCACCGCTCCATCAGCGGCCGGCGCGAGAAGCTGGCGGCCTACCAGTTGCTTTCGGCCTACATCAACCACTCGATCCGCAAAGACGGCGCGTCGATCTGGATCGCCCAGGCCGAGGGCCGGGCCAAGGACGGCGACGACCGTACCGATTCGGCGATCCTCAAGATGTTCCACATGAGCCGCAAGGACGAGCCGTTCGGCGAGGTGATCCAGTCGTTGAACCTGAGCCCGGTGTCGATCAGCTATGAATACGACCCGTGCGACCAGGCCAAGGCCCGCGAGCTGTATATCCGCGCGACCACCGGCACCTACACCAAGGCGCCGGGCGAGGACGACCTGAGCATCGGCCTGGGCATCACCGGCTACAAGGGCCGGGTGCATATCAACTTCAACGCGCCGGTGACTGCGCTGTTCGAGGACACCAAGCAACTGGCGGCGCATATCGACAGGCAGATTCTCGGCGGCTACCGGTTGTTCCCGGTGCACTACCTGGCGTATGCGCAATGGACGGACGCTGACCCGCAATTGCGGGTGCCGAAGGCCAACGAGGTGTTCGGTGCCGAAGAGCTGGCCAAGGCCCAGGCGGAGTGGCAACGGCGGCTGGAGGCTTGTCCTGAAGAGCACCGGCCATACCTGGTGTTGCAATATGCGATGCCGGTGCGCAATCAGTATCGGGTCAAGGCCGGGTTGCCTTTGTAAGGTCAATGCAAGACCTTGTGGGAGCGGGTTCACCCGCGATGACGCCAGTGAATTCACCATTGCAATCGCGGGTGAACCCGCTCCCACAGGGTACAGAGTTGCTCTTACGAGCTCAGATCCAGGTACTGACCCACGACAACAGCAGGGCCATCGCCAGGAAGGCAAAGCCCATGCTGTAGTGGAAGCGATTGACCCGCTGGGTCAGCAGGTCGATCGCCGCTTCACCTGCGGGCAGGCTGTTCATGGCCCGCGCCGCGCGGCGGCGGGCAGGCTGTTCATGGCCCGCGCCGCGCGGCGGCGGGCGCCGTGCAGGAGCAGGCCCGCCGGGCAGGTGAGCACAAGGGCGAACAGGTTGATGAGTTTGGCCGGGTGGGCAACGAACAGCCCCCAGAGCATTTGCAGCGACATCGCCTTACCTCGAATTGACCACGATTGCATCGGAACGCGCGCATTCTACCCAAGCGCCCGGCTCGCGCTCGTGCTTTGCGACCAAATGACCGGCGCCGTCATACGTTCGTCATGATCCCGGGCCACCCTGTCGCACTCGCAACGCACAGGAGCTTGTCATGCTGCACGCCGAAAACCAGGATCGCCTCTATCTGATTGCCCAGAGCGAGGAGCAGGAAGCGCTGATCGACGGTTTGGCCTTCAATGTCCAGGACCGCCAGTGGCTGGTCTATTGCGCGCTGGGCGGCCACCAGCACGAGCATTTGCCGGAGATCGACAGCCAGACCGGCATCAGCGTGCTCGATTTCTACGTCGAGGCAGCCTGAAGGATCAGAACAGCACCACGCCCCCTGTGGGAGCGGGTTTACCCGCGATTGCGTCGGTGAGCCCACTACCGCAATCGCGGGTGAACCCGCTCCCACAGGGGGCGTGTAGCCCAGAAGAAAAAGCCCGCGCCCTGATACAGGACGCGGGCTTTTGCGTTTCTGCGGTAAGGCTTACTCGCCCAGCACCTGACCGATGGTCGGGTCCTTGAACAGGCGGGTCAGCGCATCGCTGAGCACGTCGCTGACCAGCTTGGTATTGGTTTCCTGGTTCGGCGCCATGCCGAAGCGCTGGTCCAGGGACGCACCGTAACGGCCGCTGTAACGACGGTTGGCGTTGTTCACGTCAGCCTTGAAGGTGGCGCCGATGGTCGCTTCGGTGACGTACATGCCCTCTTTCGGCGACTGGTATTTCAGTTCCGCCAGGGTCACGGTCAGCTGCGGCGCATTGTAGGCATTCGGCGTCGGGGTGAAGCCGAGCAGACGCACGGCAGCTTCGGCCTGTGCCTGCAGCTTGGGCAGCACATCATTGCCGGTCACGGTGATGGCGCTGGTTTCCGGGTACAGGCCGCCGCGGGTGCCGAGGGTCTGGGTGCCACGCCCATCGACAACCCGCACCACCACCGGCTGGCCATGGCCAACGGGAGCGAGCTGGGCGGTGAGTTTCGGTTGCGGGCTGAGTTGTTGCGGACTATGGGCACAACCCACCAGGGTCAGGCTGGTCACAGCGATCAAACCGAACAACAAACGTTGCAACATGCTCATCTCTCCTGGAATGGCGAAAAAGGGCGCCAGTATACCCAGCGCCCGCGGCGCCAGTCATCGGATCCCTGCAGGGTAAGACCCTTCTTTCATCCACGGATTCCGCTGTCACACGCACTTCATCATCACCGGCTTATCCTTGCGCCAGCCCCCACAAGGTACTTCGCCATGAACAGCTTCTGGTCCCTGCTCTTCAAGCGCCAGCCACAACGCCACTTCGCCCGCCTCGATGCCAGTGGCCTGTGCCAGGCATTCAAGTGCTGCGAGCTGCCGCCCGTCGGCGCCGGCTGGGTCGAAGTCAACGAGCCCGCGCTGTGCTGGCTGAACCGCCCCCTGCCCGCCAGCGCCCGGCTGGTGCAGCGTCGTCGTGGCAATCTGCTGCGGCGCACGCTGGCCGCCTGACGGGCGCGCAAGAAAAGTCTGCAATAAAGGCCATTTCTGCCCGCGACATCGTTATAATCTGCCCCCGATTATAAGGACGTCTCCTGATCGGGCCCCGCAACACCGCCAATGTCATGCATCGGCATTCCCAAGATCGCCCACAGAGAGCCGTTCACACAGGTCTTGCGCAGCCGGTGTGCCCGCTTTTCGGCCCTCCACGCTCTGCACTGAACCTGACGAGCCTGCCCTGCACGGCTCCTTTTTGAGGTTCACGACTCCAAAAGAGCGTGAAAAAACGGGTTTTCACAACTTCACAAGAGTGTGGCGAGCATGAACAGTCTGGTATGTGCAAAAGCATCATCAGTACCCCTGGCAGCTTCAGGCAGTGGGTATCGGCCCTCATCCGAGGTGAACGACTGAGGCCGGTCCACAGCGCACGACGGGCACCTCGACCATAAGTCGAATTGCCGAACCGGCCGCTGGATGCGTTCATATGCAACGTAGAGAGCCCGGTTGGCAGTGTCCGTGAACGTTGGAAAAACTGTGAAGTAGCGGATAGGGCATTCCGGCGGGTCCGGGGTCCTATGCTGTCAATTAGGTGCTGATGATTTTGGAGATGCGTTAATGGCGCAGAACGAAGCAGTCGATGTAGTACTGGTGGGCGCGGGCATCATGAGTGCCACCCTGGCCGTGCTGCTCAAGGAGCTCGACCCGGCGATCAGGCTGGAAGTCGTCGAGTTGATGGATTCGGGTGCCGCGGAAAGTTCCAATCCGTGGAACAACGCCGGTACCGGCCATGCCGGGCTGTGTGAACTGAACTACACGCCTCAGGCTGCCGACGGCAGCATCGACATCAAGAAAGCGGTGCACATCAACACCCAGTTCGAGGTTTCCCGGCAATTCTGGGCCTACCTGAGCAAGAAAGGCGCGTTCAGCTCGCCACGGGCGTTCATCAACCCCGTGCCGCACCTGAGCTACGTCGAGGGTGACAAGGGCATCGCCTTCCTCAAGAAGCGCTACGAGCTGCTCAAGCAGCACCACGCCTTCGCCGAAATGGAATACACCGAAGACCATGCGGTGATGAAGGACTGGATGCCGCTGATGATGCCGGGCCGCCCGGCGGACCAGAAGATCGCCGCGACCCGCGTCATGAAAGGCACCGACGTCAACTTCGGCGCCCTGACCAACAAGCTGCTCAAGCACCTGGGCAACGCTGCGGACGCGCAGGTCAAGTATTCCAAGAAGGTTACCGGCCTGCGCCGTAACGGCAGCGGCTGGACTGTCACCGTCAAGGACGTCAACAGCGGCGGCAGCCGTGATGTCGATGCCCGCTTCGTGTTCCTCGGCGCCGGTGGCGCGGCCCTGCCGCTGCTGCAGATGTCGGGCATCCCGGAAAGCAAGGGCTTCGGTGGCTTCCCGGTCAGCGGCCAGTGGCTGCGTTGCGACAATCCGGAAATCGTCAAGCAGCACCAGGCCAAGGTCTACAGCCAGGCCGCCGTGGGCGCTCCGCCAATGTCGGTACCGCACCTCGATACCCGCGTGGTCGATGGCAAGAAATCCCTGCTGTTCGGCCCATACGCCGGCTTCACCACCAAGTTCCTCAAGCACGGCTCGTTCCTCGACCTGCCGCTGTCGGTGCGCATGGGCAACATCGGTCCGATGCTGGCCGTGGCCCGCGACAACATGGACCTGACCAAGTACCTGGTCAGTGAAGTGATGCAGTCGATGGAACAGCGCCTGGACTCCCTGCGCCGCTTCTACCCGGAAGCGAAAGCCGAGGACTGGCGCCTGGAAGTGGCTGGCCAGCGCGTGCAGATCATCAAGAAGGACCCGAAGAAAGGCGGCATCCTGCAGTTCGGTACCGAACTGGTGGCTGCACAGGACGGCTCGCTCGCCGCGCTGCTGGGCGCTTCACCAGGCGCCTCGGTGACCGTGTCGATCATGCTGGAACTGATCGAGCGCTGCTTCGCCGACAAGGCCAAGGGTGCCTGGGCCGAGAAGCTCAAGGAAATCTTCCCCGCCCGGGAGAAGGTCCTGGCGGCCGACGCCGAGCTGTACCACAAGGTCGCGGCCTACAACGACGAGGCCCTGGGCCTGGTCGAAAGCAGTCCGGCGCCTAGCTACGCCTGATCTGCACCCATGAAAAAACGCCCATCTGGGCGTTTTTTTATGTCTGCCGATTTGTGATGCTTACACCACTGGAAAGCACAATACAGCCCCTGTGGGAGCGGGTTCATCGGGGCGCCGAACCGCCGCGATTACGGTGGTGAATCCACCTACGCAATCGCGGGTGAACCCGCTCCCACAGGGTCGGCGTCAGGCCATAGAGATGTTCAACCCCGGGCCTTTTCGATGATCTCGATGTATTCCGGCGCATTGCGCTGGTCGGCGATTACCTCGACGAAGGTCTTGCCGTGCTCGTCCTTGCCGTCCAGGTCATAACCTGCCTCGACGAAGAAACCGACGAAGCGCTCGAAGTCGTCGATGCGCATGCCGCGGTAGCCCTTGATCAGCTTGTGATGCGAAGGGGAGCCCTGGCCCTCGGCCGGCTCGTACTGGAGGAAGGATTTGACGTAGTCGTCGCTGATTTCGTCGCCAATCACCTGCTTCTTGTCTTTACGCATTACCGACTCCAACTGAACCATCAAGGACATTTTCCAATGGGCCGGGAGTGTACCCCGCCGCTCAGCGCGTGCGAAGGGTTCCGGTATGCAGGTCGGCCCAGATATGCCCGTTGGCGTAGCTGAGGAACTGGACGTAGACAATGTCGTTGCGCAGCAGGTCGAGGATCACCTGGTACTGCGCCGGCGCATAGTTGAGGGTCAGGGTGCGGGTCGCGCTGTCGTAGGCCGGTTTGCGCAGGCTCTTGCCCTCGCCGTCGAAGCTGATGACCACCTGGCTGATGCTGGCGCCCTGGTTCAGCGGCTTGCCCTTGAGGCGCATGGTCAGCGACGAGGTGATCGGCAATGGCTGCTGGCTGGACTGGCGCTGGTTGCCCACTACCACCGAATAGCTGGTGACCTGCAACAGTTGCTGGCTTTCCGGAGCATCCTGGCGTACGGCCAGTTCATCCGGCGGCAGGAACTGCCCATGCATCGGCGCAGCAGCGACGGGAAAACCGAGGAACAGGAGAAGCGGGAGAATCGCACGCATGACAGGCTCCTTGAAGGCGGCCTGGCACTCTAGCATGGCAAAAGGGCCCTGGCGGGGCCCTTGCGGATCAATCGAACTGCGCAAGCATCCAGGCTTGATAGGCTGCCACCTCCGGCTCGCCTTCCCGCGGCGCCCAGGGTGCCATGTCGCCGTCGGCCACCGGACGATAAGGCCCGGCCTTGCACTCGAACATCACGCTGTCGCGTTCTAGCACCACCAGGCCATGGAAAATCCCCGGCGGCAGGTCGACGCCCAGGCAGTCCCCACCCGGCTCCAGGATACGCTTGTCGATGACCGTGCCCGCCTCGTCGAAAATCAGCAGGCCCAGCTTGCCCTTGAGCACGATCAGGGTTTCCGCCTTGTCCAGCGCCTGGTGGCGATGTGGCGGGATGTAGGTCTCGGGCTGCAGGCCGACCGCCATCCGGTGGCACGGATCTTCCATCGCATGGAAGTTATGGTGCTGACGTCCGCGTGGGCTCTGCGCGGCCTTCTGCGCGACATCGGCAAACAGCGTTTGATCGAGGAACTGGGTGTTGCTCACGGTTTCAGAGTCCTTTGACGGCATAGATGCCATTGGCGTTGCGCCAGTAGCCTTTGTAATCCATACCATAACCGAAGACGTAGCGATCGACGCAGCTCAGCCCGGTGAAATCGGCCTTCAGGCCAGGGCTGGCCTTGCGCTCATGGTCCTTGTCGATCAATACCGCCGTATAGACGTTGCGCGCCCCGGCATGGCGGCAGAAATCAAGAATCGCGCTGAGGGTATGACCTTCGTCAAGGATGTCGTCGATGATCAGCACGTCGCGGTCGATGAACGAGACTTCCGGCTTGGCCTTCCAGAACAGGTCGCCGCCGCTGGTCTGGTTGCGGTAGCGGGTGGCGTGCAGGTACGAGGCTTCCAGCGGGAACTGCAGCTGGGTCAGCAGTTTGCCGGCGAAGATCAGGCCGCCATTCATCACGCAGAACACCACCGGGTTGCTCTCGGCGAGCTTTTCGCTGATTTCCACGCCGACGCGGACGATCGCCGCTTCGACTTCGGCTTCGCTGTGCAGGCAGTCGGCTTCCCGCATGACTTGGCGGATGTGCTCGAGATCAGCGGACATGAATGCTCTCCAGGTGGTCAGGTTTTGGAAAAGCGGGCAAAGGTACGCATCCACACGCACCAGATCAAGCATTTATGGACTAACGTCCTGTATGCCTATAGGAGCACGTGGACGAATAGATTAATCTAGCGCGGTTTTTTTGCCCGCATTCCGGAGCCCTCCCCTATGCCCATCCGTGAGATCCGCCATCCGCTGATCCGCCACAAGCTCGGCCTGATGCGCCGCGCTGATATCAGCACCAAGAACTTTCGCGAACTCGCCCAGGAAGTCGGCGCGCTCCTGACCTACGAGGCCACCCAGGACCTGCCCCTGGAAAGCTATGAAATCGATGGCTGGTGCGGCAAGGTCCAGGCCGAGAAGATCGCCGGCAAGAAGATCACCGTGGTTCCGATCCTGCGCGCCGGCATCGGCATGCTCGACGGCGTGCTGAGCCTGATTCCGGGCGCCAAGGTCAGCGCCGTGGGCGTGGCACGCAACGAGGAAACCCTCGAAGCGCACACCTACCTGGAAAAACTCGCGCCGGAAATCGACCAGCGCCTGGCCCTGATCATCGACCCGATGCTGGCCACCGGCGGTTCCATGGTCGCCACCATCGACCTGCTCAAGCGCGCCGGCTGCAAGGACATCCGTGCGATGGTCCTGGTCGCGGCGCCGGAAGGCATCGCCGTGGTGGAAAAAGCCCACCCCGACGTACAACTGTTCACGGCTTCGATCGACCAGCGCCTGAACGAAGACGGCTACATCATTCCCGGCCTGGGCGATGCCGGCGACAAGATCTTCGGTACCAAGCAGAAGGACGCCTGAGCATGCAGGACGAGTTCAACGACCCGCTGTGGCGGCAGATCGTCTCGGGCGCGCAGATGCTCTTCGTGGCCTTCGGCGCCCTGGTACTGATGCCGCTGATCACCGGCCTGGACCCGAACGTGGCACTGTTCACCGCAGGCCTGGGAACCATCCTGTTCCAGGTGGTGACCGGCCGTCAGGTTCCGGTGTTCCTCGCCTCCAGCTTCGCCTTCATTACCCCGATCATCCTCGCCAAGGGCCAGTTCGGCCTGGCCGAGACCATGGGCGGGGTGATGGCCGCCGGCTTCGTCTACACCTTCCTGGGCCTGGCGGTGAAGATCAAGGGCACCGGTTTCATCGACCGCCTGCTGCCGCCGGTGGTGATCGGCCCGGTGATCATCGCCATCGGCCTGGCCATGGCGCCGATCGCGGCGAACATGGCCATGGGCAAGGCCGGTGATGGCAGCGTCCTGATGCCGTACAGCACGGCGATGATGATCTCCATGCCGGCGCTGCTGACCACCCTGATCGTCGCCGTGTTCGGCAAGGGCATCTTCCGCCTGGTGCCGATCATCGCCGGCGTGCTGGTGGGCTTCGCACTGTCCTTCGCCTTTGGCGTGGTCGATGTGGCCAGGATCGCCGCGGCGCCCTGGCTGGAACTGCCGAAGTTCACCGCCCCGGCGTTCAACTGGCAGGCCATCCTGTTCATTGTCCCGGTTGCCCTGGCTCCGGCGATCGAGCATATCGGCGGAGTGATCGCAGTGGGCAGCGTGACCGGTCGCGACTACCTGAAGACCCCGGGCCTGCATCGCACGCTGCTGGGCGACGGCATCGCCACCACCACTGCCGGCCTGTTCGGCGGCCCGCCCAACACCACCTACGCCGAAGTCACCGGCGCGGTGATGCTGACCAAGAACTACAACCCGAAGATCATGACCTGGGCGGCGATCTTCGCCATCGTCCTGGCCTTCATCGGCAAGTTCGGTGCGCTGTTGCAAAGCATCCCGGTACCGGTGATGGGCGGGATCCTCTGCCTGCTGTTCGGCTCCATCGCGGCGGTGGGCATGAATACCATGATCCGCCACAAGATCGACCTGAGCGAGGCTCGCAACCTGGTGATCGTCTCGGTGACCCTGGTGTTCGGTATCGGCGGCGTGCTGGTCGGCAGCGGCGACGGCCCGGACGACTGGGGCCTGAAGGGCATCGCCCTGTGCGCCATCGTGGCCATCGGCCTGAACCTGCTGCTGCCGGGCAACGATAGCTGGAAGAAGAAAGTGATGGACGATCATCTGCCGTGAGCCGGTGATCCTCCGCTGAACGAAGAAGGGGCTGCATGTGCAGCCCCTTCTTCGTTTCAGGTCAGGCCCGCTCGCAGAGCGTGGCCAGGGCCTCGATCCATTGCGGATGGTCATTGAGGCACGGCACCAGGGTAAGCTCCTCGCCGCCCGCCTCGATGAACTGCTCGCGGCCGCGGTCACCGATCTCCTCCAGGGTCTCGATGCAATCGGCGACGAAGGCCGGGCACATCACCAGCAGCTTCCTGGTTCCGCCCTTGGCCAGCTCGTCGAGGCGCGTTTCGGTGTAGGGCTCGATCCACTTGGCCCTGCCCAGGCGCGACTGGAAGGATACCGACCACTTGCCGTCCGGCAGGCCCATCTGCCGGGCGAACGCCTCGGCGGTGCGCAAGCACTGGGCGCGGTAACAGACGGCAAGGGTCTCGGCCGGGGCGTTGCGACAGCAGTCGGCATTCTGCAGGCAGTGATTGCCGGTAGGATCGACTTTCTTCAGATGCCGTTCCGGCAGGCCATGGAAACTCAGCAGCAGGTGATCGAACGCCTGTTGCAGGTACGGCCTGGCACTGGCGACCAGCGCATCGATGTACTCGGGCTGGTCATAGAAGGGACGCAACTCGCGCATCTCCAGCGGCAGGTTCTGCTCGCGGATGGTGGCCCTGGCCTGCTCCACCACGGTCGTCACGGTGCTATCGGCGAATTGCGGATAAAGCGGCGCCAGGGTCACCTTGCGTACGCCCTGGGCGGCAAGGCGCTGCAGGACCGTCGGCAGCGCCGGCTCGCCGTAGCGCATGGCGATTTCAACCGGGCCGTGACGCCAATGAGGACGCATCGCCTCCTGCAGGCGCCGGGTCAGCACCACCAGCGGCGAACCCTCCGGCCACCAGATGGAGGCATAGGCGTGGGCCGACTGTTCCGGGCGTTTGATCAGGATCAGCGACACCAGCAGACGCCGAACCGGCCACGGCAGGTCGATGACATACGGGTCCATCAGGAACTGGTTGAGATAACGGCGCACATCGGCGACGGAAGTGGACGCCGGTGAACCCAGGTTGACCAGCAGCAGAGCATGATCGGTCATGCAACATCCTTTTCAGAGGCGCGCAGACAAGTCGTCCAGCGCCGATTGCACATCGTTGAAACGGAAGGTGAAACCCGCCGCCAGGGCCCGGACCGGCCGGGCCCGCTGGCCGCCGAGCAGCAGCGTGGACAACTCGCCCAGCCCGGCCTTGAGCACCAGCGCCGGCAACGGCATGAAAGCCGGACGATGCAGGGCTCGCCCCAGGCGCCGGGCGAACTCGCGATTGCGCACCGGCTCCGGAGCGCAGGCATTATAAGGACCGCTGGCGTCCTCGTGCTGCAAGAGAAAATCGATCAGGGCGATTTCGTCGTCCATATGGATCCATGGCATCCATTGCCGGCCATCGCCGATAGGCCCGCCCAGCCCGAGCTTGAACGGCAGACGCAGGCGCGACAAAAAGCCGCCCTCGGCGGACAGCACCAGCCCGGTCCTGATCAATGCCACGCGAATGCCCAGGGCCTCGGCACGCAGTGCGGTTTCTTCCCAGGCGATGCACAATTGGCTGGCGAAGTCTTCCTTCACCGGTCGTGACGCTTCGGTCAGCTCGCGTTCGCCACCGTCGCCATACCAGCCCACCGCCGAGCCCGACAGCAGCACCGACGGTCGCTGCTGTCGCCGCTCGAGCCAAGTGAGCAGGTGTTCGGTCAGGGTGATCCGGCTTCCCCACAGCTGCGCGCGCCGGGCCGCGGTCCAGGGGCGATCGGCAATCGGTGCACCGGCCAGGTTGACCACCGCATCCAGCACCCCGTCGCCGTAGTCGTGCAATTGGCCGATACCTCGAACTCCCGCGCCACACAGCTTTCCAACTTCATCAGGGCGCCGGCTCCAGACGGTCAGGTTATGCCCCTGATCCTGCCAATGACGACACAACCGCTGTCCGATAAGGCCTGTACCGCCGGTCAGCAATATATTCATGGCCGTGTCCTCTCTGTGGCGTGTGCTGGTCTATTTTTAAGAGCAAGGCACTTTTTTGACCGTTCACTCTGGGATAAACATAGGCCAACCTGTTGTAAAGAGCCGGTTAATCTTATACACAATGCCAGGGTTGTACAGGTTTTATTGACAGCGAGGCTGTCCGTACACATCACGGGTTCGAAGAGGCCATCATGACTGTACCTATCGCCATCATCGGTGCCGGCATCGCCGGACTCTCCGCAGCGCAGGCATTGCAGAAGCAGGGGCTGGCCGTTCACCTGTTCGACAAGGGCCACGGCAGCGGCGGGCGCATGGCCAGCAAGCGCAGCGACGCCGGCGCGCTGGACCTCGGCGCGCAATACTTCACCGCGCGCGACCGGCGCTTCGTCGAGCAGGTCCAGCACTGGCAGGACAAGGGCTGGGTCGCCGAGTGGAAACCGCAGCTGTACAACTATCGCGACGGCCAGTTGACCCCGTCCCCCGACGAACAGACGCGCTGGGTCGGCGTGCCGCGCATGAGTGCGATCACCCGCGGCCTGCTCAAGGACGTCACGGTGAACTTCAGTTGCCGTATCAGCGAAGTGTTTCGCGGCAAGCACTACTGGCACCTGCAGGACACCGACGGCTGCAGCCATGGCCCGTTCAGCCGGGTCATCGTTGCCGTCCCCGCCCCCCAGGCCACGCCGTTGCTGGCAGCCACGCCGAAACTCGCCGCGGCCGTGGCAGGCGTGCAGATGGAGCCGACCTGGGCCATCGCCCTCGGCTTCGACACGCCGCTCGATACGCCGATGCAAGGCTGCTTCGTCCAAGGTTGCGCACTCGACTGGCTGGCGCGCAACCGCAGCAAACCGGGCCGTGACGAGCACCTCGACACCTGGGTCCTGCATGCCACTTCGAGCTGGAGCAAACAGCACATCGACCTGCACAAGGAGGCCGTGATCGAGCAGTTGCTGGGCGACTTCGCCGAACTGGTCGGCTGCGCCGTACCCGCCCCGAGCTTCACCCTGGCGCACCGCTGGCTGTACGCCCGTCCCGCCGGCAGCCATGAATGGGGCGTGCTGGCCGATGCCGACCAAGGCCTCTATGCCTGCGGCGACTGGTGCCTGTCCGGTCGGGTCGAGGGGGCCTGGCTCAGCGGCCAGGAAGCAGCGCGTCGGCTGATCGAACACCTGGAATAAACCCTGCGGGCATGGCGACCTCTACAGGGATATTGACTTGTACAACCTTGGGCCTATGCTAGGCGTAAGTTGTACATGTTTTTATCTTTGTACAAGAAAGGTCGTCACCGCATGTCCCACACCAAGCCGAAAATCGCCCTCAGCGCCTGCCTTGCCGGGGCAGAAGTCCGCTTCAACGGCGGCCACAAGCAGTCCCGTTTGTGTACCGATGTGCTGGCCGAGCACTTCGAACTGCTGCCCGTCTGTCCGGAAGTGGCCATTGGCCTTGGCACGCCACGCGCGGCGATCCATCTCAGCGGTGACCCGGAAAACCCCCGGGCCGTTGGCAGCCGTGATCCATCCCTGGACGTTTCCGACGCGCTGCGCGCCTACGCCGAGCAAACCGCCGTGGAGCTGGACGACATCTGCGGCTACATCTTCATGCAGAAATCCCCGTCCTGCGGACTGGAGCGCATCAAGGTCTACCAGGCCAACGGCTATCCGGCACGGCAGCTCTCCAGCGGCCTTTACGCCGCGCGCTTCCGCGAACTGCGCCCTGACCTGCCATTGGAAGAAGAAGGCCGCCTGCACGACCCGGTGCTGCGGGAAAACTTCATTACCCGGGTGCTGGCCTATGCCGACTGGCAGCGTTTGCGCAGCGAGGGGCTGAGCAGGCATGCACTGATCGCCTTCCACTCGCGCTACAAGTACCAGTTGATGGCGCACAACCCCGAACAGTACAAGGTACTCGGCAAGCTGCTCGGCAGCATGACGCGCCAGGATGATCCCGAGGAACTGGGCACGCGCTATTTCAGCCAGTTGATGAGCGCCCTGTCGCGCTGCGCCAGCCGTGGCACCCATGGCAACGTGCTGATGCACCTGAGCGGCTATCTGCGGGACTTCCTCGGCCCACAGGACAAGCAGGAAATCCGCCGCCTGATCGATCAGTACATGGCCGGCGTGGTACCGCTGGTAGTGCCGATGACCCTGCTCAAGCACCATCTGCGACATCACCCCGATCCCTACCTGCTGGCCCAGGTCTACCTGCAACCGCATCCGGAAAACCTGAGCCTGCGCAATGCCATCTGATCAACTGCTGCCAATCCGCGAAATCGCCCGCCTCACCGGGGTCAACCCGGTCACCCTGCGCGCCTGGGAACGACGTTACGGCCTGGTGGTGCCACAGCGCACCAGCAAGGGCCATCGCTTGTATAGCAGCGACCAGGTACAGCGGATCCAGGCCATCGTGTCCTGGCTCAACCGCGGTGTCGCGGTCAGCCAGGTCCTGCCGTTGCTGGACGCCGATCCGCCACCGGCAGGGCGCAATACGGGAGATGACTGGTCCGTGCTGTCGGCACACCTGACCAACTGCATCGCCCACCTTGGCGAACGTCAGCTCGACCAGCAGTTCAACCAGGCCATGGCGCTGTATCCGGCGGCCACCCTGTGCGAACAACTGCTGCTGCCGTTGCTGGACCAACTGGAAGTGCGCTGGCAGGTTCATCCTTGTGCCCAGGTGGAACGGGCATTTTTCCACAGTTGGCTGCGCAGCAAGCTGGGCCTGCGGGTCTACCACAACAACCGCCAGCTCAACGGCGTGCCGGTGCTTTTGCTCAGCACCGGCAACCAGGCCATCGATCCGCACCTGTGGCTGTGCGCCTGGCTGGTCAGCGATGCGGGTTGCCCGGTGGAGGTCTTCGATCTCCCGCTGCATGGGCGCGACCTGGCCATTGCAGCAGAACGCCTCGGCGCCGGGGCATTGCTGCTCAGCGTCAATACCGTTGCGGACTGTGAGCAACTGCGTCGCGACCTGAATCCGCTAGAGGTGCCGAAACTCCTGTTCGGCGCTGCGGTCATCCTTCATAAGCAAGCATTGGGCGATGATCCAGGCTGGCATCTGCTCGATACGCCATTGGCGGCACAGCGTTGCCTTCACGGCCTGGGAGCGCTTGCTGCCCCTATCTCCACGGAAACCCTGAATGCAACTGATCTGGCTGCGCAACGACCTGCGAATCCATGACAACACCGCACTGTGCGCCGCCAGCGAACGCGGGCCGACCCTGGCCCTGTGGCTGGTCAGTCCCGGGCAATGGAAAGAACACGACGACGCGCCGTGCAAGGTGGATTTCTGGCTGCGCAACCTGCGCGAACTCCAGGGAGCACTGGCCCACTACAACATCCCGCTGTTGATCCGCCATGCCGAGCACTGGCGAGACGCGCCGCAGGTGGTGCTGGAGGTCTGCCAGGCACACGGCGTGCAGGATGTGCACGTCAACGAGGAATACGGCATCAACGAAACCCGGCGTGACCGCCAGGTTGGCGAGCTGCTGCAGCGTCACGACATTCGCCTGCACAGCCACCTCGACCAGTTGCTGTTCAAGCCGGGCACGGTTTTGACCAGGAACGATGGTTACTTCAAGGTCTTCACCCAGTTCCGCAAGGCCTGTTACCAGCGCCTGCACCATGCCCTGCCGCCGTTGCAGAGACTGCCGCGCAAGCAGGACAGGCCAGCCGTGGCCAACGACGCCATTCCCGAAGCCATCGAAGGCTTCGCGCTCCCCTGCGACACGCTGCGCGACCTGTGGCCGGCAGGAGAACGCCACGCCCGCAAGCGTCTGAAGGATTTCGCCCAGGACGCCATGGCCGACTATCCCGAGCAGCGCGATATACCGTCGGTGGACGGCACCAGCCAGCTTTCGCCCTATCTCGCGGCCGGCGTGGTCTCGGTGCGCCAGTGCCTGCACGCGGCGCTTGCGCACAATCACGGCGAGTTCGAGAGCGGCAACCCCGGCGCGGTTACCTGGATCAACGAACTGCTCTGGCGCGAGTTCTACAAGCATGTGCTGACGGGGTATCCACGGGTCTCACGTCACCGCGCCTTCCGTCCGGCCACCGAGGCAGTGCAATGGCGCGATGCCCCCGAAGACCTCAAGGCCTGGCAGGAAGGCCGCACCGGCGTGCCGATCGTCGACGCCGCCATGCGGCAACTGCTCGCCACCGGCTGGATGCATAACCGTCTGCGTATGGTCGTGGCGATGTTCCTGAGCAAGAACCTGCTGATCGACTGGCGCAAGGGCGAAGCATTCTTCATGCGTCACCTGATCGACGGCGACCTCGCCGCCAACAACGGTGGTTGGCAGTGGAGCGCCTCGACCGGAACCGATTCAGTGCCTTATTTCCGGGTATTCAACCCGGTGAGTCAGTCGGAACGCTTCGACAAAAAGGGACGCTTCCTGCGACACTGGCTGCCGGAGCTGAAAGACCTCGACGACAAGGAAATCCACAGCCCCGGCGGCCTGTTTTCGGTAAAGGGTTATCCACAACCCATTGTCGATCTGGGCATGAGCCGCCGCCGGGCCATCGAGGCATTCAAACAACTCCCGAAAGAACAAGAAGTCGAGCACTAACGTGACAACCGAGCACAGCAAACGAATCTGGGTCACCGGCGCCAGCAACGGCCTCGGTCATGCATTGGCCTTGCACCTGCTTGCCCTTGGTCATCGCGTGGCGATCAGCGGGCGGGCGCCCTTCGATCCCCTGCCGAACAACCTGGCACCCTGCTGCCTGGAGCTGCACGGCAACCTCGCCGAGGCGGCCGACGCCGAAGCCATGAGCATGCGCATCCAGGAAGAATGGGGTGCGCTGGACCTGCTGATCCTCAATGCGGGTACCTGCGATTACCTCGACGGGGCGTCCAGCGGTACGGCGATGTTCGAAGCGCTGATCACCAGCAACGTCAGCGCCAGCACCTATTGCCTGGACAACGCCGTGCCGCTGCTGCTGGCCGGCAGGAAGCCGCAGGTCGTGGGGATCCTCAGCAGCATTACCGCACTTCAGCAGCATGAAGGCAGCCAAAGTCCCACGGCACATAACAGCCTGGGCCAGTGGTTCAGCGAAATGCGCAGTCGCCTGGCGCCACAGGAAATAGACCTGACCCTGGTTACGCCGCAAACCGTGAAGAAGCCGGTGACCTCGACGATCGCTCTGCCGCAGCGGTGGACGGCAGAAACGGCGGCGTTGGCAATCATCGACCGGCTGCCGCAGCGGATGCCGGAGATGGTGCTGGAAGCCATGTCGGTGAGCAGCCTTTGGCCTTTGCGGCGAACCTGAGGGCCTAATCGCTGGCTTGCCAGCGATTAGGCCCATAAAAACGACACAAAGCCAGAAACACCGCCATCTCCGGCGGCGTTTCTTTCAATCCATCAAACTTCAGAGCGCCATGCGGTAATGCAGGGCGAAGCTCTCGACACCATCGTTGGGCTGGCTGATGCCGGCGTTGGAGTAATGGATTGCCCGGACACCGACCTCATGCCCTCCCGCAAAGCGCAGACCGAAGCCGATGCGGTCCTCGAACTGGAAGGAGCCGCCCAGGTTGTTGCTTTCCAGCTTGGTGTGGGCGAATGCCGCGACGCCGATCCCCGCCTCGATATAAGGCTTGACCGAACCGCCAGCGAACTCGTAGACGAATACCGGCGCGAACGACAGGCTGTGGTTGCTCGAGGTTTCGTCACCGTCCCAGTAGGTGTAGCCAGCATCCCAGTAGCCGGTCAGGCGACCGACGCTGGTCTGCCACCAGCTGGCGTCCCAGTTGGACTCCAGGCCGAGACGATAGGTCATGGTCGAATCGCTGGTCTGGCCGACTGCGAAGGTGATGTCCGCAGCTTGTGCGGTGAATGCTTGCCCCAGGGTTGCAACTGCAAATGCAGCCGCGCAAATCAGTTTCTTCATGAGAAACGTCCTTTATAGAAATCCTGCTTGTTGGTTTTTTTGTCCCATCAGACAACGTATCAGAAATCAGCGCTTACAAAGGAGTTCAGTGAATTTTCGACTTTTTGTGAAAATTTTGTCGATTACCGGCAGAAGCTTCGCACAAGGTCCGATTTTTTCCACAACAACGGCAGGATGTTTTTCAGATGCTGGGGATCCGCGCTGGTCCAGAACTCTGCCGGCCGGGCGGGACCGGTGGCGAGCAGCTCGCGCTCGGCCAGCAGGCGCTGCAACTGGCGGGCAACTGCGGCCCCCGTATCGATGATCGCCACGCTGGGCGGAACCATCTGGCTGAGCAGCGGACGCAGGAAGGGATAGTGGGTGCAGCCGAGGATAATGGTGTCGCAACCGGCAGCCAGCAGAGGCTCGACGTAGCCTTGCAGCAACTGGCGCAGCGCCGGGCTGTTCAGGTCACCCGACTCGATGCGCTCCACCAGGCCGGGGCACGGCTGGGTCACCACCTGGACATCGGTAGCGAAGCGGTCGAGCAATGCCGCGAACTTGGCACTTTGCAAGGTACCGGTAGTAGCCAGCACACCGACCACGCCGCTGCGGGTCGCTGCGGCCGCCGGCTTGACCGCAGGCTCCATGCCGACCAGCGGCCAGTGCGGGAATTGCTCGCGAAGGTCGGCGGCGGCGGCCACCGTCGCGGTATTGCACGCCAACACCAGGGCCTTGACGCCCTGCTCCTGGAAGAAACCGGCAACAGTGCGACAACGCTGACGGATGAACTCGGGAGATTTTTCCCCGTAGGGAATGTTCCCGCAATCGGCGACATACAGCAGCGACTCGTTGGGCAGCAGCCGGGCTATCTCGGCCAGGACCGAGAGGCCGCCGACGCCGGAGTCGAATACGCCGACCGGCGCCGAGGCATCAACCATGTTGGCTCCCGCACACCGCGCAGCCCGGATCGCGCTTGACCCTCAGCTCGCGGAAACGCGTGCCCAAGGCATCCACCAGCAGCAGGCGGCCCACCAGCGGCTCGCCGAAGCCGGCCAGCAGTTTCAGCGCTTCCAGCGCCTGCAAGCTGCCGACCAGCCCGACCAGCGGCCCGACGACGCCGGCTTCGCTGCAGGTCAGTTCCGCATCGCTGCCGTGGCCATAGAGACAGTGGTAGCAGGGGCTGTCCGCACGCCGTGGATCGAACACCGACAACTGTCCTTCCAGACGGATCGCCGCGCCGCTGACCAGCGGCTTGCCGGCCTGGACGCAGGCCGCGTTGACCGCTTCGCGAGTGCCGAAGTTGTCGGAGCAATCCAGCACCAGGTCGATTGCATCCACCGCTGCGGCCAGGGAGTCCGCGTCCAGCGCGCGAGGATGGGCGACCAGCCGGATATCCGGGTTCAGCGCGCGCAGGCGGGCCAGCGCCGAGTCCACCTTGGGCTGGCCGACCATGCTGCCGTCGTGGATGATCTGCCGCTGCAGGTTGGTCAGGTCGACCGTATCGAAATCCGCCAGGTGCAAGGTCCCGACTCCGGCCGCCGCCAGGTACAAGGCGACCGGCGAACCGAGACCGCCGAGCCCGACGATCAGGGCGCTGGCATTCTTCAGGCGCAACTGGCCGTCGATATCGATCTGCGCCAGCAGGATCTGCCGGCTGTAGCGCAGCAGTTCCTCGTCGGTCAGCACGGCAGGCGCCCCAGGGTGATGCGCTCGTGGGCATTGAGGTCAAGACGGCTTTCGATCTGCTCGAAGCCGTGTCGGGCCAGCAACTCGCGCACCGCCGCAGCCTGGTCGTAACCGTGCTCCAGCAGCAGCCAGCCGCCTTCGACCAGGTGCGCAGGCGCTTCGGCGACGATCTGGCGCAGATCGTCCAGGCCGTCGGCGCCGGCCACCAGCGCACTGCTCGGTTCAAAACGCACGTCTCCGGCAACCAGGTGCGGGTCTTCGGCAGCGATATAGGGCGGATTGCTGATGACCAGCTCGAAACGCTGTCCGTCCAGGGCGCTGAACCAGTGGCTTTGCAGCACCCTGACGTTGTCCAGTTGCAGGCGCTCGCGGTTGCGCTCGGCCAGGGCCACGGCCTCGGCTACGCGATCCACGGCGGTGACCTGCCATTCACGACGCTCGCTGGCCAGGGCCAGGGCAATGGCGCCGGTGCCAGTGCCGAGATCGAGGACGCGGGCCTTGGTGGCAGGCTGCAGGGCCATGGCGGTTTCCACCAGCAGCTCGGTTTCCGGACGCGGGATCAGGGTATGCGGGGCAACTTCCAGATCAAGATTCCAGAAGCCTTGCTGGCCAAGGATATAGGCTACCGGCTCACCGGCGCGACGCCGTTGCAGGTACCCGGCGAAGGTCTGCGCCGCCTCGCTGGCGACGATGCGCTCCGGCCAGGTGTGCAGGTAGCTGCGGGTCTTGCCGATGGCTGCGGCCAGGAGCAATTCGCTGTCGAGGCGCGGTGTCGGCGAGTCGGGAAGCTCCGCGCTGCGGAGCAGGCTGGCGATAATGGTCATTCAATCACCCAGTGCGGCCAGTTGATCGGCCTGGTATTCCGCCAGCAACGGTTCGATCACGGCATCAACGCCCCCCGCCAGGACTTCGTCCAGCGAATACAGGGTGAGGTTGATGCGGTGGTCGGTGACCCGGCCCTGTGGATAGTTGTAGGTACGGATCCGTTCCGAGCGGTCGCCGGAGCCGACCAGCAGCTTGCGCTCGGATGCCATGGCGTTCTGCGCGGCGCTGGTCTGCATGTCGTTGAGCTTGGCCGACAGCCAGGACATCGCCCGGGCACGGTTCTTGTGCTGGGAGCGCTCTTCCTGGCATTCGACCACGATACCGGTGGGCAAGTGGGTGATGCGGATCGCCGAGTCGGTCTTGTTCACGTGCTGGCCACCGGCACCGGACGCGCGATAGGTATCCACGCGCAGATCGGCCGGGTTGATCTCGATGGCGACCTGCTCATCGGGCTCGGGCAGCACGGCAACGGTACAGGCGGAGGTATGGATGCGGCCCTGCGACTCGGTCTCGGGAACCCGCTGCACGCGGTGCGCGCCGGACTCGAACTTGAGCTTGCCGTACACCGCCTCGCCTTCGACACGAGCAATGATTTCCTTGTAGCCACCGTGTTCGCCCTCGTTTTCCGAGAGGATTTCCAGGCGCCAGCCGCGCCGCTCGGCATAACGCGAATACATGCGGAACAGGTCGCCGGAGAAGATCGCCGCCTCGTCGCCGCCGGTGCCGGCGCGGATTTCCAGGAACACGTTGCGCCCGTCGTTCGGGTCTTTCGGCAGGAGCATGCGTTGCAACTGGTCTTCCAGCGCCTGCAACTGCTCCTTGGCTTCACGGACTTCCTCGACGGCCATCTCGCGCAGGTCGGGGTCGCTGTCCTTGAGCAGGGCTTGCGCGCCCTCGAGGTCATCCTGCAGCTTGCGCCATTGCACATACCCGGCGGCCACCGGCTCGACTTCGGCATATTCCCGGGAATAGGCGCGGAAGCGGGTCTGGTCGGAAATGACCTCGGCATCGCCGAGCAGCGCGGTCAGTTCCTCGAAGCGGTCCTGGAGGATCTCCAGTTTTTTCAGCAGCGACGCTTTCATTGCGGGGTTTTATCCGTGGGGCCCTCGTTGAGGGCAAAGAGTTCCTGGGCCATGGCCAGCGCATCGACGCGGCCCTCGGCAGAGAGCTTTTTCAGTTGCACGCTGGGAGCATGCAGCAGCTTGTTGGTCAGGCCGCGGGCGAGCTGCACCAGCACGTCCTCGGCGCTCGCGCCGTTGGCCAGCAGGCGCTGTGCCTTTTGCAGTTCCTCGTCGCGCAACCGTTCGCTCTGCTGGCGATAGGCACGCAACACATCCACCGCCGCCAGCTCGCGCAGGCGCGACATGAAGTCCTCGACGCCGGCGCAGACCAGCTCCTCGGCGGCCTGGGCGGCGCCCTGCCGGCTCTTGAGGTTTTCCGCGACGACATCGTGCAGGTCATCGACCGTATAGAGGTAGACGTCGTCCAGTTCCCCCACTTCCGGCTCGATATCCCGGGGCACGGCGATGTCGACCATGAAGATCGGCTTGTGCCGGCGCTGTTTCAGGGCGCTCTCCACCGCGCCTTTGCCGAGGATCGGCAACTGGCTGGCGGTGGAACTGATGACGATATCGCTGTTGACCAGTTCCTGTGGAATGTCCGCCAGCAGCACCGCACGGGCGCCGAACTGCTCGGCCAGGGTGCTGGCACGCTCCAGGGTCCGGTTAGCCACCACGATGCGCCGCACGCCCTGCTCATGCAGGTGGCGGGCGACCAGGGTGATGGTTTCGCCGGCCCCGATCAGCAGCGCCTGGCTGCGCCCCAGGTCGCTGAAGATCTGTCGGGCCAGGCTCACCGCGGCGAAGGCTACCGATACCGGGTTCTCGCCGATCGCGGTGTCGGTGCGTACCTGCTTGGCCGCGTTGAAGGTGGCCTGGAACAGGCGCCCCAGCAGCGGGCCTATGGTACCGGCCTCGCGCGCCACGGCGTAGGCCGACTTCATCTGGCCGAGGATCTGCGGCTCGCCGAGCACCAGCGAGTCGAGCCCGGATGCGACCCGCATCATGTGCCGGACCGCGTCGTGGTCCTCATGGATGTAGGCGCTGGCCCGAAGCTCCTCGACGCTCAACTGATGATAATCGGCCAGCCAGCGCAGGACGCTGTCGGCCGCCAGGTGGTCCTGCTCGATGTACAGTTCGCTGCGATTGCAGGTCGAAAGGATCGCGGCTTCGCGGCTGGCGGTCAGTCGACAGAGCTGCTGCAAGGCTTCGACCAGCTGCTCGGGGGTAAACGCCACGCGCTCGCGTACGTCTACCGAGGCAGTCTTATGGTTGATACCGAGGGCAAGAAAGGCCATTCAAGGTCGCTGGTTGTGACGTGAAGCCGATAATTGTCCTACTTCGCTGGATCGAGAACAACCACCGCTCGCGATTGTCTCTATAGACTGTATGCATAACGCCATCGCGAAGTGGGTTTGCCCAGGCGCTTGTGTCATGATGGCCCGACCGCAGGTTAGTCGCTCAAAATCCTCATTATGAATAGATCTTCCGCGTTGCTGCTCGCCCTCGCCCTGCTCCAGGGCTGCCAGGCCCTGCCGGGTTCCGGGGAGGCCTCGTCGCCTGCCGCCGAGCAAGCCGCCGCGCCGGCGGCCAGGCCAGAGCCGACGGTGTACGGCTCGTTCACCCAGGACACGCTCTACAGCCTGCTGGTCGCGGAACTGGCCGGGCAGCGCAATCGCTTCGACATCGCCCTGGACAACTATATGGTCCAGGCCGAGAAGACCCAGGACGCCGGCGTTTCCGAGCGCGCCTTCCGCATTGCCGAATACCTGGGCGCCGACCAATCGACGCTGGAGGCTTCGCTGTTGTGGGCGAAGAACGACCCGGAAAACATCGATGCGCAGCGTGCCGCGGCCATCCAGCTTGCCCGCGCAGGGCGCTACGACGATTCCATGAGTTACATGGAGAAGGTCCTGCAGGGCCAGGGCGATACCCATTTCGACTTCCTTGCCCTGTCGGCCGCGGAAACCGACCAGGACACCCGCGACGGCCTGCTCAAGAGCTTCGATCGTCTGCTGCAGAAATACCCCGATAACAGCCAGCTGGTATTCGGCAAGGCCCTGCTTCTGCAACAGGACGGCAAATCCGAGGAGGCCCTGGCCCTGCTCGAAGCCCATCCGCCGCAGCAGGACAGCGAAATCGCCCCGGTCCTGCTGCGCGCACGCCTGCTGCAAAGTCTCGACCGCGGCGGTGAAGCCCTGCCGTTGCTGCGCAAGAGCATCGCGCGCAACCCCGACGACAAGCGCCTGCGCCTGACCTACGCACGCATGCTGGTCGAGCAGGACCGCATCGACGATGCCAAGAACGAATTCGCCAGCCTGCTCCAGCAATACCCGGACGACGACGAACTGCGTTATTCCCTGGCCCTCGTCAGCCTCGAGGCCAAGGCCTACGACGAGGCGTCCGGCTACCTGCAGGACCTGATCGACCGTGACAGCCACGTCGATGCCGCGCACCTCAACCTCGGCCGCATCCGCGAGGAGCGCAACGACCTCGAAGGTGCCCTCAGCGAATACGCCCAGGTCGGCGCCGGCAACGATTACCTGCCGGCGCAACTGCGCCAGGCCGATATCCTTATCGCCAACGGCCGCACCGACGAAGCCATCCGCCGCCTCGACCAGGCCCGCGACAGCCAGCCCGACTACGCCATCCAGCTGTACCTGATCGAAGCCGAGACCCTGGGCAACAATGGCAAGGAAGACCAGGCCCGGCGCGTCCTCGATAATGCCATCAAGCAGTATCCGGACGATCTCAACCTGCTCTATACCCGGGCCATGCTCGCCGAGAAGCGCGACGATCTGGCGCAGATGGAAAAAGACCTGCGCGCCATCATCACCCGCGAGCCGGAAAACGCCATGGCCCTCAACGCCCTTGGCTACACCCTCGCCGATCGCACCACTCGCTACGCCGAAGCCCGGCAGCTGATCGAAAAAGCCCACCAGCTGACCCCCGACGACCCGGCCGTGCTCGACAGCCTGGGCTGGGTCAATTACCGCCTGGGCAACCTGGACGAGGCCGAGCGCCTGCTGCGCCGTGCCCTGGAGCGCTTCCCCGACCACGAAGTCGCTGCCCACCTGGGCGAAGTGCTCTGGGCCAACGGCAAGCAACGCGAAGCCCGCCAGGTCTGGGCCAAGGCCTTCGAAGCCCAGCCCGACAGCCCTATCCTGCGCAAGACCATCCTGCGCCTGACCGGATCCGAGACCCTTTAAGCCTATGTTTGTGCGCCACCTGATCACCTTCAGCCTGATTGCCCTGCTCGCCGGTTGCGCCGGCTTCGGTTCCAAGGAAGCCGTACAGGGCCAGGGCAGTCCACAACTGTGGAAAGAACATAAAGCCCAACTGAGCACCCTCGACGGCTGGCAAATCAGCGGCAAGGTCGGCATCCGCGCGCCGAAGGACTCCGGCAGCGGCACGCTGTTCTGGCTGCAACGCCAGGATTATTACGATATCCGCCTGTCCGGCCCGCTGGGCCGCGGCGCCGCACGCCTGACCGGGCGCCCGGGCCAGGTGGTGCTGGAAGTCGCCAACCAGGGCCGCTTCGAGGCGCCGACTCCGGAAACCCTGCTGGCCGAGCAACTGGGCTGGGAATTGCCGGTATCGCACCTGGTCTGGTGGGTCCGCGGCCTGCCTGCGCCGGACAGCAAGAGCCGGCTGACCCTCGACGGCGACAGCCGCCTGGCCAGCCTGGAGCAGGACGGCTGGCAGGTGGAATACACCCGCTACACCGAACAGAACGGCTACTGGCTGCCCGAGCGGATCAAGATGCACGGCCAGGACCTGGACGTGACCGTGGTCCTCAAGGAATGGCAACCGCGCCAGCTGGGGCACTGAAATGAGCGAACGCCTGACCTTGCCGGCGCCGGCCAAGCTCAACCTGATGTTGCATATCCTCGGGCGCCGCGCCGATGGCTATCACGAGCTGCAAACCCTCTTCCAGTTCCTCGACCATGGCGATGAACTGGACTTCGCCGTGCGCGAGGATGGCCAGATCCGCCTGCACACCGACATCGCCGGCGTTCCCCACGACAGCAACCTGATCGTCCGCGCCGCGCGCAAGCTGCAGCAAATGACCGGCACCACGCTGGGTGCCGACATCTGGCTGCACAAGGTGCTGCCCATGGGCGGCGGCATCGGCGGCGGCAGCTCGGACGCGGCGACCACCCTGCTCGCCCTCGATCATCTGTGGCAAACCGCCTGCGGTGAAGACCGGCTCGCCGAGCTCGGCCTGGGCCTGGGCGCCGACGTGCCGGTGTTCGTTCGCGGCCATGCGGCCTTTGCCGAAGGCGTGGGGGAAAAGCTCACGCCCGTCGATCCGCACGAGCCCTGGTACGTCGTGCTGGTTCCGCAAGTGTCTGTAAGTACGGCGGAAATTTTTTCGCATCCTTTGTTGACACGTAATTCAAAGCCCATTAAAGTGCGCCCCGTTCCCGAGGGAAACAGTCGAAATGACTGTCAAGCGGTAGTTGAGCAAAGTTACCCAGAAGTACGTAACGCCTTGAATTTATTAAACAAATTCACTGAAGCAAGACTCACCGGCACTGGAAGTTGTGTGTTTGGGGCCTTCCCAGACAAAGCTGAAGCTGATAGAGTTTTGGCCCTTCTTGCAGAGACCCAAACAGGGTTCGTGGCAAAGGGAAGCAATGTTTCGATGTTGCATCGCAAGCTACGAAGTCTGCGCTAGGAATCGAGTACCAGGTACTCGCAGCAACAGATACAGGGGCGTCGCCAAGCGGTAAGGCAGCAGGTTTTGATCCTGCCATGCGTTGGTTCGAATCCAGCCGCCCCTGCCATTTTCCTTATACTCATCCAGGTATACCCTCAGCCTTCAGGTACTGCGCGTGTCCAAGATGATGGTCTTTACGGGGAACGCCAACCCCGATCTGGCTCGGCGTGTCGTACGTCAGCTGCATATCCCACTGGGTGATGTTTCTGTCGGCAAGTTCTCCGACGGCGAAATCAGCACTGAGATTAATGAAAACGTTCGCGGTAAGGACGTCTTCATCATTCAGCCGACTTGCGCGCCAACCAACGATAACCTGATGGAACTGGTAGTGATGGCCGACGCCTTCCGCCGCTCCTCAGCGTCCCGAATCACCGCTGTGATTCCTTACTTCGGATATGCCCGCCAGGACCGCCGTCCGCGTTCGGCGCGTGTTGCAATCAGCGCCAAAGTCGTCGCTGACATGCTCACCGTCGTGGGTATCGACCGTGTTCTCACCGTCGACCTGCACGCTGACCAGATCCAGGGGTTCTTCGATATTCCGGTAGATAACATCTACGGCTCCCCCGTCCTGGTGGATGACATCGAAGACCAGCGTTTCGAGAACCTGATGATCGTCTCCCCGGACATCGGGGGTGTCGTGCGTGCACGCGCCGTCGCCAAGTCCCTGGGCGTGGATCTCGGTATCATCGACAAACGCCGCGAGAAGGCCAACCACTCCGAAGTGATGCACATCATCGGTGACGTCGAAGGACGTACGTGCATTCTGGTCGACGACATGGTCGATACCGCCGGCACCCTGTGCCATGCGGCCAAGGCCCTGAAAGAACACGGCGCTGCAAAGGTTTACGCCTATTGCACGCACCCTGTACTCTCCGGTCGCGCGATCGAGAACATCGAGAATTCCGTGCTCGACGAGCTGGTGGTGACCAACACCATCCCGCTGTCCGCCGCTGCACAAGCCTGTGACCGTATCCGCCAACTGGATATTGCACCGGTCGTCGCCGAAGCGGTTCGCCGCATCAGCAACGAAGAATCGATCAGCGCGATGTTCCGCTAAGGCATCAGCCTCGCGAACATCCGTTGACGTAAAGCGCCCCGCCCCAACACCGGTTGTTGGGGCGGGGCTTTTTTGCCCTTTCCGCTCTGGTGCTGGTCGCAAGCCCCATTCGGAACAGGCTAATTTTGGAGATACAAAATGACCGATTTCATCCTGAACGCCCAAGCGCGTACTGACCTGGGGAAAGGTGCGAGCCGCCGCCTGCGTCATGCCGCCAGCATCCCTGCCGTTGTCTACGGTGGTAACAAGGACGCCGAGTCCGTAACCATCCTGGCCAAGGAAATCGCCAAGCTGTTCGAAAACGAAGCTGCCTTCAGCCACGTTATCGAACTGAACGTCGATGGCAAAAAGCAGAACGTCATTGTCAAGGCAATGCAGCGTCACCCAGCCAAGCAGTACATCATGCACGCTGACTTCGTTCGCGTCGTTGCTGGCCAGAAACTGACTGCCGTTGTTCCGGTTCACTTCATCAACGAAGAAGCTCCGGTCAAGAAAGGCGGCGAGATCTCCCACACCCTGAACGAGATCGAAGTTTCCTGCGAAGCCAAGGACCTGCCTGAGTTCATCGAGGTTGACCTGGCCAACGCTGAAATCGGCACCATCGTCCACCTGTCGGACCTGAAAGCTCCGAAAGGCGTAGAGTTCGTTGCTCTGGCCCACGGTGATGACAAGGCCGTTGCCAACGTTCACGCTCCGCGCGTTGCTCCTGAAGCAGAAGGCGCTGCCGAGTAATCCACTCGGTTCGCCGGTGTTGCCCGGATTGCGGCGCTGATGCCGCAATCCCCAACTCCAAGGAAGAGCCCCTGACGTGACCGCCATCCAGTTGATCGTCGGCCTGGGAAACCCGGGCCCCGAATACGAACAGACCCGGCATAACGCAGGGGCTCTTTTCGTTGAACGCATTGCCAGCGCCCAGCGCGTCAACCTGACCGCTGACCGCAAGTATTTCGGCCTGACGGCAAAATTCAGCCATCAGGGCCACGATGTTCGCCTGCTGATCCCCACCACCTACATGAACCGCAGCGGCCAGTCCGTTGCCGCTCTGGCCAACTTCTTCCGTATCGAGCCAGATGCCATCCTGGTGGCCCACGACGAACTCGACCTGCCCCCCGGCGTCGCCAAACTCAAGAAGGGCGGCGGCCACGGCGGGCACAACGGCCTGCGCGACATCATCGCGCAGCTCGGCAACAAGAACGACTTTCACCGTCTGCGGCTTGGCATCGGCCACCCGGGTGATGCCAAGCTGGTGTCCAACTTCGTCCTGGGCAAGGCGCCCCGCGCCGAACAGGACAAGCTCGACGCCAGTATCGATTTTGCCCTCGGCGTGCTGCCGGACATCCTCGCCGGCGAATGGGCGCGTGCGATGAGAGAGCTGCACAGCCAGAAGGCCTGACTTCACGAAGAGGGATTCACCATGGGATTCAATTGCGGCATCGTCGGCCTGCCCAACGTCGGCAAGTCCACCCTGTTCAACGCCTTGACCAAATCCGGCATCGCGGCGGAGAACTTCCCCTTCTGCACCATCGAGCCGAACAGCGGCATCGTGCCGATGCCGGACGCCCGCCTGGACGCCCTGGCGGCCATCGTCAAGCCACAGCGCATCCTGCCGACCACCATGGAGTTCGTCGACATCGCCGGCCTGGTGGCGGGCGCGTCCAAGGGTGAAGGCCTGGGCAACAAGTTCCTCGCCAACATCCGCGAGACCGACGCCATCGCCCACGTGGTGCGCTGCTTCGAAGACGAGAACGTGATCCACGTTTCCAACAGCGTCGACCCCAAGCGTGACATCGAGATCATCGACTTGGAACTGATCTTCGCCGACCTCGACAGCTGCGAGAAGCAACTGCAGAAGGTCGCGCGCAACGCCAAGGGCGGCGACAAGGAAGCCCTGGCGCAGAAAGCCATCCTCGAAAAACTCATCCCGCACTTCACCGAAGGCAAGCCGGCGCGCAGCCTGATGAAGAACATGGCTGACGACGAGAAGGCGGTGATTCGCGGCTTCCACCTGCTGACCAGCAAGCCGGTGATGTACATCGCCAACGTGGCCGAAGACGGCTTCGACAACAACCCGCACCTGGACGTGGTGCGCGCCATCGCCGAAGAAGAAGGCGCGGTGGTGGTGCCGGTATGCAACAAGATCGAAGCTGAAATCGCCGAGCTGGACGAAGGCGAAGAGAAGGACATGTTCCTCGAGGCCCTGGGCCTGGAAGAGCCTGGCCTGAACCGCGTGATCCGTGCCGGCTACGCCCTGCTCAACCTGCAGACCTACTTCACTGCCGGCGTGCAGGAAGTCCGCGCCTGGACCGTGCGCGTCGGCGCCACCGCGCCACAGGCGGCCGGCGTGATCCACACCGACTTCGAGAAAGGCTTCATCCGCGCCGAAGTGGTCGCCTATGACGACTTCATCCAGTACAAGGGTGAAGGCGGTGCCAAGGAAGCCGGTAAATGGCGCCTGGAAGGCAAGGACTACATCGTCAAGGACGGTGACGTGATGCACTTCCGCTTCAACGTCTGATTCCTGCGCTGAAACGAAAAGCCCCCTGTGAGCCTCGGCTCCAGGGGGCTTTTCGTTTTCAGGCCTGCGCTGGTCGGCCCGGCATCAGCTCATAGGGTGGCTTCCAGCCCGGCAGGTCGCGAATCCTGTCTTTCCAGGCCTCGATATGGCGATACGCAGCGAGGTCCATGCCGGTATCTTCCGGCATGAAGACGTAGCCGGCCAGGGAGAAGTCGGCGATGGTCAGGCGCTCGCCGAGCATGAACGGACGATGGGCCAGGTGCCCATCGACGATGTCGTAGGCCGCTTTCGCACGCTCGCGCAGGAACGTGGTGACCGGCGTCTCGCCGCTGTGCTTCAGCCCGTAGATAAAGCGCAGGGTGGCGTAATAGGAAGTGAACTTGTGGTTGTCGAAGAGCATCCAGCGCCAGATCTCGCGGCGCTCCTCCTCGCTTTGCGGCCCGAAACGACCGCTGTACCCGGCCAGGTAGTCGAGGATCAAGGCCGACTGGGTCAGCGTCTGCCCGGCATGTTCCAGCACCGGCACCTCGCCCTGCTCGTTGACCTCGTCGCGCCAGGCAGCCTGGCGTGTCTGCCCGTGGAAGAAATCGACGAACACCGGCTCCCAGTCCAGGCCACTCAGTTCGAGCATCAACGCGGCCTTGTAGGCGTTTCCGGACTCAGCAAAACAATGCAACTTGAAGTCTGACATGACGCTCCCTTTTCCTTTGGAAAACGACGCGGTCCAGGTAGGAGCTGGCTTGCCTGCGATGGACCGCAAAGCGGTCCCAAATCCATCCAGCACGAGCATGCGCCATACAACAACGCTGGATTCAGCGCCGGTCTGATCGCGATCAACCAGACGACCCGGCGTAGCCGGTTTTGGGACCGCTGCCGCGGTCCATCGCAGGCAAGCCAGCTCCTACAGTGACCGCGTAGCCGTTGGTTGCTTGCAAGCCTTCGGAGCAAAGCATGTCTTGGCGGGAAGGGTCAATTGCCAGCGCCAGCAGTTACTCCGTTCGCAGATCCACCGCCAGATCCCGCGCCGCCTTGGTCGCCAGCACGCTCATCAGCTTGCCCATCTCGTCCTGCCGTCCGGTTCCGCCGTCACCGGCGCCCATCATGACCGACGGCACCGGTGCACGAGCTGCCGCCTCGGCCCACGCCTGGTTGATCCGCACCAACGCATCGAGCTTCGCCTGCAACGCACCGTCGGCCTTGATCGACGCCGCCCGGGCATAGGCTTCGGCATCAGCGGTTATCTTGGTCGCTTCACCTGTAACCCGGGCCTTGTCCCGCAGCAGTTCGGCGGTCTTCTTCTCGATCTCGGCGCGGCGCTGCTCGCGTTCGGCATTGATCAGGGTGAGCTGTTTTTCGGTCTCGGCCTGGGTGGTGCGCTCGATCTGCTGGCGCAGGCTTTCCTGGCGCTTGGCTTCGACATCCTTGGCACCGCGGGCGGAGACCAGTTGCTTCTCCTCCTCTTCCTTGAGCCGGTTCTGCCGGGCCACGGCCAGCTCGGCAAGAGCCTGCTGCACACGGACCATACGCTCCTGATACTGCGGATTTGGGTCGATGTGAGTGACCCGGGCGTCCACCACATCCACGCCGAACAGGCGGAACTGCTGTTGCTTGCGGATTTCCACGCCGTTCTCGTCACGCAGCTTCTCGATGACGAAGCGCGTGGAGATGCTGTCGCCGTATTGCCCCTGCTCGGTGCCGGCCTGGAGGATCGCCGTCTGCGCCGGCGAGTGGTCACGCTGGACCCGCACTTCCTTGCGTTTGGTCAGGTACAGGCCATCACGCAACTGGTTCTCGAACTCGGCGCCGAACTGGTTGCGGTCACCGGCGTAGTAGTCGTCGGCGCTCATCAGCGAAGCGGTGGCCTGCAGGGTTTCCTTGACCGCCGGGAGCAATGCGCGCTGCAGGAAGTTCTCCGGCGTGCGGTACTCATGGGCGATGGTCAGGAAGGCTTCGCCGCTCGGCATGCGGAACTGGGTGCTGAACTCGGCCTTGGCGTCGACGTTGCCAAGGAACACGATCGGCAGAGTGCCGACCGTCACCGTCGGATTGCCGCTGGCATGGGTATCGCCCTGCAAGGCCGATTGAACGCCGATGGTGCGCTTCCACACCGTTGTGCGCCCGAACCACTGGGTGGCGTAACCGACGTCCTCGACCACTTTCTCCTCGCCGAAGATCGTGCGCACGTGAGCCATCTGGCCGGCTTCGTTGTAGAAGAACACCTGGTTGAACAACGCGGCGCAGGCACCGATGGCAATCAGGGGAATGGCGGCCAGGGCGATGGTCTTGCGGCTGACGCGGGGTAGATCGACGTTTGGCAGTGAAAGATTGGACATGGACGTCTCCTTGAATGAGGGACGTGCATGCTCGTTGGGAGGCATTTCCCCAGCAATGAGGAGATTCTGCTTGAACCGTGGGAAACATCTGGCTTAAGCAGGCGGTCCGACAAGCCAGCTCCCACAGGGTCCGCGTTCAGCCGCAGATTTCTTCTAGAAACCCCACGAACGCCCGAATCCGGCTCGAATCCCGATGGCTCGGCAGATACAGCGCATTGATCGCACAACTGGCACTGCCCGGGCTCGCCTCGAACCCTTCCAGCACCCTTAGCAACCTGCCCCGCCGCACGTCCTCGGCAACCAACCAGTCCGCCAGCAGTGCCAGGCCACCCTCGGCAATCGCCGCCTCGCGCAGGACATCGGCGTTGTTGCTGCGCAAGCGCCCCTGCACATTGATCGGAATACTGTCACCCCCTTCACGGAACACCCAGTTCTGTAACGCCGGGCCGTAATCGAACACCAGGCATTGGTGCTCCAGCAGATCCAGCGGATGCCGCGGGATGCTGGCTCGCTCCAGATAGGCGGGGCTTGCGACCAGCCAGCGCTCGAAGCGCCCGATCGGCTTGCTGATCACGTCCTCGCTGCCAAGGGCCGAGCCCAGTCTCACGCACAAATCGACCCGCTCGGTGAGCAGGTCGGTCATCTGGTCGCTGAGGGTCAGGCTGATCTCCAGTTCCGGATGCCGCGCCAGCAGACGCCCCAGGTGCGGCGCGATAACCCGGCGACCGAACTCCACCGGCACGTTCACCCGCAACCGCCCTCGCGCTTCGCTGCCACGATCGAACACCGCGCCATCCGCCTCGGCCAGGGCTTCGAGAATGGCCACGGCCTTGTCGTAGTAATCCTGGCCGGCCACCGTCGGGCTGCTGTGGCGGGTGGTGCGGTTGAGCAGCGTGGTGCCCAGCTGGGCTTCGAGGGCGGCGACCTGGCGGGTCACCGAAGAGGTCGCCACGCCCAGCTTGCGCGCTGCCGCCGAGTAGCCACCGCAGCGCACGGTTTCGACGAACATGCTCAACGCCTGCAATTTGTCCACGGCCCGGCTCCTGGCTTCGGCTGATGTCTCTGACCGGGCAGTGTGCCGCAAAGCGTCGCGCTGCGCTTGCATGAGCGTGCTCAGCCGCGCGGACGGAGAATGAACAGGATCAGCGCGGCCAGCGGTGGCAGGGCCGCCATGCAGGCGAACAATGGCCAGCCGACGTGCTCGTAGAGCGGGCTGGCGATCAGCGAGCCCAGGGCGCCGCCCACGAAGATGCTGGTCATGTACACCGCATTCAGCCGGGCCCGGCTGTGCGGATCCAGGGCATAGATTTCGCGCTGGCCAAGCACCATGTTCAGTTGCACGGCAAAGTCCAGGGCCACCGCCGTGACCACCATCCACAACCAGCCAGCCCCGGACAGCGAACCGGCGATCAGCGACAGCGGCGCCAGCAGCAAGGCCGCCAGGGTGCCGCGCACGCCATGTCCGGCGTCGGCCAGGCGCCCGGCGATCGGCGCCGCGATCGCACCCACCGCGCCAACCAGGGCGAAGATCGCCACTTCGGTCTGGCTGAAGCCGTAATGCCGCACCAGTTCGATCGGAGCGATGGTCCAGAAGCTGCTGAACGCGGCGAACAACAAGCCCTGGTACAGCGAGCGCTCGCGCAGCACCGCGTAACGCCGGGCCAGGGTGAACACCGAGCCGATCAGTTGCGCGTAGCTGGCCTGGTGCGTCGGCACCCGGCGCGGCAACAGCAGGCCCATGACCACGGCCATGAACGCCATCAGGCCAGCAGCGCCGAAGAATACCCCGCGCCAGCCGAACGCTTCGGCCAGGGTGCTGGAGATCGGCCGCGACAGCAGGATGCCCAGCAGCAGGCCGCTCATGATATTGCCGACCACCCGTCCGCGAGAGGCTTCCGGCGCCATATGCGCAGCCAGCGGCACGAGGATCTGCACCGCCACCGACGTCAGGCCGATCAGCAAGGAACTGATCAGGAACAGCGATGGCGTGGTGCTCAGCGCTGCGCCCGCCAAACACACGGCCGCCGCGAGGGTGAAGCCCACCAGCAGGCGGCGATTCTCAAGCAGGTCGGCCAGCGGCACGAGGAACAGCAGGCCGATCGCATAGCCGAACTGGGTCAGCGACACGATCAGGCTGGCATTGGCGCTGGACAGGCCGATCGACGGGGCGATCAGTTCGACGATCGGCTGGGCGTAATACAGGTTGGCGACCACCGCGCCACAGCAGATGGCCAGGAAGATCACCAGGGAACTGGACAGCGTGGGTGTCACCAATGCCGAGCGGGACTCGGCAGTGACAGGATTGCCAAGGGACATGGCGGACCTCATCGAAAGGGCTGAACGGAATGGCACCAGAGTAGAGGGCCTGGCGCCACCACGGAATCCGTCCACAGGGCAAAACTGCGGTGCGTCGTGCGCAAAGCCGGGTGGTCCGGTCGGGGCTTTTTTTCGCTTTTTTTGCAAGGTGCGACGCAGGCTGTCGCAGCCCCGCCGGATGATCGCCTCAACCCCGGTCAACGAGCGAACCGTCATGAAAGAACTGATCTGCTTCACCCTCGGCGTGGTCATCGGCGTGATCACCATGAAAAACCGCCAGGCCTTCAGCGAGCTGGAAAAGGAACTGGAGCGGGAAAAGTCCCGCAATGGCGCCGGGCAACACGGCGCAGCCTGAACCTTCGACGGATGAACTATTGGCGGAGTGCACAAGATGATGTTAAAAGGCCACGAAGGAATGTTCGTCGCACCCGCGAACTTTCAAGGCAGATCGGATTCTTCCCCCATGTCAGATCCCAAGGACCGGTTGTTCAGGCATTTGGCATTGCTACGCCTGATTCCCCGTGCGCCGAAAAGCATCTCCACCACCGAGCTGCTGAAAAAGCTCAAGGCCGAAAATTTCGATATCGACCAGCGAACCCTGCAACGCGACCTGATCGGACGCCTGGGCCTGGACTTCCCCCTCGACTGCGATGAAAGCCGCAAGCCGTTTCGCTGGAGCTTTCCCAGCGACATGCCGCGCTTCGATTTCCCGGCGCTGGACACCCCGACGGCACTGGCCTTTGCCCTCGCGCAAAGCCACCTGAACAAGGTGTTGCCGCCGAGCATCCTTGAGCTGCTCGCGCCGCACTTCGACCTGGCCCACCGGCAATTGCAGGGCCTGGAGCACAACCCCCTGGCCAACTGGCCCGGGCGCGTGCGGGTGATCCCGAACGGCAAGGCCCTGCTGCCGGCAGCCGTGGAAGCCACGGTGTGGAGCGAGGTGGCCATGGCAGTGCTCGAAACGCGGCAACTGGACATCCGCTACCACAGCCGCAGCAAGGCCGAGCACAAGGCCCTGCGCATTCACCCCAGCGGCATCGTGTCGCGCCATGCGGTCAGCTACCTGGTCGGCCGGGTCGAAGGCTACAGCGACGTGCGCCAGTTCGCGATGCACCGCATCCAGCAGGCGACCTGTCTGGACCAGGCCTGTGTCGAGCCGCCCGGCTTCGAGCTGGACACCTTCATCCGCAGCGGCTTCAACCACAAGGGCCAGATCGGCCAACAGCGCCTGGTTGCCGATGTCGCGCCGTCGATCGCCTGGATGCTGCACGAAACCCCGCTGAGCGCCGAACAGTCCCTCACGCCGCTTGCGGGCAGCGATTGGCAGCGCCTGCAGGCCACGGTACCGGACGACCAGGAAACCTTCTGGTGGGTCTTTGGCCTCGGCGAGAGCATCCGCCTGCACGAGCCGCAACCCTGGATCGACGCGATCAAGGACAAGCTGGACAAAGTCACCGCCCTGTATGCAACGCCGGCCAACCCCGGCCAGCCCTCTTCCACCTGCGACCCGTTTTGAGGAGCGCGCATGAACTTCAATGACATTGCCCCCGTGCCTAGCGCGGACGCCGAGGAGCAACCGCTCGCGCCAGCGGATCGCGAGGCCATCGCCCGCGACCGGGCCAACACCGCCGCCGCGCTGTCGGCCAGCGAAACCGTGTCGCGCTACGGCAGCGCCAACGCCGAATTCGTCAAGGCCTACACCGGCGTCGACAACGAATACGGCGTCAAGCTGAGCAAGGGCCTCAAGGGCATCAGCCAGGAGAACACCGGGGTCAAGCACCGCGCCGGCTGGGCGGCGGAAGTCTCCAGCACCAGCCGCGAGAACGCCGAGGCGATCATCAACAAGTCGAGCGAGCGCAGCATTCGCAGCGATGATCTCAAGCACTATGGCATCGAGACCGACGGCAAGTACCGCCAGGCGGTGGACCGGGTCCGGGTGAAGGACGGCGAGATCGTCTACGAAGCCCAGACCAAGGTCGAGGCCAACGGCAACCGGGTGGCCAACCAGGTCAGCCACGAGGACCACAAGTACAGCAAGTACTTCGGCAAGAAGCTCGAACTGCCCACCGAACAGGTGGAGGAAGCCAAGACCTACTGCCGTACCCGTGCGCAGAACCTGCGAAACCGCGCCGACAAGCTCGATAGCGAAGGCAAGCCCGAAGTGGCCGCCAAGTTCCGCGAGCGCGCCGAGCGCTTCGACAAGCTGGCTGACGAAGACATCGTCGACCTCGGCCTGGATACCGCCCAGGCCATCGACTACGCCGAGCGTCCGCTGCGCGAAACCCTCAAGGACATCGCCCGTACCAGCCACCGCGCCGGTGTCGAAGGGGCCAAGTATGGTGCGCTGATCGGCGGCAGCATCTCCTTGCTGACCAACGCATTCAAGGTGGCCCAGGACACCAAGGAACTGGGCGAGGCCGCACAGGACGTGGTGCTGGACACCGCCAAGGCAGCCGCACTGGGCTACGGCACGGCGTTCGCCGGCTCGGCGCTCAAGGGCGCCATGCAACAGTCCAGCAGCCAGACCCTGCGCACCCTCGCCGGCACCAACGCCCCCGCGCTGGTGGTGAACATCTGTCTGTCGCTGACGACCTCCATTCATCGCTACATCAAGGATGAGATCAGCGAAGCGCAACTGCTCGAAGAACTCGGCGAGAAAGGCGCGGGCATGCTGTCGAGCAGCATGATGGCGGTGCTGGGCCAGATTGCCGTGCCGATTCCCTTCGTCGGCGCCGCCATCGGCGGCATGATCGGCTACACCCTGTCGTCGAGCTTCTACCAGTGCGCCTTCGAGGCCGCCCGCGACGTGGAATTGTCCCGCCGGCAACTGGCCCGCGTGCAGATGATCCAGCAAGCCGCCCGCGAGCGCATCGCCGAGGAACAAGCCCGTCTCGATGAATTCACCCGCCGCGAGATCCCGCAGTTGCGCACGGAAACCGCGCAGCTGTTCGTCGCGGTGAACGGCGCGGACAGCGATGCCTTCGCCGTCGCCATCAACCAGTACGCCACCCTGTTGGGCAAACAGCTGGAGTTCAGCTCGCAGAGCGAATTCGACACCTTCATGGACAGCGATGCCCCTCTGGTGCTCTGACCCTACGCCTGCTCCCGGAAAAAGGACCCTATGCAATGCTCATGAAATTCCTGTCCCGATCGGACAAGCAACACCTCATCGACCTGGCGAAACTGCTCGCCATCGCCGACAAGCCGCTGCGCTGGGATGGCAAGACCCGTGACCAGCTCACCTCCAGCAGCAACCTCGACGCCCTGACCATCGTCACCGGCGACGCCGAACGCGAGCTGATCGAGGAACTGGTGCAGTCCACCGGCAGTGCTTCGGCCTTCGACAGCTTCTTCTCCTCGTCCTGCAACGTGGAACGGCGCCTGATCGATGCGCTGAAGAAGCTGCCGATGATCGTCGCCGAGAAACCGGAATATCGCGTCCAGGCCGCCACCAGCGTACTGCGCGAGCTGCTCAATGCGACCAGGTTCGAACTGCCGTCCACATCGAAGGTGGTGCTGTTCGAACTGTTCCTGGTGGCCCTGCGCGACGGCCACATTTCCAGCGTGGAATGGGCCCTGCTCAAGGAGTTCCAACTGCACCACAAGCTGGAAGACTTCATCTTCGACGACCTCCTGGAACGTGCCGAAACCATGAACCGTGAAGTCAGCAAAACCATCTCGCTCATTCTCGAATAAGGACACGAGCCCATGCCAATTCCACTCATCATCGGTGCGGTCGCTGCGGCGGCCGGCATCTACGGCGCGGTCAAAGGCGTCAGCGGCGCCATGGACCACAGCGAAGCCAAGGACCTCAATGCCAGTGCCGGCTCGATGGTCGATGCCGCCAACGCCAAGGTCGAGGAGCAGCGCACCAAGACCAACGCCACCCTGGAAGACTACGGCCAGCGCAAGCTGCGTGCCTTCAACGGCGTGGTCGACGAGTTCATCGAAACCTTCGAACGCCTGAAGAACGTCGAGCTCAGCCAGAGCCCGGAACTGGACAAGCTCAACGCTGGCGACTTCACCGGCAAGACCCTGGCCGGCCTGCGCCAGGACTACCAGGCCCTCAAGGACGCCGGCCTTGGCCTCGGCGCCGGCATGACCGGTGGCGCGGCACTGGCCTTCGGCGCCTACAACGGCACCATGCTGCTGGCCACGGCGAGCACCGGCACCGCCATCTCCTCCCTGGGCGGCGTAGCCGCGACCAACGCCACCCTGGCCTGGCTGGGCGGCGGGTCGCTGGCGGCCGGTGGCTACGGCATGGCCGGCGGCATGATGGTACTGGGCGGCATCGTCGCCGGCCCGGCCCTGGCGATCTTCGGCCACGTGCTCGGCAGCAAGGGCGAGGAAGCCCTGAACACTGCGCGCAGCAACATGGAACAGGCCCGGACCATCCACGAGCAGGCCAAGCTGATGGCCGGCAAGCTGCAAGCCATCGATGCGGTGACCTCGCTGGCCAACACCACCTTCTCCAACATCAGCTCGCAGTTGCGGCGTAGCGTCAGCGAGCTGAAGAAGGTGATCGAGAACAACGGCGTCGACTACCGCACCTTCTCTGAAGAAAGCAAGAAAGTGGTGTTCCGCGCGGTCAAGTTCGCCCAGCTGATCAAGGCGATGATCGACACCGCCATCCTCGACGAAGCCGGCAACCTGGTGCTGTCGACCGAGAAGCGCATCAAGGATGTCGCCGCGGTAGCCAGCGGACAGAAAGCCAGCCTCGACGCACCTGTCGCGTAAGGCAATGGCCCGCGCCTGGCGCGGGCCACTTCGAGCGACCGCCATGCCTTGCCAGATCACCTCGCCCTTCCCCTGCACCCAGTGCGGCTTGTGCTGCCAGCACGTGGACATGGCCGATGAAACCCGTTTCCTCGACCGTGGCGACGGCACCTGCCGGCACTACGACGCCAACAGCAAGGGGTGCGGGATCTACCAGGACCGCCCGGATATCTGTCGGGTGGACCTGCAGTTCACCGAGCGTTATGCCCGTGACTACAGTTGGGATGAGTTTGTGCGGCTGAACCTGGAGATCTGTAGCTATCTGCAGCACCAGCACGCCGTGACGACCATTCCCCTGGTCGAGGTGGACTGACGAATACTTGTGGGACTCCGCCCAGCCTTTTCGGGCTGCGCTGTCGCACAGAGAACAGCTCCAAGGCACAACGCGCACCCTGTGGGAGCGGGTTTACCCGCGATGGCTATAGTGAATTCACTACAGCAAATCGCGGGTAAACCCCACACAGGACGCTTAGCTGCCTAGGTTAGAGCGGTTGCACCAACCGTGATCAGCGATAGCGTTCCAGCCAGTGCGCATAAGGCGCCGGCAGGGTCCACGAGGCTTTGTCCATACCCAGCTCCTTGGCCGCGAAGTACGCCCAATGCGGATCCGCCAGATGGGCGCGGCCCACCGAGACGATATCCAGTTGCCGCGAGCTGACCGCTTCTTCCGCCAGTTGCGGGGTACCGAAGCCCCAGGCCGAGGTCACCGGGATACCGGCCTCGTCACGCACCCGGCGCGATACTTCACCGAGGAAGGCCGGGCCCCACGGAATGTTGGTTTCAGCGATGGTGAAGCCGACACTGACGCTCAGCAGGTCCAGGCCACCGGCCTTGAAACGACGGGCCAGTTCGATGGACTCGGCGAGGGTCTGCTCGTCGCGGCCGTCGTATTCGATCACCCCGAAACGGGCAGTCAGCGGCAGGTGCTCGGGCCAGACTTCACGCACGGCGGCCAGGGTTTCCAGAAGGAAACGGCTGCGGTTGTCGAAGCTGCCGCCATAGGCATCGGTGCGCTGGTTGGAGTGCTCGGAGAAGAAGCTCTGGGCCAGGTAGCCATGGGCGAAGTGCAGTTCGATCCACTCGAAGCCGGCGTCGCGGGCACGGCGCGCGGCATCGACGAAGTCCTGGCGGACCCGGGCGATATCGTCGAGGGTCATTTCACGCGGGGTTTTCGGCAGATGATGACCGAAAGCAATGGCGGACGGGGCGATGGTCTGCCAGCCGCGGGCGTCGGACTCGGCCATATGGTCGTCACCTTCCCATGGGCGGTTGGCGCTGGCCTTGCGCCCGGCGTGGGCGATCTGGATGCCCGGCACCGAGCCTGCCGCCTTGATCGCCTTGACCACCGGCACGAAGGCCTGGGCATGGGCATCGCTCCAGATCCCGGCACAGCCCGGGGTGATGCGGCCTTCAGGAGCGACCGCCGTGGCTTCCACCACGACAAGGCCAGCGCCGCCACGTGCCATGCTGGCGTAATGAACCTGATGCCAGTCGTTGATAACGCCATCCTCGGCCATGTACTGGCACATCGGAGGAATGGCGATGCGGTTGCGCAGGGTGACGTCCTTGAGGGTGAAAGGCTGGAAAAGTGCAGTCATGCGGAAGCTCCTGGGAGAGGACATGGATAGTTACGATTGTTCGATAGTATTCGAACTTTGGCATTTAGTGAAGCCTCCGGTATGATCCGCCCCATGCGTGCCTACAAACATCCAGACCCACAAGACTTCGTCCTCGAGCGCGTGCTCTACGCGCTGAGCGATCCCGTGCGCATGGAAATCGTCCGGACCCTGGCCAACTGCACCGAAGCCAGTTGCGGCGACCTGGACGGAGGGCGGCCGAAGTCGAGCATGTCCCACCACTTCCGGGTATTGCGCGATGCGGGGCTGGTGCAAACGCGCGCGGTGGGCACCACGCACATGAACTCCCTGCGCATCGAGGCGCTGGACGGGCGTTTCCCGGGGTTGATCGGGGCGATTCTGCAGCACGTCTGAGCTCCTGGACTTGTGTTGTTGCTGATGGCCTAATCGCTGGCAAGCCAGCTCCCACAGGACCTGTGGGAGCTGGCTTGCCAGCGATAGGGCCCTCAAGTTCGACCACCCAACCGCCTGAATCCCCACCCGCCCACCAGCACCACGATCCCTCCCGCCACCACCGCCACCTCGAACCCTGCCCCTCCCAGATCCACCCACTGCCCCGCCAGCGCCGCGCCCATTGCCACGCCGATATTCAACCCCGCCAGCAACCAGGTCATACCTTCGGTCAAGCGCTGCTCCGGCACACTGCGCTCGATCAGCGACATCGCCACGATCATGGTCGGTGCGAAAGACAGTCCGGCAATGAACACCGCCAGCGCCAGGCCCGGAATCGACCCGGCGAACCACACCGGCAAGGTGCTCGCCGCCGTCGCCAGGGCTCCGATCAACAGCAACCGCGGCAAAGGCTGGTTCAACTTCAACGCACCGAACACCAACCCCGCCAGGCACGACCCCAGTGCATACGCCGACAACACCAGGCTCGCCGCCCCCGCTTGCCCGCGCCCACTGGCGAAGGCCACGCTGGCGATATCCACGGTGCCGACGATCACCCCCATCGCCATCATCAACAGGGTCAGCAGGCGAACCTCGGCAACACGGATCAGCGAAGCACGCTCGCCCTGCCCGGGAGCCAGGACCGGCGGCTCGCTGCCTCGCTGCAGCACCAGCGCGCTTACGCCGAGCGTCAGTAATAGCGCCGCCAGCAACGGCCCGGCCTGGGGAAACAGCGCCACACAGAGACCCACCGACAACGGCGGCCCGACGATGAAGGTCAGTTCATCCAGCACCGTTTCCAGCGAATAGGCGGTCTGCAACTCCGCTCGGCCGCGATAGAGCACGGTCCAGCGCGCCCGCACCATTGCCGACAGGCTGGGCATGGCGCCGGCCAGCAATGCGCCGAGGAACAGGCTCCAATCCCCCAGCGGCCACCAGGTCCCGGCCAGCAGCAAGGCCGATCCGCTAACGCTGACCAGCGTCACCAAGGGCAACACCCGGGATTGCCCCTGGCGATCCACCCACCGCGAGATCTGCGGCGACAGCAGCGCATAGGTCATCACGAAGGTCGCGGCCAGCGCGCCGGCCAACGCATAACTGCCGCGCAACTGGGAAACCAGGGTAATGATGCCGATTCCGGTCATCGGCAATGGCAGCCGCGCCAGCAATCCAGCCAGGGCGAAACCGCGGGTGCCGGGAAGGTCGAACAGTGATCGATAAGGGTTAGCCATTTTGCGCTCCTTGGCCTGTCCGCTTGCCTTCAGGCAGGCATGCGGGGAAGATACATACAGCTCGTATGTTTAAAAGCCTATTTACATACGTCGCGTATGTAAACCCCCATGGAGTTAGCCAATGGCCCGCCGCACCCGCGCCGAAATGGAAGCAACCCGCGCCACTTTGCTGGCCGTGGCCCGCCAGGTCTTCACTGCAACCGGTTATGCCGACGCTTCGATGGACGACCTCACCGCCCGCGCCGGGCTGACCCGGGGTGCGCTGTATCACCACTTCGGCGACAAGCAGGGCTTGCTGGCGGCAGTGGTGGCGCAGATCGACGGGGAAATGGATGAGCGGCTGAGGGCGATTTCAGAGCGGGCGGATACGCCGTGGGAAGGCTTTCGCGAGAGATGCCGGGCGTACCTGCGGATGGCGCTGGAACCGGAGATCCAGCGCATCGTGCTGCGGGATGCGCGGGCGGTGCTGGGTGGGGTGCCGATGGCCGAGGAACAGCACTGCATCGCCTCGATGCGCGGGCTGATCGAGCGGAGTGCGATTGTCGGAGTAGATGCCGAGGCGTTGGCGCGGATGGTCCATGGCAGCCTGACGGAGGCGGTATTGTGGATTGCTGCCGGGGAGGAGGGTGAAACGCGGTTGGAGCAGGCCGACGCGACGCTGGATCTGCTTCTGGGCAATCTCTCGCCTGGAATATGATTTACAGGATGCACACAGCCCCTGTGGGAGCTGGCTTGCCAGCGATTTGGCCGGCACGTGCACCGATGCTGTCAGGTCCGCCGCTATCGCTGGCAAGCCAGCTCCCACAGGGGCCATGCCAGCCAGCGATTGCGAGGCGGCCTCAACTCAGACAACCACCGCCCGGTGGTTCGCACAGACCTTCAACAACGCCAATCCAATCCTTATCTGCAATACGGCATCGCCAATCAGGGTTTCCTGCTTGAGCGGCGCGTCTTCCGCTGCCTCGTGGGCGTTATCGATGGCTCTGGTCAAATGCTGGCGCGCGAGGTACAGCGCCTCGTCGAGGGATAGTCCTTCGCGAATGCAAAGGTCCGGGGGTGGGTCGGGGACGAGCTTTTTCATGGGCATCTCCTGAAGTCATCGGGGCTGCCATCGGCTCGCTGTCAAACGAGAGGGTGGCAACTGTGCGTGGGTTGACAGACCAGGGACTTCAGGAGAATTAACCCGGCGCACCCGCAGGTGCCCACACGCACAGCCGCCATAACGACCGTTTGCGTCAACTGAAGTATTCCTCGGCCTGTCAAAGCCGGTCGTCACTCTCGCAACGACCGCCGAAGACTAGGCACTGATCTCCAAGAGCGCAACGGACAATCAGGCGCGGAAGTATGCTTGGGAAATTGCCTACACAAAAGACGGAAATGTCCGGTTTTTCGTAGCTGAATACGACACCTTATAAGCGTGCGGGTTAACGTTACTCCACCGCCGAAACCCGCCACACCCTCCGGCTCGCCGACTGCGCAAAGCACACGAACAACGCTGCCATCACCGCCAGTGCCATCGGCAACCCTTCCGGCGCCACGTCCATCGCCGCGCCACTGACCAGCGGCCCGACCAGGCTGCCCACGCCCCATAACAGGCCGACACTGGCATTGGCCGTGACCAGGTCCTGCCCCTTGAATTGCTGCCCGATCAGCACCAGCGCCAGGGTATATACCCCGCCCGCCACCGCCCCGAGCAGCACCAGCGCCGGCCAGAGCAGCCATGGCACCTGGATCAGCCACGGCAGGGCCAGGCCGATCAGCATCGCCAGCACGCCACACACCAGGTGCACCGTGGTTCGCTCGCAGCGGTCGGCGAGCCAGCCGATGGGCAACTGGAACAGCATGTCGCCGGTGAGGATCACCGTGACCATCAGCGCCGCGACGCCGACCGCGTAGGCGTGGTGGGTGGCGTAGACCGGCAGCAGCGAGAGGATCACCGCGTCGAAGAAAGAGAAGAACAGCACGCCCATGCACAGCGCCGGGGCGACGCGGAAGAAGCCGGCCAGGGAGAAACTCTTTTCGCCGTCCTCACCATGTTCGACGTAGTCGTTGGGCACCGTCCAGACGATGCAGGCCAGCGCCAGCGCATAGCCCACCGACACCATCAGCACCAGCCACGGCCCCTCGGCCCCGAGCAGCGAGAGCATGGCCGGGCCGAGCATCTGGCAGCCGGTGAAGGCGGTAGCGTATAGGGCCATGATCTTGCCGCGGTTGTGCTCCTCGCTCAGTTCGTTGACCCAGGATTCACCCAGGATGATCGCCACGCCCATGCCCAGGCCCAGTGCCAGGCGCAGTCCGGCCAACAGGTAGATCGAGGAAAACGCCCACTCGATCAGGCCGACGCTGAGGGCACAGACACTGAAGCTGAGCAGGTAGATAGTGCGCCGGGTCAGGTGCCGGCAACAGGCATCGACGAGAAACGCCGAGAGCATCATGCCGGCAGCCGGCATCGCCGAAAGAATGCCGATCTGCAGGCTGCTGGCACCGGCCTGCAGCAAACGCAGGGACACCAGCGGCAAGGTCGCCCCCAGCGAGAAACCGACCACGGAAACGACGAACAGCACACCCACGAGAAAACGCTTGTTCACAACTCACTCCACCACCGCCGACGCACAGGCTCGATGCCTTGCGCGCGGGCGCACAGACGCTGAAATCGAAAGAAGACGAACGAGCCCGAAAGGCTCGCAGAGGTCAGGCGAAGCGGCGGTGTGGCGAGAAGGTGAAGGCGAACAGCACGCTGCGCCGGCGCTTGAGCACGGTGTCCTGCGGCCAGGCACGGCGAAGGGCCCGGAAAAGGGGCAGCCTGGCAGTGAAAGGACGGACAACGGCGTTCATGTTCGGCAACAGCAAGGACGGAAAAGAGGGTCGGCACTCTAGGCCATGGCTGACATACCCGTCAATCGCCCTCGCCCCACACCGGCAACTTCGGGGGACCTGATATTTCTGCCAGTAGATGGGGTTGGCTTGCGGGCTTAGAAAATTGATCTCAACCCATCTTTACGAGAACTGCTGATGAACGCTCCGCAAACCACCAGAAACCCCGGCGATCTCGATGTCGATTTCGGATTTTCGGGCAGGGCCCCCTTTCCGCCAGCCATGCGTAGCGGCAAATCGAAACTCCTCGGTGACCGCAGAATTCTTAGCGTGCTCCGACACCGTGACCCCGATGATCACCATGGCGCGCCATCTGTGGACCGGCGACCTTGATGTTTCATACGGCCCATCGGGCCTTGTCCACATCCAGCTACCGGAGGGTCCGGCCCCGAACACGGCCAATCTGGTCGAGCTCCTGGTACTGCCCGACGATAGCGCCCTTGTGTATGGCGCATTACGGGCCATGGATAAGGAGAAGTCGTTCGTATTCCGGTTATTACCCAACGGAGAACTGGACAGCGCATTTGGCGTGGACGGGTTCTGCATCCTCGATTTTGGCGACCAAAGCGCCATCATCACCGCGCTGGAGTTGCTGAACGACGGCAAGATCATGGCGTGTGTGATCTCGCACAGAACTACTGCTCCTGCATTTCACGGCAGCTACCTGGTACGCCTGGATAACGGGGTCGTGGACACCACCTTCGGCGATAACGGCATGGGCTACGTCGAGGCCAGCAACCATCCATTGCGTCACCTGGCAGTGTCCGCGGATGGCGGCTACCTGCTGGCCGGCCGCTCCGATGACCTGGGCAAGGCCGAGTTCCGCCAGTATCACGCCGATGGCAGCCCTGATCTCGCCTTTGGGGAAAACGGCCAGGTGCTTTTGCCCCTTCCCCCGGGCCAGGCGGAAATCCTTCAGGTGAAAGTGCAAACGGACGGCAGGATCGTCGGGGTCGGCATGGCCAACGTCGGCTTCGGCAATCACACGCTGACCACCCGATTGAATCCCGATGGCAGTCTGGACGGCACGTTCAACAACGGCGAACCGAAGATCATGGTCTTCCAGGGCCACGAAACGCAGAGTACCGGCGTCGATTTTCTGCCCGACGGCAGGATCGTGACAGCAGGCTACACCACCGACCCGATCGACGTGATTCTGATGCGCATGGAACCCAACGGCATGATGGACATGAGCTTCGGTATCAACGGCCAGGTCATAAGCGATCTGGGTGGACAGGAAACCTGCGAGGGCGTTGAAATCCAGGGCGATGGCAAGATCCTGGCATCCGGTAGACGCATCACCGACTTGCCGTTCAACCACCTGTTCCTTGCCCGGTATCTGGGCTGACGGAGGGAAGTCGCCCGTTATCGATCACTCCGCTTACAGCGCTCGATAACCGTCGGCACCTGACATTTTTGCCAGTAGACGGCCATCACTCCAAGGCTTAAAAAACAGGCTCCGTCCCCCAAGTTCCGCAGGCACGACCATGGCAACCCACTACAACAACCAAGCCGCGTTCGCTTCCGCCGACTCCCTGCCGCTGCCGTCCACCACCTACTGGGAGCAGTCGGTGCTGCTGCCCGACGGCAGGATCCTCATGGCCGGCATCGACCGCGACGCCGGGGCCTTCATGCTGGCTCGCCATCTGAAGAGTGGTGCGCTGGACGAGACCTTCGGCGACGCTGGGATCCAGCGTATCGCTGCTGATGTCGCCCGCGATGTGACCCATTTGTCGTTGGAGCTGGAGGCCGACGGCCGCCTGATGCTCGAAGGCACCCTGGGCGACCGCTTCAGCGCCCGTAACGGCTCTTGCCTGCTGTGGGTGCGTCCAACGACGGCGGCCTGGGTGCGCTTGGGGGTGGACGCCTTCCTGAGCATTTCCCGCTCGCCACTGGCCAGCGAGTTGCTGGTATCTCCCAACGTGGACTGCCCGGTACCGATGACTCAGTGAGGCGCAGCGGGCTCTTCCTGCCCGCCTTGCACCAGCCGGTTGCGTCCGCCCTGCTTGGCCCGGTACAGCGCAAGGTCGGCCACGCGCAACAAGGCGCCGAGGGCGACGCTGTTATCGGGGTGGTCAGGGTCGTGGCTGGCACTGCCGATGCTGAGGGTCACCCGCTGCAGCGGACTCGCCAGATGTTCCAGATGGGCGTCGAAGACCTGCCGACAAAGATCCCGGGCAACGCTGCGAGCGCCATGGACGTCGGTGTCCGGCAGGATCACCGCGAATTCTTCGCCGCCATAGCGGCAGACCTGGTCGCCCGGCCTTTGCAAGGACTGGCCAAGGAGCACGGCGATACGTCGCAGGCATTCGTCTCCAGCCTGGTGCCCATAGTGATCGTTGAACACCTTGAAGTGGTCCACGTCCACCATCAGCAGCGACAGCGGCCGGCCTTCGCGGCGCGCGCGGGCCTTCTCCTGCAATAGGGCTTCGTCGAAGCGACGGCGGTTAGGCAGGCCGGTGAGAAAGTCTTCGCTCGCCAGGGCCTGCAGGCGCGCATTGGCCTCGGCCAGTTGCGCGTTGCTTTGCGCCAGGGCTTCGCGCATCAGGCGTTGCTCGGTGATGTCGCTGAAGGCCAGGGTCATGCCGAGGATCTGCTGGTCCAGGTCCCGGACCGCGCCGATACTCAGCAGGTAGGTGCGCTCGCGCCAGTCCAGCTCGCAGTCGGCAACGGACCGGCCCAGCTCCAGCTCGGCCAGGCACTGCGCCAGATCGAGCTGCGGCATCAGCAGGGGCTGTCCCACCAGTTGCGTCGCATCACCACCGAGCAACTGGCCCAGGGCATGGTTGACATTGACCAGTATCCCTTGCCGGTCCACCAGCCCAAGCGCCACCGAGGCGGCGGCGTACAAGGCTTCGAGCTGTACTTCGCGGCGGTCCAGGGGACCGATGGCCGGTGTCACGTCGCGGTCGATGCCACGATAGCCGATCAAGCTGCCCTGCTCATCGAACAGCGGAACCCCGCTGGTCTCCAGCACTACAAGACGGCCATCGGCACGCAGGTTGCGATTGATCAGGCCGGCGAACGGCCGCTGCTCGGCGACGATGCCGGCGAAGATCGCACCGACCCGCGCCGCCTCTTCGGCCGGCATGAAATCGAAGGGTGTCTTGCCCAGCACCTCGCTCGGCGCGTAACCGAGCATCTGCCGGCTGTGCTCGGAGCAAAAGGTGTAGCGCCCCTGGCTATCGACTTCCCAGAGCCAGTCGGAGTTGTGCGCGATGATTTCCCGCAGACGAAGGACTTCCTGTTCCTCGGGGAGCGGCTCGGGTACGGAAGCGTTGGGCATGGAAGGCGACTTCGACGAACGACCAGGCAATTGCAAAACGCCACGTTACTGGATCGAAGCCCTTGCGGGCAAATCCGGCGTGACCTGGCGGAACTGCCCTGTGCGGGCCGTCTGGCCGGTGAATCCGGCTAAGCGGTTGAATGCGCGTAAAATTTTTTGAAAAAGAGTGTTGACAGATACCCGTTTCGAGCGAATAATGCGCGCCACTTGGCTACATAGCTCAGTTGGTTAGAGCATAGCATTCATAATGCTGGGGTCCGGGGTTCAAGTCCCTGTGTAGCCACCATACCCCGCCAGAGAGTCTCCGGATTCGATGGCAAACGAAGAAGCCCGCCTAGCGCGGGCTTTTTCGTGTCTGTCGTTCGGGCTTTTCCCTGTCAGGGACGCGCCCTGTCTTTTTCACGACATTTTCCTGCGCTCCCGGACAAGGGTCTCTCGATGCACTGGCCCACAATGCACCGTCATGTCCTGACCCCATGGCGCAGCTTATGAATTCGTTGAAACAGGCGCTCCGCGACCGTCAGTTCGTCTGCGTGATGGAGTTCGTCCCCAAGCCACAACGTTTCGCCGCCTTCGAGCAATTGATGCAGCGCGGCCACCTGTGCGGCTGGCCGATGCTCGCCGGGATCGCCGACCGGGTAGGCAGCAACCTCGACCTGTCGCCCCTGGATACCTTCGCCGCCCTCTCCACGCCCGTGCCAGTGATGCCGCATTTTTCCGGCAAGGACCGCGAACGCCAGGACCTGCTGGCACAACTCGAGCGCATGGACCGGCTGGGGCTCGACCAGCTTCTGCTGCTCACCGGCGACCGCCTGCACGGCCATGAACCGGGCCAGCGGCCGGTACGTTACCTGGAGTCGGTGGCAGCCCTCGGCATCGTCCGCCGCGCCCGTCCGGACTGGCTGCTCGGCGCCGCGCTCAATCCGTTCAAGTATTGCGAGGAAGAAGGCGGCGCCCAGTACTTCAAGGCACAGAAAAAACTGGCCGCCGGTGCCGACTTCCTGATCCTGCAACTGGGTTTCGACATGGCCAGGTACCGCGATGCCATGGACTGGATGCAGCGCCAGCCAACGCCGCGCCCGATGCTCGCCTGCATCATGGGCCTGACCCATGGCCGGGCGAAAATGCTCGAGCATGTGGCAGGCGTGACCGTCTCGCCGTCGATGCTGGCACTGGTGGCGGCGGAAGAGGCGGTTTCGAAAGCCCATGCCCAGGCACGCAGTGTCGATCGCCTGGCCTTGCAGATCATCGGCCTGCAACGGATGGGCTATGCCGGGATCAACCTGTCCGGCGTGCATGACATCGCGCAATTGCTGGCGCTCGAACAGGCGCTGGACGCCTGGCGGGAAAAGATCCGCACCGATGAAGAATGGGCCCTGGCCTGGGCCCGAAGCTGGGAAATGCCGGGCGTGCCCGCGGTGACCTTCAATCCGCCGGAGTCGGACTGGAAAGCCGGGGAGTCAAGGGTAAGCGCTACACCGAAGGAAAAGCTGCGGTATCACCTGCTCTCTACGCTCCACTCGACCCTGTTCAACCGCACGACGCTGCTGAGCCGGGCTTTCGCTTGGACGGTGCGCCGGCCCCTGTGGTCTACGCAGGCCGGACAGCGCTGGCTGCACCGCCTCGAACGCGGCGTGAAACGCCCGCTGGTGGGCTGCGACACCTGCGGCAGTTGCCGCCTCGAAGACACGCTCTATATCTGCCCGGAAACCTGCCCCAAGGGTTTGGCCAACGGCCCCTGCGGCGGCACCCGGCTGAACCGCTGCGAGTTCGGCGACCGCGAGTGCATCCACAGCATCAAGTACCGCACGGCAAAGTCGGTGGGGCAGACGACGGTGCTGACGCAGCGGTTGATTCCGTGCGTGGAGATAGAGGGACGGCAGCGTAGCTCGTGGCCGGAGTGGTTTGCGGTTGGCACAGAGCAGGCTGCGTCCGCAATGGCCGCCGACCTGAGCCCCGACCAGCCACGCTAGCGCACACTGGCGAACAGGACGGTCACGCCGAGCCCCAGCAGGGCCATGCCGATCACCCGGTCCACCAGGCGCTGGCGGTCGATCATCAGGCGCCGCAACGAGGTGCTGGAGAAGCACAGTGCGACCAGGCTGAACCAGAGCCAGTGGGCCAGGGACATGAACAGCCCGTAGGCGAATTGCCGGGCCAGCGAGCTGTCCGGCCCGACCACCTGGGTGTAGGCGCTGACCACGAACAGCAGGGTCTTGGGGTTGAGAGCGTTGGTGAGGAACCCCGAGAGGAAAGCGCCTCCGGCCTTGCGCCCACTTTCCCCTTCCAGCGACAGCCGACTGGTGTTGGTCAACGAACTGTAGCCGAGGTAGATCAGGTATCCGGCACCCAGCACCTTCATCACCAGGAACAGCGTCGGCGAATGCTGCACCAGCAGGGAAACGCCGAGCACGGTATAGAGCACATGCACCTGCACGCCACAGGCGATGCCCAGGGCGGCGAACAGTCCGTTGCGTCGCCCGAAGGCGTAGCTGGCGCGGGTGACCATGGCAAAGTCCGGGCCGGGGCTGATAACGGCCAGCACGGTGAATAAAGCGACGGCGATAAGTTCGTTCACGCGGGCTTTCCCTGTTTTCGATAAGCGATGAAATAACGCAGATGGGTTAGGTATTTGCCATTATCGAAAGCCTTACTGGCCTGGAAAAAGCGATTTATAGTGCGACAAATCCGCTAGTTTTCCTCACCGATATGAAACTGCCCGCACTCACCGCCTTGCGCTATTTCGACATGGCCGCCCGCACCGAAAGCTTCGTCCGTGCCGCCGAATTGCTGCACGTCACCCATGGCGCTGTCAGCCGCCAGGTGCGCCTGCTCGAGGCGTCGCTCGGGGTGGAACTGTTCGAGCGGCGCAACCGCGCGATCTTCCTGACAGCCGCCGGGCGCACCTTGCTGGGCACCACCCAATCGATCTTCGAACAACTGGAAGGCACGGTTTCGCGCTTGCAGCAACACTCGCGGGAAAACGTGCTGGTGCTGTCCTGCGAGCCGACCCTGGCGATGAAATGGCTGATCCCGCGGCTGGCGGATTTCCAGGCGCGGCATGCGGATATCCAGGTGCACCTGATGACCGCCGGAGGGCCGGTGGATTTCGTCCGCAGCGGGGTCGATCTGGCGCTGCGGCGGGATGATTTTCAGTGGGAGGACGGCCTGCATGTGCAGAAGATCTGCGATGAGTGGGTCGGGCCGGTGGCCAGCCCCAACCTGGCGTTGCCGGCCAGGGGCTTTGCCGGTCAGCGCCTGCTGCATAGCGCCACGCGGCCGGGGGCCTGGGCGACCTGGCTGCGACTGAACAGGAAGACCGGGCGTGGTACCGAGCGGGCGGATTACGAACATTTCTACCTGTGCATCCAGGCGGCGGTAGCGGGGCTCGGAGTGGCGATGGCATCGCGGTTGATGGTGGGCGATGAACTGGCCAGCGGGCAGTTGGTGGCACCTCATGGGTTTGTACCGGATGGGTCGGCGTATGTGCTGTTGTGCCCGCAAGTGCTGGCGGAGACCGAGAAGGTTCAGCGCTTCACCGAGTGGGTGATGGAGCAGGCCAAGCCTCGCTAGCAAGCACGACGCGTACCCTGTGGGAGCGGGTTTACCCGCGATTGCGGTAGTGAATTCGCTACCGCAATCGCGGGTAAACCCGCTCCCACAGGGTCCTTGTAAATCAAAAAGTTATGTTTTTTCTATGAGAGCTGGCTTGCCACCTCCCACAGGGTTATGTGAGTCAGTTGCAACCGGGTTCCATTCCCCAGGTGCGATAACCGGCGGTATCGATATGGATCCTCCCGGTCGGATACCGCCCCAGCCCCATGTTCCAGGCCTTGCCGTAGTGTTGCCAGAAATGGCACAGCGCCTGTGCATCGCCGCTGTTCGCCAGCAACAGATCCATCGCGAAGGCGCGCATATGGGCACTGCCTGCAGCACCGCCGGCACAGCGGTTGAGCGCAGGATCCCGATACCCGGACACCACCTCGAACGCCCCGAGAACCCGCTCATCCTGCAATAGATCGAGCAAGCGCAAGGTACTGCGTACATCCGCCCACTGCGCCTGCGGCGGCACGGCGAACGGCTGGCCCCGGCATTTGCGCCAGTCACTCGCCGACCTCAGCAACTGATACAGCGGCACCACGCCATACAGCCGCGCATCCACCAGCATCTCGCGAAAGCCGCGGGTGGCGTGATCGCCGGTCCACTGGGCGAACATCCATGGATCCCGCTCGTCCGCACGGACGACGCCAAGCATCAACAGGGTCACCAGCGCCACCGCCCCTCTTCCCACGACCATGGCATGTCCTCCAGTATGGCGAGCCTCCCCTGCGCAGGGAGCCATCTGACAAGGAGTTAAGCATGAAGATCGCACCGATCGCCCTGGGCCTGCTCGCCCTCGGCATTGCCGGACAGTCCGTCGCCGATGCCCGCATCGATTTGGGCGACCAGGCCCGGGTCACCCGGCTGTTCGCCTACCCCAACAATTGCAGCGTGATCTGTTTCCGCGACTGGACGCTGGAACAGACCGTCGAGCACTACCTGAAGCAGAGCGTACAGCGCGACGGCTACCCGGCCGCGACCGTGACGGTCCGCCGTGACAACGACAGGTACTACGCCGATATCGCCGGCGTTCCCGGCGAATACCACAAGCCCCTGGATGCCCTGCTCGATGCCGGCGAACTGGCCTACAACGGTGCGAAAAAACTCAACAGCGATGGCAAGTGGGCGTACGACTGGTACCTGTTCCTGCCCCTGGGCATGGCCCTGGAAAACCGCCGCAGCATCGAGCTGCTGCACTTCCCGCCGGATTATTCGCTGACCCAGGCCCAGGACTACCTGCGCTCCAACACCACCGACCGCTGGGCCAGCCTGCTGACCTTCAACGGCATCCCCGCCGAGCAGACCCCGGCCTACCAGACCATCGTCGATATCGCGCCGATCGCCGCACCGGCCAGCGCGGGCTCGACGCTTGAAGGCACCTACGGCTACTTCCAGGACTACCAGGTGCGCATGGTCAAGGACGTTACCCTGACCTCGAAAGGCCAGTCGCTGCCGATGGTGGCCTTCGGCGCGCCGGTGCGCAGCTGGATCAAGCAGCAGTACGGCGCCGACCTCAAGGTGCTGGGGCTGGCCGTCATCAGCCCGAATGCCGGGCAGAAGGTACCGGTACTGGGCTCCAACCACCCGAGCGCGATCTGGTATGCGGCAGACAAGGACAACAATGGCGGCGACCAGGACAAGGCCGATGCGGCGGGCCTGAAAATGATGGGCCAGGACCTCAGCGCCGCCTGCTGGCAAGCCGGAATGGGACGCAACCCAAGCGCCGACCCGCAACTGACGCTCAACGCCTGCACGCAGAAATGGCAAGTGACGGCGAAGAAGCAGACCTGTGAACTGTTCTATCGGACGATTCGCAACATGACGCCGGAGCAGGCCAGTGCGAAGTGCAATACGGGATCGGTGACGCGGGAACTTCGGGAGCTGCAGAAGCCTGCCGCAGAGATATGAGATAGCTGAGGCGCTGCTGGCCTCATCGCCGGCAACGCCGGCTCCCACAAGGACCGTGTAGAACGCCGAACCTTGTGGGAGCTGGCGTTGCCAGCGATGAGGCCAGCACAGGCAACACTTACTCCTGCGGGCGCAACCGGTACTGCGGCGGCAACTGCTCCAGCCCGCTGATGGTCACGTCCAGGCTTTTCCAGCGACCATCCTGGATGCCATAGATGCAGCCATGCACCGACAGCTCCTGGCCGCGATGCCAGGCATTCTGGACGATGGTGGTATGCCCCACGTTGGCGACCTGCTGGATGACGTTGAGCTCGCACAGGCGGTCTACCCGCGCCTCCTCGGTCGGCAGCTTGCCCAGCTCCACCCGGTGCTCGTAGTACAGGTCGCGGATCGAACGCAGCCAACCGTCGATCAGGCCGAACTGGCGGTCCTGCATCGAGGCGCGCACGCCGCCACAGCCATAGTGACCGGTCACCAGGATATGGCGGACCTTGAGCACATCCACCGCGTACTGGATCACCGACAGGCAGTTCAGGTCGGTGTGCAGCACCACGTTGGCGACATTGCGATGGACGAACAGGTCGCCCGGCAGCATGCCGACGATCTCGTTGGCCGGAACCCGTGCATCCGAGCAGCCGATCCAGAGGAATTCAGGGGTCTGCTGGCGGGCCAGCTTGGCGAAGAAGTCCGGGTCCTTCTGCTTGATGCCGTCGGCCCAGCGCGCGTTGTTGTCGATCAGTTCCTGCAGGTCGTGCATGGTCAGGCCTCATGGATTGATGCGCTGTTGTGACAGGCAGCGACCCGCGCAGGTCTCGCTGCCGTTTTTATTCGATCAGGGTGCAGGCCATCACCAGGGCATCCTCGCGACCGCCCGGGGCCGGGTAGTAATCGCGGCGGCGCCCGACTTCGTTGAAACCGTAGCGCTCGTACAGGCGATAGGCCGACTGGTTGCTGGCACGCACTTCGAGGAAGCATTCGCGGCCATTGAGTTCATAGGCACGCTTCATCAGGTGTTCGAGCAGGCGCAAGCCGAGGCCGCGGCCCTGGCTCTCGGGCTTCACGGTGATATTAAGCAGGTGGGCTTCGTCGATGATTACGTTGATCACACCGTGCCCGACCTGCTGCTCACCTTCGAACATCAGCCAGATTTCATAGCTCTTCAGGCCGTCGAGGAAGATCCCCCGGGTCCACGGGTGGCTGAAGGCGGCGTATTCGATCTTCAGTACGGCATCCAGGTCCGCCTCGGTCATCCGGCGGAAGCTGAGGGTGTCACTCATTGCTCGTTTTCCAGCGCGCCATCAGCCGGCGCATGGCTTTCCAGACGTCCGCCTTGCGCTGCGGCTCGTCCATCAACACTTCAAGGCCGGGCAACGCCCAGGCGGTGCCCAGGCCCTCGACCGGAAACTCCTGGTAATACACAGACTCGTCGCGCTCGCCGGCATGGCGGATAGCGGGCAGGCCGACCAGCCACAGGCAGGCCGCAGGCTCGCGCTCCAGTTGCACCTGGGTGAAACCGTGGACGAAGTCGCGGGCGGCGTCCGGGCCCTGGTCGAGGCTGCCGCGGGCCAGCAGCGGCCAGCGGATCGGCTCGCCAAGGATCTGCGGGCTGTCCGGCAGACCGGCGGCACGCAGCATGTCCTTGAGCAACAGGTAGGAAGGATCGCGGCTCTGGAACGGCTGCCCGGTGGCCAGTTCCACCAGCAGCAGGCAATTGCCGGCGCGCAGCAGTTGCAGGGAAAAACGCGGGGGCGGCGCTGCGACCACCTTGGCCGGGGCCGGTTTCTCTTCCTCGCTTTCCACCGGTTTGCCAACGGCCTTGGCCGTGGCGCCCGGACGCGGAATCTCGATCTTCGGCCGTTCCGCTGGTTTCACCGTCGGCTGCACGGCAGCCGGTGCGGCCTGCTTCGGCATTTCCACCGGCAGCGCTTCCGGCACCGGCTCCAGCGGCAGCAACAGCTCGGGCCGCGACGGCGCGGCGAACGGCAGTTCGGTACGCGGCAGCCAGTGCACCACTTGCATGGCGTTGAGGTAGGCGCGGCGGCGGGACTCGGTCAGCAAGGAAGTTCGGCCATCTGTGGATAAGTCAGGGCGCACATTCTAACGCCGTTGCGCTGGTCGCGCCGCTGTCGATCGCACAAATCCGCCGGACAACCGCCGAATCGATCAAGGGTGAAACCATTGCGGTTCAATGCAGTACAATCCGGCGTTTTATTTGGCAGCGAGTCGACCCGCCAATGATCGAACCCAAACGCGTCCTGCGCGCCCTGGCCGAACACTGGAACCTGCTGGAACCTTTGTCGGAGCGTTTTGACGGCGGCACCCTGAGCCTGGGCGAATTGCGCCAGCAACTGGCCGCCCAGCAGCTGGAAAGCACGCCACAGGACATCACCGCCCTGCTCGACGTGTGGATCCGCCTGGACATCCTGGTTCCGGTGGCGAAAAGCCCCAACCGCTTCGAGCTGAACGCGCAGATCCACGATTTCCTCGCCTACCTGCGCCGCGAGCACCGCCTCGGCCTGTGCCTGGAGATCGAGGCCTACCTGCGCCACCTGGAGCGCCTGGCCGGGCATATCCAGGACGCCTTCGACATTCGCGACGGCCACGACCTGGCGCGCCAGTTGCGCCTGCTCGACATGCGCGTGCGCGATGTGCTGAAGAAGCTCGACAACGACGAACAGGCGCTGGTCGCCGTGGCCGAGCGGGCCAAGACCAGCGACCGGCAGATCCCCCTGCGCCAGCGCTATGCCGAGGTCCTGGCGACCTGGGACGAGTACGTCGAACCGATGATCCAGTTGGTCAACGCCGACGGCGCCTTCGAGCAAGGCGTGCGCAAGGTCGAGACGGTGCTGCTGCGCCTGCTTGGCGAACAGGCCCGGCTCGGTCACCTGGTCGATGACGACATGCTCCTGCGTACCCACGCGCGCATCCTCGAAATGCAGACCAGCGCCCAGCTGACCCTGCGCCACGCCCGCGAGCTGCTCCTGCCCCTGCGTGAAGAAGCGCGTCGGCACAACGCCGTGACCCGCGGCGCCGCGCTGGCCCTGTCGGTGATCCGGCGCAAGGGCATCGACGCCGTGCCGCAGGCTGCCATGCCGCTGTTCACCCGGCCGCAGAGCACCTTCCTCGGCAGCGCCAGCCAGGTCGAGGCCTACGTCTATGCCCTGGCCCGCTTCGAGCCCAAGCCTGCGCGCTTCCCCAAGGCGCACAAGACCCAGAAGGGCGAGCCGCCGCGTGCGCCGCGCACGGTCAAGGAAATGCTCGAGCGCTGCGAGGACGCCCTGCCCTTGCCGGACCTGATGGTCTGGCTGCTGGAGCAGGAGCCGGAAGGCGCCACCGACGAATTGCTGTACTGGTTCTCGCGACTCTCGCGGGAAAAACGCTTCACCCGTGAACGCCTCGACCGCCGCGAATACACCACCCGCGAACACCTGGTCAGCCTGCGCTCCTTCGCCCTGACTTCCAGCCGCGAAACCTCGCCCCAACTTTCGCCCGAACCTGCTGCGAGCCCTGCCCATGCATCTTGATCTTTCCGAACTGTCCCAGCTCGCACCGATCTTCCGCGAGCTGTTCAAGGGCTTCCACATCAGCCGGCGCGACCCCGAGCTGTACGCCCAGCTGTCGAACTTCCAGGACCAGTACCGCGGCCTGTTCAAGGCCCTGGGCTTCGAGCTGGTCTGCGATACCCGCGGCTTCTACTACTTCGTCCCCGAGCAGGCTGCCGCCCAGGTCAACAAGACCGCGCAACGCCTGGCGCTGTTCACCTTCATCCTGGTCGAGCACCTTGCCGACCAGGGCCGCGACCCGATGTCGGTGCTCGACGGCGGCAGCCTCGGCCGCGACGAACTGCCATCGATGCTCGACAAGTACCGCGACCTGTTCCTCCAGGCCGAGGTGCAGACCCCGGACGAGCTGGAGGAAAAGATCATGCGCCGCATGACCCAGCTCGGCTTCGCCTTCGAGGAGAACGGCATCTACCGCTTCCTGCCGCCGATGCACCGCTTCCTCGATGTCTGCCTGTCGGTCCAGCAGGACCGCGACCTGGCCGCCAGCCTGCACAGCAACCTGCCGCTGCCGACCCCGGTGCTGGTGGTCGAGGAAACCCCGGAAGAACTCAACCGTACCGACGACCCGCTGGACCTCGCGCCCTTCGCCGAGGAAAGCGAAGAAGAAGCGCTGGCCCGGGCCATCGCCGAAGAGCAACAGGAGATTGACGCATGAGCCAGGAACGCTACGGCATCCGCCGTTTCGCATTGCTCAACACCGCCGGCTACAGCCTTGGCCTGTTCCCGCTGGAGCATCCGCTGTCGGTCTATGGCGCCAACAACCTGGGCAAGAGTGCCTCGATCAACGCCCTGCAGTTCCCGATCCTGGCGCGCATGTCGGACATGAGCTTCGGCAAGTACAGCCTGGAGCAGTCGCGGCGCTTCTACTTCGCCAGCGACACCAGCTACATCCTCTGCGAAGTCAACCTGCCCCACGGCCCACATGTGATCGGCGTGGTCGGGCGCGGCCCGGGCGGCGGCTTCGGCCACCAGTTCTTCGCCTATGCCGGCGAGCTGGACCTGGGCCACTACCAGAAGAACGACACCTGCCTGCGCCAGAAAGAACTGTTCAGCAACCTCGAGCGCAACGGCCTGAAGGCCTACGAACTCAAGCCTGACGAACTGCGCCGGCTGCTGGTCGGCGGACACACCTCGATCCCGCTGGACCTGACCCTGATCCCGCTGCGCTCCACCAGCGAGCAGAGCCTGAAGACCTTCCGCGCCCTGTTCATCAACCTGCTGCACATGCGCGAGATCACCGCGGCCAAGCTCAAGCAGCTGTTCCTCGATGCCTTCGAGCACAGCCTGCGCTCCGGCAGCGTCGATTACATCGCTGCCTGCGACGAAGCCTTCCGCGACGTACGGCGGATGGAGCAGGACTACAACTCGCTGGTCGCCGCCGGGCCGCTGGTCGAAGCCCTGGCCAACGGCGTGGCCCAGCGCGACATCCTGCGCGGCAAGCTGCATCGCCTGTCGCCGTTGCTCGACTCGCTGCTGGGCACCTGGCAGGACTACTCCAGCGCGCGCAAGGAAGAGCTGGTCATCCAGGCCGAGCACTACCGCAACGAGCAGGACGCCCTGCAGAACGACCAGCGCAACGGTACCCAGGAGCTGATGCGCCTGGAGCGCGAGATCAGCGGTATCCAGCGCTGGCTCGGCGAATTGTCGGTGCTGAAGAACCGTTTCGCCCTGGTCGATGACGTCAAGGTCCTGGAGCAGCAGTTGCTGGCCGCCAAGGACGCCCATGACGAGCTGGCCGGTGCCCTGGCCCAATCCCGCCAGTTCAGCGCCGAGGACCTCGACGAGCGCCTGCGCGAGCTGGAAAAGCGCCTGAAATCGGTGAAGCAGCAACTCGATCACGCCGACAACAACAGCTATGCCCGCCTGCGCGAGGAATTCTCGCAGCAGGACGTCGAGCGCCTGATGCGCCTGTTCAACGGCGCGCTGTTCAGCCTGCCGCTGGGCGAGCGCGGCATCGAGCTGGACGAGAGCGACGTCTGGATCAAGACCCTCGAAGCCCTGCTCGACGGCTTCAAGGGCGAGCGCTTCGAAGCGCCGGGGATCTCCGTCGACCTGTCGCATATCGAGCCGCCGGCCCTGCAGGCCCTGGCCGATCGCGCCGCCCTGCGCGATCAGAAGGAGCGCCTGGAGAAGGAGCTCAAGCAGCTCAAGACCCAACAATCCGTAGCCGCCGACCGCGCCGCCAGCAAGACCCAGACCGAAGCCCTGTACCAGCAGGTGCTGGACGCGCAGAAGGCCCTCGAGGACTTCCGCCGCAGCCAGACCCTGAGCGCCGAGGAAGGCGACAAGCTGGAACAGCTGGCGCAACTGGAAGCTGCCCAGGACGAGCTCAAGCGTTCCAGCGATGCCTTCACCGAGCGCGTCCAGCAGCTCTCCGCCAAGTTGCAGCTGGTGGGCCGGCAGATCGCCGATATGGAAGCCAAGCAGCGCACCCTCGACGACGCCCTGCGCCGCCGCCAGCTGCTGCCGGCGGACCTGCCGTTCGGCACGCCGTTCATGGAGCCGGTGGACGACTCCATGGACAACCTGCTGCCGCTGCTCAATGACTACCAGGACAGTTGGCAGGGCCTGCTGCGCATCGACAACCAGATCGAAGCCCTGTACGCCCAGGTGCGCCTCAAGGGCGTGGCCAAGTTCGACAGCGAAGACGACATGGAGCGCCGCCTGCAACTGTTGATCAACGCCTACGCGCACCGCACCGACGAAGCCCTGACCCTGGGCAAGGCGCGTCGCGCGGCAGTCACCGATATCGCCCGGACCCTGCGCAACATCCGCAGCGACTACGACAGCCTCGAACACCAGCTGGCCCTGTTCAACCGCGAGATCAACCGGCGCCAGGTGTCCAACCTGGAAAGCTTCCGCATCGTCCTCGCGCCGAACAAGGAAGCGCTCAAGCACATCGACCAGATCATCCACAGCGCCGGCCAGTACGAGGAAGGCGAGACCCTGTCGGTATTCGACCTGAGCCAGAGCGCCGAGCAGGACAACAAGAACGAGGAAGCCAAGGAGTACCTGGCCCGCCTCGTTGCGGCGAACCACAACCAGCTGGGCCTGAAGGACCTGTTCGAACTGGCCTTCGAGATCACCAAGGTCAATGGCCAGCCGGTGATCCACACCGATATCGATGGCGCGGCGTCCAACGGCACCACCATGACCATCAAGGCGCTGACCAACATGTACCTGTTGCTGCACCTGATGGACCGCGACCTTGCCGGCCGCGTGCGCCTGCCCTACTACCTCGACGAAGCGGCGGACATCGACGAACGCAACCAGGCCGCATTGCTGGAAACCAGCCTGCAACTGGGCTTCGTACCGATCCTGGCGAGCGTGAAGCCGCAGGTGTCGGCGCGGGTGGCGATCGACCTGGAAGGGGGTAGCGGCCCGAACGGGATCTACATCGACGAGGCGGACTGGAAATACATCAGCCGGCGGGATGTGGAGAAGGCGGTGGTGCGGGAAGAGGCGGAAGAGACTTCAGCCTGAGCGTACGCGGTCAATGTGGGAGCGGGTTCACCCGCGATTGCGGCGGTGAATCCACTACCGCAATCGCGGGTGAATCCGCTCCCACAGGGTCCGCGCTCGACAGGGACTACCTGGCCCAGGGCAGGATCGGAATCGCCGTCACCGCATTCTGCGGGCTGCCCTCGATCAACCGGTCGCTGTACACCAGGTACACCAGGGTGTTGCGCTTCTTGTCGAGGAAGCGCACCACCTGCATGGTCTTGAACACCAGCGAGGTGCGTTCCTTGAACACTTCCTCGCCATCCTTGAGCTCGCCCTTGAACTGGATCGGCCCGACCTGGCGGCAGGCGATGGAAGCCTCGGCGCGGTCCTCGGCCAACCCCAGGCCGCCCTTCAGACCACCGGTCTTGGCTCGCGACAGGTAGCAGGTCACGCCTTCCACCTTGGGATCGTCGAACGCCTCGACCACGATCCGGTCATTCGGCCCGACGAACTTGAACACCGTGGATACCTGGCCAATCTCTTCAGCCGATGCCAGCAGCGGCAACGCCAGCACGGCGGCGGCAAACAGTCCCTTGAACACGCAATTCACTCCTCAGACCAGGATCAGGTTGTCGCGGTGCACCAGCTCCGGCTCGGCACTGTAGCCCAGCAGGCCTTCGATGGCGTCCGACGGTTGGCCGATGATTTTCTGTGCTTCCAGAGCGCTGTAGTTGGCCAGGCCGCGAGCCACCTCGGCGCCGTCCGGCCCGACGCACACCACCATTTCGCCGCGACGGAAGCTGCCCTGCACGGTCTTCACGCCGACCGGCAGCAGGCTCTTGTTGGCCTGGCGCAGGGCCTGCACGGCACCGGCATCCAGCACCAGGGTGCCACGGGTCTGCAGATGGCCGGCCAGCCATTGCTTGCGCGCCGCCAGCATGCCGCGCTCCGGCGACAGCAGGGTGCCGATGCGCTCGCCGGCCTTGAGACGATCCAGCACGCGCTCGATGCGCCCGCCGATGATGATGGTATGGGCACCGGACCGGGCCGCCAGGCGCGCGGCCCGCAGCTTGGTCTGCATGCCGCCACGGCCCAGGGCACCGCCGGTCCCGCCGGCCACGGCGTCCAGGGCCGGATCGTCGGCGCGGGCTTCGTAGATCAGCTGGGCCTCGGGGTTGTTGCGCGGGTCGGCGTCGAACATGCCGTCGCGGTCGGTGAGGATCACCAGCAGGTCGGCCTCGACCAGGTTGGCCACCAGCGCCGCCAGGGTGTCGTTGTCGCCGAAGCGGATCTCGTCGGTGACCACCGTGTCGTTCTCGTTGATCACCGGCACCACGCCCAGCTCCACCAGGGTGCGCAGGGTGCTGCGGGCGTTGAGGTAACGCTTGCGATCGGAAAGGTCGTCGTGGGTCAGGAGAATCTGCGCGGTGTGCTTGCCGTGCTCGGCGAAGCTCGACTCCCAGGCCTGCACCAGGCCCATCTGGCCGATGGAGGCGGCGGCCTGCAGCTCGTTCATCGCGCTCGGTCGCTTGGTCCAGCCCAGACGGCTCATGCCGGCAGCCACGGCTCCCGAGGAGACCAGCACCAACTCGACGCCCGCTTCGCGCAGGGCCACCATCTGTTCAACCCAGACACCCATCGCCGCGCGATCCAGGCCCTTGCCATCCGCCGTCAGCAGGGCACTGCCAATCTTCACGACCCAGCGCTGGGCACCTGTCACCTTGCTCCGCATCTTCTTCCAACCTATCGATCTGTGTGGATTCTGTAGATTCTGTAGATAACAAAACGCCGCTTGAAAAAGCGGCGTTCAGTGTACTGCAACGGATCAGTCGCGCACGTAAATGATTTCCGGGCCGTCCTCGTCGTCCTCGTCGTCCCAGAAGTCATCGTCGTCGCTGACATCGTCGACGCTCTTGACGCCGGTACGGCGCAGGGTGCGTGCATCGTCCAGGGCCTGCAGCTGGGCGCGGGCCTCGTCTTCGATGCGCTGGTCGAGGTCGGCCAGCTCGGCGGCGTAGGCCGGGTCGGCGGCCAGGCGGTCGGCACGGTCTTCCAGGTAGCGCATCAGGTCGTGGCTGATCTGCTCGGTACCCTGGCGCGAGATGGCCGAGATCAGGTAGACCGGGCCTTCCCATTGCAGGCGATCGACCACTTCCTTGACCCGTGCTTCACGCTCATCTTCCGGGATCATGTCCGCCTTGTTCAGCACCAGCCAGCGCTCGCGCTCGCACAGCGACGGGCTGAAGCGCTCCAGCTCGTTGACGATGACTTCGGCGGCATCGGCCGGGCTGCTTTCGTCCAGCGGCGCAAGGTCCACCAGGTGCAGCAGCACGCGGGTACGCGCCAGGTGCTTGAGGAAGCGGATGCCCAGGCCGGCGCCGTCGGAAGCACCTTCGATCAGGCCGGGGATGTCGGCGATGACGAAGCTCTTCCAGCGATCGACGCTGACCACGCCCAGGTTCGGCACCAAGGTGGTGAACGGGTAGTCGGCAACCTTCGGCTTGGCGGCCGAGACGGCACGGATGAAGGTGCTCTTGCCGGCGTTCGGCAGGCCCAGCAGGCCGACGTCGGCGAGGACCTTCATCTCCAGCTTGAGGTCACGCTGCTCGCCCGGCTTGCCCGGGGTGGTCTGGCGTGGCGCACGGTTGGTACTGGATTTGAAACGGGTGTTGCCCAGGCCGTGCCAGCCGCCCTGCACCACCATCAGCTTCTGGCCTGGCTTGACCAGGTCGCCGATGATTTCCTGGGTGCTGGCGTCGATCACGGTGGTACCCACCGGAACGCGCAGGATCAGGTCATCGCCTTTCTTGCCGGTGCAGTCGGTGCTGCCGCCGTTGGAGCCACGCTGGGCCTCGAAGTGACGGGTGTAGCGATAGTCGACCAGGGTGTTGAGGTTTTCGTCGGCAACCATGAACACCGAACCGCCGTCACCACCGTCACCGCCGTTGGGGCCGCCGTTCTCGATGAACTTTTCGCGGCGGAAGCTCATGCAACCGTTCCCGCCATCACCGGCCTTTACCCGGATCGATACTTCGTCAACAAACTTCATAAAAACCGCCTCTCGTCAGACCGACGAGCTGAATGACCAGATACGTAAGGCTCTTGCAAAAATGAGCGCGGCTAACCCGTCAAGCGAATACAGCGCCGGCAGCCCATGCGGACAGCTTTGCAAGAGACTCACTCCATAAACGAAAAAGCCCCGTCGCAAGACAGGGCTTTCCCAGCGTTCGCACGATTACTCGGCGACAACGCTCACGTAACGACGACCGAAGGCGCCTTTTACTTCGAACTTGATCTTGCCAGCGATCTTGGCGAACAAGGTGTGATCCTTGCCCATGCCAACGCCGTAGCCAGCGTGGAACTGGGTGCCGCGCTGACGGACGATGATGTTGCCTGGAACGATAGCCTGGCCGCCATACATCTTCACGCCAAGGCGTTTGGCTTCTGAGTCGCGACCGTTACGGGTACTACCACCAGCTTTTTTGTGTGCCATGAGTTCAATTCTCCTGAAGGGGGATTAGGCTGGAATTAAGCCTGAATACCGGTGATTTTGATCTCGGTGAACCACTGGCGGTGGCCCATACGCTTCATGTGGTGCTTACGGCGGCGGAACTTGATGATGCGCACTTTGTCGTGACGACCTTGGGAGATCACTTCAGCAACAACCTTTGCACCAGCAACGACTGGAGCGCCGATGTTCACGTCGTCGCCATTGGCAACCAGCAGAACGCGGTCGAAAGTAACGGATTCGCCGGTAGCGACTTCCAGTTTTTCGATCTTCAGGTATTCACCTTCGGCGACTTTGTACTGCTTGCCACCGGTAACAATTACTGCGTAAGACATGGTATTTCTCCGATAATCCTGCTCACCCAGCGCTTTATAGGAAGAGTATTGGCTGGCATGGCTGCACGAGGCTGGAACGGCCCGGTGCAATTGCGTAAGGCAGGTGCTGCCCAGGAAGTAGGGTGCGCGATTGTACGCAAGCCCGCCGGGCCTTGCAAGTGGCGCCCGGGGCCGCCGGGCCGGGCGCCTTGACAGGCCGGGACCCGCAACCTAGCATGCCGCGCAACCTATATGGAGCACCTGTGGCCGATGCAACCCCAAGCTTTCTACCGCGCGGTAGCGGACGATTTCAGCGCCGTTGACGAGATCATCAAGAAACAGCTGACTTCGCGCGTTCCGCTGGTATCGAAAATCGGCGACTACATTACCTCGGCCGGCGGCAAGCGCCTGCGTCCGCTGCTGGTACTGCTCTGCGGCAAGGCCCTGGGCCGTGAAGGCGACGACCTGCGCCTGCTCGCCGCCACCATCGAATTCCTCCACACCGCCACCCTGCTGCACGACGACGTGGTCGACATGTCCGGCATGCGCCGTGGCCGCTCCACCGCCAACGCCCTGTGGGGCAATGCGCCGAGCGTGCTGGTGGGCGACTTCCTTTATTCGCGCTCGTTCGAAATGATGGTCGAGCTCGGCTCGATGCCGGTCATGCAGATCCTGTCGAAGGCCACCCGGGTCATCGCCGAGGGTGAGGTGCTGCAACTGTCGCGGGTGCGCGATGCCAGCACCACCGAAGAAATCTACATGGATGTGATTCGCGGCAAGACCGCGATGCTGTTCGAAGCCTCGACCCACAGCGCCGCCGCCCTGGCCAATGCCAGCGAAGAGCAGCGCGAGGCCCTGCGCACCTTCGGCGACCACCTGGGCGTGGCCTTCCAGTTGGTCGACGACCTGCTCGACTACAAGGGCGACGCGCAGACCCTGGGCAAGAACGTCGGCGACGACCTCGCCGAAGGCAAGCCGACCTTGCCACTGATCTACACCATGCGCGAAGGCACCCCTGAACAGGCCGCACTGGTTCGCCAGGCGATCCAGAAAGGCGGGATCGAGGACCTGGAGCGCATCCGCGAAGCCGTGGAAGCCTCGGGTTCGCTGGACTACACGGCGAAAATGGCCCGCGACTACGTGGCCCGCGCCATCGCCTGCCTCGAAGTGCTGCCGGCCAGCGAATACCGCGATGCGCTGGTCGAGCTCAGCGAATTCGCCGTAGCCCGCACCCACTGACACCCCTCCGGCCCGTCGCTCGACGGGCCTGCTTTTCCTCTGCCGGGCAAAACCCTATACAATGTGGGCTTTCTGCACGCATGACCCGAGGAAACTTAGTGAGCACCTTGCCACCCTGCCCCAAATGCAACTCCGAATACACCTATGAAGACGGCACCCAGCTGATCTGCCCCGAGTGCGCCCACGAGTGGTCGGCCGGCGGCGACGCCGAGGCGGCCAACGATGACGTAGTGAAGAAGGACGCGGTGGGCAACGTCCTGCAGGACGGCGACACCATCACCGTGATCAAGGACCTCAAGGTCAAGGGCACCTCCCTGGTGGTCAAGGTCGGCACCAAGGTCAAGAACATCCGCCTGTGCGATGGCGACCACGATATCGACTGCAAGATCGACGGCATCGGTCCGATGAAGCTGAAGTCCGAGTTCGTCCGCAAGGTCTGAACCCCGCCTCATTCCAGGTGCGCGCTGCCATACGGGCGCGCACTTCGGCAGAAAATGCAAACTATTCCCAATTGCCACTTGCTATTTCGATAATAAGAATTATTCTCACTGGAAGTTTTCAAGGAGAATAGCCATGACTTATCTGATCGACGCCTGGCTGGACCGTCCCCACCCTTACCTGCGCATCCTCCACCGTGAAACCGGCGAAGTCTGTGCCGTGCTCGAAGAAGCGGCACTGGACGAACTGCGTGAACAGGGCGACCTGGATCTGAACGGATTGAATTCGAGTGAGCCGATCGTGCTCAAGGAACTGGTGAGGAACCTGTTCCTGTTCTGCTATGCCCGGGCCTTGCGCCCGAACACCCCGCATGCGGGGTTCTAGCTGATTCCTGTGTTGTTCTTCAGGGCCTCATCGCTGGCAAGCCAGCTCCCACAGGTTTCGCGGTGTGCAAAACCCTGTGGGAGCCGGCGTTGCCGGCGATGAGGCCAGAAGCCTTACAGAACGTCCAGCAGCTCGACGTCGAACACCAGCACGCTGTGCGGCGGGATGCTGCCGACGCCCTGGGCGCCGTAGGCCAGCTCGCTCGGTACGTACAGGCGCCATTTGCTGCCGGCATTCATCAGTTGCAGGGCTTCGGTCCAGCCGGCGATCACGCCGCCAACCGGGAATTCGGCCGGCTGGCCACGGTCGTAGGAGCTGTCGAACACGGTGCCGTCGATCAGGGTGCCGTGGTAGTGGGTGCGCACGCTGTCTTCGCGAGTCGGCTTGGCGCCTTCGCCTGCGGTCAGCACTTCGTACTGCAGGCCGGAGGCCAGGCTGGTGATGCCTTCGCGCTTGGCGTTCTGGGCCAGGAACTCCTTGCCGGCCGCTGCAGCGGCTTCGGCCTTGGCAGCCTGCTGGGCCTGCATGACTTCACGAATGACCTTGAAGCTGGCCGACAGGTCTTCTTCGCTGACGCGGCTGGCCGCACCGTTGAAAGCGTCGGTCAGGCCGGCCAGGATGGCTTCCAGGCTCACACCCGGTGGCGGGTTGTCACGCAGTTGGCCACCCAGTTGACGGCCGATGCCGTAGCTGACGCGGGTTTCGTCGGTGGACAGATTGATTTCGGACATTGGCTTGCTCCGCAGCAGGGCGCACGACAACCGCGCCCTTTATGAAAAGGGCTCGCAGCCTAGCACACTGCGGCGAAGCGAATCAGCTATCGGGCACTACGGCTGGACAACGGCACTTTAAGGTCTTCCTCGACAACGCTGGCCATCCCGCACATTTCGTCCTGCACCGACCAGTGCACCAGGTGCATCGGCATCTGCGGCAACCCTTCGAGCAGCAGGTGTGCCTGCTCCAGCGAATGCACTTTCAGGCGCCCGCCACGGGCGTCGGTAAGGGCGTGGGCATGACCATGGGAACGCGCTTCCAGCAAATAGTCGCCGCCTTCGATGGCGATCAGGTTGAGCTCGTCGATACGGCCCGCTCGGGCCTGGGTGTTCAGTTCGTGCAGGTTCATGGGCGTACCTCGCGACGTTGACCGCTCATTTTTTGTACAGCCCATTGCAAAGCACAAGAGCGAAACGCAACCGCCCGTCCGTTTTGCAACGGACGGGCGGTCAGTGACGCAGGCGACGCCTTGCTCAGTGCTTGGTGACCTTGTCCAGGTAACCCATGGCAAAGGCCGACACCACGAAGGTCATGTGGATGATCACGTACCACATCAGGTAGTTCGACGAGATGTTCTGCGCATCCATGAACACCCGCAGCAAGTGGATCGAGGAAATCGCCACGATCGACGCCGCTACCTTCATTTTCAACGACGAGGAGTCCATCTTGCCCAGCCAGTTGAGCTTTTCCTTGTCCTCGTCGATGTCCAGTTGCGAAACGAAGTTCTCGTAGCCGGAAATCATCACCATCACCAGCAGGCCACCGACCAGGGCCATGTCGATCAGCGACAGCAGCACCAGGATCAGGTCGGATTCAGCCAGGGAGAAGACGTTCGGCAGAACGTGGAAGATTTCCTGGAAGAACTTGAGCGCCAGCGCCAGCAAGCCCAGCGACAATCCAAAGTAGATCGGTGCGAGCAGCCAGCGCGAGGCGTACATCGCATTTTCGATAAAGCGTTCCATTGAGCTAGTCACCTGAAGGCGGGGGAAAATCGGCCGGGAGTATATCAGCCGGACGTGAAGGAAAAAGCCCGCGACGCGCTGCCGCAGGCTCCCTCAGTGATGGACGTGACCGTTGACCCGGCGCAGTTGGGCTTGCAGGTGCACGCTCCAGATCTGCGGGTCATCGGCCAGCTGGTAGCCGTGCAGGGTCAGGCTGTCGACGATGGCGTTGAGTACCGACTCGGCCACGAAGGGCCCATGGAAGGGCCCTTGGGCCTTGATCGCGGAAGGTTGTTCGCCTGCCATGCCGGCGGCGAAGAGAAGGGTCCACATGCCGTTGTCACCGGCCAGCGGACGGATGCTGCATTCGATGCGGGTCACCAGACCCAGGCATTGGCGGGTAAGGCTGAGGCTGCGCGGCATGGCGAAGACCCTCGGTAGAACCTCGTTCAGCCTTCGACAAGGCTGTTTCCATCCTGTACCGACGACTATCCATGCTTTGAAGGATAGAAGAAAACCGGCCAGTACAAGCGCCTCACGGGCAACGGGCGCCGAGTGGTCATGTCACCGCAGCGCCCGCGCCCGGCCCGTCAGGCCGGCTTCACTTCGGCAAGTGCCTGTTCGGCCTGCTCTTTTTCCGCCTCCTTGAACTCCTCCTCGCTGATCATCTCGGCGATCACCCGCAGGCGCTCTACCACCCGGGCATTGACGCTGCCCTCAGGGAACTGGCCGTCGGCATCCGGCTCGCCGGCCGGCTCGCCCACCAGCAGGCTCAGGGCTTCATCGGCCTGGCTGACCGCATAGACATGGAACTGCCCGGCGCGCACAGCCTGGAGCACCCGCTCGTCGAGCATCAGGGTGGAGACGTTGGCTTTCGGGATGATCGCCCCCTGCTCCCCGGTCAGGCCGCGGGCCTCGCACAGGCGGAAGAAGCCCTCGATCTTCTCGTTGACCCCGCCCACCGCCTGCACTTCGCCGAACTGGTTGATCGAGCCGGTGATGGCGAAGCACTGCTTGAGCGGAGTCTTCGACAGCGCCGAGATCAGCGTGCAGGCCTCGCCCAGGGACGCGCTGTCGCCATCCACATAACCGTAGGACTGCTCCAGGGCAATGCTCGCGGAAATCGCCAGCGGGAATTCCTGGGCGTAGCGGCTGCCAAGGTAGCCGGTGAGGATCATCACGCCCTTGGAGTGGATCGGCTGGCCAAGGTTGACCTCGCGCTCGATATCGACGATCCCGCTGCCCCCCGGGTACACCGTGGCGGAAATCCGCGCCGGCACACCGAAGGCCGAATCGCCCACTTCCAGCACTGTCAGGCCGTTGCACTTGCCGACGGCGGCACCCTCGGTGTCGATCAGGATGATCCCGGCGAGCATGTCGTCGAGAATCCGCGCCGAGACCCGCCCGGTCCGGGTGGCCTTGGCCTTGAGCGCGCGCTCGATATGGCCGACATCGGTCATCTCGTCGTTGGCCAGGTGGCGGATGAAATCCGCCTCGCTGACCAACTGGAACAGATCGCCGATGCGCGCCGACAGACGCTTCTGGTTTTCCGCCAGGCGCGCGCTGTAGGTTGCCAGGCGCGCCACCGCGTCGGCAGTCAGCGGCGCCATGCCTTCCTCGCTGGTGCGGGTCTTCAGCAACTGGGCGAACTGCTCCAGGCTTTCGTCGTGCATCGGGATTTCCTCATCGAAATCCACCAGCACGCGGAACATCTCCTGGAAGTCCGGATCATGGTCCTGCAGCGCGTAGTAGAGCTGGCGCGCGCCAATGATGATGACCTTGACCTGCAACGGGATCATCTGTGGGGTCAGGGTCACGGTGGCGATGCGCCCCAGTTCGCCCAGGGGCGACTCCATCTTCAGCTTGCGCGACTGCAGGGCACGCTTGAGCGCATCCCACACGAACGGCTCGCCGAGCATCTTCTCCGCTTCGAGAATCAGGAAGCCGCCATTGGCGCGGTGCAGCGCACCCGGGCGCAACTGCCGGTAGTTGGTGTACAGCGCGCCCTGGTCGGTGCTGTATTCGATGCGACCGAACAGATTGTCGTAGGTCGGATGCGGCTCGAACACCACCGGCGCCCCGCCATTGACCGAATGACCGACCACCAGGCTCGGCGACAACTGCTCTTCGAGCATCTTGCGCGCCACGGCATCGACCTTGCTGTCATCCACCAGTTGCTCGACCACGGTACGCAGCAGGTGCACCTGCATGGCCTGCAGGTAAGCGCAGACCTCGGCATTTTCCGAGTACTTTTCCGACAACGGGCCGAGCAGCGGCTGCAGGGCCAGGGTGATGGTTTCTTCGTTGAGCTGGCGCAACTGGTTGTTCGACTCGCGCTTCCATTGCGGCAGGCTGGCCAGCTCTTCGTTGAGCCGCTCCTCGAGTTCGGCGATGTCGTTGTGGAAGCGCTCGCGCTCGGCTTCCGGCAACTGGGCGAACTCCGCTTCGTCCAGTGCCTTGCCGTCGCTCATCGGGGTGAAGGCGACGTTGCTGCTGTCGCGATACAGCGCCACGTCCTTCTCCAGCGAGGCACGTTCGATGATATCGAGGGCGCGGTCGTAGCGCTGGTTGAAGGCGCGGTCGATGGCGCTCTTCTTCTGCTGGTAGGACGGGTGTTCGAAGACTGCCGGGAAGGTGACCACCAGGTTGTCGATCAAAGCGCCGATATCGGCGATGAAGGTGGTCGCACTACCGGGCGCCAGCTCGACGGCGCGCGGTTCGCGCGGCTCGTCGAAATTGTTGACATAGACCCAGTCGGAAGGCGTCTGCAGGCGCTTGCCTTCGGCCTTGAGGTAGCGTTTGACGAACGAGAAGCGACCGGTCCCCGGTTCGCCCATGACGAAAACGTTGTATCCGGGGCGGGGCATGGCGACACCGAACTGCAGCGCCTCTACCGCGCGTTCCTGGCCCAGCACACCGCGAAATGGCTCCAGATCATTGGTTGTGGAAAAAGCGAACTGTTCAGCGGAAAACGGCCGGGTCAGGGCTTCGGGCGCAAGACGCAGGCTCGCAGCGACAGGATCGGGCATCGGGCTTCCTTACTTCGGCGGGGCAGATGCCGGCATTCTGGCGCTGCCCGCGCCCGGGTTGCAAGGCTCTTGGCGCAATTGCCTACAGGGGGCCAAAACGTGACGCAGCGCCTATGTGAACGCAATATTTCGCAATTAACTACGGAACCTCAGGATCGTGCCTAAACTCTACACTGCGCGGCCGGGTAGATAACCGGACCCGATCCGGCAGCCGTTGCAAGGCACGCCGGAAACCCTGACCTTTGGTTTGCAAATCAGAAAGAGAACAAAGCTATGAAACGGATTCTTCTGGGTACTCTGTTCACCGCGGTTTCGATCAACGCCATGGCCCAGGCGCCAGGCGGCCCGGACTGCGGCTGGGGCAACATGCTGTTCGAAGGCCAACGCGGCACTCCCGCTCACTTCCTCGCTTCCACCACCAACGGCACCTCGGGCAACGCCACCTTCGGCATGACCTCGGGCACCAACGGTTGCTCGACCAACGCCGCGCTGACCTACGGTGGCAAATCCTGGTTCGCCATGAACGGCATGATGAACGAGCTCTCCGAAGACATGGCCAAGGGCCAGGGCGAAGCCCTGACCACCTACGCCGTGGTTCTCGGTGTGGCACCTGAAGACCGCGCGCACTTCGCCGCCGTCACCCACCAGCACTTCCAGGACATCTTCAAGACCGCGGACATCACCGCCGAAGACGTTCACAACAACACCCTCGCCGTCCTCAAGTCGGATGCTCGCCTGGCCAAGTACGCTACCCCGGCCTGAGCCTGACCTTGCGTCACCCCGCCTCGGCGACGAGGCGGGTTGTGTTTCCCATCGGCTTCATTCGAGAAGTAGTCGCCCGACATGCTCAAACGCCTCGCCTATCTGGCGCTCTGTGCCTGTGCACCGTTGCACGCGGCACCTTCCATGGACGAATCGCGCCTCCAGGCCCTGGCCGCCGATCCTTATTGGATCGCCCTGGGGCACTATGAAACGGGCAAGCTGGGCGGCTGGCGCAGCTACGTCGATGACGACCGCTTCTTCCTCGCCCAGGACGGTGCCCATCACCCGGATCGCGAGCTCGCCGCCACGCTCGAGGCACTCTACGCCCCGGCCAGCAAGGGCGACCAGCATGCCCAGTGCGTGTACCCGGCACGGACCCGCTGGCTGCGCGAACAATTGCAACTGACCGATTTGCCCAGCCCTGATTGCGCCGAGTACAAACACTGGTTCCAGGACGTGTCGCCCCATAGCGCCGTGCTGATCTTCCCCGCCGCCTACCTGAACAGCCCGTCGTCCATGTTCGGCCACACGCTGCTGCGCATCGACCAGGCCGACGTGCAAAGCAACGAGACCGCCCTGCTCAGTTATGCGGTCAACTTCGGGGCCTATATCGAAGGCAACGACAACAGCATTCTTTACGCCTGGAAGGGCCTGATGGGCGGTTATCCCGGCCTGTTCGCCTTCGTTCCCTACCAGGAAAAGCTTTCCGAGTACCGCAGCCTGGAAAACCGCGACCTGTGGGAGTACCGGCTGAACCTCACGCCCGAGGAAACCGGGCGCATGGTCGAGCATATCTGGGAACTCAAGCAGATCCGCTTCGACTATTTCTTCTTCGACGAGAACTGCTCCTACCGCCTGCTGGAACTGCTTCAGGTCGCCCGCCCGAGCCTGGACCTGACCTCGCACTTCCCGCTCACGGCGATTCCCACCGATACCGTGAAGGCGGTGAAGAAGGCCGGCCTGGTTGAACGCGTGGACTACCGGCCATCGCGGGAACGCGAACTGCTGGCCCGTGCCGAGCCACTGGACAAGGCCGAACAGCAACAGGTACTGGCGGTGGCCGCCGATACCGGCAAGCTGCAAAGCCCCGAATTCACTGCCCTGCCCAAGCCCCGCCAGGCCTTGGTGCAGGATGCTGCCTACCGCCTGGAACGCTACCGCGCCACTGGCCAGGAGCGCGATGCGGACCAGGCCAGGCGCAGCTTCGAACTGCTGCGGGCAATCAATCGCAATCCACCGCCGCCGCTGGAGATCGAGCGCCCGGGCCTGCCCGAAGACGGCCATGAGTCGCGCACCTGGCAGCTCGGGGTCGGCACCCGGGAAGATCGCGCATTCGCCGAGTATGGTCTGCGCATGGCCTATCACGACCTAAATGACAATGCCTACGGGTTCCCCCTTGGTGCGCAGATCGAGATCCTCCAGCTCAAGCTGCGCCAGTACGAAGGCAACGACTGGCAGGTGCAGCGCCTGGACCTGGCGACCATTCGCTCGCTGACGCCGCGCAACGACCTGTTGAAGCCCTGGTCGTGGCAGGTTTCCGGAGGCCTGGAGCAGGTGCCGGGCAAGCATGACGACGAGGTGCTGGTCAGCCACGTCAATGGCGGCGCGGGCGGCACCTGGAAACTCGGTGACGACATGCTCGGCTTTGCCCTCGGCACGGTGCGCGTCGAGCATCACAACGACTTCGCCCAGTTCATCGCCCCGGCGGCCGGGTTCAACACCGGGGTGCTGTGGCGCAACGGGCTGGGCAACCTGAGCGTCGAGGCCAAGGGCGATTACTTCACCAATGGCGAGGTGCGGCGCAGCCTCAGCCTTAACCAGCAATGGGAGCTGAGTGACAGCCTCGGGTTAAGGTTGAGCGCCAAGCGCGAGTTCAGCCAGCTGGCGACGGCGCAGAACGAGGTGATGCTGGAATTGAAGTGGTACAACTACTGATGCCGCGCCGCGTACCCTGTGGGAGCGGGTTCACCCGCGATTGCAGTAGTGAATTCACCATAGTAATCGCGGGTGAACCCGCTCCCACAGGGTACGCGGTGCTGCCACCAGCTCTGCGAGAGTTTCACGGCCTTTTGACACCACACTGACATTCCCCCACCTAGACTTTCCCCATCATGCGGAGAGTGTTGCGATGCGGCGGTACTGTTTTGTTGTGTTGTTGCTGTTGGCCGGTTGCCAGTCGACCCACCAGCAGTTGCTTGACCAGGGGTATCCACCGGCCTACGCCGACGGTTTCCAGGACGGCTGCGGCAGCGGCCAGCAGGCCGCCGGGATGATGGCGGGGGCGTTTCGCAAGAACGTGCCACGCTACCTGCACGAACGCCAGTACGAAACCGGCTGGGACGATGGCTTTCGCCAATGCCAGGCGATGCGCCAGAGCCAGGACCAGCAACGCTACTACGACCGCCATTGGGACGAACGCGAGGAGCGCTGGCAGCAGGAAAAGGACCGCGACGCCGCCAGGGCCTATCGGCGCTGAACAGGTCGTAATCGGACATCCACTGCAACCCCGGGCCTGTCAGCATGGTCTTCTGGCAAAGGAGACCTTCATGAGCCGAGCATTCGTCAACGAAGACCAAGCTGCCAACCAGGCCAGCCAGCCGGTCGAGCGCAGCATCAGCGAGCAGCCCAACTACGTGACCGCCCGCGGCCTGGCGCTTCTGCAGGAGCGCGTCGCGCAGCTCAATCGCCTGCGCAGCGAACTGCTGGCCCAGGGCGAACGGGGCGACAAGCAACACCTGGCCGATACCGAGCGCGACCTGCGCTACTTCAGCGCACGGCAACAGAGCGCCCAGGTGGTGCCCACGGCGACTTCAAGGGAAAAGGTACAGATCGGCAGCCGCGTGACCTACGTCGATGAGCAGGATCGCGAGCACAAGGTGCAACTGGTGGGGGAAGACCAGGCCGACATCGCTGCCGGCCTGGTCAACTGGGGTTCCCCGCTGGGCCGGGCGCTGCTTGGAGCGGCGCCTGGTGACGAGGTGGTGTGGCGGCGACCGGCGGGCGATCAGTTGATCGAAGTCGTCACCATCGAGCCGGAGCCTGAATCCTAGACCACGCCCTGGGCCAGCATGGCATCGGCGACTTTCACGAAGCCGGCGATGTTGGCGCCCTTGACGTAGTTGATACGGCCGTTTTCCTCGCCATAGTGAACGCAGGCGTGGTGGATCGATTGCATGATGTTGTGCAGCTTGCTGTCCACTTCACCAGCGGTCCACAGCAGGCGCATGGCGTTCTGCGACATTTCCAGGCCGCTGACCGCAACGCCACCGGCGTTGGACGCCTTGCCCGGGGCGAACAGGATTCCCGCTTCGATGAACAGGTCGACGGCTTCCAGGGTGGTCGGCATGTTGGCGCCTTCGGCCACGCAGATGCAGCCGTTGGCCAGCAAGGCGCGGGCATCGTCCAGGTCCAGCTCGTTCTGGGTCGCACATGGCAGGGCGATATCGCACGGCAGGTTCCAGGGGCGCTGGCCGGCGCGGAATTCCAGGCCGAACTGGCCGGCCAGTTCGCTCAGGCGACCGCGCTTGACGTTCTTGAGCTCCATCAGCGCATCCCACTGGGCGTCGGTCAGGCCGGCCTCGGCGAACAGGGTGCCTTCGGAGTCCGACAGCGAGATCACCTTGCCGCCCAGGTCCATGACCTTGCGCGCCGCGTACTGGGCAACGTTGCCGGAGCCCGAAATGGCCACGCGACGACCATCGATGCGCTTGTCCTCGCGCTTGAGCATTTCCTCGGCGAAGTACACGCAGCCGTAGCCGGTGGCCTCTGGACGGATCAGGCTACCGCCGTAGGTCATGCCCTTGCCGGTCAGTACCGACGTGAACTGGTTGGCCAGGCGCTTGTACTGGCCGAACATGAAGCCGATCTCGCGCGCGCCGACACCGATGTCACCGGCCGGAACGTCCAGGTCCGCGCCGATGTGGCGATACAGCTCGCTCATGAAGGCCTGGCAGAAACGCATGACTTCCGCGTCGCTCTTGCCCTTCGGATCGAAGTCCGAACCACCCTTGCCGCCGCCCATGGGCAGGGAGGTGAGGGAGTTCTTGAACACCTGCTCGAACGCCAGGAACTTCAGCACGCCGATGTTCACCGACGGGTGGAAGCGCAGCCCGCCCTTGTACGGGCCGATGGCGCTGCTCATCTGGATGCGATAACCCCGGTTGACCTGGACCTTGCCTGCATCATCGACCCACGACACCCGGAACAGAATGGCGCGCTCGGGCTCGACCATGCGCTCGAGGATGCCGGCTTCGAGGTAGTGCGGGTTGGCTTCGAGGAACGGCCAGAGGCTGCGCAGGACTTCTTCGACAGCCTGGTGGAATTCGGGTTGGGCAGGGTCGCGTTGTTTCAGCCGTGCCAGGAAGTGATCGACAGATTCAGTCATGAGTAGACATCTCACCGAGGGAGTTGGACTTTTTGGTTTTTTCGGGACTTTACCAAGAAGCAATCGCACTGGAACAGGGCGAAATGTCGTTTTTATGAATTTTTTTGGTGCATTTCTGTAAATGTATACAGAATTCAAGGGGCCTCATCGCTGGCAAGCCAGCTCCCACAGGGACTGCACGCACCATGCCTGTGGGAGCTGGCTTGCCAGCGATGGGCCATCATCGATCTGAACCTAAGGCACAAAAATGGGGCCACTAAGGGCCCCATTCCTGTGCATCAATCGACCAGCCTTATCAGGCCAGCTTCTTGTGCCGTACCCGGTGCGGCTGGGCAGCAGCCTCGCCCAGGCGCTTCTTGCGATCGGCTTCGTACTCGGTGTAGTTACCCTCGAAGAACACCGCCTGCGAATCATCCTCGTAAGCCAGGATGTGGGTCGCGACACGGTCCAGGAACCAGCGATCGTGGGAAATCACGATGGCGGCGCCCGGGAAGTCCAGCAGGGCTTCCTCCAGCGAACGCAGGGTTTCCACGTCCAGGTCGTTGGACGGTTCGTCGAGCAGCAGGACGTTGGCGCCCTCTTTCAGGGTCAGGGCCAGGTGCAGACGGCCACGCTCACCACCGGACAGGTCCTTGACGAACTTCTGCTGGTCGCCGCCCTTGAAGTTGAAGCGACCGACGTAGGTGCGCGACGGAATCTCGTAGTTGCCGATACGGATCTGGTCGGAACCGTCGGAGATCTGCTGGAACACGGTCTTGTTGCCGTCCAGGTCCTCGCGGCTCTGGTCGACGCAGGCCAGTTGCACGGTTTCGCCGATCTCGATGCTGCCGGAGTCCGGTTGTTCCTTGCCCATCAGCATGCGGAACAGGGTCGATTTACCCGCGCCGTTACCGCCGATAACGCCGACGATCGCGCCTTTTGGCATGACGAACGACAGGTTGTCGATCAGTACGCGGTCGCCGTAGCCCTTGGTCACGTTCTTGAATTCGATGACCTTGTCGCCCAGGCGCGGACCGGCCGGGATGTAGATCTCGTTGGTTTCGCTGCGCTTCTGGAATTCCTGCGACTGCATTTCCTCGAAGCGTGCCAGACGGGCCTTGGACTTGGACTGGCGGGCCTTGGCGCCTTTGCGCACCCACTCCAGCTCTTCCTTCATGGCCTTTTCATGGGCCGACTGCTGCTTGGATTCCTGGGCCAGACGCTCGGACTTGGCTTCCAGCCAGCCGGAGTAGTTGCCCTCGTAAGGAATACCGGCGCCGCGGTCGAGTTCGAGGATCCAGCCCGCGACGTTGTCCAGGAAGTAACGGTCGTGGGTGATTGCCACCACGGTGCCCGGGAAGTCGTGGAGGAAGTGTTCCAGCCAGGCGACGGAATCGGCGTCCAGGTGGTTGGTCGGTTCGTCGAGGAGCAGCATGTCCGGCGCGGACAGCAGCAGGCGGCACAGGGCGACGCGGCGCTTCTCACCGCCCGACAGGTGTTCCACCTTGGCCTCCCAGGCCGGCAGGCGCAGGGCGTCGGCGGCGACTTCCAGCTGGCGCTCCAGGTTGTGGCCGTCGCTGGCCTGCAGGATGGCCTCCAGCTTGGCCTGTTCGGCGGCCAGCTTGTCGAAATCGGCATCCGGCTCGGCGTAGGCCGCGTAGACCTCGTCCAGGCGGGCCTGGGCATCCTTGATCACACTGACCGCTTCCTCGACCACTTCGCGCACGGTCTTGGAGGGATCCAGCTGCGGCTCCTGCGGCAGGTAGCCGACGTTCAGCTCCGGCATCGGGCGGGCTTCGCCGTCGAACTCGGTATCGACGCCGGCCATGATCTTCAGCAAGGTGGATTTGCCCGAGCCGTTCAGGCCCAGGACGCCGATCTTGGCGCCAGGGAAGAACGACAGGGAGATGTTCTTGAGAATTTCACGCTTGGGCGGAACAACCTTGCTCAGCCGGTGCATGGTGTAAACGTATTGAGCCAAAATGCGGACCTCGCTCGAATCGTTGGAAAAGCCCCGTCCACGGGACAGGGCTGGACAAAAACCGGGTATCGGGGTGGAGCGCCGTGTTCTGTCAGGGCAGGCTCACGGCGGGCACGGGCAGCGGCCTCACCCTCGGTAACGGATAATCGGAACCGCCAAGGTTACCCCAACTGGACGCCGCCGGGCAGGGGCAGCACAGCCGGGCAGGTGCCGGCCCGATGAACAGGACTGGCACTTTGCCACAAGTCAGGTCATGCTAGCCGCCCTTCGGGCGTCCGGCTTATAGTGCGCGCTGCGACGACCAGCCAGCCATACCGCAGGAACACCGTTTGACCGACCTCAATCAGCCGCCTTCCTTGCGCAAAGCCGCCGTTGCGTCGGGTCAGCCCCTGCGCGGCTCGCTCAAGGGTGCCCTGGCCACCCTGGCCTTGCTGTTGCTGGCTCTGCTGCTGTGGCAAACCTTCGATCAATACCGCCGCACCGTCACCGAACGCCGCCAGCACAGCATCGATGCCAGCGCCGAGATTGCCGATCGCCTCAACCTGAGCCTGGCCCTGGAAGCCGAACGCACACGCAACCTGCTGCCGGTCGGTGCCACTGCACCAGATACCGACGTCCTGGCGGGGCTGTACGCCCGCCTGCACCAGCGCCAGCCCGCCCTCGCCAGCCTGGCCTGGCTCGATGGCGACGGGCGGATCCTGCGCGACAGCCTTGGCCCGTCGCCGGACCAGGCGGCCATGACCGAACTGCTGCGCCTGAACCACGAGCAGGATCATCACTTCAGCAATGCGCCCGGCAACGAGCGGGTCTATCTGTTGCTGCGCCAGCGCGACGGCGCTGGCTACTGGCTGCTGCGCTTCGAACCGTCCTGGTACCAGCAACTGGCCGAACGCCTGGAGCCCGCCGACCATCTCCAGTGGCAACTGGAAAACGGCCAGACCGCCGGGATCATCCAGCAGCACCTGCAACGCCAACAGGCGACGTCGCCGACGACCGAAACCGCACCGCTGCAAAGCGTGATGCTGGCCTTCGTCGATAACAGCGACTGGCAACTGCGCGGCTTCCACGATGCCGAGCGCACCCGCGGTGAACTGCTCCCGGCGCTGGTCGGCAAGGCCCTGCTCGGCCTGCTCTGCGCGCTGCTGCCCGTGCTGGCACTGTTCAACATGCGTCGGCGCAACCAGATGCTCCAGGCCGGGCGCCGCCGCTACCAGGACATCTTCGAAAGCACCGGCGTCGCCCTGTGCGTGCTGGACCTGTCGGGCCTGGACCCGATCCTCGACCGCCTGCGCCTGCGCAGCCGCCTGGAACTGGAACAACGCCTGGACGCCGACCCGACCTTGCGCGAGCAATTGCTGCGCGAGTTGAAGGTCACCGAAGTCAACCAGGTTGCCCTGCAGCTGCTGGGCGTCGATTGCTGCGAAGGCACCTGGCGGCACCTGATCGCCGGCAATGCCCTGGAAAACGGCGGCGTCGGCGTGCAACTGGTAGCGGCGGTGCTGGACCGCCAGGCACGCCTGGAACTGGAAGTGCGCTTGCCGACCGCGCATGGCCTGGACCAGCACCTGTGGCTGATGGTGCGCTTCCCTGAACAACGCCGCGATTATCGGGCGGTGATCCTCAGCATCAGCGATATCACCAGCCGCAAGCGTGTCGAACTGTCGCTGCTGGAGCGCGAGAGTTTCTGGTCCGACGTGGTCCGCACCGTGCCGGACCAGCTCTACGTCCAGGACGTGCAAAGCCTGCGGATGATCTTCAGCAACCGCCATCTTGGCCAGACCCTCGGCTACGAGCGCCACGAGCTGGCGCGCATGGGCGAATTCTTCTGGGAGATCCTGCTGCATCCGGAGGACGCCGAGCTGTACCGCGACCTGCGCCGCCAGCAGCGGGAAAGCGGCTATGTCGAGCAACTGCATTGCCAGTTGCGCTTCCGCCATCACGACCAGCGCTGGCGCCGCTACGACATCCGCGAACAGGTGCTGACCCGGGATGCCGCCGGCAACGTCACGCGGATCATCGGCGTGGCCAAGGACGTCACCGACCAGTTGGAGGCCAGCGAATCCCTGCGCGATAGCGAACAGCGCTATCGCATGCTCGCTGAAAGCATCAGCGACGTGATCTTCTCCACCGACGACCGCCTCCAGCTCAACTACGTCAGTCCTTCGGTGCAATCGGTGCTGGGCTACGACGTCGAGTGGATTTTCAGCAACGGCTGGCAGTCGACCATCGCCAACCCGGCACAACTGGCCGGGCTGTATACCCTGGTCGAGCGGGTCAACCGCGCGCTCGGCGATGCCGCGCAACTGGCCGCGCTGCGTACCCAGGTGCCGACCCAGTTGTTCCTCTTCGACTGCCTGCGCGCCGATGGCCGCAAGATCCCTATCGAACTGCGCCTGGTGCTGGTCTGGGACGAACATGACCAGTTCGGCGGGATCCTCGGCGTCGGTCGCGATATCAGCCAGCAGCGCCGTGCGGAAAAAGACCTGCGCATGGCCGCGACGGTCTTCGAGCATTCCACGTCGGCGATCCTGATCACCGATCCGGCCGGCTACATCGTCCAGGCCAACGAAGCCTTCAGCCGGGTCAGTGGCTATGCCGTGCGCGACGTGCTCGACCAGGTGCCGAGCATGCTCACGGTCGACGGCCAGCAGGACTCGACCCTGCGCTACATCCTCAAGCAACTGCACCAGCACGGCACCTGGGAAGGTGAGATCTGGCTCAAGCGACGCAATGGCGAGCACTACCCGGCGTGGGTCGGCATCACCGCGGTGCTCGACGACGAAGGCGACCTGGCCAGCTACGTGTGCTTCTTCACCGATATCAGCGAGCGCAAGGCCAGCGAACAGCGCATCCATCGCCTGGCCTACTACGACGCCCTCACCCACCTGCCCAACCGCACGCTATTCCAGGACCGCCTGTACACCGCGCTGCAGCAGGCCGAGCGGCACAAGTCGTGGGTGGTGCTGATGTTCCTCGACCTCGACCGCTTCAAGCCGATCAACGACTCCCTCGGCCATGCCGCCGGCGACCGCATGCTCAAGGACATGGCCGAGCGCCTGCTCGATTGCGTCGATGACGACGACACGGTGGCGCGCATGGGTGGCGACGAGTTCACCCTGCTCCTGCAGCCGCGGGCGACCCGGGAAATGGCGCTGCACCGCGCCGTGCATGTGGCCGAGCAGATCCTCACCAGCCTGGTGCGGCCGTTCGTCCTGGAGAACCGCGAGTTCTTCGTCACCGCCAGTATCGGCATCGCCCTCAGCCCGCAGGACGGCAGCGAGCTGAGCCAGTTGATGAAGAACGCCGACACCGCGATGTACCACGCCAAGGAACGCGGCAAGAACAACTTCCAGTTCTACCAGGCCGACATGAACGCCAGCGCCCTGGAGCGCCTGGAGCTGGAAAGCGACCTGCGCCATGCCCTGGAGCAGAACGAATTCATCCTCTATTACCAACCGCAGTTCAGCGGCGACGGCAAGCGCCTGACCGGAGCCGAGGCCCTGCTGCGCTGGCGGCATCCACAGCGCGGGCTGGTGCCGCCGGGGGATTTCATCCCGGTGATGGAGGAACTGGGCCTGGTGGTGGATGTGGGCGACTGGGTCATCGCCGAAGCCTCGCGCCAGCTCAAGGCCTGGCACCAGGCCAGGGTGCGGGTGCCGAAGGTCTCGGTGAACATCTCGGCGCGGCAGTTCTCCGACGGCCAGCTGGGCAACCGCATCGCCGCCATCCTCAAGGACACCGGCCTGCCGCCGGCGTGCCTGGAGCTGGAACTGACCGAAAGCATCCTGATGCGTGAAGTCCACGAGGCCATGCAGATCCTCGACAGCCTGAAGAACCTCGGCCTGAGCATCGCCGTCGACGATTTCGGCACCGGCTATTCGTCGCTCAACTACCTCAAGCAGTTCCCCATCGACGTGCTGAAGATCGACCGCACCTTCGTCGACGGCCTTCCCGAGGGCGAGCAGGACGCGCAGATCGCCCGGGCGATTATCGCCATGGCCCACAGCCTCAACCTGGCGGTGATCGCCGAGGGCGTGGAAACCCATGAGCAGCTGGAATTCCTCCGCGAACATGGCTGCGACGAAGTCCAGGGCTATCTGTTCGGCCGGCCGATGCCGGCCCACCAGTTCGAGGCGCAATTCAGCAACGAAACCCTGTTCATGCTGGAATAGCAGCCGGTTTTCCCCTGCTTGAATCCCATTTGTCCGCCAGATGACGCCCTTTCATATGCCAGACAAAAGTCTATGGGGTAGAATGCCGGCCTATTTCAGCCCGATCCTTGAGGACCGCCATGTTCAGCCGTGATTTGACCATTGCCAAGTACGACGCCGAGCTCTTCGAAGCCATGCAGCAGGAAGCCCAGCGCCAGGAAGAGCACATCGAGCTGATCGCTTCGGAAAACTACACCAGCCCGGCCGTGATGGAGGCCCAGGGCTCGGTCCTGACCAACAAGTACGCCGAAGGCTACCCGGGCAAGCGCTACTACGGTGGTTGCGAGTACGTCGACGTGGTCGAGCAACTGGCCATCGATCGTGCCAAGGAACTGTTCGGTGCCGACTACGCCAACGTCCAGCCGCACGCCGGTTCCCAGGCCAACGCCGCGGTCTACCTGGCCCTGCTGTCGGCTGGCGACACCATCCTCGGCATGAGCCTGGCCCACGGTGGCCACCTGACCCACGGTGCGTCGGTAAGCTCGTCGGGCAAGCTGTACAACGCCATCCAGTACGGCATCGACGGTAACGGCCTGATCGACTACGACGAAGTCGAGCGCCTGGCGGTCGAGCACAAGCCGAAAATGATCGTTGCCGGTTTCTCGGCCTACTCGCAGGTCCTGGACTTCGCCCGCTTCCGCGCCATCGCCGACAAAGTGGGTGCCTACCTGTTCGTCGACATGGCCCACGTGGCCGGCCTGGTCGCCGCAGGCGTCTACCCGAACCCGGTTCCGTTCGCCGACGTCGTCACCACCACCACCCACAAGACCCTGCGTGGTCCGCGTGGCGGCCTGATCCTGGCCCGTGCCAACGCCGACATCGAGAAAAAGCTGAACTCCGCAGTCTTCCCGGGCGCCCAGGGCGGCCCGCTGGAGCACGTGATCGCGGCCAAGGCCATCTGCTTCAAGGAAGCGCTGCAGCCTGAGTTCAAGGCCTACCAGCAGCAGGTCGTGAAAAACGCCCAGGCCATGGCCAGCGTGTTCATCGAGCGTGGTTTCGACGTCGTTTCCGGCGGCACCCAGAACCACCTGTTCCTGCTCTCGCTGATCAAGCAGGAGATCTCCGGCAAAGATGCCGACGCTGCCCTGGGCCGCGCCTACATCACCGTCAACAAGAACTCCGTGCCTAACGACCCGCGCTCCCCGTTCGTCACTTCGGGCCTGCGCTTCGGTACTCCAGCCGTCACCACTCGCGGCTTCAAGGAAGCCGAGTGCAAGGAACTGGCTGGCTGGATCTGCGACATCCTGGCTGACCTGAACAACGAAGCGGTGATCGACGCCGTTCGCGAGAAGGTCAAGGCCATCTGCAAGAAGCTGCCTGTCTACGGCAACTGATTCAGGGCTGTACTGAAAAAACCGATGCCGGGTGACCGGCATCGGTTTTTTGGTGGCTGCAAGATCGCCACCGACCACTGTGGGAGCGGGTTCACCCGCGATTGCAGTAGTGAATTCACCATAGCAATCGCGGGTGAACCCGCTCCCACAGGGTACGCGTCGTGCTTTGGAACTGTTCTCTGCGCGACAGCGCAGCCTGAAAGGCTGGGCGGACTCCCACAGGGGCCGCGGTGTTCTCTGGATCAGCGACTCAACGCCTCGAACCCCGCCCGGATCTTCTCTTCCGGCAACTGATCGGCGATAAACACCATCACGCTTTCCCTCGTTTCGCCCTCGGCCCACTCGGTGTCCCAGTCGAAGCCATACAGCTTCAGCACGCCCTGGAACACCAGGCGCCGATCCTCCCCGGCGATATTCAGCACGCCCTTGTAGCGCAGCAGCTGCTTGCCATGCTCCTCCAGCAGCTCGTTCATGAACTCGCTGAGCCGGTCGATATCCAGAGGCGTTTCAGTGCGCAGCACCAGGCTGGAAATCCGGTCCGGGGCGGTGGTCGCCAGCACCGGCCGCAGGCTCATGCCGCCACCGAGGTCGGCATTGAGATTGAAGCCCCGCACATCCAGCAATTCGGCCAGGTCGATCCGCCCGTGATCCACCACCCGCACCGGCGCGCGACGGTTGATCCGGCCGAGCCGCGCCGTCAGCGCTTCGACCGTGGCGTCGTCCACCAGGTCGGTCTTGCTCAGCAGCAGGCGGTCGGCGAACCCGACCTGGGCCTGGGCGATGGCCTGGGTCAGGTGCAGGTCGGCATGGGCCGCGTCCACCAGGGTGATGATGCCATCGAGGATGTAGCGATCACGCAGTTCCTCATCGATAAAGAAGGTCTGCGCCACCGGCGCCGGGTCGGCCAGGCCGGTGCATTCGATCACCAGGCGGTCGAAGGCGATCTCACCGCTGTCCAGACGCTCCAGCAGCAGGAACAGGGCCTTGGTCATGTCGGTGTGGATGCTGCAGCAGACGCAGCCGTTGGCCAGGGTCATGACCTCGACCGGCGCGTCGCCAAGCAGTTGGGTGTCGATGCCGGCATCGCTGAATTCGTTTTCGATGACGGCGATCTTCAGGCCGTGCTCGGCCTTGAGGATATGGCGCAGCAGGGTGGTCTTGCCGGCACCGAGGAAACCGCTGAGCACGGTTACGGGAATGGGGGAATGCACACGAATTCTCCTGACGCTGAAAATGACTGTGGGAGCCCGGTGCCCCGGGCTCCCACAGGTTTGTCGCTAGCGGCCGAAGCTCAACAGCACTTCGGCCCACCCTTGCCGCCGTAACGGGCTTCCTGGCGTTCGCGGAAGAACGCCTCGTAGCTCATCACCGGCTGGTCCGGGTGCTTCTTCTGCATGTGCTCGACGTAGTTGTCGTAGTCGGGCATGCCGACCATCAGGCGGGCTGCCTGCCCCAGGTACTTACCCAGTCGACCCAGGTCGTTGAACATCACTGCATTCCTCTATCAAGCTTCCGGCTGGGCCTGGAACGGGGTTTCCTTGTCGCTGCGCTCCTTCTTGCCGAGGGCGGCGTAGCCGACCTTGAGGGCGAAGAACAGGATGCTGAAGACCACCACCAGGAACAGCACGGTCAGGGTTGCGTTGGTGTAGGCGTTGAAGATCACGTGCTGCATCTGCCCGATGTCCTTGGCCGGAGCCAGGACCTGGCCAGCGTCCAGCGCGGTGCTGTATTTCTTGGCCAGGGCCAGGAAGCCGACCGCCGGGTTCGGGTCGAACAGCTTGATCAGGCCCGCCGTGGTGGTGCAGATCAGCAGCCACACCGCAGGCACCAGGGTGACCCAGATGTACTGCTGGCGCTTCATCTTGATCAGCACCACGGTGCCGAGCATCAGGGCGATGCCGGCGAGCATCTGGTTGGAGATGCCGAACAGCGGCCACAGGGTGTTGATGCCTCCCAGCGGATCGATCACGCCCTGGTACAGCAGGTAACCCCAGAGCGCTACGCAGCCGGCAGTCGCGAGCAGGTTGGCGCCCCAGGACTCGGTGCGCTTCAGCGCCGGGACGAAGCTGCCCAGCAGGTCCTGCAGCATGAAGCGACCGGCACGGGTACCGGCGTCCACCGCGGTGAGGATGAACAGCGCCTCGAAGAGGATCGCGAAGTGGTACCAGAAGGCCATGGTGTTTTCACCCGGCAATACCTGGTGGAGGATCTGCGCGATACCCACTGCGAGGGTCGGCGCACCACCGGCACGGGCCAGGATGGTGTGCTCGCCGATGTCGCGGGCGGTGGCTTCAAGTTGCTCGGGGGTGATGGTGAAGCCCCAGCTGCTGACCGTCTGCGCCACCGACACGACGTCGGCACCGACCACGGCGGCCGGGCTGTTCATGGCGAAGTAGACACCCGGCTCGATCACCGAGGCGGCGACCATGGCCATGATGGCAACGAACGACTCCATCAGCATGCCGCCGTAGCCGATGTAGCGGGCGTTGACTTCGTTGTCCAGCAGCTTCGGCGTGGTCCCCGAGGAGATCAGCGCATGGAAGCCGGACACCGCGCCACAGGCGATGGTGATGAACAGGAACGGGAACAGGGTGCCCTTCCAGACCGGGCCGGTACCGTCGGTGAACTGGGTCAGCGCCGGCATTTTCAGCTCGGGCGCGATGATCAGGATACCGATGGCCAGGCCGACGATGGTGCCGATCTTGAGGAAGGTGGAGAGGTAGTCACGCGGTGCCAGCACCAGCCATACCGGCAGTACGGCGGCGACGAAGCCATAGCCCACCAGCATCCAGGTGATCTGCACGCCGGTGAAGGTGAATGCAGGGCCCCATACCGGATCCGCGGCAACCTGGCCCCCCAGCCAGATGGACAGCAGCAGCAGGACCACGCCGATGATGGAGATTTCACCGATGCGGCCCGGGCGGATGTAGCGCATGTAGATGCCCATGAACATCGCGATCGGGATGGTCGCGATCACGGTGAACATGCCCCACGGGCTTTCAGCCAGTGCTTTCACCACGATCAGCGCCAGCACGGCGAGGATGATGATCATGATCAGGAAGCAGCCGAACAGGGCGATGGTCCCCGGGATCCGGCCCATCTCCTCGCGCACCATGTCGCCCAGGGAGCGACCGTTGCGACGGGTGGAGAGGAACAGGATCATGAAGTCCTGCACCGCACCGGCCAGCACGACGCCGGCGATCAGCCACAAGGTACCGGGCAGGTAGCCCATCTGTGCGGCAAGCACCGGCCCGACCAGCGGCCCCGCGCCGGCGATGGCCGCGAAGTGGTGACCGAAGAGGATGTGCTTGTTGGTCGGGACATAATCCAGGCCATCGTTGTTGAGCACCGCCGGAGTGGCCCGGCGAGGGTCCAGCTGCATCACCTTGGTGGCGATGAACAGGCTGTAGTAACGGTACGCGACCAGGTAGATCGCCACCGAGGCGACGACAATCCACAAGGCATTGATGGCTTCGCCACGCCGCAGGGCAACCACCCCGAGCGCACAGGCCCCTAGTACTGCCAGCACCAGCCAGGGGATATGGCGGGCCAGGCTATTATTGTTGTTCATGGTTCGCTTCCAGCAAATTGATTAAAGGTAGCGTTTCGAGTCTAGCGACACTGGCCGGAAAGGCCAGCCCCCACGTTGGTCTAGAGCCTCTGAAGCCCTTCGCCACTATCGAAGATTGCGCCCCTTGGGCGGTGCTGGCAAGGGCTGGACTATAGTTGTCGAACCCACCCGGAGGGCCGAGCATGAGCGAGCAGAACGATCGTCGACGCTTCAAACGCATTGCCTTCGATGCCCCCACCGAATTGATCCAGGGCGCCCGGCGCTGGAAGGCCACGCTGGTCGACATCTCCCTCAAGGGGCTGCTGGTGGAGGTCCCGTCCAGTTGGGATGCCGATGGCGAACAGTTGTTCGACGCCGAGGTCACCCTCAGTCCCGATGCGAAGGTGCTGATGCAGGTGCAATTGCGCCATGTAGAGAAAACCCAGCTGGGCTTCATCTGCCTGCACATCGACCTGGCTTCGATGGAGCACCTGCGCCGCCTTGTGGAGCTTAACCTGGCAGACCGCACCGAACTGGAGCGCGAATTCCATCAATTGATCGAAGATCAAGATCTTTTAGCGCCCTAACCTTTTCGCCCCGCCTGCATTTCCTGTCCAGCCAGACAGCTTATTTAGCGCTGTACACGGTTTTTTCCTACACCGTGGTACAGCGTCTCGCCTTTTTGGAACGATTACTGCAACCGCTATTTGGCCAAATCAATGGCCTTACTGTTCCTGAGCCAATCGATAAATTGTATACAATTTCTCTGGCAATGTTTGGCAACAGATGTCTACAGTAGCGGCACAACAATAAATACCGAGATCCTGCTCCCATGAATACGTCCTCACCAAGCACGTCTTCCACTGCGCCTCGTCCGGAAGATGAAAACCTCGGCCTGGGTGCCAACGTCGCTTATGGTCTGCAACACGTTCTGACGATGTATGGCGGTATCGTTGCGGTGCCGCTGATTCTTGGCCAGGCTGCCGGCCTCGGCCCTGCCGAGATTGGCCTGCTGATCGCTGCATCGCTGTTCGCCGGCGGCCTGGCGACCCTGCTGCAAACCCTCGGCCTGCCGTTCTTCGGTTGCCAGTTGCCGCTGGTGCAGGGCGTGTCGTTCGCCGGTGTGGCGACCATGGGCGCGATCCTCTCCACCGAAGGCGGCGGCGGCTTGCCAGGCGTGCTCGGGGCGGTGATGGCCGCATCGTTCCTCGGTTTCCTGATCACCCCGATCTTCTCGCGCATTACCAAATACTTCCCCCCGCTGGTGACCGGCATCGTCATCACCACCATCGGCCTGACCCTGATGCCGGTCGCGGCGCGCTGGGTGATGGGCGGCAACAGCAAGTCGCCGGAATTCGGCAGCATGGAGAACATCGGCCTGGCCGCCCTGACCTTCACCTTCGTGCTGGCCCTGAGCAAGCTCGGCAGCGCCTCGATCTCGCGCCTGTCGATCCTGCTGGCCATGATCATCGGCACCCTGATCGCCTGGTCGCTGGGCATGGCCGACTTCAGCAAGGTGCTGGACGGCCCGCTGGTGGCGATGCCGTCGCCGTTCCACTTCGGCATGCCGACCTTCCACATCGCCGCGATCCTGTCGATGTGCATCGTGATCATCGTGACCCTGGTGGAAACCTCGGCCGACATCCTCGCCGTCGGTGAAATCATCGACACCAAGGTCGACTCGCGCCGCCTCGGCGACGGCCTGCGCGCCGACATGGCGTCGAGCATCCTGGCACCGATCTTCGGCTCCTTCACCCAGAGCGCCTTCGCCCAGAACGTCGGCCTGGTCGCGGTCACCGGCGTGAAAAGCCGCTACGTGGTGGCCACCGGTGGCGTGATCCTGGTGATCCTCGGCCTGCTGCCGATCATGGGCCGGGTGATTGCCGCAGTACCGACCTCGGTGCTGGGCGGCGCGGGCATCGTGCTGTTCGGCACCGTGGCGGCGAGCGGGATCCGCACCCTGTCCAAGGTGGAATACAAGAACAACATGAACCTGATCATCGTCGCCGCCTCCCTGGGCTTCGGCATGATCCCGATCGCGGCACCGAACTTCTACGATCACTTCCCCAACTGGTTCGAGACCATCTTCCACTCGGGCATCAGCTCGGCGGCGATCATGGCGATTTCCCTGAACCTGCTGTTCAACCACTTCAAGATCGGCAACTCCGACCAGCAATCGGTGTTCGCAGCCGGTTATGAGCGCACCGTGGTCTATTCCGACATCTCCGCCCTGCGTGACGGCGACTACTTCAAGGACGGCAAGCTGTTCGATGCCGACGGCAAGGAAATCCCGATGGTGGCCGAGGATGAGCATGCCGCAACGGCGCCGCGACGAAAGGCCGTTGCCGAGCACTGATTACACGGCAGTTCTCAAGGGGCCGATGCGCAAGCATCGGCCCCTTTTCGTTTGGTTGGTGCACGTATATTTCCTTCAACATCCCGACGCGCGGATATGGCACTTTGATGCCACAGGCCTATCGTGAGCAGGCCCGTATGGAACATCCCCTCACATGGAATATGGAGAGCGTGAACATGACGTATGTGCGTAAGGATCTGTGGGATCTGGGAGACGGCTGGAACGACACCATGTTGTGGTACGCCAAGGCCGTACAGGAATTGCAGAAGCGACCGATCACCGACAACACCAGTTGGCAATTCCTCGGCGCTATCCATGGTTTCAAGAAAGACCTGTGGATCAGCCACTGGCAGATCGACGAAGAAACGCCCCTGCCCACGCAGAAGGACCAGGATCTGTTCTGGAACCAATGCCAGCACCAGAGCTGGTACTTCCTGCCCTGGCACCGTGGCTACCTGCTGGCGTTCGAAAACATCGTGCGCGAGACGATCATCAAGCTCAATGGCCCATCGGACTGGGCACTGCCCTACTGGAACTACAACGAGATCGGCACCCGGTTGCACAGTGTCACCCTGCCGCACATCTTCTACGAAACCAAGTTGCCCGACGGCACCAACAACCCGCTGGCCCTGCCGAAACTGCGCTTTGGCAACACGATCGACGGGCGCGTGGTTATCAACCCGCTGAAAATCAACCTCAAGTCCCTGGACATCGCCCTGTTCACCGGCGGCGCCACGGGCGGTACGCCTGGCTTCGGTGGCCCGGAAACCGTCTTCCATTTCGACGGCGACGTACAAGGCGGCCTGGAAAACAACCCGCATAACCCAGTGCACATCGCTGTAGGTGGCCACATCAACAGGCCCGGCGAGAAAGACCCGTTCGAAGGCCTGATGTCTGACCCGCAAATGGCCGGCCTGGATCCCGTATTCTGGCTCCACCATGCCAACATCGACCGCCTCTGGCAGGTCTGGCTCGATCGCAATCCGGCCCACAAGAACCCGGTCGATGATCCGGCCTGGGTCGAGGGTCCTCCTTCGGGTGGCCGCCCGTTCATCATGCCGGCACCGGACGGCAGCACCTACACCTACATCGTCTCGCAGATGCTCAGCCTGCAAGACCTGGGCTATACCTACCAGGACCTTCCAACACCACCCCAGGCGAACCTCGCCACCGCGAAGGTGGAGGCAACGGCAGTGGCCGATACCAAAGTCACCGAACTGCTCGGCGCCAATGCCCAGCCGATCAAGCTGCTCGGCAGTCGTTTCGAAAGCCCTGTACGCCTGGACAAGCCCGGTATCGCCAAGGTCGCGCAGAAACTTGCCGCGCGCGGGCTGCTGACGGCCGGCAACGCGGCGCCGTTACCAGAGGAGCGGGTCTACCTGAACGTGGAGAATATTCGCGGCAAGCTCAACGCCGTGATCCTCTCGCTCTACGTCAACCTGCCGGATGGTGCGTCGCCGGAGGCCCATCCTGAACTCTACGCAGGCGACATCGGATTGTTCGGCGTACGGGTAGCCAGCCAGAAGGATGAAAGTCACGCCGGGGCCGGCCTGACAGCGGTCCTCGACATTACCGACATCGTTAACCGTCTGAATGTACAAGGTGACCTGAACCTGGATCATCTGCACATCAGCCTGTTCGCCAGCACCGACCTGACCCCGGCGGCCGATATCTCCATCGGTCGCATCAGCGTCTACCGCCAGGGCCAGTAACGATGTTCAACCGGCAATTCGCAGCTAGGCTGCTGCACGGTCCATGGCCCTGGCTGGCCGTGGCCAGTCTCGCCGGTTGGGCGGCAATGCTCGGGGCACCAGCACAGCTGATGCTCCCGGCATTCTGCGGTTCGGTGGCTTCGCGGGTCTCCGATGGGCTGTGGTCCGCCTGGACCCTGGCCCTGACCTTCGACCCGCAAGGCCTGCTGGTCGCCTGGCTGCTGATGCTGCTGGCGATGATGCCGCTGTTGCTGGGTGGTCCGTTGGTCTACCTATGGAAGCGTAGCCTGCGCCGCCGCCGCCCCTGGGCCATAGGGCTGTTCCTGCTCAGCTATTGCCTGGTGTGGACTGCCGCCGGGGTGCTTATCGCCCTGCTCAGTGTCACCGCGCAGTTGCTCGGCAGCGACAGCCCGTGGCTCATGCTCGGGCTGGTGTTCGTCCTGTGCATGCTCTGGCAGGCCTCGCCGGCCAAGCAGCACTGCCTGAACAACTGCCACTATCCGCCGCGGATCTCCGCCTTCGGCTGGCCCATGCTGCGGGATTGCCTGCGCTACGGGCTGACCAATGGTTTCTGGTGCATCGGGGCCTGCTGGCCGGCGATGCTGCTACCCAGCCTGGTGCAACAGGGCCACAGCCTGCTGATGCTGGCGTGCATGGTCTGGCTGGCGTACGAACGCCTGCTCCCGGCCCGCAAAGCCCGCTGGCGCTGGCCGCTGCCGGGTGGTCAACGGCTGGCGGATGCCCTTGCACCACGGCTGGCGAAGTACCTGTCCAGCCGCTGCAAGTCACTGGCCTCCAGGGTCCCCGCCAGATAGTGAACCTGCAACCAGGCCCGCAAGTAGTCATGGCGGGCCTGGGCCAGGTCACGCCGGGCGCCGTACAACTGCTGCTCGGCATCCAGCACATCGAGATTGACCCGTTCCCCGCCGGCCACGCTCTTGCGCGTCGCTTCGATCAGGCGATCCGCCGACTCCACCGCGAGCTCATAGGCACGGATCTTCGCCGCGCTGCTGGCACACAGGTTGAACTGCTTGCGCAGTTCGTTGAGGGTCTCGCTCAGCAGCCCATCCAACTGGTACTGCACCTGGTCGCGCTGCGCCGCCGCCTGACGGGTCGCCGCCGACACACCGCCACCGGCGAACAGCGGCACGTTCAACTGGATGCCGATGCTGTCGGTGTCATAGCGCTGGTTGTAGGTGCTCTCCGAACTGGAGCTGGAGCGCCCGGTACTGGCATAGGCGCTGAGGCTCGGCAGGTGTCCGGCGCGATTGCGTTCGATGCCCTGGTCCGCCGCTTCCACGGCATGTCGCTGGGCAATGAGCTGGGCGTTGTTGCTCACCGCCAGGTTGCGCCAATGTTCGAAATTGCCCGGCGCCAGCGGCTCCACCTGGAAGTCGTCCGCCAGCGGTGCAAGATCCTCCACCTCCAGCGGCTCGCCGACGATGGCCTGCAACGTGCGCAACGCGGCATCGAGATTGTCCGTAGCCTCGATTTCCTGGGCCTTGGCCAGTTCATAGCGGGCGCGGGTTTCCAGGACATCGGTGCGGGTGCCCTCGCCGCCTTTGAACAGCCGCTCGTTGAGGGTCAGTTGCTCGGCATAGGCCCGGCGCTGGGCCTGGGCCAGGGCAATCTGCTCGTTGGCGAACAGCGCCTCGCTGTAGGCCTGGAACAGGCGCACCGCCAGTTCCTGCCCGCGCCCACGGAACTGCGCATCGGCCAGCAGGGCCTTGGCCACGCCCTGGCGATACTCGGCCCAGGCGCCGTAGTCGAACAGCGGCTGTTGCAGGGTCAGGGTCGAGGAGTAACTGCGGTAGTCGCGCTGCTGGGTGATATTCCCGACCGTGGTCGACTGGGTCACCTCGGAGTCATTGCGCGCACTGTTGTAGCGGTACGACAGGTTGGGCAACAGTTTCGCCCGGCCAATGGCCCGGTATTCCAGTCCGGCATCGCGCTCGGCGATGGCGGCGTGGAAAGCCGGATCGTTGCGCAGGGCCAGGGCGAAGGCATCGCTCAGGTCGACTGCCGCAGCCGGCAGGCTCAGGCCCAGCAACATGAAGCAGGACAGCAAACGCATCATTCCTCCGCCAGGGCGACATGGGCCCGGTCGGTCAAGGGCTTGAACAGGTAGTTGAGCATCGAGCGTTCACCCGTACGGACGAAGGCCTCCACCGGCATGCCCGGGCGGATGTCCTGGCCGGCCAACTGCCCCAGGCCCTCTTCGCCAACCCGTACACGCACCTGGTAGTAAGGCTGTCCGTTGTGCTCATCGAGCAGGCGATCGGCAGAAACCAGGATCACCTCGCCCTCGACCCGGGGCGTGGTGCTCTGGTTGAAGGCAACGAACAGCAGCTCCACCGGCAGCCCCGGATGCAGGCGGTCCACCAGTTCCACCGAGGCCCGGGCATCCACCAGCAGCGGCACATCACGGGGGACGATTTCCATCAGCGATTGCCCGCGGGCGATCACCCCGCCATTGGTAAACACGCTGGAACCGACCACAGTGCCGCTGGCCGGCGCCTTGACCTCGGTACTGGCCAGGTCGAAGGCGGCGCTGCGCAGGCGGTTGTCGAGATCGGCGGCAGTCGACTGCGCCTCGGCAAGCTGCTGGCTGACCTCGCGCCGGTACTCCTGCTGGCGCTGGGCGATGCGCAGCTTCAGCTCCTGCAACTGGCGACGGGTGCGGCCGATAGTGCCCAGGTCTTCGGAAATCGATCCGTTGACCTGGGCGAACAGGCGCTCGTTTTCCAGCAGCCGGTTGCGCGGGATATAACCGTCCCGGGCCAGCTCGCGCAGGCCGTGCAACTGCTCTTGCAAGGCGCGGCGCTGCTCCTGTTTTGCGGCCAGCGAGCCTTGCAGGCCGTCGAGGCTGGCCTGGGCGCCGGCGATGCTTTCGCGTACGCCGTCGAGTTCCATGGCCAGGGCCTGGCGGCGGCTGCTCAACAGTTGCCGCTGGGTCTCCAGGATCGCCGCCAGCCAGGGTTCGCTGGCGTCCTTCTGCAATTCGGCCGGGTACTGCACCGTCCTCTGCCCGTCACGCTCGGCGCTCAGGCGGGCCTGCATGGCCCGGGCGGTGAGTAATTGCACCCGCAACGACTCGTACTGGGCCCGGGCCTGGGTCGGATCCAGGCGCAACAGCACCTGGCCGGCCGTGACCTGGTCGCCATCGCGCACCAGCAGTTGTTCGATCACCCCACCTGCAGGGTGTTGCACCGCCTGGCGGCTGCCGGCGACCACCACGTTGCCGGACAGCGGCACGCCCTTGTCCAGCGGCGCCAGCGCGGCCCAGAGCATGAAACCGCCGAAGCCGGCGATGACCATCCAGCGCCCGATACGCGCAGGGCGGCGCTCGTCCATGGCGAGGACATTGTTGGGAAGAGGCGCGGTTGCAGTCATCGATCAGGCTCTCGGTGTGCCGTAGCTCATGCTGACGCTGGCCGGGCTGCGCAGCGCGGTGGGGCCGGGGACCACGGCGGGACGGGCGGCTTTCTGCAGGTCCTGGAGCACCCGCACGGTGGGCCCGAAGGCCTGCAACTGGCCGTTCTGCAGGACCAGCAACTTCTCCAGGCCAGACAGCAATGCCGGCTTGTGGGTGATCAGGATCAGCGTGCGACGCGCCTCGCGCACCTTGGCCACCGCTGCGAGCAAGGCCTGTTCGCCGGCTTCGTCGAGGTTCGAATTGGGCTCGTCGAGGACGATCAGCGCAGGCAGCCGGTACAACGCCCGGGCCAGGCCGATGCGCTGGCGCTGGCCACCGGAAAGACCGCTGCCGCCCTCCCCCAGCACGGTGTCGTAGCCCGCCGGCAGCTTGAGGATCATGTCATGCACCCCGGCCAGTTGCGCAGCGGCGACCACGGCATCGGCATCCACCTCGCCAAGCCGGGCGATGTTCTCGGCGATGCTGCCGGCGAACAGTTGCACGTCTTGCGGCAAGTAGCCGATGTGCTGGCCGAGCAGGCTTTTGTCACAGCGTTGCAGGTCGGCGCCGTCGAGGCGCACCTTGCCGTCGAAGGGATTGGCAGCACCCACCAGCAAGCGGGCCAGGGTCGATTTGCCGGAGCCGGACGCGCCGATGATGCCCAGGGAATCACCGGGCTCGAGGGCGAAGGCGAGATTGCTCAGGCAAGGTTTGCGCGTACCCGGCAGCAGCGCGGTGACCTGCTCGACGCACAGGCGACCGCTGGGCGCCGGCAGCGGCATGCCGTCGGGACGCGGCGGCCGGGCCTGCAACAGTTCAGTGAGGCGGACATAGGCCTGGCGTGCCGAACCCCACTGGCGCCACACCGCGATCAACTGGTCGATCGGCGCCAGCACACGGCCCATCAGGATCGAGCCGGCAACCATCATTCCCGGGCTGACCTGCTTCTCCAGCGCCAGCCAGGCACCGAGGCCAAGGACCAGGGATTGCAGGGTCAGGCGCAGGCTCCTGGACACCGCGGCCACCGCGGCAGCGCGCTCGCTGCCATGGTTTTGCAGACCGAGAAAGCCATGGTGCAGCACAGTCCAGCGCTGGCGCACCGCATCGAGCATGCCCATGGCTTCCATGGCCTCGGCGTTGCGCAGGTTGCCGCTAGCCTGCGCACCGGCCTGCTGGGAGAGTCGCCCGGCGTCGGCGAACGGCTTCTGCGTCAGGCGTTCGTTCAAGCATGCCAGGGCAATCAGCAGCAGCGCGCCGGCCAGCGCCATCAACCCCAGCCAGGGGCTGAACAGGAACATCACCGCGAGGTAAACCGGAAACCACGGCACATCGAAGAAGGCGAACAGTGCCTGGCCGGTGGCGAACTGACGCAGGCTGGTCAGGTCCGCCAGCACTTGCCCGGCGGCCCCCTTGCTGCCGGCCAGGCTGGCTTCATAGGCGGCCTGGAACACCCGGGGATTGAGGCCCAGGTCCATCTGCGTGCCGAGGCGGATCACCACCAGGCTGCGCACCCACTCCAGCAAGCCCATGAAGACGAACAGGCCAACGACCATCAGGCTGAGCATGAGCAGGGTCATCTCGTTGCCCGAGGACAGCACCCGGTCGTAGACCTGCAGCATGTACAGGGCCGGCGCCAGCATCAGCAGGTTGATCACCGCCGTGAACAGGCCGACATTGGCAAAGCCGGCGCGGCAGGCCTTGAGCGCCTGGCGCACTTCGTTGTTGGCCGAAACGGGAGCGGTTCCCATTGCTTGGATTCCTCGCAAACGGCGACGGCGGGCGATTGCAATCGCCGCACCCTCGCCACAGAATTCTCACCACCGCAGCCTGGGCCCAGCAAAGACACGGGCTGCGGGGTAAATGCAGCAGATCAGCGAATGCCAGGGCGACCTGCCATTCGCTTTTTATTGCCCGCTATCAGGCCGCCAGGGCGAGGTCGTCGACCTGCGCCTGGACGCCGACGGCGGTGGCCGAGGCCGCATTCAAGGCCGCGGTGATTTCGGCGAAGGTGTTGTCGGTAGACACGCTGTAGCTGGCCAGCAGGCTGTCGAGCACGCCTTCCAGGGCGGAGGTGTTGCCCTGCATCAGGCCGTAGATCACTTGGTGCACCTCGTTGCCGGTGCGGCCGGCGCCCAGCACCGAGTCCAGGTCCAGGCCGGAGAAGGTCACAACGTCGTTGCCCAGCGCGAAGTTGCTGCCGTTGCCACCGGACAGGTCGTAGCCCAGGGAAACGTTGTCCAGCGAGCCATACAGGTAATGGTTCTGGTTGCTGCTGGCCGGCAGGGCCGGGTTGAACACGTAATGCAGGCCATTGGCGGTATCGCTGCCGGCAATGAATGCGTAGTCCGAACCGTTGGCGCCGTGGGTGGCGTACTGGCTACCGTTGAAACCGCCGTTGTTGAAACCACCGGTGTTGCTGGTGCCATGGCCTGCGGTGGCGAATCCGGTGGCCCACTCCGCCAGGTACTCGTCGACGGTGTAGTTGGCGAAAATGGCGGCATCGTAAGTAACGGAAATGCTCATGACTGTTCCTCTGAACGTTGGGGTGGATTGACGAAGGCGCCTGCCTTCGTTTTTGTCCCGAAGGACAAAAGCGTTGCCAGCGGCCCGAGGGCCGTGTCATTTCAGAATCGGTATTCCAGCATTCCGGTCAGGGTGCGACCGCGAGCCAGGGACAGGTTGTTGACATCGCCCATGGCCACGAAATAGGCCTGGTCGGTGGCGTTCTCCAGGGCCAGCGACAGGTTCACCTGTGGCGTCATCCAGTAGCTGGCGAAAAGGTCGTAGACCTTGTATTTGGGCCACAGCGCCTGGTCGAGGGTGGCGTAGCCGGGGGTGTCGAGGTTGGCGCCATTGCCCTTGCTGTAGCGCAGGCGACCACCGACATCCAGGGTGTTGTCGAAGAAGCGCATGCCCAGGGTCAGCGAGCCACGGTCGGCGGGCATGTAGGTGGCATTGCCCATGATGTTGCCGCAGGTGATCTGGTTGCTCATGGCGTCGTTGGCCTGCGCCACGCTGACCGGGAACTGGCGCATCACGATGCGGTTGCCAACCTGCACGGGGCGGGTCACGGTGCCGACCCTGACCACCTGCTTGGCGCCGCCCATGTAGAACTGCCGGGAACAGAAATCGTTGCTGCCGATCATGTGGGTGTAGGCCAGGCGTCCGTACCAGGCCCCGGCGTCGTAGTCCAGCGAGTACTCGACGCCCCGAAAGCGCGTGGTTTCCTCGTTGTTCTGGTAAGCCATGCGGCCCAGGCCGGTGCCCGAGGAGGTTTCATCCGGCAGGTTGACGTTGACGTCGAGGAACGAGAAGTTGTCGATCCGGGTATCGAAGTAGGCCACCTTCAGGCCGAAGCGGTCACCGTCGCGCAACAACGACTCGCGGAAGATGTTGAAACCCAGTTCCCAATCATGGGACGTCTCGGGCTTGAGGTACGGATTGGGGTAGACCATCTCGGAGGCGTTGCCGGCGTGCGGACGCCCGGTCATGAACACTTCGGTGACCGCCGGCGAGCGCCAGCCTCGACCCCAGCGGGTGTACAGCTGCAGCCAATCGACACCCGGTTTTACCGCGATGCCGAAGGTCGGCGAAAAATGCCCCTGTTCCGTCGTGTCATCGAAGAGCAGGGTTTGGCGGGTCTTCGTCGAAGCAGCACCTTCCCAGGTGCCCTCGGGGTACATCCACAGGGTCATGCCACTGGCGCCACTGAGGCGATAGCGGTCATAGCGCAGGCCGGCGTCGAGGGTCAGCCAGTCGCCGTGCTCATATTGAGCATTGGCGAACAGGCTGGCGGTCAGCTTCTTGCCCTCCGGCGTAGCGCCCTCGACATATGGCAGCGCCTGCTCGTTGGTCGCGGCCACGCGATCGGTCGCCGGCTTGAAGCGGTCTTCGAAGAGTTCGGTGCCGTAGTTGATGGTCAACTTGTCCACCGCGCCGATATAGAAGCGCGAGGTGTTCTGCAGTTGCAGGCCCCAGGTGTCGGTCTGGAAACGGTCGTTGTATGCGCCGAACCAGTTGCCGCTGCCGGGGCTGGCGGTGCTCGCGGCGTTCCAGCGATCCATGCGGGTGCGCACGAAATAGACCTTCGCCTGCACATCGATCAGGTCGTTGTCGGGCGTGAAGCTGTAATCGATCGAAGCGTTCTTCGCGTTGAGGTCGGTGGCGCCGCTGCGCTGGTAGTAAAAGGCGCTGAGATCATCGGTCGGCCAGGTCCAGGCATCCTTGCTGTCGGTGTCGGTCTCGATGTAGTTGAACTGCAGGCGCTGGTCCTGGGGCAGGTTGACGCCGAGCTTGAACAGCCGCGAGCGGGTCACGCTGCCCATGTCGCCGACCTCGCTTTCCAGCCAGTTTTCCCACGCCTGGGGCCAGACTTCACGGGCACGGATCTGGGTGCCCAGGTTGTCCTTGTCGTTGGTACCGGCGCGGTAATCGCCGAAGTGGCGTTCGCTGACGCCAAGCAGCAGGTCGCCTACTTCATTGCCGAAGGCGAACAGCGCGCTGCCATTGAAGTAGGTGCCATTGCCCAGCTCGCCAATACCGTGACCGGCACGGATACGACCACCGTACTCCTTGTCCGGCCCAAGGAATTCGCTGGCCTGCACGGTATTGAAGCTGGCAATGCCACCGAGCACGCCGGCGCCGCCCATGCCCGATTGCGAGCCCTTTTCGATTTCCACCGAGCTGACGAACTCCGGGTCCACCACCATGATGCCGTTGCGCTGCTGATGGCCGTTGACATTGAAGTTCTGGCGCATGCCGTCGATGTTCATGTTGACCCGACCGTAGTCCTGCACGCCGCGGATATTCACCGACAGGCCGGGGTCGCGCTGGTTGACCGCGGTATAGACACCGGCGGTTTCCTCCAGCATGTCGGCGGCGTGGCGGGGCGGGCGCTTGTCGATCTGCTCGCGGGTGATCACCGCCACCGAGCGCGGCGCGGTGTAGACCCAATCGCCGTCACTCACCGAGCGGATCCGCGTGGCGCCCAGTTCCAGGGCCTTGCCGTCATCGCTCAGGCGCTCCAGGCCGACCTGGTCATTGCCGCCGAAGCGGTAGCGCACCGGGTTGGCCCCCAGCAGCAAGGCCAGGCCCTCGCGCGAGGTATGTTCGCCGTGCAGGCCTTCGCTGCGCAGGCCGGCCAGCTTGCGGCTGTCGAAGAACACCTGGACCTTGGCCTGCTCGGCGAAGGCCAGCACGGCGCTATCGAGGGACTGGGCCGGAATATCGAAACGGATCAGGGCGCTGCGCTGGCTCGCGTCCTGGCCCGGCTCGGCCGCCTGTACCACGCCGATCCCCATCGGCAGGGTGCAGACGCTCAGCAGCAGATTGCAGGCCAGGGCAATCCGGTTGAGGTGCAAGGGTCGTTGTTGTGGAGTGGTCACTTCAGGTGGCTCGCTGTGTTGGCATTTTCTAGTAATGAAAATCAATCTCAACAATCAGACGAGCGGGGTGGGGAAAGTCAGTAAATAAATTTTGGGGAATTTTCAGCAGGGGGATTTTCGAGGGCCTCATCGCTGGCAAGCCCGCTCCCACAGGGTCAGCGGTGCATGCAATCCTTGTGGGAGCTGGCTTGCCAGCGATTACGCCCGAAAGAGCGACGAAAAGTTTTCAATAGATCAAGGTCAGCCCTGGCAAATCGACCCGCTTCACCTTCAGCTCTTCGGTCAGCATCACCAGCGCCTGGTCCAGGTTGTCCAGGCGGAACATGCCACTGACCTCGCGCCGCGCCAGCGCCGAATCGGTAATGACCACATGCCCGCCACGGTAGCGGTTGATCTGTTCGGCTACCTTCGCCAGCGGCTCGCGCTCGAAGATCAGCAGCCCGCGCTGCCAGGCACTGGCGCGGCGTACATCCTGTTCCGGCCAGGCGCGGATGCCATGCTGCGAGTCGTAGCGCAGGCTCAGGCCCTCCTCTAGCACCCGCTCGGCAACGCCGCTGGCCGGCGGCTCGAGCAGGCTCACCCGGGTGCTGTGCTCGAGCATGCCGACCCAGCCACCCTGCCCTTCCCCACCGACCACGAAGCGCGTGCCAAGCGCACGGGTCGTGGCGCCGGCGTATTCGACGACGAAAGGCCGCGTTTCCTTGCCACCGATCGGCACTGCGTCGAACAGCGCATCCCCCGACCACAAGCGCACGCGCCGCTCGCTATCGCTGTAGGCCAGGCTGATGGCGCTGCCACTGTCGAGGTCGACCTTGCTGCCATCGGGCAGGACGACCTGGCGGATTTCCCCACGACTGGTGACGTAGTCGGCGTTCAGGCGCTGGACGGTATCCGGCCCGCGAACCACGGCGAACACCGCCAGCAGCACCGCCGCCGCACTCGCCGCCAGGCGCAGACGCGACCGGCGAGGCCGGCCAGTGACCGGCCGCGGCAGTTGCGGCAGCAGCAGCGCCGCAGGCTGCGGCTCGTCCAGGGATCCCAGGCGCCCAAGATCGGCCCAGGTCGCCCGGGCGAACGCCAACGCCCGCGCATGACGCGGATCGCGTTCACGCCATTCGGCCAATGCCTGTTCCTGCCCGGGGCTCAGGCATCCGGCCTCCAGCAATACCGCCCACTCGGCGGCCTGCTCGCGAATCGCTTGCTCTGGCGGGATCTGGCTGCTCACACGGTTCTCTCGAATTCTGCTTATGTAAGGGCTGACGTCCGAAGGCGTATTTCCCAGTAAACCGTTCGTCATCCCGGTTCCTGAAGACACTGCATGACATAGGCCAAGGCCTTGGAAAGGTGCTTCTGCACCGAGCTGTCGGAAATATCCAGGCGCCTGGCAACCTCGGCGTGGGTCAAGCCCTCGAGGCGGTTGAGGCGGAAGATTTCCCGGGTTCGTGGCGGCAGCTCGTTCATCGCCGCACGCAGACGGCGCATATGCTGCTCGGTCGCCGTGCTGTCTTCAAGGCCGGGGCTGTCTTCGACGATGCCTTCGAGGGCTTCGTGGGGAACCAGGTCGGTCTTGCGCCGCTGTTGCTGGCGCAGGTGGTCGATCATCAGGTTGTGCGCCGTGCGATAGAGATAGGCCGGCGTGTTGTCGATGCGCTCGCCGGCCTTCTGCTCGACCAGGCGCAGGAAGCTTTCCTGCACCAGGTCGGCGGCCAGTTGCGGGTCGCGTACCTTGCGTGTGAGCAGGCCCTGCAGGCTTTTCGCGTGCTTGAGGAACAGGCGCTTGAGGTCGGACTCCGCCACGCGAACTCCAGAGGGCTATCGGGATGGAGGAGCCATGCTACTCGCTAGTAAGAATCACTTGCAAGAAGACCTCGCCGCCGCCCTACTCCTCGAAGAGTGCGTCGAGCGCCTGCTCCAAACGAGTAACGGCGATCACCTGGAGGCCCGCCGGCGCTTCCTTCGGCGCGTTGCCCTTGGGCACGATGGCACGCTTGAAGCCGTGCTTGGCAGCTTCCTTCAAGCGCTCCTGGCCGCTCGGCACCGGGCGCACCTCGCCTGACAGACCGATCTCGCCGAACACCAGCAAGCCCTGGGACAGTGGCTTGTTGCGCAGGCTGGACATCACGGCCGCGATCAGCGCCAGATCGGACGCGGTCTCCAACACCTTGACCCCGCCGACCACGTTGAGGAACACGTCCTGGTCGTGGGTGGGAATCCCGCCATGCCGGTGCAGGACCGCCAGCAGCATGGCCAGACGGTTCTGGTCGAGGCCGAGGGTCACCCGGCGCGGGTTGGCCAGGTGACTGTCGTCGACCAGGGCCTGGACCTCCACGAGCATCGGCCGGGTACCCTCCCAGGTGGCCATGACCACGCTGCCCGGCACTTCCTCCTGGGTCCGGGTGAGGAAGATCGCCGAGGGGTTGGACACTTCCTTCAGGCCGCGATCGGTCATGCCGAATACGCCGAGTTCGTTGACCGCGCCGAAACGGTTCTTCACCGCCCGCAGCAGGCGCAGGCGGCCATCGGATTCACCTTCGAAATACAGCACGGTATCGACCATATGCTCCAGCACCCGCGGGCCGGCCAGGGCGCCTTCCTTGGTGACGTGGCCGACCAGGAAGATCGCCGTGCCGCTCTGCTTGGCGTAGCGCACCAGCAGCGCCGCGCTTTCACGCACCTGGGCGACACCGCCGGGGGCCGATTGCAGTTGCTCGGTGAAGATGGTCTGGATCGAGTCGATCACCATCACCTTGGGCTTTTCGCTGCGCGCGGTGGCGATGATGCTTTCAATGCAGGTCTCGGTCATCACCCGCAGCTTGTCCAGCGGCAGGCCCAGGCGGCGGCCACGCATGGCCACCTGTTGCTGTGACTCCTCGCCGGTGACATACAGCGCCGGCATACGCGCGGCGATGTGGCAGAGGGTCTGCAGGAGGATGGTGGATTTGCCGATCCCGGGATCGCCGCCGATCAGCACCACCGAGCCGTCCACCAGGCCGCCGCCCAGGACGCGGTCGAGTTCGGCGCTGGCGGTAGAGAAGCGCGGGATCTCTTCGATGGAGACTTCGGCCAGGGTCTTGATCTGCGCCTGCTGCCCGGCCCAGCCAGTGCGCCCGCTGGGCGCCGCCGCCCCGCCGCTTTCGATCATGGTCTCGGTGAGGGTGTTCCAGGCGCCGCATTCACTGCATTGGCCGGCCCATTTCGGGAAGGTCGCACCGCACTCGGTGCAGCCGTACAAGCGCTTGGCCTTGGCCATGGGCAATCTCCTGGAAAAAGTCGCCATGATAGCCGCCGTGCCGGGGAAGGCGCCAATCGCGACCAAACCATTGGCTATCAGCGGGGTCATTTGTTGCGACGCAGCGCATTAAGCCAGCAGCTGAATTACACTGCGTTGACCCCTTTCAATTGTTACAAGGAATAAACCATGGGCCTGATCAGTGAATTCAAAGCCTTTGCGGTCAAGGGCAATGTCGTCGATATGGCCGTCGGTATCATCATCGGCGCGGCATTCGGCAAGATCGTTTCTTCTTTCGTCGGCGATGTGGTGATGCCGCCGTTGGGCCTGTTGATTGGCGGGGTGGACTTCAGTGACCTGGCAGTGACGTTGAAGGCCGCCGAGGGCGATGCACCGGCGGTGGTGCTGGCCTATGGCAAGTTCATCCAGACGGTGGTGGACTTCGTGATCGTGGCGTTCGCGATCTTCATGGGTGTCAAGGCGATCAACCGCTTGAAGCGTGAAGAAGCCGTCGCGCCGTCGGTGCCACCTGCGCCGACGCCGCAGGAGACGCTGCTGACCGAGATCCGCGATTTGCTGAAACAGCAGAACAATAAACCCTAAGGTTTGCACGTACCCTGTGGGAGCGGATTCACCCGCGATACGGTAGTGAATTCACCGACGTCATCGCGGGTGAACCCGCTCCCACAGGGGTCAGCGTACAGACTTACCAGTAAGTCTCGACCGCCACCTGCCCCGGCCGCCGGCTCAGGCTCAGGTTCAAGCCACGTGCCTTGAGCACCTGCCGGGTGTCGTCGATCATCTGCGGGTTGCCGCACAGCATCACCCGCGAATGCTCGGGGCTCAGTTCCAGGCCCGCTGCCCGCTCCAGCTCGCCGTTCTCGATCAGGGTGGTGATCCGCCCGTTCAAGGCTCCCGGATGCTGCTCACGGGTCACTACCGGAATGAACTGCAACTTGCCGGCATGTTCGGCCAGATACTCACGCTGCTCCAGGCCGGCGATCAGGTCCAGGTAGGCCAGCTCGCGGGCTTCGCGCACCGAATACACCAGCTTGATGGTTTCGAAGCGCTCCCAGGCTTCGAAGTCCTGAAGGATCGAAAGGAACGGCGCGATCCCGGTGCCGGTCGCCAGCAACCAGAGATCACGGCCATCGACGAACCGGTCCAGGGTGAGGTAGCCGAAGGCCTGGCGATCGACCAGCAACTCGTCGCCCTCGCGCAGACGGCTCAGTTCGCTGGTGAACTCGCCGCCGGGCACGACGATGGAATAGAAGTCCAGATGCTCGTCGAACGGCGACGAAACCATCGAATACGCCCGCCAGACCACACTGCCGTCGGCCTTCGCGACGCCCAGGCGAGCGAACTGGCCAGCACGGAAACGGAAACCGGCATCGCGAGTGGTACGCAGGCTGAACAGGCTGGACGTCAGCGGCTGGACGTCGAGCAGGGTCTGGCGGGTGTATTTCTCCGCGCTGGCAGTCATGGTTCGCTCCATAAATCAGGTGCGCCCAGTTTCGCCCAAAGCCGTATGAATAAACACCACCGGTTTGTAGTGGCTTGAGAGATGAAGACGGAAACGCATACACATCGCGTTTACCCCAACCAAGCGTTACCGACCATGATCTGGATCAAGTTATAGCGAAAAAAACCAATCATCTTGTAGGACGATTCCTATACTCAGCAGACGAAAAAGCGCAAGTTGGATCCATTTAAAAGGGAGCGACACTCAAATGGCGCATTGGAAGCAAGAGCAGCTCGAAAGCCTGATCGCGGAGCAGGAACCCGAGCGCATCTTCGAATCCGCCCTGTCGCTGGCGCAGCAACTGGACATGGAGTACCTGAGCCTGGTGGTACAGAGCCAGGCCAGCGGGATGACCGCGCAGATCATCATGTTCAACAACTATTCGGCCGAGTGGAACGCTCATTACCAGGCGTGCAACTACCTCGCCCAGGATCCGACCTTTCAGCACTGCCGCCACTCGCTGATTCCCCTGCTCTGGGAAGACGCGGTATTCGTCGAAACGCCGCAACTGCGCGAAGACGCCAGGACTCATGGGCTGACCCATGGCTGGAGCCAGGCCGCGCACGATATCCGCGGCAACAACAGCATGCTCAGCCTGGTGCGCAGCGCAGGGGCCATCGACAGCTGCGAGTTCTACGACAAGACCGGCCAGGCCCTGTGGCTGTGCAATGTCATGCATACCGTCATGGTCGAACGCATCAACCCGTTGCGCCCCAACGGCTTCGGCCTTTCCGACCGCGAGCGCGAAGTGCTGAAATGGTCCGCAGCGGGCAAGACCGCATCCGACATCGCCTGCATTCTCACCCTGTCGCAAAGCACGGTGAACTTTCATATCCGCAGCGTCATCACCAAGATGCGCGCCAACAACAAGGCCGGCGCCGTGGCCATCGCCGCCATGCATGGACTGCTCTGACCCCGCTATACGGCAAAGCCCTGTAGAATCGGCGCCTGTCTGACACTGCCCGGCAGTGCCACCCATGCCCCAGAGCCTCGTACCATGCCTTTGCTGACCAGCCCCTTCGCCGAACTCGACCTGATCCGCCAACCCGAATACGCCAACGATCCACTGCAAGCGTTCGACGCCGCGGACGAATACCTGCTGGAGCATCTGGCGGCCCGCAACCTGCCGGCCAACGCCCGGGTGCTGGTACTCAACGACAGCTTCGGTGGCCTGGCGATCAGCCTGCGCGAGCGTTTCCCGGTAACCAGCAGTGGCGATTCGTTTCTTGCCCGCCTGGGCCTGGAAAAGAACCTTCCGCGCAATGGCCAGCCGTGGGATGGCGTAGCCTTCGTGCCGTCCAGCGAAGCGTGGCAGGGGCCTTTCGATCATGTATTGGTGCGGGTGCCAAAGACCCTGGCGCTGCTGGAAGAGCAACTGATCCGCCTGCAAGGGCACCTGGCCCCAGGCGCGAAGGTGGTGGCCGGGGCGATGATCAAGCACCTGCCGCGGGCTGCAGGTGACTTGCTGGAGCGGTACATCGGCCCGATGCAGGCATCCCTGGCCCAGAAAAAGGCGCGCCTGCTGGTCGCCACCTTCGAGGAAAAACCTCGCGCCAGCTCGCCCTACCCGACCCGCTACCGGCTGGACACGCCAGCGCTCGAACTGGTGAATCACGCCAACGTGTTCTGCCGCGAAGGCCTGGATATCGGTACTCGCGCCTTCCTTCCGCACTTGCCGCGCAACCTGGGCAATGCGCGGGTCGCCGACCTTGGCTGCGGCAACGGTGTATTGGCGATCGCCAGTGCACTGGAAAACCCGCAGGCGCACTACACGCTGGTGGACGAGTCGTACATGGCGGTGCAATCGGCGCAGGAAAACTGGCGAGCGGCCCTGGGCGAGCGCGAAGCGCAGATCCGTGCGGCCGATGGGCTGGCCGGACAGGCCGAGCAATCGCTGGATGTGGTGTTGTGCAACCCGCCGTTCCACCAGCAGCAGGTGGTCGGCGACTTCCTCGCCTGGCGCATGTTCCAGCAGGCCCGGGAGGCGCTGGTGGTGGGTGGTGCCCTGTATATCGTCGGCAACCGGCACCTGGGCTATCACACCAAGCTGGCGCGGCTGTTCCGTGGGGTGGAACAGGTAGCGGCGACGCCGAAGTTCGTGGTGCTGAAAGCGCGGAAATAAGCGCTGGTGCTACTGGCCTCATCGCCGGCAACGCCGGCTCCCACAAGGTAAGGTGGTGTACTCCATTCCTGTGGGAGCCGGCGTTGCCGGCGATAGCAACGACACAAGGTCAGTGGGTACTCAACCCCGCCGCGCTCATGAACATCCGCATCAGCCACGCCACCACCGCCAGGCTCGCCACGCTCAGCGTCCAGATCAGCGCCAGCCAGCCGAGCCGCTGCCACAGCGGCTTGTTTTCCGGCTCGAAGGTGTGTTTCCCGGTCATGACCTGAACCCTCCTAGTGGTAACCATGCTCGTGGGTCACCTTGCCGCGGAACACGTAGTAGCTCCAGAAGGTGTAGCCGAGGATGAACGGCAGGATGAACAGCGTCCCCACCAGCATGAAGCCCTGGCTCTGCGGCGGCGCGGCGGCGTCCCAGATGGTGATCGACGGCGGGATGATGTGCGGCCAGAGGCTGATCCCCAGCCCGCTGTAGCCAAGGAAGATCAGCACCAGGGTCAGCAGGAACGGCGTGTAGTGCGCGTTGCGCTTCACCGCCTGGAGCAGACCGTAGAAGGTGACCAGCACCAGCAACGGCACAGGCATGAACCAGAACAGGTTGGGCATGCTGAACCAACGCTCGCCGATCTGCGGATAGGCCAGCGGCGTCCACAGGCTGACGATGCCGATCACCAGCAGCAGCACCAGCGCCAGCGGCCGGCCAAGCGCGTGCATCTGCTCCTGCAGCTTGCCCTCGGTCTTCATGATCAGCCAGGTGCAGCCGAGCAGTGCGTAGGCCACGATCAGCCCCAGGCCACTGAAGATGCTGAACGGGGTCAGCCAGTCGAGCGTGCCGCCGGCATACTGGCGATCGACCACCTTGAACCCTTCGATGAAGGCGCCGAGGGCCACGCCCTGGAAGAAGGTCGCGGTCAGCGAGCCCCAGATGAATGCCTTGTCCCACAGGTGACGCTTGTCGGCCTTGGCCTTGAAGCGGAACTCGAAGGCCACGCCACGGAAGATCAGGCCGACCAGCATCAGCATCAAGGGCAGGTACAGCGCCGAAAGCACCACCGAGTAGGCCAGCGGGAAGGCGCCGAACAGCCCCGCGCCGCCGAGCACCAGCCAGGTTTCGTTGCCGTCCCACACCGGCGCCACGGTGTTCATCATCACATCACGGTCCTGCTCGCCCTTGACGAAGGGAAAGAGGATGCCGATGCCCAGGTCGAAACCGTCCATGACCACGTACATCATCACGCCGAAGATGATGATCACGGCCCAGATCAGTGAAAGATCGATTCCCATGATTCAGTGTCCTTCTTTGTTCAGGCTGACATCGCCGATGTCGTGTTCGTCCTTCGCCGCCGACAGCGGACGCGCCGGGGTACGGGGCTGGCCAGGGCCGCCCGGGTTGCTCTCGTCGCCTTCGCCGGTCTTCGGTCCCTTGCGCACCAGGCGCATCATGTAGCCAAGGCCCGCGCCGAACAGGGCGAAATACACCACCACGAACATGATCAGGGTGAAGCCCAACTGGGCGTAACTGTGGTTGGAGGCACCGTCGGCGGTGCGCATCAGCCCGTAGACCACCCAGGGCTGGCGGCCGACCTCGGTGGTGAACCAGCCTGCCAGGATGGCGATAAGCCCGGACGGCCCCATCCACAACGCCAGGTGCAGGAACGGCCGCGAACTGTAAAGCGTGCCGCGCTTGCGCAGCCACAGGCTCCACAGGCCGACGAAGATCATCAGCATGCCCAGCCCGACCATGATGCGGAACGACCAGAACACCACGGTGGAGTTGGGCCGATCCTCGGGCGGGAAGTCCTTCATCGCCGGCACCTGCTTGTCCAGGCTGTGGGTCAGGATCAGGCTGCCCAGGGCCGGAATTTCCAGCTTGAAGCGGGTGGTTTCGGCCTGCATGTCGGGAATGCCGAAGAGAATCAGCGGGGTCGGTTCATCACCGACGTTTTCCCAGTGGCCTTCGATGGCGGCGATTTTCACCGGCTGGTGCTTGAGGGTGTTGAGGCCGTGGAAATCGCCGATCACCGCCTGGATCGGCGCAACGATCAGGGCCATCCACATGGCCATCGACAGCATCTTGCGGATCGCCGGGTTATCGCGGCCACGCAGCAGGTGCCAGGCCGCCGAGGCGCCGACGAAGAAGGCGGTGGCGACGAAGGCGGCAGTGGCCATGTGCATCAGGCGGAACGGGAAGGACGGGTTGAAGATCACCGCCAGCCAGTCCACCGGGATCACCCGGCCGTCGACGATCTCGTAGCCCTGGGGCGTGTGCATCCAGCTGTTGGACGCAAGGATCCAGAAGGTCGAAACCAGGGTGCCGAGGGCCACCATCACCGTGGAGAAGAAATGCAGGCCGCGGCCCACGCGGTTCCAGCCGAAGAGCATGACGCCGAGGAAGCCGGCTTCGAGGAAGAACGCGGTCAGCACCTCGTAGGTCAGCAAGGGGCCGGTCACCGCGCCGGCGAAGTCGGAGAAGCGGCTCCAGTTGGTGCCGAACTGGTAGGCCATGACCAGCCCGGAGACCACGCCCATGCCGAAGTTGACGGCAAAGATCTTCGACCAGAAATGGTAAAGGTCGCGGTATACCGCTTCGTTGGTTTTCAGCCACAGGCCTTCGAGCACCGCCAGGTAGCTGGCCAGCCCGATGGTGATGGCAGGGAAAAGAATGTGAAAGGACACGGTGAACGCAAACTGCATTCGGGCGAGATCGAGAGCCTCTGATCCGAACATGGTGCTTCCTCTGTCAGGTAAACCGGCGTCAGGGTCCGTTGCCTTGACGTCAACTTGCCCCCTTGGTGGTGGAGTGCACTCGGCTGGATTTGTTCTGATTAATTTCCCACCGCAGGGATTGGCGGCCTGAATGGCCTGGCGCCGCTGATCAATCGTTGCAGATACAAGTATTGATACAGATCAACGTCAGGAAAAAGGATAGTCCCGAAAGCCCTGCAGGGTTGTGTGGTCGTTTGCCGCGTGACCGGTTGCCTCACCCTCTTTACCCAAGGACGGATCGGTGCGCTGACCGCACGGGTTTTGCCGCTTCATGCAACCTTTTGTTACAGCCTGGTGTTACGCTGCAACACCCCTTCCCTATAAAGACCCCGCGCTCGATGTCCGATCAGGCTCCGTTGTTGTTGCGTCATCACCGTCCGTTCCTGTCCTTCTGGCTGGCCCGGGTGTTTACCGCCAGCGGTTTCCAGATGCTCACCGTGGCGATCGGCTGGCACCTTTACCAATTGACCGGCAACGTGCTCGACCTGGGGCTGGTCGGCCTGGTGGAGTTCGCCCCGCGGGTGCTGTTCATGCTGCACACCGGGCATGTCGCCGACCGCTACGACCGGCGCCGCGTGGCCGCGCTGTGCCAGAGCCTGCAGGCGCTGATCGCCCTGTCGCTGGCGCTGGCCAGCAGCACCGGCTCGGTGACCCGCGAGCTGATCTTCATCCTCGCCTTCCTCCTTGGCGCCGCCCGCTCCTTCGAGATGCCCGCGACCCAGGCGCTGCTGCCCAACGTCGTCCCGCCAGGGCTGTTCCCCCGTGCAGTCGCGGCGTCGGCTTCGGCGATGCAATCGGCGACCATCGTCGCCCCGGCGCTGGGCGGGTTCCTGTATGCCTTCGGCAGTGTCTGGGTCTACGGGCCGACCGTCTGCCTCTATGTGATCGCCTGCTGCCTGACCTTGAGCCTGACCTCGCGCCAGGTCCCGCTGGCCCAGGGGCGCGCCAGCATCGAGTCGCTGCTGGCGGGGATCCGCTTTATCCGCAGCCGCCCGGACATCCTCGGGGCGATCTCCCTGGACCTGTTCGCTGTACTGCTGGGCGGCGCTACCGCGCTGTTGCCGGTATTCGCCAAGGACATCCTGCTCACCGGCCCCTGGGGCTTGGGCCTGCTGCGCTCGGCACCGGCGGTGGGGGCGCTGCTGATGTCGCTGTGGCTGGCACGCTTCCCTGTGGAACGCAACGTGGGCCGGGTGATGTTTACAGCGGTCGGGGTGTTTGGCGTGGCGACCATCGCCTTCGGCCTGTCCACCTCGTTCTGGTTCTCGCTGGCGGTGCTGGCCGTGCTGGGTGCGGCGGACATGATCAGCATGGTGATCCGCGGCGCCTTCGTGCAACTGGAGACGCCGGACGAGATGCGCGGCCGGGTCAGCGCCGTGAACGGTTTGTTCATCGGCGCCTCGAACCAGCTGGGCGAGTTCGAATCCGGCGTGACCGCACACTGGTTCGGCACGGTACCGGCGGTGGTGCTGGGCGGCGTCGGCACGCTGGTGGTGACCGGGGTATGGATCAAGCTGTTCCCGACGCTGGCGGGGCGGGATCATATGCATAGCCGGCGGTCGGACACTTAACCGCCAGACAACACACATCCCTGTGGGAGCCGGCGTTGCCGGCGATTGGCCAGAACAGACAACACCATTGCTCCTGCGGGCTCATCGCCGGCAACGCCGGCTCCCACAAGGTTCTCGGCCAGCCTTGAAAGGCCCGGTGGACGCATTACCCTCGGCCAGCCATGCTGGTATCATGCGCGGCTTTTTTCCGGCCCGGTCGAAACGGCACCAATGCGGTACGCTTTGTGCTTTCCTGACCGGGTCGACAATTTTTGGCGCCGATCGCGCCACGGGGAGCAGGACATGCTGGAAAGGCTGTTTCAACTGAAAGCCCACAATACGAATGTGCGGACCGAGATCCTGGCGGGCGTGACCACGTTCCTGGCCATGGCCTACATTCTATTCGTCAACCCGAGCATCCTCGGCGAGACCGGCATGGACAAGGGCGCGTTGTTCGTCGCGACCTGCCTGGCTGCGGCCATCGGCTCCACCACCATGGGCATCATCGCCAACTACCCGATCGCCCTGGCCCCGGGCATGGGCCTGAACGCCTTCTTCACCTATACCGTGGTCCTGCACATGGGCCACACCTGGCAGGTGGCCCTGGGCGCAGTGTTCATCTCGGCGGTGCTGTTCTTCCTGCTGTCGATCTTCCGTATCCGCGAATGGATCGTGAACAGCATCCCGCTGCCGCTGCGCTCGGCCATCGCCGCCGGCATCGGCCTGTTCCTGGCGCTGATCGCGCTGCACAACGCCGGTATCGTCGTCGATAACCCGGCCACCCTGGTGGGCCTGGGCGACCTCAAGCAACCGGCACCGATCCTCGCCACCCTGGGCTTCTTCCTGATCGTTGCCCTGGAAGCCATGAAGGTCCGCGGCGCCGTGCTGATCGGCATCCTCGCCGTGACCATCGCCTCCATCGCCCTGGGCGTCACCCCGTTCGGCGGCGTGGTGTCGATGCCGCCATCCCTGGCCCCGACCTTCCTGCAACTGGACATCAAGGGCGCCCTGGACGTCGGCCTGGTCAGCGTGATCTTCGCCTTCCTGTTCGTCGACCTGTTCGACAACTCCGGCACCCTGATCGGCGTCGCCAAGCGCGCCGGCCTGATGCGCAAGGACGGCCATATGCCGAAGATGGGCCGCGCCCTGATCGCCGACAGCACCGCGGCCATGGCCGGTTCGCTGCTGGGCACCTCGACCACCACCAGCTACATCGAATCGGCAGCGGGCGTCAGCGCCGGCGGCCGCACCGGCCTGACCGCCATCGTCGTCGCCATCCTGTTCCTCCTGGCGCTGTTCTTCGCCCCGCTGGCCGGTAGCGTGCCGGCCTTCGCCACCGCGCCTGCGCTGCTGTTCGTCGCCGTGCTGATGGCCTCGGGCCTGGCGGAAATCGACTGGGAAGACATCACCGAAGCCGCGCCGGTAATGATCACCGCACTGGCCATGCCGCTGACCTACTCGATCGCCAACGGCATCGCCTTCGGCTTCATTTCCTGGACCGCCATCAAGCTGCTGTCCGGCCGCCGCCAGGACCTCAACCCGGCGCTGGTCATCCTCTCCATCCTGTTCGTCATCAAGCTGGGCTGGTTCAACGCATGAGTGCTGTCTTCGACCCCTCCACCTACGACCAGCAGCTCGCGGCCAAGGTAGAACGCCTGCGTGCGCTGCTGGCGCCGTTCGATGCGCCGCAGCCGGCCGTCTTCGACTCGCCGCGCGAGCACTATCGCCTGCGTGCCGAGTTCCGCCTGTGGCGCCAGGATGGCCAGCGCCACTACGCGATGTTCGCCCCGGGCGAGAAGCACACGCCGATCCTGATCGAGGATTTCCCCATCGCCAGCCAGCGCATCAATGACCTGATGCCGCGCCTGAAAAGCGCCTGGCAGGCCAGCGAAGCGCTGAGCAACCGGCTGTTCCAGGTGGAGTTCCTCACCACCCTGGCCGGCGATGCGATGGTCACCCTGTGCTACCACCGCCCGCTGGACGAGCAGTGGGAAGCCGAGGCGCGGCAACTGTCCGCCGATCTGGGGGCGAGCATCATCGGTCGCTCCAAGGGCAAGCGCCTGGTGATCGGCCGGGATTACGCGGTGGAGGAACTGCAGGTCGCGGGCCGCACCTTCCGCTATCGCCAGCCGGAAGGCGCCTTCACCCAGCCCAACGGCCAGGTCAACCAGAAGATGCTCGGCTGGGCTTATGAAGCCCTGGGCCAGCGCCAGGACGACCTGCTGGAGCTGTATTGCGGCAACGGCAACTTCACCCTGCCGCTGGCGACCCGGGTGCGCAAGGTGCTGGCCACCGAAATCAGCAAGACCTCGGTAAACGCCGCGCTGCACAACCTGGACGACAACGCGGTGGAAAACGTACGCCTGGTGCGGCTGTCGGCGGAAGAATTGACCGAAGCGCTGAATGAAGTGCGGGCGTTCCGCCGGCTGGAAGGGATCGACCTGAAGAGCTACGCGTTCGGCAGCGTATTCGTCGATCCGCCGCGGGCCGGGATGGACCCGGACACCTGCGAGCTGACCCGGCGTTTCGACAATATCCTGTACATCTCCTGCAATCCGGAGACGCTGGCGGCGAACATCGCACAATTGCATGACACCCACCGGGTGGAGCGCTGCGCGTTGTTCGACCAGTTCCCGTATACCCACCATATGGAGAGTGGGGTCCTGCTGGTTCGGCGCTGATCTCTCGGGCCTCATCGCGGGTGAACCCGCTCCCACCCGGATCGCGCTGACCCTGTGGGAGCGGGTTCACCCGCGATGAGGCCCTTACAGTCAACACATCAACAACGGCACCACCTGGTCGGCATCGGCCAACGCCCCATGATGCCCCTGCCAACGGCTCGCCGCCGGCTCCACCACGCTGCGAATGATTCCCCCGCCAGCATTCGGCACCACGATCAGGTCGCCGATCCGTCCTTCCGCCTGGCTCAGCATCACATCGCCGAACAATCCGCCGGCGATCGCATTGGCCTTGCTCAGCACCGTGTAATCGTCGCCAAGCCGGTCCCGCCAGCGTTCCAGCACCCGGTCGTGCCGCGCAGCATCGATATAGACATGCCGCGCGCGGATATCCCCGGCTATCGCCAGCACATCCTCCTGCAACCCGTGCTCAAGGTCGAAATCCACCACCTCGGCGCTGTCCAGGCCGAGCATGCCGTGGTCGGCGCTGACCAGCAGCCGCGCGCCCTGCGGCAGTTGCCGGAAGATCGCCTCGGCCAGCCGGTCGGCGCTGCGCAGCTGTGCCAGCCAGGCTTCGGAGCCGGGGCCGAACAGATGGCCGGCGAAGTCCAGGTCGGCGAAGTAGGCGAAGCAATAGGCCGCAGCGTCGACACTCAGCGCCTGGCGCACCAGCAGCGGATAAGCGTCAAGGGACGGCGCCCCGAGAATCTGCGAACCGCGGTAGACGGCCCGGGTATAGGGCGAGTCGGCATAGCGCGCCGGCATCACCGTGCTGATCCGCAGGCCCTGCTCGCTGGCTTGCTCCCAGGCGGTTTGCGGCACGATGAAGCGCTCCGGCGGCGGGGCCGGGGTTGTTGGCTTTTCTTCGGTGAAGGGCGAACAGGTCCAGGTCAGTGGCGAGAATTCACTGTCGGCATCGAGGGCGAAGGTGCAACCGACGATCCCGTGCACCCCGCTGGCCATGCCCGAGGACAGCGTTGCCAGGCTCGACGCCGTGGTCGCCGGAAAACCCACGCGAAACACGCCTTCAGGTTTCGCCCGGGCCGCCAGGAAAGGCGCCTGTTGTGCATGTTCCTGCAGCAAGGCATGCCCAAGCCCGTCGATCAGCAGCAGGCAGGTCGCCGACGACGGTGCCAGCTCGAAGGCATTGCGAAAACCCACGCCGCCCAGCGCGGCAAGAATCGACTGGCTCAGGTTGGCCAGCCCGGGCCAGGTCGGCTGCCGGGTTACGTCCATCGGCACTGTCATGTATGCCCCTCCTCCATGTTCGAAGCACAAGGTTTAGCACGAGCCTGTTCGATCAGCGAACACTAAACGCGGCAGCCGGTTGATTCCTGTTAACCAAACGGTACATTTTGTCGGAACTCCTCTTCCAATCGCCAAGAACAACAACGGAGTCTTACCGATGAATCTGGCCAAACCGCCCGGCATTCTCGCCGGCCTGATCGGCGCGGGCATCCAGGCCTCGCGCACCCCTGCGCTGCACGAGCACGAAGGCGCCGCCCAGGGCCTGACCTACCTTTACCGCCTGATCGACCTCGACCAGTTGAAGCTCGACAGCACTGCCCTCGAAGAACTCCTGACCGCCGCCCAATACATGGGCTACACCGGCCTGAACATCACCTTCCCGTGCAAGCAGGCGATCCTGCCGCTGCTGGATGACCTTTCGCCCGAAGCCCGTGGCATCGGCGCGGTCAATACCGTGGTGCTCAAGGACGGCCGGCGCATCGGCCATAACACCGACTGCCTCGGCTTTGCCGAAGGTTTCCGTCGCGGCCTGACCGACGTTTCACGGCAGCGCGTAGTGCAGATGGGCGCCGGTGGCGCAGGTGCCGCCGTCGCTCATGCCCTGCTCAGCGAGGGCGTGGAACAGCTGATCATTTTCGACGTGGAAAGCCAACGGGCCCAGGCCCTCGTGGATAACCTCAACCAGCACTTCGACGGCACCCGGGCCAGGGTCGGCCATGACCTCGACAGCGCGATGAACAGCGCCTGCGGCCTGGTCAACACGACGCCCATGGGCATGGCCAAGCTGCCGGGCATGCCGGTGCCGAAGGCATTGTTGCGGGCAGATTTGTGGGTGGCGGAGATCGTCTATTTCCCGCTGGAAACCGAACTGCTCAAGGAGGCCCGGGCCCTGGGCTGTCGCACCCTGAACGGCGCCACCATGGCGGTGTACCAGGCGGTCAAGGCGTTCGAGCTGTTCACCGGCATTACCCCCGATCCGCTGCGCATGACCGAGCACTTCCACAGCCTGGGCAACTGAAGACAGCGACACCGCAGGGCAATCCTGCGGTGTTTCTCAAGCCTGCAGGTAACGCAGCACCGACTCGCAGATCATTTCCTTGTGCCGGGCCTTGATGGCCTGGTCCTCGAAATCGATCTGGAAGATTTCGCCGAAGGTGTGGCGGTTGGACACCCGGTAGAAACAGAACGAGCTGATCAGCAGGTGCACGTCCAGTGCATCCAGGCCCTTGCGGAACAGCCCTTGGTCCGCGCCCCGCCGCAGGATCTCGTCCAGCGCCCGCAGCACCGTATTGTTCATCGAACGGATGGCCGTGGACTGCTTCACGTATTCGCCGTGGTGCATGTTCTCGTTGCACACGATACGCACGAAATCGACGTTGCGGTCATGGTGGTCGAAGGTGAACTCGATCAGCCGGCGGATGCCGGTACGCGGCTCCAGCTCGTCCAGGTGCAGGTTGCTTTCAGTGCTGCGGATATCGCCGTAGAGCTTTTCCAGCACCTCGACGTACAACTGCTCCTTGCTGTTGAAGTAGTAGTAGATCATCCGCTTGGAGGTCTGGGTACGCTCGGCGATGGCGTCCACCCGGGCACCGGCCAGCCCCTGGTGGACGAACTCGGTGATCGCCGCCTGGAGAATGTTCTCGCGGGTTTTTTCCGGATTGTTCTTGCGACCTTTGCGCGGTGTGCTGTCCGTCGCCTCGGCAAGTGCAGGGGTAGTCGTCATACGGGACTCGTGGCCTTCGATTAACGGCGCAATTATGGGCCCGGGTTGCACCAGAAGAAAGCCTTAGGGTTGTAGGGGGATTTACCCCGATCATTGTGGGTGCTGCTGAAGACCTCATCGCCGGCAACGCCGGCTCCCACAAGTTCTGCGGCGCACACCAAACCTGTGGGAGCTGGCGTTGCCAGCGATGAGGCCCTCAAGCCTTACAACTTGGCGTGGCGCAACCCACCACTACGCGCCTTGGCCATCGCTGCCAGCCTCACCGCCACGTTCGCCGCACCATACCCGGCGTAGCCATTGCGCCGCTGGATCACCTCGAAGAAGAAGCGGTCCTCGAACGGCTCGGTGTACACATGGAACAGCTCGCCGCCATTGGCGTCACGGTCGTACAGCACGTTGTAGTAGGCCAGCTCGCTGAGGAACTCGTCGTCGAAGTCGAAGCGCGCCGCGAGGTCGTCGTAGTAGTTCAGCGGGATGTCCAGCAATGCCACGCCCGCCTCCTTGGCCTTTTTCACGGCGGTGAAGATGTCCTCGCAATCGAAGGCTATGTGATGCACGCCCGAACCGCGATAGTGGGACAGCGCGTGGGAAATCGCGGTGTTGCGGTTCTCCGAGATGTTCAGCGGCAAGCGGATGCTGCTGCACTGGCTGCGCAGCGCGCGACTCTTCACCAGGCCGTAAGGGTCCGGGAGCACCACTTCGTCGTCGGCCTTGAAGTCCAGCAGGCTCTTGTAGAACAGCACCCAGGTGTCCAGGCCGTCGGCCGGCAGGGCCATGGCCATGTGGTCGATGCGGGTCAGGCCGAGGCCGTTGTCCGCGACCCCGCCGCTGAGGCTGAAGTCGGTGTCGTAGATGGTCTGGCCATCGGCGCCCTGGTCCACCAGGTAGATCAGGCTGCCGTCCGGCGCACGCACCGCCGCCAGTTCGCGTTCGTTGGGACCGACCAGGCCACGGTAGGGCTGGCCGTGATAACCCACGGCACGGGCCAGGGCCCTGGCGCTGTCCTTGACCCGCACGGCGGTGGCGCATAGCGACGGGCCGTGGCTTTCGAAGAAGTTGTGAGCGAAGGAATACGGCTCGGCGTTGAGGATCAGGTTGATATCGCCCTGGCGCAGCAGGCTGACATTCTTCGAGCGGTGCTGGCCGACCTTGGCGAAACCGAGGCCTTCCAGCCAGCCACCGAGCTTGGCACCGGAAGCATCGTCCACCGCAAACTCAAGGAATTCGACACCGTCATAGGTATCCGCCGCCGGCGGGGCGAACAGCAGGTCCGGCTCGGCGGCTACCGCAGGTGCGGTCTGCAGCAGGCGCTCGCGGGTTTTCTCCTCGAGGTACAGCAGCGAACGCAGGCCGTCGGCGGCATTGGCCCGCGGCGGGGCGGCGCGGAAGCCATCGTTGAAGATTTCCAGGGACAGCGGGCCGCGATAACCGGCCTTGAGGATCGGCGCAAGGAACGCCGGCAGGTCGAACTCGCCCTGGCCCGGGAAGCAGCGGAAATGCCGGCTCCACTCCAGTACGTCCATGGCCAGGATCGGCGCGTCGGCCATCTGCACGAAGAAGATCTTTTCGCCCGGGACGTCGGCGATACCGCTCGGGTCGCCCTTGATCGAATAGGTGTGGAAGCTGTCGAGGATCATGCCCAGCGCCGGGTGGTTCGCCTCGCGAACGATGTCCCAGACCTGCTGCCACTGGTTGACGTGCCGGCCCCAGGCCAGCGCTTCGTAGCCGATGCGCAGGTTGCGCGCGCCGGCACGCTCGGCCAGCAGGCCGAGGTCATCGACGAGAATCTGTTTTTCGCCGAGGGCATCGGCGGCGACGTTGCTGCATACCAGCACCAAATCGGTGCCCAGTTCCTGCATCAGGTCGAACTTGCGCTCGGCGCGGTCGAGGTTGCGGGCCAGACGGTCGCGGCGGCAGCCTTCGAAGTCGCGAAATGGCTGGAAAAGGGTGATATCCAGGCCCAGGTCGGCGCAGCGCTGGCGGATTTCACGGGGGCTGCCGTCGTAGTAGAGCAGGTCGTTTTCAAAAATCTCGACACCGTCGAAACCCGCAGCGGCTATGGCTTCGAGCTTTTCCGGCAGGGTGCCGCTCAGGGACACGGTGGCAATCGAACGCTGCATCTTCAGTCTCCTACGGGCAGGCAGTGCCCAAACTATGAAGAATTATTGGCCGGGGCCAAAATCCGCTCAAGAAAAAGGTACGAACTGGTTAGTTTTGTGTGCGATTATCGCCCGAAATGCGTTGAGACGAATTGACCCTTTTTTGAGCAGTGGCGCACCATTTCCAACCATGAAGCAGGCTACTCGGCCAAACTGCGGCGCCGATCCTGCCAAATAACCTGTAATGCCCGCTTTTCTTGCGTCACCCAGGCTTGACCCATAAACATAAAAATACGGGTAACCCACGATGATCCACAGCTCCAGCACTCCCGTTGCTCAGACGCTGAGCAGCAACCCGCACGCCGGTATCGGCGACAAGATCCGCGGCGCCATGGCCGTCGGCAAGACCCGCTGGGTCATGCTGGCCCTGGTCTTCTTCGCCACGACCCTCAACTACATCGACCGTGCCGCCCTCGGCGTGATGCAGCCCATCCTGGCCAAGGAGATGAGCTGGACGGCGATGGACTACGCCAACATCAACTTCTGGTTCCAGGTCGGCTACGCGATCGGCTTCGTCCTGCAGGGCCGGCTGATCGACCGGGTCGGTGTGAAGCGCGTGTTCTTCTGCGCCGTACTGCTCTGGAGCCTGGCAACCGGTGCCCACGGCCTGGCCACCTCGGCGGTCGGCTTCATGGTCTGCCGCTTCGTCCTCGGCCTGACCGAAGCCGCCAACTACCCGGCCTGCGTCAAGACCACCCGCCTGTGGTTCCCCGCCGGCGAGCGCGCGGTGGCGACCGGCATCTTCAACGCCGGCACCAACGTCGGTGCCATGTTCACCCCGATGCTGCTGCCGCTGATCCTCACCGTGTGGGGCTGGCAGGCCGCGTTCATGGCCATGGGCGCACTGGGCCTGGTCTGGGTGATCTTCTGGGGCCTGAAGTACTTCAACCCTGAAGACCACCCAACCGTGACCGACGCCGAACGTGCCTACGTAATGGGCGAAGCCGAACCCGAGCAGAAAGGCGTGCCGTTCTCGCGGATCCTGCGCATGCGCGGCACCTGGGCCTTCGCCCTGGCCTACTCGATCACCGCGCCGGTGTTCTGGTTCTACCTGTACTGGCTGCCACCGTTCCTGAACCAGCAATATAGCCTGGGCATCAGCGTTACCCAGATGGGTATCCCGCTGATCGTCATCTACCTCAGCGCCGACTTCGGCAGCGTCGGTGGCGGCATCCTGTCCTCGTTCCTCATCGGCCGCGGCATGACCCCGGTCAAGGCGCGCCTGCTGTCGATGCTGATCTTCGCCGCTACCATCATCGGCGTGATCTTCGCCGCCGGCGCCAGCAGCCTGTGGGTCGCGGTCATCGCGATCTCCCTGGCCATCGCTGCGCACCAGGCCTGGACCGCCAACATCTGGAGCCTGGTGATGGACTACACGCCCAAGCACATGATGAGTACCGTGTTCGGCTTCGGCGGGATGTGCGCGGCCATCGGCGGCATGTTCATGACCCAGATCGTCGGTTACGTGCTGACCACCACCAACAACAACTATGCCGTGCTGTTCACCATGATCCCGACGATGTACTTCATCGCCCTGACCTGGATGTACTTCATGGCGCCGCGCAAGGTCCCGAAAGTCGAAGACTGATCCACCCTGCGTGACCCCGGGCGGGGCCTGTCCTTCGGTGGACAGGCCCCGCTTGCGTTTCAGCGGCGCCTTTGCAGCCAGGCTGCGGCGAGGCCGCTGAGGCAGACGATGGCAATGCCGATCACGCCCCAGCGGTCCGGGCTCTGGCCGAACAGCACGATGCCCATCAACCCCGCGAAGACAATCTGGCAATAGCTGAACGGCGCCAGCATGGCCGGCGGCGCATGGCGGAAGGCCTGGGTCAGGAACAGATGGGCGAGCATGCCGAAGGTACCCAGGGCCAGGGTCATGAGGCCGTGGGTCAGGCTTGGCACGATCCAGAACAACGGCACCAGGGCGCTCATCACCAGGGTGTTGAACAGCCCGGTGAAGAAGTTGGTGGCGGTCGGGCTGTCCACCTGGCTCAGCTTGCGGGTGAGGATCTGGTAGAAGCAGAAACAGGTTGCCGAGCCGAAGGGCAACAGCACTGCCGGGGTGAATAGCGCCCCACCCGGATGGACGATGATCAGCACCCCGACGAAGCTCGCCAATACCGCGACCCACTGCCCCTTGCTCACCGACTCCTTGAGCAACGGCACCGACAGCGCCGTCACCATCAGCGGGGCAAGGAAGTTGACTGCGGTCGCCTCGGCCAGCGGCAGGTACTGCAAGGCCTTGGTGAACAACAGGCTGCAGCCGAGCAGGCACAGCGCCCGCGCCGCCTGCAGGCCGGGCCTGCGCGTATACAGCCCGCGCAGGCCGGCCTGGGGCAGGAAGATGCCAAGCATCAGCAAGGTGTGAACCAGATAGCGCGCCCAGACCACCCAAACGATCGGATAGAAGCCCGACAGGTACTTCGACATGGCGTCGTGGCTGGAAAACAGGAAGGTCGCCAGGACGACCAGGAGGATGCCTTTGAACGGTTGACTGACAGAGGGCATGGGCGCGACTCGGGACGTTGGGCTCGGGGCCTTAAAGGGGGCTCAGTACGGAACGGGCCTTGTCCAGCGCCCATTGCGCCCGCTGCAACGCGGACACGCCCTGCTCCAGCAACTGCCGGGTGGGGATTTCCAGGCTCAGTGGCATATCGGGCGAAACGCTGGCGAGCAGGCCGCGCAGGTCACAGTCGCCGTCGCCGGGGAACCGCCGCTCGTTGCGCGCCTGGCGCAGGATCTCGGCCATATCGTCGGGACGCGGCCCGGCAACGTCGCACAATTGCAGATAGCGCATGCGCGAGGCCGGAATTTGGCGCAGGTCGTCCAGGCGCGAGGCGGAGCGGTCGAAGTGGAAGGCATCGACCAGCACGCACGCATTCTCGCGGTTGGCGGCGCTGACGATATCCCAGGCCTGGGTGAGGTTCCGGCAGTCGGTCCAGGGCATGAACTCCAGGTGCGGGTAGATGCCGTACTTCGCGGCGAGGTCGCAGAGCGCGGCGAAGTTGTCGGTCAGGCGGGCCTGGTCGGGGTCGTTGCCGGCCACCAGCAACTCGGTGGCGCCGAACCCTGCGCCAACGGCCAGCAGGGCATCGAAATCGTCGACGCGGGTTTCCGGCTTGAGCCGGAGGATCTCGATATCGAGCACCTTGATGCCGGTGTCACGCAGGCGCTCGGCGGTCTGTCGGCGCAGGCCGGCATCGCCGACCAGGGGAAAGTGATGTTCTTCGGCGGTGGCCGGTTCCAGGCGCAGGCCGACATGGCTGTAGCCGGCCCGGGCAGCGACCTCGACCATGTCCGGCGGGGACAGCTCGAGCACGGTCAGGGCGGCCAGGGAGAAGATGCGTTGGCTCATTTTCGCGGGGGTCTCTTGGGGTTGTTGTTCTGACGCAATTATTTAGAACTTGGTTCCAGATTCATTGCAAGCAGAAAAAAATCACTTCCCCGGTTCACGCGGACCTTGTGGGAGCGGGTTCACCCCCGATTACGATAGTGGGCTCACTACCGCAATCGCGGGTGAACCCGCTCCCACAAGGGTCGCGGCGTGCTTGAGTTAACTGAACAACTCCGAAGCCGGACTCGCCGCCGCCAACTCTTCTACGGTTTCCAGCAGATAAGGCGCCAGTTCATGCATCCGCGCCTCGCTCATCCGCGCCGTAGGCCCGGCAATGCTGACCACCCCGACCGCCCGGCCATCCCGGGGATCCGCCACCACCGCCGCCAGCGCCGACATGCCTACCGCCGAGCTCTCCACCACCCAGGCGTAGCCGCGCTCCCGGGCCAGGCGCAGGCGCTCCAGCAATTCGGCATTGGATTTGGGTGCGTTCGGCCCGAATTCCTTGGCCGGGCCCACGCCCTGGCGCTCCACCAGCAGCAGGGCCTGGGCATCGCTCAGGCTGGCCAGCCAGGCATGCCCCGAAGCGCTGTAGAACAACGGTGCATCCCGGCCCATGTCCGGATCGTACTTGAGCCCCGAGCGGGCGCCCTGGGACTTGGCGATCCAGGTCTGGCGCTCGCCTTCGATCACCCCGAGGCGCACCAGCTCGCCGCTCTTGCGCGCCAGATCGTCAAGGATCGGCTGGACGATGTCCGCGCCGCTGTTGGCGAGGTAGCGAAAGCCCATGGCCACCAGCCGGGTGCTGAGCAGGTAGCGGCTGTTCTCCGGATTCTGCCGCACATAACCCAGCCGGATCAGCTCGGCGAGCATGCGGTGGGTCGCGCTTTTCGGAATGTCGAGCTGCTCGGCCAGCGTCTGCATCGGCAGCCCGCGAGGCTCGCTGGTAAGGCTTTCGATAAGGCTCAACGCGCGTTCGATCTGACTGCCGGCCATGGTCACGGTCCTTGGAAATGTGGGGCGAATTCTAAAGAGCGCCAGACAAAGCGCAAACCACTGTTCGATCTTCGCCCAACTTCGATTACGGAGGCTTGGCACCGTCCGCGTCATTAGCGATTATGGAATCAAGTTCCAAAAATAACATCCCGAGGATCGTCCATGACAGCTCTGCCCACCCCATCCCGCACCGTTGCGTGCGATGTTCTGGTGATAGGTTCCGGCGCCGCCGGCCTGAGTGCCGCGGTTACCGCCGCGTGGCACGGGCAGAAGGTCATCGTGGTCGAGAAGGACCCAGTGTTCGGCGGCGCCACCGCGTGGTCCGGCGGCTGGGCCTGGGTGCCGTGCAATCCGCTGGCCCGGCGCGCCGGTATCGTCGAGGACCGTTCGGCGCCGCGTACCTACCTGGAACACGAGTTGGGCGAGCGCTTCAACGCGCCGTTGATCGACGCCTTTCTCGACGCCGCGCCACACATGGTCGGCTTTTTCGAAAAGCACACCCGCCTGCAGTTCGCCGATGGCAACGGCATCGCCGATATCCATGGCGACACCCCCGGCGCCGGCACCGGCGGCCGCTCGGTGATCGCCGCGCCCTATGACGCTCGCGAAACCGGCAAGTTGCTCAAGCGCCTGCGCCGCACCCTGCGCGAAACCGCGTTCTGGGGCATGCCGATCATGGCCGGCAAGGACCTCACGGCCTTCCTCACCCTGACCCGCTCGTGGCGCTCGGTACTGCATGTGGGCAAACGTGTCACCCGCCACCTGATCGGCCTGGCGACCCACGGCCGCGCCTTGCATCTGGTCAATGGCGTGGCCTTGGTGGCGCGGCTGGCGAAGTCCGCCGAGGACCTGGGCGTGTTGCTCTGGGAGTCTGCTCCGGCCCGTCGCCTGCTGCGTGAGGACGGCACGGTGACCGGCGCCGTGGTGCACACGGCCAAGGGCGAAGTGACCATCAAGGCCCGCGCCGTGGTGCTGGCGGCGGGTGGTTTCCCCAACGATATCGAGCGGCGCAAGGCGATGTTCCCGCGCACGCCCACCGGTCACGAGCACCTGGCCCTGCCGCCGCTCTCGGCCAATGGCGACGGCCTGCGCCTGGGCGAAAGCGCAGGCGGCAAGGTCGCCGACGACCTTTACAGCCCGGTAGCCTGGGCGCCGGTGTCCAGGGTGCCGTACAGCGACGGCAGCAGCGGCCACTTCCCGCACATCATCGAGCGCGGCAAACCGGGGATCATCGGCGTGCTGAGCAACGGCCGGCGCTTCGTCAACGAGGCCGGCGGCTACTACGATTACGTCAGTGCGATGGTCGCCGCAGCGCCCGGGGAAAAGGTCGAGTCCTGGCTGATCTGCGACCACCGCTTCCAGCGCCGCTACGGCCTGGGCATCGCCCGCCCCTTCCCGCTGCCGACGCACACCCTGGTGCGCAACGGCTACCTCAAGCGCGCCGACAGCCTCCACGAGCTGGCCAACCAGTGCGGCATCGACGCACGCGGGCTGATCGACACCGTGACCGAGTACAACCACCACGCCCGCCTCGGCGAGGACCCGCAGTTCGGCCGTGGCAGCACCCTGTACAACCGCAAGCAGGGCGATGCGCTGCACGGGCCGAACCCCTGCGTGGCGCCCATCGAGCAGGGGCCGTTCTATGCCGTGAAGGTCGAAGCCGGCTGCTTCGGCACCTTCGCCGGGCTGCGCACCAACGAGTACGCCCAGGTGCTGGATGGCGACCGGCAACCGATCCCCGGCCTGTATGCGGCGGGCTGCGACATGGCCAGCATCATGGGCGGCCACTATCCTGCGGGCGGGATCAACCTCGGGCCGGCACTGACTTTCGGCTATATCGCCGCCCGCCATATCGCCGGCGTCACCGACTACGAGTGATCAGGTGAAGCGCTGGCCGGAAATCGCCGGGTGATAGATCGGCTGGACCTTGTTCCCCGCAGGGTCCAGCAGGTGGAAGCTCCAGGTCCCGTCGCCGTGGGCGAACGGCGTGTCCAGCAGGGTTACCCCGCATTCCTTCAGATAGGCATGCCAGGCGTGCAATTCGTCGAGGCTGTCGACCACGAAGCCGTAGTGGTCCACCGCCTGCACACCGCTGCTCGGAGCGAAGGCACGCCCCAGGGACAGGTTATCGTTGCCGCAGGTGAGGTAGACGAGATCCTCGTTGGCGCGATGCAGCACCTCCATGCCGAGCACCTCCACGTAGAAACGCTCGCAGACTTCGAGGTTGGGCACCAGGATCGCCAGATGGCGCAGGCCGTTGAGCCGGCTTGGACGGGCAGGCATGGTTTCGACTCCATTTTTGTATACAATTTTTCGCAAATATAAGACAAAAAGGAGTTCGACGTGTACAGCCTTCTACTCAAGACCCAATTGCAGCCCGGCACCCTGGAGCGCTTCATGGACGCGATGCGGATCAATGCGGCCAGTTCGGTGAGGGACGAGCCGGGATGCCTGGTGTTCGATGTGATCCGCGACTACAGCGATCCGGACCTGGTCTGGCTGTACGAGGTGTACGAAAGCGAGGCGGCGTTCGAGGCGCATATGCTGACGGCGCATTTTCTCGCCAGCCGGCCGTTGGTGGAACCGTTGATCGTGCGGCAGGAAGTGGTGGAGGGGGAGGTGCTGGCTCTTAACTCAAAGGCCGGAAGCTGACGCGGACCCTGTGGGAGCGGGTTTACCCGCGATTACGTAGGTGAATTCACCATAGCAATCGCGGGTGAACCCGCTCCCACAGTTCTGCAGCGTCAACGAGTCATCAGAAGTCGAAGAACACCGTCTCCCCTTCACCCTGGATACGGATATCGAAGCGATACGCCGTTTTCCCGTCCACTTCGCAGCGCTTGGCCACCAGGGTCTCGCGGCGCTGTGGCTGCTCGATCAGGTTGAGCACGGGGTCCTTGGCGTTGGCTTCGGCCTCGTCATCGAAGTAGATGCGGGTCTGCAGGTGGATGTTGATGCCGCGGGCGAACAGGCTGATGTTGATGTGCGGCGCCATCGGCACGCCGGCGGCGTTCTTCGCCACGCCCGGCTTGATGGTGTGCATGGTCCATTCGCCGGCGTCGAAGGTAGTGGCGGTACGGCCGAAGCCGTTGAAGGCGTTCTCCAGGTTGTAGTCGGTCTGGTAGGCACCGGTGTGGTCGGCCTGCCAGAACTCGACGAAGGAGTCGCGCACCAGGTGGCCGTTGCCGTCATAGACGTTGCCGAACACCAGGATATGCTCGCCCGGCGCGCCGTCCTTGGCCATCCGGCTCCAGATTTCCTGGTCGCGGGTCGGGTTGCCGGCGGCTTCAAGGGCCAGGCCGATGTGGACGTAGGGGCCGGCGGTCTGCGAAGGGGTTTCCGGCAGCAGTTCGATAGGCATGACGGGGCTCCTCAGCGGTTTTCGAAGTGAGTGGCGCGCTGGCCGCGCAGGACGATATCGAAGCGGTACGCCAGGCAGTCCATCGGGTTGGCGTTGCTCATGTCGAGACGGGCGATCAGCAAATCGACCGCCGCCGGATTGGCGATGCTCTTGACGATCGGGCACAGCGGGATCAGCGGATCGCCTTCGAAGTACAGCTGGGTGATCAGGCGGGTCGAGATCGACGGGCCGCTGATCGAGAAGTGGATATGCGCCGGACGCCAGTCGTTCGGGCCATTGCGCCATGGGTACGGGCCCGGCTTGATGGTACGGAAGCTGTAGCGGCCTTCGCTGTCGGTCAGGGCCCGGCCGACGCCACCGAAATTCGGGTCCAGCGGCGCCAGGTAGCGGTCGTTCTTGTGGCGATAGCGGCCGCCGGCGTTGGCTTGCCACATCTCCACCAGGGTGTTGGGGATCGGCTTGCCGTACTGGTCGAAGACCCGGCCGGTGACCAGGATGCGCTCGCCAACGGGCAGGCCACCGTTGTTGAAGTTCAGCAACAGGTCGTTGTCGTGTTCGCCGAAGCGCAGGTGGGAAAAGTCCGGGCCGGTGCTCTCGCTGATCGACTGCGGAATGCTCACCAGCGCCTGGCGTGGCGAACGGGCGACGGAAGTCTTGTAGTCGGGGGTGAGGGCCTTAGGGTGCCAGTTTCGATCACGGATAACGAAGCGACTGTTGTCTGTAGCAGACATGCCGTTCTCCTGTTCTTGGATTTATGGAGAGCCCGATCAGGACGGGCAGGTGGTGCGGCGAAGTGTCTCTCGTGACGAACCCGGCGAAAACTGAATTGTCCTACCTGACTCATAACCACATGGTTATGTGTAACCTGATGTCTCCCGACTGGACTAGTCTTAGGGCGACGACACCACCCCGTGGAGAACTACCCATGCAATGGCGAAAAGGCAGACGCAGCGACAACGTGGTCGACGCTCGGGGCGAGAGTCCGGGCGGCATGCGCATGGGCGGCGGCAAGGGCCTGACCCTGGGCGCCGTGGTGCTGATCGTCGGGATCGGCCTGCTGACCGGGCAGGATCCGATGCAGATCCTGGGGCAACTGGCCGGGCAGATGCAGCAGGGCGCGCCCACCCAGTCCCAGACGGCGCCGCGCCCGGCGGCGAACGACGAGGGCAGCCAGTTCGTCGCCAGCATCCTGGGAGATACCGAAGACACCTGGCGGGCGATCTTTGCCCAGGCCAACAGGCAGTACAAGGATCCGAAGCTGGTGCTGTTCAGCGGCCAGGTGAATTCCGCCTGCGGCTTCGCCACCTCTGCCACCGGGCCGTTCTACTGCCCGGCAGACCAGCAGGTGTACCTGGACATGAGTTTCTTCCGCGAAATGGAGCAGCGCTTCGCCGCTGCGGGCGACTTCGCCCAGGCCTACGTGATCGCCCATGAAGTCGGCCATCACGTGCAGACCCTGCTGGGCATCTCGGCCAAGGTCAACGACGCGCGGCGCAGCGGCCAGCGGGTCGAGGGCGCCAGCGGCCTGCTGGTACGCCAGGAACTGCAGGCCGACTGCCTTGCCGGGGTCTGGGCCTACCAGGCGCAACAACGGCACAACTGGCTGGAGCCGGGAGATGTCGAAGAAGCCCTGAACGCGGCCAATGCCATCGGCGATGATCGCCTGCAGCAGCAGGGTCAGGGCCGCGTGGTACCGGACTCCTTCACCCACGGGACCTCGGCGCAAAGGGTGAAGTGGTTCAAGGCGGGGTTCGACAAGGGTGATATCAACCAGTGCGATACCTTCACGGCCAAAGTGCTGTGATTTCCCAGGCGCCGCTGCCCCCTGTGGGAGCTGGCGTTGCCAGCGATGAGGCCAAACCTGACAAAGCAGTTGCCTGACCAGACGCCATCGCCGGCAACGCCGGCTCCCACAAGGATTTCTGCCAACTTCGATTACCCGACAAGCCCCGCATTTGCGGGGCTTGTCACATCTTGTTGAGTATTTTCGTCGGTTTTATTGAAAAAGCGTTTCAGCCCGCCGGGTTTACGCCGATAAAGCGTCCTCTACACACGCTGGCCTCCAAGAAAAAGAACTTTCAGCGACCGCCGATCACACCTTTTCTGGAGGGAACCCATGAACAGTTGGTTTGCCAACATCAGTGTCAATCTCAAGCTCGGGCTCGGTTTCGGCCTGGTCCTGGTGCTCACCGCCCTGCTCGCACTCACCGGCTGGAGCAGCCTGGGCAGCCTGATCCAGCGCAGCAACTGGATGAGCGACATCACCCGCCTGAACAGCGACCTGACCAACCTGCGGGTCGCGCGCCTGCAGTACATGCTGGCCAACGGCGACGACGCCACCGCCAACAACGTGCAGGCCAAGCTAAATGACTTCAACCAACAGCAGCAGCAGTTGCTGAAGACCTTCAAGAGCCCGGAAAACCTCAAGCTGCTGAACGAGCAGGCGCAGATCATTGCCGCCTACCAGGTCACCCTCGACCGCATGCGCGCCACCTACAAGGCCAGCGCGGTGGCCCGTACCGATCTGGAAACCAGCGCCGCCGCCGCGCTGCAACTGATCGATAACATCAACCGCGATGTGCTCGGCCAGGGCGAAAGCGATGCCGCACGCCTGGAGCAATACCGCGCGGCCAGCGCCGCCAAGGAGCAGTTGCTGCAAGTGCGCTTCGAAGTGCGCGGCTACATCGCCGACAACTCGACGCAGAGCGAGCAGACGGCCCTGCGCCAGTTGGACAACGCCCTGGACTACGCGCGCAAGCTGGGCCAGGTGCTGCCCAACGAAGCAGCGCGCATCCAGCAGTTCGAGGCTGCCGTGGTCAGCTACCGCGATGCCTTGAACCGCTACAAGGCCGCCATCGCCGACATCGCCGCCGCCCGTGCGGAAATGACCACCCAAGGCTACGACATCGTCAGCCGCAGCGAAGCGCTGTACAAAATCCAGCTCGAACGTCGCGACGCCGAAAGCGCCGAAGCCCGTACCCTGCAATTGATCGCCACGCTGCTGGCCTTGATCGTCGGCATTGCCGCCGCATTGATCATCACCCGCCAGATCGTCCGCCCGCTGCGTGAAACCATGACCGTGGTCGAACGTATCGCCGCCGGCGACCTGACCCACGAACAGCGGGTCACTCGTCGCGACGAGCTGGGCGTGCTGCAACAGGGCATCCAGCGCATGGGCACCACCCTGCGCGAGCTGATCAGCGGCATCCGCGATGGCGTCACCCAGATCGCCAGCGCTGCCGAAGAGCTGTCGGCCGTCACCGAGCAAACCAGTGCCGGCGCCAACAACCAGAAAAGCGAGACCGATCAGGTCGCTACCGCCATGCATGAAATGGCGACCACCGTGCAGGAAGTCGCGCGCAACGCCGAACACGCCTCGGCAGCGGCCACCGACGCCGACCGCCAGGCGCGTGCCGGTGACGACGTGGTCGGCCAGGCCATCGCCCAGATCGAAAAACTGGCCGGCGAGGTACAGCGCTCCACCGAGGCCATGGCCGAGTTGCAGAAGGAAAGCCAGAAGATCGGCAGCGTCATGGATGTGATCAAGTCGGTCGCCGAGCAGACCAACCTGCTGGCCCTCAATGCCGCCATCGAGGCGGCCCGTGCCGGCGAAGCCGGGCGTGGTTTTGCGGTGGTGGCCGATGAAGTGCGCGGGCTGGCGCAGCGCACGCAGAAATCCACCGAGGAAATCGAAGAACTGGTGGCCGGCCTGCAGGCCGGCACCCAGCAGGTGGCCAATGTCATGCTTGGCAGCCGCAGCCTGACCGACAGCAGCGTCGAGCTGACCCGCAAGGCCGGGACCTCACTGGAGAGCATCACCCGCGTGGTCTCCGACATCCAGTCGATGAACCAGCAGATCGCTGCGGCAGCCGAGCAGCAGAGCGCGGTGGCCGAGGAAATCAGCCGGAGCATCCTAAGTGTGCGGGACGTGTCGGAGCAGACCGCTTCGGCCAGCGAGGAGACGGCGGCGTCCAGTGTCGAGCTGGCGCGGCTGGGAAATCAGTTGCAGATGATGGTCAGTCACTTCCGGGTCTGACCTGACACGGATCTGTGGGAGCGGGTTCACCCGCGATTGCGTCGGTGAGTTCACCACCGTAATCGCGGGTGAACCCGCTCCCACACTGACCGCGTCAAACCAACTTACTTGACTACCTGCCCCACCCCTCTCCCGCGCGGATCCGAAGCCGTCTCCAGCTTGCCGCCACTGACCCAGATGGCCTGCACATCCCCCATCTCCCAGCCCTGATCCTCCAGGGTATATCCCATCTTCTTCAGCTCCTGCGCCACCTCTCCGGTCAACGGCGCATAGGCATCGAAATAAATGGTGTCCTTGGGCAGCAACTGGTGATGCACGCGCTGCGCGGCCACGGCTTTGTCCAGTGGCAGGTCGTAGTCATACAGGTTGTTCAGCACCTGGAAGATCGAGGTGAAGATCCGCGAGCCACCCGGTGTTCCCAGCACCAGGGTCACCTGGCCATCGCGGGTCACCAGGCTCGGACTCATCGACGACAACATGCGCTTGCCCGGCTCGATGGCATTGGCATCGCCACCCACCACGCCGAAAGCATTGGCTACACCCGGCTTGGAACTGAAGTCATCCATTTCGTCGTTGAGCAGGAAGCCCGCGCCCTTGACCACCATGCCGCTGCCGTAGTCCCAGTTCAGGGTGTAGGTATTGCTGACCGCATTGCCCTGTTTGTCGACGATGGAGAAGTGGGTGGTCTGGTGCGGTTCAAGGCCCGGGCGGACTTTCCCGGTTTCGGAAATCGCCGTCGGATTGATCTCTTTCGCGCGCTTTGCCAGGTAATCCGGCGCCACCAGTTCGGCCACCGGCACCTTGGCGAAGGCCGGGTCGCCCAGGTAGTCGGCGCGGTCCGCGAATACCCGCTTCTCGATCTCGGCCAGCAGGTGGATATAACGTGCCGAGTTCAGCCCGACGCCCTTGAAGTCGGCCGCACGTTGCTCCTTGATGCCCAGCAACTGAGCCAGCGCTATGCCGCCCGAGCTGGGCAGCGGCGCGGTGTACACCACGTTGCCGCGCCAGTCGATGCGCATCGGCTCACGCCAGACCGCCTTGTAGTCCTTGAGGTCATCCTTGCTGATCAGGCCGTTGCTGGCCTGCATCTGCGCCACCAGCAGGTCGGCGGTCCTGCCCTGGTAGAACTCGCTGCCCCCCTTGTCGGCGATGCGCTCCAGGGTCTGCGCCAGCTCGGGCTGCTTGAAGGTTTCGCCGACCTTCATGTGGCCGAAGTAATCGTTGAAGTTGGTGCTGTCCTTGAACAGGCCCTGGGCGTCCTCGCGATATTGGTATTGCTTCTCGGCGACCTTGAAACCGTTCTTCGCATAGCCGACGGCTGGGGTCAGCAGCTCCGACCAGGGCAGCTTGCCGAACTTGCTGTGCGCCTCCCACAACCCCATCACCGTACCCGGTACGCCCGCCGCACGGGCGCCTACCAGGCTGAGGTTCTCGATGATCTCGCCCTTGTCGTCGAGGTACATGTTGCGGGTGGCAGCCTTGGGCGCCACTTCGCGGTAGTCGAGGAAATACGCCTTGCCGTCCATGTACAGGGTCATGAAGCCACCGCCGCCGATGTTACCGGCCTCGGGGTAGGTCACGGCGAGGGTGAAGGCGGTGGCGACGGCGGCATCCACCGCGTTGCCGCCCTTCTTGAGAATGTCGGCGGCAACCTGTGCGCCATATTGATCGGGTGCGGCGACAGCGCCGCCTTCCAGTGTCACTGCGTAAGCCGCAGAGCTGGCGAAAATCGCCGCGGAGAAGCCCAAGGTTCGAAGCATCACTACGCGCATAAAACGTCCCTGGTGTTGTTTTCGTTGAACACTCATTAAGGCCCATGAAGGAAGAGTTATCAAACGAAGTGGGATGTTTCCTCAGCAGGCGTAGGCAGCGAGCTTGTGCTGGATGAAGTCGAGGAAGCACTGGATGCGCAGGGCCAGCTGCGAGTTGCGGTAGTACACGGCGTGGATCGGCTGACGGTAGCCGCTGTTGGCTTCGCCCAGCAGGACCTGCAGACGACCGCTGCGGATATCCTCGTGGGTCATGAAATGGGACAGGCAGGCGATGCCCTCGCCAGCCAGGGCCAGGGCGCGAATGGTTTCGCCGCTGGACGCACACAGGGTCGGACGGATCAGCCAGCGATCGCCCTCGGCGTGGCGCAACGGCCAGTGGTTGAGGGTTTCGGTCTGGGTGAAACCGATCAGGGAGTGCTGCGCCAGATCCTCGACCCGTGCCGGAATGCCATGGCGCTCCAGGTAGAGCGGGCTGGCCAGCAGGTTCAGCGGGCTGCAACCCAGGGAGCGGGCATGCAGGCTGGAGTCGGCCAGCTCACCGATGCGGATCGCCACATCGGTGCTCTGCTCCAGCAGGTCGATAATCAGGTCGTTGGTGTTCAACTCCAGCTGGATCTGCGGATACAGCGCACGAAACTCGCCGATCCAGGGCACGATGGCATGGAGCATGAACGGCAGCGCGGCATTGACCCGCAGGCGCCCGGACGGGGTCTGGTGATGCTGGGAGAGGTGTTCCTCCAGCTCGTCCATCTGCTGCAGGATCGCCTTGGCCCGCTCGAAGAAAAAACGCCCTTCCTCGGTCAGGTCCATGCGCCGCGTAGTGCGGTTGATCAGGGTCGTGCCCAGCTTGCTTTCCAGGCGCGACAGGGTCCGGCTGATGGCCGAGGGCGTCTGCCCGCCCTGTTCGGCGGCGGCGGAAATCGAGCCGCACTCGATCACCGAGACGAACACCTGCAATTCATCGGACCTGGCTTTCACTGAAGGACTCTCACGATCGGCAACCGGCAGAGTCATAGCCCGTCGCCGCGCGATACGCAAGGCCGGATCAGGCCTTGCCGGCGAATACCCGGGCCAGGTGCGCCTCGTAGGCAGCGACGGTCGCCGGCACATCGGGACGTTTCATCACGTCTGTGGCGAGGAAAGTCGGCAGGCGGCTCATGCCGAGGAATTCATTGGCCTTGTGGAACGGGAAGTACACCGCGTCCACGCCCTTGCCCTCGAAGAACTGGCCCGGCTCGTCGAACGCCTCCTGCGGGGCGTTCCAGGTCAGCGACAACATGTACTGCTTGCCCTGGATCAGGCCACCGCTGCCATATTTCTTCGAGCCGTTGGCTCGGGTTCGGCCATCGCTGGCATACAGGCTGCCGTGACCGGCGGTGAAGACCTCGTCGAGGTATTGCTTGACGGTCCAGGGCGCTCCCATCCACCAGCCGGGCATCTGGTAGATGACCACATCGGCCCACAGGAACTTCCCGACTTCCTCCTGGGTGTCGTAGCCGCCGTCGATATAGGTGCTCTTCACGTCGTAGCCACCACGGTCTAGGAACGCCATCGCGGTTTCATGCAGGGTTTCGTTCAAGCGGCCATCGGAATGGGCGAATTGCTTGCCGCCGTTGAGCAGCAGGATCTTTTTCATTGCGAAGCCTCGTCGTTCGTTCGGGTCCGCCTCGAAGGGGACCGGGATAACTGGATGCCGGCAGATTAATCGGCAGCCGACGAGGGAAAAACCGTCCCACGAGCAAAATACTTTTGACCTGAAAGCACAAATTGGCTGCCGATTATTGAAATAGAATCAGCTCTTCACTTTCCGGAGATTTCCAATGAGCGAACCCTACGGCTTCATTCTCAAAGCCAAGACCCGCCCGGAACAGGCCGATGCCTTCGAGCGCCTGTTCCGCGCCTACGTCGAACCGAGCCGCGCCGAGCCGGGCTGCATCGAGTACCACATGCTGCGCGACAAGGAAGACCCGACCCTGTTCGTGTTCTATGAAGTCTGGGCCAGCAAGGAAGCGCTGGACGTGCATTCCGCCCTGCCGCACATGACTGAATTCTTCGAGCGGCGCATGGACTACCTGGAGCGGGATTTCGACATCCAGTTGATCGAGATGCTCAGCGAGTCCTCGGCTAACCGTTGATCATCAGGTGCGCGCCGAGCAGCGCCAGGCCGATGAAGAAGCAGCGCTTGAAGAGCTGGGCGCTGATGCGCTGGCGCAGCCACTGGCCGACGAACATACCCAGCAGCGCAGGCGCCAGCACCAGCAACGACGCACCCAGGGCCTGACTGCCGAGGGCGTCCTGCCCGGCCAGGCCGATGGCCAGTGCGACGGTGGAAACGGTGAAGGACAAACCCAGGGCCTGGACCCGCTCATCGCGATCCAGGTCCAGCGCACCGAGGTAAGGCACCGCCGGGATCACGAAGACACCGGTAGCGGCGGTGATCAGTCCGGTCAGCGCGCCACACACGGGCCCCAGCCACACTTCCTGCCGCGGTTTCAGGCTGAACGGCGGCAACCACAATCCCACCAGCGCATACAGCAACAGCGCCGCGCCCAAGGCATGGGCCGCCCAGGCGCCACTGCTGATCCCCAGCCAGGCGCTGCCGGCCAGGGTGCCGAGGAAGATCATCAGCAGCATGGGCCACAAACGATTGATCAAGCCGCGCAGGTGTCCGCCGCTTGCCAGTTGCCAGATATTGGTCAGGGTCGAAGGGACGATCAGCAAGGCCGCTGCCTGCGCCGGAGGCATAGCCAGGCCGAGCAGGCCCATGGCGATGGTAGGCAGGCCGAGGCCGATCACGCCCTTGACTGCACCGGCGAGGAGGAAGGTGAGGAGAACCAGCAAGGTAAGGGCTGGGCCGATTTGTTGGTAGAAGGCGAGGAAGGTTTGCATGGGGAAATAGTGCCCGGATAACCATCAGTAGCCTATTCGTAAATTCGGCAGCCAGCCTATCGTATGGCAATAGGCTTCTCTAAACTCAACCAATTTCTGGCGGCCGCTCTCATGCACTTCGACCTCACCGACCTCCGCCTTTTCCTCCATACCGTGGAGTGCGGCAACATCACCGCCGGTGCGCGGCGCAGTCATTTGTCGCTGCCGGCAGCCAGTGCGCGGATCCGGGCGATGGAGAGTTCACTGGGAATCGCCCTGCTCGAACGCAATCGCCGGGGCGTGCAACCCACGCCAGCGGGACAGGCGCTGGTCACCCATGCGCGGCAGATCGGCCTCCAGGTCGAGCGCCTGCGATTCGACCTGGCGCAGTACGCCAATGGCCTGCAGGGCCAGGTTCGCCTGTTGTGCAATACCGCAGCGCTGACCGAGTACCTGCCGGAACTGCTCGCCGGGTTCCTGCGCCAGCGTCCGCAGATCGATGTGGATATCCAGGAATTGCCGAGCCTGCGTATCGTCCAGGCGCTCGGCCAGGGCATCGCCGATATCGGGATCATCTCGACGGCAGTGGCTTGCGGCGACTTGCAGACCCGGCCATTCCGCGATGATCCGCTGGTGCTGATCATGGCGCCCGACCACCCGCTCGCGGCTGTGGACAATCCCGGCTTTCCCCGCTCACTCGAACACGGCTATGTCGGTCTCGGCGCCAGCAGCGCCCTGGCCCTTCATCTGGAAGAACAGGCGCTGCACCTGGGCCGACGCATGCAGGTGCGAGTAAGGGCCGAGGGCTTCGACGGGGTGATCCGCATGGTCGCCCACGGTGCCGGGCTGGGCATCGTGCCGCTGGCGGCGGTACGCCGTTGGCAGGGCATGCTGCCGTTGCACAGTGTGGCCTTGCAGGAAGAGTGGGCGCAGCGCCGGTTGCTGCTCTGCGCACGGGGTTTCGCCAGCTTGCCCGGTCAGGCCCTGGCCCTGCTCGAGGCCCTGGCGCCGCGCGTTTAGACAACTGGACGTCGAACACAGGCAATTGCCGGGCAGACCGGCCCGCTAGGCTGCGGACTCTTTCAATTGCCTGACGGAGCCCTTATGAGCAAGCCAATCGTGGTCCTTCGCGATACCCATCCGCTGCCGGTACTCGACGCCTGCAAATGGGAAAAACTGGCGGGCGATCCGCACACCGTCAACCTCAACGCCTACACCAGCGAAGACGGCAGCAAGATCATGGGCACCTGGATCTGCACCCCGGGCAAATGGCGAGTGGCTTACGAGAAGTGGGAGTACTGCCATTTCCAGGAAGGCTATTGCGTGATCACCCCTGACGGCCAGGAGCCGATTCACCTGCGCGCCGGGGATATCTTCATCGTCGAGCCGGGAATGAAGGGCACTTGGGAAGTGGTCGAGACGGTGCGCAAGTATTTCGTCTTTGCTTGATTTACGCGGCCCCTGTGGGAGCGGGTTCACCCGCGATTACTGTAGTGAATTCACCATCGTAATCGCGGGTGAACCCGCTCCCACAAGGTCCGCGTCGTCAGTTACTCCGACTTACGGTAACTCTCCACGATCGCCGAAAAGTCCTTCCCGCCATCCCCGCGCAAGCTCATCGCCTGGTAGAGCTGCTGTGCCACCGCTCCGAGGATCACCGGCTGATGTGCCTGTTTCGCCGCTTCGGTCGCCAGTCCCAGGTCCTTGAGCATCAGGTCCGCCCCGAAGCCCCCGGTATACCCGCGAGCCGCAGGTGCGGTATCGATGATTCCCGGCCACGGATTGTAGGTGTCGGAACTCCAGCATCGCCCGGTTGAGCTGTTGATGATGCCCGCCAGCACCTTGGTATCGATTCCCAGCGCATTGCCCAGGGCCATGGCCTCGGACACGCCGACCATGGAAATCCCCAGCAGCAGGTTGTTGCAGATCTTGGCGATCTGCCCGGTGCCGACATCGCCGCAATGCACGATATTGCGGCCCATCTGCGCCAGTACCGGCTGCAGGGTGGTGAACAGCGCGTCGCTGCCACCGACCATGAAGGTCAAGGTCCCCGCCGCCGCGCCCCCGGTCCCTCCCGACACCGGCGCGTCGCCCATGTCCACGCCCTGTTTCTTCGCGGCAGCGGACACGTCACGGGCGGTCTGCGGATCGATGGTGCTGCAGTCCACCACCGGCGTACCGGCACGGACACCGGCCAGCACCCCGTTTTCACCCAGGTAGACGCTGCGCACATGAGCCGCGGCAGGAAGCATGGTGATGACCAGCTCGGCGCTGCTGGCGGCATGTCGCGGCGAATCGCTGATATGCCCGCCCAGACCCGCCAGTTCGGCGAGAACGCTGGTATTGAGGTCGAACAGGTCGAGGTGGTGCCCGGCCTTGATCAGGTTGCGCGCCATCGGCGCGCCCATGTTGCCCAGTCCTATGAATGCGATACGCATGATCGACTCCTTAGCGCAGGCTGATGGTGGTGTTCACGCCGTCGTTGACGCTGTCGTCATCGAACCAGCGGGCAGTGACCGTCTTGGTCTGAGTGTAGAACTGCACCACCTGCTTGCCGTACGGGCCGAGGTCGCCGAGCTTGGAGCCACGGGATCCGGTGAAGCTGAAGAACGGCACCGGCACCGGAATCGGGATATTGATGCCGACCTGGCCGACGTCGATCTCCGCCTGGAACTTGCGCGCTGCCGCTCCGCTCTGGGTGAACAAGCCGGTACCGTTGCCGAATGGGTTGCGGTTGACCAGGGCAATGGCTTCGTCGAGGGTGTCGACTTCCAGCACCACCAGCACCGGGCCGAAGATTTCCTGGGTGTAGATCTGCATGTCGGTCGTCACCCCGGAGAACAGGGTCGGGCCGACGAAGTTGCCGTTCTCGTAGCCCGGCACCTTGACGTCGCGACCGTCCAGTTCGAGCCTGGCGCCCTCGCGGATACCGCTTTCGATCAGGCCCAGCACACGTTCCTTGGCGCGCTTGGAGATCAGCGGGCCGACATCGGTGCCCGGCTCGTTGCCGGCATTGACCTTCAGCTTCGCAGCCAGGGCCTTGAGGTCCGGCAGCCACTCGCGGGCCTTGCCTACCAGCACCGCCACCGAGGTCGCCATGCAGCGCTGGCCGGCGGCACCGAAGGCCGCACCGGCCAGGGCATTGAGGGTCTGCTCGCGATTGGCGTCAGGCAGCACCACCGCGTGGTTCTTCGCCCCCATCATCGACTGCACGCGCTTGCCGTGCTGGCCGGCCAGGTTGTAGACGTGGGTGCCGACCTCGGTAGAGCCTACGAAGGAAATCGCCTTGATATCGCTATGGGTGCACAACGCATCCACCACGTGCTTGCCGCCGTGCACGACATTGAGCACACCGGCCGGAACCCCGGCTTCGATCGCCAGTTCGACGAGCATCATGGTCGACAGGGGATCCTGCTCGGACGGCTTGAGCACGAAGGTATTGCCGCAGACGATCGCCATCGGGAACATCCACAGCGGGATCATTGCCGGGAAGTTGAACGGGGTGATGCCGGCGCACACACCGATCGGCTGGCGCAGGGTGTAGGTGTCGACCCCACCGGCCACGTTCTCGGCGAACTCGCCCATCTGCAGGGTGCCGATGCTGCACGCATGCTCCACCACTTCCAGGCCGCGGAAGATATCGCCCTCGGCGTCGGCGATGGTCTTGCCCTGCTCGGCGCTGAGGGTCACGGCGATGCGCTTGGAATGTTCACGGATCAGCGCCTGCAGGCGCAGCATGATGCGCATGCGTGCGCCGATCGGGGTGTCCTTCCAGGTCTTGAAGGCGCGCTGGGCGGCAGCCACGGCGGCATCCACTTCCTCGGCGGTGGCAAAGGGCACGCGCGCCAGCACTTCCTGGGTGGCCGGGTTGACGATGTCTCGCCATTCGCTGGTTTTCGACTCGACCCACTGGCCGTCGATCAACAGGCGGACCTGATCGATCTTGGTCTGGCCGGGCGTGAGGGATGCGTTCATGGGGCTTCTCCTGGACATTATTGTTAGCGAGAGAATCGGCCGCGCCGCTGCTAGGCGCTTGGGGGCCTGGGGTGTTTTGGAGTATAGATGTGCAAATCTCCAACAAAAACGCACATAAAAACCGGTCCAACATGCAAAAAAACATCACCTCCCTGGGTTCGCTGAACTGGGACGACCTGAAGTTCTTTCTCGAAGTGGCGCGCACGCGCAAGGCCAGCAGCGCGGCCAAGCGCCTGAACGTGGACTACACGACCGTGTCGCGGCGGATCAATTCGCTGGAGCAGGCACTGGGCACCTTGCTGTTCGAGAAGTCGCGGACCAACGGCTTCGTGCTGACCGCAGAGGGCCAGCGCCTGCTGACCTATGCGGAAGCTATCGAAAGCACCCTGCATATGGCCTGCGAACAGGTTTCCGGGTCAGGCGTGGCGCTTTCCGGACATGTGCGGATGGGCTGTACCGAAGGGTTCGGCAGCTTCTTCATCACCCCGCAGCTCAGCCACTTCGTCGATACCTGGCCGGCGATCTCGGTGGATATCCTGCCGCTGCCACACTTCATCAGCCTGTCCAAGCGCGAGGCGGATATCGTCATCGCCCTGGAGCGGCCGGAGCATGGGCCTTATGTCTGCTGCAAGCTGTGCGACTACCGCTTGCGCCTGTATGCGACCCGGGACTATCTGGAGCGCCATGCCCCGATCCGGCAGATCAGCGACCTCGCAGAGCATCCCTTCATCAGCTATGTGGACGACCTGGCATTCAGCTCGGAGCTGCTGTACCTCAACAACCTGCTGCCCAATGCCAGTGCGCACCTGCGCAGCACCAGCGTGATCGCCCAGTACGTGGCGGCGCAGCAGGGCCGCGGGCTGGCGATCCTGCCCTGCTTCCTGGCGGCGCAGGACCCGGGGCTGGTGGCGGTGTTGCCGGACCAGGTGGAGATCACCCGGCAGTTCTGGATGTACTGCCGGGAGGATCTGCGCAAGTTGAAGCGGATTACCTTGTTGTGGGATTACATCCGGGATGTGACGGAGAGGAATGGCGGGTTGTTGATGGGGGAATCGCGGGAGATGGTATTCCCGGATTAACACCCGGTCGCCTAGGTCCTCTCCAGCATCAACCCCGAAATCCGCTTCACCTTGCGTTCCACCGCCTCTTCCAGCACGCCTTTGCGTGGCTCGACCAGGCTGAACCAGTGCTTGGCACGGGTGATGCCGGTATAGATGAGTTCCTTGGTCAGCACCGGGTTCAAGGCATCCGGCAGCACCAGTGCGGTGTGGGCGAATTCCGAGCCTTGGGATTTATGCACGGTCATGGCGTACACGGTTTCCACTTCGCTGAGCCGGCTGGGCAGGACGAAACGTACGCCGCCACGACCGTCGTTGCGCGGGAAGGCGACCCGCAGCGGTGCTTCCTCGGAGTGGCCATCCGGCACGCGCAGGGCGATGCCGATGTCGCCGTTCATCAGGTTCAGGCCGTAGTCGTTGCGGGTCACCAGTACCGGACGGCCTTCGTACCAGGGCAGGTCGCCTTCGATCAGGCCGGCATGGGTCAGCACACGGCAAACCCGCTGATTCAGCCCTTCCACGCCCCAGGGGCCCTTGCGCACCGCACAGAGCAACTGGAAGCGCTCGAACGCCTTGAGCACGCCAAGCGCCCATTCACCCCAGCAAGGTTCGTCCCCGGCCCGGTCGGCAGGCGGGCGCCCCTGGCGGATCGCATGCAGGTAATCGCGATAGCCCAACGGGCCCTCTGCCCCTTGCTCCAGGCCATCCAGCACCAGTCGGTCAAGGGCGCGGTCCTGTTCACCGCGCAGGGTCAGACCGAAGACATCGGCATGCTTGCCCTGCTGGAGCAGTTCGCGCGCCTTGCCCGCCTGCTGGCGATTGACCAGGCGAGCCAGCTCGCCAATCCCGCTTCCCTCGCCGAACCGCCGCGATCGCCGCAACATGACCACCTGCTGGGCCAAGGGGTGCTGTTGCGCATCGCCGGGAAGCAGGCCACTGTTCGCCAGGGACTCGCCACTGACCTGCTCCAGCCAGGCAGCCGTTTGCGGACTGTAGCGACCTTCCTCGGCATCCCGGCAAAGATCGCCGAGTACCGCCCCGGCCTCCACCGAGGCCAACTGGTCCTTGTCACCCAGGAGAATGAGCCGGGCACTGTCCGGCATGGCGGCCAGCAGGTTGGCCATCATCTCCAGATCGATCATCGAAGCTTCGTCCACCACCAGCACATCCAGCGGCAATTGATTGCCCGCATGGTGGCGGAAGTGCCGGGAGTTGGGACGACTGCCGAGCAGACGGTGAACGGTGGAGACATCGCAGGGAATATGCTCACGTACCTCGGCACTGACCTCGAGCAACTCGACCTGCTGGCCTATGGATTCGGTCAGGCGCGCAGCCGCCTTGCCGGTCGGCGCCGCCAGGCGAATGCGCAAGGGACGCCCTGCTTCGACTGCCGGCGCCTGCAACAAGGCCAGCAACCGCACCACCGTGGTGGTCTTGCCGGTACCGGGACCGCCGGTGATGATGCTGAACGCGCTTCGGGTGGCCAGGGCACAGGCGAGCTTCTGCCAATCGACCTGCCCGGGTTCGGCGCCATCCTTGAACAGGCTGTCCAGCCGCGCACGCAGATCCCGTGGAGTGGCGTCATGCTGCGCCAGTCGCTGGCGCAGGGCCCCGTCGATCTGCCGTTCGTAGGCCCAGTAGCGGCGCAGGTACAGGCGACCCTCGCTGAGGACCAGCGGCCGGGAAAGCTGCTGTGCATCATTACCTGCGGCCACCAGTGCGCTGGCGTGCAAATGCTGCAGCCAGGTCTCGGCGCTCAGGCGCTCGAGCAATTGCGATGGCAATAGCAGGGGCCCCGCCAGGGCATCACCCTCGGGAGGCAGCGACAAGGCGAAGTCCGGTTCGGCAAGGGTCTTGTGCAGGTCGAGGCAGACGTGGCCATGGCCCAGCTGGTGGCTGGCCAGCGCCGCAGCCAGCAGCACCAGGGGGCCGCCGTGGGGGGCGCGGTCACGCAGGAAGCCGACGAAGGCGCGGTCCAGCGAGCGCAGCCAGCCGCGCTCGACCCAGCGATCGAGCAAGGCCAGCAGGTCGTTGCTGTCGGTCAGCGGCGCAAGGGCGGCGAGGTGTTCAGCGTCCAGCGGGGTAGGCAACAGGTCGTCGAAGGTACGGATCATGGGACATCTCCAAACAGGTCCTGTTGCACCCCTTGCGGGGCGCCGCGGAACAGCGCGTCGAGCGCTTCGATCAACGCGCGCGGCGGCTTGACGAAGTACGCGCCCTGGCCTGGTGAATGCGCACCGCGCAGGAACAGATACAAGGCGCCTCCGATATGCCGGTCATAGTCGTAGTCCGGCAGCCGGGCGCGCAGTTGGCGATGCAGGGCGAGCAGGTAGAGGACATATTGCAGGTCGTAGCGGTGCTCGAGGATCGCGGCTTCCATGGCCGCCTCGCTGTAGGCAAGGTCGTCGGGGCCGAGCCAGTTGGATTTGTAGTCGGCGACGTAGTAGCGCCCATCGTGCTCGAAGACCAGGTCGATGAAGCCCTTGAACATGCCATTGAGCAGCGCTGCCTGGGCGGCTGGCCGCGGAGCGCCCTGATGGGTATGGCGGGCCACCAGGCGGTCGAGCTGCAACACGTCGACGCGATGACTGGCGAACCAGAACTCCATTTCGATCTGGTACTGGCCCAATGCGCCGAGGACCACCGGACTACGGTCATTTCCAACAGGCATGGGCGTGCTCAGCAAATGTTCGAGCCAGTCGCCGAGGGTATTGATCCAGCCTTTCCAGTCGCGACGGTTACAGCGCTGGGCAATCATCTGGCGCAGTTCACCAGGCGCAGCCGCGACACGTTCGAAACCTTGCTGACCGGCCCATTCCAGCAATCCATGAAGGAAGGTGCCGGGGTTGGGGCCGCGCGGGAAACGGTGGATATCCCCGGCGGTCGCCATGACTTCGCGCGCGGCATGCGGGTCGGGACGCTCGTCGTCCAGCAACTGCTGGGCCTGGGCGACATCGGCATCGAGCGCCAGCGCCTCCTCACCGATGCGCAGTGCGCTGTAGGAAGCGATCCACCAGTTTTCTGCGGCACGGCGTTTCGGCTCACGCGGGGCCAGCAATTCGGCGGTCTGGCGCGCAGGAACGTAAACCTGGTCATCGGCTTCAGGTGGCGGCAGGCGGCTGATCGCATCGCAGCCTTTGCCCAGGTCATCGAGCCAGCCCGCCAGGGCGGTCGAGTCAGCCAGCGGCTCACCGCCCCCGAGCAGGTAGCCGAAGGCGCTGCGATGCAACAGCGATTCCTTGCCGGTACCGCGCTTGAGATCGGCGACGCCCAGCCAGCAGGCGTGCCGGGCCCGTGTCAGGGCCACATAGAACAGGCGCAGATCCTCGGCCAGACGCTCATCGTCGGCCATGGCGATCTGCTCGTCGCTCGGGCTCAGGGTCAGGTGCGCCACACCCTGCTCGTCATGCCAGCCCAGCGGCAGGCGCTTGCCGTCCACCGGCTTGGCGGTACAGATGAAGGGCAGGAACACCAACTCGTATTCCAGGCCCTTGGACTTGTGGATGGTGACCACCTTGACCAGCTGTTCATCGCTTTCCAGGCGCAGGATCTGCTCCTCGCCGGCCTGCCCGGATGCCGCCAGGTGTTCGGCCAGGTGCCGGATCAGCGCCTGCTCGCCGTCCAGCTCGGTCGCGGCTTGCTGGAGCAGTTCCGAGAGGTGCAGGAGGTTGGTAAGCACACGTTCGCCATCAGTGCGGCTCATCAACAGCCCGGGCAAGCGGAAGTCATGCAGCAGGTGCCGCAGCATCGGCAGCACGCCCTGGATCCGCCAGATCATTCGATACTGGCGGAACTGCATGACGCGATCTTCCCACAGCATCTCGTCTTCGTTGAGACGGGCCAGGGCACACAGCGACTGGGCCAGGGTGTGGCTGGCCAGCGCAGCCTTGAGCAGGCGTTCGTTGTCCGGTTCGGCACAGGCCTTGAGCCAGGACAGCAAGTCGCGGGCTTCCTGGGCGGCGAATACCGAGTCCTTGTCGGAGAGATAGACGCTACGCACGCCGCGAGCCGCGAGCTCGGCACGCACCAACTGCGCCTCGTGACCATCCCGCACGAGGATGGCGATATCCGAGGGCAGGCAACCGCGCAAGGAGCCGTCGGCCTGGATGAAACCGGCACGGCCCTGCTGGCCGCCATTGAGCAACTGGACGATGCGGGTGGCACAGCCTGCGGCCATCATCTGGCGATACAGGGTGCTGGAAAGCGGCGTGTCGCTGTCCTGGTGCCAGAGGGTCAGCGCTGGCAGCGGCTGGCCATCGACCTGCAGGTGCTCCTTGTGCCCACGGGCCTTCACTGCAACGAACGGTACCGGGTTGTCGCCCCGCGAGTCACGGAACAGGAAGGCTGCACGCCCCTCCTGACGCTGTTCGGCGGTCATGAACACATGGTTGACCGCCGTCACCATCGGCTGGGTCGAGCGGAAGTTGGTGTCCAGGCTGTGCAGGCGCCCGGCGGTAGCCCGGCGCGCGCCAAGGTAGGTGAAGATGTCGGCACCACGGAAGGCGTAGATCGCCTGCTTGGGGTCGCCGATGAGGAAAAGCCCGGTATCGCGCGCGTTGTCCTCGATGCGATAGATGCATTCGAAGATGCGGTACTGCACCGGGTCGGTGTCCTGGAATTCATCGATCAGGGCCACCGGGAACTGCTCGCGAATCAAGCCGGCCAGACGCTCGCCGGCAGGGCCGGCCAAGGCCTGGTCGAGGCGCTGGAGCATGTCGTCGAAGCCCATCTCGGCGCGGCGGCGCTTTTCCTGTTCGAAGCGCTGCGAGACCCAGGCGGCTGCATGTTCGAGCAGTTGCGCATCCGGGGTCGGCAGCGCCTTCAACTGTTCGCGCAGGGTGACCATCACCTCCAGCGCAGGATGGCTCGGCGGCTCGCTCTTCCAGGCTTCGGCCAGGCCGTCGGGCGTCAGCCGGGTGAAACCGGTGCCTATATCGAGATCATGTGCCAGGTCGTCCTGCGCCCAGGCCAGAAGCTTGTCGCACCAGGGTTTGAAATAACGCTCCTGGATCATGCTGCCGTTGACGGTCTTTGCCTTGATCCCGGCGCGAAGGATTTCCAGCAATTCCTGCGACCACTGTGCCCAGGGGGCCTTCAAGGAGCACAGCAACTCGCCGCGCTGGCGCAGAACTTCGCGGATCACCTCTTGCGGCTCCAGCGCCTGTACCTCGGCCGAGTGCCGGCCGAACAGGGCGCGCACCCGCGGCAGAAGCTGGTCCGGACTGCCCCAGTTCTCCCGCACCCAGTGCAGCGCATCACCTTCCAGGCCATAGCAGAAACGCCGCCAGTAATCGCGCATGACCTGGCCGAGCAGCTCGCTGTGATCGGTTTCCAGGGTCTGGGTAAACAGGCTGCCGCTGTCGAAAGCGTGCTCGCGCAGCATCCGCTGGCACCAGCTATGGATGGTGGAAACGGCCGCTTCGTCCATCCACTGTGCAGCCACTTCGAGTCGGTTCGCGCAGGCCGGCCAGGCATCGGCAGGATAGTCGTCGCGCAGTTGCGTCAGTAGCAGATCGGCCTCGGCAAGATCGCCACGGAAGAACCGCGCGGCCTCGGCCAGACGGGTGCGGATACGTTCGCGCAACTCCTTGGTAGCGGCATCGGTGAAGGTCACCACGAGGATCTGGGGAGGCAGCAGCTCGCGGCCAAAACCCTGCTCGCCACCATGGCCGAGCACCAGGCGCAGGTAGAGTGCGGAAATGGTAAACGTCTTGCCGGTACCGGCGCTGGCCTCGATCAGTTGGCTGCCGTGGAGCGGGAAGGTGAGGGCCAGTGGCGGCTGTTCGACTGCTGCGCTCATGGACGCACCTCCTCTGCCGCCAGGGTTTGCCACGGGGCCTCGAACATCGGTCTGTACAGGCTTTCGCACCAGCCCTCGAATTCCTCGCTGGCAGTCAACGCCGCGAAGTCGCTGAACTGGCGGGCCAGCGCCGCATTCTCGCTGCGCTCGCCCTTGCGCCGGTCATCACCGTCGTAGGCCTTGGCGGCTTCGGCGAGGGCCTTGTCCGGGTCCTTGCCAGCCAGCCAGGCGAAGGCCGTCTTGATTGCTACCGGCAACGGGGCATTCATGCCGGCCTGGCGGGAAATCAGCAGGTTGCCCAACTGTTCGCTGGCTTCAGCCTGGTCGAGCGGATCCAGCATCAGGGTGACATCGGTGGCGACCACCGCGCTGTGCAGTCGATGGCCAACGGCACAAGCGGCCAGGTGGGTGACCCAGATACCGGTCAACCGATGCCACTTCAGCGTGCGCCCGCTGATGATGCCGTTGGGCAAGGCAGTGATGCTCAGCAGCGCCTGGTCGGCACGCTGCTGCACCCGTCCGAGCCAACCCTCGAGCTTGAGCTCACCGACCTCGAAGCGGATCGGCAAGGCGCTGTCGATGCGGGTCGGCCATCCTTCCAGCAGCTTTCGATGACGGCGCAGAAGATCCGGCAGCGGCTCGATCAGTTCTTCGCGCAGGCAATCGCCAAAACCAGCCAGGGGCAGAAGCCCACTGCCCTGCAGACGTCTGGCCTGGGTTAGCAGGGCCATCTCGCCTTGCTCCGGGTCGAGCATCGCGGCGCCGAGCAGGCTTTCACTCAGGCCGTAGCGCTGGCGAGCATCGAGCAGGAAGGGCTCATCGTCGGCAATTGGATCTTCCACTACCTCAAAAAACACTTTCAGCCGCTGACTGAAGAAATGCCGCACGGGATGGCGGAGAAAGTCCTGCAGCAATGCCAGGGTCAGGGGCTCTTCAGGCCGGAAACGCTCCAGTTGCTCGTCCGTGGCGGTCGCACTTTCACTCCCGAGGTGCAGGCCGCGCCATTCTCGCGCATAGCTGAACAGGTCGCCGCCCTGGCGGAAATAGCGCGCGCTGAAAGGCTGTAACGGGTGCTCGGTGGTGAGCTTGCCCAGCAGTTGTTCGCCCGCGTCGTGCTTGTCGTCCTTGCTAGCGCCCTTGAGTCGCCAGCCGGCAGCGATATGGTCGCGCAACTGCCCGATCAGCACCGAGGCAGGACGCTCGCTGTTGTCACGGATACTGCGCCCGACCCAACTGACATACAGCTGGGCGCGGGCCGACAACACGGCCTCCAGCAACAGGTAGCGGTCATCTTCCCGGCGCGAGCGGTCGCCTGGACGGTAGTCGCTGCCCATCAGGTCGAAGTCCAGCGGTGGTTGCGCCCGGGGATAGTCACCGTCGTTCATGCCCAGCAGGCAGACGACCTTGAATGGAATGGCACGCATCGGCATCAGGGTACAGAAATTCACAGAACCGGCGAGGAAACGCTGGGACAGACGCCCCTGATCGAGGCCGGCGAGCCAGGCCTCGCGTACCACGGTGAGTGGCAGCAAGTCCTGCAGGCCCACCGCCTCGCAGGTCTGCAGCCAGTCGTCGCAAAGCGTCTGCAACTGGACCAGCAGATAGTCGTCGTGCTCGCTTTCGGCAAGGAAGAAGACTTGCAGCAGCGCATTGAGACGCTCGCCCCAACGGGTCGCGGTAGCCGGCTGGGATAGCTCGGAGTGTGCGACTTCCAGAGCATCCAGCAAGGCCACCAGCGGACCGATCAGAGCGGCGTCGAGGCCGCCGATCTCGTCATAGGGAACGATCCCGTCGCAGCTTTCACCAGCACCGACCGCATAACCCAGCAGCATGCGACGCAGCCCGAAACGCCAACTGTTCTGTTCCAGTTCGTCCGGCAGGCCGAGACCGGCACGTTGCCCGGCGTTCAGGCCCCAACGGATGCCGGCACCTTCGATCCAGCGGTGCAGGGTCGGCAGGTCGCTTTCCTTGATAGCGAAACGCGCACGCAAGGCCGGAACGTCGAGCAGGTCGAGGACTTCGCTGACCGGGAAGCGGCTGTCAGGAAGTTTCAGCAGATGCTCCAGGGCGATCAGCAACGGATCCCGCCCCCTTTGCCCCTGGTCGGTAAGGGTGAACGGGATAAAGCGGCTGTCGCTACGGTCGAGCTGCCCGAACACTGCGCGGATATGGGGCGCGTAGGCGTTGATATCCGGCACCATGACTATTATGTCGCGAGGACGCAGGGTGGGGTCGGCGCTGAAGCGGGCGAGCAACTGGTCATGGAGGATCTCGACTTCGCGCTGGGCGCTGTGGGCAATGTGAAAGCGCACCGAAGGGTCCTTTTTTGGATCGACATCGGGCCACAGTTCGCGGGTTTCGCCGAGCGGGCGCAGTTCGAGGATATCGTCCTGGAGCTGGCCCAGGAGGTGCTTCGGCTCTTCGTCGCTGAACAGGTCGATGCGGCCATCGCTGAAGGCGGTTTGATAGCTGGCGGGATCGTCATAGCTGTCGAGGAGGTTGATGTAGTCACGCCCCTGCTTGCCCCAAGCGGCCAGCAAGGGATGTGCGTGCTGGTGCAGGCTTTCGGCGTCAACAGGGCCGGCCATGCCCTGCTTGCGTTGTTGGCGCTTGTATTGATGGCGCAGCAGATCCTTGTCGGCGACGATATCAGCCCAATGGTGACGACAGGGGTTGTGCACGCAAAGCAGCACCTGGCTGAAGCGGGCCAGGCCAGCCAAGGCTTCCAGGGCTTGCGCAGGCAGCGAGGAAATGCCGAACACGATCACCCGCGACGGCAAGCCCGGCGGCGCCTGTTCCAGTGCATTGATGCGTTCGATGAAGCGCTGGTGAACACCGGCCCGACTCTGTGCCATCCCCTCTTCCCCCACGTCATGCAGGAGCGCACGCCATAGCTCGGCTTGCCAGCAATTGGCCGGCGACAGTGGCTTGGCTTCGCCGCGGGCATTGATCATGACGTGACGCCCTGCCGCCCATTCCTTCAGCCAGTCGGCGCGATAGACCTGGTACTGGTCGAACAGGTCGGCCAGGCGCTCGGCCAGTTGGTAACGCTTGCGCAGGTCGCTGTCGTCGAGAAGAAAACGCTGCAGCGGTTCGAAGTGTGGGTTGTGGATAAGTTCGGGTAGCAGCCGCATCAGGCGCCAGGTCAGCGGAGCCTTGTCCAGCAACGAGGTTTCCGGGATTTCCTCGCGTCCCAGCACCTTGCGGTAAAGCTGCCACATGAAGCTGCCGGGTAGCTGGACTTCGATTGCCGCAGCGATACCGCTGCCGCCCATGTCGTCGTCCTCCGGGTCCTCGGCCAGCGCCAGTTTCAGCCACTGGGCGATACCGTTGCTCTGCACCAGGACGATCTCGTTTTCCAACGGTGCCAACGGGTAACGCCGCATCCAGCTCACCACCAGGCTGCGCAGCTCGTCCAAGCGGTTGCCGTGGACAACCATGAATCCCGGAAGCAGCTTGCTGGTATGCGACATGAGACGTCCCTGGGCAGTCGAAAAGAGAGGGGAACATAGCATGGAGCCGGTTCCCTGGGTCAGACAGGATCTGGATCGATTTGTGTCGAACCGGAAAAGACAAAACCCCTACCTGCATACGCAGATAGGGGTTTCGGAATTGAATCTTGACGATGACCTACTCTCACATGGAGAAGCTCCACACTACCATCGGCGATGCATCGTTTCACTGCTGAGTTCGGGATGGGATCAGGTGGTTCCAATGCTCTATGGTCGTCAAGAAATTCTGTGTGCCAACTCGTCTTTCGACGCCTCGGCAAATCGGGTATGTGACAATTGTGGTTTGCACGAACTTTCGGTTCATTGCGTCTTCACCACCACAATCCGGCTTCTCAGCGCAGATTGCTTGGGTGTTATATGGTCAAGCCTCACGGGCAATTAGTATTGGTTAGCTCAACGCCTCACAGCGCTTACACACCCAACCTATCAACGTCGTAGTCTTCGACGGCCCTTCAGGGAGCTCAAGGCTCCAGTGAGATCTCATCTTGAGGCAAGTTTCCCGCTTAGATGCTTTCAGCGGTTATCTCTTCCGAACATAGCTACCCGGCAATGCCACTGGCGTGACAACCGGAACACCAGAGGTTCGTCCACTCCGGTCCTCTCGTACTAGGAGCAGCCCCTCTCAAATCTCAAACGTCCACGGCAGATAGGGACCGAACTGTCTCACGACGTTCTAAACCCAGCTCGCGTACCACTTTAAATGGCGAACAGCCATACCCTTGGGACCGGCTTCAGCCCCAGGATGTGATGAGCCGACATCGAGGTGCCAAACACCGCCGTCGATATGAACTCTTGGGCGGTATCAGCCTGTTATCCCCGGAGTACCTTTTATCCGTTGAGCGATGGCCCTTCCATACAGAACCACCGGATCACTAAGACCTACTTTCGTACCTGCTCGACGTGTCTGTCTCGCAGTCAAGCGCGCTTTTGCCTTTATACTCTGCGACCGATTTCCGACCGGTCTGAGCGCACCTTCGTACTCCTCCGTTACTCTTTAGGAGGAGACCGCCCCAGTCAAACTACCCACCATACACTGTCCTCGATCCGGATGACGGACCTGAGTTAGAACCTCAAAGTTGCCAGGGTGGTATTTCAAGGATGGCTCCACGCGAACTGGCGTCCACGCTTCAAAGCCTCCCACCTATCCTACACAAGCAAATTCAAAGTCCAGTGCAAAGCTATAGTAAAGGTTCACGGGGTCTTTCCGTCTAGCCGCGGATACACTGCATCTTCACAGCGATTTCAATTTCACTGAGTCTCGGGTGGAGACAGCGCCGCCATCGTTACGCCATTCGTGCAGGTCGGAACTTACCCGACAAGGAATTTCGCTACCTTAGGACCGTTATAGTTACGGCCGCCGTTTACCGGGGCTTCGATCAAGAGCTTCGCGTTAGCTAACCCCATCAATTAACCTTCCGGCACCGGGCAGGCGTCACACCCTATACGTCCACTTTCGTGTTTGCAGAGTGCTGTGTTTTTAATAAACAGTCGCAGCGGCCTGGTATCTTCGACCGGCATGGGCTTACGGAGCAAGTCCTTCACCCTCGCCGGCGCACCTTCTCCCGAAGTTACGGTGCCATTTTGCCTAGTTCCTTCACCCGAGTTCTCTCAAGCGCCTTGGTATTCTCTACCCAACCACCTGTGTCGGTTTGGGGTACGGTTCCCGGTTATCTGAAGCTTAGAAGCTTTTCTTGGAAGCATGGCATCAACCACTTCGTCGCCTAAAGGCAACTCGTCATCAGCTCTCGGCCTTGAAATCCCGGATTTACCTAAGATTCCAGCCTACCACCTTAAACTTGGACAACCAACGCCAAGCTGGCCTAGCCTTCTCCGTCCCTCCATCGCAATAACCGGAAGTACAGGAATATTAACCTGTTTTCCATCGACTACGCTTTTCAGCCTCGCCTTAGGGACCGACTAACCCTGCGTCGATTAACGTTGCGCAGGAAACCTTGGTCTTTCGGCGTGGGAGTTTTTCACTCCCATTGTCGTTACTCATGTCAGCATTCGCACTTCTGATACCTCCAGCAAGCTTCTCAACTCACCTTCACAGGCTTACAGAACGCTCCTCTACCGCATCACCTAAGTGATACCCGTAGCTTCGGTGCATGGTTTGAGCCCCGTTACATCTTCCGCGCAGGCCGACTCGACTAGTGAGCTATTACGCTTTCTTTAAAGGGTGGCTGCTTCTAAGCCAACCTCCTAGCTGTCTAAGCCTTCCCACATCGTTTCCCACTTAACCATGACTTTGGGACCTTAGCTGACGGTCTGGGTTGTTTCCCTTTTCACGACGGACGTTAGCACCCGCCGTGTGTCTCCCATGCTCGGCACTTCCAGGTATTCGGAGTTTGCATCGGTTTGGTAAGTCGGGATGACCCCCTAGCCGAAACAGTGCTCTACCCCCTGGAGTGATACATGAGGCGCTACCTAAATAGCTTTCGAGGAGAACCAGCTATCTCCGAGCTTGATTAGCCTTTCACTCCGATCCACAGGTCATCCGCTAACTTTTCAACGGTAGTCGGTTCGGTCCTCCAGTCAGTGTTACCTAACCTTCAACCTGCCCATGGATAGATCGCCCGGTTTCGGGTCTATACCCAGCGACTAAACGCCCTATTAAGACTCGCTTTCGCTACGCCTCCCCTATTCGGTTAAGCTCGCCACTGAATATAAGTCGCTGACCCATTATACAAAAGGTACGCAGTCACCTAACAAAGTAGGCTCCCACTGCTTGTACGCATACGGTTTCAGGTTCTATTTCACTCCCCTCTCCGGGGTTCTTTTCGCCTTTCCCTCACGGTACTGGTTCACTATCGGTCAGTCAGTAGTATTTAGCCTTGGAGGATGGTCCCCCCATATTCAGACAAAGTTTCTCGTGCTCCGTCCTAC
>NZ_CP187557.1:5637500-6339429 GCF_049860765.1 Pseudomonas sp. NyZ201
CTTTCTGACTATCAGTCCATTACCACAAGCACCCACACGAATTGCTTGATTCGATTGTTAAAGAGCGTTTGGCGAAGCGTTTCGCTTCAACCGAGGCGCGCATTCTACGCTTTCCTCTCAGCCTGTCAAGCGTTTATTTTGAAGTCTTTCAGAATTTCTCGTTCAACTTCAAACACTTGACTCGCTGCGATCTCTCGTCAGCGGGAGGCGAATTCTACAGCGTTACAACCTGCTGTCAACTGCCTTTTTCAACCGCTTTCGGTGAAGACCGAAGTACTTCCGATACTACCTGAAACTTCTAACTCGTTGAATCTCAAGGAGTTTTCCGTTTCGACTGCGCCGGAAGTGGGGCGAATTATAGAGAGATAAAACCGGGCGTCAAGCACTTGTTGCAACAAAATTGTCATGCCGGTCAAAAGCCCTTAAAACAAAGCGGGAGGCCCAAAGGGCCTCCCGCTTCTTCTATATAGAACAGAGCAGCGCTTAGAGACTCGGGAACGCGAACTGCGAAGCCTCATGGCTGGCACGCTGCGGCCAGCGCTGGGTGATCGCCTTGCGCCGGGTATAGAAGCGCACACCGTCCGGACCGTAGGCATGCAGGTCGCCAAACAACGAACGCTTCCAGCCGCCGAAGCTGTGGTAGGCCACCGGCACCGGCAGCGGCACGTTGACGCCGACCATGCCCACTTCGATCTCGTCGCAGAACAGACGCGCCGCTTCACCGTCACGGGTAAAGATGCAGGTACCGTTACCGTACTCGTGATCGTTGATCAGTTGCATCGCCTCTTCCAGACTGTTGACCCGCACCACGCACAGCACCGGCCCGAAGATCTCTTCCTTATAGATGCGCATCTCCGGGGTGACGCGGTCGAACAGGGTACCGCCAACGAAGTAGCCGTCTTCATGGCCGGCAACACGCAAGCCACGACCATCCACCACCAGCTCGGCGCCAGCCGCCAGGCCGTCGTCGATATACCCCACCACCTTGTCGCGAGCCGCTGCGGTCACCAGCGGGCCCATGTCCAGACCGCAGGAAGTACCGGCACCGATCTTCAGACCCTGGATCTGCGGAACCAGCTTGGCCACCAGCGCATCGGCCACCTGGTCACCCACGCACACCGCCACCGAGATGGCCATGCAACGCTCCCCGCAAGAACCGTAGGCAGCGCCCATCAGTGCACTGACCGCATTGTCCAGGTCGGCATCCGGCATCAGCACCGCATGGTTCTTCGCGCCGCCCAGTGCCTGGACGCGCTTGCCGCGCTTGGTTCCTTCGGCATAGATGTACTCGGCGATCGGCGTCGAACCCACGAAGCTCAGGGCTTTCACCTCAGGCGCTTCGATCAGCGCATCCACCGCTTCCTTGTCGCCATGCACCACGTTCAGCACGCCCTTGGGCAGACCGGCCTCGTGCAGCAATTGGGCGATCAGCAGAGTCGAGCTCGGATCGCGCTCGGAAGGCTTGAGGATGAAGCAGTTGCCGCAGGCGATCGCCAGCGGATACATCCACAACGGCACCATCGCCGGGAAATTGAACGGGGTGATACCGGCCACCACGCCCAGCGGCTGGAAATCGGACCAGGCATCGATGTTGGGACCGACGTTGCGGCTGTACTCGCCTTTCAGTACTTCAGGCGCGGCACAGGCGAACTCGACGTTCTCGATACCACGCTTGAGTTCACCGGCAGCGTCTTCCAGGGTCTTGCCGTGTTCTTCGCTGATCAGTTGGGAAATACGCGCCTCGTTCTGCTCCAGCAATTGCTTGAAACGGAACATCACCTGCGCACGCTTGGCCGGCGGGGTGTTGCGCCAGGCCGGGAACGCGGCCTTGGCTGCATCGATGGCCTGCTGCACGGTAGCGCGACTGGCCAGTGCCACCTTGTGGATCGCCTGGCCGGTAGACGGGTTGAAGACATCGGCGCTGCGCTCGCTCGGGGAAACCAGTTCGCCATTGATCAGGTGTGCAACGGTGCTCATGCAATAACTCCAGTAATCAGGTTCGGGCGAGCCAGACGGCCCGCCCCGGAAAGAGAAAGAGATCAGTCGATGGCATTCAGCGCTTCGCCCACCGCGTCGAACAGGCGGTCCAGCTCCTGCGGCCTGGTGTTGAAGGTCGGGCCGAACTGCAGGGTGTCGCCGCCGTAGCGGACATAGAAACCGGCTTGCCACAGCTTCATCGCCGCTTCGTATGGACGGACGATCGCATCACCATCACGCGCGGCAATCTGGATCGCGCCAGCAAGACCATAGTTGCGGATATCGATGACGTTCCTGGTGCCCTTGATGCCGTGCAGCGCGCTCTCGAAATGCGGCGCCAGTTCCGCGGCGGACTGCACCAGGTTTTCCTTCTGCAACAGATCGAGTGCAGCGATGCCGGCCGCGCAGGCCACCGGGTGCGCCGAGTAGGTGTAGCCGTGGGGGAATTCCACCGCGTACTCCGGAGTCGGCTGGTTCATGAAGGTCTGGTAGATCTCGCTGCTGGCGATCACCGCGCCCATCGGGATGGCACCGTTGGTGACCTGCTTGGCGATGCACATCAGGTCAGGGGTCACGCCGAAAGCGTCGGCACCGAACATCGCGCCCATGCGGCCGAAACCGGTGATGACCTCGTCGAAGATCAGCAGGATATTGTGCTGGTCGCAGATTTCCCGCAGGCGTTTCAGATAGCCCTTGGGCGGTGGCAGTACGCCGGCGGAACCGGCCAGCGGCTCGACGATCAACGCTGCGATGTTCGAAGCATCGTGCAGTTCGATCAGCTTGAGCATTTCATCGGCCAGGGCGATCCCGCCCTCTTCCGGCATGCCCCTGGTGAACGCATTGCCTGGCAATACGGTATGCGGGATGTGGTCCACGTCCAGCAACTGGCCAAACAGTTTGCGGTTGCCGTTCACGCCGCCCAGGCTGGTACCGGCGATGTTCACCCCATGGTAGCCACGAGCGCGACCGATCAGCTTGGTCTTGGTGGCCTGGCCTTTCAGCCGCCAGTAGGCACGCACCATCTTCACCGCAGTGTCACAGCACTCGGAACCGGAGTTGGTATAGAAGACGTGGTTCAGATTGCCCGGGGTCAGCTCGGTGATCTTCTCAGCCAACTGGAAAGACAGCGGATGACCGAACTGGAACGCCGGCGAATAGTCCAGCACGCCCAATTGGCGAGCGACGGCTTCCTGGATTTCCTTGCGGGTATGGCCTGCGCCGCAGGTCCACAGGCCGGACAAGGCGTCGAAAACCTTGCGGCCCTTATCGTCGACCAGGTGATTGCCTTCGGCGGCGACGATCAGGCGCGGATCACGCTGGAAGTTGCGGTTGGCGGTGTAGGGCATCCAGTGCGCATCCAGCTTCAGCTGGCTGGCCAGACCGACAGGAGCGTTTTCAGGCAGATTCATCGACAGGACCTCGCGAGGCAGGTTGAACAGCATTCGGTGTATTGCCGATAACTTGTCACGCCTATAAAGTCTGGAAAACTCTACTTTTCCAATCTTTGGATTACCGGTCACTAAACTATGAGCCGTCGTCCCGAACCGCTTTCCCAGGTCAGCGATTTCGATATCCGCCTGCTGAAGATTTTCCGCAGCGTGGTCGAGTGTGGCGGCTTCTCGGCAGCGGAAAACGTCCTGGGCATCGGCCGCTCGGCAATCAGCCAGCAGATGGGCGACCTCGAACAGCGCCTCGGCCTGCGTCTGTGCCAGCGCGGGCGCGCCGGTTTCTCCCTGACCGAAGAAGGCCGCGAGGTCTACCAGTCGGCCCTGCAGTTGCTCAGCGCCCTGGAAAGCTTCCGCACCGAGGTCAACGGCCTGCACCAGCATCTGCGCGGCGAGCTGAACATCGGCCTGACCGACAACCTGGTGACCATGCCCCACATGCGCATCACTCACGCCCTGGCCCAGCTCAAGGACCGCGGCCCCGATGTGCGCATTCGTATCCGCATGATTCCGCCCAGCCAGGTGGAACAGGGCGTGCTCGACGGTAGCCTGCATGTTGGCGTGGTCCCACAGGCCAGTCCGCTGTCGGGCCTGGAGTACCAACCGCTGTACAGCGAACGCTCGCTGCTCTATTGCGCCGTCGGCCATCCACTGTTCTACGTGGACGACCGGCAACTGGAAGACCAGCGCCTCAATGCCCAGGATGCGATCGCCCCGACCTATCGCCTGCCTGCGGACATCCAGGCGCTGCATCAGGCGCTGAACTGCACGGCCAGTGCCTCGGACCGCGAGGGCATCGCCTTCCTCATCCTCACTGGACGCTACATCGGCTATTTGCCGGATCACTACGCCACCTTCTGGGTCCAGCAGGGACGGTTGCGCGCGCTCAAGCCTGGCGAGCGCTTCTACGACCTGTCGCTGGCCTGGGTTACACGCAAGGGGCGACGTCCCCATCTGGTCCTGGAAAGCTTCCTCGAGAGCCTGGCTGCGACACGTTAGGAGCCAATTGCGATATTCTCGCGTCTTCGCGCTTGCCCACCCGCCGTGCCTGGGGTATCAACGCATGTGCCTTAATTTCCTTGCTTGCCGGAATTGCCCATGACCCTTGAAGTGCCCGCCCACCGCACCCTCGCCGCCAAGCCCGCCGGGCGTATCCGCCAGAAGAACGAGCAGGCCATCATCCAGGCCGCCGAAGATGAATTCGCCCGCCACGGCTTCAAGGGCACCAGCATGAACACCATCGCCCTCAAGGCCGGGCTGCCCAAGGCCAACCTGCATTACTACTTCACCAACAAGCTGGGCCTGTATATCGCTGTCCTGAGCAACATCATCGAGTTGTGGGACAGCACCTTCAACGCCCTCAGTGTCGAGGACGACCCGGCCGAAGCGCTCGCCCGCTACATCCGTGCGAAAATGGAATTCTCCCGACGCAACCCCCAGGCGTCGCGGATCTTCGCCATGGAAATCATCAGTGGCGGCAACTGCCTGACCGACTACTTCAGCCAGGACTACCGTGAATGGTTCAAAGGCCGGGCAGCGGTATTCCAGGCCTGGATCGACGCCGGCAAGATGGACAAGGTCGATCCCGTGCACCTGATCTTCCTGCTGTGGAGCAGCACCCAGCACTACGCCGACTTCGCCACGCAGATCTGCCAGGTCACTGGCCGTAGCCGCCTGACCAAGCAGGACATGGAAGAGGCCGGCGACAATCTTATCCACATCATTCTCAAAGGCTGTGGCCTGACTCCGCCGAACTGAACACCCGCTTATGCCTTCTACGCTGCTGGAAACCTGCGAATACCGCGAAGAAATTCGCAAGAGCCGTTTCATAACCCTCGCGGCCCACATCGACACGCCCGCCGACGCCCAGGCCTTTCTCGAACGACACAGCGACCTGGCCGCCACCCACAACTGCTGGGCCTGGAAGATAGGCGCCCAGTACCGCAGCAGCGACGATGGCGAACCCGGCGGTACGGCCGGTCGACCGATCCTGGCGGCAATCGAGGCGCAGGATTGCGATCAGGTGGTGGTGCTGGTGATCCGCTGGTACGGCGGCATCCAGTTGGGCACCGGCGGCCTCGCCCGAGCCTACGGCGGGGGGGCCAACAAGTGCCTGCAACAGGCGCCGAAACGCCTGTTGATAAGTCGAACCGAACTGAAATGCAGTTGCTCGTTCAGCGAGCTGGCTCTGCTCAAGCTACGGATCGCCGAAGCCGACGGCGTGATCCTCGATGAAGCCTTCACCGCGAATGGCGTCGATGTGCAACTGGCCCTTGGTGCCGAACACATCGACAACGTGCAACGCCAACTGGCCGATCTCAGCCGGGGACGCATCCTGCTCGAACGCTGCTGAACACTTGCTCACACCTACTGTGGGCCCGCCTGTGGATAACCTCTGGGCAGGCCGCTGCAAGCCTTCTGCCACAAGGCTTGCAGCGCAACGATCATATTTTGATCAACATTTGATGACAGGCGCTTATTCGTCGAACAATCAGCCGCTTAACCTGGCTTATCGCGTTTCGAAGCGCATGAATCTGCACTTATACCCAGCCAAGCGGCTTGCCCACAGATACTGTGGAGCAAGCTGTGGATAAACCGTGCACGCCTGCGCCACGCGCTTGCCTGGCCGTCATGCGAGAGAATTGATCATTTTTTGTTCGGCCTTGTTCACTGGCAACAGTTGCAGGATGCCCCAGATAACTTCCAGTACCAGGAAGCCCCAAAGCAGTTGCGTGGCCCCGTGCATCAACGCGTACCCCTGCCAGGTGGCAAACAGCAAACGCCCGACCGCGTCGTAGCGGCCGAATTGCTGTTGTGGATCGCGGATACGCAGGACCGACCAGACGCAAACGATCGACCCCATCAGGTTGCCCATCAGCATGTGCAAGGGCGAGAACTCGGGCAGGTCGCCAGCCAGCCCCAGGAAGGCACTGACCTCGCCCAGCAGCCCGTGCAACAACATGAAGCTCCAGGGGGTGACGAACGCTGCTGCAACCAGCAAGTCATACCAGCCACTGGCCCTGACCAAACCACGATAACCGCTCTGGCTCCACATATACCGCTCCTTGTTGGAAAGTGAGAGCGGCAGGCTAAAGCCTGGAGTATGCTCCAAGGTCAACCCCTCTCCACAGGAATTGATCGTGCGTATCGGAGAACTGGCGCAAACCTGCAGCGTCAGCCGCGACACCCTGCGGTTCTATGAAGAACGCGGCCTCATCCGCTCCAACCGCAGCGCCAACGGCTATCGTGATTACCCGGTGGAAACCGTGCAGTTGGTGCTGCTGATCAAGACCGCGCAAAAACTCGGTTTCAGCCTCGGCGAAATCAGCCACAACGTCGCCGAGCTGTGGCAGGCCCCGGACCCCGAAGCGCTGATAACGCGCTTTATCCACAACAAGCTGGAACTGGTCGAGGCGCGTATCGATGCCCTCGTCGAGCTGCGCCAGGCGCTCAGGCAGCGCCTGGAAGAACGCTGCCCCCTCACATTGAAAGGAGCCCTCGCATGACTGTGAAAACCGCCCTGATCATCGGCGCCTCCCGCGGCCTTGGCCTCGGCCTGGTGGAACGCCTGAGCGAAGACGGCTGGCAGGTGGTCGCCACCGTGCGCGATATCGCCAAGGCCACTGCGCTAAAGACGCTACCGAACGTCCAGGTGCTTACCCTGGAAATGAACAGCTCCGAGCAGCTGGATGCCCTGAAGCAACAGCTTGCAGGCCAGACCTTCGACCTGTTGTTCATCAATGCCGGGGTAAAGGGCCCGGACAACCAGAATGCCGAGGCCGTACAACTGGCCGAAATCGGCGAGCTGTTCATGACCAACAGCGTGGCGCCGATCCGTGTCGCCCAGCGCTTCGCCGGACAGTTGCGCCAGGACGGCGGTGTGATTGCCTTCATGAGTTCGGTGCTGGGCAGCATCGCCATTCCCGATGCTCCGGAACTGGCGCTGTACAAGGCCAGCAAGGCAGCCCTCAATTCGATGATCAACAGTTTCGTGGTCCGCCTCGGCGATACCCGCCTGAGCGTCCTGGCGATGCACCCGGGCTGGGTCAAGACCGACATGGGCGGCGACGGCGCGGATATCGACGTTGCCACCAGCACCCGCGGCATGCTCGAACAGGTCAAGGCGCACAGTGGCAAGCCCGGCGTGCATTACGTCAACTACCGGGGCGAAGCCCTGACCTGGTGATGTTCCCTGCCTGAACGACCGGTGCCTAAGAACATGGCGCCTGCATAGTCAACCTGTCGGTCAGGTTTCACCGCACCGGTCTGGCAACCTCTGTAGAATGCGCCGATTGCACCTGATGAGATTCCTCCCATGTACGACTGGCTTAACGCGCTGCCCAAGGCAGAACTGCACCTTCATCTGGAAGGTTCGCTGGAGCCCGAGCTGCTGTTCGCCCTGGCTGAACGCAACAGGATCGCCCTGCCCTGGAATGATGTCGAAACCCTGCGCGCGGCCTATGCCTTCAACAACCTGCAGGAATTCCTCGACCTGTACTACCAGGGTGCGGACGTCCTGCGCACCGAGCAGGATTTCTACGACCTGACCTGGGCCTACCTGCAACGCTGCAAGGCGCAGAACGTCGTTCACACCGAACCCTTCTTCGATCCACAGACCCACACCGACCGTGGCATCCCCTTCGAAGTGGTGCTCGACGGCATCACCCGCGCCCTGAAGGATGGCCGTGAACAGTTGGGTATCGAAAGCGGCCTGATCCTCAGCTTCCTGCGCCACCTCAGCGAAGAAGAAGCGCACAAGACCCTCGACCAGGCCCTGCCCTTCCGTGACGCCTTCGTCGCAGTCGGCCTCGACAGCTCGGAAATGGGACACCCGCCGAGCAAGTTCCAGCGTGTCTTCGACCGCGCCCGCAGCGAAGGCTTCCTGACCGTCGCCCACGCCGGCGAGGAAGGCCCGCCCGAGTACATCTGGGAAGCCCTCGACCTGCTGAAGATCCAGCGCATCGACCACGGCGTGCGTGCCATCGAGGACGAACGCCTGATGCAGCGCATCATCGACGAACAGATCCCGCTGACGGTGTGCCCGCTGTCCAACATCAAGCTGTGCGTGTTCGACCACATGAGCCAGCACAACATCCTCGACATGCTCGAGCGCGGCGTGAAGGTCACGGTGAACTCGGACGACCCGGCCTATTTCGGCGGTTATGTCACCGAGAACTTCCACGCCCTGCACACCCATCTGGGCATGACCGAAGACCAGGCCCGCCGTTTGGCACAGAACAGCCTGGACGCCCGTCTGGTCAGGGCCTGAGGCACCTTCATCCCATCCGTAGGGGAAGCGGCATCCGGGCGATCTGCTGGATGCCGCGCAAGCCCGCCGCGGTCACTTGGGCTGCTCGGGTTTCGTCGGTGATTCGCACCCACCCGGATTGCACGAACAGCTTGAGCACACTGCTGCCCAAGGCGCCTCCCAGGTGTGGACGGCGCTCGTCGACTTCGCTGCAGCAACTGCACAAGCTACACAGGCGGCCATCGCGCTGCGCCAGGGCATCGATGAAAATGCCCTGGCTGGCGAACTCCTCGCGCCCGGTCAGGGTGATGTCCAGTTGCTGCTCGGTCTGCTGCAGCCATTGCGCGTCCAGCAGGCGCTGGAGCAGGTCGGCCGCCACTTCTCCACCCAGGTGATTGCGACACAGGCGCGCCTTGCGCATGGCCAGCGGCACGCTTATGGCGGGCTGCCTGGTCAGCGGCGTCTCGTGCTCGCGGATGGTCACACTGGCAAGGGCCTCCACGGCCGTGCCGATTTCCGGGGCCGCCAGGCGGAAGTAGCGCTTGCGCCCGCGGGCCTCGCGCTTGAGCAGCCCGCAGGCCGACAGCCGGGCCAGGTGGGCGCAGGCCGAAGAAGGTGTAAGGCCGGCCAGCATGGCCAACTCCTCCGACGGGCGTGCCATTCCATCGATCAGCGCCCAGAGCATGGCACTGCGTTTCGGGTCGGCCATCAAACTGGCGACCTGGCTGATACTGGCTATCGGTTGCATGTCTCCACTCCCTGCGTAGTTTCATTGATGAATAAAGTTTTCCTCATATCCAGGCCGGACCAAAGTTGGCCGGCACTGCCGGATCGATTGCCCGGCAATTCCAGGTATGCGTCGGGTCGAACAGCGCATCCGGCGCTGTTTCAGCCTGGGAAACTTTATCTTGATGGCGGCAATTGCCCGGCCCAGTATAAGCATGCTCCCCGCGATAATCGTCGCCGTTTTGCGAGCGATCACCCAAGGTTTGCCTGGCCTTACAAAGTTTGGACACTGACTTTCGTGGCAGCCCGGCCCCTGCGAAATCCCGGCAGATGCCCATGAATGACTGGATGCATCGACACGCTGAATATCCGTCTTCAAGTTCGCTCAGGTAATACGCCTACATTGAAAGTAATAATGCCTTTCAAGCAAATGCGCAGGGGATGTAAGACCTTGCCAATAATCAAACACGCCGCGTTTAAAGTTCATCGAGAACTGTACGACAACGCGCCTTGAGCAAGTCACCCAGGAGTTGTACCGGCTTGCCCAGTTGAGCGCGGTGGGTACACAACAGGTTTAGGGGTGCAGCCTCGCCCCGGTAATGGCCGAGCAGCACCCGCAAGCGCCCGGCACGCACGTCGGCGGCGACATCGAGCCAGGATTTATAGGCGATCCCCGCTCCTGCCACAGCCCAGCGCCGGACGACATCGGCGTCGTCGCAGAAGCGATCGCCACTGACCAGCACGTCCTCTTCCCGCCCATCCAGGTAAAAGCGCCAATGGTCATGCACACCACTGCCCAAGCGGTACAGCAGGCAATTGTGCTCTGTCAGCTGGGCCACGCTTAGCGGCTCGCCATGCCGAGCCAGGTAGTCCGGCGACGCACAGAGCACTCGACGGTTGTCCGGACACAGCGGTACCGCCACCAGGCTGGAATCCTCGGGCGCACCATAGCGCAGGGCGATATCCACGGGCTGGCGGAACAGATCGGCATTTCGGTCGCCCAGCAGTAGACGCACATTGAGCAGCGGGTGCTCGCGCTGCAGTTCGTCGAGCCAGGGCAGCAGCACATTGCGACCGAAGTCGGACGGCGCCGACAGCTGCAACACGCCACTGATTTCGTCACGCTCCCGGGCCAGCAGGCGCCGCCCTTCATCGAGGCTGGTCAAGGCCGCGCGGGCATGGGCAAGAAAGCCCTCGCCCTCGGCGGTCAGGCGCAGGCTGCGGGTGGAGCGTGCCAGCAGACGCGCGCCGAGCTGCGCCTCCAGGCGCTTGAGCGCCGCACTGGCCACTGCCGGCGAAAGGTCGAGCAGGCGTGCCGCCGCCGAGAGGCTGCCGTGCTCCGCTGCACGGACGAAAAGCTGCAGATCATCGAAACGCAACATATGTACCGCCTTTATTTTCAAAATTATTTTGAAAGTTTCTGCGGTTTTAGCGGCTTTTAACCAGAAACGAAAGGATCAATGATGGCGCTCATCCACTTCTCAACGAGGAATCCCCCGATGAAAGCCATTGCCTACTACCAGTCGCTGCCGATCGAAGACGCCGCCGCCCTGCAGGACATCGAACTGCCCGCTCCGCAACCGGGCCCACGCGACCTGCTGGTGGAGGTCCGGGCGATCTCGGTCAACCCGGTGGACACCAAGGTCCGCCGCAACGTCCAGCCGGAGAACGGCGCGGCCAAGGTGCTGGGCTGGGACGTAGCCGGCGTGGTCAAGGCCGTGGGTAGCGAAGTCAGCCTGTTCCAGCCGGGCGATAAAGTTTATTACGCCGGTTCCATCGCCCGCGCCGGCGGCAACAGCGAGTTGCATGTGGTGGACGAGCGCATCGTCGGCCATATGCCGAAAACCCTGGGCTTCGCCGAGGCCGCGGCACTGCCGCTGACCGCCATCACCGCCTGGGAACTGCTGTTCGAACGCCTGCAGATCGCCGAAGGCAAGGAAGACCTGGGCCAGAGCCTGCTGATCGTCGGCGCCGCCGGCGGCGTCGGCTCGATCCTGACCCAACTGGCCAGCCAGCTCACCGGTCTGCGCGTGATAGGAACCGCGTCGCGTCCGGAAACCCAGGAGTGGGCCCGCGAACTGGGCGCCGACCTGGTGGTGGACCACCGCCAGCCACTGGCCGAGGCCCTGCGCAGCGCAGGGGTGCAGCACGTCACCCATGTCGCCAGCCTGACCCAGACCGACCAGCACCTCGATCAACTGGTCGAGGCCCTCGCTCCGCAAGGCAAGCTGGCGCTGATCGACGATCCGCAACAGCTCGACGTGGCCAAGCTCAAGCGCAAGAGCCTGTCGTTGCATTGGGAGTTCATGTACACCCGCTCGCTGTTCGAAACCCCGGACATGCTGGAGCAGCACAAGCTGCTGGAGCGGGTCGCCGAGCTGATCGATGCGGGCACCCTGAAGACCACCCTGGGCGAGCACTTCGGCACCATCAACGCAGAGAACCTGCGTCGTGCCCACCAGTTGCTGGAAAGCGGGGCGGCCAAGGGCAAGATCGTGCTCGAAGGCTTCTGACCACCCGACGCATGGCATGACCGCCAGTCCGCGATTTGCTCCAGGTCATGCCGCAGCCGGGAAACTCGCGCCTACAATCCAGCGACCTTTGCCAACCGGAGGTATGCCGCGATGAAAGTAGTGCTCGAGGCAACAGGCAAGAAACCGGACCGCCCCTGGCAGGTCCGGCTTGACCAGCATGTCGTGGGTTTTCGCAGCGAGGCCGAGGCCCGGGCCTTTATCGATACCTTGCAGGCGCGGATCCGCGCACCGCACCCCTTGTTCAGGCAGGCCGGCTGAGCGGGAGGCGACGGGTCAGCGTCGCCGCCGTGACTGCCGCCGCCCCGCACAGGGTAATGACGATGGCCATGGGCATCGCGCTGCCGTCGTGCAAAATCCCCACCAGGGCCGCTGCGCCCGCAGCGACGCTGAACTGCAGGCATCCCAGCAACGCCGAGGCACTCCCGGCCCTCGCGCCCTGCCCGTTCATGGCGCAGGCCGAGGCATTGGGGATGATGCCGCCGAGGCTGGCAATGCACACGAACAGCGGAATCAGCAGCGGCCACAATGCTTCGGTATGCAGCGCACTGATGCCCAGCAGCACCAATCCTGCCGCCAGGTACAACCACACCATCCGCGCCAGCAGCACGGCCGGGCCACGCTTGGCAAGCAGGCGCGCGTTGATCTGCGCCACCAGGATGAAGCCAGCCGCATTGGCGCCGAACAGCCAGCCATAATGCTCGGCCGGTACCCCGTAGAGCTTGATGAAGACGAACGGCGAGCCGGCGATATAGGCGAACATTCCGGCCATGGAGATGCCGCCGGTAATGGCATGGCCGAGGAAGCGCCGATCCTTCAGCAGGCGCCAGTATTGGCCCAGTGCACCGGACAGCGGCGGGCGCGGCTGGTTGGCCGGCAGGCTTTCCGGCAGGCCGAGGGCCACGGCCAGAGTGCATAGGGCGCTGAACAGGGTCAGGGCGATGAAGATCGACTGCCAGCCATACAGGTTGACCAGCAGCCCGCCCAGCATCGGCGCGAGGATCGGTGCCAGGCCCATCACCAGCATCAACTGCGAGAAGACCTTGGCCGAGCCCACCGCATCGCATTTGTCGCTGACGATGGCACGGGACAGGACCATTCCGGCGCAACCGCCAAGGGCCTGGACGAAGCGGGCGATGACCAGGGCATCAAGGGTGGGAGCGTAGGCGCAGGCCAGGGAAGCGGCGGTGAACAGCACCACCCCGCCAAGCAGCGGAATGCGCCGGCCGAAGCGGTCGGCGATTGGCCCGTAGGCGAGCTGGCCGATGGACAGGCCGAGGAAATACGCGGCCAGGGTGCTCTGGATGTGTTTCTCGTCGGTGCCGAAGGCCAGTGCCATGGCCGGGAAGCCGGGCAGATAGAAGTCGATCGCCAACGGCCCGAACGCACTGAGGGCGCCGAGGATCAGGATGGTACGCAGGTTCATGGGAATCCGTAGCTAGCTAAGCAAGTTGGCTAGTCTACCGGGGCTCCAAGGGAAAGAGGTGAAAATTCGAAAGGCTGATCGCGCACCTTGTGGGAGCGGGTTCATCGGAGCGCCGAACCGCCGCGATTGCAGTAGTGAATCCACCGATGTCATCGCGGGTGAACCCGCTCCCACAGGGTATGTGATCGCTCGCGGATCAGATCACCCGGGCCTCATACCCCTCGTCGCGGATCAGTTCGAGAATCTGCTCCGCTGGCAATTCGCTTTTCACCGAGACCTGCTTCTGTGCCAGATCCACCTTGACCTCCGCCGCCGCGTCCTCGCGCTGCACCGCGTTGGTCACGGCCTTGACGCAGTGACCACAGGTCATTCCTTCCACGTTGAATACTTGCATCGTCGTGACTCCTGGTTGGGTTTGTCCGCAGTCTCAAGCTTGCCACCGGGGCAAGGTCAAGTTTGCCGTGATGCTGCCGGGCTGGAAATCCTTGCCCGGGTCGGCCAAGCTGCGTGCTTGTCGATTTATCAGCAGGAGTTTCAGCCATGGGCAAGGCAGCACTCGGCCTTCTCGCTCTGCTCGGATGGTCCGGCCAGGTTCCCCTGGCCAGCGCCGCAGCGCCCACCGATTACAGCGTGATGATCATTTCCCGTGAACGCCTGGAGGTCGCCACGTCCTGCGAGATCGGGATCTACCTCAACGACCAGCTCACCGGTCGTCTGTTCCAGGAAGAGTCCACCTCCTTCAACCTGCCGCCGGGCGATGTGGAAGTGCGCCTGCGCCTGTTGCCGGGCCAGGCCCCGGGTTGCAACAACGGCGTCGAGAATCAGAGGTCCCAGCGCTTCACCCTCAAGGCCGGGCAAGTCGTCAAGTACCGCATAGCAACGAGCCAAACCGGCCTTTACCTGAAACAGGCCGCCCTGGGCTATTGACCTTGCCAGCATGGCAAGGTTGATGCTGGAGGCCAGTCCACGGAGGAGAGCCCCATGCCCGAGTCAATCACCTTCGACCTGCCGATCGGCGGTATGACCTGTGCCAGTTGCGCCGGTCGGGTCGAACGCGCGCTGAAGAAGGTCCCCGGTGTGCAGTCGGTGAGCGTCAACCTCGCCAACGAACGCGCCCATATCGAAACCGCCCCAGGTCTGGAAAGCACCACGCTGATCGCCGCCGTCGAACGCGCCGGCTACAGCGCCAGCCTTGAGCAAAGCGAAACAGCCAGCCGTGACGACAGCGAACGACGCCTGCGCAACGAGCGTTGGGCGGTGGCCCTGGCCGTCCTGCTGGCGCTGCCGCTGGTACTGCCGATGCTCCTGCAGCCCTTTGGTATCAGCTGGATGCTCCCGGCCTGGGCGCAGCTCGCCCTGGCCACGCCGGTGCAATTCATCCTCGGTGCGCGCTTTTACGTCGCGGCCTGGAAAGCCGTACGCGCCGGGGCCGGCAACATGGACCTGCTGGTCGCACTGGGCACCAGCGCCGGCTATGGCCTGAGCCTGTACGAATGGTCCCGGGCCATGCCGGGAATGATGCCGCACCTGTATTTCGAAGCGTCCGCGGTGGTGATCGCCCTGGTCCTGCTGGGCAAGTACCTGGAAAGCCGTGCCAAGCGCCAGACCGCCAGCGCCATCCGCGCCCTCGAGGCGCTGCGCCCGGAGCGGGCCGTGCAGGTAGTGGACGGCGTCGAGCGCGACGTGCCGATCAGCGTCCTGCGCCTGGACGACCTGGTGCTGGTCAAGCCCGGCGAGCGTTTCCCGGTGGACGGCGAAGTGGTCGAAGGCCAGAGCCATGCCGACGAAGCCCTGATCAGCGGCGAGAGCCTGCCGGTGCCGAAACGGCCCGGCGATCGCGTCACCGGCGGCGCGATCAACGGCGAAGGCCGGTTGCTGGTGCGCACCCTGGCACTGGGCACGGAAACCGTGCTCGCACGGATCATCCGCCTGGTGGAAGACGCCCAGGCGGCCAAGGCGCCGATCCAGAAGCTGGTGGACCGGGTCAGCCAGGTGTTCGTCCCGGCGGTGCTGGTCCTGGCCCTGGTCACCCTGGTCGGCTGGTGGCTGGCCGGTGCCCCGCTGGAAGTGGCGCTGATCAATGCCGTCGCCGTGCTGGTCATCGCCTGCCCCTGCGCCCTGGGCCTGGCTACGCCGACGGCGATCATGGCCGGCACCGGGGTCGCCGCGCGCCACGGCATCCTGATCAAGGACGCCGAAGCCCTGGAACGGGCCCATGCGGTCAACCGCGTGGTATTCGACAAGACCGGCACCCTGACCTCCGGCAGCCCGCGCATCGTCCATCAACACTCGATGGACGGTGACGACGCCCGCCTGCTGCAACTGGCCGGGGCCTTGCAACGTGGCAGCGAACACCCGCTGGCGAAAGCCGTGCTGGACGCCTGCGCCGAACGGAACCTGAACGTCCCTGATATCCGTGATAGCCAGTCCCTCACCGGTCGCGGTATCGCCGGCACGCTCGACGAACGGGCCCTGGCCCTGGGCAACCGCCGCCTGCTCGACGAAAGCGGCCTGCAACCCGGCGCGCTGGCGGACCACGCCAAGGCCTGGGAAGCCGAAGGCCGCACCCTCTCCTGGCTGATCGAGACCGCCCCGCAGCCCCGGGTACTGGGCCTGTTCGCCTTTGGCGACAGCCTCAAGCCGGGCGCGGAGCAAGCGGTCAGGCAACTGGCGCAAACCAACATCACCAGCCACCTGCTGACCGGCGACAACCGTGGCAGCGCCAGCGTGGTCGCCAGGGCCCTGGGCATCGACGACGTGCACGCCGAGGTGCTGCCGGCGGACAAGGCCGCGCATGTGGCGTCATTGAAAGCGTCCGGTGTAGTGGCCATGGTCGGCGACGGTATCAACGACGCCCCGGCCCTGGCCGCCGCCGATATCGGTATCGCCATGGGCGGCGGTACCGACGTGGCCATGCAGGCGGCCGGTATCACCCTGATGCGCGGCGATCCGCGCCTGGTCCCGGCGGCCCTGGAAATCAGCCGCAAGACCTACGCAAAGATCCGCCAGAACCTGTTCTGGGCCTTTATCTACAACCTGATCGGCATCCCCCTGGCCGCCTTCGGCCTGCTCAACCCGGTGCTGGCCGGCGCGGCCATGGCCCTGTCCAGCGTCAGCGTGGTGAGCAACGCCCTGCTGCTGAAAACCTGGAAACCTGAAACACCGGCGGAGGAACACAAGGCATGAACATCGGTCAGGCAGCCAGGCGCACCGGCCTGAGCGCAAAGATGATCCGCTACTACGAGTCGATCGGCCTGCTCAAGCCCGCCGCACGCAGCGACAGTGGCTATCGCCTGTACAGCCAGGACGACCTGCACAGCCTGACCTTCATCAAGCGCTCGCGGGACCTGGGGTTCTCGTTGGAGGAAGTGGCGAAGCTGCTGACCCTGTGGCAGGACCGCCAACGTGCCAGCGCCGATGTAAAGGCCCTGGCCAGCGAGCATATCGCCGACCTGAACCGGCGCATCGAGGAACTGGTGAGCCTGCGTGACACCCTGAGCGAACTGGTCGCCCATTGCCACGGCGACGACCGCCCCGACTGCCCGATCCTCAAGGACCTGGCAGCCGGTTGTTGTCACTGAATACTGGACTCCAGTGCGCCGCGGATACTGTGGGAGCGGGTTCACCCGCGATTACGATGGTGGGTTCACTTGAGTCATCGCGGGTGAACCCGCTCCCACAAGGTCCTTGCAAATCAAAGAGTTATGTTTTGTTCTGTGGGAGCCGTCTTGCCAGCTCCCACAGGGATTACTGCGCCCAAGGTGGCGGCGGTTCTTCGCCCTTGACCGGGCCGCGCTCGGCGTCCTCGCGGCCGGCGCGGCGGCGGGCATCCTCGAACTTCGCCGCTTCGATCTCGCGCATCACGCCACCCACGTCGGCAACGTGGTCATCGTCCTTCCAGCTGCCGGTCAGGACGCTGTCCGGCTGCAACTTGCCTTCCTGGTACAGCGCCCACATCTCCCTGGCGTAGCGGGTCTGCTTGAGTTCCGGGGCGAAACGCCCGAAGTAGTGGGCCATGTTCGCCACGTCCCGCTCCAGCATGCTGAAGGCGTGGTTGTTGGCCGCCGCATCCACGGCCTGGGGCAGGTCGATGATCACCGGCCCGTCCGGCCCGAGCAGCACGTTGAATTCCGAAAGGTCGCCATGCACCAGTCCGGCGCAGAGCATCAGCACGATCTGGCGAATGATGAAGGCGTGATATTCGCGGGCCTGGTCGGCTTCCAGGTGCACATCGTTGAGTCGCGGCGCGGCCTGGCCGTCTTCGTCGGTGACCAGTTCCATCAACAGCACGCCGTCGAGGAAATCGTAGGGTTTCGGGACCCTCACCCCGGCACTGGCGAGGCGGAACAGGGCCGCCACTTCGGCGTTCTGCCAGGCTTCCTCGGCTTCCTTGCGCCCGTACTTCGAGCCCTTGGCCATGGCCCGGGCCTGGCGGCTGTTGCGCACCTTGCGTCCTTCCTGGTACTCGGCGGCCTGGCGGAAGCTGCGCTTGTCGCCCTCCTTGTACACCTTGGCGCAGCGCAACTGACGCCCGCAGCGCACCACGTAGACCGCTGCTTCCTTGCCGCTCATCAGCGGGCGCAGCACTTCATCGACCATCCCGTCTTCGATCAGCGGTTCTATCCGTTTGGGAGTCTTCATCGGCTTTTGTTCTTGCTCCTGTCTGCCACTGAATTGGGGTGCCTCTTTAGGCGAGGCGCACACGATATATCAAGCGCCCTGCCGGTATCGGTGCCGAAGCGAAGGCCACATGGTTTCAATTTACGTCAGCTCATTCCCGGAACAGTTCCCCGGGGGTCGCGCCGAACAGCCCCTTGAAGGCGGCAATATACGCCGAGGTTGAATCGTAACCGCATCCCAATGCCGCCTGCGTGACACTCTGGCCCTGTTCCAGGGACTCCAGCGACGACAGCAGGCGCATGCGCTGGCGCCAGGCGCGGAAGCTCAGGCCGGTCTCGCGCTGGAACAGGCGCATCAGGGTCTTTTCCGAGCGCCCCAGGCGCTGCGCCCAATGCTCCAGGTTGTAACCTTGCTCGGGGTTTTCCAGCAATTGGTTGCAGACCTCCAGCAACCCCGGATGCTGCGGCAACGGCAGGGAAAAGCCGACCTCGGGCAAGGTGCGCAACTGATCGAGCAAAACCTGGACCAGATGGGCTTCGTCACTGTCCCCTTGCGCATAGTCCACCGGGTACTGGCAGAACTGCTTGATCAACTCCCGGGCCAGCGGCGTCACCTCCAGCACCCGGCAATGCCCCGGCGCCCAGGCCGAATCGCTACGGCGCACATACAGGCTGCGCATCTCCGCGCGGGTCGAGGTGATCACCTCGTGCTCGACCCCGGCCGGTATCCACACGCCCCACTGCGGCGGGGCAAAGTAACTGCCCTCGGCGGTGTACACCCCAAGCACGCCACTGATGGCGTAGGAAAACTGCACCCAGTCATGCCGATGCCGTGTCGTCCACGACCCCGGACCGAGGCTCTCGGCCCGCGCGTACAGCGGTCGGGGCAACTCGCTCAGGTCGGGAATCCGACGGGGAGCGCCGTTTTGTCCGTTAGTCGGCATCGCTTGGCCTTATGTCGCAAGACGGAAAATCCCTTGCAGGTTAACGTCACGGCTGATTATTACAAGATGATTCGAAGGTCCGCCTATGCAAGCATTCAAGCACCTCAAGCGCGTGGTCACCGACTGGTTCCTCTGTGGCATGTTCCTCGCCACCTTCCTCGCCTGGCTGTTCCCGCATTTCGGCGCGGCAGGCGGGGCCATGCACGCCGAATATGTGATCAATATCGGCGTGTTCGTGGTGTTCTTCCTCCACGGCATCAACCTGTCCAGCGAGCAGATTCGTCACGGCCTGAAGAACGTGCGCCTGCACGTCATGGTGCAGGTCTTCACCTTCGTGGTCTTTCCGCTGCTCTGGCTGCTGGGCAAAAGCGTCATCGGCAGCCAGCTCCCGGCCTTGCTGATGCTCGGTTTCCTCTACCTGTGCGCCCTGCCTTCGACCATTTCGTCTTCGGTGGCGCTGACCGGCAGCGCCGGAGGCAACGTACCGGCGGCGATCCTCAACGCCAGCCTGTCGAGCGTGCTCGGCATCTTCATCACCCCATGGCTGTGCAGCCTGGTGGTAGGCAGCGGCAGCGATGGCATCGACCTCGGCGCGACCCTGCTCGACCTTTGCGCCCTGCTGCTCGCTCCGCTGTTGCTGGGCCAGGTGCTGCGTCCCTGGCTGGGCCGCTTCTTCGCCAAACACAAGCGCTACACCAACGTGATGGACAAGGTGGTGATCCTGCTGCTGGTGTATGCCGCGCTCTGCAACTCGATGATGTCCGGCATGTGGCAGCAACAGGGGCTGTCGGTGCTGATCACCGCCTTCGTCGGCAGCGCGCTGATCCTTGCCCTGGTGCTCTGGCTGACCACCCGCACCGCACGCGCCCTGCACTTCAACCGGGCCGACGAGATCGCGGCGGTGTTCTGTGCCAGCAAGAAGTCGCTGGCGGCGGGTGCGCCGATGGCCGCGCTGATCTTCGGCGCGCACCCGGGCCTGGGCCTGATCCTGCTGCCGATCATGATCTACCACCCGCTGCAGTTGATCGTCTGCTCGATCATGGCCGAGAGCTATTCCAGCCAGGCCAAGGCCGCCGCCGCAAAGAGTCCGGAGCTGGTCAACGCTCGATGATCGCCGTCACGCCCTGACCGCCCGCGGCGCAGATCGAGATCAGCCCGCGGCCGCCTTGACTGCCAGCCTGGTCGAGCAGCTTGGCCAGGTTGGCCAGGATGCGGCCCCCCGTCGCGGCGAAGGGGTGCCCGGCGGCCAGGGAACTGCCCTTCACGTTCAGCTTCGAGCGGTCGATGGCGCCCAGCGGCTGTTCCAGGCCGAGGCGGTCGCGGCAGTACTCGGGGTCTTCCCAGGCTTTCAGGGTGCACAGCACCTGGGCGGCGAAGGCCTCGTGGATTTCGTAATAGTCGAAGTCCTGCAGGGTCAGGCCATGACGCGCCAGCAAGCGCGGCACGGCATAGACCGGCGCCATCAGCAAGCCTTCGTGACCTTTGACGAAGTCCACCGCGGCGCTCTCGCCATCCAGCAGGTAGGCCAGTACCGGCAGGCCGCGCGCCCTGGCCCATTCCTCGCTTGCCAGCAGGACCACCGACGCGCCATCGGTCAGCGGCGTCGAGTTGCCAGCGGTCAGGGTGCCGTTGCCGCCGCGCTCGAACGCCGGCTTGAGGGCAGCGAGTTTTTCCAGGCTCAGGTCGGGCCGCAGGTTGTTGTCGCGGGTCAGGCCCTGGAATGGCGTAAGCAGGTCGTCATGCCAGCCCTCGTCGTAGGCTGCGGCCATGTGCTGGTGACTGAGCAGCGCCAGTGCGTCCTGCTCCTCGCGGGGGATGCCCCAGTGCTGCGCCATCAGCTCGCAATGCTGGCCCATGGACAAGCCGGTACGCGGCTCGCCATTGCGCGGAAACTCCGGCTTGAGGTCGGACGGGCGCAGCTTGAGCAGGGCCTTGAGCTTGTCGGCGGTGGTCTTGCCGCGATTGGCGTCCAGCAGCACCCGACGCAGGCCCTCGGCGACCGCGATGGGCGCATCGGACGTGGTATCCACGCCACCTGCGATGCCGCATTCGATCTGCCCGAGGGCGATCTTGTTGGCAACCAGCAACGCCGCTTCTAGCCCCGTTCCGCAGGCCTGCTGAATGTCGTAGGCCGGGGTCTGCGGCGACAGGCGCGAACCGAGCACGCATTCACGGGTCAGGTTCAGGTCCCGCGAATGCTTGAGCACCGCCCCCGCTGCCACCTCGCCCAGGCGCAGGCCATGCAGGCCGAAGCGTTCGATCAGGCCTTCGAGCGCGGCAGTCAGCATGGTCTGGTTGCTGGCCGTGGCATAGGCGCCATTGGAGCGGGCGAAAGGGATTCGATTACCGCCGATGATCGCGACCCGACGCAGACTTCGCATGAAAGACATTCCTTTTATTCCCGAAATAGACGCATAGAGCGTAGGACTTTTTTCCCGGTTCGAACGACCAAAGGCCGATCATGGTCCACACTCTGATGCTTATTTCAGGGAGACGTGCCATGAGCGACCGCTATATCGACTTCGCCAACTCCGATCTGGGTCGGCGTGTGGTAGGGGCTGTCGGGCTGCCGCAGCCTGCCCGCCTGGAGCGCTGGCAAGCCGGCCGGCTGCGGCCCGTGGAGGGTACGCTGTTGCTCGGTGGCGGGCCGCTGGCGCTGAAGGTCGCGGAGTTCGGCCAGCGCCTGACGGGCGAAGTGGTCAGCTTCGCCGATGACGCCCTGGGCCTGCCGGCGTGGGTCGCGGGGCTCGGCAGCAAGCTCAAGGCGGTGGTCTTCGATGCCAGCCACCTGGGCGACATCGATCAGCTCAAGCAGTTGCGCGAGTTTTTCCAGCCGCTGCTGCGCAGCCTCGATCGCAGCGCCAAGGTGGTGATTCTCGGGCGCGCCCCGGAGCAGCTCGACGGCGTACTTGCCCGGGTCGCCCAGCGCGCCCTGGAAGGCTTTGCCCGCTCCCTGGCCAAGGAATTGCGCAGCGGCGGCACCCTGCAGCTGCTGTACGTGGCGAAGAACGCCGAAGACCAGCTCGAAGGCGCGCTGCGTTTCTTCCTTTCGCCGAAAAGCGCCTTCATCAGCGGCCAGGTCCTGCGCCTGGAAGCCTGCGCCAGCCAGGTGCAGGATTGGACCCGCCCGCTGGCCGGACGCAGAGCGCTGGTAACCGGTGCTGCCCGCGGGATCGGCGCCGCCATTGCCGAAACCCTGGCCCGCGATGGCGCCGAGGTGGTGCTGCTCGATGTACCCCAGGCCGCGGATGATCTCAAGGCCTTGGCCGAGCGCCTCGGCGGACGCGCGCTGGACCTGGATATCTGCGCCAGCGACGCGTCCGCCAGGTTGCTCGAAGGGCTGCCGGACGGCATCGATATCGTCGTGCACAACGCCGGGATCACCCGCGACAAGACCCTCGCCAACATGACCCCGGAATACTGGGATTCGGTCCTGGCGGTGAACCTCAAGGCACCGGCCTTGCTGACCCAGGCGCTGATCGACGGCGGCGCCCTGCGCGATGACGGGCGCATCGTGGTCATGGCGTCCATCAGCGGCATCGCCGGTAACCGTGGTCAATCCAACTATGCGGCGAGCAAGGCCGGGCTGATTGGCCTGGCCCAGGCCTGGGCGCCGTTGCTGGCCGAGCGCGGCATCAGCATCAATGCCATCGCGCCGGGCTTTATCGAAACCCGCATGACCGCAGCCATCCCCTTCACCCTGCGCGAGGCCGGACGGCGCATGAGTTCGCTGGGCCAGGGCGGGTTGCCGCAGGATGTCGCCGAAGCGGTTGCCTGGCTGGCGCAGCCGGGTAGCGGCGCGGTCAGCGGCCAGGTGCTGCGGGTTTGCGGCCAGGCGGTAATGGGAGCCTGACCATGACCCAGACCTGGCACGACCTCGGCAGCACCGCCAGCCTCTCCGGGCTGTACATGAAGGCGGCGAGCAAACGCAGGATCACCGGCGATAGCCTGCCGCGCTACGGACTGCGCTGCGGGATCAATGTCGACGAGCGCAACCTGGAGGCTTATCGCAGGCTCTGCCTGTTCGTCCAGGATGGTCGCCTGCCGCCGACCTACCCCCATGTCATGGCCTTTGCCTTGCAGTTGCAATTGCTCACCGCCAAGGAGTTCCCGGCACCGTTGCTGGGCATGGTTCATCTGGGCAACCGGATTCGTGTGTTGCGGCCACTGGGCGGCATCTCGCGGCTGCGCTTCTCGGTGTCGGTGGACAACCTCCAGCCCCATGAAAAAGGCGCCACCCTCGACCTGCGCACCGATGCCGAGGACGGGCTCGGGCTGATCTGGTCCGAGACCAGTCGCATGCTTTGCCGTGGCATGAAGGTGGCAGGAGAAGTGCCGCTGGAGGCACAGCCCGAGCCACTGGAGATGAGCGAGCTGGCCCGCTGGTATGCGGACAGCGATATCGGTCGGCATTACGCTAAGGTATGCGGCGACTACAACCCGATCCACCTGAGTGCGGCCAGCGCCAGGCTCTTCGGCTTCCCCCAGGCCATCGCCCATGGCATGTGGAGCAAGGCCATGGCCATGGCCCATCTGCGCGGGCACCTGCCGCGCAGCGGCTATGAGGTGGCGGTGGCATTCCACAAGCCGGTGCGGTTACCGAGCGAGGTGATCCTCGATGGCAGCGAGGCCGCGGCGAACGGGCAGTTTCGCTTGAGCGGACATAGTGGGCTGGTGCACATGACCGGCACTTGGCAACCAATCTGAGGCCGTCATCCAGGCAACACAAAACCTGTGGGAGCTGGCTTGCCAGCGATTTGGCCCGACCTGACAACATCATTGCCCAGGCCGCCCTCATCGCTGGCCAGCCAGCTCCCACAAGGTTCTCCGCCAGCCATACGACCCCCCTTGCCAGCCCGAACTTTCCCCCTGAAGCTATATCGCCTCAGGAGACCCGATACCAATGAACGACCGTCATTTCGATGCCCTTGCGACCCGCTTCGCCGAGAAGATCTACGGTGGCGCCAAGGGCGCGATCCGCCTGGCCGTGCTCCAGGCCGATCTTGCCGAGTGCCTGCCGGAACGCCCGCTGCGCATCCTCGATATCGGTGCCGGCCTGGGCCATATGGCGCTGTGGCTCGCCGAACGAGGCCATCACCTGACCCTCGCCGAACCCGCCGCACCGATGCTCGATGGCGCACGCGAGCGCTTCGCCGCTGCCAGCCAGCCGGCCACCTTCATCCAGGCGCCCTGGCAGGACCTGCTCGGCGAACTGACCGAACCCTACGACCTGGTGCTGTGCCATGCGGTGCTGGAGTGGCTGGCCGAACCCGAGGCGATCCTGCCAGTGCTGCACCAGTTGACCCGCAGCGACGGTCTGCTGTCCCTGGCCTTCTACAACCGCGATGCACTGGTCTATCGCAACCTGCTCAAGGGCCATTTCCGCAAGATGCGGCGCAATACCCTGGCCGGCGAGAAACAGAGCCTGACCCCGCAAAAACCCGTCGATCCTCGCGAACTCAGGACCTGGCTCGAAGGTCTATGGCAGGTAGAGGCCGAGAGTGGCGTGCGGGTGTTCCACGACTACATGCCGACCGAGTTCCAGGCCCGCGCCGAGTTGATCGACCTGCTGGAAATGGAACTGGCCCACCGGCGCCATCCAGCCTTCGCCGGCCTTGGCCGCTACCTGCACTGGATCTGCCGTCCCCTTTAGGGAGAGCCCCATGCGCTACCCCGTCGTTCTTGCCCTGACCTGCCTGACCCTGGCCGCCTGCCAGGGCAGCAATCCCTATGTCGCCAGCTCAAATCCCCTGCCCCCGGCGCCGCCACAGGCGGCGAACACCTTCGATCGCAGCGCCTACCCTGCCCCCGCCCGGGATTACGGGCGCTACCGCAACTGGAGCTGGCGCGACGGCCGGTTACCGGCGGGCAGCGCGTCGATCGACCCGGCGCAGTTGGCCGAGGCGGTGAGCAATGCGCTCGACCAGCGCGGCCTGCGTCCGGCCCGGAACGGACTTGGCGATCTGCTGGTCAGCGCCGACATGCACCTGGAACGGCGCCTGCGCCAATACCGCGACGATGATTACTACCCGTATGGGCCTTACGGTGGCTACGGCGGCATGGGCTATGGCCGCGGCCCTTACGGCAGCGGCTACGGCATCTACGGCAGCGTGCCTGTGGTGCGCACCTATGAAGTCGAGGTCATGGTGGTGCGTGTCGACCTGTTCGATGCCGGCAGCGGCCAGCCGGTCTGGAGCGCCAGTGCCGAGACCGCCAGCCAGGGCTCCCTGGCCGAGCGTGCCGATGCCCTGCGCGAGGCCGTCGATAAAGCCATGAGCGGCTATCCTCCCAGCTAGGCCTTTGGAGAATCATCATGTTTCGACGTCTCGCTTTGCTGTCCCTTATGGCGCTGCTCGCTGCCTGCCAGAGCAACAACGTGTCCCAGGACTTCGACGCCAGCCGCGATTTCGCCGGCTACCGCAGCTGGAGCTGGCAGGAGCCTGCGCTGCAATATCGCCCGGACGATCCACGGATCAAGAGCGACCTGACCGAACAGCGCATCCGCCAGGCGGTCAGCGGCGAACTCGACCAGCGTGGCCTGCGTCCGGCCCCGGCCGGTAGCCGCGGCGACCTCAAGGTGCAGACCTACCTGATCGTGGAAAACCGTCACCAGCAGATCACTACCCAGTACGGCGGAGGCTGGGGTGGTTATTACGGCGGCTACTGGGGCGGCCCGGCCTTCAACGAAACCCGCACCGTGGAGTACAAGGTGGCGACCATCCAGATCGACCTGTTCGACGGTCGCGACGGCAAGCTGGTCTGGCGCGGCAGTGCCGAGCAGGTGATGAACCACTACCCGCCAACGCCGCAAGAGCGCAATTCGGCGATCCAGAAGACAGTGGCGCAGGTGCTGGCCAACTATCCGCCGCATTGACCCGGCACCGCGGGGTCAGGGGCTAGAGGCGACTGGCCATATCCTTGGCTACACTCCTTGAACGCACGCGACGTGCACGGCATGTGCCGGCAAAGGAGTGCTCGTGTCTCCCCGATTCGCGAAACGCCAGCGCGGCGCCATCGGCCTGGCGGCTGTCCTGACCCTGGCCATGGCCCTGGTCTTCGGCCTGGTGGCCGTGGACGGCGGGCGCTTGTACATGGAGCAGCGCAAGTTGCAGCGCGTGGTCGATATGGCCGCCCTGGAAGCGGCCGGCCAGAGCGCGACCTGCAACGGCGTCGGGCCCCAGGCCGCAACCCTCGCCAACGTCAGCGCCAGCCGCAACGGTTTCAGCGTCGGCAATGGCCGGACCCTGGTCACCACCTGCGGCAGCGTCACCACGGGCGCCGCCAGCCGGCGCAGTTTCAGCGCCAATCCAGCCATCGCCGAGGCCATCAAGGTGGACGCCACGAACAACGTCGCCACCAGCATCGCCTCCGGCATTCGCAGCCTGGTCGCCGGCCAGGCGATCCCCGCCACCACCCAACTCCACGCCCACGCCGTGGCCGCCGCACCGCTGCCGCCACGGGCCATGCTGCGCCTGCGCTCGACCCTGGCGACGGTGGACTCAAGCAAATCGGCGCTGCTCAATGCCCTGGTCGATCCGCTGGGCGGCCGGGTAAGCCTGAACGCCGTGGGCTGGCAGGGCATCGCCAATACCGACGTCAAGCTCCTGGACTTCCTCGATCAACTGGCGATCGACGTATACGTCGGCGCCGGCCGTTACGACGAGCTGCTCAGCAAGAACCTGCACGCCACCGATCTGATCCGCGCCACCGCCACGGTACTGTCGCGCAGCGGCGCAGCGGCGGATGTGGTCACCAACCTGGGCAGGGTGCTGGTCGGGGCCGACAACAGCACGCTGATCAAGCTCGGCGATATTCTCGACCTGCAGAACGGCACCTCCACCGCCGGCCTCGATGCAACGCTCAAGGCCATCGACCTGGTCCAGGCAGCCGTGATGCTGGCGGCGAAGAACAGCGCGGCCGTGGTGCAGATACCGCTGAGCCTGCTCGGCCTGGTAAACGGCACGATCCGGGTGAAGGTGATCGAGCCGGAGCAGCTTTCCGCCATCGGCAATCCGGCCACGGACGTGATCGAGGTGCATACGGCGCAGGTGCGCGTCCTGGCGTCGCTCGACCTGCCCGTGCTCGGCACCATCGCCGGGCTGGCCAACGCCGTGCTCAACCTGGCAACGCCGCTCACCAACATCATCAATCCGCTGCTCGGCCTGAACCTGCAAGGCACCTTGCAATCGGTGGGCTGCCTGATCCTGGTGCCCTGCAAGGTCAGCGATATCCAGTTGGTGCCCGACGCACCGCCGCACCTGGATATCGGCCTGGAGGTGGATTCGGCGACCAGCCGGGTCACCGGCTACAGCTGCACCCCGAACAAGACGCTCACCGCCGCCACCCAGACCGCAGCCGCCCGGGTGGCGATCGGTAAATTCGCCACGCCGAACGATTTCTTCGTCACCGGCAACGCGGCGGTGCAGGCCATCCCGTTGATCGACTTCGGTACCAATGTCTGCACCAAGCTGACGCTGCTGACCCTGGGCTGCGGAACCCGGGTGCCGTTCGCCGGTGGCGGGGTCGGCATCAAGGTGAACAGCAGCGTGGTCGGTTCGCCGGCCAACAGCGCGTCGCAGCTCTGGAGCGGAGCCACCGCGCCGCCCAACCTCAACCAGCCGGCGGTCTACCAGAGCACACCGGGCGCCTCGAATGCCGTCACCAGCCTCGGCGCCACCTTCAGCGGCATTCAGCTCCTGGCCTACCAGCCACAGGGAGGAAACCCGCTGGGCCAGGTGGTCACCGCCGCCACCAGCACCCTGAGCAACGTGGTGAGCATCCTCGTGCCGCAGATCACCACCCTGCTCGGGCGCATCACCGATCCGCTGATCAACGCGCTGCTCAAGGTGCTGGGCATCGATCTGATGGTCACCGACGTCGGCGCCAACCTCGATTGCAGAAACAACCGCGCTCAGCTGGTGCTGTGAAGCGGCAAGGCGATCACGAAGCGCGCGCCATGGTCACCGTTATCGACACTCAGGCTGCCACCCATGCTCTCGACGATGCGGTAGCTCACCGATAACCCCAGGCCGGTGCCGACCCCGACGGGCTTGGTGGTAAAGAACGGTTCGAAAATGCGCTCCAGCAGACGCGGCTCGATACCACCACCGCTGTCTTCGACGAACAGGCGCAGCCACTGCCCGTCGCGCTCGCCCAGCAGCGAGATCCATGCCTGCGCGGGCTTCTTCTCCAGCAGTACATCGCGCGCATTGACCATCAGGTTGATCAGCACCTGTTCGAGCTGGTCCTGATGGCCGTGCACCTGGCCCTCCAGCGGATCGCCAAGGCGCACGTCGATGCCCTTGCCGGCCAGGCCGTCGGCCAGCAACGAGAGCGCCCCTTCCACCGCCAGCCAGGGTTCGAACAGCGACTGCTCGACCTCCGAACGCCGACCGAACACGCGCATGTGATCGACCACCCTGGAGGCCCGTACCACCTGGGCGTCGATGCGCTTGAGTTTTTCCTGCAGGTACTCGATGTCCAGGTCGCCGTTTTCCATGCGCTTGAGCGCATTGACCACGGCCATGCGCATGACATTGAGCGGCTGGTTGATCTCATGGGCCAGGCCCGTGGACATTTCGCCCAGGGTCGCCATCTTGGCGCTCTGCAACACCAGTTGCCGGGCGCGACGGACCTCGGTGTTGTCGCGGCCCACCGCCTGGATCTCCAGCAGTCGCCCCTGCTCGTCGAACAGGCCGCGGTCGGACCAGATCCACCAGGCATGCTGGCGCCCCGGCAGTTGCAGGCAGACTTCGTCGCTGCTCACCGGCGCCTGCGGGCTGAGCGCGGCGATACGCTGCACGAACAGCTCGCGCTGCTGCGCCGACATCCAGTCGCCGAGGTTCATCCCCGGCAACCGGGCCGGGGTGCACTCCAGGTAATCGGCCAGCGGCTGGTTGCCGTAGAGCAGTTCCAGGTCGGGTCGATAGCGGCAGATCATCGCCGGCGAGTCCTCCACCAGCACCCGGTAGCGCTCCTCGCTCTGGCGTATGCGCTCCTGGGCCTGGGTAGCCTCGGTGACATCCAGCCACAGGCCCACCGCCTCCACCGGCAGGCCCAGGTCGTTGCGCAGCAGGCGCGCCTCGTCGAGCACCCAATGCCAGCCACCGTCGCGGTCGCGCAGACGGTAACGACTGCGTACCTGCCCCTCGCGCAGCAGGGTGCGGGTGCGCTCCAGCCACAGTGGCTGGTCGTCCGGGTGCACCCATTGCGCCGGCTGCAGGCGCTCGTCCGGCGCAGTGCGCCAACCGAGCAAGGGTTGCAGGCTGGCGCTGAAGAATTCCGCGTGCAGGGCCCCGTCTTCGTAGCGCTGGATATAGATCACCGCCGGCGAACTGGCGATCAGGTTTTCCAGGCGCGCCTGGGCGGCGCTGGCCTGCTGTTCCTGCTGCTTGATGTCGCTGATGTCGAGCATGAAGCCGTGCAGGCGCCGGTTATCCCCCTGGCCGGTAATCTCGCCGCACAGGCGGTACCAGCGCCCCGGTTCGCCGAGCAGGCGCAGGCACAGTTGCAGGCTGTCGCCCTGGCGTTGCAGGGCGCTGAAGGCCAGCAGCGTCGCTTCACGGTCGGCAGGATGGACCAGGGCCAGCCAGTCGGCCAGGCTGATCCTTAACGGCACGCCAAAACCGGCTGCCAGGCCCGGCGCCAGGTGCAGGGTCGAGTCCTGCGGCGTCCATTCCCACCAGCCGGCGCCGAGCAGGCCCTGGACGGTGTCCAGGCGCTGCTGGCTGGCGTGCAGGCGATCTCCGGCAAGGCGTGCCAGCAGCGGTTCGAGCAGCGCGTCGGCAAGCAGCAACGCATCGTCGTCCAGGCGCTGGCCACCGGCGTCCTCGCACAGCAGCCAGGCGCGCACTTGATGTTGTTGGGTATGGGGCATCAGGTAGAACGGCAGTTGCAGCGCCTGCAATGCCGGCTGGCCGGCACTGTGGGAGAGATGTGCAGCAGGAAGCGCGTCGAGCAGCGGGCTCAGGCGCGATTCATTCAAGGGCAATCCGCCTCCGCTGTGGACGAAGGACTTCCAGCCGTTGCCGCTCGGCAGCAGGATCACCGCCCAGCTCGCCCGCCAGTGCCAAGCCAGGCGTTGCAACTGTTCAGCGGCCTCTTCGGTCAGCCGTTGCAGGCTGCAATCACGCAGGGCCGCAGCGATCGCCCCGGCCAGCAGTTGCTGCTGACGCGCTTCGGCGCCCTGGCGCTGTTGCTGGATCAGGTCGCCGATATCGAACAGTTGCAGCAACCAGCCATCGGCCTGGGCCAGCAGCCAGCCGCGGGTGTGCAGGTTATGCCCAGCGGCGGTGCGCAAGTCCAGGTCCAGCGGGTGCGCCTGCCAATCCGCCGGTTCGCCCTCAAGAACCAGCAGGCTCTGCGGCTGCACGTAATCACGCAAATGGGCCGGCGACTGCGCGGGCAGTGCCAGGGCCGTGCGCAACGGGCCGCCCTGGCGCAATACCCGGCCTTGGACGTCCAACCACAATTGCAGGCCGACAGCCGGTGGGCTCAAGGCCTGTGACCAGTCCCCGGTGTCGCCGGCGCGGGTCCGCCAACGGTCGAACAGCCCCGGGCCGCCGTTCAAAGCTGCAGGCTCGCTTGCGAGGTCAGGGTCGCCGGCAACCGCGGCACCTCGCCGATACCCGGCAACACCAGGATCGGCAAGGTCGAGGCCAGCTTGGCCTTGCTGTAGTGCACGCTGACCGTCAGCAGGCGGCTGCCGCTAAGGGTCACCGTGGCGTCCGTGGCGAACTGGAAGCCCAGCGAACCCGGCAACCACGCCAGTTGCTGTTCCAGGGTCTGCCTGGCCAGAGCATTGACGTCGGTGGCATAGGTGGCACTGGCCGGGTCCAGGGCCACGCAACGGCGTACCGCCTCGCTGCTGGCCTGGTTGAACGACTGCACCATCAGCATCGGCAGGCTGTAGCTGAGCAGCCCGTAGAACACCGCGAAAAACATCAGAAACACGATGGCGAACTCGATGGCCACCGCACCTTTTTGCCGTCCAGCGAGGCTTGCTTTCATGATCGCGTCTACCCTGACAGAGACACCTCTACTGACAAATATAGAATCAATCAGACCAAGGGATGGCGATTCGCCAATGCAAAGTCTCGTCCTGCTGTTGTGGCTTGCCCTCTGCGCCGAACAGGATGTCCGTGAACGGCAGATCGCCAACACCCTGACCCTCGGCGCCGCCACCTTCGCCCTCGTCTACCTGTTCGTCACCGGTCACACCTGGATCGGTGCCGAACCCGCCGATGCCGCCCTGGCCCTGGCCCTGGTGATGGTGTTAACCCTTCCGGGCTATATCCTTGGTCGGCTCGGGGCCGGCGATGTGAAGCTGCTCGGGGCCCTGGCCCTGGCAACCGACCAGTGGTATCTGCTGGGTACGTTCATCGGTGCCGGGGTCACGGTGCTGGCCTGGCTGCTGGGACGACGCTGGGTGTGGTCCCTGCTCAATCAAAAGCTTAAGAAGCGCCTGCGTGAACTCCAGGAGGAGATGTCAAAAAAACAGCCCTTCGCGCCGTTCCTCTTTAGTGGCTTTTTGCTTGCACTTTTATGGATCCATTAGTCGCCTGGGCCCTCTAACCCGGTGTCACTCCTTGTAAATAATCGAAAGGAGCGACTACTTTCTAGTTAGTGCCCCACCGTGACCAGGACCGCTCCTTGGCAGCATTCAGGGAGGGCACTTCAGCATGGAGTCGCGATGCAAATGCCAGCCAGCCAAGTGAAAGTCCTGGTCGTCGATGACCAGCGCGAGATTGTCGAAGAACTCTGCGAATTCCTCGAAAGCAACGGTTACCGTTGCGTGGCCTGTACCTCAAGCGCCAATGCCATGGAACGCTTCGTCGCTGATCCGACGATAGGCCTGGTGGTGTGTGATCTGAACATGCCCGAGTACGACGGCATCGAACTGGTCAAGGTACTGAAGAAGAAGGCGGGACAGGAGCGGATCTTCGAGGCAATCATGCTCACCGGTCGTGCTGAAAAGCAGGACGTGATCAAGGCCCTGCGCCAGGGGTTCGCCGACTGGTATCAGAAGCCGGTGGACGTGCACGAGTTGCTGGAAGGGGTCAGGCGGCAGGAAGCCGAGTTGCTGGCCAGGCAAAAGGATTACCACCAGCTGGGGCATTTGAACCAGAAGCTGAAGATCCTGTCCGAGTCCATCGAAGGCCTGTACCAGGACCTCGACAAGGCCCGCCCGCATGCCCAGGCAGATGCAGCAAGCAACGAGGAAGGCGATGCCGACAGCGACGCCATCCCCACCATCTTCGCCCCGCTATCGCCGCGCCAGCTCGACGTGGCCCGGCTGGTCGGCAAGGGCAAGACCAACTACCAGATCGCCTGCGAGCTGGGCATCACCGAGAACACGGTGAAGCTGTATGTCTCCCAGGTACTGCGCCTGACCCATATGCACAACCGCACCCAACTGGCATTGGCACTGGCGCCGAGCGGGTCGGCGTTGCGGCAGAGGGTTACCGAGCACTGAGTGCTGTGATGTGCTTGATGGCCTCATCGCTGGCAAGCCAGCTCCCACAGGCTCAGCACAGGCTTTGAGACTTGTGCAATACCTGTGGGAGCTGGCTTGCCAGCGATGAGGCCATAGAAGCAATGCAAGGCTAGTTGCTTCCTCCGCCTTTCGCCCCGCCACTGTCCATCTTCTCCCACTTGAAGACCTCCGGAATCTTGTAGTCATACACCTTCAACCAGCGCGCCATGGTCTCGTCGTATTCCCGCGCCGTCTGTGTCTGCGGCTTGTCCGAGGCGTGCAGCCCGCGTGGCTGCAGTTGCAGCCAGGTTTCGGTGGTGAGCTGCGGTTTCGACGACGGCCCGGGCGGCATGGCACTGGCGAGCAACGGCAGGCTGGCAAGCAAGGTCAGGGTAAGAATACGAGCCTTCATGACGGACTCCGGGGCGGCTGCGCGCCGCCAGGTTTGAGTTGCTCGGCACGGGCCTGGGCCTCGCTGAACTGCGCGGCGCTCAGCCCCAGGCGACTGACCAGGTCGGCGGCTTGCTGCCACTTGTCCTGGTAAAGCAACAGGGTGACCAGGTTGACCGCCGCGAGACGGTCGTCCTTGAGCTCGATCGCGGTGAGAAATTCGAAACGCGCCTTGTCCAGCTCACCCTGTTCGAGGTAGATCACCCCGAGGTCATTGCGGATCTTTTCGTCGGTCGGTGCCAGGCGCGCGGCGCGCACCAGGTGCTGGCGGGCCTGGACCTTATCGCCACGATCCGCCGCCAGTTGCCCCAGGCCATGCTCCGCTTCGGCGCCCATGCAGGTGCCCAGCAAGCCGCGATACAGCGGTTCCGCCTCGCTGCTGCCGAGTAGCCGCAAGACCTTGGCCTTGCGCACCCGCACCTGGATCAGGTTGTCCTGCATTTCCTCGAGATGCGCCAGGCTGGCATGGGGACGGCCATCGGCAAGCAGTTCATCGGCCATGTTCAACCCCAGCTCCTGCGACGAATCGGGGCGGGGGCAGGCGCCGGGCGTGGTCTGCGCCAGCCAGGGCACGCCAGCCTGCCCGGCACAACCGCTCAACAACAGCACGCCAACGATCAATCCCGCTATTTTCATGCAGCTCTCCCGGTTCAGGAACTGAAGGCCCGGGCCAGGGCGGTGAGCCCGGGGCCGGCCAGTACGATCAACAAGGCGGGAAACAGGAACACCATCATGACGATGGACATCTTCCCCGACATTTTCGAAATCCTTTCCTGCAGCCGGGTCAGGCGCCGGTCGTCGAGCAGCTGCTTGAGCGCCAGCAGCGATTTCATCGCCCCGCCGCCCTGCACCAGCAGTTGCTGGAGGATCACGCAGGTGTCGCTGAACTCGTCCACCGAGAGCAGCCTGGCCGTCTGCTCCAGCTCCGGCGCCAGGGCCAGCCCGGAGTCGACCCTGACCAGTATCAGCCGCAGCTCTTCGCTGAGTACCGGCAGCAGTTGCCGGCCTTCGGTACTGAGGATGCGCAGGCTCTGTTCCACGGCAAGGCCCGAGTCGAAGAGGATGCGCAGCAGCGGGATGAAACTGGAGACTTCCTCGGCAATCTGCCGCTGCCGTACCGCCGCCGCCCAGGCGAGGATGCGCTTGGGCAACAGGTAGCCGATGCCCAGGCCGAACATCGGCAACAGCCAGGGCGTGTGGCTGGCCGGATAGGCAATCTGCTGCACCAGCACGGCCGCCAAGGCTGCCGCCAGCGGTACGCCGACCTGCAGCGCGGCGTACAGCGAACGCTGGCGCGAGCGCCGCCAGCCGATACGGTCGAGCAGCATGCGCGTCTCGCCATCCAGGCTCAGCGAACGCTGGGCCAGGGCGCTGCTGCCCAGCCGCTGCAGCCAGCCGTCCTCACGGGCTTGCTCGGCTTGCTTGCCTTGCAGGCGCAGGGCGATCACACGCTCGCGGCGATGCTGCCGGGCCAGGGTCGTCAGCAGCAGCACAAAGGCGAGGAAGAACAGCACGGCACTGATCAGCAAGGCCATTTCAGATACTCCGCAACATGCGCCACAGCGCGACGCAGCCCAGCACCTGCAGGATGAACGCCGCCAGCAGCATCATCTGCCCACTGTGGTTATTCCACATCGACAGCAGGTAGCCGGGGTTGGCCACCATGAAGTAGCCAACCATGCAGATCGGCAGCAAGGCCAGGACCATCGCGGTCATCCGCGTCTCGCCGGTCATCGCGCGCAACTGGCGGGCGCCCTGCTCGCGTTCGCGGATCAGCTTGATCAGGTTTTCCAGCAACTCGCTGGCATTGCCGCCATAGCGGTGGTTGATGCGCAGGCCGAGGGCGAAGACGCGGAATTCGTCCTGGGCATACAGCTCGGCCAGGTCGTGCAGCGCCTCATCGAGGCTGGCGCCCATCTGCACGTTGCGCTGCACCCGCTGCATCGCGCTTCTCAGGGGATCGTCGGAAATCTCCACGGCCCCCAGTACCGCGTCGTTCAAGGTGCGTCCGGCCTTGAGGCTGCGCACCGCGTGGTCCAGCAGGGTCGGCAATTGCTCGATCATCCGCCGCAGCCGGCGGTGATAGCGCCAGCTCATGTACAGGCGCCACAGCAGCGGGCCAAGCACCAGCATGATCGCCGCCCCCGGCCAGCCCGCCAGACCGCCCGCCAGGACGATCAGCAGCAGCCAGGCCGCGCCCCAGAGCATGAAGCGGTCACCGCGCTGGTCGAAGCCGGCGCGCAACAACAGCAGTTCCAGCGAGCCGCGGGCCGGTTCCTGCAGCGTCGCCGGCTCGGGCAACTGGCCCAGGCGCTGCAAGGTCCGTTCGGCCGCGGCCTTGCGGGCACCGTGATAGAACAGCCCGACCGACGCCGCCAGCAACGCCAGGCCGAACAGGCCGAGCACTGCCGCGATCATGGCGCCGGCTCCAGGTTGTCCCGGCGCAGCTTGTCACCGGCCGGGTTGACCGCCTCACGCACGAAGCCACCACCGCCACGGCGGTCGAAGCGGAACAGGGTATTGGTGACATACACGTCGTCGCGCAGGCCGACGACCTCCAGTACCTCGCTGATGCAACGACGCCCGTCGGGTAGCCGGGTCAACTGGATGACCACGTCGAGGGCGGCGCAGATCATCTGCCGCAGGGTCTTTTCCGCGACCTGGCGCCCGGTCAGGCCGACCAGGGTTTCCAGGCGCAGCAGCGCGTCCTGCGCGGTGTTGGCGTGCACGGTACTCATGGAGCCGTCATGGCCGGTGTTCATGGCGGTCAGTACGTCGATCACCTCGACGCCGCGAATCTCGCCCAGAAGAATGCGGTCCGGGCGCATGCGCAAGGCATTGCGGATCAGTTCGCTGGCCTTGATCTCGCCATGCCCCTCGGCATTCGGCGGACGGGTTTCCAGGCGTACCACATGGGGATGATCCAGCTGCAGTTCGGCTACGTCCTCTATGGTCACCAGGCGCTCGCGAGGGCTGATCAACTGGCTGAGGATGTTCAGCAGGGTGGTCTTGCCGGTGCCGGTGCCGCCGCTGACAAGAATGTTGCAGCGCTGGGCCACGGCGGTCTCGAAGAACGTGAGGATCGCCGGATCGATGGCACGGGTCGCCAGCAGGTCGGCGCTCTTGAGCATGTCCTTGCGGAACTTGCGGATCGACAGGCAAGGCCCGTCCAGGGCCACCGGCGGAATGATCGCGTTGACCCGGCTGCCATCGGGCATGCGCGCATCGACCATCGGCGATGATTCATCGAGACGCCGGCCCAGCGGCGCGAGGATGCGCTGCATGACCCGCTCGACATGGTGCGCATCGATGAAACGCAGGTCGGTCTGGTGCAGCACCCCGGCCCGCTCGACGAACACGCGAAACGGGCCATTGACCAGGATCTCGGTGACGCTGCTGTCGCGCAGCAACACTTCCAGCGGGCCGAAGCCGGTGAGTTCGTCCACCAGTTCCTCGGCCATGCGCTCCATTTCATAGCGCGACAGTGCCAGGTGCAGGCGCGCGATGTACTCGCCGACCTGCTCGACCACGAACTGCGCCAGGGCCGGCCGCGAACCTTCCAGCAGGTTGCGTCCGGAATCCTCGATGGCATCGATGATGTAACGGTGCAAGGCGCGCTTGAGCGCCTGTGGATCGGAGCCGAGGTTATGCCGCGGGCCGCCGAACAGTTCATCGCTGCTCATGCTTGTGTCCCCAGAGCCGGCTCAGCCAGCCATCGGGTTTGGGCTTGACGTTCTCGGAGCGTCGCGCCAGGCGCTCGCCCAAGGTCTTGAGGCCCTGGGTCAGGTGGTCCCGCGGGGCCAGCTCGAACAGGCTCAGGCCCTGGTTGCGCGCATTCAGGCGCACTTCGGCGCTGGCCGGCAACTCGCTCAGCACCGGCAGGGCAAAGCGCTTGCCCAGGGCCTCGGCATCCGGGATCACGCTGCGCAGGTAGCGGTCCACCAGCAGCTTGGCGTGCTCCAGGTTCATGCCCTTTTCCCGCCAGGTATTCAGGACTTCCAGGTTGCGCCGGCATTCCAGTACGTTCTGGTCGGTGTACCAGATCAGCTTGTCGCAGTGGCTGACAAAGGTGCGCAGCGCCTCGCAATCCGCCTGCCCGGTGAGGTTGACGATGATGTGCTGGAAATGCTGGCGCAGGGCACTGAGCAGCATGTACAGCTCGGCAGCGCTGGTGCGCTCCAGCGGCTCGTCGCCCGGGGCATAGGCAAGCAGGCGCAGGCCATTGCTGTCGCGGGCGAAGGCGCTGTCGATCAAGGTGCTGTCGAGGCGGCGCAGGTGGCGCAGGGCATCACCGAAATGAAACGACGCCTCGACGCCGAGCAACGCCAGGCTGTCGCCACGGGGCAGGCCAAGGTCGAGCAGCAAGGTCTGCTGGCCGCTCTTCTGCACCACCTGCCCCAGGTGCACGGTCAGCAACGCGCCGTCGGAACCGCACTGGGTGCCGTACAGCACCGTGAGGCCGCCCAGGTGAGGGTTTGTGGTTACCGGCGGCAGGCGCTTGCTCAAGCGCCGGACCAGCCCGGCCACCTCGCTGGCACGTGAGCCGTAGGCGACGAAGTCGCGCGCCCCGGCACGCATGGCATTGAGCACCAGCTGGTTATCCATGCCGTCGCCGAGGGCGACGATGGCCAGCATCGGCTTGGCCTCCAGCACCCCTTCGATCAGCGCGCACTGGTTGACCACGTGCTCGCGATCGAGGCCGATGAACAGCAGGTTGGCGAAGGTTACGTCAACCAGCGCCAGCAACTCGTCAAGGCTGCCGTTGCCGGCCCCGACCACCTGTCCTAGGGGCGTCAGGGCCGACTGCAGCCATTGCAGATCGCCCTCGTTGCGGGTCAGCGCCAGGAAGGTCTGGCTCAGGCTCTCGCTCATCGGGATAACCCACTCTTGCGATCGAAGTCGCCGTTTTCCAGGAAGAACAGCCGGCCCCAGCTCGGATCATAGGTACGCAAGCGCTCGCCCGGCAGCTCGGGCAACTGCGCGTTCGCCGCCAAGGGCTGGACCAGGTGCGGAGTAACGACCATCAGCAGTTCGGTCTCCTCGCGCTGCACCGAAGACTGGCGGAACAGCGCACCCAGTACGGGGATGTCGCCAAGGCCGGGAAACTTGTCCACGGCGGAACGGTTGCTGGTGTTGATCAGGCCGCTGATAACGAAGCTTTCGCCGTCGGCCAGGGAAATGCTGGTGTCGGTACGCCGGACCTTCAGCGCCGGCACGGTGATGCCGGCGATCTGCACGGCGTTGCTGAAGTCCAGTTCGCTGACCTCCGGTGCCACCTTGAGGCTGATGCGATCGCGGCTGACCACGGTCGGCGACAGCGCCAGGCGGATCCCGAATTCCTTGTATTCGATCGACAGGCTGTCGCTGCCGCTGCTGGGCACGGGGATGGGGATCTCGCCACCGGCGAGGAAGCTGGCGGTCATGCCGCTGAGCACCGTCAGGCTGGGGCGCGCCAGGGTATAGGCGAAGCCGGTGTTCTCCAGGGCATTGATGGCCGCGAGGAAGCGGCTGCTGCCCCCGCCCCAGACAATGTTGAAGGCGCCGTTATCAAGCGGGATCAGCGGCGTGTTCACCGGTACGTTGCCAGGCGAGACCACGGTGCCCGGCACGCTGCCCGGCGAGCCGATGAGCGAGTTGTTGGAGCCCTTGTAGAACAGCCGCGCCCCGGCTTCCTTGAGCTTGGTGCGGCTGACTTCGACGAAGCGGATATCGGCCTGGATCTGCATCGGCAGGTCAGGTTCCGGCACAGGATTGGCGAGCATGTCCGCCGAGGCCCGCCCACGCACGAAGACCATGGTCTGGCGCGGCGTGCTCGAACAGGCGGTCCACAGGCTCAGGCTGGTGGCCCCTGGCGCCATGGCGGTGAGCAGCACGGCATCGTTGCCCAGCCCATGCACGTCGGCCACCTTCGGATCGCCCACCGCGGCGCGGCTGATGCTCACTGGCAGGCGCAGTTCCTGCTGCAGGCCCTGGTCGATCTCGAGGGTCGCCGGTACCCGCGGCAGCGCCGCACAACCGCTGCTCGCGGCGCGCGCCTGGGACAGCGGCAGCAAGGCCAGCAGTGCGGCGACCAGGGTTACGGAACGGATCGGCGAGGAACGATGGTTCATCGAGGGTGCATCCTTGCTCAATTCAGTGAAGTGACTCGGACGTTTGCGCGCCGCGAATGATCTCGATCCCGCGCCTGGGTGCCGAGGCGGCCACCGGCACGGGCGCCGGCGCGGTCATTGCCAACTGGTTGAAACGGTAGAGCTGGCGATTGGCATCGTCTGCGGCACGCACCGCGGTTTTCGGATCGGCCCAGAAATCCGCGAGCGACTTTTCTTCGGCACTGCGTACTGTCAGGCCCAGCTTGCCGGCCTGGGCGGCCAGGGTCAGGCGGCTGGCGAGCACCTCGGGCACGGCCAGCACCACGGTGCGCGCCGGAGTCCGGCGTTTTTCCTCGCGGACCTTGGGATCGGGATCGACCGGCTCGGCGGAACGCCCGTCCCTGGCCACGCCGATCTGCTGGCCGACACTCAGGACCCGTAACGCAGGCACCACCACCTGCGCGCTGGCCAGCGGGTTGTCCGTTTCTTCACGCAGGAACACCAGCACATCCACGTAGTCGCCCGGGCGCAGGTAACCGGCGGCTCCACTGACCTCATCGACCGCCACGGTCAGGGCGCGCTCGCCTGGTTCGATCATCCGCGCCAGCGGGCCGCCGGCCTCGAAGCTGCTTTCCTCCAGCCAGGTACCGGCCGGCAGGTCGCGCCGGGGGCTGCGCCCGGCAACCTGTTCAAGGGTCTGGAAGCTACCGGCGGGCGCCACCAGCAGGCGCTCGACAGCGAGGGCATCGGGGTTCAGCGGCTGGTTGGCGGCGACGTCGCGGCGCAGCACCACCACGGGTTTGCGCAGTTCGTCCTGGGCGTTGTTGACCACCTGGGTGACCGGCTGGGCTGCCGGTTGGGCGACGGGTGCGGAAGGTTCCGGATGTTTGCTCAGGACCATGCCCCAGTACCCGGCAATGATCGCCCCCAAGAGAAACAGTCCGGCAAGAATCAAGGTGATGCGACTGCTCATGGCTGGCCCTCCCTGCCTTGTACCGCAGCCCGTGACTTCTTGTTTAACAGGCCCACCCGCTCACATTTGGAAGTAACTATTTCGCTATTTCACGGTAGTCCAGCTAGGACAAAACGCCATTACGGCACGGCAAAATTTTCCTTGTGACGTGCATCACGTTCTGAAAACAACGGCTTATTGACGTCGGCTTTGCGCTATCACTTTCGGGTTAATGCTTTCTTACATTTGCTCAGGTGTTATCTCTTGACGATGCTCTGATGGCGAAGGGGAATCATGTATGCCCCCGTGTTACGGCCTTCTGGCGCAAGGAGCTACATCATGTCGGTAAGAAAGATCATTCAATCCATTCGGACGTTCTGCCAGCGCACGGACGGCGCATCGGGTATCGAGTACGCATTGGTCGCGGCCATGGTCGCGGTGGCGCTGGTGGCGTTCGTACCGACCATTTCCGAGGGAGTCACCTCCATCTTCACCAGTATCCAGGGCGCCTTGCCAAGCTGATGTCGATGATCGTCCGGCGGGGCGAGCACGCCGTTCCCCGCCGGCTCACTGCAACTGCCTGACAGGACCGCGCCATGCCAGCTTCGCAGCCACGTGAACAGTTGCTTTTGGTGGACGATGAAGAGGAAGCATTGCTGGAACTGGCGGAACTACTGGAAAACCACGGCTTTCGTTGTCATGTCGCCACCTCGGTGAAGGTTGCGCTCCAGCAGCTGACCCGACACCCGGATATCGCCCTGGTCATCACCGACCTGAACATGCCGGAAGAATCCGGTATTTCCCTGATCAAACGCCTGCGCGAACACACCGCACGCCAGCACCTGCCGGTGATCGTCACCACCGGGCATGCCGACCCCGACGTGGTCGGCGAGCTCAGGAAACTGGAAGTGCTGGACCTGTTTCGCAAGCCCATCTACCACATCCGCTTGCTGGAGACGCTGGGCAACCTGTTTGCGCTGGATGTCTCCCAGGGCAAGCGGGCGGTGCACTGACCCGCTCACCGCCGGAGACCGGATCCGTAGGAACGATGGCTCACAGCTGATAACTGAAACTCACGGTAAACCGCGGCCGCCGGTTGAAGCTGTCCAGGGCGATATCGGACATCGGTTTGGCCACCTCCAGCGAGATGTTGTAGTAGTGCGCATCGCCGAAACGCAGGCCCAGCGCCGCCGAGGACATGCGTGAATCCTGCACGTCCAGTTCGTTGAACCAGGCCCGCGCCGCGTCCAGCACCACGTAGGGTTGCAGCAGTTTCACCCAGTCGCCATCGCGCTTGAAGCTGTAGTTGACTTCATAGGCAGCCCCCCAGCCCTTGTCCCCGGAAGCCTGGTCCACCGGGTAGCCACGCCCGAAGTTCTGCCCGCCGAATACCGCTCGCTCACTGTCGGCGAGGTTGTCGTCGGTCCAGTAGAACGCTGCGGACGCAACGCCCTGCCAGCTTTCCAGGAAGCGGTCGCTTTGCACGCCGGAAAGGCGCAGGCGGAAAAAGTCGAGGTCGTATCCGGCGTTGGTCCTGGCCCCGAAGTGATCGAGGCCCTGGTACACACCGGCGCTCAGAATGCGCAGACGGGTGTCGGTAGCCTTGCGCCAGTCGCCCTCGAAGGCCAGGGCGCGGATATCGGTGCTGGTGCTGATCTTCAACGGGAAGCCGACGACGCGGTAATCGGTGGTGTCGTCCACCGCGTAGAAGCGCGCCGATAGGCTCAACCATTCATTGGGCGAAGCGATCAGTGGATGGCTCAGGCCAATGGAATAGCGGTCGTTCTCGCGATGCTGCTTGAGGTCGACATTGTTGGCCAGGCGCACCACCGCCTTGGGATCGCTACGGTATCGGGAGCCGGACAGCATGAGCTGGGTGCCCTCGCTGTCGAGGCTCTGCGAATAGTCGACGCGCAGGTAATGCTCCTTGTCGTCACCTGGCGGAAACAGCGCGCTCACACTCAGTTGCTCGGCCCAGGCGGTTTGCGCATTGCTGTTGGCACCGAACAGCGCCTGGACGTCATCACGGCTGCCGTCGGTGAGGTTCATGGTGGTGGTGAAGGGCTTGCGCGAGGCCTGCACCAGCATCTTGCTCGCACCGTCGGTGGTTCCCGGCGGCGGCACCTGGGCCTGCAGGGTAATGCCGGGTACCCGGCTCATCAGGGAGGTGTAGCGGTCGAAGGTCTTGCGCGTCAGCGGACGCTCGGCCTTGAGCTTGGCGGCCAGCTTGTCGAGGTAGGCGGAAACCCGGCCGACATCGCCCTGCAATTCATAATCCCGGATATAGCCTTCGACCAGCACCACGCGCAGGCGCCCTTCGGCGAAATCCTGCACCGGGAGGAAAGCGTAGGAAAGCAGGTAGCCGTCCTGCTGGTAGCGCTGGGTCACGCGGCGGGTCGCTTCGATCAGTTCACCCACGGTGACCTCGCGATCGAGAAGGCCCTGGTAGTTCTGCCGCAGTTCGTCCAGCGGGTAGACGGTGCCACCCTCGATGCGCACCCGGTGGATCAGCACCTTGGTGTTCATCATCAGCGGCTGGGCTTGTGTTGCCGAGGGGGTCGGCACCTGTAGCTTCGGTGTGACCGGCCTGAACGCATCGGCCGGCAGGTTGGGCGCCGGCAGGTTGCGCTCCGTTTCGTTACTGTTCAGATAGCTTGGGAGCGGCTCCGCCTGCAGCGCGCTGACCCAGGAAAGACTCACCAGCGCGATGGCCATCGATCGCATACGGCACTCCATGTCCTGAAAAGTACGAGGGAACCAAGACGGTTCCCTCGTCAGACTCAAGCGTAGGTGTTGCTCGTAAAATTTTCTAACAAGGGTGATGGCTTTTTACTTCTGGGTGCCCAGCAGGCCACCGACGCCGTTGAGCAGGCCGCCGCTACCGGTGGTGCTGGCTCCGGCTCCGGCCCCGACGCCCGCACCAGCCCCGACTCCGATGGTGGCCCCGCCCAGGGCACCGGTCACGCTGTTGACCACCCCACCGACCGTAGTGCCGAGACCGCCAGTGGCTCCGCCAGTGCCGCCCAAGGCGCTGGTTACGGTATTGACCACTCCGCCGAGGCCGGTGCCGACGCCACCGGACGCAGGCTGGCCATTCACCAGGCCACCGCTCTGGGTAACGGTCGCACCGACCGCACCAACAGTGGCAGCAAGATTGTCCACGATCGGGTTGTTGGTCGCGCCCGCCAGTTGTCCGCCAAGGCCGCTGACCGCACCGCCAACCTGGCCGAGCACACTTTTGAGCGGAGCGCCCAGCGTGGTTGTCGCGCCCACCTGCTGGGTCACGCCAGCGACGGTGTTGACCACCGGCGTCACTGCGCCACTGACCGTGTTGGTGAGGGCCGCTGCCGGCGCCGCCGCGCTGCTGCTGGCTACGCCATTGCCACCGAGCACGGTGCCCAGAGAGGCCACGGTATTGCCCAGCCCGGTGGTGGTGGTGCCCGCGCTGCCGACCACAGTGTTGTTGGTACCCGAGGTCAACCCGCTACCTGCCCCGGCGACCACGCCACCGACGGTTTCCAGCAGGCCGGTGGAACCACCTGCGGCACCATCGCCGACCAACCCGCCCGCGGTGCCAGTAGCGCCGCCGACGTTGGTGAGCAACCCGCCGACACCTGTGGTGACAGGGTTGCCATTACCCGCGCTGGTGACAGTCTGCCCCACCTTGCTCACCACGCCGCCAACTTGCTGCAGCGCGCCATCCAGCGGCGTGCCGAGACCGGTCGCCTTGCCCAGGTTGCCCGTGGTGTTTTCCACCAACGACACCACCTGCACCGCTGCATCGCTCAACCGCTGGGTAGCGCTGCCGAGCGGCCCGCTGGTGCTCTGGGTGGTGAGGGTGTTGCCAATCATGGTCACGTTCTCGCCAACCCCACCGAGCACGCCACCCACCAGCGGCACCTGCTCGATGGCGGAGCTGCCAGCTACGGCCTGGATGCCTTCGCCCAACGAGCCGACGCCAGTGCCGACACCCGCCAGGGTCGTGCCGATCGCATTGTTGCCGGTGCCAAGCTGGCCGAGCCCGTTGGTGAGCCCGGTGCCAATATCGTTGACTGCTTGGCCTGCGCCATCTACCAGCCCTCCGGCATTGGTCGCGCCGACTATCGGCACCGAATTGACGACAGTTCCAAGGCTGCTCACCGTAGTGCCTAGACCAGAGACACCACCACCAACCTGGCCGACGACCTGGCCGACGATCAGCGGGTTGGTGGTGCCACCGCCGGTGCCGCCACCATCGCCGCCCCCCGTACCACCACCGCCAGTACCACCACCCGTGCCACCTCCGGTACCGCCGCCAGTGCCACCGCCAGTACCGCCTCCGGTACCGCCGCCAGTGCCGCCGCCCGTGCCACCTCCGGTACCGCCGCCAGTGCCACCGCCAGTACCGCCTCCGGTACCGCCGTCACCGCCACCCGTGCCGCCTCCGGTACCGCCGTCGCCACCGCCAGTGCCGCCTCCGGTACCACCGTCGCCGCCGCCAGTACCGCCTCCGGTACCACCGTCACCGCCACCCGTGCCACCGCCAGTACCGCCGTCGCCACCACCCGCCCCGCCATCCGTCGGCGACGAGCCATCCACCGCGCTATGGTGACCACCGCCACCACTGCTGCAACCCGCCGAGAGGCTGATTGCCAGAACCATTGCCAGTGCCGTGCTTGCCTTGATCCACGCTTGAGTTTTCATGGCGACTCCTGTGCTTTCGCTGCCGCTGCTTTTATTGGATGTGGAAGCCCCTCGATAGAACTTCCACGACCTGTGCAGCTATCTCAGTCCGCCGCGCGTGGTGTAACAATTCTGAACTTGGTATTAACCCGTCCTATAGGTTTTTTGGTCCGCTAAAAAGTCTTCAGATTCAATGCGTTGAGTATCGACAGCAGCCGAAATGATGGCATTTCGACTTTAGCGCTATAACCATTTGACGGGTATCTGGCGCCAGTTCCTGCGCACTTGCGAGCCGCCCACGGGGTTCAGTCACTGACCCGGAAGGTCAGGCGCGCGGTCTGGCCGCTGGCATCGAGCACGCTGAGTTCGTATTGCCCGACCTGTTCGAAACGGGCCTTGAGCGCTTCCTGGCCACTGGTCTCGCCCAGGGGCGCGCCATTGAGGAACCACCAGCGCTGACCATCACCGCCCAGGGCGGAAACATCCAGCTGCAGCACCTCGCGACTGGTGACAGGGCGGCGCAATTGGTCGCCCTGACGGACCCCGACGATGGACAAGGGTGGCGCCGTGGCCGGCACTTGCGGCGCACAGCCCGGATCGATCGCCGGCAAGCGTGCCTCGCGCCGCTCGGCCTTGGTCAACCAGGGCTCCAGCGGTGCCGGCCAGAGCGCGATATCCCGCGATTGCGCACCGGGGCAAGTGGCATCGACGCGCAGGCCCTGGTCGTTGACCCAGACCCGCTCCAGCAACCCCAAGCCCAGCGGCTGGTCCTGCGCCAGCAGGGTCGGCGGGGTGGTGCCGTCGAGGGTCCAGGCAAAACGCTGGCGCCGGCAGTTGCTGTCGCTGCGCGCCAGCGGCTGGCCCAGCGGCCAGCAGATCGCCGCAACGCCGACGCTGGCCGGCACCGGCGGAACCGGCGGGCGAATGCCGCGCTGGCTGTCGCGGTTGCTCAATACATCGTGCACCTGCAGCATCAACGGTGCCGCCGAGGCCAGGCCGAACTGGCCCGGTACCGGCGTGCCGTCGGGACGGCCGATCCATACGCCGATCAGGTAACGCGGGCCGACGCCGATCGACCAGGCGTCGCGGAAGCCGTAGCTGGTACCGGTTTTCCAGGCCAGTTGCGGGCGCTGCACCAGTTCGGCGTGGGGATCGCGGTCCGGTCGTGCCTGGCCGCTGAGGATGCGCCGGACGATCCATGCCGCGCCGGGCGAAAGCATGCGCCGCTGCACCAGCGGTGCATCCGGTTGCAGGCGCAGGCTGGCGCTCATGCCGTCGCGGGCGAAGGCGCTGTAGCCGGCGACCAGGTCTTCGAGGCGACTGCCGCCGCCACCAAGGATCAACGACAGGTTGGGCTCGGCCAGTGCCGGCAGGCTGATCGCAATGCCACCGGCACGCAGTTGCGCGGCGAAGCGCTTGGGGCCGTAGGCTTCAAGCAATTGCACCGCCGGCAGGTTGAGCGACAGCGACAAGGCCGAACTGGCCGCCACCGGCCCGCTGAATCCCATGGAGAAGTTGCCGGGGCGGTAGTCACCGTAGCGCCGCGGTACGTCCTGCAGCAGCGATTCGGAATGGATCAGGCCATCGTCCATCGCCATGCCATAGAGGAACGGCTTGAGGGTCGAGCCAGGCGAGCGCCAGGCACTGACCATATCGACATGGCCGAAGCGGCGCTCGTCGTTGAGGTCGATCGAGCCGAGGTAGGCACGCACCGCCATGGTTTCGGATTCCACCACCAGGATCGCCGCCGAGGTGCGCTCGGGCAGGCGCGCGCGCCAGCCGCCGAGCAGGTCCTCGAGGCGGCGCTGCAGCGAGGCATCCAGGGTAGTGCGGATCAGCGGCGGGCTGTCGGGACGATTCAGGCGCCGGGCCAGCAGCGGGGCCAGGGCCGGCTCCTGGCGCGGCGCGAGGAGCAGCGGTTCTTCCATGGCTTCACGGATCCGCTGCGGCGGCCACACCTGATAGTCGCCCAGGCGTTGCAGGACCTTGTCCCGGGCCGCCGTGGCGCGCTGCGGATGACGATCCGGGCGCAGGCGGCTGGGTGCCTGGGGCAACACCGCCAGCAGCGCGGCCTCGGCGGGGGTCAGTTGTTGCGGCGCCTTGCCAAGGTAAGCCCAGCTCGCCGCCGCCACGCCTTGCAAGGTGCCACCAAAGGGCGCGCGGTTGAGGTAGATCTCGAGGATCTCGCGCTTGGACAGGTGCCACTCCAGTTGCACGGTGCGCCAAAGCTGGCGCAACTTGCCGGGCAAGGTGCGCGCATGAGGGTCGAGCAGGCGCGCCACCTGCATCGACAGGGTGCTGCCCCCGGACAGTACCCGGCCACCGCTGAGGTTCTGCCAGGCGGCACGACCGAGGGCCAGCGGATTGACCCCGGGATGGCTGTAGAACCAGCGGTCCTCGTAGGTCAGCAGGGCTTGCAGGTAAAGCGGCGAGACGTCATCCACCGACACGGGATAGCGCCACACGCCATCGGCATCGGCGAAGCGCCACAAGGGCGTGCCGTCCTCGGCCAGCACCACGCGGGCCAGGTCATCGGCCGGCAGCGGCAGCGGCCAGAGGCGGTCGGCCAGCCACAGCAACGCGACCAGGCCAACCGCCGACAAGGCTGCGATACTCGCCAGCCGGGCCTTGCGCCCACGTGGCAGGGCTAAGCTGAACATGCACGGGAACCGAGGCGGCCCGATAATGGCCAAAGGCTGGAAGGCAGCACCAATGCTGTGACGATCATCAGGACACGACCATGCAGGTAGAAGGTTTTTTCGAGTGGCTGGGGCAAGCGCTGGGCGCGGCGATCAGGTTCGTGGTGGATTTGCTGAGCGGCCTGTTCGCCATGCTGGCCAATGCCGGGACGAAGTTCATCGACGGGCTGGCGAGCACGCTGGGCATGGATACGTCGCTGATCAGCATCCTGATCCTGATCATCGGCTTGATCCTGCTGTATTCGGCGGTGCGGGCGTTCATGCGGGCATCGGTGATTGCCGGGATCATCTGGGCACTGCTGGGGTTGTGGGTGTTGAGTTGGGTGGTGCATTGAGATCCTGAGGGCTGACAAGGCCCCTGTGGGAGCGGGTTCACCCGCGATTGCGGTGCTGGATCCACTATCGCAATCGCGGGTAAACCCGCTCCCACAGGGTTCGGTGCAAGCCGCTCCTCAGCGGCCCTTGATGACCATCTCCCCGGCACTCTCCCCCACCGCCTGCCAGTCCGGCCGGTACATCGACTCCACCTGCGCCGGCGGAATCCGGTAGCTGCCCGGGGTCACCGCCCGCGCCAGGTACAGCAGGTGGGTGGTGCCATAGCCATCCAGATTGAGCGCGGCGACGTAGCGGTCATCGCGATACTCCTGGTGCACCACATTGGCGTTCTCCATCGCCTCGCGCCATTGCTTCACCGCGCTGCTGGCGTTGTCCAGGCTGGCGGCGCTTTGCGCAAGGTTCTGGTTCTCCAGCTCCAGCCCCGCCGGCAGCAGGTCAACCACCAGTGCATCGGGAACCCGCTCCTTGGCCTGGATCGCCAGGTGCACCAGCACCAGGTCGCCACTCTCCAGCGACTTCAGGTCCAGCGCCTGGCCATTCATGCCCAGGTATTCGCGGCGGATGCTCATGTTGTTGCCGCTGGCCGGCGGTGCCTGGCGTGGGTAACCGGACAGGGTCAGGCGCTGGTACAGGGTCTGGTCGCCGTCATTGCGCACGCTCAGCGGCGAGGCCAGCAGCGGCCCCTCCAGGTGCAGGCCGGATTGTTCCGGACCCAGTTCACGGGTCTGCCCGGCGCTGTCCAGTTGCGCGCTCCACTTGCCTTCCGGCTGCTGCGCCAGGCCACGACCGGCAAGGAACAGGGCATTGCGTTCCTGGGTCGAGAGCCACTGGCTGCCAGCCAATTGGTCGGACAGCTTGAACAGGCGGTCCGGGATGTCCTTGCTCGCCAGCTTGTATTCGTCGAGCAGGGCGATGATCAGCGCCTGATCACGCAGCGAGCTGCCGTAGTCGGCCAGCCAGCCCTTACCGCGACCTGCGGCAAGTCCGGCAAGCAACGCCTGCTCGGCCCGCGGCTTGTCGCCCATGGTGTCGAGGGCGATCGCCAGTTGTACCAGCGGCAGGCCGGACCGGGCATCGGCACGGCGCTCGAACAGGCTGCGCAAGGCACCCAGCGGTGCCTGCTTGCTGCGCGACAGCACCAGCGCTGCGTAGGCCTGCACGGCGAAGCGGCTGTGCTCGGCATTCTCGCTGTAGTTGACCTCGATCAGGTTGCGCTCCTGCACATAGCGCAGCAGGCGCTCGCTGGCCTTCTTCAGCGCCTCGGGCGGCACGGCGAAGCCCTGGTCGCGGGCGCGCAGGAGGAAGTCGGTGACATAGGCGGTCAGCCAGTATTCTTCCTCGCCGTCGGAACTCCACAGGCCGAAGCTGCCGTTGTAGCGCTGCATGCCCAGCAAATGCTCGATGCCGATTTCGATCTTGCGCTTGCGCTCGTCTGCCGGCTCGCCGGTGATGCCCAGGCGCTTGAGGGTCGCGGCATCGGCGTAGAGCGACGGGTACAGGCCGCTGGTGGTCTGCTCGGCGCAGCCATAGGGGTAGGCCTTCAGTGCGCGGATCTGCTCGGCGAGGTTCAGCGGCGGACGGCTGGACAGCGCCAGGGTGCCCTCCAGGCCGGCCGGTTCGAAGGTCGCCAGGTCCTGCTCGGGCAGGGTCCAGGGCTCGCCGCCGTTCAGCGCCACACGGTAATGCTTGAGCTGCGCCGGGTAGGCCGGGCGGATGCCCAGGGTCCAGTCGCGGGAGAAGCCGGTATCGGTTTCGCCCGGCAGCACCAGGCCATCGACGCGCACGGTGACACGACCCTGGCCATAGCCGCCGGTGGCCTGCACCGGGATCTTCAAGGTGACGCGCTGGCCCTGCTTGAGCTTGAGCGACTGATGCGACGAGCCGAGCAGGTCCAGTTGGCCTTCGGTGGCCAGGGCCACGGCGAGGGTCTGGTCCTGGCCGGACAGGTTGGACAGGTCCAGGGCCAGGCTGGTGCGGTCGCCACCGGCGAGGAAGCGTGGCGCCGACAGTTCGGCGATCAGCGGTGCGGCGACCACGGTCTTGGCTTCGGCCACGCCGAAGCGGTCCTCGCTCCAGGCCTGGGCCATCAGGCGCAGTTCGCCGTTGAAGTCGGGGATGTCCACCGTGGCCTGGCCCTTGCCATCGGCGTCCAGGCTCACCGGGGCGCTTTGCAGGGCGACGATGGTCACGCTGGTGTCCGGGCGCTTGCCGCCCTTGGCCATGCCGGCGTCACCGCCGAAGGCCAGGCTGGCCAGGCGACCCTGGCCGGCCTCGATCAACTGACCGTAGATATCCAGTTGGTCGGCGCCATAGGCCTTGCGCCCGAACATGCCGGTGAACGGGTCCGGGGTGACGTAGCTGGTGATATTGAGGATGCCCACGTCCACCGCCGCCAGCAGCACCTGAACCTGCTTCGGTACGCTGCCGTCGGCATTGCGCGCCTGGATGTTCACGGTCAGCGGATGCTTGGGACGCATCTTTTCGGGAGCTTCGAGGGTCACGGCCAGCTTGCGCTGCGCGCGATCCAGCGGCAGGTGCAGCACGCCCACGGCACGCTTGGGCGTGACATTGGCCTTGCGCTCGCCGGGGCGGATCACCAGGGCACTGATATAGAGGTCATGCCGGGCCCATTTCGGGTCGAGCTTGATATCGAAGGCCTTGCCCTCGGCGGGCACGTCGATTTCCTGCCACCACAGCGGACCGTCGCCACCTTCCACCATCAGGTAGCCCTTGCCGGCTGCGGGCGGGGTGACGGTGACCTTGGCCGTGTCGCCGTCGTTGTAGGCCGGCTTGTCCAGGGCCAGGCGCACCTGGTCGGGACGCACCGCGCCACCGTCGGCGTTGTCCTGGGCGCGGTATCCGGCCCAGAAGCGCAGGCTGCTGGTGACCCCGGTTTCCGGATCTTCCACTTCGACCCGGTACGGGCCCCACTCCACCGGGAAACTCAGCTTGGTGGTGCTGCCCTTCGGCACGCTGACGCTCTGCTCGCTTTCGGTGAGGTATTTTTCGTTGAAGTTGTAGCTCCAGCCGTCGCTCTGCGAGTAGTTCCAGTAGTAGTCGCGGCGCTCGCGGACCAGGCGCACGCGCAGGTTGTCGGCGGCCAGCTTGTTGCCGTCGCGGTCGGCCATCAGCAGTTCGATTTCCACCGGCGCATCGCCGTCGGTTTCCTCGCCGTCGAACAGGCCACGCAGGCCCGGCAGGTGATCCGCCGGCCAGATCGGCTGCTCCAGGCGCCGGGTGATCGGACGGCCACCGGACTCCTGCAGGCTGGCCTGTACGGTGAGCTGCAGCGGCGAACGGGCCTCGGCCCATTCGCTGGCGATAGCGATGGTGGCTTCACCGTCGGCGTCGAGGGTGGATTCTTCCAGCTCCAGATCGTGGCTCAGGTCTTCTTCGGTGACCGAGCCGAACTGGTAGCCAGGCAGCGCCGGTACCGCCTCGCGCAGCGGCCGAACGTAGACCTGGCCGCTGAGGCGATTGCCCGCCGCCGGAGCGCCATAGAGGTAACGGCCATTGACGCTGATCTCGGCGGTTTCATCCGGGCTCAGCGGGGTGTCGCTGCCCTTCAGTTCCAGGGCCAGGCGCTCGGGCAGGAAGTCTTCCACCAGCACTTCGTAGACCTGCTGATGCCCGCCGCCGAGGTCGAAGAGCAATTGCCAGCGTCCGGTCGGCGCTTCGCCGGCCAGTTGCAAGCGGTACTGATAGAAACCGTTGGCGTCCGCCTCCCAGACGAACTTGCGGCTGACCTGCTCATCCGGGCGACGCACTTCCACATTGATCGGCTGGCTCTTCACCGGCTTGCCATCCTGGTCGCGCAGCAGGCCGTTGAGCAGGACGGTTTCGCCTGGACGATACAGGTCACGCGGGCCGAACACGAAGAACTGCAGCGGGTTGGCCTGGGGGCCGGTGACGGTGAATTCGGAGAGGTCGAGGGCGGCGCTGTTCAGACGCAGCAGCGTGGTGTTGGCGCCCTGGCGCGCCAGCAGCAGATCGGCCTTGGGCGGCAGCGGCAGTTGCGCATGGCCGTCACTGTCGGTCTTGCCCTGGGCGAGCACCTTGCCGTCGTGGTCGAGCAGGTCGAGGTCGATCGAACCCAGCGCCTTGCCGCCTTCCAGGGCCTGGGTGAAGACATCCAGGCGGTTGCTGTAGCGGTGCACCGAGAGGCCGATATCGCTGAGGGTGAACAGGGTCGCCGGCTGCGAGTAGTTATAGGTGCCGGCCTCGCGCATTACCGCCAGGTACACCCCGGCTTCCTGCAATGGCTTGATCCCGGCCATGGGCAGCAGCAGGGTCTCGCGGGTATTGGCCGGCGGGTTGAGGTCGAAGCGCCCGGCATAGACCAGGTCGGCCATGGGCAGCAGGTCGTTGGCTTCATAGCTCTGCAACGAGCTGTTGCGGCCCCAGGCGCCGAGGAAGCTGGGCAGCGACTCGGGCTTGATCCGGAAGAACTCCACCTCGACCTTGTTCACGTTCAGGGCGATCACCGGCAAGCCCTCGGCCAGGCGGGTCGGCAGCAGCGAGCCACGGCTGGCGAAGCCGATGCTCGGCTGCATGTCGCGGGTTTCCAGGCGGCTGATGTATTCGTTGGCCAACTGGTTGCCATTGATGCTGCGCAGGCCGGCGTCGATGGTCAGGACCAGCTTGCGCTGCGGCTCGAGGTGGCGCAGGCGCAACTCCATGCGATTGTCGGACAGCTCCCAGGCGCCATCGACCTTGCCCTTGGTGGTGTCCACCAGGTGCAGGCGCTCGGCGAAGCGCTGGTCGGCTTCGAGCGGTGCGGAGAAGGTGACCGACAGGGCGCTGGCGCCATCGACCTGGACCTCCGAGACGTCCACCACGTTCAGCTCGCGGCCGGCGTAGCGCTGGGCCAGGGTCGCCTCATCGACCTTCGGCGCATTGGCGGCCGGGCCGGCGGCTTTTTCGGCAGGCGCGGGAGCAGGTTTGTCGGGGGAAGACGAGTCGCAGGCACTCAGCAACGCCAGCGCGCAGGCCAGCCACAATCCTTTGTTCAGCATGGGAGAAAGCTCTCGGGGCAACAGGGGCAGACGGGAAACTATATATCAAGGTCCACGGTTTCACCGGGGAACGCTGCCGAGGTGAGACAGGGTTCACCGAGCAAAGTGCCGTCAGGTGGGTAGAATGGTCGGCTTGGGTTGCGCGGTGGTGCTTTTGCGGCTGCCTCGCGGTCCCGATACTCACAAGGACCTCGCGAATGTCTCTTCTGTTGACCGACTGGCGCCACCGCCCCACCCACCACAAGGTCTGGGCCCTGGCCGCGCCGATGATCCTGTCGAACATCTCGGTGCCGCTGGTGGCCCTGGTCGACAGCACGGTCATCGGCCACCTGCCCCATGCCCACCAGCTCGGCTCGGTGGCGGTCGGCGCCAGCCTGTACACCCTGCTGGTGGGGGTACTCGGCTTCCTGCGCATGGGCTCCACCGGCTTCGCCGCCCAGGCTGCCGGCCGCTCGGACGGCGACGGCCTGCGCCAGGTGCTGGTGCAGGGCCTGAGCCTGGCCCTGTTCTTCGCCCTCGCCCTCGGCCTGCTGGCGATCCCCCTCAGCCACCTGGCCCTTGGCCTGATGCAACCAGGCGCGGAGCTGGCACAGGGCACGCAGGACTTCTTCACCACCCGCCTGCTCGGCCTGCCTGCAGCATTGGCGACTTACGCCCTGGTCGGCTGGTTCCTCGGCACGCAGAACGCCCGGGCACCGTTAATGATCCTGCTGACCACCAACCTGCTGAATATCGTCCTCAACCTGTGGTTCGTGCTCGGCCTTGATTGGGGCGTGGTCGGCTCGGCGCGCGCCTCGGTGATCTCGGAATGGGCCGCGGCCCTGCTCGGCCTGGCGCTGACACGGCCTTCGCTGCGCGCCTATCCGGGGCGGGTGGTGTGGCCGCTGCTGGCGCGCTGGCAGAACTGGCGGCCGATGCTCAGCGTCAACCGCGACATCTTTATCCGCAGCCTGGCCTTGCAGGGGGTGTTCTTCCTGATCACGGTGCAGGGCGCGCGGCTGGGTGAGGCCACGGTGGCGGCCAATGCGCTGCTGCTCAACGGCTTGCTGGTGACGGCCTATGCACTGGATGGCCTGGCCCACGCAGTGGAAGCACTATGCGGACACGCCATCGGCGCGGGAAACCGGGACGCGCTGCGGCGCTCGCTGACGGTAGCCAGTGGCTGGTCGCTGATTGCCAGCCTTGGCTTTGCCGCGCTGTTCATGTTTGGCGGGCACCTGTTCATCGCCATGCAGACCGATATCCCCAGCGTGCGCCAGACGGCGTTCGAATACCTGCCGTACCTGGCGCTACTGCCGTTGATCGCAGTGTGGAGCTATGTGCTTGACGGCTTGTTCATCGGCGCCACGCGAGCACGGGAAATGCGCGATGCGATGTTGCTCAGCGTGGTGATTGCCCTGCCCTTCGCCTGGATGGCGCGGGACCTGGGGAACCATGGGTTGTGGCTGGCATTCCTGTTGTTCATGGCGGTGCGCGGAGTAACGCTCGGGGTGATGGGGTGGCGGTTGCAGCAGCGGGGTGGGTGGTTTGTACAGGGCATGAATTGAGGGTGCGGCCATTGGCCTCATCGCTGGCAAGCCAGCTCCCACAGGGTTCTCGGCCAGCCTCAGGAGGCGGGTTTGACACGGACCCTGTGGGAGCGGGTTTACCCGCGATTGCGATGCTGAATTCACTGATGCTATCGCGGGTAAACCCGCTCCCACATTGACCGAGTCGAGTCGGATCTCGTGGTTGACAGAGAACCCTGTGGCTACCCGATCAGCCCACGAAAAAGGCCCGCCCCCGGAATCCCGGGAGCGGGCCTTTTCTACATCGGCAAAGCCTTACGACGACAGGTAGGAAGACCGTGTCAGCCCCAACCGCAAGGCATCGAGGAACTGCGTGCGCTCACGTTCGCTGAGCCGGGCGCTGGCCACCTTGTCACGGTAGTGAGTCATCAACTCCTCCGGCGACAGGTGCACGTAGCGCAGCATGTCCTCGATGGTGTCGTGGGTCTCGATGCCGGCGTGGTACACGCTGCCGTTCGGGTTCTGGTAGATGTTCACCGAGTCGGTGTCACCGAACAGGTTGTGCATGTCGCCGAGAATCTCCTGGTAGGCGCCGACCAGGAACACGCCCAGCAGGTAGTCCTCGCCTTCGTTGACCGCGTGCACCGGCATGCTGGTCTCGATGCTTTGCTCATCCACGTACTGGTTGATCTTGCCGTCGGAGTCGCAGGTGAGGTCCTGCAGCACCGCGCGGCGCAGCGGCTCTTCGTCGAGGCGATGCAGCGGGATGATCGGCAGGACCTGGCCGATGGCCCAGGTGTCCGGCAGGCTCTGGAACACCGAGAAGTTGCAGATGTACTTGTCGGCCAGCTTGTCGTTGAGTTCGTCCAGCACCTGGCGGTGCGAGCGCTGGCGGGCCTTGAGCGAGTTGTGCAGGCGCCGGCACACGGCGAAATAGCACTGCTCGGCCAGGGCCTTCTCGGACAGGCTGATCTTGCCGTCGGCATACTGGGCGGCCACGTCGCTCATGTAGTGGGTGGCGCGCCAGTAGGTTTCGGTGACCATCTCGATATCGGTCGGGCCGAGCAGGTCGACCAGCCATTGCACGGTCTCCGGCAAGGCTTCCTTGTTCTCGATGGTCGGCACTTCGTCGTTGTGCTTCTCGACGTCGGTGACCTGGATCACCAGCACGGCGTGATGCGCCGTGAGCGAGCGGCCGCTTTCCGAGAAGATGTGCGGGTGCGGCAGGCCCTGGGCGTCGCAGAACTCCTTGAGCATGCCGACCACGACACCGGCGTAGTCGTCCATGTCGTAGTTGATCGAGCTGGCATTGCGCGAGTGGGTGCCGTCGTAGTCCACGCCCAGGCCGCCACCGACATCGATGTGGTCCACCGGCAGGCCAAGGGCGCGCAGCTCGCCGTAGTAGCGGATGGCTTCCTTGAAGCCGTGCTGGTAGTCGGCCAGGTTGGCGATCTGCGAGCCCATGTGGAAGTGCAGCAGGCGGATGCCCTGGTCGAGACCGGCATCACGGAAGCGCTGGACCACCGAGATCAGTTGCGCTGCCGACAGGCCGAACTTGGATTTCTCGCCACCGGTATCCGCCCACTTGCTCGATGCCAGCGACGACAGGCGCACGCGCAGGCCAACCTGCGGCTTGACCTTGAGTTCAGCGGCTTCCTCGATCACCAGGGCCACTTCCGACTCTTTCTCGATGACGATGAAGACGTTGTGGCCAAGCTTCTGGCCCATCAGCGCCAGGCGGATGAACTCGCGGTCCTTGTAGCCGTTGCAGACGATGGTGCCGCCTTTCGGCGCCAGCGCCAGCACCGCCAGCAGCTCCGGCTTGGAGCCGGCTTCCAGGCCGATGGAGACGTTCTGCGTGGCGATGATGTTCTCGACCACCGCTTCCTGCTGGTTGACCTTGATCGGGTAGAGGGCGGTGTACTGGTTCTGGTATTCCAGGCGCGCAATGTTGGCATCGAAGGCGCCGGTCAACTGGCGCACGCGGTCCTGCAGGATGTCGGGGAAGCGCACCAGCAGCGGCAGCGACAGGCCGCTCTTGCGCAGTTCGTCGACCTGCTCGTACAGGTCGATCGGCGCGCTGCCCGGACCGTTCGGGCGTACTTCGACACGCCCGGCTTCATTGATCGCGAAATAACCCGCGCCCCAATGGCGAATCCCGTAAACACTGCGGCTGTCGGCCACGGTCCATTGGCTGCCATCGTCTTTGCGTGTGCGTCGTACGGACATCGAAGTCCCCTATAAAGAAAGTCGGATAACACCGGCCATGCGGGATGGCGCAGTGTAGAAAATGAAAATGACGATTTTCCCTGTTCGGGTTTGGACCCTTCCCAAGGCAACGAGTTTAGACGCTGGGTGCAGGCGATCAGCCGCCGGATTTCTTCGCCTTGAAGCCCTGCTTGACCAGTTCGCCGAGCAACAGCTCGACATGGTCGCCCTGGATCTCGATGACGCCGTCTTTCAGCGCGCCGCCGGTACCGCAGCGCCGTTTCAGGGTGCTGGCCAGTTCCTTGAGCTGTTCCAGGGGTAGCGGGACGCCGCTGATGGTGGTCACCGTCTTGCCGCCGCGACCTTTGCTTTCACGGCGCACGCGGGCGATGCCATCACCTTCGGGGATGACCGTCTGCTTGCAGGTGCAGGCATCGATGGGTTGGCTGCAGTCCGGACAGTGCCGACCTGCATCGGTGGAAAACACCAGGCCGCCGAGGGCGGAGAATGACGAGGCTTTCTTGGCCACTTTTGATCCTCACGTTTGAGGACAAAAAACTGGTCGCCGACCCGGGCGGGCCACGACCGCGAAGCCCCACTCTGGCAGGGGCAGCGCACCTGCCGGGAAGGACGTCCCCGGCAGGGTAAAAAGGCCGCGCAGTGTAACGGCAAATGTGCCGCTTGCTAAGTACAGAACTGCGCCAATTTGGACAAATTTCGCGACGTCAGGATTGGCGGTCGAGCGCCCTGGCGAGCGCGGCCAGCGAGTCAGGACAATACGGCAGCCTCAGCGACTCTTCCCAGACCACTTCCGGGTTGACGAAACGGGCTTCGCTGACCTCTTCGGGCTGCAGCTGCAAGGGGCCGTCCCACACCGCCGAGAACACTGCGCACCATAGGCGGTTGCCCGGTACATCGAAGAAGAAACGGTCGTGCGCACGCAGTGCAACGCCGCTGACGCCCAATTCCTCCGCGAGCTCCCGCGCCGCCGATTCGGCGTACTCCTCACCGGCCGCGACCATGCCACCCGCGGCGACGTCCCAGTGGCCGGGATACAGCGCCTTGCTCAGGGTGCGCTTGTGGATGCACAACTGCCCGGCGCTGTTGAACAGGAGGATGAAGGTGCAGCGCCCGATCAGGCCGCGCTCGCGCAGCTCGGCGCGCGGCAAGGCGCCGAGCAGGGTGTCGTCGGCATCGACCCAGGCGACCTGTTCCCGGTCGGAGGCCGCGCGATGCGCCGCCTCCTTCGCGCTGATGGTCATATCAGCCCTGCGACAGCAACTGGCGCAGGTCGATGACCGCCGCGTTGGCCCGGGAGATGTAGTTGGCCATGACCAGCGAGTGGTTGGCCCACATGCCGAAGCCGCTGCCGTTCAGCACCATCGGGCTCCACAGCGGCTCCTGGGAGGCTTCCAGTTCGCGAATGATCTGGCGCACGCTGACGGTGGCGTTCTTTTTCGCCAGCACGTCGGCGAAGTCCACCTCGATGGCGCGCAGCAGGTGCGACAGGGCCCAGGCCTGGCCACGGGCTTCATAGAAGACGTTGTCGATCTGCAGCCATGGGGTTTCCACCAGTTCCTCGTCGACCTGCGGCGCCTGGCCCGGTACCACCACTTCGGTCTTCAGGTTGCTGTTCAGCTTGACCCGGCCAACGCTGGCCGACAGCCGCTGCGACAACGAACCCAGGCGGGTGGCGACGTCGCCCAGCCAGTTGTTCAGGTTGTCGGCACGGGTGTAGAAAATGGCGCCCGAGTCGCCGGCGGCCAGGCGGGTCTGGTAGCGGTTGAGCGACTTGATGCCTTCCTCGAACTCGGATTCGCTCGATGGCAGGATCCAGCTCTTGTTGTCGAAGTTGAAGCGCGGCTCGGCCTTGGCCAGGTCGGCATCCTCGGTGGACTGCGACTGGGAACGGGCGAAGTCCTTGCGCAAGGCGCGGGACAGGTCACGGACCTGGACCAGCACGCCGTATTCCCAGCTCGGCATGTTGTCCATCCACAGGCCCGGCGGGAAACGGTCGTTGGAAATGTAGCCACCCGGCTTGTTGAGCAGGGTACCGGCGACGGTCTTGAGGGTTTCGATAGTGGTGTAGCCGACCACCATCTGCTGGCCGTTGCGCTCGGCCGCGGACTGGGCGTTCTGCTGGACCGGGAACAGGTCCGGCTCCTCGCTCCAGTACCAGCCCAGGGCGATGGTGACCACCAGGTAAAGGCCGACCAGCGCGCCCAGCGAACGGCTGAGCAGGCCACGGAAGTAACTGCCGCTCGCCGATTCGCGCCTGGCGCTGCGTTCCTCGCGCGCCTCGGCGCCACCTTTACGGTTTTTCCAGTCCAGCATGGCGTTGTCCTTATTCAGTCAGGGCATGTGCAGGGTTCGACCGCAGCGGCCGGGCATTGGTGCCAGCGCATCGCGAAACTCGGCGGATGCACTGCTGCCAGGGGCGGTCCGGGTGTCGGCCACTATAAAGCAAGGGCGCAGGATCGCATAAGCGACCATAGGGTCACGAACTGAATGAATCTCCGGCGTCAAAAAATTGATGCAGGGCACTCGATTGCTTCGAAAGTGGTGCTAGCATAGAGCCATCACTCGAACTGCCTCACCTTTTAATAAGAAGTAGTCAGGACATGACCGAGCCAGAAGACCCCAATCGTGAGCGACTGAAGCAACACTTTGCCCAGCGGGTCATCCACCAGGCCCGGCAGATCCTGGAAATCTGGCAACGCCTGCAGCGTAGCGAGTGGTCCACCGGCGACCTGGGCGAACTGTGCGAGGCCAACCTGCGCCTGCAGCGTTACGCCGAGCGCTTCGAGCAACCGGAACACACGCAACTGGCCGAAGCCATCGGCCAGACCCTGGACGCGGTCGAGGCCAACAGCGCGCGCCTGAGCAGCAACCTGATCAGCGAACTCAACCGCTTGATGCAGCGCCTGTCGCGCACCGGCCTGCGTAATGGCGACCGCCTGGAACAGACCACCCTGCCGCCGTTGCGCAAACCGGTCTACATCATGCTCCAGGACCACGACCGCGCCGAACGCCTGGCCAAGCAACTGGAGTTCTTCGGCCTGGGTGTCGAAGCGCTGCACACCGCCGATGCCTTCCGCGCCTCGATGGGCGAGCGCCTGCCGTCGGCCATCGTCATGGACGTGGACTTTGGCGGCCAGGGCCAGGGCCTGCTGCTGGCCGGACAGGCGCAACAGGGCCTGGAGCAACGGGTCCCGCTGCTGTTCTTCAGCCTCCATGAAACCGACACCCCGACCCGCCTGGCCGCCGTGCGCGCCGGCGGTCAGGAATTCCTCACCGGAACCCTGGAAGCCTCGAGCCTGCTGGAAAAGGTCGAACTGCTGACCAGCGTCACCCAGTACGAGCCCTTTCGCGTACTGATCATCGACGACTCCCGGGCCCAGGCACTGCACACCGAGCGCCTGCTGAACAATGCCGGGATCGTCACCCGCACCCTTACCGACCCGATCCAGACCATGGTCGAGCTGGCGGATTTCCAGCCCGACCTGATCATCCTCGACATGTACATGCCGGCTTGCACCGGCACCGAACTGGCCAAGGTGATCCGCCACAACGACCGCTATGTCAGCGTGCCGATCATCTACCTGTCCGCCGAGGACGACCTGAACAAGCAACTGGACGCCATGAGCGAAGGCGGCGACGACTTCCTGACCAAGCCGATCCGCTCGCGCCATCTCATCACCACGGTGCGCAATCGCGCCGCCAGGGCGCGCAACCTCAAGGCACGGATGGTCCGCGACAGCCTGACCGGGCTGTACAACCACACCCATATCCTTCAGTTGCTCGAGGATTGCAGCTTTCGCGCCCGCCGCGAGAACCGGCCGCTGAGCTTCGCCATGCTCGATATCGACCATTTCAAGAAGGTCAACGACAGCCACGGCCACCCCATGGGCGACCGGGTGATCAAGAGCCTGGCGCTGTTTCTCAAGCAGCGCCTGCGCAAGACCGACTTCATCGGGCGCTACGGCGGCGAGGAGTTCGCCATCGTCATGCCCAACACCGATCTGGACGCCGCGCACAAGGTCCTCGACGAGATCCGCAAGCGCTTTGCCGAAATACACTATCCGGCCCAGCCGCAGGACCTGTTCTGCACCTTCAGCGCCGGGGTCGTGGCCCTTAGCGAGGCGCTCGACGCCCTGAGCATGGCCACCGCTGCCGACGAAGCGCTGTACCGCGCAAAAGGTGCCGGACGCAATCGGGTGGTGCGGGTCGAGCTGTGAAGTCAAATGGCCACTTTTTTTTGACCTGACCGACCGCGTCGTCATAACCGCGTCATAAAATCGCAATAACTTCAGTGCCTTGCCTTCCAGCCGTCGGTAGTCAAGCACATGCGCCTGAAGCTGCTCACCAATCTCAATACCCTGTTACTGGTCCTGGTCTGCCTGGCCCTCGGCGCCACCCTCTGGTGGTCGCAACAGGCCCTGGAGCGCCCCTACCTATTGATGGAGCGCTACCTGGGCCTGTCCCAGCAGTTCCAGAACCAGGTGGCACGCAACATCCAGACCTACCTCGGCAGTGGCGATGCCCTGCAGCACGCTACCGCGCTGCAGGCCACCCAGGCTCTTCAGGAAGAGCTCAAGCACATGCCGGAAGACCTGGCCCAGCGCGTACGCCCGAGCCTGGACAGCCTGGTCTCCTTCACCAGCAACGAATTGCTGGCCGCCGGCAAACTGGCGGGCGACCCGCAGGCCCTGCTGCTACAGGCCGAGCGCGAGCTGGGCGCCAACCTGGAGCAATGGCTGCGCTACGCGCAGAACGGCAACAACCCGGAAGGGGCGCGCTACACCACCCCGCTGTTCGAAGCCGGGCTGCACCTGAGCCGGTTGTCCCTGGCCCGCGACAAGCTGGTCAGCAGCGGTCGTGCGGAACTGGCCGAGGAAGTCGAGCGCGAGCTGAACCTCATGGCCGAACAGGCCAGGATCCTCGATGCCCTGCCGTTGCTGGGGGTCAAACAGGCCAGCGCCTCCGGCTCCGATGATTTCGCCGCGATGATGGGCCTGGAAAGCCAAACCAAGAGCGAGGCCGAAGACACCGCCATCGGCCTGCGCCGCGAACTTAACAGCCTGATCGGCCGCTACCCGGCCGAGCTGCAACGCACCCGTGAACTGATCCAGCGTCGCGGCGAACTGGCGGCGACCACCAGTTCGCGCATTGCCGCCGTACAGCAGGCCATCGCCGACCTTGAGCCCGGCGTGCGCAGCCAGCATGGCCAGATCCAGAGCGAGGTGCGCCTGATGCAGGGGGTAATGATTGCCTTGATCCTGCTGATCGCGCTGCTGATCGATCGCCTGCAACGACGTCTGGCGCGGGTCCTTACGGCCCTCGACCCGGCGCTGTCGGCCTGGGCGGGCGGTGACTTCAGCAGCGCGATCGACCTGCCGCCGAGCAACCGCGAAATGCACGATATCCAAAACTCGCTCAACCGCCTGCGCGATTACCTGGTGGAACTGGTCGGGACCATCCGCCACAACGCCGAGCAGGTTGCCGGCAGCAGCCACGCCCTGGCCGGCATGAGCAGTGCCCTGCACGATGGTGCCGAGCGCCAGGCCGGGGATACCGCGCAGATCCGCGATGCCCTTGGCGAACTGGAGGCCACCATCGTCCAGGTCGCCGGCGACGCCAGCCAGGCCGCCGACGCCAGCCGCCAGGCCGGTGAAGCGGTGCAACAAGGCCAGGCGGTGATCGGCCAAAGCCTGACCGGGCTGCGCAAGCTGGTGGACGAGGTACAGGGCAACGCCCAGGTGGTCGAGGAACTGGCCCGGGAGTCGGCGACCATTGGCGGGGTACTGACGGTGATCCGCGCGATTGCCGAGCAGACCAACCTGCTGGCCCTCAACGCGGCGATCGAGGCCGCGCGAGCAGGGGAAATGGGCCGCGGCTTCGCCGTGGTGGCCGAGGAAGTGCGCTCCCTCGCGCAACGCACCACCGGCGCCACGGGCGAGATCCAGACCCTGATCAGCCGCCTGCAACAAGCCGCCCAGGAGTCGGTGGAAGGCATGCGCGCCCAGCTGGAGCACGCCGAAGCCACGGCCAGCCAGGCCCAGGCAGCGGATGGCGCGCTGGATGAAATCGTCATGGCGATCCAGACCATCGCCGACACGGCGGAGCGCATCGCCGATGTCACGGCGCAGCAGAGCGGCGCGGTCAGCGAGATTCGCGACCACAGCGAACGGATTCATGGCCTGGGCGAGGACAACCTGCAGCGCATCGGCGAAGGGCGCGACCAGGGCGAACAGTTGTTGCGCTTGGGTGGGGAACTGAATACAGCGGTTCGGGCTTTCCGTTTGTAATCAGGCGCACCACATACCCTGTGGGAGCGGGTTCACCCGCGATTGCGGTAGTGAATCCACCGACGTCATCGCGGGTGAACCCGCTCCCACAGGGTTCTGAGCTGCGCCCCGGATGTTGGACAAAAAATCCAACATCGGGGTGTTTTGCATGACCAAGTATTCAAAGCAGTTCAAGTTGTCCGCCATCGAAGCCTTCCTCAAGCGAGGCCGAGGTTTCCGTCATGTGGCGAACCAGTTCCAGATAGATCCCACCTTGCTTCGCCGTTGGGTCGTGGCCTATCAGCAACACGGCAGGTCCAGCCTTGAGCATCGCCATCAGCGCCACAGCGCCGAATTCAAGATTACGGTGCTTCACCGCATGCTAAATGACCGTCTTTCTCAGCGCGCCGCCGCAGCGTTGTTCAACCTAGGTAACTCTAGTCAGCTGGGCAGATGGCTGCGCCAGTATTACAGTGACGGGCTCGCAAACCAGCTTTCTGTAGAAAAGAGTTCAACCCGCACCATGCCCAAGCCTTCCGCCAAGTCCTCCAAGCCTGCAGCCGTGCGTAACGAGGACCTCTCGCCCAAAGAGTTACTAGAGAAAGTTCGCATGCTTGAAGCGGAGAACGCCTACCTAAAAAAGCTCGAGGAGTTAGAGGAGGCGAAGCTCAGGCAGACCCGGGCAGTAAGGAAAAAGCCCAGCTGATTACCGCGCTGCGCCGACAGTTCAGGCTGAAATACCTGCTGATCGCTGCTGGTTTGCCTCGTAGCACTTACTACACCTACTTCGGGGACGAGGGCGCCGAGGATAAGTACGCTCCACTGAAACAGGCGATGCGGGGCATTCAGGAGCACCACAGGGGCCGGTATGGTTATCGTCGCATGACCGCTGCGCTGCGCCAGAAAGGGCACGTGATCAACGGCAAGAAAGTGCGCCGCCTCATGGGCGAGTTGGACCTCAAGTGCACGGTACGACCGAAGAAATACAAGTCGTACAGAGTGCTGATGGACGAAGCATCGCCGAACACCATGAACCGGGAGTTCGCTGCTGATCAGCCGAATCAGAAATGGGTGACAGACGTTACCGAGTTCAAGGTGGCTGGAGAAAAGCTTTATCTGTCGCCAGTTCTGGACTTGTACAACGGGGAGATCGTGGCCTATCAAACGGATACTCGGCCGCGTTACACCCTGGTGGGAACGATGCTTGAACGAGCGCTGGAGAAGCTGCCGGCTGACAGTAAGCCGATGCTGCACTCAGATCAGGGATGGCATTATCGCTATCCGGATTACCGCCAGCGCTTGAAAGAAGCGGGCTTGGAACAGAGCATGTCGCGCAAGGGCAACTGCCTGGACAATGCGGCGATGGAAAGCTTTTTCGGCACGCTGAAGTCCGAGTATTTCTACCGCGAGAAATTTGAGAGCATCGAGCAATTACGCGCTGGGATTGATGATTACATCCGCTACTACAACCACGAACGTATCAAGATGAAGCTCGGCGGCCTGAGCCCTGTAGCGTACAGAGCACAAGCCGCATAGCTTTAGACAAAAGTGTCCAACATCCGGGGCGCAGCTCATTCGCGCAATCCAACGGGCTTCTGCGTATCCCCCAAGACTCCGCTATGATGCGGGAATTTCCGCCCCACCCCGCGAGCCCACCATGCGTCGTCTGCTTTGCCTCCTGCTGCTGGCCCTTGCCCTGCCCGCCATGGGCGCCGGCCTGTTCGACAGCCGCCCCAGCGCCACTCTCGGCGCACCGTCCCTGAACAACAGCGCCGATTTCCTGCCGGTGCGCGAAGCCTTCAAGCTCAACCTGATCGACGGCGACAGCAAGACCATCAAGCTGCGCTTCGTCCCCGCCGAAGGCTATTACCTCTACCGCCACCGCTTCCAGTTCCGCACCGAACCGGCCGATATCGCCCTGGGCGCACCGCAGTTGCCGCCCGGCGAAGCCAAGCACGACGAGTTCTTCGGTGATGTCGAGGTGTACCACGGCATCCTCGATATCGACCTGCCACGTACCGACGATCAACGCCCCTTCACCCTGGTGGTGACCTACCAGGGCTGCGCCGACAAGGGCCTTTGCTACCCACCGGAAACCGAACGGCTGAGCATTGCCGGCAGCGAAACCGCAAGCCCGCCGGCAGCGACAACCAAGCAAGCCTGGACCTGGAACAGCCTGCTGCTGTTCTTCCTTGCCGGGGTTGGCCTGACCTTCACGCCCTGCGTGCTGCCGATGCTGCCGATTCTCTCCGGGGTGGTCCTGCGTGGTCAGGTCGGTGGCCTGCGCGGCCTCGCCCTGTCGCTGGCCTACGTGCTGCCGATGGCTGCCTGCTTCGCCCTGCTCGGTGCATTGATGGGCCTGTTCGGCGCCAGCCTCAACCTGCAGGCACGCTTGCAGTCGGCCTGGGTGCTGGTGCCGTTTTCACTGTTCTTCGTGCTGTTCGCCCTGGCCATGTTCGGCCTGTTCGAACTGAAACTGCCGCGCGCCGTTAACGACCGCCTGGACCGCGTTGCCGGTAACACCAAGGGCGGCTCGCTGCTCGGCGCCGCGATCCTCGGCGTGGTGTCCAGCCTGCTGGTTTCGCCTTGCGTGTCCGCGCCGCTGGCCGGGGCCCTGCTGTATATCAGCGCCAGCGGCGATGCCCTGGGCGGCGCGTTGAAGCTGTTCGCCCTGGGCCTGGGCATGGGCGCACCGTTGCTGCTGGTGGCAACGGGCGGCGCAGCCTGGCTGCCGAAAAGCGGGCCATGGCTGGTAACGGTGAAGAACGCCATCGGCGTTTTGCTCCTGGGCCTGGCCATCGGCCTGCTCAGCCGGGTGCTGCCGGGGCAGGTCACCCTGCTGCTGGTCGGCTTGCTGGCCGCCGGGGTGGCGCTGTTCCTCGGCGCCCTGGAATTCGGGTACAAGGCGCCGCGCCAGCGCCTGGCCCAGTTGCTCGGTCTGTTCCTGCTGGTCTACGCCGTGGCCTGCTGGTATGGCGCGCTGAGCGGGCAAAGCGATCCGCTGCGTCCCTTGCCCGCTGCGGGCAATGCCGGGGTCGCCAGCCAGGTGAAGAGCGACACCTGGCAAACCATCGACAGCCCTGCCGACCTCGACCGCGTCCTTGCCGAAGCCAAGGCTGCCGGCCAACCGCTGGTGCTCGACTGGTATGCCGACTGGTGCATCAGTTGCAAGGTGATCGAACGCGAGGTGCTTAATGCACCGAACGTGCTGCCATTGCTCGGGGAATACCGGCTGGTACGCTTCGATATCACCCGCAGCAGCGCCGAACAGCGTGCCCTGCTGGACCGCTACCAGCTGTTCGGCCCGCCGGCGCTGCTGTTCTTTGCCGCGAACGGCAGCGAAAACACTGCCGCGCGCGTGGTAGGCGAGACCAACGCCGGCGAATTCGCCGAACATCTCCAGCGCATCCGTGCCGATCTGCGTCTATAACTTCCCGGGGCCGCGCAAACATGCGGCCGGATGACCGGGATTAACAAAATAGTCACATATTTCGCGCGAATCTCGGTCATCGTGCTGGCTATTGCAGTTAACTGGACAGTGCTCCGCTCTTTGCGGCATAGTCGCCGCGCTTGTATTCATGTCCTACAAAAATCAAAGGATGCGCAGATGGCGACCCTACTGGTGCTGCACGGCCCCAACCTGAACTTGCTCGGCACGCGCGAGCCCGGCGTCTACGGCGCCGTGACCCTGGCGCAGATCAACCAGGACCTGGAGCAGCGTGCCCGCGCCGCCGGCCACCATCTGCAGTACCTGCAAAGCAATGCCGAGTACGAACTGATCGACCGGATCCACGCCGCGCGCAACGAAGGCGTGGACTTCATCCTGATCAATCCGGCGGCTTTCACCCATACCAGCGTCGCATTACGTGACGCATTGCTGGCGGTGAGCATCCCATTCATCGAAGTGCACCTGTCCAACGTGCACAAGCGCGAGCCGTTCCGTCACCACTCCTACTTTTCCGATGTCGCGGTAGGAGTGATCTGCGGCCTGGGCGCCAGCGGTTATCGCCTGGCCCTGGAGTCCGCCCTGGAACACCTGGCCGCCAAATCCGAATAACGCGAGCCCGGCCATCGCCGGGCTTACCGGAACGTTTGAATCACGTTCATACGACCCTGACCAAATATTGGGAGTTGATGATTAATGGATATTCGTAAAGTCAAGAAACTGATCGAACTGCTGGAAGAGTCCGGCATCGACGAGTTGGAGATCAAGGAAGGCGAAGAGTCGGTGCGCATCAGCCGCCACAGCAAGACTCCAGCCCAGCAGTACTACGCGCCGGCCCCGGCGCCGGTTGCCGCCGCCGTCGCTCCAGCTGCCGCACCGGCTCCAGCCGCTGCTCCGGCTGCCGCCGCTGCTCCTGCGCTGAAGGGCACCGTGATCCGTTCGCCAATGGTCGGTACCTTCTACCGCAAGGCTTCGCCAACCTCGCCAGCCTTCGTCGAAGTCGGCCAGGCGGTGAAGAAGGGCGACACCCTGTGCATCGTCGAAGCCATGAAGATGATGAACCACATCGAAGCCGATATCGGCGGCGTCATCGACGCCATCCTGGTGGAAGACGGTCAGCCGGTTGAGTTCGACCAGCCGCTGTTCACCATCGTTTGAACCGCGGAGAGCCTGCGATGTTGGAAAAAGTTCTGATCGCCAACCGCGGCGAAATTGCCCTGCGTATCCTGCGTGCCTGCAAGGAACTGGGTATCAAGACCGTCGCCGTACACTCCACGGCCGACCGCGAGCTGATGCACCTGGGCCTGGCTGACGAGTCCGTGTGCATCGGCCCGGCCTCGTCGAAGGATTCCTACCTGCACATCCCGGCGATCATCGCCGCTGCCGAAGTCACCGGCGCCACGGCCATTCACCCTGGCTACGGCTTCCTCGCGGAAAACGCCGACTTCGCCGAGCAGGTCGAGAAATCCGGCTTCGCCTTCATCGGCCCGAACGCCGACACCATCCGCCTGATGGGCGACAAGGTGTCGGCCAAGGACGCCATGATCAAGGCCGGCGTACCGACCGTACCGGGCTCCGACGGCCCGCTGCCGGAAGACGAGGAAACCGCGCTGGCCATCGCCCGCGAGGTGGGTTACCCGGTGATCATCAAGGCCGCCGGTGGCGGTGGTGGTCGCGGCATGCGCGTGGTGCACAAGGAAGAGGACCTGATTTCCTCGGCCAAGCTGACCCGTACCGAAGCCGGTGCTGCATTCGGCAACCCGATGGTGTACCTGGAGAAGTTCCTGACCAACCCACGCCACGTGGAAGTCCAGGTGCTTTCCGATGGCCAGGGCAACGCCGTGCACCTGGGCGACCGTGACTGCTCGCTGCAGCGCCGTCACCAGAAAGTGCTGGAAGAAGCCCCGGCCCCGGGCATCGATGAGAAGGCCCGCCAGGAAGTCTTCGCCCGTTGCGTCCAGGCGTGCGTGGAAATCGGCTACCGTGGCGCCGGTACCTTCGAGTTCCTTTACGAGAACGGTCGTTTCTACTTCATCGAGATGAACACTCGCGTGCAGGTAGAGCACCCGGTTTCGGAAATGGTCACCGGTATCGACATCGTCAAGGAGATGCTCAGCATCGCCGCTGGCAACAAGCTGTCGTTCACCCAGGACGACGTGGTGATCCGCGGTCACTCCCTGGAATGCCGGATCAACGCCGAGGATCCGAAGAAGTTCATTCCGAGCCCTGGCACGGTCAAGCACTTCCATGCTCCGGGCGGCAACGGCGTTCGCGTCGATTCGCACCTGTACAGCGGCTACGCGGTTCCACCGAACTACGACTCGCTGATCGGCAAGCTGATCACCTACGGCAAGGATCGCGACGAAGCCATGGCACGCATGCGCAATGCCCTGGATGAAATCGTCGTCGACGGGATCAAGACCAACATCCCGCTGCACCGCGAGCTGGTCCGTGACGAAGCCTTCTGCAAGGGCGGCGTCAACATTCACTACCTGGAGCACAAACTGGCCTCGGAGTAATCCGGACGGTTTTGCTTCACGGTGAATGCGAAAAGCCCCGAACCCAGGTTCGGGGCTTTTTATTTTCCGAAACGTGATGGCGCTCTTGCGAACCTCATCGCTGGCAACGCCAGCTTCCACAAGGACCGCATGCACCACCAATCCTGTGGGAGCCGGCGTTGCCGGCGATGAGGCCAGCAGGTTCACTGATGCTGTCAGGCCATGTTCTGGAGGGTGGTCAGTTGCAGAGCCTGCGCCTCGATCTGCTGCGCTGTCGCCGGCCGGCCACCCAGGGTGGTGACCTGCCCGTCACGCCGCTGCACCAGCACCTCCTGGCGGAACCGCTGCATGAAGCGCCGGGCACGCACGGCGATATCGCTGCTGCCGCCCAGCGAAGCCTCCAGCAGGATCGGATCGAGCACCTTCTGCACACTGGACCGGGTCGAGGTGAACACGCTGGTCGCGCCGTCCGCCAGGTCGAACCGCACGCCGTAGATATTGCCCAGGCACGACGAGTACGACCAATGATCCCACTGCGCCTGGATCCCCCGGCGCGCCAGGGCCGAACGCAGCGGTCCGCCGATATCCGCCGCCGTGGACAACCAGTCACCGCCCACCAGCACCGCACTGATCCGCCCTTCTTCCCCGCCACGACGAATGCCGTGCAAGGCGGTATCCAGTGCGTCCTCCACCAGCCGGCCGATATTGTGGTCGACATGGATGAGTGCCCCGCCTCGGGTCGCCGGGTTGTACAGGCAGACCGCGACGCAGGATTCGATATTCAGCGAGTACAGATAATTGTCGCTGCCCGCCGGATTGAACCGCGCGATCAGCCCTTCGCCCTGCAGGACACCACGTTGCGGCAGTGGATTGGTCCGCGCGGCAAAGGCATCCGCCACGTCCCAGACTCGCCCGAGATACTGGCTCGGCGCCCCGCCGAGCAGCCCGACCCGCTCGTTGAACTGCCAGCGGTTGCCCGGCCCGAGGCGGATCGGCACCCGGTACTGGGCCCGCGGGTAGCGGGGATCGAGCAAACGCAAGGTGTCCAGGTCGGGGTCGTGGATCACCTGGAAGTAGCGTCCGCGATCATTGACGTAGAACGCTTCCCGTCCATCTTCGCCGACCCGGCTGTAGACTCCTCGCCAGATGCCGCCCCGCTCCATGCTGCGCAGGTTGTCCGGGACCTTCCTCAAGGCTCGTTGCTCGTCCATGACACTGACCGCCGCCCGTTCGCCCTGGCGGATACCCGGCCGGGCCTGGTCGGTCAACTGGCTCCAGCGGCTAGCCTCGCTGGCCTTGCGCAGCCCCGCCCGCGAGGCATGGGTCAGCGCCCCCCAGGCTCCCGGCAAGGCAATGCCCCACAACGCGATCGCCACACCCAGCCAATGGTTCAGCGCCGCGGAATCGTCATCGGCGACATGACTGGCGATCGCCTTGTAGCTGCCGATGGCGATGAATACGGCATCGAGGGCGAAGCCCAGCGGCGGAAAAGCCAGGCTCAGGGGAAAGGCCGCGTATAGCAGGCCCTTGGTCACCTGTTCGACGATCACCTCGTGGCGACTACGGGTCACCGCCGCGATATCGCTGGCATGACTCTCCAGGAACGCGTCGTACTCGGCCATGAAATCGACGATCCGGTTGCCCTCGCGCAGGGTGTCGCGGGGCCGCTCGCCCTTCGCCAACTGCATCAGCCATTCGGAAACCTTTGGCCGGTCGACGAAGCGCACATGCTGCAGGTACCAGTCGTGCAAAGCGCCGCGGCCGGCACCGACGAAGCCCTGGTACTTGCGCAAGGTCAGGCCGTCGGGTGCCTGCGGCGTATACAGCCAGTCCTGGGCCACGCCACCGACGATACGCCGGAACACATACAGCCCGGTGCTATTGCGCCCGTTAAGCGTGAAGCGGAACAGCCCGCTGCCAGCGATATTGTCCGCCGACTCGCCCTGGGGCTCGCGCACCTCGCCCAGTTTATCGACGACCTCGAGCAACCAGTCACGCTCGCCGTCACTGATCATCCGCTTGCCGTGGGTGGCATGCACATCGCGCCGCAAGGTGGTCTGCGCCAGGGCGAAATGCAGGGCCCGCCTCTTGGCATATTCAGGATCGGCAGGGTCGAGGAACCGCGCGCGAATCGAGTCTGCATACGCCTGGCCGATGTAGGCGCTGCGCACATAGGTCACCAGCTCGGCGGCGCGCACCCTGCCCAGGTCCTGGCCGACGGACGAGCGCACCGGCATCCGCGGATTGTCCAGGCCCCAATTGTCGTCATAGCCATAAATGGCCAGGTCGAGCAGGGTGCGTGTGGTCTTTCCCGAAGAAATGAGCCCCGGGAAGAAATCGAAGAGGATGGTTTCCGGGTCGACCTCGTCGGTTACCCCGCATTCTCGAAGATAATCGGCGATCGCCGCCTTGACCGTGCGCCGGGAAAACGCCAACAGGCTTTCCTGCTCGGAAACCTGGTGCTGCATCGCCAGGTCGAGCAGGCGCAGATTCTCGTTGAGCCCGGCGATTACCCTGCCCTCGTCCAGCGTCAGTTCGGCGAACCAGCGCGGCGCATCGTACCAGGCGACCTGCTCCAGATGGTTGTCCCGCCCCAGCTCGACCAGGTAGCGGCAGCATTGGGCATAGCCATGCTGCGGGCCACGATGGTCGCGCGACAGGTCCCAGGCATCCGGTCGTTCACGCACAGCGGCATAGAACTGCTCGGCCTTGTACTGCCCGCGCACGTTGATCCGGTCCAGCAGGTAGCGGGTTCCGGCCTCGCCTGCCAGCCATTGCCCCAACTCAACGGCCAGGGCACGCAGCGAGGCCAGTTCTATCCATTCCTGGCCATCGGGCTTGCCGGGCGCATACAACACCAGCCCGGACAACAGGCCAGCGTCGTCCTGGTGATAGAACAGCATCAGTTGCGCCAGCGGCTCATCGGGAAACTGGGATACCCCGGTAACCTTGTCGCCGGGCTCGTCCCGCCCCACGCCGTTTCCGGCACGCACCCGCAGCACCCGCGCATAGCTTTCGGCCCCCAGATGGCCCTTGCACCGCGCGATGAAGGCGCTCTGCTGGAGGCGCATATCGTTAAGATCGAGCAGGGCCGAGAACACGTCCGGATTGGCATAACGCTCGGCCAATGCCTGGTGATAACCGGCGCGCGGATCGACATTCAGCAGCAACTCGTCGAGGAAACCGGCTGGCAGTACCTGGTTGAGCGCGCCAGGATCGCGCAGCAGGGTGCGAACCTTGTCCGGGCTGGCGGCGAAGGGACCTTCCGCCACCAGTGCGGCGAGCCGCAGGGTGCGTGCCACCGGGTACCGGGGGTGCTCCACGCGGGTGCGGACCTGCATTTCGTCGGGGTCGATATCCAGGCCGAGGGCAAGCCGGCAGTAGTCGATGATCGCCAGGCGGGCATGGGCTTCCAGGGAGTCGACTCCGTACAGCAACAACCTGAGCTGCTCGCGCAGTAGCCCATGGCGGTGCTGGAAATGCCGCAGCACCTCCAGTTCTTCGCTGTCCAGGGCGCTGAACCAGTCGCCCAGCGCCCCGCGCACCAAGGCGTCGATCTGCTGCCGCTCGGCGTCGGGCAGGCTGCCGGTGCCGTCGAACAGCGAGCGCCAGCGGGCGTCCAGGTCCTGGATGTACTGCAGCAGGCTGTCGCCATCGAAGCGCTTGAGGGTTTCGGCACAGAACAACGTCTTCAGCGCCGAGCAATGCGCTTCCAGTTGCTCCAGGAAACGCTCGCCCACCGCACTGGCGCCGTCCAGTCCGGCGGGGCGCTGCGTCCATTGCCGGCGCAATGCCTGGCAATAATCCTCCAGCACACCGGTCGCCGCACCTTCGATGATCTGCGCCACGGTCTGCTGGCGTTCGTTCCAGCCCTTCTGCGCGTCCTCAGGGTCCGCTTGCGCGAGCCAGCGCAAGGGACCGTGCAGGTCGGCGTCGAAATCCGGCAACTGCCCGTCGATCAGGCGCTGCAACAAGGCATGCAGCAGCGCCTGGGGGAAGCCGGGCGCGACGTCGCCTTCCGGGTAATAAGTGCGCAGGTGAACCATCAGCTGCTCAAGGGCGAAGTCTGCGAAATACGGCCGCCGCTCGAAAAAACCGTCGATCCATAGTTCCCAGCGTGTCAGTTGCAGCAGCGACAGGCGTGCCGCGCCATCCTCCAGCTTCATGCTCATCATCTGACTCCTTGTTGAATGAGGCAGCTCAGGTTGCGCGAGCCTTGGCACGACGGGGTGATAGATAGTTAGCGGGGTTGTTATCCACTTTGCCGTGCGCCTGGCGTAAACTGGCGGGCTTTCGCAGCACTGCGCTGAATCCCCTGGTGGAAGGTACCCCATGCCCTGGTTACAAGTTCGTCTGGCCATCACTCCGGAACAGGCCGAAACCTATGAAGACGCCCTGCTGGAAGTGGGCGCGGTTTCCGTGACCTTCATGGACGCCGAAGACCAGCCGATCTTCGAGCCGGACCTGAACACCACGCCGTTGTGGTCCAATACCCACCTGCTGGCCCTGTTCGAGGCCGATGCCGAGCCCGAGGCGGTGTTCGCCCACCTGCAACTGCTGACCGGCGCCGAGCTGCCCGAGCACCATGCAGAAGTGATCGCCGACCAGGACTGGGAGCGCAGCTGGATGGACAACTTCCAGCCCATGCGCTTCGGCCAGCGCCTGTGGATCGTGCCGAGCTGGCACGCGGCGCCGGAGCCGGACGCCGTCAACCTGCTGCTCGACCCGGGCCTGGCCTTCGGTACCGGCACCCACCCGACCACCGCCCTGTGCCTGGAGTGGCTGGACGGCCAGGACCTGAAGGGCGTCAACCTGCTGGACTTCGGCTGCGGCTCGGGCATCCTCGCCATCGCCGCCCTGCTGCTGGGCGCGCGCCGCGCCACCGGCACCGACATCGATGTCCAGGCCCTCGAAGCCTCACGCGACAACGCCGGACGCAATGGCATCGCCGAGGCTGACTTCGACCTGTACCTGCCGGAGCAGATGCCGGCGATGCAGGCCGACGTGCTGGTCGCCAATATCCTCGCCGGCCCGCTGGTCTCGCTGGCACCGCAACTCAGCGGCCTGGTCCGCCCGGGCGGCCTGCTGGCGCTCTCGGGCATCCTTGCCGAGCAGGGCGAGGAAGTGGCTGCGGCCTACGCGGCGGACTTCGACCTGGACCCGATCGTCGTGCGCGATGGCTGGGTTCGCATCAGTGGTCGCCGCCGTTAACAGCACCTAGACTTCACCTCAGCCCACCCCGGATCGCCGCATGACCGACAGTTTCGTCACCCAGTGCCCGCATTGCCAGACCAGCTTTCGCGTCAGCCACAACCAGTTGAGCGTGGCCCGCGGGGTCGTGCGCTGCGGCAATTGCCTGCAGGTCTTCAATGCCGCCAAGCAATTGCTGGAGCAGAACGCGTCGCTGCAATCGGTGCTGATGCCGCCTGCCGGGGCAGCACCGGCCGCGCCGCCCATCGAGACACCCGCGAGCGATCCCGTCCCCGCTGAAAAAGGCCCGGCCCTGCCGGCCTGGGGCGAGGTCGACCTGGACCAGCTTGACCTGGACAGCGAACTGGCCCGCCTGGAACAGCGCGAGATCCAGCCGAGCCTGTCGTTCAACGCCTCCCCGCGTCGTGACGACAGCCTCAGCGCCAAGCGCGACGAAGCCGACCCCGACGAGCGCCTGGAAGATGGCCTGTCCACCACCGAGGAACACGATCCGCTGGCGCCGACGCTCGACGAACCGCCGCTGGAAGCGGAGGGTGACGATGTCGAGGAGCGGCAGGCCCGCACCGAACCTTCGCTGTCCCTGGACCTGCCGGAGCCCGATGACACCCCGCCGGTGCGCTCGCTGGCGATCGAAGAAGAGCACGACGAGCCTCTCGACAGCGGCGCCGGCCTGTCGGCTCGCGACGACGAGCCGGAAGAGGCAGGCCAGGACAGCAGCGACCGTCGCGAGCCGGAACTGGGCGCCCTGCCCCCGGCTGGCAGTACGCCACGCAAGGAATCCCTGGTCGACCTGGTCGACGACCCGATCCAGCTCGACTGGCAGAAACCGCAGGGCACCCTGGGCCGCAAACTGCTGTGGAGCCTGTTGATCCTGCTGGCTGCCGCAGGCCTGGCAGGCCAGTACATCTGGTATCACTTCGACGAACTGGCCCGCCAGGACCAATACCGTCCGTGGTTCCAGCAGTTGTGCCCGAGCCTCGGATGCGAGGTGCCGTCCAAGGTGGATATCGCCCGGATCAAGAGCAGCAACCTGGTGGTGCGCAGCCATCCAGACTTCAAGGGCGCGCTGGTAGTTGACGCGATCATCTACAATCGTGCGCCGTTCTCCCAGCCTTTCCCGCTGCTGGAACTGCGCTTCGCCGACCTCAACGGCCAGTTGATCGCCAGCCGGCGCTTCAAGCCCGCCGAGTATCTCGGCGGCGAACTGGCGGGCAAGGACGAAATGCCCAGCCAGACGCCGATCCACATCGCCCTGGACATCCTCGATCCGGGCCCGAAAGCGGTCAACTACAGCCTGAGCTTCCGCTCTCCCGAGTGATTCCCGGCCTTCGGCGCCAGTGTTCTGGCGTCGGCGGCGGGTTGCCCGCGTCCCGTCCTCGCGTCGTAACTGTTCAGATTTTATCCAGATTCATCTTTATCCGGTCATCGAGAGCGGGTATCATGCCCACCCTTTTTCGAACTCTAATGATCCGGCCCCACAACAGGGAACTCCTATGTCGGCGGTACGCATCGGCCCTTACGAACTGCAGAACAACCTGATCCTGGCCCCCATGGCCGGCGTCACGGACCAGCCTTTTCGCCAGCTTTGCCGACGAATGGGCGCTGGCCTGGTGGTGTCCGAGATGGTCAGCAGCGACATGAGCCTGTGGAACAGTCGCAAGTCGCGCCTGCGCATGATCCACGCAGGCGATCCCGAGCCACGCTCGGTACAGATCGCCGGCGGCGACGCGCAGATGCTCGCGGCGGCGGCACGTGCCAACGTCGAGCTGGGCGCCCAGATCATCGACATCAACATGGGCTGCCCGGCAAAAAAAGTCTGCAACAAGGCCGCAGGCTCTGCTTTATTGAAAGATGAAGCGCTGGTGAGTGAAATCCTCCACGCGGTGGTCGCCGCGGTGGAGGTGCCGGTGACCCTGAAGATCCGTACCGGCTGGGACCGGGACAACAAGAACGGCCTGACCGTGGCGAAGATCGCCGAGCAGGCCGGGATCCAGGCGCTGGCCGTGCATGGCCGGACCCGCGCTGACCTGTACACCGGCGAAGCCGAGTACGAAACCATCGCGATGATCAAGCAGGCGGTGTCGATCCCGGTGTTCGCCAACGGTGACATCACTTCGCCGCAGAAGGCCCGCCAGGTACTCGACAGCACCGGCGCCGACGGCCTGCTGATCGGTCGGGCCGCCCAGGGGCGACCCTGGATCTTTCGCGAGATCGAGCATTACCTGCGCACCGGCGAAACCTTGCCGGCGCCACAGCTGGGCGAAGTGGAAGGGATTCTGCTGCAACACCTGGCAGCGCTGCATGCCTTCTACGGCGATGTAATGGGCGTGCGAATCGCCCGCAAGCACGTTGGCTGGTACCTGGCAACGTTACCGGGAGCCCGTGAATTCCGTGCCCGGTTCAATCGTTTGGAAGACACGCACGCGCAATGCGCCGACGTTCGCCAGTTCTTCCGCGAACGCGAACAGAGCCTTGAGACAGAGGACGGACAAGGGGTGGCCGCATGACGATGATGACCGAGACTTTAGTGAGTGGAACAACGCCCGTGAGCGACAACGTCAACCTGAAACAGCACCTCAATACCCCGAGCGAAGAGGGCCAGACCCTTCGCGGAAGCGTGGAGAAGGCGCTGCACAACTACTTCGCCCACCTCGAGGGCGCGGCCGTCACGGACGTGTACAACCTGGTGCTCTCGGAAGTCGAGGCGCCCCTGCTCGAAAGCGTGATGAACTACGTCAAGGGCAACCAGACCAAGGCCAGCGAGCTGCTTGGACTGAACCGCGGCACCTTGCGCAAGAAACTCAAGCAGTACGACCTGTTGTAAGCATGAACCCCAACCAGAAAAGGCGACTCCTCGTGAGGTCGCCTTTTTTGCTGACTCCACCGCGTTATGGAATCTGAAATGACCGACCAGACTACCCGCCTGCCGATCCGCCGTGCCTTGATCAGCGTTTCCGACAAGACCGGGATCATCGAATTCGCCCGTGAGCTGCAAGGCCTGGGCGTCGAGATCCTGTCTACCGGCGGCACCTTCAAGCTGCTCCAGGACAACGGCATCGCCGCGGTCGAAGTCGCCGACTACACCGGCTTCGCGGAAATGATGGACGGCCGGGTCAAGACCCTGCACCCGAAAATCCACGGTGGCATCCTCGGCCGTCGCGGCACCGACGACGCCATCATGCAGGAGCACGGGATCAAGCCGATCGACCTGGTCGCCGTCAACCTGTACCCGTTCGAAGCCACCATCTCCAAGCCGGGCTGCGACCTGCCGACCGCCATCGAGAACATCGACATCGGCGGCCCGACCATGGTCCGTTCCGCTGCGAAGAACCACAAGGACGTGGCCATCGTGGTCAACGCCAGCGACTACGCCAGCGTCCTGGAAAACCTCAAGGCCGGTGGCCTGACCTACGCCCAGCGCTTCGACCTGATGCTCAAGGCATTCGAGCACACCGCAGCCTACGACGGCATGATCGCCAACTACATGGGCACCGTGAACCAGGCCGCCGAAACCCTGAGTACCGAAGGCCGCAGCGAATTCCCGCGCACCTTCAACAGCCAGTTCATCAAGGCCCAGGAAATGCGCTACGGCGAAAACCCGCACCAGAGCGCGGCGTTCTATGTCGAGGCCAAGCCGTCGGAAGCCGGCATCGCCACCGCCGTGCAACTGCAAGGCAAGGAACTGTCGTATAACAACGTGGCCGACACCGACGCGGCGCTGGAATGCGTGAAGAGCTTCGTCAAGCCGGCCTGCGTCATCGTCAAGCATGCCAACCCGTGCGGCGTTGCGGTCAGCCCTGAAGGCGGCATCCGCCAGGCTTACGAACTGGCCTACGCCACCGACACCGAATCGGCCTTCGGCGGCATCATCGCCTTCAACCGCGAGCTGGACGGCGAAACCGCCCGCGCCATCGTCGAGCGCCAGTTCGTCGAGGTCATCATCGCTCCGAGCGTGAGCGAGGAAGCCCGTGCCGTGGTCGCGGCCAAGGCCAACGTGCGCCTGCTGGCCTGCGGCGAATGGTCGGCCGAACGTGCCGCTGCCTGGGACTACAAGCGCGTTACCGGCGGCCTGCTGGTACAGAGCCGCGATATCGGCATGATCACCGAGGGCGACCTCAAGGTCGTGACCCGCCGCGCCCCGAGCGAGCAGGAAATCAACGACCTGATCTTCGCCTGGAAAGTGGCCAAGTTCGTCAAGTCCAACGCCATCGTCTACGCCAAGAACCGCCAGACCATCGGCGTCGGCGCCGGCCAGATGAGCCGCGTCAACTCTGCCCGCATCGCCGCGATCAAGGCCGAGCACGCCGGCCTGCAGGTGCAGGGTGCGGTCATGGCCTCGGATGCGTTCTTCCCGTTCCGTGACGGCATCGACAATGCCGCAAAAGTGGGCATTACCGCTGTGATCCAGCCAGGCGGCTCGATGCGCGACGCCGAAGTGATCGCAGCAGCCGACGAAGCCGGCATCGCCATGGTCTTCACCGGAATGCGCCATTTCCGCCATTGATTTCAGCTTTCAAGCTTGACGCGGACCCTGTGGGAGCGGGTTCACCCGCGATTACGGTAGTGAATTCACCGACGTAATCGCGGGTAAACCCGCTCCCACACGGCCCCTGCAAAGCCCAAGAGTCATGTTTTGTTCTGTGGGAACGGGCTTGCCCTCCGGCCTTTCCCATGAAAGCCAACAGCATTAGCGTCATCGAGGTTTGCACATGAACGTTTTGATCATCGGCAGCGGCGGCCGTGAGCACGCCCTGGCCTGGAAAGTCGCCCAGGACCAACGGGTCGAGAAAGTCTTCGTCGCCCCCGGCAACGCCGGCACCGCCACCGAAGCCAAGTGCGAGAACGTCGCTATCGACGTGCTGGCCCTGGAGCAACTGGCCGACTTCGCCGAGAAGAACGTCGCGCTGACCATCGTCGGCCCCGAGGCACCGCTGGTTGCCGGTGTCGTCGACCTGTTCCGCAAGCGTGGCCTGGACTGCTTCGGCCCGACCGCCGGCGCCGCCCAGCTGGAAGGCTCGAAGGCCTTTACCAAGGACTTCCTGGCCCGCCACAGGATTCCGACCGCCGACTACCAGAACTTCACCGAGATCGAGCCGGCCCTGGCCTACCTGCGCGAAAAAGGCGCACCGATCGTGATCAAGGCCGACGGCCTGGCCGCCGGCAAAGGCGTGATCGTCGCCATGACCCTGGCCGAAGCCGAAGACGCCGTGCGCGACATGCTCGCCGGCAATGCCTTCGGTGAAGCCGGCTCGCGCGTGGTCATCGAGGAATTCCTCGACGGCGAGGAAGCCAGCTTCATCGTCATGGTCGACGGCGCCAACGTGCTGCCGATGGCCACCAGCCAGGACCACAAGCGTGTCGGCGACGCCGATACCGGCCCGAACACCGGCGGCATGGGTGCCTACTCCCCTGCGCCAGTGGTCACCGCCGAGGTGCACCAGCGCGTCATGGACCAGGTGATCTACCCGACCGTGCGCGGCATGGCTGCCGAAGGCAACGTCTACACTGGCTTCCTTTATGCAGGCCTGATGATCGACAAGGCCGGCAACCCGAAGGTCATCGAGTTCAACTGCCGCTTCGGCGACCCGGAAACCCAACCGGTGATGCTGCGCCTGGAGTCGAGCCTGGTGCTGCTGGTCGAGGCCGCGCTGGCCAAGGCCCTGGACAAGGTCGAAGCGGTCTGGGATCCGCGTCCGAGCCTGGGCATCGTCCTGGCGGCCGGCGGCTATCCTGGCGATTACGCCAAGGGCGCGCCGATCAAGGGCCTGGGTGCCGCGGCCGCGCTGCAAGGCAAAGTGTTCCATGCCGGTACCGCCCTGAAGGACGGCCAGGTCGTCACCAGCGGCGGCCGCGTGCTCTGCGCTACCGCCCTGGGTGATACCGTCGAGGCCGCCCAGCAACAGGCTTATCGCCTGGCTGCGGAACTCGACTGGGAAGGCGCTTTCTACCGCAAGGACATTGGCTACCGTGCCATTGCCCGCGAGCGGGGCGAGCATCAGGAGTAATCCGTCGGCACGCAGGCGCAGCGCCTCTCTGGCGCGCCTTGCGGCCGGTCGGCAGGGCCCCGCCGGGGGCCTTGCCTTGGACTTGGCACGCCGCGCATAGTTGTGCACCGGCATCACGCTAGGAAGGGATATTTCGTGCGTTGGCTCAGGACTGCCATTGGAATCGTCGTCAGCTTGCTGACCCTGCTCTGCCTGCCACCGGCGTCCGCCGATTCCGGCAGCGGCTGGGCCGTTCTGCTCGATACCCAAGGCAACCTGCAACTTGGCGATATCCGCTCCGAGCGCTACCGCAACCAGTTCAGCCCCATCGAACCCGCCCAGCTCAACGCCGCCGCGCCCAACCAGGCCCTGTGGCTGCACCTGCGCCTGCCCCCCGGGCACCAGGAACAGGTCATTCGTATCTTCGCCCCCGATCTTTCCCGTCTGGATCTCTATGTCCTGGACGGCAACAACCTGCTCCAGCAAAGCCATGACGGCCGGCGCAGCGACAGCGGCCTGCTGACCCTGGGCAGCAGCGACCACCTGCTGTCCCTGCCCGCCAGCCCGGTGGCCCTGGACGTCTACCTGCGGCTGGTTTCCGAACACCAGTTGCGCCCTGGCATCACCCTGCTGCCTGCCGTCGAAGCCGCCGCCGACCAGCGCCGGCCGCTACTGTTCGGCCTGCTGATCGGCTGCCTGGGCATGCTGGTCCTGCACAACCTGGCCCGCTTTGCCTATTCGCGCTCGGCCACCAGCCTGTGGCTGGCCGGCTACCATCTGCTGATGCTGCTCAGCGCCCTGATCCTGCTCAACCTGAGCGGCCCGTGGAGTCTCTGGCACAGCGCGCGGACCCCGGCGGCCTACCTTACGGTGATGCTCGCCACCCTCTGCGGCCTGGCCTTTACCCAGCGCTTCTTCGCCCCGCTGGGGCCATCACCGGTCAATCGCCTGCTGCACGGCCAGATGTTGCTGGTGGTGTTCTGCGGCCTGTTGCTGCTGTTCGTCGATACCCTGCCGCTGAACCTGATGACCTACGTCCTGGTCGCCCTTGGCTGCCTGAGCATGCTGGTCATCGCCGCGTGGCATTGGTACAAGGGCTTTGCCCCGGCACGGCTGTTCGCCCTGGCCATGCTGATCTTCAACCTTGGCTGCCTGGTGGTGCTGCCGGCCCTGCTCGGCCTGACCCGCACACCGACCCAATGGTTGATGTTCATCCTCCTGGGCCTGAACGTGGTCAGCGGCCTGCTGCTCAACCTGTCGGTCAGCGAGCGCCTGCGCAGCATCAACGAGCAACGGGTCAGCGCGAGCCGCGAACAGGCGGCGAGCAACGCCGAGATCAACGCCAAGGCCGAGTTCCTGGCCAAGATCAGCCATGAAATCCGTACCCCGATGAACGGCGTGCTGGGCATGACCGAACTGCTCCTGGGCACGCCGTTGTCGGTCAAGCAGCGCGACTACGTGCAAACCATCCACAGCGCCGGCAACGAGCTGCTGACCTTGATCAACGAGATCCTCGACATCTCCAAGCTGGAGTCCGGGCAGATCGAGCTGGACGACGTGCAGTTCGATCTCAATGCGCTGATCGAGGACTGCCTGGGCATCTTCCGGGCCAAGGCCGAACAGCAGAACATCGAACTGATCAGCTTCACCCAGCCCCAGGTGCCGCGGGTCATCAGCGGCGACCCGACGCGCCTGCGCCAGGCCATGCTCAGCCTGCTGGACAACGCCCTGAAGAAGACCGACCACGGCGAGATCCTTCTGGTGGTGGCCCTCGACCAGCGCGGCGACAGCCCGCGCCTGCGCATTGCCGTACAGGATAACGGCGAAGCCATGCAGGCCGCCGAGCGCGATGCCCTGCTGCAGGCCGAGTTGCACAGCAAGCATTTCCTTTCCAGCAACAAGCTCGGCGGTCACCTCGGCCTGGTCATCGCCAAGCAACTGGTCAACCTGATGCACGGCGAATTCGGCATCAAGACCAGCCACAACCAGGGCAACACCCTGTGGCTGACCCTGCCCCTCGACGCCCAGCGCCTGGAACAGCCGGCCACCGACCTGGACGCCTCGCTGCGTGGCGCGCGGGTGCTGGTAGTGGACGACAACGACACCTGCCGCAAGGTCCTGGTCCAGCAATGCGGCGCCTGGGGCATGAACGTCAGCGCCGTGCCCTCGGGCAAGGAAGCCCTGGCCCTGCTGCGCACCAAGGCGCACCTGCGCGACTACTTCGACGCGGTCCTGCTCGACCAGAACATGCCGGGCATGACCGGCATGCAACTGGCGGCGAAGATCAAGGAAGACCCGAGCCTGAACCACGACATCCTGCTGGTGATGCTCACCGGCATCAGCAACGCGCCGAGCAAGATCATCGCGCGCAATGCCGGGGTCAAGCGGATCCTCGCCAAGCCGGTGGCCGGCTACACCCTCAAGACCACCCTGGCCGAAGAACTGGCCCAGCGCAGCCTGGCCCCGCCGCCAAGCCTGGCGCCGCCGCCCAAGCCAATGCCGATCGAATTGCCGGCGGATTTCCGCATCCTTGTCGCCGAGGACAACAGCATCTCCACCAAGGTCATCCGCGGCATGCTCGGCAAGCTCAGCATCGAACCGGACACCGCCAGCAACGGTGAGGAAGCGCTGAAAGCAATGAAGGCTCGCCAATACGACCTGGTGCTGATGGATTGCGAAATGCCGATACTCGACGGTTTCTCGGCGACCCAGCAACTGCGGGCCTGGGAAGCCGCGAGCGGCCGCCCGCACACGCCGGTGGTAGCCCTGACCGCCCACATCCTTGCCGAACACAAGGAGCGTGCACGCCAGGCGGGAATGGACGGGCACATGTCCAAGCCGGTGGAATTGTCGCAACTGCGCGAGCAGATCGAGTACTGGGTGGCCCGTCGCGAACAGACACACCCACCGGCGGATGCGCCGCTGTCACACTGATACACTTGCCCGCCTCTGCCCTTTCGCGAGCCCCGACCATGCTCCATGAGTTGTTCAGCGTTTATCTGAAGATGCTCGTGCTCTACAGCCCGTTCTTCGTGCTGTCCTGCTTCATCAGCCTGACCCGCGGGTACTCCAGCAAGGAGCGCAAGCACCTGGCCTGGAAAGTGGCGATGGGCGTGCTGATCGCCAGCGTGTTGCTGTACCTGTTCGGGCGGGTGATCTTCGGCGTGTTCGGCATCACCCCGGACGCCTTCCGCATCGGCGCCGGCAGCGTGCTGTTCATTTCGGCGCTGGGCATGGCCCAGGGCAAGTCGGCGGTGCAGACCGACAACGTGCAGCAGGATGTGACCATCGTGCCGCTGACCATTCCCCTGACCGTCGGCCCCGGCACCATCGGGGCCCTGTTGGTGATGGGGGTCGGCCAGCCGCACTGGGATGACAAGGCGCTGGCCATCGTCAGTATCGCCCTGGCCAGTGCCACCGTCGGCCTGGTGCTGTACCTCTCCAACCGCATCGAGAAGATCCTCGGCGACCAGGGCCTGCAGATCGTCAGCCGGCTGATGGGCCTGTTCGTCTGCGCCCTTGCGGCCCAGATCATCTTTACCGGGATCAAGGGTTACCTGTTGTCCTGATCACAACTCGTAGATGTCTTCCAGCAGGGCCTTGAGCAGGCGTTGCCGGACCTTGTCGCCGAACTGTTGCTCGAAGAGCCTGGCATTGAAGCGTACCAGCTCGGCACGTACCCGGCGGCTGGTGCGCTCGCGATAGAGAAAGCCGTTGCCCAGTTCCTCGCGGTCGAGGTCCTCGTGATACAGGACCATGTCGACGTATCCCGGCCGGTTCACCCGGCACGGCAGCAACTGGAACGAGGTCGCCTCCAGCGAGCGTTGCTCGAAGCGAAACAGCGCCGGCTGGACCAGCCCCAGGGTATCGATGGACCAGCGGGTAATGTGCGAGTACTCGGGGCCGGCCGCCGCCCCGATGCGTTCGAGCATGGCCTCGCGTACCGAGCGCCGCTCCAGGTCGGGGTCGAACGGCTCGCGCGGCGAGGTCGCGTCCCAACCCAGGAATTTCAGTTGCTGGCGATAGTAGTCATAGCCATCGCTGACCTGCCCGCTGTCGACCACCTCCCGGGTTGCCCGCTGGGCGAACAGCATGGCGGTCTGCACACGTTCGCGCATGTCTTTGTCGATACCCGGGAAAAAGGACATCAGGGCATTGCCGACCACGGCCGCCCGAAGTTGCTCTGTCATGCTTGGTTTCCTCAATGAAGGGTAAGGCCGGCCGGCAACCGGGCGAAACCGTCGCGCTCGCTATCGCGCATCTCGGGTGCAGGCTCGGCCAGCAGGCTTTGGAAATACAGGTCGCCGCGCAGGGTCGCGCCGGCCAGCGGCGCCTTCAGCCACTGCTGGTCGAGGATGGCGCTGGTCTCCAGGGCGATGCTGCACAGGCTGAGCTGCGAGCCGGGACTCAGCACGCCCAGCTCCAGCACCAGCCGGGTGATGCCGCCACGGGCCTGCAAGGCGCTGCGAGAAAGCTGTGCCAGCCCCGGCGGGTTCAGCAGCAGCGAGTCGATGCCCAGTTCCAGCAACTCGCCCAATTCGCCGTGCTGGCTGCCCAGCCACAGCAACAAGGGTTGGGTCGGCGACAGCAGGGTGCGGCCGCCGGCGGTTTCAACGCTCTGGCAACTGTGCGTAACCCGCCAGCCGCGTCGCCCGAAAGCATTGCGATAGGCGCGGTACCAGCGCCGGTACTGGTCGAAACGCGATGCCATGACTCCGTCGGCAAGGAGTTGCGCGTGATGCAATGAGCCAAGCGCATGATTGCGCTCCAGCTCACTGACCTGCGGGGCGACCAAAACCAGGCTGCCCCCGGTGATCCACATCGTATAGCCGTCGACATCCATGTCCGTTCACTCCATAAAATCGCCGGGGGCAAGCCGGCCAGGTCAGATGTCGTAGTCCATGATCCGCGACACCGCCCGCTCACCCAGGCGCTGCTCCACCAGGTCCCGTGCCTTGGCGTAGATCTGGGTGTTGAACGACAGGGCCGCCGTGCTGCGGTAGGTTGCCGAGGTGTTGCTGTCCCAGTCGAACAGCACGGTATCGAGGTCTTCCTTGCGCACGGTGCGCTGGATCGCACCCAGGGCCATGACTACCTCGCCATCCTTGGTCTCGATGCACGAGGCCACACCGACCATCACGTTGGATTGACGGTACAGGCTGCGCTTGAACAGGGTCAGCGCCTCTTCGTTCTTGTTCAGGCCGCCGATGGCCTTCTCCGCGAAGGCACCCAGCGCCTGGACCAGCGGACCGCCGCTCAGCAGGCTGGAAGCAGCCACCTGCACGGCCTGGACCGCCACGTTGGCAAGTTTCAAGGACTGGGCGGTATCGCTGGCCTTTTCATGGGTGCGCCGGGCTACGGCCCAGCCGCAGTCGGTCATGGCTTCGAGGAAATAATCGAACCAGGCTTCGCTCAGGGTGAGCTGGTTGTGTCGTTTATTGGCGACCAGGGAGGCGAACAGGTAACTGTTCTTCACGTCCTGGCGGTTCTGCGCAGTCATGCCGGCGCCGAAGGCCAGCAGCGAACTCTCCACCACGGCGGCGGAGCTGAGATCGAGGGGTTGGTTGGTGTCTTGGGTCATTGCAAAGTCCTTCTTGGCTGTGCCCTCTAGGTGGAGGGAAGGCCAAGGTACGTTGCAACGGGCGGGGGGTCAGGAACGAAGTTTTTCCCCTAAAGGCCTGGTCGCCGGGTCAATGAGCCAGCTCGTGCGACAGCTCGGGGTGCCTGACGATAAGACGCATCAAGCAAAGCACTCCACCTGGCGGAACATGGCGCCCTTGCTCCCAGTCACGGAGCGTCGCTACCGGCGTAGCGATGCGCTTGGCGAACATAGCCTGCGTCAAGCCAGAACGCTCTCGCGCCTGACGCACCAGCATCTGTTCAGGAGTCGTGACTCGCCCTGCTCCGGCCTTGGCTTCCTGAAGGGCTTGGCGAAGGTCTGGAATGAGCTCGCCAGCATCGGCCTCGATGGCCTTGGCAACCGCCTCGATATCAATGTCACGCATATCACACCACCTTGCCGATTTCAGCGGGGATCTGCTCCGGGAACGACATCACCAGCTAATGGATTCAGTGCTATCCAGTCGATGAATGCCACCCGCTCATCGTCAGACCACAGCTTGGCGGCATTTTTCTGAAACGTGGGTGTTTCTATGACTGTTCGCATCGCTGGAGAGTACGGGAGTCCCGTACTTTGCGGGAGTATGGCTGGCCCGGTCGTTCGCTTCAAGATGCGTCTGACCGGCACTCTTAATTGTCCACCGTAAGCAGACAGTCATACCGTTTCCACGTGATTTATCCCTTTTCGAGAAACCCCTAATCTGGCCACACCTAGCGGCAACCACCCAAAACACACTTCTCGAACAAAAGGATTTCCACCATGGCCAACGCCACCTACAACCGCCTGAACAAAGACGACGCCGTAGTCCTGCTGGTCGATCACCAGACCGGCCTGATTTCCCTGGTGCAGGACTTCTCGCCGAACGAGTTCAAGAACAACGTGCTGGCGCTGGCCGACCTGGCGAAATTCTTCGAGCTGCCGACCATCCTCACCACCAGTTTCGAGCAGGGCCCGAACGGTCCGCTGGTGCCAGAGCTGAAAGAAATGTTCCCGGACGCCCCGTACATCCCGCGCCCAGGCCAGATCAACGCCTGGGACAACGAAGACTTCGTCAAGGCGATCAAGGCCACCGGCCGCAAGCAGCTGATCATCGCCGGCGTGGTAACCGATGTGTGCGTGGCTTTCCCGACCCTGTCGGCGCTGGCCGAAGGCTTCGACGTGTTCGTGGTGACCGACGCTTCCGGCACCTTCAACACCACCGTGCAGCAGGCCGCGTGGAACCGCATGACCCAGGCCGGCGCGCAGATGATGAACTGGTTCTCGGTGGCCTGTGAGCTGCACCGCGACTGGCGCAACGATATCGAAGGGCTGGGCAACCTGCTGTCGCAGCGGATTCCCAACTATCGCAACCTGATGAACAGCTACGCGGCATTGACTGCCAAGTAATAGTTAAATGAAAGAAGCCCGCTCGGTAAGAGCGGGCTTCTTCGTTTTTAGAGCAATTACGGTCAAGGAGCTGTTCTCGATTCCAGATCCATATCGGCAGGCCACTCGACCTTCGGGGCCAGCCGCATGGCGATGTTGCACCACAGCACATCGTTGTGATCCCAAGGCGGGCCGGGGGGCGGCAGCGCCTCGGGACCTTGTTGCATGTAGGTGCAGACGTAGGCCCAGGCATGGGCGTCGGCGCCCATGGCGGTAAGGGGAAAACGGTCGATGACTTCGTTGGTGCCGGGCTTGACGATGGAAAGCTCGACGCCCCATTGGAAGATGATGCCGCCTTGGGCGGTGGCATGACGCCTGCTCCAGCGCTCGGCGCGGACTTGGGACCAATCGTAGGCTACTGGGGTTACTTGCCAGCGTTCGAAGGGATTCCACCAGCGGTATTTGAAGTTGTAGGCGTAGAGGCGTTGGCGGGGGCGGTTGAAGCGAAGAGGCAAGTCACGGGGTGGAGCGACATCAGACTTCCAGAAATACAAGGTTGACCAAGTACCGATGAACAATATTGATACAAACATTACCCATATCTCGGTGCTACGCGCCCGATCAATTGTCAGAAATGGCCACGTGAAAAAGATAAGGGCAACAATGGTGACCGGCACGAACCAGATCACCACTCCCCTAACAAGAGCCGCCGAGCGTGGCAACTCCAGAAAAACCTCATCTTGATGATTCGGGGTATCAAGCCCTAGCGCCGGGGCCAAGACCGGTACGTCGTGAGGGCCGGGCAGATCCTCCTGCCACCCAGGGCATGGAGGGATGAGTCTGGGCTCTGTCATACGAAGCTCCATCCCCGCCATTTGCTGATCTTGTCTTCCTTTACAATCAGTCGAGCAACACCTGCTTCATCACTCTTGTCGGGCCAGTAAGACACCTCAAGCTCAAGAGCATGGATACTGAGAGATCCGAAAAAGCTGATGGAGCCTTTGATTTCTAAGGTTTCCGCTTCCGCATCGTATCGAATGACCGGCGCCGAAGTCTCTGGGTGATAGTCAGGATTCTTCGAAGCCGGAGCCGGCAAGGGCTCACTCACTCCTCCTTCTCGGCCGCGTGCGATGATCTCCCCCGAGTGGGCTCCAATTCGAAACACCTGTAACGTCCACTCATAATTCGACGCATTAGCTTTGTAGCCAGGCAGAACAACCTTGTAATCCAGGAAGATGCCTGCAGAAACCGCATCTCCGACAGGAACTCCGCCAGTCTGCTCTGCATTGATGTTAATCGCCGCATCTGCGGTCATACCCAACAAGGCCGCATTAAGTGCGGCGGTCGCTATGTCCATATCCTCTGGTTTCGCCCAGCGACGTTGTGCCTCTGGAAGCCCCCAGAGGGAACATCGAGCCCACAGTTCTACAGGGTCTGACTCCAATTTTTTCGCCAAGACGGCCAACCCATAAGCAACAAGACCTAACAGCACGGCGAACCCAAGCGGCGCTAACGCCAGTGAAGCCGGAGCCAGGGATCCTCCAATCCCAAGTACGGCTGAAAGTCCTGCTGAAACGGCGGCGCCGCTATAAACCTCACTTGCCTCTTGATCACCAACCTTCCCTGCCCGCCCAGCCGCCAACGCATACTGCACCCCCTCCACCGCACTCGCCATCGCCACCAACGCCCCGCCGTACTGCACGATCCGCGCGCCCATCGCGAGCTGTTCCACCGCCCCTGTCACGCCAATCACCCGGGTGGTCAGGTCAGGCCGCAGGATATGAACCGTTGCCCCGACAACCTCCACCCCGGCCCCCATCACTCCGACCGACGCCGACATCACCGCCGCCGCGGCCTCGGCATCCCCATCGCCCACCGACTTGAGCAGGCCTTCGTAACTTCTGAGCAGGGCATCCTGCTGGAACCACAGGCTGCCCAGGGCCAGGGCCAGATTCATCTTGCCGTTGCCGGTGGCTTTCGCAGCGTTGCGCAGGCTGAGCATCGAATCCCGCGCCAGCAGGCGGGCGACCTCGGCATTGACGGTCAGGTTGCGCGCCAGGTCATCCATCGTTCCCGTGAGCGCGGTGGTGCCAATGCTGACGTGGCGCAGGGCGTCGCCGATGCCATCACCCAGGCCGACCCGCAACGTATCCAGCCGCGATTGCAGCGACTCTGCGCTCTCCAGCGTCCAGACCTTGATATCGATCAGCCTGGAATGGCTGCTCGCCAGCGCTGGCGTGAACTGCCCTTTCAGCAGCATCGCCCGCACCTTGCGCTCGGCCGGCTTGCGGAATTGCCGGTCGAGCTGCGCGATGACACGCTCGGTCCCTTCGTACAACACCTCATTGAGCAAGGTGAGGTATTCGCCCACCTTGAGCGAAATGGTCAATTGCGTGACCTGCACACCGTTGAAACGCAGCAAGGCCTCCCGATGCAAGTGCCCCACCAGTGCCCTGGCCTCCTTCGACAGTTGCTTGCCGAGGGCATAGCTGGCCGTGGCACCGGCCGCGAGCAAGTCGCCGATGGCGTTCTGCACGGGCTCGACCATGAGCTGCCTGCCCTGCGGGGTGTCGATGTAGGTCTTGATGCTGTGGTAGATGCGGGTCCGCTCGTCCTTGAGCAAATCATCGGTCAGTTGCTCGAGCAGCACCGTGTCCTTGGCAAGCAGCGCCTGGTAGTAAAGGCTGTCGCGGTTCTCCAGCTGATTCTTCCACAGGCCCTGGGTGGGGCCGATCCTGCCATCTTCGACCAGATCGGTCGGGCCGCCGACCTGGCACGTGGCCAACATGCGGGTAAAGGCCTTGACCGATTCCTGGGTGGAAATGCTGTAGTCGTTGACCGCAGCCAGTTGGAAGGCGGCGCCATCGTGATGCTCGGCATAGGGCCGGCCGACGTCGTCGATGATTCGTTGCCAGTCCGCCAGGGTCTTTTGGTAGTGGTCCTGGAAATGCTTGCGGGCCGGTTCGTCGTAGCGGTCCCCGAGCCGCTCGCCTGCATCGGTCTGCGCCTCGGCGATCCGGTGTTGCTTTTCCTGCTCGAGATCGAGGGTCGGCAAGGGTGACCTGTAGGACTGGGGCGAGGCGTTGTAGTGGTTACGTGCCTCGACGGCTGCTGTTGCCTCCTCGATGGCCCGCTCTTTAGCCCTTTCAAGCTGTACGTCACGGATCCCGAGCAACGCCTGGGAGGTGAAGAACTCCAGGTTGCGCTGCGGCTCGGCGCGCCACTCCTGCATGGCCTGGCAGCGGGCCAGGCGCTGGGCATTGAGCTCCTGCACCATGCCGACAGGATCGGGCAGGACCAGGGCCAGCACGCCGTTGGGCAGTTTCTCCCGCTGGATCAGCGTACGGATATAGCCCCTGAAGGCCCGCAGCCGTTGGTTGCGTCCGTAAAAGCCGTGCACGCTGCGAAAGTCCCCGGCTATCGACTGGGCGTATTCGAGGATCTTCTCGGTCTGCAGGTTGAGCTCGGTCATGGCGAAACCAACGCTGGCAGGGTCATCCCGTGCGGTCTTGAGGTCGAGCTTGTAGAAGCGCTCGCCGAACTTCCTGCCGCCGGCCGCACCATCGCGCAAGTAGGCATCCAGCACCGTCTCGGGCCAGGGATCGTTGGCGATGGCGAGCCAGGCGGTGGAAAACTTGTCGGTGTCGATATTGATGAAGGCGGCGGGCATATCGTGGTCGGCCCGGATGCAGCGCAACGGAATCGGGGCTGGCTCCTCCCGGGGGATCTCGTACGGAGGGAATTGACGCAGCATGCCCTCCGGGGTGATCTGGTAGGCCTGCCACTCCCGTCGGTCGAGCAGCACATAGAGAAAACCGCGACGCAGGGTACGAGGCTGGCCGATATGCATGCGTACGGCCTTGACCTCGGAACCGCGGGTCAGCGGCAGTGCCTGGGTATGCCAAGGTTCCGGAGCATAGGCCGCACGCAGGGGCAGGATTGGCAGGCCCTGCCGCTCGCAGAGGCGGCAGCCCCCGCTGGACAAGGGATCGGCTTCCCGGGTCGATGCATCGAGATCGAGGCCGAAATTGAATTGAAGATCGAAACTCATGTGTAGTCCTCCGCACGGGGCAGGTCGTAGACGATGCGCCGCCAGGTGGCCTCGCTGTAGCTTGCAAAATGACTTTGCAGGCCCAGGGTCCCGGCTCGCGCCTGGGCGATGTCGCGCTGGATGTCCGGGTGCCCGGGCAGATTCGGGTGGAAGAACACCCGGTGCAGGCTGAGGGAGATGAGATCGCTGCTGGCTTCAAGGCCAAGCCGGCGGGCGTCGCGGATCAGGCGAAAGCCATGAATGGCAGCCTGGGGTGGCAGAAGGGTGGGGCCTTTCCAGAGCCAGGGGGCAAAGCGTGGAGGCTTGCGCAGGGCATGACGCCAGACGGCGAGGAACCTGTTGACCACCGGAGCCAGTTGCTGGCTTTGCCTGGCCGTTGGCGAGAGCTCCGGTTCGCCGTAACAGGCTCTCCCGGCGAGTGGGGTAAAACCACCCCAACTGAGCGGGAGCAGCCAGAATCCCACCGGGCTCAGCAGCTCACCGGCCCGGGTGTTCATGGCCGCAAACAGCAGTTCCAGTCTCAGCGGTTCGAACCAGGATGAGGGGTCTTGATCGTCGCCAGCGGTAGTGTCGCAGCGGGTCGCGATATGGTTCGCGATGACGTCAAGAGGCCGGGGGCTGAGCAGCCAGCCACAGATATAACGCTTGCGGTAAACGAGATCCCACTCGGCATAGTCGGCACTGAGTTCGAGATAGCGTCGTGCCGCCGCCTCACCGGGTTTCGCCAGTTGGACAAGCGCGGGACAGTACTCCGGGCTATGGACCAGGTCGGGACGCAGGACCCGCGTGACAGCGTCGGCACCCAGCGACTCGATCAGGGACGGGACGCTGAGCGGATGATCCAGTGCGCATTCAGCCTGTCCGTCCACCAGCAGGTAAAGGTAGTCGTCCTGGGTACGGTACTGCTCGGCAAAATTGGCGACGAGTTCGATGCCGCTGGCCATGCGGACCTCCTGAGGAAGAAATTCCGTTGGGATCCTGAATGCTGGTCAGCAGTGACGGATATAGGAAAAGTCCCAGGGCAAGGTGTGAAACTGCTGAGCATTTGCTGGTGGGCTTTCCCGCAGAAGCTACGCCTCGAATTGTCTACCTGAGCGAGACAGTCATGCCGTTTTCAACTGATTTATCCCTTTTCGAGAAACCCCTAATCTGGCCACACCTAGCGGCAACAACCCAAACCAAACTTCTCGAACAAAAGGATTTCCACCATGACCAACGCCACCTACAACCGCCTGAACAAAGACGACGCCGTAGTCCTGCTGGTTGACCACCAGACCGGCCTGATTTCCCTGGTGCAGGACTTCTCGCCGAACGAGTTCAAGAACAACGTGCTGGCGCTGGCCGACCTGGCGAAATTCTTCGAGCTGCCGACCATCCTCACCACCAGTTTCGAACAGGGCCCGAATGGCCCGCTGGTGCCAGAGCTGAAAGAGATGTTCCCGGACGCCCCGTACATCCCGCGCCCAGGCCAGATCAACGCCTGGGACAACGAAGACTTCGTCAAGGCGATCAAGGCCACCGGCCGCAAGCAGCTGATCATCGCCGGCGTGGTAACCGATGTGTGCGTGGCCTTCCCGACCCTGTCGGCGCTGGCCGAAGGCTTCGACGTGTTCGTGGTGACCGACGCTTCCGGCACCTTCAACACCACCGTGCAGCAGGCGGCGTGGAACCGCATGACCCAGGCCGGCGCACAGATGATGAACTGGTTCTCGGTGGCCTGTGAGCTGCACCGCGACTGGCGCAACGACATCGAAGGGCTGGGCAACCTGCTGTCGCAGCGGATTCCCAACTACCGCAACCTGATGAACAGCTACGCGGCGTTTACTGCCAAGTAACCAGCAAAACAGATCCACTCGGATCTTGTGGGAGCGGGTTCACCCGCGATTGCAGTAGTGAATCCACCATCGCAATCGCGGGTAAACCCGCTCCCTCAGGGTCCGTGTGATGCTATCGGTACCACCGCGGCGTATACACCCACTCGCCACCGTCAGCCCGGGCAAAAGTCCGGGTCGTCGAAGACCCCACCAGCACCATCGTGCGCATGTCCACCATCTCCGGCTCCAGCTCGCCCAGGGTCAGCACCTTCAGCGACTGCCCCGGCCGGGCGATATCGCGGCCGAGCACCACCGGCGTGGCGGGGTCGCGATGACGACGGACGATATCCAGCGCCTGCCCCAACTGCCACGGACGGGAACGGGAGATCGGGTTGTAGAAGGCCATCGCGAGGTCGGCCTGGGCGGCAAGGTCGAGGCGTTTCTCGATGATCGACCACGGCTTGAGGTTGTCCGACAGCGAGATCACGCAGAAGTCATGCCCCAGCGGCGCTCCGGCCTGGGCTGCGGTCGCCAGCGATGCCGAGATCCCCGGCAGCATTTCCAGCTCAACTCGGTGCCAGGCCGGATCGTCCGACGCTTCCAGCGCTTCCAGCACCGCCGCGGCCATGGCGAACACGCCCGGGTCGCCGGACGACACCACGATCACCGACCGCCCTTGCGCCGCCAGTTCGAAGGCGTGGCGGGCACGCAGCAGTTCTTCGCGGTTGTCGGTGCAGTGCAGCACCTGGTCCTCACGAAACGGCCCGGCCATGCGCACGTAGGTTTCATAGCCCAGCACATGGTTGGCCCGGGCCAGTTCGGCCTTGACCGCCGGCGCCATCAGTTCGGCAGCGCCAGGGCCGAGGCCGATCACCGCCACCCGGCCACGGGCGCGGCCGATATTTGCCGGGTCGATGGGCTCGGCCGCCACGGCAAGCGCCAGGCCGTCACCGATCACCTGCGGCGCGAGCAATTGCGGCAGGGCCCGGGCGGCCAGGTCGCTGGCCGACGCCCCGGCAGCGAAACGCAACGGCACGCCCAGTTCGGCAGCCGCAGCGTGCAACGCCGCGTCGGCCATCTCCTCCTCGTTGGCCAGCAGGCAAGCCAACGACGCTTCGGCGATCTTCGCCTGGTGCAAGGCAGCCCGCACCGCAGCCGCCAGTTCCGGCACCACCGCCGATACTGCGACCAGCACGCAGCGCGGGTGGATCAGCAGTTCATTGGCCGCTGCCTCACGCTCGCCACACCCCACATGGATGGTCAACTGCGCCGCGTCGCTCTGCGGCAGACGGGCCTCGTCCAGCCAAGGTGCGGCGCCTTCGATACGCACGCTTTCCCCGGCCAGCAGGTCGGAGACAAAGCGCTTGCCCAGCTCCAGGTCCGCCAGCGCATAACCGCTCGGTGGATTGAGCAGGCAAGTGCCGAAACGCAGCTCGCCGCTGGTGGTGATCGCCGCGGCGACGCCCAGCCCGGCCGCGATCTCCCGCGCCATCACGTTCACTCCGCCCAGCCCGCCGAGCAGCGGCACCACCGCGCTGCCATCCTCGGCCACGGCCAGCACCGGCGGCTCGGCGCCCTTCTCCAGCAATACGCTGGCGAGGCTGCGGATGACGATGCCAGCAGCGCACAAGGCAATGATCGGCGTGTCCTGTTGGTAGAGCTGGCGCAGGGTCGTGCCGAACTCCTGGTAGCTACGGTCGACTTCCTCGACCCGGCCGGCCAGGCCATGGATCAGGGCGTCGGGATAGAAGCGCTGGATCTTCCGGGCGGTGTCCAGGCTGCCCTTGCCGAGCACGACTATGGCGGGTGCGCGTCGGGTCATCAGCCTTGCCACCTTTCACCGGGAACGATGATCAGCGAGAAGTAAGGCGAAGACTGCGGATCGACTTCATCCAGCGCGACGATCTTCTGGTTGGCCATGGTCGCCCGCTCGACGTACAGCGCGCGCCGGTCCAGCCCCAGCTCGGCAAGCACCGCACGGACCTTGGGGAAATTGCGTCCCAGCTTCATGATCACCGCCGCATCGGCATCGGCCAGGCGCCGCTTGAGTTCGTCGTGCGGCAGCACGCCGGAAAGCACCGACAGGCTCTGGTTGCGATACACCAGCGGCGCGCCGAGCACCGAGGCGCCACCGAGCATCGAGCACACGCCCGGGATCACCTCGGCCTGGTAGCGCTCGGCGAGCCGGTCGTGCAGGTACATGTAGGAGCCGTAGAAGAACGGATCGCCCTCGCAGATCACTGCCACGTCGCGCCCGGCATCCAGGTGCGCGGCCACGGTCACGCTGGCTTCGTCGTAGAAATCGCTGATTACCTGCTCGTAGGACAGCGGCGCCGGCAGGGCTTCGGTCGTCACCGGGTAGACCAGCGGCAGCAGGGTCTGCTGGCTTTGCAGGTGCTGCTCGATGATGCCGAAGGCATTGCCGCGCTTGCCCTTGGCGACGAAGTACGCCACCACCGGCGACTCGCGCAGCAAACGCAAGGCCTTGAGGGTGATGAGTTCGGGATCGCCGGGGCCGACGCCCAGGCCGAGCAAACGTCCGCGGGCCTGCATCATTCCACCTCCGTGGCGAGGGCGTTGACTGCGGCGGCGGCCATGGCGCTGCCCCCCAGACGGCCTTCGACGATCACGAACGGCACGCCGCGGCTGTCCGCCGCAAGCATCGCCTTGGACTCGGCGGCGCCGACGAAGCCCACCGGGAAGCCAAGGATGAGCGCTGGTTTCGGCGCGCCGGCATCGATCATTTCCAGCAGGTAGAACAATGCTGTCGGGGCGTTGCCGATCACCACCACGCTGCCTTCCAGGTGTGGCCGCCACAGTTCGAGGGCCACGGCGGAACGGGTGTTGCCCAGCTCCCGGGCGAGGTCCGGCACGCTTTCGTCGCGCAGGGTGCAGATCACTTCGTTGTTGGCCGGCAGGCGCGCGCGGGTGATGCCTTCGGCGACCATCCGCGCGTCGCAAAGAATCGGTGCGCCCTTGGCCAGGGCTTCGCGTCCGGCCTTGCCGGCGCCTTCGGAGAAACGCAGCGCGTCCACCACCTCGACCATGCCGCAGGCATGGATCACCCGCACCGCGAGCTTTTCCAGGTCGGCCGGAATCCGCTCCAGGCGGGCCTCCTGGCGAATGATGGCGAAGGAGTTGCGATAGATCTCCTGGCCGTCGCGGATGTAATCAATCATCGAGGGTTGCTCCGTGGCGGGCGTCCAGGGTGGCGCCCGCTTCTTCCAATGTCAGGTTGCGCCCGGCAAGGGTGCCGGGGCCCGGCTGGGCCGGGTCGTGAAAATACAGGTCGTAGCGCCCGGGACCGACCGCCAGCAAGGTGCTCGGCGCAGTGTGGGCCATGGCGCAGGAACGTTTGCAGCCGCTCAGGTGGACGCCACCCACCGGGCCGAGCCGATGCAGCGCCAGGGCAAGCTGCACGGCATCCGCCTTGGTATCGGCCAGGCCCTTGGCGCAGCCGGCCGAGCCGGTGCAGGCGACCACCCCGGCCATCGGCGCGGCGGGATCGATGATCAGCCCGAGGCAAGCCAGGCCTGCCAGCACCCGCTCGGCCTGCGCCGCTGCCACATTGGGCAGCAGCACGCTTTGCCAGGGCGTCATGCGCAGGCTGCCATCGCCCAACTCGCGGGCCAGCGCGGCGATCCCACGCAGTTGTGCGGCGTCCAGGCGTCCGAGTGGCGCCAGGGCACCGACGGCAACACGCCCGGGCTGTCGCTGCGGATAAATTCCCAGGTGCAGGGCACGGTCAAGCCCTTGGCGGCGCCAGCTGGTCACGGCGCTATCGCGGCGCAGGTCCAGCGCCAGGCCATCGAGGAATGGCTCCGTGCCCAGGCTCGAAAGCAGCTGGCGCATTCGCGACTGCCCGGCGTCGGCCAGGTCGAGAAAACGCTCCAGCACCGCCCGCACCAGCGCAAGGCCATCGTCCAGGGGCACCGCCGCCAGCGGTGCGTCATGCCCGGGACAGCCAGCGAGGCCGAAGGCCAGCCACAGCTGGTCGTCCAGGAGCAGCGGCGATAGCCAGAGGTCGTGGGGATGCCAGAGCATCGCCAGGTTCTCGCCGCCGTCGAGCTGCACGGCGAACTTGGCCGACAGCTCATGGAAGCGCGGCGTGGTCTGCAGCAGATCGAGGATCCGCGCCCCCAGCGGCCGGGTGTCCAGCAGCATCGCCGGGTCCAGGCCGGCGGCGGGGCTGAGCATCAGGTTGCGCACATCGTCGCCGGCCGCGTCCCGCGGGCCGAGGCCGGCGTCCAGCAAGCGGGCGACCAGGCCCTGATGATCATCACCTACGCCGCGAATCTGCAGGTTGCTGCGGTTGGTCACCTCGATCACCCCACCAGCGAAGCGCTCGGCAGCCGCAGCGACGGCCTCGGCCTGGTCGGCCTCGAGGTGCCCGGCATCGAGCTTGATCCGCGAGATGCCGCCATCGAGCGCCTGGACGATGCGCCACAACCCCGGACAGGCCGAGGGGCGAAGGGCTGGGGTTGGGCTGGATGGGTTCAAGGGGTGGTCCGTCAATCGTGGAAAAGGCGCCGGGTGCCGGAAGGCGCGGTATTATGCCTGCTTTGCCCGGCGGCGGGCCAAGCCTGCCGGTCGGATTGCCCCGCAAACGAGGATCGGCATGGCGCCCTGGTTAACCGTAGTAGGAATTGGCGAAGACGGCTTCGGCGGCCTCGGCAAGCAGGCCCGGCGGGCGCTGCTGGGCGCCGTGAAGGTGTTCGGCAGTGCGCGCCAGCTGGAACTGCTGCCGCACTGCCTGAAAGCCGAGCGCCTGCCGTGGCCCAGCCCGTTTTCCCTGGCGCCGGTCCTGGCCCTGCGCGGCGAGCCGGTGTGCGTACTGGCCAGTGGCGACCCGATGTTCTACGGTGTCGGCGCCAGTCTGGCGCGGCAGGTGCCGGCCGAAGAGCTGGACGTGATCAGCGCGCCCTCCTCCTGTTCCATCGCCGCCGCCCGGCTTGGCTGGCCGTTGCAGGAGGTGGTGATCGTCTCGGTGGTGGCCCGTCCTCTCGCCCGGCTCGCCGCCCATCTCTACAGCGGCCAGCGCCTGCTGGTGCTGTGCAACGATGGCAGCAGCCCCGCCGCCATTGCCGCCTTGCTGCGCGAACGGGGTTTCGGCCCGAGCCGCCTGACGGTGCTGGAACACCTGGGCGGCCCCGCCGAACGCCAGTTGCATGGCAGTGCCAACGACTGGAACCACGGGCCGGCCGCAGACCTCAACCTCCTTGCCATCGAATGCCTGGCCGATGCCAGCGCGCCTCGCCTGTCGCCACTGGCCGGGCTGCCGGACAGCGCCTTCCGCCATGATGGCCAGATTACCAAGCGCGATGTCCGTGCCATCACCCTGGCCCGCCTCGCCCCGCGTCCGGGCGAACTGCTCTGGGATGTCGGTGCCGGCAGCGGCTCCATCGGCATCGAGTGGATGCGCGCCCATCCAGCGTGCCGGGCATTGGCCGTCGAAGCCGACGAGGGCCGCCAGCAACTGATCGAACTCAACCGCGACGCCCTCGGCGTTCCTGGCCTGCAACTGGTCCGCGGCCGCGCGCCGCAGGCGCTGCAGGGGCTGGAACAGCCGGACGCGATCTTCATCGGCGGCGGCGTCACCCTTCCCGGCGTGCTGGAACATTGCTGGGAGCAACTGCGCCCGGGCGGTCGCCTGGTGGCCAACGCCGTGACCCTGCAAAGCGAGGTACGCCTGATGGACTGGCGCGAGCGCCACGGCGGCGAGCTGACCCGCATCCACGTAGCCCAGGCCCAGCCCCTCGGCGCCTTCGATACCTGGCGCCAGGCCCTGCCGATCACCCTGCTCGAAGCCATCAAGGATGCGTGAAGAAAGCGCCGAACAACCGGCACCGCTGCGCAGCGGCCTGACCACCGGCAGCTGCGCAACCGCCACCAGCCTTGCCGCCGCGCGCCTGCTGCTGACCGGACAGGCCCACGATGCCGTGCAGATCACCTTGCCCAAGGGCAAGCAGGTGCAGATGCGCCTGGAGTTCTGCCGCCTGCATGACGATGGCGCCGAAGCGGGAACCTTGAAGGATGCCGGCGACGACCCGGACGTTACCCACGGCGCCCTGCTCTACAGCCGCGTGCGCCTGCTCGACCAGCCTGGCGTGCGCTTCGTCGCCGGCAAGGGCGTCGGCACCGTGACCCGCCCCGGCCTGGTGCTGGCGGTGGGTGAGCCGGCGATCAATCCAGTGCCGCGCAGCATGATGAGCAAGCATCTGCAGCAGCTTGCCGATGAATGTGGCTACGCCGGTGGATTCGAGGTGACGGTGAACGTGCAGGACGGCGAAAGCCTGGCCCTGAAGACCATGAACCCGCGCCTGGGCATTCTCGGCGGGCTATCGATCCTCGGCACCAGCGGCATCGTCCGGCCCTTCTCCTGCTCGGCCTATATCGCCTCGATCCACCAGGGCATCGATGTGGCCAAGACCAACGGCTACGAACACATCGCCGCCTGCACCGGCAACGCCAGCGAAGACACCATGCGCCGGGTCTACAACCTGCCGGAAATCGCCCTGATCGAGATGGGCGACTTCGTCGGTGCGGTGCTCAAGCACCTGCGCAAGGTACCGGTGGCGCGACTCAGCCTGTGCGGCGGCTTCGGCAAGATCAGCAAGCTGGCCGCCGGGCACATGGACCTGCACAGCCGGCATTCCAGCATCGACCTGCCGCAACTGGCCGGATGGGCCGCTGCGGTGGGCGCCGATGACCACCTGCAGGCCGCCATCATCCAGGCCAACACCAGCCAGCAGGCCCTGGCCCTGGCCCATGCCGCCGGAATAGCACTGGGCGATGCGGTCTGCGCCCATGCCCTGGCCTTCGCCCGCAGCGTGGTGCCGGCGCAGGTGCAGGTGGAAGTCTTCGCCATCGACCGCCAGGGCGGCATCGTCGGCAAGGCGGGCGTGCAATGAGCCGGCGCTTGCTGTTGCTGGGCGGGGTGGCCGAGGCGCTGCGGATCGCCCGTCGCCTGGGGCCCCGGCATGTCTACAGCCTCGCCGGGGTCGGCCGGGTGCCGGACGATCTGGCCTGCCAGGTACGGGTGGGTGGTTTTGGTGGAGCCGAGGGATTGGCGGATTACCTGCGCAACGAGGGCATCGATCTGCTGGTCGACGCAACCCATCCCTACGCCGCGCAGATCAGCACCAATGCCGCGCGGGCGGCAACCCTCGCCGGGATTCCCTGCTGGGCCCTGCGCCGCCCGGCCTGGGAGGCGCAGCCGGGCGACGACTGGCGCGAAGTACATGACTGGGCCGGACTGATCGACGCCCTGCGCCCGTTCCAACGGCCGCTGTTCACCCTCGGTCGCGAGCCACTGCAACACCTGGACGAAATCCCGCCGGAGCAGTTCTGGACCCTGCGTGCCCTCGACGCCTGCCCTGGCAACGAACGCTGCGAGGTGATCGGCGCACGCGGGCCGTTCCACCTGGAGGACGAGCGTGCGCTTTTCGAGCGCCGGCGGATCGACGTGCTGATCAGCAAGAACAGCGGCAGCGGCGCTACCGAACCGAAGTTGCAGGTAGCCCGGGAACGCGGGGTCCCGGTGCTGATCCTGGCCCGCCCGGCACTGCCCGTGGTCGACCGGCACTTTTCCGATCCCGCCAGCCTGCTGGCGGCGCTCGGCACAGAACACTTGCTGTAATCGCCCGGCTATTGCCAATACCCGGGCAAGCGTTTCCAATGCGGCATCCCCTCACAACGCAAGGCTGCGGACTATGGAACTGCAATGGTGGATCTGGCTGGTACTGGGCTTCGGCCTGATCCTGCTGGAACTGGTGCTGCCTACCTTCTTCATCATCTGGTTCGGCATCGGCGCGGTGGCCGTCGGGGTGATCGCCGGCCTGGTGCCGGGGCTGTCGCTGGCCAGCGAACTGGTGATCTGGGTGGTGCTCTCGTCGCTGACCGTGGCCCTCTGGTTCAAGGTGTTCAAGCCGCGCCGGGCCGACAGGCGCTGGACCGCCGACGAAGTGCTCGGCGAAGTCGGCCTGCTGACCACAGCGGTATCCGAGTTCCACAAGGGCCGTGTGCGCTTCCAGAAACCGATCCTGGGCAACGAGGAGTGGACATGCGTCGCCAGCAGCGACATCGCTGCCGGCGAGCGGGTGCGCATCGTCGCCATCGAGGGCAATACCGTGCGGGTCGCCAGGGCCTGACAGGGTTCAAGGACATCATCAAGGAGCAAGAATCGACATGACCAGCCTGATCATCACCGCAACCATCGCCCTGTTCGTGCTCGTCACGGTGTTCAAGGGCGTGCGCATCGTGCCACAGGGCGAGGAATGGATCGTCGAGCGCCTGGGGCGCTACCACACCACCCTCAAGCCCGGCCTGAACATCCTCGTTCCGTACATGGACGTGGTCGCCTACCGCCTGCCGACCAAGGACATCATCCTCGACGTGCAGCAGCAGGAAATCATCACCCGCGACAACGCGGTGATCGTCGCCAACGCCCTGTGCTTCGCCAAGGTGGTCGATCCCCAGAAAGCCTCCTACGGCGTGGTGAACTACGCCTATGCCGTGACCAGCCTGACCATGACCTCGCTGCGGGCCATCGTCGGGGCCATGGACCTGGACGAAGCGCTGTCCAGCCGCGAGCAGATCAAGGCGCGGCTGCGCGAAGCGATGTCGGAGCAGACAGAAGACTGGGGCATCACCGTGCGCTCGGTGGAAATCCAGGACATCAAGCCGTCGCCAAGCATGCAGGCAGCGATGGAACGCCAGGCGGCCGCCGAACGTGAACGAAAGGCCGACGTGACCCGTGCCGAAGGTGCCAAGCAGGCGGCGATCCTCGAAGCCCAGGCCCGCCAGGAGTCGGCCAAGCTCGATGCCGCGGCCCAGGTCAACCTGGCGGAGGCTTCGGCCCAGGCCATCACCCTGGTGAAGAATGCCGTCGGCTCGGATGTGACCCCGGCCATGTACCTGCTGGGCGAGCGCTACATCAATGCCATGGAGAACCTGGCGGCAAGCGACAACGCCAAGATGGTGGTGCTGCCGGCGGATCTGCAGGAGGCTGTGCGAGGGATGCTCGGCCGGACCAAATCCTAAGACCGATTGCGGACCCTGTGGGAGCGGGTTCACCCGCGATTGCGTCGGTGACTCCACTACCGCAATCGCGGATGAACCCGCTCCCACAGGGTTATGTGTCAGCCATGCTTTTTGCACAAGACTGCGGCACTTCATCGCACCCCCGTTTTTTACTTCCCCCGGATCTTCTGGCTAAATAGCCATCATCCAAATCCAACCGGATCAACCCCATGCCCGCACACCGGCTTGCCCATGCCTGGATCGCCTGCTTCGCAGTGCTGTTCAATCTGCTGGCCATGCCGTTGTCCGCCTCCGCCGCCAAGGCACCCGCCGAGCAATTGTTGTGGGGCGCCTTCTGTTCCACCGGTGGCACCAAGCTGGTCGCCGTGTCCATCGGCCAGCTCGACCCCAGCCAGAGCAACGATGACCACGCCGCCATGCAGCATTGCTGGTGCTGCTCCGGCGCCGCCCCAGCCCTGGCCCTGCCCGGTACCCCCGCCCAACTGACGCTGCCCGAACATGCCGTGGCCAGCGCCCTCGACTCACGCCCTCCGGCCCAGCCAACGCCCCGCGAACGCTGGCCGTCGCTCAATCCCCGCGCCTCTCCTTCGGTCTGATTCACCTACGCTCTTTACGCGCACAATCTGAATCGACCGGAGATGTCCCATGTTCAAGAACGCCCTGCTGCTGGCCGCCCTGTTGCTGCCCGCAGGTTTTGCCAGCGCCCACGAATACAACGTCGGCAACCTGCATATCGCCCATCCGTGGTCCCTGGCGCTGCCGCCGAACGCGCCCAATGTCGCGGCCTATTTCGTCATCGACAACAAGGGTGCCGAGGCCGACCGCCTGCTCAGCGTCGATACGCCGGTGAGCGACCGTTCCGAACTGCATGAGCACGTGATGAACGGCGATGTGATGCGCATGCAGCAGGTACCGAACGTCGCCGTGCCGGCCCACGGCCAGGTGACCTTCAGCCCCAGCGCCTATCACGTGATGATCATGCAGCCCAAGGATCGCAGCCTGCTGACCGACGGCAAGCGCTTCCCGCTGACCTTGCACTTCGAGAAAGCCGGCGACATCACCGTGGAAGTCGCGGTGCAGAAACAGCCACCGGAAGGGACCTCCGCGCACCGGCACTGATCGCTGATTACCGCTCGCCATGAGCCTCACCCGTAGCGAACAGCACCGGCCACTGCGCCCTGGAAACAGGCGCGCGGGCTGGCTGAGCCTGTTCGCCATGCTGATGATCTTCGTCGGTCCGCTGGTTTCCCAGTCGATGCCGATGCAGCACGGCACGTCCATGCCCATGGAAATGGATATGGGCACGGGCATGCACATGGATGGCGGGCACCACGGCGACAACCACCACGGCGGCGATGCCTCGTTGCATGTGATGTGGGAGAAATGCGGCTATTGCAGCCTGTTCTTCCACTGCCCGGCCCTGCCGCAACAGCTCAGCCTGCTCAACAGCGAACCCCTCGCGACCGGCAATCGCCTGGTCGTCCAGCCGCGCCAGGGCCACCCGCGCCCGGCTTTCTTCCCCGGCGCCCGCAGCCGCGCGCCACCCGCCACATCGATCGCCTGACCACCGACAACAACGTGCTTCGCGGACGGCAGCCTGCCGTGCCCGTGTGCACCTTCATGACCGATCGATGTTGGAAAACCTATGTCCAGCTCCACCCCTGTCTATCGTTTGTCCCTGCGCGGGACCATCGCGCTGCTCTGCGGCAGCCTGCTCGCCCCGGTCGTCCTGGCTGCGGAAACCGGCCATGAGGGCCATGACCACGAGCCGGCCGAACTCGGCCCCACCGTCATCACCGCCGTGGCGCCCAGCTCGCCGCTGACCATCGTCACCAACCCCAAGGACCCGCGCCAGCCGGTACCGGCCAGCGATGGCGCCGATTACCTCAAGACCATCCCCGGCTTCTCGGCGATCCGCTCCGGCGGCACCAACGGCGACCCGGTGCTGCGCGGCATGTTCGGCTCGCGCCTGAACATCCTCACCAACGGCGGCGTGATGCTCGGTGCCTGCCCGAATCGCATGGACGCGCCGACCTCCTATATCTCCCCGGAAACCTACGATCGCCTGACCGTGATCAAGGGGCCGCAAACGGTGCAGTGGGGCCCGGGCGCATCGGCCGGGACCATCCTCTTCGAGCGTGAGCCGGAAAAGTTCGGCGAACTCGGCACCCGGGTCAACGCCAGCCTGCTGGCCGGCTCCAACGGGCGCTTCGACAAGGTGCTGGATGCCGCTGCAGGCGGCCAGCAAGGCTATGTACGCTTCGTTGGCAATCAGTCGCGCTCCGACGACTACGAGGACGGTCACGGCGACACCGTGCCGTCGAAGTGGGACAAGTGGAACGGCGATGTCGCCATCGGCTGGACCCCGGACAGCGACACCCTGCTCGAACTCACCGCCGGGCGCGGCGATGGCGAGGCCCGCTACGCCGGACGCGGCATGGATGGCTCGCAGTTCAAACGGGAGAGCCTCGGCCTGCGCTTCGAGAAGTCGAACATCGGCGAGGTCTTCGACAAGATCGAGGCACAGGTCTACTACAACTACGCCGACCATGTGATGGACAACTACAGCCTGCGCACGCCGTCCGGCACCGGGATGATGGCCGGCCCGATGGCGGCCAACGTCGACCGCCGCACCCTGGGCGCACGGATCAAAGGCACCTGGCGCTGGGAGGACGTGACCCTGGTCAGCGGCATCGACGCGCAGACCAACGAGCACCGCAAGCGCAGCAGCATGGGGGTCAACACCTACGGCAACCTGCCCTGGACCAAGGACGCCGATTTCCACAACTACGGCGTGTTCGGCGAGCTGACCTGGGAGCTGGACAGCCAGGATCGCCTGGTCAGCGGTGCCCGCCTGGACCGCGCCTCGGCGAAGGACTTCCGCCAGCGCACCGGCTCGGGAATGATGAGCATGCCCAACCCGACCGCCGGCGATACCCGCGCCGATACCCTGCCCAGCGGATTCCTGCGCTACGAACATGACCTGGTCGATATTCCCGCCACCACCTATGTCGGCCTGGGGCATGCCCAGCGCTTCCCGGACTACTGGGAGCTGTTCTCGCCGACCTACGGCCCGACGGGTTCGGTCAATGCCTTCGATGCGATCAAGCCGGAGAAAACCACCCAGCTCGACTTCGGCATCCAGTACAAGACCGAGGTCCTCGAAGCCTGGGCCTCAGGCTACATCGGCCAGGTTCGCGACTACATCCTCTACGACTACAGCGGCGGCGCCAATGTCTCGCGTGCCGACAATATCGACGCGCGGATCATGGGCGGCGAGATGGGCGTGGCTTACCAACTGACCTCCAACTGGAAGGCCGACGCCACCCTCGCCTACGCCTGGGGCAAGAACAGCAGCGACGGCTCGGCCCTGCCGCAGATGCCGCCCCTGGAAAGCCGCCTCGGCCTGACCTACAGCGAAAGCGCCTGGAGCGCCGGAGCGCTGTGGCGCCTGGTGTCGGCGCAGAACCGGGTGTCGGAGAACCAGGGCAACATCGTCGGCAAGGACTTCGACAAGTCCGGCGGATTCGGCGTGTTCTCGCTCAACGGTGCCTACCGCGTGAGCAAGAACCTCAAGCTCAGTGCCGGTGTCGACAACCTGTTCGACAAGGCCTATGCCGAGCACCTGAACCTGGCGGGCAACGCCGGCTTCGGCTACTCCGGCACGGAAACGGTGAACGAGCCGGGACGCACCTTCTGGACCAAGGTCGACCTGAGTTTCTGATCCAGCCCGGGCGCGGCCGCGTGCCGCGCCCCTCATTCGGGAGCGTTCCATGAGCAAGCCATCGTTTTCCTTCTACAACCTGGCGTGGCGCTGGCACTTCTATGCCGGCCTGTTCGTTGCGCCGGTGATGATCCTGCTGGCGGTCACCGGGATCATCTACCTGTTCAAGCCACAACTTGATCCGCTGATGTACCGCTCGCTGATGGTGGTCGAGGCCGGCCATCACCGGCATCCGGCCGATCACCTGCTGCAGCAGGTGCAGGCGGCCTACCCGGGCGGCCAGGTCAGCCAGTACCTGCCGGCACCCGCGGCCGACCGCAGCGCGCAGTTCGTGGTCAAGCGCGAAGGGCAGGAACTCAACGTGTTCGTCGATCCGTACAACGGCCGGGTACTTGGCGAGCAGGACGCCAAAAGCAACCTGCAGGCCGTGGCCCGGGCCCTGCACGGCGAACTGATGGTCGGCACCGTCGGCGACCGGGTAGTGGAACTGGCGGCCGGCTGGGGCATCGTCCTGGTGGTGTCCGGCCTTTATCTATGGTGGCCACGCGGCGGACGCTTCGCCGGAGTCTTCTGGCCGCGGATGAATGCCCGCGGGCGGCTGCTGTGGCGCGACCTGCATGCGGTCAGCGGCTTCTGGGGTTCGCTGGTCCTGTTGCTGATGCTGCTCAGCGGCATGACCTGGACCGGGTTCTGGGGCAAGCAGTACGCCGACTTGTGGAACCGCTTTCCGGCAGCGATGTGGAATGACGTGCCGAAGTCCGACCAGGAAGCCCGCACGCTCAATACCGCTGCGCGGCAGACCGTGCCCTGGGCGGTGGAAAACACGCCGATGCCGCAGTCTGGCGGCGCCCATGCCGAACACCAGGGCCATATGCACCTGGACAGCGGGCCGGCGGCGCCCGAGGTCAGCCTGCAGAAGGTCGAGGACATCGCCACTGAACGCGGCGTCGAGCCGGGCTACAGCATCACCTTGCCAAGCACCGGCAGCGGCGTGTTCACCATCGCCGTGTTCGCCGACGACCCGCGCAACGATGCCACCCTGCATATCGACCAGTACACCGGCAAGGTCCTGGTGGATGTGCGCTGGCAGGACTACAGCACCGTCGCCCGGGCCACGGAGCTGGGGGTGATGCTGCATGAAGGGAAGATGTTCGGTTGGCTCAACCAGATGCTGATCCTGCTGATCTGCCTGATGGTCCTGCTCGGCTCGGTAAGCGGATTGGTCATGTGGTGGAAGCGTCGGCCGGAAGGTGGCCTCGGTGTTCCGCCGCTGCGTCATGACCTGCCGCGCTGGAAGGTGGCGACGGTGGTGATGATCGTGCTGGGCGTAGCGTTCCCGCTGGTGGGGCTGTCGATGCTGGTGGTGTGGGGACTGGACCGGGTGTTCGGCAAGCGCCTGCTGGTAGCCAGGGCCTGACTCTCAAGAGCGACGCGGAAACTTGTGGGAGCGGGTTCACCCGCGATTGCGGTAGTGCAGCCACTAACGTAATCGCGGGTGAACCCGCTCCCACAAGGTGCGCGGCGCTTTTCAGAGGATCGCCCTGTCCAGACCTATCCGAGCGAAAACTGAAGCCTCACATGTAGTCCCTTTCGCCTTTCCTTGCAGGCGTCCGCCTAAAGTCGAGTCATCTTGTCGCGGCTGCCCCGCAGGCTAGCGTGTTAGCCTAGCCGCCGCTTCACATACAAGAAGACTGCGATTTATGGAATGCACGCAATGAATCAAGACATTACAAAGGACGCGCAGGAACATCACCTGCAACGCAACCTGACCAATCGACACATCCAGTTGATTGCCATCGGCGGTGCCATCGGGACCGGTCTGTTCATGGGCTCGGGCAAGACCATCAGTCTGGCCGGACCTTCGATCATCTTCGTCTACATGATCATCGGCTTCATGCTGTTCTTCGTCATGCGGGCAATGGGCGAGCTGCTGCTGTCGAACCTCAACTACAAGTCCTTCATCGACTTCTCCGCCGACCTGCTGGGCCCTTGGGCCGGGTATTTCACCGGCTGGACCTACTGGTTCTGCTGGGTCATCACCGGCATCGCCGATGTGATCGCCATCGCCTCCTACTCGCAGTTCTGGTTTCCCGACCTGCCGCAGTGGATACCGGCGATCCTGTGCGTCGGCGTGCTGCTGTCGCTGAACCTGATCACCGTGAAGCTGTTCGGCGAGATCGAGTTCTGGTTCGCGATGATCAAGATCATTGCCATTCTCGGCCTGATCGGCACCGGCCTGTACATGGTGGTCAGCGGCTTCCAGTCGCCCAATGGCGATACCGCCAGCCTGGGCAACCTGTGGAACGACCAGGGCATGTTCCCCCACGGCCTGATGGGCTTCTTCGCCGGCTTCCAGATCGCCGTGTTCGCCTTCGTCGGCATCGAGTTGGTCGGCACCACCGCCGCCGAAGCCAAGGACCCGGAGCGCACCCTGCCCCGGGCGATCAACTCGATCCCGCTGCGCATCATCATGTTCTACGTGTTCGCCCTGATCGCCATCATGGCCGTCACCCCGTGGCGCGACGTGGTGCCGAACAAGAGCCCGTTCGTCGAGCTGTTCGTCCTGGCCGGGCTTCCGGCCGCGGCGGCGGTGATCAACTTCGTGGTGCTGACCTCGGCCGCATCGTCGGCCAACAGCGGCGTGTTCTCCACCAGCCGCATGCTCTTCGGCCTGGCCCAGGAAGGCGATGCGCCGAAGGCCTTCGAGAAGCTGTCGAACCGCGACGTGCCGGCCAACGGCCTGTACTTCTCCTGCACCTGCCTGCTGCTGGGCGCGGCGTTGATGTACCTGATCCCCGACCTGGTCGAAGCCTTTACCCTGGTCACCACCGTGTCGGCGGTGCTGTTCATGTTCGTCTGGTCGCTGATCCTGCTGTCCTGGCTGACCTACCGCAAACAGCGCGCAGCACTGCACGCGGCGTCGAAGTACAAGATGCCCGGCGGCCGCTTCATGTGCTGGGCATGCCTGGTGTTCTTCGCCTTCATCCTGGTGCTGCTGAGCTTCGAGACCGACACCCGCCAGGCGCTGATGGTCACCCCGATCTGGTTCCTGATCCTCACCGTGACCTACCAGTTCGTCCGCAGCCGCCGCCACCCGCGCGGCCAGATCGACGCTCCCCGGGGTTGATCCTTCCCTTGCTGGCTATTGCGCACCATCTGGGCGCAAGAGCCTGCACCGTGCCACCGCCTTGGGCTCCAGGGCGGTGCACCGCCAGCGCACAATCCGCCGAAACCCTTGTTCCAGAGCCTGTACACAATCCGGCATAGCCTTTGCTATCGCTCTATCCGCGCAGTCGCCATTTGCCTTACCGCCAATACGAACTCAACGGAGAGAGCACCCATGAAGCGTCGCAGTCTGATCAAGGCCTTTACCCTCAGCGCATCCATCGCCGCGATGGGCCTGAGCTGGAGCATCCAGGCCGCCGAGACCATCAAGGTCGGCATCCTGCATTCCCTGTCCGGGACCATGGCGATTTCCGAGACCTCGCTCAAGGACATGGCGCTGATGACCATCGAGCAGATCAACGCCAAGGGCGGGGTCAACGGCAAGCTGCTGGAACCGGTGGTGGTGGACCCGGCGTCGAACTGGCCGCTGTTCGCCGAGAAAAGCCGCCAGTTGCTGACCCAGGACAAGGTCGCGGTGGTGTTCGGCTGCTGGACCTCGGTGTCGCGCAAGTCGGTGCTGCCGGTGTTCGAGGAGCTCAACGGCCTGCTGTTCTACCCGGTGCAGTATGAAGGCGAGGAAATGTCGCCGAACGTGTTCTACACCGGTGCGGCGCCGAACCAGCAGGCGATCCCGGCCGTTGAATACCTGATGAGCGAGGAAGGCGGCGCGGCCAAGCGCTACTTCCTGCTCGGTACCGACTACGTCTATCCGCGCACCACCAACAAGATCCTGCGCGCCTTCCTGCATTCCAAGGGCGTGGCCGACAAGGACATCGAAGAGGTCTACACCCCGTTCGGCCACAGCGACTACCAGACCATCGTCGCCAACATCAAGAAATTCTCCGCCGGCGGCAAGACCGCGGTCATCTCCACGGTCAACGGCGACTCCAACGTGCCGTTCTACAAGGAACTGGCCAACCAGGGCCTGAAGGCCACCGACGTACCGGTCGTGGCCTTCTCGGTGGGTGAAGAGGAGCTGCGCGGCATCGATACCAAGCCGCTGGTGGGTCACCTTGCCGCCTGGAACTACTTCGAGTCGGTGGACAACCCGGTCAACACCCAATTCGTTTCCGACTGGAAGGCCTACGCCAAGGCGAAGAACCTGCCGGGCGCCGACAAGGCGGTGACCAACGACCCGATGGAAGCTACCTACGTCGGCATCCACATGTGGGCGCAGGCCGTGGAGAAGGCCGGCAGCACCGATGTCGACAAGGTCCGCGAAGCCCTCGCCGGGCAGACCTTCAAGGCGCCGTCCGGCTTCACCCTGACCATGGACAAGACCAACCACCACCTGCACAAGCCGGTGATGATCGGCGAAATCCAGGATGACGGGCAGTTCAACGTGGTCTGGGAGACCGAGCAGCCACTGCGGGCGCAGCCGTGGAGTCCGTTCATCCAGGGCAATGACAAGCGGCCGGATTATGCCGTGAAGGGCAACTGATCCCCTGAGGTCCAATCGCTGGCAAGCCAGCTCCCACAGGGTCCTGCATGCACCGGACCTGTGGGAGCTGGCTTGCCAGCGATGAGGCCCGGAAGAACACCGCACCTCCCCCTACCAGAAAAGGGACCCCGCTCTATGCCCAAGGCCCTCTACCGACTCCTGCTTTCCCTGTGCCTGCTGCTGCCCTTGGCCGCGCACGCCAGCGAAGCCGAATACTTCGCCGCCGCCAAGCCCAACGACCAGGCCCGCCTGCTCCAGGACTGGGCGGCGCAACCCGATCCTGCCCGGCTGACCCTGCTTACCTCCCTGCAGCAAGGTCGCATCAGCCCCGACGACAACCGCAAGCTGCGCCTGAACAATCGCCTGCGCGGCCTGGTGGACAACGCCCTGGCCAGCCATCAGTTGCTCAGCGGCGACCCGGCTACCCGCCTGCAAGCCGCGCAGCAGCTGCAAAAAACCGCGCAACCGGCCCAGGTCGCCTTCCTCGACCGCCAGTACGCCACGGAAAAGGACGACAGCGTCCACGCCGCCCTCGGCCTGGCCCTGGCCAACCTGCAACTGGCCGCCGCCGAGCCTTCGGTGCGCCTCGCCGCCGTGCGCCTGCTCGGCGAGACCGGCGACCCCATGGCCCGCACCCGCCTCGAAGCCCTGCTCGACCCGGCCGTGGAAAGTGACGCCGGAGTGCGCACCGCCGCGGAAACCAGCCTGGCCCAGGTCAAGCGCAAGCTGCTGGTCGGCGAGATCCTCGGCCAGGCCTTCAGCGGCCTGTCCCTTGGTTCGATCCTGCTCCTCGCGGCCCTTGGCCTGGCGATCACCTTCGGCCTGCTCGGCGTGATCAACATGGCCCACGGCGAGATGCTGATGCTCGGTGCCTACACCACCTATGTGGTGCAGATCATGGTCCAGCGCTATGCCCCCGGCGCGCTGGAGTTCTATCCGCTGCTGGCGCTGCCGGTGGCCTTCGCCGTCAGCGCCGGGGTCGGCATGGCCCTGGAACGCACGGTAATCCGCCATCTGTATGGCCGACCGCTGGAAACCCTGCTCGCTACTTGGGGCATCAGCCTGATCCTGATCCAGGCCATCCGCCTGGTCTTCGGCGCGCAGAACGTGGAAGTCGCCAACCCGGCCTGGCTGTCCGGCGGCATCCAGGTGCTGCCGAACCTGGTCCTGCCGTGGAGCCGCATCGTCATCATCGGCTTCGCCCTGTTCGTGGTGCTGCTGACCTGGCTGCTGCTCAACCGCACGCGCCTGGGCCTCAACGTGCGTGCCGTGACCCAGAACCGCAACATGGCCGCCTGCTGCGGCGTACCGACCGGGCGCGTCGATATGCTCGCCTTCGGCCTCGGCTCGGGCATCGCCGGCCTGGGTGGCGTGGCCCTGAGCCAGATCGGCAACGTCGGCCCTGACCTGGGCCAGAGCTACATCATCGACTCCTTCCTGGTGGTGGTGCTCGGTGGCGTCGGGCAACTGGCCGGCAGCCTTTGGGCCGCGTTCGGCCTGGGCATCGCCAACAAGCTGCTGGAACCGCAGATCGGTGCGGTGCTCGGCAAGATCCTCATCCTTGCGCTGATCATTCTGTTCATCCAGAAGCGTCCGCAAGGCCTGTTCGCCCTCAAGGGACGGGTAATCGACTGATGAACCAGCCTCTGCTTGTCACCGCCACGCAAAAAGCCGGACCGAAGCTGTCCCTGGCCATCGGCGCCGTCGTCCTGCTGGTACTGGTCGCGTTGCCGCTGCTTTCGCTGCTGCCGGACGGCCACACCCTGCAGGTCTCGGCCTACACCTTGACCCTGGTAGGCAAGATCCTCTGCTACGCCATCGTCGCCCTGGCCCTCGACCTGGTCTGGGGCTACGCCGGCCTGCTGTCCCTCGGCCACGGCCTGTTCTTCGCCCTCGGCGGCTATGCCATGGGCATGTACCTGATGCGCGAAGCCGCCGGCGACGGGCTGCCGGCGTTCATGAGTTTCCTGTCGTGGAGCGAGCTGCCCTGGTACTGGGCCGGTACCCAGCACTTCGCCTGGGCCATGTGCCTGGTAGTGCTGGCACCCGGGCTGCTGGCCCTGGTGTTCGGCTATTTCGCCTTCCGCTCGCGGATCAAGGGCGTGTACTTCTCGATCATGACCCAGGCCCTGACCTTCGCCGGGATGCTCCTGTTCTTCCGCAACGAGACCGGCTTCGGCGGCAACAACGGCTTCACCAACTTCCGCACCCTGCTCGGCTTCGATATCACCGCGCAAGGCACCCGGGCGGTGCTGTTCCTGCTCACCGTGGCGCTGCTGGTCGCCAGCCTCTACCTGGGCTGGCGCCTGGCCCGGAGCAAGTTCGGCCGGGTGCTGACCGCCCTGCGCGACGCCGAGAACCGCCTGATGTTCTGCGGCTACGATCCACGCGGCTTCAAGCTGTTCATCTGGGTGCTGAGTGCCGTGCTTTGCGGCCTGGCCGGTGCGTTGTACGTGCCGCAGGTGGGCATCATCAACCCGAGCGAGATGTCGCCGACCAACTCCATCGAAGCGGCCGTGTGGGTCGCGCTCGGCGGACGCGGCACCCTGATCGGCCCGCTGCTCGGCGCCGGCCTGGTCAATGGCATGAAGAGCTGGTTCACCGTGGCGTTTCCGGAATTCTGGCTGTTCTTCCTGGGTGCGCTGTTCATCCTGGTCACCCTGTACCTGCCCAAGGGCGTGGTCGGCCTGCTGAAGAAAAGGGGCGAACAATGAGATTCCCGTCGATCCATCCCGAATTCATGCTGGAGCCGATCATCGACGAGGGCAGCGGCCGCGACGCCATCGGCCTTGGCCAGGTGGTTTCGCCGGGCCTCGATGCCCGCCATGGCACGGTACTGACCCTGGAAGATATCAACGTCAGCTTCGACGGTTTCAAGGCCATCAACGGCCTCAACCTGTACATCGGCGTCGGCGAGCTGCGCTGCATCATCGGCCCCAATGGCGCCGGCAAGACCACCATGATGGACGTGATCACCGGCAAGACCCGCCCTACCAGCGGCAAGGCCTGGTTCGGCGACACCCTCGACCTGACCCGCATGAGCGAAGTGCAGATCGCCCAGGCCGGGATCGGCCGCAAATTCCAGAAGCCCACGGTATTCGAGGCGCTGACGGTGTTCGAGAACCTGGAGCTGGCGCAGAAGACCGACAAGTCGGTATGGACCTGCCTCGGCGCGCGGCTCAGTGGCGAGCAGCGCACGCGGATCGACGAGGTGCTGGCCACCATTCGCCTGGAGCCTTCGCGCAATCGCCCGGCGGGGCTGCTGTCCCACGGGCAGAAGCAGTTCCTCGAGATCGGCATGCTGCTGATGCAGGACCCGCAGTTGCTGCTGCTCGATGAGCCGGTGGCCGGCATGACCGACGCCGAGACCGAGTTCACCGCCGAACTGTTCAAGAGCCTCGCCGGCAAGCACTCGCTGATGGTGGTGGAGCACGACATGGGCTTCGTCGGCAGCATCGCCGACCACGTCACCGTGCTGCACCAGGGCAGTGTGCTGGCGGAAGGGTCGCTGGCACAGGTGCAGGCGGATGATCGGGTGATCGAGGTTTATCTAGGGCGGTGACCCCATCGCTGGCAACGCCAGCTCCCACAAGGTCCGCAGCGACGCCGAACCCTGTGGGAGCTGGCGTTGCCAGCGATTGGCGACAACACGGACTCACAGGACAACACACATGCTGAAAATCGATTCCCTGCACCAGTACTACGGCGGCAGCCATATCCTGCGCGGCCTGTCGTTCGAGGCCAAGGTCGGCGAAGTCACCTGCCTGCTCGGGCGCAACGGCGTGGGCAAGACCACCCTGCTGCGCTGCCTGATGGGCCTGGTGCCGGCGCGCGACGGCAGCGTCAGCTGGGAAGGCCAGGCCATCACCCAGCTCAAGCCGCACCAGCGGGTCCAGGCCGGGATCGCCTACGTGCCCCAGGGCCGCGAGATCTTCCCGCGCCTCACCGTCGAGGAAAACCTGCTGATGGGCCTGTCGCGCTTCGGCGCCAGCGAGGCGAAGAAAGTGCCCGAGTTCATTTACGAGCTGTTCCCGGTGCTGCTGCAAATGAAACACCGGCGCGGCGGCGACCTCTCCGGCGGCCAGCAGCAACAGTTGGCCATCGGCCGGGCGCTGGCCAGTCGTCCGCGGCTGTTGATCCTCGACGAACCCACCGAAGGCATCCAGCCTTCGGTGATCAAGGAAATCGGCGCAGTGATCAGCAAACTGGCGGCCCGCGGCGACATGGCGATCCTGCTGGTGGAGCAGTTCTACGACTTCGCCGCCGAGCTGGCCGACCAGTACCTGGTGATGTCGCGGGGCGAGATCGTCCAGCAGGGCCGTGGCGAAAACATGGAAGCCGAAGGTGTGCGCGGGCTGGTAACCATTTAATCTGGCGCCCTGCCCTACCCTGTGGACAACTGCCATGCCTCACACCTTCCGCGACGCCAGCCCCGCCGATTTGCCGGGTATCCGCGCCATCTACAACGACGCCGTGCTCAACACCACGGCGATCTGGAACGAACAGCCGGTGGACCTGGCGAACCGGAAGGCCTGGTTCGACGGGCGACAGGCGCAGGGATACCCGGTCATCGTCGCCGTGGACGACGCGGGGGACGTCGCTGGCTACGCCTCGTTCGGTGATTGGCGGCCTTTCGAAGGGTTCCGGCATACCGTGGAACATTCGGTGTATATCCGCGCCGACCAGCGTGGGCACGGATTGGGGCCGACGTTGATGGAAGCCCTGATCGAGCGGGCGCGCCAGTGTGGCAAGCATGTGATGGTGGCAGCGATCGAGAGCGGCAATGCCGCATCGATCCGGCTGCATGAGCGGTTGGGATTCCGGGTGACCGGCGAGATGCCGCAGGTGGGGGTGAAGTTCGGGCGGTGGCTGGATTTGACCTTTATGCAACTGGTGTTGAATCCGGGGGCTCAACCGTCCGACTGATCCTACGGCTTGCGCGAACCCTGTGGGAGCGGGTTCACCCGCGATTACGTCAGTGGATTCACCATGGCAATCGCGGGTAAACCCGCTCCCACAGGGTTCGCGGCGTTCTCAAGTTATTGCACGAACCGCCCCAGACGCTGGCGCAACATGACGTTCTCGCTGCGCAGTTGCTGCACTTCCTCCAGCAGCTCCAGCGCCAGCGCAACGCCTTCCCATTCCAGTTCCAGCTCCGCGTGCAACCGCGCGGCGCGCTTGGCCAGAACCGGCGAGCGGTCGTCGAACAGCCATTCCTCAGGCGTTCGCCCCGATGGTTCAACGATGCCGTGTTCGACGATTTGCATCACGCAATCGGCCGTAAGGTCGGCCTCCTGGCAAAAGGTACGCATGTCCAGCTGAACGATCAGGGTGCTACTCATGGTCACTTACTCCATTGAGTTCGCGGGTTGAACCCGGCCTTCTCCGACAGTTTGCTCCACAGTTCACGGGTGGCGGCATCCGATTGCGCCGGCATCACCACCTTGAGTTGCGCGTAAAGGTCGCCGCGCTGGCCCTGCTTGTTGGCCAGGCCCATGCCTTTGATCCGCAGGCGCTGGCCGCTTTGGCTGTCCGGGCGGATGGTGAGGTTGACCTTGCCGGTGAGGGTCGGCATTTCCACCTTGGTGCCCAGCGCCGCTTCCCACGGCGCCAGGGGCACGGTGATGATCAGGTCATGACCTTCGACATCGAACAGCGGGTGAGGTGCGAAGCGGATGACCAGGTACAGGTCGCCATTCGCCCCGCCTCCCACACCCGGCGCGCCCTGGCCCTTGAGGCGGATGCGCTCGCCGTCGGTCACCCCGGCGGGGATCTTGACGTTGAGGGTCTTGGTGGTGTCGCCGGTGCGCTGGCCCATGGCGTTGTACTGGGGCACCTGGAAGCTGATCTTCTTCGATTCGTTGGCCAGGGTTTCCTCAAGGAACACTGCAAGTTCCATTTCCACGTCCTGACCTCGCCGACCGCTGCTGCGCTGCTGTTGACCACGGCCGAACGGATTGCCGTTGCCACGACCGGCCGATCCGAAGATCGAGCTGAAGAAATCCGAGAAATCGCCACCACCGAAGCCACCGCCACCGGCGCCGCCACGGCTTTCCCAGCCGGGCGGGGCCTGGAACGGCCGGCCGTGCTGGCCGCCGTACTTGCGGATCTCGTCGTATTCGGAGCGCTTTTCCGGGCTGCCGAGCACTTCGTAGGCCTCGTTGGCCTCCTTGAACTTCTCTTCGGCGTCACGCTCTTTGCTGACGTCCGGGTGATACTTGCGGGCCAGCTTGCGGTAGGCGGTCTTGATCGCCTTGTCGTCCGCCGTCGGCTCGACGCCCAGTATCTTGTAATAGTCTTTGAAATCCATCGAAGGAATCACCGTCGGTTAAATGCACTGCCTCTGAAGATTGGGGTCAAGCATAGCCTTTCAAGGTGCCCGGGGTGTTGTCGCGCGGCAGATAATCGGTCTTGATTCTGTGCGCAACTGGCATACACTGCGCGGCCGTTTTTCCCCCGGAACCGTTTCCATGAATCACGCATCCCCGGCCCGTGCCTGTGGTATCGACTTCGGCACGTCAAACTCCACCGTCGGCTGGCATCGTCCCGGCGAAGAGACGCTGATCGTTCTCGAGGACGGCAAGATCACCCTGCCTTCGGTGGTGTTCTTCAATATCGAGGAACGCCGCCCGGTCTATGGTCGCCTGGCCCTGCACGAATACCTGGAAGGCTACGAGGGTCGTCTTATGCGATCGCTGAAGAGCCTGCTCGGTTCAAAGCTGATCAAGCATGACACCAGCGTGCTGGGCACTGCCCTGCCGTTCAAGGACCTGCTGGGGATGTTCATCGGCGAGCTGAAAAAGCGCGCCGAAGCCAATGCCGGCCGCGCGTTCGAGCAGGTGGTGCTGGGCCGTCCGGTGCATTTCGTCGACGACGACCAGGCCGCCGACCAGGAGGCCGAGGACACCCTGGCCGAAGTGGCACGCAAGATCGGCTTCAAGAACGTGTCCTTCCAGTACGAGCCCATCGCGGCGGCCTACGACTACGAGTCGGGGATCGAGCGCGAGGAACTGGTGCTGATCGTCGACATCGGCGGTGGTACCTCGGACTTTTCCTTGATTCGCCTGGCCCCAGAGCGTCACATGCTCGACGATCGCCACGACGACATCCTCGCCACCGGCGGCGTGCACATCGGCGGTACCGACTTCGACAAGCAGCTCAGCCTGCAGGGCGTGATGCCGCTGTTCGGCTATGGCAGCCGGATGAAAAGCCAGGCGCTGATGCCCACCAGCTACCACCTCAACCTGGCCACCTGGCACACCATCAACTCGGTGTACTCGCAGAAATCGCAACTGGCCCTGGGCAGCATGCGCTATGACATCGAGGACACCCTGGGCATCGATCGCCTGTTCAAGCTGATCGACCAGCGCGCCGGGCACTGGCTGGCGATGGAAGTGGAAGCGACCAAGATCGAACTGACCCATGCCGACAATCGCCTGGTGGACCTGGGCCGGATCGAGAAGGACCTGCACGTGGACCTGACCCGGGCACTGTTCGAAGCATCGATCGACAACCTGCTGGAGCGCGTACGCGGCAGCGTCGACGAGCTGCTGCTCAAGGCCGGCGTGAGCGTGGGCCAGGTGGACACGGTGTTCTTCACCGGCGGTTCCAGCGGCATCCCCGCACTGCGCCAGAGCGTGGCGGCGATGCTGCCGAACGCACGGCATGTGGAAGGCAACATCTTCGGCAGCATCGGCAGCGGGCTGGCGATCGAGGCGCGCAAGCGCTACGGCTGACCAACATTGATCACGACGCGGCCCCTGTGGGAGCGGGTTTACCCGCGATTGCTATGGTGGATTCACTATCGCAATCGCGGGTAAACCCGCTCCCACAGGGGCCGCGTTACGCCCTCATTCTCAGACCAGCTCCACCCGCTTCAACTCACTCTTCAGGTAGGCATAGTAGATCGGCCCCGCCACCACCCCGGGCAGCCCGAACGCCGCCTCGAACACCAGCATCGCCAGCAGCAGCTCCCACGACTTGGCACTGATCTGCCCGCCGACGATCCGCGCGTTGAGGAAGTACTCGACCTTGTGGATGACGATCAGGTAGCCCAGCGCCGCCACCGCCACCCAGACCGACAGCGACAGGCCGACGATGGTGATCAGGGTGTTGGACATCAGGTTGCCGATCACCGGCAGCAGGCCAAGCAGGAAGGTCAGCACGATCAGGGTCTTGGTCAGCGGCAGATGCACGCCGAACAGTGGCAGCACCACGGCAAGGAACACCCCGGTGAATGCCGTGTTGAGCAAGGAAATCTTGATCTGCGCGAAGACGATGTTGCGAAACGCCTGCACCAGCAGCGCCAGGCGCTCGAACAGCGCCGCCGCCAGCGGTTTGCGCCGGGAGATATCGGGAATCCGCTGCAAGGCGACGATGGCGCCGAGGATCATGCCGATCAGCAGGGTGACGAACATATGCGCCGCCCCCTTGCCCACCAGTTGCAGTTCGCCCAGGTGAGTCTTGAGCCAGTCGCCGATGGCGACCTTGAACTCCGCGGCGCTCGCCGGCAGGTAGGCGTCGATGAACGGCGGCAACTGGCCGCGAGCCTGGTCTACCAGGAGCATGAAGCGGTCCAGTGATGCCCCGGGGTTTTCCGCCTCGTGCAAAAGGAAGCTGATGGCCCCGGCGAAGATCAGCGTAAGGGTGCTGACTACCAAGGTGCCAAGCAGGGCCACCGCCAGCCAGCGCGCACGCGGCCCGGCGATCACGTGCTGGAGCTTGGGCGTGAGCATGTTGACCAGCTCGAACACCAGCAATCCGGCCAGCAGGCTCGGCAATAACTTGAGTGGCAATACCAGCAGCAAGCCGGTGAATATGATGATCCAACTGGCCAGCACGACCTGACGCTGGGTAAAAGTCATACAACCTCAGACAGCCGAAGACGACAAAGGCGGCAGTCTGCCAGCCTTCTGTGGACAGGCATAGGGGGTGGGCGACGGCGAGCAGCGCGCCATTGCTCCAGAGCAATGGCGCGCGGGCGGGTCAGGTCATTTCTTTTTCAGGCAGTCGCTCATGTAGGTCTTGCGCTCATCGCCCTTGAGTGCCTTGGCGGTGGCGTCAGCGTTGCAGGTCTTCATCTTTTCCTGCTGGGTCGCAGGAGCCTTGGCCTTGAGGCAGTCGCTCATGAACGCCTTGCGTTCATCGCCCTTGAGCGCCTTGGCGGTCGCGTCGGCGTTGCAGGTCTTCATCTTTTCCTGCTGGGCGGTAGCGGCGAAACCCTGCGACGCCATGAGCAGGCCCAGCAACAGCAACGGCACACGCAACATCTTCATGGTGACTCTCCTGATCGCCGCGATGGAGGCGCGGCCGTCAGTGGAGTTTAGACAAGATTTTTTCATCTCTCGCCAGGCCTAGCAGCCCGCCGCCTTGAGCCGTGCGGCGTGCTCAAGGAACAGCTTCACCGGCTGTGCGCCCTTGCCCACCGCACCGAGGGACTGGTTGACGATGTCCAGGTGGTCGAGGGGATAGTCGTCGCCGATCACCTGCCCCAGATGTGAACTGAAGCGCCCCACCATGCCGTCGCACTGCCCTCGCTCACGTACGAACGTGCGCGAGAACAGGCGGCAGAAACGGTTGCTGCCATCCAGGCGGTTCAGCCCGCGATCGGTGATGCCTGGCTTGAGTACCCCGGACCAGGAGTAATAACGCACGCCATTGACCTCGGCCGCGCCTTCGCCGCCCCAGGTCTGCGGCAAGCCCTGTGGATAAAGCTGGTTGAAACGGGCCACGCCGCTGGACGTCAGGGACAGGTGCGAGGCATGCACGTCGATGGGCAACCTGGGGCCCTTCCAGCCGGTTTCCAATACGCCCATCAAGCAGGCCAGGCCATGCAGCACGGCCTTGAGTATGCGTCCTCGCGGCGAATCGCCCGGGTACTCGCGCTCGATATGGTCGGCCAGTTCCGAGCCATGGTTGGGCCCGGCGATGGAGGTCACCGAGGCCACCCACTCCGGGCGTTTCGCCGCGACATAGCGAGCAGTCAGGGCGCCCTGGCTGTGGCCGAGCAGATTGACCTTGTCGACCCCGGTACGCTGGCGCAGGTCCTCGATGATCCGCAGCAACTGCTCGCCGCGCACCTCGGTGCTGTGCAGCGGCGACACCTGGACCGGGTAAACCTGCGCCCCGCCGCGGCGCAAGGCCCTGACGATGCCGAACCAGTACGGATACAGCAGCAGGCGAACGAAGCCGAGCATGCCCGGCACCAGCACCAGGGGATAACGCGTGGCGAGCGCTTGCGACATGACGGCTCCCGGTTCGTGAAGTGATCGGCCAACCCTACAGGCGAAACGATGGCAATCGCAATCGAACTCCCGTCGCCGCTTGCGGTTCCAAACCGATATCGGCCCACGACGGCCCACCACGAGGATGCACGACCATGTACAAGCACGCCCTGGCAGCACTTCTGGCAAGCGCCACCCTGATCGGTTGCAGCAGCAATCCGGAAAATCCGGTGGATCACGTCACCTACCGTGACCAGCCGCTGGTCAAGCAAGTGGAAAACGGCATGACCATGCAGAAGGTCATCGCTATCGGCGGTAGCCCGTCCACGGTCATCGACCTGCCCAACGGCGGTACCTGCAATAACTACATCCTCAACAAGGAAGGTCATCAGCAGCCCTACTACGTGCGCTTCGACGCCACCGGGCATGTCGACGACAAGGGTTTCAAAACCTGCGAACAACGCGAACAAGACCGACGCGAAGGCCGCGGCTGATAAAACTTTTGCCGCTTCGCCGTACTCGTACCTGATGTAGCGACCGCGCCCCCAGAGCGCGGCGCGCCCGTTTTCCAGCCTGGAGAAAATCATGAGCACCGTAGAACTGACCGATGTCCAAACCCTTCGCGAACGCGCCCGCCAGCATGTGGAACAAGGCGCCGTGACCGAGGGCTACACCGCCGACCGCCAGACCATCCTGCGCCTGCTGAACGAAGCGCTGGCCACCGAGTGGGTTTGCACCCTGCGCTACAAGCGCCACTACTACATGGCCAGCGGGATCAAGGCGAGCGTCGCGGCGGCGGAGTTCCTGGAGCATGCCAACCAGGAGCAGGAGCACGCCGACAAGCTGGCCGAGCGCATCGTGCAACTGGGCGGCGAGCCGGACCTGAACCCGGACAACCTGAGCAAGAATTCCCATGCCCAGTACGTGGCGGGAACCACCCTGAAGGAAATGGTGCTGGAGGACCTGGTGGCCGAGCGGATCGCCATCGACAGCTACCGCGAGATCGTGCGCTTCATTGGCGACAGCGATCCGACTACCCGGCGCATTTTCGAGGACATCCTGGCTCAGGAAGAAGAGCATGCGGATGACATGGCGGACCTGCTGCAAGGCCTCTGATTTTTCGTTGTTCTTGAGGGCCCTATCGCGGGTAAACCCGCTCCCACAGGATCGCACCAGCCTCAGGCCTGATGCGATCCCTGTGGGAGCGGGTTTACCCGCGATGAGGCCCTACTATTTCACCGTCTTGGGCGCTTTCCCGGCCCGCATCTGCTCCAGCAACGGCGTGCAACGGTTCGGCTCATCGCCACTGCTCGGAGCGATCAGCGCCAGCAACCCGGCCGCTGGCCCCGCGGCCACGCCCAGCGCCACCATCCCTGCCCCGCGCAAGGCCAGCGGCACCGCCTGCACGCCGGCCGATGGATTGGCGAACGAACCGCGTACGTACAGCGGCGAACGCAGCGAAAACAGGCGCAGCCCCTTGGATTCCGGGTTGATCTTCAGGTCCAGTTGCTCGGTGGCGAAGTTGGCCGTGCCAGTGACGTAGATCACCGCGTTCTCGGTGTCGAACACGAACAGCCGGGTAGTCGCCAGGCCGTTCTTGATCCCTACATCGGTCGCGGCGCAGTTGATCTTGACTTCGTTATCACCGAACAACTTGCCAACCACGTAGTTGCCAACGTTAAGGCCGGCAATCTCCATCAGGCTGCGGCTCACCGCACCGTCGTTGATCAGCAGTTTCAGATCGCCGTTTGCGGTACCCAGCAGGGCCGCCACCGAATTGCCGCGACCACTGATATCGGCATCGCCATTCAGTGCACCGAAGCTGGTCTTCATGGGTTCGAAGGTCGGGAACAGTTGCTTGAGCTTGAGATCCCGCGCGGTCAATTTCGCCCGGCCCTGCATGGGCGTCGTGCGTCCGTCGAGGCGCACCTGCATCGCCAGCTTGCCACCGGCAACACCGAACGACAGCGGCTCCAGGCGCAACAGGCCGTCGTCGAGGATTACATGGGTGTCGAGGTCGGTGAACGGCAGTTCCTCGGTCTGCACGATGCGCTTGCCGGTGAAGGCCACGTCGGCATCCATCGTCCGCCAGCGCTCGGTGCGGAATTCCTCGACCGGCAGCACCTTGTCACCCGGCTGCTTCGCCGCGCCGCCACGGGCTTTCTGCTGGGCGTTGGAATCGGCACCGATCAACGGCGCGAGATCCTTGAACAGCAGTTGATTCGACACCAGCTTGCCACTGAGCTTGGGCCGCGGCTGGCTGGAAACGAAGGCCAGATCACCATGGATGTCGCTGTCGCCGATCTTGCCGTTGAAGCCTTCATAGCGGAACAGCGCCCCGCCCGGCTCGTGCAGCTTGGCGATCAGGTGCCCGTCGGTCTGGTACGGCGGTGTGTCCGGCAGGGTCACGCCGGTCAGCGGATAGAGATTGGCGAGGCTGGCGCCGGAGAGCTTCAGGCGCAGGTCGAGCGCCCCGAGATTGCGCGGATCGGTAAGGGTACCGGCAACGATGGCGCGGGTTTTGGCGATGCTGACGTCCACCTGCACCGGAAACGGCTGGGTCGCATCCTGCAGGGCCAGCAGGCCGCCGATCTTGCCTTCGCCGGTCAGCGCCTCGCCCTTGTAGGTGCCCTTGGCCTTGAAACCGAAGGCATAGTCCTGGGCATTGCCGTGCTCCTTGGCGGTCTTCTCGGCGGCACTTTTGCCGACGATGTCGCCGAACGGGATCGGCTTGCCCAAGGGATCGACCTGCACCTGGACATTGGTCTTCAAGGTGGCGTCATCGAAGGCCACCTGGCCCTTGTCGAAACCGATGGCGCCGATATCCAGCACCCAACTGGATGGCTCGGCGTTTTCATCCTTGGGCCCGAAATCGAAGGTCCAGTTGGCCCGGCCATCGGCCAGGCGCTTGAGGCTGGCGGTGGGCAGCTTGAGGTCGATGCGCGGAATGACGATGCGCTGCGCCAGCAGCGGCAGCGGCGAGAGACGGAAATCCACCTGCTGCAGGCCGACCATCTGCGGCTCCTTGAGCCACTCCGGGTTGCCCAGGGTCAGGTCCTGGGCAGTGAATTGCGGCCACGGTACCCAGGCCCGCCAGCCGCCCTCCTCGGGCTGGCGGCGCCAGTGCACGGAGAGATCGCCATTGATAGCGAAGGGCCTGTGCAAGGCCTCCGAGACCTTTTCGTTGAGAAACGGCTTGACCCGGTTCCAGTCGAAAGTGGCGATGAAGATCACCAACAGCACCAGGATCAGCGCAAGGCTGGCCAGGGTCCAGGTGGCGATTTTGGCGGGGCGCGTCATTGCACGGTTCTCCTGTGACTGCAAGGCAGGGTGCGTGAACCACGCACTTGTACTTGGGACTGACGAAACGGCGAGGGGTTTCGCCTGAATGGCTTGGTCAATTCCTACTAACACACTCGGGAAAGGCGCGAGCTAGAGCGCCCGGGGGAATATATCAATGCCGTTGATTGTTACCATTATCTTTATGAACTTTTCTATCCAATTTCCAAGAGTAGCATTGGCCCCGTACCCACTTAGTTGCCCTCCCCAAGGAGATCCGAACCATGAAACGCCAATTGCTGCTCAGCCTTGCTCTCTCTGTCCTGGCCACCAGTGCCTTCGCCGTACCGGCCGCCGATCAACACCTGTCCGCCGAAGCCCGTTCCAGCTCTGCCACTGTTTCCCAGCCGTTGAACACCTTGGCTGAAGGCGGTTCGGACCGTGTGATCGAACGTGCCAACCGGGTTGCCGAAGGCGGGTCCGACCGTGCCATCGAACGTGCCAACCGGGTTGCCGAAGGTGGTGGTGACCGTGTGATCGACCGCGCCAACCGTGTTGCCGAAGGTGGTTCCGACCGTGCCATCGAACGTGCCAACCGCGTCGCCGAAGGCGGTTCCGACCGAGTGATCGAACGCAACAACCGGGTGAGCTGATGCCTATGCGCGAAAACAACAGCTACCCGCGCGCAGTCCTCTCCCCTCCGAGGCCCGGTCAACTGACCGGGCTTTGTTTTTCCGGCCCCGGCCTTTAGAGTGCAGGGCCCGTTTCACACGAACGAACCCGCCATGCTGCCGCGCGCCGAACAGAAGCAACAGACCCGCCATGCACTGCTGGACGCAGCCCGCCAGTTGATGGAGAGCGGCCGTGGTTTCGGCAGCCTCAGCCTGCGCGAAGTGGCCCGCACCGCCGGCATCGTGCCCACCGGCTTCTACCGGCACTTCGAGGATATGGACCAACTGGGCCTGGCACTGGTCCGCGAGGTCAACGAAACCTTCCGCCAGACCATCCGCCGGGTTCGCTACAACGAAATCGAACTGGGCGGCATCACCGATGCCTCGGTGCGCATCTTTCTCGACGTGGTCGCGGCCAACCGGGCGCAATTCCTGTTTCTCGCCCGTGAGCAGTACGGCGGTTCGCAGCCCGTACGCCAGGCCATTGCCCGCCTGCGCGAAGGCATCGCCTCCGACCTCGCCGCCGACCTCGGCAGCATGCAGCGCTGGCAGCACCTGGATGCGCCGGCCCTGGCCGTCATGGCTGACCTGGTGGTGAAAACCGTGTTCGCCACCCTGCCGGAGCTGATCGATCCACCTGCGGTCCTGGATGAGGGCCAGCTCAGCGCAGAGGCCAAGATCGTCCAGCAATTGCGCTTCATCTTCGTTGGCGCACGGCACTGGCAAGGCCTGGGCAACCCGGCCTGACCCCGGCGCCACGGGGAAATTTCCTGCTACCATGCGCGCCAACGCAATGACGGCGACGAGCCTTTTCCATGTCCGAACTTTCCCCCGCCCTGTCTTCCCTGCTCGCTGAAGCCCAGCAACACTTCGACCGGCACATCGTGCCGCTTTGGGAAGGCCCGGGCTGGAACCCGGACATGGCCCTGCCCTTCGAGGCGCTCGACCCCGCACACCGGCCGATGCCGGTGCAGCGCTATCGGGCCATGGCCTGCGCCCGCCAGCTGTACCTGTTCAGCAGCCGTATCGACCAGCCCGGCGCCAGTGAACGCGCTGCGGCGCTGTTCCGTTCGCTGAACCGGCATTTCCACGACGCCGAGCATGGCGGTTGGTTCTATAGCGTCGATGCCCAGGGCAAGCCGCTGGACCGGCGCAAGGACCTGTACACCCACGCGTTCATCGTCTTCGCCTGTGCCCACTACTGGGACAAAAGCCGTGACAGCCTGGCGGAATCGACCCTGAACGCCGCCCTCAGTGTCGTGACCGAGCGCTTCGCCAATAACGACGGGTTGTATGAGGCAAGCCTCGGCGAAGACTGGTCTGGCCTGGGCAGCGGCCCGTTGCAGAACCCGTTGATGCATCTGGCCGAGGCGTTCCTTGCCACCCTGGCCGTGCGTGAGGATGCGCAAGTGCAGGCCGCGCTGCTGGCCCTGACCGACGGCATGCAGGCGCAGTTCATCGACCCGCCGCACGGGGTGATGCTGGAAAAACCGCGCGGGGCTGTGGATAACTGGTTCGAACCGGGGCATCAGTTCGAGTGGTACTGGTTGCTGGAAACTTCACCTTTGCTCAAGGGCACGGCGCTGCATGCGTCGCTGGAGCGGGCGTTTGCCTTTGCCGAGGAGCGTGGAGTGAAGGATGGTGCAGTGCTGGCGATGCTCGATGCGCAGGGCGAGGTGCGCGATGCCACCCAGCGCATCTGGGCCCAGGCTGAATATCTGCGGGCGCTGACCCTACGGGGCGACGCAGAGAAGCTGGTGGCCCAACTGGAGGTACTGCGCCAGCGGTTCCTGCATGAGGGGGGGTGGTATGAGTGTCGGGATGCTCAGGGCGTAGTGAGTAGAAGCGATATGCCTTCGACTACGCCCTATCACCTGGTGACCTGTCTGCAAGGCTTGCAGCGCCTGACTTGAAGCTGACGCGGCCCCCTGTAGGAGCGGGTTCACCCGCGATTGCGGCAGTGAACCCACCACCGCAATCGCGGGTGAACCCGCTCCCACAGGGTCCGTGTCGTGCTGTTTACTCCGAACGGGTAATCGAGAACCCGGCCCAGTCCTGGCTCACTGGCATCAGCTCGAGGTTGTTGATGTTGATATGCGCCGGCTGGTTGAGAATCCAGAAGATGGTTTCGGCAATGTCCTGCGGCTGGATCGCTTCGGCGCCGGCGTAGGTGGCGTCGTAACGGCTCTGGTCGCCACCGAAGCGCACCAGCGAGAATTCGCTCTCGCACAGTCCCGGCTCGATATTGGTCACTCGCACCCCGGTGCCGCGCAGGTCGCAGCGCAGGCTCAACGAGAACTGCCCGACGAAGGCCTTGGTCCCGCCATACACATGGCTGCCCGGATACGGGTAATTGCCCGCCACCGAACCGACGTTGAGGATGGTCGCGCCACGGCCATGGGCGATCAGCCGCGGCAGCAGCAGGCGGGTGCTGTACATCAGGCCCTTGATGTTGGTGTCGACCATGGTTTCCCAGTCGTCCAGGTTGCACTGCGGCGCAGGGTCGGCGCCGAGGGCCAGGCCGGCGTTGTTGATAAGTCCGCGCAGCTTGGCGAAGGCCGGAGGCAGGCCGGCAATCGCCTCTTCCATGGCCTTGCGGTCACGCACATCCACGACCAGGCCATGCACCTGGGTCTTTTTCGAGAGCTCTGCGCACAGCGCGTCGAGACGCTCCTGGCGGCGACCGGTCAGCACCAGCGACCAGCCGGCCTCGGCGAAACGGCGGGCGCAGGCTTCGCCGAAGCCGGAAGTGGCACCGGTGATGAATACGGTGGAAGTCATGGGTATCTCCTTGGATCACGGCAAGAGGACGGCAGGCCATGCAGCATGCCCGGCCAATGGCCATGGAGCAAGTGATCCTGCCACTGCTCAAAAACTGAACAACGCCCGCAAAACCTTATGCCAGAAGGGTCCGGCGCGGCTATGCGCACCTTATCCACAGGGCCTTCCACACAGATTGGGGGCAACTGTGCAGCACTGCATCATCAGCGCGCATGGGAAACGCTGCTGCTGTGGGCAAAACCCTTCAGCGCTGGGACCCGGATGGGTCTTTCCAAGGCTTGTTCACAGAGTTATCCACAGGCTTTGGATAATAGCGAAATGCTCCTTCAATCTTCTGAAAACGCCTTGACAAAAGCCTGTTCAAGGTCTTGTCGCGCAACTGTACAAAAAACGAGCAATGCCGTACAGGCCTCGTTTTACAAGGCCTCCAGCCGATCATCACCAAGTTACCCACAAGCACTTCCACACGAATCGTGGACAACTTCAATTGCAGTGAAAACAAGGGTTTGCCGCGCAGTTATGGCGTATCGCCACCCTCTGTCAGAGGGACTTTTCCACATTCCGTGGAAACCCTATTGCACCTTGCGGTTGGTGTCTTCCAGGCGCCGTTGCAGCTCGCCGATCTGCCGGGTCTGCTCGTCCACGGTGCGGCGCAGGTCCTGCAGGTCACTGGCGTTCTGGTTGAGGGTGTCGCGCATCTTCTTCAGGTCGGCCACGCTGACCCCGGAGTCGTGCAGTGAATGGGTCATGCCGGATTCGCGGTGGATCGCGGCGAGGTTGTCGGAAGACGAAGCGGAAGAATCGATCTGGACCTTGGCCGCTTCCTCGGCCTGCGCCGCCAGGCTGCCGAACAGCAGGCCGCAGGCGAGGATCGCGGGGAAAATCGGGGAACGGTGGGACATCGCATGGGTTCCTTGTGCAGCGTCGAAACGGTACACGGGGTACGACTGTCCGGGTTTGCCTTGAGTTCCTTGCATAACCTGAAGGCCTCATCGCCGGCAACGCCGGCTCCCACGAGGTTTGCGGTGCAATCCAACCTGAGGGAGCCGGCGTTGCCGGCGATGAGGCCATCAAGAACGACACAGCACTATCAGTGCCCGCCGAGATAAGCGTTCCTCACCTCCTCGTTGACCAGCAATTCCTGCCCCGTACCACTCAGGCGAATCTGCCCGTTGACCATCACATAGGCCCGGTCCGACAGCTTCAGCGCATGGTTGGCGTTCTGCTCGACGAGGAAGATGGTCATGCCGCTCTTCGCCAGCTCGCGCAGGGTCGAGAAGATCTGCTTGACCACGATCGGCGCCAGCCCCAGCGACGGCTCGTCCAGCAACAAGAGCTTCGGCCGGCTCATCAGCGCCCGGGCGATGGCGAGCATCTGCTGCTCGCCGCCGGACATGGTCATGGCCCTCTGGTTGCGCCGCTCCTTGAGCCGCGGGAACAGTTCGTACATGCGCTGCATGTCTTCGTCGGCATGCTTGTCGCCGATGGGGATGGTGCCCATCATCAGGTTCTCCTCGACGGTCATGTCGGGGAACACCCGCCGTCCTTCCGGCGACTGGGCGATGCCATTGGACGCGATGTAGTGCGAAGACTTGTGGGTGATGTCTGTACCGCGATAGAGGATCTTGCCGGCCGCCGCCCGCGGCTGGCCGAAGATCGACATCAGCAGGGTCGATTTGCCGGCGCCGTTGGAACCGATCAGGCTGACCGTCTCGCCTTCGTCGATGTGCAGCGAGACCTTTTTCAGCGCCTGGATCGGCCCGTAGAACACGTCCAGGTCCTGCAGTTCGAGAATGGGTGCACTCATACCAGCTCCTCTTCGTCAGCACCCAGGTAGGCGGCGATCACGGTCGGGTTGTTGCGAATGTCCTGCGGCTTGCCTTCGGCGATGACGTTGCCGTGGTCGAGCACGACGATATGGTCGGAAATGCTCATGACCATGCCCATGTCGTGTTCGATCAGCACCACGGTGATGTCATGTTCGTCGCGCAACACCCGGATCATCCGGCTCAGGGCCTCGGTTTCCTGCGGGTTGAGGCCGGCAGCCGGCTCGTCCAGGCAGATGATCTTCGGCCGCGTGCACATGGCCCGGGCGATTTCCAGGCGGCGCTGCTGGCCGTAGGACAGTTCGCCGGCGAGCCGGTTGGCGCAATCCACCAGGTCCACCACTTCCAGCCAGTAGAAGGCATGGTCGAGGGCGTCGCTTTCCGCCTTGCGATAGGCCTTGGTGTTGAGCACACCGGCCAGCAGGTTGCGGTTGACCCACATGTGCTGCGCCACCAGCAGGTTTTCCACCACCGACATTTCCCGGAACAGGCGAATGTTCTGGAAGGTCCGTGCCAAGCCGGCGCGGTTGACCAGGTGGGTGCCGCCGAACATCTTGTAGCGCAGCCGGGTGAGGAAGCGGCTCGGCGAGACGAAGTCGCCCAACTGGAAACGCTCGCCAAGCAACTGGATCACGTTGGTGTGCGAGCCGCGCACGTTCAGTTCGATGCTGCCGCCACTGGCCTTGTAGAACCCGGTCAGGCAGTTGAACACGGTGGTCTTGCCCGCGCCGTTGGGGCCGATCAGGGCGAAGATATCGTTGCGCTTGACCTTCAGGCTGACATCGCTCAGCGCCTTGATCCCGCCAAACTGCATCATCAGGTTATCGACCGAAAGAATCACGTCGTCGCTCATGGCGCCACTCCTTTACGCGGGACCACACCGGTGCGGCTGATGCGGATCAGTCCGCGCGGTCGCCAGATCATCATCAGCACCATCAGTACGCCGAACAGCAGCACCCGGTATTCGGAGAAACTGCGCAGCAGTTCCGGGGCTACGGTCAGGACGAAGGCGGCGATCACCACGCCGACCGTCGAGCCCATGCCGCCGAGCACCACGATCGCGAGGATCAGCGCCGACTCGAAGAAGGTGAACGAGGACGGGTTGACGAAGCCCTGGTAACTGGCGAAGAACACCCCGGCCAGCCCGGCGGTGGAGGCGCCGAGGGTGAAGGCCGAGAGCTTGACCAGCACATGGTTCAGGCCCATGGAACGGCAGGCGATTTCGTCTTCGCGCAGGGCTTCCCAGGCGCGGCCGACCGGCATGCGGGTCAGGCGGTGCTTGATGTACAGCACGGCCAGCACGACCATGAACAGCACGGCATAGATGAAGATGAACTTGAGGTTGGCGTTGTATTCGATACCGAGGAACTCATGGATCGGTACCCCGCCATCCTTGGCCCGGCGCCCGAACTCCAGGCCGAGGAAGGTCGGCGAAGGCACCGGCATGCCGTTCGGGCCGCCGGTGAAGGACAGCCAGTTGTTCAGCACCAACCGGATGATCTCGCCGAAGCCCAGGGTCACGATCGCCAGGTAGTCACCATGCATCCGTAGCACCGGGAAGCCCAATATGCAGCCCGCCAGCGCCGCGGCAATGGCCGCCAGCGGCAGCACGCTCCAGAAGCCCAGGCCGAGGTATTGATAGCCAAGGGCCAGGCCGTAGGCGCCGATGGCATAGAACGCCACGTAACCCAGGTCGAGCAGGCCGGCGAGGCCTACCACGATGTTCAACCCGAGCCCCAGCAGCACGTAGATCAGGCCGAGGATGACCACGGTCAGCAGGTACTTGTTGGCGAAGATCGGGAAGACAATGGCGATGACGATCAGCGCCGGGATGATGTAGCGCAGGCGCGACTTGTAGTCCGGCGCCAGCACATGCACCCCCGAGCCACCGCTTTCGAAGCCATGGGCCATGCGCTTGCCGGCGTCGGTCTGGAGGAACAGGCTGATCAGCAGGCGACCAGCCATCACTCCACCTACCAGCCAGGCCACGCGGCTCGGCTCGGCGTTGAAGCTGTAGCCATCGAGGACCACGCCCACCACCGGACCGAAGACGATCAGGGCAAGCAGGCCGGCAACGATGGTGTCGATCAAGGTGCGTTTGATATCGAAACCGGAAGAAGCAGTCTTGGCAGTGGACATGTTCACACCTTAGCCACGAGCGGGCGACCCAGCAGGCCCTGGGGACGGAAGATCAGGATCAGCACCAGCAGGGAGAAGCTGAACACGTCCTTGTAGTCGGAGTTGACCAGGCCGGCGAACAGCGATTCCGAGATGCCCAGCACGATGCCGCCGAGCATGGCGCCTGGCAGCGAGCCGATACCGCCGAGTACCGCGGCGGTGAACGCCTTGATGCCGATGATGAAGCCGGCATAGAAGTCGAAGGTGCCGTAGTTCATGGTGATCAGCACCCCGGCCAGGGCAGCCATCACCGCACCGATGACGAATACGTAGGAAATCACCCGGTCGGTGTTGATCCCCAGGATCGAGGCCATCTTGCGATCCTGCTGGGTGGCACGGCACATGCGGCCGAGCTTGGTGTACTTGATCACATAGGTGAGCAGGGCCATGCCGGCGAACGCGGCGATGAGAATGAAGATCTTGGTGTAGGTCAGTTGCACGAAGCCGGTACCGACCTCGAAACGCCAGGCACCTTCGAGCAGGGTCGGCACGCCTTGCTGGCGGGCGCCCTGGCTGATCTGCGCGTAGTTCTGCAGGATCAGCGAGATACCGATGGCGCTGATCAGCGGCGCCAGCCGGGTGGAGTTGCGCAGGGGTTTGTAGGCGATGCGTTCGATGGTGAAGCCGTAGACCCCGGTGACGACGATGGTGAACAACAGCGTTCCCAGCATCAGCAGCGGGAAGGACTCGATACCGAAATAGGCCAGCAATGCCAGGCTGATCGCCGCCAGGTAGGCGGAAATCATATACACCTCGCCGTGCGCGAAGTTGATCATGCCGATGATGCCATAGACCATTGTGTAGCCGATGGCGATCAGACCATAGACGGACCCGAGGGTCAGTCCATTGATCAGTTGCTGCAGGAAAATTCCATCCATAACGCAATCTCACGTATTTGAGATTGCACAAGCGCCGACTACGGCGGGCCCCGGGCGAAGCGGCCCTCGCAGCGCAGGTTTGTGCAGATCTACGAGAAAAGACAGGTACGGCGCTGAACCGGGCAGCGGCCCGGGCAGGAGGCGCCCGGGCCGGTTGCCATTGTTATTTTTGTTTTTCCAGCTGGTGGTATTTGCCGTTGGCGTCCCACTGGTAGACCACGTAGTCGGAGACGGTCAGGTCGCCCTTGCTGTCCCACTTCTTCTCGCCCATCACGGTTTTCACCGGGTTGGCCTTGAGCCATTTGGCGGCGTCTTCGCCCTTGTTCGACTTGGCGCCCTCGAAGCCGGCGGCCAGGGCCTGGATCGAGGCATAGGCGTACAGCGTGTAGCCTTCCGGCTCGGTGCCACCCTTGCGGAACTGCTCCACCACTTCCTTGCTGTCGGGCAGCAGGCGCGGGTCGGCGCCGAAGGTCATGTACACGCCGTTGGTGTATTGCGCGCCGCCGGCGGTGGCGACCAGTTCGTCGGTGACGATGCCGTCGTCGGACATGAACGCCACGTCTTTCAGACCCTGCTCACGCAGTTGGCGGACCAGCGGACCGGCTTCAGGGTGCAGGCCGCCGAAGTAGACGACATCGGCACCGGCGGCGCGGATCTTGGTGACCACGGCGCTGAAGTCTTTTTCGCCACGGGTCAGGCCTTCGTACAGCACGGGCTTGACGCCGCGTTTCTCCAGCTGTGCCTTGGTGGCATCGGCGAGGCCCTGGCCGTAGGTGTCCTTGTCGTGCAGGACCACGACTTTCTTGCCCTTGAGCACATCGATGATGTAGTCACCAGCAACGATACCCTGCTGGTCGTCACGGCCGCACATGCGGAACATGGCACCCAGGCCGCGCTCGGTGACCTGCGGGTTGGTGGAGCCCGGGGTGATGGCGATCACGCCCGCTTCGTCGTAGACCTCCGAGGCCGGGATGGTCGAGGACGAGCAGAAGTGACCCACTACGCCGGCTACCTTGTCCTGGTCTACCAGACGGTTGGCCACGGCCACGGCCTGCTTGGGTTCGCAAGCATCGTCGCCCTTGACCAGGACGATCTTCTCGCCGTTGACGCCGCCCTTGGCATTGATTGCATCGGCCGCAGCCTGGGCACCTTTCATGTACTGCTCGCCGAAGGCTGCGTTGGCACCGGTCATGGGACCTGCGACACCAATCTTCAGATCGGCCTGGACATACGAAGAAACGCCCAGCGCCGCGGCCACGGCGAGGGCAAGAAAGCCTTTCTTGTAAAACGTCTGCGACATGTGGTGGTGCTCCTGATGTTTTTTGGATTGGCACTACTACTTCAGCAACTTGTTTCAGCAATTTGCGTAGAGCAAGGGCCGTGCCATCGGTTTTTTATTCGAATAAAACGCGCAGTGCGGTTTTCCGGCTCGCGATCGCGTGCCTTCTTTCCGGGTCGTGCAACCGCTTGCCAGACACAAAGAGCTACCTTCCGGACAGGTAAGGCGCAACCACCTGATGCCATCATTGCAACCCCTGTGCGTGTTTACGTGCAACCGCCCTGTAACAGCCTGCGTAACGGAACTGCACATTCGTGGTGCGCAACTGCTACAGCAAGCACCATAAGAGGCTAGACCGCCCCGGGAAAAACGCTGCTATAGGTAGTGTGCTACCGAACGACCCGCGAATCCGCAGCCACGCCCGACGCGATTCACTGGCACAATGGACAGCCTTGATGGCACCTGCCGGAACTGGAGCAAACCATGAGCGATAGCGCTTTCGCCGACCGTATCGTGCAAAGCCTGCTGGACACCGACTTCTACAAGCTGACCATGATGCAGGCAGTGCTGCACAACTACCCCAACGTCGACGTGGAATGGGAGTTCCGCTGCCGCAACGGCGAGGACCTGCGCCCTTATCTGGGGCAGATACGCGAACAGGTCGAGCGCCTCAGTGACCTGAGCATCAGCGACGCGCAGCTCGGCTTTCTCGAACAGATCAGCTTCATGAAGCCGGATTTCCTGCGTTTCCTCGGGCTGTTCCGCTTCAACCTGCGCTACCTGAAGATGGGCGTCGAAAACGACCAGTTCTTCCTGCGCCTCAAGGGCCCATGGCTGCATGTGATCCTCTTCGAGGTGCCGCTGCTGGCGATCATCAGCGAGGTGCGCAACCGCAACCGTTATCCACAGGTCCGGCTGGGCGAGGCCCGCGAGCAGTTGCTGCGCAAGTTCGACTGGCTGCGGGCCAATGCCGACGAGGACGAACTGGCCGAACTGCAGGTTGCCGACTTCGGCACCCGGCGGCGCTTCTCCTTCGGCGTGCAGGAGGAAGTGGTCAAGGTGCTCAAGGAAGCGTTTCCGGCACGCTTCGTCGGTACCAGCAACGTTCACCTGGCATGGAAACTGGATATCAAGCCGCTGGGCACCATGGCCCATGAATGGATCATGGCCCACCAGCAACTCGGCCCGCGCCTGATCGACAGCCAGATCGCCGCCCTCGACTGCTGGGTCCGCGAGTACCGTGGCCTGCTCGGCATCGCGCTGACCGACTGCATCACCATGGATGCCTTCCTGCGCGATTTCGACCTGTACTTCGCCAAGCTGTTCGACGGCCTGCGCCACGACTCCGGCGACCCGGTGCTCTGGGCGGAAAAGGCCATCGCCCACTATCGCAAGCTCGGGATCGATCCGATGACCAAGACCCTGGTGTTTTCCGATGGTCTGAACCTGCCGCGCTCCCTGGAAATCTTCCGGGCGTTGCGTGGACGAATAAATGTCAGCTTCGGCATAGGCACCAACCTGACCTGCGATATCCCCGGCGTCGCACCGATGAGCATCGTGCTGAAGATGACCGACTGCAACGGCCAGCCCGTCGCGAAGATTTCCGACGAAGCCGCCAAGACCCAGTGCCGCGACGCCAATTTCGTTTCCTACCTGCGTCACGTTTTCCAAGTTCCCAGCGAGGAGTAACCCATGCAAGCCGTCCAGCGAGAGATCGCGCAGCAGCTCAAGGTCCAGCCACCATTCGCCGATCGCGCCGCACTCGACGCCGAAGTCGCCCGGCGCGTCGCCTTCATCCAGCAATGCCTGAAGAACGCCGGGCTGAAAGTCCTGGTGCTGGGGATCAGCGGTGGCGTCGATTCGCTCACTGCCGCCCTGCTCGCCCAGCGTGCGGTCAATGAACTGCGCGAACAGACCGGCGACACGGCCTACCGCTTCATCGCCGTGCGCCTGCCATACCATGTGCAGCACGACGAGCACGACGCCCAAGCCTGCCTCGACTTCATCAAGCCCGACGAACTGCACACGGTGGATATCGCCCCGGCGGTGCGTGCCCTGGCGGCGGAGGTGAAGGCGCTGGAAGGTGGCAAGCCGGCCATGGTGGACTTCGTGGTGGGCAATACCAAGGCGCGGATGCGCATGGTCGCCCAGTACACCATCGCCGGTGCCCGTGGCGGCCTGGTGATCGGTACCGACCATGCCGCCGAGGCGGTGATGGGCTTCTTTACCAAGTTCGGCGATGGCTCCTGCGACCTGGCGCCGCTCAGCGGCCTGGTGAAGAACCAGGTGCGCTCGATCGCGCGCAGCTTTGGCGCGCCGGAGTCACTGGTGGAGAAGGTCCCGACCGCGGACCTGGAAGACCTCGAGCCGGGCAAGCCGGACGAGGCTGCACACGGCGTCACCTATGCGCAGATCGACGCCTTCCTGCACGGCGAGCCGGTAAGCGAGGAAGCGTTCGAAATCATCAAGCGGACGTACGAGAAGACGCAGCACAAGCGGGAAATGCCGTTCGCCCCCTGAGGAGCGACGCGGTCAATGTGGGAGCGGGTTCACCCGCGATTACGTCAGTGAATTCACCGACCTCATCGCGGGTGAACCCGCTCCCACAGGGTTCAGCGGTGTCTGTTGTTACTTCAGTACAACAGCGCCTTTCATCATGCTGATATGGCCTGGGAAGGTGCAGAAGAACTGATAGTCCTGGCCCGCTTCCAGCTTGGACACATCGAAGGTCACGGAGCTGGTTTCACCGGCGCCGATCAGCTTGGTGTGGGCAACGATGCGCGCATCGCTTTCATCCAGGTAACCGCCGTCCAGGCCCTTGCCCATGCTGGCAGTGGCGATGGCCTGGGCATCGGCAGTCTTGCTGATTACCAGGTTGTGGCCCATGACGTTCTTCGGCAGGTTGCCGGAGTGGGTCAGCTCGACGGTGAACTGCTTGCAGCTCTTGTCGATGGTGATTTCCTTGGTGTTGTAGGACATCTGGTCGGTGGAATCGACGGTGACCTTGCAATCAGCGGCCATTACCTGGGCACTGGCGAGGGTCAGCAGGGATACCGCAACGAACTTGGCAAACATCGTGAATCTCCATGGCAGGTTTTTTATTGAAATCAGACTGCCCCATCCAGCGCAACGGACCGGTGACATGGGTCAAGGGTTAAGACCCTGAATCGGCAGTGAAATTCTCTATGGTGTCCATCAAGACAATCAACGTGCGCCATCATGCCCCTATGACCGAGGATGGGACAACCTCTCATTTAGGAGTAGTCCGCCATGTCCCTCGGCAATTTCATGCAAAGTCTTCTGGCCGCCTATGCCTGCGGCGCTGCCGGCACCGCCTGCGAATTCTCCCGTCCGGAGTAGCTGCAAGGCTTGGAACCGCCGCTGCATGACCGTACCCTGTGGCCGTTTTCGACCCGGAGAAAGTCATGTCCCTACGTTCCGTTTGTGTTTTCTGTGGCGCCAGCACCGGGGCCAGCCCGGTCTATCGTGAAGCCGCCATCGCCCTCGGCCAGGCGATCGCCGGGCGCGGCCTGACGCTGGTCTACGGTGGTGGTGCGGTGGGCCTGATGGGGATCGTTGCCGATGCCGCCATGGCCGCCGGAGGCGAGGTGATCGGGATCATCCCGGTGAGCCTGCAACGCGCCGAAATCGCCCACCCTGGCCTCACGCGCCTGGAGGTGGTCGACGGCATGCACGCGCGCAAGGCGCGCATGGCCGAGCTGAGCGACGCCTTCATCGCCCTACCTGGCGGGCTCGGCACCTTCGAGGAGCTGTTCGAAGTCTGGACCTGGGGCCAGCTCGGCTACCACGGCAAACCGTTGGGCCTGCTCGAAGTCAACGGGTTCTACGAGAAGCTCAGCGGCTTCCTCGATTATGTCGTCGAACAGGGCTTCGTGCGCCCGCAGCACCGCTCGATGCTGCAGATGAACGAGGCACCGGACGCCCTGCTCGATGCCCTGGACGCCTGGGAGCCGGTGGTTCAGCCGAAGTGGGTCGATCAGCCGCCGAGCTGATCCTCCACGGGCAGCACCGTCACCCGGACCTCGGGATCATGGCTGCCGCCGCCGAGAATCACCCCGCGCAGCGGCGAGACATCGGCGAAGTCCCGGCCCCAGCCGAGGGTGATGTGCTCCAGCGCCGGCAGCAGGTTGTTGGTGGGATCGAAATCCACCCAGCCATGGGTCGGGCAGTACACCGAAACCCAGGCATGGGAAGCGTCGGCACCGATCAGCCGCGCCTGCCCGGGCGGCGGCCGGGTCAGCAGGTAACCACTGACGTAGCGCGCCGCCAGCCCCCGCGAGCGCAGGCAGGCAAGCATCAGGTGGGCGAAGTCCTGGCAGACCCCACGACGCCGCGCCAGCACCTCCACCAACGGCGTGGCGACCTGGGTTGCGCCGGCATCGAAGGTGAACTCCCGGTGGATCTTTTCCATCAGCGCCCGTACCGCTTCCAGCAGCGGTACGCCGGCGCCGAAGCAGGGTTCGGAGAATTCCACGAAGCGCCTTTTCAGGCGCACGAACGGTGACTCGAAGCGATAGCGGCTGGCCTCGAGAAACGCCGGCGGCAGCGCCCTGCGCGAATAGGCCAGGGCATCCCGGGCCTGCTCCCAGGCGGGTGAAGCGCACAGCGATGGCAGCTTGCGCGGTAGCACTTCGATGCGCACGCGCGTACTGACCTGCAACTCGTCATGCTGGTACTCCAGGCCGAGTCGGGTCAGCGGATTGCCGAACACATCCAGCTCGTCGCGGCGCCGTGTCGGCACCGGGGTCACCTCCAGAACACGCTCCTGGCAACGTTGCCAGGCACAGTCCCTCGGCCAGAGGTGCACCAATTGCTGGGCCAGGGAGACCGGGCTGGCATAGCGGTAATGGGTATCGTGAAGAATCTGGTAATGCGCACTCATCAGGCGGACACCGTCTGCTGGCTGACATCGACATGGGCGAAATGGCGCAGGGCCAGGCGCTCGGCAGCCGCTTCGGCGCCTGCCGCGATCCGTTCGAGCATTGCCGCCAGCCCTTCCAGCACTGCGGTCAGGCTGGCTTCTCCGAACAACGACGCCTCCAGGCTGCGCAGGTCGAAACGCTTCAGGCGCTCGGCCAGCTCGCCCAATTCGGCCTCTGCCGGGCTGCGCAGGCGTTCCAGCGACCGCAGCAGCGAACGCAACTGGAACAGCACGCCATGGGGGTTCTGCTCGTCCAGCAGAAGCAGGTCCAGCGCCGGAACCAGCTGCGCCACCGCCAGATAGCGCGAACGGTAAGTGATGCTGCTGTTGGCCAGCTCCAGCAACCACTCCAGACCTGCCTGGTCGCTGGGCGCCGGTCCGCGCAGGAAGCCTGCAAGGCTGCTGCTCAACGCGTGCAGGCGCTCGATGCGGCGCCCGGTAAGCAGGAAGCGCCAGCCTTCGTCGCGGGTCATGTCGTCCATGGCGAAGCCGGACAGGGCCGCCATCGACAGGATCAGGCGGTTGAGAAAGTCCAGCAGTTCGGTGAAATCGGCCGAGAGATCGTCAAGGCGCTGCGCCTCTCGTTGCAGTTCGCTCAGCGCCTGCCAGTTTTCCCGCGACAGCGTGCCGCGCACCTGCCCGGCCGCCCATTGCAGGCGCTGTAGATTGGCCCGCAGGCTGAAGCCCCAGTTCGGGTCCAGCAGTGCAGTGCGCAGACGGGTGTCGAGGGTGCCCTGTCTCGGCAGCAGCTCCAGCTCTTCGGCCAGTTGCACCGCCGCTTCCAGCGCTTGCGGCGAGTCGCCATCCAGGTAACGCCCCAGCAGGATCCGCAGCAGGCGCGCGCTGGTATCGCAACGCTCGCAATAACGGCCGAACCAGAACAGGTTTTCCACCACCCGCGATGGCAGGTAGGGGTCGGCGCGGACCAGGTCGGCGACGCCCAGGCTGCGGCTGACCTGCCATTGTTCACCTCGGGCCGGGCGCTCGCCCAGGACCCAGGTGTCCTTGCTGGCACCGCCGCGCTGCATCGACACCACCTCTGCATCGGCCTGCGCCGCTACCCGTGTCAGCCCGCCCGGCAGGACCCGCCAGCCGTCGGCGTCGGCCACGGCGTAGACGCGCATGCCCACGGGCCGGTCTTCCAGCCTTGCACCCTGCCAGACCGGAGCCTGGGACAGCTGCGCCAGTTCCTGGGCGACATAGGCATAGGGCCGCGCGCGCAGGCGCTTGGCCAACGCCTGGCGCTGGGCATCGTCGAGGTCGCGCCCCAGCAAGGGCTGGAAGCTTTGCGAGGGAAAGGCGGGCTTGAACAGCAGGTCGGGCATCTTTTCCAGCGCCTGCTCCAGGGCGGCTGGCTCGCCGCACCACCAGCTGGCGATGGACGGCAGGATCAATGGCTCACCCAGCAGCCGCTCACTGATCGCCGGCAGGAAGCCCGGCAGACCGGGAGATTCCAGCACGCCGCTGCCCAGGGCGTTGGCTACCAGGACCCGTCCCTGGCGCACGGCGTCCAGCAGGCCGGGGACGCCCAGCGCCGAGTCGGTGCGCAATTCCAGGGGGTCGCAGAAATCGTCGTCGAGCCGACGCAGGATCGCGTGGACCCGGCGCAGGCCGCTCAAGGTCTTCAGGTAGACCGTGCCGTCGCGCACGGTCAGGTCGCTGCCCTCCACCAGCGGGTAGTCCAGCTGGCGGGCAAGGAACAGGTGTTCGAACCAGCTTTCGTTGAAGCGCCCGGGGGTCAGCAGCACCACCAGTGGCGTTTCCCGACCGCTGGGCGCCAGGCGTGCCAGGCTCTGCTGGAGGGTACGGAAGAAGCCGGCCAGGTGTTGCACGTGGAGATCGCGATACAGCTCGGGGAAGGCGCGGGAGACCACGGTGCGGTTCTCCAGGGCGTATCCCGCGCCGGAGGGAGCCTGGGTGCGGTCGGCAGTCACCCACCAGCGGCCGTCCGGGCCGCGTGCCAGATCGGCGGCGTAGACATGCAGCCAGGTCTGCTGCGGCACTTCGATGCCTTGGCAAGGCCATAGGAAGTTGTTGTGGCCGAAGACCAGCTCGGCCGGCAGCAGCCCCTCGGCGATCAGTTGCTGCGGCCCGTAGATATCCGCCAGCACGCCATTGAGCACCTGCGCCCGCTGGGCAATGCCGCGGGCCAGCACGTCCCATTCGGCGGCGGGGATGACCTGGGGCAGCAGGTCCAGTTCCCAGGGACGATCGGCACCGTCGGGGTCGGCGTAGATGTTGTAGGTGACGCCGTTTTCCCGCAATTGTCGGTTAAGCAGGGCCTGGCGCTGGGTCAGTTGCTGCGGACCACTGCGTTGCAGGTGGGCCAGCAGTTCCTGCCAGTGCGGACGCACGCTGCCGTCGACGGCGAGCATTTCATGCCAGGTCGCGGGGCTTGGGGTCAGGGCATCCAGCAGGTCGGGCATCGGGGCGCTCACAGGGGAGTTGTGGGCGGGATGCGGCAAGAGTTATGCCAGTGGCTTCAGCGCGGAATTGACAACATCCGAAAGCAAGACTCTCACCCTGTGGGAGCGGGTTCACCCGCGATTGCGGTAGTGGATTCACCATAGCAATCGCGGGTGAACCCGCTCCCACAGGGTACGCGCATGAGTGCACCCATGTGGTGCCTGGATGGGCTTCATGACGGGGCGCAAGCCCCGTCATGGGGCTTAGCGCGGCAGGACCGGCTGGCGCTTGGTCTTGCCCTTGCCCTTGCCGCCCTTGGCTGCGTCCTTGCGCGCCTTAGCTGCCTCCTGGTTGCGGGCGAACGCGGCGGCCTTGGCCTCTTCGCGCTTGTCCCAGGGCTTGGCACCATTGCTGGCGCGCGGCGGCAGGCCGGTGTGCTGGGTGAGGAGCTTCTGTTCCTTGGCCACCTTGTGGCTGCCCGCAGGGGTGGAGTTCTTGCGCCGGGCGCTCTGGTAGCTGTCGGTCGCCGGCTGGTGCGCCGGAATCAGCTGATGCTTGCCCGGGCCGATCAGGTCGGCACGGCCCATGCGCTCAAGGGCCTCGCGAAGCATCGGCCAGCCCTTCGGATCGTGGTAGCGCAGGAAAGCCTTGTGCAGGCGGCGCTGCTCCTCGCTCTTGACGATGGTCACCCCTTCGCTCTTGTAGGTGACCTTGCGCAGCGGGTTCTTGCCCGAGTGGTACATGGCGGTGGCCGAGGCCATCGGCGACGGATAGAACGCCTGCACCTGGTCGGCGCGGAAGCCGTTGCCCTTGAGCCACAGGGCCAGGTTCATCATGTCTTCGTCGGTGGTGCCCGGGTGAGCGGCGATGAAGTACGGAATCAGGTACTGCTCCTTGCCCGCTTCCTTCGAATATTTCTCGAACATGCGCTTGAAGCGGTCGTAGGTGCCGATACCAGGCTTCATCATCTGGTTAAGCGGGCCTTCCTCGGTGTGCTCCGGGGCGATCTTCAGGTAGCCGCCAACGTGGTGGGTCACCAGCTCGCGCACGTACTCGGGCGACTCCACGGCAAGGTCGTAGCGCAGGCCGGAAGCGATCAGGATCTTCTTCACCCCCGGCAGGGCCCGGGCGCTGCGGTACAGCTTGATCAGCGACGAGTGGTCGGTGTTCAGGTTCGGGCAGATCCCCGGGAACACGCAGGACGGCTTGCGGCAGTGGGTCTCGATCTCGGTGCTCTTGCAGGCGATCCGGTACATGTTCGCGGTCGGGCCGCCGAGGTCGGAAATAACGCCGGTGAAGCCGGGGACCTTGTCACGGATCTCCTCGATCTCGCGAATGATCGACTCGTGGGAACGGTTCTGGATGATCCGCCCTTCATGCTCGGTGATGGAGCAGAAGGTGCAGCCACCAAAGCAGCCGCGCATGATGTTCACCGAGAAACGGATCATTTCGTACGCAGGGATGCGCTCCTTGCCGTAGGCCGGATGCGGGATCCGCGCGTAGGGCATGCCGAATACGTAGTCCATTTCCTCGGTGGTCATCGGAATGGGCGGCGGGTTGAACCAGACATCGACTTCACCGTGCTTCTGCACCATGGCCCGGGCGTTACCCGGGTTGGTTTCCAGGTGCAGCACGCGGTTGGCGTGGGCGTAGAGCACCGCGTCATTGCGCACCTTCTCGAACGACGGCAGGCGGATCACGGTCTTTTCCCGGGTCATCCGCGGGCTGTCGAGCAGTTGCACCACCTTCGGCTCGTTCGGGTCCTCCACCTCGCCCTTCTGCTGCTCGATGGCGCAGGCCTGGGTGTCCTGGGTATTGACGTAGGGGTTGATGATCTTGTCGACCTTGCCCGGACGGTCGATGCGGGTCGAGTCGATCTCGTACCAGCCCTGCGGGGTATCGCGACGGACGAAGGCGGTACCGCGGATATCGGTGATGTCCTCGATGCGTTCGCCCGCGGCAAGACGCTGGGCGATGTCGACCACGGCACGTTCGGCGTTGCCGTACAGGAGGATGTCGGCGCAGGCGTCGATCAGGATCGAGTGACGGACCTTGTCCTGCCAGTAGTCGTAGTGCGCGATGCGGCGCAGCGACGCCTCGATGCCGCCGAGAACGATCGGCACGTGCTTGTAGGCTTCCTTGCAGCGCTGGCTGTAGACCAGGCTCGCACGGTCCGGGCGCTTGCCGGCCAGGCCACCCGGGGTATAGGCGTCATCGGAGCGGATCTTCTTGTCGGCGGTGTAGCGGTTGATCATCGAGTCCATGTTGCCGGCGGCGACGCCGAAGAACAGGTTGGGCTCGCCGAGCTTCATGAAGTCGTCCTTCGACTGCCAGTTCGGCTGGGCGATGATCCCGACGCGGAAGCCCTGGGCCTCCAGCAGGCGGCCGATGATGGCCATGCCGAACGACGGATGGTCGACGTAGGCGTCGCCGGTCACGATGATGATGTCGCAGGAATCCCAGCCGAGCTGATCCATCTCCTCCCTGCTCATCGGCAGGAACGGCGCTGGTCCGAAGCATTCGGCCCAGTACTTGGGATAGTCGAAGAGTGGTTTGGCTGCTTGCATGTCAGTGACCGGTTTTTTTGAGTGCAGGAAAATCGCGGGCGCGGAATATAGCACAAAATTTAACCAATTCCGACGGCGAAGGTCGGAATTGGTCGGGCGCGGGCATTACTCGTCGTCGTCGAAGTTGTAGCTGCCCGGGGCAAGGTTCTCGAAGCGCGTGTACTTGCCGATGAAGGCCAGGCGGATAAAGCCGATCGGGCCGTTCCGCTGCTTGCCGATGATGATCTCGGCAATGCCCTTGTGCTCGGTCTCGGGGTGATACACCTCGTCGCGGTAGACGAACATGATCACGTCGGCGTCCTGCTCGATCGCTCCCGATTCCCGCAAGTCGGAGTTCACCGGACGCTTGTTCGGACGCTGCTCCAGGGAGCGGTTGAGCTGCGACAGGGCGATGACCGGGCAGTTGAATTCCTTGGCCAGGGCCTTGAGGGACCGGGAGATCTCGGAGATCTCGTTGGTCCGGTTGTCGCCGCTGGAACCGGGGATCTGCATCAGCTGCAGGTAGTCGATCATGATCATGGCGATATCGCCATGCTCGCGGACCAGGCGACGGGTCCGTGCACGCATTTCCGACGGGCTGATGCCGGCGGTATCGTCGATGAACAGCTTGCGGTCGTTGAGCAGGTTGACCGCCGAGGTCAGGCGCGGCCAGTCATCGTCGTCCAGCTGGCCGGAGCGCACCTTGGTCTGGTCGATGCGGCCGAGGGACGAGAGCATACGCATGATCAGCGATTCGCCTGGCATCTCGAGGGAGTACACCAGCACCGCCTTGTCGCTGCGCAACACGGCGTTTTCCACCAGGTTCATGGCGAAGGTGGTCTTGCCCATGGATGGACGGCCGGCGACGATGATCAGGTCGGCCGGCTGCAGGCCGCTGGTCTTCTCGTCGAGGTCGGTATAGCCGGTGGACAGGCCGGTGATCTCGCTGTCGGAGTTGAACAGCGTGTCGATGCGGTCGATGGCCTTGGTCAGCAGTTCATTGACGCCTACCGGGCCGCCGGTCTTAGGGCGGGCCTCGGCGATCTGGAAGATCTGCCGCTCGGCTTCGTCGAGGATCTCCTCGGCATTGCGGCCCTGCGGGTTGAAGGCGCTGTCGGCGATGTCGTTGCTGATGCTGATCAGCTGGCGCAAGGTCGCGCGCTCGCGAATGATCTGCGCATAGGCCTTGATGTTGGCCACCGACGGGGTGTTCTTCGCCAGCTCGCCGAGGTAGCCGAGGCCGCCGATCTGCGAGCTCAGGCCTTCCTTGTCCAGCTGTTCGTGCAGGGTGACCACGTCGAACGGGATGTTCAGGTCAACCAGCTTGTGGATGGCGCGGAAGATCAGGCGGTGGTCATGCCGGTAGAAGTCGCCGTCGGAGACTTGATCGAGCACGCGCTCCCAGGCGTTGTTGTCCAGCATCAGGCCACCGAGCACGGCCTGTTCGGCCTCGATGGAATGTGGCGGCACCTTCAGCGCGGCAGTTTGCAGATCATATTGCTCGGGGGCGGTTATCTCGTTCATGGCCACCTGGGAAATCTGGAGGGTGAAAAAGACAAAGGGCACGACCTGCGATGCAGGATCGTGCCCGATGTTAACCGGCTGTTTCCAAAGGAACCAGCCGATCGATACAGCTTAGGCTGCTACGACGACCACGCGTACGGTGGCTTCGACGTCGCTGTGCAGGTGCACGGCTACGTCGTATTCGCCAACCTGACGGATGGTGCCGTTCGGCAGACGAACTTCAGCCTTGGCAACTTCAACGCCGGAGGCGGTCAGTGCGTCAGCGATGTCGTGGGTGCCGATCGAACCGAACAGTTTGCCTTCATCACCAGCGGTAGCGGTGATGGTGACTTCCAGTTCAGCCAGTTGGGCAGCGCGGCTTTCAGCCGAAGCTTTCTTGTCGGCAGCAGCTTTTTCCAGCTCGGCACGACGCTCTTCGAACGCAGCCAGGTTGGCGGCGTTGGCAACGGTGGCCTTGCCGAATGGCAGCAGGAAGTTACGACCGTAACCAGCCTTGACTTTAACTTTGTCGCCCAGGTTGCCCAGGTTGGCGACTTTTTCCAGCAGGATCAGTTCCATTTGGTATAAACCTCTTAACTTTTAACCTTCACCGTTCGCAGAGCCGTTACCGGCGTCCTTGGACGCCCCGCGTCCGCGAAAATCAATCAGGCTGTCGACAATGGCCAGGACCACGAGCAACGGATAAATCAGCTGCATGAACAGCAGCAGCGTTACGTACAACCCGACCAGCCAGAACTTCGCCAGTCGCTTCTGCGCCACCAGGCCATGGATCACGGCCAGTCCGGCGAAGACCAGCGGCACGGTGCACAGCGGTGTCAGCATGCCCAGCTCGGTACCGAAATTCGGACCCACCAGCATCAACACCAGCAGCACCAGCGCCGCCGCCAACGGCAGTCTTACGGCACGAAACTCGTTGCCGAAGCCTCCCGGGTTATACAAGGCTGCCTGCCAGTAGCGCCCCAACATCAGGGACAACACACTGACCGCCTGCAGCAAGGCCGCAATCAGGCCGGTAAGCACCGGTGAGATCAGCCCTTCCAGCCGGCCCCGCTCTTCTACCGACAATTGTTGGTAGATCCCGTCGAGCATCTGCGGAAGGATCTTGGCGATCTCTTGCGCGAGGGTGTCGATCGGTTCGCGGAACACCGAACCCAGAACGGCGCCATACACCAGGCCCAGGGCGATGCTGGACAACAGCACCCGGTTCCAGGACTGCCCGGCGCGCAACAGCGCTGCCAGACCCAGCGTCCCCAACAACACCATCAAGGTGCGCGGCTCGCCGAAGTACCACCAGGCCAACGCCGGCAGTACAGCCCAGGCAAGAACGCCGGAGGCGTCCTTGAAACCGCGCCGCAGGAACACCAGGCTCCCGGCGGCGGCACTCAACCAGAACAGCAGCGGCAATGCCGCACAACCCACCACTACCAGAGTGGCCTGCACGCGACCGCGCATGATGAAATCAGCCAGGGCCCGCATGCATTTTATCCTTTGCTACTTGTCGACGACCCGGTCTCAGCGGCCGTGGCTGTCGGTGTAGGGCAGCAGGGCCAGGAAGCGGGCGCGCTTGATAGCGGTAGCCAGCTGACGCTGATAACGAGCTTTGGTACCAGTGATACGGCTTGGAACGATCTTGCCGGTTTCGGATACGTAAGCTTTCAGGGTGTTGAGATCTTTGTAATCGATCTCTTTCACGTCTTCAGCAGTGAAGCGGCAGAATTTACGACGACGGAAGAAACGTGCCATGTAATAGGCTCCTCAAAAGATCCGTGGATTACTCGTCAGCGTTATCGCTGTTGTCGCTGTCATTGCTGTCGTCGCCTTCGGCGCTGTCAGCATGCTCAGGACGGTCACGACGCTCACGGCGCTCGCTGCGGTTTTCTTCAGCCTTGAGCATCTCGGACTGGCCGGTGACGGCTTCGTCGCGACGGATGACCAGGTTACGGATCACGGCATCGTTGTAACGGAAGTTGTCTTCCAGCTCGGCCAGGGCCTTGCCGGTGCACTCAACGTTCAGCATCACGTAGTGAGCCTTGTGAACATTGTTGATTGCGTAGGCCAGTTGACGACGGCCCCAGTCTTCCAGACGGTGGATCTTGCCGCCGTCTTCTTCGATCAGCTTGGTGTAACGCTCAACCATGCCGCCGACTTGCTCGCTCTGGTCCGGGTGAACCAGGAAGATGATTTCGTAATGACGCATGAATGCTCCTTACGGGTTGTAGTCTGCCGGCAATGCGGTCAGACAAGGAGTGAATGACTCTTGTATGTCTTGTCCTGGATCGGGCACGCATGCCCGGGACAAGGCGCGCAATTGTAGAGAAGCGCGGTGGGACAAGCAAGGTAATTGGTGAAATATTGAGCAGTGCCCCTAAAAGCATCGCTGGCAAGCCAGCCCCCACAGGGTCAGCGGTGTGGGAGCTGGCTTGCCAGCGATTGGGTCCACCATTTACTTGCTGACGGAACGCTGCCGCACCACCTCGAACAGGCAAACGCCGGTTGCCACCGAGACGTTCAGGCTGCTGACGCTCCCCGCCATCGGCAATTTCACCAGGAAATCGCAGTGTTCGCGGGTCAGGCGGCGCATGCCCTTGCCTTCGGCGCCCATCACCAGCACTGTCGGCCCGGTCATGTCCTGCTGGTACAGCTCCTGCTCGGCTTCGCCGGCCGTGCCGACCACCCACAGGCCACGCTGCTGCAGCTTTTCCAGGGTCCGCGCCAGGTTGGTCACGGCCACCAGCGGAATCACCTCGGCAGCACCGCAGGCCACCTTGCGCACCGCAGCAGTGAGGGTCGCCGACTTGTCCTTGGGCACGATCACCGCCAGCGCACCGGCAGCATCGGCAGTACGCAGGCAGGCCCCGAGGTTGTGCGGGTCGGTGACGCCATCGAGAACCAGCAGCAGCGGAACCTTCTCGGTCCGCTCCAGCAGTTCCTCGAGCATTGCCTCGCCCCAGACCTGGCTCGGGCTGACCTCGGCGACCACGCCCTGGTGCACGCCTTCGACCCAGGCGTCCATTTCGCGGCGCTCGGCCTGGCCGACGCTGACCCGGTATTCCGCGGCCAGCGCCAACAGCGCCTGGACCCGCGGCTCGCTACGACCTTCCGACAGCCAGATCTGCTTCACCCGCTTGGGGTGAAAGCGCAACAGGGCTTCCACGGCATGCACGCCGTAGATCTTTTCCAACTGACTCATGACTTGCCTTTCGGTTTACGCGAAGTGGAACCGGACTTTGGCGGCCCCTTGCGGTGTTTGCTCGGTTTCTCCGATTTGCCCGCGGACTTGCCCGCCGGCTTGCCACTGGCATGGGCGTGCCGCGCCTCGGAAAGCAGGGCCTTCTTCATTTCCCGGCTCTTGCGCACTTCGGCGTTGTTCGTTGCGGCATGGGAGGAGAAATAGGCTTCGGAGGTTTCGTCCTTCTTGCTGCGACGGGCAGGACGCTCTGCCTTGGCCGGAGCAGGTGCAGGATCTGCCGCCTTGCCTTTGGCATTCAGGCCTACGCCGATCTTCGCGCCGGTCGCCGCTGCCGGCTCGGCCGAACGCTGTTTGCGCCCGATCGGCGCCTTCAGGGCGTTCTCCGACATTTCGAAGTCGATCTTGCGCTGCTCCAGGTCGACGCGCATCACCCGCACTTCGACGGTGTCGCCGAGACGGAAGCTGCGGCCGGTGCGCTCGCCGGTCAGGCGGTGGTGCACCGGGTCGAAGTGGTAATAGTCGCCCGGCAGCGCACTGACGTGGACCATGCCCTCGACATAGATGTCGGTCAGCTCGACGAACAGGCCGAAGCCGGTCACCGCGGTGATCACACCCGGGAAGGATTCGCCGACGCGGTCCTTCATGTATTCGCACTTGAGCCAGTTGACCACGTCGCGGGTCGCCTCGTCGGCGCGCCGTTCGCTCATCGAGCACTGTTCGCCCAGTTGCTCCAGGGTGTTCTCGTCGTACGGGTAGATCCGTGCCTTGGGAATGCTCATCGCCCCGGCGCGCTTGACGTGCGGGGTTTCCACGCGGGAACGGATCACGCTACGGATGGCGCGGTGTACCAGCAGGTCCGGATAACGACGGATCGGCGAAGTGAAGTGGGTGTAGGCCTCGTAGTTCAGGCCGAAGTGGCCGTTGTTCTCGGCGCTGTACACCGCCTGGCTCAGGGAGCGCAGCATCACGGTCTGGATCAGGTGGAAGTCCGGGCGCCCGGCGATGCTTGCCAGCAGGGCCTGGTAGTCCTTCGGCGACGGGTCCTTGCCTTTATGCAGCGACAGGCCCAGCTCGCCGAGGAAGGCGCGCAGCTTTTCCAGGCGCTCCGGCGGCGGACCGTCGTGAACCCGGTACAGGGCCGGAACCTCATGCTTCTTGAGGAATTCGGCGGTGGCCACGTTGGCCGCCAGCATGCATTCCTCGATCAGCTTGTGCGCGTCGTTGCGCACGGTCGGACGGATCTCCGCGATCTTGCGCTCGGCGCCGAAGATGATGCGGGTTTCCTGGGTCTCGAAGTCGATCGCGCCGCGGGTGTGGCGGGCATCGAGCAGCACCTTGTACAGCGCATAGAGCTGCTTGAGGTGCGGCAGTACTTCGCTGTATTCCTCGCGCAGGGCACGGCCTTCGCGGGTGCGGGCATGCTCCAGCATGCTGCTGACCTTGTTGTAGGTCAGGCGCGCGTGGGAGTGGATCACCGCTTCATAGAACTGGTAATCGACCATCTGCCCGGACTTGTTGATGGTCATTTCACAGACCATGGCCAGGCGATCGACGTGCGGGTTCAGCGAGCACAGGCCGTTGGACAGTTCCTCCGGCAGCATCGGGATCACCCGCTCGGGGAAGTACACCGAGTTGCCGCGGACCTGGGCTTCGGCGTCGAGCGCCGAACCAAGACGGACGTAGCTGGATACGTCGGCGATCGCCACGTACAGGCGCCAGCCACCGGAGAACAGGCGCAGCTTGCCAAGGCTCTCGCAATACACGGCATCGTCGAAGTCGCGGGCGTCTTCGCCGTCGATGGTGACGAACGGCAGGTGGCGCAGGTCGATGCGCTTTTCCTTGTCCTTTTCTTCCACGTCCGGCTTGAGCTTACGGGCTTCCTTGATGACAGCTTCGGGCCATACATGCGGAATGTCGTAGCTGCGCAGGGCCACGTCGATTTCCATGCCCGGCGCCATGTAGTTGCCGATCACTTCGATTACATCGCCCTGCGGCTGGAAGCGCGGGGTTGGCCAGTGGGTGATCTTCACCTCGACGAACTGGCCGATCTTGGCCCCTGCGTTGCGGCCAGGCGTGACCAGCACTTCCTGCTGGATCTTCGGGTTGTCGGCGGTGACGAAGCCGATGCCGCCTTCCTCGAAGTAGCGGCCGACGATGCTCTCGTGGGCGCGGGAAATGATCTCTACCAGCACGCCTTCCCGGCGGCCACGGCGGTCGACGCCGGAAACCCGGGCCAGGGCGCGGTCGCCATCGAACACCAGGCGCATCTGCGACGGGCTGAGGAACAGGTCTTCCGTACCATCGTCGGGGATCAGGAAGCCGAAACCGTCGCGGTGGCCCGAGACACGGCCGAGGATGAGGTCCAGCTTGTCTACCGGGGCATAGGTGCCGCGCCGGGTGTAGATCAGCTGACCATCGCGCTCCATTGCCCGCAGGCGACGGCGCAGGGCCTCGATCTGATCCTCGGTGTGCAAACCGAACTCCTCAACCAGTTGCTCGCGCGCAGCCGGCGAGCCTCGTTCGGCGAGGTGCTGGAGGATCAGCTCACGGCTAGGGATGGGGTTTTCGTATTTTTCCGCTTCACGAGCGGCCTCGGGATCGAGGGACTGCCAATCGGCCATTAGGAGGGGTTCACCTTGTCTATATAAGGGTTAGTTTGGCATAGCCGTATTGAAACCGGAAATTTCAACCTTGGACAGCCCCACCCGGGACGGCCTGTAAACGGGTTCTGGGCTTCGGTCGATCAACGGCTTGAATTTTTTAAGATTTTTTTCGAACGGGGGTTTACAGCCCCGGGGGCCATCCGTATAGTGCGCACCACAGCGACGGACACCGTCGTTATAGTTGAGAAGCTGCACGATGTAAAACACTACGTCGAAGCGCAATCAGCGAAATGCCCAGATGGTGAAATTGGTAGACACGCCAGCTTCAGGTGCTGGTGACCTTACGGTCGTGGAAGTTCGAGTCTTCTTCTGGGCACCAATTTCAAATTTCAGCCAACGAGTCACAAGGCTGGAATTTACGCGACACGCTACAACGAATTTGTTACAAATGCTTCAACCTTTGCCCAGATGGTGAAATTGGTAGACACGCCAGCTTCAGGTGCTGGTGACCTTACGGTCGTGGAAGTTCGAGTCTTCTTCTGGGCACCATATTTCTAAAGAAACCCGCGAAAGCGGGTTTTTTTATGCCCGTTATTCACACCCTCCCCGCTACGACTCGATATATCGCCCCGCCACCCTCACAACTCATGAAATTCCCGCCATACGGCCACATGAGAAACGATTTCGTTTACCATTGTTTCCAAATATGTAGCCGCAAGCGAGGATTCACCCGCATGACGATTCGCAGTAACCCGATTTTGCGCGGCCTGGCCGTTTCCCTTCTTGGCCTGGTGCTTGCCGCACCTGCCGCGATGGCCGCCGATCCGGTGACCCTGACGCTCTACAACGGCCAGCACAAGGAAATCGGCGAAGCCATCGCCAAGGCCTACGAGGCCAAGACCGGCATCCATATCAACATCCGCAAGGGCAGCAGCAACCAGCTGGCCAGCCAGATCATCGAGGAAGGCGAGCGTTCTCCCGCCGATGTGATCTACACCGAGGAATCCCCGCCGCTGAACAACCTCGGCGAACTGGGCCTGCTGGCGACCATCGATCAATCGACCCTGGACGTCCTGCCCAAGGAATTCGTCGCCGCCAACGGTACCTGGATGGGCGTGACCGCACGCACCCGGGTCGTGGCCTTCAATCCCAAGGAAATCGACGAAAAGGACCTGCCGCAATCGGTGATGGACTTCGCCGGTCCGGAGTGGGACGGCAAGATCGGCTTCGTGCCGACCAGCGGTGCCTTCCAGGAGCAGGCCGTGGCCATCCTGAAAATGCACGGCCGCGAAGCCGCCGAGGAATGGCTGACCGGCCTCAAGGCCTTCGGCAAGACCTACACCAACAACATGGTCGCCCTGAAGGCCGTGGAAAACGGCGAAGTGGCTGCGGTGCTGGTCAACAACTACTACTGGTATGCGCTGAAGAAGGAGCGCGGCCAGCTGGATTCCAAACTGTATTACCTGGCGGACGGCGACGTCGGCGGCCTGATGACCATTTCCGGCGCCGCTGCGGTCAAGGCCAGCAAGCATCCGAAGGAAGCCCAGGCCCTGCTCGCCTGGATGGCCAGCGAAGAAGGACAGCGCGTCATCACCCAGACCACCGCCGAGTACCCGCTGCACAAGGGCATGGTCTCCGACCAGGGCCTGAAGCCGTTCGAAGACCTGCGTCCGCCGAAGATCACCCCGGCCGACCTGGGTAATGCCGAGGAAGCGCTGGAACTCGAACGCGAAGTCGGCCTGCTCTGATGAGCGCCGCGCTTCCCGTGGAGCTGAAAAGCGGCTTCGTGCCGCGGCGCAAGCGCCCGTCGGTGTGGGTGGTGCTGCCGGTCCTGCTGCTGGTGGGGCTGAGCCTGCTGCCGCTGCTGTACGTAGCGATGAAGACCTGGGAAGCCGGCTGGCACGAGGCTCTGCGCCTGATCTGGCGGCCCTTCGTCTGGGGCCTGATGCGCAATACCTTGCTGCTGATGGTCGGGGTCACCGTCACCTGTGCGGTGGTCGGCCTGTCCCTGGCCTGGCTGCTGGAACGCAGCGACCTGCCCGGGCGGCGCCTGTGGGGCGTGGTGTTGTGCCTGCCGTTCGCCGTGCCGTCCTTCGTCAGTGGCTTCACCTGGGTGTCCCTGAGCCCGAAATTCGAAGGGCTGTGGGGCGCGATCCTGGTGATGAGCCTGTCCAAGTATCCGCTGGTGTTCCTGCCGGTGGCAGCGACCCTGCGCAACCTCGATACCTCGTTGGAAGAGTCGGCACGAACCATGGGCTGCAACCGCCGGGCGGTGTTCCGCCGGGTCACCCTGCCGCTGCTGTGGCCGTCGATCCTTGGTGGCTGCCTGCTGATCGCCCTGCACATGCTGGTGGAGTTCGGCGCCCTGTCGATCCTCAACCTGCAGACCTTCACCACGGCGATCTACCAGCAATTCGAGCTGGAGTTCAGCAATGCCAACGCGGCGATGCTGTCCGCCGTGCTGCTGCTGATGTGCCTGCTGATGTTGTGGTTGGAACTGCGGGTGCGCGGCAAGGCGCGGCATGTGCGGATTGGCCAGGGCGTGGCCCGGCGCGGCGCGCCGATCCGCCTGCGCGGTTGGATGCCGCTGGGCCAGGCGTATTGCCTGGGCCTGGCGATCCTCGGCAGCGGCATTCCGCTGGGGATGCTGGCGTACTGGTTGAGCGTGGGTTCGTCGGCGGCCTTCCCGGTGGCGGACATCAGCCGGGCGCTGCTGTCGTCGCTGTCGATCTCCTTGGGTGGTGCCGGCGTGAGCCTGCTGCTGGCCCTGCCGGTCAGCTTCCTGGTGGTGCGCTACAAAGGCCGGCTGGCGATCTGGGCCGAGCGCCTGCCGTACCTGTTGCATGCCCTGCCGGGGCTGGTGATTGCCCTGACCCTGGTGTATTTCGCCCTGCACTATGTGCCGGCGCTGTACCAGACCACCGGGCTGTTGCTGCTGGCCTATGCCTTGCTGTTCCTGCCGCTGGCCCAGGCGCCGGTGCGCACGGCCTTGACCAAGGCCGCGCCACAGCTGGAAGAGGCGGCACGCACACTCGGCGCGACGCCGTTCATGGCGTTTTGCCGGATCACCCTGCCGATCATCTTCCCGGCCCTGGCCGCCGCCTTCGCCCTGGTGTTCCTCGACGCCATGAAGGAACTCACCGCGACCCTGCTGCTCAGCCCCACCGGCATGACCACCCTGGCCACCGAGGTCTGGGCGCATACCGCCAACGTCGAGTTCGCTGCGGCGGCGCCCTACGCGGCGCTGCTGATCCTGGTGTCCGGGTTGCCGGTGTACCTGCTGACCACCCGGATGTACCTGAACCGCGCCTGATCAGGCGCGGAACTGGCCCAGGCTGGCCTTGAGCTGGGCCGCCAGTTCATCGAGCACCTTGCTGCTGGCGGTGGTCTGCATGACCACCTGGGCCGCGCGTTCGGCCTGGGCATGGATGTTTTCCACCCTTCCCCTTACCGCCTGCGCGCCCTGGGCCTGTTGCTCGGCAGCGCGGGTGGCCAGGCCGATGGCCGCGTGCACCTGCTCTACCGAGGCCTGCACCGACTGTTGCAGACGGGCGTTGTCGCGCAGCACCAGCAAACCTTCGCTGGCCTGGCGCCCGGCCTGGCTGATCGCCGCCACGGCTTCCTTGGCGCCTTGCTGCAGCGCGCCGATATGGGCCTGGATGTCGCCCGTCGAGCTTTGCGTCTTGCTCGCCAGTGCCCGCACTTCGTCGGCTACCACGGCAAAGCCGCGCCCGGTCTCCCCGGCCCGCGCCGCCTCGATCGCCGCGTTGAGCGCCAGCAGGTTGGTCTGCTCGGCGATGCCATGGATCACGGTCAGCACCACTTCGATCTGCTCGCTCTGCTCGGCCAGGCGCTCGATCACCTTGGAGCCGGTATCCACCTGGCCGGCCAGCGCCTCGATCAACGTGGCGACCTGGGCCGAGCTGCGGCTGTTCTCGTCGGTGGCCTGGCGGATATCCACTACCTGCTGCAAGGCCTCCTGCATGGCACGGCTTTCCGCCTGCGCCTCATCGGCCATGCTCGACAGGGCGCGCAGGCTTTCCGCCACCTCGTCACGCTGCAATGCGGCAGCAGAGTCGGCGCCGGCGCTGCGCTGGGCCATGCTGCTGATCTCCACACCGGTGCGCTGCGCCACTTCGCCGGCCTCGCGGACAATGGGTTGCAACTTGTCGACGAAGCGGTTGACCGCCGCAGCCATGTCGCCGATCTCGTCGCGGCTGTCGATGGCTACGCGCTTGGTCAGATCGCCGTCGCCGGCGGCCAGGTCATCGAGCGCGGCGATCAGCAGGCGCAGCTTGTTGACCACGCGCCGACCCAGAACGATCGCTACCACCAGCAGCACACCGCAACCGACCAGCGCCAGGCCCGCACCGATGCGCCAGCGCAGGGTGGTTGCGGCATCCTGCACGCTTTGCGAGGTGTTGGCCTTCATTTGCAAGGCGCTGCCCTGGGCGGTCTGCAGGCGGCTTTGCAGGGCCTTGGTACTGTCGGCAGCGGCGCTGGTCAGGCTGTCGGCCACCAGTTGGTCGCCGCTGGCGATCAGGGCGGAGAAGCGCTTGTCCAGGGCTTGCAGTTCGGCGTCCACCGAGGCGGTGGAGATCCCCATCAAGACTTTGCCGATCTCGGCGCCATTGGGGTTGATCGAGGCCTCGACGAAGTACACCGCCGGGTCGTTGCGCGCGGCATCCAGCACCTTGTCGAGGGCGCGCTCGCCCTTGCCCTTGTCGAGCAGGGCCTGGTTGATCGGGTTCTGGCGGTTCAGGTAGCGCGTAAGGTGCTCGCCCTGGGCGTCGTCATAGACGACGAAAAGCACGTTGGGATTGCGCTGGGCACGACGGGCGAATTCCGACAGGGTCGGCACGTCCACGTCCCAGATGGCCCGGGGTGCCACCGAGGCGAGCAGTTCGGCCATGTCGTTGGCCGAGTCGCGCAGGTTCTTCTCCAGGGTGGCGCGCAGTTGCGCCTGCTCTTCTTCCAGGCGCGACGATAAACCGGCGGTAAGACGCTGGCGGGTACTTTCGGAAAGGCTGCTCAGCCCCGAGCTGACTTCCTTGGCCGCCTGGTCGAGTTCGGTTGCCAGTTTCTGGCTGTCGGCGCCCAGGCGATCGCCCAGATCGGCCTCCAAAGCGGTAACCGTGCTGCGGGTCAACACCACAGCGACGACCACCTGCACCAAAAGAGCGATACCAAGCGCCACAAAGACAGGCCGCAAGAGGCGGCTTCGTAACAATGAGATAACGGCAGACACAATGAATCCCTCTGCTATTTGGAGCCATTACAGTGATGGCAATCCTGAAGGCAATTTCACAGCAAGGCTTGTGCCGCAGCAGAGGGTCAAAAACGCCAAAGGCCCCTAAAAAGGGGCCTTTGGCTTTATCGCTTGGCTAAATCAGGCGAAAGGATGACGCAGGACAATAGTCTCGTTGCGGTCAGGACCGGTCGAGATGATGTCGATCGGCGCACCGACCAGCTCTTCCACGCGCTTGATGTAGGCACGGGCGTTGGCCGGCAACTCGTCCAGGGTCTTGGCGCCCACGGTCGATTCGCTCCAGCCCGGCATTTCTTCGTACACCGGCTCCAGGCCGATGTAGCTGTCGGCGTCGGTCGGAGCGTCGATGACGGCACCGTTTTCGTTCTTGTAGCCCACGCAGATGCGGATGGTTTCCAGGCCGTCCAGCACGTCCAGCTTGGTCAGGCACAGGCCCGAGATGCTGTTGACGTCGATGGCGCGACGCAGGATGACGGCGTCGAACCAGCCGCAACGACGGGCCCGGCCGGTGGTGGCACCGAACTCATGGCCGCGCTTGGCCAGGTAGGCACCGACGTCATCGAACAGTTCGGTCGGGAACGGGCCGGAACCGACGCGGGTGGTGTAGGCCTTGGTGATGCCGAGGATGTAGTCGATGTACATCGGGCCAACGCCGGAACCGGTGGCGATACCGCCAGCGGTGGTGTTGGAGCTGGTGACGTACGGGTAGGTGCCGTGGTCGATGTCCAGCAGCGAGCCCTGGGCGCCCTCGAACATGATGTCCTTGCCGGCGCGGCGCAGGGCGTGCAGTTCGGCGGTGACGTCGAGCATCATCGGTTTCAGTTGCTCGGCGTAGGCCATGCACTGGTCCAGGGTTTCCTGGAAGTCGATGGCCGGCTCCTTGTAGTAGTTGACCAGCTGGAAGTTGTGGTAGTCCAGCAGCTCGCCCAGCTTGGCGGCGAAACGCTCGCGGTGGAACAGGTCGCCGACACGCAGGCCACGACGAGCGACCTTGTCTTCGTAGGCCGGGCCGATGCCGCGACCGGTGGTGCCGATCTTCTGCTCGCCACGGGCCTTCTCGCGTGCCTGGTCGAGGGCCACATGGTAGGACAGGATCAGCGGGCAGGCCGGGCTGATACGCAGGCGATCGCGAACCGGGACGCCTTTTTCTTCCAGCTTGGTGATTTCACGCAGCAGGGCGTCGGGAGCGACGACCACGCCGTTGCCGATCAGGCACTGCACGCCTTCGCGCAGGACGCCCGAAGGAATCAGGTGCAGCACGGTTTTCTCGCCGTCGATCACCAGGGTGTGACCTGCGTTGTGGCCACCTTGGTAGCGCACTACGGCGGCGGCATGTTCGGTCAGCAGATCGACGATCTTGCCTTTGCCCTCATCACCCCATTGGGTGCCCAGGACTACGACATTCTTACCCATAACACTTGTCCTCATTCGCGCAAACTTGGCGCCGGCGAGAGGGCCGGCGGCTAATCTCAGATGGCCAGTGGCAGAACCTGCCAGAGCCCGTTTTGCAGAATCAATTGCCGGTCGCAGTCCGCCTCGATGGCGGCAGCCAGCGGCTGGCCAGGCAATGCCTGCACAACCCGCTGACCGTCACTGCGCAACTGGCAGACCAACTGCCACAGAGCCGCATCCACACTGTCGGGCATCCAGATCCCGCCAGTGGGCAACACGACCTCTGCCCGCCCCAGTGTTACCAGGGTCTTCAAATCCGTGGAGAAACCGGTGGCCGGACGTGCCCGGCCGAAGTCAGCTCCGATATCGTCGTAGCGACCGCCCTGGGCGATCGATTGGCCGACACCCGGGACGAACGCGGCGAACACCACACCGGTGTGGTAGTGGTAGCCACGCAGCTCGCCCAGGTCGAAATACAACGGCAGGTCCGGATAACGCGCGGTCAGCCGGTCGGCGATGCTCATCAGGTCATCCAGCGCTGCCAGCACTGCGGCCGGGGCACGGCCCAGGCGCACGCGGGCGGCTTCCAGCACTTCGCGGCCGCCGCACAGCTCGGCCAGAGCGCGGAGCATGCCGGCCAGGTCTGCCGGCAGGTTGGCGGTCAGGGCGATGACTTCGTCGATGGCCTTGCGCTGCAGGGCATCGAACAGCTGTTGCTCGACCGCACCGGACAGCCCGGCGGCACGGGCCAGGCCGCGGTAGATACCGACATGGCCGAGGTCCATGTGCACATCCGGCACGTCGGCCAGTTGCAGCATGGCCAGCATCAGGCTGATCACTTCCACGTCGCTGACCGGGCTGGCGTCGCCGTACAGCTCGGCACCGAGCTGGATCGGGCTGCGCGAGGTCGACAGGGCCCGTGGCTGAGCGTGCAGGACGCTGCCGGCGTAGCACAGGCGGCTCGGGCCTTCGCGGCGCAGGGTATGCGCATCGATGCGCGCGACCTGCGGCGTGATGTCGGCACGGAAGCCCATCTGCCGGCCGGATTGTGGATCGACCACCTTGAAGGTCCGCAGGTCCAGGTCCTGACCGGCACCGGTGAGCAGCGATTCCAGGTACTCGATATGGGGAGTCACGACGAACTCGTAACCCCAGCTCTGGAACAGATCCAACACCTGACGACGCGCGATCTCGATGCGCGTCGCTTCAGGTGGCAGTACTTCTTCGATGCCATCTGGCAGCAGCCAGCGGTCTACCGTTGCCATTACGCCATTTCCCCTGTGGTCCGGGCGGCCAGCCCGCGGGCGCGGCCGTGAGTGAAGCAGGTTCCGGCAAATCACGCGCGCAGCGCCGATTCCAGCGTTGCCGCAGTGCCGAGACCCTCGTGAATCATTGGTCGCGCCCCGGATCGCGGGCCTGTTCCGGCATTCGATCTCGCAGACGCAAAAAAGCCGGGAATTTCCCGGCTGCCGCATCATACACCCGTTGTCTTGCAGAAATCACCCCGCCCGACGCATTAGCCGCCCAGCGGGGTGATTCGACTTCAAGGTTTCGCTTTGTTCATGAAGCGGAAGAACTCGCTGCTCGGGTCGAGGACCAGAACATCGTCCTTGCTGCTGAAGCTCTCGCGGTAGGCATTCAGGCTACGGTAGAACGCGTAGAACTCCTGGTCCTGGCCGTAGGCCTTGGCGTAGATCGCCGCCGCCTGGGCATCACCGTCACCGCGGGTCTCTTCCGACTCGCGATAGGCTTCCGCCAGCAGTACCCGGCGCTGACGATCGGCGTCGGCACGGATGCCTTCGGCCAGCTCGTTACCCTTGGCGCGGTGCTCGCGGGCTTCACGCTCACGCTCGGTGCTCATCCGCTCGAACACGCTGCGGTTCACTTCCTTCGGCAGGTCGATGGCCTTGACGCGAACGTCCACCACCTCGATGCCCAGCTCCTTCTCCGCCATGCGGTTCAGGGAAGCGGTGATATCGGCCATCAGCGCATCGCGCTCACCGGAAACCACTTCATGCAGGGTGCGCTTGCCGAACTGGTCGCGCAGGCCGCTTTCCAGACGACGGGACAGGCGCTCGTCGGCGATCTGCTTCATGCCGGAGGTCGCGGTGTAGAAGCGCTCGGCGTCCTTGACCCGCCATTTGGCGTAGGCATCGACCATCACCGCTTTCTTCTCCAGGGTCAGGAACCGCTGGGTCGGAGCGTCGAGGGTCATCAGGCGGGCGTCGAACTTGCGCACCTGGTTGACGTACGGGATCTTCAGTTGCAGGCCGGGCTGGACATCCGCCTGGACCACCTTGCCGAAGCGCAGGAGCACCGCGCGTTCGGTCTGGGCCACGATGTAGAAGCTGTTCCAGGCCACGATGGCCAGGACCACGCCGACAATCAGGGCGATCAGCGATTTATTGCTCATCAGCGGCTCTCCCTGGTGCGCACTTGCTGTTGCTGTTGCAGGTCCACGGCACGGGCGGCGTCGTTGACCGAAGTCGCAGGCGCGCTGTTTACCGGTGCACTGGCACTGCGGCTACCACCGACCATCTTGTCCAGCGGCAGGTAGAGCAGGTTGTTCTGCCCGTCCTTGCCGGTGACGAGCACCTTGCTGGTGTTGCTGTAGACCTCTTGCATGGTCTCCAGGTACAGACGCTCGCGGGTGACCTCCGGTGCCTTGCGGTACTCGGCGACCAGCTTGGTGAAGCGGTCGGCCTCACCCTTGGCACGGGAGATGACTTCATCGCGGTAGCCGTTGGCATCCTCGATGATGCGCTGTGCCTGACCACGGGCTTCCGGCACCACGCCGTTGGCGTAGGATTCGGCCTGGTTGCGGGCACGCTGCTCGTCTTCACGGGCACGGATCACGTCGTCGAAGGCTTCCTGTACTTCACGCGGTGCTGCCGCGCTCTGCACGTTGACCTGGGTGACGGTGATGCCGGTACGGTAGGTGTCGAGGAAGCGTTGCAGACGCTCCTTGATCTCCACGGCCATCTGCTCGCGGCCTTCGGTCAGCACCTTGTCCATCGCGGTCGAGCCGACCACGTGGCGCAGGGCGCTGTCGGTCGCGTGCTGCAGGCTGACTTCAGGCTGGTCGACGTTCAGGACGAAGTCCTGCAGGTTGCTGATCTTGTACTGCACGGTCAGCGGCACCTCGACGATGTTCTCGTCCTCGGTCAGCATCTGGCCCTGCTTGGTGTACGCACGCTCGCGCGTGACGTTTTCCATGTACTTGCGGTCCATCGGCGGGAAGTAGATGTTCAGGCCCGGCCCTACGGTCTCGTAGTACTTGCCGAAGCGCAGCACCACGGCCTGCTCCTGCTCGTCCACGACGTAGACCGCGCTGTACAGCCAGATGGCCGCCAGTACGGCAAGGCCGACGCCGAGCAGGCCGAAGCCGCCACCTTTGGGAAGGCTGTCGCCACCACCACGTTTCTTGCCGCTGCCAAACATGCCGTTCAGGCTGTCCTGCAGCTTGCGGAAGGCCTCGTCGAGATCCGGAGGGCCTTTCTTGTCGCCGCCGCCGCCACCACTACCGCCGCGACGCCCACCCCAGGGATCCTGATTGTTCGAGTTGCCACCCGGCTCATTCCAAGCCATAGCGCTCTCCATCTGATAAAGCAAAGACGCGCCAAACGGCGCGCCGTCCAATGCTACAGAATGCCTGTGACGGCTGCCTGACCGCGTCGCCAGGCATTTATTGCAAAGTATGTTGTTCGATGAACTCGACCGGCTCCAGCCCTTCGCGCGCCACCAGGCGGTTGAAGTCGGCCCGCGGCAAACGCACGGCCAACAGGCTGCTGCCCTCCTCGTCGTGTTCTTCGTTCTGCACGGCCCCCGCCGCAAAGAATTGCGCACGCAAACGCGCGTAGCGCTGTTCCAGGCGAAGGGTGCCGATGAACAGGTCATCCCCCAGCAATTCGGCAATCGCCTGCCCCACCAACTCCAGACCGCGACCCTCGCGGGCCGAGACCCACACCCTTTCAGGCTTGCCGTCGGCATTGCGCTGGATATGTGGCTCAATGCCTTCAAGCAGGTCGAGTTTGTTATACACCTCGAGGATCGGCAAGCCTTCGGCACCGATCTCGCCGAGCACCGCCATCACCTGCTCGATCTGCGCCATGCGTTCGGGCTCGTGGGCATCGATCACATGCAGCAGCAGGTCGGAGTTGCTCGACTCTTCGAGCGTAGCCCGAAAAGCCTCGACCAGCTTGTGCGGCAGGTGACGAATGAAGCCCACGGTGTCCGCCAGCACGATCGGCCCGATGTCGCCCAGTTCGAGACGGCGCAAGGTCGGGTCGAGGGTGGCGAAGAGCTGGTCGGCGGCGTAGACCTCGGACGAGGTCAGGGCATTGAACAGGGTCGATTTGCCGGCGTTGGTATAGCCCACCAGTGAAACCGAAGGTACGTCGGCCCGCTTGCGCCCGCGCCGCGCCTGTTCACGCTGGCTGCGCACCTTCTCCAGGCGCGCCTTGATCTGGCGCAGGCGCACCCGCAGCAGGCGGCGGTCGGTTTCCAGCTGGGTTTCACCCGGACCGCGCAGACCGATACCGCCTTTCTGCCGTTCAAGGTGGGTCCAGCCGCGAACCAGGCGCGTGCTCATGTGTTCGAGCTGCGCCAGCTCGACCTGCAGCTTGCCTTCGTGGGTACGGGCGCGCTGGGCGAAGATGTCGAGGATCAGCCCGGTACGGTCCAGCACGCGACACTCGAAGACACGCTCGAGGTTACGTTCCTGGCTGGGCGTAAGGGTGTGGTTGAAGATGACCAGGTCGGCCTCTTCGGCCTTGACCAGGTCGCGCAGTTCCTCGACCTTGCCGCTGCCGATCAGGAACTTGGCAGTTGGCTGGTGTCGCGCCACATTGGCAAGCGCAACGATATCGGCGCCGGCCGACAAGGCCAGCTCCTGGAACTCCTGCGGGTCTTCGCGCGCCTCAGGGCTCTGACCTTCCAGATGAACGAGAACGGCCCGTTCACCACCACCGTGGCGCTCAAAGAACAAAGCAGGCTCCTATCAGGCGTTACCTGGCTCAGCGTCGCCGTGATCGGCATCAGCTGCGCTAGGCAGACGAATCGGACGGACCGGAACGACGGTCGAGATTGCGTGTTTGTACACCATCTGGCTGACGGTGTTCTTCAGCAGGATAACGAATTGGTCGAAGGACTCGATGGTGCCTTGCAGCTTGATGCCGTTGACCAGATAGATCGAAACCCCGACTTTTTCCTTTCTCAAAGTATTCAAGTAAGGGTCTTGTAGCGAATGCCCTTTTGACATATGCCGCACTCCTGTAAGGATCAATAGTAAAAAAACAAGAAAACTGATGGCTCAAGCCGCCCCACCCCCAAGGATAGACGGCAATTTGCGGGATTCAGCCCAATATGGAGGCGCTCCCGAGGTATTTCAAGGTGCGAGACAGATTGTCGCAAGCCAGGCTGTCCAACCAATGAAGGCCGGCCCAACTGCGCAACCAGGTAAATTGCCGCTTCGCCAACTGGCGGGTGGCAATGATGCCGCGCTCCTGCATTTCAACTGAAGTCAGCTTGCCATCAAGGTGATCCCAGACCTGGCGATAACCAACTGCCCGTATAGACGGCAGTCCCGCGTGCAAGTCACTTCTCGCACGCAGCAATCGGACCTCGTCAATGAAGCCCTGTTCCAGCATTTGCGTGAATCTTGCTGCAATTCGCTCATGCAGAACCTGTCGGTCCTGCGGGGCGATGGCCAGGCTGGCGACAGTATAGGGCAATTGCCCCTGCCCAGAAGGGTCAGTGCTATTACTTTGCTCAGCTTGACGCAAACGATGTGACGTCATCGTTGAACCGCTCACCCGATACACTTCGAGCGCACGGATCAGGCGCTGCGGATCATTCGGATGGATACGCGCCGCCGAGACCGGATCGACCGCTGCGAGTTCGTCATGCAGTGCCTGCCAGCCCTGCCGCTGCGCCTGGGCTTCCAGGTCGGCGCGCACCTGCGGGTCGGCCGCCGGCATATCCGCCAGGCCTTCCAGCAGGGCCTTGTAATAAAGCATGGTGCCGCCCACCAGCAACGGAATCTTGCCCCTCGCGGTGATATCGGCCATGGCGTCGAGGGCATCGCGGCGGAAATCCGCAGCGGAATAGCTTTCTGCCGGGTCGAGGATGTCGATCAGACGATGGGGATGGGCCGCGAGGATGTCCTTCGACGGCTTGGCCGTGCCGATATCCATGCCGCGATAGATCAACGCCGAGTCGACGCTGATCAGCTCGCAGGGCAGCACCTTGGTCAGTTCGATGGCCAGGTCGGTCTTGCCCGCCGCGGTCGGGCCCATCAGGAATATCGCAGGAGGTTTCGACAACGCCATTCTTTCAACGACCGCGCAGGAACAGTTTGTCGAGGTCGTCCAGGCCCATCTGGGTCCAGGTCGGGCGACCATGGTTGCATTGGCCGCTGCGCTCGGTGTTTTCCATGTCGCGCAACAGGCCATTCATTTCCGGGATGGCCAGGCGCCGGTTGGCCCGCACCGCGCCGTGGCAGGCCATGGTGCCAAGCAACTCGTTCAGGTGCGCCTGGATCCGGTCGCTGGTGCCATATTCCATCAGGTCGGCGAGAACGTCCTGCACCAGGCGATTGGCCTCGGCCTGCTTGAGCAGCGCCGGAATCTGCCGGATCGCCAGGCTTTCCGGGCCCAGGCGCTGCAATTCGAAGCCCAGGCGCTGGAACCACTGGGCATGCTCTTCCGCGCAATCCGCCTCGCGCTGGCTCAGGGCCAGGGACTCCGGCACCAGCAGCGGCTGGCCGCTCAGGCCTTCGCTGGCCATGGCGATCTTCAGGCGCTCGTACATGATCCGCTCATGGGCCGCGTGCATGTCCACCAGCACCAGGCCATGGGCGTTCTCGGCCAGGATATAGATGCCTTTCAGTTGCGCCAGGGCGTAGCCCAGCGGGGGAATGTCGCGCTCGCTCTCCGGCAGCGGCGCCGGCTGCGCATTGGCCAACGGCGAATAGAACTCGCGATAGACCTCGCGCGCCTCCTCGACCGGCACGCTGGCAGTCGGTCGCGGCGTGTAGTTGTATTGGTAACCGCTGCCGGCAGGGCTCGCCGAGGGCGCCGCGAGCGGCTGCTCCAGCACGGCAGCGGAAAGCCGCATCTCGCCCTGCGGCCCGAACTCCCCGGCCTGCAAGCCGGTAGCCCGGATGATTTCCTCGGTCGCCGCCGGTGCGGCCACCTGGTCGTCCGGCCGCACATCGGCCAGTGCCCGGTGCAGCGTGCCGTAGAGGAAGTCATGGACCATGCGCCCATCGCGGAAGCGCACCTCATGCTTGGTCGGATGAACGTTGACATCGACGCCGGTCGGATCGAGTTCGAGGAACAGCACGAAGGTCGGGTGCCGACCATTGAACAGCACATCGCGGTACGCCTGGCGCACTGCGTGGGCGACCAGCTTGTCGCGTACCGCGCGGCCGTTCACGAAGAAATATTGCAGGTCCGCCTGGCTGCGCGAAAAGGTCGGCAACCCGACCCAGCCCCACAGGCGCAGGCCATTGCGTTCGATTTCGATCGGCAGCGCCTGCTCAAGAAAACCCGGCCCGCAGATCGCCCCGACACGCCGCGCCCGGGACAGCTCGTCCGGCGCCTCGTGCAGGCTGAGAATGCTCTTGCCGTTATGACGCAGGTGGAACCCGACATCGAAACGCGCCAGCGCCAGGCGTCGGATCACTTCCTGGAGATGGTCGAATTCGGTCTTCTCGGTCTTGAGGAACTTGCGTCGCGCCGGTGTATTGAAGAACAGGTCACGCACTTCCACCGACGTGCCTACCGGATGGGCCGCAGGCTGCACCCGGGGCGCCATGTCGCAGCCTTCGGTTTCCACCTGCCAGGCCTGCTGGGCGTCGCGGGTGCGCGACGTCAGGGTCAGGCGCGCCACGGAACTGATCGACGCCAGGGCCTCGCCACGGAAGCCAAGGCTCATTACCCGCTCCAGGTCCTCGAGATCACGGATCTTGCTGGTGGCGTGACGCGCCAGTGCCAGCGGCAGGTCGTCGGAGGCGATACCGCTGCCGTCGTCGCGTACCTTGAGCAGCTTGACGCCGCCCTGCTCCACCTCGACATCGATGCGCCGGGCGCCGGAGTCGAGGCTGTTTTCCAGCAGTTCCTTGATCACCGAAGCCGGCCGCTCGACCACCTCGCCTGCGGCGATCTGGTTGGCAAGGCGCGGGCTGAGCAGTTCTATTCGCGAAGCGGAACTCATGGCTGGCCCGCCAGGGTAGTGGCGGGAATGTCGAGGTTCTGGCCGACCTTCAGCTCATCGCTCTTGAGGCTGTTGCTGCTGCGCAGGCTGGCGACGCTGACCTGGTAGCGCACGGCGATCATCGCCAGGGTCTCGCCCGGACGTACCGTGTGCTCGCGCGGGCCCTGGGCGATCTTGCCGTTGTCACGCAACCAGGCGATGTAGGTGCCTGGCGGCGGGTTCTGCTGGAAGAACTGCTTCACACCGCTGTGGATCGAGCGCGCCAGCGACTGCTGGTGGCTCGGCGTGGCCAGCTTGGCTGCTTCGGCGGCGTTGGAAATGAAGCCGGTTTCCACCAGGATCGACGGGATATCCGGCGACTTCAGCACCATGAATCCGGCCTGCTCGACCCGGCGCTTGTGCAGCGAGGTCACCCGGCCGATATTGCCCAGCACCTTCTGCCCCACGTTCAGGCTGGAGCTGAGGGACGCGGTCATCGACAGGTCGAGAAGCACGCCTGCGAGCATACGGTCCTTGTCGTCAAGGCTGACGTTGCCGGCACCACCGATCAGGTCGGAGCGGTTCTCGCTGTCCGCCAGCCAGCGCGCGGTCTCGGACGTTGCGCCGCGATCGGACAGGGCGAATACCGACGCACCGAAGGCGGCCTTGGACGGTGCCGCATCGGCATGGATCGAGATGAACAGGTCGGCGCCCTTCTTGCGGGCGATCTCGGTGCGCTTGCGCAACGGGATGAAGTAGTCGCCGGTGCGGGTCAGTTCGGCGCGGAAGCCCTTTTCGGTATTGATCTGGCGCTGCAGTTCCTTGGCGATCTGCAGCACGATGTCTTTTTCGTGCTGGCCGCGGGAGCCCGAGGCACCCGGGTCTTCACCACCGTGACCGGCGTCGATGGCGATGACGATATCGCGCTTGCCGTTCGGCACGGGCGGCAGCTTGATCGCAGGCTGCGCCGGGGTGACCGGCACCGCAGGCGGCGTGGCGGCCGTGGCCGCCGGGGTCGGCGGCGTTGCCGGCGCCGACGCGGCGATGGCGTCGGCTTCCTGGTCGTACAGGTCGACCACCAGGCGGTTGCCATACTGCGCATTGGGAGCGAGCGTGAAGCTTTTCGGGGTGACCGCCTTGTTCAGGTCGATGACCACGCGCAGGTCGGTAGGCGTGCGCTGGGCCGAACGAACGGAGGTGATCGGGGTATTGGAAGTGGATGCGGTCAGCGGCGCGGCCAGGGTGGCGCCATTGATATCGATGACCAGGCGATCCGGCGCGGTCAGGGTGAAGACGCTGTGTTCCACCGGACCGGACAGGTCGAAGACCAGCCGGGTGTTATCCGGCGCCCGCCACAGACGCATGCTCTTGACCTGCGAGGCCGCGAACGCCTCGGCGGTCACTGCCGTAAGCAGCAGTCCTACGACGGCAACCAGTGCGCGAAAGCGCATACCTTTCCCCATTTCTATTTGAATTCCACGGCCAGAGCGGCACACCAGGCTTCACCGCGAGCACCTTGCGGCGACAGGCTCAAGCACCGGCCGCCCGCCTGGGGGCTTATGGTAATGGTCAGGTCCGGCTTTGGCAAAATGCCCTCACCCTTGCCAGGCCACTCGAACAGGCACAGCGCGTCGCCCTCGAAATAGTCGCGAATCCCCATGAATTCCAGCTCTTCCGGATCGACCAGACGATAAAGGTCGAAGTGAAAAGCTCGGACTTCGCCAATCTCGTAGGGTTCCACAACTGTAAATGTAGGACTTTTCACCGCGCCGGTATGTCCGAGGCCGCGAATGATGCCCCGGGACAGCGTGGTCTTGCCTGCGCCGAGGTCCCCTTCGAGAAAGATCACGCCATGACCTTGGGTCACCTGGGCGATACGCGCGCCGAAGTCGACCATGGCCTGCTCATCGGCCAGAAAAAGGGTTATGCCTGACACGCTGAATGCTCCTCCAACAACTGACGAATAGATGGCACCAGGTCGTGGGCCGCCAGCCCGCGCCCCTGGTCGCCAAGGCGCTCCCCGGCGCAAGCGTGCAACCAGACACCGAGGCAGGCGGCATCCCAGGCGCTCATGTCCTGGGCCAGCAGGGCACCGAGCACACCGCTCAGCACATCGCCCAGCCCCGCCCCTGCCATTGCCGGATGCCCGCGCTTGCACACGGCCAATTGGCCGTGTGGCTCGGCGATCAGGGTGCCGGCGCCCTTGAGCACGCACACCGCCGCATATTTGCGCGCCAGCTTGCGCGCCGCGCCGGGGCGGTCGGCCTGCACCGCCTCGGTGGAAATGCCCAGCAGGCGCGCGGCCTCGCCGGGATGCGGCGTGATGATGCTTCCGCGGACCAGGGCCATCGGCGACGAGGCCAACAGGTTCAGGGCATCGGCATCCCAGATCTGCGGCAGGCGCGAACTGGCTGCTGCCGACAGCAGGCTCCGCCCCCAGGCCGCCTGGCCGAGCCCGGGGCCGACCACCAGTACCGAAGCGCGCTCGATCGGTGCCATCAGTTGGTTCGCGGAATGCACGCCCAGGCTCATGACTTCGGGCAAACGGGCCAGGGCTGCCGGCACGTGTTCAGGACGGCTGGCCACGGAAACCAGCCCGGCACCGCAGCGCAACGCCGCTTCGGCGCCCAGCAGCACGGCGCCACCGGTGCCACGATCACCGCCAATCAGCAGGACATGGCCGAACTGCCCCTTGTGGGCATTGAAAGGGCGCGCAGGCAGGCTCGCCAGGACGTCTCGCGTCAGTACAAGCGGCTCGTGCGGGGGGTGTTTGGTCTGAGGCATGCGTCGTAGGGCTCCGATGTCTGGCAGAATTATACGCACCTGTCCTTTTATTGCCCTATTTCGCATGTCTGTCTCTTCCCTCGACCTCCCCGCCCTCGCCCGTTCGATCAAGGATTGGGGGCGTGAACTGGGCTTCGCCCACGTCGGCATCGCCGGCGTGGACCTGGCCGAGCACGAACAGCACCTCGAGCGCTGGCTGGCGGCCGGTTATCACGGCGAAATGGACTACATGGGCGCACACGGCAGCAAGCGCTCCCATCCCGACGAACTGGTACCCGGCACCGTGCGGGTAGTCTCGCTACGCATGGACTACCTGCCCGGCGACACGCAGATGGCCCAGCGCCTGGCCCAGCCGGAACGGGCCTACATTTCCCGCTACGCCCTGGGCCGCGACTACCACAAGCTCGTGCGCAAGCGCGTGCAGCAACTGGCCGAGCGCATCCAGACGGCCATCGGCCCGTTCGGTTTCCGTGCCTTCGTCGACAGCGCGCCGGTACTGGAAAAGGCCATCGCCGAGCAGGCCGGCCTGGGCTGGATCGGCAAGAACACCCTGCTGCTCAACCGCAAGGCAGGCAGTTACTTCTTCCTCGCCGAGCTGTTCGTCGACCTCCCGCTGCCGGTGGACGAAGCCCAGGCCACCGAGCATTGCGGACGCTGCAGCGCCTGCCTGGACATCTGCCCGACCAACGCCTTCGTCGGCCCCTACGTGCTGGACGCGCGGCGCTGCATTTCCTACCTGACCATCGAGCTGAAAAACGCCATCCCCGAAGAACTGCGGTCGATGATCGGCAACCGTGTATTCGGTTGCGATGACTGCCAGATCGTCTGCCCCTGGAACCGCTTCGCCAAGGACACCGTGGAAAACGACTTCAAGCCGCGCCACGGCCTGGACAACGCCGGCCTGGCCGAGCTGTTCATGTGGGATGAGGAACGCTTCCTCGCCAGTACCGAGGGCTCGCCGCTCAGGCGCGCCGGCTACGAGCGCTGGCTACGCAACCTGGCGGTGGGCCTGGGCAATGCACCCTCGACCATACCGGTGCTGGAAGCCCTGAATGCACGCCGCGAGCATCCCTCGGAGCTGGTCCGCGAGCACGTGGAATGGGCGCTCAGGCAGCATGCCGAGCGTCAATGCTCGTCGTTGTAGTGGAACTTGGGCATTTCCCAGTGGAAGCGGATCGCCAGCAGGCGCAGGAGGAAGCCGCCGAAAAGGGTAATCAGGATCGATTGTTCGGCGGGCAGTTTCAGCCAGATGCAGCCCATGTAGCACCAGGCGGCAGCGAAGGAAACGCTGGCGTATAGCTCACGGCGGAACACCAGAGGGATGTCGTTGCAGAAAATGTCGCGCAGGATGCCGCCGAATACCCCGGTAACCACGCCACTGATGGACGCCACCAGCATGCCGTGCCCCAGTTCCAGGGCGGTCATGCAACCGATCAGGGTGAACGCCACCAGGCCCAGGGCGTCGAGTACCAGGAACAGCGAACGCAGATGGCGCATCAGCGGCGCGATGAAGATGGTCAGCAACGCGGCGACGCTGGTCAGCACCAGGTATTCCGGGTGCTTGACCCACGTCAACGGGTAGTGGCCCAGCAACACATCGCGAACCGAACCACCGCCCAGCGCGGTAACGCAGGCAATCAGCACCACCCCGAACCAGTCCATACCGCGGCGGCCGGCGGACAGCGCGCCGGTCATGGCTTCGGCGGTGATCGCAATGAGGTAGAGCATCAGCAGCATGGTGCGGGTCCTGGCAGAAAGGCGCGCAGTCTAACCAGTTGCTGCTGGCACCAAAAGGGGGCACAACTTTCGAAAGAGCCGCGATCCCTGTGGGAGCGGGCTCACCCGCGATTGCGGTGGTGAATTCAGCATCGCAATCGCGGGTGAACCCGCTCCCACAACGGATTGATGTTGCCCTGACAATTTGGGCAATTCCTCAGAACTTGATGAAGTGCTTGCGGTAGTGCTGCAGTTCCGCAATCGACTCGCGAATATCATCCAGCGCCAGGTGGGTGCTGCCCTTCTTGAAGCCGTCCTTCACTTCCGGCGCCCAGCGGCCAGCCAGTTCCTTCAGGGTCGAGACATCCAGGTTGCGGTAGTGGAAGTAGTTTTCCAGCGCGCGCATATGGCGATACAGGAAGCGCCGGTCCTGGCAGATGCTGTTGCCGCAGATCGGCGACTTGCCCTTCGGCACCCATTGTTCGAGGAAGGCGATGGTCCGGGCCTCGGCCTCGGCCATGTCGATCGTGCTTTCGCGCACGCGCTGGGTCAGGCCGGAAGCGCCGTGGGTCCGGGTGTTCCAGTCGTCCATGCGGGCCAGGACTTCGTCGCTGTGGTGAATGGCGATCACCGGGCCTTCGGCCAGGGTGTTGAGATCGCTGTCGGTGACAATGGTCGCCATCTCGATGATGACGTCATGATCAGGATCAAGACCGGTCATTTCCAGGTCGATCCAGATCAGGTTCTGTGGGTTTTGCATAAGTCGGGCTCCTCGGTAGCTGCGCAGTTTAGCCTAGTGGAGCGTGCTAAACTCGACGCCGTTTCAACATCCCCGCTTTAAATCGACGAGACCTTCATGGCCAAACGCCAGCTCAACCGTCGCCAGAATTGGCGCATCGAAAAAATCCAGGAAGAACGTGCCGCCCGCGCGGCCAAACGTGAGGAGCGCGCCCTGGAGGTGCTCGAAGGCGGGGATCTGGGGCCTGAACAGACGGGGCTGGTGATCGCCCACTTCGGTGTGCAGGTGGAGGTCGAGGCCGCCGACGGCGCGGAGGCCGGCCAGGTCTTTCGCTGCCATCTGCGCGCCAACCTGCCAGCGCTGGTGACCGGCGACCGCGTGGTCTGGCGCGCCGGCAACCAGGGTATCGGGGTGATCGTCGCGCAACTGCCGCGCAGCACCGAGCTGTGCCGCCCCGATAGCCGCGGCCAGCTCAAGCCGGTGGCGGCCAACGTCGATCTGATCGTTATCGTCTTCGCTCCGGCGCCGGAACCCCACGCCAACCTGATCGACCGCTACCTGGTCGCCGCCGAGCATGCCGGCATCAGGCCCCTGTTGCTGCTCAACAAGGCCGACCTGATCGATGAGCAGAATGCGCCGGCGCTCAACGCCCTGCTGGCCGTGTATCGCCAGTTGGGCTATCCGCTGCTGGAGGTTTCGGCCCATCACGGCAACGGCATGCAGCAGTTGCAGGCGATGCTCGATGGCCATATCAGCGTGTTCGTCGGCCAGTCAGGGGTCGGCAAGTCGTCCCTGGTCAACAGCTTGCTGCCGGACGTGCAGACCCGCGTGGGCGCGCTCTCGGAGTGGTCGGGCCAGGGCCAGCACACCACCACCACCGCGCGCCTGTACCACTTCCCCGGCGGTGGCGAGTTGATCGACTCCCCCGGCATCCGTGAATTCGGCCTGGTGCACGTCAGCCGTGACGATGTCGAAGCAGGCTTCATCGAGTTCGCCGACCTGCTTGGCACCTGCCGCTTCCGCGACTGCAAGCACGACCGCGAACCCGGCTGCGCCCTGCTCAAGGCCCTGGAAGACGGGCGCATCCAGCAGCAGCGAATGAACAGTTACCGCTCGATCATCGCCAGCCTGCCCCAGGACACGTACTGATCGAACAAACGGCTTGTAGGCTTGATCCGTAGGACCGTTCATACGGAAACGTAGGACGGTTCTTTGTTTCAAGCCGTCTATTGCCGGGCTGAATGAATTCACTGATCGTCGCCGCTTTCACCAGAAAGGACGCCTCGTGATGCCTGTATTCATCAGCTACCGCCACCCGGATCGCCTCGACGCGTTCGTGATCAACGAACGGCTCAAGCTCGAAGGCATCAACACCTGCCTTGAATTGTTCGACCCACAAGCCCGGCAGACCACCGATGACATCTGCACCCTGTTCAACACCAACATCAATGCCTGCACCCATATGATCACGGTCCTCGGCCAGGGCGGTACGGATGAGTGGTGGATCCCGTTCAGCCTCGGCAGCGCCACCCAGTTGAACCGGCGGCTGGCCTTCTACCAATGCGAAGGCAGCCTGCCCGGCTACCTGGAACGCTGGCCGATCCTGACGCGGCGCGAGCATATCGACCTATTCGTCAGCGCCTACCACGACGAGCAGACGTTCCGCCGGGCCATCAGCAAGGATGCGGCCGAGACCAATCGCAACAATGCCGAGTTTTTCCATACCGACCTCAAGGCCCGCCTGCGCCGCGGTTTCTAAGGCAAACCGTGGCCGCTGCAAGAATTGGGCAACGATGGTGTATGGCACGCGGAACCTGTGGAGCCGGCGTTGCCGGCGATGAGGCCGGCACAGGCGATGACGTTGCCTGGACGGACCAATCGCTGGCAACGCCAGCTCCCACAAGGTCAGTGTCCAACACAAAATCTGCGGCTGGCTCGGAACCTGTGGGAGCTGGCTTGCCAGCGATGAGGCCATCAGCCACTGCACCATGGAAAAGCCCGCCGGGATCGCTCCGGGCGGGCTTTTCTTTACGGCGCGCTTACTGCTGCTTGCCGGGCTCATCCATCTTCAAGGTACCGTCCTCGAAAATGTTCAGCTTCTGCCGCAATTCCTGTGGCTGCATCGGTTCCGGTTCAGCTGGCGCAGCAGCGCCCGGCGCCGCCGGCGTACCGTCCGGATTGGTCGCGGGGGCCTGCTGGCCGTCGGGCGCCGACTGCTCGCCCTCGATGGCGCGCTGGGCCTTCTTGGTCAGCACGACAATATCGATACGGCGGTTCACCGGGTTCAGCGGATGCTCGCGGTCGAACAGCGAGGACGAGGCATACCCCACCACCCGCGCCACCTGGCCGTCCGGGTAACCACCGGCGACCAGTGCGCGGCGGGCGGCATTGGCGCGGTTGGCCGAGAGTTCCCAGTTGCCGAACTCGCCGCTGCCGGAATAGGGCTTGGCATCGGTGTGGCCGCTGACACTGATCTTGTTCGGCACTGTCTTGATGGTGTCGGCCATGGCCAGCAGGATGTCCTCGAAATACGGTTTCAGCCGCGCACTGCCCAGGTCGAACATCGGCCGGTTCTCGGCATCGACGATCTGGATGCGCAAGCCGTCCTGGGTAATCTCGAAGAGAATCTGGTCCTTGAACTTCTGCAGCTCCGGGCTTTGCTCGACCTTGTTCTGCAGCTCCTGCAGGACCAGTTCGAGACGCTCGCGCTCCACCTGCTCGGCGAGGGTCTCGGCCTGTTCGGGGCTGACGATGCTGCTTTCAGGCGTCGTCTCGGCCTTTTGTTCCGGGTTGATGGTCTTTTCCGGGGCCAGCTCGGGCGAGCCGCCCAGGTCGATGATGTACGGCGTACCGCTCTCGGAGAACCCGATCGGATCCTTGAAGTAGCCGGCGATGGCTATCTTCTGTTCCGGCGTGGCCGTGGACAGCAGCCAGAGCACCAGGAAGAACGCCATCATCGCCGTGGCGAAGTCGGCGAAGGCGATCTTCCACGCACCGCCGTGATGGCCGCCGCCGAAGCGCTTGACGCGCTTGATGATAATCGGCTGATTATTTTCCATGGATCAACGACCGCGGACCGCTTGTTCCAGCTCGACGAAGCTCGGGCGGTGCTTCGGATAGAGCACCTTGCGTCCGAACTCCACCGCCAGCGAAGGCGGCATGCCCGAGGCCGAAGCCACCAGGGAAGCCTTGATCGCTTCGTAGGTGTTCAACTCTTCCTTGGCATCGTGGGCCAGGGAGTTGGCCAGCGGGCCGAAGAAGCCGTAGGCCGCGAGAATACCGAAGAAGGTACCGACCAGCGCCGCACCTACGTGCAGGCCGATGGATTTCTGGTCGCCGTCACCAAGGGACGCCATGGTCACCACGATACCCAGTACCGCCGCCACGATACCGAAGCCGGGCATGCCGTCGGCGATGCCGGTCACGGCATGGGACGGGTGCTCCAGTTCTTCCTTCAGGCTCAGCAGTTCCATGTCGAACAGGCCTTCCAGCTCATGGGGTGCCATGTTGCCGGTGGACATGATGCGCAGGTAATCGCAGATGAACGCGGTCATGCGTTCGTCCTTCAGCACCGCCGGGTACTTGGCGAAGATCGGGCTGGCCGCGGCGTCCTCGATGTCGCCCTCGATCGCCATCATGCCTTCGCGACGGCTCTTGTTGAGGATCTCGTAGACCAGGCCGAGCACTTCTATATAGAAGGCGTGGGAAAAGCGGCTGCTGAACATGCTCAGCGACTTTTTCACCACGTGCATGGTCATATAGCCAGGGTTGGCCTGCAGGAACGCACCGAAAGCAGCACCGCCGATGATCAGCACCTCGAAGGGCTGGATCAGGGCTGCGATCTTGCCGTGGGAGAGCACATATCCGCCTAGCACGCTCGCGAATACGACAATGATGCCGATAATTTTAGCCATAGATAGAAAGCACTTACTGTCGGGGTCTTGGGTGAGGACGGAAGTTAGTAAATCTCTTCTTCTACTTATCGGCAGTTCTGCGCCAGACTATAGCCAGTCAAGGCGAAAAGCCAGCTTGGCCCACTTCCAGCATGCTTAGTGAAACCATCGTGCCAACTACGAATCCGAAGACCCTCGACGCCTGGATCAAACTACTGGACGGTACCCATCTACCGGTCCCTTTCCACAGCCATGACCGGGTGAAGAACGCCGTAGCGGACAGCCGCCGTTCGCTGCGCGATATTGCCGAAGTCATGCAGGATAGCCCGGCCCTGGTCCTTGGGGTGATGCGCGAAGCCAACCGGCACACCCACGCCACCATCGCCGAGCCGGCGGAGAACCTCGAGGTGGCCCTCAACCGCCTGGGCCTGGCCCGGGTCGATGCGTTGATGCAGCGCCTGACCGTCGCTCCCGTCGAGGAGATTCCCCTGGCCCTGCGCCAATTGCAGATGATCAGCCAGCACGCCAGCCAGCAGGCCAGCGGCCTGTTCGCCAGCCGTCTGGCGCGGCTCTGGCAGGACATCCACTGGGGCAGCCTGCTGTTTCTCTCGCCGTTGTGGCCACTGGCCCTGACCCACCCGCAGTTGCTGGAAGAATGGGAGGTGCGGGTGGTCCATCGCGGCGAGTCGGCGCCGAAAGTCGAACGCGAGCTGTTCGGCGTGCGCCTGCTCGGCCTGTGCCAGGCACTCGCCGAATTCTGGCGCCTGCCCACCTGGGTCACCCAGGGCTATCGCCTGTTGCAGCAAGAGCGCCGCTCGCTGGCCAGGGTCATGCACATCGCCCGGGATCATAAAAGCCCGCTGCGCCAGCAACAGAAACTGGACGCCGACCCGGAGCTGCGCCGCTGGCTGAACCATCCGGCCAATACGGTGATGCTGGCCAACGGCGTGGCACTGGCAGCCCAGCACGCCTGGACCGGCGTACATATCCAGCGCTGGCAGCAGTTGATCAGCCTGTACCTGCAAGCACCCGTGGAGGATGTCCAGGCGCAGAACCACCAGCAGGCCGCCGCCAGCGCGCGCAAGCACGCCCTGGAAGGGGTGTTCCATCCCGCGCAGATGCTGCTTTGGCCGGCCAATGTCCGCTACATACCCCGTGGCATGCAGCAGGCAGCGACCCCGGACACCAAGGCCCTCGGCGACTGGCGCAAATACTGCGCCGAGCTTTTGACCGAACCGAGCCCGTTTTCCAACGCCATGCACCTGACCGGCTACGCCCGCGAAGCCCTGCAGGCCTGCGGGATGAAGCGGGTGCTGCTGTTGATGAGCGACAAGACGCAAAGCTACCTGCGCGTCCATCAACTGGCCGGGCTGCCACAACAGGCGGCCAACCTGACCGTGGCGGTGGAACAGAGCAAATTGCTGCAACGCTTGCTGACCCGCTCGGCACAGTTGCGCCTGACGCCGCAGAACCATGCGCAATTCTCCGCGCTGCTTCCGGGCAGCCTGCGCGCGCTGTTCCGCGGCGAACACCTGTTGCTGCGTTCGCTGTCGAACAACGGCAGGGTCATCATGGTGCTGATAGCCGACCAGGGCGGCGGCCCGTTCTCGGAAGTCAGCGTCGAGGCCTTCGCCAAAACCGCGCAATGCCTGGAGCGCGCCCTCGCCACCTTCAGCAACCGCAGCGCCTGACCCTGCGCTACAATCGCCACCCTCTGTTCCGCTCTGGAGTTCCTGGATGACTGACTTTTCCGGCTTGCCCCTGGTGATCGAACCGGCAGACCTGCAGCCGCGCCTCGCTTCGCCGGAGTTGATCCTGGTCGACCTGACCAGCGCCAACCGCTACGGCAGCGGCCATCTTCCCGGTGCCCGTTTCGTCGATCCCAAGCGCACGCAATTGGGTCAGCCACCGGCACCCGGCCTGGCTCCGGCCAAGGCCGAGCTGGAAAAGCTCTTTGCCGAACTGGGCCATCGCGCCGACGCTACCTACGTGGTCTACGACGATGAAGGCGGCGGCTGGGCCGGGCGCTTCATCTGGCTGCTGGATGTGATCGGCCACAAGCGCTACCACTACCTCAATGGTGGCGTGCAGGCCTGGCCGGCCAATCTGCTCAGCACCGATGTTCCGGCCGCCGGCACCGCGCCCGTCAGCCTGGAACTGCACGACGAGCCCACCGCCACCCGCGAATACCTGCAAAGCCGACTGGGCGCCGCCGACCTGGCGATCTGGGACGCACGCAGCCCCGGCGAATACCGCGGCGAAAAAGTCCTCGCCGCCAAGGGCGGGCACATCCCCGGCGCGGTCAACTTCGAGTGGACCGCCGGCATGGACCTGAACGACGCCCTGCGCATCCGCAAGGACATGCCGCAGATCCTCGAACAGCTGGGTATCAGCAAGGACAAGGAAGTGGTCACCCACTGCCAGACTCACCACCGCTCGGGCTTCACCTACCTGGTGGCCAAGCACCTGGGCTACCCGAGGGTCAAGGCCTATGCCGGATCCTGGGGCGAATGGGGCAATCACCCGGACACGCCCGTCGAAGTTTAAGGAATCCCAATGAAATCCCGTTTGTTCATCATCAGCCAGTACCTGCTGCCCCACCACCTGCTCTCGCGCCTGGCCGGCTGCGTCGCCGAGTGCCGCGTGCGCTGGTTCAAGAACGCCTTCACCGCCTGGTTCGCCAAGCGCTACCAGGTGGACATGTCCCAGGCCCTGGTGGAAGACCTCACCGCCTACGAGCACTTCAATGACTTCTTCACCCGCGCCCTGAAGCCAGGCGCGCGCCCGCTGGACCAGACCCCGGGGGCGATCCTCTGCCCGGCCGACGGCGCCATCAGCCAACTGGGCCCGATCGAGCACGGCCGCATCTTCCAGGCCAAGGGCCACAGCTACAGCGCCCAGGAACTGCTCGGCGGCGACCCGGCCAATGCCGCGCCGTTCATGGGTGGCGAGTTCGCCACCGTGTACCTGTCGCCGAAGGACTATCACCGCGTGCACATGCCGCTGGCCGGCACCCTGCGCGAGATGATCTACGTACCCGGCCGCCTGTTCTCGGTGAACCAGACCACGGCGGAAAACGTCCCGGAACTGTTCGCCCGCAACGAGCGCGTGGTCTGTCTGTTCGATACCGAGCGCGGTCCGATGGCCGTGGTATTGGTGGGTGCGATGATCGTCGCCTCGATCGAGACGGTCTGGGCCGGCCTGGTCACCCCGCCGAAGCGCGAGCTGAAGACCTTCCGCTACGACGAGGCCTCGCGTGCCCCGATCCACCTGGAGAAAGGTGCCGAACTGGGCCGCTTCAAGCTGGGTTCGACCGCCATCGTGCTGTTCGGCCCCGATCAGGTGAAGTGGGCCGAGGGCCTTGGCGCCGGCTCGCCGGTGAGCATGGGCCAGGGCCTGGCCCTGCCGGCGGCTTCGCAAGCCTGAGACGCGTAACGCAAACCGCCCCCGATCAAGGGGGCGGTTGCTTTTAGGCTCTGTACGAAAAACCTTGAGACGAAGGTCAGGCGCCTTCGCGGTCGCGCATGCCCAGCAGGTAGAGCACGCCGTCGAGGCCAAGGGTGGAGATCGCCTGCCTGGCCGACTGGCGCACCAGCGGCTTGGCCCGGAACGCAACGCCCAGGCCGGCGATCGCCAGCATCGGCAGGTCGTTGGCGCCGTCGCCGACCGCGATGGTCTGTTCCATCTGCAGGCCTTCCTTGCGCGCCAGCTCGACCAGCAGATCGGCCTTGCGCTGGGCATCGACGATCGGCTCGATGGCAACGCCGGTCACTTTGCCGTCGACCACTTCCAGCTCGTTGGCGAACACGTAGTCGATGCCCAGCTTGGCCTGCAGTTGCTTGGCGAAATAGGTGAAGCCGCCGGAGAGGATGGCGGTCTTGTAGCCGAGGCGCTTGAGTTCGGCAAACAGGGTTTCGGCACCCTCGGTCAGGCGCAGCGAGGCGCCGATGTCGTCGAGGACCTTGACGTCCAGGCCCTTGAGCAACGCCAGGCGCTCCTTGAAGCTGGCGCGGAAGTCCAGTTCGCCGCGCATGGCGCGCTCGGTGATCTCCGAGACCTGCTCGCCTACGCCGGCCGCCTTGGCCAGTTCGTCGATCACCTCGGCCTCGATCAGCGTCGAGTCCATGTCGAACACCGCCAGGCGGCGGTTGCGGCGGAACAGCGAATCCTGCTGGAAGGCGATATCGACGTTGAGTTCCTGGGCCACGCTGAGGAACTCGGCACGCAGCGCCTGCGGATCGGCCGGCTCGCCACGCACGGAAAACTCGATGCAGCCCTTGCCCTGCTCCGCTGGCGTATCCAGCGCCACCCGGCCGGACAGGCGATCGATATGGTCGATGTTCAGGCCGTACCTGGCGGTGATCGAGCTGACACGCTGCAACTGCTCGGCGGTGACCTTGCGCGTCAGCAGGGTCACGATGTGCCGAGGCTTGCCCTGGTTGGCCACCCAATTGCGGTAGTCGTCCTCCGACACCGGGGTGAAGCGCACCTGCTGGTTCAGCTCGTAACCGGTGAACAGCAGGTCCTTGAGCACCGAGGAAGCCTGCCCGGTGCCGGGAATCTCGACGAGAATGCCGAACGACAGGGTGTCGTGGATCACCGCCTGGCCAATATCGAGGATGTTCACACCGCCACGGGCCAGAACGCCGGTAATGGCTGCGGTCAGGCCCGGACGGTCCTCACCGGTGATGTTGATCAAGACGATTTCGCGCAAGACGGGCTCCAGGACATGCAAAAAATGCGCATTCTACCGCCTTTTGCGGACCATCGGGCGCAGTCGATGCTTTGCCGTCTCAAGGCCGCTCGCTATACTGCGCAGCAATTTCTCCGTCATAAAGAGCCGCGCTCAGTGAACCGGCCCACGCCCGTCAAAACCGACAATTTCTTCCTGCTGATCTTCCGTGCCTTGCGTCAGCGTCGCGTGCCACTGGCATTGCGCATCGCCTGCCACAACATTTTCCTGGTTGCCCTGGCGCTGGTGATCTACGCCTGCGTGATGGGTTTGCAGTTCAAGGAAGCCATGCACGAGCAGGCCGATGCCCTGGGGCAGAGCCTGACCACCCAGACCGCGACCTCGGCCACCGAGCTGCTGGTGTCCAACGACATCCTCAGCCTCAACGTGCTGCTCGGCAACCTGGTGAAGAACCCGCTGGTGGCCCACGCCGCCATCTACAGCGTGGACAACCGCATCCTCGCCGAAGCCGGCCAGCGACCGAAGAACAGCCTGCTGGGCGAGGCCGAAGGCCTGTACCAGACCAAGATCACATTCCAGGACGTCACTGCCGGGCAGTTGCGCATCAGCCTGGACATGAGCCAGTTCCAGCAGCCGATGACCATCAGCATGCAGAGCATGGGCATCCTTGCCGGTATCCTGCTGGCCCTGGCATTGACCATGAGCCTGCGCCTGGGCCGCTTCATTTCCACGCCTCTGCTGCAACTGCGGGTATGGCTGCGGGACCTGGACGAATACACGCCGGCCACCGAGCGACAGGACGAGATCGGCGACCTTGCCCGCCAGTTGCATTCACGTTTCGCCCCGCCGCCGAAGCCGGTCGAGCCGGAGCCTGAAATCGAGGACGATTTCGAAGAGGAAGCCGAGCCGTTCGAGGTACGCGACCTGCGTGATCCGGACTTCGACGAAGCGCCCGCCGTGGTGCGCACGCCCAAGCGCGTGGTGGAAGCCGAAGAAGACGAGGACGACGACGCCTTTGCCGACCTGCGTGACGATGTCGCCCCGTCTGCCGGCCCGCTCGCCAGCAAGCCCGCCGCCGCGCGCGAACCCGGCAAGAGCGCCGTGCTCGCCGTGCAGCTGGGCTCGCAGGAGCAACTCCGCCGCCTGCCCCGCGCACGCCTGACCGAGCTGCTGGAGCGCTACCGCGACTGCCTGGACCAGGCCGCCTCGCTGTACGAAGGCGAGGTGCAGACCCTCAACGATGGCAGCACCCTGCTGCTGTTCCACAGCCAGGACAGCGGCGACGACTACCTGACCAATGCCATCTGCTGCGGCGAGCTGCTGCGGGCCCTGGGCCATGCCTTGCAGGTGGAGGTGGCCGACAGCGGCATCACCCTGCAACTGCAACTGGGCCTCGCCCTGGGCGAAGACCTGCATGGCCTGAGCCAGATCGACCTGCTGCTGACCGAAAAGGCCCAGGATGCCCTGGCCCTTTCGCAGCACAGCCGCAACCTGCTGCTGGTGGAACGCAGGATCAGCGATGACGCGCTGATTCGCCAGCGTGCGCGGATTCGTCCGATTGCCAGTCCCGAGGGCGCCTGCTGCGTAGAGCGCTTGATGGAGCCTTATCCATCGATGCTGGAACGGCAACTGGCGCGCATGCATGAGCGCCAGGTGAAGAACTGATAGCTGCAATGCGGCCAGTGCGGGATCAAATCCCCGTACTGGCCTGTTGCAGCCCCGACTCCGGCACGCTCACCGCGGTTTCCGACCGCGGCGTACCTTCGGGCACCCAGTCGTAGTTCACCGGCAAGGCGCGGTACACCCAGTTGCTGATGGCCTCGCTGCCCGGTGCCTTGCCCAGGTAAGGGCTGACGTATTCCCAGACGATTTCGCCGCTGGCAGTGACCTGGAAGAAGCGCCCGTTCATGCCCTCGTCGATCAGCGTGTTGCCGTTGGGCAAACGCCGGGCGCTGCTGATGAACGAGCTGTAGAAGGCCCAGCCCGGCTGCCGGGAATTGGCGGCGCTGTATTGCCAGACGATTTCATTCTTGATCGGGTCGATCTCCAGCACCCGGGAACCGGCGATCAGCCCCAGGGGCACCGAGGGGTACCCGGCGCTGCCCTGGTTGTCGAACACCAGCAGGTGGCCGGCCCCTGGCAAGCCGGCGGGAATGATGTGGGCGTCATGCTGGCCGACGAACTGGTCCACCGGGCGCGGCACCTTGGCTGCGGTCCTGGGGTTGATCGGCGCCAGGTTCGGCCCAAGGCGCCAGACCACCTTGCCGCTGTGCTTGTCGAGGATGGCGATGAAATTGGCGTTGCGCGAATCGATCAGCAGGTTGTCCGGGGCGAAGCGTTTGTCACCGCCGTCGAACCAGCGGTTGGGCCCCACTACGCTGAGGTTGTTGATGTGCAGGTAGTCCGGGTTGTCGGTGCCGTACACCAGCTTCAGTTGCGCCGGGGTAAAGCCGAACTCCCCGAGGTGCTCGGAGGCCAGCCACTGCCATTTGACCTGGCCGTCGGGGCTCACTTCATAGATTGCATCATCGATCACCTGGGGCACCTTGAATCCCGCCACCTTGTGCACCTTGTTGGCCAGTACCAGGGTGTTGCCGTTGCTCAGGCGACGCTGGTCGTGGTGCTGCTGGGCAGCGCCACCCGGGGCCTGGTCGCCCCACTGCCAGAGCACCTTGCCGTTCCAGTCCAGCTCGCCGACGCTCTGGTTGCCCAGGCCGTTGCCGGCCGAGCCCAGGGGCCCGGGCTCCTTGTCCTTGAGTTGCAGCAGCACCCGGCCGCGCTCGCCGCCCACCAGTTGCGGATCGATGATCGCCGAGGGGAAACCGGCTTGCGGCCACTGCTTCACCTCGTTGCCGTTCATGTCGATCAGGTGGGTCTTTTTATCGGCGCCGCTGAAGATCACGTACTGGTTATAGGCCTTGGCCGGATCGTAGCGGGTCACGCCGGTGGGATAGACGCTGGGAGCGGCCTGCACCGCCGAAGCCAGCAAGGTGGCGGTGATCAGCAAGGGCAAAGCGGATTTGACGCGCATGACGAGTACTCCTGTTCAGGTCGAAAGGCGCCGGCAGACCCGGCGCGAGGGGCGTGAAGCCGGGTTTCAGAAGTCGTAGCGGCCCGTTACGCCAAGCGTGCGCGGGGTGCCCGGCAGGCCTTCGTAACCGCCGTTGCCGGCGGTCCAGAGGGTGGTGTAGTAGGTCTTGTCGAAGGCGTTCTTCAGCCACAGCGAGACATCCCACTGGCCCTGTTCGTAGTTGCCGCGCAGGCCGGTGGAAAGGTTGACCACGGCATAGCTGGGGATCTGCCCGTAGGCGGAATCTTCAACGGTACCCACGGCCTTGGAACGGAAGGCGTAGCTGGCGGTGACGTACTCTTCCAGGCCGTTGTCCAGGTTCCATTTGTATTCGCCGTTGGCGTTGCCGATCCATTTCGAGGCGCCGACCACCTGGTGGCCGCTGAGGTCGCAGGAGGCCGGTGCCCCCGGACGCAGGCTGACTTCCGGCGGGCACGGCGCATCCTTGTAGGACAGGTAGCGCACGTCGTTATACGAGCCGTTGATGTTCAGGGTCAGGCCACGGATCGGCAGCAGGGTGCTTTCCACTTCCACTCCGCGCGAGCGCACCGAACCGGCGTTGGTCAGGTACTGCACGCGGTTGGCGTTGTCGTAGGCATTGGTCTGGTAGCCGTTGACCTGGGTCCAGAACAGGTTGGCGTTGAGTTGCAGGCGGCGATCCCAGAGGGTGTTCTTGAACCCCAGCTCGGCGTTGTTGGCGCGCTCGGTGCCGATCAGCAGCGAGTCGGCGCCGGCGGTCGGCGCCGAGCCCACGACCAGGTTGACCCCGCCGGACTTCTCGCCGTGGGACAGGGTGGCGTAGCCCAGCAGGTCATCGGTGAAGCGGTAGCTGAGGTTGAGCAGGCCCGAAGGGCTGGTGCTGTACTGGTTGAGGTCGCCGGAATCATAGGCCCCGGCGCGACCGCGACGGGCGTTGGCGGCGGCACCGGCCACCGCCGCGCCCCCCAGCGGCGCGTTGCGGCTGACCCAGGCGCTTTTTTCCTCGTAGGTGCCGCGCAGCCCGGCGGTGAAATCCAGGCGCTCGGTCAGGTGCCAGGTGCCCTGGCCGAACAGGGCGAAGCTGTTGGTCTGGATATGCCCGTTGCCGATGCTGGTGACGTTGCTCAGGGCACCGGCCGGGGTGCCGTTCCAGATATCCGCCTGGGGCCCGTAATAGGCGAAGGACTTATTGTCCAGGTCGGAGCCGAAGTAGTAGGCCCCGAGCACGTAGTCGAAGGCGCCGCCAGTGGGCGAAGCCAGGCGGAATTCCTGCGACCACTGCTTGTCTTCCACCGAAACCCCGGCGTTGTAGGTAGCCGGCACATTGAGGCCGTCGTCGTTGCGCGGGGTGAAGTTCCACCAGCGGTAGGAACTGACCGAGGTCAGGGTGAAATCGCTGGGCAGGGTCCAGTTGGCCTCCAGGGACGTGCCGCCCTGGAACACCGTGACATGCTGGTCGTTGTCCAGGTTGACCTTGCGGTGCGAGCCGTTGACCAGTGTCGCACCGGCCGCCGCCGCGCGGGACTCGTAGACGTTGGTGCCGTTGATGGTCGGCCCGGTGCTGTACAGCACCCGGGTGCCGGCACTGGAGTCCTCTTCGTTGTAGTCACCGATCCAGCGCAGGTTGAAGCTTTCATTGGGCTTGTACAGCAGTTGCCCGCGAAAGCCCTGGCGCGATCCGCCATTCAGGTCGTGGCCGTCGAACTCGTTCTTGATGTCGCCGTCACTGCGGGTGCGGTAGGCGGAAATACGCCCGGCCAGCTCATCACTCAGCGGCCCGGAAAGGGTGCCCTTGGTCTGGAAGTAGCCGTCCTCGCCGAGGGAGGCCTCGATGCTGCGTTCCGGGGTGAAGCTCGGCGCGCGGGTGCTGATATTGATCACACCGGCGGTGGTGTTCTTGCCGAACAGGGTGCCCTGGGGGCCGCGCAGCACTTCCAGTTGCTCGATGTCCATCAGGTCGAACACCGCCATGCCCGGCCGCCCCAGGTAGACGTTGTCGAGGTACAGCCCGACGCTGCCTTCCAGGCCATCGCTGGCCGGGTTGTTGCCCAGGCCGCGGATCGACACGCTGGACTGGCGCGCATGCATGTAGGCGACGTTGACGCTGGGCACCAACTGCTGCAGATCCTGAATGCGATACACCCGCTGGCTTTCCAGTGCCTGGCCGCCCACCACGCTCATGGGCGTAGGCACGTTCTGCGAGCTTTCCTCGCGGCGCCGCGCGGTCACGGTCACGGTCTGCAACTGGCCATCGTCGGCCTTGGCCTTGCTGGCGCTGCTCTTGACCGACGCGTTATCCGGCGCCTGGGCGTCTTCGGCCCAGGTCGGCGTCCAGCTTGCGCTGCCGGCCAACAACAGCGCCAGGGGCAGGCGTTTGAGCCGCCGGGGCGAGAGAGGTGAAGCGAGTGACAACGGGCTCATGAGCGGCTCCTGGCGGGAAAATATACGGCCTCGCATATTCCCTAAAGTTATTTATTTATGTTTTTACAAATATTTACTGCATAAGAGATTGCCTTTATAAGGAGTCGACCTAATGCATAGCCAATGCATTTCCCCGATATTTTTTTTGTGAAAAATGCATATCGACCTTCGCCAGCTCCGACACTTCATCGCCATCGCCGAACAGCGCAGCTTTGTTGCGGCTGCAGCGGCGGTAAACCTTTCGCAATCGGCCTTCAGCCGCAGCATCCAGGCCCTGGAACACAGCGTCGGTTGCCAGTTGGTGGATCGCGGACGCAAGGACCTGGCGCCGACCAAGCAGGGCCAGTTGCTGCTGGAGCACGCGCGCCGGCTGGTCAGCGGCGCCCAGCAGATGGCCAACGAGATCAGCCAGTTCAATGGCCTGGAGGCGGGGGAATTGCGTTTCGGCTGCGGCCCGGCGCCGGCCTCGGGATTGATCCCCCGGGCCATCGGCAGCTTTATCGGGCGCTACCCCAAGGCCCGGGTGCAGTTCCAGGTGGATGACTGGCAAAGCCTGAGCAAGCGCCTGCTCAGTGAAGAGTTCGAGTTCTTCGTTGCCGACACCCGCCACTTCGAGGCCGACCCGGACTACCTGACCCAGCGCCTGCGCCCGCGCAAATGGCATTTCTGCTGCCGCGCCGGGCATCCGCTGGCCCAGCGCGACAGCGTCAGCGCCAGCGAACTGATGAGCTACCCGCTGGCGGTGACCATCCGCCCGCCGAACCTGCGCAAAGTCATCGTCGACCTGAGCGGCAAGCCGGACTTCACGCCCAATGTGGAGTGCGAGAACAGCTACAGCTTGCTGGGAGTGGTACTGCGCTCGGACGCCATCGGCATCGCCGGTTCCTACAGCGACGCGTTGCACAACGCCAAGGGCGAACTGGTGTGCCTGAAGGTCGATGGCCTGGCCGACGACCTGGAAGAGCTCTACACCCGCTATGGCATCGTCAGCCGCGCCGGCTACCGGCTGTCGCCCCTGGCAGCGGCAATGATCGACGAGATCAAGCGCACCGACGAGCAGGACGAGGAAGTACGCAGCCTGGACAACCTCGCGGTCTGAGCCGGCCTGCCAGCGCCGGCAGGCGCCGTGGAGCCACGGCCACGCATTGCATGAAACGCATCATGGCTATTCGGCAAATGCGCTTGCCGGAAGCCCCCGCCGAAGGCGAAAAACCTCGCCTGTCTTTCCTTCGGTGAATCTCATGTCCAATAGCCTTCCACCCGTGCGCAACGTGCTCTACATCATGTGCGACCAACTGCGTCGGGATTACCTCTCGTGCTACGGCCACCCGCACCTGCACACCCCGAACATCGATCGCCTGGCCGCGGCCGGGGTGCGCTTCAGCCGCGCCTATACCCAGGGCACCATCTGCGGCCCGTCGCGCATGTCGGCCTACACCGGGCGTTACGTCAGCAGCCATCAGGTGGCCTGGAACGCCGTGCCCCTGCCCCTGGAAGAACTAACCCTGGGCGATTACCTGCGGCCCCACGGCATCCGCACCGCGCTGGTGGGCAAGACCCACGCCACACCCAACCTCGACGCCCTGCAACGCCTGGCCATCGATCCCGACAGCGCCCAGGCCGAGGCGCTCAACGAGGTCGGCTTCGAACCCTACCTGCGTCACGACGGCATCTACCCCGACGACCCGATCTTCGACGACAAGCGCGATGCCGCGCCCTACACCCATTACCTGCGCAGCCTCGGCTACGACGGGGTCAACCCCTGGCACGACTGGGCCAACGCCGGGGCCGGCGAGCAGGGGCAGATCCTCAGCGGCTGGAAGATGCGCAACGCCCACCTGCCGGCCCGGGTCGCCGAAGAACACTCGGAAACCGTCTACACCACCGACCGCGCCATCGCCTTCATCAACGAGCAGGGCGAGCAACCCTGGTGCCTGCACCTGTCCTACATCAAGCCGCACTGGCCCTACATCGCGCCAGCGCCCTACCACGCCCTGTATGGCCCCGACCAGGTCATCCCGGCGGTGCGCGCCGCACCCGGGCAGCTTAGCGACCACCCGGTCTACCACGCCTTCCGCCAGCATGAAGAGAGCCTGAATTTTTCCCGGGATGAAGTGCGCCTGAACGTAGTGCCGACCTACATGGGCCTGATCAAGCAAGTGGACGATCAACTGGGCCGGCTGCTGGATTTACTGCAGAGCAACGGCCGTTGGGACGACACCCTGATCGTCTTCACCAGCGACCACGGCGACTTCCTCGGCGACCACTACCTGGGAGAGAAGGAGTTCCTGCTGGAGCCGGCGGTGGGCGTGCCACTGATCGTCCGCGACCCGCGGGCGGCAGCGGACAACAGCCGTGGCAGCGTGGACGAGCGCTTGGTGGAAACCATCGACGCCCTGCCGACGTTCCTCGATGCCCTGGGCCTGCCGGGCGCCGACCACCGTCTGGAGGGCCGCTCGCTGATCCCGCTGCTGCACGGCGCGACACCGGACTGGCGCCGCTACGCCATCAGCGAATACGACTATGCCTTCCAGGCCCCGGCCCGGGAGCGCCTGGGCCAGCCCATCGACCGTTGCCGCATGACCATGGTGCGCAGCGAGCGCTGGAAGTACCTGGCCTATGACGGCTTGCGCCCACAGCTGTTCGACCTGCACAACGATCCCCATGAGCTGAATGACCTGGGAGCCGATCCGGCCTATGCCGCCGTGCGTGAAGAGCACCTGGGGTATCTGCTGGAGTGGCTGCGCGGCCTGAAGCGCCGCACCACCATCAGCCATGAAGAGATCGACCTGCGCGGCCAGCGTTTCCGCTACGGCGAACCGGAAAGCGAAAAGCTGGTGCAGATCGGCGTGTGGTAAGCCAATCCACCCTGTGGGAGCGGGTTCACCCGCGATTGCGGTGGTGAATCCACCATAGCAATCGCGGCGGTTCGGCGTTCCGATGAACCCGCTTCCACAAGGTCCTCGCAGGGGCTTCCGGGTCAAAGGCCCTTGATGGTCTGGCTGCGCTGGCCATGGACACCCACCGGGACGTCGCCCTTGAGGGTCACGCGGCGCACGATACGGTCCTGGGTGCCATAGTCGTCGACGGCGTAGTGCTGGGTCGAACGGTTGTCCCAGATCGCCACGTCACCGGCGCTCCAGCGCCAGCGCACAGTGTTTTCCAAGCGGGTCACATGGCTTTGCAGCAGGTTGAACAGGTGCGCCGAATCGGCCTGGGAATAGCCCTTGATGCGCTTGACGAAATGCCCCAGCACCAGGCTCTTTTCACCACTCTCCGGGTGCACCCGGACGATCGGGTGCTCGGTCTCGTACACCGTGGAGGTGAAGACCTTGCGGTAGCGCTCCAGCTTCTGCGCCGAAACGTCGGGCTTGGCCCCGGCGTAGTCGTACTCGTTGCTGTGCACTGCCCAGAGTCGATCCGCCAGCTCGCGCAGTTCTGCCGGGAGTTCGTTGTACGCCGTGGCGGTGTTGGCCCACACGGTGTCGCCACCGGAGGCCGGGGCCACCACCGAACGCAGGATCGAGGCTTTCGGGTAGGCATCGACGAAGGTCACGTCGGTGTGCCAGGAGTTGGCCCGCTGACCTTCGGCACCGTCCAGCTCCAGCAGGTAGCGGGTGCCGTCACGCACCGGCACGGTGGGGTGGGCCACCGGCTCGCCCAGCAGTTGCGAGAAGGCTTCCTGGCTCTGGTCGTCGAGATGACCCTGGCCACGGAAGAAGATCACCTTGTATTGCACCAGCGCCTGCTGGATGGCGTCCACGGTGGCGGCGTCCAGTTCGCCGGACAGTTGCACGCCACGGATCTCGGCGCCGATGCGACCGGCCACCGGGTGGATATCAAGGGCATGGACAGCGGGTTCAACGGCTAGGACGGCATTGCTCATCAGATACACCCTCATCGACTGCTTACGGTTGGAACCGCCGCGAAACAACGCTCTATCCATATTCACTTTGCGTCTAATGGAAAGTTCGATGCTTCGCCTGCGGAATAAGAGGTTTCCATTTAAGGCTTCAGCCCTGACTCGCCGCAAATACCTTCGGACTATTTTTCAGATGCCAGGAAAGCATGTCGAAACAGGCGTTCGGCCGGTGCTCAAAGACCGGCAGCCGCCAACTGCGGCGCCACCCAGGCATCGACCTTGAACGGCTTGCGGATCAAGCGCTCCTTGGCTGCCAGGTCCACCGAGTCCTGCAATTTGCCGAGGAACACCGGGTCGAGGGTCGAGGGGAAGACCTCGCTCAGGCGCTGGTCCTTGAGGTCTTCCTGCAGGATCACCGGCGGGAAGCTGGCCAGGCCCGACACCAGCTGGATATAGGCTTCCTTGTTGCTGTCCTGGGTCAGCCACGCTACGGCCTGCTGCTGGGCCTTGAGCAGTTTCGCCACGGCTTCGGGGTGCTCGTCGACAAACTTGCCGGCGCCCACCAGCACGCTCTGCACGCTGCCGGCACCGCCCAGGTCCTTGGTGCTCAGGGGCAGTTCGGCCAGCCCCTTGCTGCGCAGGGCCGAGAGTCCGGTGCTGCCCCAGGAGGCGTCGATCTGCCTGGCCGCCAGGGCCGCAATCGCCGCGTTGAAGTCGAGGTTGACCACTTTCAGGTCCTTCTCGCTGAGGCCGCGGCTGGCCAGGGCCGCGTCGAACGACAGTTGCGTAGCGGTACCACGGAACACCGCCACGCGCTTGCCCTTGAGGTCTTCCAGGGTCTTGATCCCGGAGCCCGGCACCACGCCCAGGTAATGCTTGATTCCACGGGCCGAGGCGCTGAGCAAGCGCGTATCCAGGCCATTGGACTTGCCAATGATGGCCGCCAGGTCGCCGAGATAGGCCAGGTCCACCTGGCCGTTGGCGAAGGCCTCGTTGATCACCGGGCCTGCGCCCTTGAAGAAATTCCACTGGATCTTGATGCCCTGGTCGGCGAAGGCCTTTTCGTAGATCTGTTGTTGGCGCAGCACATCCACCACCCCGCCACCGCTGTGCTGGGTCCCGGCGCTGAGGTCGGGCACGGCGATGCGGATTTCCTTGAGTTCGGCAGCCTGGGCCAGCAGCGGCAGGCAACCCAGGAGCCCAGCCAGGGCCGGTGCGGCGAACAGGCTGATTACGCGTTTGAAGGGAAGGTTCATGGGTGCGGCTCCTGAAGACCAAGGCTGTGAGGAGCAGAAGGTAGGCACGAAATCGACAAAGATTTAAATACTATAAGCTCACATTTTAATAACCAAATTGAATAAGCCAGCTATCACGGACGCCTCCGGGGATATGCAGGAGACACATGAAAAATATTCTTCAAATGCATTGGATGCGTGTCGGTAAAGAAGCCTTAAATGGCTTTTCTTATCTCTTAATAGTATCGATAAGAACTTTGGTAGAAGCATAACGAATAAAGCGTAGGCGCCGCCCTGCCGGCCAAAAGGCCCGCAAGCCCAGCGCCTACGCCCTCGTTCCATGCCATGCAGAACCCGACGACGGAGGTCATCCATGGCCCGTGTTTCCCTGCTCAGCCTGCCCTTGGCGGCACCGTCCAACGGGCGCCCGGGCTGGCCAGCCATCCATCAGCGCCTGCTGCCCTGGCTGCTGCCCCTGAGCCTGTTCGTTTTGTGGTGGCTGGCCAGCCGCAACCTGTGGATGAGCGAGCAGATCCTGCCGGCCCCGGCGCTGGTCTGGAGCAGCGCCCTGGAGCTGGGCCGGGGCGAGCTGTGGGGCCATTTGGCGATCAGCCTGCAGCGCCTGGCCTGGGGCGTCCTGGCCGGCATTGCCGCCGGCGCCCTGCTGGGTGGGGCGCTGGGCTTCAGCCGGCGCCTGGAGCGGCTGGTTTACCCCACCTTCGCCGCCCTGGCGCAGATTCCGACCCTGGCCTGGATTCCGCTGTTCATGGTGTTTTTCGGCATCGACGAAATGCTCAAGCTGGTCGTGCTGGTCAAAGCCGTGGTGGTTCCCGTGACCGTGCACACCCTGGTGGGCGTGCGCGACGCCCAGCCCAGGCTGCGGGAAGCTGCCGCAGTGCTGCGCCTGCCTCCCGCGCTGCTGATCCGGCGCCTGGTGTTGCCCGCCGCGCTGCCGGCGTTCATGGCCGGCGTGCGCCTGGCCCTGGCCACCGGCTGGACCTCGCTGCTGGCGGTGGAACTGCTCGCCTCCAGCGAAGGCATCGGCTATCTGATGGTCTGGGCGCGCCAACTGTTCATGCTGGACATCGTGTTCGTGTGCATCCTGGTGATCGGCGTGCTCGGCGTATGCATGGACCGCGGTATCGGCTGGCTCGACCGCACACTGGTGCACTGGCCGCACCCGGCCACCGCCGCCCTGGGCCGTGGTCCGCGCTATCAGGGCTGGCAGCGCCTGCAACCCTGGCTGCTGCCCCTGGCCTTGCTGGCCCTGTGGCAGCTGGCAAGCGCAGGGCAGTGGGTGGACGCCAATATTCTGGTGAGCCCGCTGCTGGTGCTGAGCACTACTGTCGACGGCCTGCGCGACGGCAGCCTGCTTGGGGGCATGGGGCTGAGCCTGGGGCGCGCCCTTGGCGGCCTGGCCCTCGGCGGCGGGCTGGGCCTGGCCTTGGGCTTGCTGCTGGGAATGTCGCACCTCGCTGAACGGCTGTTGGGACCGACCCTGGCCGCCCTCCGCCAGATCGCCATTTTCGCCTGGGTACCGCTGCTCACCGCCTGGTTCGGGCTGGGGGAACTGGCCAAGTGGGTGTTCGTCGCCCTGGCCGCGTTCTTCCCGCTGTTCATCGCCACCCAGCGCAGCGTCGCCCAGCTCTCGCCGCAACTGGCCGAAGCCGCCCAGGTATTGCGCCTGAACCTCTGGCAACGGCTACGCCGGCTGGTGTTGCCCGGTGCGGCGCCGGGCATCTTCGCCGGTCTGCGCATCAGCCTGATCTACGCCTGGATGGGCACCATCGGCGCGGAATACTTCATGCCCTCCAATGGCGGCATCGGCAGTCAGATGATCAGCGCCCAGCAACTGCTGCGCATGGACCTGATCATGGCCGGCATGCTCTTGGTGGGCTTGACCGGGGCCCTGCTCAATCGCCTGGGCCTACAACTCGAAACCCGCGCCACCCGCTGGAGACACGCATGAACGCACCCCTGGTCAGTTTCAATCACGTGGGCAAGACCTTCGCCGTCGCCGGTGGCGAGGTGGAGGCGATCCGCGAATTCAACCTGGACATCGCCGAGGGCGAGTTCGTCGCCATTGTCGGTTCCAGCGGCTGCGGCAAGTCCACCCTGCTGCGCCTGCTGATCGGCCTGGACACCGAGTTCCGCGGCGAAATCCGGGTCGATGGCCAGCGGGTCAGCGGCATCGGCAGTGAACGCGGCATCGTGTTCCAGGAGCATCGCCTGTTCCCCTGGCTGACCGTGGCCGAGAACATCGGCCTGGGCCTGGTCAACGAGCCATTGAGCGCCGCCGAACGCCAGCGGCGGATCGGCGATTTCATCGAGCTGGTGGGGCTCAAGGACTTTGCCCGGGCCTATCCCCATCAGCTTTCCGGCGGCATGGCGCAGCGGGTGGCGATTGCCCGCGGGCTGGTGGCCAGCCCGCGCATCCTGCTGCTGGACGAGCCCTTCGGCGCCCTCGACGCCCTGACCCGCCAGCAGATGCAGGACGAACTGCTGGCGATTCGCGAGCGGGCCAGAATCACCACGGTGCTGGTGACCCACGATGTCGAGGAAGCGATTTTCCTGGCCGATCGGGTGGTGGTGATGGAGCCGCGCCCGGGCCGGATCAAGCGCGTGGTTCAGGTGACCCTGCCGCACCCGCGCCAGCGCAGCGGTTTCGACTTTCACCAACTGCGCGAAGAACTGCTCCACGAACTGACCAGCGACGATCACTACCAGGCCCCGCCGCCGGTGCAGATCCGCGACCTGCCCTTGACCTTCATTGCCTGCTGAACAGGAGTGCCGCGATGCCGCAACGCCCCAACTTTCTGGTGATCCTGGCCGACGACCTGGGTTTCTCCGACCTCGGCGCCTTCGGTGGCGAGATCGCCACGCCGAACCTCGATGCCCTGGCCTTCAATGGCCTGCGCCTGACCGATTTCCACACCGCCCCGACCTGCTCGCCGACCCGCTCCATGCTGCTCACCGGCACCGACCACCACATCGCAGGGATCGGCACCATGGCCGAAGCCCTGACCCCGGAACTGATCGGCAAGCCGGGCTACGAGGGCTACCTCAACGACCGCGTGGTGGCCCTGCCGGAGCTGCTGCGCGAAGCCGGCTACCAGACCCTGATGAGCGGCAAATGGCACCTGGGCCTGACCGCCGAGCGCGCGCCCCATGCCCGGGGTTTCGAGCGTTCGTTCTCGCTGCTGCCAGGAGCGGCCAACCACTATGGTTTCGAGCCGACCTACGACGAACACACGCCCGGGCTGCTGAAATCGACGCCGGCGCTGTACATCGAGGACGACCGTTTCATCGATGAACTGCCGGCGGACTTCTATTCCTCCGATGCGTTCGGCGACAAGCTCCTGCAGTACCTGAAAGAGCGCGACCAGAGCCGGCCGTTTTTCGCCTACCTGCCGTTCTCGGCACCGCACTGGCCGCTGCAGGCACCCGAGGAGATCGTCGCCAAATACCGCGGCCGCTATGACGCCGGCCCCGAGGTGCTGCGCCGCGAGCGCCTGGAAAAGCTCAAGGCCCTGGGCCTGATCGATAGCGAGGTCGAGCCCCATCCGCTGCTCAACCTCAACATCGAGTGGGATGCTCTCAGCGATGAGCAACGGCAGCTGTCGGCGCGGGCCATGGAGGTGTATGCGGCGATGGTCGAGCGCATGGACTGGAACATCGGCCGGGTGGTGGACTACCTGCGCCAGCAGGGCCAGCTGGACAACACCCTGATCCTGTTCATGTCAGACAACGGCGCCGAGGGCGCGCTGCTGGAAGCCTTCCCCAAGTTCGGCCCGGAGCTTCTGACCTACCTCAACCAGCACTACGACAACCGCCTGGAAAACATCGGCCGGGCCAACTCCTACGTCTGGTACGGCCCGGCCTGGGCCCAGGCGGCCACCGCGCCGTCGCGGCTGTTCAAGGCGTTCACTACCCAGGGCGGGATTCGCGTGCCGGCGTTGCTGCATTACCCGCAACTGCCGCTCAAGGGGCAGATCAGCCATGGCTTCGGCACGGTGATGGACATCACCCCGACCCTGCTCGACCTGGCCGGCGTGCGACACCCGGGCAAGCGCTGGCACGGGCGCGATGTCGCACCGCTGCGGGGCAAGTCCTGGCTGGGCTTTCTCTCGGGCGAAACCGCCCAGGTGCATGATCAGCACACCGTGACGGGCTGGGAGCTGTTCGGCCGCCGGGCGATTCGCCAGGGCCAATGGAAGGCGGTGTACATCCCGGGGCCGGTGGGCCCGGCAACCTGGCAGTTGTACGACCTGGGCCGGGACCCGGGAGAGATTCACGACCTCGCCCGGGAGCAGCCGGACAAGCTGCGCACCCTGCTGCAAGAGTGGCAGCGCTATGTGGATGAAACCGGAGTGATCCTCAGCGAATCGCCGTTCCAGCCAGACTGAGCCGGCGAACGCTGATCGCCGTGGCTCAGAAGCGGAACACTTCCATATCGGTACGAATCGGCGAAGCCATGGGAATCTTTGGCTTCTCCGGCTCCTTGCGTACCTGAACAGGTGCCGCCGGTTTCTTCGACGGCGCCTCTTCCGCCAGCGCCGGCTGGTTGGCCAATGGCTTTAGCGCAGTACTCAGTTGCTCGGCCAGCTTCTGCAGCAACTGGCCCTGGGCCTGGACCTGCGCCGCCGAACTGCCCGCGTGCGGCTGTTCGAGGTGCACGATGCGGTTGTCCCGCACCTGGCCACGACGGTCCAGCAAGCGCCATTGCGCATCGAGGACCGCCGGTTGGTTCGCCCCGGAATCCAGGCGGGTGATCGACAGCAATACCTGTACATCCGGGTTGAAGCCGGTGCTGGCCGGGGCCAGGACCACACGCTGGCTGTCCAGGCGCCAGGCCAGCTGGCGAACCAGCAACTGATCGATATCCGCCGACAGGCTGCCCGCCCAGCGACCGTCCGTCGCCGCAGTCAGGCTGCCGTCGCTCTGACGCTGCAGCAGGGTCTCGCGTTGCAGGTAATCGGCGACCGATACCGGCCCCAGCACCACCGACATGCCGGCCGCCTGCTTAGGCTGGCCTGGCTCGCCGCTGTCGAGCTGATACAGCGCAACCGGCTGGTGCATGCTGCACCCTGCCAGGCCGAGCACGCCGGTCAGCAGAAGAACAAATGGAAGGCGCAGAAAAGTCATCATCCCATCCAGGCGGCCACCACACGGCACCGCAGTGATACTCATGATTTCAGTCGGGCACCCGGCCACGCCGGCGCCACAGGGGGGCTATCATCCGCGAAAACACGCTCTGACTCCAGTATTTACGCCCGGAACGTGTAGGAAATTACCGTATCCGGGCGTGTATTCGTACTACTCGGGAGTCTCGACCAGCAACGCATCGACCCGCTGGAAGCCGCGCGGCAGCTTGTTGCCCCGACGACCGCGTTCACCCTTGTAGTGCTCCAGGTCCTCGCCCTTGAGTGACAGGGTACGCTTGCCGGCCTGCAATACAAGGGTCGCCCCGTCGGAGAGTACCGCCATGTCGGTGACATATTCTTCACGACTGGCCACCCGATCACCGGGTATGCCGATGATCTTGTTGCCCTTGCCCTTGCCCAGTTGCGGCAGGTCGCTGATCTTGAACACCAGCAGGCGGCCTTCGGTGGTCACCGCGGCCAGCCAGTTCTGCTCGCGGTCGGAAACCGGCCGCGGCGCCAGCACCCTGGCGCCGTTGGGCAGGCTGAGCAGGGCTTTGCCGGCCGTGACCTTGGCCTGCAGATCCTCGCCCTTGACCACGAAACCGTAGCCTGCGTCGGAAGCGACCACGTACAGCGCCTCGTCGTCCGGCATCAGCACGCATTCAAAGACCGCGCCAGGTGGCGGTTTCAGATGACCGGTCAGTGGCTCGCCGTGGCCCCGTGCCCCTGGCAGCTTGTGAGCAGGAAGCGAATAGCTGCGCCCGGTGGAGTCTATGAACACGGCGAACTGATTGGATCGCCCTGCCGCTGCCACTTTGAAGCCATCACCCGCCTTGTAGGCCAGGCCGGTGGCATCGATATCGTGACCCTTGGCACAGCGCACCCAGCCTTTTTCCGACAGAACGACAGTGACCGGCTCGGTCGGCATCAGCTCGTTTTCCGACAGGGCCTTGGCCTCGGCACGGGCGACGATCGGCGAACGACGGTCATCGCCGTAGGTTTCCGCATCCTTGATCAGCTCGCTACGCACCAGCTTGCGTAGCTTGCTGTCGCTGCCCAGCAGGGCCAGCAGCCTGGCCTGCTCTTTGAGCAGTTCTTCCTGCTCGCTGCGGATCTTCATCTCTTCCAGTCGCGCCAACTGGCGCAGACGGGTTTCGAGGATGTAGTCGGCCTGGATCTCGGTCAGTTCGAAGCGAGCGATCAGCGCCTGCTTGGGCTGGTCCTCGGTGCGGATGATGTGGATCACTTCGTCAAGGTTGAGGAAGGCGACCAGCAAACCGTCCAACAGGTGCAGGCGGCGCTCGACCTTGTCGAGACGGAACTTCAGCCTCCGACGAACGGTAGCGATGCGGAACTCCAGCCACTCCAGCAGCAGTGCGCGCAGGTTCTTCAATTGCGGCCGGCCATCGAGGCCGATGATGTTGACGTTGACCCGGTAGCTCGACTCCAGGTCGGTGGTGGCGAACAGGTGCTGCATCAGTTCGTCCAGATCGACCCGGTTGGAGCGGGCGATGATGACGATGCGGCACGGGTTCTCGTGGTCGGACTCGTCACGCAGGTCGGCGACCATCGGCAGTTTCTTGGCCTGCATCTGTGCGGCGATCTGCTCCAGCACCTTGGCCCCGGAGACCTGGTGCGGCAGCGCGGTAACGACGATATCGCCGTCCTCGATGCGATAGACGGCACGCATGCGGATCGAGCCGCGACCGCTTTCGTAGATCTTCAGCAGTTCGGCGCGCGGGGTGATGATTTCCGCTTCGGTCGGGTAGTCCGGGCCCTGGATGTGCTCGCACAGTTGCTCGATGGTGGCTTTCGGCTCGTCGAGCAGGCGCACGCAGGCGCTGGCGACTTCCCGCAGGTTATGCGGCGGTACGTCGGTGGCCATGCCCACGGCGATACCGGTGGTGCCATTGAGGAGGATATTCGGCAAACGTGCGGGCAACACGGCAGGTTCTTCGAGGGTACCGTCGAAGTTCGGCACCCAGTCAGCCGTGCCCTGGCCCAGCTCGCTGAGCAGCACTTCGGAATAGCGCGACAGGCGCGCCTCGGTGTAGCGCATGGCCGCGAAGGACTTCGGGTCGTCCGGCGCACCCCAGTTACCCTGGCCATCGACCAGGGTGTAGCGATAGCTGAAGGGCTGTGCCATCAGCACCATGGCTTCGTAGCAGGCCGAGTCGCCGTGGGGGTGGAATTTACCGAGCACGTCACCGACGGTCCGCGCCGACTTCTTGTGCTTGGAGTCGGCATCCAGGCCCAGTTCGCTCATGGCATAGACGATGCGCCGCTGCACCGGCTTCAGGCCGTCGCCGATATGCGGCAGGGCCCGGTCCATGATCACGTACATGGAATAGTTGAGGTAGGCCTGTTCGGTGAAGTCGGCCAGTGACCGGCGCTCTACGCCATCGAGGCTCAGATCAAGGGAGTCGCTCATGCGGGCCTCATCAGTTCAAGGTCTGGCGCAGCAGCAAGGTGCCGCCGCGCTGGGTGAATTCAAGTTGTTTCAGGGCACTCATGCCCAGCAATACCTGGCTGTCATCGAGGCCGGGGACCACCAGGGCGCGGACATCGCGCAGCAGGATATCGCCCAGTTGCACGCTGTCCAGCCGCGTGCGGTAGCCCTCGGTGCGGCCATTGGCGGTGCTCAGGGTCACCGATGCTCCGCGCTGCAGGCCGAAGTCCCGCGCCAGGGCCTCGGGAATCGCGACATCGGTGGCCCCGGTATCCAGCAGGAAATGCACGGCCTGACCGTTGATCAGGCCGTCGGCGACGAAATGCCCCTGGCCATTGCTGGCCAGGCGCACTTCGACGAAACCGTCACCCTGTTGCGAGGTGATCTGGCTGTTGGGGTTGACCTGCCGGTCTTCCCACGCGCCGAAAAAGCGCGTGGCAAGGAACAGGCCAGCCGCCCAGGCCAGAACCATGAACACCCGCCCGATACGCTGGCCCGGGGTCTGGCTCATTTCTTCGCGCTCCAGCCGCCTTTCGGCGCGGCGAAACGCCAGACGATCGGGCGGTCCTCGCCATCGGCGCGGGTGCCGTTGTTGTTGTCGATACCGATCCAGGCGCCTTCGGCGTCGATCACCAGGGCCTCGGCCAGGCCGTAGGGCTGGCTGTATTGCCGCTGTTCGGTCAAGGCTTCGCCGGCAAACGACCAGCAGCGCTCCACCTGCCCGCCCTGGGCATCACGACGGCAGATGCGGTAGGCGTTGCGTTCCAGGGTGAACAGCTTGCCCTCGAACAGCGCCAGGTCGGAAAAGTCCCGCGACACCTCGCGGGCCTTGGGAAACTGGTCAGGCTGCATCTCGGTGCCGGCCTCGCTGAGCAGGACGCAAGCATCGCCGCAGGCCCAGGTGCTCTGCTTGCGGTTGACCAGCAGCAGGCCGCGGCGCTCGCGCTCGGCGGCCAGCCACAGGCGGTCGCCGGCCGGGCTGACGGCAAGGCCTTCGAACAAGGCGTTGAAATGCAGGAGCATCCCGCTGGCCCGGGCCTGGCGGATCATTGCCGGATCGATCTTCAGCCAGTTCGGCTCGCCCTGCACCGGCACTTCCAGCACCGCAGCGTAGGCTTCGCTGACGATGTAGCGGTTGCCGGCCGCATCACAGCTGATGCCTTCGAAGTCCAGATCGCCGCCACGCACCAGCGAAGCCGCCCATTGCCGTGAGCGCAACCCCAGCGGGAAGCCGGGATCCGGCACGGCTGGCGCCGCCAGCGGCTCGCCAAGGGCCTGCCATACATGGCTGGTGGTATCGAGCCTGTAGACCAGGTCGTCATCGCGGTCGGAAATGGTCCACAAGGTCCCGTTGCACTGCGCCAGCCCCGAGAGGTTGCCGCCGCGCATGCCTTCGACCGGATGCTCGCCGAGCAGGGTCAGCTCCGGCCACGGGTCGGCCATGGCCGGCACTGCGGACAGGGCCAGCAGCGCCACGAGCAAGCCACGGATCAAGCCATGACCTCGGCCAGGTTGCCGTTGCTTTCCAGCCAGGACTTGCGATCGCCCGCGCGCTTCTTGGCCAGGAGCATGTCCATGATTTCACGGGTCTGCTCGAAGTCGTCGAGGGTCAGCTGGACCAGGCGCCGGGTGTTCGGGTCCATGGTGGTTTCGCGCAGTTGCGGCGGGTTCATCTCGCCGAGGCCCTTGAATCGGGTGACCTGCGGCTTGCCGCGCTTCTTCTCGGCCACCAGGCGGTCGAGGATGCCGTCACGCTCGGCTTCATCCAGGGCGTAGTAGATTTCCTTGCCCAGGTCGATGCGGTACAGCGGCGGCATCGCCACATAGACGTGGCCGGCCTCGACCAGCGGACGGAAATGCTGGACGAACAGGGCGCAGAGCAAGGTGGCGATGTGCAAGCCGTCGGAGTCGGCGTCGGCGAGGATGCAGATCTTGCCGTAGCGCAGCTGGCTCAGGTCGGTGGCACCCGGGTCGACGCCGATGGCCACGGCGATGTTGTGCACTTCCTGGCTGGCGAGGACTTCGCCGCCATCCACTTCCCAGGTGTTGAGGATCTTGCCGCGCAGCGGCAGGATCGCCTGGTATTCCTTGTCCCGCGCCTGCTTGGCCGAACCACCGGCCGAGTCGCCCTCGACCAGGAACAGCTCGGCGCGCATCGGGTCCTGGCCCGCGCAATCCGCCAGCTTGCCTGGCAGCGCCGGGCCCTGGGTGACGCGCTTGCGCTCGACCTTCTTGCTTGCCTTGAGGCGACGGCCGGCGTTGCTGATGGCCAGCTCGGCCAGTTGCATGCCCAGCTCGGGATGGGCGTTGAGCCACAGGCTGAACGCGTCTTTCACCACACCGGAGACGAAGGCGGCGGCTTCGCGGGAGGACAGGCGTTCCTTGGTCTGCCCGGAGAATTGCGGCTCCTGCATCTTCATCGAAAGGACGAAGGTGATGCGCTCCCAGACGTCTTCCGGCGCCAGCTTGACGCCACGGGGCAACAGGTTGCGGAACTCGCAGAACTCGCGCATCGCGTCCAGCAGGCCCTGGCGCAGGCCGTTGACGTGGGTACCGCCCTGGGCGGTAGGAATCAGGTTGACGTAGCTTTCCTGGATGCTGTCGCCACCCTCGGGCAGCCACAGCAGGGCCCAGTCCACGGCCTCCTTGTTACCGGCCAGGCTGCCGCAGAACGGTTCGTCCGGCAGGCGCTGGAATTCGCTGACCGAGTCGACCAGGTAGGAGCGCAGGCCGTCTTCGTAATGCCATTCGACTTTCTCGCCGGTGCTCTTGTCCTCGAAGGTGACCGACAGGCCCGGGCACAGTACGGCCTTGGCCTTGAGCACGTGCTTGAGGCGGCTGACGGAGAACTTCGCGGAATCGAAGTACTTCGGATCCGGGGAGAAATACACGCTGGTCCCGGTGTTGCGCTTGCCGACGCTGCCGATGACTTCCAGTTCGCTGGCCTTGAAGCCGTCGGCGAAGGTCATCTGGTACTCGTTGCCATCACGCTTGACCCGCACCCGGACCTGGGTCGACAGGGCGTTGACCACCGAGATGCCAACACCATGCAGACCGCCGGAGAACTGGTAGTTCTTGTTGGAGAACTTGCCGCCGGCGTGCAGCTTGGTGAGGATCAGCTCGACCCCGGACACGCCCTCTTCGGGGTGGATATCCACCGGCATGCCGCGCCCGTCGTCGCAGACTTCAAGGGAATGGTCGGCGTGAAGGATCACCTGGACCGAACGGGCATGGCCGGCCAAGGCTTCGTCGACACTGTTGTCGATGACTTCCTGGGCCAGGTGGTTGGGGCGGCTGGTGTCGGTGTACATGCCCGGACGCTTGCGTACCGGGTCAAGCCCCGAGAGGACTTCGATGGCGTCTGCGTTATAGGCGCTAGCGCTGGGATTGGCCATGGGTTCTCGTCGTCGTTCGTGGGTGAAAATAAGCAATCAAAATACAGAAAAATCCAGGTCCTGATACGCCTTCGCGTCAATGCCTGCGTAGGACAACAGCGCTGGCAGATGCAGGGCGAAGCGCTGGAAGCTGTGGTCTCCACCGGCTTCGATACGCAGGGCACAGGCCCGGTAGAAACGTTCGGCGCGGCGATAATCAAGGGTTTCGTCGCCGGTCTGCAGCCATACCTGGTAACGCGCGGCATCCAGCGGCGGCGGCACTTCCAGCGCCGCCAGGGCCTCGACGTGACCGTGGGTCAGTTCCCAGGTCTCGCCGGTGTAGTGGTTGGTCTGGGTGCCCAGGTAGCCGTCGAACAACTGGTGCGGATTGACCGCCGGGTTGATCAGCAGCGCCTTCAATCCATGCCGTTCGGCCAGGTGAGTCGCATAGTAGCCGCCGAGGGAACTACCGACCAGCAATGGCCGGCCCAGTTCGGCAATGTCGGCTTCGAGCTGGGCGATGGCCTGGCGCGGATGGTGATGCAGCGCCGGGATCCGCAGTTGCCCGGCAAGCCCCATGCGCTGCATGACCGCCAGCAACTGGCTGGCCTTCATCGAGCCAGGCGAGCTGTTCAAACCATGGATATAAAGGATCGAGCCCGACATTCCGCCCCCGGATTTCCTGAAATGCCCGCGAGTGACGGGCACAAAGACGCGCAGTTTAGCCTGATAAGAGGGAAATGATTCAGCTTTAGAGATTACGCGGTGCTTCAGTAGCCGTTGCCGTAGTCCACATCGAAGGCAAAATCACCAAGGCGCGAGACGCCGGTTTCCAGGCGGCCATCGTCATGCAGGGCCAGCCAGCGGTAGCCGGGCGTACGCTGTTCATCGACCTTGAAGTCCTCGCTGCGCGGCTCGAACTGGATGCAGGTGGACGGCGAGGCCAATAGCCGGCGTCCGTCGAGATGCTGGTCCCACTCCTGGTGAATGTGCCCCCAAAGCAGCGCCCGCACCTGTGGATAAGGTGCAATGGCGGCGAACAGTGCCTCGGGATTGCGCAAGCCGATGGGCGCCATCCAGGCGCAGTCGATGGAGATGGGCTGATGATGCAGGCACACCAGGCAGTGACGGCCGTCGGCGCTGCCCAAGGCCTGGTCGAGCAGTTGCAGTTGATCGGCTTCCAGACACCCCGGCACGCTGCCCGGAATCGACGAGTCGAGCATGATCACGCGCCACTTGCCGATATCGGTGACGGCCTCCAGCAGATCGGTGCCTGCCGCCACCCGCTCCATCGGCAGTGGCTCATCATGGTTGCCGGCTAGCCAACGGGTCGGCGCACCGAGCACCGCGGTCATCTCGCGAAACTGCCGGTAGGACGCCTCGCTGCCATCCTGGGACAGATCACCGGTGGCCAGCACCAGGTCGATCCGCGGCTGCTCGGCGAGCACCTGGTCGATGACCCGTTGCAGGCTGTCACGGGTATTCATGCCCAGCAGGGAACCCTCGCCATCGGCGAACAGATGACTGTCAGAAAGCTGCACCAGCCGGACCGGGGCACTGGATGAGGGGGTTGCGTGCGGCAAGGGGCCGTCTCCTTGGGGGAATCTGCACGATTATGGTGGGGAAGGATCGGAGGATCAAACCGCCACCAAGACCCCCGTCACATTTCAGCGAACCGCTTCGAGTTCGTGACCGCAGGCCAGGCAGTGGCTCAACCACTCGCCGAGGAACAGGTTGAGCTGGGCCTTTTCGTCCGGCTGGTGCATCGCCGCATTGGGGTAGGGATAGACGCTGCGGAACCGTCGGGCGTGCTCGGCACTGACCACCTCGGCCATGCGCGCGTCGTGATAGACCTGCACTTCCAGTTGCGGTACCGGCAGCCACGGCAGGCTGTGCTCCTGGCGCACACGCAGCGTGGTTGTATAGGGACAGGCCTGCAGCACTTCCAGGGTCAGCACGCCAAGCATCTGGTCGCCCTGGGTCATGCCGATGCGCCGTGACTCCAGGGAGGTGCGCATCGCCGGGAGCAAACGCATCAGGCGTGCATAGTTCGCCTCGCAGGCAGCCTGCAAGCCAACCAGATCGACCCGATAGCGTTCACGCACAAGATTCACGACCACATCCCCCTGACTTCATCGCGGTTCAACGCCAGCCACTGCAAGGCGATGATCGACGCCGCATTGGCAATCAGCCCGTCGCGCACGGCTTGCAGGGCATCCTCGAATGCCCAGACCCGCACGCGGATATCCTCGCCCTCTTCTTCCAGGCCATGCAGCCCGCCAGCCCCCTCGCTGCTGCAACGACCGAGGTACAAATGGACCAACTCGTCGCTGCCACCGGGTGACGGGAAATACCGGGTCATCGGCCACAGCGCGGAGAAGGTCAGCCCAGCTTCCTCCTGCGCCTCGCGGTGCGCAACCTGTTCCGGCTGTTCGTCCTTGTCGATCAGACCGGCGACCAGCTCCACCAGCCAGGGATTGGCGGTCTTGCCCAGGGCGCCGACGCGGAACTGCTCGATCAGCACCACTTCGTCGCGCTGCGGATCATAGGGCAGGACGCACACCGCATCGTGGCGCACGAACAGCTCCCGGCTGATCTCGCGGCCCATGCCGCCGGCAAACAGCTCATGCCGCAGGCGTACCCGGTCGAGGCGATAGAAGCCCTGGAAACAGGTGTCGCGCTGGACGATCTCGACGGCGGCTGGAACGGTGCTGGAGTTGTCTGTCATGGAAATCCTCGATGCCTCTATCTACAACGTCACATTCGACTTCGGGCTTGTGGCTTCGCGCCATCCTACCCCGCGTACCCTCGGCTTTCACCCTCTTTCAAGTCAACCCAAGGACTGCGAGGATAGGCACCGTCTGTCTAATCAAGGTTAGCGGCGAACCGACTGCCATGCCGGCGGTCCAAGGCCGATTACCGTCGTTCCAGAAGGATCATCATGACGCTTGCGAAACTGACTACCGTGGCCGTACTGGCCCTGGCCCTGGGGGCCTGCCAGAGCGTTTTCCAGCCCAACATGCGCAAGCCGCTGGAGGTCAAGCGCGAAGCCTGGGAGCACATCAAGCCCGGTTGCAGCGCCAGCGATTGCCCGCTGGTGAACATCGACACCCTGCACTTCCCGGCCCAGCCGCAACTGGACGCGGTGATCGAGCGTCGCCTGCTGCAGTTCGCCGCCGCCGGCGGGCCGCTGCCGACCTCGCTCAAGGCCTATGAAGAGAGTTTCCTGCGTTCGGCGCAGAGCCGTAACAGCAGCTATCTGCAAGCCAAGGTACGCGAGCAGCATGACGGACTGGTGATCATCGAGCTGTCCAGCTACCTGGATACCGGCGGCGCCCACGGCAACCCCGGCCGCGCCTTCATCAACTGGTCGCGCCAGCAGGAAAAGGTCCTGACCCTGCAGGACATGCTGGTTCCGGGCCAGGAAGAGACGTTCTGGAAAACCGCGCAAGAGGCCCATCGCGGCTGGCTGATCTCGACCAAGATGGACCAGGACCCGGAATTCGTGAAGAACTGGCCGTTCCAGAAAACCCCGAACATCGCCCTGACCTACGGCGCAGTGGTGCTCAAGTACGACGTGTACGCCATTGCGCCCTACGCCATGGGCCACGTCGAACTGAAGATCCCCTACCCGCGCCTCAATGGTGTGATCAAGCCGGAACTGTTCCCCGGCCGCGGCTGAAGCTGAACAGCCCGTGCAGCACCCCTGCCAGCAGCAAGGCCGGCAGGGTCGCACCAACCTCGGGCATATGGTTCGCCAGCAAATGGTAGGTTGCCACGCCGCCGGCCCATGCCAGCACGGCGCCGAAGTGCAGCGAACCGACCTGCGCCGGCAGGCGCCGCCGGCGCAGCACGAAGTGATCCACCAGCACCACGCCGAACAGCGGCGCGAACACCGAGCCGATCAGCAGCAGGAAGTTCTGGTACTGCGCCAGCGGCGCGAAGCAGGCGATCAGGGTGCAGACCACGCCGATCGCCAGCGCCAGGTGCTCCACCTTCAGGCGTAGCAGCAGGCCGCTGGACACCGCCGCCGAATGGATATCGGCAAAAGCGTTTTCCGACTCGTCGAGCAGGATCAGCAGCAGCGGAATACCCAGGCCCGCCCCTGCCAACGCCAGCAGCAAGGCGTTCACTTCACCGCTCGGGGCGAACGCCAGGGTGTACGCCACGCCCAGGCTCATCAACCAGAAGTTACCGATGAAGAAGCCCAGTGCAGTGCCGCCGAAAACCCGGCTGGCACGCTTGCCGAAGCGCGAGTAGTCGGCTATCAGCGGGAGCCACGACAGCGGCATGGCAATGGCGATGTCGAAGCCCACCGCCAGCGACAGGGTGCCGTCACCCGCCTTCGTCCACAGAGCGGCCAGGTCGGCCTTGGCGAACAGGTTCCAGGTCAGCCACAGGCAGGCGCCAAGCAGCAGCCAGATCCCCCATTTGCGCAGGATGCGGCGCACGAAGGTCAGCGGACCGCTGACCGCCAGCAAGGTGGCGAGACCGCCGAAGAATAGGGTCCACAGCAGCGGGCTGTTCCAGGCGCTGCTGTCGCCGAATGACTGCGCGCCGAGCAGGCTGGCGGCGTCGCGCATGACGATGATTTCGAAGGAGCCCCAGCCGATCAGTTGCAGCAGGTTGAGCACTGCCGGCAGCGCCGCGCCGTGCCGGCCCAGGCTCAGGCGCAGGGCGGCCATGGCCGAAAGGCCGGTGTCGCTGCCGATCACCCCAACCGCGGCCAGCAGCAGAACGCCGACCAGGGTGCCCAGGGCGATGGCCAGGATCGACCCGGCCAGACCCAGGCCCGGCGCCAGCAACGCGCCGGTCTGCAGGACCATCAGGCCGATGCCGAGGGAGAACCACAGGGAGAACAGGTCACGGGCGCCGAAGATGCGCTGGTGGCCGGGGACGGGGGAATCGGGGGAGTAGTTGCTGGGTAGGGACACGATAGGGTCTCGGCGGGCGTTTTTTGTTGGTTTCGAGGGCCTCATCGCTGGCAAGCCAGCTCCCACGGAGAACCCTGTGGGAGCTGGCTTGCCAGCGATCGGGGCCGCCTCAGACTTTCTTGTACAACTGGCTGCCTTCCTGGCGGAACCGCTCGGCCTGCTCGCGCATGCCGTCCTCGACCGCCACGTCCACCGCGTCGATGCGCTGGTTGGCGGCGTATTCGCGCACTTCCTGGGTGATCTTCATCGAGCAGAACTTCGGCCCGCACATGGAGCAGAAGTGCGCGACCTTGGCCGAGTCCTTCGGCAGGGTCTCGTCGTGGAACGAGCGCGCGGTGTCCGGATCCAGGCCCAGGTTGAACTGGTCTTCCCAGCGGAATTCGAAACGTGCCTTGCTCAACGCGTTGTCACGGATCTGCGCGCCCGGATGCCCTTTCGCCAGGTCCGCCGCATGGGCGGCGATCTTGTAGGTGATGATCCCGGTCTTGACGTCATCCTTGTTCGGCAGGCCGAGGTGTTCCTTCGGCGTGACATAGCAGAGCATGGCGCAGCCGAACCAGCCGATCATCGCGGCACCGATACCGGAGGTGATGTGGTCGTAGCCGGGCGCGATGTCGGTGGTCAGCGGGCCGAGGGTGTAGAACGGCGCCTCGTCGCAGCATTCCAGCTGCTTGTCCATGTTTTCCTTGATCAGTTGCATCGGCACGTGGCCGGGCCCTTCGATCATGCACTGCACGTCATGCTTCCAGGCGATCTTGGTCAGCTCGCCAAGGGTTTCCAGCTCGCCGAACTGCGCTTCGTCGTTGGCATCGGCAATCGAACCAGGACGCAGGCCGTCGCCCAGCGAGAAGCTGACGTCGTAGGCCTTCATGATTTCGCAGATTTCTTCGAAGTGGGTATAGAGGAAGTTCTCCTTGTGATGCGCCAGGCACCACTTGGCCATGATCGAACCGCCGCGGCTGACGATGCCGGTTACCCGCTTGGCCGTCAGTGGCACGTAGCGCAGCAGCACGCCGGCGTGGATGGTGAAGTAGTCCACGCCTTGCTCGGCCTGTTCGATCAGGGTGTCGCGGAACAATTCCCAGGTCAGGTCCTCGGCCACGCCATTGACTTTTTCCAGGGCCTGGTAGATCGGTACGGTGCCGATCGGCACCGGCGAGTTGCGGATGATCCACTCGCGGGTTTCATGGATGTGCTTGCCGGTGGACAGGTCCATGACCGTGTCCGAGCCCCAGCGGATGCCCCAGGTCAGCTTGGCCACTTCTTCCTCGATGGAAGAGCCCAGGGCGCTGTTGCCGATGTTGCCGTTGATCTTCACCAGGAAGTTGCGGCCGATGATCATCGGCTCCAGTTCCACGTGGTTGATGTTGGCCGGAATGATCGCGCGACCGCGGGCGATTTCCTCGCGGACGAACTCGGGAGTGATTTCCTTGGGGATGCTCGCGCCGAAGCTGTGCCCGGCGTGCTGCTGATCGAGCAGGCCGGCTGCACGGGCTTCCTGCAGCTTCATGTTTTCGCGCAGCGCGACGTATTCCATCTCGGCGGTGATGATGCCCTTGCGCGCATAGTGCATCTGGCTGACGTTGGCCCCGGCCTTGGCCCGGCGCGGGTTGCGCACGTGGGCGAAGCGCAGCTTGGTCAGCTCGGGGTCGTTCAGGCGCTGCTGGCCGAAGTCGGAGGACAGGCCGTCGAGCCGTTCGGTGTCGCCGCGGTCGTCGATCCAGGCCGAACGTACGTCGCCCAGGCCCTTGCGCACGTCGATCACCACATTGGGGTCGGTGTACGGGCCGGAGGTGTCGTACACCAGCACCGGGGCGTTGGGCTCGCCGCCGAAGTCGGTGGGGGTATCGTCAAGGCTGATTTCCCGCATCGGCACGCGGATGTCCGGACGCGAGCCCTCGACATACACCTTGCGCGAACGGGTGAAGGGTTGCACGGACTGCTGATCGACCTGGGCGGACTCGCTCAGGTTGGACGGGTATTTTTCTTGTTTGCTCATCACAGGCTCTCCAGACGGGTTGGATGTCGGAGTGAACCTGATGGGGGCACGGAGAATGCACCTGGGGCGGTGCTGTGCAGAATGCGGGGGTGTCTGGCGGCCTGCTGCGGCTGACTCGACATTCCCGGACCCGGCACAAGAGGGCTCGCGGGAAGCGAGCAATCTTGTTCCCTACGCAGGCGCTAACCTGATCAGGTTCAACGGGATCCGGAATTTCCGATCTCAGCCTCAACGCAAGGCACCCCGACAAGAACTCGCGCAGTCTAGACCGGCGCGAGCACAAACGCCAACACTCCGGACACCAGCGTGACAAATGGCGCAATTGCCAGATTGTTGCAAACTGCCAGCGCAACTACACTCGCAAGTTCAGAATTACCTTCTTCGTTCAAGGACCGCCCTATGCTGCGCAAACTTTCACTGGCGCTTGCCGTGTCTTGTGCTTCCAACGGATTGGCCTGGGCAGCAGACTTGCCGCTGTCGAGCAAAACCGACCTGGTCAGCGTTTACAACGAGGCCGTCAGCAACAACGCCGACCTCGCCGCCGCCCGTGCCGACTATGGCGCCCGTCGCGAAGTGGTGCCCCAGGCCCGTGCCGGCCTGCTGCCGAACCTGTCTGCCGGCGCCGAGATGATGAATACCCGGACCAGCATCGATCAGCCATCGATCACTGCCAGCCGCAGCGGCAACACCTGGAGCGCGACCCTGGCCCAGCCGATCTTCCGCGCCGACCGCTGGTTCCAGTTGCAGGCAGCCGAAGCAGTCAACGAGCAGGCGGCCCTGGAGCTGTCGGCCACCGAGCAGAACCTTATCCTGCAAAGCGCCGAGAATTACTTTGCGGTGCTGCGCGCCCAGGACAACCTGGCCTCGACCAAGGCCGAGGAAGCAGCCTTCAAGCGCCAGCTCGACCAGTCCAACGAGCGCTTCGACGTGGGCCTGTCGGACAAGACCGACGTACTGCAATCCCAGGCCAGCTACGATACCGCGCGGGCCAACCGGATCATCGCCGAGCGCCGCGTGGCCGACGCCTTCGAAGCCCTGGTGACCCTGACCAACCGCGACTACAACTCGATCCAGGGCATTGTCCATACACTTCCGGTGCAGGTGCCGATCCCCAACGATGCCAAGGCCTGGGTCGACACCGCGACCCAGCAGAACCTCAACCTGCAAGCGACCAACCACGCCGTGCAGGCCGCCGAGGAAACCCTGCGCCAGCGCAAGGCCGGGCATGCCCCGACCGTCGATGCGGTAGCGCGCTACGAGAAGGGTGACAACGACAGCCTCGGCTTCAGCAACCCGAACTACACCGGGCAGCGCTATGGCGGCGACGTGGAGCAGACCAGCATCGGCCTGCAGTTGAATATCCCGATCTACAGCGGCGGCCTGACCAGCTCGCAGGTGCGCGAGGCCTACCAGCGCTTGAGCCAGACCGAGCAGCAGCGTGAAAGCCTGCGCCGCCAGGTGGTGGAGAACACCCGCAACCTGCACCGCGCGGTAAACACCGATGTGGAACAGGTTCAGGCGCGCAAGCAGTCGATCATTTCCAACCAGAGCGCGCTGGAAGCCACGGAAATCGGTTACCAGGTGGGCACGCGCAACATCGTCGACGTACTCGACGCACAGCGCCAGCTGTACACCTCGGTGCGCGACTACAACAACACCCGCTACGACTACATCCTCGACAACCTGCGCCTTAAGCAGGCCGCCGGAACCTTGAGCCCGCAGGACCTGCAGGATCTCGGGCGCTACCTGAAGCCGGACTACAACCCGGACAAGGACTTCCTGCCGCCTGACCTGGCGGCGGCGGCCAAGGCCAATTTCGACAGCCGTCCGTAGGGGCCTCATCGCTGGCAAGCCAGCTCCCACAGAACCCTGTGGGAGCTGGCTTGTCGGATCGCCGCACCGCAGCGATTGCGGTGGAACAGTCTCTACTTGATCAAAGCCCCCAAACCATCGAGCAAACGCTGCAAGGCCCCTTGATTGGCCCGCATCACCGCCACGCCCGCCTCGCCCATCCTCCTTGCATCCCGCGGCAACTCGATCAGCCTTCTCACCTCGGTCGCCAGGCCCTCGGCATCATCGACCTGCTCCAACGCTCCCGCCTCGCGCAACATCGCGCTGATTTCCAGGAAGTTGAACACATGGGGCCCCATGATCACCGGCAAGGCCAGCGCCGCCGGCTCCAGCGGGTTGTGCCCGCCGGTCGGCACCAGGCTGCCGCCGACGAAGGCGATATCGGCCAGGGCATACAGGAACAGCAATTCGCCCATGGTGTCGCCAAGCAGCACCCGGGTCTGCCCGTCCACCGCCGCGCCGGTGGAACGACGCACCGTGGCGAAGTGTTCGGCACACAATTGATGAACCGCGTTGAAACGCTCCGGATGCCGTGGCACCAGGATCAACAGCGCGTCGGCATGGGCGTCCAGCAATTGCTTGTGCGCAGCCAGGATCAGCGCGTCCTCGCCGTCGTGGGTACTGGCGGCAATCCACACGGGACGCTGGGTCGCTCCCCACTGCTCGCGCAGTTCACGGGCGCGCGGCAGCAGGTGCTCGTCGATCTTCAGATCGAACTTGATCGAGCCGGTCACCTGCACCGTCGCCGGACGCGCGCCCAACTGGCGGAAGCGCTCGGCCTCGGCCTCGGTCTGCACGGCGAGCAGGCTCATCTCCTCCAGCATCGGCCGGGTCAGCCCGGCAAAACGCGCATAGCCCCGGGCCGAACGCTCGGATAGCCGGGCGTTGGCCAGGGCTACCGGAATCCCGCGCTTGGCGCATTGGTAGATATGGTTGGGCCACAACTCGGTTTCCATGATGATGCCCAACTGCGGTCGCGCCCTGTCGAGGAAGCGCGCCGCCGCCCAGGGCAGGTCATAGGGCAGGTAGCAGTGCTGGATGCGCGGCTCGCCGGCGAACATCGCGCGGATCCGTTCCGAGCCGGTAGGGGTCATGCAGGTTACCGTGATCGGCAACTGTGGATAACGTTCCAGCAGCCCACGGATCATCGGCGCCGCGGCGATGCTTTCGCCCACCGACACGGCGTGGACCCAGATACCGCCGGGCTTGAGCGGCGGCAGGCCGATGGCGAAACGCTCGCCAATGCGCTGGCGATAAGCCGGCGCCTTGCGCCCACGCAGGAACAGGCGCAGCGCAACCAGCGGCAGGCCCAGGTGAAACAGCAGGGTATAGAGAGTTCTGTTCATGGCGCGGGAGTTTACAAGGAAGCCATCGGCAATGCTTCCATGCTGACTTCGAGGGCCTCATCGCCGGCAACGCCGGCTCCCACAAGGTCTAGCGCCGCTCACATACTGTGGGAGCCGGCGTTGCCGGCGATGAGGCCGTAAACTTCAACCCATTTCCCGCAGATGCACAGCAAACCTTTCCGCCAACCACTGCGCCGCCGGCCCCAGCGGCTCGTCCCGGCGCCAGGCCAGTTCCACCACCAGCGCCGGCGGACGCCATTCGCAATCCAGCTCGACCATCTGTTGTTGATAAGCCGGGTACTGCACTACATGCCTCGGCAACCAGGCCCACCCCAAGCCGCGCTGCAACAGTTCGGCCATCACATAGAAACTGTCCGCGCGCCAGACCAGCGGGCTGGCCGGCTCGCCCCCGGCGTAGCCGCTGTCCCGCGGGTTGACCAGCAACTGCCGGTGCCGCGCCAGATGCTCGCAACTGACCCGTCCCACCGTCGCCAACGGATGCCCCACGGGACACACCGTGACCATCTCGATGCTGCCCAGCACACGACGCTCCAGCGCATCGGGCACCCGCTCGTGATGGAACATCAAGCCCAGGTCCGCGCGCCGTTCGACCAGTTGCCGCGCCACATCGCCCTGGGCGCTGCTGGCCAGTTGCACTTCCAGCAGCGGGAACTGCAGCGACAACTCGTCCAGGCTCTCGATCACCGGCGGATAGGGCATCGCCTCATCCTGTGCCAGGCGCAGGCGCGGTTCCTGCCCGCGCATCAGCGCCGAGGCCCGGCCTTCAAGGCGCTCGCACTGGCGCAGCAACTCCTTGGCATCCTCCAGCAGCGCCGCTCCCGCCTCGGTCAACTGTGGCTGACGACCGCTGCTGCGCTCGAACAGGGTCAGCCCGAGGTCGGTCTCGAGCAGTGCGATGGCATTGCTCACCGCCGACTGCGCCCGCCCCGCCGCCCGCGCCACGGCGGAAAACGAACGCCGCTCAGCCACTTCGACGAACAGGCGGACCTGCTCCAGACTCCATTGCGCTTGAATCATGCAACCTATCTCCCAGACAGATAGGAAATGACTTTACCGCATCTGGCCAGGTTCTAGAATGCGCGAGCCATCAGAGGAGTGCCCAGTCATGAATGCCTACACCTATCTCGCCATCGCCATCTGCGCCGAAGTCATCGCCACCGCTTCGATGAAAGCGGTCAAGGGCCTGAGCACCCCGTTGCCATTGCTGCTGATGGTGTGCGGTTACGGCGTGGCGTTCTGGATGCTGACCCTGGTGGTGCGCAGCATTCCGGTAGGCATCGCCTACGCCATCTGGTCGGGCCTGGGCATCGTTCTGATCAGCATCGTCGCCTTGGTGATATACGGCCAGAAACTGGACCTGCCGGCCGTGCTGGGCATGGGCCTGATCGTCAGCGGCGTGGTGGTGATCCAGCTGTTCTCGAAAACCGCCGGGCATTGATGCCGGAAAAGTGCCCAACAGGCTTATACTTCCCCGCCTGTCCAGCTTGTTGAGGTAACTGCATGTCATCGGTCATTTCCACCGACGTCCTGATCGTCGGCGCGGGGGTTGCGGGTCTTTGGCTCAACGCCCGGCTGCGGCGCCTGGGCTACTCGACAGTGCTGGTGGAGCGCGCCAGCGTCGGTGGCGGGCAGACCCTCAAGTCCCAGGGCATCATCCATGGCGGCGCCAAGTACGCCTTGCATGGCGCCCTGACCGGCGCCTCGGAAGCCATCGCCGACATGCCGCGGCGCTGGCGCGAGGCGTTGGCCGGCAATGGCGAGCTGGACCTGTCCGGTGTGCGCCTGCTGTCGGACGCCCATTACCTGTGGTCCCCAGGCACCCTGGCCGGCAACCTCACCAGCTTTTTCGCCAGCAAGGCGGTACGTGGCCGGGTCGATCAGGTCAAGGGCGACCAGTTGCCGCCAGCCCTGCAGGATCGCGGCTTCAAGGGCAAGGTCTATCGCCTGGCGGAACTGGTGGTGGACGTGCCAAGCCTGCTGCAGCGCCTGGCCGACCTAGGCGGCGACAGCCTGCTCGCCGGCGAGCGCATCGAGCCCCTGCGCGAAGGCAACGAACTGGTCGGCCTGCGCGTCGATGAGCGGGAAATCCGCGCCAGGCGCATCGTCCTCAGTGCCGGCGCCGGCACTGCCGAATTGCTCGCCGACCTCGGCCTGAGCCAGCCGGCCATGCAGCGCAGGCCGCTGCATATGGTGATTGCCAAGGGGCCGAGCCTTAAGCCGCTGTACGCCCACTGCCTGGGCGGTGGCCCCAAGCCGCGCATTACCGTCACCACCCATCCGGCAGCCGACGGCCAGTGGGTCTGGTACCTCGGCGGCGACCTCGCCGAAGCCGATGGCGTGGCCCGCGAGCCGGAGGCGCAGATCGCCGCAGCAAGGAAGGAAGTCGCCAGCCTGCTGCCGTGGGTGGACCTGAGCCAGGTCCGCTGGGCCACCCTGCGGGTCGATCGGGCCGAGCCGGCGCAATCCGGCCTGGTCCGTCCGGACAACGCCTTCCTCGCCGACCAGCACAATCTGCTGGTCGGCTGGCCGACCAAGCTGGCCCTCGCCCCGGATTTCGCCGACCGCGTGCTGCAGGCCCTCGACCGCGACGGCATCAAGCCAGGCGGCTTCCCCGCCCTGCCCGACCTGCCCAGGCCACCCCTGGCCCTACCTGAATGGGATCGCCTGCTGCCATGACCCTGCCCACGCTGCATGACCTGCATCGCCCGCTGGGCAGTACCGGCCTTTCGGTTTCACCGCTGGGCCTGGGCACCGTCAAGCTGGGTCGCGACCAAGGGGTCAAGTACCCCAACGGTTTCACCATCCCTGACGATGAAAGCGCCCGCATGCTGCTCGCCCAGGCCCGCGACCTGGGCATCAACCTGATCGACACGGCGCCGGCCTACGGTCGCAGTGAAGAGCGTCTCGGCCCCCTGCTGCGCGGCCAGCGCGATCAATGGGTGATCGTCAGCAAGGTGGGTGAAGAGTTCGAGGACGGCCAGTCCCGCTTCGATTTCAGCGCGGACCACACCCGCCGCTCCATCGAGCGCAGCCTGAAACGCCTTGAAACAGACTCCATCGACCTGGTGCTGGTCCACTCCAACGGCGACGACCTGCGCATCCTCGAACAGGAGGAGGTCTACCAGACCCTTGCCCTGCTCAAGCAGGAAGGCAAGATCCGCGGCTTCGGCTTTTCCGGCAAAACCGTGGAAGGCGGGCTGAAAGCCCTGGAGCAGGGCGATTGCGCGATGGTCACCTACAATCTCAACGAGCAGGCCGAGCGCCCGGTGCTCGACTATGCCGCGGCCCATGGCAAGGCGATCCTGGTGAAGAAGGCCCTGGCCAGCGGGCATGTCTGCCTGAGTCCGGGAGTCGATCCGGTGCGTGCCAGCTTCGAACTGCTGTTTGCCCACCCAGGCGTCGGCAGTGCTATTGTCGGAACCATCAATCCCGTGCACCTGGCCCACAACGTGGCGACCGTCGCCCAGGTGCTGCGCCAGCACTGAGCCGCCGCCGCGGCCGACCCCAACGCAAGAAGGAGCCGACATGCCGCGAACGTTGATCCGCAAGAATCCCAGCAACTTCAAGACCCTGCCGCTGCACGTCGAAGCCGGCGCGGACGGGCTGAGCTACCAGAGCATCGGCCGGCCGCTCAACTTTGCCCAGACCCTGCAACGACGCAAGGCGATCCAGTTGCCGGATCACGAACGCTTCGCCGTCGAACTGGCCAACCTCGGCGTCTCGGTACGCCTGACCCTGTGCTGGCAGCACCGCGACTACTGGGTGCTGGTGCGCCAGCGCCGGCAGGACCGCGGCGATGTGGTGCTCAAGCTGATCTCGGGCTATGTCCCGGCGCAGGAGCTCAACCTGCCGCTGCATACCGCCGTCCAGGAAGTTGCCGAGGAATGCTTGCTGGAAACCCCGGAAGGCTGGCTCGGCGGACGCTTCAACGACACCTGGCTGCCGGCGCCCTACGCCGCCGCCCTGCATTATTGCGAGGCACTGTCGTTCAACCTCTCCCCGCACACCGGCGCGGCGCGGCCGGTACGCTGCGGTAGCCAGCAACTGATCGAACGGCCGCGGGCCTACGTGCATCTGCCGACGGCATCGCTGCAACTGATCTACGACCTACGCCTGCAGGTGCCGAAGGAAGCCAAGTCGCTGAGTCTGTTCCATGTCGACGAGCGCCTGGAGGGCGACCAGCTTGTCGCCCGCCTGGATCGCGCGCGCCCCGACCTGTACCTGATGCCGCTGGAAGACGGCAAGCCATTGCCCGAGTTGTACACCCTGAAAAAGGACAGGCTGGTACCGGCCAGCACCCGCGGTCTTTACCTGGCCGAAAGTTTTGCCCAGCAGGAAGGCTGGGTGGTGAAGGACGAGCGGATTCGCTGGAAGGACTGGCTGCGCCAGCAAGGGCTGGCGCCGAACAGGCCCAGCGGCTTGCAGCGGATTACCGGAAAGGCGAAGGCGTTGTTGCAGATGGCGCGGGGCGGGTTGAGCAAATAGACGACACAGCTCCCACAGGCTCCGCGTAAACCAGAAGGGCCTGCAATGCAGGCCCTTTTTCATTTCAGTTCTTGCGGATCTTCTCGACGATCGCCGTGGTCGAGCTGTTTTCCACCAGGCCCAGCACCTTCACCGTGCCGCCGTAGGCCTTGACGATATCCGCGCCGACCACCTGGTCGATGCCATAGTCACCACCCTTGACCAGCACGTCCGGCTTGACCTGGCTCAGCAGGTTCTCGGGCGTGCCTTCGGCAAAGCTGATCACCCAGTCGACCGCACCCAGCCCCGCCAGCACCGCCATGCGCCGATCGACGCTGTTGATCGGACGCCCCGGCCCTTTCAACCGGCTCACCGACGCGTCGTCGTTGACCGCGACGATCAATCGGTCACCCTGGGCCCGCGCCTGCTCCAGGTAGGTCACGTGACCGGCATGGAGAATGTCGAAGCAGCCATTGGTGAAGACGATCTTCTCGTTGTGCGCACGGGCATCGTCGATGGCCAGCAGCAGTTGCTCCAGGCCCAGCACGCCGCGCTCGGAGCCTTCCTCGCGCTGGATCGCCCGACGCAGCTCCGGCGCGCTGATCGCCGCAGTACCCAGCTTGCCGACCACGATACCGGCAGCCAGGTTGGCCAGGCCCACGGCGTTGGGCAGGTCTTCGCCTGCGGCGATTGCCGCGGCCAGGGTGGAGATCACCGTGTCGCCGGCACCGGTGACATCGAAGACTTCACGGGCCCGGGCCGGCAGGTGCAGAGCCGGATGATCCGGACGCAGCAAGGTCATGCCGTGTTCGCCGCGGGTGACCAGCAAGGCCCCCAGCTCCAGCTCGCGCATCAGCTCGCCACCCTTGGCCACCAGCTCGGCCTCGTCGGCACAGCGACCGACGATGGTTTCGAATTCGCTGAGATTCGGGGTGATCAGGCTGGCGCCACGGTAGATGGAGAAGTCCTTGCCCTTGGGGTCGGCCAGTACCGGGATGCCGCGCTCGCGGGCCGCCTGGATCAGGCTCTGGTGGTTTTTCAGTGCGCCCTTGCCGTAGTCGGACAGCACCAGCACCCTGACCCCTTCCAGCAAGGCCTCGACCTCGGAGCCCAAGGACAGCGGGTCGGTGGCGAAGGGTTCCTCGAAATCGATACGCAGCAGTTGCTGGTGCCGGCTCATGACCCGCAGCTTGACGATGGTCGGTTGGTGGGCGATGCGCTGGAACACCGAACGCACGCCAGCCGCCTGCAGGCTGTTGGCCAGGCTGTCGGCCGCCTCGTCCTGGCCGGTGACGCCAACCAGTGCGGCAGGTGCGCCCAGTGCTGCGATGTTCAAGGCGACGTTGGCCGCGCCGCCGGGACGATCCTCGATCTGCTCGACCTTGACCACCGGCACCGGCGCTTCAGGCGAGATCCTCGAAGTACCGCCATGCCAGTAGCGGTCGAGCATGACATCGCCGACCACCAGAACCGGGGCTTGATCGAAACGCGGCATGGACAACTTCATGGATAACCCATCAGACAGAATGAACAGGGGCGGGATATTAGCACAGGGTTGGCGACAGCTCGCCTGTGCCCGCTAGCGGGCGCCCCGTTAACGCCAAGGCGCCCGGCCTGGATGGCCCGGCGCACTTGTTTCAGGTGATGTCGACCTTGCCCGGCTCGTCGAGGCCCATGGCATGCAGGCGGGCATAGTAGCCGTTGGCAGCGAGCAGTTGCTCATGGGTACCGCGCTCGACGATCCGGCCTTGGTCCATGACCAGGATCAGGTCGGCCTTCTCGATGGTCGACAGCCGGTGGGCAATGACCAGGGTGGTACGCCCTTCCATGACATGGTCCAGAGCCGCCTGGATATGCCGCTCGGATTCGGTATCCAGGGCCGAGGTCGCCTCGTCGAGGATCAGCAGCGGCGCGTTCTTCAGCAACGCCCGGGCGATCGCCAGGCGCTGGCGCTGGCCACCGGACAGCAGCACGCCGTTCTCGCCGACCTGGGTATCGAAGCCCTGCGGCAACTGATCGACGAAGTCCTTGGCATAGGCCGCAGCTGCCGCCGCCTCGACATCGGCGCGTGGTGCACCGGCCAGATCACCGTAGGCGATGTTGTTGGCCACGGTATCGCTGAACAGGGTCACGTGCTGGGTCACCTGGGCAATGTGCCGGCGCAGGTTGAGCAGGCGGTAGTCCTCGACCTCGATGCCGTCGAGCAGGATCTCGCCATGGCTGTGGTGGTAGAAGCGCGGGATCAGGCTGGCCAGGGTCGACTTGCCGCTGCCCGAGCGCCCCACCAGGGCGATCATCTGGCCCGGCTCGGCCGAGAAGCTGATGTCGTCCAGCACCAGGCGATCGGTGCCGGGGTAGGTGAAGCTGAGGTTGCGCACGTCGAGACGACCGCTGACGCTCTCGCGCTCGACGGTGCCCTTGTCCAGCTCCGGCTCGACATCCAGCTGCTCGAAGATGCTTTCCGCGCCGGCGACGCCCTTCTGGATGGTCGAGCTGACTTCCGACAACTGCCGAATGGGCTTGGGCAGCAGGCCGGCCAGGGTGATGTAGGCGACCATGTCACCGGCCGAGGCGTCACCGCGCAGGTACAGCACCAGGAACATCAGGATGGCCATGGCGGTATAGATGACCAGCTGCAGCAATGGGGTGTAGATCGCACCGGTGCGGGTCATGCGCAGTTGCTTGTCGGTATTGCTCTGGCTGGCGTCGAGGAAACGCTTCTGCTCGTAGACCTCGCCACCGAAGCTGCGCACCACGCGATAACCCTGGATGGTTTCCGAGGCCACATGGGTGACATCGCCCATCGCGACCTGGATCTTCTTGCTCTGCTTGCGGAATTTCTTGCTGGCCCGGCTGACCATGAAGGCGATCAGCGGCAGGATGGCAATCATCACCAGGGTCAGCCGCCAGTTCATCAGCAGCAGCGAGCCGAACAGGAAGATCACGGTCATGCCTTCGCGGATCACCACCTTGATCGCATCGGTGGCGGCACCGGTGACCATGGTCACGTTGAAGGTGATGCGCGAGATCAGGTGTCCGGAGTTGTGCTTGTCGAAATAGCGGTTGGGCAGGGTCAGCAGGTTGTTGAACAACTGGACGCGCAGGTCATGCACCAGGCCCAGGGAAACCTTTGCCAGGAAATAGTTGCCGAGGTAGGAGCCAAGGCCCTGCCAGGCCGCGATCAGGATGATCAGCAGCGGCACCGCCTGCAGCAATTGCAGGTCGCGCAGATAGGGAACACTGGGGAAGAGCACGGCTTCGGGGTTGGACAGGCCATCGACGAAGTACTTGAGGATGTAGCCCAGCATCGGTTGGGTCGAGGCAAAGATCAGGAAGCCGACGATGCTCAGCAGGAACAGCCCGATATAGGGCCGGACGTAGCCAAGCAGGCGAAAGTAGATCTTTATGCTCGAGGGGCTGGCGGAGCCACTGGAATCGGTCATATCACGGAGGGAAGTGGAAATTGGGAGGCCGACTTTAACACAGCTTCATGACAGGGTAATTCGGGGCCCTCAGGCCAATCGCTACGTTTCGCAGCGCTCTGGCCATGGCTGGGTTAAGATTGCGTCCTTTCTCACTACGACAACCCGCCCAACGTATGTACCCAAGCATCCAGAACAGCGCTAATCGTGTTTTTGACGCCATAACCCTGTGGCTGTTGCCAGTCGGTTATTTCCTTTTGCTGAGTGCGTTGTTCTTCCTGCCGGATCGCAGCCTCCACCACAAGCTGTACTACGCCCTGTTCAGCATCCCGACGCTGATCGCCCTGTGCCTGCGGCCGGCCATCCTGAAGGAACTGATGCGCGAGCCGATCGTGCAGTTCTTCACCCTGTTCGCCCTGTTCGCCCTGCTGAGCATCCTGTGGACTGCCTCCGACGCGGGAACCAGCGGACTCATCAAGCGCCCGCTGCACATTTTCATGCTGTTCGCCGGTACCTGCCTGCTGGTACAACATCGTCCCGAGATGCTCAAGCCGACCTTCTTCGGCGCAGCATTGCTGGCGGCGGCTGGTTCGATCGAGGATATCCTGGCCTTCGCGCCCTACTTCGCCAAAGGCGAACGTCTCGTGGGGTCGGGAGCCATGGATAACCCGTTGCTCAGCTCTCATTTGTTTGGATTCTTCTGTACTTATTGGCTATGGGCTTCCCTCAACAGCACAAGCCTGCGAACACGGGCTATCTGTGTAGTCGGCCTCGTCGTCATGCTCGTAGCAGTACTGGCCACCGGGTCGAGAACTCCACTGGTCGCCTTGGCCATGGTAGTTACTTGGATGACCCTGCTGAGCACCGGGCGGCGCGCGCTTCTGCTACTGCTTGTTATCCCGGTGGGCGGCATCATCCTGTTCACCTTCGCGCCGGATATGATGATAGGCCGAGGAGATTCATATCGCTTCGAAATCTGGCATTTCGCCCTGAGTCAGATCCTTCAGCATCCATGGACAGGCCAAGGCTATGATGCACCATTCAGTATTCATCTCATTGGCTACAACCTAAGCGAAACGCACAATTTTGCCTTGGGCGTCCTGTACGATCTAGGCGTCATCGGTTTCCTTCCGTGGGCAAGCATGATCGCTGCCGGCCTATATACCGGCTGGCGCCATCGTAGCCAGCAGCTTTTCGTCCTGGCCTCGACACTTTTGGTATTCGGCATAGGTGCAGGCCTGACAGAGGGCGGCGGCATCATGTCCCGGCCGAAGGAGCATTGGTTCCTTCTGTGGATCCCGCTGGCACTGCTTGCCGCCCTGAGTATCGCGCAGCGCGCCGGGCGCCTGCCATCTGTAGAAATGCGCAGGCTATCCCGGGAAGACAGCGAGCGACTTGCTACCGGTGCCGTAGTCATTGAAGAAGATGGTCTGGGACCAAAGGTCCTGCGCGTGCAGGATGGCAGCTTCCTAAAGCTGTTCCGCCGCCGACGCTGGTTTACCTCAGGCGGGCTGATCCCTTACTCGCAGCGCTTCGTTAGCAACAGCCAGCGCCTAGCTGCGCTGGGCTTCGTCACACCGCAGATCCTCGACCTGCATATGACTGCGGACGGTAATCAAGGCGTGCGCTACCAACCACTGCCGGGCCAGACCCTGCGCCAGGTGTTCGAGAAAGCTGCATCGGCGGAAGAGCGCACGCGCCTGAGCCATCACCTCGGGGCCTTTGTCGCACGATTACACCAGAAAGGGGTGTATTTCCGTTCTCTGCATCTGGGCAACGTGTTGTTGCTGCAGGAAGGTGGCTTTGGCCTTATCGATTTGGCCGACCTGCGCATCCTGCCCTCACCACTGTCGCAGGAACTCCGCCAGCGCAACCTGCGCCACATGCAACGCTACGACGAGGACCGCAACTGGCTGTTCAAAGAACATGTCGAAGCGCTCCTGAATGGCTATGCCGAGGTCGCATCCAGTCGCAACGTAGAACTGGTACGCAAACAACTTCAGCCAACAGACCAATAACCATGATGGCCGCCCCCTTGCTGTCGCTTGCAGTGTATCTCCTCGCCCTGGGGAGCGCGGCGCTGTTGATCCGGATCCGGGCGCTGGCCAGTAATCTGCCGCAGGCTGCCGGCCGCTCCTCGACCCTGGACGGCTTGCGTGGCTACTTGGCGCTCGGCGTCTTCATTCACCACGCGGCTATCGCCTGGCATTACCACCAGAGCGGCCAGATCGGCATGCCACCTGAGCGTTTTTTTGCCCAGATAGGCCTGGTCGGAGTTGCCCTCTTCTTCATGATCACCGGCTTCCTGTTCTGGGACCGGCTGCTCAAGCAAAGGCGTCAGCACGACTGGGCCACTTTCGCGATATCGCGGATCTTCCGTCTTTACCCGCTCTATCTGCCCTTGCTGGCGGCACTCGTAGCAACAGTGTTCTACCTCAATGACTGGCGCCTACAGGAGAGCCCGGCACAACTGCTCAAGCACCTGTCGCTTTGGCTGATCTTCGATCGACCGGACATCAACCTGGTCACGGGCACAGGCAACCTGATCTCCAACGTAACTTGGACCCTGAGCTACGAGCTGTATTTCTACCTGGCCCTGCCGTTGCTCGGGATGATCTTCCTGTACCGCGGCGCACACCTGAAAACCATCGCCTGCCTGGTCGGTCTGTACCTGCTGGCGCAGGTCGTCGGCTGGGAGCACTCGCTGAAGAAAAAGTATCTGCTGAGCTTCGCCGGCGGCATTGCCGCAGCTTACTGGGTGCGTCGTCCAGCCTTGGTGGCCTGGGGTCGCAGCCGCCTGGCGGCGATCGTCGCAGTCGTGCTGTTGATCGTAGTGATGACCCTGCTGCGCAAGACCTTTGCGGTGTTCCCGCTGCTGTTGCTGAGCGTGGTGTTCTTCGTGGTGGTATCGGGCAACGATCTGTTCGGCGCTCTACGCCTGCCCAGTGCACGCTGGCTTGGCGAAATCAGCTACAGCACCTATCTGCTGCACGGGTTCCTGCTGTGGTGGCTGGCTTACCGCATTTACCCGCAGACGGGATTCGCCTTGTACGAGCCCCTACCGTTCATCGTCCTCATAGCCCTATGCACCCCACTACTGGTGCTGATCAGCAGCCTGACCTTCCTGCTCTTCGAAAAACCGGGTATCAACCAAGGCAAGGCCCTGGCACGCTGGCTGAAGAATAAGCAGAAATCGCGACAAGCCAACGCTGCCAAACAAGCCTGAGCGGATCAGCGCTGCCTGACGTAATCGAGAAACGCCTGGATATCATCGCTGCACAGTTTTTCCATGGTTTGGCGAATCTCCGCCTCCGGCCAGTCCCACCAGGCCGCCCGCAGCAACTCGGCACGCACGTCTTCGGGAAAGCGCCAGTTGATCACTTTCGCCGGGTTGCCACCGACGATCGCATAAGGGAGCACGTCGCGGGTTACCAGGGCGCCAGCGGCAACGATTGCGCCGTGACCGACCGTCACGCCCGAGAGGATGCTGCTGTTGGAACACAGCCAGACATCGTTGCCGATGACCACATCGCCACGAGTACCGTTGTAATCCTTGATATGCGCCGCTTCGTCGAACATCGCCGGGAAGGGATAGGTCGTCACCCAATCGGCCCGGTGGTGCCCGCCCAGGAAGATCTCCACGCCCTCGGCAATCGAACAGTAGGCGCCGATCCTGAGCGTCGAGCCCTCCTGCCAGTCATGCACCTCGGGCAGCCCGTAGCTGCCGATACCGAACTCGTACTGCGGGTAACGCGCCTTGAAACGCGCCCGGCCGCGCTCGCTGCGGGGCAGCTTGCGGATCTCGCGCTTGGCGCGCTTTTCCAGAAACCGTGCGATCCAGCCCATCGACGGTCAGCTCCGTTCCAGTGGTGAAAAGAACAAGCGCCCCAGGCCACGCCAGGTCTTGCGGGTAAACGCCCGCAGCGGAATCTGCGCCAACAGCTCGCGGGCCAGCTTGCGATCACGGTTCGCCACCTTGAGGAACATCGAGTTCAAAGCCTTGAACTTGACCTCCTCATAAGCCGGATGATCGCTGAAATGCGCATAGATGCGCAGGATGCTCTCGATCATGAAGCGGTGATTCTTGTACGAGTTGGTCGCGTGCTTGCGGTACTGCGCCATGACCACGGGCAGGCCGTCGATGACATAGCCGGCATGGGTGATCTTCAGCTCGATATAGAGGTCTTCGAGGCGAATGCTCGGATCGAAGCCACCGACCTTTTCCAGCGCCTCGCGGCGGAACAGCAAGGTGGGCGCCGGCGGATAGGGTTTGCGCTCAAGGAACATGTCCTCGAAATCGGAGCGCCTGAACGGGGTATCACGGCGCTGGCGCTTCTCGGGAAAGAGGTCGCCATTGGAGTCGATCAGCTCGATATTGCCCGCACAAATACCCACTTCGGGCTTGTCGGCCATATGCGCGACCTGAATGGCGATGCGGTCCGGCATCATGATGTCGTCCGAACCGAAGGTGGCGATCAGCTCACCATGGGAACGTGCGATACCGTCGTTCAGCGTACGGGTCAGCCCCTGGTTCTGCTGGACCTTGAAATCAAAACCATGCACGGCCTGCAGGCGCTGGATGCGCTCGACGCTGTCGTCGGTGGAACCATCGTCGATCACCAGCAGTTCGATGTGCGGGTAGGTCTGGTCGAGCACGCTCTGGATGCTCTTTTCGATGTAAGGTCCGTGGTTGTAAGAAGCGATGATGACGCTTACCAGGGGTTGCTTGTCGGTCATGCCGGTTCCTTGTTCGCCTGGGCCAGGCCGGACTCGATCAGGTCCAGGTACTGCTGGCGGAAGACATCGATGTCATGGTTGCCCTGCAGGTACTGGTAGGTCTGCTCGCCCTTGGCGCGCAGGGCCTGCTCGTCCAGGGCCAGGTAGCTGTCCAGCGCTGCGGTCAGTTGCGCTACGTTGCCCGGCTCCACGGCCAGCCCGCCGGCGCCCTGGATCAGCGGCAGCATGGCCGGCACGCTGGAGGCGATCACCGGCAGCCGTCCGCTCATGCCTTCGAGCAGGGCCAGGCCCAGGCCTTCGGCCATCGACGGCATGGCCCAGATATCGAAGGCGCGTACATATTGCAGGGCGTTTTCCTTGAAACCCAGCAGGTGGGCGCGGCCACCCAGGCCCAGTTGCTCGATCTCTGCCTGAAGGTTCTGCTGTTCACGTCCAGCGCCGATGATCGCCAGTTGCGCCTCTGGATACTTGTCCTTGAGGGCCGCGAACGCCTTGAGCAGGTGGGTGTGCCCCTTGACCCGCACCAGGCGGCCCAGCGCGCCGACCAGCCGCGCATCCGCCGACAGCCCCAGCAGCTCGCGGGCTTTCTCGCGGGAATGCTGCAGCGCTTCGGCCTGGGGGATATCGATGGCGTTGGTGATGGCGTGGGTGTTCTGCTCGGTAAAGCCGCACTTGCAATCGACCAGGTACTGCTTCACCGCAGGCGACACCCCGACGAACTGCCAGTGACGGTCCACCAGGCGCTGGGTCTGGCGACGCCGGTAGAAACGGTCGTATTCGCCGAAGCCATGGGAGATGCCGATGCACAGCGGGATCTTCAGCCAGCGGTTGAGCTGCAGCATCATGTTGACCGGCTTGAAGCGGTTGCAGATCACCACGTCGAAGCCTTCCTTGCGGCAAAAGCGATAGAGCTTCCACAAGGCAAGCAAGCGCATGCCCTTGAGGGCCTTGTCGCTGAAGTCAAAATACACCGAATGATCGGAACGGCTCACCGGCTCGCCCGGCCCCGGCTTGCCCTTGAGGAAGGCCATGGTGGTTTCGAAACGCTCGGGCGGCAGCGCCTTGACGATCTGCTCGGCGAGATCGGCGAAATCATGACGCTTGATGTTGTAGTCAGGCTGCAATTGCAGAACCTTGAAACGTCGCTTCATAAGGCTCCCTGGTGAAAACCGTTCTGGTCGATCACCCAGCTTGGCGAGGCCGCCAACCGGGCAGTTTCCGCCGGCTCGGGCCTGGGCAGTTTCGACCACTCGTTACGCTTCCAGCAGACGAAATGGAAATAGGGAAAGGTGCGCTGTCCATCACGGTCATTACTCAGGCATCCCTCCCGCCAGTACCAACGACGTGGAAAATCAGTGCTCCCGTCGTGCCACTTGATAACTCCACCGGGTGTGCTGAACGCCTCGGTGAATTCGCTTCGGCGGCGCAACGGATTGAACTTGCCGACCAGACTGAAGATCGGCTTGGGGAAGTTCTTGCGCCACAGGAACAGTCGACTGAACGCCCCTTCGTCGATGGCATGGTGCTCATCGTCGGTAAAGCGTTCACGCCAGTTCTTGATCCGCTTGAACAACCCGCGCTGCTCGGATGTGTTGCGCATCACGCACAGATGCCCTGCAACCCGGCGCTCGTGAGTGGAGAAAAGGTCGTTGCGCGCCAGCCTCTCGGCAGTGAAATAGGCACGCAGGTCTCCGTAGACAAGGTCGATATCACCGAATGCCCAGAAGTCGTAACCCAGCAGACGATCTTCATGGATATGACCCAAGGCAGGCTTGATATCGCACAGCTTATAGGCATGGGCCGGGGAAAAATCGATCTCCAGGCGGTCCGATACCAGTTGGCAATAGGCTGAATAGCTTATCGATTCGACACTGACATTGGCCGGGAGGTTTTCGGGCACGCCGCAGTCGCTGAACAGCAGCCAGTCGATATCCGGATTGCGCCGGCAGCTTTCCAGGTAGAACGGCATCCAGAACGGCCATTGCCCGAAGTAGGGAATGACGAACAGTATCCGTGGCTTGGACTTGATCACTTACAGCTCTCTTGGTTGATCCAGGGTACCGGTACTTTAGGTCCCCATTTCTTTATTTTCGTTTCACGACCCAGAGGAGCTCGTGACGCCGCACCGCCTTGCGGAAAAATTCGTTCTCGCCGAACGGCGACGCCTTGCGTCCCGCCAGCAGCCGCTGAATCAGCCGGCGCATGCGGCGCTTGAAAGGCGGGCGTGGTTGCAGGTCGTGCATCATACCCAGCGCCATGGCCTTGTCGCACTGACGCCGGGCATCCAGGCCCAGGCTGCAGGGCAGCCACTGCTCGTCGCCTTCGGTGACCGGTGGCAGGGCTACGCCAGTCCCGGTGTCACCCATGGGCCAACGGTCGTTGTCGTGCAGGTGGTTGGCGTAGCCAAGCAGGGTCCCGGGCTGCCAGTCGAGACCTTGCAAAGCCTGTACCAGTGCCTGATGGGCGCACAGATGGTCGGGATGCGGGTCGAGCACCGGGTGCGGCAGCACGATCACTTCCGGGCGGGCGGTCTCGATCAGTGCGCGCAGGTCGGCGAGCAGGTTGTTCCAGTTCGGCACTCCGTCGTCCCCGGGCAAGGCCAGGCTGTTGAGCCGACGGAACGGTCGGGTATCGGCGGTATCGGCTTCACGGGAGCCAAGGGGCTCGCCAGGCGAAGCCTGCATCGCCGGCAATTGCAGGCAGAAGTAGCCCAACTGCACGCAGTGTGCCTCGGGGACACCTGCCCAGCGCGGTACCGCGATACTGTCCCAGGCCCGCAGCCGCCCCTTGAGCCGGGCCGCCTCGACAGGGTTCAGCCCCATGCGCTGATAATGATCGGCCTCGATTTCACCGGTCGTCAGGGTGACGATCCACGCCTCCTTGGCCTGGCTGTACAGGCCGTAGGCGGCCAGTTCGGCATCGTCGGCATGTGGCGCGATGACCATGACGCGCTGCTGGCGGTAGTCCGGATGGCGGATAACCCACAGCTTCGGTTGCCCGAGCAGCCGGCAGAACTGCCCGCGCAAGGCCAGCCGGCCTTGTGCAAGTGCGCTGCCCATCCCGCCAAGATTGAGGTAGCGCAGCCCCTTGGCACCCCGCTCGAAACCCTGCACGTCCTGTTCCCCGTCGCCAGCGATGATCACGCCGGGATCGAGGAAACGGCCCAGCCAGCCGCTTTTCAGTTGCACCTGGAGAATCAGGGTTTCATGACCATCGAGGGCCAAGGGCTGCTCGGGTTGCAGGCGGCCGTCACGCAGTTGCACCGGGTGTTCGCACTCATCCGGGAAGCGATAGCGATAATCCTGCGCCGGCGAATAGAACAGGTGATCGGCGAACCACGCCTCATGGGCCACCCAGCCAAGCACTGCCAGCATCAGCGGCAGCCACCAGGCCACAAGCACGCCGACAACCACCAGCAACAGCAGGCCAAGGAGCAGCGCCACGCGCTTGTTACGGCGATGGCGCTTGAGCAATTGCTGCTTGCGGTTCAAACCTGGAATACCGGCACGGGGTTGCACCATCGGTCCTTGTACTCGCGATCGGAACGCCCGAAGGAGAAGCGCAGCGCCTTGTTGCGGGCGCGGGCATCTTCCCAGGCGCTCTGGGTGTTGAGGAAGCTGAGCACACTGCCGGGGCTGAATTCGCGGGTCTGCGGGTCGACGCCACCGTTGACGTACTCGACGCTGATCCACGCCGGCGCCTCGACCCGGTACACCAGCTGGATGGCAATGGCAGCGTCATTGAGGAACACCACCGAGCCGATCAGCAGCGAACGCAGGCGCTCGACGGCCTCGACCATGCATTCGGCGCCGGTGGCCGGAAAACCCCAGCGACGCTGAAAAAGATCGCAGTACATCGCCGCGATCTCTGCACTGTCGAAGTCCTGAATCGGCTTTACCACCCCGCCCGCCTCTTCCAGCAGGCGCAGTTCGCGACGCTGGTTGTAGCGGAACTTCTTCGATAGATCTTCCGGCTCGCGGGCCATCGCCAGCGACTCGGCCTGCGGCTTGAGCAGGCTGAAACGGCCCTGGTTCAGTGCGGACAGGTAGCGCGCAGCATGGCGCAGCGGAGCCTGCGCCCCGGCGGCGGCGGGCAGGATGATTTCGGCATTGCCCAGGTCGAACAGGCCTTTTTTGCCCTGGCGCTTGAGCACGTCCTTGGACAGGGCCAGGTAACGCCCCCAGGTGGGGATCGCCGCCTGGATTTCACCTGCCTGCTCCCAGCCCAGGTAGCGCACCGGGATGTCGGCCATTTCGGCAAGCTGCGCGACCACCAACGGATGGGTGGCGACGCTGCCGCCGAAGCGGTTCCAGGCCTGTGCATACGTCTCGGCGTCAACGACGCGCCAGCCGCGCTCGCGCCAGCCTTGCAGTCGATTGAGCATCAGGCCTCCGCAGTCAGGGCGACGACAGTCGGAAGCTGCCAGAACACCTGGCGTACCGCCTCGTCGGAGAAGCGCGCGCGCAGGCGTTCCAGCATGCGCTGGCGGCATTCCTCGAGCTGCGCCTGGTCCATTCCGGCCAGTACCTGCAGGGACCTGGCCAGCGCGGCGGCGTCGCCCAGCGGGAACAGCACGCCAACCCCTTCCACCACTTCGGTGGCACCGCCACAAGCGCTGGCCGCTACCGGCACCCCGGCGACCATGGCTTCCAGCAGGACCATGCCGAATGGTTCATGGTCGGAACTGAGGGCGAAGGCGTCGAACGCCGTGAAGTAGCGCCTGGCATCGGCAACCTGGCCGACAAAATCCACCTGGGCGGTAATGCCCAGTTCGGCGGCAAGCGCCTTGAGCGATGCCTCCAACCGGCCCTTGCCGAGGATCGCCAGGCGCGCACCGGCTGGCAGCGTCGGCAAGGCCTGGGCGAAACCGCGCAGCAGGGTGGCCTGGTCCTTGTCCGGGTGCAGGCGACCGACGTTGCCGACGATCCAGGCCCCGGCGTCCAGCTTAAGCGCGGCACGAGCTTCGCCAGCCGGCACCAGGCGCGCCTGCAACGCCTCGATATCGACCCGGTTGTAGAGGGTCTGGATACGCTCGGCAGGCCAGCGCTTCAGGCTCCGGCGCATATCGTCGCGTACCGCATCGGACACCCCGAGCAGGCTTAGGCGCTTGCTGAAGAAATTGGCGAAGAACTGGCGACTGCCGCGCTTGTAGTCGCCGAAGGCGTGATGCACGCCGATTACCGGCAGACGCGTAGCCAGCAAAGTGATGTAGATGGGCTTGAAGCGATGGGCGATGCAGAAGCTGAAATCCCGCGCTGCGGCAATCTTGCGCAACGCCCGGATCGCCCCCAGCTTCAGGCCACGAATGGCGCTGGAGCTGAATTCGAGGAACAGCACCTCGTCGCTGGCGCAACCTTCGGCCACACGAGGATCGGCCTTGCCGGTGAGAAATACCGTGGTGACCTTGTAGCCGCTGCCGACGAACAAGCTGGCGTACTGACGGGCGCAGTCGAGGAAAGGCCCGTCATAGCCATGGCAGAACTGCAGGACGCGCTTGTCAGTCGAGCGTGTCATAGGCTTTCGCGCCGTCCTTCACTACCAGGATGTCTTCCATGATCAGGTATTGAAGATCGGAGCCGAAGAACATGTTCAGCGCGTCGGTCGGCGAGCAGATCATCGGCTCGCCACGGCGGTTGAGCGAGGTGTTCAGCGACACACCGTTGCCGGTCAGGTTTTCCAGGGCCTTCATCATGTCGTAGTAGCGCGGGTTGTATTCGCGCTTGAGCACCTGGGCGCGGGAAGTCCCGTCCTCGTGGACCACTTCCGGCACGCGGGTCTTCCATTCTTCGGCGACTTCGAAGGTGAAGGTCATGAACGGCGCCGGGTGATCCACCTTGATCATCTGCGGGCCGACAGTGTCCAGCATGGACGGGCAGAACGGCCTCCAGCGCTCGCGGAACTTGATCTGCTCGTTGATCCGGTTGGCCACGCCCGGCACGCTCGGGCAGCCGATGATCGAGCGACCGCCAAGGGCACGCGGGCCGAACTCCATGCGGCCCTGGAACCAGGCCACCGGGTTGCCGTCGACCATGATCCGGGCAATGCGCTCGGGCATGTCGTCGATCCTGCGCCACTTCGGCGCGCTCGGGTGACGGGCACAGGCGGCGATCACGTCCTCGTTGGAGTACGCGGGGCCGAGGTAGACGTGTTCCATCTTCTCGACCGGCACGCCGCGGGCATGGGAAACATAAGCCGCGGCGCCGACTGCGGTACCGGCGTCGCCGGAGGCGGGCTGCACGAACAATTCGGTCACGTCCGGACGGGCGATGATCTTCTGGTTCAGCTTGACGTTCAGCGCGCAGCCGCCGGCGAAGGCCAGCTTGCCGGTTTCCTTGAGGATGTCGCCCAGGTAGTGGTCGATCATCTGCAGGGCCAGCTTCTCGAACAGCGCCTGCATGCTGGCGGCGTAGTGGATGTACGGCTCGTCGGCGATGTCGCCTTCGCGCTTCGGACCCAGCCACTCGATCAGCTTCGGCGAGAAGTAGAAGCCCTTGCCCTTCTCTTTATAGCGGCGCAGGCCGATGACGTTGGCGTACTCGGTGTTGATCACCAGTTCGCCGTTTTCGAAGCTGGCCAGGCGCGAGAAGTCGTACTTGCTGGCGTCGCCGTAGGGCGCCATGCCCATGACCTTGAACTCGCCATCGAGCATCTCGAAGCCGAGGAACTCGGTGATCGCACCGTACAGGCCGCCCAGGGAGTCCGGATCGAAGAACTCCTTGATCTTGTGGATCTTGCCGTTCTCGCCATAGCCGAAGAAGGTCGTGGCGTATTCGCCCTTGCCGTCGATGCCGAGGATCGCGGTCTTTTCCTTGAAACCGGAGCAGTGATAGGCGCTGGAGGCGTGGGCCAGGTGGTGCTCGACCGGTTCGATCTTGATTTTCTTCGGATCGAAGCCCAGTTGCTCCAGGCACCAGACGATCTTCTTGCGGTAGCGCTTGTAGCGGCGGTTGCCCATCAGGATCGCGTCAAGGGCGCGGTCCGGGGCGTACCAGTAGCGCTTGGCATAGTGCCAGCGAGCCTCGCCGAACAGGCTGATCGGGGCGAACGGAATCGCCACCACGTCGACGTCGGACGGCTTGATGCCGGCCTGTTCCAGGCAAAACTTCGCCGACTCGTAGGGCATGCGGTTCTTTGCATGTTTATCGCGCACGAAGCGCTCTTCTTCGGCGGCGGCGATCAGCTTGCCGTCGATGTACAGGGCCGCGGAAGGATCATGGCTAAGGGCGCCGGACAGGCCAAGAATCGTCAATGCCAAGGGTCTAGCCTCTTCATTCGGTAAAAATGCGCCCCGGCCTCGTGGGCGGGCGGCGGCGAAAGGGCGGGATTATAACGCAAAGCGGGTGGGCAATAGGAGGGGCGGTACGGTGACCGATCTTGAGGCCCCATCGCCGGCAACGCCGGCTCCCACAAGGGTCGTGGCGCACGCAGTACCTGTGGGAGCCGGCGTTGCCGGCGATGAGGCCATCAAGGACGACGGATAAACCCGGCTTTACTCAGCGATCAACCAATCCATCCGCCAGCTCCCGCCGGTCTGCCCCAGGCACTCGGCCAGCCAGGGCAGGAACTCGCGCAGCTCTTCCTCCAGCCCCCACGGCGGGTTGGCAATCGCCAGGCCGGAGCCATTCAGGCTCTGCGGCGTGTCCTGCGGATGCACATACAGCTCCACCCGCAACAGCTTCGGCGCGCCGGTACTGGTCAGGTCCTGGTAGAAGCGCACCAGTTGCTTCTGCTCCTTGATCGGGTACCAGATCGCCGCGACGGTCTGGCGCATGCGACCGATCGCCTCCTTCATCGCGGTGGAGCAGCGCTTGAGCTCGTCCGGCTGTTCGAACGGCGGGTCGATCAGCATCACCGCGCGCTTCTCCTGCACCGGCAGCAGCGCACGCGGCACATGCCAGCCCTCGCCGAGGTGCACGGCGACACGCGGGTCCTTCTTCATGTTGTCCTTGAGCAGGCGCCCGTCCTCCGGGTGCTTCTCGTTGAGCAGCACGCGGTCCTGCTGGCGCGCCATGCGCCGCGCCAGCTCCGGCGAACCGGGGTAGTAGCGCAGTTCGCCATCGGCATTCAGGCGCTTGACGATGCGCAGGTAGTCCGCGGTGATCGCTGGCAAGTCCTCACGCCCCCAGAGCCGGCCAATGCCCTCGATCCATTCGCCGGTACGGGTCGCCTGGTCGCCCTGCAGGTCGTACAGGCCAAGGCCGGCGTGGGTATCGATATAGGCGAACGGCTGCTCCTTGCGCGACATCAAGGCGATGAGGCGGGTGAGCACGATGTGCTTGAAGACGTCGGCGTGGTTGCCGGCGTGGAAGGCGTGACGATAGTTCATGGCGACTCCTGAGGGACCGGGAAGTTTACCCTGTCAGGCCGCCGTCGTCAGGTCGGGCCCGCCGAAACGACAGCGGCCCGCCTCTCTCGAAGAGGCGGGCCGCCGGCTCAAGCGCGATCAGCGATCACTTGTTGGCGTGATAGTCCGCGTCGGCCTTCTCGAAGCGCGCCACCATGGTGGACGACGCCCGGCCCATGCTGCTCACCAGCACGATGGCGAGGGTGGCGAAGATGAAGCCCGGGATGATCTCGTACAGGCTGGTGCCCGAGTAGTTCTTCCACAGGATCACGGTCAGCGCGCCAACCACGATACCGGCCAGTGCGCCATTGCGGGTCATGCCTTTCCACAGCACGGAAAGCAGCACTACCGGACCGAAGGCGGCGCCGAAACCGGCCCAGGCGTAGGCCACCAGTCCCAGCACGCGGTTGTCCGGATTGGCAGCCAGGGCGATGGCGATCAGCGCAACGGCCAGGACCATCAGGCGACCGACCCAGACCAGCTCAGGCTGCGAAGCGTTCTTGCGCAGGAAGGTCTTGTAGAAGTCCTCGGTCAGGGCACTGGAGCACACCAGCAACTGGCAGCTCAGGGTGCTCATCACCGCCGCCAGGATGGCCGACAGCAGGACACCGGCAATCCACGGGTTGAACAGGATCTTGGCCAGTTCGATGAACACGCGCTCGTGGTTCTCGGTGACAGGGCCGGCCACTTCCGGATGCGCCGAGAAATAGGCGATACCGAAGAAGCCCACGGCACAGGTACCGGCCAGGCACAGGATCATCCAGGTCATGGAGATGCGACGGGCATTGGCGATCGACTTCACCGAATCGGCAGCCATGAAGCGCGCGAGGATGTGCGGCTGGCCGAAGTAGCCCAGGCCCCAGCCCATCAGCGAGATGATGCCGATGAAGCTGGCATTGCGGAACATGTCGAAGTTGGCCGGATTCTGCGCCTCGATGGCGAGGAAGGTGGTGTCTACGCCGCCGGTGGCGAGCAGCACGAAGATCGGCGTCAGCAGCAGGGCGAAGATCATCAGGCCGGCCTGCACGGTATCCGTCCAGCTGACCGCAAGGAAGCCGCCGACGAAGGTGTAGGCGATGGTCGCTGCGGCACCGGCCCACAGGGCGGTTTCGTAGGACATGCCGAAGGTGCTTTCGAACAGGCGGGCACCGGCGACGATGCCGGACGCGCAGTAGATGGTGAAGAACACCAGGATCACCACTGCGGAGATGATCCGCAGCAGGCCGCTCTGGTCTTCGAAACGACTGGCGAAATAGTCCGGCAGGGTCAGCGCATCGCCGTTGTGCTCGGTCTGCACGCGCAGGCGGCCGGCGACAAACAGCCAGTTCAGGTAGGCACCCACGGTCAGGCCGATGGCGATCCAGGCTTCCGAAAGGCCCGACATGTAGATGGCACCCGGCAGGCCCATCAGCAGCCAGCCGCTCATGTCCGAGGCGCCGGCGGAAAGTGCGGTCACCACGCTGCCGAGGCTGCGGCCGCCGAGAATGTAGTCGGAAAGGTTCTTGGTGGAGCGATAGGCCATGAAGCCGATCAGCACCATTGCCGCGATGTAGATCACGAAGGTAATCGTGATGGGATTGCTTGCTGTCATGTATTGCGCCCTGGCGTTTGTTTTTATGTAGCAACAACCCTCGTGGGGTTGCACCCAGGCGGCGAACCCTATGCCACAACGTAAATTCGGTGCAACCTTTTTTACAAAGCTAGTTGCACCCTGTATGAAATTTCCCACTAAAGCGCCTTCTTGCTCCTTTTCGGCGCAAAAAACACCTTTTTCATAAGCAAACGCACCACTAAAAGCCGTTTCTGTCGTGGGGTTTTCGGCGGCCGGATGAGTTGCACCGCCGTCCGCAAAAAATTGGGTTGCACTAGGTTGCACCCGGAAACGTGCCCGGCTAATCTTGGCGCCAGCTTAGCCACGGCCCAGTGGCAATAACGAGGATAAGAAATGGCGACGACCACCCTTGGGGTCAAACTCGACGACCCTACCCGTGAGCGACTGAAGGCCGCTGCGCAGTCCATCGACCGCACGCCACACTGGCTCATCAAGCAAGCGATCTTCAACTACCTGGAGAAGCTGGAGGGTGGCGCCACCCTGACCGAGCTCAACGGTCAGGCCGGACCTATCGGTGACGACGCGGGCGACGTACAGCCCGACCACAGCCACCAGTGCTTCCTCGAATTCGCCGAAAGCATCCTGCCGCAATCGGTGCTGCGCGCGGCCATTACCGCCGCCTACCGCCGCCCAGAGCAGGAAGTGGTGCCGATGTTGCTGGAGCAGGCACGCCTGCCGGCCGCCCAGGCCGAAGCCACCAACAAGCTGGCTGCCGGCATCGCGGAAAAATTGCGCAACCAGAAGAGTGCAGGCGGTCGTGCCGGTATCGTCCAGGGCCTGCTGCAGGAATTCTCCCTGTCGTCCCAGGAAGGCGTGGCCCTGATGTGCCTGGCCGAGGCCCTGCTGCGCATCCCCGACAAAGGCACCCGCGACGCCCTGATCCGCGACAAGATCAGCACCGGCAACTGGCAGCCGCACCTGGGCAACAGCCCGTCGCTGTTCGTCAACGCCGCTACCTGGGGCCTGCTGCTGACCGGCAAGCTGGTCAGCACCCACAACGAGTCCGGCCTCACCTCGTCCCTCAGCCGTATCATCGGCAAGAGCGGCGAACCGATGATCCGCAAGGGCGTCGATATGGCCATGCGCCTGATGGGCGAGCAGTTCGTCACCGGCGAGACCATCGCCGAGGCCCTGGCCAATGCGAGCAAGTTCGAATCCAAGGGCTTCCGCTATTCCTACGACATGCTCGGCGAAGCCGCATTGACCGAGCACGACGCGCAGAAGTACCTGGCTTCCTACGAGCAGGCCATCCACTCCATCGGCAAGGCCTCCCACGGTCGCGGCATCTATGAAGGCCCGGGCATCTCGATCAAGCTCTCGGCACTGCACCCGCGCTACAGCCGCGCCCAGTACGAGCGGGTGATGGAAGAGCTGTATCCGCGCCTGCTGTCCCTGACCCTGCTGGCCAAGCAATACGACATCGGCCTGAACATCGACGCCGAGGAAGCCGACCGTCTGGAGCTGTCGCTGGACCTGCTCGAACGCCTGTGCTTCGAACCGCAACTCACCGGCTGGAACGGCATCGGCTTCGTCATCCAGGCCTACCAGAAGCGCTGCCCGTATGTGATCGACTACGTCATCGACCTGGCCCGCCGCAGCCGCCATCGCCTGATGATCCGCCTGGTGAAGGGCGCCTACTGGGACAGCGAGATCAAGCGCGCCCAGATCGAGGGCCTGGAAGGCTATCCGGTCTACACCCGCAAGGTGTACACCGACGTGTCCTACATCGCCTGTGCGCGCAAGCTGCTGTCGGTGCCGGAAGCCATCTACCCGCAGTTCGCGACCCACAACGCCCATACCCTGTCGGCCATCTACCATATCGCCGGTCAGAACTACTACCCGGGCCAGTACGAATTCCAGTGCCTGCACGGCATGGGCGAGCCGCTGTACGAACAGGTCGTAGGCAAGGTCGCCGATGGCAAGCTGAACCGTCCGTGCCGGGTGTATGCCCCGGTCGGGACCCATGAAACGCTGCTGGCCTACCTGGTCCGCCGCCTTCTGGAAAACGGTGCCAACACGTCCTTCGTCAACCGTATCGCCGACCACTCGATTTCCATCCAGGAACTGGTCGCCGACCCGGTCGCCACCATCGAACGCATGGCCACCCAGGAAGGCAACGTCGGCCTGCCCCACCCGCGCATTCCGCTGCCCCGTGACCTGTACGGCAGCGAGCGGGCCAACTCGGCCGGTATCGACATGGCCAACGAGCATCGCCTGGCCTCGCTGTCCTGCGCGCTTCTCGCCACTGCGCACTCGCCATGGAAAGCAGAACCGCTGCTGGGCTGCGCGGCCAGCCAGGAAGCTGCGGTACCGGTGCTCAATCCGGCGGACCATCGCGATGTGGTCGGCCATGTCCAGGAAGCCACGGTCGCCGACGTCGATAACGCCATCCAGTGCGCGCTGAATGCCGCACCGATCTGGCAGGCCACGCCACCGGCCGAGCGCGCCGCGATCCTCGAACGCGCCGCCGACCTGATGGAAGCCGAGATCCAGCCGCTGATGGGCCTGCTGGTCCGTGAAGCGGGCAAGACCTACGCCAACGCCATTGCCGAAGTCCGCGAAGCGGTCGACTTCCTGCGCTACTACGCGGTGCAGGCACGCAACGACTTCAGCAACGACGCCCACCGCCCATTGGGCCCGGTGGTGTGCATCAGCCCGTGGAACTTCCCGCTGGCGATCTTCAGCGGCCAGGTGGCTGCCGCACTCGCGGCCGGCAACCCGGTACTGGCCAAGCCCGCCGAACAGACCCCGCTGGTAGCGGCCCAGGCCGTGCGCCTGCTGCTCGAAGCCGGTATTCCGGAAGGCGTCGTGCAACTGCTTCCGGGCCGCGGCGAAACCGTCGGTGCCCGCCTGGTCGGCGACGATCGAGTGAAAGGCGTGATGTTCACCGGCTCCACCGAAGTCGCCCGCCTGCTGCAACGCAATATCGCCGGGCGCCTGGATAACCAGGGGCGCCCGATCCCGCTGATCGCCGAGACCGGCGGCCAGAACGCCATGATCGTCGACTCCTCGGCGCTGACCGAGCAGGTGGTGATCGACGTGGTCTCCTCGGCCTTCGACAGCGCCGGCCAGCGTTGCTCGGCCCTGCGCGTGCTGTGCCTGCAGGAAGATTCCGCCGACCGCGTGATCGAAATGCTCAAGGGCGCCATGGCCGAAAGCCGCCTGGGCAACCCGGAGCGCCTGTCGGTGGACATCGGCCCGGTAATCGACGCCGAAGCCAAGGCCGGCATCGAGAAGCACATCCAGGGCATGCGCGAGAAAGGCCGTCCGGTGTATCAGGTGGCCATCGCCGACAGCGCCGAATGCAAGCGCGGCACCTTCGTCATGCCGACCCTGATCGAGCTGGAAAACCTCGACGATCTCAAGCGCGAGATCTTCGGCCCGGTGCTGCACGTACTGCGCTACAACCGCAAGGACCTGGACCAGTTGATCGAGCAGATCAACGCCACCGGCTACGGCCTGACCCTCGGCGTGCACACCCGCATCGACGAGACCATCGCCAAGGTCATCGACAACGTCCATGCCGGTAACGTCTACGTCAACCGCAACATCGTCGGTGCCGTGGTCGGTGTACAGCCGTTCGGCGGCGAGGGCTTGTCCGGTACCGGTCCGAAGGCCGGCGGCCCGTTGTACCTGTACCGCCTGCTGTCGACCCGTCCGGCGGATGCCATCGAGCAGTCGTTCCAGCGTGGCGACGCCGGCAACAAACCGGACAGCCAACTGCGCGACGTCCTGCTGAAGCCGTTCGAAGCCTTCAAGGCCTGGGCCTCCAGCGCCCAGCACAGCGACCTGGTGCAAACCTGCGAGCAATTCGCCCGCCAGTCCCAGAGCGGCATCACCCGCCTGCTGGCCGGCCCGACCGGCGAACGCAACAGCTACAGCATCCTGCCGCGCGAGCACGTACTGTGCCTGGCCGACAACGAAGCCGACCTGCTGACCCAACTGGCGGCGGTGCTGGCGGTGGGCAGTTCGGCCGTGGTGCTGGATGGCGAGCCGGGCAAGTCGGTGCGTTCGCGCCTGCCGAAGGAAGTCCAGGCGCGGATCAAGCTGGTCAGCGACTGGAACAAGGAAGACGTGCACTTCGACGCCGTCCTGCACCACGGCGACTCCGACCAGTTGCGCGGCATCTGCGAGCAGATCGCCAAGCGTCCGGGCGCGATCGTTGGGGTGCATGGCCTGTCGTCGGGTGAGACTGCGGTAGCGCTGGAGCGCCTGGTGATCGAGCGGGCACTGAGCGTGAACACCGCTGCAGCGGGGGGTAACGCGAGCCTGATGACTATCGGCTGATAGTCGAAGGGAAAAAAGCGGGGCGGGTTTCGTGGACTTCTGAAGGAGGTTCGCGAAGCCCGCCCCGTTTTTTGTCGCCCAGAAAGCGCTCGCCTTTAGCCCTGCGGCGCCCCTGAGATCGAGCGCCGCCCGCGCGGCGCATCGCGGGTGAACCCGCTCCCACATTTGTTGCAACGTACCTATGTCTGTCAGGCCATAGTTGACCGCCTTGTTTGTCCGACTCGATATAGCGCCGAGCTCAACAGCTTCCCCGCGGTAGATCGCCGAACATCCAAGGGCTGGCAACGGAGATCTCACAGGCCATGGTACGTTGCAACAAATGTGGGAGCCGGCGTTGCCGGCGATGCGCCGCGCGGGCGGCGCTCGATCTCAAGTACGCTGAAGATCTACCGACATGCACCTACCAGCCACAACACCCTAGCCAGACAAGCCCCCCTTCTACCCCACCATCACCCAAACCTATTTCCCTGTGCAGCCCCCGCCCCGGCCTCCTAGACTCGCCCCACCCCCGACTCAAGGACCGCCGCCATGACCGAGACCCTGCTCAGCGCCCGCAACCTGGCGTTCGAACTCTATGAAGTGCTGGATGCCGAGGCCCTGACCCGCCGCGAGCGCTTTGCCGAGCACAGCCGCGAGACCTTCGACGCCGCGCTGACCACGGCACGCACCATCGCCGAGAAGTACTTCGCCCCGCATAACCGCAAGGGCGACGAGAACGAGCCGCGCTACGAGAACGGCGAGGCGGTGCTGATCCCGGAGGTGAAACCGGCGGTGGATGCCTTCCTCGAAGCCGGCTTCCTGAATGCCAACCGCGACTTCGAGGCGGGTGGCATGCAGTTGCCGACCCTGCTGTCCCAGGCCTGCTTTGCCCATTTTCAGGCCGCCAACGCCGGAACCACGGCCTACCCCTTCCTGACCATGGGCGCCGCCAACCTGATCGAGAGCTTTGGCACCGAGGAACAGAAGCGCCTGTTCCTCCAGCCGATGATCGACGGGCGCTTCTTCGGCACCATGGCCCTGACCGAACCTCACGCCGGCTCGTCCCTGGCGGACATTCGCACCCGCGCCGAGCCTGCCGCCGACGGCAGCTACCGCCTGCGCGGGAACAAGATCTTCATTTCCGGCGGCGACCATCCGCTGTCGGAAAACATCGTGCATATGGTCCTGGCCAAGCTGCCGGATGCGCCGCCTGGCGTGAAGGGCATTTCCCTGTTCATCGTGCCCAAGTTCCTGGTCAACGCCGACGGCAGCCTCGGCCCGCGCAACGATGTGACGCTGGCCGGACTGTTCCACAAGATGGGCTGGCGCGGTACCACCTCGACTGCGCTGAACTTCGGCGATAATGGCCAGTGCGTCGGCTATCTGGTGGGCAAGCCGCACCAGGGCCTGGCCTGCATGTTCCAGATGATGAACGAGGCACGCATCGGTGTCGGCATGGGCGCGGTGATGCTGGGTTACGCCGGCTACCTGTACTCGCTCGACTACGCGCGCCAGCGGCCGCAGGGCCGCCCGCTCGATAACAAGGACCCGTCCACCCCCGCAGTGCCGATCATTGCCCACGCGGATGTGAAGCGCATGCTCCTGGCGCAGAAAGCCTATGTGGAAGGCGCCTTCGACCTGGGCCTGTACGCCGCACGGCTGTTCGACGACACGCAAACCGCCGCGACGCCCGAGGCCCGCCAGCAGGCCCACGAACTGCTCGACCTGCTGACGCCCATCGTCAAGTCCTGGCCTTCGGAGTTCTGCCTGAAGGCCAACGAACTGGCGATCCAGATCCTCGGCGGCCATGGCTATACCCGTGAATATCCGGTGGAGCAGTACTACCGCGACAACCGCCTGAACCCGATCCATGAAGGTACCCACGGTATCCAGTCGCTCGACCTGCTCGGGCGCAAGCTGGCGCAGAACGGCGGCGCCGGCCTGAAGCAACTGGTGCGTCTGATTGCCGGGACCTGCGAACGCGCCCACCAGCACCCGCAACTGGACGCCCTGCGCCAGCCGCTGGAGCAACTGCTGAACCGGCTGCAAGGCGTGACCCTGGGCCTGCTCGGCGATATGGCGACGGGCAAGGTCAACCTGGCCCTGGCCAACTCGGCGCTGTACATGAAAGCCTTCGGGCATTGCGTGATCGGCTGGCGCTGGCTGGAACAGGCGATCCGCGCCGAACAGGGCCTGGCCACGGCCAGCGAGGCGGACCTCGACTTCTATAAAGGCAAGTTGCAGGCAGCGCGATTCTTCCTCACCTGGGAAGTACCTCCCTGCCATAATGACCTTGCTTTGCTCGAAGCACGTGACGACACCTGCCCGGGCATGCAGGAAGGGTGGTTCTGAAGGAGAGCCGCCTGCACTTCAGGAGCTCTGCGCATGTTCGATTCCACCACGCTGTTGCGTCAGCGCTTCGCCGCGCTGCGCAGCGGCGGCGAGTTTTTCTCCCTGCGCCATGTGCGCCAGTCCAACCAGCATCTGTCGGTGCGCAAGAATGTCGCCGAACCGCCCAGCCTGGGGCGTGACGAGGGCGCCATGCTCACGGTGCGGGTCAGTGGCGTGGAAGCCTACGCGGCCACCGCCGACCTGTCGCAAAGCGGCCTGCAACAGGCGCTGGACCGCGCCGAAGCATTGGCCCGGCAAATCGCCGCCCACGCCCTGCTGGACCTGCGCGACCAGCCCGTCGCCACGGCCCGCGCCGATTACCTCTCGCCGGACATGGACAGCGCCTTCCCGTCCCTTGCCGAGTGCTTCGAGCTGCTCAACCAGGAATCGGCGTCGGTGCCGGCGGACGAACGCCTGGTGAACTGGCAGGTCAGCCTCGGCCTGAGCACGGTCGAGCAGATCTACCTCAACAGCGCGGGCGCCGAATTGCGCCGCGCCCAGCGCCTGGTCTTCCCGGGTTTCGGGGTTACCGCCTTCGACGGTAGCGACAGCCAGACCCGCACCCTGGGCCGGGACAACTTCGGCCAGCAGGGCGGCTTCGACGTGATCCAGCGTTACGGCTTGCCGGGGGCCGGCAAACGCATCGCCGACGAGGCCCTGCAACTGCTGCTGGCACCCAATACCCCGAGCGGCCAGCGCGACCTGCTGCTGATGCCCGACCAGATGATGCTGCAGATCCACGAATCCATCGGTCACCCGCTGGAACTGGACCGCATCCTCGGCGATGAGCGCAACTACGCCGGCACCAGCTTCGTCAAGGCCAGCGACTTCGGCCACCTGCAATACGGCTCGAAGCTGCTCAACGTGACCTTCGACCCGGAGATCAGCGAAGAACTGGCCAGCTACAGCCATGACGACGACGGCACCCCGGCGACCAGGCAGTTCCTGATCCGCGATGGCCAGCTGGTACGGCCCTTGGGCGGCGCACTGTCGCAGTTCCGCTCGGGCCTCGACGGCGTCGCCAACAGCCGTGCGTGCAGCTGGAATCGGGCGCCCATCGACCGCATGGCCAACCTCAATGTCGAGCCCGGGGACAAGTCCCTGGAACAACTGATTGGCGGGATCGAGAAAGGCATCCTGATGCGAACCAACCGCTCCTGGTCCATCGACGATGCGCGCAACAAGTTCCAGTTCGGCTGCGAATGGGGCCAGTTGATCGAGAACGGCGAGCTCAAGGGCGTAGTGAAGAACCCCAACTACCGTGGCATTTCCTCGAACTTCTGGCGCAACCTCAGTGCGGTCGGCGACGCCGGCACCTTCCAGGTCCTCGGTACGCCGAACTGCGGCAAGGGCGAGCCGAACCAGGTGGTGCGGGTCGGCCATGCCTCGCCGGCCTGCGTGTTCAGCCAGATCGACGTATTCGGAGGAGACGCCTGATGGCTGACCATTTCCTGGACGGTTTCAACAGCCTGGTCGACTGGCTGCGCGCCAACGTGCGGCCCCCCGAGCAGTTCACCCTGAGCTATGCCGGCGAGCGTTCGCAGTTCATTCGCCTCAACCACGCCAAGGTCCGGCAGGCGGGCGACGTCCAGCAGTCCTCGGCGAGCCTGAAACTGATCGCCGAGGGCCGCCAGGCCGATCTGCGCCTGACCCTCAGCGGCGACCACGAGATCGACCGCCAGCGCCTGGCAGAAGCCCTGGAGCAACTGCGCCAGACGCTGCCGCTGATCCCGCAGGATCCCTACCTGCAACTCAATGAACAGGCCTGGGACAGCCGGCACCAACAACAGGCGCCGCTGCCGGACAACGCCGAGGTACTGGCCCGGATCGAGGCCGGCGCCGGCGATCTGGATCTGGTCGGGATCCTCGCCGCCGGGCCGATCTGCCGGGGGTTCGCCAGTTCCCATGGGGCATTCGGCTGGCACCAGGCCAATAGCTTCAACTTCGACTGGAGCCTGTTCCACGCCAATGGCCAGGCGGTTAAGGCCAACTACGCGGGCCAGGTCTGGGACCCGCAGGAACTGGACCGGCGCCTGGCCCGCGCCCGCGAGCAACTGGAATACCTGGGGCGGCCGCTGAAGACCCTGGCCCCCGGCCAATACCGCGCCTATTTCGCCCCGTCGGCCATGGAAGAGATCGTCGACCTGCTCGGTTGGGGCGGTTTTTCGGCGCAGGCGGTGGCCAACAAGAACTGCCCGCTGCAGCGTCTCTATGCCGACGAAGCGACCCTCAGCCCGCTGGTCAGCATTGCCGAGCAGGTCAGCGGCTCGATCAGCCCGGCGTTTTCCGGTGAGGGTTATCCGCGCAGCGACCTGCGCCTGATCGACCAGGGCCGGGCGCTGGAGCAACTGACCAGCGCCCGCAGCGCCGCCGAATTCCAGCGGCAGGCCAATGGCGCCGAGGCCTGGGAATCGCCCAGCGCACTGAGCATGGCAGCGGGTGACCTGGCCCAGGCTGATGTACTGAAGGCGCTGGGCACCGGGCTGTACATCAACAACCTCTGGTACCTGAACTACTCCGACCAGCCGGCGGCACGCATGACCGGGCTGACCCGCTTCGCCTGCTTCTGGGTGGAGAACGGCGAGATCCAGGCACCGGTCAGCACCATGCGCTTCGATGACAGCGTCTACAGTCTCCTGGGCTCGCAACTGGAAGCGTTGACCCGGGAACGGGAGATGCTGCTGTCGGCCAGCACCTACGGGCAGCGGCAGACCGGATCGAGTCATTTGCCGGGGGCGCTGGTCAAACGGCTTACCCTCACATTGTGATTGACGCACCATGAACCTGTGGGAGCGGGTTCACCCGCGATTGCAATGCTGGATTCACCGACGCAATCGCGGGTAAACCCGCTCCCACAGGGTTCGGCGACAGCTGTTGAAAGGATTTCCCATGCCAGACCGTATCGCCCTCGACCCGACCACCGCCCGCTGGATCCCCTGGGTCGTGGCCATCGCCTTCTTCATGCAGTCACTCGACGGCACCATCCTCAACACCGCGCTGCCGGCCATGGCCCGGGACCTGGCGGAGGACCCGCTGCGCATGCAGTCGGTGATCATCGCCTACATGCTCACCGTGGCCCTGCTGATTCCCGCCTCGGGCTGGATCGCCGACCGCTTCGGCACCAAGCACATCTTCTTTGGCGCCATCCTGCTGTTCAGCATCGGCTCCTTGCTCTGCGCCGCAGCCAATACCCTGGGCATGCTGGTCGCCGCGCGGATCGTCCAGGGCCTTGGCGGTGCACTGATGCTGCCGGTGGGCCGGCTGGTGGTGCTGCGCGCCTACCCGCGCTCGGAACTGGTACGGATCATGAGCTTCATCACCATTCCCGGCCTGCTCGGCCCGTTGATCGGCCCGACCATGGGCGGCTGGCTGGTGGAGATTCTCAGCTGGCACTGGATCTTCCTGCTCAACCTGCCGGTAGGTGTGCTCGGCTGCTATGCGGTATGGAAGTACATCCCGGACCTGCGCGGCTCTTCGCGCACGCGCTTCGACGGCATCGGCTTCGTCCTGTTCGGCGCGGCGATGGTGCTGATCACCATCGCCATGGAAGGCCTGGGCGAACTGCACCTGCCACACCTGCGGGTGATGTTGCTGCTGTTCGCCGGCATGGCCTGCCTGGCCGCCTACTGGCTGCGCGCCGGAAGCATCGAGGCGCCACTGTTCTCGCCCAGCCTGTTCCGCGTGCGCACCTTCTCGGTGGGTATCCTCGGCAACCTGTTCGCCCGCCTTGGCAGCGGCGCCTTGCCCTTCCTCGTGCCGCTGCTGTTGCAGGTGGCCCTGGGGTACTCGCCGGCCGAGGCCGGGATGAGCATGATTCCCCTGGCCGCCGCCGCGATGCTCGCCAAGTCCATCGCCCGGCCGCTGATCGAGCGCTTTGGCTACCGCACCATTCTCACCGGCAATACCCTGCTGCTGGGGATCATGCTCGCCAGCCTGGGCCTGGTGAACGAGAACACCCCGCACGCGGTGCTGCTGGTGCAATTGGGGATTCTCGGGGCGATCAACTCGATGCAGTTCACCGCGATGAACACCGTGACCCTGATCGACCTCGACGACGCCAGCGCCAGCAGCGGCAACAGCCTGTTGTCGGTGGTCGCGCAGCTGTCCCTGAGCCTTGGCGTGGCCTGTGCCGGCGCCCTGCTCGGCGGTTTCACCGCAGCGGGCAGCGCCGAAGGCGTGGAAACCACCCTCGGCGCGTTCCAGCTGACCTTCGTCACCATCGGCCTGATGGCCATGCTCGCGGCGGCGATCTTCCTGCAGCTGGCGAAGACCGATGGAAGGCGTGCACCTCGTCAGGAGGCCGACATCGAGCCTTAGGGCGAATGGCCATGAGGCTGGTACACTGCGCGACATTTTGTTTTGCAGGCCCGCCTCGTGACCACCAACGCCACCGCTTTCGCCACCTTGCCGCTGTCCGCCGCCATGCTGGCCAACCTGGACGCCCTCGGCTACGCCCAGATGACCCCGATCCAGGCCCAGAGCCTGCCGGTCATCCTCAAGGGCCAGGACCTGATCGCCCAGGCCAAGACCGGCAGCGGCAAGACCGCCGCCTTCGGCATCGGCCTGCTCAACCCGATCAACCCGCGCTACTTCGGTTGCCAGGCGCTGGTGCTGTGCCCGACCCGCGAGCTGGCCGACCAGGTCGCCAAGGAACTGCGCCGCCTGGCCCGCGCCGAGGACAACATCAAGATCCTCACCCTGTGCGGTGGCGTGTCCCTCGGCCCGCAGATCGCGTCGCTGGAGCACGGTGCACATATCATCGTCGGCACCCCGGGCCGGGTGCAGCAGCATTTGAGCAAGGGCACCCTGGTGCTGGACGGGCTCAATACCCTGGTGCTCGATGAAGCCGACCGCATGCTCGACATGGGCTTTATCGATGCCATCAGCGATATCGTCGGGCAGACCCCGAAGCGCCGGCAGACCCTGCTGTTCTCCGCCACCTACCCGGCCGGCATCAAGCAACTGGCCTCGTCGATCATGCGCGATCCGCAGCAGGTAAAGGTCGAGGCGCTGCATGACGACAGCCAGATCGAGCAGCACTTCTACGAGATCGCCCCCGAAGAGCGCCTCAGCGCCGTGACCCGCGTGCTCGGCCATTTCCGCCCGCAGTCCTGCGTGGCCTTCTGCTTCACCAAGCAGCAATGCCAGGAACTGGTGGACCACCTGAAAGCCAAGGGCATCGCCGCCGAGGCGCTGCATGGCGACCTGGAACAGCGTGATCGCGACCAGGTCCTGACCGTGTTCGCCAACCGCAGCCTGTCCGTGCTGGTCGCCACCGATGTGGCCGCCCGCGGCCTGGATATCGATGCCCTGGACATGGTGATCAACGTCGAGCTGGCGCGGGATGCCGAGATCCATGTACACCGCGTCGGGCGTACCGGCCGGGCTGGCGAGAAAGGCCTGGCGGTGAGCCTGGTGGCCCCGGCCGAAGGCCATCGCGCCAAGGCCATCGAAGACCTGCAGAAGAAACCGCTGCGCTGGGAACAGCTGGACAGCCTGAAGAGCAAGGCCGGCGAACCGCTGGTGCCGGTGATGTCGACGCTGTGCATCGCGGCCGGACGCAAGGACAAGCTGCGCCCCGGGGATATCCTCGGCGCACTGACCGGCGATGCCGGGATCGATGGCAAGAAGGTCGGCAAGATCGCCATCTTCGACTTCCAGGCCTTCGTCGCCGTGGAGCGGGCCCTGGCCAGGCAGGCCATGCAACGGCTCAACAGCGGCAAGATCAAGGGGCGCTCGCTCAAGGTCCGGATCATCTGAGCCTTTGAGGGCCTCATCGCCGGCAACGCCGGCTCCCACAAGGCCTGCGGTGCACGCGATACCTGTGGGAGCCGGCGTTGCCGGCGATGAGGGCCTAACTATCCAGAGAAAAATTCATGCACTCCACCGATGTGATCATCATCGGCGCCGGCGCCGCCGGCCTGATGTGCGCCCTGACCGCCGCGAACCGTGGTCGCCGGGTCGTGCTGCTGGACCACGCCAACAAACCGGGCAAGAAGATCCTCATGTCCGGCGGCGGACGCTGCAACTTCACCAACATGTACACCGAGCCGGGCAATTTCCTCTCGCAGAATCCGCATTTCTGCAAATCCGCCCTGGCCCGCTATACCCAGTGGGATTTCATCGAGATGGTCGCCAGGCACGGCGTGCCCTATCACGAGAAGAAGCTTGGCCAGCTGTTTTGCGATAACAAGTCCAGCGACATCCTGCAGATGCTCCTCGACGAGTGCGCCACTGCCGGCGCCGACCTGCGCATGGACACCCGCATCGAGCAGATCGAAAAAACCGACTACGGCTACCAGCTGGCTACCAGCGCCGGCCCGTTCCAGTGCCAGTCGCTGGTGATCGCCACCGGCGGCCTGTCGATCCCGACCCTCGGCGCCACCGGTTTCGGCTACCAGGTCGCCCGCCAGTTCGGCCACAGCGTACTTGCCACCCGCGCCGGCCTGGTGCCCTTCACCATCACCGACCAGCTCAAGGCCCTGTGCACCGAGCTGTCCGGCACCTCGGTGGACTGCATCGCCAGCTGCAACGGCACCCGTTTCCGCGAGAACCTGCTGTTCACCCACCGCGGCCTGAGCGGCCCGGCGATCCTGCAGATTTCCTCGTTCTGGGAGGCCGGCGACACCGTTGAAATCAACCTGCTGCCGGACCACGACGCCCTGGCCTGGCTGCAACAGCAACAGGCCGAACGCCCCAACAGCGAACTGAAGACCCTGCTGGGCGAGATCTTCACCAAGAAGATGGCCAACCTGCTGGCGGAAACCTGGTTCGTGTCCAAGCCGATGAAGCAGTACACCCCGGCCGAACTGGGCCAGGTCGCCGACAAGCTGGGCAACTGGCAGTTGGTACCGGCCGGTACCGAAGGCTATCGCACCGCCGAAGTGACCCTGGGCGGGGTCGATACCCGCGAGGTGTCCTCCAAGACCATGGAGTCGCTGAAAAGCCCGGGCCTGTACTTCATCGGCGAGGTGCTGGACGTCAGCGGGCACCTGGGCGGCTTCAATTTCCAGTGGGCCTGGGCCTCTGCTTACGCGGCGGCGCAGTTCGTCTAGAATCAGCGGCTATCACGGAACGCATTTTGCTGTACGTGACCTGCGCGACAACTTTGCGTCGCGCTGACCGCTCAATCCAGAACCCCGCCCGGCAGGCCCGTCGTCGATCATGTCTTCCTCTTCGTTGCGTCAATCGTTGCGTCGTTTGTGGGCGCTGGACAAGTTCAGCTACAGCATCCGGGTATTGATCGCCCTGACCGGCAGCATGGCGCTGTGCTGGTACCAGGACCAGATGAACCTGCTGATCCCGCTGTTCCTCGGCATCATCGCCAGCGCCCTGGCGGAAACCGACGATAGCTGGCAGGGCCGCCTCAATGCCCTGGCGGTGACCCTGGTGTGCTTTACCGTCGCCGCGCTGTCGGTGGAACTGCTGTTCCCCTACCCGTGGATCTTCGTGATCTCCATGGCCCTGGCAGCCTTCAGCCTGACCATGCTCGGCGCCCTGGGCGAGCGCTACGGGGCGATTGCCCAGGCCACGCTGATCCTCTCGGTCTACACCATGATCGGCGTCGACCAGCGCGGTGGCGAAGTCGCCGACTTCTGGCACGAACCGCTGCTGCTGGTGGCCGGCGCAGCCTGGTACGGGCTGCTCTCGGTGCTGTGGCAAGCCCTGTTCTCCAACCAGCCGGTACAGCAGAGCCTGGCGCGGCTGTTCCGTGAACTGGGCACCTACCTGAAGCTCAAGGCCACCCTGTTCGAGCCGATCCGCGGCCTGGACGTCGAGGCCCGCCGCCTGGAACTGGCGCAGCAAAATGGCAAGGTGGTGGCGGCGCTGAACAGCGCCAAGGAAATCATCCTGCACCGGGTCGGCAATGGCCGGCCCAGCTCGAAGGTCAGCCGCTACCTGAAGCTGTACTTCCTCGCCCAGGACATCCACGAGCGGGCCAGTTCGTCGCACTACCCGTACAACGCCCTGACCGAAGCCTTCTTCCACAGCGACGTGCTGTTCCGCTGCCAGCGCCTGCTGCGCCAGCAGGGCAGCGCCTGCCAGCAGTTGTCGACATCGATCCAGTTGCGCCAGCCCTTCGTGTTCAACAGCAACTTCGCCGAAGCCCTGGAAGACCTGCATGCCTCGCTGGAACACCTGCGCATCCAGAGCAACCCGGCCTGGCGCGGCCTGCTCCGCTCGCTGCGGGCATTGGCGGCCAACCTGGCGACACTGGACCGCCTGCTCAGCGATGCCAGCAATCCGGACAACCTGGCCGACAACACCGACTCCAGCCTGCTCGACCGCTCGCCACGCAACCTCAAGGACGTCTGGACCCGCCTGCGCCTGCAACTGACGCCCACCTCGCTGATCTTCCGCCATGCCCTGCGCCTGCCCCTGGCGCTATCGATCGGCTACGGCATGGTGCACCTGATCCACCCGACGCAGGGCTACTGGATCATCCTTACCACCCTGTTCGTTTGCCAGCCCAACTACGGGGCGACACGGCGCAAACTGGTGCAGAGGATCATCGGTACGGCCATCGGCCTGACGGTAGGCTGGGCGCTGTTCGACCTGTTCCCCAGCGCGGTGATCCAGTCGCTGTTCGCGGTGGCGGCAGGGGTGGTGTTCTTCGTCAACCGGACCACCCGCTATACCCTCGCGACAGCGGCGATCACCCTGATGGTGCTGTTCTGTTTCAACCAGATCGGCGACGGCTACGGCCTGTTCCTGCCGCGCCTGTTCGATACCCTGGTGGGCAGCCTGATCGCGATCCTGGCGGTATTCCTGTTCCTCCCGGACTGGCAGGGCCGGCGCCTGAACAAGGTGCTGGCCAATACCCTGACCTGCAACAGCCTGTACCTGCGCCAGATCATGCAGCAATACGCCCGGGGCAAGCAGGACGACCTCGCCTACCGCCTGGCCCGGCGCAACGCGCACAACGCCGATGCGGCACTATCGACCACGCTGTCGAACATGCTCATGGAGCCCGGCCACTTCAGGAAAGAGGCCGATACCGGCTTCCGCTTCCTGGTGCTCTCCCATACCCTGCTCAGCTACCTCTCCGCCCTTGGCGCACACCGCGAAAGCACCCTGCCTGCCGAGGCCCACGCGCAATTGATCGATGGCGCAGCGGCGAAGCTGGCGGCGAGCCTCGACGAGATCGCCACGGGCCTGGCCGGCAAGCAACCCGTGGCGATCCATAGCGATGCCGAGGAAGCCCTGGCCGCCGAGCTGGAACAGATGCCCGAGGAAATGGACGAAAACCTGCGTACGGTCCAGACCCAACTGGCACTCATCGCCCGTCACCTCGGCCCCCTGCGCACCCTGGCCGCTCACCTGATCAAGGGGACTCCGGCCTGAAGGCAAAGTGCTCGAGGATCTTCGCGTAGCTGCCATCGGCCTTCATCGCGGCGATGGCCTTGTCGAACCCGGCAACGATCTGCTCGTGCCGCGGATGCTTGAGGCTGACCAGGATATGCAGGCTGTTCTCGCTGACCGGCTTGCCGAAGAACTCCACCAGGTCCTTGGCGTTGCTGCGCTCCTGCTGCAGGAACCAGCTGGCGACATATTCGTCCTCAACCGCCAGCGACACCCGTCCTGCCGCCAGCATGCCGATGGCCACCGGGAAACTGCGCACCGGGACCTTCTGCAAACGCAGGTCGTTATCGAAATCGCTGGAATAGGCGTAGTCGCGGACCACGGCGATGGAATGCGGGTAGAGGTCGGACAGATGCTCGTAGTGAATCGCGTCGGTCTTGCGCTTGAGCAGGCGGATGCGGTTGGCCAGGTAGCCGTCGGAAAACTGGCCGATGCGCGTTCGCGAGTCGTTGTACCAGGCGTTGATCAGCACGTCGTAGCGTCCGTCGCCAATCCCCACCAGGGCCCGTGCCCAGGGCACCTGCTCGAAGTCGCTGGCATAGCCGGCGCGTTCCAGCGCCGCCTTGACCAGCGCCGTGGCCAGCCCGCCCTGCTCCATGCTGGCATCGGTGAAGGGTGGCCAGGCGTCGGCGACGAGGCGGAGTTTTTCGGCGTGAACCGGGGTAACTGACAACATTCCAAGCAAACACAAGACTCGGAGCAAGGGCATGCTCAAATCCTATAGCGGAGGGCTCCGCGTTGTGGTTTGACCGCTGGGAAGTGCAATGTCGCTAACTTACACAAACATCCATCCGGGTGGGAGAAGCAAATAATAGCCATGTGCCTCTATTCCTGCCGGTCTTGCGCACACTTTTACCTTCGACCGGATAGCGCAACGGGCTATCCTCGGACGCGTACCCACTGAGAGATGCCTACATGTCCATCGACTGGCTTTGCAAACATCACACCGACCTGGGCAAGGAACAGCTCTACGCCGTGCTTCGGTTGCGCAACGAAGTGTTCGTGCTGGAACAGAAATGCCCGTACCAGGACCTGGACGGGCAGGATCTGTCCGGAGACACCTGCCATTTGATGGCATGGCAGGATGATCAGCTGGTAGCGTATTTGCGCCTGCTCGACCCGACGTCCCAGGGTGGCGACGTGGTGATCGGCCGTGTGGTGATCGCCGAAGCAGGGCGTGGCCAGGGGCTGGGGCATGAGCTGATGGTACGGGCGCTGAAGGAAGCCCAGGAAAACTGGCCGGACGTACCGGTCTACCTCTCGGCCCAGGCGCATCTGCAGGGGTATTACCGCAAGCACGGGTTCGAGGTGGTGGGGGAGGCCTATCTGGAAGACGGGATTCCGCACATCGGTATGCGCAGGACCTGAAGCGGATCGTGGTCAATGTGGGAGCGGGTTCACCCGCGATTGCTGTAGTGAATCCAACATCGCAATCGCGGGTGAACCCGCTCCCACAAGGGATCTGTGCAGGCCTGGAAGATCAGGGATACCCCAACACCTCCCGAATCACCCGCAGGTTCTGGATGATCCAGCCCTTGTCGATCGCCCCCCAATCGCGGATCCGGTAATTCCCGGCGTGATTGCGCGCCCCTACCTCCTGCTCGAATTCGCAGACGATGTCCAGGTCCGCCAGCGCCGCGATGGTGTCCTGTGCGGTGCGCCGGGGCATGCCGGTAGCGGCCATCAGCGCGGGGACGCTGGCGGCGGTCTGGCTGTCGATCAGCCAGGCGACGTACAGCCGACGGTAGAAACTGCTCTTGGTCTTGCTCACTTCCATGCAAAGGCTTCCTTGACTCACTGATTGCCCGGCAGGTCGCGCCAGGTCAGGTAGACACGCAGGTCGAACTCCAGTTGATGGTAGCCGGGCTGCATGTATTCGCAGAGCTGGTAGAAGGCCTTGTTGTGCTCGGCCTCCTTGAGGTGCGCCAGTTCGTGCACCACGATCATCCGCAGGAATTCCGGCGCCGCGTCGCGAAACAGCGAGGCGATGCGGATTTCCTTCTTTGCCTTGAGCTTGCCACCCTGCACCCGCGACACCGCGGTGTGCAGGCCAAGGGCGCGGTGGGTCAGATCGAGGCGGTTGTCGAACAGCACCTTGTCCAGGTTCGGCGCATTGCGCAGGTGCTCCTGCTTGAGTGCCTGGGCATAGCCGTACAGCGCCTTGTCGCTCTGCACCTCATGCCGGCCGGGGTAGCGCTTTTGCAGGTAATCGCCCAGCTGATCGCGGGCGATCAACTGGCGCACCTGGTCTTGCAGGGCGGGCGGGTAGGCTTGCAGGTACTTGAGGACGGTCATGGCTGCGGCGAACGACGGAACGAAGGCGGCAGTGTACCCAACTACAACGACTGCCAGTCAAAAAACACCGGGAAGCGCCCCGCTTCCTCGGCGGTGACCGGGCGGGCCACAAGGAACCCCTGCACATACTGGCAGCCGTGCTCACGCAGCCAGTGCGCCTGCTCCAGGGTTTCCACGCCTTCGGCGATCACGCCGATGTTGTATTGCCGGCAAAGCTCGATGACGCAGCGCACCAGCGCCATGTTGGCTTCGGATTCGGGCAACAGCGCCACCAGGTGGCGATCGAGCTTGAGCGTGTCGATGGGCAGGTCGCGCAACAGGCGCAGCGAGCAGTTGCCGGCACCGAAGTCATCCAGCGCGACACGTACGCCCAGCTCACGCAATCGATGCAACTGGCGCAGGGCCAGGTCGATATCGTCGGTCAGCGAGGTTTCGGCGATTTCCACTTCAAGCTGACGGGGCGCCAGGCCCACGGCGGCGATGACCTGAGCCAGCTCCTCGACCAGGTTGGGCATGCCGAACTGCACCTTGCTGAGGCTGATGCCCAGGGTCAGTTCGTCGGGGAAATGCCCGCACCACGAGCGCCGCTGTTCGGCGCCCTGGCAGTAGATCCAGCTGGACAGGCGGTTGATCAGGCGCGCTTCTTCGAGCAGCGGCAGGAACAACCCCGGCGGCACGTCGCCGACACTCGGGTGGCGCCAGCGCAGCAGCGCCTCGAAGCCACGCAGGCGACCATCGGCAAACGCGACCTGGGGCTGGAACACCAAGGTGAAATCCTGGTTGTCGACAGCCGCGCGCACGCTGTCTTCGAGCATCAGCCGCGAGCGCGCGCGGCCGTTGAGGTCATCGTCGTAATAGCGGTATTGCTGGCGGCCGGCCTGCTTCGCCGCGTACATCGCCGTGTCGGCGGCACGCAACAGGTTGTCCAGGTTGGCGCCGCAATCGGGGTAGACGGCGATGCCGATGCTGACCCCGAGGATCACCTCCAGCCCGTCGATGTGCTGGCGGATGGACATGCGCTCGATGCACTTCTCGGCAAAGCGTGCCGCCTGCTCCGGGTAGTCGAGGTCGTCGAGCAGCGCGGTGAACTCGTCGCCGCCCATGCGCGCCAATATGCCGTGACCGCCCAGGCAGTCCTTCAGTTGCTCGGCGACCCAGTGCAGCACCTGGTCGCCGGTTTCATGACCGAGGGAATCGTTGACCCGTTTGAAGCCATCGAGGTCCAGATACATCAGCGCATGATGCTTTTCCGAATGTTCGCTGCGCACCAGCGCGCTTTCCGCCGCCTGGTAGAAGCCGCGGCGGTTGAGCAGACCGGTCAGCGGATCGGTGACCGCCTGCTGTTCGAGCTGCTGGTGCAGGCTGCGTACCACCGACATGTCCAGGACGGTGACCACCATGGCCCGCTGTTCCCCCGGCAACGCCGCGCACGACAGCGCCACCGACACGGCCTGGCCATTGCTGGTGCGCAGTACCGCGTCATGCAGTCGATAGATATCGCGCTCCAGGTAGGCTAGGTAGAAGGCCGAGTCCCGCCATTGGTTCGCCGTCGGCGAAAGCACGAAATCCAGCAGGCACGCTCCCTCCAGTTGGTCAACGGAAGCCATCAGCAGGCGGGAAATGGCCGGGTTGGCAAAGCGGATGGTGCCGTTCTCGGCCACCACGAGAATGCCTTCGGCAGCGTTTTCCAGGACCGAGGCATTGAAGGCACGGGCCACTTCCAGATCGCGGGTCAGGCGCTGCAAGGCGCGGCGGTTGCGCTGCTGTTCAAGCAGGGCCTGCACCTTGGGCTTGAGAATCTGCGGATCGAAGGGCTTGAACAGATAATCCACGGCACCGCTGGCGTAGCCCTTGAGCACCGCAGCCTGGCTCTGTTCGTTGGCCGTGAGGAAGATGATCGGCGTCAGGCGGGTACGCTGGCTGCCGCGCATCAGGCGCGCGACCTCGAAGCCGTCCATGCCCGGCATCTGCACATCGAGCAAGACCAGATCGACTTCATGTTCGAGCAAGGTACTCAGCGCCTCGATGCCCGAGCACGCCGTCAATACTTGCCAATCCTGACGGGCCAGCAAGGCACGCATGCTGGTCAGGTTTTCCGGGTAGTCATCAACCACCAACAGTGTTGACGCTTCCTCTTGTGCAGGGGTTTGAGCGCATTCCATGCTGCTTCTCTATGTGGCAACGAGCGTCAGTCTTTCAATTGAAATTCTGCCGCTTTCCACTCTAGACCCGAGTGTTACAAATCTAAAGCTGGCACAAAGCCAATAGATCGTTCGCCGACTAACGGTCTGTCCAGAAGTAATATGACTGCCGCCTCGATCCCTGTGGGAGCTGCGGTTCTGAGCGTTTTCGCAGGCGATAAAAAAGGGACTGCACAGGCAGTCCCTTTTCATCACGCAAGCCGAACTCAGTTGACCTTGGCGGCCAGTTCGCCCTTGGCGTAGCGCAGGTACATTTCGTCCAGCGAGACCGGTTTGATCTTCGAAGCGTTGCCCGCGGTGCCGAAGGCCTCATAACGCGCGATGCAGATGTCACGCATGGCTTCGACGGTCTTGGCGAAGTATTTACGCGGGTCGAACTCGGACTTGTTCTGCTCCAGGAAGCGACGGATCGCACCCGTGGAGGCCAGGCGCAGGTCGGTGTCGATGTTGACCTTGCGCACGCCGTGCTTGATGCCTTCGACGATTTCCTCGACCGGTACGCCGTAGGTTTCCTTGATGTCGCCACCGAACTCGTTGATGATCGCCAGCCAGTCCTGTGGCACCGAGGACGAGCCGTGCATGACCAGGTGGGTGTTCGGGATGCGCTGGTGGATCGCCTTGATGCGATCGATCGCCAGGATGTCGCCGGTCGGCGGCTTGGTGAACTTGTAGGCACCGTGGCTGGTGCCGATGGCGATGGCCAGGGCGTCGACCTGGGTTTTCTTGACGAAGTCGGCAGCCTCTTCAGGGTCGGTCAGCATCTGGCTGTGATCCAGGATGCCTTCGGCGCCGACGCCGTCTTCTTCACCGGCCTGGCCGGTTTCCAGGCTGCCCAGGCAACCCAGCTCACCTTCCACGGAAACGCCGCAGGCGTGGGCGAAAGCCACGGTCTGCTGGGTTACGCGGACGTTGTATTCGTAGTCGGACGGGGTCTTGCCGTCTTCACGCAGCGAGCCGTCCATCATCACCGAGCTGAAGCCCAGCTGGATCGAACGCTGGCACACGTCAGGGCTGGTGCCGTGGTCCTGGTGCATGCACACCGGGATGTGCGGGAATTCTTCGATGGCGGCCAGGATCAGGTGGCGCAGGAACGGCGCGCCGGCGTATTTGCGGGCACCGGCCGAAGCCTGGACGATCACCGGGGAGTCGGTCTTGTCGGCCGCTTCCATGATGGCGCGCATCTGCTCGAGGTTGTTGACGTTGAAAGCCGGAACGCCGTAACCGAATTCGGCGGCGTGGTCCAGCATCTGGCGCATGCTAATGAGTGCCATTGTGTATCTCTCTCCCGACAAGCGTCGTTATTTCGTGCAAGCCTGCCGCAGCGGCGGTTGCTGTTCAAGTAGTGTGGGCCGGCACGCAAGGCCGGCCCGGCCAGTCACGGTGCCTTGCAGCCCCGCCCTATCAAATCGTCGGTTGCGACCCAGTACACCAGGCCCTCGTCGCCCTTGGTGTGGAAGGCCAGCACGCCGTCGCTGTACAGCGCCCCGGAAGCCGCCGGCTCGGGCTTGAGCCGGTAGACCTGGTCGCCGCCGCCAAGGCGTACGTCCATATCGTCGCCCACTGCACGCCAAAGCACCTGGGCCTTGCTGTCGCAGATCCAGGTGGTCCAGTTGTCGGCCACCGGGGGATCGGACCTGAAGCTTGCGCATCCCGCGAGTACCGCCAAGGCCATCACGGCCAGAACGCCTTTCATTCCCTTCCTCCAGCAGACCACAAAGCAGGCGACAGGTTGACCTCAGCCGATCAAGGGCAACCCTTGGCCTGGCGCTGATGTTCTTCGTCGTATTTTTCCAGGCCGTCCGGACCGACGCGCTTGCTGATCACCGGTACGGTTTCGGCCTGCCATTCGGACTGGTAGCAGCCGCCCTTGACGGCGGCCGGCTTGTCGGAAGCGGACTCGGGCGCGCTGGAGCAGGCGCCCAGCGCGGCGGTCATGACCATCAGGGACAGTCGCTTGATCATCGGTTCGCTCCCTTTGCCAGTACCCCGGCGACTCAGGCCTTGGCCCGCTGTTCCAGCACTTCCACGGCCGGCAGGACCTTGCCCTCGACGAATTCGAGGAACGCGCCGCCACCGGTAGAAATGTAGGAGATATCAGCGGCCACGCCATATTTGTCGATGGCTGCCAGGGTGTCGCCACCGCCGGCGATGGAAAACGCGGCGCTGTCGGCGATGGCCTTGGCCAGGGTCTTGGTACCGTTGCCGAACTGGTCGAATTCGAACACGCCGACCGGGCCGTTCCACAGGATGGTCTTCGACGACTTCAGCAGCTCGGCGAACTGCGCGGCAGTCTGCGGGCCGATGTCGAGGATCATGTCATCGTCGGCCACGTCGGCAACCGCTTTGACGGTGGCTTCGGCGTCTTCGGCGAAGGCCTTGGCGACTACCACGTCAACCGGCAGCGGCACGTTGACCTTGGCGGCGATGGCCTTGGCGGTCTCGACCAGGTCGGCTTCGTACAGCGACTTGCCGACCTTGTGGCCAGCAGCGGCGAGGAAGGTGTTGGCGATGCCGCCACCGACGATCAGCAGGTCGCAGACCTGGCTCAGGCTGTTCAGCACGTCCAGCTTGGTGGAAACCTTGGAACCGGCAACGATGGCGGCCATCGGCTTGGCCGGGGCCTTCAGGGCCTTGCCCAGGGCGTCCAGCTCGGCCGCCAGCAGCGGGCCGGCAGCAGCGACCTTGGCGAATTTCGCCACGCCATGGGTGGAACCCTCGGCGCGGTGCGCGGTGCCGAAGGCGTCCATGACGAATACGTCGCACAGTGCGGCGTATTTCTGCGCCAGTTCGTCGGCGTTCTTCTTCTCGCCCTTGTTGAAGCGCACGTTCTCGAACAGCACGACGTCGCCGGCCTTGACCTCGACGCCGTCCAGGTAGTCGGCAACCAGCGGCACTTCACGGCCCAGGGCCTTGCTCAGGTAGTCGGCGACCGGCTTCAGGCTGTTCTCGGCGGAGAATTCACCCTCGGTCGGACGGCCCAGGTGCGAGCAGATCATCACCGCCGCGCCCTTCTCCAGGGCCAGCCTGATGGTCGGCAGCGAAGCGAGGATGCGCGCGTCGCTGGCAACCACACCGTCCTTAACAGGGACGTTGAGGTCTTCGCGGATCAGTACGCGCTTACCTTGCAGGTCGAGGTCGGTCATCTTCAAAACGGTCATGAATGCAGTCCTTCAGGGCTGTTTGCTGGTGGTGCGTTGGCGGTTGTCCACGACGCGCAGAAAATGATCGGCAACGTCGAGCATACGGTTGGCGAACCCCCATTCGTTGTCGAACCAGGCCAGCAGGTTCACCAGACGGGGGCCGGAAACACGGGTCTGACTGGCATCGACGATGGCCGAATGCGGGTCATGGTTGAAATCGCAACTGGCGTGGGGCAGCTCGGTGTAGGCCAGGAGCCCCCGCAGCGGCCCGTCCAGGGCGGCTTCGCGAAGCGCCTGGTTGACCTCGGCAGCCGTGGTATCGCGCCTGGTCTGCAGGGTGATGTCCAGGCATGACACGTTCACCGTCGGTACACGCACGGCTTTGGCCTGAATTCGCCCGACAAGTTCCGGAAGCAGGCGCTCGATGCCGCGGGCAAGACCGGTGGACACCGGAATCACCGACTGGAAGGCCGAACGGGTGCGGCGCAGGTCCTCGTGGTGATAGGCGTCGATCACCGGTTGGTCGTTCATCGCCGAGTGGATGGTGGTGATCGACACGTAGTCGATGCCGAACGCCTGGTCCAGCACCCGCAGCAGCGGCACGCCGCAGTTGGTGGTGCAGGACGCGTTGGAAACCAGGGTCTCGCTGCCATCCAGGCAATCCTGGTTGATGCCGTAGACCACCGTGGCGTCGACATCGGCTTCGCTGGCCATGGGTTGCGAGAACAGTACCCGCGGCGCGCCGGCGTCTAGGAAGCGCTGGCCATCGGCACGGGTGTTGTAGGCCCCGGAGCATTCCAGCACCAGGTCGACGTCGAGCGCCGCCCAGTCGATGCCCTCGGGAGTGGCACTGCGCAGGACCTTCACGCAGTCGCCATTGATATGCAGACAGTCGCCATCGACCCTCACCTCGCCGGGGAAGCGGCCATGGGTGGAGTCGAAGCGCGTCAGGTATTCGAGGCTGGCCTGGTCGGCCAGATCGTTCAGCGCGACGATCTCGAAGCCCGCCTTCGCCCCGCGCTCGACGAGTGCGCGCAAGACGCAACGGCCGATACGGCCATAACCATTGAGTGCAACTCTGTAGGGACGCGGTTGGGGCATTGGGGGCTCACGGAACGGATTAGCGGCGCAAGCCGCAGGACTGGCGTCGCCTCAATCGCGGGCAAGCCCGCTCCCACAGGGTTTGCGGCCACTGCGGGAGCGGGCTTGCCCGCGATTGCGAGCGACAGCGCCCGCGGATGTATTACATCAGTCTTCCAGCAGCTCTTCGGCAGTGCCCAGGATGTTTTCCAGGGTGAAGCCGAACTCCTCGAACAGTGCGCCGGCCGGAGCCGATTCACCGTAGGTGGTCATGCCGATGATGCGACCTTCCAGGCCGACGTACTTGTACCAGAAGTCGGCATGGGCGGCCTCGATGGCGATACGCGCACCCACCTGCACCGGCAGAACCGATTGCTTGTAGGCGGCGTCCTGGGCATCGAACACGCTGGTGCTCGGCATCGACACGACGCGGACCTTGCGGCCCTGCTCGCTCAGCTTGTCGAACGCCTGGACGGCCAGGCCCACTTCGGAACCGGTGGCGATCAGGATCAGCTCGGGCTCGCCGGCGCAGTCCTTGAGGACGTAGCCACCACGGGCGATATCGGCGATCTGCTGGGCGTCGCGGTCCTGGTGCTGCAGGTTCTGACGCGAGAAGACCAGCGCCGAAGGACCGTCCTTGCGCTCCAGGGCATGCTTCCAGGACACCGCCGATTCGACGGCGTCGGCCGGACGCCAGGTGTCCAGGTTCGGCGTGCCGCGCAGGCTGCTCAGCTGCTCGACCGGCTGGTGGGTCGGACCGTCCTCGCCAAGGCCAATGGAGTCGTGGGTGTAGACATGAATGACGCGCTGCTTCATCAGGGCCGACATGCGTACCGCATTACGGGCGTATTCCATGAACATCAGGAAGGTCGCGCCGTACGGAACCAGGCCGCCGTGCAGGGCGACGCCGTTCATGATCGCGGTCATGCCGAACTCGCGCACGCCGTAGAACATGTAGTTGCCGTTGGCGTCCTCGGCGCTGACGCCCTTGCAGCCTTTCCACAGGGTCAGGTTGGAACCGGCCAGGTCGGCGGAGCCGCCCAGCAGTTCAGGCAGCAGCGGGCCGAAGGCGTTCAGGGTGTTCTGGCTGGCCTTGCGGCTGGCGATGGTCTCGCCCTTGGCCGCGACTTCGGCGATGTAGGCAGCGGCCTTCTCGGCGAAGTCGGCAGGCAGGTCGCCGTTCAGGCGACGCTTGAGCTCGCTGGCCAGCTCAGGGAAGGCCGCGGCGTAGGCGTCGAAACGCTGGTTCCACTCGGCTTCGGCCTTGGCACCAGCTTCGCGGGCGTTCCATTCGGCGTAGATGTCGGCCGGGATTTCGAATGGACCGTAGTTCCAGTTCAGTTCCTTGCGGGCCAGGGCGATTTCGTCGTTGCCCAGCGGTGCGCCGTGGCAGTCTTCCTTGCCCTGCTTGTTCGGCGAGCCGAAGCCGATGATGGTCTTGCAGCAGATCAGGGTCGGCTGCTCGCTCTTGCGGGCGGTCTCGATGGCGGTCTTGATCTCGTCGGCATCATGGCCGTTGACGTTGCGGATCACCTGCCAGTTGTAGGCTTCGAAACGCTTCGGCGTGTCATCGGTGAACCAGCCTTCGACTTCGCCGTCGATGGAGATGCCGTTGTCGTCGTAGAAGGCAATCAGCTTGCCCAGGCCCAGGGTACCGGCCAGGGAAGCGACTTCATGGGAAATGCCTTCCATCATGCAACCATCGCCGAGGAACACATAGGTGTTGTGGTCGACGACCTTGTGGCCTTCACGGTTGAACTGGGCACCCAGGACCTTTTCCGCGATGGCGAAGCCGACGGCGTTGGCCAGGCCCTGGCCCAGCGGGCCGGTGGTGGTCTCGACGCCCGGGGTGTAACCGAACTCCGGGTGCCCCGGGGTGCGGCTGTGCAACTGGCGGAAGCCTTTCAGATCGTCGATCGACAGGTCGTAGCCGGTCAGGTGCAACAGCGAATAGATCAGCATCGAGCCGTGGCCGTTGGACAGGACGAAACGGTCGCGGTCGGCGAAGGACGGGTTGGCCGGGTTGTGCTTCAGAAAATCACGCCACAGCACCTCGGCGATATCCGCCATGCCCATGGGGGCACCGGGGTGGCCGCTGTTGGCTTTTTGCACGGCATCCATGCTCAGTGCACGAATGGCGTTGGCACGCTCACGACGGCTCGGCATCGCTTGTCTCCTGGAACTTGAAAAGGAACTGACGGAAAAAAGGCGGCTATTTTCGCCCAGGCATACCTTCCGGGGCAATCACGGATGGTCGAAGTGGAACGATTTTCCTGCGATCGACGGCCGATTCCCTGGTTTGACCGACGAAACAGCCGAAAACAGCGGCCCGGCCGGGGCTTTTCCCTCCGCTCATCGCGCAATATCAAAACTTTTTGATATTGAACTTGCGACGCCCGCTGGCCCTGACTAGACTGCCGCCCCTATGAATAGCCCCGTAACCGTTCCCGATCAGCAGCAAAGCGAACGCCTGGCCGCCCTGTGCAAGGCCGGCGGCGACTCCCTGCGCCTGAACGTGTTGCGCGCCCTGGCCAACGATTCCTTCGGCGTGCTGGAGCTGGCACAGATCTTCGCCATCGGCCAGTCAGGCATGAGCCACCATTTGAAGGTGCTGGCCCAGGCCGAACTGGTGGCGACTCGCCGCGAAGGCAACGCGATCTTCTACCGCCGCGCCCTGCCCGACAGCCTCGGCCTCGGCGGCAAGCTGCACGCCGCGCTGCTCGAGGAAGTCGACGGCCTGCCGCTGTCCGGCGAGATGCAGGCGCGGATCCACCAGGTCCAGCAGCGCCGCGCGGCCACCCGCCAGGACTTCTTCCTGCGCGTCGAAGAGAAATTCCGCGCCCAGCAGGACCTGATCGCCGGCCTGGCCCAGTACCGGGAAAGCCTCCTGGCCCTGCTCGATAAACTGAGCTTCGAACCTGGCGCCACGGCCCTGGAAGTCGGCCCGGGCGACGGCGAATTCCTGCCCGAGCTGGCCCGGCGCTTCGCCCGGGTCACCGCGCTGGACAACAGCCCGACCATGCTCGAACTGGCGCGCCAGGTGTGCCAGCGCGAGCGCCTGGCTAATGTAAACCTGCAATTGGCCGATGCCCTTGGCAATACCGAAGGCCAGGCCGATTGCGTCGTGCTGAACATGGTCCTGCACCACTTCAGCGATCCGGCCGCCGCCCTCGGGCAACTGGCCGAACGCGTCAAACCAGGCGGCAGCCTGTTGCTTACCGAGTTGTGCAGCCACGACCAGGGGTGGGCCCGCGAAGCCTGCGGCGACCTCTGGCTGGGCTTTGAACAGGACGACCTGCTTCGTTGGGCGTGCGCTGCGGGACTGGTTCCCGGAGACAGCCTCTATGTAGGCCTACGTAATGGTTTCCAGCTCCAGGTCCGCCATTTCCAGCGACCGGCTGGCAACACTCACCATCAGTAAATTCAGGAACCCGTCGAGATGAGCGAATACTCCCTTTTCACCTCCGAGTCCGTATCTGAAGGGCATCCGGACAAAATCGCCGACCAGATTTCGGACGCGGTGCTGGACGCCATCATCGCGCAAGACAAATACGCCCGCGTAGCCTGCGAAACCCTGGTGAAGACCGGTGTCGCAATCATCGCCGGCGAAGTCACCACCTCGGCATGGGTCGATCTGGAAGACATCGTCCGCAACGTCATCACCGACATCGGCTACAACAGCTCCGACGTCGGCTTCGACGGCGCCACCTGCGCAGTCATGAACATCATCGGCAAGCAGTCCGTGGACATCGCCCAGGGCGTCGACCGCAGCAAGCCGGAAGACCAGGGCGCCGGCGACCAGGGCCTGATGTTCGGCTACGCCAGCAACGAAACCGACGTGCTGATGCCGGCGCCGATCTGCTTCTCCCACCGCCTGGTCGAGCGCCAGGCCGAAGCGCGCAAGTCCGGCCTGCTGCCGTGGCTGCGTCCGGATGCCAAGTCCCAGGTCACCTGCCGCTACGAAGGCGGCAAGGTCGTGGGCATCGACGCGGTGGTGCTGTCCACCCAGCACAATCCCGAAGTCTCGCAGAAAGACCTGCAGGAAGCGGTGATGGAGCTGATCGTCAAGCACACCCTGCCGGCAGAACTGCTGCACAAGGGCACCCAGTTCCACATCAACCCGACCGGCCAGTTCATCATCGGCGGCCCGGTGGGCGACTGCGGCCTGACCGGGCGCAAGATCATCGTCGACAGCTACGGCGGCATGGCCCGTCACGGTGGCGGCGCATTCTCCGGCAAGGACCCGTCCAAGGTTGACCGTTCGGCGGCCTACGCCGGTCGCTACGTTGCCAAGAACATCGTCGCCGCCGGCCTGGCCGAGCGTTGCGAAATCCAGGTCTCCTACGCCATCGGCGTGGCCCAGCCGACCTCGATCTCGCTGAACACCTTCGGCACCGGCAAGATCTCCGACGAGAAGATCGTCCAGCTGGTGCGCGAGTGCTTCGACCTGCGTCCTTACGCCATCACCACCATGCTCGACCTGCTCCACCCGATGTACCAGGAAACCGCGGCCTACGGTCACTTCGGCCGCACTCCGCAGCAGAAGACCGTCGGCGACGACACCTTCACCACCTTCACCTGGGAACGTACCGACCGCGTTGACGCGCTGCGCGCCGCCGCCGGCCTGTAATACCCGGTAATCGCTTCAGGAAAGCCCCGGCCAGTGCTCTGGCCGGGGCTTTTTGCTTTCTGCGAAACAAGGGCTGACAAAACCGGGCGGGCCATCTAGCACCGGGCTTCCTAGGCTGGCGTGACCTTTCCGAAGAGCAAGGACGCTCCGCATGTCAAGAATCACTGCCCTGCTGCTGTTGTGCTTCAGCCCTTTCGTATTCGCCGGCCACTGTCCCGACTGGTCGGAGAGCATCGCCGCCTCGCGTATCGACCAGTTGCAGGCGCGCATCAGCGAATGGGATGCCGCCTACCATGGCGCTGGCGAATCGAAGGTCAGCGACGAAATCTACGATCAATACGCGGCGCGCCTGCAACGCCTGCGCGCATGTTTCCCGGGAAGCGGGGTGACGCCGGGCAACCCGCTGGCCTCCGCTACCGGGCCGCTGCGTCACCCGGTGCCGCACACCGGGCTCGACAAGCTCGCCGATGAACAGGCGGTCAGCGCCTGGCTCAAAGGCCGTGAAGACCTGTGGATCCAGCCCAAGGTGGATGGTGTAGCGGTCACCCTGGTCTATCGTCGGGGCCGGCTGCTGCAGATCATCAGCCGCGGCGACGGCATCCACGGGCATGACTGGAGCCGGCATATCCCGGCGCTGCCCGCCGGCCTGCGCGAACTGGCCAGCCCACGCGACCTGACGCTGCAAGGCGAACTGTTCTGGCGCGTGGACGGACATATCCAGGCCCGGGCCGGCAGCCTCAACCTACGCAGCCGGGTCGCCGGGCTGATGGCCCGGCAGCACATCAGCAGCGAAGACGCTGCCGGGCTCGACCTGTTCATCTGGGCCTGGCCCAACGGCCCGCAGGATCCGCGCCAACGCTTCGCCCTGCTCGCCAGCTTCGGCCTGCCCAACAGCGAGCGCTTCAGCCAGCCGGTAAAAGACCTCGACGAAGCCGCACGCTGGCGCCAGCACTGGTATCGCTCGCCGCTGCCCTTCGCCAGTGACGGTGTGGTCCTGCAGCAGCGCCGGCAGCCGCCGGGTGCACGCTGGCAAGCGGGCTCGTCGCACTGGAGCGCAGCGTGGAAATACCCTTTCGCCCAGGCACTGGCCGAGGTTCGCGCGGTGGAGTTCCGCATAGGAAGGACCGGGCGTATCACGCCGGTGCTCCAACTGGAACCGGTGCGCCTGGATGATCGCCTGGTCCGCCAGGTCAGTACCGGTTCGCTGCAGCGCTGGAAAGAGCTGGATATCCAGGCGGGAGACCAGATCGTCCTGAGCCTGGCAGGGCTGACGATTCCGCAGGTCGATCACGTCGCACAACGCGGCCCGCGCCTCGCCCCGGCGCAACCACCGAAGGACGGCGAGCACCATGCCCTGAGCTGCTGGCAGCCAACGACGGGGTGTGAAGAGCAGTTCCTCGAACGCCTGCAATGGCTGGCCGGCAAGCGTGGCCTGAACCTGGCAGGCGTCGGTCCCGGGACCTGGCGCAAACTGATGGAAGCCGGGCAATTGAACAGCCTGGCGGACTGGATCACGCTGCAGCCGGAAGACCTGCGCCGTATCGACGGCATCGCCGGGCGCCGCAGCGAGCAGTTGCATCGCACCTTCCAGCAAGGTCGCGAGAGGCCCTTCCAGCAGTGGATACGCGCCTTGGGCGTACCCGCGCCCCGCGCGCTGGACCTGGGTGAGTCATGGGCGCAACTGACCGCGCGGGATGCGCTGCAATGGCAACGGGAAGCAGGCGTGGGGCCGAATCGGGCCGCGCAACTGGTGGCGTTTTTCCAGCATCCGCAGGTCAGGCATCTGGCAGCCAATCTGGGCGATGAAGCGATCCAGGGTTTCTAAATCCCGTCGATCAGGGCAGCATCTCACTTTCTGCTTGCCCGACCACGGAGCTATTAATGAAACCGATTTCCCCACTGGCCCTCTTCACCCTGTGTGCCGTGCTGGCCGCGCCGGCCCTGGCGATCGAGGAACAGCCGGGCCTGACCGGCTGCGCCGCCAAACAGCAGAACATCAGCACCCAGATCGAACAGGCCCGCCTGCACGGCAATACCGAACAGCAGGCTGGCTTGGAACGCGCCTTGAGCGAAGTGCAGGCCAACTGCACCGACGCCGGGCTGCGCAAGGAGCGCGAGCAGAAAGTGCTGGACGCCCGCCATGAAGTCGCGCAGCGCAAGAAGGACCTGGACAAGGCCATGAAGAAAGGCGACGCGGAGAAGATCAACAAGCGCAAGGACAAGCTGGCCGAGGCGAACAAGGAGCTGCAGGCGGCGGTGGAAGAATTGGAGAAATAGGTTGGCCTGAAGGGCCTCATCGCCGGCAACGCCGGCTCCCACAGGGTTCACTTGTGGAGCCGGCGTTGCCGGCGAAAGGACCGCAAAGCGGTCCCAAGAACATCAATGGTTACGAAATTCCGTATGACAGGCTTTGCAAGCCGCCTCCACCTTGTCCATTGGCCCTTGCACCGCCGCAGCCTGCAGAGGCTGGGCCCTGGTCGCTTCGACCAACTCCCCCGTTGTTTCTTCCAACTGCCGGGCCAGCGCCTGGAAGCGCGCCTGTTTCTCCCAGACATCTGCCCGAGCGCTGGTATCATCCGCCTCCTTGAGCTGTGGGAAATGTCTCCAAGGCTCGTGGGATAACGCATCGAGCTTGACTGCCCCGTCCGCGAACTTCTGCCCGTCGAACGCCAGGCGCCCGCGCAGCATGCCCCCCATGTCCTCACTGGTCTTGAGCATCTGTTTGAAAATGGCCTTGCGCTGGCCCAGCGGCGAGTCCGGATCGACGCCGCCACAGGCGGTCAGGGTGAGACAGGCCAGCAGTACGACGGAACAACGTTTGAGCATCATGGTCATCGGCTCACGGGAAAAAAGGCGGCCAGTATCCTCGCCTGACCGGCAAAGACCAATACCCCTAACAAAACCATGGTTGTTCGCAAACCGCCATCAGCGCGGCAACCACCAAGGAAATACTGCATGAAACTGCCCTTGCGCCGCCTCGGCTGGACCCTCTCCCTTTGCGCCCTGCTCGCCGGCTGCAACGGCGGCGCCCCGGAAAAGTCCAGGCCGCATCCAATCGCCACCTATACCCATGCCACCTGGAAAGACCTGCCGACCGTCAGCGACAGCGACCTGGTGGCCGGCTTCGAGGCCTGGCGCAGCGCCTGCGAGCGTCTCAAGCGCGATGCGGTCTGGGCCGAGACCTGCGGCGCCGCTGCGAGCGTACCGGCCGATGCCCGGCTGATCGGCGAATTCCTCGGCGCACGGCTTGAGGTCTACAGCCTGCGCAACGCCGAAAACAACGCGACCGGCCTGATCACCGGTTACTACGAACCTGTCTATCCGGGCAGCACCAGCCGGACCGAGCAGGCCCATGTGCCGGTCTACGGCATCCCCGAGGACCTGGTGGTAGTGGATCTGGACAGCGTCTACCCGGAACTGAAAGGCAAGCGCCTGCGCGGCCGCCTCGAAGGACGCGTACTCAAGCCCTACGACACCGCCGAAGTGATCCAGCGCCAGGGCGCCAAGGCACCGGTGGTGGCCTGGTTGACCGACCCGATGGACCTGCAATTCCTGCAGATCCAGGGCTCGGGCCGGGTTCAACTGGAGGATGGCCGTCAACTGCGCCTTGGCTACGCCGACCAGAACGGACATCCGTACCGGCCAATCGGGCGCTGGCTGGTGGAACAAGGCCAATTGAAAAAGGAAGAAGTCACCATGGGCGCCATCCATGCCTGGGCCCAGGCCAATCCGGCGCGGGTTCCGGAACTGCTGGCGAGCAATCCGAGCTATGTATTCTTCGGCACCCGCCCGGACAGCAACGAAGGGCCGCGTGGTTCGCTCAACGTGCCGCTGACTGCGGGCTACAGCGTGGCGATCGATCGCAAGGTGATTCCCTTGGGCAGCCTGCTATGGCTGTCCACCACCCGTCCGGATGGCAGCCCGGTGGTGCGCCCCGTAGCGGCGCAGGATACCGGCGGAGCGATTACCGGGGAGGTCCGGGCGGACCTGTTCTGGGGTACGGGTGAAGCGGCGGGCAAGCTGGCCGGGGATATGAAACAGGCGGGGCAGATCTGGTTGCTGTGGCCGAAGGGTGCGGCGTTGCCTGCTGTTCCTCAGACCGAAGCCAAGTAAGAAGTTGTTCTTAAGGCCCTCATCGCCGGCAACGCCGGCTCCCACAGGTATCGCGTACACCGCGGGACCTTGTGGAAGCCGGCGTTGCCGGCGATGAGGCCCTCAAGTCAGACCGAAGCGATAAAGACCCCCGCAATCAGGCCAATCCCCACGAACCACACCAGCGAGCGCAGCGCCGCCCAGTCCGCCAGATAGCAAATGATGTAGAGCAACCGGCTGGTGATGAACAACACCGCCAGCACGTCCTGGGTCACCTGTTCGGCATTGCCGACGATATCGGCGATCAGCACTGCGGCGATGAACGCCGGCAGCACCTCGAAACTGTTCATCTGCGCCGCGTTGGCGCGTGCGGGCAGCCCTTCCAGCCCGGAGAGGAAAGTCCGTGGATCATGGTTGTGGCGCAGATTGAAGCCACTGCTGAACTTGGCGATGCTGGTACAGACGTAAGGCAGCATCAGGGCGATCAGTACGCACCAGAAAGCGACGGTCATGGTTCAGGTCCTTGTCAGAATCGAAAAAAGTGCGCTCAGAGCTTCATCACCAGCATGCCGACCAGCACCAGCGCACAGGCTAAGAGCCTGGGCCCGCCAAAAGGTTCTTTGAGGTAGCGCATGCCCATCAGCACCACGAGGATCACGCTGATCTCGCGCAATGCCGCCGCCTCCGCCACCGAGCCCAGATGCATGGCCCACAGCACCAGAGCGTAGCTGAGCAATACGCAGACCCCGACCGCCAGCCCCAGCTTCCATTGAGTGCGCCAGAACTGCACGAACGGCGCGCGCCGGGCGACGCCGGCAATCAGCGGGAACGGCAGGGAAGAGGCCAGCGTCAACCACACCAGGTAATCCAGTGGCTGCGCCCAGCGGCGGATGGCCTGGCCGTCGAGCCAGGTGTAGCTGCCGATGCACAGGCCGATCAGTGCCACCACCGGCAACATGCTCCATGGCAGGCGCTCGCCGCCGCCTCCGCGCCAGAGCAGGCAGGCCATGCCACAGGGAATCAGGAGGATGCCGATGACCTGCCGGTTGCTGAGGTCTTCGCCGCCGAAGAGCAGGGTCAAGGCCAGCACCACCAGGGGCGACAGCCCGCGCATCAAGGGGTAGACCAAACCGAGATCACCCACCCGGTAGGCCTGGATCAGCAGAAAGCGATAGATCAGTTCGCACAACGCCGAGGCCAGCAACCACGGCCAGATGTCCAGCGGCGGTGGCTGGACGAAACCCACCATGAGCAGGGCAAACACCAGTGCCACGCTGTCCATGCTGGCGATCACCAGCAGACGCTCGCCACTGAACTTGACCAGGGTATTCCAGGTTGCATGCAGCAGTGCCGCGACGAGCACCAGGGAAGTCGCTACCACGTCTCGATTCCTTCGCCTTTCACGGACCGGGTCCATTCATCGGACTGCGGAGTTTCAACCAGCCGCAACAAAACAGCCAGCACGTTGTCAATCGCGGCATTGAAAAAAACTGTGTCTTGAGGCGATCAAAAAGCCATCAAACCTTGTGCCCGATGCAAACGGGCACCGATATCGGAAGCTGTTACAGGAATCAGGATGCTCGAATTAGTTGCCGCGTTTATCTGCCTCACCACCCTCCTTACCTATGTGAACTACCGCTTCATCGGCCTGCCGCCGGCCATCGGCGTGATGGTCACCGCCCTGCTGTTCTCCCTGATCCTCCAGGGCCTGAGCCTGATCGGCTTCCCCGGCCTGGAAGAGCGGGTCGAAGGCCTGATGAACCAGATCGATTTCAATGACCTGCTGATGCACTGGATGCTGTCGTTCCTGCTGTTCGCCGGCGCCCTGCACGTCAACCTCGCCGACCTGCGCAGCTACCGCTGGCCGATCGGCTTGCTGGCCACCCTCGGCGTGCTGATCGCCACCGTGGTGATCGGCTACCTGGCCCACTGGGTCTTCGCAATGTTCGGCTGGAACGTCAGCCTGATCTACTGCCTGCTGTTCGGCGCGCTGATTTCGCCGACCGACCCGATCGCGGTGCTCGGTGCGCTGCGTACCGCCAATGCCTCGAAACCCTTGAAAACCACCATCGTCGGCGAGTCGCTGTTCAACGACGGCACGGCGGTGGTGGTGTTCACCGTATTGCTGGGCATCATCCAGCTCGGCGAAACCCCGAGCGTCTCCGACACCGCCGTCCTGTTCGCCCGCGAGGCGGTCGGCGGGGTGATCTTCGGCGCAGTCATCGGCTACGCCACCTACCGCATGATCAAGAGCATCGAGCAGTACCAGGTGGAAGTGATGCTGACCCTGGCCCTGGTCATCGGTGGCTCGGCGATGTGCTACGAGCTGCACGTGTCGGCGCCGATCGCCATGGTCGTGGCCGGCCTGATCATCGGCAACCTGGGGCGCAACCTGGCGATGAACGACATGACCCGTCGCTACATGGACGGTTTCTGGGAGCTGATCGACGACATGCTCAACGCCCTGCTGTTCGCCCTGATCGGCCTGGAGCTGTTGCTCCTGCCGTTCAACTGGCTGCACCTGGCGGCGGGCGGCGTGCTGGCCGTGGCGGTACTGGCTTCGCGTTTGCTGACCGTCGCGCCGGCCATCGTCCTGCTGCGGCGCTGGCGCAGCGTGCCGAAAGGCACCATCCGCGTCCTGACCTGGGGCGGCCTGCGCGGAGGCGTGTCGGTGGCCCTGGCCCTGTCGCTGCCGGTGGGCGAGGAACGGGACCTGTTGCTGTCGATCACCTATATCGTGGTGCTGTCGTCGATCCTGGTGCAGGGGTTGACGGTGGGCCGGGTCGTGAAGGGTGTCAGCGAGCAGCCTGCATCCTGAATAGACCGCTATCGCTGGTCAGCCCCACAGGGTTCAGCGGCGCCGCGGACCCTGTGGGAGCTGGCTTGCCAGCGATGAGGCCCTCACGTCGGTCACTCGACGGCGCTGTCCGGAAACTGGTCCTGGATGTACTTGATCTCGGTCCGCCCATGGGGCGCTGGCAAGCCGTCCTCGCCCAGGTTGACGAAAACCATCTTGTCCACGGTCAGGATCGCCTTGCGGGTGATCTTGTTGCGCACCTCGCACTTCAAGGTGATGGAAGTGCGCCCGAACTCGGTGGCGGTGATGCCCAGCTCGATGATGTCACCCTGGCGCGAGGCACTGACGAAATTGATCTCGGATATGTACTTGGTCACCACGCGCTGGTTACCCAGCTGGACGATCGCGTAGATCGCCGCCTCTTCGTCGATCCAGCGCAGCAGGCTGCCGCCGAACAGGGTGCCGTTGGGGTTGAGGTCTTCGGGTTTTACCCACTTGCGGGTGTGGAAATTCATGCGTGCTCCTAAAACGGCCTGGCATGTCAAGAATGGGCCTTGGCGGCCCCTCCCCTACATCCTAGACCCATTTGCCTGCCGCTTGGCCATGACCTTTGTAGGCCAATTGTCCGTCACCGGTCGCACGCGCCGCTTTTGTCCTTGGGCCGACACGAAACCCCGGCTATAATCCCCGCGTTTTATCCGGTGGCGATCCTCTGCGGTCGTCGCTCCCGCCACCCGACCGAGGGGCGCTGCAGCAGGTTCGCTCCTGTCAGGCTCGGTCGGGGCGTTGTCCGCAGGCAGCCTTGCGGACTCTCAACGCACAACGGCGCCCATTCGCACACTACGAATGGAGGCTCTCGATGAGCGCTGTAAACACGCCTGCAGGTTTTAACGATTACAAGGTCGCCGACATTTCCCTGGCGGCCTGGGGCCGTCGCGAAGTCATCATCGCCGAATCGGAAATGCCCGCGCTGATGGGCCTGCGCCGCAAGTACCAGGAAGAGCAACCGCTCAAGGGCGCGAAAATCCTCGGCTGCATCCACATGACCATCCAGACCGCCGTGCTGATCGAAACCCTGGTTGCCCTGGGTGCCGAAGTGCGCTGGTCGTCCTGCAACATCTTCTCCACCCAGGACCAGGCCGCTGCCGCCATCGCCGCCGCCGGTATCCCGGTATTCGCCTGGAAAGGTGAAACCGAGCAGGAGTACGAGTGGTGCATCGAGCAGACCATCCTCAAGGACGGTCAGCCATGGGACGCCAACATGATCCTCGACGACGGCGGCGACCTGACCGAGATCCTGCACAAGAAATACCCGGTGATGCTGGACCGGATCCACGGCATCACCGAAGAGACCACCACCGGCGTGCACCGCCTGCTGGACATGCTGGCCAAGGGCGAGCTGAAGGTCCCGGCGATCAACGTCAACGACTCGGTCACCAAGAGCAAGAACGACAACAAGTACGGCTGCCGTCATAGCCTGAACGACGCCATCAAGCGCGGCACCGACCACTTGCTGTCCGGCAAGCAGGCCCTGGTGATCGGCTACGGCGACGTGGGCAAGGGCTCGGCCCAGTCGCTGCGTCAGGAAGGCATGATCGTCAAGGTCACCGAAGTCGACCCGATCTGCGCCATGCAGGCCTGCATGGACGGTTTCGAAGTGGTCTCGCCGTTCAAGAACGGTATCAACGACGGCACCGAAGCCAGCATCGACGCCGCCCTGCTGGGCAAGATCGACCTGATCGTGACCACCACCGGCAACGTCAACGTCTGCGATGCCAACATGCTCAAGGCGCTGAAGAAGCGCGCCGTGGTCTGCAACATCGGTCACTTCGACAACGAGATCGACACTGCCTTCATGCGCAAGAACTGGGCATGGGAAGAGGTCAAGCCGCAGGTCCACAAGATCCACCGTACCGGTCACGGTGACTTCGATCCGCAGAACGACGACTACCTGATCCTGCTGGCTGAAGGCCGCCTGGTGAACCTGGGCAACGCCACCGGTCACCCGAGCCGGATCATGGACGGTTCCTTCGCCAACCAGGTGCTGGCACAGATCTTCCTGTTCGCGCAGAAGTTCGCCGACCTGAGCGCAGAGAAGAAAGCCGAGCGCCTGACCGTCGAAGTACTGCCGAAGAAACTCGACGAAGAAGTGGCCCTGGAAATGGTGCGCGGCTTCGGCGGCGTGATCACCCAGCTGACCCCGAAACAGGCCGAGTACATCGGCGTGGCCGTCGAAGGTCCGTTCAAGCCTCACGCCTACCGCTACTAACAGCAGCTGCAAGCGGCAGGCAGCAAGGTCAGGCAGAAGCGGTTCGCGCCGCTCCTGCCTTGTTCTTGCCGCCTGCCGCTTGAGGCTTGCGGCTGAAAGGAACCTCAAATGACTCAGGAACGCCGTTACAGCTTCGAGTTCTTCCCGACCAAGACCGACGCTGGACATGAAAAACTGCTCGCCACCGCTCGTACGCTGGCCAGCTACAACCCGGACTTCTTCTCCTGCACCTATGGGGCCGGCGGTTCGACCCGCGACCGCACCCTGAACACCGTGCTGCAACTGGAAAGCGAAGTGAAGGTCCCTGCCGCCCCGCACCTGTCCTGCGTCGGCGACAGCAAGGCAGAACTGCGCGCCCTGCTGGCCCAGTACAAGGCAGCCGGGATCAAGCGCATCGTCGCCCTGCGTGGCGACCTGCCGTCCGGCATGGGCATGGCCAGCGGTGAATTGCGCTACGCCAACGAGCTGGTGGAGTTCATCCGCGAGGAAACCGCCGACCAGTTCCATATCGAAATTGCTGCCTATCCGGAAATGCACCCGCAGGCCCGCAACTTCGAGGACGATCTGGCGAACTTCGTGCGCAAGGCCAAGGCCGGTGCCGACAGCGCCATCACCCAGTACTTCTTCAACGCCGAGAGCTACTTCTACTTCGTCGAGCGCGTGCAGAAGCTGGGAGTGAAGATTCCCGTGGTACCGGGCATCATGCCGATCACCAACTACAGCAAGCTGGCGCGCTTCTCCGACGCCTGCGGCGCCGAGATCCCGCGCTGGATCCGCAAGCAACTGGAAGCCTACGGCGACGACGTCAAAAGCATCCAGGCCTTCGGCGAAGAGGTCATCACCCAGATGTGCGAGCAACTGCTGCAAGGCGGCGCACCGGGCCTGCACTTCTACACCCTGAACCAGGCCGAACCGAGCCTGGCGATCTGGAACAACCTCAAGCTGCCGCGTTGATCCAGATGGCGATGGTGCCCCTGCGTTATGGCACCATCGCCTTCTTTTCGCCCCACCGATCCGCCCACCTATGCCCAGATTCGTCCGCCTGCTGACCGCCCTGCTGTTGAGCTGCATGAGCCTGCTGGCCCGTGCCGAGCAGTTGCGCATCGTCACCGACCCCTGGGCGCCCTACGTCTACGAGGAAAACGGCGAGACCAAGGGCATCGACTACGAAGTTACCGCCGAGGTATTCCGGCGCCTGGGCGTGGATGTGCGCTGGGAGTTCATGCCATGGAAGCGCTGCATGCTGATGGTCGACCAGGGCCTGGCCGACGGCGTGATCGACATTTTCCAGAATGAACTGCGCCGCAGCCAGTTGTACTATCCCAGCGAGCCGCTGTCGGTCGTCGAGTTCGTGCTGTTCCAGGCCAATGACCGGCCACACGCCGTCACCTCGCTGGACGATCTCCAGGACCTGACCGTCGGCACCTCCGCCGGCTACGACTATGGCGCCGAATTCCTGCAGTCGCCGCTGTTTCGCCGCGAAGCGGCACCGACCCAGGAAGCCAACTTCGGCAAGCTGCTGCGCGGCCGCATCGACCTGCTGATCACCGACCGCCGTGTCGGGCGCTACATGCTCGCGCAACTGGGCCTGCAGGACCGGATCAGCGAGCTGCCGCTGGTAGTCAGCCGGCAGAAACAGTACCTGGCGGTGCGTCGCAACGCCGGCATGGACCTACTGGCCCAGCGCTTCGCCGCCGAGTTGCGGCGCTTCAAGCAAGAACCGGCCTATGCCGAACTGCAGGCGCGCTATGGTCATGTAATAACCGCAAATACAGAAACCGTTGAGCAGCAGGAACGCAGCACTCCCTGATTGCTCTGTTATACTCGGGCCTTTCCGCCAGGCTTACGCCCGGACGCCGGCCCTGTAGAACGCATCCCGACCCCCGGATGCACAGGCAGACCAGCAGGACCGGACGCGACAGCATCGCCCTCGATGCCCTTCGCGCCAGGCAAGATTTCTCCATCAGGGCACAGCCCCCACTAGAACAGGATTTCTCATGTCCTTTGCATCCCTCGGTCTCTCCGAGGCTCTAGTCCGCGCTATCGAGGCGGCGGGCTACACCCAGCCTACTCCGGTGCAACAGCGGGCCATTCCCGCCGTGTTGCAAGGTCGCGACCTGATGGTCGCGGCACAGACAGGTACTGGTAAAACCGGCGGCTTCGCCCTGCCGATCCTGGAGCGCCTGTTCCCCGGTGGTCATCCGGACAAGTCCCAGCGCCATGGCCCGCGCCAGCCACGGGTACTGGTCCTGACGCCAACCCGCGAACTCGCCGCCCAGGTCCACGACAGCTTCAAGATCTACGCCCGCGACCTGAAATTCGTCAGCGCCTGCATCTTCGGTGGCGTCGGCATGAATCCGCAGGTGCAAGCCATGGCTCGCGGCGTCGATGTCCTCGTCGCCTGCCCGGGTCGCCTGCTCGACCTGGCCGGCCAGGGCAGCGTCGATCTCAGCCATGTCGAGATCCTGGTCCTGGACGAAGCCGACCGCATGCTCGACATGGGTTTCATCCACGATGTGAAGAAGGTCCTCGCCCGCCTCCCGGCCAAGCGCCAGAACCTGCTGTTCTCGGCGACCTTCTCCAAGGACATCACCGACCTTGCCGACAAGCTGCTGCATAACCCGGAACGCATCGAAGTCACGCCGCCGAACACCACGGTCGAGCGTATCGAACAGCGCGTGTTCCGCCTGCCGGCCAGCCACAAGCGCGCCCTGCTGGCGCACCTGATCACCGCCGGCGCGTGGGAACAGGTGCTGGTCTTCACCCGCACCAAGCACGGCGCCAACCGCCTGGCCGAATACCTGGAAAAGCACGGCCTGACCGCTGCCGCGATCCACGGCAACAAGAGCCAGAACGCTCGCACCAAGGCCCTGGCCGACTTCAAGTCGGGCGCCGTGCGGATCATGGTCGCCACCGATATCGCCGCCCGCGGCCTGGATATCGACCAGTTGCCTCACGTGGTCAACTTCGAACTGCCCAACGTCGAGGAAGACTACGTCCACCGTATCGGCCGTACCGGTCGTGCGGGCCGCTCCGGCGAGGCCATCTCGCTGGTTGCGCCGGACGAGGAGAAACTGCTCAAGAGCATCGAACGTGTCACTCGCCAGAAGATCCCGGATGGCGACCTGATGGGCTTCGACTTCGCCGCGGTCGAGGCCGAGAAGCCGGAAGTGCGCGAACCGCGTCCGCAGAACAACCCGCGCCGTGGCCAGCGTGCCGACGGCAGCAATGCCGGTGGCCGCAAGGACAAGGGCAAGGACAAGGGCAAAGAGAAAGACAGCAACAAGGACGCCCGGCAGTCCGCAGACAAACCTGCGGAGAAGGCTGCCGGTGGCCGCCAGGAACCGCGCAAGCAACGGGACCGCAAGCCGCGCCAGCAGCAGAACGCCGCGCAAGGCGCGCCGGTCGTTCCAGCCGATCGTGATCCGGAAGAGTTCCTGGACGACGACGTGGACAACTTCGGCAACCGCGCCGACTACGTCAGCCCGTACCAGAACAAGGGCGGCCAGGGCCGCAATCGTCGTCCGGGCGGTCAGGGCGGTGCCGGCAACGGTGGCGGCCAGGCTCGTGGTGGTCAGCCGCGCAGCAATGGCGGTGGCGGTGCCAATGGCGAGAAGCGTGGTGGTTCGCGCAATGGTGGCGGTGCCGGCGGTCGTGATGGCCAGGCGCGTCGCGATGGCGGCAGCAACAACCGCAACCGCCGCCCGGCCCGCGACGACCGGCAGGAGCCGGCAGTGCGCAGCCCGCGTGAGGGCCAGCCGCAGCAGAACCAGCCGAAGATCATGCACAAGGAATCGAAGATCGATCGCTTCCCGTCCATGGAACAGCTGGAGCAACTGCCAAGCCGTCCTCGGGGTGAAAAACCGGCGCTGCTGACCCGCAATCGCTGAGTTTTTTATTGCCTGTCCTGGCCTCATCGCTGGCAAGCCAGCGATGAGGCCCTCAGGAACACAGCAGAACCCCAAACAAAAACGCCGCCCCTGAGGGCGGCGTTTTTGTTGGCGAGGCAGAAATTACTTCTGCTTGACGCCTTCCAGCGAGATATCCAGGTCCAGGGTCTGGGAAGTCGGGCCTGGGCCCTTGATGCCGAAATCGTTCAGGTTCAGGGTGGTGGTGGCATTGAAGCCGGCACGCTCGCCGCCCCATGGATCCTTGCCTTCACCGTTGAAGGTGGCCTTGAAGGTGACCGGCTTGGTCACGCCGTGCAGGGTCAGGTCGCCGGTGACGTCAGCGGTTTTCTCGCCGGTGGATTTCACCGCGGTGGAAACGAACTTGGCGTCCGGGTATTTCTTCACGTCGAGGAAGTCGGCGCTGGCGATGTGCTTGTCACGCTCGGCGTGGTTGGACCACACGCTGGCGGTCTTCAGGTCGACGCTGATCTTGCTCGCTTCAGGCTTGGCGGCATCCCAGGAGAAGGAGCCGTCGAAGTCCTTGAAGGTACCGTGGATGAAGCTGTAGCCCAGGTGGCTGATCTTCCAGTCGACGAAAGCGTGCTGGCCTTCCTTGTCGATCTTGTAGTCGGCGGCCATGGCCTGACCAGCCGAGAGCAGAGCGGTACCCAGTGCCAGAGCGGCAAAAGTCTTTTTCAACATACTTTCGATTCCTTTGAGTTGAGGTTGAACATCAAGCCTTGCGGCCCAGCATGCGCGTCAGGGTCGCATCACGGTCGATAACATGGTGTTTGACAGCGGCCAGCCCGTGCAGGACGGCGAATACCACCAGTCCCCAGGCCAGATAGAGGTGAACCACGCCAGCGATATCGGCCTGATCGGGCAGGCCGGAAACCAGTGCTGGCACCTCGAACAGGCCGAATACCGGAATCCCCGCGCCATCGGCGGTGGAGATCAGGTAACCGGCGATCAAGACAGCGAACAACCCGACATACAGCAGCAGATGCCCGGCCTTGGCGGCGACGCGGGTCAGCGCGCCGTGGCTGGCCGGAGCCGGTGGCGGCGGGCTGACGAAGCGCCAGAGCACCCGCAGCAGCATCAGCGCCAGCACGGTCAGGCCGATGCCCTTGTGCAGCTCCGGCGCGGTGTGGCGCCAGCTGCTGTAGTAATCCAGGCCGACCATCCAGAGCCCCAGGCCGAACAGCCCGAACACCGCCAGCGCAATGCCCCAATGCAGGAACATGCTGACCAGACCATAGCGAGAAGATGAATTGCGAAGCTGCATTTGCCGGAATCCCCGTAAGAATTGCTGCCAAGACTAACCGGTTATTTATCGATATGAAGCGGAAAATTTCGCTGTTAACTATCGGAAAAATAGATGCTTAGTCTGGGCAAAGGGCGTTAAGGAAACATTAAGGCCGGGGGGAAGACTGTAGACGGGGTTTGGGGGGAATGCGACAGCTGAAACATACGCGGACCCTGTGGGAGCGGGTTCACCCGCGATTGCGGTAGTGGGCTCACCATCGCAATCGCGGGTGAACCCGCTCCCACAGGGTCCGCGTCGTGTTTCTTTAACTCGCCTTGGCCTGGCTGTCAGCCACCGGTTTCTTGGCCGGCGCTGCTTTCGCTTCAGTCTTTTTGGCCGGCGCATGAGTGGCAGCGGGTTTCTTCGCCGGAGCCGGCTTGCTCTCGGCCTTCTTCACCGGAGCAGCCTTGGCCGGTGCCGGTTTGGCAGCCGGAGCGACCTTGGCCGGTTCTTCCTTCACCACCGGAGCCGGAGCGACTGGAGCAGCCGGGGCAGGTGCTGCCGGAGCAGGAGCGGGAGCTACGGTCGTCTCGGCGGCCTTGGCCGTTTCAGCCGCTGGCTTCTCGTCCCCGCCACCAAATAGCCGCGAGAAGAAACCGCCCTTCTCTTCCTTGCCCTTGCTTGCCGCAGCCACGCCAGCGCCCGCCGCAGCGGCAGCCACTACCGGCTTGGCATCGAACGACTTGCCTGCCGCCAGGTCCTGCACCTGGCCCGCCGCGCGCTGGCCGCTGCGCAGCGCGCCTTCCAGGGTGCCCGGGTACAGGGCGTCGGTGTGCTCGCCGGCAAAGGCGATGCGCTGCACCGGTTTCTCCCACAGGCGCCAGTATTTGCTGATCTGCCCTGGCCCGAAGGCGAGGTAGGAGCCACCCGTCCCGGCATCGGTGCTGTAGCGACGGATCTCATAGCCGCTGAACGCCCCGCGCGCCTGTGGATAGAAGGCGTGCAGGCGGATCAGCACTTGGTCGACCATCTGCTTGTCACCGAACGCCTGCATCACCCGGGCGTTGTCGCCGGACAGGTTGACCACCACGTTGGCCCCGCCTTTCAGCGCCGGTTCGATCCACAGCATGCCAAGGCCGGCGTTGCTGTAGATCTCGCCGGACATGCGCGCGCGGCTTTCCCAGACCGGCGTCTTGAATTTCAGCATCAACTGGTCGCGCCAGCCGTAGTTGGTGCCCTTGAGCGCCGCCAGGTGCTGGTTGTCCAGGCCCGGGGTCAGCTGGATCTTGGCCAGCGCGCGCAGCGGCACCGCCAGCACGAGATAGTCGGCCTGATAACCGACGGCGCCGACCTTGACCGTAACGCCATCCTTGTCCTGGCTGATGGCGGTGACCGGCGAACTGGTCTTGATGGTCTTCAGTTGCTTGACGAACGCCTGGGCCAGGACCGGGCTGCCGCCTGGCAGACGGGCGGCACGCAGGTCGCGGTCGTTGACGCCGCGGTAGACGCGGCTCTGCTGGGCGAAATACAGCAGCGACAACCGCGAAGGCTCGTCGTAGCGGGTACGGATCTGCTGGTTGACCAGTTGTCGCGCGGTCGCGGGCAGTTGCAGCTTGTCCAGCCAGGCGGAGACGTTCATCTGGTCGAGGGCGAACAGGGTGCTGTTGGCCGCCGGGTTTTCCGGGTCGCTGATGGATGCGGCCAGGTCGTCGAGGGTCTTCTCGTAGCGTTTCAGCGCCTCGGCGGTGGCCGGCTGCTTGGTCGCCAGGTCGGCGGCGCTGAAGTACTCGCCGTCGATCAGGTAGCTCGGGGTCCGCACGAATTCCGGCGCCGGCAGGGTGGTGAGCTTGAAGCTATCCAGATAGTGGTTGAGCACCGGCTGGGCCTTGGTATTGCCGATCCACTCGCTGGTCGCCAGGCCCGAGCGCCCGCCGATGCCCGGCTTGGCTTCCAGCAAGGTCACCTGCCAGCCCTTGTTCTGCAGCTCATAGGCCGCGGTAAGCCCCGCCAGTCCACCGCCGACCACGATGGCCGTCGGGGCCTTGGCCGCCGCCATCGCCCCCGCGCTGAACAACCCGATAAACACCAGCGCGCAGCCGCGCAGCCAACCAGCAGACATTCGTCGAACTCCGGATCAAAGGCAGGAAACGGGGAAATTATCCCCGGAAAAGAGTGGCTCGAAGAATACGTCAGGGCCAGCGGGGCCGCCAGCGTGGGCGGATGAAACAGGGGAGGACCTGACATTTTTGTCAGTAGACGGGTTGCGGAGCTGGCGAGAACATATTCACGCAACACATGCATGCATACGGAAAGTTAAGTACCACTGATAACTTCAGGAGAAGGATCATGCACTTAGTCGGCCAGGTTCACGTAGAAAATTTCGAGAACGCCGTACCCAAGCTGTTCAACATTAATGAAATCTACAACGATCCGTCGTGCGGTTTGATCGTGACGCTGGTTTCCCGTCCGAATACCGCCGGAACATTGCCAAGCGGACTGGTCAGAACCAACAACGATACGGCGCTGGTCATTGGCGACCACTCCGAGGTACGTATCCAGTTCAAGGACCAGAGCGGCAAGGCGACCCGGGTTAACAATCTTTCCTTCTACTGGGCAACGCATCCTGAATACACCGCAGCCGACGCAGAACAGGACAGGATCGACAAAGCGGCCAATCGAATTACCTTCGACGAGCCGATTCGAATGGAACTGCGACGTGAAAACAAAGCCTATGCATTCAACACCTTCTCCCCACCTGTTAATTCATTGGCGATGGTGGAACTCAAAGATATTGTTCTCGACGAGATTCTGTTCACGACCTCGCGCCGTGGAAAAGTGTCTTTCGACCATTTCAACTGGTCGATAGCGTGAGTTCATCTCCACTGAGCTACCAAGACGCATCCGGCGGAGAGCCGCATGCGTCTCCTCTTATCAACGGCTCGAAATGAGCAAGACGTTGTTCTGAACCAAGGCTTTGCTTAGGCTTGTCCGGGTTTTCCCAACCCGCGTTGCCAGGAGTACAAGCCGATGGGCCTCAACCAACAGTGGATGGACCGCGACCTCAAGGTCCTGTGGCATCCCTGCACCCAGATGAAAGACCACGAGCAGTTGCCGCTGATCCCGATCAAGCGCGGCGAGGGCGTGTGGCTGGAGGACTTCGAGGGCAAGCGCTACCTGGACGCGGTGAGTTCCTGGTGGGTGAATGTGTTCGGCCACGCCAATCCGCGCATCAACCAGCGCATCAAGGACCAGGTAGACCAGCTGGAGCACGTGATCCTCGCCGGTTTCAGCCACCAGCCGGTGATCGAGCTGTCCGAGCGCCTGGTGAAGATCACCCCGGACGGCCTGAACCGGGTGTTCTACGCCGATAACGGCTCGTCGTGCATCGAAGTGGCGCTGAAGATGAGTTTCCACTACTGGCTGAACAAGGGCCGGCCGGAGAAGAAGCGCTTCGTCACCCTGAGCAACAGCTACCACGGCGAGACCATCGCGGCGATGTCGGTGGGCGATGTGCCGCTGTTCACCGAAACCTACAAGGCCCTGCTGCTGGACACCTTCAAGGTGCCAAGCCCGGACTGCTACCTGCGCCCCGAAGGCGTGAGCTGGGAAGAGCACTCGCGGACGATGTTCGCGGCCATGGAACAGACCCTGGCCGAACACCACGACAGCATCGCCGCCGTCATCGTCGAGCCGCTGATCCAGGGCGCCGGCGGCATGCGCATGTACCACCCGGTGTACCTCAAGCTGCTGCGCGAGGCCTGCGACCGCTACGAAGTGCACCTGATCCACGACGAGATCGCCGTCGGCTTCGGCCGCACCGGGACGATGTTCGCCTGCGAGCAGGCCGGGATCCGGCCGGACTTCCTGTGCCTGTCCAAGGCCCTGACCGGCGGCTACCTGCCGCTGGCCGCCTGCCTGACCACCGACGAGGTGTATGGCGCGTTCTACGACGACTACCCGACCCTGCGCGCCTTCCTGCATTCCCACAGCTACACCGGTAACCCACTGGCCTGTGCCGCGGCGCTGGCGACCCTGGATATCTTCGAGCAGGACAAGGTGATCGAGGCCAACCAGGCCCTGAGCCAGCGCATGGCAACGGCGACGGCCCATCTGGTGGACCATCCGCACGTCGCCGAGGTGCGCCAGACCGGCATGGCCCTGGCCATCGAGATGGTCCAGGACAAGGCGAGCAAGACCGCTTACCCGTGGCAGGAGCGTCGCGGCCTGAAGGTCTTCGAGCATGCCCTGACCCGTGGCGCGCTGTTGCGTCCGCTGGGCAGCGTGGTGTATTTCCTGCCGCCTTATGTGATTACCCCCGAGCAGATCGATTTCCTCGCGCAAGTGGCCAGCGAAGGGATCGATATCGCGACCCGGGACAAGGTCAGTGTGGCGGTACCGGCGGATTTCCATCCGGATTTCCGGGATCCTGGCTAAGCCCCGTTGGGGCCGCTTTGCGGCCCTTCGCGGGCAAGCCACGCTCCTACAAGGGCAATGCGGTCTCCTGTAGGAGCGTGGCTTGCCCGCGAAGGCCTGCAAAGCAGGCCCAAAACCTGACACCTCAAATTTCATGTCGAGCCCCCAATGAGACTCTCCCGCTTTTTCATCGACGCCCCGCTGGGCCTCGGCGAGCACGATCTGCCTGAAGCCCAGGCCCATTACATTGGCCGTGTCCTGCGCATGAGCGTCGGCGACGCGGTGCAATTGTTCGACGGCAGCGGCCAGGAATACCTCGGCCAGTTGCTCGAAGTCGGCAAGAAAACCGTGCGCGTCAGCCTGGCCGAGGCACTGCCCGGCCAGGCCGAATCGCCGCTGCACATTCACCTCGGCCAGGGCCTGTCCCGTGGCGAGCGCATGGATTGGGCAATCCAGAAAGCCACCGAGCTGGGCGTGAACGTGATTACGCCGATCGTCAGCGACCGCTGCGAAGTGCGGCTGAAGGACGAGCGCGCCGACAAGCGCCTGGCCCACTGGCGCCAGGTGGCAATCAGCGCCTGTGAACAATGCGGCCGCTCGACGGTTCCACGGATCAACCCTCCGCTGACCCTGGCCGAATGGCTGGCCGCCAGCGACGAAGCGCTGAAACTGGTCCTGCACCCGGTGGCCGAGCCGCTGGTCAGCCACGCCCGTCCGGCCAGCCTGGCGTTCCTGATCGGCCCGGAAGGCGGACTGTCGGACGCCGAAGTGGAACAGGCCAGGGCCAGTGGCTTCCAGTCCGCCCGCCTCGGCCCGCGGGTGCTGCGTACGGAAACCGCGCCGGTGGTGGCGCTGGCGGTGGCCCAGCAGTTATGGGGTGATTTCTAACCTTCGGGCAGCAGCTTCTCCAGTGCCACCAGGTCCGGCACCCGGGCCACCTGCTCGCCCACCTGCACCGCCGCCAGTTCCAGGTCGGCCAGCGGCACATCGACGTAGTTGAGCTGGCTGTCGAGCTTGCAGGAACGCGGAATGCCCTGCACCAGCAGGGCAAAAAAGCTCCGCGAAGTACCGCCCAGGGCGTTGAGCACAACGATCCGTGCCCGCTCGCCCACCTGGGTCTGCCCGCCGCATGCGGCCTCGAAGCTCAGCAGCGGCAGGCGCTGGCTGCGCCAGTCGATCCAGCCCAACAACCAGGCAGGCTGGTCGGGCGCGGGGGTACAGGCCTGGTAACCGATCAGTTCGGCCACCGCCACGTTGGGCAGCACCAGGCTGCGGTCACTCAGCGGCAGCAGGAGCCCGGTAAGGCTGCTGCGACGTCCGCTGCGGGTTCCTTGCTCAAGCATTGACATGACTCCAGCGGGCGATGCTCTGCAACAGCACCGACTCTTGATAGGGCTTGCCCAGATAGTCGTTGACCCCAATGGCCATGGCGCGGTCGCGGTGCTTCTGCCCGGTACGCGAGGTAATCATGATGATCGGCAGGTCCTTCAGCCGCGGATCCTGGCGCACCCGGGTCGCCACCTCGAAGCCGTCCATGCGCGGCATTTCGATATCCAGCAGCAACACGTCAGGCCGGTGCCCGGCCAGCACGGCCATGGCATCGACCCCGTCCTTGGCGGTCAGCACGTTCATGCCGTGGCGTTCCAGCAGACGACCGGTGACCTTGCGCACCGTGACGGAATCGTCCACCACCAGCACCAGCAAAGGCCGCGCGGGACCGCCAGGCGGGCTTGCCGCGATCTCCCGCGATGCACGCCCGGCCTGTTGCGCCAGGCGCAGATGCAAGCCGCGCAACTGCGCCAGCAGGTCGAGAATCAGCACCACCCGACCGTCGCCCAACAGGGTCGCCCCGGCCAGCCCCTGCACGGCGGCGAACTGCGGCCCCAGGCTCTTGACCACGATTTCCCGGCTGGCCGAGAGGCTGTCCACCTGCACCGCGAACTGCTGATCGTGGGCATGCACCAGCACCACCGGCAACGGCAGGCTCTGGCCCAGCAGCCGCGGCTGGCGCTCGCCCTGCAACAACTCGCCGAGATAGCGCAGCTCATAACCGCGCCCGGCATATTCGTAGCGCGGCGGATCGAGGCGATAGCAGGCCTCCAGTTCCGCCGGCGGCACCCGTACCACGCCGTCGATTGCATTGAGCGGCACGGCGTACTGTTCCTCGCCGCAATGCACCATCAAGGCACGGTTGACCGACACGGTGAACGGCAGGCGAATCAGGAAGCGCGCGCCCTTGCCCTGCACCGAACTGATCACCATCGAGCCGCCCAGTTGCTTGACCTCTTCATGCACCACGTCCATCCCCAGCCCGCGCCCGGAAATCTGGGTGATCTTCTCGGCGGTGGAAAAGCCCGGCTGGAGAATGAACTGCATGACCTCGTGATCGCTCAGCTCGCTGCGCGGGTCAAGCAGCCCGCGCTTGATCGCCTTGCTGCGCACCGCCTCCAGCGGCACACCGGCGCCGTCGTCGAACATCTCGATAACGATGTCGGCGCCTTCGTGCAGCAGGTTCAGGGCGATCATGCCCTGCTCCGGCTTGCCCGCCGCCAGGCGCACCTCGCGGCTTTCCAGGCCATGGTCGACGGCATTGCGCAGCATGTGCTCCAGCGGCGCCACCATGCGCTCCAGCACGCTACGGTCCATTTCGCCTTCGGCGTTGCCCACCACCAGTTCGACCTGCTTGCCCAACTCGCTGGCGGTCTGCCGCACCACGCGCTGCAAACGCGGCACCAGGCGCTCGAACGGCACCATGCGGGTGCGCATCAAGCCTTCCTGCAAGTCGCTGTTGACCCGCGCCTGCTGCGACAGCAGGCCCTGGGCCATCTGGGTACGGGCGGCCAGGGTTTCCTTGAGGTCGAGCAGGTCGGAAGCCGATTCGCTCAGCGCCCGGGACAGCTGCTGCAACTGGGAATGGCGGTCCATCTCCAGCGGGTCGAAGTCCTCGTAGGCATCGGCGTCGGCCTGCAAGCGGCTGAGGCCGCCCTGGGTCTCGGTATCGAGGCGCCGCAACTGGTCGCGCATGCGCTCGAGGGTGGTTTCCATCTCGTTGAGGGCCACCTGCGCATCGTTGATCTGCTGCTCCAGGCGCCCGCGCAGGATCGAGGTTTCCGCTGCCTGGTTGCCGAGGTCATCGAGCAGCTCGGCATTGACCTTGACCATATCCAGCGCCGCGCGCTCCGGGGCCGGCGCCGGGGTTTCCGGCGGTACTTCGGCGGGCACGGCAGCAGCGCTGTCGCTGAGGGCGGCGCTGCTGAAATTGCGGATGTAGTCGATCAGCGCCGTGGCCGCGTGCAGCGGCTGTTGCAGGCGCACGGCATCGAGCATGTGGGCGAGGCGGTCATGGCAGTTCTGCAGCAGGCTGAAAAGCGCCGGGCTGGCCTGCAACTGGCCGGCGGCGAGGTGCTCGTAGAGGAATTCCAGCTCGTGGGCCAGGTCGCCGATCGGGGCGATTTCCACCATGCGCGCACCGCCCTTGAGGGTGTGCAGGTCGCGCAGCAGGTTTTCCACCTCCACCGTATTGCGCGGTTCGGCCTGCCAGCGAGTGAGCGCCGCAGCAGCGCTTTCGACGATGTCCACGCCCTCTTCGAGGAAGATTTCCAGCAGCTCCTTGTCGCCTTCCTGGGCCGGATGCTCGGCCCTGGCCGGGCTACCCGGCGGCTGGGCGTGGTGGCGAAACTCCCGCAGCGAGGCAAGGTTCTCCACCACCGATTCCAGCGCCTGGCCCTGGCTCAGTTGCGCCAGCAACCTGGCCAGCAAGGCATGGCTGGCGCGCAACAGGCTGGCCAGTTCCGGCGACGGGCTGTAGCGGCGGTCCACCAGCCCTTCGTAAAGCAGCTCCAGCTCATGGGCGAGTACATCCAGCGCACCGATCCCGGCCATCCGCGCGCCGCCCTTGAGGGTATGCAGGTCGCGCTGCAACGAGGACAGCGTCGAGACGTTGTCGGGATCGTCGAGCCAGCGCCCGAGCGCCTGGTCGGCGCTGTCCAGCACATCGATGGCTTCTTCGAGGAAGATCGCCACCATTTCCTCGTCCGCTTCCTGCCCGGCGAGTTCCCGGGTGACGTCGTCCAGTTCGGCAATGCTCGAGGTGCCGTCGCCCTGGCGGCGCACCAGGCCCATGGCGCCCGGGTCGAGCCCCTGTTCGAGCAGCCCGCGCAGGGCCAGCAAGCGCTCCGGACAGGGTTCGACATCCTGCCCTGCGGCAATCTGGTCGAGCATGTTGATCAAGGCTTCATGGGCCTGCTGCGCTTCGTCGAAGAACCGCGCATCGGCAGCCAGGCTGCTTTCCTCCACGGCGCCGTAAAGATCGAGGAGTGCCTCGCACAGCTCATCCACCTGCCACAGGTTGGCGAGGTGAGCGCTCTGGCCCAGGGTGGTCAGCTCATCGAGCAGCGAATTCAGCTCGTGGCGCTCGCCCGGGTGCTCCTGCCAGCGCAGCAGCAGGGATTCGGCATCGAGCAGGATGTCCATGCCCTGTTCGAGGAAGCTGGCGATCAGTTGCGGATCGCGCTTGATGCGCGGGCTCTGGTCCGGGGAATCGAGAAGCGCCTGCAGGCGCGCGGCGACCACCTGGTCGACCTGCTCGATCAGGATGTCCGCCCCCTTGATCGGCGCCAGCGGCGTAGTGCCGAGCTGGTCAAGGCCACGGCGCAGCAAGGGTTCGGCGGTTTGCAGCAGATAGATTTCATCAAGGTCGAAGCCCACCTGGTGGGCCTTGAACTCGCGGGCCAGCAGGTCCAGGGCCGTGGCCAGCTCGGCGATGGGTGTCACCCCGGCCATGGCCGCGCTGCCCTTGAGCGTGTGCAGGGCGCGTTGCAGGTCATCGCTGACCGGCGCCGGCAGGTACACCTCGGCATGGGCGAGGAAGGCATCGAGCACAGCCAAGTGAGTCTGCGCCTCGTTGCGGAAGATCTCCAGCAATTGCGTGTCGAGGGGCTCGGCGTGCTCGCCATCGGCGTCGGCGTCGTTCATCGCCAGCGCGTGCAGGTGGCTGGCCAGGTGCTCGACGTGGGCATGGGCATGCACCTCTCCGGTGGCGAACTCGTCGACCAGCGGGGTCATCAGGGTCATCGCCTGGCCGATCGCCTTGAGTACTTCGGCGCCGCTGCCAACGCGGCCTTCGAGCATACGGTTGAGCAAGTGCTCGCCGGCCCAGGCCAGTTCGGCCAGGACCGTGGCGCGGACCATCCGACCGCTGCCCTTGAGGGTATGGAATCCGCGGCGCAGCTCGATCAGGGCCTCGCGCGGATGGCCTTCGCCGCGCCAGCGCAGCCAGTCCTCGTCCATCTGGCCGAGGACTTCCTCGGCTTCTTCGAGAAAGACTTCGCGCAGTTCATCGTCCACCGGCTTCGGCGCAGCGATAGTGATCGGTGCCGGGTGCAGTGGCCGCGCCAGTACCGGAAAGCCCAGCGCACCGAGTGCACGCCGGGCACGGGCCAGCAGCGGCTCGACATCGGCCTGGAGATCGATGCTCAGGGACTGCAACGCATATTCCAGGCTGCCGACCACCTCGGCGAGGTGCTCCAGCGCGGCGCTGTCGGGCAGGCTCTCGGCCTGCAGGACATGGGCGTGAAGGTAGTCGGTACAGCGCTGCACCACGGCGGCCGGATGCGGCAGCATCAGCATGGCCAGGGCGCCACGGATCTGTCCGAGCAGGTCGGGTAGCGGTTGCAGGCGCACCCGATCCCAGCCGGCTTCGAGGCAATCGGCGATCAGGTCGCGGGCCTGCAGCAGCACGCCGTGGGCCTCGTCCAGGACCAGCTGGCGGATCTCGTTGATATCGGTGCCGGTAGGCGGGGTCTGGCTGCTGGTTTCGATGGCGCCGACCATGCCGCTGAGGGTTGCCTCGGCGTACTGCAAGGCGGCGGACACGTCGATCAGCAACGCCTCCTGGGGCGCTTCCTTGAGCATCGACTGCAACACCGCGACCTGGTCAAGAATCACCCGGCGCGGCTGGTTGAAGCCGAGCACGGCGAGGGTATCGGCGATTTGTCGCAACGGCGCCAGCAATGGCTCCAGGCTTTGGCCCTCGCCACGCGCGGATTGCTCGACGCGCTCCTTGATTCGCAGCAGGTCCTCGCTCAGCGCCGCCACTACCGAGCGCATACCGTCACGGTCGGGCAGGCGGCCTTGCAAGGCATCCAGCGACAATTCGAAGTTTTCCCCGCTACCCGGAGCGTTAACCCCCAGTGCGCTCTCGCCCAGGGCCTCGACGCCGCGGGCGGCACGCAACTGGTTGAGCAATGGCAGGGCCAGCAACGGCAGGTCGCGCCGGGCAATCCGCAGGCGATCCAGATACAGCGGCAGCTGGCTCAGTGCGCGGAACAGCGCCCCTTGGGCATTGGCCTGGCCGTCAGCCAGAGCCCGGGCCATGGCTTCCATTTCCTGGGCCAACAGGGCCGCCCCCTTGAACTCAAGGAGTACCAGGCAACCGTGCACCTGGTGCAGCACCTCGACACAGGCGCCCAGCGCTTCGCCTTCGCCATTGGCGAACTGCTCGAGTGCCTGCCGCGCCTGGGCGAGGCTTTCTTCGATCGCCTCCCTGACCCAGGCCAGGGCGACGAAATCATGCCGGTCAGCCATGTCTACTTCTCATAAACTCATTGGTTTACGCGGACCTTGTGGGAGCGGGTTCACCCGCGATTGCGATGGTGAACTCACCGACGTCATCGCGGGTGAACCCGCTCCCACAGGGTCCGTGTCGATTCAGCGGGACTCTGGATTCGGCGGCAAGGTAAAGCCCGAAACCGACCGCCGCATCTCGCTGGCCATGCGCGCCAGGTTGCCGATGCTTTCGGCGGTGGCAGTGGAGCCGGACGAGGTCTGCGAGGTGATCTGCTGGATGATCGCCATGGTATGGGAGATCTGCCCGGCCGACGACGTCTGCAACTGGGCGGCATCGGAAATGCTCAGGATCAGCTCGGCCAGCGTCTGCGACACCCCTTCGATCTCGGCCAGGGCCACGCCGGCGTCCTGTGCCAGGCGTGCGCCACGCACCACCTCGGCGGTGGTCTGTTCCATGGAAATGACCGCTTCGTTGGTATCGACCTGGATCGCCCGAACCAGCGCCTCGATCTGCCGGGTCGCCGAGGACGAGCGCTCTGCCAGGCGCTGCACTTCGTCGGCGACCACGGCAAAGCCGCGCCCGGCCTCGCCGGCCATGGAGGCCTGGATGGCCGCATTGAGCGCCAGGATGTTGGTCTGGTCGGCAATGTCGTCGATCAGGTTGACGATATCGCCGATTTCCTGGGAAGACTCGCCCAGGCGCTTGATCCGCTTGGCGGTGTCCTGGATCTGCTCGCGAATGTTGTCCATCCCGTGGATGGTGTTGTGCACCACCTCGTTGCCCTTGTTGGCGATGGCCACCGAACGTTCGGCCACCTTGGCCGATTCGTAGGCGTGGCCGGATACCCGGTCGATGGACTCGGCCATGTCGCCCACCGCCATGGAAGCATCGGCGATCTGCTGGGCCTGATGCTCGGACGCCTTGGCCAGCAAGTGCGCGGTGTTCTGCGTGTCTTCCACGGCGGCGGCGACCTGCTCGGCGCTGAGGTTGATGGTCGCCACCAGGTCGCGCAGCTGGTCGATGGAATAGTTGATCGAGTCGGCGATGGCCCCGGTGAAATCCTCGGTAACCGACGCGGTGACGGTCAGGTCGCCATCGGCCAGGTCTTCGATTTCGTCGAGCAGGCGCATGATCGCCTGCTGGTTGCGCTCGTTCTTCTCGGCCGTTTCACTGAGCTGGCGGTGGGTTTCACGGACCATCACCGAACCGATCAGGATGATCGATGCCAGGGCCAGCAGGCCCAGCACATAGCCGCCGACGGTGTCGAGGGTGCGTCCACCGGCGAGGTTCTCGAAGCCGGTGGCCAGGCGCGAGGCTTCATCGAGCAAGGTCTGGGACAGGCTGAAAATGTTTCCGGCGGCCTCGCGCACGCGAAACAGCTCGGGCGAGGTTTCCAGGATCTCGTCCACGGAGCCGGCGACGAACTGGAACAACTCGGCGATTTCACCGAGACGGGCGCGGGCGTCCGGGTCTTGCACGCGGGTAACCTGGATCGCCGGGTTGCCGCCGAGCATGCCCTCCAGGACCTGACCGAAGCGATTGGCGTCACGACCGAAGGCATCGGCGGCCTGCACCGAGGCGTCGTCGCCGGCCAGGACGGTATTCACCGAACCGAGGATGCGCTCGGCCAGCAATGCCTGGCGCTGGGCCACCGCCACCTGGGCGGCCGGCGCGCCGCTTTGCAGGAGGATTTCCACCACCTTCTCGTACTCGACCTGCAACTGCGGCACGGTCTCGGCCAGGGTGGCGGCGACCTGGTGCAGGGACAGCACGGTCTGTTCGCTGGCAAGGATCACGTCGGTGTTCTTGCGCAACGTCTCCCAGTCGCGCTGCACGGCCTCCATCTCGCTGCGCACCGCCGCTGGCGCCGAGGGCAGGCCGGTGGCGGGGTCGCCTTTCTTCAGGTAGCTCCAGCGCTGCTCGAAATCGTTGCGCGCCTCGCTCAGCAGGCGGAACGCCACGGTCTTGCCGGACGCCGCTTCGGTGGCGTTCTTGGCGATGCGCTGCGACAGCACGCGCAGTTCGCCGGCGTGCCCGATGTACTGCTTGTCGTGGTTGGCCTGGGTGTTGAGGTAGGCGAAGTTGGCGAACAGCAGGATGATCGACAGGATCAGCACGACGAACAACGCCGCAATCTGCGCGCTGCTGCGCGATCCTTTGAGCGAATTGACGGGCTTGGTCTGGCTCACGGTTCTGGCGTTCCTCTACTACAGCGCGACATCGAGAAAGCCCGGGGACTGGGCCAGGGCGAACGGGCTGAAAATCCCCCAGCAGTGCTCGCGCTGGAAGTGCCCCTGGATAAAGGGAGCCGCGCTGCCCAGCAAGGGCGACGGCGGCGCCAGATCGAGACCGTCGAGGGCGAAATGCTGGAGACCAAGCACTTCGTCCACCTGCAGGCCGGCGAGCAGTTCATCGTGATCCACCACCAATACCCGACGCTGCTTGCGGCCCTGGTTCGCCTCCAGGCCGAGAAAACCGCCGAGGTCGGTGACTGGCAACAACTGGCCACGCAGGTTGGTGACCCCGGCCACCCATGGCTTGACCCCGGGAATCCGGCTCAGGCGCGGGGCCGTCAGCACTTCGGCCACTTCGCCCATGGGGGCTACGAAACAATGCTCGCCCAGACGAAAGCCGATACCGCTCCAGGTCTGCAGGCGGGTTTCCTGCAACGGCAGGTCGGCGGCCAGCAGGCGGCAGCGCCGGTCGATGTCCAGCAGCAGCTCGAAGGCGGTCAGCGATTCGCCCATGGTGATGCGGTTCAACCCTTCAGGACGCTGTCGAGCACCCTGGCCAGGTCGTCTTCTTCCACCGGCTTGACCAGGTAGGCCTTGGCGCCCTGGCGAGTGCCCCAGACCTTGTCGGTTTCCTGGTCCTTGGTGGTGACGATGATCACCGGGATGTCCTTGGTCGCGGGGTCGTTGCTCAACCTGCGGGTAGCCTGGAAGCCGTTCATGGTGGGCATGACGACATCCATCAGCACCGCATCGGGCTTTTCCTGGGACGCCAGGGCCACGCCGTCGGCGCCATTGGCCGCCTTGAGCACCTGGTGCCCTTGCTTCTCGAGCATCTGGGTGAATCTGTGGGTCTCGGTCGGCGAGTCGTCGACGATAAGAATTCGGGCCATGCTGTTCCTCGTATAAGGAAAGACGCCAGCGCTTGCAGGCCGGCGTCAGGGTGCGTGTTGTTCTTCCGCCGTGAAGCCCGGCACATGGGCGCGGATGGCTTCCAGCAGTTCTTCCTTGCCGAACGGTTTGGTCAGGAACTGATCGCAGCCGACGATCCGCCCGCGGGCCTTGTCGAACAGGCCGTCGCGGGACGACAGCATGATCACCGGAATATCCTTGAAGGCGCTGTTGTGCTTGACCAGGGCGCAGGTCTGGTACCCGTCCAGGCGCGGCATCAGGACGTCGACGAAGATGATGCCGGGGCGATGATCGACGATCTTGGCCAGGGCATCGAAACCGTCGATGGCCGTGATCACCTCGCATCCCGCTTCGGCGAGCAGCATCTCGGCGGTGCGGCGAATCGTCTTGGAGTCGTCGATCACCATCACTTTCAATGCCGTGTCGGGCTGAACCATATTCGCTCTACCATTGCTGTCGGATAGCGCCATGCCGGCCACATGCCCGCATTTTTAGCATACTCAAGGGGTGCATACCATCGAGCCACGCCGGGCCCGGGCTGCGCTGCGTTTTTCCCTTGACCGCCAGCGTCCCGGGCGCCACCCTGAGCCACTTTTCCTTGCAACCACCGCGGCCCCGGGCCGCCGAGAGGATTTACCCCCCATGAGCGTTCGCCTCGGCATTGTCATGGACCCCATCGCGTCCATCTCCTACAAGAAGGACAGCTCGCTGGCCATGCTGCTGGCCGCACAGGAGCGCGGCTGGGAGCTGTTCTACATGGAACAGAAGGACCTTTACCTGGGCGCTGGCCAGGCCCGCGCGCAGATGCGTGCATTGAAGGTGTTCGCCAACCCCGAGCGCTGGTTCGAACTGGACGCCGAGCAGGACGCACCGCTGGCCGACCTCGACGTGATCCTGATGCGCAAGGATCCGCCCTTCGACATGGAGTTCGTCTACAGCACCTACCTGCTGGAGCAGGCCGAGGCCGAAGGCGTGCTGGTGGTCAACCGCCCGCAAAGCCTGCGCGACTGCAACGAGAAGCTGTTCGCCACCCGTTTCCCGCAGTGCATGGCACCGACCCTGGTCAGCCGCCGCGCGGATATCCTGCGTGAATTCGCCGCAACCCATGGCGACGTGATCCTCAAGCCGCTCGACGGCATGGGCGGCGCCTCGGTGTTCCGCCACCGTCCGGGCGACTCGAACCTGTCGGTGATCCTCGAGACCCTGACCCAGCACGGCGCCCAGCAGATCATGGCGCAGGCCTTCCTGCCGGCGATCACCGACGGCGACAAGCGCATCCTGATGATCGACGGCGAGCCGGTGCCCTACTGCCTGGCGCGGATTCCGGCCAGTGGCGAGACCCGCGGCAACCTGGCGGCCGGCGGCCGTGGCGAAGCCCGCCCGCTGACCGACCGCGACCGCTGGATCGCCGCCCAGGTCGGCCCGACCCTGCGGGAAAAGGGCCTGCTGTTCGTCGGCCTCGACGTGATCGGCGACTACCTCACCGAGATCAACGTCACCAGCCCGACCTGCATCCGCGAGATCGATGCGGCGTACAACACCAATATCGGCGGGCAGTTGATGGACGCCATCGATCGCCAGCTCAAGGCACGCTGACCGACGACAAGAGGAAAGCCTGCGCAGTGGGTTATGATGCCGGTCCCTTTTCGACCTGGCTTCCCCGCTTCGCCGGCCTTCCCCGGCTGCTGGACTACCGATGACGCTTCCCGCCGATATCCCTGCCGACTTCGTCCCGCCCCGCGTCCGCCCGGCGGACCGCCTCGGCTTTACCCTGTTCGTGGCGGCGCTGCTGCACCTGGCGCTGATTCTCGGGGTGAGCTTCAGCTTCGCCAAACCGGAGGAAATCCGTCGTTCCATGGACATCACCCTGGCGATGTTCAAGAGCGAGGTAAAGCCGCAGAAGGCCGATTTCCTTGCCCAGGAAAACCAGCAGGGCAGCGGTACCCTGGACAAGGCGGCAGTACCGAAGACCACCGAAGTAGCGCCGTTCCAGGACAGCAAGGTCAACAAGGTCACGCCACCCCCGGTATCGCGCAAGGAAGAGGTGCCGCCACCGCCGGCCAAGGCGGCGGTCACCACTGTCGCACCCAAGCCGCAGAAAGTGCAGAACGCGCCGAAGGAAGCCAAGCCACAGCCGGCTCCCAAGGCCGAAACGCCGGATTTCGACAGCTCGCAACTGTCCAGCCAGATCGCCAGCCTCGAAGCGGAACTGGCCAACGAGCAGCAGCTGTACGCCAAGCGCCCGCGCATCCACCGCATCAGCGCCGCCTCGACCGCACGGGACAAGGGCGCCTGGTACAAGGACGAATGGCGCAAGAAGATCGAGCGCATCGGCAACCTGAATTATCCCGACGAAGCCCGCCGCCAGCAGATCTACGGTAGCCTGCGGCTGATGGTGTCGATCAATCGCGACGGCTCGCTCTACGAAGTGCTGGTGCTCGAGTCGTCCGGGCAACCGCTGCTGGACCAGGCAGCGCAGCGCATCGTGCGCCTGGCGGCGCCTTTCGCACCGCTCACGGGCGACCTTGCCGACGTCGATCGCCTGGAAATCGTCCGCACCTGGCGCTTTGCCCGCGGCGACCGCCTCTCCAGCAATTAACGACGCTGCAGCTTGTCAGCCCGGCCCCTCGCCGCCACACTAGCCGGTATGAAAAATTTCAGCCCGAGTTACCTCAAGCATCAGTTCCTGATCGCCATGCCCCACATGGCGGACCCGAATTTTGCCCAGACCCTGACCTACATCGTCGAACACAACGAGAACGGTGCCATGGGCCTGGTGGTCAATCGCCCGCAGGAGCTGAACCTGGCCGATATCCTCGAACAACTGCGTCCCGAGGAAGAACCCTCGCCGCTCAGTGTCAACGTGCCGATCTACATCGGCGGGCCGGTGCAGACCGACCGGGGCTTCGTCCTGCACACCAACGACCGCACCTACCAGGCCACCATCCAGCTCGACGGCCTGGCCTTGTCCACCTCCCAGGACGTGCTGTTCGCCATCGCCGAGGGCAATGGTCCGCGGCAGAGCCTGATCACCCTGGGCTACGCCGGCTGGGAAGCCGGGCAACTGGAGGCGGAGCTGGCCGACAACGCCTGGCTCAACTGCCCGTTCGACGCGGAAATCCTCTTCGCTACCGATACCGAGCTGCGCCTGAACGCCGCCGCCACGCGCCTGGGCATCAACCTGAGCCTGCTGACCAGCCAGGCGGGGCACGCCTGATGGCCGAGCTTCGTCTGCTGCTGGGTTTCGACTACGGCAGCAAGCAGATCGGCGTCGCCGTGGGCCAGGTCATCACCGGCCAGGCCCGCGAGCTGTGCACGCTGAAGGCGCAGAACGGCGTGCCGGACTGGAACCAGGTGGAAAAGCTGATCAAGGAATGGAAGCCCGACGCCATTGTCGTTGGCCTGCCGCTGAACATGGATGGCACCCCCAGCGAGATGAGCGAGCGTGCCGAGAAGTTCGCCCGGCGCCTGAATGGCCGCTTCAACCTGCCGGTACACACCCACGACGAACGCCTGACCACCTTCGAAGCCAAGGGCGAGCGCATGGCCCGCGGCGGCCAGCGTGGCAGCTATCGCGACAACCCGGTCGATGCCATCGCCGCCGCCCTGCTGCTGCAAGGCTGGCTGGAGGCCAACGCCGCACAGTCGTAACTCCCCGATCATCGGTTATGAACCGGCCCTTTCCAGGAGCAAGCATGAGCCTACCCAATCCCGCCGAACTGATCCGGCAGATGGCCGTCGACCTACGCGCCCATCTGAGCCGCCGCGCCATCACCGAGCCACGCTACATCGGCATCCGTACCGGTGGCGTCTGGGTGGCCCAGGCCCTGCTCGACGAGCTGGGCAGCCAGGAGCCCCTCGGCACCCTGGACGTATCCTTCTACCGTGACGACTTCAGCCAGAATGGCCTGCACCCGCAGGTGCGTCCGTCGGAGCTGCCGTTCGAGATCGAAGGCCAGCACCTGGTGCTGGTGGACGACGTGCTGATGAGCGGTCGCACCATCCGCGCTGCCCTCAACGAGCTGTTCGATTACGGCCGCCCGGCCAGCGTGACCCTGGTCTGCCTGCTCGACCTCGATGCTGGCGAGCTGCCGATCCGCCCGAACGTGGTTGGCGCGACCCTGTCGCTGGCCGCCCACGAACGAGTAAAATTGACCGGCCCCGCGCCGCTCGCCCTCGAGCGCCAGGACCTCGCCCCCGCTTCCGCCCTTTAAGAGTCCCCCCGCGATGACGCCAATCGACGCCAAGCGCCCGCTGCAGCTCAATGACCAGGGCCAGCTGCGCCACTTCCTCTCGCTCGACGGCCTGCCCCGCGAGCTGCTCACCGAAATCCTCGATACCGCCGACTCCTTCCTTGAAGTCGGCGCCCGGGCGGTGAAAAAAGTCCCGCTGCTGCGCGGCAAGACCGTGTGCAACGTGTTCTTCGAGAACTCCACCCGTACCCGCACCACCTTCGAACTGGCCGCCCAGCGGCTGTCGGCGGACGTCATCACCCTGAACGTGTCGACCTCCTCGACCAGCAAGGGCGAGACGCTGTTCGACACCCTGCGCAACCTCGAGGCCATGGCCGCCGACATGTTCGTGGTGCGCCATGCCGACTCCGGTGCCGCGCACTTCATCGCCGAGCACGTGTGCCCTGAGGTGGCGATCATCAACGGCGGCGACGGCCGTCACGCCCACCCGACCCAGGGCATGCTCGACATGCTGACCATTCGTCGGCACAAGGGCGGCTTCGAAAACCTCTCGGTAGCCATCGTCGGCGACATCCTGCACTCGCGGGTAGCGCGCTCGAACATGCTGGCACTGAAGGCCCTGGGGTGCCCGGACATCCGCGTAATCGGCCCGAAAACCCTGCTGCCGGTCGGTATCGAGCAGTACGGCGTGAAGGTCTACACCGACCTCGCCCAGGGCCTGAAGGATGTCGATGTCGTCATCATGCTGCGCCTGCAACGCGAGCGCATGGCCGGCGGCCTGCTGCCGAGCGAAGGCGAGTTCTATCGCCTGTTCGGCCTGACCACCGCGCGCCTGGCCGGCGCCAAGCCGGATGCCATCGTCATGCACCCGGGGCCGATCAACCGTGGCGTCGAGATCGAGTCGGCGGTGGCCGACGGTGCCCATTCGGTGATTCTCAACCAGGTCACGTACGGTATCGCCGTGCGCATGGCGGTGCTGTCCATGGCCATGAGCGGGCAGAACGCCCAACGTCAATTCGAGCAGGAGAACGCCCAGTGACCCTCAGTATCCTCGGCGCCCGGGTCATCGACCCCAACAGCGGCCTGGACCAGGTCACCGACCTGCACGTCGAAGGCGGCAGGATCGTCGCCATCGGCGCCGCCCCGGCCGGATTCAAGGCCACGCGCAGCATCGACGCCGCCGGCCTGGTGGCCGCGCCGGGCCTGGTCGACCTCAGCGTCGCCCTGCGCGAGCCGGGCTACAGCCGCAAAGGCACCATCGCCAGCGAAACCCGCGCCGCCGCTGCCGGTGGCGTGACCAGCCTGTGCTGCCCGCCCCGCACCAAGCCTGTGCTGGACACCTCGGCCGTGGCCGAACTGGTCATCGACCGCGCCCGCGAGGCCGGGCATGCCAAGGTGTTTCCGATCGGCGCCCTGAGCAAGGGCCTGGAAGGCGAGCAACTGGCCGAGCTGGTGGCCCTGCGCGATGCGGGTTGCGTAGCCTTCGGCAATGGCCTGGAAAGCTTCGGCAACACCCGCACCCTGTGCCGGGCGCTGGAGTACGCGGCGACCTTCGACCTGACCGTGATCTTCCATTCCCAGGATCGCGACCTGGCCGCCGGCGGCCTGGCCCACGAAGGTGCCATGGCCAGCTTCCTCGGCCTGCCGGGCATCCCGGAAACCGCGGAAACAGTGGCCCTGGCCCGGGACCTGCTGCTGGTGGAACAAACCGGCGTACGGGCGCACTTCAGCCAGTTGACCAGCGCCCACGGCGCGCAACTGATCGCCCAGGCCCAGGCCCGCGGCCTGCCGGTGACCGCAGACGTTGCCCTGTACCAGCTGATTCTTACCGATGAAGCGCTGGTGGACTTCTCCAGCCTGTACCACGTGCAACCGCCGCTGCGCACCCGCGCCGACCGCGACGGCCTGCGCGAAGCGGTGAAGTCTGGAGTGATCCAGGCGATTTCCAGTCATCACCAGCCGCATGAGCGGGATGCCAAGCTGGCCCCGTTCGGCGCAACAGAGCCGGGCATCAGCAGCGTGGAACTGCTGCTGCCGCTGGCGATGACCCTGGTCGCCGATGGCCTGCTGGACCTGCCGACCCTGCTCAAGCGTTTGTCGGCCGGCCCCGCTGCGGCGCTGCGCCTGCCGGCAGGCGAGCTGAAGACCGGCGCCGCCGCCGACCTGGTGCTGTTCGACCCGCAAGCCTCCACCGTGGCGGGCGAGCAATGGCGCTCGAAGGGCGACAACTGCCCATTCATCGGCCACTGCCTGCCGGGTGCCGTGCGCTACACCGTGGTGGATGGGCATATCAGCCACGAGGGCTGATCCCAGACCTGCACATCTCCCCTGTGGGAGCGGGTTTACCCGCGATTGCGATGGTGGATTCACTACTGCAATCGCGGGTGAACCCGCTCCCACAAGGTCCGCGCCGCTCTCTTGCTCTTCAGACCAAGGTCGCACCACCCGTCCCCCAAGGTTGAAATCCTTCCCTGCACCCCCATATGAGTCTGCACAGGCATTTTCGCCCCGCTGCGTGGAGACTCTCCCTTGACCACCATCGTTTCAGTTCGTCGCCACGGCAAAGTCGTCATGGGCGGCGACGGCCAGGTTTCCCTCGGCAACACCGTGATGAAAGGCAACGCCAAGAAGGTCCGTCGCCTGTATCACGGCCAGGTCATCGCCGGTTTCGCCGGTGCCACCGCCGACGCCTTCACCCTCTTCGAGCGCTTCGAAGGGCAACTGGAAAAACACCAGGGCCATCTGATCCGCGCCGCCGTCGAGCTGGCCAAGGAATGGCGTACCGACCGTTCCCTGAGCCGCCTGGAAGCCATGCTCGCGGTCGCCAACAAGGACGCCTCGCTGATCATCACCGGCAACGGTGACGTGGTCGAACCCGAGGACGGCCTGATCGCCATGGGTTCCGGTGGCGCCTACGCCCAGGCCGCCGCCCGCGCCCTGCTGAAAAAGACCGACCTGTCGGCCCGGGAAATCGCCGAGACCGCCCTGAACATCGCCGGCGACATCTGCGTGTTCACCAACCACAACCTGACCATCGAGGAGCAGGACCTGGCCGAGTGATTCAGCTGTTCTGGCGCCCGGATACACCGCCGGGCTTTTCCACGCTGACACCACCGCCACGGGACCACCACATACCATGTCCATGACCCCCCGCGAGATCGTCCACGAACTCAACCGCCACATCATCGGCCAGGACGACGCCAAGCGCGCCGTCGCCATTGCCCTGCGCAACCGCTGGCGGCGCATGCAGCTCCCTGCCGAGCTGCGTGCCGAAGTCACCCCGAAGAACATCCTGATGATCGGCCCGACCGGCGTCGGCAAGACCGAGATCGCCCGCCGCCTGGCCAAGCTGGCCAATGCGCCGTTCATCAAGGTGGAAGCGACCAAGTTCACCGAAGTCGGCTATGTCGGCCGTGACGTCGAATCGATCATCCGTGACCTCGCCGATGCGGCGATCAAGATGCTCCGCGAGCAGGAAATGATCCGCGTGCGCCACCGCGCCGAAGATGCCGCCGAGGACCGTATCCTCGACGCCCTGCTGCCACCGGCCCGCGCCGGCTTCAACGAGGACGCCGCGCCAAGCGCCGACTCCAACACCCGCCAGCTGTTCCGCAAGCGCCTGCGCGAAGGCCAACTGGACGACAAGGAAATCGAGATCGAAGTGGCCGAAGCCATGGGCGTCGATATCTCCGCGCCGCCGGGCATGGAAGAGATGACCAACCAGTTGCAGAGCCTGTTCGCCAACATGGGCAAGGGCAAGCGCAAGAGCCGCAAGCTCAAGGTCAAGGAAGCGCTCAAGCTGGTGCGTGACGAAGAAGCCGGACGCCTGGTCAACGAGGAAGAACTCAAGGCCAAGGCCCTGGAAGCGGTCGAGCAGCATGGCATCGTGTTCATCGACGAGATCGACAAGGTCGCCAAGCGCGGCAACGTCGGCGGTGCCGATGTCTCGCGCGAAGGCGTGCAGCGCGACCTGCTGCCGCTGATCGAAGGCTGCACCGTCAACACCAAGCTGGGCATGGTCAAGACCGACCACATCCTGTTCATCGCTTCCGGCGCGTTCCACCTGAGCAAGCCGAGCGACCTGGTTCCCGAGCTGCAAGGCCGCCTGCCGATCCGCGTCGAGCTCAAGGCCCTGAGCCCGGAAGACTTCGAGCGCATCCTCAGCGAGCCGCACGCTTCGCTGACCCTGCAATACAGCGAGCTGCTCAAGACCGAAGGCCTGCATATCGAGTTCGCCCCGGAAGGCATCAAGCGCCTGGCCGAGATCGCCTGGCAGGTCAACGAGAAGACCGAGAACATCGGTGCCCGTCGTCTGCACACCCTGCTCGAACGCCTGCTCGAAGAAGTGTCGTTCAGCGCCGGCGACCTGGCCGCTGCCCACAGCGAAGCGCCGATCCGCATCGACGCCGACTATGTAAACAGCCATCTCGGTGAACTGGCACAGAACGAAGACCTGTCGCGCTACATTCTGTAAGCCTCGATACGCTGCGGGCTGGACGTCGCCGATGTCCAGCTTGTAGCGTGCGGCCCTGTAGCCAAGGAGCCCGACATGTCCCGCCTGCCCACCGCAATCAACCTGCACAAAGCCTCGAAGACCCTGAGCCTGACCTACGGCCCGGGCGAGGTCTATCACCTGCCCGCCGAGTTCCTGCGCGTGCACTCCCCTTCCGCCGAGGTCCAGGGCCACGGCAATCCCATCCTGCAATTCGGCAAGCTTGGCGTCGGCCTGGACAAGATCGAGCCCGCCGGCCAATACGCACTGAAATTGACCTTCGACGACGGCCACGACAGCGGACTGTTCACCTGGGAGTACCTCGAACAGCTGTGCCTGCGCCAGGACGAACTTTGGGCCGAATACCTCAAGGATCTCGCCGCTGCCGGCAAATCCCGCGACCCGTCCGAGTCTGTCATCAAGCTGATGCTCTAGCCCGGCACTCTGCTGTTTTAGAGCGCATTTTCTAAACCGATCTGCTTGAATGCCTGCGGCACCGGCCATCATCTGGCCGGCTTGCGCATTGATGGAAAGTCGGGTAACCAATGGACCTGGCAGGTTCCCTGCATCCTCTGCACGGAGAAAGGGAACGGGCCGGGATGCCGAGAAAGCGAGCGAAAGCAGGCAGTCTTCTCGATGCGGACAGTACCCGCAACGCTCAACGCCCCTCTCGGCCGGCCGCAGGATCGCAACTCGTTATCATTGGTCACCCGAGCAGCAGTACCGGCATTGGTCTGGTAGTCGCCAGTCGCCGAGCGGTACTCGTCTCAGGACAACGGAGCGTCGTAGATGAGCAACAAGAGTAACGATGACCTGCAGCGCCAAGCCTCGGAAAACACGCTGGGTCTGAACCCGGTCATAGGCTTGCGCCGCAAGGATCTGCTGACTTCTGCCCGCATGGTGCTGCGCCAGGCCATCCGGCAACCGCTGCACAGCGCCAAGCATGTCGCGCACTTCGGCATGGAGCTCAAGGACGTGATCTTCGGCAAATCCAGCCTGCAGCCGGAAAGCGACGACCGTCGCTTCAACGATCCGGCCTGGAGCCAGAACCCCCTTTATCGCCGCTACCTGCAGACCTACCTGGCCTGGCGCAAGGAGCTGCATGACTGGGTCGGCGCCAGCAACCTGTCCGACACCGATATCAGCCGCGCCCACTTCGTCATCAACCTGATGACCGAAGCCATGGCCCCGACCAACAGCATGGCCAACCCGACGGCGGTCAAGCGTTTCTTCGAAACCGGTGGCAAGAGCCTGCTCGACGGCCTGGCCAACCTGGCCAAGGACATGGTCAACAACGGCGGCATGCCCAGCCAGGTGAACATGGAGGCCTTCGAGGTCGGCAAGAACCTCGGCACCAGCGAAGGCGCCGTGGTGTACCGCAACGATGTACTGGAACTCATCCAGTACGGCCCGATCACCGAGCAGGTCCACGAGCGTCCGCTGCTGGTGGTGCCGCCGCAGATCAACAAGTTCTACGTCTTCGACCTCAGCCCGGAAAAAAGCCTGGCGCGCTTCTGCCTGCGCTCCACGGTGCAGACCTTCATCATCAGCTGGCGCAACCCGACCAAGGCCCAGCGCGAGTGGGGCCTGTCGACCTATATCGACGCGCTCAAGGAAGCGGTCGACGTGGTGCTGGAAATCACCGGCAGCGATGACCTGAACATGCTCGGCGCCTGCTCCGGCGGCATCACCTGCACCGCGCTGGTCGGCCATTACGCCGCGCTGGGCGAGCGCAAGGTCAATGCCCTGACCCTGCTGGTCAGCGTGCTCGACACCACCCTGGATACCCAGGTGGCACTGTTCGTCGACGAGCAGACCCTCGAAGCGGCCAAGCGCCACTCCTACCAGGCCGGGGTGCTGGAAGGCCGCGACATGGCCAAGGTCTTCGCCTGGATGCGGCCCAACGACCTGATCTGGAACTACTGGGTCAACAATTACCTGCTGGGCAACGAGCCGCCGGTGTTCGACATCCTGTTCTGGAACAACGACACCACGCGCCTGCCGGCTGCCTTCCACGGCGACCTGATCGAGATGTTCAAGAACAACCCGCTGACCCGCCCCAATGCCCTCGAGGTATGCGGAACGCCCATCGACCTCAAGCAGGTCAGCACCGATATTTTCTGCGTCGCCGGAACCGCCGATCACATCACGCCGTGGCAGTCCTGCTACAGGTCGGCGCAATTGTTCGGCGGCAATGTCGAATTCGTGTTGTCCAACAGCGGACACATCCAGAGCATTCTCAACCCGCCGGGCAACCCCAAGGCACGCTACATGACCAGCAAGGAGATGCCTGCCGACCCCAACGCCTGGCAGGAAAACTCCAACAAGCACACCGATTCCTGGTGGCTGTACTGGCAGAACTGGCTGAGCGAGCGTTCCGGCGAACTGAAACCGGCGCCGGCCGTGCTCGGCAACAAGGCCTATCCGGCGGGCGAGGCGTCGCCGGGCACCTACGTCCACGAGCGTTGAAACCGCCGCGCCGCCGGCCTGAAACCGGCGGCGCCTTATTCGCACACAGGGTCCGCGCATGCCGCAACCGTACGTTTTCCGAACCGTCGACCTGGATGGCCAGACCATCCGCACCGCGGTTCGCCCCGGCAAGCCGCACTTGACGCCGCTGCTCATCTTCAACGGCATCGGCGCCAACCTCGAGCTGGTATTTCCCTTCATCCAGGCCCTGGACCCGGACCTCGAAGTCATTGCCTTCGATGTGCCCGGGGTCGGGGGTTCGTCCACGCCCAGGCATCCCTATCGCTTCCCCGGCCTGGCCAAGCTGGCCGCGCGCATGCTCGACTATCTCGACTATGGCCAGGTCAACGCCATCGGCGTGTCGTGGGGCGGCGCCCTGGCCCAGCAGTTCGCCCACGACTATCCGGAGCGCTGCAAGAAGCTGGTACTGGCTGCCACGGCCGCTGGCGCAGTGATGGTCCCGGGCAAGCCCAAGGTGCTGTGGATGATGGCGAGCCCGCGGCGCTACGTGCAGCCTTCCCACGTGATCCGCATCGCCCCGCTGATCTACGGCGGCGCCTTCCGCCGCGATCCGGACCTGGCGCTGCACCATGCCTCCAAGGTGCGCTCGGGCGGCAAGCTCGGCTACTACTGGCAGCTGTTCGCCGGCCTCGGCTGGACCAGCGCCCACTGGCTGCACAAGATCCAGCAACCGACCCTGGTGCTGGCCGGCGACGACGACCCGCTGATCCCGCTGATCAATATGCGTTTCCTGGCTTGGCGAATCCCCAATGCCCAGCTACACATAATCGACGATGGACATTTGTTTCTGATTACCCGTGCCGAGGCGGTGGCGCCGATCATCATGAAGTTCCTCCAGGAGGAACGCCAACGCGCCGTCATGCACCCCCGGCCCGCCCCGAGCGCCTGAACCGCCCCTCATCGCCCGCACTTTCGACAGGAGCGTCGAAGCATGCGGGCGCGCTGGTCGAGGTGGAGTCGCTCATGAATCCTGGTTCAGTTTGTCGATGGCCCGACGACGGAGTGTTGCCCGATGAAAGACAAGCCCGTGAAGGCGGTAGCGCCTACCCCCTCCACCTATATCAATGTGCAGAGCGCGATCACAGGACTGCGCGGGCGCGACCTGGTCTCGACCCTGCGCAACGTCGGTCGCCATGGGCTGCGCCATCCGCTCTACACCGCACGCCACCTGCTCGAACTGGGCGGCCAACTGGGCCGCGTGCTGCTGGGCGATACCCTGCACCAGCCCGGTTCGCGGGACAATCGGTTCAAGGACCCGGCCTGGAGCCTCAACCCCTTCTATCGCCGAGGCCTGCAGGCCTACCTGGCCTGGCAGAAACAGACCCGCCAGTGGATCGATGAAAGCAGCCTGGACGAGGACGACCGCGCCCGCGCGCACTTCCTCTTCACCCTGCTCAACGATGCCGTGTCGCCGAGCAATACCCTGCTCAACCCCGAGGCGGTCAAGGAAGTCTTCAATTCCGGCGGGCTGAGCCTGGTACGCGGCCTCGGCCACCTGCTGGACGATCTGCGCCACAACAACGGCATGCCGCGCCAGGTGGCGAAGGACGCCTTCGAGGTCGGTCGCAACCTCGCCACCACCCCGGGCGCGGTGGTGTTCCGCAACGAGTTGCTGGAGCTGATCCAGTACAAGTCGATGAGCGAAAAGCAGTACGCTCGGCCGCTGCTGATCGTGCCGCCGCAGATCAACAAGTTCTATGTGTTCGACCTCGGCCCCGGCAACAGCTACGTGCAGTACATGCTCAAGAACAACCTCCAGGTGTTCATGATCAGCTGGCGCAATCCCGACCCGCGTCATCGCGAATGGGGTCTGTCGAGTTACGTGGCGGCGCTGGAGGAAGCCTTGAACGTCTGTCGCTCCATCACCGGCAGCCGCGACGTCAACCTGATGGGCGCCTGCGCGGGCGGCCTGACCATGGCGGCGTTGCAGGGTCACTTGCAGGCCAAGCGGCAACTGCGCCGGGTACACAGCGCCACGTACCTGGTCAGCCTGCTGGACAGCCAGATGGAAAGCGCCGCCAGCCTGTTCGCCGACGAGCAGACCCTCGAGGCGGCCAAGCGCCGCTCTTACCAGCAAGGCGTGCTCGACGGTGGCGAGATGAGCCGGGTGTTCGCCTGGATGCGCCCCAACGACCTGGTGTGGAACTATTTCGTCAACAACTACCTGCTCGGCAAGACCCCGCCGCCGTTCGACATCCTCTATTGGAACAACGACACCACGCGCCTGCCCGCCGCCTTGCATGGCGACCTGCTGGACTTCTTCAAATACAACCCGCTGGCCCATCCCGCCGGGCTTGAGGTATGCGGCACGCCGATCGACCTAGGCAAGATCGGCGTCGACAGCTTTCATGTCGCCGGGCACAACGACCACATCACTCCGTGGGACGCGGTGTACCGCTCGGCCCTGCTGCTCGGCGGCGAGCGACGCTTCGTGCTGTCCAACAGCGGCCATGTGCAGAGCATCATCAACCCGCCGGGCAATCCCAAGGCGCACTATGTGCTCAACGCCAAGCTCAGCAGCGACCCGAGGGCCTGGTACTACGATGCCGAAAAGACCGAGGGCAGTTGGTGGCCGCTGTGGCTGGAGTGGATCCAGGGGCGTTCCGGCGCCCTGCGTGAAACCGGCACCAGCCTGGGCAGCGCCAGCCACCCGGCCATGGACCCTGCACCGGGCCAGTACGTGCTGGTGCGCTGAGCAGAGGACCGGATGAAGACCCGCGACCGCATCCTTGAATGTGCCCTGCTGCTGTTCAACGAGCAGGGCGAGCCTAACGTCTCGACCCTTGAGATCGCCAACGAACTGGGGATCAGCCCTGGCAACCTGTATTACCACTTCCACGGCAAGGAGCCGCTGGTGCTCGGCCTGTTCGAGCGTTTCGAGGAGGAACTGACGCCACTGCTCGATCCGCCGTTGGAGGTGCGCCTGGATGCCGAGGATTACTGGCTGTTCCTGCACCTGATCGTCGAGCGCATGGCGCAGTACCGGTTCCTGTTCCAGGACCTGTCGAACCTGACCGGGCGCCTGCCCAAGCTGGCGCGGGGCATCAGGAACCTGCTCAACGGACTGAAACGCACCCTGGCCACGCTGCTGGCCAATCTCAAGGCGCAGGGGCAGGTGGTCAGCGACACCCGGGCGTTGGGGCAACTGGTGGAACAGATCACCCTGACCTTGCTGTTTTCCCTGGATTACCAGCGGGTACTGGCCAAGGAAGCGGAGGTGGGTGTGGTGGTGTACCAGGTGATGATGCTGGTGGCACCGCACCTGGAATTGCCGTCGCGGCATGCGGCGGAGCAGCTGGCCTTGAGGTATCTGGAAGGCTGATGGCCCTATCGCCGGCAACGCCGGCTCCCACAAGGTTCGCGCAGACCCCGGAAGCATCTGCAAGGTTTGATGGCCCTATCGCTGGCAGTTTCGGCACCCCACAGGATCGGGCGGTGCACGCCATACCTGTGGGAGCCGGCGTTGCCGGCGATGAGGCCCGAAAGGATAAAACAAAACGCCCGGCACTGAGCCGGGCGTTTTGTTTGCTGCCGCCTGTGATCAGGTCTGGCTGGTCGGCGTGGCCGGTGCCGATGGCGCCGGAGCGCTGCTGGCGGCCGCTGCGGCGCTGGCTGCTGGAGCCGCGCTGGCAGCCGGAGCCGCAGGCTTGGCAGCAGCAGGCTTCGGCGCCGCGGCTTTCTTCACAGCGGGCTTCTTCGCCGCAGCCGGCTTGGCTGCCGGTTTGGCCGCTGCGGGTTTCGCTGCTGGCTTGGCCGCAGGCTTGGCAGCCGGTTTCGCAGCAGCGGTTTTCGCCGCCGCCGGTTTGGCTGCCGGCTTGGCCACCGCAGGTTTCGCCGCAGCTGCCTTGGCTGCAGGTTTGGCCGCCGCGGTTTTCGCCGCAGGCTTGGCCGCTGCCTTGGGTGCAGCCTTGGCCAGCGGCTTCGCAGCAGTCGCCTTGGCCGCCGCAGGCTTGGCCGCGGAAACCGGCGTCACCGATTTACCGGTCAGCTTCTCGATCTGCTTGGTCAGCGTATCGACCTTGCTGTGCAGTGCCTTGACCTCGTTGCGGCTCGGTACGCCGAGACGCGAGATGGCACTGTTCAGGCGCTTGTCGAACGCTTCCTCCAGTTCACTCCACTTGCCCAGCGCGCGGTCCTTCACATCACCGACACGGGAGGTCGCCGACTTTGCGGTCTCCTTGGCCGTGTCGACGCTGCTCTTGGCCTGCTTCTCGGCTTTCTCGCCATCCTTGACCAGATCGTCGAAGAGCTTGGTGCCGTCCTTGTCGATCTTCGAATAAATACCCAGGCCCGCCAGCCAGATCTTGCGGGAGTACTTCTCGATTCCCCCGATCCAGGAGCTGCCTTCTTTCTCAGTAGTCTTCTTGCCAGCCATCCCGCTCTCCTTATTGTTTGCCCGCGACACGTTCGAGCAATGCCGTCAGCTCATCGAGCTTGGCGGAAAGTGTCTCCACGTCATGTTTAGACGGAATGCCGATGCGATTCAAGGCGCTGGCGACCCGCGCGTCGAAAGCCTTTTCGATTTTGTCGAGCTGAACTTCGACTTTGCCCTTGACGCTGCGCAGCTCCTGCCGGGCCGAATCGATCTCGCCGTTGGCCGCGTCGAGCTCGCGATCGATGCGTTTCTTGCCGCGTTTTTCCACGGCTTCGCCGGCCTTGATCAGGTCCTTCACGTAATCGGCACTCTCCTGGCCGACCCGGGTATAGGCGCCCAGGCCCGCCAGCCAGATCTTGCGCGCATAGCCGCGCACTTCACCCAGGCTGCCCTGGACATCGTCTTTTTTCTTCAGGATCACTTTGGCCATGTTCTGCACCTCGCACTCATTGAAAGGAATGGAAGAACTACCCACGGATCGGGGATTGCAGAGCACGTTACGGAGAAAAATTAGAATCGACACCCTAAAGACCGGGACGCATTGCACGCCCCGGTCGCAGGATTCAGGCCAGCGCCTTGTCCAGCGCCCGCTCGATCTCGGCCTTGATGGTGCCGCCCATGATCGACAGCATCATGCCCAGCTTGAGCTCCACCCGGATGCTGTCGTCGCCGATCTCCACGCTGCCATTGGCACCGCTGCGCTTGACCTCTACCCGGTCACCCTTCCATTGGGCCTTCAGGTCGTACTCGCGGGAGAGCTTTTCGACCAGGGCTTCGGCCTTCTGACGGGCGGCGTCGCGGCCGAGGCTGTGTTTACGTTCAACGCTGATCTGGGTCATTCATGAGGTCCTGGCTGCAAGGGCATACTGGCGCATTATGCCCCCGCCTCCAGCCGCGACAACCCCGCCAAGACAAATGCAGCCACACGCCCTAGAATGGCGAGTAATTTTTCCCGGTGAAGCGATATGAACGACCAGCGCAAAGGCGATAACGCCGAACCCACCACTCATTTCGGTTACCAGAGCGTCCCGGAAAGCCAGAAGGCGGAAAAAGTCGCCGAGGTCTTCCATTCGGTGGCTGCCAAATACGACCTGATGAACGACGTGCTTTCCGGCGGCATGCACCGCCTGTGGAAACGCTTCGCCATCGAGCTGTCCGGTGTGCGCAGCGGCAATCGGGTCCTGGACATCGCCGGCGGTACCGGCGACCTGACCCGCAAGTTCTCCCATCTGGTCGGCCCTACCGGCCAGGTCGTGCTGGCCGATATCAACGCCTCGATGCTCAAGGTCGGCCGTGACCGCCTGCTCGACCTGGGCGTGGCCGGCAATGTCGAGTTCGTCCAGGCCGATGCGGAAAAACTGCCGTTCCCCGACAACCACTTCGACTGCGTGACCATCGCCTTCGGCCTGCGCAACGTGACGCACAAGGACGACGCCCTGCGCTCCATGCTGCGTGTACTCAAGCCCGGCGGTCGCCTGCTGGTGCTGGAGTTCTCCAAGCCGACCAGCAAGCTGATGTCCAAGGTCTACGACGCCTACTCCTTCGCCTTCATGCCGCTGGCCGGCAAGCTGATCACCAACGATTCGGAAAGCTACCGCTACCTGGCCGAGTCGATCCGCATGCACCCCGACCAGGAAACCCTCAAGGCCATGATGGTCGACGCCGGCTTCGACCGCGTCACCTACCACAACATGACCAACGGCATCGTCGCCCTGCATCGCGGTATCAAGCCCTGATGCTGGTCGCCGGCCTTCTCGCCAGCGTCGAACACGGCATCAACCGTGTCCTGCGCCTGGACAGCACCGCGCTGCCGCGCCTGGCCCCCCTCGATGGCAAGGTGATTGCCATCGACTGCCGCCAGCCGGCCCTGCAACTGTTCATCCTGCCCAGCGACGAAGGCCTGCTCCTGGCCAGCCAGTGGGCCAATGCCCCCGACTGCACCCTGCGCGCCCCGGCCAGCAGCCTGGTGCAACTGGCCCTGAGCCAGGACAAGACCGCCGTATTGCACAGCCCGCAGGTCGAACTGGACGGCGACAGCACCGTATTGCTCGACCTGGTCGGCGTACTCCAGGACCTGGAGCTGGACTGGGAGTACGAAGTCTCCCGCTGGCTCGGCCCGGTCGCCACCCAGTTGCTCGGCAGCCACTTGCGCAGCCGCGCGCGCTGGACCCGCAGCAGCCTGTCGAGCCTGGGCCGCACCGCCTCGGAGTACCTGGCCGAGGAATCGCGCACCCTGGTCGGCCAGCGTGAAGCCGAAGCCCGCTTCGCCGAACTCGATACCCTCAAGCTCGACATTGAACGCCTCGAGGCGCGCATCGAGCGCCTTGCCCGATCCCTTGAATCCAGCGATAACGCATGAAGCTGCTCGCCGTACGCCGTCTGTTGCGCATCCAGCGCGTCGTCATCCGCTACCGTCTCGATGACCTGCTGTTCGACCTGCCCCTGCCCTGGTGGCTGGCCTCGCTACGCCTGCTGATGCCGTGGCGCTGGCTGCCGCGCCGCACGTCCGCGCTGAGCCGTGGTGCGCGCCTGCGCCTGGCCCTGCAGGACCTCGGCCCGATCTTCATCAAGTTCGGCCAGTTGCTTTCCACTCGCCGCGACCTTTTGCCGGCGGACATCGCCGACGAACTGATGCTGCTGCAGGACCGCGTCCCGCCCTTTGACCCGCAAAAAGCCGTGGCGCTGATCGAGGAGCAACTGGGCGCCAAGGTCAGCGAAGTCTTCTCGCGCTTCGACGTCGAGCCGCTGGCCTCGGCTTCGGTGGCCCAGGTCCACGCCGCGCGCCTGAAGAGCGGCGAAGAAGTGGTGGTCAAGGTGGTGCGTCCCGGCCTCAAGCCGGTGATCGCCCAGGACCTGGCCTGGCTGTTCCTGATCGCCCGCGGCGCCGAGCGGGTATCGGCCGACGCGCGCCTGCTGCACCCGGTGGACGTGGTCAGCGACTACGAAAAGACCATCTACGACGAACTCGACCTGCTCCGCGAGGCGGCCAATGCCAGCCAGTTGCGGCGCAATTTCGAGGGCTCGGACATGATGTACGTGCCCCAGGTCTATTGGGACTGGTGCCGGCCTAAAGTGCTGGTGATGGAGCGCATCTACGGCATCCAGGTTACCGACCTGGAAAGCCTGGCCGACCAGCGCACCGACATGAAGATGCTTGCCGAGCGCGGCGTGGAGATCTTCTTCACCCAGGTGTTCCGCGACAGCTTCTTCCACGCCGACATGCACCCCGGCAACATCTTCGTCAGCACGGTGAAGCCGTGGAGCCCGCAGTACATCGCCATCGACTGCGGCATCGTCGGCAGCCTGACCCCGGAAGACCAGGACTACCTGGCCCGCAACCTGTTCGCGTTCTTCAAGCGCGACTACCGCCGCGTCGCGCAGTTGCACATCGATTCCGGCTGGGTGCCGGCGCAGACCAAGCTCAACGAATTCGAAGCGGCGATCCGCACCGTGTGCGAGCCGATCTTCGAGAAGCCGCTCAAGGATATTTCCTTCGGCCAGGTGCTGATGCGCCTGTTCCAGACGGCGCGGCGCTTCAACATGGAGGTGCAGCCGCAACTGGTGCTGCTGCAGAAGACCCTGCTGAACATCGAAGGCCTGGGCCGCCAGCTCTACCCGGACCTGGACCTGTGGACCACCGCCCAGCCGTTCCTGGAACGCTGGATGCGCGAGCGGGTGAGCCCGAAGACCCTGCTGCAGAACCTGCACAGCCAGGTCGAGCAGGTGCCGCACCTGGCCAACATGACCCGCGACCTGCTCGAACGCATGTCGCAGCCGCACCTCAACGACCCGCCCGCCCCGTGGAAGCAGCAGGACCACTGGGCCCTGCGCCTGGTCGGGGCGGCCCTGCTCGCAGGCGGCGCAGTCGTCGCCAGCACGGCCGGGAACCTGGTCGCCACCAGCGTCTGGCCGGCCTGGCTGATGCTCGCCGCAGGGCTCTACCTGGTGGTGCGCCGATAGCCACGACGGCTCGCGGCTGGCACACTAGCCGCCGGCATCGGCGCGGGGCCGTGGCCTGACTTGGGAGTCGAACATGAAAGACTGGCTGGACGAGATCAAGTGGGACAGCAACGGCCTGGTACCGGCCATCGCCCAGGACCACAAGACCGGGCGCGTATTGATGATGGCCTGGATGAACCGCGAATCCCTGGCCCTGACCGCCGCCGAGCAGCGCGCCATCTACTGGTCGCGCTCGCGTGGCAAACTGTGGCGCAAGGGCGAGGAGTCCGGCCACGTGCAGAAGCTGCATGAACTGCGCCTGGACTGCGACGCCGACGTGATCATCCTGATGGTCGAGCAACTGGGCCACATCGCCTGCCACACCGGGCGCGAAAGCTGCTTCTACCGCGTCTTCGAAGACGGCCAGTGGAAAATCGTCGATCCGGTCCTGAAGGACCCGGACGCCATCTACAACGCAGGACACTGAACATGAGCGACACCCTGAGCCGCCTGGCCGAAGTACTGGAAGCGCGCAAGGGCGCGGCCCCCGACAGCTCCTACGTGGCCAGCCTGTACCACAAGGGCCTGAACAAGATTCTGGAGAAGGTCGGCGAAGAATCGGTGGAAACCATCATCGCCGCCAAGGACGCCGCCGTCAGCGGCGACTGCAGCGATGTGATCTATGAAACCGCCGACCTGTGGTTCCATAGCCTGGTCATGCTCAGTGCCCTGGGCCAGCACCCGCAGGCCGTGCTGGCCGAGCTGGAACGCCGCTTCGGCCTGTCCGGCCATGACGAAAAAGCCGCTCGCCAGCCATCGGCCTGACTGACATTCATTCGAGGAGAGCACCATGGGTATTTTTGACTGGAAACACTGGATCGTCCTGCTGGTCGTGGTCGTGCTGGTCTTCGGCACCAAGAAGCTCAAGAACTTCGGCAGCGACCTGGGCGAGTCCATCAAGGGCTTCCGCAAGGCCATGAACGAAGACGACAAACCGGCCGATCCGAACGTGCAGGCCGCGCAACCCTCCCAGCCGGTACAACCGCAGGGCACCCCGCTGAACCAGCCGCAGACCATCGACGGCCAGGCGCAGAAGGTCCAGGAACCTGCAAGGAAAGAGTGATCCCATGTTCGGCATCAGCTTCAGCGAGTTGCTGCTCGTCGGCCTGGTCGCCCTGGTGGTGCTCGGCCCCGAGCGCCTGCCCGGCGCGGCGCGTACCGCCGGCCTGTGGATCGGGCGCCTCAAGCGCAGCTTCAATTCCATCAAGCAGGAAGTGGAGCGCGAGATCGGCGCCGACGAGATCCGTCGGCAGTTGCACAACGAGCACATCCTCTCGATGGAGCAGGAAGCCCGGCGCATTCTCAATCCGCAGAGCGTGACGCCGGATCCGTCCGCCACGCCGGGCAGCCAGCCGGCCCCGGTGACTGAAGCCGCGCCCGTGCAACCCGTGACGCCTGCGCCTGAACCGGCCACCGTCACCCCGCCGTCCACCGAACCGACCCAACCGCCGCGAGCCCCATGAGCGAGATTCCGGAACACGACCAGCCCATGCCGCTGGTGTCGCACCTCACCGAACTGCGGACCCGCCTGCTGCGCTGCGTGGCGGCGGTCTTCCTGATCTTCGCCGGGCTGTTCTCCTTCGCCCAGCAGATCTACACCCTGGTCTCGGCGCCGCTGCGCGCGCACCTGCCGGCCAACGCGACGATGATCGCCACCGACGTCGCCTCGCCGTTCCTCACGCCGTTCAAGCTGACCATGATCGTTTCGCTGTTCCTGGCGATCCCGTTCATCCTGTTCCAGATCTGGGGGTTCATCGCGCCGGGGCTGTACCGCCATGAAAAGCGCGTGGCGATCCCGCTGCTGGTTTCCAGCATCCTGCTGTTCTACGCCGGCATGGCCTTCGCCTACTTCCTGGTGTTCCCGCTGATCTTCGGCTTCTTCGCCAGCGCCACCCCTGAAGGCGTGTCGATGATGACCGACATCGCCAGCTACCTCGACTTCGTCATGACCCTGTTCTTCGCCTTCGGCGTGGCCTTCGAGATTCCGGTGGCGGTGGTGCTGCTGGTCTGGATCGGCGTGGTCGATGTGCAGTACCTGCGCAAGATCCGCCCGTACGTGATCATCGGCTGCTTCGTGGTCGGCATGATCCTGACCCCCCCGGACATCTTCTCGCAGACCTTGCTGGCCGTGCCGATGTGGATGCTGTTCGAGATCGGCGTGCTGTTCGGCGGCCTGGTGCGCAAGCGCCGCCAGGAAGAAGAAGCCAGCGACGATACCCCGGACGACCAGCCGCCAGCGACCCAGCCGTGAACCTGCTGCTGCTCGAGGAGGCCGATTTCATTGCGGCCGACCGCGCGGTCCTGAGCGACCGCCGTTTCACCCATATGCAGGAGATCCATCGCGTCGCGGTGGGCGACAGCCTGCGCGTCGGCCGGATCGGCGGGCTGATGGGCCAGGCGCGGGTCGAGCGCCTGGAAGGCCATGAAGCGGAACTGTCCCTGAGCTTCGACCAGGCGCCACCGGCCAAGCTGCCGCTGACCCTGGTCCTGGCCCTGCCGCGCCCGAAGATGCTGCGCCGGGTATTCCAGACCATCGCCACCATGGGCGTGGCGAAATTGGTGCTGGTCAACAGCTACCGGGTGGAAAAGAGCTTCTGGCAGACGCCCTTCCTCGAACCCGAAACCATCCGCGAAAACCTCATCCTCGGCCTGGAGCAGGCCCGCGATACGGTGCTGCCCGAGGTCGTGATCGAGAAGCGCTTCAAGCCTTTCGTCGAGGACCGCCTGCCGGCCATCACAGCCGGCACCCTGGGCCTGGTCGGTCATCCCGGCAACCATCCGCCCTGCCCGCGCGGGGTCGAGGGGCCGGTAACCCTCGCCATCGGCCCGGAAGGCGGCTGGATTCCCTACGAAGTCGACCTGCTGGGCAAGGCCGGGCTGGCCCCGGTGCAACTGGGCGAACGCATCCTGCGCGTGGAAACTGCGGTCACCGCCCTGCTGGCGCGCCTGTTCTAACAGCGTTCATACGACTAACGGCTACCTCTTCGGCCCCCGTTTGGGCGCTTTTGCCTCCTTCAGTTTTGCCATCCCGGGCCGATTCAGACGAACAAGCAAAATAAATCTGCCTCGCCTGACAGAACCGGAGTTACCGCATGTACCGTTGGATGGCCCAGCACCTGGGGAACGTGAGCGTCAATCGCAAATTGGGGATCGGCTTCAGCATCGTTCTGCTGCTGACCCTCGCCATTACCTTCACCGGTTGGCAGGGCCTGAGTGGCGTGATCGGCCGGGGCGACAAGCTCGGCGAGATTTCCGAGGTGTACCAGGGCACCCAGGCCCTGCGGATTGCCAGGCAGACCTACGAACACAACCGTGACGCGGCTTCCACCGCCCAGGTGGAAAAGGCCCTGGCGACGCTCGGCGCGACCCTGGAGCGGGTGAGCAAGGGCGTCAAGGAGCCCGAGGACAGCCAGCGCCTGGCCCAGCAAAGCCAGGCATTGCGCGGCTACGAGAGTGCCTTCGCCGACCTCAAGCGCGCCGCCGATGCCCGCGAAGCCGCCCGCGCCATTCTCGGCAGCAGCGCCGACAAGGCCGCCGCGCTGCTCGACCAGGTGCAGCAGGGCCTGCTGCAGAACGGCGACATCGTCATCTTCAACAACGCCGTGGAAACCGCGAAGCTGCTGCAGCAGGCGCGCTTCCAGGTGCGTGGCTACACCTACAGCGGCAAGGAAGAATTCCAGGCCACCGCGCTGACCGCTATCGACGAGGCCCTGGCGCTGATAAAAGCGCTGCCCGGCAAGGTACCTGCGGACCATCAGGCCAATTTGGGCACGGCTGCCGAGGCGCTGGGCGCCTACCGGGGCGCTGTGGTCCAGATCGGCAACGCCCAGCAGGCCAGCGACAAATCCCTGGCCGAAATGGGCAAGCTGGGCAATCGCCTGCTCGACCTGAGCATGGAACTGACCCAATCCCAGACCCGGATCCGCGACGACGAGACGCAGCACGCCAAGTCCATGCTCGGCCTGGCCACGCTGCTGGCCCTGGCCTTCGGTATCCTCGCCTCCTGGGCCATCACCCGGCAGATCGTCGTGCCGCTACGGCAAACCCTGAGCGCCGTGGACCGTATCGCCAGCGGCGACCTCAACCATGACCTCACCGACCAGCGCCGCGACGAGCTGGGCCAGTTGCAGCGCAGCATGCAACGCATGACCCTGAATCTGCGCGAGCTGATCGGCGGCATCGGCGACGGCGTCACCCAGATCGCCAGCGCTGCCGAAGAACTGTCGGCGGTCACCGAGCAGACCAGTGCCGGGGTCAACAACCAGAAGGTCGAGACCGACCAGGTTGCCACTGCCATGAACGAAATGGCGGCCACCGTGCATGAAGTCGCGCGCAATGCCGAAGAGGCTTCCGAGGCGGCGAAGATGGCCGACAACCAGGCCCGCGAGGGCGACCGCGTGGTGGCCGAGGCCATCGCCCAGATCGAGCGCCTGGCCAAGGAAGTGGACAACTCCAGCGCCGCGATGAATGACCTGAAGACGGAAAGCGCGAAAATCGGCAGCGTACTGGACGTGATCAAGTCGGTGGCCGAGCAGACCAACCTGCTGGCCCTCAATGCCGCCATCGAAGCGGCCCGGGCCGGCGAGGCCGGACGCGGCTTCGCCGTGGTCGCCGATGAAGTGCGCAGCCTGGCGCAGCGCACCCAGCAGTCCACCGAGGAAATCGAGGAACTGATCGCCGGCTTGCAGAACGGCACCCAGCAGGTAGCGACGGTGATGGACAACAGCCGCAGCCTGACCGACAGCAGTGTGCAACTGACCCGCAGCGCCGGGGTTTCGCTGGAGACCATCACCAAGACCGTGTCGTCGATCCAGGCGATGAACCAGCAGATTGCGGCGGCGGCAGAGCAGCAGAGTGCGGTGGCGGAAGAGATCAACCGCAGCGTGATGAACGTGCGGGATGTATCGGATCAGACGGCGGCGGCGAGCGAGGAAACGGCGGCATCCAGCGTGGAGCTGGCGCGGTTGGGGACGCATTTGCAGTCGCTGGTATCGCGGTTCCGCCTGTAATTCCAGGCCGGACACCTGACCTGTGGGAGCGGGTTCACCCGCGATTGCAATAGTGGATTCACCACCGCAATCGCGGGTAAACCCGCTCCCACAGGATCCGCGTCGCTTTTACAGGACCTGGCGCAGGAAAGCCTGGGCCCGCAGGTCCTTCGGCGCAGTAAAGAACTGCTCCGGAGGCGAATCCTCCAGCAGCTTGCCGTGATCGAAGAACAGCACACGGTCTGCCACTTCCCGGGCAAAGCCCATTTCATGGGTCACGCAGACCATGGTCATGCCTTCCTGGGCCAGGGTCTTCATCACGTCCAGTACCTCACCGACCATTTCCGGGTCGAGCGCCGAGGTCGGCTCGTCGAACAGCATGACCTTCGGGTCCATCGCCAGCGCCCGGGCGATCGCCACCCGCTGCTGCTGGCCGCCCGAGAGCCGCGACGGGTATTCGTTGGCCTTCTGTCCGATCCCCACCTTCTCCAGCAAGGCTTTCGCCTTGGCTTCGCGCTCGGCCTTGCCGCGCTTGCGCACGACCTTCTGCGCCAGGCACAGGTTCTCCAGCACGGTCATGTGCGGGAACAGGTTGAAGTGCTGGAACACCATGCCGACTTCACGGCGATAGGCATTGATATCGGTCTTCGGGTCGGCCAGTTGCAGCCCGTCGATGGCGACGCTGCCGGCGTCGAAGGACTCCAGGCCGTTAAGGCAGCGCAGGAAGGTCGATTTACCCGAGCCCGACGGGCCGAGCACCACCAGCACTTCGCCACGGGCGACCTGGGTGGTGACGTTATCCACGGCGCGTACAACCATGCCGCGCGTATCGAAGACTTTGGTCAGATCACGGACTTCAATCACTTTGCGCAAGCCTCCGCTCGAGCCGGCTGGCGAAGTGCGACAGCGGCAGGTTGATCAGCAGGTACAGCCCGGCGACGCAGAACCAGATCTCGAAGGTGGAGAACGAGGTAGTGATCGCTTCGCGGCCGCTCTTGGTCAGTTCGGTGATGGCGATCACCGAGACCAGCGAGGTGTCCTTGACCAGGCTGATGAATTGCCCGGCCAGCGGCGGCAGCACGCGCTTGAACGCTTGCGGCAGGATCACGTGGCGCATCGACTGCGAAGCGTTCAGGCCCAGTGAACGTGCCGCCTCGCCCTGCCCCTTGGCGATGGACTGCACGCCGGCCCGGACGATCTCGGCCACATAGGCGCCGGTGAACAGCGCCAGCGCCGCCACCCCGGCGAACTCCCGGGACAGGTTGAGCACGGTGCCGATGAAGAAGTAGAAGATGAAGATCTGCACCAGCAGCGGCGTACCGCGAACCAGCTCGACATAGACGGTGGACAGGTCGCGCAGGGTCGGATTGCTCGACAGCCGGCACAGCCCGGCGAACAGGCCGATCACCAGGCCGGCGATGCCTGACGCCACGGAGATCCAGACGGTGGTCCACAGCCCCCAGGCCAGCGGGCCGGCGGCCCAATGGTGGGTCAGGCCGATCAGGTCGCCTTCGGCCACATCATCGCCTTGGGACAACTGCACGCTGGCCTGGTCGACTTCCAGCACCTGGTCGTTGCCGTCTTCGTCACGCAGGGTCACCACGGCGCTGTCGCCCTTGCGCACGATCTCCTGCACCGTGCCGTAGCCGGCAGCGCGATGGGCTTCTTCGGCCTGGTAGGCGAAGTACTGCGGTACACGGTTCCAGCGCCACTCGTAGGAAATCATCGAGGTAGCGAAATACAGACTCAGCGCCAGTCCGACCAGGACCAGCGCGGTCAGCCCGTGCCAGGGCCACTGGGCTTTCTTGTGTTTGATCACGTTGAGGGTTCCGTAAATGCGAACGCGCAGGACAAGCCTGCGCGTCGGGTTTCAAGCCTGGGCGTGGAGCCTGGGCCTTATTCCATGTCCTTCAGCCATTCGGTCTTCTTGAACCACTTGTCGTGGATCCGGTCGTAGGTGCCGTCGTGCTTGATCTGGTGCAGGAAGTTGTCGATGAAGTTGAGGCTGTCGTAGTCGCCCTTCTTCAGGCCGAAGGCCAGCGGCTCGTAGGTGAACGGCTCGTCCAGGTAGACCAGCTTGCCGTTGCCGACCTTGGTCAGGGCGACGACGTTGTAAGGCGCATCGTAGACGAACGCGTCGGCCTTGCCGTTGACCACGTCCAGCACGCCTTCCTGCTCGTTGTCGTAGCCGTGGTACTGGGCCTTGCCGATCAGTTTCTTGGCGATCATCTCGCCGGTGGTGCCCAGCTTGGAGGTCAGGCGGTATTCGGCGCTGTTCAGGTCCTTGTACGACTTGATCTTGCCTTCCAGTTCCTTGCGGATCAGCAGGGTCTGGCCGACGACGATGAAGGGCTCGCTGAAGTTCAGCTTGAGGTTGCGCTCCTGGGTCAGGGTCATGCCGCTGCCGATCATGTCGAACTTGTTGGTCATCAGGGCCGGGATGATGCCGTCGTAGGCAGTGGACACCAGCTCCAGCTTGACGCCCATGGACTTGGCCATGGCCTTGAGGATGTCCACTTCGAAGCCGATGATCTCGCCACGCTTGTTGGTCATCTCGAAGGGCATGTAGGTCGGGTCCATGCCGACGCGCAGGGTGCCGCGCTTGACCGCGTCATCGATCGCACCGGCGTGTGCCGAGCCCACCGCCAAGGTGGCCGCGACGCCGGCCAGCAGCATCGACAGATACTTTTTGAACATCACCACTTCCCCCAAAACAGGAAACCGCTCGAATTTTATTGTGCGCGCGAAAAGTCCTACAGACGACGCGCCATAGTCGGGGTGGGATGCTAACGCATGAGCGGCACGGGACCTAGCGTCCGTGAAGACTTTGTTACTCATTGATACCAGAAAACGCGAACGGGGCGACGAATGTCGCCCCGTTGCGGGTCAGGCGTTGGCCAGGGCCGGCTGCGGCGCCGGCTCGGGATGCAGCGGCAGCAGCGGCGAGTGCGGATCGCTGGCGATCGACTTGCGCCATGGGTCCAGCCAGGCCGCGTTCTGCTCGGCCCAGACCTGTTCGTGCAGGCGGGCCAGGGCCACCGGATCGCTGAGCAGGGCCAGGCGGGTATTGCCGTCCAACCCGGACGGGCCGACCTGCAGGGCCTTGGCGATACGCTCGGCGCGCAGCGCCTCGATCGGTTCGACGGTGCGATGGCGGGCAGTCGCCAGGGCACAGGCCAGGGCGTTCTGCTTCGGATCGACCACGGCGCGGACGAAACCGTCCTTCAGCGCGTGCCAGCGGTTCTCGTGGGTGTACTGGTCGGTCGCCAGCAGTTCCTGGGGCGTCGAGTACTCCTCGGGAATCAGGAACAGCTTCTCGTCCTTGGCGCGCAGCCCCAGGTTGACCCGGCTGGAGATCACCGAGACCGGAATCGACAGGGTCAGCGAACCGACGATAGGCACCAGCCACCACAGGAAGCTCGGGTTCAGCCAGGCCACCAGCAGGGCCCAGGCCACGCCCAGCAGGGTCTGCGGGCCATGCCTGCGCACCGCTTCGCTCCACGGCGTGGAATCGTCGTCACGCTGCGGCGAGTTCCAGGTCGCGGCCCAGCCGAGGAAGGCGGCGAGCACGAAACGGGTGTGGAAGATCATTCGCACCGGCGCCAGCAGCATGGAGAACAGCATCTCCAGGAACATCGACAGGGTGACCTTGATACGCCCGCCGAACTCGGTCGCGCCCTTGGCCCAGATCAGGATGACGCTGAGCAGCTTGGGCAGGAACAGCAGCACGATGGTGGTGGAGAACAGCGCGATGGCCTTCTCCGGATGCCATTGCGGCCACAGCGGGTACAACTGGCGTGGTTCGAGGAAGTACTGCGGCTCCATCAGGGTGTTGGTCGCCAGCAGTGCCGTCGACAGCACCAGGAAGAAGAACCACAACGGCGCCGACAGGTAGGACATCACCCCGGTCAGGAACACCGCGCGGTGCACCGGGTGCATGCCCTTGACCAGGAACAGGCGGAAGTTCATCAGGTTGCCGTGGCACCAGCGACGGTCACGCTTGAGCTCGTCGAGCAGGTTCGGCGGCAGTTCTTCGTAGCTGCCCGGCAGGTCGTAGGCGATCCACACGCCCCAACCGGCACGGCGCATCAGCGCGGCTTCGACGAAGTCGTGGGAGAGGATCGCACCGGCAAAGGCGCCCTTGCCCGGCAACGGCGCCAGGGCGCAGTGCTCGATGAAGGGCTTCATGCGGATGATCGCGTTGTGCCCCCAATAGTGCGACTCGCCCAGTTGCCAGAAGTGCAGGCCGGCGGTGAACAGCGGGCCGTACACGCGGGTAGCGAACTGCTGCATGCGCGCATACAGGGTGTCCATGCCCGACGCCTTCGGCGCGGTCTGGATGATCCCGGCGTCCGGGTTGGCCTCCATCAGGCGCACCAGGCTGGTCAAGCATTCGCCGCTCATCACGCTGTCCGCGTCGAGTACCACCATGTAGCGGTAGTCGCTGCCCCAGCGACGGCAGAAGTCGTCGAGGTTGCCGCTCTTGCGCTTCACGCGGCGACGCCGGCGGCGGTAGAAGATCCGCCCGAAACCGTTGGTTTCGCGGCAGACATCCAGCCACGCCTGTTGCTCGGCCACGGCGATGTCGGTGTCGTTGGTGTCGCTGAGGACGAAGAAGTCGAAACGGTCCAGGTCACCGGTGGCGGCGACGGACTCGAAGGTGGCGCGCAGGCCGGCGAACACCCGTGGTACGTCTTCGTTGCAAATCGGCATGACCAGCGCGGTGCGCGCGCCCTTCTCGATCGGCTCGTTGCCGGCGCTGCTTCCGGAAATGCGGTACTTGTCGCGCCCGGTGAGCAGTTCGAGGAAGCCCATCAGCGCGGTCCAGAAACCGGCCGAGACCCAGCAGAACAGGATGCCGAAGAGGATCAGGATGCTGGTCTGCAGGGCATACGGCCAGACCTGCGTTGCAGTCTGCAACAGCGGCTGGTGCATGACCTCTTCGAGATCGACGAAGGACCAGCCCTGGTACGGCAGGATGCCTTTCATGTACCAGCCGGCGACCAGCGTCTGGCCGATCATCAGCGCCAGCAGGATATAGCGGCGCATGGAGCCGACCCAGCGCCAGCGCGCCGCCGGCAGCTCGCGTTTTTCCGGGGCCGGGGCGTTGGTGCGCCCGGTCAGCCGGCGCCAGCCGCGCACGAGGATGTTGGTCCGCCACGGCTCGGGCACCACCCGGGTGCGCCGGATCGGCGGGGTCGCCTTGAGGCAGACCCGGCCGTTGGCGTCGAGGCCGAGCATCTCGACCTCCTCCATATCGGTAGCCGTGAGCAGGTTCAGCCGGCTGCCTACCGAACCCTGGGTGGGTTCGGCATTGGCAGGGGCCGGGTGCGCCGACAGGCGCTGGTGCAACTCGCTGAACGAGTTGCAGCTGGCGAGTTCCGCCCGCTGCTCGTCGCTCAGTGGAAGGTGGGCCAGATACTCGACGAGTGGTTCCGGCCGTGCTGAAGAGTTACTCATCGGCAGGCAACTGATAGCTCCAGGTCTCGGTCAGCACCTGTTCGGTGGTGGCCGGGGCCTCGGTGGTGGGCGCCGCTTCAGCGGCAGGCTGCTCGGCAGGTTGCTCGGCCTTGGCGGTTTTCGCCGCAGCCTTGTCATGCTTGGCAGGTTTTTCCTGTTTCTTCGGCTCTTCCTGCTTTTCAGGCTTGGCCGGCTCGACCGGTACATCACGAACCAGGGCGGCGCGCATTTCCACGGCCTTGCCCGGATCCTTGACCTTCATCCGCAGGGTCAGGCGCCAGCCCTTGATTTCAGGGTTGTAGCGCAGGTTGTTTTCCACCAGCTCGGCGTTGTCGTCGAGACTGACCTGGCTGCGCACCGCGGTGTCTTCCGGGAGCTTGGCGAGGGCGGGGCCTTCGAAATCGACCAGGAAGGCCACGCTGCCGTCAGGCTGGCGAATCAGGTTGGATTGCTTGACGTCGCCGGTGGAACGCATGGTCTGCTTGACCCAGCCGAGGTCTGGCGAGTGGAACTCCGACTCGTCCATGGTCCAGTGCAGGCGGTATTCGTATTCGATCGGGGTACCCGGCTCCGGCAGTTTTTCCGGGCTCCAGAAGGCCACGATGTTGTCGTTGGTTTCGTCGGCAGTCGGGATCTCGACCAAGTCGACGGTGCCCTTGCCCCAGTCGCCCTTCGGCTCGATCCAGGTGCTTGGACGCTTCTGGTAGTTGTCATCCAGGTCTTCGAAGAAGCTGAAAGCGCGATTGCGCTGCAGCAAACCGAAGCCACGCGGGTTTTCCACGCTGAAGTTGCTGACGGCCAGGTGTTTCGGGTTGTTCAGCGGACGCCACAGCCATTCGCCGTTGCCGGCATGGATCGACAGGCCTTCGGAGTCGTGCAGCGAAGGACGGTAGTTCGGCACGCGGGACGGCTGGTTGCTGCCGAACAGGTACATGCTGGTCAGCGGGGCGATGCCCAGGCGGCTGACGTGGTCACGCAGGAAGACTTTCGACTGCACATCGACGATGGTGTCGGAACCCGGACGCAGGATCAGCTTGTAGGCGCCGGTGGAGCGCGGCGAATCCAGCAGGGCGTAGATCACCAGGTGCTTGTCGTTGGGGTTCGGGCGCTCGACCCAGAACTCGGTGAAGCGCGGGAATTCTTCGCCGGACGGCAGCGCGGTGTCGATCGCCAGGCCGCGGGCCGAGAGGCCGTACACCTGGCCCTTGCCGACCACGCGGAAGTAGCTGGCGCCGAGCAGGGTCATGATCTCGTCCTGCTTGTCCGCCTTGTTGATCGGGTAGAGCACGCGGAAACCGGCGTAGCCCAGCTTCTCGGTGGCCTTGGCATCGAACTGCAGGTCGCCGAAGTCGAAGCGGCTCGGGTCGTACTTGATTTCTTCGACGGTGGTGGCGGTGACTTCGTTGATTTTCACCGGTGTGTCGAAGTGCATGCCCTGGTGGTAGAAGGACAGCTCGAACGGCGTCTTCTCCCCGGCCCACTCGGCCTTGTCGGCGCGGAAACGGATCTTCTGGTAGTCAGCGAACTTCATGTCGCGGAACACGGCCGGCAGATTGCTTTTCGGTGCTTCGTACTTTTGTCCGGCCAGGTCCTTCGCCTTGGCCGCGACATCGTCAAGGTTGAACGCCCAGAGCTGGCCGGAGCCGAGCAGGCACATCAGTGCCGAACCCGCGATCAGGGCCTTGCGCAGCCGGCTGGCAGGCGTTCTTGGAGCATCAAAGGGACTTACAATCACGAGCAACCCTCGCCGAATACTGATCTAAAGAACCAACGGCCAGCGACACATGCCGGGTTGGCGAGCACTGTTCGGACTCCGAAAGGGCTCAATGATTCCCCAAACGGTTCCGTACAGTTCTCGAGTCAAGGTTAAACAGGCCGTCGAATGCCGGCCCTGTGTAGCGCGCGATTATCTAGCAGGCGGCGTTACAACGCATCAGGGCCAGCCAACTATTTTTGCTGCCAAACCCCTTGTTTTCCTGCAAACAGGGGGAATTTTGTCTTCATATTTGTAACATAAATGTTACGGGGCCATCATTGACCAGATGAACCTGCATGTCGGCACCGAATCGACCGCTGCCGACAGTGCCGTGCTTGAGCCTCGCCTGGGCCAGAAGGTAGTCGAACAGCTCGGCGCCGAGTGCGGGTGGCGCGGCAGTGGAGAAGCTCGGACGCAGGCCGCTGCGGGTATCGGCGGCGAGGGTGAACTGCGACACCAGCAGCAGGCCGCCGTCGATGTCCTTGAGGGAAAGGTTCATCTTGCCCTGCGGATCGCTGAAGACCCGATAGTTGAGCAGCTTGTGCAGGAGCTTGTCGGCATGCTCCGGGGTGTCGCCGGGCTCCACCGCGACCAGCACCAGCAGGCCCTGGTCGATCGAGCCGACGATCTCCCCTTCTACCTCCACCCGGGCGCCACGCACCCGTTGCAGCAGGCCCTTCACGCTTCTTCCAGAGGCAGGTCGAGCAGGCGCCGGGCCATCTGGTCGGCGGCGCGCACCAAGGCGTCGGTGATGCCCGGCTCGGAAGCGGCATGCCCAGCGTCACGAATCACCTTCAGCTCGCTGTTCGGCCAGGCCTGGTGCAGCTCCCAGGCGTTGTCCAGCGGGCAGATCACGTCGTAGCGGCCGTGCACGATCACTGCCGGCAGGTGAGCGATCTTCGGCATGTCGCGGATCAGCTGGTTTTCTTCGAGGAAGGCGTTGTTGACGAAGTAGTGGCATTCGATGCGGGCGATGGACAGCGCGCGCTGCGGCTCGGAGAAACGGTCGACCACCAGCGGGTTCGGACGCAGCGTCGCGGTGCGGCCCTCCCAGGTGGACCAGGCCTTGGCCGCATGCATCTGGGCGATCTGGTCATTGCCGGTAAGGCGCTTGTGGAAGGCCTGGACCAGGTTGTCGCGCTCTTCCAGGGGGATCGGCGCGATGTAGTCCTGCCAGTAGTCCGGGAACAGGCGGCTGGCGCCGGCCTGGTAGAACCATTCGATTTCCTGCGGGCGACACAGGAAGATACCGCGCAGGATCAGGCCATGGACGCGCTCGGGGTGGGTCTGGGCGTAGGCCAGGGCCAGGGTCGAGCCCCAGGAGCCGCCGAACAGCACCCACTTCTCGATGCCGAGGTGCTTGCGGATGCGTTCGAGGTCTTCGACCAGGTGCCAGGTGGTGTTGTTTTCCAGGCTGGCGTGGGGCGTGGAGCGGCCGCAGCCCCGCTGGTCGAAGGTGATGATGCGGTAGACGGTGGGATCGAAGTAGCAACGGCTCTGCGCATCGCAGCCGGCGCCGGGGCCACCGTGGATGAACACCACCGGCAGACCTTCCGGTGAACCACTTTCATCGACGTACAGCACATGCGGTGCTTCGACTGCCAGATCGTGCCGGGCGTAGGGTTTGATCTGTGGGTACAAGGTCTGCATTACGCACTCCGTGTGGGAATTGTTCGGCCGTTCGGCATCATAAACCCGAAATGCGCTTTGAGCATGCCCCGTTGGGTCAAGAGATCTAGAGATCGAACAAGCGACGCGAACCCTGTGGGAGCGGGTTTACCCGCGATTGCGGTAGTGAATTCACCATAGCAATCGCGGGTGAACCCGCTCCCACAGGTTACCGGTACCGACCTTCAGCCCAGGCCAGAACCTCTTCCAGCAATCCGCGCAACACCCCCTGCGTCGGCCCCGCCAGATCCTCCCGATAGGTAAATGGCTCCACCTCCTCCATATATGTGCTCTGCGCCAGCTCCAGTTGCACTGCATGGATATCCTGCGCCGGATCGCCGTAATGCCGGGTGATGTGCCCGCCCTTGAAGCGCCCGTTCAGCACATGGGTGTACTGCCCGGCCCCGGCGCACACCGCCTGCAACCGCCCGGCCAGTTCAGCATCGCAACTCGCGCCGTTGAACGTGCCCAGGTTGAAGTCCGGCAGTTTCCCGTCGAACAGATGCGGCACATGGGACCTGATCGAATGCGCATCCCACAGCAGCGCATAGCCGAACTGCGCCTTCAACCGCGCCAGCTCGTTGCGCAGGGTGTCGTGATAGGGCCGCCAGATGCTCTCCAGGTATCCCGCCCGCTCGGCCGCCGACGGCACCTTGCCGTGCTCGAACAGCGGCTCGCCGTCGAACAGCGTCGCCGGGAACAACCCGGTGGTGGCGCCGACATACAGCGGCTGGTCATCCTCGGGCCGGTTGAGATCGATGACGAAGCGCGAATACTCCGCCGCCACCACGCTGGCGCCCATGTCGCGGACGAAGTCGTACAGCCGCGGGATGTGCCAGTCGGTATCCGGCAGGCTGCGGGCCGCCGGAACCAACCCATCGCGTACCGCCGGGGTCAGCTTCAGGCCGGCGTGGGGCATGCTGACCAGCAGCGGCAGCCTGCCCTGGTGAAAACTCAGTACCTTGTCCATCGTCATGCCTCAATCAGTCAGTTCGATGCCGTGGCGCACCACGCGCTTGTCCAGTTCGCCGCCGAGCCAGTAGGCCAGGTCGGCTGGACGCTCGATATCCCAGGCAACGAAGTCGGCGACCTTGCCCACTTCCAGCGTGCCATGGCTATCGCCCAGCCCCAGCGCCGTGGCGGCATGAGTGGTCACGCCAGCCAGCGCCTCTTCCGGGGTCATGCGGAACAGCGTGCAGGCCATGTTCAGCATCAGCCGCAGCGACAGCGCCGGCGAGGTGCCGGGGTTGAGGTCGCTGGCGATGGCGATCTTCACCCCGTGCTTGCGCAGGGCGTCCATCGGCGGCAGTTGGGTTTCCCGCAGGTAATAGAAGGCACCGGGCAGCAAAACGGCGACGGTGCCGGCAGCGGCCATGGCGATGCAGTCGTCCTCGGTCATGAACTCCAGGTGATCGGCGGACAACCCCTGATACCGCGCCGCCAGGCTGGAACCCGCCAGCGACGACAACTGTTCGGCATGCAGCTTGACCGGCAAGCCCAGTTCCCGTGCCTTGATGAACACCCGCTCAACCTGCTCCGGCGAGAACGCCAGGTATTCGCAAAAAGCGTCCACCGCATCCACCAGCCCCTCGGCGGCCAGGGCCGGGAGCATCACTCCGCAAATGTGGGCGATGTAGTCGTCGCTGCGCTCCTTGTACTCCGGCGGCAACGCGTGGGCCGCCAGGCAGGTGGCACGCACGGTCAGCGGCAGGGTTTCGCCGAGGCGGCGGGCGACCTTGAGCATCTTGCGCTCGTTTTCCAGGTCGAGGCCGTAGCCGGACTTGATCTCCAGCGTCGTCACCCCGTCGCGCATCAGCGCCCGCACCCGGCGCAAGGCGCTGGCGTACAGCTCGTCTTCGCTGGCGGCGCGGGTTGCGCGCACGGTGCTGGCGATACCGCCGCCCTGGGCGGCGATCTCGGCGTAGCTGACGCCCTGCAGGCGCTGTTCGAATTCGCCGCTGCGATTACCGCCGAACACCGTGTGGGTGTGGCAGTCGATCAGCCCGGGAGTGACCCAGGCGCCGCCCAGGTGCACCCGGCTTGCTTCGCCAATGTCCGGTAGCGAGCCGCGCGGCCCGATCCAGTCGATACGCCCGCCGGAAGTGACGATGGCCGCGTCCTCGATGATCGAGTAGCTGCCGTTGGCCATGCTCGCCACATGGCAGTGCTGCCAGAGGGTCTTCATTGCTCGTACCCCCGCTCAGTCCAGGCTCGGCAGCACGCCGCCCGGCAGCAGGCCGGTCAGGCGGCCTTCGGCCAGCAGTTCGACGGCAATCTCGATATCCGGGGCGAAGAAGCGGTCCTTGTCGTAGTGCGGTACGCGGTCGCGCAGGGTCTTGCGCGCCTGCTCCAGCTTGACCGAGGTCTTCAGCCCGGTGCGCAGGTCCAGGCCCTGGCAGGCGCCGAGCCATTCGATGGCGAGGATGCCGCGGGTGTTCTCGGCCATCTCCCACAGGCGCTTGCCGGCCGCCGGGGCCATGGACACGTGGTCTTCCTGGTTGGCCGAAGTGGGCAGGCTGTCGACGCTGTGCGGGTGGGACAGCGCCTTGTTCTCGCTGGCGAGGGCGGCAGCGGTGACCTGGGCGATCATGAAACCGGAGTTGACCCCGCCGTTTTCCACCAGGAACGGCGGCAACTGCGACATGTGCTTGTCCATCATCAGCGAGATGCGCCGCTCGCTCAGCGAGCCGATCTCGGCGATGGCCAGGGCCAGGTTGTCGGCGGCCATGGCCACCGGCTCGGCGTGGAAGTTGCCACCGGAAACCACATCGCCCTGCTCGGCGAACACCAGCGGGTTGTCGGAAACGGCGTTGGCTTCGATGGCCAGCACTTCGGCGGCCTGGCGCAACTGGGTCAGGCAGGCGCCCATGACCTGCGGCTGGCAGCGCAGGGAGTACGGGTCCTGGACCTTGCCGCAGTGTTCATGGGAAGCGGACACCTCGCTGCCTTCGCCGAGCAGGTCGCGGTAGCAGGCCGCCGCGTCGATCTGCCCGCGCTGGCCGCGGGCCGCATGGATGCGGGCATCGAACGGCGAGCGCGAGCCGAGCACCGCTTCGACGGTCAGGCCGCCGCAGGCGATGGCAGCGGCGAACAGGTCTTCGGCTTCGAACAGGCCGCGCAGGGCATAGGCGGTCGAGGCCTGGGTGCCGTTAAGCAGCGCCAGCCCCTCTTTCGCCGCCAGGGTCAGCGGCTTGAGGCCGGCGATCGCCAGTGCATCCACGGCCGAGAGCCATTCGCCCTTGTGCCGGGCCTTGCCTTCACCCAGCAACACCAACGACATATGCGCCAGCGGCGCCAGGTCGCCGGACGCACCCACCGAGCCTTTCAGCGGGATATGCGGGTAGACCTCGGCATTGACCAGGGCGATCAGCGCATCGATCACCACCCGGCGGATCCCCGAGAAGCCGCGGCTCAGGCTGTTGATCTTGAGCACCATGATCAGCCGGACCATGGCGTCGTCCAGCGGCGCGCCGATGCCCGCGGCATGGGACAGGACCAGCGAGCGCTGCAGGTTTTCCAGGTCGTGGCTGGCGATGCGGGTCGAAGCCAGCAGGCCGAAACCGGTATTGATGCCATAGGCGGTGCGATCCTCGGCGAGGATCCGCTCGACACAGGCGACGCTGGCCTCGATCTGCGCCGCAGCGCTGGCCACCAGGCTCAGGCGCGCGGGTTGTTCATAGATGCCGCGCAGTTCGGCGAGGCTGACCTGGCCGGGAATCAGGTTGAAGACTTGCATGTTCAGGCTCCTTGTATGAGGTCAGAGCAGGGTCGGCAGCACGTGCCGAGGGCCCTGCGGCTGTTTGAGCAATGCGGCCGCACGGGCGATGTCCGGCGCCAGCCAGCGGTCCTGCTGGTAGGCCGGGACCTGTTCGCGCAGCAGTTGCCAAGCGCGTTGGGTACCGGCGCCAAAGCGCTGCTCCTTGAGAAATTCGAAGGCCTGGGCCGCCAGCAGGTACTCAATGGCGAGGATCTGCGTGCAGTTTTCCAGGGCCTTGTGCAGCTTGAGCGCGGCACTGGTGCCGAGGCTCAGATGGTCTTCCTGCAGGCCGGAGGTGACGTAGTTATCCACAACTGCCGGCTGGGCCAGCTGGCGGTTTTCCGCGCACAGCGAAGCGGCGACGTACTGGACGATCATCATCCCGGAGTTGACCCCCGGTTCGCTGACGAGGAACGCCGGCAGCCCGCTGACATGCGGGTTGACCAGGCGATCGAGGCGGCGCTCGGCGATCGAGCCGGTCTCGGCCACGGCAATCGCCAGCAGGTCGGCGGCCATCGCCACCGACTGGCCGTGGGGGTTGGCCTGGGACATCACCCGGAAATTGTCCGGAGTGCCCAGCAGCAAGGGGTTGTCGGTAGCCGAGTTGAGTTCGGTTTCGATCTGCCGTGCGGCGTGGGCAAGCTGGTCGCGGGCAGCGCCGTGAACCTGGGGAATGGAACGGATGCTCAGGGCGTCCTGGGTGCGGATGCCTTTGCTGCTGGCGATCACTTCGCTGCCGTCGAGCAAGGCCCGCAGGTTGGCACCGACCTGCTGCATGCCCGGATGCGGCTTGAGCGCGATGATCTCGGCATCGAACGCGGCGATCTGCCCGCGCAGCGCCTCGAAGCTCATGGCCGAGACGATATCAGCCCATTGCAGCAGGTGGCTGGCGTCGGCCAGGGCCAGGCAGCCCAGGCCGGTCATGCACGGCGTGCCGTTGACCAGGCACAGGCCGTCCTTCGCCCCGAGGACTACCGGCTTCAGGCCCTCCTCGGCCAGGGCTTCGGCGGCCTCGACGATCTGCCCGCGATAACTGACCTTGCCCACGCCCAGCAGGCAGATGCCGACATGGGCCATATGGGTCAGGTAACCCACGGAGCCCTGGGACGGCACCTGCGGGGTGATCCCGCGGTCCAGCAAGGCCAGGAGCATTTCCACTACCGGCCGCTGGATCCCGGACTTGCCGTGGCTGTAGTTGACGATGGCGGCGCAGATGATCGCCCGGGTCTGCTCATCGGCCAGCACCGGCCCGACCCCGCAGGCATGGCTGAGCAAGGTGTTGCTCGATAGCCGGCGCAGTTGCTCGCCTTCCAGGGCGACGTTGCACAGCGCGCCCAGGCCGGTATTGACGCCATAGGCGCGCTCGCCGCTGTCGACGATGCGCCGGACGATGGCCTGGGCATTCTCGATCCGTGCCCAGGCGCCCTCGGCCAGGGTCAGGCGGGCACCGTGGCGGGCCACGGCGACGATGTCCTGCCAGCGCAGCGGGGCGTCGGCGATCACCACAGGTTCGGATTGCTGCATGACGGTCCTCATACGGTGGCGGCGCGGCGCTGGACGAAGCGATCGACGTATTCGTCGGCCGGCGAATGGAGGATCTCCCGCGGCGTGCCGACCTGGATCAGGCGGCCGTCCTTGAGGATCGCGATGCGGTTGCCGATGCGCACGGCTTCATCGAGGTCGTGGGTGATGAAGACGATGGTCTTGTTCAGGGTCTTTTGCAGCTCCAGCAACTGGTCCTGCATTTCTGCGCGGATCAGCGGATCGAGGGCGCTGAACGCTTCGTCCATCAGGATGATGTCGGTATCCGCCGCCAGGGCCCGGGCCAGGCCCACGCGCTGGCGCATGCCGCCGGACAATTGGTGCGGCCAGGACTTCTCGTAGCCCTTCAGGCCCACGGTGGTGATCCAGTGCTGGGCGCGCTCGGCGCACAGTTGCTTGCTCTCGCCACGCACCTTGAGCCCGTAGGCGACGTTTTCCAGCACGGTCTTGTGCGGCAGCAGGCCGAAGCTCTGGAACACCATGCTGATCTTGCGCCGGCGGAATTGGCGCAGGGCTTCCATGTCGTAGCCCATGATGTCCTCGCCATCCACCAGGATCGCCCCGCTGGTGGGGTCGATCAGGCGGTTGAAGTGGCGCACCAGGGTTGATTTGCCCGAGCCGGACAGGCCCATGATGACGAAGATCTCGCCGGCACCGATGGACAGCGACAGGTCGTTGACCCCGACCACGCAGCCGGTCTTGGCCAGCACCTGCTCCTTGCTGTGGGATTCGCGGATCAGTTGCAGCGCTTCGTCTGCACGCTGGCCGAAGATCTTGAATACGTTCTTCACTTCGATCTTGTTCATCGCCGCCGTACTCATTTGCTCACCTCATGCCGCGCCCGGCCGTAGGCCTGGGTAATGCGGTCGATCACCACCGCGAGAATCACGATTGCCAGCCCGGCTTCCAGGCCACGGCCGACGTTCAGGGTCTGGATGCCCACCAGCACGTCCTCGCCCAGGCCACGGGCACCGATCATCGAGGCGATCACCACCATCGACAGGGCCATCATGGTGGTCTGGTTGATCCCGGCCATGATGCTCGGCAGCGCCAGCGGCAGCTGCACGCCGAACAGCTGCTGCCAGCGGTTGGCACCGAAGGCGTTGATCGCTTCCATGACCTCGCCGTCGACCTGGCGAATACCCAGGTCGGTCAGGCGGATCAGCGGCGGCGCCGCGTAGATCACCGTGGCGAAGATCGCCGGCACCTTGCCCAGGCCGAACAGCATCAGCACCGGGATCAGGTACACGAAGCTGGGCATGGTCTGCATGATGTCGAGCAGCGGCATGAGGATCGAACGCAGGCGGTCGCTGCGTGCCGACAGGATGCCCAGGGGAATGCCGATCAGCACCGAGATCAGCGTCGCCACCAGCATCAGCGCCAGGGTCTGCATGAGCTTGTCCCACAGCCCCACGGCACCTACCAGGAACAGCAGGCCGACGATCACCAGGGTCGGCAGCGCACGGCGGGTGGCATGCCAGGCGATACCGGCGACGATCGCCAGCATCAGCCACCAGGGCGTGGCCCGCAGCAGGCCTTCGAGATTGACGATGGCCCACAGCAGGGTGTCGGAGATCTGCCGGAATACATCACCGTAGTTGGTCACCAGCGCATCGACCCAGCCGTTGACCCAGTCGGCGATGGAGAAGGTAAGTTTTTCGGGGAACATAGGGTTCACTCATCAGGTGGTCGGGTGTGCTCAGAGCGCTGCGTCGATCTTCTTCGCCGCGTCCTCGCTGACCCATGCATGCCAGATTTCAGGATGTTCCTTGAGGAAGGCCTTGGCCAGCTTCGGCGACTCGATGCGCTCCTTGCTCATGCGCGCCAGGTTCTGGTTGAGCAGGTCGAGGGGCAGGTTGACCTTCTCCAGCACCGCGACCAGTTCCGGAGCGCCTTCATGGAAGGCTTTCGACAGGCCGACCTTGATGCTCACGCTCTTGTCGACGCCGGGCTTTTCATCCAGCTTGACCAGGTCGACCTGGCCCATCAGCGGAGTCGGGGTCCAGTAGTAGAAGAGGATCGGCTCGCCGCGCTTGTAGCTCGACAGCACCGCCGCATCCAGTGCCGGGCCGGTGCCCGGACGGAAATTGGTATAGCTGCTTTCCAGGCCGTAGTCCTTGAGCATTTCGGTATTGTCCAGCTCGCAGGTCCAGCCGGCCGGGCAATTGTAGAAGCGCCCCTTGGAAGGCTCCTCCGGGTCCTTGAACAGCGCTGCGTACTGGCCGAGATCGGCGATGGCCTTCAGGTTCGGCGCCTTGGCCTCCAGCTTGCGCTTGGCGTCGCCTTCGATCACATAACGCGGCACGTACCAACCTTCGATCGCCCCCACCACCGGAGCGCCGACGCCGACCACCTTGCCGGCGGCCTCGGCCTTCTTCCAGACCTCGCTGCGGCCCACCCACTCTTCGGCGAAGACCTGGATGTCATTGGTGCCCAGGGCGTTTTCCATGGTGATGGAGTTGCCCGGCAGGCTGTCGGTCTCGCAGCCGTAGCCGTTCTTCAGGACGAACTGCATGACATCGGTCAGCAGCATGCCGCTTTCCCAGTTCAGGCCGGCGAACTTCACCGGTTTGCCGGATTCGCACCAGCCGGCGGCCTGGCTCACGCTGGACAGGCTCAACAGGCCAAGGGCACACAGCGACGCAAGCAGGGTCTTGTTGGTTTTCATTGCATGACGCTCCCAATCAGGAAAGTGGATATCGGCAGTTCATAGGCCTTCCGGTCGTCCCTTCCATGAAACGCCGCTGTTGCCGGGGCCGTGCATGGCGGCCCCGGCAACGCGGATCAGCCGGTGATCATCGGCAGGTTCAGGCCCTGCTCTTTGGCACACTCGATTGCAATGTCGTAACCGGCATCGGCGTGGCGCATCACGCCGGTGCCCGGGTCGTTGGTCAGCACGCGGGCGATACGCTCGGCCGCTTCATCGGTACCGTCGCAGACGATGACCATGCCCGAGTGCTGGGAGAAGCCCATGCCCACGCCACCGCCGTGGTGCAGCGAGACCCAGGTGGCACCGCTGGCGGTGTTCAGCAGGGCGTTGAGCAGCGGCCAGTCGGACACGGCATCGGAACCGTCCTTCATGGCTTCGGTTTCACGGTTCGGGCTGGAAACCGAGCCGGAGTCCAGGTGATCGCGTCCGATAACGATAGGCGCCGACAGCTCGCCACGACGGACCATTTCGTTGAACGCCAGGCCGAGCCTGGCGCGCTGGCCCAGGCCGACCCAGCAGATCCGCGCCGGCAGGCCCTGGAAACTGATGCGCTCGCGGGCCATGTCCAGCCAGTTATGCAGGTGGGCGTCGTCGGGGATCAGTTCCTTGACCTTGGCGTCGGTCTTGTAGATGTCCTCGGCGTTGCCGGACAGCGCGGCCCAGCGGAACGGGCCGATGCCGCGGCAGAACAGCGGGCGGATATAGGCCGGGACGAAGCCGGGGAAGTCGAAGGCATTGGCCACGCCCTCTTCCTTGGCCATCTGGCGGATGTTGTTGCCGTAGTCGAAGGTCGGGATGCCCTGTTTCTGGAACTCGAGCATGGCCTGGACGTGCACGGCCATGGATTGCTTGGCGGCCTTGACCACGGCGGCAGGCTCGGTTTTCGCGCGGTCGCGGTACTGCTCCCAGGTCCAGCCGGCAGGCAGGTAGCCGTTGAGCGGATCATGGGCGCTGGTCTGGTCGGTGACCATGTCCGGGCGCACGCCGCGCTTGATCAGCTCCGGGAGGATTTCCGCGGCGTTGCCCAGCAGGGCGATGGAGATGGCCTTGCCTTCGGCGGTGTACTGGGCGATGCGCGCCAGGGCGTCCTCGAGGTCCGTGGCCTGTTCGTCGACATAGCGACTGGACAGGCGGAAGTCGATGCGGCTCTGCTGGCATTCGATGTTCAGCGAACAAGCACCGGCCAGGGTCGCGGCCAGTGGCTGGGCGCCGCCCATGCCGCCGAGGCCGGCGGTCAGTACCCATTTGCCCTTGAGGTTGCCGTTGTAGTGCTGGCGACCGGCTTCGACGAAGGTTTCGTAGGTGCCCTGGACGATGCCCTGGCTGCCGATGTAGATCCAGCTGCCGGCGGTCATCTGGCCGTACATGGCCAGGCCCTTGGCATCCAGTTCGTTGAAGTGTTCCCAGTTGGCCCAGTGCGGCACCAGGTTGGAGTTGGCGATCAGTACACGCGGGGCGTTGGCGTGGGTCTTGAACACGCCGACCGGCTTGCCGGACTGCACCAGCAGGGTCTCGTCGTCATTCAGGTTGGTCAGGCTCTCGACGATCTTGTCGTAGCACGCCCAGTTGCGCGCCGCACGGCCGATACCGCCGTACACCACCAGCTCCTTGGGGTTCTCCGCCACTTCCGGGTCGAGGTTGTTCATCAGCATCCGCAGCGGCGCTTCGGTCAGCCAGCTCTTGGCGGTCAGCCTGGTGCCGCGCGGGGCGCGGATTTCGACGTCACGGAATTTGTTCAGGTTGTTGTCAGTCACGAAAGGGCTCCTCGAGCGATCTATCCAGTCCAAACCCAGGCAGTGGGCCAGCGGTGATACCGGTTTGCTAACGGCGTCGAGGGGATGGCCTGTCCACTCATACGCACACATCTTTACTTGTACATACAAGCATATGCAATTGAATTGCCAATCCCGGGAAACGCTTCATGAAAAAATTCCGCACAGGGCTACAGCCCTTGTGCGACAAGGCCGGGAAATCTTGCAGAGGGAGAGGGAAAAAGCTGGAGGGCGGTGCGAGAAGCAAGGTGGCGTTGCGCCACCTTGGGGCATTCAGTAACAAAATGTGCGGCGCTGGTGCGTTACCCGGAAACAGCGATCAGTTCGATCAGGCAGCAGCGCCCGGTGATATCCAGTTCGCGCAGTTGCTGGTTGTCCTTGAGATAGAGGCAGTCGTACAGGCCGAGGGCCTGCCCGGGCTGACCACTGATGCCGACCTGCAACGCCGGCTGGGCGCTGAACAACAGCACGGTGCTGGCCGAGGTAAATACGCGGGCATAGCCGCTGAACCACTGCACCCGCGCGCGGTAGCGCTGCGGTGCGTAGATCAGGTTGAAATCGCGGATCGGCCCACCCAGCAGGCGGCAACTGACCTGGCTGGCGCCGCTGAACCCGTAGGCATCGTATGGCAGCAGCACGCGGCTGGGCTGGCCATCGACTTCCAGGACCATGCCGTCACCCTGCAGCACGGTGATGATCCGCTGGTAACCGGCGAAGCTGGAGAAATCCCCCGACTCACCGATATCGGCGATCGACAGGCGCCAGCCGAATCCATCCAGGCCCTGGCCGGCGTCGCGGGTGATTTCTTCGGTACTGCCGCCACCGTTCTTCCACGGCATGCGCGGATAATCGGCGGCGCGTAACAGGGTCAACTCGGTCATTTGCTGAAGCGTCCTTCGAGGCGATGGCGGGAGCCGGGGTGGATCAGGCGCGCGGCGGTCACCGGCTGGCGGCCCGACCAGGTGCGCCGGCGGATCAGCAGGCACGGCTCGCTGTGTTCGATCTGCAACAGGCTGCATTCATAGGCATCGGCGAGAATCGCCTCGACCACGTGCTCGCCCTCGGTGAGCGGCGCGACCTGTGACAGATAGGCGTAGGGGGTCTGCCGGGTGAAGTCCTGCTTGAGGTAGTCCGGGGCGATCTGCGCGTTGACGTAGCGGTCTTCGATCTGCACCGGCACGCCGTTTTCGTAATGCACGATCAACGAATGGAACACCCGCTGCCCCTCGCGCATGTCCAGGGCCAGGGCACGCTCGGAACCGGCGGCCTCCTCGGCCAGGGTCACCACCTTGCAACTGTGCTGGTGGCCGCGGGCGGAGATTTCGTCGGCGATATTGTGCACATCGAACAACGCCGAATGGGTCTTGGGTTCCGCCACGAAAGTTCCGACGCCCTGCATGCGCACCAGCAGCCCTTCGGCGGTGAGTTCGCGCAGGGCACGGTTGATGGTCATGCGGCTGAAGCCCAGCTCGGCAACCAGTTCGCTTTCCGAAGGCACCCGATGATGCGGCGGCCAGGTGCCGCTCTCGATCTGTTGGACGATCATCTGCTTGACCCGGGCATACAGCGGCGCCGGCCCCTCGCCCATCTGGGCAACCAGCGTGGAGACAGGAGGTTTCGGCACTGGAAAAGTCCTTGTTCTATTGAATGAACGGTAGCTTGCCGGAGTTTACCGGGCAGGCAAACGTCTGTATATGTATATACAAATAACAGAACGGAGTGCCGTGTCGATGTCCGTGTACTTTGCCGAACGTGCGTTGCTGCCCAGCGGCTGGGCGAAACAGGTCCGAATCGAGGTCGACGCGAACGGCGTACTGACGTCGATCCAGGCCGGCGCTTCACCGGACGGCGCGGAAAAGCTCGGCGGCCCGCTCCTGCCGGGAATGCCCAACCTGCATTCGCATGCCTTCCAGCGCGCGATGGCCGGGCTGGCGGAAGTGGCGGGCAACCCGAACGACAGCTTCTGGACCTGGCGCGAACTGATGTACCGGCTGGTGGGCAAGATCAGCCCGGAACAGCTCGAAATCATCGCGCGCCAGCTGTACATCGAGATGCTCAAGGCCGGGTACACCTCGGTGGCGGAATTCCACTATGTGCATCACGCCCCCCAGGGCCAGGCCTACGCCGATCCGCTGGAACTGTCGCGGCGGATCAGTGCAGCGGCGAGCCACAGCGGGATCGGCCTGACCCTGCTGCCGGTGCTCTACAGCCACTCCGGCTTCGGCGGCCAGGCGCCGAACGACGGGCAGCGGCGCTTTATCAACAGCACCGACCACTACCTTGAACTGCAATCGCGCCTGAAACCCGTGCTGGCCGCACAACCGGCCCAAGCACTGGGCCTGTGCTTCCACTCGCTGCGGGCGGTGACGCCAGAGCAGATCGCCACCGTCCTGGCCGCCAGCGACAAGGCCTGCCCGGTGCATATCCATATCGCCGAGCAGCAGAAGGAAGTCGACGACTGCCTGGCCTGGAGCGGGCGGCGACCATTGCAGTGGCTGTATGAGAACGTCGAGGTAGATGAGCGCTGGTGCCTGGTGCATGCCACCCATGCCGAGGCGGACGAAGTGGCGGCGATGGCCCGGAGCCGGGCGATTGCCGGCCTGTGCCTGACCACCGAGGCGAACCTCGGCGACGGGATCTTCCCGGCCGTGGATTTCCTCGCCCAGGGCGGGCGCCTGGGCATCGGCTCGGACAGCCATGTGTCGCTGAGCGTGGTCGAGGAATTGCGCTGGCTGGAGTATGGCCAGCGTCTGCGGGATCAGCGGCGCAACCGCCTGTATGGCGCGGCGCAGCCGATGGTCGGGCGGACCTTGTTCGATGCAGCGCTCGATGGCGGCGCCCAGGCGCTGGGGCAGCCGATCGGCGAATTGGCGGTGGGCAAGCGGGCCGACTGGATCGTGCTGGACGGGCGGGATCCGTACCTGGCGGTGGCCGATGGCGACAGTATCTTGAACCGCTGGTTGTTCGCCGGTGGGGATCGGCAGGTTCGGGATGTGATGGTGAACGGGGTTTGGGTGGTGCAGCAGGGGCGGCATGCTGGTGAAGAGGACAGTGCAACTGCATTTGCTCAGGTACTAAAAGATTTGTTGGGCTGATTGGCCCCTGTGGGAGCGGGTTCACCCGCGATTGCGGAGGTGGATTCACTATAGCAATCGCGGGTGAACCCGCTCCCACAGGATCCGCGTGCCCTTGAGCTCAGGGCTTGCGCGCGATATCCCGGTCCGACACCCGCCATACCAGGCGGGTGGTGTCATACCCCTGCTGCCGCGCCTTGGCCAGCAGGCTCTCGCGCTCTACCGCCGGCAAGGTCGGCGTACGCGACAACAACCACAGGTACTTGCGATCCGGATTGCCCACCAGCGCCGTCTGGTAGTCGCTGCTGACATACAGTACCCAGTAGTTGCCCTTCGGCGCCCCGGGCAACTTCATGAACCAGTTATCGAACTGCACCCACAGCTTGTCGGTCTTGCCCGGCTCCTGTGGCGTGGCGCTGCCGCTGGCTTCCTGCCACTTGCCGTCCAGGGTCAGGCAACGATTGAGCACGCCCACGCTGCCATCGGCTCGCAGGTTGTAATGCGCTTCGGATTGCGCGCAGTCGCGCTGGAAGAACATTGGCAGCCGGGCCAGCTCGTACCACTTGCCCTGATACCGTTTCAAATCGACGTTTTCCACCGTCTTCGGCGGCATGGGCCCGACCTGCGGCGTGGCGCACCCCGCCAGCGCCAGGGCGGTACAGCATGCCAGCAAAGCGCGACGCATCATTTCAGGCCCTGCCCCGCGTACATCAGCACCTTGTCGCCAGCGTACTGGACACTGATGAAGGTCTTTTCATCCCCCCAGGTACAGCTGGACACCCCCAGGGCGCCGGAACATTCGGTCGGGCTTCCCAGCAGTTGCTCGACCTCCGCCTTGGTCATACCGGTCTTGAGCTTGGAATAGTTCTCCTGGTTGAGCTTGCTGCAGGCAGCCAGCAACACGCACAGGGACAAGAGGGCGAGGGAACGCACGGACATGGGGGGTACTCCTGGGAATGAGGTGACAGGGGCCAGACCACTGCCGACAGCTTAGAAGGCAAAACCTCACTCCGGTTCCCGAAGGCGTGCGCTTTCGGTAAGCCGCAGGATCGATGGGCCTTGCAGACGTTGACGGGAGCTAGATAGCAAAACGCCGGCTATGCCGGCGTTTTGCTTTGGGGAACCGCAGTAAGCGGGGTCAGAACCGGGAGCCAGGTTCCAGGAGGAAATCCATTTCTTCGCTGGTACTGGGTCGCCCGAGCACCAGGTTGCGGTGCGGGAAGCGCCCGAACCGGGCGATCACGCGCTGATGCTGCTCGGCATAGTCGAGGAATCCCTCGAACAGGCGGCGATCCGCCGCCGGCTGTGCTGCCAGCAGGGTCTGGTAGCGCTCGACGCAGATGTTCTGCCAGTCCAGCACTTCGGCATGCTCCAGCACCAGCAGGATGAACACCCGCTGCAATGGCAGCAGCTGGTAGTCCCAGGCCCGGTCCAGGCCCTGCATCACCAGGACCTGGGCGCGCCGGTCGCCATCGAAGGCGCGCGGCGTGTCGCGGTAGATCATCCGCGGCAACTGGTCCAGCAACAGCACCAGCCCGAGCCAGCCCTGCGGGCTTTCCAGCCACTCCTCCAGGCCTCCGGCCAGCGCCTGCTCGACCAGCGGGCCGAAGCGCTCCTGCGCCTCGGCGTCATGCTGCTTGCCGAACCACAGCGTGCTCTTCTCGTCAGCGACGTCCTGCGGGCTGGTGCCCCATCCAAACCACCATTCCAGCAGCGGCTGCCAAGGTGCGAGCATGGCGGGTTACTCCTGGTGATAACCGGTGACGCGCTGGACTTCCTCTTTCGAACCGAGGAATACCGCAACGCGCTGGTGCAGGCTGTCCGGCTGGATGTCGAGGATACGCTGCTTGCCATCGGTGGACGCACCGCCGGCCTGCTCGATGATGAACGACATCGGGTTGGCTTCGTACATCAAACGCAGCTTGCCCGGCTTGGACGGCTCGCGCGCGTCACGCGGGTACATGAACAGGCCGCCACGGGTCAGGATGCGATGCACGTCGGCCACCATCGAGGCGATCCAGCGCATGTTGTAGTTCTTCTTCAGTGGGCCGGTCTCGCCTGCCAGCAGCTCGCCAACGTAGCGGGTCACCGGCGCTTCCCAGTGACGCTGGTTGGACATGTTGATGGCGAATTCGGCGGTGCTTTCCGGAACCTTGATGTTCTCGTGGGTCAGGACGAAGCTGCCCAGCTCGCGGTCCAGGGTGAAGCCCTTGACGCCGTTGCCCAGGGTCAGGATCAGCATGGTCTGCGGGCCGTAGATGGCATAGCCGGCGGCAACCTGCTTGGTGCCCGGCTGGAGGAAGGCCTTTTCGTTGAGGCTTTCGTTCTGGCTCAGGTACTCGTTAGGGCAGCGCAGTACCGAGAAGATGGTACCGACCGAAACGTTGACGTCGATGTTCGACGAACCGTCCAGCGGGTCGAAGACCAGCAGGTAGGCGCCTTTCGGATATTTGCCCGGAATCTGGTAGGCATTGTCCATTTCTTCCGAGGCCATGCCGGCCAGGTGGCCGCCCCACTCGTTGGCTTCGAGCAGGATGTCGTTGGAAATCACGTCCAGTTTCTTCTGGACTTCGCCCTGCACGTTTTCGGTGCCCATGCTGCCCAGCACACCGCCGAGGGCGCCCTTGGACACGTTGTGGCTGATTTCCTTGCATGCACGCGCCACCACTTCGATCAGGAAGCGCAGATCGGCAGGGGTGCTGTTGCTACGGGTCTGCTCAATCAGATAGCGACTCAGGGTAACGCGGGACATGTATGGCTCCGGAGGAATGAGGGAGTAAGAAAAACCCACGCAGTTTACAGGGAGAGGCAGGCGCGGGCGAGCAGTAGGACAGCCCTGCCCGATCAGACGGCACATCCGGGATCTGGTTCCCGCCGTTCGCCGCGCCTTCCCCGGTCATTCCAGCGCCGTCCAGATTTCCCGGGCGTATTCGCCGATGGTCCGGTCCGAAGAGAACCAGCCCATGCGTGCGGTATTGAGCACCGCCGAGCGCCACCAGCGATCAGGCTCGTGCCAGAGCTCGTCGACCCGTCGCTGGGCCTCCCAATAGGCGTCGAAATCGGCGCAAAGCAGGAAGCGGTCGTAGGACACCAGCGAGTCCACCAGCCCGACGTATCGCGCCGGATCGTCAGGCGAGAACACCCCGCCACGGATCGCCTGGAGCACGTCGTTGAGCCGGTGCGACGCCCCGATGATCGGGCTGGCATCGAAATCGCCGTTGCGCTTGCGGCCTTCGACCTGCTGGGCGGTGAGGCCGAAGATGAACATGTGCTCGGCCCCGACCTGTTCGCACATTTCCACGTTGGCGCCATCGAGGGTGCCGATGGTCAGTGCGCCGTTGAGGCCGAACTTCATGTTGCTGGTGCCCGAGGCCTCGTAGCCGGCGGTGGAGATCTGCTCGGAAAGGTCCGCCGCCGGGATGATGCTTTCCGCCAGGCTGACGTTGTAGTTGGGCAGGAACACCACCTTGAGCAGGCCGCGTACCGTCGGGTCGTTGTTGACGACCTGGGCGATATCGTTGGCCAGCTTGATGATCAGCTTGGCCTGGTGATAGCTGGCTGCGGCCTTGCCGGCGAAGATCTTCACCCGCGGCACCCAGTCGGTGCCCGGCTCGGCACGGATCGCCTGGTACAGGGCGACGGTGTGCATGAGGTTGAGCAACTGGCGCTTGTACTCGTGGATACGCTTGACCTGAACGTCGAACATCGCCTCGGGATTGACGGTGATACCCAGGCGTTCCTGGATGATCGCCGCCAGTGCACGCTTGCTGTGCAGGCGCTGCTCGGCGAACTTCTTGCGGAACCCGGGCTTGTCGGCGAAGGGTTCCAGGTCTCGCAGCCTGGTTTCCGGGCTGTCCAGCAGGTCCTCGCCGAGGGCGTTGACCAGCATGGCGGTGAGCTGCGGATTGGACTGGTACAGCCAGCGGCGGAAGGTGATGCCGTTGGTTTTGTTGTTGATCCGCTCCGGGTAGAGCTTATGCAGCTCGGAAAACACCGTGCTGCGCATCAGCTTGGTGTGCAATGCCGAGACGCCGTTGACGCTGTGCGAACCGAGAAACGCCAGGTTGCCCATGCGCACCCGGCGGCCGTTGTCTTCCTCGATCAGCGACACCGCGCGCAGCACGTCGAAGTCGTGGATGCCCTTGGCCCGCAGCGAGTCGATGTGATAGGCGTTGATCAGGTAGATGATCTGCATGTGCCGCGGCAGCATGCGCTCCATCAGGTTCACCGCCCAGGTCTCCAGCGCTTCCGGGAGCAGGGTGTGGTTGGTGTAGGCCAGGGTATTGACGGTCAGTTGCCAGGCGGTGTCCCACGGCACTTCATGCTGGTCGACCAGCAGGCGCATCAGCTCGGCCACGGCGATCGACGGGTGGGTGTCGTTGAGCTGGATGGCTGCCTGTTCTGGCAGGTTGAGCAGGGTGTCATGCATGTTCAGGTGGCGGCGCAGCAAGTCCTGCAGCGAGGCCGAGACGAAGAAGTATTCCTGGCGCAGGCGTAACTCTTGCCCGGCCTCGGTGCTGTCGGCCGGGTACAGCACCCGGGAAATGCTCTCGGCCCGGGCCACTTCCGCCACCGCGCCCAGGTGGTCGCCCGCGTTGAAGCGTTCCAGGTGCAGCTCCTCCAGCGCCCTCGCCCGCCACAGGCGCAAGGTATTCACGCTCGCGCCACGCCAGCCCACCACCGGGGTGTCGTAGGCCACCGCACGCACGGTTTCCGCCGGCCACCACACCTGGCGCGGCTCGCCATCGCCACCGTGCACGGTCTCCACTCGCCCGCCGAAGCTGATCGGATAGATCACCTCGGCCCGCTCGAACTCCCAGGGGTTGCCGAAATCCAGCCAGTTCTCGGTCTGCTCCTGCTGCCAGCCATCCACCACCGCCTGGCGGAACAGCCCGTGCTCGTAGCGGATGCCATAGCCGTGGGCGGCGATACCGAGGGTCGACATGGATTCCATGAAACACGCGGCCAGGCGCCCGAGGCCGCCATTGCCCAGCGCCGCGTCGGGCTCCAGCAGGCGGATGCGCTCCAGGTCCACGTCGAGCCCCTGCAGGGCTTCGCGGGCCACCTCCAGCAGGCCGAGGTTGCTCAGGCTGTCGTAGAGCAGCCGGCCGATCAGGAATTCCAGGGAAAGGTAATAGACCCGCTTCTGGCTACTGCGGTAGATCTGCCGCGTATGGTCCATCCAGTGATCGACCATGTGGTCCCTGGCGGCCAGGGCGATGGCTTCGAACCAGTCATGGTCGAAGGCGTGTTCCGGGTCCTTGCCGACCGCATAGGTCAGTTTTTCCAGTACAGCGGTGCGAAACGCGGCCACCTCTGCGTCACGAGCGTTCGATTCCTGAGACATGCGGGGTCCTCGAGCGGGTTTGACGATTGCCGATGGTGATCTGACAGCCTAGACGCTTCGACACAGAGCGTCGGCGCGGGTTCGCCAGGGCTCGTTGCAAACCTCTGCAAAAGCGGGACCGATTGCCAGGGATTTCGCAAATGGTTGTTCACATTTTGATCAACTCCGGTATGATCGCGCGCCTTCCCATACCTATATGCCTGACCCCTGATGAAACCGACCCTGATTGCCGCCGCCGAGCTCGACCGTCTCGAAACGTGGCAGAAATACGCCAGCCACATGTGCGGCGGCTGCATGTCCACCTGTTGCACCTTGCCGGTGGAAGTGAAGTTGAAAGACCTGATCCGTATTGGCGTGGTGGACGAATTCGAAGTCGGCGAGCCGCCGAAGAATATCGCCAAGCGGTTGCAAAAGGATGGCATCGTCGAGCGCTTCAACCAGAAGTCCGGGATCTTCACCCTGACCCGCATGAGCAACGACGACTGCCTCTATCTGGACCGCAAGACCCGCCTGTGCACCATTTACGACAAGCGTCCGGACACCTGCCGCAATCACCCACGGGTCGGGCCGCGGCCGGGGTACTGTGCCTACAAGCCGAAGCCGGCTAGCCGCTAAGCCAAGGATTGATGGTGCTCCTGCCGGCCTCATCGCCGGCAACGCCGGCTCCCACAGGGATCGGCGGTGTACTCGGTCCCTGTGGGAGCTGGCGTTGCCAGCGATGAGGCCCTGAAAAACACCACAAGAACATCAGGCAAAAAAAGCCCCCGGCCTTGCGACCGGGGGCTTTTTCATTTCAAGCCGGGCTTAGTTGGCCTTGGCTTTCTTGGCAGCGCGGGTACGCTCGCCTTCGTCGAGGATCTTCTTGCGCAGACGGATCGACTTAGGCGTCACTTCGCACAGCTCGTCGTCCTGGATGAATTCCAGGGCCTGTTCCAGGGTGAAACGAACCGGCGGAACCAGGGCGATGGTCTCGTCCTTGCCCGAAGCACGCATGTTGTCGAGCTTCTTGCCTTTGGTAGGGTTCACACCCAGGTCGTTGTCACGGCTGTTCAGACCAACGATCTGACCGTTGTAGATTTCCTGGCCGTGCTCGACGAACAGCTTGCCGCGCGCCTGCAGGGTTTCCAGGGAGTAGGTCAGGGCCTTGCCGGTCTCGACCGAAACCAGTACGCCGTTCAGGCGGCCGGACATGTGGCCGGACTTCATGGTGTCGTAGCGGTCGAAGATCGAGGTCAGGATGCCTGCACCGTTGGTCAGGGTCAGGAACTGGTTACGGAAACCGATCAGACCACGGGCTGGAATGTTGTATTCCAGACGTACACGGCCCTTGCCATCCGGCGCCATGTTGGTCAGGTCGCCCTTGCGCAGGCCCATTTCTTCCATGACCTTGCCCTGGGATTCTTCAGGGATGTCGATGGTGACGTTCTCGAACGGCTCGTGCTTGACGCCGTTGACTTCGCGGATGATTACCTCGGGACGGCCTACAGCCATCTCGAAGCCTTCACGACGCATGGTTTCGATCAGGACCGACAGGTGCAGTTCACCACGGCCGGAAACCTTGAACTTATCAGCGGAGTCGCCTTCTTCAACGCGCAGTGCAACGTTGTACAGCAGCTCCTTGTCCAGACGCTCCTTGATGTTGCGGGAGGTCACGAACTTGCCTTCCTTGCCGCAGAACGGCGAGTCGTTCACCTGGAAGGTCATGGAAACGGTCGGCTCGTCGACGGTCAGCGGCTTCATCGCTTCGACTGCGTCCGGGGAGCACAGGGTGTCGGAGATGAACAGCTCGTCGAAACCGCTGATGCAGACGATGTCGCCAGCCTGGGCTTCTTCGACGTCAACGCGGTGCAGGCCGTGGTGGCCCATCAGCTTCAGGATACGACCGTTGCGGCGCTTGCCGTCGGTGTCGATGGCGACGACCGGGGTGTTCGGCTTGACGCGGCCACGGGCGATACGGCCAACGCCGATAACACCGAGGAAGCTGTTGTAGTCCAGAGCGGAGATCTGCATCTGGAACGGACCGTCACGGTCAACGGCAGGCGCTGGTACGTTGTCGACGATCGACTGGTACAGCGGGGTCATGTCTTCGGCCATTTCGGTGTGGTCCAGACCGGCGATGCCGTTCAGGGCCGAGGCGTAGACGACCTTGAAGTCCAGCTGTTCGTCGGTGGCACCGAGGTTGTCGAACAGGTCGAAGATCTGGTCCAGGACCCAGTCAGGACGCGCGCCCGGACGGTCGACCTTGTTGATCACGACGATCGGCTTCAGACCGGCTTCGAACGCCTTCTTGGTCACGAAGCGGGTTTGCGGCATAGGGCCGTCCTGGGCGTCGACCAGCAGCAGCACGGAGTCGACCATCGACATGACGCGCTCTACTTCACCACCGAAGTCGGCGTGGCCGGGGGTGTCGACGATGTTGATGTGGTAGCCATTCCAGTTGATGGCGGTGTTCTTCGCCAGAATGGTAATACCGCGCTCTTTTTCCTGGTCGTTGGAGTCCATGACGCGCTCGTCGTTGAGCTCGTTACGCTCCAGGGTGCCGGATTGGCGCAGGAGTTTGTCGACCAGGGTGGTTTTACCATGGTCAACGTGGGCGATGATGGCGATGTTGCGCAGATTCTCAATCACTGTGTGTATCTCGATCTCAGGTATTCGGTGCCGCCGCCAGGGCAGCGGGTTTCAGTAAACGGAGCAGGAAATCCGGTCGGGAGGACGATGGCGGGAACGGTCGCCATCGTGCTTCCTAGGCGGGGCGATAAACGCGCACATTGGCGTGTCCCTCACTGAGCAGGTGATGAGCATGCAGCCGGCTCATGACACCTTTATCGCAATAGAGCAAATATTGGCGGTTGCCATCCAGGTGCTTGAAGCGGCTGTTCAGGGCATAGAACGGCACGGCCTGGACTTCGATGCCGTCGAGCTGCAGGGGCTCGTCTTCCTGGGCATCGGGGTGGCGGATATCGATGACGATCTGGCCCGGCAAGGCTTCGGCAAGCTCTTCGACCTGCACGTCCTGGCCCAGTTCATCGATCACGTTGTCGATGGAGATGTAGCGGGCACGCTCCAGGGCGCGCTCCAGCACCTGCATGTCGAACTGCTTCTCTTCGTGATCGACGCGATGGCGCTTGGCGCAGGTGGTCGGGTTCACCGAGATGACACCGCAATATTCCGGCATATGCTTGGCGAACTCGGCGGTACCGATCTGGTAGGCCTGGTCGATGATGTCCTGCTTGTGACTGGCCAGCAGCGGACGCAGCACCAGCTTGTCGGTGGCCGAGTCGATCACCGCGAGGTTCGGCAGGGTCTGGCTGGACACCTGGGAAATCGCCTCGCCGGTCACCAGCGCATCGATCTCCAGGCGGTCGGCAACGCGGGCGGCAGCGCGCAGCATCATGCGCTTGAGGGTCACGCCCATATAGCTGTTGTCGACCTTGCCGAGGATCTCGCCGACCACTTCCTCGAACGGCACGCTGACGAACAGCACGCGCTGGCTGCTGCCGTATTTCTTCCACAGGTAGTGGGCGACTTCCATCACCCCCAGCTCGTGGGCACGGCCACCCAGGTTGAAGAAGCAGAAGTGCGTCATCAGGCCGCGGCGCATCATCTGGAAGGCCGCGACGGTAGAGTCGAACCCGCCGGACATCAGTACCAGGGTCTGCTCCAGCGCGCCCAGCGGGTAGCCGCCGATACCCTTGTGCTGGTTGTGGATCACGTAGAGGCGTTTGTCGCGGATCTCGATGCGCACTTCCACTTCGGGATTGCGCAGGTCGATACCGGCAGCACCGCACTGCTGGCGCAACTGGCTGCCCACGTAGCGATCGACGTCCATCGAGGTGAAATCGTGGTGGCCGCCGCGCTTGCAGCGCACGGCGAAGCGCTTGCCGGCCAGCAGGTGGCCGAAGTGGGTCTTGCACTTGGCGACGATATCGTCGAAGTCGCCCAGCGGGTATTCGTCCACCTGGAGGAAATGCGCGATGCCCGGCATGCAGGTCAGGCGCTCGGTGATCTCGCGCAGCACTTTCTCGTCCTCGACGCGGGTAACCACTTCGAGGTTGTCCCAGACACCATCGACCTTGACCTCGGGGTCGAGCTCACGCAGCACGGCGCGGATATTGCGGCCGAGCTGACGGATGAACCGCTTGCGCACCGGGCGGCTCTTGATGGTGATTTCTGGAAAGACTTTGACGATCAGTTTCATGGAAAACAGCGCGCGAGCGGCCAGCCGAAAAAGGGGGGCGCGGATTATAGCGGAAATTGCTCAAGGTTTGACCAACTTTTGTCCGACCACCTTAATGCGCACCAAATTGGTTCATTTTCCCAAATTACCGCATCTAAAGAGTGCAGAAAAAATCGACATTTCCTACAGAAACGGCTTAAACGCGAGAAAAGGGGGCATAAATCCCGTTTTCGGGCACTGGCATGCAATTTGCTCCCTTGTGAGGCAGGTTGCCTTGGTCGAGTATTCCGGCCCGGCATCACCCAAATTCAAGGGCTGCACAGGCAAGCTCTACCCCACCCGGAGGACACCATGTCGAAGTCGGTTCAACTCATCAAAGATCATGACGTTAAATGGATTGATCTGCGCTTCACTGACACCCGCGGCACCCAGCACCACGTCACCATGCCAGCCCGTGACGCGCTGGAAGACGACTTCTTCGAAGTCGGCAAGATGTTCGACGGTTCCTCCATCGCTGGCTGGAAAGGCATCGAAGCCTCCGACATGATCCTGATGCCGGTCGACGAAACCGCCGTCCTGGACCCGTTCACCGAAGAGCCGACCCTGATCCTGGTCTGCGACATCATCGAACCTTCGAGCATGCAAGGCTACGATCGCGACCCACGTGCGATCGCCAAGCGCGCCGAAGAGTACCTGAAGAGCACCGGCATCGGTGACACCGCCTTCGCAGGTCCGGAGCCTGAGTTCTTCATCTTCGACGAAGTGAAGTTCAAGTCCGACATCTCCGGCTCGATGTTCAAGATCTTCTCCGAGCAGGGCTCCTGGATGTCCGACCAGGACGTCGAAGGCGGCAACAAGGGCCACCGTCCAGGCGTCAAGGGCGGCTACTTCCCTGTTCCACCGTTCGACCACGACCACGAAATCCGTACCGCCATGTGCAACGCACTGGAAGAGATGGGCCAGACCGTCGAAGTCCACCACCACGAAGTGGCGACTGCCGGCCAGAACGAAATCGGCGTCAAGTTCAACACCCTGGTGAAGAAGGCCGACGAAGTCCAGACCCTGAAGTACGTCGTGCACAACGTTGCCGATGCCTACGGCCGCACCGCGACCTTCATGCCGAAGCCGCTGTACGGTGACAACGGCTCGGGCATGCACGTGCACATGTCGATCTGGAAAGAAGGCAAGAACACCTTCTCCGGCGAAGGCTATGCCGGCCTGTCCGACACCGCCCTGTACTTCATCGGCGGCATCATCAAGCACGGCAAGGCGCTGAACGGCTTCACCAACCCTTCGACCAACTCCTACAAGCGTCTGGTCCCAGGCTTCGAAGCACCGGTCATGCTGGCCTACTCGGCTCGCAACCGTTCCGCCTCGATCCGCATTCCTTACGTCGGCAGCCCGAAAGCCCGCCGTATCGAAGCCCGCTTCCCGGATCCGGCTGCCAACCCGTACCTGGCCTTCGCTGCCCTGCTGATGGCCGGCCTGGACGGCATCCAGAACAAGATCCACCCAGGCGACGCAGCGGACAAGAACCTGTACGACCTGCCACCAGAAGAAGCCAAGGAAATCCCGCAAGTCTGCGGCAGCCTGAAAGAGGCCCTGGAAGAACTGGACAAAGGCCGTGCGTTCCTGACCAAGGGCGGCGTGTTCTCCGACGACTTCATCGATGCCTACATCGCTCTGAAATCCGAGGAAGAAATCAAGGTCCGTACCTTCGTACACCCGCTGGAATACGACCTGTACTACAGCTGCTAATCCAGTGACGCACGCGCAAGCGGCGTAAGTACGTGAAAGGCCTCCTTCGGGAGGCCTTTTTCTTACAGGCTTCAGCTCCAGAGCTGATAGTCCAGCGTTTCCCTCTCCACCATGCTGGTCCGCTCCCACTCAGCGAGACCCTGCCATGATCAAACGTCTCTTCCTTGTCGGTTCACTGGCCCTGATCGGCGCCTGCTCCAGTGCTCCCGCCACCAAGCCCGTCGATGCACAGCTCCTGCTGCGCACCACCACCGCCTGGGACGGCTCGCCCTATACCGACTACCCCGCAGGCAGCCCCGAACTCAGCCTGCTGAAGATCCGTATCGCTCCCGACACCTCCCTGGACTGGCATAGCCATCCTGCACCCAATGCTGGCTACCTGCTGGCGGGCGAATTGCGCGTCGAAACCCGTGACGGTCGCGAAAGGCGCCTGCGCGCTGGCGAGGCCCTCGCGGAAGTTACCGGCGTAGTCCACCGCGGCCACGCCGGCAGCCGCGGCGCAGAGCTGGTCGTTTTCTATGCGGGCAGCCCGGGCCTGCCTCTTTCCGAGATCGCGGCGGAAGAGGAGCAGGCATTACCTGCACGTTGATCCCAGGCCAGCAACAAGCTTCAAGCAACAAGAAAAAGCAGTCGGCAGCGCAGCTTTTTCTTGCGACTTGCAGCTCGAAACTTGCAACTAAAGAAAAGGCCTCCCGCGGGAGGCCTTTTTTCGTACAAGCATCGGCGCTTCCACTGATGTGCAGTCTCTTCCCCCTCGCCCATGCTGGCCCGCTCACTCAAGCGAGGCTGCCCTATGCGATTTATCCTGTTACTCCCCCTTGTCGCCCTGATCGGATACAGCGCCCCATCAGTCGCTGGCGAACTGCTCTTTGACGACCTGACCCTCCACGAGGTCGCGCCTCCAGTCGACATACCACCGGAAGTGACCAGACTTATGCGCGTGATTGAGCAGCGAAACGACACCGCTCGCTTGGTGGCGATTTACAAATCGAAGGCTCGCTTGCCCCTCGAGGACCTCAAGCGTGAACAGGAAGTCATCGCCAGTGCCGTCGAGGCGGGCAAGCGTCATGGCTTGAGCGAGGACCGCGTGCGCACCTTCTTTGCCGATCAGATAAAAGCCAGCAAATTTGTCCAGTCCGCCGTCATGACCAACGGGCTATTCGAGAAGCTACCTGACCTCGCCCCCGGAGAAGATCTCGCTTCACTGCGTATCGTTCTCGACCAAATGCAGGAAGAGCTGCTGTCCAGCCTCGCTGCCTTCGATAACGCCAACTACCGGGAGCGATGCCGCATCCTGGTTGGCACCGCACTGGAAAGCAAGAAAAGAGAAAAGGGATATCCGCTGATGATGATGGCCGCAACGGCCCAAGCCACCCTCAGCCTGTGCAAAAGCGATTGAGTCCCGGTCAATGCTCTATATTGGTGCGCATAATCATGCGCACCTTCGAACTCCATCCCATTTTGGGTCACAAAATCTCCAGCAGCAGGGCTTTGTAGACTTTTTTCGGGCAAACCCAGGCGTATTACCGGGATTTCCGCTTCTTTTCGGAGCCTTGGTTTGCTTTTTGCATTTTCATCGGATCAGCGAATGACCAGCGTTCGCGCCCCTGGCCGGAGCCGGGTCCGACATGTGCCAAAAGAGGTCAAAGACGCCACATGACCATCAGCGATGCACTGCACCGATTACTACTGGACAACCTGACCACCGCTACCATCCTGCTCAACGCCGAACTGCGCCTTGAGTACATGAACCCGGCGGCGGAGATGCTGCTGGCGATCAGCGGCCAGCGTAGCCATGGCCAGTTCATCAGCGAACTCTTCACCGAGTCCAGCGAGGCCCTGAACTCGCTGCGCCAGGCGGTAGAGCACGCGCACCCCTTCACCAAGCGCGAGGCCCAGCTCACTTCGTTGACCGGGCAAAGCCTGACCGTCGACTACGCCGTTACGCCGATCCTCAGCAACGGGCGCACCCTGCTGCTGCTCGAAGTGCATCCCCGCGACCGTCTGCTGCGCATCACCAAGGAAGAGGCCCAGCTGTCCAAGCAGGAAACCACCAAGATGCTGGTGCGCGGCATGGCCCACGAGATCAAGAACCCGCTCGGCGGAATCCGCGGCGCCGCCCAGTTGCTGGCCCGCGAACTACCCGACGAAGGGCTCAAGGACTACACCAACGTCATCATCGAAGAGGCCGACCGCCTGCGTAACCTGGTGGACCGCATGCTCGGCTCGAACAAGCTGCCGATGCTGGCCCTGACCAACATCCACGAAGTGCTGGAACGGGTATGCAGCCTGGTCGAGGCGGAAAGCCAGGGCGGCATCACTTTGGTGCGCGACTACGACCCGAGCCTGCCGGACGTGCTGATCGACCGCGAACAGATGATCCAGGCGGTACTCAACATCGTCCGCAACGCCATGCAGGCCATCAGCGCGCAGAACGAGTTGCGGCTGGGGCGCATCACCCTGCGCAGCCGGGCCATGCGCCAGTTCACCATCGGCCATGTGCGCCATCGCCTGGTGGCCAAGGTCGAAATCATCGACAACGGCCCCGGCATTCCTGCGGAACTGCAGGACACCCTCTTCTATCCCATGGTCAGCGGCCGCCCGGACGGTACCGGGCTGGGCCTGGCCATCACCCAGAACATCATCAGCCAGCACCAGGGCCTGATCGAGTGTGACAGCCACCCGGGCCACACCACCTTCTCGATCTTCCTGCCACTGGAACAAGGAGCCGCTTCCTCATGAGCCGTAGTGAAACTGTCTGGATCGTCGATGACGACCGCTCTATCCGCTGGGTCCTGGAAAAAGCCTTGCAACAGGAAGGCATGAACACCCAGAGCTTCGACAGTGCCGATGGCGTCATGAGCCGCCTGGCCCGCCAGCAGCCGGACGTGATCATCTCCGACATCCGCATGCCGGGCGCCAGCGGCCTCGACCTGCTGGCACAGATCCGCGAGCAGCACCCGCGCCTGCCGGTGATCATCATGACCGCACATTCCGACCTGGACAGCGCGGTGGCGTCCTACCAGGGCGGCGCGTTCGAGTACCTGCCCAAGCCTTTCGACGTGGACGAAGCGGTGTCGCTGGTCAAGCGCGCCAACCAGCATGCCCAGGAACAACAGGGCATGGACGTCGCCCCGGCCCTGACCCGCACCCCGGAAATCATCGGCGAAGCGCCGGCGATGCAGGAGGTGTTCCGTGCCATCGGGCGCCTGAGCCATTCCAACATCACCGTACTGATCAACGGTGAATCCGGGACCGGCAAGGAGCTGGTGGCCCATGCCCTGCATCGCCACAGCCCACGCGCGAGCGCGCCGTTCATCGCCCTGAACATGGCCGCGATTCCCAAGGACCTGATGGAATCCGAGCTGTTCGGCCACGAGAAAGGCGCCTTCACCGGCGCTGCCAACCTGCGCCGTGGCCGCTTCGAGCAGGCCGACGGCGGCACCCTGTTCCTCGACGAGATCGGCGACATGCCGGCCGACACCCAGACCCGCCTGCTGCGCGTCCTTGCCGACGGCGAGTTCTACCGGGTCGGCGGGCACACGCCGGTCAAGGTCGATGTGCGCATCATTGCAGCGACCCACCAGAACCTGGAAACCCTGGTACAGGCCGGCAAGTTCCGGGAAGACCTGTTCCACCGCCTCAACGTGATCCGCATCCATATTCCGCGCCTGGCCGATCGTCGCGAGGACATCCCGGCCCTGGCCCGCCACTTCCTCGGGCGCGCCGCCCAGGAACTGGCAGTGGAACCCAAGCTGCTCAAGCCGGAAACCGAGGAGTTCATCCGCAACCTTCCCTGGCCGGGCAACGTGCGCCAGCTGGAGAATACCTGCCGCTGGATCACGGTCATGGCGTCCGGCCGCGAAGTCCATGTCGGTGACCTGCCGCCGGAGCTGCTGAGCCTGCCACAGGACGCCGCCCCGGTAACCAACTGGGAACAGGCGCTGCGCCAGTGGGCGGACCAGGCGCTGTCGCGAGGCCAGTCGAGCCTGCTCGACAGCGCCGTGCCGAGCTTCGAGCGGATCATGATCGAGACGGCTCTCAAGCACACCGCCGGCCGCCGCCGGGATGCCGCCGTACTGCTGGGCTGGGGCCGCAATACCCTGACCCGGAAGATCAAGGAACTGGGCATGAAGGTGGACGGTGCCGACGATGGGGACGACGAAGAGTCCTGAACCGACGCATCGAAATGCCGCGGGGCCGGCGCCTGGACACAGAATATCGTGCCAGGCGCCGGCCCCGCGGTCGTTTCAGCCGGGGCACGGCGCGAATGCCCCATTCATGAACCGAAATAGCCCCGCACGCACCGCCTCAAGGCAAAAATCATCGCCTTTCTCCTGAAAATCCCCCCAGATCTGCCCGAAAGCCTTGATCCGCGGCGGTTTTGAAAAGTTGGCACAGCGCCTGCATTAGTACAGACATCTCCAGTTTTGGGGGCCTTGGTACAGGCAGGCCGGGGATTCCCCTCTTTTATTCGTGCAGTCTCACCTGCACACGCCAGCGGTCCTCCACTGACTCTCCCGCCCAGCGGGCCTGCAGTGGACGGGCCGCCACCAGGCTCAGCAACAGCCCCTGATCGGTCTTGCGCAGCCGCCAGCTCACCGGCTTGTCGCCGAAGCTCAGCTGGCCCTTCCCCGCCTTTCCCTCCGCATCGAACAGCAGCGCCACGGTACCGTCGACGGTTTCGCCGTGCAGCCTGGGTTCCTCGTTGAACCAAAGGTCCAATCCGCCAGTAACCACTTCCACCTGTTCCAGCATCCGGGGCTCAGGCGCGGTCAGGCGGCCGATCATCAGGCCCACCAGCATGCCGAACAGGGCGAGGGAAAACAGGACGCGCGGCCAGGATTTCGAACGCGGGTCCGGCTCGTCGGGGGTAGAATGCGCGTCATCTTTATGCTCGGAGCCGTGCATGTTTCACGTGATCCTTTTTCAACCGGAAATTCCGCCCAATACCGGCAACATTATCAGGCTCTGCGCCAACAGCGGCTGCGACCTGCACCTGATCGAGCCGATCGGCTTCGAACTGGACGACAAGCGCCTGCGCCGGGCCGGCCTGGACTACCACGAGTACGCCACCCTGAAGCGCCATGCCGACCTCGCCTCGTGCCTGGAAAGCCTGGGCCAGCCGCGCTTGTTCGCCTTCACCACCAAGGGCTCGCAGCCCTTCCATGAAGTGGCGTTCGAGCCGGGCGATGCGTTTCTGTTCGGGCCGGAGAGCCGTGGCTTGCCGGCAGAGGTACTGGATGCGCTCGAGAGCGGCCAGCGCCTGCGCCTGCCGATGCGCCCGGGCTGCCGCAGCCTGAACCTGTCCAACACCGTCGCCGTGGCCGTCTACGAGGCCTGGCGCCAGCAAGGTTTCGCCTGACTCTATCGGCTTGCAGAGGACCTTGTGGGAGCGGGTTCACCCGCGATTACGTCGGTGAAGTCACTACCGCAATCGCGGGTGAACCCGCTCCCACAGGGACCGCGCACCACCCAAATCCCACCTGCATAAAAAAACGCCCCGAAGGGCGCTTTCTCGAACCACCATCGCTTACTGCAGCGAAGGCGCTTCGCCGGCTTCCTGCATGCGCTGCATTTCCTGCGCGTACAGGGCGTCGAAGTTGACCGGAGACAGCATCAGCGCCGGGAACGAACCGCGGGTGACCAGGCTGTCCAGCGCTTCGCGAGCGTACGGGAACAGGATGTTCGGGCAGAACGCGCCCAGGGTGTGGCTCATCGAGGCCGCATCCAGGTTCTTGATCAGGAAGATACCGGCCTGCTGGACTTCAGCGATGAAGGCCACTTCGTCACCGTTCTTCACGGTCACCGACAGGGTCAGGACGACCTCGTGGAAGTCGCCTTCCAGGCCTTTCTGCTTGGTGTTCAGGTCAAGGGAAACGCTCGGCTCCCACTGCTGACGGAAGATCGCCGGGCTTTTCGGCGCTTCGAACGACAGGTCACGCACGTAGATGCGCTGCAGGGAGAATTGCGGTGCGCTGTCTTCGGCAGCGCCGTTGTTTTGCTCGGTCATGACAGATCCTTCTTTGCAGGGTCTTTAGAGGGTTTGGGATTCACGCCTGGAGCAGGGCGTCGAGCTTGCCGGCGCGCTCCAGTGCATAAAGATCGTCGCAACCGCCGACGTGGGTTTCGCCGATCCAGATCTGCGGCACCGAGGTACGCCCGGCCTTCCGGGTCATCTCTGCGCGAACCTGGGGCTTGCCGTCGACCTTGATCTCTTCGAAGGCAATGTTCTTGCTCGCCAGCAGTTGCTTGGCACGCATGCAGTACGGGCAGTAGTCGCTGGAATAGACGATGACCGGCTTCATGTCACTTCACCAGCGGCAGGTTGTCGGCTTTCCAGCTGGACACACCGCCGGACAGCTTGGCGGCGGTGAAGCCGGCCTTGAGCAGGTCGCGGCAGATGGTGCCGGAATGCTGGCCCATGTTGTCGACGACGATCAGGGTCTTGCTGCCTTTGTGCTTTTCCAGCTCGCCGATGCGCGCTGCGAACTTGTCCTGCGGGATGTTGATCGCGCCAACGATGTGGCCTGCCGAGTAGTCCTTGCTGGGACGGATATCGATCACCACGGCCTTGTCGCCGTTGACCAGTGCGGTCAGTTCGCCGTTGCTCAGGCTGCGGCCGCCTTTGCGGGCCTCGTAGACGATCAGCAGAACCAGCAGAACCAGGAAAAGTGCAACCAGCAGGTAGTGATTTGTCGCGAATTCAATCAGATGAGCAACCATCGGAGGGTGTTCCAGGTCATTAAAAATGGCGGCCAGTATACACAGCAGCAATGGGCCGCCAAAGCCTGCTGCACGGGGTAAACGACAGTAATTCTCATCATGACGGTACTGTCTGTCGGGACGACCCGCGCACAAGGGACGCGGAATTCGTCAAGACTGGCCAATTTGCCCTAAAATGCGCACCTTTCTCATCTACAACCGTGAGTAGATTTTGATGACGAGCACGCCCAAGCCTTTGGTCCTGATCATCCTGGATGGTTTCGGTCACAGCGAAAGCCCCGAGTACAACGCCATCTTCGCCGCCAACACGCCGGTCTACGATCGCCTGCGCGCTACCCGGCCGCATGGCCTGATCTCCGGCTCCGGCATGGACGTCGGGCTGCCCGACGGGCAGATGGGCAACTCGGAAGTCGGCCACATGAACCTCGGCGCCGGCCGGGTCGTGTACCAGGACTTCACCCGCGTGACCAAGGCCATTCGCGACGGCGAATTCTTCGAGAACCCGGTGCTGACCGGTGCCGTCGACAAAGCCGTGGGTGCCGGCAAGGCCGTGCACATCCTTGGCCTGCTCTCCGACGGTGGCGTGCACAGCCATCAGGATCACCTGGTGGCGATGGCCGAACTGGCCGCGCAGCGGGGTGCCGAGCGCATCTACCTGCACGCCTTCCTCGACGGCCGCGACACCCCGCCACGCAGCGCGCAATCGTCCATCGAACTGCTCGACGCCACCTTCGCCAAACTGGGCAAGGGCCGCATCGCCAGCATCATCGGCCGCTACTACGCAATGGACCGCGACAACCGCTGGGACCGCGTCAGCGCCGCCTACAACCTGATCGTCGACAGCGTTGCCGACTACAGCGCCGACAGTGCCCTGGCCGGCCTCGAAGCCGCCTACGCCCGCGACGAGAGCGACGAATTCGTCAAGCCCACGCGCATCGGCGAAGCCGTGAAGGTCGAGGACGGCGACGCCGTGATCTTCATGAACTTCCGCGCCGACCGCGCCCGCGAGCTGTCCCGCGTGTTCGTCGAGCCGGACTTCAACGAATTCCCCCGTGCACGCCTGCCGAAGCTGGCGGCCTACATCGGCCTGACCCAGTACTCGGCGAAAATCCCGGCCCCGGCCGCTTTCGCCCCGGCCAGCCTGCACAACGTGCTTGGCGAGTACCTGGCCAACAACGGCAAGACCCAACTGCGCATTGCCGAAACCGAGAAGTATGCCCACGTCACCTTCTTCTTCTCGGGCGGTCGTGAAGAGCCGTTCCCCGGCGAAGAACGCATCCTGATCCCGTCGCCGAAGGTCGCCACCTATGACCTGCAACCGGAAATGAGCGCGCCGGAAGTCACCGACCGCATCGTCGAGGCCATCGAGCAGCAGCGCTACGACGTGATCGTGGTCAACTACGCCAACGGCGACATGGTCGGCCATACCGGCGTGTTCTCGGCTGCGGTAAAGGCCGTCGAGGCCCTGGACGCCTGTATCGGTCGCATCACCGAGGCGCTGGACAAGGTCGGTGGCGAAGCGCTGATCACCGCCGACCACGGCAACGTCGAACAGATGGAAGACGAATCCACCGGCCAGGCGCACACGGCGCACACTACCGAGCCGGTGCCCTTCATCTATTACGGCAAGCGTGACCTGAAGGTCCGCGAGGGCGGCGTGCTGGCAGACGTGGCGCCGACCATGCTGACCCTGATGGGCATGGAGATTCCGGCGGAGATGACTGGTACCTCGATCCTCGTCAAAGCCTGATTCAGCAACACGGACCTGTGGGAGCGGGTTCACCCGCGATTGCTATGGTGAATTCACTGCTGCAATCGCGGGTAAACCCGCTCCCACAGGGTCCGCGTCGCCCAATAGCGACTTGTTCCAGACAAACGCCCCATGGGGCGTTTTTTTTGCCGCCAGCGGCGGGCATACTAGGCCGGTCTCCATCCCCTGGTTATCGCCATTCCATGCTTCGCGCCCTGATCCTCCTAGCCCTGACCTGCCTGCTCGGCCCGGCTTTCGCCGACGAGCGCGCGCAAACCCAGCAGCAACTGGACGCCACGCGCCAGGACATCGCCGAGCTGAAAAAGAAGCTCGGTGCGCTGCAGGAAGAAAAATCCGGCGTGCAGAAAGACCTGCGCAGCACCGAAACCGATATCGGCAAGCTGGAGAAGCAGGTAGAGGAGCTACAGAAAGAACTAAAAAAGACCGAGGGCGAACTGGAGCGCCTCGACACTGAAAAGAAGACTCTCCAGTCCGCCCGCACCGAACAGCAACGCCTGATCGCCATCCAGGCCCGCTCCGCCTATCAGAACAACGGTCGTGAGGAATACCTCAAGCTGCTGCTCAACCAGCAGAACCCGGAAAAGTTCGCCCGCACGCTCACCTATTACGATTACCTGAGCAAGGCTCGCCTGGAACAACTGCGCAGCTTCAACGAGACCCTGCGCCAGCTGGCCAACGTCGAGAAAGACATCGCCCAGCAGCAGGCCCAACTGCTGGTCCAGCAAGGCACCCTCGACGCCCAGCGCCAGGACCTGGAAAAGACCCGCGCCGAGCGCCAGGAAATCCTCGCCAGGCTCAACAGCAACCTGAAGACCAACGACCAGAAGCTGGCAGCCCGCGAGCAGGAGCAGGCCGAGTTGGGCAAGGTGCTCAAGACCATCGAGGAAACCCTGGCGCGCCAGGCTCGCGAGGCCGAGGAAGCGCGCCAGCGCGCCCTTGCCGAGCAGGAAGCCGAGAAGAAACGCCAGCGCGAGGCCGCCCTCGCAGCCCGCGAATCGTCGCGCAACACCCAGGACGACGAGCCGAAAAAGCCGCTGCGCACGCCCGGCCCGCTGGTGTCCAGCGACGGAGCGGTCTACGGCGGCGCATTTTCTGCAGCAAGGGGCAAACTTCCGTGGCCGGTCAATGGTCGATTGTTGGCGCGCTTCGGTGAAAGCCGCGGGGACGATGCCCGGGCCAAATGGGACGGGGTGATGATCAGCGCTTCGGCCGGCAGCCAGGTTCATGCGGTACACGGTGGCCGCGTGGTATTCGCCGACTGGTTGCGCGGGGCCGGACTTCTGGTCATTCTCGACCATGGTAACGGTTACCTCAGCCTCTACGGTCATAACCAGACCCTGCTCAAGGGCGCTGGCGACATCGTCAAGGCCGGCGAAGCGATCTCCACCGTTGGCAACAGCGGTGGCCAGAGCACGCCGGCGTTGTACTTCGCCATCCGCCAGCAGGGCCAGCCGACCGACCCGACGCAGTGGTGCCGCGGTCAAGGATAGGTTTACCTTTTTTCACGCGCCTGCCGCACAGCGCGGCGCGAGGCTCCTTTCGGGGCTCACACAGGATCAGGAGTTCGTTCGACATGCTGCATTCGCCTCGCCTTACCTCGCTGGCCCTGGCCGTCGCACTGGTCAGCGGCGCGTCACCGGCTTTCGCCGCCGAGCCGGCCAAGCCCGCGCCGGCGCTGGCGCCGACCACGGTCACCGGCAAGGCTCCGCTGCCGCTGGACGAGCTGCGCACCTTCGCCGAAGTCCTGGATCGGGTGAAAGCCGCCTACGTCGAGCCCGTGGATGACAAGACCCTGCTGGAAAACGCCATCAAGGGCATGCTCAGCAACCTCGACCCGCACTCCGCCTACCTCGGCCCGGAAGACTTCCAGGAGCTGCAGGAAAGCACCAGCGGCGAATTCGGCGGCCTGGGTATCGAAGTCGGCCAGGAAGACGGCTTCGTCAAGGTCGTCTCGCCGATCGACGACACCCCGGCCTCCCGCGCCGGCATCGAGGCCGGCGACCTGATCGTCAAGATCAACGGCCAGCCGACCCGTGGCCAGACCATGACCGAAGCCGTGGACAAGATGCGCGGCAAGATCGGCGAGAAGATCACCCTGACCCTGGTCCGCGACGGCGGCAACCCGTTCGACGTGACCCTGGCCCGCGCCGTGATCCAGGTGAAGAGCGTGAAGAGCCAGTTGCTGGAATCCGGCTATGGCTACATCCGCATTACCCAGTTCCAGGTCAAGACCGGCGAGGAAGTCGGCAAGGCCCTGGCCAAACTGCGCAAGGACAACAACGGCAAGCTGCGCGGCATCGTCCTGGACCTGCGCAACAACCCGGGCGGCGTGCTGCAATCGGCGGTGGAAGTGGCCGACCACTTCCTGACCAAGGGCCTGATCGTCTACACCAAGGGCCGCATCGCCAACTCCGAGCTGCGCTTCTCCGCCGACCCGGCCGATGCCAGCGAAGGCGTGCCGCTGGTGGTGCTGATCAACGGCGGCAGCGCCTCGGCCTCGGAGATTGTCGCCGGCGCCCTGCAGGACCAGAAACGTGGCGTGCTGATGGGTACCGACAGCTTCGGCAAGGGCTCGGTGCAGACCGTGCTGCCGCTGAACAACGACCGCGCCCTGAAGATCACCACTGCGCTGTACTACACCCCCAACGGCCGCTCGATCCAGGCCCAGGGCATCGTCCCGGACATCGAGGTGCGCCAGGCCAAGGTCACCAGCGAGCAGGACACCGAGAACTTCAAGGAAGCCGACCTGCAAGGCCACCTCGGCAATGGCAACGGCGGCGCCGACCGGCCGTCCGGCAGCAAGGCAGCGGGCAAGAAGGAACGTCCGCAGGACGGTGACTTCCAGCTCAGCCAGGCCCTTAGCCTGCTCAAGGGACTGAGCATCACCCGCGACAAGTGATGCGGGCGTTCTGTCTCGCCCTTCTCTGCCTGCTGGCCGGCGTCGCCCATGGCGCGCCGGCCCAGCAGCAGCGGGCCTACCTTAGCGTGATCATCGACGACCTCGGGCAGAACCCGGCCCGGGACTCACGCACCCTCGCCCTGCCCGGCCCGGTGACCATGGCGATCATGCCGGACACGCCCCACGCCACCGACTTCGCGCGCCAGGCGCACAAGGCCGGGCGCACGGTGATCCTGCACATGCCCATGGACCCGGCCACCGGCCCCTACGCCTGGCACCCCGGCACTCCGCTGCCGGAACTGGAACAGCGCTTGAACGCCGCGCTGGCGAAGGTTCCGTACGCTGCCGGGGTCAACAACCACATGGGCAGCCGCATGACCGCGCAGCCTGAAGCCATGGCCTGGCTGATGGGCGAGTTGCAGCGGCGTGACCTGTTCTTCGTCGACAGCCGCACCAGCGCCGCTACCGTCGCGGCGGCCAAGGCCCAGGCGCTGGGTCTGGCGAGCCTGTCGCGGGATGTCTTCCTGGATGACGTGCGGACCCCCGAGGCCATTGCCGGGCAACTGCGCATTGCCGTGGAGCTGGCGCGCAAGCAAGGCACTGCGGTGGTGATCGGCCACCCTTATCCACAGACCCTGGATGTGCTGGAGCGCGAATTGCCCAAGCTCAAGGCCCAGGGCATCGAACTGATCGGCCTGCGGCAGATGATCGGCGAACGCAGCAACCGCGCCATGCCCGCCCACGGCAAGGGCGGGATCTACAGGTAGCGGGCGTAGGTGGCGTCGACGAAGCCGTCCTCGCGCATCTGTTCAAGAGCGTCCTGCAGGCGCTTCACCACCTGCTCCGGCACGCTCGGGTTGAGCGCCAGATACAGCTCGGTGCCATTGAAGCGCAACACGGTCCTGAAGTCGGTCATGCCTATCTGCCGGGCCAGGTAGCGGCCAGCCGGGTCGCCGGTGGCCCAGAGGTCGATCTCGCCGTTGGAGAGCTTCTTCGCATTGTCCTGGTCGCGCAGCACCAATACCGGCTTCAACCCCTGCTGCTGCAGGTTCTCAGCGATGGCATCACCCTTGTAGGCACCGATGCGCAGGCCCTTGGCCTGTTGCAGGTTATCCAGCCGGATCCGGCTGCTGGCGGGGGCTAGCAACACCCAGTCATCCGGGCCCAGCGGGCCGACCCACTTGAACAGCTTCTCGCGCTCGAGCGAACGGGCGAGGACGAACACGCCATGGTTCGGCGTGTCCCGGGCCTGCTGGTAGACCCGGGTCCAGGGAAAGCGCAGGGTCATGCTGTAGGGGATGTCGGCGCGGCGGAACATCTCCCGCACCAGGTCGGCAGCGATGCCCTGGATATCCGCCTCGTGGGCGAAACTCTTGCCGTCGCGGGACATGTTGTAAGGCGGGAAGTTTTCGGTCAGCAGGACCAGCGGCTCGCTGGCGTGGGCGGCGGTGGTCAGGGTGAGGAGGAAGAGGAGTCTGGTCAGCATCGGGAGGGATCTGGTTTTTTGGGTGATGCTGATGGCCCTATCGCCGGCAACGCCGGCTCCCACAAGGTCAGCGGTGCACGCAATACCTGTGGGAGCCGGCGTTGCCGGCGATGAGGCCCTGAAGGTCAGCGCACGACGATCCCGCGCTGCGCCATATAGGCCTTGGCCTCCGGCACGGTGTACTCGCCGAAGTGGAAGATGCTCGCCGCCAGCACGGCACTGGCGTGCCCTTCCAGGATCCCGTCGGCCAGGTGCTGCAGGTTGCCCACGCCACCGGACGCGATCACCGGGATGCCCAGCGCGTCGCTGATCGCCCGGGTCACGCCCAGGTCGAAACCGCTCTTCATGCCGTCCTGGTCCATGCTGGTCAGGAGAATCTCGCCAGCACCCAGGCCTTCCATCTTCTTCGCCCACTCCACCGCATCCAGGCCGGTCGGCTTGCGCCCGCCGTGGGTGAAGATCTCCCAGCGCGGTTCTTCGCCCGGGCCGGAGACCTTCTTGGCGTCGATGGCCACAACGATGCACTGCGAACCGAAATGCGCCGCCGCTTCGCCGACGAACTCCGGGTTGAACACCGCCGCGGTGTTGATCGACACCTTGTCGGCCCCGGCATTGAGCAGGTTGCGGATGTCCTGCACGGTGCGCACGCCACCGCCGACGGTCAGCGGGATGAACACTTGGCTGGCCATGCGCTCGACGGTGTGCAGCGTGGTGTCACGGCCATCGACGCTGGCGGTGATGTCGAGGAAGGTGATCTCGTCGGCACCCTGCTCGTCGTAGCGACGGGCAATTTCCACCGGGTCGCCGGCGTCACGGATGTTCTCGAACTTGACGCCCTTGACGACCCGGCCGTTGTCCACGTCCAGGCAAGGGATGATGCGTTTGGCCAGGGCCATGGCGTTCTCCTCAGCCTTGGTAGCTGTCGCAGAAGGCCTGGGCCTCGGCGACGTCAAGGGTGCCTTCGTAGATGGCACGACCGGTGATGGCGCCGATGATGCCCGGTGCCCTGGCGTCCAGCAGGGCCTTGATGTCGCCCAGGTTGTGGATGCCGCCGGAAGCGATCACCGGGATCTTCGTGGCTTCGGCCAGGGCCTTGGTGAAGGGCACGTTGCAGCCCTGCATCATGCCGTCCTTGGCGATGTCGGTGTAGACGATCGCCGAGACGCCGTCGGCTTCGAAGCGCCTGGCCAGGTCGATGACCTGCACCGAACTGACCTCGGCCCAGCCGTCGGTGGCGACGAAACCGTCCTTGGCATCCAGGCCGACGATGACCTTGCCCGGGAAGGCCTTGCACGCCTCGGCGACGAATTCAGGCTGCTTGACCGCCTTGGTGCCGATGATCACGTAGCTGACGCCGGCCTTTACGTAGTGTTCGATGGTTTCCAGCGAGCGGATGCCGCCACCGATCTGGATCGGCAGCTCCGGGTAGCGCCTGGCGATGGCGGTAACCACCTCGCCGTTGACCGGCTGGCCTTCGAAGGCGCCGTTGAGGTCGACCAGATGCAGACGACGGCAGCCACCTTCAACCCATTTGGCGGCCATGCTCACCGGGTCGTCGGAGAATACGGTGGAATCTTCCATGCGGCCCTGGCGCAGACGTACGCAGGCACCGTCCTTGAGATCGATAGCGGGGATAATCAGCATCTGGAAAACCTGTCTAATCGGTAAACGGTGAGCCCGGGAAGTCAGTTCTTCTCGAGCGCCCACAGGTCGACTTCAATGCTCTCGAAGCGCTCCTTGAGCTGCGTCTGAACATCGAAGATCGCCCGGTTGTAGTAGTGCGGCGCAATATCCCTGGCGAACAGCTCGAGCACCTCGGCCACTTCGAACGAGCCCAGTTGCAGCTCGAAACGGTCTTCGAGGAAGCGCTTGAGGGTGTCCAGCGCCTCGCGCTCCTGTTCGGGTGCGAGGGTGATGGCCGGGGTCTTGCTGCGCGAGCGGTTCATTACCAGCGGCCATCCCAGGCGGCGAAGTTCTGCAACAGTTGCAGGCCGTGGGTGTGGCTCTTTTCCGGGTGGAACTGGGTGGCGAAGCGCGAGCCTTCGGCCAGTACCGCAGCGAAATCGACGCCATAGTGACCGCGACCGACCACCTGGGACGGCTTGCCGGACTCGATGTAGTAGCTGTGCACGAAGTAGAAGCGCGCGCGGTCCGGGATATCGTGCCAGAGCGGGTGATCGATCACCTGGCTGACCTCGTTCCAGCCCATGTGCGGCACCTTCAGGTGCTCGCCGTCTTCATGCAGGTCCTTGCCGAACAGACGCACCTGGCCGGGGAACATGCCGATGCAGTCGACACCGTCGTTCTCCTCGCTGTGGTCCAGCAGGGCCTGCATGCCGACGCAGATACCGAGGAACGGGCGGTCCTGGCTGACTTCCTTGACCAGGCTGTCGAAGCCCAGGCGGCGGATCTCGGCCATGCAGTCGCGAATCGCGCCGACACCAGGGAAGACCACCCGGTCGGCTTCACGGATTACCGCAGCATCGCTGGTGATCAGCACCTTGCCGGCGCCGACGTGCTCCAGGGCCTTGGCCACCGAGTGCAGGTTGCCCATGCCATAGTCGATAACGGCGACGGTCTGCATTACAGGCATCCCTTGGTGGAAGGCATCTGCCCGGCCATCCGCTCGTCCAGCTCGACGGCCATGCGCAGCGCGCGGCCGAAGGCCTTGAACACGGTCTCGATCTGGTGGTGGGTGTTATGCCCGCGCAGGTTGTCGATATGCAGCGTGACGTTGGCGTGGTTGACGAAGCCCTGGAAGAACTCCTGGAACAGGTCCACATCGAAACCGCCCACGGTGGCGCGGGTGTAGGGCACGTGCATCTGCAGGCCGGGACGGCCGGAGAAATCGATCACCACCCGCGACAGCGCTTCGTCCAGCGGCACGTAGGCGTGGCCGTAGCGACGGATGCCTTTCTTGTCGCCGATGGCCTGGCTGAACGCCTGGCCCAGGGTGATACCGACGTCTTCGACGGTATGGTGGTCGTCGATATGCAGGTCGCCCTTGCACTCGATGTCCAGATCGATCAATCCATGACGGGAAATCTGATCCAGCATGTGCTCCAGGAAAGGCACGCCGATATCGAATCGGGCCTTGCCAGTGCCATCCAGGTTGATCGAGGCTTTGATCTGGGTTTCCAGAGTATTGCGCTCGACGGACGCCTTACGTTCGACCATCACCAGCTCCGCAAATCATTGGGCGAAAAAGGCGGTCATTATAGGCGCAGAACGTCGCATCTTGAAACGAAGATGACGTGTGGTGTGAGGGTTTTGGGCCCGCTTTGCGGGCCATCGCCGGCAACGCCGGCTCCCACAGTGCCTGCGGTGAACGCAAAACCATGGCTCGACACAAAACCCTGTGGGAGCCGGCGTTGCCGGCGATGGGCCGCAAAGCGGCCCCAAACGGCCGAATCAGTGGAACAGAACGGCCGTCTTCTGCAGCGTCGCCCACACCCCCCAGGCCAGCGGAATGCCCACGGCCAGCCAGGCCGCGATCACCAGTGGCAGGGTGCCGTCGGCAGCTTTCCACTCCAGCACGGTGGTGTTGTCGGCGCCCTTGTCATGCCCCAGCGCCTGCTCGGCGGCCAGTTGTTCTTCGGTCATGAAGTACTTGTCGGCCACCGGACGCACCATCGCGTTGCAGATAAAGCCCAGCACCAGCAGGCCGGCGAGGATGTACAAGGTGATGTCGTAGGCCGCAGCCCGCTCCACGCCGATGCTCAGCTGGTACTCGCGCAGGTAGTTGACCAGCACCGGGCCGAGCACGCCCGCCGCAGCCCAGGCCGTCAGCAGGCGACCATGGATCGCACCGACCATCTGCGTACCGAACAGGTCCGCCAGGTAGGCCGGCACGGTGGCGAAACCACCGCCGTACATCGACAGGATGATGCAGAACGCCGCCACGAACAGGGCGACGTTGCCCAGGTGGCCCATGTTCGGCACCAGCGCATACAGGGCGAAGCCCAGTGCGAAGAAGGCGAAGTAGGTGTTCTTGCGCCCGATATAGTCGGAGAACGACGCCCAGAAGAAGCGCCCGCCGATGTTGAACAGGCTGAGCAGGCCGGTGAAGCCGGCGGCGATCGCGGCGATCTGCGCCAGTTGCCCGGCGTCCAGTTCGCTGAAAGTCAGGTTGTTGCCCAGCAGCTTGCCGGCGAACACTTCCTGCAGCAGTGGCGACGCCATGCCGAGGATGCCGATACCGGCGGACACGTTCAGGCACAGTACCAGCCAGATCAGGGCGAACTGCGGGGTCTTCCAGGCCACGCTGACGTGCACGTGACGGTGGGTGATCATCGAGTTGCTGGCCTTCTTCGCCGGAGCGGTCCAGCCTTCAGGCTTCCAGCCGGTCGGCGGAACGCGGTACGACAATGCGCCGCCGATCATGAAGATGAAGTAGATCACCGCCATCACCACGAAGCTCTGCCACACGCCGACGCCTTCAGGGCTGGCGAAGTGGTTCATCAGCGCCGCCGCCAGCGGAGCACCGACCATCGCACCACCACCGAAGCCCATGATCGCCATGCCGGTGGCCATGCCGCGCTTGTCCGGGAACCACTTGATCAGGGTCGATACCGGCGAGATATAGCCCAGGCCCAGGCCGATACCACCGATCACCCCCGAGCCCAGCCACATCAGCCAGATCTGGTGGGTATACACGCCCAGCGCGGAAATCAGCAGGCCACCGCACCAGCACAGTGCCGAGACCACACCAGCCTTGCGCGGCCCGGCGTGTTCCAGCCAGCCGCCCCAGATAGCCGCCGAGCAGCCGAGGAAGATGAAGAACAGGGTGTAGATCCAGCCGAGCATGGAAATCGGCCAGTCGCAGGTCGAAGAGACCATCTGGGCGAAGAAGCCCATGTCCGGGGCGCAGGCCACCGGTGCGGTAATGCCGATCGCCTTCGACAGCGGCAGCCAGAACACCGAGAAGCCGTAGGCCATGCCGATGCACAGGTGGATGGCGAGTGCGGCCGGGGGTACCAGCCAGCGGTTGAAACCGGGTCGAGCGACGATGCGCTCCTTGGACAGGAAACCAGGCGCACTGGCGACGGCTCCCGCGGTGATGGTGCTCATTATTGTTTCCCTCGTAGATAGGTAGCCCCCGCAGGCCGAAACCGACGACCCCCGACTTTGGCGCACGCAGGCAACGAGTCGTTTTTTCGGGCAGCCGGCCCTGTCGCGACAATCCGTCGCAGCAAGACCCGGGAACGGCTGCAAGAGTAGCATTTAGCTAGCTAACAAAAACCAATCTGACATCATGGTTTTTGTTGTAACTGAGACTTTTTTCCGTGGAACCGCACGGTGCGGGCGTGTCAAACCGGCCATTCACGGCAATCGCAGTGGCGAAGGCCGCAAGGCTATACTCTGCGGCTGACTTTTCAGACATCGACTTCAAAGGACCCGCCCATGAAAGCGTTCGGCAAAATCCTGGGGCTGGTGGTTCTCGGGCTGTTGCTGATCGTGGTGGCCGGCGGCTTCGCCCTGACCCACCTCTTCGATCCCAACGACTATAAAGACGAGATCCGCCAACTGGCTCGCGACAAGGCTCACGTCGAGCTGACCCTGAACGGCGATATCGGCTGGAGCCTGTTCCCCTGGCTAGGCCTGGAGTTGCACGAGGCGAGCATTGCCACGCTGAACAAGCCGGCCGAGCCGATCGCCGACCTGCAGATGCTCGGCCTGTCGGTGCGCGTGCTGCCATTGCTGCGCCGTGAAGTGCAGATGAGCGATGTGCGGGTCGAAGGGCTGAACCTGAACCTGGTCCGTGACGAAAGCGGCCACGGCAACTGGGAAGACATCGGCAAGCCGTTGCCAACCAAGGCCCCGGCCGGCAGCACCGGTGAAACCGCGCCGGCCACCACTGCGCCGGCCGAGGGCGAAAGCAAGCCGGCCGCCAGCGAGCGCCCGCTCAAGCTGGATATCGACAGCCTCACCGTCAACAACGCCCGGGTGCAGTACAACGACGTGCGCAGTGGCCAGAGCTTCAGTGCCGAGAGCATCCAGTTGAGCACCGAAGCCGTGCACGACGGCGTGAATATCCCGCTGAAACTCACCGCCTTCCTCGGTTCTGGCCAACCCGTGCTGCGCGCGCGCATCGAGCTGGCCGGCGAAGCCCGCTTCGACCGCGCACTGCGCCGCTATCAACTGGAAGACATGAAGCTGCACGGCGAACTCTCCGGCGAGCCGCTGCAACAGAAAAGCATGACGTTCTCGGCCCAGGGCCAATTGCTCGCCGACCTGGCGGCCAATGTCGCCGAATGGAACGGCCTGAAGCTTTCGGCCAACCAGTTGCGTGCCCTCGGCGAGCTGCACGTGCGTGACCTGAACAGCGAGCCGAAGGTCAGCGGCGGTATCTCCGTCGCCCAGTTCGACCTGCGCAAGTTCCTCGACAGCGTTGGCGTCGTCCTGCCGCCGATGAAGGACCCGACCACCCTCACCGGCGTCGAACTGGTCGGCCGCATCGAAGGCACGAAGAACAGCCTCGCCCTGGAAGACCTGGCGCTGAAGCTGGACGACAGCACCTTCACCGGTCGCCTCGCGGTGGAAGACTTCGCCAAACAGGCGCTGCGCATCCAGTTGAAGAACGACAGGTTCGATGCCGACCGCTACCTGCTGGCCAAAAGCGACGACGCGAAGAACGCCAATGCTGCACGCAAGGCCGAGGTTCAGAGCACGGAAGCCAGCGCCGTCGCCGGGCCGGGTACCTCGCCGCTGCCCGACGCACCGACCCAGGTCGCCTGGAGCAGCGACAAGCTGTTGCCGGTGGACCGCCTGCGCGCCCTCGACCTGCAAGCCGACCTGAGTTTCGGCGTGCTCACCCTGGACCAATTGCCGATCCAGAATGCCGAGCTCAAGGCCAGCGGCCAGGGTGGCCTGATTACCCTGCAAGCCCTGCGTGGCGGCCTTTACAACGGCACCTTCGATAGCCGTGGCACCCTCGACGTACGCCCGGCCGTGCCGCAGCTCGGCCTCACCGCGAAGATCAACCGGGTGCCGGTCGAGCATTTCATCAAGCACGACGGCAATACCCCGCCGGTCAAGGGCCTGCTCACCCTGGACAGCGACCTGACCGCCACCGGCAACAGCCAGAAAGCCCTGGTCGATACCCTCAACGGCAAGGCCAGCTTCGTTATCAACAACGGCGTGCTGGTCAACGCCAACCTCGAACAGCAACTGTGCCAGGGCATCGCCACCCTCAACCGCAAGACCCTGAGCGGCGAGCCACGGGGCAAGGACACGCCGTTCGAAGAACTGAAAGGCAGCCTGGTGCTGAGCAACGGCGTGGCCAGCAACCCCGACCTGAAGGCGCGCATCCCGGGCCTGACCGTCAACGGCAATGGCGACATCGACCTGCGCGTGCTGGGCATGGACTACCGCGTCGGCGTCATCGTCGAAGGCGACACCCGCGAAATGCCGGACCCGGCCTGCCAGGTCAACCAGCGCTACGTCGGCCTGGAGTTCCCGCTGCGCTGCCGCGGGCCGCTGGAACTGGGCGCACGCGCCTGCCGCATCGACAAGGACGGCGTCGGCAAGCTGGCCGGCCAGGCGCTGGGCAACCGCATCAACGAAAAACTCGAAGAGAAGCTGGGCGACAAGGTGAGTCCCGAGCTGAAGGACGCACTGAAGGGCCTGTTCAAACGATGACCCCCGAGCAGTTTTCCACCGCGGTACTCGACTGGTTCGACCGCCACGGCCGCCACTACCTGCCCTGGCAACAGGGCATCACGCCCTACCGGGTGTGGGTCTCCGAGATCATGCTGCAGCAGACCCAGGTCAGCACCGTGCTCAATTACTTCGGCCGCTTCATGGACGCCCTGCCGGATGTCCAGGCCCTGGCCGCGGCGCCTGAAGACGAAGTGCTGCACCTGTGGACCGGGCTCGGCTACTACACCCGCGCGCGCAATCTGCAAAAGGCCGCCAGGATCGTCGTCGAACAGTACGGTGGCGAATTCCCCCGCGACGTCGAAAAGCTCACCGATCTGCCCGGTATCGGCCTGTCCACCGCCGGCGCCATCGCCAGCATCAGCATGGGCCTGCGCGCGCCGATCCTCGACGGCAACGTCAAGCGCGTCCTGGCACGCTATACCGCGCAGGAAGGCTATCCCGGCGAGCCCAAGGTGGCGAAGGCGCTGTGGGCAAGCGCCGAGCGCTTCACACCGCACCAGCGGGTCAACGACTACACCCAGGCGATGATGGACCTCGGCGCCACCCTCTGCACCCGCAGCAAGCCCAGTTGCCTGCTGTGTCCGCTGAAGCGTGGTTGCGAGGCCCACATGCTCGGCCAGGAGACGCGCTACCCGCTGCCCAAGCCGCGCAAGGCCCTGCCACAGAAACGCACGCTGATGCCGCTGCTGGCCAATGACGAAGGCGCCATCCTGCTTTACCGGCGCCCTTCCAGCGGACTCTGGGGCGGGTTGTGGAGCCTGCCGGAACTGGACGACCTGGACGATCTGGAACACCTCGCCGACCAGCACCGCCTGAACATCGAAACCCGCCGCGAACTGACGGGCCTGACCCACACCTTCAGCCATTTCCAGCTGGCCATCGAGCCGTGGCTGGTGCGCGTCGGCCAGCACGGCGACCACGTGGCCGAGGCCGACTGGCTCTGGTATAACCTCGCCACCCCGCCGCGCCTGGGGCTCGCCGCCCCGGTGAAGAAGCTGCTCAAACGCGCGGCCGACGAATTGATTGCAGGAGACTCGCGATGACCCGCACCGTTATGTGCCGCAAGTACAAAGAACAACTGCCTGGCCTTGAGCGTCCGCCGTATCCGGGGCCAAAGGGCCTCGACATCTACGAGCACATCTCGCAGAAGGCCTGGGCCGACTGGCAGAAGGAGCAGACCATGCTCATCAACGAGAAGCGCCTGAACATGATGAACGCCGAGGACCGCAAGTTCATCCAGGGCGAGATGGACAAGTTCTTCTCCGGCGAGGAATTCGAAAAGGCCGAAGGCTACGTTCCACCTGCCCAGTGACCCCCGAAAACCGTAAGCGTCGGTATTAATTAAAAAAATTTTGAAATTGTTGTTGACGCAATCCTGAAAAACGCTTTTAATGCGCCCCGTTGCCCAGATAGCTCAGTCGGTAGAGCAGAGGATTGAAAATCCTCGTGTCGGCGGTTCGACTCCGTCTCTGGGCACCAAGACAACGCAAAGCCCCTGAATCGAAAGATTCAGGGGCTTTTTGTTTTGCCCGGGAAAAAACTACTTCACGGCCCTTGTGGGAGTCCGCCCAGCCTTCAGGCTGCGCTGTCGCGTAGAGAACAGTTCCAAAGCACGACGCGTACCCTGTGGGAGCGGGTTCACCCGCGATGGCGTCGGCGAATCCACTTACGTCATCGCGGGTGAACCCGCTCCCACAAGGGCCGCGCGTATTGACCACCATCAATACGCCATCACTCGATCTGTGTAAGTTGTGGAGCTGGACATTCGAAGGAACAGAAGGCCCTCCCCATGAGTGAAGAAACCCCCGTCCTGCCGCTCCCAGAGCCCGGGGTAGTCCCGCATCACGTTACGCCTCCGCCAGCCGCTACCCGCCCGCACCGTCGCCCACGCAAGCCCGCGCCGATCGTCGAGACCGGTGCAATCGCCGACAGCCCCACCGCCCTCGAAATCGCCCACGCGCCCCACGGCACCAGCGAAGACAGCTCGTCGGCGAAGCTGCCGCACAACTATCCCTACAGCACCCGCATGCGCCGCGCCGAGTACGACAAGGCCAAGCACGCGCTGCAGATCGAGCTGTTGAAGGTGCAGAACTGGGTAAAGGAAACCGGCCAGCGCGTGGTCATCCTCTTCGAGGGCCGCGACGCGGCAGGCAAGGGCGGCACCATCAAGCGCTTCATGGAGCACCTCAACCCGCGTGGCGCGCGGATCGTCGCCCTGGAAAAGCCCTCGGAGCAGGAAAAGGGCCAGTGGTACTTCCAGCGCTATATCCAGCACCTGCCGACGGCGGGCGAAATGGTCTTCTTCGACCGCTCCTGGTACAACCGCGCCGGCGTCGAGCGGGTCATGGATTTCTGCTCGCCGCTGCAATACCTGGAATTCATGCGCCAGGCCCCGGAGCTGGAGCGCATGCTGTGCAACAGCGGGATCCTGCTGTTCAAGTACTGGTTCTCGGTGAACCGCGAGGAACAGCTGCGCCGCTTCATCTCGCGCCGCGACGATCCGCTCAAGCACTGGAAACTCTCGCCCATCGACATCAAGTCGCTGGACAAGTGGGGCGAGTACACCGCGGCCAAGGAAGCCATGTTCTTCCACACCGACACCGCCGATGCGCCGTGGACGGTGATCAAGTCGGACGACAAGAAGCGCGCGCGGATCAACTGCATCCGCCACTTCCTCAACGCCCTCGATTACCCGGGCAAGGATTTCCGCGTCGCCCACGAACCCGACCCGCTGCTGGTGGGCCGCGCTTCGCGGGAAATCGAGGAAGACCTGCGTGACGAGGACGAAGTGGAACTGCGGGGCCGGGTCAGCGCCCTGACGCTGCCACGCTGAAAGGACCTCACGCCGGTTCGGCCGGGTGACTGCCTGTCGCCCGTCGAGCTGGCGCCGCTCTCCCCGGCTTGGGTTTCCGGGTCAACTGCGCTTCAATACGCGTCTTTGACTGACTTCGCACCAAGGAACCCCCGATGGCCTCGAACACCAAGCAACAGAAACGCGCCAAGCGCGCCGCCGCCAAGGCCCGTGAAAACCGCATGGTGCGCAGCGGCCAGGCGGTCAAGAGCAGCGGCGAGGCTTCCAGCGCCAGCGTCCAGCAGGTGTTCGACAAGGCCATGAACTCGGGCAGCTACAACACGATGTTCGAGAAAATGAAGACGGCCCAGGAAACCAGCCTGGAAGCGATGATCGCCGTGTTCATGGTCGATCCGCTGCTGACCCTTGTGCTCAAGGGCCACAGCGAAGACCACGCCACCGACTACATCTGCATGGTGTTCTGCGCGTACCGCAAATGGCTGGACGGCACCGAGGAAGCCGAGGCGATGGCCTGGCTGGAAAGCGAGGCGTTCCAGGACGCCTATGTGGCCGCCTCGGAGATGGTGTCCAAGCAGAAGAAATTCGCCTGACTCACCCTGCCTTGGCAGACAACAAAAAACCCTGTGGGAGCCGGCTTGCCAGCTCCCACAGGGTCGGTGAGATGCTCTGGATGCTCAGTTATCCATCACCAGGCTTCCACCCTTCTCCGCCTTGCGCTTGCGCGCCACCAGCAGCCCGGCAGCCACCACGGCAATGCTCAGCAGCCCGGTGGAGATCACCTCGGCGCGGTGGTCAGGACGGATCAGCATCAGGGTCAACACGCCGACGATGAAGAAGATGGTCACCCAGGTCAGCATCGGGAAGGCCCACATCTTGAAGGCGATCTTCTCGCCCCGCGCCATGCGCTGGCGGCGCATGCGCAGTTGCGACACGGCGATCACCAGGTACACCAGCAGGGCGATCGCCCCCGAGCTGGCCAGCAGGAACTCGAACACCTGGGCCGGCGCCACATAGTTGGCGAACACGGTCAGGAACGCTGCCGCGGTAGACAGCAGCACCGCCCAGTGCGGCGTGCCGCTGGCGTTGGTGCGCTGGGCGATCGCCGGGGCGTCACCGCGCTTGCTCAGCGAGAACAGCATGCGCGACGAGGTGTACAGCGCCGAGTTGAGGCAACTGGTTACGGCGATCAGCACGACGATATCGACGATCAGCTTGGCGTGGGGGATGCCCATCAGTTGCAGCACGGTCTGGTATGAACCGACTTCCGCCAGCTCGCCGGCATTCCACGGCACCAGCGCAACGACGATGAAGATCGACACGAGGTAGAACAGGAAGATCCGCCAGATCACCGAGTTGGTCGCCTTGCTGATCTGCTTGCCCGGATCCTTCGATTCGGCGGCAGCGATGGTGACGATCTCGGTACCCATGAAGGAGAACATGGTGGTCAGCATGGCGCCGAGCACCGCGCCGAGGCCGTTGGGCATGAAGCCCTGGGTGTCGAACAGATGGCTGACACCGCTGACCTGGCTGTTCGGCATGAACCCGAAGATGGCGGCCAGGCCAAGAATGATGAAGCCGATGATCGCCACGACCTTCAGCAGGGCGAACCAGAACTCGAACTCACCGTAGTTCTTCACGCTGAACAGGTTGGTCGCGGTCAGCAGCAGGGTGATGACCAGGGTGAAAACCCAGATCGCCACGTCGGGGAACCAGGCGTTGAGGATGGTCGCGGCGGCGTTGGCCTCCAGCGGGATGACCAGCACCCAGAACCACCAGTACAGCCAGCCGATGGTGAAACCGGCCCAGTGCCCGATGGCACGGTCGGCGTAGGTGGAGAAGGAACCGGTGTCCGGCGAGGCCACGGCCATTTCGCCGAGCATGCGCATCACCAGTACCACCAGCGTACCCGCAGCGGCGTAGGCCAGCAGCACGGCCGGGCCGGCCGCGGCGATGGCATGGCCGGAACCGACGAACAGACCGGCGCCGATCACGCCTGCGATGGACAGCATGGTCACATGCCGTTGCTTGAGCCCCTGAGCGAGGTCATTGGAATTGTGCTTACCGCTCATAAAACTACCTATGCAAAGAATGGGAGATCGTCCCGCGATTGGAGCCGCATGCCCTTTTGAGGCACCCGCGTCCCGTGACAGGTGGATGGCAATAAGCGGGCCAGATCGATGACCGCTCATGTGCGCAACACCTTGAAACCACGACAGACGGGGCCTGCGGCGCTTTCCGCCAGCCATTGGCCGAAAGGTCGCCAAACTTGCCAGACTTTGCCGGATTACTGAAATACCCACTTACAATTAGAAATGGGTGCTCCATAACCGGAACTGGGTAACACCTTGTGCAACTTTATGAAGCACAAAGGTGCAACCCACTCCTCCGCCGCGATGCCTCGAAGGCGCCACCGAAATGCACCGCGACCAAATACGCCTTTCCTCCAGCGGTCAAAACTGGCACCATCGCGCCTTTTTTCATCCTGGCTCCGGCCCGTAGAACGGAACCGGCGGACCGCGACGCGACATTCCACTGCAACGATGCGACACCCGCCCTTGCCCCGGCCGCCCACCCTGCTCGCCCTTCTTGGCTGCGATCCGAGCGCTATGCTAGCGTTGCGCCTCGCCAGGACGGCCGCCAACAGCAGAACGCACAGAACATATGAGGACCGCACATGGCCCAGGCCACGCCCGCGCTGGAAATCCGCAACCTGCACAAGCGCTACGGCGAGCAGGAAATTCTCAAGGGCATCTCCCTTACCGCCCGTGACGGCGACGTGATTTCCATCCTCGGCTCCTCCGGTTCCGGCAAATCGACCCTGCTGCGTTGCATCAACCTCCTGGAAAACCCGCACCAGGGCGAAATCCTCGTCGCCGGCGAAACTCTCAAGCTCAAGGCGGCGCGCAACGGCGAGCTGATCGCCGCCGACAACAGGCAGATCAACCGCCTGCGCAGCGAGATCGGCTTCGTCTTCCAGAACTTCAACCTCTGGCCGCACATGAGCATCCTCGACAACATCATCGAGGCGCCGCGCCGCGTCCTGGGGCAGAGCAAGGCCGAAGCCATCGAGCACGCCGAAGCGCTGCTGGACAAGGTCGGCATCCATAACAAGCGCCACAGCTACCCCACCGAGCTTTCCGGCGGGCAGCAGCAACGCGCCGCCATCGCCCGGACCCTGGCGATGAAACCCAAGGTCATCCTGTTCGATGAACCGACCTCCGCGCTGGATCCGGAAATGGTCCAGGAAGTCCTCAGCGTCATCCGCGCCCTGGCCGACGAAGGCCGGACCATGCTGCTGGTGACCCACGAAATGAACTTCGCCCGGCAAGTCTCGAGCGAAGTCGTGTTCCTTCATCAAGGCCTCATCGAAGAGCAAGGATCGCCGCAGCAGGTTTTCGAAAACCCGACCTCGGCGCGTTGTAAGCAATTCATGTCCAGCAACCGCTAACGGAGCAACACGCATGCAGAACTACAAGAAGTACCTCCTGGCCGCTGCCGCCACGCTGGTGTTCTCGGCCAATGCCATGGCCGCGGAAAAACTGCGGATGGGTATCGAAGCCGCTTACCCTCCATTCAACAGCAAGGACGCCAGCGGCCAGGTGGTCGGCTTCGACAAGGACATCGGCGACGCCCTGTGCGCCAAGATGAAGGTCGAATGCGAGGTGGTCACTTCCGACTGGGACGGCATCATCCCGGCCCTGAACGCCAAGAAGTTCGACTTCATCGTCTCCTCGTTGTCGATCACCGACGAGCGCAAGCAGGCCGTCGATTTCACCGACCGCTACTACTCCAACAAGCTGCAGTTCATCGCGCCGAAGAATGTCGACTTCAAGACCGACAAGGCCTCGCTGAAAGGCAAGGTCATCGGCACCCAGCGCGCCACCCTGTCCGCCACCTGGCTGGATGACAACTACGGCAGCGATGTGGAGGTGAAGCTGTACGACACCCAGGAAAACGCCTACCTCGACCTGACCTCCGGCCGCGTCGACGCGCTGCTGGCAGACAAGTACGTGAACTATGACTGGCTGAAATCCGATGCCGGCAAGAACTACGAGTTCAAGGGCGAGCCCGTGGTGGAAAGCGACCAGATCGGCATCGCCGTACGCAAGGGTGATCCACTGAAAGACAAGCTGAACGCCGCGCTGAAGGAAATCATCGCCGACGGCACCTACAAGAAGATCAACGACAAGTACTTCCCGTTCGATATCTATTGATCCGCCCCGACCGGCACCGTCTTGCGCGGTGCCGGTCTCTTGAACCTGCCTGCCCATGAATATTGATCTACACGGATTCGGTCCGGCGCTGGCCGCTGGCACGCTGATGACCGTCAAGCTGGCGCTCGCGGCACTTTGCCTGGGCCTGGTGCTCGGCCTGCTTGGCGCCCTGGCCAAGACTTCGCCGTTCAAAGCGCTGCGCTGGATCGGCGGCACCTACTCGACCATCGTTCGCGGCGTGCCGGAACTGCTCTGGGTACTCTTCATCTATTTCGGTTCGGTCACCCTGATGAGCAAGCTGGGCGACCTGATCGGCGTTCCCGGCCTGGAACTCAGCGCCTTCGCCGCCGGCGTCATTGCCCTCGGCCTGTGCTTCGGCGCCTATGCCACGGAAGTGTTCCGCGGCGCGCTGCTCGCCATTCCCAAAGGGCACCGTGAAGCCGGCATGGCCCTGGGCCTGTCCAAGGGCCGGATCTTCTCGCGGCTGGTCCTCCCGCAAATGTGGCGTATCGCCCTGCCCGGCCTGGGCAACCTGTTCATGATCCTGATGAAGGACACTGCGCTGGTGTCGGTGATCGGCCTGGAAGAAATCATGCGCCAGGCGCAGAACGGCGTGACCACCACCAAGGAGCCCTTCACCTTCTACGCGGTTGCCGCCTTCATCTACCTGGGGCTGACCATCGTTGCCATGACCGGCATGCACTTCCTGGAAAAACGTGCCGGTCGCGGCTTTGCGAGGGCCAACTCATGAATTGGGAAGTCATCATCAAATGGCTGCCGCGTCTGGCCCAGGGCGCCACGCTGACCCTGGAACTGCTGGCCATCGCGGTCATCCTCGGCCTGATCGTCGCCATCCCGCTGGGTATCGCCCGCTCCTCGCAACGCTGGTACGTGCGGGCACTGCCGTATGGCTACATCTTCTTCTTCCGCGGAACGCCATTGCTGGTGCAGCTGTTCCTGGTCTACTACGGCCTGGCGCAGTTCGACGCGGTGCGCAGCAGCTCGCTGTGGCCCTACCTGCGTGACCCGTTCTGGTGTACCGCACTGACCATGACCCTGCACACCGCCGCCTACATCGCCGAGATCCTGCGCGGCTCGCTGCAGGCCATCCCGCGGGGCGAGATCGAAGCGGCGCGGGCGCTGGGCATGTCCCGGGCCACTGCGATGATCCACATCCTCCTGCCGCGCGCCGCACGCATCGGCCTGCCGGCGTACAGCAACGAAGTGATCCTGATGCTCAAGGCCAGCGCCCTGGCCAGCACCGTCACCCTGCTGGACATCACCGGCATGGCCCGCACGATCATCGCCCGGACCTACATGCCGGTGGAGATCTTCTTCGCGGCAGGCGTGTTCTACCTGGTGATCTCGTTCGTCCTGGTGCAGGCGTTCAAGCTGCTGGAGCGCTGGCTGCGCGTGGATGCCGCGCACGGTCGCTGATATCAAGGTCCCCGCTCCCCCAATCGTGGGAGCGGGTTCACCCGCGATTGGTCGTGCCTGCCCACCACACCTCTTCAAAAACACCCTGGCCTCAGTCCCATGTCCCACCTGGAAAACACCCAACTCCTCCCCCGCTTCCAGGCCCTGGACCAATTCCTCCGGGAACACCGCAATCTCTGGCACCCGCGCCCCTTCACCAGCCTGCAACTCCCCTGGGAGATTGATCACCCGGACCTGTCCGACTGGCTGCGCAACCAATCCCTGGACCACGCTGAATCCGTCCACAACGACCCTTGCAGCGTCCCGGCCCCAGCGCCTTATCCACAACTGGCCGCCCGCGCCCGCGAACTGGCAGCACTGGATGACTTATCCACAGTTCCCTTGCCGCCAGCCAACCCGCGCCTGAACGTCGATGTCCCCGGCCGCAAATGGCAGCAGATCGAAGCCTTTGCCGCCCACCTCGACTTTGCCCGGCGTCCTGTGCACTGGCTGGACTGGTGTTCCGGCAAAGGCCACCTCGGCCGCCGCCTGCTGGGCACCGGGCAACAGCTGGCCTGCCTCGAATACGATCCGGCCCTGGTTGCCGCAGGAGAGCACCTCAGCCAGCACCACCACCTTCCGGCCGAGCACCGTTTGCAGGACGTAATGGCCGCCAGCACCGCCGAGCACATCACCGCCGCCCACACACCGGTGGCCTTGCATGCGTGCGGCGACCTTCATGTCCGCCTGATCCAGCTCGCCGCGGCCAAGGGCTGCGCACAACTGGCCATCGCCCCCTGCTGCTACAACCGCACCGCGGGCCCGCACTACCAAGCGTTATCCACAGCCGCTCGCGCTTCGACCCTTCAACTGGACCTCGACGACCTCGGCCTGCCGCTCAGCGAAACCGTCACCGCGGGCAACCGCATCCGCCGCCAGCGTGATCAATCGATGGCCTGGCGCCTCGGCTTCGACCTGCTGCAACGGCAACTGCGCAACAGTGACGACTACCTCCCCACACCATCGCTGCCCAGTGCCTGGCTGCAAAAGCCCTTCGCCGAGTACTGCCAGCACCTCGCCGCGCTCAAGGGCATTTCCATAAAAGAGGGGACCGACTGGCCCGCACTCGAAGCTGCCGGTTGGCAACGCCTGGCCCAGATCCGCAACCTCGAACTGCTGCGCAACCTCTTCCGCCGCCCGCTGGAGCTATGGCTGGTGCTGGATCGTGCGCTCTACCTGCACGAACAGGGCTACAACGTCCGGCTCGGCACCTTCTGCCCACACTCGCTCACCCCCCGCAACCTCATGCTGCTGGCCGAACAACCTGTGGATAAGTCTGTGAGCAACTTCACGGTTTCCGCTTGATAGCACGCCGGGTTTAAGCGCAAACCCGAACTGCGCGATTTTTCCGACCCGGCCAAACACCTGAGAAAACAGCCGTTTGCGCCGGCGTCAATGCGGCGGTGTAGCGCAGCTGCATGGAAAGCAAGGAGTTGATGTGGTTTGTGCATAAGCGTTAAAGCGAATTAGGCGGGGGTTATTCAGATCGGGTTGGGCGGGAGGCCACCTGGCGCAGGCTGCGGTGTCGCGTAAAGCACAGTTCCAAGCCCGACGCGGACACTGTGGGAGCAACTGTCTTACTTAATGTCCAAAAACTGGCGCGTTCCCTGTGGGAGCTGGCTTGCCAACGAGTGCAATGCCGAATCCCCCACCAAGACCCCGCCAAGCCAGCGCCCCGCTTGACCCGAGCCCAACCTCCACAACCACCACAAACCAGGTAGGAGCGAGGCCCGCGAAGGACCGCAAAGCGGTCCCCAAACCCAACACCACCCGCACTGGAAACACCCAACCCAAAACGCCAAAAGCCCCGATCTACGGGGCTTCTATCAGGATTTCGAGGAAGTGGTTTACAGAACCAAACCGATCGCTATAATAGCGCGCCTACTGCCGGTATAGCTCAGATGGTAGAGCAACTGACTTGTAATCAGTAGGTCCCGGGTTCGATTCCTGGTGCCGGCACCATTCAAGGTTCCATAGAAAGCTTTCAAAATCTCTGGAACCCCCGAAAAACCCGCCTTCTGGCGGGTTTTTTCGTTTTGGCGTTCCGTCGGATTCCGAGGGTAGCCAGCGCTAATAAGGGTAGTTTTAAAGATAGAGGTCCGTTTCGATATCGGAGACTACCCTTATGGCCCGCACCACTGCCCCGCTTACAGACACCGCCTGTCGCACGGCAAAGCCCAGAGAGCGCGAGTACAAGCTCTTCGACGGTGACGGTCTTTACCTGCTTGTGCAACCCAACGGCCGCAAAGGTTGGCGGCTCAGGTACGTGAAACCGGATGGCCGCGAAGGCCTGACCGCCCTCGGTAGCTACCCGGTGGTCGGGCTGGGCGACGCACGCCGCAAGCGCTTCGAGATCAAGCAGCAGCTCGCCAACGGCATAGATCCCATCCAGTACAAGCAACAAACCAAGACCCAAGCCGTGATCAACGGCCGCACCTTTGAAAGCGTTGCGCTCGACTGGCACGCCAACATGGTGCCGAAGTGGGCGCCCGGCCACGCCAAGACAGTACTCAGCCGATTGAAAACTCACGTATTCCCTTTGATCGGCGCCAGAGCAATCGTTGAGTTGGACACCCACGACCTCATGCAGCCACTGGAAGCCGTGACGAGGCGCGGCACCATCGACGTGGCGCTCAGGGTCAAGAACTACCTGCAAAGCATCATGCGCGAGGCCAAACGGCTGCGACTGATCACGGCGAACCCGGCTCACGATCTCGATGGCTCGATCAAAACGCCACGGGTTACACATCGACCCGCACTACCCTTATCGCGGTTGCCTGAGCTACAGGCGCGTATCGACGGCTACAAAGGTCGTCCACTCACACGCCTTACCGTGATGCTATCGCTGCACGTGTTCGTACGCTCCAGTGAGCTGCGCTTCGCACGTTGGAACGAGTTCGACCTCAAGCGGGGAATCTGGGAGATCCCCGACACCCGCCCGGCGCTGGACGGCGTGCCGTTTTCCACAAGGGGTACAAAGATGGCCGGGGACATCCACGTTGTACCCTTATCACCGCAAGCAGTGGCTTTGCTTGAGCAGATCCACGCGATCACCGGCAAGTTCGACCTGGTGTTCGCGGGAGATGCCAAGCCGTGGAAACCGATGTCCGAAAATACGGTGAATGCCGCGCTCAGGACGATGGGCTACGACACCAAGGTGGATATCTGCGGCCACGGGTTCCGAGCCATGGCGTGCAGTGCGCTGGTCGAGTCCGGGCTGTGGTCGGAGACGGCTATCGAGCGGCAGATGAGTCACAAGGAACGCAACAACGTACGGGCCGCTTATACCCACAAGGCCGAGTTCCTAGAAGAGCGCCGGATGATCATGACCTGGTGGAGCCGGTTTCTGGAGGCGAACCGCGAGGACCATGTAACGCCGTATGAGTTTGCCAAACAGACGGGCGAGAACGTCACACGCCTGCGCAGTGCCAAGAGGACCGAGTAACCCGCCGCACCACCACCTCAACTCGCTGTGAAGTTACCCACAGCACCGCATGAAGCTCCTCCGCGCGGGTCCATTCAAACGGGGCTGCAAAGCCGCCCCGTTTGAATGGACCATACCTAAGAAAAAAACTGCTGGCACAGCTTACGTCTGTGGAAAACCACTGATGTCCACCGGGGGATAGTTTTATCCACAGACGCTAAATACCTGAAATCGCTTTGCTTGACGAATATTGTCCACAGGCGTAGACCGGGAGTTGCAAGCGCTGTCGATGACAGCACCCCAGGTGACCCGAACCTTAAAGGTCACGCCGCTCCCGTGGTGGTTCTGCCCAAGGGCGATTCGCATCCGGCAGCTCGCCCGGTCACTACCCATGTGATGGATGCTCTTACACATATAGCGCTTGTGCGCCAGATACACCGTACCTCGCTGCCCTGCAGCAACCTATCCGCTTGGCCGAATACTGCGCCAACCTGTGCCCGTCTCTTTTCCTGAAAAGAGACGGGCACTTCTACCACTGCCGCAGCCCTGATCGCACAAGGCTTTGCGGCATTCCCCCTCGTGACAATCGGCGTGACAAACGCCGATGTCACCAGCAACAGCCATGCAGATGATGGTGCCGCAGACCAAGGAATGGACTGCACCTGACTGACAGTCAGGCATGCCCCGGTCATCGCATTGCTTCTTGCACCTGGCTCAGGATCTCGCGGCACTGGTCTCGTCAGCCAATGCAGCCTCCACCCCGCCCACCGGTAACGGTGCTCAGGAGGCCAGATTATGAGATGCCCTTGCTCCCGGACGTAAGGAGCCGCCAGTCCCGCGTAGCGGACATTCCCCACAGGTCGCAGGGGCCTTGATCCCTGATAACACTCAACATTCTTGGCGGGATGACGTGGGGCGAGGATCGGAGACCAGGCGATGAGGTGATTCGACATGGCATTGGTGGGTAGACGCGATGGCTGTAATTTCGGCTACGGCAGGCAATTGAGATACGCAGGGCCGCAGGCGCTGAAAGACATGTTCGGCGGCGGCCACTACGGCACGGTGAAGGCTCACTGTGATCGGTGGCAGGCATTCGTGGAGTGGTGCCGCTCAGAACAGGGGCCGGGTATCAATGATGCGCGGCAGATTGATCGGAAGGTATTGGCCGACTATGCGGCGTATCTGCGCGACGCGGTTAGGCGCGGTGACCTTGCTGTCAGCACCGCACAAAACCGCCTATCCAGCGTTAACAGGACTATGGCAGCGCTTCGCGGTGATCAGTACGTGACATTGCCCAGCCCGAGCAAGGCGCTGGGTATGCAGCGCACCGGGGTTCGACATTTAGTGCCTCAGGGCCAAGACCGCGATCATGTTAAGCAGATAGTCGATGCGCTTCGCAGCCAACATCAGCTACGGGCCGCCGTGATTGTTCTGTTAGCGCGAGCCACTGGCATGCGCTTGCGTGAGGCCATATTGGCTGACCTGCCACGGTTATGTCGTGAGGCTAACGACCAAGGCAGGATCAACATCCAGGATGGCACCAAAGGCGGCCGCGCCGGCGCCTCAGCGCCACGCTGGATTGCGGTGGACGACCATGTTCGAGGTGTCCTTGGGTTTGCACGGCAGGTGTCGTCTGCAGGTAGCCGCAACCTAATTGCACCACACGAAAGCTATCTGAATGTCCTGCAAGAAGTCGTCCGCCCAGCGCGGGACGTCCTGCATGCACACAAGCTCAAAGGCTTCCATGAGCTACGAGCGGCTTACGCATGTGAGCGCTATGAGCAAATCACCCAACACCGAGCCCCCATCAAGGGTGGTCAATGCTACCGGTTGGATCAGCACTTTGATCGCGAGGCTCGAAGGCAAATCAGCTATGAATTGGGGCACGGGCGGGTCGATGTGCTTTCAGCCTACATTGGAGGACGGGCATGAGCAGGTCCTTCGATATGGAACTCTTTTTAGCTGGCGTGCTGACCGGATCGCACACGACACGACGACGCCATTTGCATCAGGCGAAAGTCATGCAAGCTGAAATTGCGAGGCGCTGGCAGCGAGAAACGCCGTGGGCCTGGCATAGAAAGCATGTGGTATGGTTCCTCAAGGACTGCATTGGCCACCGCAGCGAGGCTACTCGGTATTACTACGTGCTAACGGCCAGGTTGCTTGTTCTGCGCCTAGGAACGTCGTGGCTTTTCAAGCTTTGAGCGAGACCTGACCTCAGCAACCACCGGCTGCGTATAGCAAACGTCCGAATTGACTACGATACTAAGGTCGATCAGGGTATCTCAAGCTATGTTTCTGACTCTCAAAAGGTAAAAAAGGTTGATTACAATGGAGCGCCCTGCTTTCATGGCATTTTGCCACCCAGCCATGGAAAGGAACTCCAATTGAGAAACCGTAACAGTGTCCTTACACAAACTCAGAGAAACGAACTCGTAGTTGAAAATTTCATATATCACATTTTAAAATCGAGCGAGGCCGAGCCTGAGTATCTTGACGAGGTAGTTCTTTCAAGCGAATCCCAACGGCAATTTTTCAAAAAGATAATTGCTGAAACCGGTCAAGGCACTCAGTATACGTTTGTCGACAAAGCGACATCTCATCTTGTCGCTTCTTGTGAAGCCATCATTCAAAACCCCGATGACAGTTTTATTGATCACTCCAAGGAAATTGCTAGGCTTTTTTTGAGCCAGCATACCGGTCAAACTGCAGACGGCGTACTGATTGTCGCACGAGTCACAATTATAAATGGACTCGAACGCCAATCATTAATAGCACTTATAAAATTAGACTACTCAACAGTCCTAAGACAGCAGAGGGATTCTGAACAGTCAACAAAAGTTCGTCTTGAAGAAATCATAGAAGCGCTTTCGGAACAGGTCGCCGCCGTTCAGAAAAAAGCTCTAATTCAACTTGGAGAAAATTTTTCGTGGGACGTACTTGCTATAGAGAGAAAAAAATCAGGCGCAGTTCTGGATACCGAAGACGCAATCACCGACTACTTTAAACGTTTTCTTGGCGTGCAACTAAGAAAGAACGATTCCGCAATAACTAAACAAGTAGTTGTAGAATGCCACAGATGGGCAAAATCTTACGATGGCAGTTTAGATGGAAAAACCCCAGCAGACATTCGCCACTCAGTAATCACGTTGCTTGATGCATTTTCGGATGGGGAACTATCTTACACTGAACTTAGGGATCGCGTCTGCTGTCACTCTGACAATGCTCAGGCTGAAAGAATGTCAGCCAGCTTCGACGCACACATGGATGAAGTAGGTCTTGGCGGTGTAGTTTTTTCACCTAAAGCTGGATCCATTCCAAACAAGGATAGGAAAGGCGAATGGCTCACAGATGCTGGAATTAAAATCATCTGGCAGGGCGAGAGAAATCCTAATATTCTGGATAAAAAGAAACAGGCTGATGGATCATTCATAATCACCATCAAGGCTAGCACTATCGAAGAGAGAGATTAGAAATGCCTCTTGACCTTGATCTGACTTGTGATTTACTCACACGCCTTGGAAAGCGCGAGGGTTCAACGTACTCCGAAAATACGTTCGCTGCGACCTGCTCCGGCAGCATGAACGATCATGTTCGTAAAGATCTAGCATCATTAGCTAAGCTGGTCAACGGTTCAAACTTAGAGTCTATTCGGTTAAAACTTGAGGGATTTGATGAATCATGGGACGAAGTAGACTTCTCATCCTCACAACTTTGTGAATGGTCAATAACGGTTACCGACAAGAAGAAGCTATTAGAGGCCGCATCGGCAATAAGCATAGATTTAGATGCAATGCTATTCCTCAGCTTAGACTATTTTTTAAAAACTTGGCTTCCAGACGTATCGGGCATGATTGGCGGCGATCTTGACACCGCATTTAAAACAGAGCGTCCTCTAAAAATATTTCTTCATGGGTTAAAAGCACCATTCGGCGGACCGAAGGTGGCCATAATCCCAACTAGGAGCTACGAGGAGCCTCTACCTATTGAATGGCTGGCCTCTACAAAACTTCCTCAACTAGATAAAATATTGAAGCAAGTTCACTTTGTTACTGGCAGTGCCGTGATGGTATCTCCCGAAAAGTTCTTCTTGACTTGGGGCGAAAAAAACCCAGAGATATCATTATATTTTGACAGGGCCTTTGCCACCTATGCTTTAATTTCGCTATCTCAAGAATTTTATGGCTGGGATAAAATTGTCTTAAAAGGTAAACGAAAGCTTGAGATTCCAGCGATCGAAAAGCAGCCAGGCAATATAACAAATAATGAGATAGACGCATTAACTAAGTGCGTAGAGTGGTGCTATGCCGAAAGCGACGAAGAAACAAGAATTTTATTAGTTGTAGACAGGCTAAGCTTAGACATAAAGGATGGCGAATCGCTAACCAAGGCTATCCACTTAATCGCACCGTCATTTATCGAAGCAAAGTCAAGATATAAGTATGTTGTTCTTGATAGAAAAAAAGACTACACAAAAGAACTTTCTGACATACAAAAAGACTTGTCTGGCGTGGTAGACAAATTTGTGACTGCAAGCAATCAGTTTGTTGGTAGTCTATTAACCGACGTACTGGCTCTGGCGTTTGTATTAACTGCCGGAGTAGTGTCGCGAAGATTCATTGCGGAAGATGCTCTCAGAAGCCCTGAAGCCGTGATCTTGTTCAGATCCTTTGCTGTGTATTTAGCTGTAGCTGTATCTTTGAGAATCTGGGGCGCCATTGCAGTAAGCTTAATATCCACAAAACTCTTCACTGACTGGAAGAGCATTGTCAGATCGCATATGTCGGCTAATGAACTCCAAGCAATGATCGACAACTCATTATTTCCAGTAAAAGTTAATTTTTGGGCCTCATGCATCGTCATCGTAGCAATTTATGTAGTTATGGCTCTGGCTTGCTGGAACGCTGAGCTTACTCTTAACTTATTTGGCGTATTAGAGCGAAGTTAGTACTTCTCGCATTACTACAAGGCACTCTCGCAGAGCAGAGCCATGCTACTTCACACATATTATTTCTCCCACTAATGATCCCAGCATGAACTCTCGCGACGACTTTACTGAAGCCACCAAAATTAAACTTCTAGCTCTTGCCGCAAACCTTTGTTCTAGATGCCGGGTGATGACTGTAGGCCCTACTCACTCCGGAGATCAGCGTAACAGTATCGGCGTGGCTGCTCACATTTGTGGCGCGGCTTCTGGTCCCGGCTCTAAACGGTATGATCCCAATCAAACAACAGAGCAAAGAAAGCATTATGACAATGGAATTTGGCTTTGCTACTCTTGCTCCAAGCTCATAGATAATGAAGAAACCTTCCATGATGCCAATCGCCTTAAAACGATGAAAGCCAATCACTTAGCTTACGCATCTACATTGGTCGGCGTTGCTCTTATGGCACCATTCGAAGTAAAAAATGAAATTCGGGCAGGCATAATTGAAGCTACGCTAGCTCTTTGTGGCAGTGGTGCTGGAAAATTAGATTTGACTGCCGTTTTGGAGGGATATGAAGACCATTTAAAATCAATTGACCCAAATTACGAAGTTGAAATAACAACAACAAATCGAAAAGTGAGATACGACATAACCGCTAAAGAAGGGTTTGTTCCAAGTATTTCTATTATCCCTAGCGCCGAAACTCGGTCGTTACTTTTTGAAAAATTCGAAAACCTCCGACTCACAGGTGAGGACATAGTCATACCGTCAGAAGGCATTGACTTCGTTGGCATAGACATCTTCCAAGAGTTGAAAAAAACAAACCCTAAATCTGTAATAATACTCAAGTCAAAAAAACACAAAATTGAAAGCGAACTATTTCTGGAGTCCGACAAAGGGATTTTCTCCCTAGGCTCCTTTCAATCATTATTGAAGGGAGGCAAACGAGTTCAAGACTATTCAGGCCGCGCCTTAAACGGTTTATTTCAGTACAACTTCATAGTCGACCTAGAAAATGAAAAAGGAACAATGGAGTTTGGTAGCACGATAGCGTCTTGGATTGGCAAGAAGTTATTAGACATCAAACATTTGCCTAAACTTTTAAAAGCTCATAAATTTCTAGAACAGACTAGCAGCTATAAATTTACAGTTGAGTGCGAAATTGGAAATACGACACTTAAAATTCCGAAGGGCATTCAGAATCAACCCGAGAACGTATTATATTTTTTTAGAAGAAATATAAAAGCGCTTTACCTTTTAAATGAGATATCGAAAACCCTTCCCATCAAAGTCTCTATAATCAGCCCAGTTACCACTGATAACTCCATCGAGATAGCAGATTTTTCTTTGCTGCTAGCCTCTAAGCCACAGCCGGAACGTTTAGAACCTGGCACGCTTTTGTTTAATTCTCGACTAGATGAGCTCCCTACTCCACTTGCTATTGATCTATGGTGTCAGCGAGAAAATCTCTATCTTTCAGTAACTGAACAATACAATAGGACCTCTGACCTTTACGGCAATTTGATATCTTTTCCACGCTGGAACTTTGGCTTTGAAAATTTCACCCCCGTGCTTTACAGCTCCATAGATGAGAATGACCGAAACTATATCTTTGTCAATATTTACTCTAACGAAAACACCACTGTAGCATTCGGCTTGGAGAACGGTAACTTTGAATTACTTTAGCGCTCTAACTAGCCCGTTATACGACCCTGCGAAGTAGTAATTATTGACACCGAGCATTAGCTATGCAACTCATCATAAGAAATAGTTAAAATCCTGCACGATCTATCATCTAAGACGGTTGACCTGCACTGGATAGTCGCGCCCAACCAATTCACATATTAAATAATTCTAGCTTTCGGTCCAGTTTTGCGCTCCCTAATCAGGAATGGATTGTAGCGATCATATCGAAAATCTAGCAGCGCTCCAATGACTGACTGAGAGAGAGCAAAAGGATATTTTTAGAGATAGCGGATTTAAATTCAAAACTAAAATTCATATAAACCATACAGTTATGACTAATTTCGACTCCTGGTGCGCCATACGCAGTACTCAAAAGGCTCACCGAAAGGTGGGCCTTTTTTGTTTTTGCTGTTGAGAAGACTCAGATGGTGAACCCTTCCAGCCTTGCGCAAGACGTTGTGCTTTCAGCTATGACGTTCTCAAACGCGTTCCGGCAGCGCCCTCCGCAAGAGTTTGCGTTCGGCCTGTTTTCCAGGTTTCCCACGGCTTGCTGTGAGCTCGCGAGTTTGCTGCTGGCGTGGTTTCTGTCTGAAGAACATGAGGGCATCACCATCGAGGTGGTGACTGGCGAGTTAAAAGAAGATTTGAGGCAACGGCACATCTGGCTGAGGCTCGATGGGCACAACCTAGATATCACTGCTGACCAGTTCGATGCAGCGCTCCCTCATGTGCTCATCACCCAAGCCGGAGGGTGGCACGAGAGATACTTCGGGATTCGCACAGAGCCATTCCAAAGAGGCTTCTATGAAGACTACGGGGATGATTGTAGGCAGGACATCATCGACGACTATAGGGCACTGGTCCATATGACACGACAAAAGGGGAATGATTTATTTCCTGAGAAATAGGACGGAGAAATAAATCAGTCCCATTTCTGAGTTCACCATTTCTGTCCTCCCCCTATTCAACAAAAACAATCTCTCGTTTATAAATTCGACTTCTGCGGCCGCACCAAGGTGGCAAGCCCCGCTAATGGGGACTTATCGTTTCCGACGCCCCGCCAGACATCTTTACTCTCAAACCTTCAACAACCACCCAGCCCTTGGTCGACTAAAATCGACGCACCTCCGTCGCAGGGCTCCACGATCATGCTTCACCTCCAAACCCCTCTATCCCAGGCGATCCAACGTCTCTTCGAGCGAGCCGTACCCCTTGTCGAAGGCATGGCCCCCGGCACACTGAAGATCTACGTCTTCGGCGGCTGTGCGCTGCACATACTGACGAACGCCCGAGGCAGTGCCGACGTGGATGCGGAAATACAAGCCACTGAGCGTTTGCTCAGAGAGGAAGTAAAAGCGCGGTTCCAGGCACCCGAGGACTACGAAGACGATGGGCAGGATCTGTCTGTCGTTTTCGACCAAGGCTTCAATAACTCACTATGCCCCCTTCATGAGGACTATGACCAGCGCGCAATCCCCCTACCCGGTCAGGAAGGCTCTTCGATGCAGGTGTTCATCGCGAGCCCGTACGATCTGGCCATCTCCAAACTGGGGCGCTTTACCGATCGCGATCAGGAAGACATCCTGACACTTATCCGTAGCCTGAAGCTTGATCTCGAAACCTTTGATAGGCTTGCCAGAGAAGCCATCGACTACTACCCCTGCGACAAGACGACGGTGATCAGTTATTTGAAGGTCATTCTCGACGGAGCCTGAGAGCGAGATGAAACGTGCTGAAGCGACCAAGGTAACAAGACAGCCTCACGGGAAAGACCGGCCTGTCCCTGCCAAAGGCAAACGCGCTGCATGCGTCGCCGACACCGGTAAAGCCTCGGTCCAGCCCCCCAAGCCAGCAGTACCCATGATGGAAAGCGCCCCTAAGGGGGACAAATTCCATCATCTCGTGGTCGCTGCGACAAAGGGCTCGCTGGAGCGACTTCCAAAAGATGCAGCCTCTCAGTTCGCCTATGCGTTTTGGTATGAAAACGATGCCATGTGCGAGTCCGTCGAAAAAAGGCTGAACACGCCCGGTCTGCCCCAAGTCCGGAAACGCCGGCTTATGTATCTGGTTGACCGGCTACGCCGCTTCCCCTGCCTGACACCTGAACAAGCCTCCAGAATGAAGGACTTCGTTTCCCGCTGGAGCAAACTCTCACAGGATGTCAGCCGCAAGGTTTCGAAAAGAGCCGCAGCCACCAACCCTTATGACAAGCTCGCGGCTACCTGGGGACTGGAAGAGAAGGTAAGCCATGTCATGAACATGGTTCTTGAGCTTCAAACCCGACACTTCGTCGATGAGCATAATTTACCGAGCGGGTACTCCAAGCTGGAAAAGCATTAGTCCTGCTTGTCTGGGCACCTATCCAGCAACACGGTGCCTGCACCTATCTGAATAGCCAGCGTCTGCCACTCGACAGCCCACCCCTTAGGCCCTTCCACTTGAACTAATCGACCACGCCCAGGGCTAACTCAGTATCCACAGCCTCTCAGCCCAGAAAAATGACCGCTTTCGACTGGCCCCGCATGCTCCTCGACGACCACCCCCTGCCCTTCCTCGGCGAAGTAATGGTCCGCACCCTGCTGGCCTACGCAGTGGTGTTCATCTTCCTCAAGGTCGCCGGCCGCCGTGGCGTGAAGCAGCTGTCCCTATTCGAACTGGTGGTAATCCTGACCCTGGGCTCGGCCGCCGGCGATGTGACCTTCTATCACGACGTGCCGATCCTGCCGGTGCTGATGGTGTTCGTCGCCATGGGCATCGCCTACCGACTCACTACCCGCCTGTTGAGTCGCTATCACCGCCTGCAATGCTGGTTGGAAGGCGAGCCTTTCATCCTGATCCGGGACGGACGCTTCGAACTGGAGACATTGAACAAGGGCAATATCGCTCACGACGAATTCCTCATGGAACTGCGCCAGGGCGGCGTGGAACACCTGGGCCAGGTGCGCCTGGGAATCGTCGAGATCAACGGCGGCGTCAGCCTGTATTTCTACGAAAAGGACGAAACCCGCCCCGGCTTGCCTGTTCTGCCGCCGAGCTTGAAGGCCGTGCATCGTCAGCCCAAGCACGACGGCTTGCATGCCTGCTTCCATTGCGGGGAGTTGGCGACGCTGCAAGCAGGCCAGAACCTCCCATGTCCTCGCTGCTCAGATCAGTGCTGGGTGCAGGCGTTGAGCAATGCTAGAGCCTGAAGAAGCCCAAACGCCAGAGCGCTTTGACAACCTGCTCCTTGGCGGATAACCTTTTATCTTAAATTTTAGATAATTCAGGTGGGCCGCCCAATGGCGCTTCAATTCCACGAAAGTCCTTTCCACGTCACTCATGACGAAAAAACGGCCAGCAAAATGGCCTTGAAGATGGACCTGTCGATCTTCATCACTGACTGCATCAAAAAAATGGGCCTCAAGCAGAGTGAGGCCGCAACCAGGCTAAACGTGACCCAGTCTCGTGTATCCGAACTGGCCAATGGCAAAATCGAGAAATTCACGCTGGACGCCATGATGGACATGCTCGACAAGCTCGGATTCCGAACCAGCTTCACCGGCCCTGATGACGCGGGGTCCTCCCCTCGAATCATCATCGCCCAAGCCCAGAACAGCTAAACCTTGAAGCCCATGTTTCTGAGCTCCTGCTTGAGTTCCTTCATCCGGTCCTCAGCAACCTGCATTGCATGACGGTCGGATCGGTTCGTGGTCTTCACGAACGAATGCAGCACAACCACCATTTCAGCGTACTTCGCAACGTACACGCACCTGTTGTGCGGGGCTGCCATTGATGATTAGCTCAATTACCCCTGCGCCTACTGAGGCCAAGGACTTGATCGGCAGCTCGGGGTCCTGCCCATACTGAATGCGCCGCAGATCCTTGCCGAACTCGTCCTGTATGTCTTCGGGGAGGTCCTTGTACTCACGCTCGGCAGCAGCGCTTACAAAAGCAAACTTTCTCAAAGTGACGCCTCGGGGCAGTTGCTGGGGTGCGGCTCCATTATTGAAAACCTGCCGAATAGCCTAGGTCAGGCCATATCTGCCAGACCCGCCAAATCGTCACGAGATGTCACCTGACTCAACGCCAGAAAATCCCGGAACTTAATCCCCCTCCAACCGGGCTAACTGAGTACCGACACCGCGATTGTCCCGGACCTGCAAGCGAGCCCCCAAAGTGAGCGAATCCCCCCTCCTCCCCGCCGGCCTTCACTACGTCGATGACACCACCCCCGGCCTTACCCGCCGCATGTTCCGTGGCAAGTTCGCCTACTTCACCCCTGCCGGCGAGCGCGTGCGTGCGGCTGAGGAGATTGCCCGGATCAACGCGCTGGCCATCCCGCCGGCCTACACCAACGTCTGGATCTGCCCCGACCCCGACGGCCATCTGCAGGCGACCGGCCGCGATGCCCGGGGCCGCAAGCAGTATCGCTACCACCCGCGCTGGCGCGAGATCCGCGATGCCGACAAGTACGGCAGCCTGCTGGCCTTCGGCAAGGCCTTGCCCAAGCTGCGCGCTACCCTGCAACGCCACCTGGCCCGCCCCGAGCACAGCCGCGAGAAGGTGATGGCGACCGTTATCCATCTGCTCGACGAAACCCTGATCCGCATCGGCAACGCCCGCTATGCCGAGCAGAATCGTTCCTACGGCCTGACCACCCTGCGCAACCGCCATGTCGAGGTGAGCGGCAGTACCATCCGTTTCCATTTCCGTGGCAAGAGCGGCATCGAGCATGAGGTGAGCGTCAACGACCGACGCCTGGCGCGCATCATCAAGAGCTGCCTGGAGCTTCCCGGCCAGCAGCTGTTCCAATACCTGGACGACAACGGCGAGCGCCATAGCGTGACGTCGAGCGATATCAATCGTTATTTGCAGGAGCTGACCGGTGCCGAGTTCACCGCCAAGCATTACCGCACCTGGGCCGGCAGCGCCCTGGCCCTGACCCTGTTGCGCGAGTTGGAGTGGCAGCCGGAAAGTGCTGCGAAGAAGCATGTGGTGGCAATCATCAAGGAAGTGGCGGCGGAACTGCGCAATACTCCGGCCGTATGCCGCAAGTGCTATATCCACCCGGCGGTGATCGAGGCCTTCCACGCAGGCGAACTGGCGAACCTGCGCATGGCTGCGCCCCGCAAGGGCCTGCGGGCCGAAGAAAGCCTGCTGATGCGCTTCCTGGAAAAGCTGACCGCCAAGGAAGCTTCAGAAAAGCCCACCGAGGGGTGAGCCTTCCCGTATCGCGCGGCTAGGCGCTAACCCTCAGCCGCCCCATTTCGATCCCGTCGATCACCGCATCCACCAGGCCCTTGGCCATTTCCGCCGAGTACAGCGACGAGAAGAGCAGCCCGTTCTTGGGCACGTCTTCGGCGAATTCGGTGAGTTGCTGGAGGGTGTCGTAGATCCCTTTCATCAACAAGGATGCATGGACCAGGGCGTCTTCCGTGTCGATTTCCGCACGGACAGTGAACATCGGGGTATGACCGGCCTTGCAGTGCCCGAAGGCGACCATGGCGGTTTTGCCGAAGATGGCGTGGGGTGGGTCTGGAACGATCTTGTTCATGGTGAAGCTCCCTACTGTGGTTCGATTCGCCACCCGCTTGCGACCAAACAATAGGGTGGCAACTGTACGCAGGTTGGTCGACCGGACACAGTAGGAACCCGGCAGGGCCGAAGCCCTCCTACGCACAGCTGCCATAACACGGCATTGCCCGCGTTGAAAAACGCGAGCAAAGGGAAAGTCAGGCATCTGCACGACTACTGTGAAAATCCAGGCGACCAAACCTGGGCCGCCTAACCGCAGCGACCGCGAAAGCCTACATTTCATACCGGGATCAGGCAAGGGCAGCCAACGCATACCCTGTGGGAGCGGGTTTACCCGCGATTGCTATTGTGAACCCACTACCGTAATCGCGGGTAAACCCGCTCCCACAGGATATGCGTCGTGCCCTGGAACTGTTGTTCGCGCGACAGCGCAGCCTGAAAGGCAGGGCGTCCCACACTGATCGCATCGGCACTTGCCATCCTCTGTGAGCCGAATAGACTACTTATTCGGCTCACCAAATGAGCCGATTAGCCCTCCTATTCGGCTCAGAGGCAAACATGGCCCCTACCTGGATCTGGCAACACCCCCAATGGCCAGGCTTCACCTGGCAAGCAGATCAACTCACCGACCTGCTGCGCCAATGCGTCTATCACCAGGGCCTTCTCCTGGGCAAGATGGGCTCGGTAGACGACGAGCAAAGCCGCCAGAGCATGCTCGACGCCCTCCTGCAAAACATCCTCACCTCCTCCGCCATCGAAGGTGAAGCCCTCAACGCTGGTTCGGTGCGCTCCTCTCTTGCGCGACGCCTCGGTGTAGACGAGCCCGGGCCGACCACCGCCCGCAGCGAGGGCCTGGCGGAACTCATGCTCGACGCCATCGACCATGCCGATCAGCCCTTGACGCTGGAGCGCTTGCTGAATTGGCACGAATTGCTTTTCCCGAACCCCGGGAATCCTCTGGCACACCGCCCTATGCACATCGGCAGCCTGCGCGGCGACGAGCCCATGCAGGTTGTCTCAGGCCGCCTGGACCGCCCCACCGTGCATTTCGAGGCACCACCGCGCTTCGGTCTCGAGGAGCAACTGGCAACCTTCATCGACTGGTTCAACACCGACTCGAACACCCTCGACCCGCTGCTGCGCGCCGGCATCGCCCACCTGTGGTTCGTCACCCTGCATCCCTTCGACGACGGCAATGGCCGCCTGACGCGAGCACTTACCGACCTGGCGCTAGCCCACGGTGACCAGCAGGCGATCCGCTTCTACGCCATGTCGGCGAGCATTCTCGAACACCGCCCAGGCTACTACCGCATCCTCGAGCAAACCCAGAAGGGCACGCTGGATATCAGCAAGTGGCTGGTGTGGTTTCTGCAGATCCTCCTGGATTCGATAGGCCAGGCGCTGGGCACCATCGATCGGGTACTGCACAAAACCAGATTCTGGCAGGCGCACCGCGCAACGCCGCTGTCCGCCGAACAGTTGAAGGTGATCAACCGGCTTCTGGACGGTGGCGCCAGGGGCTTCGAAGCCGGGATCAACGCGGCGCAGTACCAGGCGGTGGCCAAGGTGAGCAAGGCCACCGCGACCCGGCATCTGGTAGATCTGCTGGAAAAGGGTGTGCTGGAGAAACTGCCGGGCGGAGGTCGGAGCACACGCTATCGGATAGCCGGGGAAGGCTGATCAACCGGGTACACGAACTTGTAGGCGCTGGCTTGTCGGTCTCAAAGGCTGGACTCAGAACCCGAAAACCAGCAACAACTGTCCGTATAGGTTCCCACCTGCCGTCCCCAGCTGACTCCCCCCCGCCTCGGCACTGGGCGTCGGCTTGTAATACCCCACCAACGGCAACACGCTCCAATGCTCGTCGATCGCCCATTCGGCATACACATCCAGCTCCTGCGCATCTCGATTGCCCAGGCTGCGGTCGATCGTGTCGAAGTCGTAGAACAGCGCGCCGATCTTCACGCTGTCGCTGACCGATGCCTTCACGCCAAGGTGGTGCACCCGGGTGTTGCTGTTGAACGGCCCGGCATAGTTGGACGCGACCTCGCCCTGGAACCAGGTCCCCAGCGCCCGGCCGTTGCCGTAGAACAGCGGGTCGTAGCCCTCCGAGAAGCGGCTGTAGCGGTAGTTGACGGCAGGCTTGCCGGGCAGTTGCGAGAAGGTCCAGCCCGCTTCCAGGTACCAGGCGCTTTCCTGGCTGCCGGATTTACGCTCCCAGGCATGCTCCCCGGCCAGGAACAGCTCGCTGACCCCGACATTGCCCTGTGCGCGAACGCTGTACAGCTTCATGCCCTTGCGCTCGGGATAGAGAATGTCGGCCAGTTGCTGGTCGGTATCGCTGACCTTGATCGCGGTGAGCCCGACGGTGCCGGCCTCGGCCACATGCTCCAGGGTTGCCACGGATAACTCGGGGCTGGCCTGGGCCGGGTTGTCGGACTTGAGCCACATCAGGTCGCCGCGCCAGCCCTGCTGCCCGCCCCAGCGCAGGATGGCCGTCTGGTCGAAGGCCTTGCGCCCGGTCAGGTAGTAGGCGCCGCCGCGATTGGTTTCGCCATCCAGCAGGCCCTTGCCAATGTTCAGCGCGTCGCCGGAAATCAGGAAGCCGTCCCCGACCACCACGTTCTGCCGGCCCCCGGACACCTCCAGCGACTCGCCGCGCCACCCGAGGTAGGCGTTCTCGATCTTGGTGGTGCGCTCGTCACCCACCGTCCAGCCCGCCGCATCGCCGTCGCCGAAGCTGGCACTGCTGACCCAGTCGAGCCCACCGAAGACCTCGCCCGTGGCGATCCCCCGTCGCTTGAATTCAAGCCCGTATTGCAGCGTGGCCTCCTGCCAATCGACACTGCCGGCCTCGCGCACACCGGTTTGTGCATAACTTTCCCGGCTGTGGAAAACCCCGACAGCGCCCTGCACCTTGGCGGACAGTTCGGTATCGGCGTCCTCGTACAGTGTCACCGCACCCGCCATGGGCGACAGCGCCAGCAGCAGCGGCAGGGATGCTTGTAGTTGTTGTTTGCGCATCGTCAGCCCCCAGGAAAGGTCAGGCAGGAATTTCGCCTTCGGCGTACATGTCGGCGACCACACGCCACTCGCCCTCGACCAGGCGCCAGACGAACAGGCTCTTCATCGAAAACGCCTCGCCTTCCAGCGGCAGCACGCGCCAGGTCACCCAGGTGTAGGCGGCGCTTTCGCCCAGCCCGGTGACACGGTCGATACGGATCGAGGCACCACGCGAGTCATTGACCAGCGCAGCCAGCAGTTCTTCCAGTTGCGCGGTACCGTGGTACAGCGCGTCGCTGCCGGCGCCGGTGATTTCGGTGTGCTCCGTGTACAGCTCGCGGACGATGGCATTGCCGTCGCGGCGTTCCCACAGGTGTTGCAGCAGGTCGAGACGGGCTTGCAGGGCATTTCTCAAGGCGACAGCAGGCATATTCGAATCCTCTCGGTCGAAGTGGGGGCTCCCTTGTGGGAGCGGTCGGAAGAAAACGTCGGCGGTCAGCGACGGCCGTTGCGGTAGCCGGCGAGCTGGTGGCTGACCTTGCCAAAGGTGCAGATCAGGTTGCGCAGGCTGTCCTTGCCGGGAATGCGCGTACGCGGGATCGCACGCATCACGTCCCAATGCCGCGAGCCGCTGGTCATGCCGTCTGCCACCACCTGGCTGATGACATGGCTCGGGGTCACGCCGAAGCCCGAGTAGCCCTGGACGAAGTAGGCGTTGGGGCGTCCGGGCAGGGTGCCGATCTGCGGAAACAGGTTGGCCGTGCACTCCATCGGCCCGCCCCAGGCCAGGTCGATGCGGACCGGTTCCAGGTAGGGGAACACCTTGAGCATCAACTGTCGGTTCCACTCCTTGAGGTCGTTGGGGATGTACTCCAGCAACCGCGTGGCCGAGCCGAACAGCAGGCGGTTCTCGTTGGTTACCCGGTAATACTCGATGACCGGCCGGATATCGCTGAACGCCCCGCGGATCGGGCTGATCTGCTGGATCAGTGCCTCCGGCAGCGGCTCGGTGACCAACTGGAAGGCATAGGTGTTGATCATGCTTTTGTGCAGCTCCGGCTCCAGGCGATCGAGGAAGGCGCCGCAGGACCAGAGGATCTTCCTTGCCCGAACCGACCCCTTGGCCGTACGGATATGGATGCTGTCGCCGTAGGTGACCTCAAGCACCGGGGTGTTCTCGTAGATCCGTCCGCCCAGCCCCACCAGCGCCTTGGCCGAGCCCAGCAGCATGTTCAGCGAATGCAGGTGGCCGTTGCCCATGTGCTTCAGGGCACAGGTGTAGGCGTCCGAGCCGACGATGCTGCGCACTTCGCTGCCTTCCAGGTAGGCAATGTCATGGTTGGGGCTGAGTTGCTTGAACTCCTTTTCCCAGGCTTGCAACAGCTTCCCCTGACGCTTGTTGAAGCCGAGATAGCCGTAGCCGTGACGGAAGTCGGCGTCGATGCCGTACTTGGCAATGCGTGACTGGATAATGCTCGACCCCAGGTCGCTGATCTCGAACACCGCCTGCAAGCCCTCGTCGCCGACGCTCTTGCGGATCTTCTCCAGATCGTGGCCGATGCCGGCCATGATGTGTCCGCCGTTGCGCCCCGAGCCGCCGAAGCCCAGGTAACGCGCCTCTAGCACGACGACATCGGTGACACCCCGCTCGGCCAGTTCCAGGGCGGTGTTGATCCCGGAAAAGCCGCCGCCGATCACTACGACTTCGGCGTCCAGATCCTCCTCCAGATCGGGAAACTTCAGGTCATATTTGCGGGTTGCGGTGTAGTAGGTGGTAGGAGTTTCGACGGACAGCATGGGTTCACCTTGTTCTTGTCATGCAGCAAAGGGTTATCGGGACATCGCACCCTGGCCGGCCTGGCGATCCTGCAGGCGGCGAATGGCGTAGAGCACCAGCGAGAGCAGCAGCACACCGATGCCGGTGGCCACTTCCTTGAGCCCGCCATAGCCGGCCAACTCGGCGGAGGCGGTGCCGACCACCACCACGACGCCGGTGAACAGGCTGAGCACCCAGGCCAGCGGGATCCAGCCACGGCCCAGGCGCACGGGTCGCGGCAGGTCCGGAGCGTCGTGGCGCAGCAGGATGAAGCCGGAAAGCGCAAAGAAGATCGCCACCAGGTAGCCGATATTGGCCGTGACCAGCATGGCCAGCGGTGACGACAGCAGGAAGATCATCGCCAGATTGAGCACCACCGCCACGCTCATGCAGCGCCCCGGCACCTGGTGCTTGTTGAGGGTACCGAGCTGACGGATGGTCAGGCCTTCCAGGGCCATGCCGTAGAGGGCGCGGGAGCCGTCGGCCAGGGCCGCATTGAGGCCCATGAACAAGCCGACCAGCAGGGCGACGATGAAGAAGTCGCTGAAGCCGCTGCCGACCACGGCATTGAAGGCATCGATGTAGAAACCGCTGGGGTTGGCCAGGGCGGTTTCCCGGTCCACCAGCCCGCCGAGGCCGAAAGCGACGGCGGCGAACACCAGCACGGTATAGGTGCCGGAGGTCAGCAGGGCCAGGCGCATATCGCGCTGGCTGCGATACTCGGGGCCGAAGGCCGCGCACATCTCGGTGCCGTAGGCGCTCCAGCTGACCAGGAACAGCCAGACCAGCGCAGTGCGCCAGAAACCCCAGTCCAGCATCAGCGGCTCGTCCAGCGCGTGGCGGAAACGCTCGAAGCTCCAGCCGTCGCCGAATACCGGCGACACCGCCAGCACCAGGATCGGCACCAGCAACAGCGCGCCCATGTACCTGGACACCGACGCCGCCATATGTACGCCGAGGCGGTTGAACTGCCAGAACACCAGCAGCAGGCCGGCACCGATCAGTTGCGCCAGGCCGACACTGAGCGGGCCGAAGCTGTAGCTCCAGGTCTGGCTGGCGAACCACTGCGCCTGGATCAGCGCACCGGCACTGACGCTGACGATCGACAGCACCGCCGACCAGCCCAGCCAGTAGCCGAAAGAGGCCAGCGGGCCGACCAGGGTGCAGCGCCGGCGCCAGCCTTCGGTGGCGATCATGGCGATGCCGCCGGGTTTGTCCGGGAACATCGCCGTGACTTCAAGGAAGATCCAGTTCTGGCAGGCGCCGATGGCTGCCGAACCGACCCACAGCGCCAGGGCGCCCAGCGGGCCAAGAACGCCGAGGGCGAAGCCGAAGGACGCGAAAATGGAGCCGGACACCGCCATCGACAGGGCGAAGGCGTCGGTCCAGCGCAAGGTTTGCTGCAAATGCTGGCTGTTGTTGTTATTCATGACCGATTACGCAGTGACGGAAGATGAGCCCCGATTAAAGGCCCTTCGCCGCGTTGCCACCACTGCTCACAGCGCCAGACGCTTGGCTTGCCGTGCCAGCGGTCGTGGCGCGCGGCAGCCGGCTTGCCAAAACAATTAACATGTTAGTAAATGTGAAAAAGCTTCGGCGCCAGCCCGGACGGCGCACCACAAGAAAAACACCGGTTCCAGCCGGCCCGAGGTGAAGCATGAATCTGCAGCACGCCAATCTGTTCCAGGGGCGCGAGGGTTTCGAGGTCTGGCACGGTGATCTTGCCAGCAGCTGCGGGACCTTTCACGTCGAACCGCCCGCGGCCCCCATCAACCGCTTCCGCGGTGCGGTGACAGCGCTGGACAGCCAGCGCAGCCACATCGAAGGTGCGCGCATCACCAGCAACTGCTCCCACGTGCACCGCTCACTGCGGGATATCCGCGGCGACGACAAGGACTTCTTCTACCTGGTGATGCAACTGAGCGGCGAAGCACTGATCCGTCACTGCGACCAGGAAACCCGCCTGGGCCGTGGCGACCTGGTGCTGCTGGACGTGGCGCGCCCCAGCGACTTCTACTTTCGCGGGCTGAGCGACCAGGTCTCGGTGATCCTGCCGCGCGCCGAGGTATTGCAGCGCTTCAGGGAACCACGCCTGCGCCTGAACCAGCGCATCGACGCCAGGTCGGCAATCGGTGGCATGAGCGCGATGCTGATGAGCCAACTGATGGACAACCGCGACCTGGCCAGCACCGAGGCGGAAGCGGTGCTGGACGCCATCCTAGCCCTGCTGCGTCCGGTGCTGGCGCCGCGCCAGGACGCGCCGCTCATTGCACCGCCACCGGCATTGATGACCAAGGCCAAGGCCGTGATCGAACGGCATCTGGCCGATGAAAGCCTCAGCCCGGAACGCATCGCCACGGCGGCGGGAACCTCGGTGCGCAATCTGCACCGGCTATTCGCCCAGCACGAGACCAGCGTCGGCCGCTACATCCTCGAACGGCGGCTGAGCCGCTGCGCGCAGGCGATCCTGCAGAGCGAGGTGAAGATCACCCATATCGCGCTGAGCTGGGGATTCAAGGACCTGAGTCACTTTTCCCGGGCGTTCAAGAGTGCGTTCGGGGTGTCGCCGAGTGAGTACCGGGGGCGGCGGGGGTAGAAGGACGTAACCGCTGCGGTCGGTGAGGCCCTGTGGGAGCTGGCTTGCCTGCGATGGACCGCGCAGCGGTCCCAAAATCTGCCACACCGGATATTCTGGATTGATGCGATATCCGGTACATCGAATCCGAGACCGGATATGGCGCTGAACTCGTGCTGGATGGTTTGGGGACCGCTGTGCGGTCCATCGCAGGCAAGCCAGCTCCTACAGGTATTGCGTCGAATCAGAAATAAAAAAGGGGCCGCATCAGCGGCCCCTTTCCTACCCAAAAATCAGAATCAGAAGATGCTGATCGGGTACTCGACGAAGATACGGACTTCGTTGCCGTCTTCCATGTACTTACCGTAGTCACGCAGGCTGTCGGAGGTACGTACCCACGAACCACGCAGTTTCACGCTCAGGTCCTTGGCAGGGCCTTCCTGTACTACGTATTTGACCTGGTTGAAGATCTCGCGCTCGGTGCCTTCGCCGAAGCCGTGGGTGTTGATGTTGTCACCACGCACGTAGGCGATGTTGTAGGTCAGGCCCGGTACGCCGACGGCGCTGAAGTCGAAGCCGTAGGCGATCTGCCAGGAACGCTCGTCTTCGGCGTTGAAGTCGGACCAGTAGGAGTTGGCCAGGTAGATGGTCGAGCCACCGTCACCCACGCCATAGTCATTCTGGTACCAGCCGTACTGGTAGCCGGTGCTGCCGGTGCTGCGCTGGTGCGCCAGGGTCACCGAGTGAGGGCCGAAGGCGTAGGTGGCCGCCAGGCTCCAGATGGTGTTGTCGTCACCGGTCAGGCCGGCCTTCTGCACGTACTTCTTGTCGATGTCAGACTTGTAGCCGTTGAAGTCCAGAGTCAGCGACTGGTCCTTGGCGATGGCGTGAACGTAGTTCAGGCCCAGGTAGTGCTTCTTCAGCACGTCTTCGACATCGGAGGTGTACAGCGAGGCGGTCAGGTTCGGCAGGAACTTGTAGCTACCGCCGAACACGTTGATCGACTTCAGGCCGCTGTCACGCTGCTCGGTGGACTTGCGCGCTTCGCGGGTATAGCGACCGGCGTTCAGCTCCAGGCCTTCGATTTCCTTGGAGTTGATCGAGGTACCGGTGTAGCTCTCTGGCAGCAGACGGGCATCGTCGTATTGCAGGACCGGCAGCGATGGCATCTGGTCGCCGTACTTCAGCACGGTGTTGGACACGCGGAACTTGACCGCTGCGCCGCCACGGGCGATGTCGTGCTGGGCGTTGCCGCTGTCGCCACGCTTGAAGAAGTCGATACCGCCGCCGCTGTTGTGACCGCTACCGCCGTCCAGGCGCACGGCGTACAGGCCGAAGGCATCAACGCCAACGCCGACGGTGCCCTGGGTGAAGCCGGAGGAGAACTTGCCGATGAAGCCTTGGCCCCACTGCATTTGGTCAGGGCTGCCGTGCTTCTTGTCACGGTTCATGTAGGCATTGCGCAGCAGCAGGGTAGCGCTGCTGTCTTCGACGAAGCCCTTGGAAGCTTCCTGATCGTTGGCCATTGCTTGGGTAGCGGCCATGAGCCCCAGTGCGAGCAGACTGATCCGGGTTTTCAACATCTTGTTTTCCTTATTACGTGATTTGGTACGCACTGCAGCCAAACGCCAGAACCACGCCCCCTGCGTGGGTTGACGCTCACGGACTGAAAATGAAAGGCCCGCATGCGAGTGATCGCAGCGGGCCTTTTATTATTAGTGTCTTGGCCGAACGGCCTGCAGGCGCAGGGGCCGAATCCTAGCCGCGGGCGGAATGCCATGTCAAAAGTTCGTGAAGAGCTGATGACAAAATTCATGTTTTCCGCCGTTTTTCTCGGAATTTCCGTGATAACAGACGTGGAATTCGCCACAGGGTCCGTCAGAAATCGCCGTTGCGGATTGGCTCAGGACGCCCATGAAAAAGGGCGATGCCTCCCCGGCATCGCCCTTTCTTCCTGCTGCAAACCGCGCCCTTCAGCCGTGCCAGATACCCGCCAGCGCATCGAGCTCCGCTTCGCTGATCAGGCCGGCGGGATAACGCTCCGCCAGCAGCCGCCGTGGATCGGTCTTCCTGACCCGGATTGGTCCATTGTGTTTCAACCACTGCGCAAGTACCTGGAGCGCTTCATGGTTCATGACTGTCGGGTGCGAAGCCAACTCACGTGCAGTATTCATTTCACACGTACTCCCCAGAGCGTGAGTTGAGCAAACTACTCAAGATTTATGACAAATCCGTGGGACACCACGGGCCGTCCATCTTGTTACCGCTTTCCAGCTTTTGAATTAATACAAAAGCTATGCCACGCACTAAAGCCGCCTGTCGCCCAGGCATAAAAAAACCCGTCGTAAGACGGGTTTTTTCTAACGTCGAATCAGCGACGTGCCGGTGCCGGCTGTTGCTGGGTCAGGCAGTGGATGTTGCCACCGCCCAGCAGCAGCTCACGGCCAGGCACCATGACGACCTCGTGTTCCGGGAACAGGCGCGCCAGGATCGTCCGGGCCTCGGCATCGGCCGGGTCGTCGAAACTCGGGGCAATGATGCCGCCATTGACTATCAGGAAGTTCACGTAGGAACCGGCCAGCCGCGAGGACGGGCTGCGCTCCTGGCTACCCGCAACCATGTCTACGCCATCGCACTCGTCCTGGGTGGCGTACATCGGCCCCGGAATAGGCATCTTGTGCACCACGAACGAACGCCCCTTGGCATCGCGCTGGCTTTCCAGCACCGCCATGGCCGCACGGCAACGGCTGTAGTTGGGGTCATTGGAATCATCGGTCCAGGCCAGTAACACTTCGCCCGGGCTGACGTAACAGCAGAAGTTATCGACGTGGCCGTCGGTTTCATCGTTGTACAGACCGTCCGGCAGCCAGACGATGGTGTCCACCGCGAGGTTGTCGCGCAGGATGGTTTCGATCTGCTCGCGGTTCAGGTGCGGGTTGCGGTTGGCATTGAGCAGGCATTCCTCGGTAGTGATCAAGGTGCCTTCGCCATCGACGTGGATCGAGCCGCCTTCGAGCACGAAGCCCTCGGTGACATACCGCGCGGTGCGCTCCAGCCCCATGATCTTGCCGGCGACCTGCTCGTCGCGGTTCCAGGGCGCATAGAGGCCGCCGTTGAAGCCGCCCCAGGCGTTGAAGCCCCAGTCCACGCCACGCACTTCGCCGCTGTCGTTGATAACGAAGGTGGGGCCGGTGTCACGCACCCAGGCGTCGTCGTTGCTCAGTTCGACCACACGAATATTCGGCTCGTCGCCCAGGCGCGACACGGCATTCTCGTACTGCGCAGCGGACACGCCGACGGTCACCGGCTCGAAGCGGGCGATGGCCTTGGCCACGGCAGTGTGGGCAGCCTGGGCCGGCTTGCCGCCCAGGCGCCAGTTATCCGGACGCTCGGGCCAGATCATCCAGACCTGGGTTTGCGGTGCCCATTCGGCAGGCATATGGAAGCCATCGTCACGGGGGGTAGAGGTCAAGGTCTTCATGGGGCGCACCTGGGTGGATGATCGAGTGAGCGAATTTATATCCGATAAATATCGATAATGAAAGCCATGAAACAAAATCAACACACATAAAAAAGCCGGTTAAACCGATAAGAATCGGCTTAATCGGCTGCGATTCACGCTCTAGAGGTCTTCTGACAACACCCGGGCAATGCTGTCCACGAAGAAGTCGACGCTTTGACGAGTGGTGCACATCGGCGGCTTGATCTTGAGGATATTCAGGTAATCCCCCGTGGGCTGCATGAAGATCCCCAGGTCACGCAGGCGATTGCATAGGGTCATGGTCTCCTCGGTAGCCGGTTCCAGGGTGTCGCGGCTGCGTACCAGTTCCAGGCCGAGATAGAAACCGGAACCATGCACTGCGCCAGCCAGCGGATATTCATCGACCAGTTGCTGCAGCCGCGCCTTGAAGTATCCGCCCACGTCACGGGCGTTTTCCCACAGCCCCTCCTCGGCCATCACATCCAGCACTGCCATGCCGATGCGGCAGCTCACCGGGCTGCCGCCGGCGGAGGAGAAGAAGTAGCCCTCGGCTTCCAGTGCTTCGGCGATGGCCCGGGTGGTGATCACCGCACCCAGCGGATGACCGTTGCCCATGCCCTTGGCCATGGTGATGATGTCCGGCACCACGCCCTGCTCCTCGAAGCCCCAGAAATACTCGCCCATGCGCCCGTAGCCGACCTGCACTTCGTCGGCGATGCATACCCCGCCACGCTCGCGCACCCGGGCGTAGACCTGTTGCAGGTAGCCCGGCGGCAGCGCGATCCCGCCCGCATTGCCATACACCGGCTCGCAGATGAAGCCGGCCAGCTGGCGGCCGGTGGCGTCCACTTCGGCCAGGGTCGCCTCGACGTCGCGCACATAGTCGGCGGTGCTGTCGCTGCCTCGGTACTTGCCACGGTAGGTGTTCGGCGCGGTGACCGGGTGCACCCACTGCGGCCGGGTGGTGAGGGCCTGCGGGTTGTCGGCGATGGACGTCGAGATGGCATCGGTAGCCACCGACCAGCCGTGGTACGCCTCGAGCACGCTGAGCATGTCGCGCCCGCCGCTGGCGGCCCAGGCCAGGCGGATCGCCAGGTCGTTGGCTTCGGTGCCGCTGTTGACCAGGAACACCCGGTCCATGCCCTTGGGCGCCAGGGCCAGCAGGCGTTCGGAGAACTCGGCGATGGCTGCGTAGTGGAAGCGCGAGTTGGTATTGAGCAGCGACCATTGCCGGGCCGCCTCGCTGACCATGCGCGGATGCCCGTGGCCAAGTACCGCGACGTTATTGAGCATGTCCAGGTAAGACCGGCCCTGCAGGTCGATCAGGTAGTTGCGCCAGCCGCGCTCGATCTGCGGTGGCTGCTGGTAATAATGCTTCTGCGAGCGGGCGAAGCTGGCGTCGCGGCGCGCCAGCAGGGCCTGCGGATCGCCAGGCGACGGGGCATCGCAATCGAAGCCGAGCAGCGCCGCCGGCGAGGGGCAGACAGCCCGCCAGGCGCTGGCCCGGGACGGCACGACAAACGCCGGCGGACGCAGGCCGGGAACCCGGCACAGCTGCACGGTGAGCGTACCTTCGACCTGGCCCAGCGGCTGGCCGGCTTCGACCACCTGCCCATCGCTCAGCCCATTGCCACAGCCCCACAGCCACAAGCCGGCCTGCGCGCCTTGCAGGCAGCCGGCATTCGGCCCGCCGACCTGCCAGGTCCCGGCGAACGGGGCCCGCACCTCGGCACCCGGCTCCAGGAGCAACTCCACCTGCAAGGCGAAGGTTTCCGGCTCGCGCGGGTCGTCGATATGGGTGCGGGACAAGCGGTACTGGCCATACAACGACGAGGCCGGTGCCGGCTGTTGCAGCAGCAGTTGCCGGTCGATACCCGGTGTTTCCCAGTTGCCGGCGCTGTAGTGCTCGCTGAGCACGCCAAGGTCGAGGCGAGTCACCGCCTGGCCGACCAGGCCAGGCAGCAGCGGCGTGCAGCCTTCCAGGTCGAGCCCCACCGGCTCCAGGCCCACGCTCTGCAGGATCGCCGCCTCCATCAGCTCGAAGGGTACGCTGTCGGCGACATCGAAGATTTCCCACTCATGGGCCAGGTTGTCGCGGATATAAGCATTGCCCGGCTCCACGCCCAGTTGCTGCTCGCTGCTCAGTACCAGCACGGCGGCACGGGCGACCACCAGCGGCCAAAGCGCCTTGAGCTCGGCCTCGGTCAACGGGTTGATGGCGTGATAGGCGGCCACCGCTGGAAGGATGCGCAGCGGGTCGCCCTCGGCATGATGCAGCAGCGCCGCGCAGGTCACCGACAGGTCGGCGATTCGCCAGGTATGCAGCAGATCGCCGAAGTCGATCACGCCTTGCAGTTGCCACTGCCGCTCGGCATCACGCTGCCAGACTACATTGTCGTCGGTGATATCCAGGTGCACGGCCTGCGCCGGCAAGTCGTCCCGGACCTGCGCCAGCACCTCGTGCGCCCGGGCCGACGCGGCCTGCAGGCGCGCCTTGCGCGGCCCCTCGGCCAGTACCGGCAACAGGTGACCGACCAGAGCCTGGGCATGCCGTGGATCCCATTGCAGGGTGCGATCCAGCCCTGGGTGGCTGAAACCGGCCAGGGCCTGGCCGACACGGGCGCACAGCGCGCCCAGTTCTGCGACCAGGCGCGGGTCGATGTGCTTGAGGCGGGTGAGGGTCTGGCCGTCGATGTAGTCCAGCAACCGGGCACGCACCTTCTGGCCGTCGATATCCAGCGACAACAACTGCTCGCCGGACACCGCAGCACGCACCCCGGGCACCGGCACGCCACGCTCGCGCAGGTAGCCCAGGGCCGCGTGCTGGGCCTCCAGCTCCTGCGCCGAGTATTCGCCGTGGCAAACCTTGAGCACAAAGCGCCCCTGGCCGCTATCGACCCGGAAGTTCAGGTCCTGCTGGCTGCCCAGCGCCTGCAACCCACCGTCCAGCCCATAGTGCTGGTTGAGCAAGGCGCGGGCCTGGCGTTCGCTGAGGGTCGGGCAAGGTTGGCTGGCGCGTTGGACGAGCGTGCTGAGGGGCATGGCGGAGACCTCGGTTTTTTTGCGGCTTATATCGCCATTTGCACTGACATTACGCAAGGGGGGTGGTTAAAATTCCGCACAATTTAGCGCCCTTCGTTGAATAAAACGCGACAAAGCGGTTATCCAGCGCAATGTGCTTGCACGGATCGGTGCCTGCACACAAGCTATGCACCTTTTGCTCAAGTCAGTTATGGAAGAAAGGCAGCCCGGCATGCGAATTCTCATCACCGGTGGAGCCGGTTTCATTGGCTCGGCACTCGTGCGTCACCTGATCAACGATACCGACCATGAAGTGCTCAACCTGGACAAGTTGACCTACGCGGGCAACCTGGAGTCGTTGAACAGCATCGCCACCAATACCCGCTATGAATTCGTCCAGGCGGATATCGTTGACCAGGCAACGGTCAGCGCGGTCCTGGAGCGCTTCCAGCCCCATGCGATCATGCACCTGGCGGCCGAGTCGCACGTCGACCGTTCAATCGACGGCCCCTCGGACTTCATCCAGACCAATATCGTCGGCACCTACAGCCTGCTGGAAGCAGCTCGTGGCTACTGGTCGAAACTACCGGCCGGCGAACGCGAAGCCTTCCGTTTCCACCACATCTCCACCGATGAGGTCTATGGCGACCTGCACGGCGTCGACGACCTGTTCACCGAGACCACACCCTACGCGCCAAGCTCACCGTATTCGGCGAGCAAGGCCGCGTCCGATCATCTGGTCCGCGCCTGGCACCGCACCTATGGCCTCCCGGTTCTGCTGACCAACTGCTCGAACAACTACGGGCCGTTCCACTTCCCGGAAAAGCTCATTCCGCTGGTCATCCTCAACGCCCTGGCGGGCAAGCCGCTGCCGGTCTATGGCAATGGCCTGCAGGTACGCGACTGGCTGTTCGTCGAGGATCACGCCCGCGCCCTGTTCAAGGTAGTGACCGAGGGTGTGGTCGGCGAGACCTACAACATCGGCGGGCACAACGAACAAAGGAACATCGACGTGGTGCGCGGCATCTGCGCCCTGCTCGAAGAACTGGCGCCACAGCGTCCGCAGGGCGTGGCCAGCTACGCCGACCTGATTACCTACGTTCAGGACCGTCCCGGCCACGACCAGCGCTACGCGATCGACGCCAGCAAGATCGAACGCGAGCTGGGCTGGGTTCCCGAAGAAACCTTCGAGACCGGCCTGCGCAAGACCGTCCAGTGGTACCTGGATAACCTGGAATGGTGCCGCCATGTGCAGGACGGCAGCTACCAGGGACAACGCCTGGGCACCACCGACTTCAAGGATTTGATTGCATGACCAAAGGTATCGTCCTGGCGGGTGGCTCCGGCACCCGTCTGCACCCCATTACCCTCGGCGTTTCCAAGCAACTGCTGCCGATCTACGACAAACCGATGATCTACTACCCGATCTCGGTGCTGATGCTGGCCGGCATACGTGAAATCCTGCTGATCTCCACGCCGCAGGACCTGCCGCAGTATCGACAGCTGCTGGGTGACGGCAGCCAGTTCGGCGTTTCCATCAGCTACGCCGAACAACCCAAACCCGATGGCCTGGCCCAGGCCTTCCTGATTGGCGAAGCATTCATCGGCAAGGATCCGGTCTGCCTGGTGCTCGGCGACAACATTTTCCATGGCCAGGGTTTCACCGCGCAGTTGCTCAAGGCTGCCAGCCATGTCCATGGCGCCACTGTCTTCGGTTACTGGGTCAACGGTCCCGAGCGCTTCGGGGTGGTTGAATACGACAGCGAAGGCAAGGTGCTTTCCATCGAAGAAAAGCCTGCGGTGCCGAAATCCAACTACGCGGTCACCGGCCTGTACTTCTACGACAACGACGTGATCGAGATCGCCAGGGCGGTGAAACCCTCGGCCCGGGGCGAGCTTGAAATCACCGACGTCAACAACGCCTATCTCAAGCGTGGCGACTTGCGGGTCGAGCGCTTCGGTCGCGGCTTCGCCTGGCTCGACACCGGCACCCACGACAGCCTCCTTGAAGCTTCGCAGTACGTGCAGACCATCGAGCATCGCCAGGGCCTGAAGGTCGCTTGCCTGGAAGAAATCGCCTTCCAGCAGGGATGGATCGACGAAGCGCAACTGACCGCGCGTGCCGAGGCATTGAGCAAGACCGGCTACGGTCAATACCTGCTTGGACTGATGAGCAAGACACGATGAAGGTGATCGCAACCACGCTCCCCGAGGTGCTGATCCTCGAGCCTCGGGTGTTCGGCGACGCGCGCGGGTTTTTCTATGAAAGCTTCAACGAACGCGTCTTCATGGAGAGCACCGGGGTCCAGGCGAATTTCGTCCAGGACAACCACTCGCGCTCGCAAAGGAACGTGCTGCGCGGCCTGCATTACCAGGTGGAAAACGCGCAGGGCAAACTGGTGCGGGTAGTGGCTGGCGAAGTCCTCGATGTCGCCGTTGACCTGCGCCGCAGCTCTGCGCATTTCGGACGCTGGGCAGCGGTGCGCCTGTCGGCCGACAACAAGCGGCAGCTATGGATTCCGCCAGGATTCGGCCACGGTTTCGTGGTGCTCAGCGACGTTGCGGAGTTCCTCTACAAAACCACCGACTACTACAACCCCGAAGCCGAGCGCTGCGTGCGCTGGGACGATCCGACCCTGGCCATCGACTGGCAGATCGAGGGCGCGCCGCTGCTCTCGGCCAAGGACCAGAATGGCAAGCTGCTGGAAGAAGCGGACCTGTTCCCATGAGGATCCTTATCAGCGGTCGCAACGGCCAGCTCGCCCAGGCACTGCAACAGGCGCTGGGCGACCTCGGCGAGCTGCACGTGCTCGGTCGTGACCAGCTCGACTTGGCCTATCCCGAGCGCATTGCCGAAAAGGTCCGCGCCATCGGCCCCGACCTGATCATCAACGCGGCCGCACACACGGCGGTGGACCAGGCCGAAAGCGAGCCGCAAGCGGCCTTCGCGATCAATGCCACGGCGCCGGGCATCTTCGCCGAAGAAGCCGCGCGCCTGGGCGTGCCGCTGATCCACTACTCCACCGACTATGTCTTCGACGGCAGCAAGCAAGGCCGCTACACCGAGGACGATGCGACCAATCCGCTGGGCGTCTATGGCCAGAGCAAACTGGCGGGCGAACAGGCGATTGCTGCGGTCGGCGGGCAGCACCTGATCCTGCGCACCAGTTGGGTCTACTCGACCCATGGGCGCAACTTCCTGCTGACCATGCAGCGCCTGCTGCAAGAGAAGCCGGAACTGCGCGTGGTCGCCGACCAGATCGGCGCGCCGACCTGGGCCGGAACCATCGCCGCAAGCACCCGCCAGCTCATCCAGCGCTGGCAGGCCGGCCAGGCCGGTGCCTGGGGCCTGTACCACCTGACCGCGCAGGGTGAAACCTCGTGGTTCGGCTTCGCCCAGGCCATCGGCGAACAGCTCAAGGCCCAGGGCAGGCCCTGTGCCAACCTGGTGCCGATCCCGTCCAGCGAGTACCCGACGCCCGCCCGCAGGCCGTTGAACTCGCGCCTGGATTGCAGCCGCCTGCAACGTGAGTGGAACGTCAGCCAGCCCGACTGGCACCAGGCGCTGATCGACTGCCTGAAGTAGCGCATAATGCGCCAGATCCTTCTGGCGCATTTTCGCGATGACCATGACCCCCAGCCTTCCCCGCCGCCCCCGCTGGCGCAGCCTCGCCCTTCTGGCCCTGTGCCTGGCGCCGCTGCTCTGGCCGCTGAACCGCCTCGCCGAGCACTATTACCAGGACGAACTGGCCAGCCAGAACCGCCAGACCCTCGACCTGTACGTCGCCAACCTGCTCGGCACCCTGCGCCGCTTCGAAGCCCTGCCGCAGATCCTCGGCGACCTGCCGACCCTGCGCGCCGTGCTGGCCGACCCGCTGCGCCTGGAATTCCAGACCAACGCCAACCGCAGGCTCAAGGAAATCAGCACCCAGACCGGCGCCGAAGTCATCTACCTGATGGACGCCAAGGGCAACACCCTGGTCGCGTCCAACTGGGACAAGAAGGACAGCTTCATCGGCCGCAACTTCTCTTTCCGCCCGTACTTCAGCGACGCCACCGCCGGGCGCCTGGGGCGCTTCTTCGGCCAGGGCACCACCTCGGCCAAGCGCGGCTATTTCTTCGGCGCGCCAGTCTGGGACAACGGCCAGGTGATCGGCGTCCTGGTGGTCAAGGTCGATCTCGACCATACCGAAACCCTTTGGGGCAAAAGCCCGGAACAACTGCTGCTGACCGATAGCAACGGCGTCGTGGTGCTGACCTCGCGCCCTGAATGGCGCTTCCGTGCCACCCGGCCGCTCAGTGATGAGGAGCGCCAGTCGATCACCGCGATCCAGCCCTACCCGACCCAGGAACCGCAGCCGCTCAACCTCGACCGCAAGGCCTGGCTGGTGCAGACCCGCTCGATTCCGGAGACCGGCTGGGAAGTGAACATCCTTGCCCCGCGGGTGCTGGTAGACCGCTCGGTAAGCACCGTGATGGCCGTCGGCGCCGCCACCCTGCTGGTGGTGATGCTGCTGGTCGGCCTGGTGATGCAGCGTCGTCGCCACTACATGGACCGCATCGACTTCGAAGCCCATGCCCGCCACGACTCGGAAAAACGCGTGGCCGAACGTACCGCCGACCTCGAAGGCCTCAACCGGCGCCTGAAAACCGAGGTACTGGAGCGCGAGCAGGCCCAGCAGGAGGCCGCCCGTGCCCAGGACGAGCTGGTCCAGGCCGGCAAGCTGTCGGTGCTCGGGACCATGTCGGCGAGCATCAGCCACGAGCTCAACCAGCCACTGGCGGCAATCCGCAGCTACGCGGAAAACGCCGAGATCCTCCTCGACCATCAGCGCATCGACGACGCACGCGGCAACCTCAAGCTGATCAACGAACTGACCGGGCGCATGGCCTCGATCATTGCCCACCTGCGTGCCTTTGCCCGCCGCGACCGCCATGCACCGGAAAGCGTGGCGCTGCAACCGGCGCTGGACGATGCCCTGGCCCTGCTGGCCAAGCGTCGCCGGGCCATGGCCGTGGAGCTGATCCGCGATTTGCCGGAAGCCACCCTGTGGGTCCAGGCCGGCGAGACGCGCTTGCGCCAGGTGCTCGGCAACCTGCTGGCCAACGCCCTCGACGCCCTCACCGAAAAGGCCAACCCGCGCAAGCTCTGGCTAAGTGCCGAACGCCGCGATGATTACGTCTACCTGACGATCCGCGACAACGGTCCCGGCTTTACCAGCCAGGCCATGGCCCACGCCCGCGAGCCGTTCTTCACCACCAAAACCCGCACCCAGGGCCTTGGCCTGGGCCTGGCGATCTGCGACACGCTGATGCGTGCGCTGGGCGGCGAGCTGCTGCTGGCCAACCACCCGGAGGGCGGTGCGCTGCTGACTCTGCAACTGCGCGTGGCCAAGCCCGGCGCCAATCTTCAGACTTCGGAGGACTCCTTGGCATGACCGAGCCCCTGATCGACAGCCGCACCCAGGTGATCCTGGTCGACGACGACCCGCACCTGCGCCAGGCCCTCAGCCAGACCCTCGACCTCGCCGGCCTGCGCGTCCTGCCGCTGAGCGATGCCCAGGGCCTGGCCGGGCGCATCGAGGCCGACTGGCCAGGCGTGGTGGTCAGCGATATCCGCATGCCCGGCATCGACGGCCTGCAATTGCTCGAGCAACTGCACGGCCAGGACCCGGACCTGCCGGTGCTACTGATCACCGGCCACGGCGACGTGCCGCTGGCGGTCCAGGCCATGCGTGCCGGGGCCTACGATTTCCTGGAAAAGCCGTTCGCCAGCGATGCCCTGCTCGACAGCGTGCGCCGTGCCCTTTCGTTGCGCCGCCTGGTGCTGGACAACCGCAGCCTGCGCCTGGCCCTGAGCGACCGCCAGGAACTGAGCGGTCGCCTGGTCGGCCATTCGCCGTCGATCCAGCGCCTGCGCGAACAGATCGGCGCCCTCGCTGGCACCCGCGCCGACGTGCTGATCCTCGGCGAAACCGGCGCCGGCAAGGAAGTAGTGGCCCGTGCCCTGCACGACCTGTCCAGCCGTCGCGACGGTCCGTTCGTAGCGATCAACGCCGGCGCGCTGGCCGAGTCGGTGGTGGAAAGCGAACTGTTCGGCCACGAGCCCGGCGCCTTTACCGGCGCGCAGAAAAGGCGCATCGGCAAGTTCGAATTCGCCAACGGCGGCACCCTGTTCCTCGACGAAATCGAAAGCATGAGCCTGGACGTGCAGGTCAAGCTGCTGCGCATGCTCCAGGAGCGGGTGCTGGAGCGCCTCGGCGGCAACCAGCAGATCCCCCTGGACATCCGGGTGATCGCAGCAACCAAGGAGGACCTGCGCCAGGCCGCCGACCAGGGCCGCTTCCGCGCCGACCTGTATTACCGCCTGAACGTCGCGCCCCTGCGCATTCCGCCACTGCGCGACCGCGGCGACGACATCCTCGTGCTGTTCCAGCATTTCGCCGATGCCGCCAGCGCGCGTCACGGCCTGCCGGCCCACGAGCTGCAACCGGCGCAGCGGGCCATGCTGCTGCGCCACGACTGGCCGGGCAACGTGCGCGAACTGCAGAACGCCGCCGAACGCTTCGCCCTCGGCCTGGAACTGGCCCTCGACGGCCAGGCCGAAAGCAGCACCGCGCCGCAGGACCTGCCGCCGGCGCAGGGCAACCTCAGCGAGCAGGTCGAGCACTTCGAGCGCTCGCTGATCGCCGCCGAGCTGACCCGCCCCCACGGTTCCATGCGCAGCCTCGCCGAAGCCCTCGGCATTCCGCGCAAGACCCTGCACGACAAGTTGCGCAAGCATGGCCTGAGCTTCGCCGACAGCCATGTCGCCGATGACCCCGAGGACACCCGCTGATGAGCAGCGACAGCCACTACCTGGAAAACATCCTGCACCACGACATCCCGCTGACCCGCGAGATGGGCATGGGCGTACTGGACTGGCAGGCACGCTGCCTGCGCCTGCGTCTGCCGCTGGAGCCCAACGTCAACCACAAGAGCACCATGTTCGGCGGCAGCCTGTACTGCGGCGCGGTGCTGGCGGGCTGGGGCTGGCTGCACCTGCGCCTGCGCGAGGCGGGGGTCGATGACGGGCATATCGTCATCCAGGAAGGCACGATCAGTTATCCGCTGCCCGTGACAGGCGCGGCCATCGCAGTGTGCGAGGCGCCGGAGGAAAAGATCTGGGAGCGCTTCATCAAGACCTATGAACGCCATGGCCGGGCACGCTTGAGCCTGCATACCCGGGTGTTCAACGAAAACGCCGAAAAGCCTGCCGTGGAGTTCGACGGGCAGTACGTGCTACACCGCTGAGGCCAGCGCCAGCAGCTTGCCGCGCCACGGGGCGGCGGCTGGCAGGCCGAGGAAGAACGGATTGAGCAACGACTCGCGAGGCGGATAGACGAACGCCTCGCCATCCAGGCCCAGCACTTCGCCGCCCGCCCCTTCCAGCACGCCCTGGGCGGCGGCGGTATCCCATTGCGAGGTCGGCGCCAGGCGCGGGTAGCAGTCTGCGGCGCCTTCGGCCAGCAGGCAGAACTTCAGGGAACTGCCGACATTCGCCAGTTCCAGCTCGCCCAGCGCTTCGCCCAGGCCGGCCAGCAGGCGCTCCTGCTGCGGGCTGGAATGACGGCGACTGGCAACCACGGTGAATGCCTCACCCGAGGGCGGCGCCAGGCGTACCCGGATCGCCTCCACCGAACCATCGGCCTCGGCACGCCAGGCGCCGATGCCCTGGCCGCCGTAGTAGCAACGGCCATTGACCGGCATCGCCACCACCCCGAACACCACCCGGCCCCGTTCGACCAGGGCGATATTCACGGTGAATTCCTCGGTGCCAGCGATGAATTCCTTGGTGCCGTCCAGCGGGTCCACCAGCCACCAGCGCTGCCAGGCCTGGCGCTGTTGCAGCGGGATGTCGCAATCCTCTTCCGACAGCACCGGGATCTCCGGCGCCAGCGCCTGCAAACCTTCGGCGATGACCTTGTGCGCGGCCAGGTCGGCGGCGGTCACCGGGGAGTCGTCGGCCTTGGCAACCACCGCGACGTCGGCGCGCCAGAACGGCAGGATGGCCTCACCTGCGCGGCGGGCCAGGGCCACCACCTGTGGCATAAGGTCGACAGGGTTCATACCGGGAAGACTCCACGCTGGGTCAGCAGATCACGCACCAGGTACAGCGCCGCCAGCGCCCGGCCTTCGGAGAACTGCGGATGCTGGGCCAATGCCGACAGCTCGCGCAGGCTGACGCGGTCGACGCGCATCGGCTCCGGTTCGTCGCCCGGCAGGCTTTCTTCGTAGAGGTCGGTGGCCAGCACCACCTGGATCTTCTGGCTCATGTAGCCGGGAGACAGCGACAGCTCGGTGATGTGCTCCAGTTGCCGGGCGCCATAGCCGGCCTCTTCCTTCAGCTCGCGGTTGGCCGCCGCCAGCACGTCCTCGCCCGGCTCGATCAGGCCCTTGGGCAGGGACAGCTCGTATTCGTCGGTGCCGCCGCAATACTCCTCGACCAGCACCGCATGCTCGCTGTCGAGCATCGCCACGATCATCACCGCGCCATAGCCGTTGCCGCGCCCGACCAGGCGTTCATAGGTGCGCTCGGTGCCGTTGGCAAAGCGCAACTGCACGGCTTCGACACGGAACAGGCGGCTGCTGGCGACGATCTCGCTGGAGAGGACAGTGGGTTTCTGGCGCATGAGGGGGCGGCTCCTTGGCGGTAACGGGGTACTATACCGCCCACCACGGCCTGACCGAACGAGAATCTTGCACATGCTTCCCCTCGCCTGGCGCGATATAGACACCGTCCTGCTGGACATGGACGGCACCCTGCTCGACCTGCACTACGACAACCACTTCTGGCTGGAGCTGTTGCCCCAGCGCTATGCCGAGCACCACGGGATCAGCCGGGCCATGGCCGAGCTGGAAATCCAGCCGTTGTTCGAGCGGCACGCCGGGTCGCTGACCTGGTATTGCCTGGATTTCTGGACCCGGGAACTGAACCTGCCGATTCGCGAACTGAAGCAGCAGAGTGCCGACCTGATCGCCTTGCGACCGGATGCCGATACGTTTCTGGCCGCGCTGCGTGAAGCCGGCAAACGGGTGATCCTGATCACCAACGCCCACCGCGATTCCCTGTCGCTGAAACTGGAGCGGGTGGCGCTGGCGCCGTACTTCGAACGGATGATCAGCTCGCACGACTATGGTTTCCCCAAGGAGAACCAGCAGTTCTGGAGCGCCTTGCGCGCCGATACCGGCTTCGATCCGTCGCGCAGCCTGTTCATCGACGACACCCTGGCGATCCTGCGCAGCGCCCGCGCCTTCGGTGTCGCCCACCTGCTCGCCGTACGCCAGCCGGACAGCCGCAAGCCTGCGCGCGATACCGAGGAGTTCGCGGCGCAGGAAGACTACCGGGTGCTTCTACAAGGCCTGTAGGAACGACGCGTACCCTGTGGGAGCGGGTTCACCCGCGATTACGGTAGTGAGCCCACCGACGCAATCGCGGGTGAACCCCGCTCCCACAAGGTACGCGTAAAGCCTTGGCTCGGGGATTACTCCGGAATACGCAGCACCTGCCCCGGATAGATCTTGTCCGGATGGCTCAACAGCGGTTTGTTGGCCTCGAAGATCTTGTTGTATTTATTGGCATCGCCGTACTCGGCCTTGGCAATCGCGCTGAGGGTGTCGCCCTTTTTCACCGTCACGAACCGCGCCGCCTGGGCCACCGGCCCGGCCACGGTGATCTGGTCATCTACCGACGCCACGCCCTGGATATTGCCCAGGGCCAGAAGAATCTTCTCCTTCTCTTCCTGGCTGCTCACTTCACCGGTGACGATAACCTTGTCGCCTTCCACCGTGGCCTGCACATTGGGGTTGCCGAGCCCCACCTTGGCCACATGCTCCTTGAGCTGCTCACCGGCATTGGCATTGCCGGGCGTCAGCAGATCGATGAGTTTTTCCCCCGCTTCTTTCACGAAACTGAACAGACTCATAGCGCTCTCCCTGATAAAGGAATCTCGGAGCCCAAAGTCTAGGACAGGTTAGAATGCCCCGCCCGCCAGCCCCGAGACGACGATGGACATCAAACAGCTGAAATTCCTCATCGCCCTGGATGAAACCCGCCATTTCGGCCAGGCCGCCGCGCTGTGCCACGTGACCCAGCCGACCCTGTCGATGCGCCTGCGCAACCTGGAGCGCGAGCTGGGGCTGGAACTGGTCAACCGTGGCCAGCGCTTCGAGGGTTTTACCGCCCAGGGCGAACGGGTGCTGGCCTGGGCCCGCTCGGTGCTCGCCGCCTACGACGGACTGCAGGCCGAGGCCGCCGCCTGTCGCGGGCACCTGGCCGGTACCCTGCGCCTGGGCATGGTGCCGCTGTCCAGCTTCGATCCGCTGCCGCTGCTGCAACGCCTGCACCGCCAGCACCCGGACCTGGCCTTCGAACTCAGCGCCCTTAGTTCCGAGCAGATCCTCGAACAGCTCACCAGCAACCGCCTCGACCTCGGCCTGTCGTACCTGGAGCGCCTCGACCAGGAGCGTTTCGAAGCCCTGCCGCTGGGTGAGTCGCCCATGGGCCTGCTCTACGACCCGGCGCATTTCCAGTTCGACGATGCACCGCTGCACTGGGAAACCCTGGCCGGACTGCCCCTGGGCCTGCTTACCGCCGGCATGCATTTCCGCCAGTCGGTGGACCACAATTTCCATAGCCGCGGCATCACCCCGCGCCTGCTGTTGCAGACCGACGCTGTCCATCAGTTGGTCCAGGCCGTGCACGGCGGCCTGTGCTGCGCGGTGATGCCGCTGGGCAGCGGCCTCGAAGCAGTAACCGGCGGCTTGCGCCTGCACCCCATCGAACAGGCCGCCACCCTCGCTCCGCTGGGCCTGATCATGCGCCGTACCGCGCCGCGCTCGGCCCTGGCCGAAGCCTGCCTCGGCGAATACCGCAAACTGCTCGACGAAGCCTGATCGACGGCCTCTATCGGCACATCGGCACAAGCGATTAGACGATACCCGAGCGCAGGCCTAGGCTTAAAGCCTGATCAGCCTTGCCGGTATTCCAATAAATGAGCAGCAAACCCCCGGTTTGCGCGGCCTCCACCAGCCTGGAAGCCCCTGCCGCCAGCGTGCGTTACGACTACAGCCAGCTCGAAGACCAGTCTCCCGCCAGTGCCGACCTCGCCGAGGAAGTGGCCCTGGCCATCGCCTACAACGGCATCAGCCAGGCGGTGATGCTGGTCAGCCCCACCGATCTCGACGATTTCGTGGTCGGGTTCAGCATTGGCAGCGGCATCGTCGACAGCGCCGACGAGATCTACGACATCAAGCTCGCCGGCAGCGGTTCGGCGCTGCACGCCCAGGTGGAAATCGCCAGCCGCGCGTTCTGGAACCTCAAGACCCAACGCCGCCAGTTAGCCGGCACCAGCGGCTGCGGCCTGTGCGGCGTGGAAGCCGTGGAACAGGCCCTGCCCGACCTCAAGGTGCTGCCAGGCGCAGCGCTGCCGCCGCCTGAATGGCTGGTCGGCCTGCGCCAGCGTATTGGTGCCTTCCAACCCCTCGGCCAGCACTGCGGCGCGGTCCACGCGGCGGCATTCATGGACGCCAGCGGTGAACTGCTCTTTGGCCGCGAGGATATCGGCCGGCACAACGCCCTCGACAAACTGATCGGCGCCCTGGTCCGCCAGCGCATCGACACCCGGGGCGGCCTGGCCGTGGTCACCAGCCGCTGCAGCCTGGAACTGATCCAGAAAGTCCTGCGCGCCGGCATCCAGACCCTGGTCAGCCTGTCGTCGCCCACCGGCCTGGCCCTGCAATGGGCCCGGCGCCATAACCTGAACCTCATCCACCTGCCGCAGCACAGTGCACCAAGGGTCTACAGCCCTGCACGGGAGAACAGATCGTGAGCCTGCATCATCAAGCCGACCAGAAACCCGTTCCGCGCTACAAACCCTACAACGGCGCTGCCGGAGGCTGGGGCGCGCTACGCAGCGTGGTACAGGCGTGGGTCGGTAGCGACAACGCCCTGAAGAACATCCGCGCCCTGCTCAAGACCAACCAGAACGGCGGTTTCGACTGCCCGGGCTGTGCCTGGGGCGACTCGCCGGAACACGGCATGGTCAAGTTCTGCGAGAACGGCGCCAAGGCGGTGAACTGGGAAGCGACCAAGCGCCGCGTCGACCCGACCTTCTTCGCCCGCCACAGCGTCACCTCGCTGCTCGCGCAGAGTGACTACTGGCTCGAATACCAGGGCCGATTGACCGATCCGATGGTCTACGACCCGGTGGGTGACCGTTACCGGCCGATCGCCTGGGACGACGCCTTCGCCCTGATCGCCCGCCACCTGAACGCGCTGGAAAGCCCGGACCAGGCCGAGTTCTACACCTCGGGCCGGGCCAGCAACGAAGCGGCCTATCTCTACCAACTGTTCGTCCGCGCCTACGGCACCAACAACTTCCCGGACTGCTCGAACATGTGCCACGAGGCCAGCGGCGTGGCCCTGAGCCAGAGCGTCGGGGTCGGCAAGGGCACGGTCACCTTCGACGACTTCGAGCACGCCGATGCGATCTTCGTCTGGGGCCAGAACCCGGGAACCAACCACCCGCGCATGCTCGAACCGTTGCGCGAGGCCGTGCAGCGCGGCGCCCAGGTGGTATGCATCAACCCGCTCAAGGAGCGCGGCCTGGAGCGCTTCCAGCACCCGCAGCACCCGATCGAGATGCTGACCAACGGCGACAAACCGACCAACACCGCCTTCTTCCGCCCGGCCCTGGGTGGCGACATGGCGATGATGCGCGGCATGGCCAAGTTCCTCCTGCAGTGGGAGCGCGAGGCGCTGGCCAAGGGTGAAGCGCCGATCTTCGACCACGATTTCATTGCCGAGCACACCGCCACCGTCGACGACTACCTGGCGGTAGTCGATGCCACCTCGTGGGAACAGATCCAGACCCAATCCGGCCTGCCCCTGGGCGAGATCGAACTGGCCGCGCGGATGTACGTGAAGGCCAGCAAAGTCATCATGTGCTGGGCCATGGGCATCACCCAGCACCGCCACTCGGTGCCGACCATCCAGGAAATCGCCAACCTCATGCTGCTGCGCGGCAACCTCGGCCAGCCGGGCGCCGGCCTGTGTCCGGTGCGCGGCCACAGCAACGTGCAGGGCGACCGCACCATGGGCATCAACGAACGCCCGCCGGTGGCGCTGCTGGATTCGCTGGAGCGTCGTTTCGGCTTCCCGGTGCCGCGGCACAACGGCCACAACACGGTCGAGGCGATCCACGCCATGCTCGCTGGCCGGGCCAAGGTGTTCATCGGGCTGGGCGGCAACTTCGCCCAGGCCACTCCCGACACCGAGCGCACCGCCCAGGCCCTGCGCAACTGCGACCTGACCGTGCATATCAGCACCAAGCTCAACCGCAGCCACCTGGTCCACGGCAAGGAAGCGTTGATCCTGCCCTGCCTTGGCCGTACCGATATCGACCAGCAAGGCGAAGGCCCGCAGGCCGTGACCGTGGAAGACTCGTTCAGCATGGTCCACGCCTCCAACGGCCAGCTCAAGCCGCTGTCGTCGCAGATGCGCTCGGAACCTGCGGTGATCGCCGGTATCGCGGCGGCGACCGTGGGCAACCATCCGGTGGACTGGAACTGGCTGATCGCCGACTACGACCGCATTCGCGACCTGATCGCCGAAACCATCCCCGGCTTCGACCGCTTCAACGAACGGCTCAAGCACCCGGGTGGTTTCTACCTCGGCAACAACGCCGGCCAGCGCATCTGGAAAACCGCCAGCGGCAAGGCCAACTTCAAGGCCAACCGCCTGCCGGACGACCTGATTCACGAAGGCGTGCGGGCCAGCGGCAAACTGCCGGACCTGATCATGCAATCGATGCGCTCGCACGATCAGTACAACACCACCATCTATGGGCTGGACGACCGTTATCGCGGGGTGCGCGGGCAGCGCAACGTGCTGTTCGCCAACGAGGCGGACATCCTTCGCCTGGGCTTCAACCCCGGTGACAAGGTAGACATCGTGTCGCTGTGGGGGGATGGCCTGGAGCGTCGGGTCACCGGCTTCACCTTGCTGGCGTTCGATATCCCGGCGGGGCAGGCGGCGGCCTACTATCCGGAGGTGAACCCGCTGGTGCCGCTGGAGAGCGTGGGGGATGGCAGCCATACCCCGACCTCGAAGTTCGTCGCGATCCAGCTGAAGCCGGCCAGCTTTGAGGCCCGGATCATCTAGGTTGTTGCTGATGGCCTCTTCGCCGGCAACGCCGGCTCCCACAAGGTTCGGCGGTGTACGCGATTCCTGTGGGAGCCGGCGTTGCCGGCGATGAGGCCCTCAAATCCACCACAGAACTGTCAGAAGGGCACATCCCCCAGGATGGTCGCCCGATGCATCACCCGCCGCTGCGGCCGGTAATCATCCACCGCGTAATGCTGGGTCACGCGGTTGTCCCAGAACGCCACGTCACCCACCTGCCAGCGCCAGCGGATGGTGAATTCCGGGCGCGTAGCGTGGGCGAACAGCAGCGTCAGGATCGCCTCGCTTTCCTGCTCGCTCAGCTCGTTGATCCGGGTGGTGAACCCGTCACTGACGAACAACGACTTTCTGCCACTCACCGGATGCGTGCGGATCACCGGATGGGAGATCGGCGGGTTGGCCTTGCGCGTGGCTTCCCAGCGCGCCAGGTCCTCCGGTGTGCTGCCGAAGCGCGCCAGGGGGAACGACTTGGTGAAATCATGGGTCGCCGTCAACCCGTCCAGCAGGCGCTTCAACGGCTCGGACAGCGCCTCGTACGCCGCGATCCCGCTGGCCCACAAGGTATCCCCGCCAAACGTCGGCACCTGCTTTGCCGCCAGCACCGCTCCCAGCGCCGGGGTCGGCAGGAAGGTCACGTCGGTGTGCCAGATGGCGTTGTCGCGCACATCGGTGACCGCAGTGTCGAGTACCAGCACCTGCGGGGTTTCCGGAATGTTCGGGTAGATCGGGTGAATATGCAGGTCGCCAAAGCGCGCCGCGAAATTGGCCTGTTGCTGCGGGGTGATCGATTGCTCGCGGAAGAACAGCACCTGGTGCGCGAGCAGGGCTTGCTCGATGGCATCGCGGGTGGTGGCGTCGATCTCGCGGCTGAGGTCCACGCCGCTGATGTGTGCGCCGAGCGCCGGGCTCAGCGGGGTAATGATCAGGCTCATGTCTGTCTCACTGATGAATTCGTTTCAATGGCTCTGGCCGTGCCACGGCACCAGCTTGCGTTGCAGGGCGCGCAGGCCCATTTCCAGGGCGAAGGCGATCAGGGCGATGACCAGGATGCCCAGCACCACCACATCGGTGACCAGGAACTGCGCCGCCGACTGGACCATGAACCCCAGGCCGCTGGTGGCCGCGATCAGCTCGGCGGCGACCAGGGTCGACCAGCCCACGCCCAGCCCGATACGCACACCGGTAAGGATGTCGGGCAACGCGCTGGGCAGGATCACGTGGCGGATCAACTGCGCCTTGCTCGCCCCCAGCGACTGCGCGGCACGCAGTTTCGCCGGATCGACGGTGCGCACGCCGGTGGCGGTGGCAATGGCGATCGGGGCGAAGATCGCCAGGTAGATCAGCAGCACCTTGGACAACTCGCCGATACCGCACCAGATCACGATCAGCGGCAGATAGGCCAGCGGCGGGATCGGCCGGTAGAACTCAATCAGCGGATCGAGCACGCCTCGGGCGATACGGTTGCGACCGATGGCAATGCCGATCGGGATCGCGGTGAGGATCGCCGCTCCCAGGGCCAGGCCGATACGGCTCAGGCTGGCGCCGAGGTGCTGCCAGAGGGTCGATTCCATATAGCCCTGGGTCAGCAGCAACCAGGCCTTGCCCAGTACCGCTTGCGGCGAGGGCAGGAACAGTGGCTCGATCCACTCCGCCGCAGTCACCAGCCACCACAGCGCCAACAGGCCGCCGAGGGTCAGGCCGCTGATCCAGCGGGTGCTCAGGGTGCGCCGCGCACGGTGGGCGCTGGCTACCGGTTTGGCCGTTACCGGCAGGTCGAGGCTGCTCATGCGAACTCCTGCCGGCCAGCGGCGCTACGTTGGGAAAAGACCCGCGCCAGCACATGCTCCCGGGTTTCGATAAAGCGCGGGTCGGACTTGATCGAACGCGCCGATTCACCGGCCGCGTAGCGCTGGCCGAAGTCCAGGTGCAGGCGCTCCACCACCCGGCCCGGGTTGGGCGCGAGGAGGATCAGGTCGGTGGCGAGGAACACCGCTTCCTCGATGTCATGGGTAATCAGGAATACCGGCTTGGCGGTACGCTGCCAAACCTGCAGCAGCAATTCCTGCATCTGCTCGCGGGTGAAGGCGTCGAGGGCGCCGAAGGGTTCGTCCATCAGCAGCACCCGAGGGTCGGCCGCCAGCGCCCGGGCCAGGCCGACGCGCTGTTTCTGCCCGCCGGAAAGCTGCCAGATACGCCGTTCGGCGAAGCCGGCGAGGTCCACCAGGGCCAGCATTTCCCGCGCCTTCTGCTCGCGCTGCGGGCGCGGCACGCCGGCCAGTTCGAGGCCGAAGGCGACGTTGGCCAGCACGTCCTGCCAGGGCAGCAGGGCATCGTCCTGGAACACCACGCCACGCTCGGCACTCGGGCCTTGCACCGGCACCCCATCGAGGGTGATGCGTCCGGCGCTCGGGCTGACGAAGCCGGCGATCAGGTTGAGCAGCGAGGTCTTGCCGCTGCCGGAAGGGCCGAGGGCCACCAGCAATTGCTGCGGGCCCAGGCTCAGGGAGATGTCGGCGAGCACCGGTTCGGCGGCGCCGGGATACTGTGCGCTGATGCGCTCCAGCTGTAACAGGGCCATGACGACTCCGGGAATCAGTTGGTGATGAACGAGGAACTGACGTACGGCGAGTAATCCGGCAGCACCGCCTCGACCTTGCCCTGCTCCTTGAGGAACTTCGCGGTCTCGGTGATCGCCTGGGTGGTCGGTGCGCCGAGGGCAGCGATCTGGTCGGCGGCCAGCGGGAACACGTTGCCTTGCAGGAGGCCGGGGATATCGCTGGTCTTGGCGCCGGACAGCTTGGCCAGCTTGTCGACGTTGGCCTTGTCGGCCAGCCAGGCTTGCGGGTCCTTGCGGTAGTCGGCGTAGGCGTCGAGGGTCACCTTGGCGAAGGCCTTGACCACGTCCGGGTGCTTGTCGGCGAAGTCCTTGCGCACGATCCAGGCATCGAAGGTCGGCGCGCCTTTCTTGGCCAGCTCGCCGGAGGTGATCAGCACCTTGCCGTTTTCCTTGGCTACACCGAGGGCCGGGTCCCAAACGTAGGTGGCATCGATATCGCCACGCTTCCAGGCGGCGATGATCGCCGGCGGGGCAAGGTTGAGGATCTGTACCTTGGACGGGTCGATATTCCACTGCTTCAGTGCAGCCAGCAGGCTGTAGTGGCCGGTGGAGACGAAGGGCACGGCGACTTTCTTGCCGATCAGGTCCTGCGGCGAATTGATTCCCGAACCTTCACGGGCGACCAGGGCTTCGGCAGCGCCGATCTGGGTAGCGATGAGGAAGGTTTCCACGGGCAGCTTGCGGGTCGCGGCGGCGGCCAGGGGGCTGGAGCCGAGGTAGCCGATCTGCACGTCGCCGGAGGCAACGGCGGTGATCACATCGGCACCGTTATCGAATTTGCGCCAATCGATGCTGGCCTTGCTGGCCTGCTCGTAACGGCCATCGACCTGGGCCACCTTGGCCGGATCGACGGTGGTCTGGTAGGCCACGGTCAGGTCGGCGGCCTGGGCGAAAACGGCAGCACCGGCCAGGGCCAGGGCGGAAAACAGGCGCAGCGGGGCGAAGAAGGTCATGTTGCACTCCTGGCGGGACGGTGGTGTGGTGAATGGGATGAAGATTAATTGATCTAAGAAAACAGAAATAAATAACTTTTTAGAATTAGCTTAGGAGACAAAGCTCCAAGGCTATATGCGGACCCTGTGGGAGCGGGTTCACCCGCGATTACGGTGGTGGATTCACTGACGCAATCGCGGGTGAACCCGCTCCCACAAGCTCCGCGGCGCTGTTGAATCTGTGTTGCTCCAGCAACAACCCGCTGTCTATTCATATTCCCAATCGTTAGTTCAAATATTTTTTATACACGATTACGGTATATGCACCGGACCACCGGACCCCAACGCTTTTCTGTCGAGTTCCCAGAAGATGAGGTCAGGTCATGTCCAATCTCGCCACTACCACCGTCCATAGCGATCTGGACACCGCGCCGCTGCTGTTGCCCGCCAAGGTCCTGCGCAGCGACGCCGAGGCCATCCAGGCCGCCCACGAACTGGCCGCCATCGCCCGCCCCCAGGCCGGCAAGCGCGACCAGCAACGCAAGCTGCCCTGGGCCGAGGTCGAGCAGTTCACCCGCAGCGGCCTGGGCAGCATCAGCATTCCCCGTGAATACGGCGGACCAGGGCTGTCGTTCGCCGCCCTGGCCGAAGTGTTCCGCATCGTCAGCGCCGCCGATCCGGCGCTGGGGCAGATCCCGCAGAACCAGGTCGGTATCCTGCAACTGATCCGCGGTGCCGCCACCGAACAGCAGAAAGAAGTGCTGTTCCAGTCCGTGCTGGACGGCTGGCGCATCGGCAACGCCGGCCCCGAGCGCGGCACGAAAAACACCCTGGAACTCAAGGCTCGCATCACCCGTCAGGGCGACGGCTATGTCATCAGCGGCCAGAAGTTCTACTCCACCGGCGCCCTGTTCGCCCATTGGGTGGCGGTCAAGGCGCTGAACGACGAAGGGCGCCAGGTCATGGCCTTCGTCCGCCGCGGCAGCCCGGGGCTGCGCATCGTCGATGACTGGTCCGGCTTCGGCCAGCGCACCACTGCCAGCGGCACCGTGCTGCTGAACGAAGTGCCGGTAGAGGCCGATCTGGTGATCGAGAACTGGCGCATCGGCGCTACCCCGAATATCCAGGGCGCCGTGTCCCAGCTGATCCAGGCCGCCATCGACGCGGGGATCGCCGAAGCGGCCATCGAGGACACCATCGCCTTCGTCCGTGAGCGCGCCCGCCCGTGGATCGATGCCGGCGTCGAGCGGGCCAGCGACGACCCCTACGTGATCGCCGATGTCGGCCGCCTCAAGCTCGAACTGCATGCCGCCAATGCCCTGCTGGCCAAGGCCGCCAAAGTACTGGACGAGGTGGATGCCGCCCCGGTGACCGTCGAATCCGCCGCCCGTGCCTCCATCGCCGTGGCCGAGGCCAAGGTGCTGACCACCGAGATTTCCCTGCTTGCCAGCGAGAAGCTGCTGGAGCTGTCCGGCAGCCGCGCGACCCTGGCCGAATTCAACCTCGACCGCCACTGGCGCAACGCCCGGGTGCACACCCTGCACGACCCGGTGCGCTGGAAGTACCACGCCGTCGGCGCCTACCACCTCAACGGCACCCTGCCTGCCCGGCACTCCTGGATTTGACCAGACCACTGGAGCCCCTTCGATGAGCCATGTTTCCCTTCCGCACCACGATGTGCCGGTGATCGCCGACGACGCCCAGGCACTCGCCATTGCCGAGCAGATCGCCGGTGCCTTGCAACAGGACAGCGTCCTGCGCGACCGTGAACGCCGCCTGCCCCATGCCGAACTGGAGCTGTTCTCGCGCTCCGGGCTGTGGGGCATCAGCGTGCCCAAGGCCTACGGCGGCGCGGGCGTATCCAACGTCACCCTGGCGAAAGTCATCGCCCGCATCGCCCAGGCCGACAGCTCCCTGGGGCAGATTCCGCAAAACCATTTCTACGCCCTCGAAGTGCTGCGGGTGAACGGCAGCGAAGCGCAGAAGCAGCGGCTCTACGCCGAGGTGCTGGCCGGTGTGCGCTTCGGCAACGCCCTCGCCGAACTGGGCACGAAAACCGCCCATGACCGCACCACCCGCCTGACCCGCGACGGCGAGCAATTGCGTATCAACGGTCGCAAGTTCTATGCAACCGGCGCCATCTACGCCCAGCGCATCCCTACCTCGGTAGGCGATGAAAGCGGCGTGCAGCAGTTGGCCTTCGTGCCCGCCGACAGTGCCGGCCTCAAGGTGATCGACGACTGGAGCGGCTTCGGCCAGCGCACCACCGGCAGCGGCTCGGTGGTGTTCGACAACGTGCCGGTCGATGCCGACGACGTGGTGCCCTTCCAGAGCGCCTTCGAGCGGCCGACACCGGTCGGCCCGCTGGCACAGATCCTCCACGCCGCCATCGACACCGGCATCGCCCGCGCCGCCTACGAGGACGCCCTGCACTTCGTGCGCACCCGTACGCGCCCGTGGATCGACTCGGGCAACGACAAGGCCAGCGAAGACCCGCTGACCCTGAAATCCTTCGGCCACCTGGCAATCCGCCTGCATGCCGCCGAAGCCCTGCTGGAACGTGCCGGCGAATTCCTCGACCGCGCCCAGGCCGAACCGAATGCCGACAGCGTGGCCGCCGCGTCCATCGCCGTGGCCGAGGCCCGCGCCATCAGTACCGAGATCTCCCTGGCCGCCGGCAGCACCCTGTTCGAACTGGCGGGTAGCCAGGCCACCCTCGCCGAGCACGGCCTCGACCGCCACTGGCGCAACGCACGCACCCATACCCTGCACGACCCGGTGCGCTGGAAATACCACGCCATCGGCAACTACTACCTGAACGAGCAGAACCCACCGCTGCGGGGGACCATCTGATGGCGAAGAAGAAGATCCTGCTCAACGCCTTCAACATGAACTGCGTCGGGCATATCAATCACGGCCTGTGGACCCACCCGCGGGACACCTCGAGCCAGTACAAGACGATCGAATACTGGACCGAGCTGGCGAAGCTGCTGGAGCGCGGGCTGTTCGACGGCCTGTTCCTGGCCGATATCGTCGGCGTCTACGACGTCTACCAGCAGTCGGTGGAGGTGCCGCTGAAGGAGTCGATCCAGTTGCCGGTCAACGACCCGCTGCTGCTGGTCTCGGCCATGGCGGCAGTAACCCGCAACCTTGGTTTCGGCCTGACCGCCAACCTCACCTACGAGCCGCCCTACCTGTTCGCCCGGCGTCTTTCCACCCTCGACCACCTGAGTCGTGGCCGGATCGGCTGGAATATCGTCACCGGCTACCTCGACAGCGCGGCCAAGGCCATGGGCCTGGACGAGCAGCCCGAGCATGACCGGCGCTACGACCAGGCCGACGAGTACCTGGAAGTGCTCTACAAGCTGTGGGAAGGCAGCTGGGAAGACGGCGCGGTCGTCGAGGACCGGCAGCAGCGGGTCTACGCCCGGCCCGACAAGGTGCACAAGGTTCGCCATCACGGCGAGTTCTACAAGGTCGAGGGCTACCACCTGTGCGAGCCCTCGCCGCAACGCACGCCGGTGCTGTTCCAGGCCGGCGCTTCCGAGCGTGGCCTGGGCTTCGCCGGGCAGCACGCCGAGTGCGTGTTCATCAGTGGCCAGACCAAGGCCGCGACCCGCGCCCAGGTCGACAAGGTGCGTGCCGCCGCCGTGGCCGCCGGGCGCGATCCGCAGGCGATCAAGGTATTCATGGGCATCACGGTGATCGTCGCCGACAGCGAAGAACAGGCCCGGGCCAAGCATGCCGACTACCTGCGCCATGCCAGCGCCGAAGCCGGCGTTGCGCATTTCTCCAGCTCCACCGGCATCGATTTCTCCGCGTACGAACTGGACGAACCGATCCAGTACGTCAAAAGCAACGCCATCCAGTCGGCAACGAAGAACCTGCAAAGCAACGACTGGACCCGCCGGCGCCTGCTCGACCAGCACGCCCTGGGCGGACGCTACATCACCCTGGTCGGCTCGCCCGGGCAGGTTGCCGACGAGCTGGAAAGCTGGGTCGCCGAGACCGGCCTGGACGGCTTCAACCTCGCCCGCACCGTGACCCCGGAAAGCTACGAGGACTTCATCGACCTGGTCATTCCCGAGCTGCAAAAACGTGGCTCGTACAAGACCGCCTACGACAACGGCAGCCTGCGGGAAAAACTCTTCCCCGCCGGCACGGCGCACCTGCCCGCCGAACACCCCGGCGCCCGCTATCGCCATTCGCACACCACCACCGCCCAGCAGAACGGAGCGCTCCAGCATGCTTAAGACCCTTATCGGCCGCCCCGTCGCGGCCCTCGCCCTGTCCCTCGGCCTGATCGGCGCCAGCCACGCCGCCGATGCCCTGAAAGTCGGCACCACCGCAGCCTTTGCCGTACCACTGGAAGCCGCGGTCAGCGAAGCCAGGAAGCAGGGGCTGGACGTGGAGCTGATCGAATTCAGCGACTGGATCGCACCGAACGTCAGCCTCAATGCCGGCGATATCGACGTTAACTACTTCCAGCACATCCCCTTCCTGGAAAACGCCAAGGCCGCCGCCGGCTTCGACCTGGTGCCCTATGCACCGGGGATCATCAACAACGTCGGCCTGTACTCGAAGAAGTACAAGAGCTTCGACGAGCTGCCGCAAGGCGCCACCGTGGCCATCGCCAACGACCCGATCAACAGCGGGCGCGGCCTGCAACTGCTGGCCAAGGCCGGGTTGATCACCCTCAAGGACGGTGTCGGCTACAAGGCCACCGAAGAAGACATCATCGCCAACCCGAAGAAGATCAAGATCCTTCAGGTCGAAGCCGTGCAACTGGTGCGCGCCTACGATGATGCCGACCTGGTGCAGGGTTACCCGCACTACATCCGCCTGGCCAAGACCTTCGATGCCGAATCCGCGCTGCTGTTCGACGGCATCGACCATAAGGAATACGTGATCCAGTTCGTGATCAAGCCCAAGAGCAAGGACGACCCGCGCCTGGCGAAGTTCATCGACATCTACCAGCACTCGCCGGTAGTCCGCGCGGCACTCGACAAGGCCCACGGCAAGCTCTACCAGCCGGGCTGGGAGAGCTGAGATGGGTATCGCCAACGCCCGCGTGGCGCTGGATGCGCCGCCGCTCGAAGCGGTGCGCCGGGTGCTGCACCCGGAGCTGAACAGCGCCCATGTACGCTTCATCGGCCTGCACAAGACCTACCCGGGGCAGGATGCCCCGGCCCTGGCCGATATCGACCTGACCATCCAGCACGGCGAGATCTTCGGCATCATCGGCCGCAGCGGTGCCGGCAAGTCGTCGCTGATCCGCACCATCAACCGCCTGGAGCAGCCCAGCGGCGGGCGGGTACTGATCGACCAGGTGGATATCGCCGGGTATGACGAGGACCAGCTGGTCGCCCTGCGCCGGCGCATCGGCATGATCTTCCAGCACTTCAACCTGATGTCGGCCAAGACCGTCTGGCAGAACGTCGAGCTGCCGCTGAAGGTCGCCGGCGTGCCCAAGGCCGAGCGACGGCGCAAGGTGGAAGCGCTGCTGGAGCTGGTCGGCTTGCAGGAAAAGCATCACGTCTACCCGGCGCAGTTGTCCGGCGGACAGAAGCAGCGTGTGGGGATTGCCCGGGCGCTGGTGCATGACCCGGCGATCCTGCTGTGCGACGAAGCGACCTCGGCCCTGGATCCGGAAACCACCGAATCGATTCTCGGGCTGCTGCGGGATATCAATCGGCGGCTGGGGCTGACCATCGTCCTGATTACCCATGAGATGGCGGTGATTCGCGACATCTGCCACCGCGTGGTGGTGCTGGAGCGCGGGCGGGTGGTCGAGCAGGGCGAAGTCTGGGAAGTCTTCGGCGACCCTCGGCACGACGTCAGTCGCACCTTGCTCGCGCCATTGCAGCCAGCCCTGCCGCCGTCGCTGCTGGAGCGCTTGCTGCCCACGGCCCCGGATGCAAACGCGGCACTGGTGCTGCGCTTGCGCATCAGCGGCCAGGACCGCGAGGCACCGGACCTGGCCGCGTTGTTCGCAGCGCTGGGTGGCAAGGTCAGCCTGTTGCAGGGCGGGATCGAACCGATCCAGGACCGGGCCTTGGGGCAGTTGGTGGTGTCGGTTTCCGGCTCGCCGCACGCGCACGAGGCGATTATCGAACGTGCCCGTCACTGGGCCGCGCAGGTGGAGGTGCTGGGCTATGTGGTTTGATCGCTTGTTGCAGGGGGTGATCGACACCCTGCTGATGGTCGGCGTGTCGTCGCTGATCGCCTTGCTGGTCGGGATTCCGCTGGCGGTGATCCTGGTCACCAGCGGCAAGGGCGGGATCTTCGAAGCACCCACTGTAAACCGCGTGCTGGGCGCGTTCGTCAACCTGTTCCGCTCGATTCCGTTCCTGATCCTGATGGTGGCGCTGATTCCCTTTACCCGGCTGATCGTCGGCACCACCTATGGCGTCTGGGCTGCGGTGGTGCCGCTGACCATCGCGGCAACGCCGTTCTTCGCACGGATTGCCGAGGTGAGCCTGCGCGAGGTCGATCACGGCCTGATCGAAGCGGCGCAGGCGATGGGTTGCCGGCGTTGGCATATCGTCTGGCATGTGCTGTTGCCAGAGGCGCTGCCGGGGATCGTCGGCGGCTTCACCATCACCCTGGTGACCATGATCAACTCCTCCGCCATGGCCGGAGCCATCGGTGCCGGCGGGTTGGGAGACATTGCCTACCGCTACGGCTACCAGCGCTTCGACAGCCAGATCATGTTGACGGTGATCGTCATGCTGGTGGTGCTGGTGGCGTTGATCCAGGTGAGTGGGGATCGGTTGGCGCGCAGGTTGAACAAGCGCTGATCTTGAAGCGACGCGCACCCCTGTGGGAGCGGGTTCACCCGCGATTACGTCAGTGACGCCACCACCGTAGTCGCGGGTGAGCCCGCTCCCACAGTGTCCGCGATCCGCTTCCAGACATGTGGTGAATCACACGCCTGGTGTCACAGAAAGAAGGGTTTACTACCTTGAAAGTTTCGACTTTCAAGGGCTCCACCATGTCCTATCCTGCTTCCAAGCGCTTGCGCATTGGCCGTTACTCTGAACCTGGACGGTTTTATTTTCTCACTTGTTCTGTAGAAAACCGGGAGCCTCTATTCCAAGACCTGTGGCTCGCCCGTGCCGTCGTGCGACAGTTTCGTCTGGCACAGGAAGAGGGCGCTGGCACCTCGCTTGCCTGGGTGGTGATGCCCGATCACATCCACTGGCTGGTCGAACTACACGAGACACCGCTGGATGTTCTGATGAGGCGTTTCAAATCCCGCAGTGCCTATGCCATCAACCGACTTCGACAGACCCGCGGACGAATATGGCAGGCAGGGTTTTATGATTTTGCACTCCGACGGGAAGACAACACTCGGGATGTGGCCCGGTACATCATTGCCAATCCGATCAGGGCGGGGTTAGTGGAGAAAGTCAGGGATTATCCACACTGGGATGCCGTGTGGGTCGCAGGAGGTTGATTCAACGCGTCTACCCTGTGGGAGCGGGTTCACCCGCGATTGCGGTAGTGAATCCACCATAGCAATCGCGGGTGAACCCGCTCCCACAAGGTTATGCGGTGTGCTCCGGCTCCTTGATCCTGTACCACGCCACATACAACGCCGGCAGGAACAGCAGCGTCAGCAAGGTGGCGACGATGATCCCGCCGATCATGGCGTAGGCCATCGGCCCCCAGAATACTTCGCGGGCGATGGGGATCATGCCCAGGCTCGCCGCCGCCGCCGTGAGCAGGATCGGCCGGCGCCGGTGGTTGGTGGCCTCCACCACCGCATCCCATGGCGTGTACCCCTGCGCTTCGTATTCGTCGATCTGCGTCACCAGGATCACCGAGTTGCGGATGATGATGCCGATCAGCGCGAGAATCCCGAGGATCGCCACGAAGCCCATGGGCGTGCCCGTCGGCACCAGCGCCAGGACCACGCCGATCAACCCCAGCGGCGCGACGCTGGCAACCAGGAACAGCTTCTGCACGCTGTGCAACTGGATCATCAGGAAGGTCGCCATGAGGAACAGCATCAGCGGGATCACCTTGCTGATCGGCCCTTGGGCCTTGGCGCTCTCCTCCACCGTACCACCGGTGGCGACTTCGTAGCCTGCCGGCAGCTTGCTGGCGAACTCGTCGATCTTAGGCTTGAGCTGCGCCACCAGGTCGGTGGGCTGGATTTCGTCCCGCACCGAGGCCTTGATGGTGATGGTCGGCTTGCGGTCCCGGCGCCAGACCAGCGGCTGCTCCAGCTCGTAACGCACCGTGGCGAATGCCAGCAGCGGGATCGAAGTGCCATTGGGGGTGACGATCTGCAGGTTCTGCAAGGTCTGCGGCGAACCCCGCTCGCTGTCCTCGGCCCGCGCTACCACATCGATCAGGTAGATGCTGTCATTCACTTCGGTAACCGGCGCGCCGCTGACGATGGCCTGCATCACGTTGGCCACGTCCTCCGACGAAAGGCCGAGCTGGCGCGCCTTGTCCTGGGCGATGTCCACCCGCAGCACCTTACCCGGCTCGTTCCAGTCGTAGATCATGTCGCCGATATGCGGGTTGCTGTCGAGCAGGGTCGCCAGGTCGATCGCGTGCTTGCGCACCAGGTCGATGTCCTTGCCGCTGACCCGGTACTGGATCGGCCGCCCCACCGGCGGGCCCATTTCCAGCGACTGGACGTTGCTGCCGATACCGATGAAGTCATCGCGCAAACGCTTCTGCAGCCGCGCCTTGAGCGCCTCACGCGACTCCAGGCCCTTGCTCACCACCACCAGTTGCGCGTAGTACGGGTTCTGCAACTGCTGGTCGAGCGGCAGGTAGAAACGCACCGCACCCTGGCCGATATAGGAGCTCCAGTGGACCACGTCCGGGTCGTCCTTGAGGGTGGCTTCGAGGCGATCCACCGCCTTGCGTGTCTCGGCGATCGAGGCGTTCTGTGGCAGGTTGAGGTCCACCAGCAATTCCGGACGGTCCGACGCCGGGAAGAACTGGTTCTGCACGAAACGGAAGCAGAAGATCGACAGGGCGAAGATCAGCACCGTGCCGACGATGGTCAGCCAGCGATGGCGCATGCACCAGACCAGGCCGCCATGGAAGGCATTGGCCAGGCGTCCGGGCTTTTCCTCGTGCTTCTTGAGCTTGGTGCTCAACAGGTGCACGCCCAGTACCGGGGCGAACAGCACCGCGACGATCCACGAGACAATCAGCGCCACGGCGATCACCGCGAACAGGGTAAAGGTGTACTCCCCCGCCGAGCTGGCATTGAGGCCGATGGGCACGAAGCCGGCCACGGTGACCAGGGTCCCGGTGAGCATCGGGAAGGCGGTGGAGGTGTAGGCGAAGGTCGCCGCCTGGTCCTTGCTTTCGCCCATTTCCAGGCGGGTGACCATCACCTCCACGGTGATCATGGCATCGTCCACCAGCAGGCCGAGGGCAATGATCAGGGCGCCGAGGGAGATCCGCTGCATGGTGATGCCGCTGTATTCCATGAAGACGAAGACCATCGCCAGCACCAGCGGGATCGAGCAGGCCACCACCAGACCGGCGCGCAGGCCGAGGCTGACGAAGCTCACCAGCAGCACGATCACCACCGCCTCGAACAGCGCACTGGTGAAGCCGCCGACCGCCTCCTTCACCACCACCGCCTGGTCGGACACGGTGTAAACGCCAACGCCCACCGGCAGCTCGGTGATGAGCTGGTCCATGCGATCCTGCAATTGCTTGCCGAACACCTGCATGTTGCCGCCGGCCTTCATGCCGATGGCCAGGCCGATGGCGTCATGCCCGTTGTAGCGGAACTGCACCGTCGGCGGATCGACGTAGCCACGACGGATTTCGGCTATATCGGCCAGGCGATAGAAGCGATCGTCGAGGCGCAGGTTGACCTCGGCCAGATCCTTTTCCGAGGCGAACTGGCCGCTGGTGCGCACGGAAATCCGCTCCGGCCCGGCTTCGATCACCCCCGCCGGGGTCACCGCATTCTGTGCCTGCAGGGCCTGGACCACTTGCCGCTGGTCGATGCCCAGCGCCGCCAGCTTGCGGGTGGAGAAGTTGAGGTAGAGCACTTCGTCCTGGGTGCCGATCATCTCGATCTTGCCCAGGTTGGGCACGGTGCGGATCTCGGCACGGACCTGTTCCACATAATCGCGCAGCTCGCGCATGCTCAGGCCGTCGGCGGTGAAGGCGTAGATCGAACCGTAGACGTCGCCGAACTCGTCGTTGAACCCCGGGCCCTGGATGCCCTGGGGGAACTCGCCGCGGATGTCCTGGACCTTCTTGCGCACCTGGTACCAGATCTGCGGAATGTCCTCGGCCTTGGTGGTGTCGCGCAGGTACACGTAGACCGTCGATTCGCCCGGCCGGGTGTAGCTTTTCACGTAGTCGAGAGAGTCCAGTTCCTCGAGCTTCTTTTCGATGCGGTCGGTGACCTGCAACAGGGTTTCGTCCTGGGTCGCGCCGGGCCAGCGCGTCTGGATGACCATGGTCTTGATGGTGAAGGACGGGTCTTCCTCACGCCCCAGGTTCAGATAGGAAAACACCCCCATCAACAGGGCAACGAACATCAGGTACCAGACGAACGATTGATGGCGCAGGGCCCATTCGGAGAGGTTGAAGCTTCCTTTCATCGCGTCCCTTCCTCATCGACCATGACCTTCTGCCCCGGCTTGAGGCTGTTCACCCCGGCAGTAACGACCCGCTCGCCGGGCTGCACCCCCGACGCCAGCAATACCGAATCCTGTCCTCGTTGCAGCACCTGAACCTCCCGCGGATTCACCACTTTCTGCCGGGTATCGACGATCCACACCTGGCTCTTGCCTTCGACTTCCTGCAGGGCGCTGGCCGGAATCTCGCTGCGCGGATTCACTGCCGAACTCAGGCTGACGCTGATCGAGGTGCCGAGGCGGAAGGCCTCCGGGGTTTCCCGCAGGGTCAGGCGCGCACGCCGGGTGCGGGTGCTGGCATCGGCCTGGGGTTCGATCTCACGTACCACCGCACTGGTATGAATGCTGTTGTCGAGTTGCGCCATCACGGTGAATTCAACGCCCTGGGCCAGGTCATCGGCGAGGTAGGTGGGCAGGTCGATCACCGCCTCCCTGACGTCCGGGCGGGCCAGGGTGACCACCGCCTGCCCCGCCGCCACGGTCTGCCCGGCCTCGGCCTGCCAGTCGGTCACCACGGCAGCGTGATCGCTGCGCAATTCCGCGTAGCCGAGCTGGTCCCTGGCCTGCTGCACCGCCGCCCGGGCCTGCTCGCGGCTGGCAGCGGTGGTTTTCAGGTCGGTCTGGGCGATGTCCAGTTGCGCCTGGGCGCCGACACCGCGGTCGTACAGTTGCTGCTGGCGACGGGCATTGGCCTGGGCGTTGATCCACTGCGCCTCGATCTTCGCCAAGTCGCCTTCGGCGGCGCGCAACTGGTTGCGCTGGTCGGTGGGGTCAAGGCTCGCCAGCACGTCGCCCGCCTTCACCGTGGCGCCGACATCGACCCAGCGCCGCGCGATGCGTCCGCCCACGCGAAAGCCCAGGGTACTTTCATAGCGGGCCTGGATAGTGCCCGCAAAACGCCCGAGGTCGAGTGCATCCTGGGTCTTCACCTCGGCCGACAGCACCGGGCGGATCGGCTCGGGCTTTTCTTTCTCACCGCCGCAGGCCACCAGCAACAGGCAGCCCGCCAGCATCACGGATGTTCTCATTGACCCAACCCTGCCTTGGCCTCATCGACGACTTCCACCTGCATGCCGGGGTGCAGCAACTGGGCGCCGAGCACCACCACCTGCTGGCCGGCCTCAAGGCCCTCGCTGATCACTACTTCGCCGGTCAGGTAACGCCCGACCTTGACCTTCTGCAGGCGCACCTTGCTGTCCTCCTCCACCAGCCATACCGCCGGCTCGCGCAGTTCCTTGGTCAGCGCCGACCAGGGCAGCTCGATGCCCGGCTTGCCCTGGGCATTGCCGGCGGCACTGACCGCCGAACCGAGGTCCATGCCCGGCGGTACCTTGTCCAGGGCGATCTTGATCTGCACCGTGCCGCTCTGGGCGGACACCGTCGGGGTGATCTCGCGCACATGCCCGGTGGCCTGCACCTTGGGGTCGTCGATCAGGCTGACGGTGATCGCCTGCTCGCTCTCCGGCGCCAGCAGCAACGATTCATAGACATTGAACACCGCGTCACGCCCGCCATCCCGGGCCAGGCTGAAGATCGGCACCGTGGCCTGGACCACCTGGCCGACCTCGGCCTGGCGCTCGGTGATGACCCCGGCGGCATCGGCCACCAGCGCGGTGTAGCTCAGCTGCTCCTTGGCGTTGGCCAGTTGCGCCTCGGCGGCTTTCAGGGCGCTCTGGCTGCTGCGCAGTGCGGCCTGGGCCGAGTCGTACTCGCTCTGGCTGGTGTAGCCCTTGGGCAGGAGTTTCTGCTGGCGCACGAAGGCCGCCGAGCTTTGCGTCACCCGCGCACGCGCGGCCAGCACCTCGGCATTGGCCGAATCGACATTGGTTTGCAGGTCCTTGGGGTCCAGGCGCGCCAGCACCTGGTTGGCCTTGACGTGATCGCCCACGTCGACGCTGCGGGAAATGATCTTGCCGCCCACCCGGAACGACAGGTCGCTATGTACCTGGGCCTGAACATCACCGGTGAGGGTGACCCGCGGGGAGAAATCGCCAGTCTCGACCTTCTGCACCGTCACGCGCGGATGCTGCGGCTCTTCGGCCGGCTTGTCGCGGCAACCCGTCAACCCCAGCGCCAGCCCCAGGAAAATCAACGAACAAGAACGCGACAACTTCATGCGGGCTCCTTTGCATGGGCCGGTTCGGAGGGGAATGTGATTAATGCGATTGTTAGCGTAGATCAGGCTTTGATTACTGCCCACGCAACAATGAGAACTCTCTTACAGAGCCCTGAGGTAAATCAGTCAACCGCGGGGGGTGATTGGTTCAATTGGCTATTGGCGTCGAGGTCCGGCACCCATGGAGTCAGCGCGAGGTATCGCGAATCCCCAGCACGCGGTTGACTTTGCGTACCGCAAATTTGCGCAGCCGTTCCATCTTGCCCGCCTTGGGCGGATGCAGCACCAGGCCCGCCTGGTAGAACCTGGTGCCGTCCGAAGTGGTCAGGAATGGTGTCTTATCGGTCGGATACAACATCGTAACGGGCGGCTCGTCAGGCGCTTTCGGCTCTTCGACGGGTTTGTCGGATCCGGGATCAGGCACTTTGCTTTTCCGTGCTTCCTTGGTGCGCTGGGCAAGCGCCGCAAGTTCGTCAAGCGAGGAAAGACTGTCGGAGCGGCTCACTCTTTTCCCGTTCACGTAATGCTCATGGTAAGGCGGAGTAAACACCCCGCCTTTCGGCATTGGGGCCATCTTATGGGTGGGATACCCGCTGCGCTTTGACGCGTAAAGCAAAAGCGCCGACAGAGGAGCATGCCCGTCGGGATCGATCCTGTTGACAGGATCACCCAGGCAATACCCATAGGCATTCAAGCCACCGCGCTCGAAAGGGCTCTTGCTGTCCGGCGCGTTGAAGCGCATGAGCACCGGGTTATAGGCGCGGTAGCCGAGACCCAGCAGGTAATGGCCGGTGCGGGGCTCGATGCGCTCGCCATTGAACCCGAGGCTTGCGGCGGGCGGTACCGAGCCCGACAGTGAAGCTATCAATCTGTCCATCAGCTTGATCTCATAACCATCCGTCTGGATTCATTTCCGAATCATTCGTGCGGATCACGTTGCGAACGCTACCTACACGATCGACGTTCCTTTTGTTGGGCTTGCCAGGGTTTTGCCCTAAGCGAGCGCTCTTGCTCCGTGTTGATTCCCGAGGGACCAAACGGCTATCGATCCACGCCTGTGTCCGTGCGCCTTGTGCGGACTCTGCCTGTGGGTTCGGGTGAATACGCACCCCCTGACTCGATAGATGTACGGGCCCGTCTTCCACGGCATCTGCAGGATCAATACTCCGGGACGACGATGCTGGTGAATCTGGAGGCTCAGGTAGTTTTCTCCCCCGCATGGACGCAACCGGATGTTTAGCTTTGCTAGTTGTTCCCAAGGCATTCGCCCCACCCGAAGACGGCACGGGAGGCAACGCTTTTGGAGGAGTGGTCTTGGAAAATGGTCTGAAGAGTTTTCTAAACTGCGTCATCAACCAACCCGCTCGTCCATCAGGATCCAGCAGATTGACCGGATCCCCCAGGCAATAGGCATAGCCATTCAACCCACCCCGGGCAAAAGGGCTCAGCGCGTCGGGGTTGTTGAAGTGCATCAGCACCGGGTTATAGGCGCGGTAGCCGCTTCCGAGCAGGTAGTGACCGGTGCGGGGCTCGAGGAGTTGGCCATTGAAGCCTGACCACCCGCCTCCGGCATTGCGCTGGGTACGAGGACGAGGCGGTTCGGTCGGCGTGGACATGGTCGGTGCCTGAAGCGGATACATACGCCACAGGATAAAGACCCGAGGCCTGCCGCGAACCTGACAGAACTATCAGGTTCGACGAGCGGCAGGCCCCGGCGGGTATCAACCCTGCCACTTGCCCCCTTCGACGATCACGCTTTCCGGCTTGGTGTCGTCGCTCAGTTCCTTGCGCACGTACTGGTCATACAGCTTGTGCAGGAATTTCTCCTCGCCCAGGCGCGCCAGCTCGGCGTTGACCCAGTCGCGCAGTTCGATGTTGCCTTTCTTCACCGCCGGGGCGATCGGTGCTTCTTCGCCGAGGAACTCCGGAAGCACGCGGTAGCCCGGGTTCTGCTTGGACCAGCTGAACAGGATCAGGTTGTCCTGCGCGTAGGCATCACCACGGCCATTGGCCAGGGCCTGCAGCGACTCGCTGTTCTTTTCGAACTTGAGCAGTTTCCAGTCCGGATGGTTCTTGGTCAGCCAGATATCGGCGGTGGTGCCGGTGGTGACGATGGTGGTCTTGTCGGCCAGGTCATCGAGCTTCTTCACGCTGCTGCCATCGGCCACCAGTGCCTGCACCGCAACGCGCAGGTTGGGGTTGGTGAATTCCACCGCCTCCTTGCGCTCCGGGGTGACGGTCATGTTGGCCAGGATCAGATCGACCTTGTCGCTTTGCAGGAAGGGAATGCGGCTGGCCGGCTCGACCGCAACGAATTCCACCTTGTTCTCGTCGCCCAGCAGCGACTTGGCGAAGGCGCGACCGATATCGGTATCAAAGCCGACATAGCGGCCGGTTTCATCGACGAAGCCGAACGGCGGCTTGTCGGTGAATACGCCGACGATCAGCTTGTCCCGGGCCTTGATGGTGTCCAGGTAGCTGGCGGTGGCCGGGGCCGGCGCGGCGGCGGTCGCGGTTTTCGGCGCTTCGGCGGCCTTGTCGCAGCCAGCCAGCAGGGCCAGGCCGAACAGTGAAAGCAGGAGCTTGGACGTCTTGGCAGTTTTCATATCAGTTCCTTTTGAGGTTTCTCGGGCAGGCTTTCGACATAGGAGAATTTCTCCAGGAACTGCTGCGCGCGTGCGGTCTGCGGGTTCGTAAAGAAGCTCTCGGGGGAGCGTTGTTCAAGGATCCTGCCGGCTTCCATGAACACGATGCGGTCGGCCACCGCGCGGGCGAAGGCCATTTCGTGGGTGACGATGAGCAGGGTCATGCCGTCCCGGGCCAGGCCCTGGATCACCTGTAGCACTTCCTTGACCATTTCCGGATCGAGGGCGGCGGTCACCTCGTCGAACAGCATCACCCGCGGGTTCATGCACAGCGAGCGGACGATGGCGATACGTTGCTGCTGGCCGCCGGACAGCTGGCGCGGATAGGCATCACGCTTGTCCAGCAGGCCGACCCGGGCCAGCAGCGCCTCGGCCTGGGCCACGGCCTCGGCGCGCTGGCGCTTCTGCACCTTGAGCGGGCCGAGCAGCAGGTTGTCGAGCACGGTCATATGGCCGAACAGGTGGTAGCTCTGGAACACCATGCCGACCTGCTGTCGGATCTCGCGCCAGTCGGTCTTCGGGTCGAGCAGTTCGCGCCCCTCCAGTTTCAGGCTGCCGCCGTGGGCGGATTCCAGGCCATTGAGGCAGCGCAGCAAGGTGCTTTTGCCGCAGCCGCTCGGCCCGAGGATGACCACCACTTCGCCGGCCCGTACCGACAGGTCGATGTCGTTGAGCACCCGGTGCTCGCCGAAGAACTTGTTGAAACCCTTGAACTCGATCAATGCGCTCATGCGTGCGTCCAGCGCCGCTCCAGCGCGCGGGAAGCGGCCGACAGCGGGTAACAGATAAAGAAGAAGAACAGGAACAGCGCGCCGTAGATCAGCACCGACTCATAGGTGCGCTCGATGATCTGCTGGCCGACCTTGATCACATCCACCACACCGATCAGCACCGCCAGCGAGCTGGTCTTGATGATCCGCGTGTAGACGTTGATGGTTGGCGGGGTCATGCGCTTCAGGGCCTGGGGCAGCAACACGTAGCCGTACAACTGCCAGCCGGACAGGCCGATGGACAACCCCGCCTCGCGTTGGCCACGGGGCAGCGACAGCAACGCGCCGCGCACCACCTCGCCCACTTCGCTGGCGCCCCACAAGGCCAGCACCAGCACCGCGCACCAGAAGCTTGGCAGGCTGACACCGAGGAAGATCGGCAAGCCGAAGAACAGCAGGTACAGCCAGACCAGCACCGGGATGGCGCGGAACAGCTCCAGGTAGATGCGCAGGACGATGTTCACCCCGTGCTTGCCTAGCGTCGCCAGCACGCCATAGAGCACGCCGCCGAGGGTTGCGAACAGAATTCCCAGCCCTGAGATCGCCAGGGTTTGCGCGGCGCCCTTGCCCAGTTGCGGCAGGGACACCAGCAACAGCTCAAGACCCGAACTGGCCATGTTGCAGCCTCCGTTCCAGGCGGCTCAACAGCAGCGATAGCGGAAGGAACAGCAGGATGCAGATCAGCGTCATCACTGCGAGCATTTCGTAGGTCTTGTAGTACAGGGCGATATAGCTCTTGGTGGTGTAGAGAATCTCCGGCACCGCCACCGCCGAAACCACGGTGGTTTCCTTGAGCAGGAAGATGAAGTTGGCGAACAGCGCCGGCAGGCTCAGCAGGCCGGCCTGGGGCAGGATCACATGGCGCAGCAGCTGCAGTTCGGAAAGGCCGATGGAGCGGCCAGACTCCAGTTGCGCTGCCGGTACCGCCTCGACACCGGCCCGCAGGACCTCGGTGAGGTAGGCGCCGCCGAGGAAGGTCATGGTGATGATGGCGGCAGCGAAACCGGAAATCTTCACGCCCAGGGCGGGCAGGGCGAAATACACGAAGAACAGCTGGATCAACAGCGGTGTATTGCGCGCCAGCTCCACGTAGAGGGCGACCAGGCGGTGCAGAACGGGGATACGGTAAAGCAGGATCGGCGCATTGATCAGCGCCACCACCAGCGAGGTGGCGATGGCAATCAGGCCCACCTGCAGGGTAACGCCCACGGCCTTGAGAAAAGCCGGGAGCGTGCTGAGGATGAACGCGAAATCGAAGGTCATGAACTGGTCTTTCCCGGACCGGCCCGGGGTAGACGGGCGCTTGCTGACTTGGGGCGAGGCGGGTAGCCTCCGTAGGAAAGACTCTAAGGGTATAAAAATAAATTTTTAAATACCGTTATCGAATATGTATAGCACTCAAATCGCGCCCTTACCGCGCCCCCCCAGTGAGACCGGACTCACCCGCGATACGTCCGGTGAATTCACTATCTTGATCGCGGGTAAACCTGGACGGTCCAAGCGCTTGGCAGCATGAACGGCTAGCGCAGGTAGCGGTAAATACCCTGGAGAAACTGGCGCAAGTTCGGGTCCTGGCTCGAGAGAGGCTCTATCAGCCCGTAATCCCGTAATATATTGTAATCCCCCCTTTGGAACGCTGCGTCTCGCATCAGCCCATGAGGACGCTGATCACGCATTGGCATCATTTCATTCATGATCCTGCGAAAAGATGTTACGCCACCGCGCTCCTTGACTATCACGTCAACCGCCGCGTCGTTCCTCTGCTTGATCGCTTTCCTCAACTTCCTCTCATTTCTCAACGAAAGTTGGTTTACACGGCGCACCCGGGATGTGCTGAGCCGAGGAGATCGCCGGGGTTGAGCCACTGGAGAACGCTCGCGGACAGGTGGGAACCCAGGCGACAATGCGCCCGTATTGGAGCCGGGTTCATGTCCCGCAGACAAGTTCAAGGGCTCCTGCTGCTCCGGTACAGACAGCAACCTGTCGGATCGCGATGCGATCTGTGTCGCCGAGGGCTGGACAGTGGCTCGTCTGGAAAGATCGAGAAGTACACCGGGACTTGAATGGCGGGCTATATGCACAGTCGGCGCGGGTAGATACGTCCTTTGACGCCACATACCCGGCAAGATCGGCACGTGACCGCTAGGGTCGGCAAGATTGACAGGGTCCCCCTCGCAGTAAGCGTAGGCATTGAGCCCACCCGCCCCGAACGGGCTCCAGCTGTCCGGCTGGATGAAGATCATCAACAACGGGCTGTAGGCACGATAACCTTTGCCCAAAAGACAGTGACCGGTCCACGACTCGAACAACTCGCCATTGAAAGCGAGCGAAGCCTTGGGCAGATGCCGTGTGCCCGGTTTTTTCATCGTCATGATCCATCACCTGACTGGAGAATGGCCCAAGCGTATAACAATGTGGCTGCGTTCATAACTGGTAGAAGTGTCAGGTCGCGTCGACTTCACGTTGAAGTGCTGTTCATTGCACGACTGAAACATGGCAGGCAGAAATTTCCATCTGTTTAAGCCGGCCAGAAATAGTTACGCAGCGCCCGATAGAAAACCATATCGCGCTGATCACTTCTAAGTGCATTATTCTCCAGCCATGTGAGATGCCATGTTTGAAGCGTGATCCGCCCATGTGCACGACGTGTATGATTACGCACGCCCTCTGTAAGCGGTAGATTCGCATACAACTCCTGCAAAACCGCTGTTCTTCTTTCGTAATTGCCAGCAGCAAGGTCTTGGATACCCGCCGCGTTTCTTGAATCAATCATGTCGGGGATTGCCTTCGCTATGTGTTCTTTCATCTCCTGCCTCGCGACTTTATGCTTCTCTATCTGTCTCCTGTAACTGGCGGTACCCAAGCGCTTCCTGCGTACGTTCGAAGATGCCAAGGCCGGACTCGATGGAGAGGACAGATGCGAAGGTTGGGGCGAAGGAGCTGTGGAACGAGAAGGCGAAACGGGAGCCGAAGCAAGACCTACCGGCGACCCCACCGCGACCACGGGCGGTATCGTCGCGGGTTCTCCAATGAAATCCGCGAGGTATCGGGAGGCTTGTGCACTCGCAGTGAAAGGGCTGCCGGGTCGGCTGCCATAAGGGCTGAAAGCCGGCGCCTTGAATCCGCCATTCAACCGCATCGGGCCCAGGAATGGCATATGGCCGGTAGGATCGGCAGCATTGACCGGATCCCCCTTGCAATAAGCATAGGCATTGAGCCCACCCGCCCCGAACGGGCTCCAGCTGTCCGGCTGGATGAAGATCATCAACAACGGGCTGAACACCCGGTAACCGTTGCCCAGGAAATAAACGCCTGTGGATGACTCGAGCAATTCGCCATTGAACGCCAGCCGTGCCGAAGGCGAACCTCCAGGGGCTGGCCTGTGCTGAACCGGGCTATTCATTTCTTCTCAGCTTCGCGATTGCCCGCTCGAGCATTGTTCGAGCCAACCGTTTCGCAGATTCGTCGGACACTTCAAGACCATACAACCGGCGTACTGCATCTTTCATGGCACGCGTCGTCTGTTGCGAAGTCCCAGGCTGCGGCGGGCTCGAACCCTGGCCATTATTGCCTTGCATCGAAGGGCCGATAGCCACGGGGGCAGCACTGCCCTGGGGCGTGCCCGCCTCTGCACCGGGGTTTGGTGCTCGGGAAACCGACACATGCTGTTGCACGGGTGATGGCGGCATCACCTGAAACGATGCGACTGAAGCGGGGGATGGCGGCGGAGTGACCGGAGGGAGCGTCCAGGCCTCAGGCGTAACCGCTTCCGGCACCCTGTCGGACGAAGGCACCTGCACAGGCACATCAGCAACGTTTCGCCCATTTGCTCGGCTGCTACCACCTGCGACAGCAGCAGGAACCGGCACCCTTGGCATCGTTGGCGTCCTGCGCAGTGAATGACTTTGTGGCGAAATCCTCGCTAACGGCCATGATCGGTTGGGAGGCAAGCCACCTCCCCAGGGAAAATGACCGGAAGAATCACGATAATTGACCGGATCGCCAACGCAATAACAGTAAGGGTTGAGCCCACCAGCCCCGAACGGGCTCCAGCTGTCCGGCTGGCTGAAGATCATCAGCACCGGGCTGAAAGCGCGGTAGCCGCTGCCTAGCAGGTAATGGCCGGTGCCGGGCTCGAACAGCTCGCCGTTGAAACCGAGCAAGGTCTTTAGCGTATGCATGATGCCCTGGCCTCTCACCGTTAGGTTCCCCGAAATGGAGATTCGCCCAAGCGTATAACAGCGTGGCTGCGTCCATAACTGGCAGAACTATCAGGTACGGCCTGCCAGGAAAAAAGTGGGGCCGCATTGCGGCCCTACCTCGGTTCAGCTTGACCGACGTATCAGAGCACCGGCAGCACCGCCCTGCTGTATCTCTTCTCGACGGAAGCCCCTAATCGTTGCGACGACTTCTACGATTCTGCTCCCTAAAACTGTTTCGCAAACGTACATAGAATCGCGCTTTTCTAATAGCGCCGTTAAGCATGGCTTGATCTGCCAGCTTCGAGAGATCAGTTTGTTTGATTTGTGGCGCTAGCTCCCTTGTGGCGTACTGGGGCCTAGGCTCGCCCGGGCGCCGCAGCAATTGCCAGTGCAGCTCCTTTAAAACGGGAATTCTGCTGAATTTTTCTTTGGACAGGCGAATGATACCCCTTGCGTCGTAAGCGGGAACCATGCGTTCAATCTCCTGCTCAAGGCGCCGGTAATCGACGTCGTGACGATGAGACGCCCGTACGCCCCCAGATGGTCCTGCGCTTCCCGCGGGAGTGGGCGACGCTGAACTCGGTTGAGGGGCCGCAGGTGCAGTTCCAGTCAGGATAGGAGGAGGCGAAAACCTTGCCGAGGGCCAGACAGGCTCAGGCGATACCCTCCCCGCAGACGAGCCGGGCACCGGATGTGACGCAAGACCCGCAAGGATTTCAGCGACCTCACTTCCCGACAGTTCAGGGAGAACGGCCGGTATGTTATAGCGGGGAGGGGACGGCGGCCCACTCACGCGAGCGGACGGAAACAAGAGACGAAACGGCATATGGCCAGTCGGATCGGCGGCATTGACCGGATCCCCCTCGCAATAAGCATAGGCATTGAGCCCACCTGCCCCGAACGGGCTCCAGCTGTCCGGCTGGATGAAGATCATCAGCACCGGGCTATAGGCGCGATAACCGTTGCCGAGCAGGTAGTGGCCGGTCATGCATTCCAGCAGCTCGCCATTGAAGCCAATGCGCCCAGATTGCCTACATGAGGGTTGTGCGGCGTCAGTTGAGGGGGCCATCGCTTATCTCTCCGGCATCCGTCAGGAAATGCCACGGATTGTATAACCCCACCCATCAGCCCGTAACTGACAGAACTATCAGGTGCCGCAGAACAAGAAAGACCGCCTCGACGGCGGTCTTTCAGTAACGGACAGTGCTGTGGCGAATCAGAATGCCGGCAGTACCGCACCGCTGTACTTCTTCTCGATGAAAGTCTTAACCTCGGGTGAAGTCAGGGCCTTGGCCAGTTTCTGGATGGCGTCGCTGTCCTTGTTGTCCGGGCGGGCTACCAGGAAGTTGACGTAAGGCGAGTCGCTGCCTTCGATCACCAGCGCGTCTTTCGCCGGGTTGAGGCCGGCTTCCAGGGCATAGTTGGTGTTGATCATGTCCAGGTCGACCTGGTCCAGCACACGCGGGAGCATGGCCGATTCCAGTTCGCGGAATTTCAGCTTCTTCGGGTTCTCGGCGATGTCTTTCGGGGTGGCCAGGGCGTTCTTCGGATCCTTCAGGGTGATCAGGCCAGCCTTCTGCAGGAGCAACAGGGCGCGGCCGCTGTTGCTGCCCTCGTTCGGGATGGCGACGGTGGCGCCTTCCTTCAGCTCGGACAGGCTCTTCACTTTCTTCGAGTAGCCACCGAACGGCTCGACATGCACGCCGATCACGGTTTCCAGGTGGGTGCCCTTGCCTTCGTTGAAGTTCTTCAGGTACGGCAGGGTCTGGAAGTAGTTGGCGTCCAGACGCTTCTGGTCAACCTGGACGTTGGGCTGCACGTAGTCGGTGAAGACCTTGATTTCCAGGTCCACGCCTTCCTTGGCCAGGGTCGGCTTGATCAGTTCAAGAATCTCGGCATGGGGAACCGGGGTGGCGGCCACCACCAGTTTCTCGCCTGCCTGGGCAAACCCGGCGACCGTCAGCGCAGCGGCCAGGGCAGAGAACAACAGAGCCTTCTTCATGTGCAGTCCTTATTGGTATTGCGCGCCTCGTGGGCGACGATCAGTGTTGGTTGGCCGGGCCCGTGTTGCCCGGCGTGAGGCGGACAATACCGAGATTTTTTATTCCAGAACAATATCTTTTGCTTAGCTGCTTATACCTTTTTGCAATGCGCAGCTTGCAACGCTCTAGCTTGCGACTTGCGCGAGACGCAACAGGGTCTGTTCCAACAGTTTGCGTAGCGCCTGCCGTTCCTGTTCGTCCGCCAGTTCGGCAAGACGGTCCAGGCGCTGGGCCAGGGCGTGAAGGGGGGTCGGCAGGTTCAGATGTTCCGGCAGGATCTCGTCACCGCTGCCCTGGAGCAGGGCGAAGTGGATAACGTTCTCGAGCTCCCGGGTATTGCCCGGCCAGTCGTGCAGCTCCAGCACGCGCTGGGCTTCCTCGCTGAGCAACGGCACCGGGCGGTTGAGTTTGGGGCTGTAGATGCCAACGAAGTATTCGGCCAGCGGCAGGATATCGCCGACCCGTTCGCGCAGGGCCGGCAGCTCCAGCCGGCCCTCATGAAGGTAATCGTAGAGCCGCGGATGGAAATGCCCGGCCGCGACCGCCTCGGCCAGGTCGATGCTGGAGGCGGCGACCAGGCGCACATCCACCGGATGCGGTTGCTGCGCACCGACGCGGTAGACCTCGTGGTTTTCCAGGGCCGCCAGCAGCTTGACCTGGATCGGCAGCGGCAGGTCGGCGATTTCATCGAGGTACAGGGTGCCGCCATTGGCCGAGCCGAACCAGCCGGCGCGACTGCTGGCGCTGCCGCTGTGGGCGCCGGCGGCGTAGCCGAAGAGTTCGGCGTCGGCGTAGGTCGGGCTGATCGCCCCGCAGTTGACCGAGACGAACAGGCCGCCGCGATCGCTGGCGCGGTGGATCTGCCGCGCCAGCAGCTCCTTGCCGGTACCGCTCTCGCCACGGATCAGCACGGGCAAGGCCAGCGGCGCGAGGATTTCCAGTTCTTCGCGCAGCCGGCGCGAGCGCGGATCGACGAACACCAATGCCTTGGCGCGGATGCTCAGCGGGCTCTTGTCGAGTTCGGGGAAGGTCAGCAGCGGTTGGCCGAAGGTGTCTTCGAGTTTCATGGCAAAGCTCCCGCCCGGGCTCCTGGCCCGGGCGTTGATAAAAGGCAGTAAGGAAAGCGGTACGTGAATCAGGCGCGGCGCAGGGCGCCCTGTTCCATTCGGTTCTGCAGGCGGTACAGGTAAGCGAAGCCCTGCTCCCAGCGGTTATGGCCAGACTTCACGTTGATATGCCCGGCGCCACCGAGCACCCCGGCTTCGGCGCCCCAGGCGCGGGCCAGTTGCATGGCACGCGGCGCGCTCACGGCCGGGTCGTTGTCGGACGTCACTACCTGGCTTGGGAACGGCAACTGGGCCATGGGAATCGGCGCGAAATTGCGCAGCGCGGGCGAGCAGGCTGGCCGCTCCACATCGGCCGGGGCCACCAGCAGCGCCCCGCGCACCCGCCGGCGCAATGCCGGGGTGGCCTGGGCGGCCCAGTGGGCGACGGTGATGCAGCCCAGGCTATGGGCGATCAGGATCACCGGCGACTCATCGGCGGCAATCGCCTCTTCCAGCGCCGCAACCCAATCCCCGCGCTTGGGCGTCACCCAATCGGCCTGCTCGACACGGGCGCTATTGGGCAGCGTGTTGTGCCAATGGCTTTGCCAGTGCTCGTCTGGCGAACCCTGCCAGCCCGGCACAATCAGGTAACGGATCGACTCGTTGCGCATGGGGAATTGCCTCCTGCTGCGGTTTGCGTGCATGACGGCAAGTATTGGTGCTGGGGTTATATTCGTAAAGGAATAAGAAGCTATTTATTAATAACCAAAACTCAATAGGGACCGCTACGCGGTCCCGTTCCGATTTCAGCGCCCGGTTTGTTGCCAGCTAGCGGTTTCATGGCCTTCGAGGAGCGCGTCGACCAGGCCCTTCGCGGCTTCCACGGCGTGCATGGTCAGCCAGGGGAAGGCGCTGGTATTGGCTTCCGGGGCCAGGGAATGCTGGGCGGATTCATAGGCGCAGCGCAGGAACATCGAGGCGTGGACCAGGGCGCTGTGCGGGTCGATGCCGGCGTTCACCGAGAACAGTGGGGCGTGGGTGGAGGCGCAGTCGCCGAAGGAGCGGGTGCAGGTTGGGGACAGGGGTGGGTCGGGGACGAGTTTTTTCATTGCAGTAACTCCATTGCGGTTTATGGGGCTGCACCTCGCCGTTTCCACACGAAGGGGTGGCAGCTGTACGCGGGGTGGAAAACCGAGCGAATGGAGAAACCCGGCAGGCCAAAGGCCTCCCGCGCACAGCCGCCATAAAAGCGGTCTCACATTCGCAACGCTTAGGTTTCCACGCCTAAATCACCAATTGCTCGGCGACCGCAGAAGACTAGAAGGAGTGGTTTCCATGGGCAAGGAAGACAGGACCGACAGACTTCGTAGGTTACGTCCTAGGATTCCCATCTTCCATAAACTTTATGTTTGCAGGTGTCTGGAACGCGGTCTCTGTGGGAGCTGGCTTGCCAGCGATGGCGTCAGACCAGACACCATCAGTGGCCCTGCTGGCCTCATCGCTGGCAGCTCCCACAGGGGTCCGTGTCGGCTTCAAGGAAGGTGGCGGTTGCATGCAGAGTGGAAACCGGACAAAGAGGCATACAGCGGCCATGAGGACGGGAACGTTATCCCTGGCAATCGCCGCAGGTGGGCGGCTTTGTGTTTGTAAATCTAAGTCTGGCCCCCCCCTGTAGGAGCTGGCCTGAGATGGACCGCATAGCGGTCCCCAAACCTGCCGCGCCGAGCATCTGGATGAATGGGGTCAGGCAGGCGCTGTGAGTCTGACATGTCACTTGGCTGAGGTTCGTGCCAGATGGTTTTGGGACCGCTGTGCGGTCCTTCGCAGGCAAGCCAGCTCCTACCTCGAGCACGTAATGCCGATAGAACCCGCCTGAAACAAGAACAAAAAAAGACCAGCCCCTGCCACAGGACTGGTCTCAAGTTTGCCTGAGTTGCGTGTTGCTCAGCGGGCGGTGATCACCGAGAGCTTGGTAATCCCCGCGCGTTCGATCGAGGCCATGGCACGCGCCACTTCCCCGTAGTTCACTCCATCGTCCGCCTGCAGTTGCACCCGTACCTCGGGGTCCTTGGCTTTCGCCGCCTGCAGGTTGGTTTCCAGCAAGTCCGGCTGGATTTCATCCTTGTTGATGAACAGCTTCCCTGCCCCGTCGATGCTGACCACCAACGGATCCTTTTGCTCCACCGGGGCCACGGCCTCGGTCTTGGGTAGGTTGATCGGGATGGCGTTGGTCAGCAGCGGCGCGGTGACGATGAACACCACCAGCAGCACCAGCATCACATCCACCAGCGGCGTTACGTTGATCTCGCTGAGAACCTCGTCGCTGTCCTGGGTCGAGAAGGCCATGTCACACCGCCTCTTTCACAGGCTGGCCCGCGGCGTTACCGGCCTTGAGCAGCGTAGGGTGGGCAATGACGCGGAAGGCACTCTTCTGCGCGAGGCTGTAGAAGTCGTGGGCGAAGTCGTCGAGGTCGGCCGCGGTCAGTTTCAGGCGGCGCAGGAAGTAGTTGTAAACCAGTACCGCAGGAACCGCGACGGCAATACCCACGCCGGTGGCGACCAGCGCCGCACCGATAGGGCCGGCCACGGTTTCCAGGCTCGCCGAGCCTGCCGCGCTGATGCCCTTGAGCGCTTCCATGATGCCCCAGACCGTACCGAACAGGCCGATGAAGGGCGAGGTGCTGCCGATACTGGCGACGACGGCGAGGCCGGTTTCCAGCGAGCGGCGCTCACGGACGATCTGCTGGCGCAGGGCGCGTTCGAGACGGTCCTGGTGATTGATCGAGTGGCTCAGGTCGGTGGCCTGGCCAGGCTCGCCAACGGCGATCGCGGCATAGCCGGCCTGGGCGACGCGGGCAGCGGAGCCTGGCTGGGTGTGGGCCAGGTCGGCCGCCGAGTCGAGACTGGAAGCGGCCCAGAATTGCTTGTGGAACCGCTTGTCCTGGTTCTTCAGGCGGACGAACTGCACGGTCTTTACCAGGGCCAGGCCCCAGGTGACCACGGAGAAGCCGACCAGCAGCCAGATCACCGCGCTTTCGATGGATTCAAGGGGGGAGGCCAATAAGCTCATGATGTGTTCTCTCTGTCGTTGCGCGAATTTGGGTTAGCGAATCTTGAAATCGATGGGCACGCTCACCCAGCCTTCCTGGGGTACATCGCCCTGCTTGGCCGGTACGAAACTCCAACGCTTCACCGCGGCCAGCGCGGCGTCATCGAGTTGCTGGCGACCACTGCTCTTCTGGATCTGGATCTCGCCGGGCTTGCCGGTGGCGAGCACCTTGACCCGCAACAGCACCGTGCCTTCCCAGCCGCGACGCTGGGCCAGCGACGGGTATTCCGGCGCCGGGTTCTTCAGGTACGCCGCGTTGGCCGAAGCCGGGGTCACCGGGGCGGGCGCTGGCGGAGCCGGCGGCGCGGGTGGGGCTGGCGTCGGCGGGGTCGGCGCTGGCGGCTGCTCCACCGGTTTCGGTGCGGGCTTGGGCGTCGGCTTCGGTACCGGCTTGGGTTTGGGCTTGGGCACCGGCTTGGGCGGTGGCGGCTTCACGGCCAGCTCGTCCTCGACCGGTGGCGGTGGTTCCACCACCGGCGGCGGCGGCTCGACCACCGGTGGTGGCGGCTCTACCACCGGCGGCGCCGGCTGGGAGAATTCGATGGTCATCGGTGGAATTTCCGGCGGCACTACCGGCAACACCGGCGTCGGCGCCTGGCTGACCCAGTACGCGGCAGCGCCATGCAGGACCAGGGCGAACACTCCCAGCAGGACTTTCTCGCGACGGTTCAGAGCACTGCGCGGCGTACGCTGCAAACGCTGTTGCCCAAGCGGCGAACGGTGCGGCCGGCCGAGGTCGACCAGTTCGCCCGGCGTCGGGCGCCACAGCACATCAGCGGCACTGGCGGCGGTCTGGACATTACCCATTGATCAACTCCTGGGGGTTCGGTGCATGCTTCGAAGGCGCTGTTGGATTTCGCCTTCGTTTGGCCGAATGATCCGCGCCAGACGCTTATCTCTGAAAGTAATCTTTAAAGTTATGGATAGAATTTTCAGATATATTAAATTTATCCACAGGCCTGAAAGCCTTGTAGATCAAGGGCTGCAGCGAAGCGGGCAAATCGCCATGCCTTTGCTGCATTGAAAATATTCCCCAAAGGCATGGGAAATCCGCATCAAAGCGCGGGCGCAGCGCGTCGATCGCCACGGGTGGGCGTGGTCAACGGGTGCAGGAGGGTATCGGGAGAGGGGATGGAGCTGGGCAGTTCGATGGATTTTGAGTGGGCTCAAGGGCCCTATCGCGGGTGAACCCGCTCCCACAAAGGCTCCGTAACCTGTGGGAGCGGGTTCACCCGCGATGAGGCCCTCAAGGCCTCAGATATTCTCGACCTTCTGCCAGACCTTCGGCTTGAAGAACAAGGTCTCGCCACGTGCCAGGCCGGCCAGGCTGTCGTGATCCTTGACCACCTCGGCCTCGATCAGCTCGCTTTGCCCTTCCACCTTCAGGGTCACCCGGGTGGTCGCGCCCAGCGGCCGGATATCCCGCACCTCGGCAACGTGATGGCCTTCCACTTCATGCCGCGACAGCGACACTTCATGCGGGCGGAACAGCACGTGCTGGTTCTCGCTCAGGTGCAGGCGGTTGGAATCGCCGAGGAAGTGGTAGACGAAATCACTCGAAGGATTTTCGTAGACGTCTCCCGGCGAGCCGATCTGCTCGATCACGCCTTTGTTCATCACCACGATGCGGTCGGCCACTTCCATGGCTTCCTCCTGGTCGTGGGTGACGAACACGGAGGTCAGGTTGATGTCTTCGTGCAACCGCGCCAGCCAGCGGCGCAGCTCCTTGCGAACCTTGGCATCCAGGGCGCCGAACGGCTCGTCCAGCAGCAGCACCTTGGGCTCCACCGCCAGGGCGCGGGCCAGGGCGATACGCTGGCGCTGGCCACCGGACAACTGCTCCGGATAACGATCCGACAGCCAGTCCAGTTGCACCATGTTCAGCAGCTCATGGACCTTCTCGGCGATCCTGCTTTCGCTCGGACGCTCGCCCTTGGGCTTCATGCGCAGGCCGAAGGCGACGTTGTCGAACACGCTCATATGGCGGAACAGCGCGTAGTGCTGGAACACGAATCCTACGTTGCGATCACGCACGTCGTGGCCGGACACGTCTTCGCCGTGGAACACGATGTTGCCGTTATCCGGGGTTTCCAGGCCGGCGATGATGCGCAGCAGGGTGGTCTTGCCGCAGCCGGACGGGCCCAGCAGGGCCACCAGCTCGCCGCTGTTGATATCCAGGTTGATGTTGTCCAGGGCCTGGAAGCTGTTGAAGCGCTTGCTGACGTTACGAACTTCGATCGACATGAATTATTCCTCCGCCGCACTTTGGCGCAGACGGTTAATGCGGTTCTCGCTCCACTGCTTGAGCAGCAGGATGAAGAGCGCCAGGATCAGCAGCAGGCTGGCTACGCTGAACGCCGCGACGTGGTTGTATTCGTTGTAGAGGATCTCGACATGCAGTGGCAGGGTGTTGGTCACGCCACGGATGTGGCCGGAGACCACCGACACCGCGCCGAACTCGCCCATCGCCCGCGCAGTACATAGCACCACGCCATAGATCAGGCCCCATTTGATGTTCGGCAGGGTCACGTGCCAGAACATCTGCCAGCCGTTGGCGCCGAGCAGGCGCGCGGCCTCCTCTTCCTGGGTGCCCTGCTCCTGCATCAGCGGGATCAGTTCACGGGCAACGAAGGGCACGGTGACGAAAATGGTCGCCAGCACGATGCCCGGCAGGGCGAAGACGATCTGGATATCGTGGTCCTGCAGCCAGGGGCCGAACAGGCCCTGGGCACCGAACATCAGCACGTAGACCAGGCCGGCGATCACCGGCGAGACCGAGAACGGCAGGTCGATCAGGGTGACCAGGATGCTCTTGCCACGGAAGTTGTACTTGCTCACGCACCAGGCCGCGCTGACACCGAACACCAGGTTCAGCGGCACCGAGACGGCCACGGCGATCAAGGTCAGCTTGAGGGCGGACAGGGCATCGGCTTCGAAGATGGCTTCGAAGAAGGTACCCACGCCCATCTTCAGGCCTTGGGACACCACGATCACCAGCGGCAGCAGCAGGAACAGGGCGAAGATCAGCCAGCCAAGGCCGATCAGGATGCGCCGGGCGGTAGCGCTGCCACGGCGGGCGGCGTTGGCCGAAGCGGCCGCGCCAATTGCGGATGCAGACATGCTCAGGCCTCCTTCAAGGGGTTTCGATACGCCGCTGCAGCAGGTTGATCAGCAGCAGCAGGATGAAGGAAACCACCAGCATCAGCACGCCGATGGAGGTCGCGCCGGTGTAGTCGTACTGGTCGAGCTTGACCATGATCAGCAGCGGCAGGATCTCGGTCTTCATCGGCATGTTGCCGGCGATGAAGATCACCGAACCGTACTCGCCGACACCACGGGCGAAGGCCAGGGCGAAGCCGGTGAGCCAGGCCGGCAGCAGCGCCGGAGCCAGCACATGGCGGAACACCTGCAGCGGCTTGGCACCCAGGCAGGCGGCGGCTTCCTCGACTTCACGGGGAATATCCGCCAGCACCGGCTGCACCGTGCGCACCACGAACGGCAGGGTGACGAAGGTCAGTGCCAGGGTGATGCCCAGCGGGGTGTAGGCGATCTTGAAGCCAAGGTCGGTGGCGAACTGCCCGACCCAGCCCGACGGGGCGTACAGGGCGGTCAGGGCGATACCGGCAACGGCGGTGGGCAGGGCGAACGGCAGGTCGATCATCGCCTCGATGATCTTGCGCCCCGGGAAGGTGTAGCGCACCAGTACCCAGGCCAGCAGGGTGCCGATCACGCCATTGATGATAGCGGCGAAAAGGGCGGTACCGAAACTCAGCTTCAGTGCAGCGAGGACTCGCGGCGCGCTGACGATGTTCCAGAACTGTTCCCAGGTGAGTTGGGAGGCGTGGACGAACATGGCCCCCAGCGGTATGAGCACAATCAGGCTGAGGTACACCAAGGTGTAGCCCAGCGTCAGCCCGAAGCCGGGTATGACGGGGGATATACGACGAGACATAAAGGTCCTTGGTCTAGCTGGTTTTCACACTGCGCATTCGGGGGCTGCCTTGCAGCCCATGCAGGAAAGCCAGCGCCTGCAGGGTCGTGGTGAACCCTGTAGGAGCTGGCTTGCCTGCGATGGACCGCGAAGCGGTCCCAGGGTCACTGTGCAGAATAGATCTGGTCGAACACGCCGCCATCGTTGAAGAACTTGGGTTGGGCAGTCTTCCAGCCACCGAAGTCTTTGTCGATAGTCACCAGGTCAAGTTTCGGGAACTGGTTGGCGTACTGCGCGGCCACTTTCTCGTCACGCGGACGGTAGAAGTTGTCGGCGGCGATCTTCTGGCCAACCGGGCTGTACAGGTACTTGAGGTACTCCTCGGCGATCTTCTCGTTGCCCTTCTTCTCGGCGTTCTTGTCGACCACGGCCACCGGTGGCTCGGCGAGGATCGACAGCGATGGCACGACGATTTCGAACTTGTCGCTGCCGCCGTCTTCCTTCAGCGCCAGGAAGGCTTCGTTTTCCCAGGCCAGCAGGACATCGCCCTGGCCGTTGTTGACGAAGGTGATGGTCGAGCCGCGGGCACCGGTGTCCAGGACCGGAACGTGCTTGAACAGCTCCTTCACGTATTCCTGGGCCTTGGCTTCGCTGCCGCCGGCCTTCAGGCCGTAGGCCCAGGCGGCGAGGAAGTTCCAGCGGGCGCCGCCGGAGGTTTTCGGGTTCGGGGTGATGACCGAGACGTCCTTCTTGATCAGGTCGCCCCAGTCCTTGATGCCTTTCGGGTTGCCCTTGCGCACCAGGAACACGATGGTCGAGGTGTACGGCGTGCTGGCATCCGGCAGGCGGGTCTGCCAGTTTTCAGGCAGGGTCTTGCCAAGCTTGGCCACTTCATCGATGTCGCCGGCCAGGGCCAGGGTCACCACGTCGGCGCGCAGGCCGTCGATCACCGCACGGGCCTGTTTGCCCGAGCCGCCGTGGGATTGCTGGATCTTCACCTTGTCGCCTGGGTTGGCCTGTTGCCAATGCTTGATGAACTCGGCGTTGTACTGCTGGTACAGCTCACGGGTCGGGTCGTAGGACACGTTCAGCAGTTCGTAGTCCTTGGCGATGGCGGAACCGGCAAAAACAGCACTGGCCAGCGCGGCCAGGGCATAACGGCGGATAGACATGGTGAAGCTCCCGATTGGCTTTTTTCTAATTAGGTAGACCAGGGCGCGCGAGCTTCAGCTCGGCTTGTTGCCCGAGTTTTGCAGGCGGAATTTTTCCTTGCGTTCGATCTGTACGACTTGCGCGTTGTGCACGGTGATCTCTACCGCGCCGAAACGCAGGTCGCGCAGGGCGCTCTGGATTTCTCGCAGGATGGTGGCTTCGTCCTGACCGTCAACGCTACGCAGAGATGCGCTCATGCTCGTGCTCCTGAAAATGAGGTGGCCCGGGAGCAGCATGTAGGAACGTGACTGCGCCTGGTGTGGGAGCAATCTTATGAGGCGCTGAATATTCTTAAAAATACTATTTAAGAATTTTTATATAACTGAATTATCTGGAGCTCTTTCGGGCCCCATCGCTGGCAAGCCAACTCCCACAGGGTCCGCGTCGCACAAGACTCTGTGGGAGCTGGCTTGCCACCGATAGGGCCCTGACTACCAGCGAAGATCCCGAGCCGGCACCGGTCGTCCATACCAGTATCCCTGCCCCATGTCGCACTGGTGCTCCAGCAGGAAACGCGCCTGTTCCGACTGTTCGATGCCCTCGGCATGGATCGCCATGCCCATGCTCCGGGCCAGGGCGATGATCACCCGGACGATCGCCACGTCATCGTCATCCCCGGGCAGCCCGGCGACGAAGCCCTGGTCGATCTTCAGTTTCTGCACCGGCAGGCGCTTGAGCCGCAACAGCGAGGAATAGCCGGTACCGAAGTCGTCGATGGCCAGGCGCAGGCCCAGGTCGCGCAGGCGATGGAGTTGCTCCAGCGCCACTTCGTGGTCATCCATCACCGCGCTTTCGGTCACTTCGATTTCCAGGCGCGCCGGTTCCAGGCCGGTGTCGTCCAGCACCTGGGCGACCTGCTGGTACATCTCGCGATGGGCGAACAAGCGGCTGGAGACATTGCAGGCGACGAAGTCGAGCACCCTGCCCTCGCCCAGCCAGCGCACCATCTGCTGGCAGGCCTGGCGCATGACCCACATGTCGATGTCGGCGATCAGCCCGGTGCGCTCGGCGATGGGAATGAACTCACCCGGCGAGACCATCCCGCGTTGCGGGTGCTGCCAGCGCACCAGAGCCTCCAGGCCGATCATCCTGCCGCTGAACAGGTCGTGCACCGGCTGGTAGTACACCTGCAACTCGCCCTGTTCCAGGGCCCGGCGCAGCTCGCTGGCGGTTTCCACCCGCTGCTGGGCGTGGGCGGTGAGCTCCTCGGTGTACAAGGCATAACCGGAACGGCCATTGCTCTTGGCCTTGAACAGCGCCGCATCGGCGTTGCGCAGCAGTTGCTCGGCACTCTGAGCGTCGCCGGGAAACAGGCTGATGCCAATGCTGACGGTGCTGAACAGCCGATGGTTTTCCAGCTCGTAGGGTTCCTTCATCACGTTGACGATGAGTTGCGCAAGATCGGCCGCCTGCCCGACCTGCGCGCAGTTCTCGCTGAGGATGGCGAACTCGTCGCCGCCCAGGCGGGCCAGGGTCACGCCGGGGTCGATCACCAGCTTGAGACGGTCGGCCACGGCCTTGAGCAACTGGTCGCCGATGTTATGGCCCAGGCTATCGTTGATGTTCTGGAAATGATCGAGATCGAGCAGCAGCAAGGCGCAGCCGCGCTTGTTGGTTTGCGCCGCGGCCAGGGCCTGCTCGGCCCGGTCATTGAACAGCAGGCGGTTGGGCAGGTTGGTCAGCGGGTCGTGGTGGACCAGGTGGGCCAGCTCGCGCTCGGTGTGCTTGATCGCGCTGATATCGCTGAAAACTGCAACATAGTGTGTCAAACGGCCGCTATCGTCGCGAATTGCGCATATGGTTTGCCATTGCGGGTACACTTCGCCGCTCTTGCGCCGGTTCCAGACTTCGCCACTCCACTCGCCCTTGTCATGCAGGGCGCTGTACATGGCCTGGTAGAACGCCTGGTCGTGCCGTCCGGACTTGAACTTGTTGGGGCGCTGGCCGATGACTTCGTCACGGCTGTAGCCGGTGATGTTGATGAAGGCACGGTTGACGTGGACGATGATCCCGTCGCCATTGCTCACCAGCACGCCCTCCAGGGTGCTGTCGAACACTGCGGCGGCCATGCGCAGGCGCTCGCGGTCCTCGCGCCTGAGGCGCGCGCCGACACCGATGAAGTTGAGCAGGCGTACCCGGGAAACGAAGATGAGAAAGGCGCTGCAGCCCGCCCACACATAGGCATTGACCAGCTGCCAGGCGGCCTTTTCAGACGGATCATCGAAAACACTGCTTAATATTTGATCAGAAACAACCAGCCACAGTAGCGACAGCACCAGGTACAGCGCGGCCATGCGCAAGGCTTCTCGTGCGGAAACAGACATAGCGTCCCAGATGCCCACATCAAAAGATGGGGCATTATAGGGATAGTTTTCCCGGTTGACCTCCTATCTAAAAGGCCGACTGGTTTTATTTGACATGGTGGTAATAATGTCCATCGCTGTTCAACCGCTCTAAGAGGGCACTCCCACCTATGTGGTATTACGGTTTACTCGACCTGTCGGCCTGGCAACTGCTGGCGGTCACCCTGCTGATGACCCACGTGACCATCGTTGCGGTCACGATCTACCTGCACCGCTATTCGGCGCATCGCTCGCTGGAGCTGAACGCCGGGCTCAAGCACTTCTTCCGCTTCTGGCTGTGGCTGACCACGGCGCAGAACACCCGCGAGTGGACCGCCATCCACCGCAAGCACCACGCCAAATGCGAAACCGAGGACGATCCGCACAGCCCCGTGATCAAGGGCCTGTCCACCGTGCTGCGCAAGGGCGCCGAGCTGTACCGCGCCGAGGCGCAGAACCCGGACACCCTGCGTATCTATGGCAAGAACTGCCCCGAGGACTGGATCGAGCGCAATCTCTATTCGCGCTACAAGCTCGGCGGTATCGCCCTGATGGCAGTGATCGACCTGCTGCTGTTCGGCACCATCGGCATCACCATCTGGGCCGTGCAGATGATGTGGATTCCATTCTGGGCCGCCGGCGTGATCAACGGCCTGGGCCACGCGGTGGGCTATCGCAACTTCGAGTGCCGCGACGCCGCTACCAACCTGGTGCCCTGGGGCATCGTGATCGGCGGTGAGGAACTGCACAACAATCACCACACCTACCCCAACTCGGCGAAGCTGTCGGTGCGGCGCTGGGAGTTCGACATGGGCTGGGCCTGGATCAAGCTGTTCACCTGGCTGCGCCTGGCCAAGGTGCAGCGGGTCGCACCGATCGCCCACCGGGTCGAAGGCAAGGGCCATCTGGACATGGACACCGCCATGGCGATTCTCAACAACCGCTTCCAGATCATGGCCCAGTACCGCAAGCTGGTGATCGGCCCGCTGGTCAAGCAGGAGCTGGCCAGGGTGGACGACTCGGTGCGCCACCAGTTCCGCCGCGCCAAGCGCCTGCTGTCGCGGGAAACCAGCCTGCTGGAAGACCGCCATCACCAGCGCATCCAGACCCTGCTCGAACACAGCCATGCACTCAAGGTGATCTACGAGAAGCGCCTGGCCCTGCAGCAGATCTGGGCCCGCACCAGCGCCAACGGCCACGATATGCTCGCGGCGATGAAGGACTGGGTGCACGAGGCCGAAGCCAGCGGTATCCACTCGCTGCGCGAGTTCGCCGCGCAACTGAAAACCTACTCGCTGCGCCCTGCCCTGGCCTGACAGCCCCGTCCATCGCAGCGCCCCTATACGGGGTGCTGCGACCGGAACTTCCCTCCCGAATCAAGTTCTTACCAGATATGTCGCCCGCCTGGCGGGCCGGGCCGTGGCTGCCCCCAGCGCCTTACTAGAAGTACTGCGAACATGGTCGAGAACACCCCGCCGTTCAACCCGCCTCCCGAGGCTGCCCAGACATTGCTGGCCCTGATGCATGCACAAGGCGAGGTTGCCCGCCTGAGCGAGCGCGAGCAGCTGTTCAACTCGCTGCTGGACAGCGTCAACGCCGTGCTCTGGGCCTTCGATTGGGAAACCCGCCAGGTGCTGTATGTCAGCCCGGCCTACGAGCGTATCTTCGGACGTTCCGCCAGCCTGTTGCTGGCCGACTACAACCAATGGCGCGACGCGATCTACCCTGACGACCTCGACCATGCCGAGCGCACCCTGGCCGACGTGCTGGTCAAGGGCGCCGTGGAGGATCGCGAATACCGCATCATCGCCGCCGACGGCCAGGTGCGCTGGCTCAGCGACAAATGCTTCATCAACCAGCAAAGCGAAGGCCAACGGGTGATCGTGGTCGGCATGGCCGAGGACATCACCGAGAAGAAACAGCTCGAAGGCGAGCTGCAGCGCCTGGCGACCACCGACGTGCTGACCCAGAGCAGCAACCGCCGGCACTTCTTCGAATGCGCCGGGCAAGCCTTCGAGCGCGCACGGGTCGAAGGGACGCCGTTGTCCTTCCTGTTGCTGGATATCGATGACTTCAAGCAGGTCAACGACACCTACGGCCATCCGGAAGGTGACCAGGTATTGCAACGCATCGCCGACAGCGGCAAGGCCGCGCTCAGGCGCGGGGACCTGTTCGGACGCATCGGTGGCGAGGAGTTCGCAGCGGTGTTCCCGGGATGTCCGCCGGAAATGGCGATGCAGGTGGCCCAGCGCCTGCAGCGGGAGATCCAGCGCCTGAGCTTCAGCCATGAAGGGCAGACCTACGGGATCACGGTGAGCCAGGGGCTGACCGGGCTCAATGGCGAAGACAGCGACCTGGATGACCTGTTCGCCCGGGCGGACGCGGCGATGTACCAGGCGAAGCGACAGGGGAAGAACCAGATCGTCCTGGGCTGAAGCCGAGCTTGCCTGTCAGGGCCTCATCGCCGGCAACGCCGGCCCCTACAGGTATTGAGTCCACCACCACCTTGTGGGAGCCGGCGTTGCCGGCGATTGGCCCTCAAGGCTGGCACAAACCGTCTATTCCTTGCGCAACCGCGCCAGCTCCGCCCGTCCTACCTTGAGCAACCGCGCGGTCTTCCCGGCCGCCAGCTCCTCCAATCCGTCCTCCGTCGCCAGCCGCGCCATCTGCCCGGCCAGGTTCATTACCAGGTCCTCCCGGGAATACACCCCGCCGCCCAGTTGATAAACCGCCGCGATCAGCTCACGCAGCTCCAGCGGCAGGCGCCAGCGCGTGCGCAGGGCCGAGCCATAAGCAGCACCCGCCTGGTTCAGCGCCACCTCGACCTCGTTCTCGTCCAACTCGCCACCGGCCAGCCGCCATTCCTGAAGGCAGCGCAGCAGCGCCAGGTCACCCAGGCAATGCAGCAACCCAGCGCAATAGCAGCGCTCGTAATCCAGTTCGAGCATTTGCGCCAGCTTGCGCCCGTATTCCGCGGTGCGTAACGAAAGCTGCCAGTACTGCTCGGCGTAACGCCCCAGCAGCGGGTCGCTGAGCCTGGCACTGCGCTTGAGGGTCAGGCCGAGGATCAGGTTCATGCTTTGGGTGGTGCCGAGCTTGTTCAGCGCCTGCAGCAGCGTCTGCACCCCGCCTTCGCGATGCAAGGCTGCACTGTTGGCCGCGGCGATCAGCACGGCGGTGATCTGCGGGTCGCTGCGCACTTCCTCTTCCAGCAATCGCAGGTCCAGGCCCTGCGGATTCAACGCGCGCTTGATCGCCTGCTGCACATCGGCGAACAGCGGCCCGCCGTCGGCCACCGCGCGGTGCTCCTCGATGAAGCGCGACAGCGTCACCCCGGCGCGCAACGGCGGCACTTCGCAGGCAATCGGCCCGCTGCCCTTGAGCAGCTGTTCTTCAAGACGCTGGCGCAGCGCATCGAGGTTGAGCGGCTTGGTCAGGTAGGCGGTCGGCGCCAGCGGCAGTGCCTCGCGCACACTGGTCACGTCGCTGCGGCTGCTGATGATGATGAACGGCAACGCCGGCGTGCGCGGCCGCGAGCGCACCTTGCGCAGCAGTTCCAGGCCGTCCAGGCCGGGCAGTTCGCGGGCGGCGATAATCAGGTCGGGCTTGCCCGAGAGGCCTTCCAGCGCTTCGTTGCCATTGGCGCAGACCTTCACTTCGGCGTCACAGCGCACACTGAGCAGCATCTGGGTCAGCATGTCCCGCACCCATGGGTCTCCCTCGGCGATCATCACCTTGGGCGAGGTGGCGGGGTCTACAGCAGTCATTGGAATCTCCTTACGGCCATCACGCGTTCCAGCGTACCTTCCAGGACATCTCCTGTAATCCTTAGAAACCTTAGCGTTCAAAGTTCATCACGCAGGCGAAAAAAACCCGCCGAAGCGGGTTTTTTCTCTAGCGCATCACAAATCAGGCAAGTTCGGCGAAGCACTCTTCGATGATCGCCAGGCCTTTGTCCAGCAGCGCGTCTTCGGCGGTCAGCGGAACCAGGATCCGCAGGACGTTGCCGTAGGTGCCGCAGGACAGCAGGATCAGGCCCTTGTCACGCGCCTTGGCGACCACTGCGTTGACGGCAGCGGCGTTCGGGGTGTGGGTGCCTTTTTCGAAGACTTCGATGGCGATCATCGAGCCCAGGGCACGCACGTCACCGATGATCGGGTGCTTGGCCTGGATAGCCTTCAGGCCGGTAACCAGACGCTCGCCAACAGCCTGGCTGCGCTCCAGCAGTTTCTCTTCCTCGAACACTTCGATCACGGCCAGGGCCGCGGCGCAAGCGATCGGCGAACCGGCGTAGGTGCCACCCAGGCCGCCCGGGGCGATGGCATCCATGTACTCGGCCTTGCCGCACACACCAGCCAGCGGGAAGCCGCCAGCGATGGATTTGGCGAAGGTGGTCAGGTCAGGCGCGACGCCCATCTGTTCCATGGCGAAGAAGGTGCCGGTACGGCCAGCGCCGGTCTGCACTTCGTCGGCGATCAGAAGGATGCCGTGCTGGTCGCACAGGGCGCGCAGGCGCTTCATCAGCTCTTTCGGAGCAGGCAGGAAACCGCCTTCGCCCTGTACCGGCTCGATGATGATGGCAGCGATGTCACGCGGCTCGGCGTCGTTCTTGAAGATGCGCTCGATGGAGGCGATCGACTCGTCGACGCTCACACCGTGCAGCTCGTTCGGGAACAGCGCGCGGAAGATGCCGCCTGGCATCAGGCCCATGCCTGCGGAGTAAGGCACGACCTTGCCGGTCAGGCCCAGGGTCATCATGGTGCGGCCGTGGTAGCCGCCGGTGAAGGCGATCACGCCAGCGCGGCCGGTGGCGGCACGGGCGATCTTGACGGCGTTCTCGACGGCTTCGGAGCCGGTGGTGACCAGCAGGGTCTTCTTGGCGAAGTCGCCTGGCACGCGCGCGTTGATCTTCTCGCACAGCTCGACGTAAGGCTCGTAGGCCAGGACCTGGAAGCAGGTGTGGCTGACCTTGGTCAGTTGTTCCTGGACCGCTGCGACCACTTTCGGGTGCAGGTGGCCGGTGTTCAGTACTGCGATGCCGCCGGCGAAGTCGATCAGTTCGCGGCCTTCAACGTCGACCACGGTCGCGTTCTTCGCGGTATCGACGAAGATCGGGTGGATCTGGCCTACGCCACGTGGAACGGCGTTGACGCGACGCTGCATCAGGGATTCGTTGGTCTTGCTCATAGAGTCCTCAATTCGCCGATTGGGCGGCGAGTTCAAGAGGGTGGCCGGGAGTCATTGCAGGCAGCATGCGTTGATCGACTGCTGCAATGGCCCGGCCGCCGGGTGTTCCTGTGTAAAAAAGGCCAGCGAGACGTCGCTCTCGCGCCCCGCTGGCAGAGGTAAAGCCTTAACCGCGACTCAGATGCTGAGGCACAGGTATTTGATTTCCAGGTAGTCCTCGATGCCGTACTTGGAGCCTTCACGGCCCAGGCCCGACGCCTTGATACCACCGAACGGCGCGACCTCGTTGGAGATCAGGCCGGTGTTGATGCCGACCATGCCGTATTCCAGCGCTTCGGCGACACGGAACACGCGGCTCATGTCACGGGCGTAGAAGTACGATGCCAGGCCGAATTCGGTGTCGTTGGACATGGCGATGACTTCGGCCTCGTCCTTGAAACGGAACAGCGGCGCCAGCGGGCCGAAGGTTTCTTCCTTGGCGACGGCAGCGGTCTTCGGTACATCGACCAGGATGGTCGGCTCGAAGAAGTTGCCTTCGATCAGCTTGCCACCGGACAGCACCTTGGCGCCCTTGGAGACGGCGTCGTCGATGTGCTCCTGGACCTTGGCCACGGCCTTGCCGTCGATCAGCGGGCCGGTGGTGGTGCCTTCTTCCAGACCGTTGCCGATCTTCAGCTTGGCGACCGCGGCTTTCAGCTTCTCGGCGAAGGCGTCGTAGACACCGTCCTGCACGTAGATGCGGTTGGCGCAGACGCAGGTCTGGCCGTTGTTGCGGTACTTGGAGATGATCGCGCCTTCGACGGCCTTATCCAGGTCGGCGTCGTCGAACACGATGAACGGTGCGTTACCGCCCAGCTCCAGGGAAACCTTCTTGATGTCCTTGGCGCACTCTTCCATCAGCTGGCGGCCGATTTCGGTCGAACCGGTGAAGGACAGCTTGCGCACCAGCGGGTTGCCGGTCAGTTCCGAGCCGACTTCGCCGGCGCTGCCGGTGATCACGCTCAGCACGCCAGCCGGGATGCCGGCACGGGTAGCCAGCTCGACCAGGGCCAGGGCGGAGTAAGGGGTCTGCGAAGCGGGCTTGAGCACCATGGTGCAGCCAGCGGCCAAGGCCGGGCCGGCTTTACGGGTGATCATCGCCGCCGGGAAGTTCCACGGGGTGATGGCGGCGGTGACGCCGATCGGCTGCTTGATGACGATCAGGCGCTTGTCCGGCTGGTGGCCAGGAATGACGTCACCGTAGACGCGCTTGGCTTCTTCGGCGAACCACTCGATGAAAGAGGCCGCGTAGGCGATCTCGCCCTTGGCTTCGGCCAGCGGCTTGCCCTGCTCGGTGGTCATCAGGCGAGCCAGGTCGTCCTGGTTCTCGATCATCAGCTCGAACCAGCGGCGCAGCTTGCTGGCGCGCTCCTTGGCGGTCAGGGCACGCCAGGCCGGCAGCGCCTTGTCGGCGGCTTCGATGGCACGGCGGGTTTCGGCAGCGCCCATTTTCGGCACGGTACCGATGACTTCACCAGTGGCCGGGTTGGTCACCTTGATGGTCTGGCCGCTGTCCGCATCCAGCCACTCACCGTTGATGAAGGCTTGCTGACGGAACAACTGAGCGTCTTTGAGCTGCATGTCGACTTCCCTTGAACACCGTGCACGGACGGCGCGAATTATTGGTAGTTGAGTAAGCACCCTGCGGGGCGCTTGCCTGTAGGAATGAGGCACCGGATCCGGGCCAATGTTCCACTCGCAGGCGTCGAGCGTTTGAAATCTCGAACGAGATCCTAGGAGCAACCCGATAAAAGGACAAGAGGGCGTTCGAAAAAAAGAACGATTGACGGAATGGGTGGTAGGGGCAGGCGACCGGCGGTGGTGATTGAAGGAGCGACGCGGGCCTTGTGGGAGCGGGTTCACCCGCGATTGCGGTGGTGAATTCACTGACGTAATCGCGGGTGAACCCGCTCCCACAGGGTCCGCGTACGTTCGTCAGCCCAGCTCCTTCAGGTAGGCCCAGGGATAGATCCCCCGCTCATGCCCATCACTGAACACCAGCTGGACACCATAGCCCTGCCCTTCCACACGCTCCACCCGCACAGTGTCGCTGACCAGGTCGATCCGCCCGCCCAGCCGCCCTGCTCGACATTGCGAACAGGGGCATGCGCCCCGCAGCCGCGCATGGCTGATCACCTGCTCGCCATCGCGCCATTGCAGGACCAGTTCGCCTGCCTCGCGCCGGTTGCGCACCGCGCTCGGGGCGATCATCAGGCGGCGCCTTGCAACTGGACCAGGGCGATGCGCACCGCCTTGCGCACTTCCGGATCGCTGTCGGCCTCAGCCTCACGCAGGGCCGGCAAGGCCGCCGCATCGCCCAGTTCGCCAAGCGCCAGCGCCGCTTCCTTGCGCAGGTTGGCGATGGCATGCCCGAGCAATTCGGCCAGACCACCCAGCGCCGGACGATGACGCAAACGCCCCAGCGCACGCGCCGCGCGCAGGCGAACCTGCCAATAGCCGTCCTGCAAGGCGTCGATCAATGCCGCACCGGCCTCTGCCTGCCCTACCTTGCCCAGCGTGGTCGCCGCCTCTTCGCGCACTTGCCAGGCGTCGTCCTTCAAGGCGGCGGTAAGCGCTGCCAGCACCGCAGCATCGCGGCCAAGCCCGAGAGCACCGATGGCCGCACGCCGCACCTCGGTATCCGGCTCCTCGGCGGCCAATCGCGCCAGCGCCGGCAAGGCCGGCTGATGCTTGAGCCACCCCAGGATGCCCACCGCTTCGCGACGCACCGCCGCCTCCGGGTCCGCCAGCGCCAGCAAGGCCGGGCCGGCCGCCTCTTCAAGACGCAGTTCGCGCAAGGCGCGCAAGGCACTGGCCCGAACGAAGGCATCGGCATGCGTGGCCCAGGGCAGGATCAGTTGCCCTGCTTCCAGGCTTTTCAATTCGCTAAGGCTTTGTGCTGCCGCCAGGCGCACCGGCTCGGCAGTGTCTGCCAGCGCGGCGCAGAGCGCCTGCACCACTTCAGGTTCTTCCCACGCCTCCAGCAGCCGCGCGGCCTCGGCGCGCACCTCGGGCGCCGGGTCGACCAGCAGCGCATCGGTCAGCCAGGGCAGGCCGTCGGGTTCTTCCAGGTCCGCCAGATCGATCAGGGCGATGCGGCGCACGGCGGCGTCCGCGTCGTTGATTCGCGGCAGCAACTCGCGGATTTCGGGGTTGTCGCTGGTTCTTTCGCTCATAGGGCAATCCGTAACGGTGGGTGATCGCTGTCCGGCAGGCCCAGCGGGGTCAGGCGCGGCAACTCGCGGCCCTCCTCGTGGCGCAGCAGGGCCAGGCAGTGACGCTTGAGATGAGTGAATTCCGGGCTGGTCAGCAGGCTGGCGCGGCGCGGGCGGGAGAAGGTCAGGCGCAGGTCTTCGATAAAGCGCCCGGGGCGCGGGCTCATCACCAGGATGCGGTCGGCGAGGAACAGCGCCTCGTCGATGTCATGGGTGACAAAGACCACGGTGGTGCGGATGCGCGTCCAGATATCCAGCAGCAGTTCCTGCATGCGTGAACGGGTCTGGGCATCGAGGGCTCCGAAGGGCTCGTCCATCAACAACAAGCGGGGACGGTTGATCAGCACCCGGGCGATCTCGGCGCGCTGCTGCATGCCGCCCGACAATTGGCTCGGCCAGCGCTCGGCGAAATCGGCAAGGCCGACCAGTTGCAGCATCTCCAATGCTCGACGTTGCCGCTCGGCCTTGCCCTGGCCCTGCATCTTCAGGCCGAAGGCGACGTTGTCCAGCACACTGCGCCACGGCAGCAGGGTGTGGTGCTGGAAGACCATGCCACGTTGCGGCGAAGGCCCGTCCACAGCCAGGCCATCCACCTGAAGTTGCCCGCCGCTGGGCACCAGATGCCCGGCCAGGGCGCCGAGCAAGGTGGACTTGCCGCACCCCGATGGCCCGAGAATGCACACGAACTCTCCCGGCTCGATGGTGAAATCCAGCGCCTGTACCGCCTCGAAGGCCTGGTTGCCTTGCCCGAGGCGGATGGATACGCCGCGGGCATCGATCCGCCCCGGCTCCGGGGCTTGTTGATAACTGCTCATCACGAGGCCCTCCGCACGCGATACCAGGGCGTCGCCAACGCGCCGAGGCGCTTGACCAGGGCGCTGCTGCCCATGCCCAGCACACCGATCAGGAGCATGCCGACGATGATGTCCGGGTAGTTCTGCAAGGTGTAGGACTCCCAGGTGTAGTAACCGATGCCGAACTGCCCGGAGATCATCTCGGCGGTGACCAGGCAGAACCACGAGGTGCCCATGCCGATGGCAAGGCCGGTGAAGATGCTCGGCAGTGCGCCGGGCAGCACCACTTCCCGCAGGATGGCGAAGCGCCCGGCACCGAGGCTGCGGGCCGAGGCCAGCAGGCGCGGGTCCACCGCCTCGACGCCGTGCACGGTATTGAGCAGCACCGGGAACAGCGCGCCGGTGAAGGTGATGAACACCATGGACAGCTCGGACGACGGGAACATCAGGATCGCCAGCGGAATCCAGGCTACAGCCGGAATCGGGCGCAGCACTTCCAGGGGCGGCAGCAGGGTGTCCTCGGCCCATTTCGAGCGGCCGATCAGCAAACCGAGGCCGACACCCAGCACCGCCGCCAGCAGATAGCCGGCGAACACCCGCGACAGGCTGCTGACGAGGTGCGCGACCAGGGTGCTGGAGGTGAACAGTTGCCAGGCCGCATCGAGCACCGACCTGGGCGTGGGCACGTAGGTGAAAGTGAACAGGCCGAAATCCAGCTTGCTGCTCGCCGCGACATGCCAGAACAGCAGGCAGGCCAGCAGCGACAGCACGCGAACCGGCCAGCGCTTGAAGGTACTCGTCATGCGGGGTCTCCAAGGTCAGGCCCCTTGCGGGGCCTACCGATCAGCGCTGGGCGACCAGCCTGCGGCTGGCATCGACGAAGTCAACGGCCTCGCCACCATGGACCTTGGCGTACTGCTCGGCCTGGTCCTTGAGCAGGAAGGCAGACAGTTCGCCCTGGCCGTTGCGCACGAACCAGGCCTGGTTGGCCAGCAGCTTGATGCCGCTGTCCGCCGCCTGGGCGTAGATGGCGCGGATGTCCTTGCCCTCCTGCTCCAGCTGGGCCAGGGCGCCGAGCGCGGCTTGCGGCGAAGCGTAATGACGGACCTTGTCCTCGCCACGCACCCAGATCTGCGCCAGGCGGCTGAAATCGGTGATCGGCTTGCCGGTCAGCGCGTCGTTGGCCTTGAGCGGCAGCGGCGCGTAGTTCTTCAGGGCGACGTCATAGTCCTGGCCGGCCTGCTTGAAGGCGGCGCGGATGTAGTGGTCGTCGATGAACGTGTCGGTGTCGAGGCCGCGATCGGTCTTCTTCAGCAACTTGAGGGTATCGATGGAGGTAGCGACCGCCTGGCGATATTCGGGTTTCCACGTCAGGTCACGGGTCTGCAGGCCGAGCGGGCCGTGGAACAGGTAGTTCACCTCGGCCTCGATGCCGGTGACCTTCTCGATCAGCTCGCTGTACTTCTCAGGCTCCGCGGCGATCAGGCGGTCGGCTTCGAGGCTGGCACGCAGGTAGGCAGTGACCACTTCCGGGTATTTCTTCGCGTAGTCGGCATCGACCAGCGCTCCGTGGAAGGTCGGTGCGTTGGCCTGGGCGCCGTCGTAGATCTTGCGGGCGAAGCCGCGGTTGGGGAACAGCTCGGCGAACGGCACGAAGTCGGCATGGGCCTCGATGCGGTTGCTGCGCAGGGCCGAACCGGCAATCTCCGGGGCCTGGGCGATGATCCGCACGTCTTTCTGCGGGTCCCAGCCCTGGGCAGCGATGGCGCGCAGGAGCATGCCGTGGGCGGTGGAGGCAAAGGGCACGGAGATGGTCTTGCCCTTGAGCTCGGCCAGCGACTGCACGCTGGACGCCGCCGGCACCACGATGCCGTTGCCGCTGCCGTGCACGCTGCCGGACAGCACGCTGATGAACAGGCTGCGCTTGCCGGCATCGAGGTGCGCGACGCCGTTGAACGAGCCGGGGAAGTCGGCCATGGCGCCGAAGTCCAGCTTGCCGGCGACCATCTCGTTGGTCAGCGGGGCGCCGCTGGTGAAGTTCTTCCACTCGATCTGGTACTTGGCGTCCTTGTACTTGCCGTCGTGGGGCAGGTACTTGTCGAGCAGGCCCAGCTCGCGGATCAACAGGCCGCCGGTAGCGCAGTTGATGGTGGTGTCCTGGGTGCCGATGGCGACGCGGATGGTTTCGGCCTGGGCGTTCAGCCCGGCGATCGCCAGCGCAAGGCCGGCCACGGTTGTTGCAAGGCGCATGGTGTTTCCCCTCGAATCATCTAGGTATTGGAATCGTCTCCGCCACCGGGCTGGGTGGTGGGAAACGAGGGGGCAGTGTCAGGGCGTCCGGTGGTTGGGCCGGATGGCGTTTCGCTTGGCGGATCAGCGCAGCAGGTAGGGGATTTCCACCTTGACCGCGCCGGTGGGGCAGTCCTTCTCGCAGGGCATGCAGTACCAGCACTCGTCGAAGGCCATGTAGGCCTTCTGCGTGGCCGGGTTGATCGCCAGAAGGTCCATGGGGCAGACCTCGACGCACACGGTGCAGCCTTTCTCGGCGATGCACTTGTCCTCGTCGATGGTCACCGGGGCGCTGCTGCGAAAGAAGATGTCCTGGGCTTGATAGGCCATTTCACGGTGTCCTTGGAGCCTGTGGCTCTCTTTATCTGTGGCTGACAATGGGGCTTGTGGTGTGGCTGATGGCCTCATCGCCGGCAACGCCGGCTCCCACAAGTTTCGGCGGTGCACACAGATCCTGTGGGAGCCGGCGTTGCCGGCGATGAGGCCACCACAAAATCAGGCGGCGTCGACCCGCACGCGCAGGCGCTCATAGGCCGTCTGCTCGTCGGCATCCAGTGCAATCAGGTAAGGCTCGACCGCTTTCTTGAAACTGGTCATCGCCCCGTCCTCACCCTTCTTCAGATGGCAATGGCAGAACCATTCGCCGTCATTGCGCTCGGGGAAATCGACCCGGTGGTGATACAGGCCCCAGCGGCTTTCCTCGCGGAACAACGAGGCCCGGGCGGCCATTTCGGCGCAGTCGCGGATCACCGCCACTTCCATCGCCCGCATCAGCTCGTGGGGGTTGTGCGCCTTCATCTGCGCCAGGTCGCGCTCGATCTCGGCAAAACGCGCCAGGCCGATTTCCATCTTCTTGGTTACCTTGGGCGGCTGCAGGTAGTCGTTGACCATGCGTCGCAGCTTGTACTCGACCTGGGCCGGCGGCAGGCCGTGCTCGCGGTGCAGCGGCGCGAAGACCCGCTCGCGCTCACGCTCGACCTGCTCCAGGTCCACCTCGGCGAATTCACGCTCAGCGACATAGCTCGCCGCGTTGACCCCGGCGAACCAGCCATAGGTAAAGGCGCCGAGCATGTAGTTGTGCGGCACCGCCGCCATGTCGCCGGCAGCGTATAGGCCCTTGACGCTGGTCTCGGCCTTTTCGTTGACCCACACCCCCGACGCCGAATGCCCGGAGCAGAAGCCGATCTCGGAGATATGCATCTCGACCATGTGCTGGCGGTAGTCGGTACCGCGATTGGCGTGGAACTGCCCGCGACTCGGCCGCTCGTTGCTGTGCAGGATTTCCTCGATGTTCTGGATGGTTTCCTCGGCCAGGTGATCCAGCTTGAGGAACACCGGCCCGTTGCCGCCCTCCAGCTCCTGGTGGAACTCCCACATCATCTGGCCGCTCCAGTAGTCGCACTCGATGAAGCGCTCGCCCTTGCTGTTGGCGGTGTAGCCACCCAGCGGACCGGTGACGTAGGCGCAGGCCGGGCCGTTGTAGTCCTTGATCAGCGGGTTGATCTGGAAGCACTCGAGATTCGCCAGCTCGGCCCCGGCGTGATAGGCCATGGCATAACCGTCGCCGGCATTGGTCGGGTTCTCGTAGGTGCCCATCAGGTAACCCGAGGACGGCAGGCCGAGGCGCCCGGCCGCGCCGCAGGCAAGTACCACGGCCTTGGCGCGGATCACCCGGAACTCGCCGCTGCGGCAGTCGAAACCCAGTACCCCGGCGGCGGCGCCTTCGCCATCAAGGAGGATGCGGGTGCAGACCATGCGGTTGCTGATCTCGACCCGGGCGCGCTTGAGCTGGCGGTAGAGCACCTTCTTGATGTCATGCCCTTCCGGCATCGGCAGCACGTAGGCGCCCATGTGGTGGACCTTTTTCACCGCGTAGTCGCCGGTCTCGTCCTTCTCGAACTTCACACCCCAGCGATCCAGTTGCTCGATGGTTTCGAAGCTGTGGGTGGCATAGGCGTGCACGGCGGCCTGGTTGACGATGCCGTCGTTGGCCACGGTGATTTCCTTGGTGTACTGCTCTGGCGTGGCATGCCCGGGGATGATGGCGTTGTTCAGGCCGTCCATGCCCATGCTGATGGCGCCGCTGCGCTTGACGTTGGCCTTGTCCAGCAGCAGCACCCGCAGCGCCTTGTTCTGCTCCTTGGCCTTGATCGCGGCCATGGGCCCGGCGGTGCCGCCGCCGATGATGACGATGTCGTAGTCCTGGGTCTCGATGCTCATGCCTTGGGCCCCTTCTGGCGGTCGATGCGCAGGCGATACTGGAAGGCGTCGCCACGGTAATAGAGGTGTTCGAAGTCCAGCGGCGTACCGTCGGCGGCGTGGGTCAGGCGTTCGATGCGCATGATCGGCGAGCCCTCCTCGACCTCGAGGGCCTGGGTCAGGTCGCTGTCGGCCAGCACGGCATCGATCGCCAGGTCGGCGTGGCCGAGGGCGATGCCGCAATCGTTCTCCAGCACCAGGAAAATGTCGCGGGTGACCAGGTCGGCCTTCTCCAGCTTCTCGCCGACGGCGCGGGGCAGCCAGGTCAGCTCCAGCGACACCGGCTCGCGGTTGATCAGGCGCACGCGGCGGATCTCGGTCACCGGCGCGCCCTCCTCGATCTGCAAGCGCGCCGCCACCAGGGCACTGGCCGGCACATGGCGCAGGCTGCGCAGGCGGTTGATCACCTCGTACCCCATCTGCGTCATGGATTCGGCCAGGCCCTGCAAGGTGCTGACGTTCTGGAAAGCCTTGGGCTTGGCGACGAACGTGCCCTTGCCGTGGATCTTGAAGATCAGCCCTTCCTTCTGCAGGTCCCCCAGCGCCTGGCGCACGGTGATCCGGCTGACCTCGAACGCCTTGCCCAGCTCGCTCTCCGACGGCATGCGGCTGTGCGGTGGGTAGGTGCCATCCAGAATGCGTTCGCGCAACACTTCCTTGAGCTGGGAATACAGCGGTACCGGGGACAGGGGGAGCAATTCGGCCATGGTTCTCTTCGCTTGTTCGGTTACTTGTTATAACAAGTTGTGACGAGAGGTTAGGCGATCTAAGACCGGATGGTGAAATACCGTTATCGAATATGGATAGTCCGTGGTGCTGGGGAAAACGGCCTAAGATCAAGGCGATGGACGCCATACCCCAAGATGGGTATCATGGCGCCCGCGTTGCACTCGTAGCTCAGCTGGATAGAGTACTGCCCTCCGAAGGCAGGGGTCGTGGGTTCGAATCCCGCCGAGTGCGCCATCTTCCCTAAGTGCTTGTCAGGCATGAAAATACTGACGATCACTGCTCCGGAATCGCTGGTGTGACACTGAGTGGTGCTCGTAGGTGGGGCATCGCAGAGGTGCGAACCCATGCCAGCACAGCCCGCTTATATCACCCGGAACCGTCACGGAACCTTCTACTTCCGTATCGTCGTTCCGCTGCCTTTGCGCAGCGCATTGGGCTTCCAGCGAGAAATTCGGCGCTCCCTCAAAACAGACAGCCAGCGGCTGGCGCTTCGCCGTGCTCGACAGTTCGCCGCCCGCTATGAGGCTGCCTTTGACAAGGTGCTTACTATGGTTGAGCGCGACGATTACCAAATCACAGACGAAGATATCGAAGCCTGGGCGGCTGAGATTGAGGGAGCTGGCAGCTCGGAGCCGTGGGGATCGTGGAGCAGTCCCTCAACGGAGCAGCCCGAGCAGTCGGACTCACCTATTACCGATGCAGAACGCCGCGAAGACGACGAGCAGCAGCGACGGGCATTGATTGCAAAAGTGCTCACCGGAAGCAGCAAGCGGACGATCCCTAACCATCAGCAGGAGCTTGCGGGACAGCTCTTCGACTTCGGTCGAAGCCTGCCCTATCGGCTCTTTGCGAAACTGCTTCCGGAGCGGCTCAAGGCGCTGGCGCTTGAACAAGGGCGAGCAAACACACCACAACCGGTCAACACGGCGCGCCCAGCAGAACCAGCCGGCCCTACGCTGTATGAGCTGTGGAGCCTTCAGTGGGAATCCGAATCAAAACTGGCCTTAGCCTCCAACAAGAAGCCAAAGCCGGTGCGCACTAAAAACGCAGAGCGCGCGCACGCCTGCCGTCTCAACATCCTGAGCGGAAATAAGCCAATCAGCCAGCTTAGCCTGGACGACTTCAATGATATCTATCTGCGAATTTCCCAGATCAAAGTTAGTCCTGGCAAAAAGCTACCCGACCCAAGCGCGCCGATTGACTCAATTCTGGCTCAGGCGGGAGAGCGAAGAATCGAGCCGGCGACAGCTGACAAGATCGCTATTCGATTGGGGGTGCTACACAAGTTCGCTCATAAGCGAGGGCTGACCACGATTCCGCCAGACCTACCCGATAAACCCAGCTTTGACCAAAAGCAATCGGGAGCCGAACCGCAGGAGCGCGCCTTCACGAAGAGTGATCTTGAATCAATTTTCAGCGGTTGGCTTTACACAGGCTTGAAGGTGAATCATCGGCAGAAGGTATTTCCGTACCAGTTCTGGCTACCGCTTCTCGCCCTCTACACTGGTGGGCGGCTAAACGAGCTTTGTCAGCTTGATACCGAGGACATAAGGGAAGTCAGCGGTATATGGACAGTGACCATAGTGGACGACCCGACTGAAAGTCCCTTGCCTAAATCAGTCAAGAACGACTCCAGCCGAAGAGTCTTACCTCTCCATACGGCGCTACTCAAAGCCGGTTTTCTTGACTTCTGGAAGCAGGCAGTTGCTGAGGGGCGTAGGAAGCTATTTTCAGACGGACTGGTATTCAACATTCAGAAAGGCTGGGGCGGAATCGCTACGCATTTCTTTTGCCGCATGCCGACTGGGAGTACGCCCACTGGAGGCTACCTCTTCAACGTGGGAGTGCGGAAACGTAACGATGATGGGAGGACGGACGGCAAAAACTTCCACAGCTTCCGTCACACATTCGTCGATCTGGCCCGAGACGCCGGGGCGGAAACCTATCTGGTCATGCCAGACCTGACTGGTCACTCTCGTAAGAAGTCCGAAGGCCAGTGGGTCGACTACGGTAACGGCTTCTCACTTGAGAAGAAGCAGCTGGCTATCGAGAGCCTGCCGTTCCCTTTCGATCTATCCAACGTGACCTATGCGGATTTCGAAAGGCGGCTGGGTTCCTATCTCGAAACGTGGATCACACGCCATCGAAAGGAACATGGGCTAAACCAAGCGGAATAGCTCTAGTTGATTAGTCACGCAGACCCGCCTGCACATGTGCGTTCGGCCTGACCAGTCCTTAGGGGCAGACTAGGCCGGAACGCTCCTTGGTCATGACAGGCAGAAGTCGCATTCAGCCTGATATGCTCGGGACTTCGTTGAGTTGATAACTGGATAGCTAAGATGGGTTTTATCCCGAGCTGTGACCACAGAGAAGATGCGATCATATCGCTGTCGCAAATCTATGCGGTTCCCGTAGGTGAAATTGAGAGGGTTCTTAACGCTTCAGAAGTGCGAGAAATCGCCGAGGTGTATTCTGAAATTGATTCGCCTGGATTCCACTTCGTGGTTTGTCACCTGCTTAAAGCTTCTCCTTGCACAGACATTACCCATGCTTATTACTACCATTCGACAAGCTACGATGGCAGCCCTTCATGGTTTGAAGAAGGGCTCCTAGGCTCGTCACAAGGTGTGGAGCGCTTTCTAGACAAGATCACCGAGTGGCTACCACCTGACAAGCAGCTACTTGCGAAGCAGTCGGCTATGAGAATCGTGCAGCTCCGCAGCGAGTATGAAGGCTCCAAAGCCGAAATGTGTGGCCCATACGCATGGAACACCTTCACCGCCGCCAGCTCTAGCCCAAGCGGTATTCGTTATCGGGTTCCAGAGGCTATACAGGATCTTTGGTCTCCCAGCTTTTGCGGTAACGGAGGTTTAGTCGATCTGAAAGGAATTATCGAAGAGCGACTAAAACCTGTAGTTGTTAAGTTCAAGGGAAAGACTTCGAACATTGATGACTACTGCGCCACCCTATGGGCCTATTTACTATCAGATGAGGGTGAATGCCACCTTAGGCATACCTTTAGAGGTAATGGACTCGCTATACCGCGAGAAGACATCGCTGCGCTGATGGACGTCACTCATGATTGCCTGAGCGAAGCCTCTACTACGCCAGTAGAGGTCTAAGGAGCCGTCGACTCTCGATGAAGGCTTGAGGGCATCTGAAAAGTTGAGTTAGTCCGGTCAGGTGCTAGCTCAAAAAGTACACCTTCTGAGCCCTTCTGATTGCGGCGAGCATCGGCCGAACAATGGGGCTCTCACGATGGATCAGAAGTGTTGATTTTCATTGAGCCACACCTCATAATCTGATCCAGCTTTATGAGCCAATCAGGTGGAACAATGTCAGCAATCCTCGCCTACTCCCGTGTAAGTACCGATGGTCAATCAATCGAAGCCCAGAGGCACGCTATCAGCCAACGCTACAACGTGGCCAAGTGGTTTAGCGATGAAGCCACTAGCGGAGCGACCAAGGCGCTTGACCGAAACGGCTTCAAAGAGCTGCACAAATACGCCCGGGAAGGTGACACCGTTGTAGTTGCTGCCGTTGACCGGCTCGGACGCAATACCATTGACGTGCTTGAAACCGTTGAAGCCCTAAAAGCCAAGGGAGTATCAGTTGTTTCTTTGCGAGAAGGCTTTGACCTTTCCAGCGATGTTGGAAAGATGATGCTGACTATGTTGGCTGCCGTTGCAGAGCTGGAACGGGCCAACATCAAGGCTCGTCAGATGGCAGGAATAAACCGGGCAAAGGATGAAGGGCGCAAGCTGGGGGCGCCTAAAAGAATTAATGATGCAGAAGTAGCCGCCTGGAGAAGAAGCAACGCAGCCACTATCAGCGCAACAGCAGCAGAGTTTTCAATCTCAACTGCTGCGGTCAAGCGCGCCTGCCAGAAGTTCCAGCATATGGACGACCAGCAACTCCAGCCAGCAAGCTAGACGCGAAACACAACACACGATAAAATTTTGGCGCTGATTTTTTTGATCAGCGCCATCAACCAAAAACATGCGAGGTAACCCTATCGAAGAGCCGAATTCATACACCGTTACTTAGGAGTAACAAATGCACAACCTAGTAGAAGCTGCCCGCAAGTTCATGCAATACGACAACGGCAGTTATTCCCGCCTAGCTGACCACCTCAATAACATCGCCCCACGCTCCGACGGTTCACGTTGGACAAAAGACGCCGCTTACCACCTCTGCCGGACTCACGGCATCAAATCCAATCGCCCTTGTAAGAATCAGCCTGCTGCCGGATGCGCTCAACGCGCCAGAACTCGGCAGAGCATCATTAACGCCACGCTTGAAGCCTTGTCCAGAAAGGGCCAAACCATTCATGACATCGCCCCGGTACAGCTCAAGAACATCGTCATGCTGTCCCGCTCCCCGCTCTACAACGTGCGCAACAACTGGCACGAACTCTCGAACGAGCTAAACGCCCTGGCCGGTCTCCCGAAAGCGCTCCGCATCATCGAGGACTGACCAGCCATGAGCCGCAAGACAAAGCCAGACATTGAGGCTCAGGCCGTGATCCTGCGCGAAGCTGGTTACTCGTGCCCGGCAATAGCAGCCCAACTTGACCTATCCCTCTCGACCACCAAGCGGATACTCAAGCGGCGAGGCGCTGTTGCTGGCGCTGCAACCGAAGCCCTCATTGAGCAAGCGCGGCAGAACATGCTCAATGCCGCCTTTGATTTGGAAACGGTGCAAGGGCAAGCCGCAGCGCTAGCCCTGGAGGACATCGCCCTTGCCCGACTGATCAGGGAAAAGACGGTGGAAACGCTCGAAGCGCTCGACCCCAGCACCAGCACGCCCTATCAGATGATGCGCACGACCGTAGCAGCGGCAACGGCCCTCGACCTTACGCAGAAGGTCAGCCGTCGCGCCCTACCTCTTGAAAGGCTGGCAGAGGCTACCCACGTTGAGCAGCTTTCCGAGCTACGCATTCGGATCATGACCGATGAGGACGTTCGGGTAATGCGAGAGCAGCAACGCAGGGAGGCAGCAGAACGCATCACGGGCAATCCCCTACTGAATGAGCGAAGCCCCGAGGACGATGAGGTGGTGGAGCTGGTGCACGAGTAGCGAGACACCGACCCGACACCGGGCCGAACCTGACACCACAGGCCCGGTTGTCAAAACCCTAGAAGAACGAAGATGACTCGACCCCATAGCGCTTTCTGCGGACGACCCGAAATTGAAAATCGGGCAGAGGGAAGAGCACAACGAGAATTGGACAGATGCAGCACATTACGACCCGAGAGCTAAGCCCGGTTGAGATAGAGGCTTTTAAGCAGCGCCTGATCGAAGAAGCTGAGGAATCGCGGCGAGCCCAGCTTCAAGACCGACGACGAATGGAAACGATGTTTGACGGTTTCAGGGACTGTGAGCCGGTAGACGAAGAGCTAGAAGCCGAACTGGCGGCGTTAGATAGCCTGCTGCCTGATATTCAGGTTCGAAAGGAAGGCAGCCGGGCGGTAGCAAAACCAGCCTCGCAGGAAGAGCACGAGCCAAGCTTTTTGCCAGTAAACGCTTCTAAGCCCAAAGATTGGGGAGCCTTCTCCTCCCTCGATTCAGGCAGCAGAAAGCGCTCTCTTGCAAAAAAATCTGCTGAGCCAGCGACTGCCCCATCTGGAGTAGATGCAAAAAGTAGCAAGCGACGCGCCGGCTCCATACGACTCTCAAACGCCCATAAAGCAGGGCTTCTAGCGAATTTCCAAGGCATGCGGGAGCGAAACGTAGCAGCTATTAGCGAACTAGACCCAGACCTTGACCATGAGCAGATAGCTCAGATTGAATCCAAGATCAGTTTCATCGACCAAGTGGCTCAGTCATACGCAGGGAAAGACTCCGGCAAGCTGGCTGACTGGTCGAAGCATGTGCCGGCAGAAATCAAACAGTTCTTCCGGCTGCTCTGGCTGGCACGCCAACCTGACGCAGTTGCCGTGACCATTCGCCTAGATCATCGCACAGCGACAAAGGCGCTCGATGCGAAGCGAGGCCCGGCTAACCACCTTGCAGCGATCATCCAGCGAACGCTAGCAAAACTGGGGATCAGCACTGACCTCGCCTTCAATCTGGAGTACACACACGGCGCCAGCACTGAGAACCACCCGCTTCACTTACACGGGATTGTGCGCATCCCGGTTGACCGCATCGAAGAGGTTAGGCTGACGCTCAGGTCGGCACTTGCTGAGGGATACCGGCAACGCTTCAACAACCTAGCCGTCCATATCGAGGCAATCAGCAATCCACGGTGGTGGGCTGGGTACTGCACCAAGGAGCACAAAATATCCGCCGACATCCTCAAGAAGGCCCGGAGGAAGCGTACGGTTCCGGACTACGCCAGCGACTCGGCGAGAGATGGCGGTAAAACGCTCTACGAGCGCGTAGGAGAGCTTTTCAGCGATGAAAGCTGGTCACGTAGCACTTGCCCTTTACATCGCGCTTAGCGGGCTCCCAGGAGCGAGCGCGGACGATCAGAGACCATCCTTCTCGGGCGATGACTTGAGGATCGACGAAGACGGGCCGGAGCAAGACAAACTGTACGACGAAGACGACCAGCTATACGACGAAGCAGACGACTATGAAGACCATGAGGACGGGGAGGAATGAAAAGAGCCAGCGGATTAGTCAAAGTAACTAACCGCTGACTTAATTACGAGCTTGGACAGCGTAAATTATACAACGCCAGCCCGAGTTTAGGCAGATTTAAATATCTCCTGCCCCGGAGGCTTGACAAAATGCGGGCAAAGATCAGAAACAATTAAAAGAATGCGTAAGGCCATAATAAACATTCAAGTATGAAAGAAATAAAACAGGACTAGCTTTATGCCCTCAAAACCTTCAAGCCTAGACTTAGCAGAGCGCATTTTTTTTGAGGAGCATGCTCGCTACCCCAGGTATAGAATCCACTATTTCATCCCGCACTACAGAGAAGACTGCGAATCCCCATCGATATTTATGGCGTACTGGCCAGGAATACTATTCTCGGCTGATTTGATAGAGCTCTCACTGATATTGCCGTTTGATATTAGAGAGCTAAAATCAAAACGAGAGAGCATCGCAGTATCGAGGGCTATTGGAATTACCTCTCCCACTATCAACCCCATAACTATTGAGTCACTGGCAGAAAATGCTTTAGCCTTCAACGCGATTGCCTATAAGTGCATTCTTTCAAATGACAGAACCTATGAAGCAGTGGCCGACTTCATGCAGAAAAGCGGAGAAGGCTGGCTTCACATTTCAACATCAAGTAGTGCTGACAAAGAAACCAGTGCAACAAGCATAGAACGTTTCTGCATCCATATCGCCCAACAAACCAATCGACTATTAGAGTCCGGTGAGATTGATACAATCTTCTCTGACTCAGTACATGAATTACTTAACCCTAAGCGCCCACCATGGAAAAGACTTATCTTCCCAGGATACGCTCATGGAATTACTCGACCAAATGAGTTAATTGCAGCATCACTTAATTCAGAGATAAACCTAGAAAAGCCTTTAAGGCCAGATCACCCCAATGATTATATATCTGCAGTAACTAAATCATGTAAAGCTGTTTTCGGCTTGCGAAGAAAGTTAGCAACAGACGCTCCGTTTGAGAATGACCTCTGCCTAACCACAGAGCCAATAATCTGGAACTTATACAAGGCCAACGTAGACAGAGAGCTATTCGAAAACATACCAGAGAGCAAAGAGATCGTTACCGCCTTGCGCCGCTTTGTTAAGGCAATTAGAAAGCCTGGCGGATACACTAAAATTCACATGGCCGAAAGCGAAGAAAGCTTTGAAGAGCTACTTAAAAATGAATCAGTACGAGCCTTCATGAGAAGCTATCGATTGGAGCTCCGAACATACAGCGCTTGCCTATCAATCCTTAACGCCTCCAGCATTACACCTACGCTCAGAATAGAGTCGAGGATCAATGGTATAAAAGGGGGCCTTGTAAATTTGGCAGCATGCGTCAGGGGTAGTAATCCTCACGTTAAATTCAAAGCATGCAAACTCGCGCTGACCATACAAAATAAAATGGAATCATTATTAGCGCCTGAGCATAGAAAGCTAATAGACAACTCCACCCCAGAATTCTCGGGAGTTACTTTATTTGGAGACATCCCTCTTGAATGGTTTCCCGTTCGAGGGCTACCACTCACGCTGAGGTGCGACGTAAGCCGAATTTCTGCAACGCCAGGAAATCTTAGCCTGCAGCAATGCTTACGAAGCCAATATACAAGCATCGCGCTGAAAGATTTTGAAGAAATATTAATAATCAGATCCTTCGACAAGAAGGACAAGATAAGAAACGTATTAGAAAACGCACTTTACAAACTATCCACCACACACAAAGATTACCCAAAATACAAATTTGTCGATGTTGAAAACGCCGAACAATTTGCCAGCGCTGTTAATGAGTTTGAAGGCGCATTGATGATATTCGACGGGCATGGCGCTCTAACTGACAGCACCGGTGTAGGTTCTATAGTTGTAGGTGGAAAGGCGCTTGACGTTTGGGAACTACGAAATTCTATAAGAATGCCACCGATTGTCCTGCTAAGCGCCTGCGATACGCTCCCCATTGATGGAGGGCATGGGTCGTCTGCTAACGGGATGCTAGCAATGGGCGCGGTCACAGTATTAGGCACGGTGTTACCCGTTGACTCCATACGATCTGCAATATTTATTGGTCGCTTGCTGCATCGAATACAAGAGTTCTTGCCAATTGTAGTTAATCGATCTAGCTATATGCCTTGGCGCTCATTTATTAGCGGAATGCTTAGAATGACATTTTGCACCGAGCTCGTCATATCCCTGATCGAAGACGCCAAAATAATATCTTTCGATGACTATCCAAAAATCCAAATGAGAGCAAATGTCGCGATTAACGCTTTAGACCCAAACTGGTACGAAGAAATTATATCTGAAATTTGCAGCTGCTCAGGCTTAGAAAGAAGTATCATTCTAGAGAAATGTCGATTCTGGGGCTCACTTGTCGACTCACTTAAATACATCCAACTCGGTAGACCTGAAAAAATCAGGCTCAGATCAAAGAGCCTTAATGAAGCCATTGAAACACTAATGCAAAGCAAATCAGTTCCGCTGGATTCAATACCCACCATGCAGGCATACCCAAGCTTATTTCATCACTCAGATCAGTTTGGCTATCGGCAAACTTAGCGCCTGTACTTGAGAATCAAAAAGGGTCGCATAAAGCGGCCCTTTTTACACCCTTCGATGCAAAGACAATAGTAATCCCGCCGAAAGCACATATAGATTGCGCCGGAATAGCAACGCCGAGAGAACCAACAATAGATACAACCCAAACCAAACGTACGGGAAGAAGACTCCTGGCGTTAGACCGCTATCCTCCGGAATGAGCAGCCTAAGAGACTTGACCACAAGCTCCCCTGAAAAGGTATTAGCGATCATCCATTCCCCATCCTGGCAATACTTTCCCTCGAAGCTCAGCCCTTCGCCTTTAGGGTCATAGTAACTTTCCTCTCGACAAAGCCAATCAGTAGTCCCCCCGGCCCACATAACCCAATTCGCAAAGAGAAACCAAAACAGCAGAGAAGCATATCTTGCCATCTTCATTACGTAGCCTTACTCACACGCGCCAGACTGAAGCCTGTTCAGAAATTTCTTTGAAATAGGAGTCTTCCATTTTTCCTGAGAAACAAGCCGTAGCTCCGTAGCGCCATCCTCAGTTTTAGTGCCGAGAACTATGTCAGATGGAAGCGATGCGCCAAAGAAGCCCGGGAAGGAATACCTGACGACGAAACTGTCGTCATACGCATCGTACTGACCATCCACAAGCCATCCGGTGCCACAGTACGGATGGGCCTTCATTCCTTCATAAGCCTGCCTGACCGGCATATCTACGACGATGACTTGGTAGGGTTCCCGATGCTCCATCGGCTGACCAGCACACCCGGCAAGCGCTATACCCCCTATGCTCCCCAGTAGTAACAACCTCACGCTCATCAATGCTCTTCTACCTTCCAGTGCTTTTCTGTGATTCGGCGAGTGAAGACATTTAGCCACCTCGACGCGGAGCGCTAATCATAGTATGTAGAATCATGGTATGCATACGCTGACATTAGGCAAATGCCCGTCAAACCTCAGCAATGCGCCCTTGTCACCGTCTTCGCCGCCAATGTGCGGCGTAGGCGCCTTGAGCTCGGCCTCTCGCAAGAAGAGCTAGCCGAAGCAGCCGGTGTGCATCGTACCTATGTGGGGATGCTGGAGCGGGGGGAGAAGAACGTGACGATTTACAACATCGAGCGCATTGCCATTGCCCTCGGCGTAAGACCTTCAGCCCTTCTTGAGGGTGATCCAAGCTAGTCGCTTTGATAACTATGCGCTGGTTGGCTACATACGAATGGAGTCGAGAATGACTGAATATAAAGAATTTCAAGTCGGTCTTGAGAAGGATCACTTAGCAAAAATTAGCCGAGCCACCCCGGTGTCGGCATTAGCTGAGCTAGTTTGGAATGCTCTCGATGCCGACGCATTTAATATTGAGATTTATCTCAATAGCAATGATTTAGGTCTGTATGAAATAGTAATCAGAGACGATGGTCATGGCATTCCTTATCCTCAAAGCGAAAAGCTTTTTGGTTACTTGGGGGGCTCATGGAAGGCTAGCAACAAGCAGTCGCCACTAGGGCGATACTTGCATGGCCAGGAAGGGCAAGGAAGGTTCAAATCGTTCTCGGTAGGTCGAGTTGTAGAATGGATCACCACCTATAAAGATGGCGACAACTACAAGTCCTATACGATGCTTGGCACAGCAGAAAACCCTAAGAAAGTCCGCTGCACAAATGAAGTCGCTGCCGAAAGAAAGAAAACCGGTACAACCGTTAAGATTACCGAGCCACATAAAGAATTTCGACTTTCAAACGAAAAAACGCTTGAAAGCTTGTCCTCCATATTTGCGATTTATCTTTCAAAGTATCCAGGGATAAAGATTTCCGTCGATGGACAAGAAGTCGATCCAGAGTCTCAGATAGAGCAGAGAAAGGAGATCGATCTTGATCCTGTAATGTTCAAGGAGAACCTATACCCCTATAAGCTTGAGCTTATAGAGTGGAAAAGCTCTGACTCAAATGAGTTCTTCTTGTGCAACCAGAATGGCTTCCCGTTAATGCCGATTGATAAGCGCGTGCGCGGCGCAAACGGCATTAATTATTCTGCTTACTTGAAATCGGAGCACCTTAGTCAACTCAATAAATCCGGCCTTCTTGGGCTTGGCGATTTGGAAGAGTCGCTGAGAACCGCAGTTGATCGTGCAGTTGTCGCAATAAAAGACTATTTCATAAAGAGAAAACTTGAAAAATCTTCTGACAAAATCAGAAAGTGGAAGGAGGAAAAAGTATATCCATATAGCGGGGACGCATTCACTCCTGTTGACATGGCCGAAAGGCAAGTATTTGATATCTTAGCGCTAAATGTCAGCGAGCAACTTTCTGAATTCGAGAAGCAAGATATAAGCTCCAAGAAATTTCAGCTAAGGCTTCTTAAGCAAATAGTTGAGCAGAGTCCGAAAGAGCTTCAAAAAATAATGAATGAAGTTCTAGATCTCTCGACTGAAAAACAGCGGGAGCTTGCTGAGCTTTTAGAAGAAACCTCAATCTCCGCCATAATTTCCGCATCCAAACTAATTTCCGATAGGCTTAAATTTATCTCTGGACTTGAAGAAATAATTTTTCAAACGGAAATGAAGCAGGCGCTGAAGGAAAGAAGCCAGCTACATAAAATATTGGCGGAGAATACATGGATATTCGGAGATGAATTCTCGCTTTCAGTGAGCGATAAATCCCTGACAGAGGTGCTCAGAAAGCACCTTGGAGCATCAAATAGTAAGCTGGCCATTGATGAGCCAGTTAAGCGAATAGACGGCACCGTTGGCATCATAGACTTGATGCTAACAAAGAGCATTCCTTGCAATCATGCAGATGAGCGTGAGCATCTTGTTGTTGAGCTAAAGGCTCCAAAAGTTCCAATTGGTCATGAAGAGACCACACAAATTAAATCTTATGCCTTTGCCGTACACAAAGATGAAAGATTCAAGCATCTGAAAACTCGCTGGCATTTTTGGATTATTTCTAATGACGTCACAGAACATACTGCAATAGAACTAAAAGCTGACAGGACAGGCAAAGGAATACTTTATCAAACGGACGAAATAACTATCTGGGTCAAGACTTGGGCGCAAGTAATTCAAGAGTGCAAGCACAGGCTCGATTTTGTTAGGCAGCAACTGAATATAACTCTGGACAGCTCTAGTGGCTTGGACTATTTGCGTGAAAAGTACTCTGAATATACTCAGGGAGTGATTGTGGAAGTTGAGGCTGAGACTGAGGCTGAAGCCGTGGAATGACGCCGGACGAGGTAGCCCAGGGTGATTGCCTTCGTGGGTATACCATGTGAAGCTGTAGTGAGACATCAACCACTCCCACGAGAGTGATCCACTCAGCTAGCGCGAAGCTAGAAGGCCGGCAAAAAAGGCGCTTCTCAGGTCGTGGGTTCGAATCCCGCCGAGTGCGCCATATACGAGAAGGCCCAGGTGAAAGCCTGGGCCTTTTTCATTTTCAGCGCGATTACCGCAAGGCTGCACGTGTGGGAACGTCGTTCTATTACCAGCTACCCCTTCACCAACCGCGTATCCAGCCCAAACCGCTCCTGCTGCACCAGCCGATACTTCCCCGCCGCCAGCTCGCAGCTCATCAGCAGATTCCACGAATGCCGGCTCACCGCCGACGGAATCAGCACGAAGGCGTGCTCTGCCAGCAAGGCATCGACGAATTTCTGCTGATTGGGCGAAGCCGCCGCACTGCTGAGCCAGACCGGGTTGGGCACGTCCTCGGGCTGTACGACCTTGATCAGGCCGGGATCGAGTACTTCGAAACAGGTGAGCACGTGGCGCACCGTGTCCAGCGCGTCGAAGCCAAGATGCACCGCCACTTCGAGAATGGCGGTCGAAGGGTCCGCCGCGGCGTACACCACCTTGCGCCCCGGCGGATTCCAGCGCCCGCCGAGCTTGTGCGCACCGATGCCGCTGTCCCAGGAATCCTTGTATACCTCACGATCGAGGCGCCATGCGTACCAGCCACCGGACCATGGCAACGGATTCACTGATAGACCCCGTGCTCGATGCGCTCCAGGTAATCCTCCACCGCCTGGAATCCGACCGGGTTGTCGATGACATCCAGCGGCACATCGCCGTCGAGGTACTTGCACGGACGCCCGAGCCATTCCTCGGCAAGCCTCAACGAACCGAACACTTCGATGGCACGCTCCAGCACCCGGGCGAACTGGAAGGCCACGGCACTTTGCTGGGCATTGAGGTGGGCGGACTCCTTGCTGCCCTGGCGCTGCAAGGTGCGCACAGACTTGCCGACGATGCGGCTCATGATCTTGCGCGTCGAATACAGCTCGGACAGCGCCAGCATCGCCTGTACATCCTTCAGGTCAAACCCCTTGGCTGTAAGGCGGTAGACCATGACAGGACTGAGCAGCCCGGCCTCTTCTCGAAGCAGGTACTCCGTCGGCCGGCGACTGGCACGGAGGGACTTGCGGGCATAGGTGTCGGCGACGGCCATGGCGTACTCCTTGAGGTGCGACAAGTGACGCAAGCATAGCGCCATTTGTCGCGATCTACACCAACAGCCCGTCGCCTTCCATTCGTTGTCCACCAGAGCGAGACAGTCATACCGTTTTCACCCGATTTATCCCGTTTCGAGAACACCCTAATCTGGCCACACCTAGCGGCAACCACCCAAAACAAACTTCTCGAACAAAAGGATTTCCACCATGACCAGCGCCACCTACACCTACAACCGCCTGAACAAAGACGACGCCGTAGTCCTGCTGGTTGACCACCAGACCGGCCTGATTTCCCTGGTGCAGGACTTCTCGCCGAACGAGTTCAAGAACAACGTGCTGGCGCTTGCCGACCTGGCGAAATTCTTCGAGCTGCCGACCATCCTCACCACCAGCTTCGAACAAGGCCCGAACGGCCCGCTGGTGCCGGAGCTGAAAGAGATGTTCCCGAACGCCCCGTACATCCCGCGCCCAGGCCAGATCAACGCCTGGGACAACGAAGACTTCGTCAAGGCGATCAAGGCCACCGGCCGCAAGCAACTGATCATCGCCGGCGTGGTAACCGATGTGTGCGTGGCCTTCCCGACCCTGTCGGCACTGGCCGAGGGCTTCGACGTGTTCGTGGTGACCGACGCTTCCGGCACCTTCAACACCACCGTGCAGCAGGCCGCGTGGAACCGCATGACCCAGGCCGGCGCGCAGATGATGAACTGGTTCTCGGTGGCCTGTGAGCTGCACCGCGACTGGCGCAACGATATCGAAGGTCTGGGCAACCTGCTGTCGCAGCGGATTCCCAACTACCGCAACCTGATGAACAGCTACGCGGCATTGACTGCCAAGTGATCGCTGAATGAAGAAAGCCCGCTCGCACTGAGCGGGCTTGCTATTGCGCTTCTTTTTCACCGCCCCGACGGAAGCCATTCGGCGATTGTCCGGTCAGGCGACGGAAGAACCGCGAGAAATACGCCGGGTCGGCAAAGCCCAGGTTGTCCGAGACCTGGGCCACGGTCATGTTGGTGTAGACCAGGTTGCGCCGCGCCTCCAGCAGCAGGCGCTGGTGGATGATCTGCAGCGCGGTCTGCCCGGCGAGCTGACGGCACAGGTTGTTCAGGTGCACTGCCGACATGCCCAGGCGATGGGCGAAGGTTTCCACGGTCAGGTGCTCGCGATAGTGCTGTTCCACCAGCTTGATGAACCCGCCGAGCGACTGCCGGTTGCGCTCGGCGCGTCCGCTGGCGGCCTTGTTCTGCTGGCGCGTGCGGCTTATCCACACCATCAGCACATTGACCAGCGAGCCCAGCACCAGGTCGCGGGACACGGCGCTGCCTTCGTATTCCTTGAGCAAGGCTTCGAACAGGGTGTTGATGAAGGCGTGATCCTCGCCGAGCGCATAGCAACCGGCCGACGCCAGCACCGCCAGGGGCGCGCCGAGACGCGCTTCCAGTTGTGCCACCAAGGGGGCGCCGAGGGTCAGCACGTAGCCCTCGATATCCTCGGAAAACTGGAAACCATGCACGCACAGCGGCGGCGTGACCTGGATCGAAGGCTCGACGATCCTGCTGCGCCGCCCTTCCACTTCCACCGTCGCCTGGCCATGTTGCACGTAGAGCAACTGGAACAGGTCGGCGTGGCGGTGGGGTTTGATCTCCCAGTGGTACAGGCTGCTGCGCTTGGGGATGGACTCGCAATGCAACAGGTCCGGGGTCGGCCAGGCCTGGCTTTCGCCGTAGAGCTTGAAGACGGGGACGGGTGGTTGGGTTGCTTTCATCTGGAACGCCAGGCTCATGGGTTTCGCGGGCCTGTGGGAGCGGGTTCACCCGCGATTGCTATGGTGGGTTCACCACCGCAATCGCGGGTGAACCCGCTCCCACAGGGTCCGCATTGCCCCAAAAAAGGTGATCGATAATCGGACATATTTTTCAAAAGTGCAATTTACCGGCAACAAATCACCTTCTGTTTCCGGTTTGTTCGGCAAAAAATACAGGCGATCTCACACCTAAAAACAAACACGAGACAACCGCCATGAACACTCAGGTCGCCATCATCGGCGCCGGTCCGTCCGGCCTTCTGCTCGGCCAGCTTCTGCACAAGGCTGGCATCGACAACATCATCATCGAACGCCAGACCCCGGACTATGTCCTGGGCCGTATCCGTGCGGGCGTCCTCGAACAAGGCACCGTCGATATGCTTCGCGAAGCCGGGGTCAGCGCCCGCATGGACGCCGAGGGCCTGGTCCACGAAGGCGTCGAGCTGGTGTTCGACGGCAAGCGCGTACCGATCCACCTGACCGAACTCACCGGCGGCAAGAGCGTGATGGTCTACGGCCAGACCGAAGTCACCCGCGACTTGATGGACGCCCGCAGCGCCAGTGGCGCACCGATCATCTACTCGGCCAGCGACGTGCAACTGCACGAAGTGAAAGGCGAGCGCCCCTACGTGACCTTCGAAAAGGACGGCGAGCGCCAGCGCATCGATTGCGACTACATTGCCGGCTGCGACGGTTACCACGGTGTATCGCGCAAGACCATTCCCGCAGGCGTGCTGACCGAATACGAGCGGGTCTATCCGTTCGGCTGGCTCGGCCTGCTGTCCGACACACCGCCGGTCAACGAAGAGCTGATCTACGCCCAGCATGAGCGCGGCTTTTCCCTGTGCAGCCAGCGCTCGCTGACCCGCAGCCGCTACTACCTGCAAGTGCCGCTGACCGACAAGGTCGAGGACTGGAGCGACGAGCGCTTCTGGGACGAACTGAAGGCACGCCTGCCGCAAGACGTCGCCGCGCGCCTGGTCACCGGGCCGTCGTTGGAAAAGAGCATCGCCCCGCTGCGCAGCTACGTCGTCGAACCGATGCAGTACGGCAAGCTGTTCCTGGTCGGCGATGCTGCCCATATCGTCCCGCCTACCGGGGCCAAGGGCCTGAACCTGGCGGCGTCAGACGTCTGCTATCTGTACCGCATCCTGGTCAAGGTCTACCGCGAGGGGCGCACCGACCTGCTGGAGAAATACTCCGAGCTGGCCCTGCGCCGGGTGTGGAAAGGCGAGCGCTTCAGTTGGTTCATGACCAACCTGCTGCATGACTTCGACGGCGAGAAGGACGCCTGGGACCGCAAGATGCAGGAGGCCGATCGCGAGTACTTCCTCAATTCCCGTGTGGGCCTGGCGAATATCGCGGAGAACTATGTCGGCCTGCCTTACGAAGAGGTGTGCTGATGCAGGAACGCGGCCGCCCAAGGGCAGCCGCGATGATTGCTACTGGACGAATTTCGCGCTGACGAAGGGCGCGTAGTCCGGCAGCACGGTTTCCACCTTGCCCTGCTCCTTGAGGAATTTTGCCGTCTCGGCGATCGCCGCCGGGGTTTGGCCTTGCAGCAGCCCGGCCTGGGCCTGGGCGTCGGGGAAGGCGGAGCCTGCGAGCAGTTCAGGCACATCGGCGGGATTGGAGCCGGTCAGCCTGGCGATCTTCTGTACCGGCACCGAGTCGGCAGTCCACTGCGCCTTGTTCGCCGCATAGTCGGCGAAGGATTGCAGGGTCACCTTGGCGAACTTCGCCACGACGTCCGGGTGCTTCTCGGCGAAGTCCTTGCGCGCGACCCACACTTCGAAGGTCGGCGCGCCCCAGCCGCCGACTTCGGCGGCGTCGGTGAGGGTCTTGCCGGTCTTGCGGATCTCCCCCAGCGCCGGCGACCAGACGAAGGCGCCATCGATATCCCCACGCTTCCATGCCGCGGCGATTTCCGCCGGCTGCAGGTTCACCACTTTCACCTGACGCGTATCGAGCCCCCAGTGTTTGAGGGCACCGAGCAGGCTGTAGTGGGAGGTGGAGACGAACGGGGTGGCGATGGTCTTGCCGACCAGGTCCTTCGGACTGTCGATACCACTGCCATTGCGCACCACCAGCGCTTCGGCGGCGTTGATCTGCGCCGAAACGATGAAAGCCACGATCGGTAGCTTGCGCGAGGCGGCAGCGGCCAGCGGGCTGGAACCGAGGTTGCCGATCTGCACGTCGCCGGAGGCAATCGCGGTGACCACTTCCGGGCCGCTGTTGAAGCGGCGCCAGTCGATCTTCTCGCCAATCGCCTGCTCGTAGGCACCATCGGCCTGGGGCACCTTGCTGGGATCGATGCCGGTCTGGTAGCCCACGGTGAGACCGGCGGCATGGCTGACCAGGGTCAAGCCGGTGAGGGCCAGGGCGGTAAATACTTTGAGCGGACGGGACGGCTTCATGGCGGGGAATTCCGGAAGGGGAAAGCCATGAATCTAAATGATCTAAAAAACCAACCAGAAATAATTTATGGGCATTAGCTTATGTGCCCGAAGCGATGTGAAATTTTTGTTGGTTATGTCAAAAAAATCTTAAAAAAACACAAATAATTCTTTTTAGGTTTATCGAATTGTAATTATCCTTCGCCCCCAGCATGGCGCATTAGACCAAAGTCTTGAAACGACTGGTTACGATTGACTCGATGGTCATCCATTGGTGCTAATCGCCCATCGACAACGAGCCGGGCGCAAGACCCGACCGTTAACGAACCACAAGAATTAGAAACAGAGAGGAGCAATTCATCCATGAAGAAGTCGACCCTGACTCTTGCCGTCGCCCTTGGGGTACTGGCCCAGCAAGCAGGCGCTGCCGGTTTTATCGAAGATAGCAAGGCTACGTTGAAGCTGCGTAACTTCTATATCAACACCGATAACCGTGACACCCGCGCCACTTCCAACTACTCGGAAGAGTGGGGCCAGGGCTTCCAGATCGACTATACCTCGGGCTTCACCGAAGGCACCGTCGGTTTCGGCGTTGACGCCATCGGCCTGCTGGGCATCCGCCTGGACTCGGGCAAGGGCCGTCACGGCAACCCGACCAGCGCCTCCTACGGCGGTACGGTCTTCCCGACCGACAGCGACGGTCGCGCAGTCAACGACTTCTCCAGCCTGGGCGCCACCGCCAAGGCCAAGATCTCCCAGACTGAATTGCGCTACGGCACCTTGCTGCCGAAGACTCCGGTCATTTCGTACAACGACGGTCGCCTGCTGCCGCAAACCTTCGAAGGCGGCCAGATCGTCTCGAACGAGATCAAGGACCTGACCCTGACTGCCGGCCAGATCGAGCACGTCAAGGGCCGTAACTCCTCGAATACCGAAGGCTTGTCCATCGCTGGCGCGAACAACGCCCGTACTGGCTCGTTCAGCAACCAGTTCCGTTATGCCGGTGCCGACTACAAGCTGACCAAGGACCTGCTGGTTCAATACTGGTACGGCGGCCTGGAAGACTTCTACAAACAGCACTTCCTGGGTGCAGTGCATAACTGGGCAATCGGTGGCGGTACGCTGAAGTCCGACTTCCGTTACTTCCACAGTACCGACGACGGCGCCAACAGCAACGACCCGGCCTACTACACCAGCGGCTACTACGGTGGCACCACCACCAAAGGCAAGGTCGACAACGATCTGTGGAGCGCCCTGTTCCTCTACTCGATCAATGGTCACACCTTCGGCGGCGGCTACCAGAAGAGCCGCGGCGACAGCGACTTCCCTTGGCTGAACCAGGGTGACGGCTCGTCCAACTACACCATCACCGACTCGCAGATCCAGAAGTTCGGCCGTGCCGGTGAGTCCACCTGGCAGGCTCGCTACTCCTACGATTTCGCCAAGGTTGGCGTGGCTGGCCTGACCGCCGGCGTGGTCTACCTGAAAGGCGACAACATCGACGCTGCCATCGGCGACCGCTCCGAGTGGGAACGCGACATCACCGTTGCCTACGTGGTGCCTGAAGGCCCGCTGAAGAACTTCGGCGTGATGTGGAAAAACGCCGTATGGCGCAGCGACCTGACCAGCGCCAACCACGCACAGGACGAAAACCGCCTGATCCTCAGCTACTCCATCCCGCTGCTGTAACCCGCCGCGAGATTACCCAACGCCCGCCCGGCCCCGTGCCGTGCGGGCGTTGTTTTGTCCGCTATTTGTTATCTCTTTACGATCTAAATAAATCGATATTTATTCTTTTTAATTTGCTCGGCCTACAGGCACAGTTGAGTCCATCAACGAACAGCCAAGGAGCCGCACCATGAGCCTCAGACTCGGCGATATCGCCCCCGACTTCGAACAGGATTCCAGCGCCGGCAAGATCCGCTTCCACGAGTGGCTCGGCGACAGCTGGGGCGTGCTGTTCTCGCACCCGGCCGACTTCACCCCGGTGTGCACCACCGAGCTGGGCTTCACCGCCAAGCTGAAAGATCAGTTCGCCGAGCGCGGCGTCAAGGCCATCGCCCTGTCGGTGGACCCGGTGGACTCCCACCACCGCTGGATCGACGACATCAACGAAACCCAGAACACCACGGTCAACTTCCCGATCCTGGCCGATGCCGATCGCAAGGTTTCCGACCTGTACGACCTGATCCACCCCAACGCCAACGACACCCTCACCGTGCGTTCCTTGTTCGTGATCGACCCGAACAAGAAGATCCGCCTGACCATCACCTATCCGGCCAGTACCGGGCGCAACTTCCACGAGATCCTGCGGGTGATCGATTCGTTGCAGCTCACCGACAACCACAAGGTGGCCACCCCGGCCAACTGGCAGGACGGTGACGAAGTGGTGATCGTGCCGTCGCTGAAGGACGAGGAAGAGATCAAGCGCCGCTTCCCCAAGGGCTACCGCGCGGTCAAGCCTTATCTGCGCCTGACCCCACAGCCGAACCGTTGATTCTGATTTAGCCATCGCAGGGATTTTCGGGCCGTTTCGACGGCCCTTTTTTTTGCCTGCTTCCAAGCTGTACACGGCCCCTGTGGGAGCGGGTTCACCCGCGATGCTGTAGTGGATTCACTATCGCAATCGCGGGTGAACCCGCTCCCACAGGGGCCGCATACAACCCCAAAACGCATATCTCCAATTCATATAAACAAATGAAAAAATATGATTTCTAGATATATGCAAGCACCTGTTAATGTCACCCCATTCCAGCGAGCCACCTAACTCGCGGGCCTTTCGAACAGTTCCAAGGATGCGCATTCAATGTTGGTCGTTTCTATCGGTGGAAGTCCCAGCCTGCGTTCACGGTCCGGCGTGCTGCTCGAACGCGCACGCGATTGGCTGCAAGGCCAGGGCGTGGAAGTGGTGACGTTCCAGGTGCGGGACTTCCCGGCCGAAGATCTGCTTCATGCCCGTTTCGACAGCCCTCAGGTCCAGCATTTCCAGCAGCTGGTGGAACAGGCCGACGGCCTGATCGTTTCCACCCCGGTGTACAAGGCGTCGTTCGCCGGTGCCCTGAAGACCCTGCTCGATCTGCTGCCCGAGCGCGCCCTGAGTCACAAGGTGGTGCTGCCCATCGCGACCGGCGGCAGCATCGCCCATATGCTGGCGGTGGACTACGCCCTGAAACCGGTGCTCTCGGCCTTGAAGGCGCAGGAGACCCTGCAAGGGATCTTCGCCGACGACAGCCAGGTCGCCTACGGCCAGGGCAATGTCCCGGCCCATCTGGCGCCCGCCCTGGAGCAGCGCCTGAACGAATCCCTGGAGCTGTTCCACAGCGCCCTGGCCCGTCGCCCGAAACCCCTGGCGCCCGGCCTGCTCAACGAACGCCTGATCAGTGCCCGCTGGAGCATCTGATCCCGTAGCACCCGTTTCATCGTGCAACCCCCACCTTACTGGCCCGACAACGAGGCAAGCAGGTGCAGCCCGAATCCCAACACTGCAAAAGGAGAGCGCTATGCGCACTGTCGTTTTGCGTCGTGGTCTGGCCGCTCTGTTCGCTGCGGCTGTTACCTTCGGCGCCATCACTCAAGCCCAGGCCGAAACCCTGCGTATCGGCTACCAGAAGTACGGCACCCTGGTTCTGCTCAAGGCCAAGGGCAGCCTGGAAAAGCGCCTCGCCGCCCAAGGCGTGCAGGTGCAATGGACTGAATTCCCCGGCGGCCCGCAACTGCTGGAAGGCCTTAACGTCGGCTCCATCGATTTCGGCGTGACCGGCGAAACCCCGCCCGTCTTCGCCCAGGCCGCCGGCGCCGATCTGCTGTACGTGGCCTACGAGCCGCCAGCGCCGCACAGCGAAGCGATCCTGGTGCCGAAGGGTTCGCCGATCCAGTCGGTCAAGGAACTCAAGGGCAAGAAGGTCGCCCTGAACAAGGGCTCCAACGTGCATTACCTGCTGGTCCGCGCCCTCGAGGACGCTGGCCTGAAATACAGCGATATCCAGCCGGTGTTCCTGCCGCCCGCCGATGCCCGCGCCGCCTTCGAGCGTGGCAGCGTCGATGCCTGGGTGATCTGGGACCCGTACCAGGCCGCCGCCGAGCAACAGCTGCAAGCCCGCACCCTGCGCGATGGCCAGGGCATCGTCGACAACCATCAGTTCTACCTGGCCACCAAGCCTTATGCGCAGAAGCACCCTGAAGTGATCAGCGCCCTGGTGGACGAGGTGCGTGCCGTGGGCGAATGGTCCAAGGCCAACCCGCAGGAAGTGACCGACCAGGTCGCGCCGCTGCTCGGCCTGCCCGCCGATATCACCCTGACCTCGGTCAAGCGCCAGGGCTACGGTGCCGGCTTCCTGACCCCGGAAGTGGTCGCCGCGCAGCAGAAGATCGCCGACACCTTCACCAGCCTGAAGCTGATCCCCAAGCCGCTGAGCATCAAGGACGTGATCTGGACGCCACCGGCCAAGGTCGCCACCGCACCTTGACGTTTCGCCCGAGCCGGGGCACCGCCCCGGTCTGAGCCACCCTTAGGAGACAACTCCAATGAGCCTCAACGTTTTCTGGTTTCTTCCGACCCATGGCGACGGCCATTACCTTGGCACCGCCGAAGGCGCTCGCGCCGTCGATCACGGTTATCTGCAGCAGGTGGCACAGGCGGCCGACCGTCTTGGCTTCGGCGGCGTGCTGATCCCCACCGGGCGTTCCTGCGAGGACTCCTGGCTGGTGGCCGCGTCGCTGATCCCGGTGACCCAGCGCCTGAAGTTCCTCGTGGCCCTGCGCCCGGGGATCATTTCGCCGACCGTGGCGGCACGCCAGGCCGCGACCCTCGACCGGCTGTCCGGCGGGCGCGCGCTGTTCAACCTGGTGACCGGTGGAGACCCTGACGAACTGTCCGGCGACGGCCTGTTCCTCAGCCATGAAGAACGCTATCAGGCATCGGTGGAATTCACCCGCATCTGGCGTCGGGTGCTGGAAGGCGAGACGGTCGACTACGACGGCAAGCACATCACCGTGAAGGGCGCCAAGCTGCTCTATCCACCGATCCAGCAACCGCGTCCGCCGCTGTATTTCGGTGGCTCTTCCGACGCCGCACAGGACCTGGCCGCCGAGCAGGTCGAGCTGTACCTGACCTGGGGCGAACCGCCGAGCGCGGTGGCCGAGAAGATCGCGCAAGTCCGCGAGAAGGCCGCCAGGCTGGGCCGTACCGTGCGCTTCGGTATCCGCCTGCATGTGATCGTCCGCGAAACCAACGACGAGGCCTGGAAAGCCGCCGAACGCCTGATCTCCCATCTGGACGACGACACCATCGCCCGTGCCCAGGCTTCCCTGGCGCGCTTCGATTCGGTCGGCCAGCAACGCATGGCCGCCCTGCACGGCGGCAACCGCGACAACCTGGAAGTCAGCCCCAACCTGTGGGCCGGCGTCGGCCTGGTGCGTGGCGGTGCCGGTACCGCGCTGGTCGGCGATGGCCCGACCGTGGCAGCGCGGGTCAAGGAATACGCCGAGCTGGGCATCGACACCTTCATTTTCTCCGGCTACCCGCACCTGGAAGAGTCGTACCGCGTGGCCGAACTGCTGTTCCCGCACCTGGATATCGAACGTCCGGCCCTGCCGCAGGAGCGTGGCTACGTCAGCCCGTTCGGCGAGATGGTGGCCAACGACATCCTGCCCAAAGCCGCGGCGCAGCGTTGAGGATCACGCCATGAGTCGTTCTTCTTCCAACTCCTGGGTCCAGCGCCTGGCGCCCTGGGCCCTGCCGGTAGCGCTGCTGGCGATCTGGCAACTGGCGGTCAGCGCCGGTTGGCTGTCGACCCGCATCCTGCCGGCGCCAAGCGCGGTGATTTCCGCGGGCGTCGAACTGGTGCGCAGCGGCGAAATCTGGACCCACCTGGCAATCAGCGGCTGGCGTGCCGGGCTGGGCTTCTTGATCGGCGGCAGCATCGGCCTGGTGCTCGGCTTCATCACCGGCCTGTCGCGCTGGGGTGAGCGCCTGCTGGACAGCTCGGTGCAGATGATCCGCAACGTGCCGCACCTGGCGCTGATCCCGCTGGTGATCCTGTGGTTCGGCATCGACGAGTCGGCGAAGATCTTCCTGGTCGCCCTCGGCACGCTGTTCCCGATATACCTGAACACCTACCACGGCATCCGCAACGTCGATCCGGCGCTGGTGGAAATGGCCCGCAGTTACGGCCTCAGCGGCTTCGCCCTGTTCCGCCAGGTGATCCTGCCGGGTGCGCTGCCATCGATCCTGGTCGGCGTGCGCTTCGCCCTCGGCTTCATGTGGCTGACCCTGATCGTCGCCGAGACCATCTCGGCCAACTCCGGCATCGGCTACCTGGCGATGAACGCCCGCGAGTTCCTGCAGACCGACGTGGTAGTGCTGGCGATCGTGCTGTACGCGGTGCTCGGCAAGCTGGCCGACCTCGCTGCCCGCGGCCTGGAACGTGTCTGGCTGCGCTGGCACCCGGCCTATCAAGTGAGCAAGGGAGACCGCGCATGACCGTTCTCAAGGAACAGCCGCCGCGCCTGCTGCGTGGCATCCCGCTGGCGGTGCAGAAGGTCGAGAAGACCTTCGGCCAACGCAAGGTCCTGCGCAATATCGACCTGCACATCCCGGCCGGCCAGTTCGTCGCCATCGTCGGTCGCAGTGGCTGTGGCAAGAGCACCCTGCTGCGTTTGCTGGCCGGCCTCGACCAACCGACCGGTGGTGAATTGCTGGCTGGTAGTGCGCCACTGTCGGACGCTCGCGAAGACACCCGCCTGATGTTCCAGGAAGCGCGCCTGCTGCCGTGGAAGCGGGTGATCGACAACGTCGGCCTGGGTCTCGAAGGCAAGTGGCAGGAACGTGCCAGGCAGGCACTGGAAGCGGTAGGCCTGGCCGACCGTGCCAATGAATGGCCGGCAGCCCTGTCCGGTGGGCAGAAGCAGCGCGTGGCCCTGGCCCGCGCCCTGATCCACCAGCCGCGCCTGCTGCTGCTCGACGAGCCGCTGGGCGCCCTGGATGCCCTGACCCGGATCGAAATGCAGCAATTGATCGAAGACCTCTGGCGCAAGCACGGCTTCACCGTGCTGCTGGTGACCCACGACGTCAGCGAAGCGGTAGCGGTCGCCGACCGGGTGATCCTGATCGAGGACGGCGAAATCGGCCTCGACCTGCACGTGGACCTGCCGCGCCCACGGGTACGTGGCTCGCACCGCCTGGCCGCGCTGGAAACCGAAGTACTCAACCGTGTTCTCTCGATCCCTGGCACTCCGCCCGGGCCCGAACCCGTAGCACCCTTGCCTACGCAACTGCGCTGGGCTCATTGACCTCAGAACCTACGAAGGAAGCAAGCAGATGACTATCAAAGCGATCAACGTACGTAACCAGTTCAAAGGCACCGTGAAAGAAATCCTGGAAGGCCCGGTACTGTCGGAAATCGACGTGCAGACCGCCTCGGGCATCGTCACTTCGGTGATCACCACCCGTTCGGTCAAGGAGCTGGAACTGACCATCGGCAGCGAAGTGATTGCCTTCGTGAAATCGACCGAGGTTTCCATCGCCAAGCTGTGATGGACCTGCGCGGACCTTGTGGGAGCGGTCGGCCTTTGATCAGTGTTTGGGCAGGAACGGCGGTAGATACAGCCCCACATACGCTTCGAACACCCGCATCCCCTCCTCCGCCATGCGCGGCGTGATCTGCCCGTGCACCTGCACCGAACGGGCATACACCCGGTCGCTCAGCTCCATCGCCAAGGCAAATACATCCACATCACGCGGCAGCTCCGGCAAGCGGAAATGCTGCTCGAACAGCTTGTGCATCAGGTCGCCCAGCTCGATATCGTGCTGGCGGTCGGCCTGGGTCACTTCGCTCAGGCCATGCTGGGCGAGGATCAGTTGCCGGGCGGCGGCGTCCTGTTGATAGATCTCCAGCATCCGCGCTTCCACCAGCCGCGCCAGGTCCCGCCAGCCGGTCAGGCTCGCGCTATCGATGGGCGCCTGCAGGCAGGCGCGAAACGCGCCGTGTACATCCGCCGTCAGCGCCTCGAGCAAGGCCGGGACGCTGGCGAAGAAGTGATAGACCGACGACGGCGGGATCTGCGCGCGCTCGGCGACGCTGTAGATCGACAGGCTGGCCACGCCCTCGCTGGCCAGCAAGGTGCGGGCCGCGTCGAGGATCGAGTCGATCCGCGCCTGGCTGCGGGCGCGGGGTTTGCGAGGGGTGCTGCCGCGGCTCATGTCAGTTGCTGATCGCCAGGATGCTGGCCTGGTAGGCGCCGACGAACAGGTCGAAGTCGCCGACTTCCTGCTGCTCCAGACGCGCCTGCTCTTCCAGCGAAGCACGGGCCAGGCTTTCGAAACGCGCCTGCTCTTCAGCCGGCAGCGGCTCCTTGCGCAGGTAGTCGGCATGCAGCTGACTCTGGCGCAGGGCGAAGGCGGCGAAGCTTTCCTGGTGCGCGGTCATGCTGGCGAGCACCTGGGCCGACGGGGTCAGCGCCGGGTCGTCGACCTTGGCCGCCTGGGTGGCGAGGGCACGGGCGTGCTCATCGCTGCCCTGGCTGCGGTCGAGCAGTTCGGCCAACGGTGCGATACGCGCCAGCAGCTCGGAGGCCCAGGCCTTGAGTTCGACCGGCTGACCGTCGCGGTGCAGTTGCAGGCCCGGACGCCGGCCTTCCTTGACCACCTTGAGGAAGTTGTCGGTGCACTGGCCGCACTCGCCGTTTTGCAGCAGCGGGCTTTCTTCCAGCGCGCAGAACAGCAGGAAGGCATCGAGGAAACGCGCCTGCGGCAAATCGATGCCGGTCGGCAGGAACGGGTTGATATCCAGGCAGCGCACTTCGATGTACTGGATGCCCCGGGCCACCAGCGCCTGGATCGGCCGCTCGCCGGTATAGGTCACGCGCTTGGGACGGATGTTCGAGTAGTACTCGTTCTCGATCTGCAGGATGTTGGTGTTGAGCTGCACCCACTCGCCATCCTTGTGCGTACCGATCTCGACATAGGGCGCGTAGGGCGTGGCCACGGCGCGGCGCAGGCTGTCGGTGTAGCTGGCGAGGTCGTTGTAGCAGGGGGTCAGGCCGGCCTGGGCGTTGCTCTGGTAGCCCAGGTCGCTCATGCGCAGGCTGGTGGCCCACGGCAGGAACAGGGTGTCGGCGTCGAAGGATTCGAGCTGGTGCGGGCGGCCACGGAGGAACCCTGCGTCCAGCGCCGGCGAGGCACCGAACAGGTACATCAGCAGCCAGCTGTAGCGGCGGAAATTGCGGATCAGGGCAATGTAGGCCGACGACTGGTAGTCACGGTCGTCACCGCTGCCGCCTTCGGCATCACGCAGCAGCGGCCAGAGCTTTTCCGGCAGCGAGAAGTTGTAGTGGATACCGGCGATGCACTGCATGGTCCGGCCGTAGCGCAGGGCCAGGCCCTTGCGGTAGACGTACTTGAGCTGGCCGATGTTCGAGGTGCCGTACCAGGCGATCGGGATGTCCTCTTCCGCCGGCAACGGGCACGGCATCGACGGACTCCACAGGTACTCGCTGCCGAGCTTGCTGACGGCGAAGCGGTGGATGTTCTCCAGGCTTTCGAGGGTCTGCGCCGGGTCGGCCAGGGCCGGGGTGATGAATTCCAGCAGCGACTCGGAATAATCGGTGGTGATGGATTCGTGCGTCAGCGCCGAGCCCAGGGCCTCGGGGTGCGGTGTCTGGGCCAGGCGACCGTCCTCGGTCACGCGCAGGCATTCACGCTCGATGCCGTGCAGGCACTGCTTGAGCAGGGAGAGGTTGTCGCCTTGGCCAAGCAGGCTCAGGCGGCGGTTGAGAAGTTCGCTCAAGATGGATTCCTTCACACATCAGTCGCCCCGATATGGGGGTGGAAATGACGGTCTACAAGGGTGGACAGGAGGAACTGGCGTTGTCGCCTGGTTTTCGCAGGGAATCGGCAGCGCCCAGCGCACTGCCGAAAGTACCGCAGATGGCCTTTTGCGGCTAGAGCGCCGCGAAGGTGCCTTGGGCCTTGGCGACGAGTTTGTCGTCCTGGAATACGTCGGCGTCCAGTACGAGCGTGCGGCGCCCGGCGTGCAGGACGCGGGCGATACACAGCACTTCACCTTCGCTGACCGCACGAACGTAGTTGATCTTGCACTCCAGGGTGACGCTGCGCCGATCGAAGCCGTGGCTGCTGGAGCAGGCCAGGCCCATGGCGATGTCCACCAGGCTGAAGATCGCCCCGCCATGCAGGAAACCGCCGCGATTGCGCAGGTGCGGCTCCAGGGCCAGGGCCACCTCGGCAACGCCCGCTTCGAGGCGTTGCAGACGGCAGCCCAGCAACTGGCTAAAGGCGCTCTGGACGATGTCTTCAGGCGCGCCCGTCACTTCTTCTTCAACTGCTTGGCGTTGGCGAACAAGGAGGCCATGGCGTTGTTGACCGGTGGCGGGGTGTCCTTGACCCGCGCTGGCGCGCCTTGCTGGCGACCACCCGAACCCTGGCGACCGCCGCGGGCACCCTCGACCTTCTCGCCCGGGGTGTCGCTCATGCGCATGGACAGGCCGACGCGCTTGCGCGGGATGTCCACTTCCATGACCTTGACCTTGACCACGTCGCCGGCCTTGACCGCTTCACGCGGGTCCTTGATGAACTTCTCGGACAGCGCCGAGATGTGCACCAGGCCGTCCTGGTGCACGCCGATATCGACGAAGGCACCGAAGTTGGTGACGTTGGTCACCACGCCTTCGAGGATCATCCCCGGCACCAGGTCCTTGAGGTCTTCGACGCCTTCCTGGAACTCGGCGGTCTTGAACTCGGGGCGCGGGTCGCGGCCGGGCTTGTCCAGCTCCTGGAGGATGTCGGTGACGGTCGGCAGGCCGAAGGTCTCGTCGGTGAACTTCTTCGGATCGAGACGCTTGAGGAAGCCGCTGTCGCCGATCAGCGAACGGATATCGCGGCCGGTGTCGGCGGCGATGCGCTGTACCAGCGGGTAGGCCTCGGGGTGGACGGCCGAGGCGTCCAGCGGGTCGTCACCGTTCATCACACGGAGGAAGCCGGCGGCCTGTTCGAAGGTCTTCTCGCCGAGGCGGCTGACTTTCTTCAGGGCGGCGCGGGTCTTGAAGGCGCCGTTGGCATCACGGTGGCTGACGATGTTCTGTGCCAGGGTCGCGTTGAGGCCGGAGATACGTGCCAGCAGGGCCACGGAGGCGGTGTTGACGTCGACGCCGACGGCGTTCACGCAGTCCTCGACCACCGCGTCCAGGCCACGGGCCAGCTTGAGTTGGGAGACGTCGTGCTGGTACTGGCCGACGCCGATGGATTTCGGGTCGATCTTCACCAGCTCGGCCAGCGGGTCCTGCAGGCGGCGGGCGATGGACACGGCGCCACGGATCGACACATCGAGGTCGGGGAATTCGCGGGCGGCCAGTTCGGATGCCGAGTACACCGAAGCGCCAGCCTCGGAAACCATGACCTTGGTGATCTTCAGCGCCGGGTATTTCTTGACCAGCTCGGAGATCAGCTTGTCGCTTTCACGGCTGGCGGTGCCGTTGCCGATGGCGACCAGCTCCACCGAGTGCTTGGCGCACAGGGCAGCGAGGATGGCGATGGTGCGATCCCAGTCGTTCTTCGGCGCGTGCGGGTAGACCGTGGTGTGGTCGAGCAGCTTGCCGGTGGCATCGACCACCGCGACCTTGCAGCCAGTACGCAGGCCCGGGTCGAAGCCCAGGGTCGCGCGCGGGCCGGCCGGAGCGGCCAGCAGCAGGTCGTGCAGGTTGTGGGCGAACACGTTGATCGCCTCGCCTTCGGCATTGTCGCGCAGCTCGCCGAACAGGTCGGTTTCCAGGTGGCTGTAGAGCTTGACCTTCCAGGTCCAGCGCACCACTTCGGCCAGCCATTTGTCAGCCGGACGGCCCTGGTTGGCCAGGCCGAAGCGCTCGGCGATCATCAGTTCGCACGGGTGCAGGGTGCCCGGAAGTTCTTCGCCGACCTTGAGCGAGGCGGACAGCACGCCTTCGTTGCGCCCGCGGAAGATCGCCAGGGCACGGTGCGACGGCACGCCCTTGAGCGGTTCGTCATGTTCGAAATAGTCGCGGAACTTGGCGCCCTCTTCCTCCTTGCCCGGCACCACGCGGGCCGACAGGGTGGCTTCCTGGGTCAGGAAGTTGCGCAGCTTGTCGAGCAGGGCAGCGTCTTCGGCGAAGCGCTCCATGAGGATGTACTTGGCGCCTTCCAGCGCAGCCTTGACGTCGGCAACGCCTTTTTCGGCATCGACGAAGCGCGCGGCCTCGCTTTCGGGGGACAGTTGCGGATCGGCCAGCAGGCCGTCGGCCAGTTCGCCGAGGCCGGCTTCCAGGGCGATCTGGCCTTTGGTGCGACGCTTCTGCTTGTACGGCAGGTACAGGTCTTCGAGGCGGGTCTTGGTGTCGGCGAGCTTGATCTCGCGGGCCAGTTCCGGGGTCAGCTTGCCCTGCTCCTCGATGCTGGCCAGGATGCTGGCGCGACGCTCGTCGAGTTCGCGCAGGTAGCGCAGGCGCTCTTCGAGGGTGCGAAGCTGGGTGTCATCCAGGCTGCCGGTCACTTCTTTGCGGTAACGGGCGATAAAAGGCACCGTGGAGCCTTCATCAAGTAGAGCCACGGCCGCCTCGACCTGTTGCGGGCGGACGCCGAGTTCTTCGGCGATGCGGCTGTTGATGCTGTCCATAAAACCACCTGACAAATTGTGAATGCTTGGCCGCAGGGGCCGGCGCCAGAGGGCGTCGGGGCATGGCGGCGCGCGGTGAAAAGCGGCGCATTATACCCAGCGCAAAAGGCTTGCGGTGATAGCGGCTGGCCAGCCTGACAGACCATTCCGCTGGCACACGGGGAAAAATCTGCTAACAATGAGCTCGGCACCCGCAAATGGCGGCTAAGCCATAATGCGCGCCGAGATTAAAGGAGCTACCCATGAGCAGCACTGCACAAACAGCCGAAGGCGAAAAGATCCTCATCGTCGATGACGACCCGGGCCTGAGCAGCCTTCTCGAGCGTTTCTTCACCAGCAAGGGCTATCGCGCACGGGCAGTACCCAATGTCGAACAGATGGACCGCCTGCTGGCGCGCGAGGTGTTCAACCTGGTCGTCCTCGACCTGATGCTGCCCGGCGAGGATGGTCTTTCCGCCTGCCGGCGCCTGCGCGCAGCGAACAACCAGGTACCGATCATCATGCTCACCGCCAAGGGCGACGAGCTGAGCCGGATAAAGGGCCTGGAACTGGGCGCCGACGACTACCTGGCCAAGCCGTTCAACCCCGACGAGCTGGTCGCGCGGGTCAAGGCCGTACTGCGCCGCCAGGCGCCGACGGTGCCGGGCGCACCGGGCAGCGAGGACGAAACCGTCACCTTCGGCGACTACGAGCTGTCCTTGGCCACACGCGAACTCAAGCGCGGTGACGAAGTGCACATGCTCACCACCGGCGAGTTCGCCGTGCTCAAGGCATTGGTCATGCACGCCCGCGAGCCGCTGACCCGCGACAAGCTGATGAACCTGGCCCGTGGCCGCGAATGGGATGCGCTGGAGCGCTCCATCGACGTGCAGATTTCGCGCCTGCGCCGCATGATCGAGCCTGACCCGTCCAAGCCGCGCTACATCCAGACTGTCTGGGGCGTGGGCTACGTGTTCGTGCCGGACGGCAATGCCGGCAAGTGATGGCACGTGTTACCGATGAGTCATCGAAAGCAGGGCCACCGCAAGGTTGCCCTGCTTTTGCTTGGATCACCTCCTGCCCTGCCCGCGAGCCGCGCTCGCACCTGCCAAGCGTGTAGCCGTCGTCCATGAAAACGCCACTGTGGTTTCCGCAAAGCTTCTTCGCCCGCACCCTGTGGCTGGTGTTGATCGTCGTCCTGTTTTCCAAGGCGCTGACCCTGGTCTACCTGCTGATGAACGAGGACGTGCTGGTCGATCGCCAGTACAGCCACGGCGTCGCCCTGACCCTGCGTGCGTACTGGGCAGCGGACGAGGAGAACCGCGACAAGGTCGCCGAAGCCGCCGGCTTGATCCGCGTCACCGGCAACGGCGTGCCCGAGGGCGAGCAGCACTGGCCCTACAGCGAGATCTACCAGCGCCAGATGCAGGCCGAGCTGGGCGAGGACACCGAGGTCCGCCTGCGCGTCCATTCGCCTCCGGCGCTCTGGGTCAGGGCGCCGAGCCTGGGCGACGACTGGCTCAAGGTGCCGCTGTACCCGCACCCGCTGCGCGGCCAGAAGATCTGGAACGTGCTTGGCTGGTTCCTCGCCATCGGCCTGCTGTCCACCGCCTCGGCGTGGATCTTCGTGCGCCAGCTCAACCAGCCGCTCAAGCGCCTGGTGTTCGCCGCCCGGCAACTGGGCCAGGGCCGCAGCGTGCGCCTGCCGATCAGCGACACACCGAGCGAGATGACCGAGGTATACCGCGCCTTCAACCAGATGGCCGAGGACGTGGAACAGGCCGGCCGGGAGCGCGAACTGATGCTGGCCGGGGTCTCCCATGACCTGCGCACGCCCCTCACCCGCCTGCGCCTGTCGTTGTCCATGCTGCCCAGCGAAAGCGACCTCACCGACGACATGGTCCGCGACATCGAGGACATGGACGCCATCCTCGACCAGTTCCTCGCCTTCATCCGCGACGGCCGCGACGAGCCCGTCGAGGAAGTGGACCTGAGCGACCTGGTGCGCGAAGTGGTCGCGCCGTTCAACCAGCCGAAGGAACAGGTGCGCCTGTGCCTGGAGCCGATTCCGCCCTTCCCGCTGCGCCGTGTCTCGATCAAGCGCCTGCTCAACAACCTGATCGGCAACGCGCTGCATCACGCCGGCAAGGGCGTTGAAGTGGCCGCTTATGTCTCGGGTGACGCCAACGCGCCATACGTGGTGCTGAGCGTGCTGGACCGCGGTGCGGGGATCGATCCCGCCGAGCTGGATGCCATTTTCAACCCGTTCATTCGCGGCGATAAGGCCCGCAGCGGCAAAGGCACCGGGCTGGGCCTGGCGATCGTGCGGCGGATCGCGGCCCAGCATGGCGGCAACGTGGAATTGCGCAATCGCTCCGGTGGCGGGATCGAGGCCCGGGTGCGCTTGCCACTGGGCCTGCTGCTACCGCGCGACGCCGTCTAGCCCTTTCCTTTGGTGCGGGTCTGGTTGGGCCCGCCGTTCTTTTCCAGATGCTCGATGATCATCCCGGCGACATCCTTGCCGGTGGTGACCTCGATGCCTTCCAGACCGGGTGACGAGTTCACCTCCATCACCAGCGGGCCGTGGTTGGAGCGCAGGATATCCACACCCGCCACGCTCAGGCCCATGACCTTGGCCGCACGAATGGCGGTCATGCGCTCTTCAGGGGTGACCTTGATCAGGCTGGCGGTGCCACCGCGGTGCAGGTTGGAGCGGAACTCCCCCGGCTTGGCCTGGCGCTTCATCGAGGCGATCACCTTGTCGCCGACCACGAAGCAGCGGATGTCCGCACCACCGGCTTCCTTGATGTACTCCTGGACCATGATGTTCTGCTTCAGGCCCATGAACGCCTCGATCACCGATTCGGCAGCCTTGGTGGTTTCGCACAGCACCACACCGATGCCCTGGGTGCCTTCCAGCACCTTGATCACCAGTGGCGCACCGTTGACCATCTGGATCAGGTCGGGAATATCGTCCGGCGAGTGGGCGAAGCCGGTGACCGGCAGGCCAATGCCACGGCGCGACAGCAATTGCAGCGAGCGCAGCTTGTCCCGCGAGCGGGCGATGGCCACGGATTCGTTGAGCGGGTACACGCCCATCATCTCGAACTGGCGCAGCACCGCGCAGCCGTAGAAGGTCACCGAGGCGCCGATGCGCGGAATCACCGCATCGAAGCCTTCCAGTGGCTTGCCGCGATAGTGGATCTGCGGCTTGTGGCTGGCGATGTTCATGTAGGCACGCAAGGTATCGATCACAACCACTTCATGGCCCCGTTGCGTCCCGGCCTCGACCAGACGACGGGTGGAATACAGACGCGGGTTACGCGACAGCACAGCGATCTTCATGCAGCACCTGTGGAAGGGGTAATGGTTGCCGGGAACGCCGGCTTGTCCTGTACATACTTGAGCCCTGGGTTGACCACCAGCTGGCCGTGCACCAGGGCCTTGGAGCCTAGAAGCAGCCGATAACGCATGGCCTTGCGACAGGCCAGGGTGAACTCCACTTCCCAGACCCTGTCGCCCAGCGCAAGTGCCGTGCGAATGACGTAACGCACCTGGGCGTGACCATTGGAGCTCTTGATGGTCTTCATCGCGACCAGCGGCGCTTCGCAGCGGCGGTGACGCATTTGCACTACCGAACCCAGGTGGGCGTTGAAGCGCACCCAGCGTTCACCATTGCGCGTGAACGGCTCGACCTCGGTGGCATGCAGGCTGGAGGTGCTGGCGCCGGTATCGATCTTGGCGCGCAGGCCGGCCAGGCCGAGGTCGGGCAAGGCCACCCACTCGCGCAAACCGATAACGCTCAGATGATCAAATGTCTTCACGATGGGCAACCCGGGAAAATTCGGTGAACTGTAAGCAGGCAGCGGACTTTTTGCATCCGTCAGTTACGGTAGTACAGTTCCATGACCGCAATTCAACGGAGCTGTGTCATGGCTTATCAGGAAGACGACGATAAGGTTCGTCTGGACAAATGGCTCTGGGCCGCGCGTTTCTACAAGACCCGCGCCCTGGCCAAGGCCGCCATCGAGAGCGGCAAGGTGCACTGCCGCGGCGAGCGCTGCAAGCCCGGCAAGGAGCCGCGTATCGGCGACGAGTTCGTCCTGCGTACCGGTTTCGACGAAAGGACCGTGGTGGTCAAGGCGCTGTCCATCGTGCGCCGGGGCGCGCCGGAGGCACAGACGCTATACGAGGAAACCGCAGACAGCATCCGCCGCCGCGAACAGGCGGCGGAGCTGCGCAAGGCCGGCGCGCTGGGCGTGACCACCGATGGCCGGCCGACCAAGAAACAGCGTCGGCAGATCCATCAATTCCAGGGCAATTACGACTGACCGCTGACCACGCTCAATTGCCGGATCACCGGCAGGCGGGTGGCGAAGGCGAACAACGGCGCGGTCCAGCGCATCAGCGCGGCGCTGGCCCTTGCAGCCAGTGGCGTGAAGCAGCTCCAGCCGAGTGCCAGCACGGCCATCAGCAAGCCACCGATGTAATCGTCCTGGCCCCAGTGAGCCCCCGCGACCAGGCGCGGCAGCATGAACAGCACGGCCAGGCCCCAGACCACCAGGTTCTGCCAGAGCCCCCGGGTAAACAGGGTCATGAACAGCGCCCAGACCAGCAGGACCGAGGCGTGGTCACCCGGGAAACTCTTGCTGGAACGGTCCTTCAGTTCCCAGGTGGCTTCCAGGTGCGGGTAGAAATCGCTGAGGCGAATGGCATCCTCGAACACCATGGACGGGCTGTGATGCTGCCAGCCGGCAGCGTCCACCCACTTGGAAAACAGCGCGCGAACCACCACTAAGAGGAGCAGCGTGACGAAGAAGCCCAAGAAGGCTTCGCGCACCTGGTGCGCCTTGAACACCCAATTGCCACGGATCAGCACGGCCAGCAGGATCAGGCCGACGACGATATCGAAGGGACGCAGGCTGCCGAGGGTCCAGATATAGCGCCAGGCGGCGTTGTCGGCCAGCGGCGCATTGAGGCTGTGGAACAGCCACTCGTCGAAAGTCAGGCAGAGGATCTGGCCAAAAGGCCATAACCAGAAACACAGTAGCGCAATGGGTAGCAGCGTACAGGCTGCCAATGGGCCCCAGGACCACCTCGCTTGGAACAGTGGTCGATTGTCCATAAGATACCTCTCCAGAAAAATTGCCATGCGAGCACCTTCAGGTGCTCTGCCATAGGGGTTTCGAAACCCTTGTAATTATCTTGTCACATTTACAGACAGCAGATTCCCAATGAGCGACGTGCCGGATACAGACTTCACCCAACGCTTCATCTTCGACGAGCGCGACGTGCGCGGCGAACTCGTCAGCCTTGAAACCAGCTACGCCCGGGTGCTGGAAAAGCACCCCTACCCGCAACCGGTCGCACAACTGCTCGGCGAATTGATGGCCGCCGCCGCGCTGCTGGTCGGCACCCTCAAGTTCGATGGACTGCTGATCCTGCAGGCGCGTTCCGATGGTCCGGTGCCGTTGCTGATGGTCGAGTGCTCCAGCGAGCGCGAGATCCGCGGTATCGCCCGCTATGACGGCGACGCGCTCGGTGTTGACGCCGGCCTGCGCGAGCTGATGCCCAACGGGGTACTGGCGCTGACCATCGATCCGCACCACGGCAAGCGCTACCAGGGCGTCGTCGAACTGGATGGCGCCGACCTGGCCGAGTCCTTCACCAACTACTTCGTCATGTCCGAGCAGCTGGGCACCCGGTTCTGGCTCAGCGCCGACGGCAAGCGCGCCCGTGGCATGCTGCTGCAGCAACTGCCGGTGGACCGCCAGCCGGATGCCGATGAGCGCGCCGACAGCTGGGCCCACGTTTCGGCCATCGCCAACACCCTCAGCCGCGACGAACAGCTCGGCCTGGACAGCGAAACCCTGCTGCATCGCCTCTACCACGAAGATGCCGTGCGCCTGTTCGATATTCAGCCGCTGCAATTCCGTTGCAGTTGCTCGCGGGAGCGTTCCGGCAACGCGCTGGTCAGCCTCGGGCTCGAAGACGCCCGCGAGCTGCTGGTGGAACATGGCGGCGAGATCGAGGTCGATTGCCAGTTCTGCAACGAGCGCTATCGCTTCGATACGGCGGATGTGGAGCAGCTGTTCGCTGGAGGCGGCGTGGACTCGCCGTCAGATACTCGTCACTGAAACGTTTCCGCTCAGGGAATTCTCCTGTCGAATGCGCTTAAGAAGCAGTTCTGACAGGAGGGCCCTACTTTTTTTGGGCGTTTCTGGCATAATCCGGCCACTTTTTTCGCTGTAGTAGTTCGTAAAGATCTACTACAAATCGTTTGGAGCACTCGGCCACCGGGCCGGATGGGGAATCTCATGACGCAAGCCAACAACGCCGTGTTCACCGATCTGAGCGTCGACGAGCTGGTAAAAGAAGCACTGAAACGCGGTGAAGGCGAGCTGGCCGACACCGGCGCGCTGGTCGTGAAAACCGGTCACCGTACCGGTCGTTCGCCGGTTGACCGTTTCATCGTCGAAGAGCCGAGCACCCAGGACGCCATCGCCTGGGGCCCGATCAACCGCAAATTCCCCGCCGACAAGTTCGACGCCCTCTGGGCCCGTGTCGAGGCGTTCAACAACGCCCAGGAACACTTCGTTTCCCACGTTCACGTAGGTGCAGCCGAAGAGCACTACCTGGCCGTCAAGATGACCACCCAGACTGCCTGGCAGAACCTGTTCGGCCGTTGCCTGTTCATCAACCCGGCCCAGTACAACCCGGCTGGCCGCGAAGAGTGGCAAGTGCTGAACGTCGCCAACTTCGAGTGCGTGCCAGAGCGTGACGGCACCAACTCCGATGGCTGCGTGATCCTCAACTTCGCCCAGAAGAAAGTCCTGATCGCGGGCATGCGCTACGCCGGCGAAATGAAGAAAGCCATGTTCTCGGTGCAGAACTTCCTGCTGCCGGCCGCCGACGTACTGCCAATGCACTGCGCCGCCAACATCGGCGAAGAAGGCGACGTGACCCTGTTCTTCGGTCTGTCCGGCACCGGCAAGACCACCCTGTCGGCCGACGAAAGCCGTTACCTGATCGGTGACGACGAGCACGGCTGGGGCGAAGGCGTTGTCTTCAATATCGAAGGCGGCTGCTACGCCAAGTGCATCGACCTCTCCGAGAAGAACGAGCCGGTCATCTGGAAAGCCATCAAGCACGGCGCAGTGCTGGAAAACGTCGTCCTCGACGACGCCAAGCACGCCGACTACGCCGATGGCAGCCTGACCCAGAACAGCCGTGCCGCGTACCCGCTGGAGCACGTCGAGAAGCGTTCCGAGAAGAACCTCGGCGGCGAGCCAAACGCGGTCATCTTCCTGACCTGCGACCTGACCGGCGTCCTGCCGCCAGTGTCGATCCTGAACAACGAGCAGGCGGCCTACCACTTCCTGTCCGGCTACACCGCGCTGGTCGGTTCCACCGAAATGGGCTCGGGCGGCGGCATCAAGTCGACCTTCTCCACCTGCTTCGGCGCGCCGTTCTTCCCGCGTCCGGCCGGCGAATACGCCGAGCTGCTGATCAAGCGCATCAAGGGCTTCGGCTCCAAGGTCTACCTGGTCAACACCGGCTGGACCGGTGGTGGCTACGGCGTCGGCAAGCGCTTCAGCATCCCGACCACCCGTGCGGTGATCGCCGCGATCCAGAGCGGCGCGCTGATCGGTGCCGAGACCGAGCACCTGGACATCATCAACCTGGACGTGCCGAAGGCCGTTCCGGGTGTCGATACCGAACTGCTGAACCCGCGCAACACCTGGGCCGACAAGGCCGCCTACGACGAAGCAGCCAAAGGCCTGGCCTCGCTGTTCATCGAGAACTTCAAGAAGTTCGAAGTTTCCGACGCGATCAAGGCTGCCGGTCCTCAGCTGTAAGCTGACAGGCGCTGTGCAAAAAGCCCCGGCTTGTGAGAGTCGGGGCTTTTTTGTGGGCGCCTGTACCATCAACTTCTGGATGCAGCTCTTCCTAAGCCAGCAGTGCTTTAACTGCAGCCAGCAACTCTTCTGCGCTAACCGGCTTTACGAGCACCTTGTCGGCACGCGATTTCAGCAGCGGTGGTGGGCTCATCAAGCGGGCCGAACCACCACGATTACGTAGATGAATCCAGTACCGCTATTTGACCCAGATACCCTTGTTGATCTCGGCGAGTGGATCCTTCACGGCTGCGAGTGTCGTGCCGGTATTCGAGGGCACTTCAAGGATAAAAGTCGATTCTGGTGCATGGTTCTTTACGGACAGGTCTTCGAAACCATCTATGAGAGTAGCCACTGGTCGTTCCTCCTCATAGCCGACGGAATATCGACACAGCCATTTGAGGGGCATCGGGCAACCGGCACAACTGGCATTTTTATCAGGTGGCGAAGTGCAAGTTTCACAAACAGTTGATCTGCTTGTGGATCGCAGCAAGAAGCTCACAGGGCGGAAATGGCCTCACCAACACCCCACGGGCGCCGCTGGCCCAGGCGACCTGTTCTTCACTACGATCGATCAATAACAGGCTTGCTGCCGGATAAAAACAACTGACCAGTTCCCGATAATTCGAGCGCAGGTGCAGGTCGGCGACGACCAGGTCATAGCTGTTCACCTTCAGAAGTTCCAGCGCGCCCAAGGTCATGAGCCTGCGTCGCCTGGAAGCGACTGTCCATCAGGCAGGTCATGGTGAAGATGGTGGTTGCCTGGCTGTCGCTGAAAAGCAGGACCGTGCTCATGCCCTGCCCTCTTCATCAGAAGATTTGGAGCCATTGAAGCCCTGGGCCCTTCTGTGGACAACTGGCATTTTTGTCAGGTGCCGACCAGTGGTAGTTGGCTCATCGGGCCGCCGAAGCACAACGATTACGTCGGTGAGTTCACCGCCGCAATCGCTGGCAAGCCAGCTCCCACAGGGTCCTGTGTCGTTCGCAGAATTCCGCCGCGGCTCGGTCAACTGTGGGAGCTGGCTTGCCAATGATTGCTATGGCGATCCGCCAACAAATCCTTCAGCATTCCTCGTTCCTCCCACTAGAGAACGCCCATGTCCGAAGACCTGCAGATCGACCACTTCCCCCACGCCGGCTTCATCTCCACCCGCTGGCAGGATGCAGACCTCAACGGCCAGATCACCAGCGCGGCGGTCTATGGCTTTTTCGATACGGTGATCCAGTCGTGGCTTGCCAGCCATGGCCAGATCGATCCGCAGGAAGGCGAGGTGGTGGCCTTCGTGGTGAGTTCGTCCTGCGATTTCTACGCCTCGGCAGCCTTCACCGATATGTTGCAGGTGGGCCTGCGGGTCGAGCGCTTCGCCGGGAGCACGGTGGAGTACGAGGCGGCACTGTTCGATATGAGCGGTAAGCAGCTGCATGCCCTGGGGCGGGTGGTGCAGGTGTTCATCGAGCGCAATACCGGCAAGCCGGCCACCTTCCCGCAGCACCTGGAGGCGGCACTGTCGGCCCTGACCTGACAGCGCTCAGTCGTTGAGCCGGATGATTCCTTCGCGCACCGCGAACAGCACCAGCCCCGGTACATCGTGAATCTGCAGGCGATGCATGATCTGCGAGCGGTGCGCCTCGATGGTTTTTACGCTCAGTCCCAGGCCGTCGGCGATGGAACGGGTCGATTCGCCCCGGGCGATCAAGCGCAGGATCTCCATCTGCCGCGCCGTGAGCTGCATCGCTGCGCTGACCTGCGGCTTGCGCCGGTTCTGCTTCACCGCCTGGCCGATCACCAGCGGCAGCACCGCCGACGACAGGTACTGCCCACCCCCGCGCAACGATTGCAAGGCCAGCTCCAGCTCCTGCACCGTCGCACTCTTGAGCAGGAAGCCATGGGCGCCCTGCTGCAGGCAGTGCATGACGAAGTCCAGCTCCGAGCGCGACGACAGCATCAGCACGGTACAGGCCGGCACCCGCAGGTACAGCTCGCGCAACAATTCCTCGCCAGCCATGGTGCCGAGGGCGATATCCAGCACGATGATGTCCGGCTTGAGGGTTTCGGCCAGCTCCACGGTAGTCACCGTGTCGCCCGCTTCGCCAACCACGGCATATTCTTGTTTTTGTTCGAGCAACGCCCGCAGACCTGCACGGAACAGGGGCGAGTCGTCGGCTATCAGTAAACGGCAAAGCATAGGTTCGAGCCTGTATCGCGCGCAGGGCGGCATTGGAAGGTGATACTGGACTGCTCAGCCATTGCGGGCACTGACACCGAACTGGTTGATCAGGATCGGCATGCGATCGAGCGGCTCGATGGTCTGGGCCGCGCCGAGGCGAATGGCTTCCTTGGGCATGCCGAACACCACGCAACTGGCCTCGTCCTGGGCCACAGTGCTGGCACCCTGTTCGCGCATGGCCAGCAGGCCACGGGCTCCGTCGTCACCCATGCCGGTCATGATGATGCCCAGGGCATTGCTGCCGGCATGGCGAGCGGCGGAACGGAACAGGACATCGACCGAGGGCTTGTGCCGGTTGACGGCAGGGCCGTCGAGCACTTCGACCAGGTAGTGCGCACCACTGCGCTTGAGCTGCATATGCAGGCCACCGGGTGCCAGCAAGGCGAGTCCGGTGTGCACGCGATCCAGATGCCTGGCTTCGCGAACTTCGATCTGGCACAGGCCGTTGAGACGGCGTGCGAAGTCGGCAGTGAACTTCTCCGGCATGTGTTGAACGATGACCAGACCCGGACAGTCGCGCGGCAGTTGCCGCAGGACGAACTCCAGTGCCTGGGTACCGCCGGTCGAGCAGCCAAGTGTAACGATTCGGTCGGTGGTTTTGCGCAGCGCCGGGACCGGCTGCAGGTCTTTTTTTTCCGTCGCGGGCAAGGCGTGACGGGCCACTGGCCGGGTTTTCGCGGCATCCTCGATGCAGCGCACCAGATTCCCGGCAATGTTCTCCAGGCTCTGCTTGAGCCCCAGTTTCGCCTTGGTGAATACCCCGACAGCACCAGCAGCCAGGGCTTCGACATTGAGGTCGTTGCCGGCCTCGGTAAGCGTCGAGCAGATAATGGTCGGCGTCGGCCGCTCGGCCATGATCTGGCGCAGGAATGTCAGCCCGTCCATGCGCGGCATTTCCACGTCGAGGACCAGCACATCGGGCCAGTCGCGGCGCATCTTGTCGATGGCGTAGAGCGGGTCGGCGGCCATGCCGACCACCTGGATGCCGGGATGGTTGCCGAGATACTGCCCGAGCACCTGGCGGACCAGGGCCGAGTCGTCGACGATGAATACACGGATGGGAGTGGAACGCTCGATCATAAGCGTTCGAACACCGAAGGCCGCACCGGGCGCAGCGGCAGGTTGAAGCCGTGGATGCTTTCGGCGTGGCCGATGAACAGCAGCCCACCCGGGCACAGGCGCTCGACCAGGTTGCGAACGATGCGCTGCTTCTGCTGGGTATCGAAGTAGATCAGGAGGTTGCGCAGGAAGATCACCTCGAACTGGCCGAGGCTTTCCGGCATGGGCTGGATCACGTTGATTTCGCGCAACTGCACCTTGTTGCGCAGCCAGGCCTGCACGCGCATGCGCCCCTGCATGTCGTCGATCCCGCACAGGCAGTGACGGTGCAACCAGCCCTCGGGGAAATAACGCGCCTGGGCCAGGTCGTAGATGCCCTGCTCGGCGATCTCCAGCATGCTCTGGCTGAGGTCGCTGCCCAGCACCGACCACTCGTTGCCGCGCGCATGCTCGGCGGCGGTCATCGCCAGGCTGTAGGGCTCCTCGCCCGACGAACAGGCGGCGCTCCACAGGCGCAGCGGCCCGCCGCGCTTGCTCAGCCATTGGCCGAGAAACTCGAAATGGGCGAACTCGCGGAAGAAGTAGGTTTCGTTGGTGGTCAGCAAGTCCACGACCAGGCGCCGTTCACGGGCGTATTGGGGAGTGGCCAGGCAGTTCAGGTACTCGTCGTAGGTTTCGATCTGCAGGTGGCGCAGGCGCTTCAACAAGCGTCCGGCCACCAGCGAGCGTTTGTTGCTCGCCAGGTGGATGCCGGAGGCATCGCGCATCAACTGCTGCAACTGGCGAAAATTCTGTTCGCCGAGCACCGGCAACTTGGGCATCGCGGACATTTCAATGGGCCTTCGCCGCCTGGCTGAGGTGGCGGATATCGTCCAGCGACAGCACTTGCAGCATGTTGAGGATGATCAGGAATTCCTGGGCCTGCTGGGCCATGCCAGCGATGAAGTCGGAGCGGATGGTGGTGCCGAAGGCCGGCGCCGGCATGACCAGGCGCGGATCGATTTCCAGCACTTCGTCCACCTCGTCCACCACCAGGCCGATACGCTGCAGGCCATCGGCCAGCGCCAGTTCGATGATCACGATGCAGGTGCGCTTGCCGGGCTCGGTCAGGCTCAGGCCGAAGCGCGCGGCCAGGTCCAGCACCGGTACCACGTTGCCACGCAGGTTGATGACGCCGTGGATATAGGCCGGCATCATCGGCACCCGGGTGATCTCGGCGTACTCGATGATTTCGCGTACCAGGGCGATGGGCAGCGCGTAACCGGCCTCGCGCACGCGAAAGCTCAGGTGCTGGACGGCATCGACTTGCGTCTCGATTCGTTGCGGCTGGCTCATGGAAACCTCGCTCAAGTGAAACTGACGAACTGGCCTTCATCGATCAGCGCCTTGGGCCCTGGGCGTGCCGGGGCCGGCAGGCTGTCGCCGCGCGGATTGCGCACCACGACGCTGCCCTGTTCGAAACGGAAATAGCCGATCAGTTCCTGGAGCTGGCTGGCCTGGGCGTTCATCTCCTCGGCGGTGGCCGCCAGTTCCTCGGAGGCCGAGGCGTTCTGCTGGGTGATCTGATTCATCTGGCCCATGGCGATATTGATCTGCCCCGCCGCGCTGCTCTGCTCCTGCGAAGCCGCGGTGATTTCCTGCACCAGGTCGGAGGTGCGCTGGATGTTCGGTACTATCTCGCCGAGCAGTTGCCCGGCCTGTTCGGCCAGTTGCACGCTGCTCGACGCCACCTGGCCGATCTCCTGCGCGGCCACCTGGCTGCGTTCGGCCAGCTTGCGCACTTCCGCCGCGACCACCGCGAAGCCCTTGCCGTGATCGCCGGCGCGGGCCGCCTCGATGGCTGCGTTAAGGGCCAGCAGGTTGGTCTGGTAGGCGATGTCGTCGATGATGCCGATCTTGTCGGCGATCTGCTTCATCGCCAGCACCGTGTCGCCCACCGCGCTGCCACCCTGCACCGCATCGTTGGCGGCCTTGCCGGCGATACCGTCGGTGATCTTGGCGCTTTCGGTGTTCTGGGCGATGGAGGCGGACATCTCTTCCACCGAGGCGCTGGTCTGCTCGACGCTGGCCGCCTGTTCGTTGGCTGCCTGGCTGAGGGACTGGGAGGTCGAGCTGACCTGCTCGGACGCCGACGACAGTGCGTCGGCGGAGCTGCGGACATCACCGAGGATGCTGCGCAGGCGCTCGGTCATGTTTTGCATGGCACCGAGCAGACGGCCGGTTTCGTCCTTGCGATCGATCACCAGGTCCTGGCTCAGGTCGCCGGCGGCCATGCGGTCGGCAGCCTGCACCGCGCCAGCCAGCGGGCGGGTAATGCTGCGAGTGACCAGCACCCCGATCAGCATGCCGAGCAGGGTCGCGGCCAGCACCAGGACGATCATCTGCAACCGCGAGCTCTCGGCGATGGCACTGATATCGGCATTGGCCTCGCTGGCGCGGGCCTGCTTGGCGTCGCTGGCAATGCCCAGCAGGCGGTCCACTTCGTTGGCCGCAGCGGTGTTGCGCGGCATCAGTTCCAGGGCGGCGCTCATGGTTTGCAGCTCACCGGACTGACGGTGGGTATCGAGCATCAGGTTGGCGGCGCTGATGTACTCCTGCAGCGGGCCTTCGATCGCCGCGACCTGCGCCCTGCCCTCCGCCGTCAGGAAGTACTGCCGGGAGCTGGTCAGCAACTCGCGGGTCTTGTCCATCGCGGCCCGGGCCTGGGCGGCGGATTCGTCGCGGTCCTGTGCATCGCTGGCCATCAGGCTGCGGCGTACCGCACGGTTGGCCAGGAGCAACTGGATATTGGCTTCCTGGAGCGTGGACAGGCCTACCACGTCCATGTCGTACATGCGGTCGGAGAGGTCGTTGACCTGGCTCAGGTTGCGGATGCCGATGAAGCCGATGACCGCGGTCAACGCCACCACCAGCAGGAAGCCCAGGGTCAGGCGCACGCCTATCTTCATGTTGCTGATCATTTGCATGGTGACTCTCCGGAAGGGCTGAGCAGGTTCGATCGGGGTTCGCTTTCCGCACGTTGCTGCAACTGGCGGAACAGGCTGGGAATATCGAGGATCAGCGCGACCTGGCCGGAGCCGAGGATGGTCGAGCCGCTGATGCCGGACAGGTGCTGGAACATCTGCCCGAGGGGTTTGATGACGGTCTGCAGCTCGCCCAGCAGGTGCTCGACGATCAGCCCGGCCTGTTGCCGGCCCTGGCTGACCACGACGATGTTGCGCCGGGCGCGCGGGTCGCCACGCAGGCCGAAATGCCGACCCAGGTCGACGCTGGGCAGGGGCTTGCCACGCAGATTGAGGTGGCCGCTGGCATCGAGGGCGTCGGCACGCTCTTCCATGCACTCGGTGACCATGTCCAGCGGGATCACGAAGTGATCGCCACCAACGCTGACCAGGAAGCCGTCGATGATCGCCAGGGTCAACGGCAGGCGGATACGGAAGGTGCAGCCCTGTCCTGCGCTGGATTCGATCTCGATGATCCCGCGCAGCTCGTCGATGGCGCTGCGCACGACATCCATGCCGACACCGCGACCGGACAGGCTGGACACCGCTTCGGCAGTGGAGAAGCCGGGTTCGAAAATCAGTTGGTGGATGTCCTGCTCGCTGATCTGCGCATCGGCGTCGAGCATGCCGCGGGCGATGGCTTTTTCGCGGATGCGTTCGGTGTTCAGGCCGCGGCCGTCGTCGCTGACTTCGAGGACGATCATCCCCGAGTCATGGCAGGCGTTCAGGCGCAGGTTGCCCTGCTCCGGCTTGCCTGCGGTGCGGCGCTCTTCCGGCGATTCGATGCCATGGTCGATGGCGTTGCGCACCAGGTGCACCAGCGGATCGGCGATACGGTCGGTGAGGGTCTTGTCCAGCTCGGTGTCGCTGCCTGACAGGCTTAGCTGGATCTGCTTGTTCAGCCCCTGGCTGACATCGCGGACCACGCGATGGAAGCGGTTGAAAGTCTCGCCGATCTCCACCATGCGCAGCTTCAGCGCGCGCTCGCGGATCTGCTCGACGTGCTGCTGCACGGCCTGGACGCTTTCGATGCAGGCCGTGGAGCCGCTGCGCAGCGATTGCATATGCGCGCCCGCGGTGCTTATCACCAGCTCGCCGACCAAGTTGATCAGTTCATCGAGCTTTTGCGCGGCCACCTTGACCATCGCGCTGCCGTGGTTGCCGCTGCGCGGTTCGCTGGTGGCGCCCGGGAGGCTGGCGATGGACGGCAGCGGGGCCGGCGCCAACGTTTGCGCTTCGACTTCCGAAGCGAGCGGACCAGGCTCGCCGGCGTCCTCCCGCAGCTGCAGGCGCAAGGTGCAGAAGTCTTCGGCCAGGGCGAAAACGTCGAGCAATTCCTCGCGACTGGCGGCGCTGCGCAAGGTCAGCTCGTAGCCCAGGTAGCAGGCTTCGGCGTCCAGTGCATGCAGGTCCGGCACCGCCCAGGCGAGGGTTTGCAGCGTCTCGATGCGGCCCAGGCGGTCCAGGTAGCGCAGGAAGCTGCTGGGTTCGAAGCCGTTGCGCAGCAGTTCGTTGTCGAAGCGGATCGACAGGAACCACTCGTTGATCTCGCCCGCCTGTGCAGCACTTTCGGCAACCGCCTCGCCGCGCTCGGCCACGCCGCCGCCCAGCGCCACGAGCAACTCGCTCTGGCGTGGCGTATGAGGCGCCAGGGTACCGTGCCGAGGGTCGATGCTTTCGACCATGCCGTTGAGTTCGTCCATGCACTGCAACATCAAGGACACCAGCGGTGCGGTCAGTTGGCGCTGCCCGTCGCGAACCCCCATGAGCTGGTTTTCCAGCTGATGGGCCAACGACACCAGCGGCTCCAGCGAGAAGATCCCCGCCGAACCCTTGAGGGTATGCACCGCGCGGAACAGCGCGTTGATCACCTCGGCATCGTCGCTGCCCTGTTCCAGGCGCAGCAGGTTGTCCTCGGCTTCCTTGAGCAGGTCGCGGGCTTCCTCAAGAAAGCCTTCCAGCAGTTGCGTCCATTGATCGCTATCGAACATCGCGCAACTCCTCGCCAGCGCCAGAGGCGCCCAGCGGATACAGGGATTCGAGGCGCAGCAGGTCGACCAGTGCGCGGGCCTGGGCTGGCAGGTCGATTACCTGCGCGCCCTGCACCAGGGTCTTTTGCAGCGACAGCAGCAGTTGCAGGCCGGCGCTGTCGATTTCCTCCAGGCCGCCGAGATCCAGCGCCCAAGGGCCCGGGTCTTGCGCCAGCAGGGCCAGCAAGGTCTGTCGGGTCTCGCCCGCTTCGTAGATGGTCAGGTCGCCGTGCACGCTCAGCCGCGCAGGCGCCAGGTCGCTGGCCGGATGCAGCGTGACGGTGGCCATCAGCCGATCAGCTTTTCGACCGCCGCCAGCAGCTGCTGCGGCTGGAACGGTTTGACGATCCAGGCCTTGGCCCCGGCCGCCTGGCCTTCGGCCTTTTTCGACTGCTCGCTTTCGGTGGTGAGCATCATGATCGGAGTGAAACGGTACTCGGGCTTCAGCTTGACCGCCTTGACCAGGCCGATGCCATCGAGGTTGGGCATGTTCACGTCGCTGATGATCAGGTTGATTTTCTGCCCGGTGAGTTTGTTCAGGGCGTCCTTGCCGTCGCAGGCCTCGATCACCTGGTGACCGGCACCGGTGAGGCTGAGCTTGACCAGTTGGCGCATGGAGGCGGAGTCGTCGACGATCAGGATGGTCTTGGCCATGTCAGGGCCCTCGGTAGTTAGAAAAAGGTCACGTCACTGCTGCTGGCGGCCTGGCTGTGGCCGGCGCGCTCCTCGCTGGTGGTGAAGCGCTCGCGCAGCCGGGCAAGCCAGGCCTGGGCATCGTGCAGGCGCTGGTCGCCGCGCTCGATGGCTTCGAGCAGCTGCTGCAGGTCGGTCTGAAGGTGGTCGAGCATCTGGTCGGCGCGGTCCTGGAACTGCAGGGCGACCATGACGGCGTGGATATCGCCCTGGGTGGAGCGGGCGTTGTCCTGGAGATTGCGCGAGGCGGCGTCGAGCTCGTCGAGGTTGCTGCCCAGGCCGTTGATGACCTCGCCCAGCACTTGTTCCAGGCGCGCGAGGTTCTGCTGCTCTTCGGCATTCAGCTCGTTGGCGGATTCGATGCTGGACTGGATCGCCTGGTTGATCTCGCCAACCTTGCTGTCCATCGATTGGCCGGTCTCGGCCGACAACCGGGAAAGCTTGCGCACTTCGTCGGCGACCACGGCGAAACCGCGACCGAACTCACCGGCACGGGCGGCCTCGATGGCGGCGTTGAGGGCCAGCAGGTTGGTCTGGCTGGCGATTTCCTGGACGTGGCGGGCCATCTGCTGCAACTCGCCGGTGTAGCCGCCGAGGTGGCCGATGGTCGCGAGGAATTCCTGCTGGCGACGGCTGCCAGCGGCGAAGGCTTCGGTGACGCCCTGCAGGCGCTGGTTGGCCTGGCGCAGGTTCTCGCCGAGACCGCCGCTGGTGAGGACGTCTTCGCTCTGGTCGAGGCTGGCCTGGAGGCGCTGGCTGATATCGCTGAAGCGACCGAGCAGGCCGCCGATGTTATCGGCGAGCAGGCGGCGGCTTTGTTGCAGGCTGTCGGTCCAGGACGGCACGACAGCGGGCAGGAGTTTTTCCAGGGCGTGGGTTTCAGGTTCGAGCGGCAGGCGCTGCGCTATTTCCTGCGACCCGGTCGCGGCGACCTTGCGCGGGGCCAGGAACAGCGCGGCGGCGGCGATCAGCAGCAGACCGACGATGTTCAGCCAATGCAGTCCGGAGAGCATCGCGGCGACGCACAGAACAATCCCTATACCGATTCCTACGTGCATTCGCATCCCTTACGCCCACCGTCCCTTCTTTGAAGGCTTCGCATGGTAGCGATAGTGATTTGACGTCAAAATCGGGACGCCCCTTAATCCGACCGGAGCGTCACAAAACTGCGACGACGAAAGGCTACGGGAGTGCGCTGACCAGTCCGACAGGAATGTCGGGTGAAACGCTTTAGGCGCAGCGCGCCCGGGGATTCCGGGAAGGATTAGGAGGGAGTGGCAGGCGTAGGAGGATGGCTTAAGGCAAAGGTGTGATGGCGTTTAGCTTGATAAGCCATCGGTTACAGGGACCTTGGGGGCTTTCCCGCATTCCGTCCTCCGGGAGAACGGAATGCGGGGCGACGGATCAGTCGCGCCAGTGACGCTTGTGCTTGCGGTGGCCGTAGTGATGGCCACGATCATGGGCATAGCGGCGGTCGTAACCACGACCGCGATCACGGTAGTGACGATCGTCGTCGTCGGCCTTGTTGCCCATGTAGTTACCCAGGGCACCACCGGCGCCACCGCCGGCTGCGGCGCCGATCAGGCTGCCGGTGTTGCCGCCCATGCTGCGGCCCACCACGTTGCCGCCGGCTGCGCCCAGGGCACCACCGATGGCGGCTTCGCCGCGGCTGCGTTTGTCGGCGCCGACGGCACTACCGGCCGCACCGCCGAGACCGGCGCCGATCGCCGAACCGGTGCTGCCACCGATCGACTGGCCGACCACCGAGCCCAATACCCCACCCAATGCGCCGCCAATACCGGCTTCGGTGGTGCCGCCTGCGCTGGCAACGCCACTGAGCAGGCTAAGGGACAACAGAAGAATCGAGGAGTACTTCATACGAAAGCCTCAAAGGGATGACGCGGCGATCCTGCGTCCCGCGCGTGAGGCTGACAATTGAAATCCGACGAGTAGCACGACTGTCACACATATTTCTAACTTATTGATTTCAGGGTGAAACTTATCGTGTTTTTGCGGGTCTTACGTTACTTGCAGGATAAGGCTCTGACGGATGTCAGGGCCTTTTTTGTGGGCGGGGATTTGTGGTGTTGCTGAGGACCTCATCGCTGGCAAGCCAGCGATGAGGTCCGAATAAACGACATCAGACCCGAATCAGGGCAACGCCTTCTTCACCTCCAAGCGCTTCGGCAACAACCGGTTCTCGTAGAACAGATCCGCCGTCGCCTGCTGCGCCGCGATCACCGCGTCGGTGATCGGCAATACCGGCGAGGGCGGCCGGTTATCCACATAGCTGGCGACCACCGCCTCCGGTAGCCCCATCGAAGCGCTGAGCACTTTCAAACTCCCCGCACGATCGCTGCGAGTCAGTTCTTCCGCTGCGGTCAGCTGGTCCAGCAGGCTGTGGATAAACTCGCCATTCTCCGCCGCATAGGCCCGCCGTGCGGTGTAGATCGGCCCGGACAGCCCCAGGCCCTGCCCATCCGCCAGCTTGCGGCTGTGCCCCTCGCTTAGCGCCAGCGAGACATAGGGATCCCACACCGCCCAGGCATCCACGCTGCCGTGCTCGAACGCCGCGCGGGCATCGGCCGGGGTGAGGTACACCGGCTGGATGTCCTTGAAGCCCAGCCCTGCCTTGTTCAGTGCGCGCAGCACCAGGTTGTGCGAGCTGGAACCCTTCTGCAGCGCGACCTTGCGTCCCTTCAGATCCGCCACCTGCTTGAGCGCGCTGTCATTGCGCACCAGGATCACCTCCGCCGACGGCTTGGCCGGCTCGGCGCCGATATACACCAGGTCCGCCCCCGCCGCCTGGGCGAACAGCGGCGGAATATCACCGGTGGAACCGACATCCAGGCTGCCGATATTCAACGCCTCCAGCATCTGCGGCCCGGCAGGAAACTCGATCCACTGCACCTTCGTCCGGGCAAAGCGCTTCTCCAGCAGCCCATGCTCCTTGGCCAGTACCAGGGCGATGGAGCCCTTCTGATAGCCGATCCGCAATTCCTGCGGATCAGCCACCGCCACCGTCGCCAGCCCCAGCAGGGCCAGGCCGGCCCCCAGCATTGCGATTACCTTCATGCATCACTCCGCCAGCGAGGGCTTTTCCCATAGGTTGATACCGCCCTCGACCGCATGCCGGTCGATCTGCGCCAGTTCCTCGGCGCTGAACACCAGGTTATTCAAGGCACCGACGTTCTCGACGATCTGCTCCGGGCGGCTGGCACCGATCAGCGCCGAGGTCACCCGGGTATCGCGCAACGTCCAGGCCAGCGCCAGCTGGGCCAGGCTTTGGCCCCGCGCCTTGGCGATCTCGTTGAGGGCGCGGACATGGGCCAGGTTGGCCTCGGACAGGTGCGACGGCAACAGCGAGCCACCGCCCGGCTTGTTGACCCGCGCATCCTTGGGCACGCCATCGAGGTATTTGTCGGTCAGCAGGCCTTGGGCCAACGGCGTAAAGGCAATCACCCCGGCCCCGAGCTCATCGGTGACATCGAGCAGGTCCTTTTCCACCCAGCGATTGAGCAGGTTGTAGGCCGGCTGGTGGATCAGCAGCGGCACCTTCCACGCCTGCAGCAACCGGGCGATTTCCCGGGTCTTGCTTCCGGAGTAGGAGGAAATCCCGATATACAGCGCCTTGCCCTGCTGCACCGCCGTCGCCAGTGCGCCAGCGGTTTCTTCCAGCGGCGTGTCCGGGTCGAAGCGGTGTGAATAGAAGATATCCACATAGTCCAACCCCAGCCGCGCCAGGCTCTGGTCGAGGCTGGCAAGGATGTATTTGCGCGAGCCGCCGCCCTGCCCGTAAGGCCCCGGCCACATGTCCCAGCCGGCCTTGCTGGAGATGATCAGCTCGTCGCGGTAGCCCTTGAAGTCCTCGCGCAGCAGACGACCGAAGTTGCGCTCGGCGCTGCCGTAGGGCGGGCCGTAGTTGTTGGCCAGGTCGAAGTGGTTGATGCCCAGGTCAAAGGCGGTACGCAGCAGGGCGCGTTGGTCGACCAGCGGCGTGCTGTCGCCAAAGTTGTGCCACAGGCCCAGGGACAGGGCGGGCAGTACCAGGCCGCTGCGTCCGACACGGCGGTACGGCATGGAGGTGTAGCGGTTTTCCGCGGCAACGTAGGTCATCGGCGTGCTCCTCAAGAAAAATAGGGGTTGTTCGGCCGGCTCAGGCCAAGGTGTTCGCGCAAGGTGGTGCCTTCATAGCGGGTGCGGAACAGGCCGCGCCGCTGCAACTCGGGCACCACATGGTTGGCCACGTCTTCCAGGCCGCCCGGCAGATGCGGGACCAGTACATTGAAGCCGTCGGCGGCGTCGTTTTCGAACCATTCCTGCAATTGATCGGCGATCTGCGCCGCAGTGCCGATCAGGCTGTGATGCCCACGTCCACCGGCGATACGCCGGCCCAGCTGGGCCAGGTTGAGGTTTTCCCGCTCGGCCAGTTCGCTGAGCAGACGCTGGCGGCTGCGCTGGCCGCTGTCGGTGAGCGGCAGCTCCGGCAACGGGCCGTCCTGTGGATAACCCGACAGGTCGAAGTTGCCCAGCATCCTGCCAAGCAGGGCGATCCCCACCTCAGGCTCCACCAGCTCCTGGAACCCGGCGAATTTGTCCTCGGCCTCGGCCTGGCTGGTACCGGTCACCACGAACACGCCCGGCATGATCTTCAATGAATCGCGATCACGCCCGTACGCCGCGAGCCGGCCCTTCAGATCGGCGTAGAAGGCCTGCGCCGCCGCCAGCGAGGTCTGCGCGGTGAACACCACGTCGGCGGTGCGCGCCGCCAGGTCCAGCCCGGCCGGCGAGGAACCCGCCTGGACCACGACCGGGCGACCTTGCGGAGTGCGGGCTACATTCAATGGACCGCGCACTTTGAAGTGTTCGCCGTGATGATTGAGCAATCGTACTGAACCAGGCTTGTAGTACGTACCGGATTTCTTGTCGCGCACGAAGGCATCGTCGGCCCAACTGTCCCACAAGCCGACCACCACATCGTGAAACTCACGCGCGCGAAGGTACCGATCCGCATGGCCTACGTGTTCGTCCAGGCCAAAATTGCGCGCCTCCGCCGCTGCGTCGGAGGTCACCAGATTCCATCCTGCACGCCCTCCTGACAGATGATCGAGCGAAGCGAACTTCCGTGCTATGTGGTATGGCTCGTTGTACGTTGTAGTAGCTGTACCCACCAAACCGATGCGCTCCGTGACGCCGCTCAGCGCCGATAGCAATGTCAAGGGCTCGAAGTGGTCGGAACGGGCCATCCGGCTGGCAATCTCGCCTTCGGCAGCCGCAACGCTGTCGGCGACGAACAACGCGTCGAAGCATGCGTCTTCCGCGATCCGGGCCAGGTGTCGGTAGTGCTTGATATCCAGCCCGGCATTGGCCGGAACATCGGGGTGGCGCCAGGCGGCAACGTGATGCCCAGTGGCCATCAAGAAGGCGCCGAGGCTCATTTGCCGTGGGGTTTTGCTCATGTCAGAAGTCCTTGCGTAGCTGGATGCCGAAGTAACGTTCATCGTCCCGCGGCACCGCGCGGTAGATGTAGTTGCCTCCGGTGGCCAGGAGAGGTGAGTAGGATTTGTCCGCAAGGTTTTTCGCCAGCAGCGCCACGCGCCAGCCTTGGTTGTAGTCCGCCAGGGCGACACTGGCATTCCAGATGCCATAGGCGCCCTGAACGGTGTTGGCGTTCTGGGAAATGTCGTACTGCACTTTGCTCTGCCAGCTGAAGTCCGTACCCAGCTCGACATCCAGGCCGTTATCCAGCGGGATGCTGTAGTCGGCGCGGACGTAGCTTTTCCAGTCCGGGCTGTACGGCAGCGGCTTGCCATTCACGTTGCACGAGGCCGCCGCGCCCGCCGGACAGGCGAATTCGTCGATGCGCGCCTTGGTGTAGGCCACCGCACCGGAGAACTTCAGTTGCGAGGTGGCCTGCAGGGCGAAGTCCAGCTCGGCACCTTCGCTCTTGACGCTGCCGGCATTGATCAGGCGGGTCACCACCTGGCCGGCGACGCTGTCGAAGAAGTTCGCCTGGTAGTTGTCGTACTCGGTATGGAACACCGCCAGATTGGTGGTCAGGCGGTTGCCCCACAGGCTGGCCTTGAGCCCGGCTTCCCAACTGTTGGAGGTTTCCGGCTTGAGCGCCTCGGTGTCGCGCGGCTGCATGTTGAAGAACACGTTGTAGGCCGGGCCCTTGTAGCCACGGGAGTAGGTCAGGTAGCTGGTGATGTCGTCGGTCAGGTCGTATTGCACACCAAGGCGCCCGGACCAGCCGTCTTCGTCCACCGAACCGGAACTGCTGGTGCCCGGCTGGATGCCATTGACCGCGGTTGCCGAGGTAGAGACGCGGCGGTGGTCGTATTCGAGGTCGTCGTGGGTCCAGCGCAGGCCGGCAATACCACGGAAACGCTCGGTGAAATTGAGGGTGCTTTCACCGAACAGCGCATAGCTGTCATTGGTGGTGCTGTAGTCGGCGATGCCCTGCTGGGTCGCGGTGGTGGTGCGCAAGGTGCGGCGGTAGGTTTCTTCGTCCTTGCCGTGCATGTAGAACAGGCCACCGACGTATTCGAGGAACTGGCCCTTGGGCGAAGCCAGGCGCAGCTCCTGGGAGTACTGGTTGTACTCCAGCTCGCCCTTGTCCTCGATGCCGGGGAAGGCCGCACTGATGGTCGCCAGGCGATCACCGTCCTGCCATTGGGTGTTGTCCCAACCGCGCCAGGCGGTGATCGACGTCAGGGTGTAGTCACCGAGGCTCCAGTCGAGCTGGGCCGAGAGCCCCTTGTTGGTGTCGTCCACGTGGCTGCGGTAATCGCTGACGATATCGCGGTTATCGCTGTCGGCGCGGACCGGCGCCAGCGCGTTGGAGAAGGCCGGCAACAGCGACTTGCTGACCACGCCGTTGGGCGCGTCGTCGCGGGATTTCAGGTAGTCGGCGGCGAGGGTCAGGCTGAGGTCGTCATTGGGCGTAAACACCAGCTTGCCGCGCACGCCCTTGCGGTTGTAGCCGTTGACTTCCTGGCCGTTGGCCTTGTTATCCACATTGCCGTCATAGCTGCCGAACAGCGTGGTGATGGAGCCTTTCAGGGTGTTCGGAACCAGGCTACCGCCGATGCCGAAACGGGTGCGGCTCTCGTTGCCGCTGTAGTACGACTGCTCGACGAAACCGTGGGTTTCTTCCGTCGGCGTGCGGGTGGTGATGTTCAGTACACCGGCCGAGGCGTTCTTGCCGAACAGCGTGCCCTGCGGGCCGCGCAACACTTCGAGGCGTTCGATATCCAGCAGATCGAGGGTCGATTGGCCCGGACGACCGAAGACCACGCCATCGATCACCGTCGCCACGGTCGGCTCGACGCCCGGCGACGTGGAGATGGTGCCGACACCACGGATAAACAGCGAGGTGTCCTTGTTCGATGCGCCGGTACGGAAATTCAGGCTCGGCACTTGCTGGACGATGCTCGCCACGCTGTTACGGTTTTCCCGTTCCAGTTGCTCGCCATCCACCACCGAGACGGCGACCGGCACCTGTTGCAGCGAGGCTTCGCGGCGGGTGGCGGTGACGGTCACGGCCTTGAGGGTCGGACTGTCACCTTGAGCGGCCGGGGTGGTGTCGGCAGCCATTACCGGCGCCATCGGCAAGGCGCTCAGCGCGAGCGCGCCGAGGGCCAGGCGTTGACGGCGGATGGCCTGGGCCAAGGGAGAAGTGGTGGGGAAAAACGCAGCGCGGCTGTGCATGGTTTGCTACTCGAAGAATGCCCTGTCCACCGCGATCCCTGACCGCGGCGCCTGATGAAACGTCAGCGCGGGGTTCTTGGGCATTCGCTCGTGCGAGTAGCAGACAAACCACTTTGTTAGCGCTAACATCGCCAGTATCATCGGGCGCCGAATAGATCGTCCAATACTGAAAAATTACTTTTATATGCGTTTTGGTTTTTAAGGACATGCCTCGTGAGCGATGAAAAAAGCCCGCCCCGCAAGCGCCGTGGCGCCGGTCGCGTCACCCTGCAGGCGGTGGCGCGGGCTGCCGGGGTCTCGGCGATCACCGTGTCCCGCTACTTCAACCAGCCGGAGCAGGTATCCCCGGAGCGGCGCGAGCGGATCGCCGAGGTGGTGGCCGAACTGGGCTATGTGCCGAACCTGGTGGCGGGTGGGCTGGCCTCGGCGCGAGGGCGGATCGTCGGCATGGTGATCCCCAATATCTCCGGGCCGATCTTTGCCGACACCATCCAGGGCTTCAGCGACACCCTCAGTCGGCATGGCTACCAGCTGCTGCTGGCCTCCAGCTACTTCTCCGTCGAGCAGGAAGAAAATGCCGTGCGCGCTTTCCTCGGCTGGTCGCCGGCAGCACTGGTGCTGACCAGCCACTTCCACAGTGCCACCACGGAAAAGATGCTCGCCGAGGCGGATATCCCGCTGGTGGAAACCTGGGACTACCGGCCCGAGCGCGCACCGGTGCAGATCGGGTTTTCCCATCATGAGGTGGGGGTGGTCGCAACCCGGTACCTGCACGGCAAGGGTTACCGGCGGATTGCCTTCGTGCAGAACAGTGCGGCGGGGGACTTCAGCGCGCTGGAGCGGCGGGACGGCTATATCGACGCGCTGACCGCGCTGGGTGGCGAACCACAGGTATTCGCACCGGAGACGGACCTGGCGCCCTTCGAAGCGGGGAAGCAGGCGATGCTGGCGTTGATGGAATCAGCGCAGCGGCCGGAAGCGATCATCTTTGCCAATGACAACCTGGCGGCGGGGGCCTTGCTGGCGGGGCAGCGCGCGGGGTACAGGATCCCCGAGGATTGTGCCGTGATGGGGTTCGGGGATTATCCGTTCGCCGGGATGCTGATGCCTGGGCTGACCACGGTGAAACCGCCTGCGTTGCAGATGGGGGTCATGGCGGCTGAGCGGGTGTTGCAGCAGCTGGGGGTGATCGAGGGGGAGGCGGTACAGTTGAATTTGTTGGGGTGTGAGGTGATTGGGCGGGAGAGTGCTTGAAGGGATATCGCTACCGTTTTGTGTATTTGGACAGGATCGGTAGCTAACGTAGTCTCCGCCTTATCCTGAACAAACGCCAAGGCTCCCATTGCGTAGGGATGGCAAAGCAGTGAAGAAAAATGGCGGCGGTGGCTACTATTTCGACTATCAAATTACTTTTGAAGAGCCCAGGAAAACATTTAAAAAACAGCACACAATCACGCTGGGTAAGCTCCATGTAAAAGAAACCACAGAATCCATTGAAGAGCACGATAAAACATGCGATGAATTTATTGTAATTCCTTCCTGAAAACCTATATTTAAGAATATAGGCGAAAACGACGCCTAAGATCGCCTCCAATACAAGAGCACAAATTATCACTTCTTAAACCACACGCCTAGGCTCATTTTCTACAGGAAAAGCGAAGCAGTGAAGAAAAACGCAGGCAAATGCAAACCAACTCAAAACCGGATATTCAAAATGCAAACCGGGGAAACAGCCTATAAACATAATGCAGCGATTGGTTATGATTTCCAGATGAAAAATCCCAAAAGGAAAGTTGCACGCCACGCATAGCACAAAATACCTTCGCCTATAGTTTCTTCCCGAAAATTTCCGTCGCACCCAATAAGCGCAACATACAATCAAGGACGAAGTAAAGATGAACAACCCCGTAATCACTTCTCTGCTTCTTCCGCAATCTGAGAATACGTAAGCCAAGCTATATACGCCTCAAATATACGCGCTCCATTCCCCATTAGTTTGTATGCCGGAACATGATCAGCTGGTATTCTGTGAAAAAGCTTCCAGGCGTCAGGTCTCACAACAGGACGTAAAACCCCATAACCGGCCAACCCCAAATCAGCTAGCCAATACGCCATACTTCCTTGGCTTTCAGTTCCACCGAAGGCAACGGAGACTTTCTGATAGAGAGTCCGTACTGGTCCAACTATATCCGACCCGCCTTCCCATAAGTTGGCACCATTCTCATACATGTTATTGGTGCCATGAGCGATCATCGGTACACCAGCAAAACCACACGCCAAACCCGCACTTCCGTAACAGATTCCTGCGCCGGTCAAAGCTACAACGCCTCCTGAGACGAAACCTGCTAATTGTTTGCCAATATCCTGCGAACTTTTCTGCATGTGCTTGTGCTCGGTCTGGATTCTGAGCAGACCGTCATCGACCCTTAACCTCCCATTCCTTACATCCGACAAAACCTGCCGCACGTAATAAGCCATATCCCGGTTGAACTGCCCACGCAGCACCCCATCCTTGATATGTCTTGCGCTCACCATGCAGGCGTACTGCGTCAGATTCGCCGCGCTTTGGTGAAGCTCCTGCAGTTGCCTGTCACGCTTGTATGACGAAAGCTGGGTACTCATTCCTCCAGCCCCGAGAAGGCATAGCCATCGGTACGGGCGATATGGTGCGTCCAGGTGATGGTGTGGTAGCGCAACACCACCTGCTCCGTCGGCAAGGCGTCGTTGAACATCAGGACGTTCGGGATATCAAGGGTAAGACCGACGATGCGCGCGCCTTTCAGCGTGAGGGTGTAGTACTTCTGGTGGGTCGCGTCAGCGGTCCGATAAAGATCAATCTCGCACTCCAGCTCTTCCCGACGGGCCATTGCGTCAGCCAGCAACGGACTGGCCTTGTCCAGCAGCTTGTTGATGACCATGGGATTGTGAACCGCATCGAACATATTGCTGACGCTGGTCATCGCATGATTCAGCGCCAACACGAGGATTTCGTTGGTGTGCCCTGCCTGGCACAGGTTGCCGATGGACTTCAGAGTGGAGCACCCCGCAGAAATCAGCCCGCTCTTCTTGCCGGTAATGCGCATATAGCTGTGATTGGCCATGATCGAACGCCACTTGTAGCTTGGAGTTCGCAGCCTAGAGAGGTGAGACGGCAGCGTCTGTGAGACGTTTCCGAGAGAGTGTGCGGATTTTCGGAAAGCTGGTGGGAGGATGCCGTTTCCGGGAAAACACATGACCTTGTGGGAGCTGGCTTGCCAGCGATTGGGCCCGACCTGACAACATCTTTGTCATTGCCGGCCTCATCGCTGGCAAGCCAGCTCCCACAGTGACCGCGCTGCTAGCGCACCAGATGCAGATACTGCAAATGCCGCTCGTACTGGTCGAGGATGTCGTTGATGATCTGCTCCTTGCTGTAGCCCATCAGGTCATAGTCCTGGCTACCCTCGGCCAGATGCACCTCGGCGCGGTAGTAGCGGCGGTTCTTCAGTTCCTGGGTACCCAGCCCGGCCAGGGCGAAGGACGGCGTGAAGTACCCGCGCATCTGCACCTGGTAGAGGAACGGCTGCTCCTCGCCATGGCCGATCTTCAGGCTGACATTGTCGTGACTCGGATCCTCCTGGGTGATGACGCTCAGCCCCTTTTCCGCATAGACCTCGGTCACCTCGGCAATCGCCGGGCGCACTACGTCGTCCATGAAGCGATACACCTCGTCGCGCGACGGGAAGTGCACCGCCTGGCTCAGGCGCTGGCGCCAGCCGCCCTTGCCACGGCGCGAGCTGGCGAACGGCGCCAGCGAGTGCATCTGCGCGATCTGCCGCTGTGATTCCAGGTAGAACGCCTTGTGCAGGCCCCACATCATCGCCAGCAGGATCACCGAGAACGGCAACGAGGTGAGCACCACCGCGGACTTCAAGGAGTCGATGCTGCCGGCGAACAACAGCCCGCAGGTGACCAGCGCGGTCATCACGCCCCAGAATACGCGCAGCCAGTTCGGCCCGTCCTCGTCGGTGCTGCCGCCCTTGGCCGAGAGTGTCGAGAGCACCACGGTGCCGGAGTCGGCCGAGGTGACGAAGAACACGAAGCTGATGAACACGGTGATGGCGATCACCACCTTGCTCCACGGGTAGGTTTCCAGCAGCAGGTACAGGGTCATCGACGGATTCTCGATGGCCGAGTGGGCCAGCGCGGTCATGCCATGGTCGAGCACCTGGGTCAGGGCGCTGTTGCCGAAGATCGACATCCACGCCAGGGTGAAGCCGAGCGGGATCAGCAGTACGCCGAAGACGAACTCGCGAATGGTCCGGCCCCGGGAAATCCGCGCGATGAACAGCCCCACGAAGGGCGCCCAGGCAATCCACCAGGCCCAGTAGAACACCGTCCAGTTGCCCAGCCAGTCGTTGGACTGGTTGTAGGCATACACGTCGAAGCTCTTGCGCGGCAACACCGCGAGGTAGTCGCCAAGGTTCTGGATCAGGGTGTTGAACAGGTGCTGGGTGGGGCCGGCGAACAGCACGAACAGCAGCAGCGCGCAGGCGAGGAACAGGTTGATGTCGGACATCACCCGCACGCCCTTCTCCACCCCGGCGACAGCCACCATCACCGCAGCGCCCATCATCAGGGCGATCAGCGCGACCTGTATCCATTGGGTGTGGGCGATACCGAACAGGTAGTCGAGCCCGGAATTGAGGTGGAGCACGCCGAAACCCATGTCGGCACCGAGGCCGAACACCGTGGCGATGATGCCGAAACCATCCACCGCGTAGCCGATCGGCCCGTTGATGCGCTTGCCGATCAGCGGATACAGCGCCGAGCGCAGGGCCAACGGCAGGTTGTGACGGTAGGCGAAATAGGCCAGGGCCATGCCGACGAAGGCAAATACGCCCCAGCCGTGCAGGCCCCAGTGCAGGAACAGCACCTGCATCGCCTGACGCCCCGCCTCCACCGTGCCGGCTTCGCCCTGGGGCGGCTGCATCAGGTGGGTCAGGGGTTCGGAGACACAGAAGAAGAACAGGGTGATGCTGATCCCCGCGGCGAACAGCATGCCGGCCCAGGACAGGTAGCTGAACTCGGGCTCGTCATGGTCGGCACCAAGCTTGATCTTGCCGTAGCCGGACAGCGCGGTGACCACCACGAACACCAGGTACAGGGTCATGGCCAGCATGTAGTACCAGCCGACGGTATGCGCCGCCCAGTTCTGCGCGGCCAGCAGCCACTCGCCAGCGGCCTGCGGGTTGGCGATGACGGTCAGGGCGAACAGCAGGATGAAGGTGGCGGCGAAGTAGAACACCGGAGGGTTCATGCGGATCCTGGACGGGGCATTCATCGTTGAAGTACCTCGCAGGAACAAGGAGCGGTGGGGTTGAACGGGTTCAGCAAAGGCAGATCCTCCTGTTGAACACCGGCAGCGGACCAGCGTTTTTAATTTGAACAAGCGTTCAAGTTAAACATGGATCGGGATTCGAGGCGACCTATGGCTGACTACTGGACTGAGAAATTTCTGACAAGCACATCGAAAAACTTGTGGGAGCGGGTTCACCCGCGATTGCTGTAGTGAACCCACTATCGCAATCGCGGGTGAACCCGCTCCCACAGGGTCCCCATTCCAGTCAGTGAGGGTGTGTATTACTTCTGCGCGCCCTCGTCCGACTGCAGGTTGGCCTGGGTGATATTGCTTTCGGCCGGCACACTGCGGGTCAGCCAGACGTTACCGCCAATGGTCGAGCCCTTGCCGATGGTGATCCGCCCGAGAATGGTGGCCCCGGCATAGATCACCACGTCATCCTCGACAATCGGGTGGCGAGGATGGCCTTTCTGCAGCTTGCCGCATTCATCCTCGGGGAAGCGCTTGGCGCCCAGGGTGACGTGCTGGTAGATGCGCACGCGCTCGCCGATGATCGCGGTTTCGCCGATCACCACGCCGGTGCCATGGTCGATGAAGAAGCTCGGGCCGATCTGCGCGCCCGGGTGGATGTCGATCCCGGTGATGGAATGCGCCAGCTCGGAACTGATCCGCGCCAGCAGTGGCAGCCCGGCGCGGTAGAGGTGATGGGCGAGACGGTGATGGATGATCGCCAGGACGCCGGGGTAGCACAGCAGCACTTCGTCGACGCTGCGTGCCGCCGGGTCACCGTGGAAGGCGGCCAGTACGTCGGTGTCGAGCAGCACGCGCATGGCCGGCAGGGCTGCGGCGAACTCCTGGATCAGGCGCAGCGCCCTGGCATCGACATCCGCGTCATCCTGCTTGTCATGGCGCGCGGCGTAACGCAGTTCCAAGCGGGCCTGGGCGAGCAGCGAGGTCAGCGCCGAGTCGAGGGTGTGGCCGACATAGAAATCTTCGCTTTCCTCGCGCAGATCCACCGGGCCCAGGCGCATGGGGAACAGCGCACCACAGAGTTGTTCGAGGATCTGCCTGACCGCCTCGCGCGACGGCAGCTCGCGTCCGCCCTGCTCACCGCTGCTGCGGCCATTGCGGGTGCGCCACTCATCGCGGGCCGAACGAAGCTGGCCGACGATGGAATTCAATTGCCAATACCCGGACTGCGCGTTGTCGCTCACGGTTGTTTCTCCTGCTCGGCGGCATGGGACTGGTAGGGGAATGCCGCTCTCCTGTCCAGCACTCTACGTCATGGACGGGGGCTGGAAAAAATACCCTGTTATGACGGTTGGCTATATGCCATGCATAAGCAGGAATACCGGGGTGGCCCCAAATCGCTGGCAAGCCAGCTCTTACAGGTTCAGTGACGCCGCGGATACTTGTGGGAGCTGGCTTGCCAGCGATCGGCAGCACGGTTGTCCGTGAGTCGATCACTGCTTATGCTCGAATTTTCCTACAACTGACCAAGCCCATGATCGAACGACAGCTGTCCCGCTTCAATCGCCTGGAACTGCTCGGTACCCCGACCCCGCTGGAAAAGCTCCAGCGCCTGTCGGCCTGGGCCGGGCGCGAGATCTACCTCAAGCGCGACGACCTCACGCCCCTCGCCCTCGGCGGCAACAAGCTGCGCAAGCTCGAATACCTCGGCGCCGACGCCCTGGCCAAGGGCGCGGATACCCTGGTCACCGCCGGCGCGATCCAGTCCAACCATGTACGCCAGACCGCTGCCCTCGCCGCCCGTCTCGGCCTCGGTTGCGTGGCGCTGCTGGAAAACCCCACCGGCACCGATTCCACCGAGTACCTGGAGAACGGCAACCGCCGGTTGCTGGAGCTGTTCGATGCCAAGGTCGAGCTGGTCGACAACCTCGACAATGCCGACGAGCAGCTCCAGGCCCTCGGCGTGCGCCTGCATGCCAGCGGCCGCAAGCCGTACCTGGTGCCCATCGGCGGCTCCAATGCCCTCGGCGCCCTGGGCTACGTGCGCGCCGGGCTGGAGCTGGCCGCGCAGATCGAACAGAGCGGCCAGCGCTTTGCCGGCGTGGTCCTCGCCTCCGGCAGCGCCGGCACCCATGCCGGCCTGGCCCTGGCATTGGCCGAGCGCCTGCCCGACCTGCCGGTGATCGGCATCACCGTTTCGCGCAGCGAAGAGGCCCAGAAACCCAAGGTCCAAGCCCTGGCCGAACGCACCGCCGAGCTGCTCGGCGTACAACTGCCAAACGCCTTCAAGGTCAACTTGTGGGACGAGTACTACGCGCCCCGCTACGGCGAAGCCAATGCCGGCGGCCTCGCCGCGATCCGCCTGCTGGCCAGCCAGGAAGGCGTCCTGCTCGACCCGGTGTATACCGGCAAGGCCATGGCCGGGCTGCTCGACGGCATCGCCCGGCAACGCTTCGACGAAGGTCCACTGATTTTTCTGCACACGGGCGGGGCGCCGGCATTATTCGCCTACCCTGATGTCTATACACGCTGAGACCGGCGCAGACGCATAAGCCTGAAAAGAATATGAGAATTACTTTTTATTATTTTCAGGCCTATAGAGCGCGCTCTTATAGTCACCACCACTTTCACAACAAGACTGGGGACAGGGCATGACGATTTCCGTTTTCACCAAACGCATTCTCGGTGTCGGCGCCGGCATTCTGCTGGGTGCCAGCCTGCTCGGCCAGGCAGTGGCCGGCGAGCAGTTGCAGACCATCAAGGACAAGGGCGTGATCAACGTCGGCCTGGAAGGCACCTACCCACCGTTCAGCTTCGTCGACGAGAACGGCAAGCTGACCGGCTTCGAGGTAGAGCTGTCGGAAGCCCTGGCCAAGGAGCTGGGCGTCAAGGCCAAGGTCCAGCCGACCAAGTGGGACGGGATTCTCGCCGCCCTGGAGTCCAAGCGTCTCGACGTGGTGGTGAACCAGGTGACCATCTCCGACGAGCGCAAGAAGAAATACGACTTCTCCGAGCCCTACACCGTTTCCGGTATCCAGGCGCTGATCCTGAAGAAGAAAGCTGCTGACCTGAACATCAATGCCGCCGCCGACCTGGCCGGCAAGAAGGTCGGTGTGGGCCTGGGCACCAACTACGAGCAATGGGTGAAACAGGCCGTGCCGCAAGCCGACGTGCGCACCTACGAGGATGATCCGAGCAAGTTCGCCGACCTGCGCAACGGGCGCATCGACGCGATCCTGATCGATCGCCTGGCCGCACTGGAATATGCGCAAAAGGCCAAGGACACCGAACTGGCCGGCGCCGCCTTCTCCCGCCTGGAATCGGGCGTGGCCCTGCGCAAGGGCGAGCCGGAGCTGCTCGAGGCGATCAACAAGGCCCTGGACAAGCTGCGCGCCGACGGCACGCTGGCCAAGCTGTCGGAGAAATACTTCGGTGCTGATGTCACCAAATGATCGCTGAAAGCCTGCAACTGGTTGCCGACTCCACGCCCTTCCTGCTGAAGGGCGCTGGCTACACCGTATTGCTCAGCGTCGGCGGGATGTTCTTCGGCCTGATCCTGGGCTTCGCCCTGGCGTTGATGCGCCTGTCGAAGATCCCCCCGCTGGACTGGCTGGCGCGCATCTACGTGTCGTTCTTCCGCGGCACGCCGCTGCTGGTGCAATTGTTCGTGATCTACTTCGGCATGCCGCAGATCGGTATCGAACTCGATCCGATCCCGGCTTCGCTGATCGGCCTGTCGCTGAACATGGCCGCCTATATCTGCGAAATCCTGCGCGCGGCGATCTCCTCGATCGACCGCGGCCAATGGGAAGCCGCCGCCAGCATCGGCATGACCCGCACCCAGGCGATGCGTCGGGCGATCCTGCCGCAGGCGCTGCGCACGGCCCTGCCGCCGCTGGGCAACAGCTTTATCTCGCTGGTCAAGGACACCGCCCTGGCCGCCACCATCCAGGTACCCGAGCTGTTCCGCCAGGCGCAGTTGATCACCGCGCGCACCTTCGAGGTGTTCACCATGTACCTGGCCGTGGCGGTGATCTACTGGATCCTTTGCAGCATCCTCGCCCACTTCCAGCACCGCATGGAGGCCCGGGTCAACCGGCATGACCAGGAGCCGCAACGATGATCCGCGTGCAAGGCCTGAACAAGCATTTCAACGATCACGCCGTGCTCAAGGACATCGACCTGACCGTCGAGCCCGGGGAAGTCATCGCCATCATCGGCCCCAGCGGTTCGGGCAAGACCACCTTCCTGCGCTGCCTGAACCTGCTGGAAACCCCGGACGGCGGCACCATCCAGGTCGGTGACGTGCAGATCGACGCCGGCCGCCCGCTCAAGCAGCAGGGCGGGCTGATCCGCCGCCTGCGCCAGCAGGTCGGATTCGTGTTCCAGAACTTCAATCTGTTTCCCCATCGCACCGCGCTGGAAAACGTGATCGAAGGTCCGTTGATCGTGAAGAAAACACCCCACGAACAGGCGGCGGCACTGGGGCGGGCACTGCTGGCCAAGGTCGGTCTGGCGGGCAAGGAAGACGCCTATCCGCGGCGCCTGTCCGGCGGCCAGCAACAGCGCGTGGCCATCGCCCGCGCGCTGGCGATGGAGCCCCAGGTGATCCTCTTCGACGAGCCCACCTCGGCCCTCGACCCGGAACTGGTCGGCGAGGTGCTGGCGACCATCCGCGACCTCGCCAGGGAAAAACGCACGATGATCATCGTTACCCACGAAATGAATTTCGCCCGCGACGTGGCCAACCGGGTGATCTTCTTCGACAAGGGCGTGATCGTCGAACAGGGCGAAGCCAAGGCGCTATTCGCCAACCCGCAGCACGAGCGGACCAGGCAGTTCCTCGGCAAGATCCTTGGCGCCAACAGCGCCAGCCAGGGCTGAAAACACGGAGCGGGCCGGGAAAAACCTGGCGATGACGTTTTTCAATGGCCTCGATGCCGCAATCCGCCTTGCCCGTTCTGCGGTCGTGCACGATTCTTGTGGGTATCTGCCTTACCAACACCACCCCATGCAGAGGGCCCACAATGAAAACCGTGGCACAGCTATTGAAGTTGAAGTCGCAGCATACCGACCAGGTCTACACCATCGCGCCGCACCAGACGGTGCTCGAGGCTCTGATGGTGATGGCAGAGAAAAACGTCGGCGCGTTGCCGGTGGTCGAGGGTGGCGAAGTGGTGGGCATCGTCAGCGAGCGTGATTACGCGCGCAAGATGGTGCTCAAGGGGCGCTCATCGGTGGGTACCGAAGTACGCGAGATCATGAGCTCACCGGTGATCACCGTGAACTCCCATCAGAACGTCGACACCTGCATGAACATGATGACCAACAGCCACCTGCGCCACCTGCCGGTGGTGGAAGACGGCAAACTGCTCGGCCTGCTGTCGATCGGCGACCTGGTCAAGGAAGCCATCGCCGAGCAGGCCGATCTGATTCGCCAGCTGGAAGGCTATATCCGCGGCGAATGATAGCTAGCGGTATTCGCCCTCGAGTTCATCGAGCTGATGATCGAAACTGCGCAACCGCGCCGACCAGGTGTACACCAGCACCTCGAGGTCGCGGTTGAGCACCGCAGCACCGCGTCGCGAGCTTTGCTGCGAGTCGCACAGGTCGAGCTGGTAGCGCTCGCGGGCCATCGCCGTGGCCACGCTGGACAGCTCGCGGGCGTTGTTCAGCCAATGACGGTGGCGGTCGTGGGTTTCCTGGTCGAGCTCCTGGCACTGCGCCTTGAGCGCTTCGAGGCTGCGCTCCAGAGGCGTGCCTTCAAGCTCGCCCATCACTTCCTGGAAGGTCCGCCCCGGCTGCCAGTAGCTGCCCCAGAAATAGCGGTCGAACACGGTTTCGACGCGGCGCAGGGCAACCTTGGTGTTCCAGATGGCGACCAGCGTTCGTCCCTGTTCCAGCTGGCGTCTTCGCGTCTTCAGCAACTGCCAGCGAATCCACGCCAGCGCGCTCAGGGCGAGGGCCGCGATCAGGCCGGCGGCTCCGTAGAGGAACTGGCGGGCCTGATCGAGCTGGTGGACTTCCCTGACCCCGTAGAAATAACCGGCGGTCAGCAGGCCCAGGGCAGCAACGGCTGCCCAGAAGCCGACGGCATAGGGGTCTTTCATTGGCGCTGTCCCCTTGTTGTTTTTTTCTGAGCATAGCAACGCCAATGAAGCTCATAGGGTGCCGCTCAGCGTTTATTTCTGAGGGCCACGTTGAGTTGATCGATGGTCATGATCCAGTCCGAATCGGCGATGTATTCGGCCTTGAGGAAGGCGCGCTGGGCATCGCTCCAGAACGGCGCATCGACCAGCTTGATTTCGTTCTTCAGCGGGGAGTGACTGGTGAGGAACTGCTGGATGCTGGTGGCATCGGAAGGCAGGCCGAGTTGCTCGAACAAGGCGGAGAATTCGTGGTGGGACAGGTCCATGTGGCACTCCTTTGGGCGGGTTGATAAGGGATTGATTGCCTGGAGGAGTGAAAGTTTAGGTGAACCCTGTGGGAGCGGGTTCACCCGCGATTGCGATGGTGGGGCCACTGACGTAATCGCGGGTAAACCCGCTCCCACAGGGTTCTGGACCAGCCTGCAGCCCTGCGATCTACCAGCCACCACCGAGCGCCAGGAACAACCCGATCTGCCCCATCGCCACCTGGGTATTCGCCGTCGCCAGTTGCGCGCGCATATCGGTATAGGTCCGGGTCGCCTCCAGATCCGCGAGGAACGACGCCCGCCCGGCCTGATAGAACCGGTGCGTCTGGTCCGCCGCCAGTTTCGCCGAACGCTCCGCCTCTTCCAGCGCATCGCGCCGATCCAGCAAGGCGCTGTACTGCGACAGGCTGGTCTGGGTTTCGCGTATGGCGTTCAACACCACGCCGTCGAAGTTGGCCAGCGCCGCCTGGGTGCCGGCCTCGGCTTCGCGGATCCGCGCCCGCGAGCCATTGGTCGGCACCGTCCAGGTCAGCAGCGGGCCGAAGCCCCAGCGGTTGGTCGCCGGCTTGCCGAGGTTTTCCAGGATACCGATGGTCCCCACCTGCGCGCCGATGCTGATATCCGGATACAACTGTCCGGTCGCCACGCCGATGGTCGCGGTGGACGCCGCCAGCATGCGCTCGGCCCGGCGTACATCCGGGCGCCGCTTGAGCAACGCGGCGCCGTCACCCACCGGCAACACCCGGGCGATATGCGGCAGCTCGGCGCAATCGGCAGTCCCCGCCGGCAGTTGATCAACCGGTTTGGCCAGCAGCATCGACAAGGTGTACAGCCCCGCGTCCCGCGCCGCCTGGTAGCGCGGCAACTCGGCGCGCAGCGACTTGAAGCGGGTCTCGGTACGGGTCACCTGGGTTTCATCGCCACGCCCGGCATCACGCAGGCGCCGGGTCAGGCTGACGCTCTGGTTTTGCAGGTCCAGCGATTCGCGGGCGATGTGATATTCCTCGTTGGCCGCGCAGACCTGGGTATAGGCCCGCACCACATCGGCCACCACGGTGATCCGCGCTGTATCTGCCGCGGCCTGCACCGCGTCGGCATTGGCCTGGGCCGCCTCGACGCCACGCTTCAATGTGCCCCACAGGTCGAACTGGTAGGACGCGCTGATGATCGCCTCGCCGATGTTCGCCACCGGCACCTTGTCCGCCAGCAGGAAGGCCTCGCCGGACTCCTGCAGGCGCTGCGCGCCGAGCTTGACGCCACCGTTGAAGCCGCCTTGCGCCTCGGCTTCCTCGACCTGCGCCCGGGCCCGGGCGATGTTCGCCGCTGCCACGCGCAGTTCGCTGTTGGCCGCCAGCGCCTGGTTGACCAGGGCATCCAGGCGCTCGTCACGATACAGCCGCCACCAGTCCTTCGGCACCGGCGCCGAAACCACGCTGTCGGCGTCGGCGCGCAGTTGTCCTTGCAGGTCATTACGATTGAAGGCGGCCTTGTCCGGCAACCGGTAATCCGGCCCGACCATCTGGCAGGCCGAGAGCAGCACGCTCAAGCCAAGCAGCGACAGCCTTTTCATTGCCGGGTGTCCTCGATGATCGACACCGTGGCGGTGCGTCCGGCGATCAGGCGGAAGTCCGCCGGTACTTCGTCGAAGGCGATGCGCACCGGAATCCGTTGCGCCAGGCGTACCCAGCTGAACGCCGGGTTGACGTTGGGCAACAGGTTGGCGCCGCTGCTGCGGTCACGGTCCTCGATACCGGCAACGATGCTCTGCACATGGCCGCGCAGCCGGGTGTTGTCGCCCATCACGCGGATATCCACGGCCTGCCCGACATGGATGCCGGAGAGCTTGGTTTCCTCGAAGTAGCCATCGACGTGATACGACTCGCTGTCCACCACCGCCAGTACCGGACGCCCGGCGCTGACGAACTCGTGGGCGCGCGGCGCGCGGTCGTTGAGGTAGCCGTTGACCGGGCTGCGGACCACCGAACGGTCAAGGTTGAGCTGCGCCGCATCCACGGCCACCTGGGCCTCGTCCAGCGCCGACTGGGCGCGGGCCTGGCGCGACTGGCTCTCTTCCAGTTGCTCGGCGGCGACCAGGTTGCCCAGGCCCTTGTTGCGCCGGGCTTCGCGCTGGGCCTGGGCCAGGCTTTCCTTGCGCTCGGCCAGGGTCGCCTGGGCCTGGCGCAGGGCCAGGCGGAAGCGGTCCTGGTCGATGGTGAAGAGCACGTCGCCACGCTTGATCGGCTGGTTGTCGCGCACCGCGACTTCCTGGATCAGGCCGGAGACATCGGGAGCGATCTGGATCACGTCGGCACGGATATGCCCGTCGCGGGTCCAGGGGGCGAACATGTAGTACAGGACCATCTGCCAGACCAGCACGGTCGCCAGGGTCACAACCAACAGTGTCAGGACCACACGGCCCAGGGTCAAAAACGGTTTCTTCATGGCAGCATCAGGCTTCGGCAAAAGTGGTCCAGCGTGCCAAGGAGCACGGCGTAGAGCGCAACGTTGAACAACGCCCGGTGCCAGACCAGGCGGTAGAAATGCAGGCGGTTGAGCACCGCGTGGATGCCGAGGAACAGCAGGTAGCTGACTAGCATCATCACCAGCAGCGTGGGCAGGAATACCCCGCTGATATCCAATTCACCGATCACAGGGGTGCTCCGTCGAGGCCATAGGGCAGTTGCGATTGCGGATCGGGCTCCAGCACAACCTCCACACCCGGCAGCAGTGCCAGGCGCAGGCCGCTGAGGGCATGGAGCAAATGCAGGCGCGCTTCGGCGCAGCCTTCCATGGCGTCGAGGTTGAGGGCGCGACGGGCCTTTTCCATGCTGCCCAGCAACACAGCCGGGGCGTGCTGGCGCTCGCCGGCGTCAAGGCAGGCCTGGAAGTGGCCGCCGACTTCCTCGATGACGTTTTCCAGCGCCGCCCGAGGCTCCGGGGTTGCCCGTGGCAGGTAGGCGAGCAGGTCCAGCAGGTTAAGGCCCACGCGCAGGTCCCGCAGGGCCGCGCCGCTGTCCTGGCCGGTCTGGCTCAGGCGTGGCAGGTGCTGCATCAGGCGGTCGAGCATCTGCACCCCGAGGCGGCGGTGTTCAGCGAGGGTGGCTGGGCGGGTCATGCCGACGATGTCGCGCCAACTGAAGCGGGTCAGGCGCCGGGCCGCCAGCTCGACGCCGAACGGGCGCATCACCAGGGTCCAGATAAAGGCGAACAGCAGGCCCACCGGGCCGGCGATATTGGCATTGGCGAAGGCGAGGAAGTCCGCGTCGTAAGCGCCCTGGATGCTGATGAAGGAGGCGGTGTTGACGATAGTCAGCAAGGTGCCGAGGTAGAACTGCGGCTGCACGGTCAGGGTGCCGACGCAGATGAAGGGCACGGCGAAGGCCAGCACCAGCATGGGGAAGTCATGCAGGTTGGGCAGGACCAGGAATAGATACAGGCTGGCGAACACCACCGACAGGGTGGTCCAGAAGAAGAAGCGGTAGATCTGCGGCGCCGGGTCGTCCATGGCGGCGAAGAAGCTGCACGCCACTGCCGCGAGGATCACCGCGCTGGCGCCATCGGCCCAGCCCAGGGCGATCCACAGGCCGGTGGCCACGGCGATGGCACTGAAGGTGGAAAACACCGAATACAGCATCAGGCCGCGATCGAAGAAAGGCGTCAGGCGGCCCAGGCGCCAATGGCGATACACCGCGCGCCAGGGCGAAAGGTCTTCATTGGCGATGGCGTGCTTGAGGCTGCAGCAGTCCTGCCACAGGTCGATCCATTCACCGAGGCGGTAAAGGGCGTTGGACAGCAGCAGCCCGGGGCGCTGGTCGAGTTCGGCGACGCTGGGCTGCAGGCGTTCGAGCTGGTCGCGCAGGGCCGCCCAGCGTGCTACCGGGGCTTGCGTCGCGGTAATCTTCAGCCATTCGCGCGCCTGTGCAAGCAGCCCCTCCAGTTGCGCGGCCTGCTCCGGTGCACGGCCTTCGAGGGCGAGCAAGGCGTCATCCAGGGCATCGACCACCGGCAGCAGGTGGATCATGCGCCCACGCAGCTCGCGGGCGTTCTTCACCGTCTGTGGCCGCGCGCCTTCGTGGGATAGCTGGCCGATCATCATTTCCAGGGTATTGAAGGTCGCCACCATCGAGCCGCGCAGGCCCGCCACGCTGTCGGCAGGCACATTGCGGGCAAGAAAGATGTCGCAGTAGCCGATGGCGCTGCCGAACCAGTTGCCGGTGGCGCCAACGAACACCGGGGTCAAGCGGCGCGGCCAGAACACCGCACCGACCACCGCTGCACAGACGATACCCAGGCAGATTTCCTGGGCCCGGGACGAAGCGATGTCGAACACCGCCTGGGGATTGTCCACCACCGGCAGGGCGATCATCGGCAGGGTGTAGCCGGCCAGCATCAGGGTGTAGCTGTTGGCGGTGCGCAGGTGCAGGGAGAGGAACAGCAGGGTCGCGGTCCACAGGGCCACGGCCAGGGTCAGCAACACCGGCGCCTGAACCAGCAGCGGCACCAGGAACACCGCCCCGGCGGCGCCGAGCAAGGTGCCAACGGCACGGTACAGGGCCTTGGAACTGGTCGGCCCGACAAAAGGGCTGGAGACGATATAGACAGTCGCCATCGCCCAGTAAGGTCGTGGCAATTGCAGGAGCAGGGCGATGTACAAGGCGATCATCGATGCGGCGAAGGTGCGCACACCGTAGAACCAGTCCCGCGCGGGCGGCATCGAGCTGAAGAAGTGCTTCACAGGGGCAGGCCCGGCGAACGTTGCGCCGCCTCTTCGAAGGCCTTGACCACGCGCAGGGTGGCCTCCAGGTCTGCCGCGCAGACGTCCTTGAGCACGTCGCGGCGCAGGCGCACCAGCTCGCCCTCGATGGCTTCGGCCAGGCTGCGGCCTTCGTCGGTCAGCGACAGGGCCTTGGCCCGGCGGTCACCTGGATCTTCGCAGCGCCGGACATAACCGGCGCTGCACAACTGGTCGAGCAGACGCACCAGCGACGGGCTTTCCACCCCCACCGCCTGGGCCACCGCGACCTGATGCACACCGTCACCAAGGCGCAGGATCATCAGCAGCGGTACGGCGCAGGCCTCGCTGATGCCAAAGCGCGCCAGGGTGGTCTGGCAGATGCGTCGCCAACTGCGGCTGGCCATGACCATGCCGCTGCTGGTGTTCATTTGCAGTGCTTCGAGCTTCATCGGGGAATATTCATAGTTTGCTAACTATTAATATCCTTCGAAGGTGCGGGGAGCGTCAATAGCCGTCTGGGAGAGATACCGATCTACGCGTACCTGTGGGAGCGGGTTTACCCGCGATTGCGATGGTGAATTCACTATTGCAATCGCGGGTAAACCCGCTCCCACAGGGACCACGGTGTTCTTGCTAGGTACGCAACTGATCCTCGACCTTCATCGCCAACGCCAGCGGGCTGCCCAGGCCGATCGCCTGGTCGCGCCAGAACAGGTAGCGCAGCTCATTGCCTGCGGTCTGGAAATGCAGGGCCAGCTCTTCCGCCGCCTGCATCACTCCGGCCACCGCCGCCAGCTCCAGCCAATACACCCCGGCACGGCTGTCCTTGTCCACCTGGAGCCCGTGCAGCAAGCGATACCCCGCCTCGAAGCGACACCGGGCATCTCCGCGCTGCGCGCCACGCATGAACCATTCATAGGCTTGTCGCGGGTCCATCTGCCAGGGGTTGGAGTCGCTGTCGCTGTCGCAGACCTCTTCCTCGTACAGGTCTCCCAGCGCCGCCGCTGCCTCCGCCAGCCCCGCCTCGAAGGCATGCCGGTAGTACTCGGCGGCGTTGGCATAGGCGACCTGCACACCCTTGCCGAAGTAGTGCTGCTGGCCGAGGTTGAACCAGGCCACCGCACTGCCCTGCAACGCCGCCATGCGCAGCAGGTGCCCGGCCAGCACCGGATCGGCGCGCCAGTAACGGCCGTTGAGCCAGATCCAGCCAAGGTCGTTGAGCGCCGCCACGCTGCCATCCAATGCCTGCCTGCGCAGGTCGGCATACACCGTCTGCAGGTCGTGCGCTTCGTCCAGCAGGCTGACCAGGCTGAAGCTTTCCCCCAACGCCGCGCGCTGCGCCGGCATGCCGACACCGCTGTAGAGCCGCCGCACACGGGCAGGCCCGGGCGCTGGCATCACACGCTCCGGCAACAGGCGCCCGAGCAGAGAATAGATATTGCTGGCAGCAGACATGTTCATCCTCATGGAACCGCCCTCCTTCTTGGCTTCCTTCTGGGCGTTGAGGCGTGATTGTGCGCAGCGTCACGACAAAACCTGTCGCGAACACGTTCGTCGGAGCGATTCAACGGTTCATCCTTGAATGGATAAATTAATGGCAAATTGCCATATCATGTGGCGAATACCCTGCTTTTGCCGCAAGCCTAGACAAGGACTCACCGTTTTGCCCTCCGCTACCACACGCGCCACCCTCAGTCGTCAATGGGAATTGCTGCGCCAGTTGCCCAGCCGCTCGCCGGGCATCACCAGCGCGGAGCTGGTGATGCGCCTGAAGGACGCCGGCTTCACCATCAGCAAGCGCAGCATCGAGCGCGATCTCAACGAGCTTTCGTTGATCTTTCCGCTGGAGCGCAACGACCGCAGCATTCCCTATGGTTGGTATTGGGCAGCGAATGCCTGCGTAGAGTTGCGTGGCCTGAGCGTCAGCGAAGCACTGAGCCTGGCGCTGGTGGAGGAAGCCGTGCGGCCGCTGCTGCCCGGCAGCATGCTCAAGGGCCTGGATGCCCGCTTCGCCCATGCCCGGCAAAAGCTCGAAACCCTGTCGGCGCAAAACAAGGCCGCGCGCTGGCTGGACAAGGTCGCCAGTGTGCGGCCGGAGATGAACATGCGCGCGCCCGAGGTGCCGGACAACATCCTTGAAACGGTGCAAAAGGCGCTGCTCGACGAGCATCAGTTACAGGGCCTGTATTACTCGGCGCATAACGATCGCACCGTCGATCTGACCCTCAATCCGCTGGCCCTGATCCAGCGCGGCCAGGTCGCCTACCTGATCGCCACGGCCCAGCCCTACAGCGATATCCGCCAGTTCGCCGTACACCGTTTCCGCCACTTGAGCGTGCTGGACAGCCCGGCCCTGGGCCTGGACGACTTCGACCTGCAAGCCTACCTGCGCAGCGATGCCCTGCAGTTCGGCAGCGCGGAGAAGATCGAGCTGCAGGCCTGGATCAGCGACAACCTCGCCCGACGCATGCAGGAGACGCCGTTGTCACCGGACATGCAACTGACCGACCTGGAACACGGTCATCGCCTGCAGGCCACGGTCAGCAATAGCTGGAGCCTGCGCTGGTGGCTGCTGAGCCAGGGCGATGAGCTGGTGGTGGAGCAGCCGCCGGCCTTGCGCCAGTTGATCTCGCAGACCCTGAGCAATGCGGCGGCGGCGTATCAGCAAGACTGATTCAGCGCTGCATGCCCCAGCGGCGCACGGTCACGCGCTCCAGCGCGTTGAACACCAGGCCTTCCACCAGCAGGCCGATCAGGATCACCACCGCCAGCCCGGCGAAGACTTTGTCGGTGTACAGCTCGTTGCGGTTCTGGAAGATGTACCAGCCCAGCCCGCCCTTGCCGCTGGTAGCGCCGAACACCAGCTCGGCGGCGATCAGCGTGCGCCAGGCGAAGGCCCAGCCGATCTTCAACCCGGAAAGAATCGACGGCAGCGCCGCCGGCACCAGGATATGCAACACCAGGCGCAGCCCGCGCAGGCCGTAGTTGCGCCCGGCCATGCGCAGCGTCTCGTTGACCCCGAGGAACCCCGCGTAGGTATTCAGCGCCAGCGCCCACAGCACCGAATGCACCAGGACGAAGATCAGGCTGTTCTCGCCCAGCCCGAACCACAGCAGCGCCAGCGGCAGCAGGGCGATGGCCGGCAGCGGGTTGAACATCGAGGTCAGGGTGCCGAGCAGGTCACGGCCGAACTGGGTCGAAACCGCCAGGCTGGTGAGGCCGAAGGCGAGGATGATGCCCAGTACATAGCCCTTGACCAGCACCACCAGCGACACGCCGACCTTGGCCGGCAACTCGCCGCTGATCATGCCGTCCCACAGGGCCTGGGCGGTTTGCAGGAAGGTCGGCAGCAGCAGGTCGTTGCCCTGGTAGCGGGCGGCGGCTTCCCAGAGGATGGCGATCAACAGCAGGATCACGCTCTTGCGCAGCCAGCCGTGTTGCCACAAGCGCTGGACCAGCGGCAGCTCGCGCTCCAGCGCGACGCCGTCCCATGGCTGCAGGGCAATTTCGTATTCCCGACGCGGGGAAGATTGGATCGTCATGACAAGGCTCCCGGTCAGTAGGCGATACGGATATCGGTGAAACCCAGTTCGGCATCGGCGACCGGCGCCTGGCCGTCTTCGAACAGCAGGCTGTGGATACGCCGCGCGCTGGCCTGGAAGTCGGCGCCGCCGAGGCTGTGCAGGTCGTACTGATGGCTGTGGATCTCGGCGCGCACCCGGCCCGGATGGGGCGACAGCAGGAGAATGCGGTTACCCACCACCAGCGCTTCCTCGATGGAGTGGGTGACGAACAGCAGGGTAAAGCGCACCTCCTCCCACAGCGCCAGCAGCTCTTCCTGCATCTTGCGCCGGGTCAGGGCGTCGAGGGCGGCGAAGGGCTCGTCCATCAGCAGGATCTTCGGCTGCATGGCCAGGGCCCGGGCGATCGACACCCGCGCCTTCATGCCTCCGGAAAGCGTGTGCGGATAGGCGTCGGCGAAAGCCGCCAGGCCGACCTTCTCCAGGTATTCCAGGGCGCGCTGCTCGGCCTCGGCGCGCTTGAGGGTGCCCGAGACCAGCAGCGGAAACATGACGTTCTGCTTCACCGTCTTCCAGGGCGGCAATTGGTCGAATTCCTGGAACACCACGATGCGGTCCGGACCCGGGCCATGCACCGCTTGCCCTTGCAGGCGGATGCTGCCTTCGCTCGGCGCGATGAAGCCGCCGACCGCCTTGAGCAAGGTGGACTTGCCGCAGCCCGAGGGCCCGAGCAGGACGAAGCGGTCGCCCTTGTCCACTTCGAAACTGACCTGGTGGGTGGCCCGCACCACGCGCTGCGCGGTGCGGTATTCCAGGCTGAGGTTGTCCACCTGCAACAACGGTGGGGTGTCTACTCGGCTCAGCTTGCTGGCCGTGTGGCCTTGCAGTTGGGCGGTCATGAACTCAGCTCCCCTGAAGCGGCTTTTCATCCTGGAAGAAGTAGTCCTTCCACGACTCGGGTTTGTGCTTGATCGCACCGACGCGGTAGAGGAACTCCGCCAGCTTGTAGGTGTTCTTCGGCGTAATGGTGAATTCGTACTTCGGGTTGTCGATGATCTTCAGCAGCTCGTCGCGGCTGATCTTGGCCTTGGTCACGCGGATATAGGTGTCAGCCGCCGCAGCCTTGTCCTTCTGGGCGAAATCCGCCGCTTCGGCGAGGGCATCGACGAAGGCCTTGTAGGTTTTCGGGTTGTCCTTGCGGAATTTCTCGGTGGTGAACAGCACGGTCGGCGAGTTGGGGCCGAGCAGTTCATAGGTGTCGAGAACGACATGCACGTCCCTGTTGGCCAGTGCCTGCTCCTGGAACGGCGGGTTGGAGAAGTGACCGTTGAGCTCGGTGCCGCCGGCGAGCAGCGCGGCAGTGGCGTCCGGGTGCGGAACGGCCAGGGTGTACTTGTCGAGACGGTTGTACTCCTTGTCGCCCCACTGCTGGGCCGCGGCGTACTGAAGGAAGCGCGACTGCACCGAGACACCCACCGCAGGCAAGGCGATGCGGTCTTTCTCGCTGATGTCGGCGATGGTTTTCACGTTCGGGTTGCTGCTCAGCAGGTAGTACGGGAAGTTGCCGAGCGAAGCCACGGCCTTGACGTTCTGCCGGCCGTAGGTGCGGTCCCAGATGGTCAGCAGCGGGCCGACGCCGGCACCGACGATATCCACCGAGCCGGAAAGCAGCGCGTCGTTGGTCGCGGCGCCACCGGAAAGCTGGGTCCAGTCCACCTTGATATCGATGCCTTGTTCCTTGCCGTGCTTCTCGATCAGGTTCTGGTCACGGACCACGTTGAGCAACAGGTAAACGATGCCGAACTGTTCGGCGATACGGATTTCGCCTTCGGCCTGGGCCGTGGCCGGAGCGACGAGGCTGCCGGCGATCAGGCTGGCGCTCAGGCCGATACCGGCCGCGAGGCGGCTGAGAGTCTTGCGCATGATGAGTCCTCGACGGATCAGAACGGGGCGTCGCCCTGGATAGTGGTGCGGTACAGCTTGCGACGCAGGTGCGCCGGGCAGCCGGTGGCAAGGTGGATCAGCGAGCGGTTGTCCCAGAACACCAGGTCATGGGGCTGCCACTGATGGCGGTAGATGTTCTGCTCAAGCACGCTGTGGGCGTACAGCTCGGCGAGGATCTGCCGGCTTTCATCCTCGGGCAGGCCGACGATGCGGGTGGTGAAACCTTCGCTGACGAACAGCGCCTTGCGCCCGTTTTCCGGATGGGTGCGCACCACGGGATGGATGACTTCGGCCACCTGGGCCAGTTGCTCGGCGGTCAAGGTCGGGCGCCAATTGCCTTCGAACTTGGTCTCGCTGTAGCGCGCGGTGTAGGAATGCGCCGCCTGACGGCCTTCGACCGCCTTGCGCAATGCTTCCGGCAGGCCGTCCCAGGCCTTGTGCATATCGGCGAACAAGGTATCGCCGCCTTCGCTGGGCAGTTCCTGGGCATGCAGCATCGACCCCAGGCTCGGCAGTTCCTTGTAGGACAGGTCCGAGTGCCAGAACTTGCCGGCGTCGCCGAGACCGATGTTCTGGCCGTTCTCGACGATGTTGGAGACGATGAGGATTTCCGGATGATTGGCCAGCAGGAACTGCTTGAGTACATGGATCTGCAGCACGCCGAAGCGACGGCTGAAGGCAATCTGTTGTTCCGGGGTGATGCGCTGGTCGCGGAAGACCAGGACATGATGGTCGAGGTGGGCCCGGTGGATCCTGGCGAAGTCTTCGCCATTCACCGGTTGCGCCAGGTCCAGGCCGATGATCTCGGCGCCGACTGCGCCGTCGAAAGGCCGGATCTCGAAGTGTTGCTGCTGTGCGCTGTCGATGGACGACAAGGCGTTGGAGGCCGCTGACATGTTTAACTCCCGCGAAGAGCGCGTCCAATGGAGCGCGCGTCGATCAGAAACTCACGGTTTCGCCGTGTTGGTTCGTGTTCGTGCGGCGCGCCGATTGGTCGGCAGGTACGCAGGGGGTCGACTATAAAGGCATAAGAAAAATTATTTAAATACCTTTAGGAAATAAGAATAGTCAGCTTTCTTAGGATCACGCGGACCCTGTGGGAGCGGCGGTTCGGCGCTCCGATTCACCCGCGATAGCGTTTGAGAAGCCACTACCGCTATCGCGGGTGAACCCGCTCCCACAGGGTCCGCGATCCGTCAGTAAGTCCGGTATGGTGCGGTAGCCTGCAACCCCGCCAGCACCAGCCGCTGGTACACCTCCTCCTTCAACCCCTCCGGCTTTTCCAGCCCCATCCGCGCCAACTGCGCCGACCAGTCTTCCGCCGGAGGCGCGTCCAGCGCCGCCTTGCCCAGTTCCAGCGCTTCGCTGAGCTTGAATTTGCTCTTCAGCCAGTTCAGCGCCCGCAGCAGGTCCCGCTCCTCGGCCGTGAAATCACACCCCAGCGGATACTCCGGGAACAACCGCGCATGCCGCCCGCGCAAAGCCTCCAGGCGCTCCGGGGTGTTGTCGTAGTAACGCGGGTCCAGCTCAAAGCCCTCCGGCAATTTCCCGGCCTTCTTGGCCTGGGCCAGCAACTGCGGCTGGAAGCGTGAATCACTGATCGCCAGCAGCCGGGCGATCACCTCGGCGTCGGTCTGCCCGCGCAGATCGGCGATGCCATATTCGGTCACCACCACATCGCGCAGGTGCCGGGGAATGGTGCAGTGGCCATAGTCCCAGACGATATTCGAACTCACCTCACCGCCCGCTTCGCGCCACGAACGCAGGAGCAGAACCGAACGCGCACCCTCCAGCGCGTGCGCCTGGGCGACGAAGTTGTATTGCCCACCGACACCGCTGAGCACCCGCCCGTCCTCCAGTTGGTCGGCCACCCCGGCGCCCATCAGGGTCATGGTGAACACCGTGTTCATGAAGCGCGCCTCGCGGCGCTGCAGGCGCTTGAGCGCTTCCTGCCCATACAGCTCGTTGATGAAACTGATGGCACCCATGTCGATGCGCTTGCGCAGGGCCAGCGGCATGTCGCGCAGCCGCTGATAGAAGGCCTGCGGCCCGAGGAAGAAACCGCCATGCACCAGCACGCCGTCCTCGGTGTCCGCCGCGCCCGCGTTGGCCGCCTGCTGACGCACCGCATCGGGGTATACCGGACGGCGGATGATGCCCGCCTCGAACAACGCCAGCAGGCCGTTGACCAGCATCTCGCTGCAACCATAAAGCCCCCTGGCGAAAGGCATCACCCCGCCCTCGCGCTCGATCAGCCCATGCCAGCGCCCCAGGTGCAACTCGCCGAGCAGGGCCTGGTAGGCTTCGTTGTCCGCCTGCCGGGCCAGCAAGGCCGCAGTCAGCGCATCGCCCATGGCGCCGATGCCGATCTGCAGCGTGCCGCCATCGCGCACCAGGGTGCTGGCGTACACGCCTATCAGATGATCCTGGGTGCTGACCGGCATGTTCGGCGTGGAAAACAGTCGGGTCCGCTCGGGCTCGTCGATCAGCAGGTCGAAGTCTTCGCGCCTCAACTCGGAGGCGCCCGGCATATAGGGCAGCCCGGCATGTACCTGGCCGAGCAGGAGGATGGTTTCACCGGCAGCGCGGCGGCGCTCGATCATCGGCAGCAGGTCGAGGGTGATGTCGGGGTTGCAGCTCAGGCTCAGGTGATCGGGCCGCTCGCCATCCTCGGCGACGATCTGGGCGATCAGGTTGAGGCCCTTGGCATTGATGTCCCGCGCCGCATGGCTGTAGTTGCTGCTGACGTAGTCCTGCTGCGCCTGCGCGCTGTGCAGCAGGCTGCCGGGCTGCATGAAGAACTGTTCGACGCGGATATTGGCTGGCAGGCGGCTGGCACGCAGGTCGCGCAGGTAATCCAGCTCCGGGTAGTCGGCGAAGATTCGCTCGACGAAGGGTTCGAGAAAGCGCCGTTGCAGGCCATCGCCGAGGTCGGGGCGGCCGAGCGACAACGCCGTGTATATCGTCAGCCGACGCTCCGGCAGCTCGCGAATCCGGGCATACAGCGCATTGACGAAGCGGTTGGGCTTGCCCAGGCCCAGTGGCAGGCCCATGTGAATGTGGGCCGGCAATTGCGCCAGTACCTGGTCCACTGCGGCTTCGATCGAATAGATGCGCACGCTGTCGGCTCTCCGTCGGGTTCGTTGAGTACAGCTTGGACCGAAGCGACGTGCAAATTACTGCACAGCCCGGAAACGACTAAGCCCGCACAAGGCGGGCTTCGAGGCGCGACGCGCGGGGGCTACAGGCCGGACATCTTCTTGATGGCGCCTTTGAGGTCGTCATCCGAGCAGTCGGCGCAGGTGCCTTTGGGTGGCATGGCATTGATGCCGGTAATGGCCTTGGCGAGGATGCCGTCCAGACCACCCTGGTGGTCGGCGCGCTCTTTCCACGCGGCGGTATCGCCGATCTTCGGCGCACCCAGCAGGCCGGAACCGTGGCAGGCGTTGCAGTGCTTGGCGATGATTTCATCCGGGGTCTTGGCGCCGCCGCCACCTGCGGTAGCCACGACTTCCATGCCCTTGCATTCCTGGCCCTGGACGCAGACCTGACCGACCGGTTCCAGGCGCTTGGCGATATCGTCGTTGGTTGCAGCCTGGGCACTGACTGCCCAAAGGGCCACTACGGTAGCTGGTATAGCCAGCATTTTCTTGATTGGATTCACACGTACACCCTCATGGTGGCTAGTCACGCCCGCGGCCACGGATTCGCAGGCGGCGCAAGTATAGCGGGAACCCTGACTCACCGGAACAACCACATTAAATAAAGGGCTTTATCCGCGACAATCAGCCGCGCCACCCGTACTGTCAGAAGTTCGCCGGGGTGGCGGCGCTGATAAGCCGGGCCGGCTCATCGAAGGGGTTGCGAAAACGGTGTGGCTTGGTGCTTTCGAAATAGTAGCTGTCGCCCGCCTCGAGGATGAAGGTTTCCAGGCCGACTACCAGTTCCAGCCTGCCTTCGAGGAGGATGCCAGTCTCTTCGCCGTCGTGGGTGAGCATTTCTTCACCCGTATCGGCGCCCGGCGGGTAGATCTCGTTGAGAAAGGCGATGGCGCGGCTCGGGTGGCCGTTGCCGACCAGCTTCATGGTCACTTCGCCGTCCGAAATGTCGATCAGTTCGTGGGCCTTGTAGACGATCTGCGTCGGGATCTCCGGCAGCAGGTCTTCGGAAAAGAACTCCATCATCGACATGGGAATACCGCTCAGCACCTTGCGCAACGAACTGATCGAAGGGCTCACGCTGTTCTTCTCGATCATCGAGATGGTGCTGTTGGTGACACCCGCGCGCTTGGCCAGCTCCCGCTGGGAGAGGCCCCTGATCTTGCGAATGGCTTGTAGTCGTTCACCGACGTCCAATGCTGGAGCCTCCTGACGAATGAATGGGGGTCGAAATGTGCGCCATCATCGCAACAGCGTTCAGTATTTACAACACTTCGACCCGCAGCTCGTCAGTGATGGCGCTACTCTCCGGTATAGACCAAAGGCACCCGCCGCAGGTTGCAAAAGATCTGGTAGGGGATGGTGCCGGCCTGGCTGGCGACATCGCTGGCCAGGACGCGCTTGCCCCACAGCTCCACGCTACTGCCGAGGCCGGCTTCGGGTACATCGGTGAGATCGATGCAAAGCATGTCCATCGACACCCGGCCAATCAGCTGGGCACGCTTGCCGGCCACCAGCACCGGCGTGCCGGTCGGGGCATGGCGCGGATAGCCGTCGGCATAGCCCATGGCGACCACACCGACCCGGGTCGGACGCGGGCTGACGAAGCGTGCGCCGTAGCCCACCGGCTCGCCCGCCGGCAACTCGCGCACACTGATGACTTTCGATTCCAGGGTCATCACCGGCTGCAGGCGCGCGGCTTCGGCCTGATCGGTATCGAACGGCGTGGCACCGTAGAGCATGATGCCCGGCCGCACCCAGTCACTCGGCACCTGCGGCCAGCCGAGCACGGCGGGTGAGTTGCGCAGGCTGGTTTCGGCCTTCAGGCCCTGACGCGCGGCGTCGAATACCGCGACCTGCTCGTTGCTGGCGTTGCTGTCCAGTTCGTCGGCGCGGGCGAAGTGGCTCATCAGGACGATTTTCGCCACCTTGCCGCTGGCCTGCAGGCGCTGGTAAGCCGCTTGGTAATCGCGCGGATGCAGGCCGACGCGGTGCATGCCGGTGTCCATCTTCAGCCAGACCTGGATCGGCCTGGCCAGGCTGGCCTTCTCGATCGCCTCCAGTTGCCACAGCGAATGCACCACGCACCAAAGGTCGTGCTGGACGATCAGTTCCAGTTCGCTGGCCTCGAAGAAGCCTTCGAGCAGCAACACCGGTGCCTTGATCCCTACCTCGCGCAGCGCCAGCGCTTCCTCGATGCAGGCCACGGCAAAACCGTCGGCCTCCGGCTCCAGGGCCAGGGCGCAGCGCAGCGCGCCGTGCCCGTAGGCATCGGCCTTGATAACCGCCAGGGCACGAGCCCCGGACAGTTGGCGGGCAAGGCGGTAGTTGTGTCGCAGGGCTTGGAGGTCGATCAGGGCACGGGCGGGACGCATGACGGCAGCCTTCTGGCAGTCTGTTCGTGGATGAAAAAGACCCGGTGCCGCAACGACACCGGGCAGAAGAGAGGAAGGTTACGAGAGCGCAGCGACCACGGACATTTCAACGAGGATTTCCGGCTCGCAGAGCTTGCTCTGCACCGTGGCCCGGGCAGGAGCCACGCCCTTGGGCAGCCATTTGTCCCAGACCGCGTTCATGCCCTGGAAATCGGCATCGATATCCTTCAGGTAGATGGTCACCGAGAGCAGGCGGGTCTTGTCGGTACCGGCCAGGTCCAGCAGGCGCTCGATATTGCCCAGCGTTTCCCGGGTCTGCTGTTCGATCCCGGCGTTCATGTCGTTGCCCACCTGGCCCGCAAGATACACGGTGCCGTTATGGGCAACGATCTGGCTCATGCGTTCATTGGTGAGCTGGCGCTGGATTGCCATGCTTGGCGGTCTCCTGAGTGTATCCGTAACGGGAAATGTCGAGCCCTTCGGGGCTGATCTGCGGCTTTTTGCGCGCCATCAGGTCGGCCAGCAAGCGACCCGAGCCGCATGCCATGGTCCAGCCGAGGGTGCCATGACCAGTATTGAGGAACAGGTTGCGGAACGCTGTCGCGCCGACGATCGGCGTGCCGTCCGGGGTGGTCGGGCGCAGGCCGGTCCAGAACTCGGCCTCGCGCAGGTTGCCGCCCAAAGGATAAAGATCGTTGACGATCATCTCCAGCGTTTCGCGCCGGCGTGGGTTCAGCGACAGGTCAAAACCGGCGATCTCGGCCATGCCGCCGACGCGGATGCGGTTGTCGAAGCGGGTGATGGCAACCTTGTAGGTTTCGTCGAGGATGGTCGAGGTCGGGGCCATGTCCGGGTTGGTGATCGGTACGGTCAGCGAGTAGCCCTTGAGCGGGTACACCGGCGCCTTGATGCCCAGCGGCTTGAGCAGTTGCGGCGAGTAGCTGCCCAGGGCGAGCACGTAGCGGTCGGCGGTTTCCAGCTTGCCGTCGATCCACACGCCATTGATGCGATCGCCGGCGAAATCGAGGCGCTGGATGTTCTGGCCAAAGCGGAACTCGACACCGAGCTTGACGGCCATCTCCGCCAAGCGGGTGGTGAACAATTGGCAGTCGCCGGTCTGGTCGTTGGGCAGGCGCAGGGCACCGGCGAGGATATCGGAGACGTTGGCCAGGGCCGGCTCGACCCGGGCGATACCGTCGCGGTCGAGCAACTCGTAAGGCACGCCGGCCTGTTCGAGCACGGCGATGTCCTTGGCGGCGTTGTCGAGCTGGGCCTGGGTACGGAACAGTTGGGTGGTGCCGAGGCTGCGACCTTCGTAGGCGATGCCGGTCTCGGCGCGCAGTTCGTCGAGGCAATCGCGGCTGTATTCGGACAGCCGGACCATGCGTTCCTTGTTCACGGCGTAACGGTTGGCGGTGCAGTTGCGCAGCATCTGCGCCATCCACAGGTACTGGTCGATATCGCCGGTGGCCTTGATCGCCAGTGGCGCATGGCGCTGCAGCAACCACTTGATGGCTTTCAGCGGCACGCCCGGCGCGGCCCAGGGCGAGGCATAACCTGGCGACACCTGGCCGGCATTGGCGAAACTGGTTTCCATGGCCACCGCCGGCTGGCGGTCGACCACCACGACTTCGAAACCTTGCCGGGCCAGGTAGTAGGCACTGGCGGTTCCGATCACACCGCTACCGAGTACCAGAACGCGCATGTTGTAAACCCTCGAGGCGGCGCACCGCACAATCTTGTGAATGGCATGGATGAGCGCAGTTTAAAAAACTAGAGGCAGTGCATTTCACTATATAAAAACCTATATTTGGCGAGAATTCTCGGCAAAGTCGGCTTTTACAAAGGGGCATCCACTATGAGAACCCAGCACCAAAGCAAGCGCGAGCTGGACAAGATCGACCGCAATATCCTGCGGATACTGCAAAGCGACGGGCGTATTTCCTTCACCGAGCTGGGGGAAAAGGTCGGCCTGTCGACCACCCCGTGCACCGAGCGGGTCCGCCGCCTGGAGCGCGAGGGCATCATCATGGGCTACAACGCCCGGCTCAACCCGCAGCACCTCAAGGGCAGCCTGCTGGTGTTCGTCGAGATCAGCCTGGACTACAAGTCGGGCGACACCTTCGAGGAGTTCCGCCGGGCGGTGCTCAAGCTGCCCCATGTGCTGGAGTGTCATCTGGTATCGGGGGATTTCGACTACCTGGTGAAAGCGCGGATTTCCGAGATGGCGTCGTATCGCAAGCTGCTCGGCGACATCCTGCTCAAGCTGCCCCATGTGCGGGAGTCGAAGAGCTATATCGTGATGGAAGAGGTGAAGGAGAGCCTGAGCCTGCCGATTCCGGATTGATCTTGAGGGCCTCATCGCTGGCAAGCCAGCTCCCACAGGTCCCTTGTGGGAGCTGGCTTGCCAGCGATGAGGCCCGAAGCCTTCACACAAGCACCTGCCGTGTAGTGGCAATGAACTGATGCACCAAGCGCTCCGCACCCGGGTCGATCATCTCCTCCGGCCCCCGCCCACGCGGGCATGGCAAGCGCGGCGTGGTCCCGAACAACCGGCAGATCAACGGCCGTTCCTCATACACCGTGCACCCTTGCGGCCCCAGGTGCACACAGTTCAGCTCGGCCAGCGCCGCCTCCTGCTGCTCGGCACTCTTGCGCGGCAGCCGGGCCATTTCCTCGGTGGATGTGGTCACCGGCCCACAGCAGTCATGACAACCCGGCACGCACTCGAAGGACGGAATCTGCTCACGCAGAAAACGGATTTTGTGACTGTTGCAGGCCATGAAACGGAACCGCCAAAGGAGAGAAGGCCGCTATTTTGCCCGACGGTTGCCTGCGCCCGGAAGCACCACCTATGCTGCCCGCCTCTCCAGCCATTACCCCGGGACAACATCAAATGCATACCGCTTCCTACTACGCCGCCAGCAGCGTCCCACAGCCGGACTACCCGCGGCTGAACGGCGAACAGCGCTGCGACGTCTGTGTGGTCGGCGGCGGCTATTCCGGCTTGAACACCGCCATCGAACTGGCCGAACGCGGCTTCAGCGTGATCCTGCTGGAAGCACGCAATGTGGGCTGGGGCGCCAGCGGGCGTAATGGCGGGCAGTTGATTCGCGGTGTCGGCCACGGCCTCGAACAGTTCGAGCCGGTCATCGGTGTCGACGGCGTCAAGCAGATGAAGCTGATGGGCCTGGAGGCCGTGGAGATCGTCCGCCAGCGGATCGAGCGCCACGGCATTGCCTGCGACCTGACCTGGGGCTATTGCGATCTGGCCAACAAACCCCGCGAATTCGACGGCTTCGCCGAAGAGGCCGAAGCCCTGCGCGCCCTTGGCTACCGCCACGAACTGCGCCTGGTACCGCCGGAGCGGATGCATGACGTGATCGGCTCGGATCGATACGCCGGCGGCCTGATCGACATGGGCTCAGGCCACCTGCACCCGCTCAACCTGGCGCTGGGTGAAGCGGCCGTGGCCAGCGCGCTCGGCGTGCAGGTTTTCGAACAGTCGGTGGTCACCCGCATCGACTACGGTCCCGAGGTCAAGGTCCACACCGCCCAGGGCAGCGTCCGCGCCGCAACCCTGGTGCTGTGCTGCAACGCCTACCTCAATGACCTGAACCCCGTGCTCGGCGGCAAGGTACTGCCAGCCGGCAGCTACATCATCGCCACCGAGCCGCTGGACGAAGACCGCGCCCGGCAACTGCTGCCGCAGAACATGGCGGTCTGCGACCAGCAGGTGACAGTGGATTACTTCCGCCTTTCGGCCGACCGCCGCCTGCTGTTCGGTGGCGCGTGCCATTACTCCGGGCGCGATCCGCAGGACATCGGCGCCTACATGCGCCCGAAGATGCTCAAGGTGTTCCCGCAACTGGCGGATGTGCGTATCGACTTCCAGTGGGGCGGAATGATCGGCATCGGCGCCAACCGCCTGCCGCAGATCGGCCGCCTGCGCGAACAGCCCAATGTGTATTACGCCCAGGCCTACGCCGGACACGGCCTGAACGCCACGCACCTGGCAGGGCGGTTGCTGGGCGAGGCGATCAGTGGGCGGGAGAGTGGGCGTTTCGATCTGTTTGCCCAGGTGCCGCATATCACCTTCCCGGGCGGGAAGCATTTGCGCTCGCCGTTGCTGGCGCTGGGGATGTTGTGGCATCGACTCAAGGCGCTGGTTTGAGCTCTTCAATGTTGCTGATGGCCTCATCGCTGGCAAGCCAGCTCCCACAGGTATCGCGTGCACCGCAGACCCTGTGGGAGCTGGCTTGCCAGCGATGAGGCCATCAAAAACGCCACAAGACTTCACTCGCGCCAGAACGGCTTGAGCCCCTCCTCCACCGCATCGGCCTTGCTCAACCCGATGTCCTTCAACTGCGCAGTCGTGAGTTCCAGCAGCGCCTGCCGGGTTTTCCAGCGATGCCTCCACAAGCGCACGGTGCCCATGAACCATGGCCCGCGCAGACGGGCGTTGCGCTGCGCCCGCTCCACTTCGCTGCCATACAGTTTCAAGCGCACATCGCTCAGGCCGTTCATCGCGTCATCCCTCCAGGGTTTGTAAACCGTGGAGACAGGATGCGCGTGCGGCGAAAGACATTACAGATTCAAACTATCGGAATTTTCTTCATACAGATTTCTACATTTCCTCTCTGAATGATGTATTTTTCCGAAATCTGTACTGGTTATTTCCTACAGCATTTTCCCGGAGTACGACCCATGACCCTGTACGTCAACCTCGCCGAGCTGCTCGGTGCCCGTATCGAACAGGGCCTTTATCGTCCCGGGGACCGCCTGCCATCGGTCCGGGCCTTGAGCCTGGAGCATGGGGTAAGCCTGAGTACGGTCCAGCAGGCCTACCGCCTGCTGGAGGATAACGGCCTGGTGGCACCACGCCCGAAATCCGGCTATTTCGTGCCGCAGCACCGCACCCTGCCCGCCCTGCCGGCAGTCGGCCGGCCAGCCCAGCGGCCTGTGGATATTTCTCAATGGGAACATGTGGTGGAGCTGGTACGCAGCGTGCCGCGCAAGGACATCGTCCAGCTCGGCCGGGGCATGCCCGATGTCAACAGCCCGACCCTGAAACCCCTGCTGCGCAGCCTCGCCCAGCTCAGCCGCCGGCAGGACATGCCCGGCCTGTACTACGACACCATCAGCGGCACCCAGGCCCTGCGCGAGCAGGTCGCGCGGCTGATGCTCGACTCCGGCTGCACCATCGATGCCGACGACCTGGTGATCACCACCGGCTGCCATGAAGCGCTGTCGGCCAGCATCCGTGCGGTGTGCGAGCCGGGCGACATCGTCGCGGTGGATTCGCCAAGCTTCCATGGCGCCATGCAGACCCTCAAGGGCCTGGGCATGAAGGCCATGGAAATCCCCACCGACCCGCTCACCGGCATCAGCCTCGAAGCCCTGGAACTGGCCCTGGAACAGTGGCCGATCAAGCTGATCCAGGTGACGCCGAGCTGCAACAACCCGCTCGGCTACATCATGCCGGAGGCGCGCAAGCGTGCCCTGCTGAGCCTGGCGCAGCGCTTCGACGTGGCGATTCTGGAAGACGATGTGTATGGCGACCTTGCCTACACCTACCCGCGTCCGCGGACGATCAAATCCTTCGACGATGACGGACGCGTCCTGCTCTGCAGTTCCTTCTCCAAGACCCTGGCTCCTGGCCTACGGGTCGGCTGGGTGGCGCCCGGGCGTTATCTGGAGCGCGTGCTGCACATGAAGTACATCAGCACCGGCAGCACCGCGACCCAACCGCAGCTGGCGATCGCCGATTTCATCGAGGCCGGCCACTACCAGCCTCACCTGCGGCGCATGCGCGCCCAATACCAGCGCGGCCGCGACCAGATGATCGACTGGGTAGCCCGCTATTTCCCCGAAGGCACCCGGGTCAGCCGGCCCCAGGGCAGCTTCCTGCTCTGGGTCGAACTGCCGGAAGAGTGCGACACCCTGAAACTGAATCGCCTGCTGCTCGAGCAGGGCGTACAGATCGCCATGGGCAGCATCTTTTCCGCGTCGGGCAAGCACCGCAACTGCCTGCGCATGAACTACGCGGCGCGACCGACCCCGACCATCGAGGCGGCGGTGCGCAAGGTCGGGGAAAACGCCATTCGTCTATTGGGCGAGGAAGCGAAGCTCGGGTAACGTTTCGCTGTTTAACGCGGTCTACAGTTCAACTGCCCCGCGACCACGGAATCCACCCTTGACCCATCATCGGCTCCTGCCCCTTCTACTTGTCCTGTTGCTGAGCCTGGGCGGCTGCGCCAGCGTCAGCGTACCCCGCGACGTCAGCCAGGCGATCCCGGCCAGCGAATCGGCGTTCGGCCGCTCGGTGCAGCGCCAGGCCGCAGCCCATGAAGGGCGCTCGGGCTTTCGCCTGCTGCCCAACAGCAACGAAGCCTTCCGCGCCCGCGCCGAACTGATCCGCAATGCGCAAAGCAGCATCGACCTGCAGTACTACATCGTTGCCGACGGCCTCAGCACCCGGGCGCTGGTCCACGAACTGCTGGCCGCAGCCGACCGCGGCGTGCGCGTGCGCATCCTGCTGGACGACACCGCCGCCGACGGCCAGGACGGCCCGATCGGCACTCTGGCCGCTCACCCGAACATCCAGATCCGCGTATTCAATCCGCTGCAACTCGGGCGCGCCACCGGCGTTACCCGGGCCATGGGCCGGCTGTTCAACCTGTCGCGCCAGCACCGGCGCATGCACAACAAGCTGTGGCTGGTGGACAACAGCATGGCCATCGTCGGTGGGCGCAATATCGGCGACGCCTATTTCGACGCCGAGCCCAACCTCAACTTCACCGATATCGACCTGCTCGGCGTCGGCCCGGTGGCCGAGCAACTGGGGCACAGCTTCGACCAGTACTGGAACAGCGCCCTGAGCAAGCCCATTGGCGACTTCCTTTACAGCCAGCCCGACGCCGACGATCTGCGCGAAAGCCGCCAACGCCTGGAGCAATACCTGGCCGAAGCACGCACCCAGCGCAAGGCGTTGTACGACCGGCTGATGGCCTATCGGACCCAACCGCGCCTGGACACTTGGCGCAACGAGTTGATCTGGGCCCACGGCCAGGCGCTATGGGACGCGCCGAGCAAGGTGCTGGCGGACGACGAGCCCGATCCACAGTTGCTGATGACCCGGCAACTCGCCCCAGAGCTCAACGGTGTGCGCAAGGAACTGATCCTGATCTCCGCCTATTTCGTGCCCCGCGAGGAAGGCCTGCTGTACCTGACCAGCCGTGCCGACGCCGGGGTCCAGGTCGACCTGCTGACCAACGCCCTGGAAGCCACCGACGTGCCGGTGGTTCACGGCGGCTACGCGCCCTATCGCCGGGCGCTGCTGGAGCACGGCGTAAAACTCTTCGAACTGCGCCGCCAGCCCGGCGACCCGGGCCAGCCGCGTTATGGCTTCAGCGGCGCCTCGGACTCCAGCCTGCACAGCAAGGCCATCGTCTTGGACCGCCAGAAAACCTTCATCGGCTCGTTCAACTTCGACCCGCGCTCGGTGCTGTGGAACACCGAAGTCGGGGTACTGGTGGACAGCCCCGAGCTGGCGCAATACACCCGCGACCTGGCGATCCAGGGCATGGCGCCGGCGGTGGCGTACCAGGTGGAATTGCGCGAAGGCAAGCTGGTGTGGGTGACCGAGGACAATGGCCAGCTGCACGTGCTGACCACCGAGCCCGGAGGGTTGTGGCGAAGGTTCAATGCATGGATCGCCAAGGCGGTGGGGTTGGAGAAGATGCTTTAGGGTTGACGTCGATTCAATCCAGCCGCCAGCCTTCGTCGCCTTCGACCAGGGTGCCGCCGTGACTGGTGGTGTCGCCCAAACGGGCAACGGCCTTGCCCTCGATCAGGGTGTCGGCCGAGCCGGTCTGGATGACCGCGCCGCAACTGATCGAATCGCCCACGCGGGCGATGGGCTTGCCGTTGAGGCGGGCGTCGCTTGCGCCGGTGACGACGTGGCCAGGGCCGTGGATAGGGCAGCGGTGTTGATGGCCCAGCAGGACGACGGGTTTCATGGGTGGGTTTCCTTGGTCGAGAGAGCGGTTTTCAGGGTGCGGTCCTTGATTCCAGATCCATATCGGCGGGCCATTTGACTTTGGGGGCCAGCAGCAGGGCGATGTTGAACCACGACACATCGTTGTGATCCTTCGGCGGACCGGGTGGCGGCAGGGCATCGGGGCCTTGCTGCATGTAGGTGCAGATGTAGGCCCAGGCATGGGCGTCGGCGCCCATGGTGGTAAGGGGGAAACGGTCGATGACTTCGTTGGTGCCGGGTTTGACGATGGAGAGCACTACGCCGCCCTTGATGACGAGTCCGCCTTGAACGGTTGCGCCGCGCTTCAGCCAGCGTTCGGCTCGGACTTGGGACCAGTCGTAGGCTACTGGTTCAACCCGCCAGCGTTCGAAGGGGTTCCACCAGCGGTAGTTGAAGTTGTAGGCGTAGATGCGTTGACGGGCGCGGTTGAAGCGGAGGGGCATATCGCGAGGAGGTGCCGTGTCAAATCTTGCAGAAAGGAGTGCTGACCACACTCCTACCAGTAGCCCAAAAGCTAGTGCGAACCATTCTTCATATGTCATAACCCGCCAATCTGAATGGATAATCCACAATAACATGAGCAAATAGATACAAAATATCGGCGAAAACCAGATCAGTAGACCTCTAGCAAATGCTGCGGCGCGGGGTAGTTCTAGAAGTACATCATCCTGATGATTGGGCTTATCAGATCCGAGTGTTGGCATTACGACCGGCTGTTCCTCTGGGCGGGGCAAATCCTCTTTCCAGCCAGAACAAGGGGGGACGAGTTTAGGTTTTTTCACTGGACTTACCACTTTGCTGGTCCAGGGATTTTGTCTTCCTTCACAATGAGCCGAGCCACACCGGACTCGTCACTTTTGTCGGGCCAATACGACACCTCAAGCTCCAAGGCGTGAAAATCCAGAACTCCCCAGTAGACAATCGAACCCTTGATCTCGAAAGTCTTCGACTCGATATTGTGATCAATTATCGGAGCTGATGTTTTGGGGTCATAGCTCGGGTGTTTCCATGACGTCGGGGCTGGCAGAAGTTCATGCGTATCACCGGTCTTTCCCCCAGCGACGACTCCCCCTGATTTGTCACCCCGCCGGTACGCCCGCAAATTCCATTCATAGTACGACCTGTCCGGGGTGTAGCCAGGAAGGACAAACCGGTAATCAATGGTGCCGCCTTCACCTGGTACGCCGGGAGCCGGTCTGTGGACGCGATAGGTAACACCAATATCTGCGGCCAAACCCAATAACGCAGCGTTTAAAGCACCAATCGCCGTATCCATTTCGTGCCAGTGCGTCCAGCGGCGGTGCTTTTCCGGCAGCCCCCAAAGCGAATGTCTCACCCACAGTTCCAGTGGTTGCGACTCCTCTCCCTTTGCCCACACCGCAAATCCATAAGCCGCCAATCCAAAGAGGACTGCTACCGCGAGGGGAATGAGGAGTACCGTTACGGATGCTAAAGCGCCCACACCCCCTGCTAGCGCGGAAGCCACTGCCATCCCGGATGCGACTGCGTAAAGAGTTCTTGCCGATCTATCACCGACGCTGTGAGCACGCCTAGCCGCCATCGCATACTGCAACCCCTCCACCGCAGTAGCCACCGCCGCAATCGCACTACCAAACTGCAGAATCCTCCCACCCAACCTGACCGGCTCCAGCCCGGTAGTCGTGTGGACATTCATCTTCCATTCAGGCCGAAACGCCTGAACCGTCCCCCCAACCAGCTCGACCCCCACCCCAAGATTCCCCACCGACGCCGCCATGAACGCCGCCACCGCTTCGGGCCGTTCATCTCCAAACGCCTCAAGCATGTTCTTGTAGGTAGTGCGCAACGCATCCTGCTGGAACCACAGGCTTCCCAAGGCCAGCCCCAGGTTGAAGGCGCCTTCACCGCCTCTCATGGCGGCATTGCGCATGCTGCTCATGGTCTCCCGCACGTAAAGGCGGGCGACGTCGGCATCGAGGCTCAGGTGACGGGTGGAATCCTGCATCCCGCCCTTGAGTGCCCCAGTGTCGATACTGACCGGACGCAGGGCATCATCGATGCCGTCGCCAACGCCGTCCCGCAGTTGCTCCAGACGCGCGCTCAGCTTTTCGGCGTTTTCCATCGTCCAGAGCTTTACGTAGATCAGCTTGTCATCGAGATCTGCCAGTGCCGGAGTGAAGTGGCCGCTCAGCAGCATGGCCCGCACCTTGCCCGCAGCCGGGTTGCGGAATTTTTCGTTGAGCTTGTCGAGATAACGCTCGGTCCCTTCGTAGAGCGTTTCATTGAGCAGCGTGAGGTATTCACCCACCTTGAGCGCCACCGTGACCTGGGTGGCCTCCACTCCGGAGAAACGCAGCCAGGCCTCCCGGTGCAGATGCCCGACCAACGCCCGGGTGTTCTCGGAAATATGCTTGCCGAGGACATTGCTGGCCGTGGCCGCACCGCCGAGCAACTGGCCAGCGGCCGTTCTCACGGAGTCCCTCATCAACTTGGTGCCCTGTTCGGTCGTGATCAGGGTCTTGATGCCGTGATAGATCCGGGTCCGCTCATCATCAACCAGGGACTTGTGGATCTGTTCGAACACGCCTGGATCCTTCGCGTGCAGGGCCTGATGAAGCAGGCTGTTCTGGTCTTCCAGTTGCTGCTTCCAGAGCTGCTGGGTGGCCTCCAGCCTGTTCTCCTCGATAAGCCCGGTCGGCCCGCCGGAGAGGCAGTGGCCGATCAGGCAGATGAAACCCATGACGGATTCGTCGTGGCGATCGATGTAGTCAAACCGGCTGGCCAGCCTGAACGCCGGGCTCTGGAAGTGCCTGACGTAGATCTCGCCGGCATCATCGATAAGCCGTTGCCAGGCGGCGAGGGTTTTGTCGAATTCGCGCTGGAAGTCCGAACGGGCCTTTTCGTCGTAGCGCTCATCAAGGCGCTCGGCGGCCTCTTCCTGCATGCCCGGGGTCAAGCGCTCGGCTACCCCTTCGACCTCGACCTTCGGCAGGACTGATTTAGCGACAATATGGGTTTCGTTGCGGTAGCGGGCGTACTCGTCGCGTGTACTCGCTTCTGCTGCAGCCAGCTTTTCCGCTCTCTGCGCTTGAAACTCGCGAATCCCCAGCAACGCCTGCGACGTCAGGTGCTCGAAGCTCCGTTGCGGCTCGGCCCGCCATTCCAGCATCTGCTGATAGCGCACTATGCGCTGGGCATTGCACTCCTGCACCATGCCGATCGGATCGGGCAACACCAGGGCCAGCACGCCGTTGGGCAGCTTTTCCCGCTGGATCACCGTGCGCACATGGTTCCTCAGGGCGTTAAGGCGGTGATTGCGTCCGTAAAAGCCATGCACGCTGTAGAAGTCACCGGCCATGGGCTGGGCGTATTCGAGGACCTTCTCCATCTGCAGTTCGTGTTCGGTCATCGCCAGGCCGATGCTGGCGGGGTCTTCGCGGGCGGTCTTGAGGTCAAGCTTGTAGAAGCGCTCCTCCAGGCTCATGCCGTCGACCGTACCGCCGCTCAGATAGCGCTTGAGCACCTGCTTCGGCCAGGGGTCGTTGGCGATGGCCAGCCAGGCGGTGGAGTACTTTTTCGTGTCGAAATTGATGAAGGAAGCAGGGATATCGTGGTCGTGCTTGACGCAGGCCATGCTCAGGGGCAGGGGTTCCTCGCGGGAGGTCTGGTACGGCGGCACCTGGCGCAGCGCCCCCTCGGGAGTGATCTGGTAGGCCTGCCATTCCTTCCTGTCGAGCATGACGTAGAGGAAACCCCGGCGCAGGATGCGCGGCTGGCTGTCACGCAGGGGCACGGCCTTGACCTTGGGGTCACTGGCCAGCGGCAGTGCCTGGGTGTGCCAGGGTTCCGGGGCATAGGCGGCGCGCAGGGGCAGGACGGGCAGACCGACACGTTCGCAGGCGCGGCAGGTGCGCAGGGGAACGGGCCTGGCCTCGCAGGTGGCCAAATGAAGGGCGGTGCTCATGAGTAGTCCTTTGCAAGAGGCAGGCTGTAGACGATCCGTTTCCAGGTTGTTTCGCTGTAGGTGGCGAAATGGCTTGGCAGGTCGAGGCTGCCGGCGCGGGCCTGGGAGATGGCCTGCTGGATATCCGGATGCTGTGGCAGAAGGGGGTGCATGAACACCCGGTGCAGACTGAGGGAGATCCGGTCGCTGCTGTTGTGGAGACCAAGTTGGCGGGCGTCGCGGATCAGGCGCAAGCCATACACGCTGGCCTGCTCCGGCAGGATGCCAGGGCCTTTCCAGCGCCAAGGGGCAAAGCCTTCGGGGAGTGTCAGGGCATGCCGCCAGATGCCCAGGAATGCATTCACCTCAGATGCCAGTTGCTGGGTTTGCCTTGCCCGCTCGGAAAGCTCCGGATCGCAGGCATACTCGGAGCTGCGCGCCACGGTGTAGGCACCCCAGCTGAGCGGCAAAAGCCAGTTCTGGATCGGACGCAATAAACAGCCCGCCTGCTTTTGCATCGCACACAACAGCAACTCCAGCCTCAGCGGTTCGAACCAGGGCGAGGGATCACCGGCCTCGTCGGCGGTGGTATAGCAACGGGCGGCGATATGAGCCGCGACGACCTCCAGCGGCTCCCGACTGGTCAGCCAACCGCAGATGTAGCGTTCGTCGTAGTTCAGGTCCCAGGCGGAATAGTCGGCGCTGAGGTCGAGATAATCCTTCGACACCCCTTCCCCCGGCGTCGCCAACTGGATCAAAGCCGGGCAGTGATCCTGCTCGTGGGACATATCCGGCCGCGGCACACGGGTGACGGCTGCCTCGCCAAATGACCGGGTCAGGGACGGCACGCTGAGTGGATGATCGAGCGCACATTCGGCCTGGCCGTCCACCAGCAGGTAGAAGTAGTCGCTTGCGGTACGGTGTCGCCGTGCAAAATCGATGACGGTTTCTTTGCTCATGGCCGGGGCTCCCTGCATTTCACCCTTTCTTCCTGTGCGATTTCGCTCGCCAGCACCAGGCTGTTGCCGGAGCCTCCGCCCGACTTGGTCATCGGGCCGATCAGATTGATCACAACGCCATCCAGGGTGATGCCCGAGGCATCGATGCGCAGCGTGCCGCCCGGGCCTTTGATGACCACAGCCTCTGAGGAGTGGATTTCATACACCTTGGTGTGCTGCGTGATGCGCTGGCCGGCCTGCAGATCAACCGTGCCCTGCACCTGCTGATCCAGATTGCCGCCGATCTCCACGCTGTGGTTGGCGGCGGTCTTGTCCAGGCGACTACTACCGACCTCTTCGGTCCGGTCCCCGGCGGTGCTGATGATGTGGTTGCCGCCGATGATCAGGTCGTCGTTGTTGCCGATCTCATGCCGGCGGTTCTCCCCGATCAGCACCTGCTCGTCATTGCCCACGGTTTCCTTGCGGTCGTGGCCGACGGTGAGGCTCTCGTCGTTATCCACCCGCTCGCTGCGGTCGTGCCCGACGTGGGTGGTTTCGTCGTGCTTGACCTCGTTCCTCTGGTTCCTCTGGGCATGGATGAACACCTCTTCCTGCCCGGCCTCGTCCTCGAAGCTCAGCTCGTTGAAACCATCGCCCTTGTGGGTCTGGCTCTTGAGGGTCATGCGCGTCTTGTTGGCGGGCAGTTCATAGGGCGGGCGCTGGATTGCCGTGTAGCATCGACCGGTGATCACTGGCTGGTCGGCATCCCCGTTCTGGTAGCTGACGATCACGCCCTGGCCGATGCGCGGGATCGCCATATGCCCCCACAGCGCACCGGCGATGTTCTGCGAGACCTGTATCCAGCAGGAGCTGTGTTCGTCTTCCTTGCCCAACCGGTCCCACGGGAACTGCACCTTCACCCGGCCGTATTCATCGCAATAGATTTCCTCGCCCTTCGGCCCCACCACCGTGGCCGGCTGCGGGCCGTCGATGCGCGGTTTGGGCAGCGGTTCGGGGCGCCATTCGGCCTCGTGTGGCACCAGCGTGGCGATGCAGTTGTAGTGGGTGCCGCGGTCGGCTTCGGCACTTTCCTCTTCCTGGCTGACGTACTGCTTGCCGCAGTGCTCCAGGCGCACCGGGCGCCAGCCGCGGTTCAATTCCTCGCGAGGATGCCCGACCAGTTCGAAGAACAGGCCCGGCACCATCCGGGCGTCGTCACCCTCGGCAATGACCTGGCAGGCGTCCCTGCGCAGGCCGAGCAGGCGGCTGCGGCTGAAGGCCTCGCCGGGCTTTTCTCCGCGGTAGCGGCCGGGGTAGTCGTAGCGTTCGTAGCTGTCCGCCTGGTGCTCGAGGTCGGTGGCCTTGTACGTGCTCTGTTCAGGGTATCTCGGGTTCTTGAAGCTGTAGTCGCGCTGCACCTGGCGGGCGCTGCGTACGTTTTCGCTGTAGGTGAAGCGGTGCAGCGCGGGACCCGGGCGGTCGGCGCCGGGCTTGGGGTTGTATTCCACCGGCGGGCCGGCCTGCTTGCCGAAGATCCACAGGTAGTCGCAATGGATCAGGCGATGGCCTTCCTCGCTGTGCAGGAAGCCGTAGAAAAAGCCTTCCTCGCGCATGATGCGTTCGACGAAGTGATAGTCGGTGTCGCCGGCCTGCACGCAGTATTCGCGGACAGTGTGGGGCTTGGCCGCGCGCAGTTCGTAGTCGAGGGTGAGGGCGTGCTTTTTCAGCATCTCGTTGGCGATGTCGGGCACGCTGAGGGTCTGGAAGATGCGCCAGTCCGAGCACAGGCGCAGGCGGGCCAGGCGCGGTTCGACGACCGCGCGGTAGCGGGTGCGGCTGAAACCGGTTTCGCCCTGCTGGAAGGAACTCACCAAGCCATGGACATAGCGCACGGGCTGGCCGCCCTGCCAGAGGGTGAACAGCGCGGGGCGGTCGAGGATCTCGCCGAATTTCACCGCGGCATCGTTGCTGCTCAGGTCGACTTCGAGGCGAAAGGTTTCGGAGAGGGCCTCGGTGAGGTGGAATTCGACGACATCGAACTCACCGGCTGCTGCGGTGAAGGTGAAGCGCAGATCGGACTGAACGGCCATGGCGGATGTCCCGGGGAACGAATTCCCGGGAATCCTGACTGCCGGCCAACGGCTGAGATATAGGAAAAATCCTAAGCTAACGCATGAAGCGTCCTTGCTTGCAAAAACACGTTTGCGCGATCAATCAGGGACGGCAACCGCCTCGAAAGCATTGGCCCGACGCGACAACAGCACCAGGACGAAAGCCCCTGCTGCCATGAACCACGGCAACGCATGCCCACTCAGCCACTGGCTCCCCGCCCCCGCCGCCAACGGCCCGATCAGGCAGCCAAGTCCCCACAACTGCGCCACATGCGCGTTGGCCCGCACCAGCGCGTCATCGCGGTAGCGCTCGCCGATGAGGATCAGCGACAGGGTGAACAAGCCACCGGCGCTGGCGCCGAACAACACCCACAGCGGCCAGATCAGCTGGGTTTGCAGGAGCAAGGGGATCATCAGGCTGGACACCGCCAGCGTCACCGCGCAACCACTGAACAAGGTGCGCCGGGACATGCGGTCGGCCAGGGCACCGATCGGCAGTTGCAGCACCGCATCGCCCACGACCACGGTGCTGACCATGAACAGCGCGACTTCCGCAGTGAAGCCCTGTTGCAGGCAGTACACCGGCAGCAGGGTCAGGATCATTGCCTCGAATGCCGCGAACAGGGCAATCGCCCACGCAATCACCGGCAACTTCCGACAGAAGCCGAACAGGTCGAAGAAGGTCACGCTGGCCGCCTCGGTGCTCGGCGCACCGCCGCGCCCGAACAGCAGCAGCGGCGAGACGACCAGCAGGCCGACGCCAATCCAGAAACCGAGGTCGTCGTCCGAGCCCACCACGCCCAGCAACAAAGGCCCGGCCAGTTGGCTAAGGGCGTAGCTGCTGCCATACAGCGCCACCAGGCGGCCGCGCCATTCCTCCACTACCAACTGGTTGATCCAGCTTTCACCGAGGATGAAGACGATAGTCAGGACCACGCCGATCAACAGGCGCAGCACCAGCCACACCGGATAGCTTGGCAACAACGCCAAGGCACCGATGGACAGCGCGCCAGCCCACAGGCACAGGCGCATCAAGCCTGGGGTGCCGAAGCGTGCCGCCAGGCGGCTGGCCAGGCTGGCGCCAAGCAATACGCCGATCGCCGGCATCGCTGCCATCACGCCGATGGCGAAGCTGCCGTACCCCCAGCCTTCCAGGCGCAAGGACACCAGCGGCATGCTGACCCCCAGCGCCAGGCCGACACTGAGCACAGCCGCCAACACGGCGAAGTAAGTCCCCCAACGCATCTCATCTCCCTCGAAGCATTTCCCTACAGCACAGACGACACAGCCGGACCCGCCTGGTGGCAAGGTCCGGCTGCATGACCGGATCGAACTGACGCGGCCTTTCAGCCGCGCAGGGTGCTTACAGCTTGATCCAGGTAGCTTTCAGCTCGGTGTACTTGTCCAGTGCGTGCAGCGACTTGTCGCGACCGTTGCCCGACTGCTTGAAGCCACCGAACGGTGCGGTCATGTCGCCGCCGTCGTACTGGTTGACCCAGACGCTGCCGGCACGCAGGGCTTTGGCGGTCTTGTGCGCCTTGCTGATGTTGGAAGTCCATACACCGGCAGCCAGGCCGTACGGGGTGTCGTTGGCGATGGCGATGGCTTCTTCGACGGTGTCGAAGGTGATCACCGACAGCACCGGCCCGAAGATCTCTTCCTTGGCGATGCGCATGGCATTGGACACGCCGTCGAAGATGGTTGGTTCGACATAGGTGCCGCCGGTCTCTTCGAGGATGCGCTTGCCGCCAACCAGCAGCTTGGCGCCGTCGGCGTGGGCGGACTCGATATAGCCCAGCACGGTGTTCAGTTGCTGGGTGTCGACCAGGGCGCCGACGGTAGTCGCCGGGTCCAGCGGGTTGCCCGGTTTCCAGGCTTTCAGGGCCTCCAGGACCATCGGCAGGAACTGGTCCTTGATCGAGCGCTCCACCAGCAGGCGCGAGCCGGCGGTGCAGACCTCGCCCTGGTTGAAGGCGATGGCGCTGGCAGCGGCTTCGGCGGCGGCCTTCAGGTCAGGTGCGTCGGCAAAGACGATGTTCGGGCTCTTGCCGCCAGCTTCCAGCCAGACGCGCTTCATGTTCGATTCGCCGGCATAGACCATCAGTTGCTTGGCGATCTTGGTCGAACCGGTGAACACCAAGGTATCGACGTCCATGTGCAGGGCCAGGGCCTTGCCCACGGTGTGGCCATAGCCAGGAAGGACGTTGAGCACACCGGCCGGGATGCCGGCATCCACAGCCAGCTGGGCGATGCGAATGGCGGTCAGCGGGGATTTTTCCGACGGCTTCAGGATTACCGAGTTACCGGTGGCCAGGGCCGGACCGAGCTTCCAGCAGGCCATCAGCAGCGGGAAGTTCCACGGCACGATGGCGCCGACAACACCCACCGGCTCGCGGGTGACCAGGCCGAGCTGGTCATGCGGGGTAGCGGCGACTTCGTCGTATACCTTGTCGATGGCTTCGCCGTTCCAGGCCAGGGCATTGGCCGCGCCCGGAATATCGATGGTCGAGGAGTCACTGATTGGCTTGCCCATGTCCAGGGTTTCCAGCAGCGCCAGCTCCTCGACATTCTGCTTGAGCAAGCCGGCGAAGCGGATCAGGGTGGCCTTGCGCTTGGCCGGGGCCATGCGCGACCAGACGCCGGACTCGAAGGTAGCGCGGGCGTTTTCCACGGCGCGCTGGGCGTCGGCTTCGTCGCAGCTGGCGATGTGCGCCAGCAGGCGACCGTCGACCGGGCTGATGCATTCGAAGGTCTGGCCGGAAGCGGCCGCGGTGTATTCGCCGTTGATGAAGGCACGTCCTTCGATCTTCAGTTGCCGGGCACGCTCTTCCCAATCCGCACGCGTCAGGGTGGTCATAGCAAACTCCTCTTGTTGATGTGCAGCGTCGCACGAGAGGTCGTCGACACTGTCAGAAAATTCCGCCGGAGCTGTCATCGCTCTACAGCATCCGACACCCTAAACTACTGGGACCCGGATTATCAATATATTTGACATTAAGCTGTCAAAAGCCTAGTCATGTTCATTTTATTTAACAATCAGGTGAACCCGCGCCATGAATATCCAGCAGATCGTTGATTTCGCTCAGATCTTGACCGAAGCCGAACGCTATCGCCCCGCCGCCGAAAAGATCCTCAAAGGCGACCCCGAGCAGGCGGTCTATAACCACTATTCCAGCCCGTGCGGGCAGTTTGCCGCGGGCGTATGGGAAGGCGAGGTCGGGCAATGGACGGTCAACTACACCGAGCATGAATACTGCGAAATCGTCCAGGGCGTTTCGGTGCTGCGCGATGAGCAAGGCGAGGCCAAGACCTTGCGCGCCGGCGACCGCTTCGTGATTCCGGCTGGTTTCAAGGGCACCTGGGAGGTGCTGGAGCCGTGCCGCAAGATCTACGTGATGTTCGAACAAAAATAGATATGTAGCGCATGACAGGGTGTGCGCTTCGGGATCATGGCCTTGTCCGTCCGGACATCCACTTACAAGGAAGAAAAAGCCATGAACAATGAAGAAGCAAAAGCTGCCCTGGCCAAGCTGATCGGCTGCGAATACACCGCAGCTACCAAGGCCGAGATCACCAAACTGACCGGCCGCGCACGCGTCGTCGGTCCGAATGAGCCGTCCACCATGGAAGTCGACGATGCGCGTATCCATGTCGTGGCCGACGGCAATGGCGTGATCACCGGCTTCCGCTTCGGTTGATCCCCCCCTCGCGTCCGGGACACGGGGGCCAATAGTCCCCGCTGTCTCTGCGCACGAGCACCATCAAGGAAGACAAGATCATGACCAATGAAGAAGCGCTCGTAGCCCTGGCTCCGCTGGTTGGCTGCCCATTCACCGATGAGACCGGTGCCCGTATCACCCGCCTGACCGGACGCCCTCGCGTGGTCGCCCCGAACGGCGTTACCACCAAGGAATTCGACGAATTGCGTATCCATGTGATCACTGGCGGTAACGGCGTGATCACCGGTTTCCGCTTCGGCTGATTCCTCCTCGCCAAAAAAACCGGGGCCGGTGGCTCCGGGCTTTTTACGCCTGGCAAAACACAGGCCCAGCAACGCAAGCCCGTAGTATTCGAAAGATATGTAACGCACGACATGAGGCGTCGTTAGGGAATATGGCGCCGTCCATCCGGACAACCCCAAACAAGGAAGAAAATCATGAGCATCGCAATTTCAATGAGCAACGACGAAGTCAAAGCCGCAGTGAGCAAGCTGATCGGTACCAAATATTCCGAAGCCGTCCGTGCCGAGATCGCCAAACTGACCAACCGCGCTCGCGTCGTTGGTCCGAACGACCCACACACCATGGAAATCGACGACGCGCGCATCCAGGTGTTAACGGACGACAACGGTGTCATCACCGGCGTCTGCTTCGGCTGATCTCGCCTCACAACAAAAACGCCCGGTGCCAATTGGCACCGGGCGTTTTCGTTTTCACGTGATTGGCTTACGAGGACATCCGGAACACAGGCATAAAAAAAGCCCGTATCCGGAAGATACGGGCCTTTCGCGAAAACCGGATCAATTACTTGATCTTGGCTTCCTTGTACATCACGTGCTTACGGACGACCGGATCGTATTTCTTGATCTCGATCTTGTCCGGAGTGGTGCGCTTGTTCTTGTCGGTGGTGTAGAAGTGGCCAGTACCGGCGCTCGACACCAAACGGATCAGTTCACGCATGACGTTCTCCCTTAGACCTTGATGCCGTTACGGCGAATGTCGACCAGAACGGCGTCGATGCCGCGCTTGTCGATGATACGCATGCCCTTGGCGGAAACGCGCAGACGCACGAAACGCTTCTCGGACTCGACCCAGAAGCGGTGATGCTGCAGGTTCGGCAGGAAACGACGACGGGTTTTGTTGTTTGCGTGGGAAATGTTGTTCCCGGTTACTGGACCCTTACCAGTAACTTGACAGACTCTCGACATGCCTCAGCCCTCTAAAACCACATGCCCAACCCGGCATGGGTTGGCCGCTTAATCTCTCAGTTTCTGGCGCCAGGCGCCGTGATTCTTCGGGGTCTTACCGGCTACACCCGAGGATGCTACACACCGGGCCCCTAGAAAAGAGCGCTGCTTTATACCAGAAAGACCAGAGCACAACAACAAACAATATCACTGGCCCCTGTGCCGCCCAGGCCCGCACGGCGTGGCAAACGGGCTGCACGGCAGTTTACCGCTCGTCGTGCGATTCGTTGAAAAAGATGTTGGCGATTTGTAATCCGGGGCACTAGGGTAGGTCTTTTCCAGACTGCACTGGCAGATGGGTCGTCGTTCAGCCTAGGAGTTATCATGCGCCCCGCCGTTCTATCCCTGTTGCTCGCCTCCCTGCTCGGCCCTGCCATGGCCCAGGCCGCCGCCCTCAGCGTATGCACCGAAGCCAGCCCCGAAGGCTTCGACGTGGTCCAGTACAACTCGCTGACCACCACCAATGCCTCGGCCGACGTGCTGATGAACCGCCTGGTGGAATTCGACGCAGCGACCGGCAAGGTGGTGCCGAGCCTGGCCCAGAGCTGGACGGTGTCCGACGACGGCCTGACCTGGGAATTCAAGCTGCGGCCCGAGGTGAAGTTCCATACCACCCCGTACTTCAAGCCAAGCCGCACGCTGAACGCCGATGACGTGCTGTTCAGCTTCCAGCGCATGCTGTACCCGGCGCACTCCTGGCACAAGATCGCCCAGAGCGGCTTCCCCCATGCGCAATCGCTGCAACTGCCCGACCTGATCAAGCAGATCGACGCCCCGGATCCGTTGACCGTGCGTTTCACCCTGAGCCACCCGGACGCTACCTTCCTCGCCACCCTGAGCATGGGCTTCGCCTCGATCTACCCGGCGGAATACGCCGATCAGTTGCTCAAGGCGGGCACCCCGGAAAAGCTCAACAGCCAGCCGGTGGGCACCGGGCCGTTCGTCTTCAACCGCTTCCAGAAGGACGCGGTGGTGCGTTATCGGGCCAACCCGGACTACTTCAATGGCAAGCCGGCAGTCGATCCGCTGATCTTCGCCATCACCCCGGACGCCAACGTGCGCCTGCAAAAGCTGCGACGCAACGAATGCCAGATCGCCCTTTCGCCAAAGCCGCTGGACCTCGCTGCGGCAAGCGAGGACGCCAACCTCAAGGTGGAAAAGACCGAAGCGTTCATGACCGCCTTCGTCGCCATCAACAGCCAGCACCCGCCGCTGGACAAGCCGGAAGTGCGCCAGGCGATCAACCTCGCCTTCGACAAGGACAGCTACCTCAAGGCCGTATTCGAAGGCACGGCAGTCACTGCCAACGGCCCGTTCCCGCCGAACACCTGGAGTTATGACAAGTCGCTGCCGGGCTACCCGACCAACCTCGACAAAGCCCGCGACCTGTTAAAGAAAGCCGGCCTGCCCGACGGTTTCAGCACCACGATCTGGACCCGCCCGTCCGGCAGCCTGCTCAATCCCAACCCGAGCCTCGGCGCGCAGCTGTTGCAGGCAGACCTGGCCAAGGTCGGGATCAAGGCGGAAATCCGCGTCATCGAGTGGGGCGAACTGATCCGTCGGGCCAAGGCTGGCGAGCATGATTTGCTGTTCATGGGCTGGGCGGGCGACAACGGCGACCCGGACAACTTCCTCAGTCCGCAGTTTTCCTGCGCTGCGGTCACCTCCGGGACCAACTTCGCGCGCTATTGCGACTCGCGCCTTGACCAGTTGATCAGCGCCGGCAAGACCACCACCGACCAGAGCGTACGCAGCCGCCTGTACCAGCAGGCCCAGGCGCAGATCCAGCAGCAGGCCCTGTGGTTGCCGCTGGCCCACCCGACCGCTGCGGTGCTGCTGCGCAAGGATGTGGAGGGATACCAGGTGAGTCCATTCGGGCGGCAGGACTTTGCCGGGGTGAAGGTAGAGAAGTAGCGGCCTGGTCGGGCCCTATCGCTGGCTTGCCAGCGATAGGGCCATCAGCCCCCCCTCAGGACGGGTTGCTGAAAAAACACCCCTGCTCCAGCATCGACAACGGCTCGCCGTCGCCGATGATGAAGTGATCGAGCACGCGCACCTCGATGCTTTCCAGGGCATCCACCAGCCGGTGGGTCAGGCGGATGTCGGCCTTGCTTGGCTCGGGGTTGCCCGAAGGATGGTTGTGACACAGGATCAACGCCGCCGCGTTGTAGGCCAGGGCTCGCTTGACCACCTGGCGCGGATACACCGTGGCGCTGTCGATGGAACCACGGAAAAGGATTTCGAAGCCTAGCGGCCGGTGCTTGGTGTCGAGGAACAGGCAGCCGAACACCTCGTTGCGCTCATGCCGCATCTGCGCCTTCAGGTAGGTGCGCACCGCCTCTGGCCGCTCCAGCGCCGAACCCCGCTGCAGGGTTTCCCCCAGGTTCCGGCGCGCCATTTCCATCACCGCCTGCAACTGGGCGAACTTGGCCGGGCCAAGGCCTCGCCCCTGGCTGAAACCACGCTGATCCGCCTCCAGCAACCCACGCAGGCCGCCAAAGCGCTGCAGCAGCTCCCGGGCCAGGTCCACCGCGCTTTTTCCACGTACGCCGATGCGCAGGAAAATCGCCAGCAATTCGGCGTCCGACAGGTTTGCCGCGCCCCGTTCCAACAGCTTTTCCCTTGGCCGTTCCGCCGCAGGCCAGTCCCTGATGCTCATCGCAAATCCCTCTGTCTGTCCGTTACTGCTTCCGGCGCTCTTGCTGGAAGCGGCGCTGTGCTACATTAGCCGCCACTTTTTGCACAGCGATTCGGCCTGGGGAGGCGTCGGCGCGGTGCACAACTTCCATCGGAAAAAGGCAGGCCTATGCAGCGGCTGTATCGGAAACGCATTGTTCTCGGCGTCGGCGGCGGCATTGCCGCCTACAAGAGCGCCGAGCTGGTTCGCCGACTTCTGGAACACGGCGCCCAGGTGCGCGTGGTCATGACCCGCGGCGGAGCCGAATTCATCACTCCGCTGACCATGCAAGCGCTGTCCGGGCACCCCGTGCACATGGACCTATTGGATCCCGCTGCCGAAGCGGCGATGGGCCATATCGAACTGGCCAAATGGGCCGACCTGGTGCTGATCGCACCCGCCACCGCCGACCTGATCGCGCGCCTCGCCCAGGGCGTGGCCGACGATCTGCTGACCACCCTGGTACTCGCCACCGACGCCACCGTGGCCGTCGCTCCGGCGATGAACCAGGCGATGTGGCGCGATCCGGCCACCCAGGCCAACCTCGATACCTTGCAGCAACGCCGGATCCAGGTCTTCGGCCCGGCGTCGGGCAGCCAGGCCTGCGGCGACGTGGGCCTCGGCCGCATGCTCGAAGCCACCGACCTGGCCTGGTGCGCCGCCGAATGCTTCAAGCGCGAGTCGCTGACCGGCAAGCACGTACTGATTACCGCCGGCCCGACCCAGGAAAACATCGACCCGGTGCGCTACATCACCAACCATAGCTCCGGGAAAATGGGCTTCGCCCTGGCCGAGGCCGCAGTGGAAGCCGGCGCCCGGGTAACGCTCGTCACCGGCCCGGTGCACCTGCCGACCCCGGACCGGGTCACCCGGATCGACGTGGTCAGCGCCCGCGATATGCTCGCGGCCTGCGAGGCGGCAATCCCCTGCGATTTGTTCATTGCCTCGGCGGCGGTCGCGGACTACCGCCCGGAAGTCGTCGCCCCGCAGAAACTCAAGAAAGACCCTACGACCGGCGACGGCCTACTGCTGCAGATGGTGCGCAACCCGGACATCCTGGCCACCATCGCCACTCGTCCCGACCGTCCGTTCAGCGTCGGCTTCGCCGCCGAAACCGAACACCTGCTCGATTACGCCGCCCGCAAGCTCAAGGACAAGAACCTCGACCTGATCGTCGCCAATGACGTGGCCAACCCCAGCATTGGCTTCAACAGCGAGGAAAACGCCTGCAGCGTGATCGACCGCCAGCTCCACGAAACCCTTTTCGCGCAGACCAGCAAGGGCAAGATCGCCCGCCAGCTGATCGCTTTCATCGCTGAACGCCTCAACCAGGTTTGATCCACATGCACGCTCTCCAAGCCAAGATCCTCGACCCACGCATCGGCGCAGAATTCCCGCTGCCGCAATACGCCACCCCCGGCTCGGCCGGCCTCGACCTGCGCGCGATGCTCAAGGAAGACACCGTCCTCGAGCCGGGCCAGACCCTGCTGATCCCCACCGGACTGTCGATCTACATCGGCGACCCGGGCCTGGCGGCCATGATCCTGCCGCGCTCCGGCCTGGGCCACAAACACGGCATCGTCCTGGGCAACCTGGTCGGCCTGATCGACTCGGACTACCAGGGCGAACTGATGGTGTCGTGCTGGAACCGCGGCCAGACCGCCTTCAATATCGCCGTCGGCGAGCGCATCGCGCAGCTGGTCCTGGTGCCGGTGGTACAGGCGCATTTCGACATCGTCGAGACCTTCGACGAGACCCAGCGCGGCGCCGGCGGCTTCGGTCATTCCGGTAGCCATTGATCCACTGATCGCCCTCGACGGCCTGTCGAGGGCGAACTCTCCGCCGGAAAGGCCGTCCAAGCGTTCCATACGCCCGAAAGCCTTCGAGACTGGAGTCCCGTGATGAACGATATGGCCCAACTGATCCCCGCACTGCCTGACAGCATCTTCCGCGCCTACGATATCCGTGGTGTGGTCGGAAAGACCCTGCACGCCGAAACGGCTTACTGGATCGGCCGCGCCATCGGCGCCCAGAGCATCGCCCAGGGCGAGCCGAACGTTTCCGTTGGCCGTGATGGCCGCCTGTCCGGCCCGATGCTGGTGGAACAACTGATCAAGGGCCTGGCCGACGCCGGTTGCCAGGTCAGCGATGTCGGCCTGGTGCCGACCCCGGCCCTGTACTACGCGGCCAATGTGCTGGCCGGCAAGTCCGGGGTGATGCTCACTGGCAGCCATAACCCGTCGGACTACAACGGCTTCAAGATCGTCATCGCCGGCGACACCCTCGCCAACGAGCAGATCCAGGCCCTGCTGAACCGCATCAAGAACGAGGACCTGCCGCGCGGCGCCGGCAAGGTGGAAAAGGTCGATATCCTCCCGCGCTATCACCAGCAGATCGTCGGCGACATCAAGCTCGCCCGGCGCCTGAAGGTGGTGGTGGACTGCGGCAACGGTGCAGCCGGGGTCAACGCGCCACAGCTGCTGGCCGCGCTGAACTGCGAGGTCATCCCATTGTTCTGCGAAGTGGACGGCAACTTCCCCAATCACCATCCGGATCCGGGAAAACCGGAGAACCTCGTCGATCTGATCGCGAAAGTGAAGGAAACCGGCGCCGACATCGGCCTGGCCTTCGACGGCGACGGTGACCGCGTCGGCGTGGTGACCAACACCGGCAGCATCGTCTATCCCGACCGCCTGCTGATGCTGTTCGCCCAGGACGTGCTGGACCGCAACCCGGGCGCCGAGATCATCTTCGACGTCAAGTGCACCCGTCGCCTGACCCCGCTGATCGCCGAACACGGCGGCCATGCGCGGATGTGGAAAACCGGCCACTCGCTGATCAAGAAGAAGATGAAGGAAACCGGCGCCCTGCTTGCAGGCGAGATGAGCGGGCACATTTTCATCAAGGAACGCTGGTTCGGCTTCGACGACGGTATCTACAGCGCCGCGCGGCTGCTGGAAATCCTCAGCAAGGCCGAAACGGACGCCGAAACCCTGTTCGCCGGCTTCCCGAATGATATTTCCACGCCGGAAATCAACATTGATGTGACCGACGAGAGTAAATTCGCCATCATTGATGCACTGCAACGCGACGCCGACTGGGGCCAAGCCGACCTGACCACCATCGACGGTGTGCGGGTCGATTATCCCCACGGCTGGGGCCTGGTCCGCGCCTCCAACACCACCCCGGTGCTGGTGCTGCGCTTCGAGGCCGACAATGACGCTGAACTGCAGCGAATCAAGGCTATATTCCACGCGCAGCTCAAGCGCGTAGCCCCTGACCTGCAACTACCGTTCTGACCGAACCACTTGTTCCAACTGGAGCCCTGCATGACCCTCGATCGCGATGCCGCCACCCATGTCGCCAAGGTACTGTCCGAAGCGCTGCCTTATATCCGACGCTTCGTCGGCAAGACCCTGGTGATCAAGTACGGCGGCAACGCGATGGAGAGCGAAGAGCTGAAAACCGGCTTCGCCCGCGACGTGGTGCTGATGAAGGCGGTCGGCATCAACCCGGTGGTGGTGCACGGCGGTGGCCCGCAGATCGGTGACCTGCTCAACCGTCTGTCGATCGAAAGCCGTTTCGTCGATGGCATGCGGGTTACCGACGCCGCGACCATGGACGTGGTGGAAATGGTGCTTGGCGGCCAGGTGAACAAGGACATCGTCAACCTGATCAACCGTCACGGCGGCAGCGCCATCGGCCTGACCGGCAAGGACGCCGAGCTGATCCGCGCGAAAAAGCTCACCGTCACCCGTCAGACCCCGGAAATGACTACCCCGGAAATCATCGACATCGGCCATGTCGGCGAAGTGGTGGGCGTCAACACCGACCTGCTGAACATGCTGGTGAAGGGCGATTTCATCCCGGTCATCGCGCCAATCGGCGTGGGCCCGAACGGTGAGTCGTACAACATCAACGCCGACCTGGTTGCCGGCAAGGTTGCCGAAGCGCTGAAAGCCGAGAAGCTGATGCTGCTGACCAACATCGCCGGCCTGATGGACAAGCAAGGTACCGTGCTGACCGGTCTGAGCACCGAACAGGTCGACGCACTGATCGCCGACGGCACCATCTACGGCGGCATGCTGCCGAAGATCCGCTGCGCGCTGGAAGCGGTCCAGGGCGGCGTGCACAGCTCGCACATCATCGACGGCCGGGTACCGAATGCCGTACTGCTGGAAATCTTCACCGACAGCGGCGTCGGCACCCTGATCACCAACCGCAAACCGCGTCAGTAAGCGTTTTGCGGGCAAGAAAAAGGCGACCCTCGGGTCGCCTTTTTCATTTCCTCCGGCTCAGATGCCGTACTGCGCGCGGTAGGCCTCCACCGCTGGCAGGTGCTGCTTGAGCTGCGGGTCGTCGGCAAGGAACTCGAGGACCTGGGTCAGGGAAACGATGCTGACCACCGGAATGCCGAAGTCGCGCTCCACTTCCTGGATCGCCGACAACTCGCCATTGCCGCGCTCTTCGCGGTTCAGCGCGATCAGCACGCCGGCGGCACGGGCTTGCTGGGCCTTGATGATCTGCATGACTTCGCGGATCGCGGTGCCGGCAGTGATCACGTCGTCGATGATCAGCACGTCACCAGCCAGCGGCGCGCCAACCAGGCTGCCGCCTTCGCCGTGGTCCTTGGCTTCCTTGCGGTTGAAGCACCATGGCACGTCGAGCTGATGCTGCTCGGCCAGGGCGACCGCGGTGGCCGCAGCCAGGGGAATGCCCTTGTAGGCCGGGCCGAACAGCACGTCGAACGGAATCTTGCTGTCGACGATCGCCGCCGCGTAGCAACGACCGAGCTGGGCCAGGGCCGAACCGCTGTTGAACAGGCCGGCATTGAAGAAATACGGGCTGGTACGGCCCGACTTGAGAGTGAACTCACCGAAGCGCAGAACCCCGCGATCGATGGCAAAACGAATGAAGTCGCGCTGATACGGCTGCATGAGGAGTCCCGGATACCACGGATTTAGCTAATTGAGTAGAGCTCGGGTATCATACACGCACGTGATTTTTGGGGCCATTTATGCGGATCATCAGTGTGAACGTTAATGGCATTCAGGCTGCGGTCGAGCGTGGTTTGCTCAGCTGGCTGCAAGCCCAGAATGCCGACGTCATCTGCCTTCAGGATACCCGCGCTTCGGCCTTTGAACTCGACGACCCGGCTTATCAGCTCGATGGCTACTTCCTTTATGCCTGCGACGCAGAAGTACCCGCCCAAGGCGGCGTGGCACTTTATTCGCGGTTGCAGCCCAAGGCAGTCATCAGCGGCCTGGGCTTCGAGACAGCCGACCGCTACGGACGTTACCTGCAGGCCGATTTCGACAAAGTCAGTATTGCTACCTTGCTCCTGCCTTCCGGGCAGAACGGCGACGAAGACCTGAACCAGAAGTTCAAGTTGATGGACGACTTCGCCAAGTACCTGGACAAGCAGCGTCGCAAGCGCCGTGAATACATCTACTGCGGCTCGCTCTACGTGGCGCAGCAGAAGCTCGACATCAAGAACTGGCGCGACAGCCAGCAGTCGCCGGGCTTCCTTGCCCCCGAGCGTGCCTGGATGGACGAGATCGTCGGCAACATGGGTTATGTCGATGCCCTGCGCGAAGTCAGCCGCGAAGGCGACCAGTACAGCTGGTGGCCAGACAACGAGCAGGCCGAGATGCTCAACCTGGGCTATCGCTTCGACTACCAGTTGCTGACCCCGGGCCTGCGCCGCTTCGTGCGCAGTGCACGCCTGCCACGCCAGCCGCGCTTCTCGCAGCACGCGCCGCTGATCGTGGACTACGACTGGACGCTGACGATCTGATCACCAGACGCAAAAAAGCCGACCTCATGGGTCGGCTTTTTTGTGCCTGATATCCCGAAAGACGACGCGGCACCTGTGGGAGCGGGTTCACCCGCGATAGCTGTAGTGAAACCACCATCGCAATCGCGGGTGAACCCGCTCCCACAAGGCCCGCGCTGGATCAATCGGCCAGCGCAGCCTTCTGCAGCTCGAACAGATCGGCCATGCCTTTCTGCGCGATCGCCAGCATGGCGTTCAGCTCTTGCGGCTGGAACGGCGCGCCTTCTGCGGTGCCCTGGACCTCGATGAAGCCGCCCGAGCTGGTCATGACCACGTTCAGGTCGGTCTCGGCGGCGGAGTCTTCCAGGTAGTCCAGGTCGAGGACCGCTTCGCCCTGGTACATGCCCACCGATACGGCGGCGATCATGTGCTTGAGCGGGTCGCCGCCCTTCAGGCCGCCACGCTTCTTGACCACGCGCAGGGCATCGACCAGGGCGACCATCGCACCGGTAATGGATGCGGTGCGGGTGCCGCCATCGGCCTGGATCACATCGCAATCGACATACAGGGTGATGTCGCCAAGCTTGCTCATGTCCAGGGCGGCGCGCAGCGAGCGCCCGATCAGGCGCTGGATTTCCAGGGTCCGGCCGCCCTGCTTGCCACGGCTGGCCTCACGCTGGTTACGCTCGCCGGTCGAACGCGGCAGCATGCCGTATTCGGCGGTCAGCCAGCCCTGGCCCTGGCCTTTGAGGAAGCGCGGAACACCGTTCTCGACGCTGACCGTGCAGACCACCTTGGTGTCGCCGAACTCGACCAGTACCGACCCTTCGGCGTGCTTGGTGTAGTTGCGGGTGATGCGGATCGAGCGAAGCTGATCGGCGGCGCGACCACTTGGACGTTTCATAGGGGTTACCTGTACTGGGGGTTCGAACTGCCGAGCATTATAGAGCGCCAGGGCCGCAGTGGACATGCCTGAAGCTGTATTGGCTGTACCGGCCTCATCGCTGGCAAGCCAGCTCCCACAGGGTCCGGGTCGCTGCAGAACCTGTGGGAGCTGGCTTGCCAGCGATGAGGCCCGGGAGAACAGCCCAAAGCCCCCGGTCGGTATTCACCCTGTCCTTCCACACCGGTTTGTAACATCAGTAGATGGGACCGGGCGGCGCACTGCGTTACAATCCTGCGCCTTTGCAGCCGTCGGCATTCTCCTTCATCCATCTGCGAGGTACTTCCCATGGTGCACAGCATGACCGCCTTCGCTCGTGTCGAACGAGCCGGGACCCAGGGCACCCTCATCTGGGAATTGCGCTCGGTCAACCATCGCTATCTCGAGCCGCATCTACGCCTGCCGGACGCCTTCCGCGACCTCGAAGGCGCGGTACGCGAAGCCCTGCGCCAGGGCATTTCCCGCGGGAAAGTGGAGTGCACCCTGCGCTTCACCGAAGAGAACGCCGGCAAATCGCTACAGGTGGACCAGGAGCGCGCCCGCCAGGTGGTGGAAGCCGCCGAGAGCGTCGCCAGCCTGATCAAGAACCCTGCGCCGCTGAACCCGCTGGCCGTGCTGTCCTGGCCTGGCGTGCTGGTGGCCGATGCTGCCGACCCGCAGGCCCTGAACCAGGAAGCCCTGGCGCTGTTCGAAGACGCGCTCGCCGAACTCAAGAACGGGCGCAATCGCGAAGGCGCCGAGCTGGCCCGGCTGATCAACGAGCGGCTGGACAGCATGAGCCACGAGGTCGCTACCCTGCGCACCCTGGTCCCGCAGATGCTCGCCGCGCAACGGCAGAAGATCCTCGACCGCTTCAACGACATGAAAGCCGAGCTGGACCCGCAGCGCCTGGAACAGGAAATGGTCCTGCTGGCCCAGAAAAGCGATGTCGCCGAAGAGCTCGACCGCCTCAGCACCCACGTCACCGAGGTGCGCCGCGTGCTCAAGTCCGGCGGCGCCGCAGGCCGGCGCCTGGACTTCCTGATGCAGGAGCTCAATCGCGAAGCCAACACCCTCGGCTCCAAAGCCTTCGACCCACGCAGCACGCAATCGGCGGTGAACCTCAAGGTCCTGATCGAGCAGATGCGTGAACAAGTACAGAACATCGAGTAAGGCCACCCCCATCATGAAACACAGCAGCGGCACCCTGTTCATCATTTCCGCCCCGTCCGGCGCCGGCAAGACCAGCCTGGTCAAGGCCCTGACCGACGACCTGAACCACATCCGCGTGTCGGTCTCGCATACCACCCGCGCCATGCGCCCGGGCGAGCGCGATGGGGTCAACTATCACTTCGTCGATCGCGCCGAATTCGAGCGGATGAACGCCCAGGGCGACTTCCTCGAACAGGCCGAGGTCTTCGGCAACTGCTACGGCACCTCGCGCAGCGCCCTGCAGCAGACGCTGGACCAGGGCCACGACCTGATCCTGGAAATCGACTGGCAAGGCGCCCAGCAAGTACGCAAGCTGATGCCGCAGACCCGCTCGATCTTCATCCTGCCACCGAGCCAGCAGGCCCTGCGCCAGCGCCTGACCAACCGGGGCCAGGACAGCGACGAGATCATCGAAGGCAGGATGCGCGAAGCGGTCAGCGAGATGGAACACTACGACGAGTACGAGTACGTCATCATCAACGACGACTTCGCCACCGCGCTGGAAGACCTGAAAGCCGTGTTCCGCGCCAACCGCCTGCAACGGGACGGTCAGCAGCAGCGCCACGGCGAGCTGCTCAAGCAACTGCTGGCTTGAGCCCTCGCCGCCCTGGCCGCCTCAGCGGCGGCTGGGGACAGTGGCGTGACGACGCAGCGTCACGCCCAGGAAGAACGCCGGCGCACGCAGGCGCGACAGCAGCATCAGGACGATGCCCAGCAGCAGGATGATCATCGCGATCACGAACACCAGCCCCAACCCGCCCACATGCGAGCCGCTGCCGAACTCCGGCGAAGCGCTGTCGAAGGCCGTCTGCACGAAGATTACCGACAGGATCGCGCCGCCCAGCAAAGGACACACGCCACGCATGAAGAAGTGGCGCAGGCTGTCGAACAGGCTGTGGCGGAAGTATCAGACGCAGGCGAAGGCCGTCAGCGAATAGTAGAAGCAGATCATCATGCCCAGCGCGGTAATGGTGTCGGCGAGCACGTTCTCGCTGAGGGTACGCATGGTCACGTAGAACACCCCGGCGGCGACCCCGGCGCAGATGGTGGCATAGCGCGGGGTCTGCGAGCGCGGGCAGATACGCGCGAAGCGCTCAGGCACGGCGCCGTAGTAGCCCATGGCGAGCAAGGTCCGCGCCGGCGACACGAAGGTCGATTGCAGTGACGCGGCAGTGCTCGCCAGCACGGCGATGGACATCAGGATCGCCATCGGCCCCATCACCGGCCCGGCCAGATGGGCAAAGACGTTTTCCTGGATGCGCGGATTGTTCAGGCCCAGGCCTTCCTCGCTGATCCCGGCGAACTGCAGGGTGGCGATCGCGGTGACCAGGTACAGGCCCAGAATCAGCAAGACCGTGAGGGTTGCCGCTCGACCGGGAACCTCATCGCTGCCGACCGACTCTTCGCTCACGGTCAGGCAGACGTCCCAGCCCCAGAAAATGAAAATCGACAGCGAAAGCCCGGCTGCGAAGGCCGAGAACGACTCGACACCGAAGGGGTTGAACCAGCTGATATCGAAGTCCATCGGCGGCGTTTGCGCAGCCCCGCCGAACGCGGCCATGGCGAAGCCCACCAGCACCACCAGTTGCAGGGCCACCAGGCCATATTGCACGGTCATGGTGGTACCGATGCCGCGACAGCAGATCCACACCGCCATGGCGATGAACACACAGCAGGTGACCACGTTGACCAGCAGGTTGTCACTGAGCGCAGCCAGCTCGCGGCTGCCGGTCAGTTGCCCGAGGAACAGATAGAAGAAATCCACTGCCACCCCGGCCAGGTTGGACAGCACGATGGTGGTCGCCGTGACCAGGCCCCAGCCGCCGATCCAGCCGATCATCGGGCCGAAGGCCCGCGCCGACCAGGTGAAGGACGTACCGCTGTCCGGCTCTGCGGCGTTCAGCTCACGGTAGCCCAGGGCAACCAGCAGCATCGGCAGGAAGCCGACGATGAACACCGCCGGCAGATGCTGGCCGACCTCCCGTACGGTCGGCCCGAGGGCGCCGGTCAGGGTGTAGACCGGGGCAATGGTGGAAATGCCCAGCACGATGCTGGCGAGCAGGCCGAGCCGGCCCTTGGCCAGCCCCTTGGAGGCTTTGCGAGCCAGTCCCGCCGTGCCCGAGGACAGGCTTGCTTCGAATTCGCTCATGAGATGTCGCCGCTATTGGAATTGTTCTTCAGGGCATCCGGGGATGCCCGCTACAGAGTGGCCTCGCGGTAGCGCTGGCCACCGGCGTAAGCCTCGCAGGCTGCACGGAACGCCTGGAAAAGTCGCAACGAAACCGGGTTCTCGGCAAAACGCCATTCCGGATGCCATTGCACCCCGAGCACGAAGCCGGGTGCGTCCTCCATGGAAACCGCTTCGATCAGACCATCGGGAGCCAATGCCTCGACCCGCAGGCCGTCGGCCAGACGGTCGATGCCCTGGCCGTGGAGCGAGTTGACCATGAAGCTGCGCGGCAAACCCAGTCGCTGGAATTGCCCGTCGGGCTCGACGGTGACCAGGTGGCGCGGGCTGTACTGCACCTCCAGCGGGGCGTCGTGCGGCTCGCGGTGGTCCAGGTAGCCGGGCAGCTCGTGCACGCGCTGGTGCAGGCTGCCGCCCAGCGCCACGTTGAGCTCCTGGAAACCCCGGCAGATGCAGAAGACCGGCACACCGGCGGCGATGGCCGCGCGCAGCAGCGGCAGGGTCAGGCGGTCACGATAAACGTCGTGCCGGGTGCCTTCCGCGCTGGGCGCGCCATTGTAATGATGCGGCTCGACATTTGAAGGCGAACCGGTAAAAACAATGCCGTCGAGGCGTTCCAGCAGGCGCTGTGGCTCCAGCGCCTCGTTGAGCGCCGGCAGGATCAGCGGCACGCCGGCAAAGGCGGCAGCCTCGACGTACTTGTCGCCCACGGTGTGGGAGGCCGTGTGACCGAGCATCTGGCGGCACGCGGTGACGCCGATCAAAGGGGTTCCGACTTGCTTCATTGATCCAGCCTCGCGTGGAACAACATACAATTCATGGTTCGCCACGGACCTTGTGGGAGCGGGTTCACCCGCGATTGAGTCGGTGAATTCACTACCGTCATCGCGGGTGAACCCGCTCCCACAGGGTCCGTGGCGCTTCAGAGATCTCTTAGAGCTTGATCCAGGTCGCCTTCAGTTCGGTGTACTTGTCGAACGCATGCAGCGACTTGTCGCGGCCATTGCCCGACTGCTTGAACCCGCCGAACGGCGCGGTCATGTCGCCGCCGTCGTACTGGTTGATCCACACGCTGCCGGCACGCAGGGCGCGGGCGCAACGGTGGGCCCGGGAGATATCCGCCGTCCACACGGCCGCCGCCAGGCCGAACGGTGAGTCGTTGGCAATGGCAATCGCTTCCTCGGGGGTATCGAAAGTGATCACCGACAGCACCGGGCCGAAGATCTCTTCCCGAGCGATACGCATGGCGTTGGTCACGCCATCGAAGATCGCCGGCTGCACATACACGCCGCAGGTGTCTTCCAGCACACGCTGGCCACCGGTGACCAGGGTCGCGCCATCGGCCTTGCCGGCTTCGACATAGCCGAGCACGGTATCCAGCTGGGTGCCGTCCACCAGGGCGCCGACGCGGGTCTGCGGATCCAGCGCATGGCCCGGCTTCCAGGCCTTGAGCGCGTCCACCACCATCGGCAGGAAACGCTCCTTGATCGAGCGCTCCACCAGCAGGCGCGAACCGGCGATGCAGACTTCGCCCTGATTGAAGGCGATGGCGGCAGCCGCGGCTTCGGCAGCGGCATTCAGGTCCGGCGCATCGGCGAAGACGATGTTCGGGCTCTTGCCACCGGCTTCCAGCCACACGCGCTTCATGTTGGATTCGCCGGCATACACCATCAGTTGCTTGGCGATCCGGGTCGAACCGGTGAATACCAGGGTATCCACGTCCATATGCAGGGCCAGGGCCTTGCCCACGGTGTGGCCGTAGCCCGGCAGTACGTTGAACACCCCGGCCGGAATACCGGCTTCCAGCGCCAGTTGGCCGACACGGATGGCCGTCAGTGGCGATTTTTCCGATGGTTTGAGGATGACCGAGTTACCGGTAGCCAAGGCCGGACCGAGCTTCCAGCAGGCCATCATCAGCGGGAAGTTCCACGGCACGATGGCGGCCACCACGCCGATCGGCTCGCGGGTAACCAGGCCGAGCTGGTCGTGCGGGGTCGGCGCCACTTCGTCATAGACCTTGTCGATGGCCTCGGCAGACCAACGAATCGAGTTCGCCGCCGCCGGAATGTCGATACTCAAGGCGTCGGCGATCGGCTTGCCCATGTCCAGGGTTTCCAGCAGCGCCAGCTCCCTGGCATTGGCCAGCAGCAGGTCGGCGAATGCGATAAGTACGCGCTTGCGCTCGGCCGGGGCCTGGTTGGCCCAGACGCCACTGTCGAAGGTGCGGCGGGCGGCGGCTACCGCCAGCTCCGCGTCGGCGATATCGCAGCTGGCGACGGAAGCGAGGACGCGGCCATCCACCGGGCTGACGCACTCGAACACCTCACCGCCAACGCTGTCGCGGTAGACGCCATCGACGAGGGCACGGCCTTCGATGCGCAGGCTCTGGTAAAGGGATTCCCACTGTTCGCGAGACGGGATTGTCATTGTTGTTCTCCGGGCATCAGACCGTGTGCAGGTACCAGTTGTATTCGAGGTCGGAAATCGACACCTCGAACTCCGCCAGTTCGCTTTCCTTGCAGGCGACGAAAATATCGATGTAGTCGGGGCTGATGTACTGGTTCAGCACCTCGCTGTCGTCCAGCTCGCGCAGCGCATCGCGCAGGTTGTTCGGCAGGCTCTGTTCCAGTTGCTCGTAGGAATTGCCTTCGATCGGCGCACCCGGCTCGATCTTGTTGGTCAGGCCATGGTGAATGCCGGCGAGGATCGCCGACATCATCAGGTAAGGGTTGGCGTCGGCGCCGGCCACCCGGTGCTCGATACGCACTGCATCGCTGCTGCCAGTCGGCACGCGGACCGCGACGGTACGGTTGTCCAGGCCCCAGCTCGGTGCGTTGGGCACGTAGAACTGGGCGCCGAAACGGCGATAGGAGTTGATGTTCGGGCAGAGGAAGGCCATGGATGCCGGCATGGTTTCCAGCACGCCGCCGATGGCGTGGCGCAGGGTTTCGCTCTGCTCGGGATCCTCGCTGGCGAAGATGTTCCTGCCGGTGGCCTTGTCCAGCAACGAGATGTGCACGTGCAGGCCGTTGCCGGCCTGGCCCGGATAGGGCTTGGCCATGAAGGTGGAGTCCATTTCATGGTCGTAGGCGATGTTCTTGATCACCCGCTTGAGCAGCAACGCGTAGTCGCAGGCTTTCATCGGATCGGCAACGTGGTGCAGGTTCACTTCGAACTGCGCCGGGGCACTTTCCTTGACGATGGCGTCGGCGGGGATGCCCTGTTCCTTGGCGGCCTCGAGCATGTCCTGCAGGCAATCGACGTACTCGTCGAGGTCGTCGATGAGGTACACCTGGGTCGATTGCGGACGCTTGCCGGATATCGGCGAACGCGGCGGTTGCGGACGACCGTTGAGGTTGTCCTGGTCGATCAGATAGAACTCCAGCTCGAACGCGGCGCAGATAGTCAGCCCCAGCGCGTCGAATTTCTCGACCACGCCACGCAGCACTTCCCGCGGATCGGCAAAGAACGGCGTGCCATCGAGCTCGTGCATGGTCATCAGCAGCTGCGCGGTCGGCCGTTTTTGCCACGGCTCGAAGCTCAGGGTGCCGGGAATCGGATAACAGATGCGGTCGGAGTCGCCGATATCCAGGCCCAGGCCGGTGCTTTCCACGGTGGAGCCGTTGATGTCCAGGGCGAACAGCGATGCGGGCAGGTTGATGCCCTTTTCATACACCTTTACCAGGCTCGCGCGCTCGATGCGCTTGCCGCGCACTACCCCGTTCATGTCGGCGATCAGCAGATCGACGAATTGCACCTCGGGGTGGGCCTTGAGGAATTCGCCCATTTCATCAACGGGGATGGCGCACGGGGAGACCGACGTCATGGCTAGGCATCCTTTGGAATTTTTATAGGGGCAGCGATGTAAGGAGGTAACGCGGGTATTCGGAGGCGATGGCTGGTCTTGTTCTCGGGTAGTCCATCGGAGGAACGAATGGCGCGACAAACCTTGCTCGACGGCCACGTTCGCACTATAGAATGGCCGTCACGCAAACAGACATTGGCGTTTTGGCAAGCGAAGAGTGCACCGATGCAATATCAGATCAGCCACGCCGACCTCTCCCTGGTTCTCGCCCTGGTGCGTGGTCGCTCCCTGGCCAAAGCGGCGGAACTGCTCAAGGTCGACGTTTCCACGGTGTTCCGCTCGATCCGGCGGATGGAGGCTGCGCTGGGCACGGCCTTGTTCGTCAAGAGCCGCAAGGGCTACATCCCTACCGGTACCGCCCAGGCCCTGGCGGAACAGGCCGAGCGCGCCGAACAGGCCCTGGACGCGGCGCGCGTCGCCCTGGCCCACGGCGAGCAGGTGGTCAGTGGCACGGTGCGCCTGACCTGCACCGATGCCGTGCTGCACAGCCTGCTGCTGCCGGCGCTGGCCGAGTTCATGCCGGCCTACCCGGCACTGAACCTGGAACTGGCGACGTCCAACACCTTCGCCAACCTCAGCCGACGGGATGCCGACTTGGCGCTGCGCCTGACCAATGCGCCGCCCGAGCACCTTGTAGGACGCTGCCTGGGTTCGGCGTCCTACGTTATCTGTGGCCGTGAGGAGTTTCGCCAGCGCCTGACGGAGAATCCGGCGAGCGTGCCGTGGATCGCCCCGGACGACTCCATGCAAGACCACCCTACCCTGGTCTGGCGCAGCGAAAAGCTCCCCGGCGTACTGCCGCGCTACCGCTGCAGCGGAATAGCCTCCATTGCCCAGATGGTCGGTGCCGGCCTCGGTGTTGCCGCGCTGCCCGACTACATGGCGCATACCCTGCCGGGCGTGGAGCAATTGAGCGATGCCCTGCCTGGCTGCGACATTCAGCTTTGGCTGCTGACCCGCCCGGATTGCCGTGCCCTGCGCTCGGTCCAGACGCTGTTCGACGAACTGACGCCGCGTCTGCGCAATGCCTTGATCTGATCCATAGACGAAGACTATTGAAATAGACGCTTACATCTAGGTATCGTCAGCGTATTCAGGGCTCGGGGCCGAAAACAGCGCTTCCCTAACGGCTGGTTATTTTTTAAACTGCCGAGTCCACTCGCCCACTCCCGGGCAGAACACCGCATTCGCTATTCGAGGAACACCATGGCCCGCGTAACCGTTGAAGACTGCCTGGAACACGTTGATAACCGCTTCGAGCTGGTCATGCTGTCCACCAAGCGTGCCCGTCAACTGGCAACCGGCGGCAAAGAGCCGAAAGTGGCCTGGGAAAACGACAAGCCTACCGTCGTAGCGCTGCGTGAAATCGCCGAAGGTATCGTCACCCCCGAGTTCATCGCCGCAGAAGAGATCGTCACCGAAGACCCGGTCTTCCCGACGTTCGAGGACGAGGCCAACGAGGCCGTCTAAGTCCATGCCTGGTCGACGTTGTACGGCGCGGGTCCCTTATCCTCGGCAGGAGGTCGAATCTTGCCGAGCATAGATGCCCTCGCCGATCGCCTATCGACCTATCTGGGTCCCGAGCAGGTCAACCTGGTCCGCCGGGCCTATTTCTACGCCGAACAGGCCCATGACGGCCAACGCCGCCGCAGCGGCGAGGCGTACGTCACGCATCCCCTGGCCGTCGCCAGCATCCTCGCCGACATGCACATGGACCATCAGAGCCTGATGGCAGCCATGCTGCACGATGTGATCGAAGACACCGGCATCGCCAAGGAAGCCCTCAGTTCGCAGTTCGGCGAGACCGTCGCCGAGCTGGTCGATGGCGTCAGCAAGCTGACCCAGATGAACTTCGAGACCAAGGCCGAGGCCCAGGCGGAAAACTTCCAGAAGATGGCCATGGCCATGGCCCGGGATATCCGCGTGATCCTGGTCAAGCTGGCCGACCGCCTGCACAACATGCGCACCCTGGAAGTGCTGTCCGGCGAAAAACGCCGGCGCATCGCCAAGGAAACCCTGGAGATCTACGCCCCCATCGCCAATCGCCTGGGTATGCACAGCGTGCGTATCGAATTCGAGGACCTGGGTTTCAAGGCGATGTACCCGATGCGCTCGGCGCGTATCTACCAGGCGGTCAAGCGCGCCCGCGGCAACCGCAAGGAAATCGTCAACAAGATCGAGGAATCGCTGAGCCATTGCCTGGCCGTCGATGGCATCGAAGGCGAGGTCAGCGGCCGCCAGAAACACATCTATGGCATCTACAAGAAGATGCGCGGCAAGCGCCGGGCCTTCAACGAGATCATGGATGTCTACGCGTTCCGCATCATCGTCGACAAGGTCGACACCTGCTACCGCGTGCTCGGCGCCGTGCACAACCTGTACAAGCCGCTGCCCGGGCGCTTCAAGGACTACATCGCGATCCCCAAGGCCAACGGCTACCAGTCGCTGCACACGACCCTGTTCGGCATGCACGGCGTGCCCATCGAGATCCAGATCCGCACCCGCGAGATGGAAGAGATGGCCAACAACGGCATCGCCGCCCACTGGCTGTACAAGTCCAGCGATGAGGAAAAGCCCAAGGGCACCCATGCCCGTGCCCGGCAGTGGGTCAAGGGTGTGCTGGAACTGCAGCAACGTGCGGGCAACTCCCTGGAATTCATCGAGAGCGTGAAGATCGACCTGTTCCCCGACGAGGTCTACGTGTTCACGCCCAAGGGCCGCATCATGGAGCTGCCCAAAGGCTCCACCGCGGTCGATTTCGCCTACGCGGTACACACCGACGTCGGCAACAGTTGCATCGCCTGCCGCATCAACCGCCGCCTGGCGCCGCTGTCGGAACCGCTGCAAAGCGGCTCCACCGTGGAAATCGTCAGCGCCCCGGGCGCCCGACCCAATCCGGCCTGGCTCAACTTCGTGGTCACCGGCAAGGCGCGCACGCATATTCGTCACGCCCTCAAGCTGCAGCGCCGCTCCGAGTCGATCAACCTCGGCGAACGCCTGCTGAACAAGGTGCTCAACGGTTTCGACAGCGCCCTCGACAAGATTCCGCCGGAACGCATCCAGGCCATGCTCGCCGAGTACCGCCTGGAAGTGATCGAAGACCTGCTGGAAGACATCGGCCTGGGCAACCGCATGGCCTACGTGGTCGCCCGCCGCTTGCTGTCCACCGAGGGCGAGCAGTTGCCCAACCCGGAAGGGCCGCTGGCGATCCGCGGTACCGAAGGCCTGGTGCTCAGCTACGCCAAGTGCTGCACGCCGATCCCGGGCGATCCGATCGTCGGGCACCTGTCGGCGGGCAAGGGCATGGTGGTGCACCTGGAGAGCTGCCGGAACATCAGCGAAATCCGCCACAATCCGGAAAAGTGCATCCAGCTGTCCTGGGCCAAGGACGTTACCGGCGAATTCAACGTCGAACTGCGCGTCGAGCTGGAACACCAGCGCGGCCTGATCGCGCTGCTTGCCAGCAGCGTCAACGCCGCCGACGGCAACATCGAGAAAATCAGCATGGATGAACGCGATGGCCGCATCAGCGTCGTCCAGTTGGTGGTCAGCGTGCACGACCGCGTGCACCTGGCCCGCGTGATCAAGAAACTGCGCGCGCTGACGGGCGTCATCCGCATCACCCGCATGCGCGCGTAGCCCTTCCCTTGCAAGGAGTCCCCATGACCAAGACCGTCATCAACAGCGACAAGGCACCCGCCGCCATCGGTACCTACTCCCAGGCGATCAAGGCCGGCAACACCGTCTACATGTCGGGCCAGATTCCCCTCGATCCGAAAACCATGGAACTGGTCGAAGGCTTCGAAGCCCAGACCGTCCAGGTGTTCGAGAACCTCAAGGCCGTGGCCGAGGCTGCTGGCGGCTCCTTCAAGGACATCGTCAAGCTGAACATCTTCCTGACCGACCTGAGCCATTTCGCCAAGGTCAACGAAGTCATGGGCCGCTACTTCGAGCAGCCGTACCCTGCCCGCGCGGCCATCGGCGTCGCGGCGTTGCCACGCGGTTCGCAGGTCGAGATGGACGCTATCCTGGTACTCGAGTAACACGCCTGCGGCGGGCGATCCGGCCCGCCGCACCTTTTCCTGAAGGACCCCGCCATGCGCCACGCGCTTGCCCTTTCCCTGGTTGCCGCACTGCTGGGCGGCTGCGCCAGCCACAAACCCGAAGACTACAACGGCATCTGGATCAACCAGGCCGCGATCGACGCTGCCGCCAAGGGCACCGGCCTGCGCTATGCGCTGGAGCGCAACGGTCCGAACTTCGAGTGGAAGGTCAATATCGCTGCGGGCCAGGCCAGCTATAGCAACGGCTTCGAACTGGTCGAAGGCCGGCTGAGCGCGGTAGACGAAAATCACTGGCAAGTGCAGCTGGACGGGGACCAGGTGGAGAACCTCGAGCTGGACGGCAAGGAACTGGTCCAGGCCACCAGCGACTGGGCGCCGGAGCAACGCTTCCAGCGCACGACCAATGTGATCGACGCCGATGTTCCGCCGGGTGCGATTTTCGAGAAGGCGCTGTATGGCGCCTACATGAAGGGCGACTGGCGTGTCCTGGAGGGTCCGGGCCAGGGCGGTACCGTACGCTTCCGCGACAACGGCAGCCTGGACGGCCTGCCCAACCTCGACCGCTATGCCCTGTGCCTGGCCGGCGACTGCGCAACCATGACCGGCAAGTACGACAGCATGTGGCTCGAGCGCAACCAGCAAGGCAACCCGTGGATTTTCAAGCGTGATGGCAAGCAACTGGAGATTTTCCAGGCCGTCAACGAAGCGCGACCGGACGAGATGCCGGAACTGCGTCCGGGTGCCCGGCGCTGGTTGCTGGAGCGCAAGTAAACACGCGGACCCTGTGGGAGCGGGTTCACCCGCGATTGCAGTAGTGAAGTCACCATAGCCATCGCGGGTAAACCCGCTCCCACAGGGTCCGCGTTGTGCTTTAGAGCTTTTGCCCTTCAAGGATCGCGGCGTAGCCTTCGCGGTAGCTCGGATAAGTCGGTGCCCAGCCCAGCGCCCGGGCCCGGGCGTTACTGCAACGCTTGCTCCCGGTACGCCTCACCCGCTGCTGCTCCGACCATTCGGTAACGCCCATGTACTCACGCAGCCAGCCCACCACTTCGGCCAGCGGCGCGGGCGCGTCGTCCACACCGATATAGCAGTCGTCCAGCGCCCGCCCGTCGTGATCGGCACGCAACAGGAAAGCCAACAACCCGGCGGCGTCCTCGGCGTGGATACGGTTGCCATACAACGGCGGCTCTTCCGTCACCCGATAGCCCTGCCGCACCTGGCTCAGCAACCATTCGCGACCCGGACCGTAGATCCCGGTCAAGCGCACCACGCTGGCCGGAATCCCGCTCTCCAGGGCCAGGCGCTCCGCCTCCAGCATCACCCGGCCGGAATATTCCTGCGGCGCGGTTTCCGCGGTCTCGTCGATCCATTCCCCATTCTTCTGGGCGAACACGCTGCTGCTGGAGACGAACAGCAGGCGACGCGGCCTCTGGCCACGTTCTGCCAGCCAGCCCAGCACGTTACGCAGCCCCTCGACATAGGCCGAGCGGTAGCCGGGCTCGTCATGCTGGCTGGCAGCCACGCAATAGACCAGGTAATCGGGGCCTATCGTCGGCCAATCTGCGGGGATTTCGCGCCTTTCGAGATCCGCAGCGATAGCCGTGACGCCTGCAGGCACTGCGCTGGCAGTACGCCGCAGACCACTCACCGACCAGCCGCCCGCCAGCAATTGCCTGGCCAGGCGACCACCGACATCGCCACAACCAACGATCAGGACTGAAGGTGCTGACATGCTGAAACTCCCGTAATCAAAGGCTGGACTATCCCGGCAAAATCGATAGGCGGCTAGCGATGAAGTTAAAAAAAGCTACTTTATTACTTTTGCTAACAAGAATTACTTGCAATAATGGCCGCCCATTTTTCTGTTCTCGGCCTGTTTCGAGGCCCTGAAGAGCATCCACCCATTCTTCTTCATCAGGTCCGGCCAGCATGACACGCATCCAACCTTCCGCTTCGCCAACCACATCGCGCGCCCTGCGCGCCATCGCAGCGCTGATGTTCAGCCTGATGCTGGCACCCGCTGCGATGGCTGAAGAGCCAACGACCGCCGCGCCAGCCCCTGCCGCCGCCGCTGCCCCGGCCACTCCGGCTACGCAAGCGGCCGCGCCTGATGCCGAACAACCAGCGGCCGCTCCGGTTGCTGCGCCCGTGGAAGGCACGGCCGAGCCCCTGAATGCGGACGGCGAGCCCCTGGCCGAAGACACCACCCTGGGCATGGGCCACGACCTGTCGCCATGGGGCATGTACCAGAACGCCGACGTGGTGGTCAAAGCGGTCATGATCGGCCTGGCCATCGCCTCGATCATCACCTGGACCATCTGGATCGCCAAGGGCTTCGAGCTGCTGGGTGCCAAACGCCGCCTGCGGGGTGAAATCGCCGCGCTGAAGAAATCGGTATCGCTCAAGGACGCCGCCGACAAGGCCGACAAGCCCGGTACCCTGGCCCATGTGCTGATCCACGACGCCCTGGAGGAGATGCACCTTTCGGCCAACGCCCGTGAGAAGGAAGGCATCAAGGAACGCGTCAGCTTCCGCCTCGAGCGCCTGGTTGCTGCCAGCGGCCGCAATATGTCCAGCGGTACCGGCGTGCTCGCCACCATCGGCTCCACTGCACCGTTCGTCGGCCTGTTCGGTACCGTGTGGGGCATCATGAACAGCTTCATCGGCATCGCCAAGACCCAGACCACCAACCTCGCCGTGGTTGCCCCGGGTATCGCCGAAGCGCTGCTGGCCACCGCCCTGGGCCTGGTCGCGGCCATCCCTGCCGTGGTCATCTACAACGTCTTCGCCCGTTCCATCGCTGGCTACAAGGCCCAGGTGTCCGACGCTTCGGCGCAGGTCCTGCTGCTGGTCAGCCGTGATCTGGACCACCAGCCAGGCGAGCGCTCCGCTCAGCCGCACATGGTGAAAGTGGGGTAAGCCATGGGCCTGCATCTTAATGAAGGTGGCGACGATCTCGCCGAAAACCACGAAATCAACGTAACGCCGTTCATCGACGTCATGCTGGTGCTGCTGATCATCTTCATGGTCGCAGCGCCGCTGGCGACGGTCGACATCAAGGTCGACCTGCCCGCCTCGACCGCGAAACCTGCGCCGAGGCCGGAAAAGCCGGTGTTCCTCAGCGTCAAGGCCGACCAGAAGCTGTACCTGGGCGACGATCTGGTCCAGCAACATGACCAGTTGGGCGCGTTGCTGGATGCCAAGACCAAGGGCGACAAGGAAACCACGATCTTCTTCCAGGCCGACAAGGGCGTGGACTACGGCGATCTGATGGATGTCATGAACATTCTGCGCGCCGCCGGCTACCTCAAGGTCGGCCTGGTCGGGCTTGAGACGGCAGCGAAGAAATGATCGAGACCCGGTACAAGCTGGGGCGTTACGGCGGTAGCCTGTTGATCGTGCTGGCGGTGCATGCCGTTGCCATTGCGCTGACCCTGAACTGGTCAAAGCCCGAGGCTATCGAATTGCCGCCTGCGGCCATGATGATCGCAATGCCACCGATGCCGGAGCCGGCACCGCCACCGCCGCCCAAGGTGGTGACACCGCCACAGCCACCGGCACCGGTGGAAGAGCCGCCGCTGCCGAAGCTGGTCGAGGCGCCAAAACCAAAGATCGCCATTCCCAAGCCCGCCAAGCCGAAGGCCAAGCCCCAGCCGCCCAAGCCCGAGCAGAAGGAAGAGCCGAAGCAGAAGCCGGTCGAGCAGGAAGTCGCCAACGCACCGCCTAGCCCCGCCCCGGCTACCAAGCCGGCAGCCGCGGCACCTAGCGTGGCGAGCAACAGCGAGGCCAAGGCGACCTGGCAGAGCGACCTGCTGAACCATCTGGCGAAGTACAAGCGCTATCCGGAAGATGCACGCCGCCGGGGCCAGACGGGCATTACCCAGCTGCGTTTCGTGGTCGATTCCGAGGGCCGCGTGGTGTCCTACGAACTGGTGGGCAAGTCCGGCAGCGCCTCGCTGGACCGTGCGACCCTGGAGATGATCCGCAGGGCCCAGCCGCTACCCCCGCCGCCGAAGGACATCCTGACCAACGGCGTGATCGACCTGAAGGCACCGTTTGTCTTCTCCCTCGAGAAGGGCCGGCGCTAGATCGGATTGGGGCCGCGTTGCGGCCCCATGATTTATTGCCAATCATCATTTCTGTCGCACGCAAGCAAGTCTGATAACGTGCGTCTATCGGTTGCAGCCGCTATGCTGGGGCCGCTACTTCATGGACGCACGTTATGACCCTTACAGAATTGCGCTACATCGTCACTCTTGCCCAGGAACAGCACTTCGGCCACGCCGCCGAGCGCTGCCACGTCAGCCAGCCGACGCTGTCGGTGGGCGTGAAAAAGCTGGAGGACGAACTCGGCGTGCTGATCTTCGAGCGCAGCAAGAGCGCGGTGCGCCTGACCCCGGTCGGCGAGAGCATCGTGGCCCAGGCGCAGAAGGTCCTGGAACAGGCCCAGGGCATCCGCGAGCTGGCCCAGGCCGGCAAGAACCAGCTGACTGCGCCACTCAAGGTCGGGGCGATCTATACGGTCGGGCCCTACCTGTTCCCGCACCTGATTCCACAACTGCACCGGGTCGCCCCGCAGATGCCGTTGTACATCGAGGAAAACTTCACCCACGTATTACGCGACAAACTGCGCAACGGCGAACTGGATGCAGTGATCATCGCCCTGCCGTTCAACGAAGCGGACGTGCTGACCCTGCCGCTCTATGACGAGCCGTTCTACGTGCTGATGCCCAGCGGCCACCCCTGGACCCGCCAGGAAACCATCGACGCCAGCCTGCTCAACGACAAGAGCCTGCTGCTGCTCGGCGAAGGCCACTGTTTCCGCGACCAGGTCCTGGAAGCCTGCCCGACCCTGGGCAAGGGCAGCGAAGGCGCCAAGCACACCACGGTGGAATCCAGCTCGCTGGAGACCATCCGTCATATGGTCGCCTCTGGCCTGGGCGTGTCGATCCTGCCGCTCTCGGCCGTGCACAGCCATCATTACGCCCCGGGCGTGATCGAAGTGCGCCCGTTGAGCCCACCCGCACCGTTCCGTACCGTGGCCATCGCCTGGCGCGCCAGCTTCCCGCGGCCCAAGGCGATCGAGATCCTCGCCGACTCGATTCGCCTCTGCTCCGTGGCCAAGCCGCCAGCGAACGGGTAGGCCGGCGCCATGACCGAGTTGTCCCATGTGTCGGTCACGGCACTGAAAGGTGTTGGTGAAGCCCTGGCCGAGAAACTGGCCAAGGTCGGCCTGGAAACCCTCCAGGACGTACTGTTCCACCTGCCCCTGCGCTACCAGGACCGTACCCGCGTGGTGCCGATCGGCGCCTTGCGCCCGGGTCAGGACGCGGTGATCGAGGGTGTCGTCAGCGGTGCCGACGTGGTCATGGGCAAGCGCCGCAGCCTGGTGGTGCGGCTGGGTGATGGCAGCGGCGTGCTCAGCCTGCGCTTCTATCACTTCAGCATGGCGCAGAAGGACGCGCTCAAGCGCGGCACCCACGTGCGCTGTTACGGCGAGGCGCGTCCCGGAGCCTCCGGCCTGGAGATCTACCATCCGGAATACCGCACCCTCAACGGCAACGAGCCGCCGCCCCCGGTGGACCAGACCCTGACGCCGATCTACCCGACCACCGAAGGCCTGACCCAGCAGCGCCTGCGCCAGTTGAGCCAGCAGACCCTGGCGATGCTCGGCCCGCGCAGCCTGCCGGACTGGCTGCCGGAAGAGCTGGCCCGGGACTATCACCTCGGCCCGCTGGACGAAGCCATCCGCTACCTGCATCAGCCGCCGGCGGATGCCGATGTCGATGAGCTCGCCGAAGGCCAGCATTGGGCCCAGCATCGCCTGGCCTTCGAAGAGCTGCTGACCCACCAGCTGTCGCAACAACGCCTTCGTGAAAGCATGCGTTCGCTGCGCGCGCCGGTCTTGCCACGGGCCAGCCGGCTGCCGCAACAATTCCTCGCCAACCTGGGCTTCCCGCCGACCGGTGCGCAGCAACGGGTCGGCAACGAGATCGCCTACGACCTGAGCCAGCAGGAGCCGATGCTGCGTCTGGTCCAGGGTGACGTTGGCGCGGGCAAGACCGTGGTCGCCGCCCTTGCCGCCCTGCAGGCGCTGGAAGCGGGTTACCAGGTTGCCCTGATGGCGCCCACCGAGATCCTCGCCGAGCAGCATTTCATCACCTTCAAGCGCTGGCTCGAGCCGCTGGGCATCGAGGTCGCCTGGCTCGCCGGCAAGCTCAAGGGCAAGGCCCGCACCGCGGCACTCGAACAGATCGCCACGGGCACGCCGATGGTGGTCGGCACCCATGCCTTGTTCCAGGAAGAAGTGAAGTTCCATAACCTGGCCCTGGCGATCATCGACGAGCAGCACCGCTTCGGCGTGCAACAGCGCCTGGCCCTGCGGCAGAAGGGCGTGGGCGGGCGCTTCTGCCCGCACCAGTTGATCATGACCGCGACCCCGATCCCGCGGACCCTGGCCATGAGCGCCTACGCCGACCTCGATACGTCGATCCTCGATGAACTGCCCCCGGGCCGAACGCCGGTGAACACCGTGCTGGTCGCCGATAGCAGGCGCTTCGAAGTGGTCGAGCGGGTCCGCGCCGCCTGCGCCGAAGGACGGCAGGCCTATTGGGTGTGCACCTTGATCGAGGAATCCGAGGAGTTGACCTGCCAGGCCGCCGAAACCACCTTCGAAGAGCTGTCGAGTGCCCTGGGCGAGCTGCGCGTAGGATTGATCCACGGGCGGATGAAAGCAGCGGAAAAAGCTGCGGTAATGGCCGAGTTCAAGGAAGGCCACCTGCAATTGCTGGTGGCGACGACGGTGATCGAGGTAGGCGTGGACGTTCCCAACGCCAGCCTGATGATCATCGAAAACCCCGAGCGCCTGGGCCTGGCCCAACTGCACCAGCTACGCGGCCGGGTCGGACGCGGCAGCGCAGCGAGCCATTGCGTGCTGCTCTATCATCCACCGCTGTCGCAGATCGGCCGGGAACGCCTGGGGATCATGCGCGAAACCAATGATGGTTTCGTCATTGCCGAGAAGGACCTGGAACTGCGCGGCCCCGGAGAAATGCTCGGCACCCGCCAGACCGGCCTGCTGCAATTCAAGGTCGCCGACCTGATGCGCGATGCCGACCTGCTGCCCGCCGTACGCGACGCAGCCCAGGCGCTGCTGGCGCGCTGGCCCGATCACGTCAGCCCGCTGCTGGAACGCTGGCTGCGTCATGGCCAACAATACGGCCAGGTGTGATGCGCTCGACGGAATTGGATCCAGCCGGCCGGCCAAGCTGGTTATAATCTCGACACTGTGAAGAATTTGGATACAGACCATGATTGAAGTTGCCCTCGAAACCGCAACCCCACAGGTTCCGTCTGTTATCCGGCTGCTGCTCGACAAGCTGGGTGTCGCCTACCGCGAAGTGGCCGATCACCCGCAGCTGCCGCCCGAAACCCGCGTTCAGGCCGTTCTTCTCGACGACACGGTCGGCGCGCTGATGGTGCTGTTCCCGCAGAGCCAGTTGCTCGACCTGAGCCGTCTCACCGAGCTGACCGGCCGCAAGCTCGCCGCCGTGCCGCTGGAGCGCCTGCAGGGCATGCTGGACAAGCACGGGCTGAAAATCCTTCCCGGTATCCCGGCCCTTACCAGTTCGCCCTGCCTGTACGAGGAAAGCCTGCTCAAGCCGGACGCCCTGCTGGTGCAGTCGGGTGAACCCGGGCTGCTGCTGGAGATCGAGCGCGACGACTTCCGCAAGATGCTCAACAAGGCCAGCGCCGGCCAGTTCGGCGAGCTGCTGAGCAAGATCCATCCGAACCTCGACCGCCCCCTGGACGACCGCGACGAGATCACCCAGGCGGTCCAGGCCTTCACTGCGCGGCGTATCCAGCAGCGCCTGGAGTCGACCATCGAGATCCCGCCACTGGCCGAAACCGCGCAGAAAATCATCAAGCTGCGGGTCGACCCCAACGCGACCATCGACGACATCACCGGCGTGGTAGAGACCGACCCGGCCCTGGCGGCGCAGGTCGTCAGTTGGGCGGCATCGCCTTACTATGCGTCGCCGGGCAAGATCCGTTCGGTGGAAGACGCGATCGTCCGCGTGCTTGGCTTCGACCTGGTGATCAACCTGGCGCTCGGCCTGGCCCTGGGCAAGACCCTCAGCCTGCCGAAGGACCACCCGCAACACACCACGCCGTACTGGCAGCAATCGATCTACACCGCCGCGGTGATCGAAGGCCTGACCCGCGCCATGCCCCGGGCCGAGCGTCCCGAGGCCGGCCTGACCTACCTGGCGGGCCTGCTGCACAATTTCGGCTACCTGCTGCTGGCACACGTCTTCCCGCCGCATTTCTCGTTGATCTGCAGGCACCTGGAGGTCAACCCGCACGTCTGCCACAGCTATGTCGAACAACACCTGCTAGGCATCAGCCGCGAGCAGATCGGCGCCTGGCTGATGCGCTTCTGGGACATGCCGGACGAGCTGGCCACGGCCCTGCGCTTCCAGAACGACCCGCACTATGCCGGTGACCATTCGCCGTTCGCCAACCTGGTATGCCTGTCGGTGCGTCTGTTGCGCGGACGGGGCATTGGCTCGGGGCCGGATGAGGCGATTCCGGATGAACTGCTCGATCGCCTGAACATCAGCCGCGAGAAGGCCGAGGATGTGGTGAACAAGGTGCTGGAAGCGGAAGTGATGTTGCGCGAACTGGCCTCGCAGTTCAGCCAGCACTAGAAAGACCGCCACGGACCCTGTGGGAGCGGGTTTACCCGCGATTGCGGCAGTGAATCCACCTTAGCAATCGCGGGTAAACCCGCTCCCACAGGGTCCGCGATCAACTTCAGCTTTTCTTCTTAGGTTTCAGGTACTTCATCAACCCCTGGAACCAGATCACCAGCGCCGGATTACCCTTGATCTGGATGCTCTTGTCCTGAATCCCCTGCATGAACGCCAATTGCTTGTTCTTCGCCTGCAGGGTTTCGAAACCGAAGGCCGCGTCCTTGAACGCAATGGCGAAGGCCGGCTCCGGGTGAGTTCCGCCACTGCTGCGGATACGGCTGTCCTTCACGATGAAATGACGAGCAACCTTGCCGTCCAGCGTCTGCAACTGGAACACCAGCTCCTTGTCCTTGAGTTGCTGCTGGAACGCCGGGTTGTTGCGACTGGCCCGGGCCATCAACAGCCCCATGGCCCAAAGAAGAAAGCGGAACTTCATGAATGCGCCTCGGTGAAAAAATGACTGCCGGGCGCAGTTTATCCTTTTAATGAACGAAAGCTACTGATCCCGCAAACAAAACGGGCATCCCCAGGATGCCCGTTTGACTGCATTCGACGAATCACGCCATCAGTTGACGCTTTCCTTCAGGGCCTTGCCTGGTTTGAACGCCACGGTATTGCTGGCCTTGATTTTCACCGGCTCGCCGGTTTGCGGGTTCTTGCCGGTGCGGGCGCCGCGGTGGCGCTGTTCGAAGGTGCCGAAGCCGACCAGGGTCACGGTGTCCTTCTCGCTCAACGCCTTTGTGATCTGCTCCAGGACCGCGTCCAATACCACGCTGGCCTTGGCCTTGGTGAGGTCGGCCTTTTCGGAGATGGCTGCGACGATTTCGTTTTTGCGCATGGTGAAGCCTCTTTGACGGAATTTTTGTTGTTATGCCGTGCTGCCCTCGAAGGCAGCGCCCAAGGCACCGCAGGCTCTAGCCTGCGGCAGACGGAAGTGAGGATGGCACGCCGCCAAGGACCGCGCCAGTCTCGAGGCGGCCATTGAACGGGCAATGGAATGGTAAAACCGACAGAACGACTGGTATTTACGCCAGCAGGGGCGGAAGCTGGCGATTCAGGGCCAATTTCTCCATGACCGCCGCACCGGTAAGGGCATAACCGAGTAACTGGCCCCGGGCATCGTGGCAGAGCACCTTCAGGTCGCTGCCCTGACCTTCCACGGTCCATGTGCCCTCGTTGCCGAACGGTGGCGGCGATACCACCAGGGGACAAACCGGCGTCTTCACCGTGATCGGCATAGGTCCATAGGCAACCGTGGCGGGATGCCCGGCCAGCGTCTGTGCCAATGCACGCGCGCAGCTCATCAGCGGCATCACGTAGAGCAGATTGAGCCCCTCGACCTCGGCACAGTCACCTAAAGCGAAGATATTGGCGTGGGAAGTGCGCAACTGCCGATCCACCACCACCCCGCGGTTGATGCGCAAGCCGGCCGCTGCAGCGAGGTCGGTACGTGGTCGCAAACCGACCGCCGATACCACCAGATCGCAGGCAATCACCGAACCGTCCGACAGGTGCGCCTCCAGGCCCTCGCCTGCCCGTTGCAAGCGGGTCAGCACCGGCCCCAGGTGGAATCGCACTCCCAGCCCTTCCAGGCCGGCCTGGACCGCCGAGGCAGCAGCCGGGTGCAGCAAGGTCGGCATGACCTGCTCGCACGGTGCCACGACGTCCACCTCGAAGCCGCCCAGGCTCATGTCGTTGGCGAACTCGCAGCCAATCAATCCGGCACCGAGAATCAGCACCCGGCGCTTGCCTGCCGCGGCGACACGGAAGCGCGCATAGTCCTCCAGGTCATTGATCGGGAACACGGCGTCAACGCCGTCGCCCTCCACCGGCACCCGCACGGTTTCCGCGCCCCAGGCCAGCACCAGGTCGCGGTAGTGCACCTGCTCTTCACCGATCCACACACGCTTGTGCCCCGGATCGATGCCGCTGATGCGAGTGTGGGTGCGGATCTCGGCCTTGAGTTGCTCGGCCATGGCCCCGGGCTCGGCCATGCTCAGGCCGTCGGCGTCCTTGTGCTTGGCAAAACCGGTAGACAGCATCGGCTTGGAATAGGAGCGACCGTCGTCCGCAGTGATCAGCAGCAACGGCGTTTCGCCGTCGAGCTTGCGAAATTCGCGAGCGAGGTTATAGCCCGCCAGTCCGGTGCCGATTATCACTACGGGATCGGTCATGCCTTGAAAATCCTTGTCGGGGGTGGAATAGGGATCAGCCGATGGCGATCATTTCGAAGTCGGTCTTGCCGACGCCGCAGTCCGGGCACAGCCAGTCTTCCGGTACGTCTTCCCAGCGCGTGCCAGGCGCGATACCGTCATCCGGCCAGCCCTCGGCTTCGTCGTAGATCAGGCCGCACACTACGCATTGCCACTTTTTCATCACTGCTTCTCCTCGGGTTCAGGCCAGGCCCGATCATGCTTTTGTGGAAATGGCGATCGGGTCGTCAGCGGGCTTTGTACTGAGCCCGGCCAGGGGATGCAAGCCGGTGCAAGCAAACATGTTAAGCTTCGCCGCTTCTCTGGCCTGTAACCCTCTACCTACCGTGCCAAACGAATACCCGCAAGTTTCCGTCGGGCGCTGGGCGCCATATGCCGAGCGGCTCGCCACGACGACGCCGGCCGCCATCCTCGATTGGTTGTTCGACCAGGGCTCCCTGACCCGCCGCTTGACCCGCCTTTCCCGCGACCATTTTTCCGTAACCCCGCTTTTCGAAGGCTGGCAGGCCCTGCGCGATGACGAATGCCTGGCCTTGGGCCTGGCACCCGGCAGCGAGGGCTGGGTGCGCGAGGTGTATCTGCGCGGGCACGGTGAGCCCTGGGTGTTCGCCCGCAGCGTTGCCGGACGCCAGGCCCTGCGTGATGACGGGCTGGACCTGGAAGCGCTCGGCAGCCGCTCGCTGGGCGAGTTGCTGTTCTGCGACCAGGGCTTCGTCCGCCAGGCCATCGAGGTCTGTCATTATCCGCGCGCCTGGCTGCCTGCCGGGCAGGCTGCAGACAATCTCTGGGGTCGCCGTTCGCGTTTCGATCGTGGCGCCCTCGGCGTGCTGGTGGCGGAAGTGTTCCTGCCCGGCCTGTGGCACGCCGCCGAAGCGTTCAAGGAGACCCGCTGATGTACCTGAGCCTGCTCAAATCGCTCAACCGCCTGCACCCCCGGGCCTGGGACTTCATCCAGCTCAGCCGCATGGACAAGCCGATCGGCATCTACCTGCTGCTGTGGCCGACCCTGTCGGCGGTGTGGATCGCCGGCAACGGCTCGCCCTCCGTCGCCAATGTCCTGATCTTCTTCTTCGGCGTAGTGCTGATGCGTGCCGCCGGGTGTGCGATCAACGACTTCGCCGACCGCAAGGTGGATGGTCATGTGAAGCGCACGGCCGAACGTCCGCTGGCCGCCGGGCGCATCAGCGCCCGCGAAGCCCTGGCACTGTTCGCCCTGCTGGTCGGCATCAGCTTCCTGCTGGTGCTGTGCACCAACCAGAAGACCGTGCTGCTGTCATTCGGCGCCGTCGCCCTGGCAGCCTGTTATCCGTTCATGAAGCGCTACACCTACTACCCGCAGGTGGTACTGGGTGCGGCGTATTCGTGGGGCATTCCCATGGCGTTCACGGCGGCCAACGGCGAGCTGCCAGCGATCGCCTGGCTGCTGTACATCGCCAACCTGTTGTGGACGGTGGGATACGACACCTATTACGCCATGGTCGATCGGGACGACGACCTGAAGATCGGGGTGAAGTCCACCGCGATCCTGTTCGGCGAGGCCGACCGCACCATCATCCTGTCGCTGCAAGGTGCGTCATTGCTGTGCTTGCTGCTCGCGGGCAACCAGTTCGGACTGGGCGGATGGTTCCACCTCGGGCTGCTGGGTGCAGCGCTGTGCTTCGCCTGGGAATACTGGTCGACCCGGGGACTGGAGCGGGAGGCCTGTTTCAAGGCGTTCCTGCATAACCATTGGGCCGGGTTCATCATTTTCGTCAGCATCGTGGTCGATTACGCCATCCGCTGAAGCGACGCGGATCCTGTGGGAGCGGGTTCACCCGCGATTGATATGGTGGATTCACTACCGCAATCGCGGGTGAACCCGCTCCCACAGGGTCCGCATCTGCCTTTCTATGGTTTGGCCGCGTGCCAGACATCCTTCATGCCATCGCCGGTAGTGTCGCCGGCTTTCTTGTCCTTGATGAAGGTATACAGCGGCTTGCCGTCGTAGGCCCATTGCATGCTGCCGTCGTCGCGCTTGATCTGCGTCCACTTGCCCTCGGCCTTCTCGCCAGCCTGGACCACCAGCGGTGGCCAGTTCTTGGCGCATTCGCCAGCACACATCGACTTGCCACCACTGTCCTTGTCGAAGGTATAAAGCGTCATTCCGGCGTGGTCCACCAGCATGCCGTTCTTCTCCATGGCCGGCGCGGCCAGTGCCACGCCCGGCAGCGCCAGGGTTGCACAGAGAGCCATCCAGTTCAGCGTATGTCGTGTCATTGGATTCACCGTGTCGTTCTTGAAGTGCGGGATCTTAAGCCTAGCCCAGTAACCGAATGTTGCTGCAACGCCCCCGGACTTGTCACACAGCTGCAATAATTCCGTTATCTAATGCGGGCCAAGACACCTGAAGCTGGGAAGAGGTTTGAGCATGGTTGGCAGGAACATTCTGATCGTCGACGACGAAGCGCCCATTCGCGAAATGATCGCCGTTGCCTTGGAAATGGCCGGCTATGACTGCCTGGAGGCGGAGAACTCCCAGCAGGCCCACGCCATCATCGTCGACCGCAAGCCGGACCTGATCCTGCTCGACTGGATGCTGCCGGGCACCTCCGGCATCGAACTGGCCCGGCGCCTGAAACGCGACGAGCTGACCAGCGACGTACCGATCATCATGCTGACCGCCAAGGGCGAGGAAGATAACAAGATCCAGGGCCTGGAAGTCGGCGCCGACGACTACATCACCAAGCCATTCTCGCCCCGCGAGCTGGTCGCTCGCCTCAAGGCGGTGCTGCGCCGCGCAGGCCCGACCGACGGCGAAGCGCCGATCGAGGTCGGTGGCCTGCTGCTCGACCCCATCAGCCACCGCGTGACCATCGACGGCAAGCCGGCCGAGATGGGCCCGACCGAATATCGCCTGCTGCAATTCTTCATGACCCACCAGGAGCGCGCCTATACCCGCGGCCAGTTGCTGGACCAGGTCTGGGGCGGCAACGTCTACGTCGAGGAGCGCACCGTCGATGTGCATATCCGCCGCCTGCGCAAGGCGTTGGGTGATGCCTACGAAAATCTGGTACAAACCGTCCGTGGTACCGGCTACCGCTTCTCGACCAAGGGCTGACAAGCGCCCAGGCCCCAAGCAAGAGCACAGGGAGATCGGCTCCGGCCTCTGATACGGAGCCGATCCGCAAGGATTCCAATTGAACCAGAACTGGCACGGCACCCTGATTCGCCACATGCTGCTGCTGATCAGCGTGTGCCTGATCATCGGACTGATCAGCGGATACTACGGCTGGGCCCTGGCCCTGGGCCTGGCCGTCTACCTGGGCTGGACCCTCAAGCAGATGCTGCGCCTGCACCATTGGCTGCAGGCGCACAAGCCCGACGAGCCACCGCCGGATGGCTACGGCCTGTGGGGAGAAGTGTTCGACAGCATCTATCACCTGCAGCGCCGCGACCAGCGCGTGCGCGGGCGCCTGCAAGCGGTGATCGACCGTGTCCAGGAGTCCACCGCGGCGTTGAAGGACGCGGTGATCATGCTCGACAGCGAAGGCAACCTGGAATGGTGGAACCGCGCCGCCGAGACACTGCTGGGCCTGAAGACCCCACAGGATAGCGGCCAGCCGGTGACCAACCTGGTCCGCCATCCGCGCTTCAAGGAATATTTCGAGCAGGAAAACTACCTCGAACCCCTGGAAATCCCGTCGCCGATCAGTGACCGGGTGCGCATCCAGTTCCATATCACCCGCTATGGCAACAGCGAGCACCTGATGCTGGTGCGTGACGTGACCCGCATCCACCAACTGGAACAGATGCGCAAGGATTTCGTCGCCAACGTATCCCACGAACTGCGCACGCCGCTGACGGTGATCGCCGGCTACCTGGAAACCTTGCTGGACAACGTCGAAGACGTGAATCCACGCTGGGTGCGTGCCCTGCAGCAGATGCAGCAACAGGGCGGGCGCATGCAGACCCTGCTCAACGACCTGCTGCTGCTGGCCAAGCTGGAGGCCACCGATTACCCCTCGGACAACCACCCCGTCGCCATCGACAGCCTGCTGAACTCGATCAAGGGCGATGCCCAGGCCCTGTCCGGCCAGCGCAACCAGCGCATCAGCCTGGAAGCCGAACCAGGCCTGCGCCTGAAGGGCAGCGAGACGGAACTGCGCAGTGCCTTCTCCAACCTGGTGTTCAACGCGGTCAAGTACACCCAGGACGGCGGCACTATCCGTATCCGCTGGTGGGCCGACGAGCAGGGTGCGCACCTCAGCGTGCAGGATTCCGGGATCGGTATCGACGCCAAGCACCTGCCGCGCCTGACCGAGCGCTTCTACCGGGTCGACTCCAGCCGCGCCTCCAACACCGGCGGCACCGGCCTGGGCCTGGCGATCGTCAAGCATGTGCTGCTGCGCCATCGCGGTCGCCTGGAGATCAGCAGCGTACCGGGCCACGGCAGCACGTTCACCTGCCATTTCCCGGTCGCCCAGCTGGCCCCGGCCAAGGCCAGCTGATCCAGCGCGCTTTGCATTTGCGCCCCCAGCCGCTACATTGGCGGATCGTGCCAGCGCAAGCTGGCACCTATTTCTTTCTATTTCAAGAACACGGAATCCTTTAAAACTCCATCATGGAACCTTCCAGTATTAGCCTCGCCTCCCTCTTTGCCGACTTCGGCATGATTCTTTTCGCCCTGCTCCTGGTTCTGCTTAACGGCTTCTTCGTCGCCGCCGAGTTCGCCATGGTCAAGCTGCGCTCGACCCGGGTCGAAGCGATCGCCGAGCAGCACGGCTGGCGCGGCAGCATCCTGCGCACCGTCCACAGTCAACTCGACGCTTACCTGTCCGCCTGCCAATTGGGTATCACCCTGGCTTCGCTGGGCCTCGGCTGGGTCGGCGAGCCGGCCTTCGCCCACCTGCTGGAGCCGCTTTTGGCCGCAGTCGGCGTGCAGTCGCCGGAAATCATCAAGGCGGTGTCCTTCTTCAGCGCCTTCTTCGTAATTTCCTACCTGCATATCGTGGTCGGCGAGCTGGCCCCGAAATCCTGGGCGATCCGCAAGCCGGAGCTGCTGTCGCTGTGGACCGCCGTGCCGCTGTACCTGTTCTACTGGCTGATGTACCCGGCCATCTACCTGCTCAACGCCAGCGCCAACGCCATCCTGCGCATCGCCGGCCAGGGCGAGCCCGGCCCGCATCACGAGCATCACTACAGCCGTGAAGAGCTGAAGCTGATCCTCCATTCCAGCCGCGGCCAGGACCCGAGCGACCAGGGCATGCGCGTACTCGCCTCGGCCGTGGAGATGGGTGAGCTGGAAGTCGTCGACTGGGCCAACTCCCGGGAAGACATGATCAGCCTCGACGTCAATGCGCCGCTGAAAGAGATCCTGGCGATGTTCCGCCGGCACAAGTTCAGCCGTTACCCGGTGTTCGACGCCGAACGCGGCGAGTTCGTCGGCCTGCTGCATATCAAGGATTTGCTACTGGAACTGGCGGCCCTGGACCATGTACCGGAGTCGTTCAACCTGGTCGAGCTGGTCCGCCCGCTGGAGCGCGTTTCCCGGCACATGCCGCTGTCGCAGTTGCTCGAGCAGTTCCGCAAGGGCGGCGCGCACTTCGCCCTGGTCGAGGAAGCCGACGGCAAGGTCATTGGCTACCTGACCATGGAAGACGTGCTGGAAGTGCTGGTCGGCGATATCCAGGACGAACACCGCAAGACCGAGCGCGGCATCCTCGCCTACCAGCCGGGCAAGCTGCTGGTGCGCGGCGATACGCCGCTGTTCAAGGTCGAGCGCCTGCTGGGCATCGACCTTGACCATATCGAGGCGGAAACCCTCGCCGGCCTGGTCTACGAGACCCTCAAGCGGGTCCCGGAAGAGGAAGAAGTGCTGGAAGTCGAAGGCCTGCGCATCATCATCAAGAAGATGAAGGGGCCGAAGATCGTCCTGGCCAAGGTGCTCAAGCTCGATTGAGCCCCCTCAAGGGTTGCCGGCGGTGAAGTTCGGCAACCCGCCGATGGGCTGGTTGAACTGGTAGGGAATCGACTCCACCGCCAGCCCGACATTGCGCTGCACCACGAAATGCAGGTGCGGCGCAGTGCTCCTCCCGGTATTCCCCGAGCGCGCCAGCGGCGTGCCATAGGCCACCTGCTGGCCCTCGCGCACCACCACCGAACCGCGCTGCAGATGCAGGTACACGCCCATGGTGCCGTCGTTATGCAGGACCCTGACGAAATTGCCTGACGGCTGGGTTCCCCGCCCGCTCTGCCGGTTTTCCACCTTCACCACCACCCCGGCCCGCGCCGCTATGATCGGCGTGCCTTCGGGCATGGCGATATCCATGGCGTAACGGCCCTTGGGGCCGAAATGGCTGAAGCGGCCGTTAGGGCCTTGGGTAAGACGGAAGGGCCCGCCGCGCCAGGGCAACGGATAGCGATAGGCCTGCGGCCGCAGGGCGGGATCGCCGAGGGCGGTACGCAGGGTTTCCTTGTAGCTGATCTTCTGCCCTGGCTGGATCGCCGTCAGCCCGGCCAGCGCCACCGTGGCCCGCGCCGGAATCACCCGGCGCACCACCCGCGGCCCCGCTTCCCGGGCATTGCCCAGGCGCTCCAGGCGCAATTCGACCTCCACCGGGGCGTACAGCTCGTTGTAGACGGAGAAATGCACGCCGCCGGGATGGGGCGTGACTTGCAGATGGACCTGGCTATCGAGTTTCTCGTCCATGCGGTCGCGGAAGATGAACGGCCGCGAGCCGGCGATCGGCCGGTCGGAATAGGTGACCACGCCGAAGGCGTCCCTGTGTTGGTAGATGGTCTTGGCCAGCGCCGGTCCGGCGGCGAACAGCAATGCGCAGAACAGCAGCAGGCGAACGGGCATGACGGGAGGCCCTCCGACGACGGTTTTTCTTGGGGTTGTCGTCGAAGACTAGCAGCGGGGGATCGCGCGGGAAGCCGTGGAAATGGCTTGAGAGGGTTGCAGCCGATCAGCGGTGGCAATTTGCCGCTAAACGGCCATATCTCTGAAAGCGACGCGTACCCTGTGGGAGCGGGTTCACCCGCGATTACGGTAGTGAATTCACCGACGTAATCGCGGGTGAACCCGCTCCCACAGGGTACGCGTTGCCTTTAAGTCAGGCGCTCGGAATGTACTGCTTCTGCGCCGTACCGCGAGCGATCAACCGCGACAGGTAGTCGAGCTTCTGCGCATCCTGGTCGACGAAGCGGAAGATCAGTTGCAGCCAGTCGCTGTCCGGCTTCGGCTCCATGGCCGCGACCGAGTGCAGGTAGCCGTTGAGACGGGCGATCTCGGAGTTCTCGCCTTGCTCCAGGTCGAGCACGGCGCCTTCCAGCACTTGCGGCAGGGCGTCGCTGCGGCGTACTACCAGCGAGGCTTCCTTGAGGGTCAGGGCCTTGATGATGCACGGCTGGTTGCCGCTGGACAGGCGCAATTGACCCTGGCCACGGCCACTGGGAGACGCCGGCTGGGCCTGGGGCGCAGGCGCGTTGATCAGCGGCTTGGCAGCAGGCGCCGGAGCGGTCGTTGCCGCGGCGGTCTTGGGTGCATTGCCGGTCAGGGCCGACAGCGAATCATTGGCGAAGCCGGTGGAGGTACGCGCCGGGCCACCCGCCATGGCGGCTTCCAGCTTGCCGACCTTGGCCAGGGCCTTCTTCACCTTGGTCAGCAACTGCTCGTTGGTGAACGGCTTGCCGACATAGTCCGAGACGCCGGCGTGAATGGCCTGCACCACGTTTTCCTTGTCGCCACGGCTGGTCACCATGATGAACGGCAGGGCCTTGAGCGCGTCCTGCTGGCGGCACCAGGTGAGCAACTCGAGGCCGGACATCTCCGGCATCTCCCAGTCGCACAGGACCATATCGAAGACGTCCTTGGTCATCAGGGTCTGGGCCTTGCGCCCGTTGACCGCATCCTCGATGACCATGCCGGGAAAATAGTTACGCAGGCATTTCTTTACCAGGTCACGGATGAACGGCGCATCATCCACAACAAGCACACTGACTTTACTCATCGCCACTCCTTCCATATCCCGACTAGCATAACGTTGACTGATGGCCATTTGCCAAAACTTCGGTCACGCCGGGACAACGACACATTCGTTCGCGGGTGCCTTCAATTGCGCTGCCGCAAACGAAAACGCCCGGCCAAAAGCCGGGCGTCAGTTCTTGGGGCAGTCTTATTTATCGTCAGATTCGGCCGGAACATTAGCTTTTTCGACGCCCTGCACCTCTTCTTTCATGCGCTTGAGGCCCATGTGCCGGACGTCGGTGCCACGCACCAGGTAGATCACCAGCTCGGAGATATTGCGCGCGTGGTCGCCGATCCGCTCCAGCGAGCGCAGCGCCCAGATCACGCTGAGCACGCGGGAGATCGAACGCGGGTCTTCCATCATGTAGGTGACCAGCTCGCGCAGGGCGGTCTTGTACTCGCGGTCGATGGTCTTGTCGTACTGGGCCACGGACAGCGCAAGGTCGGCATCGAAGCGGGCGAAGGCATCCAGCGCGTCACGCACCATGTTGCGCACCTGGTCACCGATATGCCGGACCTCGACATAGCCACGTGGCGACTCGCCTTCCTCGCACAACTGGATGGCGCGGCGGGCGATCTTGGTCGATTCGTCACCGATGCGCTCCAGGTCGATCACCGACTTGGAAATGCTGATGATCAGGCGCAGGTCGGACGCAGCCGGCTGGCGACGGGCAAGAATGCGCACGCACTCTTCGTCGATGTTGCGCTCCATCTGGTTGATCTGTTCGTCGACTTCACGCACCTGCTGGGCCAGGCCGGAGTCGGCCTCGATCAGCGCGGTGACCGCGTCGTTGACCTGTTTCTCGACCAGGCCGCCCATGGCCAGAAGATGGCTGCGCACCTCCTCGAGCTCGGCGTTGAACTGCTGGGAGATGTGATGGGTGAGGCTGTCTTTATCGATCATGCTTTCGCTCCGCGAGGAAGCTTCCAGCCACAGGCTGCAAGCTCCAAGTCATTCGTTTCTGTCCTGCGAACCGCGCGCTGCCCGGGCCGGACCTAGCCGTAGCGACCGGTGATGTAGTCTTCGGTCTGCTTCTTCGCCGGGTTGGTGAACAGGGTGTCGGTGTCGCCGAATTCCACCAGTTTGCCCATGTACATGAACGCGGTGTAGTCGGAGACCCGCGCTGCCTGCTGCATGTTGTGGGTCACGATGACGATGGTGTACTTGGACTTCAGCTCGTAGATCAGCTCTTCGACCTTGAGGGTGGAGATCGGGTCGAGGGCCGAGCAGGGTTCGTCGAGGAGCAGGACTTCCGGCTCGACGGCAATGGTCCGGGCAATGACCAGACGCTGCTGCTGGCCACCGGACAGGCCCAGTGCCGAGTCGTGCAGGCGGTCCTTCACTTCGTCCCACAGCGCGGCGCCCCTCAGGGCCCATTCGACGGCTTCGTCGAGCACGCGCTTCTTGTTGATGCCCTGGATGCGCAGGCCGTAGACCACGTTCTCATAGATGGTCTTGGGGAACGGGTTGGGCTTCTGGAACACCATGCCGACGCGGCGACGCAGCTCGGCGACGTCCTCGCCTTTGCGGTAGATGTTGTTGCCGTACAGGTTGATGGCGCCCTCGACGCGGCAACCATCGACCAGGTCGTTCATGCGGTTGAAGGTGCGCAGCAAGGTCGACTTGCCGCAGCCGGACGGGCCGATGAACGCGGTCACGCGCTGCTTGGGGATGTTCATGCTGACATCGAACAGGGCTTGCTTGTCGCCGTAGAACAGGCTCAGGCCCGGGACTTCGATGGCCACGGTTTCTTCGGCCAGGCGCAGGCTCTGCTTGTCGCGACCCAGGGCGGACATATCGATGCCGTGGGCGTGGGATTCATGCTGCATGGTAAGACTCCATACGCTATCAATTTCGTTTCATCGGGCCGCCCGGGACGGGACACGGACGGCGCTAGCAAGGGTGCGGCGATCAGCTGTCCAGCGCCTTGTACTTCTCGCGCAGGTGGTTGCGGATCCATACGGCCGACAGGTTCAGGGTGGCGATCACCAGGACCAGCAGCAGCGCAGTGGCGTACACCAGCGGACGGGCCGCCTCGACGTTCGGGCTCTGGAAGCCCACGTCGTAGATGTGGAAGCCCAGGTGCATGATTTTCTGGTCCAGGTGCAGGTACGGGTAGTTGCCGTCCACCGGTAGCGAAGGTGCCAGCTTGACCACGCCCACCAGCATCAGCGGCGCCACTTCGCCAGCGGCGCGGGCCACCGCCAGGATCATGCCGGTCATCATCGCCGGGCTGGCCATCGGCAGGACGATCTTCCACAGCGTCTCGGCCTTGGTCGCACCCAGGGCCAGCGAGCCCTCGCGCACGGTGCGCGGGATACGCGCCAGGCCTTCCTCGGTGGCCACGATCACCACCGGCACCGCCAGCAGTGCCAGGGTCAGCGAGGCCCAGAGCAGGCCCGGGGTGCCCAGGGTCGGTGCCGGCAGCGCTTCGGGGAAGAACAGGCGGTCCAGCGAACCGCCCAGCACGTAGACGAAGAAGCCCAGACCGAACACGCCGTAGACGATCGCCGGCACGCCGGCCAGGTTGTTCACGGCGATGCGGATCAGCCGGGTCACCGGGCCCTGGCGCGCATATTCGCGCAGGTAGACCGCCGCCAGCACGCCGAACGGGGTGACGATCACGGCCATGATCAGGGTCATCATCACGGTGCCGAAGATCGCCGGGAAGATACCGCCCTCGGTGTTGGCTTCACGCGGGTCGTCGCTGAGGAATTCCCAGACCTTGGCGAAGTACACCCCAAGCTTGGTGAACAGGCCCATGCCGTTGGGCTGGTAGGCATGCACGATCTTGCTCAGGTTGATTTCCACTTCGCGGCCGTTGCCGTCACGGGCGACCATCGAGTCGCGGGCGAAGTCCCGGTGCAGGTTGCCGAGGCGCTCCTCGATGGCCTTGTAGCGGTTGTTCAGCTCGGCGCGCTCGGATTCGATGTCGGCTTGGGCAGCGGCGTCCAGCTTGCCTTCCAGTTCCAGCTTGCGGCTGTGCAGGCGCAGGCGTTCGAGGCCATGGTTGATGGCGCCGATATCCTTCTTCTCCAGCGTCTGCAGGTCACTGGCCAGCTTGTCGGCACGGGCCAGGCGGCTTTGCAGTTCGGCCCAGGCGGCCGGGCCGTCGGCGACCACCTTGCCGTTTTCCTTGACGCTGACCAGGTAGCCGTAGAAGTTGCCCCACTCGCGACGCTCCAGGGCGATCAGCTCGGCCGGACGCTGCTCGTCGGCCAGCCACTCACCGACCACCCAGGTGAAATCACTGCCGTTGAGGTCGCGGTTGCCGACCTTGATCAGCTCGCGGGTCATGAATTCCGGGCCGTCGTCCGGCACCGGAAGGCCGGCACCCTTGAGGCGCGCGCGTGGCACTTCTTCTTTCTGAACCACCTCGCCCACCACCACCTGCGCCGGCTGGCCCGGCACGTTGTAGCTGGCCTGGACCAGGTCGGCGGGCCAGAAGTGGCCCAGGCCGCGCACGGCGATGACGGCGAGCAGGCCGATGGTCATGATGACCGCGATGGCGACCGAGCCACCGCTGATCCAGACACCGGGAGCGCCGCTCTTGAACCAGCTTTTAAGGGAATCCTTTTTCACGGATCGCTACCTTCTCTATCAAAGCGACGAGTATTTCTTGCGCAGACGCTGGCGAATCAGCTCGGCCAAGGTGTTCATGACGAAGGTGAACATCAGCAGCACCAGCGCCGCCAGGAACAGCACGCGGTAATGGCTGCCGCCGACTTCCGACTCGGGCATTTCCACGGCGACGTTGGCCGCCAGGGTGCGCATGCCCTCGAACAGGTTCAGCTCCATCACCGGCGTGTTGCCGGTGGCCATCAGCACGATCATGGTTTCGCCCACGGCGCGGCCCATGCCGATCATCAGCGCCGAGAAGATGCCCGGGCTGGCAGTCAGGATGACCACCCGGGTCAGGGTCTGCCAGGGCGTGGCGCCCAGCGCCAGCGAGCCCAGGGTCAGGCTGCGCGGCACGCTGAACACGGCGTCCTCGGCGATCGAGTAGATGTTCGGAATCACCGCGAAGCCCATGGCGATACCGACCACCAGGGCGTTGCGCTGGTCATAGGTGATGCCCAGGTCGTTGGTGATCCATAGGCGCATGTCGCCGCCGAAGAACCAGGTTTCCATGAACGGGCTCATGTACAGGGCGAACCAGCCGGTAAACAGGATCACCGGGATCAGGATCGCCGCTTCCCAGCCATCCGGCACGCGCAGGCGGATCGACTCCGGCAGGCGGCTCCAGCCGAAGCCGGCGACCAGGATGCCCAGCGGCAGCAACAGCATCAGGCTGAATACGCCCGGCAGGTGAGCCTCCAGGTACGGTGCGAGGAACAGGCCGGCGAAGAAACCGAGGATCACCGTCGGCATCGCTTCCATCAGTTCGATCACCGGCTTGACCTTGCGCCGCATGCCCGGGGCCATGAAGTAAGCGGTGTAGATGGCGGCGGCAATCGCCAGCGGAGCGGCCAGGATCATGGCGTAGAAGGCGGCCTTGAGGGTGCCGAAGGTCAGCGGCGAGAGGCTCAGCTTGGGTTCGAAGTCGGTGTTCGAGGCGGTGGATTGCCAGACGTACTTGGGCTCGTCGTAGTTCTCGTACCAGACCTTGCCCCACAGGGCGCTGAAGGAAACTTCCGGATGCGGGTTCTTCAGGCTCAGCGGCTGCAGCTTGCTGCCGTCCTCGATGAACACCCGGTTGGCCCGCGGCGACAACGCCAGGATGCCCGGGCCGTCGACCACCTGCTCGATCAGCAGGGTACGGTGCGCGGTGCTGTGGAATACGCCGAGCTTGCCGCTGGCATCGAGGGCGATGAAGCCCTTGCGGCGCTCTTCGGCGTCGATCTGCACGATCGGCGAGTCGCCCATCCTGAAATCGCGGATGCGCTTGAGATGCTGCTCGCCGTCCGGGTCACGGGCCATGAACCACTGGGTCAGGACGCCCTTGGAGTCGCCGGTGATCAACGAGATGCCGCCGACCAGCTGGGCGCTGGCGGTGATCTCGGCGTTGCCGTCCTCGGCCAGCTTGTAGCGGCCGTTGAGGCTTCTCTCGCGCAGGCTGAACACATCGGCCTGGGCGCGACCGTTGATGACGTACAGCCATTGCTGGCGCGGATCGACGAAGATCTGCTTCACCGGCTCGGTCATCTGCGGCAGGTCGATGCGTTCCTGCTCGTTGCTGACCTCACCGGTCATCATGTTTTCCGAGCGGCTCAGCCGCAGCACCTGCAGATGCGCGCCGGCAGACCCGGTCAGCAGCAGGGTATCGCCATTGACGTTGAGGCTTACGTGCTCCAGCGCCCTTCCCTGCTCGTCCAGGGCAATGGGCTCCTGGCCGTACGGGTAGTCGATGGCGGGGGTGATGGTCTTTTTGTTGTCCGGGTAGGTGATCTTGTAGGTGTGGTGGAACACCAGCACCTGGCCATTGGAAAGGCCCAGCACGACCAGCGGGCTACCTGGCTGGTCGGCACCGATGGAGGTCACCTGGACACCGGCCGGCAGGGGCAGATCGACACGCTTGAGCTCGGCGCCGCTCCTGGTGTCGAAGAACAGGGCCTGGCCCTTGTCGGAAACCCGCATGCCGACCAGGTTCTGCTCTTCCAGGGCAATCATCAGCGGCTTGCCGGCGTCCTGCTGCAGCCAGGCGGGCTGCAGGGCCGGCTTGCTGGTCAGGCTCGCCCCCTGGAACAGCGGCACTACCACATAGGCCAGATAGAAGAAGATCAGGGTAATGGCCGCCAATACAGCGAGCCCGCCCACCAGTACATACCAGCGGGTCAGGCGATCCTTGAGCGCACGGATGCGGCGCTTGCGTTGCAGCTCGGGCGTATTGAAGTCAATCCGCACGGGAGAAGAATTTTGGGTCATTGTGGAGTTGGCCAGATCATTCATGCGCACACACCCTAGCGGTCCCATATGACAGAAACATGACAATGCGGTGACGCAAAAAAGCCCGCCGCACAGGTGGTTCTGGCAGCGGACTGGAAATTTGCCGCTGGGGCCCGGCGTCCACCGGGCCCCACGAGATCACAGGTTAGTTTTTCGCGACACCGGCGCTGTGGGACAGGCCCAGGTCAGCCAGGGCTTTTTCGGCCACTTTGGCTGGCAGCGGGATGTAGCCGTCCTTCACCACGACCTGCTGACCGGCCTGGGACAGGACCAGCTTGACGAACTCGGCTTCCAGCGGGGCCAGAGGCTTGTTCGGCGCCTTGTTGACATACACGTACAGGAAGCGCGACAGCGGGTAGGTGCCGTTCAGGGCGTTGGTTTCGTTGTCTTCGACGAATTCGCCGCCTTCTTTCTTGGCCAGGGCTACGGTCTTGACGCTGGCGGTCTTGTAGCCGATGCCGGAGTAGCCGATGCCGTTCAGCGAGGAGCTGATCGACTGCACCACGGAAGCCGAACCTGGCTGCTCGTTGACGTTAGGCTTGAAGTCGCCTTTGCACAGGGCTTCTTCCTTGAAGTAGCCGTAGGTGCCGGATACCGAATTGCGGCCGAACAGCTGCACCGGCTTGTTGGCCAGGTCGCCGGTCACGCCCAGGTCGCCCCAGGTCTTGACGTCGGCCTTGGCGCCGCACAGGCGGGTCGAGGAGAAGATCGCATCGACCTGGGCCATGGTCAGGCCCTTGATCGGGTTGTCCTTGTGCACGAACACGGCCAAGGCATCGACGGCCACTGGGATGGCGGTAGGCTTGTAGCCATATTTCTGCTCGAAGGCCTGCAGCTCGACGTCCTTCATCTTGCGGCTCATCGGGCCCAGGTTGGCGGTGCCTTCGGTCAGCGCGGGCGGTGCGGTGGAGGAGCCGGCGGCCTGAATCTGAATGTTTACGTTCGGGTACTCTTTCTTGTACGCCTCAGCCCACAGCGTCATCAGGTTGGCCAGGGTATCGGAACCAACGCTGGACAGGTTGCCCGACACACCGGTGGTCTTGGTGTAGGTCGGAATGGCTGGATCAACAGCGGCGACCGCATTGGCGGTGGCAACGCCAGCGGCGACAAAGGTCAGGGCCGCCATCAAACGCTTCAGTTTCATGCCTTGCTCCTAGCAGGAATTCGGGGGTGAGATGGATCGGGGCCCAGTATCTGCAGGGCGCATGTCTAATCTATGACTGGATTGTGACAATTAGATTAAAGGCCATCATTCATTATGCCGGAACGCCCCTGCCGCGCTTGCACATAAGATACAGCGGCTCCAGGCCGCTGCCTGTCGGGAAGACCAGGATGCAGTCATCGAACCTCACCTGGCCGACAGCGCTCAGGGGCTCCAGCAAGGGCGTCTCGGGCAGGTCGATCACGCCGCCCACCTGACGTGCTGCGGACTGGCCGACGATCGCCGCGCTCCAGCGCAGTTCCATGGACGACAACCCTGAAACCGCATGGCTGAGCGCCTGCCCCACCGCTACCACCTTGACCTTCGCAGACAACTCGCTGCCGCTGGTGGGTGTCAGGCAGATCTGTTGCATTGCCGTGATCTCTTTCAGCCCGACAACGATCTTCCGCCGTTCGACCGGAGCGGATCGGGAGAACAGGCGATAAGGCAGATCGACCTCGGCGCCGGAGCGGGCCAGCGCTTCCCAGTCGTGGCCATCAATGGGCATCAGATCACCAAGCGGCACGCTGACCGCGTACTCGCTGCGCTCCTTCCAGTGCTCGAAGAAGAAGCCGGCGACACCGCAGAAGGTGCCCGGATGTTCGTCCTTGAGTGAGGTCGCCTGCCAACTGAACTCGGCCACGGCGGAACGGATGGACTTTTTCATGGCGGTGAGCGGTGCAGGGTCATCGATTGCAATGGCTTCGGCGAACATCAATGCCGGACGCAACTGGCAAGCTCGGGATGAAAGCGTCACGACCCTCGCTGTACTTCCGACCTGCACCCCGGGCGCGGACAAGCGGCGGACAAGGTGCTCCTCCGCTGCCGCGAACAGCAGCGTGCAGTGCTCGTGCAACTGCCGATGGCGCTGCTCGGTAGCGGCCATTGATGCCAGATAGCGGCTGCTGCCCGCAGTGATAAGGGCAAGCACCTGGGCCTGGATAGCCGGATCACGGAAAGGACTGGTGAGGTTGCGCTCGGCGCCGGACTTGGCGAACTGAACCTTCAGTGTCATGGACTCGAGTGCCTTTATCGCCCGGACCATGTCGGTTTGCGCGCTCTCGAGCGCGCTCATTTCCTCTATATGTGCGGCAATGGACCGCGAGTCGAGAGTTTGCGCCTGCCAGAGGTCCAGCAACCGGGCAACCTGCTGCACGCCGTCATCGACTGACTTCACCGCCGCATCGATCTGGGCGATCAGTTGGTTGGTCTTGTCCAGTTCCTTGTTCGACTCGGCGACCTTGCGCTCCTGCTGGCTCAAGCGAACAGGCGGCTTGGGCGGGGCCGGTACCGGGTCGTTGCGGAAAGCGGCCTTGCCCTGGCGGTGATGCCACTGACGGACATGAAATACGATGCTATCGACCGAGTGGGCCGTGCCGGTTTCCAGATAAGGCGGATAGAACAGCAGGTCGGCACCGATGGGGTCGCCGATGATCTTGTCGAAATGGTCGATCAGTCGGGCGTGGGTGGCGTTGTCCAGGTCGGCGTTCCAGAGGGTCTGGACGAGGGATTTGAATTCTTCGGGGGTGTAGTCGCCTAAGACGTTCTTCATTTCCATTTTCAACATTCCTTGTTGAAAGGGCGCCCTGTCATCAGACATGACGCCCTTTTTATATTCATATATTTTTCTTGAAGACCAATGTTACAACTTCCATTTCGGCGGAATACTTGAATACCAAGGTGATCTCTGGGAACAGCGAACTGTCGTAATCATAGGTATCCCACCCACCCGTCCAACCCGTTGGCTGGGGAAGCCTCACCGGACCGTGGGTTTCCTTAGGCACCCCGAAAACCTCGCGAACCCAATTCTGGTCCATGTGTTTTTGTAACTTTCCGGGAAGCTCACCTTCGTACTCAAGCGTCGACGGCGTCGTTTCCTTGAGCAGGATGAACAATTTTATGAACACGTTTTCCTCCGAGGAGAATGTCATCTCGACCCCCTCCTCCGGTTCGAAATAGACGCCCTCTGACTCAGGGAATATCTGCAGAAGCGGCTCATCGGGGATGACTCCACCAGCCAACAGGTCGAGATGTGAGCTCCCAAGAAAACGAATGATTTTCTCGATTTCTTCAGTTTTCATTCGTACCATCCTTGCAGCCTGTGAAGTGTATGTAATTTCTCGCGCGCGGCTTCTATGTCAGATTCCAAGAGTCCATGTTTCAGAAGGCCCACCTTTATTGCATCAAAGTTACTATTCACTGCGGCTTCCGGATCAAGCGAGTCCTGTAGCTGCTTGGCCTTTGTATTTCTTCCGCCATAGGTCTCACTGAATTTTTTGTGAACTTCAGCAGGAATGGCGATACTCGGGGCATTCAGGATGTAATCCACAATCTGGTTCTTAGGCATATCGGGATCAATTCGCCTGATCAGCATCTCTAGCGCCCTTCTCGAAATGATGTGATCCACATCCAGACCATCATTTTTACTGTTCCGATGCACCTCATCAAAAGGCCCGACATCCAGCGGCTCTGAAAAAACCAACCCCGGCGACGGCAGATCACTACCGTCACCATAACCAGGAAGCTTGGACCCGATCTCACTCTCGTCCAGTCCTGGAAGTGTTTCAATTTGCGGTCGATGCGGATCGAGTTCGGCGCCTGGAATGGTCCCGGGTAGTGGTGGCACCAAGGGCAGATCGGTCGGGCCGAGCAGTTCGCTGCCCGGCGGCACCAGCGGAGTCCAGGTACGCCGCCCTCCCGAGGAGTGCGCCAGCGATTTCGCAGCCTCGAGTGAAATCGGTTCGCCCAGTTGCAGCCAGGGCGCAAATGGCTGGGGCTGGGCTCGCACACCGAAGGCGCTGGCCGGGCTGTGCAGGCTGAGGCGATCCAGGTCATACGGCGCGTTGCCCAACGCCGCGCTCTGCGAGTACCGCACCTCGAACTCGCGGCGCTCACCTACCCAGGTGCTTCTCGGCGCATAAGGCGCGAGTCCGTTGGCAATACGCCGCTGGTTGATCTCGCTGAACGTCCCGCCGGGCGCGGCTTCTTCGCCGATAGACCGCCACAGCGCCTGCTCGAAACCGGCAAACGACGCGAATTCCCTGCCCCGCAACGTGTCGGCCGCCTGCGCAGGAATCGCCGCCCCGCTCGCCCGGGCGCTGGCATCCCACCAACCCGGAGCGGCAACCTGGCCACCACCACCGACAATGCCCGTGCCGGCTGGCGGTACGTCAAACGAGAAATAGAGAGGCGCCCTGCCGGGGATACAGACGACGCAGTCGTTGATCCGGGTGTCGACACCGGCGGGAATCGCAAGCGCTTGCGGTTCGGAGGACAGCAGGCCGGACGCCGTCTGCACCTGCGGCTTGAGCGGGTCCGCCAATGCGCTGTCAGCCGTGAACACCAGGTCCCGGTCGGTTGCCGCCTGGCCTTCAGCCCGGTAGGTGTTGGTCAACGGATCGAACACCGCGGTTCTCACCGGGACCCCGGAAGAGATTTCATCACCGGTGCTGGCAACGATGATGGCGGTGCTGTTGCCGTGGGCTTCCAGCCTGACCCGATAATCGACCTCGGCCATCCCGCCGCGCTCGGCCAGGGCCTGCAGGTCCTGTCCTGCACGCAGGCCTATGCCCTCGGCAGGGATTCCGATCCCTTGAAGAAGGCGGCGCTGCTCCGGCATCAGCTCGCCGTTGCCCAAGGCCGTGGAATAGGTCGCCGCAGTTACAAATGTCCCAAGCGCCTGACCGGTGCGAATGGCCGCAACCCGGGCAATTTCCCTGATCGAGTCGCCAACCGCTCGCTCGATCGCCGACACCACACCTTCCGCCACCCGGACGCCGTCCCAGGTGAGCAGGCTTCCAGCGGCGGTGGCCGCCATCGGCATGGTCAGCGAATTGGCCTCGCGGATCCGCTTCAGCCGCAGGTTTTCATCCGCCAGCTGCTTGAACCGGACCCGTGCCTCACGCAGTTCCTTGTACTGACGCTGCCGCTCCCATTCCTCCTCGCGGGCCTTCCACACGACTTTCTGCTCGGCGTGACGAGCCGCCAACGCATTGGATCGCTCGGTCAACTGGCGAATGGCTTCGGAGAGCAACTGCGCTTCCTGGGCCGCGATATAGGCCGCTTCCCAGGCCTGGTGGAGTTGCTGGAACGACTGGCTGGAGCTTTGCTGCGCCAGGCGCTCGGCGTAGTCCTGCGGGGAATGCTGGAGCGGATCATGACCGTCGAAAGCCCGAGCCTGCTGGTTCTTGCGCTGCAACTCGGCGGCTTTCGCCGCGATCATCTCCTCGATCACCTGCCGTTCCCGGGTGATCAGGTGCAACTGCCAGCGCTCGCTACCGTCATTGGCGGGATACTTGCGTACGGCCTCCAACTCGGCTTTCAACGTTTGACCAACGTTGCCGAGATTGGCCGCGTAGTGCCTGTCTATCGTTGCCCGGGTGGCTTGCTGGGTCTGCGCGAAGTGCTGCACCCATTGCTGATGAGCAGCGGCCTGGGCGGCGGCCTGGGCAGCGAGTTGTGCCTGCCGCGCCGCTTCGGTTGCGGCTTGTTGCTCGGCGCGGCGCTTGGCGATGGCCGCTGCCCTGGCCTTGGCACGCTTCTTCGCGCGCTTGCGGCTCGATCCGCCAAAGCCACCGGAAAATCCACTTCCGCCGCCTATGTCGAAAAAGCCCGCGTCCCTCGGTCCTTGCGTTTCGACGGTGCCGTCGCGGATAACCACATCGCCCGTCGTCCTATCGGGAAATAACTTGTCCATACAGAATCTCCTTGTCTGTATGGCGCAGGGTGGCGAGCTGGAGGGGTGCGGCTGGGGTACATGTTTATGGCCGCAAGGCGGCCATATGCATCAATGTATTTCGCAAAGCCCGTTGCAGGATTGCCCTGCAACGGAGGCGTGGCGGATCAGCGCTTGGTCGCCAGCAGATACAGGCCGACCAGCAAGCCGATGGTGCAGATCCCGGCAACGTAGAGCGCCGGGGCCATCGGGCTGAACTTGAGCAGCGCGGTCACGGCCATCGGGGTCAGGCCGCCGAAGATGGCGTAGGCCACGTTGTAGGAGAACGACAGGCCGCTGAAGCGCACCACCGGCGGGAAGGCGCGGACCATGACGAAGGGCACGGCGCCGACGATGCCGACGCACAGCCCGGTCAGGGCGTACATCGGGAACAGCAGGTCCTTGTGCTCGGCAAGGGTGTGGTAGAAGGTCCAGGAGCTGACCAGCAGCGCCAGGCTACCGGCGACGAACACACGACCCGCGCCGAAGCGGTCGACCAGCCTGCCCGCACCGATGCAGCCCAGGGTCAGCAGGACGATGGCCAGGCTGTTGGCCTGCAGCGCCACGCTCGGGGTGAAGCCGTAGACGGTCTGCAATATGGTCGGGGTCATCAGGATGACCACGATGATGCCGGCGGACAGCAGCCAGGTCAGCAGCATCGACAGGACGATGGCGCCACGATGGTCACGCAGCACGGCGCGCAGCGGTACTTCCTCGGCCAGGGCCTTGCGCTGCTGCAGTTCGGCGAATACCGGGGTCTCGTGCAGCCAGCGACGCAGGTACACCGAGAACAGGCCGAACACGCCACCCAGCAGGAACGGGATCCGCCAGGCGTAGTCGGCGACTTCCTCCGGGCTGTAGACGCTGTTGATCAGGGTCGCGACCAGCGAGCCGAGGAGGATGCCGGCGGTCAGGCCGGCGGTTAGGGTGCCACAGGCGAAGCCGGTATTGCGTGCCGGCACGTGCTCGGACACGAACACCCATGCCCCCGGCACCTCGCCGCCGATTGCCGCGCCCTGGATCACCCGCATGAGCAGCAGGAGGATCGGCGCCGCCATGCCGATCTGCGCGTAGGTCGGCAGCAGGCCCATGATCAGGGTCGGCACGGCCATCATGAAGATGCTCAGGGTGAACATCTTCTTGCGCCCCAGCAGGTCGCCGAAGTGGGCCATGACGATGCCACCCAGCGGACGCGCCAGATAGCCTGCGGCGAAGATGCCGAAGGTCTGCATCAGGCGCAGCCACTCGGGCATGTCCGCCGGGAAGAACAACTTGCCCACCACCGTGGCGAAGAACACGAAGATGATGAAGTCATAGAACTCCAGCGCACCACCGAGGGCGGAGAGCGACAGGGTCTTGTAATCGTTGCGGGTCAGCGGCCGGGCCGGCTGGTCGAGGCTGGAGGGAACCGATGTCATTTTGACTTCTCTTAATGGAAGGTAGAAGCGGGCAGCAAGGCTTATGGAGGCCGGAAAGAACCCCGCACGATAACAAATTGTCCGAAAGCGACACAGATCTACATATTCCGCGCAGATAATCATGACTGCATGGTCGTCGCTGTCTGCGAGGCTCTATATACTGGCCCCTCGTCGAAACCGGTTGCACCCAAGGTGGGATATTGTGCGAAAACGCTGCCAGGCTTGGCCTGGTCGGTTTCGCAGAGTTTCCCTCCGCCGCCTTCGAAGCGAAAACAGTGTAGTGAGTGGGCTGGATCGTTTTTTTGCGGCGTTACTGCGTCAACCAACGAAGCGTCACGGGTCAGAGGCACCCCCGGCATGATTGAGCTCGAACAAGAAGATCCTATCCCGCAAGGCGACCTGGCCTTGCAAATCACCGCACTTCCCCGCGAAACCAACGGTTTCGGCGATATTTTCGGCGGCTGGCTGGTCGCCCAGATGGACCTTGCCGGCACCGCCATGGCCAGCCGTGTCGCCGGCGGGCGCGTCGCCACCGTGGCGATCGATCGCATGGCCTTCCTGGTTCCGGTAGCGGTCGGCGCGCAGCTGTCGTTCTATACCCAAACCCTGGAGATCGGCCGCAGCTCGATCCAGATGATGGTCGAAGTGTGGAGCGACGATCCGCTGTCCAGCGAATGGCGCAAGGTTACCGAGGCGGTGTTCGTCTTCGTCGCCATCGATGGCAGCGGCCGCACCCGCTCCGTCCCGCCTCGTCGCTGACCAGGGCTCGCGCTAAACTCGCAGGTTCTTGCAAGGTCGAAGACCTCACGGCATATCCAACGAGAGCAGCGCATGTCCACACCCAAGGTCGAATCGGAACAACACGGCGAACTCAACTGCTGGCGCATCACCACTGACAGCGCCGAGCTGCTGGTGGCCCAGCAGGGTGCGCAGGTGCTGAGCTACCAGCGACTGGGCGAACCGCCCCTTCTCTGGCTGAGCGACCAGGCCCTGTTCAACCGCGGCAAATCGGTGCGCGCCGGCGTTCCGGTGTGCTGGCCGTGGTTCGGTAATCTGCAGCGCAACCCGCTGGCCGTTCAGCAACAGTTCCAGGGCAGTGACGCCCCGGCCCACGGGCTGGTGCGCGGGCGCGACTGGCAGTTGCTCGGCATCGACAGCACTGGCGACGAGGTGCAACTGTCGTTCGGGCTGCCTGAAACCCAGGGCGCATTGGCCGGCTGGCCGCACAAGGTCGAACTGACCCTCGAGATCCGCCTGGGCGCGCACCTGGCCTTCAACCTCACCAGTCGCAACCTGGGCGATGAAAAAGTCACCCTCAGCCAGGCGCTGCACAGCTACTTCGCGGTCAGCGACGTGCGCTCGGTGCGGGTGGAAGGGGTGAAAGGCCGGGATTACATCGAGACGCTCGCCGACTGGGAACAGCGTACCCAGCAGACGGACCTGGCGTTCAGCGGCGAAACCGACCGTATCTACCTGGATACGCCTGCGGAACTGAGCATCATCGATCCCGCGTGGGAGCGACGTATCCGCATCAGCAGCAGCGGCTCGCGCTCGGCGGTGATCTGGAACCCCTGGACCGAACGCGCCGCGCAACTGCCGGACATGGCCGACGACGGCTGGCAGCGCATGCTGTGCATCGAAACGGCAAATGTGTGGGATGACATCGTCGAGCTGGCGCCGGGCGCGAGTCACACCCTCGGCCTGACGCTCTCCAGCGAACCCCTCTGAACCTGTGCTGTTGCTGATTGCCTCATCGCCGGCAACGCCGGCTCCCACAGGGTGCTGAGCCTGCCGCAGAATTTGTGCCCGACGCGCAAGTTGTGGGAGCTGGCATTGCCAGCGATTGGCCCGACCGGATATACAAGGTCGTGCTTCAGCACTACAGGTCCGCATCCTCCACAACCCGCACTTTCGCCGCATCCATGGCATAGGCCGCATCCGCCAGGTCGTTGCTGACCTTCTCGACCTTCAAGGTCCCGCTGACCCACAGCGGCGTGTAGATATCCGCCAGCTTCACACCTTTCGGATAACGCACCAGCACCAGCTGGTTCGGCGGCGGCGGCGGCACGTGGATGCAGGCGCCCGGGTAAGGCACGAGGAAGAACAGGGTGCTGTTGCCCTTGGCATCGGCCTCCAGCGGTACCGGATAGCCACCCAGACGGATGGACTTGCCGTTCATGCCGGGCACGGTCTTGGTCGAGTACATCACCGCCGGCAGCCCCTTGCTCTGCTTCAGGCCGCCCTTGGCGGTGAAGGTGCCCTGGGCCTCGGGCGAGTTGTGGTCGATCTCGGGCATTTCTTCCAGGGCTTTCTGGTCCGACCTGGGCATCAGGTCCAGCCAGTCGGTTTCAGGCAGTTCGGCCCGGGCAAGGGTGCTGCACAACAGCAGTGGGATCAGGAAAAGCGCGCGCATGAAAAAGCTCGGCAACCGTAGGAAAAGTTGCCGAGCATTCTATCCCGCAATCAGTTTCTTTTGATCAGGCCGTAGATCACCAGCAGGATGATCGCGCCCACCACCGCGCCGATGAAACCGGCCGCCTCACCCGCCTGGTAGATACCCAGGGCCTGGCCACCGTAGGTCGCCGCGAGCGAGCCGCCGATGCCGAGCAGAATGGTCATGATCCAGCCCATGCTGTCGTCGCCGGGCTTGAGGAAGCGCGCGACGAGTCCGACGATCAGGCCGATGAAGATGGTTCCGATGATTCCCATGGCAATCCCTCTGAGTGAGTCCACCACCAAAAGCCTAGTCAGCGCTTCGGTGTCCTGCCATCAGAGGGCTGCCGGGCGGGGAGGTTCAACCCGTGATCAGGGCTTCGACCTGCTGGATCTTCTGTTCCAGCGTGGTCATGTCGGCGCAGCGCAGGGTGGCATGACCGACCTTGCGCCCGGCCTTGAAGGCCTTGCCGTAGTGATGCAGGTGGCAATCGTCGATAGCGACGACCTTGTCCACCGCCGGCACTTCACCGATGAAGTTGAGCATGGCGCTTTCGCCGACCTTGGCGGTCGAGCCCAGCGGCAGGCCGGCCACGGCGCGCAGGTGGTTCTCGAACTGGCTGCACTCGGCGCCTTCGATGGTCCAGTGCCCGGAGTTGTGCACCCGTGGAGCGATCTCGTTGGCCTTCAGGCCGCCATCGACCTCGAAGAACTCGAAGGCCAGCACGCCGACGTAGTCCAGCTTCTCCAGCACGCGACCGGCGTAGTCCTCGGCCAGCGCCTGCAACGGGTGCTCGCTGCTGGCGATCGACAGGCGCAGGATGCCGCTCTCGTGGGTGTTGTGCACCAGCGGGTAGAAGCGGGTTTCGCCATCGCGGGCACGTACGGCGACCAGCGAGACTTCACCGGTGAACGGCACGAAGCCTTCCAGCAGGCAAGGCACGCTGCCCAGCTCAGCGAAAGTGCCGACCACATCGGCGGCGCTGCGCAGGACCTTCTGGCCCTTGCCGTCATAGCCCAGGGTGCGGGTTTTCAGCACGGCCGGCAGGCCGATGCTGGCCACGGCGGCGTCCAGGTCGGCTTGCGACTGGATATCGGCGAAGGCCGGGGTCGGAATGCCCAGGTCCTTGAACATGCTCTTTTCGAACCAGCGGTCACGGGCGATGCGCAGGGCTTCGGCACTCGGGTAGACCGGGACGAACTGCGAGAGGAAGGCGACCGTTTCCGCCGGCACGCTTTCGAACTCGAAGGTCACCAGATCGACTTCATCGGCCAGCTGGCGCAGGTGGTCCTGGTCGCCGTAGTCGGCACGCAGGTGCTCGCCCAGCGGCGCGGCGCAAGCGTCCGGCGCGGGGTCGAGGAAGGCGAAGTTCATGCCCAGCGGAGTGCCCGCCAGGGCCAGCATGCGGCCGAGCTGGCCGCCACCGATTACACCGATCTTCATGGCAGCGACCTCAGGCCTGGCGCGGGTCTGGATTGTCCAGAACGCTGTCTGTCTGTTCTGCGCGGAACTGCTTCAGCACAGTATGGAATTGCGGATGCTTGGCACCGAGGATGCTCGCCGAGAGCAATGCCGCGTTGATCGCACCGGCCTTGCCGATCGCCAGGGTGGCGACCGGGATGCCGGCGGGCATCTGCACGATGGACAGCAGCGAGTCGACACCGGACAGCATCGACGACTGCACCGGCACGCCCAGCACCGGCAGGTGGGTCTTGGCCGCGCACATGCCCGGCAGGTGGGCAGCGCCACCGGCTCCGGCGATGATCACTTCGATCCCGCGACCTTCCGCCTCTTCGGCGTACTGGAACAGCAAGTCCGGGGTGCGGTGGGCGGAAACCACCTTCACTTCGTAGGGAATGCCGAGTTTTTCCAGCATATCGGCGGTGTGGCTAAGGGTGGACCAATCGGACTTGGAGCCCATGATCACGCCAACCAGTGCACTCATCGTCGAGCCTCTCCTGCAAGCGTCTTGTGACGCGCCAAAAGCAACGAGCCACGCGGGAAGACCGGCGTGGCTCGTCATACGGATTCTGAATCGACCGGGTCGGCCGAAGGCGCGGGATTATAGCGCAGTCGGGGCAAAGCCGCCCAGCCCCGTTGGTAAGGTCGGGCGATGGCCCGCTGAGAGGCTTCCAGATGCTCGGGCACCAGCCTTGGGGACTACTGTCGAGGCGCACTACCCCAATTGCCAAGGATGTCCTTATGCGCAAACGAATACGTATCACCCTGCCCCTGGCCTTCGCCGCCCTGTACCACGCCGCCTTCGTCAATGCCGACAGCGCGTTGACCGTCTGGGTGTTTCCCCACGATGAACTGGTGGACATTTCCAACGAACAGCTCCGGCTGGACTATTTCGACCCCTGGCTGGCAGAGATGCGCGAAATCACCGATCTGCCCGTGCAAATCCGCTTTCAGCGCAACGTTCCCGGCCTGACCGACCTCGACTATCACGCCGACGATCCCTCCCAGTCCCTCGCGGCCTGGTCGGATGCCGCCTGGACATGGCGCCGGCAACAGAACGCGCCAGGCGGCGTCCTGCACAACAAGTACCTGCTGCTGACCCGCCTGCCGCTGGATCCCGGCAACGAAACCCTGGGCCTGGCCCACCAGACCGGCCACGCCGCGATCGCTTCGATACACTCCTACGCCACCCCTGGCCACGAGCTGGGCCATACGCTCAGCGCCACCCACGAGGCGGCCGAAGTCAATTTCAACGGTTGGTTCTGCGAAACCTACATGTTCCCCACCCGTCTGAACGTGCGCTCCAATTGCTACCGCTATTCCGAGGAAAACCGCGCCAACATCGCCCGCTACCTCAGGCGTTCGGGGAACTGACCGGTGCCTGCTCCTGCATGCCCGACTCCAGCTTGCGCCAGAGCAAGCGCACATTGGCCTTGCGTACCAAGGCACATCGATAAAGGCGGATCTCCAGTGGCACATGCCACTGGGGACCGCCACAGATCACCAGTTCGCCCCGCTCCAGCTCGGCCCGTGCCGACAAGCGCGGGACCCAGGCGATCCCAAGGCCTTCCAGGGCCATGCTCTTCAGGCTGTCGGCCATGGCCGTCTCGTAGACCGTGGTGAAACGCAGGTTGCGCTGACGCAGCAGCAGGTTCACCGAGCGGCCGAGAAACGCGCCGGCGCTGTACGCCAGCAAGGGCACGCTGCCCTCGCCTTCAAGATCGAACAAGGGCTTGCCGTCGGGCCCGGCGGCGCACACCGGCAACATCTCGGTGTGGCCCATATGCAGGGACGGGAAGATCTCCGCATCCATCTGCAGCGCCGCATCCGGATCGTAGAACGCCAGCATCAGGTCGCAGCCGCCCTCGCGCAGGGCATGCACGGCATCGCCGACGTTGGTGGCCACGAGGCGCGTGGCGATATTCAGCCCGTCGTTGCGCAACTGGGCGATCCAGCGCGGGAAGAAACCCAGGGCCAGGGAGTGCGCGGCAGCAACCTGGATGACCTCACCCTGCCCACCTTCGAGATGATGCAAATGGCGGAGAACTTCGCTCAACTGGTCGACAACGGTACGTGCCGTGACCAGGAACAACTGCCCGGCGGCGGTGAGTTCTATGGGCGTGCGCGAGCGGTTGACCAGGGTCAGCCCGAGCGCCGCCTCAAGGCTGCGGATCCGCCGGCTGAACGCCGGCTGGGTGACGAAACGGCGCTCGGCGGCCTGGGAAAAGCTGCGGGTGGCTGCCAGCGCACTGAAGTCTTCCAGCCATTTGCTTTCAAGGTTCATGAAACTCTCTCCGAAAGCATGCACCAAATTGGAACACGCTTGATTTCGACAAAACGTCACATGAGACGTTATGCCGTTTGTGCATAGGTTAGCGTGCAACAGCATTGGCCGCAAAAGGGGGCTCACCCCTAGGATTAGCGCCATTCCGGCATGTGCCGGGTTAATTCGAGATGATATCCATCATGTCCGCTGCTGCATCGTTCCGCATTGAAAAAGACCTGCTTGGCACCCTGGAAGTCCCTGCCGACGCCTACTACGGCATCCAGACCCTGCGTGCTGCCAACAACTTCCATCTGTCCGGTGTTCCGCTGTCGCACTACCCGAAGCTGGTCGTGGCCCTGGCCATGGTCAAGCAGGCCGCTGCCGACGCCAACCGTGAGCTGGGTCACCTGAGCGATGCCAAGCACGCCGCCATCAGCGAGGCCTGCGCCCGTCTGATCCGTGGCGACTTCCACGAGCAGTTCGTGGTGGACATGATCCAGGGCGGTGCTGGTACTTCGACCAACATGAACGCCAACGAAGTGATCGCCAACATCGCGCTGGAGGTCATGGGCCACCAGAAGGGCGAGTACAAGTACCTGCACCCGAACAACGACGTGAACATGGCGCAGTCGACCAACGACGCCTACCCGACCGCGATCCGCCTGGGTCTGCTGCTCGGTCACGATGCCCTGCTGGCCAGCCTCGACAGCCTGATCCAGGCCTTCGCGGCCAAGGGTGAAGAATTCAACCACGTACTGAAGATGGGCCGTACCCAGCTGCAGGACGCGGTACCTATGACCCTGGGCCAGGAATTCCGTGCCTTCGCCACCACGCTGACCGAAGACCTGAACCGCCTGCGCACCCTGGCGCCGGAAGTGCTGACCGAAGTGAACCTGGGCGGTACCGCCATCGGTACCGGCATCAACGCCGACCCGGGCTACCAGGCCCTGGCGGTACAGCGCCTGGCCACCATCAGCGGCCAGCCGCTGGTTCCGGCTGCCGACCTGATCGAAGCCACCTCGGACATGGGCGCCTTCGTCCTGTTCTCCGGCATGCTCAAGCGCACCGCGGTCAAGCTGTCGAAGATCTGCAACGACCTGCGCCTGCTGTCCAGCGGCCCGCGTACCGGCATCAACGAGATCAACCTGCCGGCGCGCCAGCCAGGCAGCTCGATCATGCCAGGCAAGGTCAACCCGGTTATCCCGGAAGCGGTGAACCAGGTGGCCTTCGCCATCATGGGCAACGACCTGGCCCTGACCGTCGCTGCCGAAGGCGGCCAACTGCAGCTGAACGTCATGGAACCGCTGATCGCCTACAAGATCTTCGACTCCATCCGCCTGCTGCAGCGCGCCATGGACATGCTGCGCGAGCACTGCATCGTCGGCATCACCGCCAACGAACAGCGCTGCCGCGAACTGGTCGAACACTCGATCGGCCTGGTCACCGCCCTGAACCCGTACATCGGCTATGAAAACGCCACCCGTATCGCCCGCGTCGCCCTGGAAACCGGCCGCGGCGTGCTGGAACTGGTGCGCGAGGAACAGCTGCTGGACGAAGCGATGCTCAACGACATCCTGCGTCCGGAAAACATGATCGCTCCGCGTCTGGTTCCGCTGAAGGCGTAACCCCACGCACCAACCGTCTCACCAGGTCGAGGGACTAGACACCTCTCACCTTTGAGGGCCCAGGGCTTACACCCCGGGCCCTTTTTTTATGCCTGACAGAAACGCCCCGGATGTCGTAACGTGCCCGGCTACGAACAAGACCGACCATGGAGAATGGCGCATGAATCCGGCGTCCCCCCGTCCCGCCCGCAGCATCATGGTGCTGTACACCGGTGGCACCATCGGCATGCAGGCCAGTGCCGACGGCCTGGCCCCTGCTTCCGGTTTCGAGCAGCGCATGCGTGAAGCGTTATCCACAAGGACGGACCTGGCGCCCTGGCGTTTCCGGGAAATGGCGCCATTGGTCGACAGCGCCAACATGACGCCTCATTACTGGTTGCGCCTGCGCGATGCCGTCATCGATGCCGTGGATGGCGGCTGCGATGCCGTATTGGTCCTCCATGGCACCGATACCCTGGCCTACAGCGCGGCGGCCATGAGCTTCCAGCTGCTCGGGCTGGAAACGCCGGTCCTGTTCACCGGCTCGATGCTGCCGGCCGGCGTGCAGGACAGCGATGCCTGGGAAAACCTCACCGGGGCCTTGCAAGCCCTGACCGATGGACAGCCGGCCGGCGTGCAACTGTTCTTCCATGGCGAGTTGCTGCCACCCCAGCGCACCACCAAGGTGCGCAGCTATGGGCGAAACCCGTTCGTGGCGCTCAAGCGCAATGCCCTGACCACTACCGCTTCCACCTTGCCCGCCGCATTGAGCTACCGCCAGCCACGGCAGCCTGTGGATATCGCCGTGCTTCCCCTGGTCCCGGGGATTTCCGCGGATCTGCTGCGGGCAGTTATCCACAGCGGCGCCCAAGGCCTGGTTCTGGAATGCTACGGCAGCGGTACGGGGCCAAGCGACGACCAGGACTTTATCCACGCTCTCGAACAGGCCCATTCCCGTGAACTCGTGGTGGTGGCGATCAGCCAATGCCATGAAGGCGGTGTCGAGTTCGATATCTATGCGGCCGGCAGCCGCCTACGCCAGGCCGGCGTGCTATCGGGTGGCGGGCTGACCCGCGAAGCGGCTTTCGGCAAGCTGCAATGGTTGCTGGGCAGCGGCCTGCCGTTCGAGGAAGTGCGCCGCCTGATGGAACTGGACCTGGTGTGAAGGCATGCAAATTGCTCGTTTTCCGCACAGTCCACCAGCCCGGTAATCGAGCATGCTGCACTCCCACCTGACCACGCTGCACGCGGTATCCCTGGTCGTGCAGACCTTCCGCGACGAAGCCCTGCTCCAGGGCAGCGGTATCAGCACCGCCGACCTTGGCCGTGCCGACTCGCGCATCACCACGCGCCAGGAAATGCAGGTGTGCGCCAATGCGGTGGCCCGGCGCCGGGATATCGGCCTGGAACTCGGGCGGCGCATGCATGTTTCTTCCTACGGCATGCTCGGTTATGCCCTGCTGTCCAGTGCCACTTTGGGTGACGCTTTGCGCCTGGCGCTGCGCTACCCCGCGCTGCTGGGAACACTTTTCCGCCTGCGCCTGGTCGAGGAAGGCGAGCGCGTCTGGTTCAGCGCCAGCGATTACCGCGAGGAGCCGGAACTGGCGGCGTTCAATGCAGAGTTCTGCCTGGTTTCGCTGAAGGTGATCTGCGATGACCTGCTGGGCAAGCCCCTGCCGCTGCTCGCCGCACGTTTCGCCCATGGTGAGCCGGACTATCGCCAGCAGTACGGGCAAACCTTCACCTGCCCGCTGCACTTCGATGCCGTGGACAACGCCTTCGCGTTCGATCGCAACTGGCTTGAGCAGCCGTTGCCGCTGGCAGACCAGGTTACCCACGGAACCATGAGCGAACGTTGCCGGCAGCTGAACCTGGAATTCACCGGACGCCAGGCCTGGCTCGGGCGGATCCGCCAGTTGCTCGCCGATCAGCTGGGCGCACCCCCGGGGCTGGAGGGCCTGGCGCGACAGATGAACTGCTCGTCGCGCACCTTGCGCCGCCACCTCGGCGAGATGGGCAGCAGCTACCAGCAACTGCTGGACGAGCTACGCTTCGAACGGGCCAAGCATTTGCTCGGTGAAGGGCAGATGCCGATCTACCGGATCGCCGAGGTGCTGGGTTTCAGTGAAACAGCGAGTTTCCGGCATGCGTTCATGCGCTGGAGCGGGGTGGCCCCCAGCCATTTCAGGGCCTGAACCGGCCTCATCGCTGGCAACGCCAGCTCCCACAATGACCGCGTGCACCGCAAGAACTGTGGGAGCCGGCGTTGCCGGCGATCGCCGACACCACAGAAACAAAGCCGGACGCCACCCTTGGCCATATCGATCCCCTTTTGGCCACTTCCACCGTTCAGCCTCACCGCTTTGCACCGCACCATCCGGGAATCAACGCCAGTGCTCCGGAGAACAACAAATGCTGACGATCTATTCCGATGACCACCGCCTGCACCACGGCCGCTGCGAGCTGATCGACGGGCAACTCATGCCCTGCTTCGAAATGCCGTCGCGCGCCGACCACGTCCTTGAGCGGGTCAAGGCACGCAACCTTGGCCCCATCAGCGGCCCTACGGATTTCGGCCGCGCCCCGCTGCAGCGGGTGCACAGCGCCGATTACCTGAATTTCTTCGAAGGCGCCTGGGCGCGCTGGGCCGAACTGGAGCGCGACGGCGACCTGCTGCCGTTCACCTGGCCGGCCCGTACCCTGCGCTCGGTCAAACCCACCAGCCTGCTGGGCGAACTTGGCTACTACAGCTTCGATGCCGGTGCACCGATCACCGCCGGCACCTGGCAGGCCGCCTACAGCGCAGCGCAGGTCGCCCTGACCGGCCAGGCCGCGATCCAGGCCGGTGCCCATAGCGCCTTCGCCCTTTGCCGTCCGCCAGGGCACCACGCCGCCAGCGACGTGATGGGCGGCTATTGCTACCTGAACAATGCTGCCATTGCCGCCCAGGCCTTCCTCGACCAGGGCCACCAGCGCGTGGCGATCCTCGATGTCGACTACCACCATGGCAACGGCACCCAGGAAATCTTCTATACGCGCAGCGACGTGTTGTTCGCCTCGATCCACGGCGATCCGCAGGCGGAATTCCCGTTCTTCCTCGGCTATGCCGACGAACACGGCGAAGGCGATGGCAAGGGTTACAACGTCAACTACCCGCTGCCCGCCGGCAGCGACTGGGCCACCTGGAGCGCCGCCCTCGACCAGGCCTGTGAGCGGATCGATGCCTACGCCCCGGACGTGGTGATCGTGTCCCTCGGCGTCGACACCTTCAAGGACGACCCGATTTCCCAGTTCAAGCTCGACAGCCCCGACTACCTGGCCATGGGCGAGCGCATCGCGCGCCTGGGCAAGCCGACCCTGTTCGTGATGGAAGGCGGCTACGCGGTGGAAGAAATCGGCATCAATGCCGTGAACGTTCTCGAAGGTTTCGAACGCAGTCAACAGGAAGCCCAAGCATGACCCGACTCAAGCGCCTGCTCGCCCCCCTGCTGTGTACCTCCCTGCTCGCCGGCAGCCTCCAGGCCGCCGCCGAACCGCGTACCTTGCGGGTCTACAACTGGTTCGACTACATCACCCCACAGACCCTGACCGACTTCCAGAAGGACGGCCAGGTCAAGCTGGTGTACGACATCTTCGACACCAACGAGGCCCTGGAAGCCAAGCTGCTTACCGGCAACTCCGGGTATGACGTGGTGGTGCCGTCCAACGTGTTCCTGGCCAAGCAGATCGAAGCCGGGGTATTCCAGCCACTGGATCGCAGCAAGCTGCCGAACTGGCAGCACCTGGATCCGGCCTTGATGAAGCTGATCGAAGCCAACGACCCGGGCAACAAGTTCGCCGTGCCCTACATGTATGGCACCGTGCTGATCGGCTTCAACCCGGCCAAGGTCAAGGCCGCGCTGGGCGACAACGCACCGGTGGACAGCTGGGACCTGATCTTCAAGGAAGAGAACATCGCCAAGCTCAAGCAATGCGGCGTGGCGCTGCTCGATTCGCCGTCGGAAATCATGCCGCTGGCCTTGCAGTACCTGGGCCTGTCGCCGAACAGCAGCAAGCCCGAGGACTACAAGAAAGCCGAAGCGCTGATGCTGAAGATCCGCCCGTACATCACCTACTTCCACTCCTCCAAGTACATGGCCGACATCGCCAACGGCGATATCTGCGTGGCGGTGGGCTATTCGGGCAGCTTCTCGCAGGCGGCCAACCGCGCGATCGAGGCGAAGAACGGCGTGGTGGTGGATATGCGCCTGCCGAAGGAAGGCGCACCGATCTGGTTCGACATGCTGGCGATTCCGAAGGGCGCGGCCAATCCCGAGGATGCCCATGCGTTCATCAACTACCTGTTGCAACCGAAGGTGATTGCGCCGATCAGTGATTTCGTCGGGTATCCGAACCCGAACAAGGACGCGACGGAGCTGGTGGCGCCGGCGATCCGCAACAACCCGAACCTGTACCCGACGGCAGAGGCGATGACCAGGCTGTACACGTTGCAGCCTTTGGGCCGGGATGCGGAACGGGCTCGGACCCGGGCCTGGACCAAGATCAAGGCCGGGACCTGATGGCCTCATCGCGGGTAAACCCGCTCCCACAGGGATCGCGTGCACCGCAGACCTTGTGGGAGCGGGTTCACCCGCGATAGGGCCCTAATGAACAGCAAATACCTTCACCCGTTCCACACCTTCCTAAGCTTGCCCAAAGCCTCGGCAATCCCGGCCTCCCCCACCGCCGCAAACCCCAGCACCAGCCCCGCAGTCTTATCCACAGTCCCCGGCAGCCAGTAATCCCCCAACCCATTCAGCTCCACCCCTGCCTCCAGCGCCTTTTCCACCAGCCAGCGCTCCCGTTCGGGGTTATCCACATCCACCTTCACATGCAGCCCAGCAACCATTTCCGGCAATGCGCCAACACCGGAGATATCCACAGGCCAGCCCGCGATCAACGCATTGCGGCGGCTCAAGGCCGCCCGACGCATGCGCCGGATATGCCGCTGGAAATGCCCCTGGGCCATGAATTGCGCCATCACCGCCTGCGTCCCTGCTTCCGAATGCCGCACCATCAGCGCCCTGGCGCGGGAGAACGGTTCCACCAGTTGCTTCGGCAATACCAGGTAGCCCAGGCGCAACGCCGGAAAGGCCACCTTGCTGAAGGTGCCGACGTACAGCACCCGCCCGCTGCGATCAAGTGCCGCCAGCGGGGCCAACGGCGCGCCGCTGTAGCGGTACTCGCCGTCATAGTCGTCCTCGACGATCCAGCCATCGCTGCGCTCGGCCCAGGCCAGCAACTCCAGGCGCCGGGCCAGGCTCATGACCACCCCGGTGGGGTACTGGTGAGACGGCGTGACATAGGCCATCCGGCAGTTCTTCAACGCTGCCAGTGCGGTGCAATCCAGTCCCTCGCTATCCACCGCAACACCGTGCACCGTCGCCCCCGTCAACCCGAAGGCACACCCGGCAGCCCGATACCCCGGGTTTTCCACAGCCACCCCCACTCCAGGCTCCAACAGCAGCTGTGCACAAAGGCTGATTGCCTGCTGCGCGCCGGTGGTGATCACAATTTGTTCAGGCGTGCAGGAAAGCCCCCGCGAACGCCGCAGGTAGGCGGCGATGAGTTCCCGAAGCAGCGGTTCCCCCGCCGGGTCGCCGTAACCGAGCGATTGCGCATGCGGATTTCGCCAGAAACCCGCCTGCAGCTTGGCCCAGACCTCGAACGGGAACAGATCGAACGCCGGTACGCCAACGCGAAATGCCCGGGGCGGACCGCTTCGTGGCGTAGGCAAATGGTGGGTTTCGAGGCGAAAAATCGGAGCATTGTGGATAACTTCACTGGATGAATCGCCAGTATTTCCCAGCAGAAATGTGGATAAACCTGTTGATAAACCCCGGGATAACCCTGTGGACATTTTTGTGGATACTTTCGTGGACAGCTTCGGCAGCTGGCTGACGTAGGTTCCATCACCAACCCGGCTTTCGATGAAGCCCTCGGCGTAGAGCTGGTCGTAGGCGCGCACCACGCTGTTGCGCGACAAACCGAGGATCGCCGCCATGTCCCGGCTCGCCGGCAAGCGCGTGCCACTGCCGAGGCGTCCGTCCAGCACCCGTGCACGCAGGGCTTGGTAAAGCTGGCGGGTCAGGCCCTGGCGGCGGTCGAGGACAATACCCGAGGGATCGAAAGGCAGGGAAACGGACGGCTCGTTCATAACGATTGGACCCAGAAAACTGACCTGAAATGGCTCTTACACTGAACCAATAGCCTGCCTAGGATGAAGCCATTCGCCAAGGAAAAATTCTCCATGTACACACCCAGCGCGTTCAGAGACGACGACCTGCAAAGCCTGCACGCCCATATCGGCAACACCCGCCTGGCCGTATTGATTACCCACGGGGAACAGGGCCTGCTGGCCACTCATGTGCCACTGCTGCTGGATCCGCAGTCGGGCGAGAAAGGCACGCTCTATGGCCATATGGCCCGCGGCAACAAGCAGTGGCGTGACCTGGAAAGCGGTGCCGAGGTGCTGGTGGTGTTCCCGGGCGCCGATGCCTATGTCAGCCCCGGCTTCTACCCGAGCAAGGCGCAGGACCCACGCACCGTACCAACCTGGAACTACGTCGCCGTGCACGCCTGGGGCATACCGGAAGTTATCCACGATGCAGAACCGTTGCTGGCGATCGTCCGCCGCCTCAGCGACCGCCACGAGCAGGGCCGCGAGCGTCCCTGGTCGGTGGACGACGCCCCTGCCGACTACCTGGACGGCATGCTCAAGGCCATCGTCGGGTTCGCCATCCCCATCGAACGCCTGCAATGCAACCGCAAACTCAGCCAGAACCGCTCGGCCATCGATCGCGAAGGCGTGCGCAGCGGCCTGGCCGCCAGCGCCGATCCGCTGGACAACCACCTCGCTGCCCTGATGCAGCAACCCTGAAGGAACGTGTCACATGCCAACCGTACAGATTCTCCCGGTCAGCGCCGCCAGCCATGAGGCCTGGTACCCGTTGTGGCAAGCCTACCTGCGCTTCTACCAAACCGCCCTGCCCGACACGGTCAGCGCCGTGACCTGGCAGCGCTTCCTCGAGCCGTCCGAGCCGACCAATGCCGCCCTGGCCTGGGTCGATGGCGAGGCGGTGGGCATGGTCCACTGGATCTACCATCGTTCCAACTGGTCCGTGGAAAACGCCTGCTACCTGCAGGACCTGTACGTAGAGAGCACGCAGCGCGGCCTGGGCATCGGTCGTCAGTTGATCGAGCACGTCTACGCCCAGGCCGCCGAAGCAGGCTGCGCCAAGGTCCACTGGCTGACACACGAAACCAATGCCACCGCGATTTCCCTGTACGAGCAGGTCGCCGAACGCCCTGGCTTCATCCAGTTCCGCAAGCAGATTCCGTAAGCCGAGGTGCATCGATGAGCAACAATCTGAACTGGCATCCGGCCAGGGAGCCGCAGGCCGAGCCGTTGACCGGCCGCTTTATCCGTCTGGAAAAACTCGATCCGCGCCAGCATGGCGATGATCTCTGGGAGGTGCTGCAAGGTCGTGAGTCAGACGGCAAGCTGTGGGACTACCTGCCTTATGGTCCGTTCACCGAGCGTGCGCCGTTCGATCAATGGCTGGAAGGCAATGCCGCCAGTCGCGATCCGCTGTTCTACAGCGTGATCGACCTGGCCAGCGGGCAGGTGCAGGGCATTCTCAGCCTGATGTCCATCGTGCCGGCCCAGGGCCGTATCGAGGTCGGGCACATTGCCTTCGGTGCGGCGATGCAGCGCACGCCCAAGGGCACCGAGGCGGTGTACCTGTTGAGCAAGCTCTCGTTCGAGCTGGGCAATCGCCGGCTGGAATGGAAATGCAACAACGCCAACGCCCGCTCCAAGCGCGCGGCGGAGCGTTTCGGCTTCACCTACGAGGGGGTGTTCCGCAAGCATATGGTGGTCAAGGACCAGAACCGCGATACAGCCTGGTACTCGATCACCGATGACGAATGGCCGGCGATTGCCGCCGCCTATGAACGCTGGCTGAGCGCCGACAACCAGCGCCCCGAGGGTCAGCTCAGGACGCTGGAAGCCTGTCGCGCCGAAGCCTAGCGGCTTACTTCAGCTGCTTGGCCAGGAGTTCGATATGCTCCGGGCCGATACCGCAGCAACCACCCAGCAGACTGGCGCCGCGTTGGCGCCAGTTCTGCGTCCAGTGCAGGTAGCCCGGTGGGTCGAGATCTTCACGAAGCTCGTCGAGGCCATCGTTGGCAGTGGCATCCTTCGGCTGCGGCGGGAAGGCGTTGGCATAGGCACCAACGGAGATATCCACAGCCAGGCGCTTGAAGGTGGCCAGGGCCGCATCGATGGCATCGCCGATCACTTCCGGTTGGCTGCAGTTGAACAGCAGGGTCTGCACGCCCAGTGCCGCCACGGCTTCGGCCGCTTCGCTGACCGGCTCGCCGGAACGCAGGCGCGGTACGTTATCCACATCCTCGTCCTGCAAGGTGAACGAGACCCAGAACGGCTTGCCGTCCTGCGGCAGGCCGGCACGGATCGCCTGGACCTCGGCAATGGCGCTCTGGGTTTCCGCCAGCCATAGGTCGACGTGCTCGGACAGGCCTTCGACCAGCGGAGTCAGGACTTCGCCAACCCGCTCGGGCTGGTAAAGATCCGGGCGATAGGAACCGAACAGCGGCGGCAGCGAGCCGGCGACACGAACCTTCTGCGGTCCGGCATCGGCCGCCGCGCGGGCCAGTTGCCCGGCGGTACTGGCCAGGGCGCGGCCCTCGTTCTTGAACCGCTCCTCACCAATATGGAAAGGCACCACCGCGTAGCTGTTGCTGGTGATCACCTGCGCACCGGCATCGATATATGCCCGATGCACCGCCACCACTGCCTCCGGCGCCTCGCTCAATGCGAGCGCCGACCACTCCGGCTGGCGGAACGGCGCACCGCGGCGCGCCAGTTCCCGGCCCATGCCGCCATCAAGAATGACCAACGACTTTTCGCCCATATAACACTCGCTTCTATAAATATAAATAAAACGTATTAGTGCGCACCTACTTATAACTATTTAATACCTGATACGTTTTGTCTTACAACTTTTCCGGTGATTCCCATGCAACTTTCCTCCCTGTTGGGCGCGGGCCTGCTGGCCTTGACCGCTGCCACCCAAGCCTTCGCCGGCGCCACCCTGGACCGTGTGGAATCCCGCAAGGAACTGGTCAACGTGCTGATGGAAAGTTATCCACCGTTTTCCTTCCTCAACGAACAGAACCAGCTGGATGGCTTCGACGTGGACGTGGCCAAGGCCGTGGCCGAAAAGCTGGGCGTGAAACTGCGTCTGGAAACGCCATCGTGGGACGTTATCGCCGCCGGCCGTTGGAGCGGTCGCTATGACATCTGCATTTGCTCCATGACCCCGAGCAAGGCTCGCGCCGAGGTGTTCGATTTCCCGGTCGAATACTACGCCTCGCCAGCGGTGATCGTGGTCAACGCCAAGGATGAGCGCATCCACTCGGCCAAGGACCTGAACGGCCTCAAGGTCGGCCTGACCAGCGCCTCCAGCTACGAAAGCTACCTGAACAAGAACCTGGTGATCGAAGGTGCCGAGGACCAGAAGATCGATTACCCCTTCGATGCGGTACAGATCGCCCCGTACGACACCGACAACGTGGCCTTCCAGGACCTGGGCCTCGGCGCTGGCGTGCGCCTGGATGCCATCCTTACCAACCTGGTCACCGCCCAGCCGCGCCTGAACGAAGACAAGCGCTTCAAGCTGGCCGGTGCGCCGCTGTATGAAGAGCCGAACTCGGTCGCCATCGAGAAAGGCGACGCCGAATGGAACGCCAAGGTCCGCGAAGTCTTCGCCCAGCTCAAGGCGGACGGCACCCTGGCCAGGCTGTCGAACAAATGGATCGGCGCCGATATCAGCAAATGAGTGCCCACGAACCCTCGCCCAAGCCCGCCGCCTCGCGCGCGGGCCTGCCGCTACCGGGCTTCCGGACGCGGCTGTACCTGACCTGGCTGGTCCTGCTGCTGGTGTTCGTAGGTTTCTTCCTGAGTTTTGATCTGAAGTTTTCGATCATCGTCGAGAAGTTTCCAAACCTGGCGGGCTTCAAGCTCGGGCCGAACGGCTTCCTCCAAGGGGCGGCGCTGACCCTGTTCCTCTGCCTGTGCTCGATGGTCTGCTCGGTAGCGCTGGGCTTCGCCGCTGCACTGGCGCGCCTGTCGAGCAGCGCGGTGCTGCTGGGCGTAGCGAGCTTCTACACCTCGTTCTTCCGCGGGACGCCGCTGCTGATCCAGATCCTGCTGATCTACCTCGGTCTGCCGCAGATCGGCCTGGTACCGGGCGCGATCAGTGCCGGGATCATCGCCCTGTCGTTGAACTACGGCGCCTACCTCAGTGAAATCTTCCGCGCCGGCATCCTCGGCGTCGCGCCGGGCCAGCGCCAGGCCGCACTGGCGCTGGGCATGAAGCCGGCGACCATCTTCTGGCACATCACCCTGCCCCAGGCCATGCGCACCATCATTCCGCCGGGCGCCAACCAGTTCATCTCGATGCTCAAGGACTCGTCGCTGATCTCGGTGATGGGTGTGTGGGAAGTGATGTTCCTGGCGCAGTCGTATGGACGCTCGAGCTATCGGTACCTGGAGATGCTGACCACCGCGGCGTTGATCTACTGGTTGCTGTCGGTGGCGCTGGAATTGGTGCAGGCGCGGCTGGAGGGGCATTTCGGCAAAGGCTTCGAGCGGTAACCGCCTGGTTGTGAAGCACCACGTACCCTGTGGGAGCGGGTTCACCCGCGATTACTTCAGTGAATTCACCGCCGCAATCGCGGGTAAACCCGCTCCCACAGGGTACTGCGTCGTCTTAGCGATCCTTGAGCCTATCAGGCCGCCGCAGCACCCCCATCTGCAACCCGAACGGCCGAAACACCGCATTCAACGAGTTGAGCGTCGGATTCCCCTCCCCCTGCTCGATCTGGATCAGGGTCCGCACGGAAATCTTGCACATGCGGGCGAACTGGGTCTGCTGCAGCTTCGCCACCTCCACCCGCAACTTACGCACCGCCTGGCCCAGCTCCAACGAGCCATCGGCAATCCCCTGCAGTACGCCTTCGATCAGCAAAGCGCGAATCTCGATCGAAACCGTCATAGCAATCCCCAACCTTTCATACGTTGTTCAAGGTTCTTCAACGCGATGGCCGGGTGGTTCATGACCGCATCCGGCAAGCCCACCAGCAAATCCGGCAGTGCCATCAACCCAAGGGCATCCTGGCGCAGACGTTCGAATGCCTGCTGCGGGTCCACAAGCGGCGCCAGCAACTGGCAAGCCGCGAGCCAATCGACCTCGCCGCCCCGCTCCACGGGCGAAGGCCACTTGGTCGTGCGGGTGATGCCTTCCGCATCCATGACCATGGGTGCCAGGTCGTAGATCGGCGCCAGCCGCAGTTGGGCATCGCTACGGATGATCGCGGTGTTGCGGCCATGGTTGTCGGAGTTGCCGAGGATCTTGTTGATCAGGTCGCGGCGCAGGTACTCCGCTACCAGGTCAGGCACCTGGGCCTTCTGCCCGGCTTTTATCCATAGCTCGGCAAGAGACTGAATAACTTCCAGATGGTCCATCCGGCTGCCCGGCTCGGTTACCCCGGCCAGCGAATACACGGACTCCACGGCCAGTCGCTCGACACCTTCGGCACCGATCCGACGGTCGAATCGCTTCATCCAAAGGCTGGGTCTATGACCCTCCTTCAGCTCGGGCGTCGTCACCGTGTCGATACCCAAGCTTTGCAGCGCCTTGTAGTACAGGTATTCGGCACGCAGGATGGTCTGATCATTGTCCAGCGCCTGGTTGCGGGCGAACTTCACGAACCAGTGGCAGGTAGCCCGGTCATCCTTCAGCACCGCGTCCGGATAGAGCTGACCGTCGCCGCCTTCGGTCAGCAACAGCTTGGGCGCCTCGCCACCCGCCCCCGTCGCGCCGCCGATGGCCGCGCCTTGCTCGTAGGCGTATTCAAGAAAGCGCTGATCGCGGCTGACCACATCATCGAAGCTGAAACCCATGGGCGCCGTGCTATCCAGCCCTTCCATCGACTCCTTGATACGCAGGTTGCCGATCGGTGCCGGGGTGCTGCGAGCCAGCAGGAAAAGGTCGTCAGCCAGACCTTCCGGCTTTTCCCGACCCATATGCCTGAGGAGAAAGCGTTTGGCTGCACCGGACGGCGCGATGTCATGCAGGAAGGCCGGGGCCTTTTTCCCATGCTGAGGACCGAAATCCACCGGCAACCGGACACTGACCGCCTTGTCGAACGTGCTTTCGTAGGCATCCAGATTGGCGCCAACGTAAGCCGAGGTGTAACCGTACTGGCAGGAGCCGAGGAAGCCCTTCTCGGGCTCGGCAAAATTCAAGGCCATGGCGTCCTGCCATTTGCCTTGGGCGTGGAGCTGTAGGGTCAAGGTGTACATGGAGGCTCTATCAGCGTGAACGGGCTTATCTGCAATATAGTGCAATTCACGCAAACAAACATGGCATGTATCTGCATTAAAGTGCAGAAATACCAGAAATTTGGCTGTAGATCTGCATTTAAATGCAGATAATCAGAATAAAAAAAGGGGAGCAATCCGCTCCCCGATGAGGTTAACCGTTTACCGCCGAAGGCTGTCTCAGCCTTCGATCTCGATGAGGATTTCGCCCGGATTGACGCGGTCGCCCTTGGCGATGTGGATGGCGGCAACCTTGCCGGCGATCGGCGATTGCACTTCGGTTTCCATCTTCATCGCTTCGGTGATCAGTACTGCCTGACCGGCCTTGACCACGTCGCCTTCCTTGACCAGCACATCGACGATGTTGCCCGGCATGGAGGTGCTGATATGGCCCGGTTCGCTGGCCTGCTTGCGCTTGCTGCCGCCGCCGCCGACGAATTCGTTGAGCGGTTCGAACACCACTTCTTCCGGCATGCCGTCGATGGACAGGTAGAAGTGACGCTTGCCTTCGGCCTTGACGCCGACACCGGTGATGTCGACGCGGTAGGTTTCACCGTGGACGTCGATGACGAACTCGGTCGGCACGCCTTCGCCGCTGGCCGAGGCCACCGCGCCAGCTTCCGGAATCGGCAGCAGCACTTCCGGAGTCAGGGTGCCGGCTTCGCGTTCTTCGAGGAACTTGCGTCCGATATCCGGGAACATGGCGAAGGTCAGCACGTCTTCTTCGGAGTGCGCGAGGTTGCCGATATCGGCACGCAGCTTGGCCATTTCCGGCTTGAGCAGGTCGGCCGGACGTACGTCGATGACCTCTTCGCTACCGATGGCCTGGCGCCGCAGTTGTTCGTTGACCACGCCCGGAGCCTTGCCGTAGCCGCCTTGCAGGTACAGCTTCACCTCGTTGGTGATGGTTTTGTAGCGTTCGCCGGCCAGCACGTTGAAGAACGCCTGGGTGCCGACGATCTGCGAAGTCGGGGTAACCAGCGGCGGGAAACCAAGGTCTTCGCGAACCCGTGGAATCTCTGCCAGCACTTCGTTCATGCGATTGAGTGCGCCCTGCTCCTTGAGCTGGTTGGCGAGGTTGGAAATCATGCCGCCCGGCACCTGGTTGACCTGCACGCGGGTGTCGACCGAAGTGAATTCGCTTTCGAACTGGTGGTACTTCTTGCGCACGGCGTAGAAGTACAGGCCGATTTCCTGCAGCAGTTCCAGGTCAAGGCCAGTGTCGAACTCGCTGCCCTTGAGTGCGGCGACCATGGATTCGGTACCCGGGTGGCTGGTACCCCAGGCGAAGCTGGAGATGGCGGTGTCGATGTGGTCCGCGCCGTTCTCCACCGCCTTGAGCTGGCACATGGCGGCCAGGCCGGCGGTGTCGTGGGAGTGGATGAACACCGGCAGCGATTGCTCGGCCTTCAGCGCCTTGACCAGCTCGCCGGTGGCGAACGGGGTCAGCAGGCCGGCCATGTCCTTGATCGCGACCGAGTCGCAACCCATGGCTTCCATCTGCTTGGCCTGGGCGACGAAAGCGTCGATGGTGTGCACCGGGCTGGTGGTGTAGGCAATGGTGCCCTGGGCGTGCTTGCCGGCAGCCTTCACCGCTTCGATGGCGACGCGCAGGTTACGCACGTCGTTCATGGCGTCGAAGATGCGGAACACGTCGATGCCGTTGACTGCGGCCTTGGCCACGAAAGCCTTGACCACGTCATCGCTGTAGTGGCGGTAGCCCAGCAGGTTCTGACCACGCAGAAGCATCTGCAGGCGCGTGTTGGGCAGCGCGGCGCGCAGCTTGCGCAGGCGCTCCCACGGGTCTTCCTTGAGGAAGCGTACGCAGGCGTCGAAGGTCGCGCCACCCCAGACTTCCAGCGACCAGTAGCCAACCTTGTCGAGCTTGTCGCAGATCGGCAGCATGTCTTCGGTGCGCATGCGGGTGGCCAGCAGGGACTGGTGGGCGTCGCGCAGGATAGTGTCGGTTACGAAGATCTTCTTGGACATTATGGGTTCCTCACAGGCCTGCATGCGCGGCGATGGCGGCGGCGATGGCGAGCGCCAGCTCTTCGGGTTTGCGCTTGATCGAGTAATTGGTCAGTTCCGGATGGCTTTCCACGAAGCTGGTGTTGAACTGGCCACTGCGGAATTCCGGATTGCGCAGGATTTCCTGGTAGTACGCGGCGGTGGTCTTGACCCCTTGCACGCGCATGTCGTCCAGGGCGCGCAGGCCGCGGTCCATGGCTTCTTCCCAGGTCAGCGCCCAGACCACCAGTTTCAGGCACATGGAGTCGTAGAACGGCGGAATGGTGTAGCCGGTGTAGATCGCCGTGTCGGTACGTACCCCGGGGCCGCCGGGGGCGTAGTAACGGGTGATCTTGCCGAAGCTTGGCAGGAAGTTGTTCTTCGGGTCTTCGGCATTGATGCGGAACTGCAGGGCGAAGCCACGGTGCTGGATATCTTCCTGCTTGACCGAAAGCGGCAGGCCCGAGGCGATGCGGATCTGTTCGCGAACGATATCGATGCCGGTGATTTCCTCGGTGATGGTGTGTTCCACCTGCACCCGGGTGTTCATTTCCATGAAGTACACCTCGCCCTCGGCGAGCAGGAACTCCACGGTACCGGCGTTCTCATAGCCGACCGCCTTGGCCGCGCGCACCGCCAGGTCGCCGATGTAGGCGCGCTGCTCCGGGGTGAGCTGCGGGCTCGGGGCGATCTCGATCAGCTTCTGGTTGCGGCGCTGGATCGAGCAATCACGCTCGAACAGGTGCACCACGTTGCCGAAGCTGTCGCCAATGATCTGGGCTTCGATGTGCTTTGGGTTGACGATGCATTTTTCCAGGAAGACTTCCGCCGAACCGAAGGCCTTGGTGGCTTCGGAGATCACCCGCGGGAAGGCCTGTTCCAGCTCCTCGCGGCTGTTGCAGCGACGGATACCGCGGCCGCCACCGCCGGAGGTGGCCTTGAGCATCACCGGGTAACCGATGCGGTCGCCTTCGTTCAAGGCTTCGTGGATGTCGGCGACGTTGCCTTCGGTGCCCGGGGTCACCGGGACGCCGGCCTTGATCATGCTGCGGCGGGCTTCGGTCTTGTCGCCCATGCGGCGAATGACTTCCGCTGCCGGGCCGATGAACTTGATCCCGCGTTCGGCACAGATATCCGCCAATTCCGCGTTTTCCGAGAGGAAACCGTAGCCGGGGTGCAGGGCGTCGCAACCGGTTTCCACCGCCAGGTTCACAAGCTTGCGCGGGTTCAGGTAGCCGGCCAGGGGCTCGGCACCGATGCTGTGGGCCTCGTCGGCGCGCTTGACGTGCAGGGCGTGCCGGTCGGCGTCGGAATAGATCGCTACCGAGCGGATGCCCATCTCGGCGCAGGCCCGCACGATCCGAACTGCGATTTCACCCCGGTTGGCGATCAGGATTTTTTTTATCACTGGAGTCTTCCCAAAGCCGCTGGACAATCGACCCGAATTGGCGGGTCGGCGCGTGACCAGAATCACCTGGCCAGTCGTGCAATCACCCTAGCGCCGTGTGTGAATAAACAAAAATCAATAATTATTAGGGACTCCATTAACAATTGCTTATAGTGCAGTAACAAGGTTTTTCACAGGGCTGGGGATAACGTGCGTAAGTCATTGATGCGTATGACATTGCGTCAATTGCAGATCTTCAATGAAGTGTGTGATTTGCGGTCGTATAGCCGCGCTGCGGAAGAGATGGCGCTGACGCAACCCGCCGTTAGTCTACAGATTCGCCAGTTGGAAGAATTGGTCGGCCAACCCTTGTTCGAGTATGTCGGCAAGAAGCTGTACCTCACCGAAGCCGCCGAAGCCTTGCAACGCGCCAGCCGAGACATCTTTGGCCGCCTGGAAAGCCTCGACATGCAGCTGTCGGACATGCAGGGCTCGCTCCAGGGCCAGTTGAAGCTGGCCGTGGAATCCAGCGCCAAGTATTTCGTGCCGCACCTGTTCGCGGCGTTCAAGCGGCTGCACCCGGAGGTCAACCTGACCCTGACCGTGGTCAACCGTGCCCAGGCGATCCGCCGCCTATCCGACAACCGCGACGACCTGATCATCATGTCCATGGTCCCGCAGGACATGGGCCTGGAGTTCCTGCCGTTCCTCAACAACCCCATCGTTGCCGTCGCCCCGCCGGATCATCCGCTGTGCAAGCTGGACAGCCTGCGCCTGCAGGACCTGGAGCCGCATACCTTGCTGGTCCGCGAGCAGGGCTCGGGTACGCGCAAGGCGTGTGAAGAGTATTTCAAGGAGAAGCGCGTGCACTTCACCCAGACGCTGGAAGTGGCGTCAGCCGACGCCCAGCGCGAGTGCGTGATTGCCGGCCTGGGAATCGCCTTGCTGACCCGCCACGCGCTGAATCTGGAACTGGCTACCGGCGTGTTGCGCGAGCTGCCGGTGGAAGAGCTGCCGCTGTATCGCAGCTGGTGCGTGGTGCAATCCAAGGCCAAGCGGCAATCGCCGGTGGCCCTGGCCTTTCTTGCATTCATTCGCAGCGAACGTGCGCAGATCAGCTGCCTTGTTGAACGCTTCTCCGGGGTTCTGCCGCCGACACCTGCCATACGTTGAAGCGTTGCAGATCACCGAAATCGGTGATGTCCTGAAGCAGGCGACGCTGCTCGGACCAGCTTTCGATCGCGCGGCGGTACTCCATGCGACGCTGGTCCTTTTCCTGCTGCTTGCGGGATTTGGCGCTGGGTTGATACGAGCCATCGAAGTCACGAGCCATTTCATATCTCCCTGATCGAGTGCGTACGGGAGTTTCAAAATGAATCGTGAAGTTGACGGTTTAACGGCGGGAGGGTGACAGGGGTGTTAAGGGTGATAAAACGCTGGCGCAGTTTGCAGGAACCTGTGGGAGCGGGTTCACCCGCGATTACGGTAGTGAATTCCCCATCGCTATCGCGGGTAAACCCGCTCCCACATTTGAGCCAATGAGCCCTTAATCTTCCATGTTCTTCAATGACTTCGGCGACAGCCGCAGGCTGCGCAGGCTGCGCTTCACGCTCTTCAGGTGATTGACCAGGCTCGGCCCACGGGCCATGGCCACGCCCATCGCCAGCACGTCGATCACCACCAGGTGGGCGATGCGCGAGGTCAGCGGCGTGTAGATTTCGGTGTCTTCGTGCACGTCGATGGCCAGGTTGACCGTCGACAGCTCGGCCAGCGGGGTCTGGCTCGGACACAGGGTGATCAGGTTGGCGCCGCTTTCCCGCACGATATTGGCGGTGATGAGCAGGTCCTTGGAGCGGCCGGACTGGGAAATGCACACCGCGACATCGCCCGGTTTCAGGGTCACCGCCGACATCGCCTGCATGTGCGGGTCGGAATAGGCCGCCGCGCTGAGCAGCAGGCGGAAGAACTTGTGCTGGGCATCCGCAGCCACCGCACCCGACGCACCGAAGCCATAGAATTCGACACGCTGGGCCTGGGCCATGGCCGTCACCGCGCGTTGCAGGGCCACCGGATCGAGGTGCTCGCGCACTTCCATCAGCGTATGCAGGGTGGTGTCGAAGATCTTCAGGCTGTAGTCGGCGACCGAGTCGTCCTCATGAATCGCGAACTGGCCGAAACTGGCGCCGGCGGCCAGGCTTTGCGCCAGCTTGAGCTTGAGGTCCTGGAAGCCGGTGCAGCCGATCGCCCGGCAGAAGCGCACGATGGTCGGCTCGCTGATGCCGACGCTGTGGGCCAGGTCAGCCATGGAGCTATGCATGACCGCCGCAGGGTCAAGCAATACGTGGTCGGCAACCTTGAGTTCCGACTTGCGTAGCAGATGCCGCGACTGGGCGATGTGTTGCAACAGATTCAATGGCGGGACTCGGTTATGATCGGCTGGCCGGTTGTAGCAATCTTGTAGTTATACTACATGACTGGCGAACCGCCCAGCTAAACGAGACAGGAGTGTGGTGGGTTTGACTATTCCTTGTGACATTCTGGTCTTCGGCGGTACTGGTGATCTGGCCCTGCACAAGCTGCTTCCAGCGCTCTACCACCTGTATCGCGAGGGCCGCCTGCACCCGGCGGTGCGCATCGTCGCCCTGGCCCGCAGCCCAATGCCGCGCAATAGTTTTCAAAAGCTTGCAGAACGCCGTTGTCGCGCCCAGATCGCCCGCAACGACTTCGATGAAGACACCTGGGACCGCTTCTCCACCCGCCTCGACTACTTTTCCATGGACGCCTCGCAGAGCGCCGATTTCGGTCGCCTGTCGCACTTTCTTGGCGAGCCCGGGGGCCTGGCGCGGATCTATTACCTGGCCACCGCGCCCAACCTCTTCGTGCCCATCGTCACCCACCTGAATATCGCCGGGCTGGTAGACAGCGAATCGCGCATCGTCCTGGAAAAACCCATCGGCCATTCCCTGGAATCGGCCACGGCGATCAACAGTGCCATCGGCGCGGTATTCGACGAATCCCAGGTGTTTCGTATCGATCACTACCTGGGCAAGGAAACCGTGCAGAACCTCATGGCCCTGCGCTTCGCCAACGCCCTGCTGGAACCGGTATGGCGCGCCAGCCAGATCGACCATGTGCAGATCAGCGTCTGCGAGACCCTCGGCGTGGAAAACCGCGGCGCCTACTACGACCGTGCCGGTGCTACCCGCGACATGCTGCAGAACCATCTGCTGCAACTGCTCTGCCTGGTGGCCATGGAGCCACCGGCGCAGTTCGAGGCCGAGGCGGTGCGGGACGAGAAGGTAAAGATTCTTCGCGCCCTCAAGCCGATCACCGGCCAGGACGTGCAGGACAAGACCGTGCGCGGCCAGTACAGCGCGGGCAAGATCGGCGGCCAGGAAGTGCCGGCCTATTACTTCGAGAAGGATGTGGATAACGACAGCGATACCGAGACCTTCGTCGCTGTCGAAGCCCACATCAACAACTGGCGCTGGGCCGGGGTACCGTTCTACCTGCGCACCGGCAAGCGCCTGGCCAAGCGCTCGTCGCAGATCGTCATCCAGTTCAAGCCGGTGCCGCATCGCCTGTTCGAGAGCGACCGCGCCAACCAGTTACTCATCCAGTTGCAGCCGGACGAGCGCATCAGCCTGCAGATGATGACCAAGACCCCCGGCAAGGGCATGCGCCTGGAGCCGGTGGAACTCAACCTGAACCTGGCCCAGGTGTTCGGCCAGACGCGGCGCTGGGACGCTTACGAGCGCCTGTTGCTGGATGTGCTGGACGGCGATTCGACGCTGTTCATGCGTCGCGACGAGGTGGAGGCTGCCTGGGCCTGGATCGACCCGATCCTCAACGGCTGGCTGGAACACTTCCAGACGCCGCGCCCCTACCACGCCGGCACCAATGGCCCGGAACAGGCCCACAGCCTACTGGCCCGGCATGGGCGGGAGTGGCACGGCTAGCGCTTTACCAGACCGTCTGCTCGCTCAACAGCCGCGCCAGCGCATCGGCCTGCAACGGCCGGCTGATCAGGTAACCCTGGACTTCATCGCAGTCCTGCTCGCGCAGGAAGCGCAGTTGTTCCTCGGTTTCCACGCCTTCGGCAACCACCATGAGGTCCAGGCTGTGGGCCATGATGATGATCGCCCGGGTGATCGCCGCATCTTCACTGCCTTCCTCAAGCCCGCGGATAAAGGCCTGGTCGATCTTTACGTAGTCCACTGGCAGGCGTTTCAGATAGCTGAGCGAGGAATATCCCGTGCCGAAGTCATCGATTGCCAGCTTCACCCCGAGCCCGTGTAGCTGCTTGAAGGTGGCGATGATGTGTTCGACGCTGTCCAGCAACTGGCTTTCGGTCAGTTCCAGCTCCAGTAGATGCGGCGCCAGGCCGCTTTCCTCCAGGACCTGGCGCACCAGGCTGACCAGCTTGCCCTGGCGCAACTGGTAGACCGACAGGTTTACCGAAACCCGGATCGGCTCCAGGCCCTGACGTTGCCATTCGCACGCCTGCCAGCACGATTGGCGAAGAACGAACTCGCCCATGGGCGCGATCAGCCCGGTTTCCTCCGCCAGGCCGATGAACTCCCCGGGCGGCACCATGCCCATGGCCGGGTGGTTCCAGCGCACCAACGCTTCGGCAGCCTCGATGCGCCCGCTCGCCAGGCAGACCTTGGGCTGGTAGTAGACCTCCAACTGGCCCTCGTCGATGGCCTTGCGCAACTGGTTCTCCAGTTGCAGACGGTCCAGGGTGCTGGCCTGCAGGCTTTCGGTGTAGAACTGGAAATTATCGCCGCCCAGGTGCTTGGCATGCTGCATGGCCATGTTGGCCTGGCTGACCAGCACGTTGAGGTCGAGACTCATGTCCGAGTGCAGGGCGATGCCCACCGAAGCGCTGATCACCAGCTCATGATTGTCGAAGCGCACCGGCACCCGCAGTTTCTCCAGCAGGCGGGTCGCCACCCGGACCAGGCTGGACAGGCTGCTGTAGCCGTCGAACAGCACCACGAACTCATCCCCGGACAGTCGTGCGACCGTATCCGCTTCGGCCATGGCATTGCCGATACGCATGGCGATCTGCTTGAGCAACTGGTCGGCCACTTCATGGCCGAGGCTGTCGTTGAGCAGCTTGAAACGGTCGAGATCGATGTGCATCAGCGCCAGGCAGCGCCCGCTGGTTCGCAGGCGCTGGCCGGCCTCGAGCAGACGCAGCCGGAACAGAGCGCGATTGGCCAAGCCGGTCAGCTCGTCGTAATGGGCGAGATAACGCAGGCGTTCCTCGGATTCACGGCGCTCCGACAGGTCGCTGAAGAAACCCACCACGTTGCTGATCTTGCCGCGGCTGTCGAATACGCCGTTGAGTTGCAGCCATTGTGGATAAAGCGTCCCGTCCTTGCGTGCCTCAACCAGTTCGCCCTGCCAGCGGCCGTTCTGCTCCAGCGCCTGGTCGATGGCACCGTAATGCCGTCGCGCATCGAGGCTGCACGGCAGCTCAAGAGCGTTGCGGCCGAGCAATTCATCGCGACCGTAACCTGTCATGCGGCAGAACGCCTGGTTCAGGGCCAACAGCTCATAGTCGGGGCCGAGGATGGCGATCCCCTCGCTGGCCGCCTCGAACACTGTCGCCGCCAGGCGCTGCTGCTCTTCCTGGGCGCGACGCGCGCTGATATCGCGGCGGGTACCGATCATCCGTACCACCCGGCCTTCGGCATCGCGCTCGACAGCACGTCCACGGTCCTCGATCCAGCACCAGTGGCCATCGTTGTGGCGGAAGCGGTACTCGATGCGGTAATCCTCGGTCCGGCCCTTGAGGTGCTCGACCAGGGTGCGCTTGAGCGCCTGCACATCGTCCGGGTGCAGGCGCGGCTTGAGGTGCACCAGCATGGCCTTGACCGCATCCGGGTTCAGGCCGAACAGCTCGCGCAACTGGGTGTGATGGACTTCATCGGTTTGCAGGTTCCAGTCCCACAGGCCCAGTTCGCTCGCCTCCAGGGCCAGGGCCAGGCGCTGTTCGCTCTTGCTCAGGGCCTGGTTGGCCGCGTCCAGCTCGGCACTGCGCTGGGCGACACGGGTTTCCAGCCCGGCCTGGGCCTCGCGCAACTGGTCCTCGACGCCGCGACGCTGCTCCACTTCGGCACCCAGCGCCTTGTTCAACTGTTCGCTGCGGGTATGGGCCGCTTGCAAGTGCTCGATCAGCGCCTGGTTCTGGAAGCGCCGCAGCAAGCTGTTCTCGATCAGCCGGTTGACTTGCCAGGCCACTACCAGCAAGGCGCCCAGCAACAAGAGGCCGAGCAGGCCCCAGCCCCGCTGCTGTTGATCGCCGCTCCAGAACAGGAAGGCGATCGGCGGTAACAGGCAGGGCAGCACGAAACTCAGGAATGCCGGGAGGCTTACCGCATAGGCCACGCTGGCCGAGAGCGCGGCGGCGCCGAGCAGGCCGAACACCCAGGCCTGCTGCACGAAGTTATCCACAGGCACGAGGGCGATCGCCGCGCTGGCCAGGGTCAGCCCGCTGAACGCCGAACCGAGCAGGAACATGCGCCGCCAATGCGGCCTGGCCTGGCGATCCGGCATGGCGGCGTCGAAGGCGGCGACCTGGATGACCCGCAGGGCGACCAGTGCCATCAGCCATACCACCCACACGCTGACCAGCAAATAACGCTGCGGGCTCCACAGCAGCCAGGCACAGACCAGGCCGTTCAACAGCATGAATATCGTGGGTAGCAGGGAGCCTTGGTACAACAGACGGATACGCTCGACCGCCAATTGCGTGGCAAATTGCTTGCGAATGCCGCGACGTGCCTCGATCGGCACACCGACGGGTCCTGGTGCGAGTGTCATGGGCAGTGTTCTTGTAATGGTTAGCCACAAACGTGGACGGAGCATACACAAGCAATGCCCGGTGCCAAACTGCTCTGTGTCATAAATTCGCACCTCCGGAATCTCCTTCCTTGGTACAAGGCAACCGCTCAAGCACGCGGGCCAAGGGCCGCCTCGGATGACCGGGCGGTCGCGCCATACGGTCTTTTTGCCGAGCGGGTTTGCCCAGGGATCCATTGCCCCCATAGAATGGCCGGATGCATGACGACCTCTCTCTCCTTTTGAATTCCCTCAACGATGCCCAGCGCCAGGCGGTAGCCGCGCCGGTCGGGCGTCAGTTGGTCCTGGCCGGTGCCGGCTCCGGCAAGACCCGCGTGCTGGTACACCGCATCGCCTGGTTGATCCAGGTCGAGCAGGCCTCGCCGCACTCGATCCTGTCGGTGACCTTCACCAACAAGGCCGCCGCCGAGATGCGCCACCGCATCGAGCAACTGCTGGGTATCAACCCGGCGGGCATGTGGGTAGGCACCTTCCACGGCCTGGCCCATCGCCTGTTGCGCGCGCACTGGCAGGAAGCAGGTCTGGTACAGAATTTCCAGATCCTCGACAGCGATGACCAGGGCCGCCTGGTCAAGCGGGTGATCCGCGACCTCGGCCTCGACGAGCAGCGCTGGCCGGTGCGCCAGGCCCAGTGGTTCATCAACGGACAGAAGGACGAGGGCCTGCGGCCGCACCATATCCAGGTCAATGGCGACCTGTTCCTCGGCACCATGCGCAGCATCTATGAAGCCTATGAAGCCGCGTGCCAGCGCACCGGCGTAATCGACTTCTCCGAGCTGCTGCTGCGCGCCCTGGACCTGTGGCGCGACCATCCGGGCCTGTTGCAGCACTATTCCCGCCGCTTCCGTCATCTGCTGGTGGACGAGTTCCAGGACACCAACGCCGTGCAGTACGCCTGGCTGCGCCTGCTGGCGCAGGGTGGCGACAGCCTGATGGTGGTGGGCGACGACGACCAGTCCATCTACGGCTGGCGCGGCGCACGGATCGAGAACATCCAGCAGTTTTCCAGCGACTTCCCCGACGCCGAGCTGATCCGCCTGGAGCAGAACTACCGCTCCACCGCCGGCATCCTCAAGGCAGCCAACGCCCTGATCGCCAATAACAGCGGGCGCCTGGGCAAGGAGCTATGGACCGAGGGCGGCGACGGCGAGCCATTGAACCTTTACGCCGCCTTCAACGAGCATGACGAAGCCCGCTACGTGGTGGAAACCATCGAAAGCGCGTTGAAGACCGGCCTGGCGCGCAGCGATATCGCCATCCTGTACCGCTCCAACGCCCAATCGCGGGTGCTCGAAGAAGCCCTGCTGCGCGAGCGCATTCCCTACCGCATCTATGGCGGCCAGCGCTTCTTCGAACGCGCCGAGATCAAGAACGCCATGGCCTACCTGCGTCTGCTCGAAGGCCGCGGCAACGACGCGGCGCTGGAGCGGGTGATCAACGTGCCGCCCCGCGGCATCGGCGAAAAGACTGTCGAAACGATCCGCGAGCATGCCCGCCATGCCCAGTTGTCGATGTGGGAAGCCATGCTCCAGTTGCTGGCCAACAAGGCCCTCAAGGGCCGCGCCGCCAGCGCCCTGGGCGCGTTCATCGAGCTGCTGGACAACCTGTCCGCCAAAGTCCTCGATATGCCCCTGCACCTGATGACCCAGACAGTTATCGAGCAGTCCGGGCTGATCGCCTATCACCAGGAAGAAAAGGGTGAAAAGGGCCAGGCACGGGTAGAGAACCTGGAGGAGCTGGTCAGCGCCGCACGCAACTTCGAGCCCAGCGAGGAAGATGGCGAGCTTTCCGCGCTGTCCGCCTTCCTTGGCCACGCCTCGCTGGAGGCCGGCGACGCCCAGGCCGACGAGCATGAAGACAGCATCCAGCTGATGACCCTGCACAGTGCAAAGGGCCTGGAGTTCCCCTACGTGTTCCTGGTGGGCATGGAGGAAGGCCTGTTCCCGCACAAGATGAGCCTCGAAGAGCCCGGCCGTCTCGAAGAAGAACGCCGCCTGGCCTATGTCGGGGTGACCCGGGCCATGCAGAACCTGGTCATGACCTACGCCGAGACCCGTCGCCTGTATGGCAGCGAGACCTACAACAAGGTATCGCGCTTCGTTCGCGAGATTCCTGCCGGCCTGGTCCAGGAAGTGCGCTTGTCCAACAGCGTCAGCCGCCCGTTCGGCGGCGCGAAGCAAACCGCCAGCAGCCTGTTCGCCGACGCCAACATCCCGCAGACCGCCTTCAACCTGGGGCAGCGGGTGCAGCATGCGGTATTCGGCGAAGGCGTGATCCTCAACTTCGAAGGCTCCGGCGCGCAGGCACGGGTCCAGGTGAATTTCGCCGAGGGCAGCAAGTGGCTGATGCTCGGCTACGCCAAGCTCGAAGCGATCTAGTCGAATATCCGACCGCTGGTGTAGGCCTTTTCTTCAGCAATGAAGAAAGGGCCTACAGCCCATTACGCAGGCCGTCCGCCTTTTCAGGCAAAAGATAGAAACATCTTGTCGCTGTCATGGGTCCAAGAACTTGTGCAACATGGCGCGCGTGTAATCCACAAAACGGGAATACCCTTCTATGCAACGTTTTCTCAGCATCGCCCTGGCGCTGTGCATCGGTCTCACCATGAGCCTCGACGCCAACGCCAAGCGCTTCGGCGGCGGCAAGAGCTCAGGCGCCGCGCCGACGCACCAGGCCCGCCAGGCCACTCCTGCCACCCCTGCCGCCACCCCGACTGCGCCAGGCCGTGCACCTGCCGCTGCCAGCGGCGCCTCGAAATGGCTCGGCCCGCTGGCCGGCATCGCCGCCGGTGGCCTGCTCGCCTCGATGCTGATGGGTGATGGCTTCGAAGGCATGCAGATCTTCGACATCCTGATCATGGCGCTGATCGCCTTCCTGGTGTTCCGCTTCATCGCTGCCCGCCGCCGCAAGCAGCAGCCGCAGATGGCTGCCGCTGGCCACCCGGCCTACCAGCGTGAAGTCCACGAACAGCCAGCCCAGCCGTCGATCTTCGGTGGTTCTGCAGCGCCTGCCGCTGCCGCCCGCCCGGTGATCAACGCTCCGGCCTGGTTCAACGAGCAGAGCTTCCTGGCCGCCGCGCGCAATCACTTCCAGTCGCTGCAGCAGCACTGGGATGCCAATGAAATGGACAAGATCGCCGAGTTCGTCACCCCGCAGATGCTGGAGTTCCTCAAGCGCGAGCGTGCCGACCTGGGTGATGGTTTCCAGTCCACCTACATCGATAACCTCGACGTACAACTGGAAGGCGTCGACGATCGCGCCGACAAGACCATCGCCACCCTGACCTTCACTGGCGTGTCGAAGACTTCCCGTTTCGACCAGGGCGAAGTGTTCAGCGAGAGCTGGAACATGGAGCGCGCCCAAGGCGAAAACCAGCCCTGGCTGGTCGCGGGTATCCGCCAGAACGGCTGATCTTGAGCCGTTTGCAGAAAAAACCCCGGGCTTGCCCGGGGTTTTGCTTTTAGCGCAGCGCCCTACTAGGGTATAACCCGCAGCATTTGCACAAGGCCAGGATAGAGAGGACGCGAACCGTGGAAGAAGTCATTGAACAGCTTCGTGAAGCCAACGAGCCGGTACCGGTACCGCTCGAACTGCCCGACGAAGACATGCTGGTCGAGGTCGAAGAGCAGTTGTTCATCAATATCCCGTTCGTGTTCAAGGAGTTTCTCCTTACGGTCAGTGATGTCGTATACGGCAGCCTCGAGCCGGTGACCGTGACCGACCCGCAATCCCACACCTATCTGCCGGAAGTGGCCGCCAATGCGTGGGACGCCGGCGTACCTCGCGACCTGATACCACTGTGCCAGGACGGCGACGACTACTATTGCGTCGAGGAAGACGGCACCGTGGTGCTGTGGTCCGGCGAGGAAGAAATCGTTACCGAGGAAAGCTGGGAATCGGTCTGGCACTGGGCTCGGGATGTCTGGCTGGAAAGCTGAGTCGTTTCCCACACAAAAATAATGGCCTAGCGCCATCAATGTTCGTAGAATCGCCACGCCTTCCTGTGCGTGGCGGGCCGCTACCGCTCCATCCCCTCGGACATTCGTCCCGCTCGCACATGAAGCCTATTTCTGGGACCGCGAAGGGTCGCAAAGCGGCCCCAAGAGATCTGGATGTCAAACCGATATCTCCTGCCCCTCGCCCTGCTCCTGCTCTCCGGCTGCCAGTCCCCCATGACCCAGCTCCAACAGCTCAGCAGCCAGAACGCTCACCAGGTCAGCATCCAGCCCACCCGGACCTTCCCGTTGGCGATGAGCGTACCGTCGGTCAAACCTGGCAGCGCCCGACTGCGCATCTACCTGGAAGGTGATGGCCATGCCTGGGCCACGCCTTCACAACCGAGCCTGGACCCAAGCCCGCAGAACCTGCTCATGGCCCGCCTGGCAGTGACCGACCCGCAACCCAGCCTCTATCTTGCCCGCCCCTGTCAGTTCGTCAGCGCTCCGGCCTGCAACACCCAGGTCTGGACCGACCAGCGCTTCAGCCAGGCCGTGCTCGACAGCCTGGATCAGGCGTTGAACGAGGTGCGCCGGCAATATGGCAATCGGGATTTCGAACTGATCGGCTATTCCGGCGGCGCTGCCCTGGCCCTGCTGCTGGCCGCTCAGCGTAACGATATTGCGGTGGTGCAGACCCTGGCCGGCAACCTTAGCCCGCGACAATGGGCACAATCGCTGGACCTGACCCCCCTGAGCGGTTCGCTGGAGCCGCTGGACCGCGCCGAACGCCTGCGCCATGTGGCCCAGCGGCATTTCATCGGGTTCGAAGACCGCACCGTACCGCCGATCCTCTACCAGCATTACCGCCGCACCCTTGGCCCGGCGGATTGCATGGAAGTCATCCGCCTGCCCGGCGTGGACCATGCCAATGGCTGGACCGAAGCCTGGGCGCAGTGGCGTTACAAGCCACTGCGCTGCGCACCTCAGTGATGGTGCTCCTTCTGGTTTTCCAGGGTTTCCAGCAATGCGATCTGCATTTTGGTATGCACCCGGATAAACCAGCGCCATAGCAACGCCACCACTCCGGCGGCCACTACACCGATCAGCAACAACAGCTCGCTGGTCGGCAGGATGCTCGCCGACAGTGCCGAAAGCAGCAGGAAGATCACCAGCAGCGAGATCAGCGGGATCACTTCGGCAATCACCCGGCGCACGCGCTGGGTATGTCGCCCGGCCATCTCCGGCTTGACGCCCATCTCCGCCAGCAGCATCGACAGTGCCTTGAGCTTGCGATAGGCCGCGATCAGGAACGGCAGCGACAGCAGCAGCGCCAAGCCCCAGATCAGTGCTTTCTGCTGGCCGACATCGGTGAGCCAGTCACTCAGGTAGTCACCAATCTGCGCGGCGAAGTAACCGCCGCTGAAGAAGATCGCCACCACCAATGCCAGGTTCACCCCGACCTGCAGAAGGATGCGCCGGATCATCGAGGCCAGCATCGCCCCCTCGCCTTGCGGCTGGATGCTGCGCAGCCACTCGCCGTACAGCGACAGCACCCGTGACAGACGGCTCGGCACCACCTTCGCCAGCTTCAGCGACAGCGGATCGGCGGCACGGATCAGGTAGGGGGTGAGCAAGGTGGTAATGGCGGAAACCGCCACGGCCACCGGGTAGAGAAAGTCGCTGGTGACCTGCAGGGTCATGCCCAGGGCGGCAATGATGAAGGAGAACTCGCCAATCTGCGAAAGACCCATCCCGACCCGCAGCGAGGTGCGTCCATCGTTACCGGCGATAAAGGCGCCCATGCCGCAGGAGAGCATCTTGCCCAGCACCACGGCAATGGTGATCACCACGATCGGCCAGATGTATTCCACCAGTACGTTCGGGTCGATCATCAGGCCGATGGCCACAAAGAAGATCGCACTGAACATGTCGCGAACCGGCTCGATCAGGCGTTCGATCTTCATCAACTGACGCGACTCGGCCATGATCGCGCCAATCAGGAACGCCCCCAGGACCATGCTGTATTCCAGCTTGACCACCAACAGGCAGAAGCCGAAGCACAGGCCGAGCACGGTGATCAGCAGCATCTCGTTACTTTCGAACCTGGCCACGTAGGCCAGCAGCCGCGGTACCAGGAGAATGCCCACCACCAGCGCGACGATCATGAACAGCGACAGCTTGCCGACCGTGGAGAAGACTTCGCCTGAACTGACCGTACCGCTCACGGCGATGCCGGAAAGCAGGGCGATGATGCCGATGCCAAGGATGTCCTCGACGATCAGTACGCCGAAGATAAGTTGCGCGAAGCGCTCGTTCTTCATCTTCAGGTCGTTGAGTGCCTTGACGATGATGGTGGTCGAGGAAATCGCCAGGATCGCGCCGAGGAACAACGAATCCATGGTGCTCCAGCCAAACCAGCGACCGATCTCGAAACCGATCCAGATCATAAGGACGATTTCCAGGAAGGCCGCGATGAACGCGGTCGCGCCCACCTTGAACAGCTTGCCGAGGCTGAACTCAAGACCCAGGCAGAACATCAGGAAGATCACCCCGAGCTCAGCCAGGGTCTTGATCGTATCTTCGTCGTGGATCAGACCGAAAGGTGGTGTGTGGGGGCCGATGATGAAGCCGGCGACGATGTAGCCAAGCACCACGGGCTGTTTAAGACGATGAAAAAGAATGGTGACCACACCGGCAACCAGCATGATCACCGCCAGATCCTGGATAAAGCTGATGGCATGCACGGCGGGACGCTCCTTACTCCACGACGAAGACCAAAGCGCAGCTCAGCCGTCAGATCTGGTTGAGCCGCGGAAATTTCTGAATTAAATGTAGGAAACGGCCTGATTGCAGGGCCGTCCACGCAGGTTAACATCGACGCCATGGGCGAAAAGGCTGTGCAATATGTAGAAACAGATCGGCACTTTCCTCGTCGCAAATGGCATGAATCACGTGACGACAGGCATGCGGTCAGCGTCCCGTTTCAAGATGGCAACCCACATGGGGGAAGAAGCGCGAGCAGCGCGCCGCCCCGCCTCAGCGCAATCTCACCGTGAGCACACTATGGAACCCGGAAACGCCCAACTGTCGATGACCGTCCTGATGACCCCGGACATGGCCAACTTCTCCGGCAATGTCCACGGCGGCACCCTCCTCAAGTATCTCGACGAAGTGGCTTATGCCTGCGCCAGCCGGTATGCCGGTCGCTACGTGGTGACCCTGTCGGTGGACCAGGTGGTGTTTCGCGAACCGGTGCATGTCGGCGAGCTGGTCACCTTCCTGGCCTCGGTCAACTACACCGGCAACACCTCGATGGAGGTGGGCATCAAGGTGGTGACCGAGAACATTCGCGAGCGCTCGGTGCGTCACAGCAACAGTTGCTTCTTCACCATGGTCGCGGTGGACGATGATCGCAAGCCGGTAGCCGTACCGCCGCGCCAGCCGCAGACCGGCGAGGAAAAGCGCCGCTTCCTGCAGGGCAAGCAGCGCCGCTTGATCCGCCAGGAGCTGGAAAAGCGCTATCAGGAACTGAAGACCGAGAGCGACACGGTCTGATGAACCCTGTGAGGCCCGGGCAATGATGTTGTCTGTCCGGGCCAATCGCTGGCAACGCCAGCTCCCACAGGTTCGGCAGCGCCGCGGACCCTGTGGGAGCCGGCGTTGCCGGCGATGAGGCCATTAGCAGCAGAGGAGATCCGTGGCGTTCAGAGTTTACGTGCTTCGAAGCGCAGCCGCGGGTGGACGATGCGGTCCTGCGCTCGCACCACTTCCAGCTCATAGCTGCCGCAGGCCTGGGTTTCCAGCAGCACTTCATGCACCGCCGCCGCGGTGAACTCGAAAGCAACGACCGGCTCGTCCCCGAGCAGCAACCGGGCCAGGAACAACCCCGCCGTCAGATCCCCCACGCCCACCGGCTGCCGCGGGAACGCCAGCAACGGCCGTTGCAAGTGCCAACTGCCCTCGGCGGTCACCAGCAGCATTTCGAAATCGTCCGGATTCTTTCCGGCATAGACCAGGTGCTTGACCAGCACCATCTTCGGCCCACGGACCAACAGCTCGCGGGCCATGCCGACACAATCCTCCAGCGACTGCGCACGCCGCCCGGCAAAGCTGTCCAGCTCCAACTGGTTCGGGCACAGCAGGTCGGCTGCGGCAACGGCTTCCTCGAGCAGAAACTCGCTGACCTGCGCAGGCACGATGCAACCCTTTTCCGGATGCCCCATCACCGGGTCGCACAGGTACAGCGCCCGCGGGTTCGCCTGCTTGACCCGCTGCACCACGCTGAGGATCGCCCGGCCCTGGTCGGCACTGCCGAGATAACCCGATAGAACTGCGTCGCAATTGCCTAGCTCACCGATATTGCTAATCCCTTCCACCAACGCAGGAATTTGCTCCGGAGCAAGCACTTCACCCGTCCACTGGCCATACTGAGTGTGGTTGGAAAACTGCACGGTATTGAGTGGCCAGACATTCACCCCGACCCGCTGCATCGGAAACACTGCGGCGCTATTGCCGGCGTGGCCGAACACGACGTGGGACTGGATCGCAAGCAGGTGCGGTGTGCGTTTCATGCGGGACGTCCAAAGCAATGAAATGACAAACAAGGCGCGTAGTATGGCGCCAAATGCCACCTGTACGACAGGCCGGGGTGGCAGTTAAGCTGGCACACCTCGTTGGAGCACGTGTAGATGGTTACCCTCGAAAACATCCTGGTGTTGATGGTCCTGGCCACGGCGGGTGCCTGGCTGTGGCATAACCACGGATTGCGGGAAAAGGCCCTGGAAAGGGTCAAGCAGCATTGCGCCAAGCTCGACCTCGAATTGCTCGACGGTGCCGTGGCGTTGAAGAAGATCGCCTTCGTCCGCGATGCCAACGGTCGCAAGCGTCTGGCCCGGGTCTACGCCTTCGAATTCACCGTGACCGGCGAGCAACGCCATCCGGGCACGGTCACCCAGTTCGGCGCCCACAGCGTACAGATCGAACTGGCGCCCTATCCGTTCGAGATCAAGCCGCCGGTGCATGGCGACAATGTGATCGAAATGAAGCAGTGGCGCCAGGAACACAACCGCTGGCGTCAGTGATCCACAGGCGTGCGGCAGGCCAGCATCCCCCGCTCCAAAGCCGCATGATCCTGGGGTTCGTGGAAAATCAGCTCGATCCGCGAGTCGCGCCGCCAGGCGCTCTCCTCCCAGACCAGCCGCTGGCCCCCAAGGGCGTTAGCCGAGCGCCAGCCCTGCACGCTGTGGATAACCATCTTGGCCCGGCGCCACTCCTGACCTTCGAGGAATGCCTGCAACTGGCCGATGTCCAGAACTTGCTGTGGATGAAAGCGCCAGCCGATGCTCCAGCCTTCTGCCCCCTGTTGATAACTGCACAAAGGCTGCCGCGAATCTGTCCACAGGGCTGGAATGGAAGCTGTTCCGACAGGGATAAGGTTATCCACAGCGCCTTTTTCCGTGGCGGCGCCATTGCTAATCGGTAGCTGCGACAGGGAAATCCGGCCGTGGTCGACCCAGCAAAGCGGTACTTTTGGCAAGGTCGAGGTTATCCACAGGCGACTCGCTTCATCCACCCCGCAGGCCTTGTTCATGACCAGCAGGCCGGCATCGGCCAGCGCCTGTTTCTGCGCCTCTGGCAATCCGGCTCCCATCGCCATTGCTTGCGCATCCAGCACCAGCACCGCAGGCTGCACCGCCAGCACACCGGTCCATGGCGGCGACCGTAACTGCGCCAGCACCTGAGCCGGGTGCCCAAGGCCGGAAGGTTCGATAAACACCCGGTCCGGCCGCGCCTTGCGCAGCAACCGACCCAGCCCTACCTGAAAGGGCGCACCGTTCACACAGCAGAGGCAGCCACCCGCCACCTCGCCCATGCTCACGCCATCGTCGTCGCTACTGAGCAATGCCGCGTCGAGGCCGATCTGGCCGAATTCATTGATCAACACCGCCCAGCGTTCGTTGGCCGGGCGCTGGCCGAGCAAGTGGCGGATCAGGCTGGTCTTGCCGGCGCCAAGCGGGCCGGCAATCAGATGGGTCGGAATGTTATGCAGCATAGGCGCAGTCTGGTCGGGGAATCGTTACCACTATGCTCCGGACTCAGGCCAGCCAGTCAAGGGTCAGGATCAGACGACGCTCGCCATTGACCGGCGACGGCGAACGATGCACCAGCCCGGCGCCCTCGTTGCCCAGCCACTTCTCGCCCTTGAGCAAGGCCACATCACCGCAGGCCAGGTGCCGTATATGCGCCGGATCGACCTCCTCCTGCGCCAGGCGGCGGCGATTGATCACGCCTTCCTCCAGCCATTCGCTGGCCGGGCCGGCATAGGTGGTGATCAGCCGCAGCGACACATGATCGACATGGAAACGCGGGCACATGGCGCCATCCAGCACCCTCAAGCGCAAACCGACGCTACGCGCATCGAGCAGGCAGGCGTAGGCGCCGACCAACCACCTCAGGTCGGCGACAAAGCCTTCATAGCCAGCCAGGTCGGCGTAGGCGCTGGCGACCCCGTCCAGCGTGGGTACTTCACCATCCTTGCCGATCTCCAGGGTGCGTGCATCGGCCAGCGGCTCGCCGAGCGACAGCAGCAAGCGGGCGAAATCCTCGATATGCGCCGGCAGCCGGCGCTGCCAGACCGCCAGGTTGACCCCGTCCTGCAAGGCTTCGGTCAGCACCTTCGGCGTCTCGCCGAAGGCCTGGCGTACAGGCACCAGCGTCTCGGCAAGCTGCATCAGGCGACCTCCTCTTCATCGTGCCAGGCGCCGAACGGATCCGGCAGGCGCAGCCAATGGGTGGCGCCCAGGGCCATTTCGTCGTCGTTCAACAGGCAGGCGTCCAGTTCGGCATGCAGGCGCGCAACATCGATATGCTGGCCGATAAAGACCAGTTCCTGGCGGCAATCACCGCATTCCGGGTCCCACTGCTTAAGGATCGCTGCGGTACTTTCCTGATCCTGCGGCCAGTGGGCCTTGGGCACGAAGCGCCACCAGCGTCCGGCAAAGCCATGCCGCATCATGCCGCCGGCCTGCGACCAACTGCCGGCTTCCTGGTACTTGCTGGCCAGCCAGAAGAAGCCCTTGGAACGCAGTAGGCGGCCGTTCTCCCAGGGCCTGTGGATAAAATCGAAGAAGCGCTGCGGGTGCAGGGGCCGGCGGGCCTGCCAGGTGCTGGCGGTGATGCCGTATTCCTCGGTTTCCGGGACGTGTTCGCCACGCAACTCCTGCAACCAGCCCGGCGCACTGGCGGCGCGGTCGAAATCGAACAGGCCGGTATCGAGGATCTCCTTGAGGTCCACCTGGCCCATCACCATCGGCACGATGCGCGCATGGGCATTGAGGCGGCGAAGGATGGCGCTGAGCTCTTCGCGCTCGTGGCTGCTGATCAGATCGATCTTGCTGAGGAGGATGACGTCGGCGAATTCCACCTGGTCGATCAGCAGGTCGCTGATCGAGCGCTCGTCGTCTTCGCCGAGGGTTTCACCACGGGACGCGAGGCTTTCAGCGGCTTGATAGTCGCGCAGGAAGTTCAGGCCATCGACCACGGTGACCATGGTGTCGAGACGGGCCATTTCGGCCAGGCTGCGGCCCTGTTCATCGCGGAAGGTGAAGGTCTCGGCCACCGGCAATGGCTCGGCGATGCCGGTAGATTCAATGAGGAGGTAATCGAATCGGCCTTCGGCAGCGAGGCGGCCGACTTCTTCCAGCAGGTCTTCGCGCAAGGTGCAGCAGATGCAGCCGTTGCTCATCTCGATCAGTTTTTCTTCGGTGCGGTTAAGGCTGACGTTGCGCTGCACCTCGGTGGCGTCGATATTGATCACGCTCATATCGTTGACGATGACCGCCACCCGCAGATTGTCGCGGTTGCGCAGCACATGATTGAGCACCGTGCTCTTGCCGGCACCAAGGAAGCCGGACAGCACGGTTACGGGAAGACGATCGGACATGGCGCGGTTCCTCATCAGGGCGGCAAAGTGCATTCGAACGATGCTTTGGTGGAATGTTATATTATAACAATGCACTTTAGCCAACCGCCTGTCCGCCATCCATGGGTTCAAGGGTGAAGAGATGTTCACGAAGTCATTCAAGCGCGGCCTGTGGATAACCCTGCTGTGCACCGTCGGCAGCACTCAGGCCATGCCCCGCGTCGAACTGGCCAACTGCACGCGTAGCGCCAATCTGCTGGCCTGTGACGACCGCCAGGGCAGCTACTACGGTGTGCAAACCCAAGGCAGCACCATTTACTTGCGCGGCTACGACGCCCCGAGCGGGCGACGCTGGGCGCAGACCACCAGTCGCTATGGCCTGCTGAATTTCTATACCGGTATCGCCAGCGACGGCGAGGCCTGGGTGGGCTACAGCCGCAGGGTGGGCTGGACCACCCTCAACCGCGTTTCCAGTTCCAGCGGTCAGCGCTTCAGCCTGCGCTGCAATCGCCTGAATGGCTGTCAGTGAAGCGGTGGAAAAAATGCTGGCAATCGAATTGTTATAATGTAACGTATTGCGACTTTCTTGCCGATGGTTCGCAACATGACCGCCCTGACTCTCCCCGATATCGCCGCCCAGGCCAGCGGACAATCCCTGCCACTGGACTGGGTCGGCATGTGCGGGATCGCCCTGCCGATCCGTCTTGATCAACTCAGCCTCCAGGCCATGGCAGATGCCGGCGTCGATCTGGCCGATGGCTCCTCTCGCGGCATTCATATGTCGCGGTTGTACCTGGCCTTGTCTGCTTTCAAGGATGAAGCGCTGTCGGTGTCGCTGATCCGCCGGGTGCTGCAACAGTTCCTCGACAGCCATGAGGGGTTGTCCACCTGCGCTTACCTGACCTTGCGCTTCGATGTACAGCTTGAGCGATCAGCGCTGGTCAGCTCCGAATCGGGCCACAAGCGCTATCCGCTGGTCATCGAAGCGAAGCTCTCCGATGAAATGTTCCACGTGGAACTATCTGCCGACGTGGCCTATTCCTCGACCTGCCCCTGCTCGGCCGCGCTAGCCAGACAGTTGATTCAACAGCAGTTCCTCAGCGATTTCGCCAATCGCAGCCTGAGCCACGAAGAAGTGTTGAGCTGGCTCGGCAGTCCGCAAGGGATCGTCGCCACGCCCCACAGCCAGCGCAGCACGGCGAAACTACGGATACGCTTGAAGAAGGGCTGCAATGAGCTACCCGTTCGGGAACTGATCGATCAGGCCGAAGCCGCCTTGGGTACCGCCGTGCAAACGGCAGTGAAGCGCGCCGACGAACAGGCGTTCGCCCTGGCTAACGGGCAGAACCTGATGTTCTGCGAGGACGCCGCACGGCGCCTCAACCTGGCATTGCGACACCTGCCTGCGGTGGCCGGCTTCCAGTTGCGTGTGGAACACGCCGAGAGCCTGCACGCCCACGATGCTGTCGCCCAAAGCCAGTGGAACTGGTAACCGAACGGAGAGACCTCGATGATCCGCAAGAACCCGACCGGCGACCTGCCGGTCATTGCCGAGTCGGCCTACATCGATCACACCGCGATCATCTGCGGCAAGGTGGTGATTGGCGAGAACGTGTTCGTCGGCCCTTACGCGGTGATCCGTGCCGACGAGGTGGATGACAGCGGCTCGATGCAGCCGATCACCATCGGCTGCAACTCGAATATCCAGGACGGCGTGGTGATCCACTCCAAGTCCGGCGCCGCGGTGACCATCGGCGAGTTCACCTCCATCGCCCACCGCTCCATCGTGCATGGCCCATGTGTGGTGGGCGACCGGGTGTTCATCGGCTTCAACAGCGTGCTGTTCAACTGCGTGGTCGGCAATGGCAGCGTAGTGCGGCACAACTCGGTGGTGGACGGCCGCGACCTGCCGGAAAACTTCTACGTGCCCTCCACCACACGCATCGGCCCCCTCACCGACCTGAGCCAGTTCCCACCCGTGAGCGTCAGCGCCTCGGAATTCTCGGAGGACGTCGCCCATACCAATATCGACCTGGTGAAGGGCTACAAGGCCCTGCAGAACGAGTTCTAGCTGCGCGGCTTGACCGTGCCGCAGTCTGCTCCGAGCCATACCGCCCGGGTGTTCATGCTGCCCTGCTGCTGAACCCCCGAGGCGTTGAAGGTACCTTGCACCTTGGTGACGAACTCGCGATCGCTGAGGAATTGTGCCTGGCCAGTGCCCCGGGCCTTGGGGCAACTGAACTCGAAATTCCAGGTCTTGCCGTTGCGATCGGTGATCCGCTGGGTGCAACCGGACTGTGGATCCTGCAGCGGAATGTCATCGGTCTTTACCTGCTCGGGGGTCAGGCACGAGCGCACACCCTTGCCGGCCACCGTGATGCCCTGCTTGGCCAGCACGCCTTCCATCATCGCCCGCTGTTCCGGCGGCAGGTTCTTCAACTGGCCGAGCATGAACTCCATGTCCGGCAGTGGTTTGCCATCGACCTGCATATTGCTGGTGGTCAGCTCCCACAGGCCCGGTTGCAGCATCTGCGCCTGAACCAGGGGACTCGACAGGCCAATCAGCAGCGCCAGCGCCGATACACGAATGTTCATCTAATGACTCCTGAAAATTTCCGGCCCGATGCCGGACTGTGGCTTAGACGTCGAAATGCCGTCCGGGTTGCAAGACCAGTCCGGAACATGCTCTGTTAGGCGACTGATTGGCGGACGTCACAGGACGTGTATGGATTACCACAGCCCCCAGTTCTTCGCCTACCTCATTGGCGCGACCCACTTCATCGGTGCCATCGCCGCACTGCATGCGGTTTTCACCGTGCGGACCGCCCAGGGCTCGATTGCCTGGGCACTCTCGCTGCTGTTCATCCCCTACCTGACCCTGATTCCTTACCTGGTATTCGGCAGCCGCACCTTCGACGCCTATATCCAGGCCCGACGCCAGGCCAACCAGGAAATGCACGTTGCCATGGCCGACCTCAACTGGCGCCCCTGGGTCGAGGAAGCACTGGCCGCCAGCAATTCGCCGGCCTATGCAGGCCTGCGTGCCTTGAGCAAGCTCGGACGCATGCCATGCCTGGCAAACAACCGGGTCAGTCTTCTTGTCAATGGCAAGGCCACCTTCGATGCCATCTTCAGCGCTATCGAACAAGCCCGCGATACCGTGCTGGTGCAGTTCTTCATCATCCATGACGACCTGCTCGGCCGACGCCTGCATGACCTGCTGCTGAGGAAGGCCGCCGAAGGCGTAAAGATCTACGTGCTTTACGACCGGGTAGGCAGCCATGCCCTGCCCACCAGGTACAGCCAGAGCCTGCGCGAGGGTGGAGTGGAGATTCGCGCGTTCGCTACCAAGCGCGGCTGGTTCAATCGATTCCAGGTCAATTTCCGTAACCATCGCAAGATCGTCGTGGTGGACGGTGTCCAGGGTTTTCTCGGCGGGCACAACGTCGGCGACGAGTACCTTGGCGCCAGGATGCCGCTATCGCCCTGGCGCGATACCCATGTGCAAGTGACCGGCCCGGTGCTGGCCTGCCTTCAGGAATCCTTTGCCGAAGACTGGTACTGGGCCGCACGGAAATTGCCGCCCCTGATCCTTCCGGAAACCTATCCGGACAACGGCGTACTCTGTCAGGTGCTGGCCAGCGGGCCGGCAGATCCGCAGGAAACCTGCTCGCTGTTTTTCGTCGATGCGATCCAGGCGGCACAACATCGGGTATGGATCACCAGCCCCTACTTCATCCCCGACGAGGCGGTATTCGCCTCGCTGCGGCTGGCCGTGATGCGCGGCGTGGATGTGCGCATCCTGATTCCAGCACGCCCCGACCACCGCATCGTCTATGCGGCCTCAAGCCTGTTCGCCTTCGAAGCGGTGCGCGCCGGGGTACGCATGTTCCGTTACCAGCCCGGTTTCCTGCATCAGAAAGTCATGCTGGTGGACGACGACGTCGCCGCTATCGGCAGCGCCAACCTGGACAACCGCTCGTTCCGCCTGAACTTCGAGATCACCTTGGTAACCATCGATCCAGGCTTTGCCGGCACCGTGGAAAGCATGCTGCTCGAGGATTTCGAACAATCCCGCGAAATCACGCTGGAAGACAGCCGCGACACGCATCGCCTGCAACAGCTGGGGATGCGCATCGCTCGGCTGATTTCACCCATTCTGTGATCAGCGGTAGAGGTCTTCGCGGGTCAGTGGCAGATCATGGCTGCCGTCGGCCTTGGGTTTGACCGCGAGGATCTGGTGCAGATTGATCCAGCCGCGAGAGAAGGCATAGGAACAACCAGCCAGGTAGAGGCGCCAGATCCGCAGGGCTTTTTCCGGGACCATGGCCGCAGCCTTGTCGAGATTGCCTTCGAGATTATCACTCCAGAATTTCAGGGTCCGTGCGTAATGCAGGCGCAGGCTCTCAACGTCCACCACTTCCAGCCCTGCTTCGCTGACGAAGCCGCTGATCATCGACAGGTGTGGCAGCTCGCCATGCGGGAAGACGTAGCGCTCGATGAAGTTGCCAGCCCCGCGGCCGACCGGGCGGCCGTCAATGTGCTTGGCCGTGATGCCGTGGTTCATCACCAGGCCGCCCTCACGCACCGCACCGAACAGGCGCTGGCAATACAGTTGCAGATTGGCGTGGCCGACATGTTCGAACATGCCGACGCTGACCACCTTGTCGAAGCGACCATCCTGGGGCAGATCGCGGTAGTCGAGGATCTGCAGATCGACCTGCTTCTCCAGGCCTTCCGCCGCCACCCGCTCACGCCCGAGCTTGAGCTGCTCCTTGCTCAGGGTGATGCCGAACACCCTGGCCCCATACTCGCGCGCGGCAAAACGCGCCAGCCCGCCCCAGCCACAACCGACATCCAGCAAGTAATCGCCGGGCTGCAGGCGCAGCTTGCGGCATAGATGATCGAATTTGTTCTGCTGGGCCTGGTCGAGGCTATCCTCAGGAGTCTTGAAATACGCACAGGAGTAGGCCATGTCGCGGTCGAGCCACAACTGGTAGAACTCGTTGGAGAGGTCGTAATGGTAGGAAATGGCCGCCGCGTCGGTGGCCTTGTCATGCTCGCTGCGCACCGGCAGCGCTTCCTCTTCGTCCTTGAGCAGCGCCTCGCTGAGTTGATCGCACAAGCGGATGACCTCGCTCATGGCCCCTTCCAGTTCAAGCTTGCCTTCGACGAACGCCGAGCCCAGATCGTCCAGGCCCGGATGGGTCAACTGGCTGATGAGCGCCGGGTCCTTGAGCATGATGGTGACCTGGGGCTGCGGGCCCAGATCGAACTCATGGCCGTCCCAGAGACGCAGACGGAGTGGAAGATGCAGGCTTTGCAGAACCGAGAGTTGCGCATGCATGAGTGAGCCTCCCCATTTATACAGATGGACGTCAACGGATCAGGGTAGTTCATACGCAGGATCTTTCCGGCTATCGAGACCATAGTCGGAGGCTATCGAAAGGCTTTCGCTACAGAAACATCCTCAAATTGTATACAAAACTCAACGCGAGCCATTAACCTTGGCGCCAGTCGATTCTTCATCCGGGAGCACAACAATGAAAAACTACGATGTCATCATCATCGGTGGTGGCCCCGGCGGCTACAACGCCGCCATTCGCGCTGGCCAGCTGGGCCTGAGCGTGGCCTGCATAGAAGGTCGCGCTACCCTCGGCGGTACCTGCCTGAACGTTGGCTGCATGCCTTCCAAGGCGTTGCTGCATGCATCCGAACTCTATGAGGCCGCTGCCAGTGGAGAACTCGGTCACCTCGGTATCGAGGTCAAGCCGAGCCTGAACCTGGCGCAAATGATGAAGCAGAAGGATGAAAGCGTGACCGGCCTCACCAAAGGCATCGAGTTCCTGTTCCGCAAGAACAAGGTCGACTGGATCAAGGGCTGGGGCAAGCTGGACGGCGTTGGCAAGGTCAAGGTCAGCGACGCAGAGGGCAACGTCAGCGAGTACCAGGCCAAGGACATCGTTATCGCCACGGGTTCCGAACCCACGCCCCTGCCCGGCGTGACCATCGATAACCAGCGCATCATCGACTCCACCGGCGCCCTGTCGCTGCCGGAAGTACCCAAGCACCTGGTGGTTATCGGTGCAGGGGTGATCGGCCTCGAACTGGGCTCGGTGTGGCGCCGCCTCGGTGCCGAAGTGACCGTGATCGAATACCTCGACCGCATCTGCCCGGGCATCGATGAAGAAACCGCCAAGACGCTCCAGCGCTCCCTGGCCAAGCAAGGCATGACCTTCAAGCTGGGCAGCAAGGTGACCCAGGCCACGCCTTCGGCCGATAGCGTCAGCCTGACCCTGGAACCCGCCGCCGGCGGCGAAGCGCAAACCCTGCAGGCGGACTACGTGCTGGTCGCCATCGGTCGTCGCCCTTATACCCAAGGCCTGGGCCTGGAAAGCGTCGGTCTGCACACCGATAAGCGCGGCATGCTGGAAAACCAGGGGCATCGCACACAGGTGCCGGGTATCTGGGTGATCGGCGACGTCACGTCCGGACCGATGCTCGCGCACAAGGCCGAGGATGAGGCCATCGCCTGCATCGAACTGATCCATGGCAAGCCGCACCAGGTGAACTACGGCCTGATTCCCGGGGTGATCTACACCAAGCCTGAACTGGCCACCGTCGGCAAGACCGAAGAACAACTGAAAGCCGAGGGCCGTGCCTACAAGGTCGGCAAGTTCCCGTTCCTCGCCAACAGCCGGGCCAAGATCAACCACGAAACCGAAGGCTTCGCCAAGGTCATCGCCGACGCCAATACCGATGAGGTGCTGGGCGTGCACCTTGTCGGGCCAAGCGTCAGCGAGATGATCGGCGAATATTGCGTAGCGATGGAGTTTGCCGCGTCGGCGGAAGACATCGCGCTGATCTGCCACCCGCACCCGACCCGCTCCGAAGCGCTGCGCCAGGCGGCGATGAACGTGGACGGGATGGCGATGCAGATCTGATAGCCGGGTTGCCTGTACCGGCCTCATCGCTGGCAAGCCAGCTCCCACAGGGGAATTGTGGGAGCTGGCTTGCCAGCGATCAGGCCGGTGCTGACAACCGGGAAATCAGGTCCTGAACCGGGACACTAGGCTGCCGAACTCCTGCGACAACGCCTTCAACTGTTGCGAGTCCGCCTGTGCCGTCCCTGCCAGTTGCTCGATCAACTGTGCATCCGCCTGGATCTGGATGATGTGGTGGTTGATGTCCTCGGCCACCTGGTGCTGCTCTTCCGCCGCCGTGGCGATCTGATTGCTCTGGTCGCGGATGGCATCCACCGAAGTCCGGATATCCTCGAAACTGTCACGCGCCTCGCGGATCGAACTGACACTCTGCTGCGACATTTCCAGGCTGCTGTGCATCTGTTGGGTGACATCCTGCGCGCGCCGCGCCAGGCCACCCAGCAAGCCATCGATTTCTCCGGTGGAGTCGGCAGTGCGCTTGGCCAGTGCCCGCACTTCATCCGCCACAACGGCAAAACCACGCCCTTGCTCGCCGGCCCGCGCCGCTTCGATGGCTGCGTTGAGCGCCAGCAGGTTGGTCTGTTCGGCGATCGAGCGGATGGTACCGAGAATGGTGTTGATGTCCTGGCTTTCCTTTTCCAACGCCTGCATGGCCTCGGTCGCCTGCAACAGGTTCTCGCTCAGGCGCGCGACGCTGCTGGTGGCCTGCTCGATCTGCTGCTGGCCGGCGCTGACATGGCGCTGGCCGGCATCGGCGGAGGTCGCCGCATGGCTGCACGACCTGGCCACTTCGTTGGCCGTGGCGACCATCTCGTTGAACGCCGTGGACACCAGTTCCACCGCCTGGCGCTGGCGGCCGGTCGCATCACCCATGTTCGAGGCGACCTGGCTGTTGGTCTCCGAGGCAGTCTGCAAGTCGGCGGAAGCATGGCCAATACGCTGAACCAACGAGCGGATGCGCTCGACGAACTGGTTGAACCAGCCGGCCAGCGCTGCGGTTTCATCGTTGCCTTTCACTTGCAGGGAGCGGGTCAGGTCGCCCTCGCCCTGGGCGATATCCTCGAGGCTGTCGGCAACGCCCTTGATCGGGTTGACGATCAGATTCGAGAAGGTCGCACCAACCACCGCAAACAGCAGCGCCAGTACCAGGGCGATGGCAACGATGGTCCAGGTCAGGCTGGTAACGTCGGCCATCACTTCGCTTTTTTCGATCAGGCCGATGAAGCGCCAGCCCAGGGTGGGTGAAGTCCAGACGTTGGCCATGTAGTGCTTGCCGCCCAGTTCCACCTCGATCAGGCCCTTGGCGGTGTTGCCCAGCAGCGCGTAATCGCCGCCCAGCTCCTTGAGCTGCTTGAAGGCATTGCCCGGATTGCTCGGGTCCACCAGCACCGCACCGGTGTCTTCGACCAGCATCAGGTAGCCGCTTTCTCCCAGCTTGGTCTTGCCGATGAAGCCGGCCAGCTGTTCCAGCGATACGTCGATACCCATCACGCCGAGCACTTCGCCATTGGCTCCGTGAACCGTGCGCACGGTGCAGATCAGCGGCTGGCTACCCCACAGGTAGGCACTGGTCCGCATGACCTTGCCGGGATTGGCGATCCCCAACTGGTACCACGGGCGCTTGCGCGGCTCGTAGTTCTTCAGCCCCGGCTCATCGGGCCACGAGGCATAGCTGCCATCATCGTTGCGGGCATACGAAACGAAAGCAGTCGTCGGATGTGCCTTGGCATAGCGCGTGAAATGTTCCAGAAGCACACGGTTGGCTTGGGGTAGCGGTGTAGCCGGCGCATTGTCACTGCTGTAGACCTTCAGATCCCTGGCGTTGACGATCAACGGATCGTCCGCCCACTGCGTGACGTTCTGGGCGATGGAATCGAGGAAGACATTCACCGTGTTATCGATCTGCCGGATCTCCCGGCTCGAGGTTTCCACAAAGCCTTCACGGGCCTGCTGGTTGAGGTTGTAAACCACCAGACAGGCGATCAAAGCCACGGGAATCACGGCGATTACGCCGAATGCACACGTCAGCTTCTTTTTTATATTCATTCGATGGCTTCCGATACGACGTGCCACAAGCGGGCCCAAGGGATACAGGATCTGTTTCGCGCTGCTCGGGGGCGAGGCAAGCGCTCTGCTGAGCGATTCAGCAAGGCGCAGAATGGCAACTTGATGCCCCCTGCGCAAGGCACCGAAACGGCCTCATGCCCCCGAATCTACGGGGTTTCCGGCAAAGCTGATCGTGTGGACAGGACACATTCCTGTCTGTTTCAACGCGTTTTGTGCGGCAGATCGCCTCGCCTCGCAGCAGTTCGACGTGCAATGGCTATGCTTGCCCGGGTGCGTCAAGCGTCAGGAAAAAATTCGTTAGCCAACATGGAAATCAGGCGATGAAAATCATTCGTTCTCTAGCGTACGTGGTTGCTCTGAGTAGCGGTCTGTCCACCGCCCACGCGGTCGACATCCCGCTGGGCAGCAAAGCCATCGAAGGCGAGATCACCACCAAGGTACTGGCGGTGGATGTACCCAATCGGGTAGTCACCATTGCCGACACCGACAACAGCCCGCTCCAGGTGCAACTCACCGAGCAGGCCAAGGACCTGCACAATCTGAACGTCGGCGATACGGTGAACATCAAGGTGTCCCGCGCGGTTGCCTACGTTCTTGATACACAGGTCGGGGGCGCGCCAAAGGTCACCGACGAAGCCATGACCGTGCGCGCCACCAAGGACAACCCCAACCCTGGCGGCGAAGCGGTACGCCAGGTGAAAGTAACCTCGAAGATCACCCATATCGACCTGAAGAACCATGAAGTGACGCTGCTGCCGCCGGAAGGCAAGGTCGCCGTGGTCAAAGTCGAAAACCCCGAGCTACAGGCAAGGATGAAAAACCTGAAGGAGGGCCAGACGGTCGATGCGATCTACACCGAGGTTCTGCAGGTGAAAACCTCGCGCTAGGTTGTCTCTGAATTCAAGCGGCGTGTTCGGCCGATTGCTTTTCATGCAAAAAAGCCGCTTCGGGGAAGCGGCTTTCCGAATGCAACTATTGGCTTACTCGACCGTGACCGATTTCGCCAGGTTGCGCGGCTGATCAACGTCAGTACCCTTGAGCACCGCCACGTAGTACGACAGCAGCTGCAGCGGGATGGTGTACAGGATTGGCGCCAGCGCATCGGCAATATGAGGCATGGCAATCACGTGGGTACCCTCGCCATTGCTCATCCCTGCCTGCTCGTCGGCGAAGACCACCAACTGACCACCCCGTGCACGGACTTCCTGCAGGTTGGACTTGAGCTTTTCCAGCAGTTCGTTGTTCGGCGCGACGGTGACCACCGGCATGTCGTCATCCACCAATGCCAGCGGGCCGTGCTTCAGCTCGCCCGCCGGGTAGGCTTCGGCGTGGATGTAGGAGATTTCCTTGAGCTTCAGGGCGCCTTCCATTGCTACCGGGAACTGCGCGCCGCGGCCCAGGAACAGGGTGTGGTGCTTGTCGGCGAAGAGTTCGGAAATTTTCTCCACGGTGGAATCCATCGCCAGGGCTTCGCCCAGGCGCACCGGCAGGCGACGCAATTGCTCGACCAGCTCGGCTTCGACGCCTGCACCCAAGGTGCCACGAACCTGACCCAGTGCCAGGGTCAGCAACATCAGGGACACCAACTGGGTGGTGAAGGCCTTGGTCGATGCCACGCCGATTTCCGGGCCGGCCAGGGTCAGCAGGGTCAGGTCGGATTCACGCACCAGCGAGCTGATGCCAACGTTGCAGATCGCCAGGCTGCCGAGGAAGCCCAGTTCCTTGGCGTTGCGCAGGGCAGCGAGGGTGTCGGCGGTTTCGCCGGACTGGGAGATGGAGACGAACAGGGTGTCGGGCTGTACCACTACCTTGCGGTAGCGGAACTCGCTGGCGACTTCGACCTGGCAGGGAATGCCGGCCAGCTCTTCCAGCCAGTAACGGGCAACCATGCCGGCGTGATAGCTGGTGCCGCAAGCGACGATCTGGACATTGCGTACCTTGGCGAAAAGCTCTGCGGCTTTCGGACCGAAAGCCTGGACCATGACATGGTCGGCACCCAGGCGGCCTTCGAGGGTGCGCTGGACAACGGTTGGCTGCTCATGGATTTCCTTGAGCATGAAGTGGCGGTATTCACCCTTGTCAGCGGCCTCGGCGCCTTCGTGGTATTGCACCACTTCACGCTGCACGGCGTTGCCGTTGGTGTCCCAGATGCGCACCTGTTCGCGCTGGATCTCGGCGATATCGCCTTCTTCAAGGTACATGAAGCGGTCGGTGACCTGGCGCAAGGCCAATTGGTCGGAGGCCAGGAAGTTTTCGCCCAGGCCCAGGCCGATCACCAGCGGGCTGCCGCTGCGCGCCGCAACCAGGCGATCAGGCTGCTTGGCGCTGATCACGGCCAGGCCGTAAGCGCCGTGCAGTTGCTTGACCACTGCCTTCAGCGCGTCGGCCAGGTCCGGAACGGTTTTCAGAGTGTGGTGCAGCAGGTGAACGATCACCTCGGTATCGGTTTCCGAGCTGAACACGTAGCCCAGGGATTTCAGGTTTTCGCGCAGGACTTCATGGTTCTCGATGATGCCGTTGTGCACCACCGCCAGCTCGTTGCCGGAAAAATGTGGGTGGGCATTGTTTTCGGTCGGTGCACCGTGTGTGGCCCAGCGGGTGTGGGCGATGCCCAACTGGCCCACCAGCGGATCGGCGGCCACGGCGGCCTGCAGCTCGCTGACCTTGCCGATACGGCGGCGACGTTCAAGGGTGCCCTGCTGGGTGAAGACCGCGAGACCGGCGCTGTCATAGCCACGGTACTCAAGACGCTTGAGGCCTTCGATCAGAATGGCGGTGATATTGCGCTCGGCGACCGCGCCAACGATTCCACACATAGTCAATGCTCCTGGCTGATAGCGGCACAAATCACGTTGATGCCGCGGGCTTCAATCTGTTCGCGTGCCTCGCGAGGCAGGCGTTCATCGGTAATAAGGGTGTTCACGCTGCTCCAGGGCAGCTCGAGGTTGGGAATCTTGCGTCCAACCTTGTCCGACTCGACCATCACGATCACTTCCCGGGCCACCTCCGCCATGACCCGGCTCAGGCCGAGCAACTCATTGAAGGTAGTAGTGCCGCGGACCAGGTCGATGCCATCGGCGCCGATAAACAGCTGGTCGAAGTCGTAGGAACGCAGGACCTGTTCGGCAACCTGGCCCTGGAAGGATTCGGAATGCGGGTCCCAGGTACCGCCCGTCATCAGCAGTACCGGCTCGTGCTCCAACTCGCTCAGGGCGCGTGCGACATTCAAGGAATTGGTCATGACCACCAGGCCAGGCTGAAGGCCAAGCTCCGGGATCATCGCGGCGGTGGTGCTGCCACTGTCGATGATGATCCGCGCATGCTCGCGGATCCGCGCGACAGCCGCGCGGGCGATGGCTTTCTTGTACTGGGAGACGGGCTGGGCCTGATCGGCGATCAGTTCCTGGGGCATGGTAACCGCCCCACCATAGCGGCGAAGCAGTAGACCATTGCTTTCGAGGGCCGCCAGATCCTTGCGGATGGTGACTTCGGAAGTTTCGAAACGCCTGGCCAGCTCGTCCACGCTCACCTCGCCCTGTTCATTGAGCAGGGCAAGAATGTTATGGCGCCGCTGGGGAGTGTTTCGTTTCGACATTCGTGCTTAAGTTTCGTTTCGAAAGATAATTGCGGCAATCAAAACCTGAATCTTTCATTCGGTCAAGCGGGAATTCGACAAAAGGCGACGAGGCCAGCATTTTCATGTTATCCACAGGTTCAGCACAAACGAAAAAGGCCGACTTATGCACAATGCACAGTCGGCCTTTTTCAAGCTGTGCATAACTCAGGTTTTCTTGATCTTCTCAGGCCGTTTCCAGCCATCGATGTTGCGCTGGCGGGCACGACCAACGGCCAATTGAGCGGCATCGACGTTCTGTACGATGGTCGAACCGGCCGCAGTGGTGGCACCTGCACCGATATCCACAGGGGCGACCAGGGAGTTGTTCGAACCGATGAACACATCCTCGCCGAGAATGGTCTTGAACTTGTTCGCGCCATCGTAGTTGCAAGTGATGGTGCCGGCACCGATGTTGGTACGTGCGCCGATCTCGGCATCGCCCAGATAGGTCAGATGACCGGCCTTGGCGCCTTCGCCCAGATGCGCGTTCTTCAATTCGACGAAGTTACCCACATGGGCCCGGGCTTCCAGCACACTGCCCGGACGCAGGCGGGCGAACGGGCCGGCATCGCTGCCCTCGCCCATCACCGCGCCGTCCAGATGGCTGTTGGCCTTGACCACAGCCCCCTTGCGCAGGGTGGTGTTCCTGATCACGCAGTTCGCACCGATCTGCACGTCGTCCTCGATGATCACCCGGCCTTCGAGGATCACGTTGATGTCGATGAGTACGTCGCGGCCGACGGTCACTTCACCACGCACATCGAAACGCGCCGGGTCACGCAAGGTCACGCCGAGCGCCATCAGACGGCGGGCTTCGCGGAACTGGTAGTGACGCTCCAGCTCGGCCAATTGGCGGCGGTCGTTGGCGCCCTGCACTTCCATCGGGTCCAGCGGTTGTTCAGTGGCGACCACCAGGCCGTCGGCCACGGCCATGGCGATGACATCGGTCAGGTAGTACTCGCCCTGGGCGTTGTCGTTGGACAAGCGCCCCAGCCAATCGGCAAGACGCTTGCCCGGGACGGCGAGAATGCCGGTGTTGCCTTCGCGGATAGCCTTCTGCACATCGCTGGCGTCCTTGTGCTCGACGATGGCGGTAACCTTGCCGGCAGCGTCCCGGACGATACGGCCATAGCCGGTCGGGTCGTCGAGGGTCACGGTGAGCAGGCCGAGTTGCTGGTCATTGACCTTGGCCAACAGGCGCTGCAAGGTCTCGACCTCGATCAGGGGTACATCGCCGTAGAGGATCAGCACGGTGTCGGCGCTCAGCGCCGGCAGGGCCTGGGCGACAGCGTGGCCGGTGCCCAGTTGTTTGTCCTGAAGCACGAAATTCAGATCGTCCGCCGCCAGGCGTTCACGTACCAGTTCAGCGCCATGGCCGATTACCACATGGATGCCCTGTGGCTGGAGCTGACGGGCGCTGTGGATAACATGGCCGAGCATGGAATCGCCGGCGACCGGGTGGAGTACCTTGGGCAACGCGGAACGCATGCGCGTGCCTTGGCCAGCGGCGAGAATAACGATATCGAGAGACATTGACTGGCTACCAATCCTGGGTGGTCAGCGCTGTGACCGGGAGAAGAATGCGGAAAAAGAAAAAGGGTAGCCGAGGCTACCCTTTAACTCAATCGCGTTGGAAATGAATGACCGAGGCCAATTATTTCCCGCGGCGCATCTGCTGGACGGTACGCAGCTGCGCTGCGGCCTCGGCCAGACGTGCGGCGGCGGCGGTGTAATCAAAATCCGCGCCTTTGGTGTTCAGGGCATTTTCAGCAGCTTTCACCGCTTCCAGCGCCTGGGCTTCGTCCAGGTCACCTGCACGTTGCACGGTGTCGGCGAGAACCTTGACCATGCTCGGCTGGACCTCAAGGAAACCACCGGAGATGTAGAACACCTCCTGCGCGCCACCCTGCTTGGTCAGCGTGATCGGACCTGGCTTGAGATTGGTGATCAGCGGCGCGTGGCCTGGAGCGATACCAAGATCACCCAGGTTGCCGTGAGCTACCAACATCTCGACCAGACCGGAAAAGATTTCTCCTTCCGCGCTGACGATATCGCAATGGACTGTCATAGCCATTTGCTTGCCTCGACCTGATTAGCGCCCCTTTCGGGGCGCCGGGATTACAGTTTCTTGGCTTTCTCGATCGCTTCGTCGATGCTGCCGACCATGTAGAACGCTTGTTCTGGCAGGTGGTCGTAGTCACCTTTGAGGATGCCGCTGAAGCCAGCGATGGTGTCTTTCAGGGAAACGTATTTGCCTGGAGAACCGGTGAAGACTTCTGCCACGAAGAACGGCTGGGACAGGAAGCGCTGGATCTTACGAGCACGGGCAACCAGTTGCTTGTCGGTCTCGGACAGCTCGTCCATACCCAGGATCGCGATGATGTCCTTCAGCTCCTTGTAGCGCTGCAGAACGTACTGAACGCCACGAGCGGTCTCGTAGTGCTCGGTACCGATCACCAGCGGATCCAGCTGACGGGAAGTCGAGTCCAGTGGGTCTACCGCCGGGTAGATACCCAGGGAAGCGATGTCACGGGACAGTACGACGGTAGCGTCAAGGTGGGCGAAGGTGGTCGCTGGCGACGGGTCGGTCAGGTCGTCCGCAGGTACGTATACGGCCTGGATCGAGGTGATCGAACCTTCCTTGGTCGAAGTGATGCGCTCTTGCAGCACGCCCATCTCTTCAGCCAGGGTCGGCTGGTAACCTACTGCCGAAGGCATACGGCCCAGCAGTGCGGATACTTCGGTACCGGCCAGGGTGTAACGATAGATGTTGTCGACGAACAGCAGAACGTCGTTACCTTCGTCACGGAACTTCTCGGCCATGGTCAGGCCGGTCAGCGCTACGCGCAGACGGTTTCCTGGTGGCTCGTTCATCTGACCGTAGACCAGCGCTACCTTGTCGAGAACGTTGGAGTCCTTCATCTCGTGGTAGAAGTCGTTACCCTCACGAGTACGCTCACCCACACCGGCGAACACGGAGTAACCGCTGTGCTCGATGGCGATGTTACGGATCAGTTCCATCATGTTTACGGTCTTGCCGACACCGGCACCACCGAACAGACCGACTTTACCGCCCTTGGCGAACGGGCAGACCAGGTCGATAACCTTGATGCCGGTTTCCAGCAGGTCGTTGCCGCCTGCCTGGTCAGCGAAGGAAGGAGCGGCGCGGTGAATACCCCAGCGCTCTTCTTCGCCGATCGGACCAGCTTCGTCGATCGGGTTGCCGAGGACGTCCATGATCCGGCCCAGGGTCGCTTTACCGACCGGTACCGAGATAGGAGCCTTGGTGTCGACAACGTCCAGACCGCGCTTCAGGCCTTCGGTCGAACCCATCGCAATGGTACGAACCACGCCGTCGCCCAGCTGCTGCTGAACTTCCAGAGTGGTTTCTGCGCCTTGAACTTTCAGCGCGCTATAGACATTCGGAACGACGTCACGTGGAAATTCCACGTCGATGACGGCGCCGATGATTTGAACGATACGTCCGCTACTCATAGCTGGATCCTCTGAATATGTGAACCGTTAAACCGCGGCAGCGCCGCCGACGATTTCCGAGATCTCTTGGGTGATCGCAGCCTGACGCGCCTTGTTGTAGATCAGCTGCAATTCGCTGATCAGGTCACCGGCGTTGTCGGTGGCGTTCTTCATTGCGATCATCCGGGCAGCCTGTTCAGCCGCGTTGTTCTCGACCACCGCCTGGTAGACCTGCGACTCCACGTAACGCACCATCAGGCCGTCAAGCAGCTCTTTGGCGTCAGGTTCGTAGAGGTAGTCCCAGTGGTGCTTGAGTTCTTGATCCGGGGTTGCCACCAACGGTACCAACTGCTCGACCGTTGGAGTTTGCGTCATGGTATTGATGAACTTGTTCGATACCACGGACAGGCGGTCGATGCGACCGTCCAGGTAAGCGTCCAGCATGACCTTGACGGAACCGATCAGATCGTTGATCGACGGTTCTTCGCCCAGGTGGCTGATCGCTGCAACGACGTTGCCGCCGAAGCTGCGGAAGAAAGCCGCACCCTTGCTGCCGATCACGCACAGGTCGATCTCGACGCCTTGTTCGCGGTTTACCGCCATGTCCTTGACCAGGGCCTTGAACAGGTTGGTGTTCAAGCCGCCGCACAGACCGCGGTCACTGCTCACCACGATATAACCGGCGCGCTTCACAGGGCGCTCGATCATGAACGGGTGGCGGTATTCCGGGTTGGCGTTGGCCAGATGACCAATCACCTGGCGGATGCGCTCCGCGTAGGGACGGCTAGCAGACATGCGCATTTGAGCCTTGCGCATCTTGCTGACCGCCACTTTTTCCATGGCGCTGGTAATTTTTTGCGTGCTTTTGATGCTCGCAATCTTACTGCGAATCTCTTTTGCGCCTGCCATGTAACACCTATCAGGTTAGCAAGCGGGGGCTGCAAGGCCCCCGCTGCGGCTTACCAGGTTTGGGTGGCCTTGAACTTCTCGATACCGGCCTTGATGCCAGCGTCGATTTCGTCGTTGAAGTCACCCTTCACGTTGATCTTCGCCATCAGGTCGGCGTGATCACGGTTGAAGTAAGCGATCAGCGCTTGTTCGAAGCTGCCGATCTTGGCGATTTCAACGTCGGTCAGGAACCCACGCTCAGCGGCATACAGCGACAGCGCCATGTCCGCGATGGACATAGGAGCGTATTGCTTCTGCTTCATCAGCTCGGTAACACGTTGACCGTGCTCGAGTTGCTTGCGGGTAGCTTCGTCCAGGTCAGAAGCGAACTGGGCGAATGCCGCCAGTTCACGGTACTGAGCCAGAGCAGTACGGATGCCACCGGACAGCTTCTTGATGATCTTGGTCTGAGCGGCACCACCCACGCGGGATACCGAAACACCGGCGTTCACTGCAGGGCGGATGCCCGAGTTGAACATGGCCGATTCCAGGAAGATCTGACCGTCGGTGATCGAGATCACGTTGGTCGGAACGAACGCGGAAACGTCGCCAGCCTGGGTTTCGATGATCGGCAGGGCGGTCAGGGAACCGGTCTTGCCAGTAACGGCGCCGTTGGTGAACTTCTCGACGTACTCTTCGGAAACGCGCGATGCACGCTCCAGCAGACGGGAGTGGAGATAGAACACGTCACCTGGGTACGCTTCGCGTCCTGGCGGACGGCGCAGCAGCAGGGAGATCTGACGGTAGGCAACGGCCTGCTTGGACAGGTCATCGTAAACGATCAGCGCGTCTTCACCGCGGTCACGGAAGAACTCGCCCATGGTGCAACCGGCGTATGGCGCCAGGAATTGCAGCGCGGCGGATTCCGAGGCACTGGCAACGACCACGATGGTGTTGGCCAGGGCGCCGTTTTCTTCCAGCTTGCGAACGATGTTGGCAACGGTGGAGCGCTTCTGGCCGACAGCGACATAAACGCAGAAAATACCGGAGTCTTTCTGGTTGATGATGGCGTCGATGGCCATGGCGGTCTTGCCGATCTGACGGTCACCGATGATCAGCTCGCGCTGGCCACGGCCGACAGGGATCATGGCGTCGACGGACTTGTAGCCAGTCTGTACAGGCTGGTCTACCGACTTACGCCAGATCACGCCTGGAGCAACTTTCTCGACCGCGTCGGTCTCGGTGTTGCCCAGAGGACCTTTGCCGTCGATCGGGTTGCCCAGTGCGTCGACGACGCGACCCAGCAGTTCCTTACCAACCGGAACTTCGAGGATGCGGCCGGTGCACTTGGCGCTCATGCCTTCGGCGAGGGTATCGTAGGCGCCCAGTACTACCGCACCAACGGAGTCTTGCTCCAGGTTGAGGGCCATACCGTACACGCCGCCTGGAAACTCGATCATTTCGCCGTACATGACGTCGGCCAGACCGTGAATCCGCACGATGCCGTCAGAAACGCTGACGACAGTACCTTCGTTGCGGGCTTGGGAGGCTACATCGAGATTCTCGATGCGGCCCTTGATGATTTCACTAATTTCGGAAGGATTGAGTTGCTGCATTGCTCTGCTGCCCCTTCAAACTCAAGATTTCAATGCTTCGGCCAGTTTCGCGAGTTTGCCGCGAACCGAGCCATCGATTACCAGGTCGCCGGCGCGGATCACGACACCACCGATAAGGGAGGCGTCTTCCGTCGCATGCAGGCGCACTTCCCGGCTGAGCCGTGCACTGAGAACCTTGGCGAGTTTGTCTTGCTGTTCTTGGTTCAACGCAAAAGCACTGGTGACTTCCACGTCCACGGATTTTTCGAGTTCAGCCTTGTACAGCTCGAACTGCGCCGAGATCTCCGGAAGAAGCAGGAGACGGTCGTTTTCCGCGGCAACGTGGATGAAATTACGTGCTTGCGCATCGAACTTGTCACCGCACACGTCGATAAACGTGGCGGCCTTTTGTGCGCTCGTCAGTCGCGGGGCCTTGAGCAGGCGCTGCATGGTGCCGTCTTGCGACACCGCAGCAGCCAGGCCGAGCATGGCTGACCAATTGGCCAGTTGCTGCTGGGCCTGGGCATGCTCAAAGGCAGCCTTAGCGTAAGGTCGGGCCAACGTGGTCAGTTCTGCCATGATCGCCCTCGCTTAAATTTCAGCGGCCAGTTTGTTAACCAGCTCCGCATGCGCGTTTTGATCGATTGTGGCGCCAAGGATCTTTTCAGCACCGCCAACGGCCAGGCTACCCACTTGGGCGCGCAGCGCGTCTTTGACGCTGTTAATTTCCTGTTCGATCTCGGCCTGAGCCTGAGCCTTCACACGGTCAGCTTCGACGCGGGCCTGATCACGGGCCTCTTCGACGATCTGAGCACCGCGCTTCTTGGCTTGCTCGATGATTTCGGCTGCTTGAGCCTTAGCTTCGCGCAGTTGCTGACCCGCTTTATCTTGGGCCAGCTCCAGGTCGCGAGCTGCTCGGTTGGCAGCGTCCAGTCCGTCCGCGATCTTCTTTTGACGTTCCTGCAGAGCTGCAATGACCGGAGGCCATACAAACTTCATGCAGAAAACCACGAAAATCAAGAACGCAAGGGACTGACCAATCAGGGTTGCATTAATGTTCACGCCAACACCTCGCTCGTTCTTCGTCTATCACACCAATCCACTCGTCGAAACGAGTGATCAGCCAGCGATTTGACCAACGAAGGGGTTCGCGAAGGTGAAGAACAGAGCGATACCAACACCGATCATGGTTACGGCGTCGAGCAGACCGGCAACGATGAACATCTTGACTTGCAGCATTGGAACCATCTCTGGCTGGCGAGCAGCGCCTTCCAGGAACTTGCCGCCCAGCAGGCCGAAACCAATGGCGGTACCCAGAGCACCCAGGCCGATCAGCAGAGCAACAGCGATAGCGGTAAGACCAACTACAGTTTCCATCTTTCCTCCCGACTTTTACGTCGTATTGGTTAGGTTTTTTAGTTTGAAGCGGTAAAACAAAATCGTTTGGTACAGCGATGCCCTTGCGGACGTTTTCGACCCTCCCTCGAACCGACGGGAGGGTCATCAGACACGCCAGGCGGTCTTAATGGTTATCTTCGTGCGCCATCGACAGGTAGACGATGGTGAGCATCATGAAGATGAATGCTTGCAGGGTGATGATCAGGATGTGGAACACCGCCCACGCCCACTGCAGGACGATACCGAGGCCGCTCAGCCACAGCAGGCCGGCGCCGAACATCACCGCGATCAGGATGAACACCAGCTCGCCGGCGTACATGTTGCCGAACAGACGCAGTGCCAGCGAGATCGGCTTGGCGATCAGGGTGACGAACTCGAGCAGGAAGTTGACCGGGATCAGCAGTGCCTGGACGAAGATGTTCTTGCTGCCGAACGGATGCAGGGTCAGCTCGCCGATGAAACCGCCCAGACCCTTGACCTTGATGCTGTAGAAGATGATCAGGGCGAACACGCAGAAGGCCATGGCCAGGGTGGCGTTCGGGTCGGTGGTGGAAACGGCACGGAACGGAATGTGCGGGTCGCCGGAGATCAGGATCGCCAGTTGCGGGATCCAGTCGACCGGTACCAGGTCGATGGCGTTCATCAGGAACACCCACACGAAGATGGTCAGGGCCAGCGGGGCGATGACCGCGCTGCGGCCATGGAAGGAGTCCTTCACGCTGCCATTGACGAACTCGACCAGCACTTCGACGAAGTTCTGCAGACCGCCGGGCAGGCCGGAGGTCGCTTTCTTCGCGGCAGCGCGGAAGAGAAGAATGAAGATCAGGCCCAGGCCGAACGACCAACCCAGGGTGTCCACGTGGAACGCCCAGAAGCCCATTTCCTTGGCTTCCGCTGCACTGTGGGCAAAGCCCCAGCCGCCGGATGGTAGTTGACCGAAGGTCAGGTTCTGCAAGTGGTGCTGGATATAGCCCGAAGCGGTTTCTGCTGCCATGTTTGCCTCAAACGCCCTAAGGTCTCGAAAGTCTTGTTTTCATCAGCAGGGGCGCGAACCAGCTGACCAGTTGGGTCAGCAAGAAGACGCCGAATACTGCTAATGGCGCCAATGGCTTCACTCCTGCGAACGTCAGTGCAAACAGCACTGCCGTCAAAATCAATTTGCCTGCCTCGCCTGCGTAGAACGACTTGACGATGGCTTGCGCTGCCCTGGCCCCGGTGAACCTGAAGGCCTTCCAGGCGAAATACACATTCGGTAGCCAGGCGATCAGCCCTCCGCAGAGGCCTGAATAACCGCTGACTGTCCCGCGCCACTGCCACAAAGCCAACGCTGCCAACAGAAACACGACGCATTGGGCCAGCAGTACCGGGAAAACCGCCCAGCGATGGAAAGGCAGGCGGTTTGGCGTGCGGGTTTCCATCAAAACTGCTCTCCCGAAGTCGGCCAACCAGTCAACTATGACTTGGCATAATTTGTGCCGACAAAATGCGCGCAGAGTATAGGGGCGGATTAACCCCTATTCAACTGCCGGGTAGTGATTTCCGACTGCGCGCTACAAAGGGAATTGTTTCAGCGGATGTGAGCAAGAACGCCCTGCAACTCGTCCAGCGAGTTATAGCGAATAACCAGTTGCCCCTTGCCCTTGTTGCCATGGCGGATCTGCACCGAAGAGCCCAGGCGCTCGGCCAGACGCTGTTCCAGGCGGGTAATGTCCGGGTCAGGCTTGGCCGGTTCGACCGGCTCGGGCTTGCCGTTCAACCACTGTCGAACCAGGGCTTCAGTCTGACGAACGGTCAGACCCCGTGCGACAACGTGTCGCGCCCCGTCGACCTGCTGTTCTTCAGGCAATCCGAGCAGCGCACGCGCGTGCCCCATCTCCAGGTCGCCATGGGACAGCATGGTCTTGATCGCGTCAGGAAGGGAGATCAGGCGCAGCAGGTTGGCCACGGTCACGCGTGACTTGCCTACGGCATCTGCGACCTGTTGCTGGGTGAGCTGGAACTCGGTCTGCAGGCGCTGCAGGGCGATAGCTTCCTCGACCGGGTTGAGGTCCTCGCGCTGGATGTTCTCGATCAGCGCCATGGCGATGGCAGCCTCGTCCGGAACATCGCGGACCATGGCCGGAATGCTGTCCAGGCCAGCCAGCTGGGTGGCACGCCAGCGGCGTTCACCTGCGATGATCTCGTAGCGGCCTCCCTCGATCGGACGCACGACGATCGGCTGCATCACGCCCTGCCCCTTGATCGACTGGGCCAATTCTTCCAGGGCTTGCGGGTCCATGTCCCGACGCGGCTGGTATTTGCCGCGCTGGATCAGTTCGACCGGCAGGTGTTGCAGTTCTTTCTTGTCGACCTTTACAGCCTGCTCTTCGAGCGAGCTGACGGTCGGACCACTCAACAGTGCATCCAACCCACGTCCGAGACCTCGTTTCTTGACGGCCATGCGGATTCCTTAAGTTGTTTGTGCAGTGCGAGATTGACGACGCTGGCGGCGATGGAACTCTCCGGCCAGGGCCAGATAAGCCAGGGCGCCACGGGATTGCTTGTCGTACGCCAATGCCGGCATCCCGAAGCTCGGTGCTTCGGCCAGGCGGATGTTGCGCGGGATCACGGTGTCATAGAGCTGCTCGCCGAAGTGCTCCTTGAGCTGCACCGAGACGTCGTTGTTCAGGCTCAGGCGCGGATCGTACATGGTCCGCAGCAGGCCTTCGATCTTCAACGCCGGGTTCAGCCGGGCAGCGATGCGCTTGATGTTATCCACAAGGTCGCTGAGACCTTCCAGCGCGTAGTATTCGCACTGCATGGGAATGATCACGCCATCGGACGCGACCAGGGCATTGAGCGTGAGCATCGACAGCGACGGCGGGCAATCGATGAGAATGTAGTCGTAGTTCTCGCGAATCGGCGCCAACGCATTGCGCAGGCGGCTTTCCTTCATCTGCATTTCCAGCAGGACCACCTCGGCGGCGGTCAGGTCGCGGTTGGCCGGCAGCAGTTGGTAACCACCGTGCTCGGAAAAATGCATGGCCTGGGCCAGGTCGCATTCGCCGATCAGCAAGTCGTAGACCGAATGTTCCAGGACATGTTTATCCACACCACTGCCCATGGTGGCATTGCCCTGTGGATCGAGGTCGATCAACAACACGCGGCGCTTGGTCGCTACCAGCGACGCCGCGAGATTGATGCAGGTAGTGGTTTTACCCACACCCCCCTTCTGGTTCGCGATCGCGAATACCTTAGCCATTCTTGCTTGTGTTCCCAGTCATGCCGTGCGGCGCAGTATCAGCAGATGGCGCTGGCCTTGGCAACCGGGTACGGTCAAGGCCTGCTCGCTATCCACTTTGAAATCCGCCGGCAATGCTACCAGCTCATCGGCCGGATGCAGTCCTTTCATTGCCAGCCACTGTGTCTGGGAATCCCCCAGGTGCCGCGTCCAGTTGGTGAAATTCTCCATGCTGCTGAAAGCACGGGAAATGATCCCGGTGAATGGCTGCGCCGGCTGGAACTCTTCCACCCGCTTGTGGATAACCGTGAGGTTGTCCAGCTTCAGCTCCAGTTTCACCTGGGTCAGGAAACGGGTCTTCTTGCCGTTGCTGTCGAGCACCGTGACCTGCTTGTCCGGATGCAGGATAGACAATGGAATGCCAGGCATGCCACCGCCGCTGCCGACATCCAGCCAGTTCGCGCTGTGGATAAAACTCATCACGCTCAGGCTGTCCAGCAGATGGCGGGACACCATCTCGTCCGGATCGCGCACTGCGGTGAGGTTGTAGGCCTTGTTCCATTTGATCAGCAGGGCCAGGTACTCCAGCAGCTTCTGCTGCTGGAACTCACTCAATTCAAGACCGAGCTGGCGCGCGCCTGTGGACAACTCTTCGGCATGTTTTGCGGTGACCATAGAACTCAAGCGCTTTGCTCCAGACCGCGGCCTGCGCCGCGTTTTTTCAGGTGGATCAACAACAGGGAGATCGCCGCCGGGGTCACACCGGGAATACGCGACGCCTGGCCCAGGGTCTCGGGCCGGGTCTGGCCGAGCTTGCCCTGGATCTCCTTGGACAGACCGGAAATCGAGCTGTATTCGATGTCGTCTGGCAGGCGGGTATCTTCGCTGGCGCGCAGGCGAGCGATTTCTTCCTGTTGCCGGTCGATGTAACCGGCGTATTTGGTCTTGATCTCGACCTGCTCGGCGACCTGGTCACTGGCGTCGCTGCCACCGGTCACTTCCACCAAGCCGGCGTAATCGATTTCCGGCCGGCTCAACAGGTTGAGCAGGTTGTACTCATGTGCCAGCGGCGTACCGAAACGCTCGACGATCGCCTGGCCTTGTTCGGTGTCCGGACGAACCCAGGTCGCTTTCAAGCGCTGCTCTTCCCGTTCGATGCCTTCGCGCTTGGCGCAGAAAGCGGCCCAACGGTCGTCATCCACCAGACCCAGTTCGCGACCTTTTTCGGTCAGGCGCAGGTCGGCGTTGTCCTCGCGCAGGATCAGCCGGTATTCGGCGCGCGAAGTGAACATGCGGTACGGCTCCTGGGTACCGAGGGTGATCAGGTCGTCGACCAACACACCGATGTACGCCTCGTCGCGGCGCGGGCACCAGCTTTCCCGCCCCTGCGCGCGCAGCGCGGCGTTGGTCCCGGCCAGCAGGCCTTGTGCACCGGCTTCTTCGTAGCCGGTGGTGCCGTTGATCTGGCCAGCGAAGAACAGACCGCCGATAACCTTGGTTTCCAGGCTGTACTTCAGGTCGCGCGGATCGAAGTAGTCGTACTCGATGGCGTAGCCCGGGCGAACGATATGGGCGTTTTCCATACCGCGGATCGAACGGACGATCTGCAACTGCACATCGAACGGCAAGGATGTGGATATCCCGTTCGGGTAAAGCTCGTGGGTGTTCAGGCCTTCCGGCTCGATGAACACCTGGTGGCTTTCCTTGTCGGCAAAGCGGTGGATCTTGTCTTCGATCGACGGGCAGTAACGCGGGCCGATGCCTTCGATCACGCCCGAGTACATGGGCGAGCGGTCCAGGTTGGACGCGATGATTTCGTGAGTGCGCGCGTTGGTGTGGGTAATCCAGCAACTGACCTGACGCGGATGCATCTCCTTGGAGCCCATGAACGACATCACCGGGATCGGCGTATCGCCTGGCTGTTCCGACATCACCGAGAAGTCCACCGAGCGCCCGTCGATCCGCGGCGGTGTCCCGGTTTTCAGGCGGCCGACGCGCAGTGGCAACTCACGCAGGCGGTGGGCCAGGGCGATCGCGGGCGGATCGCCGGCACGGCCACCGGAATAGTTCTGCAGGCCGATGTGGATAAGTCCGGCGAGGAAGGTGCCAGTGGTCAGTACCACGGAGTCGGCGAAGAAGCGCAGACCCATCTGGGTCACCACACCGCGCACCTGGTCCTGCTCGACAATCAGGTCGTCGCAGGACTGCTGGAATATCCACAGGTTCGGCTGGTTTTCCAGGATTTCCCGGACCACCGCCTTATAGATGGCGCGGTCGGCCTGTGCACGAGTCGCGCGCACAGCCGGGCCTTTGCGGTTGTTCAGTACGCGGAACTGGATGCCGCTCTTGTCGGTGGCCAGCGCCATCGCACCACCCAGCGCATCGATTTCCTTGACCAGGTGACTCTTGCCGATGCCACCAATGGCCGGGTTGCAGCTCATGTGCCCGAGGGTTTCCACGTTATGGGTCAGCAGCAGGGTTTTCACGCCCATGCGTGCTGATGCAAGCGCAGCCTCGGTACCGGCATGGCCGCCGCCGATGACGATCACTTCAAAACGGGAAGGGAAATCCACCACGCACCTCGTGCCTGTTTCGGGAATGTAAAAGGGATAGCTGCCAAGTATAGGGACTTCTGCCCTCCTAAAGGAACCTTTTGCACAAAATTTAACCAGCCTGTGGATGAATGGCCGGCAATAGAAATAACGAAAGGAAGATTTATAAAAGCTTTGTTTTTATGTTTATTCTTAGTCTGCGACCTTTCTGTGGATAAGTGCTTAGAGCCCATATAATGCCTGATGTACAGAGATTCATAACCCTGTGGCCCAAGGGCAATGAGGGTTATGGATAAGCGTCCGGAACCTGTGGATTAAATTGCTTGTTACCCACAGGTGGATTTATCTCCACCCCTCAGGCCAGGTTATCAACGGAGCTGAAGGCGGGTTTTCCACAGGGCTCATTCTCCCTGTGTAAACACGCGGGCAGCCGAAAGCCCCAGAGCAGAGCCGGTAGGTTTCCGTTGTCAAATGAGGGAGGGTGAAGCAGGACGCAGCAAACGGGCCGATCAAATCAGGCCCGTTTGTGGATAAGAACGCTTACTTGCCGATACAGAAGCTGGAGAAGATACGACCCAGAAGATCGTCTGAACTGAATGCGCCGGTAATTTCACCCAACGCCTGCTGTGCCTGGCGCAGATCTTCGGCCAATAGCTCACCCGCGCCGGCCAGGGTCAGTTGTTCACGACCATGCTCGAGGCTGGCGCTGGCCTGGCGCAGGGCATCCAGATGTCGCCGGCGGGCGCTGAAGCCGCTTTCGGCCGTCTGTTCGTAGCCCATGCAGGCCTTCAAATGATCGCGTAGCAGATCCAGGCCTTGATCCGGCGCCTTGGCGCTGAGGGTAATGGTGACATGCCCGTCCTCGCTTTCCTCCATGCCGATGGCTTCGCCGCTGAGGTCGGCCTTGTTACGGATCAGGGTGACCTTGTCTGGCCGCGGTCGCTGATCGAGGAATTCCGGCCATAGGGCAAAGGGATCACTGGCTTCCGGCGCAGTGGCATCCACTACCAGGAGCACCCGGTCCGCTTCGCCAATCGCCTTCAGAGCGCGTTCCACGCCGATCTTTTCCACATGGTCGTCTGTGTCGCGCAAGCCGGCAGTGTCCACTACATGCAGGGGCATGCCGTCTATGTGGATATGTTCCCGGAGGATGTCCCGGGTGGTGCCGGCAATATCGGTGACGATTGCCGCTTCACGACCGGCAAGCATGTTCAACAGGCTGGACTTGCCAGCGTTGGGACGACCGGCGATCACGACTGTCATGCCGTCGCGCAGCAAGGCACCCTGTCCGGCTTCGCGCATTACCGAGGCCAGATCGCTGCGTACCTGGTCAAGCATGCCCAGCACATGGCCATCGGCGAGGAAATCGATTTCCTCTTCGGGAAAGTCGATCGCTGCTTCCACGTAGATGCGCAGGCTGATCAGACGCTCGGTCAAGTTATCCACACGCCGGGAGAATTCTCCCTGAAGCGAGCGCAGGGCATTGCGCGCTGCCTGGGCGGAACTGGCCTCGATCAGGTCGGCTATCGCTTCGGCCTGGGCCAGGTCGAGCTTGTCGTTGAGGAAGGCGCGCTCGCTGAACTCACCCGGCCGCGCAAGACGGCATCCGAGCTGTACACAGCGTTGCAGAAGCATGTCCAGCACCACCGGACCACCGTGGCCCTGCAGTTCCAGCACATCCTCGCCCGTGAATGAATTAGGGCCGGGGAAGAACAAGGCAATGCCCTCGTCAAGCACCAATCCGTCTTCACTGCGGAACGGGCCGTAGTGGGCGTGGCGCGGAGACAGTTCGCGACCGGTGATGGCTTGCCCGGCCTGGCGCGCCAATGGCCCGGAGATGCGCACAATGCCTACCCCGCCGCGGCCTTGGGCGGTAGCGATGGCGGTGATGGTTTCGCGACGGGAAGTCATGTCGATAGCCTCGAAACAGAAACGTCAGATAGCAAAACGCCCCACGAGTGGGGCGTTTATCCACAGATTAGCTGGCTAATCCGTCAGGCTGCGGCCTTCTTGGTCGCGTTTTCGATACTGCGGGTGATGTACCACTGCTGTGCGATGGACAGGCAGTTGTTCACAACCCAATACAGCACCAGACCAGCCGGGAACCACAGGAAGAAGAAGGTGAAGATGATCGGCATCATTTTCATTACCTTGGCCTGCATCGGATCCGGTGGGGTCGGGTTCAGCTGCTGCTGGATGAACATGGTCGCGCCCATGATGATCGGCAGGATGAAGAACGGATCCTTGATCGACAGGTCGGTGATCCAGAACATCCACGGAGCCTGGCGCATCTCCACGCTTTCCAGGAGTACCCAGTACAGCGAAAGGAAGACCGGCATCTGCACCAGGATCGGCAAGCAGCCGCCCAGCGGGTTGATCTTCTCTTTCTTGTACAGCTCCATCATCGCCTGGGACATCTTCTGGCGATCGTCACCGAACTGTTCTTTCAGTTGGGCCAGGCGCGGCGCAACGGCACGCATGCGCGCCATCGAACGGTAGCTGGCGGCGGACAGCGGGAAGAACAGGCCCTTGATCAGCATGGTCAGGACGATGATCGACCAGCCCCAGTTGCCGAGCAGGCTGTGGATATGTTGCAGCAGCCAGAAGATCGGCTGGGCAATGAACCACAGGATGCCGTAGTCGACGGTCAGCTCCAGGCCTGGGGACAACTCCTTCAGCTTGCTCTGGATCTTCGGACCGGCGTACAGGGTGCTGCTGGTTTCAGCCTTGGCGCCAGCGGCAACGTTCAACGCAGGACCGTTGTAACCGATGATGTAGTTGCCTTGGCTGTCCTTGCGGGTCTGAACGAAGTTGTTATCGGATTTTTCCGGGATCCAGGCCGTCACGAAGTAGTGCTGCAGCCAGGCGACCCAGCCGCCGTTCACATTTTCTTTCAAATTGCCCTTGTCCATGTCCTTCATGGACACTTTCTTGTAGGGCTCGGAACTTGTCCACAGGGCAGCACCCAGATAGGTGGCAGTACCGGTGGCGGTCGACGACGAAGGGTCGGAGCTGGCGTCACGCTTCAGTTGGCCGAACATGTTGCCGGTCCAGGGCTGGCCGCTCTGGTTGTCGATCAGGTAGCTGACCTTCAGGTCGTACTCGCCGCGTTTCAGGGTGAAACGCTTGATGTAGTTGACGCCGGCGTCGCTGAACTTCAGGTCGACGACCAGTTGGTCCTGGCCATCGGCCAGTTGATAACTTTTTTGCTCGGCAGCATAAACCGGACGGCCAGCAGCACGTGAGTCCGGGCCGTTGGCGCCGATCAGGCCGCTCTGGGCCAGATAAACACGTTCGCCACCGTTATCGAACAACTGGAACGGAATTTCCGGATGATCCTGGCGACGTGGGTACTTCGGCAGGGTCAACTGGACAATATCGCCACCCGTAGGGTCGATAGCCAGATCGAGTACATCGGTCTTGACGCGGATCAGATCCTTGCTGACAGCGACCGGTGCCTGTTCCGCCGGGGCTTCGGCGTTGACGCTCGGAATGTCGGCATTGGTATTGCCGGCACCGGTGCTGTCCGGCAGGGAAGGCGCGATGGTGCTGGAGGCAGCAGTCTGATTCGGCAGGGCAGCCTGGCCGTAGTCCTGGTTCCACTTGAGGACCATGACATAGGACACGATTGCCAGGGCGGCGATCAGGATCGTGCGTTTAATATCCATGATTACTCGGCTATCGAAGAAGTACGGGAGGAAGGAACGGGCGGAACCGGATCAAAACCGCCTGCATTCCAAGGATGACAACGACCCAGCCGACGAACGGTCAGCCACCCGCCGCGTAAAAGACCATGTGTTTCGATGGCTTCGTACGCATAGCAGGAGCAACTTGGGTAGAAACGGCAATGGCTGGCCATCAACGGGCTGATGGCGTAACGGTAAAACTGGATCGGAACGAGGGCCAGTTTACGCATCTGGACGGTCCACCCCTACGGATTCGGTCTTGACCTCTGGAGAGGGCCGAGTACGAGCGAGGCGCTTCCAGATCTTGCCAAAATGCTGGTGCAATTCCGGGTTTTCTATATCGCCAAGGCCTTTGCGCGCGACGATGACTATGTCCCAGCCGGCCAGGATTTCCTGGTGTCGACGAAACGAATCGCGCATCAAACGCTTCAAGCGATTGCGCTGAACGGAAAGCTTTACGGCTTTTTTGCCGATCACCAGGCCCAGACGGGGATGATCCAATCCGTTTTCGCGGGCAAGCAGCAAGAGACTCTTGCCGGGCACCTTGCCTGATGGAGAGTCAAAGACCGCTTTGAAGTGTCGGGGTGTCAGTAGACGCTTATCCCGACTGAAGTCCTGACTCACCACCTGTGCCGAAAATCAAACTGCCAGGCGCTTACGGCCTTTGGCACGACGGCGGGACAGAACAGCACGGCCGTTCTTGGTGGCCATACGTGCACGGAAACCGTGAGTGCGAGCGCGCTTGATGGTGCTTGGTTGGAAAGTACGTTTCATGGCGTGTTACCTGGTTCGTGACTACGGGCCGGAATGGCCCCCGTTTTAAGAGACCGGCGATTCTAGAGAAACCGGCTCCATAGGTCAATTTCCAACCAGCGTTTCCTCTATAAGCGTATGAAACGGGAATCCTCTCGTCGGATGGGCATCATCAGGTGTCACCGCGGTTAGACATAGAAAAAAAGAGGAAAGGTATTAAAAGCTTTTCTGAAGAACTTATGAATCTTAGCATCGGGATTTCTGTGGATAGATCTCTGAAAGCCCTGTTATGCGTGATGTACAGAGATTCAAAACCCTGTCGGGAAACGGTGCTTTGCTTGTGCCGGATGCTCGGAAAAGCAGTGGATAAAATCGCTACTTTTCCACAGGGCAGTTTTCCACAGGCTTGGACCCCGACTTGTGCATAGCCCTTATCGATGGTTATCCACAGAGCTTATTCGGACGGCGCCAACAGCATTTTGGTCAGTAAATGACTGATTTAACGCCTCTCTTGGGCGTGCTGCGTGTGGATAAGTGTGCGGGTGCCCGGTACAATGGCTGCTTGTTTTTGCCTCACCGGCCCTTACCGGGCTTTCAAACTCAGGGGATATCC